>CAWICM010000012.1:0-73203 GCA_963834625.1 uncultured Solirubrobacterales bacterium | reverse complement strand
CGGCGCATAAAGAGCGGGGAGAGTGGCGCGCTGCCGGTCGTCGCCGGACTGATCATCATCATCATCTTTTTCCAGGCCGAGCGATCCAAGTTCGGTTCAGCCACGAATCTGGTCAACCTGTTCGACCAGGCGTCGATCTACATCCTGCTCGGCGCCGCCCAGATATTCGCCCTGATCCTGTCGGAGATCGACCTCTCGGTCGGCTTCGTGCTCGCCGTCGGCGGGATGATGATCGCCGAGTTGATCGCTCCTCCGGTCAACTTCCCATGGTGGCTCGGGATCATCTGCGGCGTCGGTGTGACCGCGGGAATCGGCTATCTCATGGGGAGCCTGATCACGAGGCTGCACATTCCATCGTTCGTCGTCACGCTCGCCGGCCTGCTGTTCTTCGAGGGGATCCTGATCGAGCTCGCCAACATCGACAAGCAGGCGGTCGGCGGTGTGATCTCGGTCTCGACCACGAGCCCCGTCTTCAAGCTCGTGAACGCCAACATCAGCGTCGCGGCCGGCTGGATCGGCCTGGTCGTGGTGATCGCGATCTACGCGGCCGTATCGATACGCCGCGCGGCGCGCCGCCGCGCCCAAGGGCTGAGTGCGCCGCCGCTCGGCATCACCCTTTTCCAGATCGGCGCTGCCGCGGTCGGGGGGATCCTGCTGGTCTACGTATGCAACCTCAACCGTGGCCTGCTAACTCCGCTGAGGGGCGTCCCGTACGTGGTTCCGTTCGTCGGGATCGTGCTGCTCGTGTACTCCATCTTCCTGGGGCGGACGCGGCTGGGGCGGTACATGTACGCCATCGGCGGAAATCCCGAGGCTGCGCGTCGCGCCGGCATCAACGTTCCCCGCGTTCGCAGGCTGGCGTTTGTGTTCAGCGCGATGACCGCAGGACTCGCCGGGCTGGTCTACGCGTCCACCCTGGGGTCCGTGTCGACCGGCGTCGACGGGGGAACGTACACGCTGTACGCAGTCGCGGCGGCTGTGATCGGCGGGGCGAGCCTGTTCGGCGGCCGGGGCAAGCCGCTCCACGCGTTGCTGGGTGGGCTCGTGATCGGCACTGTGTACAACGGCCTGGCGTTGATGGGAATCAGCGCGGCCGGCCAGTTCATCGCGACCGCCCTCGTGCTCCTGGCGGCGGCGGCGATCGACTCGCTCGTTCGCCGGCGCGGCGCCAACGTGGTCTGATTTCCGTCGTCGTCGGCGCCTGACGGGGGCGCCTAGCGCAACGGCAGCTCGGCCCAGACGGTCTTGCCGTCGGGGCCGAACTCCACGCCCCAAGCTCGCGAGACCCAGGCGACCAGGCGCAGCCCGCGTCCTGACGGGGCCGTGGGACCCCCGTCGCGTATCACCGGCTGCACCGAGCTCCGGTCATGCACGGCGATCCGGACGGTCGAACCGTCGCAGCGAACCGCCACCGAGAAGGGGGTTCCGGCGTGGACGACCGCATTGGTGGCCAGCTCGCTGACCACGAGCAGCGCGTCGTCCGCGGCCACGCGATCGCCGTAGGGGCGGGTCCCGAGGAGGTCGGCCACGAACCGGCGCGCCGCGAAGGGGGAGTCCGGGGCGGCCCGGAAGCGGGCCTTGGCGTCGTCAACCACGGCAGTGTGAAGCCGGCAGACCTCATGCAGCGCGTCGGCGTGCTCGTCGCCCGCCACCGAGTGGACGTGGTAGGCGCAGAAGAGCGAGAAGCGAAGCTCGGCGGCCAGAGCGTTCCAGAGCTTCTCCAGCTCGATCGCGCCGACGACGTGGCCCGCGTCCCACAGCAGGGCCACCATCTCTCCGTAGGCTCTGATCTCGCGCCCGGTCGCGGCGGCGTTCCGCATCAGCGGCCCGACCACGTCCCGGAAGCTGCCGGCGTCAACATGTCCGTCACGCACGAACCGGCGGAGCGTTTCGCCCGCGTCGAGCCAGAGGACCGTGCCATCACGGCCAGCCTGTGCGGTGTCGACCCCGAGCCTGGCCATCTCGGCCTCGAAGACCCGGCGATGGGCGTCGGTGGCGATCACGATCGCGATCTCTCCGGCCAGCACCGCGCCGCTCAGGTAGTCCCCGACCGCTCGGGCCAGATCGCCCTCGTGCTCGTAGAACTGCACGACGTGCTCGCCGCCACCCACCATGCTCTCTCGCGTCTGCACGGCCACCGTTACTGCTCTCCTCCCCGCACCCACTCGCAGGAAACCTGCTGCGCCCGTTGACTCCGGCGTCAATAGGTATACCCAGGGCTCGCCGAAGCTACGCTCCCAAAGCGATGACCCAGGCCATGGCAGGCGCTTGAGACGGCTCGGTCCCGCGCTCCAGGAGCGCGATTTCCGCCTGTGGTGGCTGGCCCTGTTCGGGATGGGGGTCAGCCTGCAGATGCTCGAGGTGGCGATCGGGTGGGAGGTCTACGCTCTGCACCGCAGCCCGCTCGATCTGGGGTGGATCGGGTTGGCGGAGTTCGTGCCGCTGCTCGTACTGGCGCTGCCCGCCGGGCACCTGGCCGATCGGGCGCCCCGGCGGCTGATCTTCGCCGGGGCCCTGCTGCTCGCCGCCGGCGTTGGGGTGGGGCTGGCTCTGGTCACCGCGGCCAACACGACCGCGGTGGCGGCTTATCTCGGGCTGGCGGTGCTCGCGGGCGTGGCGATGGCCCTCGGCTGGCCGGCGGCTCGGGCCATGCCGCCGACGCTGGTCAGCGTCGAGGTGCTGCCCAACGCGATGGCGCTGCGCTCGATCGCGAGCCAGAGCGGGATGGTGATCGGCCCCGCCGTCGGGGGCCTGCTCTACGGCGTCTCGCCGGTCGGGGTCTACCTGGTGGCGGCCGGATCCTGCGTGCTGGCCTCGATCAGCGTGATGGCCATGCGCCCACGACCCGCGGCCGATGTCGGGCGCGCCGCATCGACTGGTCAGCCGGCCACCGTCAACAGCGTGCTCGAAGGGCTGCGCTTCGTGGGCCGCACCCAGGTCCTCCTCGGCGCGATCCTGCTCGATCTGCTGGCCGTCCTGTTCGGCGGGGCGGTGGCCCTGCTCCCGGTGTTCGCGCGCTCGATCCTGCACGTCGGCGCGACCGGCCTCGGCGTGCTCCGGGCGGCTCCGGCCGTGGGCGCGCTGGCTGGCGCGGCGTTCATCACCCGCCGTCCGATCGGCGGGCGGGCGGGCCGAACGCTGCTGATCGCGGTCGGCCTGTACGGCGCGTGCATCGTCGTGTTCGGCCTCTCGCGCGTGTTCGTGCTTTCGCTGCTCGCCCTCGCGGTGAGCGGATTCCTCGACCTCTACAGCATGAACATCCGCTCGACCACGGTCGCGCTGGTCAGCCCCGACCGCCTCCGGGGCCGCGTCAACGCGGTCGAGATGGTGTTCATCAGCGCCTCCAACCAGCTCGGCGCGTTCGAGTCCGGCCTGGCTGCCTACCTGGTGGGGACGGTCCCGGCCGTGGTCGGTGGCGGGGTCATGACCATGCTCATCGCGCTCAGCTGGCGCCGGATCTTCCCGGCCCTGGCCGAGGTCGACCGGCTCGAGGACATCCAGCCGGCCGAACCCGAGCGGCCCGAGGCCGTCCGGGAGTTGGTGGCCTGAGCATGGACGAGGTCCGTCGAGCGCTGGCCCACGAGCTGTACGCGGTCAGCCGCGAGCACGACGCCGCCCAAGCCGACCGCCTTGATCGCTTCCGCAACGTCGAGCCCGAGACCGCCGAGCTGCTCGGCGTCCTGATCCGGGCCACCGGGTCGCGGCGCATCCTCGAGCTGGGGACTTCCAACGGCTACTCGACGATCTGGCTCGCCGACGCGGCGCAGGCGACCGGGGGCCGGGTCGTGAGCGTCGACGTCGACGCCGTTCGCACGGAACTGGCGCGGGCCAGCCTCGCCGCGGCGGAGCTCGGCGACTGTGTGGATCTGCGGACCGAGGACGCCGGATCGATCCTGGCCGGGGCGCCCGACCACGCCTGGGAGTTCGTGTTCCTCGACGCGGAGCGGCCGGCCTATCCCGGCTACCTGCCCGATCTGGTCCGGACGCTGGCGCCCAGAGGTGTGCTCGCGATCGACAACGTGCTCTCGCACGCACACGAACTGGTGGAGTTCACCGCGCTGATCGAACGCGAGCCGGGACTGACCCAGACCGTCGTCCCGGTTGGGGCGGGCCTGCGGCTCGCCGTGCGTGACGACCGCTGAGGCGGAGTTTCACCGCTCGACAACACCCTGTGTCCGATGGTGGCTTAGCCTTGGCGTGCGCGTGCTGGCCAGACGCGCACTTGGGGGCAGCGCTGTCAGCGCTCAAATCGGCTCGCGTGTTCGACCTCGCGCGCGGAGCCACGCGGCCCGGCCGGACTCTCTGGGAGCCGGCCGGACCGCCGCCATGCTGTGTCGTTAGCTGCGCGAGCCGGCACGGGCCCGCGTCCGGCCGGATCCGCTGCGGCTGCGCGCCGGGGCCGAACGCGCCGAAGTCGAGCGCGAGCGGCTCGTCGAACCCGTCGAGCGGCTGCTCGTGCGCGTGCGCGACCGGCTGGTCGAACGGCTCGAGCGAGAGCGCCGGGTGGTCGCGCGCTGATCGCGCGGGATGTCGGCACGCACCACTTCCTTGACCAGCCGCCCGAGCTCGGCGAGCAGGAACTTGGCCATCCGCTCCTCGTCGCGCCGGATGCTCCGGGCCAGCTGCGCCGTCTCGCGATCGCCCACCTCGGTGGCGAGCGTCTCGATCCGCGTGTAGATCGCGATCTCGACGTGCTCCTCGCGGAGCTCCTCCTGGGCGTTGCGCAGGTGCGTCTCGGCCTGCTCGGTGACAAGCGCGCGGGCGGCTCCGACCTGGCCCTTCACCGCGGCCACGGTCTTGCCGGCAACGTCGCCCACGGCCGAGCCGGTCGCGGCGATCAGGTTCTGACCGGTGGGCCCACCAAGCTGCTTGATGCGGGAGGCAACCCGGCGCTTGTGGTCACGGGTCTCCTTGAGGTGCTGCTGCAGGCGCTTCTTGTATGTCTGCTTCTGCGTCAGCGAGATGTGTGCCGTGAGGTCGGCCTCGAGCTCTGCCTCTTTGCTGTGGGCTTCGCCGAGCCACTTCACGAGCTTCGTGTCGCGTTCGTTCAGGGTCTTTGCTGCGGCCATTGTCGCTGGGTCCTTTCGTCGAGGGGACGGATTAAGCCGGGTTGCCGCCGCCCGACAGCTTCAGCTGACGGTCGACCGCGGCGAGCACGGTCTGGCGACTACGGTGGCGCGATTCGTAGAGCCTCACGGCGGCCAACTCGGCTGGGCCGGCCTGCCGGGCGCGCGCGATCACTTCTCGCGCGTTCATGTCTGCGTACCCGTCCCACGGCTGGAGCACCGTCACGCGGGCGCCGGCGCCGTCCTCGGCCCCCGGCTCGGCGACCTCGCGCACGAGCACGGGCTCTTCGGAGACGTGAACGGGCTCCGGGACGTGAACGGGCTCCGGGACGACCGGCGGCGCAACCGGCGCGGTGTTCCGGGCTCGCGCTGGGGCCGGAGGACGTTCGGGCTCCGCTTGCGGGTGCTCGACGTCGACCGGTGAGACCGGCTCTTCGATCGACTCCTCACGCCAGCCCGGTTCCGCGCTCGCGGAACCAGGACGGCTGCCGTGATCCGATCCGTTGGACGACGCCACCCCGATTGCCTGGCCCGCGAGCGACACCGCCCGCCCGGCAGCACCACCGGCGGCACGGGTGAGCAGGCGCGCAGAGTGAATCCAGACGCGCAGCGGCAACGTGATGATTTTGCCGGCCATCTAAAGAGTTACTACCCATGGGTACGCAAACGACTCATGGGGTCGCGGCGGGAGAGACAGGGGGCGCCGCCGCCGCGTGGGGTCGGCGGCGGCGCCATGTCATCGCTGCAGCGTCTGCAGCGAGTTCGCGGCGGACCCGCTTCCCGAGTCGTTCACGTAGTAGAGACCACGTGCGCCCGGGACCAGCGCGAGCCCGAACAGGTCGCCCGCTCCGTTTGCCATGAGCGTCCGGCTCGAGGTCTTTCCGGAAGGGCTCGTTTCGACGATCTTGCCGTTCCCGCCGTTCATGCTCAGGACGTCCCCATTGGGTGCTATCGCGAGCCCGAGCGGGTCGTTCAGAGGCTTGCCGGAAGCCACCGTCTTGCCGCCACCACCGAGTGCGGTGGTGCGCGTCAGGGCCGCGGGAACCGCGGCGATACGGTTCTCGGCCGAGTCGGCGACGTAGAGGACGCCGCCATGGCCGAGCCCCACGCCGGTCGGGCCGACGACGAGGGCGTTCGGGTCGGTGCGCTCGGTGAACCCATCGGCGATCACCTGGTTGGAGGTGACCGCGGGGGCAGCTCCCGCATTCAGGCGCAGCCCGATCCGCACCACTGTCCCGCCGCGCACCGGGTGCCCGGCCGCGGCCACCGTGCCGTTCAGGACGTTGGTCACGAACAGCACCGCGCTGGAGCCGTGATCGACCGCCGTCATATCCCACGGCCCGTTGATGTCGGGCGCGGTGATGCGCTCGGTCACATGTCCCGCGGGGTCGAGAACGATCAGCGCGCCCGGACCGCCCTTCTTCAGGTCGCCGCCGGCGGCGGGAAGGTTGCCGACGATCACGTCACCGTCCCGCAGCGCCACCAGCGCCGTGGTCAGGCCGACCGCGGGCTCGCCGCCCGCGCGCGGTACGACGGCGAACACGCGCGCCTTGCCGTTCGGCGATATCTCGACGATGCTCGAGCCGGTGCCCTGATCGTTGTGGGCGTTGTTGAAGTTGCTGATCAGGACGTCCCCGCGCACGAGCTTGCCGGCCGTGCGGGGAACCACGGCGACGCCGTACGGGTTCACGTCGCCTTTGGCCGGCCCGGTCTTGGGCACCGCCGACGCGATCGTGGTGATGCGCGCGAACCGGTCGATGAACGGCCTGCCCGCCGCCGCGGCCGCGGCCGCGGTCGTGAGGGCTACCGTCGCCGCGACCAGGCCAACGGCGCATACTCTGAGGCTTCTCGCGGTATGCATAGTCGGTACGTCGGATACGACGCCCGCGTGCGACGGAACCTTCCCGAGCAAAATGAAATTCCAGTGATCGGCCGTAGAGGAGGAGAGTCCCATCGTTAACCTGGATCCAAAGGCCCTCATCAGCGCCGCACTCGACCCCAAGGGTCTGGTCGGAGGCGCCACTAAGCTCGCCGAGCGCGCGGGCGACGAGGCGTACTTCGCGGTGCTGTGCATCCGCAGTGGGCTGGTCGGGCCCGAACCGCCGCACCGCGTGGCCCAGTTGGCGCTCGGGTTCCAACGCTACGGGCTGCTCGGCGGTGCGGTCGTGGCCGGTGCCCTGCGCCACGGCGACCGGCCGGTGATGATCGACGAGCGGGGCGAGCTGAGCTACAAGGAGCTCGACGAGCGCTCGAACGCGCTGGCCAACGCCTGGCGCGAGCACGGACTGAAAGCCGGCGAGGGAGTGGCGATCCTGGCCCGTAATC
Source organism: uncultured Solirubrobacterales bacterium (assembly GCA_963834625.1). Lineage (GTDB taxonomy): Bacteria > Actinomycetota > Thermoleophilia > Solirubrobacterales > Solirubrobacteraceae > Palsa-465. Next base: position 65,812 of record CAWICM010000012.1, on the reverse strand, counting down.
ACCGGGGCTTCCTCGAGGCGGTGTTCGCCGGTGCCAAATGCGGGGCGCGCATCGTGCTGCTCAACACGTCGTTCGCCGGGCCGCAGATCCGTGAGGTGGCCGAGCGCGAGGGCACCGACCTGCTCGTCTACGACGACGAGTACGCCGACACTCTCAAGGGCATCGACGATCCGCCGCGGGGGCGCTTCCGCGCGTGGACCGATGAGCCCGGCGACGACACGCTCGACGCCCTGATCGAGGGTGGCGATTCGAGCGGGCCGCCCAAGCCCGACGAGTGGCCCAGGATCACGATCCTGACGAGCGGCACCACCGGGACGCCCAAGGGAGCGCCGCGCTCGGAGCCCCGCTCGCTGTCACTCATCGGGGGGCTGCTCAGCAAGGTGCCGTTCCGCGCCCACGAGATCACCGAGCTGTGCGTGCCGATGTTCCACGCCCTCGGGTTCATGCAGGCGATCGTCGGGGTCGGCCTCGGCTCGACGCTCGTCGTGCGCCGGCGGTTCGATCCCGAGACCACGATCGACAGCCTCGAGGAGCACAAGGCCACCGCGATGGTCGTCGTCCCGGTGATGCTGTCGCGGATGGTCGACCTGGGCGAGGACAAGATCAAGGAGCGCGACACGTCCTCGTTGCGCATCATCTTCGTGAGCGGGTCCGCGCTGGGCGCCGATCTGGCCAAGCGGGCCATGAAGGCGTTCGGGCCGGTCGTCTACAACCTGTACGGCTCGACCGAAATCGCCTACGCCACGATCGCCACCCCGGAGGACCTCGAGGCCGAGCCGGGCACCGCCGGCAAGGTGGTCCGCGGCTCGATCGTCAAGCTGTTCGACGAGGACGGCAAGGAAGTAGGCGACGGCGAGAGCGGGCGGATCTTCGTCGGCAACTTCTCGCAGTTCGAGGGCTACACCGGCGGCGGCAACAAGGACATGCTCGAAGGCCTGATGGCCTCCGGCGACGTCGGCCACTTCGACTCCGACGGCCGGCTGTTCGTCGACGGTCGCGACGACGAGATGATCGTCTCGGGCGGCGAGAACGTGTTCCCGGCCGAGGTCGAGGAGCTGCTCGGTTCGCACGAGTCGATCCGCGAGGCGGCCGCGATCGGGGTGGACGACGAGAAGTTCGGCCAGCGGCTCAAGGCGTTCGTGGTCCTGTGCGACGGCGCGAAGCTGTCGGAGGACGACGTCAAGGGCTACGTCAAGGAGAACCTGGCCAACTACAAGGTCCCGCGCGAGGTCGTGTTTCTCGACGAGCTGCCCCGCAATCCGACGGGTAAGGTGCTCAAGCGGGAACTGGCCGAGGAGGCCGAGGACGAGGGCTCCGAGGACGGCGAGGGCAAGGCCGAGGACTCGGGCAAGGCCGACAGCAAGTCGGGCGGCAAGACGGAGTCCAAGAAGCAGAACGGCAAGTCGTCCTCGTCATCGAAGAAGTCCAGCGCCAAGGCGTCTGCTAAATAGCCAGTTCGTGAACTCTCCGCCCGACCCGGCGAGCTTCCGGGCCCAGTTCCCGGTGCTCGAGCGCCTTTCGTACCTGAACGCCGGGACCGAAGGGCCGCTGCCGCGAGCCGCCGCCGAGGTCGTGCACCAGCGGATCGACCTGGAGGTCGACGGCGGGCGCTGCGGCCGTCCGTACTTCGAGGAGACGATGAGCCTGCGCGACCGGGCGCGCGCAGGGTACGCCGCCGTGCTGGGCGCTCAGCCCTCCGAGGTCGCCCTGACCGGCTCGACCACCGATGGCGTGAACACGGTGATCGGAGGCCTCGACCTGCGCCCTGGGGATGAGATCGTGACGAGCGACCAGGAGCATCCCGGCCTGCTCGCGCCGCTGGCCCGGGCCCGCCGGCGCCACGGCGTCTCGATCCGGGTCGCGCCGTTCGCCGAGCTCGCCGACGCGGTATCCGACTCGACCCGCCTGATCGCCTGCTCGCACGTCTCGTGGGTGGGCGGCGAGGTGGCCGATGTGCCCGCACTGGTCGCCACGGGGATCCCGGTGCTGCTTGACGCCGCCCAGGCGCTCGGTGCCGTCCCGCTCGACCTCCACGCGCTCGGGGTCGCCTTCTACGCCGGCTCGGGCCAGAAGTGGCTGTGCGGCCCCGAAGGGAGCGGCGCGCTGTTCGTGCGTCCCGACCGGCTCGAGGACCTGCTCGTGCCGTGGCCGGGCTATAGCTCGCTGGCTGATGCCCGCAACGCACTCGAGTCGGACTGGGCCGAGGGCGTGGCCCGCCTCGACCACGGCTTCCCGGCCGGGATGCGGAGCGCCTGGGCGCTGGCCTCACTCGGGGTGTTCGAGGCGGCGGGGTGGGACTGGGTGCACGAGCGCGCGGCATCGCTGGCGGCGTCGTTGGCCGATCGTTTGACCGAGCGAGGCCTCGAGGTCTGGCCGCGGGGGCGCTCCACGCTCGTGTCGTGGAAGGTCGAGGATGCCGACGCGGAGGTGGCGCGCCTGGCCGTCGAACGGGTGGTCGTGCGGAGCATCCCCGCATTCGGGCTCGTGCGCGCATCGGTCGGCGCGTGGACGTCCGAGGAGGAGCTCGAGCGGCTGGTTGAGCTCGTGACCTGAGCCCCCGCACGGGGGAATAGTCTTGTCAGGTGAATGAGGGTGCTGAGGGTCGCCGCCAGCCTCGGTTGTGGGCGCGGCTGAGGTATCGGGCAGATCTGGTTTGGGACCGGGGGACCTGGCCGGTACTGCTGGCCGTGGGGTCGCTGACGTTGCTCGTGGTGATCGTCAGCACGGTGATTCTCATAGTGACTAATTCGGCATTCACGACCGAGCACTCGCGTACCGTGGCCGAGCGTTTCTGGCAGAGCCTTTTGCGGGTGATCGATCCGGGGACAATTGCCTCCGACACGAGCTGGGGACCGAGGCTGCTGTCGCTGATGGTCACGATCTCAGGGATCGTGCTGTTCGGGACGTTGATCGGGACGATCTCCACCACGATGCAGGCGCGGCTCGAGAGGTTGCGGCGTGGCCGCACGATCGTGCTCGAGTCCGGGCATCTGGTGATCCTCGGTTGGTCGCCGTGGATCGCACTGCTGGTCAGGGATCTCAGACAAGCTGCCAGGGCGCCACGGCCCGGGGCGATCGTGGTGCTCGCCGACCGAGAGCGAGCCGAGATGGAGGACGCGTTGCGGGCCGCGATCGGCCAGCGACAGGGTCCGAGGGTGATCTGCCGCAGCGGTGACCGGACGATCGCGTCTGAGCTGCATCGGGTCAACATCCAGGAGGCGCGGACGGTTGTGGCGATCGGTTCGGACGATCCCACGTCGGATGCGACGGTGGCCGCCACCGTCCTGGCCTTGGGGGTCGCGTGTGATGGCTTTGACCGACAGACGGTCGTCGCGGAGATCGACGATCCGGCCGCCGCTGAGACCCTGAGCGCGGCGTGCCACGGGCAGGTCGAGGTTGTCGGCGACGACGTGATCGCGGACGCGATCGCGATGTGGCTGGCCACACCGGCGACAGCCGAGCTCCTTGGGGAACTGCTGTCCGCGAAACGTGTGCGGCTCGAGGTGTGCGGTCTGCCCGAGTCCGTGGGACGTGCGTTCGGCACGGTCGTCGCCTCGGTCGAACAAGCGCGTCCGATCGGGATCAAGCGAGCGGACGGGACGGTTCTGCTCGCCCCACCCCGAGAAACCGTGGTTGGCGCGGGAGAGTTGCTCGTCTGCGCCTCCGACGGCCCTGGCGCGCGCTGGAACGGCACGACGTCTCCTGGACCTCCGGCTGGACAGCCGTTCCTCCTCCCCGCGTCCCCGCCGGCACGGCTGATGGTGATCGGTTGGAACCGGACCGCCCCGGGGTTGCTCGCCCAACTCGATCGGCTGGTGCCGGCCGGTTCGGCCGTGACGGTCGTGTGCGACTCCGATCTGGTCTCGGCGGAGGAAATTGCGCTGCCGTCGCTCGCGCATCTGAGCGTGCATGTGACGCGTGTCCCGGAGCCCGAGCTGGAGGTGGTCTCCTCGTTGGCCGATCGGCCCTGCTCGGCGGTCGCGGTGCTGGCACACCACGGGGCGGCGGCGAACGACGCAGACGCGATCACTCTGGCGAGCCTCATGGCCGTCCGCCGAGCGTCGGCGGCGAGAGTCGGCGACGGTCCGTTCGTCGTCGCCGAGTTGATTGACGATAAGCATGTGGATCCGGCGATGTTCGCGGGGGCACACAAGCCGGTGGCGAGATCTAGGCTGCTGGGGGACGCGATCGCGTTGACCGCGATCACTCCGGAAGCAAGACCGGCGCTCTTGGCGCTCCAGCGCCCGGAAGGGCCATCTGTTCACGCGATCGCGGCGACGGACCTCGGGCTGGTGGGCGAGCACCCCTTCGCAGACATCGCGGCCGAGGCCTACCGGCACGGATTGCTGGCGGTCGGCACACGCTCCGGGCGCGGTCGGGACGCCAAGCTGCGCGTGCAAGTACGCGGCGCCGCGGTCGTGAACCTCGCCGATCAAGACGAGGTGGCGGTGATCGTCTGAGACCCTCATCGGCTCATGCACAGCTGCCCAGCGCCGATCAGCGTCGCGCTGCTGGCCGCGCCGCCCGCGAGCGCCTGAAGCGCAGCGAGCTCTCCGGCTGGAAGCGCCCGAGCGCGACCGACCCGGTGGCGGTGATCTCGGCCCAGAACGCGATCCGGCTGCGCGAGCTCCTACCGATCCGCCATTCCCGGATGGCGATGTCTCCGTGGGCGTTCTACCGGGGCGCGGCCGCGGTGATGGCCGCCGACCTTGACACCCGCGCGGACACGGGCTTGACCGTGCAGCTGTGCGGCGATGCCCATGTCCTCAACTTCGGGTTGTGGGCTACCCCGGAGCGCCAGCTGTCGTTCGACCTGCGCGACTTCGACGAGACCGTGCCGGGTCCGTTCGAGTACGACGTCTCGCGCCTCGTCGCGAGCATCGTCGTCCTTGCTCGCGAGTTCGGGCTGAACGCGAAGGTCGCGGAGCAAGCGGTGGCTCGGTGCCTCCAGACCTACAGGGATCGGATCGCCCATTACGCCAGGGCGAGGCAACTCGACATCTGGTACGACCTGATCACCGCCCAGCAATTCATTGCGCTGTTCGCCGCCGAGGAGCATGAGCAGATCTCTGCTCACATCGAGCGCAAGGCGCAGCGGCGAACCAGCGCCGGCGCCGCCCGGAAGCTCACCGAGCGGATCGACGGGCACCTCCAGATCACCGACGACCCACCGCTCAGGGTTCGCCTGCCGGTGGACGAGCCCGCCCTCGCCGACGAGGTGTTCGAGGCCTACCGGGCCTCGCTGCCGGAATACCGCCGGCACCTGCTGGACCGCTTCTCGTTCGTCGACGCGGCGCGCCAGGTGGTCGGTGTCGGGAGCGTCGGCATGAGGGTGTTCCTGGTGCTGCTCGAGGGGCGCGACGGAGCCGACCCCCTGTTTCTGCAGATCAAGCAGGCCGGCAGCTCGGTGTACGAGGCCCATCGTGGTCGCGGCCGCTATCCGAACCACGGCCAACGCGTGGTCGTCGGCAAACGCCTGATCCAGAGCGCGACGGACATCTTCGCGGGTTTCACCTCGGTCGCCGGCAACGACTTCTACGTGCGTCAGTTCCGCGACATGAAGGTGATCCCACGCGGCGAGTTGATAACGCCTCGCCTGGCGCAGTTCGCCACCGCGTGCGGCAAGGCGCTGGCCCGCGCTCACGCTCGCACCGGCGACCCGATCGCGATCTCGGCCTACATCGGCAAGGGCCGCGCGTTCGACGCGGCGCTCGGGGAGTTCGCCGTCAGCTATGCGGACCAAACTGCCCGCGACCACCGACGGCTGTCGGACGCGATCGCGTCGGGTGAGCTCGAGGCTTAGTCGCGCACTCGTTCCGGGCGCGTGTAGACGTTGACGCGCCCGCGGCGGGCGAAGCCGCACAGCGTCATCCCGCGATCGTCGGCCAGCGAGATGGCCAGCGAGCTGGGCGCGCCCACACCGACCAGGATCGGCGCCCCGGCGACGGCAGCCTTCTGGACGAGCTCGAACGACTGACGCCCGCTCACGCACAGGATCCGCTCGCCCAGCGGGACTAGGCCGTCGAGGAGCGCGCGGCCGATCACCTTGTCCATCGCGTTGTGCCGCCCGACGTCCTCCCGGGCCAGCAACAGCTCGCCGTCCGGGGTGAACAGGCCCGTGGCGTGCACGCCACCGGTCCGCTCGAACGCGGGCTGGACGAGCCGGTCGGGCAGCGCCGCGAGGAGCGCGCGGGCGATCGTCGGACCGTCGGGCAGCGGGGCGCTGTGGACCGCCACTTCCTCGAGCGCGCCCTTTCCGCACACGCCGCACGAGGAGGTGGTGTAGAAGCGCCGCTGTCCGGGGTCGCGGCTGAGTGGCCCCTCCACCTCCACGATGTTGGCCGCGAAGTCCTCGGTCGGACCGGCCTTCCGGGGGCCGTCGATCAGCCCCTCGCCGTACAGGAACCCGAGCGCGAGCTCCTCGTCGTTGCCCGGCGTGCGCATGGTCACGGTCAGCGGGCTTCCGTCCACCCGGATCTCGAGTGGCTCCTCGACCGCGACTACGTCGTCGCGTCCGTCGTGCTGCACTCGGGCATAGCTGTAGGCGGACATCAGCCCCCAGCGGCCGAGATCGCCTTGTCCATGGCCGGGGCGGGATTGCGGACCGGTCCGCCGTGACCGACCACGAGCAGCGCCGGGTCGAGCTCGCGGAGCCGGCGCGCGGACTCCACGTCCTTGGCCTTGTCCCAGGTGGCCATCGCGGCGAGCGGGAAGCGCAGGTAGAAGTGGTTGGAAACCGCCAGGCCGCCGATCGAGGTGAACACGTCACCCACCACGATCGTTCGGTCGCGCGTGTCGAGGAACGAGACGTGCCCCGGGGTGTGGCCGGGGGTCGGGATGACCTCGAGGCTGCCGACCCGCTCGCCGCCGGTCAGCGGCACGTCGGGGGTGGTCTTCAGCTTCGGCCAGGAACCGGGCGGCTTGCCGTCCACCACCTTCTCGCCCGCATGGATGCGCGCGTCGAGCTGCGGCATCAGCACCTCGACGGAGTCGCCGAGCGTTGCTTTCAGCGCGTCGAGCGAGCCGACATGGTCGCCGTGGCCGTGGGTGAGAGCGATCCGCCTGATCTCGCCGCCCGCGCTCCGGGCCGCCGCGATCAGCTCCTCAGCGCCCCGAGAGATCGTGGTGTCGACGAGTGTGAAGCCGTCCTCCTCGCGGACCAGGAACGCGTTGACGAATCGCAGCCGGGTGATCTGGATAAGGTTGTCGTTGACGCGCGTAGTGCTCACTCTGCCTCCGTTTCGTTGGGCCAGAATGTCGGGTCCATCACGGCGTCCCCAGGGTGCCGAGCACTGAACACAAGCAGCTCGAGGCCTTCGGGGCCGGCCTCGAAGGCACGCGTCGAACCGGGCGCGAAGCGGATCGCGTCCAGCTCACCGACATCTCGGATCTCGTCGTCGATCTTGACCCGGCCGGTGCCGCGCAGCACCACCATGACCTCCTCGGCATGCTGGTGGCGATGGCCGAAGGCCTGGCGCACCCCGGGGCGCAGCCGCTGGTGGCTAACCCCCGTGCGGGCCGTCTCGAGGGCTCGGTTGGCGAAGCGCGCCTCGCCCTGCTCGCCGAAGCCGAACCTCGGCGCCATGTCCTCTACCTCCTCGAGGTTGAGATGGGTGTACCCGCCGCCGCCGGAGACGTAGCCGACGCCTCCGAGCGGCTCTAGCTCGACTCGCTCGGGTGGGTTGTTCGGGTCGAGCAGTGCCAAGACCTGACCCAACCGCGCCTGCCCCTCGTCGCTGCGCAGCTGCTCGAGCGAGGCATCCAGAGCGTCCTGGCTCAGCCACAGCTCGGTGACCCAGATCTGGTCGGGCTGTTCTTTGGTGCGATTGATCACGTAGAGCTCGCACCCGGAGGTGTCCCGGAGTGCGTCGGCGGCTCGCAGCAAGAGCTCGGCCAGCTCGTCTCCCCGACCCGGCTGAGCCGTGAACTTCATGTAGCGCCCGACGCCCGACACCGGGCTAATCCTAAAGGGGCTCAGCCGATGGGCGCCGTGGCCCGGAGCTCCTCCGCGGAGGTGAGGAGCTCGCGCTCGAGCTCGCCGTCGGGGCCGATCCGGTAGGCGCCGGTGCGGTCAAGCGGCGGCGAGTAGGCGTGAAGGGTCACCGCCGGGGTCGCACCCGCGTGCAGGACGCGGTGGATGGCCACCGCGGGCACGGTAAAGATCGACCCGGGGCCGAATGTCTGCGACCGGGGCGTGTCGCCCAGGCGCAGGCGGTCCTCGCGGACCTGCCCCGAGATGACCGCGATCGCGGCCGACGAATCGTCGTGATCGTGAAAGCCGGTGTCCTGGTCCTCGCTCCAGCAGATCACCCAGGCGTTGACGTCCTCGTCGTCCCAGATCTGCTCGTAGACGCGCACGTCGCTGGCGTGCCGGATCGCATGCTGCCAGAGCTCGGGCGTGGCGGACAAACGGGCCACGAATCGCTCGAGCGCCGCGGCCGTCAGGCTCATGCCGCCACCGCCGCCACCCGGACGGCCTCCGCGCCGATCAGCCGGGCCGCGGTGGCCTGAAGCGCGGCGTCCCACTCGGTCCGGAGTGGCTCGATCACCGGGCGATCGGAGCCGTAGACGAGTTGCTCGGGACCGACGATCCGGGCGAGCGCCGCAATTGCCGCCGAAGCGTAGCTCGAGGTCTCGTAGAACGTGAGCGGGTCGCGCAGGTCCAGCGGCGGACCTCCGCGCGCCGCCAGTCGCTCGGCGTGCAGGGGCGCGCCGCCGGCCAGGATCGCGAACAGGATCCGCAGGCTCGGGTGACGCCGGCGGCCGAGCGTCGCGAAGGTCAGCCACGCGGCCTGCATCTGGTCCACGTACTCGGTGAGCGCGGCCCACCAAAGCGGCTCGGTCAGCGATGACTCCCGCCGGCGTGGCTGCCCCGGCGCGGGGCCGGGGTGGATGAACAGGGTTGCCTGCAGGGCCTCGGCCCGGGCCAGCAGCGGCTCGATCTCGGCCAGCGCGTCTGGTCCGGCCAGGGCGCCGGCGGGGATCGTGATACCTGTGCAGCCGCGGGCCACGAGCGCGTCCACGTCGTCAGGGTCGGGCCGGTCGAGCGCTACCGGGCCCCAGGCCCCGAACTGGCTGCCCAGGGCCTCGACGCCGGCCAGGTGGGCGTCGATCAGGAGTTGAGCCTCATCGCGGGGCAGCGCCTCGATCCCGATCGGGCTGGAGAGCGCGACGATGGCGCTGTCCAGTCCGTCCGCGCGCAGCAGATCGGCGCGTCGCCGGGGGGCCTCGGCTTGCAAGTTGATGGCCCAGGCCTGCTCGCCGGCGCAGTGCAGCACGGCGAGCCCGTCGGTCACCCGCACGAACGGCAGGCGCACCCGGTCGGACAGCGCGTCCAGCAGCGGCGCGGTCCAGATGTGCTGATGAACATCGACACGAGCTGGCCTGGACGCGAGCACGGATGGAATATAACACTAAATCGATTGACTTCCTGCTAATGAGAGAATCCATCCGGTCATGTCGCTGACCCTTCGCCGTCCGTTGCTCGCCCTGGCCACCAGCGACCGGTTCGAGCGAGCGGTGTGCCGGACCTCGCGCGGCGAAGCGGTGGCCTACCGGCTGGCGTCACGCTACGTGGCCGGCCGCACTGTCGAGGACGCCCTCGCCACCGCCTCCCAGCTCGCCGGTCTGGGAGCGCTCAGCTCGATCGACTTCTTCGGCGAGCGCGTGACCGATCGGCTCGAGGCGGATCGCGTGGCGGATGTCTACGTCTCGCTGGCCGGACGGCTGGGCGAGGCGCCCCTCGGGACGTACCTGTCGGTGGATCTCTCGCACATCGCGCTCGACGAGCCGGGCTCGGGAGTGGTGCGGCGGCTGGAGCGGATCGCGGCGGCGCTGCCGGACGGGGCGATCATCCAGGTCGGCGCCGAGGAGGCGGCGCGGGCCGATCGCATCCTCGAGACCGTGCTCGCGGTGGCGCGCGCCGGCGGACGGGTGGCGGCCACCCTTCAGGCCAATCTCCGCCGGAGCGTTTCGGACGCGTCGGCGCTGGTCGACGCAGGTGTCCCGATCCGGCTGGTCAAGGGCGCCTACGTGGAGCCGGCGGCGGTGGCGCACGCCTGGGGCGACGCCACCGACCTGGCTTTCGTGAGCCTGGCCCATTCGCTGCACGCCGCCGGCGCCACAGTGTGGTTGGCCACCCACGACCCGGTGCTCCGTGAGGCGTTGCTGGCGGCGATGCCAGGGGTGGGCGTCGAGATGCTGTTAGGAGTGCGTCCCGACGATCCGCCGGCGCTGGCGGCGCGGGGGATCCCGGTCCGCGTGTACATGCCGTTCGGCGAGAACTGGTTCCGCTACGCGATGCGGCGCCTGGCCGAGTCGCGCGGCGTGCATTAGGCGACGAGCGTGACTCGCCGTCAGCTGCGAGCGGCTTTGGGCACCCGCCGCGGCTCGACGAACGGCTCCTCGTCGGCGGGATGCCCGGCCTCGATCAGCCGGCCACGCTCGAGCTCGGCGTTGAACTCGGCCCCGAGCAGGATCGCGACGTTGGAGATCCACAGCCAGACCAGGAAGATGATCACGCCGGCGAGTGTGCCGTAGGTCTTGTTGTAGGAGCTGAAGTTCGACACGTACAGCGCGAACACGCCCGAGGCGATCACCCAGGTCGCAACCGCGAGCACGCCACCGGGGCTGATCCAGCGGAAGCCCGGTTGCTTCACGTTCGGGGAGGCCCAGTACAGGATCGAGAACATGAAGCTGACCACGAGCAGGAGCACCGGCCACTTGGCGATGTCCCACACCTGTACCGCGGTGCTCCCGACACCGAGCAGGTCGCCGACGCGTCCGGCCAGGCCGCCCGTGATCACCACGGCCAGCGCGCTCATGACCAGCAGCAGCACCATCGCCACGGTGACGGCGAAGCGGACCGGGATCGTCATCCAGAACGGACGGCCCTCCTCGATGTCGTAGATCTGGTTCGAGGCGCGCATGAAGGCGGCGACGTAGCCCGAAGCCGACCACAGCGCGCCGAGGATGCCGATGATGAACAGCACGCCCGCGGCGCCGCGGCTCTTGTTCAAGCCCTGGATGGCGCTGGTGAACACCTGTCGCGCCGTCCCGGGAGCGAGCTTGTCCAGGTTGCTGATCAGCGTCTGCGTGGCGGAGTGGCCGACCAGCCCGACGATCGAGATCAGCGCGATCACGGCCGGGAAGATGGCCAGGATCCCGTAGTAGGTCAGCGCCGCGGCAAGGTCGGTGAGGTTGTCCTGCTTGAACTCGCGTAAGGTGCGCTTGAGCACTCCGCCCCACGAACGCCTCGACAGCCGGGTCGGCTTCTCGGGCGCTCGCGCCTCGTCGGTGGTTGCGGTATCCGGGCGGGCAGCCTGATCGGCCCCCGCATCGCGCTCGACGGTCATGGACTCTCCCCTCCTACTCCGGCGGCTCGACTCTCGGCGTAGGACTTCCCGCTGGGCGGACGACCAAACAGCGTTGATTCGTAACATCGGCGCCACCGCGCGCTCGGTAAAACTAAGAGGATGCGCGATGCCGAACTCCTCTTGCGCGGATCCCGACGCCCGCTCGTGATCGGCATGGGCGGCGGGGGCGACGTGGCCGGTGCCCTGGCCACGTCCGAGCCGGCGCGCCTGTACGACGGCGCCGAGCCGGTGCTGGGCGGGCTGAGCTGGGAGCGCCGGCCGTTCGATCCGGTACCCGGTCCGCGGTCGGTGAGCGAGATCGTCGGCGCGGAGGAGATCGCCCCGGGCGTCCTGCTGGCCGGCCCCGACACCCGGCTGCGGGATCGCGACGTGGTGTTCGCGGAGTCGCGCATGTCCGAGTTCCTTGGCCAGCCGACCGTGCTGGTCGACATCAACGCCGGCGCCGCGAGCGTCGCGGACGGTCTGGCCGAGGCGATCGCCGTCCTCAAATGCGACCTGCTGGTGCTGGTCGACGTGGGCGGCGACGTGATCGCCAACGGCGATGAGCCCGGACTGCGCAGCCCGCTTGCCGACTCGGTCATGCTCGCCGCCGGCGGGCGGCTCTCGACGAGCGGCCAGCCCGTGCTGCTCGGGATCTTCGGGGTGGGATGCGATGCCGAGCTCAAGCCCGACGAGGTGCTCGCCCGGATATCGGTCGTGGCCGCCGCCGGCGGGCTGTGCGGCGTCCGCGGCCTGACCGGGCCGGTGGCGGAGCGGATCGAGGCGGCGACGGAGCTGGTCAGCACGGAGGCGAGCGCCCAGGCCGTGCGGGCGTTCCGGGGCGCGGCGGGGACGAGCACGATCCGCGGCGGCACGCGGACGGTCGAGCTGAGCCCGATCGCGGCGATGACCTTCTACCTCGACGTCGACATCACGATCAACGCCGCCGGGCGCCTGGCCCAGGCGGTCGCCGAGGCCGACAGCCTCGAGGAGGCCAACGACGCCCTGAACGCGCTCGGCGTCGCCACCGAGCTCGATTACGAGCGAGTGGCCGCCGGCGCGGTCGGTGATCAGCGCGGGCGCTTGAACGCCGAGGCGTAGTCCACGCCCGGCACCTCGACGGCCGCGTTCACGGTCCGGCAGCGCGCGCAGCGGATGCGCAGCTTGCGGTTCATGTACTCGGGGGGCATGGCCACGGCCAGCACATTCCCGCACGACACGCACACGTAGTCGTCCGGCCCATTGCCGGAGAACACCGGGCGGTCGGGAGCCATCTGGACCGCGGTGCCGCCGTCGGGTGGCACCTCACCCGGCTCGACGTGGCGCATCGCGATGCGGGCCATGGGCGGCGCTCAGAGCTTCTCGAGCTTCGACGCGAAGTCCCTGATCAGCGCGTCGAGCACGTTGACGATGACGCCCTCGCCCATCGAGGCGGCCTTGCCGGTGATCTGGGCGGCGGTGTGGATGGTGCCGCCACCGTCCGAGAGCGAGAACGTGACGTCGGCGTTGGCGTGCCCCTGACCCTTGGTCTCGCGCGACTTGACCTGAAGCACGGCGCGGTGCTGCTCGAGATCCTGCTCGAGCACGGTCACCGTGCCGGCGTAGGTCATCGACATCGCGCCCATCTTGACCTTGATCTGGGCCTTGACGCTGTCCGGGCCGGTCTTCTCCAGGACGCTGCCGCCCTCGACGCAGGGGACCAGGCGCTCGAGGTCGAGGATCGCCTGCCAGCTCTCATCGATCGGCTTGTCCGTCGAGAACGGGTGGTCCAGCTCAACCATGTGTCGTCTCCTGGGTTAGGGTTGCTCAAATGGCGAATAACACGTTCGGGCCACAGAATGCCCGACTCACGATCAGGACGGCGCGAAAAGGCGCTGCCGCCAAGGCCGGCCACGACCTGCTGATCGAGGTGGGCTCGTGGCAGGCGACGCTCGACCCCGATGCGCAGCCCGCCCTCACGCTCACGGCCGACTCGCGCTCGCTTCGCGTGCTCGAGGGCACGGGCGGTGTCAAGTCTCTCGACGATGACGACAAGGCGAACATCGCCCAGACCATCGATGAAGAGGTGCTGAAGGGCTGTCCGATCGAGTTCCGCTCGAACCAGATCGAGCGTCGCCCCGACGGCGGTCTGAGCGTCGTGGGCGAGCTCGAGCTCGGTGGCCGGCGCGGACCGGTGGACTTCGAGCTCGCGACCGGCAACGGACGACTCACCGGTGCGGCCATCGTGAAGCAGACCGACTTCGGGATGAAGCCGTATACCGCACTGTTCGGAGCCCTCAAGGTGGCTGACGAGGTCCGCATCGGGATCGAAGCGGAGCTCGATCAGGCCTCTTTGTAGACCGTCTGCGCGTCCAGTCCGCCCTCGACGCCCGGCGGCAGCACGCCGGTGCCGTGGGCGTACAGCGCGATGTCCGCGATCGTCTTGGCCTCGGATGGGTCGGTGCTCGAGACGAACGCGCCGTTGTCCCACGTGATCGTGTCGGGCGAGGTGTTCAGTGCGGCGGCCGCGAGCAGCTGGGCCTTGGCGCGGATCTTGCCGGTGGCGCTCTCGATCGCCGCCGGCGTCTCGGCGGACGGCGCGCTGTTGTAGCCGTGCCCGGTGCCGAAGCGGTCGGTGTCGGCGGGCACCACCTTGACGTCGAGTGCGGGCACCCCGAGCTCGGAGGCCACGAGCTGCGCGTAACGCGCCTCCTCGCCGTCGGGCTCGGTGGTCAGGCTGAGCACCATCTTGCCGGTCGGGTGCACGCGCAGGAAAACCGCGCGGTAAGCCTCATTGGCCATTGGTGGATCTCCTCTCGGGTTCATCTGACGACGCCGCACGCGCCAGGCGCTGGCGCTCCTGATACGCGGTCAACGCGTTGTGCTCTTCCTTGTCGCAGAAGCTCGGCTGCGGCCCGCCAAGCGGATGCGGCGGGACGGCCGGCCGGTCGCAGCCGGGGTAGATGCAGGTCTTGGGCGAGCTCATGTCCCTCCGAGCGACCACCCGGGAGTCGTTCTGCCTCGGCTGGGGCCGTAGCCGCTCGGCATGGCCACCGAGCTGCCGGGGACCGGCGTGGCGCTCGGCCACGGCTCCTCCTCCGGCTCCGGCGTTTCCGGCCCGGGTGACGCGGTGAGATTCCCGGTGCGGGTCGCGCCGATCGCCTCGGCCACCTCGTCCAGCGCCATGAGGCTGTGGCCGCTGACCAGGGCGTCGACACAGGGCAGCGCCGCCGCCATGCCCCCCGCGCGGACCTCGAACTCCTTAGCGCTGACGCGCGGGTTGACCCACACGATTCGGTAGGCCAGACGGCGCAGCCGCTGCATCTCGCGTCCCACCAGCGCCGGATCGCCGCGCTCCCAGCCGTCGGACAGGATCACCACCACGGCGCCGCGGGCCATCCCGCGCCGCCCGTGGCGGTCGTTGAACGCCTTCAGGGCATCGCCGATTCGGGTGCCGCTCGACCAGTCGGGCGCGGTGGCGGCTGCGCGCTGGATGGCGCGCTCGGGATTGCGCGAGGCGAGCGCCCGGGTGACTCGGGTCAGCCGGGTGGCGAACACGAACGCCTCGGCATTCGGCCCGGCACCGGCGGCGCAGGTCAGGAACTGGAGGTACGCGCGCGCGTAGGGCTCCATCGAGCCCGAGATGTCGCACAGCAACACGATCCGCCGGCGCGTGGTCCTGCGGCGACGACGGGCCAGCCGGATCGGGTCGCCGGCCGTGCGCAGGCTGCCCCGCAGCGTGCGGCGCAGGTCGATCCGCTCGCCGTGGCGGTGGCGCTCGCCGCGCCGCGTGCGACGCTCCGGCGTGGCCACCCGGATGCGCGTCATCAGGCGGTAGAGGCTCGCCAGTTCCCCGGGCTCGAGCGCGTCGAAGCGCTTGGTGCGCAGGATCTCCTCGTCGCTGGCCAGGACCGGCACCGGGGTGTCATGAGTGGCCTCGTCGCCCGATCGCGAGCCCGGCATGGCCCTGGCCGGCGGAGCGACGCCGGCGCCTTCGCTGCTGCGCCGCGGCTCATCGGATGGCGGCAGCTCGGCGGGCGCGTCCGGGTCGGTGGGCGCCTCCGGCGCGCCGTCCGCGCGGTCGGTCGCCGGGCCGAACACCTCGCGGAACACCGCGTCGAACGCGCGGATCTGGTCGTGCCCGGTCACGAACACCCCGCGGGCCGTCCAGTAAAGGCGCCGGCGCGCCACCGGCTCGACCACGTGCAGCGCCTGCGCGAACCAGGTGGCTCGCTCGGTGCTGACCGGTACGCCGGCGTCGTGCAGGCGCCGGCTGAACGTGGCCGCCACCGCGGGAAGATCCAGCCCGAGCGGCCGGACTCGGAACGGCTGCGGGGTCATCGCCGGCTCACCAGATGCTCGAGACCTGCCGCCCGGACCACCTCCTGGTCCTCGGCGTACTTGAGCACCGACCCAAGCGTCCGGTCGATCGCGCCGACGTCCAACTCGTCGACCCCGAGCACGGTGAGGGCGGCCACCCAGTCGATCGCCTCGGCCACCCCGGGCGGCTTCTGCACGTCAGATTCGCGCATGCGCGCCACCGCGTCGGCCACCTGCACCGCGAGAGCCTGGGACGCCGCCGGCACGCGCCGGCGGACGATCTCGACCTCTCGCTGCGGCGTCGGATAGTCGATCCACTGATACAGGCAGCGCCGCTTGACCGCGTCGTGCAGGTCGCGGGTGCGGTTCGAGGTCAGCACGATGATCGGCGGATGCGTGGCGCGGACCGTGCCGATCTCGGGGATCGTCACCGCGGCCTCGGCCAGCAGCTCGAGCAGGAACGCCTCGAAGTCGTCGTCGGCGCGGTCGATCTCGTCGATCAGCAGCACGGCCGGCCGGGGGCCGGGGTGCTCGAGTGCGCGCAGGAGCGGCCGGCGAATCAGGTAGTCGCCGCCGAACAGGTCCTGCTCGCGGAGCTCGGCGCCCTGAGCCTCGGCCAGTCGGATGCTCAGCAGCTGGCGGGGATAGTTCCACTCGTACAGCGCCTCGGCGGCGTCGATTCCGTCGTAGCACTGCAGGCGGATAAGCGGGGTGTCGAGCACGGCGGCCAGCGACTTGCCCGCCTCGGTCTTGCCGACCCCGGCCTCGCCCTCCAACAGCAGTGGCTGGGGCAGCCGCAGGCTCAGGAACATCGAGGTGGCGAGCGCCTCATCGACCAGGTAATCGACCGCGCCGAGGCGCACGGCGAGCGTCTCCACGTCGGGTACGAGGTGCCGGACCTCGTCGGCCGCCTCGCCGGTCACCCGAGGCGGCGTCATACCGACGCGTGCAGTTGCTCGAACGCCCGCTGGCAGCCCTCGCCGCAGAAGTAGTGCATGTCGCCGGCGTACTCGACCGTCAGCGCGTCGGGGCCCAGCACGACGGTCATGCCGCAGATCGGGTCTACCGCGGTCGCCGGAACGGCGGCCCAGGACCGCGGCGCCGTGCTCGACCGCCGGCGGACCTCGATGATCGAGGCGAGGATCGAGAGCGCGACCTCGGCCGGCGTGCGCGCGCCGATGTCAACCCCGGCCGGCGTGTCGATCCGCTCGAGCAATTCCTCGGCGACCCCGTCGGAGCGCAGCTCGTCGAGCACGGCGGCGCCCCGCCTGCGGCTGGCGACCAGGCCGACATATCTGACTTCCGCCTCGAGCGCGGCCCGCAGGATCGCTCGCTCGTCGCGCCCGTGCGCGGCGACAACCAGGGCCAGATCATCGCCGGACGGGACGGGCGAGCCCGTGTCGCCGCCGCGGCCCCGAACCGCGTCGAGCCCGAACTCGGGCGCCAGCCGCAGGAGCGCCGCGGCGATCGGCGTGTCGCCGGCCACGATCATGCGCGGCGGGGGCAGGAACGGCTCGAGGAACACCTCGATCGCGCCGCCCGACAGGCACGGGTTCTGAACCGTCACCGACCCTTCGTCGTGCGCAACCTCGTGGCCAGGATCCATGTTGGCCGCGTTCTTGACGCTGGCTACGCCGGGACCATCGGGGAGGATCCGCAACAGCAGCGGCTCGCCCCGCTCGATCGCCTTGAGCGAGTACAGCCGGACGCTGTTCTGCGCGCAGACGCCGCCCACGAACCCCTCGATCGACCCGTCCTCGTGCACGAGCGCGACGTTCCCGGCCTTGGCGCTCGTCGGATGCTCGACGCGGACGACCGTCGCCGTGACGAACGCCGCGCCCTGCGCGGTGAGCTCCTGCGCTCGGCTCGAGAGGGGTCCCGTGATCACTGCGGGGGCTCGGGCCGTCCTTGCATCGCCGCCCACACGCGGGCGGGCGTGCACGGCATGTCGATGTGGTCGACGCCGTGGGACTCGTGCAGGGCGTCGATCACCGCGTTGACGATGGCCGGCGGTGAGCCCACGTTCGGCGACTCGCCCACGCCCTTGGCTCCAAGCGGATGATGCGGGCACGGGGTGACCGTCTCACCCAGCTCGTAGTCGGGGCACTCCAGCGCGGTCGGGATCAGGTAGTCCATGAACGAATTGTTCAGGCAGTTGCCCTCCTCGTCGAACGTGATGACCTCCATCAGCGCGATGCCGATCCCCTCGGCCAGGCCGCCATGGATCTGGCCCTCGACGATCATGGGGTTGATCCGCACCCCGCAATCGTCGACCGCGATGAAGCGCCGGACCTTGACCGCGGCGGTGTCGGGGTCGACGTCGACCACGGCGATGTAGGCACCGCACGGATAGGTCAGGTTGGGCGGGTCGTAGATCACCTGCGCGTCGAGTCCGCCCTCCATACCCTCGGGCATCCCCTCGCCGCTGTAGGCGTAGGCCGCGATATCTTCGATCAGCGCGCCCTTCTCGGGATCGCCCTTGACGTACCAGCGGCCCTTCTCCCACGCCAGGTCCTCCGCGCGGGTCTCGAGCATCGTTGCGGCGATCATGCGGGCCTTGTCGCGCACCTTGCGCGAGACGACCGCCACCGCGGCACCGGAGACGGGGGTCGATCGCGAGCCATACGTTCCGAGTCCGTACGGCGTGCGGTCGGTGTCGCCGTGCCGGACCTGGACGTCCTCGGGCGGGATGCCCAGTTCCTCGGCCACGATCTGGGCGAACGTCGTCTCGTGCCCCTGCCCCTGGGTCTGGGCGGAGATGCTGACCACCGCCTTGCCCGACGGGTGCACGCGCAAGTCGGCGCCGTCGTTCATGGCCAGGCCCAGGATGTCCATGTGCTTGCGCGGCCCGGCGCCCACGCCCTCGGTGAAGAACGACACGCCGATGCCCATGAGCTCGCCGCGCTCACGTTTCGACGCCTGCTCCTTGCGCAGCTCGTCGTAGCTCGCAATGCGCATGGCCTCGCGCATGGTGGCGCCGTAGTTGCCCGAGTCGTACGTCCAGCCGGTGGTCGTCTCGTACGGGAACTGCTCGGGCGCGATGAAGCTGCGCATCCGCAGGTCGATCGGATCCGCCTTCATCTCGAGCGCGAGCGCGTCGACCATGCGCTCGACCAGGTAGACCGCCTCGGTGATCCGGAACGAGCAGCGGTAGGCGACCCCGCCCGGCGCCTTGTTCGTGTAGACCGCCTTGACCTTCACGTGGGCGGCCTGCAGGTCATAGGACCCGCAGACGATGTGGAAGAAGCCGGCCGGGAACTTGGTCGGCTGCGCGGTCGAGTCGAACGCGCCGTGGTCGGCGACCACGTCGACGCGCAGGCCGGTGATCTTGCCGTCCTTGGAGCACATCTCGGCGCGCATGATGTAGTCGCGCGCGAATCCGGTCGACATCAGGTTCTCCGAGCGGTCCTCGATCCACTTGACCGGGACGCCCGCGACGATCGAGCCGGCGATCGCGCACACGTAACCCGGATAGACCGGCACCTTGTTGCCGAAGCCGCCGCCGATGTCGTTGCAGCGGATGCGGATCATGTGCTCGGCCAGCCCGGCCACGTGCGCGTACACCGTGCGGTGGGCGTTGGGGGCCTGATTGCCGTTGTAGATGTCGAGCTGGCCGGTCTTCGGGTTGAAGTCGGCGATCATCCCGCACGTCTCGAGCGGCGCCGGATGGCAGCGCGGATAGATGATGTCCCGGGTGACGATCGTGTCGGCCTCGGCGAACGCGCGGTCGGTGGCCTCCTCGTCGCCGGCCTCCCACAGCGGGCTGGCCAGGTTGTCGCGCTGGCCGTCCTTGTCGTCCCGGATCAGCGGCGCGTCGTCGTCGAGCGCCTTGCGGGCGTTGACCACCGCGGGCAGCGGCTCGTACTCGACGTCGATCAGCGCCAGCGCGTCGCGCGCGATGTACTCGTCGGTCGCGATGACGAACGCGACCTCCTGGCCCTGGAAGCGGACCTTGTCGCCGGCCAGCACGGCCTGCGTGTCGTAGGAGATGGTCGGCATCCAGGCCAGACCCAAGGTCTCGAGGTCCTTGGCCGTGACCACGGCGGCGACACCCGGCAGCCTGAGCGCCTCCGAGGTGTCGATCGACAGGATCTTGGCGTGCGCGTAGGGGCTGCGCAGCATCGCGCCATGCACCATGCCGGGCAGGCGGATGTCGTCCAGGTAGGTGCCCTGGCCGCGGATGAAACGCGCGTCCTCCTTGCGCTTCAGTCGGCCGAAGCCGATGGGGCGGTCGGTCCTGGCGGTCGTCTCGATCGTGGCCATGTTCCTCACGCCTCCTGTTTCATGGCGGCCTCGTGCTCGGCCGCCCAGCGCACCGCGCTGACGATGTTCTTGTAGCCCGTGCAGCGGCAGATCTGGCCCGAGATCGCGGTCCGGATCTCCTGTTCGGTGGGGTTCGGATTCTCGTTCAAGAGGGCGCGGGAGGTCATCAACATCCCCGGCGTGCAGAAGCCGCAGTGCAGCCCGTGCAGCTCGTGGAAGCCCATCTGCACCGGGTCGAGTTGACCTTCCTTCTCGAGCGACTCCACGGTGCTGATCTCGTGGCCCGTGCACATCGCCGCGAGCGTGGTGCACGACTTGATCGGCTTGCCGTCCATCAGCACTACGCACGCCCCGCAGTTGGACGTGTCGCAGCCCCAGTGCGTCCCGGTCAGGCCGGCGGTGTCGCGAATGAAGTGCACGAGCAGCTGGCGCGGCTCCACGTCAGCCGAGACCTCCTGGCCGTTGATGGTGATCGTCACATCCATGTCAGTGGACCTCCTGCTGCAGGGCTCGGGCGGTGGCGCGGCGCAGCGCCCTTGTCGTGAGAACGCCGGCGAGGTGGCGCTTGTAGTCAACCGGCCCGCGTCCGTCGGGAACCGGCATGCAGTCCTCGGCCGCGATCTGGCCGGCCTGGGCGAACAGCTCCTCGGACGGTGCCTTGCCCTTCAGCGCCTCCTCGGCCCGGCTGGCGATGATCGTGGTCGGGCCGAGCGCGCCGAGCGCGATGCCCGCATCGGCGATCGTGCCCCCCTGGAGCCACACCGCGGCCGACACCGCGGCGATCGCGAAGTCGCCCGCCCGGCGCTCGACCTTCTCGTGGGCTGACCCCGCGCCCTGCCGGATCGGCAGGCGGATCTCGGTGAGCATCTCATCCGCGCCGACCGCGGTGGTGAACGGACCGATGTAGAAGCCGTCCATGCCCACGGTTCGTTCTCCGCTCGGGCCTTTGATGACGAGGTTCGCCTTCAGGGCCGCGCACACGATCGACAGGTCCTCGGCGGCGTCCGCCTGGCACAGCGACCCTCCGATCGTGCCGCGGTTGCGCACGACCGGATCCGCGATCACCTCCTCGGCGTCTCCGAACACCGGGAAGCGCCGAGCGAGCAGGTCGGAGTCGAGTAGCTCGGCATGACGGGTCAGCGCCCCGATCCTGACCTCGGTGATGCGCTCCTCGATGTAGGAGAGCTTAAGGTCGTTGATGTCGATCAGGTACTCCGGGCTGGCCAGGCGCAGCTTCATCATCGGCAGCAGGCTGTGGCCGCCGGCGATCAGTCGGGCTTCTGGACCGTGCTCGGCAAGCGATGCGATTGCGCCGTCGACGCTGGTCGCGCGCTCATAGTCAAACGGCGCGGGAGTCTGCACCAGTTCTCCTTGTCCTTGGTTTCTTCAGTCGTCCTTCTTGAAGCGGCGCAGGAAGGCCAGGCCGGACTTGGCCATACCGCCTTCGCTCTCCTCGGGCTGCGGCGGCGGTGCGCCCGTGCCAACCGGGACCGGCATCCGCTTGCGAACGCCGGGGGACTCGCTCGGCTCGTATTGGACCGGCGAGTCGGTGCCGATGATCGGCGAGCGCGGCATCGATTGTGGCCGCGTCTGGCGAGCGTCCGGGTAGAGCCCGCGCGCGGCCAGGCTGCCGTAGGCCGGGTTGCGCAGCGCCGGGCCGTTCGGGCTCTTCGCCGCGATCGGGGCCTCGCGGCCCAGCCGGGCCAAGGTAAGGGTGCCCCTCGTGTAGACCTCGCTGATGCGCGGGGCCATGGTGGTCTTGCTCTCCGGGAAGTTCCGGAATCCTTCAGCTGCGGAGCCCGGATACAGCCCCTCGACCAGACCGACCGCATCCTCCATGCCCGCCTTCTTGACGAGCAGGCCCTCGAGCAGGTCAACGCCTGCGTCGAGGTTCTGGTTGATCGTGGTCACCACCTCGTTGACGGGTGCGCTCTTCTCGATGATTCCGACCACGCCGGTGATGGCGTCGTCGAGCGATCCCGTGATCTTCTGGAGGGCGAGGATCGTCGAGACGAGGTAGAAGACGATCGCCGCCACTATCAGCAGGACCGCGACGATCATGACTACACCAGCTGCTGGCATCGTGCCCCCTATCAGGCGTCGTCGAGGATCACGTCGAGCGAGCCACCGTAGTCGGCGGCCGTCTCGATCGTCTTGATTACCTGGCCCTGCGTGGTGAGCAGGAGCGCCGTGGCGTCGAGATCGGTCGATCCCTTCTGCGCGGCGGTCGCGATCTGCTGCACGCTCGGCACGATGCTGTTCGCCGCGTTCAGCACGCCCCGGAGCAGGTACACGACCACCGGAACCACGACCAGCAGGAGGATCGCGTCACCGATCCACTCGAGCGTCATGTCGGCCTCCTCTCGGCCACGATTCGCGCTTTGGTGGCGATCCCAGGGAGCGCGCTCAGAATCGTGTCGAACTGGGCGTTGATCGCCTGGACCGCCGGCTCGAGCGGTTTGAGGTGCTCTTGTTCGACCATGGAGAGTGCACCGGCCAGCGTGGCGAGGTTCTGGGAGGTGGTTTCCAGGTCCTGGCGGATCTTGATCAGCGCTCCGGCGAGCACGGCGATCACGACGAGCGCGAGTACGACGGTGAGGATGATCAGCGTCGTCATCGGGCACCGCCGTTCCCGGTGCCGTAGCCGTCGGTGAGGGCGTTCATGTAGCCGTCTTGGACCACGGCCTCCTCCACGATCAGCCCCAGCACAGGCGCGGTCGCCTCGAGCTGGGGGATGTTTGCAGTCTGTCCCGCGACCTTGCCGGCGACGTCGAGCAGGCCGGCCACCGAGTTCTTGATGTCCCCGACCGCGCGGATCAGGACGAGCAGCAGGCCCGTGACGGCCAGGGCCGCGACGAGGCCGATGATCAGCGCGATTGCCCACGCGCCATGGTTGGAGAGAGCAGCGAGCGTGATCATTTGCCGACCGCCACCTTGCGCAGTGCGCGCGCCGAATGCAGGATCCGGACTCCCGAGTCGTTGATCCGGCCGACCCCGTCGAGCCCCGTCGTCTGCACGCGGACCTTCTCCACGCCCTCCACTGCCGTGCGCGCCTGCTTGGCGATCCTCGTCGCCAGCATCACGATCGTGATCACGATCGCGGCGGCGACCAGCGTGACCACGACGCCGAGCACGAGCCCAATGACCCAACCGGTGGAAGCACCGATCAAGATCAAGTCACACCTCCTGTGTTGTTCTCTCCTCGTCTTCCTGTGGAGGACGCCGGGGTCGTTCCCGACCTTCCTCCCGGCGCTACTTTGGCGCGCAATCGTTTGCGCGTCAACCTAAGGAACGGGGCCACTACGCCCTAGCTTCCTGTCCGGCCTCGGACAGCACCGAGCGGTAGTCCTCCTCGGTGTCGACGTCGCGGGGAATGCGCCCGGGAACCGGCACGTCGAGGACCCGCTCGTCGTGGCGATCGAGCAGCTTCCACACGCCCTTGTCGCCGTGGAGCTGCTCCAGCTCAGCGAACGTGCTGCGGGCGAAGGCGAGTGGGTGGCCGCGTCCGTTCTCGTAGGCGCAGGCGGCGTAAGGGGCGTCTCCCCGCCCGGCGAGGAGCGCGGTGACGGTCTCGACGCTCACCCCCGGCTGGTCGCCCAGCATGAGGACGAGCACGTCGGCGTCCTGGTCTACGGCGCTCAGCGCGGCCGCGATCGAGGACGAGCACCCCTCGCCGAAGTGCCGGTTCTCGACGACGGTGGCTCCTTGGAGGTCAACCCGCGCGCGGATGTCGGCGGCGGCGCCACCGATCACGCACACGAGCTGGTCGAAGTCGCACGCGCGCGCGGTGGCGAGCACGTGGTCGAGCAGCGTCCTGCCGTTGTACGGAAGTAGCTGCTTGGGGGCGCCGAGGCGCTGCGATCCGCCGGCGGCGAGGACGAGGCCGGTTACGAAGGGCACGTGCCGATTATGGCTTGACGCGAAACTCGGACATCGTCCGAGCTATCTGCCGAGGCCTTGGATGAACTCGCGGAGGAGCTCGCGGAGGCGGGCGCCTCGCGGCGCCAGCTCCGCGACCTAGCGCGGCGCAGCGATCAGGCGGCGCGGCGGGGGGCGGCCGTCGGGACCAGGTGCGTGACCAGCTCGAGCTGATCCGCCGGCTTGGGCTTCGAGATCACGTAGCCCTGCACGAGGTCGCAGCTCAGCCCGCTCAGCAGGCTGAGGCATTCGCGGTCCTCGACCCCCTCGGCGACCACGCGCAGGCCGAGCGCGTGGGCGAGCTCGACGGTCGCGGTGACCAGGGCGAGCTCGCGGCCCTGCTTGGTCTCGGCCAGCCGGCTGATGAAGCTGCGGTCGAGCTTGAGCTCCTTGACCGCGAGGCTGCCCAGGTAGGCGAGCGAGGTGAAGCCGGCGCCGAAGTCGTCCACCGACACGACCAACCCGAGGTCGTGAAGCTTCTGGATGGCTTCCTGCGAGCGCTCGAAGTCGGCGATCGCGGTGGTCTCGGTCATCTCCAGGACCAGGACCTCCGGCCCGAGTCCGTAGCCCGCGAGCAGGCGCGCCACAAGGTCGGGGAAGTCGGGGTTCACGAGATCCGAGGCGGAGATGTTGACCGAGACGGTCAGCTGACGGCCGGTGCTTCGCCAAGACGCGCATTGGAACAGCGCCTCGTCGAGCACCATCGCGGTGAGCGCGCCCATCAGGCCCGCGTCTTCGGCCAGAGCGATGAACTCGAGCGGAGGCAGGAAGCCGAGGCGGGGATGGATCCAGCGCACCAGCGCCTCGACCGAGTTGATCTCCCCGGTGGCGAGGTCGACCTGGGGCTGGTAGTGGAGCTCGAGCTGACGCTCCTCGATCGCGGTCCGCAGCTCCTCGACCAGCTGCACGCGATTTGCCGCGCCGTCGAGGTCCTCCTGGTAGATGGCAAAGCGCTTGCCCTCGAGCTTGGCGCGATACATCGCGAGGTCCGCGCAGCGAACCAGGTCGGCCGCGTCGGCGGCGTCGTCCGGCATGACCGCGATGCCGATGCTGGCCCCGATCTGGACCCGCACGGCATCGAGCGTGAACGGCTCCTCGATCTGGGCGGTCAGCCGCGCCGCCACGGTTGCCGCGTAGTCGGCGCCGGCGTCGAGCAGCGCGACGGCAAACTCGTCTCCGCCCAGCCGGACCACCAGATCCGAGTCGCGCAGCGAGTTCCGAAGCCGCGCCCCGAGCTGGCGCAGCAGCTCGTCGCCGGTCGCGTGGCCGAACGAGTCGTTGACCTCCTTGAACTTGTCGAGGTCGACGAACATGAAGGCCAGGCTGCGCTGCGCGGCGTCCGGATCGCGCTGTTCGGCGACGAACTCGTCGAGCAGCTGGAACAGCGCCCGGCGGTTGCCCAACCCGCTCAGCTGGTCGGTGACCGACTCGAGCCGGCGCTGCTCGGTGACAGAGCGCAGTCCGAGCAGCGAGAGGGCCGAGCGCACGCCGGCGACGACCAGCGTCGCCGCGGCCAGCCCGAGCGACACCCGCCCGACGTGCTCCAGCGACCCGACGAACAGGATCGCCAGCGCGGAGGCGGCGGCCAGCGCCGGAAGCGCGAAGCCGGACGGCTTGTCCGAGACGGAGGGCCGGCCGGTCGGCGACTGCACCCAGACGGCGACCGACACGAGCAGGATCGACAGCGGCCAGGCGATTGCGTTGGCAAAACCGCCGATGAACGACTCGGTCCCCAACAGGTTGAACATGTCGCCGACCGTGATGAGCGCGTAGCCGGCGGCCAGGAGCAGCCAGGGCAGCTTCCGCCGGCCGGAAACGATCGCGGCGCCTCCGACGACCAGGCCGAGGAGCAGGACGTCGCCGACCGGGTAGGCCAGGTTGACCGCGACCCCAAGAGCGCTGTCGCCCGCCGTCCCGGCGGCGTGGTGGACCACGTCCTTGAAGGCGAACGTCGCGCACAGCGCGGCCGCGCCGAACCCGGCGACGCCCCCGTCAAGCCAACTGGACAGGCTGAAGCGCTTGACGTTCCGGCGCAGGAGCAGCATCAGGCCGAAGTAGGTGACCGGGTAGAAGCAGACGTAGAAGGCGTCGGCCAGCGATGGCGACGGCGGGTCCGATTTGATCGTGAGAACGATGTCGCCGGCCGCCCAGAACCAGAGCCCGACGCCGAGGAGCACCGGAATCGCCCGGTTGCGCTTCATGGTCGCGGCCCGGTAGATGCAGAGGGCGCCGGCGGCGAGCTCGAAGCAGTTCACGCCCCAGCCGTCGAGCCACGCCCACTCGAACCCGAGCAGCTCAACGATCACATAGCCGAGCCCGAGCGCGCCCAGCAGCGCGTACATCGGCCACACGAAGCCCGGAGTGCGATCGCCTGAGCGCCGGCGCGGGAAGGCAGCACTGAGCCGCGAGCTATCGTGCTCGCCGGTCATTGCCGATTGGTCTCCCGCGCGTATCGCATTAGCGTGTTCTAACTTCGCCCGTCCGCCGGTGATTCGGCAGCTCGGGCGAAAACTTGTGCGATTCGCCGCGGGGTGGCCGGACGGCGAGCGCCCTGGGTCCCGGATTCAGACCCGGTGTACGGCGGCGAGCAGCCCCGCGTAGGAGCGCACCAGCGCCGCGCGCTCCTGCGCGATCAGCGGGCTGGCCAGATCGCAGCCCTCCTCCACCCACTGATCGGAATGGCGCATGGCCAGTGCGCGCTGCTCGGCGGCGATCATCACGTCGGCTTCCGGAACCCCGTAGACGTAGGCGTACAGCGCGGCCAGCGCCGCGATCAGCGGCGCCTCGGAGTCGCCGTCGTCCTCGCGCTGGTGGTGGCGGTGCACCCGCCACCACTCGACCTCGAGCTCGGATGCCCGTCGGGGATCGAATGACTCGCCGTGATGCCTGGCGACCAGCCGATAGAAGCGCTCCATAGTCCGGCGGGCGCCCTCGGGGTCATTGTTGGGATACGGCGCCCACAACTGGTTGGCCCGCATGACCAGCCACGCTCCCCACAGCGTGGACGGCCAGGGCAGTCCGAACGTGTGGCGGGTGAGCGAGACGGCCGCGCGCAGCAAAGGCAGCCACTCGCGCCGGTAGTAGGCGACCCAGGCAGCCGCCTCGAGCTCGCCCACCTGGCGGGGGTCGAACGAGCGGTGAGGCTTCGGCTTTGCGCCGGAGCGCGGCCGGCGCGAGCGCCGCCTACGTCGTGTCGTGGGCATGCGCGGATGACCGTAACCGATCGACTGGCGCGCGCGAGGTGTGTGGATCAGCACCTAGGGGGCCTGGGCGCGCCCGGCCTCCGTGCGTAGGTTCTCTCCACATCAACCGTCCATCCGAGGAGCGCACCACCACATGACCCGCATCTACGACCCGTCCTTCCGCTTGCGCGACGAGCACACGCCTCCGACGCTGCCGGCGACGCCGAAGACGGGTCTGAACCTTAAGAGGCCTCACCGGCCGACCCTGAAACTGGCCGACTACATCCAACCCGACCGCGCCACCCCGCCCGCGGCCGTCTCGCGTCCCCACCCGGGCTTCAAGTGGGGGATCCTGGCCAACGACCGGATCGGCGACTGCGTGATCGCGATGATGCTCCACTCGATCGAGGACTTCCACCTCGACGCGGGCACGCCGGTGCCGGCGTTCACCGACCAGGACGCGATCAAGCTCTACAGCGCGATCACCGGCTACAGCCCTGACGATCCGAACAGCGACAAGGGCACCGACGAGACCACCGCCATGCACTACTGGGAGCATCCCGGCCTGCGCGCGAGCGATGGGGTGGACCACCAGATCGTCGCCACCGTGGCGGTCGATCCGAGCAACCTGAACGAGTGCCGGATCGCCATCGATGAGTTCGTCGACCTGCAGATCGGGATCGCGCTTCCGCTCAGCGCCCAGGGGCAGACCGAGTGGAGCGTGGCGGGAAACGGCAAGACCGGCCACAGCGAGCCCGGCTCATGGGGCGGCCACGGAATCCCGTACCGCGAGTACGACGGGGAGACGTTCAAGTGCGTCACCTGGGGAACCGAGCTGCTGCTCACCGTGCCGTTCCACCGGGCCTACGCGCAGGAAGCGCACGTCGTGGTCACCAAGGAGATGCTCGGCAACACGGGGGTTGGACCGTCCGGCGTGGCCTGGGACAAGCTGATCGCCGACATCAACGTGCTGAGGAGTGCGCCGGCGGTGAAGCCGAGCGTCGCCAGCAAGGAGGCGGCGATCTAGCGGGGGCTCCTCTGACCGCACTCGCGTGAGCGAGGCCTACTCTCTCGCTCCACCGAGAGTGAGCCTGCACACGCCCGAGCCAGGTCGGGGGACTACCGAGAACATCCGGGGAGGCGCATCCCACGTGCGCCTCCCCGACTCGTCGGATCAGCGCGTGCTCGCCGCTGGAACGGTAGGTTGTACGGCATATTCCTACCGAACTTTGCCGGCATGCCGCGCAGAGCCGCGATCATCGCCGCGACCTCGTTCAGTGACGACCCGTACTGCCAGCGCGTGCGCGCGCAGACGGGCACGATCTCGGGAGCCGCGGGCCGGCGGCACTGGAGGACGGCGCGCGGGCTGCGGGTCGGCGACAGCCTCGGCACGCTCAAGCGGCTCTACCCCAGGGCGATCAAGGGGCCCCGCGGGTGGGCCGTCGTCTCCAGTCTTCACCCCGTGGTCGCGGAGGGCTCGCCGCTCGACATCGTGACGGCCTCGATCAAGGGCAACCGGGTGGAGAGTTTCAAGCTGTGGTTCGGAGGAGCCGGCGACTGACCTGGCCGGCTCCTCCATGCATCGCGCGGGGGCGTATCAGCTCAGCGGCTGGACGACCATCAGCGTGTAGCCGACCGGATCGCGGAACCAGAACATCGGCGGAACCGGGCCGCCCATCCGGGACACCTCGGCGTCGACGTCGACACCGAGCGCCTTGAACTGCTCATGGGTCGCGTCGATGTCGTCGGTGGTCAGGATGATGCCGGTCTCGTACGGGCTCGCGTCCTTGCCCGGCGGCGGGGGCGCGAGCGCGATGCCCGCGGTGCCGCTCGGCGGGTAGACCTCGACCCAGCGATACTGGCCACCGAACGGGACGTCGGTGCGCTTCTCGAAGCCGAGTGACTCGTAGAACTCGATCGAACGATCCACGTCGGTGGTCGGCAGGCAAACCATGCTGATCGTGCCGATCCGGGTTGCGGTGGTGCTCACTGCGGGACCTCCTTGAAGGGTGCGTTCACAGCCTAGGACCGCCGGCTCGGCGAGAATTCATCGGTGCCCGCGATAGCCCTCGAGCCGGTCGACCGGATCCGGATCACGATCCTGATCGACAACCTGACCGATGCGCTGCTGGTCGATCAGGCGGGGGTCACGCGCCTGAACTGGCCGCGGATGTTGGGTGGGGCGGTGCCGCGGGCGGTCGCGCGAGTGAGCCCGGAGACCGGCGTGCCCGACGCGCTGATCGCCGAGCCGGGGTTCTCGGCCCTGGTCCGGGTCACGCAGGGCGGCCGCGAACGAACGATCCTGTTCGACACCGGCGTGTCACCGGGCGGGATGGCCGAGAACATGCGCCGGCTGGGAATCGACCCCGGCGAGATCGAGGTCATCGTGCTCAGTCACGGCCACTGGGATCACGTCACCGGCATGGAGGGTCTCGCGCGTACGCTCGGCCGGACCCGGCTCCCGGTGATGATCCACCCCGAGTTCTGGAACCGGCGGCGAATCACGTTCCCGGGACTCGAGCCGGCCACGCTCCCCGCCACCAGCCGCGGCGCGCTCGAGGAGATGGGCTTCGCGATCGTCGAGGATCGCCAGCCCTCGTTCCTGCTCGACGGCGCGGTGCTGATCACCGGCGAGGTCGACCGCACCACCCCGTTCGAGACGGGCTTTCGCGGGCATGAGGCGCTGCGCGACGGAAGCTGGGAGCCCGACCCGCTGATCCTCGACGACCAGGCGCTCGTGGTCCGGGTGCGCGACCGCGGGCTGGTCGTCCTGACCGGCTGCGGCCACGCCGGCATCGTCAACACCGTGCGCTACGTGCGCCGGCTGACCGGGCACGACGGGGTGGCCGCGGTCGTCGGAGGCTTTCACCTGAGCGGCCCGATGTTCGAGCCGATCATCGAGCCGACGGTGGATGCGCTGGGTGAGCTGTCGCCGGCGGTGCTGGCGCCGGCGCACTGCACGGGGTGGAAGGCCGTGCACCGGATCGCCGCGCGGTTCCCCGACGCGTTCGTGATGCCGACGGTCGGCACCACGATCGAAGTGTCATAACCCCACACTCGGCCTCGCGCATGAGGTGAACCCGGATTCAGGGCCATATGTGGCGCTGAATCCACACTCGCCGCGCGGGGGCCGGCGAGTGTGGACTTATGACCCCGGCCGGGGGGTCGGCGCGCGCGCCCGCCCGGCACGGATGCCGGGCGGAACAGGCCCCAGGGACGCTGAGCGAAGCGAAGCCCCAGAAAATTAGGCGTGCGTTGCCCGGGCGTGCTTGGGCAGCCAGAACACCGCCGCGCACGCCGCGACGAGGAACGCCACGGCCATGAGCAGGGCGTGATCGGATGCCCCGACGAAGGCCACCGCGCCGCGTCCGTGCCCGACAGAGTCGAACAGCACGGTTCCGACGGCGGCGATCCCGATCGACATCGCGAGCTGCTGGATCGACTCGAGCAGGCCCGAGGCCGAGCCGAGCTCGTGCGGCGCGACGCCGGCCAGGATCACGTCGAACATCGGGACGAACACCATGCCCATGCCGAAGCCGGTGATGGCCAGCGGACCGGCCAGGTCCCAGGCGGTCACGCCGCCGCCGGTCGAGCGCATCACGATGTCGACCACGATCAGCCCGATGGCCATGACCACGATTCCGATGTGCATGGTGGTCCGCCCGATCTTGGCCAGGAGCGCCGAGGAGGTGATCGAGCCGCCGATCGCGGTCACCGGAATCGCCACGGTGGCGACCGCGCAGGCCAGCGGCGTGAACCCGAGGCCGGTCTGGAACATCACGTTGAGCGCGATCATCATCCCGCCCATCGCGCCGATGAAGCCGAGCACGACGGCCAGGCCGGCGACGTAGGCGCGGCGCTTGAGGATCGAGGGCTCGACCAGCGGCGCCCGGCCCTGGCGGGAGCGGCGGGACTGGAGCCTGGCGAACGCGGCCAGGGTGACCACGCCGGCGGCGAGCAGGGCGAACGACCAGGCCGGCCAGCCCTGCTCGCGGCCCTGGATCAGCGGATACACGAGCGCGAAGCCGCCGACCATGGCCAGCGTGACGCTCGGCGCATCGAGGCGCAGGCCCGGAGTGGCCGGCGCGGTGCGGGGCAGGAACCGGCGTCCGGCGGCGATCGCGGCGAGCCCGAGGGGCACGTTGACGAGGAAGATCGCGCGCCAGCCGGTGCCCAGCAGGTCGAGGTTGACCAGGCCGCCGCCGACCAGCGGGCCGGTGACCGCGGCCAGGCCCATGACCGGGCCGAACACGCCGAAGGCCTTCTGCTGGCCCTCGTCGCCGAACAACTCGCGGATCAGCCCGAACCCCTGCGGCACCATGACCGCGGCCACTGCGCCCTGGAGCGCACGGGCGGCGATCAGAGCGGTCGGCGTCGGCGCCACCGAGCACAGGATCGACGCGACGACGAACCCGCCGATGCCGATCAGCAGCACCCGGCGGCGGCCGAGCACGTCGCCCAGCCGGCTGCCCAGCATCAGCGTGACCGCCATAGCCAGCGTGTAGGCGGCGGAGATCCACTCGATCGCGGCGTAGGAACCGCCGAGGTCGTGACGGATCGCGGGGGCGGCGGTCTGCGCGATCGTCGAGTCCAGCAGGTCCATCACCGAGGCGGCGAGGACAACGATGAAGCCGAGCCACGCGGCCCGGCGGGAGGGGGTGAGAGTGGTGGTTGGCATGACTCGAACCCTCTCGAATAATGCGGCCACCTTCGGTCCTAAATTGGCTTATTGAGGTCAACTACGGTCCGCGATCTGTGAGAGGATGCGACGCATCATGGTTCAGACCTCCGCTCGCCTCCTCGCCCTCCTCTCACTGCTCCAGGTCCGCCGCGAATGGACCGGCCAGGAGCTCGCCGACCGACTCGAGGTCGGCGCCCGCACGATCCGTCGCGACGTCGACAAGCTGCGCTCTCTCGGCTACCCGATCGAGGCCGCGCCCGGGGTGGCCGGCGGCTATCGGCTGGGCGCCGGCGGTGAGCTGCCGCCGCTCCTGCTCGACGATGCCGAGGCGGTCGCGGTCGCCGTGGGGCTGCGGACGGCTGCCGCCGGCGGGATCGCCGGGATCGAGGAGACCTCGGTGCGCGCGCTGACCAAGCTCGAGCAGGTCCTGCCCGGTCGGCTGCGCCGCCGCGTCAGTGCGCTCAGCCACGCCACGTCGGCCTTCGGCGTGGAGGGTCCGCAGATCGACGCCGAGGTGCTGGCCGCGCTGGCCGGCGCCTGCCGGGACAACGCGCGGCTTCGCTTCTCCTACGTGGCCAGGGACGAGCGGTCGTCGACGCGGATGGTTGAGCCCGCGGCCGTGGTCTACAGCGGGCATCGCTGGTACCTGGTCGCGTTCGATCTCGACCGCGACGACTGGCGGACGTTCCGGCTCGACCGGATTCGCGGACGGGCGCGGCTCGGCGAACGGGGTCGCCGGCGCATCGTGCCGGGGGGCGACCCGGCGGCGTTCGTGCGCGAGCGACTGCGGGGCGCGCGGGAGGGCGACGGCACCTCGGAGGTCGTGTCCGGCCGGATCCGTGTGGGCGCGCCGGCGGCGCGGATGCTGGCTCGCATTCCGGCTCGCTACGCGGTGGTCGAGCCGGACGGCGAGGAGGCGTGCGTCGTCACCTCGCGCGGGCGCTGGTCGCACGGCTTCCTGGTCTGGATGGCCACGCTCGACGAGCCGATCGCGGTGCTCGAGCCGCCGGAGATGATCGAGGCCGCGCGCGCGATCGTCGCCCGGCTGGCCGGCGCGGCCGCGTAAGGTCCTACGGGCCCTTAGCGCCCGACCCAGTGGGGGGCGCGCTTCTGAAGGAAGGCGGTCATCCCCTCCTGGGCGTCGGCGGCCAGGGCGTTGTCTCTCATCACGACCTTGGTGTGCTCGTAGGCGTCTGACTCGGCGCGATCGACCTGGTCGTAGAAGGCCTGTTTGCCGAGCGCGACGGTGTAGGAGCTAGATCTTGCGATTGCCTCGACGAGGTGGTCGACGGTGGCGTCAAGCTCCTCGGCGGCCACCACCTGGTTGACGAGACCCCAGTCGAGTGCGGTGGCGGCGTCGATCGGCTCGCCGGTCAAGAGCATCTGCATCGCGCGCTTGCGACCGACGGCGCGGGAGACTGGGACCATCGGGGTGGAGCAGAACAGGCCGATCTTGACGCCAGGCGTCGCGAATCGGGCGGTGTTCGTGGCCACGGCGAGGTCGCAGGCCGCGACGAGCTGGCAGCCGGCCGCGGTGGCGATCGCGTGCACCTTGGCGATCACCGGCTGGGGCAGCTCGTGGATCGTCTCCATCAGCACCGTGCAGGTGGCGAACAGTTCGTCGAGGAACGCCTCGTCGCGCCCGATCATCTCGGACAGGTCGTGCCCAGCCGAGAACGCCGGGCCGGCGGCGTCGATCACGATCGCGCGGGTTTCCGGCCGGGGCGCGGCGTGGCGCAGGGCGGCGATCAGCTCCTGCATCAATTCGAGTGACAGCGCGTTGCGCTTGTCCGGGCGGTTTAGAGTGACCCGTGCCGCGGGCCCGTCCGTAGAGACGAGCAGATTGCGATATTCGACCCCGGGGGTGGAACTCATGACATGCAGCCTACCTGCGCATCGGGGGTGTGATCGTGGCTGAGGTAGCGGGTCGCCGGATGACCGCCGAGATCGACGGAGACTTCGTAGTCTTTCTCATCGGCGCGCGTTTCAACAACAAGCTCCAGATACTCCGTAGCGTGCTGGACCTGGGCGGGCGGCGGGGCATGAAGCACATGCTCGACTACCTGGTCGCGCGCCCCGAGAAGGGACTGCTCGCCTACGAGATGGGGCTCCCCACGATCGTCCAGTACTGGCGCTCGTTCGCGCACCTCGAGGCCTTCGCCAAAGACAAGGACGATCCCCACGTGGACGTGTGGCGCAACTACTGGCGGCGCGTGGGCAACGGCGACCGTACGGGCATCTGGCACGAGACGTACCTCGTTCAGGCCGGGCAGTACGAGGCCGTCTACGGGAACATGCCGCCGCACGGGCTCGGCAAGGCCGGGCGTCTGGTGCCGCTGTCGGCCGCGTCGAGCGCGCGGGAACGGGTCGCGGCGCCAGTCAGCTGAGCAACAATTCGGCGAGGCATGACCCAGCCGATCCTCTACGAGCGGGCCAACCCGGCCCAGAAGGTGCTGCGGAGAATGGCGGCGAGCGGCCCCGGATCCTGGCTGTTCGCGCGGATCATGCACCGCCTCGACCGTCCCGTGCATCGGCTGAGCCGGGGGCGGTACACGGTCGGAAGCCTGCTGTCGGGGCTGCCGGTGGTGATGCTGACGACGGTCGGCGTGCGGACGGGCCGTCCGCGTACGGTGCCGATCCTCGGCATTCCATTCCGGGACGGCCTCGCCGTGATCGCGTCGAACTGGGGGCAGCAAAACCACCCCGCCTGGTACCACAACCTCAGGGCACATCCGGACGCGCAGGTGGTCGTCGACCGGGTTGGCCGGCACGTTCGCGCGGTGGAGGCGGACGCCGACCAGCGAGCCGAGATCTGGCGGGAGGGGCTCCGCGTGTATCCCGGGTTCAGCCAGTACGAGCGGCGCGCCGCGCACCGCCGCATCTCGGTGTTCGTGCTCGAGCCGGTGTGACCGCCCGTTCCGAGGCGGAAGCTGACGGGCGCCATCGCGCACGGGTCTACGGTCGTGTCCACGAGTAACGTGGGGAGCGCATGGAATCCGGCGCGGCGTCCTCCGTTCGTGAGTTCGCGGACACCTTCCACGAGCGATGGCTCGCGACGTATCCGTTCACGGCCACCATGTACGGGATCTCGGGCTATGACGATCGGGTGCCCGACGAGAGCGAGGAGGGCGAGGCCGCGCGCCGCGCCGAGCTCGAGTCGGTCCTGGCCGATGTGCAGCGGTTCGCCGGTCTGCAACTCTCGGAAGCGGACACCGTCACGCTCGGGTGTCTGGTCGAGAACGTCAACCAGGAGCTGCTCGAGCTGGACGCGAGACTGATCGAGCACACCGTCACGGCCATGCCGGTCACGGGTCCGCCGGTGTTGCTCGCGCTCGCGGCGCGGACCCTGATCGCCGACCCGCAGGCCGCGGCCGACTACCTCGAGCGGTTGCGCCGCAGTGGCGTGTGGCTCGATCAGCAGACAGAGCGCCTGCGGATCGGCGCCGGGAATGGCCGGCTGCCGGTGGCGTCGCTCGTGAACGAGGCGATCGAGTGGGGGGATAATGTGCTCGGGGCGGCGGTTCCCGAGGCGCTGACCGAGCCCGGTCCGCCGGAGGGGTGGGAGGGTGAAGCGGAGTGGCGGCGAGAGCGGGACACGGTGGGCGCGCAGGTGGTCAAGCCGGCGCTGGCTCGCTGGGTCGCTCTGCTGCACGAGTTGCTGCCCCGGGCGCGATCGGACGCCGAGGCGGGCCTGGTCCATCTCCCCGGCGGCGGAGCCGACTACGCCGCGTGCATCCGGTCGTTCACCACGCTGCCGCTCACCGCGGAGGAGATACACCGGATCGGACTCGAGGAGCTCGAGCTGCTGGAGGAGAGGCTGCTGGAGTTCGGCAGTGGGCTGGGTTTGGGCTCGCTGGCGGAGATCCACGCGGCCGCCCGCGCATCGTCGGCAGGGCGTCCGCCCACCGATGCGATGACGGCCGCGATCCGGGCCATCCGCCGGGCCGAGGCGCGATCACCCGAGTTCTTCACCCCGCCGCTGCCGGCTCCGTGTGACGTCGCGCCGATGCCGAGCGTGGTCGCCTCGAGCGGGATGGCGCCCCACTACTCGCCCCCGCAACTGGGCGGAGGACGCCCCGGGACGTTCTGGTTCAACCTGGAGCGACCCACGGCGGGGACGGGCTGGGACCTGGAGGTCGTGGCCTTTCACGAGGGCGTGCCCGGGCATCATCTTCAGCTCTCGCGCATCCGCATGCTCGGCGATCTGCCAACCATGCAACAGCA
The DNA here is from genome assembly GCA_963834625.1 of uncultured Solirubrobacterales bacterium. Lineage (GTDB taxonomy): Bacteria > Actinomycetota > Thermoleophilia > Solirubrobacterales > Solirubrobacteraceae > Palsa-465. The sequence continues at coordinate 29,891 of CAWICM010000012.1, read as the reverse complement.
GCGCAGCCTGGCGGTCTACTCCGAGGGCTGGGCGCTCTACGCCGAGCGTCTGGCGGAGGAGATGGAGCTGTACAGCGACACCGAGAGCCGGATCGGTGCGCTGTCCACGTCGCTGTTGCGGGCCGCTCGCCTCGTCGCCGACACGGGGCTGCACGCGCTGGGGTGGAGCCGCCAGCGCGCGCTCGACTTCTACCTCGAGCACGTGCCCATGCCCGAGGGATTCCTGGTCAACGAGATCGACCGCTACATCGTCTATCCGGCCCAGGCCCTCACCTACCTGATCGGGAAGCGAGAGTTGGTGCGGCTGCGGGACGAGGCCGAGCGTCGCCTCGGGTCGGGCTTCGCGCTGCCGGCCTTTCACGCCGCGGTGCTGGACAGCGGCTCGCTGCCGATCCCCGTGCTCCAGGACAAGATCCGGCGGTGGGCAGGCTCGAGTTAGTGACGGGAGGACCGGACGTAGTTTCGCGGGCCTATCTGACCGGCACGAACCGCTCACGCGCGAGCGCGCGCAGGCGGTCGACGTCTTCGGCCCGCGAACGCGACAGCGGCACGGTCGCGGAGAGCTCCCCGAGGACCAGCTCGGTGCTCAGCGGCTGTCGGTCCTGGAGGGCGCGCAGAAGTGACGCGCTGATCACCTGCTCGAGCTCGGCACCGCTGAAGCCATCGGCGGCCGCGGCGATGCGCTCGACGTCGAAGCGAGCCGGATCCTGCTTGCGCAGCGTGAGGTGGATGCGAAGGATCGTCGCGCGCTCCTCGCCGTCCGGCAGGTCCACGAAGAAGATCTCATCGAAGCGTCCCTTGCGGAGCAGCTCGGGCGGCAGGGCCGAAAGGTCGTTGGCGGTGGCCACGACGAACACGTCGGCCCGCTTCTCCTGAAGCCAGGTGAGGAAGGACCCGAAGAGCCGCCGCGAGAGTCCGCCATCGGCGCCCTGATCACCGGAGGGTGTGAGTCCTTTCTCGATCTCGTCGATCCACAGGACGATCGGGGCCATCGCCTCCGCGGTGGCCAGAGCATGACGCAGGTTCCGCTCCGACTCTCCGACGAACTTGTCGTACAAGGTGGAGAAGTCCAGCTTCAGAAGGGGCTGCTGCCACTGGCGGGCGATGACCTTTGCCGCGAGTGACTTCCCGCAACCCTGGACACCGACGAGCAGCACGCCCTTGGGGGCGGGGATGCCCAGCTCGGCGGCCTCAGGGCTGTACGCGAGGCGGGCGCGCTCGAGCCACCGCTGGAAATTGGCAAAGCCACCGAGCTCGTCCGACCCGCTCGCCGGCGGGAAGTACTCGAGCATGCTTCCATCGCGCAGGGCGCGCGCCTTGAGTTCGATCACCCGCTCGAGGTCGTCGGGGGTCAGCGCCCCGTCGTCGATCGCCACCTGGGCGAGCGCCTGGCGCGCCTGGTTCAGCGTGAGGCCCGAAAGTGCGGATGCGAACGCGTCGAAGTCACCCGCGGTGAGACGAACATCGGCCCGCGCCGTCGCCTGCAGCGAGGTGAGAACCTGGTTGATGACGCAGCGGTATTCATCCCGCCCCGGGAGCCGAAGCTCGTAACGAATTACCTCGGGCTCGATAGCCGGAGGGAGCTCGATCGACACCCCGACCAGGACGATCGTCGAGAGCCGTTGGGGAGAGCCGAGCTGCTCGACCAGCTCCCGGAACGCGCGCGACACGGTGGGCGCCGTCAGGTGGGGGCCGAAGTCCTTGAGCACGAATAGACCCTCGACCGACAGGTCGTTAATGCTCGCGAGCATCCTGGCCGGGTCCTGGGTTCCGTAGATCCCCTGGGAGCCGGGCTGGCGCGCCAGGCCATGGGTGATCGTCCAATCGAAGACTGTGAGCTTTGTCTCCAGCGCGACCTCGGCCAGAACGGCATCCAGCCGCTCCTCCTCGGCGGTCTCCACGACGATCGCCGCATGGCGCGAGAGCACCAGCGTCCTGAGCTCGTGTGCGACGTCCAGCTCGGTGTCGACCAGGCCCACGACGGGGGCGGTGGCCAGCGGCGTCTCCATCTCGGCTACTTCGGCACGCGGCAAGACCGCCTTGAGGCGATGACCGCCGACGCCGACGTTCGTGACCGCGGCTCAGTCGGGCGTGGCGGCGTCGAGCCAGCGGTTCAGGGCGTGGCGCCCTGTCGCCGTGAGCTTGCCGTCCGCGCTGATCCAGTCGCGGGCGCGCAACTCGCGGACGATCCCGAGCGCGTCGCTCGGTCCCGGGCCCTCGCCTCGGGCGGCGAGCGCGTCAGCGCCCGGCTCGACGATCCACCGGCCCGAATCCAGCGCAGCGAGGGCGAGACCCTGCTCGTCGCTGGGTAGGTCGAGCGGATGTGGCCCGGCGCCACCGAGCGGGTCTACACGGGCGGCCGCCTTGCCCGGCCCGGGGGCTCGACGCGCGAGCTCCTCGCCGAGTGTCTCGGTGTGGGAGCTCAGCCAGCCACCGGCGGTCTCGACCCATTCTCTGGCGGTGGACGAATCGACCCCGAGAGAATCGGCGAACTCGTCTACGTCAACGCTGTCGATCGTGCGTTCGATGTAGCGCCCGAGCTCAGAGGCCATCGAGCGCAGCTTGTCTTCGAAGCTCTCGTCACCGGCGTCGTTTCCAAACATACGTACATGATGGCATGACGGTTTGCCGGGGCCTGGCGGCTCTGCGTCAGGCCGGTCAGACCCGGCGGCGCCGGGAGGCCTGCTGGAGGCGAACGAGCCCGCGTTGGGCGAGCGCCATGGCGGCTTCGGCGCGACTTCCGCTGGGCGGCATCACGCCCAGCTGTCGCGACACGCTCATCAAGTCGAACACGACCCTGAGCTTGCTGATGCGCCCGTCGCGGTACTCGTGGAAGTCCGCGCCGTCGAGAACCCACCGGCGGCCGGTGGGCGCGAAGCCGGGCGGCTCCATCGGTCCGGTGAACGTACCCGAGCCGCGCCAATGCAGCGACGCGCGCGGCTCGCCGGGCACGACGTACGGCCCGCTGATCAGCTCGAACGTCATGTCCGGGGTGGCGCGCCAGAGGGCCTCGAGAAACTCCCGAACCTCGGCGTGCCCGTGCATCGGCCTGGGCCACGAGTCATCACGCGCGTCGACGTCGTCGGTCAGGAGATCAAGGACGCGACCGGGCTCGTGGGAGTTCCATGCCTCGAGCCACTGCTCGACCAGTTCCCGGACTTGGTCGGGGGTGCTGGGCGAGTCGGTTGGCGGTTTCTCGGTTCCCAATGGCATCGCTCGAGCCTTTCACCCGCGTTGGCCGAGGAGCGCGAAATAGAGCACCGAGGCGCTGAGCGCGGTCAGGGGTGTGAGCGCTGCATCCACCGCCCACTGCACCAACGCCCGCCCGAGGGATCCGAGCGACGCCGCGACGAGACCAGCCCCGACGCCGATCACCGCCACGGCCAGGAATACCAGCACGATCACGGCGAACACGTTCCAGCCATTCCCCCGGACCAGCTCCCGGCTGCGGCCGAACGCGGCGAACGGTCCCGGACGCTCGAGGACGGTCACGGGCGCCACCACCGACCAGATGACCATCAGGATCAACCCGGGGATGATCAGGAGGATGAAGCCGACGGCCAGGGCCAGCCCGAACAGGATCGACACGGCGACCAGCGGCCAGAACACCGGCTCGACGCTGCGGATCAGGCCGCCGATTGAGTGATCGCGGCGTCCGTCTTGCACGTCCTGCACCAGCACCACCACCATCCCCTGGTAGAGGACCCCGAGGGCCCAGAACAGGATGGTGATGGCCACCCCGGACCCCGGGATCAGCAGATACACGACGAACTGAACCGCGAACAGCACGAGGGCGGTGCCGACTAGCACGACGAACTGATCGCGGTAGATCTCCCATATCCGCGAGACAACCGCGCCAGGACTGATTGACTGCACGCTCATGGCCGTTGAGGGCGCGCGAGGGACGAGAACCGTCGGCCCCTCGGCCTCCTACGCGCGGGATGCTACCCGGTAGCGAACCTGCGACGATCCTGTCGGGGACAGAGCCATTGGCGGAGCAAGCGCAGTGACCGATGCTGGGACGACGAGGACGCTGAGCGTTGAGGGGCTGACCGCTCGGGAGCCGCTCATGCTCACACGCCGGTTCGCGTTCTGGTTGAACGATTTCTGGCGTGCCCTGTTCCCACGGCTCCGTCCGGCACCCGTGGGTTCAGTCGACTGGCGGCCATGCGTGTTCGTGGCCTTCCTGCCGCTTGGGCTTGACCTCTGCCTTCGCGCGGTGGGCGAAGGCTCGACGTGGCGCGCGCTCGCGTGGATGGGCATCGCGGCCACGCTTCTCTCCGTGTTGCTCAGTTCCGCGCCGTGGGGTTGGCACAGCGTCAGGGATCTGGCACCCCGAATAGACACCATGCTCGCGGTCGCACCGGTTCACTCTGAGTCCGCGACGGCGCAGGCGCAGACCGAGCAGGACGCTTATCTGACCAGCGTGGCAGAGCGACTCCCGCTGCAGCGCTCGCACTACGCGGTGTGCCTGTTGGGGTCGGTCGCGGCGCTCGTCGGAACCTACTTGGCGTCGAGGCAACTGCCCCATGTCACGTTCGGACCGGCGTACTACATAAACATCGCGGTTCTCGGTTGCCTTGCCGTCGACAGTCTGCGCTGGATGGTCCGAATACCGATGATCCTCGTTCAACCGCTCACCAAGGTGCGGCGGCTCCGCGTGGTCATGCACTCGCCGACGACCACGCCGGCGATCCGGGAGATGGGGGAGCTTTTCCAGGAGACCGCGTCCAGGGCCGGCCTTGCGCTGTTCGTGCTCGGTTTGTGGTTGCTCTGGGAGGTCTTCTCGGCTCGGACCCATCACGGGCTCGACGCCGGCTATGTTGGGGAGCTCGGGTTACTGGGATTGGGACCCTTGATCTTCAGCGCGGCGCTCGTGATCTATGTCACCTTCATTCCGCAGTTCTGGCTTGCCGAGGTGGTTGGACTCCAGCGCGACCGGTTGCTCGACGAGCTGTCCACCGAGCTCCCGCAAGCGGGTCCGACAAACCTTCTCTCCGAGCACGCCGGGAATGTGATGAAGCTCTACGACACGATCGCGGATACCAGCACCGACACATCGGAGATGCGCGTGATGGTCCGCCGCGTGCTCGCGGTGATCGCGGTGCTCACGCCCCAAATCGTGGCGGCCGGCACGAAGCTGCTCCACCTCGGCTGACCAGCCGACCGTGGCGTTTCCGACTCGATACAACAGCGCGTTCTTCTCGGCCCTCGATCCGCGGGCGGCGGCGGAGGTCGCTCTCGATCTCATGGCGACCGGCTCGGAGCCGACGCCGCACGCATCGACCCGTAGCTAGCATCAGCCACGGGGCCCTCTCGACCGCGAGGTCCCTCTCAACCGCGTGCGCTCCAAGGAGATCACCACCCAACGACTCGTCGTCCTGGGCTACATCCTTGCCTTGGCGATGCCACCGCTCGGGTTGGCGATCGGGGTCGGGCTGATCCTTCCGGGAGCCGTCCGTTCCAGGCACGGCGTCGGGATCGTGGCGGTGAGCATCGTCGCTGCCGCGATATGGGCGGTGCTGATCAGCTCAGGGGCTCTGAACTCCACTAACCAGGGGTATTGAGTCGAGTGTCGCAGTTGCCGAAGTCACCTCCTCCGAGCATCCTGGTCGCGGTGTTTGCCGCGAGCCTGGTGAGTGCACGACGCGTGTCTTGCGCAAGCGCGCGAGGCCTCGTGCGCACCTCTGAGCGTTTGGCCGACGAGGGCAAGCCCCCCGATGCAGCCGGCGGAAGGACCAGGAACGGCGTCCTCGTCTTCAAGCGCTGGGGCCGTCCGTACCGCCTGCGGGGCTTCGTGTGCCGTCCGATGGCGCTGGGAGGGCCTGGACCGATCGAACCGGAGCTCACTGACTGCGGTGCCAAGTGGGGCTCGTGACGTGGCGCGAAAGCGGACGTCTCGGGTAGGCGCCGCACCATCGCGCCGGGATCACGACGCCGCGCGGCGCCCAGCAAACCGCGCCGATGAGTTTTCGACCCCGGCGAGGTCAAAACCGGCATGACGACGCACACATTCAACACCGCCGAGGCCGACATCGTCTACGACGTGCACGGCCCGCTGCCCACCGCCGACGGACGGCCACCGCTATTCATGATCGGTCAGCCGATGACCGCTGGCGGCTTCGGCACGCTGGCGTCGCTCTTCTCCGAGCGCACCGTGGTCACCTATGACCCGAGGGGCCTCGGCCGCAGCACGCGGAAGGATGGCCGAGTCGACAACTCGCCCACGGTCCAGGCGCAGGACGTGCACGCCGTGATCGAGGCGCTCGGCGCGGGCCCGGTCGAGGTGTTCGCCAGCAGCGGCGGCGCCGTGACCGCGCTGGCGCTCGTGGCCGCCTATCCGGACGACGTGACCGTCCTGGTGGCGCATGAGCCGCCGTTGATCCCGGTGCTCCCGGACGCTCACGCAGCGAAGAGCGCCCTCGCCGGGGTGCGCGACGCGTACGAGGCGAGTGGATCGCACGCCGGCATGGCGGCGTTCATGGCGATGACGTCGTGGCGAGGCGAGTTCACCGACGAGTACCTCGCCCGGCCCGCGCCGGACCCGGCGGCGTTCGGCATGCCTACCGAGGATGACGGCACCCGCGATGACCCGCTGCTTTCCGAGCGCTCCTGGCCGATCACGAGCCATCGCCCCGACGTCGACGCGCTGGTCGCGGCGCCCACTCGCATCGTGATCGCCGTGGGCGAGGAGTCCGAGGGCGTGTTCACCGGGCGCACCTCGCTGGCCGCGGCGGACCTGCTCGGCCAGCGGGCGACCGTGTTCCCGAGCCACCACGGTGGCTTCCTCGGCGGCGAGTCCGGCTACGCCGGCCAACCCGAAGCGTTCGCTCGCAAGCTGCGCGAGGTCCTCGACGACCACGAGCGGCCGGCGCCCGGTCAGCCGATCGGCACTCCGTTGACTATCGACTGACCGGTGGTCGTGGCTCCTACCGGGTCCGCCCGGCCGCCCAGCGGAGCAGGTAGGCGCGGTAGGTGTTGACGCCGGTGGGGAACTGCGCGTTGAACAGCAGCCGTCCGGAGGGGTCGAACTCCGAGAAGTACGGAAGCGCTCCCCAGCCGACGAACAGGTCTCCATTGCGCGTGGTCTGGGCGTTGCCCTGAGAGGCCGCCACCAGGCCCTCGGGTTGGTCGTTGGAGGCGATCAACGTGGCGGTATGGGCGCGCTGATCGAGTCGAACAGTCACCGTGCGGCTGGTCGAGAACTCGGGCGTACCCGCGGACTCGTTGTCGAACAGCGTGTACTGGTCGCGGCCGATCGGCTCGGGGTCGTGCTGCCAGGCGAAGATCTCGCCGGCGTTGTCGAGTGACTGTCCCGGAACGGCTCGCAGGGTGAAGCTGCTGGCCTTTTCGCCCAGCTGCCAGATGATCCGCCCATTGGATCGATTGACCTTGTAGGTGGTCCACGTGTCCCGGGCGTCAATCAGCAGGTTCCTATCGGTGTCGAGGTGCACCGCGTTGATGTGGAACCAGTCCCACGGAGTGCTCGCCGAGGCTGGCAGCGGCTGCTCGCTCTGGCCGTACGGGACATGATCCGCGCTGTTCCACTGGAACAGCACCTTGCCGGTCCGGATGTCGATCTCCTGGACCACGCCGTCGATGACCGTCTGGTTTGCCGGTCCGCCGATCGACGTCAGGTCGGCTGTGGCCGTCGTGTAGGCGAGGATCAGCGCTGTGTTCCACGGTGTGATGAGGAACTCGTGGCCATCCGCGGCGAGCCCGTCGCCGGCTTTCACCGTGGCGATCGGCTGGTAGCGGTCGTTGTAGATGTAGTCGGTCCCGCTGGCCAGTCCGCCGAACCCGGTTCCCTGCCAGAACGTCAGCACGGGTCGACCCTCATACGTCTGGGTGCGGAAGTCGGACGCGGTCAGACCCGACGGGATCGCGTGGAACCAGACGACCTTGCCGTCGCGGGTCAGGATCTCGGGTCCATTGGCGTAGGTGGTCGAGTCTCCGGTGGGGGTGATGAAGATGTCCCCGGCGCCGGCGCGGGGACTCGAGGTGAGGATCGTGACCGGCGGTGGCTCCGGCGGCGGCTCCGGCGACGGCCAGGAGAGAGCCGGCCGACAGCGCGACGAGGCGTAAAGAGGTCCGGCTCCGGCGCCACCGGCGAACCGCGGGGTGACGCTTGCGTGGTTCAGTCATGAACGGTTGGTCCTATCCGGTGGGTTCACGCGGCCTGCCGCGCGAGCGAGTGGACGTAGGTTGTGAGAAGGCGGTGGGCGGCAGGAGACGCGGCGGCGAACTCGCGCGAGGTCTGCTCGAGCACTCCTTGGGCGTCGAGGCTCTCGCTCGACTCGGAGCTCACCCAGGCCCCGACGATCTCGGGTGTGATCTCCGGGTGGAACTGGACTCCAAGGTGCCGACCGGCGCCGAATGCCTGGGGACCGCGCGGGTCGTGCGCCAGCAGCTTCGCGCGCGGGGGAAGGCGGATCACCTCGTCGCGCCACGCGAGCCAGGGCCCGTCAGCGATCCAGCCAGGGGTCGAGCTCGAGACCCAGACCCAGCCGTGTCTCGATCTCGCCGCCCGGTCAACCCCGCCGCCGAGCGCGACGGCGAGCGCCTGTGCGCCGGAGCCGAGACCGAAAACCGCGGTACCGGCGCGATCGGCAGCGCGCAGCCACTCGATCGTCGCCGGCGCGAAGCTCCGCGTGCCGGCGTCGCTCCGTTCGGCGTCGGCCTCCCCGGCGTCGGTGTCGCCGGCCCACCCGAGCGCGACGACCAGCCCGAACGCGCCCGGATCAGGGAGCGGCTCGCCCAGATCCGCACGCACCGTGGTCGCCCGGAAGCCCTGCTCGGCGAGCACGTCGTTCAATCGACCACCGGGAGCGTCGCCCCGGTGCTGGATGACAAGCGCCGGCAAACCGGTCGACTCGTCGTACCAACTCATCGCATCACCTCGATTCGAATCGGCAGTGGGTTGCGTGGCGCGCGCGGATGGCGCCGCCGCGACGTAGGCACGCGGTCAGGGCGGCACGCGTCCGCCCTGACCGCGAGAGAGGAAAGGCCCGGAGCCCTGCGGGGGAACGCCGTACCCCGGGGATGGAAGGAGGGCTCGCTAGGCCCTACATCGCGCCGGCACGAAGGCCATCACCGTGCGCGGAGCGGCGCCGACCATGCTTCGGCCGTGGCCGCAGCGGAACCGGATCAGGCATAAACCGGACAATGTCAATCAAGCTTATCGAGTTTATTGTGGGGCGTCAACGGTTTTGTGGCGGGGCGTCAACGGTTTTGTTTGCGGGGCGGCAACGGTTTCCTGGCGGGGCGGCCGGCCTCGGTGATGGCAGGGGTGGCACGGAGCCAGCGCCGCCACCGAAGTCGCCGGCTCCACCGGAGTCAACGACGCCACCGGAGTCAACGACGCCACCGGAGTCAACGACCCCACCGGAGTCAACGACGCACACCGGCGCCACCGGAGCCACCGGAGTCGACTGCTCCACCGGAGTCGGCTGCGCTACCCTTCATCCCCGCGCAGTACCCGGCCACGGACGCTAATGCACCCCTTTCCGGTTGCGACTAACGCGACACTCGCCGCCGTCCGCGCGGTGAATGCGTATTCACTCGGCTCTGGGCCCAGTTTCCTAGCACTCGGCCCCGGCGACTCGCCGAGTGTCGGGAAAGTCGGGGTTTGCGGGCGGCGGTAGTCCCAGGATCGCGGTTCACAGGTCTCGGCGCTCGAAGGCCACCACTGCTATCAGCGCCACGATCACGAGATAGCCGGCCGCCCAGAGGTCGAAGGTGATGCTGCCCGCATGCGAGGCGCCGAATGGTCCGAGGTTGACCAGGACCCGAGTCAGGCCGGTCTGGTTCGATCCGAGTGCGTGGAGGGCGGCTTGGTAGAGCCCCTGGAACGGGAGGGCGACCGCGATGTCGTGCGCGATCGTCTGAAGGGTCCCGGCCCCGACGGCAGCGGCGATGCTCGCGAGCAGCCCGGACACCAGTCCGGCGCCGTACAGCATGAACATCGCGATCCCGTTGGCGGTGGCGGATAGGAACACCGAGCCAAGCAGGGACATCGCCACGAGAATCGTGATCGCCGCGGCGAGGGCCAGGCCCGGACCGACGACGTGGCCCGGCCAGTGACCGCCGGCTTGGTGGACGATCACCAGAACCGCTGCGTAAAGCGCCGTCACGTACGTCACGCACACGGCGGTCGCGCCGACAAACCTTCCGAGGAGGAGGTCCGCGCGCCCCAGCGGACGCACGAGCACCGGCTGGAGCAGGCCGCGCTCGGCGTCGCCGCGAACGGCTCCGAGCGTGAGGAAGATCCCGAGCACGGTGGCCAGGAACAACGATGCGAATGCCCCTAGCCCGAGCAGCGTGACCGTCGTTATCGAGGTGATCTGACCTGCATTGATCAGATTTCCGCTTCCGAACAGGAGTGGCGCCGGGCTGGCGAACGCCTTGACAGTGGCGAGGGTGAACAGCCCCAGGAACGCCAAGGTCAACAGCGCTACGACGAGAAACACCCGGCGACGGATGCTCTCCTGCACCATGTGGCGGGCGATGATCAAGCTCGCGCTCATAGCGGATCGACCAGCTGCAGGTAGGCGTCTTCGAGCGTGGGTCGGATGACCGTCACCTCGTATATCTCCACTCCGTCGGCGACGAGTTGCGCGACGATTCGTGGCACGTCCTCTCTACGCGCATCGGCGAACCGGCGTGTTCCGTTCCCCGTTTGAATCTCGACGCCCCCGGCCGTCGAGAGCTCGTCGGGCCGTCCGGCGGTGACGACCCTTCCGCCGGCGAGGATCACCACCCGGTCGCACACGCGCTCGACCTCGCCGAGCAGATGCGAGTTGAGCAAAACCGCGATCCCGCGAGCACGGAGTTCGAGCAGGAGGGTACGGATCGTGCGCCTTCCGGCCGGGTCGAGAGCGCTGGTCGGCTCGTCGAGGAGCAACATCCGTGGCTCGCCGACGAGTGCCTGGGCGATCCCGAGCCGCTGCTGCATGCCTTTGGACATCTCTTCGACCTGACGATCCGCGGCGTCGCTCAAGCCGACGAGCTCGAGCAGTTCCTCTCGTTCGCCCAGGCCGCCTGGCGAGCCGGCCAGCTGCTGATGAAGCGCCAGGACCTCCGATCCGGTACACCAGCCCGGAAAGCGGAACAACTCGGCCAGGTATCCGAGCAGCACGCGGGCCTCGCGAGTATCCGAGTGAGCGCCAAAGATCCGCGCGGTACCGGCCGACGGACGAACCAGGCCACACGCAATCTTCATCAGCGTCGACTTGCCGGCTCCGTTGGCGCCCACCAGTCCCACGAGCTCGCCCGGTTCCACGCTCAGCTGGACTCCTTCGAGCGCGATCACGGAGCCGTAGCGCTTTCCGACTCCGCGGACGGCGAGCGCCGCGGTGTTCGTGTCGGGGGGCGCGCTCACAGGCCCTCAGATAACAAGCTGCCGGTGACAGCTCCGTAACAGCTCGAGCGGAGTGCGGGCCTGCGAGTCGCTACGGCCGCGGGCGTACCGTGCCCGCGGCCATCCGGCCGATCTCGTAGCTCGCCGTCCCGGTCGTGACCACGGGATCCTCGGCCGCGAAAGCGCGCAGTGCCTGCTCGTCGTCGGTCTCCACGACGGCCAGGCCATACGAGTCGTCGTCGGTGAGCACCGGCCCGAACGCCACCATGTCGCCACGCTCCAGCCACGGCTGCCAGTGCGCGGCGTGACGGCCCATGATCTCCCGTTCGGCGTCGGTGAGGGTTTGTGCGAAACCAGGGCGGGGTGCCTTCAGGCGCAGCACGAACGCGGGCATGCGCGCACTCTAGACGTACGATCGACGCTTTTGCGACTCATATGCCTGCGTCCGGGAAGGATTCGCCCCCAGCCGCGTCAATAGCCACGACAATCAAGCCATCGGATGTCTGATGATTTGCGTCTCCGTCGTGTTTCAAAAGACCGGCTTTCGGCCGGTGGACGTACGGTGTCCGACCGGCGTCCCTCGCGCACTGCGGTGGTCAGCCGTGCCGTGTCGTGAACCGTGTGAGCGGCGTCGTCGATCGAGTCCCCGCCGTCTTCGTCGGCGGCCAGCAGGCCGGTCAACTCCATCACCCCGGTCCAGATCTGCCGCGCGTTGCGGACCAGAGAGAACATGACGTACTGCGCGACGACGCGCCAGCGCTGCGCCCGGCGACGCTCGATCACCCCGTGACCACCGCCACGGACACCAGCACGACGATCAGACCCGAGATGAGGTCGGTGAGCAGCGAGTTGCGCGACCAGAAGTGGCGCTCCACCACATCGAAGACGCCGCCGACAATGAGCACAACCAACGCGGCCAGGGCGAGCAGGCGCGTCTGCCACAGGTAGGACTCGATTGAGCTCGCGCGTCTTGCCCCCCGGTCGTGATGCGCCACCGCGAGAGCTTACGCCCGCGAGCTTGCGTCCTCTAGTCTCGCGCAGTGGCTTCAGTGGTGAGTCTCCCGCCGGGCGAGGCGGCTCTGGGGCGCGAGTTCACAGACTCGGCTCGCTCGCTCGATGACCTTGCCGCGATTGCGAGGATTCGCGGGTCGGTCGATCGCCGCGTCCGTGCGGGCCGGGCCGGTGGAGCCTGGAAGATCGCGGGCGAGTCCCATTGGCTGGTCGTGCCCGAGCTGTCTGCCCTCGTGCAGACGCGGCACGCGTTCGGAGTCGGGTTCTTCGGCCAGGTGCGTGAGCACGTCGATCACGCCCCGATCCTCGACCTCGAGCAGAACCTGCCGGCCCGAGCCGGCTCCTTCCCTGGCCTGCTCGCCTATTACAACGTTCGCTTCCTCACGCTTCCCGGATGGGGCCATGGCGGCGCAGCACTCGAGTCGACCCTGCTGATCGATTTCAGTGAAACGCCGCCGTGGCGTGCTCTCAGGTGTGCCCTGCCTGGAGAGACGGGGAGCTGACTGGCTCTCTCAGCGGTCGATGACCGTGTCAGTGATGGCGTCGATTCCCGCGAGCCTGTTCCCGAGCTCCTCGCTGAGCTCGTAGCGTGCGGCGAGTGCGCGAGGTGCGGTGTAGCTCAGCTTCGTCTCGTGCTCGTCCAGCCAGACCAGAACCTTGAGGGGCAGGTCGAGGGCGGCGAGGGGCGAGGCCTGCATGACCGGCGTCCCGGCTTCCGGACTGCCGAAGATGACGACCTTGGTATCACGCAGCTTGAGACCGACGGCCTCCGCTTCGCCGCTGTGATCGATGACGGCGAAGAGCTTGAGTCCCCTCGCGGCGACGATGGCGGACAGACGAGCGACGGTGTCGGGCACCGACCACGGACTCAGTTTTGTCACGACCTGCGTCGTGGCGGACTCCGGGGTTCTCACATTCGCGTTCATCGCTAGCTCCTCGTCATCGGATCGACTCGGTCAGCTCTAGGCCTGTGAGGACGTCCGGAGAAGTCCCCTCCTCGACCATCTCGGCGCGGCCCCGCGGAACCCGCCGGAGCGCGACGACGAAGGTGGCGGCCATGACGGCCCCCATGATGTAGAAGACGGTCTGGGTAGAGTGCGCGAACGCGAGCTGGACGTCGTGCACGATGGCGTGCGGCTGATCCGACCCGGATTGGCCGGAGGCTCCGATCCCGAACGAAGCGGCGACGCGGTGAGCAACACCGCTGGGGACGCCCGCTTTCGTGAGCGCGCTGGTGACGTTGGTGTCCACGCGGTGTACGAGAACGGTGCCGAGGATGGCGAGGCCGAGGCTGGCCCCGAAGTTTCGCGCCGTCTGAGTGATCCCCGTGGCCTCGCTGTAGCTCGTGCTCGGGGCACGGTTGACCGCGTCGGTGCTCGCTGGGGTGAGCATCAACCCGATCCCGGCGCCGGCGATCACGACGTAGACCCATTGCTGGCTTAGCGAGAGGTCCGTGAGCTTCCCGGCCAGCAGGAAGAACCCCACCGCGCTGATCGCGCAGCCAAAGACGATCGCCGGTCTGGCGCCGCGACGGTCGAGGATCCGCCCCCCGATCTGAGAGGCGACGACGTACCCGAGGAAGAAGTACAGGAGATAGAGCCCGGCCTGTGAGGAGGTCTTCCCGAGCGAGACCTGCGAGTAGACGCTGGCGAAGAAGAAGAACGGGACGAAAACGACCGACATCATGCCCAGGACCGCCGTGTCGGCGGCAAACCCGCGGTCGGCGAAGATCCGCAGCCGGATCAGCGGATCCGGTGTGTAGAGCTCCCAGCGAATGAACGCGAGCATGAGAAGAGCCCCCACGACGATCGTTCCCCACGTCGCTGGACTGCTCCAGCCCCATACGCTCGACTGCTCAAATCCCAGTACGAGTAGGCCCATGGCGCCCGTGATCAGGACCGTCCCGCGGTAGTCGAGCGGCGAGGACTCGATCTCCGTCTCCTCGCAGTTTCTCAGCGTGAGCACCAACGCGATGATCGCCACGGGTACGTTGATCCAGAAGATCGAGCGCCAGGTCCACTGCGTCAGGTAGCCGCCGGCGATCGGTCCGATCGCGGTCAGGCCTCCCGCGATTCCAAAGAAGATCGCCATCGCCCGCCCACGCTCGCGCAGCGGGAACGCAGCGACCACGATTCCCACCGCTGCCGGGAAGAGCAGGGCCGCGCTCGCACCCTGAAGCACGCGAAACCCGATGATCCACGTCTGAGCCGCGCTCCCTTTCGGAGTGAAGCCACAGGCCGCCGAGGTGATCGCGAAGCCGGTCACGCCGAGCAGAACCATCCGTCGGCGTCCCCGCGCATCGCCCAGCTTCCCACCCAGCGCGAACAGCGCCGAAAGTGCGAGCAGATACCCGTTGATGACCCACTGCGAGCCCGTCGCGGACAGCGAGAGCTCCTGCTGAATCTTCGGGATCGCGATCGCGACGATCGTCTGATCGATGAACGTCATCCCGACCGCGAACACCATCGCGACGAGGACCAGATTCTTCTTCGATCTCATCCGCTCACCTCCTTAGGGGGCACCATCTTGAGTCCGCTACGCCGACCGATCTAGCGTCAAATGACTGTCTCAGCCGCTGTGGGGGTCTGTCAACACCCGCGCGCCGGCTGATGCTGCTGATCGCGCTGGACACGACCGGCGGTGTCCGCCTGCTCCAGCGGGCTCTGGATCACGACCGATCTGATCAAGGCCGCCACCCGGACCGGACGATTCGCCGAGGCGGCGGCCCATGCGAGCGCAATACAGGCCGCCGGAGTCGCCGAGCTCTCGCCTCGCCAGCACTTCCTCGCCGCCGCATCGGCCGCCATCGCCGCGCCGGGAACGCGTTCAGACCTGTTCGAACGGGCACTCGCGATCTCAGGCGCCGACCGGGGGCCGTTCGAGCTCGTGCGGGTGCAACTGATCTACGGCGAACGACTGCGCGTGACGCGGCGATGACGGGATCCCGGTCGCACCTTGGCTCGGCGCTCGAGACGTTTCAGCGCCTCGGCGCGCAACCGTGGGCCGACCGCGCCTGGGCGAGCTTCGCGCGACTGGACAGATCCGGCCGCGCCGCCAAACCCGGAGCCCGGAACGCGCTCACGCCCCAGGAGCTCGAGATAGCAACCATGGCCGCCAGCGGGCTGAGCAACAAGGAGATCGGCGCCCGGCTGTACCTATCGCACCGAACCGTCGGTGCTCGTCTCTACCGGTGCTTCCCCCAACTGGGGATCACCTCCCGCGCGGCGCTGCGAGACGCGCTGGGGCGAGCGCGTCGATACCGGCGCGTCCGGCTGAGCGCGGGCGTAAGCTGGTCACATCCAGGTGAACGGCGGGGAGGACCTATGCCCGATGTCGTTGTCGGTGACGCGCGCCCTAGTACGAACGCGATCTCGCGTCGAAGATTCATCGGGTATCTGATCGCGGCGCCAACGCTCGTGGCAGCCGCCGATCTGCGTGCCGCGCCGCCGGCCCGCGCGTCGGTGGCGACGGTCCAGCCGGTCGACTTCTACGACCTGACCGACCTCCTGACCGACGCGGCCAACCTGACCGCGAGCCTGATCACCGTGACCGTCAACGCTGACGGCACGGCATCGTTCGCGCTTCCGCGCGCCGAGGTCGGCCAGGGGATCACGACCGCGGTTGCGATGGTGATCGCCGACGAACTCGAGCTACCGCTCGACAAGATCGACATCACACTGTCCGACGCCCGGCCCGAGCTCGAGTTCAACCAGCTGACCGGCGGGTCGAACACGATGCATGCTCTCTACGACCAGGTCCGGATTGCGGCGGCGATCGCCCGCGGCCAGTTGGCCACGACGGCGGCCAAGCAACTCCAGACGCCGCTGCCCAAGCTGTCGCTCAAGGATGGCGTGATCGCGGCGCCGGACGGACGGTCGCTGTCGTACGGCTCGCTGACGAGCCCGGCGGCGTCCCCGCGCACACGGGCCGTACTTGCGCAGCTGAAGCCGGCCTCGCGACAGACGCTGGTCGGCACTCCGCAGCCGCGGATCGACGCGCACGAGATCGTGACCGGCACGAAGCAGTTCGCGATGGATCTCGAAGTGGCCGGAGCACTGCCGACGATGGTGTGCCGTCCGCCGACCATCAACGGGTCTGCGTTGGCGGTCTTGAACGAGGCGCAGGTAAGGGGGATGGATGGTGTCACCGACGTCGCGCTCATCCCACACACCCAGTTCGTCCCCGGCGGCGTCGCGGTCCGCGCCACAACGTTCGGGCAGTGCATCGACGCGATTCGGGCTCTCCAGGTCGTATGGGCGCCCGGGGCCGCGGTCGGCAAATCAGACAGCGACGTGCTCCAGGACCTGATCGGCGCCGAGCTGCCGATGACGCCCGCCGTGGGACAGACGCTCGATCAGCGCTTCACGTTCTACTTCCGACCCGGCGACCCGCTGGAGACCAACTGCGCGGTCGCCGACGTCCGTCCCGGCAGTGCCGAGATCTGGTCGGCGATGAAGTCGCCGATCTACTTCCAGGAGACGGTCGCGCAGATCCTGGGACTGCCGGTATCGAGCGTGAAGGCACACGTGACCCAAGGCGGCGGGTCGTTCGGCCGCCACCTGTTCGCCGACGCGGCGTTCGAGGCGGCGGCGATCTCGAAAGCCATGGGCAAGCCGGTCAAGCTGATGTGGCACCGGACGGACAACTTCCGCCAGGGGCGCGTGCACCCGATGTGCACCTCGCGCGTGCGGGTCACCTACCTCGCGGGCAACGTGCTCACCTTCGACCAGCGCCACACGAGTGTGGCCACTGACTTCACGCACGGACTCGGCGAGATCCTCAGCGCGACGTTGGGCGACCTGCCCGAGGGCGACTTTCTCGGCTATTCGCAGAGCGTGTTCACGCTCACGGCCAACGTGCCCTACAACTTCGGGCCGGTCACCCAGCTCCTGAACGAGGTCTACCACCCGCCGGGAAGCATGTTCAACACCTCGAGCGTGCGCAACATCTACAGCCCGGAGGTGACCGTCGCCAAGGAGTTGATGGTCGACCAGGCCGCGAAGGCGATGGGGCAGGATCCGTACCAGTTCCGGCGCTCGTTCGTGCGAGATCCGCGGATGCTCGCCGTGCTCGACGCGGCGGCCAAGGCGGCCAACTGGGGAAAGCGCATGGCGCCGCTGACTGCCCAGGGAATCGGCATCCACCACGAGTACAAGGGCTACGCCGCGTGTGTGGCCGAAATCGACTGCACCCCGCAGACAGTGGGACGGACGGTCGAGAACGGTTATACGGGACCGCGCGTCACGAAGGTGACCTACGCGGTCGACGTCGGCCTGCCGATCAACCCGCTCGGGCTGGAGGCTCAGATGATGGGCGGGATCATGGACGGAATCGCGCAGGCATTGACCTACAGCCTGCACCTCCAGAATGGCTACTTCCTCGAGGGGAGCTGGGACAACGCCTACTACACGCGGGAGTGGAACTGCCCTCCGAACGGTCCTCCCGCGGATGGGATTCAGGTGATCATCATGCCGGCTAATCAGAGCGAGCCCGGAGGCGCCGGCGAGTTCGGAGTGGCGGCGTCGATGGCGGCCGTGGCGAACGCATACGCGCGCGCGACCGGAACGATGCCGACCAGCTTCCCGATCAACCACAACAAGCCGCTCGGATTCACGCCGCTACCGACCGTGCCGCCGATACCCCAGTCGCCCACCGACGGCTTGCAGGAGGCGTTCTGATGGCCACCCATACCTTCATCCTCAACGGCAAGCAGGTCAGCGTCGACTGTGCGGACGACCTCCGCCTCCTCTGGGTGCTTCGCGACTTACTCGGCGTCCATGGTCCGAAGTATGGCTGCGGCTTGGACGTCTGCAAAGCCTGCACCTGCCACATCAACGGCAAGGCGTTCAATCCCTGCTCGGTGCCGGTCAGCGACATCAAGCCGACCGACCAGATCACGACGATCGAGGGTCTGCCGGCGACCGTCGGCCAGTCGCTGCACCCGATGCAGCAGGCGTGGCTGAAGTACGACGTTGCGCAGTGCGGCTATTGCCAGCCTGGTCAGATCATGGCCGCCGTCGCGCTCGTCCACGAGGTCAGCGCCGAGGGACGGCAGATCACCGACGCCGACATCGACGCGCTGCGCAACATCTGCCGCTGTGGCACGTACCCGCGCATCCGAGAGGCGATCGTCGATGCGGCGGGCAGTATGTGACGCGGCGCGGCTAGAGCTTGATCACGGGGCTGCGCTTCAGGCGCCGTCCAGAGCGGGTCAGTGCGGTGACCGACGCGTAGCGATGGTGAGCCTGCACCGGGATGAGCGTCTCAAACCCGCTGCTCGCCGCGATACCGAGGGGTTTCAACTGGTCATGTCTCGGCCCCGCATCCACCTGCCAGCGGGTGACTTCGGTGGCGCCGTTCCAGCTGGCGTACAAGACCGTGGCGTCACGCTTGCGACTGCGCTCGGCGGCGACCGTGGGGCGATGGTGCGGGACCCCCGTCCAGGGGAGCCAGAGTGACTGGAAGGAGTACATGCCGTCGGGGAGCGCAAACTCCGACAGGAGCGTGCCGTCCGCGGCGAACATGCTGCTCCACGAGTCGACTCCCCAGCCGACCACGATATTGCCCGAGGGCAGGATCTGGACCGAGCCCATCGCGCCGGCAAGCCCGCCGTGCGGGCTGATGTAAGCCTTGCGCACGCTGACCTTTCGGTGCGACTCGTCGATGTCGAGGATGAGCCCGCGTGACTTGGGCGCCGTCTTGACCCGGCCGTTGGTTTCATTGTCGAACAGTGTCAGCACGCTGTCTGAGAGCTGGCGGGCGTCGTGCTGCCATGCGAACGTCGCGTCGGGACCCATGTAAAACTGGCTGCGCGTTCCGCCCAGCGTCCAGATGACGTTGCCAGTGCGGCGCTCGAGCTTGTAGACAGCCCACGTGTGGCGCGCCGATATGAGGAGGTTGCCGTCAGGCAGCTGCTGGATCGAGTTCACGTGCAGGTAGTCGTAGGGCTCTCCGAGCGGCTCATGAGAAGCGCTCACCGGTATGTGCTGGAG
Organism: uncultured Solirubrobacterales bacterium; assembly: GCA_963834625.1. Lineage (GTDB taxonomy): Bacteria > Actinomycetota > Thermoleophilia > Solirubrobacterales > Solirubrobacteraceae > Palsa-465. The sequence continues at coordinate 10,529 of CAWICM010000012.1, read as the reverse complement.
GCTTCGCCATTCGAATAGGAGCCGCCCAGTGCCGATGTCCACCTCCTGGATGATCGACTCGCGGACCTGGCTGTCGCTGAGCCCCCCGATCGAGGAAAGATCCATCTGAACCGTGTCGGGGTAGCACGTGAACAGCGCCGTCCCCTGCGGGGTAAGGGTCAGTGCGTGCAGGTCCATGGAACGACCGCGCGCGGCCCGCACCCGCGCGACCTCGCGGTAGGCGCGGTTGACCACGACCGCTTCGCCCTCGCCGTACCCAGACTGTTCGACCTTGCCCTCCCACCAAACCAGTACCGGTTCCCCCCGGTACTGCCAGAGAGCGAAGTTCGTCACCTGCAACCCTGCCGGCAGCGGCCTGAACCAGACGGGGGCGCCGGTGTTGTCGACGATCAGCGGGCCGAACTGCTGAGACCCGCTCAGGGAGACCGGACCGGGCCCCAGGAAGAGAAAGCCGGGATCCGCGCCGTTCGATCCGTCCGAGCTACCGCCCTCGCTGATCATCACCGTAGGTGGGTGCAGGTCCGGGCGCGAGTAGAACGCGCGCGTCCCGCTGTCGGCCCCCACCGCGGATGAGTTGGTCTGGGGCAGGGCCTTTGACCCGCTCCCGCTCCCGATCCCGATCCCGGCGACCCCAACGCCCGTCAACCCAAGCGCCGCCGCGCTCCCTGCGCCCTGCAGGACTTGACGTCTGGTCAGGCCACGGCTGGCCTGATCAGACACGGCCACAATCGAGGAACCGCGCAATCACAACGCCGCCCATTCCTACCGACGCGCACATAAATCCAGCGTCAAGCTAGACCCGCGTGTCGTTACGTGCCCGCCGCGCCGTGGTGCTGCTCGGGCACGATGGCCAGGCCGATCGGGTTCGTGCCCACCGGCACGGGAATCTTGACCGGCGACGAGCGCTCTTCGGTCAGGCGCCCGTCCGGACCGATTCGCAGGGCGTGCAGTTGGTTTCCGCGGCCCGGAGGGATCTGCCGAACGGCGCGCATGTCGAGGAGGAAGATCACCCGCCCGGTCGGGTCGATCTGGAAGTTCCACGGATTGCCGGGGGCGTTCAGCGGAACCGTTTGGATCTCGCGCGGGCGGGTCGGGTCGCCGGCGATGTCGAATACGGTGAAGTTGTCGCTGCCCGCGTTGCCTGAGTACAGTCGCGTGCCCGACGCATTGACGTGGGTCCAGCACGGCAGGAACGAATGGGGGTTGGGTTGCGCCCGCACGAACGTGAGCCGGGCCTGGTCGTTCCAGCGATAGATCACCGTCTCGGACAGGTTCGCGAGCTCCGCATAGAGGATCTTCAGCCGCGGGTGCGAGACCAGCCCGGCGGGCCAGACGTTGGGGACGCGCCGGCCACCCGGGAAGACCGCCGTGGGCAGCCGCTGCGGCGACCCTGGCCCCTGCGTCAAGCGGCCATCGCGACCTATCCGCAACGCCCTGAAAACCCCGGATTCCTCGCTCGAGATGAGCACTTTGCCGTCAGGCGTGACATAGGCCTGCAGGGGCGAGGAGCCGGGCGGGGCCTCGATCGTGGAGATCGGCGGGCTGAGCGACCCGTTCGAACGTACGTGAAAGCTCGTGTAGTTGGGTCGGACGAGGCTAAGGTCGCGAACGCCATCCTGCGCCTTGTTGGCCACGATCAGCGTGCGGCCGGCGAGTCCCAGGCTCGAGGGCGCCTTTCCGTTGGAGGGAAAAGGCGAGCCCGCGACGGGCACCAGCCGACCGCCGGCGAGGATGTGGAAGATCGCGATCGTGTCCGAACTCGAGTTCACCGCGAACAGGAGCGTCCGCTCCGCGTTGACGACGACCTCCTGATCGGCATCGAGCACGCCGGAGTTGCTCAGATCGTGTGAGCCGCTCCCGTGGGTGGGATAGCGGCGGACGCCCCGCCCGCTGAGCACCCCGTTCTTGTAGTGGAAGGCGAGGATCTCGTTCGAATCCGGCGCCCGCGAGTTCGACTCGATGTACACCGTGCCGCTCGCCGAAGGAGCGTCTGCCTCGGTTCCGCGCTCAGCTCCGGAAGCCGGCGCTGCCAGCAGCGCCCCGACCGCCAGGGCGGCAACCGAGCCGATCGCCCAGATGGTGGAACGCCGAGAGCGGAACGCCGACAACCGCGAGGCATTGGACACGGCGCCAAGCCTACCGTCGGGACCGGCCGCGGTGAGCGTGTTACGCGGGTCGGTCGGGCTCGGGCCAGCGGCGGCCCGCGACCTCGAGCTCATGGACTTTCAGCGACCTGATCTCGACCTCACCGGCTTGCAGGCGGCGGATCACGGCGTCGGCGATCGCAATCCGCCCTATCGCAACGGCGCCGATGGCGGTCGCCGCGATGGCCACCGGCGCCATCGCCGACGGCCCGAAGATTCGGGCACCTTGGGCGATCGCGCCCGTAATCGACGCCCCGGTGATCTCCTCCCGGGTCGACCGGCGGCGGATGACGATGTTGCGGGTCATTGGGAAGCTCCTTGAGTCGTGGGATCCGGAGGTAGGAATGTTTCACGATGCGCCGTCGTGCTTCCAGGCCTCGAATCCGCCGATGGCGTCGCCCGCTCGGTGGTAGCGTTGGCTCGAGGGTTTTGGGCGCGTGACGAGCTTCCGAGTGTTGGGGTCGGTCGAGGCGTGGACGGAGGACCGCCAGCTGCTCCTCGGCGGCCCTCAGCAGGTGGCGCTGCTCGCGTTTCTCCTGCTGAACGCCAACCGAGGGGTCTCCGCCGACGCAGTGATCGACGCCGTCTGGGGGGCCGAGCGAGAACGAGCGGCCCAGCGCCTTCAGATGGGCGTCTACCGTCTGCGGCGGGCGTTGGAGCCGCTGGACCCGCTTGACGCGCCGCGACTACGGACGGTTCGCGGCGGCTACTTACTTTCGGTCGGGCCGGAGGAGCTGGACGCTGAGGTGTTCGCGCAGTACCTGCGGGATGGTCGAGACGCGCTCGAGCACGGAGATGCCGCTCGCGCCAGCGACTTGCTCACCGAAGCGCTCGGACTTTGGCGGGGACAAGCGCTCGCCGACATCGCGTTCGAGGACTTCGCACAGGCCGAGATCCGCCGCCTCGAAGAGCTTCGACTAGTGGCAGTCGAGACGCGGGTCGAGGCCGACCTTCAGCGCGGCCGCGAGGGCGACGTGATTGGAGAGCTCGAAGGCCTTCTCGCGCAGCACCCGACCCGCGAGCGCTTCGCCGAGCAACTCATGACCGCGCTCTACAGGTCTGGCCGGCAGGCCCGAGGCGCTCGACGTGTATCAACGCATCCGCGGGCGCCTGGCCGCCGAGCTCGGGCTGGAACCCGGCCCCGCGCCGCTGCGCCGTCGGTTCGAGCGTGCCCGGGATGCGGCCGGCCTCGAGCCCTTGAGGTTCGATGACCTGAGGCACACCTACGGTTCGCTGCTCGTTGCCGGCGGCATTGACCTCGCAAGCGTGAAGGCGGCGATGGGGCACTCCCGCATCACGACCACCGAGCGCTACCTCCACGCGTCCGGCCGGCGAGTTGGCGGCGCGGTTTACCCGCGCGCTCGCTGGCCCTGAGCCCGAAATGGTCATCGAGCGTGCCGCGTGAGCGACCAGCGCTTGGCCGACAACCGACCCTGACGGCCGCGAGGTCGTCTTCGACTCTCGGACGTATGTTCATCTTGCCGCAGGACAGCGCGGACGCCTACTGGATCGACTTGAAGCCGTCCTTGGGACAGTCGAGATCCCGGACTTCCGCGAAGACGATCCTCGGCCTGGGCGGGAGAGGTTCTACCGACAGAACATCCTCACGCCAGACCGCTGGCTGAGAGTGGTCGTAGACTTCAACAGGATTCCTGGGCGCGTCGTCACGGTCTTGGTCCAGGACACGAATCCCCGCAAGAGCTAAATGAGCGCCGGATCGGGAGTAAACCCGCGGCAGGCGACGCTGGAAGCACGAGCGCGCCCCGCGAACCGCTGCAGCCGCCGCCAACCACCTGACCGGACGAGGGAATCGATCCCCCTGTCGGAGAACACACCCCGGCGCCGGCACGGGCAAAGCCGAACGACGTACCGGCCTCAGCCTGACGCGCAAGCTCCTCAAGCGAAAGCGATCGACACGATGGAACGGGCGGCGCCATCGCGTTCGTGGCGAACCAGTAGTCCGATGTCCTACAGAAGCAATAGCGCGGCGCCCGAGCTCAGCTTCGCCCGCGGTTCGGTTTGGGCATCGTCCGGGCAATGCAGCCGTCCCCCCGTGCGCGGCGAGACGGCTGATTGCGTGGCGAAGCGCAAGCTAGCGCCGGCGCCGTCGGAGTGCTGGATCGGCGGGTAGGCCCGGCGCCTTGCGGCGCCGGGCCCCCCTCAGAACCGGACGTGCCCGTTTCCGTGCATCCGGCTCAAGCAAGCCCTGGTGGCTGGCGGTGGTGGTTGCAGTTGAGGTGGACGAGTTGGGGTGCAGCGGCGTCCGTTCTGGCTGTGTTCCAGTCGACGTCGATCGTCTTGCGAGTGGTGGCCAGCCAGTGCTCCCAGTCGCGTGGGGTTTGTGGGCGGTCTGAGGCGGCGAGGATTGTGGTCTTGCAGATCGCGCAGCGGCCGTGCTGGGCTCGGTAGAGCGGCATGGCGGTGCGGTTGATCGGCAGGGGCGCGTTGTGTCGTCGCCAGGCCCAGTAGTCGGCAAGCTCCGGGTCATCAAGTGACGCGCGGTGCTTGACGATTTGGTGTCGGACGATGTTGGTCCAGGCGAAGCGGTGGAGGTAGCTGCCGCTGGTGCGGTCGCCGAAGACCCACCGGTCTTGCCTGGTCTTGTTGAACGTGCCGAAGTACCGGGCGAACACCCAGTACGCCGGTTTGGTTGAGTGGCTGCGTTTGGCCCACTTCGATGTGAGCCGCCACAGGTAGGTGTCCAGCTTGCCGAAGGCGACGGCGGATACCTGTGTCCGGTAGTAGGCGGCCCACCCGCGGATGATCGGGTTCAGGCGCTTGAGGACCGCGGTGGCGTTGCTCCCGTGCAGGGAGCGTAGCTCGTCGCGGAGTCGTTTCCGGATTCGTCTGATGGCCGTCTTGCTGGGTTTGATCAGCAGCTTTTGCCGGTAGCGGCGGACGTTGAATCCCAGGAAGTCATAGCCCTCTTGGAGCGACACGACTTTCGTCTTGTCCTCGTTGAAGGCCAGGCCTCTGGGCGCCAGCCACGCGGCCAAGCGTGCTTTGACTTCGAGCGCTTGCTGCCGGGTGTGGCAGTGCACGACGAAGTCGTCCGCGTACCTGATCAGGATTGGGGAGCGTCGGTTGGCGTGTGCGTCTGCGCCGTATCGGGCTCCCGCGGCCATCTCCATCCCATGCAGGGCGATGTTGAGCAGCAGGGGGCTGATCACCCCGCCTTGAGGAGTGCCCTCCTCGGTGCGGGACAAGCGGCCGTTCTCGACCACGCCCGCCTTCAACCACGCGTGGATCATTCCCCTTGCGGGGAACGAGCCGATCATGTCGAGGAGGCGATCGTGGCCGATCCGGTCAAACGCCCCGGCCAGGTCAGCGTCGAGCACCCACAGCCGCCGCGGGCTCTTGCCCTTGGCGGCCTGGAAGATGGCCTCGATCGCGTCGTGGCAGCCGCGGCCGGGGCGGAATCCGTAGGACTTCGGCTCAAACCGTGCTTCCCACTCGGGCTCCAACGCGCTCAGAACGCGTGCCTGATGCACGCGGTCTGTGATCACGGGGATCCCGAGCGGTCGCTGCTTGCCGCCCGGCTTGGGAATGAACACCCGTCTGACCGGCAGCGCCTTGAACAGCACACGGGAATGCAGCACCCTGTCGGCCAGCTCTGTCTTGGCCTTCGGGGTGAGCACCACCTCGCCGTCCACTCCTGCGGTCAGACGACCCGCGTTGCGCTCGGTCACCCGTCGCACGCTCACGAGCGTGTTTGACCGGGATCGGAGCATCAACGCCTGCAACCGGCGGACCCTCGGGAGGTCCCCCGCCTTCGATGCCGTGAAGATCCGTTGCCGCAACCTGCGTACGTTCCGCTCCGCTCGGCGCCAATCGATCTGGCGCCAGTCCAGCGCGGCGTCCCCTGGTCCACTCACCCCGACCGTGGCCGTGGCGTCCAGTTTGTCCTCGGGTTCCGAGATCACGTTCACCTTTGCTCTTCACAGGCTCACCTGACCGCGTCAGCCCGCTTTCGCGGCCCGGCACGAGGCCCGGTATCCCGCCGGTTGTCCACGACCACCCGCTGAAGGACGAGTCGGCTCGTCGTGGTTTCCCGCTGCCTTTCGGCCACCGGCATTCGCTTCTCGGTCATCCTTCACCCGCCGGGGAGTTGGGCCCTCCTCACGGTCGGCTTACCGGCCGAACGGCCGGACCTCGACGGGGTTTCCGCGTTCCGCACGCATGAGCAGCGACCGGGGTGGGCGCCCTCTATACCCCGAGGACGATGGTGCTCATCCCAACCGATAGCGACTCACGGCCGGCATCCGCCGCCTTGCAGCGGCCAGTCCCTGTCCCCGGCAACCGTCCCACCGAGCCAGGGTGCGCATAACGGGGCATCAACGAGGGTTCAAGCCATTCGCCCGTCCGGTCTTCCCCAGCCTGTGGCCGCCCGGGTGAAACGGGCCGCCCTTGGGCATCAGTCTCGGGCTTCGCACCCCGCCGACCAAGAGCCGGACGGCGCGCGCCGAGGTGGGGACAGGCCATCGAGCACGGACCTGGAACTACCGCTCAACTCACATTCGTCGACCTCCAATCCGGTAGTTCACTCAATACGTGCGACATCGCGTCGCACGTCGCCAACGCGATCGTCCATTCGGCGACCTTGAGGCGACCTATGCAATCGCCCGCCTCGAAGCCAACACAAGGCGGTCCGGTGGCCGAGCTCGATCGTCCGGTCGCAGCGATGGGTCTCCCGCTTATCGAGATTGGGCATCGGCCGACACCCGCAGGGACCCTCTGCCGCCTCCCGGGATGCGCGCCGGACCCGGGCGTACCGTCAACGACGTGGAGTTGTGCCTCACGAACATCGACCCGGACGATCTCGATACGGCGCTGCTCGCGCGGGGCGTCGCAGTGCTGGACGAGGTCGTACCTCGGGCGGGTGATGTCCGTATCCAGCCGCGGCCTGGACGGCGTCCGCCTCCGCTACCCCGGCGAGTCGATGGAGCGCTGCTACGAGACCGTTTGCAACGCCTTCCACCAGTTCGCGAGCTACCCGGGTCGTTTCAGTCTCGGTCCCTTGGACGCACCTTGACCTTCCTGGTGGGCAATGACCACTGCCATTTGCCCACCGTTTCTGACAGACCCGTTCAGTTGAACTGGATGGTGACCCGGCGGTTCTCAGCGCGCCCCGCCGCTGTGGCGTTCGTAGCGACGAAGTGCGTCCGGCCGTAGCCGACCAGCTTCGTGGTCTTGGGAATCTTGTTGTCGTAGACAAAATCTGCGACAGCCAAGGCCCTTTCGGTCGAAAGCCAAACGTTGTAGGAGTTGCCGACCGAGACTGGATCATTGTCGCCGGTGTCGTCGCAGTACCCGGATATCACGACTGACTTCGACGCTTTGATCGCCGCGCGAACGGCATTCAGTTCTGCTTTCGCCTTAGACGTTAGGGCGAACGAGTTCCACGCGAATAGCGTGTCGCTGGAAATTGTGATCTGGGTGGCGATGGTCTTTGTGGTGGTGCCCTTGACCCGCGTCTCTTCGACGGTGACGCTCGCCGAGCCGGTTTCACCACCGCTCTGGGTAACCGTGAGCGTGTAGCTGTACTTCGTGTTGTACGCGGGCAGCTTGATATCGATCGTCTCCTTGCGGCCGACGACCTTGTTGCCGAGCTTCCAGACCCAAGACGTGATCTTGTGTCCGCTGGCCGCTGTGGTGCCTTTGCCACTCAGCAAGTAGCCGAGAGTTCGCTTAGTCGGCGTCGCGGTCGCCTCCGCGGTTGGAGGTACCACCTTGACCACCGGATCCGGCGGAGTCGCTCCAGGAGGGGCGTTTGTACCACCGGCCGGAGGTGCAGGCGGCGTGTAGGTAGCCGGAGGATGTGTGGTGACCGGCGTGGTGGTTAGCGTCGTAGAAGTGCCGGTGCCGCTCGGACTCACCGGAGCCGCCGGACTAAGCGGACCGGCGGCGGAGAACTCATCGACCCGGTAGTTGTCGAAATCGGCGAGGTAGACGTCGCCCGAGCTATTGGTGGCGACGCCCCAGGGGCCGTTGAACTCCCCGGCGCCGCCGCCCAGGTTCCCGCCCTGACAGGTGCTGGTGCAGGTCTCAAATTGGTGGGCCCCGTCGCTCACGCCCCAGCCGTAGGCCCTGATGAACGCGCCAGCGGCGGAGAACTCTTCGATCCGCTCGCCGCCGTCATCCGAGACGTAGACGTCGCCCGCGGGATCGATGGCGACACCGGCGGGGCCGGTGAACGCCCCGGCGCCGCCGCTCCCGATCCCGGCCCCGCAGGTGGTGGTGCAGGTCTCAAACTCCTGGGGGCTCCCGGGGACAACGCCCCAGCCGTAGGCCTTGATGAACGCGCCGGAGGCGGAGAACTCGTCGATCCGGTTGTTGTTGCCATCGGCGACGTAGACGTCGCCCGAGGGATCGGTGGCGACGCCTTCGGGGGACTCGAACTCCCCAGCACCGCTGCCATAGAGCCCCTGATGGCAGCTGCTGGTGCAGGTCTCAAACTGGCTTGCCCCGTCGCTCACCCCCCAGCCGTAGGCCTTGATGAACGCGCCGGCGGCGGAGAACTCGTCGATCCGGTTGTTGAAGTTGTCGGCGACGTAGACGTCGCCCGAGGAATCGGTGGCGACGCCCGAGGCTTCGAAGAAATCGAACTGTCCGGCGCCGCCGCCCAGGATCCCGGCCCGGCAAGTGGTGGTGCAGGTCTCAAACTGGCTCATCCCGTCGACGACGCCCCAGCCGTAGGCCTTGATGAACGCGCCGGCGGCGGAAAACTCATCGATCCGGTTGTAGCCGTCATCGGCGACGTAGACGTCGCCCGAGGGATCGATGGCGATGCCTGAGGGGTCGGCGAGCTCCCCGGCGCCGCCGAGAAGAAAGGCGCCGGCGTCCCCGGCCTGGCAGGTGGTGGTGCAGGCCTCAAATTGGCTGGCCCCGTCGCTCACGCCCCAGCCGTAGGCCTTGATGAACGCGCCGGCGGCGGAGAACTCGTCGATCCGGTTGTTGAACTCGTCGGCGAGGTAGACGTCGCCCGAGGGATCGGTGGCGACGCCGAGGGGCTGATCGAGCTGCCCGGGGCCGCCGCCCTCAAGCCCGGCCTGGCAGGTGGTGGTGCAGGTCTCAAACTGGCTGGCGCCGTCGCTCACGCCCCAGCCGTAGGCCTTGATGAACGCGTCGGCGGCGGCGTCGGCACTCGGCGCCGTAGCCAGGGTGAGGCCGAGGAGAAGCGCGAACAGGGCGATGATACGCAGCGCTGCGCGGGGTGGCCACGCCTCGCTGGCGCTTTCCTTCCCGTGTCGCTCGCTCACCCGCATCTGTCCGCTCGCTGCGCGTTTGCCCTTGGCCAGGTCACGAGATTCGACGTGCACGAGCGCGAGGACGGCGACGACGGCCAGGCCACGCTCGGCCGAGCGACAGACCTCCGCAGCATTCCAACCAGTGCCCCTCTCATGGGCTCCATGCCCACTCGTAAGCGACCCGAACGGTCGAAGACCGGTCGCCCGAAGCGATGTCCACCATCGCGTGACCGCAGGGTGCGGCCCGGTGAAGAATCTACACATTTGATGAGCTTGTGTCAATTGAAACGTGGCCGCGCGCCGGCGCCCCAAGGCCGACGTCGGCGGCGAGCATGCCCGCCCCCGCGCTCATCGCCCCCGCAGGGGGCTCCAGTAGCAATGACGAAGCTGCGACCGAAACCCCCGGCGGAGATGAGACGCACCCAAGCGCTGCTACGTGACGCACCTAAGCAGAGCAGCCGGTACAGCCGACCGCCCACGCATTGACCGACGACGTCCCGGCGACACCGTCCTCAGACACCTCCCATCGCGTCGGGACAAGCCGCAGACCATCGGGCGAGCCAGCCCCTCCTCCCCGCGCGGAACACCGGTCTTCGCGGCCTGCGCTTTCATCGCGGTCGGATCGCGCAACTCGCTGGTGCCATCGCGGGCGAGGAGCGGCGTCGACAGAAGCATCCGACGCCAGGCTCGCCGCTTGTGCAATCGCCCACAGGCGTCGCGCGACCACCGGCGGCGGCACTGTTGGTGTTCCATCAAAGCAGCCACGCGCCTGACGTGATCGCTTCAGGCGTCACGCGGCTGCGAGCAGGCTGGGCGGTCGCTGGGGTCGGCGCCCGGAGCGGCCGTACGGACTCCTGCATAGGCACCGGGCCCCTATGCATGTCTGAGCTGGGGCCTGCAAACGGCGACCAGCGCAACTGCGGATCGGCCGGCTCTCGCGATCGCATTCGTCGGGCCACCGGTCCCCAAGCGGACCTGTCCTATGCCACGCACTCAGCCGTCTCGCCGCGCGCGGGGGACGACGACTGCATGGCCCGGACGATGCGCAAGTCGAACCGCGCGAGTCGAACCGCGCGAGCCCGACGTCGGGCGCCGCGCTATTGCTTCTGTAGAGCATCTGGCTACTGGTTCGCCACGA
>CAWICM010000011.1:0-52681 GCA_963834625.1 uncultured Solirubrobacterales bacterium | reverse complement strand
CTGATATTGGCGGCTCGGAGAGCCGCCCCACTTACTAGTGTGGCTGCGGTCTAATCAGTTCACTTCGCCTTCATGAGCCACCTGACTGCAATATCGCCTGAGATTTTCTGGCCTTACTTTGCAGCGCTAGCAGTTACTCTGCTCGCGATGATCGCCCTCGCGCGCAAGTTTCGCTCCTGCCGCGACTGGCGATTGTTGTTCGCGCTTGGGCCAATCTGCATTGCCATACCCATGGCCGTTTTCGGCGCGGATCACCTGTCAGATCCCAAGACAATAATGCAGATCGTTCCCGAATGGATGCCGGGCCGGCTGTTTTGGACTTACTTTGTCGGTATATGCCTTATTGCGGCTGCCCTAAGTATCGTCTTGAGAATTCAACTTCGACTTTCTTCTATGCTTCTAGGCATCATGCTCATAGTCTTCGTTGTACTGATGCATATACCGAATGCCTTGGCGAAGCCGGGCGATCGTCTGCGATGGATAGTGGCCGCAAGAGACCTTTCATTTGGCTGCGGAGCCTCACCTTGGGCATCATCGAAGGCGAGAAAACCACCTCCGGAGAACGCGTCTGTACAGATCATGCAGTTCTTGATAGCCGCCATTGCGATTTTCTTCAGTATAGAGAGCCTCCAAATGCAGAGTGCGTACCGGGCGTTCCACTCGAAAAGCTGATGCCTGCCTGGATCCGCTTGGGCGGCTGTGGACGCCTCTGAGCGGAGTTGGATTGATCGCAGGTGGCATGGCTATGTTGATGGGGCGTACTCGGCAAATTGCGGCAGCGGCTATGGGCGTATTGGCTCCTTCTTGTGCTCTTCCTCTATGTGCCAATGATGATCGCGAAGCCAGACGTCGAGTCGTTGAATTACGTTTTCGACACTCTGGTTTTAGCTGGCACATTTCTGGTCGCAGCAAGTGCGGTGGGAATTCACATCCGAAGTGCTTGTAATATCAGATGTTCTCCTGCACGCTCTCTTCAGATAGCGGGCACGGAAGTGGAAGTCGGAGTACATCTTCTCTATGAACAACCGTTGTGTGCCGACGGTCGCCTTGCTCCCGCATTTGGTTCACCGTGACGTGTTGCGACTAGCTCAAAAGGGTGTTGATTCGGGAGCACTAACCATCGTTATCGTAAATCGCTATGCGCGATTTCTGGATTCGGAAACTCCGCGAGCGGGGCAGGCCGCGATAAAAGCATTCTTCGGAGCGACCGTGCGCTATGCCAATGCTGCGGGAACGGAGCGAGTCGTAAGCATCGTAGGCACCGACGAGGTCAATCTCAACCGCAACCACATCAGTTGGGTTTCGCCTCTGGGGCGCGCGTTCATAAAGTCGACAGCGGGCGAGCGCGTAATTCTAAAGCTCCGGGCGGCACAGAATACCTTACCGTGCTGGAAGTGTGTTACGAGCGCATTTCGGTGGAACCCTTCCGCGAACCACCTGGAGCCGAGTCCTCGACAAAGGACTCCCTCGCCGACGCCAATCCACCTGACGAAGGTAAGTGAAGCGGAACATGAACATGCCAGGCCACGAGTAAGGACAAATTGTGAGCCGACTCTAGGGCGATTCGTTCCGCTATCGTTCGATCCCAGTCAGGATAGGTCGCGCAAAACGGCGCAGCGCTTACGAATTGTCCGAAAGATCGGCCACTCGGAAACAGCCGGGCCGACACGTTCCTCCTGCCTTCTTCCTTCTTCCTTCTTCGGACCCTCGTCGGAGGAATCTGTGGGTCACTGATAAGTTGTGCTTGTCAAGTTCTGCAATTTCGAGTGGGGCAGACTGGACCTTTGAAGCCGGGATGGGACTCCCACCGTTTGTCAATGCCCGAAAGTTGGGGAGTTGCCGAATGAAGTTGTTTGAGGTAGCACACTCGGCCCTCGTCGGAGTGCGCACTTGGGATGGAGCAGCAATCAGGCACTGCATGCGCCGTGACCGGCATTGGCTTGCTTCTGCGAACGGCGCAGCGGGTCATAAGTAGTCTGGTTCTTGAGCATCGAGATAAGGACCGAGAGCAGACGATCTCCGATGCCGCGCAGGGCTCGCCCGTGTGAATGACCGGAGGCTCGCAATCGATGATAGTGCTGACGGCTGTAATCATCTATTTGCACGCTGATACGTGACCAGTGGTAGAGCGCTTCGCGTAATCGACCATTGCAGCCGTAACGCATAACGACCTGCTTCTTTTTGCCGCTTTGGCGAGTGACGGGAGCGATTCCAGCGTACGACCGTAAAGCATGATAATTCCGCTCCGATAGCGGCTGCGAGGCTTCAGCGAGGATTGTTGCAGCTACGACTCGGCCTACGCCTGGGAACGAGCGAAGCACTTCTACATCGCGCTCGTGACCTTCACCGCCCTCAGCCGATCACAGTCATTTCATCGAGTACTGCCTCGATGCGCTTGCCGACTTCAACTCGCTGCTGGTGCAACAGCTTCAATCGGGCGATGATCAACACACAACACTCGCTAGCAGCTTCCGCGGTTCCAGCAGAAACTGGCAACGGTTTCACTTTCAGCTCAGTCAGAACCTGCTCCGCCGAGAGGCGCCGAATGCGAAATCGACTGAGCAGCTGTTGGACTTTGCCCTTTCGCATTTTGGACCTTTGTGCCGGGAGCGGGGCCATCTGCAGGAGATCCCAAATCCATGGTTCGTCAGCTGCTGGGCTGAGACGAAGCAGTTGAGGGTAATAACGATGGATCTGATCCCGAAGCTGATTCGTTAAACGAGACCAGTCCTGCTGCATATCGTGCTCTAGTCGGGACAGTTCGCGAATGCGGATGACGAGTGGCTCAGCATTCTCGACCCGCCGAAAACAATGCATGTCGGTACGAAGTGAATCTGCGAGTACAAAGGCATCGCGGCTGTCATCCTTCGCACCGGCAACCGTATAGCGATCCCGAAAGCGATCCAGCTGCTTTGGATTAATCGAGAAGACACTATAGCACCGGTCGAGCAGAGCCTCAACGATTGCGCCTCGAGGGACTTCGATGCATACGGCAAGCCGATCTGCGTCTTGGCCGGCCTTCTGAATAATCCAGTCCAGGAAGTCTTGAATGCCGGGCCCACTATGGCTTACATTCCGCTCTGAAATCTTTCTGCCGTTGGCATCCAACAGGCAGATCCTGTGCTCCTCAGTGGCCCAATCGATGCCCAAAAAGAATACAAACTGCTTATCCAATCTCTTCACCTCCAGTGCTCATATCTCGGCCGGCCGTGGTGAACATCGCCCCTGTACTGGCGCTCTTCGGCGCAAACTCCCCACTGGATGTTGCCACGAGCCACTTCGCCAGGGCGCAGCTCCCATCCAGGCGTTACGACGCTGGGGTACAGGGTGGCACTCCTGACGAGTGGCCGAGTGCGCTACCTCAACAAACTCATTCGGCAGCACTTTGAAGGGTATAGGGTAGGGCAAGGGCGGCTTGGAAGCGCCTTGCCCTGGTCAGCCCTGTAGAAACCCGCGATCTCCCAGCTTCCGTAATGCTTCCTTTTTCTGCTCTCGCAACGGTTCCATGTTGAGGTACTGCATAGCCTCGATCCAGTTTTCGTGGGTTTCGACGGCCAACGCTCGCACCAGCCGCAAGCAAGCGGCGGCATTCGGGAAGATTCGCACCACCAGCGTTCTTCGCTTGATCTCTTCCATCAACCGCTCGAGCATGTTGGTCGATTTCAGATTCTTGTGATGCTGTCGTGGTAGCCGATAGAAGCTAAGGGTCTCTTCAATGTTTTCTTCCACCCAGGCACAGAGCTTGGCGTAGCGTTTGCCCCACTTCAGCAACCAGGCCGAAAGATCCTGTCGCGCTTCTTGAGCATCGCGACGATCGTAGATCCAGCGAAGCTCCTGCAGGCAATCATCGTCGGCCCTGCGTGGCAGATAATCGAGCGCATTGCGCAGAAAGTGCACGTAGCAGCGTTGCCACACTGCCTCGGGCAGCGCTTCCTGAATCGCGCGCCGCAGGCCGGCATGATCGTCGCTCACGACGAACTCGACTCCGTGTAGCGACCGCTGCCGCAAACCGGCCAGCAGTTCCTTCCAACTCGACAAGCTTTCCCGGCTGGCGAGTTCGACCGCGCGAATGTTGCGACGTCCTTCCCAGTTGATCCCGATCGCTATCAGCACCGCCTGACTGCGCACCGCGCCATCCTCGCGGACCTTCTCGTAGCGCGCATCCAGAATCAGATACGGATACGGCTCTTCCAAGCGTCTGCGTGCAAACCGCCCCAACTCTTCATCCAGCTTCTGCACGATCCGGCTGATCGTTGATGAACTGAACTCGTGCCCGCACAGTTCTTCGGCGATCGTCTTCACCTTGCGTGTGGACACGCCTTGTATGTACATCTCGAGCATCGCAGCAACCAAGGCTTTCTCGCTGCGCTGATAACGCTCAAAGATCTCCGTGCGAAAGCGCCCCTGCCGATCTTGCGGCACACGCAATTCGATGTGGCCTACCCGCGTCACCAGCATCCGGTTGTAGTATCCGGCCCGGTATCCAGTCGGCCCGCTGTGCGCTCGCCTTTGCTTGCTTGCAGCGCTTCGTTCATCTCCGCTTCCAATACCTGCTGCAGCGTCTCTTCAATAATCGTCTTCAGCAGATCTCGATCTTCCGCCAACAGCTTCTTCAGATCGTCCGCCGTGATTCTTCCTTTCGCGCTATCCTGCTTTCGGGTCACCTGTCCCTTTCCTTTCTTCGGCGACTAACTGAATTCGAAAGGTCCAGTCTGACCCATATATGAAAGCGCTCTACCCGTCAAGCTCCATTTTTGCTTTTTGGGGCACCGAGAGGGTGCCAGAGGGGCTTGGTTGAGATACACTGCGCCTGAGCTGAGCGGAGGATAGGGCGATGCGGGGACGCAACCCGAGCGCCGACTCAGCGGCCGGACCAGGCTGAGGGTTGGGCGAACCGCCCTCAGCTTCCGCAAGAACAAAAGAAAATCAACCCGGGACGGCACCAGCACGTCAGATCCCGGGGGGTTTGGGGGGCCGGGCCCCGAAAAATGGGTCGTTGTACCGATTCCTTTCTGGGCCATGCGACAGTCCGGTCCGGGGTCAAATCCTCATTCGTCGAAATCGATCGCTGCCTGCTCTTTCGTCAGATCCATACATACGCCTTCTACTGCTGCATGATCTTTGATTCCGCTCGCGGGTTTCGCATTCACTACGCAGCCTCAATGGGCCATGGGTCAGTCCGCGCTTACCCGTGCGTCGACGAAAGAACTTGCCGCGTTTGCTTCGGCTCTCGGTAGATCTCCTGCTTGCTCAGAATCCAATACGATGCTTCGGCCAAGTGCCGAGCCACTGCCACGGTTGCCTTGCCATGCATTTTGGTGCTTTGCTTGACACGTCGATAGAGCTGCATCGCATGGCACTCCGGCCAGTGTCGCTGTTTGCTTGCGATCAGATTGGCGGCTTCCACGAACGCCCATTTTAAATACACGTTGCAGTCCCGAGGACATTGGCCCTGACGTTTCCGCTCGGCGCTCTCTGGCACTCGGCACCACCCCGGCGTAGCTCACCAGATGGTCCGCACTGCTAAAGCGTCGTACATCTCCGATCTCGAGTCCAATCACCGCACTCAGGATCTTCCCCACACAGGGGAGTGTCTTCAGCAGATCCCGCTCCGCACTCGGATAAAGGATTTGCTCCAGTTGCTTCTCACAATCTTCAATTCGTGACTCCAGTGAATCCACCAGTCGCAACTGCTCCACGACGCTCTGTCGACTGTAGGCCGGCAATTCCTCCCGGGTGACAAGCCACTGCGACAGGCCGGCCAGCGCGATCGAGGTCAGAGATGCCGCGAGCCAGGCGAGGCCCGACTGGAGCGCGCTGTAGTGCAACACCTCCTGCATGTAGAGCGTGCCCACGAAGATGAACGAGTAGAAGCTGCCGCCGAGGAGGAGGCCTGCCACGTTGGCGCCGGCGAGCGTGCGCAGACGGAAGATCGAGAGCGGCGAACACGGGCGAGGCAACCCGGCGCTCGATGGCGACGAACGCGAGGAGCGCCGCCGCCGCCGCGCCAAGCACGGCAACCGTTCTCGTCGCGCCCCAGCCGTACTGCGGCGCCTGCGCGATCGCGTCGACGAGGAGCACGAGTCCTCCCGTGCCGGCGATCGCGCCCGCCGCGTCGAAGCGTCGGCCTGCAGTGGCCAGCCGGCTGTCAGGGACCAGTCGCGGCGCCAGCGCCAGCGCGCTCGCGCCCGATCGGAACGTTCAGGTAGAAGATGTACTGCCAGCCGGCGTACCGGGTGAGCAAGCCGCCGGCGATCAGGCCGACGGTCGCTCCGGCGGCCCCGAGGCCACCCCAGATCCCGAGTGCCTTGTTGCGCTCGGCGCCCTCGGAGAACATGTTCATCACGATCGAAAGGGCGGCGGGCAACATGATCGCGGCCCCGAGTCCCTGCACCGCGCGGGTAGCGATGAGGAAGACGTCGCCGCTGGCCAGCGCACACGCGAGCGATGCGCTCGTGAACAAGCCGAGCCCGGCCATGAGCATGCGACGGCGGCCGAGCAGGTCCGCCGCGCGGCCGCCCAGGAGGAGAAAGCCCCCGAAGGTGAGCGCGTAGGCGGTCACCACCCATTGGAGACTGGTGTCGCTGAAGTGCAGATCCCGGCCGATCGTCGGCAGCGAGACGTTGACGATCGTCAGGTCGATGATCGTCATGAAGTAGGACACCGCCAGCAGGGCGAAGGCGCGCCAGCGATTGATTGTCACCTCTCCAGTCATGTACGGCTCCTCTCTCGTTTATTGATGTAGATACGAGGAGGAGCCGGAGATCCATCGCCGCCTTGGGGCGGCGTGTCGATTCAGGCGGTGGCGGGGAGTCCGAACCGCGGGGGCGCGGTCGGATCGCGGAAGATCGCGACCTCGGCGATCCGCGTGCCCTCCAGCGTGAGCACGGTCATCCCATACGGGCGATAGACACCCCCGCCTTCGCTGCGGTAGGCACCCATCGCAATCTGACCGTTGGACGCGCCGGGCAGGAGCCGCCACCGTAGGCCGGCCCTGAGCGGCCCGACGCGCAGCAGCGTTTCGATCGCCTCGCGTCCGCGGAACCACGTCGTGGTCGGCGGCATGGCGAGCGTCGCGCCCTCCGTGAGCATCCCGACGATCGCGTCGACGTCACTCGCCGCCCACGCCTCGGTGTACCGGTTGACGATCGCGCTCAGCTGCTCATTCCCGAGCGAGCGCAGGGTGGCCTGCTGGCTGCGCTGCGGGAGCCGGCTCTCGAGCGTCGCATGGGCGCGCTGGAGCAGGCTGTAGACGGACGCCGGCGACGTCTCAAGCGCGCCGGCGACCTCGGCGCCCGAGAAGCCAAGGACATCGCGCAGGATGAGGACCGCCCGCTGCCGGGCGGGGAGGTGCTGCAGCGCCGCGATGAACGCCAGCTCAACCGCCTCGTGCTGCTCGTAGCGGGCCTCCGGGCCGGCCAGCCCGGCCTCGAGACCGAGCTCGGCATCGGGATATGGCTCGATCCAGGTCGACTCGATCAGCGGCGGGTCCAGCGGCGCGTGGGGATCGCCCGGCGGCCCGTAGTCAATCGGCAGGATCCGCGCGGGACGGCGCTCGATCATCCGCAGGCACACGTTCGTGGCGATGGTGTAGAGCCAGGAACGGAGCGAGCTCCGGCCCTCGAAACGATCGAGACCACGCCATCCGCTCAGCAGCGCCTCCTGCACGGCGTCCTCGGCGTCCTGGACCGAGCCCAGCATGCGGTAGCAGTGGGCGAGCAACGCGCGCCGATGCGGCTCGAGCTGCTCGCGAAAGGCTCGCTCGTCGTGGCTCATCGCTTCCTCTGCCAGAGTGCGACTTCGCCCCCGGCCGACGTCCTCACGACCGCGCGCCACCCGACGGGCCCCTCGCGCGGCTCGAGCAGCACGGTCGCGCCGAGACGGCGCGCGCCCTCGGTCGACGCCTCGATCCGAGCCACTTCGACGTAGGGCAGCCAGCTCGCCCGCGGGGTCCCGCACTCGACGATCCCTCCGTCGAGTCGATCGCCGAGCCGCAGCGCGTGGTAGCTGCCCCACCGGCTCGCGATTCGCTCCGTCTCCCACCCGAGCAGGGCCCCGTAGAACGCGCTCGCGCCACCCAGGTCATGGGTGTGGAGCTCGAGATGAAGGACACCGCCGGTCATCGCCACCTCACTATCGTCATCTGGAGGTATAGATGCGCGGGGCCGCGGAAATCCATCGGTCGTCGTGGATTAGACTCGGCGCGGTGGCGGTGGCCGCGGTACCGAGTCGAACTTCCCTGCCCTGCGCTACGACTGAGCGCGCACCAGTCGCGGCACCAGTTCGCGGTCGTTGAACACGTCGACCATCACCACCCGCTCGCCGACGGTGGCGAAGGCGAGGATGACGAACGGGGTGTCCCCGTCGAAGGCGACGGCCCCAGCCGTGCCGTTGATCAGCGCCGGACGGACCGACGTGGCGGACCGGGCGCCGAGCATCGCTGTGCGAGCCACCCTCTCGCGCCCCGCGGATCTCGGTGATACCCGTGCGGCCGTGCGCGCGTACGACGACCTCCGGGTCGAGGACCGCGACCAACGCGTCGAGGTCGCCCTCCCGCGAGGCGGCGAGGTAGGCGTCGACGATGGCGCGCTGGCGAGTGAGGTCGGGCTCCGGTGGCGGCGCTGCGCCGCGGACGCGGCGGCGCGCACGGCTCGCGAGCTGCCGGGTCGCCTCGGGCGAGCGCTCGATGAGAGCGGCGATCTCATCGAAGGGGACCTCGAACATGTCGTGGAGCACGAAGGCGAGTCGCTCCGCCGGGCCCAGGGCGTCGAGGACGACCTGCAGCGCGATCCCGACCGCGTCGGCCAGGAGGGCCTCGTGTTCCGGATCGCCGCTCGGATCCGTGGAGATGATCGGCTCGGGCACGAACGCGTCGAGCGGCTCCTGCGCGTGCGAGCGGCGGTCTCGCAGTACGTTCAAGCAGATCCGCGCGACCACGGTGGTCAGCCAGCCGTGGAGGTTCTCGATCTCGTCCGCGTCCACCCGCCGGAGGCGAAGCCACGCCTCCTGGACCGCATCGTCGGCGTCGCTCAGCGGATCCGACGATCCTGTACGCGACCGAGCGCAGCCGCCGGCGCTCGCCGTCGAAGATGTTCGCCAGCTCGAGTTGGTCCATGTCACACCGCCACGTGATCTCGGGTCATGCCGACTAGACCCGGCAACCCACCTCGATGTGACAGGAGTGTGCCCCATGGCACGGATTCAGGGAGTCCCGCAGGAGCAGGCCGGTCCGATCGTCCGGCTCGTGTACCGGCTAATGCGCCGCGGCACGAAGAAGCTGACCGGGCGCGGTCCGACGCGCGGCAGCGGGATCGAGCCGGTGGAGGTCTGGGCTCATCGACCCAAGATGATGAGCGGCATGGGCAAGTTCCAGGGAGCGGTGCGAAAAGGCAACGCCGTCGATGAGCGGCTCAAATACCTCGTCGAGCTCAAGGGCGCGCAGATGATCGGGTGCGAGTTCTGCGTCGATCTCGGTTCCCAGATCTGCCGCAACTCGGGCTTCTCCGACGACGAGCTGCTCGCCCTCGCCCGCTATCGCCAGAGCGAGCTCTTCACCGAGCGCGAGAAGCTCGCCCTCGACTACGCGGTCGGGGTCATGCGCACGCCGGTGGACGTGAGCGACGAGCTCTTCGCGCAGATGAAGGAGCACTTCACCGATGCCGAGCTCGTCGAGATCACCGCGCTGCTCACCGTCGTCAACCTCGACCGGTTCAACGCGGCCTTCGGCATCGGGTCGGCCGGCTTCTCCGAGGGCATGGTGTGCGTCGCACCCGATCGCCCGCCCGGCTCGGCGACGCAGGCCGGGAGCCGTCTGGCCTAGGAAGCGGCGTAGCGCGCGCCGAGGGTGTTGGCGAGCGTCCGGTGCGCGGGCGTACAGCCCACGACGACCGAGCGCGCCAGGTCGATGGAGCGAGCACGTGCGAAGGCGAGGGGGAGGCCTGGGAGCGGCGGCCGGCACCAGCACGCCGGCGGGCCACCCGGGTGCGGACAGACGGCGACGTCCACCGGACCGGTGACGAGGGCCGCGACCCGTTCGAGCTCACTTCCGAGCGCCTTCGCGTCGCGCTGCGGCGCCCAGTCGAAGAGCAGGTGCGGCGCGCTCGGATCGGCAGCGGCGAGCACCTGGCCGATCTCGGGCCGCGCGGCCGCGGCGGCGCCGACGAATACCCCGGCTCGGCCGCGTTGCCCCAGAGGATTCCGCACGAAGGGCACCGCCTCGACGGCGGTGAAGCCCTCGTCGATCGACGGCGGCTCGAGCTCGCGGAGCGCTCGCATCTGCGAGGTCGGGAGCATCAGCCACGGCTCGGCCCGCGCCGCCGCGCGGATCTCCTCGGGGGCCGGGAGCGCGCCGAAGCGTTCGAGCAGGCGCTCCACGAGGTTCACCTGCGCCTGGGCCAGCGGCGTCTGCAGCCAGATGCACCGCACCGCCGCCCCGCGGCGGCCGGCCGTCTCGACCACGTGGCTCCGGGCCGCGCGCGTCAGGTAGGTGTTGTCGAGCACCACGCCATGCACCCCGGCGGCAAGCTGCTCGTCGAGCTCGGCCGCGAGCGCGCGCAGTGAGCCGCCGCGCTCGTCCCGGTTGAGGCGCGCGTAGCCGCGCTCGACGTAGGGTCCGGTGAAGCGCGTCTTGCCCGCGCCGGGGATGCCCATGACGATCACGACGTCCGCGTCGTCGCGGGTCCGCGCGGGCGCCGGGACGGCGCGAGCGCGGTGTGGATGACCCGCCCGGGGGAACGCCTCGGTCAGCGCTGCGCGGTCCTCGGGCCTGAGCTCGAGCGTGGCGGCACGGGCCGCCGAGCGTGCCGTCTCGGGCCTCCGCGCGCCGGGGATGGGGACGACCGCCGGCGAGAGCCCCAGGAGCCAGGCCAGCGCAACCTCGGCCGGGGTGGCGTGGGCGCGCGAGCCGAGCTCCACCAGCTCGGCGCGGCGGGTGAGTGCGCCGGCCCGGCGCGGCCCGCCGAGCGGCGAGTGGGCCAGAACCGCCAGGCCGAGCTCGGTGCACCGCGCGACGACACCGCCCCGCAGCGCATTGTCATCGAGCGGGCTGAGGACGACCTGCACAGCGGCGACCGGCGCCAGCTCGAGTGCTTCGTCGAGCTGCGTGCGGGTTACGTTCGCCAGGCCGACGGCTCGCACCAGCCCCTGCTCGCGCAGACGGGCGAGCGCCCGCACCGACGTGCGCCACGGCGTCCGCGGATCCGGCGCGTGGAGGAGGTAGAGGTTGACGGGGAGACCGTCCAGCGCGGCGAGACTCGCCTCGCAGTCGGCGGCGATCGCCTTGGCGCGGCCATCCGGAATCCACGCCGCACCGATCCGCGTCATCCCGCCCTTGGTGACGATCCGTGCGCGAGCGCGAGCCGGAACCGCCCGCACGGCGTGCGCGACGAGACGCTCGTTGTCTCCGGGCTCGGATCCGTAGGCCCGTGCGGTGTCGAAGACCGTGATGCCCGCCTCCGCGGCGGCCGCGATCACCTCGAGCGCGCGCTGCCCCTCGTCGGGGAGGCGCATGCACCCGAGGCCGATGCGGAGCTCAGAGGCGTCGAGCCAGGCCACGGAGCCATTGAACCGCAGCCATCACGCTGCCCTGCATGCGCCCACGACGACGCCGGCGAGCACCCAGCTCGCGGTTTCCGCCCCGGCTTACCGCGCGCCGCTGCGCGCGCCGCTGCGACGCCGCGGCCCCCGGCGCTGCGAGGCACGAGCGTCGTGGAGCCCATGCTCGAGGCCGAGCTGCCCGGCGAGCTTGGTGACGTGGCCGTGCTGGTCAGGGCTGAGGAAGGTGATGCCGAACCCGGTCCGCCCGGCGCGGCCGGTGCGCCCGACGCGGTGGACGTAGGTCTCACTGTCCTCGGGCGGATCGAAGTTGATGACGTGCGAGATCCCGGTCACGTCGATCCCCCGCGCGGCCACGTCGGTCGCCACGAGGGTGTCCACCGTGCCCGACTCGAAGCGGGCGAGCGCCTGCTCACGCTGGCGCTGAGACTTGTTGCCGTGCATCGCCGCTGCGGAGATGCCGTGCGCGGCGAGCCGCTTGACGAGGCGGTCGGCTCCGTGCTTGGTCCGGACGAAGACCAGCGTGAGATCACGGTCGCTGCGGAGCTCGCCCACAAGCGCCTCGACCCGGTGCTCGTGCGCGACCGGGACGAACCGGTGCTCGATCCCTACGCCGGGACGCCGAGCCGTCGCGCCGTGCTGGTGGGTGACCGGGTCGCGCGCGTAGCGGCTGGCGATCCGGCCGGCCTCGCCATCCAGGGTGGCGGAGAAGAACAAGGTCTGACGGGCGGCGGGGCAGGCGGAGACGATCCGATCGATGGCCGGGCGGAACCCCATGTCGAGCATCCGGTCGGCCTCGTCGAGGACGAGCATCCGGATGCGAGCGAGCTTGAAGGCGCCCCGCGCGAGCAGGTCCTCGAGCCGTCCCGGAGTGGCCACGAGGATGTGCGAGTTGGCGGCGTCCTTGGCCTGCTTGACGAGTCCGGCGCCGCCGTAGACCGCGGTCACGCGCAGGGCCCGGGCGTGCGCGATAGCGCGCAGATCATCCACGATCTGGAGGGCGAGCTCACGGGTCGGAGCGAGCACCAGCGCTGCGGGGCGGGGGTCGTTGGCACCGACGCGCTCGATCATCGGAATTCCGAACGCGAGCGTCTTCCCCGAGCCCGTGGGCGACTTCGCGATCACGTCGCGGCCGGCGATCGCGTCGGCGATCACCGCGCGCTGAATGGCGAACGGCTCGCGGATGCCGGCCGCGGCTAGGGAGCTGACGACGGCGCGCGAGACGCCGAGATCAGCGAACGATTCTGTTGACATGCATGACTCCTTGGCGGGCGCAATGGACCGCGAACGATTCGGGAGGCGATGGCTGACCCGAACCGCAGAATGCGGGAACAAAGCGAGCTGCCTCGCGGCCGACGGCGTCGACCGCTGGGATCAAACTAGCAGGTCATCTGCAGCGCAAACTGCAGGATCGCTTGTAGTCTTGGGCGCTCCGCCGACGGTCTCTGGCCGAGTTCGCCGCGCGTCGTGCGCGGGAAGCGATGTGCTTGGAGGGTGTTCATGCCGTGGATTCCGAGGTCCCCGCGTCTCGTCTTCGTCCTCGCTGTGGTGGCCGCGGTGCTGGGGGTGATCGGCCTCGGCTCGGCCGGCGCTGCGTCAAGCGTCGCGAGCGTGAGGACGCTCACCGGCACACTCCCAGACGGGGCCAGTTACGAGATCCAGGTGCCCGATGGGTGGAACGGCACGCTCTTCCTCTACAGCCACGGCTACGTCGTTCCAGGATCCGCCAACCCCGCCGCGGATGTCGGCGACCCGGTCACCGGCGCCTGGATGTTGGACCACGGATACGCGCTCGCGGGCTCGTCCTATGCCACGACCGGCTGGGCACTTCAGTCGGCCCTGCCTGACCAGATCAGCACGCTGAACCTCTTCGACCACCTCGTGGGAACTCCGGCGCAGACGATCGCCTGGGGACACTCGCTCGGCGGCATGATCACCGCCGGCCTGATCCAGCGCTATCCGGGACGCTTTGACGCGGCCCTCCCGATGTGCGGCGTGGTCTCGGGCGGCGTGGCCACGTGGAACACGGCGCTGGACGCCGCCTTCGCCTTCAAGACGCTGCTCGCGCCATCGGTGACGGTGGTCAACATCACGGACCCGACCGGCAATCTGAGCGCCGCCGAGGCAGCAGCCGCCACCGCCCAGCAGACCCCACAGGGCCGCGCCCGCCTCGCGCTGGTCGCCGCGCTCGGGGACACGCCGGGCTGGTTCACGCCGCTCTCGCCCGAGCCCGCGCCGACGGACTACGTCGCCCAGCAGCAGAACCAATTCCTCTGGGGCACGCAGGTCGACTTCCCCTTCGCCTTCGCCTTGCGAGCCAACCTGGAGGCGGATGCCGGCGGCAACCCGTCCTGGAACACGGGCGTCAACTACCTCCGGGACTTCGCCCGCTCGGCGGATGCCGCCGAGGTGCGCGCGCTCTACAAGGCAGCCGGACTGAACCTGCGCAGCGACCTGAAGACGCTCAACCGCGCCCCCCGGGTCAGCGCCGACCCGGCCGCCGTTGCGTACCTCGAGCAGAACATCATCTACACGGGCCACCTGCGGGTGCCGGTGCTGACGATGCACACGACGGGCGACGGCCTCGTCGTCCCCGAGAACGAGCAGGCCTATCGCCAGGCCGTCGCTCGCGCCGGGGAGTCGAGCCTCCTGCGGCAGATCTTCGTCAGCCGTGCCGGCCACTGCGCGTTCACGCCGGCTGAGACGATCACCGCCGCCCAGGATCTCCTGCACCGCCTGAACACCGGCCACTGGGGACCGCACGCGACGAACCCGAACACGCTCAACAGCACGGCCGCCGCGCTCGGGCCGGCCTACAACGTGTTCGCCTCCGGCAGCACCGTCGTCGCCACTCCGCCCGCGTTCGTCCGCTTCCACCCGCCGGCCTACCTCCGGCCGTTCGATGCGACCGGCGATGAGGGCGGCGGCCACGGACACGGGACGAGCGGCCACAGCGCCCGTCACAACCACACGTACAACCATGGCCACCGGACGGGTCGCAGCTGAGGCGCCCGGCTACGGCATGCCGGCCGCCGCCGCGGTGATCGCCTCGCGCACGCGGGGATAGGTGCCGCAGCGGCAGACGTCGCGAATCCCGTCGAGGTCCGCGTCGGTGATCTGCCGGCCCTGCGCCTGGACCTGCTTGACCAGCGCGACGGCGGTCATGATCTGGCCGGGCTGGCAGTACCCGCACTGGGCGACGTCGTAGTCGATCCACGCCTGCTGCATGGGATGCAGCGGCTTGCCCACCGTCGCGGCGAGTCCTTCGATGGTGGTGATCTCGTCGGTCGGCTTGATCTCCGAGATCGAGACCGAGCAGGGATGGAACGCCTGGCCGTTGATGTGGGAGGTGCACGCCTTGCAGACGTTCAGCCCACAGCCGTATTTCGGGCCGGTCACGCCGAGCAGGTCGCGCAGAACCCACAGGACCCGCACCTTGCTGTCGCAGTTCACGGTGACCTGACTGCCGTTGAGGATGAAGCTGTACGTGGGCACGGGAGCTCCTAGGAGAAGTCGTCCGTCGCGGATTGCGGCAGCGGGGGCACGGTCGGATACGGCGTGAATCCGAGCGGGAGGTTGTGGTTGATCGGGAAGCTCGTGGGAAGCGTGCCGGTGGCACGGGCATACGCGCACGCCACCGCCGCCATGGCCGGCGCGACGCCCAGCTCGCCCGCGCCCCCGGGATCGGTTCCCGTCGGCGGCATCACGATCACCTGGACGTCGAGCGGCGTGTTCCACTGTCGCGTGTAGTAGGCGTTGTCCCAGCTGCCCTCGAGGAAGTGGCCATTCGAGAGGTGCAGGCTGTACGTGAGGGCCTGCGCGATCCCGTCCATGAGGCCGCCCATCATCTGCGCCTGAAGGCCGAGCGGGTTGATCGGGGAGCCCGACATCGACGGCACAGACCGCCTTGGTCACCCGCGGACCGGTGTACCCGTTCGTGACCTGGCGATTGACGGTCGCGCTCGTGCAGTCGATCTCGACCAGCCACGCCGCCGCGCTCTTGTACTCCTTGTGGATCGCGATCCCCTGGGCCGTGCCAGGCGCCATCGCCCTGCCCCAGTTGCCGGCCTTGGCGACCGTGTCCAGCACGGCCTGCAGACGGCTGTCGCGGACGAACGCTCGGCGGAACGCGTAGGGATCCTGCCCCATCGCCGCGGCGGCCTGGTCGACCATCAGCTCGGTGGCCGTGGTCACATTCGGGCTGTAGATGTTGCGAACGCTGCTCGTGTTGAACGTGTCGTAGCTGTAGATCTCGTTCAGCAGCTGGGTGACCGCGCCGAAGTTGTAGGGGACGTTCTGGGTGAGCGAGAACACGGCCTCGGCGTACCCGAGGTTGCCGCCGGGTGGGGTCGCCAGGGTCGCGCTCAGGATCTCCCCGAAGCCCATGGAGAAGTCGGTCGCGACGCTCGTGTGCCGCTGATCGAAGGTGAGCACGTTGCCGGCGAGGTAGCAGATCCTGACCGTCGAGGTGCACATCGGGTGCACGCGGCCCTGGCGGAAGTTGTCGGTCCGGTGCCACATGAGCTTCACCGGCTTGCCGAGCTTCTGTGACACCGCGGCGGCCTCGAAGGCGGCGTCGGAGAACAGGTGACGCCCGAACGAGCCACCGCCCTGGGCGACGTGGACGGTCACCGCGGTCACGGGCAACCCGAGGATCTCCGCGATCTGCTCCTGCGCCCAGATCGGGGACTTGAGACTCGACCAGATCGTGGCGGCGTTGCTGCGGACATCCGCGATGGCGCAGTTCGTCTCGAGCGGGTCGCCGGGGCGGAAGTAGAAGGTGAACCGCTGCTCGAGCGTCTTGGCGAGGAGGTTGACCGGGGGCGGGAGCGGCAGCTCGGCCTTGACGAGGTCCGCGACCACGTCCGGGTCCGACTTCCCGTCGACGGTGCCCGGACCCCAGACGACCTGGAGCGCGTCGATCGCCTCGATGCACTGGCCGAAGGTCTCGCCTCGGACGGCGACCCCGCCGGCCACGAACGGCGTGTGGGGAATGATCGCCACGTCGGTGATCCCCGGCATGGCCAGCACCTGGGCCGTGTTCAGCACCGCCAGCGCGGACGCGTTGATGCGTCGGGGCCCGGCAGAGCATCGTGGGCAGGGCCCCGGGCACCTGGAGGTCCATGGCGAACTGCTTGGTCGCCGGTGACGATGGCCTGGGCGTCGATCCGGCCCTGGGGCGTGCCCACGAGCGTGAACTGGGAGGCCGGCTTGAGCTGCGCCGGTACGCGCCACGGTCTTGCGTCACCGCGCCGCGCTGGGCGAGCTCTCCGATCGACGCGGCCTTCCCGCCCGGGGCCACGATCTGCCCGTTCACGACGCGGAGGTCGCTCGCGTTGGCGGCCCAGGCCTTGGCCGCCGTCGCCGTGAGCTGTCCCTTGGCGACGGCCGCCGCCACGCGCACCTGGTTGAAGATCGAGTGCATCGTGTTCGAGCCGCCCGTGAACTGGTTGAAGACCAGCTGCGGCATCGCGTCGGCAAGCGTGATGTTCACCTTGTCGAGCGGCAGTCCCATCTCGTCGGCGATCGTCATCGCCACCGCCGTGGTGATCCCCTGTCCCGACCTCGGCGCGCGGAAGCGCGAACGACACCGTCCCGTCGGTGTTGACGGTACCGTGATGAGCGGCGCGGTCGGCAACGCCGCGTCGGTCAGGAGGTCGCTCAGGTCGTAGAGGTCGACCGGCTGGACGGTGGGGATCGAGCGTCGGCCGGCTCGACGAACCACTGCGCCGCGCCCACGACCGTCGGCGCCGCGATCAGGTAGCCGATGAACCGCCGCCGCGAGATCGTCCTCGAGTGCGCGGGTGCCCCTCCGATGGTCGTCTGAGCCTCGGGTGCCCGTCCGCGAGCGCCTGCTGGACGCTCTGCCACATCAGCCATCGCGCCGTCTCCCTGTCCGCCTGCCGCAGCGCGCCACTTTACTGCTTGATGGCGGTCGTTGCGACACTAGTCGCGCACCGCGCTCGCTGGTCTTCAGTGGCTCACGTGCACGTAGTCGACCGTCATCGCGTCGGGGAAGTCGGAACTGTTCGGCGAGGCCTGGTCCGCGCCGTTGATGATGAG
Source organism: uncultured Solirubrobacterales bacterium (assembly GCA_963834625.1). Lineage (GTDB taxonomy): Bacteria > Actinomycetota > Thermoleophilia > Solirubrobacterales > Solirubrobacteraceae > Palsa-465. The sequence continues at coordinate 35,065 of CAWICM010000011.1, read as the reverse complement.
GAACATCGGATGGGAGGGCACGCCGCCCCCAGTGATCCCGCAGCCGGTGGTTTCCCGTCGATCTTGAACACGAGGCTCCCCGGAGACCAGTCGACCTCATAGGTGTGGAAGTTGGCGCTGTAGTCGCTGATCGTCGGCGACACGCAGGCTGTCGTTGATGCCGGAGCTGCGGTTGTAGACGTTCTCCCGCACGGTCGACGGGTTGCCGGTGTCGCCCTCGGCGATGTCGATCTCCGAGGAGTCGGAACTGTCCGAGCTCCACGGGCAGTAGTAGCCGGCGGCAATGCTCGACGACCCGCTCAGCCAGGTGAACGGCGCCGAGCGGATGCTGGCATGTCGCGCCCAGCAGCCAGATCGCCGGCCAGGTGGAACGGGGATCGCCCGAGACATTTTCGCCCGGACGACGACCGTGCCGTAGGTGAACGCCGTGCGGATCTCCTCCACCGCACCGCTCAGGTAGTGCTTCGTGCGGCGCCGCGCACACGGCCCCGGCGCACGCCGGATCTGCTCGGCGTCCCTGCGGGGCAGCTGAATCCGGCCGCGATGAACACGTTGCGCATCTTCAGCGCCCCCGAGCCCTCGGGACCTGGGAGGGCTCGTAGCACTCCTGCTCGTCGTTCGAGGTGTCCCCCTGCTGATCGGGCACCGCCCAGACGTTCCTGTCGACGCTCGTGCCCGAGAACTCGTCGATCAGCGGCACGATGTGCGCGCCTCGCGCTCGCGGAGCCGTGCGCATTCGCGCGGTCACGACGGCCTCGATCGTATGGCCGGCGTCGCCGCCTGCACCGTGTACTTGCTCGCGCGTCGCGCCGGCGAATGTCGCGCACGACGTGCCGCTGGACGCGCAGTCCTGCCACTGGTACCTGTACGGCGTCGGATGCCGGTCCAACGGCCCGCTCGTCGCCCTCAGCACGCGCCCGTCGCCACCGTGCCCGAGACCACCGGCTCGGCGATCCCCCTGGGGACCGAGCGAGAAGTTCCTCCCGTAGGTTTCGGCGTGGCGCGGCATGCCGAGGTCTTGAGCTTGCAGCCCTGCGCGGAGACCGAGATGGTGCCAGCGATCACAGCGCCCTTCGCGACATGTCCGTTCACCTTCGCGTGGGCCTTCTCGTATGTGATCGCCGGCGACCCGTGGTGAACGTGACAACGTCAGCCCGCTTCTCGGTGTAGGACACCGAGAAGCCATACCTGTGGTGCGTCAGCTTGAGGTTCGCCCCGGGGAAGCCCATCTGAAGCTCGGTCAGATTCGGAGTCGTCCTGCAGACGACGTGATCGCGGACACGAGGCCACGGGTCGACCTCGGCTTCGTGGCCACGATCTGCTTCGCAGACGCGGTCCCGAGGCTGATCGAGAACTTGCCCGGCTTGCGGAAGAGGTACTGCGCGTGCGTTACGGGGAGGACGGACGCGGCGGCGACGGCACCGAGCCCGAGGACGAGGCCAGCCATGACGAGGGTCGGACGCGCAACGCGCACGGCGGGGCAGCATATCCGGGCACACCTGGGGAGCTACGATCCGGCGGCAGCAAGCACGGCGGGTGACTTGCTGAGGATCAACGCGACGGCCCCGAGGACCTCCGCCTTGTCCCCGAGGGTCGAGACGCCGACGGTCACGGCATCCCGGGCCGGCGAGATCGCGTCCTGCTCGATGGCGGCGCGGATCGGCGCCAGGAGCGTATCGCCGCTCGTGGCCAGATCGCCCCCGACGATCACGAGCTCCGGGTTCAGGAGATTCACCACAGTGGCCACGACCTCGCCCACCGCCTGACCTGCGTCCGCCACGGCGCGCCTAGCGCCGCGGTCGCCCGCGGCTACGAGCTCGAGGAGCCGTGGCACGTCGATCGGCTCCCCGCGGCTGCGCTCGAGCAGCTGCGCCACCGCGGTAGGGCTCGCGACCGTTTCCAGGCAGCCCCGATTGCCGCAGCGGCAGATGAGACCGTCGCGGCGCACGCGAATGTGACCCAGTTCCCCGGCGATGCCCGACGCGCCGCCGTACAGCCGGCCGCCGAGCACGAGTCCGAGCCCGACGCCGGCCGACAGCCGGACGTAGAGCATGTCCAGGACGCCCCGCCCGATACCGAAGACGTGCTCGCCGAGCGCGCCCAGATTGGCGTCGTTGTGGACTTCGAGGGGCAGCCCGAGCCGGGACTGCATCTCCGCGGCCGGCTGGATCGTTCCCCAGCTCGGCAGGATGCCCTCGGAGAACACGACACCGGTGGCGCGGTCGACGGGCGCGGCGAGCGCCATGCCCACGCCGAGCACGCGATCCTCCGTGACACCGGCCTGCGCGAGGGCGTCGCCGACCAATGCGCAGGCCAGGTCAAAGCTCTCCTGGGTGCGTGGTCGACGTCGGCCGGCGAACGACCAGCGCTGAGGATGTGACCTGACAGGTCGCTCACGGCGACCTGGATGTGGGTGTGGCCCATGTCGACCCCGACGGCGAACGCAGCACCGGGAGCTAGCGAGAGGAGAACCGGGGGCCGCCCGGTGCGCGGCGTCGTGTCCTCGTGCTGGTCCACGATCCCGGTCTGCACCAACTCGTCGGTGAGCGCCGAGACCGTCGGGCGGGACAACCCGCTGTAGGCGGCCAGCTCGGTGCGGCTGCTGTGAGGATGGTCGTAGAGGGCGTGAACGACCTTGGCGCGGTTCAGCGCGCGCCCGCTCCGAGGCTGTGGGGCCGACGGCGAGACGGGTTGGTCGTCCACGCCGCAGAAGCATACCCAGCCTTTTGTCAATGACGATAAGAACCTATGGGATCTGCTTGACATAGGCTGGGTGTTTCGTAGAGTTCTGCAAAACCTCGTTCGCCAACGCTCTGGAATAGGACATAGCACCCGATGGCCGCGCAATCGCTTCCTGACGCACCCGAACTCACGCCCGAGCCCGGCCATCGCTTCACGTTTGGCCTGTGGACAGTTGGCAATCCCGGTCGCGACCCGTTCGGAGAGCCGACCCGCCCGCCTCTCGACCCGGTGACATCGGTCGAGCGGCTCGCGGAGCTGGGCGCCTACGGCGTGAGCCTGCACGACAACGATCTCGTCCCCTATGGAGCCCGCAGCCGAGCGGGATCGCATCGTGAGCCGGTTCGCGGACGCGCTGCAGCGCACCGGGATGCGGCTGACGATGGCGACGACGAATCTGTTCACCGACCCCGCCTTCAAGGACGGCGCCTTCACCTCCAATGACCGCGCGGTCCGGCGCGCGGCCATCGCCAAGGCGATGCGTGGCATCGACCTGGGCGCCGAGCTGGGCGCACCGACCTACGTGTTCTGGGGCGGGCGCGAGGGGTCGGAGACCCCCGCCGCCAAGCGCACCGGGGACGCCCTCGAGCGCTATCGCGAGGCGATCAACTTCCTCTGCGCCTACGTCCGGGACCAGGGGTACGAGATGCGCTTCGCCATCGAGCCGAAGCCCAACGAGCCGCGTGGCGAGATCTTCCTGCCCACGGTGGGGCACGCGCTCCACTTCATCACCACGCTCGATGACCCCGGGATGGTCGGCCTCAATCCCGAATTCGCGCACGAGACCATGACCGGCCTGAGCTTCGTCAACGCGGTCTCGCAGGCCCTCTGGGCCGACAAGCTGTTCCACATCGACCTCAACAGCCAGCGCCAAGGTCGTTACGACCAGGATTTCCGCTTCGGCGCCGAGGATCTCAAGGAGTCGTTCTTCCTCGTGCACCTGCTGGAGACCTCAGGCTACGAGGGCGTGCGCCACTTCGACGCCCACGCCTATCGCAGCGAAGATCCCGAGGGCGTCTGGGACTTCGCGCTCGGGTGCATGCGGACGTATCTCGCGCTGGCGGCGAAGTCACGCGCGTTTCTCGCCTCCGACGCGATCCGCGCGGCGCGGGAGGCGGCCGGCGTCGATGAGCTCGGGCAGCCCAGCGTCGGGCCATATACCCGCGAGGCCGGCGCAGCCCTGCTGAGCGAGGATCACGACCTCGACGCCTTGGCGGCACGCGGCTATGCCAACGAGCGCCTGGACCAGCTCGTGGTGGAGTTGCTCCTCGGCTGAGGCGGGTGGACGAGTGACGTCTCGAGCACGGCTATGAGGGCACGGCCCTCGGCACTCGTTTGTGATCCCGACGCACACGCGGCCTCCACGTTGCGCGCGGTGCTCGAGGGAGCGGGGTTTCGCGTGCGCTACGCGAGGACGGCCACCGATGCGCTGAGGTGCGCCAGACAGCGGCCCCACGACGTCGTCATCACCGAGCTCGTGCTCCCCGACAACGGCAGCATCGACGTGTGCCGGCGATTGCGGGAATCCAGCGGAGCGGCGGTCCTCGTCCTGTCGTCGGTCGGCCGTGAGCAGGACAAGGTGCAGGCGCTCGACGCCGGGGCGGATGACTTCCTGACCAAGCCGTTTCGCCCGGGCGAGCTTCTGGCCCGCGTGCAGGCGATCCTCAGACGCGCCAACGGCGACGGCCGCGCGTCGCGATGGCGGGCAGGCGCACTGACCTTCGACCTCCCCTCCCGCATCGTCTCGCGGGATGGCGCCGAGATCCAGCTCACCTCGACGGAGCTCGAGCTGTTGCTTGCGCTCGCCCATCACCGCGGCCGGGTCGTCACCTACGGCGAGCTGCTGGCCCAGGCGAGCGGGCGGATGTCGCAACGCGGCCTCACCACGCTGCAGTGCCACGTATCGAACCTTCGCCGCAAGCTCGCCGCCGCCGAGGACTCCTCGCTCATCCACACGCACCTCGGGGTCGGCTACCGCTACGAGGATCCGGCGCTGACCTGAGTTCCGCCGGTGTCGTACGCCGGTATGCCGGAGTGAGCTTCTAGCCGCCGAGAAAACGGAGGGCGGTCCCGGCCAACGTCTCGATGCCGACCGCGAACGCGTCTTCGTCAACCGTGAAGCGCGGGTGGTGATGGGGGAACGCCCCGTCTCCGCCGGCACCGACGAAGAAGAAGGCGCCCGGCGCGACGCGCAGGTAGGCGGAGAAGTCCTCGCCCGCCATCAGCGGCGGGTACTCGACCACGCGGCGACCCGCGACGTCGCGGACGAGCGCGGTCAGCCGCTGGTCGTTGACCACGCTCGCGTAGCCCTCGACGTACTCGAAGTCATAGCTCGCCCGGTGCGCGGCCGTGACGCCGGCGATCACGCGGTCCATCGCCTCGCGTGTCGTCCGACGCAGCCCGTCGTCATAGGTGCGCACGGTTCCGCCGAACTCGACCGACTCCGGAATGACGTTATAGGCCGTGCCTCCGGCGATCCGCGTGACGGACAGCACGACCGACTCGAGCGGCGGCGTCTCGCGCGACACGACCTGCTGGAGGCTCGACACGACCTGAGCCGCAGCCGCGATCGGGTCGACCACGACGTGCGGGAAGGCGGCGTGACCGCCTCGTCCCCGGACCCGAACCGTGAACACGTCGGCGGCCGCCGTGCACGGGCCCTCGATGGCGGCGACCGCCCCGACCTCGAGGTCGGAGATGAGGTGGCAGCCGACCACCGCGTCGACCCCGTCGAGCGCTCCGGTCTCGACGATCTCGATCGCCCCGCCCGGCGGCGTCTCCTCGGCGTGCTGGAAGACGAACCGGATCTCGCCGGGAAGCTCGTCACGCATCGCGGTCAGCAGCCGCGCCGTCCCGAGCAGCATCGCCGTATGGCCATCATGGCCGCACGCGTGCATCACCCCCTCGGACTCCGACACGAAGGCGACGCCGCTCTCCTCGGTGATGGGCAGCGCGTCCATGTCCGCGCGCAGGGCCAGCGTCGGGCCGGGACGCCCCCCTCTCAGCGTCGCGACGACGCTCGTCGGCGTCGGGCTGCGCACCTCGAGCCCACCCAGGCCCTGGAGGCGGTCCCGTACGAAGGCGGCGGTCTCGTGCTCCTGGAAGGAGAGTTCGGGGTGCGCGTGCAGATGCCGTCGCCAGGCGATCGCATCCGGCAGGACCTCGGCGACTTCCACCCCGCGAGCCTAGTCCGGGCGATGGGACGAGGCAAGCGCGGGTCGCCCGGTCAGAGCCGGGCTCGACCAAGAACCGGTCAAGGCACGCCGACGCCCGGCCGATGTTGAAGGGCATGAATGTCAGGTCTCAGCGCCGCCGAGCATCGAACCGGTGGCGTCTTTCCATCGGGCGGCGCATCGGACTCGCCGTCCTCGTGCTCGCGCCGCTGCTCGCGATCACCGGCGCCTCGGGCTCGGCGGGCGCGTACTCGGTCCAGTACTGCTCCCAGATCCCCATCGTGGGCGGGATCCCGCCCTGGGGCTTCCACACGGGCTCGCCCATCACGGAGGCCACCGGCAGCTACGCCCGCGGCCACGGCGACATCAGCCTGGCCGCCAACACGGTGTCCGGGATCCTCTGCCAGGTCGACCGCAGCCGCGACCACCCCGACCGCCTCATCGTCATGACCGTCAGGCGGCACCTCGTCTACCACTCGCACTACGCCGTGGTGTGGGGCGTGCCCGGGAACATCATGAAGATCGTCGTGCGCGTGCAGAGCAGCACGGATCCGCAGTGCAAGGCCGGCACGCTCGGCCATGTCACGCTCTTCGCGAGCTACAACGGGGTGCGCAGCGACAGTGTCCAGTTCACCTTCCCCGGCTCCTGCAAGGACCACGACCACCTGTACCACGGTCCGCAGGTCAACAACCAGGTCCCGCCGCTCTAACCCGGGCGCGGCCGGAACCGACCTCGCTCCCGACGGGGTCGCGGTAGAGCCCTGTGCGCACACCATCGACGTACGTCTTCCGGCCGCGAGTCTCGGCCGGTCTCGCCGCCATCGGCCATGCGGAACGGCGGGGGCTGATAATTAGCGGGGGGATGGACGAGCTCGAGCGACGCCTCGAGCTCGCAATGTCGGCCGGCACGGTCCACGAGCTCGCGGAACTCGTCGACGACGTTCCGCGCGTCGCAATTCCGGCGCCGGTCGCGGAGCCTCCGGGCAGGGTGCGAGTCGGCCTGCCGGGAATCCGCCCCTTTGCCCGGCGGATCGAGGTGCCGGCGCGGATCGATCGCGTCCGGCGGAACGTGCTGGACACCGTGGCCGTCGGGTTGAACAGCGCCGGCTACGAGCTGATCTACCAGGACCCGGAGACGCTCAGGTTCCAGCGGTCCACCAAGGAGCGTCTGACGATCGACCTCGAGGAGCATGGACGGGCAAACACCATGATGATCGTCTACGGCCGCGCCTCGTGGCGGACGCGTCGCGCTTCGCCAGGCTTCATTTCTACAAATAACCGGGTTGAGCAGTACCTCACCGATCCGTCGCGCGGACCCGATCCCGCGCAATGGAGGACCGAGCTCGCGTACCTCATCCGATGAGTTTTCCTCCTCGGCGGCGTCACAGGAGCATGACCACGACGATGCACACACTCCAGACCGGCGATGCGGACATCGCCTACGACGTTCACGGCCCGCTTCCCACCGTCGCCGGACGCCCGCCGCTGCTCATGATCGGCCAGCCCATGTGCGCCGACGGCTTCGACGCGTTGGCCTCGCACTTCCCGGATCGCACGGTCGTCACGTACGACCCGCGGGGCCTCGGCCGCAGCCCCCGGCGTGACGGCCGCAACGACAACTCACCTACGGTGCAGGCGAGCGACGTGCACGCATTGATCCAGGCGCTCGGCGCCGGCCCGGTGGAGATGTTCGCCAGCAGCGGCGGCGCCGTGACCGCGCTCGCGCTCGTCGCAGCCCAGCCGGACGATGTCGTCACGCTGGTGGCGCACGAGCCGCCGATGATCCCGGTGCTCCCCGACGCCGCGGCGGCCGAGCGCGCCCGCAACGGGTTCCGCGACGCCTACGAGTCGGGAGGCTCCGGAGCGGGCATGGCGGCCTTCATCCTGATGACGTCATGGCGGGGCGAGTTCACCGACGCCTACTTCGAACAGCCCGCGGCCGATCCGGCCGCGTTCGGGATGCCGAGCGAGGACGACGGCTCCCGCGACGACGCCTTGCTGTCCGACCGCTCATGGCCGATCACCGACTACCGCCCTGACGTCACCGCCCTCGCCGCCGCGCCAACCCGCATCGTGGTCGCCGTCGGCGAGGAGTCGGCGAACACCTTCACCGGACGAACGTCGGTGGCCACGGCCGAGCTGCTCGGGCAGGATGCGATCGTTTTCCCGAGCCACCACGGCGGCTTCGTCGGCGGCGATTCCCCGTACGCGGGTAAGCCCGAGGCGTTCGCCCGCAAGCTGCGCGACGTCCTCGCCGGCGCCAGCTGATCGCGCCGCTGAGTCTCAACGCCGGCTCGACGTCTGCGTTCTCCGCCGCCACACGGCCGGCGTGGTCGAGTGCTCACGGCGGAAATGTTTGATGAAGTAGCTGGGTGCCCGGTAGCCCACGCTCTCCGCCACGGCCGCGACGGTGAGATCGCTCTCCCGCAAGAGCCTTCGGGCCTCGGCCATGCGGCGTTCGGTGATCCATCGCTGCACGCTGCGCCCAGTCTTGCGGCGGACGACCGTGGTCAGGTGACCGGGCGTCAGCCCGACGGCGCGAGCAACCGCGGCGAGTGAGATCGGCTCGCGGTACTGCTCCTCGATGAACTCGAACACGGCGGCGAGGAGCGGTTCGCTGCGCAGCCGCAGATCGTGCCCGACGTCGACGGAGATCCGCGCGACGCTGACGAGGAGCAGCGTGAGATGGGCGAGCGCTGCCTCGGCGGACCCATCGCGGGGTTGGGTGAGCTCGCGTTCGATGGCCGCAACATGCGATGACCACACCCTGCGTTCGGCGGCCGGCACGGGGACACGTTGCGCGCCACCGGCGGCTCGACCAACGAATGGGTAGAGCAGCGGGTGCGATCTCCAGCCGAGCGAGCGTCCGGGCGCCTCGGCCGCGACGATCTCGGGCGGAAAGAACACGCACCAGCCTTCGGCCGCGACGTTGTGGTCGTGCTCACTGGGGCGTACGACCTCCCCCGGGGCGATGACGAACGCGTCACCGCCGCTCAGCAGATAGTCGCGATCCCCGAGACGAAGGCTGCCCCCGCCCCGCTCGAAGTAGGCCAGCACGAAGAAATCGTGCGCGTGCGCGTGGTCACCGAGCTGGTCGCCGATGGGGAGGTCATGAAGCGAGAACCGAAGCACGCTGACCGGTGGCGCGTCGGGCGTGCGGACGTACTCGTAGACAGGTGCACCAGCGATCCGGCGACCCGTCAGGCGCGTCGTTTCCCTGGTACCAAAGATCGTTGCACTTTGCCAATGAATTGCCCTGGAGCACCGACACGCGCTGAATTATCACTCTCCAATGCAACCAAGCATCCTCATATCAAGGAGACCCAACATGAACGAGATAGCTCCACATCGGCCGACTCCGCACACCGACAGCGCGCAGCGCCGCTACCTGCCCGGCATGGGGCGCGACTGGCTGCTGCCCCTCTATGACCCGTTCACGCGCCTGATCGGGGTCGAGTCGGCCCACCGGAAGCTCGCCGAAGAGGCCGACCTCGATTCGGCCAGGCGCGTACTCGAGATCGGCTGCGGGACGGGCAATCTCGCCCTCATGGTCAAGCGGATGAGCCCGCAACTCGAGGTCTTCGGGTTGGACCCGGACCCCAAGGCACTTGGCCGCGCGGGGCGTAAGGCGTGGCGTGCCGGACTCACACTGGAACTCCATCGCGGCTTCGCCGATCAGCTCCCGTACCCGGACGGCAGCTTCGACCGCGTGCTCTCCTCCCTGATGTTCCACCACCTCGAGGCGGACCTGCGGCTCGCCTCGCTGCGAGAAGTCCGGCGCGTCTTGCGCCCAGGCGGCTCACTGCACCTCATGGATTTCGGCGGCGACAGCCATCGCCTGCACGGGCTTGGTCGTCTTGCTCGTCGCAGCCCGGCGCTCAAGGACAACTGGGACGGTCGTATCGAGATGTTGGTGGACGAGGCAGGCCTCGGCGAGGCGACCCAGACCGGCCACATGACCAAGCACATCGGACGGCTCACCTTCTACCGCGCGACCCGGCCACAGTGAGCCGGCGCCGTCGAGATCGGATCAAGTGAGGAGCCGCCCAACCTGCGCTGACGTGCTGCGCGCCAAATGTTTCTCGGACGGGAGCCGGCCGGGCCGCGGTGGGAAATCTACGGCCACTGGCGCGAGGATCCGAACGAGCTCGAGCCAGAGGTGTTCTGGCTGCTTCGCTGAAATGCGATAGATGCGAAGATGGAGCATCTGGGACGGACGGCACGAACAGATCGCGATCGGGCGGGGCAGGGGCGGCGGCGAGTGATCCGTCGGCTGTGCGGGGTCCTCACGGTGCCTCTGGTCCTGGTCGGGGGAGGGATCGCGGCGGCGAGAACGGCAATGCCCGGAACGGCCGACGCCACCGCGCCGTCCCTCACGATCACGCTCCATTCGCCCCGAAACGGCGCGTCCTACCAACGGGGCTCGCGGATCGTTGCGCGGTTCCATTGCCGCGAAGCCGGAACGCCGACCGGGACCGTCAGCTGCCACGGAACGGTTCCGAGTGGCCGCGCCATCGACACGAGGCACATTGGCAGCAAGAGCTTCACCGTCACCGCGACGGACACGACCGGCGACGCAGTCACCAAGACCGTCCGGTATCGCGTCTGGGCATACGTCAACCCACTCCAGGCGGTCGCCGGTCTCCAAGCGAGCCGGATCGACATGGGCGTCGACTACTCGGGATCCGGTCCAATCCTGGCGATCGGCGCAGCGAAGATCGTCACCGCGCGCTACGTCCCGGGCCCGGAGAGCTGCTGGGGCAGGACCTGCGCGCCCGCACCTGGCGGCTGGGTCGTCTACCGACTGCTCGACGGGCCCTTCGCGGGCAAGTACGTCTACGCCGTCGAGAACATCACGGTCAAGGTGAAGGCCGGACAACTCGTGAGACCGGGCCAGACGATCGCCGTGCTGCACCCGGAGTCTCCGAACCTCGAGATCGGCTGGGCGACCGGCCGCGAGGCCGAGACGCTGGCGCTCGCGCGTCACCACCAGTGCACGTGCATCGATCCTGGGGGCTGGTCGTCGATCGAGGGGCGCAACTTCAACCACTTCCTCGAGTGGCTCGGCGCGCCCTCCGGCTACCTCCAGGAGACTCCGTCCCAGGCCATGCCGCGTGGTTGGCCCACGCTCCCCCCGCGGACTTGAGCACATCAACTCCCGTGCAGCCCCACGGCCGTGCCCTCGACGCGGATCGCGTCGAGGAGCGTCCTGGCAAGCGTGATCGATCGGCTCTGGACAACGAGCCAGCCGAGGCCGACGCGTTTGGCCAGGATCTCGGCTGACGGCACGGCGAACACACCCGGCTGCTTCGTCGGGATCAGCCCCGGCGGGGGCGGTGCCGGGCGCCGGGGGGCCCGCGCGTTCAGTAGGAAAGCCGCCGAGGGGGCTTCGGACTCGCCGCTGATCGAGAACCAGCTGCGGGCGCAGCTGAACAGAGTGCCTTCGGCGACGGCCCCGCCGAGGGCCGGCGCACGCGTCGCCACCACCTCCCATTGATTGGTCACGCCCGCGGCTCGGACCCTCGGCATGCGGCACGGCACCGCCTCATGCGAGCCCGGGGCGTAGCTGCGACTCGGAGCCGCTCCCCCCGACGGATCCGCGACACGCGACGACACCGCGTCCGACTGCGGGATCGGATTCCCGCGGCTGTCCAGCGGGAGCATGCGGATTTGCTCGACCGGCGCTGAGGTGAACGCCACGACCGCCCTCCAGCCGTTCGGCAGTCGAGGGTCAGCTCGCGGCGTGACGACCTGGTGCCCGCTCACCAGCACCGCGGCCACCCGCGAGCTGACGACCATCCACACAAGATTCAGCGTCCTCTCGGCACCGTCCAACGCAGTGCCGCTCCGGCTCAGCAGGGCTTGCTCGTTGCTGAGCGGCTCACCGCCGCTGAGAATCACGTCGGCGCCCGAGGCAACCGCCGGCGAACACGTGCCCCCTCCCGTGTCGTCGATCGTCCCGGTGATCGAGAACAGCGGATAGCTGCACCACCCGGCGTTCCCGGGCTCGAGATCCGGGGTGAGCGGGACGTCATACCGCAAGCGACTCAGGAGACCCGGCACCGGGCCGGTCAAGGGAGCGGAGCGCATGCTGAGCAGCGCGACCGCGGCCGCCGCCGACCCGCCGGCGAGAACCACAACGGCGGCGACGGCCAGCGGCGAACGCCGCAACCGCGACCACGCGCGCCAGCGAGGCGATCGCACGGGCTCCGCCCTGGCGGCCCCGGATCGAGCCGCTGCCGATTCCTCGGGCGGCGGGTACTCCCGCGCGGCCGCCTCACGCAGCGATGTCTCCAGCCGTGCGATGTAGTCGCTCATGTTTGCTCCTTCATCAGCGCCCGAAGGCGCTTCAGGCCGCGGCTGACGTGCTGACGAACGACCTGTTCGGAGCAGCCCAACTCGGCGGCCAGCTCACCGTAGCCACGGTCCGCCAGGATCCGCGCTCGCACCGCCTCCTGCTCCGGTCTCGGGAGTCGCTCGAGCAGCGAGAGCGCGAGCGCGCCCTCTCCCGCGAGGTTCTCGACGCGAGCCAGATCATCGTCATCCAGCAGCAGCGGATCCATCCCGAGACGCTCCCGAGCGCGCTGATCGACCCGGCCGCTTCTGAGGCTCTCACGCAGCTTGTTGTGGGCGATCCCCAAGAGCCAGGCGAGCGCGGGGGCGCCACCGGGTCTGTAGCGCCGGCAGGCCAGCAACGCCGCGGCGAACGTCTCGCCGGCCAGATCAGCGGCCACCTCGTAGGAACGCGTCCGGCGCGCGAGGAATCCGAGGACCGCAGACACATGCCGGCGATAGAACTCCCCGAATGCGTCGGCGTCACCGGTCGCCGTCGCCAGCAGCAGCTCGTCGTCGTCCCGTCGGTCGGTGCTCGGCTCCACTGCAACAACCTTGCGCAACTCGCGTCGCTGTGACAACACCTCTGGGGATGGCTCGATACGCGTCCTCCGCTATCAGCCGAGTCCGACCAAGGAGTGACGATGACGAACGACGACCTCCGACAAGCCCAGAGGACGATGACATAGCTACCCCGGCTGTGGTGGACCGGGCGACGTTCCTGACTCGATGATGATGCCCAGGGCGGCGGCGAGCGCGGGGGCGGAATCGAGTACGTCCTGCCACGGCATGAGCACGCCCGTCAGGCAATCGACGCCGAGAACGCCGTCAAGCGCCGTCCCGCGGATCGCGCAGCCCTTCAGGTTGGCGCCGCGGAAGTCCGTGCCGGCGAGCTTGCAGTCGATGAACTCGACGCCCTCGAGCCGCGTGTCGATGAACGAGGCTTCGGCGAGGTCCACGCAACAGATCGGGCTCGAGTTCCTTCTGCCGAGAGCGTCGGCAACGATCCCTGCCACGCGGTGGGCTACAGGGAGCCGATCCGGTCGGGTGGCCAGTAGCTGAAGAAGGCGTCTCCGATGATCCAGCCTGCCGGGATCGGGCCCCAGAATCGGCTGTCGTCGGACACGCTTCGGTTGTCGCCCATGACGAACCACATACCGCGGGGCACCCGGATCGGGGTGGCAAACGTGCAGTCGGCTTCCCCGGCGAAGCAGGGGCTGGTGAAGCGGTCGGCTTCTTGGCGTCCGTTCCTGATCACGTGCCCGTCCTGGATTGTGATGACGTCACCGGGCCCGGCAACGATTCGTTTGATGAAGGTCTCGGTCGATTCCGGATTCGGCCAGTCGCATGCCGCCGCCGCCGGCTGCGGCCGCCCGCATCGTTCGCTGTCGGCACCCTGTGGGGGGTGAAACACGACGATCTGACCGATGTCCAGCGACTTGAACATGCGGTCGACGAGCACTCGCTGGTGGGGCACGAGCGTCGGTTCCATCGAGCTCGTGGGAATCTTGTATGGCTTGAGCACCCAGGCCTGGATCGCGATCGCAAGTCCGACCGCGACCAGCACGGTCGCGATCAGCTCCGCGAGCGATCGCGCGCGAGGTCGCCAGAGCACCGGCATGTGAGAGGCGGCCGACTTCGGCCCTTGACCGGGTGGCTCGTCTGGCTGCGCTCATGCCGCGACCTGCTCGCGTGTCCAGCTCCGACGTGGGTGGCAGGAGCGGGCTTCAGCCTTGTCGCCTTCGCGCCGGACGCCTGAGGAAGCTCGACCGCGGCAAAGGTGACGATCGACATCGCGCCCACAGCGATCCAGGCAATCGGGACGCGCGTGATCCTTCGCCAGGACTGCAAACGAGTGGAAGGAGTGGCTCGACTCGCGCCCGCGATCGCTTCCACGTCGCCCAGCCGCGCCATCGCATCACGAACGGCCGCAGCCTCAGGCACACCGGCTTGCCTGAGCTCAGCCACGCAGTCCTCGAGATGGTGCTCGAGCTCCCTGACGAAGCGGCGGCGCTCCAGCCATCCGCCGCCCAGCGATCCCGCCAGTCTGGCCAGGAACTCGGGTCTGGGGTCGTGGCTAATCTCGAACCCCCTCGGGCGCGGGCCCAAAGACAGAATCGATCGCGCGACTCAGGCGCTGCCAGCTCTCGAGCCGCTCCCGGAGCGCCGTCTGGCTCTTGGGTGCCGCGGCATACACGCGTCTGCGCCGGCCGCCGACCTTCTCCCAATGACTGCGTACCAGCCCCTCCTTCTCCAGCTTGTGAAGGACCGGATACAACGTTCCCTCCGGGACTTCGAGCGCGCCCCCCGAGCGAGCGCGCAGCTCGGAAGCGATGGCATAGCCGTGCAGGGGACCCTGTTGAAGAATCGCCAGCAGGAGGCCCTCGAGTTGGCCTTGGAAGCTCTGCATACCTCGCCACTCTATGCATCGCAGCCAGAGGTGTCAAGGGCAAAGCCTAGCTGGTCGCGGCAAGGTTTCTCGGGTCGGCGGCGAACAGGTCTCGGTCGAGAGGAGAAACGGAATGGAAGCGACGGCGTCTGAGCACAACCCCACGGACCACGCAAAGCGCAATCCGCTCCGACACCACCCGCACTACCAGGCCGGCGAGGGCGGCTCGTCCTATGCAGGCGGCAGTAGCTTCATGGAGCGGATGTCAGAGAGGGTCGCCTCCGGCATGGGGACGGTGCCATTCCTCGTCGTCTCGATGGTCCTGATCCTCGGCTGGGTGCTCGCGAACGGCGCGGCCAGCTATGTCAACGCGACCGTCCACGCCATTGAGCACGGGAAGCAGTTCGACCCCGAGCCCTGGATCCTGCTCAACCTCATCTTCTCGGCCGTCGCATTTTTCACCGGCGCGTTGGTGATCATCGCCCAAAAGGCCCAGACCAGAACGGACAAGGCGAACGAGGAAGCCGCGGCCAAGCACCGCGACGAGCTGGCCAACTCTCAGACCGACCTGCTCCAACAGAACACTGACCTGACGAAACAGATCCATACGCTGGCTGAACAGCTTCAGGCGCTGACCCAGGAGGTCCACGCCGCGACGTGCGGGCGCCCACGACCGACGCCCGGCTGAGCGACACTCAGCCCCTGAGTGCGCGCTTGACGCGCTTGAGGGACTGCTTCAGCGTCGGGGGCGGTGGGCGGGTACGGACGTAGAGGGTGCCGCCGGGACCGCGGGTCTCGATCGTGAGCCGCGGTCCACCGGCGATCGGTGGGCGCTCGGGCCACTCGATCTTCTGGCTGGCAAACAGCCCGCCCCCGCGCACGATCACCTCGACGCCCTCGGGGACGATCACCGTCACCGTGCCGAATAGGTTGTAGACCTCGAGTGCGGTCACCGGGCCGGCCAGGCGTGCCTGGCGCAGGTCGAGATCGATCGTGCCGAAGACCGAGCGCCACGACGACCGGGCCGGTAGCGACCACGGCCCGCGGCGGACCAGGTGCGAGCAGACAGCCCTGTGCTCCTCGGACGCGGCAGCCGGCACGCCGGCCGCAGCGCGGTCGCCGGGCAGGTCGTGAGCCAGGCGGGCCAGCTCGTGGTCGGTGCGCGCCGCCTGAGCGAGGCCGACACGCTCGGTGAACTCCTCGAGCGTCAGCCGACCCTCGCCGACCGCCTCGCGCAGGAGCGCGATGCTGCGCTCTCGCTCGGAGTCCGAGGCGAGGATCGGCGTCGGCCGGGTTTCGCGATCGTCGCTCACGACAAAACCGTACCGCGCCCGACGCCCGAGACCCGTCTCCACACCGACGCGTGCCCGTGCCACGGAGGGCCAGCAGGCACCAGGATTGGTACGTTCGGGCCGTGTCGGCGAGCAAGGCATGGAAGCGTCGCCGGCCGGGCCGGCGGATGCGTGCCGGCGAAGCAGGTCGCTACCAGCTGGCGGCTTCCAGCGACACGTTGGGAATGAGCTTTCGTCGCTGGGTGAGGCGCCCGCCGCTGATTTGCGCCCGCCAGAGGGCCGGGTTCATACCCTCGATGACATAGAGGATGCGCGATCCGCGCGGGTCGACGGCGACGAACAGCGCTTTCGCCAGCGACACGATTCGCGTCGTGCGCGGCGTTCGTCCGCCGAGCGTGATCCGGTTGAGCGCGCTGCCGAACCCGAGTACGGTGACGAGCAGGACGGCTCGAGGTCGTGCGCCGTCTCCGGCCACGCTCAGGACGCCGCGCGTCGGGATGGCAATAGGGATCCGCGCCGCTCGCAGCCGCCGTCCGGGCGTTGCGTGAATCTCGATCAGGCAGGCCGTCGCCGGTTGGGTGGTGCAGGAAGGTCGCGTCGGTGGGGTCGCGTCGATCGTCGCGGAGCGATCCGCGCCTGCATCAGCGATCGCAATGTGCGAAGCCAACACCACGATCGCCGAGCCGTCGCGTGTCCAGGCGATGGAGCTGTTCAGGAGCTCGTAGGCGCGACCGAGCAGCGAACCGAGATCGATCCGGCGCTCTCGGCCCGACGCGAGGTCGCGGACCGCCACGGCAGTGGAAGCTGTCCCGCCCGCCGCAAACGCAAGCTCGCGTCCGTCGAAGCTGATCGCGGGCTGCTCACCGTCAGCGACGATTGAGCGGACGCCCGTGGCGATGTCGACCCGCTCGATCTTCAGCGTCCGGTGCCCGATCAGCGTCATATACACGGATGTCCCGTCGGGCGAGAACGCGAAGCCGTTGTTCGTCCATGAAGCGCCCACCGATCCCAGGTCCTTGACGAGCGACCCGGTGGCAACGGCCCGGACTTGGAGCGTTGGATTCACCCCACCAGGCGTTCTCACCGCGACGAAGTCCCCGAGCGACGTCGCCCTTGTCGTCACCGCCGACGCCTCCGACCGGCGGGCGAGCGCGAAGACGCGAACCGCCGAGCCTCCGGCGAACACGGCGACAAGTGCGGTGCAGGCGACCACGATCGCACAGACCCGGAGCGCAACCGGATCCTTCCGCTCCATCCGGCTTAGACGCACCCGGATGCGCGTTTGACGACCACGAGCTTGCCGAAGCCCTGCGGGTCGTAAATCGCGGCGGTCGTGCCCTTGGGTGAGGGGTGAATGAGCTCGAGGTCGTTCCCGCAGGTACGGGTTATCCATTTGCGCAGCCGGCGCCGCAGGGCGCTCCAGCTCAATGTCGAGAAGCTCAGGGGTGAGCTGCGTGATGACCTGCTCTGGGGAGTCGTTCTCGATCCGGATCGCGCGGGCATCCGAGAAGCCGATCCGCCAGCCGCCGGTGAAGGAGATCGTGCAGCTCGTGCACGCGCCGGGGGCGTGGCCCCAGCCGCGCAGGAGATCACCGATGGCGTGCTCGCTGGAGCCGAGCGTGACGAGGCCGATCCCGTTCGGGGTGGTGGTCCAGCCGTGCACTCCCGGCAGCACGGTCGACCAGGCGCCGGCCTCGGCCTCCTGACCGCCGATGCAGACCGAGAAGCTCGAGTGCAGCGGCTTTCCGTCCCACCGCCCCGAGAGTACGACCGCCCCGCTCGGGGGGCAGCTGTGGTCTGGACCCGGGCTAGCTGTAGAGCAGCGCCGGATCGGCGCGGATCGCCGCGCACACCCGCCCCGGGTCGGGAACGGTGCCGCCCGCCGGATCGCAGCGAATCTCAAAACCGTATGAGCCCGGGATCAAGGGACCGGCGGGCTCGACGACCCGGATCGCGCCGGGACCCGTGCCGTTGCCAGGCAGCTTGGGCAGCGCGGCGGACTGCGCGTCGACGCGGATCCCGACCCGGCCCCCGCGACAACCGCGCGACATCCACCACCAGCTCGCGCGCGGCCAGCCGCAGCCTCACCCCCGGGAAATCGAACGACGTCCACGACATTGCCGAGCGGCTCGCCCCACTGTCACCTTGCATCGCGTCGGCAGGCCGGTGGCGTTCGACCCACGCGACCACACCCGCCGGGTTCCCGCGCACCGTGAAGAACTCGACCAGATCCACCAGCCCCGGATAGCACCTCGACACTCGGCGAGTACGACAGCCATCCCCCGCCGCCGGCCGGCTCTCGCGACACCCGCACGGCCCCCGGCGGCAGTCGCAACGCCGCCAACATCTTCTGCGCGTCACGGTGCGCAGGACCACCAGCTGTGGCACCCAACGCCACAGCGCACCCACTCAGGAGCACACCCACCCACACGAGCACCCATCTCCGCACGGTGCCAACACTACGCCGCGGCGCCCCACCCATCACGGGCGGCCGATCCGCGAGCGCCCAATCAAACCCGGCCCGCCCCGGACCTGGAAGATTCACTCCGATGCGACGGTGGGCCTGGGATCCCGTGGCTGATACAGCTTCATGGCGCCGCCGCCGGGGAGGTTGAACGTCGTCGTCAGTCCCCAGCGTTCGTCAGCGGTCTCGGTGGTGAACTCGACGCCCTTGTCTCTCAGTTCGGCGACGGTTGCGTCGATGTCGTCACACATCAGGTAGAGCTCGTGCCGCGGCTCTGCATCCGAGGGGTGCGCGGCCAGTTCCGCGGGCGGGAGCGCGAAGATCAACCAACCACCGCCCGCGTCCACGAAATCGAGGCCGAGTCGGACGCGTTGCTGGTCGTCCGGACTCCGTTGGGCGAGGGTTGGGCCCTGGCGTCCGACGAGGAAGGGTTCCGGGCGCCGTGCGGGCCGGTCGCGCCGGCGCGGCTGCTGCCCAGCGGAGATGCCTATTACCTGGGCTGGGGTGCGGACCGGGCGCTACTGGTTCCGACGGCCACAAACCGAGCCGACCCTCTGGACCTCGCGCGTGTGGCCCGGCGCGGTGCTGCTGCACGGCGGGTTGGGCGGCACCTGGGTGGGCGGGCCAGATCCGAGTCGTCTGGCAGGAGGAGGCGACCTGCGCCCGCGACAGAGACTTGGACGGGTTGGGTCAAGCGCCTATCCGATGCGGAAGGTCCGCCTCGCCGGGCTTGGATCGCCGAACGACCCCTCCACGGCGCGCACCAGGAACGTGTAGCTGCCGCGTCGTAGATGCCGGTACGCCTTCGGAGACCGGCAGCGTGAGAACGAGGGTCGGCGTGGCTTGTGAGCGCTCGATCTCACGAGTGCGCACCTGAAGTCCGGTGGCGGACCCGATGGCCCTGAACGAGAAGGTCGCCGAGCCGGTAACTCGGTTGATCTTGACCCTCGTGATCTTCGTGTCGGGCACGAGTACGAACACGGCGGCCGCCCCAATGCCGGAGCTGGCGACCTCTTCGGACGTCTCCCCGATCAGCGCGATCGTCCCGTTCGACGACAGCGCCGCGCTGGCGCCGAAGCCGAGCCCTTCCGCGTCGACCCCCCATCAGTCGCGGGCCGCGCTGGGTCCAGTGCGATCCGGCACGGCCGAAGATCCAGGCGGCGCCAACGGCGATGGTATTACCGTGCAGCGTCTCGGGCCCGCCGATCAGCGCGGTGTCTCCCGACCCCGACAGTCCCACGCTGGCGCCAAAGCCCTCCACGCTTGGCTTCGCCGTCAGCTTTGGCCCCTGCTTCCAGCGTGTTCCTGAGCGGGTGAACACCCATGCCGCACCGGTACCGCCATTGTCGCCGGCCCCGCCGATCACGGCCGTGTCGCCGTCAGACGACAGCGCCATCCCCGACAAGCCGAACTGAGCGGGTCCGTTCTCGTCATTGGGCGCCAGCGGTCCGGCCTGCTCGATCCAGGCCGATCCCGACCCGGGAGAACACCCATACCGCGCCCGCGAGGTCGTTGACGGCGCCGCCCACCAGAGCGGTATTCCCGTCGCCCGACAGCGTCGCGTCGAACCCGTCAACGCTCGCGGCGCTGCCGGCGGCGCCGCTGCTGAGACTGGCCTGCTGCGCCCACCCGGCAGCCGAGCGAATGAACACCACGGCACCGGCGGCCAGGTCCCCCACCTCTGCGCCAACCAGTGCGGTGTTCCCATCTGCCGACATGGCCACACTCGAGCCGAGGTCGGACTCTTGCGCCGAGCCCGCGAACTTCTCAACCTCGCTCCAGGTGGTGCCCGAGCGGGATGAACACCCACGCCGCTCCCAGGTAGATCTGGTCCTCGGGGCCGCCAATCAGCGCGGTGTTCCCGTCGCCCGACAGGGACACGCTGGACCCGAAGTGGGCCGCGCCACTCTCGTCCGCGACAGTGAGCTTCGGGCCTTGCTGGCGCCATGTCACGCCCGAGCGGGTAAACACCCAGGCCGCCCCGTTGAAGTTGTCATCCCACGGGGCGCCGACGAGGGCCGTGCCGCCGTCGGCCGACAGCGCGACGCTCCAGCCGAACTGTCCGGCTCCACTCTCCCGCTGCCCCGGTGAGCTTGGACGCCTGGATGAACGGGTCGACGCTCAGCGGGTAGCGCGTCGCCCCGGCGACCCGGATCGAGAGGACGCCGGGCGTCAGTGAGATCGATGCTCGCAGCAGCCGTCCCAGCGCATCGGTGACGCGCAGCTCTCCGTAGCGAAGCACCGTCGCGCCCCTTCGCCGACATGAACGTGACGGCACCGGCGCCTTCGAGCCGGGCACGTAACGATCCGCTCAGACGTAGCTCGATCGTCACCGGACCGCGTGCCGCCCGGCGATCCGGAGCGAAGAGTGTGAAGCCCTGCTCGATCCCGAGCGGCCCGTTGACGTACCACTCGTCGACCTCCTTGCGCGCGTAGGAGACCTGGTTCTCGGCCGACGAGGGCCTTACCGAGCCGACCGCAGATACCCGTCCGCCGTAGCTGATCGCCCGCAGCGAAAGGCCCAGGCTGCCACTCGGAAGCCGCAGGCCCACGCCCGCGCTCGAGAACCGCGCCGCCAGCCCCTCGGACGGATTGTGCGCCACCAGCGTGGCACCCTGACGCGTTGCCCAGAACGACCGCACCGCGCGACCCAGGGCCTGCGACACGGGTGCGCGCGCAGTGAGTGGAAGCTGCTGCAGGCCGGCCACCGCTCGGGCCCGCCGAACGGGGGTCGGCCCGCTCCGGCGATCTGCGCCGCTCGTCGCCACGACCACCGCCACGCCGAAAGCGCAGCCCAAAGCGCCAACACCGTTACCCGCCTTTGTCCCACCGTCACCCGTTTGCCGATTGGGGTCCCCATCGATCCTCCGCGGGCTCAACTGCGAAGAGCCTAACTCCCGGTCCCCAGGGATGGGGAGGTTTTAACCAGCGACCGCCTTGACAGCGATGCGCCGGCGAGCTCCGACTTGCCGCTGGCGCCCGGCGTCCGCGCCACGTGTTGTCAGCTTGTCGCCCCCGCGGCGCCGACGAGCCGCCATGACGCGCGAGAATGCCTCCATGAGCACATCGGAGAACGAGGGAGAGCCGATCACCGAAGCGGGCCTCGCGGCTCTCAAAGCCGAGATCGGAAAACTCGAGACGGTGGGACGCCGCGACGTTGCCGCGCGGATCCTCACCGCCCGCGGTCACGGCGACCTCAAGGAGAACGCCGAGTATCACGCCGCCAAGGACGACCAGGCCCACCTGGAGACGCGTATCCGCCGCCTCCGCAACCGGCTGCGCAACGCCGTCGTCGTCGACGTCGCCGAGAAGGGCGGGGCGTCCTTTGCCTTCGGGTGTTCAGCCGAGGTCCGCGACGAGGACACCGGTGAAGTGCGCACGTGGACAATCGTCGGCGCCCCGGAGGCCGACCGCGCGCACGGCAAGCTCTCTGTGGAGTCGCCGGTCGCCAAGGCCCTGCTGAACCGCCCGTCCGGTGCGACGGTCGAGGTCCCCACCCCACGCGGCACGCGGCGACTCACGGTTGTCCGCATCCTCTAGCTATGAGCTAAAGCTAGCGTCCCTCTCGGCTCGTTCTCGGAGGCAGATGTAGTCTCGCGTCGTGTCCGGTGAAGCCCATTCGGTCAAACGTCATCTCCGCGTCGATGCCGACGGCTATGACGTTCAGATCCGGCGGCTCATTCCGCACTACGACGAGATGATCGCGACGGGGGTCGAGGTGCTGGCGGCGCTCGTTCCGGCCGGCGCTCAGGTCCTCGATCTGGGCGGCGGGACCGGTGCGCTGTCGCGGGCGGTGCTGGACGGACTGCCGGGCGCGAAGGTCACGGTGCTCGACGTCGATCCGGCCATGCTGAGCGAGGCGCGCCGGCGGCTGGCCGACGTGGGGGATCAGGTCTCGTTTCGGCGGGCAAGTTTCCAGGGTCCTCTGCCGGCGGCGGACGCGGTTGTCGCCTCCCTGGCGCTTCACCACATCCACGATCTCGAGACCCAGACCGCGTTGTACCGGGCGATACATGACGCGCTGTCGCCGGGCGGGGTGTTGTTGAACCTCGACGCCGCGGTGACCGAGGGCGCGCGACTGAACCTACTCGTGTTCGATCGGATGGCGCAGCGGATGGGCGACCACGGGATCAGCGACGCGGAGGCGCGCGGGCATTTCGCGTCCTGGCCGAGGAGGACCGGTATTTCCCGTTGGACGCCGAGCTCGGTGCGCTGCGCAAGGCAGGGTTCGACGAGGTCGAGTGCTTCTGGCGGCGCGGGCTGAGCGCCGTCACCTGCGCGTTACGCGCCAGCTGACGCGCGCGCGTCCGTGGCTGCCGCGGCGCGGCGCCCCCGCTCGTGCCGGGCGGAGACCGGTCAAGATGACGGCAGTGGGCAACGATCCGCTTGATGAGCTCGCCGGTGTGTACGTGCGGTTCGCTGAGAACGAGGCATCCGGCCGCTCGCCGCTGTACGAAGAGCTGGCCAGAGGCGTGGCCGCAGACCGCACGGTCCTGAGCGCGCTCGCCGAACTACCGCCGGCCAAGCAGCAACCGAACCTGCTGTTCGCTAGCGTTCGCTACCGCTTCGGGGTGCCGGCCGGGTGGGCGCAGTTCCGCAGCTGGTTACTAGACCAGCACGGAGAGATCTTTGCGACGATCCTCGCGCGACGCACACAGACCAATGAACCAGCCCGGTGCGCGACGCTGTTGCCGCTGCTGGCCACGCTCCCGCCGCCCCTCGCGCTGCTCGAGGTCGGCGCCGCCGCGGGCCTGTGCCTGCTCCCCGACCGCTACGCCTACGACTACAACGGCCACCGGGTGGCGCCGTCTCGACCGTCCGCCGCGCCCGCTCCGTCCTTCGCGTGCCGGGCGAGTCCGTTGACGCCGCTGCCCGCACGCAATCTCGACATCGCCTGGCGCGCGGGCCTTGATCTCTCTCCAATCGATGTCGCCGATCCCGAGCAGACCGCATGGCTTGAGGCGCTGGTCTGGCCGGGAGAGGGGAACCGGCTGCAGCTACTGCGCGCCGCGCTCGAGATCGCGCGGCTCGACCCGCCACCGGTCACGCAGGGCGACCTGCGCTACGACCTTCCGGCGCTCGCCGCCCAAGCACCATCGGACGCGACGCTCGTCGTCTTTCACACCGCCGTGCTTGCCTACCTCCCGGATTTGGCCGACCGCGCAACGTTCGCGCACACTGTCGAGAGCCTCAACGCGATCTGGATCGCCAACGAGGCACCAGGCGTCATCGATGCCGAGCCTGCCACCCACGCCTGGCCCTCGGGCTTTGACCCCTTCCTGCTCGCGCGCAACCAGCAGCCGGTCGCCTGGGTCGACCCCCATGGCACGAGCATCGAGTGGCTCCCGTAGGGGAAGATAGGCTGCGGCCGCCCCGAACCGTGAACAGGAGGTCTGGATGCCGGCGAGGATTCCTCTTCCGACAGATGATGAGCTCACGCCGGAGGATCGCGAGGTGCTCGAGAAGGTTCCGCCGCTCAACGTCTTCCGGATGGTCGCGGGCACACGACGCGGGCTCCGACCGTTCCTGCAACTCGGAGCCGCGGCGCTCTCGAGCTCGATGGATGCCCGGCGCCGTGAGATCGCGGTGCTCCGGGTGGCGCATGCCACGAGCGCCGGCTACGAGCGGGCGCAGCACGAGCGGCTGGCTCGGCTGGCGGGCGTTACCGAGGAGGAGATCGCTGCGATCGCAGTCGAGGAGCCGGTCGCCAGCCTCGACGAGGAGACCAATCTGATCTGCCGGGTGGCCGACGAGGTGAGCCGGGACGTGCGCCTCTCCGACGAGGCGCTCGCCCGGTTGATCGAGCGCTATGGCGCGCGCGAAGCCTCGGACGTGATCCTGCTCGTCAGCTACTACAACATGGTCAGCCGGTTCCTCGAGTCCACACGAGTCGAGCTCGAGGAGGAGGCACCCGGCGGGTGGCAGGAGATCGGCGGTACCGCGCGCCGACAGGAGAGCGGCGCATGAGGCTGAGCGGCAAAGCCGGAATCGTCGTCGGTGCGGGACAGTCGCCCGGGGAAACGGTGGGGACCGGCCGCGCAGCGGCGCTCGTGTTCGCGCGCGAGGGCGCGAAGGTGATGCTCGCGGACCGCGATCTCGCATCGGCGCAGGAGACGGCCGCCATGATCGCCGAGGCAGGCGGTGTCGCCGAGTGCGTCCGCGCCGACTGGACGAACGCGGCCGACTGCCACGCGATGGCGGCGGCGTGCCTCGAGGCCTGGGGGCGGGTCGACTTCCTCCAGAACAACGTCGGCATCGGCGCCGGCGACAGCGACCCCCTGAGGCTGACCGAGGAGGCGTTCGACCGGATCATCGCGGTCAACCTCAAGGGCTGTGTTCTCTCATGTCAGGCGGCGCTGCCGATAATGCGCGATCAGGAGGCCGGCTCGATCGTGAACATCTCATCGATCGCCGCGCTCGCCGCCGCGACCCGGCTGACCGCGTACAAGCTCTCCAAGGCCGCCATCAACGCGCTCGGCCAGTCGCTCGCGATCGACAACGCCGCGCACGGCATCCGCGTCAACACGATCATGCCCGGCTTGCTCGACACGCCGATGGCGGTCGACGCCCGCGCCGCGCACAGCGGAGTGCCGCGCGAGCAAGTCGTCGCGCAACGCGCCGCTGCGGTCCCGCTCAGGGCGCAGATGGGAACGGCCTGGGATGTCGCCTACGCGAGCCTGTTCCTCCACTCCGACGAGGCGCAGTTCATCACCGGGGCCGTGCTCCCCGTCGACGGCGGCCAGCTCGCTCGCGTCGGCGGTTAGCCGGCCGTCTGGACGGCGTGCCGCGTCGCGGCGACCGCCAGCACGTCGGCTCGCTCGTTCAGCGCGTGGCCGATGTGCCCCTTGACCCAATGCCAGCGAACCTGCTCGTGGTCGGACGCCGCGGCCTCGAGCTGGACCCAGATCTCCTTGTTCTTCACCGGGTCACCTGACGCTGTCTTCCAGCCCTTGCGCTTCCATCCGGCCATCCAGGACGTCATGCCATCGTGCAGGTAGCGGGAATCGGTCACGACGCACACCCGAGACCCGGACGGCACCGCGCGCAGGCCCTCCAGAGCCGCGGTCATCTCCATCACGTTGTTCGTCGTGAGGGCCAGACCGCCGCTGCGCTCCTCGACGATCCCATCCTCCCAGCAGAGCAGAGCGGCCCACCCGCCCGGGCCGGGATTGCGCTGACAGGCGCCATCGGTCCAGACGAGCACCTCACCAGGACCAGCGTGCGGAAGATAGCCGGGCAGGGACTTGGATCGCCGACGCGGGCTGGAGGACATCGGCGGGATTCAACCAACCGCCTCACCCGGAAAGGCGCTACTGGCTCTCAGGCCGCTCGGGTAGGCCACTCCGGGGGGCGCATCATCGGCGGTCAGGTTCGTCGGGCGAGGCGTGTCTAGGGGGTATGCACGCCACCTATCTCGTCATCACGGTCTTAGCCGCTGTCGCCAACGGGTATGCCGCCGGCTTGAACTTCGTCGGCGCCGAGTCGGTCAAGGTCGTCGCCGACCGGGTCCAGGTTTCTCGAGGCTGGATGGTGCCGCTCGGCACATTGCTGGCGGCCGGTGCGGGCGGACTTGTGGCCGGCTTTGCCGTGCCGGCGCTCGGGACGGCTGCGGGTATCGGCCTCGTGCTGTACTTCATCTGCGCTGTGAGCGCCCACCTACGGGTGAGCGACCGCCAGGTCGGCGGAGCCGTGTTTTTCTTGGTGCTGGCGACGGCGGCGCTGATCAGCGGCATTGGCGACCACAACCACTGGTGATCATCTTGAGCGCGGTACCGAGCTGGAAGGCTTGGAAGATGATGCGCTTCTGGCGGAGTCCGGGGGTCTGGCGCTTCTCGTGGTGCTCGAGGCGTTCACTCCCGCCGAGGGCCACCGCTCGGGTGCGATCAGTCGATTGGCAGCCGCGCTCGGAGAACCGTGCCCGCGCCGGGCCGGCTTTCGATGGTGAGTGTTCCGTTGACCGCTGCGATGCGGTCGCGAAGCCCTTGAAGGCCAGAGCCGGCGCGGCGATCAGCGCCCCCGGCGCCGTCATCGCCCACTTCGACGCCGAGATGGCCGTCGAGCGGCTCGACGTTGACCCAGGCATGCGTCGCGTGCGCGTGCTTGGCCACGTTCGTCAGTGCCTCGCAGACGGTGAAGTACGCGGCGGCTTCGACCGCCCGGGCGAGTCGCGGGTTGGGAAGCGCGACCTGGAGCTCGACGGGCACCGTGGCGTGGTCGGCGAGGGTCGTCAACGCGCGCTCGAGTCCCCGCTCGGTCAGGACGGCGGGATGCACGCCACGGGCCAGGTCGCGCAGCTCGGCGAGCCCGGTGCGCAGTTCGGTGAGCACGCCCTGGAGCTCCCCGCGCGCGTCATCGGATAGCTCGCGGTGGGGCGCCAAACACCGCTGTAGTTCGAGTGCCACTGACACGAACCGCTGCTGCGCACCGTCGTGGAGGTTGCGCTCGATCTCGCGGCGGGCTCGGTCGGCGCTGTCCAGGATGCGAGCGCGCGAGGCGCGGACCTCGGCAAGCTGCGCCTCGACGACTTCCCTCTCCCGCAGCGCCTGCTCGGCCGCGCGGCGGACGGTGATGTCGAAGATCGCTCCATCGAGCCAGCGCCGGCCGTCACCAGATTCCTGGGCCTGACCGCGTTCGAGCACCCAGCGCTCGTCACCGTCGCGCCGCTTGATCCGGTATTCCAGGCTGAACGGCCGGTGGGCGTTCACGGCCTCGTTGACGGACCGTTTGACCTGATCGCGATCGTCGGGATGGATCACGCTGGCAAACGTCCGCTCCGAGCTGTCGACGAAGTCGGTGACCGGATATCCCGTGATCTCCTCGATTTCCTGGCTCATCCACGCCATCGTCCAGTCCGCATCGTCGGCGCAGCGATACAGCGCGCCGGGGATGTTGGCCACCAGCGACCGCAACAGCGCCTCGTCTGACCGCAGACGTGCGGCGCGCAGTCCAGCCGCCACGCGCGCGACGAGCACTTCCGGCTCGAACGGCACGCGGATCACGTCATCGGCTCCGGCATCGAGCGCTTCGCGCAGCTCGCGGGGCGAGCCGAGTGCCGCTCCCACGACGATGTGGACAGAGGCCAACTCGTGCCGACTCCGCACCGCGACCGTGAGCTCGCAAGCCAAGCGCGCGCCCGCAATCACGACCGGAACCGGGCGATCGGTCAGGACACGGAGCGCACCGGCCACATCCACAACGCGCTCAAGCGAGACACCCGCCTCGACCAGTACGGCCCAACATGTGTCGTCGAGCTCCTCCAAGCCGAGGAGCAGCACGCTCGCACGCTCGGCGCCCAGGCCCTCGAGCGCACTCGCGGGATGCCCGCCGGCGGCGGCACGTCGACCCGGGCCGCCGGGTCGCCGAACCTTGACCTCGGTGTCCGACATTTCCAGCCCACACTACAAGCTGCCTGACGCACACCGCCAGGTCTAGGCGTTCAAGAACGCCCGCACCGCGAGCACCCGCCGATGATCGTCGGCGGTCGAGGAGAGGTTGAGCTTGCCGAAGATGCCGGTCACATGCTTCTCAACCGCGCGGTCGGTGATCACCAGCTCTGCGGCGATCGCATGGTTGGATCGTCCCTCGGCCATCAGCACGAGGACTTCGCGCTCGCGCGGGGTGAGCTCGTCCAGGAGCCCGGCGGAGCGTCGGCGGCCGAGCATCTGTGAGACAACCTCGGGGTCGAGCGCCGAGCCACCAGTGGCCACGCGCCGGATCGAGTCGATGAACAGCTCCACGTCCGCAACCCGGTCCTTGAGCAGATAGCCCACGCCCGCGGCGCTCTCGCCGAGCAGCTCAACCGCGTAGTCCTCCTGCACATAACTGGAAAGAACGAGGACCGCGGTGTTCGGCAGTTCGCGGCGGATCATCAACGCGGCCCGCAGCCCCTCATCGGTATGCGTCGGGGGCATTCGGATATCGATGATCGCGACATCGGGCTTGTGCGCCCGCACCTTGCGCAAGAGGTCGTCGGCGTCGCCGGCTTGGGCGACTACTTCGAAGCCGGCCTCCCCGAGCAGGCGCGCGATGCCCTCCCGCAGGAGCACAGAATCCTCGCCCAGGACTACGCGCATGCACGTCGCGTCGTGATCGTCCCGTGGCGGGCAGCTGCGATCGGCTCGTGTCGCAGATCGATCATCCGAGGAGCGCCTCGAGCGCCGGCCCGGACAGCTCGTCCTTCGGCACAAAACCCCGGGCGCCACTACGCGCGACCATCCCGCCGAACTCGCTGGCGTCGCGGCTGGATGTCAGCACGACGGCCGGTCCATCGTCCCGGCCGGTGAGCAAGGCGGCTACGTCGAAGCCATCGAGGTCCGGGAGTTGAACGTCGAGCAGCACGACGGCCGGGCGCATCGCGCCTGCCGCGGCCAGTCCTGAAGCCCCGTCCTGTGCCTCGCCGATCACCACGAACCCGGCGTCCTCGAGAACGTGTCGAGCGCTGGCACGAAAGCTGGGGTGGTCATCGACGATCAAGACGGTCCTCGGCATGTCGGGATTGTCCCGGCCACACCGACGACAGACAGTACGGCTAACCGCACCGCCCGTGTGGGCGGTCCGAACACCGAGACGCCTGGCCGCCCCCCCGAAACGCCTCCGGCCAGGTGGAACTCTGCGGGTGTGCTTCAACCCACTCTCAGCGAAGGGACCCGGTCATGATCGAGGCGCAGCACCTGACAAAGCGTTACGGAGAAACGGTCGCGGTGGACGAGGCGTCCTTCGTCGTCCAACCGGGACGCGTCACCGGCTTCCTAGGTCCCAACGGGGCAGGCAAGTCGACCACGATGCGGATGATCCTCGGCCTGGACACACCGAGCTCCGGCTCGGTGCTGGTCAACGGCCAGCCCTATCGCGAGCTGAACGACCCGCTCAGGTCAGTCGGGGCGCTACTGGACGCCAAGGCGATCGTCGGCGGCCGCAGCGCCGCCAACCATCTCAACTGGCTGGCCGACAGCAACGGCATCGACCGCCGCCGCGTCAGTGAGGTCCTCGACATCGTCGGGCTCGGCGACGTGGCCGGCCAGCAGGTAGGGACGTTCTCGCTCGGCATGAGTCAGCGGCTCGGCATCGCCGCGGCCCTGCTCGGGGATCCCGACACGCTGATCTTCGACGAGCCGATCAACGGGCTTGACCCGGACGGCATCGTCTGGATCCGCAACCTGATGAAGAGCCTGGCCTCCGAAGGGCGGACGGTCTTCCTCTCAAGCCATCTCATGAGCGAAATGGCCCAGACCGCCGAGCACCTGCTCGTCATCGCTCAGGGTCGCATCATCGCCGACGCCGGCACCGAGGAGTTCATCAACCAAAACGCCGCCCCGAGCGTCCACGTCCGAGCGGTGGAGCAGACCGACCTGGCCGACGCGCTGACCCTCCGCGGCGGCGTCGTCGAGCCCTCTCCCGACGGCGCGCTACGGGTCACCGGCCTGGACTGCCTGGCGATCGGCGGCGTGGCGTGCGCCCACGACATCACCCTGTACGAGCTCGCGGCGTCCCGAGCTTCGCTGGAGCAGGCGTTCTTCGAACTGACCCGAGACGCCATCGACTACCGCGCCGGCGACTTCGCCGGGGCCACCCAAGGAGCCTGACATGAGCGCGACCACCTACACCTCTGCACTGCACGTGGGACCGGTCACCACGATCGGCCGGCACCTCAAGGGGGAGTGGACGAAGCTTCGCACCCTACCTTCTACCTGGCGCACGACCGCGTTGGCCGCGACCCTGGCCCTCGGCTTCACCATCGCCGTCGACCTCGCGGAGGCCAGCCACTGGCACGCCAACACCGCCTCGCAACGTCACGCCTTCGATGCGACGAGCGCCTCATTGTTCGGGGTCATCATCGCCGCCACCCTGCTGGGAGCGCTGGCCGTGCGGACGGTCACCTCGGAGTACGCCACCGGCATGATCCGCTCCACCTTCAGCGCGATGCCGGCCAGACGGCTGGTGATGGCGGCCAAGGCCGCAACCGTGGCGGCGTTCGTGCTCCCAATCGCACTCCTTACCGATATCGCCGGGTTCGCACTCGGCCAGCGAATCTTCGCGGGTAAGCACATTCAAGTCGCCCTCACCAACCCAGGCGTGCCCCGAGCGATCCTGTTCGGAGCCATCGCAGCGAGCCTCGTCGCGATCATCGGCGTCGGCCTCGGCGGTCTCATCCGCCACACCGCCGGGGCGACCACCACGCTGACGCTGATCATCGTGGGAGACGTCACGCTCGGCCAACTCCTGCCCGCCGGCCTGCGTCAGTTCCTGCCCGGCACCGCCGTCCAGGCGGCCATCACGGGGCACCGCTCGGCCGGGCTCCTCACCCCAGACGCGGCGATTGCGGTCCTCGGTGCCTACGCCGCCATCGCCCTGGCCGCAGCACTGATCCGAGTGTCGCACCGCGACGCCTGACCAGAGATCGAGGTCGGTCAGACGATCCTAGCCAGAGGTTGGCGTCCGCCGTCTTGATCACCTGTGGGCGGGCCTTTTGGCGCGGCTTGGCACGACGCCGAGCCGCGCCAGGCGCCGAGGAGTAGCCCGGGTCCGCGTAGGATCCCGAGTGTTGGCCCGTCCGATCTCGGGGAGGCAATACGTGGATCGCGATCGCATCGAGCAGGCGCAGCTCGCCTATGAGAACGCTGTCTTCGGCGGGGACTCGCATGGTGTGGCGTCGGCCGAGCGCGCACTTGACGAGCTGGAGGCAGACGTCGCGCTGGCTCGGGGACGGCTCTTGCATGCGCGGTTCCTCGATCAGGTTGGTCTCGGGGGCGTGAACGTCGCCAAGGAGCAAGCGCTCTTCCAACGCGCGTTGGAGCTCTACCAGGCGCTGGGGGATTCCCGTGGAGTAGGTGAGGCGCTGTTCTGGCTCGGTTGCTTCATGCAGGTCGTGGAGGACGATGACGCTGCCGCGGTCCCGCTGCTCGAGCGCGCGGTGCAACACGCCACTGACGCCGACGACATGCTGACTGTCTCCTACGCGCTGCGGCACCTGGGGATGGCCGAGCATCGGGCTGGTCGACTGACCGCCGCAGGGCAGTTGCTAGAGCAATCGACGGACCGTCGTCGCAGTCTCGGGTTCCACGCTGGAGTGGCCGCGAATCTCATCGGCTTGGCGTACGTCGCGGCGGGCGAGGAGCAGCGCGACCGCGTTGAGCAGTTGCTCGACGAGGCCGCCGCGATCACGCTGGATCACGCCCCCGGCCTGGCCAACCGGGTGGACGCTGCACGCTCCGAGCTTCTCCCCTAGCGGGCGGCGGTCACCGAGCCGAGCGGCCCAGCGGAAGCCGGAGCGCGCTTAGCGGTATTGGGCAGTGCGCGTTCGACCGCGCCGAGGCCGCGCGGGAGAATCTCGTGCGTGGGCTCCCTCCAGACGCTGAGCGAAGCTGACCGTCGGCTCGTCGCGGTGTGGGCGGCCGACTGCGCCGAGCGGGTGCTGGGGCTGTTTGAGGCCGAAGCTGCCGGGGATAGCCGCCCCGTGACGCGATCGCCGGGCTACGGGCCTTCGCCCGGGGCGAGCTCGGCGTCAGACAGGCCCTCAGGGTTGCGTCCGCTCACGCCGCTGCTCGTGACGTCGCTGGTCCGGCAGCTGTAGCCGCCGCCCGAGCTGCCGGGCAAGCCGCAGCCACGCCCCATATGGGGGCTCATGCCTTGGGTGCCGCCGCCTACGCCGCCAAGGCGGCTGGACTCGGCGCCCCGGACCGGCCGGACGCGCTCAGCGATGAAATCCGCTGGCAGCTCGGCCGTCTCTCCCCGCTCGATCCCTGCCCAGGCCGCCGGAGTGGGAGGCGGCCCGGCGCTATCGCAACTGGGCGTTCGAGTCGGCGGCGCTGGATCTCGCGTTGCGCCAGGCCGGCCGTGCGCTGCACGAGGCCACCGGCTTTCGCTGGGCGGCGTAGACACAGCGCTGCCTGCGCTTCCGGCGGTTTAGCGGCGCCAGAAAGCCAGACGCTGGACCGAAGCCGTGAGGATGTGACCCCAGGTGATCTGCGTGTCGCGGCGCTGTGACATCGCCTCGAACGGGCTGAAGCGCATCTCGTCGCCCGTCCCGAGCTTGATCGTGCCATCTTCCTGTCGCGTGCCGTTGACGTAGATCCAACCGCGCTCGATCCGATGGTTCTCACTCATGGCGTGAGCGTAGCCCACGGCCCCTGGCGCGCGGTCGGAGGAGCGAGAGGGTCTATCGCCAATCTCGGACTGCGCGGCCGAGGACCCGGCTCACCTCGGTTCTCAGGAGCGGGTCAGTGACACCGGCGTGGCCCCGCTCGCGTCGAGGCGATCTATCGCGTGAAAGCAATCCCAAAAGCGGACCAGCCCGTCGTCGCCCTCGGCATCGAACATCCGTGCCACAAGCCGCTGGAACCGATACTGAAACCAAACGTAGTTCAACGGGCTCATCGGCTCATCCCGCCCCGGATAGTGGGCTTCGAACTCCTCGAGCGTGCTGTAGCCCTCGGCGTGCATCCGAGCGCCAAGCCGCCGGCTTCCCGCTCCCACGGTTGGGAGCACCTCAAGCGTTCTCAGACTCTCCGGCTGCCTGGTCGCGACGAAAGCGTGTAGAGCCAGATTGACGAAGATCTCGCTGAGCCACGCGGTGGGCAACCTCAGATCTCCGAGTTCCTCGAAAGCGTGGCCGAGCTCATGAATCGTGATGAGATCGAAGAACCGCTGGAGATCCAACCCACCTGTGCCGTCAGGGTAGGTCGCAAGCAATCTCGCAAATCCGCTTGGCGACGCGGCGCGCAGGTCCTCTGCCATCCCGATCCAGAAGTCTCCGCCGCCGGCGGGCATCACCACCACGCCGGGGCGGATGTCGCCGGCGTCATCCCGGAAGAACGGCATCCCGTACGGCGACCACATCCCCGGCCAGTCCGCCTCGTCAGCCACGACGACACGTCGTCGTGCGCGCCGGGGCTCCGCGAGAGGGCCTGTCGCGTCGAGCCCGCAGGAAGAGCGGGGACGGCCTTTCGCTGGTGGCCCGGAGCAACGACGAGATGGCTGGTCACGTCATGTTCTCGCGTGGAGTGCTCGACGCACCGGCTCGGCTCGTCGCGGTTGAGACTCTCAGGTGATGACGCTCTGCCTACGAGCCCTGGATGACTGGAACGCTGGCATATCCGGATGCCTCTTGGCGGCATGACGCGGTAGGGCTGCGCAACGTGAGTTCAAGAAACGTCACGGCGCCGTAGGCCCATGGTCACTGCCGCTGCGCTCGAAGAGCGCGGCTGGACCGTTAGACGCTCGCAACGGCCACGACGGCTGTCGGCGGAGCCCCTTGGAGGCCCTCGTCGGGAGGGCCGCATCTGTCAGGACATCTGGCGCGCCGCGCGCAGGGCAAGCGCCATTATCGTGAGCGTGGGGTTGAACCCGCCCGAGGTGGTGAACACGGAGCCGTCGGCGATGTGCACGTTGTGGAGCTCGTGCATACGCCCGAAGCGGTCGACAACCGACGTCCGCGGATCCTCCCCCATCCTGGCCGTGCCCAGGATGTGCTTGGTCGAGTTCGAGCCACTGAGCGGATTGGTGTTCTGGCCGCTCAGCTGGCTGATGATCGTCTGCAGGCTCTGGTTGATGCCGGGTGCGGCGGTGCAGATCTTCGCCAGCTTGGGCGCGCAGTACGCCGCGGCGGCGAGCTCGAAGCGGTGCGAGGAGTAGGTGATGCGCGGCACCGGCAGCCCATGGAAGTCGCGCACCTGGGGATCGAGGTCGACACGGTTCGCGTGCTGCGGTGCGTCCTCACCCATCATCTGGATGCCGGCGATGTGATCGCGCAGCGCGAACCCGCGCAGCAGCGACTTCAGCAACGTACCGTAGGCGTTGGGTAACGCGGTGTAGAGCTGCGCCTCGTCGAGCAGCAACACGCCACCGCCGACCTCGCAGATGCCGCCCTTGAAGTAGGGCAAGCCGGCCGACCGGGCAGCGCGGCCCGTGACCGGACCGACGAAGTCGTCGCACGTGAAGGACGTCGCCGGGCCACGCCAGGCGTGGATGCCTTCGGTGAACAGTCCGACGCCGGTGGTGAAGCGGTGGAACATGAGGTTGCGGCCCACTTGCCCGGAGCGATTTCCGAGACCGTGCGGATGGTGGGCTGTGGCGGACATGAGCAGCAGCCGCGCGGTCTCGATCGCCGACAGTGCCAGGACGACGACGTCGGCGCGGACCGTGTGCTCATGTCCATCGACGTCGAAGTAGGAGACCCCGCGGGCCCGCCGGCCGTCGCGGCTCACATCGACGCGGTGGACCATGCACCTCGTCCGGAGCTCCGCCCCCAGCTGGAGCGCCTCGTGCAGGAACGAGATAGCGGCGCCGCCGCGGGCGTTGATCGGACAGCCGAAGCCATTGCAGAACCCGCAGTTGTTGCATGCCGGGGAGCCCACCGAACGGCACCGAGTGCACGGCTTGTGGGAAGGGATAACAGTGGAACCCCGCCTTCCGCGCCCCCTCGGCGAGCAGCGTCCCCGCATACATGGGAGGGCCGACCGGCAGCCGGAACTGATGACGACGCGGAGCCTCGCGCAGCGTCCGCGCCGGCATGCGGTGGATGTCGCCTTGCACGCCGAGGCGGCCTTCCACCTCCTCGTAGTAGGGCTCGAGCTCGTCGTAGGTCAGCGGCCAGTCCGCGAGGTTGGCGCCGGGGATCGGCCCATAGAGCGAGCGTCCCTTGAAGTCGTGTCGCCAGAACCGCGGAACCAGCGATAGA
>CAWICM010000010.1:0-289197 GCA_963834625.1 uncultured Solirubrobacterales bacterium | reverse complement strand
CTGGGGAAC
Source organism: uncultured Solirubrobacterales bacterium (assembly GCA_963834625.1). Lineage (GTDB taxonomy): Bacteria > Actinomycetota > Thermoleophilia > Solirubrobacterales > Solirubrobacteraceae > Palsa-465. The sequence goes on along the minus strand of CAWICM010000010.1, from coordinate 289,188 downwards.
TAGACCGAGCTGTAGGTCGGCTTCTCCTCGTAACGGTTGCGGAAGTCCGGCTCGAGGACGCCACACTCCGCCGCCACCGACTCCGCGAGGTGTGCGATCCCTACATGCGGCTACCGTCTGAAACGACGGCATCGGTCGCTTCCCCAACGGACGAGGAGCGAGCATCCAGACCTGGAGTCGGCTCACTGCTGCTCGCGGTGCCAGCGGGAGTCACGACATCCTCGTCGCGATGCGAAAGCAGGGCAGAGCCGCTCACACCGAGATGGTCATGCAATTCGTCTCTATGAACGAGGGCCCGTTGTCAAGCCCCGTGCTTCGGCGGGATGGAGCGTGGCTGGGAGGGGTGTCGCCCGACGGCATGGATGCCGGCGGAGCTGCGCCGTCGAGCACGATGAAGATCTCCTCGCGAGTGAGCGAGTGCGGGGGCGATGCGCAGTCGGGCTGCAGGCGGACCCGCCACGCGGCGGCGTCGCTCGAACCGCGGCTCGGCGAGGCGAGCCCGGTGATCGTGGCGCCCGGCGGGTCGAACATCGGCGCGTCGTGTGCGGTAATGACCGGCATCTCAGCTAACCTCCAATGTAGTTCGGGATGGCTGATAGTACACCAGAGGGAACCATTGACCTTGCGATCCTCATCGTGGGCGCCGCGCGGGTCGTCGCCGATCGCCTCGGCGCGGCGGTCGTGGCGGCGGGCGTCAAGGACATGCGTCCTTCCTACGGCTACGTGATCCGCACGCTCGCCGCCCGCGACCGGACGCTGACCGAGGTTGCCGAGCTGCTCGATGTCTCCAAACAAGCCGCGATCAAGGTCGTCGACGAGATGGAGGCGCGCGGCTTCCTCGATCGCACTCCGGACCAGGACGACCGACGCATCAAGTGGCTTCGCCTGACGGACAAGGGCAGGACCGTCCAGCGGGCGGCGCTCGCAGAGAGCTACGCAATGGCGGACGAGCTGCGCGCCGAGTTCGGTGCGGATCTCGACACACTCCGCGCGGTCCTCGATCGCTTCCTCGCGCACCACGGTGCGTTCGAGGATGCTGGCGCTGGCCGCGCCCGCGCGCTGTGGTGATCAGGCGCCGCGAGCGGTGGCGCCGGTCGCAGAACGTCGTTCGCATGAGACCGACGTTCGCACCGGTCCCTCATCCCTGGCGCACCGATCGCGCCGCCAAAGAACGGATCGCACCGAGCTGGCGAACCGGCGGCAGCCCTGCATCGCCCACACCACGTGTATCCCGGCGCCCTCGCTCGAAAGACGCGCAGAGCGCGGGAAGGGCGTCGCTACGGCGTGGGCGGCCCACTTGCCGACATCGGAACGCTGACGGGCTCGAGTTCCGCGCAAAGGAGGTTCGCCGACGCGGACGGGCAAGAGGCATGTCGCGGGACGGAAGCAGGGCCGTGCCGCGAGCGACCGGGTACCGGTCGACGATCGATGCGACAGTCTTGACGGCGACGTGCAGTATTCGAGATCGCCTGGAGGTAGGCTTCGCTCGCGGGCGCCGTTAGGACCCCGCGGAACCGATGCGGCCCTTGCTCGGCGTGCTGGAGGCCAGGTGGCGCGATGCGGAACGGACGTTGTGAAATCAGCAGTTCCGGCGCATGGCTGTATGTGGACTCGGACGCTAGACGCGGTCGAAGCGTCCTCGGGAGGTGAGCGGCGTGCTCTGGGCTACCTCGGGGAGGTACTCGTCGAGGAATACCCGGGCGACGAGCTCCTGGCGCGAAGCGACGCCGACCTTGTTGTAGAGGCTCTTGGTGTGGTCCTCGACCGTGTGCGGAGAGAGGACCAGCGACTCGGCGATCCCGGCGCGCGACAGCCCGCGTGCGAGGAGCGTGGCGACCTCACGCTCGCGGGTGGTCGCACCGAACGCCTCCAGGCGGACGGTCGCTGAGCGGGCGGCGCTGGCCCGCTCGATCACGATCGCCACGCGACCGTCGGACGCCGAGCCCGGGCGGGATGCGTGGAGGGTCACCCAGCCATCATCGGCCGGCACCGTGACGACGTTCGCGCCGCCCTGGGCGGCGTGGGGTGCGCTGCGGACAAACCCTGCCAGAGAGAGCACCGCGGCGGGCATGTCGTCGTCGGCGTACGGGATGTCGCTGGCGGCGATCGAGGCGAGCAGCTCGCGGGCCGGCGGAGTGATCATCTCCACCTCCTCGCCGGGGCCGAGGACGACAAGGCCGGGCGCGTCGCGCCCATTGATGCGCCGGGCCGCGTCGAAGCGCAGCGACGTGCGGATCCCACGCGCGACCGCCCCGGTGATCGCGGCGAGGGCGTCGGCGTCCTGCTGCTGGAACGGTCCGCTCGACGCGCGGCGGGCGATGTGGACAGCGCCCCACACGCGCCCGCGGATGACGAATGCGGCACGGAGCTCGTGCGGGATGTCGGACGGCAGGAGCAGATCGCGGTAGCGCGCGCTGCTCTCGGGATTGCCGCGGGTGGCGTGGTCGAGGATCCCGACCGGCACCCGCTTCGCGGCGAGCCCGGCGAACGTGTTGACGTCGTCGATCATGTACTCGCTGCGGATGATCAGCTCGCCCGCACCTGGTGTCTGCGCCGGGGTGAAGATCCCGCGGCCGATCAGCTCCGCGGGGTCGTCGCTGGTCAGCAGACGCGTGTGCGGGTCGAGCGTGTGCCAGCAGCTCGCGTCGTTGTCGAGCACCGTGCGGACCCTCGGAGCGAGCTCGGCGAAGAACCCCTTGCGCGGCAGTCCCCTGGACGCGAGGACATCGATCTCATCGATCAGCGCTTCGACAGACCATGCCATCGCCCCAGTCTCTCACCGCGTGCAAGAAAGATCCCCGCGCGCGGGGGATGGCCGCGCAGAGCCGCGCGGAGCATGCTGCGCACATGACAACTCTCACCCCCATCGCACATCAGCCCGGCATCGGCGAGCACCTCTGGTTCTTCGGCGGGCTGACCACGATCAAGGCGGCCGGCGACGGCGCCATGGTCACAGAGCAGACGGGCCCACGCGGAAGCGGCTCGCCGCTCCACGTCCACCACAACGAGGACGAATGGTTCTACGTCCTCGACGGTGAGCTCACGATCTGGGTCGACGGCGAGACCCATGTCGCACCGGCCGGCTCGTTCGTCCTCGGGCCGCGCGACATCCCGCACACGTTCATCGTGAGCTCCGAGATGGCGCGGTTCCTCCTGGTCACCGAACCGGGTGACTTCGCGGGCTTCGTCCGCGCGCTGGCCGAACCCGCCCCCGGGCCGGAGCTCCCGCCCGGTCCCGCAACGCCGCCCGACATGGAGCTGGTGATGAAGACGGCCGCCGAATACGGCCTGGAGATCCTCGGCCCCCCTGGCATCCCGGCCTGACTCCGAAGAAGACAGAACATGAGCATCGAGACCCTAAGCAAATCCGCGTCGACCCAGAACAGGCTGGCCGCGCGCCAGTGGGTCGACGCCTTCAACGCCCGCGACGACGAGCGTGAGGCTGACGCTCGAACCGCCGACTACATCGGGCACGCTCCCGACAGCCTGCACCTCCCCGCGCTCGACAGCGACGCGTGGGTCGCGTTCCTCGGCACCTTTCTCGAGGGCTTCCCCGACCTGCACCTCGAGGTGCAGGACACCGTGGCCGATGAGGAGATGAACGCGCAGCGGATCCTGTTCACCGGAACCCACACGGGGCACTTCCGCGGCCTGCCACCGACCGGCCGTAAGGTCCGCTTCTCCGGTCTCGAAATCAGCCGGATGCTCGACGGGAAGGCCGCCGAGCACTGGTTCCAGATGGACACGCTCACGCTCTTCGAGCAGCTCGGCCTGCGAGTTGTCCCGGGCCCCCGACTGCTACCACGACTCATGACCGCACCCCTCATGAGGCTCTCAAAAAAATGGCGGCGTTGAGCTGGCCAACAGCCGCCTGAGCCGCGCCAGTCCACCCGATAGAGGCCGCCCGCCCGACAAGAGCACCCGCACCACCGGCGAGAAACGCGCCGACCCAATAGCGGGGAACTCACACCAACTGGCGAGCAGACCCGCTCCTCGCCAAGCGGGGGTGTGGCGTTCGGTCGCCGCGGCGGACGCCGAGCCGACCCGAGCCGCGCTCCGATCTATCGCCTCATCTGGAGACCGGCGCTGGCGGAGATCGTCGGAGACGGCCGGCTGTGGACGGTGCCGATGATCTCGCTGCTGTCTATGCCCTGCAGGTAGATGCTCGTAATGCCCAAGTGTGCGTGTCCGAGTTGCCGCTGGATCACGACAAGCGGAACGCCTTCGTGCGCCATCTCGACCGCGTGGGCGTATCGCAGTTGGTGCGGCGCAAACCGACGTCTCACGCCTGCGGCCGCGGCCGCGTGGTGCAACTGTCTGCGTGCGGCTGACGCTTCCCACCGTCGTCCGGCAGTCGGCCCGTGGATTACGCACAGCAGTGCGCCGACCGGAAGGCCGCGGCGGATCTCGAGCCAGGGGTCGAGTTGGTCCCATGCTCAGCGGTCCATCCCGACCTCGCGGCGCTTGCCGCCCTTACCACGCCGGACCAGCCGCGGGCGCGGTCGAGCTCGCTTTCGTGTAGAGCGAGCGCCCGGCCCGCCAGAGCAGGACGATCAGCGCCCGGAGTCGGTGGCCATCGGATCGGTCACCGACACTACGCATTACCGCGACGACTCTTCGACCGTCGGCGGATCGGCTGGGTACTGCTCGCCCTTATTCCGTGGCGGGCGGCCTCGGTGGTAGCCGGGCATGGTCGCGGGTGAGCGGCGGTGGCCGGCGACGTTTAGCAGCACGGATTCCATGAATCCTCCCTTGTGGGACTGATTGACGATGCGCTGCTATTCGAACCGACCCACGACTGCGCCGACAGCCGGATTCCTCGGGTCGTCACGTCGTCGGCCGCCTGGTGTCCGCGCATAGGAGGGCGCTAGCACACGAGGCCGGGGCGTTCATGCACCCCGGAAGGGCAGGTATGAGCCGGAGGCGAGCGCGGAGTGGCGGATCAGATCAGGTCGTGAACGCGATAGGGTGCTCCCTTGAGAGAGCAGGCATTGTCCGACGGGGCGTTGGCCATACCTGCGGACCAATCATTGGGGGCATAGATGCAGCGGAAGGGCTTCTTCAGAGTCGTTGCCGGGTTTCGCCTCGGCGTCCTGTCGTGCTTGATCGTGGGATGCCTGGCGGGAACGGCGCATGCCACGGCCCGTGTCTACCACGCGACGTACGAGGGGAGCTACATCGAAAAGGCGCACTTCCGCAGCTCCCTGGGCAACTCGGATTACACCGACGCGCTGTCCTGGACGATGAAGATCTCCTGGGACGTCCAGCGGGGCACCGTCACGCGGTCGTTGGTGGCGGACGGCTCGCATGTCAGCGTGAACACCGGCGCCTACGCGAACAACAACTACGACTGCACGCTCAAGCAGAGCGGGAGGACCGCCAACCTGCCGATCACCATAGGCCTCGGCGACACCGCCGGCCACCTCGCCGTGAGCGCTGAGATGCCCGCCAGCGCCGCCCCGGGCTCGGAGCTGACGTCGAGCGGCTCGGGCCACTGCCAGCTGACGACCGTGCTCGGCGCCACCATGTCGGATGGATCGCAGCAGACTGGTTCGTGCGCCAACTTCCCGCCGGCGACCGCGTTCATGCCGCAGCAGCAGGTCCGCAACGCACGGGCCGCGGGGTACACGAAGACGATCGACCTCACCCAGACGGCGACGCCGGACTCGAGCTGCGGCAATGGCGCGACGTTCACCGCGACGCGGTCGATCCACGCCAAGCTCATCGTCGGAGCGGGCGGGCCGCCCGTGCCGACGCCGAATCGAGCGCTCGCTGATCAGCGGCGTCAGAAGGTGTTTGCGCAGGGCGATCTGCTCACGCAGCTACTCAGGGCCGAGGGACCGTGCGGCTACGTCGCGATCGGGGTCGGCACGGTTGTGTGGTCATCCACGGTCGGCGGCGCGACCGCCCCGGCAGCGCTGATCCCGGCCGAGTTTCTGATCTCCGCCGGGTCCCCGCTGTGCACGGCCTACCTTGCGCAGGCCTTCCGCGACATCGAGATCGTCAATGACCCGCCCGCTGGCAACATCAACGCGATCGCGATACCCGCCAGGACACCCTCGAGCGCCGCGGCGGCCAGGAAGCTGCCCTCATGCGCCGGGAGGCCGGCCGCGCTGCAGTCCTTATGCCGGATGCTGCGGGCCGATCTCGCGGACCAGATCGCCGCCGCGCAGCACTCTGCGGCGATAGCCGCGGCACTCTTGACGACGGTCGATCGCGAGACCAAGGCATACAAGACCCACCACATGGCGGCGCTCCGGCGCCAGAGCAAGGCCGGCGACCGGCTCGTCACCGGCCTCAAGGCGGCCGAGCGCCACGAGCACGCAATCGGGGCGAGGATCGCCGCGCTGATCGACGCCCACAACGTGACCGGTCAATTCACTGCGGGTCAGGACGCCATGGCGATCGCCTCGATCCTCGCGAAGCTCAAGGCAGATGGCGTCACACAGGCCACCGTGCAACGCCTGGCCCCGACAGCGCTCACCGCGGGTCCGTACGACCTGCTCGCGCACATGCGGTAACGGGTGGCGACGCCTATGTAGGCACGAGCCGCCCGCTCTCGTCGAGGTCCGTCGCTCGATCAAGGCGTATCTCGACGCGCCAGCCGCGGCTCCCTCCTTTTCGCCAGAAAGGAGACGGCCGGGCCGACCCCCCCCGCCCCCCCGTCGCGGCCGCGTTGATTCCCGCACATCCGCGCAATTCAGGGCTGGGGTCCTGGTAACGCCGAGGATCGCGGGGCACCGAGAGCAGGTCTTCCAAGCGGGAGCGCGCGTCGGCCTTATCGCATGCCGGATTGCAGCGGGCATCAGGGTGCTGCCTCATGCGATCGGCGGTGTGTTTGGCGACAGCTGGCAGCGTGAGCACGTCGGGGGAATAGCGTACGCGCTCGTGGGGCTGAGCAGCGAATCGTCGGTCGAGCGGCGGGCTGGCAGCGTGCTGCGGCCGGCGCAGGGACGGTTGAGCGGGTGGGTGTGGGTTCTTGCCGCGGTGCAGGCTGGCGTGTTGCTCGCGACGAGCACGCGGTACGGGTACCACCGCGACGAGTTGTATTTCATCGTCGCCGGGTCGCATCCGGCGTTTGGCTATCCGGACCAGCCGCCGCTGGTGCCACTGCTGAGTTGGGCGATGAACGAGATCGGCCCGCGGTCGCTGCTGCTGCTGAGAGCGCCGTCGTCGCTGGCTGCGGCCGCGACGACGGTTCTGGCGGGGCTGATCGCGCGAGAGCTCGGCGGTGTTACGCGCGCTCAGGTGATCGCGGCGGCGGCAACGGCGTCGTCGGGGTTCGCGCTCGCGGTTGGGCATTTCGTGACGACGACGACGTTTGACCTGCTCGGCACGACGCTGCTGGGGTTGCTGGCGGTCCGGGCGGTCGTCCGCCGAAGCGGTGGGGCGGTCCTTGCCGCTGGGGTCGTCGTGGGCATCGGTGTTGAGGCGAAGCCGCAGATCGGTCTCGTGGCTGCCGTGATGGCCGCGACGGTGATCGTGGTAGGGCCGCGAATGCTGATCCGTTCGCGGTGGGGGGTCGCGGCGGCGTTCTGCGCCGTCGCGCTGGCCGCTCCGTATTTGATCTGGCAGCAGCAGCACGGCTGGCCGCAGTTGACCGTCGCCAACCATATTGCGGGCAGTCAGGAGGGTGGTCGCGCGGGCTTTTTTCCGTTCCAGTTGGTGCTGGTCAGCCCGGTGCTCGTACCGGTCTGGATCGCGGGGCTGCTCGCTCCGTTTCGCCGTGCCGGATGGCGAGATCTGCGCTTCATCTCGATCACCTACATGGTGATGGCGATCGTGTACTTCGCTGGCAACGGCCGGTTCTGTCCGATCTTCTGTGTGAGGTCTGGGTCTAACTGATCGGCCTGTGTGCCGACCCCGGTTCGACGAGGAGCCCCGGAGGGGCGAGTCGGCGATCCGGGGTCGGGCGCGGCCCGGAAAGGCCCCCCATGACCACGAAGTCCACGAAGTCCACGAAGTCCGGGATCATCGACGCGGTGGTCGGTGATCCCGCCGAGGAGCAGCAGAAGGAGCTCGTTGACCGCCTCGCTGGCCTGTTGCCGCGCGAGGGGCTCGAGGATGCGCTGAAGGGCCTCGATCCCGAGCAGATCACGGGGCCGGGCGGGCTTTTGACCCAGCTCGCCGGCCGGGTGATCGAGACCGCGCTCGGCGCCGAGTTGACCGAGCATCTCGGCTACCCGCCCGGCCAGGCGCCGCCCGGCGGCGCCGGGAACGTCCGCAACGGAGCGACGGGCAAGACGGTCCAGACCGAGCTCGGTCCGGTCGAGGTCAAGACGCCCCGGGACCGGGCCGGGACGTTCGAGCCGCAGCTGGTCGCCAAGCGCCAGACCCGGCTGGCGGGCCTGGACGAGAAGATCCTCGATCTGTACGCCGGCGGGATGTCGGTGCGCGACATCGAGAGCCACCTGCAGCGCCTCTACGGCACCACCGCCCTGGGCCGGGACACGATCAGCCGGGTCACCGACGCCGTGCTCGCCGACGTGCAGGCGTGGCGGACCCGGCCGCTTGAGCGGGTCTACCCGATCGTGTACCTGGACGCGCTGATGGTCAAGGTCCGCGAGGACCGGTCCGTCCGGACCCGCGCGTGCTACCTCGCGATCGGCGTGACCGTCGACGGGGAGCGTGAGGTGCTCGGACTGTGGTGGCAGGAATCGGAGGGCGCGAAGTTCTGGCTCGCCGTCCTGAACGACCTGCATCACCGTGGCGTCGAGGACGTCCTGATCTGCTGCGTCGACGGGCTGACCGGGTTCCCCGAGGCGATCGAGGCCGTGTTCCCCCAAGCATGGGTGCAGACCTGCATCGTTCACCAGATCCGCAGCTCGATGCGATACGTCGCCTACCAGGACCGCAAGCGCGTCGCTGCCGCCCTGAAGCCCGTCTACGGCGCCGTGAACGTCGAGGCGGCCGAGCACGCGCTCGCCGCGTTCGAGGAGACCTGGGGCGGCAAGTACCCGATGATCGCCGCCTCCTGGCGGGAGCGCTGGGCCTACATCGTCCCGTTCCTGTCGCTCCCCGCCGACCTGCGACGCGCGGTCTACACGACAAACAGCATCGAGAACCTCAACCGACAGATCCGCAAGAGCATCAAGACCCGCGGCCACTTCCCCGACGAACAAGCCGCCACGAAGCTCATCTACCTCGCGATCCTCCGAGCCGAAGGGAAATGGCGACAGGCATACAACTGGACCACAGCACTACGAGGCCTCAAGATCCACTTCGGAGACCGACTCCCCGACTGACACATCAACCAACCGGCTCAGGCCTCACACACAGAAGCTCGGACACCCTCCAACGGCCACGCGTACTACCTCGCGAGCCTCTACCCGGTCCTGCTCGGTCTCGGCGCGATACCCACCGCCCGGTGGACGCAGCGGTCGGCGAGACGCACCTGGATCCTCGCCGTAGCGACCGCACTCAGCGCCGTATTCAGCGCCATCATTGCGTTGCCCTTGCTACCGGAGCGCGACCTCCAAGGGAGCGTCGTGATCGCCCTCAACTCCGCCCAGGGCGACACCGTCGGCTGGCCCCGCTTCGTCCAAACCGTCGCGACCGTGTGGCGGCAGATCCCCGCCGCACAGCGCGGGCACACTGCGATCTTCACCGGCAACTACGGCGAGGCCGGAGCGATCGACCTGCTCGGAGCGCTGCTTCGGCTCCCGCTCGCGTACAGCGGCCACAATGGATTCACGGAATGGGGCGAGCCCCCGACTAGCGACACCCGCGCCGTGATCGCGGGGTTCAACAACGCCGTCAGCGCCGCACCGTACTTCGAGCGCTGTCGGACACTCGCGACCGTGAACGAGGGCGTCGGCCTAAACAATCAGGAGCAGGGCCTGCCCATCATGCTCTGCCGACCCACCGCCCCATGGACAACGCTCTGGCCGAGACTCAGACACTACGACTGAACCACCCCGGTGAGCCATCCCGGGTCGCGCCCACCAGCATCCCGCCATCCCCTGACGCACCGCTCCCACGTAATTGCGGCCAGCCGTCGCTGATAGGAGAGGATCTGATCTGTGTGACGTCCGCCTCGCCAAACTCGCGTCTGAGGCCGCCGCTTGCCGTCGAGGACCTGTCGGCGTGACCGTTTCGGCGCAAGGAATGGCACGTTCCGTTGAGCCCGTAATACTCATGCTTAGCGCAAGGCAGGATGGGGCGACTTGGCTTGGGCTGGCGAGCACAGCGCGCCCTGCGGTCTGGACCGCCGTGGATGACTCGTTGGCGCTACAGCGCGCGCAGGGAGCGAAGGCCGCGCGCGGCGCTGACTGCGGCGACCGCACTCAGTGCGAGCATGGCGATGAACTGGATCGCGATGCTGGTCGTGACGTTGATCAGCTGCCCGGGACCGTTTCCCGATGCGCCGACATGGGGTGCGTCGGCGACGATGCCGGCCAGGAAGACGCCAGTGGCTACCGCGACCGCCGCCATGCAGAGCGCGACGAGCGCGACAGCGGGCACGGAGAACGCAAATGCTCTCCGCGGCACGTCGATGCGGCGCATGATGGCGCGCGGCGCGGCCCAGCAGGCGAAACCGCCGGTCCCGGTGCAGAGCAGGCAAAACCCGAGCAACAGCCAGCCGCCGACGCCGGCGCGGTGGTGATGAGCGTTCAGCCACAGAACGAGTAGGCCGACCGATCCGGCGAAGATGGCGATCGCCGCCGGGGGGACCGCGATCAGCTTCATGAGGGCCGGGTCGCGGGTGCGGCGTGCTTGTGCCAGCGAGGCGAGGACGAGCGGCGCGGCGGCTAGCGCCAGAGCGGCTGCGGCGACGATGGCGGCGATCAGGATCACCGAGTGGGAAATGCGGAGCAGCGGATGGACGTGCTCGGTGTAGTCATAGTTCTCGGTCGTCTTGGCAAAGCCCGAGCCGAAGACACAGAAGACGATGAAGCAGCCAAGTACGTGGGCGATCGTGCCTCTCGCGCGGGCCGCCGGCGCTGAGCTGGCGAGCGGTCGCAGGTTCGCGGTCAGGGCACCGCGCAGCAGATTCAGCGTGGCGGTGATACTTGGCGGGGTCTGATCGAGCAACGCGGACATCTCCTCGCCGTAGCGATCGCGCCAAACCTCCGGATAGAGCGAGAGCAAGCACTTTCTCATGCGCGTACCTCGGCTGCCGACAGACGGCGCAGGCCAACGCCCGCCACGCGCTTCTGCGCGGTCAGCTGCTCGCGAAGCACCGCGGCGCCCGATTCTGTAAGGCGGTAAGGGCGGCGGCGATCATCGGCCTCGAGCGGTTCGATCAGACCGCGCTCCTCGAGACGGGCGATCGCACCATAGAGCGTCCCTGGCCCGAGCATAATTCCGGCGATCTCGTGCACGTCACGTGTGATCGCATAGCCGTGCTTGGCGCCCTCGGCGAGACTCGCCATGATGAGCAAGGATGGGTCAGTGCTACGCATCGCGGTATATCGTAGCACGTAGTAACGCTGTCGCGGATAGTTGGCTGCCATGCTTGGGCGGAACGAAGACTTGGTGGCGCACTCACCTGCGCGAACCCGGAAGAACTCCACCCGGGTCTCCCCGCTCGCATAGGGTCACCACCGCCTGATCGACCGGGCGGCTCGGCGCTGTCCGGCGCCGAAGCGGATAGTCGGGAAGGCGCGTCGCTCCACAAAAGCAGGACCGAGCCTCGTGGCCCGCGAAGTCTCGAGATTCGCCACAAGCGAGCATCTCGTTCGCTGGTGCGCAAGCCGTTTCAACCGGCCCAGCGAGCATGCCAAAGCGCTCGGCGCTAGCCAGTTTCGTGGAAGCTGCAACCACCTGAGCGGCCGCTCTGGCACTCGCGGCGGGTTGCCTGTGGTTGAGCAAGACGGCCACCAGACCGCCGTGCCCCCTGTGGGCGTGATCCAGCAGCGCGCGGGTGTGTCAGGGCCGGTAGCGCGAGGTAGGTCGCGACAGCTGTTCTGCTCCCGCCACGATCAGCTCGAGTGTCAGGCTGACGTCTCTGGCTTAGCGTGGGACAGGGCACTGACCCGCCTGTGTGAGGCCCACGAGGGACTATCCAACGGCTATTCATCGTCGCCGACCACCGGGTCTGCTCGGCGAGGGCCGGCTGTTCGCTCCAGCGCGTGGGATCCCGGGGGAGAGGAGGCGCCGGTTGAGGGCAATACCCGGATGGCAATGTCCTCCCGCGGATCGGCCGGCGCGTATGACCGCGTGCTCGAGCGTCTCCGGGCTGTTGCGCTGGTGCGTCACTTCCGCGACGCCGAGGGGCTAGCGATCGACCAGATTGCGGAGCGTCTAGGCTGATCACCGGCCACGATCAAGGGGTGTTTCTATGACCCCACGGGCGAGACGGCGCGGTTGGTCGAGGCGCGCCACATCGGCGTTGGCGCGGAGCGCGTGGGCTGCGTGTCGTCGGCATTGGATCACGCCTGGTGCTTCCTCGAATCAGGCAGGCGTGAAGAGCCTCGCCATCGCGATCGTGTCCGACTCCGGCTGAACGGTCAGTCGCTGATTGCCACGAGGCCTGCCGCGTTGATCGCATCGACTGCCGCTGCCTCGTCGTTATCTGACGTGTCGCCGGTGATGCCGACTGCGCCGATCACCTCACCGTCAGACGACTGCACGAGCACACCGCCCGGGACGGGCACCAATGCACCCCCGATGGCGCCCGCTACCGCGCTGACGAAGTACGGCTGCTGCTCGGCTCGCGCCATCAGTGCTCGCGAGCCCATTCCGAGCGCGAGCGCGCCGTGGGCCTTGCCGAAGGCGATCTCGAAGCGGGCGTTGGAGGCGCCGTCCTCGCGCTCGAAGGCTCGGACCTGGCCACCGGCGTCGAGCACGACGATCGACAGCGGCTTCAGCGCCCGTCTGGCTCCGGAGGCGCGCGCCTCGGCGATCAACTGGCGTGCTAGTTCAAGTTCCATAGGGGGCGCTCCCGTCGATGCCTTGTGGCGGGCAGCCTAGCTGTGCAAAATCAGCTCGGCGCGGCCGGACGGTTTGGGTCGTGCCGTCGAAATCAGCGCCCGAGGTTATGCGCTTGACGTGCTGGATCCCCGACCTGTTTCGGAGAGACGGCGAGGTCTGGCGTCGATCTGGTCATCACCGGGAACTAGCCCGACGTGACCAATACCTGGAGGCATGGGTTCGAGAGTCCGCTAGCCGTGACCGCGTGGCCGAGCGGCGGCGGGCGGTCGCGTTGGCGCGTCACTTCCGTGAGGCCGAAGGCCTCTCGATTGCTGAGATCGCTCGCCGCCTGGGCCGGTCGTCGGCGACGGTCAAGGCGTATTTCTACGATCCGACTGGTGAGAAGGCGCGGGCAGTGACGGCGCGCTAGGTGGGGCTGTGCCGCTGCGGTGCTTACACTCAACCGCGCAACGGCAAGGGAGACGCCTACGCGTACTGCAAGGCATGCCATCCCGGCGTGATCCAGAGGCGCTGGAATCGGGAGCGGGTGCTGGAGGCGATGGGGGAGTGGTTCAATCGGTACGGCCGGCTGCCGACGTCGTACGAGTGGTCACGCACGCACGCCCGCCGACGCGGAGGAGGGGCGCTCGAGCGGATCGCCGCGGGAGCTTGGCCACCGGCCAGCGATCAACCCACTTCAGGAACGCTGCACTAGGAGCTTGCACAACCCCGCGCGGTCGGCCCCCGCGCCGGCTCGCAGCCTCGTGACTATCTTGTCGCGGGCTGGCGAGGAAGCATGATCGCGGCGCCAAGGCCGACGAGCCCGATCGCCGCCAACACGATCATCGCAATGACGTAAGAGGTGTTTCCGGCCGACGCGTCGGCGACCACGATCGTGCCGGCGATCGCGGTGCCGAGCGAGGAGCCGAGGTTGGACACCGCGCGCGAGAGCCCCGAGATCTCTCCCTGCTTCTCCTCCGGGAAGGCGGACTGCACGACGTTGACCGAGGGAGTCAGCATGCCGCCGATCCCGAGACCCATCACCAGCAGACCCGGGGCGAGTATCCAGACGCTCGAGGCGGCCTTGTACAGCCCGAGGAGTAGCCCGATGCCGCCAAGGGTGACGACGAAGCCGGCGAGGATCAACGTCCGCTGCGAGTACTTCTCGGCCAGGCGCCTCGCCGCCAGCGAGGAGATCAGGATCCCCGCCGTTGCTGCCGTGAAGATCACGCCCGTCTTGACCGCGCTGTAGCCGTGAATGACCTGTAGAAACACCGTGACCACAAACGTGGTGCCCATCAGCAGCAGCCACTGAACGTTCTGGGTGACCATCGCCAGATTCGAGGTGCGGTTGCGGAACAGGCTCGTGGAGAGCAGCGGCTCTCTGCCCCCGCGTTCGTACGAGCGGACGTGGAGGAAGAACCACAGCTGGAGGCCCGCTCCGATGGCCAGGAACACCAAGAGCAGCAGCCAGTTGTTGCCGGCCTGGAGAATCCCGAGCACGATGAACAGCATGCCGGCAGCCGAGAGCGCTGCTCCCATGGTGTCGAAGCGCCGTTTCGGGTCCGGCGCCACGGGGTCCACGATCCGCCGGCTCAGCAAGATGATCACCGCGACGACCGCGGCCTGGAGCAGAAACGAGGCCCGCCAGCTGATCGCGGTCGTGATCAAGCCTCCGAGCAGCGGCCCGGCCGCGGCTCCGATCCCGCCCGCCCCGCTGATCACCCCGAACGCTCGAGCACGCGACTCGAGGTCGGCGTAGAACATCGTCGCGAGGATGTAGATCGGTGGGATCATCAACGCCGAGCCGACGCCCTCGAACCCGGAATAGCCGAGGATCAAGACGCCCAGCCCGGGCGCCACGGCGGCGATCACGGCTCCGCTGCCATAGACCGTCAGGCCTCCGATGAGGCAGCGCTTCCGGCCCCAGATATCGGTGAGCTTGCTGCCCGGGATCATCAGCGCCGCCATGCAGAGCAGGAACAGCGTGATCGCGGTCTGGACTCCATGCACCGTCGTGTCGAGGTCGTGGCTGATGCTGCTGATCGCGACGTTCATATTCGACCCCGCGAAGCTCGCGATGAACTGGGTCAGCGCAAGAGGGGCGAGCATCCCGCGCGTGTGGGTGCCCGCGCCACCGCCGTTGGCGGCAGCGCCTCGGTCGCGGGGAATCGCGCTCACGCGCGCACTGTCCTCGCGCTCTCGAGCGCCAGCATCACCCCGATGGGATGAGGACCGCGGAAGCAGGACCGATCCCCGCTGCGATCGCGTCCTTAGATTCGGCAGCAGGCCTGCGCGCGCTGCGCTTTCACGCGCTCCGGCACGGCGCCGGCTCCCTGGTCGCCCGGGAGACCGACGCGCGGTGGGTTCAGGGCTTCCTCCGCCACTCGAAGATCACGACGACCGAGCGCTACCTGCAAGGCGCGCCCTGAAGACCTCGATCGCCTCAACCGCGCCTTCCGGGCCCCAAGCGATGGGCCCGAGCCGCAATCATCCACCGGCGAGAAAAGCAGCCAATTTGCAGGGAAAACGTGAAGACGTCCCAAGACGTGATCCTCACCACGTCTCGCGCGCGCAGCGGGACACCAGAAAGTGCCGGCGACCACGCCCGCGGTGCTGATCGGCGCGGCGACCGCCGGCGTGGGCGCGTTCCTGGTGTCACTGCCGCTGATGCGCCTCTCGGGCCTCGCGGCCGGGATCGCAACGCTCGCGCTGCTGGTGATCGTCATGCTCATTTCCGGCCGGATGGAATCAGCGCCGGGCGCGAGGTTCCCTGGCCGTTCTCCCGACAAGAGGATCGTGTCCGCGACGAGATTCGCGGCGCGGAGACGTAACGCGGGCCGCGCACGAACAGGGGCTACCTGGCCGCAGCGGCCGCGAAGTTCAGAGGCTCTCCCAGCAGCGTCGTGCGCGCCGGGCTCGTCTCGGCAATCACGCGGCCGCGGCGGACGACGTAACGGCGGGTCGCGCGCAGGCTGATGGTGTCGATCGGAGTCGGAGCGTCGAAGATGACGCAGTCGGCGGGCTTTCCCTCCTCGATCCCGTACTCATCCTCGACCCCGAGGGTCCGCGCGCCCCGTTCGGTCGCGACCCGGAGCATCTCGGTGATCTCCTCGCGGCCGCTCATGTAGGTGAAATGCAACGCGAGGTGGGCGGCGTCGATCAGGTCGGCCTTGCCCATCGGGTACCACGGATCGATGATGACGTCGTTGCCGAGCGAGACGTTGACACCGTCGGCGAGCAGCTCCTTCAACTGCGCGAAGCCGCGCCGCTTGGGGTAGGGGTCGAGACGACCCTGGATCAACGAGTTGGCGTACGGGTTGACGACGATGTTGATGCCCGAGCGGCGCAGGAACCCGCGCAGCTTCGAGGAGTAGTACGGCTCATAGGAACCCATCGCGGTGCAGTGGCTCGCGGTTACACGGCCGGCGAGGCCGCTCTTGACCGTGTCGTCGGCCATCACCTCGAGATAGCGCGAGCTGGGGTCATCGGTCTCGTCGCAGTGGATGTCGATCCGGCGGTTGTGTGCCTTCGCGAGCTCGAAGACACGGTGAACCTCGCGAAGGCCGAGCTCCGCCGTCGGTTCGTAGTGGGGGATGCCGCCGACGCAGTCGACGCCGAGGCGGATCGCCTCCTCGAGTCGCCGCTCGTCGCCTTCATTTGCGTAGAGCCCGTCCTGTGGGAACGCCGTCACCTGGATCGTGCACAGGTCAGCGAGCTCGTCACGCACGCGCAGGAGCCCGCGGACCATCGAGTCGTTCTCGCCCGAGACGTCCGCGTGCGCGCGGATCCAGAGTGTGCCCTGGGCGGCGGACCAGCGGACGATCTCGCTCGCTCGGTCGAAGACGTCCTGCTCGGTCAGCGTCGGCTTCAACTCGCCCCACACCTCGATCCCCTCGATTAGCGTGCCGCTCTCGTTGAACCGCGGACGCCCGGCCGTGAGCGACGCATCGAGGTGCAGGTGACAGTCAACCAGGGGTGCCGTCACAAGCCGGCCCTCGGCGTCGATCACTTTCGCTGCGTCGAGATCGAGCGACGGTCCGATCCGCACGAAGCGCGTCCCCTGCACGGCGATGTCGAGAAGCCGACCGTCGAGCAGCCGCGCGTTGCGAACGATCAGATCGATCATCTGAGCGGGCTGTCGGTCA
The DNA here is from genome assembly GCA_963834625.1 of uncultured Solirubrobacterales bacterium. Lineage (GTDB taxonomy): Bacteria > Actinomycetota > Thermoleophilia > Solirubrobacterales > Solirubrobacteraceae > Palsa-465. The sequence goes on along the minus strand of CAWICM010000010.1, from coordinate 272,185 downwards.
CTCGAGCTGTTGATCCGTGCACCGTGACACGGTGCACTGCCGTGCTGCCACCTCAGGTGGCTTCGTCGGGGATCACCAGCACTTCCGAGCCCTTGTCGTAGCTGATCGAGAAGAAGATCGCGTAGAGGACCGCGCTCAGGAGGAAGCCAACTTCGAACGTCAGGTCACCGATCCCCGGGTGCGCCTTGGCGATCAACCCCACGTACTCGGTCTGGTTAGAGAACAACCAGATCGAGATGCCCATCCCGATCAGCATCGCCGCCGCCCCGGCCCAAGGGTTGTGCTTGCGATCGAACAGGAACCCGTCGACGCGCCGTCCACGACGCAGCACCCAGTCGGCGAAGAACACGCCGAGCCACGGCCCGATCCAATACGAGATCACGAGCAGGAAGTTCTCGTAGTCGGAGCCCGCGTTGTGGAGCCCAGTCACAGCGACGACGAAGCCGATCGAGCCGAAGCCCAGCGCGACGATCGCGCGGCGCATCTTGAGCGGCAACCTTATGCCTGTCGACAGGAAGGACATGACCCCCGAGTAGACGTTCAGCGCGTTTGCCGAGATCGCTCCGAACGCGATCGCGATCAACGTGATGTCGGCGACCGCGGTCGACATGTGAGAAGTGAACAGAGCGGTCGGGTTCGAGTTCGTTCCGGGGATCGTCGCCGACGCGGCGCCAACGGTCTCGAGTATCACGCACGAAATGAATACGCCCGCTGCAGACCACAGCCCCGTGCTGGCGCGGCTCGTCTCCGACTTGAGGTAGCGGGTGTAATCGGAAGCGAAGGGGTTCCAGCCGGCCGCGTATCCAAAGGCGGCGCCGACGCTCAGCAGAAAGCCCCCGATTCCCTGGGTCGTGTGCACGGCTCCCGGACGGCTCTTGGAGAGGATCACGATCGAGGCGAGCACGAACGCTGCGCCAAGGAGGGGCAGCATCCACCGCTCGAACAGCTGTATGAGGTTGTGACCGAAGAAGGCGATCGTGGTCTGCACAATCCCGACGAACACGAGGCACACCCAGCCAGTGACACCCGTGAGGGCGTTCAGCGCCAGCGCGCCGCTGACGCTGTTGACGGCGAACCAGCCGATCCCGGCTGTCACCGAGTTCAGCCCAGCCGGCAGGAGGTTGCCGATGAAACCGAACGAGATCCGGCTCTGGACCATCTGAGGGACGCCGAGCCTCGGGCCACGACTGCTCAGGAAGCCGTGCGAGAGCGAGCCGAGCGCCGTTCCGAGGATGATTGCCAGGACCGCGTCCCAGAACGACTGGCCGAAGAACGAGACGGCGATCACCCCGACGAACACCGTTGCGAACTCCAGGTTCGGGGACGTCCAGGTACCAAACAGGGTCCGGGGCACCCCGTGCCGCTCGGACAGCGGAATGAACTCCGCGCCCCCGGGCTCAACCGCCGCGACCTGGTCACCATAGGTGCCGTCGCGAACCTCGGCGACGACCTCCACTGCCCTTTCGGGATCGAGAACCGCCATGACCTCACCCTCACCGTGTTGAAAGAGGGCCGAACCTATCATGGCCCCGCTCGGGCGTCCGGAGCGAAAAGCATGCAAAATCGGCGATGACCCGCTGCGGCGTTCAGGCCGCGGCGGTGAGCGTGGCGGCGCCCGGCGGGGTGGGCGGACCGGCGAAGCCACGGCTGGCCATGATCAACATCTGGTCGATGCGGGACGACCAGAGGACCCAGCTGTGACCGCCTGGATAGATGGCGTAGTGGACATCGACTCCGGCGGCGGCCAGCGCGGCCGCCATTGGCTTGATCTGGGCGCGGTCGGGGTCGTGGCTGCCGACGTACAGGAACACCCTGAGCGGGTCGGTTCCGAGCGCGCGCTTCATCGCGCGCGCATAGTCGAGCGGGCTGTTGTACCGAACCTGCGCGCGGCTGGCGCGGGCGAAGACGCCGGTCCGCGTCTGGGTGAAGTAGCCCGACCAAACCTGGATCAGCCCGAACAGGGAGACGTGGTGCAGGCCGATATTGGCGGCTCCGTAGGCTCCCGAGGACAGCCCGGCGATGGCTCGGTCCTGGCGGTAGGGCAGGGCGTCGAACCGATGGTCGACGTCGTGCACCACGTTGACCACGTAGCTCTCGTAGCGGCCCGCCGCCGTGTTGGCCCATTCCGAATCCGTCTGACTGTTCCCGTCGATCCGGCCGTCGGGGAAGACGAGGATCATCGGCGATACCCGGTGCTGGGCGATCAGCCTCTCCAGTTTGGATTCGACGCTCGCGTTCACCGTGAACGCGAGGGGGCGGCCCGGCATGCCGTGGAGCATGTAGAACACGGGGAGGCGCCGGCCCGGCCTGTAGTCGGCCGGTAGGTACACGAGGTAATCGGCGCGGCGGCGAAGCGCCCGCGAGTAGAAGTCGATCTTGAACAGGCGGCCGAAAGCCGGCCGGCTGACAGCTCGACGCACGTTCGCGGGCCGCGCCGGCCGGAGCGCTGCCGGTGAGAGCGCTGCCGGCGAGAGCGCCAGACGTGCGCCCGGCGGACTGGATCGGGTCAGGCGAACCGGTCGGAGCTGAGTCCGCGCGTGAGCTCCCGGCAACGCGAGCGCGCCCGCCACGGTGAGGGCGATCGCGCCCGCAAGCGCGGGCGCGAGGATCCGGCGATCTCGGATCCGCGGCGACAGCGAGGGAATCCAGACGCTCCGCAGCGGTCCGAGCGCAGCGCTCCCGGCGACGAGCACCAGCGCCTCGATCCATGGGCCAAGTCCCGGCGCGCGACTCAGAAGCACCTGATTCAGGCGCAGGTTACGCGCCAGCGCGTAGGAGGCGTCCGAGCCGGCGAGCAGCAGGAAGAGCCCGAAAATGCCTATCAGCACTACACGCCGTCGCCACTCGACGCGGAGCGCGACCATGACCAGGCTCAGGACTAGGCCCGCCAGAAGCGAGGCCGCCATCACGCGCACCAGCGGCTGCGCGGCAAAGCCGGCAAGCTGAAGCAGGGGGAGGGCGTCCTGGACGCGGGGCCCGAGGGCAAACCAGCCCAGGCGGCGCATTTCGTACAGCAGCCCGAGCGCCGCCAGGCAGCAGATGATGAGAGCGGCGGCGCCCAGCGCTGTTACGGCGCAGCCACGGAGTGCGCGGCCCACGCCAACGGGCGCCGCCCGGCGCAGACGCCAGACCGGCGACGCCGGTGGGTCGGTGGCTGGCGTCGATCCGGCAAGCTGTTGCTGCGCCCCGGCCAGCGGACGCACGCAGACGAGGACGGCGAGGATGGCGACGCTGTGCATGACAGCAGCCGCCGGATTTGCGCCGAGCGACTCGCCGAAGGCGGCGATTCCCAGCGCCGCGGCGGTCAGCGCGGTGAAGGCGTTCATCAGCGACAGCGGCTGTACGGCATCTCCCTTCTGGAGCGCGGCCTGAAAGGCCAGGAACCCGCCGAGCGTGCACAGCGCCGCCAGGAGTGTCCAGCCGGTGAGAATCCCCGCGCCCTGAAAGCGAAAGGCAATCGAGGCGGCCTTGATCGCCCCGTCGGCCGCACCATAGAAGGCGCCCGCCGCGACTGCGAGCGCCGCCTCCCCGCCGCGAGGTACGACCAGGCCGCCGGTCAGCATCACGAGCAGGGCGGCCGCGATCAGCAGTCCTCCGTAAAGGTGCCCGTGGCCGGCGCCGAAGCCGATCGGCAAGGAGACCAGGCTGACCGCGATGATCGCGATCGCGGCCAGTTGACGCGCGCCCACGCGGTGACCGAGCAGGCGCGCGGCGACCGGGACCGACAGGGCGAGACCACCGGTGCTGAAGGCCTGCACGAGGGTGAGCGGCGCGAGCGCGACTGCGACGATCTGACCGCCGAAGCCGGCCCATCCAACGAATTGGCCGAGGAGCCACGCCGGTTCGCGACAGCCGGCGGCCAGCCCGCCTCGCCCGGCGGCTGTGGCCGCAGCGTGCCCCCGGTGCTGGAGTCCGAACCCCAGGTTGATCAGCGCCGCCGAGACGAGCGCGAGCATCAGAGCAGCGAGGAGCCGGAGCGACGAACGGTGTGCGAGCGGCCGAGGGGCGGCCGGCGCGGCGGGGGTGGTTGTGCCGATCCGACCAACCGCGGCCGCGGCGGTCGGAGGATGCCTCACCCAAAGCGAGGCCAGGTCGAGCATCTGGTTCAGGTGCGGGTACCAAACCGACCAGTCGTGGCCACCGGGATAGAACCGGTAGGCCACCTGCGCGCCGGCCGTCCGTAGTGCAATGGCCATCGGTGCCTGCTGACGGCTCGACGGATCGTCGCGCCCAACGAACATGTACACGCGTAGCGGATTGCCGCGCAGCGCGCCGCGGAGCCGGCTCACATACTCGAGGGGGCTGTTGTATGCGAGGGCCGCGCCACCGGAGTGGGCGAACACGCCGGTGCGCGTCTGGACGAAGTAGCCGGACCACGCCTGCACGTTGGCGAAGTCCGCCAGGTGGTGCAGCGCGATGTTCATCGCGCCGTACGCTCCTTCGGAGAAACCGGCGATCACCCGGTCTTGCCGGCGTGGGATGGTGGAGAAGCGTTGATCGACGTCGTGCATCAGCTCGATCACGTAGCTCTCGTAGGCGCCGCCGGTTCCGGTGTTGGCCCATTCGGAGTCGGAGAACGTGCTGCCGCCGATACGCCCGTCTGGATAGACCAGGATCATCGGACGTGCGTGGCCGAGCGTCAGTTGGTTGTCGAGCCGGACGTCCATGTTCGCGATATCGACGAACACCTTCGGCTGGCTCGGCGCGCCATGCAGCAGGTAGTAGACGGGATAGCGGTCGTGCGGGTTGTAATGCGGAGGTAGATAGACCAGGTAGTCGGCGCTCCGATCAAGCGCGCGCGAATAGAAATGGACGGCCTCGAGCCGCCCGGTCCCCGCTCGTCGCAACTGCACGAGCCTCGAGAAGCCGCGATGCACCGCGTAGTTGCGGGCGTAGCTGTAGGCACCGAAGACGCCCGCTCCCACCAGCGCAGCCGCCGCCAGCCCCGCGGCGGCCCATGCGCCCATCTTCCTCATCGCACGACACCGCCCTCGACCGGGGATCGGGCCGGCCAGTGGTCAGGGTCACGCCGGCGTCGTGCCTGACGGCGCTGGCTGAGGTAACCCTCGGCCTGCAGTACGCGGAACGTCGTCCTCGGCAGTAGCGCGCGGGATCGGTATATGAGATAGCGCGGTCGCCAGACGGGCGAGAACTTCTCGTTGAACAGCACCAGGCGGTCCATCTGGAAGCGGCCGCGCAACGGCGCGAGGAGCGTGCGCAAGAGCGGCCTTGCGAATGGAGTGCCGGGCCCGTCGCCGCGAACGAGGTGTGCCAGGCCGGCGTAGTTGAGGCTGACCTCCTCGACATGGCGTGCGCGGGCGAACTCGAGCGCGTGACAGACGAGAGCCTCGTTCAGGCCGTTGGGCGTCTCGCCCACACGGCGCATCTCGTCCAGCGACAGCTTGCCGCGGTGGGCCAGAAACCGCATCACGCCCTGCAGCCGGCCGTCGGGCGACCACGCGAGCACGTAGACGTCGTCGGATCTGACGCCGAGCTCGAACTCGCCCATGCTCATGGCGAAACCGAGAAGGCGATCGCGCTGCCCCCGCCACTCGGTCTCGACCGCGTCGATCGCCTGCTCGAGCTCCTCGTCGATCTCTCGCCCCTCGTGAACGGCGATCCGCCAGCCGCGACGCCGCACCCGTTGTACGGACTGCCGCAGCTTGCGAATCGGCCGGCCCTCGAGCGTGAAATCGCCCGGATTCACGACCGCCTCCTCCCCGACGCGAATTGCGTGCAGGCCCAAGGCGCGAAACGCCGGTAGGTGGCGCTCGGAGGACCCGTATGCGGCAACCTCGAGTCCCGCCACGTGCGCGCGCTGAACGAGGCTCGCGAGTGCCTCGGCGGCGGCCGCGTCGGGCCCGACCGGATCCGCTGAGATGACCACCGTCTCGCCGATCACCCGGTAAGCCACGACGGCCTCTCCAGCGAACTCGAAGCTCTTGTCGGGACGCAGGATGAAGGGCGACAGCGAATCCTCCCCGTGCTGCTCGACGAGCACGCGCGCCCGATCGAGTGCGGCCGGCGAGTTGTCGGCGCCAAGCCGCGCGGGGCGGCGGAGCGTCCGTGCGACGAACAGCGAGCTGACCAGCGCTCCCACTACCAGGACGTTGAACAGGGTGTCCCACGGGGCGGCCATGTGGGTGTGGACGAGGATCACCGCCGAGGCGCCCCCGAGCGGATGCAGCGCCCGGGCTGCACGGATGGCCCCGGCCTCGGGCGCAGCGAAATCCGCGACCGCGGCGAGCGCCCACGAGAGCCCGGCGAGCAGGATGCTGACCAGCCCGGACCGCACACCGGGCTGCCGCGGGAGGCGTCGTCCCGTCAGCCGCCGCGTCGCGCGGCCTCCTGCCCAGCAACCGAACGCGACACCGAACGCGGCAAGGATCGTTACGGGACCCGTCAGCGCCCAAGCCGCGACAGCGACCGCGACGGCGAGCCATAGCCCAATCGTGCGACGGCTCAGCGCCCCGCGCATGGGACCATTGACGCGGAGCAGATCCCCGCCTCGGCAGAATCGTGGTCGTGAGGAAGCACGGAGCGGTTCGCAACCGCGTCATCTACTTCCTGCACGGCCTGCCGGCCACCCCGCAGTCCTACACGCAGAACGCATTCGTGGCCCGGAGCCTGCTCGGGACGCCCGAGCCGGCGATCGTCGTCGCTCCTCAGGGCGCGCGCAACCCGGGCGACGACCGGGAATACCTGGATTGGTGGCCGACCGAGGACTGGCCGCGCGCGATCGCACGCGACCTCACGGGGTGCATCGACCGCCGCTTCCACACGCTCGCCAACCGGACCGGGCGCGCGCTGATCGGGCTGTCGGCGGGAGGCTACGGCGCGTTCAACGTCGGGCTGCGCAACCTCCAGACCTTCGGCGTCGTTGAGTCGTGGAGCGGTTACTTCGTTACCACCGATCCCAGCGGGCTGCACGTGCTGAAGCTCGGCTCCCCGCAGGCTCAGCGCGCCGCGGCCGTGCCCGACGGGGCGGGGCTGGCCGCCGCGATGGCCCGCTGGCCGCCGCTGATCGCCTTCTACGTGGGCGAGGCCGACAATCGCTTCCTGGATATGAACCGGGCCTTCGACTCGGCGCTGCGGCGCCATCACATCCCCCATCTGTTCCGCACCTACGCGGGCGGCCACATCGGGGCGCTGTGGCAATCGCAGGCGCCGGCATGGCTGCGCATGGCCCTCAGCTACCTCACGACCGGCCATGTCCCGGATCGTGGCTCGCGTCCCGTTAGCGGACCATCAGGTGACCGTTAAGAACCCGAGTCGGTTGTCTAAGCAGACCCTTGTTTTGTGGGGTCAGAGGCCCACGAGCAGCCACGGAGGCGGCTCGGCAGGAATGACGCCGAGCCGCCGCCAAGCAATGAGAAAGACCTCCGCGACGACCTCGTCCGCCGTCTGACCATCGGACCGTCGCCGCGCGTACGCACGCACTTGATCCGCATGGGCTAGATACAGCTCTTCGCACCGCTGCCGATCGTCCATTGCTCCTGATATGTCCGGCAACCCACGAAGGATTACCCGACCGCCGGCGTTAGGCCGGTTCCGTCTCGGTTAGCCGACGGCGAGCAGGATCGGCGCCGCGACGATCAACGCAGCGCCGGCGAACCCAGCTGCGAACGCGGTGCTCCGCTGCCTTGTGCCCGGGATCACGCGCAGGACGGCAGCGCTCGCGAGAAGGCCGATGCCGGCGAGCAGCGCGCTGGCGTTCCGCATGAAACGCGCGATACGTGGTGACGGTCACACAATCGTCTACCGGATCGCGCGTGTCACAACTTCACGTTGCGCTCCCCGTGAAACGTGTAATACGTAGTCACGGTAACCGTGCGAGACGCGTCGGGTCATGGTGATCCCTCCGGCGGCGTCAGAGGCGCCGGGACAGGGGCAGCGCGACCCGTCCGGCGACCGCGATCGCCACGCCGACCGCCGCGGAGGCGACCGTGATGCCCAGAGCGCCGGCGGTGAGCGGTTTGACGCCGAGCGTCGCCCCGGCCTGGGTGAGCGAGAGTATGCAAGCGGCGGCGAGCGCAACGAGCGCCCACACCGGGAACGCGATGTTGCGTCGCAACGGTAGGCCGGGTCGGGCTCGCAGGGCCCACGCGATCGCCACGTTCGCGATCAGCCACCCGGCCACCGCTGACGCGATCGCCATGCCGGCGCCCCAGCGGGCGTGGACGATGAGAAACGCGGGGAGGACAGCACCGATGAGCCCCACGGCCGTGAGCGCGATCGCCGACACCTGCGTGGCGTCGAGGAACCGGCTGGCGGGATCGCGTGGGGGACGATCCATTGTCGCCGGCGCTGTCGGCTCGGAGACGAACGCCACCGACGCGCCCACATCCATGAACAACTCCAGCACGACGATGTGCACGGGGTGGAACGGGGCGGGCAGCCCGAGCGCCAGCGGCACGGCGATGACCACGACCAGCGCTATCTTCGCGCCCAGATAGAACGCGACCGCGCGCCGGAGTTGGGAAGCCAGCCCGCGACCGCCCTCGACAGCGCCGACGATCGTCGGGTATGCGTCATCGATGAGGACCAGGTCGGAGGCCTCGCGCGCGAGATCGGTCCCCCGCGCGCCCATGGCGATCCCGACGTTTGCCGCGGCGAGCGCGGGCGCGTCGTTGACGCCGTCGCCGGTGACCGCGACCGACTCGCCGCGATCCTGGAGGATTCGGACGAGGCGCAACTTGTCCTCGGGCGTGGCGCGCGCGATGACGGCATCCCCGCGCAGCCGCTCGGCGAGCTCGTCGTCGTCGAGGGCGTCGAGCGGCGCGCCGCCGTGCAGGATCTCGGGTGCTCGGACGCCGGCCTCCCGCGCGGCCGCGGCGACCGTATCGGGATGGTCGCCGCTGACGACGATCGTCCGCACGCCGGCATGGGCGAGCCCGGCGACGGCATCGGGGACACCGGCGCGCAGCGGATCGCGGAAGGCGGCCAGACCCACGAAGTCGAGCTCGGCCTCGGCATCGGCGACGTCGCGGGGGGCGGAGGCGACACGACGCTCGGCGACGGCGATGATCCGCAGCCCATCATCCGCGAGCCGCGCGACCCGCGCGAGCACCGACCTCCGGTCCGTTTCGGACATTGCGCACGCGTCGAGGACGGCCTCCGGCGCCCCCTTCACGGCCACCCACCCGCCCGCGGGTTCGCGCCACACCGCGCTCTCTCGCCGGCGCACGGGGTCGAATGGGTAGCGGGCAACGCGCTCTCGCGTCGCGGGCTCACCGGCGGCCTCGACCAGCGCGCGATCGACCGGGTCCTGCGCGGCCGCCGCGCCGTGAGCGGCCGCTGCCGCAGCGAGCACGCGTTCGCGCTCGCCGTCGATGCGTTCGATCAGCAGCCGGTTCTCGGTGAGCGTCCCCGTCTTGTCGGCGAGCAGCACGGTCATCGCGCCGACGGCCTCGGCAGCGCGCAGCCGTCGCAACAGGACACCGTCCCGCGCCAGGCGCAGACCGCCGAGCGCGACGAGCACGGTCACGAGGATCGGTAGCTCCTCTGGGATCGTGGCGAACGCGAGCGTCAGTCCGTCGAGCAGCATCTCGCGCGGCGACCGGCCGCGAAGGACCCCGAGGAGCGGCACGAGCACGCACGCCGCCACCGCAACGATCAGCGCTGCACGCGCCAGTTCGGCCATCGCGCCCTGGAGGGGCGTGGGCGGCTCTTTGGTCTGTGCGACGAGCCGCCCGAGCCGCCCGATCGCGGTCTCGTCGCCCAGCGCGACGACGACGCCCTCGCCCGCGCCGGCCACCACGGCGGTGCCTGCGTGCAGCATTGAGGACCGCTCGGCGAGCGGCGTGTCGGAGTCCACCGGCTCGGGACCCTTCGCGGCCGCGAAGGGCTCTCCCGTCAGCCTGGACTCGTCGGTGGCCAGGCCGTCGGCCTCCACGACGCGCGCGTCGGCAGCGACAATGCTGCCGGCCTCGACGAGCAATACGTCGCCGACGACAAGCGCCCCGACCGGGACCGCCACGGCGACGCCGGCACGCCGGACGAGTGCATTGGGGGCGCTGAGCTCACGGAGCGCCTGGAGCGCGCGCTTCGCACGGACCTCGGAAATCGCCTCGACGGCACTGACGAGCAAGATGACCGAGAAGATCGCGATCGCGTCGCGAAGCTCGCCGAAGATCGCCGAAAGCACGCCGACCGCGACCAGGAGCAGCTGAAGCGGCTCGACTGCCGACTCGCCGACCTCGCGCAAGACAGCCGAAGCCGAGGCTTTTCCGCGTTCGGTCCGGACCACCGCCGTGCGGCGCTGTCCGACCTCCTCGGGTCTCAACCCGTCGTGGCGGCTGGCGGTGCGCTCCCAAACAACCGCCGGCGGTTCTGCGTGGACGGGAACGGTCGGCGGTGGGGCTGCGCGTGACGATGCGTGCGTTGCGCTCGCCATGAAACGCATGATACGTTCGATGGGAACACCGTGAGCCGTCTGGGATCATGATCGCCCATGGCCCGCGACTGGCTGCTGATCACGGTCTCAACCCCGCCCGGCGGAAGCTCGACCCTCCGGGTCTACGCGTGGCGCAACCTGCGCAGCCTCGGGGCTCACTACCTCCAACAGTCGGTCTGCCTGCTCCCCGCGACGCCCACGACCACGCGCGCCGCGGCGCGGGTCGTGAGCCGACTGCGCGCGGAGGGCGGCAACGGCGAGATGCTCCGCACCCGCCTGACGGACTCAAAGCAAGAGGCCGCAGTCATCGATGCGATCCAGCGAGAGCGCGCAGACGAGTACCGCGAGTTGATCGAGAGCACGCGGCAGTTCCACGAGGAGCTCCAGCTCGAGCGCCGCCGCGGTCGGACCACCTACACCGAGCTCGAGGAGTCCGACGCCGACCTCGCCCGCTATCAGAAGTGGCTCGCCGCCATCCGCGCGCGCGACTACTTCGACGCGCCCGGCCGCCAGGACGCCGCCGCGGCGGTCGCCGCCTGCGAGGCGGCACTCGCCCAGTTCGAGACCGACGCACTATCCGCGGAACTCGACGAATCGACGCCAGACACCCGACCCGAACTCCGCGCCGTCGAGGGGCCGGGAGACTGACGGACACCCCCTCCAGAACCGGGTCGAGGCCGTCAACGTCTCGGACCTGCGCTAATCCGGTGCCCCGCCACGCTCGGCATAGGCGATCGCGTCGCCGAGCGAGAGCATCGATGGCGTCCCGGGGCCGCCGGGAGCGTGCGCGCTCGGCCTACTGACGGTGATCGGTCAGGCCCGTGTGCACCGGGCTCCCGAGCCCGCGGCCAATCAACGCGCAGGCCACGAGGATCAGGACATAGCCGGGCACGGGCGCGAAGGCGCCTGAGACCAGCGTCAAACCTAGGCCGAGGCTCAAGAAGAACAACAGCGGCCGCCATCCAAGCCAAGCGTGTGCCTCGTGCGCGATCGCGGGTCGGGGAGGCTTCTGCCCAGGTGATCCGCGCGCTGGCCTGGGGTTGGCGCTGGAGAGCAGTAGCTCGGTGACGTCTGCATCGATACTCGCGGCCTCGAGCGAGCGGGCAACCGACACGCGGTGATGTCCATCGATGACGAAATGACGCCCGCGCAGCCGGTAGACCGAGATTGGAGGTAGCGCCTGTCCCCGGCGACACGCCATCCACATCAGCTGCCAGCGACCACGCGACCAGCGCGGCGGTCGAAAGGCACCATCGAAGGCGATTGCCCGTTCGGGCTCGACGGTTCCGGTGATCGAGTCGAGTGGAATCGGCTGGATACCCAGGTGACGCCGGTTCGCAGTTCCAGCGAGCTCGTCGGGAAGAAGCTCGAGGTGAGCGTAGTCGCGACGTCTTATGCGCTTGCCCAGTGCCTCGCGACGCCGCCGCCAGACCAAGCGTTGAAAGGCGTGCTCGGCATCGGGACGCAGAAACCCGGTGACCGGAAAGAGATAGTCGATGATCAGCGCCGCCGCGACGAACCCGGCTACCAGCGCGAGCAGCGGTGGTCCCAGGAGCGCGGCAATCGCGGTCAGCGCCACGAAAAGTAGTACGACGAGGGCGCGCAAAGCCACATCACAAGGGTATATGCCCTGAGAGGTGCCAATGCGTGGCCAGCAGGTGTCCGTAATGAGCGGACGTGGGTGCCGCGGGTTCGTTCTTGCTCGCCGGGCGGCGCGGATCCTGGTCGCTGCCGGTACAGCCGCCGGTATCGGAGGATGCGGTGGCGGTGGGCACTCGGCGTCGGCGCGGGTTGGGGTCACGGTCGCCCCGGCGGTCTCGTTCGAGGACGAGCCGATCGCGATCAGCGTGCGGGGTCTTTCGCCGCACGAGGTGGTCTCGTTGAGGCTCGCCTCGACCGATGCGAAGCGGGTGCGTTGGGCCTCGACGGCGACGTTTGACGCGAGCGGGGACGCGGGCATATGCGATTCACGCTGACGGTCAGCTCCGGCGGCAAGACGCTTGCGTCCAGGACGTTCAGCCGCTCGTTCTCGAGGAAAGCGCTCACCACCGAATCGTTGACGTTCAGCCGGACTGGGCTCGTCGGCTCGTTCGTGTATCCGAGCGCCGCGGCCCGGCGTCCCGCGATTCTGCTGCTGGGGGGCTCGGAGGGCGGGCTTCCGAGCCCGCTCTGGAGCGGCAACCTGGCCGCCGCCGGATACCCGGTGCTGGCGCTTGGCTACTTCAAGCTGCCGGGTCTGCCCCAACGGCTCCTGCGCATCCCGCTCGAATACTTCGAGCGTGCGCTCCAGTGGCTACGCCGCCAGCCGCAGGTCGACCCCCACGGCATCGCCATCCTCGGCATCTCGCGCGGCAGCGAAGCCGCCTTGCTGTCCGCCGCGTATTTCCCGCAGCTGGTCAGCGCCGCGATCGGCATCGTTCCGAGCGACGTCGCAATCTGCTCCTATCCGGGATGCGCCGGTCCGGCCTGGACCTTCCGGGGACGCGCAATCCCGTTCACGCGTGAGCTCGACCAGCCGCAGCCCACCGACCAACCGGCAGCCGTAATCCCCGTGCAACGGATCCGTGGCCCGGTGTTCGTCGCCTGCGGCCTCGACGACGCGGTGTGGGACTCCTGCGACTACGGGCAGGCGATCATGAGCCACCTAACGGCCGCCCATGACCGCTTCCCGCACGTGCTCTACGCCTACCCCAACGCTGGACACGGCGTCGGCGCATTCACCCCGTACGAGCCGGGGGCCCCGAGCGTTTTCGGCCCGGCCGCAGGGGACACCGACAGCCCACAGATCGACCAACAGGCGCGCGCCCGCGACTGGCCGCGGCTGCTCGATTTCCTTAGGGCATGGGCTCGCGGCAGATGATCATGCCGTGGCTCGTCCCGCGGGTCACTCGGCGCCTTCGAACAGCCTGGTCACGAACATCGGATCGACAGGGTCGATAAGCCCGCCGTCGATCGAGCGTCGGTCCGGCCAGCCGGCGGCGAGCATTCGCCGACCGGCGCCGGCGCCGTCGTACTCCGTGCGCCGAAGCTCAGGCGTTCCGTCGGATATCCAGGCCCACCTCGCGGCGGGGTCGCCTTCATAAGGCAAGCCGACGCTGCCGGCGTTGATGAAGCGCACCGGGCCCACGAGCCGATCGTCCTGCTGATGGGTGTGCCCGCCGACGACGAGTGAATGCTCGACGCCGCCGAGTGCTTCGGCCCACCGCTCGGCGGGCGAGATTCGCGTGAGCATCTCGTCGTCGCGACGGGGCGTGGCGTGGCAGTAGAGAACGCCGTCGAGCTCGATCGTGGTGGGAAGCGTTCCGAGCCACGCCGACACCTCGTCGCCGAGCGCCGAAGCAGTAATCGCGGCCGTGAGTCTTGCGGGATCGTCGGCCGGGACGCACTCGGCGTCGAGCCCGCTGGCGGCGGCCGCGGCGGCCTCGCGCTCGCCGTTGCCGCGCACCCAGTGGATCGGGAGCCCCTGCCCGCGGAGCAGCGACAGGCACTCCGGTGCAAAGGCGCCGGGCACGACGTCACCGCCGACCACGATCGCGTCCGCCTCGTTCGCGCGGGGGTCGGCGAGCACGGCCTCGAGCCCGTCGAGGTTTCCGTGGATGTCATATAAGGCGAGTACGTTCATGGTGGGAAGATAGCGCAACCAAACGATTGCACGTCATGAGTTTTTAGATCTGGAGGAGCGGCTCGCCACGCTTCCCGGGTTGCGACGCCTTACCTCGACGATCGTGATGAAGGACGTCGTGGGCTACCGGCCCCTCACGGCACGAACCGTGTCGAGGAAGGGGAGAGGCCGCACATAAGCGGCCTTGCGACCTACGCGTCGCCGACTGAGCGCAGCCGCCGGCTGAGCATCTGCTGGTACTGCTGCTGGTACTGCTCTAGCGCCGCGTGGGGCTTCAGCGCCGCGCCGTGAGCCTCTTGCTGATCGGCAGGACGAGCCACCGCGGCAATCTGCGGTTCGGCCCGAGCGCCGCCTTCACCTGTAGCCCGCCCGGGATGACCGAGATGCGCCCGCGCTCGACCGCGGCCAGAGCGTCTCGAGCCACGCGATCGGGCGAGACGACGGTGAACTTGGGCAGTCGGTCGGCGAAGTACCCGGCATCGCTGGCTTCCTGGAACCCGCTCGGGACCGGGCCGGGAGCGACCACCGTGACGGTCACGCCCTGCTCCTTCACCTCGGCGTGGACGGCCTCGGACAGGTACAGCAGGTATGCCTTGGCGGCGGAGTAGCCAGCGTTGTACGGCAGCGGCTGAAACCCGGCCGATGACGACATGTTGATGACCGCACCCCGCCTCCGCTCGACCATCCCGGGCAGATAGCGCGCCATCAGATCCACCGCGGCTTCCACGAGCACGCGGAGCTGCATGAGCTCGCGCTCGCGCCCGGACTGCACGAACGACTCATAGATCCCGTAGCCGGCGTTGTTGATCAGGATCTCCACGGTCGCGCCGAGCTCCTCGAGCCGCGCCGCGAGTCGATCGCGATCCTCAGGCACGGCCAGATCCGCCGCGATCACCACCGCGCGCTCCGGTCCGCCGAGTTCCTCGGCCAGCTTGGCCAGCCGGTCCTCCCGCCGCGCGACGATCGCCACCCGGTGTCCGCGCTCCGAGAGCCGGCGCGCGTACTGCTCTCCGATCCCCGACGACGCTCCGGTCACGAGCGCGATCGAGTCAGGCGCCGGCGGGGGAAGGCTCATCTAGGCCACGCTCCAATCGTCCAGGTTGTCCAATCGATATGCGCGGCAATGCTAGATTCAACACCCCGCGGTGGGCGTAGCTCAGCTGGTAGAGCTCCTGGTTGTGGTCCAGGCGGTCGGGGGTTCGAGTCCCCTCGCTCACCCCTCACTCCTCAGCCGGTAAACGGAGGCTCAGTGATGGCGCCCGAGGATGTCTGGCGCGGGACCGGGGGTTGGATCGCCGAAGGACGCGTAGACGTCGCGCGCCGGCGTGGCCTCGTCGGGCACGCCGGCGCCGTGGGCGAGCGCCACTGGCTCGACCGGATAGCGCGCGCTCCCCTTCTCCTTGCGGGCTCCTACGCCGAGGATCAGGGCCGGCCCGGTCGCCGTGACGATCGTATGGCCGGTCCGGGGCGGGCAGTGCACGAAATCCCACTGTTCGAGTGAGCGTTCCTGGCCCTCGATGAGCAAGGTGCACTCACCGGACAGGACGAGGAAGTCCTCCTGGCCCGCCTCGTGGTGATAGAGCGACATGGCCTGCCCCGGCTCGAGCCAATACAGGCTCACCCCGAGGTCATCGAAGTGCGCCTCACCCTCACCGCCGAACCGGCAGACCGAGCGCAATCGGTTGTGCAGCCAGCGCGCGTCGCGCGCGTTGACGACAAACCACCCCGCCGTGACTGGTACCCCGCCTTCGAGCGATGCCTCACTCATCCAGCCTCCCGAAACGAGCAGCGAGAAAGACGGCGCGAGCGTGACACTGGAGCGCGCATAGGTTGAAGTCACTCTAAAGAGGACAAAAGCTGCGCGGCAGACCACAAGCTCCTGACGTCTGCGCTTCGCTTACGTCAATCGCTCGCGCCGAGACACAACTTAAGCCAGGTCGACGAGGCTGACAAGAGCGCCGGGGACGACGGCCCCGCATTTAGCGACGAATCCTGAGGCGCCGCCATGCCGCGATGAGGCGCGTGGCCACGTCGATCGGCTCGGGGACCCGGACCGGACGTCCAAACGTATTGATGGCGTGGCCGTCGCTGCGCTTCCCACCGGACCACCGGTGCTCGATCCGGCGGAGGATCTGCTCGATTGCGCCCTGGCCGAGTTGGCTGACGATCTCGGCGAGCTGGCGTTTCTGTGCAGGGCCGCGCAGGAGCAGCTGTCACGGTTGGACGGCCAGCTCGTCGGGGCGTGCCCGAACCCGGCCACGCGCGAGTTGCTGAGGCGTGGAGTGGCGTCAGCTCGGCGACGTTATCGCGCGCTCGACGGGCAGCTGCGAGTTCTGCGAAGCCAAACCAAGTGCGCATCGCGTTCGAGATCGCTGCTCGAACGCCTCACGACGGAGCGGGCCTCGCTGGCCGACCGTCTGCGCACCGAGCAGGCGTTGCTGGCGGGCCTCGTCGGAGCGCCCGACTGGCAATCGCCGTCGTTCCTGCATTCGCTGGCGCCTGCTGCTGGGCGACAAGCCGGTCGGATCCGGGCGCACTGGGACGACTACAAGCGAGATCGGCACGCCGACGCCGAGGCCTACGAGCGCCGATACGTGGAGCAGATGATCGACGGTCCGCCCGGCGCGCGGGCACTGCTCACGGGCTGCGGGATGGCCGCGTTCACCACCATCCTGGGGTGGCTGCTGGGGCAGGGAGAACTCTCACGTCCGGTGCTGGCCGGTCGCGGCCTCTACCACGAGAGCCGGCTCCTGCTCGAGCGGATGCTCCCGGGCCGGGTGCGGTTCGTCGACGAGGCCGACACGCGGGTGCTGCGACGCACGCTCGAGGAGACACGACCGAGCGCGCTGTTCCTCGACTCGCTGTCGAACACGCGGTGGATGCCGATGCCCGACCTGCCCGCGGTAATCGACGCCGTGCGCGGAAGCGACACCCAACTGGTCCTCGACAACACGTGCCTGTCGGTGGGCTGCCAGCCGTTCGCGCTCGCAGGCGACTCGGTTCGGCTGGTCATGTTCGAGAGCCTTCTCAAGTACGCACAGCTGGGGCTCGACCGGACGAATGCCGGCGTGATCGTCGCTCGGTCGGCCGAGGCCGATTCGCTCGAGGACTACCGCGAGCATCTCGGCACGAACATTCCGGATCTGTCGGTTCATGCGCTGCCGCCGCCCGATCGCGCCGTGCTCGAGCGCCGGTTGGCGCGCCTGAGCCGAAACGCGCTCTATCTCGCCGACGGGCTGGATGCGCGCGCGCCCCACGGAGTGGCAATCGTCTACCCGGGGAGCGGGGGGTGTGTCTCGGTGGTGCTCGGGGCGCGCGAGCAGCGGCCGGAGCGCCACCGCCGTCTGGTCTGCGAGGCCGTGGTCGAGGCGGCGCGGCGCGGGGTCAGGCTGCTCGCCGGGTCGAGCTTCGGTTTCGATACGACCAGGATCTACGTCACCGCCGCGCGGGCTGAGTACGGCGCCCCGTTCGTGCGGATCGCGGCGGGCACCGAGCATCGGCTCGAACTCGACGCACTGACCGATGCGCTGGCGGCGGCGATCGAGACGGCCGCGTCCTCGCCATCACCCTGACGAGGTGAAGCTGACGTCATGATCGGCGGCGTCCGCGGCAGCGAACCCAAGCAGGCGAGCGCCCTCCTCCTGGATCGCCTCGCGATCCGTCAGCCGGTCGAACGGCTCGATGTGCAGGGTCGCCGAGGCCGCTCGGCGACGGATCGTCCAGGTGCCCCGCACGACGCCGTCCACGAGCAGGGTGCCGCTGCGGGCTCCGAGGCCCGGGGGAAGCGGAACGGCTTGGCCACCTTCGATGAACCTGGTGCGGTCCGCGTAGGAGAGCAGCAGGTTGTCGTACTCGGGAAGGAATCGCGGCGGGGCGGGCGTGGTGGGATCCGGCCGCGGCCCCTCCGGCAGGTCGAACAGCTCGCCGCCGCGCTCGTCGCGAAACGTGAGGAGCTGCGGGCGGAGGCCTTCGACGACCTCGGCGAGACGGGTCAGGCCCGACCAGGTCTGGATGTCGCGAACCGTGGCCGGTCCGAACGCCGCCAGGTAGCGCAGCACGACGTCCTCGCGCGAGCCACCGGCACCGGGCGTCCGATCGAGCCACTGCTCTGCCGTGGCCCACCGCGCCGCCCCGCTGGTGCCCCACAGACCTCTCGGGGGAACCTGCACCACCGGGACGAGATAGGTGATCGCTT
The DNA here is from genome assembly GCA_963834625.1 of uncultured Solirubrobacterales bacterium. GTDB lineage: Bacteria > Actinomycetota > Thermoleophilia > Solirubrobacterales > Solirubrobacteraceae > Palsa-465. The sequence continues at coordinate 253,972 of CAWICM010000010.1, read as the reverse complement.
GTGCGAGAGCGGACGGGTCGTGGTCGGGCCAGCGCCGCGCGAGGCCGGCGCCGAGCTCGGGGCGGGTCAGCGGGCGCTCGGTCAGCAGCGATCGGCCGGCCTCGAGCAGCTCCGGCGCGTCGATGCCGTCGATGTCGAACGGCGACCCCGCGAAGCTCCGCTCCAGCACCGCTTGGATCACCGGGCGCAGCGCCAGGAAGTCGCTCGCCGTGACCAGGTGAAGCGTGGCGCGCATCAGGGGCGCCCGCACGGCGCGCCGCGCGCTGATCAGCTCTGAGAGCTCCTCGGCGCGAAAGCCGTCCAACCTCGTCCACAGCCCGACGTATGGCGCGTGCGGCGCCTGCGCCTGCATTCCGGCCAGCCGCTCGAGCGCCTCGAGTACGGGCAGCCGGACGCGCTCGAGCAGAAGCTGCCGCGCCAGAGTGGCCCGGTTGAGCGCGCGCGGGGTGAGCAGCTGGTCGCGAGGGCTGTCAGTCATCCGAGGTTCGGCGGCACAGGGATAAGAGGGTCCTCACCCAAGCCTTCGCAAGTTGTTCACGAGTGGCCATCGAAGTGCAGGCTAGGGTGCCGCCGCAGCGCCGGGACGCGCACATCGACTCGTCGCGGCCGTGGGGTGCGCGGTCGTCGTGTGCGTCGGGGCTTCAGCCGCCCAGGCCGAGGGATGGCATCGGCGGTCACCGGGGGCCCGAGCGCGGCGGCCAACGGGGAGACCAGCTGATCCCGGGCAACCTGCTGCTGAGCACGAGCGAGTACACGCCAGCCGACGTCACCGCCGGCGCCGAGACGTTCCAGACGATTCGCACCGCGCACTTCGGCGGGGTGCTGAGGGGTGTGTCGTTCACGCCGGGGGCGGATTCGCGCCGCTCACCCTCCGGCCTGGCGGCTCGGCCCACTGAGTATCCGTCCGGGCGTGACGCGAACATATGTTCGTGTCATGCCCGGAAGCCTCGATCCTGCACGCGGACCTCGACTCCTTCTACGCATCGGTCGAGCAACGCGACAATCCGCGTCTGCGCGGTCGCCCCGTGATAGTCGGGGCGGGCGTGGTGCTGGCGGCGAGCTACGAAGCGAAGGCGCGGGGGGTACGCACGGCGATGGGTGGCCACCGGGCGCGCCGTTTGTGCCCGGAGGCGGTCGTCGTCTCGCCACGCATGGCGGCGTACTCGGAGGCCAGCAAGGCGGTGTTCAAGGTGTTCGAGGACACCGCGCCGGTCGTGGAGGGACTGTCGATCGACGAGGCGTTCCTCGACGTGCGGGGACTGGGCCACATCTCCGGCACGCCGGTGGAGATCGCGGCCCGCCTGCGCCGGCGCATTCGAGAGGACGTAGGTCTACCGATCACGGTCGGCGTGGCCCGCACCAAGTTCCTGGCCAAGGTGGCGAGTGCGGTGGCCAAGCCGGACGGGCTACTCGTCGTGGCGCCCGAGCGAGAGCTCGAGTTCCTGCATCCGCTTCCGGTCGAGCGAGTGTGGGGCGTCGGCCGGGTCACCGCGGAGAAGCTCCACCAGCGCGGGATCACCACCGTCGGGCAGGTCGCGCTGCTGGCCGAGCGTGACCTGGTCGCGATGCTCGGCCGCGCGTCGGGTCGCCACATTCATGCCCTCGCCCACAATCGCGACCCGCGGCCGGTGCAGGTACGCCGGCGGCGCCGCTCGATCGGGGCGCAGCGTGCCCTGGGGCGCCGCCGGCGCTCGCCGGAAGAGCTCGCCGGAGCGCTCATCGGGCTGGTGGACCGGGTGTCCCGGCGGCTACGCGCGGCGCATCGAGTGTGCCGGACCGTGGTCCTGCGGATGCGCTTCGAGGACTTCACGCGCGCGACCCGCTCCTACACCCTGCGCGAGCCGACCGATCAGACGTACGCCATCCTCCAGACCGCGACTGGACTGCTCAGGGCGTCCAGGCCGATTATCGAGCGACGTGGCCTGACGCTGATCGGCATCGCACTGACGAACCTCACCGACGCGGGTGCGGTGCAGCTGGTGCTGCCGTTCGATCGCGCACGTGACCTCGACACGGTCGTCGACCGCGTGCGAGAGCGCTTCGGCTCTGGGGCGATAACGCGGGGGGTGCTGGTGGGACGCGATCCGGGGGTGTGGGTGCCGCTCCTGCCCGACTGAGCGCACACGAGCATGGACAGGCGCGCGGGGCCGGCGGGGATCAATGCCGGCGAGCGGTCAGTCGTGCGGCGCCCGGCGGGCCGCGAGTCGCCCCAACGCCGTACGCACCTCGGCATCGCGCCGCTCCGCCTCGCCGTCGGTCCAGCGCCACCGTACGCCGGCCTCGATCGCGAACGTGGGCCGGTCGTGGTCCCGGACCTCGTGCACCTCGACCTCGACCGCCACCACGCCCTCGACGAGCGCGTCGTCCAACACCCGCGCGCGCCCGTACGCGGTGACCGACACGCCGACGGCGATGATCGCGAGCGATACGCGCGGGTCGGCCCGCAGCCGCGCCAGCGAGCCGCGGCTTCCGGCGAGCCCGATCAGGGCGTGGCGCGGTCCCGCCCGGACGGCTGCGGAGACCGGGATCGCGTGCGGTGTCTCGCCGGCGGTGGCGAGGATCGTGACGGTGCCCGGAGGCCAGTCAGGCAGCACGCGGTCACGTTAGACGAGCACACGGCCGGCGTGATCGCCACGGCGGGCGCGGGACCGCGGATCCCCCCCACCGCGCTCACCCCGCCACCACCGCGCTCACCCCGCCGCGACCGCGCTCACCCCGCCGCGACCGCGCTCACCCCGCCACCACCGCGCTCACCCCGCCGCGACCGCGCTCACCCCACCCCTCGCGCCAGGCACAGCCGCTGCAGCCGCTCCATCGCCTCGGCGGCGCGCGCCGGCAACTCGTCGAGCGCCTGCGCCGCCAGCCGCAGGTCCTCGATCGTGACCCCGCGCGCCTCCAGCGCGAACCGCCCCAGCCAGCGCACGGCGGCGCGCTCGTATCGCGCCGGGTTTCCACCGCGCAGGACCAGGCAGATCCGCAGGGCGTCGTCCAGCGAGACCTGCGGCAGCTCGCGTGCCGCCGCCACCACGAGCGTCTCGTTCCCGGTGGCGAGCGCTCGCCGGAATCGGGCGTAGGGATTTCCGTCGCTGGTCACGCGAACGTATGTTCGCTTCCGGCTCGGATGGACGCGGAGACCAGGTCGTCCCGCCGGTCCCACGGAGCGAGCGATCACCCTGCCGAAAGGACGGATTCACTATGTGCACGGCCATGTGGCGCGCAGTACGCTCCGTCTGGCGGGTCGGTCACCGGTCACCGAATCCCCAAGGGTGTTCGGTGGGTGCAGCGACACGAGCGATAGGAGGATCGCGACCCGCCGGGAGTCGAAAACGCCGAGGACGGAGGAGGTCTCGAAATGGCAGTAAAGGGGGCAGATCTCGAGTCCGAGCTGATCGACACCGTCTGCGAACGGATACGCGAACGGCTGCCGGCCGACCAGCAGCAGCCGTGCGAGGCGTTCGTCCGGCAGTACTACCAGTGGGTCCCGGCCGAGGATCTGGCCGATCGAAACCCGCTGGATCTGTACGGGGCGGCGGTGGCGCATTGGAATCTGGCTCAGCAGCGCGCGCCGGGCGAGGCCAAGGTGCGCGTCTACAACCCCGAGTTCGAGCAGAACGGGTGGCAGTCGCCGCACACGGTGATCGAGATCGTCTCGGACGACATGCCGTTCATCGTCGACTCGGTGACGATGGATTTGACGCGCAAGGGCTACGGGATTCACCTGGTCATCCATCCGGTGATGCGGATCCGGCGCGGCGGCAACGGCCAGGTCGTTGACGTCGTCGATCCCGACGCCGACGACGAGGGCACGATCCCCGAGTCGATCCTCCACGCCGAGGTCGGACGCGAGCACGACCTCGGGCTGCTGGACGAGCTGCGCCGCGGCGTCGAGACGGTCCTCGACCAAGTCCGTGCGGCCACCGAGGACTGGCAGACGATGCGCGCGCGGGCGATCGAGCTGACCCAGCAGTTAGACGAGCACCCGCCGGCCGGCATCGACGCGGCCACCACCAACGAGACCAAGGCGTTCCTGGAGTGGCTCGCCAACGACAACTTCACGTTCCTCGGCTATCGCGAATACGACCTCATCGAGGACGGAAGCGACACGTTCCTGAAGGCCGTGGACGGCTCGGGCCTCGGCATCCTGAGAGCGACCGCCACCAAGGCTCCCAAGAAGCTCAGCCCCAAGGCGGTTGTCTATGGGCGCCAGCCCCAGATACTCCTCCTGACCAAGGCCAACTCGGCCTCGCCGGTGCACCGGCCCGCCTACCTCGACTACATCGGGGTCAAGAAGTACGCCGAGGACGGCAGGATGATCGGCGAGCGACGCTTCCTGGGCCTGTACACGACGGCCGCCTACAAGGCCAGCCCGCGCACGATCCCGATCATCCGCGGCAACGTGCAGGGCGTCGTCCAGCAGGCGGGCTTCCCGCCGGCCAGCCACGATCGCAAGGCGCTGGAGGAGATCCTCGAGTCCTACCCGCGCGACTCGCTGTTCCAGATGGACACCCAGGAGCTGTTCACCGTGGCCATCGGGATCCTCGGTCTGGGCGAGCGCCAGCGCCTGCGGCTGTTCATGTGGCGCGACCCGCTCGACCGCTTCGTGGAATGCCTCGTATGCATCCCGCGCGATCGCTTCAACACCGAGAACCGGGAGCGGGTGGGCCGCATCCTCCTTGACGCATTGCACGGCGTGGCCCTCGACTGGACGCTCCAGCTCAGCGAGTCGCGCCTCGCGCGCGTGCACTACATCATCCGCTGCGGCGAGGGCCCGGCTAGCGAGTACGACGCGGCCATGATCGAGGCTCGGCGTGACCCAGGCCGTGCGCGCCTGGACCGACGATCTGCGCGACGCGCTGCTCGAGGAGCACGGCGAGGAGGACGGCACCAAGCTGTTCAAGCGCTACGAGCGCGCCTTCCCGGCCGGCTACCAGGCTGACTGGGTGGCCCGTTCGGCCGTGGCCGACATCGCCCGGATCGAGGAGCTGGCGAGCACCGACGAGCCGATCACCAGCCTGTACCGCCCGCTCGAGTCGCCCGAGGGGATGGTGCGCCTCAAGCTGTTCAGCTCGGGTGACGTGCTGCTGTCCGACGTGCTGCCCACGCTCGAGCACCTGGGCGCAAAGGTGGCCGACGAGCGGCCGTACGAGATCACGCCGACCGACGGCAAGCCCGCGTGGATCTACGACTTCGGCCTGCAGGCCGATCCCGCCAACACCGAGCGCGTCCGCGACCTCCTGCACGACGCGTTCGTCGGCGTGTGGCGAGGCGACCTCGAGGATGACAGGCTGAACAGCCTGATCCTGGCCGCCACCCTGACCGGACGGCAGGTGGCGATCGTCCGCGCGGTCGCCAAGTACCTGCGCCAGGCTGGGCTCGGCTTCTCGGACGCCTACATCGAGCGAACGGTCATCGGCCACCCCGACATCGCCCGTCTGCTGGTTGAGCTGTTCAACGCCCGCCTGGATCCCGTCCGTCACGACCGTGACCTGGCCGAGAAGATCGCCACCGAGATCGACGAGGCGCTCGATGCCGTCCCCAGCCTCGACGAGGACCGCATCCTGCGGAGCTTCCTGAGCGTCATCCGCGCGATTGTCCGAACCAACGCGTTCCAGATAACCCCCGACGGCAAGCCGCACCCCTACCTAGCGATCAAGCTCGACTCCGAGCAGATCCCGGTCCTGCCTCTACCCAAGCCCCAGTTCGAGATCTTCGTGTACTCGCCGCGGGTGGAGGCGGTCCACCTGCGGGGCGGCAAGGTCGCTCGCGGTGGGATCCGCTGGTCGGATCGCCGCGAGGATTTCCGCACCGAGGTCCTCGGGCTGATGAAGGCGCAGATGGTCAAGAACGCTTTGATCGTCCCGGTGGGCGCCAAGGGCGGCTTCGTGCTCAAGCGCCCGCCGCAGGAGGGGGGCCGCGAGGCCCTGCAGAGCGAAGGCATCGCTTGCTACAAGCTCTTCCTGTCGGGCATGCTCGACGTGACCGACAACATCGTCGAGGGCGAGGTGATGCCGCCCAAGGACGTGGTCCGCTACGACGGCGACGACCCGTACCTGGTCGTCGCCGCCGACAAGGGCACGGCGACGTTCAGCGACATCGCCAACGAGGTATCGAACTCCTACAACTTCTGGCTGGGCGATGCCTTTGCCTCAGGCGGCTCGCAGGGCTACGACCACAAGGCCATGGGCATCACCGCCCGCGGTGCCTGGGAGTCGGTCAAGCGCCACTTCCGCGAGCTGGGCACCGACATCCAGTCGACCGACTTCACCGTGGTGGGTATCGGCGACATGTCCGGCGACGTGTTCGGGAACGGGATGCTCCTCTCCCGCCACACCAGGCTGGTCGCCGCGTTCAACCACATGCACGTGTTCATCGACCCCGACCCGGATCCTGAAACGAGCTACGAGGAGCGGAAGCGGCTGTTCGACCTTCCCCGTTCGGCCTGGAGCGACTACGACGAGTCGTTGATCTCCGAGGGCGGTGGGATCTACTCGCGCAGCGCGAAGTCGATCAAGCTCACCCCGCAGGCCCGCGAGGTGCTCGACATCGAGACCGAGAAGCTCGCTCCGAGTGAACTGATCCAGGCCATCCTCAAGGCGCCCGTGGACCTGCTGTACAACGGCGGCATCGGAACTTACGTCAAGGCCTCGACCGAGTCGAACGCCGACGTCGGCGACAAGGCCAACGACGTGCTCCGGGTCGACGCCTCGAGCCTCCGCTGCAAGGTGATCGGCGAGGGAGGCAATCTGGGCTTCACGCAAAGGGCCCGCATCGAGTACGCGCTGAGCGGCGGCCCTGAGGGCAAGGGCGGGCGGGTCAACACCGACGCCATCGACAACGCGGCCGGCGTGAACTGCTCAGACCACGAGGTCAACATCAAGATCCTCCTCGACGGGCTGGTGGCCGACGGCGACATGACCTTCAAGCAGCGCAACGAGCTGCTGGCCGAGATGACCGACGCGGTCGGCACGCAGGTTCTGTACGGAAGCTACACGCAGACCCAGGCCCTCAGCCTGGCCCTGGCCCAGGCGCCGCCGATGGTCGACGTCCACGCGCGGCTGATCCGCTCTCTCGAGCAGACCGCCGGGCTGAACCGCAAGATCGAGTTCCTCCCGTCAGACGACACCATCGACGAGCGCAAGGCGGCTCACCAGGGTCTCGTCGCCCCCGAGCTCGGCGTGGTCATGGCCTACCAGAAGATCCACCTCTACAAGCAGCTGCTCGACTCCGACCTGCCCGAGGACGCGTTCCTGGCCCACGACCTCGAGCGCTACTTCCCGGAACCACTGCCCGAGCGCTACGCCGACCAGATGCGAAACCACCGCCTGAAGCGCGAGATCATCGCCACCGTGGTGGCCAACCAACTCGTGGACCGGGCCGGCACCACGTTCGCCTTCCGCCTGATCGAGGAGACCGGCGCGCTGCCGGCGGTCCTGGCCCGCGCCTACGCCGCCGCGCGCGAGGTGCTCGACATGCGCTCCTACTGGGACGCCGTCGAGGGGCTCGACAACCAGGTCTCGGCCGGCACTCAGATCGAGATGCTGATCGAGGCGCGGCGGCTGGTCGAGCGCTCGACCCGGTGGCTGGTGCGGGCCAACCCCTACCAGGTGAGCATCGCCCAGACGATCAGGCGCTTCAAGCCCGGCGCCGAGCTGATGGCCGCGGCGCTGCCCGACGCGCTCGAGGGGTCCGACCGCGAGGCGTTCGACGGCCGGGGGGCCGAGCTCGAGCACGCCGGCGTCCCGGCCGAGCTGGCCCGGCGCGCCGCCGGGATGCAGTCGATGCTGGCCCTGTTCGACATCGTCGAGGTCGCCGCGGCCAGCGAGCGCAACCCCGAGGACGTGCTCAAGGTCTACTTCCGCCTGGGCTCGCGACTCGAGCTCAATTGGCTTCGGGAGAAGATCATCGACCTGCCGCGCGCCAACCGCTGGCAGGCGCTCGCTCGGGCGGCGCTGCGCGACGACCTGTTCAACCTCTACCGCGAGGTCACCCGCAAGGTGCTCGAGACGGGAGGCTCCGATTCGGACCCGCAGGCGGCGATCGACGCCTGGTCCGAGCGCAACGCCGAGACGATCGAGCGGGCGCTGAGTATGGTGGCCGACATCAGGGCCTCGCGGATCTATGACAACACCACGCTGCCGGTGGCGCTGCGCGAGATCCGAGCCCTCCTGCGCGGATCCAGCCGGGCCGGCGTGGCGGTCGGCTCGGTCACGATGGCCGAGTAGACCCCGGGCATGGTCGCCAGGCTGGCCGGGCGCGCGGTGACGGGTCCGGTCGCGTTTCTCCTCGCGGGATTGATCGACGTGTCGGTGCTCCTGGTTATCTACACGCGCTGGCGCATCGCCCAGCGCCGGCGACCTACCGCCCACTGACCGCCAGCTATCGTCTCGCCAGCAACCAGCAACCACCATGCCCGAAACCGACATCGTCACCACCACCGTCACCGAGCTCCCCGATTCGCGCGTGCGCGTCGAGGCGCAGGTCGCTGCCGAGGAGGTCGAGCGCCGGATCCAGCAGACCGCGCGCGAGCTCGGCCGCCAGATGCGCATGCCGGGCTTTCGCAAGGGCAAGGTCCCGCCCCCTGTGGTGATCCGCCGCCTCGGCCGCGAGGCCGTGCTCGACGAGACGCTGCGCAGCTCGCTCGGGACCTGGTACGCCGACGCGATCGACGGCGCCGGCATCGCGCCGGTCGGCGAGCCCGATCTCGACGTTCCATCGGAGCTCCCCGCCGAGGGGGAGCCGCTCCAGTTCTCGATCGAGATCGGGGTCCGTCCTACCGCCAAGCTCGGCCAGTACAAGGGCCTCGAGGTCGGCCGGCGGGAGCCCACCGTCGAGGACGCCCAGATCGACGAGGAGATCGAGCGCCTGCGCGAGCGTCTGGCCACGCTCGAGACCGTCGAGCGCCCCGCCGCAGAGGGCGACCACGTGGTGATGGACTACGTGGGGACGGTCGACGGCACCGAGTTCGAGGGTGGGACCGGACGCGACCAGCTGCTCGAGCTCGGCTCGGGCCGCCTCATCCCCGGCTTCGAGGAGCAGCTCGTCGGGGCGAGCGCCGGCGATGAGCGCACCGTGAGCGTTACCTTCCCAGAGGACTATCAGGCCACCGAGCTGGCCGGCAAGGCGGCGGAGTTCGCGGTCACGGTCTCGGAGGTCAAGGAGAAACGCCTGCCCGAGGTCGACGACGAGTTCGCCTCCGAGTCGGCCGGCTTCGACACGCTGGCCGAGCTACGCGAGGACATCGCCGAGCGTCTGCGTAAGTCCGACGAGCGCTCGCTCGAGCGCGAGTTCGAGGACGCCGTGATCGAGGCGGCGGTGGGGGAGGCCGAGGTCGAGGTGCCGGACAAGCTGGTTCACGCGCGCGCGCACGAGCTGCTCGAGGACACCTTCTCGATGCTGGGCCGACAGGGCATCTCCAAGGAGTCCTACCTGCGCTTCTCGGGCCGCGACGAGGAGACGCTCGCCCACGAGGCCGAGCCCGAGGCGGCGGCGGCGCTCAAGCGCGAGGCCCTCCTCGCGGCGGTCGTCGAGGCCGAACACATCGAGCCGACCGACGAGCAGCTGCGCGAGGCCCTCGAGCCGTCGGCCGAACGCCAGGGCACCACGGTGGACAAGCTGCTCGAGCGGCTGCGCGAGACCGCGCGCATGGACCGGATCCGCCAGGAGGTGGCCACCCGCCAGGCGGTCGAGCTGCTCGTGGCCGAGGCGAAGCCGATCAGCGTCGATCAGGCCAAGGCCCGTCAGAAGCTGTGGACCCCGGGCAAGGAGGCAGCGGAGGGCGCCTCCGGGCAGCTCTGGACGCCCGGCGCCTGACCAGGACCGGCTGGACGTAAGTACGGCAGCCTTGCCAGGGCACGCATGGGCGGTTGCTACAGTCGGCAGGATTCCGGCCGAGGAAGGGAAAGAACGAGGACGATGAGCCCACTCGTACCGATGGTTGTCGAGCAGACCTCCCGAGGGGAGCGTGCCTTCGACATATACAGCCGTCTGCTCAACGAGCGGATCATCTTCCTGGGCACTCCGGTCGACGATCAGATCGCGAACCTCATCGTGGCCCAGCTGCTGCACCTGGAATCAGAAGATCCCGACAAGGACATATCGATCTACGTCAATTCGCCGGGCGGGTCGGTCTACGCCGGCCTGGCCATCTACGACACGATGCAGTTCATCAAGCCGGATGTCCAGACGATTTGCGTGGGCATCGCGATGTCGATGGGGGCCCTGCTCCTGGCCGGAGGGGCCAACGGCAAGCGGATGGCCCTGCCGAACGCCAAGATCCTCATCCATCAGGTTTCCTCCGCTTTCCAGGGCCAAGCGACCGATATCGAGATCCACGCGCGCGAGATCATCGACGTCCGGCGGCGCCTCGATGAGATCATCGCCCACCACACCGGTCAAAGCCTTGAGAAAGTTAGGGCTGATACCGAACGTGATTACTTCATGAGCTCCGAGGAGGCCAAGGAGTACGGAATCATCGACCGCGTCATCTCTCAGCACTGAGGGTCTAACCTTCGGGGCCGAGGACTAGGCGGCGCGAGGCAACTCCGGGAGAGGGCAGAACATGGCACGTCCGACCGACTCCAACGAACAGCTTCTGTGCAGCTTCTGCGGCAAGTCGCAGAGGCAGGTCAAGAAGCTGATCGCGGGTCCAGGCGTCTACATCTGCGATGAGTGCATCGATCTCTGCAACGAGATCATCGACGAGGAGCTCACCGCTCCCCCGAGCTTCGACATCGAGAATCTCCCCAAGCCGCGGGAGATCTACGACGTCCTGAACGAGTACGTGGTGGGCCAGGAGCAGGCCAAGCGGAGCCTGTCGGTGGCCGTCTACAACCACTACAAGCGCGTCCAGATGATGCAGTCCGATGAGAACGACATCGAGCTGCAGAAGTCGAACATCCTGCTCCTGGGACCGACCGGCTGCGGCAAGACGCTGCTGGCCCAGACCCTGGCCAAGATCCTCAACGTCCCGTTCGCGATCGCCGACGCCACGGCCCTGACCGAGGCGGGCTACGTGGGCGAGGACGTCGAGAACATCCTGCTCAAGCTGATCCAGGCCGCCGACTACGACGTCAAGAAGGCCGAGACAGGGATCATCTACATCGACGAGGTCGACAAGATCGCCCGCAAGGCCGACAACCCGTCGATCACGCGCGACGTGTCGGGGGAGGGCGTCCAGCAGGCGCTCCTGAAGATCCTCGAGGGCACCACCGCGAGCGTGCCGCCTCAGGGCGGGCGCAAGCACCCCCACCAGGAGTTCCTGTCGATCGACACGACCAACGTGCTGTTCATCTGCGGCGGCGCGTTCGCCCAACTCGACAAGGTGATCGAGCGGCGGATCGGCCACCAGGGCGTCGGATTCGGCGCCGCGATCCAGTCCAAGGAGCAGCGCGACGCGGGCGAGATCTTCGAGCACTGCCTGCCCGAGGACCTGATCCAGTACGGGCTGATCCCCGAGTTCATCGGGCGCCTGCCGGTGATGAGCGCGATCCACCAGCTCAGCCGCGACGAGCTGATGGAGATCCTCACCGAGCCGCGCAACGCCCTGGTCAAGCAGTTCCAGCGCTTCTTCCAGTTCGACGGGATCGAGCTGGTGTTCGCCGAGGAGGCCCTGCACTCGATCGCCGACCGCGCGCTCGAGCGCGAGACCGGCGCCCGCGGACTGCGCTCGATCATCGAGGAGGTCCTCCTCGAGGTCCAGTTCGAGCTCCCCTCCCGGAGGGACGTACGCAAGTGCGTCGTAACCCGGGACACGATCGACAAGGGCACCGCGCCCACGCTTGTGACTGTCCCGGTCCCCGAAGAAGAAGCCGCCTAGGTTTTATTGGGGCCGGCCTCCGGCCGGCGTCCCTGGGGCCAGCGAGGGCCCGTCCGGTCAGGGCGCGCCTCCCTAGACTGAGCGGTCGCCATGCCTGACCGCTCCGACCTCGAAGCGCGCACCCGCTACGACCCGTCCGAGGTCGAGCCGCGGATCGCCGAGGAGTGGCTGGCCAGCGGCCTGTTCCACCCCGAGCCCGAGGGCAATTCGAGCGAGAACTACTCGATCGCGATCCCGCTGCCCAACGTGACCGGCGTGCTCCACATGGGGCACGCCCTGAACAACTCGATCCAGGACTGCCTGATCCGCTATCACCGGATGCGCGGGCAGCGGACCAAGTGGATCCTCGGCACCGATCACGCCGGGATCGCCACCCAGATCCAGGTCGAGCGCGCCGTGATCGCCGAGGGTTCGAGCCGCGAGCAGCTCGGACGCGAGGCGTTCGTCGAGCGCGTATGGGGCTGGCGCGACGACTACGGCGGCCAGATCATCGAGCAGCTCAAGCGCCTCGGCTCCTCGCTGGACTACGAGGACGAGCGCTTCACGCTCGACGAGGGCTACGCGCGCGCGGTCCAGAAGGTGTTCGTCGAGCTCTACGCGAAGGGCTACATCTACCGCGACCGGTACATGGTCAACTGGGACCCCGGGGAGCGCTCGGCGATCTCGGACCTGGAGGTCGAGGACCGCGAGGTCACCGACACCCTGTACTACATCGACTATCCGCTGGCCGCCGGCTCGGGCGCGATCACCGTGGCCACCGTGCGCCCCGAGACGATGCTGGCCGACACGGCCATCGCCGTGCACCCCGACGATGATCGATACGCGCGGCTGGTGGGGGAGAAGGCGATCCTGCCGCTGGTCGGACGCAAGCTGAAGATCATCGCCGACGACTACGTCAAGCCCGAGTTCGGCACCGGCGCGCTCAAGATCACCCCCGGCCACGATCCCAACGACTTCGAGATCGGACGCCGCCACGGCCTGGCCCAGATCAGCGTGATCGGCGAGGACGGGCGGCTCACCGACGAGGCCCCCGAGCGCTTCCGCGGCACGAACGTCGAGCAGGCCCGCGAGGCGGTGGTGGCCGAGTTGCGCGAGCAGGGTCTGATCGCCCGCGCCGAGCCCTACACGCACGAGGTGCCGTTCTCACAGCGCTCGGGCGAGCGGATCGAGCCGCTGATCTCGCTGCAGTGGTTCATGCGCATGGACGAGCTGGCCAAGCCCGCGATCGACGTGGTGCGCAGCGGCCAGATCCGGTTCTGGCCCGAGAACTACACCCGGGTCTACATGAACTGGATGGAGAACATCCGGCCCTGGTGCATCTCGCGGCAGCTGTGGTGGGGCCACCAGATCCCGGTCTGGTACCGCGGCGACGAGCAGTACGCGGGCACCGAGCCACCGTCCGGCGATGGCTGGGAGCGCGACCCCGACGTCCTCGACACGTGGTTCAGCTCGGGCCTGTTCCCGTTTGCCGCGCTTGGCTGGCCCGAGGACACTCCGTCGCTGCAGGCCTTCTACCCCACCGACGTGCTGGCCACCGGCCGGGACATCATCTTCCTGTGGGTGGCGCGGATGATCATGCTCGGGATCGAGTTCCGCGGCCGGATCCCGTTCACCGACGTCTACGTGCACTCGATCATCCAGGCCCCCGACGGGCGGCGGATGTCCAAGTCGCTCGGTACCGGGATCGACCCGCTCGACCTGATCAACGGCGGTCCGCGGCCGCCGGTGTTCGAGGGAGGGGGCGAGTTCCCGGCGTACGGCGCCGACGCGGTCCGGTGGGGGCTCTACGTGATGTCCTCGGCTCAGGACGTCCGCTTCAGCGAGGAGCGCCTGGCTCAGGGCCAGCAGCTGACCAACAAGCTCTGGAACGCGTCTCGGCTGATCCTGCTCGGCGTCTCGACGGATGCGCGGGCGGAGCCGCGGCCGACCGCGGTCGAGGACCGCTGGATCCTTTCGCGCCTGGAGCGGGTCAGGGCCGCGGTAGACGCGCGGCTCGAGCGCTTCGACTTCGCCCACGCGGCGCTCGCGCTGTACGACTTCGTCTACGGCGAGCTGTGCGACTGGTACCTCGAGCTGGTCAAGCCGCGGCTGCGCGCCGGCGAGCCCGAGCTCCAGGCCACCCTGCTGCACGTGCTGACCCAGACGCTGGCCATCGCCCACCCGATGATCCCGTTCGTCACCGAGGAGATCTACCGCTACGTCCCGGGCACCGAGGGCCTGCTCGCGGCCGGTCTGCCCGAGGCGCCGGCGGCCATCGTGGATGAGCGGGCCGAGGCCGCGGTCGGCCGGGTGATCGAGGCCGTGCAGGCGCTGCGCGGCTGGCGCGACTTCGCCGGCGTGCGAGCCGCAGCCACCGTGCCGGCGCGGCTGGCCGCCGAGGGCTACGACGAGACCGGCGAGCACCTGGCCCGCCTGGCTCGGGTTTCGTTCACCGCCGATGGGGGTGATCCGGTGGCGAGCGTGCCGGTGCCGGGGGGGACCGTGGAGATCCTTCCCTCGGACGACGTCGACCTGGAGGGCGCGCAGCGCCGGCTCGAGGCGCGCAAGGCCAAGCTCCGGGAGGAGATCGAGCGGGCCGAGCGCAAGCTCGCCAACGAGAAGTTCGTGGCCAAGGCGCCCCCGGACGTGGTCCAGGACGAACGGGACAAGCTGGCGCGGCTCCGAGCCGAGCTGGAGGCCCTGTGAGACGGCTGGAGGCGGCGTGAACCCCGAGGAAGCCGAGCGCTACATCCTCTCCCGGGAGCTGTTCGGGATGCGGTTCGGCCTGGACCGCATGCGCCGGCTGATGACCACGCTGGACAACCCGCAGCTGAGCTTCGACTCGATCCACGTAGTGGGTACGAATGGGAAGTCCTCGACGGTCCGCATGACCGCGGCCATCCTGCGCCGGCACGGCCTGCGCACCGGCTCCTATCTGTCGCCGCACCTGGTCTCGTTCGCCGAGCGGATCCGGGTCGAGGACTCGGATCTCGAGCCGGCGGCGTTCGCCGCGGCCATCCAGCGCGCCGCGCGCGCGGCCGAGCTGGTCGATCGTTCATTGGCCGGGGACGATCGCGTCACCCAGTTCGAGCTCCTGACCGCGGCGGCCTACTCTGAGCTGGCCCGTCAAGGCGTGGACGTGGCGGTGATCGAAGCCGGTCTGGGCGGCCGCTACGACGCCACCAACGTGATCCCCTCGCGCGTCCAGGTGCTGACCAGCGTCGGACTCGAGCACACCCGCTGGCTCGGGCCGACGATCACAGCGATCGCCACCGAGAAGCTCGACGTCGTCAAATCAGGATGGTCGGCGGCGCCTGACGGCGGCGCCTTGGGGGGGACGCTGGTGCTTGGGTACGGGCTTCATCCCGACGCCGACGCGGTGGCCGAGCGCGTGGCCGCGGAGCGAGGAGCCCGGATCGTCCGCGCCGGCGCCGACCCGGGCGTGCCACTGAGCGCGCTGGGTGCTTACCAGCGGCGCAACTTCGCGCTGGCCCGAGTGGTGGCCGACGCCTACCTGGGCGAGCTCGACGCCGGGGCGGTGGCCACGGCGGCCGCGGAGACGCTCGTACCGGGCCGCCTGCAGGTGGTCGACCACGATCCCCTGACCGTCCTCGACGGAGCACACAACCCCGAGGGCATGGCCGCGCTGGTCGAGGCGCTCGAGGACCCGTTCGCCGCCGGTTTGGGGCCGGTGGTGGCGGTCATCTCGATTCTGGACGACAAGGACGCGGCCGGGATGCTGTCCACGCTGATGCCGAAGTGCGACGCGCTTGTGCTCACCGCCAGCCAGAACCCGCGGGCGCTCCCTCCGCCCACGCTGCAGTCCTTGGCCGGCCAGCTGGGCGGGCCGCCGTCGGAGGTGATCCGGGAGCCCCACACCGCGCTCGAGCGCGCACGTGAGATCGCCGGCCCGGGCGGGCTCGTGCTCGCCACCGGAACGATCTACCTGGTGGCCGACCTGCTGCGCCCGGCCGGGTCGGGCCGGGCGTCGATGTTGTGAACCAGCACGAGAAGCAGCCCCGATTCATCTGGATGATCGGCCTCGTGGCGCTGATCGTGGCTGTGGTGATCCTGGTGTTCTTCGGTATCGGGTATTTGTTCGGCCGGGCCTATCTGTAAAGTCAGCCGCGCCTGCCCCGGGACGATCGTGTGAGAATCCACACAAAGCCGCGCGCGGCGACCGCGACGTTCCGAGTTCGCCTACCACTACACTCGCCACCTTAAATGCTCGCCCTCGCGGTCTTCGGCATCAAGAACGGCACGATCAACGCCGCCGTCGAACTGATCTGCCTGTTCCTCGTGGTGATCTGGCTGGCGCTCCTGTACTGGACGTACGCGGACGCTCGGCGCCGGATCGCCGATCCGCTGCTCGTAGGCTGCGCCACCGCCGCCTCGCTGTTCCCGTTCGTGGGGACGATCGTGTACATGATCGTCCGACCGCCGGAGTACCTGGACGACGTACGGGAGCGCGAGCTCGAGATCCAGGCCGCCGAGGCCCGGCTGGCCGAGCTCGGCTATCAGGTCTGCCCCTACTGCGACTACGAGGTCGAGAGGGACTTCCTGCGCTGTCCCAACTGCATGCGCAAGCTCAAGGACCCGTGTGCCTCGTGCGGCAAGCCGCTCGATCCGATGTGGAAGATCTGCCCGTTCTGCGAGGCCGAGGTCGGATCCTCGGCGCCGACGTCGCGGCGTGCCCGGCGGCGGCGCGACGGCGTCGCCGAGCAGCCGGTGAGCGGCGCGACGGTGCGCGCCGAGCGGACCGGCGGGCCGTCCCCCACGCCGGCGCCCGCTGAGCGCGGCGGCCCGGCGACCGGCTGACCTACACGTCCGCCACTAAAGTCCTCGCCGCAGCTTTGCGGAGCGGTGGTCCGCGCCACCACCTTCCCACCGACCGGCGCCGCCTATGCGCCAAGGAGACCCATGGAGCGAACGCTGATCCTGATCAAGCCCGATGCCTTCGAGCGCAACCTCAGCGGCGAGATCATCGCCCGGTTCGAGCGTAAGGGCCTGAGGCTCGTCGCGATGAACCTGATCACGATGAGCCGCGAGCTGGCCGCCCGCCACTACGCCGAGCACGAGGGCAAGGGGTTCTACGAGGAGCTCGTGACGTTCATCACATCCGGGCCGCTGGTGGCCATGGTGCTCGAGGGCGAGCAGGCCGTGGTGGCCGCGCGTCAGGTCATCGGCGCGACCAACCCGCTCGAGGCGACCACGGGCTCGATACGCGGCGACTACGCGATCAACGTGGGGCAGAATATGGTCCACGGCTCGGACTCGCCGGAGTCGGCGGCCCGCGAGGTGGCGCTGTTCTTCCCCGATCTGGGTTAGCTCGCCGCTCTGGCCGCCCGTGAGCTCGCTGGTCCTCGCCTCGCGCTCGCCGCAGCGGCGGGCAATTCTCGAGCAGCTGGGCGTCGAGTTCTCCGTCCGGGTGCCCGACGTCGAGGAGCTCGAGGCCGGACCTCCGCACGAGGTGGCGCTCGAGAACGCCTACCGCAAGGCCGCGGCGGTCGCCTCGGCCGGCTCGGGCGCCGAGGGGCCGGTTCTCGGCGTCGACACGGTGGTGGCGCTTGGGGCGCGCCTGTATGGGAAGCCGGCGGACCCCGAGGACGCGCGCGCCACACTGACCGCCCTGGCCGGCCGGCGTCACGCGGTGGTCAGCGGCATCTGCCTGATCGAGAATGGGCACTCGCGCACCGCCGCGGCCCAGACCCTGGTCGAGTTCCGGGCTCTGTCCGACGAGCTGATCGACTGGTATCTGACCAGCGAGGAATGGCGCGAGCGGGCCGGCGGATACGCCATCCAGGGCCGCGGAGCAGCGCTGGTGGCGGCGATCGAGGGCGACTACTCCAACGTGGTCGGGCTGCCGGTAGCGACGCTGCTCGAGTTGGCGCCCGAACTGGTGGGCGCATGAATGGTCGGCTGCGAACCGGCCTGCCGGACATCGAGCCCGTACAATCGGTCCCGGACGGGGCTGGCAGCGTGGGCGTGGCCTCCAGCACTCAGTTCCTCGTCTGCCGCTTACCCCTACCTCGCTGATTTATGGGCTTCTTCACGTACCTAACCGGTTTCGGTGGTCGCGACATGGCGGTCGATCTGGGCACCGCCAACACCCTCGTCTACGTGCGTGGGCGGGGAATCGTGCTGTCCGAGCCGAGCGTGGTCGCGGTCGACTCGCGCACCGGCGAGGTCCACGCGGTGGGCATCGAGGCCAAGCGGATGCTCGGGCGCACGCCGGGCACGATCCAGGCCATCCGGCCTTTGAAGGACGGGGTGATCGCGGACTTCGAGGTCACCGAGGAGATGCTCCGGCACTTCATCCAGAAGGTGCACCAGAGCCGCTGGGCCCACCCCCGGGTCGTGGTGTGCGTGCCCTCGGGCGTGACCGGGGTCGAGAAGCGGGCCGTCGAGGAGGCTTGTCTGTCCGCCGGGGCGCGCCAGGCCTACCTGATCGAGGAGCCGATGGCGGCGGCGATCGGCGCCGGGCTGCCGGTCGGCGAGCCGACCGGCTCGATGGTCGTCGACATCGGCGGCGGGACCAGCGAGGTCGCGGTCATCTCGCTGGGCGGCATCGTCGTCTCGCAGTCGATCCGGGTGGGCGGCGACGAGCTCGACGAGTCGATCATGAACTACGTCAAGCGGGAGTACAAGCTGCTGATCGGGCAGCAGACGGCCGAGGAGGTCAAGCTCGAGATTGGCTCGGCCTACCCGCTGGGCGAGGAGGTCCAGGCCGAGATCCGGGGCCGCGACATGGTGTCCGGTCTGCCCAAGACCGTGGTCCTGACCAGCGAGGAGATTCGCGGCGCGCTCGAGGAGCCGGTGACCCAGATCATCGACGCGGTCAAGGAGACGCTCGACCGGACTCCGCCCGAGCTCGCGTCCGACATCATGGATCGTGGCATCATGCTGGCGGGAGGAGGCTCGCTGCTCCAGGGACTCGACGAGCGCCTGCGCCACGAGACGCAGATGCCCGCACACCTGGCCGAGTCTCCGCTGACCTGTGTCGCGGTCGGCTCGGGGAGATCGTTGGAGGAATTCGAAGCGATCCACCGTTCGAGCAAGAATTCACGTAATCGACGCCGCCGGTACTAGGTTTGGGACGGCCCCTGCTGTGGCGGCGATCATGGGAACCCACCCACCCACCCCCGACCACCAGACACCAACCACGTGCATGACAAGCAAGTACGGCGGCGACGGGTGGTGCTTGCACTGCTCGTGGCGGTCTCCCTGATCCTGCTCACCGCCTACTTCGGCGAGACGCCGTCGAGCCCCCTGCACAACGTCCAGCGCGGCGTCGTGGAGGTGCTCTCGCCGGTCGAGCAGGGCGCCAGCAAGGTCCTCACGCCGGTCCGCTCGGTGGCCAGCTGGGTTTCGGACACGCTGCACGCCAAGTCCCAGGTCAAGCAGCTACAGGCTCGCGTGCAGAACCTGACCAGTCAGCTGGCGCAGGCCAAGGGCGCCCAGTACGAGAACCGGCAGCTGAGCAACCTGGTCCATCTCGACGACGCCATCGACGTCCAGGCCTACCATCCCGTCACCGCCGAGGTGATCGCCCGCGATCCGCTGCTCTGGTATCAGACGGTCGAGGTCGACCGGGGGTCCGACGACGGCGTCCACCTGCACGACCCGGTGATCGCCGACAAGGCCCTGGTGGGCGAGGTCAGCGAGGTCTCGGCGACCGCATCGTGGGTATCGCTGATCACCGACCACACCGTGTCGGTGACCGCGCGGGTGACCGACGCCAACGGCGATACCGGCGAGCTGGTCCCCGCGGTGGGTAACCCGAACCAGCTGGTGCTTCAGTACCTCCAGCCCCCCAACCCGGCCGAGGTCCAGAACGGGCCGCAGCAGAACGATCTGGTGGTCACGGCGGGCTTCCGCTCCAGCTCGCTCGAGTCCTATTTCCCGGCCAACATCCCGATCGGCACGATCGCCCCGGTCAACGAAAATCAGCTGTTCAACGACGGCCAGGTCCAGGTCACCCCGTCCGCGGACCTACGCCACTTCGACGTCGCCCAGATCCTGACCACCTCGCAGGCGGGCACGGAGCGCGCCCAGGTGTCGGGCGGATGAGTCGCGCGGCCAACAAGAGGGTCAAGGACCGGCGGAGGCCCGCGTGACCGACCTCAAGGACAAGGCCAAGCTTCCGCTGCGCCTGATCCTGCTCGGTTTCGTCGCTGTGCTGGTCCAGGAGTCGGCCGTCTCGCAGGTGACGATCTTCGGCGTGAGCGCCGACCTCACGCCCCTCGTGGTGATGTCGGTCGGGCTGTTGTGCGGGTCGCTCACCGGGGCGGTGTTCGGGTTCTTCACCGGCCTCATGATCGACCTGGTGCTCGTGCAGACGTTGGGGATCACCTCGCTGCTCTACATCGCGATCGGCTACTGGGCGGGGCGCCTGCGTGAGCTGCGCGATCCCTCGCACGAGCTCGTGCCGCTGGCCGGCGGCGCGCTGGCCTCGGCCTTCGCCGGGCTGGGGATGGCGGTGATCCAGTTCCTGCTCGGAGTCGACGCCCCGGTCAGCCTCCTGCTGCTCCAGCAGATCCTGATCGTGGTGCTCGTCAACACGCTGATCGCGCTGCCGGTGCACGCGCTGGTGCGCCGGATCATCCGGCCCGTCCTGCCCGAGGACCCGCGCCGGCGCCGCCGCCGCGCCTACACCACCGGCGGACTCAGCCCGCTCCAGCAGGGCGCCGCACGCCGCGGAGCCATCACCCGGCCCCAGACGCGATGAGCCAGCTGCCTGAGGACAAGCGGCTGCAGTTCGTGCCGCAGGAGGATCGCCCGCCGATGAGCCCGCGGCTGGCGCTGCGCGTGGCCATGGTGGGCACGGTGGCTCTGGCCCTGTTCGCGATCCTGTTCTTCCGCCTGTGGTTCCTGCAGGTCCTCTCGAGCGACCACTATGCGCTGGCCGCCACCGGCAACTTCATCCGCCCGGTGGAAGTCGCGGCGCCGCGGGGCGAAATCCTCGACCGCAACGGCACCCCGCTGGCCACCAGCCAGCGCGCCTACGCGGTGATGATCTCGCCACCCGACCTGCCGGTGCCGCTCACCTCCAAGCTGCTGGCCCATCCCCCGGAGCAGGACGCCCAGCTGTACGTCCGGCTGGCTCGCGTGGTCGGTCTCCCGACCAAGCGGCAGGCGTGCCGGGTGGGATTCCTCAACTCGGGCGCCCATCCGCCCAGCGTCTACTACAAGGTGTTCCACATCTCCCAGATCGCCTGCGCGGTCGTCCAGGAGTACGTGCAGCTGCCCTACGCGGAGGCCACCGTGGCCACCGACATCTCGCGCTCGCAGCTCTACTACCTGTCCGAGCGCCAGGCGGCGTTCCCCGGGGTGACCGTCCAGCAGATCTACCAGCGGCACTACCCGCTGGACGATGTGGCGTCGCAGGTGCTGGGGATCGTCAGCCGCGTCACCGCCAGCGAGACCAAGGACCCGTTCTACAAGGGGGCGTCCCAGAACGATTCGGTCGGCCAGTCCGGCCTCGAGGCCTCCTACGACCGCTACCTGCGCGGGGTGGACGGCGCCGAGCGGGTCAAGGTCGACGCCCTGGGGAACTTCGTCGGCGTCCTCTCGGGGGTGCAGCCGACGCCAGGCGACAACCTCAAGCTGGCGCTCGACTCCAAGCTCGAGGCCGTCGGCCAGCAGGCGCTCCAGGAGTCGATCGACTCCAACTATCCGGCCAACGGCGGGGCGTTCGTGGCCATGAACCCCGACAACGGCCAGGTCTACGCGATGGGCTCGCTGCCCACCTACAACGCGAACCTGTTCACCAAGCCGGTTCCCCAATCCGTCTACGACGCGACGTTCGGTCCCAACTCGGGCGACCCCCTCGTAAACCGCGCCTATCAGGGTGCCGGACCGACCGGATCGACCTTCAAGCCAATCACCGCCACCGCCGCGCTCGAGAGCGGTGTGTGGAGCACGAGCAGCATCTTCGACGACACCGGCCGGTTCTGCATCTCCGGCCAGTGCCGGCACAACGCCGGCAACGCCGTGGACGGCTCGCTCGACCTTGAGAGCGCGATCAAGGTCTCCTCGGACGACTTTTTCTACAACCTGGGCGCGCTGACAAACTCGCCGGCGCCGAACGGCGGCCCGCTGCAGAACTGGGCCCACCAGTACGGGATCGGGAGAGAGACCGGCATCGACCTGCCGGCTGAGAACGGCGGGACGCTGCCCGACGAGAAGTGGCGGGCCAACCGCAACGAGCTCGAGGCGGAGTGCGACAGCGCCACCGGCCCGTTCAAGTACACCAACGGCGTGAACACCAGCTCGGTCAAGCACCCGGGCTGGCACCGCAGCCCCAAGCGCCAGCCCGGCGGTTGCGGGATCGCCGACGGAACCGATCGTCCGTGGTCGATCGGCGACAACGAGAGCCTCGCGGTCGGCCAGGGCGACGTCCAGGTCACCCCGCTCCAGCTCGCCACCGCCTACTCGGCGATCGCCAACGGCGGGACGATCGTGACCCCGCACCTGGGGCTGGACGTCCAGTCCCCCGACGGCTTCGTCCTGCGCTCGTTCAACCCGCCGGCGAAACGCCACCTGGACATCAACCCGCTCTATCTCGAGACGATCCGCGCCGGCCTCCGGGCCGGGGCCTCGCAGCCGGGCGGAACCTCGGCCGACGTGTTCCAGAACTTCCCCGAGCAGGTGTACGGCAAGACCGGCACCGCCCAGTACACCGGTCAGCAGGACTACGCCTGGTACGCCTGCTTCGTCCCGTCCAGCGCCACCACCAAGCCGATCGTGGTCGTGGTCACGGTGCAGCAGGGCGGGTTCGGCGCGGTCGGCGCCGCCCCGGTCGCGCGACAGATCCTCTCCCAGTGGTTCTTCGGCAGCAAGGGGGCCTACGTGGCCGGGAGCTCGAAGACCCTGTGAGCGTCAGCGCGAGCGCGATCCGACCCGTCGAGGACGTGGCGCCGCCCCGTTCGCACCCGCTGCTGCGGATGGACCCGCTGCTGTTCCTGGCCGCGCTCGGGCTGGCCGCGTGCTCGCTGATCACCTTGAAGGGGGCCACCCGGACGATGAATCCGGGACATCCGCTGTACTACGTCGAGCGCCAGGGGATCTACTTCGGGATCGGCTTGGCGTTGGCGCTGATCCTGGCGCGGCTCGACTACACGCGGCTGCGCGAATACAAGTACGGCCTGTACGGCGTGATGATCGCGCTGAACCTGGTCGTGCTCGGGATGCCCAAGGTTCAGGGCGCGGCCCGGTGGATCCCACTGCCGTTCTTCCAGCTGCAGCCGTCGGAGTTCGGCAAGGTGCTGCTGATCGCGGGGGTGTCGGCGTTCGCCGTCGACCGCTCGCGTCGGCTGCACGAGCGCCGGACCACCGCACGGATCATGCTGCTGGCGATCATCCCGGCGATGCTCGTGATCCCCCAGCCCGACTTGGGCACCGCGTTGGTCTACATCGCGGCCGGGTTCGCGATCCTGTTCTTCTCCGGGACCTCGTGGAAGCAGCTGACGGCGCTGGCCGCGCTGTTCGTGTTGGCGATCGTGGTCGTGCTGGTGATCGGTCCGGCCACCGGGCACCACCTGCTCAAGCCCTACCAGATGCAGCGCCTCACCGGGTTCCTGCATCCCTCGCACGATCCGCGCAACCAGACCTACAACATCCTGCAGTCGCTCACCGCGATCGGGTCGGGCGGGAAGACCGGCCTGGGGACGGCGGGGGCCACGCAGGTGAACCTGGGCTACCTGCCCGCGCCGAACACCGACTTCATCTTCGCGGTGGTCGGCGAGACGTACGGCTTCGTGGGGGCGGCGGTCGTGCTGTCGCTGTACGCGCTACTGATCTGGCGCTCGCTGAGGATCTTGACCATGGCCAAGAACCTCTACGGAACGCTGATCGCGGGGGGTGTGTTGGCGATGCTGATGTTTCAGGTGTTCATCAACGCGGGCATGACGATCGGCATCATGCCGATCACAGGAGTGCCATTGCCCCTCATGAGCTACGGCGGCTCTTCGGTGCTCGTGACGTTTATTGCCATCGGCCTTCTACAGTCGATCTATATACAGGCACGGATGACAGCCGCATCGAAGAGTCGAGGATTGGTTTCCCCGTGACCGCTGCCCCCGCCAACCGGGCGCGGCATGGGTTCGTCCGGAGGATCGAGCTCTCAAAGCTCGCGCTTCCTCCGCGAACACATACAAATTTACACAAAGGACTGAATGAGCTTTGAAGAAGCAAGTATTGGTCAGCGTCGACCGGGGCGAGACCCGGGTCGCGCTGCTGGAGGCGACCGGACAGGTCGCCGCCCGTAAGAGCACGCCCAAGTCGGGCACCCGCCGGCGCCGGCGGCCGGCCAAGCCAGCCGCCGGCTATCACGTCGCCGAGCTTTATCTGGAGCGCCGCGGAGCGCGCTCGATCGTCGGAAACATCTACAAGGGCCGCGTGGACAACGTGCTCGCCGGCCTGGAGGCCGCGTTCGTCGATATCGGCCTGGAGAAGAACGGCTTCCTGCACGTGGACGAGATCGTGCTGCCCGGCGTGGAGGCTCCGCGGCGCGGTCGCGGATCCGGTCGCGACAACCGCCAGATCAGCGACATGCTGAAGCCGGGTCAGGAGATCGTCGTGCAGGTGGTCAAGGACCCGCTGAAGACCAAGGGCGCGCGGCTGTCCATGGACCTGACCATCGCGGGGCGCTACATGGTGTACGCGCCGTACGGCGAGGGCGTCGGGGTCTCGCGCCGCCTGGACGATTCGGAGCGCGAGCGGCTGCGCAAGGAGGCCGCGAAGTTGGATCTGAAGGGTGCCGGCGCGATCATCCGCACGGCCGCCCAGGGCGCGACCCGCGCCGATCTCGAGCGTGAGCTCGTGTACCTGTTCAAGCTGAACGAGGTCTTGCAGAAGCGGGTGGCCGAGACCACGGCGCCGGCGCTGGTCTTCCAGGAGGCGGACCTGTCGGTGCGAGTGGTTCGCGACATCTACTCGTCCTCGTTCGAGCGGGCGATCGTGGACGACCCCAAGCAGCACCACCGCCTGGTGTCGTTCTTCTCGCGCACGGCGCCCGAGCTCGTCGACCAGGTCGAGCTGTGGGAGGAGGATCAGCCCCTGTTCGAGGCCTTCGGCGTCGAGGAGGTCCTCGATTCGACCCTGTCGCGGCGAGTCGACCTGCCCAGCGGCGGCTACCTGATGATCGACTACGCCGAGGCGCTGACCGTGATCGACGTCAACTCCGGCTCCTTCGTGGGCCGCGGGAAGGCGGCCCGGCTCGAGGACACGATCACCAAGACCAACCTCGAGGCGGCCGACGAGGTCGTGCGCCAGCTGCGATTGCGCGACATCGGCGGGATCATCGTCATCGACTTCATCGACATGGCGCGGGCGCGAAATCGTGACGCGGTCCTGAAGGTGCTGCGCAACGCCCTGGACGAGGATCGCACGAAGACCTTCGTGGTCGAGATCTCACCGCTCGGGCTGGTCGAGATGACCCGCCAGAACGTCACCGACGGGGTGCGCGAGATCATGACCCGCCCCTGCCCGACCTGCGACGGCGAGGGCGTCATCAAGTCCGAGGAGACGCTGGCCATCGAGTTCGAGCGGCGCATGCGCGACCTGGCCAAGGAGACCGAGGCCGAGGCGCTGCTGATCCAGATGAACCCACGGGTCAGCGCCGAGTTCACCCGCGACGACGCGCGCGTGCTGCGCCAGATCGAGGAGGACACCGGCAAGTGGTTCACGTTCGAGGGCTCCGAGGGACTGCCGCTGAATCACTTCGCGGTGGTTCTGGAGTCCAGTCGCGAGAAGGTGCTCGAGCGCGCGGTCCCGTTCCGCCCCGGCGAGGAAGTCCACGTCGAGATCGTCGAGCCGCACATGTACAGCCCCGGCGACGCCGTGGCCAAGGTCGACGGCTACATGATCTCGATCACCGGCGCCGGCGATTACGTGGGCGAGAAGCACCTGGTCAGGATCGAGGAGGCGGGGCGCACCTCGGCGGTGGCCACGTTGGTCGACGCGACACCGTCGCCGAATTCCGCGGAGTCGTCTGACGGAGACCTCGCCGCGGATGGCCTAGAATCGAAGCCTCGGCGTCGTGGTCGCAGAGGCGGACGACGCCGTTCCGGCGCTAAGGCCGAGTCTGTGAGTTCATCCGAATGACCTACGCAATCGTGAAAACCGGCGGCAAGCAGTACCGCGTCGAGCAGGGCCAGACCCTGCTCGTCGAGCGGCTGCCGGTCGACGACGGCGACTCGGTCGTTTTGGAGCCGCTGCTGTTCGTCGACGGGTCTTCCGTGGTCGACGGCGAGGATCTGGCGAAGGTGTCGGTCGCGGCCCGCGTGGTCGCCCACGAGCGCGGCCCCAAGCTACGGGTGGTCAAGTTCAAGCCCAAGCGCGGCTACAAGCGGCGCACCGGGCACCGGCAGAACCTCACGCGGATCGAGATTACGGAGGTGAAGCATGGCTCATAAGAAGGGACTTGGCTCCTCGCGCAACGGGCGCGACTCCCACGCCAAGCGCCTCGGCGTCAAGGTGTTCGCCGGCGAGGCGGTGACCGGCGGCGAGATCATCGTGCGCCAGCGCGGCACCCGGTTCAAGCCGGGCGACGGCGTGGGGATCGGCAAGGACGACACTCTCTTCGCTCGTGCGGCGGGGACGGTGGAGTTCACGCGCGGTCGGCGCGGTCGGGTCATCTCGGTCGTCCCGGGCTCCGCGCCCGAGTCGTAGGTCGGCGGCAGGGCCCGCCGGGTCATGGACGCCCGGCGGAACGGCCCCACGGACGCCGAGCGAAGCGAGGCCCCTAAGCCGCTTGAGCGCTCTCGAGCTCCGAGGTGCAGAGCGGGCAGCGCTTGGCCTTGATCGGGATCGCTGAGTCGCACTGCGGGCACTGCTTGGTGTCCGGATCCTCCTGGGCGCGGCGCGCCATCAGGTAGTTGATCGGCGCCACGACCAGGAAGAACATCGCCGCGGCCACGGTCAGGAACGTGATCAGGTTGTTGAGGAAGTCGCCATAGGCGAACGTGCTGTGGTGGATCGTGAACTTCAGGTTGGCGAAGTCGTGGGCGCCGAAGATGGCCGCGATGATCGGCGTGAGGAGGTCGGCGACGAGGGCCTTGACCACGGCCGTGAACGCGGTGCCGATGACGACCGCCACCGCCAGGTCCATGACGTTGCCGCGGAACAGGAACTTCTTGAAGTCCGTTAGCACTTTTGGCACAGCTCCGCGTCTTGATTCGTCACATGGGTCCGCGCATCCTTCTGCCCATGACTGGTCTTTGGCGATGGAGGTAACACATGCGTACCCTCAGCGCCAAAGTTCAGGTGTTGGCGGGGCGTCAGGCGGGGCGACTGAGCACGGCGCAGTTCGAGGCGCTTGGCGTCGAGAGCGTGGTGATCGCGCGGTGGGTCGACAGCGGGTACCTGCACATCGTCCATCCCCGGGTGTATGCCGTTGGCCACCGCGCACCGAGCGTCGAGGCAGACCTCTGGGCGGCGGTCCTCTACGCCGGCCCGGGGGCCATGCTCAGCCACGCCACCGCGCTCTGGTGGCACGGCCTCATCGACAAGCAGCCGTGGCCACTCCAGGTGAGTACGCCCCGCCGCTGCCGGTCGTTGCGCGGCGTGAAGGTGTACGGCCGGCGTAACTGCGACCGCGTCCTGCACAAGGGGCTGCCGACTACGAGGATCGAGCAGGCGCTGCTCGACTTCGCCGCGACGGCGTCGCGCGAACGGGTGCGTTACGCATTGGCGAACGCCGACTACCACAAGGTGCTCGACATCACCGCACTCAAGGTGATTGCCGGTAATGGCCGTGCCGGGAGTACGAAGCTGCGTGAGGCGCTGAAACGCCACGAGCCGAAGCTCGCCCGCACGCGCAGCCCGCTCGAGCGCCTGTTCCTGCCCCTGTGCGAGAAGTTCGGGGTACCGCTCCCAGACGACGTCAACGTGTTGATCGAGGGCGTCCTGGTCGACGCGGTGTGGTGGCGGCAGAAGCTGGTCGTCGAGCTCGACGGGCGCGACAACCACAGCTCGTGGGGGCAGATCCAGCGCGACCGGAGCAACGAGATGCGCTTGCGCGCCGGCGGGTTCGACGTCCTCCGTTACGGCACGCTTCAGCTCGAGGAGCAGCCCGCGCTCGTGGCCGGCGACGTGATCACGCGGCTCAGTCGGCCTGCCATGCCAGGATGATTCCATGCAGGACCGCGCTCGAATCCACGTCACGGCCGGCCGCGGCGGCGACGGCTGCCTGAGCTTCCGGCGCGAGGCGCACGTCCCCAAGGGCGGCCCCAACGGCGGTGACGGAGGGCGCGGTGGCGACGTCGTGCTCGTGTGCGACGACTCGCTGCGCGATCTCGAGGCCTTCCGTCGGAAGGCTCACTTCAAGGCGGGGCGGGGCGGTCACGGCCAGGGGTCTCTGCGTCACGGCAAGGACGGCGAGACGCTGACGATTGCCGTGCCACCCGGCACCGAGGCGAGCGTCGAGGCCGACGGCACCGTGCACGACCTCGTGCGCCCTGGACAGCGGGCCGTGGTGGTGCGGGGCGGCCCGGGCGGTCGGGGGAACAAGCGCTTCGCCGGCCCCACCCACCAGACACCCCGGTTCGCCGAAAGAGGGCTTGCCGGCGGCGAGACCTGGATCACGCTGCAGCTCAAGCTGCTGGCCGACGTGGGACTGGTCGGGTTGCCCAACGCGGGCAAATCCTCGCTGCTCAGCCGGCTCACGCGCGCCCATCCCAAGGTGGCCGACTATCCGTTCACCACGCTCGAGCCGGCGCTCGGCACGCTCGAGGCCGCGGATCGCCAGCTGGTCATCGCCGACATCCCCGGGCTGATCGAGGGGGCCAGCGCCGGCGCCGGGCTCGGGCACGACTTCCTGGCCCACATCGAGCGCACGCGCCTGCTCGTGCACGTGCTCGATCTCGCGCCGCTGGACGGAAGCGACCCGGTCATCAACCACGCCACCGTCGAGCGCGAGCTTAAGCTGCACAACCCGCGCCTGGCCGTGCTACCGCGCGTGCTGGTCCTTTCCAAGGCCGACCTGGTCGACTCCGGTGCGCAGGAGGGCGCGCGTACCGCGTGGGCCGAGCGGCTGGGCACGGATGTGCCGGTGATCGTCACGTCGTCGGTGACGCGTCTCGGGCTCGACGAGCTGGCGGCCGAGCTGGTGCGCCGCGTGCCGGCGGCTGACGCTCCGTCGGAGGAAGTCACGATCGACGTGGCGGGCGAGGAGCTGGCCGAGCACCGCGTGTTCCGGCCGGCCGCCCCGCGCGCCTACCAGGTGGCCAAGCTCGGCGATGGGGCCTATCGGGTGAGCGGGCAGGGCGTCGAGCGTCTGGTGGCGCGCTACGACCTGGACAATGCCGACGCGCTCGCCTACCTCGAGCGCCGGCTTCGCGGCATCGGCGTGATCCGGGCCCTCCAGGAGGAAGGGTTCGAGCCCGGCGACGAGGTCGAGATCGCCGGCATCGCGTTCGACCTCGATCCAGAGTAAGGCGCCGCCGACCAATCCCATCAACCGGCGCGAGCGAGGGCGCCGAGGCGTACGATCGCGCGCGTTCTGCTGCCAAGAGGAGGCGTCCATGCGTCGTGGGGTGTGTGGTGTGTTCGCGATCGTTGTCACCGCGCTGATCGCGCCAACGGCGAGCGCGCAGGTGCTGCGGGTGGGGAGCTACAACGGCATCCCCGGGCAGTACAGCTCGATCCAGGCGGCCGTGAACGCCGCCCAGCCGGGGGACACGATCCTGCTGGGTCCCGGCGACTACAAGACGACGACGTCGAGCGCTCCGTCCGGCGCGGACGACAGCCCGGCCGCCGTCCTGATCACGAAGGCGAACGTCACGCTGCGCGGCATGAACCGGAACACCGTGATCGTCGACGGGACGAAGCCGGGGTCCTCGCAGTGCAGCGCGGGCGCCGGCGAGCAGAACCTCGGTCCCGGCGGCTCGGGGCTCAACGGAATCGAGGTGTGGAAGGCCAACGACGTCTCGGTTCAGAACCTCACCGCCTGCAACTTCCTCGCCGGGTCCGGTGACGCGGGCAACGAGATCTGGTGGAACGGGGGAGACGGCGGCGGCCAGATCGGCGGCTGGGGATTCAACGGCGAGTACCTGAGCGCAACCAGCACCTACTTCGGCGACGAGTCGACCGCCGCGGGCTACGGGATCTTCTCGAGCGACTGGAGCGGCGGCACCTGGGATCAGACGTACGTTTCGAACTTCAACGACTCCGGCTACTACATCGGCGCCTGCCAGCAGGTGTGCGACCAGACCCTCGATCACGGCTGGGCAGAGTTCAACGCGCTCGGCTACTCCGGAACCAACTCGGGCGGGCAGCTGGTGATCGAGAACTCGCAGTTCGACTCGAACGAGGACGGGTTCGACACCAACAGCCAGAACAACGACGACTGGCCCTCGCCGCAGGATGGGGCGTGTCCGAACGGCGGCACCAGCCCGATCACCCGCACCCACTCCTGCTGGGTGTTCATGCACAACGACGTGCACGACAACAACAACCCGAACGTCCCGTCGGCCGGCGCCGCGGCGGCGGGCCCGGTCGGAACCGGGCTGTCGGTCTCGGGCGGTCGCGACGACACGATCATGGACAACACGTTCACCAACAATGGCGCCTGGGGCGTGATCTTCGTTCCGTACCCGGACACCGAGACGCCGCCGTCGGACGTCACCTCGCCGTGCAACGGCGGCGTTAGCGCGCCCGGAAACGTGTGCAACTACGACGACTGGGGCAACGCGCTGGTCGGCAACACGTTCACCCACGACGGCTTCTTCGGCAACGACACCAACGGCGACTTCGCCGAGTCGACGACGACCCCGGGCCACGCGATCAACTGCTACAGCGGTAACACCGACACCGGCGGCACGCTCACGAGCTCGCCCTCAGGGTTGCCGCAGTCGAATTCGACCTGTGGGCAGACCGCGACGGTACCCGATGTGAACCCATCGTTCGTCAGCCAGGTGAACTGCGACTCGGAGTTCGTCGGATCGGGAACCGGCTGCCCGCCGGGCGCGAACTATCCCCGCCGCACAAGCGTCGTCATGCACCCGCTCCCGGCCGGATTGCCGAGCATGCCCGATCCGTGCTCCGGCGTCGCCGCCAACCCGTGGTGCAGCGGTCAGGTCCAATCGATGCCGACCGCCGGAAGGTGCAGCGCCCGGTTCGTCACGGTCAGGCTGTCGTTGGCCAAGCGCGAGAAGTTCCGTTCGCTGTCGGTCATGATCGCGCGCGGCAAGTGGCGTCGGCACAAGGCCCACGGCCGGCATGTCCGAGTCCGGATCGATCTCGGTCGCGGCC
This sequence comes from uncultured Solirubrobacterales bacterium, assembly GCA_963834625.1. GTDB lineage: Bacteria > Actinomycetota > Thermoleophilia > Solirubrobacterales > Solirubrobacteraceae > Palsa-465. The sequence goes on along the minus strand of CAWICM010000010.1, from coordinate 222,924 downwards.
GCTCTCACAACGTGTGGGTGCGGTTCCTCGAGCGCATCACGGTGCGCGGACATCACGAGTTCGCGAAATTTGCCAGGATCTACCACCGGTGCTGAAACGGACCGGTTATCGACGTCGCGGCGTTGACGCTTGCCATGCTGCTGCTCGCGGCGGCGAGTGCGTCGGCGCGCGTGCTGATCGTCACCCAGCGCCACGTCTCCTACACGCACTACACGACGATCCAGGCGGCGGTCGGCGCGGCACACGCGGGCGACTGGATCCTGATCGACCGGGGCGTCTACTACGGGACGGTGCGGATAACGACGCCGCGCCTGCACCTGCGCGGGATGAACCGCAACGGCGTGATCCTCGACGGCCGCCACAAGGTCGGCAACGGGATCGTGATCACCGCCAACGGTGTGTGGGTCGAGAACCTGACCGTGCGTAACTTCGACCGGCGCAGGCGCGAGGACTCGGGGAACGGGAACGAGATCTGGTGGGGCCAGGACAAGGGGGACAAGATCGACCTTCACGGCTGGTGGGGCCAGTACCTGACCGCCTACGACACCGGCCTGCTCGGCGGCTACGGCCTGTTCGCGAGCCACTCGGTCGACGGGTTCTTCAAGCACGTCTATGCGTCTGGCTTCAACGACTCCGGTCTGTACGTGGGCGCGTGCCGCGACTGCCACGCGCTCGTGCAGGACGCGCTCGTCGAGCGCAATGCGCTCGGGTGGTCGAGCACGAACGCCGGCGGCCATCTGATCGTCGAGGACTCGACCTTCCGCAACAACAGCGTCGGCGTGGCGCCCGACTCCGAGCCCGACTCAGATCTTCCCCCGCCGCAGGACGGAGCGTGCAACGCCGCATCGAACCGCGCAAAGCTTCCGACCTTCACCTCCACGCAGATCAACCGCTGCACGATCTTCCGCGACAACGTGATCGAGGACAACGGCAACATCTCGACGCCGGCCAACTCCGACATCCTGACCGCGCCATGGGGCGAGGGCGTGGTGCTCGGCGGCGACTACGCCGACCTGCTCGAGGACAACACGATCCGCGACAACCCGAGCTTCGGCGTGCTCGTCCTGGAGCGCCCCGACCCGTTCCCGGTGCAGTCCGACACGGTCTACTTCCAGTCCTCGGGCGACAGGGTGTCGGACAACCGCATCACCGGCAACGCGACGCTCTCGGGGACCTACGACATCGGTCTCGAGGGCGGCGTGTACGGCACGCAGAACTCGGTCAACGACTGCTTCTCGGGCAACACGTTCGCGACGTCGAGCCCCGCGGACATCGAGGGCACGTGGGGATGCCAGAACGCCACCACGCCGAACGGCGGGATCGCGTTGTTCGGCGAGATCCTCAAGCTGGTGGGGCAATCCGGCGCGCGGCATCAGCGCGCGCAGGCCGCGCCGCGGCCCCAGCCGACGATGCCCCGCCCGTGCCGCGGCGCGCCGCGCAACCCGCTCTGCGGCTGACCGCGTCCTCAGCGTCCGCGACTGAGTAGCGGCGGGCCCTAAGCTGCTTAGCGACATGGGTGCGGTGGTCGTCAAGCTCGGTTCGAGCATCGTCGCGCGCGATGACGGCGAGGTGCGCCTCGAGGTGCTCACGCGGATCTGCGATGAGCTGGTCGAGCTGCACCGCGCGGGCCGCCAGCCGGTGATCGTGACGAGCGGCGCGATCGCGCGCGGGATGGGCGTGATGGGGCTGGCGCTGCGACCGCGGGCCGTCGACGAGCTGCAGGCGGCCAGCGCGGTCGGCCAGGGCAAGCTCTACCAGGTTTATGACGAGCTGCTGCGCGCCCGCGGCCTGCAGACCGCACAGGTGCTGCTGACGTTCTTCGACGTGAGTGCGCGGACCCACTACCTGAACGCCCGGCAGACGCTGCGCAGGCTGATCGCGTGGGGCGTCGTTCCCGTGATCAACGAGAACGACACCACCACCACCGACGACATCTCCTTCGGCGACAACGACTTCCTAGCCGCCCAGGTGGCGATCCTGATCGCCGCCGAGGTTCTAGTGCTGCTGACTGACGCCGAGGGGGTGTTCACCGCGGATCCCCGGAGCGATCCGGACGCGCGGCTGGTCTCTGCGGTGGAGTCGTTCGAGCAGCTCGACGAGCTGGCGATAGGCCATGCGACTTCCCCGCTGGGATCGGGTGGCATGCGCTCGAAGGTGGTGGCGGCCGAGATGGCGACCGCGGCGGGGATTCCCACGGTCATCGCGAGTGGCCTGTCTCCGGGGGCGCTGCTGGGCGCCGCCGGCGGCGATGCCGTCGGCACCCGCTTCTCCGCCCGTCCCGGACGGTACTCGAGCTTCAAGCTGTGGCTCAAGTACGCCAAGCCCACGCGGGGGCGCGTGCTGGTCGACGCCGGCGCGGCGCGGGCCCTGCGCGAGGGCGGGACCAGCCTGCTCCCGGTAGGGGTGGTCGAGGTGACCGGCGAGTTCGACGCGGGCGATGCGGTCGAGATCGCGTTCGACGGCGAGGTGGTGGGGAAGGGGATCTGCAACTACTCGGCGGGCGAGCTCCGGCGGGTCCGGGGGCTCAAGTCGGCCGATGTGCGAGAACGGCTGCCGCGCGCCACGGATGAGGCCGTCCACCGGGACTACTTCGTGCTTGCGTAACCTTATGTGGAGAGCATGGCTGTCACCGCGACATCCGTAGCCGAGACCTGCCTGGCGTCCAAGCGGGCCGCGACCCTGTTGGCCTCGACGCCTTCCGGGGTCAAGGACGCGGCGCTCGAGGCGATCGCGGCGGCGCTGATCGAGCGTGCCCCCGAGATCCTCGAGGCAAACGCCCGTGATCTCGACGCCGGGCGCGAGGCTGGGCTGACCGCCGCGCTGATGGACCGGCTGGCCCTGGACGAGCGTCGTCTCGCGGTGATCGCGAGCCAGGTGCGCGACATCGTTGCCCTGCCGGATCCGGTAGGCGAGGTGATCGAGGGGCGCCGGCTGGCCAACGGGCTCGAGGTACGCAAGGTCCGCGTGCCGCTGGGCGTGATCGCGGTCGTCTACGAGGCCCGACCGAACGTTACGATCGATGCGGCGGCGCTCTGCCTGAAGTCGGGCAATGCCGTGGTTTTGCGCGGATCGTCCATGGCCGCCCACTCGAACGCAGTCCTGGCCTCGGTGGCGACCGAAGCCGGGCTGTCGGCCGGGCTGCCCGAGGGCGCGATGGCGCTGGTCGCCGGGGGCGGTCGCGAGGAGCTCGCCGAGCTCGCCACCCAGGCGGGTTTGGTCGACCTGATCATCCCGCGCGGCGGCGAGGGCCTGAAGGCGGCGCTGAAGGACGTTGCCACGGTGCCGGTCATGTATGCCGCGTCTGGCAACTGCCACGTGTACGTCGATGCCACGGCGTCCCTGCCCGACGCGCTGGCGATCACGCTGAACGCCAAGATCCAGCGGCCCAGCGTGTGCAACGCGGCCGAGACGCTGCTCGTGCATGAGGCGGTGGCCGACGAGTTCCTGCCGGCCGTGTTGAGCGCGCTGGCGGACTCCGGCGTCGAGCTGCGCGGCGACGCCGCGACGCAGGCGGTTGCCGGGGGCGTTCCGGTCGCCGACGCCACCGACGAGGACTGGGCCACCGAGTACCACGCGCTGACGCTCGCGGTGGGCGTCGTCGACTCCGTCTCGAGCGCGATTGAGCACATCAACCGCTGGGGATCGGGGCATTCCGAGGCAATCGTCACCCGCGACACCGAGGCCGCCCGGGCTTTTCAGCTCGGTGTGGACGCGGCATGTGTGTATGTCAACGCGTCCACCCGGTTCACCGACGGAGGCGAGTTCGGGATGGGTGCCGAGATCGGCAACTCGACCCAGAAGCTCCACGCCCGCGGGCCGATCGGTCTGCGCGAGCTGTGCACCTTCAAGTACCTGATCGAGGGCTCCGGGCACGTTCGTCCGTGAAGGCGCTGACGAACGAGAACGGCATCGCCTCCGGACCGGGCAGTAGAGGTCTGTGCGGATAGGCATCCTCGGCGGAACCTTCAATCCGCCACATCTTGGTCACCTGATCTGCGCCCAGGAGGCGTACCTTCAGCTCGGATTGGACCGAGTGACGCTGATCCCGGCCCGGATACCACCGCACAAGCCCGTTGAGGACGAGCCGGGGCCCCAGCACCGCCTGGAGTTGTGCCGGCTGGCCATCCGGGGTGATGAGCGGTTCGCGGTCTCGGATCTGGAGATCGGCCGGGACGGGCCGTCGTATACGGTCGATACCCTGAAGGAACTGCATTCTTCTGCGCCAGATCACGAGTTGTTCCTGATCGTCGGGGGCGACATCGCCGCGGGCCTGCCGAGTTGGCATGAGCCGGAGCGGGTGCTGTCGCTGGCCACGCTGGCCGTGGCCAAGCGCCGGGGCACCTCGCGGGCCGCGGTCGACGACGCGCTCCGGTCGTTGTCGGGGGGCGAGCGCGCCGCCTTCTTCCGCATGCCCCGCATCGCGATCTCGTCGACCATGCTCCGGGAGCGCGCGCGAGTCGGCCAGCCGATCAGGTATTACGTGCCCGATCCGGTGGTGAGCTACATCGAGCGCCACCGTCTCTACGCGGAGGTAGGCTCCGTTCGATGACCCAACCGGCGCGTGCCCGTGAGGCCGATCCGATGACGCCCGAGGAGCTCGCCCAGGCGATCGTGGACTACGCCGAGGATCGCAAGGCGCTCGAAATCGTCCAGCTGGATCTTCGGGGGATGATCGGCTACACCGACTATTTCGTGATCTGCTCGGGCCGTACCGAACGGCAGGCCAAGGCCATCCACGACGCGATCTACGAGGGGCTCAAGTCGACTTATGGCCGTCTCCCGGAGCGTGTGGAGGGTCTGCCGGGGGCGCGCTGGATCCTCATGGACTATCTCGACGTGGTCGTCCACGTGTTCGTGCCCGACACGCGCGAGTACTACCGGCTCGAGCAGCTGTGGGGCGAGGCGCCCGTGCTGGCGGCGGGGGCCACGACCGCTTAGGGTCCTACGGGCCCTTAGCCGTTAGCCCCGGCCGTGGCCTCGCACTTCACGCCGCTGGCGGCCGTGCTCCTGTGCCTCCTGGGCTTCGGGGTGGGCGTGTTCGGGACGCTGGTGGGCGCAGGCGGCGGGTTCATCCTGACGCCGGTCCTCCTCCTGGTCTATCCGCAGTCGTCGCCGGCGCTCCTCACTGCGATCAGCCTGATCGTGGTGTTCTTCAACGCCGGCTCGGGCTCGCTCGCCTATGCGCACCAGCAGCGAATCGACTACCGCTCGGGAATCGTGTTCGCGCTGTGCACGCTGCCCGGATCGGTGCTGGGGGTGTTGGTGGCCGACAAGGTCAGCCGGCCGGGCTTTGACGTCATCATGGGCGTGGCGCTGACCGGGCTGGCCTGGTGGCTGGTGCGGGGACGCCGTCAGCCGTCCGCCGGGCATCCCGACCATGGGTCGGCGCGGCTCGTCGTGGCCCGCGACGGCAAGCAGTATCGCTACCAGGCCAACGTGCGGCTGGGGGCGATGTTCAGCGTGGTGGTGGGCTTCGTCTCGAGCTTCCTCGGCATCGGCGGCGGCGTCGTCCACGTGCCGCTGCTGGTCACCGTGCTCGGCTTCCCGACCCACGTCGCCACCGCCACCTCGCACTTCGTGCTGGCCTGGATGGCGCTCGTGGCGACCCTCACACACATTGCGGCCGGCACGTTTCACCACGGGGTGGGGCTCCGGCGGGCGGCGGCGCTGTCAGTGGGGGTGGTGTTCGGCGCTCAGCTGGGGGCGCGGCTCTCGCAGCGCCTCAGCGGAACGATGATCCAGCGATTGCTCGCGGTGGGGTTGCTGGTGCTGGGGCTGCGGTTGGTCCTGAGCGTGGTGCTCTGAGTCGTCGCGCCACCCGCCCGTGGTCGCCGCACTACCGTGCTGAGTTGCCGCGCCACCGCCCCGGGGTCGCCGCGGCCCTACATCGCCGCCAGGAGCTGTGGGGCCACTTCCTTCTTGCGGCTCATCACCCCCGGCAGCTCGATGTGGCTGTCGTGGGCGGCCGTGCCGAACGCCCGCGCCACCCCGTTGATGTCGCCGGCCACGAGAAGGTCGGTGCCCTTGGTCAGCACATCGGTGACCATCAGCGCGTAGAGCTGAAGTTCGCGGCTCTCCCGCGCCTTACGCATCGCTTCGACCAGCTCCCCGCTGCGGTCCAGCAGCGACTTGCCCACGACCTCGATCTGGGCGATGCAGATCTGGTGGCCGCTCGAGGCGTGGTACTGCTTGGCATCGCGGTTGATGATCTCCTCGGCGCTCACCTCGGAGACGTCCGAGGTGGCCTCGAACATCTCGCGGCCGTACTCGGCGCCGTCGACGGCCAGCACGCGCTCCAGGTAGTCGACCACCTGGCGATCGCGGTCGGTGGTCGTGGCGGAGTTGAGGATGATGGTGTCCGACATCACCGCGCCGAGCAGCATCATCGCGGTGGGCGGACTCGGCTCCATGCCGCTCTGGCGGAAGCGCTCGACGACCAGGGTGGCGGTCGAGCCGACTGGATCGAACGTGGCGGTGACGGGAATCCGGGTCTCGATCGAGCCGATGTGGTGGTGGTCGAGGATCTCGACGATCTCGGCCTTCTCGACCCCTGACACGCTCTGGGCCTGCTCGGCGTGGTCGACGAGCAGGACGCGCCGCCGGGGCGGAGCGACCAGGTCCGAGCGCGTGACCAGCCCCACCGGCCGGCGCTGCGGATCGACCACCACCGCCGCGCCGTAGTGGCTCTCCTTGATCTGCTCGGAGATCTCGTCCACGAGGAACTCGCTGGTGGCGGTCAGCGGCTCGCGCTCCATGAGCGCGCCACAGGGGGCGGCCAGGGTGATCATCCGGCCCGAGACGTAGCTGTCCAGCGGCGAGACGATCACCGCGATCCCGCGCTCCCGGGCCAGCACGAGGATTTCGTCGGGCGGCTCTGAGTTGTTGGAGAGCACGAGCAGTTGGGCGCCCCGCTCGATGGCCAGGCGCTGGACGTCCGCTCGGTTACCGACCACGACCACGTCGCCCTCGGAGGCGCCGCTGCGGGTGGGGTCCATCGAGTGCACCCAGACCCGGCCGGAGAGCGGCTTGTCGTCGCCGGTGAGGAGCCGGCCGCCGAGCACCTCGGCGATCGCGGCGACGCGGGTGGGCGCATCCTCCAACGTCGATGCATCGCGCGTCTCGCGGATGAACCGGCGGGCCAGGGCCCGCTCGGTCAGCACGCCGACGAGCGCGCCGTCGTCATCCACCACGGGGACGAGACCCAGGCCGGCCCGGACCATCTCGATGCCCGCGTGCCGGATCGTCGCCTGCATTTGGGCGATCGGGAAGTTCGACTTCATCACATCGCAGGCGCGGACCATCACGTGGGGCAGGAACTGCGGTTGGGGCGCGCCGCTGCGCTCGAGCAGCCAGCGCGTCTGGGCGTTACACCCGCCGAGGCGGACGGGCACATAGCGGTTGCGCGTGTCCAGGCGACCCTTCAGCTCGGCATAACCGATGGCCGCGGCGATCGAGTCCGCGTCGGGGTTGCGATGGCCGGTCACGTAGATAGTTGCCATCGCGGCCGATTATCGCCGCTGAACGCGGTGGCGCGATACCGTCTGCGCGGAGCCCGAGCGCGAGGGCAGTGGCTCGGGGCCGTCTGCGCTACGCCTGCGGTGAAGCGCGGCGACTCCAGGCCGTCAGACCAACCCGAACGGAGAGACAATGCCGTCCGCACCCCAGATCCTTCCGACCCAGATCCAGCAGGGAACCGCGCCCGGGGTGAACTACCGCCTGGAGGGCGAACTGGTTCCCGTCCTGCACATGGCGCTCGACGGCCGGGTGCCGGTTTACTTCGAGCACCACGTGCTGCTGTGGAAGTACCCGCAGCTCCAGATCGGGCTTCATCCCCTGGGCAAGGGGCTCAAGCGCCGTGTATTCGGAGGGATGCCGCTGCTGTTGCTCGAGGCGCAGTCGCCGGGCGAGATCGCCTTCAGCCGCGACGCGCCCGGACACATCGTCGCGCTCCACCTCCAGCCCGGACAGGGGATCATGGCCCGCGAGCACCAGTTCCTCGCCGCCACCGGTGGCATCCAGTACGACTACAGCCGCCAGAAGGGCTTCTCCAACATGCTCTACGGAGGAGGCTTCTGGGTCGACCACTTCTTCGCCGGCGACCACGAGGGCGTGGTCTGGATGCACGGCTACGGCAACGTGTTCGAGAAGAACCTCGAGCCGGGCGAATCCATCGACATCGAGCCGGGGGGCTGGATCTACCGCGACCACTCGGTGCAGATGACCCAGGAGGTGTACGGGTTCAAGACCGGCCTCCTGAGTGGCGCCGGCAACCTCGTGTTCAACCGCTTCACCGGCCCGGGTCGCGTGGGCCTGCAGAGCGCCTACTTCCACCCGGCCGTCCAGGAGGGCGCCGGCGGCGACTCGCAACGCGGCGGCCGTGACCTGCTCGGAGGCATCGTCGGTGGCCTGCTCGACAACTAAAGCGCCGTCGGCGCCGGCCAACTGATCTCCATGAGCTTCTCACCGGGGTACCTGGCGTCGAACCCGCTGCCGTCCGGGATCGTGGGCGCGCTCGGCTTGGGCGGCTATCAGCTGCTCGTCGACGTGGCCGGGGTGGGCGCGGGCCGGCTGGGCTCGCACGCCTTCCTGCTCGTGGCGGCCGAGCCCGATCCATCCCTGCCGGACTCGGGCACCCAGATCGCTCTACACCAGCCTCGCCTCAAGGACGAGGCAGAGGCCGCGGCCTTCGTCCAGTTGGCTGCCCAGCTTGGCTATTTACGTTTGTCGGGGTACCGCCTGGCGCTGGAGCGCGCCGGCCTGCGCAGCAAGATCAACGTCGTCAACCCGGCCACCGGTGCGATCGTCGGCGCGATTCCGGACAAGGCGCCCGGGCGCCTGTTCGGCGGTGGCGCGAGCGCCCCGCGGTTGCTCGCATCCGTGCGAGCCCTCCCACCCGCGGGGCCGCCCCCGGACACTCAGAGTCCGGAGCTTCTGCGGCAGGTCCTGCTCGCGCTCGCCCTCCGCGACGAGTCGGTCGGTGGCGCGGAGGCGGCCGACCTGGCCGATCGCGCCCTGCAGCTCGTGCTCCAACGCGGCGGCATGGATCCGCCGGCGGCGCTCGAGGCCGCAAAGCAGGAGACGGGGTAGCCGGGCGCCGACCTTGGCAGGCGGCGCGAGTCCGCATCGACGTTGTAGTCCGCGGCGGCGTTGTAGTCCGCGCCGACGTTGTAGTCCGCATGACGGTTGTGGTCCCAGCCGTCACGCAGGTCCCGGCGTGGTCGGCGTGGGAAGAGACGGGTCCGATGTCGCCGCCGCGACCGGCGGCGCAGCCGATGCTGGAGAGGCTGCGGTCAGCCTGATCATCGGCATTCCGCGTCGCGTGACTAGCGCATCCTCACCCGCGGCGACCCGGTCCACCCAATACCCGAAAGCAATGCGGCACGATTCGGCGGCAACCAATACCGCCGCGTTTTGTGAGGTCGGATGGAGCTGGGGGGACTCGAACCCCCGACCTCGTGACTGCCAGTCACGCGCTCTAGCCAACTGAGCTACAGCCCCGTCAAATGTAAAGTCGTCGGCAAGGGTAATGCATGACTGTTGACCGTTGCGCGGAGGGGCCAGGCGCAGATGGACGGCTGTCTTGTCCGCCAGCAGCTGCGCCGGCAACAGGAAGCAGCGATCGAGCTCGCCGCAGTAGACGGCGAACAGGTCCACCTCGCGTTCGCTGTAGGTACCACGGACGTAGCCGCGAGGAGTGCATCGACATGTGCCAAGCCTCACGATCACTACATCTCGTGCCGGGCTGAGTTGACCCCACTTCACCTGGACACGCCATAGATCGCTACCAATCTCGAGCGCGAGATCGGTCCGGCCATGATCGCCGACCGGCCTCAGCACGGGTACGCCTAGTCTGGTCGCCGCCAGCACGATGGCCTGCTCGGCGACCGCACCTTTGGTGTTCGAACTCATCTCCATGACGAACGTATGTTCGCATGGGCGTCGGACGGAAAAACTCGATCGGATGCAGGCGAAACGGGAGCCGAGCTAGCTCGGCGGGATGAACTCCGGCACCTCGAGGCCGTCGTCCTCGACAGACGGGCGGGACTGTGCGTCGGCGCCCGGCTCCTCATCTCGAGTCGGCCGCCGAAGGTATGGATCGTCGTGCTCGCGCCCGCGTGCGGAAGCCCGGGACGCTCCACTGCCGCCGCCGGCAGCGCGCTCAACGCGCTCGATCTGCGCCACCAGGCGCGTGTGCACGCGCTGGACGTCGCCGAGCAGCCGCTCGGCGTTCGAGCGCAGAGAGTTGCTCATCTCTCGCAAATTCGACACCAGCTCGAGCCCCTCGGAGCGCACGCCGTCGGCGGTGGCACGCGCGTCCTCCAGCAAGCCCTTCGCTCGCTCGTCGGCCTCGGCCCGCGTGGCGGCCGCGGACGTCTGTGCCTCGGCCACGATCCCGGAGGCGCTCTCCTCGGCCCGTGCCATGATCGCCAACGCCTCACTGGTGGCGGCTGTCTTGGCCGCCTCGGCTTCGGTCCGGCCCTCCTCGCGCAGCCGCGCCGCCTCGGCCTGGGCCATCTGGACGATGTCGGCTGCCTCCTCCTCGGCCGCCTGCACGCGGTTATCGCTGGCGCGCTGGGCCTCGGCGATGCGCTCGCGGACGCGCTCCTCGGTCTCGCTCCGGAGCCGCTCGGCCGTCTCCTCAGCGGCGGCGACGATCGTGGCCACTCGCTCGGCGGCCAGGGCAGCGCCGGCGTGGGAAGGCTCGTTCGGCGATGGCCCCGTGGGATCAGCCACGCCCGGATGGTAAGGGCGGATCGAGTCGGGAGCGGGTGAGGGTGTCGAGTCGGCTGAGGCGCGAACGCCCCGGCCGCGGCCACATCCGGACGCGCCGAGGAGGGGGGCTCTCGAAGTAACCTCCCAATGGCTGTGTCCGACCGACGGTATGACCCCAAGCAGATAGAGCCCAAGTGGCAGGAGATCTGGGCGCGCGAGCGCACTTGGGAGGTTTCCAACGACCCGGGGAGCAGCGACGGCCGGGAGAAGTCCTACGTGCTCGAGATGCTGCCCTACCCGAGCGGGGAGCCGCACATCGGGCATCTGAAGAACTATGCGCTGGGGGATGCGATCGCGCACTTCCACCGGCGGATCGGGCGGCTGGTGCTGCACCCGATGGGCTACGACGCGTTCGGACTGCCGGCCGAGAACAACGCGATCAAGACCGGGGTGCACCCGCGGGAGGCGACGAACCGGTCGATAGCCACATTCCGCGAGGCATTTCACCGCTGGGGGATCTCGATCGACTGGAGTCGTGAGCTCGCCACGCACCAGCCGTCGTACTACCGGTGGACGCAGTGGATCTTTTTGCAGCTGTTCGAGCGCGACCTGGCGTACCGCAAGACGGCGGCGGTGAACTGGTGCCCGAACGACCAGACGGTGCTGGCCAACGAGCAGGTGATCGACGGACACTGTGAGCGCTGCGGGCGCCTGGTCGAGGTGCGCCAACTCGAGCAGTGGTTCTTCCGCATCACCGATTACGCGGACCGGTTGCTGGACGACCTCGACCACATCCAGTGGCCCGAGCACGTGAAGGCGATGCAACGCAACTGGATCGGGCGCAGCGAGGGCGCCGAGGTGGTGTTCCGCTGTGACGAGCTCGGGATCGACTACCCGGTGTTCACCACCCGTCCGGATACGCTGTTCGGCGCCACGTTCTTCGTGATGGCCCCGGAGCATCCGGACGTGTTCAGGCTGGCCGAGGGCACCGAGCACGAGCAGCAGGTGCACGAGTACGTAAACGGCTCGCTGACCGAGTCACCCGAGCTGCGCGGCGCGACCGACAAGCCCAAGACAGGCGTGCCACTCGGGCGCACGGTGACCAACCCGGTCACGAACGAGCAGATCCCGATGTTCGTCTCCGACTACGTACTGATGGAGTACGGCACCGGCGCGATCATGGCCGTGCCCGCGCACGACCAGCGCGACTACGACTTCGCGAAGGCGTTCGATCTCCCGATCCGCCCGGTGGTCGCGGCGGGGGGAGAGCGCGCGGTCGCGGCGGGGGGAGAGCGCGCGGTCGCGGCGGGGGGAGAGCGCGCGGTCGCGGCGGGGGGACAGGGGACGGTGGCGCCGGGAGGACAGGGGGCCCAAGATGGCGAGGCAGGTGCAACGGAAGCGCCGGCCCACGACGGCCAGGAGCCAACCGCAGGCGAGGCCTTCACCGCCCACACCGAGAACGAGGTGCTGATCAACTCCGGCCAGTTCTCCGGCATGAACGCCGTCGAGGGACAGCGCGCGATCGTCGAATGGCTCGACCGCGAGGGCAACGGGCACTTCTCGGTCAGCTACAAGCTGCGCGACTGGCTCGTGTCCCGCCAGCGCTACTGGGGCTGCCCGATCCCGATCGTCTATTGCGATAAGTGCGGCATGGTTCCGGTCGACGAGGCCGACCTGCCGGTCGAGTTGCCCGACATAGAGGACTACCAGCCGAAGGGGCGCTCGCCCCTGGCCGCCGCCGAGGATTGGGTCAACACGACATGCTCAAAATGCGGCGGCGCGGCGAGGCGCGAGACCGACACGATGGACACGTTCGTGGACTCGAGTTGGTACTACCTGCGCTACTGCGACGCGCACAACGACGAAGCGGCGTGGGACCGCCAGGTGCTGCGCAGATGGATGCCGGTCGACCAGTACATCGGCGGAGTCGAGCACGCGATCCTGCACCTGATGTACTCGCGCTTCTTCGTCAAGGCGCTGACCGACATGGAGCTGCTCGACGTCCAGGAGCCGTTCCAGGCGCTGTTCACGCAGGGGATGATCCTCGGGCCCGACGGCAACAAGATGTCGAAGTCGTTCGGGAACGTGATCAGCCCGCAGCCGATCGTGGATCGCTTCGGGGCGGACGCCGCTCGCTGCTACATACTGGCCATCGGGCCGCCCGACCAGGACGCTGCGTGGTCGGACACGGGCATCGAGGGGGTGCACCGGCGCCTGCTCGGCCGGCTGTGGCGGCTGGCCGACGAGTTGGGAGGTCAGGGACAGAGCGCGGACCAGCCGGCCGAGGCCGGGGGGAACGCGCTGACCATCGTCCGCAAGGCGCACTGGGCGATCGACAAGGTGACCCGGGACATGACAACCCGGTTTGCCTTCAACACGGCGATCTCGGCGATCATCGAACTGACCAACGAGATCTATCGCTACGCCGACGCCGACCCGCAGGCACGGCGGTTCGCGGCCGCGACCGCGGCGTCGCTCGTATTCCCGTTCGCCCCCCACCTGGGCGCGGAGGCGTACGAGATGCTGACCGGCCGGCGGGTGTGGGAGGAGCCGTGGCCCGACGCCGACCCCGACCTGCTCCAGACCGAAACGTTCGAGCTGGTCTGCCAGGTCAATGGCAAGGTGCGCGATCGAGTCAACGCACCGACCGGAGCGCCACGAGACGAGCTCGAGCGCCTGTGCATGGAGTCGCGTGGCGTCCAGTCCCATCTGAACGGCCTGCAGGTCGCCAAGGTGATCGTCGTGCCGGACAAGCTGGTCAACGTCGTGGTCCGGTAATCGCCCACGAGAGCGCGCTCGGGTCCATCCAGCGGCACAGCCGGGTCCGTCCAGCGGCACACCCGGGTTCGTCCAGCGGCACACCCGGGTTCGTCCAGCGGCACACCCGGCCCGTCCAGGCCATCCAGCCACGCACCTAGACTCACACCATGCCCGCCTTCAAGCCCGCCTACCTGATCCACGGCGACGACCACGGCCGGATCGCCGAGCGCCGGCGCCGGCTCCGCGCGCTCGGCGAACAGGAGAGCGGCGCCCAGGGCATCGAGCTGTTCGAGGGTGACGCCGCAACCCCGGAGGCGGCCGCCAACGCCCTGAACGCGCTCACGTTCGCCCTCGGCCGTCGCTTCATCATCGTCGACGGCGTTGAGCGGTGGACCGACAAGCAACTCGAGCCGCTCGAGACCGCCATGAAGGACATGCCCCCCGACACCACGCTGGCCTTCTTCGCCCGCGAGGACGGCCGCACCAAGGCTCCCAAGCGCCTGCGCGAGGCGGTCGAGAAGGCCGGGGGAGACGTCAGCGCCGAGGAGAGCGTCAAGCCGTGGGAGCTGCCCAAATGGGTGATCGCGCGGGCGCGCGAGCTCGGGCTACAGCTCGAGCCCGACACCGCCCGGGCGCTGATCGCCCAAGTCGGCGACCGCCAGCAGCGGCTGCTTCGCGAGCTCGAGAAGCTGGCTCTCTACGCCGGCCAGGGCGCCCGGGTCGACGCGACGATGCTCGACGAGCTGGCCGCCCCGTCGGCCGAGCACCGGGCGTGGTCGCTGGCGGACACGATCGTGAGCGGCGACGCCCAGGCGGCCACGTCCCTCTACCTCACGCTGCGCAGCCAGGGTGAGCGCCTGCCCGGACTGCTCTACTGGATGAGCCAGCGCGTGCGCACGGCCCACGAGATCGCCGTCGCGCTCGAGGCGGGCGAGCCGGCGGCCCAGGTCAAGCGAAGGCTGCGGATGCCCTCCAAAGCGGCCGACCGGCTGATCGCCGACGCAAACCGCAGTGGCTCGGAGAGCCTCCAGCGCACGATCGAGCAGCTCGCCGACCTCGAGCTGGCCTCCCGCGGCGGTGGCGACGGCGGCGCCGGCGAGGACACCGCCGCGCTGCGCACGATCCAGCAGGTGGCCACCCCGGGCTTTAACGGGTAGGCACCCCGAGCCGCGCTTCTTAAGAGAATCTCACCAACGCCGCCTAGCTTGCTCGGAGCGTATGACTGGTCCTCGTCACCTGTGGTATGGCGATTGGGAGAACGAGTCCTCGGCTCATGCCGAGGAGCTCGCCAACCGCCGCTCGCGTTTCGACGAACCAGCCGAGACTGAGCCGCCCAGCACCAGCCCCGAGCCGGGCGCCCCCCCACCAAGAGAGAGCTGGATTCGGCGGGCGATCCGAACGCTCCGCGCGCACCTGCGCACGCTTCGCGAGCACCTAAGAACCTTCCGCGCGCGCCTGCGCAACATGCCCGCTCGCGGGCGGCGCCGGGTGCGTGTGGCCTTGCTGGCCATCTTCGTGACCCTGCTCGGCGCGACCGCGGCCTACGCGGTGATCTCGGATTCCAGTTCGACCAAGCACACTCAAACCCAGGCTCAGAACAACGGAGCGCAGGCCTGGCTCGGCGTGAAGCTGGCCAACTCCTCGGTCAGTGGCGCGCTGGTCTCCTCCGTGGTCCCCGGCAGCCCGGCGGCCAAGGCGGGCATCCGTCCGGGCGACCTGATCACCCAACTCGACACCGAGCCGATCGTCGCGTCGGCCGTGTTCGTGTCGGCCATCTCCGGCTTGCAGCCCGGCGACACGGTCGACATCCAGGTTCAGCGTGGCGCATCGCAATACACGGCGCGCGTCACGCTCGCCAGTCCTCCTCGCAGTCCATGACCTTTCTGCATCCGCTGATCCTCGTCGGGCTGGCGGCGATTCCCCTGCTGATCTGGTGGTACACCGGCCAGCAACGCCGGCGAACCGAGGCGGCGTCAGCGTTCGCGGCCCCGAAGCTCGCCCCTTCGGTGGCACCGCATCGACCGCGCTGGCGACGGCACGCTCCAATGCTCGTTTTCGCGCTTGCGCTCGCGGTCTTGATCGTCGCGGCCGCGCGGCCGCAGCAGGTCGTGGCGGTTCCCCTCAACACGGCTTCGATCGTCCTGGCCAATGACACGAGCGGCTCGATGGCGGCCACCGATGTGTCGCCCACGCGACTACGCGCCGCGCAGAAAGCGGCCACCGGCTTCCTGAAGCACGTGCCCTCCTCGGTGCGCGTGGGCCTGGTCGAGTTCAACTCCAGGGTGACCGTGCTGCAGTCGCCGACCACCGATCGTTCGCTCGTTCGCTCGGCGCTCACCGAACTCAAAGTCACCGGCGGCACGGCGATCGGCGACGCGATTCGAACCTCGCTGCGTCTGGCCACGAGCGCAAAGAAGGCCGGCGCCAAGCAGCCGCCGGCGGCGATCGTGCTGCTGTCGGACGGCAGCAACGACGTGGGTTCGGATCCGCTCACCGCGGCGCAGCAGGCGGCCAAGGATCACATCCCTATCTACACCGTCGTGCTCGGCACCGCGCACGGGACCGTGGCCGAGAAGCGCGCCAACGGGGGGACCGTCAACGTACCGGTGCCACCCGATCCCCAGCAGCTCGCTCAGATCGCGAGCATCTCGCACGGCAAGGCGTTCACCGCGACCGACGCGAAGGGGCTCAACACGGTTTACGAGCGTCTCGGCGCGCAACTCGGGCACAAGAAGGTCAAGCGCGAGATCACGGCGAGCTTCGCCGGCGGCGGGCTGGCCCTGCTGCTGCTCGGCGGCGCCGCCTCGCTCGCATGGTTCGGACGACTGGTTTAGAGCAGCGACCCAAAGGACTGAGACGGAGAATGAACATGACCGATATCGATGATGCCGGCGGGCTGCGGCAAGAAGCCCGCGCGGCGCTGAGCGAAGCGCTCCACGAGATCAAGCGCGTGATCGTCGGGCAGGACGCGATGCTCGAGCGGCTGCTGGTCAGCCTGCTCTCCGGAGGGCACGTGCTGCTCGAAGGCGTCCCCGGTCTGGCCAAGACGCTAACCGTCAAGACGCTCGCGGCCGTTCTGGGCGGGTCCTACAGCCGGATCCAGTTCACCCCCGACCTGGTGCCGGCGGACCTCGTGGGCACACGCGTCTACCGCCCCGACACCGGCGGCTTCCAGACCGAGCTCGGCCCGGTGTTCTGCAACTTCCTCCTGGCCGATGAGATCAACCGCGCACCGGCGAAGGTGCAGTCGGCCCTGCTCGAGGTGATGCAGGAGCAGCAGGTGACGATCGGCGGCACCACCTACGAGGTCCCGGAGCCGTTCATCGTGATGGCGACCCAGAACCCGATCGAGTCCGAAGGCACCTACCCGCTGCCCGAAGCCCAGGTCGACCGATTCCTGATGAAGATCCTCGTCGACTATCCGGACGCCGGCGAGGAGGCGGCGGTCGTGGGGCGCAGCCTGCGCGACCCGGCCGTCGTGCAGGAGCGACTGGCACTGGCCGGGCTTCGCCGCTACGCGGCAGCGGCGCAGACCGTGCTCGTCGACCGCGAGACGATCGGGTACGCGGTGGCGCTCGCGGACGCGACGCGTCATCCGGCCGCTCATGGACTGGGGGACATCGGACCGATGATCGAGTTCGGAGCCAGCCCGCGCGGGCCGATCGGGCTGGTGCAGTCGGCTCGCGTGCTCGCGCTCCTGCGCGGCCGTGGTCACGTCGCCCCCGAGGACGTCCGCGATCTCGTGCCGGACGTGCTCCGTCACCGGATCGTGCTGTCCTACGACGCTCTCAGCGAGGGCGTGACGGCGGATCAGCTGCTCGACCGCGTCCTGGCCGCCGTTCCCGAGCCGCGTACCGACGACCTGATTCGCCAGGGCCACACACCGCGAATCGCGAGGGCGCAGTGACCGCAGCCCTACTCGAGCCGCCGGCGGCGCGGCAGGGTCCTGGGCCGCTGCCACAGCCGCTGCTCGAAGCGCTCGATTTCGCGCTCAGCCGGCTGGTGGCGCGAACCCTGCCGGGGGATCGGCGCGCGGCGGGCGTGGGCGCCGGCACCGAGCTTGCCCAACTGCGCCCGTACGAGATCGGCGACGACGTGCGTCACATCGACCCGGCCGCCACCGCGCGCACTGGACAGGCACACGTCCGCCTGCACGTTCCCGAGCGCGCGCTCACGACCTGGATCGTGCTCGACGTGTCCCCGTCGATGGCGTTCGGCACGGCGCTGCGCCTGAAGGCCGACGTGGCCGAGGGTGTGGCGCTGGTGTTCGGACGCCTCGGCGTGCGGCGGGCGGGCAGCGTCGGGCTGGTGGCGTTTGGGGCGGCGGAGCCCCGGATTCTCCCTCCGCGTGGCGCCAAGCCGGGGATCGTCGCCCTGCGGCGGATGCTGGCCGAGGGCGTCGTGCCGGATGGCCACCACCACGCCGATGGCCTGTCCGAAGCGCTCCAACGGGTGATCAGAATGGCACGCCAGCCGGGATTGGTCCTGGCGATCAGCGACTTCCGCGACCAGCACGGCTGGCAGCGCGGACTCGGGGCGCTGCGGATGCGTCACTCGGTGGTGGCGGCCGAGATCGTCGATCCACGAGAGACGGAGCTCCCCGCCGTCGGGCATCTGGCGCTGGTCGACCCCGAGACCGGTGCGCGTGTCGATGTCGACACCTCCAACCGCCGCCTCCGCGAGCGCTTCGCCCAACTCGAGCGCGAGCGCCGGGAGACGCTGGCGCGCGAGCTGCGCCGCCTGCGGGTCGAGCACGTCGAGCTGTCGACCGATCAGGACTGGCTGCTGGCACTCGGGCGCCGCCTGCGATGAGCTTTGCCGCTCCGGTGTGGCTGGCAGCGCTCGGGCTGATCCCGCTCGCAATCGCCGCATCGATCGCCGCCCGCCGGCGCGCGCGACGCTACGCGGTTCGCTTCCCGGCGGCGTCCACGCTCGCCCTCGCAGCCGCCGGCGCCGGCACCTCGTGGCGCCGCCATCTCCCGGCTGCCTTCGCGTTGGCGGCGATCGCCGCTCTCGCGCTGGCCCTCGCCCGGCCGCACGTGAGCTACAGCGCCGCCGTCAACCAGGCCTCGATCATGCTCGTCACCGACCATTCGGGCTCGATGGCCGCGACCGACGTCGAGCCGACCAGGCTCGCCGCCGCCGAGCGCGCCGCCGACACGTTCATCGATCGCCTGCCCAGTCAGGTGCTCGTCGGCGCGATCGCGTTCTCCGACTCGCCGGACGCGGTCCAGGCGCCACAGGCCGACCACGCGGCCGCCAAGGCGATCATCGACGGCCAGAACGCGAACGGGGCGACCGCGACCGGAGATGCGCTCCAGCTCGCCCTCCAGCTCCTGCACGGCTCGAACGCCAAGCATCTGCCCTCGGCCATCGTGCTGCTCTCGGACGGCGCGGCCAACGCCGGCGTCGACGTCAGCACGGTGGCGCAGGAAGCCGCCCGCGACAAGATCCCGATCGACACCGTGGCCCTGGGCACGCCCGACGGTGTCCTGCCCAGCCCGGTGCCCTTCGGCCCACCGGTCGCCGTCCCCCCGGACCCAGCGCTGATGCAGCAGATCGCCGAGCTGTCGGGCGGGCGCTCCTTCAACGCCCAATCCGCGGACCAGCTCAGCTCGATCTACAAGCAACTGGCTGACCGGCTCGGCAGCGTGACGCGCAGGCGCGAGGTCACGGTCGCGTTCGCCATCGGCGGCCTCGCGTTCCTGCTGCTCGCGGCCGCGACGTCGACTCGCTGGTCGGGCCGGCTTCCGTAGCCCGACGCTCGAGGGCGGGCGGGACTAGATCACGTGCAGCAGCAGCGCTGCGACGAGCGCGAGGACCACGACGACCAGGGCCGGCAGGAAGTGAAGCAGCCGGTGGCCCTCCCGCCGGTAGGACGGCGGCGTGTTCGCCGCGTTGCGCATCACGAGGGCCGCGCCGCGCGAGGCGACCGCGTCGTCGCGCTCGGACTGCAGCTGCTCGAGCGTCGCCTGCAACGCGTCGCGCTCGGCCACCACGCGCTCCCGAGCCGAGACCACGCCCTTACGGGCGCGCAGGGCGTCGTCGCGTTGCTCGACCAGGGCGTCGCGCTCGGCGACGACGTCGTCACGCTCGGCCAGGGCCGCTTCCTGCACGGACAGCGCGCCGGCCAGCCGGGCGGAGATCTCGTCGCGCTCCTCGACCGCGGCACGCCGCTCCGCCAGCGCCTCGTCGCGGGCGGCCAGGGCGCCGTCGCGCATCCGCAGCGCCTCCTCGCGTGCCTGCACGGCCGCGTCGCGCTGCTGCGCCGCCTCATCCCGCACGGTCAGCGCCTCACCCCGCGCGCGCATCAAGCGCTCGCGTTCCTCGGCGGCGGTCTGGCCCGCCTCGCGGGCGGCGTCGCGTGCGCCCGAGATCTCCTCGAGCTTGGCGCCGCGCTTCTCGAGCTCTTCTGAGAGCTTGGCGATCTCGGCGTCTCGGCGCTCGACCTCGCGCCCGAGCCGGTGCAGCTCGCGGCGGGCCTTGACCAGCTCCGCCGAGGGAGCATGGGGCCGCCGCGAGGATGTCCTGGTTGCCTCGGTGGCCGAACCGGGACGCCGGCGGCGGGCTCGTGAGCTACCGGGCAGGGGCAGGGTGACGGTGATGTCGGGCGCCACGTTCAGCTCGGCCTCGACCCACTCACCATCCTGCTCGTCGTAGGGGAACGTGGCCTGCCAGGGCTCGCCGTCCTCGGCGGCCCAGGGCTTGTGCTCGAGGTCGGCCAGCAGGCGACGTTGCTCCTCCTCGGCGAGCAGTGTGAGGCTGGGTCGCATGAAACGCCGTCCGCGCACGCCGAACCAGCGGCCGTTCACCTCGAGCCGATCCTCACCCGCCATCTCGATGCGATCGAGCTCGAAAGCGACGCCACTCGCTCCGGTGCTTGCCGGCTCGACAGCCTCCGCCATCAGGGCGCCAAAGTTACCGACTCGATGCCGGGCGCGCGCCCTCGCAATCGCGCTTGCACCACGGCACCCAGGCGCGTGGGATCAGCCCCGTCGCAGACGCGCCGCGCGTGACTTCTTGCGCGCGCCGGCGTTGCGGTGCAGCGCGCCGCGCTTGACCGCCTTGTCGATCGTCTGCACGAGCTCGCGATGCTCGGTGTCCGCCTGGGCTCCGTCGCCGTCGGCCACGGCACGCTCGAGCCGGCGAAAGTACGTCTTGATCTTGGAGGTGTAGCGGCGGTTCTCGAGTCGCTCGCGCTCGGCGCGCACGATCCGCTTCTTCTGTGACTTGATGTTGGCCATTCGGGGCGGGAGGGAAGTGAAGCTTTGAAACGTCGGCAGCGCCTGACGGCGGCGCCTCCGCGGGCATTCCGCCGCGGCGCGGCCCTACTATAGCCGCCCTGGCTCAGATCGATACAGATAGCCCCGGATCCCCCCGATCGGGACCCGGCCCACCCGACGGGTCGGAGCCGCCCGGGCCGCCCGGCACGCGGCCGCCGCACGAGCCGCCGCCACCCGATCCGCCTCGCCGGCGCATCGCGGTCAACACGGCGATCTTCGCGTTCGCGACCGCGCTCTCGCGCATCGCCGGGCTCGCGCGCGAAGTTGCCGGAGCCGCGTTCTTCGGCACGACCGCCGCCTATTCGGCGTACACGCTCGCCTCGCAGGTCCCGAACCTGTTCAGCAACCTGTTCTCTCAGGCGGCGCTGTCGGCCGCGTTCGTGCCGGTGTTCACCGAGCTGCTGCAAAAGGGGCGCAAGCGCGAGGCGTTCCGCCTCGCCGCGACCCTGTTCTGGGTCATCCTGGTGGGGATCGGCGCGCTGACGCTGGTGTGGCTCGCGATCGCCGGCGTCGTCACGCCCCTGTTCACCGGAAGCGCGATCCCGGCCGCGCTGACCGCCGGTCTGTCCCGTGTGCTGTTCCCGGTTGTGCTGCTGCTGAGCCTCACCGGGCTGCTCGTCGGGATTCTCCAGGCGTACGACCAGTTCACCATCCCGGCCCTCGCGCCGGCGGTGTGGAACATCGTGATCCTCGTTCTCCTCATCCTCCTGCGCGGGCAGTTCCACGGGCAGGACCAGGTGTATGCCTACGCGATCGCGTGGCTGGTGGCCACCGTGGTGCAGTTCCTGATGGTGGCGGCGGCGATGCGCACGATCGAGTTCCGGCTTGCCTTCAGCTTCGACTGGCGCGATCCGCGCGTGCGTCAGGTGGCGATCCTGTTCGTGCCGGTGACGCTGAGCATCGGCATCGTCAACCTCGACATCTTCATCAACGCCGGGTTCGGGTCGCTGGTCGGCGGCTACGCGCCGGCGGCCATCAATCAGGCATTCCGGATCTACATGCTCCCGCAGGGGATCTTCAGCGTTGCGGTCGCCACGGTGCTGTTCCCCACGCTGAGCCGGTTTGCGGTGCGCCGGGACGCGAGGGGCATTCGCAGCGCCGTGGGCAACGGCATGCGCCAGATCAACCTGCTGCTGATCCCGTCCGCGGCGCTGATGCTCGTGCTGGCTACGCCGATCACGCGCCTCGTCTATCAGCACGGCGCGTTCCGCCCGATCTCGACCCACTACGTCTCGACCGCGCTGTTCTGGTTCTCGTTCAGCCTGCCCTTCGCAGGCGTGAACCTACTGCTGACGCGGACCTTCTTCGCGGTCCAGCGACCTTGGATCCCAACGAAGCTGGCGGCGATGAACATGGTCGTCGACGCGATCGTGTCGATCGCGCTGTACAAGCCGCTGGGTATTGCCGGCCTGGTCATCGGGACCGCGGCGGCGAACATGGTGATGACCGTGCTTCAGCTGCACCGGCTCCGGATCGGGCTGGGCGGCTATCTCGAGGGCGGCCAGACGCTCATGATCACCATGCGGATCCTCGTCGCCACCGTGATCATGGCCGCCGTGGCGCGCGGCGTGTGGTACCTGCTCGAGGCCGGCCTCGGCCGCGGATTGCCCGCTGAAATCGTGGAGGTCGGCCTCGCGTGCGCGGTGGCGTGTGTGCTGTACGGCTGGCTGGCTCTGAAAATGCGGATCCCCGAGGCGCGCCAGATCGAGCAACTCGTGGTCAGCCGCCTGCGGCGGTAGCCTGATTGCCCATGGGTCTCTACGAGCGTCACTTCTCCGACCCCCGCCGCGAGCGGGCCTTCCTGAGCGCGGTCGCCTTCACGACGACTTTCGCCACCGCCCGGGGGATCACCCACGCGATCCGCGCCGGCGTTGGCCCATTCCACAACATCAGCGAGGGCGGCACGCATATCCACCACTCGACGTTCGGCATCTTCGGGCTGCTCGGCCTCGGCTACGCGTGGACCTACCGGTGGGGGATCGGCCCCCAGCCGGGCGGCCGCTGGCCCTCCCGGGTCACCACCGCGCTGTACGGCGTCGCCTCCGCGCTCACCCTCGACGAGTTCGCGCTGTGGCTCGACCTCCACGACGACTACTGGGACAAGCAGGGCCGCAAGTCGATCGACGCGGTGGCGATCTTCGCCGGGCTGCTCACGATCGGCGTGGCCGGCAAGCCGGCCCTGCAGGAGCTGGGACTGCTGCCGAAGCTGATCAAGCGCGAGGTCGATTAGGAGGGGCCGCCTGCGGCGGCGTCCATGGGGCCGGTTCCGCCCGGCATCCCTGCCGGGCGGGCGCGACTCCTGACCGGATGGGGTACCCGGCCCCACGGACGCCGAGCGCAGCGAGGCCCCAAAGCCCTAATACCCTTGAGCATGGCAATGGCCGATCAGGCTCACATCCGTAACTTCTCGATCATCGCGCACATCGACCACGGCAAGTCGACGCTGGCCGACCGCATCCTCGAGCTGACCCACACCGTCGACCCGCGCGCGATGCGCGCCCAGGTGCTCGACTCGATGGAGCTCGAGCGCGAGCGCGGGATCACGATCAAGGCGCAGGCAGTCCGCGTGTTCTACACGTCGCAGAAGGATGGTCGGACCTATCAGTTGCAGCTGATCGACACGCCTGGGCACGTCGACTTCACCTACGAGGTGTCGCGCTCGCTGGCCGCGTGCGAGGGCGCGCTTCTGGTGGTCGACGCATCGCAGGGGGTGGAGGCCCAGACCGTGGCCAACACGTACCTGGCGATCGACTCGGGCCTCGAGCTGATCCCGTGCCTGAACAAGGTGGACCTGCCGGGAGCCGAGCCCGAACGGGTGGCCGAGGAGGTCGCGGACCTGCTCGGCGAGCCGGCCGAGGACGTGCTCCGGATCAGCGCCAAGACCGGCGAGGGCGTGACCGACGTGCTCGACGAGCTGATCGCCCGGGTTCCTCCGCCCAGTGGCGATCCCGACGCGCCACCGCGGGCGCTGATCTTCGACTCCGAGTTCGACCAGTACCGCGGCGTGATCGCGTACATCCGCGTGGTCGACGGCACGTTCACCAAGGGCGAAGCGATCCGCGCCATGCAGACCGGCACCCAGGCCGAGATCGACGACATCGGCTTCTTCACCCCGCAGATGACTTCGGCCGATGCGCTGCACGCCGGCGAGGTCGGGTTCCTGATCACCGGCATCAAGGACGTCACCCGGCTGCGCGTCGGCGACACCCTGACCACGCGCGCCAATGCGGCCGCCGAGGCGCTGCCCGGCTATCGCGAGGTCAAGCCGATGGTGTTCTGCGGGCTGTTCCCGATCAACTCCGACGACTACCCCGACCTGCGCGACGCGCTCGAGAAGCTGACCCTGAACGATGCTGCGCTGAGCTGGGAGCCCGAGACCTCGGACGCGCTCGGGTTCGGCTTCCGCTGCGGGTTCCTCGGGCTGTTGCACATGGACATCGTGCGCGAGCGCCTCGAGCGCGAGTACGACCTCGAGCTGCTGGCCACCATGCCCAGCGTCGAGTACGAGGTCACGCTCACCGACGGCAGCGTGCTTCCGGTCCACAGCCCCAACGACTTCCCCGACCCGAACCAGGTGGCCGCGGTCCGCGAGCCGTACATCCGCGCCTCGATTCTGACCCCGAAGGAGTACATCGGGCAGATCATGGAGCTCTGCCAGGAGCGCCGGGGCGACCACTCCGGTATGCACTACCTGAGCTCGGAGCGCGTGCAGTTGACCTACGACCTTCCGCTGGCCGAGATCGTGCTCGACTTCTTCGACCAGCTCAAGTCGCGGACTCGCGGCTACGCCTCACTCGACTACGAGCTGATCGGGCTGCGCGAGTCCGACCTGGTCAAGCTCGACATCCTGCTGGGCGGTGAGCCCATCGACGCGCTGTCGATGCTCGTGCACCGCAGCAAGGCCTACGAGGCGGGCAAGACTCTGACCGAGAAGCTCCGCCAGAAGATCCCCCGCCAGCAGTACGACGTGCCGATCCAGGCCGCGATCGGCTCACGGATCGTCGCCCGGGAGACGATCAAGGCCTACCGCAAGGACGTGATCGCCAAGTGCTACGGCGGTGACATCACGCGCAAGCGCAAGCTGCTCGAGCAGCAGAAGAAGGGCAAGCAGCGCATGAAGCAGGTGGGGCGGATCGAGGTGCCCCAGGAGGCCTTCCTGGCCGTGCTCGAGCTGGGCGAGAAGACCCGGGCGTAAACCCGAGTCCGGGCGCCCTACAGCGTCCCCCGGGCGCCTAAAGAACTCGCCGAATAAATGACCGTTGCCCGATGGCGGGACCTTACGGGGCGCTGTGCGGCACGTCCGCACGGCGCCCCGGTCCGGCTGGCTACTCCCCGCGCTGGTCGTGCCGCTGGAGCCAGTCGGCGAACTCGTCGAGGCCGTCGGCGATGATCTTGCCGACGCTGTCGTCGGTCTTGATGTAGCCGAGCTCCTCGTCGGAGGCGCGCTTGGATTTCGCCGACGAGGCGGCCGCGGCGGCATCGCGGGCGGCGCGCTGGGCACGCTCGCGTGCCGCGCGGGCCTTCTCGCGCAGGTCGCGCTCCAGATCGGCCAGCCGCTGCTCCACGTCCGGACTGCTCGGCGGCGGCGGAGGCGCCGAGCGCCGGCGCGTCGGGTGGCGCCGGCGCTCGCGGGTGATCGCCGCGTAAGCCTCCTGCACCTCCTCGAACCGCTGGGCCGACTCGCGCGAACCGTTGTTGTGGTCCGGGTGGTGGAGCTGGACGAGGCGGCGGTAGGCCACCCGGAGCTCCTCGTCCGATACGCCGGGCTCGAGCCCGAGAACCGTGTAGGGATCGGGGCGGCTCAGGAGCTTGTCAGGGTCCCTACGGGCCCTAGATCCAGGGGCGAGGTCCGGGAGCGCGCCCGACCGGCCAGCGGCTGGCGGCACGCAGCGAGCGGCGGTAGGTGCGGGCGGCGGGACCCCAGTACGGATGCCGGCCACGGCCGATGATCAGCCAGCCGACGATCAGGAGCACGCCCCAGGCTGAGAACAGGGTGGCCACGATCACCGCCGCAGCCAGCACCAGCGAGACGATGACCGGCGCGAGGATGAACAGCGCTATGACGTGGATCGGGTTGAACACCGGCGGCCGCGGCCGCTCGTGCCGGCGCACGGTGACGCCGGGCAGATCCGCCACGACGGCATCGAGCTCACCATAGGTGCGCGCGGCGAACGTCGCCTCGAGGCGCTCCTCGAGCTCCTCGGCCAGCAGCCGCCCCTCGCCAGTGGCCTTGCGCAGTCGCTCGGCAATCTGCTCGCGATCCGCGTCCGATGCCTTGATGCTCGCTCGCCGTGACATTTCTAGTTGCTCCTCGTTGCCGCCTTCAGACGCTCCGCGCGTGTGTCAACGAGGCTACCGCGCGGCGAGCAGGCCGACAAGGCAGGCTAACTGGTGTATCTGTATTCCTTGACAGGCATATAGCCATCTGGTTATATATGTCGAATGACGTCCACCTCGACATGGGCCGCCCTGGCCGACCCGCACCGCCGGACGATGCTCGAGCTCCTGCGCGAGGCCCCTCGGGCGGTGGGCGAGCTGGTCGTCATGACCGGGTTGTCGCAGCCCGGCACCTCGAAGCACCTGCGCGTCCTGCGCGACGCCGGGCTCGTGGTGGCGCGGACCGAGGCCCAGCGTCGGATCTACGCCCTCGATGACCGCCCGCTGGCCGAGCTCGACGCATGGCTCGAGCCCTACCGGCGCAGGTGGGAGCACAGCCTCGACGCCCTTGAGCGGCATCTGGACCGCACCTCGACCTCGACCTCGACCCCGACCCCGACCCCGACCCCGACCCCGAAGGAGCATTGACCATGTACGGCGCCTACGAGACGATCGAGAACCGGCCCGCGCTGCGCTTCGAGCGGCGCCTGTCGCACCCGGTGGAGGTCGTGTGGCGGGCGATCACCGAGTCCGACGAGCTCATGCACTGGTTCCCCTCGAGCCTGGAGGTCGACGAGCTGCGAGCAGGGGCCGAGATCACGTTCCGCTTCGAGGACATGCCGCTCGAGGGAGAGCCGACGACGATGACCGGGCGGATCACTGAGTTCGACCCCCCGCGGCTGTTCGCCTTTACTTGGGGCCCGCCCACCCACGACGACTACCTGCGCTTCGAGCTCGAGCCGGTGGCGGGCTCGGAGGAGGCGTGCGTGCTGCGGCTCACCGTGCTGCTCGATCAGCGCGAGAAGGCGGCGCGCGACAGCGCCGGCTGGCACGTGTGCCTCGACCGTCTGGAGGCGCTGCTGGCCGGAGACGACGGCCCGGCGGTCACCGGTGCGGGCGTGGACTGGCGCGGCCTCTATGACGAGTACCAGCGGCGCGGCGTGCCCGCGGGGGCGCCGATCCCGGGGGAGTGACTCTCTAGACGAGCACGCGTCGGCGGAAGTTGCGCAAACCGAGCCACAGAAAGGCGGCGCAGAAGCCGACGAGCACCGGATAGATGATGTACAGGTGCATGTGCGAGAACGAGGTCAGACCCGCTCGCATGCCCTCGGTGATGTAGATCAGCGGGTTGATCAGGACGAGCGTCTGCAGCCAGTGAAAGCCCCCGAGCCTGACCGGGGCGAGCTTCGTCCACTGGTAGTAGGTGCCGCCCAGGAAGGTCAGCGGGAGGACCACGAACCCCCACATCAGGCCGATGTTGCGCGGCTCGAAGCTGGTGCCGAGCACCAGCCCGAGTGAGGTCATGGCGATGCAGGCCAGCGGGATCAGCGTGACGATGACCGGCCAGTGCACGCTGAGGTGGGCGTGCACGCCGCCGGCATGGACGACGGCGGCGATCGGGAACACGATCAACGCGGCCAGGATCCCCTGCACCGAGCCCGAGAGCACCTTGGCGATGGCCACGAGCGAGATCGGGCACGGCGCCTGGACCCTGTCCTCGATCTCGCGCGTGTAGCCGAACTCGGTCGACATCGGCAGGGCCACCGCCTGTATGCCCTGGAACATGATCGAGATCCCGACCACGCCGGCCACGAGCACGGTGGCGAACGCCGACTCGGACCCGGTGCCGCGTCCGCCGCCGATGCCCTGGCCGATCGTCGGGAACACGTAGAGGAACACGAATACGAGCAGGAACGGCTGGATCAGCGTGCGCACGACGAACTCGGCGAAGTGCTTGCGGAGCACGATCAGATCGCGCAGGATCAGCGCCCAGAGGGCGGATCGGCCCGCTGCGAAGGTCGACCGGGTGGGCGTCAGCGAGATGACCGCCGCGGGTGGGGCCGCTTCGGTTGCGGGGCGGGTGGTGGTCGCTTGCGTGCCGCGCTGCCCGGTCACTCCCGCAACTCCTTGCCGGTCAGGTTGATGAACACGGTCTCGAGCGTGGGCTCGGCCACCGACAGGTCGACGAGCTCGACGCCGGCGCGCTCGGCGGCGCCCACCACCCGCGGGACGATCCGCTCGGCTCCCTTGACGTGCAGCTCGACGCCGCCGTCGATGACCCGGGTGCGGGTGACGCCCTCGACGTGTTCCTCGAGCGCTGACGCCAGAGCGGATTGGTCACCGGTTGCCTTGAGCGTGACGATCGTGTCCGCCCCGACCGTCTGCTTGAGCCCCGCCGGGGTGTCGAGCGCGAGGATCTTGCCGTGATCCATGATCGCCACCCGGTTGCACAGCCGGTCGGCCTCCTCCATGTAGTGCGTGAGCAGCATGATCGTCTGCCCGGCCGCGTTCAGCTCGCCGAGGATCTCCCACAGGGCCAGCCGGCTCTGCGGATCCAGCCCGGCGGTCGGCTCGTCGAGGAACAGCACCGCCGGGCGGTGGAAGATCGCCCGGGCGACCATCAGCCGCTGGGCCATGCCGCCCGAGAGCGCGAACACCGACGCCTTGGCCCAGCGGCTCAGGTGGAACTGCTCGAGCAGGCGGTCCGAGACCCGGCGTGACTCGGCGGCCGGGATGCCGAACAGCCGGCCGTGGAAGTAGAGGTTCTCCCATACGGTGAGCTGACGGTCGAGCGTGTTCTGCTGGGAGACGATCCCGATCAGCTGCTTGGCCAGGGCGGGGTGGGCGATCACGTCGACCGTCCCGACGTGGGCTTGGCCGGCCGTCGGGAGCACGCGCGTTGTCAGCATGCCGGCGGTGGTGGTCTTGCCGGCGCCGTTGGGGCCGAGCAATCCGAAGATCTCACCCGCCCGGATGCTCAGGTCGAGCCCGTCGACGGCCTTGAAGTCGGTGCCCGGGTAGACCTTGGTCAGGCCCTGGGTGCGAATGACGGCCTCGTTCGCGGTGGTCGTGGTTCGGGCGGTGGCGGTGGCCATGGAAGAATGATCCAGTATGGAGCTGGGCCTGCGCGATCGAGCCTGCGTGGTCACGGGCGCCACGGGCGGGATCGGCCGGGCCACCGCGGTGGCGCTGGCTCGCGAGGGGGCGCGTGTGCTGCTGCTCGGTCGCCGCTCCGAGGTGCTGGACGAGCTGGCGCGGGCATGCGCGGAGGCGGGCGGTCGCGGTGAGCCTCTGGTTCTGGATGTCACCGCGGTCGATGCCGGCCCTCGGGTGCTCGAGGCATGCCTCGAGCGCTTCGGAGCGATCGACGCCCTGGTCAACGGCGCCGGCACGAGCGCGGTGCGCGCGATGGAGGAGCTGACCGACGAGGAGTGGCAGGCGCAGTGGGAGCTCCACGTGATGGCCCCGATGCGGCTGATGCGGGCGCTGGCGCCCGAGATGGCGCGGCGGGGGTGGGGGCGGATCGTCAACGTGTGCTCGTCGTCCGGGAAGCGCCCGTCGTCGACCAACATGGCCTACTCGGTGACCAAGGCGGCCGAGCTGTCGTTGTCGCGGGCCTTCGCCGACCTGTTCGCCGAGCGGGGGGTCCTGGTGAACTCGGTCTCGCCGGGACCCGTGGGCGGCGATCTGTGGCTCAAGCCGGGCGGGCTGGCCGATCAGAACGCTTCGGCGCGAGGCGTGAGCCGCGAGGAGGTGCTCGAGTCGACCGCCGGCCGGCAGCCGATCGGGCGGCTGGGGACCGAGGAGGAGATCGCGGCGGTGATCGTGTTCCTGTGCTCGGAGGCGGCGTCGAACGTGGCCGGCGCGTCGTGGTCGGTCGACGGCGGTGCCGTGCCGGTGATCATCTGAGAGACTGCCCCGGCGTGGCGGTGAAGACTGAGGCGATCGGCAAGACGTACCCCGCGGGCACCTACGCCGTCGGGCGTGAGAAGGTCCGCGAGTACGCGTGGGCGGTGGGGGAGACCAATCCTCTGTACGTGGACGTCGACGCCGCGCGGGCGGCTGGGTACGCCGATGTGGTCGCGCCGCCGATGTTCGCGGTCGTGTACGCCGGGCGATCGATCACGCCCGCGCTGTTCGATCCAGAGGTCGGAATCAACTTCGCGAACATGCTCCACGCGGGGCAGGAGTTCGAGTGGGGTCCGCTGGTCGTCGCCGGCGATGAGATCGCCACGACGACGATCGTCCGCGACATCTCCGAGCGCGGCGGGATGGGGTTCTACGAGCTCGTCACCGAGTCGGTCAACCAGCGCGGCGAGACCGTTTGCACGGGCGTGTGGCGCCAGATCGTCCGCGGGGCTGGTGAGGCGTGAGCCTGTCGGACGGCGATCCGATCGAGCTGCGGGTCACTCCCGATCCGTACGTGACCGTGCGCTATGCCGGCGCCTCCGGGGACTTCAACCCGATCCACATCGACGAGGAGTTCGCCCAGCGCGTGGGTCTGCCCGGTCGGATCCTGCACGGGCTGTGGACGATGGCCCAGGTGGCCCGGGCCCATACGGATGCGGGCGGCGGGCCGGCCAGCCTGCGACGACTCTCGGTGCAGTTCCGGGGGATGGGCGTGATGGGGGAGGAGCTCGTGGTCAGCGGCACCGTCCGGTCGGTGGAGGACGGGATGGCGGTGGTCGACTCCCAGGCCGAGCAGGCCGGGCGGCGGATCGTCCGGAACGCGGTCGCCGAGATCGCGCTCTAGGGGCAAGGCGTCGGGGCGGCGCGGGCCGCCGGGAGCCGCGATCGGCCGACCTACAATCAGTCCCGTGTTGAGCGCCCGTCAGGAGCTTGTGCTGCGCAAGGTGGTCGAGGAGTACCTCGAGGCCGGCGCCCCGGTGGGCTCGAAGGCGCTCTCGTTGGACGTCCAATGGGGTCCCTCGACGATCCGCAACGAGCTGGCCAGCCTGGAGGAGCTGGGGCTGCTCGCCCATCCCCATACCTCTGCCGGCCGCATCCCGACCCAGGCCGGCTACCGCTACTTCGTCGACCGCCTGCTGCCCGCCGGCGGCGAGATGGAGCCCGGCCGCCCGCGCCTTTCGCTGTCGCTGGTGCGCCGGGAGCTCGACGAGGCCATGCGGGTGACCACCGAGGCCCTGTCGCAGATCACCAACCTGCTGGCGATCGTCACCGCCCCGCCGATCGAGACCTCGACGATCCGCCACGTCGAAGTGCTGTTGCTCCAGCCCCAGGTGCTGATGGTGGTGGTCATCACCTCGACGGGCGGCGTGACCAAGCGGATGTTCACGTTCTCGCGTTCGGTCGACCCGGGGCTGGCCGACTGGGCCGCGAGTTACCTGAACGAGCGGCTGGTCGGTCTCGGCTTGGGCGCCCGGATGCTCCAGAAGCGGCTGCATGACCCGTCGCTCTCGCGCTCGGAATCGGACTTCCTGGAGGCGCTCTCGCCGGTTTTCACCGAGCTCGAGGCGGGCGCCCACGTCAGCCTCTACGTCGAGGGCACCTCGCGCCTGCTGCGCGACGACCGGCTGGGCGAGGTGTCCGAGCTCAACACGCTGATGGACATGCTGGAGCGGCGGGTGACGCTGCTCGGCGTCCTCCAGTCGGCCTTGACCGAGCGTGACGTGCTGGTGCGGATCGGAAGCGAGAACACGGCCCCCGGCCTGCACTCGCTCGCGCTGGTGGCGGCCGGCTACGGCCTGCCGCAGCGGCGGCTGGGCACGGTGTCGGTGATCGGGCCGCTGCGCATGGACTACGGCCGGGCCATCCACGCCGTTCGTGACGCCGCCGCCCAGCTCTCGACCTTCATCGCCGAGGTCTACGACGAGCGATGAGCGGATGGGTCATCGGCTTACACGGACGGCGAGCCGGAGCCCGCATGACGCGTGATTACTACGAGGTTCTCGGCGTCTCGCGCGACGCCGACGACGCCACGATCAAGAAGGCGTTCCGGAAGCTCGCCCGCGAGCTGCACCCCGACGTCAACAAGCACGACCCCGACGCCGAGGACAAGTTCAAGGAGGCGGCCGAGGCCTACGAGGTCCTGTCCGACGCCGATCGGCGCGCAACGTACGACCGGTACGGCCGCGAGGGCCTGCGCAGCGGCGGCTACGCCCCGAACTTCGAGGGCTTCGGGTCGGTCTCGGACCTGTTCGAGGCGTTCTTCGGCGGCGGCGGCGCGTTCGGGGACCTGTTCGGGATGGCCGGCGCCGCCCGCGCGGGCGGGGCCATCCAGGGCGGCGACGTCGCGATCACGGCCGAGATCGATCTGGCCGACGCCGCCCGGGGCGCCTCGGTAGATGTCAGCTACGAGGCGGTGGGAATTTGCGAGCACTGCCACGGCAACGGAGCCGAGCCCGGCACCCCGATCGAGACCTGCTCACGCTGCCAGGGCAGCGGTCAGCTCCGGGCGGTGTCGCGCACACCGTTCGGCCAGGTCATGCGCACGACGGTGTGCGACGTCTGCCAGGGCGACGGCCGGGTGGCGCGAGATCCGTGCAAGGTCTGCCGAGGCCGGGGACGTCGCGTCGAGCGGCCAAAGGTCAAGGTCGACGTGCCTGCCGGTATCGCCGACGGGCAGCGCATCCGGATCTCGGGGCGCGGACATGCCGGCGAGCGGGGTGGGCCGACCGGCGACCTGTACGTGCTGATCCGCGTGCGCCAGGACCCCCGCTTCGTGCGCGACGGCGACGATCTCGTGACCGCGGTCGACGTGTCGGCGCCGCTCGCCGCGCTCGGGACGGCGGTCTCGGTTGACACTGTCCTGGATGGCGCGGTGGAGGTGGAGGTCCCGGCTGGGACCCAACCGCACGAGACGCTGATCGTGCGCGGCGCGGGCATGCCGGCGCTGCGCGGCCGCCGGCACGGCGACCTGCGCGTGGTGGTGAACGTGGTCGTCCCGCGGCACTTGAGCCACGAGCAGAAGGAGCTCTACGAGCAGCTGGCCGACTCGCTGAGCACGCACAACCTGGGCACCGAGGAGGGCGTGTTCGGGAAGCTCAGGCGGGCGTTCGGCGGACACTGACGCGGGCTGGGTTGTGGTTCGTCTCGCGGTCCGGGTCCGCCGCGACCAGGCCGAGCTGGTGCTGGCCGAGCTGCTCTCGCTCGCTCCGAACGGGGTCGAGGAAGTTTCCGTGGACCCCGACGTCGTGGAGTACGCCGTGTACGGCGCGCCGGGCGAGCTGCCGGCGCTGCCCGATGTGACGGCGGCGGCGGGCGCGGCCCTGGTCGAGGTCTCGACGTCCGAGGTGGCCGACGACTGGGACGAGCGGTGGCGCTCGTTCCACAAGCCGCTCGTGCTCGAGGGCGGGCGGGTCGTCGTACGCCCGCCGTGGGAGTCGCCGGCCTCTGGTGCCGAGGTGGAGTTGGTGATCGACCCGGGGCAGGCGTTCGGCACGGGAGCGCACGCCACCACTCGGCTGTGCCTCGAGCTCATGTTGGGGCTAGGTCCCGGTGGCGAGTTCCTCGACCTGGGGTGCGGGTCGGGGGTCCTGGCCATCGCCGCCGCGCGGCTGGGCTGGGCGCCCGTGGCGGCGGTCGATTTCGACCCGGTGGCGGTGGAGGCGGCGGCCGCGAATGCGCGCGTCAACGGCGTCTCGATCGAGGTGCGCCGTCACGACCTGCGCGTCGACCCGGTCGCGGTGGCCCCGGTCGTCGCCGCGAACCTGCTGCGTCCGCTGTTGCTGGCGTGGGCGGGGCGCCTGGATGAGATCGGCGATGCGGTCGAGCTCCCCTCGTGTGTGATCGCCAGCGGGCTGCTGGTCGGCGAAGCGGATTCGGTGGCCGAGGCGTTCGGGCCGGTCGGCTTACGCGAGTCCGGCCGTCGCGAGTCCGGCGACTGGGCGGCCCTGCTCCTCGAGCGCGACCCCTAGCCCGCCTCGGCCCCCACCCTCGGCCCCGCCCGGCCCTCTGAACCCGGGCAATTTCCGTCATTGGCGGCACGGCGTCAGCGTTAGTTCCGGATTTTTACCGTCCCAGGGGAGAAATCCGTCACCAGGCGAAAGGGTGCACGCTAACGGCGGAAATTGCCCGTTGGGGTGTCCCCGCCGGATTCCGGTGGGTCGAGCCACGACAGCGTGGACAAGCGAGGCGCCGCAGATCTTGTCCACCGGGCCGATGGCGGGGGTCCGCGCGTGGCGCATCCTGTCGATCACGTTGCGAGCCCGACCGACATCAGAAGGAGGTGAACCCAGTTGCCCAACCCGCTTGCGATCGGCGTGACGCTCGGTGGCCTGCTCCTCGACGTGCTCGTGCCGCGACCAAAGCCTCGGGCTGGATTTTCGCGTGAGCCGTATCTCCTCTCCGCGCGTGCCGTCTCGAGGACACCGCAGCACGAGGCCGCTCACGAGGAGCACGACATTCCGCCGGCCGCGGGCGTGCGACTCAACTGAATCTGGACGTCCACGGCGGCCGCGCTAACGTGCGGCCACCGTGGCGTCTTTCGCTGTCAAGTTCCTCGGCTGCAAGGTCTCGCAGGCCGACGCGATGATCGCCCGG
Organism: uncultured Solirubrobacterales bacterium; assembly: GCA_963834625.1. Classification (GTDB taxonomy): domain Bacteria; phylum Actinomycetota; class Thermoleophilia; order Solirubrobacterales; family Solirubrobacteraceae; genus Palsa-465. The sequence continues at coordinate 188,509 of CAWICM010000010.1, read as the reverse complement.
CGGGCGCTGCTCGCGGCCGGGCACACCGAGGCCGCCGAGAACGAGGCCGAGCTGCACGTGATCAACACGTGCTGCATCACCAGCGAGGCGGAGGCGAAGTCGCGCCAGTCGGTGCGGCGCTCGCTGAAGAGCGCCGACCGGGTGCTGGTCGCAGGGTGCGCCGTGAACCTGAACGGGGCGCAGTTCCGGGAGATCGACGACCGCGTGAGCGCGTTCGTGGGCACCGCGGAGGAGGTGGCCGGGGCGATGGCGGCGGGTCTGGGCGCGTGCGCCGACCTCGAGCACGACGTCCTGGCCCGCTCCTCGCCCCGGGAATCCGTCCCGCCGGGACAGGCCTCGGCGGCCTCCGACCGGACCCGGGGCTTCATCAAGATCCAGGACGGCTGCGACTGCCACTGCGCGTACTGCATCATCCCCACCGTCCGGGGCGACGCGCGCTCCCGCCCGGCGTCCGCCGTGCTGGACGAAGCCCGCCGGCGCGTCGAGCAGGGACAGCCCGAGATGGTCATGACCGGCATCAGCGTGGGGGACTATCGCGATCCGGAAAACGGTCTGGAGCTCGGTGAGCTGATGGTGGCGGTGGCGCGGGTACCCGGCGTGGAGCGGGTCAGGCTCTCGAGCGTCGAGGTCATCCACGTCAAGGACTCGCTGCTCGAGGCGCTGGCCACCGAGCCGAAGGTCTGCCCGCACCTGCACGTGCCGATGCAGTCCGGCGACGACGACGTGCTGAGAGCCATGGGCCGTCACTACGACGCCGCCGAGTACCTCGAGGCGATCGCGACCCTCCGAAAGGCTGTGCCTCACGTCAACGTCACGACCGACGTGATCGTCGGCTTCCCAACCGAGACCGACGAGGCGTTTCAAAACACGCTGAGCGCGGTCGACAAAGCCGGGATTACGAAGGTCCACACCTTCTCCTACTCGCCTCGGCCGGGGACGAAAGCCGAGGCGCTCGGCGACCGCATCCCTCCCCAGGAGAAGAAACGCCGCTCGCAGGCGCTGCGCGGTCTCTCCGAAGTGCGATCCAGACACCACCGGACCGCAAAGCTGGGCACGCACGAGCGAGTCCTGATCGACAAGGTCGCCGACTCCCAGTGCTCGGGTTATACGGCCGACTACACCCGGTGCTATTTGCCGGCGGGCGCAGCCGTGCGGGGGCAGCTCGTAGACACCCGCTGCGACGAGCTCCACGCGGACGGCATCCGATGCGGGGCTATCCTGAAAGCGTGAGCGTGATCGAACAGGTGCGCGGCGACATGACCAGCGCGATGAAGGCCGGAGAGAAGGTCCGCGTCGGCGCGCTGCGGCTGGTCCTGTCCGAGCTGCAGAAGGCCCAGAAGGACGGCAACGCGGACGAGCAGGCTGTGCTGCGACGCGAGCGCAAGCGCCGTCTGGAGGCGGCCGAGCAGTTCCGCGGCGGCGGGCGCCCCGAGCTGGCCGACCAGGAGGAGGCCGAGGCCCGGCTGATCGAGGGCTACCTGCCGGCCGAGCTCGACGACTCGGAACTCGACGCGGTCGTCGCCTCGGCGATCGCCGAGACTGGCGCGAGCGACCCCAAGGACATGGGCCAGGTGATGAAGGTCGTGATGGCCAAGGCCGGCGGGCGCGCGGACGGCAAGCGGGCATCGGCCCGCGTGCGGGAGGCTCTGCAGAGCTGACACGGGACATGGTGGGTGCGTAGGCAGATCGAGCTCGAGAATCCGGTCGCGGCCGAGCTCGCGGGCAGCAAGGACGCCGTCCTGCGGGCGCTGGAAGGACATCTGGACTGTGATGTGTTCCTCCGCGGCAACGTGCTGACGCTGGACGGCGAGCCCGAGGCGGTCGAGGCCGCCGCGGCGGTGGTCAGCGAGCTTTCAGCCTTGATCGGTCAGGGCCACGAGATCGCGCCGGGGACGATCGAGGCGGTCAAACGCGCGCTCGACGAGCACGAGTCCCCGGGCAAGATCCTCGAGGACGTGGTCTGGCGCCACCGCGCCACGAAGGTCTCGCCCAAGAGCGTCAACCAGAAGCGGTATGTCGACTCGATCCGCAACAACACGATCACCTTCGGCATCGGCCCTGCCGGCACCGGCAAGACGTTCCTGGCGGTGGCCCTCGCCGCCGCCGCGCTCAGCCGGCGCGAGGTCAACCGGATCATCCTCACCCGCCCCGCGGTCGAGGCCGGCGAGCGCCTCGGCTTCCTGCCCGGCGACCTGATGGCCAAGGTCGACCCGTACCTGCGGCCGCTGTTCGACGCCCTGCACGACATGCTCGAGCCCGAGCGCGTCTCCTCGCATCTGGAGCGTGGCGTGATCGAGGTGGCGCCGCTGGCTTTCATGCGGGGACGGTCGCTCAACGACAGTTTCATCATCCTCGACGAGGCCCAGAACACGAGCCCCGAGCAGATGAAGATGTTCCTCACCCGCCTGGGCTTCAACTCGAAGATGGTCGTCACCGGCGACATCACGCAGATCGACCTCCCGCGCGACCAGGACTCCGGCCTGGTCCTGGTGGCGGACATCCTGAACGACGTCGAGGGGATCGAGTTCGTGCGCTTCGGCGAGGAGGACGTGGTCCGCCACAAGCTGGTGCGCCGGATCGTCGCCGCCTACAGCGAGCACTCACAGCGCCTTGCCCCCGAGCTGCGCCCGCGCGCGGCCACCCCGAGGGGCTGACGAGGGCCCGCCATGCTCGAGATCGAGGTCATCGGGATCGACCAGATCACGCTCGACGGCGAGCGCGCCATCGGCCTCGTGGTGCCCACGGCGGCCGAGCTCGAGCGTCTGTGCGCGCTGGCCATCGCCTCGTCGGGCATCGAGGACGGGCACGTGGCGATCGAGTTCGTCGACTCAGACCGGATCCAGGCGCTCAATCGCGAGCACCGTGACATGGACGAGCCGACCGACGTGCTGTCGTTCGCGATCGACGGGCAGGGGACCAGCGCAGGCCCCCGCGAGCTGGGCGACATCGTGATCTGCCCCGAGCACACCGAAGACCTGCGCGAGGCCGTGATTCACGGCGCGCTGCATCTGACCGGGATGGATCACGAGACCGACGACGGCGAGATGCTCGCGCTCCAAGCCGAGCTGCTGCGCTGGGCGCGGTGAGCCCGCAGCGTCGATCGGGGTTCATCGCGCTGGCTGGACGCCCCAATGTGGGAAAGTCCACGCTGGCCAACGCGATCGTGGGCGCCAAGGTGGCGATCGTCTCCGACAAGCCCCAGACCACCCGCCGGGCCATCCGAGCCGTGGCCACCGGTCGCGACTGGCAGCTCGTGCTGGTCGATCTGCCCGGCGTGCAGCGCCCGCGCGACGCGCTCACCGCGCGCATGCAGCGACGGGTCGAGCAGGAGCTCGGGGACGCCGACGGGTGCCTGGTCGTGCTCAACGCGCAGCAGGGCGTCGGGCCGGGGGACCGGTTCATCGCCCGGCTGCTGGCCGGCGTCTCCGTCCCGGTGGTGATCGCGGTCAACAAGATCGACGCCGCCGACCGGCCGGCGCTCGCCGCCGCGCTCCAGGCGGCCGCCGACCTCGAAATTGCCGAGGACATCTTTCCGGTCTCGGCCCGCACGGGGTCCGGGGTCAAGGAGCTGGCCGACCACCTCGTCTCGCTGCTGCCTTACGGACCGTTCTACTTCGAACCCCGGCAGCTCACCGACCAGTCCGAGCGCGCGGTGCTGGCCGAGCTCGTGCGCGAGCAGGTGCTGGCCCGAACCCGCGCGGAGGTCCCGCACGCCGTCGAGGTGGTGGTCGAGGGGATCGGGGACGGCGACCCGATGCGGATCGAGGCGGTGATCCTGGCCGAGACGGAGTCGCAGAAGCGCATCCTGATCGGCGCCGGCGGGCAGATGGTCAAGTCGATCGGGATCGCCGCTCGCCGCGCCATCGAGCGCCATCTCGGCGCGCGCGTGCATCTCGACCTGCGCGTCCGGGTCCGCCGGCACTGGCGCGCCGACGAGCACCTGCTGGACCGGCTCGGCATCGAATGAGGCGCCGCCGTCAGGCGCCGCCGACAAAGTCAAACCGTCTGCTGGCAGATCTTCTGCCCGGCGAACTATCCTTGTGATCATGGTCACGGACATCGCGCAAGCGCCAGCCGCTCTCGCCTCCGACCTGTGCTGGCTGCTCTCGCGCGCCAGCCACGGGCTCACCACCGAGTTCACCGCGGCCTTGGAGGACGTGGGGATCTCGCCGCGGGCGCACGCCGTCCTGATCACCGCGATGACCGGCGAGCACACCCAGAGCGAGATCGCCCGCCTCGTGGGGCTCGACAAGACCACGATGGTCGTCACCGTCGACGAGCTCGAGGCGACCGGGCTGGCCGAGCGCCGTCCGTCACGCACCGACCGCCGGGCGCGGGTGATCGCGGTCACCGAGGCGGGCAAGCGCAAGGTCAAGCAGGCCGACAATGTGCTCGACCGCGTGCGCGACGACGTGTTGGGCGTGCTCGAGCCCGAGGAGCGTCAGGTCTTCCTGAACGCGCTTGGCCGCCTGGCCTGCGGCCGGCTGTCCGAGCCGGTGGCCTGCGCGCACCCCGTGCGCCGGCCGCGCTGAGCGCACGCGGCCGCTAAGGCCGACCGGACCACGGGCTAAGGCCCGTCGCGCCGAGATCCGCACCGAACGCCCGATGTGGCACGGGGAGGCGTAGCCCACACTGAGTTACGTCCGGAGCAGACCGTCTGTGTCTAGATCATCTGCTACGGTTCTATCTCGAACGGACCGACCCTGGAGATGAGACTTATGAGCCAGACGCCTCTAGCCCCCGCAGCCGAGCGAAACAGATGGATCGCGCTAGTGGTCCTGTGCGCCGGCTTCCTGATGATCATCCTCGACCAGACGATCGTGAACGTCGCGCTCCCGTCGATCCAGAGCGACCTGCACTTCTCCCAGTCCTCGCTGGCCTGGGTGGTCAACGCCTACCTGATCGCGTTCGGCGGTCTGCTGCTGCTGGTCGGCCGGGTGGGCGACCTGATCGGCCGCCGGCGGATCTTCCTGGCCGGCCTGACCGTGTTCACCACGGCCTCGCTGGTGTGCGGGCTGGCCGACGACCAGAGCCTCCTGATCGGCGCCCGCTTCGTGCAGGGCGTGGGCGGCGCGATGACCTCGGCGGTGATCCTCGGGATGATCGTGACGATGTTCCCGCGGCCCTCCGAGCAGGCCAAGGCGATCGGCGTCTACAGCTTCGTGGCCGCCGCGGGCGGCGCGATCGGACTGCTCGCCGGGGGCGTGCTCACGCAGGCCATCAACTGGCACTGGATCTTCTTCGTGAACCTCCCGATCGGCGTCGTCACCGGCATCCTGGCCACGCGGCTGCTCCCGAACGACGTCGGTATCGGCCTGCACAAGGGCGCCGACGCGCCGGGTGCGGTGCTGCTCGTGACGTCCCTGATGCTCGCCGTGTACACGATCGTCGAGGCCAGTACCTATGGCTGGGGGAGCGCGCACACGCTGGGCTTCGGTGCGGTCGCCGTCGCGCTGCTGGCGGGGTTCATCATCCGCCAGGCCACCGCCGCCAACCCGCTGATCCCGCTGCGCATCTTCCACTCGCGGACGGTCACGGTCGCGAACCTGATGCAGGCGCTGATGGTCGCCGGGATCTTCGGGATGTTCTTCCTCGGCGCGCTGTACCTCCAGAGGGTGCTCCACTACGACGCGATCGAGGTCGGCCTGGCGTTCCTGCCGGTGGCGCTCGGGATCGCTGGAATGTCGCTCCGCTTCACGGCGCAGCTGATGATGCGGTTCGGCGCCAAGCGGACGCTGATTGTCGGTCTGGCCCTGGTGGCCGCAGGGCTGATCGTGTTCCGGAGCGCACCCGTGAACGCCTCCTACGTCAGCGACCTGCTGCCGGTCATGGTCCTGCTCGGCGTGGGCGCGGGCCTGGTGTTCCCCGCGCTGATGACGCTCGCGATGTCGGGCGCCACTCCGGAGGACTCGGGCCTGGCCTCGGGTCTGGTCAACACGACCCAGCAGGTGGGCGGAGCGCTCGGGCTCGCGGTGCTGGCCACGCTGGCCACCACCCGGACCGGCACCCTGCAGGCCCACGGGGCGTCGACCGCCACCGCGCTCACCGGCGGGTATCACCTGGCCTTCACGATCGCCGCGATCCTGGTCCTGGTGGCGATCGCCACCGGCTTGGCGCTGCTCCCGTCGGGTCAGACGGTGGCCATGCCCGAGGAGATCTCGCTCCCCGAGGACGAGGCGTTCCTGGAGCAAGCCGCGTAGTCCCAGGGGTGTGATCGATTTTGGCCCCAATAGCGGCCCAAATCGATCACACCCCCCAGCGGTCGGCAGGGGCCGGCCTCGGAGACCGCCCGTAGAATCGGGCCCCGTGGATTCCGACATCGCGTTTGACGAGCGCGGCCTGGTGCCTTGCATCGTGCAGGACTGGCGCACCGGCGAAGTGCTGACGCTCGCCTACATGAACGACGTCGCGTTGAAGCGCACCCGTGAGACCGGGGAGATGCACTTCTTCAGCCGCTCGCGCCAAGAGCTCTGGCACAAGGGCGCCACCTCCGGCAACACCCAGGCGGTCAAGGCGATCCGCTACGACTGCGACGCCGACGCGCTGCTGGCGCTGGTCGAGCCGACCGGCCCGGCCTGCCACACCGGCGAGCGCTCCTGCTTTCACCGGGGGGACCTGAAGCCCGCCGCGCCCCACGAATCGCTGCCGACCCTCGAGCGCACGATCGCCGAGCGCGCTACGGCCAGACCGACCGGCTCGTACACCGCGAAGCTCCTCGACGATCCAGGCCTCGTCGGTGCGAAGGTGCAGGAAGAGGCCGAGGAGGTGGTCCGGGCCGCGCGCGAGGAGTCCGACGCGCGGGTGGCCGAGGAGGCCGCCGACGTCATCTACCACCTCGCGGTTTTGCTCCGCGGGCGCGGGCTGTCGCTGGCTGACGCGGAGCAGGTGCTCGATGGCCGTCGCAAGTCCTGATACCAGCCCCGCCGGGGTGACCCCGTCGCTCGCCGAGGCCAAAGCGCTCGCCGCCGACTACAACGTGGTCCCGCTCCGGGAGACGTTCATCGACGACTGCCAGACGCCGGTCTCGGCGTTCCTCAAGCTGCGCGAGGCCGGACCGTCGTTCCTGCTCGAGTCGGCCGACCAGGGACGCGTGGGGCGCTACTCGTTCATCGGCATCCGCCCTCGCAAGGTGCTGCGCTGGTCGCTCGGCGACCCCGGTGATCCCTATCAGCTCGCCCAAGCCGAACTGGCCCTCATCAACGCGGCGCCGCTGCCCGACCTGCCGCCGTTCGCCGGCGGGGCGGTCGGGCTGTTCGCCTACGACCTGGTGCGCACGGTCGAGCCGCTCGGCCAGCCCAACCCGGACCCGCTCGGCCTGCCCGATCTGGCCCTGATGCTGACCGACGCGCTGGTCGCGTTCGACCACCTCAAGCACACGGTCACGGTGATCGCCAACGCGTACGCAGACGACGACCTCGAGGCGTCCTATGCCCAGGCGCGCGAGACGATCGCCGAGGTCCGCTGGCGCCTCGCGGGCCCGGTGCCGCGTTCGCCGAAGCCCCCCAGCGCGCAGCGCACCGTCACGCCGCTGAAGGCCAACATGAGCCGCGAGCAGTTCGAGGGCAACGTGGCCCGCATCATCGAGTACATCTTTGCCGGCGACGCCTTCCAGGTCGTCCCCTCGCAGCGCTGGTCGGGGCCGGTGCCGGTCGAGGCGTTCTCGATCTACCGCGGCCTGCGCGCGGTCAACCCGAGCCCGTACATGTACTTCCTGGACTTCGGCGACTTCGAGATCGCCGGGGCGAGCCCCGAGCCGCTGATCACGGTGGCGGGCCGCCGGGTCTCGACACGACCGATCGCCGGCACTCGCCCCCGGGGTCAGAACGCCGAGGAGGACCGCCAAATCGCCGAGGAGCTGCTGGCCGATCCCAAGGAGCGGGCCGAGCACGTGATGCTGGTCGACCTCGGCCGCAACGACCTCGGCCGCGTCTGCGGCTACGGCAGCGTCGAGGTCGAGAGCTTCATGGCGGTCGAGAACTACAGCCACGTCATGCACATCGTCTCGAGCGTGACCGGCGAGCTGCGCGACGAGGTCGGCGCGCTCGACGCGCTGCGCTCGGTCCTTCCGGCCGGCACGCTGTCGGGCGCGCCCAAGGTGCGCGCCATGCAGATCATCGACGAGCTCGAGCCGGTCAAGCGGGGCGGCTACGGCGGCGCGATCGGCTACGCGAGCTACACCGGCGACCTCGACACCTGCATCCACATCCGCACCGTCGTGATCAAGGACGGGATCGCTCACGTGCAGGCGGGCGGGGGGACGGTGGCCGACGCCAAGCCCGCGTTCGAGTACCGCGAGTCCGAGGCCAAGGCCCGAGGCGTGCTCCAGGCGATCGAGCTCGCCGCCGCGCAGCCCGAGTGGCCGTAGCAGACCGAGTGGCCGAAGCAGCTCGAGTGGCCGTAGCAGCCCGAGTGGCCCTCGCAGCCCGGCTCGAGTCCGATCGCCTCATCCTCGAGCCGCTCCGGGTCGACCACGCCGACGAGCTGGCGCCGATCCTCGACGACGAGACGCTGCACGAGTTCATCGGCGGCCGGCCGGCCAGCGCCGAGGAGCTTCGCGCACGCTTCGAACGACAAACCGCCGGTCACTCACCCGACGGGCGCGAGCGCTGGCTGAACTGGGTGGTGTGCCTGCGCGCCACCGGCACCGCAGTGGGGACCGTCCAGGCCACGGTCAGATCGGACAGAGCCGGTGGGGCGAGCGCTGATCTCGCCTGGGTGACCGCTCCCGCCAACCAGGGTCAGGGTGTGGCCAAGGAGGCCGCTGCGCTGGTGGCGGCCTGGCTGCGCGAGCAGGGCGCCCACCGGCTCGGCGCCCGCATCCGTCCCGGTCACGCGGCGTCGATGGCGGTCGCTCGCTCGATCGGACTGTCCCCGACCGCCACCACCGTGGACGGCGAGGTCCAATGGCAATCGGAAAGGATCCCCATGGAATTCGAGCAGATAACCACCGAGCTGACCGATCACGTCCTCACGATCACGCTGAACCGCCCCGATCGCCTGAACGCGTGGACGCAGACGATGTTCAACGAGCTCATGACGGCCTTCGAGGAGGCCGACGCCGACGACGAGGTGCGGGCGATCATCGTGACCGGCGCCGGCCGGGGGTTCTGCGCCGGCGCCGACCTGGAGCGAGGCGGTGAGACGTTCACCAAGCGCGATCACGAGGATCCCGACGCGATTCCCCGGGACAGCGGCGGGCGGCTCACGCTGCGGATCTTCGATCTGACCAAGCCGGTGATCGCCGCCATCAACGGCCCGGCGGTCGGGATCGGGGCCACGATGACCCTGCCGATGGACGTCCGCCTCGCCGCCGATGACGCGCGGATCGGGTTCGTGTTCGCCCGGCGGGGGATCGTGCCCGAGGCCTGCTCGAGCTGGTTCCTGCCGCGGGTGGTCGGGATCAGCCGTGCCATGGAGTGGGTGGCCACCGGGCGCGTGTTCGACGCCCGGGAGGCGCTCGAGGGCGGCCTGGTCCGCAGCCTCCACCCTAAGGCCGAGCTGCTGGACGCCGCCAATGCCCTCGCGCGCGAGATCGCCGACAACGCCGCGCCGGTGTCGGTCGCGCTGGCCCGCCGGATGCTCTGGCGCATGCTCGGGGCCGAGCACCCGATGCTCGCCCACCGCACCGACTCCCGCGGCATGCTCTACCGCGGCCGCTCAGCGGACGCGGCCGAGGGCATCGCGGCGTTCCTGGAGAAGCGCCAGGCGACCTTCCCGGACCAGATCTCGGACGGACTGCCGGACATCATGCCCGGCTGGACCGCCCCCGAGTTCAGCTGATCACTTGGGCGCCCAGGTCACCGGTGAGTTGATGTAGTCGTCCGTGCCGTTGTAGCTGACCTTGGTGATCCCGCCCGGGACGAGGAAGGTCAGGCAGTCGTCGTAGCCCTTGCCGGTGGCGATCGGCGTGGTCGAGGCGGCGTCCGGACACTTCGGGAAGGTGCCGATGAACGTCACGCTCGACTGGTTGTTGCCGGTGTTGTCGACGCCTTCGATCGCCGCGGCCGAGCCGTCGATGTCGATGGTGGCCGGGCCGAGATTGGTCACGTGCACCTTCACGTAGACCGGCGTGCTGGCCTTCTCGTTGGCGTCGAGCTGGACTCCGTTGAAGTCCGACAGCGATCCCTTCTCGAACGACTGCACGGTCACGAGCAGCGTCGAGGCCTTGCTCTTGTCGGTCGAGCCGGCGGGCGCGTAGTTCACCTTGGCGCTCTGGCCGACCGCCAGCTTGGCCCCCGGAGCCGCGACGGCCCCCGAGCTCGACGCGGAGGTCGTGGTGGCGCTCGTGGCCGAGCCCGTGGTCGCCGCGGTGCTCGACGTGGTCGGCGCCGCGGCGTTGCTCGCGCTCGACGACGACGAGCTGCTCCCGCCGCAGGCGGCGACGCCGCATGCAAGCGCCACCGCGGCCAGCGCAGCGCGAATCGATGTGCCCCGAATTGTCCCGATCATCATCACCCCTTGTTTGCTTGCCAGGAAACTTGACAACCCAAGACGCTCGAAACAAGGAAAATGCGCCAAGTGGCGCGCGCGTTTACCGTTTCGTAAGCATGCGCGTGCTCGTTTTGGACAACTACGACAGCTTCACCTACAACCTCGTCCAGTACCTGGGCGAGCTCGGCGGCGTGGTCGAAGTGGTCCGCAACGACCATGCGTCGGTCGACGAGCTGCTGGTGCGGGGCTATGACCGCGTGGTGGTGTCGCCCGGCCCGTGCACCCCGAACGAGGCGGGCATCTCGCTCGAGGCGGTGAGGCGGTTCCCCGAGGCCAAGGTGCCTACGTTGGGGGTGTGCCTCGGGCACCAGGCGCTCGTCCAGGCCTGGGGCGGGCGGGTCGTGCAACACGAACCGGTCCACGGAAAGACCACCGTGATCGACCACGACGCCAGGACGATCTTCCGCGGTCTGCGTTGCCCGCTGGAGGTCGGTCGCTATCACTCGCTGGTGGTTGATCCGGACCTGCCGGACTGCTTCGAGACCAGCGCAAAGGGCGGCGAGGTCGTGATGGCGGTCCGCCACCGTGTGCTGCCCGCCGAGGGGGTGCAGTTTCACCCCGAGTCGGTGCTCACCGAGCAGGGCAAGGAGCTCTTGGCGAACTTCCTGGCGAGGACGAGATGAGCGGCGGGGCCGATCTCCTCACGCGGGCGATCGACACGCTCGCCAGCGGACAGGACCTCGACCTCGAGGACACCGCCGCCGTGCTGCACGAGATCATGTCCGGCAACGCGACCGAGATCCAGATCGCCGCGTTCCTGATCGCCCTGCGCACCAAGGGGGAGACCGTGCAGGAGCTCGCCGGGCTGGCTCGCACCATGCGGGCGATGGCGGCGCGCGTGACCGTCTCGGACGACGACCTGCTGGACACGGCCGGGACCGGGGGAGGGCGGCGGACGTTCAACGTGTCCACGACCGCGGCGCTGATCGCCGCCGGCGCGGGCTGCACGGTGGCCAAGCACGGCAACCGCTCGGCCACCGGGCTGTCCGGCTCGGCCGACGTGCTGGAGGCGCTGGGCGCCCGCATCGACCTGGGACCGCGCGAGGTGGCGCGCTGCATCGACGACGTGGGCTTCGGGTTCATGTTCGCCCCGGCGCACCATCAGGCCACCCGGTACGTGGTCCCGGTCCGCCGCGAGCTCGCGGTGCGGACGATCTTCAACTTCCTGGGCCCGCTGACCAATCCCGCCGGCGCCTCGCGTCAGCTGATCGGGGTCTCGGACTCGGGGTACCTCGAGACGATGGCGGGCGCGCTCAGCCTGCTCGGCACCAAGCATGCCCTGCTCGTCTCGAGCGAGGACGGGCTCGACGAGCTCAGCATCTCGGCGCCCACGCTGGTGGTGGAGGTGGTCGGTTCGGAGATCCGGCGGTTCGCCGTGACTCCCGAGGAGGTTGGGCTGGCGCGAGCGCCGGCCGAGGAGATCCCGGGCGGCGATCCGGCGCAGAACGCGCAGACCGCGCGCTCGATCTTCGCCGGTGACTCCGGGGCGCCGCGCGACCTGGCGGCGCTCAACGCGGGCGCCGCGATCTACGCCGGCGGGGGTGCGGATAGCCTCGAGGCGGGCGTGCGCGCGGCCGAGCGCGCGATCGACACCGGCGCGGCGGCGGCGGCACTCGAGCGGTTCGTGGCGCGGACCCATGAGCTGGCGCCGGTCAGGCCATGAACCGGCTCGACCCGATCGTGGCCGCCACGCGCGAGGAGGTGGCGCGGCGCGTTCAAACCACGCCGCCGACGGTGCTCGAGCGCCTGGTGGCAGCTCGTGCCCAGACCGATGAGCCGGTGCGCTCGTTTCACGCTGCCCTCGCCGGGCCGGGCGTGTCGCTGATCGCCGAGCACAAGCGACGCTCGCCGTCGGCCGGTCCGATCCGCGAGGACCTGGTGCTCGAGGACGTAGTCGGCGCCTACGAGCGCGGCGGCGCCGCGGCGCTATCGATCCTCACCGAGGGCCCGAGCTTCGGCGGCTCGCTCGACGATCTTCGCGCGGCGCGGCGCGCCGCCGGGCTGCCGGTGCTGCGCAAGGACTTCGTCGTCGACCCCTACCAGGTGCACGAGTCGTTCGCCGCGGGCGCCGACGCGATCCTGCTGATCGTGGCGGCGTTGTCGCGCGAGACGCTGGCCTCGCTGCACGCGGCGGCCACCGACCTCGGTCTGAGCGTGCTCGTCGAGGTGCACGACGAACGTGAGCTCGAGGTGGCCCTCGAGCTGAGCGCCCCGATCATCGGGATCAACAACCGCGACCTGAAGACGCTCGAGGTCGACACCCGCCGCACGTTTGAGCTCCTCCCGCGTGTCGCCGGCCACGCGCTGACCGTTTCCGAGTCCGGGTTCAGCCGCCCCGAGCAGCTCGAGGGGCTGGCGCGGGCCGGCGTGGACGGTGTGCTGATCGGGGAGGCGCTGATGCGCTCGCCCGACGTCGAGGCGGCAACCCGCGCGCTGACCGCGCGCTGAGTCGCCCCTACGATTGTCGAGACAGTGACCAAGATCAAGTTCTGCGGCATCACCAACCTCGCGGACGCCGAGCTGGCGCTCGCCGCCGGCCCCTGGGCGATTGGCCTGATCTTCTGGCCGCGCTCGCCCCGTCGCTGCGAGCTGGGTAACGCGGTCGAGATCGCCGCCGCGCTCAAGCGGCGAGTCGAGGTGGCCGGCGTGTTCGTCAACGCCACCTTGGATCATGTGACCGAGACGGCCGACGCGGTCGGTCTGACCATGCTGCAGCTCCACGGCGACGAGGGCCCCGTGTACTGCGGCGAGGCGGCTCGGCGGACCGGCTGCAAGGTGATCAAGGCGGCGCGGGTGCGCAGCGGCGCCGATGTCCAGGCGCTGTCGGCGTTCCACACCGATTACCACCTGCTCGACAGCTACACGTCCGGTGTCCCGGGCGGGACCGGGGAGACGTTCTCATGGGAGATCGCCCGCGGTCATCGCGGCCGCTCGCCGATGATCCTGTCGGGCGGACTGACGTCGGACAACGTGGCCGAGGCGATCGCCGCCGTCCGTCCCTACGCCGTCGACGTCGCCAGCGGGACTGAATCCTCGCCGGGCATCAAGGACCCCGAGAAACTCCAGGCGTTCGCGGCGGCCGTGCGCGCGGCCCAGCCGGTGGGGGCGCTATGAGCACGGTCGAGCACCGCTTCGGGCCCTACGGCGGGCAGTACGTGCCCGAGACGCTGATGCCGGCGCTGGCGGAGCTCGAGGCGGCCTGGCTGTCGGCGCGGGACGATCCCGGATTTCGGGCCGAGTTGGAGGCGCTCCTGCGCGACTACGTGGGACGGCCCTCTCCGCTGTATCTGGCCCAGCGCCTGAGCGACGCGGCCGGGCACCCGATCTACCTCAAGCGCGAGGATCTCAACCACACCGGCGCCCACAAGATCAACAACGCGGTCGGGCAGGCGCTGCTGGCCAAGCGCATGGGCAAGCGGCGGATCATCGCCGAGACCGGGGCCGGTCAGCATGGCGTGGCCGCCGCCACGGCGTGCGCCCTGCTCGAGCTCGAATGCATCGTCTACATGGGCACCGAGGACATGCGCCGCCAGAAGCCGAACGTGGAGCGGATGGGACTGCTGGGCGCCTGGGTCGAGCCGGTGGAGGCGGGAGCGCGGACCCTCAAGGAGGCGGTGTCGGCGGCCATCCGCGACTGGGTGACCAACGTCGAGACCACCCACTACATCATCGGCTCGTGCGTCGGACCGGCGCCGTATCCGGCCCTGGTCCGGGACCTCCAGCGCGTGATCGGCGACGAGGCGCGGGCGCAGGTGCTCGAGCGGACCGGCCGTCTGCCCGAGCGCGTCATTGCCTGCGTGGGCGGAGGCTCGAACTCGATCGGCGTGTTCAAGCCGTTCGTGGACGACCCCGAGGTCACCCTGATCGGCGTGGAGGCGGCCGGGGAGGGTATTGAGACCGGCCGCCACGGCGCCCCGCTGACCGCCGCCGGGCTCCCGGGGGTCCTGCACGGCGCGTTCTCGGCGATCATGCAGGACGAGGACGGGCAGATCCTCGAGGCGCACTCGATCTCGGCCGGCCTGGACTATCCCGGGACCGGGCCCGAGCACGCCTGGCTGCGAGACTCGGGCCGCGCCCGGTACGTAGCGATCACCGACCGCGAGGCGCTCGACGCGTTCGGGGCGTGCGCCCGGCTCGAGGGGATCATCCCGGCGCTCGAGAGCGCTCACGCGATCGCCTGGGCGATGGCCAACGGGCCAAGCGAGCTCGATCTGGTCTGCCTGTCGGGGCGCGGCGACAAGGACCTCGCCGAGGCGCTCGCGCTGCTCGGTCGAACGAAGTGACCGGGGTCGAGCGGATCGCCGAAGCGTTCGAGGCGGCCCGCGCGAACGGCCGGCGCGCGGCGTTCATGCCGTACCTGATGGGCGGCTACCCCGACCTCGAGACTTCGCGGCGGATCGGCACCGAGTACGGGCTCGGCGGCGCCGACCTGGTCGAGCTCGGGGTTCCCTTCTCGGACCCGCTGGCCGACGGCCCGGTGATCCACGCCGCCGGCACGGCGGCGCTGCGCGGCGGGGTGAGGTTGCCCGACGTGCTCGAGGTGGGAAGGGCCATCGCCGAGCACCTTCCGGTGGTGGTGATGTGCTACGCCAACCCGATCGTGGCGAGGGGCATCGAGCGCTTCGCGGACGCGCTCGTCGACCACGCCGTGAGCGGGCTGATCGTCCCCGACCTGCCGCTCGAGGAGGCGCCGGCCGTCCTGCGCGCGTGCGACGAGCGCGGGCTGGCCCTGGTGCCGCTGGTCGCGCCCACGACGCCCGACTCGCGACTCGCCCGGATCGGGGCCCAAGCCCGCGGCTTCGTCTACACGGTGTCGCTGACCGGGACCACCGGCGAGCGTCCGGGCGCCTTGCAGGACGGCCTGGCCGGCGTGGTAGCGCGTGTCGCGGCGAACACCGCCGTGCCCGTGGCGGTCGGCTTCGGCATCTCGACTCCCGAGCAGGCCGCCGCGGCTGCGGCCGCCGGCGCCGACGGAGTGATCGTCGGCAGCCGCCTGGTGCGCGCCGCCGGCGAGGGCGAAAGGGACGAGGATCCGGTGGCGGCCGTGGGCGCGCTGGTGCGCGAGTTCGCGTCAGGACTGGCCGGGTTCCCCGTCGGTTAGCATCCATCTCGCGATGGGCCTGATCCTTACCGCCACAGCCGGACTGTGCCTCTGGATCATCCTGTGGTCACTCAACATCAGCGGCCTGGATTCGATCCTGATCGCGGTCGTGATGGTGGTGATCGCGGTCGGCGTCCGGCAGCTGCTGCCGTTCCTGCCTGGCCGGCGGGAATAGCCGGGGCTGACGGTGCCAAGCCGGATGCTCGCATGCGGACGGGCGGCCTGCGCGTGGGCACTGGTCGCCCTCGGCGTTGCCGGGTGCACCTCGAACGGGTCCAGCAGCTCGGCGGTGACCGTGTCGGGCAAGACGCTCACGATCTACCTGAGCGACGCGTCCACCAGCCAGCCGCAGGTCGCCCGGGACGTGCTCGCGGCGGAGCAACTCGCCTTCAAGCAGGGGCCCTCGAGTGTCGGCGGCTTCACCCTTCAGGTGAAGACCGTGCACGACACGATCTCCGACCAGGCCCGCACCGTCATCCAGGACAAGACCGCGATCGCCTATCTGGGCGAGATCGTGCCGGGTTCCTCCTCCGACTCGCTGGGGATCACCAATGCCCTCGATCTCCTCCAGGTCAGTCCGACCGACAACGCGCTCGAGTTGACCCAGGCCACGCCGGTGGTTCCGGGAGCGCCGAACAACTACTACGAGTCGCTGAGCAGCTACGGGCAGACCTTCGTCCGGGTCGTGCCGACCAGCGCGCTCGAGGCGAAGGCCCAGGTGCAGGAGATGCGGGCGCTGGGGGTGATCAAGCTCTACGTCGCCGATGACGGTGGTTCCTACGGCGCGGCGATCGCCAACGTGGTCAGGCACGACGCCGCCGGCACGATCAGCGTCGTGGGTAGCCTGAGCGCCGCCGACGGAGCCTTCTACGGCGGCAGTTCCGCGGCCGGTGCGGCTCGGTTCTTCCGGAGCGCCACCAGCTCGAATCCGTCGCTCAAGCTGTTCGCGCCTTCGGCTCTGAACGACCCGAAGATCGCCGGACAGCTGGCCGGGGCCGGCCACGTGTACCTGTCCGCGCCCGGCTTCCTCAAGTCGGATCTGACGCCGAGCGGGAGCCAGTTCGTCAGCCAGTTCACCACCACCTACGGTCACGCGCCGGTGCCGCAGGCGATCTTCGGCTACGAGGCGGTGTCCGCCGTCCTGGCCGTGCTGCGGGAGGCCGGGGCGCAGGCGAACAACCGCTCCACGGTCGTCCACGATTTCCTGTCGATCAAGAACCGCCAGTCCGTCCTGGGGACGTACTCGATGAGCTCGAGCGGGGACACGAATATCGCGCCGTTCGTGTTCAGCCGCGTGCAGGGGGGCAAGCTGGTTCCGTTCGCCCAAGTCCAGGGGTGAGAGGGGCGACGCGGTCAAGCAGAACGGTGGCGTGGGCGCGGCTCGCCAGGGCCGCGCTCGCCGTGCTCGCCGCCGTCGTCGCGCTGGCCGGGTGCGGCGCGACCAAGGACAAGCCCAGTAGCCGGATCCGGGGCCGGACCCTCACCATCTATGCGAGCGTTCCGCTGGGCGGCCTGTCCCGGGTCAGCGGTATGGCGGTGATCCTCGGGGCGCGTCTGGCCCTGTCCCAGGTGCACGGCCGCATCGGCGAATATCGGATCGCGCTGAAGGAGCTCAACGACGCCACCGTGCAGCGGGGAGGCTGGGATCCCGGACAGACCACGCTGAACGCGCGGACGGCGGTGCTCGATCCGACGACGATCGCGTACCTGGGCGAGCTCAACTCGGGCGCGAGCGCGGTCTCGATTCCCCCCCTGAACCGTGCCGGGATCCCGCAGGTGAGCCCCGCCAGCTCGGCCGTCGGGCTGACCTCGGCCGGACCGGCCGCCTTCCCGGGCGAGCCGCAGAAGTACTACCCCACCGGGGTGCGGACGTTCGCCCGCGTGGTGCCCAACGACTCGATCCAGGCGATCGCCCAGGTCCGCGCCCAACAGGGGATGGGGTGCAGCAAGACCTATGTCCTGGACGACGGTGAGGTCGACGGCGCGGACGCGGGCCGGAGCTTCGCACTAGCCGCGGAGGCCGCCCATTTGCGCCTCGTGGGGATCCAGACCTTCCCGCGGAACGCCACCAGCTACGCGGCGCTGGCCTCGGGCGTAGCTCAGAAGCATCCCGACTGCGTCCTGATCAGCGCCGACACTGAATCGGGCGCGGTGCGGCTGACCACGCAACTGGCCACGGCGATGCCCGACGTGAGGATCTTCGGATCCGCCGGGCTGGCCGAGAGCACGTTCACCGATCCGGCGCTGGGGGGAATCCCGCAGTCGATCGACTCCCGCGTGGTCCTCACCGCGCCGACGCTCGGCGAGAGCGACTATCCCGGCTCGGCTCGGGCGTTCGCCACCAACTACCAGCGCGACTACGGCGCCGTCGAGCCCGTCTCGATCTTCGGCTACGAGGCGATGAGCCTGCTGCTGAACTCGATCGAGCGGGCCACCGATGGCGGCACCGAGCCTGCGCTTCGCTCCGCGGTGCGCGCGGCGCTGTTCGCCACCCACGATCGCCGCAGCGTGCTCGGCACCTACAGCATCGACCCGGGCGGCGACACGACGTTGCGCCGCTACGGGGTGTACGGGATCGTGGGCGGGCGGCTCGCCTTCTGGCAGGCGATCACCGCCTGAGGGCCCCTCTCCTTCCCGCGCGGTTGGCGTTCGGTTAGGCCGAAGCAGGCGGCTTCGTGCGCTCGATGGCCACGTCTACGCTCCCTCGGGCCGGGGGAGGAAGCCCGGACCACAGACAGTGCAAGGAGAATGAGGCTCGCTACCCGCCAGGTGCTCGCTGGAAGCCTGCTGACGCTCTCCGTGGCAGCTCTGACCGCCTGCGGGGGAAGCTCAGGCACCAGCACGGCCGGCGCGGCCAACGCGTCGGTGACCACGAACGCAAAGGTCGTGGACGTCTACTCGAGCCTGCCCATGCGCGGTCCATCGGCGAGCGAAGCGATCGCGCTGGCCAACGGGATCAGCCTCGCGCTGGCCCAGTCGCACGACCGCGCCGGCCCGTTCAGCGTGCACTACACGCCGCTTGACGACTCGAACGGCCCGACCGGCTGGGATGCCCGCCAGACCGCCGCCGACGCGCGCGAGGCGGCGGCCGACTTACAGGCCGTCTACTACATCGGCGAGCTCGACGACGGCGCCAGCGAGGTCTCGATGCCGATCCTCAATCAGGCCGGGATCCCCCAGGTCAGCCCCACCAACACGTATGAGGGCCTGACCGTCAAGCAATCCTCTTCCGGAGGGCCGCCCTACGCGCCGAGCGGAACGCGCACGTTCCTGCGGATCGTGCCGGTCGACTCCTTCCAGGGGGCGGCGCTCCTGCTCGCGATGAAGCAAGCGGGCTGCCGGAAGGTGGCGGTGACCGACGACCAGGAGCCCTACGGCGCGGGCCTGGCCAAGCTGGTCGAGGTCGAGAAGCGCTCCTACGGGGTCGACGTGGTAAGCGACGCTGGGGTGAGCTCGCTCGGCGGCCGCTACCGGTCCGACGCGACGAGGATCAGCAGAGCCCGGCCCGACTGCGTCCTGCTCGCCGGGGTCGCCTCGGAGCGTTCGGTGAGGCTCGCCGAGGACGTCCACGACGCGCTCCCGTCGGCCAAGCTCTTCGCGCCCGACCAGATGTGCACGAGCGCATGGACGAACCCGCGGGACGGCGGCGTCCCGGCCGGCATCGACCCGCTGATCGAATGCACAGCGGTGACCCGCAGCGTCAGCGCCTATCCCGGTGGCGAGGCGTTCGTGGCCGCCTACCGCGCTCGTTACGGCGGGCCCGACCCGAGCCCGTACGCGATCCTCGGTTATGAGGCCATGAAGCTCGGGCTGAGCACGATCTCCGGGCTCGGTCAGGACGGCGACAGCAAGTCGGCAGTGCTCAGCGCGCTGTTCTCGACCACCGATCGGCACTCGGTGCTCGGTACCTATGGCTTCGACCGAAACGGCGACACGACGCTGCGCTCCTACGGGCTCTACCGGGTGGGGACGAGCGGCGATCCGGTGTTCGTCAGGACGATCACGCCGCCGAGCCCGTCCTGATCGCCGGGCTGCGCGGGACGCACGCGCCGCAGTCTCGCGCTGCGGTCGGACGGCTACGGCTCGCTGACGAACACCCCGGCGGGTGACGTCGCGAGCCCCTCGCGCGCCGCCTCACTGGCTCGCGCCTCGGCGGCCACCGCCGCGGCGACGGCCGGCGCCACCTCGCGGTTGAACACCGACGGGATGATGTAGTCCTCGCGCAGCTCCTCGTCGGCCACTATCTCGGCGATGGCGCGTGCGGCGGCGGTCTTCATCGACTCGGTGATCGCGGTGGCGCGGACGTCGAGCGCGCCACGGAACACGCCCGGGAAGCACAGCACGTTGTTGATCTGGTTGGGGTAGTCCGAGCGGCCGGTGGCGAGGATCCGCGTGTACTGCAGGGCCTCCTCGGGGGCGACCTCGGGGTCGGGGTTGGCCAGCGCGAACACGATCGGGTCGGGGCTCATGCGTTTCAGCGCCTCGGCCGGGAGGATCCGTGCGCCCGAGACCCCGATCAGCAGGTCCGTGCCCTCGATCACGTCGGTCAGGAGTCCGGACCGCCGCTCGAGCGCCGGCGCCAGCGCGCGCTTGGCCGCGCTCATCGTCCCGTCCACGTAGTCCTCGCGCTCGACCGTCACCGCCCCGCGCGAATCGGTGGCGGTGATGTGCTGCGCGCCCGCCTCGAGCAGGATCTTCGTGACGGCCACGCCGGCCGCGCCCAGCCCCACGATGACGATTCGCAGATCCTCGAGGCGCCCTCCGGTCAACCGGAGCGCGTTCAACAAAGCGGCGAGGACGACCACCGCGGTCCCGTGCTGGTCGTCGTGGAACACCGGGATGTCGAGCTCGGCCTTCAGCCGGTCCTCGATCTCGAAGCAGCGCGGCGCCGAGATGTCCTCCAGATTGATGCCGCCGAAGCCGGGGGCGATCGCGCGCACCGCGGCCACGATCTCATCCGGATCGCGAGTGTCCAGACATATCGGGAAGGCGTCCACGCCGCCGAACTCCTTGAACAGCATGGCCTTGCCCTCCATCACGGGCATGGCCGCCCGGGGGCCGATGTCGCCCAGACCGAGCACCGCGGTGCCGTCCGAGACGACCGCGACCGTGTTGTGCTTGATCGTGTACTGGAAGGCCTTGTCGGGATCCTCGGCGATCGCCCGGCACACCCGCGCCACGCCGGGCGTATACGCCATCGACAGGTCCTCGCGCGTCTTCAGCGAATGCTTGTTGTGCACCTCGATCTTGCCGCCGGCGTGGAGCAGGAACGTGCGATCGGTGGCGTCGAGCACCCGCGCGCCCTGGACGCCGTCGACCGCCTCTCTCAGGCGCGGCCAGTCGGAGGCGTCGCCGGTCTCGACCGTGATGTCGCGGATCGTGTGGTCGCGCTCGACCTGGACCAGGTCGACGGCTCCGATCGTCCCGCCGACCTCGCCGATTGCGCTGGCCACGCGCCCGAGCATGCCCGGCCGGTGCTCGATCTCGACGCGTAGGGTCAGGCTGTACTGGGCACTCGGTGTGGCGGCCACGGGTCGAGATAGCCTGACACAAGACGCACGTGCCAGAGGACGAGCTCTTTCTGATCGACGGCAACAGCCTGGCCTACCGGGCGTTCTTCGCGCTGCCCGAGTCGATCGCCACCTCCACCGGGGTCCCGACGAACGCGATCTTCGGGTTCGCCTCGATGCTGGTCAAGATCCTCACCGACTACGGTCCCAAGGCGACCGTGGTGGTGTGGGACGCCGGCGACACCGGCCGCAAGGCCGTGTACTCGGAGTACAAGGCCCAGCGGACCACCCGCCCCGACCTGCTCAAGGAGCAGTGGCCCCATTTCGAGCCGCTGGTCGATGCGTTCGGCTATCGGAACCTCAGGGTCGAGGGCTTCGAGGCCGACGACGTGATCGCGTCGATCGTGGAGAAGGCCCGGACCGCCGAGCCGCCGATCCCGGTGATGGTCGTGACCGGCGACCGCGACGCCTACCAGCTGGTCGACGACGGCGTGGTCAAGATCATGACCACCTCGCGCGGGATCACCGACACGCGCGTGTACGACCGCCAGGGCGTGATCGACCGCTACGGGATCCCGCCCGAGCTGATCCCCGACTTCATCGGCCTGAAGGGCGACACCAGCGACAACATCCCCGGCGTGCCCGGGATCGGCGACAAGACCGCGGCCGATCTGCTGCAGCGCTTCGGCAGCCTGGAGGACGTCCTCGGCCACATCGACGACATCAGCGGGGCCAAGCGCAAGCAGAACCTGACCGAGCACGCCGAGGTGGCGCGCGTGTCCAAGCAGCTGGCCACGGCCAAGCGCGACATCGACGTCGCCCTCGACCTGCAGAGGTACGCGGCCGCCGCCCCCGACCGCTCCAAGCTCCGCGACACCTTCCGCAAGTTCGAGCTGCGCGAGCCGCTGCGCCGCTTGGAGGAGGCGCTCGGCTCGGCCGACGCCGCGGCGCCAGCCCCGGAGGCCGAGCAGGCGCTCACCGCCCGCCTGCGTACGGGCGTCAAGGTCGATGAGTTGAAGCGACTGCCCGAGCGCGAGGTCGCGATCGCGGTCAGGGCGCCGGAGACCCCGCCCGACCAGCTGTTCTCGCCCGATCTCGGCTGGCGGTTCGCGGTGCATGCCGACGGCGCGGCCGAGGTGCTGGCCGGCGAGGCGGCGTCGGCGGAGGACGTGGTGCGAGCCGTGGGCCGGCGGCCGGTGATCGCGCACGACGCCAAGTCGCTGGGCGAGGTGCCCGCGGTGCTCGCCCACGACACCGAGGTGGCCGCCTACCTGCTCGAACCGGCGCGGCGCGCCTACCCGTTCCGTGAGCTGACCGAGGAGCGGGGACTCGGCACCGATCTGGAGGATCAGGCCGCGGGCGACGCCCTGCTGCTGGGCGCGCTGGCCGCCTGGCAGCGCGAGGAGATCCGCGGCCGCGGGCTCACCGACCTGCTCCACGAGGTCGAGCTGCCGCTCGTGCGGGTCCTGCGCGAGATGGAGCTCGAGGGCTGCAAGCTCGACACCGAGCGGCTGCGCGAGATCTCCGCCCGGGTCAAGACCGAGGCCGACCAGCTCGAGCTCGAGATCTTCGACATGTCCGGCGAGGAGTTCACGCTGGGCTCGCCCAAGCAGCTCGAGGAGGTGCTGTTCGGCCGTCTCGGCCTGTCACGCAAGCGCCGCGGCAAGACCGGCTACTCGACCGATGCGCGCGTGCTCCAGGCCATCCGGCACGAGCACCCGGTGATCCCGAAGATCGAGCGCTGGCGCGAGCTCACCAAGCTGGCCCAGACCTACCTCGATGCGCTGCCGCTGCTGATCGACTCGCGCGGGCGGATCCACACCACGTTCAACCAGACCGCCGCCACCACCGGCCGGCTGTCCTCGAATAACCCGAACCTGCAGAACATCCCGATCCGGACGCCGCTGGGCCGCGAGATCCGGGCCTGCTTCGTGGCCGAGCCCGGCGATCTGCTGGTCTCGGCCGACTACTCGCAGGTCGAGCTCAGGCTGCTGGCGCACATCGCCGGCGAGGACGCCCTCAAGGAAATCTTCCGGAAGGGCGAAGATGTCCACACCGCCACCGCTTGCCGTGTGTTTGGGGTCACGCCGGAGCAGATCGACCCGGGAATGAGATCGAAATCGAAGATGATCAACTACGGCATCGTGTACGGGCTGTCGGCTTGGGGGATGGCCGATCGGCTCGACATCCCGCAGGAGGAGGCCGAGGAGTTCATCCAGCGCTACATGTCGGGCTTCCCCGCGGTGGCGCGGTGGATCGAGGAGACGATCGAGCAGGGCACCGAGCACGGCTACGTCTCGACCCTGTTCGGCCGGCGCCGCCAGGTCCCGGAGCTGCGGGCCCGGCGCTGGGAGCTGCGCAAGCAGGGCGAGCGGTTCGCGGTCAACATGGTGATCCAGGGCACCGCCGCCGACATCATGAAGGTGGCGATGGTGCGCTGCGATCAGGCCGTCAAGCAGGCCGGGCTGCGCTCGCGCATGATCCTCCAGATCCACGACGAGTTGCTGTTCGAGGGCCCGGCCGACGAGGCCGACGAGGTCCGACGGATCGCCGTCGAGCAGATGGGCGGGGCGTTCGAGATGGACCCGCCGCTGGCGGTCGAGGTGGGCGTGGGGCCCGACTGGCTGGCCGCCAAGTGAGCCGTGATGGGAAAGGCCCCACCATGGGGCAAGATCGATCACACCCTCGCCTGATCGTCGGCGTCGCGCCGCTGCTTGTCGCGGCCCTGGCCCTGCTGTTCGCGCCGAACGCGCTGGCCCAGCGGTTCGGCGGGATCGTTCGCGATGTCCCGTCCGGCGCCCGGATCCAGGCCCACCTCGCCGCGCACCACGCGAACCTCCCCTACGGCGGCGGCACGGTCCTGCACTCCAACCGCACGCACGTGATCTTCTGGACCCCCGCCGGCTCGGGGCTGGCCTACGACCCGGGCTATCAGTCGCTGATCGAGACGTTCCTGATCGACGTCGCGGCGGACAGCCACCGGACCACCAACGCGTACGGGCTGAGCGGGCAGTACACCGACGGCAGCGGACCGGCGGCCTACGACTCGACCTACGGCGGCGCGGTGACCGCGACCGATCCGCTGCCTGCCAACGGCTGCCATGAGCCGGCGAGCACCGGGCCCGGCTGGACCGTGTGCCTGACCGATGACCAGCTCGAGACGGAGATCGAGCACGTGATCTCGGTCAACCACCTGCCTACCTCCGACCGCGACATCTACTTCGTGGTCACGCCGAGCGGCTTGGGTAGTTGCAACGACGGGAGCTCGTCGGCTTGTGCGCTCGGAGGCAGCGCGAGCGGCTACTGCGGCTATCACTCGAACACCGACGGAGGGATCCTGTACGCCGTGATCCCCTACAACGCGGTGCCCGGCCACTGTCAGTCAAACAATCCGCGCCCGAACTCGAACCCGGCCGATCCGACGATCTCGACGATCAGCCACGAGCAAAACGAGACGATCACGGATCCCTACGGCAACGCCTGGAGAGACGCCAGCGGCGAGGAGATGGCCGATCTGTGCCTGACCACCTTCGGCGCCCGTCTGGGCGGCCCGACCGCCACGGCCTGGAACGAGACGATCCACGGCGGGCATTTCTTCCTCCAGGAGGAGTGGAGCAACGCCGACTCGGGCTGCGAGCCGCGGGCCAAGCCCGACGCGCTGTGGTTTGGGCTGACGCGAACGTCGCGGCACGCACGGACGACCTCGTTCGTCGCTCGCGGGTCCGATCCCGAGGGTCGCATGGTCGCCTTTCAGTGGTTCTTCGGTGACGGCCACGGGGGTGCCGGCCGGCGGGTCTCCCACACCTTCCGGATCCCGGGGAGCTACCGGGTGATGCTCCGCTCGACCGACAGCTGGGGCAACTGGATGTTCGCCTCCCGGACGATCCGGGTCAGGGAACGGTGAGGGCACGCACGCGGCTGCCGGGGGCGCCGGCCGCGGCGAAGCGCGGGTGGGCAATCTCGAGGTAGTGGCCGAAGGACCAATCGAGGAAGCGGCGGCTCTGCATGGCGCGCAGTGAGCCGCCCAGCATGCGCGGTGCGACGCGGGGAACCAGGCGCTGGACGCGGAGGAGCCAACGATACGCGGCGGCGTGAGCGGCACTGAACGCGCCGTAGCGGCTCAGGGCGTCGGGGGCGGCGCGCCGTCCGGACAGGACCTCGCTCAGCTCTCGCCCGGCGGCAAGCCCGAAGTACAGCGCGGTCCGGATTCCCTCAGCGGTGAGCGGGAGGCAATGGCCGGCCGAGTCGCCCACGAAGTACACGCCGTCCTCGGTGGCGGGGCGCAGCGCGTGGGGGATCCAGTTGCCCTGGTAGCGAACGGTGGGGGCGTCCAGGTCGGTGGCCAGGCGCACGGTCGGCTCCTTGACGTGGAAGCGCGGGTCGAACGAACCGACCCCGATGCGGAGCTCGTCGCCCGCGGGGAAGCTCCAGCCGTAGCCGGCGGGGACGTAGGAGCGGTCGATCCAGATCTCCATGTCGTTGCCCGAGCCATGGGGGTGGACCTCGAGGCCACGGGACAGCAGGGCGTCCGGAGGCTGGATGTTCTCGGCGCCGCCGAGGATGCGACGCCAGCCGAGCGCGTCGACGATGTGGGTGGCTTTGATGTCGCCGCGATCGGTGTGGACGGTGGTTGCCGTGCGGCCGTCGACCTTGGCGGTCTCGAACGCGAACGTGCCCTGTTGCGCGAGCAGGCCGCACAGGGTGCGGTAGTCGAACGTCGAGAACGTCCAGGGGAGCCGGTAGTCGACGGTGGTGTGCGGCGTGTGGATCACGAGCTCGCCGAAGGTCTGCTGCAAGGCGCCTTGCAGGTCGAGCTGGGTCAGCCATTCCGTCGGAATCCCGCACGCCGAGGTCTGCCGCTCGCCGATCTCGTAGCGGTCGATGATCAGCACCTCGGCGCCGGTTTGGCGCAGCTCACGTGCCACGGCCAGGCCCGCGAAACTCGCCCCGCAGATCAGCACGTCGCAGTCGCGGTCCAGAGGCGTCCGCTCCGCGCCGCGCTTGGTCGCTCTGATCGGCATTCGGCAGCGGATGATAGGGAGGGGGATGGGACCGCTCGTCCCTCCAACTGCGGCTATCCTCCGCTGAACGCATGTCTTCAACTACCACGCTTAATCCCGCCACCGATCAATCGAATGCCAAGGTCGTCGAGGGCTCCGACGGCCTGCTCCTCGAGATCGATGGCCAGATCGTTCCCAACTACGACGCCACCGTTCATCCCTTCCAGGAGGGCGACGTCGTCACCGGCCAGGTCGTTCGCATCGACAACGACGAAGTGCTGGTCGACATCGGCTACAAGTCCGAGGGGGTCATCCCCTCATCAGAGCTTTCGATCCGCAAGTCCGTGGATCCGAGCGACGAGGTGTCCCTCGGCGAAGAGGTCGACGCTCTCGTTCTCACCAAGGAGGACCAGGACGGACGCCTGATCCTGTCCAAGAAGCGAGCCCGCTTCGAGAAGGCGTGGCGCCGGATCGAGGCCGCCGCCGAGTCGGGCGAGCCCGTCGAGGGCGCCGTGATCGAGGTCGTCAAGGGCGGCCTGATCATCGACCTCGGGGTGCGCGGCTTCCTGCCCGCCTCGCTGGTCGACATCCGCCGGGTGCCGAACCTCGACGAGTACATGGGTCAGTCGATCGAGTGCAAGGTCATCGAGCTCAACCGTTCGCGCAACAACGTGGTCCTGTCCCGGCGCGCCGTCCTCGAGGAGCAGCGCAAGGAGGATCGCGAGCGGATCCTCGACCGGCTGCAACCCGGTCAGGTGGTGGAGGGCACGATCTCCAACATCGTCGACTTCGGCGCGTTCGTCGACCTGGACGGCATCGACGGACTGATTCACATCTCCGAGCTGTCGTGGTCGCACGTGAACCATCCTTCGGAGATCCTCTCGATCGGCGACAAGGTAACCGTCAAGGTGCTCGACATCGACCGCCAGCGCCAGCGGATCTCCCTGGGGCTCAAGCAGACCCAGGAGGACCCATGGCAGCGCGTGGTCGACACCTACAACGTCGGCGACGAGCTCGAGGGCACGGTCACCAAGGTGGTCACGTTCGGGGCGTTCGTCGAGATCCTCGACGGCGTCGAGGGCCTCGTCCACATCTCCGAGCTGGCCCAGCACCACGTGGAGAACCCGCGCGAGATCATCCAGCCGGGCGACCCGGTGCGGGTCAAGATCCTCGAGATCGACTCCGAGCGCCGGCGGCTGTCGCTCTCGATCAAGCGGGTGGAGGGCCAGGTGCTGCCGGTCCGGCCGATCACTGCGCCCGTGGACGGCGAGGCCGGCGACCTCGACAACGTGCCCGAGCTCGGCCTGTCCGAGGACGTGTTCGCCGGCGCCGACGAGGCTCAGGCGCCCTCAGCTTCCGCTGACGAGTACGGCGACGGCGGCGAGTACGAGTCCGAGGTCGCCGAGTCCGAGGTGGCCGAGTCCGAGGCGGCCGAGTCAGAGGTCGCCGAGGTGGCCGAAGCGGACGAAGCGTCGCAGGCGGGGCCAGACGCCTGAGCGGATCCCGTTCGTCGGTCTGACGGGCGGAATCGGGGCCGGCAAGTCGACCGCCTTGGCGGCGCTCGAGCAGGCGGGGGCGGCCGTCCTCTCGACCGACGCGGTCGTGCACGAGCTGTATTCGGATGATGATGTTGTTTCGGCGGTCGTCGGCCGATTCGGGGACGCCATCGAGCGAGATGGGGTCGTCGACCGCGCGGCACTGGCCCGGGTTGCCTTCGCGACCGCTTCGGACCGTGAGTGGCTCGAGGGACTGCTGTGGCCGCGGGTGGGGGAGCGCATGGCCGCGTGGCGCGAGTCGCTACCCCAGGGAGCCCGTGCGGCCGTCGTGGAGGTGCCGCTGCTGTTCGAGTCCGGAATGGACGGCGCCTTCGACGCCACGATCGCCATCGTGGCGGCCGAGGATCTGCGGGCTTCGCGCGCGGGCGCGCGCGGACACGAGGCACTCGAGGCGCGGTCCGCACGCCAGCTGAGCCAGCAGGAAAAAGCGCACCGAGCGACGTACGTGGTGGTTAACGACGGTACGTTGGAGGAGCTCGAGTCGAAGTTGTCGTCGATACTTGAGATGCTGGGGTCGTGAGTCCGTCCGCGACGGGTGTCCCCACCCGGTCTCGCGCTCAGCGTGAGAACGCCGCGGCTGCACGCGCGGCGTCCGCTCGGCGCCGCCGGCGGTCGGTCGTCCGGCGCCGGCAGCGGCTGCTCCTGCTCGGGGTCGCGGTCGTCGCGGTGACGCTCGGGGTGGTCCTGTCCGCGCCACTGGTGCGCAAGGCGGTCAACGACCTCTCGCTGCCGCTGCGCTACTCGGACGTCATCCGCCAGCAGGCTGCCCAGAAGCACCTCGATCCGGCCCTCATCGCCGGCGTGATCTACGCCGAGACCAAGTTCCAGCCGCGCGACTCGGCCGCCGGCGCGGTCGGGCTGATGCAGGTCATGCCCCAGACGGCCCTGTTCCTGGCCCACCGGTCGGGCGCCACCACGTTCAGTGTCGACGATCTCGTGAAGCCCGAGGTCAACATCGCCTACGGGAGCTACTACCTGCGATACCTGGTCGACGAGTACCACGACAATCTGACGCTCGCGCTGGCTGCCTACAACGGTGGGGAGTCGAACGTGGATCGCTGGGTGGCCGACGCCCGCGCGCACGGGCAGAAGCTGACCGCGGCGGGCATCCCGTTCCCGGAGACTCGGGCGTACGTCAGTCGGGTGCTGAACGCCGCGGGGCAGTACCGGCGCAAATACGCCGGCCAGCTGTACGGCTGAACGGTCCGGCCGGGAGAGCAGCGGCTCAGGCCGCCCGCGGGTCGCGAGTGTGGTCCGCGGCTCCACTGCGCCCGGGGGCGGCCAGACCCGCTCCGGCTCCCACCCAAGCAGCCCCGAAGCGCCACCGCCTTCAGGCTCCTCGCCATCGCGGCCAGTCGTTGACCGCGATTCGCGCCACCATTTCGCGGCCGCCGCCACCGCTACGCTAGACAAAATGCCTCAGTTCGAACTCGACGCCGCCTATAGCCCGACCGCCGACCAGCCCGCGGCGATCGCCGGGCTGGCCGAGGGCATCCTGGCCGGCGAGCCGAAGTCGACCCTGCTCGGCGCCACCGGGACGGGCAAGACGATGACGATGGCGGCCACGATCGAGGCGGTCCAGAAGCCGGCGCTGATCATCGCCCACAACAAGACGCTGGCCGCCCAGCTGTGCAACGAGTTCCGCACCTACTTCCCGCGCAACGCGGTCGAGTACTTCGTCTCCTACTACGACTACTACCAGCCCGAGGCCTACGTCCCGAGCAGGGACCTGTACATCGAGAAGGACTCGGCGATCAACCAGGAGATCGACCGGCTGCGCCACTCGGCCACCGCCGCGCTGTTCGCCCGGCGTGACGTGGTGATCGTGGCCAGCGTGTCGTGCATCTACGGCCTGGGCTCGCCGCAGACCTACGACGAGAACCTGCAGACGCTGCGCAAGGGCGAGATGATCGACCGCGACGGCCTGTTGCGCAAGCTGGTCTCGATCCAGTACAGCCGCAACGACACGGCGCTCGCGCGCGGCACCTTCCGGGTCCGGGGCGAGACGCTCGAGATCTTCCCCGCCTACGCCGAGACCGCGTACCGGATCGTGCTGTTCGGCGACGAGGTCGAGCATCTGCAGGAGTTCGATGCGCTGACCGGCGAGATCCTCCAGGACGACATCGAGCACGTCGGGATCTGGCCGGCATCGCACTACAACGTCCGCGAGGGGATGATCGAGGAGTCGGTGGCGGAGATCGGGCGCGAGCTCAACGAGCGCTGCGCCGAGCTCGAGGCGCAGGGCAAGCTGCTCGAGTCCCATCGCCTGCGGCAGCGCACCCAGTACGACATGGAGATGCTGCGCGAGCTCGGCTTCTGCAGCGGGATCGAGAACTACTCGCGGATCCTGGACGGGCGCGCCGCCGGGTCGCGCCCCTACTGCCTGCTCGACTACTTTCCCGAGGACTTCGTGTGCTTCATCGACGAGTCGCACCAGACCGTGCCGCAGATCGGCGGCATGTACGAGGGCGACCGGTCGCGCAAGCAGACGCTCGTGGATTACGGATTCCGGCTGCCGAGCGCGATGGACAACCGGCCGCAGACCTTCCAGGAGTTCCTCTCGATCACGCCGCAGATGGTGTTCGTCTCGGCCACGCCGGGTGACTACGAGCGCAAGAACTCGAGGCTGATCCTCGAGCAGATCGTGCGCCCGACCGGCATCGTCGATCCCGACGTCGAGGTGCGCGAGACGCGCAACCAGATTGACGACCTGATGAACGAGATCCGCGCGCGGGTCGATCGCGACGAGCGCACGCTGGTGACCACGCTGACCAAGAAGATGTCCGAGGACCTGACCGACTACCTGCTCGAGATGGGATTCCGGGTGCGCTACCTGCACTCGGAGATCGACACGCTCGAGCGGATCCAGATCATCCGCCAGCTGCGGCTGGGCGAGTTCGACATTCTGGTCGGAGTCAACCTGCTGCGCGAGGGCCTCGACCTGCCCGAGGTCTCGCTGGTGGCGATCCTCGACGCGGACAAGGAGGGCTTCCTGCGCGGCGAGACCTCGCTGATCCAGACGATCGGCCGCGCGGCGCGGAACGTCCAGGGCAAGGTGCTGATGTACGCCGACAAGGAGACCGCCGCGATGCGGGCGGCGATCGGTGAGACCGACCGCCGCCGCGCGATCCAGGTCAAGTACAACGAGGACCACGGCATCACCCCCGAGACGATCGTCAAGGGGATCTCGGACATCGCCGAGTTCCTGCAGTCCGAGTCGAAGGTGCCGCGATCGCGGCGTCGGCGTCGACCGACCACGGAGATGCCGCCGGCCGAGATCGAGAAGACGATCGTCGAGCTCGAGGAGGAGATGCTGGTGGCCGCCGAGGAGCTCCGCTTCGAGTACGCCGCCAAGCTCCGCGACGAGATTCGCGACCTCAAGCGCCAGCTCGACCAGGCCATCGCCGAGGGCTACGCGCCCTCGCGCTGATCGGTCCTCTCGCGGCCGCCGCCGGCGGCGGCTAACCGCCTGCGCGTCCGATACCCTGCGGACGCTTCCCCACCTCGAGACGGAGGTAGTTCCGTGGCGCTGGACCGACAGAGCATCGAGAAGAAAGATTTCCCCATCGGGCGCCGGGGCTACGACCCGGACGCGGTCGACGGCCACCTGCACGCGCTGGCCGAGGAGATCGAGGAGCTCAGGCGCTCCGCCCGCCGGCGCAACGAGTCGCTCGCAGCGGCGGCCAGCGAGCAGGTGCGCTCGATCGTCGAGGCGGCCGAGACGACCGCCGCGGACATCCAGCGCCAGGCCGAGGACGAGGCACGCGACATTCGGGCCGAGGCGAGCAGCGAGGCCGATGCCACGCGTGAGCACGCCACCGGCGAAGCGCGCGACTACGTGGGCAAGGTGTCCGAGTCGACCACGGGGATGCTCGAGCGGATCGACGCGATGGAGAACGAGCTGGGCGCGCTGATCGAATCTCTGCGGACCGGATCGAACCGGCTGAACGCGGATCTTCAGCTGCTGGAGGGGAACCTGGCGGCGGTCAAGAACGCGGTGGTTCCGCGGCCGCAGTTCGAGCCCGAGCAGGCTGGTGCTGGTTCAGGGCCGCCGGCCGGGGCGCCCGTGGCCGCGGTCGAACAGGCCGGGCCGGCGGTGCCCTCCGCCGAGCCGTTCGAGCAGTCGGTCGGCCTAACCGGCGCCGCCGGCGGCGAGGTGCTGGCCGATGCGTCCGAGCAGCCGCCCGCGGCCAAGGCGGTCAACGGCGGCGATGATGAGAGCGCGCGGCTGATCGCCCTGAACATGGTCATGAACCGCACGCCGCGGGACGAGATCGACCGCTACCTGGCCGAGAACTTCCGGCTCACCGATCGCCGCGGCCTGCTCGACGAGGTGTACTCGTCGTTCGAGGACTGATCCTCTCGTTCCCGGGATGACGCTCGCTCTCGCGGGCTGACGGCTCGTTTCTCGCGTCCTGACGGGTCCGCCCGCGGGCCGTCTCGGCGCGGCGCGCAACATGCTGACCCGGTGGTATTGTGAGCGCTCACACACGGAGCCGGGATACACGTCGGGAGGAAGGTTGGCGCGCCACCGCCAGCCCGGGAGGTAAAGATATGTTCGGTAAGCGCCTGGTCGCTCTCGTCCTGGGAACCGCGGCGCTCGCCGCCGGCGGCGGGGGTATGGCGGCCGCGCGCACGACGGCGGCGCGCACCACCGCGGTGCGCACGGCCGCGGCGCCGACGGTCGCCGGGAGGCGCGGACCCGCCCCGACCGCGAACGGCTGCCCGAGCCCCACGCCCGGCCAGGCGGCGGACGCGACCCCAGGCGCACCGACGCGCGTCCGAGCGATCGCCGGCAACGGCTCGGTCACCGTCACGTGGTGTCCACCGACCCAGGGCCAGGCGACCGTCACCTCCTACACGGTGTCGTCGTCGGGCGGCGGGCAGACGCCTGCGGCCGTCCCGAACGCATGGGCGATCGTCGGCGGCCTGAGCAACGGCAGCTCGTACACGTTCACGGTCCGCGCCAACACCCAGTCGGGTTCGGCGGGGCCGGCGTCCCAGCCGTCGGGTGCCGTCACCCCGGCACCGATCGCCCCGCCGCGCAACGTGCTCCGCGGCCGGCCGGCCAAGGTGAGCTTCGACCAGTACTCGCTGATGATCGGCGGCAAGCGCACGGTGATCTACGCCGGCGAGTTCGATCCTTGGCGCCTGCCGTCGCCGTCGCTGTGGCTCGATCGGCTCGAGAAGATGAAGGCCGACGGCTTCAACGCGGTCACGCCCTACTTCGACTGGGACTATCACTCATCAGCGCCGGGCGAGTACGACTTCTCCGGCGTCCGCGACATCAACACCTTCCTGAACGACGCGCAGGAGGCGGGGCTGTACGTGATCGCGCGTCCGGGGCCCTACGTCAACGCCGAGACCGACGCCGGCGGGTTCCCCGGATGGCTGGTGACGCAGCCGGGCAAGGCCCGGACCGACGCGGCGGACTACGTGGCGGCCGCCGAGCAGTGGCTCTCGGAGGTCGACCCGATCATCGCGGCCCACCAGATCACCAGCGGCGGCGACGTGATCCTGTACCAGGTCGAGAACGAGCTGTTCTGGAAGGACGACTCCACGGTCAGCTACATGCAGCAGCTCGAGGCGAAGGTCCGATCCGACGGGATCGACGTCCCGCTCACCGGCAATGACAGCGGGACCTTCCAGGGCACCGCGGGCTCGCCCGACATCGACGGCTTCGACTCCTACCCACTCGGCTTCAACTGCTCCGACACGAGCGCGTTCGGCAACCCGCCGAGCTTCACGCCCCTCTCCGGCATGCCGCTCATGCTCCCCGAGTTCCAGGGCGGCTCCTACGACAGCTGGGGCGGCGCCGGCTACGACGCGTGTTACGCGCTGACCGGCCCCGACTTCGAGAACGTCTTCTACAAGAGCAACTTCGCCCAGGGGGTCACGATCGAGAGCAACTACATGACGGTCGGCGGCACCAACTGGGGCTGGCTGCCCGCGCCGTTCATGTACACGTCCTACGACTACGGCTCGGCCATCCGGGAGTCGGGCGAGATCGGCACGGCGAGCAACCCGGGTGACATCGCCGGCTCCAAGTACGGCGAGAACAAGCTGCTCGGCGACTTCGTGCAGGCCGTGCCGTCGCTGGCCAAGACCGAGGGCGTGGCGGCGCCGGGGATGAGCAACTCCGCGGTCACCGCGATGGCGCGCGGCAATCCCGACGACGGCACCCAGTTCGTCTATCTGCGCCAGGCGAACGCCTCCTCGACCGCGACCGTGACCACGCACCTGGCGCTCGACGCGGCACCGACCTTCTCCTACACCTACGACGACGCGAACCCCGCGCTCTCCTACGCCGGCACCTGGTTCCACGCGAACCCGAGCGACGCCAACTACACGGGCGGCGACTACGACCAGACCGAGTCGTGGAGCGCCACCGCGGGCTCGAGCGTGAAGGTGGGCTTCAGTGGAACGTCGGTGCGCTGGATCGGCCCGACGAACACCAATGGCGGCATCGCCAATGTACTGATCGACGGTACGAAGGTCGCCACGGTCGATACCTACAGCCCGGGTGGCAAGCAGGTTCAGCAGGTGCTGTTCCAGACCACCGGCCTGGCGGCGGGGAGCCACACGCTCGAGATCGACGTGACCGGCCAGAAGAACTCCGCCTCGAGCTCGGCCACCGTGGTCGTCGACGCGATCGACGTCCCGAGCGTCGCGCAGCAGGCCGACTACTACCCGACCGTCCCACAGCAGCCAGGCACCTCGATCACGCTCCAGGGCCGTGACGCGCGCCTGCTGCTGACCAACTACGGCTTCGACGGCGAGCACCTGCAGTACTCGACCTCCGAGCTGATGACCGAGGCGCCGATCGCCGGCCGGCCGACGGCGCTGCTGTACGGACCCGCGGGCACTGACGGCGAGACCGTGCTGCGCTACTCGAGTCAGCCCACCGTTCGCGTGCTCCGCGGCAGCGTCCAAACGACTTGGGATGCGAGCCGTGGGGATGAGCGCCTGGATTACACTCACGCCGGTCTCGACGAGGTCCTGATCTCGGGCGGCGCGCGCCCGCCGCTGCTCGTGATCGTGGCCGAGAAGGCGCTGGCGGAAGACTTCTGGCCGGTGTCGACGGCAGGCGGATCGGCGCTCGTCCAGGGCGCCTACCTGGTCCGCACCGCCCGGACGAGCGGCCACACGCTCGCGCTCACCGGCGACACCAGTCATTCGGGTCCGATCGCCGTCTGGGCACCGTCAAACGTCAGCCGCGTGAGTTGGAACGGAGCTGCGGTCCCGGTGACGCGGCGCGCCGACGGATCACTCGCCGGCAGCTTGGGCGGCCCGGCCGCGCCGGCGCTCCCGTCGCTGTCGGGCTGGCGCTTCCAGTTCGAGACGCCCGAGGCCCAGCCCGGCTACGACGACAGCGCCTGGACGCTTGCCGATCACCCGGTCACGACCAATCCAACCGCTCCGGTCACAACCCCGGTGCTCTACGCCGACGACTACGGCTACCACCACGGCTTCATCTGGTACCGCGGTCACTTCACCGGCAGCGGAACCGCGACCGGAATCACCCTGACCGCGAACGGCGGCCAGCACGGGGCGTTCAGCGTGTGGCTGAACGGGGCTTTCCTCGGGTCGAACTCGTCGGGTAATCAGCAGACCCAGACGTTCAGCTTCCCCTCGGCCGCGCTGCGGCCGGGCGCCGACAACGTGGTCGCGGTGCTCGTGCAGAGCTCGAGTCACGACGAGGACGGCGTCTACGGCAACCCGCCGAACGACGCGCACAAGAGCCCGCGCGGGCTGATGGGCGCCAAGCTCGAGGGGTCCTCGGCGGCGGTGACGTGGCGCCTGGCCGGCAACCAGGGCGGCGAGCACCTCCAGGATCCGGTCCGGGGGCCGCTCAACGCCACCGGCCTGTACGGCACCAACCACGGCTGGTCGTTGCCGGGCTACCCGGACTCCGACTGGAAGTCCGTCTCGCTTCCAGACGACTGGAGCGGGCGCGGGGTGCCCGAGGGCATCGGCTGGTATCGCACCACGTTCCGGCTCGATGTCTCGCGCCGCAGTTACGTGCCGATCGCCGTCCAGCTCGACAGCTTGCCCGGCGGCCAGACCGACAACTCGCGGGCGTACATCTTCCTCAACGGTTGGCTGATCGGCCAATACGACAACCTCCTGGGGCCGCAGCACCAGTTCTACGTCCCGGCCGGAATCCTCGACGAGCAGGGCCGGAACACGATCGCGATCGCCGAATGGGGTCTCGAGCCGAGTGGCGGCGGGCTCGGTCGTGTGCGGCTGGTCGCGCTCGGCAACCAGGCGGGCGGGATCCCGGTAGCGCCGGTGTCGAGCCCCGGCTACGTGGCGGCGGTGTACGGCAGGCCGGCGGCCGGGCACCCGACGTTGGCGCTCACGCCGTCGACGGCGCTGGCCCAGCCCGGGAAGCCGTTCACGGTTCGCGCCACGCTGTCAGACGGTGGACGGCAGCCGCTCGAGGATGCGTCCGTGAGCCTGAGCGCCCCGTCCGGCTGGACGGTCGCTCCCTCCGGTCCGGATTCGCTCGGCGACGTGGCTCCGGGCCAATCGCGCCGCGCCACGTTCACCGTGACCCCCGCTGGGTCGGGTCTGTCGGCCGGCCCGGTCGCGCTGGTCGGCACGGCGACGTTCCGGGGGCGTGGCTCGCGCGGTGCCCAGTCGCTGCTGGCCGGCGCCACCGTCCAGGTTCCATACGCGTCGCTCGCCGCCAGCTTCGACAACGTCGGCATCACCGACGACTCCAACCGCGGTCCGAGCTCGGGCTTCGACGGGTTCGACGGCAGCGGGACGACGTACTCGGCGCAGGGCCTGGCCGCGGCGGGACTCGCCCCAGGGGCGAGCATCCACGCCGACGGCCTGACCTTCACGTGGCCGAACGTGCCGTCCATGCAACCGGACAACACGATGGCGGAGGGGCAGATCATCGCCCTGTCGGGATCGGGGTCCGAGCTCGGGTTCGTCACCGCGACCAACAACTCGGCGCTGAGCGGGACCGGCACCGTGTACTACACCGACGGCAGCACGTCCTCGTTCAGCCTGGACGTGGGCAACTTCTGGTATCCCGCCGGCCAGAACGGCAACCCCTCGAACACGCAGGTGGCCGCGGTCAACTACGCCAACTATCCGTCGGGATCGTCCGGGCACACCGTGTACGTGTTCGAGACGTCGGTCCCGATCGACTCGGGCAAGACGGTCGAGGCGGTGGCGCTGCCGCCGCTGGGGAGCGTGGCCGGATACAACCCGGCGCTGCACGTGTTCGCGATGGCCGTCGGAGGCTGAGCGGGGGTCGGGCCCTCAGCCAAGCTCGAGCTCGAACTCGAGCTCGTCGTGGATCGGGATGCCGTGCTCCCCGACCTCCGGGATCGGCGCAGATAGCCCTCGATTCAGGCGTTTTCGGGCGCTCGGGGGGCGCGGACGCGGATTGCGGCCGGGGGGCTCGTCGGGCGGGAGGATGTCATCCGGCGATTTCTTCGCAAACAGCGACCGACCACCGAAGGGAACGTCTGTTCGATCGATTAGACTCGCTTATGTGGACAAACTCGTCGTCTCAGGTGCGCGAGAGCACAATCTGAAGGACGTCACGGTCACGATCCCTCGGGACGCGCTGACCGTGATCACCGGCCTGTCCGGGTCCGGGAAGTCCTCGCTGGCCTTCGACACGATCTACGCCGAGGGGCAGCGCCGGTACGTCGAGTCGCTGTCGGCCTACGCACGCCAGTTCCTCGGGCAGATGGACAAGCCCGACGTGGACTCGATCGAGGGACTTTCGCCGGCGATCTCGATCGATCAGAAGACGACCTCGCGCAACCCGCGCTCGACGGTCGGAACGGTGACCGAGATCTACGACTACCTGCGCCTGCTGTGGGCGAGGATCGGCCATCCGCACTGCCACATCTGCGGTCGCCCGATCACCGGCCAGTCGGCCGAGCAGATCATCGATCAGGTGATGGAGCTGGCCGAGGGGACGCGCTTCATGGTGATGGCTCCGATCGTGCGGGGCCGCAAGGGCGAGTACGGCAAGCAGCTCGAGGAGCTGCGCGGCGAGGGCTTCAGCCGGGCCAAGATCGACGGCGAGCTGCGCCGGCTCGACGAGGAGATCTTGCTCGACAAGAAGTTCAAGCACGACATCGCGATCGTGGTCGACCGCCTGGTGATGAAGGACGAGCTCCGCAAGCGGCTGGCCGACTCGATCGAGACCGCGGTCGCGCTGGCCGACGGGCTGGTCGAGATCGAGCTGGTCGACAGCGGCGAGATCCAGACCTACTCGGAGCGGTTCGCGTGTCCGGTGCACGGGCCGAGCCTGGTCGAGCTGGAGCCGCGCATCTTCAGCTTCAACTCGCCGCACGGGGCATGTCTGCGGTGCACCGGGCTCGGCTCGCAGATGGAGATCGACCCAGAGCTGGTCGTGCCCGACGCGACCCTGTCGATCGGCGAGGGCGCGATCGCGCCGTGGGCGGCCAGCGCGTCGGACTACTACGACCAGCTGATCCAGGCCATTGCCGAGCGCTACGACGTGGACCTCGAGACGCCGTGGGAGGATCTGCCCGACCCGGCGCGGGACTTCTTCCTGTACGGCACCAACGGCGACCGGGTCCAGGTCACCTACCGCAACCGCTTCGGGCGGCGCCGGTCATACGCCACGACGTTCGACGGCATCATCCCCAACCTCGAACGGCGCTACCGCGAGACCGAGTCCGAGCTCGCCCGCGAGAAGATCGAGGAGTACATGACGCTCCGTCCGTGCCCGGACTGCAAGGGCGCGCGCCTGCGACCCGAGTCGCGTTCGGTGCTGGTCAACGGCACGGCCATCCATGCTTTCACCGCGCTCTCGGCGCGGCGGGCACTCGAGTGGGTGGACGGGCTCGAGCTGTCAGACCACGACCAGCGCATCTCGCGTCTGGTCCTGCGCGAGATCCAGGAGCGACTGCGGTTCCTCGACAACGTGGGCGTCGGGTATCTCTCGATGAACCGGGCGGCGGCAACGCTGTCGGGCGGCGAGGCGCAGCGGATCCGGCTGGCCACCCAGATCGGCTCGTCGCTGGTGGGCGTGCTCTACATCCTCGACGAGCCGTCGATCGGGCTGCATCAGCGCGACAACAGTCGGCTGATCGCCACGCTGGAGCGGCTGCGCGACCTGGGCAACACGGTATTGGTGGTCGAGCACGACGAGGGCACGATGCGCGCCGCCGACCATCTCGTGGACATGGGCCCGGGGGCGGGCGAGCACGGCGGCCACGTAGTCGCGGAGGGCACCGCCGAGGAGGTGACGAAGGTCGCCGAGTCGCTGACCGGGCAGTTCCTGGCCGGGACTCGGAGGATCGAGGTGCCGCGCCGGAGGCGCAAGCCCAGCGGTTATGTGTCGATCGAGGGCGCGTCCGAGAACAACCTTCAGAAGGTCGACGTGAAGATTCCCCTCGGGGTGCTCTGCTGCGTCACCGGGGTGTCCGGCTCGGGTAAGTCGACGCTGGTCAACGAGGTGCTCTACAAGGCGGTGGCCAACCGGCTGCACCGGACCCGTCAGAAGGCGGGGGCGCACCGGCGGATCAGCGGCCTCGACCAGTTGGACAAGATCATCTCGGTCGACCAGTCCCCGATCGGTCGCACGCCGCGCTCGAACCCGGCCACCTACATCGGACTGTTCGATCAGATCCGCGACCTGTTCTCCAAGACCCAGGAGGCGCGGGCCCGGGGCTACAAGCCAGGCCGGTTCTCGTTCAACGTCAAGGGCGGTCGGTGCGAGGTGTGTCGCGGCGACGGGCAGATCAAGATCGAGATGCACTTCCTGCCCGACGTGTACGTGCCGTGCGAGCAGTGCCACGGCAAGCGCTACAACCGCGAGACGCTCGACGTGCGCTTCAAGGGCAAGACGATCGCCGATGTGCTCGAGATGCCGATCGCGGAGGCGCTCGAGTTCTTCGCCCACATCCCCAAGATCCGCCGGCGCGTCGAGGCGCTGAACGACGTCGGACTCGGGTACATGCGGCTCGGCCAACCCGCCACCACGCTGTCGGGCGGCGAGGCCCAGCGAGTGAAGCTGGCCGCCGAGCTGTCCAAGGTCGCCACCGGACAGACGCTCTACATCCTCGACGAGCCCACCACGGGCCTGCACTTCGCCGACATCCAGCGCCTGCTCGAGGTGCTGACGCGGCTGGTCGACGCCGGCAACACGGTGGTGGTGATCGAGCACAACCTCGACGTGATCAAGGTGGCCGATCACATCATCGACCTCGGACCGGAAGGGGGAGAGGAGGGTGGTCGCCTGATCGCGACCGGCACGCCGGAGAAGGTGGTCGCCGAGGCCGCGTCCTACACCGGCGCCTTTCTGGCCGACGTGCTGCCGGTGCGCGCGTCGAGGTCGCCGAACGGCGCGGGGAAGAAGCCTCCGTCCGCGACGAACGGCACGGCGAAAAAGGCGCCGGCGGCGGCAAACGGCACGGCCAAGAGGGCGCCAGCGCGCCGGCGGGCCAAGGCGACCGCGGGCTGATCGGCGCCGGCGTGAGCGACCGCGCGTGACGGAGGCCGATCCGCCGGGCGCGGACGCGGACGCGTTCAAGCTGTGGCTGCAGAAGTGGCGCTGGTACGAGCGCAACTCGCTGCCGTGGACGCGAGCCCGGATCCACTGGGAGTTCATGCGCCGGCGGGCGTTCGTCCGCTGGCCGGTGCACGGCAACGTGCTGGAGGCCATGCGCGAGGGCCGGCTGGAGATCGGCCCGCACACGCTGCTCGAGCCCGGCGTATGGATCACCGCGCCCGGCCGGGCCCGCGTGCGCATCGGCGCCGGCACATTTCTGAACATGGGCGTGATGGTCGCGTCGCTCGAGCTGGTCGAGATCGGCGATCACTGCATGCTCGCCAACGGCTGCTACGTCACCGACTCCTCGCATCGGTTCGACGATCCCGAGCGGCCGGTGCCGTGGCAGGGCTTCGCGAGCAAGGGACCGACCCGGATCGGCGACAACGTGTGGTGCGGTACGAACGTTGTGGTCACCAGCGGGGTGACGGTCGGCGAGCGGTGCGTGATCGGGGCTAATAGCGTTGTGACGAGCGACATCCCGCCATTCTCGGTGGCGGCCGGGGTGCCGGCGCGGGTGTTGCGGACGATCACGTATTAGCGGGCGCGTCCAGCCGGGCCTCATGCCACTCGGGCGCCCCGGTGCGAGTGATCGCCTGCACTGTCGCAGTGCTGAGCGTGGCGTGGTCTCACAGCACCGGTGGTCGCGATTCCGCGAGGGGCGTCCGAGCGGCATCGAGGCCCGCTTGACGAGCCGACGGCCCGGGCCTGCGGCACCTCGCGCCCGCGGACGTGGGGCCCTGCGGCACCGCTGGCCGGCGCACGGTGCCGCAGGACCCGGGATTCCAGCTTCTTCTAACTCGGGGGGATGCCGTTGGCCGGAGGCGCGGGTTGGGTGCCGGTGAACGGGGTGATCGGGCTTCCGGCGGCCGGGGTGCTGACGAGCGGCTTGCCGCTGAGGACGATCTTGCCGCCCTTGAGCTGGCCGATCTGCCCGCCGGCGTAGCCGCCGTGAATGCTGGTCGAGTAGCGGAACGGAACCAGGCCGGGGCCGGTCCAACTCGCGCCGCGCTCGTTGATCGCGGAGACCAGGTCCTGGCGGG
The DNA here is from genome assembly GCA_963834625.1 of uncultured Solirubrobacterales bacterium. Classification (GTDB taxonomy): domain Bacteria; phylum Actinomycetota; class Thermoleophilia; order Solirubrobacterales; family Solirubrobacteraceae; genus Palsa-465. The sequence goes on along the minus strand of CAWICM010000010.1, from coordinate 147,252 downwards.
TGAGGTCCTTGCCGGCCGCCACGAGGGCTTGGACCAGCGTATAGGCGTTAGCCATGCCGTACTCGACGTTGCCGTCGAACGGGGCGCTCTTGTCGTACTGGTCGTGGATCTTCTTGAACAGCTGGATCCACGGATTGGAGGTGTCGGCCGTGGAGGGCAGGTACCCGTCGGTGACCGCGCCCTCGATCAGCGCGGTGCCGGACGCCTTGCCCTTGGAGATCGACTTGAGCAGACCGGCCACCGTGGTCGGGTCAATGCCCACGTTGGACACGACGAGCTGGGGCTTGTAGCCGAGGGTGAACGAGGTGAGCTGGCCGATCGCGGTGTAGATCGGGATCGTGAAGTCGACCAGGACGTCTGCCTTGGCCGACTTGATCGCGGTGATCTGCGGCGCCAGGCTGGTGACGCCGGGCTGATAGGGCTGCGCGGAGACGATGCTGCTCGCCGGGACCTCGTCCTTGACGCCGGCCAGTCCGCCCTGGCCGAAGTCATCGTCCTGATAGAGGACACCGATCTTCTTGCCCGCGAAGTGCTGCTTGATGTACTGGCCGAGGATCTTGCCCTCGATCGTGTAATTCGGCTGCCAGCCGAACGTGTAGGGCTGGCTGGAACCCTTGTCCCAGCAAGGGCAGCCAGAGGCGACGAAGATGTCCGGCACTCGCGAGGCGTTCAGGAAGCCGACCACCTTCGTGTGCGTGGGGGTGCCCAGTCCTTCGAAGATCCCGAACACATGGCTCTGGAGGACGAGCTGGTGCACGATGTTGACGGTGTTGGTCGGGTTGTAGGCGTCGTCCTTGATGATCAGGTGGATCTGGCGTCCGAACACTCCGCCGTGCGCGTTCACGTAGTCGAAGAACGCCTGCGAGGCGGGAGCGATCTCGCTGTAGCCGGGCGCGGCGGGACCGGTGAGCGGCTGGTGGGTGCCGAACGTGATGCTGGTTGCGGTCACGCCGGGCGCGGTGCTGCCGCCGTTGCTCCCACTGCTGCTGCTACTGCTAGTGCTGCTCCCGCTGCTGCCCCCGGCGGCGCTGCTGCTGCTGCTGCCTGACGAGCCGCAGGCGGCCACGGCCAGCACGACCGCGGCGATCACTCCCACGTTCGCCAGCGATTTGGTGCCCCGAAACCTCATAACCTCTCCTCTCCACAAGGTGGACCCGACTCGGACAGCGCGTTACTCGACGCGCGGAATCTAATTAGATACGTTTTCCCATAGGTGTTTCAAATATTAAGTTCCGTTGATGGACACTGCAACAGAGACCGCGACGAATCTCGGGGCGAGCGACGCGCCCATCGACCGGCCGGGCCGGTCGGGTAGGCGGGGCCGGCCGGCCACCGCTTCGCCCGACGACGTGCTGGCGCTGGTCACGGAGTTGTACCTGGGCGGCCAGCGGGTCGACATCACCGTGGTCGCGTCTCGGCTCGGCCTCGGGCGAGCGACTATCTACCGCTGGTTCGGCTCGCGCGAGGCGCTGATAGGCGAGGTGATCGCGCGCGAGCTCGAGTCGCTCGTGACGCGCAAGCGGGCCGAGGTGCGCCGGCGCGGTGCGGCCGGGCTGCTCGAAGTGCTCGATCGCGTCAACCGCTCGCTCATCCGCTCGACGGCGGTGCGCCGGCTGCTGGAGCAGGAGCGCACGGCGATGCGCATCTTCACCTCGAGCGCGGGTGTGGTCGAGCCGCGCGCCGTGGCCTGCATCCAGGCGCTGATCGAGGAGGAGATGGCCGCCGGCGACTATGAGCCGCCGGCCGATCCGGCCACGCTCGCCTACGCCCTTGTGCACCTGCGTCACGCCTTCCTGTGGAACGACGCGACGAACGCGGTGCGCGGCGACTACGAACGGCTGCATGCGGTGTCGGCGGCCCTGCTGGGCATCCCGGGCAAGCCGCCGCGCCCGGTCGCGCGCCGAACAAAGCGTGGGGCTGCGCGGTAGCCGGCGCCCGCGGAGGCGAGGCGCCTAACCATCCGACGACGTCTTGGCGCCGGCCTCCGGGACCGGCTCGGTGGCGCGATCGCCCGCCGACGCCTGCTCGGAAGCGCCCTCACCGGCGGATGTCTGCGCGGTGCCGCGATCGCCCCCGGGCGTCTGGGCGCCATCGCGGACCGGCTCGGCGACAGCCCCCCGCGCACCAACGGCACCGCGTCCGGCGCCGGCCAGGCCGACGCGCCTGCCCACCACCGGCCAGACGGTGCCCGCGATCGCTCGCACGCCGCCCTGGATGCCGCTCGGCCAGACGAGCATGGCCGCGATCAGCACCACCCCGTACACGGCGATCGGCAGGTTGTGGGACACGTTGGAGGACAGCGAGAACGAGTTCGCGACGTCGGTGGTCCAGTTGGGCAGGAACACGAGCAGGGCGGCGCCCCACACCGCGCCGACCAGCGACCCGAGGCCTCCGATGACCACGCCCGCCAGCAGCGTGAGCGACAGCTGGAGGGGGAACGCCCCCGGCGCCACGGTCTCGCTCACCACGGCCAGGAGGCCTCCGCCCAGCCCGGCCGCGGCGGCGCTGATCGCGAAGGCTAGGGTCTGCCAGCGGCCCACGCGCAGGCCGGCCAGGGAGGCCGCGATCTCGTCGTCGCGGACCGCGCGCATGGATCGCCCGATTCCGCTGTGAGTGAGGTTGTAGAGCACGAACAGCACGATCAGCGCCCCGATGCAGGCGATCCAGGCCTGCCAGCGCTCGAGCGGGAAGGTCAAGCCGAGTGAGGGCGGTGGCGTTGGCGGATTGATCGCCAGGCCGTTCTCGCCGCCGAACGCCGTGGGGAACTTGTCGGCCAGCGCGGGCAGGCCGACCGCGAACGCGAGCGTGGCGCCGGCCAGGTAAGGGCCGCGCAGCCGGCTGGCCGCCACGCCCACCGGGATCCCGACGATCAGCGTGACGGCGGTCGCCGCGGCGAGCTCGGGGGTCAGAGCCCAGCCGGCGCCCGATAGCTTGGCCGCCGTGTACGCGCCGACCGCCATGAACGCCCCATGTCCGAGCGAGATCTGCCCGCTCGCGCCGGCCAGCACGGTCAGCCCGGCGAGCACACAGAAGTAGTACGCGCCGTTGGCCAGCTGAAGATCGCGGTAGGAGCTGAGCGTGTCGCTCAGCCACAGGAGCACCAGACCGACCACTACGACCAGGACGAGCGAGCGCAGCAGGGTGCTCGCCCGCAATCCATCGCGCACGCGTCCGATCACGGTCACACCCGCCGCTCCCGACTCGTCGCGAACAGACCAGTGGGCCGGATCATCAGCACGAGCATCAGGATCACCAGCGCGGCGAGGGGCGCCAGCGCCGATCCCTCGTAGCCGGACACGTAAGACAGGGCCAGCCCGAGGACGAGCCCGCCGATGACAGCGCCCGGCGGGCTGTCAAGACCGCCGAGCACCGCGGCGACGAATCCGCTGATGAGGATCGGGTCGAAGTCGTTGGGTCCGAGGAACACCGACGGTGCGACCAGCACCCCGGCGAGCGCGCCAGTCATCGCGGCCAGCGCCCAGCCCAGCGTGAGCATCCGGCCGACCCGCACCCCGAGCAGCCGCGCCACCTCCGGGGCAAACGCTGTGGCCCGCATCCGCAGCCCCAGCGAGGTCCGCCGGAACAAAAGCGCCAGCGCCGCCGCGACCGCGATCACCACCAGCACGGTGAAAGTGTCGTTGGGCGTGAACAGCAAGTTGGTGCCGCCGACCCGGTAGCCGCGCAGCGAGAACGCCGCGGGGAACGAGCGGGGCGTGTTGCCCCAGATCATCCCGGCGATCGCGATCAGCAAGGTGTACAGGCCCAGGGTCAGGATCACGGCGTTCAGAGGGGGCGCGTTCTCGACCGGCCGGACGACCACTCGCTCGACCACGGCTCCCAGCACCAGCCCGGACGCCAGGGCCACCACGAAGCCGAGCACGTACGAGCCGCCACCGTTGATCACCGCCGAGGCCAGGAACGTGGTGAACATGAGCATCGCGCCCTGGGCGAAGTTGACGATCCGGGTCGAGCGCCAGATCAGCACCAGCGCGAGCGCCACCGCCGCGTAGATCGCCCCGGTCGAGATCCCGTTCAACGTGAGGTCGATGAACTTGGTCACGACCGGGATCTCCTCGTGCTTGGGGAGTGCGCCATTCAGAATCCCAGGTAGGCGTGGAGGAGACGGTCGTCGGCGGCCAGCTTCCCCGGCTCCTGCTCGGCGACGACCCGGCCCAGGTTCAGCACGACGCCTCGGTTGGCGATCGACAGCGCGCTGCGCGCGTTCTGCTCGACCAGGAGGACGGCCAGCCCGAGGCTGTCGGCCAGCCGCCGCACCAGGCTCATGATCTGGGCCACCAGCACCGGGGCCAGCCCCAGCGAGGGCTCGTCCAGCAGCAGCGCGCGCGGCCGGCCCATCAGCGCCCGCCCGATCGAGAGCATCTGCCGCTCGCCGCCCGACAGCCGCGAGGCCGGCTGGTCGGCGCGTTCCTCGAGGCGCGGGAACAGCTCGTAGACCTCGCGCAGCGGCATCGCGTCGCGTCCGCGCCACAACCCGCCGAGGCGGAGGTTCTCGTACACGGTCAGTTCGGCGATCACGCCGCGGCCCTCCGGCACATGGGCCACTCCGAAGCGGACGATCTCCTCCACCGCCCAGCGCGTGATGTCCTCGCCCTCCACCTTCACACGGCCCGACGTCGGGCGCTCCAACCCGCAGATCGTGCGCAGCAGCGAGGTCTTGCCGGCGCCGTTGGCGCCCAGGACCGCGGTGACCGATCCCTCCGGCACCTCGAGCGAGACGCGGTCGACGGCGCGGATCGGCCCGTAGTCGGTGGTCAGCTCCTCAACTTTGAGCATCTTCGGCTCCCGTGGCGGCCAGCGCGTCGGGCGACTCGGCCTCGCGTCCCAGGTAGGCCTCGAGCACGCGGGGGTCCTTCTGCACCGCGGCCGGCTCGCCGTCCGCGATCACGCGGCCGAAGTCGAGCACCACCATCCGGTCGCATGCCGAGACCACGAAGTCCATGTGGTGGTCGACGAGCATCACCGCGACCGAGCTGCCCAGCGAACCGATCAGCTCACCGAGGTCGGTCAGCTCACGCGCGTCCAGCCCGCCCGCCGGCTCGTCGAGCATCAGAAGCTCGGGGTCGCAGGCCAGGGCCCGCGCGAGCGCCACCCGCTTCTGCACCGCGTAGGGGAGGGTGCCGGGCAGGCGGTCCGCTACGCCCTGGCACTCGACCCGGCCGAGGGCGGACAGGGCGCGCTCGCGCAGCCGGCGCTCGTCGAAGTCGGACCAGGGCAGGCCGAGCACAGCGCTCCCGAGGTTGGCGCGGCGGAACCGGTGCGCGCCGGCCATCACGTTCTCGAGCACGGTGAGCCCGCCGAACAGGCCCACGCCCTGCAGCGTCCGGGCGATCCCCAGCGCGGCCAGACGATCGGGTTGGACCCGGGCGAGTGGCTTCCCGCGCCAGCTGAGCGTCCCCGACTGCGGCCGGACGAAGCCGCAGATCACGTTGAACAGCGTGGTCTTCCCAGCGCCGTTGGGGCCGATCACCCCGAGCACCTCGCCGGGAAAGACATCGACCGAGACGCCCTCGAGCGCGCGGATGCCGCCGAACGAGACCATCACGTCGCGAACCGACAGCCCGGCGCCGGTGGGCGGCTCCCTCGGCTCCCTCATCTCCACGCGCGCAAGCTACAACAGCGCACGGCGCGTGCCAATAGTGAGACACGCAGGGCTACGAGTTCTTAATGACGATTCCGTAGAGGATGTCGGCGACGTGCTCGGTCGAATCGATGGCCGCCTCGAGCCGCTCGAAGATGTCCTTCCAGCGGATCACCACCATCGGGTCGATGCGCGCGTCGAACAGCGAGGCCACGGCCTCGCGAGTGATCCGGTCGCCCTCGTTCTCGAGCCGGTTGACCTCCACGGTGTGCTGTGAGATCTCGGTCTTGAAGCCCCGCAGCAGCGGGATCGCCTTGCCGATCTCCTGACAGGCCAGGCTGAGCACGTGGGCCAGGCTGATCGCCTGGTCCATCGGCGCCTCGATCCGGTACAGCCCGAGGTAGTCGGCCGCCTCCTCGGTGTAGTCGACGATGTCGTCCAGGGCCGAGGCCAGGGCGAGGATGTCCTCGCGGTCGATTGGCGTGACGAACGTGTGGTTGAGCCGATCGATGATGTCGTGGGTGATCCGATCGCCCTCGTGCTCGCACTCGAGGATCTCGCCGGCGAGTTCCTTGCTGTCGGGGAAATTCTCAAGCAGCCGCTCGAGCAGTTGGCTGGCCAGCAGGGCATTCCGGCCGGCCTCTTCGAACAACTCGAAGTAAGCCCGGTCGCGCGGAGCGAACAGGTCTCCGAGGCGCGGCATCCCCTCGGATGGTATTGGCGGCAGGCTTCAGATGGGCGGCTGGCGACGCCCGATCAGCCGTCGATTTCCTGCAATCCGGCGTCGAACGTGGCCAGCTCGTCCTCGTCGATCGAGTAGGTGTGCTCGGGTCCGGGAAACGCGCCACCGCGCACCTCCGCGGCGTAGGCGGCGACGCCGGCGACCATCTCGTCTCGCAGTTCGCCGTAGCGCTTGGCGAAGCGGGGGGCGTGGCCGTCGTAGATGCCGAGCAGATCGTGGAAGACGAGGACTTGGCCGTCGGTGGCGGGACCGGCGCCGATGCCGATCACGGGGATCTCGAGGCGCTCGATCACGCGCGCGGCCACCGCCGCGGGGATGGCCTCGAACACCAGCGAGAAGCAGCCGGCCTGCTGCAGCGCGAGCGCGTCGCGGGCGACGGCCAGTGCGCGCTCGGCGGTGCGGCCCTGCGCCCGGTAGCCGCCCAGCGCGGTGGCGGTCTGCGGCGTCAGCCCGACGTGGCCCATGACCGGGATGCCGGCGTCGACGATCGCGCGGGCTCGCTGGACGCTCGAGCCTCCGCGCTCGAGCTTGACCGCGTCGCAGCCGGCCTCCTTGACGAAGCGCTGGGCGGTCGCGATCGCCATCTCGTCGGAGCCCTCGTAGGAGCCGAACGGCAGGTCGCCGACCAGGAGGGGCGTCTTCAGGCCGCGGCGCGTGGCGGCCGCCAGCATCAGCATCTCCTCGGTCGAGACGGGCACGGTGGAGGGGTATCCGAGCACGGTCATCGCTCCGGAGTCGCCGACCAGGACGACATCGACGCCGGCTGCCTCGGCCACCTGGGCCGAGGGGTAGTCGTAGGCGGTGACCATCACGATCGGCTCGCCGAGGCGCTTCTTCTCGGCCAGCCGGGGCAGCGTCATGGGGAGCGGGGCGTCGAGGTTCTGGGGGATCGGGATGCGAGGGGTGGCGGACACGGTCGTTCTCTCCTTCACGCGGTGGTTGGCGCCCTGGACGGGGTCGCCACCTCGCGCTTGTCGTTGAGGGACGGTTGGATCAGCTGGTTGTCGATGAGTCGGGTCTCCCCGACGTAGGCGGCCAGGACGGCCAGGACGTCGCCTTCGATCCGGCCTACGGGCGCGAGCGTCTCGGTCGAGACGATCTCGATGTAGTCGGGTTCGATGGCGGCGGCTTCGAGTTCGGCGTCAGCATGGGCGCGCACGGCGGCGGCGTCACGCTCGCCGGCGCTCACCGCGTCCTGCATGGAGGCAAGGGCCCGGTGAAGGGCGGTGGCGCGGGCGCGGTCGCCCGGCGACAGGTGGGCGTTGCGGCTGGAGAGCGCCAGCCCATCGGCGTCGCGCACGGTCGGGCACACCTCGATCCGCACGGGGATGTCGAGGTCGCGCGCCATCCGCCGGATCGCCAGCGCCTGCTGGGCGTCCTTCTGGCCGAAGTAGGCCACGTCGGGCGCGACCATGTTGAACAGCTTGCTCACCACGGTGGTGACCCCCTCGAAATGGGCACGTCCGCGGTGCGCGCCCTCGAACGACTCGGTGATTCCCGTCACGGACACCTTGGTGGAGAAGCCGGAGGGATAGACCTCCTCGACGGATGGGGCAAACAGGTAATCGACCCCGAGCTCGGCGGCCAGCGCCTCGTCACGCGCCCGGTCGCGCGGGTATCTGTCGAGGTCGACCGGGTCGTTGAACTGGGCCGGGTTGACGAACAGGGACACCACGACCACGTCGCAGTCGCGACGGGCCCGGCGCATCAGGGACAGGTGGCCCTCGTGGAAGGCGCCCATGGTCGGCACCAGGCCGATCGTCCGGCCGGCGCGCCGGGGCCCGAGCAGGGCGGGGCGCAACTCGGCGACGGTGGGGATGACATTCATGCCGGCTGAGCCTCCCGGTGGGCGGCCAGCTCGCGGGTCCTCTTCACGAGCGCGTCGAACAGGTCGAGCAGCTCGGGCGCGGACTCGGCCACCGCCTCGCGCTGACGCGCGACCGTTGTGTCGTCTCCCCGCGCCACCGGACCGGTCAGCGCCCGCTCGGGCCCGAGCCGCGCCCAGTTCTCGACCGTCGCGCGGACCAGCGGCGCGAGCTGCTCGCGCTCGAGGCCGACGGTGGCGCCGAGGCGCTCGGCCGCCGCCTCCAACGTGATCAGGAAGTTCGACGCGATCGAGGCCGCGGCGTGGTAAGTGGCGCGGTCGGACTCGGCGATCTCGACCGGCCACATCTTCAGCGCCCGGGCGAGCGAGGCGGCCAGGGCGAGCGCGCGGGGAGTGCTGCCGGCGATGGCCGCGCCGGCGCCGGCGAAGTCAGCGCCCTCGGCGGTGACCGTCATCAGCGGGTGCAGCGAGAACGCCTCGTGGGGGGCGAGCGGGCCGAGACCGGTCGCGCCCGAGCAGTGGCCGACCAGTCGGCCGAGGGCGATCTGCGCCGCGGCGTGGGCGATCTCGCCGTCGGGGACACACAACAAGACGTAATCGGCGCCGGCACCGTCGGCGCCTCGGCCGAGCGGCCCCTCGACCTCGTAGCCGGCTTGCTTCAGGGCGACCGCGAGCGCGGAGCCGACGCGGCCCCGGCCGACGAGGGCCAGCCGCCTACATGAAAGGGTGTCTGAGGTGGAGTTCCGTTCCAGTTCCCGCATCGGAGATACCGGTCGGCGTGTGAAGAAAAGCTCGGTTGTCGTCGAGATCCATCCGCGCGATCCGCGTGACGGCCTCGGATAACAGGATACCCGTGGCCGACCGCGGGCTACGCGTGCGATGGATCACACGCGCCCTGCTTTCTACCCTCGATCGACCTTCGCAAATACCGGGAAGAGGGCTCCGCGGCGTCCCAACCCCGTCCGTGGCTCTGGGTAGCATCGGCCCCCAGTGAGGACCGCCGCGGAGCGTCGCGAGCTGTTGAAGGCCGTCTACGAGGAGGCGCGGGGGTGCATGCGCTGCCCGCTGCACCAGACGCGCACCACGGTCGTGTTCGGCGCCGGCAACGCCGATGCCGACCTGATGTTCATCGGCGAGGCGCCGGGGGCGAACGAGGACCGGATGGGGCTGCCCTTCGTCGGGCAGGCTGGGAAGCTGCTCGACAAGCTGCTGGCCGAGATCGATCTGGACCGGAAAGACGTCTTTGTGGCCAACACCTTGAAATGCAGGCCTCCGAACAATCGCGACCCGCATCCCAACGAGATCGAGACCTGCAACGACTATCTGCGCCGGCAGGTCGACCTGATCGAGCCGACCGTGATCTGCACGCTGGGCAACTTCTCCACCAAGCTGCTGCGGGCCGACACGACCGGGATCTCCCGCCTGCACGGCCGCGAGGAGGTGCGGATCATCGGGCCTCGCGCGGTGCGGCTATACCCCCTGTACCACCCGGCCGCCGCGCTTTACACCCCCTCGATGCTGGAGGCCTTGCGCGCCGATTTCCGTCGCATCCCTGAGTTGCTCGCGCTGGGACCGCCCGAGCAGCCCGAGGCCTTCGAGCCAGTATCGGAGCTGGACGAGCTCCCCGGGTCCGAGGGGCCGGGGGAGGGCGCGGAACTCGAGCCCGCCGCCCAGCTCGGGCTGTTCTGAGCCCGCGCGCGGGGCTAGTCGCTGACCCGCTCGACGAGGAAAGAGACGCGCACGTGCGCTCGCCACTCGTCGAGGTCCTCGCCCCGCAGGCCGACTGACACCACGTCGAGCGCCTTGATGTTGCGCAGCGTGGCTCGCGCCTCGGCCAGCGCGGCCTGGACGGCGTCATCGGAGCTCGTGGTGGAGCTGCCGACCAACTCGATGATCTTGGTGACCGCCATCAGACGCGCGAGGCTCCGACCAGCTCGGGTGCGACGTCGCCGACCTTGCGCTCGTCACGGTCGAGTGGCGGCGGCTTTTCGCGGCGCAGGGCCATCCCGAACGCCAGGATCGCCCCGACGGCCTGGACGCCCAGCACCACCATCGCGAATTGGGTGGGGCGATGCGAGGCCTGGAGCAGGAGCACCGGCTCGGCGATGGCCACCGCCGCGACGACGACGAGAAACCGCGTCCGCTTGAGCGCGAGCATGTACTGGATGGCGAGGTAAGTCCCGGCCAGGACGGTGAAGGCCGCCCCGAGCGGGAGAAGCGCGTCGTGCGCCGAGGCGCGCCCGGCGCCGAAGGCGATCTTGATCAGCGGCTCTGAGGCGAACGCGAAGATCAGCAGCACCGGCACCGCGCAGGCGGCGGTGATCCCGATGGCTGTGGCCAGCACCGGCCTCGGGTCCTCGCCGTGCGCGCGGCGTCGCGAGACCTCGGGCACCAGGTAGAAGCCGGCTCCCATGGCGACCCAGATCAGCACCTTGGCCGCGACGGCGACCGCCGAGTAGGAGCTGGCCTCGTGCTTGGAGAACTGGTGGTTGGCGACAATGATGTCGATGTTCTGGAGCACGGCGATCACGATCAGCCCGGCGATCGGCGCCCAGGCTCGCTTGACGTGCGGCCCCAGCCGGAACGCGGCGTCCCGCGTGTGCACATGCATCTGTCGCGACGGTCGCCAGTGTGGCCCGTACACGCTCCGGTATAGCTCGAACCAGCAGTACAACGACATCGCCACGTAGGACAGCAGCGAGCCGATGTACGCGCCGGTCACGCTCAGGCCGGCGACGGCAAGAATCGCTCCCAGGACCAAACGCGCGGCCTGCTCGCCGACCAGGCTGAATCCCACCGACCGGTAGTCACCGATACCCTGGAGCGCTCCGCGCAGCAGCGAGACCTCGAGGTACAGGCAGCCGGCTGGGAGGCCGACCGCGGCCGCCCAGGGGTATCGGCTGACCCCGACCACGTCGGCGATCGGCTGGCGGAGGAGGATCGACACCACCGTCAGCACGGCGGTGAACACGACCATCGTTCGCGACCAGCTACGCACCGTGGCCAGCAGCGTTTCCCCGGTCCCCAGGTGCCCGAGGACGCCCTCGCGCGCCGTGGCCACCTGCATCGCCTGGCCCGCCACGGTCAGGATCAGCAGGTAGCTGATCAGCGCCGCTAGGCGGCCGTAGTTGTCGCCGAGCAGGCGCGCGAACACGAAGGTCGATCCGAGCGCGATGATGTTGTTGGCAATCATCGCCACCGCCAGGCCCGCCGCCTTCGCGGTCTCGGAAGCGCGAAGGCTCGCGAGCCTCGGCTCATATCGGCGTCTGAGCGAGCTCATCATTGTCGGTGACGGTACCGAACGATTCGGAGCGTTGGCGCCGAACCGCCTGCTCTACATTGGACTTTTCCCATGCTCCGGCGCCAGCAGACGAGCAGTTCCGCCCAGACCGAGGCCCTCGCCGCTGAGCTGGCGACGACACTCGGGGCCGGCGATGTCGTGCTCGTGGAGGGAGAGCTCGGCGCCGGCAAGACCACGTTCGTACGCGGCGCCTGCCGGGCGCTTGGAGTGGACGCGCTGGTGACCAGCCCGACCTTCACGATCGGACAGCGCTATCCGGGCCGCGTGCCGGTCGCCCACGTGGATCTGTATCGCGTGGCCGATCTGGACCAGGAGGACCCCGATCTGCTGGCCGACTACATAGGACCGGAACGGGTCGCGTTCGTCGAGTGGCCCGGCGGGGCGATGGCGAAGATCGCCGGGATGGCGCACGTGGCGGCGAGGGTGCTGATCGAGCATGCCGGCGGCGACGAGCGGACCGTGACGATCGCCGCGCCGTTCGACGCGGATCGAGTCCCCTCCGCGGTCGAGGGCAGCGAGGACCGGGCGAGCTTCCGATGACGACCCTGGCCTTCGATACCGCCACCGCCGCGACCGCGGTGGCCCTCTCGAGCGCGGCCAACGTCGTCGTCACGGCTCGCCACGATCCGCTGCCCCGCGAGCGCCCCGGTCACGCAACCCAATTGCTGCCGCTGGTCGCGCGGGTGATGGAGCGGGCCGAAGTCGGATGGGACGGGGTGGAGCAGATCGCGGTCGGCGTCGGTCCGGGCACGTTCACGGGCCTTCGCATCGGAATTGCGACCGCGCGGGCGCTGGCCCGGGCGCGGTCCGTGCCACTGATCGGGGTCTCCACGCTTCAGTCGCTGGCGCTGGCCCGGCCGCATCCGGACGCCGTCCCGGCGGGCCTCGATGTCGTGCTCGCGGTGCTCGATGCACGGCGGGGCGAGGTGTTCGCGGCGGGCTGGCTGATGGATGAGGCGGGGGAGTTCGAAAACGCTCTGTTGCGCCCGCGCGTGCTCGCGCCAGAGGCGCTCGCCGACCTGGTGGCGCCGCTCGGCCCGACCGCGCTGGCCATCGGAGACGGGGCGATAGCATTCAGGGAAGTACTCGAGCGCTCGGGATCCTTTATTCCAGAGGACGATTCCCCGCTCCACAAGGTCACGGCGATGAACCATTGTCGGCTCGCTGACCACCTGGAAGGGGGCATCCCCGACGAGGTCCGGCCGGACTACCTTCGCGCTCCCGACGCCGAGATCGCCCACCGCACTTCATGAGCACGCCGCCCGTCACGATCCGCTCTCTCGGCTATTCCGACCTCCCGCAGGTCATCTCGATCGAACGCCGCGCGTTCCCCACGCCGTGGTCGCTGGCCATGTTCGTGCTCGAGCTGTCCAAACCATCTGGGGTGTGCCTGGCTGCCATCGAGGACCGCCGGATCGCCGGCTATCTGATCTGCTCGCGCTACGCGGACGTCTGGCATCTGATGAACATCGCCGTCGATCCGCCAGCCCGTCGCCGGGGAATCGCCACCGCGCTGCTCGAGGAGATGATCGCCCGGGCGGGCGCTGAGGCGTCCTACACGCTCGAGGTGCGCCCCTCCAACGACTCGGCGATCGCGCTGTACGAGCGCTTCGGCTTCCGGTCGGCCGGCACCCGACGGCGCTACTACCAGGACACCGGCGAGGACGCGGTGATCATGTGGCGCACGGCCGAGACGGCCTCGACCCCGAGCGCCTCCGGGTCCTCCGGGTGATCCTCGCCCTCGAGACGAGCTGTGACGACACCTGCGCCGCGGTCGTCACCGACGGCGGGGAGATCCGCTCGAACGTGATCTCGTCACAGGGCGTGCACGACCGCTACGGCGGCGTGGTTCCGGAGATCGCCTCGCGCCACCATCTCGAGCTGATCGGCGACGTGGTCGACGACGCCCTGGCCCGGGCGGGGGTGTCGCTCGCGAGCGTGGACCAGGTGGCGGTCACGGTCGGCCCCGGGTTGGTGGCGGCACTCTTGGTGGGGGCGGCAACGGCAAAGGGGCTGGCCGCCGCGTACGAGCTGCCGCTGGCGGGAGTCGATCACCTTCACGGCCACGTGGCCGCGGCGTTCCTCGGACCGGAGCCGTTCGAGCCGCCGTTCCTGAGCCTCGTGGCCAGCGGAGGGCACACGCTGCTGGCGCGCGTCACCGACCATGGGCCGGACTACGAGGTCCTCGGCCAGACCCTCGACGACGCCGCCGGCGAGGCATTCGACAAAGGGGCCCGGCTGCTCGGCCTCGGCTATCCCGGCGGACCGGCGCTGGAGAAGCTCGCGGTTGCCGGCGACCCGGACGCTTTTGACTTTCCCACGGCGCGACGGCTGGCCGGCCTGGACTTCTCGTTTGCAGGGGTGAAGACAGCCTTGCTGTATCGAGTGCGCGACCTGGGGGAGTCGGAGGCTTCACGGCGGCGGGCCGACCTGGCCGCCTCCTATCAGCGCGCGATCGTCGAATCGTTGGGGATCCGGGTGGAACGGGCGCTGCTCGCGACGGGGCTCGAGCGGTTGTCGATCGGCGGCGGGGTGGCGGCGAATGGAGCGGTGCGCTCGCGGATGGCGGCGCTCGGAGTTGAGCTTCACGTGCCCGCCCGGGAGCTGTGCACCGACAACGCCGCGATGATCGGCTCCGCGGCGCGGTACGTCTCCGGGATGCCCTACCCCGAGTACCTCGGCCTGGACGTGTACGCCAGCGGCGAGCGGATGCCGGTCGTACGATGACGAGCGTGATCCTCTTCGGCCGGGAGGGCTGCTGCCTGTGCGACGATGCTCGGGAGGTGCTCGAGCGGGTCCGCCGGCGGCGGGGGTTTGCCCTCGAAGAACGCGACATCGAAGGCGACGAGTCGCTGCTCCGGGTCTATCTGGAGCGGATTCCGGTCGTTACGATCGACGGTATCGAGGCGTTCGAACTGTTCGTGGACGAGGCCGAGCTCGAGCGCCGGCTCGATATGGTGCACACGCGATGAGCTACACGGTCGGGAGCGGCCCCGAGGCCGCCCAGCCCGGCGTTGAGAAGCCGGGCGAGAAACTCGCGCTTGGGGTCGCGGCGCGGCTGTCGCGCTACCTCCAGGTTCTGATCCAGGCCCGCAAGATGGGCAAGGAGACGATCTCCTCGCAGGAGCTGGCGGACTACACCCACGTGAACTCCACGCAGATCCGCCGCGACCTGTCGGGCTTCGGCAAGTTCGGAAAGCGCGGCGTCGGTTACAACGTGGAGTCGCTGGTCAACCAGATCCGCAAGATCCTGCACACCTCGGGCCAGCACAACATCGCTCTGTTCGGCGCCGGACATCTCGGCACCGCGATCGCGACCTCGGACATCTTCGCCGACCACGGGTTCCGCGTGGTGGCCGTATTCGACGTCGACCAGGGGAAGGTGGGGGACCGGATCGGGCCGTTGGCCGTACGCCACAACTCCGATCTGCGCGAGGTGATCGACGACGAGGACATCGTCGTCGCCGTGCTTGCCGTGCCCTCCGCCGCGGCCCAGCGACTCGCCGAGGAGCTCGTCGACGCAGGCGTGAAGATCATCTTCAACTACTCCGATGCCTTGCTGCAGGTCCCGCCGGAGGTCACCGTCCACACCTCGAGCCCGGCTGTCGACCTCCTCTACGCGCTCTACTTCTACCTGACCTGATCGTCGCCCGATCTCGCCCCGAGTGGTTCTCAAGTGAGCAGCAGCAGTCTCAACCTGGAATCTGCCTATGCCGCGTTCGAGGCGTCGACGGACTTCACCGTCGGGCTCGAGGAGGAGTTCGCGCTGCTGCATCCGAACTCGCTCGGGCTGGTGGCGCGGTTCGAGGACCTCGCGGAAGCGGCGGGTGGCGATCCGGTGCTGGCCGAGTCGGTCGCCGGCGAGTTGATCTCCTCCGAGATCGAGATCCGCTCGGGTCGATGCCTCGACCTGAGCGCCGCCTTCGCGGCGCAGCGGGACCGCCGGCGGCGTTTGTTCGCCGTGGCCGCTTCGCAGGGCGTGGCGCTCGGGGCCACGGGGACCCATCCGTGGTCGGACTACCGCGACCAGAAGATCATCGACACCGAGCACTACCGCCGGGTCGAGGACGGACTCAAGTACGTGGCCTGGCGCAACAACACGTTCTCCCTGCACGTCCACGTCGGCGTGCGCGGGGCCGACCGAGCTGTGCTCGTGTGCGACCGCCTCCGTCCGGTGCTGCCGCTGCTGCTGGCCATCTCGGCCAACTCGCCGTTCCTGGACGGCCGGGACTCCGGGCTGCACAGCGCGCGCTCGCAGATCTTCACCAAGAGCTTCCCGCGCTGTGGCGTGCCCGATGCCTTCGGCAGCTGGCGGGCGTTTGCCGACTACATCGACTTTCTGATCAGCACGCGCTCGATCGTCGAGTACACCCAGGTTTGGTGGTCGATTCGACCCCACTTCTCCTTTGGGACGGTCGAGGTGAGGATCTGCGACGCTCAGATGACCGCCACGGAGTCGGAGGCGCTCGCCGGCCTGATCGTGGTCTGCGTCGCCCAGGCCGCGAGGGACGTCGATGAGGGCCTGCCGTTCACCGATCTGCCGCGCCGGTTGATCGAGGAGAACGTCTGGCGGGCGATCCGATACGGCCTGGACGGCGACTTGCTCGATCTCGATCACGCCGAGCCGTATCCCGCGGCCGAGGCGCTCGAGCGGCTCCTGACCTGGTCCGCGCCGGTCCGGGCCGAGTTGGGGATCGACGTGGCGCTGCCGTCCTTGAACGGCGCCCAGCGCCAGCGGCGAATGACCGACGCCGGCATGAGCCTCCCCGAGGCCTACGCCGCCGTCGTCGCCGAGACGCGCGACACTTATGCGGTCAGTGCAGCGGAGGTGACTCGATGAGCAGCGAACCCGGACAGCCCTCGGAGGAAGAGCTGCGTGCCGCCTACGAGGCGGAGCTCAAGCGGCTGCGCGTCGAGGACGTCCTGCTCGACAACGTCGCCGCGCTCGTCAACCTCGGCATGCGCCGGACCGGCCTGGTCCCGGGCACCGAGGACGAACGCGATCCAGCCCAGGTGCGGCTGTCGATCGAGGGGGTCCGCGCGCTCATGCCCGTGCTGGAGCAGGCCGCTCCCACGCAGGTCGGCGCCATCCGCGATGCCGTCTCCCAGCTTCAGATCGCATACGTGAAGATCGGCGGGCAGCCGGGTGGGGCCGGAGCCGGCGAGGCCGGGCCGGAGGCCGGGGCGGCATCGGACCCGGCCGAGGACCCCGGCGTGGGGCCTGCCGCGGGCGCTCCGCCCGGCGCTCAGCCGGGCGGTCAGCCCGAGCCCGAGCCGTCGAAGCCGGGTGAGCCCGGGCCGGCGCAGCGAAGCGGCCGGCTCTGGGTGCCTGGTCAGTAGCCCTTTCGCACACTTGGGAAGAAACTGTGTCTATGCAGTAGTTTTTTCCCAATCGGGCGGTTCGCGACCGCGGCTGCCGGCGGTTATCTGGCGCCGTCTGGCCGCCTTGCACGCTACACTCGCCTCTCTTTCCGGGCCTCCGCTTGATCAGTACGGGCGGCGGTCCGTTTCCAGTTTGTATTGGCTGCGCTTGTTCGCGCCCTCTCTCTAACTCAGACCTTCCCCGGAGGACCTCCTTGTCCAGCTTCCTTGCCAACCACGGCGTGCTCGTTGCGCTCTTCTGCGCCGGCGCCGCGGTCGTCTACGGCGTCCTGACAGCGCGGGCGCTGCTCGCGCTGTCTCCCGGCAACGAGACCATGCGCACGATCTCCGCGGCGGTGCAGGAGGGTGCGCGCGCTTACCTGAATCGCCAGTACACGACGATCGCCGGGGTCGGCGTGATCCTGTTCATCGTGCTGATCCCGATCCAGAACATCCGGGTGGCGATCGGCTTCTTGATCGGCGGGTTGCTCTCGGCATCGGCCGGCTACATCGGAATGAACGTCTCGGTCCGGGCCAACGCCCGCGTGGCCGAGTCGGCGCGCGGCGGCATTTCGCGCGCGCTCGAGGTCGCCTTCCGCGGTGGTGCCGTGACTGGCCTGCTCGTGGTAGGCCTGGCGCTGCTCGGCGTCGCGGGGTACTACGGCGTGCTGACCTGGATCGCCGGCGAGAGCCAGAAGCATGCTGTGGACGCGCTGATCGGGCTCGGCTTCGGTGGCTCGCTGATTTCGGTCTTCGCCCGTCTGGGCGGCGGGATCTTCACCAAGGCGGCCGATGTCGGCGCCGACCTGGTGGGCAAGATCGAAGCCGGGATCCCCGAGGACGATCCGCGCAACCCTGCGGTGATCGCGGACAACGTCGGCGACAACGTGGGCGACTGCGCCGGCATGGCCGCGGACCTGTTCGAGACCTACGCGGTCACCGCGGTCGCGGTCATGCTGCTCGGCGTCCTGCTGTTCAACCAGCAGTCCGCGGTGGCGCTCTATCCGCTCGTGCTCGGCGCGGTCTCGATCATCGCCTCGATCATCGGCACGTTCGCGGTCAAGTCACGGGCGGGCAACGTCGAGCGGGCGCTGTATCAGGGGCTGATCACCTCGGGCGTGCTCGCGGCCCTCGCGTTCATCCCGATCACCTACTGGATGATGAACCACCTCACCTTCAAGTCAGGCGCCGCCGCGCCGCACTGGTGGAAGTACTACCTGTGCGCGCTGATCGGGATCGGGGTAACCGCGTGCCTGTTCGTGATCACCGACTACTTCACCTCGACGCGGTTCGCGCCCGTGAGGAGCACGGCGCGCGCCTCGCAGACCGGCCACGCCACCAACATCATCCAGGGCCTCGCCCAGGGCTTCCAGTCGACGGCGCCGCCCGCGATCGTGCTCGCGCTCGGCATCCTCGGAGCCTGGAAGCTCGCCGGCGGTGGAACCACCACCGGTATCTACGGCATCGGCGTCGCAGTGATGGCGCAGCTGTCGCTCACCGGGCTGATCGTCGCCCTCGACGCGTTCGGGCCGATCACCGACAACGCCGGCGGCATCGCCGAGATGGCGGACCTCCCCGAGGAGGTACGCAACGTCACCGACCCGCTCGACGCGGTCGGTAACACGACCAAGGCCGTCACCAAGGGGTATGCGATCGGGTCGGCGGCGCTCGCCGCGCTCGTGCTGTTCAACGCGTTCGAGACCGAGGTGCTCCAGGCCGGCAAGCATCCGGACTTCTCGATTGGCAATCCGGCCGTCCTGATCGGGCTGCTGATCGGGGGCATGATGGTCTACCTGTTCGCTTCGCTGGCGATGGAGGCGGTGGGTCGCGCCGGAGGCGCCGTCGTCGAAGAGGTGCGCCGTCAGTTCCGCGAGAAGCCGGGGATCATGGACGGCACCGAGACTCCCGAGTACGGTGCCGCGGTCGCGCTCGTCACCCGCGCCGCCCAGCGCGAGATGATCCTGCCGTCGCTGATCCCGATCCTGATCCCGTTCATCGTCGGCCTGATCAGCATCGAGGCGCTCGGCGGTCTGCTCATGGGCGTGATCGTGGTCGGGCTGTTCATGGCCATCTCGATGACCTCGGGCGGTGGCGCGTGGGACAACGCCAAGAAGCTGATCGAGGACGGCGCGTACGGCGGCAAGGGCTCCGAGGCACACGCCGCGGCGGTGACGGGCGACACGGTCGGGGACCCCTACAAGGACACCGCCGGTCCGGCCATCAACCCGATGATCAAGGTGGCCAACATCGTGGCGCTGTTGATCATTCCGATCATTACGTAAGCGTGACCGCGCGCCCTCCTGGGGCGCCCCGGGGGTGGATCGCTGTCCGGGTTCGCCGCGAGGGTTCCTCGAGGGCTCCCAGGAGGGCATCGCGGCCACGTCACGTCAGCTCGGGGCGCTCCAACAGCTTGTAAAAGCGCTGTGTAGGCGGCGCGCCGGCAATGGACGAATTCGTCTATTTTCCCCGCGGGCTCGTCCCCGCAGCGGATAGCCTGCAATCGTGGAAATGTCTCTAGAGTGGCAGCCATGTTCATCGTGATCGTTGGCTGCGGCCGCGTCGGGTCCGCGATCGCCAAGCGGGCGCTTGATGCGGGACACGAGGTGTCGGTGGTCGACAGCGATCCGTTGTCGCACGAGCGGCTCGACAAGGATCAGATGACGACCTGGGAGGACGCGGGCGGCCGGTTCACGGTGAGCACGGCACTGGAGATCGACGGGCTGATCGAGTCCGGGATCGAGCAGGCCGACGTGTTCGTGGCCTCGACCTCGGGCGATAACACCAACCTGGTGATCGCGCAGATCGCCCAGCGGCGATTCAAGGTCGGGCGCGTGGTCGTACGGGTCGCCGATCCGGGTCGGGCCGCATGGTATGCCGAACAGGGGTTGCTGACCATCTGCCCGACTCAGGTCGCGATCGACGAGGCCTCACGGGTGGTGCTGGCATGAGGGGACGCCCATGTACGTGATCATCGCCGGCGCCGGCAAGGTCGGCTGGAACCTCGCGCGCGAGCTGATCGCCAAGGAGCGCGAGGTGACGCTGATCGAGTCCGACCACGCCCGCTATCGCGTGGTGGAGGAGGAGCTCGAGCACGCCGTCCAGTACGGAGACGCCACCGAGCTGTGGGTGCTCGAACGGGCGGGCATCCAACGAGCCGACCTGGTCATCGCGGTCACCGGCGACGACGAGGACAACATCTTGATCTGCCAGATGGCCAAGGAGAAGTACGGCGTCCAGCGCATCGTGGCTCGGGTCAACAACCCGCGCAACCTCCAGCACTTCCGCCTGCTCGACGTGCAGCCTGCCGTGTCCGCCACCGATCTGATCCTGCGCCTGATCGAGCACGAGGTGCCCGAGTACGGGCTGGTCCAGCTGCTGGCGCTCGAGGACGAGCACCTCGAGATCATCGAGCTCGAGGTCGGCCGGGGGTCGGACGCGGCCGGGCGGCGCGTCCAGGACGTTGAGTTGCCCGACGGCTCGCTGATCATCTCGGTCCTGCGCGGCGGCGCCGGGTTCGTGCCCAAGGCCGATTCGGTGATCCAGCCCGGGGATCAGGTCCTGCTCATCCTCGATCCAGGGCTCGAGGCGCAGATCACGCCGCAATTCGCCCCCAACGGTTCGAGTCCGTCAGCCTGATGGCTGATCGTCACGTCCCCTATGTGCTGATCGGCGGTGGCCTGGCCGCCGGCAACTGCGCGCGCTGGCTGCGCGAGTCCGGCGCCGACGGGCAGATCCTGCTGATCGGCCGCGAGCCGGACCTCCCCTACAACCGCCCGCCGTGCTCCAAGGGCTATCTCCAGGGCACCGAATCGCGGGAGGACACGCTGTTCCGGCCGCCGGACTGGTACGACGAACAGCAGGTCGAGGCGCTCACCCGCGTCTCGGCCAAGGCAGTGGACCTGGCCGAGCGCAGCGTCGAGCTATCCGACGGCCAGGAGGTGAGCTTCGACAAGGCGCTCATCGCCACCGGCTCCGGTGTCCGCCGCCTCTCTGTACCCGGGGCGGAGCTCGAGGGCATCCACTACCTGCGCACGCTGGGCAACAGCGACACGATCCGTGAGGACGCCTCTGGCAAGCGAGTCGTCCTGATCGGCGGGTCCTACATCGCCTGTGAGGTTGCCGCCTCGCTCACCGAGCGCGGCAGCTCCTGCTCGCTGGTGATGCTGGAGTCGGTTGCGCTGAGCCGGCACTTCGGCAAGCAGGCCGGCCGCTTCTTCCAGGGCCGCCTCGAGGAGCACGGGATCAAGCTCCACGGCGACGACGAGCTCGAGCACTTCGAAGGCGCCGACGGCCGCGTTACCCGCGTGGTCACCAAGTCAGGCCGCGAGCTCGAGGCCGACGCGGTGATCATCGGCGTCGGCGCCGTACCGGACGTCCGGCTCGCCCGCACCGCGGGCCTCGAGATCGGCGAGGGCGGCGGCGTGCTCGTCGACTCGCTCTTGCAGACCGCCGTGCCGGGCATCTTCGCTGCCGGCGACATCGCCGAGTACGAGAGCGTGGTCCACGGCGGCCAGCGCCTGCGCGTGGAGCACTGGGACGTCGCCTTCAACCAGGGCAAGACGGCCGCCCTCAACATGCTCGACCGCGACCAGCCCCACGACGTCGTCCCCTACTTCTTCTCCGATCTCTCCGACTGGGCCTCGCTCGAGTACATCGGCCCGGCCCACGAGTGGGAGCAGGAGGTCGTCCGCGGCTCCATCGACGAAGGCGAATTCACGATTTTCTACCTGCACGACGGCCGCGTGGCGGGGGCCTTGTCCGTCGGTCGATCCGACGACCTAGAGCACGCCCGCCGGCTGCTGATCGCCAGGACGGACGTGGCCGATCGCGTGAACGATCTCCAGGACGTCTCGAGCGACCTCGGCACGGTCTGAGCCGATCTTCCGTCGGTCGTGCGTGACGCGCCGTCGGTGGCGACGCGTCGGCTGCGTGCCGCGTGTTATCGGGGCCGCTCATTTCCATCACCGCGGCCGCGACCGTTGCGCCCGGCGTAGTTCTCCGTCTGGCTGTGGCAGTTCGGGCAGAGCAGCTCCAGGTTGTCCAGGCGGTTGTCGTCCCGCCGCCCGTTGACGTGGTGGAGCGCGAGGGTGAGCGGCTCGTCGCGCCATTCGGCCAGTCCACATCGCTCGCAACGGTTCTCCTTGAGCCCTTCCCGCAGCAAGCGCAGCTTTAGGTTGTATCGCCCGCGATAGGTGCCTGGCGCTAGCAGTTCGGCGATTGGGAGCGCAGCTGGTCGGGCAACAATCGCTCCGCGTTTTACGGCTTCGAACCAGCTCGCCGATGAGAAGCCAAAGACGTCGATGCATTCTCGGACGCTGTGTCCGTCGTCGTAGTAGCGCTGCACCGCGGCCCAGTCATACCGGCGCGCGCATCGCTCATCGATCGGGCGGCCGAGCCGACGGACGTGGTAGCTGACGGTTGCTTTAGAGAGCCCAAGCTGCCGCGCGATCTCGACGTGCGGTATCCGGCGGTCGAGCAGATCGGCCACTCGTGCGCGGGTGCTCGAGACCGCGGACGCGACTCCTACCCGCGTGCTCGAGACTCCCGGCGCGCTCGGCGGCAGCGTGGACAGCGGCGAGAGGTCGGCGCGATCGCGGTCGAGGCGCTGAAGGTGGTAGGCGACGGTCGCCGGCGCGATTCCCAGCTGCCTGGCAATTTCGCGCTGGCTCAGCCCTCTTGTCTTGAGATCGGAGATGCTGTCCCGGTCCACGCGCACGAACATATGTTCGCACGCGGCGCGGACGGCAAAGGTCCCTGCAAGCGACCAGCATTGTGCGTCTCCTGACCTATACTCGGCGATGAGGCCCAACAGCCACACATAGCACTGGGGAATGGTGTAATGGCAGCACGCGACGCTCTGGACGTCGAAGTTGGGGTTCGAGTCCCTGTTCCCCAGTTGTAATCGCTAGCGGTTCTCGGACGCGGCGTACGACCGCTTCGGCCCTGGTGCCCGGGGGGCGTGGGTGGGTCGATGCCGGCTCTGAGCCGGCCAGCCGGCCGCTTCCGACTCGAGCCCGGCTCCTCATCCCCCGCTCATCCGGCAGCTCCGCATCGCCCCGGTCCCGGGCGGGCCGACGGTC
Source organism: uncultured Solirubrobacterales bacterium (assembly GCA_963834625.1). GTDB lineage: Bacteria > Actinomycetota > Thermoleophilia > Solirubrobacterales > Solirubrobacteraceae > Palsa-465. Next base: position 124,344 of record CAWICM010000010.1, on the reverse strand, counting down.
GGGGCGGGCCCACGGGACGCAGCTGCAAGCCAAGCCGCAGCGCGAAGATCCAAGTTTCCTGACACTCGCCCGCTGCCTGCGGTCAATGCGGATTCACTCGGCTCTTGGGCCGAGTTACCTGACACTCGCGCGGCGCGGGTTGCCGAGTGTCAGGTTACTCGGGATCGGGTCACCTCTCCCTTGGGTTACCCGGGTGTGGGTGTCTGATCGCCGGCGGAAGTGCATGATTCCGACGTCATGTGCTAGGTTCACAACACGAAACGGCCGTTTTTGACCGGTTCACGTCCAAAAAGTAAGGTCGAGCGCTGAGGGAGGCGCAAGATGCTTCATATACGTGATCGTCGATCCGTCTGTCGATCTATTTGGGGAACTTCGGGGCGACGGCGTACAGGTGCGCTCGCCGCGGTGGCGATAGCCTGCTCCGCGGCCCTTGTCACGATGGGATCGGCCTTGCCCGCCGGGGCCGCGACGGTCTCGCACAGCGGCCGCGCGCACGCGCCCACTGCGCACGCGAGCAGCGCTCAGTGCCCATGGGTCGGCTCCACTCAGCCGATCGCGCGGCGCGTCGCCGAGGTCATGAGCCACATGACCGTGGCCGACGAGGACTTCCTGGTCGAGGGGCACGGCACCACCAACGAGGGGCCGAATCCATCGCCCAACCCGTACGTGTTCTGGATGCCGGGCCTGCAGACATCGAGCGCCGGCGCGCCGCTGTGCATCCCCGCCCTCGGCGAGGAGGACGGACCGGCCGGCGTGGCCGACGCGCTGACCGGCGTAACGCAGTTGCCGGCGGGCGTCGACCTCGCCGCGAGCTTCGACCCGAGCCTGGCGCGCCAGTACGGCGCGGTCATCGGCTCCGAGGAGTTCGGCAAGGGCGCCGCGGTGAACCTCGGGCCGACCGTGAACATCGATCGCGATCCGCGGTGGGGCCGCTCGTTCGAGGCGTTCACCGAGGATCCGTTCCTGAACGCCTCGCTGGCCACGGGGGAGATCGACGGCGTGCAGAGCATGGGGGAGATGTCGCAGGTCAAGCATTTCGCGGTCTACAACCAGGAGACCAACCGCAACACGACCAACGACGACGCGCTGGTCAGCACGCGGACGATGCAGGAGATCTACTTCCCGGCGTTCGAGGCGGCGGTCAAGCAAGCCAAGGCCGCATCGGCAATGTGCTCGTACGCGGTGGTGGACGGCGACTTCGCCTGCCAGAGCCCGTTCCTGATGACGACGGTGCTCAAGCAGCAGTGGGACTTCCCCGGGTTCGTGACCTCCGACTACGGCGCCCTGCACAGCACGGCGGGCGGCGCACTCTCGGGTCTCGACCAGGAGCAGCCGTTCAACACGTACTTCGGGCAGCCGCTCGAGGATGCCGTCAACGACGGCACGATCTCCCAGTCGGTGCTGAACACGATGGTCCAGCGGATGCTCACGCAGATGTTCCGCTTCGGTCTGTTCGACCATCCGCTCACCCCGACGCCGACCGCCACCGTTACGACCCCGGCCCACCAGGACCTGGGGACCCAGGTGGCGGAGACCGGGACGACGCTGCTCCGGAACAATGGCCACACGCTGCCGATTCCGGCCAAGAACGGCGGCACCGTGGCGGTCATCGGGCCGTCGGCTTCGGCCTCGCCGACCTACGGCGGTGGGGGAAGCGCGTACGTGGTCCCGTCACAGACCGTGACCCCGCTTCAGGGCATCCAGTCCGCGGCCGGATCGGGCACGAGCGTGACCTACACGCAGGGCCTGCCGACCGACTCATCGCTGCCGGACATCCCGTCCTCGGCGCTGAGCCCGGCGTATCCGAGCGGCGGCACGCCGTTCGGCGGCACCTATAACGGCACGCTGACGGCACCGGAGACCGGGACGTACGTGCTGGCCGTGACCAACCCATGCGGCTGCTACACGTCGACCAACCTGTCGGTCAACGGCAACCAGATCCTCGCTGATCCGGGGACCCCGCCGGTCAGCACCTACTCGGTGGCGATGGATCTGACCGCCGGCAAGACGTACCAGGTTCAGATCACGGGCGCCTCGAGCCATTTCGCCTGGGGCATCCCGTCGGCCCTCGGACCCGGCATCACCGCGGCGGCCAACGCGGCGAAGTCGGCCTCGAGCGCCGTGGTCGTCGTCTCCGACGACACCGAGACCGAGGCCGCCGACCGGCTCAGCCTCAACCTGCCCTCGGCTCAGGACGAGCTGATCTCGGCCGTGGCCGCGGCCAACCCGAAGACGACCGTCGTGATCAACGCCGGCGCTCCGGTGGCGATGCCGTGGCTCACGCAGGTGGGCGCCGTGCTCGACGCGTGGTATCCGGGCCAGTCGAGCGGAACCTCGCTTGCGGACGTCCTGTTCGGCAAGACCGACCCGAGCGGTCACCTGCCGGTCACCTTCCCGACCAGCCTGTCGCAGGTTCCCGCCTCGACCCAGGCGCAGTTCCCCGGCACCAACGGGGAGGTGGAGTACTCCGAGGGCCTGGACGTCGGCTACCGCTGGTATGACGCCCACCAGGTCAAGCCGCTGTTCCCGTTCGGATTCGGGCTGTCGTACACCCACTTCAGCTACAGCAATCTGCGGGTCGGCTCGGGCGCCTCGAATGGGGTGCGCGACGTTCAGGTCACCGCCAGGGTGACCAACACGGGCAGCCGTGCCGGTGCCGACGTGGCCCAGCTCTACCTGGGCGACCCGGCGGCGGCGGGCGAGCCGCCGCGGCAGCTGGTCGGCTTCCAGCGGGTCAATCTGCCTGCGGGACAGTCGACCCGCGTGCAGTTCACGATCACCCCGCGGGACACCTGGTGGTGGGACACGAACGCGAACGGCTGGACCCAGAGCACCGGGCGCTACGCCGTGTACGTGGGTGACTCCTCGGCGCTGGCGAACCTGCCGCTGCGCAACGCGTTCAACATCAACGGCACGCCGGGAGCCCGGCAGGTCGCGATCACCGCCCCGCGCACAATCCACCCGGGCCAGACCAAGAAGGTCAAGGTCAGGCTGACCAAGGGCGGCACCGAGACGCTGCACAACGTGCAGATCGCCCTTCAGCTGCCGCAGGGCTGGACGGCGCAGCCGGTGGGGCAGACGTCCTTCGGCCGCCTCGCACCGGGGCAGGCTGCCAAGGCCACGTTCCTGGTGACGCCCCCGAGTTGGGCAACGGCGGACAACTCGGTGGTGCATGCCACGGCCCAGCTGGGTCCGGATGCACAGCGTGAGGCGGGAGTTACCGTCGGGGTCGGTTAACTAGGTGGCTGCGCGGCGGGCCGGCACCCCGGCCCGCCGCGCCGCCCCGCTCGTCGCCGCCTCGGACCGCGCCGACCCGAACCGCCCCGCCGTAGCGCCACCGATCGGGCAACCGGTCGCCCGTGCGCCGAACCGGGCACGGACGCCGCGAGCTTCGACCACGACAATCCCTGGGCGAGACCCGGCGAGACCGTCGCGCCGACATCGGCGAACTGGTTCGCGACGTCGATGAGGAACGACCGGACGATCGGACGCTCGGCGACCGCCGACTGCCCGAGCGCCAGGCTCGTGAAGTTTCCGAACTGCGACAGCGCCACGACCACGCCCCACCGCTCGATCGCGCAGGCGGGGCAGCTCTCCAGTCCGACGAACAGCAACTCGGGCTTGCCGCTCGCTTGAGCGCGCCCGCGCCAGCAATCCCCCGGGGCCACCGAGCGCCTGGACGATTGCCCCCTCGGCGAGGCTGCGGTCGGCGGCCAGGATCTCGCTCTCGACGCCTGGCACCCCGGGCGCGGACGGAGCGTGCTCCAGCTGCAGCAGCGCCTCGCGGCTCCGGCGCAGGGTTCTCGCCCCGAATCTGGACAGAGGGCGAGTCTAGGTTCGTCCGAGTGGGTGGGTCAATGCCGCGCGACACCTACCCGCATGGCCGGGACTGCTTGCGGGCATACAGAACCCGCGCTACGGTCCGAGCCGAGTCCACGGAAAGGAGCTCGATCATGACGCGCATCCCTGTCCAATGCGCGGGAGCGAGCAGGAAGCTCGCATCGGCGTCGATCTTGGCGATCGCCGCAACGTTGATGCTGGCCAGCGGTGCCCGTGCGGCCGGCGGCATCGTAGTACTGACCCCGTCGCTCGATTTCGGTCGGGCCGTGCTGGGAGCCGGCAACACGGTCACCAAGGACGTCGAGCTGCGCAACGCCACGTCCTCCACCTTGCAGCTGACCGCGATGCAGCTGGCCGGCGGCATCTTCGACTTCACTCCGAGCTTCGCGAGCGGCACCACCTGTCCGACGCCGAGCGCGGGCGCCTCGGCGGGCGTTGCCCCGGGCGCGACCTGCATGGTCACCGTCACGTACTCCCCTTCGGCGCTTGGACCGGTGAGCGGTCAACTCGACATGACCTTCTGTCCGGCCGACAGCACCTCGTGCATCACCACCTCGAACGTCTCGCTCGCCGGTGAAGGCGTTCACGCCGAGACACTGACACTCACGCCGACGCCGCTGAACTTCACCTCCACGCCGCTCGGCGCGTCGAGCTCGACGCAGACGGTGACACTCACCAATGGGGCCGCGCCGATGTTGGTCAACGGGCTGACGCTCGGCGGCGCCGCGCCGCGCGACTTCACGATTGCGCACGACGGCTGCACCGGGACCGATCTGGCGCCTGGCGCCTCGTGCAGGTTCGGCATCCAGTTCTCGCCCACCCACGCCGGCGCGCGCGGCGCGACCGTGACCGTCGTGGGCGCGACGCTCGGCAACGCTTATCCCACGCTGACGCTGAGCGGTGTCGGGACCAACCCGCCCGCGGGCACGGGCCAGAACACGCCGACCGCGCCCACGAAGCCGGGCGCCACGACGCCCGGCGCCACAGGATCGCCTGACCAGATCGAGCTCGTCACTTGCAAGGCAGTGACCAAGACGAAGGGTCACCCCGCGCGCAAGGTCAAGATCCAGCAGTGCACGGCAAAGCGAATCTCGACCTCAGTCAAGTTCACGGCCAACGCGGCGCCCGCCGTCATCTCCCGTGGCAAGGTGGTGTACGGCCGCGGCTGGGCGGTCAGCCGCGGCGTCCAGCGCTGGCATCTCGAGATTCACAAGCTCCGGCCGCTGCGACCGGGCGTCTACACGCTGACGCTCCGCACGCGGCAGGGCGCACGCCACGAACTGCTCAGGGTTAACTCAGCGGCCCTCAGCTCGGGTCGCTGAACCGCGCCGGCTCCTTGAGCATGCCGGCGCGCACCGCTTCGAGCTGATTCGGCGTCCCGAGCAGCCCGAGCTGGATGTCGGCCTCGAGCCTCAGCGTCTCCGCCGGCGAGCCGGTCCACGACTGGTTGAACAGCCGCTTCATCCCGCGCACGGCGTCGGGGGAGCGGCCGGCGATCTCGGCGGCCAACGCCCGGGCGCCCGCCAGCGGATCATCCGCCACGTGCGTCACCAAACCGAGCTCACCAGCCTCCGTGCCGCTGACTATCCGACCAGTGAACGCCAGCTCCTTGGCCACATCGATCCCGACCAGCCGCGGCAGGGTACGCGTGATCGCCATGTCGGGGATCAGTCCCCACTTGACCTCGAGCACCGAGAGCCGAGCATCCGGCGTGGCGAAGCGGATATCCGCCCCCAGGGCGATCTGTAGGCCGCCGCCAAGGCAATGGCCGTGGATCGCCGCGATCACCGGCACGGGCACCTCGATCCAGTTGTACACGGGCCGCTGGAACCAGTTGGGAACCGACCCCCGCAGCGGGGCCATCAGGTCATCCGACTCCGGCTGACCCGCCATCACCCCGCCCACGTCGAGCCCGGAGCAGAAGCTCGGTCCTTCGCCGTGAAGCACCACGGCTCGTACGCCCGGCTCGGCGGCCACCTGCTCGGCTGCGGCGGCGATCGCCTCGAACATCGCCACGTCGAGGGCGTTGTGCTTCTCGGGCCGGGTGAGGGTCACATCCGCGACGTGATCGGAGATCGAGATCGCGACGCGCTGGGCGGTGGTCACATCAGAGGCCATGCGCCCAGAACACTATCCATCCAGGATGACCACCTCGTCCCCGACCCGGACCGTCCCCGGCTCGAGCACCCGTCCCCAAATGCCGAACGGAAGCGGCTCGGTCGTCTCGAGCGCGCCGCGGTAGGAGCCCAGCAGGTCCAGCGTGGGCAGGTCGACCACGCCAGTGTCCGGGTCGCGGCTGGTGATCAGGCATCGCCCCACGTGGCCGGAAAACGCGACGGTTGCCTCGCCGATCCGAATCCCCGGGCCGGAGCCCACCCACCCATCCTCGGCGTGTGCGCCGACGCCATCGATCTCGACCAGCATCCGGAACCGGCGCGAGTCCAGCGACTCGACGCCGCCGACCTCGGCCAGGCGTGCCAGCGACGCGCGCGAGATGAGCGACACAGCGCCGTCGGCGTCGCGATCCACCCCGCCGCCGGGGGCGCAGGGCTCGACCAGGCGCAACCGCCGTCCCGCGACCTCGCTGAAGGCATCCGCCCACGGTCCTTCGACGATCCGGGCCATGCGGGGAGTGCCGAGGAAGCGCGTGTCGACCTCGTCTCCGAGCTCGATCTCACCTTCGACGACGCGCCCGTCCGGGAGCGAGAGCCGCAGCGTGCGATCGGCATGCGAATAGTCGGCGGTCACCGTCTGAAGCTCGCCGACGATCTTGCTGTTGATCATCCGGGCGCGATCGTCGATCAGGTAGAACCGCCGGTTGTCGCGGACTCCGCCGGCCCCCAGGTCGATGGACTCGACGGGGTGCAGGCGCGTGGCCTTGACTGGCGTGAACGCTAGCCCCACGACGTGCGGCACGACTCAGGACGCCGCCTGCTCGGCCCAGTCGCGGTACAGCCGCCAGTAGTGCCCCTGAGCCTCGAGCAGCTCGTCATGGGTCCCGTCCTCGACCACCTCGCCGTGCTCGAGCACGAGGATCCGGCCGGCTCCCCGGATCGTCGAGAGCCGGTGGGCGATGACGATCGCGGTGCGGCCGGCCACCAGGCGGCGCATCCCCTGCTCGATCAGCGATTCGGTGTGCACGTCCACGTTCGAGGTCGCCTCGTCGAGGACCAGGATGCGGGGATCGGCCACCAGCGCGCGAGCGAACGCCACGAGCTGGCGCTGGCCCGCGGAGAGCTGCACCCCGCGCTCGCCGATCTGCGCGTCGTATCCGCCGTCGAGCGCCTCGATGAACGAATCTGCGCCCACCGCCCTAGCCGCGCCGCGAATCTGCTCGTCGGTCGCGTCCGGCCGGCCGAACGCGATGTTCTCGCGGATGGTGCCGCTGAACAGGAATCCCTCCTGGGGCACGATGCCCATCTGCGAGCGCAGCGAGTGGGCGCTAACCGACCGCAGGTCGTGCCCGTCGACGAGCACGGCGCCCGAGGTGGGGTCGTAAAAGCGGGCGACGAGCTTCGCGAACGTCGACTTCCCGGCGCCGGTCTCTCCGACCAGCGCGACCGTTTGGCCGGGGGGGATCGTCAGGTCCACGTCGCGCAGGGCATACGCACCGCCATCCCCGGACCCGGACCCGGGACCGCCGTACTGGAACGACACCCCGTCGAAGCGCAGCTCGCCGCGGATCGACGGCAGCGACGCCGCGCCGGGGGCGTCCACCAGGTCCGGCTGCTCGTCGAGCAGCTCGAAGATCTTGTCGAGTGCCGCCATGCCCGACTGGTACGTGGTGTAGAGCTGCGAGAGCTGCTGGATCGGATCGAAGAAGTTGTTGAGCGCGGCGACGAACGCGAACACGACGCCGGTCGTGGCATGGCCGCTGATCGCCTCGATCCCGCCGACCACGAGGATCTCGATCGTCACCAGCGCCGAGAGGAACTCCACCGCGGGAAAGTAGGCCGCGTTCAGGTTGACCGTGGTCATGTTGGCGGCGCGGTTCTCCTCGTTCAGCTGCCGGAACTGCTCGATGTGGCGCGGCTCCTGCCCGAACACGCGCACCACGCGGATTCCGGACAGCGTCTCCTGGAGGTAGCCGGTGATCGTCGCGATCTTCTCGCGCGTCAACCGGTAGGCATCGGCCGAGGCGATCCGGAACGCCACGCCCCCGACGAACAGGATCGGCAGCGCGAGGAAGGTCAGCAGCGCCAGGTGGAGGTCGATCACCATCAGGATCACCACCACGCCGATCAGTGTCAGCCCCGACTGGAACAGCGTGGCCATGCCGTCCTCGACCAGCTGATCGAGCGCCTCCACGTCGTTCGTGAGCCGCGAGATGATCACACCCGCGCGGTTGCGCGAGTAGAAGCCGATCGAGAGCCGCTGGAGGTGGGTGAACAGCTTCACGCGCAGGTCCTGGAGCGCGCGCTGACCGACCCAGCCGACCAGATAGGTCTGCGCGTAGGACGCAACTGCATAGACGAGGGCCGAGACGAGGAACGCGACGACGATCAAATCTAGGGCGCCCGTGTCCCCACGGCGGATCCCGTCGTCGATGGCCAGCTTGGCCAGCGGCGCCGGCGCCAGCGCGGCCGCGGTGGCCGACACCAGCGCAACGAGCATCGCGAGCACCCGCCAGCGATAGGGCGTGAGCAGCTCGATCAGCCCGCGCAGCTTGCGCGCGCGCCCGCGACCCTGGCGCAACCGCAACCGCAGCCGCGGTCTCACAGTCCCACCGCCCCGGCTGTCTTGCGGGTCATGAACACCTGGTCGGGCATGCCCTTCTCGACGATCTCGCGGTAGAGGTCGGATTCCTCGAGCAGCTCCTCGTGGCTGCCGTGGGCGGCGATCCGGCCGTCCTCGAGCACGACGATCTGGTCGGCGAGCGTGATCGTCGAGAGCCGGTGGGCGATGACGAACGTGGTCCGTCCGGCCATCACGTCGCGCAGCGCGGTCTTGATCTCCTGCTCGGTCGAGGCATCGACCGAGGAGGTCGCGTCGTCGAGCACGAGGATCCGGGGATCGGCCAGTACGGCCCGGGCGATCGCGATCCGCTGGCGCTGTCCACCCGAGAGGGTCAGCCCGCGCTCGCCCACGCGCGTCTCGTATCCCTTTGGGAGCCCCGAGATGAAGCCGTCTGCCTGCGCGACCTCTGCGGCGCGCACGACCTCCTCGCGGGTGGCGTCCGCGCGGCCGTAGGCGATGTTCTCGTGCACGGTGGCCGAGAACAGGAACGGGTCATCGGTGACCAGCGCGATCGCCCTGCGCAGCGAGACCAGATCGACGTCGCGCACGTCGGCGCCGTCGATCCGCACCGACCCGGTGGTGGCTTCGTAGAGCCGCGGCAGCAGCGAGACCAGCGCGGTCTTGCCCGATCCCATCGCGCCGACCAGCGCCACCGTCGAGCCGGCCTCGATGTCGAGGTCGATGTTGCTCAGCGCCGGCCGCGAGGTCCCCTCGAAGGTCAGGCCGACGCCCGACAGGGTGACCCGCCCGGAGCCGTCCGGGAGCGGTGGTGCGTCGGCGGGCGCGGAGATGCGCGGCGCGCGGTCGAGGATCTCGAAGATGCGGGCGCCCGAGGCCGTCGCGCGCTGCGCGGCGCTCAGCATGTAGCCGAGGGTGCGCATGGGGGAGATGAGCATCAACAGGTACGCGTAGAAGGCGGTGAACGCGCCGATCGTCAGCGAGCCGTGGATCACCTCGCGCCCGCCCACGAGCAGGATCAGCGCCAGCCCGAGGTTCGGCAGGAAGCTGATCATCGGCGTGTAGCGGGCCTGAATCTTGGTCGCGTAGAGCTGCTGGTCGAACACGCGCTCGACCGAGTGCCCGAACCGGTCGAGCTGGCGCTGCTCCTGGGCGAAGGCCTTGATCACCCGCACGCCGGAGATGTTCTCCTCCGCGTCGGCGGTCAGCTCGGCGATCCGCTGCTGGGCCTCCCGCAGCGCCGGCTGCGAGTGCTTGCCGTACTGGTTGGCGATCAGCACGACGAACGGGACCGGCGCGAGCGCGAGGGCGGCCAGGCCCGGCTGGAGCGCGAACATGACCACGGCGGCGAGCGCGATCGTGAGCAGCGACTGGGCGATGAAGATCAGGCCGTAGCCGAGGAAGAAGCGCACCGACTGCAGGTCGACGGTCGCGCGCGACATCAGCTGGCCGGTCTGCTGGCGGTCGAAGAAGCCGAGCTCGAGCCGCTGGAGCTGCTCGTAGAGCAGGTTGCGCAGGTCGACCTCGACGTTCAGCGACACCCGGCCCGCGACCAGCCTCCGGGCCGCGCTCAGCACCAGGCGCACGACCCCGGCGAGCCCGATCAGCACCGCGTACACGATCAGTGTGTGGCGATGCTTGGCGCCGACCGAGTTGATCGCCTCGCCGGTCAGCAGCGGGATCAGGACGGTCATGACCATCGCGCCGGCGGCCAGGACGAACGACCAGATGACGGCGCGCCTATACGGGCGAAGGAAGGTCAGAAGTCGTCTGAAGAGCAGCACGCTTCATAAAGTATAGTAAAGGAGCCGGGTTTGGGCCTCGCTGCGCGAGGCATCCCTGGGGCCGGCCAGTCCGAGTGATCGAGTCCCGCGGCCTAGTTGTGCCGGTGCCGGCGCTTGTGATGCCGGCGCCTGTGCTGGCGTTTACGGTGCTTGTGGGCCCGCCTGTGCTTGGCGGGCGCCGGAGCCATGCCCGCGTTCGCCGGCACATACACGGCGGCGCCCGGCTCGCCGGTCTCGAGCGCCAGCAGCGCCTGATTGGCCTTGTTGCCCGCGGCGTAGGACTGGTTGGCGATGATCAACCGGGTCCCCTGGAAGGCCACACCCGAGGGCGAGTCGAACGGAACCGAGGAGTCATTGGTGCCGGTGTACTGCTGGCCGAAGCGGGTGATCTGGAGGCCGGAGGGGCTGAGCTCGACGATCTGGTTGGAGGCCCCGACCAGCGCGAGGTAGATGTCGCCGGAGGCGGCCAGTGCGCAGCCGTCGGGGGCGTCAGCCGGACCGCTCTCCCATAGCTGGGTGAGCGGCCCGGGACTGCCGTCGGCCTGGATCGGAACCGTGTAGAGCTTTCCGGTGGTGGGGTTCAAGGCGCCGAGGCCACCGTTCGAGGCCTGGTCGAACATCAGCGTGTGGTGGTCGGGCATGAGCGTGATGCACGCGGTGCCGAACGGGCCGCCGTCGAGGCGGCGGTCGGCCAGCCAGATGCGGGCGGGGCCCCCGCCGGGCGGGATTCGCCAGATCACCGCCTGCTGGTAGTCGGTCACGTACAGGCTGCCGTCGGGCCCCCAGGCGGCGTAGTCGGGCATGGGGGCCTGGTCGATGAGTGCCGGCGAACAGGGCGTGCCCGACGGCGCCGCGCTGCAGGTGGGCAGGTCGGGGAGGAGGGAGTACAGCGTCTGCGCGCCGGTCCGGGGGTCGAGGCGGATGACCCGGCCACTGGTCTTGTCGAGTAGGAGCAGCCGCCCCTTGGCGTCGTTGGCCGCCACCTGCACCCCGTGGGGCTTTGACAGGTCCTGCCCCTGCACTGTCCAGGAGTGGAGCAGCGTGCCGTCCGCTGCGTACTGGAGGACGCGCGAGGGAACGCTGTCGCCGGCCGGATCGTCGTAGGTCCCCTCGTAGATCAGATTGCCCATGACATGGGGGAGCGCCGGGTAGCTCGGGGAAGGGATCAGGGCCAGCACCGAGACGTCGCCGCGCGTCGTGGCCTGGGCGCTGCTCGCTCCCGCCGCGAGCAGCGCCGTCGCCACGATCAGAAACTGCACGAGCCGCCGGCTCACGCCAGCCGCTCCGCGATGTATGCCCTCAGCATCACCTTGCTCTCGGCGAGCACCGCGGCATCGCCCTCGCGGTTTCGCCGGAAGGCCTCGCGCAGCAGTCCGTCGCCGGCCAGCACCGCCATCTCGGACACGCGCGCCAGGACGTCGCGCGATGCGTTCGGCCAGTGGCGGTCGAGGATGCGCCCGATCGAGCGCGCGATCGCGGTTCGGGTGGGACGGGTGGCGTCGCGCACGCGCTCGCTGCGCAGGCCCCCGAACCACAGCCCGAGAAAGCCCGGCCGGGCCTGGAAGCCGGCCACCAGCACGTCGAGCACGGCGCCGACCGGATCGTCCAGCGCCTGGGCCTCGTCGGCCTCGGCCACGCCGGCGACCAGGTCCTCGAAGTCACTCCAGTAGCGCACCGCCAGAGCTTCGACGATCGCCTCCTTGTCGGGGAAGAAGCGGTACACCGACCCGATCGAGACGCCCGCGACCTCGGACACGCGCGTGGTCGTGAACGCGTCGGGTCCGTCCGCGGCGAGGACTTCGTCGGCCGCGTCCAGCACGCGGCGCAGGCGCTCGCGGCTGCGCGCCTGCATCGGCGCATTGCGAAGGCGATCGTTGGAGTGGGAGCGTCTCACGGTTCGAACTTGAAAGTGAGGTTCCCTTCACGTAATCATCTCAATCGTGCCAGGGGACTTCGAGCGGGAGCGGGAGCGCGTGGCTGCGGCTGCGCGTCGCCTGGCCGAGGACGGACTCGTGACCGGAACGGCCGGCAATGTGTCCGCGCGAGCCGGCGAACTGGTGGCCGTCACGCCGACCGGAGCGCGACTCGAGGACGTGACCGGGGAGCAGGTCGCGGTGGTCGACCTCGCGGGCCATCAGGTCGCGGGCGAGCTCGCCCCCACGTCCGAGCTGGGCCTGCACCTCGGCATCTACCGCCGGCACGAGGCGGGCGCCGTCGTGCACAGCCACGCCCGGTTCGCTACCGCGCTGGCCTGCGTGATCGACGAGCTGCCGGTCATCCACTACCAGATGCTCGCGCTGGGCGGCCCCGTGCGCGTGGCGGCCTACGCCACGTTCGGCACCCCGGAGCTGGCCGAGCGCACCCTCGAGGCACTGGAGGGCCGGAGCGCCGCGCTGATGGCCAACCACGGAGCGATCGCCTACGGACCCGATCTCGACACGGCCATGCAACAGGCGCTCCTGCTCGAATGGGCCTGCGAGCTCTACTGGCGGGCATCAGCCCTCGGCACGCCGCGCACGCTCGACCGATCCGACCAGCTCGCGTTCGTCGAGACCGTGAGCCGGCGGGGCTACGGGATCACGCGCCGGAGCGACGCGTGAAGGTCGTGACGCTCGGCGTGCACGTCGTCGACGTGCTGGTGCGCCCGGTGGAGGAGATCCCCGAGGGCCAGGGCGGGACCCTGGTCGAGCAGATCCGGATCACCCCGGCCGGCCCGGCCGGCGGCACTGCGGTGACGCTGGCCAAGCTGGGCGCCGGCGTGCGGAGCGCGGGCGCGATCGGCACCGACGCTCTCGGCGACGTTCTGATCGAACTGCTGGGACGCTTTGGCGTAGACGCATCGCTGCTGGTCCGGCGCGAGGACGTGCAGACCTCGGCCAGTGTGCTGCCGATCCGGCCAGACGGCTCGCGCCCGGCCTTCCACGTCATCGGCGCCAACGCGACCTACTCCTCGGCCGACGCGCCGCTGGAGGCGATCGCGGACGCCGACTACCTGCATCTCGGCGCGCCCGAGTTCATGGGCGGCGAGGAGGCGGCCAAGATCCTGTCCGTCGCGCGGGAGCATGGAGTCGTGACCTCGGCCGACATCCTCGCCCCGGGCGAACAGGCGGCCGCGATCCTCGACTGGATCGCGCCGGCGTTCGCCCACCTCGATTACCTCCTGCCCAACGAGGAGCAGGTCCTCGCCCTGAGCGGCGCCACCGATCTGGCCGACGGTTGCCGCGCACTGCTCGAGCGGGGCGTGGGCTGCGTGGCCGCCACCCGCGGCGCTGACGGCGTCCTGGTCGTCGACCGCGAGCGCGAGACCCGCGTGCCGGCATTCGAGGTCGACGTGGTCGACACGACGGGGTGCGGCGATGCGTTCTCGGCCGGGTTCCTGCGTGGCCTCTCACTCGGGCGGGCGGTTCGCGAGGCCGCGGTGCTCGGGTGCGCCGCGGCCGCGCTGGTCGCGCAGGGCCTCGGCTCCGACCACGGCGAATTCGATCTGGCCACGGCCGATGCATTCATCAATCAGGCGAACAAGGCGGTTCCGGAATGAACGAGGATCAGGAGCATCCGACCACGCGACGAGGCTTCCTCGCCGGGACCCTGGTCACCGGCGCGGCGGCGGCGTGGCCGGCGGCAGCCGAGGCGGCCAAGCGGGGGAAGCACAAGGCCAAGGCCAAGCATCACGCCAAGAAGAAGAAGGGTCACCACGCCGACGTGGTCGTGGTCGGCGCCGGTTTCGCGGGCCTCACCGCTGCCCGGCTGGTCGCCGCCGCGGGGCACTCGGTGACGGTGCTCGAGGCGCGCAATCGCGTCGGCGGTCGGGTCTGGAACCACGACCTGGGCGGCGGGCGCGTGTCCGAGCGCGGCGGGACGTTCGTCGGCCCCACCCAGGACCACATCTCCGCGCTGGCCAGCGCGGTCGGCGTGGGCACGTTCTCGACCTACGACGACGGCGACGACCTGTACGTCAACAACGTCGAGGACCCGCTTGGGCTGATCAAACCGATGCGCTACAGCGACACCGGCCCGCTCGGCACCGCGCCGCCGGACCCCACGATCGCCGCCGAGCTGGTGGAGGTCGTCCAGCAACTCGACCAGATGTCGACCCAGGTGCCGGTCGACGCGCCCTGGGAAGCATCGAGCGCGTCGAGCTGGGACGGTCAGACGCTCCAGAGCTGGGTCAACTCCAACAGCGTCACCCCCCGCTTCCAGGCGCTCGTCCCGGCCGCCACTCGGCCGATCTTCGGCGCGGAACCGGGCGAGCTCTCGCTGCTGTTCGTCCTCTTCTACATCGCGTCGTCGGGCAACGAGCAGAACCCCGGCACGTTCGAGCGCAACTTCGATACCCGAAACGGCGCGCAGCAGTCGCGCTTCATCGGCGGCTCGCAGGAGATCGCCATCCGCGTCGCCGCGCGGCTCGGCCACCGGGTCGTGCTGAGCTCGCCGGTCCGCCGGATCGCGCACGCCAGGAACGGCGTCACGGTGCATTCCGACCACATGACGGTCACGGCCAAGCGAGTGATCGTGGCGATCCCGCCGACCCTCACCGCGCGCATCCATTACGAGCCGGGGCTGCCCTACGCCCGCGACCAGCTGGTCCAGCGGTATCCGCAGGGAACGCTGACGAAGGTCGCGGCCGTGTATCCCACGCCGTTCTGGCGCGCGAACGGCCTCACCGGCCAGACGCTCGATACCGGCGGCCCGGTCAGCGCCGCGTTCGACGACTCACCCCCGGACGGCTCGCTCGGCGTGCTCTTCGGCTTCGTCGGCGGCAACAACGCCCGCAGCTACAACGCGATGTCGCCCTCCGCCCGTCAGTCCGCCGTGCTGAATCAGTACGCGACGTGGTTCGGCTCACAGGCCCTGAGCCCGCTCGCCTACTTCGACACGATCTGGTCGCAGGAGGTTTGGACGCGCGGCTGCCCGGTCGGCATCCTCTCGCCCGGCACCCTGCTCGCCTACGGTCCCCAGATTCGCCAGCCGGTGGGGCGCATCCACTGGGCCGGCACCGAGACCTCGACCTACTGGAACGGGTACATGGACGGCGCGGTGCGTTCGGGTGAGCGCGCGGCTGCTGAGGTGCTGTCGGCGTTGTAGGGCGTCGCGCCGCGGGTATGTACAAGTCGTGCGAATCAGGTTCCTGACCACCCTAGGCGTGACGCTCTTGCTGGCGCTGGCCCCGGCGGGCGCGTTGGCGGCCGGCCCACGGGCTGGAGTTGCCCGCGCCCACTCAGGCGGGATCAGGCTGTTCAACTCGATCGGCAGGATCTCGCTCGGGATGACCCCGGCGCGTGTCAGACGGATCCTCGGGCGTCCGTCAGCGGTCGATCGGTTCGACGGCAAGATCACCGGCTACTCGTACTTCGGCGCTGTGGACTTCTCGATCAGCTTTGACAGCGTCCGTGCCCGGGACCCGGCGGACTCGATTCTGTTCAACAAGGGGCCGTATCGCACGCCGCAGGGCATTCACCTCGGGTCCACGAGGCGTCAGCTCAAGCATGCCTACCGGGCTATCCGGTGCCAGGGCGGGGTGTGCAAGATCTACAAGGGAACTCCGCTGAGTCCCGGCACGCGCGACACCGAGTTCATCGTGGCCACGAATGGCCGCGTCATCGGGATCGCGGTCGAGATCGACTACGAGTAACTCTCGGCGCCACCACGCGACGCAGTAGGGTGCCCCGGCATGGCGACCGTCCGCGAGGCGACCCTCGAGCTGTTCCGCGCGCACGGGATGACCACGATCTTCGGGAACCCGGGTTCCACGGAGTTGCCGATGCTCGCCAGTCTCCCCGACGACTTCACGTACGTCCTCGGGTTGCAGGAGCAGGCGGTGGTCGGGATGGCCGACGGCTATGCCCAGGCGACCGGCCGACCGATCCACGTGAACCTGCACACGGCGCCGGGAGTGGGCAACGCGGTGGGCGCGATCTTCACCGCCCGCGTCAACAAGGCCCCGCTGGTCATCACCGCCGGACAGCAGGTGCGCGCGCAGGTCACACATGAGGCGCTCCTGACCAACCGCGACGCGACCGTCGGACCGCAGCCGTACGTGAAGTGGAGCCACGAGCCGCCGCGCGCCCAGGACGTGCCGGGCGCGATCGCGCGGGCCATCCATCACGCCACGCTGGCCCCCCGCGGCCCTGCCTTCGTGTCGATCCCGATGGACGACTGGGAGGCCGAGGCCGATGAGGACCGTGCCGTGCACGCCCGCCGGCGGATTGTGGGCGGCCGCGCCGTGCCCGACCCCGCGGAGCTGGCCCAGCTCGCCAGCCTGCTCGAATCGGCGCGCAACCCGGTGCTCGTCGCCGGCCCCGACGTCGACGCGAGCGGCGGTTGGAACGCGGCGGTGGCGCTGGCCGAGAAGCAGCGGCTCCCGGTGTTCGCGTCGCCCGCGACCGCCTCGAGCCGGATCGGATTCCCGGAGCGCCATCCGAACTTCCTCGGCATCCTGCCGATGGCCATCGGACCGGTGAGCGAAGCACTCGAGGGCTACGACCTCGTGCTCGTGGCGGGCAGCTCGGTTTTCCCCTACTACCCCTACATTCCCGGTCCGCTGCTCCCGGACGGGACGTCGCTGGTCCTGGTGACCAGCGATCCGGACGAGGCCGCGCGGGCGCCGATGGGCGACGCGCTGGTGGGCGATGTGGCCCTGGCCCTGCAGGAGCTCGTCGAGCTGGTGGGCGAGTCCGACCGCCACGCCCCCGACCCGCGACCCGCGCCGCCCGAGCCGGAGCGGCAGGATCCGATGAGCGGCTCGGAGGCCATGGCCATACTGGCCGAGCTGTGGCCGGCCGGAGGGATCGCCGTGGCCGAGGCGCCCTCGAGCTCGGCGGCGCTGCGCAACCAGCTACGGCTGTCCGAACCGGGCAGCTACTACCAGAGCGGCAGCGGCGGTCTGGGCTTCGCGATCTCCGCCGCGGTGGGGGTCCAGCTGGGCCAGCCCGAGCGGCCGGTGGTGTGCGTGGTGGGGGAGGGGTCGGCCCAGTACGGGATCACCGCGCTGTGGACGGCGGTCGCCTACAAGGCTCCGGTCACCTTCCTGGTCCTGCGCAACGAGGAGTACATGATCCTCAAGTGGTTCGCCGCGTTCGAGCAGGTCGAGGGTGCGCCCGGCCTCGAGCTGCCGGGTCTCGACACGGCCGCGGTGGCGCGGGCCTACGGCATGCCGGCGACTGACGCGTCGACGCCCGACGAGCTGGCCGCTGCACTGCGCGAGGCGATCGCGGCCGACGACGGTCCCCGCCTGGTGCAGGCGCGGATCGCCTCGGGCATGTGGGTGCAGTAGCGCGCGGCCGTCAGGTGGGGAGGCGGTAGCTCTCGTGGATGTCCGCAGCCTCCTGGTCGTGCTCGGCTGACTCGCGATCCTCGACGCGCTCGACCTGGTCGCACAGGAGCGACCATGCCGTCTTGTCGTCCTTGCCGCGGTAGCGCTCGCGGCCCTGGAGGTACGCCCACATCTCGCTGCGCAGCTCCGCGGCGGCGAGGCCGCGGCGCGTTGCCCGTTGCGCCGGCTTGAGCCACTGGCTGATGCTCTGGAGCAATCCGACCACCAGGCCCAGCACGATCGGCCAGGCCTTGGGAAGGCCGCGGGCCGCCGTCAGCGACGCGCCCACGCCGGCGAGGATCGACATGAGATTCAGGAAGTTGTCGAGGTAGTTGTAGCCACGGGTGTCGCGCTCGAAGCGCTTCAGCGGCCGGATGAACCGGTGCGCGAGGAACGAGCGCTGAACGTCGAGCTGGTCCAGCGCCTCGGAGTGCGTGCCCCAGTTCACCTGAGCGAGGCGTCGCTCGACCAGCCGCCCCAGGTCCTGCCCCTCGCCGCTCAGCTGGGCGCGCATCCCGAGCGCCTCGAGCAGAGCGTCGACCTCGTTGTTGCCCTTGTGCATCAGGCGCGTGACGATGCTCTGCTGGCGCCGCGGGGCGGCCCCGGCTTTCCCGCCTCACGCTGATCGGTCATCTCGGTCCCCCTTCCTCCTGCGTCCCCGGCGCCCCCGGCAAACGGTAACCGGTTTGCCCGCTAATCGGTGAGATTCCGCGTGCAGCGCAGCGTGATCCCGCGCCCCCCCGGGGTGGGCGCGGGCGGACCGTCTCCCTCAGACCGGCCCGCCCGCGCCCTGTGGGCGGACGGACTACAAGCTCGCCAACCCGGGCACCTGCAGAAGCTGCTGGAGAATGTTCAGCAGCCCGGACAGCTGCCCCGCGGGGAGCCCGGGATTAAGCAGGTTTGCCACTCCGCACAGCAGATTGCCGAGCAGCTGGCCCGTTCCTGTGACTCCTGTGACGTTGAGCACCACCTGATTCAGGTCCACGTGCAGCCCGAGTAGGTTCAGGTGCAGCGGTCCGAGTATCAGGTTCAGGATCTGGCACGTGGCGGCCGCGTGCGCGGTCATGCCGGTGCTGCTGGTGGCGCTGCCGACCGACACCGGGATGGCGACGTTCGACTTCTTGACCGACCGGTTGCCCACCTTGCCGGTCAGCGTGCCGAGCGCGTAGGTCTTCCCGCCGCGCACGACGAACTGGCTGACGTTGAAGTGGCCCGTGAACGCCTTTCCGTTCTGCGCCTTTCCCGTCACCGGGACGTGAGCGAACGAGGTGGTGGGTATCGCTGCCGGCGTGGTCTGGGCGCCGGCGGTGACCGGGACGACGAGCAGGGCCGCGCACATCGCAGCGATGACGAGCCCTAGTTTGCGTACTGACATGGATCCTCCTGGATCAGATCGACGACTGACTTCCATTTCCCGGCCAGAGAACTGGAGGCCTTGTGCGCTTTCGTTGATTGGGACACCGGCAACCGACGTCCGCCGGCGCGGCCAGCCAAAACGGCCGCGCCGGCAAACGCGGTGGACCTCCCTTGCTCCTCTACCTCCTCCGTGCGCGTTCTTGGCTTACCCGTCCATTAGCGCGCGTCCCGACGGCTGGACGGATGTTCTAGGCACGTCAATCGCCGTTTACCAACGGATGTACTAGGACCTCGCGCACACACGAAGACGGCCCCCTGGGGGGCCGCTCGTACGTCAGCTTGGGGTGACGCCGCGGTCAGAGATTCACGGCGACGTACTTGGTCTCGAGGTACTCCTCGATGCCCTCGGAGCCGCCCTCGCGGCCGAACCCCGACTGCTTGATCCCGCCGAACGGGGCGCCGGCGTTGGACACCATGCCCTGGTTCAGCCCGACCATGCCGGTCTCGAGCCGCTCGACGACGCGCAGCGCGCGCTTGAGGTTGTTCGTGTAGACGTAGGCGACCAGGCCGTACTCCGTGTCGTTGGCCGCGGCGATCGCCTCGTCCTCGTCGCCGAATCCCTTGACGGGCGCCACCGGGCCGAAGATCTCCTCGTGCAGCAGCTTGGCGTCGTCGGGGACGTCGGTCAGGACGGTGGGGTCGTAGAAGTAGCCGGCGCCGTCGCGCGCGTGCCCGCCGACGACGGCCTTCGCACCGCGCCCGATCGCGTCCTCGACGAGTTCGGCCACCTTGCCACGCTGGCTGTCGTCGATCAGCGGTCCGACTTCCACGCCCTCCTCGGTGCCGCGGCCGACCTTCATCGCGCCCATCTTCTCGGCCAGTTTCTCGGCGAACTGCTCGGCGACCTTGTCGGCCACGTGGAAGCGGTTAGCGGAGGTGCACGCCTCGCCGATGTTGCGCATCTTGGCGATCATCGCGCCCTGGACGGCAGCGTCGACGTCGGCGTCGTCGAACACGATGAACGGCGCGTTCCCGCCCAGCTCCATCGAAAGCCGCAGGAGGTTCTGGGATGCCTGCTCCATGAGCTTGCGCCCGATCTCGGTCGAGCCGGTGAAGGACAGCTTGCGCAGCCGGTCATCAGCGATCAGCGGGGCCATCGTCTCGCCCGAGGAGGACGCCGTGATGAGGTTGACGACGCCCGGCGGCAGGCCGTTTTCCTCGAGGATCTTGACCAGCATGAGCATCGACAGGGGCGTCTGCTGCGCCGGCTTGACGACCATCGTGCAGCCCGCCGCGATCGCGGGTCCGATCTTGCGCGTTCCCATGGCCAGCGGGAAGTTCCACGGAGTGATCAGCAGGCACGGCCCGACCGGCTGCTTCATCGTGAGCACGCGTCCCTGCCCGTTCGAGTTGGTCGAGTAGCTTCCGTTGATCCGGACCGCCTCCTCGGAGAACCACCGGAAGAACTCGGCGCCGTAGGCGATCTCGGCCTTCGACTCCGCCAGCGGCTTGCCCATCTCGAGCGTCATCAGGAGCGCGAGATCGTCGGCACGAGACACGATCGCCTCGAATGAGGCGCGCAGGATCTCGCCGCGCTCGCGCGGGGCGTGCGCGGCCCAATCGGGACCGGCCTCGACGGCCGCGGTCAGTGCCGCCTTGGCGTCATCGGTCGAGGCATCGGCGACCGCGCACAGGGACTCGCCGGTCGCGGGATCCTCCACCGCGAGGGTGCCCTTGGCGCCGTCGCGCCATTCACCTCCGACATACAGCTGCTTGGGGACTTCATCGAGGATCTTCTGTTCGGCTGGAGCGGTGATCGTGGTCATGCTTGGAACCTACCACCGGGCGCTCGCCACAAACCGTGGCGAGCGCCGTAGGTGCGGAGCTATGCGGCCTGGCGCAGCGGCGCCGGCTCGAGCGCCACCGCCAGCACCTCGTCGACGGTCATCGCGAAGTGGAAGGTCATCGCCTCGCGGACCTCCTGCGGCACGTCGTCCAGGTCGCCGCGATTGCGCTCGGGGAGCACCAGGTCGGTGAGGCCGGCTGCGTGTGCCGCCAGCACCTTCTGCTTGACCCCGCCGATCGGGAGCACGCGACCCTGCAGGGTGACCTCTCCGGTCATCCCCACCGTATGGCCGACCGGCCGCTCGCTCAGCAGCGAGGTCAACGCGGTCACCATGGTCACGCCGGCACTCGGGCCGTCCTTGGGGATCGCGCCCGCCGGCACGTGCACGTGGAACGAGCGCTCCTCGAACAGCGCCGGATCGATGTCGAGCTCCGAGGCGTGCCCGCGCACGTAGGAGAGGGCGATCTGCGCCGACTCCTTCATCACGTCGCCGAGCTGGCCGGTCAGGGTGAGACCCGGCTTGCCCTGCATCGCGGTGGCCTCGACGAACAGCACGTCGCCGCCGGTTCCGGTGACCGCCAGTCCGGTGGCCACTCCGGGCACCGCCGTGCGGATCGCCGACTCCTGGAAGTGGCGCTGGCGCCCGAGGGCGTCGCGGACCGCATCCAGATCGATCGCCACCGGGGCGTCGGCCTGTCCTGATGCGATCTTGGTCGCGGTCTTGCGCAGCAGCGTCCCGAGCTCGCGCTCGAGCTGGCGGACGCCGGCCTCGCGCGTGTACTCGGTGGCCACGGTGTTCAGCAGATCGTCGGTGATCTCCACCTCCTCGGCGCGCAGGCCGTTGCGCTCCAGCTGACGGGGCCACAGATAGCCGCGGGCGATCGCCACCTTCTCCGAGGTGGTGTAGCCGTCGAAGCGGATGACCTCCATGCGGTCGAGCAGCGGACCCGGGATCGTGTCGGCCACGTTGGCCGTCGCGATGAACATCACGTTCGACAGATCGAGCTCGATGTCCAGGTAGTGGTCGCGGAAGCTGTGGTTCTGCGCGGGGTCGAGCACCTCGAGCAGGGCCGAGCTCGGGTCGCCGCGCCAGTCGGCGCCGACCTTGTCGACCTCGTCGAGCATGATCACCGGGTTCATCGTCCCGGCGTCGCGCAGGGCCCGAACCAGGCGGCCCGGCAGCGCTCCGATGTAGGTGCGCCGGTGGCCGCGAATCTCGGCCTCGTCACGCACGCCGCCCAGCGACATCCGGACGAACTCCCGTCCGGTGGCCCTAGCGATCGACTCGCCGATCGAGGTCTTGCCGGTGCCCGGAGGGCCGATCAGGGTGAGGATGGCGCCGGAGCGCTTGTCCTCCTTGATCCCACGCTCCAAGCGCAGTTTCTTGACCGCGATGTACTCGACGATCCGGTCCTTGACGTCCTCGAGGCCCGCGTGGTCAGCGTCCAGCACCTCGCGCGCGTTCTCGGGATCGAGGCGCTCGTCCGAGCGCTTGCCCCACGGCACGGCGATCAGCCAGTCCAGGTAGGTGCGGATCACACTCGACTCGGCCGTTTGCTCGCCCATGCGCTCGAGCCGTCCGAGCTCCTTCTCGGCCTGCTCGCGCACGGCCTCGGGCATCTCGGCCTCTTCGATCTTGGTCCGGTACTCCTCGACAATCGAGGCGTCGTCCTCGTCGAGCTCCTTGCGGATCGACTCCATCTGCTTGCGCAGGAAGTACTCGCGCTGCTGCTTCTCGGCGCCCGACTCCACGTCGTCGCGGATGCGCTTGCGGACCTGGAGCTCGGCTAGCCGCTCGCGCTGGAAGCGCAGGGCGAGCTCGAGCCGCTCGGTCACGTCAACCGTCAGGAGCAGCTCGACCTTGTTCTCATAGTTGAGATCCGGGGAGTAGCCGCTGGTGTCAGCCAGCGCGCCCGGCTCGGTGATGCTGCGCAGGAACGATGAGATCCGGCCATCGTCGCCGCGCAGCTCGAGGATCTCCTCGACCACGGCGCGATACTCGCGCTCGAGGTTGCGGGTGCGGCCGTCGACCGGAACCGGGTCGGGGCGCTCGTCGACCTCGACGAACAGGCGCCCGTCGGGCATGGTCTGAGCGGCGCCGGCCACGCCACGGTGCAGGCCCTGGAGCGCGACGGCGCGCGCGCCGCCGGGCAGCCGAACCCGATCGCTCACCTGGGCGACGGTGCCGACGTTGGCAAATTCGTTTTCGTGTCTGGGAACGAGCAGCACTCGTTCCTCCTCGCCGGCGTCGACCGCGAGCGTCAGCGACATGCCCGGGAACGCGACGACGTCGTCGAGCGGGATCAAAAGAAGGCGACTAGACATCTAAAGGACGTTCGCTTTCGATAGTTGCTTACCAGAGATAAGTGAAGGATACCACCCCGGGGGAACGGATCTTAGTCGAGCGGGCTGAGATCTTGGGAAGCCCTTCGGCCGTCTGGCGAGGTCCTCTCTTCGACGGCGGCTCGCTGCATCTGGGATCATCCGCCCGATGTCAGGACGGGAGTCTCCGGTGCCCGAGAATGAGGCGCACGACGTGCTGGCGGCCGAGGCGTTCGCCGTTCCCACCGCCGATCCGAACCTGCGCCACCAGCCGATCTCGCTGCCCGACGATCCGACCGGTATCGCCGAGCCGCACGACGTCCTCGCCGCCGAGGAGTTCGCCATGCCGGCGCCACGCGCGCCGCAGGGTGGCACCGGCGCGGTCGGAATCGCCGCCAGGGCGGCCACGCCGGCCCGGATCGGCGCCCTGGCCGTGGTGGCGCTCGTCGTGCGCCGCGCGCTGCGCCGGCGTCGCCGCGCCTAGCGCGGCGCTTGGGAAGAAACGGTGGTGGCGGGGACGGGCGGACTCGCTAGGCCTTGGACCGGGCGGGGCGCTTCCGTGGGGGCATCAGGTCCGTGATCGTGCCCTCGGCCATCTCGGCGGCGAAGCCGATCGTCTCGGTCAGCGTGGGGTGGGGGTGGACGGTCAGGCCGATGTCCTCGGCGTCGGAGCCCATCTCAAGCGCGTGGACGGTCTCGGCGATCAGCTCGCCGGCGTTGACGCCGACGATGCCGGCGCCGAGGAGGCGCCGCGACTCCGGATCGAACAGCAGCTTGGTCATGCCTTCGTCGCGACCGAGGGACAGGGCGCGGCCGGAGGCGGCCCAGGGGAACACGGCCTTGTCGAATTCGATGCCCTGCTCCCGGGCGGAAGTCTCGGTGAGGCCCATCCAGGCGACCTCGGGATCGGTATAGGCGACGGAGGGGATCGTGCGCGCGTCGAACTGGACGTTCTGCCCGGCGATGACCTCGGCCGCCACCTTGCCCTCGTGGGTGGCCTTGTGGGCGAGCATCGGCCCGCCGACCACGTCGCCGATCGCGTAGATGTTCGGGACGTTGGTCCGCATCTGCTCGTCCACGTTGATGATCCCGGCGTCGTCGACCTCGACGCCGGCCTCGGAGGCCCCCACGGCCCGGCCGTTGGGCTTTCGGCCGATCGCCACGAGCACCCCGTCGAACTTCAACGAGTCGCCTTTCGAGAGCTTCACCGCGAGGGCCTTCTCGGAAGCCTCGACCGACTCGACCTTGGTCCCCAGATGGATCGCCTCGTAGCGACTGGAGATCCGCTTGTGCAGCGGCTTGACCAGGTCCGCGTCGCAGCCGGGGATGAGCTGGTCGAACAGCTCGACCATCGTCACCTTGGACCCCAGCGCGTGATAGACGGTGGCCATCTCGAGGCCGATGATCCCGCAGCCCACGACCAGCAGGCGCTTGGGAATCGACGGCAGCTCGAGCGCGCCCGTCGAGTCGATGATCCGCTCGTCATCGGGCAGGTCGGGCAACATCGCCGCCTCCGAGCCCGCCGCGATGATGCAGTTGTCGAACGAGACGGTGCGATCGCCGACCGACACGGTATTGGCCCCGGTGAGCGAGGCGCGGCCGTGGATGACCTCGACCTTGCGTTGCTTGGCCAGCCCGGCCAGGCCGCCGGTCAGCCGCTTGACCACGGACTGCTTCCAGTCCCGCAGCGCGTCGAGATCCACCTTGGGCTTGCCGAGCTTGATCCCATGCTCGGCCATCTCCTCCGCCTCGGACACCACGCGCGCGGCATGAAGGAGCGCCTTGGAGGGGATGCAGCCGACGTTCAGGCACACGCCGCCGAGCGTGTCGTAGCGCTCGATCAGCGCGGTCTTCAGGCCCAGATCGGCGGCGCGGAACGCCGCGGTGTACCCGCCCGGTCCGGACCCGATGACGACGACCTGAAATTCGTGATCCCCGCCGGCGCCGTCCTGGGAAGGCGGCGGGGGCTCGCGCTCCACGCGCGCTTCCGGCGAAGGGGAGGAGGAGACGCCGTTGGTCTCGCCCTTCTGCTCGCCGGCGGAGGCCTCCGCGCCGCCCGCGGCTTCGGTCTCGGTCTCGGCCTCGCTGGGAGCCGCGCCATTTGACTCGAGCGTGAGCAGCACGCTGCCCTCAGACACCCGGTCGCCGATCTTGACGCACAGCTGGGTCACCTTGCCCGCCTCGGGCGCCGGCACATCCATCGTCGCCTTGTCGGACTCGAGCGTGACCAGCGGGTCCTCGACCGCCACCTCGTCGCCGGCCGAGACGTGGATCTCGATGACCGGGACGTCCTGGAAGTCCCCGATGTCCGGGACCCGAATATCGGTCACAGCAGCGCCCGCCTCAGATCGCTCAGCACCTTGACCAGATGGACCGTGAACCGGGCCGCGGCGGCGCCGTCGATCACCCGGTGGTCATAGGACAAAGACAGCGGCACCATCAACCGCGGGACGAACTCTCCGCGAGCGGCGTCCCAGATCGGCTTCATCGCCGAGCGCGTGGCGCCGAGGATGGCCACCTCGGGCGCGTTGATGATCGGGGTGAACGAGGTGCCGCCGATCCCGCCCAGCGAGGAGATCGTGAACGAGGCGCCCTGCATGTCGCCCGGCGCGAGCTTGCCCTCCCGCGCCTTGCCGGACAGCTCGGTCAGCTCGCGCGCGATGTCGATGAGCCCCTTCTGGTCGGCGTTCTTGATCACCGGCACGACGAGGCCGCCCGGCGTGTCGGCCGCGAACCCGATGTTGTAGTAGCGCTTCAAGATGAGATCCTCGCCGTCCAGCGAGGCGTTGAAGGCCGGGAACGCTTTCAAGGTCGCCACCGAGGCGACGATCAGGAACGAGACCATCGTGACCTTGACCCCGTCACGGGAGTGCTCGTCGTTGAGCTGCTTGCGCCAGGCCTCGAGGTCGGTGATGTCGGCCTCGTCGTTGTGGGTGACGTGGGGGATCATCACCCAGTTCCGGGCGAGCACCGGGCCCGAGATGCGCTGGATCCGCGAGCGCTGCACGCGCTCGATCTCCCCGAACTTCGAGAAGTCCACCGAAGGCCAAGGCGGGAGGTCGAGACCGAGGCCAGCACCGCCGGCACCGGCGCCAGCGCCGGGCGCCGCCTGAGCCGGGGCAGCCGGGCCCCGCTCGGCAAAGGACTGGACGTCCTCCTTCGTGATCCGGCCCTTGCGGCCGCTGCCGGTCACCTGGTGCAGGTCGACGCTCAGCTCGCGGGCGATCCGGCGCACCGCCGGGCTCGCGTACACCGGGCCGCCGCCGTCGCCGTTCGCGGGCGGCGCCGCCTCGGGCGTCGCGTCGCGCACCGGCGGGGGCGCTCCCGGCGTGGCTGCCGCCGTTGCGGGCTCCTCGCGCGCCGGCGCGGGCGCCGATTCCGCGGACTCAGCCGGCGCCTCTGCGTCCTGCGACTCCGCCTCCGCGGCGCTGCCGATCGCCTCGGGCGCGTCCGCCTCGCTGGGCGCGCCCTCCGAGGTCGCCGCGGCCGCCTTGCTTCCGGTCGACTCGTCCGCGTCGCCCGACGGCGCGAGCGTCAGAAGCTCGACCCCCTGAGAAACCCTATCCCCAATCTTCACCAGCAGTTCGCCCACCGTACCCGCGAAGGGCGCCGGCACGTCCATCGTGGCCTTGTCTGACTCGAGCGTGAGCAGCGGATCGTCGACGGCCACGGTGTCGCCGGGCGAAACGAGGATCTCGATCACGGGGACGTCCTCGAAGTCGCCGATGTCGGGGACTTCGACAGCTACGGCGTCGGAGGTCGTGCTCATACGGTGGTCGGCATCGGGGCTTCGGCGTCGATCTCGTATCGCTCGATCGCCTCTTGCACCCTACCCGGCTCCACCTGGCCTTCGTCGGCCAGTTCCTTCAGGGCGGCCACCGCGACATAGTGCCGGTTGACCTCGAAGAACCGTCGCAGCGCCGCGCGCGAGTCGCTGCGCCCGAAGCCGTCGGTCCCCAGCACCCGGTAGCGCCCGGGCACCCACTGGCGGATCTGGTCGGCTAAGGCGCGGATGTAGTCGGTGGACGCGACGACCGGACCGCGCCCCTCCAACTGCTCGGTCACGTACGCGCGCCGCGCCTCCTCGACCGGGTGCAGCATGTTGTGCCGCTCGACCTGGATTCCGTCGCGGCGCAACTCGGTGAAGGAGGTCACGCTCCACACGTCGGCGGCCACGCCGAAGTCGGACTCGAGCAGCTCGGCGGCGGCCAGCACCTCGTTGAGGATCGTCCCCGACCCCAGCAGCTGCACGCGCGGAACCTTCTTCTTGCGCCTGACGGAGCCCTCGCGCAGCAGGTACATCCCGCGCAGAATCCCCTCGGCCGCCCCCTCGGGCATGGCCGGATGGTGGTAGTTCTCGTTCATCAGCGTGAGGTAGTAGAAGACGTCCTCGTGCTCGGCGACCATCCGGCGCAGGCCGTCCTGGATGATCACCGCCACCTCGTAGCCGAAGGCAGGGTCGTAGGCGCGGCAGTTGGGCACGACCGAGAACAGCACGTGGCTGTGCCCGTCCTCGTGCTGGAGCCCCTCGCCGTTCAGCGTGGTCCGCCCGGCCGTGCCGCCCAGCATGAACCCGCGGGTGCGCGAGTCGGCGGCCGCCCACACCAGGTCCCCGACCCGCTGGTAGCCGAACATCGAGTAGTAGATGTAGAACGGGATCATCGGGACGCCGTGCGCGCTGTAGGAGGTGCCGGCGGCGATGAACGAGGAGATCGAGCCCGCCTCGGTGATGCCCTCCTCGAGGATCTGGCCGTGCTTGTCCTCCTTGTAGAACATGAGCTGCTCGGAGTCCTGGGGCTGGTAGAGCTGACCCACCGGCGAGTAGATCCCGACCTGGCGGAACATCCCCTCCATGCCGAACGTGCGTGATTCGTCGGGCACGATCGGGACGATGTTCTTGCCGAGCTTCTTGTCGCGCAGCAGCGCGGCCAGCACCCGCACAAACGACATCGTGGTGGAGACCTCGCGCTCGCCCGTGCCCTCGAGCTGGCCCTTGAACGTCTCGAGCGGCGGCACCTCGAGCTCCGGCGCCTTGACCCGCCGTAACGGCAGGCTCCCACCGAGCTCGGCGCGGCGCTCGCGCATGAACTGCATCTCGGGCGAGTCCTCGGGGGGCATGTAGTACTCGGCCGCGCGTACCTGCTCGTCGGACAGGGGCAGCTCGAACCGATCGCGGAAGGCCAGCAGCGCGTCCTCGGTCATCTTCTTGGCCTGGTGGGTGATCATCTGGCCCTCTCCCGAGACGCCCATCCCGTAGCCCTTGATCGTCTTGGCCAGGATCACCGTGGGCTGACCCGTGTGCTTGGTCGCCTCGTGATAGGCGGCATACACCTTGTGCTGGTCGAGGCCGCCTCGGTTCAAGAGCCAGATCTCGTCGTCTGACATGTGCGAGACGCGATCGAGCAGCACGGGGTCGCGCCCGAAGAAGTGCTCGCGCACGTAGGCCCCGTCGCGGGACTTGAAGGTCTGATACTCGCCGTCGACGCACTCCTCCATCACCTTGACGAGGCGACCGTCGTGGTCCTCGGCGAGCAGCGGGTCCCAGCGGGAGCCCCAGATCACCTTGATCACGTTCCAGCCCGCGCCGCGGAAGTCGGCCTCGAGCTCCTGGATGATCTTGCCGTTGCCGCGCACCGGGCCGTCCAGGCGCTGCAGGTTGCAGTTGACCACCCAGATCAGGTTGTCGAGCTGCTCGCGACCGGCCATCCCGATCGACCCCATCGTCTCGGGCTCGTCGACCTCGCCGTCGCCGATGAACGCCCAGACCTTGCGGCCCTCGGTGTCCGAGAGCCCGCGCGCCTGGAGGTACTTCATGAACCGCGCCTGGTAGATCGAGGTGATCGCGCCGATCCCAAGCGAGACCGTGGGGAACTGCCAGAACTCCGGCATCAGCCACGGGTGCGGATAGGAGCTCAGGCCGCCCGGACGGGAGACCTCTTGGCGGAAGCCGTCGAGCTGCTCCTCGGTGAGCCGGCCTTCGAGGTAGGCGCGCGCGTAGTTGCCGGGTGAGGAGTGACCCTGGAAGTACACGAGGTCACCGCCGTGATCGTCCGAGCTGCCGTGCCAGAAGTGGTTGTAGCCGACCTCGTACAGCGTGGCCAGCGACTGGAAGCTCGCGATGTGCCCCCCGAGCTCCGAGGAGGTCTTGTTGGCGCGCACGACCATCGCCATCGCGTTCCAGCGGATGATCGAGCGCAGCCGCCGCTCGATCGCGGGATCGCCTGGCAGCTTGGCCTCGCGGTGGGCCGGGATCGTGTTGACATACGGCGTGGTGATGCTGGCGATCGGGCCGCTGCCGGCTTGCTGGGCGCGCTGCACCGCCCGCGCGAGGATCTGACGCGCGCGATCGGGGCCGTCGTGCTCGACGACCGCGTCGACCGCTTCGAGCCACTCGCTGGTCTCGGTCGCGTCGATGTCGGCGCCGGCGCCGGCGCCGGCGCCGTTTGAGCCTGTGGTCTGGAGCGAGTCGGTCATGCGGTTCGGGGGCCACGCCGGATTCGGTCGACCCCGAAATCAATATACCCACGGGCATCTCACACAGATCGCACGCGCGGTGCGTTTTCCCCTACGGTTGGGGGGTGTCGCTGAGAGAACTCGAGGGCGTGGTCGGTGCCCCCTGGGCGCGCCCGCTGGCCGGCGCGCTCGACCAGCTCGTGGTCGAGTCGGACGCGCTCGCCGAGAACCCGTTGGGCGACCCGGCGCGCCGGCCTCTGTACGTGTACCGCCCGCCCGGCATCGAGCTCGACCATCCGCGGCCCCTGCCCACGGTTTTCATCATCCAGGGGTTCACCGGGCAGCTCGACATGTGGCTCTCGCGCTCGGCGTTCGAGCCCACGATGGTCGAGCGCGTCGACGCGATGTTCGCCGCCCGCGCCTGCCCGGACGCGATCCTCGTGTTCGTCGACGCGTGGACCTCGCGGGGCGGCTCGCAGTTCATCAACTCGGCGTCGATCGGACGCTACCTCGACTATCTGTGCGACGAGGTCGTCCCGTTCGTCGACGCGCGCTACCCGACGATCTCGAGCCGCGAGCACCGCGCCCTGGCCGGCAAGTCCTCCGGCGGGTACGGCGCCATGGTCGTGCCGATGCTGCGGCCCGACGTGTTCGGGGCGTTCGCCTCGCACGCCGGCGACGCGCTGTTCGAATGCTGCTATCTCCCGGAGTTCCGCAACGCCGCCCGCAAGTTGCGCGACGACTACGACGGCTCCTACGAGGTGTTCTTCGAGCGCCTCGCCGCGGCCGACCACTTCTCCTACGACCGATACGGGCTGCTGTTCGAGACGTACGGTTACGCCTCGGCGTACTCGCCTGATCTCTCGCGCCCGGGTGCCGCGCTGCTTCCGTTCGACGTGTCGACCGGTCGTCTGATCGACGACGTCTGGGCACTGTGGCTCCAGCACGATCCGGTGCGCATGGTTCCCACCCACGTGGATGCCCTGCGCAGCATGCACCGCATCTACCTGGACGCCGGCAAGGGCGACGAGTACTTCCTCGACCTCGGCGCGCAGGCGTTCGCCGCCGAGCTCTCGAAGATCGGCGCCGCCCACACGCTCGAGCTGTTCGACGGCAAGCACGGCGGCATCACCTACCGCTACCCGGGCGCCATCCGCGAGCTGGTGACCGCGCTTCAGGCATGACCGCCACGACCGACCAGGACCTCGTCTTCGCCGGCCCGGCCGCGCTCGCCAAGCTCGTGCGCGAGCATCAGGTCACGCCCCGGGAGCTCGTCGAGCTGTGCCTGCGCCGGATCGAGTCGATCGACCCCAAGCTGAACGCGTTCCGCGTCGTCATGGCCGATGAGGCGATCGCCCAAGCCGAGGCCGTCGCCGGCGAGAGGCCGGACGGTCTCCTGGCCGGCGTCCCGATCGCGATCAAGGACGACATGCCCGTGCGCGGTCAGTCGGTCACGCGCGGGTCTCGTTCCTACGGCCCGCCAGAGCCGGCCGACGGCGAGCTGGTGAGGCGCCTGCGCGCCGCCGGCGCCATCCCGATCGGGATCACCAACGTCCCCGAGCTGATGATCTTCCCCTGGACGGCCACCGCGGCCAACGGCGTGACGCGCAACCCGTGGAACCCGGAGCGCACCCCCGGCGGGTCATCCGGCGGCTCCGCGGCGGCAGTGGCCTCCGGGATGGTGCCCTGCGCGACCGGCTCGGATGGGGGCGGTTCACTTCGGATTCCCGCGGCCTGCTGCGGGCTCGTGGGGATGAAGCCGACCCGGGGTCGGGTCTCCTCCCAGCCCGCTCGCGAGGGCTGGCTCGGGCTGAGCACGTACGGGGCGCTCGCCCGGACGGTCGCGGACAGCGCGCTTCTGCTCGACGCCATCCATGGCTCGGTGCCCGGAGACCTGTACGAAGCACCGCCGTTCACGGGGAGCTACGCCCAGGCCGCTGAGACCCCGCCCGGGAGGCTGCGGATCGCCACCTCTCGCAAGGTGCCGCCCGGCTCGATCGCACGGCTGTCCGGCGATCAACGCTCCGGGCACGAGCGGACGGCGGCGCTCCTCGACGAGCTCGGCCACGAGGTGATCGAGCGCGACCCCGCGTACGGCCTGGCCGGCATCGAGTTCACGCAGATGTGGCTGCGCGGGATCTACGAGGAATCGCGCCACGTCCCGGACCGCTCGCTGCTCGAGCGCTCCACGCGGCAGCTCGTCGCCACCGGCCGGCGCGTGGTGCCCGGCCGCCGGCGGGAGAAGCTGCTCGCCGGCCGCGCGTCGAGGACCCAGCGCGTCCTCGAGCTGTGGCAGGAGGTTGACGTGCTGCTCATGCCCGTCCTCGCGAGCACGGCGATCACCGCCGAGGGCGGCTACGGCCGATCCGCGCTGGCCGCATTCGATCGCTCTTCGCGCTTCATGCCGTTCAACCCCCTGTTCAACCTGACCGGGCAGCCGTCGATCGCGGTCCCGGCCGGGTTCGGGGCGGACGGTTTGCCGCTCAGCGTGCAGCTGGTCGGCCGGCCGGGAGCGGAGGACCTGCTCTACTCGCTGGCCGGGCAGATCGAGGCGGCCCGGCCGTGGGCCCATCACCGGCCCGCTGGCTCCTAGCCCGCCTCTGGCGCGCTGAACAGCTCCTGGGAGAGCTCGAGGAACTCGGCGGCGGCGGGGGCGAGCCGGCGACCCTCCCGGCAGGCCAGCGTGATGTCGCGTCGCAGCGAGGGCTCGATCAGGGTGGCCACGGCCACGTCGGTGCCGGGCCGCTCGGCATCCGAACGGGGGAGGATCGCGACCCCCATGTCCCGGGCCACCAGGCGCTTGATCCGCTCACTCTCGTTGGACTCGAGCTTGACCTGCGGCTCGAAGCCGGCGTGGTGGGCGGCGAAGGTCAGGAGCTCGCGGAGCCGTGCGCCGGGGCGGTAGCTGATGAATTGTTCGTCGGCGAGATCGGCCATGCGCAACGTGCCGCGCCTGGCCAGCCGATGATCGGCCGGGAGCACCGCCACGAGCTCCTCGGACACGAGCTGGCGCAGGCCCAGCCCGTGGCTCTCCATCCGCTCGGTCACGGACAGGAAGGCCAGGTCGAGCACGTCGTCCCGGAGCATCTCGGCCAACTCCTCGCTCGACTCCTCGCGGACCGTGAGCTCGACGCCCGGGTGGCGCTGGTGGAACACGGCCAGGGCCAGCGAGACGTCGACCGGCCCCATCGTGTGCATCGTCCCAAGCATCACGTGCCCCGTCCGCACTCCGGCCAGCTCCTGCATCTCGGCGTTGGCGGCGTCGACCTCGGACAGGATCCGCCGGGCGCGTGCGACCAGTGTCTGTCCAGCTTCGGTGACGGTCACCCGTCGCGTGGTGCGCTCGACCAGGGCGAGTCCGACCTCCTGCTCGAGCCGGCGGATCTGTTGCGAAAGGGCCGGCTGGGCGATGTGCTCGCGCGCGGCGGCGCGGGTGAAGTGCCGCTCGTCGGCTAGCGCGACGAGGTAGCGCAGCTGCCGAAGTTCCATAAGCAAAGCCTATAGATAACTTCGAGAGTTCGTCTTTGACATATCAAAGCGCCGCCGCCATCATGACGGCACACCCTCTCCTCCCTCAGAGCGCGTCCCGCAGGTACGGCCAGTCTTTTCCGCCGAACCCGGGGCGCGTCTCTTTTAAGCGTCAGTTGATCAGGGAGGCGAGCTCGCCGAGACGCGCGACCTGATCGACCTCGGGCTCGACGTACTGGTTGCACATCACGCGGCTGACACCGGCCTCGCGAAGGGGCGCGAGCTGCTCGGCGGCCTGCTCTAGCGTCCCCACGATCCAGCCCTGCGGCGGGTCTCGGAGCAAGGCATTCGCGTCCTGACCGGTCGCGTCGGCCACGCGCCGGGCGCGCTTCTCGACTTCGGTGCGGTCGGCGCCGAGCACCGCTCCGGCCATGATCGAGAACGGGATGGGCTCGCGGCCGGCGCGCTCACACGCCTCCTCGATGCTCGCCTTCCGCTGCTGGATCTGCTCGAGCGACGGGAACGGCGTGTTGTACTCGTCGGCGAAGCGCGCGGCCAGCGCGGCGCTCCGCGGCCCGGCGTTGCCGCCCATCAGGAGCGGTGGGTGGGGCCGCTGGACCGGTTTGGGCTGGGCGTTCAGGCCCGACAGCGTGTAGTGCGTGCCCTGGAATGAGAACTCGTCCTCGCCCCAGGTGCCCATCAGGATCTCCAGCTGCTCCTCGAGCACGTCGACCCGCTCGGTCGCCGCCAGGAACGGGAATCCGTGCGCCGCGTGCTCGCGCTCGTGCCAGCCCGCGCCGATGCCCAGGTCGATCCGGCCGCCCGACACGTGGTCGGCGGTCACCACCAGCTTGGCCAGCACGGACGGGTGGCGGAAGCTCGCCGGCGAGACGAGGGTGCCGAGCCGCAGGGTGCTGGTCAGCGCCGCCAGCGCGTTCAGGGTTCCCCACGCGTCGAGCGAGCCTCGCTCGGGGTGCTGCCCGTCGAGGTTCTGGTAGTGGTCCGAGCGAAACAGTGAGGGGATCCCATGTTGCTCGCACGCCTCGGCCAGGGCGCGCCACTGAGGCCACGTGACGCCTTCCTGGCCTTCGATCATCAGGCACAGGTCCAAGCTGAGCGCTCCTTGATAGAGGGGGTCGCGATGGTATTGGTTCCGCGTCGAGCGCTCGCGCATCGCCGCGCTCGGCGGCGACCTTGGGAAGAAAGGGGCAACTATTGCCCTTTTCTTCCCAAGCCCGACGGTGCGCCCCGGCGCCGCGGGACGCGAGGTCCCCGTCGCCGCGGGACGCGAGGTCCCACCGACCCTCTGCGCGCTGGCCTTGCGCGAGTCCGCTGTCGGGGCGAGGTCGGCCAGAGTTCACGCCGTAGCGTTCCTCCACGCGACCTGCGTGGGTTTGCCTTCCTGTCTCGGGTTCGCCCCGACCGGCGGCCCCGCAGCCGGATCATCCGGCTGCTTTTGCCGAGAAAACGGTTGGCGCCGGACGTTTCTCGCGCGGTCTGGCCAGAGGTGAGACCGTCACACGCTCCCCACCGCGCTCGGCGGGATACCGAGATCGAGCCGCTCGAGGCGTTCCGGGTCCAGCAGCGCATCGATCTGGACGATCCTCCCGTTCGTGACCGTGAAGGCCATCACGGAGAACGCGCGCCCATGCGGCGCCACCACGGCCCCGGCCGCGCCGTTCACGAGCGCGGGTCTGACGAACGGGTAAAGCCTCGAGTAGGTGGCAGTGTGCGCGGCCACGGCGTCCGCACCGCGCAGCGCGAGCGAGGCATCTGCGCGTAGGACGCCGCCGTCGATCCGCAGTTCGACTTCGGGATCGAGTACCTCCAGCAGGGCATCGAAGTCGCCGTCGCGCGAAGCCGCGAAGAACGCATCGACGACGCGTCTCTGCCGCCCGAGGTCTTGATCCGGCTCCGGCGCGTTGCGCAGGCGCCGGCGGGCGCGGCTGGCGAGTTGCTGGGCGGCCGCTTCCGAACGATCGAGCACGGTGGCGATGTCGGCGAACGGGACGCCGAACACATCGTGCAGCACGAACGCGAGCCGCTCCGCGGGAGTCAGCGCGTCGAGCACCACGAGCAGCGCCAGGCCCACGGACTCGGCCAGCAGCGTCTGCTCATCGAGCCCCTCCTCCTCGAAGCTGACCACGGGATCCGGAACGTGCACCGATATCTCCTCGCGCCGCGCCTTGCGCGAGCGCAGCATGTTCAGGCAGACCCGACCGACGACCGTCGTGAGCCAGGCCCGCATGTTCTCGACGGCGCCGGGATCCTGGTCGCGGATCCGCAGCCACGCCTCCTGGAGGGCATCGTCGGTTTCGCTTGCCGACCCCAGCATCCGGTAGGCGACTGCGCGGAGATGCGGCGTGTGCTGTTCGAACCGCTCGGTCAGCCACTCACGTTCGTCCATGCTCAGCGCCACGATCCCGCGATCAACCGTGATTGTGGTAGGCGACGCCGGTGGTCAGTGCCGCCGCCGCCAGGAGCAGGAAGAAGAGGGCTGCGCCGATCTGGCGGTCGCCGACTCGCAGGTGCGCGCTCACCGCACAGACAAAGTAGACGACGAGCCCGATCGCCGCCGCCGTCCCGAGTGCCGGCACGGCGAAGCCGGTCAGCAGTCCGACGGCGCCGCAGCCCAACAGGGTGCCGAGGGGGACCATCCATCCTCGGGATACCCGCACCCGGTCAGCGGCGGCCTTGACCGACTCGGCACCGGCGAAGTTCAATGCGGCGGCATAGCCGTTTGCGACCGCCGCCAGGATCGTGGTGATGAGGTAGGGGACGTGCATACCTCCTAGACACGCCGCGCGCGAAGAACCTGACGCCTGCGATGCGGCTTGTCGAGGCGCGGCCGGGCGGAAGCGCCGAGGAAAGGATTTTCGCTGCCCGGGTGTCTCTACGCCGACCGACGATCGAGACATCAGACATCTGGTGACGCGGTCGCCGACTCGGCTGTGTACATCCGCGAAGTACAGGAGGAACCATGCGGCACCCGCTCCCCAGGCCCGCGCAGATCCGCGGTCCGTGGATCGTGCTCGCGGTGCTCGCCGCCGCGCAGTTCATCGACACGCTCGACGTCTACCTCCAGACCAGGCTGCACCTCTCGGCCCTCCATTCCGGCCTGGACTTCCTACCGATGGGCGTCGCCGTGATCCTCGCTGCGATCTTCGTCTCCCGACTGGTCACCCGCCGTGGGCACTCGCCCGATCCAACTCGCCGGCGCGGTGCTGGGCGCAGCCGGCCTCGTCCTGTTGGCCCGCAGCCGCCCGGACGGGGCGTATGCCATCCAACTGCTACCCGGGCTCGTGCTGTTCGGCGTCGGCGTCATCAGGGTGGGCGTCCCGACCCAAGTGGCGGCGGTCAGTCAGGTCGGCCACGACAACGCCGGCGTTGCGTCCGGCGTCGTCAACACCACATGGCAGGTTGGCGGCTCGCTCGGGCTGGCCATCGCGAGCACCGTTTCCGCGACCCACGTCACGAACCGGATCCACGCGGGCGCGAGTCGGTGCTCAGCACTCGTGAGCGGCTATCACTATGGCCTCGCCGTGGCGGCAGCGCTGGCAGTGCTAACAACCCTGCTCGTGTTCCTCACCCCCCGCCTGCGACCCACCGCCGAGCAGGTTGCCGCAGCCGCCGCCTAGCTCGATGGCTGCGCCGAGAGCCGGCAACCTCGCACTGAAGTTCGGCCTCGAACTTGCCGCGATCGCCGCGTTTGGATACTGGGGAGCGTCGCTCGACGGCGCGCTGCTGTCCGCGGTGACGATGGTGCTTGCGCCCGCCGTGATGATCGCGTTGTGGGGCCGCTTCGCCGCCCCTAGAGCGAGCCGGCGGCTGTCACCCAGGGCGCGGATCCCACTCGAGCTCACGATCCTGCTGCTCGCGGCGGCTGCTCTTCTGGCCGCGGGCCAGGATGTCCTGGCCGCGGTCATGGCCGTCACCGTTGTGCTGAATGCGCTCTTGCTGACCGCGTTTAGGCAATGGGAGGCGTAAGCGGGGTGGTGCGAACGCCGCTACGGCCGGGGGTGCTAGCGCGGGCCTGATGGGGCTTTGGGATACGGACCGACCCGTTCACTCCGCCCGCGGCTGCCGCCGCCCTCACGGCGGTCATGTTCTGCGCCTCGATCCGCAGGTCGAGCTCCTCTCTGAGCGCCTCGGCAAACCCGTTCGAGAGGTCCACCGCGCCGACGCCGCGGCCCCACCGCGTCGAGCGCTGCAGGCGGATCGCGAGTCGGTCGACGATGTCCAGGTCCCACGCCACGACCGTGTCGATGCCGGGCCGGCGAACCTTCACTACCACCCGCTCACCCGAGTCGAGGGTCGCCGCGTGCACCTGCGCGATCGAGGCGGCCGCCAGCGGGGTCCGGTCAAAGCTGGCAAACACGTCATCGACCTCCGCCCCAAGGTCGAGACCCAACACGGGCTCGACCTGCGGCCACGGAACCTGCGCGGCGTCATCCTGGAGCCCGCTCAGCTGGTCGATGAACTCGACCGGCAGCAAGTCTCGCCGTGTGGCGAGTACCTGTCCGAGCTTGATGAACGTAACGCCGCCGTCCTCGAGTGCGAGCCGCAGCGAACCGGCGAG
The DNA here is from genome assembly GCA_963834625.1 of uncultured Solirubrobacterales bacterium. GTDB lineage: Bacteria > Actinomycetota > Thermoleophilia > Solirubrobacterales > Solirubrobacteraceae > Palsa-465. Next base: position 86,689 of record CAWICM010000010.1, on the reverse strand, counting down.
TGCGGCGCGCCCGTCACGGGTTTGAAGCTCGGAGCGGCGAGTCCCCCGAAGGTACGGAAGCATCCCGCGTCGCACCAGGATGCGACCGATCTGCGAGTAGCGGCGGACCCGCCGCACCCGCTTGCGCCATGCTCGGATCAGGTACAGCGGCCCCGGCATCGCGCCGCTCGGCACCAGCGCCTCGAAGATCACCAGCACCAGCATCCCGATCAGCAGCGCGATCGCCACCCCGAGGATCACGAACCACGCCGCCGGCAGCAACGACCAGCTGCCGTTGTGCTTGGCGATCGAACTACCGATCGCCGTGATGATTGGCGAGGCACACGCCAACGCGATCAGCCCACCGATCCACGCACGCAACGGCGAGAGACGCAGACCGAGCAAGCGCCGCACGGCGAACGCATACACGGGCACCGTCAAGACCACAGCGCGATGACGAACAGGACCGTCAGGCCGCTCACCCCCGCTTCGCCGAGCTGGTCCTCTGTCCGGCAGCGGCTGGATTTCGTCGGCGCGACCCGCCGTCCTGGCCTGGCCGCCCCGCGGACTCCGTTGCGCTCGTGTCCACAAGCACCCCCAACAGCTCCCCGACGGTCGGCTCTCGACCGATGGGCGTCGGCAGCGGCAGGTGGCTCTGGATGCGGTAGCGGTTGCGACGGCCGTCCTTTTCCTTGACCACGTAGCCGGCTTCGGTCAGGTCGTTGACGATCCCGAACGCCCGGCGCTCGGTGACGCCGAGCACCTCGGCGATGTCGCGCAGGCGGACACCCGGATCGCGCGCGATGCAGACCAGCACTCGGGCGTGGTTCGTCAAAAAGCTCCACTCGCCCACCGGACAAATATAGAAGAAACCGTTCTAGAAATCACTTGCTAATTTATTGAGGCCGGAGTAGTGTCGGCAGGGACATCTCGAGCCTGGGTGTTGAGGAAGTCAACGGCTTTCTCCGGCCTGAGACCGACAGAGAGGGGCAGCCATGACCGCGACGTCCGACATGACCGGCGTGGGCGCGGTACATGTGGCGGCTAGCCACGAGACGACGTCTCGGGCGGCGAGAGATTGGCAGCGCTATGCCTGGACGGCGGGCATCGTTTACGTCATCGCGCTCGTCGCGGAATCCGTGGTCGCGATCGGAGTCGGACTGACCCAGAACGACTCAGCCGGGAAGATGGCGACCGCGCTGTACGAACACCGCACGCGGCTAGTGGTGATCGCATGCCTGTCGGTCGTCTACGCCGCCAGTTTTCTGGTCTACCTCTGGAGCCTTTACAACCAGCTGCGCGGCACGCCCGATCGGCCACGGATCCTCGCCCCCTTGGTGCTGGTCGGCGGAGTGCTCTTCGTGGCCCTGCACGCCGTCAGCGACATAGGCATCACGGGCCTGGTCGGCGCGAAGCTCGCGGCCTACGGCGCTCACCACGACCACAGCGTCTCCTACTCGCTGTACCTCACGACCTATGCATTTGACAGCGTCGCCGACGTGTTCGGCAGCCTCTTTGCTGTGGCAACAGGGTTGATCGTGTTGAAGAGCGGCGTCCTGCCACGCTGGCTCGGGTGGATTTCGATCGTTGCCGGACTCATGTTCTTCCTTCAGGCCTTCGGCCTCGGCGGCGTCATCGCCTCGTTCGGGCTAGTCCTCGACATCATCGGCTTCGTGCTGTTCCTGATCTTCGTCCTCGCGAGCAGCATCATCTTCCTGAGGCGACAAACCGCGGTCCCCAACACCGCGGCGGCGGCGATCAGCTAGGCCCTGAGTAGCCGCGGGCTTGCGCCGTCAGTCGACCGGCAGCGGGACGCTCTCGAACGCCAGGACCTCGGCGAGGCGATCGAAGTGGCCGTCCTTATCGGCGGTCAGCCGCCATCACCTTCCCTGGGAACAGACCGGCAGCGGCGGCGCGCTCGACGACGACGTGTGGGAGCTCTATGACGGCACGACGGACTGGACCCAGGCGCACGACCTCGCCCGCGAGCATCCGGACAAGCTCGCCGAGCTGCAGCGGTTGTTTCTAATCGAGGCGGCCAAGTACAACGTCCTGCCGCTCGACCCGCGGATGGCAGCGAGGTTTAACGCCGAGCTCGCCGGCCGCCCGCAGCTGATCACAGGCAACTCGCTCGTGCTGTTCCCGGGCATGCGCAGCCTGACCGAGAAAACGATGCTCAATCTCAAGAACAAGTCGCACTCGGTCACCGCCGAGGTCGTGATCCCCACCGGCGGCTCGGAGGGGTGCTCGTCAACCAGGGCGGGATCACCGGCGGCTGGTCCTTGTATCTCAAAGACGGAATCCCGACCTACCACTACAGCTTCATCGGCCTCGACCGCTTCACCGTGACCGCCGCCGGTCCGCTCGCTGCGGGCGAGCACCAAGTGCGGATGGAGTTCGCCTACGACGGCGGCGGGCTCGGGAAGGGCGGCACCGTCACGCTCTATGTCGACGGCGACCAAGCCGGCTCCGGACGCGTGGAGCGCACCCACGCCCTTCGTGTTCTCGCTCGATGAGACCACCGACGTCGGCTGCGACACCGGATCCCCCGTTACCAACGACTACCCGGCCGTCGATAACCGGTTCACCGGAACCATCAACTGGATCCGCATCGACACCGGCGATGACTCCCACGACCACCTCATCGACCCAAACCAACTCATGCAACTAGCCATGAGCCGCCAATAGCGCAGCGACCATCGCTCAAACCCGGCCCGAGCGACGGTCCGGGTCAGCGACACGTCAGCTTAAGATTGTCGGTGCTAACGAGCTAACCAACAGCTGTCCGAGCGCCGGGCCCGAGAGTTCTGCATCGTCGTCGCGGTAGCGGCGGATCCGCCGCTGCTGCAGTCGATCGAGCAGGGCTCGGAGCAGAACTGAGGAAGCCGGCTTAGAAGGCCGCCGAGGTGGCCGCTGGTTCGTGAAATAAGAACTGATTGGGCACTCGAGCCTGTGCTGGTGGTCGTACCGAGGGACCTCGGGCGGTGGCGAACGGCACGGTGGGAATGCGTCGCTGAGCTGCTTGCCCGGTCGTATTCAGTTGGCGAGCGACCATACGCCGACCACGACCGCCGCGAAGACGATCAGTCCGATCCCGCCGACCAGGATCGTGAGCCAGCGCGGTTGGCGCTCTATCCATGCGGTCCATTTTCCTACGGCGCGTCGGACGGATTTCAGGAGCGACTTGGCCCATGCGAACTCGGTGGCCCAGATCCCAAGCCCAGCGAAGATGATCAGCCAGCCGGGGCCCGGTAGCGCCAGCAAGACGACCCCGGCGATGATCACGACCAGCCCGGCAAGGGCGATGCCGCCGCGCCAAATCTGGGCACCGTTGGGTCGCTGGTGAACCCATGACCGCAGCCGCATTGCTTGTCGCGTGAGCCGCTTTAAGGTGCCCGCAGGCTGCTGTTCTTCCGGTTGCATATCGGGCAAGTCGAGAGGCTCCGCATGGTCGTGAGAAGGCTAGTCCGAGGGTGGGAGCACACGGCACGCGCTTGCGTCTGGGCGGCGCACGAGCAAAAGGTGCTGCGGGATCCCGGGCGGGAGATCCACACACGCCGAAACAAGCTCGAGGTGGCCGGCCGGACCCCTCGGCCGCACCTGCCTCGTCTCTCCGACGGAGCAGTGTCGATCGACTGCGCCCCATCCGCGCGATGCGGCAGCGGTCGCGGCGTGGCTGGTGTAGGCGTGGAGGAGCCACGCTCGGTCGGGCTCGCGATGGCTGACGCATACCAGCCTGCGCTCTCGCACGGGCATCTGCCTCTCGACGTCACGGGCCTCGCGATGGCGGGGCGGTTCGCCAAACGGCCCGGGCCCGATGTTGGACGGTTCGTTGGACTGTTTTGTCAGCCAACCAGCGGTTTCTGGCGGCCCGTAGCGGTCGCGAGCCGCGCCACCAAATCTGCGGAATCCCCCGTAAACAAAACGGAATCCCCGCAAACGAGGTGATGCCGGAGGAGGGACTCGAACCCCCGACACGCGGATTATGATTCCGCTGCTCTAACCGACTGAGCTACTCCGGCGCGGTGAGCGAGTGTACCCGCGCGGGGGGCGCCTATGATCCGGCGGCCATGAGCGACCTGGAGCTCGCCGTCAACACGATCGTGCACCGCTGTCTTGCGGTGAAGGCCGGCGAGGAAGTGGTAGTCGTCGTCGATCGCGGGACTCGGACGATCGGGGAGGCGCTGCGCGACGCGACGAGCGCGGCGGGAGCGGACGCAGTTCTGATGGTGATGGACGAGCGCGCCAACGACGGCAACGAGCCGCCGGCGAGCGTCGCCGGCGCGCTAGCTGCCTGCGACGTGTTCATCGCTCCGACCACGCGGTCGCTCAGCCACACGACGGCGCGCAAGCGCGCGAGCGACGGGGGCGCGCGGGGCGCGACGATGCCGGGCGTGACCGAGGACATGCTCGCGCGCGTGATGACGGTCGACTTCGACACGATGGCCGCGCGGTCGAAGGCGGTGGCGGCCGTGCTCGACGCCGGGACGGCGGCGCACGTCACGTGCCCGCGCGGCAGCGACCTGCGGCTGGCCCTGGACGGCCGAGCCGGAATCTCCGACGACGGCGAGCTCACCGCGCACGGCGCGTTCGGCAACCTGCCCTGCGGCGAGGGCTTCATCGCACCGGGGTACGGGGAGGGCACGGTCGTGGCCTCGAGCCTGACGCCGCTGGGGCTGAGCAGGGACCCCGCCCGGCTGACTCTGGCGGAGGGTCGGCTCGTGGCCGCCGACGGCGGACTGGGCCCGCAGTTCATCGAGTTGCTGCTCTCTCACGGCACGCTCGGCACCAACCTGGCCGAGCTGGGGGTGGGAACCAACGATCGCGCAAGGCTGACCGGCAACGTGCTCGAGGACGAGAAGATCCTGGGCACGGTCCACGTCGCCTTCGGCGCCAGTGCGGGGATCGGGGGGACGGTGTCGGTCCCCATCCACCTCGACGTGGTGGTACTCGATGCGAGCCTCGAGGTCGACGGCCGTCAGGTCCTCGACGCCGGCCGCTACGTGCTCGAGCAGTAGTGCTGCTGGCCATTCCCAACGTCTCGGAGGGTCGCGACGAGCGCGCCATCGAGGCGATCGGCGCCGCGTTCGACGCGCGCCTGCTCGACGTCCACTCCGACCCCGATCACCACCGCAGCGTGTTCACGCTGGCCGGCGCGCCCGGAGCCCTCGCCGGCGCGGTGGTGGGTGGCGCCACCGAGGTCCTCGGGCGCATCGACGTCCATCGGCACGAGGGGATCCATCCCCGAGTCGGCGCGATCGACGTCGCCCCGATCGTCTACCTCGACCAGGCCGAGCGAGGCGCCGCCTGCGCCGAGGCGCTCGTCCTGGGCGATCTGCTGGGCGGGGAGCTCGAGCTGCCGGTGTTCCTCTACGGCGAGCTGGCGGCGGGACGGACGCGGGCCGAGCTTCGCCGAGGCGGGCCGGCAAGCCTTGCGCGGCGGATCGACAGCGGCGAGCTGCGCCCCGACTTCGGACCGCGCCGCCTTCACCCGAGCGCCGGTGCGGTGCTGGTGGCGGCGCGAGCTCCGCTGGTCGCCTTCAACGTCGAGCTGGCCCCGCCGGCGACCGTGGAGGACGCCCGGACGATCGCGGCGCGCATCCGCGATGGCGGGCCCGAGGGCCTGCCCGGCGTGCGCGCGATCGGGCTGTGGCTCGGCGCGCGCGGGGTGGCGCAGGTGTCGACCAACGTCGAGGACCATCGACGCGTGTCGCTGGCCGAGGTGGTGGCCGCGGTCGCCCGGCACGCCACGCCCAGCCGGGCCGAGCTGGTCGGGCTGGCCCCGCGGGCGGCGTTCGAGGGGTTTCCGGACGATCTGCCGGTGGCCAACCGCCGCACGGTCGAGGACGCACTGGCCCAATCGTCCGATCCCGCCCTGTAAAACGCGCCAAAGTCGCCCTCGCCGCCACGGTCCTTGGCCACATAAGCATGGACACGATGCTTATATGGCCGGAGGGCGGCGCCCGGGGGGCGGTTTGGCGACTTTTACAGGGTGCCCGAGCTCGGCTGGCGGTGGCGCGCATGCCACCCCGCCTACTAAGCTCCAATCCACCATGGCTCAGACGAGGCGCAAGCGCCGCACCAAGCATCGGGGGACAGCCGCGGGCACGATCCAGGCCCGGGGCCGGACGGGGCGGCCGCCGACCGCCGAGGAGCGCAAGAAACAAACTCGGACGGACGCGCGCGACCGCCGGCTGAACACGCCGCCGACGTGGAAGGGAGCAGCGACGCGCGGCGCGCTGGCCGCGATCCTCCTGTTCGTGCTGTTCGCGTTCCTGGGCCGGGGCAAGGCCCCGCTGGTGAGCGCGGCGATCTTCGCGCTGTTCGCGCTCGCGCTGTACATCCCGGGCGGCTACTACATGGAGACGTGGATGTACCGCCGGCGCCAGCGTAAGCAGCAAACGGGGCAGCAGGTCCGCAAGTGAGCCCGCTCGACGTCCGGATGTTCACGGTGGGTCCGGTGCGGGAGAACTGCTTCATCGTGCGGCGCAAGGACGAGCCCACCGCGGTGATCGTGGATCCAGGCGACGAAGCGGAGATGCTTCTCAGCGCGATCGAGCGCCTGGGCATCGAGACCATCGAGGCGATCCTGATCACCCACACCCACTTCGACCACGTCGGCGCGGTGGCGGCGGTGGCGGCCGCGACCAAGGCGCCGGTCTACTGCCCGGAGCTTGAGACCGACGTGCTGGCCAATCTCAACGACTACACGTGGCAGGGGTTCGGGCCGTTCGAGAGCTACCAGGCCGAGCGCACGGTCGCCGGCGGCGAGACGCTCGAGCTGGCCGGGCTGACCATCGACGTGGTCTTCACCCCGGGGCACAGCCCGGGTCACGTCACCTACGCGATCGCCGACGAGGAGGCGCTGTTCTCCGGTGACGTGCTGTTCCAGGGGTCGGTGGGGCGGGTCGACCTGCCCGGAGGCGACTGGCCGACACTGCTGGCCTCGATCGAGAGCCTGGTGAGCGCCTATCCGGCCGAGACGACCGTGTACCCCGGTCACATGGGCGTTACCACGCTCGGGCGAGAGCGCGCGACCAACCCGTTCCTGCGCGAGCTCGCGGAGCGGTGAGCGCTCGGTGATTCAGGCCCCGCGCGGCACATTCGACATCCTTCCGGACTCCGCGGCGCAGCGGAAGGTCGTCGAGGAGCAGACCGAGAAGATCCTCGGCGCCGCCGGCTACCGGCGGATCGAGACGCCGTCGTTCGAGGCGACCGAGCTGTTCGCGCGCGGCGTCGGGCAGGCCACGGACATCGTCCAGAAGGAGATGTACACGTTCGACGACGGTGGCGGGCGCTCGCTGACGCTCCGGCCGGAGATCACCGCGCCGATCTGCCGCGCCTACCTCGAGCACGGGATGCACAAGCTCGCCCAGCCGGTGAAGCTCTGGTACCTGTCGAGCTGCTTTCGCGCCGAGGCGCCGCAGCGTGGCCGGTACCGCCAGTTCTGGCAGGTCGGCGCCGAGGCCGTCGGCTCGGCCGCGCCGGAGACCGACGCCGAGCTGATCGTGCTCCTGGCCGAACTGCTGGAGGCGCTCGGCGTCAAGGCGACCCGGCTCCGGCTCTCGAGCCTCGGCACGCCCGAGACCCGAGCGGCGTACCGCGAGGAGCTGACGGCGTTCCTGCGCGCGCACGAGGACGAGCTGTCCGAGGAGGTGCGCAGCCGGATCGATCTGAACCCGCTGCGCGCGTTTGACGCCGACGACCGCGGCACCCGCGCGGTGATGCGCGACGCGCCGCTTCTGCTCGACCGCTTGAACGACGACGACGCCGAGCACTTCGCCCAGGTCCGCGCCCTGCTCGACAATGCGGGCATCCGCTACGAGCTCGACCCCACGCTCGTCCGCGGACTCGACTACTACACCCGCACCGTGTGGGAGTTCACGAGCGACGCGCTGGGTGCCCAATCGGGCGTGGGCGGCGGCGGCCGCTACGACGGCCTGATCGAGCTGCTCGACGGGCCACCGACGCCCGGCGTCGGCTGGGCCGCGGGAGTCGAGCGCATGCTGCTGGCCGCCGGCGACGTCGTCGCACCGGCCGAGCTCGTCGATCTGTTCGTCGCTCTGGCCAAGCCCGACGGTACGCGCACGGCGTTCGAGCTGGCCCGCGAGGCGCGCCGCGCCGGCCTGCAGGCCCAACTCGAGCTGGCCGGCCGGTCGCTCAAGGGCCAGCTCAGGCACGCAGATCGCATCCACGCGCGCTGGGTGGCGATCGTGGGCGAGAACGGCGTGGTCAAGCTCAAGGACATGGAGTCCGGAGACGAGCACGACGCACCGGTCCAGAACGTGATCCCAACCATCCTGCGCGGAGGCGTGACGTCGTGAAGCACGCACCCCGTCCGAACGGCTTTCGCGATGCGTGGTGCGGTCAGCTCACCGCCGATCGGGCCGACACCGAGGCGCGTGTGGCCGGCTGGGTGCACCGCCGACGCGACCATGGCGGGCTGATCTTCATCGACCTGCGCGATCGCTCGGGGATCGTTCAGCTCGTGTTCCATCCCGAGAACGCGCCCCAGGCGCACGAGCGTGCCCACGCCCTGCGCTCCGAGGACGTGATCAGCGTGGCGGGCACCGTCACCCGGCGCGACCCAAAGAACGTGAACCCGAACCTCGCCACCGGGGAGATCGAACTGGCCGTGATCGAGCTGGAGATCCTGGCCGACGCCGAGACCCCGCCGTTCCCGGTCGACAACGGCGCGGACGTCGACGAGATCATCCGCCTGCGCCACCGCTCGCTCGACCTGCGCCGCGCGCAGCTTCAGCGCACGATCGCGCAGCGCCACCGGGTCATCGCGACGATGCGCGAGATCCTGAACGAGCGCGACTTCCTGGAGATCGAGACGCCGTACCTGACGCGCTCGACGCCCGAGGGCGCGCGGGACTACCTGGTGCCCGCGCGCATCCAGCCGGGCTCGTTCTACGCGCTGCCGCAGTCACCCCAGCTGTTCAAGCAGCTGCTGATGATCGGCGGCATGGAGCGCTACTACCAGATCGCGCGCTGCTTCCGCGACGAGGACACCCGCGCCGACCGCCAGCCCGAGTTCACCCAGCTTGACGTGGAGATGGCGTTCGTCGAAGAGGACGACGTGATCGACTGCATGGAGGCGGTGATGGGCGCGGTGTTCCAGCGCGAGGGCTTCGACGTCCCCGCCCCGCCGTGGCCGCGCATGACGTTCGCCGAGGCGGTCTCGCGCTATGGCATCGACCGGCCCGACACCCGCTTCGGGCTCGAGCTGCACGACCTCGGCGAGGCCGTGGCGAGCAGCCAGTTCAAGGTGTTCGCGGACGTGATCGCCTCGGGCGGCGTGGTCCGCGGGATCAACGCCGGCTCGCGCGAGCTGCCGCGCTCGGATCTCGAGGCGCTGACCGAGCTCGCCAAGCAGCATGGCGCCAAAGGGCTGGTGTGGGCGTTCGTCCAGGACGAGGGCTGGCGATCGCCGATCGCCAAGTTCCTGTCCGAGGCGGAGATCGCCGCGATCACGCAGCGTCTGGACGGATCGCCCGGCGACCTGCTGCTGATCGTGGCCGATCAGGTCACCACGGTCGGCCAGGCGCTCAGCGCGTTGCGCCTTGAGCTGGCCCGGCGCTTTGACCTGATCCCGGAGGGCCGGCACGACATCCTGTGGGTCGTCGAGTTCCCGGCCTTCTTCTGGGACGCCGACGGTCAGCGCTGGGACGCGGCGCACCATCCGTTCACCGCCCCGTCGGGCGACCTGAGCGACCCGGCGAACCTGAGCTCGCGCGCTTACGACCTGGTCCTCGACGGCTCCGAGATCGGCGGTGGGTCGATTCGTATCAATCGGCTCGACATCCAGGAGCGCGTGTTCGAGCTGCTCGGCATCGGCTCCGAGGAGGCCACGGCTCGGTTCGGGTTCTTCCTCGACGCGCTGCGCTACGGGGCCCCGCCGCACGGCGGGATCGCCATGGGCATCGACCGGATCATCACCGCGCTGGCGGGGGTCGAGTCGATTCGCGACACGATCGCCTTCCCCAAGGCGGCCAGCGGGGCCGATCCGCTCACCGCCGCACCCGCGCCGGTGGAGCCGGCTCAGCTGCGCGAGCTGGGTCTGCGTCCGGCCTGAGTGTCCGTGCCGGCCAACTGAGACTTAAAGGGCGGCCCTCACCTGCCGAACACAGGCTTGATGAGAAGCCTGCCCAAACCTCTGATCGGTCTGCTCCTCGGCACCGTCGTGTTCTTTGCGATCTGGATGGTCGCGCTCAAGCCCAGCTCGTCGTCGAGCGGCGGCTCGCAGGGCGGCGTCGGCCAGTACCAGTCGGCGATCAACCGGGCCCACCAGGCCGTCAAGACCTCGAACCAGGCCAACGCCAAGCTCGGGGCGCCGACCGCGACCACGTCGACCGCGACCAAGCCGGCCACCAAGGCGACCCCGGCCAGCAAGGCGACCGCCGGCCACCAAGACGACCGCGGCCACCAAGACGACCCCGGCAACGGCAAGCAAGCCCGCCACGGCCGCCAAGGCCGCCCCCGCGACCAAGGCCGCCCCCGCGACCAAGCCCACCGTCACCCCCGCCCAGGCCGCCGCGGCCTCCGCCAAGACGGTCGAGACCGGCATCCGCGCCGGCAATGTGGTGGCGATTCTCTTCTACAACGACGCCGCCGCGGATGATCGCGCGATGAAGAACGAGCTGGCCGCGATCCCGACCCACGGCGGCCATGTCGTCAAGGTCGCGGTGCCGGTCAGCCAGCTGATCCAGTTCTCGGGGCTCATCCAGTCGATCGACGTCAACACGGCTCCCGAGCTCGTGCTGATCGACAAGGCGCGGCAGGCCAGCACGCTGATCGGGTACGCCGACGGCGTCGAGATCTCACAGCGCATCGACGACGCGCTGGCCGCCAAGTAGCGCTAAGGCCGGCCGCCCTATCCTCGGGAGGCGATGGACTCCATCGCCTTCGAGCATCACCTGACCTCGCCCCAGGGCCATAGACGCCGCCCGGACGAAGCGTTTACCGCCACCGTCGGCGGCTTCGCTTGCTGTGACCAAATCACGCTTTCGATCGCCGTCGAGGGCGATCGCGTGACCGACGCCGGGTTCGACGCCCACGGTTGTGGCGCGGCGACCGCGGCCGGCAGCGCCGCGGTCACGCTCGCGCGCGAAGCCTCGATCTTCGACGTGGCGAGAATCGGCCCGACTCAGATCGCCGAGGAGCTGGGTGGCCTCAGTCCGGGCAAGCTGCACGCCGCCGAGCTTGCCGCCGACGCCCTCGCTCGCGCCCTCGGCGCCGCGGTGCGCGACCGAGCGCGCGCCCCAGAACGCACCGGAGGCACCCTCGTGGCCATGAGCGGCGGCGTGGACAGCGCGGTGGCGGCGCTGTCGTGCGCGCGAGAGGGCGACACGGCGGCGGTCACCCTCGAGCTCTGGTCCGACCCCGAGAACGACGCCGAGCGCAGCTGTTGCTCGGCCTCCGCGGTCGCCCAGGCTCGCGCGCTCGCCCACACGATGGGACTGCCTCACTTCACGATCGACCTGCGCGAGGAGTTCCGCGCCGGGGTGGTCGAGCCGTTCATCGCCGGCTTCGCCGCCGGCGAGACCCCGAACCCGTGCGTCGGCTGCAACGGGCACGTGCGCCTGGATGCCATGCTCGAGCTGGCAGAGCATCTGGGATGCGCTCGCCTGGCCACCGGCCACTACGCGCGCACAGCCGAAACCGAGCACGACCAAGGGCCGCTGCTCCGCGTCGCCGCCGACCCGGCCAAGGACCAGACCTACATGTTGGCCGCGCTGTCGCCGGCCTCGCTGTCCCGCCTGCGGTTCCCGCTCGGGGAGCTGACCAAGCCCGAGGTCCGGGCGATCGCGACGCAGGCCGGCCTACCGGTGGCGAGCAAGCTCGACTCGCAGGATCTGTGCTTCATGGCCGGCACCGACCGGACGCGATTCCTCGCCCGCCACGGAAGCGTGACCGCCGCTCCCGGCCTGATCGTCGACCACGATGGAAACGTGCTCGGCCGTCACGAGGGACAGCACCGCTTCACGGTCGGCCAGCGCCGCGGGCTCGGCATCGCCGCGCCCGGCGAGCCGCTGTACGTGCTCGACAAGGACGCCACGAACAACCGGGTGATCGTCGGGCCGCGCCGCGCGCTGCAAACCAGAACCGTGAACGTCCGGGATGCCCGCCTGCAACGCGACGGCGCCCGGGTGGACCGGGTCAAGCTTCGCTACCGCTCGCGCCCGCTGCCGTGCCGAATCTCCGCGCCGGCGGAGGCGGACGCAGGCCGCCACGCGACGCTCACGCTCGACCTCCAAGAGCCCGTCGACGGCGCCGCGCCAGGGCAGCTGGCCTGCCTGATGGACGGAGACCTGGTCGTGGGATGGGGGACGATCACCCGCCCGAGCGAGCCCGAGGGCTACCGGACCTTGAAGTCCGCGTTCCGCACGAGCATCCTGGCGTAGGCCGGCCAGTACTGTCGCCTGCGCCGACGCCGGGGCGGGCAGCGCGCACACCAGCACGACGTCGCCGAGGGCGAGGCGACGAAAGCGATGCATCACTCATAACCCTCGGCCCGCCGCCCTCCGAGCTTGATGTCAGAGACCGGACCTCGACGTCCCTCCTCCTACACTGCGGTAGTCCAATGGCCATGTCGTCCGACGAGATCCGGAGCACCTATCTCGAGTTCTTCATCGAGCGCGACCACCGGCGCCTGCCGTCATCCGGACTGGTCCCGGCCGAGCACGATCCCTCGGCGCTGTTCACGATCGCCGGGATGCACCCGCTCAAGCCCTACTTCCAGGGCCGCGAGCGACCACCACACCCGCGGGTGACGACCTGCCAGAAGACGTTCCGCACGGTCGACATCGACATCATCGGCACGACCACGCGGCATCTCACGTTCTTCGAGATGCTCGGCAACTTCTCGTTCGGCGACTACTTCAAGGGCGACGCCACGCGCTTCGCCTGGGAGCTCTCGACCCAGGGGTTCGGGTTCGCGCCTGAGGACATCTGGATCACGGTGTTCGGCGGCGACGATGAGCTGGGCCTGGGCGCCGACGAGGAGGCGATCGAGGCGTGGCTCGAGATCGGGGTCCCGCGCGAGCGCATCGTGGAGTGCCCGCGCTCTGAGAACTTCTGGCAGGCCGGTCCGACCGGCCCGTGCGGGCCCTGCTCGGAGCTCTACCTCGACCGCGGCGTGGAGCTCGGCAAGCCCGACGACCTTCCCGGCGGCGACAACGAGCGCTTCCTCGAGTACTGGAACCTCGTGTTCATGGAGCTCGACCAGAACCCGGTCAACACGCTGACGCCGCTGCCGGCCAAGAACATCGACACCGGGCTGGGCCTCAACCGCCTCGCGCTGATCCAGCAGGACACGGCGTCGGTGTTCGAGACCGACCAGTTCGCGCCGCTGATCGCGCTCGGCGAGGAGCTCTCGGGCCGGCGCTACGGCCAGGACTATCCGACCGACCGCGCTCTGCGCCTGCTGGCCGACCACAGCCGCGCGATGACGTTCCTGATCGCCGACGGCGTGGTCCCCTCCAACGAGGATCGCGGCTACGTGCTGCGGCGGATCATGCGCCGGGCGATCCAGCACGGCCGCGCGCTCGAGCTTCCGCACGGCTTCCTGACCCGTTACGCCGACGTGGTGACCGAGCTGATGGCCGGCGAATACTCCGAGTTGCACGCCGAGCGCGACGTCGTGCGCAAGTGGCTCGAGTCCGAGGAGGAGGGCTTCGGCCGCACGCTCGAGCAGGGGCTGAAGCGTCTCGACGAGCTGATCGAGCGCGCCCGCCACTCGGGCGCCGAGGGAATCGCCGCCGCCGACGCCTTCCTGTTGCACGACACGTACGGCTTCCCGGTCGACCTCACGATCGAGTTGGTCGCCGAGCACGGCCTGGGCGTCGACGAGGAAGGGTTCGAGTCGCTCATGGAGGGTCAGCGCGAGCGGGCGCGGGCGAGCGCGGGACGCTTCGGTGGCGGCGCCGAGGAGGTCCGCGAGCGCGCCCTCGCCCTGGCCCAGCAGTCCGGCTTCGCCACTGACTTCGTGGGCTACGAGACGACCGAGCGCGAAACGACGATCGGCGCCGCGGCGGCCGAGAACGGCAAGGTCCTGATCAAGCTCGTCGAGTCGCCGTTCTACGCCACCGGCGGCGGCCAGGTCGCCGACTCGGGCTACGTGGAATGCCTCCAGGGCGATTGCCGTGCGCGTGTGGAGGACGTCCTGCGCCTGGGAGATGACCAGGTCGTGGCGGTCGTGCCCGAGCAGGGCACGATCGAACCCGGGGAGCGAGTGCGCGCCCACGTCGACCGCGCCGCGCGGCACGCCACCGAGTGCAACCACACCGCGACGCATCTGCTCCACGCCGCGCTGCGCCAGCGCGTGGGCACCCACGTGCGCCAGGCCGGCTCCTACGTCGGCCCGGACAAGCTGCGCTTCGACTTCACGCACGGCGGCGCGCTGAGCCCCGAGGAGCTCCACGACATCGAGGACCAGGTCAACCGCTGGATCCTCGAGGCCCAGCCGGTGCGCGCCCTCACCACCACGCTCGACGAGGCCCGCAACCTCGGCGCGATGGCGCTGTTCGGCGAGAAGTACGGCGATGTCGTAAGGATGGTCGAGGTCGGCGATGGCTCGTTCTCGCGTGAGTTATGTGGTGGCACCCACGTGCGCAACACGGCCGAGATCGGGCTGTTCAAGGTGCAGAGCGAGGGCTCGAGCGCGGCCAACATGCGCCGCATCGAGGCGATCACGGGTCCCGAGGCGGTTGGGCTGATGCGTCGGCACGACCGCGGTCTGGCCGACGCCGCCAGGACGCTGCGCGTGCCGCCCGAGCGGGTCGCCGAGGAAGTGGCCGAGCTGCGCGCCCGCGTGCGCGAGCTCGAGCGCGCCGAGCGTCGCGACGCCACCGAGCACGCCGTGGACGTCGACCAGCTGGCGGCCTCAGCCGTCGAGCGAGACGGCGCGCTCGTGCTGGTCAAGGAAGTGCAGGCACTCGACGGCAAAGCGCTGCTCGACGTGGCCGACCGCATCAAGAACAAGCTTGGTGACGCCGCGATCGTGCTCGGCTCAACCGGCGAGAACCGGGTCGACCTGGTCGCCAGCGTCGCCCCTGCGCTCGTGCAGCGCGGTGTCAAGGCGGGGGAGATCGTCAAGCTCGCCGCGGCCGAGGTCGGCGGCGGCGGGGGCGGCCGGGACACCCTGGCCCGGGCCGGCGGCCGCGATCCGGCCGGGCTGCCACGGGCCTTCGAGGTTGCCCTGGCGGCGATCGACTCCGCCCTCACCGAGTGACCCGAATCCAGCGCCTTCACCGAGTGACCCGAATCCGGCCATACAGGTAAGGTCATGCGCGTGCTTGCGCTCGATTACGGCCGGGCGCGGTGCGGGTGCGCAGTCTCTGACCCCACCGGCGTGCTCGCGTCACCGATCGAACCGGTTCGCGCGCCGATGACACGGCGCGGCCTTGCGCGCCTGCGCACGTTGGTGCGCGAGCTCGAGGTGGAGAGGGTGGTGGTGGGGTTGCCGGTGTCGCTGTCGGGGCGCGACTCGGCTCAGACCACCGAGACGCGCGGGTTCGCGGCCCGCCTCGCGGACGAGGTACCGGTGCCGGTCGAGCTCTACGACGAGCGCTTCACCACCCGGCTGGCCGAACGCACCGGGGGAGTGGCGGCCGAGGACTCGCGGGCCGCGGCGCACTTGCTCGAGGGCTGGCTGGCCAGCCAGCCAGGCAAGAAGGAGGGTGGGGAGTCGCTTGCCTGACGGGTACGAGCGCACCGCCGAAGAGCGCGAGCAGGCGCGGCTCGATCGCCAGCGCTACCGGTCCCCCGATGGCGGATCGGATGCCGGCCGTCGCGACGGCCGCACGCGGCGCCCGGCACCGCCCCGCCGGGGCCGCGCCGCGCCGCGACGCAAGCATTCGTGGGCCGGGCGGATCTTCGCCCTGCTCATGCTGGTGCTCGCGGCCGCGGTGATCTGGTTCCTGGTCCAGCTGTTCCAGCCGCTGCACGGCTCGCCGCACGGGCACGTGACGGTGACCGTTCCCGCGCATTCGAACGCCCGCCAGATCGGCGACGAGCTGGCCAAGGATGGCGTGATCCCGTCGGGATTCTTCTTCGAGCTTCGCGCCGCGTTGGCCGGTCAGCGGAGCGATCTGCTCGCGGGCACCTACCACATGCAGCTCGGGATGACCTACGGGGCGGTGCTGAAGCTCCTCACCACGCCGCCGCCCGGCGCCCGGACCACGAACATCACGATCACCGAGGGCCGGACGCGCGCCCAGATCAACGATCTGCTGCGCTCGCAGGGTGTGAAGGGCAGCTACTTCGCGGCGACTCGCCGCTCTCCGCTGATCAACTTCGCCGCCTACGGCGCGCCGCGCCAGACGCCCGATCTCGAGGGGTTCCTCTTCCCCGACACGTATCAGGTGGTCGAGCCGATCAGCCTCCAGAAGCTCGTGCACGACCAGCTGACGACGTTCCGCCAGCAGTTCGCGCGCGTGAACCTGGGCTACGCGCGGAGCAAGCACCTCACGCCCTACGACGTGCTGATCATCGCCTCGCTGGTCCAAGCCGAGGCCGCCACCGCGCATGACGAGCCGCTGGTCGCCTCGGTCGTCTACAACCGGCTGAGGCTCGGGATGCCGCTCCAGCTCGACGCGACGACCCGCTACGCGACCGGCAACTACACCAAGCCGCTCACCGAGTCGCAGCTGAGCTCGCGCTCGCCCTACAACACCCGCGTCCACAAGGGCCTGCCGCCGACGCCGATCGACAATCCGGGGCTGGCCACGATCCAGGCCGCGGCGCATCCCGCCCACACCAACTTCCTGTACTTCGTGGCCAAGGTGTGCGGCAACGGCTCGAGCGTGTTCGAGTCGAACTACAAGCAGTTCCAGGCCGACGTGGCGAAGTATCAGCAGGCGCGCAGCGCCCGGGGTGGCCGCTCGCCCGAGCGCTGCAAGTAGCCCCACGTCTTGGCAGATAACTCGCGCATGGAACGAGTTATCTGCCAAACGCGCCTGGGCGTGGTCGGCTGGCCGGTCGCCCACAGCCGCTCTCCCGCCATCCAGAACGCGGCGCTCCAGGCCGTGGGGCTCGCCGATTGGCGCTACCAACTGCTGCCGGTCCCGCCCGAGCTGTTCGCGGAGACGGTTGCCGGGCTCCCCAGCGCGGGTTTTCGCGGCGTCAACGTGACGATCCCGCACAAGGAGGCCGCACTGGCCGCCGCCACCGATCCGAGCCCCCGGGCGGCGGCGATCGGGGCCGCCAATATGCTGATCTTCGAACCGGAGGGCCGGACAAGAGCCGACAACACCGACGCGCCTGGGCTGATCGCCGCCCTGCCGTTCGATCCCCGCGGCCACACGGCGCTCGTGCTGGGGGCGGGGGGAGCGCGCGGGCGGCCGTGTGGGCGCTGCTCGACGCCGGCGCGAGCGAGGTGCGGATCTGGAATCGGACGGCCGAGCGCGCCCGCGCGCTGGCCGCCGAGCTCGGCGGCGTGGCGGTCGAGCGGGCGGCGCCGGCCGATCTGCTCGTGCACTGCACGGCGAGCGGGCTCGATCCCAGCCAGGACGCGTTCAAGACCCTGCCGTTAGGTGCCGATGACGTGAACGGTTACGAATGCGTGGTTGATCTCGTGTACACCGATACTGAGACCCCGCTCGTGCAGGCAGCACGAGCACACCGCGTCCGCGTCGTCGGCGGGCGTGAACTACTCGTGCGCCAAGGCGCCCTCAGCTTTCAGCAGTTCACAGGTCGTGCGGCGCCGATCGACGTGATGCGCCGTGCGGTGGACGCACGATGAGCATCAGCGAGGCGCACCAGCCTGGGACCTTCACCGGCGTGACGCCGCCCACCCGGCGAGGCGGCTCGAGCCGGCACCTGACCGAGGTGGTGGTCGAACTCGGGTTCGCCGAGCGCGAGACGGTCGATCGCGCGGTGGAGGCGGCACGCGCCGCCGCCGTTCCGGCCGAGCGCATGCTCCTCGACCAGCAGGCCATCACCTCCGAGCAGCTCTCCCGGGCGATCGCCGAGCGCTACGGGCTCGATCACCTCGACCTCGGCATCTTCAGGGTCGACATGGCGGCGGCCAACCTGCTGAGCGCCGCCGCGGCCAAGCGCTACGGCGCGGTGCCCGTGTCCTACATCGACGAGCACACCCTGCTGCTGGCGATGTCCGACCCGGCCAACGTGCTGGCGGTCGATGATGTGGCCCTGCTGACCCACCTCGACGTCCGTCCGGCGGTCGCCTCGGCCGATGACATCACCGCGCTGATCATGCGCATGAACCGCTTCGAGGACGCGGTCGCCGAGGCGGTCGAGGAAGACGCGGCGGGCGCGGCCTACGAAGAGGTCGTCGACCTGAAGGAGACGGCCGACGACGCCCCGGTCATCAAGCTCGTTCACTCGATCATCGCCCAGGCCACCGAGCGCGGCGCCTCCGATATCCACTACGAGCCGCAGCCCGACGCGAGTGGTCGCGGGGCCCGCGAGATGCGCGTGCGCATGCGGGTGGACGGGGTGCTCACCGAGGCCACCACGGTGCCCAAGAAAATGGTCCCCGGCGTCGTCTCGCGCATCAAGATCATGGCCGACCTCGACATCGCCGAGCGCCGCATCCCGCAGGACGGCCGCGTCGGCCTGACCATCGACGGCCGTCACGTCGACGTCCGCGTGGTCACGATCCCCAGCGTCCACGGCGAGGGAGTGGTCATGCGCATCCTCGACAAGGAGAGCATCCGCCTCGAGCTCGACAAGCTCGGCTTCCAGGAGCACGAGCTGGAGCGCTTCCGCCGCGCCTTCAGCCAGGCCTACGGCTGCGTCCTCACCACCGGCCCGACCGGCTCCGGTAAGTCAACGTCGCTCTACGGCGCCCTCCAGGAGCTGAACACGCCGGAGAAGAACATCATCACGATCGAGGATCCGGTCGAGTACCAGATCGGGGGCATCACCCAGGTCCAGGTGAACAACAAGGCCGGGCTCAGCTTCGCCGCGGGGCTGCGCTCGATGATGCGCGCCGACCCGGACATCCTGATGGTGGGCGAGATCCGCGACCCCGAGACGGCCCAGATTGCGATCGAGGGCGCGCTAACCGGTCACATGGTGCTCTCCACGCTTCACACCAACGACGCGCCGTCGGCGATCACCCGCCTCGTGGAGATGGGGATCGAGCCGTTCCTGGTCGCCTCGGCGATCGACTGCGTGGTCGCCCAGCGCCTGGCCCGCACGCTGTGCGCCCATTGCAAGAAGCGGACCCTGATCCCCGCCGAGGTGCTCCGCGACCACGGCTTCCCGGCCGAGTTCCCGATCGAGGCCTACGAGCCCGGAGGCTGCGTGCGCTGCGGCGGCATGGGCTACCGGGGCCGGATCGGCCTCTACGAGGTGATGGTGATGAACGAGGAGATCCGCTCGCTCGCGTTGCAGCGGTCCTCCGCCGATCAGCTCGGTGCCGCGGCCGTGCGCGGCGGCATGCGCCGGCTGCGCGAGGACGGTCTGGACAAGGTCAAGCACGGGCTCACCTCCGTGGCCGAGATCGCCCGCGTGACGGGCACGGGCGGCCACTAGTGGCCGCCCACCAGGCGTCCAGCGCCGGCTAGCCCAGTAAACGGTGTCGGCCCGTCTGCCGATACATCCAACGAACTTCTCGAACCCAAGGACGGATTAGGAATGCAGCTCGATTTCGCCGACGTGTTGCTCGAGGTCATCGACCGCCGGGCCTCCGACCTCCACATCACGGCTGGGGCACCCCCGACCGTGCGCGTCCGCGGTCGCCTGGTCCCGATGGAGGGCTTCCCCGTCCTCACCCCCAACGACACCCGCGAGATCGTCTACTCGATCCTGTCCGAGGGACAGCGCCAGAAGTTCGAGAACAACTGGCAGCTCGACTTCGCCTACCAGATTCCCGGGCGCGCCCGCTTCCGCGTCAACGCCTACATGCAGCGCTCCGCGGTCGGCGCCGCGCTGCGCCTGATCCCGTTCGACGTGGTGCCGCTCGAGCGCCTCGGCCTGCCGGCGGCGGTTGCCGAGTTCGCCAACCGGCCGCGCGGGCTGGTGCTCGTCACGGGACCCACCGGCTCGGGCAAGTCGACCACGCTGGCCTCGCTGATCGACGTGATCAACGCCACGCGCGAGGAGCACATCATGACGGTGGAGGATCCGATCGAGTTCCTGCACACGCACAAGAAGTGCATCGTCAACCAGCGCGAGCTCGGCTCCGACGCCACCAGCTTCGCCGAGGCACTCAAGGGCGCGCTCCGCCAGGACCCCGACGTGATCCTGGTCGGCGAGATGCGCGATATGGAGACGATCGGGACCGCGATCACCGCGGCCGAGACCGGCCACCTGGTGTTCGCCACGCTGCACACCCAGGACACCCCGCAGACGATCGACCGCATCATCGACGTGTTCCCGTCCGAGCAGCAGGGTCAGATCCGGGCCATGCTCTCGGTTGCCCTGCAGGGGATCATGACCCAGATGCTGCTGCCCACGGCGGATGGCGCCGGGCGCTGCGTGGCCGCTGAGGTGCTCGTGCCCACCCCCGCGGTGCGCAACCTGATCCGCGAGGGCAAGACTCACCAGATCTACTCGGTGCTCCAGACCGGCGCCTCGCACGGCATGCAGACGATGGACTCAGCGCTGGCCGCGCTGGTGCGCGCCGGCAAGGTCAACCGTCAGCTCGCCGAGTCCCGCTCCCACGCCGTCGAGGAGTTCCGCCGTCTCGTCGCGGGCGGCGGTGGCGGCGGCTACCAGGTGGCGGCATAAGCCATGGCCACCTACGTCTTCAAGGCGATGGACCTCGCCGGCGTTCAGGCCAAGGGCGAGGTCGACGCGGAGTCCAAGCAGGCGGTCGCCGAGCAGCTCAAGGAGCGCGGCCTCGTCGTCGTCGACATCGCGACCAAGTACCGCTCCAAGGAGATCAACCTGGAGCTCTTCTCGCGCGTGAGCGCCAAGGACCTGGCCGTAGCCTCGCGCCAGCTGGCCACCATGGTCAC
This sequence comes from uncultured Solirubrobacterales bacterium, assembly GCA_963834625.1. Classification (GTDB taxonomy): domain Bacteria; phylum Actinomycetota; class Thermoleophilia; order Solirubrobacterales; family Solirubrobacteraceae; genus Palsa-465. The sequence goes on along the minus strand of CAWICM010000010.1, from coordinate 65,774 downwards.
CTCGGGCATGTCGATCATGCGCGCGCTCCAGGTGCTGGAGACGCAAAGCGACTCGAAGTTGCTGAAGGACACGATCGCCGCGGTCCGCCACGACGTTGAGGCCGGCCTCCTCCTGTCCGACGCCATGGGGCGCCACCCGCGCGTGTTCGGACCGCTGTACGTCTCGATGGTGAGGGCGGGGGAGACCGGCGGTGTACTCGAGGACTGCTTGATGCGCGTCGCCGATCAGCTCGAGAAGGACGCCGCGCTGCGCCGGCAGGTGCGCGCCGCGATGATCTACCCGGCGATCGTGATCACCTTCGCGGTCACCGTGCTGCTCGCGCTGGTGGCGTTCCTGATCCCGGTGTTCGTGGGCGTGTTCAAGCAGTTCCCGGGCAAGCTCCCGGCCCTCACCCAGTTCATGGTGAGCTTCTCGCACATCGTCACCCACCAGTGGTACCTGCTGATCCTCTTCCTCGTCGGCGCGGTCGGCGGCTACATCGCGATGAAGCGCAACCAGCGGGCGCGCGACACGTGGGATGCCTTCAAGCTCCGCATCCCGATGAAGATCGGCGAGGTCGTGCAGAAGGTTTCGATCGCGCGCTGGTCGCGCACGCTGTCGGCGCTGACCTCGGCCGGCGTGCCGATCATGCAGGCGATCGAGATCACCGGCAAGACCGCCGGCAACGCGGTAATCGAGAAGTCGATGGGCGACGTGATCACCTCGGTCAAGTCCGGCGGCACGATCTCCGCCCCGCTGCGCGACTGCTCCGCCTTCCCGCCGATGGTCGCCCAGATGGTCGGCGTCGGTGAGGAGACCGGCGCGCTCGACACGATGCTCGCCAAGATCGCTGACTTCTATGACTCCGAAGTCGAGGCCGCCGTCAAGGCGCTCACCTCGATCATGGAGCCGGTGATGATCATCTTCGTCGGCGGCATCGTCGGCGTGATCGTCATCTCGATGTACCTGCCGCTGTTCTCGATCTACAACAGCATCAAATAGGAGACCGCGCCTCCCGGCCGGCGTCCCGGGCGCCGGCGTGCTGTTGACGAAGCTCAAGGGTGCGCGGGCGCGAGGGACGCCGGGCCGGACGCGCGGCCCCCTCTTGACCCCAGTGGTCGCCGCTGCAGCGGCCGATCCCGCTATCGTCGCCGCCGATGAGCGCGACGCCAGACGAAGGTAGAAGCAAGTGCACCCCTTGTCGGGGGACAGGGAAGCTGATGTCCGGATTGGGGGGGACGCCGCACGAGGTCACGTGCCCGTGGTGCGGCGGCACCGGCGAGTTTCAGGCCGACCGGGATGCGCAGGACGCCGGGCCGGCGGAACCTTCTAAACCCGGATAAACGTCCAAACCCATAATTCTTCGGAAGCGGCATGTCGATACATGTCGGGCCAGAGTCACTGCGGTGCCAGGGGCAAACCGTCCGCGAGGGCGGGACGCAAAGCCACGGACCTCTCAACGGATAGAGAGGAAGCCGGGTTACCACCAATAGGGACGTGACGTTGTCATGGATGACCGATTGGGGCCTTGGATCTGGCGCAACAGACCCAATCAAAATCCCAGGAGGGCTCCATGCTTCATTCGCTGCGCCGTCGCGCCGAGGACGAGAAGGGTTTCACCCTGATCGAGCTCCTCGTCGTGATCCTGATCATCGGCATCCTTGCCGCGATCGCCATCCCGACGTTCCTCAACCAGAAGAGCAAGGCCAACGATGCGTCGGCCGAGTCTCTGGCCCGGAACGCCGCCACCGCGATGGAGACGTACGCCACCAACAACAACGGTAGCTACGCCAGCTCCTCGCCGGCCGCGCTGAACCAGATCACGCCGGCGCTCAGCACCACGGTGAGCACCAGCCAGGTGTATCTGTCGGCCGCCAGCGGCACCGCCAACAGCTACACGATCTCGGCCGTCTCACCGACCGATACCGAGACGTTCACGCTGAGCAATACGAACGGCACCGAGGCGTTCAGTTGCACCCCGGTTAACGCGGGCGCCTGTAACGCGGGCGGCTCCTGGTAGTCGATCGCAATACCTGCTGTTGGATCGAGGCGGCCTCCGGGCCGCCTCGGTTCGTTTAACGGCTCGTGGATGCGGTAAAGGACGCGCGTTCCGGGCCGATCACTAGAGGCATGCGGCGAACGCTCCTCGCGCTCCTCTTCGTGCTCGCGCTGATCGGCGCCGTGACGCCGGCCGCCGCCAGCGCCGCCACGTCGGCCGCCAACCGCGCGCCCACCGACGTGGAGCCGGCGATCTACCTGACCAGGAGCCCCGATCAGCTTCCGCGCGGCTTCACGATCACCCCGCGCCAGGCGCTTGCGATCGCCAAGACGGCGCCGAAGCTCGACGCGATTCACCGGACCCACCATCCGCTGACCTACTCGGTCTACGTCTGGGGCGTCAACCACTACGAGATCTACTTCGCGTACCACGGCAAGGAGATCGCCGACCAGCTCGTGTCGGCGCACGGTCAGCTCGGTCCCACGTACACCGGCCCGCTGATGATCGGGATCTACGCCCGCGGGCACTACGGCCAGGTATTCGACTCGCCATGGGTGCTCGTGCCGTTCACGCTGATGTTCCTGCTGCCGATCCTGCTGCTGCGCCGGTGCAGCTGGCTCGCCCGGCTGGACCTGGCGGTCGTGCTGTTGTTCGGCGTCTCGTACTGGCGCTTCGACACGGCTCACCTCGAGTCGGCGGTGTGGCTGTTCTACCCGCCGCTCCTGTATCTGCTCGCCCGGATGCTGATCCGCGGCTTCCGGCCGGGTTCGTTCAAACGCCGGATCGACGTTCGCCTGCCCACGGTGGTCATGGTGATCGGGCTGGTGGCGCTGGTGGCGGGCCGGATCGTGATCACGCTGCTGCCGGCGAACGTGGTCGATGTCGGAACCGCGTCCGCGATCGGCGCCACCAAGATCCTGCACGGGCAGAGCATCTATTACCCCTCGGTCGGCCACCCGGACACGTACGGCCCGCTGGCCTATCTCGCCTACGTGCCGTTCATGGCCATCGGCAAGGTGAATTGGAGCTACCTGCTCCCGGTGCGCGAGGCCACGATCGCCTTCGACCTGCTGACCATCGCCGGCCTGATCTGGCTGGGCGTTCGCCTGCGGGGCGGTCGCGACGGATGGCGGCTCGGCCTGCTGCTCGCCTGGCTGTTCGCGGCCTGCCCGTGGAGCGTGCTCGACGTCGAGAAGAGCACCAACGACGGGATGGTCGCGCTGCTCGTGGTGCTCGCCATGCTGGTCCTGACCAGCCCGATCAAGCGCGGCATCCTGGTCGGCCTCGGAGCCGCTTCGAAGTTCTTTCCCGCCGCGCTTCTCCCGCTCGTCGCGATCGGGCCGGGTACCGAGCCGCGCAGCGCGATCCGCAAGGTACTGGCCGGGTTCGTGATCGCCACCGGCGTCTCGTTCGCGCTGTTCCTTCCGTCGGGCGGCCCCGTGGAGGTCTGGAACCACACGATCGGCTACCAGCTCAACCGCGCCGACATCTTCTCGATCTGGGCGCTGCATCCGGCACTCGATCCGATCAAGCTGGCCGTCACGGCCGGCGCCGGGCTTCTCGCGGTCGCGGTCGCCTTCCGCCCGCGTGGCCCGCGCAGCCTCGCCCAGGTCGCCGCGCTGGCCGCCGCCGTGACGATCGCGGTCCAGTTGCCGGCCAAGCACTGGTTCTACATGTACATCGTGTGGTTCCTGCCGCTGGTCTTCATCGCCGTGCTGGCCGTCGGCGGCCGGGGCACCGACGAGTCGCTCGAAGACGCCGAGGCGCCGGCGCTCGAGCAGGGCGACACCGAGCCGGTCCTCACCGGGGCGGCGTGAGGCGATCGAGATGCCGCTCGCCTTCGCAGCGACTTTCGCAGGAGTGCTCGGCGCGACCATCGGGTCGTTCCTGAACGTCGTCGCCTACCGGCTTCCGCGTAGCGAGTCGCTGGTGCGGCCGCCCTCGCGCTGCCCGGGGTGCGCCACCGCGATCAAGCCCTACGACAACCTGCCGGTGCTGGGCTGGCTGCTCCTGCGCGGGCGCTGCCGCAGCTGCGCAATCAGCATCTCGCCGCGTTATCCGATCGTCGAGGCGACCACCGCCGCGCTCGCCGTGGCGGTCGTGCTCACCAAGCACTCGGCGGTGGACATCGTGCTCGGGCTCGTGCTGGTCGGCGTGCTCGTCCCGGTCGCGCTGATCGACCTCGATCACCGCATCATCCCCAACAAGATCACCCTTCCGGCCGCGGTGGCCGCGGTGGCCATCGGCGCCGCGCTCGATCTGCGTGGGGTGCCCGAGCAGCTGATCGCCGGCGTCGGCGCCGGCGGCTTCCTGCTCGCCTTCGCGCTCGTCTATCCGCGCGGGATGGGCATCGGCGACGTCAAACTGGTCGCGGTCCTCGGGTTGTTCCTCGGGCGCTCGGTCGCCGTGGCGATCCTCGCCGGGGTGCTGCTCGGCACGATCGTCGGCGCCGTCGTGATCGCGCGGGTCGGCCTGGAGAAGGGCCGCAAGACCGCGGTGCCGTTCGGCCCGTTCCTGGCCCTCGGCGGTCTCGTGGGCCTGTTCGCCGGTCCGGCGATCATTCACTGGTACCTGCACGCCGGCTTCTGATGCTTGGTCGCGCGGTGCGCTCGACGCGTGCGCCTCTGGCGGCGGGGGTGCTGGTCGCCGTGCTCGCGGGGCTTGCCCTGACCGTCACCCATCACTCGCTTCGCCCGGCGATCCCGGCCCGCCGGGCCATTCAGCTCGCTCTGCGCGACGCCCGGACGCGCGAGGCGCTGGCCGGCTCGCGCTGGACGAGTGCCCAGGCTGATCCGCTCGACGCCCAGACCGTACGCGTGAGCTTCTACGCCGGATCGCAGCTCGTGGCCGAGGACGCCCTGCAGCGCGACGGCACCGTGCTGGCTGGGGTCAACGACCGGGTGCTGCGGGTGCCCTACGGCGACTGGCTCGCCTATCAGCCCGCCTTACTGGTCGGGTTGTGCGCGCTGTTCGTGCTGATGACCGCGGTGACTCCCTGGCGCCGGCTGCGCAACCTCGACGTCGCCGCCTCGCTGTCGCTCGTCGTGAGCGTCGTGCTGTTCCAGCACCGTTACGTGAGCGCGAGCCTGATCGAGGTGGCGCCCGGCATGGCGTACCTGCTGGCGCGCTGTGCACGCCGCGCGCTCGGAAGTTCGCGCGCCGAGCCCGCCTCGACGCCGCTGCTGGCGGCGATCACACCGGGCATCGACCCGGCGCGGCGCGTGCGCTGGCTGCGCACGGCGCTGATCGTGCTCGGCCTGGTGTTCCTCATGGTCACCGTGAGCTCGACCGACCCGGTCGACGTGATCTTCGCGGTCATGGAGGGCGCAACCAGGCTGGTCCACGGTGTGCTCCCGTACGGACACATGCCGCCGGGGATCCTCCACGGCGACACCTACCCGATCCTGAGCTACGCGCTGTATGTGCCGCTCGCGCTGTTCTCGCCGGTCAACACGCTGTGGGACTCGGTCGACGCGGGGCTCGCGGTCGCCGCGCTGGCCGCCCTGGTCGCGGCGTGGGCGGTGTTCCGGGTAACCGCCGGGGCACGCAGGGCGCGCGTCCGCGGGCGAGACAGCGGGCCGGGCCGTCCTACCGAGGCCGAGGAGGCCGGGCTGCGAGCCGCGCTGGCCTGGCTGGCCTTCCCACCCGTGCTGATCACCGCCTCGACCGGCACGACCGACGTCGTGCTCGCGGCCTTGCTGGCCATCGCGGTGCTGCTGTGGCGCCGTCCGACCGCGTGTGCCGGGCTGCTGGCCGTCGCGGGGTGGTTCAAGCTCGCGCCGTTCGCGCTGTTGCCGGTGTCGCTCGCGCCTCTCCGTGGACGGCGGCTGCTCACTGCCGTCGGCGCCATCGCGGCGGTGTCGGCGGTACCACTGGGCATCCTGTTCGGCGTGGGCGGCCTGCACGGCCCGTCCGAGATGGCCCACGCCGTCGCCTACCAGTTCTCCCGGGGCTCGCTGCAGTCGGTGTGGAGCGCGCTCGGCATCGAAGGACTGCAGCCGGTGGCACAGGCCTGCGTGCTCGGCCTCGTCGCCGGCGCCGTGGTCAAGCTCCGCCGCGAGCCTGAGCTCGCGCGCGACCGCGCCCGGATGGCGGCGCTCACCGCCGCGATCCTGATCGGCCTGCAACTGTCCGCCGACTACTGGGCGTTCCTCTACCTGGTCTGGGTAGTGCCGCTCGTCTCCGGCGCGCTCTACGCGGAGCAGACGCAGGAGCAGCCGGCCGGCTCCCGGGCGACGGTCCCGCGGTCACTCGAGCCGGCGGCCGCGTCGGCCCGATGAGCGCGACCGCGCAAGCCGCCGGCGCCCCGCGGGCGCCTGTGCTCGGCCGCATCGCCCGTGCGCTCGCGGGCGTGCCGATGCCCGTCCGCGCGCTCGTCGCCTCGCGGCTGATCGTGCTCGGAGCCGGCGTCGCCGGCGCGCTGGCGGTCCCGCGGCAGATCGGGTGGTGGCCCGCGGCAGATCCGACGCGGATCTCAGAGCGGCTCGGCGCGGTGGGCAACGCGCTCGCGGCGTCGGCCGTGCGGTGGGACTCGATCCACTACCTGGGGATCGCCCAGCACGGCTACGCGAGCGCGTCCTCGACCGTGTTCTTTCCCCTGTATCCGCTTCTGGTCCGGGTATTCGGCTTCGTGCTCGGCTCCGACGTCGCCGCCGGGGTCGCGATCTCGCTGGCGGCGCTGGCGCTGGCGCTGGTGCTGCTCCATCGGCTGACCGCGCTCGAGCTCGGCCCCCGCGCGGCGGACGCTGCCGTGTTGCTGCTCGCGTTCGCGCCGCTGTCGTTCTTCTTCAGCGCCGTCTACACCGAGTCGTTGTTCCTGGCCCTGTCGGTCGGCTCGATCTACGCCGCGCGGCAGGGGCGGTGGAGGCTCGCCTGCGCGCTGGGCGGCCTGTCCGCGGCCACTCGCGTTACCGGCGCCGGTCTTTTTCTCCCGCTCGCGCTCATGTACCTGAGAGAGCGGCGAGGGCTGGATCGCCGCGCCGCGTGGCTGCTGACCGTTCCGGCCGGCCTGGCCGCCTTTCTCGGCTACCTGGCTCTCAGGGGCTATGGACTGCTGTCTCCGATCGCCGGGCAGACGGGCGCCGAGCACGGTCATCAGATGACCGGGCCGCTCCAGACGTTCGTCTCCGCCGTGCAAGCCGCGGCCGCAGGCGCGCACTCGGTCCTGAGCCAGCCGATCTATCAGCCCTCGATCGCGGGGCCGTTCTCTGACGGCGCCGAGAGCATCCTGCTCCTGGGCGTGCTCGGACTCGCCGTGGCCGCGCTGGTGCTCGTCGCCCGGCGACTGCCGGTCCAGTACGGCGCGTACGCGCTGGCTACGCTGCTTGTCTGCATTTGGAGCCCGGTGGCCGGCCAGCCGCTCAAGTCGCTCGACCGATACACGCTGACGATCTTCCCGCTGTGGATGGCCGCCGGCGCGTGGCTGTCGGAGCGACGCCTCCTGCGGCCGGTGGTGCTGGTGAGCGCGGCCCTGCTCGCGTTCTGGACGTTTCAGTTCGCCACGTGGGCGTGGGTGGCGTGAGCGCGTCCATGTCGCGGGCGCGCACCCGCGCCGCTCGCGACATCGCCGGGTTCGACGGCCTCCGCGCGCTCCGGCTCGTTCGATGGCCACGCGCCGACGTTGACGGTGTCGCTACCCCGCATGCTGGACTGGTTTGCCATCGACATGGCTCTGGCCGTGCTCAGGGCGGAGCTCGAAGCGGGTGGCGCCACCAGATGGCTGCCCGCGGCGCTTGGGCGCCGTCCGCTTGGTTGCCTGTTGTTGTCGGTCGCTGCGTTCACGGCCGTGGTGCCCATGCAGCACGGTGACCTGGTCCTGCCGTGGTACGGGCTGCTGCCCCACGCGATTATCGGCCTCGGATCCGGCTTGCTCGTCCTCGCCGTGATCGTTCCCCGTCGGCGCGACCCGTGGCCGATTCGAGCCCTGGCGCGCCCGCTCGTCGCGTGGATAGGTGTCGTGTCGTACGGCATCTACCTGTGGCACCTGCCGGTCCTCGACCTGATCGCGCCCTGATCGCGCCCCATTTCCTGCCGGCCACCCGGTCAGGATCGCTGGACGAGGCCGTGCTGACGTGGCTCCTCGTGGTCGCCGGGGCGGCGGCGTGTGGCGCCGCCAGCTGGTACCTAATTGAGCGCCCTTTGCAGCGATTGTTCGCCTCCGCGCGGGGCCGCCGGAGCGGGCAGGGGAGGCCTGGACGCATGACCGAAATCGAGGGGGCTGTCCAATCGACGCTTGATCCCCTCAACTCACCGGGGGTAGCGGCCGATCACTTGGCCTGAGCCACCATGGGGTACGCCAAGGGAAAAACTGTCGTCGGCCTTGATATCGAGCCCGGCTACGTCGCCGCCGTCGAGACCCGCCCGGGTCAGGTGACGGTCGAGCGCGCGGCGAGCGCGCAGCTGCCGGCCGGCATCGTGCGTGACGGCGAGGTGGTCGACGTCGAGACGCTCGCCAGCTCGCTGCGCGACCTGTTCGCCGCCCACAAGCTCGGCAAGCGGGTCCGCCTCGGGGTGGCCAACCAGCGCATCGTGATGCGCACCCTGGACCTTCCGCCGCTCAAGGGCGCCAAGGAGATCAGCTCCGCAATCCGCTTCCAGGCCCCCGACCACATCCCGATGCCGCTCGAGCAGGCCGTGCTCGAGCACCACTCGCTCGGGATCGTCGAGACCCCGGATGGCCCGCGCACCCGCGTCGTCGTCGTCGCCGCCCGGCGCGACATGATCGAGCGCCTGCTCGACGCGACGCGCAAGGCCGGCTTGCGCCCGGTGGGCGTGGACCTCTCGGCCTTCGCGATGATCCGCGCGCTGTACCGGCCCGAGCTGACCGGCGCCACGCTCTACACGAGCGTCGGCGGCCTCACCAACCTGGCCGTCGCCATCGACCAGACCTGCGCCTTCACGCGCGTCGCCGGCCAGGGGATCGAGTCGATCGCCTCAGAGCTCGCCGAGCGTCGCGCCCTCACCCTGGAGCACGCTCACGGCTGGCTGCGCCACGTCGGGCTGCTGACCGCGGCGGACGAGATCGAGGGCGATGCCGACATCGTGCTCGAGGCCCGCGAGGTCCTGAACGACGGCGTCCGCCGGATCGCCGACGAAGTGCGCAACTCCCTCGACTTCCTGGCCATGACCGACGCCTCGGCCTCGGTCGAGCGCGTCGTGCTCACCGGCCCCGCCGTCGCCATCCCCGGGTTCCCCGAGCGGCTCGGCGAGCAGGTCGGCCTTCCGCTCGAGGTTGGCATCGTCCAGGAGAGTCATGCCGGCGGATTCGGCGGCATCGACGCCGGGCGCCTCGCCGTGGCCGCCGGACTGACCGTGGAGGAGATCCCGGCATGAAGGCCGTAAACCTGGTCCCTGCCGACTCGCGCGCGGGCTCCCGCGGCCGCGGTCCTTCGACCGGCATGCAGGTGCCGGTGTACGTGCTGCTCGGGTTCCTGGCCGCCGCGGTCGCGCTGGTGACGATCTACGTGCTGACCAACAACTCGATCGCTTCGCGCACGGCCCAGCTCAGCAACCTGAAGACCGAGGTCACGCAGGAGCAGGCCGCGGTCGCTCGCCTGGGCGCCTTCACCAAGTTCTCCCAGCTCGCCCAGACCCGGATCTCGACCGTCAACTCGATCGCCGCCGCGCGCTTCGACTGGCACGGGGCGCTGTCTGACCTCTCGAAGGTGATCCCGGCCAACGTCACGCTTCAGTCCGTCGTCGGGACCGTCGTCCCCGGGGCGAACTCGGGCGGCTCGGGTTCGGGCGGCACCGGCACGCTGCGCAGCGACATCACCGCTCCCGCGTTCGAGCTGAGCGGGTGTACCCGCTCGCAGGACGACGTGGCCAACCTGATGTCGCAGCTGCGACTGATCAACGGCGTCACCCGCGTGACCATCAACGACTCGCAGATGTCGAACAGCGCCTCCGCGCCGAGCGCCAACGGCTCCGCGCAGGGCTGCGGCGTCAACGCCCCGAGCTTCGACCTGGTCGTGTTCTTCCAGCCCGTCGCCAACGCCGGACCTTCCGGTGTGACCTCGGTCGCCGGCACGACCACAACCACGACCACCGGAGCAACCCAGTGACCGGCCGCGACCGCATCGTGATCATGGTCGTGCTCGCGCTCGGCGCGGTGATCGCCGGCTGGATGCTCGTGGTCTCGCCCAAGCGCGACAAGGCCTCGAGCCTCAGCACCCAGATCAGCGCGCAGAAGAGCCAGCTCGACGCCGCCCGCAGCCAGCTGGCCGCGGGGGAGAGCGCCCGCACCGCATTCGCGGGCCAGTACGCGCAACTCGCCAAGCTCGGCGAGGCCGTGCCGCCGGACGATGACGTCCCGTCGCTGATCTACCAGGTCCAGAACGCGGCCCAGGGCGCCAACGTGAGCTTCCGTGGCCTGCAGCTGAGCAACTCGCTCGGCAGCACCACCACCACTACCACGCCGGCGCCGAGCTCGAGCTCGAGCTCGAGCTCGAGCTCCAGCACGTCGGGCACGGGCTCCACGACCACCGCCGCCTCGCAGCTCCCGCCGGGCACCGCCATCGGCGCGGCCGGGCTGCCCACCGAGCAGTTCACCTTCACGGTCAGCGGCAACTTCACCCGTCTCGGCGACTTCTTCAACCGGCTGCAGAGCTTCGTCACCAGCCGCGGGAGCAGCCTGCTGATCAGCGGCCGACTCATGACCATCAACGGAATCAACCTCGCGCCGGCCGCGACCGGCTTCCCGCAGATCACCGCCAACATCTCCGCGACGACCTACATCGTCCCGGCGACCGAGGGCGCGTTCGACGGAGCCACCCCGGCCGGTCCCGCCGCCGCGCCACAGGCGCAGGCCTCGACTTCCCCGTCCACGTCCACCACTGGCGCGCCTTCGGCCGCCATCACTTCACCCCTGCGATGAGCGTCCTGTCCAACATGATCAAAGAGCTGCGCGAGCGCAAGCTGTGGCCGATCGCCATCGGGCTGATCGTCGCCCTGGTCGCCGTGCCGGTCCTGCTTTCCAAGAAGGCCCCCACCAACCTGGTCACCCAGCCGAACGGCGGCTTGCCCTACTCGACCGGGAGCGCCCTGCCCGCGATCTCGGTCGAGACCAAGCAGACCGATTCCAAGCTCGCCGGCCGGGGGCGCAATCCGTTCGCCCCGCAGCACGTCGCCACCACCGCGACGGCCACGGCCGCGACGACGACCACCGCCGCCACGTCCAGCTCCGGCAACTCCGGCGCGAGTACGTCCAACGGGTCCACGGCGTCGACCGGTTCCACCGGGGCGTCCGGGCTCGGCTCGGCCACCGGGCCGGTCGTCGTGAGCTCGCCCGCCACCCCGCCGGCCACGACTACCCCCACGACTCCCGCCAAACCGGCCAAGCCCGCGCCGGCTGGCCTGACCGCCAAGCAGAGCTACCAGGTCTCGCTGGCCATCACGACCTCGAACGGTGGTCTCAACACGATCGATCCGCTCGAGCGCCTGAGTGTCCTGCCCAGCCCGCAGAAGCCGCTGCTCCTCGAGCTCGGTGTGCTCCAGGGCGGCAAGCAGGTTCTGTTCGCGGTGCAGCCCGGCGCTGCCGTCAGCGGCCCCGGTACCTGCACCCCCGGGCCGATCGACTGCGAGATCCTGACGCTGTCGCCCGGTCAGACCGAGGGTGTCTCTCAGCAGACCGCGACCGGCTCCACCCCGGTGGCGCTGTTCTCCGTGAACTCGATCAGCGCGGCCGACCATCCGACCGCCGTCGCCGCTGACGCGGCCCGCCGGACGGTCTCACCTGCCGGGCGCGAGTTGCTTGACCACACCACGCTCAGCGCGGTTTCCCTGTTCCAGTACGACCCGAGCGTCGGCGCCGTCGTCGACCTGCGCACTCTGACTGTTGGAGGTTGACACGATGCGCCGTTATTCGCTCACCACTCGAAACCTGATTCTCGCCGTCGTCGCGACATTCGTCGCGTCGTTGGGCGTGGCCGCGACCGCTGCCCAGGCCGTCGTGATCAATGACAACGCCAGCGCCAGCAACACCGAGGCCGGCGTGGCGCTCACCCCGAGCACCCGTGGCTTCTCCTTGCCGTCCGGTGTCTCGACCGTGAACTACCTCGCCGACTGCGTCGATCCCTGGCTCTCCTCTGATCTGGGTGGGCCGACGATGCCGAGCGATGGCCTCTGCTACCGCGGCGGCTCCGTCATCCACAAGAACGAGACGTTTGCCCTGACCTGGGACACGCCTCTTTCCAGCCCCTGGACGGTGAAGAACTACTTCTCGCAGACGCAGGGCTACGTGGAGCGCTTCCTGCGCGACGTCGCCGACGGGAGCGGATCGCTCGACTCACCGTTTGCCGTCACCTCGCAGTACCGAGACGGTCAGGGACAGGCGCTGAACGCCTCGGTGTTCGGCGGCGGCTGCACCGACAACGGAACGACGGCCGGATCGGCCTGCGAGTTCGGCAACTACAGCGGAGCCGGCCATAGCTTCCCGTCCAACGGCTGCGCGCTGGGGAAGGGCGACTCGTTCGTCGACCCCAACGAAGTGCCTGAAAACGTCAAGTGCCTGACCGATGCTCAGATCCAGAGCGAGGTGTCGACGATGGTCACGCAGACCGGAATCACCGCTCGGACCCAGCCGGGCTACACGCCGCTGGTGGACGTGCTGCTCCCGCCGGGCGTGGTGAGCTGCCTGGACAGCAATGGCGTGCTGTGCTCGGCCAACAACTTCCCCACCCCGCCGCCCCCGAGCGTGTCGGCGAACTCGACGGGCGGAAATCTCCCGGCCGGCACCTATCAGGTGGAGCTCACCTACGACACGAGCACCGGCGAATCGATCCCCAGCGCCTCGCAGTGGATCACGACGACCGGTGGGACCTCCACGCTGACGATCCAGGCGCCTCCGCAGCCCGCGGCCTCGATGGACGTTACGGGCTGGTACGCCTACATCACCGGGCCCAACGGGTTCAACTTCACGCGTGTGCAGTCATCCCACTCTGCGTTCAACACCACAGTCACGGTGAGCGACCTCTCGTCGCTGGCCGGAAACTCGGTGCCGCAGCAGACGGCGTACTGCTCGTATCACTCGCAGGTGAACGTGGGCGGAACCGAGGTCGCGTACGTCGTGCAGCCGTGGACCGCTGGAACGTCCTGCGACGAGCCGGGCCTGCCGACCATCCAGCAGGACCCGCCCCCGCCGGTGCTGGACGCCGACATCGGGGCTCGCCTGGTCAGCCCGCTCAGCCAGGGCGAGATCGGCGCAATCGTCAACCCCGGCCTGAACAGCTGGGCGGGGCCGCTCGGAGCCGAGATCGAGGACAACCAGGGCTGCACCCCGCTCCCGCGGACGCTCGACCAGGTGACGATCGGAAACAGCTCGCAGAATCCATACTTCCTGCAGCGCGAGTGGAACAACGGCGCGGCGCTGGACTCCGACCCGGACACCTACGGCTGCGCACCGATGGTGATCCTCACCCCCGACTTCGTCGTCCCGAGCTCTGTCAACCAGGGCGATGTCGTGCAGTTCGACGGCTCGGCCTCAGGCTCCACGCTGGTCATCCCGAAGCAGGGCTACGCCTGGAACTTCGGCGACGGCAACACGGCCACGGGCCCGAGCGTCGTGCACCAGTACAAGAAGCCGGGCACGTTCACCGTCACGCTCACCACCACCGATCGCGGCGGCAATTCGAGCACGCTCAAGCAGACGATCCAGGTGCTGGGCTCCAACGGCCAGCCCGTTCCGTCGCCCACGAGCACGAACGGCGGCGGTGGCTCGGGCTCCGGCTCCGGCTCCGTCCTGAACATCCACCTGCAGCTGCTGCCGCAGAGTCTGAAGTCGGTGCTGAACAACGGCATCGCGGTGCGGGTCCGCTCGAACCAGGCGGCCAACGGCATCGCCACCGTGTGGGTCACGCGCGCCGCCGCCAGGCGGGCGCACATCAAGACCGGCAAGGCGCCTGCGGTCCGGATCGGGATCGGCACCGTCTCCTCGGTCGAGAACGGCACGGTCACCCTCAGGCTGCACCTGTCCCGGGCGACGGCCAAGAAGCTGCGCCGCCTCGGCCACGTGGCCATGACCGTCCGCCTGGCGCTCGTCGCCTCGGGCAACCAGCGCCTCTCGATCGACGCCGCCGGCCGGTACTAGTCCCACGCCGGCTTGGGTCACGAGTGCACGCTCGGCGGCGGTCGGTTGCCGAGTGTGGATTCACGCACGTATGTGGGTCACAAGCGCACGCTCGGCGGCGGTCGGTTGCCGAGTGTGGATTCACGCACGTATGTGGGTCACGAGCGCACACTCGGCGGCGGTCGGTTGCCGAGTTGGCGGTCATGACCCACGCCACGGCCTCGGACCAACCCGGGCGCGTGCGGCGCTTCCCGCGCTCGTCCACGCTTCCCAGCGACCAATCCGTGGTTTCTACGGATAGAGCTTCGGGGCGCCTGAGCCGATGGGTATGTGTGGTCCCTATGAGCGTGCTGCGCCTACCGTGACGCGATCCTGATGGCCGATCCTCTCGAGCATCTTGCAGAGCACGACCTCCTTACGGGGGTCTTCAACCGGTCGCGTCTCGTGGATGAGCTCGAGCGCCAGCTCTCCTACTCGGCGCGCTATTCCCGCGTCGGCGCGCTGCTCACGCTCGACATCGACAACTTCAAGCTGGTCAACGACACCTACGGCCGCGGCGCCGGCGACGTCATGCTCAAGGCGGTCTCCGAGATCATGCGCGCCCGCGCCCGCGCCACCGACGTGATCGCCCGGCTGGGCGGCGACGAGTTTGGCCTGATCCTGCCCGAGGTCAGCGAGGACGAGGCGCTGATCGTCGCGCGCGACATCCGCGCCGTTCTGTGCGAGCGCCAGCTCGGGCCGCCGATCATGGTCAGCATCGGGATCGCCCTGCTGACCGGCGACGAGGAGGTCGGCGCCGAGGACATCCTGGCCCGGACCCAGATCGCCCTGTATGAGGCCAAGGAGCACGGTGGCGACCAGGCCCGTGTCTACACCAGTGAGGCGAGCGGCGCTCTGACCTGGATTCAGCGGATTCGCGTCGCGCTGGCCGAGGATCGCTTCGTGTTGTATGGCCAGCCGATCGCGGACCTCCGCACCGGCCGGATCACCCATCACGAGCTGCTCGTGCGCATGCTCTCCGAGGACGGCGACATCATCCCGCCGGCCGCCTTCCTGCCCATGGCCGAGCGCTTCGGCGTGATCGGCGAGATCGACCGCTGGGTGACCAGCGCGGGCCTGCGCCTGGCCGTCGACGGCGAGGGAGTGGCCGTGAACCTGTCCGGCTATTCGATCGGCGATCCCGCGATCGTGGCCGAGATCCGCTCCGCGATCGCCGACGGCGTCGACCCGGGCAAGGTGATCTTCGACGTGCCCGAGGCGGCCGCGATGACCAAGCTCGAGGCCACGCGCCAGTTCGCCGGGACGCTCTACGGCCTGGGCTGCAGCCTGGCCCTGGACGACTTCGGCACGGGCTTCTCCTCGTTTACGTTCTTGAAGTACATCCCGGCGCGATACCTGAAGATCGACATGGGCTTCATCCGCGAGCTCGCCAGCTCGAAGCTCGACCACCAGGTCGTCAAGTCGATTGTCGGCATCGCCCGCTGCCTGGACAAGCGCACGATCGCCGAGGGCGTCCAGGACGCCGACACGCTCGGGGTGTTGAAGGCGATCGGCGCCGACTACGCCCAGGGCTTCCACTTCGGCGCCCCCAAGCGTCTTTCGCCGCCGACGGCCTTCGAGCGGCGTCTCCGCGCCGCCCGGACGGCCGCCGCGCCCGCCGTCTGACGGCCCCGTCCGTAACCTACGTCGGCCATGACGCTGCGGTTGACCACCGCCGGGGAGTCCCATGGCCCCGGATTGACCTGCATCCTCGAGGGGCTGCCCGCCGGCCTCGAGCTCCAGCGCGATGTCATCAACCGCGACCTCGCGCGACGGCAGCTCGGCCATGGCCGCGGTGGTCGGATGAAGATCGAGCGCGACCAGGTCGAGGTGACCGGCGGCGTTCGGCACGGGCGGACGCTGGGCGGCCCGATCGCCCTCCAGGTCACCAACCGCGACTACGCCAACTGGGAGGAGCGGATGAACCCGTGGCCGGTCGAGGCCGCGGTCCCGGAGGTCCATCTGCCTCGGCCCGGACATGCCGATCTCGTGGGAACGCAGAAGTACAACACCACGGACGTCAGGAACATCCTCGAGCGGGCCAGCGCCCGGGAGACCGCCGCCCGCGTGGCCGGCGGCGCCGTGGCCAAGGCGTTCCTGCGTGAGCTCGGGGTTCAGGTCTTCTCCCACGTCATCCAGATCACGAGCGTCCAGGCGCCTCGCACCAACGACCTGAAGCCCGAAGACTTCGCCGACGTCGACGAGTCGCCCGTCCGCTGCCTCGATCCCGAGGCGACCAAGGCGATGGTCGGAGAGATCGACCGGCTGCGCAAGGCCAACGAGTCGCTGGGCGGGGTGTTCGAGGTCAGGGCCTTCGGGTTGGTTCCGGGCCTGGGCTCCCACGTCGCCTGGGAGGAGCGCCTCGACGGCCGCCTCGCGCAGGCGATCCTTTCGATTCAGGCCCTGAAGGCGGTCTCGATCGGCGACGGGATCGAGGTCGCCGGCCTCCCGGGCTCGCAGGCCCACGACGAGATCTTCTACGACGACGAGCGTGGCTACTACCGCGAGACCAACCGCGCCGGGGGGCTCGAAGGCGGCATGACCACCGGAGACCCGTTGATAGTCCGCGGTTCGATGAAGCCGCTGCCGACGCTGACCAAGCCACTGCGCTCGGTCGACATCGCCACCCACGCGCCGGCCGAGGCGCTCCGGGAGCGAACGGACTCGTGCACGGTGCCGGCCGCGGGCGTGGTGGGGGAGGCGATGGTCGCCTTCGTGCTGGCCGATGCCTACCGCCGCAAGTTCGGCGGTGACCACATCGACGATGTCCGCGGCGCGTTGCAAGCCTACGAGGAGCGGATCGCGTGGCGACGCCCGTAGCCGATCTTCCCCGGCTGGCCAAGCGCGGCGTAGTCTGCATCGGCTTCATGGGCGCCGGCAAGTCGACCGCGGCCCGCAGCCTGGCCGAGGTCCTCCGCAGCTCTCCGATCGACGTGGACAGCGTGATCGAAGAGCGGCTGGGCAAGCCGATCGAGCGCGTGTTCGCCGAGGACGGCGAGCCGGTCTTCCGAGCGACCGAGGAGCAGGTGACGCTCGAGCTGCTGAACCAGGCCGAGCCCGGCGTGCTGGCTCTCGGCGGTGGCGCAATCGGTCACGAGCGGGTCCGCGCCGCCCTGCAAGACCATCTGGTCGTTTGGCTCGACGTCCCGCTCGAGCTGGCCTGGTCGCGCTGCCGGGACAGCGATCGCCCGCTCGCGCGCCAGCGGGACCAGTTCGAGGAGCTGTACCGCCGGCGCGAGCCGCTCTACGCCGCACTGGCCGACGCCGTCGTTCCGGCCGAGCGCTCTCACCGAATGGACCCGGTGCTGAAAGCCCTCGAGGGCATGCCCGAGCGCACAAAGCTCCTGTGGGCGACGAGCGCCTCGGCTGACTACCCGGCCTACATCGGGGACGGTCTGGTGACCGAGCACCGCTTCTGGCCACCGGCCGTCGCCGGCCGCCGGTTCCTGGTCACCGACGGCAACGCCGGGCGCCTATACGGCGCGCAGCTCGAACCGATCGGCGGCCGCGTGGCGATCATGCCCGGCGAGCAATCCAAGACCGTCGCACACGCCGAGATCGTGTGGACCGAGCTGGCCCGGGCGGGGATGACCCGCGATGACCTGGTCGTCGCCCTCGGCGGTGGCGTGGTCGGAGACCTGGCCGGGTTCTGCGCCGCCACCTACCAGCGCGGAGTGCGCTTCGCGCAGGTGCCGACGACCTTGGTCGCGCAGGTCGACTCGGCCTTCGGCGGCAAGACCGGCGTCGATCTGGCCGAGGCCAAGAACTACGTCGGCGCCTTCCATCAGCCGAGCGCGGTCCTCGCCGACACGGCCACGCTGCGCAGCCTGCCGCCCGAAGAGCGAGCGGCCGGCTACGCCGAGGTGGTGAAGACGGCGCTGATCGCGGGCGGCGAGCTGTGGGAGCGCGTCCGCGCTGGGGCAGACCCCACCGACCCGCACGTGATCGCCGCCTGCGTATTGACCAAGCTCCGCATCGTGGCCCAGGACGAGCGCGACTCCGGGCTCCGCCAGGTGCTCAACCTGGGGCACACCGTGGGTCACGCGATCGAGGCCGCCACCGGATACGCCGCCTACCGCCACGGCGAGGCGGTGGCGCTGGGGCTGCTCGCCGCCCTGCGCCTGTCCGGCCAGGACGGCCTCCGCGAAGAGGTCGGAACCCTCCTGAAGGCCCACGACCTGCCCACCCGGCTCGAGCGCGCCGATCCCGACGCGGTGGTCATGGCCACGGCGCGGGACAAGAAGCGACGCGGCACCGGGGCGGTGCCGTTCGTGCTTCTCGACGGCCCCGGGTGCGTCCGCCCGGGCTGCGAGATCACCTCGAAGCAGCTCGTCGCGGTCGTCCGAGAGCTGGCAGGCTAGGCGCCGAGTGACGATGCGCAACCGGGTCGAAGTCATGCACGGCGTCAATCTCGACCAGCTCGGCCGGCGCGATCCTGCGCACTACGGGAGCCTCACGCTCGAGGAGCTCGAGATCGAGATCAGCGGCGCGGCGCGCGAGCTCGGGCTCGAGGTTCGCTTCTTCCAGACCAACCACGAGGGCAAGTTCGTCGAGCATCTGCACCGGCTGAGCGGGCTGGCCGACGCGATCGTCCTGAATCCGGGGGCGTGGACGCACTACTCCTACGCGATCCGGGACGCGCTCGAGCTGGCCGAGCTCCCGGCCGTCGAGGTCCACCTCTCCGACGTCGACGCCCGCGAGCCCTGGCGACGCAACTCGGTGATCACCGATCTGTGCCTGACCCGAATCTCGGGCAAGGGATCAGCCGGCTACCGTGACGCGCTCGAGTGCCTGCGCGCGGAGATCGTCGATGAATAACCGGGCGGATCGCCTGACCGAGCGGCTGGCCGGCGCCGGCGTGGACGCGGTGCTGATCACCGAGCTGGTCAACGTCCGTTACCTGACCGGCTACACCGGCAGCAACGGCCTGGCGCTCATAGCCCCGAACGCCCGCACCTTCGTCACCGACTTCCGATACGTCGAGCAGGCGGCCGAGCAGGTGGACTCGTCGTTTCACCGCCTGCGCGCGTCGGTCGACCTGCTCGAGTCGATCAACGAGCCGTTGCCACCCGGCGAGCTGCGCCTCGGCTTCGAGGAGGCACACGTCAGCGTGCGCGAGTACGCCCGGCTGCGCGAGCTCCTGCCCGAGCGCGTGGAGATGGTCGGGGTGAACGGCTTGGTCGAGGGGCTCCGGGCCGTCAAGGAGCCGGGCGAGGTGGAGTCGATCCGCGCCGCCGCCGCGCTGGCTGACGCCGCCTTCGAGCAGCTCATGGCCGCCGGGCTGGTCGGGCGCACCGAGCGCGACCTTGCCGTCGAGCTCGAGTTCGACATGCGGCGGCGGGGGGCCGAGCGCCCGAGCTTCGAGCCGATCGTGGCGGCCGGGCCCCACGGAGCGCTGCCCCACGCCTCGCCGCGCGAGGTCGAGGTGCGCCGCGGCGACCTCGTGGTGATCGACTGGGGTGCCCAGCTCGAGGGCTACTGCTCTGACTGCACGCGAACCGTCGCCGCCGGCGCGCGCACCGAGCGGGGCGCCGAGATCTACCAGCTCGTGCTCGACGCCCAGCTCGCCGGGCTGCAGGCGATCAAGCCCGGAGCCGGCGGACGGGAGGTCGACGCCGTGGCGCGAGAACGGATCGAAGCCGCCGGGCACGGGGAGCACTTCGGCCACGGGCTCGGCCATGGCGTCGGTCTGGATATCCACGAGGCACCGAGTCTCGCTCAGCGCTCCGTGGCGGTGCTCGAACTCGGCAACGTGGTCACGGTCGAGCCGGGCGTGTACCTGCCGGGCGAGCTCGGGGTACGGATCGAGGATCTCGTGGTGGTCACGCCGGACGGACCCGAGATCCTGACCGGGCTCTCCAAGGAGCTGACCGTCGTCGCCTGAGTCGGTCGCGGCCGCGTCTACACTCGTCGCCGTGCGTAGGACCGAGCAGCGCCGCGCTGCGATCTGGGCGCTGTATCAGAGCGATCTGCTCGGTCGGCCGCTCGAGCAGAGCTTTCCCCGAGACGCCCCCGCGTTCACCCGCGCGCTGGCCGGGCTCGTGCGCGACCATCGGGGCGAGCTCGACGAGCTGATCCGCACGCACGCCAGCGGCTGGTCGCTCGAGCGGATCGCGCCGCTCGAACGCTCGATCCTGAGGGTCGGGCTGGCCGAGTTGCTGCACGGCCGGGATCTGCCCGGCGAGCACGTGATCCCGCCCGAGGGGGCGATCGACGAGGCGGTGGAGACGGCCAAGCGCTTCTGCGGCGCCGAGGCGCCCGCGTTCGTCAACGGCATCCTCGGCGCGGTCCTGCGCGAGTCCGACGGGGTAAGACCTTCGTAGGAACCGCTCGTGGAACGCCTCACGACGGACGACAATTCAGTTAGATGAGACTGCTGGTAGTCGACGACGATCGTGCCCTGCGGGACGTGCTGCGCCGCGCGCTGTCCTTAGCCGGGTACGAGGTGCGGCTGACCGAGTCCGGCGCCGGCGCCCTGTCGGAGATCTCGAGCAGCCTGCCCGATGCGGTGGTGCTCGACGTGGGGCTTCCCGACATCGATGGGCTCGAGGTGTGCCGGCTGCTCCGGCGCGAGGGCAACCGCGTCCCCGTCCTGATGCTGACCGCGCGGGACACTGTCAGCGACCGCATCGACGGCCTCGATGCCGGTGCCGACGACTATCTGGTCAAGCCGTTCGACATCGACGAGCTGAAGGCACGGCTGCGTGCGCTGCTGCGCCGCGCCGGCGGTGAGACGAGCGTCGACGGCGCGCTCAAGTTCGGCGACCTGATGCTTGACTCGGCGCGTCACGGGGTCACGGTCGACGGGAAGTTCGTCGAGCTGACCAGGACCGAGTACCAGCTGCTCGAGCTGCTCATGCTCAACCCGCGCCGCGTACTCCCGCACACGCTGATCTACGACCGCGTGTGGGGCTACGACTTCGGCCCGACCTCGAACGCCCTGCGGGTGTATGTCGGCTATCTGCGCCGCAAGCTCGAGGAGGCCGGGGCGCAGGCGCAGATCCACACCGTGCGGGGCGTCGGCTACGCGCTGCGGGAGCCGCAGGAATGAGCCTTCGCACGCGCATGGTGCTGGTGGCGGGCATCGCGGTGGCGATCGCCGTGCTCGCCGTCGCCGTGGCGTCCTACGCGGGGATGCGTTCCGAGCTCCAGAGCCAGGTCGACCAGCAGTTGCAGGGTCTGACCAAGCAGCCGCTGGCCAACGTCGGGATGGGGCCCCACGGGCACGGCTCGCCGCTGCCGCAGTCCGGCCCACCCCAGCCGAGCCGCGTTGACAACGGGGATCCCGATGAGGGACTAGGGCTCGATCGGCTGCCTCCGCAGGCCTTCGGCGGGCCTTCCGGTGCTTACACCTTGTTCAAGCCCGACGGTGCGCCCTTTTCGCGGGGCTACGAGATCCCATCGACGCCGGCGATCGAGGCGCTGGTCAGAAAGGGCAGCGGGCAGTTCTACACGGACATGCGCGTTAAGGGCACGCACATCCGGGTGCTCGTCACGGGCGTCGGCCCAAGGGGCGCTCTAGCTGTCGCGCTGCCGCTCACCACCGTCGATAGCGCGCTGCGTAACCAGCTGGTTTTGTTGCTGGTCATCGGGGGGGCGGGAATCCTTCTCGCCGCGGTTCTCGGCTTCCTGGTGGCGAGGACCGCGCTCGCGCCGATCGGGCGGTTCACGCGTCAGACCGAGCGGATCGCCGCCAATCCCGAGCGGATCGAGCACGAGCGCCTCGATGTGCTCGGCTCCGACGAGCTGGCCCGGTTGGCCACGACCTTCAACCGCACGCTCGACGCGCTCGAGCGCTCGGTGGAGGCGCAGCGCAACCTCGTGGCCGACGCCTCGCACGAGCTGCGAACGCCGATCGCCACGATCCGCGCCAACCTTCAGCTGATGCGCGACGAGGCGCTGCTCAGTCCCGAGGACCGCGCGGCGCTTCGGGCCGACGTGATCGAGGAGCTCGACGAGCTGACGGCGCTGGTGGGCGACGTCGTCGAGCTGGCCCGCGGCGGCAAGCCGAGTGGGGAATCCGGCGACGTGCGCTTCGACGCGGTCGTCCGCGACGCGATCGAGCGGGCTCGGCGACGGGCCCCGGGCCTCACGTTCCAGCAGGTCATCGAGCCGACCCTGGTGCGCGGCGAGGCCGATCGCATCTCGCGCGCGGTGACCAACCTGCTCGACAACGCGTCCAAGTGGAGCCCGGCGGGCGGGACCGTCGAGGTGACGCTGCACGATGGCACGCTGACGGTCCGCGACCACGGCCCGGGGTTCAGCGAGGAGGATCTGCCGTTCGTGTTCGACCGCTTCCATCGGGCCAAGGACGCCCGCTCGAAGCCCGGCTCGGGGCTCGGCCTGGCCATCGTCCGCCAGGCCGCCGAGGCCCACGACGGCTTCGCCGAGGCCGCCAACGCCCCCGACGGCGGCGCGGTCCTGCGGATCGGCTTCGGGCCCCGGCTGGAGCTCGAGGATGTCGCGGCGGACACCGAAGCCGTGGTCGCGCCCCGCAGCTAGACGACTGCGACTCAGCCGACGGTCCGTCAGCCCCTCGCGAGCAGCGGCTGGAGCGAGGGCGTACAGACGCACGCGGCCCCGCGCAGGCGTTTCAGCCCGAGCAGATCCTCGATCGTCTGGAGGACCGAGTAGTGGTCGGTCGGGCTGGCCAGCCGGCCACCGGGGCGTGCGCCGGCGCCGGCCACGATCGTCACGATGTGCCCGCCCGAGGCCAGGCGGCAGCAGCCGTCATCGCTCGAGCCCTCGTCCCAGGTGAGGAACAAAAGCCCCCGGGGCCCGAGAGCGCTCAGGAGCGCCGGCACCAGCCCGGCCAGGAACCGGTCGCCGGTCGAAACCGAGCAGTCGTGCATGTCGTGACACAGGTTGGGGGTGATCCACAGGAACCTCGGGAGCGTCCCTGACCGCTCGTCGGCGGCCAGCTGGGACAGCGGGACGATATTGGCGCAGCGGGCAGGGTCGCCGGTCACGCGGGTGTAGTAGGCGAACGGGTCGTGCTTCTTGGCGTAATCGCCGGAGCTCGCCCCGGTGAAGCATGCCCCGGGCAGATCCTCCATGTACGCCCGCCAGCTCAGATGGGCCGCCGTCAGTTGATCGACCAGGCTGGTGGCGCCGACGTGGCAGCCGGTGCAGTCGGAGGAGATCCCGAAGGTCGAGCCACCGGTCAGCGCGAGGTAGTTGGGCAGCGACGGATGGGTGATCGCGTACATCCCGGTGGCCAGCGCGTAGCGGTGGGCCAGCGAAGTGATGTACGGCGCCGAGTGCGAGCCGATGATGTCCGCATACTCCTCGTTCTCCATCACGATGACCGCGATGTGGCTCGGCGGGCCGCCGGCGGGGCGAGCCACGGGCGAGGGCCGGGTCTGGATCGGCAGCGCCCTGCTCGCGGTGCCGCATGCGGTGAGTAGCGCGATCAGGACGCTCGCGAGCGAAGCGATCGCGCAGAGTCGGCAACCTGGCATGACGATTCGATTCTGGCGGCCGCGGCGTGGGTAGCAAACCAACATGGCCCTGTGCTGTCCTCCCGGTCACGGGTGTAATGCTCCCGGCGGAGGGGAGCCCTGCGCCCTGGCGCTATGCCGAGAGGCCGCGCAGGACGAGGAGGACGCCGCCTTGGCCCTGGCGCGCTGGTACGCGTTCGAGGCCATCTCGGAGGACTCGGGCGACGGCAGGCGGCGCTTTCGCAGGCGGGCGTTCGAGCGGGCGCGAGACAAGGCATTGATCACCCTGGCGATGGGGCGTGATCGGCGTGGTGGGCGGCGGGACACGCGTCCCCGGCGGCCTGTCGCGGCTTAGAGCAGCTTAAGCTCGTAGGTCTGACCGACCAGGTCTGCGCCGAAGCTGTGATGGGGCTCCTCGGCGATCAGCCGGAAACCGCGCTCGAGATAGAGGTGTCGGGCGGCGGCGAGCGGGTGGTTGGTCCACAGCCGCACGCGCTGGTATCCCGCGTCCCGGGCGAACTGCAGGCAGGTGCCCACCAGCCGGCGGCCCAGGTCCCGGCCGCGTCCGTCGGGGTGGACGAGCAGGATGCGCAAGAGCGCGGTGCCCTCGCGCGCCGGGTCCGCCACGCAGAAGATGCAGCCGACGCGCCGGCCGCCGAGCTCGGCGATCCAGGCCGCCTCGCGACGAGGGTCGTGATCGGCCGCGTAGTCGGCGACGATCCCGGCCACCAGCGCCTCGAAGCTCGAATCCCAGCCGAACTCCTGCGGCGTACACCTCACCGTGCGCCATCACCACCCAGCCGAGATCGCCCGGAACGCCGAGCGGGCGGATGGTGGTGGGGACCGTGGGCTCTTTCACTGAAACAGTCGTTTCAGTAGCCTACACTACGGCGCAATGTCCGCTACGGCGTCGCCCCGGCGCGAGGAGCTCCTCGAACGCGCCTACCGATACGCGATCGAGCACGGGGTCGTCGACCTCTCGCTGCGGCCGCTCGCGGCGGCGGTGGGCTCGAGCCCCCGCGTGCTTCTGTTCCTGTTCGGGTCGAAGGCCGGGCTCGTCCAGGCGCTGCTGGCCCGAGCCCGCCGGGAGGAGCTCGAGCTGCTCGAACGCGCCCGGGTGGCCGGCGCCGGGAACCGCGATCTGGCCGCGACTGCGGCCGAGCTGTGGGAGTGGCTGGCCGCGGAGGAGCACCGCGGGCTGCTCAAGCTGTGGGTCGAGGGGTACGCGCGCTCGTTGATCGACCCACAGCGTGGGCCCTGGACGGGCTTTGCCAGGGCCACGGTGGCCGACTGGCTCGAGCTGCTCGGCGAGCTCACGGGGGACGCCACCGAGCACACGTTGATCCTCGCCGTGCTGCGCGGAGCGATGCTCGACCTCCTGGCCACCGGGGATGTGGCGCGCGTGGGCGCGGCCGTCCAACGGCAGCTCGGGCGGCTGCGCGTGGCTCCGGCGGCGGCGCCGGAGTCGGCGCCGGCGCCGGCGCGATGAGCGGGCGTCCGGATCACGCCGTGCGGCGGGCCACGACGGGCGACGCCGAGGACATCGGCCGGCTCCTGCACGACTTCAACACCGAGTACGACGACATCACGCCCGGGCCGCAGCGGCTGGCCGAGCGGATCGAGACGCTCCTCGCCGGCGGCGACACCGTGGTGCTCATAGCCGGGCCGGGGCCCGACGGACTCGCCGTGCTCCGCTTCCGGCCGGCCATCTGGGCCGAGGCGCTCGAGTGCTACCTGGCCGAGCTCTACGTCGTGCCGGGACAGCGCGGCCGGGGGCTGGGGCGCGCCCTGATGAACGCGGCGATCGAACTGGCGCGGGAAGCCGGCGCGGCCTGGATGGACCTGGGGACGAGCGATGCCGACGTGGCGGCCCGGGCGCTCTACGAGAGCCTCGGCTTCAGCAACCGGGAAGGGAAACCCGATGGCCCCATCAATTACTTCTACGAGCGAGATCTCTAGGAGCTGGGCCCGCACGCCGGGTCGCCCGTGAAGGTGAGCTCCCCGAGCTGATTCCGGGCGGCCCGCTCGGTCAGATCGCGGGTGGCCAGCCACGCCGTGGCCTGCGTCAGCGCGGCGGCGGGGTCGAGTGACGGAGTGCCGTCGAGCAGCGCACCCCGCTCGGCGATGCCGAGGATCGCGAGGCACTCGTCGCGCAGGATGCTCTCCGGCCACAGCTCGGAGTCGATCGCGACCACGATCCGCTCGGCGTGGGCGAGCCACTGCGCCGCGCCGTCCGGCGCGACGGCGGCGGCGTAGCGGGCCACGAACCACAGGGCGAACGCCGCGAGTGGCTGGACGCTGACGTCGCGCACGAGCGCGAGCACCTCGGCGAGCGCCGGCTGTGCGATTGCGCGGTCCCGCGCCGACTCTGCGAGCAGCCGGGTCGTCATCGCGGTGGCGAACATGTACTCGTGCCCGATCTCGCGGGCACGAGTTGCGCTCTGCGCGGCGTGATCGTACGCGGCATCGAAGCGTCCGTCGACGTAGGCGTCGAGGGCGAGGAAGTAGTGGGTCCATCCCTGGGACTTGGGGCTCGCCTCGGGAGTCAGGAGCGTGAGCAGCGTCTGGCGGATCCGGCTCATCTCCTGGCGATCCCGCGCGTTGATGGCGCGCGCGAACAGGTTCGAGGTCGCGGTGGCCAGCGCGTCGTGATCGCCGAGTTCGGCGGCGCGCGCGGCAAGCCGCCGAGTCCACTCCGACCGGACAGGGCTGAACCCCTCCACCCAGGACACGGCGCGGAGCAGCGCGACCTCATCGTCGGCCGCGACCGAGAAGCTCCGCAGCAGCCGGTCGACAAGCTCCTGGCTCTCCTGCCGCATCATGCCGGCGAACCACAGCGGGCGCAGGCCGAGCGCGAGAGCGGTGGCCGACGCCGCATCCCCGGCGTCGATTGCATCCTCCACAGCGGCCCGGATGTTCGCGTGATCGGCCAGGAACGGCGCCGCGATCCTGGGGGGCGAGGTGCCGGCGTCGAGGGCCTCGCTCGCCCCGGCCACGTGTCCGGCGAAGTAGCGCCGATGGCGGCCGCGGGTTCGCTCCAGCTCGCCGGCGTGCGCGAGCTCGTCCAGGGCAAACGCACGGACCAGCTCGAGCAGCTCGTACCGGCGACCGTCGGCGCGGCCGCGGACGAGGCTCGTCTCGAGCAGCTCATCCAGATCCGCTCCGACCGGCCGCCCGACCGCGGCCTCGATGGCTGCCGCCTCGAAGCCGCCCAGGAACGCGCCCGCGGAGCGCAGCAGCTCGCGTGCGGCAGGGGTGAGCAGGTCGTAGCTCCACCTGATCGTCGTCCCGAGCGACTGCTGACGGTCGGGGAGATCTCTGCAGCGCCCGCCGTCCGATCGACAGCGGCTGCGCGAGTTGCTCGGCGATCTGGTTCGGCGCCAGCACCGAGGCGCGCGATGCCGCGAGCTCGATCGCGAGCGGAAGCCCGTCCAGCGCGCGGCAGATGCGCGCGACGGTGCGCGTCAGCGACCGGTCGATCGCGAGGCTCCGGTTCGAGGCGAGCGCACACTGGAGGAACATCTGCACGGCCGGACTGTCCGACACCGCCTGCTCGGTCTCGTCCGCCGGTAGCGGGAGCGGGTTGACCTCGAGCACGTGCTCACCGCGGATGCGCAGCGGCGTCCGGCTCGACACCAGGACACGGAGCCCGGGCGAGACGCCGAGCAGCTCCGCCGGCAGGATCGCGGCCTCGAGGAGATGCTCGAAGTTGTCGATCACCAGCAGCAGCTCGCGTTCGCGCAGGTAGCTGGGCAGTGCATCGGCGCCCGGGCCGTCGCCTCCGTCGCGGTGAGCGAGCGCGCTGGCGACCTCGGCCGCCACCAGCGCCGGATCGGTCACCTGCTCCAGGCGAACGAACACCGCGCCGTCGCGGTAGCTCTGCTCCTGACGGGTCGCGAACTCGAGCAGCAGCCGGGTCTTGCCCACCCCTCCCGAGCCCGTGAGCGTGACCAGCCGCACGTTCGGGTCGGCCATCAGGCGCGCCAGCGCGCGCAATTCGTCCTCGCGCCCGACCATGCGCGTCACGGGCCGCGGGAGGCTCGAGGCTGCAATCGCCGCGCGCGCCACGGGCGACGACTGCGCCGGCAATGCGGGCTCGAGCGTCGGGTCGCGCTCGAGAATTCGCCGTTGGAGGCGCTCGAGCTGCTCGCCCGGCGCCAACCCGAGCTCTTCGGAGAAACGACGCCGGGCCCGCTCGTAGGCGCCGAGGGCGTCGGCCTGGCGGCCGGCGCGATACAGGGCGAGCATCAGCTGCCCGCAGGCGCGCTCCTCGAACGGATGGTCGGTGACGAGGCGTTCGAGCTCGGGCACGAGCTCCCCCGAGGCGCCCTTGGCGAGGTCGGCATCGATCCGGAGCACGGTCGCCTGAAGCCGCTTCTCCTCGAGCGCGCGGCGCCATTGCCCGACGCTGCCCTCGGCCGCGACGTCGCCGAGCGGCTCGCCGCGGAACAGCGCGAGCGCCCGGCGTAGGAGCTCAGGCGCACGATCGGGATCGCCCCTGGCCTCATCGACGAGCTCGTCCAGACGCCAGGCGTCGAGCTCGAACTCCCCGGGCGCGAGCGCGTAGCCGGCCGTGTCGGACACGAGCAGGCCGTCCAGTAGGGCGCGCAGCTTGGACAGATGGACGTGGAGAGCCGACACCGCGCTGGGCGGGGGACGATCACCCCACAGCTCGTCGATCAGCCGATCGCGAGATAGCGGCACGCCGCCGGCCAGCAGCAGCAAGGCGAGCAGCGAGCGCTGGCGGCCGCTCGGGAGCGCGACGGTCCGACGATCACGCTCGAACACGAGCGGACCAAGGACCCCGAAGCGAGCAACATCACCGGCCACCTCGCCCACAGTAAGCCCTGACTGAAGCGCCGACAACCGGTCGCTTTGGCGCTTCTTTGGTGCGGCTTAGGTCCGGCCGCTCAAGCTGCAGCGCGTCAAGTGAGTTCCCACAGGAGGGCAAAGTAGATGGGGCTTTTCAACAAGATGCGCACGCTGGCGGGTTCGGTTCCCAAGGAGCTACTGCAGAACGGCCTGCTCGGCCGGGGCATCATCGTCAGCATCCAGCAGACGTCGGTCAGCACCGGCGCGGACTTCGACCCCTCGCACGTGTGCGTGTTCACGGTCGAGGTGGCGCTCGACGACGTGCCGCGCTACACCGCGACCTGCCGCCAGGCGGTCAAGGCGACCGTCCTGCCGCAGCTGATGCTGCCGGGGGCGACCGTCGCGGTGCGCGTCGACGCGAACGATCGCAGCCGGATCGCGCTGTCGCTCGGCGAGGCGCCGCCGACCGTGACGATGACCAGCGCGGACCCGAACACCGGCTCGGCGGCGCAGATCCTCGAGTCCGGCGACCCGTGCAAGGCGGTGATCGTGCAGTCGCAGCCGATGGGGATGCGGAGCTCGAGCGGCAAGGACATGTATGCGTTCGTGCTCACGGTCATGGCCGAGGGCCGGCCGCCGTATCAGACCCAGGTCGGCAACCCGGTTCCGATCGACGCCGTACCCGCTCGTCTACCCGGGCAACACGGTTCCGGCCAAGCGCATGGCCGAACGGGGCCGACCACGACATCGTGATCGACTGGGACGCGGCGCTCGCCGAAGCGGCGGCCGCCACCTTCTGAGACGACTCACGACGCACGAACGCGACTTTCTCTTCACACCTAAACACCACTCAAACCAGGGGGTAAACGATGGTCCTAGTCACAGGTAATTGGCGAATCGCGCTGGCCGGACTGGCCGCGTCGCTCGTGATCTTCGGGGTGCTGTTCTTCACCGTGATCCAGCCGAGCCAGAACACCGCCAACCAGGCGATCAAGAGCGGCCTGCAGCAGAGCCAGCAGGCGCTGAACCAGGCCCAGAAGCAGCTGTCGAGCAAGCCGGCAACGTCAGCAGCTCGGTCGGCTCGGCCAGCTCGCAGGCGCAGCAGCAGGTCTCGAAGGCCACGGGCGTGGCCCAGCAGAAGCTGAGCCAGGCGGCCAAGCTGGCCAACTGCCTCTCGCAGGCCGGGATCGACACGTCGAAGATCCAGACCTGCCAGGCGAACTTCGGGCACTGACGCCCGCGGGGGCAAGCCGTGCCCGGGGGCTTTCACCGGGGGCCTAGGGGGCAACCAGGGGGCGGTCGCATCGGCGGCCCGTCAGGCGAATCGACGCCTGACGGGCCGCTCGCCGGACCGGACTCGCTCCGCCACGCGGCCGGCCTGACCACGCCGCGGAGCCGAACGTGGCATTTTCCACCCAGACGGTGGAGAATCTCCGCGATCAACGAACCCCAAGGAGACGGACATGGCATTGCAGCTGGGTGAAACGGCGCCGGACTTCGAGGCAGAGACGACCGAGGGCAAGATTCGCTTCCACGACTGGATCGGCGACTCGTGGGCGGTGCTGTTCTCGCATCCCAAGTCCTTCACTCCGGTGTGCACGACCGAGCTTGGTTACATGGCGAGCATCAAGCCGGAGTTCGACCGGCGCGGGGTGAAGATCATCGGGCTGTCGGTCGATCCGACCGACGAGCAGAACCGCTGGGCGGGCGACATCGAGGAGACGCAGGGCACCGCGCCCAACTATCCGATCATCAGCGACACCGACTTCAACGTGTCGAAGCTCTACGGGATGCTGCCGGCGAGTGTCTCGGGCGACCCTGCGGCGCGTACTCCGGCCGACAACCAGACCGTGCGCAACGTGTTCGTGATCGGCCCCGACAAGAAGGTCAAGCTGATCCTGGTCTATCCGATGACGCACGGGCCGCAACTTCGACGAGGTGCTGCGGGTGATCGACTCGCTCCAGCTCACGGCAAATCACAAGGTGTCCACGCCGGCTCAGTGGAACCCGGGCGACGACGTGATCATCGCCGGCTCGGTGTCCAACGATCAGGCCAAGGAAATCTACGGCGAGTGGCAGGAGCCGAAGCCCTACATCCGCATCGTGCCCAGCCGAACTGAGGGCGAGGGGTCCGGAGACGCGTTTGGTTCTCGAGCAGTACTACCTCGGCTGCCTGGCCCACGCCTCGTACCTGATCGCGGACGAGGCGAGCGGCCTGGCGGCCGTGGTCGACCCCCAGCGCGACGTCGAGCAGTACCTCGATGACGCCGCACGCCTCGGGTGCCGGATCGCCCACGTGTTCCTGACCCATTTCCACGCCGACTTCGTGGCCGGCCACCTCGAGCTGCGCGAACGCGCGGGGGCGGCGATCCACCTGGGCGCGCGAGCCAAGGCCGAGTACCCGTTCGTCGCCGATGGCCGACGGCGACGAGGTGCAACTCGGCGCGGTGCGCTTGAGCGTGCTGGAGACCCCGGGGCATTCGCCCGAGTCGATCTCGATCCTCGTCCACGATCCGGAGCACGGGATCGATACGCCCTACGCGGTGCTGACCGGCGACACGCTGTTCATCGGCGACGTCGGCCGTCCCGACCTGCGAGGAGCCCTCGGCTGGAGCGCCGAGCAGCTGGCGAGCATGCTGTACGACTCGCTGCACGACAAGCTCGCGCGGCTGCCGGCTGACACGCTCGTCTATCCGGCGCACGGCGCCGGCTCGCTGTGCGGCAAGAGCCTCTCGAGCGAGACCGTGTCGACGATCGGGATCCAGCGCGCCTACAACTATGCGCTGGCGCCGATGAGCCGCGAGCGGTTCATCGAGACGGTCACCAGCGACCTGCCCGACGCGCCCGCCTACTTCACCTACGACGCGGTGCTCAACGCGCGCGAGCGACCTACGCTCGAGGAGGCCCTCGAGCGCGAACTGCGTCCGCTGGCGCTCGAGGTCGGTGCTTGGAGCTCGTGGGGAAGGGCGCCCAACTGCTCGACACGCGCGAGTCGGCGAAGTTCGAGGGCGCGCATCTGAGGGGTGCCGTCAACGTCGGGCTGAGCGGGAGCTATGCGACCTGGTGCGGGACGCTGCTCGATCCGGAGCGGCCGATCGTGCTGATCGCCGAACCGGGCCGCGAGCTCGAGGCGGCCACCCGGCTCGGGCGGATCGCGTTCGACACCGTCGCCGGCTACCTGGCCGGCGGGATGCTGTCGCTGGAGGCCGAGCCCGCGCTGCTCGACCGCATCGAGCGGATCACCGCCGGGTCGCTGGCCGAGCGGCTGCGCGCTCGCCGACCCACCCCTCCTGATCGACGTGCGCGCGCCGGGCGAGTGGCAGGAGCGGCGGATCGAGGCCGCGGTCAACCTGCCCCTCTCGCGCTTTCCCGAGCAGATGGCCACGCTGTCCGCGCGATCAGCCGATCGTCGTGCACTGCGCGAGCGGTTACCGCTCGGCGATCGCGGCCAGCCTCCTGCAGCGCGACGGCTACCCGGAGGTGGCCGACCTGGTCGGCGGATTGCCGGCGTGGGAAACGGCGACTCGGGTCGAGCTGGCCTAGCGCGACCGGGTTCGGGCGAGCGCGAGCAGCGCGGCGCTGGCGGCGAGCGCCGAGGCGAGCGCCCAGCTCAGAGGCGCGCCGCGGAGCGGAAGGTCGGCCCGCGCGGTGACGCCGGCGACGAGGACCGCGGCGGACACGCCGAGCGCGGTGCCGAGTTGGGCGGCGGTGTTCAGGATTCCGGCAGCGGCGCCACGGTGCTCCTCGCGCACGTCTGTGCCGATCGTGTTGGCCGCCACCGAGGACAGCCCGATACCCAGGCCCGAGACGGCGGCGCAGATCGGCAGCACCGCGAGTCCGGGGAGCAGGAGACCCGCGTCTCCTGCCGCGATCAGGCCCAGCCCGATGCCCAGAGTCATCGCCGGGTCACGCTGCTGCAGCAGTCTGGCGGCCAGCCCGGCCCCGAGCACCACGCACAGGCTGAAGGGCAAGAGCATCAGTCCGGCCGCGGCCGGACTGAGGTGCCGCGCGTTCTGCAGGTACAGGGTGGCGAGCGTGATCGCCGAGCTCGTCGTGGCGGTGTTCACGAACGCGGCACCGGCGCCGGCGCGCAGGCGCGGCTCACCGATCGCCCTCGGGTCGAGGAGCGGATTGCGCGCGGTTCGCTGGGCGTGCCCGAACAGCGCGAGCAGCGCGCACCCACCGACTCCGAGCAGCCCGCCCCAAGGGCGCGACGGCCCGCGCTCGAGGAGGGAGGCCGCGAGGATCAGGCTCATCAGCCCCGCGGTCAAGAACAGCGCGCCGGTCAGGTCGAGCGCCGCCCGGGAGTCGCCGCGGGCGCTCGGGACCGTGCGCCGGACGGCCAGGACCAGCACCGCGGCCAGCGGCAGGTTGAGCCAGAACACCGCGCGCCAACCGACGAGGCTCGTGAGCAGGCCGCCGGCGAGCAGCCCGCTCGCGCCGGCCGCGGCGCCCGCCGCGCTCCACGCCGCCAGCGCGCGGCGCCGGCTCGCCTCTGCGCGCGTGACCGCGGACAGCAGCCGCAGCGCCGAGGGCACCGACGCGGCAGCGGCGGCTCCCTGCAGGCAGCGTGCCGCGACGAGCACGGCCACCGACGGCGCGGCGCCGGCCAGAGCGGAGGCGCCGGCGAAGACGATCAGCCCGGCGAGCAGCACCCGCCGCGGACCCAGCCGGTCGCCCAGCCGCGCCCCCAGCATGAGCAGCCCGCCGAACGCCATCGCGTAGCTCGTCGCCAGTACGCCGGCCATCGACGCCGGCGCGTTCAGGCTGGCCAGCATGGCCGGGAGCGCGGCGATCAGCACGGTGACGCCGAGCACGTCGACCGCCTGGACTAGGCACAGGGCCATGACTGCGGACTGGGAAGCCGGTTTCTTCAACGTTGAAGTAGGGCTACCCGCGACCGTCCCTTCTTCAACGTTGAAGTTGGCCGGTTCGTGTCGCTCGGGAGCCCCTCCACTCCCGCCGGCAGGCGATTGACCCCACACTCGGCACCCCCTCCACTCCCGTCGGCAGGCGATTGACCCCACACTCGGCACCCCCTCCACTCCCGCCGGCAGGCGATTGACCCCACACTCGGCACCCCCTCCACTCCCGCCGGCAGGCGATTAACCCCACACTCGGCACCCCGTGGCCGCCGAAAGCGCAGTCAGCGCCATATATGGGTCCTAAGTGCGATCTCGGCTCCCGCGTGGCGCCGAGTGTGCGGTTAGTCGGGTTGGCCCGGCGGCGGCCGGGGTTGGGTCGGCGGCGGCCGCCTGGGTGGGGGTGCCGGGACGACTCGCGATCGCCGAAGGGGCCGCTTGATCGCCCCCGGCTGCGACGAGTGTGGGCTTTTCGGATCTTCAACGTTGAAGTAGCCTTCGGCCGTGGCTGCAGGCAATCCTCGCCGTCCCACGCTGACCGACGTGGCCGCCGAGCTCGGCGTCTCGGCCAAGACCGTCTCCAACGCCTACCGGCATCCCGAGCAGCTGTCCGAGCAGCTGCGCGCGCGGATACTGGCCACGGCTGCCCAGGTGGGCTTCACCGGCCCCGACCCCGTGGCCGCGGGGCTGCGCCGAGGCCGGGTCGGGACGTTCGGATTCGCCTACGCCAACCGGCTGTCGTACGCCTTCGAGGACCCGGTCGCGGTCGAGCTCCTGGCCGGGATCGCGGGCGTGGCCGAGGAGGCCGGCGCCGGCATGGCGCTCCTTCCCGGCTCGGCCACCCCCAGGAGCCGGGTGGCCGCCCTCAGCGGAGCGGTGGTCGACGGCCTGATCGTCAACTCGCTGGCCGCCGACGACCCGTTGCTGGCGGGCGCGATCGCACGGCGGCTGCCGCTGGCGGTGATCGACCAGCCGGGCCCCGAGGAACTGGCCGAGCTGGGTGCACGAGGCAACCCCTGGATCGGGATCGACGACCGCGCGGCGGCGGCCACCGTGGCCGAGCACGTGATCTCGCTCGGCCACCGCCGGCTGGCCGTCGTGTCCTTCGCACTCCGCCGGCGGCCGCGGCGCGGCCTGGTCGACCAGCGCGCCCAGGTGGCTGCGACCTACGCGGTCACCCGACGCCGCCTGGCCGGCTATCGCGACGCCGGCCTTCGCGCCGGCCTCGACTGGAGCCGAGTTCCGGTCGTTCAAGGCCTCGACAGCACGATCGACGAGGGTGAGGCGGGCGCCGCCATCGCGCTGGACGCCCGGCCGCGGCCGACCGCACTGCTCTGCCTCAGCGATCGCCTGGCCGAGGGCGCCCTGCGCGCGGCCGTCCGCCTCGGGCTGTCGGTCCCCGAGGAGGTCTCGATCGCCGGCTTCGACGACGCCTCGTCCGCCGCGGGGCTGGACCTCACGACCATCCGCCAGCCACACCGGCGCAAGGGGGAGCTGGCCGCGCGCGCGCTGCTGGGCGTGCTGGACGGGGCGCCAGTCGAGAATTCGCAGCTGCTGCCCACCGAGCTCGTCGTCCGAGGCTCGACCGGCCCGGCCTGACCGGACACACGGCGCGCGCCGCTGTCATACGCTTCACGCATGGATCTCGAGGAACTGCGGGCGTTCGTCGCGGTCGCCGAGGAGCTCCACTTCGGGCGCGCGGCCCTGCGACTAGGGCTCTCACAGCCGCAGGTGAGCCGGCGCGTGCGCGCGCTCGAGGGCACGCTCGGCCTGGAGCTGTTCGTCCGCACGCCGCGGCGCACCGTTCTGACCGATGTCGGGGAACGATTGCTCGAGGACGCCCGGGACACGCTGGCCGCCGTCGAGCGTCTGCGCGATCACGCGCGATCCGCGCGGCGGAGCGGCGCTGGGCGCGTGGGCGTCGGATTCGTGTGGAGCACACTCGGCGCGCACGTGGCGCCGCTTGCGGTGGCGGCGGCCGAGCGCTGCCCGGACGTCGAGCTGTCGATCTGCCAGCTGCGGTTCGTCGAGATCGTGCCCGCGCTCCGCCGCGGCGACGTCGACCTGGCGATCGTGCGCGCGTTGTTCCAGGAGAGCGAGATGATCGAGCTGACGCTCCGGCACGAGCCCTCGGTGCTGGCCATCCCGGAGCTGCACCCGTTCGAGCGCCGTGAGAAGCTCGCGCTGGCCGACCTGGACGGTCTTCCGATGGTCGCGCTGCACCGCGACCTGGCTCCGGGTCCCTACGACGCCGTGATCGCCGCCGCCGCCGACCTCGGACTGGAGCTGCGAATCGTCCAGCAGGTCCGGTCTCCGTCCGAAGGACTGGCGCTGGTCAGCGCGGGGATCGGTGCCTACCGGCTGCCCTCGAGCGCCGCCCAGCCGCACCCAGGCGTGGTCTACCGCGAGATCGAGGATGCGCCGAGTCGCTTGGTGCTCGTGCGCCGGCCCGAGCCGCCTCCCCCGGCGGTGGCCGCGGTCGCGGCGCTCGCCGCCGAGCTGTTCGGCGATGCGGATCGCGCATCGAACAATGGCGCCGGCGAGCTGGAACTGAGCGCGGCCGCGACGTAGCTTCGGGGGCCATGACCGGCTGGCCCAGCGCCCGCGTGCGGGAGGCGACGCGACTGCGCGCCCTGCTCCTGCTGTGGCGGGCGAGCCGCGGGCTGAGCGTGCTCGCGGTGGCGTTCGTGCTCGCCGAGGGCGCGCTGCCGGTACTCGTGCTGGTCCTCATGGGACGGGTGACGGGCGCGATCCCCGGTGCGGTCGAGTTCGGGCTCGGCTCGCCGGCCGGGCACCGGCTGGTCTCCGCGCTGGCGCTGGCCGGCGGCGCCTACTCCCTGTCGCTGCTCCGCGGTCCGTTCGAGGATGCCCTTACCGCGGCCGCCGCGGCGCGCGTCGAGACCCTGATGCAGCGGCGGCTCGTGGACGCCGTGTGTGCGCCGGCGGGGATCGAGCACCTGGAGGACCAGCGCGTGCTCGAGCAGCTGGCCTCGGCGCGCGGCGAGCTGTCGGGCGGCCGTCCCGAGGGGGCGCCGATGGCGCTGATCTCGCTGCTCGGCGACCGGCTGACCGGAGTGCTGGCCTGCGTGGTCCTTGCCACGTTTCGCTGGTGGCTCGGCCTTGCGCTGCTCGTCATGTGGCTGATCGTGCGCCGCCCGCTCGGGCGGCGGGTTCGCTTCCAGGCCACGCGGGTCAGGCAGGCGGGCCCGTCGCTGCGGCGCAGCTGGTACCTGCTCGGCCTGGCGTGGCGGCCGCCCGCGGCCAAGGAGATGCGCGTATTCGGGCTCGGCGAGTGGACGGCGTCGCGGCACCGGGACGAGTGGCTCGGCGCGATGGAGCCCACGTGGCGCGAGCTGCGACGGCTCTCTATGAGCGTATGGCTGGCCGGCGGGCTGGTGCTCGCGACGTATGCGCTGGGCGCTGGCACCCTGGGCTGGGCCGCCGACCACCGCGAGATCTCGCTCCGCACCCTGGCGACGATGCTGCCGATGCTGCCGGCGAGCATGTTGGTCGGGTCGATCACGCTGGCCGACATCAGCCTCGCGCAGATGCTCGCGTCGTTGCCGGACCTTGACGCGCTCACGAGCGCCCTGCGAGACGCCGCCCGGTCGAGCGACCCCGGGGTTGGGGCGCCGGCCGCGGGCGAGTTGCCGCGCCGGTGCGTGCGCTTCGAACGCGTCAGCTTCGCCTACCCGGGGCGTCCCGAACGGGTGTTGGCCGACCTCGAGCTCGAGCTCGCATTCGGCGAGTCGCTGGGGCTGGTCGGGGTGAACGGCGCGGGCAAGACAACGCTCGTCACCCTGCTCGCGCGCATGCGCGAGCCGAGCGGCGGGCGCATCGTCGTCGACGGCGTGCCGCTCTCGCGCCTCAGCGCGCGCGAGTGGCAGCGCCAGGTCGCGGTGGTCTACCAGGACTTCGCGCGGTTCCCGTTCAGCGCCGCCGAGAACGTCGGCCTGTTCGCCGACGGCCCGCCCGTCCCCGCCCGGCTGGATGCGGCCGCCGAGCGCGCGGGGGCCGCGGAGGTGATCGAGCGGTTGCCCCGCGGCTGGGAGACGATCCTCTCGCCCCACTACGAGGGCGGCGTCGGCCTGTCCGGCGGCCAGTGGCAGCGGATCGCGCTGGCTCGCGCGCTCTACGCGGTCGAGTCCGGCGCCCGCGTCCTGGTGCTGGACGAGCCGACCGCCCAACTCGACGTGCGGGCCGAGGCGGGCTTCTACGACCGCTTCCTCGAACTGACCTCCGGCGTGACGAGCATCGTGATCTCGCATCGGTTCGGCAGCGTGCGCCGGGCGCACCGGATCGCCGTCCTCGACGGCGGCCGGATCGCCGAGCTCGGCAGCCACGACGAGCTGCTGGGGGCAGGCGGGACGTACGCCGAGATGTTCCGTCTCCAGGCGGAGCGGTTTGCGGCGACGTCGGCGCCAGGCGGGAACGAGCCGGCATGATCGCGACCCGGCGGCGGCTCTCGGGCGTGCTCGTCGGCACCGGCTTCCGCGCGGCGCCGGGGACCGCGATCGCGTGCCTCGTCATGGGCCTGATCGCGGCCGGTGCATCGGTCACCTACAGCGTCGGCTTCCGGGTGATGATCGACGGGGCGATCGCCGGCGAAGAGGGCCGGATCGTGCTCGGGGCAGCGCTGGTCGCCGGCCTGTTCACGCTCAGCTGGCTCCTGGCCCTGATCTCGGCCACCGAGGGGTCGCTGCTGACCGACCGGACGTCGCTCGCGCTCGGCGTCCAGATCGCGCGGCTGGCCGCCACGCTGCCAACGCTCGAGCATTTCGAGCGACCCGAGCTGCTGGCTCGCCTCGAGCAACTGACGACCAACCGCAGGACGCTGGCCGGGGCGCCGCGGCAGCTGATCGGTCTGGCCGGGCAGACGGCCCGCGCGGTCGGAATCGTCGTGCTCCTGGCCACGATCTACCTGCCGGTGCTGATCGTGCCGCTGCTGGCGATCGCGCCGGCACTCTCGGACCGTCTCGCCGGACGCGTCCAGCAGCGCGCCGACGACGCGCTCGCGGGTGACCGGCGACTCCTAGAGGAGCTGTTCGGATTTGCGACCAGTGCGGCCGAGGCGCGCGAGCTTCGCACCTATGGCATCACGACCGCACTCGCGGCACGCCACGCGGGGCTGGCCGAACGCGTCCGGCGCCGGGCGGTCCGCGCGGCGCTGATGAGCGCAGGCTGCGAGGCAATCGGTTGGCTGGTGTTCGCCGCCGGCGTGGTGGCGGCGATCGTCGTGCTGGTGCTCCGCGCCGCCCACGGGCACGTCAGCCCCGGGCAGGTGGTCATGGCGGTCACGCTGATGCGCCGAGCGCAGACGCAGATCTCCCGCTCCACCGACACGGTCAGTTCGTTCAACAACTCGCTCGGCGCCGCCCGGCAGCTTCTGTGGCTCGAGGACCATGAGCGTGCGCTCCGCGTCCCCGCCGCGCGCCGAGCCGGGGTGCCCGGGCGGCTGCGGTCGGGCATCGTGCTCGACGGGCTGCGCTTCGCCTATCCCGGGAGCGCCGAGTCCGCCCTCGGCCCGCTGTCGCTCGAGTTGCCGGCCGGGCGGACGATCGCCCTGGTCGGCCACAACGGCGCCGGCAAGACGACGCTGATCAAGCTGCTGTCGGGCATGTACCGGCCGACCGCCGGGCGGGTGCTGATCGACGGCGTGGACCTGGCTGATCTCGACCTGGAAGAGTGGCGCGGGAGCATCACCGCGGCCTTCCAGGACTACGTGCGCTTTCAGCTGCGGCTGCGCGAGAGCGTCGGCGTGGGCGATCTGCCGCGGCTCGACGATCCGGAGGCCGTGCGTGCCGCGCTCGAGCGCGCCGGGTCCGGAGGTATCGAGCAGGCGCTACGGGATGGGCTCGAGACGCAGGTCGGGAACAGCTACACCGCCGGCCACGAGCTGTCGGGCGGTCAGTGGCAGCGGCTCGCGCTGGCCCGCGGCCTGATGCGGCAAGGACCGCTGCTCGTGGCGCTCGACGAGCCCACGGCCAGCCTCGACCCGCCGACCGAGGCGGCGCTGTTCGCGCGCTACGCCCGCGCCGCACGCGAGCTGGCGGAGGCGCATGGCACGATCACGCTGCTCGTGTCGCATCGCTTCTCGACCGTCCGGGCCGCCGACCTGATCATCGTGCTCGGGAACGGCGAACGGTTGGAATCCGGCTCGCACGACGAGCTGATCGCCGCGGGAGGCACGTACGCCGAGCTGTTCGAGCTCCAGGCTCGGGCCTACGCGTGACGGCCGCAGTGGGCGCACTGCTTGCGTCACGTCCCCGACGACGTCGGCATTGCTGTCAGGGTCGCTCGTGGCCTTCGCGATCGAGGTCGAGCGCGCGCCCGGTCTGTCGTTGATGCTGAGCGCGAACGTCGTGCGCGTCCTCGACGAGGCCGGCCTGCCGGTCCGCCGACTGTCCGCGCTCACCGGAATCGCGGACATGGCATCGAGAACTCGCTGAGCGCGCTCGAGCGGCGCGGGCGTGTCGTGGTCGGGCGGGACCCTGCCCGGCGGTGCGCGCGGTGCGCGCGGTGCGCGCGGCTCTCGAGCCACTGGTCGGAGGCGGCGCGGGGTGGATATCCCGACGGGAGCTGAGCGCGTAAGGGCCCGTCGCCGCGGCTATCCTGCCCGCGACGCCAACATGCGCTTCGATCCGATGCTGACGATGATTCGTCGCTGTCTGCTGGCGACGGCGACCGCTGCCCTCGCCCTCAGCGTTGTCGTCTCCACGGCACGCGCCGGCGTGGCGAACGGCGGGCTCCCGCACGCGTCTCGTTCCAATCCGCTGGCCGGCATGCAGTGGGGCGTGTACGAGGGGCCGTTCTACAACAGCATCTATCCGGACTACCAGCAGGCACGGGGTCGCAATCGCCAGCTCCTGGCCAAGATCGCGCTGGCCCCGCTGATGTACACGTTCGGCGACTGGTTCTCCGATGCCGACGCCAAGAGCGTCGCGCAGGACTTCATCGCGAAATCGACGCACGGCAACCCCGCGGTGCTGAGCCAGATGGCCATCTTCCGGCTCGATCCGTGGGAGGGTGCGGCTTGCCCCAACGGCTCCTGGAACGCGGCCGACCAGCAGAGCTACAAGACGTGGGTGGATAACTTCGCGGCGGGTATCGGAAAGGCGCGCGTCGCGCTCATCGTCCAGCCCGACCTGCCGTTCGCGGAGTGCGCGCACTCGCCGGTGCCGCTCGAGCTCGTCAACTACGCCGCCCGGCGCTTCAACGCGCTCCCGCACGCCACGGTCTACGTCGACGGAGGCGCACGCTACTTCCCGTCGTTCAGCCAGGCGGTGTCGATGCTCGAACAGGCCGGGATCCGTTACGTGCGCGGGTTCTCGCTCAACACCAGCGAGTACGACACGACGAGCAGCGAGATCGAGTACGGCGCGCGCCTCGTCAAGGCACTGGCCGCGGCCGGTATTCCCAACAAGCACTTCGTGGTCAGCACGGCGCAGAACGGTGCGGGCTTCCTCAACGGCCAGTACCCAGGCAACGTGAACAACGCGCGGGTTTGCCGGAACAGCCACGACACGCTGTGCGTGACGCTCGGCATCCCGCCAACCACCCAGGTCGCCAGCCCCCGCTGGCATCTTTCGGGCGCCGACGCCAACCTGGCTTTCCACGAGGTAGATGCGTACGTTTGGGCTGGGCGGCCGTGGCTGCCCGCGTCCGCCGGTCAGTTCAGTCTGCAGCGCGCGCTCGGGCTCGCCGCCTCCACGCCGTTCTAGTCATCGCCGGCCCAGCCTGCGCCTGTCCGACCCCCGCGGGCTCACTGCCGGATGTGCTAGAACATGTAACGGTCGTTCTTGTCTGAGACCGTTAGGAGGTATCTCAATGAGCGTCTACTCGATCTGGGAATCCCGCTTTCCCGCCGAGACCGCAAAGGAGGGGATCGACGCCACCAGGGCGATCTGGCGGGACATGCTGTCGTTCGACGGCTACCTGTCACACGAGCTGATCGAGGATCTCGACCATCCCGGTCATCTGTTCGTGGTGGTCCGGTGGGAGAGCCGCGAAGCCGCCGACGCGGCGATGAGCTACGCCTCTCACCCGAACGCCCGGCTAGTGGACGAACTGGTCAGCGAGCCCCGTCGTCGGATCGTCGGCGCCCCGCTGTGACCGACGCGGCGCTGGTCGTGACGCTGGCCAACGCGCAGGCCGCGAGGCGCCCGCCTCACGCCCGCGCCGCCGTCGCGCACGACGCACTGGCCGATGCGGCCAGCGCCACCGCGCTCCTGGAGCCGTTCATCGGCGCTCCGGTGCGGCCGCGGGAGCTCGCGGCCGTGCGCGCGGTGCAGCGAACGGTGCTCGCGGTCGTCGACGCGCTGATCGAAGGTTCGCCGGCTCCACTTCGGGACCTGAATGCGCTGGCGGCGCGCGAGTCGGTGGTGCTCGCCCTCGAGCCCGGACCGGGCGGAGGTCTTCAACTCAGGGCGCGTCCGGAGCGCGCGTCCGCCGTCGCAACGGTCCTGGTCGCCGTTCTGCACGAGCTCGGTGAGCTGCGCCCGTCACGCCTGCGTCGCTGCGCGCGCCCCGAGTGCAGCCTGGTGTTCTACGACGTCACGCGTTCCGCCACACAGCGGTGGCACGCCGAGAGTCCGTGTGGCGTGCGTGAGCGCCAGCGCCGCCATCGAGCCGCGCACGGCGGCGGCTGAGGCGCCGGCTCATCCCGCCGCAGGGCCTGGTCGACGCTCAGGTGTCCTCGGCCAGCGCTCGGGGCACGAGCGCGGCGAACGCCACGAGGATGAAGCCGAACAGGCTGACGACGCCGATCGCGTGTGCCCACCCGGCATCGGCCGCGTTGAGAAGACCGATGCCGACGATCAGCAGCGCCACCGCCAGCCGGGTGCCGAGCGTCGGTCCCAGCAGCAACTGGGCGACGCCGCTCTGGCCGGCGCTCGCCGCCGCCTCGGCCTCCTCGGGGTGGGCCCCGAGGTGACCTCGCAGGGTGAGCGTGAACAGCAGCGCAAGGGCGGGGAACAACAGCACGGCCCCCGCCAGCACGGCCACCACGACCGCCACCATCGTGTCGTGCGGGGCGGCCGCCTGATCGATGGTCAGTCCAGGTAGCAGCGCCGGCCACCGCGCGAACGCCCAGTCCGCGACTACGAGCGCCACGGCCAGCGCGGCCGTGAAGCGAGCCAGCTCGAACCGGCGCGTCACGTTCAGGCCCATCGTCGTCGTTCCCACGACGACGGAAAGGATGAGGACGGCAAGGGCAGCCCCATGGACGAGCCCCGAGTAGAGCGGATGGTCGTCGGCGTGGACGACGATGAGTCCGGCCAGCGCGAGGCCGCCGGCGGCGGCTCCCGCGGCCAGCGCCCGCACTCGGAAGGCCTCCACGAGGTCGGGCTCGCCGCGGCGCCCGGCGTCGGCGGCCAGGTACACCGCGGCCAGGTAGGCGGAGAAGGCCACGGCCAGCAGGCCGATCAGGATCGAGGTCGGGTTCAGCCAGCTGGTGATGAGATCGCCCGCGGCGTTGCCGATCGGGACGCGCTGCGCCGCGATGCCGCCCGCGGCCGCGCCGAGGGCAAACGGCGTCACCAGCGACGCCACCGCGAACATCCCGTCGATCGTCACCAGCTCGCGCGTCCCCGCGGCGCCCGCACGCAGCGCGTAGCTGGCACCGCGCAGGATCACGCCGAGCCCGGCGATGAACAGCGCCACGGCCAGGGTCGACGCCACCGACCCGAAGAACACGGGGTACGCCGTCCACGTTACGGTCAGCACGAAGATCAGCCACACGTGGTTGGCCTCCCAGACGGGTCCCATCGAGTGATGGCAGTGGTCGCGGATCCGCTCGCCTTGCGCGCCGGGGCCGCTCATCAGCTGCCACATGCCGGCGCCGAAGTCCGCGCCTGCAAGTACGGTGTAGAGCACCAGTCCGATGAGCACGAATACGAGCGGGAGGGCGTCGAGCATCAGGCTGGCTGCAGGGTCGAGCCGGGAGGCGCGTCGGCGCCGGGGAGGTCAAGCGGCGAGCGCGCCAGCCGGCGCAGGATCCAGACCGCCGCCGCCGCGACGCCGATGTACGTGATCACGAGGACGGTGTAGCCGACGGGGATCCCGCTGGCTCCGGTGACCGACTGCGCCGTGGTCATCACGTGGTAGACGACCCACGGCTGGCGGCCGACCTCGGTCGTCACCCAGCCGGCGATGAGCGCCACCGTCGCCGCGGGCCCCGACACGACGACCGCCCGGTAGAACCACTTGGTAAGCGGAAGCCGCCGGCTCCGGATGCGCACGAACAGATAGAAGACGCCGAGCAGCGCCAGGAGCGTGCCGATGCCGACCATTGTCTGGAAGGACAGGCGCGTGACGTTGATCGGCGGACGCTCGCTCGCCGAGACCGCCTCCAGTCCAATGATGCGCGCGTTCCAGCTGTGGAAGGCGAGCAGCGACAGCAGGTGGGGGATACCGATCCCGTATTTGATCTGACCGCCCGTGTACCAGCCGAGGACGTGCT
Source organism: uncultured Solirubrobacterales bacterium (assembly GCA_963834625.1). GTDB lineage: Bacteria > Actinomycetota > Thermoleophilia > Solirubrobacterales > Solirubrobacteraceae > Palsa-465. The sequence continues at coordinate 22,119 of CAWICM010000010.1, read as the reverse complement.
CGCTGGCGCCGCGGGTCGTCCTGTACAGCCCCTCGATCGCGGCCAGCTTGATCGGCTGCTCGATCGCGATCACCCGCGCGATCCAGTCTCCCACGAGCACCTGGACCGGTGCGGCCAGGCAGGCGATCGTGAGCGGGATCGTCATCGCCACGCGCTCATACCGGGTCCAGCGCCCCCGGAGCCGGCAGAACGCGTAGGCGCCCGCCATCACGAAGCCCGTGACCATGTAGCCGGCGATGTACATGTGGACCAGCTCGGACCACAGCAGCGAATTGCCGAACAGCGCCGCCCACGGATCGACGTGGACCACCCTGCCGCCGACGAGGTGAAATCCGCCAGGGTGGTTCATCCAGGCATTGACCGAGATCACCGTGAGTGAACCCGTGAAGCCGGTGATCACGATCGGCAGCCCGGACAGGAAGTGCACTCGCGGTGACAGGCGGTCCCACCCGTAGGCGTAGATCCCGATGAAGATCGCCTCCATGAAGAACGAGAACCCCTCGATCGCGAAGCCCAGCCCGAACACGCTGCCGAAGGTGGCCGTGAAGTTCGGCCACAGCAGGCCCATCTCAAAGCTGAGGATCGTGCCCGTGATCACGCCGATCGCGAACAGCGCCAGCACGATCCGGCTCCAGCGCCGAGCCACCGTGCGATAGAGCGGGTCGCCGGTCCGCATCCCCAACCACTCCATGAACAGCACCATCGCCGGAAACGCGATCCCGAAGCACACCAGCGGGATGTGCACGGCGAATGACAGAGCCTGCATCTGCCGAGCCTCAAGCAGATACTGCTGATGCACCGGGGCGAAGGCCGCAGCGAGCATGGCCATGGCAGTCGCACCCTACCGTGCCACACGCTGCCATTGTTCCTGCGCTCGGACTGTCCAGTGCTTTGACAGTCCATGCCACGGAACGTATCCTGTCCGGCATGCCAGCCCGTCCGATAGCCGGCAACTCCCTCTCGATCCCCGAGCTGATGCGCGCTGCACGGGGTACCTACCGCGAGGCAGTCCGGCAAGCGCTCGCCGTCGCGGACTGCGACGACGTTCCTCGCAACGGTTCGTTCGTGCTCGCCGGCTTGGACCAGACTGCGCCCGAGCCGCAGTTCAGCCCGCAGGCCGAGGTCGTCGCGTCTTTGGGCCTGAGCAAGCAGGCGGCGAGTCAGTTGATCGACACGCTGGTGCTGCGGCAGTATCTGGAGCGGCGCGTCGATCCGGACGACCGCCGTCGGATGGGCGTGCGTCTGACCGACCGCGGGCTCGTCGCAGCGGGCGCGATCCGCTCGGCGCTCGAGGAAGTCGAGAAAGCGCTGGCGCAGCGGATCACCAGTGGGGAGTTGCACGGTTTGCGGGCCGGCCTGGCGGCGCTGGGAGAGCTCCGTGAGCAGTCGGACGACTGAGCCGGCGTGGGCTCGGCCCCTGCTGCTCGGATTGACCGCAGTGGCGGGGTTCACGTACGTGTGGAGGGCCACGGGCAATCTCGAGGTCTATTACGCGGCGGCCGTGCGCAGCATGTCGATGAGCTGGCACGACTTCTTCTTCGCCGGTTTCGACCCGTCTGGAACGATCACGCTCGACAAGCTCCCGGGCGCGTTCTGGGTGCAGGCCCTGTCGGTCCGCGTGTTCGGCGTCCATGCTTGGGCGATCGTCGCGCCGCAGGTCGTGGAGGGCATGGCCAGCGTCCTGGTCCTATACCGCGTGGTGCGCCGGCTCGCGGGGCCGCTGGCGGGGATTCTCGCCGCGGTCGTGTTCGTCGTGAGCCCCGCGAGCGTGGCGCTGAACCGCGGCAACGTGCCGGACACGTTGATGGTCTTGCTCCTGTTGCTCGCAGCGGACGCGACCGTGCGAGCGATCGTCAGCGGCCGCCTGCGTAGCCTGATCTGGGCGGGGGTGCTGGTCGGTCTGGCGTTCCAGGCGAAGATGATCGAGGCCTGGCTGGTGCTGCCGGCGCTGGCGCTCGCCTACCTGCTGGCCGTCCGTATCCCGTGGCGCCAGCGACTCGAGCGCCTCGCCGTGGCCGGACTCGTCGTCGTCGCCGTGTCGCTTAGCTGGATGATCGTCGTGACCCTTTGGCCGGCCGGCTCCCGTCCATATGTGGACGGCAGCCACGACAACTCGATCTTCAGCCAGGTGTTCGTCTACAACGGGTTCGGCCGGATCGACCAGCCCTCCCCGAACCAACTCCTGACCAACTCGATCGGGCTGCGGCTGGGCGGGGCCTCGCCCAGCTGGGATCGTCTGCTCACCGGCTCGCTCGGCCACGACGCGGGATGGCTGATCCCCGCCGCTCTGATCGCGCTTGCCGCCTGCGTCCTCGCCAGCCGGAGACTGACCGATGTGCCGCGGGCCAGGAGCGATCTGCTGCGCGCGGGGACCGGGCTCTGGGGCGCCTGGCTTGTGGTGTTCCTGATCGTGTTCAGCTTCAGCGGGACGGTCAACACCTATTACACCGCGGCGCTCTCGCCGCCGATCGCCGGGCTGATCGGTACCGCACTCGCCCTGGCCTGGCAGTACCGCGCGGTCCGGAGAGTTCGTCTGGCCTGCGCGCTCGCGGTCGCGGTCAGTTGCGCCTATGCCGCCTGGCTGCTTCCGTCCGCGGGGTTCGGGAGTGTCGCCGGACTCGCGGCAATCGTGATCGGGCTCGGCGCGGTCGCGGTCATCCTGATACTGATCACCGGGCGTGAGGGCCGTCCGTTCGGCACCACGGAGCTCGCCGCTGTCCTGACCGCAGTCGCCTTACTGGCCGCTCCCGCGGCCGCGTCCGCGTCGGTGAGCGACAACGCACTCGGGCCGTTCGACACCCCGTTCGAGCAGATCCCGGCGTGGAGGCTGGCGCGATCGCTCGGCGCCGTGGCCAAGCAGACCGAGGCGTTGCTCCCACCGCTCGAGCAAGCAGGTGCTCTGCAACCGGTCCTGATGGCCACTCAAACCTCCGCGGTCGCCGCTCCGTTCATCTACGACACGGGCCAAGAGATCCTGCCGATCGGCGGGTTCACCGGAACGATCCCCGAGCCGACGCTGGGCACGCTGAAGTCGATGCTCGCCCGCGGAGACTTCCACCTCGTCACTCAGGCCCCCGTCGTCAGCGACCCGCGGTTCGTGTGGATCGAACGCCACTGCCTGCCAGTGAACCCGCGCACGCCATCCACCACGACGCCGGCACGGCTCCGGTTCGCCGTGTACTACTGCGGAGCGCTCTGACGCCTCCTCCGAGGTGGACGCCCATCGGTGAGGTAGATCATTCGTTGAGATCCAGGACGGAACCTGCCCCGACGGGTATCCATGCAGTGACGGGAAGTCAGCGACTCCATCGTGAGTGGTAGCGGCGAGTCCCCTGAAGGTCTTGGATCGACGCGTGCATCAGCACGCCGACGCCAGGTGACCGGCGGAGGTAGCGGTGTTGGAAACAATTGCGTTGGTGGCAGGCGGAATCTGGGTCGCCGTACTGCTCTCGGTCATATCGCTCTGCCGTGCCGCAAAGTGGAGCGACGACGCGATGGACGCAGCCTTGGCGCGGGTGACCGCGGACTCTACCCCGGCCGACCGGGTGCTGCGCACCGTCGATCTCAGCCACGCCGCCGCATTGCTCGGCGTTAGCCCTGAGACATTGCTGGCGTGGGAAGCGCGCTTCGGCTTCCCCACCTCGAGCCCCTCAGAACGCCTCTACAACCGGTTGGACGTCCTCGCCTTGCGCGAGAGCATCTCGGACGGAGCATCGATCGCAGCAGCCGTCGCCCACGCTCGCGACAGGAGCAAGCGGCGTCGCCGACCGAACGGCGCGTGGGTGGCTGACCATCGAGATGGCGGACTCGCCTCATAACGCCTTCGGGCTCCGCCACGGTCCTGGGTGGGGCACATACGATGCCGCTTGATGCCGCGTCGAGCTCCTCCGCTCCCCGCCTCGGCCGCCGTGGTCGTGGTCGGCGGCGGAGTGATCGGCACGAGCGCCGCGTTTCACCTCGCCGAGGCCGGCGTCGATGTTGTCCTGGTCGAGCGTGCGGAGCTTGGAAGTGGCTCAACTCGCCGCGCCGCCGGCGGCGTCCGTACGCAGTTCTCCGACGTGCTGAACATCGAGATCGCCAAGCGCAGTCTCGCCGCGTTTCGCGACTTCGGCCGTCGGCCCGGCTGGGAAATTGCCCTCAAACAGGTTGGCTATCTGTTCGTCCTCACCCGCGAGTCCGACGTGGAGGCCTTCGAGCGGAGCGTCGCGCTGCAGAATGAGCGTGGCCTGGATTCCCGCATCGTGACGGCCGGAGAGGCTCGCGCGCTTTCCCCTCTGCTGGCGGGAGACGACATCCTGGCCGGAGCGTTCTCGCCGGGCGATGGCCACGCGGCTCCGGAGGATGTCGTCCAGGGATACGCGGTCGGTACACGCGCTCACGGCGGCCACATCGAGGTCGGCTGTGAGGTGCTCACGATCAACACGCGTGGGACCGACGTCACCGAGGTCGTCACCAGCCACGGCTCGATCCGGACGTCTGCCGTGATCTGCGCCGCGGGCGCGTGGTCGCGGCGGTGCGGTGCCATGGTCGGCGTCGAGCTGCCCGTCAGCCCGTTGCGGCGCCAGATTCTCTTCACGGAGGCGGTGTGCGGGTTGCCCGAGGAACTGCCCATGACCATCGACTTCGCGTCGAGCTTCTACTTTCACCGTGAGGGCCCCGGCCTGCTGATGGGAATGTCGGACCCGAACGAGACGCCCGGATTCAGCGTCGAGACCACGGACGAATGGATCCCGCGCCTGATGGAAGTCGTCCGGCGGCGCGCGCCGCGGATCGCCGACGCCGGGATCCGCGGGGGCTGGGCCGGGTTGTACGAGATGACGCCCGATCACAACGCGATCATCGGCGAGGCGGCGGGTATCTCGCGCTTCCTCTATGCCACCGGTTTCTCCGGCCACGGCTTCCTGCAGGGTCCCGCCGTGGGTGAGATCCTTCGAGACATGTTCCTGAGTCGCTCTCCCTTCGTCGACGTCACGCCGCTCGGCGCCGAGCGCTTCTACGCCGCCGCGCTGCGTCCCGAGTACAACATCGTCTGAGGCGACGATGAGCGGGGCCACACCGCAACGAGATCTGTCCGTGTCCTCGACCGAGGAGCTCCGCGAGCGCGCGCGGCGGAGCCTCGAGCGGTGCGGAGTCTCGCCACCGCCCGGATCCGGGCCACGCACCGCCGCGCGCTCGCCGATCACGGGCGAGGACCTGTTCGAGGTGCCGGCCGCCGACGCCGCTGCGGTGCGCTCCGCCATCGCCGCGGCCAAGTCCGCGTTCACGACCTGGCGCACGGTCCCAGCGCCGGTCCGCGGCGCCCTGGTCAAGCGCTTCGGCGCGCTCGTGCAGGAGCACAAGTCCGACATCGCGGCGCTCATCACGATCGAGGTCGGCAAGATTCCCTCGGAGGCCCTGGGCGAAGTCCAGGAGGTGATCGATATCTGCGATTTCGCCGTCGGCCTGTCGCGGCAGCTGGATGGCCGCACGATGCCGTCGGAGCGACCCGATCACCGCCTGATGGAAACCTGGCATCCACTCGGTGTCGTGGCAGTGATCTCGGCCTTCAACTTTCCCGCTGCCGTGTGGTCCTGGAACACCGCGGTCGCGCTGGTCTGCGGCGACACCGTCGTCTGGAAGCCATCGCCGCTGACGCCGTTGACGTCGGCGGCCTGCGCCAAGTTGATGGACCAAGCGGGCGCGGAGTGCGGGGCGCCGGCGGGGATGCATGAGCTCGTTCTCGCGGACGCCGACGGCGGGCAAGCCTTGATCGACAGCCCTGACGTGGCGCTCGTGAGCGCCACCGGCTCGGAGCGAATGGGCGCCCAGGTCGGCCCACGCGTCGCGGCTCGTTTCGGCCGCGTCCTGCTCGAACTCGGCGGCAACAACGCCGCCGTCGTCGCGCCGTCGGCGGATCTCGAGCTCGCCGCACGCGGGATCGTCTTCGCCGCGGCGGGCACCGCTGGTCAGCGCTGCACGACCATGCGCCGGTTGATCGTCCACGACGGCGTGGTCGACGAGCTCGTCGGACGCCTGAGTGACGTGTTCGGTCGGCTACCGATCGGCGATCCGTTCGCCGAGGGGACGCTTCTCGGCCCGCTCATCAACGGACGCGCCCATCACGGAATGGTCGAGGCACTTTCGGAGGCGCGGGACCAGGGTGGCGACGTGCTGGTGGGCGGCGGCCGCCGCGAGGCGGCGTCTTACCCGGATGCGTACTACGTCGAGCCAACCCTGGTTCGGATGCCGGCGCAGACGGAATTGGTCCGACGCGAGACGTTCGCGCCCATCCTGTACGTGATGAGCTATCGCGACTTCGACGACGCGATCGCGCTTCACAACGACGTCCCGCAGGGCCTGTCGTCGAGCATCTTCACCCGCGACCAGCGCGAAGCAGAGCGCTTCATGGCGGCGGACGGCTCGGACTGCGGGATCGTCAACGTCAACATCGGCACCTCAGGCGCGGAGATCGGTGGGGCGTTCGGCGGCGAGAAGTCCACCGGCGGGGGCCGCGAGTCAGGCTCCGACGCGTGGCGCGCGTACATGCGGCGGGCGACGAACACCGTGAACTACTCCGATGAGCTGCCGCTCGCGCAGGGCGTCGAGTTTGGGTGAGCCGCCGTGTTCATGGTCGACTGCGACCCAGCGCTCGCTGATCGCGGCGCTACAGGTCGTCGATGCCAGGGAACGCGGGGTCCAGGGTGAGGCAGGCGGCGGCGAGGAGGGCGGCGCCGAGATCGCCGGTGAAGAGCGTGTAGCGGCCGCGGCCGGTGGCAGCTCGTAGCCGTCCCACCTGTGCGATTGCGTGCATCGCGAAGGCGCTCGCTCGCTCCAGCCATCGCTCGTCGCCGGTTCGGGAAAACAGGGCGAGGAAGGCGAAGCCGTTGCCGGCTGTGCCATGACACAGGCCGGCGTTGAGCGAGGATGGGCCAACCTCCCAGACGAGCTCGCCGGCCGCATCCAGCAGAGCTCCGTGCGCGTCGTCGCGCTCACCCAGCCGCGCGAGGGACGTGATCATTCCCGGGGCGCCGTGGCACCACTGGACGCGTGGGGGCGATCCACTTCGGGAGCCGATGTCGAGGGCCGGCCAGTTCGCCTCCTGTCCCTCGGAGATCGCGAATGCGCGGACGCTGGTTATCGCTCGCGCCTCGACCTCGGCCGGAGCATCGAGCCATTCCGGCGCCGCCAACAGCGCGCGGAGGTTGCCGGCGAAGCCATGGCCGGCTCCGAGGTACCGCAGACGTTCGCCGTAGAGGTCCTGCATCCAGAGCCCATCCGGATCCTGGCGGGCGAGCAGCGTGCGCGCACTTTGACGCCATAGCCCGGCAAAGCGATCCTCGAGGGTGCGGTCGTACATCGCGCGGGCAGCGAGCATGGTGCCGGGCGCACCGAGCAGTAGTTCGTTGGAGGGGTGCTGCACGTTCGCTGCGATCGCGTCCGCGAGCACGTCGCGCGTGGTCGCGGAAGGCGCGAGTCGGTCCATGACAAGCAGGATTCCGCTCGAGCCAACCAGCAATGACGAGCCAGCACCCTCCTCATCCGGCGACGCCAAGCTCGCCTCATACAGCCCGCCGGCGATCGCCGCCGCATCGATCCTCGGGGCATACAGATCCTGCTCGGCCAGACGCCACAGCGCGTGAAGTACGCCGGCCGCGCCAACGTACAGTCCACGCAGAATGCCATCAGCCGGTGTCCCAGGCTCATAGTCGCCAGGGTGCATCGGCCACAAGCGATCACCGGCAAAGGCCGCTTCGACGTCGCGGCAGATCGCCACGATCCCGTCTCGCGCACGAGCCTCACTCCACGCCGACCCGGCAAGCGGCTCGTGACGCTCCGGGTCGTGCAGCACACCCATGGGCGGCACGAGTCTACGCGCGCCGGTTCGTCCACCTCCGTGCGGCGGTTACCCCGATCCCGCAGGACTACCGAGCGCCCTGGCCTTGATCGCGTCGAACTCTGCCTGGTTGATGGTGCCGCTGTCGAGAAGCTGCTTGGCGGTATCGATCTCGCTTGCGGGGCCGCCTTTACCGGCAGCCTGGCGGACGTAATCGTCGAACTGCGCCTGGGCCGCGCGAGACTGCTTCTCGCCCCGTTCAGCCATCCCATCGTGGTTGACGATCAGGTAGGACAGCGCGCCGATCCACGGAAGGACCACGATGAAGACCACCCACAGGGCCTTTCGCCAGCCCGAGATGTCACGACGCCGGAAGAGATCGGTGAATATGACGATCGCGATCCATATGAAGAGGAACCAGGCAAAGACAATGAGGATGTCCCAGAGTACGTTCAGGAAGGGATACGACGACGCAGTGATCAGCAATGGGGTTCGCCTCCGGTCGTTTGGTTTGGAGCGCCTATCTCGTTCGGCGTATCAGAGCATGTTGCGGTACCCGGGATCAAGCATCACCCGATGTGGGTGAACCGCCCCCGAAGCTGACGAGCCCTACGGCGACGGTTCGGCGCTGCCGTTCATCGGCGGCGTGCGAGCTTGGTGACGAGCAGCTCGACCGAGCGTTGGAGGTCATCGAGGGTTGCGTGCTCGACCGAGGGGATCCCGAGCTTCCGGTTCACCCATGCGTTGACCTCTCGGTGGGTGCCTCCGTCGCGCCGCGTGAGCTCGGAGACGAGGCGGTGGCGCTCGTTTCGCAGCCTCGCTCGTTGTTCGAACGCCGGCACCACGTGTGGCCGGGGATCTGGGTGCGGGGCGAGGTTGGCGGCTGCGGTCGAGGCTTGCCGGCCAGCCGGTGGGACGGGCGCTCCGAATAGAGTCAGCTGGGGGGTCACGTCCGCGCTGAGCGGTTCGAAAGCGGGGATCTCACCGCGTTCGGTCTGGAGTTGGCCGGCCCGGTCGAACTCGCCCATGTCTTGATCGTCCGCTGTTCGCAGGGCGTGGCGGAGCTCGTGCTGAACAGTCGCGGCATGGTCGCGGAGGATGGGGTCCGCGGGGATGTAGAGCCAGCTCGGCTCCGGTGGCCGATGGGGGATCGTGCGCACGAAGCGGCCGACGATCTGACGAAACACGAGTGGCGTCTTGGCCGCCGACGCGTATACCCCGACCCGTAGGCGGGGGATATCAACGCCTTCGGAGACCATGTTCACCGCAACGATCCACGGGTCCCTCGCATTGGTGAACCCGGCGAGCTTTTCGGCGGCCCTGGGCTCGGTGTGCAGTACCACCAACGCCCGCTGCCCGGTCGCCTCGCGCAGCAGCGCGGCGATCCTGCGGGCGTGGGTCGAGTCCGCCGCGATAACCAGCCCGCCTGCGTCCCGGTGCCCCTGGGCGCGCAGGGTCCTCAGTTTGGCGTCGGCTTCGCGCAGGATCCGCGGTAGCCCGTCGGGAAGCTCGGTCGAGATCGCCGTCCGGTAGCGCCGGCTGGCCTCCCGCGCGCTCAGGACAGTCTCAAAGCTCGACTCGATCACGTCATCGCCGCTTCGCCACGACAGCGTCCCGTCGTAAGCGACGAAGCACACCGGTCGGCATATCCCATCGAGGACGGCGTCGGCGTAGGCGTAGGAGACGTCCGGTCGGGCGAGCCCGTTGGGGTCGTAGCGAACGCCGGGAATCGGGGTGGCGTCGGAGCGAAACGGCGTTCCAGACAACAACAGCCACCGCTCGCAGCCACCAAACGCCTTCGCGAACGCCTCCCCCCAGGCGAGCTCCTCGCCCAGGTGGTGCGCCTCATCGGCGATCACGAGCGTCCCCGCGGTCGCTCCGCGCTCCCACCGGCCCGGGGCCTTGGCGATCCGCGCGTACGTGACTGCCACACCGTCAAACCCCCGCGGCGGGCGGGGCGAGGCCGCGTCCGGCGCCAGCTCGACCCCCAGCCCGCTGGCGGCCCGCGCCCACTGCCGAGTCAGCGGCCCGGTCGGGCACGCGACCACCACCGGCCCGGCCTTCCCGGAGGCGAGCTGCCTCCGAGCGAGCTCCAACGCCGGGCGGGTCTTGCCCGCTCCCGGCGCCGCCGAGAGCAAGAACGAACCCCGCTCCCACAGATCCATTGCCGCAAGCGCGCGCGCTTGCCAAAGCCGCAAACTGGGCGTGGTCTGGAGATCGGGCCGGGACACGGGCTGGACATGGTGACCAGCCGCCCGGACAAAACGACCACCTCAGAGGGCGTCGCTAGTCTCGGTTTATGCCCGCCGGGAACGAGGATTCGCCGCCTGAGGCAAAGAGGTTGCCGACGGGCCGGGTGGCGCGGACCGCGCGAGTCGGCGGGTTCGTGACCGAGCAGGGGGTGCGGTGGGCCGGGATGCGGGCAGCCAATCGCGTGCGGACGCCTGAGCGGGCCGCCGCTGCCGAGAACGACCGTACTGCCGCGCTGGTGAACGAACTCGTCGAGCAGTTGGGCCGGATGCGCGGCGCGGCGATGAAGGTCGGTCAGCTGATCTCGATGGTCGAGTTCGACGGTCTTCCGGAGGAGCAGCAGGATGACCTGCAGCGCAAGCTCGCGACGCTCCGCGACGGCATCCCGCCGGTGCCCTTCGCTCGCTTGGAGAAGCTCATGCGCAAGGAGCTGGGTGCGCCGCTCGAGACGGTGTTCTCGGATTTCGACGAGCGGGCGTTTGCCGCGGCGTCCATCGGCCAGGTCCATCGCGCGACGACCCTCGACGGCGCCGACGTCGTCGTCAAGGTCCAGTATCCGGGGGTCGCGGAGGCGGTCGAGACCGACCTGCGCAACGCGATGCTGTTGACGGCGCTCGTCAAGCGACTGGCGCCGGGGCTCGACGCCAAAGCGCTCGCCGTGGAGATGCGAGAGCGCATCAGTGAGGAGCTCGACTACGAGCTCGAGGCACAGAACCAGCGGCGGATCGAGCGCCTTCTGCGCGGTCATCCGTTCGTCTGCGTGCCGCGGGTCTACACGGACCTCTCGACCCGACGCGTGCTGGTGTCGGAGTACATCGAGGGCGCAGGCTTCGAGGCGGTGCGCCGAGCCGACGAGGCTGAGCGCGACCGTTACGGTGAGATCGTCTTCCGGTTCTTCTTCGGGCTGCTCTATCGCGACCAAATCGCCCTTGGAGACCCTCACCCGGGCAACTATCTGTTACGCCCCGACGGCACGGTCGGTTTCTTGGACTTCGGATTGCTCCGGGCCATCGATCCTGCCCGCCTCGCGGCGGAGCGAGCGATCGCGCTTGCGGTCCGCGAGAAAGACCCGCCAGGGCTGAAGGCCGCGCTGATCGCGGGTGGTTATCTACCCGACGATCGAGCCGATTCGGTCGATGCCGACTTCGCGCTGAGGATGATGCGAATGGCCGTCAAGTGGTACGCGGTGCCCGGTGATCGTCGATTCTCGCCAGGTCACCAGAGCCGCGGCCGGGACCGTGAGCGGCCCAGCGCCGAGCAGAGGAATGCGATGAAGACGCAGGTCAACCAGTTCACACTGCCACCCGACGCGATCCTGATCCGGCGGATGCACGGCGTCGTGGCGATCGTTCTGCAGCAGCTCCGAGCTCGCGCAGACTGGGGCGCGATCGCTGCGGAGTATCTGCACGGCGAGGCGCCCGCGACGACGCTAGGGCAGGCCGAGGCCGATTTCCTCGCGCGTCGCGGTCGGTAACGGCGCAGCAACGTGGCACCGCGGGCGCGTGACGGATCAGATCGGCCGACTCCAGCTGGAGGTGCCATAGGATTGCGCGGTGCCATTCACGCTCAGGAACCTCAAGGAGGATCTGGAGGACGTTGGGTCCAACTTCGACGGCGCGCCGGACCTGGAGTTCCGCTTGGCGGGCAAGGCCCTCGAGCTCGAGCACTCCGGCATGAGCTATCAGCGCATCCCGCCCGACTATCGCTTCCCGTACGGCCACACGCATAAGAAGCAAGAGGAGGTGTACGTGGTCCTGCGCGGGAGCGGGCGGATGAAGCTAGACGACGAGATCATCGAGCTCGAGGAATGGGACGCGGTGCGCGTCCCGCCCGGTACGTGGCGAGGCTACGAGGCCGGACCGGCGGGCCTCGAGATCCTCGTCATCGGCGCGCCCCATCTTGGTGCCGATCCGCGCGGAGACGTCCATGGCCAGCGCGACTGGTGGGCTGAGTAGAGAAGGATCGTCGAACGCTGGATCGCCTGCTCGACTGTCGAGGTCGACGGCCGAACAGCCGGCCTGACTATTCGGTTCCGGGCCAGGTCACGGTGGCGCGGACCCCATCGCCTTCCTCGGGCTTGGGGCCGCCGACGGCGATGATGTCGAGCCCGTCGGGGCCGGCCTCGAATGCTCGGACGACTTCGGGGGCGACGCGGATGACGTCCCAGGTCTGGAGTTCCTGGGTCTCGTCATCGAGCAGGATCCGTCCGGAGCCGGCGACGACAACGTAGGCCTCCTCCTGCTCCTTGTGGCTGTGAGCCATCGGGCTGCGCAGGTTCGGGGCGTACCGAAAGAGACTGACCCCGAGGTCGCGGGAGTCCAGGTGCTTACGCCCGAAGCGGCCCTCAAGCCCCTCCACCCGCCCGGCGACGGAGTCCTCGACCTCGAGCAGGTTGACTTTCGCAAAACGGGACATGCGATCTCCTCGGCTGGGCAGCCAGTCGGCGTGGGGGAGGGAACCCTAGCTGCCGAGGCCGACCATTGGGAGTCGGAAGTCGAAGGCGGTCGTCGCGAGGTCCGTGGCTTTCGGCGATAGCGAGGCAGCGGCCGGGCGTGCAGAACCGGCGTGCGATGATCTTGTCATGAGCGGACGAGATGATGAGAGCTTTGAGAAGAAGGTTCGCGCGATCGCGGCTGAACTCAGCCAGTCAGTCGAGCGCGCCGTAAAGAGCGTCGACCTGGACGAGATTGCACGGCAGGTCGAGATGGGTGGTGAGCGCTTCAGGGAGCTCGCCGACTCGACGGGGCGGTGGATCAGCGATCGACTCAGCGGTCCCGAAGCTCGCCACGCGGCACACGCGCGGGACTTGGAACCTGAAGCGGCTGAAAGGGCGCTGCCCGTCGCTGGTCCGCATCCGCTGGATGTTCCCAGCGAGGAACAGGGACGTGCGCTCAGCGCCCTTGACTCGGGTCGCTGGAAGGTCGAGCCGGGGACCGACGAGCTGGTCGCCGCAGGCGACGAGGCGAGTCCGACCGATCCTGGCGGGCTGGTCGGCGAGTTGCGCGCTCGTGACTGGATCGCCGCCAACGGCGAGGTCACGCTGGTCGGACGCGAAGCGCTGAAGCGCTGGTCGGAAGGCTCGAGCGGGACCGAAGACGCACGTTGACGAGCGAGCGGCAAGGCGCTAGCGCGACTAACGGCCCCCGTCGAGCAGCCGCCCGGTAGCTCGGCCGACCACCACGATGGTCCGCATCGCGGCGACGCTCAGTCGTGCATTCCGAAGCCTTCCATGATTCGGTCCTGCACGCGCTCGATGCGAGCCGCGCGTGTCGCTGATCGCGTGGCGCCCTTGAAGTGGAGCAGGTAGCCACGTTGGCGACCGGGTGTCAGCCGCTCGAATGCGTCACGAAAGGCAGGGTCTGCCTCCATAAGCGCCTCCAATTCGTTCGGGTAGTCGCGGTGGGTCGGCGGTGCAGGTTCCGTCACGCGCAGCCCGGCGTGTTCTACGCGTATGGCGTCGGCGACAAGATCGCGAACTGCGCTCTTCATGCTCGTCACATCGGCAACCGAGCGAAACTCGAGCCTTAGCGACGAGCGACTGTTTTCGCCTTGTTCACGCAGCAGGGCTTTCGGGTCATTCAGCAACGCGCCCTTGAAGAACATGAGTGCGCACACGTCGTTGAACGGCTGGAAGATCACGATGTTCTTGCCAGCATGCGTGTAGCAGGGTTTGTGCCACTTGAACGCTTCGGTGAGTTCGGTGTCCGAGAGGATCGTTCGGAGTGCCGCGAACTCGTCGCGCCAACGTTCGAGGCAGGCGGCGTATTCGTCGACTCGGCTGTCACGCATCGCGCAGCGACCCTTTCGCGAACTCCACGATCAGAACTGACTCTATCGTCGGGCGTCGCCACGGTTGCGTGCTCCGCGCGCAGGAGGAAAGCTGTCCACCGGGGTGGTGATGCGTGCCCTGCCAGGATCTGTTCGCGGGCCCTGCGGCTGGGGGCTGTGGCGACGTGGACCGTTGCCCCGGCGGCCGAAGTGGGGGTCCGACCGGCGGCGGCGATGCACTCCAGGGGCTGGGCGAGGCCGTCGCACGCCTCGACGCGTTGCTTCACGGCGCGGTCGCTTGCGCGCCCCATGAGCACGCCGCACCGAATCCGGGCGCGTACTCCGGCCGGGGACTCACGTCGGTGATGCTGACGCTTCGCCCCGACCGAGACAACCCCGAGGCCGCGAACGCCAATCTCGTCGCGGAGGTCAAAGTCGCGGACGCCCAGCAGGGCGCCGTTCACATCGAGCGCTTCGTCGCCGGCATCCTCCAACGCGTAGAGACGACCACCGCGCCCTCTCGGAGAGGATCGTCGTCCGAAGCCGGACACCATGTGACTGGCGCGGGATGAGGTCACCCCAGAGGGAGGGGATTAGTATCGCGGCCGTGTCAGCGCTTGGACCTGGCAAACGGCGAGATGCCGACCGCGTGCTGCCCGTCCGTCTCCGATTCGAGCTCTTCGTCGACGACGTCGATGCGTCCGTGCGCTTTTACGGGGCGACCCTTGGGCTCGTGCCACCACCTCACTGGGCGCCGGCGGGCTACGTTTCCTTGCACGCAGGTGCCGTGACGATCGGGGTTCAGAATCACAGGAACCTTCCCGCCGATCACCACTTCAGTGCCGCTCGTCTGTCCGGACCACGAGGCGTCGGGGTGGAAGTGGTCATCGAGGTCGACGACGTTGACCGTGCGTATGGCCCGGTTGGTTCTGATGGGACTCGTCCCCGTATGACACCACCACCGAGACCAAGCCGCGCTGACTCGTGATCGCGGGATCCCTACGAGCTGACCCTGTGGTACAGGTGTTGGGAGGCGGCGACTAGGTTGGCGATGCCGGCGTGCGGGGATTCCGAGGGGGCCAACTCTTGGCCGACCAGGTAGTAATACGGGCCTTTCACGAACGCGATGTTGATTCCCCCCTGTCCGCCCGACAGGAAGCTGAAGCCATGTGCCTCCGGGATTCCCGGGACCGCGAATGTTGCGTAGGACGCCGCGGAGGGCCCTTGGGTCTTGTCGTAGGCGAGCTCAGCGGCAAGCTCGGACCTGGCCGCGCCCGGTGAGGGGAACTGCTCGACCCAGGACACGCCCTCGGTCCCGGCCATCGAGAGGTTCTCGTCTACTCCGCGGATGAACCCGAGCCGCTTCAGCTTGCGGTCAAGCACGCTCAGCTGGGCGGGGGGATACCCCACATCCTTAACCCAGCTTTGGATGCCGGTGTCGGGCCTGGTGGGGGACCCTGTGAATCCCTTCAGCTCGTTGTTGGTCAGGACGCGCCCGAGAATGCCGGCGCGAGGTGCGTTCGGCGGGGTCGACGCCGCAGCGGTTGTGGTGTCCGTGCTATGCGAAGTTGACGAGTGGCTGGCACCGCATCCGGCCAGCCAGGCGCAGAGGGCAAGACAGAAGAGCGCACGCAGCCGTATTCGGGGACGTCGTACGTCCCCGGTGTGACTCCGGTCAACCTGACGTCGGCCGGCCAGACCGGACTGCGGCGATGTAGGCATGGGCGCCCCCCTTGAGTTTCGTGGCGTGTCGCGCTCGGTCGAGATGATCCAGCACGCTCGCAGCCGGAACCATACCCACCTGGCCAATTTTGTCCGTCGCACCGTGGGTGCCTCAGCTCGACGAGTTCACGCGCGGCTGGCGCTCGGCTCCGAGCGCCGGCGCGACCGGCCGGGGCGCATACCTAGCTTGCGGACTCTCGAGCGAGAGCAGGTTGCGGCGTTGCGGGCACCCGTGGTGATAGAGCACCGCGTGCATCCGCTGCTGCCACTCCGTTCGCTGATGAGAGAGCAGATGGCGGGTCCGGACCCGGGCGCGGAGTCGAGGATATGCGCCGGCGGGATCCACGACTCCGGCAGCCGCCCGATCAACAAAAGCTTGCGCAGATGCCGGGCATCGGCCCATCGGCAGATGCCGGGCATCGGCTCGTCGGCTCGCTTCTTCTTGCCCTTCGGCGCAGTCGCCTCGGCCGGCTCTGCCAGATGCACCTCGGCACCGATCCGCTCGAGCTCCTCGACCACGAACCGCCAGCCCGTGGTTGCCTCAAGCGCGACCTCCAACTCATCACCGCGAAACCGGGCAGGAACTTCCGCACGCCGGCGCGGTCCGCGGGGGCGATCCTCGCGGGCGAGAGCTCGCCGGTGATTGTGTCGATCCACTCCGCTGAGATCTGAGCCCGGTGCTGATCGAGGCCCATCACGATCGACACCACACGACCTCCCGATCGAGAACCACGACACGATCGAGCACGCTGCCGCCGGCCCGCCGGGCAGCCCATCGCCTACCGTGAACCACGGTCGGTACCTCCTATTCGAATAGCCGGCCGCGCGGCCGCTACCGCGCGCGCCTACAACGCCGTTCGACGCGGAGGACCGGCCACCTTCACCCCCACCGCACGCCAACCGGGACATCACATCTTTCCATGCCAGGCGGCAGCGGTTGGATGGTGGGCAGGGCGGCCGTGTGGGGCCGCCTCGGACGGACGGAGCCAAGTGCAGGTGCCGTGGGTGTGTAGCTCGCCGTGGGCGGCGGCGGCATCTCATCTCAGTATGTGGATGGGCAGCTCACGCGCGGAGGGAGGGTTGCCGTTCGCGATACTCCTGCCACGGCCCCGGGGCAGTCCGCGCCGCGATCGGAGTGCGGCCGATTTGCCGGAACGCACACCCGGTCCGTGCCGATCCGGTATCCCTGTATGGGTGCTGCTTCGATCTGCTGCTCAGCCGACGCCGTTGCGTACGCGCAACTACCGGCTCTACTTCTCGGGTCAGTTGATCTCGGTTCCGGGAACTTGGCTGCAGACCGTTGCGCAGGCGTGGCTCGTGCTTGAGTTGAGCGGGAGCGGCAGCGCGCTTGGGGTGACGGTGGCGCTCCAGACTGTGCCGGTTCTGCTGCTTGGGGCATGGACCGGGTCGGTCGCCGACGCGGTCGATAAGCGCAAGCTGTTGGTGGCGACGCAGGCCATCCAGGGGGTGCTGGCGTTGGTGCTGGGGAGCCTGGCTCTCGGGGGCGTAGTGCAGCTGTGGATGGTGTGGGTGCTGGCGTTGTGTCTGGGCACGACCCGGGCGTTCGATACGCCGACGCGCCAGGCGTTCGTTTCCGAGCTCGTCCGGGGGCCGTCGTTGCCACGAGCGATCGGGATCAACTCGACGGTTGTGTCGGCGGCACGCATGATCGGCCCCGCGGCCGGCGGAGCGATAATCGCGCTGTTCGGGGTAGGGGTGTGCTTTCTGCTCAACGCCGCGTCGTTCGTCGGTCCGTTGGTGGCGCTGCTGGCGATGGACGTGAGGGAGCTGTATCGGCCCGAAGTGCGTGCCGCGCGGGCTCCCGGGGCGGTCCGCGCCGGCTTGAGCTACGTGAAGCGACGCCGCGACTTGTTGGTCCCGCTGCTGATGATGGCAATCATTGGGACGCTGGCCTACGAATTTCAGGTGTCGATCCCGCTGATGGCGCATTCGGCGTTCCATCTGGGCGCGACCGGCTTCGGGCTGCTGTACGCGGCGATGGGCGCCGGCGCGGTCGTGTCCGGTGTGACGCTTGCGGGCAAGGTGCCGGGTCGGGTCCGGACACTCGTGATTTCGGCCGCTGCGTTCGGGCTTGCGCTGGCCGTCTCGGCGGCGGCGCCTGGGCCGGTCGGCTGCGGGGTCGGGTTGGCGTTCGCGGGCGCGGCGAGCGTCGTGTACTCCTCGAGCACCAACGGGACGCTGCAGATCCGGGCCGATCCCGCGATGCGCGGGCGGGTCGTCGCGCTGTACATCATGGCCTTCATGGGTTCCACCGCGATCGGCGGTCCCCTCGTCGGCGTTGCCGGCCAGGCGTTCGGCCCGCGCGCGTCACTCGGCGTCGGTGCCGCAGGCTGCCTCGCCGCGGTCGTGCTAGCGCTGGCACTCGAGCACGGAGCGCGCCGCGGGGCGCGCGCCGCGTCCTCGAGGACCTCGGCACCGGCGTCAGCCAGCCGCTAGGCCACCGGCGCTCCGTCCGCTCCGAAGCCGATCATCCGGCCCATGCCGACGTTCGCAGTCATGTCCGGCGACCATCCCGCCGACTATCAGCCAGCGCCGAGCGAGGAGACGCCGACGATCTGGCCGTACGACGTCGAGGCCGCCGACTTCGAGGAAGCGTTCCGCGCGGCGGAGGCGCTGGTCCGCGAGGCGATCGGACGGCTGCCCGAGCACTCGTGGGCCATACCGGCTTCGCGATACTGACCGTTCCCGGAAGTCAGCCCGCGGCGACGGTCGCGATGATCGACCCGACGCCGAGCAGGATGATGACGCGCCGAGCGCCATCTCGGAGAACTCACGAAGGCGGTCGCCGAGTACGCCGACATGCATCCGTACACGTTCGAGGTTCTCGGCGATCGGACCGGCCGCTTGACGTTCACGGCGTACCCCGGAGCACACCGAGATCCCGATCATCGCCGCCGACGTGATGTACAACATACGGTCGGCTCTCGACCACGTGATAGCGAAGCTCGTTCCGGCGAGTCGAGAGCGGAGCGTGTACTTCCCGATCCTGTTCGACGGCGTCTGGGACGAACCCGTTGACGGAGAGGACAAACGGACGACGAAGGACCGGGGGCGCTGGGCGACGTATGTCAAGGGCGCGCATCCCCAGGCGGTCGAGATCATCAAGGGGATGCAGCCTTCGCCTGACCAGAGCGTGAGCGACCCGACCGTGGACTTCCTCGTCGCGCTGAACCGCATGGCCGTCCGCGATCGCCATACAAGATTGCCGCTCACCGCGCCGCCCTGGCTGAGTACACCGTGACCGTGAAGCGCGCCGACTGGCGCGACCTCGACCGGCTGGGGAGACTCGCCTGGGGCGCTTCACGACGATGGACTGAGGACGGGATTGCCCGACGGCATCGCCCCACGCTCGCGATCGCCAGCTCCGCATCCTCCTCGAGCCGCGCTCCGGCGCCGCGCCGAAGCCGTTTGTTGTACGGAGTTGTGATTTGCGGGGCTTCTGTGAGGAGCGGCTGAAGGGACTCGAACCCCTCGACCTTCTGCATGGCAAAGCTCAAAAGGGAGGCGAGGTTCAGTAAACACGGGGGATTCCCTTATGGGACGGGGCGTTTTTTTATGGCTGTTCGGGATGCGTTTGGTACCCAAGTGGTACCCCACCAAATTGGTTGACTTTCGCGGCGTCTGGATCGGCGCGTATGCTCGGTCCGCCGGCCCTCTGTTTGCGGTCACTTAGTCGTTGTCTCCTCGCCCCACTATTCACCTGCTCCCGCCCGTCGAGCGAGCCGATGGCCCGGTGTATTTCGTCAAGTGGCGGGAGCCCGGTGGCGCCCAGGTGAAGAAGCGAGTCGGGCCGGCGTGGGTGGAGCGCGGGGAGGTGCCTCCGGGCCACCGTCGCGCCACCCGGCACCCGGGATGGATCAAACGACGGGGCCGACCGCCGGTGGACTTCTTCACCGAGGACAGCGCCCTGGCCAGCGTGATGGAGCTCGTGGAGCGAGCCCGCGAGGAGCGCGCACGTGCGGCCGATCCGGACGTGGCGCTGACCGTCACGTTCGACGAGGTCGCGGCGGCTTGGCTCGAGCATCGTCGTACCGTCGGCGGCTGCAAGCGCTCGACGCGTCACCGGCTACGCGGCGATGCTCCGCCAGCCGGGGGAGGCGCGGCGCAAGCGCGGCCGGGCGGGGAAGGCGCGCATCATGTCGGCCTTCGGAGGACGCACAGCGGCATCGATCACGACACGTGAGGTGTCGCGCTGGCTGACACAGCTCGATCGCGAACCGGAGCTCTCATCACGGGCGGTCAATGCTCATCGGGCGGTCATGCACGGCGTGTTCGCCTTCGGTTGCCGGGCGGACACGTTCGCGCTCCCGCTGAACCCGGTGGCCGGGACCGAGAAACGGCGCGAGCCCGACCCGGCGGAGATCGTGACCTACACCCCGTCTGAGGTCCTGGCCATCGCCGAGGCCGCGCGTCGAGGCGCGCACCGCGAGCTCGTGCGGATGAGCGTGGGGGAGGGCGAACAGGAGATCCGCCGCCGCGAGGACGACCAGGACGCGTGCCTGATCATCGTCGCGGCCTTCAGTGGCCTGCGGATGGGAGAGCTGCTCGCGCTGCGCTGGCGGCACGTGATCTGGGAGGCGCAGCGTCTTCACGTCCAGCGCGCCTACACGCTCGGGGAGGAGGACAGCCCGAAAGGACGCCGCGGCCGGACCATCCCGCTTGCCGAGCAGCCCGCCCAGGCGCTGGCCAAGCTGTCGCAGCGCCCGATGTTCACCCGCAACTCCGATCTCGTGTTCTGCTCGCGGACAGGCGAGCATCTCGACGGCTCGGCGCTGCGCCGACGTTTCAAAGCCGCGCGTGACGCGGCGATCGCCGAGAACCCCGACATGCCGGCGCTCCGCTTCCACGACCTGCGCCACACCTTCGGCACGCTCGCCGCGCAGGGCTTCGACCTGGTCAACGTCCAGGCGATGATGGGGCACGCCGACTCGCGGACCACAGCTCGCTATCTGCACGCGCGGCCGGCCGCGGAGGACGCGGCCAAGCTGTCGCGGATCTTCTCGGCCGGAGCGCCCAACGACGCCGCCGCCGGCATACCGGCGCCGGCGTGACGCCCGACTACAGCCGACTGCTCGACGCGGCGCTCGGCGCCTCCATTCGCGTCGAGTTCGGCACCGATCGCCGAGCGGTCACGAACTACTCGGTGGTGCTGGTGGTCGACGAGGGCGCGGGCCCGCAGACCGTCCGCGTCTACGACGGAACGCACGGAGTCAATGAGATGCACCGGTACACCCGCGGTGGCGGCAAGCAGCCGGCGGAGATCTTCGACGCCGGTACCCTTGGTGAGGGAATGCGTGCGGCAATGCGCCAGATCGAGACCTCCTACGAAGCGATGATCGCGTCATGGCGACAGAGCTGACGGCCGGCGACGGTCGGACGCCCGCGGCCCGGGCGATGGACGAAGCCATCGAGCTCGCGATCGAGGGCCGGTCGCCTTACCCGGACACTGCCGCGTTCATCGACGCCGAGATGCCTGGGGCCACGGAGGCAATCAAGAACGCGGTGGACGAAGGCCGCGCGGTAGTGCTCGCGTACACCGACGGCAGCACGAGGATCTTGCGGGCAGAGCCGGTTCCGCGGTAGTCCGCGCTGTCACTGTCGCTCAGATTGGCGAACATGACGGACTCGACGCAGTGTCGAGCCGGATGCAGGGAAGGCTCGGGCAAGCGAGACGCGCCCTACTACTTCGCCTGGTTCGGGCCGCTGGACGAATCCGATAGTCGACGCTCACGGCGATCGTGGTCATGCCGCGTGAGCGGAACGTCGCCGGAGCGCTCGTCCGCCTGGGTGCCGCCCGCAGACCAACGCGATAGTGCGGACGGCCGCGGTGGGAGGCGCGGTTCTCGCCGTAAGGAGGGCTTGCGGATGAGGACCGGCGGACGCCCTTTGCCTACGTGTCGCCCATCCTCAGCTCAGTCCGCAGAGACTAGGCTTGTGAATATGGGAATTCGCCCGTCACGAGAGACGCTTGCCTCAATGCTGCGCAGGCACGGAGAGGATGACCTCGCGGAGCGGGCGCCATCGTTCACGGATGACGAGATGGCACGCATCGGGACGCTTGGCGCTTATTACGCCTGGTCAGAGGATGCATTCGTTTTGGGCAGCGGCATGGGCGGGGCGCGGGCACTCGCTCTGGCCACGATCGACGTCATCGAGGGGAATCAGCGTGATCTGCGCTGGCATCACTCCAAGAGTGAGATCGAGAATATGGGATTGAGCCGGGAGCCTGATGCGCGAGAGCGTGAGATCGATCGCTCACTCCGACTTCACGCTGCGGAGCGACAACGGCCTTCCTAGCTCACCTCACGCGAGGGCGACTGCTCGGGAAACGACCGAGGATCGCCGAGAGCAGGGCTGACGCGCAACGGTGCGGAAGACGCGGGCTACCTATGCAGCGCTACCGGCGTGCACCAGCTCACAGGGCGCCCGCGCGGCGCTCGGATCTGGGCGGAAGGCGATCGCGCGGCGCGGGTAGCCCTCACGATCCAGATCGTGGCATAGCAGTGACGCCGTCGCGAGCCGCCGCGCGATCGCATTCGCGCGCA
>CAWICM010000009.1:0-588684 GCA_963834625.1 uncultured Solirubrobacterales bacterium | reverse complement strand
TGGACCTGCCCCGGTTTGCGTACACCCGGTGTGTGGGTTGATTGTGGTTGTTCGAGCGAGTGATCTCAACCACCGAGCGGCGAGAGTCGTAGCTGTTCGAAGGCGACTGGGGAGAGCATCCCGAGGGTGGAGTGGCGGCGCTGGCGGTTGTAGAACGCCTCGATGTATTCGAACACGGCGGACTGCAGCTTCGAGGCGTCGAGGGCCAGGCTGCGGCGGTTGATCCAGCTCGGTCTTGAAGCGGTCGACGAAAGCTTTCGGCCAGCGCGTTCGACTTCGCCTGCGACTGCACCTGATGGTGTCGCTGGGCAGCGAACTGTCCGGGTAACCCATCCTTTCCATCCGTGGCGGGACCGCGAGTTCGTGTTCATCGTGGCCCGCCAGAACTGGGGCGAGGACTGGGTGCTGTTCTTCGATGAGGATGGCGTGCGTCGTTCGTTGCCGCGGGCCTGGACGGACGCCGCCGACGTGGACCCGTTCGTGATGTTGGCTGCGGGCCGCAGCTCGTTTCGGGTCGAGGATCTGGTGGCGTTGGTGGAGCTGCTCGTTGGACTGGGCGCCGTCGGCAGCGATCACGGGGTGTAAAAGCGATTATGCCGCATATGTCAGATGGATTTTGCCGCTCGCTGTGGAGGAGCGACTGTTGTGTCCCGTCCTCGCGCCAGGATGAGACTTGTATTCGTGGCGTCTTGCGATCTCGGTGCAGGCTTTTCTGTCCGGGCAATACGACAGAATTATCTTGACAAAGATTTGCGAGGTGATCTGATGGCGCGGCGTGGTGGTGAGGATCCGAAGGTGCGGGCGCTGCGGGCCGAGCGCAGCCTGAACCCGCGGCCGGAGACAGTCAGCGACGAGGCGTTCGCCTCATCGGAGTTTCTAGACGCGCGCGACCTGGTGCAGGTCAAGTACGAGATGGTGCGTCGGGCCCGGGTGGAGGGTGAGCCGGTCAGCCGCGCGGCGGAGGCGTTCGGGTTCTCGCGCCCTTCGTTCTATGCAGCGCAGGCGGCGCTCGATCAGGGCGGCCTGGCGGCGCTGGTGCCGGCGCGCCCGGGGCCCAGGGGCGCGCACAAGATGACCGGCGAGGTGGTGGTGTTCGCGCGCGAGCGGCTTGCCGGCGATCCGAAGCTCTCCTCCCAGGCGCTGGTCGAGCTGATCGCGGAGCGCTTCGGGGTCAGGGTGCACCGGCGTTCGGTAGAGCGCGCGCTCGCTCGCGCCGACCGGACTGAGGCAGAGGCTGCTGATGGAAAGCGAGGATGACTGATGGGCCCGTTGCCGTCGACGTGGAGCGCTATGAGCAGCTGCGCTCGCACGCGCTCAAGGGCGGCCCGTCGGGGTTCAGGCTGGGGCTGGCGGTGTTGGAGCGTCGTGGGGTGGTGGCGTGGTCGCGTGCGTGGAGCAGCACCGCCCCGGCGAAGCCTGCCGCGGCGATCTCGTCGCGGGCTGCACTCCCGCCAGTGGCGTCTGACGAGGAGCTGGTCGGGGCGCTGGCCAGCATGGCGCTGGCGCGCGTCGCGGCCGGGTGAGCGATCGTGAGCGCGACTTCGATCGCCCAGAAGGTCACGGCCGAGCATCTGGCGCGCACGGCGTATCTGTATGTGCGCCAGTCGACACTGCGCCAGGTCAAGGACAACACCGAGTCCGGTGAGCGCCAATACGCGCTCAGGCAGCGCGCCGTGCAGCTCGGCTGGCCCCAGGAGCAGATCGTCGTGATCGACTCAGACCAGGGCCAGTCCGGCGCCAGCTCCTCGGGCCGGGAGGGATTCCAGCGGCTGGTCGCCGATGTCGGCCTGGGCAAGGCCGGGATCGTGCTCGGCCTGGAGGTCTCCAGGCTGGCGCGCAACAACGCCGACTGGCACCGGCTGCTTGAGATCTGCGCGCTGGCCAGCACGCTGATCTGTGACGAGGACGGGCTGTATGACCCGGCCGACTTCAACGACCGCCTCCTCCTGGGCCTGAAGGGCACGATGTCGGAGGCCGAGCTTCACTTCATCCGCGCCCGGCTGCAGGGCGGGATCCTGTCCAAGGCCCGCCGCGGCGAGCTGCCGATGCCGCTGCCGGTCGGACTGGTGACCGGCCCGAGCGGGAAGGTCGTGCTCGACCCCGACGCCGCCGTGCAGCAGGCGCTCGGCCACCTGTTCTGCACCTTCGAGCGGACCGGATCGGCGCGCGCGGTCGTGCAGACGTTCAACCGCGAGGGGCTGCTGTTCCCCGCCCGGGTCCGCTCCGGCGAGCGCAAGGGCGAGCTGACTTGGTCACAGTTGACCCACTGGCGCGTTTTGCGCACGCTGCACAACCCGCGCTATGCGGGCGCGTTCGCGTATGGCCAGCGCCGCACCCGCAAGACCGCCGAGGGCAAGACGACCACGCGGCACGTGCCGCGCGAGCAGTGGACGCTGATCAAAGATGCCCACCCTGGATACATCACCTTTGAGCAGTACGAGCACAACCTCAAGACGCTGGCCGCCAACGCGACCGCGCACGGCACCGACC
Organism: uncultured Solirubrobacterales bacterium; assembly: GCA_963834625.1. Classification (GTDB taxonomy): domain Bacteria; phylum Actinomycetota; class Thermoleophilia; order Solirubrobacterales; family Solirubrobacteraceae; genus Palsa-465. Next base: position 586,194 of record CAWICM010000009.1, on the reverse strand, counting down.
GCGCCGCCGGGCCCGCCCGCGAGGGCTCCGCCCTGTTGCAAGGCCTCGCTGTCTGCGGACGCTGTGGCAGGCGGATGACCGTCCGCTATCACGCACGCAACGGCACCCGCGTGCCCGACTATCAGTGCGTCGGCGACAGCATCCGGCGAAGGTACGGGCGCTGCCTGGTCATCCCCGGCGCGGCCGGTGTCGATCAGGCGATCGGCAAGCTGCTGCTCGACACCGTCACGCCGCTCGCGCTCGAAGTCGCGCTCGGAGTTCAGGCCGAGCTCGAAGCGCGTGCCGAGGATGCCGACCGGCTCAGGCGCACCCACGTCGAGCGCGCCCGCCAGCACGCCGAACTCGCCCGCCGCCGATACCTCGCCGTGGACCCTGACAACCGGCTCGTCGCCGACACGCTCGAGGCCGACTGGAACGACTCGCTCAGGGCGCTGCAAGCCGCCCAGGACGAGTACGAGCGCCAGACGACCGCCGCCAACGCCGCGCTCACTGACGAGCGCAAGCAGCAGATCCGCCGGCTCGCCTCAGACTTCCCGGCGCTGTGGGCAGACCCCGCCACCCCGCCGCGCGAGCGCAAGCGGATCGCCCGCCTGCTGATCGACGACGTCACCCTGACCAGAACCGACCAGATCCACCTGCACGTCCGCTTCCGCGGCGGCCAGACCACCACCTTGGCCATCCCCCGGGCGCTCAACGCGTGGGAAGCCCGCCAGACCCCGGCCGACACGCTCGCCGAAATCGACCGGCTGCTCGACGAGCACACTGACGCCGAGATCGCCGCAAAGCTCAACCACGCCGGCCGGCGCTCCGGCACCGACAAGCCGTTCACCCGGACCATGGTCATCAAACTGCGTCACACCAACAACCTCCCCAGCCACCGCGAGCGCCTGCTCGCCCGCGGCCTGCTCACCCAGAAACAGATCGCCGAACGGCTCGGTGTGCTCCCGAAAACGATCCACACCTGGCGGCGCGCCGGACTGCTCAACGCCCACCGCGCCAACGACAAGAACGACTGGCTCTATCAGCCGCCCACACCCGGAGACCCCAGGCTCGTCAACCGCCGCGGCTGGCGGCACTCCAAACGAGAACCCGCCCCATCAACCCCAGGAGGTGCAATGTGACACCAAGCCGTTGTCATAGGCGTCGCCGCGGGAGCCCACGAGACGCGATCCCGGCGTCGCCGGCGGCCGGGTCCGTACGCCAGACTGACGTATTGGGCGAATTCCACCGGTCGTCGCAACGCTTGAGCGAGGAGGGTTGCGATGGGCAGGCCAGCGGGGTGGATGAAGGAGTTGACGGGCAGGGCGCCGATGAAGTCGCCGGGGAAGCCGTCGCTGCGTCGGGATGTGGAGCGGTTGTTTTGGCGTGGGATCGCGGCGGGCTTGAGCAGTGAGGAAGCTGCGCTTGGTGTGGGTGTGTCTCAGGCGGCAGGCAGCCGCTGGTTTCGGGAGCGTGGTGGGATGCCAACGTTCATGCTTGCTTCAGTCTCGGGCCGGTATCTGTGTTTCGAGGAGCGGGAGGAGATCGCGCTGTTGAGGGCGCAGGGTGTCGGGGTTCGGGAGATCGCCCGGCGGGTCGGGCGGTCGCCGTCGACGATCTCGCGGGAGCTGCGTCGCAACGCGGCCACTCGCGGTGGAAAGCTGGACTACCGTGCTTCGGTCGCGCAATGGAAGGCTGAGCTGATGGCCCGGCGCCCGAAGACCGCGAGAGCTCGCCGACGACGACCGGCTCCGCGAGTATGTGCAAGAGCGGCTCTGCGGCCAAGTTCGTCGACCGGACGGGAATGCGGTGCCGGGTCCTGCAGCGGCACCTTGGAAGGGCCGGAACAAGCCGCGACGCCAGGACCGCAGGTGGTCGGCTGCGTGGAGCCCGGAGCAGATTTCTAACCGGTTGAAGGTTGACTTCCCCGATGATGAGTCGATGCGGATCTCCCATGAGGCGATCTACCAGTCGCTCTACGTGCAGGGCCGCGGCGCGCTGCGCCGCGAGCTGACCGCGTGCCTGCGCACCGGGCGGGCGCTGCGGGTCCCGCGCAGCCGGACCCGGCGCGGGAAGAACTTCGTGACCGAGCAGGTACTCATCAGCGAGCGCCCGGCTGAGGCCGAGGATCGTGCCGTTCCCGGGCACTGGGAAGGTGACCTGATCCTCGGCCTGGGGAGCTCGGCGATCGGGACGCTGGTGGAGCGCACGACCCGGTTCACGATGCTGCTGCACCTCCCGCCGATGCCCGGCCACGGCGGGCCGAGGGTGAAGAACGGGCCGGCGCTCACCGGTCACGGCGCCGATGCGGTTCGTGACGCGATCACCGCAGCGATCACGACGCTGCCCGCGCAGCTGCGCCGGTCGCTGACCTGGGACCAGGGCGCCGAGATGGCCCAGCACGCCCAGCTGCGGATCGAGACCGGGCTGCCGGTCTTCTTCTGTGATCCGCAGAGCCCGTGGCAGCGTGGCACCAACGAAAACACCAACGGGCTGCTGCGCCAGTACTTCCCCCGGGGAACCGACCTGGCCCGGCACAGCGCCGACGATCTCGCCGCGGTCGCCGCGACGCTCAACGGCCGGCCGCGCAAGACGCTCGGCTGGCGAACCCCCGCCGAGGCCCTCAACGAACACCTCACAACCGACACCGCCAGCCTGCCCAGATGCGCCGCTCACCCCGAGCGATCCCGCAGAGGTACGACCCCTTCGGGGTCGTCTCCGACCGACGGTACTAGACCTTCACACTGACACTGATAGACAATCATTTGAACTACTGAACACCAACGGTGTTGCGAGGACCGGTTGAGCCTAAGCTGGCTGCCCCTGTCGTGTGGGCGACCAGCTGGAAGTCGGCGCCGTGCTTACGGGTGCCGAGCGCCATTCTGAGCGCGTCGAGGACCAGGCCGGTCCGCATGTGCGAGGCGAGCTGCCACCCGACCACGCGGCGGCTGAACACGTCGATCACAAAGCTGAAGTAGACGACGCCCTCCCAGCATCTGAGGTAGCTGGATCCCCCACCCAGAGGCGGCTGGGCTCCGGCGCGGTGAACTGCCGCTTGACCAGATCGGGCCGCCGCTGAGCGTTCGGATCGGGCTTCGTCGTCCGCCACGGTTTGCCGCGCCGCTTGGCGCCCTGGATCCCATGGGAGCGCATCAGCCGCTGCCCCTGGCACCGCGGAGCGCTCTCGCCGGCGCGCCTGAGCGCCTTCCAAGTTCATCGGTACCCGTAGGCCTCGTAATTCTTCTTGTGCGTAATGCGGATCACCTCCAACAGCCGCTCATCCTCGAGCTGCCGAGCCGAGGGCACGCCCCGGCCACGGTGGTAATAGGCGGACGCCGACACGTCCAGAACCCGGCAGATCGGCTCAACGCCGAAGCGCTCGCGATGGGAATCGATGAACGCGCTCACTTCGGTCGGTCTGCGTCGAGCTCTCTCGCAAAAAACACCGAGGCGGCCTTGAGGATCTCATTCGCGCGGTGCAGCTCGAAATTCTCCTTGCGCAGCTTCTTGATCTCCTCCCGCTCCTCGCTGGTCGGTAGATCAGACCGCAGGCCCTGGTCGGCCTCCGCCTGACGCACACGCTTGCGCAACGTCTCCGGCGGCAGCCCGATATCTCGGGCGACACGCGCGATCGGCCGGCCTGACTCCAACGCCAGCCGCACACCACCCTGGATCAGCTCATCTGGATACTTCCGAGGTCGTGGCATCCGCGGAGGATCTCCTGTCCCGAGGACAGAACGTCCTCGACTCGAAGCCTCCGCGAAAACCGGCCTGGCTCAGTCTGGACCGTCTTACCGGTCGATCCGTTGCGGACGTTCCCCGCCCCGCCCGGCGGCGCCTGGCCGGGCGGATAGCCGAGATGCTCGGTCAGCTCGGCACCGAGCGCGGTCTCGATCACCCGGCCCGCGAGCTGGGTCAAAAGCCCACCCGGCCCCGTGATCTGCTCGGGATCGAGGCCCTTCAACGCGTCCTCGAGCCCCTCCCGCGGCAACAGGCCGGCGAGGCGGTCAACGAGCTCCTTCTGCTGCTCCTCAGCGGGATCACCGACCACCGCGTCGATGATCCCGGACTTCGTGGTCTTCGTGGTCATGGGGGCCTTTCCGGGCCGCGCCCGACCCCGGATCGCCGACTCGCCCCTCCGGGGCTCCTCGTCGAACCGGGATCGGCACACAGGCCGATCAGTAGACCCAGACCTCACACAGAAGATCGGACAGAACCGCGGCGGAAGGGGACCGAGTAGGCCTGGACATGCTCCTGACGGTGGCCGTCGGGCAAAGTTCGCCGACAGGATCACTTCGGTGCGTCAGACGTTCAGTAGCCCGTCTCTCAGGCGCCGTGTCACGTCGTCTGCGATTAGCTCGGCGGTCTTGGCCTCGGTGTCGATGGCCTGGTGCTTGAGTGGGCCGAGGTCGGCGAACTGGCACCACAGGCGTTCAACGACCGAGGCGTCGGCGATTCGGCTTGATTGACGAGTGGTTAGTCGGGTGACGCACACGTCCAGCGGCGCGTCGAGGACGGCGTAAGCGACCGTGTGCCCGGCGGCTTTCAGTGCGTCGCGTAGCGGCGCGAAGAACCATCGTGGGCTGATGATGCCGTCGACGATCGTGAAGTAACCCGCTGCAGCGTAGGCCGCTGCGGCCGCGGCGACGATTTCCATCACGGTTGTGTTCTGCTCGTGCGACTCTGGCTTCCACGGTTCGACGTAGCCCGTGGGATGAAATGGAAGAACGAGTCGGACTCGAGGTGTACCGCGCGGTCCGATCTGACGGCGAGCGGATCCGCTGTTGTTGTCTTTCCAGCGCCTGGCGGTCCGGTGAGAATGAGGACGGGCTCCGGCATACGGGTTGATGTTAGGTCGAAGTCAACGGTTCTGCTCGGAGCATTGATCGAGGATCAGCTCGCCCGGACGGGCTCGCTCATAGCGTTGCGCGGGCTCCAGGCCCAGCCGGCCGAGCTTGCCCATCCCGATACGAGCCAGGATCCCCGACACGGTCGAGAGTGCCATGTCGAGGGTTTCGGCGATCTCCGCGCCGGTCATCCGCAGCCGTCTCAGCGCCGCGATCACCTCGATCCGGCGCTCCTCGGTGCGGTTGGCGACCACCGTGGGCGCGGAGGACCGGTCGATCAGACCGCCAATCCCTTCGGCCCGGTGCCGGGCGATCCACTTGCGCGCGGTGCGGTCGCTGATCCCGGCCGCCTCGGCGGCCGACATCAACGACCACCCCGCGTTCTCCACCCGGTCAACCAGCAACTCGCGGCCTTTCAGACTGAGCCTGGCGTTAGCGTGCGTCTTCATCCGGTGCCCTCCTTGGGACTGACTGGCTTGAGCACCTGTCAGCCTCCAAGGAGCACCGCATGGCTCACCCCTCAGACCGGAACAACGCGGTCAGGAACTACACCTAGGTCGGCCGACGTTTATGGCGGGGTACGCGGGCTCGTCAGGGGTGCCGCGTCGTTTGCGGTCGCTTCGACGGCTGCCCTGAGTCCTCCAGCGCGGAGCGGACCAGGACGTAGGACGCCCACGCGAGTACATCGGGGATCCGGTCCGACGGTAGGTCGCTGTTGTCGCGAATCGAGATGATCGGGTCGATCCCGAATAGCAGCGTCAACGAGCCTGTGAGCCGCTCGTATGCGTCGGGGGGCATCTCGGCTTCGACGTCCCCGAGCAGTTGGGCGATGTAGTGCCGTCGTCGAGCGGGCCGCTGGACACTCTCGTGTTCAAGTGACATGCGGAGAATCGTGCGCAGGCGTGCTTCGCGACCGAGCGTCCACGCCGCGGCGCGCCTGACGGCCTCGGCGATCCGCTGCGCTGGGTCCTGGATTTCGTTGACCAGTTCTGAGAGCGACCTAATCGGACCGCTGTCGCCGAGGAAGGTGGTTTCGAGTAGTAGCGCCTCTTGGGTGGGGAAGTAGCGGTAGGCCGTCGCCCGGGCGACGTCTGCCCGTTCGGCGACGTCCGCGACCGTGGGCACGCGGCCCTCGGCGAAGATCTCGTCGGCGGCGACTAGGAGCGCGCGTTTCGTTCGCCGTGTTTGCCGGTCACGGGTCTTCGGGGAGCCAGGATCCCGCCCTGGGCCCCCTGTCTGGTTCTCTGCGGTTGACACGACGCAGACGGTACCTTATTCTTGTAATGAGACGTCACGTCTCGTTACAGGGATCCTGTCTCATCATCAGGGGGAATAGAACGCATGTCCGCAGCTATCCAGGCAAGCCACGTTCAGAACACACCCGGCACACCCGCGCCTTCGCACATCCCCGCGGGCGAGGGTCAGTCGGTCTGGTTCACGAATAACCTGATGGTTTTGAAGGCCACGGCGCAGAGCACGGGCGGGGCCTACGGATTGATCGAAGCGCTGGCGCCCGCGGGGTCCGGCCCTCCGCTCCACGTACATCACTGCGAGGACGAGGCGTTCTGGATTGTTGAGGGGCACCTGAGGGTGCGCTGCGGCGAGCGGATCTTCGCCGCGGGACCCGGCTCTTACACATTCCTGCCGCGCGATATCCCACACACGTTTGTCGTCGAGGGAAAGTTGCCGGCGCGGATCCTCTCGATGTGCTCGCCGGGAGGGCTCGAGCAGTACTTCGTCGCGGCCGGGCGACCGGCTGAGAGCGCTGGGCTGCCGCCAGCCGCTCCCGTCGACGTGACCTTGCTAGCTCGCGTCGGTCAGGACTTCGGCGTTGAAATCATAGGGCCGCCAATGGCACCCACCAGCGAGCCAACGCCGTAACCGATCCCGTATCCAGCGTCGGAGCTCCCGCACGCGGTCAGGCCGCAGGACAAGCATTCTCACTGAGCTCCTGATCGCCCTCCTCTGCGTGGAAAGCAACCACTGGGAGCACGCGACGCGCTCGGCGCGCGACTGCTCCCAGACAAACGCAGCTGGTTCGGCTGAGAGCTTCCGGCCGGCGCCGCAAGGCCTAACCGTTCCGAAGATTCAGACACATCGACCGACAGGGGATTGAAATGAGAGTGACCGAGATGACCGCGGGCCGGCTGGCGGCGCTGTGCGCCAGTCTGGTTGGGCTTGGAGCGTTCGCGCCCGCCGCGAGTGCCGACTCGCTGGTGTATGTGAAGGGGGGCCACGTGTACGTGGCGAATGCCGACGGGTCGCAGGCCCGCTCGGTGACTCCGCAGTCGGGCAGCTGGGCGTGGCCTTCGGAGAGTGACAACGGGAAGATCGCGGTCGCCGGCGGCGGGGAGGGTACGAACGGCACGATCGAGACGTCCGGCAGCTCGAACGTGTACCTGTTCGATCAGCAGGGTCGTTCGCTGCTGTCCTCTCCGGTCCAGACTCCCGGGAGCGTCTCGGGCCCAACAGCGCCCACGTACGTCGACCACTTCCGCATCTCCCCCGACGGCACCACGGTCGCGTACAACTACCTCGATTACATCGGTGCCGCATCCGGCGTGGCGACGTTTACGAGCCCCATGAGCCCGGCGGGCAACAGCAACTGGAGCGATTTCTTCGACGACTTCATCAATCCGCAGTGGGTCGATGCCAGCGGCGCGCGCGGCTCCGGCTGGAGCAACTCGATCGGCCTCACGCACTCGTCGACCAACTTCGGGCACGACTACGCAGTCTTTCCCGTAAGCAATCCTGCGGGCAACGTCGTGTGGAACGGTGACACGGCGATCCCTGACGGCTGGGCATTTGAGGCCTCGTTCACCCACGACGCACAGGAACTGGCGTTGGTCCTCGATAACGCTCCCGACAACGGCGGCACCGCGAGCCAGGCGAGGATCCACCTGGAAACCCTCGCCTACGCGGGAACGAACGCCGTCGGCTGCACGATCACCCTCGACCCGGGCAAGTACAGCGGTAATCGGACGAGCCTCACTTTCTCGCGGGACGGCAACACGATCGCCTGGGGGCAGACGGACGGCATCTACGAGGCCGACGTCTCCAACCCGAGCTCGTGCGGGGCGCCGCACCTGGTGGTACCCGGCGGCTCGATGCCGTTCCTCGGCGCCGCGGCGCTCTCGCCTGCATCCAACCACAACGGTGGCGGCGGCAGTGCACCGAACACGAAGATCAAGAGCGCGCACATCAACACGCACAAGCGCACCGCGACGTTCAAGTTCAGCGCGTCCGGCGCGGCGTCGTTCAAGTGCAAGCTCGACCGCGGCAACTGGGCGAAGTGCCGATCGCCGAAGACCTACAAGCACCTGAAGAAGGGCGAGCACACCCTCGAGGTCGAAGCGGTCGGTAGCGGTGGTAAGGCGGACCCGACTCCGGCCAAGAAGAAGTTCCGGATCTGATGACCGCAAGCTGACCATGTCGGCGTGTCCGGCCGCGACAGCTCTGCGCGTGTTCGTGCTCGCCGACCCCGCGCCGGCCGCCTACATAGCGCGACTAGCCCCGGAAGGTCCTTGAGGCCGACAAGGCTCGTGTCGGCATCGGAGCCCGTCAGGGGCAAGACCGAGACGCAGCATCACTAGTGCTTTCACGACCCGCGCAGCGCTAGGCGCACAAGTGCTTGGGCGACGGAGCAGCCACGCCCTGCTGACGTGGCCGCGTGAGTCCAAAGGCGGCGCCGGCGGTCGAGGTCATGGTAGGCCTGAGTGCCAGCTGACTCGACTCGTTCCACCTGCCACCTGCCCGCGCTACGCCGGTCGGCTAGCCCGTGTAATCGAACGTTGAGCCATAGCCGCACACCCCCCGATACGCGAACGAGAGCTCCTCGTCATCGACAACGAGTTCGTCGCTGATCAGCTCTTCGCCTACTCGGTCATGCCCCGAAATCACGCACGTGACGGTTTCGTCGCCCTCGTAGCGATCGCAGATTCGCACGCTAACGTGGTCCCTAACCCGCAAGAACTGGCGCCGCCGCGTGTGGTCAACGGTCATCTCCGCTGGTCGCACCGCCAGAAGCTCGCTCGGCTTCCACGCCCATGGGAAATGACGCTCCGCATCGCCGCCGAGACGGCCGGTGAAGATTCCCTCAAGCGCAGCACGCTGCTCCCCCGAAGCCCGCGCGTCTAGATACAACACCCATGCCCACGGCGAGCCCGGCTCATTGTCGCTGTAGCGCAGCGCCAGCGCGACCGGCAGTCCGGACAGGTCGATGCCGTCTGCCATACCCTCGTCAACCAGCCACGAAAGGACGCCCATGCAGACACCATGAGTCGAACGGCCTCCGGCTACGCCGTCGACCCGCCGGCAAGGACATATCGCCGCACAGTTGCACGACTCAAAGTAGGTGCCGCGGATTCGCCAGCTCATCGCGTCAGCTCCCAGCCACGGTGCATGCCTCAGTATCGCGCTTCCGTCCGTACCCGTGGCCTCAACATCTGGCTAGAGCGCCCCCCTTTGCGAACACAAAGACCGGCCGCTGTGGTGGTGACTGCGTAGGGAGCACTCCAGGAGCGTGCTCTGGAAGACGTATCCGCCGCGGCGTTCCCTTGGCGGAGAAGAGTCCCCACAGGTCGTATCGGTAGAAGTGGTGTAACGAGCGCCTGAGTGGTTCCGACCACCGTGGCGCTCAAGCTCGTCGACTCCACCACAGAGTCGGACGAGAAGGAGGCACCACGATGGCCGAAGGTCAGAGGATGACGGCTGCTGATGTCGTCGCGCAGGTTCGCGATGGGCGCCTTGAGGATTTCGTCAGGGAGGCGGTCGTGCTGATCGCCCGAGAGTTGATGGAGGCCGAGATCTCGGCCGAGATCGGCGCGGAGCTCGGCGAGGTCGCCCCGGACGTGCGGGTGACGCATCGCAATGGCTACCGGGCGCGGCCGTGGGAGACGCGGGTCGGTGAGATCGAGCTGCTGATCCCGCGCATGCGTCATGGCAGCTACTTCCCGGGGTTTCTGGAGCCGCGGCGACGCTCTGAGCAGGCGATCGTCGCGGTCGTGCTCGAGGCCTATGTCAATGGCGTGTCGACTCGGAAGGTCGACCGGCTGGTCGAGCAGCTGGGGATCGAAGGGATGACCAAGGACCGCGTCAGTGCGCTGTGCCGGGCGCTGGATGAACAGGTCGAGGCGTTCCGTCAGCGGCCGCTGGAGGGCGCCTACCCCTACCTGTGGTTGGACGCCAAACAGGTCAAGGTCCGCGACCACGGGAGGGTGGTGTCCAAGGCGCTGGTGATCGCCTACGCGGTGCACGAGACCGGCGTCCGAGAGGTGATCGGCCTGGATATCGGCGAGGTCGAGTCCGGCGCGTTCTGGGTCGAGTTCCTCCGCAGCCTTCGAAAGCGGGGCCTGGCCGGCGTCAGGCTGGCGGTCTCCGACGACCACGAAGGGCTCAAGACGGCGATCGCGCGCGTGCTGGCCAGCCCGTGGCAGCGCTGCACGGTGCACTTCGTCAGAGACATGCTCTACCACTGCCGCCGCGACCACCGCGGCCTCGTCGCCGCCGCGTTGCGCGAGGTGTTCAACGCCGAGGATCGCGACCAGGCGCGGGAGCGGATCGGTCACGTGATCGCCCGCCTGGAGCCGATCGCCCCGAAGGTCTGCCGGCTGCTCGAGGACGCCGAGGAAGATCTGATCGCCTTCTACCTGTTCCCGCCCGAGCACTGGACCAAGCTCCGGTCAACGAATCCGCTCGAGCGCGTCAACAAGGAGATCGGCCGCCGCACCGACGTCGTCGGGATCTTCCCCAACGACACCGCCGTCATCCGCCTCGCCGGCGCTCTGCTCTCCGAGCAAAACGACGAGTGGCTCGTCCAGCGCCGCTACCTCTCAGCCGAGTCCATGGCCCTGATCCTCTCCGCCGGGCGGTCTGAGGAACTCTCGCTCGAAGAACAACATCACGAGGAGGTGACAGAGCTCAACCCCGCCTGAGAAGCGAACGTCAACGTCGACGAGCTCCCAGCGTTACACCACCTCATCCGACTTGACTTCCCCACAAGACGCCGAAGCGCCCGAACGCCCGGCCGTCGCGCCAAACGTCATCTGCGTCGGCGATCACTTTCGCCGCCCAGCCGGCCGCCCCAGCCTACGAGCGCTTCGGCGACGAACAGCCACGCGCCGAGCACGCCGTCGGGTGGGCGAGTTTGTCCCGATACCGCAGCGCGACTGCCTCCCGGGGGAGGCGGCTGCTCTCATGCTTGCAGCATGGGATACGCGGCTAGCGCGTGACGCTTCGAGCTCCGCGTTGGAGCCTTCGTGCTCGGCGTGCGCACTATCCGCGCGGAGCGGGTGGGAGGCGGCGGCCGCGAGATTCGCGTCGCGCGACAAGACGAGGACCGGTTCGATTCGCGCAGATCGGCCTTAGTCGATGTCACCGCGAGTTCTCTGGCCAGACTTCTCCTGCCCCGAGCAGGAGCAGTCAGCTTGATGCTGCAGGTCGTTCTGGAGGAGCGGTGTGATCAGGCATGAGTGGCGCGCCGCTGACGGTCCAGCGGAGGTGGAGCCCGCGTCGCGGGTGAGCCCGGTACGGCGCCGGTCGCGCGCCGGCTCGGCGGGATAGTCAGGTCTGATCATTGACGCAATGGTCGGGTCGCCTCCCGCGGGTGTAACGGTCAGTCAGCTCGCGTCATGACAGGAGCGCCTCAACCGCGTAGCGTGGCGGACAGTCGTTCCCACACCATCGGCTTGCATCCTTGAAAGGAGACCGCCATGTTCGCCGCGAACACATACCTCATCCGTCTCGCTACCGACGATGACGCCGTGAGCTTGGCCCGGCTGGCCGAACTCGATGGCCGTGACCCCCTTCAGGGGCCGGCTTTGATTGGCTACCTCAATGGCCAGCCAGCCGCGGCAATCGCGGTTGCCGATCGGCAGATCGTCACCGATCCGCGTCGTCGCACCGACCATCTCGTGGCTTGCCTGCGCGTGCGAGCGAGTGCGCTGCACGCGCACCAGCTGACCCCGTCACTTCGGATGCGAATGCTGGCTGCGGTCTCCGTCACCGATCAACACTCTGGTGCGCAAGCCGTACACCCGCCAGAGCAATGACGCAGCCACCGCGAAGCGGAGCGGCAAGAGCCACCGCCGCTGGCGGCCGGGTCGCCGACGGGCGCCTTCAGTCGCCTAATCAGGCAAGGCTGACGGTGACACAGATGATTGGCGCACGCGTCGGGCTATTCCCTCCATTCACCACAATGCACGCGCCCACCCGTGCTGGCGCAGCCTCATATTCGCCATAAGCGAGCACGCCGCGGCACCGATCGACCGGTCCGATCGAAGCCCCGGACTGCTCGCTGCACGCGCGGAAGTTGTAAACACCAGAGGATCACTACAGCCTCGACGCCGGCGCTGCTGCCAAGCGTGAAGCAGCCACCGGCGAGAGCCGCCGCGGACGACTGCTTTGTGCTCGTCCCGACGCCGATGAGCTGACGATCGGATTGGTCGCGACAGAGCAGCCACCCGCCGAGGGCGCCGTCGGGTGGGTGAGTTTGTCCGACAGCCGTCGCGCTGAGCGGCGGCCAGAGCATCCACGTCGTTACTCGCTTGGTCACCGAGCAGCAGCCTGGTTGGTGACCCCGCCTGCCACAAGCGATCAACATCTCGAGCCGAAGGCCACGATCCTGCTCGGCGTGGTGTGGGCGACAGCGTCCGTCGAGGTCGCCGTTGCGGCGGATCTCACGGCTGACAGTCGACGGCGCCCGGGCCAACCGCGCAGCGATGCCGCGGATCGTCAGCTTCGCGGCCAAAGATCCGCGATCAGGATCCGGTCCTGCTCTGAGCGATAGCGCAGGCTCCGCGGCCTGGGGGGTGATCCTCACCGGCGGATAGGTAACGACCGCCCCGGCGGAATTGCGGACCGATCGGCCATACCGCCAGCGCGTGCCCGTCTTGCGGTCGATCCAACAGCCGGCACGCCTCGCTGTTGCTAACCCCTTGGGGCGATCAGCTGTCCGGTATCGCTGCTGTCTCTCAGCCTGACCCGCCCGCCGCGTGTCTCGCATCGCAACTTCCAGAATCGCCTCGGTGTTGCGACGTCAACTGGAATCCCCCCGTCCGCGGCCAGCTACCGGTCGAAGCGGCGAGAATGCTCGTAGTGAAGAGCTTCGCCGAAATCCCGGCTGAGGTCCGACGTCGCGTCGCCGCGGGCGAGCGGGTGGTCCTGATCCTGCTGGATGCGTTCGGGCTGGAGTTCCTCGAGCGCCACCGCGATCACCCGTTGATCCAGCGCCTGGACGTCATCCCGTTGACTTCCCAGTTCCCGTCCACGACGACCGCGCATGTGCCCTCGGTGCATTTCGGGATGCCCGTGCACGAGCATGGTCTCTACGAATGGAACATTCTCGAGCCGGCTCTCGGGGAGATCATCTGCCCGCTTCGCTTCAACCCGACCGGCGCCGAGGAGGAGGGCACGCTGGTCGGTCGGCTGGAGCCGTCCGTGCTGTCGCCCGGTCCGACGTTCTATGAGTCGCTGGCCGTCCCCTGCATAGTGGCGCAGCCCTCCCGGCTGACCGGGTCGTTCACCGCCGTCGCGACTCGCGGCGCGCAGGTCATCGGCTTTCGGCGGCTGCGCGAGGGCGTGCGTGCGCTTGGGGAGGCGTTCGCGGCACCGGGCGATCAGCGCTACGCGCTTCTGTACTGGGATCTGATCGACCGGGCGGGACACGATTACGGTCCCGGTTCGCCGGAGTTTGCGCTTGCCTGCAGACGCTCGCTCGATGAGCTGTGGGACGCCAGCCAGGCTCTGCGCGGGGTGACGGTGCTGATCACGGCCGACCACGGCCAGGTCGACGTCGCGCCGGACCGCGTCGACTACCTCGACGATCTCTGGCCTGAGTTGCCGACGCTGCTCTCGCAGCGGCGGCCGGCGGGATCCTCGCGCGATGTCTTCTTACACGTGCATGCCCAGCATGTCGTCACGGTCATCCACGAGCTCTCGGAAAGGCTTGACGGCCGCGCCGAGGTACGACCCGCCCGCGAGCTGTTTGAGCGGATCAGCCCCCGGCTGAACGCCCGTCTGGGTGATGTGGCGGTGCTGCCGGTCGGGGGCCGGCAGGCCTGGCTTCGCTCGGCGGCGGCCAACGAGCAGCGATTTCGCGGCCAGCACGGCGGCTTGCAAGAAGCCGAGACGAGCACCTATCTGGCGAGGCTGACCGATTGAAGCTCCTCGCCTCCGCTGCTGTCAACGCGGTGTCCTAGGGGCTGGGTGAGTCGGAGTCGTCACCCTTTGCGCCTGCCGGCGGGCTCGCGGGCATACTGAGCCGATGAATGGCGTCGTGACGGGCCGGCTTGGTGAGCTTGTTGGTCGCGGCGGTGTGTGCGTGCTTTCGGGCGCGGGCCTGTCGACAGACTCGGGAATTCCGGACTATCGCGGTCCGAGCGGCGTGCTGCGCGCCCGGCTGCCGATGACGATTGCTGAGTTCCGCGGCTCGCCGGAGGCTCGCCAGCGCTACTGGGCCCGCGCTCACATCGGCTGGCGGCGGATCGTCGCCGCGCGGCCCAACGCCGGGCACCGGGCGGTGGCGGCGCTTCAGCAGGCTGGCGTGCTGCGGGGGATCATCACGCAGAACGTCGACGGGCTGCATCAGGCCGCCGGCGCCCGAGACGTCGTGGAGTTGCATGGAGCGCTTGACCGTGTCGTGTGCCTGGAGTGCGGCGCGCGCAGCACCCGGGAGGCGCTTGATCAGCGGCTGCGTGGCGCCAACCCCGATCTGGACTGGGACGAGGTCGCCGCCAGCAACCCTGACGGAGACGCTGAACTCGCCGACGAGCAGGTCGCGCGGTTCCGGCTCGTTGGCTGTGAGTGCTGCGGGGCCGACATGCTCAAGCCCGACGTTGTGTTCTTCGGCGAGAACGTGCCGCGGTCCCGGGTGCAGGGGTGCTTTGAGCTCCTCGACGACTCGGCCTCTCTGCTCGTGCTCGGGTCCTCGCTAATGGTGATGTCGGGGCTGCGGTTCGTGCACCGGGCTCAGCAGGCGCGGATCCCGGTAGCGATCGTCAACCGGGGCGCGACTCGTGGCGACCCGCTCGCCGACCTCAAAGTCGACGCCGCGCTCGGCGAGGTACTGCCCACGCTGGCCGGCGCCCCCGAATAGGCCGGGCCAGGCCGGCGAGGTGACACGCTGGGCCGCCGGTCACCAGCGCGACAGCGAACAACGCCCGCCGCGCGACTGCTTCCACTCAACACCGCAGCTCGCTAGGGCTACCGCTTCGGCGATCTCGATCGTCAGGACCGCTTAGACCGCGTGATCGGGTTGCCGCGACGTTGTCGGAAAATGCGGAAAGACCGGGATTCCGTTCTCGGCGCGAGGTGTGAACGTGTCACCGCGGCGGGACCGCGAGTCCCGCCTCTTCTCAGGCGGTGTTGGCGATTCAGTGGTCGTGGAGCTTGAGAGTCTCTTCAACCCAGCGGACGACCCCGATGCCCCGACCGCGTCTGGACTCGACTAGACGGAACCCTCTGCCGAGCGAACTTGACGATCCGGGTGAGGCGCGTCGATGGAGCGCCCTGATCGGACGTCGACCGTGAACGACACGATCTCGTCGCTCGGCGCGTCGAAACCCTCCATATGCAGCGTCCCCCCGTCAAGCCGCACCGGCCGGAGATCGTCCCAAACCAGCCGCTCGCTCTCCCAAACCCGCCCACTCGTGCCGTAGCCCGTCACAACAGTGTGACCGGCGAAAACGACGATCCCTAGCTCGGACGAGGCGATCGGGTCATGCACCCCGCCGTCCGCGATCTGCTCCCAGTGGTGAGGGTCATCGGCCCACACGCGGTACGCGGTTCCGTGGCTGACAACAGCAAACGTCTCCCCGTCGGGCAGCGCAACAGCAGCCTTCGTATCGCGCGCCGAGACGAGGATCGGATGAAAGACGCCAAGCCACGACGGAGCCCCGGCCGAGCTGACCACGACGCACACTGGGTCGGGGAGCACAGCAGCCCCACCGGTGACCTGCGGCCCGCCCCTCAACGACCACGTCACCGTCTGCTCGACGCAACCCACCGTTGTCGGGTCGACCTGCCGGCCAAACGGAAACTCCCAACAGGACGCGAACGAATCGAGATCCTCAGCTACGGCCAGCGAGTAATTGCGAGCGAAAAGTAGATCGATCCTCATCCCTTGGATTGTCGCCCCTCGACCCCCGCAGAAGCACCGATTCTCCGACAGCCGGCGGCTGGCGCCGCTACCTCTGAGAGGTGAGAATCCTTGGTGCCCGGATCGACGCCGGCGAGGCTTGGTGCGTTAGAGCCCGTGCGACAGCGTGGCGCGGGGACCTGTGGGACCGTTGATTGCTGCTGCGAGCGCGAAGGAAAGACTCATCCGTGGGAGGCCCCCTCCGGGCGACAGGGTTCCAAGTTGCCGTCCGAAGGGAGCTGAGCTGTGGATGTGATGGTAGAGCGGTGCGCCGGACTCGATGTGCATCGTGACAACGTGGTCGCCACGACTCGCGTGCCGGGTCAGGGGCGCCGTCGATTTGAGCAGCAGACCCAGACGTTCAAGACCACGCTGTCCGGGCTCGCGGAGCTCGCCGCGTGGTTGGCAGCGGCGGGTGTGACGCTCGTCAGGATGGAAGCGACCGGTGTGTATTGGAAGACCGTCTTCCAAGCGCTCGAGGACCAGTTCGAATGCTGGCTTCTCAACGCGCACCACTTGCGCAACGTGCCCGGCCGCAAGACCGATGTCAAGGACTCGGAGTGGATCTGCCAGCTGGTGCAGCACGGGCTGGTCCGGCCGAGCTTCGTGCCGCCGCCGGAGATCCGCAGGCTGCGCGACCTCACACGACTACGCGCCGCGCAGAACAACGAGCGCACCCGGACGATCCAGCGTCTGGAGAAGGTGCTCCAAGACGCCGGAATCAAGATCTCAAGCGTCGCCTCCACGAGCTACTCGAAGTCCGCCCGGGCGATGCTCGAAGCGCTGCTGTCGGGCGTGACCGATCCCGAGCAACTCGCTGAGCTCTCCAAGGGCAAGATGCGCGCCAAGATCCCGCAGCTGCGCGAAGCGCTGCAGAGTCGCTTCACGATCGAGCATCACGGCGTGATGGTCGCGCAACTGCTCGCGCACATCGACACGCTCGACACCGAATTGCGGCACCTGACGGAGCGGATCGAGCTCGTGCTCGCCCCGCACTCCCACGTCATCGAGCTGCTGTCCACGATCCCCGGCGTCCAGGCCCATGCCGCGCAAGTCCTGATCGCGGAGTGCGGGCTCGACATGAGCGTGTTCCCGACCGTCGGGCACTTCGCCTCCTGGGCCGGCGCGTGCCCCGGTCACAACGAATCGGCCGGCCGCCGGAAGTCCGGCCGAACCCGCCCCGGGCCCGCCTGGCTGACCTCGCAGCTGACGGAGTGCGCCCGCGCCGCTGTCCGCACCAAAGAGACCTACCTCGCCTCGCACTTCGCGCAACTCCGCGGGCGCCGCGGCGAACCCAAAGCGATCGGCGCGATCCGCCACGACCTCCTGGTCGCCTACTACCACATCGTCCGCGACCAAGTCCCCTACCGTGACCTCGGCCCGAACTGGCAACGCAAGCGCTACTCCGTCGAACACCGCGCCACGCGACTCCAGCGCCAACTCGAAGCCCTCGGCTACACCGTCACCCTCGACAAGACCGACCAGCCAGAAGCACAACAGACCGTCTGACCACCTCGACAAGCGCACCCGTCTCACCGCCAAAGCAACGGCGGACAAGGGTCTACGGCCAAACGGCACCGCGACTTGAAGGGGGATTCACAGGAAAGCCTCCCACGAACGCGATCGCTCGTCCCGGCCGGCCGGGACGAGCGCCACGGCATCCGAGGACTGACCCGGCTTGGGTGCCGTTGGGAACTCCGCGCCGCCGACTGCCCCCCGGTCAGCTTCCAGATCCTCGGGCGTGAGCAGGATTCCCCTGACGCGTGACCAGACTGCCGCTGCTGCCCGCTCTGGGGAGCGGCGTCGATTAGTCGCGCTCTGCGTGGCCTGACCGCGTCGCTCGGTCCAGCTGCTTCGTCTGGTTACGGAGGTATTGGATCGTGACGACCGCGCCGGTGCCGAGCACGGCGATCCGGGCGGCG
Source organism: uncultured Solirubrobacterales bacterium (assembly GCA_963834625.1). Lineage (GTDB taxonomy): Bacteria > Actinomycetota > Thermoleophilia > Solirubrobacterales > Solirubrobacteraceae > Palsa-465. The sequence goes on along the minus strand of CAWICM010000009.1, from coordinate 568,312 downwards.
GTTGAGTCGGCGACGAAGCTCGCGGTGGGGACGGTCAGCGCTAGGGCGATCTGGGTGGCGCCGTCGATCGCGAACGTCGCGGCGATGATCGCGGTGAGGACGGTGACCACCCGGCGCCGGTCGGGCTGTGCCAGCCTGGCTGCCATCTCCGGGCGGTCCGGATTAAGCTTGGCGACGTTCTCCGCCACGAGCAGTAGGAGGGGTCGGCGGAGCCCGACCGACGCCAGGCCGGCGATCCCGATCGTGCCGGTGACAGCGCCGCGCCGCAGTTTGATCGCCAGCGGGTCTCCGCCGGTGAGTGCATAGGCGGCGAGGGCGAGCATGACCGTTGTCGCGGAGAGGACCGCGATCGGGTCGACGCGGCGGCGGGCGATCCCGATGGCGAGCAGCCAGGCCGACGGGACTGCGTCGGTGATGGCCAGCGCGCCAACCGATGATCCCGTCAGCGCGCGGATGATCAGGTAGGCGGCCAACGGGAGCACGAGACCAGCGAGCAGCCGGAGCGGCGAGAGGTGTGGTGGGCGCCGGTTCACCTCATCGCCTCCTCCGGTCGCACGAAGAAGCCGACGACCTGGCGGTCGGCGTCCAGCACGACGCGGCCGATGCCGTCGGCGCGCTCGAGCGCGACCGGGATGTCGACCCCGGTGTAGCCGTCCCGGATAGAGAGGACCGGGGCTCCCAGAGCCTGGACCTCGCCGCCGTACTGGCGCACCTTCTCGCGAACGTCGGCCATCAGCTCGACCGAGCAGGCATCCAGCATTCGCTCTCCGAAGGTCGCCCGCGCGTCGTCGAAGCGGCCGTCGAGAAACGCCTGGAGCACAGGGACGGCAACCTCGACAGCACCCTCCATGGGCACTGCGACCCCATCCTCGGCGGTGGGGCTCCGCACGCCGCCGAAACGCTGGAACGCAGCCTGTCGGCTGACGTGGAGCAGCTCGCCGATCTCGGCCCACGTGTGCCCGGCTCCCCGCGCCTGTGCGACCAGGGCGCGCAATGTGTCTTCCACGATCATGTCGAGGCTGCGGGTCGCGGCAATCGCGCGCATGACTTGACCAGGAGAGCCGTCGTCGTCGCCACGCAGCACCTGCGCGACCAGCTGCACGTTCGTCAGCAGCAGCGTTGCCATCACGTCGCGGTCCCAGTGCAGCGCAGAACGGGCTTCACCCATCGCTGTAAAGGTAGTCTTTACGCCAAGGATTGTCAAGGTGGCCTTTACACCGGGCCAGCTGGCGGTCGTCAGCGAATTGATCGTGATCGTTGGCGGCCCTGGTGGCGCGCTTACAGGTCCAGGACGTCGTCGCAGGCATCGACGACGTCCGGATCGTGTGAGGCGATCACCACGACGGCTCCCGCACGAGCGCGCTCGATCAGCAGCGAGACGATCAGCCCGCGGTTGTCGGCGTCGAGCTCCGCGGTCGGCTCGTCGGCGAGGAAGACGTCGGCGGCGGTGACGAGGGCCCGGGCCACGCCCACGCGCTGCTGCTGTCCGCCTGAGAGATCCTCGACGAGGTGGTCGGCGACGGGGGCCAGCCTCACGCGCTCGAGCGCTTCCTGAACACGCGAGCGCACCTGAGCGCGCGGCACTCGGGCTGCCTGCAGAACGACCGCGACGTTCTCGCGCGCCGTCAGCGCGGCCACCAGGCCGTAGCCCTGCAGAACGAACCCGAACCGGCGGCGCAGGGCGGCATCGCTGCTGGGAGTCACCGGCGCGCCGTCGAGCGTGATCGTGCCGCCGGACGGCGCGACGAGCCCGCCGAGCATCGCCAGCAGCGACGACTTCCCCGACCCGGACGGGCCGCGCACCGCGAGGACCCGACCGGACGATGCGTGCACCGAGATGCCGTCCAGGATTGTCCGGTCGCCGACGGCGTAGCGGAGATGGCTGCCCGTGAGAACAACGGTCACGACGACTCCTCGGAGCGTGGTACGAGTGTGATCCCACGTCCGTCGCGCCGGACGTCGAACAAGGTGCCCGGCGGAAACTCCTCAAACAGCTCCGGCGGCAACTGCAGCGACCCGTCCCGCCCCACGACGACGAACTCCCGACCGTGCACGCCCTCGGCCCCAACGCGTCCGTCGCGGATCGTGATGGTCCGCGCCGAGCGGGCGGCCACCGACGAGTCGTGCGTGACGAGCACGACCGTGCAGCCGAGCTCGGCGTGCACGTGCGCGAGCAGTTCCATGACGTGCTCGCGACCGACGGCGTCAAGTTGGCTGGTCGGCTCGTCGGCGAGCACTAGTTGCGCACCCGAAGACAGCGCAGCCGCGATCGCGACGCACTGCTGCTCGCCACCCGACAGCCGTCCGGTCACCCGGTCCGCGAGCTCGGCCAGGCCAAGTCCCTCGAGCAGCTCGTCCGATGACTTGCCCGACGGCCCGGCGGCGAAGGCCACGTTCTGCCGGACGGTCGCATAGGGCAAAAGGTTGCGCGATGGGTTCTGCAGGACGAGTGCCACGACCGAGCCCCGCAACCGGGCGAGCGAGCGCGGCGCCATCCGGCCGACGTCGTCCGGGCCGATCAGCACCCGTCCGGCCGACGGGCGCAGCACCCCTGCGAGCAGGCCGAGCACCGTCGACTTCCCCGACCCGGACGGGCCGAGCAACGAGACGAACTCGCCGGGATCGACGTCGAGATCGATGCCGCGCAAGGCGACCACGTCGTCGAGGCCCTCGCCCGACGCCGGGTAAATATGCACCACCCCTTCGCATCGCACGCGAACGCCCTGCGGCTCGCTCACTGCTGCGCCCCTCTCAACTGGCTCGGTGTGGCGACCCGCTCGACCAGCCTCGCGATGGCGACGCTGACGACGACGAAGATGACGACCAACCCGATGGCGAGCGCGGCCAGCACCGCCCACGGCAGCCCGAGCACCAGCGGCGGCCCGGTCGACGTGTCGACGAAGACCGGCGTGCTGGGCAGCGCAAGCCATGAACCGACCAGCCCCGCAGCCAGCCCGACGACTAGCCCGATCCCGAACACGCTGCCCTGCTCAGCCGCCATCGCCCGCCGTAGCGTGCCGGGCGAGACCCCGACCGCCTCGAGCGCGGCCAACTCGTAGCCTCGACGGCGGACGGACACCGCCCGCCCGACAGCCGTCGCGCCGATGGCGAGAACAATCGCGGCGAGCGCGGAGACGAGGAACAGCGAGTCGGCGAACGCTGGCCCGCTTTCGTCCAGGGCCCGATGGTAGGTGGACGAGTGGATCGCGCGCTGCACGTACACGTGCTGGCGCGCCAGCCGGGCGGCCATGTCCGACGGCGCGGAGGACGAGAGCCACACCTGGTACTGCGTCGTCGTCGCGGCCGAGTGGGCCATCGCAGCCAACGCGGCCCCGAAGTCGACCATTATCCCGTTGCGGTCGACCTGGGGCAGCGTGACCGATTGGATCACCCCATTGACGAACACCGGCTGGCCGTCCAGTCCAACGGCCTCGACACTATGGATCTGGTTGCCCAGGTACAGCGCCGCTTGCTCCGATGCGACAACCGCAGGGAGAACGGTCGGGATCGCAGCTGAAACAGCCGACGGCCCCGTCCCCGAGTCCGAACTCTGCCGCACGTCGAGGGATAGCGATGCGCCAGCGGCGCCGATCGCCGACGGTCCCGTGCCGTCCCCGCGCCACCGGGCGCTGTCTCCGAACGACACGACCGGCCGCCATCCGCCGTCCGAGCGCACCGAGGCACCGATGACCGCGTCGATCTCGGGCACTGGCGTGCCGGACGCGTCGGGGTTGCCCGGCGCGCTGGCCGTCAGGCTGAGAGCAGCGACGCGGCAGCCCCTCACGCACGCGGAGGGCAGCGAGATGCCATACGACCCCGTGCCCGCCACGACCGGCGCGACGGTGCGGACCGCCTGGTCGTGGTTCGGCTCGGTGAAACTGATCGCGAGATGCACCGGCCGCCTGGGATGCCGGATCAGGTCGACGTGCAGCCGCAACCGTGTCCCGGTCACCGTGACCGGGGCCGCGCGCCCGCCAGCGAGACGGTGCAGCACCGATGGCAGCGGGGTCGACGAATTGCCCGGCACCCACGCCCCGACCGAGGCGAAGCGCGCAGTGTCGACGGCAATCAGCGGCGGTATCCGCGCGACGTTCGTGTACGCCACCGCCATCGAGTGCCCACCCGGGTCGGCGCGATCGACCGCTATCCGCAGATCGTTGACGCCGACGCCCGGTTGTACAAGCAGCACGGTATGGGCACCGGCCGAGTTCAGAGCGCGTAGCGAGCGGTTGTGGCCCGAGTCAACCCAGGTGGTGACCGCGTACGCAGCGATGGACACGGCCACCGCGACCAGCAACACTGCGCGGGCCTCGGCCGGCCGGCGCAGAAGTTGGCGGACGGCCAGGAACGTCGCGAGCCGTCGCGAGTCGCGCGTCCATCGCGCAAGCCGGCGGCCCAGGAACGGGAGCAACCGCAGCGCCACGACAGCCGCGGCGATGGCCAGCAGCGTCGGGGCCAACACCGATAGAGGGTTCGGCGTGCCAGAGTTCAGGACACCACCGGCCTCGAGCTCGATCAGCCCGGCCACCGCGATCGTCACCGCCGCTGCGTCTGCGACCAGCAGCCCGATCGGCGAACCGGGTGTGACAGTGCCAAGGCGCATCAACGCCCCGACGGGTGTGACGACGATCCGGCGGGCGGCCACGACCGCGGCCAGGACACCGCCCACCACGCCGAGCGCCGCGACGCCGTAGGCCGCCGGCGGGAACACCACGTCCACCGTATGTCCGAGCAGGCGCGCAGCGAGCAGCCGGACAACGGTCCAGGCGAGCAGCGCCGCCACCGGCGCCGCCACCAGCACCACCGCGACCGGCTGGGCGACGCTCTGCAGCAGGACACTGCCGGCCCGGCGTCCACGCAGCTTCGCCAGCGCGACCTCGGGTCCTTGGGCCGTCGTCGTGTTCGCGACCACCGCGTAGAGCAAGAACATCGCGAGCAGCGCCAGCTGGGCCGTCGCTATGGTCACCAACGTGCCAGCGAGCGATGTCTCGTGGGCTGTCTCGTCGAGGATCGTCGGCAGGCTGGTTGTCACGGCCGCGACGGACTCGCCGGTCGCCGCCCCGTCGAAGAGATGCGCGACAGTGGCATTCACCTGCGCGATCGTCGTACGCAGCTCGCCGATGTCGTCGTAGCCCACATCCCCGGGCAGCAGCGCCACATTCGCCGACAGCGTCTGCGGCACCCGCTGCAGTCGGGACGAGAGCGCACTCGAACTCACGAACGACGCGTCGGCCAGCGGCAGCGCGTCCGCCGTCCCCGGCTGGCCGAACTGGAACAAGCCCCACCGCTCCCAGAACGACCCGCCGGGAGCGACCGGGCGGTACACCCCGACGACACGCAGCCGGATCGCGACCCCGTTGGTCGAAGTGGTCGCGAGCGTGCCTCGGACCGTCAGGTGTTCAGCCGCGGCGGTGTTCGCGCTGATCAAGGTCTCGCCGGTGGAGTTGCCCGACAGACAGCGGCCGCGGACGATACGCAGGTGGACGCACAGATCCTCGACGGACGCGATCTGGCCCCTGAGCGGCTGCGCGCCTCCGTAGACGACATCCGCCTGCTCCTCCAACACCGGCTGCGCGAACCGGTGATCGTGCGCGACCTCTTCGGCGAGACCCCGCACCTGCGCATCCCAGTCGACGCCCGGATAGCTGGGCTCGCTATCACGCGAGATGAAGACGTCGCGCTGAAACGGGCTTGCGTCCTTCAGATGCGTGGCGAGCACCCTCTCATCGACCGCGTGCAGATAAATCGGCCCCACCGTCGCGGCGAGGATCGCGACGAACGCGACCACAAAGATGGTGGCCGACGCGGCGGCCCGCCAGCGAATCGCGCGCAGGGCAAGCCGCAAGATGAGCACACGCGATTCTCCCGACACGCGTCGCTCGTGATCAAGCTGGGGTGATCAGCGCTTCCACACCGACACCACATCGAGCGGCCGGCCGAGGCCAAGCTGCGGTCGCACGCAGCACCGCGGATCGACCACCAATCTCCGGATTTGCGTTCCTATCCGCCTTCGTAAAGTGACGAAGACCTCCGTCGCGGCACAAAGCTGGCATGAGCAGGAGCCTCCCGAACTCGAGCGCGGAAGACCCGTGCACATATTCAAACCGCGGAGCTTGAGGAGGCCCCGACGCCCGCGCTGCGCTGGGCACCGTTCGAGGCCGCTCGGACCGCCCGCCGTGCCGGCAGTCCGCGCTGACAACGTCCAGGCCGCCCACCGCGTCGGCGCCAACCGGGCCTGCCTGGCCGTCGCGCGCAAAGCTGCGCAAGCACAGAGGCCATACGCTGGCAGATCTTGGCGACGGCGGGCGCTTCTTGGGTGTCGCGCGGTAGGCGATGAACTCGATTCTGACGAATGAGTAGGTCGGACGACGAGGGACCCCCTCTCCGTCGACCAGGCCACCGACTGGTGGTGCGCTGCCGCTGCGGGTGAGCTGCGGTCGCGCAGAACTCGTTTGATCGCCGAACGGCCTGCGGGGCGCACTGGTCGATCGAGGACATGGCACGGCCGGCTCCGAGCCGCCGCAGAAGTCCCGTAAGCCTTACGGTTCCGCCAGAGCGGCGGTCTCAGGACGGCCGTTCTCGTACGACGAGGCTGCTGCGGAGTCGTGAACCTGCGGTACGGCGATTGGTCCGGAATGGAGGGAGAGCAAAGTTGTGAGTTGGCGTGCCACGTTCTCGGTCCGGCGCGGCGCGTCGCCTGAAAACGTGTTGCGAATTCGTGCGCGGTGCCGCGTCCGGGGCGCGCGCAAGCGCCGATGCGTTTCGCCGTGTCTGCAGTCTGAATATTCAAACCATCGACTTGAGCAGCTCGCGTCATCCATCCCGGAAAGGACACCAGCGCATGGCCTCACTGATCCTGAAGATGTCCGTCTCGCTCGACGGCTACGTCGCTCCAATCGACGGGAGCACCGACTGGGCCGCTGCGGGACGCTCCGATGACGGCGCCAGTTGGACTGTCGAGACCTTGAGCAACGCCAGCGCGCACCTCATCGGTGCCACCACCTACGCGGCATGGGCCGCCTATTGGCCCCGCGCCTCCGGGCCATTCGCCAAGCTGATGAACGAGATCCCCAAGGTTGTGTTCTCGGACTCGCTCGCGTCCGCCGACTGGGGCCAGACGACGATCGCCGCCGGGGATCTGTCCGAAGCCATCACGCGGCTCAAGCAGGAGCGCTCCGACGGATACCTGCTCGCCCATGGCGGGGTACGGTTCGCCCGATCGCTGGTCCAGGCCGGCTTGATCGACGAGTACCGCCTTGTCATTCACCCGGTCGTCCTGGGCGCGGGCGAGCGGCTCTTCACCGCACCGCTCACCATCGAACCGAAGAGCACCACCGTTTTCAGCCGTGGCGGCGTCGCCCACGTCTTCGCGGCGCACCCGTGATCGAGCTCGATCGGCAACCAGGAGCGGACGCGCGTCCAGGTGACGCTGTTCCCCGGCGATCGGCGCGCAGACCGCATCGGAGCCGGTCTTCCAGATGCAGCTGACTTCGACCTCGAGCTGATCGATCGTCGGACACTCCACGCCAACACTCAGGAGCTCACCTGCACGCCCGCCCTGGATATCTGAGTCCGCTCGTGCCGTCACGCAGCCGTTGCGGCAGCGCGCTGCCCGTTGACGCCAATAGGAGCCATGCTGGGCTCGTGGCCCCTTTGCATGGACAGCAGTAGCCTGCCGCCGCGTCGATCAAGCCACAGGCGACCAGATAGCGCTACATGCGGACACGCCGTGGCGATCATGCCCCGGCACGGGCTTCAGGACCGCATGCCAATGACGTACGACCAGCGGTGCGAGTGAGGGCGTGTGTTGTACCCAAGGCTCCGCAGGTCCGCCTCGCATTCGTCACTCGTGTAGTCGCCGTGGAGCTCCACCTTGACACAGCGGACTTTTTCCGGCCAGTCAATCCCGTCTTGTAGCAGTACTCGTTCAGCGCCCTCTACATCCACCTTCATGTAATCGACGTCTTCACCGTACTCGCGCAACAGCGTAGCGATTGACACGGCGCGCACCGGCGTACCTGCGGTCATGTCTGTTACCTGATAGCCGGATGTCCCACCGGGGGAGCCGCGATAGTGGACGACTCCGTCGCTCCGCCACACCGCCGCATGGATCACCTCGCACCGATCCGCCCAGGCAGCGATGTTCCGACGAGCCAGTGCGACGTTGTCCGCATCGAGCTCGACGCCGAGCACGCGCGCGTGGGGATAACGGCACGCGAAGTACGCCATCGTCAGGCCGATATTCGCGCCGAGGTCCAAAATGACGTGCGGGGTGCCAAGCTCGGACGGCGGAAGGTGATACCTACGCGCAAAGGTGTCCCAGAATATGGCGACGTCGGATGTGCCTGGCCGAACCAGCACTTCGCGTCCGCCTAGCGGCCGCACGCGCAGACGCGCGAGCGACACCGAGCCATCGCTAACCGGAGCGGACCATAACCGCGCGAAGGTCCGCAGGCTCCCGCGATCGGCTGTGACCCGCGACGCCACATAGGCGACACGCATCGCGTCCTGCACGGGGTTCGGCAGCGCTGCCAAGCGTTGCGTCCACATAGACACGACGCTACCAGTCCCGCTCGCGCCCCCATCCCGGCCGGTCCTCCGAGGCGGAGCAAGTCCGCAATGCCTTGATGCGCCGGATCTCCTGCTTTCCATGCAACGCCCGCACCGTGGCCGTCGCCGCTGCGCGTGACGCGAACCAACGCCGGGCTGCGGATGCCGAGCGCCATCCGCCTCTCTATTGCCGCTGCAGACGACACGCCGGTCCACGGCGAAATGGCCCCGCGAGGCACCCCAGACGCAATCCAACAACGCTCGTTGCGAACGAACGCACGCGAGTCCCCGGAGACCGGCGCGGGACTCGCGCTCTTTGCAAGCATCGGAGGGGGCGTACTAGTTGGCCTTGCGGTAGCGCCGCGAGTGTCGAAGGTCGATGTGTCTGGCCCATCTGCCAGACATCTGCCAGCGCAAGTAGAGGGACTGTCGCCTTCCATGCCGAGGGGCACTGCTCTGGAGGCCGGCCATCGTGGCACGCGCGTGACCGCTCTCGGGACAGCGGCGATCACGACGGCTGTTCGGGAGCCGGGACTAACCGGGTCCGGGCGCCGACCGGGCGCTCAGCGGCTGGCGGCTGAAGCCAGCGCCACAGCGGCGGCGACCAGCTCCGCGTTGTTGGCGGCCGCCCGGCCATCGGGCAACACCAGGACGTCCTCCAGGCCCACGCGCGTGTCGACGCCCGCAGCCGCGGCCGCGGCCAGCACCTCCCAGGTCCGCTCGCCGTAGCCGTGCCAGAGCTGGGACACGCCGGCGGGGAGCAGCTCCGCGATGGCACGGGCATCCTGGGCGCCGCCGTCCACCTCGACCAGAGCCCGCACGACCTGGTGGACGAACGGGCTGCGCGCGAACTCCTCCGCGTCAGCCGGGGTGGCGAGGCCCGCCTCGATCCCGATGCCCGCGTGGACGGCAGCTCGCATGATGCCCTGCCACCCAAGCTCCGACAGGTTTACCGAGATGAAATCGGGCGGCTGTCGCCACGCCCGCACCGCCGCCGCGCGGGCGAACGGGTCGCGATCGATCGCCTCCGCGGTCGAGAACCCGACCGGCAGCCTCGGAGCGGCGCCGCGGATCGCGGCGACTACAGCGTCGCACGCCCGTGCGCTCAGCGTCTGCTCACCGGCGCCGTCGCGCGGGTGAACATGCACGGCAAACGCGCCGGCCTGCCGGACGGCCTGCGCGTCGGCGGCGAGCGCGGCCGGCGTCAACGGAACCGCGGGATGCGCGGCCCGCATACGGCTGCCGTTCAGGCACGCCTTCACCGCCACAGGCGGACGTTAACCGTTCGCGCCCCGGCGCGGTAGCCCGCCAACCCGCTGAGCTTCGTACCGGACAGGAACGTCGCGATCATCGGAGCATCGTCTGGACTCGCGGTCGAGTTCGCCCTCGCATTCGCCCACCTCGAGAAGACCGGCGCCCTTGCTCCCCCAAACGCAGTGTCGGGAGCTCCTGCTCGAAGACGCTCTTGTCGCCGCAAGCACGTCAACCAGGTCCAGAGCGTGTGGAAGCGGGGCTTGGGGCTGGGCGCAAGGGAGAATCCGGAGCCGGGCTGTGGTGCCCGATCCGGTCGCGTGCTTGATCGCGCTGAAGGGAGACGCCAAGTTTGCCGCTTTGCCGGCGGCGGCGCTTGATGAGGAGAGGGCGCGATCGCGGGTGTGTGTGAGGCGAAGAGCGTCGCGTTACGCTGTGGCCCGTGAGCGCCATGGAGAAGCTGCGCGGTCGCATGGCTGAGCTCGCGGACTTGGGTTGCGCGGAGATGCTGCTCCACTGGGATCAGCGGGTGATGATGCCTCAGGAGGGCGCGCCGGCGCGGGGACAGCAGCTCGGAACGCTGGCTCGTATCGCCCATGAGCGTGGCACCGCCAAGGAGATCGGAAGGTGGTTGACCGAGCTGGCCGGGGCGTCGCTCGATGAGCTCGATCGCGACATCGTGCGGATCGCGCGGCGCGACTGGGAGAGGGCCTGTCGCGTTCCCGACGAACTCGCCGCTGAGCTGGCTCGGGCCGGCGCCGAGGGGCACGAGAGTTGGCAGCTCGCGCGAGAGCGGGACGATTTCGACGCTTTTGTGCCGGCTCTGGAGCGTAATGTCGAGTTGGCGCGTGCTTACGGTGAGTGCGTTGCGAGCGAGGGTGAGAGTCCGTATGACGGCCTGCTTGGCGACTATGACTTCGGACTGCGCACCGACGACCTCCGTCGCATCTTCGGGCAGCTGGCCGAGGCACTGGCGCCGTTGGTGACCGAGGCTCAGCTGCGCTCGCCACGTCACGCGCTGCAGATACCGGAGAGCGCGCAGCAGGCTGCCGTGGCAGGCGCCCTGCGCCGACTCGGGGTAGACACCGGGAGCTGGCGAGTCGACGTATCGGCCCATCCCTTTACCGCGTGGATGGGCCGCCGCGACACGCGCGTGACCACCCGCTATCAGGACGGCAACGTCGAGTCGCTGCTCAGCTCGCTGCACGAGTTCGGCCACGCGCTCTATGAGCGCCAGATAGATCCGGTGCTCGAGCGTACGAACCTTGGACGCGGGACCTCAATGTCTGTCCACGAGTCACAGAGCAAATTGTGGGAGAACCACGTTGCCCGCAACCCGGCGTTCGCCGAAGTGCTTGTCGCCGAGCTCGCGAGCGGCGGATTCGTGGTGCCAGCCAGCGAGTTGCACGCGGCGATGGTTGGTGTCGAGCCCTCCCCGATCCGAGTGTCCGCCGACCCGCTTACCTACCCGCTTCATATCGTTCTGCGCTTCGAGCTTGAACTCGCTCTCATAGAGGGTCAGCTGACTGTATCCGAGCTGCCCGTCGCATGGCAGGACGGGATGCGCCGCCTGCTTGGCGTGGAGGTCAACTCGAACACACTCGGCTGCCTGCAGGATGTCCATTGGGGCCGCGGGGCCTTTGCCTACTTCCCCAGCTATGCGCTCGGCTGTTTGATCGCCGCGCAGCTATGGGAGGCGCTGCAGGACGAGCTGGGGCCCCGCGAGGAGGACCTGCGACGGGGTGAAGTGACTCCCATCCAGCGCTGGCTTGCCGAGCACGTGCATCGGCATGGACGCCGGGTTGACACCCTCCCTCTAGTCGAGCGGGCCACGGGTGCGCCTCTTGGGATCAAACCGTTCTTGCGCTACGTCGGCTCGCTCGCCAAACACTAACCGGTTTGCCCGTTGGCTGGAGCCGGAGACAGCACTGCCATACGCGTCCCTGAGTACCTGGGGTGGGAACCAAGGCGCGCCCGGCTGTCACCCCTAGCGATTCGCGTCGGCCACATGTCGAGCGTGCTCGTTGCGCATCCTCGCGGGCGTCCACTCAGGCCGGGAGGCTCGTCGGCTCCTCGTTGAGCTCGACGTCACTTTTCAGAGGCCACCAGATAGGTCGAACAGTCTCTCCCCGCCAGCGACCGAGACCTACGCATCATCGTCATTCCGCATGGCCGCCATGGAACCGCGCGTTCGGCGAGGTGACCAGACGCCGCAGAGGAGCGCGCACTGCCCGGTCGTCGATGCTTCGGATCCGTACGGACGCACCGCACCACAGTCTTCCTGCGACAAAGCGTTAGTCGCGAGGCGCTCCAGCACCGCAGTCGCGAGGCGCTCCAGCACCGGCATGCCGGCTCGCGCGGAGCATGCCAGATCGGACGTCCTTACGCAAGCGGCGGCCGTCCTCGCCGGCCGGTCTCGAGTGTGTCATCTCGCCCCTCGCGCCCATGCGGACGCTCCAGCCTCCTCCGTTCGGAGGACCTCAGGTATGACCGAACGGACAATTTGCCCCCGCCCTCCACCCCGATATGGTTGCTAGCCAAACCAGAAGCGGACCGGAGCGGGTCCGGGGGGATTCCACAAACGTACAGGAGGTTCGTATGCCGATCACTCGGCCGATCTGCCGCTTCGCATTATTGGCGCTGATCTGCTGCGCGGGACTAGCAACCACCGCCTCGGTCGCGGCTGCTCGCCCAACACACACGAGGGCGACACACCCGGTCGCCCACGCTGCGTCGACCTCGTGCCTGTGGAAGAACGCCTACGCTGACCCGAAGTTGTACATCCGGACATATCCGAGCAGGACCGCGTCCGTGGAGCCCTACACCATCAGCCTCGGCGGACATTTTTACGGCAGCGATCGCGGCCATTTCAACGATGGGGTCTACTGGGTGCAGCTAGACGCCGGCGGTTGGGCGAATGCTAGCTATCTCCAATGGATCAAAGGCGGGACCTGGCCCGAGTCATCCTGCATGGACTAGTCCCACGCGCTCGCTTGAGGGTGGACCGTTGACCACCCTCTCGGGCCGTGATGGCGGCGGTGGCCATGCGCTGCGGCGCCGGGCTGCGCATTCCTTGGCTGGCAGCTCCCCGCCACCGCCCATCAATGGCACAGACACGACGCAGAAGGAACACTTCAATGCCAACAAGAAGCATCGTCAAGAGACTAGTTACACTCAGTGCGCTGCTCTCTGCCATGGTCGCGGCACTCAGCGGTGTCGCTGGCACAGCGGGCGCGGCGACTCCGGACGGTTACGGTTGTTACTGGGAAAACGCGTACAGCAACAAACTATGGGTCCGGCAATATCCGGACAAGACCGCGACGATCATCGGCAGCCTAAGCGACGGCACCCTGTTCTGGGGGACCAAGTACAACGCCTACAACCAGGGCGTGCACTGGGTACGGGTAAGCGCCGGTGGTTGGGTGAATGCTGACTATATTATCTACATCAAGGGCTGGGACAAGACGTATACCCAGTCGTACTGCCTGGGCCAGTAGTCCTAATAATCCGCCTGGGGTGCCCAGCTGAGTTGGCGATGCGGTGCCTGCGGGCGTGCTCATTGCCGACACCGACCTCGGAGCGCCCCGAGGCGCGATGTCCAACACGTACAGGAGGTTCGTATGAGAACCACTCGGCCGATCCGCCACGTCGCCCTCGCGGCCCTGATCTGCTGCGCGGCATTGGCAACCACCGCGTCGGGCGCGGTTGCTCGCGCGACACGACAGACGGCCAACCGACCGCTCGCCCACGCCGCGGCCGCGGACTGTTTGTGGGAAAACGCAACCGCTAAACCGGTACTGTACACCCGGGCATATCCGAGTCTAGACGGAAAGGTCCTCCCTTATACGGTGAGCCTCGGCGGCCATTTTTACGGGAGCAAGCGCGGCCATTTCAACGACGACGTCTACTGGGTGCAGCTAGACGTCGGCGGGTGGGCGAACGCGTCCTATCTCGTCTGGATACCTGGCGGAAGCCAGAGCAAGTCATATTGTATGAGCTAGTCCCGCTAGCTCACCTGATGGTGACCGGTTGAGTCATCTTCGCAGGTCGTGATCGTAACCCTGGCGTCGCGCCGCATGCGAGCCCGCCTTCACAGCTCGCAGACGCATCGCCCCGCATCACCCAGTGCCAAAAACACACCATTAGGAAAGGACACTCAATGACAAAGAAGATGATTGGCCGGAGACTACGTATTGTGAGTGCCTTGCTCTGTGCCACAGTCGCGGCGGTCTGCGCCGGCGCCGCTACAGCCGGTGCGGCGCCGAATCCCACGTATCCAGGCTGTCAATGGAGGAACGTGAGCGGTGACCCCCTGTGGGTCCGTCAGTATCCGGATAAGAACACGGCGGTAATCGGTAGCATCAACAAGACCAACCTCTTTTGGGCGACCAAGTACAATGCTTACAACGAGGGCGTGCACTGGGTCGAGCTGAGTGCGGGTGGCTGGGTCAATGCTTCCTATATTTCCTACGTTGGCGGCAACAAGGGTTATAGCCAGTCATACTGCTACGGGCAGGGCTAGTCGTACCGGCCCGTGTGAGTGCCAGTTGCCTGCTCGCACTCACATCTCGTATTAGCGACCCGGTTCCGGCCGCGGCGGTCTCAACCGCCGGCGGTGCCGAATCGGGAAACCACGCCGGCCCCGGAACGGCTCCGAGGGCAGTCACCAATACCTACAGGAGGTTCGTATGAGAGCCACTCCGTCGATCCGCCATTTCGCGATAGCGGCGCTGGTCTGCTGCGCGGGACTAGCAACCACCGCGTCGCTCGCGGTTGCTCGACCAACACGGCCCAGAGCCACACGACCGGTCGCCCACGCCGCGGCCGCAGAATGTTTGTGGGAAAACGCGAGCGCTAACCCGGTACTGTACATCCGGTCATGGCCGAGTAAAAGTGCGTCGCTCGAGCCCTGGACGGTTAGTATCGGCGGTCACTTTTACGGTGGCGAGCGCGGCCATTTCAACGATGGCGTGTACTGGGTGTACGCGGACGTCGGCGGGTGGGCGAATGCTTCCTATCTCAAATGGATAAAGGGCGGGACCGAGACCGAAAAATGGTGCATGGACTAGTCTCACTACAGAAAGGCTGTATAGATGAGTGTCATCCGACGCCTTCTTCTGAGGGCAGCTGTTCCAGTTCTTGCGTTGCTCGCTCCCTGCGGTGTTTGTGCAGTCAATGCGTCGGCCGCCGCTGCGGCACCGTGGCCATCGGGAAGTTGCTTTGATTACACGACTGCGAGTGGGACAGCCTACACCTCCCCGGGCCCCGGACCAGGCTTCTCAAACCGAGCGATTGGAGATTTCGGCTCGGGTCGGGAAGCCGAGCTTAGTTGCACGTATATCAACAACGTGAAACAGGGCAGGTGGTATGCAGAAATTGTTCCGAACAACACCTACCCTCAACTGAATTGGGCGGCGTATGGGTACATTTGGGTGCAACGGCTTTTCTTCGGGTCGGCTCATGAGTGTACTAACGTCTTTTATAACAAGCCGATAGGGAGCAGCGAGTGTCCACTTATACAAGTCGACAATTGAAGGACACCGGCACGGCTTCTGCAGGCTGAATTTGCGGGTGACGGTATGAATGGGGCTGGGCTGGCGTCGCGCGACGGGTACGCACGCCAGCCACAGCCGCGAAACGATCCGCTAGTTGCCTGCGAGTTTCTGGCGGGCTTGGCGGTCAGCGAGGCTCCATAGCGGGTGGGGGCCGGACTGCCGCAATGATGAAGAGCCGGTTGGCTGCCGAGGCCTCGGCCGAGTGAGGCGTGTGTTCGACGGCCGCCGCCTACCTGGGCGTAAAGCGCAAACGGCTGACCGACTCGAGCCATGGCAACACGAACGGGGCCTCGACGGCGAAGAACCTCGCATTCGCGGGAAATCGGCGACACGCGGGCGGCCGAGTTGTGGCCGAGTTCGACGCTGCTTGGCTTCGCGGTGTGGCCGTGTCCGGGTGGACCCTCGCGCGCGTAATGTCGCGCGGCTCGGCGGCTTTGTGTCAGATCGACGCGCGGACTGGGAATCCTTCGCGCCTGGCCGCCGCGACGAGGCGATCGTCGAGGGTGACAACCTCCAGCGAAGCGGGCTGCCCCTCCGCCGCGACCACCGCAGCCGCGAGCTGCAAGGCGTCAGCAGCGCGAAGGCGGTGGACCCGAAGCAGACGCCGCGCGGTTCTTCGTGCGTTGTCGCCGGGCAGCACCTCATTCCAGCTCTCGACCAGCGCATCGAGGCGCGCGACTGCTGCCGCTGTCGCATCGCCGTCGAGGTCCTCGTCCCGTTCGAGCCTGGCGATCGCCGATAGACATTCCACTTCGGTCGCCCACCAAACAAGCATGGCCGGATCCTCCGCCGCGATCACCTGCATCGCTTCGGTCGTCGTCTCGCCGACGAGCAGCGGCACCACGGCCGAGCTATCCCAGAACTTCACCGTTCAGCTCGCCGGTCCTCGAGCAGCACCCGCACCGCACTCGCTCCCGCGCGAGGGCTTGGCGGCCGCGCGGACAGGACCTCGCGGGCGGGCGGCCGCCGAGCCGAGCGCACGACACCGGCCCGCTCGAGCCGCGCGACTCTCCCACCGTCTTCCAGCTCCACCCCAATCGCGGACTCCAATCGCGCGACCGGGATACCCCGGTCGACGATCAACACCGACTCTCCACCCCGCACCTGATCGATCAACGCGCTAAGCCGATTCTTGGCCTCGGTGATAGTTGCGACAAGCACTATCGAGCCAGAATAGCCATATCGAGCTGGCCCATCAAGCCAGAAAGGTGGAGCCGACGCAGAGAAATCGAACTGGAGCCGCGATCCGGATCTAGGCGGTCGTCATTGCTCTTGCCGACCGGCCTGAAACCCCTGGCTCGCGCTAGGACCTCCCTCGGATCGATGAGGACGCCGTCGTGGCTGAGAAGCGCACGGGCACTCGGTCCATCGGGTCGGGATGCCGGCGCGCGATCATCCAAGATGCACTCGGCGAGGTCGAGGGGCGCGCCGGGCGGGGCCTGGCTCGCCGCGCTTCCTCGTCCACTGCTCCGACACAACGAGCTCCGCCTCAGAACGGACGACGGGAGGTGCGAGCCTGGGATGCGCGCTGCTGGAGCGCTGTGACATCGAGCTCGCCGCGGTAGAAGGCGGTCGCGAGATAGAAGGCGCCCCCTCCGATTAGGCAGAGGAGCGCGTCGCCGAAGCCGAGTGCGGCCCACGCGGCGACGAACAAAAAGCCCAGGATTCCTGCGAGCTGTTGGGGATTCATGACAGTTCCCTTCTGGTTTTTCGGTCGTAGTCGACGAGCGTCACGTTGACCGGCAGGTTTGGAAGGTCATGACGCTCGAGGTCGGCACTGACACGTCCGCGAACGTCGCTGAGCGTGTCGGCAGCGGTGGTGGCGCGGCGCATGGCGATATCGATGTTCAGCTGCTGATCGCCGAGTCGGCCAGCCGATGCCGTGACGTTTGGGTTGCCTCGGGCGGCCAGCTCGGCGACGCGCTCGATCGCGCGTGGCTTGACGACGGTGGTGCCGCGCTCCTGCTCCCTGAGGCTCACGTCACCGCGCGCGAAGTAGGGCCGGGGGAGGTCCTGAAGAGCCAGGTAGACGAAGATCAGGAACACGATCAGGCCGGCGAAGCCCGAGATCACACGCCGAATGGTCGTGAAGTCACTTTGCGTGAGGCTCGCCGCGTCCCGATAGAGGGTGTGGTAAGCGCTGATCGAGTTGACGCTGTGTGGAGCCAGCTTGCTCGCCAGCAACACGATCATCAGGCCGTACCAGATCAGCGCTAGTCCGAGCACGATCGTCAGCGCCCGCACGACGTAGGCAAGGAGGGTGGTCCGCAGGTTGATCCGCTGTCGGATCATTGGACGCGCTGCCCACGCTCGGCGAGACGAACGCGAACCCGCGGCTTGAGCTTGAACGGTCCGCTGATCGGCCCGAGCCGCTCTTGTAGTTCGAGCTCTAGCTCGCGTGGGTCGCTGGTTCGCGCGTGCGCCACCGTCATGCTCAGCCGTCCGCAGGTACCACGTCTAGAAAGCGCCAGCTTGGGCCGTTTGACGCTCGTTGCGCCGGAGGTTTGCTCTGCAAGCGCTCTTGCCATCTCCCGCAGCGGGCCCGGCTTGGCAGCCAGGACGCCGCTGGTCGTGTCGCCCTCGAGGATCGCAAGCGGTTGCTTGCGGGATCGGAGCACGCCCACCAGGAGGAGAACCCCGATCAGCATCGCCCCGAGCCCGCAAAGCAGCGCCAAGCCGGCTGTTGGTCCTGGCGCGGCCAGCTGGTCGAGGAATTGCCCCACATGGCGGCGGATGCCGGCCAGGCCAATCACCCGGTCCGGCCGCGCCGAACCGAGCCTGACGAACCCGTCCAGGCAGTAAAGGGCGATCCCCAATCCCAGCAGCGCGAGCGCGAGCATCCAGATCATCCCGACGACTCGTGTCAAGGCCCGCAGCAGCAGCATCACAGCTCCTTGACTGCATCGACTGCGGCAACATGCACGCTAACGCTCACGAGCGAGATCCCGGCCTCAGCTGCCGAGGATGTGACCGCCGCTGTGACCTGCTCGCCGAGCTGCGGGAGGGGAACCAGCGCGCACACCAGCCGCAGAGAGACCTCGTATCCGCCCTTGGCGGCCACGCACACCACCCCCTCGAGACGCTGACCCCCACCGACCGTGATGAAGAGCCCCATGGGCCCGGTATCGGTCGCTACCACTCCCTGCACGCGTAGAGATGCCTCGCGCGCCAGCCGGGCAAGGCGAAAGCGCTCTGACGGGATAGGCAGCGAGAGACTCGACTGTATGTCGGCTCGCTGATTCATCAGGAATGAATCGCGCGGGCGGCTACTGCACCCTCGAGGATTCGTCATCTTGGTCGTCTCCGGGCAAGTGCAAGTCGTTGATGGCCACATTGACTTCGGTGACCGCCAGCCCGGTGATGCCCTCAATCCGACGGATCACGTTCTCGCGGATCTGCTGCGCGACCATCGGGATCGATTCACCATATTCGACGACGACGGTCAGATCGACAGCCGCTTCTTTTTCACCGACCTCGACCGAGACGCCTTGGGTGGTGTTGTCGCCCACCGGCAGGCGCTGCGTGACGGCTCCGAGAGCGCGCGCTACGCCACCACCGAGCTCATACACTCCCCCGACCTCTCTCGCGGCGAGGCCCGCTACCTTCGTCACCACCGGGTCGGCAATCGTCGTCTGCCCCTTCTCAGTCTGAAGTCCGCCGGCGCGATCGCCATGCCTCGAAACCGCCGTGCCGGGGCCTGCCTGCTCTGTCGTCACATCAGTGATCATTTGATCCTCCAGTTCGTTGTGTTTTCGAAGCTCAAACGAGCGTTTGACCGGATTGCGCCTGTCGTTGATCGAGGCGTACCCCCCACTCGTCGTCGAAGCGCCGGCTACTCGTCGTCCCGTGGTCTATCGGGGGCGGTGGCGCGAGCCGGTCCCTCCGCCTGGTGCTTCCCGAATTTATTCTTAGCCCCCACTCTCTCTGCTGAGTCAGCTGGTCCGCGGTGTCGTCGGTGATCGGCTTGAACTCGAGCCGGCGCTGCACCTGTATGGTCTTGGTGACTTCGGTGAGCGCGTAACTACGAGGCCAGTCACATGGTCCGGTCATCTCAGACATCCGCGGTCTCCCTGTCAGGTAACCGGTGGTGCTTGGTCGGTCCGGCGGTCCCTCGGTGACCACGGACAGCGTTCGGGGGCACCCGCTTTGGCATCGGCAGCCGGCGGCCGCGCCACGTTGGAATCATGTTCGCCGGAGCCGCGGCGGGGCGGGTGGGCTCGTCTTTCCATGTTCGTCGGTCATCCGTCACCACGAGCGTCGGAACGCTCGTGAGCGCTTCGCGCATCTTGGTGAGGGCGAGGCGCTGTCTGCCCTTGACGGTACCGAGCGGGATGCCGGCTCTCGTGGCGATTTCACTTTGGGTCATTCCTTTGAAGTACGCCAGTTCGATTACCTGTCGTTGCGCTCTCGAAAGACACCCCAGCAGTTGCCGGGCGCGGAGACACTCGTCACGATCGGCCACCTGTTCCTCGGTACGCTCGCCCGCGTCGAGCTGCCCGGCGAGGGCCTGATCGATCTCGACGGGGTCGTGTCGGGCTGCGCCCCGCAGCCAGTCGATGCCTCGGTAACGCACTATCGACAAGAGCCAGGTCCGCAGGGAAACTCGATTCGGTCGTAGGGGCGCCGTCCGCCCAGAGACCGAGAAAGGCGTCTTGGGTGACCTCCTCGGCGCAATCGCGGCGGCCGGTGATTCGCACCGCGAGCGCGAACGCCTGGGAGCTGTAGTTGTCGTAAAGCGTCTCGAAGGCCCGAACGTCGCCGTTGGCGACGCGGAGCACGAGGTCGTGGTCGTCCAGGCTGGTGGGCTCGACTCGAGTCATGCGTAGACCGACTGTACAGCATTTGTATAGTTTATGTCTAGGTGCTGTCGAGATGAGTTACGATCGTGGCTATGCCCGAGAGCGGACGCCTGCGAATCGGAGAGCTCAGCCGGCGAGTCGGCGAGAGCCCGGAGCTGTTACGCGCCTGGGAGTTGCGCTACGGGCTGGTGGCACCTGAGCGGACCCCTGGCGGCCTTCGTCTGTATTCCGAGAAGGACGAACGGCGCGTGCGCGTGATGCGCCACCACATCAACATGGGGCTTTCCGCTTCTGAGGCCGCGCGCTTGGCGAAGCTCGCCGATGATCCGCAGTCCGAGGCCGCAACGACGAGCCTGGCCGAGCTCGAAGCGGCCCTCGAGCGCAGCTTCGACGCGCTCGACGAGCCCGCCGCGCAGGCTGCACTCGACCGTGTCCTGATCGCCTTCGGGCTGCGAGCAGTGCTCTCGGAGGTGATCCTGCCCTTCCTGCGCGGGTTGGGCGTGCGCTGGGCGGCCGGACAGACGAGCGTCGCTCAGGAGCACTTCGCGAGCAGTGTCATCGCTGGGAGGCTTCGAGGGCTGGCTCGAGGGTGGGGACAGGGCGTCGGACCGCGCGCGATCCTCGCCTGTCCGCCGGGCGAACTGCACGACCTCGGGCTCCTGTGCTTCGGCCTCGTGCTCCGAGAGCACGGCTGGCGAATCACCTATCTGGGCGCTGACACCCCGATCGGCGACATCGCCGAGATGCTCGATGAGCTCTCCCCCGCGATCGTCGTGCTCGTCGCGGTGACCCCGCAGCGGTTCCTCGACAGCGCGGACGAGCTGGCGGGACTTGCGGCTCAGGCGCGAGTCGGGATCGGCGGGGCGGGCGCCTCAGATGCGATCGCCAACCGGCTGGGTGCGCAGTCACTCGCCGGTGAACTCCTGGAGGCGGCGGCGACGCTCACACCCTGAGCGTTCGTGCGATCCTTCGGCGCTCCGATGTACGTCTCGCTGTCTCGGCTGCGCGTCCCGGAGCACGGCGCGCCAGAGCTCATCGTCGCCTTCCGGGCGCGCGCGCACCTCGTCGAAGACGCCGACGGCTTCATCGACCTGCAGGTCTGGCAATCCGACCGCGATGCTGGTGAAATCGTGATGGTGAGCCGCTGGCGAGACCGCGGTGCCTTTACCGCGTACATGAAAAGCGAGGCGCACGTGTCTTCGCACCGCCGGATCGACCCGAGCCTACAAGCGCTGATCAAGCTCGAGCGGCTCGAGCACCTCCACACTTACGAGGTCGTGGCCGAGTGAGCCGACCACCCCGCGCGCCGAGCGGCGGCGCACCACCCGAATCGGCGACGCTGCCTGACGGCTCGTCGCTCGAGCTGGTGCCGCTCGCCCGGGAGATTGCCCGTCGCCACCGCCTCGAGTTCCCCGACGAGATCGATCGTTACGGCGACAGAGGACTCGAGTGGTGCGTGTACGACAACCAGTGGATCCTCTCGTGGTCGATCATGGCCGCCGGCGGATGGGGCGACTTCCACGCTCAGCTCCGCTGGCTCGCGGGCATACTCCACACCCGCGGCTACCCCGTCCAACGGCTCGCTCGCGACCTCGAAATAGCCGCGGACGTGACCACGAACGCACTCCACCCGGCACCGGACCCGGTCCGCAGCATCCTCCTCTCCGGCGCCGACACTGTCAGAGCAGAGTAGCCCAAGCGGCCCCCCGACGAGAGGTGGAGACCTCGAGCAAAAGGTGTTGAAAACCCGGGAGTCGCGACGCTGCAGGCGACTCGAGCGGCTGCCGATCCGCTGACCACCGCGCCGGGCGTCACGTCGCCCTCAGCCCACCTCTGGACCTCGGCCGCGTCTTCCTCCGGAGCGCGGAGACTCAGCCTGTCGTCAAGCCCCCGTCCGACCTTCGAGGCCCTCCCCGTCATAGAAGAACCGCCCCCCGCTGGTGCGGAGGGCGGTTCGAATTCTTTGTGACGTGGGACAGCTTCCCAATGCCGCGCGACGGGCGATCTCGGCACGTCCAGCAGAGCGTTTGTACAGCTGCCCGGTGCCTTGTGTACATCGTGACCGCGCCGGATGGCCGTGCCAGTACTCCGACATCTCCGGGAGGAGCACGGTGTGTTCTGCGAGCCGCTACTTGCCGCTAGGCCGTGGCACAGGAGGAGTCGACCCGCCGCGGCCTTCCTCGATCCCGGTCTTGATGGTCGGGGTCTTGATCTGGTCTGGTGGAACCGGGCGAGGTGCCATCGAAGCTGATTCTATCGAAGAGCCGCAAGCCAGAAGAGGGTTTGCAGGACCATGAGAACGCCCAGCCGCGTGAGAAGGATGCCCATGATCCTGACCCGCTTTGCATTCGTCCGACGTAGGTTGTGGTAGCCGTATGCGGCAGAGACGAGCCAGTCACGACGCTGTCCTGATCCGCGAGCGCATCGCGAGCGCATCGCGACCGCCTCGAACACGATCTTCTCGAGTGTGGGCACGTATCGAGGCTATGCGGCGCAACGGACGGACGGGAGGAGGAGCTGCCGTTCCGTCCAAGCATGCCCCACCCCGTCTCCGGAAGCCGCCCCTCAAATACCGAAAGACGCTCCAGCCTCCCTATTGGAAACTGAAGCGTCTAACTGTCGAGGTGGAGACGGCGGGAATTGAACCCGCGTCCGCAGCCGCATGAAAGGTGGCGTCTACGAGCGTAGCCGGCGCTCTGATCTCACCCTCGACTCGCCATGCCGGCAGGGTTGTCGAGGGCCAGCTCCGAAAGTTGTCCCCGGCGGGGCTGGAGCGGGCCTCACCGGGTTAGCCTGCTGGTTGAACCGGACCGTCGCCGCAGGCGAACGATGGCCGGCCTGGCACTGGCTGCTAACTAATTAGACAGCGAGGCCAAAGGCGTGGGAATCTGAATGATTCGCACTTATTGTTTCCCGGGTGTTTAACGAGGCCTCCCGGGACCTCGACTCGCAACCACCCCCACGAATCGACCACGTCGAAGCCTGTCGTCCCCGGGGGTACCACCGATTATAGCCGCGGGGATCGAGCCTCCCGCTGTCCTGCAAACGGCGCGAAATCCCGACCACCGGCAATCGAAGGAGTTCCGAAGAGCGTCCCGGAGCGGCCAAAGCCCATTCCTACAATCTGTAGCAATGGAAACGAACACGCCGTGGTGGCCGGCGCCGGTCAGCGCGCCGCCGACATCGCCTCTTGAGCACGATCCACTGTTCGCGCCGCCCCCGAAGCCGCCCCGAAGCCGCCCCCGAGGCAGCAATCGGGCTTCCGCCGGCGTTTGTCGGCGATCGGCGCAGCGCTCGTGGCGGCGCTGGCGAAGCTCAAGGCGATCCTGCTGCTCCTCCCCAAGCTCAAGCTGCTCGCCTCGAGCGGGACGATCCTGGTCTCGCTCGCCGCCTACGCCCTGATCTGGGGATGGCCGTTCGCGGCTGGCTTCATCGCGCTGCTGTTCGTGCACGAGATGGGCCATGTGATCGCGCTGCGACGCGAGGGCATCAAGGCCAGCGCTCCGATGTTCATCCCGTTCATGGGCGCGGTGATCGCGTCGCGCTCCCTGGGCGACAGTGCCCTGGCCGAGGCGCGCGTGGGTCTGGCCGGCCCGATTCTCGGCAGCATCGGCTCCGCTGCCTGCATCCTCATCTGGCATGCCACGGGCAACGACCTGTGGCGGGCGCTCGCCTTCACCGGCTTCTTCCTGAACCTGTTCAACCTGTTGCCGGTCGTGCCACTCGACGGCGGTCGCGCGATGGCGGCCATGGCGCCGTGGATGTGGTTCGTCGGCTTCGTGGCGCTGATCCCGCTCGCGGTGCTGCTCCCGAACCCGATCATCTTCTTGATCCTGGTGTTCGCCGGGTTCGAGACCTACAAGCGCTGGCAGCTCCGCCGCTCGGGCAGCCCGGATCAGCAGGCGTACTACCGGGTTCGCCCGCTGGATCGCGCGCTCGTCGCGGGCGTCTATCTGAGCCTGATCGCGTTACTGGTCGTCGGCATGCACGCCACCTTGCTGGCGCGCACGATCAGCTAACCGGTCCCGGGTAGCCCTCACACTGACGGCGGGGGACGCCGCACCACGCGAGTGTCCTCGTACGCCGCGTCGCGCCTGTTCGTCCACCAGAACGTGTAGATCAGCGCCAACACGAGCCCAACGAGGCCCACCACGAACAGCACGGTTCCAGCCGTCTGGATGTCGAAACCGTTGACGTGCGCGGTGACGGCCCATTTCAGGATCGCGCCAGCGGCAATCAGCAGAATGCTCGTTCCAATCGTCATGGCCTGGGTCTACCCAACTATGCGAATCGCTATCACCGTGGCGTCCACCCAACTTAGTTGATGGATCAACGACCCAAGCAGCCTAGCGCCGCCAGCGCCGCCAGCGCCGCCAGCGCCGCAATAGCGCCGCACCTCGCGCAGCTCGCGCTGCACGTCACGTGCCATGTCGCGCTTGCGGATCGACTCGCGCTTGTCGAAGAAATCCTTGCCTCGGGCCAGCGCGATCTCGACCTTGGCCCGCGAGCGTGGTCCGGCGAAGTAGATCCGGGTCGGCACCAGCGTGAGGCCGCGCTCCCGGATGCGCCCGATCAGTCGCTCGATCTCGTATCGGTGCAGGAGCAGCTTGCGGGGGCGCTCGGGATCGTGGTTCTCGCGCGAGGCCGGGCCGTAGGGGGCGATGTACAGGCCGATCAGCCACACCTCGCCGTCGCGGATCACGGCGTAGGCGTCCTTGAGCTGGGCGGTGCCCTCGCGCAGGGACTTGACCTCGGTGCCGGTGAGCGCGATGCCGCACTCGAACCGCTCCAGCAGGTTGTAGCGATAGGAAGCCTGGCGGTTGGTCGCGACGTCGCCCGACGCCGTCTTGCGCTTACTGGACTTGGCCATGGGACCTCAATCCTCCCAGCCCGGCAGCAAATCGACGCGCCCGCGCGGCGCGTCGATCGATCCGACGCGGACTTTCACCGGATCCCCAAGGCGGAGAGTGGCGCCCGACCGCGTCCCGACCAGGATCGTGCCCTCCTCGTTGAGCTCCCACCAGTCGCCGCGCAGCCGGCGCACGGGTAGCAGGCCCTCGAACTCGCCGCTGGGCCCGAAGGCCACGAACGCGCCAGCGCCGGCCAGCCCCACGATCTCCCCGTCGAACACCTCATCCGAGGAAAGCTGGCGCTCGAGCAGGAAGCAGCGCGCGATGTCGTCCGCACCCCGCTCGATGTTCATCGCCTCGCGCTCCCGAGCCGAGCACCACGGACCGGCCGCCGCGACCCAGGAAACCTCCGGCGCGGGCCCGGCGCCGCCCACCGCCGAGAGCAACGCGCGATGGCAGATGAGGTCGGGGTAGCGGCGGATGGGCGAGGTGAAATGGCAGTAGCTGGCCAGCTGCAGGCCCGCGTGACCCCGGTTTCGCTGGTCGTAATAGGCCTGCTTGAGCGAGCGCAGCACCAGGCTGGTCAGGGCGCGGCGCCCCCGCCCGGCCGAAGACGCCGTGAAACGCTCGATCAACTGAGATGCCTCGCCGATGAGCTCCGCCGCCTGCTGCGGGCTCAAGTGTCCCTTGGGTACGGCCGGCGTCGGCACCCCCAACGAGGCAAGCTGGTCGATCAGCCGCTCGGCGGCGATGCCGTCGGGGCGCTCGTGCACGCGGTACAGGGTGGGCACCCGGTGCGCGGTCAGGAACTGGGCGACCTGCTCGTTGGCGGCGATCATCAGGTGCTCGATCATCCGGTGCGACTCGGTCTGCGCGACCGCCCGGATCGACGCCACATCGCCGCGGTCGTCGAACTCGAACTCGGGCTCGGTGGAGTCGATCTCGAGCGCGCCCTGGCTCTCCCGCCGCGAGGCCAGCGCCGCGGCCGCCGCCCGCGCGCAGGCTAGGCCCGGTCCCCACCCCCCCAAACCACTCTCGGCCCCGGCGAACAACCGATCGACGCGGTCATAGTCGAGTCGCTCATCGGATCGGATCACCGAGCGGTAGAAGGCGGGCTGGCGCACGCGACTGCCGTCGATCACCATCTCGACGGTCACGGCCAGGCGATCCTGGCCGGGGACGAGCGAGCAGGCGTTATTCGAGAGGGCCCGGGGCAGCATCGGCTCGACCGCACCCGGGACATACACGCTCGTCCCCCGGCGGTACGCCTCGCGGTCCAGCAGCGAGCCGAAACGCACATAGGCCGATACATCCGCGATGTGCACCCACACCCTTCGCGTGCCGTCCTCCTCCTCGGAGGCCGAGATCGCGTCGTCGAAGTCGCGCGCGCCCACGGGGTCGACCGTGAAGGTCGGCAGCGAGCGCAGATCGCGGCGCTCGGCTCCCTCCGAGGGATCGCCGGAAACGGTCCCCGACAGCTCGCGCGCCTCGTGCTCGACCGCCGGGTCGAAGCCGCGACGCAAACCCCGGTCGACCATCAGCCCCTCGATCACGTCCCGGGCCGCGTCGGCGCGGCCCAGCCGCCGGATGATCGTCGCCCTCCCCCCTGGCCGGCCGTTCCGTCCCGTACCGGCTCGCACCACGATCAGGTCGCCGACCGACGCTCGTCGATCGCGGCTCACCACGAGCCGGGGACCCGGGCCGAAGAACGGCTCGGCGACCAGGAACTTGCCGCGCCGCTCCAGTACCGCAACGCGCGGCGCGGCGGTTGCCTCCCTCGGCCCGGAGCTCCGCCCCCGGGAGCCGCCGGCGCTCACCGAACCTCGGCGGCCACGGTCTTCTCCGCGACCCCGAGTGCGGTGTCCTGCTTGGCTCCAGGGCTGGTCGACGCGTAGATATCGGGGGTGATGCCGGCGCCCTCCTTCACCCCGCCGCCCCCGAGGTTGCGCCCGCTCGGAGTGAAGTACTCGCCAACCGTGAAGTCGAGCGCGCCGCCGTTGGGCAGCGGCTCGATCTCCTGGAAGACGCCCTTGCCGTAGGTATGGGTGCCGACGACCTTGGCCCGCCCGCGGTCGTGCAGCGCGCCCGTGACGATCTCGGCCGCCGAGGCGGTACCGCGGTCGACGAGCACCACCATCGGGATGCTGGTCGGGATCGCCCCGCCCTTGGCCACGTACACCTGCGTGGGCTGCGCCCTCCCCCTGGTCGACACGATCGTCCCGTCCGGGATGAAGATCGAGGCCACGTTGACGGCCTCGTTGAGCAGGCCGCCCGGGTTGTCGCGCAGGTCGAGGATCAGCCCGCGAGCCCCCTGGTGGAGCACGTTCTCGACCTGTGCCTTCAGCTCTGCGCCCGAGCCGTCGGTGAAGCTCGCGAGCGACAGCGAACCGAGCTTGATCCCGTGGTAGGTGACGATCGTCCCGGTGGCCACGGGGACGACGAGGTCCTGCCGTACCAGCGACACGGTGTGCCGGCGGTTTCCGCTCAGGACGGTCAGCGTGACGCGCGTCCCGGCCTTGCCCTTGATCAGCCCGGATCCGAACGTCTCGGGCCGGCTGGCCAGCGAGGTGCGGCCCACCGCGACGATCACGTCGCCGCGCGCCAGCCCGGCCTTGGCCGCCGGCGATCCCGGAAACACCGAATCGACCCGCAGCCCACTCCGCTCGCCGATCACATCGACGCCGATCCCGCTCAGGTGCGGATTGGACTCGTTCAGGAACCCCTGGTAGTCGGACGGGTCGTAGTAGTGGGAATAGGGGTCCTCGAGGCTGGCCACCATCCCCGCGAGCCCCTTGTTGACCAGCTGGCCGCGGTTGAGCGGTCGGTAGTAATCACGCTGGAGGAGGCCGAGCACCTGGTTGACCAGCGGGTTCTCGCTGCGGTCGACGAACGCGTTGCGCACCGGCGAGGGGAGCCAGCTGGGATGCCCGCCCAGCCAGATGCCGATGAGCAGCACGATCAGCCCGATCAGGAGCCGAATGACCAGCGTGGGCCGACGAGGACGACGTGAGGCCATGCTCGGAGATTAGCCGGGCGCGGCGCCGCCCGAGGGGGCCGGCGAACGGCCGACGCCCAGGGTCTCCCCCCGCGCGGCCGGGCCACCGCGATGGCCCGGCCTTGCGGGAGAGGTTGGTTAGAAGTTGTGCCGGAACCCTGCCCCGGCGGTCGTGAACTTGTAGGTCGTCTTGGAGGTGAACACCTGCCCCGGATTCAGCACTGCCGTCGGCCACTTCGGGTCGCCTTGGTGGTGCGGCGTGTCGGGGTAATGCTGGGTCTCGAGCGTGAACGCATCGCCCTGCCGATAGGCATGGCCGCTGGTTCCGACGAGATCGCCGACCAGGAAGTTCCCGGTGTACAGCTGCACGCCGGGCTGGTTGGAGTAGGTCCACAGCACGATCCCGTCACCCGGGTCCTGCGCCACCGCGGCCAGTCGGTAGCCCTTTCCGCGCACCACCCAGTTGTGGTCGTAGCCATGCGCGACGACCAGCTGGTTGCCCTGCGGCGCGCTGGCATCGCCGATGTTGCGCCCGATCGGCTTCATCGCGCGGAAGTCGAACGGAGTGCCCGCCACCGACGCGAAACCGGTCGGAATCTGGACGTCGTTGGTCGGCTGGAACGTGCTCGAGTTGATCGCGAGCTTCTGGTCGTAAACGGTGCCGGATCCCTCGCCGGCCAGGTTGAAGTACGTGTGGTTGGTGTAGTTGATGACCGTCGGCGCATCCGTGGTCGCCCGGTAGGAGATCTGCAGGGCATCGGCCTGGGTGAGCGTGTAGGTCACCTCGGTGGTCACCGTGCCCGGGAACCCGTTCTTGCCGCTCGGGTCGGTGTAGCTGAGCTTCAGCGCGACCGCCTTGGCGAGCTTCTGTGGCGCCGCCGACCACACCTGGGTGTTGTACGAGTCCGGGCCGCCGTGCAGCGTGTTGACGTTGTTCGGGCCGTTGTTGCCCGTCAGCTGGTAGGTCGTGCCGTTCAGCGTGAACGAGTGATCGGCGATCCGGTTGGCGTAGCGGCCGATGATTCCTCCGAAGTACGTCTCGCCGGACCCGCCCGCGGCGGGCCACGGCTGGTTCTGGAAATCGTTGACGTAGTCGCTGAGCTTCGGGAAGCCAAGCGCCACGTTCTTGAGCCCGCCGGTCCGATCGGGCACCCAGATCGACTGCACGACGCCACCGTAGTTGGTGATCTTGACGATCATCCCGTGGCTGTTGCGCAGCGTGAAGAGGTCGACCGCCTTGCCGTCGGCGGTTCCCCACGATTGCTTTGAGATGCTCAGATGCCCGTGAGGCGCCTTGCCGTGCTTGGCCTTGTTTCCGTGCTTGGCCGCCACGGCTAGACCGCCGGTCCCGAGCACGATGGCGACCGTCGCAATCGCGACACTCGCGCAGGCGATAGTGCGCAGCCTTGGGGGGCTGCGGAAGCCAATCTGCATTGATCCTCCCTTCGGTTGGACGCTTGCCCGGCCGGGAGTTGCGCAAGCGGATTGCGTCAGCGCGCAACTTATAGCAGAAATGTGAACGCTAACACCAGCTTCTGTGGTCCGAAGTCGGACGGGCAGCGCGACCACCGTCCGCCTAGAAGCGAAGGCGCGCCGCCAGCTCGGGCTCGGCCACGCCGAACCGGAAGGTGGTTCGGGTGCGTAGGACCTCCCCCGGCCGCAGCACCACCGAGGGCCAGCCTGGTTCGCCGATGTGGTGCGGCGAGTCCGGGAAGTGCTGGGTCTCCAGGGCGAAGCCGTCGCCCTGCCGGTAGGCCCGGCCGCCCGTGCCGATCAGCTCGCCGGCCAGGAAGTTCCCGCTATAGAACTGAACGCCCGGCTGGTCGGTGTAGGCCCACAGGACGATCCCGCTTCCCGGATCGCACGCAACCGCGGCCAATCGATAGCCCGCGCCGCCGCGGAGCACCCAGCTGTGGTCGTAGCCGTGGGCGATGGCCAACTGCGAGCCACCCGGCTCTGCCGCTTCTCGGATGTCCCGTCCGATCGGCTTCATCGTCCGGAAGTCGAACGGCGTGCCGTCCACCGAGGCGAACCCCGTCGGGATCTGCACCGAGTCGACTGGCTGGAACACTCCCGAGTTCAGCGCCAGCATTTGGTCGTAGACGTCGCCCGATCCCTCCCCGGCGAGGTTGAAGTACGTGTGGTTGGTCAGGTTCACGACGGTGGGCGCGTCGGTCCTGGCCCGGTACTCGATCCGCAGCGCGTTGTCGGCGGTCACCGCGTAAATGACCTCGTTGTGAACCGTCCCGGGAAATCCGTTGCGCCCGGCAGGATCAACGTACGTGAGCCGGAGCGCCGCACGGTCCCGGACCGGCGTCGCCTCCCAGACGCACGCGCTGTACCCCCCAGGACCGCCATGCATGGTCACCGAATCGTCCGGACCGTTGTTGCCGACGAGCTCGAACCGGGCACCGTCCAGCGCGAACGAACGCCCGGCGATGCGGTTGGCGTAACGACCGACGATCGCCCCGAAGTACGTCACTCCCGACGCGCCCGGCGAAGCGAGATTCGCCACGTAGGCCTCCAACGATGGGAAGCCCAGCGCGACGTTCCGAGACGAGCCGAAGCGGTCCGGCACCAGCACGGACTGGACCATTCCGCCGAACGTGGCGATCCGCACGGTCATCCCGAGCCCGCCGGCGAGCGTGTAGAGCTCGACGGGCTGACCGTCCACCGAGCCCCACGGCTCGCTGGTGATCACACCCTGAGGAAGCGGCGCAGCGAAAGCCCGGACCCGAGTGCCGACACGACCACGCCGGCGCCGAGCAGGATCGCCACCAGCACGCTGAAATCAATCGTGCGCGGTGCCGCGAGCAGCGTCCAGTTGCTGGCCAGCGGGTCGAGCAGGGCGATCTTGGTCCCGCCGAGAACCGCGATCGCGAGCAGAGCGCCGGCCGCCCCGACGATGATCCCCTCGATCACGAACGGCCAGCGGATGAACCAGTCGGTCGCCCCGACCAGCTTCATCACCTCGACCTCACGCCGGCGCGCGTACAACGAGAGGCGAATCGTGTTGGCGATCAGGAGGACCGAGGCCAGCACGAGCAGAACAGTCAAGACCGCCGCGGTGATCGTGACCAGGTTGGTCACCTCGAGGATCTTCTGGGTGTCGCTCTGCTGGTTCGACACTCTCTCGATCATCGGGTCGATCGTCGCTCCGCCGGAGCCGCCGGTCAGCGCGGCGTGAATCGCCAGCACGTTGCCCGGCTTGTCCGGAATGACGTGGAAGGTGTCGGGCAGCGGATTTGACCCGAGCAGCTGATAGGCCTGGGGGAACTGCGCGGCCTGCGATTTGTAGGCCGCCTCCTTGGTGACGAACTGCAGCGACTTCACGTGCGGAACCCGGAGCAGCTCGCTGCGCACCCGAGCGTCGTCGGCGGCGGTCGCGTTGTTCTTCATGTACACGTCGACCATCACCCGCCCCCGCACGCTGTTGGCGGCGCCGTTGGTGGCCTGGACGATCGGGATGAACACGCCGAGGACCAGCATCGTGACCAGCACCGTCGCGAGCGCCGCGAAGCTGGGGGCCGCGCTGCGCCGCATCGAGCGGATCGCCTCCCGCAAAAAGAAACCCAGCCGCATAGACCCGAGCTACCCGATCCCGGGGGGGCGTCCGGACGGCGCACGCAGGCGCCGGGCGAACTCGCGGGTGGTCTCGTCGCGCGTGTAGAGGCCAGTCGCCTCGTCACGCACGATCCGCCCGTGGGCCAGCTCGAGCACGCGCCGGCGCATCTTGTCGACCATCGTCTGGTCGTGTGATGCGATCAGCACCGTGGTGCCGGTGCGGTTGATCCGGTAGAGCAGGCGCATGATGTCCACGCTGGTCTCCGGGTCGAGGTTCCCGGTCGGCTCGTCGGCCAGCAGGAGCGGCGGATGGTTGACGAACGCCCGAGCGATCGACACTCGCTGCTGCTCGCCACCGGAGAGCTGGTCGGGGTAGTTGTGGAGCTTGGTCGACAGACCGGTCAGCCGCAGGATGTCCGGCACCTTGTCGCGGATGTCGCGCCGCGTCCCGCCCGTGACCTGGAGCGCGTAGGCGACGTTGTCGTACACGGTCCGGCCCGGCAGCAGCTTGAAGTCCTGGAAGACCACGCCGAGGTTGCGCCGGTAATAGGCGATCCGCTTGCGCTCGATCGCCCCGAGGTCGTGTCCAGCCACGCGGATCGTGCCCGCGGTCGGGTCGAGCTCCTTGATCAGCAGGCGCATGACGGTCGATTTGCCCGACCCGGTAGAGCCGACGAGGAACACGAAGTCGCCGCGCTCCACCGAGAAGGTCACGTCGTCGAGGCCGACGTCTCCGCCGGAATAGCGCTTGGAGACTCCCCGGAACTCGATCACCGAGCGGCCCGGCGCCGGGGCTCCGGACGGCCGGACCTCCCGGGTCGACGGGACGGGAACAGCGGCGCGATCGCGCCGGCCGATGATTCGCGATGTGGATTTGGTGCTCGCCATGAGGTTGGGGCAGCGTACCGAGCCCCGTCCTGGAACGACTCGCCCTACCTCCCCTTGCAAGAGGATTTGCAGCTCTCGCTACCTTTAGATCACCCATGCCGTCGATTGCGCGCACGTTGCTTTCAAACGGGCTGCCGCTTTACCGGATCTCGGTTGAGGGCGCCCGGTCGACCACGATCCTGGTCGCCTTCGACGCCGGCGCGCGCACCGAGCACCCCGACGAGAACGGGATGGCCCATTTCCTGGAGCATCTCGTGTTCAAGGGCGGCGAGAAGTACCCGACCTACCGCGACGTCAATGAGGCGGCCGAGCGGATCGGCGCGGTCCTCAACGCCTACACCAGCCACGACCTGGTTGCCTTCCACATCACCGCGCGGGCCAACAGGGCACTGGAAGCCGCCGACCTGCTGAGCGATTTCGTCGGGCGCCCGAGGATCGACGCCGACGAGCTCAACCGCGAGCGCGGGGTCGTCGTGCAGGAGATCGCCCGGGCCAACGATCAGCCCGCGGTGATGGCCGAGCACCTGATCGACGAGGCGGCCTTCGGCGACCATCCCCTGGGTCGCCCCGTGCTGGGACCCGCCGAGCACATCCGCGACACCTTCACCCGTGAGGGGATCGTCGCCTTCCGGAACCGCCGGTGGGCGCCCGATCGCGGCGGCGCCTTCCTGGTCGGCAACGTGGACGGACTGCCCGAGAACGGCGCCGTCGAGGAGCTGTTCACCCGCTTTCCGGAGCGCCCGAACCCGGCGCCCTATGAGCCGGCGCCAGTCGCGCACCCGCGCACGCTCGTGCGCGAACGCGACTCCAACCAGTCGCACCTGCGTATGTCCTACCGCCCCACGGTGGAGATCCACGAGCCCAGGCAACGGGCTGCGCTGGCCATCTACTCGACGCTGCTGGGCGGCTCGATGGGCTCGCGCCTGTTCGACGAGATCCGCGAGCAGCGCGGCCTCGCGTACTCGGTCCACTCGATCGCGCACGCCTACGCCGACGTGCCGGTGCTGCAGCTCTCGGCCGGCCTGGAGTCGGGCAAGCTGCTGGAGGCCTACCGGCGGATGCGCGACATCGTCTCCGAGCTACGCGACGACGGTCCGACCGAATCCGAGGTGGAGCGAGCCCGGGCGTACGCCGCCGGGGCCCGCGCGATCGCGTTCGAGAACACCGGCGCGGTGGCCCGCCACGCCGCGCAGCAGACGATCGTCTACGGGGAGGACGTCGATCCGGATCGGACGATCGAACTGCTCGACAAGGTCAGCTATGACGAGGTCAGAGAGGTCGCCGCCGGTGTGGCCGACCGGCTGTCGGTGGCCTGCGTGGGACCGCACACCGTGGAGGAGCTCGAGTCCGCCTGAGAGCCTTGGCAGCTGGGGGCATCGCCGCACTGGCGATTGCCGGATGCGGTGGAGGGGGCCATCACACCAAGCCGAGCCCGGAGGCGTCGGTCGGTGCGCCCGTGCCGCGGACGAGCAGCGCACCGCCCACGACCACGACCGCAACCACACCCCGCCAGCCGGCCACCCCACCGGCGCTGGTCCGGATGCGCGCGTCGCTGCGCACAGCCCTGGCCAAGGCGGGCCCCGGCTCCGGAGCGCTCGTCTACGACCTCACCGCGAACCAGACCCTGTTCGCGCTGCGCCAGAACGTGGGACGCCCGCCCGCCTCGGTCGAGAAGCTCTACACCACGGTGGCGCTGCTCTCCGAGCTCGGCCCGAGCGCCCACCTGACCACGACCGTCCTCGGCGCCGGATACCTCGGCCCGGGCGGCGTGTGGCACGGCGATCTGTACCTGCGCGGCGGCGGGGATCCGACGCTCGGCGACGGGGCCTTCAACCGCGACTGGGAGCAGGGCTACGGCCCGACCGGAAATGATCTGGTGGCCCAGCTGGGCGACGACGGTATTCGCCGCGTCACCGGCCAGGTGATCGGCGACGGGTCGCTATTCGACAGCCAGCGCGGGGGGCCCGCCACCGGCTACGGACCGGACATCCCAGACTTCGGTGGTCAGCTGGCCGGGCTCACCTACGACCACGGAGCGACCTCCAAGGGCCTCAGCCCGCCCGCCTTCGCCGCCAAGGAGTTGGTGCTGACCATGCGGGGCGCACACATGAAAGCCCGCGCGGCCAAGCGGACGGGGCCGCCGCCGCCCGGCGCGCGGACGCTGGCCACCGCCTCCTCCCCACCCCTGTCGATCATGCTCAAGCTCATGGATGTCCCCTCGGATGACTTCTTCGCCGAGATGCTGACCAAGCAGCTCGGGGTGCAGTTCGGCGGTGGCGGGAGCATCCAGGCCGGCGCCCAGGTGATCTCCGAGATGATCGCCTCGTTCGGACTCCACCCGAAGATCGTCGACGGATCGGGTCTCTCGCGCTCGGATGCGTCCTCGCCGGGGCAGGTCGTGGACCTGCTGCGCACGATGTGGAACACGTCGATCGGCCGCGAGCTGTCGGATTCGCTGCCGGTGATGGGCGTCAGCGGCACCGTCGAGAGGATCGCCGCCCACACCGTCGCCCAGGGCCGATGTGAGGCCAAGACCGGGACGCTCAACTTCGTCACGAACCTGGCGGGCTACTGCAGCGCGAGCGATCATCACGTGCTCGCCTTCGCCCTGATGATGGATGGACCGCCCAATTGGACCGCGATTGAGCTGCTGGACCAGATGGTGCCGGCGATCGCTCGCTATTGAACCGGCAGCCCGGCCCCGCGACAATCGTCGATGACGTGGAGGTGACCACCGCCGTCAACAGGCACGAGCTGCAGCGGTACCTGTCGCGCGTCGACGACCGCTGGCCGATCGACGCCGCCCTGCTCGGCGGCGCGCGGGTCGACGACGAGCAGGGCGCGCCGCCCCAGCGCGAGCGCGGTCCCGAGTTCGTCATGATCCTCGTCTCCCGGGCGTTCGAGGGGATGCCCTGGCTCGAGCGCGTGTACCACGCCGGCTCGCTGTGGGACGGGCTGGAAATGGGCGCGCCCGCTGACGTCCACTGCTACACGCCGGACGAGTTCGCGCGCAAGCGGGTCACGCTGCCGCGGGTCATCCGCGTTGTGCAGACGGGAATCGACCTGATGGCCGAAACCCCGGCCTAACCCTCGGCGGTCGCGATCGCACTCCCTAGGCGGCCGCGATCGCGCGCCCGACCGTCAGGACGTCCCGAAGCCCCGGGTCGAGCCGCGCGTACTTGGCGTCCGGCTCCGCGCCCACAGCGTCGAGGACCGTGCTGAAGAAGCATCGGGCCGCCACCGCGAGCACCACGTCGAGGATGTCCTGGTCCGACAGCCCCAGGGCTCGGAGGCGATCGACGTCGGCCTGCTCGACGCTGGTGGCGTCCTCGGCCACCTTGGCCGCCAGGTCCATCACCGCGACGTCGACCTCATCGAGACCCGCGCTGCGGTGGTCGGACACCGCGGCGCTCACGGCGTCCGGCTCGAGGAAGCCGCGATCCATCAGCACCGAGCCGTGGGCCAGCGTGCAGTAGCTCGAGCGCAGCCGGCTGGCCGCCGCGAGCGTGACCAGTTCGTAGCGCCGCAGGTCCATGCCCCCCTTGACCGCCCCGTTCAGCTGCTTCCAGGCGAAGTAGACCTCGGGCCTGAGCGAGAAGGCCCGGACGAGATTCGGGAGGAACCCGAATGCCTCCTCCTCGGTGGCGTAGAGCTTGGCGGTGTCGCCGGTCGCGTCCTCCTCGGCGACGGTGTCGATATACGTCATGGTCGGTCCCTCTCGTGTCTCGCTGGTGCCGCTAACTGATCGCCACCATCCGCTCGATCGGAAGCCGCGCGCGGTCGGCCACCGCGGGCGGCACCTTCACCTCGTGGACCCCCTCGCGCAACCCGTCGCGCAGCTTGGGCAGCGTGATCATCTTCATGAACCGGCAGTGGGCGGCCTCGTTGGCCGCGATGAAATCGGTGTCGGGCGCGGCCTGGCGCAACGGATGGAGCATCCCGGTCTCGGTGGCCACGATCGCGGTCCCGCCTTCGTGCGAACGGGCATATCCGAGCATCCCGCCCGTCGACAGCATGTGGACGCCCTCACCCGAGATGTCGCCGGCCGCGACGTACTCCATCACGCTGGTCGAGCAGCCGCACTCGGGGTGGATCAGGAAGTCGGCCCCGGGGTGCGCGGCGCGCACCGACGCGATGTCGTCGGGACGGATCCCGGCGTGCACGTGGCACTCGCCGTCCCAGACGTGCATCGGCCGCCCGGTCGAGCGCTCAACATACGCGCCCAAGAACATGTCGGGACCGAACAGGATCTCGGTATCGGGACCGTGCTCGGAGTAGATGTGCTCGACCACCTTCACGGCGTTAGCCGACGTGCAGCAGTAGTCGGTGAGGGCCTTGACCTCGGCCGTCGTGTTCACGTACATGACCACGATCGCGTTCGGATGACGAACCTTCCAGTCGCGCAACTGCTCGGCCGTGATCGAGTCGGCCAGTGAACAGCCGGCCTCGAGGTCGGGGATCAGCACGCGCTTGTCGGGACACAGGATCGACGCGGTCTCGGCCATGAAGTGCACGCCGCAGAACACGATCGTGTCGGCGTCGGCCGCGGCCGCCTGTTGGGAGAGCCCCAGCGAGTCCCCGACGTAGTCGGCGACATCCTGGATCTCGGGCAGCTGGTAGTTGTGGGCGAGGATCACCGCGCCGCGCTCGGCGGCGAGTGCGCGGACCTCGTCCTGGAGGGCGGGGATGTTCTCGAGGAGCAGGGGTGCGTCGGACGCACCGAGCATCGGCAGGTTCATGAGATCGGTTCGAGGAGGAGGGACAGGTCGAGCGCCGGAGCGCTATGCGTCAGCGCCCCCACGGAGATGAAGTCTACGCCGGTGCTCGCGATGTCCCGGAGCGTCTGGAGGGTCACCCCGCCGCTCGCCTCGAGCTTGGCCCGGCCGCCCACGTGGCGCACGGCCTCGCCCAACTCGGCGACCGTCATGTTGTCGAGCAGGATCCACGGCGCCCCCGCGGCGAGCGCCTCGTCGACCTCGGCCGGCGTGCGGCACTCGACTTCCAGCGGGAGATCCGGCGCCTCGGAGCGGGCGCGGCGCACGGCCTCTCCCACCCCACCGGCGAGCGCGGCGTGGTTCTCCTTGATGAGGATCGCGTCGAACAGCCCGAACCGGTGGTTGGTGGCCCCGCCCGCTGCCACCGCGGCCTTCTCGAGCGCCCGCAGCCCCGGGGTGGTCTTGCGGGTGTCGAGGATCGTCGCGCTGGTCCCGGAGACCGCGCGCACGCACCGGGCGGCCATCGTCGCCACACCGGACAGGCGCTGCAGGAAGTTCAGCGCGGTGCGCTCGCCGGTCAGGATCGCGCGCGCCGAGCCCTCCAAGGCCAGCACCGGGCCGCCGTCCTCGCGCCACTCGCCCTCGGAACCCAGGCGCTCCACCGCGATCTCGGGGTCCAGCGCGCGGAACACCTCCGCGGCCACGTCGAGCCCGTAGATCACGCCCGGCGCCTTCTGCCTGATCAGCGCCCGGGCCCTCGCGCCCTCCGGGACGGTGGCCGCGGTCGTGACGTCGCCATCGCCCACATCTTCGGCCAGCGCGCGAGCGATGACGTCGTTTTCGGTCAGTTCGGGTATGGGGCGAGGATAAATGTTGCGATTCGTCAATCGGACTCCTCAGCCTGATCGCGCTGGCCTTCCTGCTGGCCGAGTTCTTCATCGTGTTCCTGCTGCCGCGGCGGGTGAACCGCGATCCGGCGATCGCGCGCGGAGTCCTGCGCGTCCTGTGGATCCCCTGGCGGGCGACGGCACGGCTCCTGCCCCGTGAGGCGGCCGACACGATGCTCGGCATCTTCGGGCCGTTCGGCCTGCTGGCCATCCTGCTGCTGCTCAGCTCGGGCGCGATCCTGTCCTTCGCCGGCCTGCACTGGTCGGTCTCGACGCGGCTGGGTGGCCACCAGGTCTCGGACTTCGGAAACGATCTGTACTTCAGCGCCGGCGCCTTCTTCAGCGCCACCAATCCCGCCACGCCGACCGGTGGTCCGGGCAAGGTCCTCCAGATCTTCGAGGCGGCGACCGGCCTTGGTTTCCTCGCCATCGCGATCGGCTACCTGCCGGCGCTGTACCAGGCGTTCTCGCGCCGGGAGACGGCGGTCTCGCGCCTGGATCCGCGCGCCGGCTCCCCGCCCAGCGCCGGCCGGCTGCTCGAGCGCACGGGCCAGCGCGGCGGGTGGACCGAGCTCGACGAGTACCTCCTGGAGTGGGAGAACTGGACGGCCGACCTGATGGAGACCCACCTGTCCTATCCGATCCTCGGCTACTTCCGCTCCCAGCACGTCGAGCAGAACTGGCTGGCGGCGCTCACCGCGGTGGTCGACGCGAGCGCCTATGCGCTGGCCTACGGGCCCGACGGCTCGACCGAGGCCGCCGAGCTGACCTTCCGGATCGGACGCCACGCGCTGGCCGACCTCGCGCACACGTTCAGCACGCGCCGGCTCGAGCACGACCCCGAGCCCCGGTCCCGCGAGCGCCTGAGCCGCGAGGAGCTGGCCGAGCTTCGCGCCCGCCTCGAGGGCAGCGGGCTGCATTCGGAGGCCGACGAGGAGGCCTCCGCCGAGCGACTGGAGGAGCTGCGCGAGAGCTACGAGCCCTACGCGATCGCCATCGCCCGCCATCTCGCGCTCGACCTCCCGGACTGGCTGGCCGAGGGAGACGTCCGCGAGGAGTGGCGAGCCGCCGTGGGCCGCCGGCGCAGCTAGGAGCCCGGCTACTCGATCAAGACGCGCACGGTCCGGAACGCCGGATCCGAGGCGCCGTGGAGCCGCGCGCCCTCCGAGGTCAGCTCGCGCAGGTAGGAGACCACCTCGGCGGTGATCCGCTCGCCGGGCAGTAGCGACGGCACACCGGGCGGATAGCCGGCGATCGACTCGCAGGAGATCCGTCCGATGGCGTCCTCGACTCCGACCGTCTCGCCGCGGCCCAGGAACGCGTCGCGCGGGGAGACCACGGTCTCCTGCTCGAGCGCGGCGGGAGGGCGGGTGATCGCGTGACGGCGCTCCGGGCGGGCGATCTGCTCGAACCGTCTCGGCAAAGTCGTGGGCGAGGCGCTCGAGCGCGTCGACCGGCTGGCCGATGCCCAGCACCAGCACCAGCGTGGCGTGGGTGGCAAGCTCGACGTAGATGTCGTAGGTGTTGCGCAGCGCGGCGGCCACCTCGTAGCCGGTGCGGCCCGTGCCGCGCACGTCGATCACGATCCGCAGTGGATCCCAGCCGGCGATTCCGGGCCGGCCGACGAAGTCCTCACCCAACACGGCGCAGCCGGGTACCGAATCGATCGCCTCCCGCGCCAGCATGGAGGCCCGGATGGTGCGGTCGAGCAGCGCCTCGCCGTGGACGGCGAGCTGGCGCCGGGCGGCGTCGAGCGAGGCCATCAGCAAAGAGCTCGGACTGGTCGAGCGGATCAGCCTGACCGCCCGGGCGACCGCCGCGTGGTCGACGCGGCGCGTGCCGGCGACCAGCAGCATCGCGGACTGGGTCAGGCTCCCGACGATCTTGTGGGTCGAGGCCAGCATCGCGTCGGCGCCCAGGGCGAGCGGGGAGCGCGGCAGGCGGGCGTGGAAGCCGAAATGCGAGCCCCACGCCGCGTCGACGATCAACGCCGCGCCGGCGGCGTGGGCGACCTCAGCGCAGCCCGCCACGTCGGCCGCCATCCCGTAGTAGGTGGGCGAGACGATGAACGCGGCCGGGGCATCGGGCGCGCGCTCGAACGCCTCGGCCAGCGCCTCGGGCGTGACGCCGTGGGCCATGCCGAGCTCCACGTCGTATTCGGGAGCCACGAACCGGGCCGTGCCGCCGCTCAGCACGAGACCGTCGATCAGGCTGGCGTGAGAGTTGCGCTGGAGGATCACCCGGGTGCCCGGGGGCGCCAGGGCGAGGCACAGCGCGTGGTTGCCCTGGGTCGCGCCGTTGGTGAGGAACCAGGCGCGGGCGGCGCCATAGGCGTCGGCGGCCAGTTGCTCGGCGCGCTCGTAGGGCGTGGGCGACGGTCCCACGTCGATCCCCTCGATGTCCTGCGGCACGTCGAGCAGCAGGGCCCGGTCGCCCAGTGAGGCGCGCAGGCCGGGGTCGGCGCCCTCGCCGCCCTTGTGGCCGGGGACGTGGAAGCGCAGCGAGCCCCGGATGCCGTATGCGGCGACCGCCTCCAGGTATGGCGCGGTGGGCTGCGCGGCCGGCTCGCGTACGTGATCGTCGTCCGGGGCGGCCTGGTCGGCCGGGACGGCCTCGGCGGCGACTACCCCGCCCCGGCTGGGGACGTCGGTCACTTGGCCGCTTTCAGCAGGTACGAGCGGGCGAAGCCGTCGAGGTCCCCGTCCAGCACGCGGGCGGTGTCCCCCATCTCGTAGTCGGTGCGGTGGTCCTTGACCATCGAGTACGGGTGAAGGACGTAGGAGCGGATCTGCGAGCCGAAGTTGACGTCCTGGGCCTCGCCCCGCTCACGGGCGATCTCCTCGCGGCGCTTTCGCTCCTCGAGCTCGAGCAGCTTGGAGCGCAGCATCGTCATCGCCTCGGCCTTGTTGGAGGACTGCGAGCGCTCGTTCTGGCACTGCACGACGATCCCGGTCGGCTTGTGGGTGATGCGCACGGCCGAGTCGGTCTTGTTCACGTGCTGGCCGCCGGCGCCGCTGGCCCGGTAGGTGTCGATCTGCAGATCGTCGTCGTCGATCTCGACCTCTCCGATGCCCTCGACCACTGGCGATACCTCCACGCCGGCGAAGCTCGTCTGGCGCCGGTGGGCGGCGTCGAACGGAGACAGGCGCACCAACCGGTGCACGCCCTTCTCGGCGCCGAACAGACCGTACGCGTTCTCGCCCTTGACCAGGAACGTGGCGGACTTGATTCCCGCCTCCTCCCCAGGCGAAGCCTCGAGCAGCTCGGCCGAGAACCCGCGCCGCTCAGCCCAGCGCATCTCCATGCGCAACAGCATCTCGGCCCAGTCCTGAGCGTCGGTTCCGCCGGCCCCGGCGTTGATCGTGACCAGCGCGTCGCCCGTGTCGTAGCGACCCGAGAACAGTCGCTGCTCCTCGAGCTGCTCGAGCCGCTCCTGCACGCTGCGGATCTGCTCCTCGAGCTCGGAGGCGATCTCGGGGTCCTCCTCGACGAGCTCGGCCAGTGGCTCGAGGTCCTCGACATCGCCCTCGAGTTCGCGGTAGGTCGCGAGGCGTCGGCTGGTCCGCGCGTGCTCGGCACTGACCTGCGCCGCCCGCTCCTGATCCTCCCAGAATCCGGGAGCGCCCATCTCCTGTTCGAGCGCGCTGACGCGCCCGCTCAGCTCAGCGGGGTCAAAGGTAGTCCGCAAGCAGCTTGAGCTGCTCGCGAATCGCCGCGAGGCGCTGGGAGAGGGGCTCTGAAGGTGCGGTGGCCATCGGGCCCTCACGGTAGCAGCGGAGTAGATTTCCCGGCATGGCAAGCCTCAACGATTCAGAAGTGAGCAAGCTCCTGTCGGAGCCCAACTACGCGGTCGTCTCGACCCTCAATTCGGACGGATCGGTCCTGAGCACGATCGTCTGGATAAGCGCCGACGATGGAACCGTGGCGGTCAACAGCGCCAAGGGCCGTCGGTGGCCCACCAACCTCGAGCGCGATCCTCGGATCACCGCGCTGGTGTACGAGGCCGGCAATCCCTACAACTACGTGGAGATCCGCGGCCGCGCCACCGGCACCCGCGAGGGCGCCGACGAGCACATCAACGCCCTGACCAAGAAGTACATCAATCAGGACGAATACCCGTTCCGCCAGCCGGGTGAGGAGCGGATCAAGTTCGTCATCGAGCCGGAGCACGTCCGGCATCAGAAGCAGGGCTAGCCGCAGCGTCACATATCACGACCGTGCCGCCGGGAATGCCGGGCGGCGCGGTCGTGGGCGTCGCCGCGGATCTGATTCTTGAGCGCGTTCTTGCGCTGACGCTCCTCGAGCTCGCGCTCGACCCGGTCGAGCTCGGGCGCCGGCCCGTACAGGCTCCAGCCGTTGCGCACCAGCGGGACCAGCACGCAGAGTGCGACGATGATGGGCCAGAAGAAGCCACTCGCACCCGAGGCCACCCAGATCGCCGTACAGATCCCAAAGGCGCCTACGCTGCCACCGGCCTCCTGGAGCAGCCTGCGCTGCAGGTGGCGCCGCCGCACGGCGAGCTCGGCCTTCTGCTGGGCCGGGCTGGCCGGCAGCTTGGGCAGATCGGCCAGCACCGTCTGGATGTCCCCCACGGTCCGGGCGTCGTAGGCGGCCTGGACCCGGTCGCTCAGCTCGTCGTCGGTCAGCCGCCCGGCCGCGAAGTGCTCGCGGATCTCCTCGGCGGCGCGCTCGCGCTGCTCGTCCGAGGCGCGCACGTCGGGGCGGTCGGCCATGAACCGCAATTTACCGACGTTGGCTCAGCGCATGATGCCGGTGTGACCCAGTGAGTAACGACCGGGCTGCGGCCACACGCAAACGCCGTGAGGACCCGCGCCGACCGGAACCCTCGCGAGCAGCTTCCCCGTCTGGGTGTCGATCGCGTAGACCTGGTTGTCGTACCGGCCCGAGAGCCAGAGCACGCGACCATCGGCCGACACATTGCCCATGTCGGGGCTTCCACCCGGA
This sequence comes from uncultured Solirubrobacterales bacterium, assembly GCA_963834625.1. GTDB lineage: Bacteria > Actinomycetota > Thermoleophilia > Solirubrobacterales > Solirubrobacteraceae > Palsa-465. The sequence goes on along the minus strand of CAWICM010000009.1, from coordinate 525,293 downwards.
ATCGGCCACGTCTTCACCACCCTGCGCGTCGCGAAGCTGAGCACCGACACGGCCCCGGCCGAGCGGTCCGACACGTACAGGAAGCGCGCGTCACGACTCGCGTACAGCCCGTGAGCGCCGGCGCCGGTCTTGACGAATCCGATCACGTTGAAGCCGTTTGCGGAGATCACCCAAACCCCGCCGTAGACCAGGTCAGCGACGTAGAACACGCTGCCATCGGGCGAGAGCTTCACGTCCTGGGGCGAGGCCTGCGGCCGGAGCGGGAAAGCCTTGATCACGCGCTCGCGATCGACGTCGACGACGATCATCGACGAGCCGAACTCGCAGCTCACCAGCATGTACCTCCCGTTCGCGGTGAAGTCGGCGTGGTTGACGCCGGGACACTCGGGCACGTTCAGCAACCGGTGGAGCTTCATCGTCGCCGCATTGCGGAAGGCGAGTGCCCGCATGCGTTCCTCGACCACCACGGCGTAGCGCCCGTCCGGGGTGAAGTACATGTTGTAGGGATCCTCGACCGCGATCGGACGACCCGGTACGCCGTTCGCCGGATCGATCGGGGTCAGGCTGTTGCCCACGTCGTTGGCCACGTACAGGGTGCGCAGGTCGTACGCCGGGATCACATGCTGCGGAAGCCCTCCCACCGCGAACTGGCGGACGATCCGGTACGTGTGCGGGTCGATCTCATCGACGGTGTCGCTCTCGCTGTTGGGCACGTAGACCAGCGGCCGGTCGTGGCGGACGACGGGCGACAGGTCTCCCGGCGTGTCGGCGGCATACACGTTGTGCGGGTCCAGCGATGCCCAGCTCGGGGTCTGCGGAAGGACCGCGACGGTGCGTGAGGACGTGGTTGTGGCTACCGTCGCTGCCGTCGAGCGCTTTGCGTGAGCACCGCACGCACTGATCGCCAGCGCCGCCAAAACCACGCCGACCGCACTGGCCGCTCGGCACCTCACGCCGTCCCCCGCAGCGGGCGCAGCAGGTACACCTCCTGGCTCAGCGTCCCGCTCGTCTCACGGCCCCCGGCGACCATCACCGCGCCGTCGATCGTCGCCGCGCCGACGTCGGACAGGGCGACCGGCAGGCGACCGGCGGAGCGCACGCGCCCGCTGACCGGATCGATGGCCAGGATCGCCTTGGTCTGGGTCCCCTCGTAGGCGCCGCGGCCGCCGATCACGTACACCCGGTCGCCGAGCGCCGCCGCCACGCCGTGGGTCAGCGGATGCGGCAGCAGCCCGATCTGGTGCACACTGCCGCGGGCCGGGTCGAACGCATACACCGCGCGGGTCGCGTCGACGCCGCTCGTGCCGCCGGCGACGATCAGCCGTCCGCCGAGTGCGGCCACGGCGGCGTAGCGAATCGGGTGCGGAAGCCGCGCGACCACCCGAGCCGTCCCCGACCCGGACCAGGCGACGATCGTGTCGAGCGGCGCGGTACCGGTGTAACCGCCCACCACGTACACCGTGGTGCCGATCACGCCGGCCGCGACGTCGGAGGCGGCGGCCGGGAGGTGGCCGGCGACGGTCGCGTCGCCGTGCGGGTCCACCCTCAGGATGTCGCTGTAGGACGGCTCACCGCCGCCGAACAGGTATGCCGTGCCACCGAGCGAGGCGCCCGCGGCGTCGTGCACCGCGTACGGGAGTGCGCCGATGCGCTCGACTGTGCCAGCCGGACGTGCGGCGACGATGTCCGCCACCGACGCGGTGGCCTGGTCGAGGCCACCCATCAGCAGCACATCGCCCCCGACGACCGCCGTCGCCGGCCACTGCACGCCCGCCGCGAGGTGGCCCGCGGCCTGGGCCGTGAGCGAGCGCACCGCCGGGAACGCGTGCGCGGTGGCGGTCCGGGTCCGGGTCCGGGCCTCAGGCCGCGTGACGGCACGGGTGGCGGTCGTCTTCGCCGAACTCCCACCGCAGCCGCTCAGCAGCGATGCGACCGCGATCTGAAGCAGAAGGGACGGTCGCCGACTCACCGGCGGCCGATGCTAGACACGCCGCCGCGACGGGGCGTGAACATTTCCTCATGGCATCCCGTGTAAAGCCCACTTGACAGGCGGCCGTTGTAAAGCTACCTTTCCATCTGACAAGCGAACTTGACAGCAATGCGTAACACCGTGCGAGATCTCCGAACCCTGCGGGGCCTGTCCCAAGGCCAGCTCGCGGACGCAGTGAGCGTGTCGCGCCAGACGATCAACTCGATCGAGCAGCAGCGCTACACGCCGTCACTGCCGCTCGCCATCGCGCTCGCGCGGTACTTCGAAACCACAGTCGAGGAGATGTTCGATGAGAACCATGTGTAGGTCCCGCTGGTTCCTGCCGCTGTTCGCGCTCGCCCTGGGCGCCGCGATGTTCGCCGCGCAGGCGATCGGCGGTCATCCGGGTGCTGGCCTGGCGTCCTTCGGCGTCCTGGCCTTCACCGGCGCCCTGGTCCTGTTCGGCGGCCGCAGCGAGACGATCCGCGGCCTGCGCGGCGACGCCCGCGACGAGCGCTTTCAGCGCATCGATATCCACGCGACCGCGTTCGCCGGCACCGTCGTCATCGCCGCCGTCATCGTCGGCTTCCTGGTCGAGGTTGCCCACGGCCGCGACGGGAACCCGTACACGTGGCTCGGCGCGATCGGCGGGGTTTCCTACCTCGCCGCGGTCATCGTGATGCGCTTACGCGGCTAGTCGCGCCCCGCGCGTCACGCGAGTCGCCCCAGCCTCGATGCACCCCTTTCCGGTGACGACTTTCGGCACACTTGACCCGCGGCATCGGCGAGTGCGCGAGGAGTCGGCTATAGCGCGACTTTCGACACTCTCGCCCGCCGATTCACACGAGTGTGCGAAAACTCGGGCCAGCGTGCCGTCGGCTCAAACAGCGGGCGTGGGCTCCGGTGCAGCGTCCCTCGGGCGCAGTGCCATTACGGGGAGTCCGCCAAACGACCCACGGGACGCTGTACCGGCGTCACGCCCCATGACACTTTTTGAACTTCTTGCCCGAACCGCACCAGCACGGATCGTTGCGCCCGATCTGCTCGGAAGGATCGACGTGGCGCTGCTCGACCTGGACGGGCATGGGCTCCTCGAAATCCTCGCCGGGCACCCCGGCCCCGCCCGGAACCATCCCACCGGCCGCCGCGGCAATGGCCATCGCGCCCTGGGGCGCGCCACCGCCACCTGAATAGGTGACCCGGCCCGCGCCACCGGTGGCCGAGCCGCTCGCCCGCCGCGAAACCGGCGGCGGCGCCGGCGGTCCGCCGTTTCCGCCCTCCGGAACCGGCGTGACCTGGACGTGGAAGATCAGCCGGGCGAAGTCGTCCCAGATCGAGTTCATCAGGTCGCGGAACAGGTCGAAGGCCTCGTTCTTGTAGGCCACCAGGGGCTCGATCTGAGCGAACCCGCGCAGGTGGATGCCCTCGCGCAGGTAGTCCATGTCGTACAGGTGCTCGCGCCAGCGCTGGTCGATGATCTGGAGCAGCAGGAAGCGCTCGATGTCGCGCATCAGCTCGCCGCCGAACTCCTCCTCGCGCCCCTCGTACTCCGTGGCCGCGAGGTCCCCGAACAGCGCCTTCAGCTCCTCGCGATCGGCCCGCACCGCGTCGACGTCGGGCATCTCCGCGCCGGGCGGGAACATCTCGGCCATCCGCCGCTCGAGCCCGTCGACGTCCCATTCCTCGACGAAGTCGCCCGCGGTGTACTCCTCGACCACGCGGTCGATCAGACTCCCGAGCTCACCCTGGGCCGCCTCGCTCATGTCGCGTCCCTCGAGGATCTCGTCGCGGTAGGTGTAGATCACCTCGCGCTGCTGGTTGAGCACGTCGTCGTACTCGAGGGTGTGCTTGCGCGTGAGGAAGTGCTGCTCCTCGACCTTGCGCTGGGCCTTCTCGATCTGCTTGGAGAGCATGCCGTGCTCGATCGGCTCCTCGTTGCCCTCCTCGTCCACGCTGCCCAGTCGGTCGAGGATCTTGTAGATGCGCTCGCCGGCGAACAGCCGGACCAGGTCGTCCTGGGCGGAGAGGAAGAAGCGCGACTCGCCGGGGTCTCCCTGACGGCCGGAGCGGCCGCGCAGCTGGTTGTCGATCCGCCGCGACTCGTGGCGCTCGGTGCCGAGGATGAACAGCCCGCCGGCGTCGAGCACCTTGTCGCGCAAGCCCTCCACCCGCTCCTCGATCGACGGCAGCACGGTGCCGTAGTGCTCGTCGTAGTCGGGCATCCCGGGCTGCAACCCCAGCTTGGCCATCTCGAGCCCCGCCAGGTGCTCGGCGTTGCCGCCGAGCTTGATGTCGACGCCGCGGCCGGCCATGTTGGTGGCGATCGTGACCGCGCCGGGAGCACCCGCCTCGGCGATGATCTCGCCCTCGCGCTCGGCATGCTCGGGCTTGGCGTTCAGCACCGTGTGCTTGATCCCCTGGCGCTTCAAGCCGTCGGACAGGAGCTCCGAGACCTCGACCGAGATCGTGCCCACGAGCACCGGCTGGCCGGCCTCGTGGCGAGCCGCGATCTCGCGGACCACCGCGCTCCACTTGCCGTCCTTGGTCTTGTAGACCTGGTCGTTGCGGTCGGCGCGAACCATGGGTCGGTTGGTGGGGACCTCGACCACCGGCAGCTTGTAGATCTTCATGAACTCGGTGGCCTCGGTCAGGGCCGTACCGGTCATGCCCGCCAGCTTGTCGTACATGCGGAAGTAGTTCTGCAGCGTGATCGTGGCCAGCGTCTGGTTCTCCTCCTGGACGCGGACCCCCTCCTTGGCCTCGACCGCCTGGTGCAGGCCCTCCGACCAGCGGCGGCCCTCCAGGATGCGGCCGGTGAACTCGTCGATGATCTTGACCTCGCCGTCGATCACCGCGTAGTCGACGTCGCGCTTGTAGAGCGACTCGGCCTTCAGGGACTGGATCAGGTGGTTGACCAGGTGGCCGTTCTCGGCCCGGTACAGGTGGTCGATGCCCAGGAAGCGCTCGGCCTTGGACACGCCCTGCTCGGTGACCGCGATCGTCTTGTGCTTCTCCTCGAACTCGTAGTCGAAGTCGGCGACGAACTCCTTCTTCATGCGCGGATCCATGCCCTCGGGCGTCTTGCCCGGCTTCAGACGCGGCGCCAGCCGCGCGAACTGCGCGTACAGATCGGCGGCCTGCTCCGGCGCGCCGGAGATGATCAAGGGCGTGCGGGCCTCATCGATCAGGATGTTGTCGACCTCGTCGACGATCGCGAAGGCGTGGTAGTACGACTTGCCCTCGTCGGGCTTCTCACGGCCGCCGTGCTGGACCTTCTCCTCCAGCGACGTGGCCATGTTGTCGCGCAGGTAGTCGAAGCCGAACTCGGAGTTCGTGCCGTAGGTGACGTCCGCGGCGTAGGCGTCGCGCTTCTCCTCGTAGGGCTGCATGTTCTGCAGCACGCCGACCGACACGCCGAGCATGTCGTAGATCGGCTTCATCCACATCGCGTCGCGGCGGGCCAGGTAGTCGTTGACCGTGACCAAGTGCACGCCGCGTCCGCCCAGCGAGTTCAGCACCACGGCCAGCGTCGCGGTCAGCGTCTTGCCCTCGCCGGTCCTCATCTCGGCGATCGCCCCGTCGTGGAGCACCATCCCGCCGATCAGCTGGACGTCGAAGTGGCGCATGCCCATCGTGCGCCGGCCCGCCTCGCGCACCAGCGCGAAGCACTCGAAGAGCAAGTCGTCGAGGCTCTCACCGTCCCGGGCGCGCTCGCGCAGCTCGTCGGCGGCTTCCCTCAGCTCTCCGTCGCTGTAGTGCTCGAGCTCGGGCTCGTAGGCGTTGATCCGGCCGACCCGCTGCTCGTAGGTCTTGAACTTCTTGCCTTCGCCCAGGCGAAGCGCGCGGTCCAGAAAGGACATACGGCTAGCGTAGCAATCGAGTTTCCGCCTTCTAGGCCGCCGAAATCACCCCTCCGTCGGCCTCTTCCTCCTCCGCCGGAGCGGCGCCAACCGCAGCGTTCGGAGCCGCCGCGGCCCGCTGCTCGCGGCGTCTGCGGCGCTTGTCACGGTGGCGTTTGACCTGGACGTGCAGCTCGTCGGCGCAGAGGTTGATCGAGTGCAACATGTCGGGCGAGGCGTCCCGGGCCCGCAACGTCACCCCCTTGAGGTGGAGCGTCGCCTCGGCCACCTGGCTGTCCGGGATGGCCGGGTTGCGCTCCTCGAACACCTCCACCTCGAGCTCGGCGAGCTCGGACACCTGCCGCTCGACCTTGCGAAAGCGTTTGGCCACGTGCTCGCGCAGGTCCTCGGAGACAGGCAGGTTTCGGCCCTTGACCTCGATGCGCATCGACCTACCTCCTTGCTCGGAAGGATGGATGTGCGGTGAACCGACTAGCCTAGTCCTCCGCCGGACGTTTGTCGATCCGCATCCGGGCTCACGCGGGGCCATAATCACTCCCCGTGTCCCCGCAGACGTCGTGGTCGTTCGATCCGGGCGTGCTGGTCGGCGTGCTCGTCCTGGTCGCGCTGTACGTGGCGGGCTGGCGCCGCGCTCGCCGTCCCGGCGAGCGCCACCCGCCCAGCGTCTGGCGGGCGCTGCTGTTCGCCGGCGGCATCCTCACGATCCTGATCGCGCTCGTCTCTCCGCTGGACTCGCTCGGCGACCAGCTGATGGTCATGCACATGGTGCAGCACATGCTGCTGCTCGACATCGCGCCGATCCTGCTCATCCTGGGCCTGACCAAGGTTCTCCTGCGCCCGGTCACCCGGCGCCTGCAGCGGATCGAGCGGCGCGCCGGCTTCCTGGCCCACCCCGCCTTCGCGGTCATCCTCTACGCCGGACTCCTGTGGCTGTGGCATGTGCCGGCGCTCTACGACAAGGCCCAGGGCGCCGCGCTGATCCACGCCTTCGAGCACATGTCCTTCTTCCTCGCCGGCTCGCTCTACTGGTGGCACGTCCTGTCCCCGATCCGCAGCCGGATGCGCCTGGCCGGACTCGGGCCGCTCGCCTACATGACCGGCGGGAAGTTGCTGGTGGGTCTGCTCGGCGTCGCGCTCGCCTTCGCCCCGCGCGTCATCTATCCGTTCTACGCCCACCAGCCCCACTACTGGGGGCTCAGCCCGCTCGAGGACCAGATGATGGCCGGCCTCGTCATGGCGCTCGAGCAGTCGATCGTGATGGGGATCGCGCTCGTGATGCTGTTCGTCCAGATGCTCAACGAGTCCGAGCGCACCGAGCAGCGCGCCGAGCGCTTCGAAGTCGCTTAAGGATTTTGGGCCGGGCTGCGCCCGGCATCCGTGGGGCCGTTCCGCCGGGCATCCTTGCCCGGCGGCGCCCGACCCCACGGAACCGCGAGCGCTAATTCATCAGCTGCACTTCTGCGTGCCCGTCGCCGTGCCGGACTGCACCGTCCCGCCGGGGGCGGACTCGGCCGTGAACGTCACGCTGTAGGGGCGCTTGCCGCTCTTGCAGCCCGCCGACGAGTTGTAGACGACCGTCTTGCCGTGGACCTTGCGGGTCACCTTCAGGTAGTGCAGGGTCTCCGAGGTCAGCGAGCCCTCCACCCCGGGGAGCGGGAACGACACGCTGGCCGGGATCGGCGTGTTCTGGACCAGGTTCTTGCCGACCTGCTTGACCGTGCCGACGAACGGGCCCACCGAGCCGGTCTGGATCGGACCGCACGAGTGAGCCGGAGCCTGCTCGACGAAGAAGAACACGAGCTTGCCCCCGCCGCCGTTCCAAACGTGGAGGTTCGGGTTGCACGGGATCTGGTTCGGATCCGATGTGCTCGGGTCGGCGATCGGGCCGAGGATCGCGGTGATCGACCCGGTGGCGACCAGCGCGCCATGCGGGCAGCCCGCGTCGCTGTGGGCGTTCGCGATCGTGGTCTGACTACAGGTCGGGAAGCCCTTGCCGCTTGCGACCACCCCGTAGAGCGTGGTCTTGATGTCGGTCAGCGGGGCCGTGCGGTTGCCGCCCGTGCCGTTGGCCACGTAGCGCTCGGTGAACGCGATGGTCGCCGGCGCCTTCTTGCTGCCCGCCTTGTTCGGCGAGAACTTGAGGTTGGCGGTGTAGGTGTTGAAGCCGCCGGTGGCGGCAAAGGCTGACGCGGCAGCCAAGAGCACGGCAAGCGCCGTGGCGATTACGACGATTCGTCGCAACTGACTCCTCCTTTGGGTTGACTGAAAGCAGAGCCGGCCATGCTCATGGGAGTGGTTGTAGTTGGGGGAATGCTTGTAGCTGTCCGGTGGTTGCCTCGCCGAGCGGCGGTTGCGCCTGGCACGCCGGCCCGCTCGGGTCCGACGTGAAGTAATCGGCGCTCAGCACCGCAGCTAGCGCGGGGGCAATAGTAGGGCCGATCGCCGGCTGAGGATTGCTCGTGCACAGGTAACTGCCGAACACGGGCAGCCCCGAGACGAGGCTCGAATAGCCGCCCGGGACGAGATACGGGTTGCCGCGGTTGCTCGAGGTCCGGTGCGCGTAGTCGGTCAGGGTCTCCGGGTTGATCGGGCTCGAGACGCGCAGATAATGGAGCAGCTTCTTGGGATTGACCGTGGCGGGCTCGACCGCACCGGTCGCGGCGGTGCCGTTGGCGAAGAAGCCCGCGAGCTCGCGGCGGTACGTGTTGATGTAGTCGAGCACCGGGACGACGCCGCCGAGGTAGGGCTTCGAGCGGGTGAGGAACGGGACGCTGATGTTCAAGAATCGCTCGAGGGACGGGATGCCGGTCTGCGAGGCGCGCGTCAGCGGCCCCACATTGACAAGCAGGCTCTTCAACTGCGGGGCGAGGACGGCGAGCGCCTTGAGCGCCGGACTGAGCTGCACGGCCGCCGGCCGCAGCTCGTCAACGAGCGGCTTGGTGGTGACCGCGAATCGCTTGACGCGATCGATGGTGAGCCTCTGCGCAACCAGGAAGGCCGGCAACGCTTTGATCGTGGCCGCCAGCGCACTCGCCTGCGCGGCGGTGGCCGAGAACGCGGCGTTGCCGTTCTTGACCAGTTGTTGCAATGCCGCCGGCGAGCGGGCGATCGACGAGAACACCTGGCCGCCGTCGCGCAGCAGCGTGCTGGTGGCGGCGCTGTCTCGGTTCAGCACCGCGAGCACCGAGTCGACGTTGGTGGCGAACGGGTAGAGCTCGGCCAGGGCGGCGTTCAGATCCTGGCCGCGCCCGGTCAGCGCGGTGCCCTGCTCCTGCATCCAGGTCTCGAACGCCTGCCGGGTGGCCGGGTCGAAGGTCGAGAGGATCTGATCGAGCTGCACCGTGGGGGCCACCTGACCGCGTGGGAGCGCTGCCCCGTCGCGCAGCTCGCCGGCGCTCCGCGAGCCGGGCGAGAGCTCGATGTAGGTCTCCCCCAGCAGCGTCTTCTGGCGCAGGATCGCGCGAGTGTTGGCCGGACGCGGGGCGAACTGCGAATCGATCTCCATCACCGCGCGGGTCAGTCCGGTGTGGCGGTCGAGGCTCACGCCGATCACCTTGCCCACGCCCACCCCGGAGATCCGCACGTCGGCCTGGCTGCCCAGGTCCTCCGCCTGATCGAACTCCGCGCTGATCTCGTAACCCTTCGCTCCGAGCGAGGTGGTGCCGCCGAACGAGATCCACAGGAACAGGAGCAGCCCGATGCACGAGGCGGCAAACGCGATCATCGTCAGGATCCGCGCGGCGCTTGGGGCCTGCTTGTTCATCGGCTCACTCCGGTGGCGGTCGCGGGCCGGCGGCTCAGCGAGCCGAACGCCGCCGGGCAGAACGGCGAGGAGATCTTGCTCCAGTCGGGCGCGTTCAGCAGGTCGAGCAACGGGCCGATCGACGGGCTGCCCGCCTGGATGGTGGTCTCGAGGAGGTTGAGCTGCGAGCAGGTGGCCATGAAGATCCCGCGCACACTCGCCCCGTTGGCGTCCTGGACGCTGGCCAACGTCGAGGCGTTGTGGGCCAGCCACGAGCCCCAGAACAGGTAGCCCTGCTCGCTTCCCTTGGGCTGGTAGGCGAGCGTGTTGAACAGCGTGTTGAGCTCGCCGATGGAGCGCGTCAGCGGTGGAGTGGCGCGCGCGAGCTGTGTGGCGGCGGGTCGGAGCGCGCGCGCCACCGGTGCAACGGCGGTCGAGAACGGGCGGAGCTGGTTCTCGATCACCGGGGTGGTGTCGTGGAACAGCGGCCGTGAGGCCTCCAGGGCGGGACCCAGTGCGTGCGCGAACGGGACCAGCTTGCTCAGCGCGGGGCCGAGCTGCGCAGCGAACGTCTGGACCTTGCCCAGCGTGGTGTCGGTCTGCTTCAGCGTGCCGGGGAGCAGCGTGAGCCCCGCCTCGAGGTTCGCATCCTCGGAGGAGATGGCCGAGAAGTTCGCGTTCGAGGCCGAGATCAGCGACGCGAGCTGGCCGTCCACGCCGCCCAGCGCGGTGGCCACCCGCTGGAGGTTGTGGATGGCGCTGCGCAGGTTCGCGTTGCGCTCGGCCAGCAGCGTGGCGAACTCGCGGGTGTCGCGATCGAGCGGCGAGAAGCGCTTGAAGGTGGCGCTCAGCGAGGCGACCGCGGCCTGGCTGGGGGCCGCGCCGGTCCCGGGCACGACCGCATTGCCGCTCCCCGGGTCACGGAACGCCTGGGCGCCGCCCGAGAGGAGCAACAGCAGATAGCTGCGGGTGTCGGCGTCGAGCGAGGAGAGGATCTGATCGAGGTCCACGGTCGGGGCCGTGGCGGCCGCGCTCAGCATCGCGCCGTTCGGGAGCGAACCGGTGCGCTTGGTCCCCGGGTCGAGCGCCAGGTACATGTCCTTGAGCGGCGTCCGGGGGCGCAGCAGCACGGTGGCGTCGCGGTAGATCGGCGCGTAGCGGCGGTAGATGTTCATGGTCACCACGGCCTGGCCGTTCACGAGCTTGACCCCACCCACCTGGCCGACCTGCACGCCGGCGATCGTGACCGCCTGCCCCTGGCCGGGCGTGACCGCCGAGGCGTTCGAGAACGGCGCCTGCACGGAGTAGTAGCTCTGGCCGAAGGTGAAGGCCGGCTGGTGCAGGAGGATGTAGGCGGCGATCACGCCGGCCACCACGATCAGCACGAGAATGGCCAAGAAGTCCCGCCGGTGGGCGCCGAGCGCTCGCGTCATGGTCCCGCTCCCGTGGACACCCGATTCAGGTCGGGGGCGGCGTTCTGGTAGCACGGCCGGCTGCTCGTGACCGGCGGCGCCTTGCCCGCCCAGGCCGGCCGGGTGCCGAGCGGCTGAAGCACCGCGTTGCCGTACAGCGGCCCCTGGGAGCCGAGGCTGCCCGTCTGCACGGGGATCGACCCGCCGGCCGGCGTCGAGCGCAGGTAGCGGCCGTTGCCGTCGAAGTCCTGGCCGGCGCTGGCCAGCCCCACCGATGTCTGGAGCAGCTCCTGGTAGACGGGCACCCCGGTGTTCAGCGGCGGATCCTGGATCACCTCGTTGCCGGTCGGCGCTAGGTTGTGGCTCACGCAGCGCGCGAGCGCGTCGCTCGCCGACAGCAGGGCCCGGGTCGACTGCAGCGCGGTCGCCGTCTTCTGGACGGCCGGCGTGAGGTCGGCCACCAGATCGCCCAGCTCGGCGGGCGACACCAGCGCGGTGGCCTGGGTCAGCCAGGGGAGCGCCTGGCCGATCGTGGGATCGAGCCCAGGCAGGCTGGGCAGGATCGCCTTCGCGAACGCCTTGGTGGGACCGAACGAGGCGTCGAGCGAGGTGAGCGCCCGGTTGGCCGTGCGCAGCAGCGGCGGCAGCGCGGCGATCGTGGCGCTCAGATCCTGCTGGCGCGCGGCCAGGGCGCCCATCGTCGAATCGAACGTGGTCACCAGGCTCGCGAGCTGATTCTGGTGTGCGGCGAGTGCCCGGAACACCTCCTCGTTGCCCTGTACCGCCCCGCTCAGATCGTGCGGCTGGGTTCCCAGCAGCGCCTGGTTGACGATGGCCGAGGCCTTGAACGCGCCGGCCGAATATTTCAGCGACTGGTTGAGCGCTTGTGCCGCGGTCAGGCCGCGGACGCTCGGGTCCTGGGACGCGTCCTGGACGGCGGTGGGCCGGTTGATGAGGGCTCCCCCGAACCCCTGCACGAGCGTTTGGAGGTTGGCGCGCGCGTTGGAGTTCAGCGCGGCCAGCACGCGGTCGAGCTGCACCGGGCCCGACGTGTTCGCCGCGGGGAGCGTGTGCCCGGAGCTGAGGGTCGGGGCATTTGGGGAGCCCGGCTGAAGAACGACGTAGAAGTTGCCCTCGAGGAAGATCCGGGACTGGACCTGAGCCGTCGCGTCGGCGTGGATCGGGAGCCCGTTCGAGTTGATGTCCATCGTGACGACCGCGGCCTGGGAGCCGCCGGCGAGCCGACGCACCGAGGACACCTGGCCCACGTCGACGCCGGCGATCCGAACCGGTGACGGGATGTGCAGCTGGGTCTCGGTGGTGAACACCGCCTTGAGCACGAACGGCTTGCCCGCGAACGGAGTCGAGCCCCCGAACGCGAGGTACACGGCCACCGCGATGAGCACCAGGGCGATGATCCCGGCGGCGAGGTTGGAGACGCGTGAGCGGTGGCGTCTCACGTCTTGCTCCCGGGCTTGGTCTTGCTCTTCGGGGTCGTCGGAGCGGTCGACTCGGTCTTCAGGCCCTGGTTGCCGGGCTCGTTGCCGATGTCCGCTGCCACGCCCGAGTAGCTCTCGTTGCCGGCCTCGCACTCGCCCGTCTCACCCGGCGAGTCGGTGTTCGGGTAGGGGTTGACGTGCAGCGGGCCGACCGCGGTGGTCGGGTTGGTGTTCGGCGTCGTGTACGGGCGGCTCGACGGGACGGCCTCGCCGCCCAGGACGTCGTCGATGGCCACCAGCGAGAAGCGCAGCGCGGTCCCCGACGAGGTGCTCTCCGACAGCATGCTGGCCGTGTTGCGCAGGAACAGCGTCACGTAGTTGCACGAGGACTGGACCGGGGTCAGGAACGCAAGCGGCGCTCGGAGGCTCGACGCCGTCAGCGTGAGCCGGGCGAGTCCCTGCTCCACCGCGGGGTTCTGTCCATAGCTCTGGAGGTGCTGCGACAGGCTGACCAGGCGCTGATCGAGCGCCACCGTCCCCGGCAGGTTGCGCGCCCCGGCGGCGAACGCGTCGGCGAGCACGGGCGCGCTGGTCGGCAGGGTGGCGAACCCGGGGCGCAGCTCGCGCAGCAGCTTCGCGGAGTCGGTCAGGAACGGCCGGATCGTCGGCGTGTCGGAGATCACGGCCTGGAAGGACGGCGGCGTGTCGGAGATCGTCTGCTGCAGGAACGGCACCGACACGCTCGCGAAGGCCCGGAACGTGCGGTCCAGGGCCACGAACAGGTTGGCCTGCGCGTTCGCCACCGGGGCGAGCGCTCCGGTGAACGCCTCGAGGCCGTGCAAGAAGCCGGCCAGATCGGTTTGCCGCGAGGCCAGGTTGCGCGCCACCGGGCGCAGATCGGTGAGCAGCGGCACGAACGCTCCGATCGCGTCGTTGATGCTCGTGCCACGGCCGGCCAGGCCGTCGCTGAATCCGACCGTTGCGGCGACCACACCCCGGCGCGTGGGCGGGCCGAACATCGAGAGCACCTGGTCGAGGTCGACGGTGGCGCCGGTCTGACGCTCCGGAACGGTGGCGCCGTCGGCGTACGTGCGCCGCGACCGCCCCAGCCCGACCGCGAGGTACTTTTGCCCGATCGACCCCTTCAGCCGGATCGTGAACGTGGAGTCGACCGGCAGATGCCCGATGCTCCGGTTCAGCTTGAGCGCGAGCATGGCGATCGGCTGACCGTTCGCGGTCCGGGCCGGCTCGACGTTGTCGACGAAGCCGATCAGCGCGCCGCCCATGTGCACCTCGGCCCCGTGGGTCAGCTCGTTGGCGTCCTGCACCTGCACGTGCAGCGTGTAGCTCGGCACGAACGGGAGCCCGTTGTTGGCGTTGTAGGCCAGGAACACCGCGACGATCACGGCAAGCACGGTCAGGGCGCCGATCAGGATCGGGCTGCCGAGGGGGCTGCGATCGCGGCGGGTGCTCACCTAGTCGGCCCGATCAGGTAGTCGAGGAGGCCGTGCAACGGGCTGGCGGACCGGCTCGCCACCGAGGCCCCCGCCAGGGCGGTCTTGAGCAGCGACTGGCTGCCCTTGGGGAGTGACTTGGTGCTCGCCGTGCTCGCGACGAAATCCCCGGCCGCCGAGGAGTTCTGGAAGTTCGCCGAGCAGCCCGAGACGGGACTGGTCGCGTAGGCCGTGCAGTCGCCCACGAGCAGCTCGTCGCGCGCGTAGTGCCCGAGGCTGTCGAAGCCGTTGGTGGCGCTGGTGCCGTAGAACAGCAGCGCCATCAGCTGTGCGAACGCGCCCGACTTGTCGAGGCTCGCGGTCAGGCGATCGAGCAGAGTCGCGGCGGGCGCGGCCTGGTTGCCGAGCCTCTGCAGCTGGCGGTCGAGTGGCAGGGTCGCGACCAGCGGTCCCTGGGACTTCGCGGCGGCGTTGCCGAGCGCGATCAGCGAGGTCCTCGCCGCCTTGGCGAACGGGGTCAGCTCGGTGAACTCGCGGCCGAGGGCGGTCGCGCTGCTGTTCAGCTCGCTCGCCACCGGCGTCCCCTGGTCGGCCAGCGTGCCCAGATCAGCCATCAGGGGCCGTAGCTGGCGCAGGAAGCCGGGCAGCAGCTGAATCGAGCGCGAGATGTCCTCCGCGCGGGTCGCGCTCGCCAGGGCCGTCGTGTCGGCCTGGACGATGAAATCGGCGAGAGACTTTCGCTGCTGGGCCAGGGGCCTCAGAACCGCCGCGGAGTCCGTCGCGAGCTTGGCCAGCGCGCGGTTCTGGCTGGCCAGGATCTTCAGCACCTGGTCGGTGTTGCCGAGCGCGGGATCGGCCCGGTGGATCACCGCGTTCAGATCCGAGCCGCGCGCGGCGAGGCCGGTGCCGAGCTCGTTCAGGATGATGGCCAGCCGCTGGGCCACCGGCTCCTGGTAGATGTCCTGCGCGATGTCGAAGTCGACCGGGGACTGGGTGCGGACGACCGGCAGGTAGTAGCTCCCGGCGCCGGGACCGCTCCCGATGCGCTTCAGCGCCGGCGCGGCCGCGGTCCCCGGGTTGCAGTCGACGTACATCTCGCCGATCAGCGACTGGGGACGAATGGCGCACGTGGCGTTGGCGTGGAACGGGGCGAACCGCGCGTCGTTTATCTGCAGCGTGACCGCCGCCTGCTTGCTCTTGGTCACGTCGAGCGACGCGATCGATCCCACCGGCGCGCCGGCCACCCGGACCTGCTCGCCGGGCACGGCGAACGAGGCGTCGTCGAAGATGGCGCGCACCTGGTAGGTCCCACCCCCGCCCGAGCCGGAGGCGCTGGCCATCGCCGCGGCGGCCGCCGCCACGACGAGCACGAGCCCGATCAGAGCCAGGCGTCTCATGGTCCGGGCGGGCTCGAGCTCGCGTTGCAGCCCGCGATCGCGTGCGGCGCCGAGCCGTCGGGGGCGGGCTGCACGGCGCCACCGGGGCACCGCGCGGTGACGTTCTCGACTCCCGCATAGCGCTCGGACGGCGGGCGCGTGGTGAGCCGGTTCTGGCCGTCGAGCCCGAACGCGAAGAACGTCGGCTGGACCCGGACGTAGTGGCCGTTGGCGTCGTAGTAGGCGCTGGCCTGACCCAGGTCGGTGAGCGCCGCGATCACGTCGGGCGTGTATTCGCGCAGGTTGTCGAGCTGGGTCTGGGAGGCGTTCATCGCCTGCACGAGGTCCGGGAAGGCGCTGGCTGCGACCCGAGCCAGCTGGGGCGTCTCGCGGAGCAGCGTGGTCAGGTCACCGGTGCCGGCCGGGTTGTGGATCAGCGCGCTGAGCGCGGTCACGGTCGGGATGGCCGCCTGCGCGAAGGTTTTTAGACTCGCGGCGAACGGCGCGAGGCGGCGCGAGGCGACCTTGGACTCGGCCACGACCGGATCGAGCGAGTCCAGCGTGCCGCGCAACCCCGCGAACGTGCCGGTGGCTCGGGTCAGCGTCCCGGGCAGGAGCTGCAGCGCCAGCTCGAGATTCTGAGCCTGGCTCGCGATCGCGCCGGTGGTCGTCGCGGTCTTCCCGATCAGGTCCGACAGCTGCGTGCTGCGCGAGGCCAGCGCCTGCATGGCCTGCGCACCCTGGACGAGCAGGCCGTCGAAGGCGGGCTCGTTACGGTCGAGCTCCGCGGTCAGGTTGCTCGTGCTGGCCAGCCCGGGCGCGAGGTACTTAAGCGTCTCCGAGGCCTGCGCCGCCTTGCCCTTGATGCTGGCCGCCTCGCCCTTGATGACGCCCTGCAGCCCCGCGCGGGTGAGCGGGTCGATCGCGTCGAACACCTGATCGAGGCTCACGAACGAGTAGGTGTGGTCCTCGCCGATCGTCCCGCCGTCCGGGATGACCGGCGCCTCACTGGCGGCGGGCTCGAGCACCACGTACTTGTTGGCGATGCCCGACAGCGAGTTCTCGTAGATCCGCGCCACCGTGCCCTGATGCAGCGGCGCCGCGTCGGAGTCGATCGACATCTTCACCTGAGCCTCGCCGCTCGGCGTGAGCGAGATCGACTGCACGGTCCCGACCGTGGCCGGACCCATCAGCACCTGGTTGCCGACGACGAGCCCGCCGGCATCCTGGAAGTCGGCGCGGAGCGTGTAGCTCGAGCCGCCCCCGAGCAGAACCAGCACCACCACCACGATCGCGATCGCCAACGACGCGACCGCCGCGACCCTGGCGATCATGAACCTCTCTTGGGCATTCGTGCCGTATCCCCGGGAAGCAATGGCAGCAACGTGTCTCCCCCTCCACCGCAAAGTCGTTCAGCGGCCCGTCCATCCTGCCAGAGTCACCGCCCGGCCGCCATATCGCGATGTTTAGGCGGTGTTAAACCCCGACGGTGCCGCCGGCCCCCTCAAACCCCTCCCCCGACCTGCAAAACGTGCCAAAGCCGCCCCCGGTTCGCCCCCCATGGCCACATAAGCATGGCCTCAATGCTTATGTGGCGAAAGCGCAGCGCGGAGACGCGGTTTGCTGCGTTTTACAGGGCCGGGGTCCGGGCGTCGACGGCTAACCGGCGGCGGACGGTGCCCGCGAGCTAACCGGCCGTGGAAGGCGTCTCGGCGACCGGCGCCGGCGTGCCCTCGGCCCGCCGGCTGACCAGCAGCGCCGCCCCGAGCGCGCCACCGAGGTCGCCGAGTCCCGCCAGGAGTATCTCGGGCCAATTGGCGTCGTTGAACAGGTGCGGCTCCATGGCCTTGCGGATCCGCTGCACGAACGGGTCGCCCAGGCGCACGCCGAGACCGCCGCCGATCACGATCGCCTGCACATCGAGCAGATTCTGAGCCGAGGCGACGCCGGCGCCAAGCGCCTCTACCGCCTCGTCGATCAGCTCGACGGCGAGCTTGTCTTCGCGCTCCAGGGCCTTGGCCCACACGGCGCTGGTGAGCTTGGTGCGCCCACGGTCCTTCATGATCTTGAACAGGTCGGTGTCCGTGCCCTCGTCGTGCTTGCGGCGCGCCCTCGCCTCCATCGCGGCTCGACCGGCGTAGGCCTCCATGCAGCCTCTCCGCCCGCATGGGCAGCGCCGGCCGTCGATCTTCACGACGACGTGGCCGATCTCGCCCGCTCCACCCCGGCCGAGCCAGGGCTTGCCATCGAGGACGATCCCGCCGCCCACGCCGGTCCCCCACATCACCCCGAGCAGCGATTGGTACGGCCGGCCGGCACCGAGCTCGAACTCCGCATCGGTGGCCACCTGCACGTCGTTGCCGACCATGACCTGCGTGCCGAACTCGCGGCTCAGCGTCGCGCCCAGCTCGAAGCTGCCCTCCCAGTCGGGCAGGTTCCGCGCCGTCGACACCGCCCCGGTGGACTCGTCGACCACGCCGGGGGACCCGACGCCGACGCCCTGGAGGGCCGAGGGCTCGGTCCCGGCCGCCTGGCACGCCGCCCGGATCGCGTTGATGAGCTCGGCGGCCACCGCCTTCGGACCGCCGCTCGAGGGCGTCGGATGGCGCGAGGAGCCGAGCACGGTCTGGCCGGCGTCGACGATGATCGCCTCGATCTTGGTCCCCCCCAGATCTATCCCTCCCCGGAGCGGACCTCGGTCAGTTGCGGCTTCCATGTGAAGAGGATGTTCCCAGAATCGGTGGCGGAAGCCGTTAGGTCCACGACTCGCGGTAGTGGCGTTGCTCGGGCGTCGGCTCGTCGATCGCGACGCCGAGCGCGGCGAGCTTGAGCGTCGCCACCTCCTGGTCGATCGACTCGGGCACCGCCTGGACGCCGATGGGCAGCTCCTCCCGCCGGGCCACCAGGTGCTCGACGCACAGCGCCTGGAGGGCGAACGAGACGTCCATCACCGCGGCCGGGTGTCCCTCCCCGGCGGCCAGGTTGACCACTCGCCCGCGCGCCAGCAGGTTCAGCCGGCGGCCGTCCTGGAGCGTGTATTGCTCGATCAGCGGCCGCACCTCGCTCGCCTCCACGGCGAGCGCTCGCAGCTCCTCGAGGTCGAGCTCGACGTCGAAGTGCCCGGCGTTGGCCAGCACCGCGCCGTCCTTCATGCGCTCGAAATGCTCGCCCCGCAGCACCCGCCGGGATCCGGTCACGGTGACGAACACGTCGCCGCGCTCAGCGGCCTCCAAAGCCGGCATCACCTCGTAGCCGGCCATGCGCGCCTCGAGCGCCCGCAGTGGATCGACCTCGCACACGATCACCGCCGCGCCGGCGCCCCGCGCCCGCTCGGCGATGCCCAGGCCGGCCCACCCGTACCCGAGCACGACGAGCGTGTGGCCGGCCAGCAGCACGTGGCTGGCCCGGATGATCCCATCGAGCGCCGACTGCCCGGTCCCGTGGCGATCGTTCAATGCTCGCTCGGTGCGGGCCTCGTTGACGGCCAGCACCGCGCAGGACAGCGTTCCCTCGTCCTGGAGGCGACGCAGTCGGACCAGGCCGGTGGTCGTCTCCTCGGTCCCGCCGATCAGCTCCTCGAGCGCCGCGCCGCCCCGCGCGTGGACGGTCATCAGCAGGTCGGCACCGTCGTCGACGGTCACGTTCGGCTTGCCGTCGAGCACCGCCCGGACGTGCCGGACGTAGGTATCGACGTCCTCGCCGCGCAGCGCGTGGACCTCGATCCCGTGCTCGTAGACCAAGCCGGCGGCCGCGTCGTCCTGAGTCGAGAGCGGGTTGGCCGAGCACAGCGCGACCTGGGCGCCGCCGTCGGCCAGCGCCAGGAGCAGGTTCGCGGTCTCTGCCGTGACGTGCAGGCACGCGCCGACCCGCACTCCCTCGAGCGGACGCTCAGAGGCGAACCGCTCGCGGATGCGCGCCAGCACGGGCATCTGACCCGCCGCCCAGGCGATGCGGGAGGCGCCGCCCCTTGCCAGCGCCAGGTCGGCGACCTCGTGGGGCGGCAGGCGCGTCTTCGCCATTGCGCCGTCCGCGAGCCGGCGGTCCGTTACACCCGTCGCGCGCCCGCCGGGCCTAGTAGCGATAGTGGTCGGACTTGAACGGCCCCTCGGCCGGGATGCCCAGATAGGCCGCCTGGTCGGAGGTGAGCTCGGTCAGCTTGACGCCGAGCGCCGGCAGGTGCAGCCGGGCGACCTTCTCGTCCAGGTGCTTGGGCAGCGTGTAGACCTGCTTCTCGTAGTCCTCGTTCCGGCCGAACAGCTCGATCTGCGCGATCACCTGGTTGGTGAACGAGTTCGACATCACGAAGCTCGGATGCCCGGTGGCGTTGCCCAGGTTCAGCAGCCGTCCCTCGGACAGCACGATCACCGAGTGCCCGTCCTCGAACACCCACTCATCGACCTGCGGCTTGATGCCGATCTTGTTGATGCCCGGAACCCTCGACAGCCCGGCCATGTCGATCTCGTTGTCGAAGTGGCCGATGTTTCCGACGATCGCCTGATGCTTCATACGCGCCATGTGCTCGGCAGTGATCACGTCGCGATTGCCCGTCGCGCTGATGAAGATGTCCGCGGTGCCGACGACGTCCTCGAGTGTGAGGACCTGGTAACCGTCCATCGCCGCCTGAAGCGCACAGATCGGATCGATCTCGGTCACCACGACCCGAGCACGCTGCCCGCGCAGCGACTCCGCGCAGCCCTTGCCGACGTCGCCGTAGCCACAGACCACGGCCAGCTTGCCGCCGATCATCACATCGGTGGCGCGGTTGATCCCGTCGATCAGCGAGTGCCGGCAACCGTACTTGTTGTCGAACTTGCTCTTGGTCACCGAGTCGTTCACGTTGATGGCCGGGAACAGCAGCTCTCCGCGCTCGGCGAACTGGTACAGGCGATGGACGCCGGTGGTCGTCTCCTCGGTCACGCCCTTGATCTCGGCCGCGACCTTGGTGAACCGCTGCGAATCCTCCTCGAGCGAGCGCTGGAGCAGTCCCAGCACGATCTGGAACTCCTCCGAATCGGCGCTGGCCGGATCCGGGACGGCGCCGGCGCGCTCGAACTCGGCTCCCTTGTGGACGAGCAGCGTGGCGTCGCCGCCGTCGTCGAGAATCATGTTGGGGCCGTTGCCCTCGTGCCAGGAGAGGGCCTGGAGGGTGCACCACCAGTACTCCTCGAGCGTCTCCCCCTTCCAGGCGTAGACGGGCACGCCGCGGGGCTCCTCGGGAGTGCCCTCCGGCCCCACCACGATCGCCGCCGCCGCGTGATCCTGGGTCGAAAAGATGTTGCACGATGCCCAGCGGACCTCGGCCCCGAGCGCCACGAGCGTCTCGATCAGCACCGCGGTCTGGATCGTCATGTGCAGGGAGCCGGTGATTCGCGCTCCGCTCAGCGGCTGGCTGTCGGCGTATTCGCGCCGGATCGCCATCAACCCCGGCATCTCGTGTTCGGCCAGGCGGATCTCCTTGCGGCCGAACTCGGCCAATCCAAGATCGGCCACCTTGAAATCTGCCTTGGCAGCAGTCGTGCTCATCGTCCCTCCACGGTCGGGGTCATCGGGCGGCCGGGGCCAGTGGACGTACCACTAGGCGGCCGCCAGCAGCTTTTCGTGTTTCTCCTGCTCGAACCGGAGCCAGTGCTCGGCGCCGACTTCCTCGGGCCGCCGTGCCTCGGCTTGGAGCCAACTCTCCACGGCGTCGCGCAGGTCGTCCTGATCGGACATGCGCGCGGCGAACGCCACGTCGGAGAGCCCGACGTCAAAGCGCCCAAGGAGTTCCTTGAGCGTGCGCAGCCGCTGGAGCTGGGCGGGTCCGTAGAGGCGGTAGCCGGAGGCCGAGCGGGCCGGCGAGACCAGCCCCGTCTGCTCGACGTATCGCAGCATCCGCGGCGACCAACCGGTCGTTCGCGCCGCCTCGTTGATGGTCAATCCTTCCATCGTCCCTCAACCTTACCACGAGTTTGTCAAGGTTCTGAGGACGGATTGAAGAAATTTGCGCCGGGGCTCAAGTCCGATCGGACATTTGTCGAAATACGAACTGCAAGCTGTAGTCGCGCTTAGCATGGTCACCAACCTCGAACCAGGAAGCCGGAGGCCGGGCATGGAGCGGTCCCGAAACAGGACGTCACTTATTTTGCGGAGCAAGGGAACCTGCATCATCGGGCTGAGCGTGACGCTCGGCTGCGCCATGTTCGGTGTGGGCGGAGCTGCCGCCGGCGACGGCGCCTACGCCCACCACGTGCGCCTGGAGCGCCAGCTGAATCGGGCGCTGGCTCATCGCAGCGCGGAGCAGCTGGTGCTGGCGATGACCCCGAAGTCACACCCCGCCCCGGCTCCAGCTCCGGCCCCCGCCGCCCAGGCCCCGGCCGCGCCCGCCACCCCGGCGCCGGCCACCACGCAGACTGCCACCACGCCGCAGCCGGCCGCCACGACCACCGCGGCGAGCGCCACGCCGACAACCACCACCCAGACCGATACGACGCCGCAGCCGGCGACGCCCACGACGACGACGACCGCCGGCACCGGGACCACCCCGACCGGCACCACCACGGACGCCGGCACCGGGACCACCCCGACCGGCACCACCACGGACGCCGGCGCCGGAACGACTGGGACGAACGGCTCCACCACCGGCACCTCCCCGGCCGACACCACGACGAGCACGACCACCTCTGACACGGCGACCACGGACACGACGCCGACGACGACCACCCCCGGCACCGCGGCGACGTCAGCCGCCACCACCACCGGCGTGAACGGCCGTCCGGGTTCGACCGGCACCTCGACTTCTGCCTCGAGCACGACCGTGTGCCACGGCCGCGGCTGCAGCACCTCGACCGAGACGGGCGGTGTCGTCCCGGCCTCGCTGCCATCGAGCACCTCGCCGGCCACCTCGCAGAGCTTCTCGTTCACGACCTCGCCCCTCTCGACCACCCCCGCGGTCACGCCGGCCGTGACCCCCGCCGTGACCCCGACCCCGGTCGAGATTTCGACTGGCACGCTCTCGCCGGTCTCGAGCGGGACCACCGCCCCCTCCACGGGCACGAGCGCCGCGACCACCCTGCTGAACAAGATCCCCACCTTCACCTCCGGTTCGGGCGCTCTGCGGCTGAGCAAGGGCGCGTCGAGCAAGCGCTCGGGCGCCGGCACGCCGACGGGTACCGCGGGTACCGGCGCCGCGACCACCGGAACCGGCGGCCCGACGGGTCCGACCGCGCCGGCCGCCGGAACCGCCGGAACCGCCGGAACCCCCGTCGCCGCCGCGCCCACGGGCGCCACCACCGCCAAGACCGGCGCCGCCAAGACGCACAAGAGCACGAAGCACGCGCAGCCGAGCGGATCGCCGCTGCCACAGATCCCCCACGTGATCACCCAGTTCGTGAGCGTCGTGCCGACCGCGGTGTGGATGGCGCTGGGCGCGGCCTTCGCGCTGGCGCTGGCCTTCGCGGGCATCGCGCTTCGCTCGAGCCGCCGGGCCCGCCGGCGCGAGCGGGAGTTCGTGGCCATCTCGGCCGCGGCAGCGACCGACGCTCTGACCGGCATCCTCAACCGTCGCGGGTTCATGGATGCGGCCGAGCGGGAGCTCGCGCGCGCCAGCCGCTACGACCGGCCATTCGTGCTCGCCTACGTCGACGTTCGTGGCCTCAAGGCGGTCAACGACACCGAGGGCCACCTGATGGGCGACGAGCTGATCAAGGCCGTGGCCGGCCTGATGAAGGAATCCGCCCGCGCCGACGACGTGGTCGGGCGCATCGGCGGCGACGAGTTCGCCCTGCTCCTCGACGAGCAGACCGCCGAGAGCGCCGAGCCGGTCATCCGCCGCATCCGGGCCCGGGTGGAGGAGCGCCGGGCGGCGATGGAGATTTCGGTGCCGTGGGAGCTGACGATCGGGATCGCAGCCTTCCCCAACGACGGCGACACGCTCGAGGAGCTCCTCGGTACGGCCGACCGCCGGCTGTACGAGCAGCGCGGTATTGCGATCAGGTAAAGGGCTGGGGAAGCGGCAGGGACTTGGGGGTTGGACGGTTCGGGGCCCTCGCCAGCATGGCGAGGGCGCCCGAGCGCTGTAGCCCTCGGCCTCCCGGCCGCTGGTCGTATCAGCCTCGGGCCAGGGCGCTCTTGAGCCGATCCAGGGCGGGGACCGGCGTCGGATCTACCTCGCGCAGCACGGCGAGATATAGGGACACCAGGTCGCCCAGGAGCACGAGCGAGATGAGCCGCTCGGTTTGGTTCTGGCCGACGCTCTCGATCCGGTAGGTCCCGGCCGCCTCGGCCTCGATGAGGCCGCGCGTGAGCTCGATCCGCTGCCGGATCCGCGGGTGCAGGTCGGAGTCGTCGAGGAACACCGCGCTGAAGCGGCCGACCTGGCTGGCACCCTGCCAGCCGCCGATCTCGTTGTGATCCAGCTCGGGGAGCTCGTGGCAGAAGCAGGGCATCTTCGCGTTCTCGTTGATCTGAGTCTTCCAGCGGTACGCGATCGGCGCGGTCAGGCCCGAGCCGGCGATCTGGGGAATGGTCCTGTGCAGCCCGCGGGCCAGCTCCTTGGCCAGGCAGTCGCTCGGGGCGTCGGGACCCCACAACTCGACCAGCTGCTCCACGTGCGCGGCGGCGACGTCGATCTCGGCGTGGAGCCGCTCGCCCGCGCCGCACAGCCAGGCCACCTCGAGGGCCACCACGAGCGAATACGCCACCGCTGCCCGCGGCTGGAAGCCACCCGGTAGCGGGATTACCGGAACGTCTTCGGCCCGTGCCGCGTCGGCCAGCTTGCCGCCGGTCGTGGCCACGATCCGGTGGGCCCCGAGCGCCCCGGCGGCCTCGTAGACGGCCAGCGTCTCCTCGGTGTTCCCGGAGTAGCTCGAGCACAGCACCATCGTGTCGGGCGTCGTCCAGGGCGGCAGCGCATAGCCGCGGGCGAGCGTGATCGGACGAGAGGCGCGGTCGCCGAGAGCCTCCCGGGCCAGAGCGCCGCCGATGGCCGAGCCGCCCATCCCGGCGACGACCAGTCCACCGGGCGCGTCGTAGGGCTCGAGGTTGGCCGACTCGACCCGCCACAAGGCATCGCGCAGATGATCGGGCAGGCCGAGGATGTCGTCGATCTGCCGCGCCGAGTCCACCGACTCGATCGCCCCCCTGGTCAGGTCAACCGTGGTGCTCAAAATCTGATGGCTCCGTCCGGAAGCTCCACGCCCGGGAAGATACGCGCGCCGGCCGCCAGAGTGTTCCCCGACCCGATCTTCACGCCCTCACCGAGCATGACCCCGCCTTCGATACGGCAGTGCTCGCCGATACTCACGCCGCGTCCGATGATCGAGGAGCTGATCGTGGTGCCCGCTCCGACCGTGACGTCCTCGAGCAGGACCGAGGCCTCGACCCGGCAGCGCTCTCCGACCCGGACGCGTTCGCCCAGCACGCTCCGATCCCCGACGAACGCATGGGGCCCCACCGAGCAGCCGGCGGCCACCAGGACGGGAGCGACCACCCGGCCCTCGACGGCGGCGGCGTCGACCAGGGCCAGGCCATGGTCCCCGAGCTCGCGGCCCACCTCGGTGCTGACCTTGCCCTCGAGGATGTCGTAGGTGGCCTCCAGGTACCGATCCGGCGTCCCGATGTCCATCCAGTAGCCGCCGGCCTCGTACCCGTAGAGGCCCCGGCCGACCAGCGTCGGGAACAGCTCCCGCTCGATCGACACGTTGGTTCCGGCCGGCGGCATGCCCTCGAGCACGCCGCGCTCGAGGATGTAGGCGCCTGCGTTGATCAGGTTCGTGTCGAGCTCCTCGACCCCGGGCTTCTCGATGAACTCGCTGACCGACCCGTCGGGCTGGCACCGGACCAGCCCATAGGCCGATGGATCCTCCACCGGATATAGGGCCAGCGTGGCGCGCGCTCCCGTCCTCTCGTGCTGCTCGAGCTGGGCGGTCAGATCCATGTCGGTCAGCACGTCGCCGTTGAGCATGAAAAAGCGCTCCTCGAGCAGATCCTCGGCGAACTTGAGCGCGCCACCGGTGCCGAGCGGCGTGGGCTCCTCGAGGTAGCGCAGACGGACGCCCAGGCCCGAGCCGTCGTCCAGCACGGCTCGCACTCCGTCGGCCATGAAGCCGCAGCCCAGGATCACGTCGTCGATGCCGTGCCGGAGCAGCCACTGGAGCATGTAGGAGATGAACGGGCGGCCCACCAGCGGCACCACCGGCTTGGGGATCGTCGAGGTGAGCGGGCGCAGCCGCGTACCTTCGCCGCCCGCCAGGATCAGCGCCTGCACGTCAGTTAGTGATCGCTCGCGTAAGTACCGTATTTGCGCGAGAGGCCACTTAGCGCCCGATGCCCTCGTAGATGAAGCCGGCCGCCCGGACGGCCTCGGGATCGACGAAGTTGCGCCCGTCGATCACGAGCCGACCCGGCATCCGCTCGGCCACGGCCGCCCAATCGAGCTCCGCGAACTCGGGCCACTCGGTCACGATCACGACCGCGTCGGCGCCCGAGACCGCGCCCAGCGCGTCGTCGGCGAACTCCACCCCGCCCATCAGCTTGCGCGCCTCGGCTTCCGCGACCGGGTCATACGCGCGTACCTTGGCACCATCGGCCTGAAGCCGCGCTGAGAGCACGAGCGATGACGCCTCGCGCATGTCGTCCGTGTTGGCCTTGAAGGCCAGCCCGAGCAGCGCCACGGTCTTGCCGACGAGCGATCCCAGGTGCTTCTGCAGCTTGCTGATCACCCGCCGCTTCTGAAGCTCGTTGACCTCGATGACCGCCGTGAGCAGCTGGAAGTGATAGCCCGAGTTGCCGGCGAGCTGTTTCAAAGCTGAAACATCCTTTGGGAAACAACTGCCCCCGAAGCCAATACCCGGCTTGAGGAAATGGGTGCCGATCCGCCGGTCGAGCCCCATCCCCCGCGCCACCTCGAGCACGTCCGCGCCGGTCTCCTCGCACACGTTCGCGATCTCGTTGATGAACGAGATCTTGGTGGCCAGGAACGCGTTCGCGGCGAGCTTGATCATCTCCGCGCTGGCGATGTCGGTCCGCACCAGAGGCGCGTCCAGCGGGGCGTAGAGCTCGATCACCGCATCGCCGGCCCAGTCGCCCTCGTCGCCGACCACGATCCGGTCGGGCTTGAGGAAGTCCTCGAGGGCTGAGCCCTCCTTGAGGAACTCCGGGCAGGACACGTAGGCGAAGCCCTCCTTGCCGCGCTCGGCCAGGCTGCGCCTGATCGCGGCGCCGGTACCGACCGGAACGGTCGACTTCATAACCAGTGCGTGCCGGTCGGAGCGGGGCATCGCATCGACCACGGCGTGGACGGAGCTCAGGTCGGCGTCGCCCGAGTAGGTGGGCGGGGTACCGACGGCCACGAACAGCAGGCGGGTGTGCTCGAGCGCGGGCGCCAGCTCGGTCGAGAAGTGCAAGCGCTCCCGGTTGGCCAGGATGCATTCGACCAGGCCCGGCTCGTAGATCGGAACCTCGCCCCGCTCGAGCCGGGCGATCTTCTCGGCGTCGATGTCGACGCACCAGACCTCGCTGCCCAGCTGGGCGAAGCCCGCGGCCGTGACGAGACCCACGTATCCGGTGCCGATCACCGCGATCGGCTCGCGCGCGTTGCCCATCGGTCCGAGAGTAGCTAGTGGGCCTTCATCAACGACGCTGCGATCGCGACCAGTTGACGGTTGGTGATGTTGTCGGTCAGCGTGTTCGAGACCCAGTACGCGCCCTGCGGCGTCCGCCAGGCGACCAGGCTCAGCTTGCTGCCGTTGGCGAACAGGAGCAGCCTCTTGCCCGCCACCATCTTGGTCCCGCTCGGGTTGTTCAGGATCGGCGGCGTCTGCCACGTCGTGCCCTGCACGCCGTAGTACTGGCCAAGGGCGGGGTTCATCACGAGCGTCATCCGGTAGGCGTAGTGGGCTACGCCTACGCGGTCGTGGAGCAGGTAGGCCCGGGGGTAGTAGCCCGAACCGGCGCCGTATTCGAGCGGACAGACGCTCGTGGCGTCCGCGCAGTAGTTCGAGCCGCCCATGATCAGCCTCGGGAAGTAGACCGGGATCCCGAGCTTGCCGAGCGACTTGGCCTGAGCTTCCCCGTCGCTGACGTCCGCCTGCAGCCCCGGCGCGCTCGCACCGCCGCCACCACCGCTCGGCTTGCCGCCCGCCTTCGCGGCTCCAGCAGACGGGCCGGACGATCCGGTCGGCGCAGCGGTGGTCGGGGTCATGAACGCGTGGAAGGCGGCCTGCTCGAGGCCCGATTCGGCGGTGACGTAGCACGGCGTCCCGCCCGTGGCCGCGCCGGTCGCCGTCACGGTGCCGGGCGAGCACGGGAGCTCGATCGCCGGGAACGGGATCTGCTTGATCGAGCTGACGGAGGAGAACGCGACCAGGTCGAACAGGTTGATGATCCCGTCGGTGGTGTGCAGGTTGTGGTCGGTATTCGCGTTGTGGCCGAAGATGGTCAGCAGCCGGTTACGTTCGTTGATGATCTGGTCCTGGCTGAACTGCGCCTTTGCCCACCGGATGAAGTCCTGCTGGCGCGCGTTGCGGACGATGTCGGAGTCGGTGTGGCGGAAGCGCACGAACGAGAGCGCGTTGGCCCCGCACAGCTTCTGGTAGCCGGGCTGGAGGTCGATGCTCGAGTAGTCGGTGGCCGCGGTGTTGTTGTAGTAGCGGTGATCGACGTCGGTGTAGACGCACCCAATCGCATTGATCATCTTCTCGAAGCCGCCGAACCCGACGTCGACCACGTGATTGACCTTCAGGCCCGGGAACACCTGCTGCTGGAGGACTTTGATGAGCAGCCCGGGACCCCCATAGAAGTACGCCGCGTTCAGCTTGTTGGTGACAAGCGCCCCGCCCTCGGGAATCTGGACCCTGAGGTCGCGCGGGACCGACATCAGGTTGATCGTCTTGGAGCTCGGATCCAGGCGAACCAGCATCATCGTGTCGGTGTTGACGTCCTTGAGCGGCGTCCCCGCGCGATGGTCGGAGCCGACGAGCAGGATTGTCTGCGGCTTGCCCGGGGCGGGAACCGACACGGAGGTCGACAAGGACTTGATCGCGGGAGTGAAATCGAGGGCCTGGGTGATCTGCCGGACCTGGAGCAGCCCCGCGACCGCGGTGGTGGCGGCGGCGAAACCGATGACCAGGACGGCCGCCACCAGGGACCGCCACAGCATGCCTCCGCGCGAATGCGGAATCAGCTTCACGCCCGGCCTCCCTCGATCGCGGTCAGCCCTCCGCCGCGCGGCTCCTCCGCCACGACGCGACCATCGTCCCGGACCGCATCGTCACCGGGGGCAGCGGGACGCTCGAGCCAGATCGGCAACATGCGCACGAAACTGACCAGTGACCGCCGGTACCGAGCCATCGAGGACACCGACACCCACTCCTCGGGACCGTGGTGCCCGGCCCCGTCGGGTCCGAACTCGACCGCCGGGATGCCGGCCGCCATGAAGGCAACGGCGTCCGAGGCGCCGTCGCGCCCAACGCTCATGACCTCCTGGTCGGGGATGGCGCGGGCTACGGCGTCGCGGAGCGCTCGCACGTACGGATTGGTCCGGGGCACCCTGACCGGAGGGAAGATGAAGTGCTTGGTGATCTCGGCCTGGTCGATCCGTCCGATCTGGGCCATGATTTCGTCGGGGTCCTGGCCTGGCAGGAAGCGGATGTCGACCGCCATCCGGCACCGGTCGGGGACCTTGTTGAGCGCGTCGCCGCCCTCGATCCGGCCCAGGTTGATCGACGGTCGGTCGAACATCTCCGAGGACTGGCGGGAGAACGGCAGCGACTCGATCGCCCGGAACACGTCGATCGCCTTCAGCACGGCGTTGTCGCCCAGCCACGGCGTCGAGGAGTGCGCCGCCCGTCCCTGGACCTCGATGATCATGGCCAGCACGCCCTTGGCCTCCACCCCGATGTGCAGGTTGGTCGGCTCACCGGTGATCGCGAAGTCGCCGCCGAGGCCGCGACTGACCACGCCGTCGGTGGAGCGCTCCTCGATCTCCTCGGATTCCTCGTCGGGCACGCACACCAGCCGCACCCGCACGGCGGTCTGGCGCTCGACGTCCTTGAGCGCGCACATCATGGCGGCCAGGCCGCCCTTCATGTCGTAGGCGCCGCGGCCGATCAGCCGATCCCCTTCGAGCCGCGGATAGAACTGCTCTGGCTGGCCCGGCACCACGTCGAGGTGCCCGTGGAACACCACGCAGGGGTGACCGTCCGCGTCGGCGGGCGGCGGTCCGACCTCCGCCACGAGGACGGGCAGCCCGTTGTGATCGTGGTGGCGCACCTCGATGTCGCGAGATTCGAGCCACCCCTTCACGAATCCTGCCGCCGCGACGATCTCCTCCGGCTTGGAGGTCTCGTAAGAGATCAGGCGCTCAGCGAGGGTTAGCTCGTCAATCACGACCGTTCAGGATAAGGGCCTAATCACCGGGAGAGCGACAGCTAGCTGCCACCCTCGGCAATGCTAAGAAACGTTTCAAGGCGCGATTTGTCGCGCTCCGCGACCCGGCGTCTCTCCGTGTCGTCACCGGCCGCCTCGAGCTCGTGCTCGGCCTGCTGGAGACGCTCGTGCAGCGAGCCGGCGTCGAGATCGCCGGGAGGATGCGCCTCCTCGACCAGGATCAGCGCCCGGTTCTCGGCCACCTGGAGGTAGCCCTCGGCCTGTGCGAAGCGGACGCATTCCGACTCGGTCTTGTACAGGCGCAACTCGGTCGGGTCGAGCATGGCCAAGATCGGCTGGTGGTGGGCCAGGATGCCGATCGAGCCGACCGCCGTCCTGGTCGAGATCATCTCGACCTCGTCGTCGAACACGCCCCCGTCGGGGGTCAGGACCTCGACCCGGAACTTCTCGTGCGCCACGGGGCGCTACTCCTCCTCGTCGTCGCCGGAGTCGGACTTCGACTCGGATTCGTCGTCGCTGGAGTTGGCCTCCGAGACGAAGTCGTCGGCGCTCTTGGCCTCGGATTTCTCGTCGCGGTCACGCCCCGAGTCCTTCTCGTCCGAGTCCTTCTCCTCCGAGTCGCCCTCGTCCTCGTCGCCGCTGTCGCCGCGAGCGGCGCGGACGACCTCGTCAATCGTCCCCTTCATGAAGAAGGCGCGCTCGGGAAGATCATCGTGCTTGCCCTCGAGGATCTCCTTGAAGCCACGGATCGAATCGGCGATCGGGACGTACACGCCGGGGGTACCGGTGAACTGCTCGGCCACGTGGAACGGCTGAGACAGGAAGCGCTCGATCTTGCGGGCGCGGTTCACGGTCACGCGGTCCTCATCGGAGAGCTCGTCGATACCCAGGATCGCGATGATGTCCTGGAGCTCGCGGTAGCGCTGGAGCACCTGCTTGACCTGGTTGGCGACGTCGAAGTGCTCGTCACCGAGGATCTCCGCCTTCAGGATCGTCGAGGTCGAGTCCAGCGGGTCGACCGCCGGGTAGATGCCCTTCTCCGCGATCGATCGGGACAGCGTGGTCGTCGCGTTGAGGTGGGCGAACACGGACGCCGGCGCCGGGTCGGTGAGGTCGTCCGCAGGCACGTAGATGGCCTGGATCGACGTAACCGAGCCCTCCTTGGTCGAGGTGATCCGCTCCTGGAGCTCGCCCATCTCGGACTCGAGCGTCGGCTGGTAGCCGACCTGGGAGGGCATTCGGCCGAGCAGCGCGGACACTTCGGAGCCGGCCTGGACGAACCGGAAGATGTTGTCGATGAACAGCAGCACGTCCTGGTGCTCTTCGTCGCGGAAGTACTCGGCCATGGTCAGGCCGGACAGCGCGACCCGCATGCGCGCGCCGGGCGGCTCATTCATCTGCCCGAACACGAGCATGGTCTTCTCGAGCACGCCCGATTCCTTCATCTCCAGCCACAGGTCGTTGCCCTCGCGTGAGCGCTCACCGACGCCGCAGAAGGCCGACAGACCCTCGTGCTCCTCGGCGAGGTTGCGGATCAGCTCCTGGATGATCACGGTCTTGCCCACGCCGGCACCGCCGAACAGGCCGACCTTGCCGCCCTTGGCGTAGGGAGCGAGGAGATCGATGACCTTGATGCCGGTCTCGAACATCTCGGTGGTCGGCGTGAGGTCCTCGATCGTGGGGGCGTCGCGGTGGATCGGCCAGCGCGGAGTATCGTCGGGCAACTCGTCGCCCATGTCGATCGGCTCGCCGAGCAGGTTGAAGATCCGCCCGAGCGTCTTGTCGCCTACCGGGACGGTGATCGGGGATCCGGTGTCGATCACTTCCGTGCCGCGAGCCAGGCCATCGGTCGTGTCCATCGCTACGGCGCGAACGCGATTGTCGCCGAGGTGCTGCTGCACCTCGCACACGAGCCAGTCCTCGGCGTCCGGTGGCGAGACCGCGGCGGAGATCTCCTCCTCCGCCCTGGCCACGTCGGGCCGGCGGACCCTGATCGCGTGGTTGATCTCGGGCAACTTCTCGGGGAACACAGCCTCGATCACTACGCCCTGGATCTCGTCGATCCGGCCGGTGTTCTGCTTGTCGGGCTTGTCCTCTCCGGCTTCGCTGCGCTGTTCTTCTGCGACTGACATAGCTTCTCCAGTGTAGGTCTACCCGGACAGCCCTTCTGCTCCCGCCACGACTTCCAAGATCTCCTGAGTGATCTCCGCCTGGCGCGCCCGGTTCATCTCGAGGGTCAAAGTTTGGATCAAGTCGGTGGCGTTGTCCGACGCGTTTCGCATCGCCGTCATCCGCGCGCCGTGCTCTGAGGCCGTGGACTCGAGCAGCGCTCGATAGATCGAAATCTCCACGTAATCCGGGACCAGGCGCTTGAGGATCTCCTCGGGATCCGGCTCGTACTCGACCAGGGCTCGATGTTCGCCGTGGCGCTCATCGGACTCGTCTTCGTCGTCGGATTCCTCGAGCAGCGTGGCCTGCTGAAGGGGAAGCAGCGTCTCGCGCCGCACCTCCTGCGAGACCGGCGAGATGTAGCCGTTGTAGAAGATCTCCACCTGATCGACCTCTTCGTCGATGTAGGCGGCCATCAGGCGGTCGGCGATCCGCCTGGCGTCGGCGTAGGCCGGACGGTCGGTGAATCCTGTGAAGCTCTCCGCCGGCTCGAGCCCGCGGAAGGTCAGCGATGTGGCGGGACGGCGTCCCGAGGCGAAATACACCGGCCTGTGCCCTTCGGACTCGTGCTCGCGGCCGGCGGCCACACCGGCGCGGACGATTTGCGAGTTGAACGCGCCGGCCAACCCGCGGTCGCCGGCGATGAGCAGCAGACCCACGCGGTTCAGCTGATCGTGCTCCTGAAGGATGGGGAGGCTCGGAACCCGGCCCGCGGCTTCGGCCGCCTGACGGGTCATCCGGCGAATCGCGTTGGCATACGGGCGTAGCGCCTCGATCCGCTGCTCGGCGCGGCGCAGGCGCGCTGCCGCGACCATCTCCATAGCCCGGGTGATCTTCTGGATGTTCTTGACCGCGCCGATGCGGTTCTTTACGTCGCGCTGGGTCTGCGGCATGTGCTGAGCTCAGGCGCCGGGTTCAGGCCGGCTGTCCCTGCTCCTCCCGTTCGCGCTCCTCGCTGCCCTCGTCCTCGCCGTCCTCGTCCTCGCCGTCCTCGTCGCGATCCTCGCTTTCGGCCCGGTCGTTGCGCCGCCCGTCGCGCGAGGAGCCCTCGTCGCCCTCGTCGAGCGGGTGGCCCTCCTCGTCGAGATCGAACCCGAAGTCCTCGGCGAAGCCCGACACCGCCTTCTCCGCCGCCTGCTGCGTCTCGTCGCTCCAGTCCCCGCCCGCGATCTTCTCGAGCAGACCGGACTCGTTGCCACGCATGTAGTCGGTCAGACCGGCGAGGAAGCGGTCGACCTTCTCGACCACGATCCGGTCCAGGTACCCGTTGGTCGCGGCGTATACCTGGATCACCTGGTCCTCGACCGGCATCGGGTGACGCTCGGCCTGGTTGAGCGTCTTGACCAGCCGCTCGCCGCGGGCCAGCGTTCGCTGCGTCTCAGGATCCAGCTCGGATCCGAACTGAGAGAACGCCTCGAGCTCGCGGTACTGGGAGAGCTCGAGCTTCAGGCGGCCGGCCACCTTGCGCATCGGGTTGATCTGGGCGTTGCCGCCCACCCGCGAGACCGAGATGCCGACGTTGATGGCCGGACGCACGCCCGAGTTGAACAGGCCGGGCTCGAGGTAGATCTGGCCGTCGGTGATCGAGATCACGTTGGTGGGGACGTAGGCCGACACGTCGCCGGCCTGGGTCTCGATGACCGGCAGCGCGGTCAAAGACCCCCCACCCAGATCGTCGTTCAGCTTGACCGCGCGCTCCAGCAGCCGCGAATGCAGGTAGAAGACGTCGCCCGGGTACGCCTCTCGGCCGGGGGGCCGCCGCAGCAGGAGCGACATCTGGCGGTAGGCCACGGCGTGCTTTGAGAGGTCGTCGTAGATGACCAGCGCGGCCTGGCCGTCGTAGAGGAAGTGCTCGCCCATCGCGCAGCCCGCGTATGGCGCGAGGAACTTGATCGGGGCCGCCTCGTCGGCGGCCGCCATCACGATGATCGTGTTGTCGAGCGCCCCGGCGTCCTCGAGCGTCTTGGCCAGGCCTACCACGGTGGCCTTGCGCTGCCCGATCGCCACGTAGATGCAGCGCAGATCGCGATCCACGTTGTTGAGCATCGCGTCGAGGGCGATCGCCGTCTTTCCCGTCTGGCGGTCGCCGATGATCAGCTCACGCTGGCCGCGGCCGATCGGGATCATCGAGTCGACCGCCTTGAGCCCGGTGAGCATTGGCTCCTTGACCGGCTGGCGCTGGACCACGCCGGGCGCCTTGAACTCCGTCGGGCGGGTCTGACTCGTCTCGATCTCGCCCTTGCCGTCGAGCGGGTTGCCGAGCGGATCGACGATCCGTCCCAGCAGCCCATCCCCGACCGGGATCTCGAGCAGCCGCTTGGTCCGCTTGACCGTGTCGCCCTCGACGATCTTCTCCCAATCGCCGAACAGCACGGCCCCGACGTTGTCGGACTCGAGGTTCAGGGCCAGGCCCGTCACGTCGTGAGGCAGCTCGAGCATCTCGAACGACATGCAGTTGTCCAGACCGTGGATGCGGCAGATCCCGTCGGCCACGGACAGCACCGTGCCGACCTCGGTCAGGTCGGCACTGGAGGCGTCGAGTCCTTCGATCCGGTTCTTGAGGATTGACGTGATCTCGTCGGGCTTTATCTGCATTCGTGACTCCTTGGCAGGCGAGGGTAGCTACGCCCGCGCGACTTGCTTGCGAAGTTGTTCCAGGCGGTTTCGGATCGAAGCGTCGAGGATCACGTTGCCCACGCGCAGCACGATCCCGCCGAGGATGTCCGGATCGACCTTGCTCGAGAGCTCGACCGTGCGCTTGGTCTGCTCGCCGATCCGGTCCCCGATGCTGGCAACCGTGGACTTGTCGAGCTCGACCGCGCTCGTCACCTCCACCGGCAACAGGTCGCGCTCATCCTCCCAAAGGATCTCGTAGCGCGCCTTGATCCGGAAGATCGCCGGCATCCGGTGGCGCTCGATCAGCGCCTCCAGGAAGTTCATGAACGCGGGCTCGGCACCCGTCACCGCGCGCTGCAGCCCGTCCTTCTTCTCCTGGGTCGAGAAGTAGGGCGAGAAGAAGAACACCATCAGGTCGCGGCTCTCGTTCAGAGCGTCCACGAACGCGGCGAGGTCCTTGCGGATCTGGTCGAGGAGGTCCTGCTCCATCGCCACCTCGAACAGGGCCCGCGCCCAGACCTGAGCGATCTCTTCCACGTTAGTTGCGGTCTCCGTCGGGGGCGAGCGCGCTGAAATCGAGATCGCTCAGGGCGTCCTCGACGAGCCGGCGCTGGTCCTCCTCGTCGAGCACCTTGCGGGTCACCTTCTCGGTGGCCAGCACGGTCAGGTCGGCCACCTCGCGGCGGATCTCCTGGATGGCCCGGCGGGTCTCGGACTCGATGTCGCGCTTCGTCTGCTCCATCAGCTGATCGCGGCGCTGCTGGGCGTGCTCGGTGGCCTCCCGCTCGTGCGCCTCACCTGACTTGCGCGCCCGTTCGATGATCTGCTCGGCCTGGTCGCGCGCCTCGCGCAGACGCCCTCGGTACTCGTCGAGCAGATCGTCGGCCTCGCGGCGCACCCGTTCTGCGTGGTCGATCGACTCCTCGATCGCGTGCTGGCGCCGGTCGAGTGCCTCGGAGATCCGCGGGAAGGCGAGCTTCCACAGGATGTACATCGAGATCCCGAACAGGAGCAGGGTCCAGATCATCAGCCCGACGCTGGGCGTGATCAGGAACGAGCCGCTGGAAGCGGCGACCGGGAGATGCGAGACGACGGCCATTTACTTGAGCACGAACGAGAGCAGGCCGGCGACCAGGCCGTAGAAGAACACGGCTTCGGTCAGGGCGAAGCCCAACCACTGGATGCTGGTGATCTCGTCGCGCATCTCGGGCTGGCGGGTCACCGCCTCGATCACCTTGCCGAAGATGATGCCGATGCCGACGCCGGCGCCGACCGCGCCCAAACCGCCTCCGACCGCGATGCCGAACCCGGCTGTGATCCCGGACGAGGCCGCGATGGGGATGAAATGGAAAACAGCAAGCATCAGGGCTCCTTCTCGTGTTAGTGGTGACTGACCGCGCCGCCGATATAGATGGCGGCCAGGGTCGCGAATATGAACGCCTGGAGCGTCGCCACCAGGCCCAGCTCGAACAGGTAGATGATGATCCCGGCCGGGAGCGCGAACCACCCGAGCGCCTGGAGCCCGAGGATCACCGCGAGCCCGCCGGCCATGAACAGGATGATGATGTGCCCGGCGAAGATGTTGGCCCACAATCGGATGGTCAGCGACAGCAGCCGCATCAGGGTCGAGATCACCTCGATGGGGAAGATCAAGAGCAGCATCGGCCCGTGCACACCCGCCGGTACCAGGCTCTTCAAGTATCCGATCGGCCCCTGGGCACGGACACCCACCCAGTTGAACGCGATGAACACGACCAGCGCCAGCACGAGTGGCACCGAGATGTTCGCGGTCGCCGCGTAGAGCGCGAACGCCGGGATGTGGGCGCCGAACACGGTGAACTTCTCCTGGCTGTTCGTCGGTAACGGCAGGTAGCCGATCAGGTTGCAGAACCAGATGAACAGGAACAGCGTCCCCAGGAAGGGGAACCACTTGGCCGCCATCGAGTCCGACATGTTCCCGCGGGTGATGTTGTCGCGCATCAGCGAGAAGATCACCTCGACAGCCGTCTGGACCTTGTTCGGCCGCGCATGCATCCGCCCGGCGATCCACACCATCGTGAATACCGTCAGCACGGCGGCGATGAACAGGTAGAGCACCGCCCGGTTGATGCTGAATACCCCGAGACTCACCCAGTTGACGAGCTTGAACTCGTTCTGGATCTGGAACTCGTTGTTCTTGTGCTGGGTGAAGCCGTAGATCGCGATCAGCAGGACGAAGAGGCCCAGGTAGATCCCGACGCTGGCCAGCAGAACTTTCCGGGTCCTGCTCATCGAGCCCCCGGGCGGTTCAGGAAGGAAAGGGCCAGCTGCAGCGTGAAGGCGAACACGATCACGAGCAACGCCGTCAGCCCGGCGTCGCGCCCGGACCCGTTTCGCACCAGGATCACCGCGATCGCGAGCGTGAACAGCCGTCCGAGCAAATAGGCGAGACGGAGAGTGACCTCGCGTCTCGGGTCGTCGATCGCGACGACGGCACGCTCGACGCCGATGCCGGCCGCGCGCAGCACGATCCAGGCTCCCGCGCCCACCAGGTACCCGACGGCGGGCACCCCGATCAGCAGCATGATCGGGGTCGCCACCACGAGCACGACCACGTCAAGATAGGAGAGCGCGGTCAAGGCGCCCTCACTCGAGGCCGGCGTGCTTACGGACATTGGGCGGCAAGATCGGGAACGGGAATCGGATTGCTGTTCAAGCTTGTGTCCGGAGGTCGAGGGGCCCCCGGTCAGACACCGAGGGAGAATCAACGGGGTAGTTACCCCGTCGACGATTGCGGCCCACCCAGAAATTCGGGGCCGTGGGGGCCTGAAGGGTAGCGTGGTAGGCGCTTGCTTAGCGACTTGGTGCGCTTTCGCGCATGCGCATCGACGGCTTGGGCAGCTGACCCTCGGCCCAGAGCGCCGCGATCCCGGCGCGCGGCAGCCCGAATGTGCCCTCGTAGACGAGGAAGCGAGGCTCCCAGCGGGGGAAGAACTTGGCGTTGAAGCGATACAGGCTCTCGATCTGGAAGAACGGATTGCCCAGCGTGATCAGCTTCCCGAGCAGCCGCTCGTGGGCCCGGGCCGGACTGTGCATCCACTTGGCGAACGCCGCGAAGTTGAGCGACAGCTCCTCCAGGCCGCGGTCGCGCAGCAGCTCGATCGCCCGCACGACCAGGAACTCGGTGAGGCCGTTCGGCGTGGAGGGATCTCGGCGCATGAACGACAACGACACCGCGGGGCGGCCGTAGCACGGCACGAAATGGAGCACTCCGCGTACCTGACCCTCCCCGTCGCGCGTGATCACGACGAGCGTGTCGTGGTCGTGCTCGCCCTGCAGTGAGTCCATCGCCATCGAGAAACCCCGCTCGGGCGCACCCTGGCGGCCGCGTTCGACCACCTCCTCGACCTCCTCTAGCGTGGCCGGATCGAGCGAGCGCAGCTCGCACAGCTCGGCCCGGTAGCCGGCCTTGCTCAGGCGGGTGACCGACTGGCGCACCTTTCGGATCGGGCGCCCCTCGAGCGAGAAGCGCCCGAGCTCGACGATCGCCTCGTCGCCGAGGTAGATCGTGCGCAGCCCGAGCTGCTCGTAGAGCGGGCACAGACTCTCGCTGGCCCCCAGCGCGCCGAGCTTGAGCCCGCGGGCCTCGGCGAACTCCCGCACGTGGCCGAGCAGATCCGCAAAGGCATCTTGAGGTCCGACCGGGTCGCCCGAGAGCAGCAACACCCCGTTCTCGATCGTGTACCCGACGAAGGCCCGTCGGTCCTCGCTGAACAGGTATTGCTTGTCGCTGCGCAGCTTGAAGAAGGCCAGTGTGTCGGCGCCGTGCTCCCGAACCAGATTCGAGGCCACCTCGCGCGCCACCGGGCTCGGAAGCGAGCGGGGAGCGGTCAGCGGCCGGAAGATCACGTAGGCGATCGTGATCAGGGTCATCAGCGCGAGCAGGTGCACCCCGAGCGGGATCCACGCGAGATGGTGGTGGTAGTGGATCGGCCCCTGCTGCCAGCGGAGCAGATCGACGGTCTCGACGACCACCGTCCTGGGCGATGGATGGCCCTGGGCGGCCCAGGTGGCCAGGGCGGCGCCGGCCAGGCCGGCCACGCCGAGTAGCGGCACCCGCCACATGGCCGAGCGCAGCGTGATCGGGTCGTGGCGCACGTTGAAGGCGCTGCGCCCCAGGACGAGAACCATCGCTGCGGCCCACGTGATGATGGTCTCCTCGAAGTCGAGGCCCTTGAGCAGGTCGAACAGGCCGAGCGCGACCATCAGGACGATCGCGGCCTGCCAGGCCCGCCGGCGGCGCTTGGCCAGGTACGGAGCGACCAGGAGGAGCGCGACGCCGGCCGGGAAGGCGAGTGCGTGGAACACGCGGATCGCCTCAACCGGCTCAAACTCGAGCAGCAAGTGCCCGCGCCACCGGATGTTGGGGGTCAGCGTCGAGGCGATGTTGACCACACCGACCATGGCTGCAGCGACGGCCGCGAGCACGGGCAGTCGTCGAGTAGCTGCTTGTAACGAAGAGCTCATTCGAGTAGAAACGCGGGGCCCTTGCCTGCCCGTTCTGGGGTGAGAAAACGCTCACCACCTGACGGCGCGCCGCGGACACGCCTCCCACTGCCAAATACCCGCCTGCGGTGGTTTGTTACGTCGTCGCGGGCCGCGATCCTGCTCGAGCCGGCGCCTGGCTCGGCGCAGCGACGCTCTCCCGCGGCGTCTGCCGCGGTAGCGCCAGCGTCAGGGCCAATGCGGCGAGCGGCAGCACCGCCACCGTCTCGAACACCGCCCGAAGCCCGGCCGCGTCGCCCAGCACGCCGAGCAGCGGCGCGCCCACGCCGCCCAGGCCGATCGAGAGGCCGATCGTCACCCCGGCCGAGATCCCCAGCCGGCCCGGGAGGTACTCCTGCCCCATCACGATGGTCACAGCGAACGTGGCGATCGTGACCGCGCCGGCCAGCGCCGCGAACACCAGCGCCAGGACCGGTCCCGACAGAAGGAAGCCCACTACGAGCGGCGGGGTCAGGCACATCGACCCGGCGAGCACGGTCCGCCGGCCGAAGCGATCGGCCAGCGGGCCGCCGGTCAACGTGCCGACCGCGCCCCCCAGCAGCATCGCGGTGAGGGCGGCGTTGCCGAGCGCCTTGCTCGCGTGCAGGTCGTGGATGTAGTAGAGCGGGATGAACGTGACCATCCCGAAGTACACGAACGACCGCAGCGCGATCACGCCGGCCAGGAGGAAGAACGGCCTCCACGCCTCGTGGTGCTCGCCCGGCTGCACGCGGCCACCGACCAGGTCGCGGCGGAACGTCTTCAACCTGGGCAGCTCGTGCAGGAGCACAGCCGACATCAGCCACG
Organism: uncultured Solirubrobacterales bacterium; assembly: GCA_963834625.1. Lineage (GTDB taxonomy): Bacteria > Actinomycetota > Thermoleophilia > Solirubrobacterales > Solirubrobacteraceae > Palsa-465. The sequence goes on along the minus strand of CAWICM010000009.1, from coordinate 485,561 downwards.
TGGGGATGATCACGAACACCGTCCCGTGCAGGCCGAAGACCAGCAGCAGCGGCGTCACCAGCACCGGGCCGAGCGCGAAGCCGACGTTGCCGCCGACGCTGAACAGGCTCATCCCGCTTGCCCGCCGCGCGCCCGAGACGTAGTTGGCGAACCGGGATCCCTCGGGATGGAAGGCCGCCACGCCGAGGCCGCTGACCACGACAGCGGCAAAGGTGAGCCCGTAGTTCGGGGCCAGGCCGGCGAGCGCCACCCCCAAGCCGCCGAGGGCCGGCCCGAGCGGCATCAGCCAGGGCAGCGATACGCGATCGGAGACGTATCCGAACAACGGCTGGATCACCGAAGAGGAGATCGTGGCGGCCAGCACCAGCGCCGAGGCCGCGGCGTAGCTCAGGTGGTCGCGCGTGATCAGGAAGGGCAGGAGCGCGGGGATCGACCCCTGCGCGATGTCCGTGAACATATGGCCGGTCGAGAGCACGGCCATGGCCCGCCGGTCCACGCCGGCGACGTTCACTGCTCCGGCTCCGCGGGAGCCGCCACCCTCACCCTTCCAGCTCCGCCGGAGCCGCCACCCTCACCCCTTCCAGCTCCGCCGGAGCCGCCACCCTCACCCCTTCCAGCTCCCCCAGGCGCTTGTGGATCGTGCGCCGCTTGGTCACCAGCTCGGACTCGAGCTGCTCGAGCTCGCTGCGGCGGTGGCGTACCAGCTCCAGCTGGTTGGCGATGTGCCCGAGCGCCTCCTCCAGGATGCGCCTGATCTCCACGGGATCCTCGGTCTCCCGGATCTCGCGCCGGAGCTGGGCGCGGGCGTCCTCGGCCTCGAGCAGCGCCGAGATCTCCTCGAGGGTCAACCCGAGCAGGTCGCGCAGACGCATGATCTCGCGCGCCCGTTCGACGTCGGCGTCGGTGTAGCAGCGGTGCTTGCCCTGCTCGCGGTCGCCCGCGTCGGGCAGTAGCCCGATCTCCTCGTAGTAGCGGATCGTGCGCGGGGTGGTGCCGAGCAACTCGGCCACCTCACCGATCCGCAGCGGCTTGGTCTGAGTGCTGCTCACGCTGCCACCCTCTCCCGCGCCGGCTCCGGCGGCGCCGCAGTCTCGGCCTCGTTCTTGACGTGGGCCGGCCGGGCGGCCGAGATGAAGGCGCCGACGAGCGAGATCGCGGCCAGGCACCACAGGGCCGTGTGCATGTTCGACATGAACGGGACCAGTTGGGCGTTCGAGATGTGCTTGGCCACGCCGGAGAACACCGCGAGCAGGACGTGCTTGGGCACGCTCGAGGTGACGACCGCGAGCACGAACGCGATCGAGATGACCGCCCCGGTGTTCTGGACGAGCACCCGGGCGCCGGCGGCGATGCCGCGCCGGTGGGCGGGAACCGTGCCCATCATCGCGGCCGTGTTGGGCGAGTTGAACATCCCCGACCCGATGCCGACGATCAGCATGTAGACGCAGCTGGCAACGTAGGTCGTATCGCGCTCCAGCGTGGTCATCAGAGCGAGCCCGATTGCCTGCACGAGCATTCCGGCCACGGCCATCCCGCGCGATCCGCGGCGGTCGGCCCAGATCCCGGCGAGCGGCGAGGCGATCAGCATCCCGATCGCCAGCGGCGCCAGCTTGATGCCGGCCAGGATCGGCGAGTCGCCCTGGACGCCCTGGAAGTAGAAGACGAAAACGAACATCAGCGCGAACCGGGCCAGGCCGTTCGTGAAGGCGGCCAGGGAGGCGGCCGAGAACAGCCGGCTCTTGAAGATCGAGAGATCGAGCATGGGGGACTTGACGTGGCTCTCGATCAGGACGAACCCGGGGAGCAGAACGGCCGCGGCGATCAGGCTCGCGATCACGGCGGTGTTGTCCCAACCCGAGAGCCCGCCCTTGGAGATGCCGTACACGAGGCCGGTCAGCCCGATCAGCAACGTGATCGTCCCCAGGGCGTCGAAGCTCGTGTCCTCAGAGCGCCCGGTGACCTCGTGAAGGATGAGCGCGGCCCACAGGCTCCCGCCGAGGGCGAAGGGCACGTTGAACCAGAACACCCAGTGCCAGGAGATCGCCACCAGCGCGCCACCGAGCACCGGACCGATGACCAGCCCGACGGCGGCCACCATCGTGTTCGTGCCCATGGCCAGCCCGAGCTGCTCGCGCGGGAAGGCGTCGGTCACGATCGCCGCGGCGTTGGCGAACAGGAATGAACCGCCTACGCCCTGGGCGATCCGCCACAGGATCAACTGAGTTCCATTGGCGGCGAACCCGGCGCCAAGCGAGGCGACGGCGAACAGCACGAAACCGCCGATGTAGGCCTGCTTACGACCGAACTGATCAGACAGACGGCCCGCGCTCAGCACGAGCACGGTCGAGGCGATCATGTAGACGAGGATCACCCACACGAGCTCGAGCAGGCTCGTGTGGAGACTGCGCTCGAGGTCGGGTAGGGCGATGATCAGCGTGCCCGAGTTGATCGTCGCCAGCAGCATTCCGAGGCTCGTGCACGAGAGCGCCCACCACTTGTAGGAGTCGTGCTCGGCGTGGACGCCGATTCTCCGAGCCCGGTCCGCTGGTACTGCTGACATGATCCTCCGAATCTCTGAATCTGAAGCTTACGTAAACGTAAGATAGCAGATTTTGTCCCGCTCGCGAGGTCCGGACTCGCGCGCGTACGGTGGGCGGTCCGGCCGGTTCGCGCACCAGTCCTGCGCTGCTGGCATGCTTCCCTGACGGCATGCGGTACTGGGACGCCTTCTTCGCATTCCTGGTCGCGACCGCGGTCGCCACCATCCTGACGCCGTTGACCTCCCGCCTTGCGCGACGGGTCGGCGCGGTCGTCATGCCCTCCGAGCGCGGACTGGCCGAGCGCGCCACGCCCGCGCTGGGTGGCCTGGCCATCCTGGCCGGCGTCCTGCTCGGGGCGCTGATCTGGCTGCCGGAAACGATCAGCCTGCGCCACACGGCCGGAACCGCCCCCGGCGCCGGAGGAATCGTGCACACCTGGACGATCGTGGCCGGCGCGTGCCTGATCGCGCTGGTCGGCGCGATCGACGACGCCCGTCCGCTCAAGCCGCTGGCGAAGCTCCTGGGCCAGATCGCGGCGGCGTTGATCGCCGTGAAGGGTGGCGTGGTGGTGACCGACGTGACGATCCCGTTCGCCGGCACGCTCCAGCTCCCCAACGCCGGCGGCGTGCTGACCGTGATCTGGCTGGTCGGGATGATGAACGTCGTCAACCTCTCCGACGGGATCGACGGGCTGGCCGCCGGTTTGTGCACGATCGAGGGGGTCGCGTTCGCGATCATCGCGTTCGACCTCAACGTGCCGGGGGCGGGAGTGCTGGCCGCCCTCACCGCCGGAGCCTCGCTCGGCTTCCTGTTCCACAACTTCTACCCCGCCTCGTCGTTGATGGGCGACTGCGGCGCGAATCTGCTCGGCTACCTGCTCGGCGTAGTGGCCGTGGTCGGCTCGATCAAGACCGGCGCGGTGGTCACCCTCGTCGTGCCGCTGATCCTGCTCGCGGTGCCGTTCCTGGACACCGGGTTCGTCGTGGCCAAGCGCCTGAAGTACAGGCGCAAGCCCTGGTCGGCCGACACGAACCACTTCCACCATCGGATGGCGCGCATGGGCTACAGCCAGCGCCGCACGGTCGCCTACCTGTACGGGTGGACCTTGATGCTGGCCTGCGTGGCCGTCGCGCTTCGCTTCATCCCCTACTCCAACCACGACGGGACCTACCACTTGGGGTGGCTGCTGGTGATGGCGGCCATCGGCGTGATCGCCCTGGCCGCCAGCGTGTATCTGATCTACCTGCTCGAGATCCTCAAGTTCAAGAACCGGCGAATCCGGGAGCTGCGCACGACCGAACCCGCCAGCAGCGAGCACGAGATCGACGAGCGCGTACAGCGCGAGGTCGAGACCGGCGAGTTCGAGCGGGTGGGCTAGTGCCGCCGGAGGGGCACTAGGTGGGAGCTGCTGCGGCCGACACGCGGCCGAGCGGGCTGACCCGAAGCGAGAAGGGACTCCTGGCGGCGGTCACGCTGGTCGCCGTGCTGGCGGGCGTCACCCGTTACGCCCACGGTGTGTCCCGCATCGTGGCCTTCGTGCTGGCGACCCTCGCACTCGCCGGCATGGCCTGGATCGTGGCCTTTGCCACCGAGCAGGTCGGGGAGCGGCTGGGCCCCGCGGTGACGGGTGTCATGCAGGCGACGGTCGGGAATCTGCCCGAGTTCTTCGTCGTGCTGTTCGCGCTCCAGGCCGGGGAGAAGGTGGTCGCCGAGACGGCGATCCTCGGTTCGATCCTGGTCAATGCGCTGCTCGTGCTCGGGCTGGTGATCGTGGTCGGCGCCCGGCGCGAGAACGACGGCGTGATGCGCTTCAATGCCCGGCTCCCCAACGACACCGCCACATTGATGCTGGTCGCCTCGTTCATCATCGTGCTGATCGGGCTGACCAACTCGGCCGGCGATGCGGCCAGCCATCACGTCAAGACGATCTCGATCGTCGGGGCGGTGGCGATCCTGTTCGTGTACGTGACCTGGCTGCGCCAATACCTCACCGCTGCGGACGCCAACATCGGGGAAGGGCGCGGCCACGCCCGGTTGGGGTTCGTGGCGAGCATCGTCCTGCTCATCGGGGCCGGAGCCGCCTCGGCCTTCGTCTCCGATTGGTTCGTCAACGCGCTCGAGCCGACGATCCACACCCTGCACATCTCCAAGGCGTTCGCCGGCCTGGTCATCGTGGCCATCGCCGGCAACGCGGTCGAGCACGCGGTCGGCGTGGTGCTCGCCGCTAAGGGCCACCCCGACCTCGCGATCGCGGTGGTCAAGAACTCCGTCTCGCAGATCGCCGCGTTCCTGTACCCGGTGCTGGTGCTCGTCTCGCTGCTCACCCCCACCACGCTGACGTTCGCCCTCGCGCCGGTGTACATCGGCGCGCTGATCGGGACCGCGATCATCATGTGGCAGATCACCGGCGACGGCGAGGCCACCGTGTTCGAGGGCGCGGCGCTGATGGCCGCGTTCGTGATCCTCGCGACCGTGGCGGCGTTCGAGTAGTCACCCCCTGAGGGCCATCGCGATCCGAGCGGCCACCGCAACCGGCTCGTACTTCAGTTGCCGGTCGGTCACCCGGATGACCCGCAAGCCGTTGGCGAGCAGCACCTGGTCGCGTTTGCGGTCCTTTTCGAACGCCGACCGGTGGCCGTGGGCCTGCCAGCCGTCGAACTCCAGGACGAGGCCGTGGTCCGGCCAGTACGCGTCGACCAGATACCCATGCAGGCGTACGTTGGTGAGCGGCTTGGGCAGCTGGGCCTGCCTGAGGAGCTTCAGCAGCGCCCGCTCCTTCTCCGACCGCGTCATCCCCGGGTCTTCGAGTAGGGCACGGATCACCGACGCGCCCCGCCGGCTCGGCTCGCGCTTGAGGACCGCCGCCATGTGTCGCTCGGTCACGATCCGCCGATACAGCGCCTCCTGGTAGGCATGCTCGACGTGCTTGGCTGGCTCAGTGGCGGCCATGTCGCAGATCGTCCGCGCGATCGAGGTGACGGCGACGCCACGCACATTCGTCAGATCCGCGCGGGCCAGCGCCCGTGGGCGATGAAGCCGAACCCCCGAGTGGACGCCCGGGTTGCGCCCCACCACCGTAACGTCGACCTCTCGATCGCTCTCCACCAGCAAAGCGAACAACTCTGCGGCTGAGCGATGGCTGAGCACCGCACCGTCACCGCATGCCATCACCGCGGCCCGGGCACGCGCCATCCGTGTCGGTGGCGCAGCGCCGAGCAGGAAGACGCCGCGGTGGAGCCGTTGCATGATGCGAGCCTTGACGCGGTACGCCACCGCGTCGGGGCCAAGGCCCGCCGCGAGCAGCTGCCCCAGCGTGATCACGTTGTCCTGACGCGCGGCGATCCGGGCGATCCCGCTCTCCACGGCACGCATTACGCGTCACGCCTCCCGCTGCTCGCTAGGCGTGACGAATCAGCCGTCCCCCAGGCGGACAATTCGTCACGCCTCCCGCCGCTCGCCGGGCGTGACGACTCAGCCATCCCCCAGGCGGACAATTCGTCACGCCTCCGGGAGCCGGGTCGGCGTGACGTGTTTTACGCGTCGTCTCTGGCTCACGATGGCCAGTATCAACCCGGAATCGTCCCGCCGACCCGCCCCAGCCCCAAACGGAACCGAGTTGGAACGAAGTTTTGACGATCCCTAGACGATCGCCGCGGCGCCGACGCGCGGGTACAGCGGATAGCGCTCGGCGATGGCCGACGCACGGTCCCCAAGATCCCCGCGACGAGAATCGAAGTCGTCCTGGCCGAGAGCCTCGGCGATGATCATGCCGACCTCGACGAAGTCATCCAGCTGCAGGCCACGCGTGGCCAGCGCCGGTGTGCCGATCCGCAGCCCGCTGGACACCGCCGGTGGGCGCGGGTCGAACGGCACGGCGTTGCGGTTCACGGTGATTCCGATCGAGTGCAGCCGGTCCTCGGCCTGCTGGCCGTCCAGCGAGGACTCCCGCAGATCGCACAAAACCAGATGCACGTCGGTGCCGCCCGTCAGCACGCTCACGCCTCCGCCGGCGCGCAAAAGCTCGGCCGCCACCGCCCGGGCGCCGACCACGGTGCGCTCCTGGCGCTCGCGGAAGGCCTCGGACTGGGCGATCCGCAGCGCCACCGCCTTGCCGGCGATGATGTGCTCCAGCGGCCCGCCCTGCTGGCCCGGGAACACCCCGGAGTCGATCCGCTTGGCGTACTCCTCGCGGCACAGGATCAGCCCGCCGCGCCCGCCGCCGATCGTCTTGTGGATGGTCGTGGTCACGACGTCCGCGTATGGGATCGGCGAAGGATGGAGCCCCGCCGCGACCAGGCCGGCGAAGTGCGCCATGTCGACGACGAGATAGGCGCCGACCTCGTCGGCGATCGCCCGGAAGCGCTCGAAGTCAAGGAACCGTGGGTAGGCCGACCAGCCGGCGAGGATCATCTTGGGCTGTCGCTCCTGCGCGATCCGCTGCACCTCGTCCATGTCGATCAGCCCGGTCTCGCGGTCGACGTGGTAGGGAGCGATGTCGTACAGCCGGCCCGAGACGTTGATCCGCATGCCGTGGGTCAAGTGGCCGCCGTGGGAGAGCTCCAGGCCCATCACGGTGTCGCCGGGCTCCAACAGCGCGTGGTAGACGGCGATGTTGGCCTGCGCGCCCGAATGGGGCTGGACGTTGGCGTGCTCGGCGCCGAACAGCTCCAGCGCACGCTTGATCGCCAGTCGCTCGGCCGAGTCGACGTGCTCGCACCCGCCGTAGTAGCGCTTGCCCGGATAGCCCTCGGCGTACTTGTTGGTGAGCACCGACCCCTGGCACTCGAGCACCGCCATCGGGACGAAGTTCTCCGACGCGATCATCTCGAGCGTTCGCTGCTGACGCTCGAGCTCCAGCGCCAGCACCTCGGAGATCTCCGGATCGACCTCGGACAGAGGCCGATTGAAGAAATCGGACGGCAGATCGACAGCGCTCACTCGAGTACGACCTTAGCAACGGAATCGGTCACCGTAGTTATCGGCCGGCGACCATTCGAGGGTTACTTTCGCCGTGCCGCGACGACCGCCAGATCGCCCTGCTCCCACACCACGCGAGGCTCGAAACCGGCCGCCGAGAGCCAGTCCAATTGATCGGCCAGCGGGCTCGGCCGATCATACCCAGGCGTGAGGGGCGTAACCGCCAAAGCCGGATCGACCGGTACCACCACGTCACCCAGCACGAACAGCCCGCCCGGCACGAGCACCGAGTGCACGCGAGAGAACAGATCGGCCTTCCCACCCGCGTCCAGGTGATGCACGCACAACGCGCTCGTCACCACATCGAACGAGCCCTCGGGCAGCGGCTCCTCGATCCGCCCCACGCGCAGCTCGACCCGCAAGGACGGCAGCTGAGCCCCAGCCACCGCCAGCATCCCCTCGTTCTCGTCGACGCCCACCAAAAACGCCTCGGGATGACGAACCAGCATCCGGCGCGCGGTCTCGCCGGTCCCGGTGCCGAGGTCCAGAATCCGCCGGGCGCCGTCCCCGCTGGCGCAAGCCACTGAATCCTGGAACTCGTCGTAGGCCGGAATGTCGCCGCGGATCTCGTCCGTATACGTGACCGCGTCGAAGTGGTACTGCCAGTGAAGCGCCTCGGTCAGCTCGCGCTCACCGACCGCGCCGGCCCGCACGACCGCCCACTCGCCGTCCTCCTCGTAGCGCCGCAGATCGATCACCGTCGACGGCGTGCCCGGTAACTCGCCACCGTCGATCACCAGGTCCACCGCCGCCCGCAGCAGCGCCGGCACGTCCTCCAGGCGACGTGGGTCGGGCCCGCCGGCGCGGTTGGCGCTCGATTGCAATACCGGCTGACGCACGCCCTCCAGCCACGGCAGCGACGGGACCCGCACCCCCAGCGTCGACAGATCCCCGCCGCACGCCAAGGAAAATCGCCCGCCCGGGTTGGGCACGAGCACGCTCACCGGCCCCGGCAGCACCCGCGCCATCGCCGCCCGCGTGCGCTCGCCCAACTCGGGCACCGCGCCAAAAGCGTCTTCAACGCCCCAGAACATCACGGCCGAGGGCTTGTCCAGACTGCGCCGCTTCAGCAGGTATAGCCGCTCGACCGCGAACCGGTTCTCGGGATCGCAGGCCAGCCCGTAGACGGTGTCGGCGGGGAACAGGACGAGCCCCCCCGCCCCGATGCACTCCTCGAACGCGTCCCGGTCGCTACTCAACGCCGCCCGAGGACAACTCGCTCATATCCGGCCAGGTCGCGCAGGCGTTCAACCGAGCGGAAACCCGCGTCGCGGAGCAGCGACGCCGCCGCCTCGGCCAGCCACACCTCGAGCGCGATCAGCGGGACTTCGGTCACCATCGGCAGCAATCGCCGGACCGGGTCGAGCCCGTCGGGGCCACCGAACAGGGCCACGCCGGGCTCATAGCCGGCGATGTCGGGTGGGAGCTGCGAGCCCTCGGCGACGTAGGGCAGATTGGCCAGCACCGCGTCGAACGGGCGCGAGACGCCTTCCAGCAGATCCGCCTGGACGAACTCAACCGCGATCCCCAGCCGGCGGCCGTTCTCGCGCGCGACGGCCAGCGCATCGGCATCCACCTCGGTCGCCCACACGTCGAGGTCGGGGCGCTCGTCCTTCAAAGCCAGCGCGACCGACCCGCTCCCGGTCCCCACGTCGACCACCGACGCCCCGGGCGCCAACCCCAGCCCGATCTCGACCAGCAGCTCGGTCTCCGGCCGAGGGATGAGCACGCGGCGATCCACGGACAGCGTGATCCGCCGAAATTCCTTGCGTCCCAGGATGTAGGCCACGGGCTCGCACGCCTCGCGCCGCTCCACCAGCGCGTCGAACCGCGCCAAGGACTCGCCGGAGAGCTCCTCACTCGCATCGAGCACGAGTCGCTCCCGCCCGACGCCTAACGCATGCGCCAGGAGCAGCTCGGCGTCGAGCCGGGGAGTGTCGGACGCGTCCAGGCGGGACGTCGCGTCGCGTAGGGCGTCTGCGACTGAGGGCACCGCTCCGAGCTCAGGCAACCGAGGCCTTCTCTTCGAGACGTCGGCGCTTCTCGTCGTCCTGGAGCGCCGCTGTGAGCTCGTCTAGCTCACCCATCAGGATCCCGTCGAGGTTGTGAAGGCGGAGGCCGATGCGGTGGTCGGTCACGCGGCGCTCGGGAAAGTTGTAGGTGCGGATCTTCTCGGCCCGCTCGCCGGTGCCGACCTGCGCCGCGCGCGAGGCGGCCACGGCGGCCTGCTGCTCGGCCAGTGCGCGTTCATACAAACGCGCCCGCAGCACCCGCATGGCGCGCTCGCGGTTCTGCAGCTGGGACTTCTCGTCCTGCATCGAGACCACGATGCCCGAGGGCTTGTGCGTGATCCGGACCGCGGAATCGGTGGTGTTGACCGACTGCCCGCCCGGCCCCGAGCTCCGGTACACGTCGATCTGCAGGTCCCCGGGATCGATCTCGACCTCGACGTCCTCGGCCTCGGGGAGCACCGCGACGGTGGCCGTCGAGGTGTGGATCCTGCCCTGGGACTCCGTCTCGGGGACGCGTTGGACGCGGTGCGTCCCGCCCTCGAACTTGAACACCGAGTACGCCCCATCGCCCTTTACCGCGAACGTGTACGTCCCATCGCCGATCGACAGCGGCTCGACCGTGAAGCCCCGCCGCTCGGCGTAGCGCGTGAACATCCGGTACAGGTCGCCCGCCCACAGGCCGGCCTCCTCGCCACCGGCGCCGGGCCGGATCTCGACGATCACGTTCTTGTCGTCGTTGGGGTCGCGCTCGACCATCGCGAGGCGGATCTCCTCCTCGAGCTCGGCCATCCGCTCCCGCGCGGACTCGAGCATCGCGCGCAGCTCGGCGTCGTCGCCGTCCTCGGCCAGCAGCTCGCGCGCGCCCTCGGCATCGTCCAGAGCCCGCCGGTACTCGGAGGCCAGACGGGCAGCGGGCTCGAGCTCGCGATAGGCACGGCTGCCCGCGGCGAACCGTTGCCGGTCGCCGATCACCGCGGGGTCAGACAGCTCCCCCTGGAGCTCTCCGAACCGCGCCTCGATCTGCGAGACCAACTCATCGATCATGTCCTAGCCGAGTGTAGGCCCGGCCGGGGCGGCCGGGTCAGGCGACCCGCCGGCTCAGGCGACCACTTCGAGCCCGACCAGATCCTCGGCTGAGACGCCGGAGCCTTCCTGGCGGGCCAGCACCGCCTTGAGAGCGGCGATCGACACCGCCAGCTGATCGAGGTCGGGCTCCCGGGTGGTCAGCCGCTGGAGCTGCAACCCGGGATACATGACCGCACGGACCCAGCCGTGGCGGCGGTTGCGCCCCGCCCACTTGATCACCTCAAAGGACAGACCCGCGATCAGCGGCACGCCGACGATCCGGGTGATGACAAGGATCCACCACGCCGGCAGGCCGACCGGGGCGAACACGAAGATCGCCATGATCATCACGATCAGCAGGAAGCTGGTGCCGCAGCGGGGGTGCAGGCGCGAATACAAGGCGGCGCGCTGCGGGGTCAGTTCGTCCGAGGCCTCGTAGCAGGAGATCGCCTTGTGCTCGGCGCCGTGGTACTCGAACACCCGCCGCAGGTCGCGCACGCGCGAGAGCAGCACCAGGTAGCCGAGGAAGATCGACGTCCGGAGCACTCCTTCGACCGCCCAGAACGCCACTGAGGAGCCGAGTTGATGCTTGATCAGGCTGGTCAGCCCGACCGGCACGACGAAGAACAGCCCGATCGCGAACAGCGAGGCCACCGCCACCGTCCCGATCCAGGCCCCGCTCGAGATCTCCTGATCCTCCTCGGGGAGCTGGGCGTTGGCGGACAGCCCCAGCGCTCGCATGCCGATGGCGAGCGACTCGACCAGCGCGACGACCCCGCGGATCACCGGCAGCCGGTAGACCCGACGGCGCCGCGCCCACGACTGCAGCGGGAACGCCTGCACGTCGATCTCCCCCTGCGAGGTCTCGGACTCGGGCGGCTTGCGCACGGCCAGCGCCCAGCTGTTGACGCCGCGCATCATCACGCCCTCGAGCACGGCCTGGCCGCCCACGGGAGCGTCGCGCGATGCGGTCAGGCGTCCTTCCACGACCGCCGCGCTCATCGTCTCCGCTCCGGACTAAGTGCCCGTCGTGGCGCGAGCGGCGCGCCGGCCCTTGGCCACTCGCCGCTGGAAGCGCTCGACTCGGCCTCCCGTGTCGACCAGCTTCTGCCGGCCGGTGTAGAAGGGGTGGCAGGCGGAGCAGATCTCAACGTGGATTTCGGGCTTGGTCGAGCGGGTCGTGAACTCGTTGCCGCAGGTGCAGCGGACGTGAGCCTCGACGTATTCAGGATGTACACCGGTCTTCATAGTGTTATCGAGTGTAGCGTCCGGAGCTTGAGCGCTGGGAGGGCTCGAGGGGGTCCAGCGCTAGCTGGAGCTCGCGGCCGGACAGGGCATGCTCAGCACGTTGTTGGCGAAGCTCGACTCGTCGATCGTGTGCGACGGATCGACGGTGACGGTCAGGGTCGCGCCGGGCGTGCAGGCCGGGGCCACGAACCGGTGGTGGGTCGAGGAGCGTGCCGCGACTGACGCCACCGATCCGGTCTGAGTCGCCCCCGCTCCGGCCAGATCGACCTCGACCGGACCGGCCGCCGTCTGCCCCCGATTGCCGACCGCCGCAACATAGGCATCGTTGCCCGAGGCTAACGGCGTGACCGTCAACGAACGCACGACCAGGTCGGCCCGTAACTCGGGCTCCCAGCAGTTGGGGCTCGACTGCACGGCGGTGCTGAGCACCGCGCCCTTGGCGTCGGACCACCGAAAGGCGACCCGGAAGCGGTAGGTGGCCGGCGCAGCGAGATCTACGACCGGATGGTTGACGATCCACACGTCAGCGGACCGCTGGCCCAGTGTCGGGTTCTGGGGGGTTATCCAGCTCCCGAGCAGCCGGCCGCGCACCTGCTTGAACGGACCTCCCACTCTGGTCTGGCGCATCAGCTCAAAGCGCATCTGCATCTTCGCCGTTCCGCTCACCGGCCGCATCACGGCCTGGACCGACACGGCCCGCGCCGGTGGGTCGAGTGCCTTCTGGCAGACGAACGAGCGCAGCTGGTCTCGCGGCGCCGGCGCGCTGGCGCCGGACGCCGGGGCCGAGCCGATGACCGCCGCGGCCAGGCCGGCGGCAATGACGGATAGAGCGAATCCCAGGCGAGACATGCCCAAATACCAACAATCCATGCCCCGAAAAGTTCCGCGCGCTCCTCGGGCTGTAACGCTTTCGGGCGCAGCGGACAGTTGCGGATATGGGCACTGAACACTACGACAGAGCGGCCGTCGAGGCGCGGTTCGCCGAGGTCTTCGCTCACCTCGGCGTGCTCACCGCGTACGCCCGCCGCCGAGGAGCTCGCGACCCCGACGCGGTCGCCGCCGAGGCGATGGCGATCGCCTGGCGGCGGCTCGCCGACGTGCCCCGGGACGATCCGCGTCCGTGGCTGATCGCGACGGCACGAAACCTCGTGCTCGCCGACTGGCGGCGCCACGGGCCGGCGCTGCGCGATCTGCAGGAGGGCATCGAGCCCGCGGCGGCACCAGAGCATCCGACCCTCGAATTGGATCCCGAACTCGAGGTCGCGCTCGGGACTCTCTCCGAGACCGACCGCGAGGCGCTGCTGCTCGTGGCCTGGGAGGACCTCACGCCGAGCGCCGCGGCAGCCAGTTTGGGCATCTCACCGTCGGCCTTCCGCGTCCGCCTGCACCGCGCCCGGCGCCGGCTCCTATACGAGCTCGGACCCGCCACGACTCGCCGGCAACCCGAGAACTGCGAACCCAGTCTGGAGCAGCTATGAGCACCGACCGCCTGATCGAGCGCGTTCGCGCGGCCAATCCGGCGCCGACGACGCCGATCGCCGATGACGAGCTTTTCGCCCGGATCATCGCGAGCCCCGGCGACCCGCGTCTCGTAGCGCGCCCCCGCCGCCGGCGTCGGATCGGTACTCGCGGGCTGGCCTTGCTCGCCGCCGCCGTCGTGCTGTGTGGGGCGGGAGGCACGGTCGGCGCCGTCCAGTTGCTCTCGCATGACGGCCCGAAGGCGCTGTTCGAGGCGGACCCCCAGGGGCAGTTCTCCCGGCGCCCGGGTCACTTCGGCGGGACCGGCCAGACCGTGATCCCGAGCACGGTGCGTCGCGCCACCACGTTCAGGGTGCCCGGCGTGGGCCGGTTCCAGTACTGGATCGCGCTCAGCCGGCCCAAGGGCTGGCTGTGCGACGCGATCCGTCAGCCGGACGGAACCTGGGCCGCCCTCGCGAACGACAAGTACCAGATCGGCGGGCCGGTCCCGGGCTGCGGAGCCATGGAACTGCAGGACGTACACGGATTCGACTACTACCCGACCTACGTTCCCGCTCCCCGCCACCGGCTATGGCGCCTCGTGTACGGCTACGCACCAACGACCGGCCATCCCGTCGAGGTCCGCGACCGGATCAGCGGCGTGACGGCCCCGATCGGAGACGGGCGCTACTTCGCGATCGTGATCCCGTACTGCCAGGGACGCAGTTGCAACCGACCGGCCCCGTTCGCCTGGTTCCAGCTCCAGACGCTCGACGCCTCCGGCCGGGTACTCGTCACCGACGCACGCGACGCAGGGATGTGAACGAGGTCAGGTGACCGTGTAAAGCGGTCCGTCGCCGCCCTCGGGCGGCGTCAGCCGCCCGCCCTTGGCGGTGATCGCCCCGCACTGCACGCAGTTGGTGTAGTTGACGATCACGTCGACGGGTCCGGACTCGGGCGCGTCGTCGGGGATCTCGTACACGCCCGCCGGGCACATCCAGCGCCAGGTCTCGGCGATCTCGCGCGGCACGTTCTTGCGCACGCGGATGTGGTTCGGGGCGTCGTCGCGCGTCGCGTTGCCCGACACGTACACCGAGGAGAGCTTGTCGAAGATGTACTTGCCATCGGGCTTGGGATAGCTATCGCGGGCGCCGTCGACGGTCATCGCCGAGTCCGCGTCCCGATGGTTGGCCCAGCGGCCGCCCGGGAATCGGCCTTTCGACACGACCATCGCGTTGGTGATCGCGCCGCCGACGAAGAACCCCCGCGCGAACGGCTGCTTCATGTTGCGCGACTGGTAGAGCTCCTTGCCGATCAGCGAATCCTCGACGCGCTGGTCGTACCCGGACAGGTCCGTCCCGCCGGCCTTCAACGCCTTGTAGATCGTCTCGGCCGCGTAGATCCCCGCGTGGATCGCGTAGTGGATCCCCTTGAGGATCGGCACGTTGACCATGCCGGCGCTGTCGCCGCAGATCACCATGCCGGGCGCCGACGGCTTGGGCATCGCCCAGTAGCCGCCCTCGGGAATCGCCTTGGCCCCCCAGGCCACCCGTTTGCCGCCCTCGAGGATCCCTCGCACCAGCTTCGAGGTCTTGAACTGCTGGAGCAGATCGTGGGGCGAGACGGTGGCGTCCGTGTAGTCGAGGCCGACCACGAACCCGATCGAGACCCGGTCCGAGCCCATCGGATAGATCCACGAGCCGCCGAACTCGTGCCACTTGGCGCCGTAGCGAAGCGGCCAGCCCAGCGTGTGGATCACCCGATCGAGCGGCTTCTCGACCTGCCAGACCTCCTTGACGCCGAGCGCCCACACCTGCGGCTCGCGGCCCTCGGCGAGCTTGAACTCGCGGATGGCCGCGCCGGTCAGGTGGCCCCAGGTGCCCTCGGCGAGCACGGTCGCCTTCGCGGTCACGTCCGAGCCGGGCTCGAAGTTCCCGAGTTCCTCGCCGTCCTTGCCACGTCCCTTGTCACCCGAGCGGATCCCGCGCACGACTCCGTCGGTGACCAGAAGCTGGCTGGCCGCGGTCTCGGTCAGGATGTAGGCGCCGGCCTCCTCGGCCCGGGCCGCCAGCCAGCGCGACAGCTCGGCCACGCTGACCATGTGGTTGCCGTGATTGCGAAACGGCGGCGGGGTGGGCTTGAGTGGCAGCTTGGCGTTCTCGGAGAGCATCCAGTAGACGCTGTCCTTTTCGACGGTGCCGTGCGTGGGCCACTCGGACTCGGGGACGTCGGGGAACAGCTCCTTCAGCCCGGACGGCCGCATCATCGCGCCGCTCAGGTTGTGCGCGCCGCACGCCTTGCCCTTCTCGATCACGGCGACCGGGACCTCGCCCAGGCGCTCCATCAGGTCGGGGTCGTCGGCGAGCAGCTGGAGCAGCCGGTTAGCGCACGCCAGGCCGGCTGGCCCGCCGCCGACGATCACCACGCCGACGTCGATCCGGTCCTCCTCGGGGTCGAGCTCGCGCTTGACGAACTCGCCCACCGAGTCGACGGGGGGCGGGAACTCGCTCGGCGCGACAGCCGCCCGGCCGTTCCTGGAAGCCAAGCGATCAGCCTCCCCGCTTCGCCTTGATCGCCTCGGTCAGCTTGGGCAGGATCTTGTTCAGGTCACCCACGACCCCCAGATCGGAGAACTCGAAGATCGGCGCGTTGGCGTCCTTGTTGATCGCCACGATGTTCTCCGAGGACTGCATCCCGACCTTGTGCTGGATCGCGCCCGAGATGCCGGCCGCCAGGTACAGCTTGGGCGACACGGTCTTGCCGGTCTGCCCGATCTGAGCCGCGTACGGGTACCAGCCTGCGTCGACCACCGCTCGGGTCGCCGCCACCGCGCTGTTTCCGCCGAACGCCGCGGCGAGGTCCTCCGCCAGCTGGAAGCCCTCGGGCTTGCCCAGACCGCGGCCCCCGGCCACGAGGATGTCGGCGCCCTCGATGTCGACGTCCGCGCCGCGCTGCTCGCCGCGCTGGACCATCTCGGCCTGGGTCGACCACGGCGAGTACTCGACGTCGACGTCGACCACCTCGGCCGAGGCGCCGTCCTGGCTGACGATCTCGAACGCGTTGATCCGCCCGATGATGATCCCCAGATCGCCCTGGTACCGGGAGACCGAGATCTGCGAGTCCTGGAGGATCGGACGCTCGGCGACCAGCTTGCCGTCTTCGGCCCGGACCGCGATCACCTCCATGGTGACCCCGGCGTGCTTGCGCGCGGCCAGGCCGGCGCCGATCTCGAACCCGAGCAGACCGCCGCCGAACAGCGCGTAGGAGTGACCGTGCTCATCGATCACTTTGGCCATCGCGTCGATGACGGGCTGGGCGAGACCTTCCGGACCCTTCGCCCGGAACACCTTCGTGGCGCCGGACGCGCCCAGCGACTGGCACAACTCGTCGGTCAGGTCGTCCCCGCCGACCACGACCGCGTGGCACTCGCCGCCGATCTCTTTGGCCCGCGCCGCGCCCTCGGAAACAGCTCCCAGCGAGTTCTTGTTGAACTCGCCCTCGTAATGAAGGACGTATGTCAGGACGTCGGGCATGTCAGATCAGCTTCCTTTCCGCCAGCCAAGCCACGATCTGCTCGACGGTCTCGTTCGTGTCCTCGTCCTCGATGATCTTGCCCGGGGGCTTGGCCTCGGGGGCGTGGAAGTCGCCGCACTGGACGCGGGAGCCCTCCTCGCCGACCAGCGAGGCGTCGATTCCGACGTCGCCCATGCCCACCTTCTCGAGCGGCTTCTTGCGCGCCCCCATGATCGCCTTGAGCGACGGGTAGCGCGGCTCGTTGATCGCGTCGCCGACCGAGATGACCGCGGGCAGCTTGACCTGGACGGTGTCGTATCCGTACTCGGCCTGGCGCTCGCAGCGGAGCGCGCCCTCCTCGACGTCCATCTTGATCACCTGGGTGAGCGAGGGCATCTTCAGGTGGTCGGCCACCACCGCGCCGATCGTGTAGCACTCGCCGTCGTCGGACTGCTGGCCGAGCAGGACCAGGTCCGGCTGCTCCTTCTCGACCGCCTTGGCCAGCGCGTAGCCGGTGGACGCCACGTCGGAGCCGGCCAGCGCATCGTCTGACAGGTGCACCGACCGATCGGCTCCCAGCGAGACCGCCTTGTGCAGGGCACGCTGGGCCGAGTCGGGGCCCATGGTCACCGCGATGATCTCGTCGACTTCGACGGTGCCGCCCTCGCGGATCTGCATGGCCGCCTCGATGGCGTGCGTGTCATACGGGTTGAGGTTCTTCTCGCCTGAGCGGTCCAGGCGGCCCGTCGAGGCATCGATCCGCTTCTCGACGGCGGCGTCCGGAACCTCTTTGACGAGGACGCAAATCTTCAAGTGAGGCCTCCTAGCAGTTCAAGACGGTGTCGCATATTACCCGGTTGACTGACGAGTCAATCGGCCCGCTACCCGGGAGTAAGTTCGGCCCTGCAGCGCCGTGTGAGGAAGCTCACGCTCGGACCGCGCCGCGGATGAAGTCGACCGCTTCCTGCGTCGACGCCCCCGGCGTGAACACCTCGGCGACTCCGAGCTGCTTGAGCTCCTTGACGTCATCCGAGGGGATCGTGCCCCCGAGCGTGACCACCACATCGTCGGCGCCCTGCTCCTTGAGCAACTCCATCACGCGGGGCACGAGCGTCATGTGCGCGCCGGACAGGATCGACAGGCCGACGGCGTCGGCGTCCTCCTGGATCACGGTCTCGACAATCTGCTCGGGCGTCTGGTGAAGGCCCGTGTAGATCACCTCCATGCCGGCGTCGCGCAGGGCACGGGCGATGATCTTGGCCCCGCGGTCGTGCCCGTCCAGGCCGGGCTTGGCGACCACGACGCGGATCTTCTTCTCGGTGGCGGCGGGCATCGGAGGGGGCGGGGATTTTATGGATCTGGGTTCAGCTCGCGTCGCCCCGGCCGCGGGCGCCATCGAGCGAACTCAGAAGACAGGGGCCTCGCGGTAGCTGCCGAACACCGTCTGCAGCGCCCCGACGATCTCGCCCTCGGTGGCGTGGGCACGGGCCGCCTCGACCAGGAGCGGCATCAGGTTGTGGCCGGGATCGCCGGCCGCCTCGACCAGCGACTCGAGCGTGCGCGCCACCGCGTCGGGATCACGCTGCTCCCGGACCGCTCGGACGCGCTCGATCTGCTGAGGCTCGAGTGCGGGGTCGATCCGCAGGATGTCGGTCTCGAGATCGTCGCCCTCGGTGTAGGCGTTGACCCCGACCACCCTGCGCACGTCGGCCTCGACCTCCTGCTGATAGCGGAACGCGGCGTCCGCGATCTCGCGCTGCGGGAACCCATGCTTGACTGCCTCCACCATGCCGCCGAGCTGGTCGATCCTGGCGAAGTACTCGTAGGCCTGCTCCTCCAACCGGTCGGTCAGCGCCTCGACGAAGTACGAGCCGCCCAGGGGGTCGATCGTGTTGGCCACGCCGGTCTCCTCGGCGATGATCTGCTGGGTGCGCAGCGCAACGCGCACGGCCTGCTCGGTGGGCAGGGCCAGCGCCTCGTCGAAGCTGTTGGTGTGCAGCGACTGGGTGCCGCCGAGCACGCCGGCCAGTGCCTCGATCGCGGTCCGGACGATGTTGTTGAGCGGCTGCTGGGCGGTGAGCGACACGCCCGCCGTCTGGGTGTGGAAGCGCATTCGCCAGGATTCGGGCTTGCGCGCCCCGAACGTCTCGCGCAACTCGCGGGCCCAGATCCGCCGCGCCGCCCGGTACTTGGCGATTTCCTCGAAGAAGTCGATGTGCGCGTTGAAGAAGAACGACAGCCGCGGCGCGAAGTCGTCCACGTCCAGCCCGCGGGCCACGGCCTGCTCGACGTAGGTCAGACCGTCCTTGAGCGTGAAGGCCAGCTCCTGCGCCGCGGTCGAACCGGCTTCGCGGATGTGATAGCCGCTGATCGACACCGGATGCCAGCGGGGCATGTGCTCCGAGCACCACTCGATCATGTCCCCCACGAGCCGCATGGCCGGATCGACCGGGAAGCACCACTCCTTCTGGGCGATGTACTCCTTGAGGATGTCGGTCTGGATCGTCCCGCCCAGCCGATCCGACGGAACGCCCTGCCGCTCGGCCGCCACCACGTAGAACGCGAGCATGATCGCCGCCGGCGCGTTGATGGTCATCGACACCGTGACCTCGTCGAGCGGAATGCCCGAGAACAGCGTCTCCATGTCATCGAGCGAGTCGACCGCCACCCCCTCGCGCCCCACCTCGCCGAGCGAACGCGGATGGTCGGAGTCCAGCCCCATCAGCGACGGCATGTCGAACGCGGTCGACAGCCCGGTCTGGCCGTGGTCGAGCAGGTAACGGAAGCGGCGATTGGTCTCGGCCGCGGTCCCGAACCCGGCGAACTGGCGCATCGTCCACAATCGCCCGCGGTACATCGACCCGTACACGCCGCGGGTGAATGGGTACTCGCCGGGTAGCCCGATCGCCGCCTCCGGATCGGAAGGCAGATCGCGCTCGGTGTACAGCGGCTTGATCGGCTCGCCCGACATCGTCGAGAACGGCGCGTCGCGCTCGGGGGTGCGGCCGAACGTCTCACGCTCCCAGCGCTCGAGATCTGATGTTCGGTGGCCGGTGGTCGCCATATCCAGAGTCTAAGTCCGTTTCAGCGGACCTTGGCCACCAGGCCGCGCCGGCGCCGGCCCCGCGAGGCGATGGCGGCCGAGCCGACACCGCCCGCCACGGCCGCCCCGATCAGCCCCACCCCCGCCTTCAGCCGACGTCCGAGGCGATCGAAGCGGAGCACCTCCCAGCGCTCGTCCCGCGCAGCCTTGGCCAGCGTGGAGTCGGGATTGACCGCGACCGGGTGACCGACCAGGCGCAGCATCGGGAGATCCGACGCCGAATCCGAGTAGGCGTAGGACTGCGCGAGGTCGAGCCCTTCTCGTTCGGCGAGGCGCTCGATGGCGAGCGCCTTCTCGTTGCCGTACACGAACAGCCCGGCGGGCCGGCCGGTGTAGACCCCGTCCACGACCTCGGAGAACCGCGAGCCGACCGCGCCGTCGAGGGCGAGCACGTGGGCGAGAGTGTTGGCCAGCTCCTGCGAGGCGGCGGTCACGATGTACACCCGCCGTCCCGCGTCCTGGTGCTCGTGAGCCAGGGCCAGGACCTGGGGATAGATGCGGGGTAGGACGCCGGCCAGCACGTCGGCGCCGAGGCGCTCCAGGTCGCGCACCCTCGTGCCGGCGAGCGACTGCGAGATGCGGGCACGCAGCTCGTGCGAGGCCTCGTCGCTGGCCCCGCGCAGCCGGAACATCAGGTTGGCCCAGCCGTCGGCGATGAGCTGCCGGCGGCTGAGCAAACCCGCGCGATATGCGGCACGGCCGAACTGGAAGGCCGAGGAGCCCTCCATGAGCGTTCGATCGAGGTCGAAGAAAGCGGCTGGCGTGCCGCTGTCAGCCGCCATTGACCTCCACGATCACCGCGTCGCCCTGGCCGCCGCCGGAGCAGATCGCGGCGCAGCCCAGCCCGCCGCCGCGCCGGCGCAACTCGAGCACCAGCGAGCCGAGGATGCGGGCGCCAGAGGCACCGATCGGGTGGCCGAGCGCCACCGCGCCGCCGTTGACGTTGACCTTGTCCTCGTCGATGCCGAGCATCCGGATCGAGTTCAGGGTCACCGACGCGAACGCCTCGTTGATCTCCCACAGGTCGATGTCGTCGACCTTGAGGCCGGCCTTCTCGAGCGCATTCTTTGATGCATTGGCCGGGGTGCGGGCCAGATAGGGGAAGTCGTCGGCCACCTGGGCGTGGGCCACGATTCGGGCCAGCGCGGTCTTCCCGTTGCGCTTGGCCCACTCATCCGAGGCCACCACCAGCGCGCCGGCGCCGTCGTTGACGCCCGGCGAGTTGCCGGCGGTGTGAGTGCCTTCCTTCATGAAGATCGGCGGCAGCTTGGCCAGGCTCTCGAGGCTGGCGTCGCGCCGCGGCGCCTCGTCGATCTCGACCACGGTGTCGCCCTTCTTGCCCTTGATCGTGACCGGGACGATCTCCTCGGGCAGGCGGCCCTCGTCGGTGGCCTTGACCGCAAGCTGGTGCGAGCGCAGCGCCCACCGGTCGAGGTCCGGCCGGGTCAACTCGAGCTCGGCCGCGACCTCGCTTGCCTCGGCGGCCATGTGCTTGCCACTGAACGGGTTGGTCAGTCCGTCGTTGATCATCGCGTCGATCGCCTTGCCGTCGCCCATGCGGAAGCCGAAGCGCGCCTCCTTGAGCAGGTAGGGCGACTTCGACATGGACTCCATGCCGCCGGCGAGGCCGACCTCGAGATCACCCACGCGGATCGCGTTGTCGAGCAGGCAGGCCGAGCGGATGCCCGAGGCGCAAACCTTGTTGATCGTCTCCGACGAGATCTCCTTGGGGATCCCGCCCTTGATCTGGGCCTGCCGCGAGGGGATCTGCCCCTGCCCGGCCTGGAGCACCTGGCCCATCACGACGTGCTGGATCTGATCGGGAGCGACCTCGGCGCGCTCGAGCGCGGCGCGAATCGCGGTGCCGCCGAGCTCGGTGGCGTCGACGCCGGCCAGCCCGCCTCCGAGCTTACCGATCGGCGTGCGGGCGGCCGACAGGATCACGGTGTTGGGCATGTCGTCTCTCTCTCCTCGGGAACCAGGGTCAGAACCCCGATGTTAGAGGCACTTGTATGCTCGCCCGGTGTACGTCGAGGCGACGACCGACAGTCCGCTCGCCACCGGCGCGGACACCGTGGTCGTGGGGGTGTTCGAGGGTGAGGAGGTCGCTCACGACCTGCCCGGCGGCGCGCTCGGAGCGCTGCTCGAGTCGGGTGAGGCGCGCCGCGAGTTCAAGCGGCTAGCGGTCACCCATGCCGAGGGCGGTGTCCGGGCGGTCTTAGTCGGTCTGGGCGACCGGACGAAGTTCGACGGCGAGCGGGCGCGGGTGGCGGCCGCGGTGGCGCACGGCCGAGCGCGCGACATCGGCGCGGCCACGCTGTGCTGGGAGGTGCCCCATCACGTTGGCGACGACGTCGTCGAGGGCCTCGTGCACGGCACGCTGCTGCACGACTACCGGTTCGAGCGCTACAAGCCCAGCGAGAACTCACGCCGGGTGGACCGCCTGTTGGTGAGCGCCCACCATGACGTGTCCGAGCCGGTGCGCCTCGCGACCGTGCTCGCGCAGGCGCAGAACCGCGCTCGCGACCTCGGCAATACGCCCAGCAACCATCTGTCGCCGACGGCTCTGGCCGCCTATGCCGAGGAGCTCGCCGGGCGGCACGGCCTCGGCTTCGCGGCGCGCGACGGGACCGCGATCCGCGAGGCCGGCATGGGCGCGTTCGCGGCGGTGGCGCAGGGATCGGTCCAGTCGGCCCAGCTGATCCGCCTCGACTACGACGGCACCGTCGCCGGCGAGGGCCCGCTCATCGGGCTGATCGGCAAGGCGGTGACGTTCGACTCGGGCGGGATCTCGCTGAAGCCCGCCGGGACCATGCACGAGATGAAGTTCGACATGTGCGGCGGCGCCGCGGTGATCGAGGCGATCGGCGCGCTGGCCGAGCTGCGCGCGCCGGTGCGGGTGCTCGGCCTGGTCGGCGCCACCGAGAACCTGCCCAGCGGCACCGCGGTCAAGCCGGGCGACATCGTCAAGGCGCTCGACGGCACCACGATCGAGGTGAACAACACCGACGCGGAAGGCAGGCTGGTGCTGGCGGACTGCCTGGCCCATGCCCGCCGCGAGGGGGCGGAGCGGCTGGTCGACGTGGCCACGCTGACCGGTGGCGTGGTGGTGGCGCTCGGGTCCACCTACGCCGGACTGATGAGCAACGACGAGGCGTGGGCGTCCGACGTGCAGGCCGCCGCGCAGCGTACCGGCGAGATCGTATGGCGGCTGCCCCTGCACCACGAGTACGCCGACATGATCAAGGGCCGCTACGGCCAGATCATCAACTCGACGACCAAGCGCGAGGCGACCGCGCTCACCGCCGGCGAGTTCCTGCACCACTTCGCCGGCGAGGTTCCCTGGGCGCATCTCGACATCGCCGGCACCGCATACGACGTGCGCCGGCCCTACTACGCCCACAAGGGCGCCACCGGGTTCGGGGTTCGGCTCCTGGTCGACCTGGCGCGCGGGGCGGCTCAGCCGGCAACCGCGTAGGCGCTTGGGAAGAAACTGGGTCTATGGACCCAGAAATATCCCAAGCACCCCTAGAGCCCTCTCCTCCATCCGGAGCTCGACCTCGATCTCGAGCGCGCGCGCCCGGTCGGGGCGACGGTTCACCCCGCGCTCGACGATGGCCATGATCGCCGGCGCCAGTCCGCCGTCGGCCAGCTCACCGAGCCGGACCTCGGGGGCGTGAGGGTGTGAGAATCCGGAAGTCATGGAATTCGATCTACCCGACCAGCACCGCCTGCTGCAGCAAACCGTCCGCGAGTTCGCCGAGCAGGAGATCGCGCCGGTGGCCGAGGAGCTCGACCGGACGCACTCGTTCCCCTACGACATCGTGCGCCGCCTGGCCGAGCTCGACCTCATGGGCATCCCCTTCCCCGAGGAGTACGGCGGCGCCGGCAGCGACTCGCTGGCCTACGCGCTGGCGGTGGAGGAGCTGACCCGCGTCGATTCCTCGGTGGCGATCACGCTGTGCGCCCACACCTCGCTCGGCACCCAGCCGATCTACCTGTTCGGCTCGGAGGCGCAGAAGCAGGAGTGGCTCCCCCGGCTGTGCCGCGGCGAGGTCCTCGGTGCCTTCGGCCTGACCGAGCCCGAGGCCGGCTCGGACGCCGGGAACACGCGTACCCGGGCCTCCCTCGAGGACGGAGAGTGGGTGATCAACGGCTCCAAGCAGTTCATCACCAACGCCGGGACGGACATCTCGGGGATCGTGCGATCACCGCGGTCACCGGCACGGGGCGCGGGAGCGACGGCCGGGGCGGCGAGCGCGCGGCCGGCGAGCGCGAGATCTCCAACCTGATCGTCCCCAACGGCACTCCCGGCTACGAGCAGGGCGAGCCGTACCGAAAGATGGGCTGGAACGCCTCGGACACCCGGCCGCTGACGCTTCGACGACTGCCGCGTGCCGGAGGAGAACCTCCTGGGCAACCGCGGGGCCGGGTTCCGCCAGTTCCTGCACGTGCTCGACATCGGCCGGATCGGGGTGGCCGCGATGGGCGTCGGCCTGGCCCAGGGCGCGCTCGACCAGGCGCTCGCCTACGCCAAGGAGCGCCGCGCCTTCGGACGGCCGATCTCCAAGTACCAGGCGATCCAGAGCAAGCTGGCCAACATGGCGACCGAGATCGAGGCGACGCGGTTGCTCGTGTACAAGTCCGCCTATCTCAAGGATCAGGGCCGCAACTTCAGCCTGACCGCGGCCCAGGCCAAGCTCAAGAGTGGGCGACTGGCCGTCCGCGCCGCCGACGAGGCGGTGCAGATCCACGGCGGCTACGGCTACATCGAGGAGTACCCGGTGTGCCGCTTCTACCGCGACGCCAAGATCCTCACCATCGGGGAGGGCACCGACGAGGTGCAGGAGATGGTGATCGCCCGCGCGCTGGGGGCATGAGCCCTCGCCCGCGCCCTCGGGGCATGAGCCCTCGCCCGCGCCCTCGGGGCATGAGCCCTCGCCCGCGCCCTCGGGGGATGAGCCGGCACGTCCTCGCCGCGGTGCTCGCGATCGCCGTCCCGGGCGGAGTCATCGCCGCCTCGGCCCAAGCCCAGCCGCCCAATCCGCCGGCGCAACCCAAGGGCACCTTTCAGATGAGCGGCACCGTGACCGTGGCCGACCACGTCCGTGGCGAGCGCGCCGGTCTCCTCGTGGAGCGCACCTGGACGTTCACCCCGCAGTGCGTGAGCGCTCCCTGCGCCACCGTGCGGCTGGTGCGCGGCCGGGCGACGGGCTCCGACACGCTCACACTTGGCCTCACCCGACCGGGAACCTACGCCGGCAACGGGCTCTTCTACGCCCCGCTGCGCTGCTCGGGGCGGATCTATCCACGCGGCCAGGAGATCCCGTTCCGGATCACGGTGCGGGTGACGGCGAGCGCCGGGAACACGGCCAGCGCGATCAGCGCGACCTACGTCAACCGCACGCGGACCAACCTGACGCCGTGCATCGGCGTCCTCGGGCACGACGCCGCGCGCTACACCGGTTTGCTCGCCCCGGGCTGAATCCGCAGCGAGCGCAGCACGTGGCCGAGCACGGCGAGCTGATGCCGGCGCTCCGAACGGGGGCCTGACACCACGACGTACAGGCAGAACGGCCGGCCGGCGGTCGTGAAGAAGTGCTGCGCGCCCAGCTGGCCCGGGAGTGGGTGGGCAAGGCCCCGGGGACTGAACGCGGTCGGATCGAGCGTCGTCGGCACCAGGCGCGAGGCGAACAGCCCCTGCCCGGGCGCGAGGCCCTTGCCCGGGCGATACTCGGTCAGCGCGAGGAACGAGGCGCCGGCGGGCATCGCGGCGGTGCTGCGATCGCCGAACTCGCCGTCTTCGAGCGGGAGCTGGAAGTCGCCGGCGTGGAGGGTGGCGCCGCCCGCCGGGCGCTTGAACACCCGGCCGCTCCAGCCCCGCGGCAGCTCGACCCGCAGCCCGTGCGCCTCGAGCGCGGTCACGAGAGCACCAGCGCGAGGACGAGCATCCCAGCCTGGGCGGCCACGACGGCCCATCGGGCCGGCACGCGCCACCGTGCCAGGGCGCGGTGGAACTCGAGCAGCTGACGTTGGTTCCGAACGCCGGCGGCCGCCAGCGGAGTGAGGCCTCGCACCGCGCCGAAGCAGCCGAGGACGATCGCGCCGCCCGCGGCGTTCGCCGTCAGGAACGCGGCCAGTCCCGCCACGTAGGTCGCCGCGCTCGACACGATCGTGGTCACGCCAAGACCCAGCTGGGCCCCGTAGCCCACGCCGTAGACCCAGCCGCGGTACCGGTCGAGCCAGCGCTCATCGACCTGGCGCCGAGGCCCCGGTACGGCGCGGGGTAGGCCGTCCAGGATGACCGCGACTGCGATCGCCACGAGCAGCATCGGCAATGTGCCATGCGGCGGCACCACGACCGAGCCGAGCATCCCGAGCATGGCCCCGGCGCCGACGCCCGCCGCGGTGGCGCTCACCAGAAACGCACCCACCGTGAGGCCCCACCGAGAATGTCGTCCCCGCTCGCCGAGCGGGGTGATGCTCGCGAGCATCGACTCGCCTCAGGGCGACCAGGCGGCGGCGACCGCGGCCGTGACCGAGGCCGAGCAGCCGAGGACGATCAGCGCGGTCAGACGCGTCCTCCCGGAAATAGGCTCGGATGGTCTGGTCCGATTCCCGCCGCGGCCAGCCGCTCCTCGATCCCGCGTTGTTCCTCGACCGCATCGCCGAGCAGCGAGGTGAGTGCGTCCCACGTCGTGGCGACGCCCTCGCCGCGGATCTCGCCGTCCTGCACCATGACGAAGTAGGGCGAGCCCGGCACCGCGTAGTCCGCCCAGGCCTCGGAGGACATCACCACGGGGACGGCAGGGTGGGCCATCGAGCGGAGCTTCGAGCGCTGCTCGCGATCGGGGCCGCGGGTGACGATCATCGGCTGCAGACCATCGGGCAGGCGCTGATCGGAGAGCGTCTCCCAGAAGCGGGCGCAGCTGGTGCAGCCGCTGCTCAAAAAGGCGAGCAGGGTCGGCGTTCCGCTCAGGCTCAGCTTGATCGCGTCCCCGGTGGGGGTGACGCCGGCGATCTCGGGGGCCTCGGTGTCCGGTCGGGCGCCAGCCGGCGGATCGGGCAGGCGTGGCGCGGCAGCGCCCTCGGGGCCGAGCCGGCGGAGGATCTCGGCGTGGCTGCGCAGGAGCGCCGCCACGAGCACGACCAACAGCACGAGCAGCACCGTCTCGACCGACACCACGGCGACCACTAGTGGTCTCCTCCGTAAGTACGGTCGCACCGAGAGGTGTCACCGGTGGATGCTGCGCGAGGACGCAGGATCCGATGCGTAGCAGAGCTACGTGAGGATCCGAGGACAAAGCGCAGCGCCGCCGGGGGCACCTCGAATGCGGGCGTATTTGCGGAGGCGACCACAGCTAGGCGCCCCCTCCTCCGGGCAGCTGCTTGGCCAGACCCTGTAGACACGGGTTGTCGTGCGTGCAGGTGCGGTCGTCGACCATCTCGGTTGCGTTGCAGTTCATGCCGGGGACGGTGGCCGGGTTGCGGCACAGCACGAGCCGGCAGACCACCTCGGTGGTGCCGGCGATCTGCGTGTTGCACTGCCCGTAGCGGAAGTGGTTGCAGTCGACAGCGCGGTGGTGGCAGTCGCCATGCGCGCACTGGCAGCCGCCCGGGAACACCGTCCCGGGAACCCGGTTGCAGTCGATGTAGTAGCGCGCGCCCTGCCCGGCGCACAGACCGGTGCCCCGGTAGCTCGTGCACTTCCACCAGCCCGCGATGTAGGTGTCCGGCGGGCAGACGTTGTTGCCGTCCTCGATCTCGCAGCAAAAAGCGGTGTAGCCATCGCGGCATTTGGCGCCGTGCGGGCAATCAGTGGGCTGGAGAACCGCCCACGCCGTGCCCGGGCGGACCAGGTAGCGGACCGGGGCGACCGCAAAGGCGGCGCCCGCCACGGCCGCTCGCGCCAGCGCTCCGCGCCGGGACGTACGCCGCGCGAGCAGCTCGCCGGCGTGAGAAACGAAGCTCATTCGCCGCTCCACGCCGCCCACGCCGCGGGCATCTGCGTGTACACGAGCAGGGTGGCGTACAGCGCCCCCGCGATCCCGACGAGGAGCGCCGCCGGCTGGTCCAGCGCCCACCCGAGGCTGCGCGGACCGGTGAGCGCCGCGCCGAGGGCCAGCACGCCCAGTAGCTCGCTGGCGATGACGTGGGCGAGCGACACCGGTAAGTCGTTATCTCCAAAGCACCCGCAAGGGACGCCACGACGCATGAGGGTGACGGCGAGGACCGAGAAGGCGCCGTAGAGCACCGCCAGCGCGACCGCGAGCGGCCGGGTCGGGGCCAGCACGCATACGACTCCGAGCGCCACCTCGACGACGGCCAGCCCACGGATCGCCCAGGGAGACGTCCGGAACGCCGCCGCGGCGCGATCCGGGGAGCGGAGCTTGAGTGCACCGGCGACGCACACGAGCAGCGCGGCCACCAGGAACGGGGGCGCGAGCGCCGCGCTCACCGCGCCAACTCCTGCGCCCGGCGCTCGAGCACGGTCGTCGCGGCACTGGCCGGATCGATCTCGCGCGCCACCACGCGGTCGAGCAGCGCCTGAACCTCCGGATCGTCCCGGATCGAGGCCTCGAGCTCGCGGCGCATGCGGTAGGCGGCCAGCCCGATCACCTCGTTCATGAGGTTACGCCGCCGGCGTTCGGACAGCGTTCCCTCGGCCTCCACGTAGGCGTGATGCTCGGCCAGCTTCTCGGCCAGTTCCTCGATCCCCTCAGCCCGGACCGCCTCGGTCTTGACGATCGGCACCTTCCAGCCCTCCTGGGGTCCCAGCGCCAGCACGTTCTTGATCTCGCGCACCATCGTGTCCGTCAGCGGGTGGTCTGCCTTGTTGACCACGATCACGTCGGGGATCTCCATCACGCCGGCCTTGAGGGCCTGGATCGAATCCCCCGACCCTGGCATCAACACGAGAACGACCGTATCGGCGTGGTCGATGATGTCAACCTCGGCCTGGCCCACCCCCACGGTCTCGAGCATGATCACATCGCGGCCGGCCGCGTCCATCAGCAGTGCGGCCTGGAGCGAGGCCTCGCTCAGCCCGCCCAGGGCGCCCCGGCTGGCCATCGAGCGGATGAACACGCCGGGGTCCAGGAAGTGGTCGGTCAGGCGAATGCGGTCGCCGAGCAGGGCGCCCTGGGTGAACGGAGAGGTGGGGTCGATCGAGAGCACCGCGACGGTCCGCTCGCGTGCCCGCTCGAGCTTGATCAGCGCGCCGAGCAGGGTGGATTTGCCCGCCCCGGGCGGCCCGGTGAAGCCGAACACCGCGGCGCGGCCGGTGCGCGGATAGACCTCCTTGACCAGCGCCCATCCCTCGGGGTCGTCATTCTCGACCAGCGAGATGCCTCGCGCGAGCGCCCGGCGATCACCGGCGAGGAGGCGTTGAGCAAGCGATTCGTCGACCCCGGGCATCCCTACGCCGAACATCATGCCAGGGGTACGATGCCGCCGTGGCGGCCACCGAGATCCCCTCTGCCACCGAGCAGCAACTCCAGCGCAGCGTCCCGGTCGCCGTGCCGCCCGCGGTCCGGTCCGGCCCCCCGCCCCTGCACGGCGGGCCGCTGACCTTCCTGCGCTTCGCGCGCGAGCATCACATGCTGAGGCCGGGATATGCGCTGCTGATCGCGCGCTGGGCCTGGCTGAAGCTCCGCTGGCGAGGGCGCCTGGAGACCGACGGGCTGTGCTTCGTCTGCCCTGGGGTCAAGTTCGAGATCGGCCCGCACGCGCGGGTGAGGCTCGGGCGCTGGTCGTGGATCGGCCACCGCTGCAAGATCCGCGTCCACGAGGGTGAGTTCGCGCTCGGCGCGAAGTCCGTGATGGGCCAGGAGTGCACCATCTCGGCCTACCAGCACGTGTCGATCGGGCGCGAGTGCATCATCGCCGACCGGGTGATGATGATCGACTTCGATCACGGGATGGTCGAGGTGGAGCGCCCGATCCGCGATCAGGGGATCTACAAGCGCGACGTCAACGTCGGCCACAACGTGTGGATCGGCTATGGGGTGTGTCTGTTACGCGGCGTGTCGGTTGGCGACAACTCGGTGATCGGCACGAGCGCGGTCGTCACCGCGAACATCCCCGAGAACGCCGTCGCCGCAGGGATCCCCGCCCGGCTGATCCGCATGCGAAAAGCCCCGAAAACCTTCCGCTGGGCATAGGGGGCTCGAGAAACGTCCTCATGCGGGACGTTTCTCGAGCCGGCGATTAGCGAACCGGGGCGGTGCGGCCGTCCACGTCGGTCATGAACGGCGCGAGCACCGGGGTGCCCCAGCCCGAGACGTAGTCCCACCCGGG
Organism: uncultured Solirubrobacterales bacterium; assembly: GCA_963834625.1. GTDB lineage: Bacteria > Actinomycetota > Thermoleophilia > Solirubrobacterales > Solirubrobacteraceae > Palsa-465. The sequence goes on along the minus strand of CAWICM010000009.1, from coordinate 455,346 downwards.
TAGGGCCTGGTAGGCGCCGTTGGTCCCCGCCTCGTAGTCGTTGAAGTCGCGGGCGTAGTCGGTGGCGTTCTCGGCGATCCGGTAGATGTCCGGGTCTGCGAAACCGGTTCCACGCTTCGAGGCCGCCTGGATCCGCGTCCACATGCCCACCATCAGCGGCGAGGAGAGGCTCGTGCCGCCCTCGCTCGAGGCGCCGCCGAGCTCGTCGCTGTAGATGTCGTAGGAGCTGGTGGCGATGTCGCCCGACTCGTCGGCCACGTCCGGGATGCCCCGGCAGGTGACCCCCGAGGTGTTCGGGTTGCCGCTCACATCCGACACGCAGGGCCGGTTCACCGCCGAATCACCCGCCTGGAACGCGGGCTCTGGGATGAAGAAGCTCTGGCCACCGCCCGTGTACGGCCACGGGTACTCGACCGCCCGCTGCGGGGGATTGCCGCCGTCGGGGTAGAGGACGGTGCCGCCGACCGCGACCACGTTCGGGCTGGCAGCTGGGTAGTTGACGATCGGCACGCCCTGGTTGGCCACGCCATTGCCGGCGCCCAGGTCCGGGCCGAGGACCAGCACCGGGCAGGAGGAGCCGGTGTCTCCGGTGGCGGCGAACAGGGTCCGGCCCTCGAGCACGCCCTGCTCGAGCGTCTGCTCGGCGACCGGCTCGAGCGCGTCGGGCGCGCCGGTCCCGTACATCGCGTTCTGGTCCACGTTGTTGTTGAACTGCGGCGGGATCGTGCTCTCCAGCGTCGCGTTGGCCGGCGTGGTCTCGCACTCGCCGAACGACGCGTTGGCCTGCTTGGGCCCGCTCGGATCGTCGACCCACTTGACGAAGTCGGACTCGACGTCGGGGTCGACCAGGTGCTGGGCGAAGTACAGGTGGACCTTCTTGACATCGGGAGCCACGCCGGTCGAGGACTGCGTGTCGAGCTCCCACTCGACGTTGCCGCCCGTGTCGGAGAAGTCGCCGTCCTTGGGAATGTCGGTGACCTGGACCGGCACCTTGGGCAGGCCGTGCTCGGACTCGAAGATCGCCAGGTCCTTGACGGTCGTGCTCGAGTCGCCCGAGCCCATGATCGCGATCGACTGGCCCTGGCCCTCGTTGTTCGACGGCATGTCGTAGATCGACCACATGTCCTGCGGGGTGAGCTCGGCCGGGATCGTCGGCGCCGACACCGCCGGAACACTCAGGTGCGAGTGCAGCGGGTTGCCGCCGGGCAGGCCGGGCAGCGAGCCAAGCACGTTCTGGATCGTGCCGGTCAGCGTGCTCTCGCCCGGGATCGACGGAAGCTGGGCGGGCGCGGTCGGCAGGCCGAGCACCGAGGATCCGGGTGCCCGCACGCCCCGGTGGGCATTCGCGAGCGGCGTGGTCGGATGCTCGAGCGTGTTCAGACCAACGATGGCCAGGATGTCCATGCGCGCAGGCACGCTCGGCGCCGACTTGTTGGCCAGGAACGTCACGCCCTTGGCCCGATAGCGGTTCTCCTGGGTTCCGAACAGGCCGTCGACCTGCTTGACGGTGGCCGAGATCTCGACGTAGTTCCGGGCACCGGCGGTCTCGATCACCTTCGCGCCGCCGTTCCGAAGCCACGTCAGCACGCGCGAGTACGTGGCCTTGGAGACGCCGAAGCGCGAGTCGAACTGGGCCGGGGTGAGGAAGCGCTGGTATTGGGCGTTGGCCGGATTGCGCAGGGCGTTCTCGAGCGCGGCCTCCCGCGCCGGGTGGGGATCCTTCAGACCGATCCCGATCTGCATCACCTGCGAGGGGTTCGCCGCGCCCAGGTTGGTGCCGTAGTGAAGCGCCAGCACGTCGCGCGGGAACCACACGCGGGCGGCTTTGCTGGTCTTGGCGGCCCGCCCCTGGCCCGTTCGGGCGCTGGCGACCGGCGCCCCCAGGACGAGAACGGTCATGGCGATGGCTGACGCGCAGGCGATCAGCCTGCGGGCGCGTGAATGTGACATTGCGGACCCTGCCCTTCCGGATGTCAGCTTGCTGGGTTGTCGCGGGCCAGACTACCCGCAGGCGCGCGGTTTGCGCGCCGGTTCAGCGCCCGCGACAGACGGCCAGGAAATCGAGGGCGTGGCTCAGCCGGCCCCCGCGCAAGGCGAAGTCCCGGCTGGAGATGGCCGGCGTGAAGCGGTCGTAGAACGCCCTGGTGATTCCCAGGCGCCTGTGCGCCCGGTCCCAGCCGAGTCCGAGCGCGAGCTCGTGGGCGCGGAGCTTGCGGGCGTGGAACAGCCCCAGCATCTCGACCTGCCCGAACGCGCCGCGGCACAGCGAAGCGAACTCCTCCGCGCGGTACTCGCGCAGGTGCCAGGGGTTGTCTGACTTCTCCGCCCCCGGCGGGGCGAGCGTCAGGACGTTCGGCGTCGAGACGTAGGCAACCCCTCCGGGCCTGAGCAAAGCGCGGAAATGCTCGAGCACGGCCGCTGGATCGACGACGTGCTCGAGCGTCTGCAGGAACACCACGGCGTCGAACGTGCCCGGCTCGCCGTACGTCTCGACCGCGCCCCACTCGAACGACAGCCCGGGCCGCGTGTAGCGCAGCCGGGCGTGCTCGTGGGCCTCGGGGTTCCCGTCCACGCCCACGACAGAGGCCGCGGCGGACGCCAGCACCGAGGACCCGTAACCCTCCCCGCAGGCCATGTCGAGCACCGCTGAGCCGCCCACCCGCGTGGCGATCCACTCGTACACGGCCAGATGCCGCCGGTACCAATAGTTCTCGGCTGGCACGTCGGGCAGCGTGCGCTCGCCGGTGAGCTCGAGCGGCGGGACGCCCGGAGGCTGGTGCTGCTGGACGTAGGAGTCGCTCATCCGGGCCGAGAGGGTAATGTCCTGGCCGCCATGGATGCGCTGCGGACGGCGGACGAGATCCGCGATGTCAACACCCGCTATCACGACGTGGCCGCTCCGAGCTACGACTCCAAGTGGGGCATCGACTTCGGCGAGGTCGGCCAGGCTCAGGTAGTGGGCAAGCTGCGCAAGGTGCTCGGCGCGGCGCTCGACCGCGGTTTCGAGCGCTCGCTGGAGGTCGGCGCCGGCACCGGCTACTTCAGCCTCAACCTGATGCGCGCCGGAATCGTGCGCGAGGCAACCTGCACGGACATCTCTCCCGGCATGGTGCGCGTGCTGAACGCGAACGCGGAGCGCCTCGGCCTGACGGTCAAGAGCGCCCGGGCCGACGCCGAATCGCTGCCGTTCGCCGAGCACAGCTTCGACCTGGTCCTCGGCCACGCCGTGCTCCATCACCTGCCCGACCTGGAGCGGGCCTTTGGCGAGTTTCACCGGGTGCTCAAGCCCGGCGGCTACGTGGTGTTCGCGGGTGAGCCGTCGCGTTTCGGCGACCGGCTGGCCGCCCTGCCCAAGCGGGGCGCGAGCGCAGTCGCTCCCCTGTGGCGCCGTGCCCTCGGGGCCGGACCGCCCTCACCCCCCGACCACAACGGCTCGACGAACGGGGACGACCACTACCTCGAGCGGGTGGTCGACATCCACGCCTTCGCGCCCGGCGACCTGGCGAAGCTCGCCCGCGCCGCCGGGTTCATGGACATCAGGGTCCGCGGCGAGGAGCTGCTGGCCAACTGGTTCGGGTGGTTCAACCGCGCGCTCGAGGCCAGCGCCGATCCGGCCGACGTGCCCATGCTCTGGCGCCAGTACGCGTTCCACGGCTACCTGCTGCTGCAGCGCGTGGACCAGCGGTTGCTCGAGCCCCGGCTCCCGCCGGCCATCTTCTACAACCTGCTGCTGGCGGGCCGGGCGTAGACTCGCTGGGCGGATGCCCGAAGGCGACTACCCGCTGTTCCCGCTGGGGATCGTGGCGCTGCCCGGCGAGATGATCCCGCTGCACATCTTCGAGGAGCGCTACAAGACGATGATCAACGCGTGCCTCGAGCGCGAGCACGAGTTCGGGATCGTGTGGCTGTCCGACGACGGGCTGCGCGAGGTGGGGTGCGCGTGCTCGATCGAGCAAGTGCTCGAGCGCATGGAGGACGGGCGGATGAACCTGCTGGTGCGCGGCACCCGGCCGTTCCGCGTGCTCGAGCGTCAGGGCCATCTTCCCTATCCGGCGGGCGTGATCGAGTTCGTCGAGGATCGAGAGGACGCGCACGATCCGGACCTGGCCAAGGCCGCGCACGAGGCCTACGCCGAGCTGGTCAGGCGGGCCACCGACAGCGATCCCGATCCCGACGAGCTGGCCAACATGAGCGCCTACGCGATGGCCGCCACGGTCGACTTCGGGCTGGATGCCAAGCAGGGCCTGCTCGACATGCGCTCCGAGAATGCCCGGCTGCGGCTGGTCACCCGGCTGTTCCGCGCCGCGATCAAGCGCCTCGAGCTGGTCGACCGCGTCCAGGAACGGGCGCAGTCGAACGGCAAAGTGAGATTCGGCGCGGCGTAGCCGCATCCGGCTCCGGGCCGGCGCACGCTCCGCTTCTGAGTTTCCGGGAGACCGCTCCGCGTGCGCCGCCGGCGGCCACGGCCAGGCATCCGGCCTGGCCCCTTTAGGCGTTATAGATGATCATCGCCGTCCCGAAAACCACGCAGTAGATCCCGAACGGGATCAGGTTGCGCGTCTTGAACCAGCGGGTCAGGAAGTGCACGGTGATCACGGCGAAGATCGCAGCGACCACCGCCGCGACCACGGCCTCGCCGCGGATGCCGTTTCCGTTGGCGCCGAGGAGGTCACCCACCTTGAAGACTCCGGCGGCCAGGATGATCGGCGTCGCGAGCAGGAACGAGAGCTTGGCCGCGCCGGCGTTGTCAAGGCCGCGCTGGAGGCCTCCCGCCATTACCACCCCGTCGCGGCTGATGCCGGCGATCAGCGCGGTGGACTGCACGAAGCCGACCCCAACGCCCTCCTTGTAACTGAGCGACTCGATCTCGCGGTCGAGATCCTGCCCCGATCGTCCCTCTGTGCGGGCTCTCACCCGCACCTCCGAGCGCCGACGCAGGCGCTCCGCCCCGAGCAGGACGAAGCCGTTGACCACGAGGAAGATCGACGCGATCAGCGGCTTGGCCGTGGCCTGCCGCGCGACGCGCTCGAGCGCGATCCCGAGGATTCCGGTGGGGATGCTCGCCGCGATGATCAGCCAGGCGAGCTTCTCGGTGCGGGTCTCGATGCGGCGCTTGCCGAGGGTCCCGAAGAACGCCGTGATGATCTCCACCCACTCGCGCCAGAAGTAGATCAGCAGGCCGATCGCGCTGCCCACGTGCAGCATCACGACGAAGGCGAGCCATGGCGACTCGGGCTCCGACTGCCACTTGACGATATTGGTCCACCCGAACAGATTCGGGAGGATGACCGTGTGCCCGAGGCTCGAGATTGGGAACAGCTCGGTGACGCCCTGCAGGGCGCCGAGGACAACCGCTTGGAAAGTCGTGATGAGGCTGGAGGCGATGACAATCACAAGCTGGGCAGCGTAGCGGGGGTCTTAAGAAGGCGATAAGGCTAAGAACATCCTCAAGCGCTGATCCCGCACGGGTCAGCCGCCGCCTGCACTACAAACAACTCCAATTGCGACAGTTCCTTGCGCGAGTCGGCCGCGGTGTCCGGGAACGTGAACGTGCCGTTCTGCACTTTCACCGAGTAGGAGAACACGGTGCGGGCGGTGCGCGAGAACCTGAGCTTGGCCTTGGCGTCCGTATTGAGGCTCGTGGCCAGGTCGCGCGCCTGGAGCAACTGCGGATCGGGCAGGGACTTCGGCTTGCCTCCATTGCAGGCGATCGTGCCGCCGTCGTTGACCAGCAGGGTCAGCTTGTGGCCCTGGCCGAACCGGGTGACCTGGAACAGGTCGGGGGACTGGACGTCGAAGCCGCAGGAGGCCAGCACCGCGACCGCCGCGAGAACCGCGATCGCGACCCTCATGCGGGCTCGACCGCGACCACCGGCAGCGCCGCCATCCTCATGCGGCGTCGACCACGACCGCCGCTCCCCCGCGGCGGGGATCCCCCCCACCCGAGAGCCGGCCCTGCCGGTCGCGCGCCGCGGCCTGCACTCCGCCAAAGAACAGGTTGAGCTCCCGGAAGCGCCCGATCGCCCGCCCGGCGTGCTCGAGCGGCGACGTGTCGATCCCGGGCTCGGCGTACACCACGCCGTCCTCGAAGTGGACGCGCGGCGCCCGCACCGCGTCCCCCGCCGGCATCCCGTCGTCGACCACGCGGATGATCGTCTGCAGGATGGCCGAACGGATGCGGTTCGAGCCGGCGCTGCCGAGCACCAGCTCGGGGGCGCCGTCGCGCAGCACGACGGTGGGAGACATCATGCTCGGCATCCTCCGCCCCGGCGAGTGGCGGTGGAAGCCCAGGGGGTTAAGGTCCTGTTCGCCGAGCATGTTGTTCAGATGAACCCCCGTGCCAGGCACCACGACGCCCGAGCACGACCCGTTGGACGAGGTCACCGAGCACGCCCAGCCTTCGCGGTCGAGCACGGCCACGTGGGTGGTCGATCCGAGCGATGAGCGCCGGGTCAGGAACCGCTCGACGAAAGAGGGATCGTCGAGCCCCGCGAGGAACTCGGGCGTGCGCTCAGCCTGGGTGCGCTCCATGGTGGCGACCACGTGTACGAGGTCCGGAGCCGGGCGCGCGGGGTCCGTGTCACCGTCGAGCAACGAGAGCGCGTGCGCGATCAGGATCCCGCCCGCCGAGGGTGGCGGGTTGGTGACCACCTCGCGTCCCCGATATTCGGCCCGGATCGGCTCCCGGTCGACCACGGAGTAGGCTGCCAGGTCGGCGGCGCTCACGATCCCGCCTCGCGCGGCCAGCCACTCGACGATCGCAGCCGCGATATCCCCGGTATAGAACGGCGCCGGGCCCTCCGCGCCCAGCCGCTCGAGCGTGTCGGCGAGCTCGGGCTGGTGGACCACGTCCCCGGCCCGCACCACCCGGCCGGCCGGGGCGAACAGCGCGGCGCACTCGGGCGTTGAGGTCACGATCCCGGCGAGGATCTCGATCACGTAGGCCTGGGGACCGTTGAGCTCGACGCCGTCGCGCGCCAACCGCGCCGCCGGCACCACGAGATCGGCCAGGGGGATCCGTCCGAATCGGCTGGACGCCTCCCACAACCCGGCCGCCATCCCGTAGGTCCCCACGGAGGCCGGCCCGATGTTGAACACCTGGATGGCGTCGCCGAACGACACGCTGACCGGCACGAGCTCGGCCCGCGCCCCGGCATCCACGCCGCGCCCCGCCGCCTCGACGAAGAAGTCGAGCAGCACGGGCTCGCCGCCCGGCTCGACCACCAGCATGTAGCCGCCAGCGCCCAGACTGGTCAGCAGCGGCTCACAGCTGAACGCGGTCAGCATCGCGGCGAGCGCCGCGTCGACCGCGTTGCCGCCCTCACGCAGCGCGTCGGCGCCGGCCTGGGCACACCGCGGATGGCCCGCGGCGACTACGCCGAGCGGCTCGGCCACCACAGCTGAGCCCGCCTATCTACGAGGAATGAATTCCGGTACGTCGAGATCGAGCGTACTCGGGCGCTGGCGCACGCGGCTCACGCGCGGCTCGCCGGCCGGCTCGCGCAGCCTCGAGCGGTCGTCGCGACCGGCCTCCCCGACCTCCGTCCTGATGGGCTGCCGGCGCTGCGACCGGCCGTCGCCGTAGCCGGTGGCGATCACCGTCACCCAGACGTTGTCGATGAGTTTCTCGTCGACCATCGCGCCGAAGATGATGTTGGCGTCAGGATGGGCGGCCTCGGCCACTGCCTTGGCCGACTCGTTGACCTCCCACAGCGACAGGTCGGGACCCCCGGTGATCGAGAGCAGGATCGAGCGCGCACCCTCCATGCTCGTCTCGAGCAGCGGCGAGGCCACCGCGTGCTCGGCAGCTTCGACCGCCCGGCGCTCCCCGGTGCCCATGCCGATCCCGAGCAGGGCGTTGCCTGCGCCGGACATGATCGTGCGCACGTCGGCGAAATCGAGGTTGATCAGCCCGGGGAGCGTGACCAGGTCGGAGATGCCCTGCACGCCCTGGCGGAGCACGTCGTCCGCCACGCGGAACGCCTCGACCATCGAGACGTTGCGGTCGAGCACCGACAGCAACCGGTTGTTGGGGACCACGATCAGCGTGTCGACCTCGGCGGCCAGCGCGGCGATGCCCACCTCGGCCTGATCGCGCCGGCGGGTGCCCTCGAACTGGAAGGGCCGCGTGACTATGCCGACGGTCAGCGCGCCGAGCTCGCGGGCGATCTGGGCCACGATCGGCGCCGCGCCGGTGCCCGTCCCGCCGCCCGCGCCGGCGGCGATGAACACCATGTCCGAGCCGCGCAGCATGGCCTTGATCCGGTCGTACTCGTCGCGCGCGGCAGCCCGCCCGAGCTCCGGGTTGGAGCCCGAGCCGAGCCCATGCGTGATCGCGTCGCCGATGTGGAGCGTCTCGTGCGCGGCCGACAGCTGAAGCGATTGCAGGTCGGTGTTGACGGCCAGGAACTCGACCCCCGCGATCTCGGCCTCGACCATCCGATTGATCGCGTTGACCCCGGCGCCGCCGACGCCGACCACGCGCAATACCGGACCGAGCTTGGTGGAGCGTGTCGGTGCATCGCCGGCCCGGCCGGCTCGCGCGTAGACATCGGGCTCGGGCTCTGCCGGCGGCCCTGCGGCGGAGCCGGCTGGCCGCTCGAGCATGTTCTCGGGGATGTCGGCGGAGAAGGCGTGGCGCAGGCGCTCGTGCGGCAGCGGAATGCGCGGCTCTTCGACCTCGGGCTCCGGTGGCGCGGCCGGCTCCTCGTTCACCGGCGCGGCAGGTCGCGCCGGCGGCTCCGGCTCAGGCTTGTGTTCGACGTCCTCGGCGGTCTTGCGGAACAGCGCTGCGAGCGGTCCCTCACGCATGCTTGCGCGCTTACCGGTGGGCATTCGAGAGGACCTCCTTCGCGAGCTGCCGATAGGCGTGTGCGGCCACGCCGTCCGGATCGTACTTCAGGACCGACATGCCCTTCACGGGCGCCTCGGCGAAGCGGATCGTCTTGCGGATCCGGGAGGCGAACACCCGGTCGCCGAAGTTCTCCTCCAGCAACTCGATCGCCTCCTTGGCGTGCAGCGTCCGGATGTCGACCAGCGTGGGCAGGATGCCCTCGATCTCGACGTCCGGGTTGAGGTTCTCGCGAATCATGGCGAGCGTGTTCTGCAGCTGGATCAGGCCGCGCATCGATAGATATTCGCATTGCACGGGGACGATCACCTTGTGCGCGGAGGTCAGAGCGTTGATCGTGAGCAGGCCCAGGCTCGGCGGAGTGTCGATGAAGACGTAGTCGTAGTCGTCCTCGACCGGCTTCAGCGCCTTCTGCAACGAGCGCTCACGGCCGATCATCGTCGACATCGCGATCTCGGCGCCGGCCAGGTCGATCGAGGAGCAGGCCACATCGACCTCGCGCTTGCGGATCACCTCGCGAATCGAGATGTGATGCACCAGCACGTCGTACATCGACTTCTCGAGCGTGTCGGGGTCGATGCCCTGGGACATGGTCAGGTTGCCCTGGGGGTCCATGTCCACGCAGAGAACGCGATGTCCCTCCTCGGCGAACGCCACCGCGAGGTTGAGCGTCGTGGTGGTCTTGGCGACCCCACCCTTCTGGTTGGCGAACGCGATCACGTGGCTCATATCGAGGGCACTATTCGCAGCGCGCAACCGGAATCCTCCGCCGGACGGGATCCTCCGCCCCCACCCCCCCGCTATTTTCGAGTGCGGTGGCCTCCCTCCTGGACAAGCGTCTGCTGTTCGTCACGGGCAAGGGTGGCGTCGGCAAGTCCACGGTCGCCATCGCCCTCGGGCTGCTCGCGGCCCGGCGGGGGCTGCGTACGATCGTCGCCGAGATGGCCAGCCAGGAGCGTATGCAGGGCGTCTTCTCCGACGATGAGCGCGAGCAGTTCCGCGAGATCGAGCTGGCGCCCGGGCTGTTCACGATCTCGATCGATCCCCAGCGCGCCATGGAGGAGTACCTGCGCGTCAAGGCCGGAACGATCGGCCAGGCTCTGGGGTCGAGCCGGCTGTTCCAGGCCTTCGCGATGGCCACCCCCGGGATGCGCGAGCTCCTCAGTATCGGCAAGGTGTGGGAGCTCGCTCAGCTGCATCGCCGGACCCGCGGCGCCGCGCCCTATGACCTCGTGATCGTCGATGCGCCGGCCACCGGTCACGGCATGGGCCTTCTGCGCACGCCGCGGACGTTCGCCGGCATCGCCCGGGTCGGCCCGATCGCCCATCAGGGGCGCACGATCGCCGACACGATCGCCGACTCCGAGTTCACCGGCGTGGTCGCGGTGGCCACGCCCGAGGAGATGCCGGTCAACGAGACGATGACGCTGGCCGACGAGCTGGCCCGTGATGAGCTTCCGCTCGACCTCGTGATCGTCAACGCCGTCTATCCGGCTCGCTTCGACGCGGCCGAGATCGGCGAGCTGAACGACGCGCTCGCGAAGACCCGCTCGGCGCTGGCCCGCTCCGCGCTGCGCGCCGCGCTGTCCGAGCACGCCCGGGCGGCCACCCAGCGCGAGCAGCGCGACCGGCTTCGCGAGCGGGTGGACGGCCGGCTCGTCGAGCTTCCCTACCTGTTCGCCGAAGCGGTCGGACTCCCACAGCTCGAGCTCCTGGCCGGCGCCCTGGAGGACGCGCTGTGAACGTCGCCGAGATGCTCGAAGGCAAGCGGGTGTGCGTGTGCGCCGGGTCTGGGGGCGTGGGCAAGACCACGAGCTCGGCCGCGATCGCGCTCGGCATGGCCGCCACCGGCGCCAAGGTGGCCGTGGTGACGATCGACCCGGCCAACCGGCTGGCCGACGCGCTGGGTCTCGAGGAGCTCGAGAACGAGCCGCGCCGGGTGAAGCCGGAACGCCTGGCCGGCGGCGCGCTGGACGTCCAGGGCGAGCTGTGGGCCATGATGCTCGATCCCAAGCGGACGTTCGACGAGCTGATCGACCGGATCGCGCCGGAGCCTGGGCGCGCGGAGGAGATCAAGGCCAACCGCGTGTACCGGGAGCTGTCCACCGCGGTGTCGGGTTCCCAGGAGCTGACCGCGATCGCCAAGCTCTACGAGCTCGACCAGGACGGGGACTTCGATCTGCTGGTGCTCGACACGCCGCCCTCGCGCAACGCGCTCGAGTTCCTCGACGCGCCGGGCCGGCTCAATGCGTTCCTGGAAGGGCGCGCCTTGAAGGCGTTCATGAAGCCCACGGGGCTCGGCTTCCGCGCCCTGGGGCGCGGTGCGCTCCCGCTGCTGGGCGGCCTGCGACGGATCACCGGGATCGACCTGATCAGCGACCTGACCACGTTCTTTCAGCTCCTCGGCGACATGACCAACGACTTCAGCCAGCGCGCGGCCCAGGTCGAGCAGTTGCTGCGGGCTGAGAGCACGGCGTTCCTACTCGTCACCTCGGCCGCTCGCGAGCCGATCGACGAGGCCATCTGGTTCGGGCAGCGGCTCGAGGCCGACGGGCTCCCGTTCGCCGGCGTGGTCGTGAACCGCGTCCACCACGACCTCCTGGGCGATCGCCCGCCGCGCGAGGTCAGGCGGTCCTTGGCCCGGGTGCTCCCGCCGGGGCTGGCCACCCGCGTGGCCGAGAACTTCCGCGATTACCACGTGCTGGCGCGCCGCGACGAGCAGAACTTGGTTCGCCTGGCTAGTGAGCTCGACGAGCGCCGGCTGCTGCTCGTGCCCCAGCTGGACGACGACGTGCACGACATCGAGGGCCTCGTACGCATCCACCGCTACCTGTTCGGCTCTCAGGCCGAAAGGGAGCAGCTGATCGACGACCTGGTCGCCTAGGGCTGGGCCGTCGCAAGGGTCACGGCCTCGCCGCTCCACGCCTCCCAGCGCAGCAGCGCGTCCTGCCAGTCGGAGCGCTCGACCGTCATCCCCGCCCGCACGAGCCGCACCGTCCCCTCGTGCAGCAGCTCCCACGCCACCTGCTCGCACAGGGCGATCCGCTCGCTCACCCGCGACTGCGGATAGCGCTCGCCGGTGAGCTCGACGAGCCGCCGTAGCGGGACGGCTCCGTAGGCGCAGCTCTCGATCAGATCGCGCTTGAGCTCGGCGACCGGCGCGGGCTGCGCTCGGTTGGCCAGCACGCGCGCGGTCACCTCCTTTCCGGAACGGGTCACGTTGGCCCATCCCCGTCCCATCCCGAGCTGGTCGGGCGAGAGTTCCGGTCCCTCGTAGATCGTCAGCCTGGCCCGGTCCGAGTCCCAGCGGCGTTCGTCGAGCTCGATCGTACGACCGGCCACCCATGGGCCGACGATCCGCGCCTCGAGCTGCTCGGGCGTGAGGTTGAACACCCGTGTCTGGTGGGGAAACTGGCGAAGCTCGATGTGGAACACATGGGTAGATTCCCACGCCCATGACCGACCGGCCACTTTGGGCGCCCTGGCGCATCGAGTACATCACCGGACCCAAGGATGGGGATTGCATCTTCTGCGCGGCCGCGACCGGTCGCAACGAGGATCCCGCCCATCAGCCGATCGACCGCACCGAGCACTGCCTGACCATCCTGAACGCGTTCCCGTACGCCCCGGGCCACATGATGGTCGCGCCGGTCCGCCACGTCGGGGCGCTCGAGGACCTGACCCCAGACGAAATGCTCGAGACCATGCAGCTCACCCGCCGGTCGATCCTGGCCATCCGCCACGCGATGACGCCCGACGGCTTCAACGTGGGCTACAACCTCGGCAAGGTGGCCGGCGCCGGGATCGTCGACCACGTGCACCTGCACGTGGTGCCGAGATGGAGCGGCGATAACAACTTCATGCCGGTGCTGGCCGCCACGAACGTGATCCCGCAGGCGCTCGAAGCCACCCGCGACGTGCTGGTGCAGGCGCTGGGCGAGCTCGGCATCGGGTAGCCACCCGGCACCATGGCCACGCCGATCTGCCTAGAGCAACTCCAGGAGCTGATCGACCGGGGATCGCAGCTGGTCGAGGTGCTGCCCAGCGACGACTACGCCCCGGCGCACCTTCCGGGCGCGGTCAACCTGCCGTTGCGCGAGCTCGACGAGCAGCACGCGGCTGTACTCGATCGCACCCGACCGGTGGTCGTGTACTGCTGGGACTCCCTCTGAGACCTCAGTCCACGAGCCGCGTGCCGGCTCGACACGCTCGGGTTCACCGACGTCTACGACTACGTGCCCGGGAAGGTCGACTGGCTGGCACACAACCTGCCGCTTGAAGGCGACGAGACCTACGCGCCGACCGCTGGACGCGCGATGCGCGACGACGCCGCGCTGTGCCGTCCTACCGATCGCATCGCCGAGGTGTGCGAGTCGATCGAGCGTTCGCCCTACCCGTTCGCGCTGGTCACGAGCGACGACCGCACGTTGCTCGGGCGAGCTCCGTCCACCGTCCTGGATCCCGCCTCAGCGGGGCCGGTCTGGGACGTCGCGGAGCCTGGCCCGAAAACATTTCGCCCGCACGCATCCGCAGGTAAGGTCGCCGGCTTCCTGGCCGACAGGGGCTATCGCTGGGCGATCGTCACCACGCCCGAGGGGCGATACCTGGGCGTCGCGGCGCGCGAGGACCTGGAACGCCTCAAATGACGCTGATCGTGCCCGGCTCGCCGGTGGTGAGCCGCCCGATCAGCGCGCCCGGGATCTCGTCGGCCCGCGCCGGATCAACCGCCACGAGCAGCCCACCCGAGGTCATCGCGTCGGTCACGAGCCTCCTGCGCACCTCGTCGACGTCGTCCTCGAACACGGCGAACTCCTCGGCATAGCGGCGGTTGTTGCGGCTCCCGCCGGCGACCGCCCGGTCGTCGGCCAGAAGCTCGAGCGCGCCGTCGATCGCGGGCACTGCCCGGGCCTCGATCTCAGCGGCCACGCCGCTGGCCAGGGTCAGCTCGTGCAGATGACCGAGCAGCCCGAAGCCGGTCACGTCGGTCATCGCGCGGGCGCCCGCTGCCCGCGCCGCCTGCGCCGCGGTCTCGTTGAGCTCGGTCATGACCTCGACCGCAGCCGCCAGTGTCTCGTCGCCGACCAATCCCTTCTTCAACGATGTAGTGATCGCGCCCGCCCCGACGGGCTTGGTCAGGACCAGCGCGTCCCCGGCGCGTCCGCCGGCGTTCGTGATCAGGTCGGCCGGGTCGAGCACGCCGGTGACCGCCAGGCCGTACTTGGGCTCGGGGTCGTCGATCGTGTGGCCGCCCACGATCACCGCCCCGGCCGCGCTGACCACGTCGTAGCCACCGCGCAGCACCTCTCCGAGCATCTCCGCGCCGAGGTCGGCAATCGACCACGCCACCAGGTTCAGGGCGCTGACCGGCCGGCCTCCCATCGCGTACACGTCGGACAGGGCGTTGGTGGCGGCGATCCGCCCGAAGTCGTAGGGATCGTCGACGATCGGGGTGAAGAAGTCGGCGGTCTGCACCAGCGCCAGGTCCTCGCGCAGGCGGTAGACGCCCGCGTCGTCGCTCGTCTCGGTGCCCACCAGCAGGTCCGGATCGGCCGAGCGCGGTAGATCCTGGATAAGGGGCGCGAGCAGCGCCGCGGGCACCTTGCACGCACAGCCGGCGCCGTGCGATAGCGAGGTCAGCCTGACGGCGGTCATGTCGCGATCATGGCAGAGCCCGCGGGTAGGGTCTGCACCGTGTTCGACCCCCTCCTAACGGCCGCCGCTGCGCCCGCGCATCTTCCGGGCGTCCTGCACAGCCTCGAGCCGACGCTCGACCGCTTCGGCTATCTCGCGCTCGGTCTGGTGTTCCTGGAGGACTTCGGGATTCCGGTGCCCGGCGAGACCGTGCTCATCGTCTCGGCGATCTATGCGGGCACCGGGCGACTGAACATCTGGCTCGTGGCGCTCTTCGGCTTCCTGGCCGCCCTCCTCGGCGACAACGTCGGCTTCGCGATCGGGCATTTCGGCGGCCGGCCGCTGGCCGAGCGGTTCGGCAAGTACATCTTCCTGACCCCCGAGCGCCTGGACAAGGCCGCGGCCTTCTTCGACCAGCATGGCGGGAAGGTGATCGTGATCGCCCGGTTCGTCGAGGGCCTGCGACAGGCCAACGGGATCATCGCCGGGATCACCGGAATGCACTGGACGCGGTTCATCCCGTTCAACGCACTCGGCGCCGCGCTCTGGGTTGGGGTGTGGGTGTCGATCGGCTACTTCTCGGGCGACCACATCGACAGCATCTACAACACGGCGACGCGCTACGAGGCGTATTTCGCGATCGCCGTGGGGCTGGTGATCGTCTTCTTCATCGGGCGGCGGGTGTGGCGGTGGCGAAAAAGGAAGGCCGAGCGCGCGGAACGGGAATCCGAGCCCGGGGAACAGGAATCCGAGCGCGCGGAACGGGAATCCGAGCCCGCGGAACAGGAATCCGAGCCGCGGGAACAGGAATCCGAGCGCGCGGAACAGGAATCCGAGCCCGGGGAACGGGAATCCGAGCCCGGGGAACGAGAGTCCAGGACCGACTGAGTCCGGCTACTCCGCTTTGCCGTCACGGAACGCCTGGCGCGCCTTCTCGATCGCCTCGACCGCGGCGTCGCGGCCGTCCCAGCCCTTGACCTCGGAGTGCCGTTCGGGGTCGAGGTCCTTGTAGACATCAAAGAAGTGGCCGATCTCTGCCCGCAGCTGCCCGGGCAGGTCGTCGACGTCCTCGTAGTAGTTCCAACCGGGGTCCTCGAACGGCACGCACACCACGTGATCGTCGGGGCCTTTCTCGTCGGACATCTTGAACAGCCCCACCACCTTCGCCAGCACGAAGCAGCCGGGGAACGTGGGCTCCGACACGCACACCAGCACGTCGAGCGGATCGCCGTCGGGGGCGAGCGTCTCGGGCACGTACCCGTAGTCGGTCGGATAGACGACCGAGGCCGAGATGAACCGATCGAGCTTGATCCCCCCAAGCTCCGGGTCGTACTCGTATTTGTTGCGGCTGCCCTTGGGGATCTCGACGATGCAGGTCAGCTCGTAGTCGCTCACGGTCTGATCCCGACGCCCGCGGGGCCGACTAGTGGTCGTCCCCGTAAGTACGGTCGCACCACTAGTTCATCTCTCCGCGGGCCACCGACAGGCAGGCCTCGCAGCGAGGCCACGGCGGATCCCACGGGTAGCCGGACACGTCCTTGCCGCACAGGGCGGTATCGGGATCCTGCTCGGTGACGAGGTGGCACAGTTCCTCAAAGCCGTCGTCGCCCGTCCGCGGCATGTTCCGGCAGTCCGGATGCACGTTGGGAAGCACGGCGGGACGCGCGGCGGTCGGTGGCACGGCCGCAGCATAACTCGCCGCGACCCGCCGATCACGAGCATTCACGCTGGGTTTCCTACCCATGGCTCGGAGGCCGTTAACAGGACGAGCGGGCGCTGTGGCCCGCTCGAAACTGCAGGTCGCGCTCCCCTTTCCTTCATAGGAGCCCCAGGACTTACATGTCAGGCCTGGCAGGCAAGACAATCCCGGCCCCGCACGCGAGACCGAGTGGGGAGCGGCCTGGTATTCAAGCCTAGCGGGTGCCGGTAGGGCTGGTCATGCGCGCTGGGTCACAGCCCCACACTCGCCCCGCCCCGCCGCTCGAGTGTGGATCCAGGCACGTATATGGGTCACGACCGCGCACTGGAGCCCGCGACCGCGCCGAATGCGCGGTTATGACCCACCCAGAGGCCCTCGACCACGAAGCGGCGACGTCGACGACGACGCCACCGAACCACCCGCGCGAGCATCGTCATCAGACCGCCTGGGCGAGCGTCGTCATCAGACCGCCTGGGCGAGCAGCTCGTCCGCGACCGCACAAAGGTCCGCGTGGAGATGGCCGCAGAGCACGTCCCTGAGCAGGGCCCGCAGGTACTCGGTGAGCTCGTCGACGAGTGAGTCGACGCCGGGATGGGCCGGCGCGAGGCCCCCGATCACCGCCCGCTCCAGCGAGATCGCGTGGGCGGTGCGCTCGGCCACCGCGGCGCGATCCTCCGGCCCTGCGCAGATCGCCGCCAGGCGGCCGGCCAGCCGCCCGCTGGCCGTGCCCTCGGGCTCGAGCAGGGCTCTCAGGGCCAGCAGGTAGTCGGTCAGCGCCTCGAACGGCGCGAGGCGCTCACAGCCCATCTCGAACCGGGCCAGCGCCCAGGCGATCTCCCCGCTGCGCGGCGTCCGGCGCGCCACGAGGTTGCAGAAGGCCCGCAGCTCGTCCTCCTGTTCGGCCGCGATCCGCCGGGGCAGGCCGGGACGCCCGCTGCCGCCCAGCGCCACCGAGCGCCAGGCGCCGTCGTCGATCCGCGTCCACGCCACCGGGCCGAGGGCATAGCCGCCGCGCTCGAACAGCCGCAGCGCGGTCAGGGTGCGGCGAAAGCGGGCCCGCGCCACCGACACGGGAGCCGGCGCGGTCCGGTCCTGGGCCGCGGTCAGGACGATCAGCACGTGCGGCTCCTCCCCGTCCCCCCACACCGCCTCGGACGGCGCGTCCTCGAGCGCGTCGCCGGCGATCAATGAGAGGCCGTCACCGAGGGCCAGCTCGCGGGTGTCCGGGTCCAGCACCACGCCCAGCACGGGTGCCACCACCGTGGTCACCGCCCGCCCCTCGTACAGGGCCCGCTCGAGCTCCTCGTAAGCGTCCTCGAACCGGTCGGGATCGAACCCGAACTCGGTCCGCTCGGCGAACACCTCGGACAGGAAGACGCGCAACGCGGCGTCGGCGCACTCGCGCGGCTCGTCCGGGATCCGCCGCTCCCCGCGCTGGTGCAGGTACGCCTCGACCCCGTCCAGCGCGCTCAGCGCGCGCAGCGCCGGCGCATAGGTGGGCATGGCGGCGAGCAGTCCCAGCCGCTCGCGGATGAACGACCCGGTGAGCGGGCGATAGCAATACAGCGGAACGCGGCCCCGTGGTCCGCCCGTCGTCTCGACCAGCTCGAACGGGATCTCCGCCCCCGAGGACGTCTCGGCCGTGAGCTGCATCGCCGCCTCGGTGGCGAAGGCCTCGATGACCCCGTGGAGCGTGGTGTTGCGCACGTCCGCCGGTTCGCGATCTCGTACGGCGTTTCCTCCCCTTGGGAAGAAACCCCCACCATGCTGAAGTTTCTTCCCGAGTCCGCGCCTAGCGGGCGCTCTCGATGACCGCCAGGTGCGCGATGTTCTCGACGTCGTCGGCCTCGTCGCTGGCGCCACCCGCGAACCAGGCGTCGAGGATCTCCTCGAGCTCGGCCTGCGAGGTCGCACGCAGGCTCAGCGCGAGCACGTTGGCGTCGTTCCAGCGGCGCGCCCCGGAGGCGGTGGCCGCGTCGGCGCACAGGGCCGCGCGGATGCCCGCGACCTTGTTGGCCGCGATCGAGGCGCCGGTTCCCGTCCAGCACGCGACGATGGCCTGCTCGGCCCGCCCCTCGGCCACGTCGCGAGCCGCCATCTCGCTCGCCCACGCCCAGTCTGGACGTTCGCGATCCGGAGAGTAGGCACCGTGCAGCACCGGCTCGTGGCCGCGTCGCCGCAGCTCCTCGGGTATCGCCGAGGCGATCCCCGTCAGCTCATCGGCGGACAGCGCGATCCGCATCGTCGCAGCGGTCAGACCGCGGCGATCGCCGGCTCGCGATCATCGACCGCGGCGCTCTCGCCGGCGGCCGGTTCATCGCAGTCCTCCTCGAACAGCCACTTGAGGCCGTACGCCCGCATGTCCTCGATCAGCGGGACGAGCGCCCGGCCCTTGTCGGTCAGGGCGTACTCGACTCGCGGCGGGACCTCGGGGAAGGTCTGGCGCTCGACGACGCCCTCCTCCTCCAGCGCGCGCAGCCGCAGCGACAGCGTGCGCGGGCTGATGCCGTGCAGGGAACGCTCGAGCTCGCAGAACCGCGATCGACCTTCGGCCAGGTCGCGGATCACCAGCAGCGTCCACTTGCCGCAGACGATGTCGGCCGTGCGGCACACCGGGCAGGTGTCATTCGAAATAGCCATCCAACGCCTATGTTAGCGCAATGCTTCACGAACTGAAGTGAGCGGGCGCATCCGGTCCGCGTCATTTGTTCGACGCGCGACTGGCTGCCGCCCTGCGCGGGCAGGGCGGCAGCCAAACTCGGCTACTTCACCGTGTACGTGTACGGCACGGACGTCACGTCGTTGCCGTTGAGTCCATTGAAGAACTCGTAGAGCAGGAACGACGTGTCATCCACGTACAGCGTGCCGCTGACCGTCGAGCCCGCCGGTGCGCTCGGCTTGATCGTGACCGGGATGGTCGCGCTCTGACCGGGCTGGACCACCACCGGGTCGAACGGCGCCGACGGGTTGGCGCTCGTCTGCCACAGGTCGCCCGTGGGCGAGCTGACGTCCGTATCGAACGCGGCGGTCGTGACCGACATCGACGTGGTCGCGGTCTCGGTCGGACCGGGGTTCGCTCCGAACGGTCCAACCTCCGTCGGCGCGATGTCCCACAGCCCCTGGTCGACCGGGTTGGCCGAGAACGCCAACGAAGCGGTGCTACCCGCGGTCGACGAGAGATCGGGGTCGCCAGCCGGTCCGGCGCTGTCGAACTCGATCGGCTGCGGGCCCGTGGTCGTGGCGGACTCGGCCAGCGACGTCGTATGCGTCGGGACCAGGTACACCGCGAACGGGTTGGCATTGAACTGGCTGTTGGGCTCCTTGACCGTGTTCGTGGTCCCGGCCGTGGTCGCCAACGTCTCCGTCGTGCTCTCGGGGAGCCGAGCGTCGAGGAAGTACACCTCGGGGTCGGGCCCGTTGTTCTGGACCGTGACGTTGAACGTCTGGGCCTTGCCGCCCGTCAGCTTCGTCGACCGCGAACTCGGCAGAGTCGACTGCACCGGGATCGCGTCCTGGTTGGTCGTCACCGTGAACGGCTCCGACAGGGCCATCCCGGACACCTGCGGCGCGAACAGGACGATCAGCGTCCACGTCCCTCCCGCCGGCGAGGGCACGTGCAACTGCGTCCCGAGCACATTCTGCGACCCGCTCGAGAACGGGATCGTGTTCTCGGCGAATGCCTGCGCCTCCCCGGACGGATTGACCAGCCACGCGTCGAACACGTTGTTCGGGTTGTCGGCCAGCGTGACCGTCGCGCTCAGCTCGGGTCGATTGGCCGGGAGGTTGATCTGGTAGGTGAACATCTCCCCGGTCTGGAACCCCCGGCCATTGCCGCCGGTCAGCACGCCGTTGAACACGGAGTGGCCGGTCGGGATCAGGCTGCGGAGGGTGACCGCGATCGTGCTCAGCGTCTGAGAACCGTTAGAGAGCAGGATCGAGCCCGCGGCGTCGCCAGGCGAGCTGGGCGTCGACACCGTCAGGTTGACCGGGAACGACTGCCCCGGCGCCAGCGTCACCTTCGACGGCGACACCGTGCCGAACGTCGTGTACTTGGCCGAGCTTGCGCCGACCACCACCGGACCAGTCGTGCCGCCGTCCGCGGAATCGCGGCTGTAGATGTACGCCGTCCACTGGCCCGCGATGGGCTCGGTGACCTGGACGTTGCCGTAGTTGCCGTCGCCCTGCGGTACCGAGTACTCGGCCAGCCGCCCCTGCGGGTCGATCAGCGTGATCCGCACGCGGGCATGAAGGGCTGGGTCGGTCAGGCCGTTGCCGGCGTTCTGGAACGCCGCCGACACATTGAGCCGGTCCTGTCCCGCCGGGACGTTGAACTTGAACGGCTCGTAGTTGTCGTTGACGCCATTCCAGTCGAGGATGTGCGGGCTGGCGGTATCGCTGAGCGTTACCGTCCCGCTCTTCAGCGACCGGTAGCTCCCGATCGCCCGGGTCGACAGCGACAGCGTCTCGGCCTTGCTGCCGTTGTTGGTAACCGTGTCGGTCAGCGTCTCGCGCTTGCCGGGCAACCCGGAGCCGTTCAGCTGATCGGCGCTGGTCAGGAGGGTGTTCCCACTGGCTGCCGACTTGGGCTTGTTGTAGGACTCGGCCGCGAGACTCGCCTTGTAGGCGTCGATCAGGCCGGTGCCCTGCTGCTCGGCCGGCGCGCCGATGTCGTCGGTCGTGCTGGTGATGATCTGCTTGACGATCGCCGGCGTCGGCGTGGCGCCGCCGTGGGTCTGGCGGTAGGCCTGGATCACCAGGGCTGCCACGCCCGCGGTCAGCGGCGCCGACTCGCTGGTGCCGCCGAAGGCGTCGACCGGGGTCGGATTCCCGGCCAGGCTGACGCATTCGTCGAACATCGCCGTGTTGGTCGAGCACAGCGCCCAGTTGAGCTCGCCCGGAGCGACCACGTCGACCGTCCTGCCGCTCTGCTCGAAGCCGCCCGAGCTGAACGAGCTGATGTTGTTGTTCAGGAAACCGGTGACGCCTGGGAACGCCGCGCCGCCGTAGCCGTCCTGGCCGTCGATCCGGTACGTCGTGGTCGCGCCCGCGGAGATCACCTCCGGGTCGGTGGACGGCGTGCCGATCGTGCTGGTCACGCCGGCGTCGCCGCTGGAGACGGCGACCGTCGTGCCGGCCGCGACCGCTTCGTCGTTGGCCTGCTTGATCAGGTCGAGGTTGGCTTGGTCGTCGGGATAGAAGTTGTTGCCGAACGACTCGTTGAGCACGTTGACGTGATCGGTCGTGACCGCGTAGTCGATCGCCTGCATGATCTCGGAGTTGAAGAACGCGTCTTCGCGTCCGGCTACGTCGAGGGCGACGAGGTTCGCGCCGGGGGCAACGCCCTCAACGCGGATGTAGCAATTGGACTTCGGTCCGAGCGCGCTGTAGCCCTTGACGTTGTAGACCTCGCGGCCCTGGGCGGCGATCGAGCTACCGTCGCCGAACTCCTCCTCGCCACCGGTGGGGACGTTCAGGCCCTCGCCGGTGAAGTCCTTGTAGTCGACGATCACGTGCTTGCCGTTGGGGCGGATGAAGTCCGGATTGTTGGGGTCGAGACCGTCGGCGATGAACCCGACGGTGACGCCGGCGCCGGTCAACCCGAGCGAGCGGGCCGTCTTGGCATGGGCAGCGTCCGAGTCGGCGTTGATCGTCTCGAGCGCCTGGGGGTTGAGCTGGGGCGCCTGAGGGTTAGTCGAGCACGTGCCCGGAAGGGGGATGTTCCCCGGGGTCGTTGTCGTGCTCGCGCTCGCGCCCGAAGCCGCCTGTTGCGGCGGCGACAGATGGATGATTTGGTCGGGCACGACCTGGCTCACCGCGGGGTTCGACTTGAGCTGGGACTCCTCGCTCGGGGAGACCGTCGCGGACACCGCGTTGAGCACGTCGTATGAGTGGACGCCCCGCGCCCCGGAGTGGGAGAGCTGACTGGTGATCGGCGCCTGCGAAACCGCGATCGCGCTCCGGCGCTGATTGATGTGCGCCTTGCTGGGCGGCAGGCTCTTCTCCTGGTTCTTCAGGACGATGATCACCCGCTGCGTCACGGCCTGGCTCTGCGTCGTGGCCGCGGCTGAGCCCGCCAGCTGGCCCAGCGCAATCACCGCCGCCAGCAGGCCGAATCCGGACACCACTCGACGTGTGCTTCGCACCATCAAACCTCCTCTTTCTCTCCCCACGCCTATCGGCAAGCCTTGTTGCAGCCGGGCAGCCTATACCTCTGGGGAGAGCCGCGCGTGTCAGCGCGGTGACTCTGCGGCGGCGATTTAGCCGAGCAGGCCGGGGGGCGGCGCCGAGCGCCGGCCGTTCGTCGGCGCGGCGGCAGCGAACGGGCTCGGCTCGCGGACCGGCGAAGCAGGGACCGGGACGGGGCCTTCATGGTCGGATCCGCCCCGAGCCGGCGTGGGCGCTTCGCCTGCCGACCCGGCGCGGGCCAGGTCGTCCATCGAGGTCGCCGTGCGGCCGTCGCCGGCGACCAGCAGCTTGAAGTCGTGCGGGCTGGAGGCGGCCTGGATGGCGTCCTCCATCGCGACGCGACCGGCCTTTACGTGGTGCAACAGCGCCTGGTCGAAGGTCTGCATCCCGTAGTACTCGCCCTCGGCGATGACCTCGCGCAGGCGGTCGGTCTGGTTGTGGTCGAGGATCATGTCGCGCGCCCGGCCGGTCATCCGCAGGATCTCGCACACCGCGACCCGACCCGACCCGTCGGCGGTCGGCACCAAGCGCTGGGAGACGACCGCCTTCAACGTGCCGGCCAGCATCGCGCGCGCCTGGGTCTGCTCATGGGGCTGGAAGAAGTCGATGATCCGGTTGACGCTCTCGGCCGCATCCAGAGTGTGCACCGTGGAGAGCACGAGGTGGCCGGTCTCGGCGGCCGACAGCGCGGTCCGCACGGTCTCCTCGTCGCGCATCTCGCCGATCAGGATCACGTCGGGGTCCTGACGCAGGACACGGCGCATGGCGCGACCGAACGACGCGGTGTCCATCCCGACCTCGCGCTGGTTGATGATCGAGTTGCGGTCGCGGTGCAGATACTCGATCGGGTCCTCGATCGTGACGATGTGCCGGGCCTTGGTCTCGTTGATGTGGTTGATGATCGCCGCCAGCGTCGTCGACTTGCCGGAGCCCGTGGTGCCGGTGAGCAGGATCAGCCCGCGCTCCTCTTCGGCGATCGTCTCGATCACCGAGGGCAGCCCGAGCTGGGTGACGCTCTTCACGTTGAACGGGATCACGCGAGCCACGATCGAGACCGACCCGCGCTGTCGGAACGCGTTCACGCGGAACCGGGCCAGGTCGGGCACGGTGTAGGAGAAGTCGATCTCGTTCTCGGAGTCGAACGCCTCCATCTTGTCCGAGTGCTCGGCGAGCATCTGGCGAAGCACCCGCTCGGTATCGGCCGGCGTGAGCGGATCGCCGTACTGCGGCAGCGGCTCGAGGTGGCCGCGGAAGCGCGCCATCGGACGCGCGGGCACCTTCACATGAAGGTCCGAGCCCTCGTTGTCAACGACGTAGCGCAGCGCCTCGTGGAGATCGAACATCCCTTACGAAATCGACGGCTACGGCTCGCGGCTTGAGCGCAGAGGGGAAGGTTGGACGCGCGCGCCGGGGCGAGCGTCCAACGAAACAGCTAAGCGACGTCGCGCAGCTTCTGCGCCTCAGCCAGCGACTGAAGCTTCTTCAAGGACTGATTTTCGATCTGCCGGATCCGCTCGCGCGTGACGTTGAACGTGCGCCCAACCTCGTCGAGCGTCCGGGGATGCTCGCCGCCGAGCCCGTAACGCAGCTCGAGCACGCGCCGCTCCCGGTAGCTGAGGTTCTCGAGCGCCTCGCGCAGCGCTTCCTTGGTGAGGATCTCGGCCGCCCGCTCGTAGGGCGACTCGGCCCGCTCGTCGGCGATGAACTGGCCGAACTCCGACTCCTCCTCGTCGCCCACCGGCTTCTCGAGCGACACCGGGGCCTGCGCCGAGCGCTTGATCGACTCGACCTCCTCGGGCTCGATCCCGGTGACCTCGGCGATCTCCTCGGCGGTCGGCTCGCGTCCCAGCTCGGTGACCAGTTTGCGCTCGGCCCGCCCGATCTTGTTGAGCTTCTCGACCACGTGCACCGGGATGCGGATCGTCCGCGCCTTGTCAGCGAGCGCGCGAGCGATCGCCTGGCGGATCCACCAGGTGGCGTAGGTGGAGAACTTGAAGCCCTTGCGGTAGTCGAACTTCTCGGCCGCGCGCACCAGCCCGAGCGTTCCCTCCTGGATCAGGTCCAGGAACGGCAGGCCCTGATTGCGGTAGTTCTTGGCGATGGATACGACGAGTCGAAGGTTCGACTCGACCATCTTCTGCTTGGCGTCGAGATCGCCGCGCTCGATGCGCTTGGCGAGATCAACCTCTTCCTGGGCGGTGAGCAGCCGCACCTTGCCGATGTCCTTCAGGAACAGCTGAAGGGAATCGGTGGTCATGTCCGGTTTGAGATCGAGTGCCGTCTTGGGCTTGCGCCGGCCGCGCTTGTCGGGTGCGCGCTCCAGGTCGGCAGCCGCAATGGCAGGGTCGAGCTCCTCGACCAGTTCGATCTCAGCGCGCTCGAGGAAGCCGTGAAGCTCCTCGACATCAGCTTCGTCGAGATCGAGCTCAGAGACCGCGCCGGAGATCTCGGCATAGGTCAGGACGCCGAGTTGCTGGCCGCGGGTGACGAGGCCCTTGATCTCTTCCAGTTCCTGCAGATCCGCTAC
The DNA here is from genome assembly GCA_963834625.1 of uncultured Solirubrobacterales bacterium. Classification (GTDB taxonomy): domain Bacteria; phylum Actinomycetota; class Thermoleophilia; order Solirubrobacterales; family Solirubrobacteraceae; genus Palsa-465. The sequence continues at coordinate 430,452 of CAWICM010000009.1, read as the reverse complement.
TGACATCTGATTCCGTTTCTCGTCGTACCCGCCGGCGCCTGGACACGGCCGGCTTGAGTGGGAGAGAGGATGACGAACGGGCGGGGGCCCCCAAGGGCGCACGCCCGCTATCTAAACATGCAAAAGAAGTCTAGACGCTATACTTTTTGAAGTCAACGAATTACCGAACCGTCGGGGGCGCGCGCGAGGGGCTGGGTGCGGTTGGCATAGCCGGCGCCGGCATTTGGAGACCAGGTCGCAACGGCTCCGATTCGCCCGTCGTGGCACGCAACGCTCCGACTAGATGAATGTATACGCGCGACGGTAGCGGCGGTTTCAACCAATGCTCGGATTTTCCTAAGAGGTTGGAGCGACGGCCGGCTCTGTAGTGCGCCATGATTGGCCCGGTGAGCGAGCAACGCCCCTCTGACGTGCTCGGTGCCCTGCCGCGCCGCCGTCCGCAGCGCCGGAGCGCCAAGCGCGCCGCGCCGACGAAGGCCCCGAGCGCCGCCACAGGCGCCAATGGCGCCACCGACGCCGAGACCCCGGCAACGCGCGCCCGCGGCGCTCGAGCAAACGCCCGACCCAAGTCTCCGGCGCGGGCGACCCGGAAGCCGGCCGCCGCATCCACCAAGTCCAAGTCCAAGCCCGCGCCCGCCGCGAGCTCGGCACCCGCGGTCACGTCCGCGCCAAGCGCAACGCCAACGCCCGCACCCACGCCGGGTCCGCCCCGAGCCACCGCGCGCCGGCGCCCCGACCGCCTTCGTCAGCCGGCTCAGCCCGCGGGCGTCCCGCCCACGCCACGCGACCGCCGGCCCGAGCAGCCGACGGGGCGGCACATCCTCGGCACGGCCGCCCAGGCGGCGGCCGAGTTGGCCGAGATCGGCCTGTCGGTGAGCGCCCGCGCCCTGCGTCGCGCGGTCGACCGGCTTCCGCGTCCCTGATCCCCCTCGCGCAGGGCACATGAGACAGTCGCCGGCCAAGCTGGTTAGAATTCCCGCCCGTTCAACGCCGAGCGATCGTCCGTCCGCGGACGGTCGGCGGGGGAACCACTTGCGGATCCCCGGATCCGCAGGGGCGAATCGGTCCCAGCGAGGACCGTAGCGCTCACAAGGCGCGAGCCCGTCAGCTCACCCCGTAGGCACCAACAACCGAGGACCGACCAGCTGCTCTCCAGAGCTCGCGCAAACCGCTACTTCGTTTCGTTGCTGACCGCCGCCGCCGCCGCGCTGGCCATCCCTGGGCTGGCCTCGGCCGGATCCGGGCCTGGGTCCGGGGGCGCCGGGACCGGACCGGGATCGAGCGCGAACCCCAACGTCCACTCGGGCGCCGGGACGGTGAGCGCGACCAGCGACGGGATCACGATCTCCTCACCCGCCTCGGCATTCGTGCGCAGCGGGGTGTCGGTGAGCGGAACGGTGCCGGCCAACGACGCCGGCGCCGCCGTCGAGATCGACCAGCTCCCGGCGAGCCCCGGCGCGAGCTGGGTCGCCGTGGCCGACGTGCATGCCGCCTCGAACGGCTCGTTCACCGCCGCCTGGCACACCAAGGGCGCCGGGCAGATGATGATCCGAGCAGTGCTCGGGGGCAGCCAGGGCTCGAGCGCGGCCGCCTCCCCGCCGGCGCTGTCGGTCACCGTGTACCGCCGCTCGATCGCCACCCTTTACGGCCCGGGGTTCTACGGGCACCGGACCGCCTGCGGGGTGATCCTCCGCCGGCGCACCATCGGCGTTGCCAACCGGACGCTCCGGTGCGGCACCGAGGTCCAGGTCTATTACAAGGGCAACGTGATGACGGTCCCGGTCATCGATCGAGGGCCATACGCGCACAACGCCAACTGGGACCTGACGATGGCCACCGGACGTGCTCTCGGCATGCGGGGCACGGAGATGGTCGGCGCCGCATCGACAACGGCCACCTCAGCGACGCCGACCGCCCCGAGCACGGGCGCTGCTTCGCCGTCAGCCCAGTAGCGGCTGCGCCCGTCAGCTGACCAGGCTCGGCCCGGGCTCCGGCGGCTCGCCGCCTCCGTCCTCATCGCCGTCCGGCACGATCCCGATCCCGCTGGCCTCGGCCGCGAACCGCGTCTGCTCGGCGGCGTCGATCAGTGCAGCCGCGTTGTAGCCGTCCTCACCCAGCACGGCGAGGCCCACGCTGACGGTCAGGGGCGCGCCGCGCCACATCTCCTCGGCCGGCACGTTGGTGGCGATCCGAATCCCGAGGGCATGGGCACCGGCCCGGCCGGTATCCCGGGCGATGATCCATGCCCGACTGTCGGTCTCGCAGGCGAGCACGTCGCGACGGCGGACCGCTGTGCGGACCGCCTGTGCGAACCGGCCGAACGTCGCGCTGGCCTCGCCATGCGGCTCGACCACGGCCATACGCTCGGCCTCGTCGAGCTCGACCAGCAGCAGCGAAAGCGGGAGCGAGGCGCGCGCCGCCCGCACGATCTCGTCGCGCAGCGCTCCGACCCACAGTGCGTCCCGGCCCTCCTCGCCCGCCCACCCGACCCTGCCGGTCACGGGCGCCTCCCCCTCGTCCGAAGCCACCGTTCCCGCCGTGTCCTCAAGCCCCGGCGTCACACCCCTCGCGGCGCGGCGCTCGGGCCGATCGCCCAACCCAGGCGCAGAGCGCGCCACGCGAAGCGGCGCCGTCCGCTCCGGCTCGCGCGCACTCGGCTCCCCCGCGTCGCGGCGACGCATAACGGCCGCCAGAACCAGCGCGCTCACCTGCGCCAGCCGTTCGGCGGCGTCGGCGAGCAGGTCGGGGTCGGTGTGCGCCAGCTCGCCCCGGAGCGCGGCCCACACCACGTCGTGGAGCACCTTGACCGCGTGCGCGGCGGCCTGGGCGCTCCGCGCGCCGGCCAGTTCCCCGACCCGGGATGCGAGCGGCTCGAGCACCCCCTCGGCCTCGATCCGGCGCAGATCGGCCTCGTCGTGGAGCGCGCGCACCACCGCTTCGCAGATCCGCGGGCCGTCGCGCGCCACGTCCCCGGCCAGGACCGCCGCCGCCTCGTCGAGCGGCGCGTCCTCGACCAGCGCCAGCAGCCAGGCCTTGGCCAGCGCATCGCCCCGGAGCAGCAGCGCCTCCACGCCCGCGCTTACGACCGGCCTCGGCCGCCTACGGCGTGGCACACCCCGCTCCATCGGGCCACTTTTACCACCTATCGCGTCCATGCAATCTCGACCCGGAGAGTCCGATCTCCGCGTTCGGGAAAATGAACGCTGTGGCGGGCCCATTACTTACGATCGCCCAAGCGCGAGAACTCGTTCTCCAGGCCGTCCGCCCGCTCGGATCGGAGGCCATCCCGGTCGCGGACGCCCGCGATCGGGTGCTGGCCACCGCCCTGGAGGCCCAGGGCGAGGTGCCGCCGTTCCCCTGCTCGGCCATGGACGGTTACGCCGTTCTCCCCGGTCCCGCCGACCGCCGGCTCACGGTGGTCGGCGAGTCGCGAGCCGGCACGCCCGCGACGGATCCGCTGCACGAGGGGCAGGCGATCCGGATCTCGACCGGCGCGGCGATACCCGCCGGCGCCACCGCCGTGATCCCTCAGGAGAACGTCGAGGCCCGCGCGGGCGAGATCGTCACGCACGCCCCCGTGCGCGAGAGCGACAACGTCCGCCACGCCGGCGAGGACATGCGCGCCGGCCACACCGTCCTGCGCGCGGGCAGCGTGCTGGGAGCCGCCGAGCTGGGCGCGGCGATCGCCGCCGGCGCCGGCGAGATCACCGTGGCCACGCGCCCCCGCGTCCAGGTCCTCTCCACCGGCGACGAGCTCAAGGCGCCAGGGGAGCCGCTCGGCCCGGGCGAGATCCACAACTCCAACGGGCCCATGCTGGTCGCCCTGGCCGTGCATCAGGGCGCGGCCTGCCCCCCGGCGTCTCGCCTGCCCGACGAGCGCGCCGCCACCGAGGCAGGGCTGGCCAAGGCCCTCGAGACCGCCGACGTGGTCATCGTCTCCGGCGGCGTCTCGGTCGGCCCGCACGACCACGTCAAGCCCGCCCTCGAGACCCTCGGCGTCGAGCAGGTGTTCTGGCGGGTGGCCCTTCAGCCGGGCAAGCCGACCTGGTTCGGGCGGCGCGGGAGCACGCTGGTGTTCGGTCTCCCGGGCAATCCCGTGTCCGCTGTCGTGACGTTCAGCCTGTTCGTTCGCCCGGCCCTGGCCGCGCTCCAGGGTCGAGCTCCCGAGCGGCTGCTCGAGTCCGAGGCCGTCCTCGCCACCGCGGTCCCGCGCAACCCCGACCGCGAGCAGGCGGTCCGGGTCCGCCTCGAGCGCCAGAACGGCAGGCTGGTCGCCACGCCGAATGGCCCCCAGGGCTCCCATATCGTCAGCTCGCTGCTGGGCGCCGACGCGCTCGCGCTGATCGCCGCCGGCCAGGGCGAGATCGAGGCCGGCGCGACCGTGGCGCTCGAACCGCTCTCGCACTGAACGGGCTCGCCCTGAGACAATCCGGCCGTGCCCGTGCTCCTCGCACTGCTGGCCGCGCTGAGCGCCCTGGTTGCGTCGCGGCGCCGGCGGCGCGGTCGAACCCGCGCCCAGGCGGTCATCGTCTCGCCGCCGAAGTCCACGGTGATCGCCAAGGACGGCGCCGTGCGCTCGGCCCAGATGGCCGAGCTGACCCTCGCCGAGGAGGACTTCCGGCGCCTGTGGAACGCCACCAACCTCGAGAACCTGGCCCGCACCTACTGGCGGTTTCTCTCGCGGGTGACCCTCGGCCTGATCCGCGTCGTCTATGGCGAGAACGAGCGTTCCGTGGTGTTCATCGGACGTCCGCTCACCCTGTTGCGCTTCGACGCCCCCGAGTACGCCGTGGATCGGCGGTACGGGAGCGTCCGCTGGCAGATCCGCGACGGCCTGCTGGTCACCCGCTCCGGCCGGGGCTGCGGCTTCCTGGCGCTCGTGGTCACCCACCTGGAGGGCGGCTCGAACGGCCGGGAGAGAGTTCTCATCGAGGTCGAGGTGGCCAACTTCTACCCCTCGATCGCTGCGGGCTTCAGCGTGCCCGTGTACGAGGTCACCCAGTCGGCCATCCACGTGCTGGTCACGCACGCCTTCCTGCGCTCGCTGGCCCACCTGCAGCTGGCCAAGTCCAAGGTGGGGCGCTTCGCCGTGCCGCAGCCGGATGTCCGCGCCGCGGTCGCCCGGATGCGCGAGCGCGTGCACAAATAGGCCGAGCGCGGTCCGCGGGCCTCAGCCGTAGCGGATGCCCGTGAGCGTGCGCAGCTTGGTCCGGTCGTGCCGCGCCGACACGCGCCGGACCGTGCCCGAGCGCGAGCGCATGACCAATGACTCGGTGGTCGCGCCCCGGTCGCCCTGGTAGCGCACCCCCTGGAGCACGTCCCCGTCGGTCACACCGGTGGCTGAGAAGAACACGTCCTCGCTGCGCACCAGGTCATCGCAGCTCAGCACCTTGGAGAGGTCGTAGCCGGCGTCGATCGCGGCCTGGCGTTCATCGTCGTCGCGCGGCCACAGCCGGCCCTTGAGCTCGCCGCCGATGCACTTGATCGCCGCCGCGGTGATCACGCCCTCGGGCGTGCCGCCGATCCCCCACAGGATGTCGACCGGGCTGTTGTCGGAGACCGCGAGCAGCGCCGCCGACACGTCGCCATCGATGATCAAGCGCACGCGGGCGCCGGCTTCTCGCACCTGGTCCATGGCCTCGTGGTGGCGCTCGCGATCGAGCATCACGACCATCACGTCGCGGATGTCGATCTTCTTGCGCTCAGCGATCAGCCCGAGCGTCTCGGGCAGCGGCCGGTCGAGGTCGAGCAGGTCCGCGATCTCGGGCCCGCCGGCGATCTTCTCCATGTAGACGATCGGGCCGGGGTTGAACATCGACCCGCGCTCGGCCAGCGCGATCACCGAGATTGCGCTCGGCATGCCCAGCGCGGTCAGGCGGGTGCCCTCGAGCGGATCGACCGCGATGTCGACCTGGGGCGGGCTGCCGTCTCCGATCTGCTCGCCGTTGTAGAGCATCGGCGCCTCGTCCTTCTCGCCCTCGCCGATCACCACGACGCCGTCCATCGACACCGACTCGAGCACGTGGCGCATCGCGTCCACGGCGGCCTGGTCGGCGCCTTCCTTGTCGCCACGCCCGACCATGCGGGCAGCGGCGAGCGCGGCAGCCTCGGTCACCCGGACCAGCTCGAGGGCCAGGTTGCGATCGACCCGGACGTGCTCGTGACCGAGGCTCACGGCAGCCCCGGCGGCGTGCGGGCGGCCCCGCTCTCCTTGGCCCGGAACACCGAGCCCACCAGAATCAACAGCCCGCCCGCCAACCCGATCCACCAGCCGTAGGTGATGCCGATCTCCCCCGACGGCGTGCCCGGCCGGTCGATCACCCCGCGGAACACCGTGAACGCGAGCGCGGCGATCGCGATGATCGCGGTCATCTCGCCCCGGGGCCAGGACAGGGCGTGTCCCCGGATGATGATCCAGGCGAGCACGAGCGGGGCGATCGCGGTGACCAGCAGCAGGTAGCGGATGATCATCATCGACTTCCAGGCCGAGCACGAGGTGCCGGGCCCGCGGCAGGCGCCGAGCATCGTGAACTTGTCGCCCAGCGTGAACCAGGCGAGGAATACCGAGACGCCCAGAATGGCCCCGCCCAGGACGGCAACCAGTTCCCCACGGTCGAGCTGCCTGAGGTCCATGGGGTGGGCAGCCTAGCCGGTTTGGCCGCCGGGGAGCGCAGGTCCTGAGTGTCGCGAGTCGGAGGTTCGTGAGGCAGCTCGAATGCACGCGAATCTCCGACTCGGGGCACTAAAGGTCGGTCGTGGCAAGCTCGGGCCGGGCGATGCCGCTCGCGATCGCGGCGGTCCTGACCGCGTCGGCCACCGCGTCGTGCACCCGCTGATCGAGCGCGTTGGGCACGAGCTCGTCGTCGGGCGCGAGCTCGGCGATGGCGTGCGCGGCCGCCAGCTTCATCTCCACGTTGATCCCGGCCGCGCCGGCCTGGAGCGCGCCGCGGAAGATGCCCGGATAGCCCAGGACGTTGTTGACGCTGCGCCCGTCGGCGGCGAACGCGGCCCCCGCCGCCTCCGCCAGCTCGGGCTCTATCTCGGGCTCGGGGTTGGTCAGGGCCAGGATCACCTGACCCGGACGGATCATGGCCGGCTGGATCAGACCTGGCCGGCCGGTCGTGGCCACCACCACGTCGGCCTCGGCCATGACCTGCTCCATCGTCGAGATCTCGATTCCGTGCGCGCGGGCGCGCGCGTGCGCGGCCTCGACCGGATCGAAGGCGATCACCCGCTTCACACCGCCCTCCACCATCAGCGAGGCGATCCCGTAGCCGGCGGCGCCGAGCCCGAGCTGGCCGACGGTCGCGGACCCCAGTTCGATCCCCGCGTACCGGCAGGCCACCATCGCTGCGGCAAGACCCACCACCGCGGTGCCGTGGACGTCGTCGTGCATGACCGGCTGGGGCAGTGCCTCGATCAGCCGCCGCTCGATCTCGAAGCACTCCGGCGCCGAGATGTCCTCCAGGTGGATCCCACCGAAGGTCGTCGCGATCCGCAGCACGGTCTCGACGAACGTGTCGGCGTCGGTGGCATCGATAAGGATCGGCATGGCGGAGATCCCGGCGAACTGGTCGTAGAAGACGGCCTTGCCCTCCATGACCGGCATCGAGGCCAGCGGCCCGATGTTGCCCAGCCCGAGCACCCGCGTGCCGTTGGTGCAGATGGCCACGCTGCGCGAGATCATCGTGTAGCGGGCCGCCAGCTCCGGCTTTTCGGCGATCGCCGTGCATACCCGCGCCACGCCCGGGGTGTAGACGTCGCGCATCTCCTGCACCGTGCGCACCGGCCAGCAGGCGCCGATTCGCAGCTTGCCGTCGGCGTGCCGGATCAAGGCTCGGTCCTCGTGCCAGAGCACGGTCACGTCCGGCAGCGCCTCGATCAGCTTGGCGATTTGCCCGGCCTGGTCGGTGTCGCGCACCTCGATCGTGATGTCCCTGACCGAGTGCTCGCGGCCGAGCGACACGGTCACCACGTCACCGATCAGCCCCTCGCCGTCGGCGATCGCGCCGGCCACGCGCGCCAGCTGGCCCGCGTGGTGCGGGATCTGGACGCGGTACGTGCAGTCGAGCATGGTTCCCTCCCTCGAAGAGCGCGGTTCGCGCAAGAGGTGTATTTATCACGCCATGGCTCCCGGCCCCCCGTCGCCCGATCCGCTCCCGCCGCTGCGGCGGCTGTTCTCTGCTTCGGACCTTCCCTCCCCCGACACCCGCGTCGACGTGCGCCATCTGATCGAGGGCCTCGACCTGGAGGCACGGGCGCTCGTGGACCGCCCCTACACGATCGTCAACTTCGTAGCCAGCGCCGATGGCCATGCCGCCTTCCGCGGCCGCTCGCGCTGGCTCAGCGATGACGCCGACCGCGAGCTGTTCCACGGCCTGCGCGAGCGCGTCGACGCGGTCATGGCCGGCACCGGCACGCTGCGCTCCGAACGCTACGGACGGATGGTGCGCGATCCCGAGCGCCGCCGGAGGCGGACCGCCGCGGGCCTCCGCCCCGAGCCACTCGCCGTCATCATCAGCCGCAGCGGCGACGTGCCGACGGACATCCCACTGTTCTCCGATCCCGGCTCCCGCATCGTCGTGTTCACGTCGGGCGGGCTCGACACCTCGGGTCTGGCCGCCCAGGTTGACGTGGTCCGCCTCGATCCGGGCGAGCTCACGCTGACCACGATGATGCGCCGGCTGCGCTCGGGCTTCGACGTGCGCTCGCTGCTGTGCGAGGGCGGCCCCACCCTGTTCGGCGCGCTGCTCCAGGAGAGCCTGGTCGACGAGCTGTTCCTTTCGCTGGCGCCGAAGCTGACCGGCGGTGGCACCGCTCCCGCAATCACCGCGGGTCCCGAGCTCGCGGAGCTCCGCACCATGTCGCTGGTCTGGGCCTTCGAGCTCGAAGGCGTGCTGTATCTCAGATACGCGCTCACTACCTGAATCGATTCACTAAATGTGGTGAACCGTTTCATCTCAAGTGGTTAACCGGTTAACCCACAGTTACTTACCCACCTTTTCCTGAAGTTAATAACCGGCATGTCAGAATGGCACCGGTGACCGCCCCGACCGCAGCCAACCCCTCGCGTAGCGGGACCGAGATCGTCGAGGCGTTGGAGGAGGCGCGCGAGCGGACGCTGGCCCTCGTCGCGTCGCTGTCCGTGGCCGACCTGGAGCGCGTCCACTCGCCGCTGATGAGCCCGCTGGTGTGGGATCTCGCCCACATCGCCGCCTACGAGGATCTGTGGTTGGTGCACCGCTACGGCGAGCGTCCGCTGCTGCGTGAGGATCTGGCCGCCACCTACGACGCGTTCGAGACTCCCCGAGACGTGCGCGGCGACATCGAGTTGCTGGACGCCGCGCAGGCGCGCGAGTACCTGCATGAGATCCGCGCCCGCGCGCTCGAGGTCGTCGACGAGCGCGGCGTGGGCGACGGGGTGCTGCACGAGATGGTCATCCGTCACGAGCACCAGCACAACGAGACGATGCTCCAGGCGCTGCAGCTGGCCTGCCTGCGCGACTACGGACTGGCCGAGCGACGGGATCTGCCCTCGGCTCCTGACACAGCATTCACCGGGTTGGAGATGGTCGAGGTGCCAGCCGGACCGTGCACGATCGGAGCGCCGGCGCGCGGTTTCGCCTACGACAACGAACGGCCTCGCCACCGCACCGACGTGCGCGCCTACCAGATCGCGTGCACGCCGATCACCAACGCCACCTATCTGACCTTCGTCGAGGGCGGCGGGTACACCCGGCGTGAGTGGTGGTCCGACGAGGGCTGGGCCTGGAAGGAGCAGTACGACATCACCCGACCCGGCGCTTGGACAGCGGACCTCGCCGCGGAGTGGAGGCTCGGTCAGCTTTCGCCGCTCCATCCCGACCGGCCCGTGGTCCACGTCTCCTGGTTCGAGGCCGACGCCTTTGCTCGCGCACACGGCGCCCGCCTTCCCACCGAATTCGAATGGGAGAAGGCCGCGACCTGGGACCAGGAGGCACTCCACGCCCGGCGCTACCCGTGGGGCGCCGAGCGTCCCGTTCCGGGCGTGCACGCCAACCTCGACCAGCTGGGCTGCGGGACTGCCCCGGCCGGCGCGCATCCCCTCGGCGCGTCCCCCTACGGATGCCTGGGGATGATCGGTGACGTGTGGGAGTGGACGGCGAGCCCCTTTGACGGGTACGCCGGCTTCGTGCCCCATCCCTACCGCGAGTACTCGGAGGTGTTCTTCGGCGAGGGCTACCGCGTGCTGCGCGGCGGCTCCTGGGCCACCCGCGCCCGCGTGGCCAGCCCCACCTTCCGCAATTGGGATTACCCGCAGCGCCGGCAGATCTTCGCGGGGATCCGGATCGCGCGAGACGCGTCGTGAGGAGCGCGGCGCAAAGTCCCGAGATCCGGATCGACTCGTACCTGTCCGAGACCGATGAGCGCACCCTCGCCTTCGACGTGCTCGATGGCCTGACCCGGCCGTTCAAGGAGATTCCGCCCAAGCACTTCTACGACACTCGCGGCTCGGAGTTGTTCGAGCGGATCTGCGAGCTGCCCGAGTACTACCCCACCCGCACCGAGCGCGAGATCCTGCTCACCTGCGCCGGGGAGATCGTGCGCCGCACGGGCGCCGGCGAACTGGTCGAGCTCGGCTCAGGCTCGGCCGAGAAAGCGCGGATCCTGCTCGAGGCGATGTCGTGCGCCGGCACGCTGCGCCGCTACGTGCCGCTCGACGTGTCCGAGAGCGCTCTCGAGGCAGCGGCGATCGAGCTCGTCGACGAGTTCGAGGCGCTGACCGTGCACGGCGTGGTCGGCGACTTCGAGCGCCATCTCGACCGGGTGCCGCGCGCCGCGAACGGAACCGCGCGCATCTTCGCGCTGCTCGGCGGCACCGTCGGCAACTTCCCGCCCGGGACGCGCCGCCGGTTGCTGCGCGACATCGGCAAGGCGCTCGGTCCGGACGATCGGCTGCTGCTCGGCACCGACCTGGTGAAGGATCCTCGCGTGCTCGAAGCCGCCTACGACGACTCGCAGGGGATCACCGCGGAGTTCAACCGCAACGTGCTGCACGTGATCAATCGCGAGCTCGACGCGGACTTCGTCCCCGAGGCGTTCGAGCACATCGCGTTCTACGACCGCGCACGCGAGTGGGTCGAGATGCGCCTGCGTGCGGTACGCCCGTGCAGCGTGCTGGTCGCGGACCTTGGCCTGCGCGTCGAGTTCGCCGCCGGCGAGGAGATGCGCACCGAGATCAGCGCCAAGTTCAGCCGCGCGCGCATCGAGGCCGACTTCGAGGCTGCCGGGCTGGGCCTGGAGTGTTGGTATACGGACAGCGACCGGCTTTTTGCAGTCTCGGTGGCCCGGCCCCTATAGGGTTCTCGCGTCATGCACATCGGAGGTAGTGGGGCGCTCGTCGCGGGCGGCGCGTCGGGCCTCGGCGAAGCTACGGCGCGGCGGCTGCACTCGGGCGGCGCGCACGTCGTGATCGCCGACCTGAACGAGGATCGGGGAGACGCGCTGGTCCGCGAGCTCGGCGAGCGCGCGAGCTTCGTGCGCACCGACGTCACCGACCCCGACGCCGTGCAGGCGGCGGTGAGCGCGGCCGCCGCGCAGGACGTCCCGCTGCGCATCGCGGTCTCGTGCGCCGGCATCGGTTGGGCCGGACGGGTGGTCGGCAAGCGCGGCGCGCACGCGCTGGAGCCGTTCGAGACCGTTATCCGCGTCAACCTGATCGGCACGTTCAACGTGATGCGCCTGGCCGCCGCGGTGATGGTCGAGAACGAACCGACCGATGCGGGGGAGCGCGGCGTGTGCGTCAACACCGCGTCGATCGCCGCCTTCGACGGACAGATCGGGCAGATCGCCTACTCGGCCTCCAAGGGCGGGATCGTCAGCATGACCCTGCCCGCCGCCCGCGATATGGCGCCGCTGGGTGTTCGCGTGTGCGCGATCGCGCCGGGCACGTTTGACACGCCGCTGTTGGCCAACCTGCCCGAGGACGCGCGCGAGGCGCTGCGCCGGGTGGTGCCGTTCCCCGCCCGCTTCGGACGCCCGGATGAATTCGCCGCGCTGATGGCGCACATCGTCGAGAACGAGATGCTCAACGGCGAGGTGATCCGCCTCGACGGCGCGCTGAGAATGCCTCCCCGTTAGCGACCAACCCTCCACATTTGTTCGAGTGCTGGCGTCGGGATGGTTACCGCCGGGTAACATCGCGCCATCCAGGAAGGGAGACTCAGTTGGCGCTCACCATGCAGGGTGGTGAACGGCGACGAGCGTCTCACCGCGAGACGTCGCCAGGACGGCCATGATGGATCGGCCATCCCAAAAAAGACAACGGGAGCCCAGCGAGCGTTTCGATCTGCAGCGCGCGGCGATGGACGTCGCGCAGACCGAGGGCTTCGGGAGCTTTGACCTCGATCTGAAGACCGGCGCCGCCCACTACTCCGAGGGGCTGCGACGGATCCTCGCGATACCAGAAGAGCTGGCGTTGACGCGCGAGCTGTTCTTCGAGCGGATCCATCCCGAGGATCGCGAGGTGGCTGAGCAAGCCATCGAGGCCGCACGCCGCGACGGCGAGCCGCTTTCCTTCGAGATCCGGGTCATCCGCTTCGACGACGTGGAGCGGGTCGTGCGCGCGCGGGCCGAGACGATCCTCTCCAACCGGCGAGCGCCCGCGAAGCTGTCCGGAACGATCCAGGACGTCACCGAGGAGGCGGCGGCCCGCTCGGCGCGCGATCTGCTCAGCTACGTCGTGCAGTCGACCGGCGACGCCATCATCACGAAGGCCCCCGACGGGAGCATCACCAGCTGGAATCGCGGCGCCGAGCAGTTGTACGGCTACACCGCCGAGGAGGCGCTCGGACGGCCCAGCGGGATGACCGAGACGCCCGACCGCGCCGGCGAGTGGCAGAAGCTGCTCCAGACCGTGTTCTCGGGCCAGTCGATCGAGAACTTCGAGACCGAGCGCGTGCGCAAGGACGGCCGCGTCATCGCGGTGTCGCTGACCGTCTCCCCGGTGACCGACGCCCACGGGCGGATCGTGCAGTGCGCGATCATCGCGCGCGACATGACCGAGCGCGTGCGCTACGAGGAGCGCCTGCGCTACATGGCCGACCACGACCAGCTGACCGCCCTGTTCAACCGCCGGCGCTTCGACGAGGAACTCAAGCGCGAGCTGGCCCGGGCGGGCCGCTACGCGGAGCACAGCGCGGTACTGAGCATCGACATCGACAACTTCAAGGGCATCAATGACTCGGCCGGCCATGCCGCCGGCGATGCCGTGCTCGCACACGTCGCGCGCGTGCTGACCGAGCGCTCCCGGGCGAGCGACGTGGTGGGTCGCCTGGGCGGTGACGAGTTCGCGGTCCTGCTCTCGGCGGTGGGCGCGCGCGAGGCCCGGAGCGCGGCCGAGCACCTGCTGGCCGAGATCCGCAGCTCGCCGGCCGCCTACGGCGGCAAGCCCTTCCGCGTCACCGCCAGCATCGGCGTGGCCACGTTCGAGTCAGACGATGCCACCGCCGGCGAGGTCATGGTCAACGCGGACCTGGCCATGTACGCGGCCAAGACGTCGGGCCGGGACCGCGTCGTGGTCTACACGCCGAGCGAGGCGCGCAAGGCACGTGCGATGGCCAAGCTCACCTGGTCGCAGCGGATCCAGGACGCGCTCAACCGCGACCGGTTCGTGCTCCACCTCCAGCCGATCCTCGAGCTCTCGACCGGCCAGATCAAGCACGGCGAGCTGCTGTTGCGCATGAAGGGAGACCGCGGCAAGCTGATCACGCCGGGGGCGTTCCTGCCCGCCGCGGAGCGCTTCGGTCTGATCCACGCAATCGACCGCTGGGTCGTGCAGCGGGCGATCCAGCTGATGTCCGAGACGAACGGGGGTGGTCCCCGGGTGGGCATCAATCTGAGCGGCGAGTCGATCGTCGGCGACCCGCTCCTGCTCGAGATGATCGAGCAGGAACTCGAGCGCACCGGGATCGACCCGGCCAAGCTCATCTTCGAAGTCACCGAGACCGCGGCCATCGCCAACATGCCCGAGGCCACCCAGTTCGCCCGCGGTCTGACCAGCCTCGGCTGCAGCCTCGCGCTGGACGACTTCGGGACCGGATTCGGCTCCTTCTACTACCTCAAGCACCTGCCGGTCAGCTACGTCAAGCTCGACGGCGAGTTCATCCAGAACCTCCCGCGCAGCGAGGTCGACGAGCACATGGTCAAGGCGATCGTGGGCGTCTCCCAGGCGCTCGGGATCAAGACCGTGGCCGAGTCGGTGGCCGACGAGGAGACAATCGGGCTGCTCCACAAGCACAACGTCGACTATGCCCAGGGCTACTACGTCGGCAAGCCGGCGCCGCTCGACGTCGCCTTCGCCGAGAGCGGCTGGATCTCACCCGCCGGCGGCGTCGCCTAACCCAACCGCCCGCCCTCGCCCAACCGCTCGCGCCGTCGCCGAACCCGCCCGCCCCCGCCCAATCCGCCCGCCGTCGCCCAATCGCCTATACATATATAGATCTATTTATATGTCTATATGTATACCTAGTTGCCACGCCCGGGGTGACGAGTGCGGGCGAGTTTCCTGCCACTCGGCGTCTCCTGTCGGCCGAGAGCGCACTTAGCACCCGTATATGGCGCTGAATCGGGATTCACCCCGGCGCGAGCGACGAGTGGCCGGAAAGTCGCCACCGGAAAGAGGCGCATCGGGATCCGGGGGCGACGCCGTCACGCGTTAGACAGGCTGGTCCTGAGAGCACGGCCGTGCCGCCGAGCGTTCCCGACCGACGCCGCGGCCCCTAACTTAACTAGCTGAGCCGCTCGATCAGCATGGCCTGGCCCATCCCGCCGGCCACGCACATCGATTCGATCCCCAAGGTGCCGTCCAGCGCGGTCAGTCCGTTGATCAACGTGGTCATGATCCGGGCGCCGGTCATCCCGAACGGGTGCCCGAGCGCGATCGCGCCACCAAACGGATTGAGCTTCTCATCGAGGATCCCCAGATCGTCCTTGCAGGGCACGATCTGGGCCGCGAACGCCTCGTTGATCTCGACCACGTCCACGTCGTCGATCTTGACGCCGGTCTGCTCCAGCAGCGCCTTTATGGCAGGGATCGGGCCGAGTCCCATGAGCTCGGGCCGGATCGCGGCCACCGTCGAGGCGATGATTCTCGCCTTGGGCTTCAGGCCGAGGCGCTTGGCCTTCTCCGCGGACATGACCAGAACCGCCGCGGCGCCGTCGTTCAGGGGACACGCGTTGCCGGCGGTGACGGTGCCGTTTTCACGGAACGCGGGCTTGAGCTTGGCCAGCACCTCCATGGTCGTGCCCGCCCGCGGCCCGTCGTCCTTGCTCACCACGGCATCCGGCACTTCGATCTCGTTGCCCTCCTTGTCGGTGTCGGTGTGAGCCGGCACCGGGACCGGGATGATCTCGGCGTCGAAGTGACCCGAGTCCCGCGCGTCGACCGCCCGGTTCTGCGAAGTGACCGCCCACTCGTCCTGCTGCTCGCGCGTCACGTGGCAGCGCTCGGCCACGTTCTCGGCGGTCTGGCCCATGGGGATGTACACGTCGTACGGGGCCCCGTTGGACCCATTCAGGCTCGGGTGCTTGGCCTCGTCCATCATGCCCGCGCCGAGCCCCGCCCGCGAGACCGCCTCGACGCCGGCGGCGATGTACTGATCGCCCTCGCCAGACTTGATCGCGTGGAAGGCCATCCGGATGGTCTGCAGCGAGGAGGCGCAGAACCGGTTGACCGTGCACGCCGGGACGTGGTGGTCGATGCCGGCCAGCAGCGCCGCGTTGCGTCCGACGTTGTAGCCCTGCTCGCCGACCGAGGACGCCGCGCCCATCATCACGTCGACGGTCTGGGCGAAGTCGACCTGGGGATTACGCTCGATCAGCGCCCGCAGCGGGATCGCGGCCAGGTCGTCGGCGCGGACGGTCTTGAGCGAGCCCCTGCCGGCTCGCCCGATGGGCGTCCGGATGGCATCGATGATCACCGCTTCGGGCATGCGCCTCGGCATCCTAGACGCCCCGCCCCGCCGGACGCGCCGCTCTTGCTCTGACCCTCGCGTAAGTAATCTCCCTAACGGGCTAGGCGCACCGAAATTCATAGGGGGCACATCGTGATGTCGGACCGGACCGCCGTGATCCTTCGGGGCCTGCGTGGCTTGCTCTGCGGGGCCCTCCTCGCCCGCGCCGTGCCTGCCGTCGCACAGGCCGCCACCGTGAACAACACCAACGACAGCGGCGCGGATTCCCTGCGTGCTGCGATCACGAACACACCGAGCGGGGGCACGGTCGACTTCCAGGCTGGCTTGACTGGCACCATCACGCTCACCAGCGGTGTGCTGTCGATCACCCAGAGCGTCAACATCGTCGGCCCCGGCGCCGGCAGCATCACGGTCAGCGGTAACCACAACACCACCGTGTTCGACATCGCGCCCAGCCTGCTCAACCAGAACGTGACGATCTCCGGCCTCACGATCACGAACGGGTCGGCCACGACCAACGGCGGCGCGATCTTCAAGCTGACCCAGGCCAGGAACGGGCTGACCAGCCTTTCCCTGGCCGAGGGAGCGTTCCAGGGCGCCCCCAGCTACGCCACGTGCAAATCCCACAAGGCCGGCGAGGCCACGGCGGCGGCGAGCAGCAAGACCCTCCAGCTCCTGCACGCGAGCGCCAAGGGCAAGTTCCGCACCAAAGGTCGCTACAGCGCGGCAACCGTGCGCGGGACCAAATGGACGATCGCCGACCGCTGCGACGGGACGCTCACCCGCGACCTCGTCCACTCGGTGGCGGTCACCGACTTCGTCCGCCACAAGACGATCGTGCTCCACGCCGGGCAGAGCTATCTGGCGAAGGCGCCGGGGCACGAGTAGGCCGCGATACCGCCCCGGCCCCGGAAGGAAGCCCTGGCGCTACAGCCCGAGGCCCCGGACGCCCTTCTCGTCCCACCCGAGATGGTGGGCGAGCTCGTGGCGCAGCGTGCGCGTCACCTGGGCCTTGAGCAACTCGGGGTCGTGACCGAAGTCGCGCACCAGCGTGTCGCGGAAGATCACGATCCGGTCGTGGAAGTAGTCCTGGGCCACCGTGTCGCCCTGGTAGAGGCCGTAGGCCCGCCGGCGGCTGCCGCCGTCTGACACCACCACCGCCACGTGCTCGAGGGCGCGGTGGAACTCGAGCGGCAGATCGTCGATGGCTCGGCGTACCAGCAGCTTGAAGTCCTCTTCGTTGCGCGGGTCGAATAGCTCTTCGACCTCGTCCTCATCCTCATCCTCTTCCCAGGCGTCCCACGAACCCTCGGCGGCCAGGCGCTCGGTCCGCAGCACGAGAGCCTCGAAGTCGGTTTCGGACTCGGGGTCGTGCCATCCCGCCAGGCGGATCATGGCCAGCACGACCGCGCCTCCGACGATCACCGCGCCGGCCGCGAACACCGCGATCCCCTGGAGCAGCCGAACCGCGAAGGAGTCGCTGAACCCGGCGATCAGGCTGACCGCGCCCAGCCCGATGGTCAGCGCAGCCAGGGCCGAGAACAGGATGCGACGGACGGTGGGGGGCTGGGACTGCATGTTCACTTGGGGCGCTCAACGCATCGTTCGTGCGATCACGAGTCGCTGGATCTCGTTGGTGCCTTCGTAGATCTGGGTGATCTTCGCATCGCGCATCATCCGCTCGACCGGATACTCCTTGACGTAGCCGTAGCCACCGAGGACCTGCACCGCCTCGACGGTCACCCGCATGGCCACGTCCGAGCAGAACAGCTTGGCCATGGCGGAGTACTTGCCCAGATCGGGATCGCCGCGGTCGACCTTGGCGCAGGCCTGGTAGAGGAGCTCTCGCGCGGCGGCGCACTGGGTCTCCATGTCGGCCAGCTTGAACTGGATGCCCTGGAAGGCGTTGATCGGCTGCCCGAACTGCCGGCGCTCGCCGGCGTAAGCCGCGGCGTAGTCGGTCGCGCCCTGCGCGATGCCCAGTGCCTGGGCGGCCACCCCCAGCCGCGAGCGGTCGAGTGTGCCCATGGCGACCTTGAAGCCCTGGTGAGCGTCGCCGATCAGGTTCTCGTCGGGCACCTCGACACCCTCGAAGATCGGCTGCCCGGTGGGTGAGCCGCGAATTCCGAGCTTGTGCTCGAGCTTGCCCACGCTGAAGCCGGGCCGGTCGGCCTCGACCACGAACGCGCTGATCCCGCGCGAGTGGCCCGCGCTCGGGTCGGTGACCGCGAACACCACGTAGAAGTCGGCCACGCCGAGGTTCGTGATCCAGTTCTTGGTGCCGGTGATCACCCAGCCCCCGTCGGTCTTGACCGCGCGGGTGCGCATCCCGCCCGGATCCGAGCCGGCCTCGGGCTCGGACAGCGCGAACGCCGGAGACCACTCACCGGTGGCGCAGCGGGGCAGGAAGCGCTCCTTGAGCTCCTCGGATCCGAACAGCTTGATCGGCAGCGTGCCGAGCTCCTGGATCATCAGGATCAGAGCGGTCGAGGCGCACGCCTTGGCGATCTCCTCGACCGCCATGTTCAGCATCAGCGTCGCCGGTCCCCGTGCCCCCGTGCTCGGTCTCGAACGGCAGCGCCAGCACGTCGTGCTCGGCCAGCAACCGGCGCAGGTCGTAGGGGTACTCGGCCTTCTCGTCGATCTCGGCCGCCCTCGGCGCGATCCGCTCGCGCGCGATCTGCCGGATCGTGTCGCGGAAGTCGAGATGCTCGCGCGGGACCGTGTAAAGCTCGGCGAGGGCGGACATGCAACCCATCCTACGCCGCGCGAGCGCGCGGCACCCGGCGACGGTTCGCCGGGTGCCCCGCGGTACTCCTCTTCCTCCCTAAGACCTACAGTCCAGGCGGATGGCGGACGATGTAGTGGCCGCCGTCGGCCAGGTTTCCGAGCGGGTTCGAGCGCCACCGCGGCCCGTCACCGGATGGGAGGTTCGGGCCGCCGTAGTCCGCGGTGTCGAACGCCCTTCCGGCGATCACGATGAACGCGTGGCTCGCGTCGGCGTAGATCGACACCCACCGACCGGGGCCCGCGCTCCCGTAGGACTCCAGCCCGGTCGAGTCCTCCGAGGAGGACAGCAGGCCGGCGCCGTGCAGGACGTAGCTGACCGATCCCGAGCAGTCGTAGCACGAGGACTTCCACTTGCCGTGGCCGCCGCCCACGCAATACGAGGTGTCGAGGATCTGGTCGGCGGAGTTGACCATCGACTGAACCGCAGCCGGCGCACCCGCCGGCAGGGTCACCGTGCCGTCCGGGTCGATGGTCGCGGTACCGGTCGACACGTCGCTCGTGTATGAGCTGATGGCTGCGCGCAGCGCGCGCACGAACGACGCACCGGCGACGCCGTTGGCCGGCGTGATGTTGTGGGCGCGCTTGAACGCGGCCACGCTGGAACCGGTCTGCGGCCCGAAGTTGCCGTCGACCGACGTGGGGAACCCGGCGATTGTCAGGTAGCCCTGGAGGATCGTCACGTCCGAGCCGTGCAGGCCCTGCCTCAGCATCCGCCGACCGAGCCGGTTGACCGTGCTCGGCTGGTTGAGCGTCCCGGTCGTCTTGACCGTGGCCTGCATGGCCGCGCCGCCCGAGGAGGGTGGCGTCGCCGCTGCCGTCGCCGAGGCGACCCCGAGCGCCGAAGCGGCTAGTAGTACAGACACACCCGCCCTACGGGCGATCCGTGATAAATCCAGATGCGACAAGCACAACCCCTTCTCTTTCTGCGCCTACGGGGTTAGCTGTCGGGCTCGCGCTGAAAGAGTGCGCTACGCCGGAATTCCGGCGATTCGCCCCCCGGAGCCGTGTGTCCGGCTCCAATGGGTTCCCCGCTCCCCGGCGCCGTGGCAACCGGGGACTCGGCTGGGCTTCTTATGTCGCGCCGCAGCCTACAACACGCGCGCGACAAACGTCACCAATGGTGTCGGCCTTCCGGCCCGAAGCCTTTAACCCCCCCGCCTCGTGCACGGGAAATTTCCGCCACTGGGAACCGACACCGCGCGTAGTGCCGGATTTTTCCCTGCTCACGGGCATTTTCCGTCACCAGGGACGGATCGCCCCGGCAATGGCGGAAATTTCACCCGCCCGCGTCGGCGAAGCGTGGCTAAGGACCCGAGGGACGCGGGTCGTTCAGGTCCAGCACCGCCACCGGAGGCTCGATCTTCCGCTCCTCGCCGGTCGACACGATCGCGGTCCCGAGCGCGAAGAACTCGATCACGTGGCTCCCCCAGCCGTGGCTGCGCTCCGACAGCGAGACGCCGACGATGCCCTCGGCGCCCAGCTCCTGGGCCTCGGTCTGCATCCGCTGCATGGCCAGCTCGCGCGCCTCGTACAGCGCCTGGGTGTAGTTCGGCAGCTCGACGTTGCGGCCGGTCTGGGAGATCGTCCGCAGCGGCCCGCGCCGCCCCACGTGGAAAACGCAGCTGCCCATCACCATGCCCACCGGGCGATGGCCGGTGCGCAGCAGCGTCCAGAACTCCTGCCCGGACAGGTCGCTCTGGAACGGCCGGCCGTTGGGCGCACGATGAAGCTCGCCACCGCGGTGCTTGACCGCGGTCCCGATCGCGATGAACTCGGCCATGCTCGGCCCCCACTCGTAGCGCCCGATGTCGAGGCGCACGCCGACGATCCCATCGGCGCCGAGCTGGTCGGCCTCCTCCTCCATCCGGGTCATCGCCAGATGGCGCGCGCTGTACATGGCCTGCGAGAGCGTGTCGAGCTCGCGGCTCGTGGTCGGCCCCGCGACCTGGATGCCGATGTGGAAGATCGAGCTGCCCACGACCAGCCCGACCGGGTCGAACCCGGCCTCGGTGACGAGGAGGAACTCGTTCACGCTCAGATCGGAGGTGTAGAGGCCCTGGCGGTTCTGCTCCAGGCGCTCGACGCCTGACTCGGGGATGCCCTCCAGGGACTTGGGGTCGTAGTCGCTCATTGACCGGTGCCTCCTACTTCATGCGGATCGCTGTCTTGACTTCAGGAGACTTCCGCCCGCCGGCGGATCGAATCGCCGTGCCCGCGGCATGCATGGTGATCACCCAGCCGCGGCGCTCCACGTCGCTGCCGCCGCTCACCTTGTACGGGATCCCGAGCCGCCCGAGCCGCCAGCCCCTCTGCATGCCGCCGGTGAGCGACGAGGCGAGCTCAATCTTCTCCCGATGCACGGCGTGCGCGAACTCCACGCCGACGGCGCCCTCGGCATGCGCATCGGACACCTGGCCCACCAGCCTGGCGCGGATCGTGTCGCGGGCGGCGTGGAAGCCCCGGCTGAGCTCCTCGAGCTCCTGGTTCTGGGTCACCTGCCGGGCTCGCCGCAGGCGGGTGGCATACGGCGGCGAGGCGAACACGACCTCGGTGGTGGCCAGCAGCCCGACGGGCTCGTGGCCGGCGCTGCGCAGCCGCCAGTAGTCCTGGACCGAGACGTCGGTGAGGAGCGGCCACTTGGTCGCGTCGGACCCGGGCACGCGGATCGCCGTGCCGCTCACCACGTACTCGATCGTGCCGCCGCCCAGATCGTGATCGGAGCGGTGAAGGTGCACTCCGACCACCGCATCGGCGCCGACCTGCAGCGCCTCCTCGGTCAACCGGTCGAGCGCCCGGTGCCGGGCCAGGTTCCACGCGTCGGTCAACGTGTCGAGCTCACACACCACGGTGGCGTGCCACTTGTAGCTGCGGACCTGAGCGATCGAGGGTTCTGTGTAGGCGTTCGTGAGCTGGTAGCCAGTCGCGCTCGGACCAGTGGCGCCGAACCGCGCGGCGTACCCCCCGCTCCGTGGCCTGGCCACCGGTGCCGGGTCGAGCGCCGGCAGATACTGCCAGCCGGTCCGCACGACGCTCGCCCCCATCACCTGCGCCAGCGGCTGCGGACCCATGCGATCGAGTAGCGCGAACTCGTTGACCGACAGCCCGCTGGTGAACAGCGACCCGCCGCTGCCGAGCATCTTCAGCCGCTGCTCGGCACCGGCCGGGATCCCGCCTGCCTCGATCCGCGCGAGCTCCTCCGACTGCTCATCGTCCTGCCCGCCGCCGCGCGCGAAGAAGCCCATCCTCGGCGGCAGCGTACAACCGGCAACGGCTAGCCTCCAATTAATGGACGACTACACGCCTCAGGAAGTCGCCGAGTTACTCGAGCAGGGCGACATCCAGCTGATCGACGTACGACAGCCCGAGGAGCGCGAGGCCGGCCGGATCGCCGGCGACCGGTTCATCGAGCTGGCCCAGCTGACTAACCAGGTCGAGACCATCGACCGCGATCGGCCGGTCGTGTTCTACTGCCGCAGCGGCAGCCGCTCGGCGATGGCCACCGAAGCGTTCCGCGGCGCCGGGTTCGACGCCCACAACATGGTCGGGGGGCTGCTCGAGTGGGATGCCGCGGGACTGCCGCTCGACCCGCCCGGCGGCTACGTGGCTTAAGAGCCTGTCTCAAAACCCGCCTGTCTCAAAACCCGCCGCACGCGTCTGGCGGCGGCCTATTGAGACAGACTCTGAACGAGCCCTACGACTTCCACTTGATCGAGCAGCCCACCGGCTTGGTCTCCGGCCGTCCGACGATCGCGCCGGCCAGCACCGCGTCGAGGGCCTCGCGCAGCCACTCCGCCCGCTCCTCCGGTTTGCCGTAGTCGGCATCGGGCGCGCCGCGGTAGCGCAGCCGGCCCTGAGCGTCGAGCACGAACACGTCCGGTGTCACCTTGGCCCCGTACTCACGCGCGACCTCCTGCGTCGCGTCATGCAGGTAGGGCATCGGCCAATCCTCACGCGAGACGCGCTCGCGCATCGCATCCAGCGAATCGCGCGGGTAGCGGTCGGCGTCGTTGGCATTGATCGCCAGCACGCGCACGCCGCGCGCGGCATAGTCGCGCGCCACTTCCTGGATCCGGTCCTGCCACGCAAGTGCGTACGGGCAGTGGTTGCACGTGAACACCAGCACCGTCGCCGGCGCGCCGTCGTAGTGCGCCACCGACCACTTCCTCCCCGTCGTGTCGGGCAGCGAGAAATCGGGCGCGACGTCGCCAATCGAAACGCTCATCAATTCACCTCCGCGCGCTGCGCCGCACGGGCGAGCGCTTCGCGCAAATCGTCTGGATCCGGAATTGGGCTGATCCGGCCGTCGCGCCGGCGGTAGACGCGGCAGCCGAGACCGAACGGCTCATCGTCGGCCGCCGGCACGAGATCGGCGCCATCGATCAGGATCGTGGGCGAGCCGACGAAGCCGGCCGCCGTGGCCTCATCGTCGGTCCCGATCTCGCGCGTGTGCACCTCGACGCCGGACAGGCCCAGCTCGGACAGGGCCTCGCGAACGGCCTCGAGGGCGGGCTCAGTGGACGGGCACCCCGCCCACCACAGCAGCTCGACGTTCATACATCGAGCGTAGCGACGAGCCCGACCGGGCCGGGCGCGTGACGGTTCGGCCGACGACGGTCCAGCGTCAGCCGACGGTCCAGCTGTTCGACCCGACCAGCAGGTCGGCCAACTCGACCTCGGTGGCCGTGGTGCGGCGCACCGTCCCGCTGCGCCCGTACACCGGCCGCTGCACGTCGCGGAAGATGCCGATCGGCGTCGGGACCGTTGGGTTGTCCGCCAGCCGCGCGAGAGAGAAGGCCAGGCCAGGATCGGGTCGCGAGGGGTCGTGCACGATCAGCGCATCCTCGCCGACGTCGGCCACGTCGACGATGGCCAGACCGCCGTCGGGCCCGCGGGCGACGCCGCGCTCGTTCTCGACTCCGAAGCGGATCGGCTGACCGGCCGTCAAGCGGATCTGGTTGGCGTCCTTGGTCTCCTTCTCGGTCAGCGCGGAGAAGGCACCGTCGTTGAACACCGGGCAGTTCTGGTAGATCTCGACCAGCGCCGCACCCTCGTGCACCGCGGCGGCGCGCAGCACGTCGGTCACGTGCCGCCGGTCGCGATCGATCGTGCGGGCGACGAACGTCGCCTCGGCGCCCAGCGCGAGCGACACCGGGTTGAACGGGTGGTCGGCCACGCCGAACGGCGTCGACTTGGTGACCTTGCCGATCTCCGAGGTCGGCGAGGCCTGGCCCTTGGTCAGGCCATAGATCTGGTTGTTGAAGAGCAGGATCTTGATCGGGACGTTGCGGCGCAGCGCGTGGATCAGGTGGTTGCCCCCGATCGACAGCGAGTCACCGTCGCCGGTGACGATCCAGATCGAGAGGTCCTCGCGGCTGGACGCCAGCCCGGTGGCGAGCGCCGGCGCGCGGCCGTGGATGGCGTGCATCCCGTACGTGTTCATGTAGTAGGCGAAGCGGCCGGCGCAGCCGATCCCGGTGATGAACACGATCTTCTCGGGCGGGATCCCGAGCTCGGGCATGAACTGCTGCACGGCCGAGAGCACCGCGTAGTCGCCGCAGCCCGGGCACCAGCGGGTCTCCTGGTCGGACTGGAAGTCCGCCTTGGTCAGCTCATGCGGCACGCCGCCGTTCCCGTTGCCCGTCACCACCGCGCTCATTGCCGCTCTCCAATCTGCTCTTCGATCTCCGAGGCAAACAGCGGCTGTCCCTGCACCTTGCAGAACGACTCCACGTCGACCAGGTACTTGGCGCGCAGCAGGCTGGCCAGCTGGCCGGTGTTCATCTCGGGCACGAGCACCCGGTCGAACGACCGAAGCACGTCCCCGGTGTTGGACGGGAACGGGTTGAGGTGGTGAAGATGCGCGCACGCGACCGTGTGGCCGGCCTCGCGGGCCCGGCGCACCCCGGCGCGGATCGCGCCCTCGCTCGAGCCCCAGCCCAGCACGAGCAACCGGGCACCGGGCTCTGAGTCGACATGCAGCGCGGGGACGTCGCGCGCGATTCCGTCGACCTTCGCGGCGCGCAGCTCGGTCATGCGCGCGTGGTTGGCGGCGTCGTAGGAGATGTTGCCGCTGCCGTCGGCCTTCTCCAGGCCGCCGATGCGGTGGGCCAGTCCCGGCGTCCCCGGAATCGCCCATGGGCGGGCCAGGCGCTCGTCTCGCGCATAAGGCTGGAAGGTCTCGGCGTCGGCCTCGCTGGCAAACGCCGGATCGATGCTGGGCAGATCCGACACCACCGGGATCCGCCACGGCTCAGAGGACGAGGCCAGGAAGGTGTCGGACAGGAGAATCACCGGCGTGCGGTAGCGGATCGCGATCCGCGCGGCCTCGAAGGCCGCCTCGAAGCAGCCTCCCGGCGTGCTCGGCGCGATCACCGGCAGTGGGGACTCACCGTGACGACCGTAGATGGCCGCCAGCAGGTCGGACTGCTCGGTCTTGGTCGGCATGCCGGTCGAGGGGCCGGCGCGCTGCACGTCGATCACGATCATCGGCAGCTCGAGCGCCACCGCCAGGCCGATCGTCTCGGCCTTCAGGTCCATGCCCGGCCCGCTCGTCGCGGTCACCCCCAGCCTGCCGCCGAACGCCGCACCCAGGGCCATCCCGGCGGCGGCGATCTCGTCCTCGGCCTGGATCGTAGACACGCCCAACTCAGCGTGGCGCGAGAGCTCGTGCAGGAGCTCGGAGGCCGGGGTGATCGGATAGCTGGCCAAGAGCAGCGGCAGCCCGCTGCGCACGCTCGCCGCGATCAGCCCGAGCGACAGCGCCGTGATTCCGTTGACGTTCCGGTAGGTCCCCGGTGCGACGTCGGTGGCCGGCTTGACCAGGTACTGCACGTCGAGCAGCTCGGTCGTCTCGCCGAACGACCATCCGGCGTTGAACGCGGCCAGGTTCGCCTGGAGCACGGCCGGTCGCTTGGCGAACTTCTGCTCGATCCAGCGCTTGGTCCCGTCGGTGGGCCGTCCGTACAGCCAGGAGATCACCCCGAGCGCGAACAGGTTCTTGGCACGGCCGGCGTCGCGCGTCGAAGCGTCCTCGATCGCCTCGACCGCGGCAACCGTCAACGACGTCATCGGGATCCGGTGCACGCGATAGGCGCTCAGCGAGCCGTCCTCGAGCGGGTTCGATGCGTAGCCCGCCTTCTCCAGGTTGCGCTTGGTGAACGCATCCTCGTTGACGATCAGCGTCGCGCTGCGATCGAGCTCGGCCAGGTTCGACTTCAACGCGGCGGGGTTCATCGCCACGAGCACGTTCGGCTTGTCGCCCGGGGTGAGGATGTCCATCGAGGCGAAGTGGATCTGGAAGGCCGACACCCCGGCCAGCGTGCCCGCCGGCGCGCGAATCTCGGCCGGGAAGTTCGGCAGCGTCGCCAGGTCGTTGCCCAGCATCGCGGTCGCGTCGGTGAACCGGCTGCCCGCCAGCTGCATCCCGTCCCCCGAGTCACCCGCGAAGCGAATTACGACTCGCTCGCGCTCTTCGACCGTCTTAGTCATGGCTGTGCGCCCACATCAAAACGCCTTACCCATAGTACGCGGGGCCCTGGACGAAGTTTCGCTTTCATCGGTCATGCCCCCCGATTGGGTGGGGGTTGGGCCGCCTTCGGCGGCGTCCATGGGGCCAGGTTCCCCGTCCTGACAGGAACTGTGGCCCCTCGACGCGGCTATGAGCGAGGCTGCGCGGACCGTCCGGCGTCCCTCGCGCCAAACCACCTTCGCTCACGATCACGTGCCGCCGGCGCACCGGGACGCCGGGCGGCCCGGCAGCCGAAGCGATCGTTACAGCTTTACTACGTTCACCGCCTTGGGGCCCTTGGGCGACGCCTCCTCCTCGTAGGAGACCTTGATGCCCTCGGAAAGCGAGCGGTAGCCGTCGGCGCTGATGCTCGAATGATGGACAAACAGGTCGCGACCGCCGTCATCGGGCGTGATGAACCCGAAGCCCTTTTCGTCGCTGAACCATTTGACTGTGCCGCTTGGCATGTGGAGTGATCCTCCGTGGCTAGGAAGTGCTGCTGCCGTGGAGGAATTTGCCCCGGCGCCGGCACCTACTTACGCCGCCCGATCGTCGAGCGGCCTGACGAGATGGGAAGGTACCGCAGATGGAAGACCCAATGCCACTCGGACGCGGCGTCGTGGTGCCACTGCACGAGATCGTTCTCAGAACTTCTCGTTCCTCCGGTCCGGGCGGTCAGCACGCGAACGTAACCGCCTCGCGCGTGGAGGCGATCTTCGACGTCGAGGCCTCGACCGCGCTGACCGACGCACAGAAGCGGCGAGTGGCCGCGCGGCTCGGTCCGCGCGTCACCGCGGTGGCGCAGGACGCCCGCAGCCAGGCCCGCAACCGCGAGCTGGCGCTCGAGCGCCTTCGCGACCGGCTGGCCGAGGCGCTGATCCCGCCACGCCGGCGGCGCGCCACCCAACCCACGGCAGCTTCGGTCCGCCGGCGCCTGGACTCAAAAAGCCGCCAGGCCACTCGCAAGCGCGAGCGCCAGCCCCCGGAGGGAGAAGAGCGCTAGGCGGCGACGAGGAGCCCGCCGGGTGTCGGGTCTCCGCCGAACTGGGTAGCCAGGGCGTGGATCACGCTGGCCGTGATGAAGCGCGTGGAGCCGCCGCTCAGGTCGTAGACGGCATACGCGGCCTCCGCGTGGCTGATCTCCCCCCGGTCCCGCAACCGAATCGCCGCCTCGGCGAGGCGCGCGCGTTCCTGTGGCGTGTCGAGGCGGCGCGCCATGGCACTGATCGCTTCCCACGCGCCGTCGTCGTTCGAGTCGGCCGCCATCGCCTGCTGGAGCCGCCGCCGATCGGGTCCCGGCAGCTCGGGCATGCGCGCGTGAAGCGAGAGGTCGACTTCGGGCAGCTCAAACAGGTCGTCATCGAGTCGCTCGAGCGCCGCATCGGACAAACCCACCAGGTGTTCGATCGCATCCGAGGCGAGCGCGGCAAGACGGGCGCGAGCAAGCTGCTCATCCGAGGGCCCGCGCACCTGCCCGCAGCATCGCTTGGTCTTGAGGCCTGAGCCGCACGTGCACGGCTCGTTACGTCCGGGACTGGGCATCACTCCTCCGCTACTCGGTCGCGGACAAGAGTCCCACTCGCCCCGGTCGGAACCCGCCCACCGCCGCCTCCCGCGCTCGGGGAGCTCGAGCGGTCCGCGGTTTGGGATGAAACTGGGACATATTCCCCGTTTCATCCCGACCACCGATCGTTCGATTGGGTCGTGTTCGAGCGTCCGCCCCGGCCGCCGATCCGCTCCACCGTGACCGAGGTGGCGCACGCCCCGAGCCGAACGCGGCCGACGACGCCGGAGGCCGCAGGGCGACCCGGTCGGGTAGGGCGCGCCACGACATCGGGTGGGTGCGGACTAACCCAATAGGTTTGGCTAGGTTTTCTCATTTCCGGGAAGCCTTCCTGTTGAGTGAGAGATCTTCGTAAGCGGTTCTGGTCATTCGCCGCAGCGCTATCGCTGGTGGCGGGCGTCGCGGTGGTCCCGAGTCGAGCCATTGCCGCGGCGCCGGCTCCGGCCGCATCCCTCGCCTCGGCGGCGTCTACCGCTCGCTTGGCGACGTCGGCGGTCGCGCAGCCCAGTTCCCCGGTCGGCGCAGTCGCGAAGGCCGTGACTACGTCGCCGGCCACGGCCGTGACCAACCCGGTCAAGACCCCGGCTGCCCCCGTCAAGACCGCCGCCACCGCACCAGCGACGACCACCCACCCAGCCGCCCCGGCCGCCCCGGTCAAGGCCCCCGCCACCACCGCGCCGGCCGCCCCGGTCAAGGCCCCCGCCACCACCGCCCGGCCCCGCCGCCACCCCGGCCGCCACCCCGTCAAGGCCGCCGCCGCCACCACCGCGCCGGCCGCCCCGGTCAAGGCCGCCGCCACCACCGCGCCGGCCGCCCCGGTCAAGGCCGCCACGACCGCACCGATCGCTCCCATCGCCACCGTCAAGGCCGCCGCCACCACCGCGCCGGCCCCTCTCGCCAACCCGGTCAAGGCCGCCACCACCACCGTCAAGGCCGCCACCGACCGCACCGTCAAGCCGACCGGCCACGGCACGTCGCCGCCACCGTCAAGGCCGCCACCGACCGCGCCGGCCGCCCCCGTCGCCGCCACCGTCAAGGCCGCCACGACCGTCGCGCCGATCGCCAACCCGGTCAAGGCCGCGGCCACCGTCGCGCCGATCGCCGCCACCGTCAAGGCGGCCACCGTCGCGCCGGTCGCTCCCATTGCCACCATCGTCAGGGCCGCCGCGACCACGGTCAAGTCGGTCATCGCGGTGCCGACGACGGTCGTGCGGCGGGGTTTTCCGAGCACGGTGATTGGCTCGGTTTCGGGCTTGGCGAGGACGCCCGCGGGCGTGGTCGCGCACGCGGCGCCGGCGCTCGCGAGAGCGACGGAGGCTGTCGCGACGTCGACCGCTCTCGTGTCGCACCTCACCGGCTCTGTTACCCAGGTGCTGCCCACGGCGACCGCGTCGGCGAGCCATCTCCTGGCGAGCGCCCCGGCCGTGAGCCTTCTCAGGAGCGTCGTCGAGCCCGTGGTGGCGACGGGTGGACGCGTGATTGGTCTCGTCGTGACTAAGGTCTCGGCGACGGGTGGGCGGGTGACCGGCCTCGTCGCGACCAGGGCCTCGGCCGCGAGGGCGAGCTCATCTCGGTCTAGCTCGAGCGTGCCGACGCGGCGGTCGCCCGCGTCGACGCCCGGGCGGCAGATGGGCGCGGCACCTCGGGCGGGGAGCGCAGCGGCGCCGGCGGCGGGGAGCTTGGCGGTTCCGTCGTCGAGCTCTTCGTCATCGACCGGTGTCACGACGGGCGCCGCAGCGGCGCCTCCGGAGCGGATCGCATTCGCGAGCCCGCGGCGCGCGTCCTCTCGGTCGATCTCGCAGACGCTCGCGCGTGTGGCCACAGGGCCCGCGTCCCGGTGTTCCCGGCGTCGGTGCGGACGGGTTTGAGCGCGGGGTGGAGCGGGATGAGTTCCGCGGCGTCGTCGCGTGGGCTTTCGGCCGCGACGATCGGCTCCTCGGTTCGCCGCGTCATTGAGCATCGAGTCCCGCCGGTCGCGCCGGGACCGCGTCCGGTTGGCGTGCCCGGTCCGGTTCCGGCGGCTTCGACGCTCGGGGGTAGCGCGAGTGGTTTGGGTGGGTTCTTCTTCTTCGGGCTGGCGGCGCTGCTGGCGTGGGCTGGCCTGGTCCGCGCGCGCGTGATCTCGGTGCTTGGTAGGACCGCTGAGGCGGCTGCTCCGCAGCCGTTTGTCTGCTTGCTAGAGCGGCCTGGCTGAGACCTAGAGCTGTCCTCTAGGTCCGGCACGCGGGCTTCATAGGCCCGGGTGCACCGTCTAGCAACGTAGAAGGAGAACAGACTCGTGTCACGCTCGCTACGGGCGTGGGCGAGGGGCTGTGAGCTCGTCGGCGCGGCAGTGTCCAGCGCCCGGCGTGCCGGTGGCCGCGAGGTGGTGCGGGATCACCTCGCAGTTCAGCGGCGGGTTCGCACGGCTCCTTCGCTCGCGGCCCTGACCTGGGTGGCGACATCAGTGGTGTTGATGCTGGCTTTCGCTCCGGCCGTCGCGTCGGGAAAGTCCGTCAACCGGAGTGGCAGGGTTCCGGCAACGCGGACGGCGCAAGGCGCATCGCAGATTGCTGTCGCCCACAACAAACACGCTTCAAACCCGTCGCATTCCGCTGATCGATCTGGCCGGCGTGGGAGGACGCGCCTGGAGTTGCTCGCGTTCGGTAGCGGTTACGCCAGCGCTCACGGCTCGGATGCGGTTCGGGTGCTCCAGCGTCGCTTGGCCGGCCTCGGTTACGCGCCGGGACCGATCGACGGTCGCTACGGCCGGCTGACCGAGCAGGCCGTGCGCCGCTTCCAGGCCGCGCATGGCTTGATCGTCGACGGAATCGACGGGCCGGTGACCAGGGCCGCGCTCGCTTCGGCGCGGCTGATCCTCCGTGCGGGTGATGGATACGTGCCCGGCGGATCCGGTCCGGTGCGAGCGCTGCAGCGCCACCTGGCCGCCGCCGGGTTCTCGCCGGGCCCGATCGACGGCCGGTACGGCCCGCTGACCGAACGCGCGGTGAGGCGCTTGCAGGCCGCCCGCCACCTCCGTGTGGACGGCGTCGCCGGCCCGCAGACCCTCGGTCAGCTCCGCCGCGCCCCGCGCCACCAGATCCATCCGCCCGTCGACCCCGCGTAGTGGCGCGCACCATCGGGCGGCCCCGTCCCGGAGGCGTCCACCTCGCCCGCTGACGCCCAAGCCCCGACCTGGCTCGACGCATCCGGGCGGCGTCTCGCTGGCCCCGTGGCTGATCGTGCTCGCCAGCCTGATGCTTGCCAGCTTGCTGCTGGCCGCACTCGCGGGGCTGTTCTGGCACGGGCGCCGACGCCGGAACGGTCGGATGCCGGCCGCACCGGCCGGCGCTGATGCTCACCGCGATCCGCTCCCCGATCCGGTTTCGGAGCCAATCCCCGATCCGGATCCCCGAGCCGGTTTCGGAGCCAATCCCCGAGCCGGACCGGAACCGCCTGAGCCCCTGCCCGAGCCAAACCTGCCCGAGGATCCACAGGCGGGCGAGGGTGTTCTCCGGCTCGCCCACGTGCTCGCACAGGCCGGAAAGCCCGCTCCGGCCATGGATGCGCTGCGCCGGGCTGATCAGCTCGGGCATCCCGACGCCGCGCTCGAGCTCGGGTTGCTGCTGGCCCAGGCGGGTGATCTGGCCGGCGCGATGGAAGCACTCGTGCGAGCCGACCAGCGCGGACACTCCGAGGCCGCGTTCCATCTCGGGGAGCTGCTCGAGCGTCACGGCGATCCCGCGGATGCTCAGGAGGCCTACCGCGTCGGCGATGCGCGCGGCCATGCCGGCGCCGCGTTCAACCTCGGAGTCCTGCTCCTGCGCGCAGGGGACGCTCGCCGGGGCGGAGGACGCCTTCCGGCGAGCCGACGAGCGCGGTCACGGCGGAGCTGCGTGCAACCTCGGCGTACTGCTCGAGGAGCGCGGCGACTTCGCGGGCGGCCGCGCCGCCTACGAGCGAGCCGACCAACGAGGCGAGGCGGTCGGTGCCTACAACCTCGGGCTACTGCTCGAACAGGAAGGGGACCTCGAATGCGCCGAAGCCGCCTTCCAGCGAGCCGAGCAGCGCGGCGAGCCCGCCGGGGCGCTCAGGCTCGGCCGCCTGCTCGAGCAGACGGGCGACCGCGACGGCGCGCGCCGCGCCTTCCAGCGAGCCGGACAGGCCGGACCGCCCGAAGTAGCCGAATTCGCGCACACCGCCCTACGCGAACTCCACACCAACCCCGAGGAGACCGACCCGTAAACGCCGCCTGACCCGATCACCGACCCCAGACACATCGACGAGCCCAAAGCCTGGTGGGGCAACCAGGGCCAAAGGGGGCCAGAGCCGGACGGGGGTGGCCGCCACGCCACCCCCGTACCGGCCATCGACCTGACGCGCGCGAGCCCGGGACAGCAGCGCCACTAGCCTGCTTGGCGATGCGTTGGCTCGTCGACGGCATGAACGTGATCGGGACCCGGCCGGACGCCTGGTGGAAGGACCGCGACGCGGCCATGCTCCGGCTGGTCGACATGCTCGAGCGCTGGGCGGCCGACAGCGGCGAGGACGTCACGGTCGTGTTCGAGCGTCCGCCCCGGCCTCCGATCCGCTCCACCGTGATCGAGGTGGCGCACGCCCCCCGGCCCAAGCCGAACGCGGCCGACGACGAGATCGTGCGGCGCCTGCGCGCCGACTCCGACCCGGCCGCGGTCCGCGTGGTGACCTCGGACCGGTGGCTGGCCGACCGCGCCTGGGCGGCCGGCGCCAGCGTCGAGGGCGCCGACTCGTTCCGCAGCCGGATCGAATGAAGCGTCCGAAGCGACCGCTTTATAAGAGTTCAGTCAAGGTTCATCGCAATCCCGTGGCCCTTGCCACAATCATTGGATGGCCGAGCAACCCCGCCGGCGCGAGAGTACCCCCCGACTGAGGCCCGGCGGTCAGCCGCAGCAGCCGCCGCAGCCGGGCTGGCGGGTGACGCCGGCGCCGGACGGACGGGGCCGGCAGCCGGCCAAGCGACCGTCGGGTCCGAACCCGCGCTGGCTGGCGCTGTTCCTCATCGTCGCGCTGCTGGCGCTGAACTTCTGGGTCTCCTCGCAGGTCCTCAGTCCGAACCCGCGAGTGCAGATCCCGTATCTCCCGAATTTCCTGAGCGAGGTCCAGAGCGGCAACGTCAGCTCGATCTCCTCGACCGGCTCCTCGATTCAGGGCACGTTCAAGAAGGCCGTGAAGTACCCGGCGAGCAGCAAGAGCGCGCCGACCACCGTCTACTTCTCGACCCAGATCCCGTCGTTTGCGCCGAACAACCAGCTGTTCGAGCTGGTCAAGGACAACAACATCACGACCACCGCGCACCCGGCGAACGCCGGCCCGTCGTTCCTGGCCAGCCTGGTGTTCGGGTTCGGCCCGACGCTGCTGTTCCTGCTACTGCTCGTGTGGATCTTCCGGCGCGCCGCCCAGGGCGGCGGCGGGGCCGGCGGGTTGATGTCGTTCGGCCGCTCTCGGGCCCGGCGGGTGGAGGGCGCCGACCAACAGGTCACGTTCAACGACGTGGCCGGCATCGACGAGGCCAAGGCGGAGCTGTCGGAGATCGTCGACTTCCTCAAGAACCCCGACAAGTACGTCAAGCTCGGCGGTCGCATCCCCCGCGGGGTGCTGCTGAGCGGCCAGCCGGGCACCGGCAAGACGCTGCTGGCTCGGGCGGTGGCGGGCGAGGCCGGCGTGCCGTTCTTCCAGATGTCGGCCTCGGAGTTCGTCGAGATGATCGTCGGGGTCGGGGCCTCTCGCGTGCGCGATCTGTTCCAGCAGGCCAAGACGGCAGCGCCGGCGATCATCTTCATCGATGAGCTCGACGCGATCGGCCGCTCGCGCGCGTCCGGCGGCCCGAACATCTCCGGCGGCCATGACGAGCGCGAGCAGACGCTCAATCAGATCCTCACCGAGATGGACGGCTTCGACCCCCGCATCGGGGTGATCGTGCTGGGCGCGACCAACCGTTCAGAGATCCTCGACCCGGCGCTCCTGCGCCCCGGCCGGTTTGACCGTCGCGTGTTCGTCTCGCCCCCGGACCGCGCTGGCCGCGAGGCGATCATGCGCGTGCACACCCGCGGCGTGCCCCTCGCCGACGACGTCGACCTCGGGCGCATCGCAGCGTCCACCCCGGGAATGGTGGGAGCCGATCTCGAGAACCTGGTCAACGAGGCGGCGCTGCTCGCCGCCCGGCGGGGTCACGAGAAGGTCAACCGGGAGGACCTCACCGACGCGCTCGAGCGGATCGTGCTCGGGGCCGAGCGCAAGGTGATGATCTCCGAGGAGGACCGCCGGCGGACCGCCTACCACGAGTCGGGCCACGCCATCGTCGGGATGCTCACCACCGGCGCCGACCCCGTGCGCAAGGTGTCGATCATCCCGCGCGGGCAGGCACTCGGCGTCACCTTTTCCGCGCCCGATGCGGACCGGTTCAACTTCGAGCAGCAGCATCTGCTGGCCCAGATCAAGGTGGCGCTTGGCGGACGCGCCGCCGAGGAGATCGTGTTCTCCGACCTCACCACGGGGGCGGAGTCGGATATCCAGCACCTGACCCGCATCGCCCGCGGGATGGTCGGGCGATGGGGCATGAGCCGCGCGATCGGCCCGATCGCGGTGATCCCGCAGGACGGGATGAGCCCGTTGCTGCCCGGCGTGTCTGAGACCTCGGAGGCGACCCAGCGACTCGTCGACGAGGAGGTCAGGCGGATCGTCGAGTCGGCCCACGCCGAGGTCTCGACGCTGCTGCGCGAGCACCGCTCCAACCTCGACTCGCTGGTCGCCGCGCTGCTCGAGCACGAGACGCTCGACGAAGCCGACGCCTACGCGGCGGCCGGGCTGCCGCGCAACCCGGAGGCTGCTGCCGAGCCCGCGCTCGCGCTCGATACGAGCCGCGCCGACGGAAACTCCGGCCCCGCCTGAGACCGACTTCAGTCGCCCAGGCGAGTCAGCCGCGCGAGCGCCTCGTGGCACTCGACCACGCGGCGCTTGACGGCGTCGTCGTCGGGTCGATCGTGCACGAGGTCCCAGGTGCGGTCGGCGATCTCGCGTGCCGATTCAGCGGTCGCGCTCTGCCACAGCCGATCGACCAGCGTGATCTCGAAGCTCTCGATCTGATCAGCCGGGTCGCCGGGCGGCATGCGCGGGAGCGGCTCGGCGATCGTCTCCTTCCACATCGCGGTGGCCACCAGGAGTCGGTTACGCAGCGTGATTTGATCGATCGGCGACATCGTCGCCAGACTAACTGATCTGCCTGTTTGCTCTCAGCGCAGCGATGGAAGTTGCTGCTTGACGCTCAGTGCCGCCGCGAACGGATCACCCTGGTCCTCGACGCGCGCCAGCAACTCGGGGGCCTCGAACGTGAGCAACGTCGTATCACGCTGCTCGCGGCAGGCCGCCACCTCCTCCCAGGTGACTGGGGTCGAGACGGTGGGGCGCTCGCGCGCGCGTAAGGAATACACGTTGGCCGTGGTCTTGTGCTGGTCGTTCTGGCTCCAGTCGACCAGCACCTTGCCTGGCCTCAGGCGCTTGGTCATGCGCGAGACAACCAGGTCGGGCATGCGCTGCTCGAGCACCTCGGCCACCCGCTTGGCGAAGGGCTTGGTCGCGCGGTAGTCGACCGACGTGTTCAGCGGCACGTACACCTGGAGTCCCTTGGAGCCTGACGTCTTGGCCAGGCTCTCGAGGCCCAGCTGCTCGAACAGCCCGTGCAGGACCAGCCCCACCTCGCAGCACTCGACGATCCCCGCCGGCGTGCCCGGGTCGAGGTCGAACACCATCATCGTGGGCCGATCGGGGCGCTGCGCAAGCGACAGCGAGGTGTGCAACTCGATGTCGGCCAGGTTGGCCAGCCAGATCAGCGTGGGGCGGTCCTGCGCCAGCGTGTAGTTGATGTCGCCGATCTCCGCGGTCTGGATCCACTCGGGACGGTGTGAGGGCGACTGCTTCTCATAGAAGTACGGCTCCTCGACGCCGTTTGGGTAGCGCTTCAGGGTGAGCGGGCGGTCGTGCAGGTGCGGGAGCACGACCGGCGCGATGCGTGCGTAGAAGGCGACCAGGTCTCCCTTCGTGAAGCCGGTCTCCGGGTAGAGGACCTTGTCCCAGTTGGTGATCTTGAGCTCGCGGCCGTCGGTGGTGACGAGCAGCACGCCCTCGGGTCCGCGCTCGACCTCGTCGAACAGCGCCTCGGGGGAGTTCGGGGTCGGCCCGCCCGGATCGACGTCCGTCGCCTCGCTCGCCTCCGAAGGAGCGTCCTCACCGACGACCTCGATCCGCACCTCGCGCGGCGGCTTGTCCTCGCGCAGGCCCTTGAACGACGGCGCGCGCATGATGCGCTCGGCCGTCCATTCGCGCAACTCGATCTCGGCCACGAGGTGCGGCTCCACGAACTCGGCCTCGCGGGGGAGTGGGGCCCGCCCGCCTGCCTTGTCGAAGGGGTTGGTGTCGCGGCGCAGCGGCGCCAAGCGCTTTCTCAGGTCGTCCAGCGTCTTCTCGGTGAAGCCGGTGCCGACGCGCCCCGCATAGACGAACCTGCCGTCCTCGTAGTAGCCCATGAGCAGCGCCCCGATCCGGCTCGAGCGCCGGCCCTCGCCCGGGATCCAGCCGCCGATCACCAGCTCCTGGCGCCTCACGTGCTTGATCTTCAGCCAGTTGCCGTTGCGTCGCCCGGGCTCGTAGCGGCAGTCCAAACGCTTGGCCACGATCCCCTCCAGGCCCTGCTTGGCGGTCGCCTCGAGCAGCAGCTTGCCCTCGCCGGGGTGGGCCGCGGGGACGCGCCACGCCGGGCCGGTCAGGTTCAGCGATTCGAGCCTCGCCCGTCGCTCTCGGTAGGGAAGCTCGATCAGCGAGTGCCCGTCGAGGTAGAGCAGGTCGAACATCGCGTACATGACCGGCATGCTGCTCTGCAGGCGCCGGATGGCCGAGGCCCCCCGGACGTGCATTCGCCGCTGGAGGCGCTCGAAGCTCGGGCGCCCGTTCTCGTCGAAGGCCACGATCTCCCCGTCGAGCACGACCTCGTGCATGCCAAGCGCCCCGATGAGCCCGCGCACCTCCGGATAGGCCTCGGTGATGTCGTTGAGGTTGCGGCTCTCCAGCCGCAGGCGGCCCGGCTGCACGTACGCGATCGCCCGGACACCGTCCCACTTCACCTCGAACGACCAGTTCCCTTGGTCGCGGGGCAGCGTGTTCGACGGTCTGGCCATCATCGGGACGATCCGCTCGGGCATCGGCTCCCGGTCCGGATCGGCCGGCGGGTCCATCCGGTGGATCATCCAGTCGTTGGCCGAGTCGCCCGTGCGAGCGATCGAGAACAGCCCGTAGCGCCCGGTCAGTCGCTCGCCGTGGAAGGTCACCTCGACCTTGCGCTCCTCCCACTTGTGCAGCTCGTAGGTGCCCTGGTCCCAGATCGTCATCGTGCCGGCGCCGTACTGGCCCTTGGGGATCTCACCGTGGAACTCGAGGTACTCGAGCGGATGATCCTCGGTGTGCACGGCCAGCCGATTGTCGGCCGCGTCGGGCGGGATGCCGTTGGGGACCGCCCACGACGCCAGCACCCCGTCATGCTCGAGGCGCAGGTCCCAGTGCAGGCGAGTCGCGTGATGCTCCTGAACGACGAAGCGGCGGCCGTCGGCGCTTGCGCCGGCCCCGCCGGCGGGCTCCGAGGTGGTCTCGAAGTCGCGCTTGCCCCGGTACGGGGCGAGCTTGCCGGTCCTCTTGGCTTTTGGCATTAGCACTGATGATGGCCCAAGATGTCCCACCATGGACCTGAGCAGGTTCACGCGCGAACAGCTGATCTTGGCCGGCGTGGCCATCCTGCTCGCCTTCGACCTGCTCTTCCTCCCGTGGTTCAAGGTCAGCATCGGGCTCGGCTCGCTGGAGCTGTCGACTTCGAGCACGGGCACCGGCGCACCCGACGGCTGGCTCGGCGCACTCGGCGTGCTCGCGTCGTTGGCGCTGGTCGCGGATATCGCCCTCGAGCGGATGACGACCGCGACCCTGCCCGCCATCGGTGGCAGCCGCGGCACGACCCGGTTCGCCCTGGCGATCCTCGCGGCAGCGTGCGTGGCGCTGAAGTTTCTCTTCAACGTCCACTTCGACCTGTTCGGCATCGGCTTCTGGGGAGCGGTCGTGCTGGCCGGCGCGCTGGTCGCCCTCGCGGCGCGCGAGCGCACGGCCTGACGCGCCACCGCGGCCTAACGCGCCAACCCGGTCGGCCGGGCCCCGATGCACCCCTTTCCGGTAAATGACTAATCCGCCTCTCGACCCCCTCCCAAGAGGTGAACGGCGGTTCGCTCGCGCATCGCGCGAGCGAAGTGCCACTCGGTCGGGAGGAGTAGTCGAGTGGCGCTTTACTCGCGGTGGTCCGACCCCCGGGGCGCGCAGTCTTCACAAACCTTTACGCGTCCGCGCCACAATTGCCCGCATGGCGCGCGTTCTGGTCGTTGACGACGAGCCCGCGGTTCGGCGGGCCCTCGAGCGCGCCCTGAGGCTCGAGCACTACGACGTCGAACTCGCCGGAGACGGCGAGGAGGCCCTCGACGCGCTGGCCAAGTCGCCCCCCGACGCCGTGATCCTCGACATCGGCATGCCCAGGCTCGACGGCCTCGAGGTGTGCCGGCGGATGCGCCAGGCCGGCGACCGCACCCCCGTCCTCATGCTGACCGCGCGGGACGCGATCGACGACCGGGTCGAGGGGCTCGACGTGGGCGCCGACGACTACCTGGTCAAGCCGTTCGCGCTGCGCGAGCTCCAGGCCCGGCTGCGCGCCCTGCTGCGCCGGACCAGCGACGGCGCCGACGGCGAGATCCTGCGCTACGCCGACATGGTGCTCGATCCGGTCGCCCACGAGGTGCGCCGCGGCGATCGGGTGATCGAGCTCTCCAAGACGGAGTTCCTGCTGCTCGAGCTGTTCATGCGCCACCCGCGCCAGGTGCTGACCCGCTCTACGATCTTCGAGAACGTGTGGGGATACGACTTCGGGCCGACCTCCAATGCGCTCGGCGTGTACATGGGCTACCTGCGGCGCAAGACCGAAGCCGGCGGCGAGCCGCGCCTCCTGCACACAGTCAGAGGGGTCGGCTACGTACTCCGCGACTGACTGAGGCACGGCGCCGGTGCCGCTTCGTCAGAGACTCGCGTGGGTGTCGGCAGTCGCGGTCGCGCTCGCGGTCTTCCTCGCCTCGATCGTCTGCTACTTCGTCGTACGCCACCAGCTGCTCAGCCAGGTCGACGGCGCGCTGAGGGCGCAGGCCTCCGCGGTCGAAGCCCAGGGCAACGCCGCGTTGGGCCAGCCGCTCGCCTCGGCATCGCCCAGCGCGGGCGGGCCCGCTCAGTACTACCAGATCGTCAGCGCCGAGGGTCAGTCGCTGGGCGGCGACCTGTCGCTGCCGATTGGCTCCGACACGACGGCGGTCGCCGCCGGCGACACGTCGGCTTACCTCTCCACGGTGGAGCTCAAGGGCAGCCGCTTCAGGGAGCTGACCTTCCAGGTCAACGTGGGCATGGGCTTCGGGCGGGTCGAACCGGGGGCGGTCCAGCTGGCCCGGCCGCTGGACGGCATCGACAACGTGCTCAAGGACCTGCGGCTGGTCCTCCTGCTGGTCTGCGCGGGCGGCATCGCGCTGGCGGCGGTCCTCGGGCGGGTGGCCGCCCGGCGTGTCCTGGCGCCGCTGGCCGAGGTCGCCGCGACGGCGCGGCACATCGAGGAGACCGAGGATCTCTCGAGCCGGCTGCGGGTCCACGCCGACGATGAGGTGGGTGAGCTGGCCACGCAGTTCAACGCGATGATCGAGCGGCTGCAGCACTCGCGGGAGGCGCTCGACGAATCCGTGCGCGCCCAGCGCCAGCTGGTCGCCGACGCCTCGCACGAATTGCGCACCCCGATCACCAGCCTGCGCACCAACATCGAGGTGCTGCTCGAACAGGGCGATCAGCTGGGCGACG
Source organism: uncultured Solirubrobacterales bacterium (assembly GCA_963834625.1). GTDB lineage: Bacteria > Actinomycetota > Thermoleophilia > Solirubrobacterales > Solirubrobacteraceae > Palsa-465. The sequence goes on along the minus strand of CAWICM010000009.1, from coordinate 390,713 downwards.
AGGACCGCCGGCGTCTGCTGGCCGACGTGCTCGAGCAGAGTGAGGAGCTGAGTGGGCTGATCGGCGACGTGATCGAGTTGGCCCGCGGCGATCTACCCATCACCTCGGCCGAGGACATCCGGCTCGACCGGCTCGTGGCCGACTCCGTGACCCGCGCCCGGCGCGACTTCCCCCACGTGCGCTACCAGACCACGTTCGAGCCGACGATCGTCGAGGGCGTGCCGGAACGGCTGGCGCGTGCGGTCAACAACCTGCTCGACAACGCCGCCCATCATTCCGCTAGGGATGGCTTGATCGAGGTGGTGGTCGACCACGAGGGCGTTCGGGTGCGCGACCACGGCGCCGGGATCGCCGAGAACGACCTGCCGTACCTGTTCGACCGCTTCTACCGAGGCGAGAACTCCCGCCATCGCCAGGGCAGTGGCCTCGGCCTGGCCATCGTCCGCCAGGTCGCGGTGCAGCACGGGGGCTCGATCGAAGCCGCTAACGCTCCCGACGGTGGCGCCGTGTTCACGCTGGGGTTGCCCACGCTCCCCGAGGAGACACCACCCGCCCCGGATCCGGTGGGTGCCGACCACGCCTCGCTGTGGCCCTAGCGTCTCGCTCTGGCCCTAGCGCTTGAGCGGCTTCGCCAACCGAGCCTGGCGCGCCACCAGAAAGCGCCGGCGCAGGAACCAGGCACACGCGCCGAACACCGCCGCCACCGGCACGATCAACAGGACCCGGATGGCCGGCGTTCCCACGGTCGCGACGATCAGGAACTCGGCTATCACCGCGGGAATCGCCGCCAGCAGCACGGTGTGAGAGCGGTAGCCGGACAGGTGCTCGCGCGCCGTGACCTCGGTCACCCCGAGCAGGCAGAGCACGACGCCGCCGACCAGGGCCGGACCGCCGTGCCGGAGCACCCCGATGATCAGCGCCACCGCGCCGGCGAAGATCGCGAATTCGGACACGGGCAGCCCGCCGAATGGACTGGAAGGACGCTTGCCGTAGGCGCCCAGCGGGCTCGCAGGGCGGGGTTTCGATCGCGCTCGGTCTCCCGGATCGAGAGCACTCGACTCGGTGCGCCCCGGCGCGCGTTCGCCAGCGGGGCTGGGAGCGGCCGGCGGGGACGCGCGGCGCCGGCGCTTACGTGATCGCGGCTGTGACCTCTGAGCGCCCACTCCGAGGCCAGGATACGGCAGCGGTTTCCGGACTCGCGCCGGAAGCCGCTTACGGAGTGCGGGCCGCTTCGGGTGGGGTCGAGGCGTCCGCGAACTCGCGGAACAGCCCGGTGACCACGAACACGGTCTGCTCGGCGATGTCCACCGTGTTGTCGCCGATCCGCTCCAGGCAGCGCGCGACGAGGATCATGAACATGGCCCACTCGCGCAGGTCCAGGTTGTCGCCGACCTCGACCGCGCGGCGGAAGATCTGCCGGTTGAGCCGGTTGATCTCGGTGTCCTGGCGGACCAGGTCCTGGGCCAGCTCGGTGTTGCGGCTGGCGAAGGCCTGCTTGGCCTGAGAGACCTGAGAGCGGGCCAGGCGGCCCATCCGCTCGATGGCGTCAAGGATGTCCTTGTCCTTGGGGGCCTCGTACCCGGACAGCGGCACGAGCTTCGCGATGTTGACGCACTGATCGCCCATCCGCTCCACGCAGCGGATCACGTGCAGGAGCGCGGCGACGATCCGCAGGTCGCCGGCAACAGGCGCCTGGCGGGCCAGCAGCGACAGGATGCCCTGGTGCACCTCGAGGTAGCGGCCGTCGATCCGGTCATCGTCGGCCACGACCATCCCGGCCAGCTCGACGTCCTGGTAGGAGATCGATTCGAGCGAGCGGTCGAGCTGCTGCGTGACCAGGTCCAGGCCGTCCAGCGCCTGCGCCTCGAGCTTGCGGAGGTTTTCGTGGAACTTGTGCCGGGTCTCCTGCATGGGCAATGGCCTCCCTTAGCCGAACTTGCCGGTCACGTACCGCTCGGTGCGCTCGTCGCTCGGGTTGGTGAAGATCTTGTTTGTCTGGTCGTGCTCAATCACCTCGCCGTCGAGCATGAACACGGTCGAATTGGCGATCCGCGCGGCTTGCTGCATGTTGTGCGTGACGATCACGATCGTGTAGCGCTCCTTGAGCTCGTCGACGAGCTCCTCGATCTTCAGCGTCGAGATCGGATCGAGCGCCGAGGCAGGCTCATCCATCAGGATCACCTCGGGCTCGATGGCCACCGTGCGCGCGATGCACAGGCGCTGCTGCTGGCCGCCGGACAGCCCGATCCCGGGCTCGTTCAGACGGTCCTTGACCTCGCCCCACAGCCCAACGGATTGCAGCGAGTGCTCGACCAGGTGCTGCAGGTCACCGGACTTGGTGCCGGTCAGGCGCAGTCCCGCCGCCACGTTGTCGAAGATCGACATCGTCGGGAACGGGTTGGGCTTCTGGAACACCATCCCGATCAGCCGGCGGACGGCGGTGACGTCGACATCCTTCGCATAAACGTCGAGCTCGTCGAGCATGACGGACCCCTCGGCGCGCGCGCCCGGGATCTCCTCGTGCATCCGATTGATGCAGCGGACCACGGTCGACTTTCCGGAGCCCGATGGGCCGATGATCGCCGTGACCTCGTTCGCCGGAAACTCGATCGTTACGTCCTTGATCGAATGTTGCGAGCCGTAGTACGCGTTCAGCCCTTTCACCAACACGCCGTGTCCCGTTTTGTTCGCCGGCGGAGGCGAGGCTGACGGCTGCGGCGCTGCCATCGACGGCTCCGATGGGCCCCCAGCGGTTGACATATCGGTCTGTTCCTTGCTCGTGGTTTCCGGCGGGATCATGCCATGCGGCTCCTTCGAGAAACGATGCGGGCGATCAGATTCAGAATCAGGATGATCGCGACCAGCGCGAGCGCGGCGCCCCAGGCACGGTCTATCACCGCTTGGCGCGGATTGGTGATGTCCGTGTAGATCTGCAGCGGCAACGAGTTCATCTGCTGGTTGAGGTTCGCCGAGGCGATGAACGTCGCACCGGCCGTGAACAGCAACGGCGCGGTCTCGCCCATTCCTCTCGCGACCGCGAGCAGCGACCCCGTCACCAGCCCCGGTATGGCGGTTGGCAGCACCACCCGCCAGACGACCCGCCACCGGGGCGCGCCCAACGCGAGAGCGGCCTCGCGCAGGCTGTCCGGCACCAGCAGTAGTACGACCTCGGCCGAGCGCGCGACGACCGGCAGCATGAGCAGCGCGACCGCCACAGACCCCTTCCAGCCGGCGAACGAGACGCCGCCGACCTGGTTGACGACCAGCGAGATATAGATGAACAGGCCGAACACGATCGACGGGACGCCGGTCATCACGTCGATGAAGTAACGCACGAGAGTCGCGAACGCGGAGTCCTTCCCGTACTCCACCAGGTACAGCGCCACCCCAATCCCGATCGGGATCGCGATCAACGAGGCCAGCGCGATCATCTCGAGCGTGCCGAAGATCGCGCTCTTTATGCCGCCCACGCTGCCGAAGAAATTCCCGGTCGGGTCGTTCGAGAAGAAGCTCCCGCTCCAGGAGCCGAGGCCCTGCTTGAGCAGGTAGTAGATGATCAGTACGAGCGGAACCAGCGCAAGCAGCGTGGCGGCCAAGATCGCGCCGCGCATGATCTTGTCGGTCCGGCGCCGGCGCGGACTGATCTCGGGAAGCGATGACACCGAGATGGCACTCATCCGACCTCTCCCGCGGTCGCCGCCTGCGCCGCCGCGACCACGTCGCCGCCCCCGCGTCGGGGACCGCGATGGCCGCGCACGACGTAGTACCGGGCGACGATGTTGACGATCAGCGTCAGCACGAAGAGGACCAGGCCGCACGCGAACAGCGCCGAGCGGTGCGGAACGTTGTTGGACGCCTCGCCGAACTCGGCGGCGATCACGGCGGCCAGCGTATTGCCCTGGTTGAACAGGTGAGAGCCGAGCACGGGCGCGCTGCCGATCACGAGGACGACCGCGATCGTCTCGCCGATGGCCCGCCCCAGCCCCAGCATCGCGCCACCGGTGATCCCAGCCCGGGAGTAGGGCAGGACGGCCATGCGGATCATCTCCCACCGGGTCGCGCCGAGCGCGAGCGCCGCCTCCTTGTGCTCGGACGGCACGGTTGCGATCACCTCGCGCGAGATGGCCGAGACGATCGGCAGGATCATGATGGCCAGGATCAGCCCGGCCAGGAAGTAGTTCGGTGAGGTCGCCGTGCCGCCCCCGATGAACGGGATGAACGAGAACGTGCTGGCGAACCATTTCTCGACCGGCAGGATCTTCGGGCCGAGGACGAAGATCCCCCACAGGCCGTACACCACGGACGGGACCGCGGCCAGCAGGTCGACCAGGATGGCCAGCGGCGTACGGAAACGGCGCGGGCAGAGCTCGTTCAGATACAGCGCGGCGGCCACCGCCACCGGCACCCCAAGCAGGAGCGCGATCGCGGAGGTGATCAGAGTCCCGGCGACCATGGGGAACCCATGGAAGATGCTGCGCGACGGATCCCAGTCGTTGCCGAAGACGAAGCTGAGGCCGAACGTGCTGAACGTGTTGCCCGATTCCTGGATCAGGCGGATGAAGAAGTACGCGATCAGCGCGAGAATTGCGGCCGCGAGCGCGGTGAGCCCCCACTTGAGGACCCGGTCGGGAAGCCGGCTTGCCGCCGACCGCTCGAGAGGCGAGCGGCCGGCGGAGACGGAGGTAGTGGCGCTTGCCTCCACGCGCCTACGAGATCGGCGACCCGTTGCAGGTCATCGTCGCCAGCTGCGCCTGGTCCTTCGAGACCAGACCGGACGGCAGCGGAGCGTAGGGCAGGTCGTTGGACCCGGCTCCCATCGTCTGCTGACCCGCCCCGAACGCGTAGGTCAGGAACTTCTTGAGCCCGCTGGCCACCGACTTGCTGGCGCCGCCCGACTTGCAGGGATCCTTGTAGGCATCCAGGAACGTCTGCGAGACGATCGGATAGGCACCCGAGCCGGGCGAGTTGATCGTCGAGATCCCCAGGTCGGTCGGCACGGTGATCCCGTTCGCGGCGCTTGACGTGTTCTGGATCGTCGGCAGAACGAACTGTCCATTCGAGTTCTTCACCGCGGCGTAGGTGAAGTTGTTCTCGAGCGCGTAGGCCTGCTCGACGTAGCCGATCGCCCCGTCGGTCTGCTTGACCGCGGCCGCGACGCCCGAGTTCTTGGCCGCGCCGGTGCCGACCGGCCACTTCACTTCCTTGTCAGGGGGCCCCACCTTCGTCGCCCACGTCGGATCGGTGTCCGCAAGGAAGGTGGTGAACCCCTGCGTGGTGCCCGACGAGTCAGAGCGGTGCACGACCGTGATGGCGGTGCTGGGCAGGCTCAGCCCGGGGTTGAGCGCCTTGATCGCCGGGTCGTTCCAGGTCTTGATCTGACCCTGGTAGATCTTGGAGATCGTCTGGCCGTCCAGCTTGAGTCCGCTCTTGACGCCGGACAGGTTGTAGGAGACGGTGATCGCGCCGAAGGCCACCGGGAACTGAAGGACCGGGCCCTTCATCGCGGACTTGTCGCTGGACTTGAGCGATGGGTCGCTGCCGGCGAAGTCGACGGTCGCGGTCTGGAGATCCGCGATGCCGGTGCCCGAGCCGACCGGGTTGTAGTTCAGGGTGACGCCCTGGCCTTTGAGGGCCGACTCCCACTGCTGGTAGATCGGGGCGGCCAGCGTCGAGCCGGCGCCGTTCACGGTCGACGATCCGCCGCCCGAGCTGCTCGATCCGCCGCCCGAGCCGGCGCTGGCTGAGCTCGAGCTGGAGCTCGAGCCGCACGCCGCCACGACGAGCGACGCGAGGATCGCCGCAGCGATCGCTCCAATACGACGTTGTCTCACGGTCTTCTCCTTCATTTGGTGTCGGGGTCAGTCTCGGTGTCGCAGTCGGCCGAGGTGTTATTCGGTTGTGGCCGCCGTGTTACCGAGTTGTGAACGCCCGGCTTTCTCGGCCGCCAGCCGGTAGCCGAAGCCGAAGTGGGTGTGGATGAACCGCCAGCTCGGAAGCGCCTCCTCGAGCTTCACGCGCAGCTTGCGTACGTACACGTCGACCGACCGATCGCCGGCGCGCATCTCGCGCCCCCACACGAGGCGGAACAGCTCCTCGCGCGGCATGATCCGATCGGCGCGCCGTCCGAGCTCGGTGAGCAGCCGGAGCTCCCTGATCGAGAGCACGAGCACGCGGCCGTTGGCCCGGGCCAGGTGCTCCTCGGGCATGATCTGGAGCGGGCCTACCTCGATGATCTCGCTGCTCGACCGAGCGGTTGCCGACATGCGCGCCGATGCTCGCGTCGCCGCGCGCGCAGCGAGTTATCGAGTCGTGACGAGGATGTGAAGAATCTGTGACCGGGTCAGCCCCGGCGCCAGCCCGGGGTGATCAGCGGCTGAGCGCGGCGGGCAGCTCGGGCGCCGCCACCTCGGGCGCCCTTGCCCCGTCGAACTCGATGCTCTCGGGCTCGGGGGCGAAGCGATAGCCGACGCCGAAGTGGGTGTGGATGTAGCTCCAGGCCGGCGAGATCGCGCGCAGCTTCTGGCGGAGCTTGCGGACGAACACGTCCACCGAGCGGTCGCCGTGAGCCATCGCGTAGCCCCACACCCGTTCGTAGATCTCCTCGCGGCGCAGCACGCGGTCGGACTGCGCGAGGAGCTGGAGGATCTCGAACTCCCGCGCGGTCAGCTCGAGGCTGTGCTCGCCGACGTAGGCCTGGTACAGATCCGGGCGGATCGTGATCTCGCCGATTGTGGCGGCCACGTCGACCTGAGGCAGCTCGTGGCGACGATGGCGCCGCACGGCCGCCTCGATCATGCAGATCAGCTCCTCCGGATGGCACGGCTTGGTCATCCACGCGTCTGCGCCCAGTCGCAGTCCGCGAACGCGCTGGGCCACCGAGGAGGGGCCGGTGCAGACGATCACGGCCAGGCCCGGTAGGCGGCCGCACACCCGCTCGAGGTACTCCCAGCTCTCAGGTCCGATCACGGCCAGGTCGAGAACCAGGGCGTTCAGTCGCATGGCCACGAGGGTTTCGACCGTGGCCGGGCTGGTCAGGGCGCGGTGCTCGCATCCGAGCGTGCCGAGGCGGTTGGCGAGAACCTGCATGAACCCCGGGTCGCGATCGATCACCGCCACCCGGAGACGGGGCTGAGAACGCTGCGGGGTTGACTGGCTTCCCGACTGCGCGTCGGTGCGCTCATGCGGCATGGGAGGGACTGTAATCAACTGGGCTGTGGACAACGGGTCGGACCGCGTCCTGATCACAGGATGTTTACACGCAATTAGCGAATATGCGAGCGGCTTTCGGCTCGCCTGTCCGGACCGGTCGCGGCGGCTCGGCCCACCCGGTCGCAGCGGCTCGGCCAACCCGGTCGCAGCGGCTCGGCCAACCCGGTCGCAGCCGCTCGCCCCGCCGGGTCCCAGCGACTCGCCCCACCGGGTCCCAGCGACTCGCCCCACCGGGTCCCAGCGACTCGCCCCACCGGGTCGCGGCGGCTCGCCCCGGCGTGGCCGGCCGGCAAAACGAAGAGCTGTTTAAGACGCGCGCCGGAGCGCCGCCAGGCAGCACAGTGGCCGCTATCCTCATTTCGCACCCGCCGCCCCCGCGTGGCCCTGGAAATATGGCATCCCGCACCAAGCAAAAGGAAGAGGCGCGCGCCCGCCGCCTCGCCGAGGAACAAGCGCGAGCCGAGCGCGCACGCCGCCAGCAGCGCACGCGGATGATCGGCGGCGTCGTGCTGCTGGCCGTGATCGTGGTCGCTGCGGCGATTGTGATCAGCACCGGCGGTGCCAAGAAGGGTGGCATCCAGACCGGGACGCAGGCGAGTGCCACGGTCACGAGCGTCAACTCGCTCCTTGCCGGCATCCCGCAGTCGGGCAACGTTCTCGGCAGCCCCAACGCGCCAATCACGATGACCTACTACGGCGACCTCAAGTGCCCGGTCTGCCAGGCGTTCACGCTGCAGGGTGGGTTCTCCCAGCTCGTCTCGAGCGACGTGCGCTCGGGCAAGGTCAAGGTCGTATACGACGCGTTCTGCACGGCGACGTGCAGTGGCCCCGACCCGAACGAGTTCCCGACGCAGCAGGCCGCCGCACTGGCCGCGGGCAAGCAGAACAAGTTCTGGCAGTTCGCCGAGCTCTTCTATCACGAGCAGGGCGATGAGACCGACGCCTACGTGACCGACTCCTACTTAGAAGGCCTCGCGCGACAGGTGACCGGGCTCAACTTCGCGCAATGGAGCTCCGCCCGCAGTGACCCCAACCTGACCGCGCAGGTCAGCGCGCAGCAGCAGTCGGGCAAGACGATCGGCGTGAGCGGCACGCCGACGCTGATCTTCAAGGGCCCCAAGGGACAGGCGGCGGCGAACGCCGCGGTGCCCACCTACGCCCAGCTCCAGTCGACGATCAAGCAGGTCTCGTGACCGTAGTCGCCGCTGGCAATGGCGTCCCCGTACGTGACGTCGTCGACCGGCGGCTGAAGATCGCCATCGGGGTCATCTGCCTGATCGGGATCGCGGTGGCCACCTACCTCACCTACACCCACTACGCGGGCCTCAACGTGGTGTGCCCGGTCAGCGGCGGCTGCGAGACCGTGCAGAAGTCGGTCTACTCCAAGCTCGACGGCATCCCGGTGGCCGTCCTCGGCCTCGCCGGCTACATCGGGATCCTGATCAGCCTGGCCATCCGCAACGAGCTCGGGCGGGTTGCGGGCTTCGGCATGGCCCTGATCGGGTGCATGTTCAGCCTCTACCTCACCTACCGCGAGATCTTCACGATCAAGGCCATCTGCCCCTGGTGCGTGAGCAGCGCGGTGATGATGACGCTGCTGACCATCCTCACCGCGATTCGTCTCATACGGGTCGGGGTCGAGACGCCATTGCCCTCCCGGGCCAAGACCGTGCCGCGGGCCGAGCGCCGGCGCATCGAGCGCCGCCAGGCCGCCCGCCGCTAGTCGGCCCGCCCTCGAGCGCCGCCAAGCCGCCCCTCACCAGCTGCCCGCCGATCAAGCGTCGGCACGCCGCACGTCAGCCGTCGACGATTGCCATACCCCGTTGCGACATCTGACATCCGTCTGATATATCAGTGGGGTGGGCAGCGACAGCGACGCGCGGAGTCAGAAGGTCATCGTCATCGGCGCGGGCATCGTCGGCAACAGCCTGGCGTACCACCTGACCCGCCTGGGCGTCACCGATCTCACGCTGGTCGACAAGGGCCCGCTGCCCAACCCCGGCGGCTCGACCGGGCACGCCTCGAACTTCATCTTCCCGGTCGACCACTCCAAGGAGATGACCTCGCTCACGCTCGAGAGCATGCGCCAGTACGAGGAGCTGGACGTGTTCATCGAGAGCGGTGGGATCGAGGTCGCGCGCAACGAGGAGCGGATGCAGGAACTGACCCGGCGGATGGCCTCGGCGAAGTCGTGGGGCATCGAGCCCGTCGAGCTGCTGACGCCCGCTCAGGTCAAGGAGCTCGTCCCCTTCATCAACGAGCAGCTGATCCTGGGCGGCTTCTACACGCCGGGTGCCGGCGTGGTCGACTCGCTGCGCGCCGGAACCATCATGCGCGAACGGGCACAAAGCGCCGGCATGACCGTCATGGCCAACACCGAGGTGCTGGGGATCGATGTCGAAGGCGGACGGGTCCGCAGGCTCCGCACCAGCCGAGGCGATCTCGACGTCGACCTCCTGGTCATCGCCTGCGGCGCCTGGAGTCCGCGGATGGCCCGCATGGCGGGCGCCTCGATCCCGCTCACCCCGATGGTCCACCAGATGATCGACATCGGCCCGGCGCCGCGCTTCGCCAACACGACGAAGCTGATCGAGTACCCGATCGTCCGCGACATGGACACCAACATGTACGAGCGCCAGGAGGGCACCGGGCTGGAGATCGGCTCCTACGCGCACCGGCCGATCACGCTCACCTCGGATGACATCCCGAGCATCGAGGAGTCGGCGCTCAGCCCCACCGAGCTGCCCTTCACCCAGGACGACTTCGACCCCCAGATGGAGCAGGCACTCGATCTGATGCCCGAGATCGTCGGCGACGAGACCGTCGGAGTGAAGTACGCGATCAACGGCGTGCTGTCCGTCACCTACGACGGCATGCCGCTGCTCGGCGAGACACCCGAGGTCAAGGGGCTGTGGTCGGCGGCGGCGATCTGGATCAAGGAAGGCCCGGGCGCCGGCAAGACCCTGGCCGAGCTGATCGTGCACGGCGAGTCGGAGATCGACGTGTTCGAGTCCAACATCGCGCGCGCCTACCCGTGCCAAAAGACGCGCACCCACATCGTCGCCCGGGCCTCCGAGGGCTTCAACAAGATGTACGGGATCGTCCACCCCGGCGAGCAATGGGCGTCGGACCGGGGCGTCCGGCTCTCCCCCTTCCACGAGCGTGAAATACAACTGAAAGCCAACTTCTATGAGGGTGCCGGCTGGGAGCGTCCGCAGTGGTATGAGTCCAACGCCGGACTGGTCGAGGAGTACGGCGAGCGGATCAACCGGCGCGAGGCCGAGTGGGACGCGCGCTGGTGGTCGCCGATCATCAACGCCGAGCATCTGGCCATGCGCGACCGGGCGGCGATGATCGACCTGAGCGCGTTCGCGATCTTCGACGTGACCGGCCCCGCGGCTCTCGACGTCGTGCAAAACGTGGCCATGCGCCAGATGAACGTCGACAACGGGCGGGTTGTCTACACGCCGCTGCTCACCCACGGTGGCGGCTTCAAGCAGGACCTGACCATCATGCGCCTGGCCGACGACACCTTCCGCGTGGTCACCGGAGGCGCCTACGGAATGTCCGACCTCAAGTGGTTCGCCGACCACCTCCCCGAGGACGGCTCGGCTCAGATCCACGATCAGACCAACGCGTGGACCACCATCGGCTTGTGGGGCCCGAAAGCCCGCGACATCCTGAGCAGCATCACCTCAGACGACGTGTCCCACGAGGGACTTCCCTTCGCCCGGTGCAGACAGATCGAGGTCGGGCCGCTCCAGGTGCTCGCATCGCGCATCTCCTACGTCGGCGACCTGGGCTGGGAGCTCTACGTCTCCTTCGAGCAGGGCGCCCGGCTGTGGGACCTGATCGCCGAGGCCGGCGAGCCGCACGGCATGATCCCGGCCGGCATCGGGGTGTACGGCACCACGGGGCGCCTGGAGAAGTGCTATCGCGCCTACGGCGCCGAGCTCGAGGGCGACTACAACGTCGTCGAGGCGGGCATGGCCTGGGGCCCCGTCAAGGCGGAGGACTTCATCGGCAAGGAGGCGCACGTGCGCCACCGCGAGGAGGAGCCGGCCGCGGTCATGTGCACGCTGACCGTCGACGACCACACGTCGTCAAGCGGGGTCAAGCGCTACATGCTCGGCAAGGAGCCGATACTCACGCGCGACGGCGGCCCGCTCGTCGACAAGCGCGGGCGGCGCTCGTTCGTGACCTCCGCCGGCGCGGGCCCATCGGTCGGCAAGCACATCCTGATGAGCTACCTGCCGCCCGAGCACGCCGTGGTCGGCGAGCAGCTCGCCGTCGAGTACATGGGCGAGCGCTATCCGGTGACGGTGGCGACCAACGACTCCACCCCGATATTCGACCCCGACAACTCGCGGGTGCGCTCCTGAAGCCATGAACATCCTGGTGTGCGTCAAGCGAGTACCGCTCACCGGCGGGAAGATCGTCCTCACCGACGATCAACGGGCGATCTCGACCCGCCACCTCGGCTTCACGATCAGCCCGCACGAGGAGTGCGGCTGCGAGGAGGCGGTCCGCCTGATCGAGCAGCACGGCGGGTCCTCCACGGTGCTCACGCTCGGCCCGCCCGAAGCCGAGGAGCAGCTCCGCGACATGATGGCGATCGGGATCGATCGCGCCGTGCACCTGGTGAGCGATGCCGAGGAGTGGGACCCACAGGCGACCGCGAGCGCCATCGTCGACGCGATCCAGGCTCAGCCAGAGCCGTTCGACCTGATCCTGTTCGGCAACGAGTCGGCCGACGCCGGCAACTACCAGGTGGCGATCCGCGTGGCCCACAAGCTCGGGCTCCCCTGCGTCACAGGGATCAAGGGGATCACCACAAACGACGGGACCCTGCGCTGCGAGCAGGAGGTGCCCGGCGGGCGCGACGTGTACGAGGTCCCGCTGCCGGCGGTGGTCACGGTCAAGGAGGGCATCAACCTGCCGCGCTATCCCTCGGTCCCCGGTCGCCTGCGAGCCAAGCGCAAACCGCTCGACAGCCAACGCCCCCATCCGGCCCGAGCCCCGCCTTGAGATGGTCCGCCTTACGCTGCCCGCCGGTTCGGGCAAGCAGGCCGAGGTCCTCGGCGACGGCGCGAACGCCGCACCCGCGGTGGTCGGAGTTCTGCACGACCTCGGGCTGGTGTGAGCGTGCCGACGGTCCTCCTCTATGCCGAGCGATCCGACGATGAGCTGTTCGGGCAGGCGCTCGCGTTCGCCCGCACGCTCCAGCACGATCAGATCGACGCGGTCGGGATCGAGGACGACGGCGGCTATTCGCCCGACGGCGCCGCCGGGGCGCTAGGGACCGTGATCGGGGAGCGCGCGCCGGACATCGTGGTGGCGCCCGGCACCGACCGCGGCAACGAGGTGCTCGCGCACGTGGCGGCTCGACTCGACCTGCCGATGGCCGCGAATTGCACCTCGGTGACCACGGCTGACCCGCTAACCCTGACCCGCGTGCGGTGGGGCGGGAGCCTGCTCGAGGAGGCCCAGCTACACGGCTCGCCCGCTCTGCTCACGATCGCGCCGCATGCTGTGGCGGCGGATCCGGCGTCCGACACGGTCGAGATCGAGCTCCTCGCGGCGGCGCCCGGGGTCGTGCGGGTGTCCGAGAGGGTCCAGGCACTGAGCGCAGGCGTGTCGCTGAGCGAAGCCGACGTGGTCGTCTCCGGCGGGCGCGGCGTCGGCTCGGCCGAGGGCTTCGCGGTGATCGAGGAGCTGGCCGAGCTGCTGAACGCGGCGGTCGGCTGCTCGCGCGCGGTGACCAGCGCCGGCTGGCGGCCGCACACCGACCAGGTCGGGCAAACCGGCACGAAGGTCTCTCCCTCGCTGTACATCGCCTGCGGGATCAGCGGCGCCACCCAGCACATGGCGGGCTGCAAGGGGGCCAAGAAGCTCCTGGCCATCAATCCCGATCGCGAGGCCTCGATCTTCGCCAGCGCCGACTACGCGGTGATCGGGGACCTGCACGAGGTGGTGCCGGCCATCTCGGCCGAGATCCGCAAGACGCGGGGCGGCTGACCACGCCGACGCCGGACCCGGCTTGCTCGTCTCCGCCCTAGCCCTCGCCGCCGCGCTCGCCGTCAGCGGCGCCCTGTTCGCAACGCGCGTGCGCACGCTGGTCGGTCTCGTCCGCGCCGCCGCGCCCGCCCAGGCCGCGCAGCGCACCGGCGACACGCCCAGGCGCGCCCGCAACGAGGCGACGATCGTGCTGGGTCAGCGCAAGCTGCTCCAGCGCTTCGGCCCCGGGCTGATGCACGCGTTCATCTTCTGGGGCTTCCTGGTGCTGCTGCCGACGATCCTGATCGCGCTGATCGGCATCGTCGACAAGCACTCGACGCTCCCCTGGCTCGGCCACCAGGGCTGGTACGCGCTGCTCGTCGACGTCTTCTGCGTGCTCGTGCTGGTCGGCGTGGTCGCGGCCGTGTACATCCGCAAGGTTCAGCGGCCGGGGCGCTTCCGGGGCAGCCACCTCGGGGAAGCCGACGTGATCCTGGCGATGATCGCCACGATCGTGATCAGCCTGCTGCTCTGGCACGCCTCGAGGATCGCGCTTCACCTCAACGAGTGGCCGAAAGGCTGGTCGCCCGTCTCGAACGCGCTTTCGCACCTGTTCGGCCGGAACGAGGCGACAAAAATCCTCGAGCGGACCTTTGTCTGGATCCACGTGCTGACGATCCTGAGCTTCCTCGCCTACCTCCCGCGCTCCAAGCACCTGCACATCTTCGTCGCGGCCATCAACGTATGGTTCGGGCGCACCCGGGCCGGCGGGCGCCTCGAGCCGCTGAAGTTCGACGATCCCGACGTCCCGGAGGAGGACCTCCGGTTCGGCGCGGGGAAAGCAACCGACCTCACCTGGAAGCAGGTGCTGGACACGTTCTCGTGCACCGAGTGCGGGCGCTGCCAGGACGCCTGCCCGGCCTACGCCACCGGCAAGATCCTCTCCCCCAAGCTGGTGATCATGGGCCTGCGCGACGCCGTGTTGGCTGAGCAGGATGACGACACCCCGCTCGTGCCAAACGCGGTCCCGGCCGAGAGCATCTGGGACTGCGTGACCTGTGGAGCGTGCGTCCAGGCCTGCCCGGTCTCGATCGAGCACGTCGATCACATCGTCGACCTGCGCCGCCACCTGGTGATGGTCGAGTCGAGCTTTCCGGCCGAGGCCGAGCCCATGCTCCGCGACGTGGAGCGCGCCTCTAACCCATGGGGCAAGCCGCAGTCCGAGCGGGCGGACTGGGCCGCCGACCTGGGGATCAGAGTCCTCGAACCCGGCGACCCGCCGCCCGAGTACCTGTACTGGGTCGGCTGCGCCTCGTCGTTCGACGAGCGGGCGCGCAAGACCGCCCAGGCGACCGCCAAGGTGCTCCAGGCCGCGAAGGTCGACTTCGCGATCCTCGGCCCCCGCGAGAGCTGCACCGGCGACCCCGCTCGCCGGATCGGCAACGAGTACGTGTTCCAGGCCTTCGCCGAGCAGAACGTCGAGACCCTGAACGAGTCAGGGATAACCAAGATCGTCACCGGCTGCCCCCACTGCTTCAACACCCTGGCCAACGAGTACCCCGACTTCGGCGGCGAGTACGAGGTGATCCACCACTCCGAGCTGCTCTCGCGCCTCGTCCGCGACGGACGCGTGACGCCGGCACGCGACGATCGTGCCAACGGCACCATCACCTACCACGACTCCTGCTACCTCGCGCGTCACAACGACGTGCTCGAGGCGCCGCGGGAAATCGTGTCGGCGATCGCCAACCCGGTTGAGATGCGCCGCTCGCGCAAGCAGACGTTCTGCTGCGGGGCGGGCGGTGCGCACATGTGGATGGAGGAGCGCGCGAAGCCGATCAACGAGGAGCGCGTGCGCGAAGCGGCCGCCACCGGCGCCAGCACGCTGGCGGTGGCGTGCCCGTTCTGCACCGTGATGCTCGACGACGGCGTGCAGAGCGCCGGCGCTGAGCTGCGCGTGGCCGACGTGGCGACGCTGCTATCGGAGGCGATCGACGACGGCGGTCGATAGCTCGGCCACCGCGGCGTCGAGCTCGCCGCGCGCGCGGGCCTTCGCGCCGTGATCCGCGCCGATCGCATCGAGTCCCAACAGGGCGGCGCCGACGATCGGCTCGCTGCGAGCCACCACCACGCGAGCGTCCGGCGCCACCTGCGCGACCCCACGAGCGATCGCCTCGAGACCCCCGGGCGAGACGGCTCTGAGGACGCGCCCACCCAGGACCACATCCGGATCGGCCTCGGTCACCTCGAGCCGGCGCAAGGCCGCGGTGGCGAACGCGATCACCTCGTCGACCAGACGCTGGACGATGCCCGCCGCAACGGCATCCTCGTCGCAGACCGCCAGCACGATCGGTGCGAGCTCGTTCAGGCTGACCATCGACATCTCCTCCAGGTGCACCGCCCGCGCCACCTCGAGCGGATCGCCGAGCTCGAAGTGCTCGGGCACGGCGTGCTCGAGCAGCGTCGCGGGCCCGCGGCCGTCGGCGGCCCGCACGGCGGCGGCCAGAGCGGCAAGGCCGATGTCGCGTCCGCCGCCCCAGTCGCCGGACACGGGTCCGAATGAGAGGAACCTGGCAGCGGCCCCGTCCGGAGCCAGACCGAGGCAGTTGATCCCGGTGCCGCACACGACCGCTACCCCCCACCCCCGCTCGGTGCCGGAGCGCAGGAGGGCCGGCATGTCGTTATCGATGACCAGCCGCTCGCTCCAATTCCGCCGCTCGATCCCGGCCCGGATCGCTGACACCTCCTCCGGCAGGTCCACGCCGGCCAGCAGTATCTGGGCCGTCGCTGCGAACGGGCGCTCGAGCCGACCGAGTCCCGCCCGGGCGCGAGCCTCCTCCAGCAGCCCTTCGAGCACGTCGACGGTCCCCTCGACGCCCAGATAGTGGGCCTGGCTGCTGCCTCCCCGGACCACCGACAGCGCGGCCCCGCTCGATTCGACGAGCGCGAGGTCGGTCTTGGCCCCGCCTCCGTCAACCGCCAGCACAACGGTCATCGACCCGCCGCGATCCTCGCCGGGACCTCCGCCGCCAGCAATCGATCCAGCATCGTGTCCGCCAGCCGGTACTCCCGCACCAGGGGATGGGCCAGCAGCGCCAGCCGCGCGGCGTCGCGGTCGCCGCTCGCCGCCGCCGACGCCGCGAGCCGCTCGTAGGCGGCGACGTGCTGGACCAAGCCGAGCAGCTCGGGGGCCAGGGGTGGCTGGGGCACGGGCACCGCGCCACCACGGCCAACCCGCGCCGGCACCTCGACCACGTCGTCCTCGGCCAGCCCAGCGAGCACGCCGCCGTTGCGGACGTCGACCACCTGGACGTCGCCGCTGTCGGAGAGCAACGAGGCGACGAGCTGAGTGGCGGCTTCGCTGTAGAACGCCCCGCCCCGCTGCTCGAGCAGCGCCGGCTTCTCGGCCAGCGCCGGATCGCGATAGAGCTCGAGGAGCTGCTGCTCGATCTGCGCCACGGTCCGCGCGCGGGGCGTCGTCATCCGCTGCTCCTGGACGACCTCGCGCTCGGCGTAGAAGTAGCGCAGGTAGTACGACGGGATCGCGCCCAGGCTCTCGATCAGCACCCGGGGCAAGCCGATCTCGTGCGCCAGCGCGTCCCCGTGAGCGGCGATCACCTCCCCAAGAACGTCGCGACCGTCGACCCACACCGCTCGGACCCAGGTCAGATGATTCAGCCCGACCTGGTCGACGAGGACTCGATCCGCAGCCACACCGAGGTGCCGCGCAATCTGGCGCTGGAAGTTGATCGCGACGTTGCACAGGCCGATCGCGCGATGGCCGGCGTCGAGCAGGGCGCGGGTCACGATGCCCACGGGATTGGTGAAATCGACGATCCAGGCGTCGGACGCGGCCAGCTCACGCGCGCGCTGGGCGATCTCGAGCACCACCGGCACCGTGCGCATCGCCTTCCCGAGTCCGCCGGCGCCGGTCGTCTCCTGGCCGACGCACCCGCAGGCCGCGGGGATCGTCTCGTCGCGCAGCCTCGCCGCCTGCCCCCCGACCCGGATCTGGACGAGAACGATGTCCGCTCCGTCCAGCGCAGAATCCAGATCTTCGGTGATCGAGAGCGCGCCGGTGAAGCCCTGGCGGTCGAGCATCCGAGCCGCCAGACCTCCCACGACCTCGCGACGCTCGGGGTCGATGTCGTGCAGAACGAGCTCGCGCACGTCGATCCGATCCTGCTCGCGCATCAGCCCGGAGACGAGCTCCGGGGTGTAGGTCGAGCCCGCGCCGATCACAGCCAGCTTCATCCACTCACCTCCGTCACAGAGACCCGGTACCGGTTGTCCGAGGGCCGAGCGATGATCGTCGTCGCGAAATGGGTCGCCACGGTCAGCGCCTCCTGCCAGCCGGCCCCGCGGGCGAGCGCCCCAACCAGGCCGGCGTTGAAGGCATCGCCCGCCCCGGTGGTGTCGTCGACGCTCACGGCCGGCGCGGGGACGGCGATCTCGGCCCCGTCCGGTCCAACGGCAAAGCACCCTCGTGGGCCCAGCTTGACCACCACCCAACCGCCCGAGTCGGCTTGGAGGACCCGCGCGGCGTCCGCGGAATCGCCGGCGTCACCCGCCAGCGCGCACGCCTCGACCTCGTTGGGCAGGAAGACGTCGACCGACGACAGCAGCTCGCGCACCTCGGCCCGGGCCTTCCCGGAGAAGCCGTCGGGATCCCAGGTGGTGTCGAAGAACGTGCGCCCGCCACGGGCACGCGCGGCGTCGAGCAGCCCTCGCGCCGCCTCGCCCCGAAGCGAGGGCGCGACGAAGTAATCGCAGAGCAACAGGTTCTCGCAGGTGAGCGCATCGTCGGGGATCATCCCCGGTTCCCACCGGGCGTTGACGCCGAGGTAGGTGAGGAAGGTCCGGTCCCGCGCCGGGGACTCGAGCGCCACGGTCAGTCCGCTCGTCTCACCCGCCAGCACGACGAGCTCGTCGGCCAGGCCGGCCGGCGCGAGCTGCTCGCGCATCCACCCCCCGAGCTGATCGTCGCCGATGCATCCGATCAGCCGCGTCTCCAGCCCGGACTCGACCGCCGCGAGGGCCGCGTTGGCGCCCGCACCGCCGACGCGGACGGTCATCCGCTCGGTCAGAAGCGTTCCCCCGGGCGAGGGCAGGTCGGTGACGGGGCTCATCACCACGTCCGCCTGCACGCACCCGATGACCGTGACGCTGGGCGGCCTCAAGGTCCGTCTTCGCCCCGAGAGTAAAAACGCTTATGCAAAGCTCTTGCCTTATCGCCGATCTGACGCTTATTCTTACGGTCGGCGGGGCGCATCGTATTCGTAAAGGCCTCTAACCTCAAATGCCACGATCCAGCCGAGACGACGGTCACGGGTGGCCCGGCCGGGCCGAAGCCGACTCGCGTCTGAGCCTCTTGCGTGAGCTCGGCGAGCAGGCCGTGCTCGAGACGATCTTCCGGCGGGGCCCGATCACGCGGCCGGAGATCGCGGCGGCCACGAACCTCTCTAAGCCTACGGTCTCCGCCGCGGTCAGCCGACTCGAGCAAGGGGGCCTGGTGCGCGCGGCTGGGACACGAGCAGGCCAGCGCGGGCGAAAGCCGGTGTCCTACGTGGTGAGCCCGCGGGCGGGCTTCGTCGTCGGCGCCGACATCGGCGGGAGCAACGTGCGCGTTGCCGCGTCCGACCTGTTCGGCGAGCCGATCTGCGATCTGAAGCGCCCCACGGCCAAGAACGGCAGCCGCGCCGTCGGCGTGCAGATCCTCGAGATGGTCAGCGAGGTGATCGACCAGGCCGCGGCGGTTCACGGACCGCCGCTGGCTCTCGGGATCTCCTCGCCCGGCATCGTCGATCAGACGAGCGGGCGGGTCACCTCCCTGGCTTACAACGTGGTCCCCGAAGGCGGCTTCGATCCGCTCGAGGTGATCCGCGAACGCTTCGACCTGCCCGTGCTGGTGGAGAACAACGTGAATCTCGCGGCCGTCGGCGAGAAGTGGTTCGGCCTCGCCAGGGGGGTCTCGACGATGGTGTTCATCGCGATCGGCGCCGGCATCGGCATGGGGATCATCATCGACGACGAGCTCGTCCGCGGCGCCCACGGAGCGGCGGGTGAGATCGGCTATCTGCCGCTGGTCGGCGATCCGTTCAACCCACGCCACCGGCTGCACGGAGGGTTGGAGGACGAGATCGGCGCCGCGGGGATCGTCGCGGAGTTCAACGAGCGCCGCGGTCCGGACGATCCCGAGCTCTCCTCCGTTCACGAGGTCTTCGAGCTCGCCGGGACTGGGAGCGCGGCCGCCCGAGCCGTCGTCGAGCACGTCGCCTCACGCCTGGGCACGGCGATCGCGACCGTGTGCGCGATCCTGGATCCGGAGCTGGTCGTGCTCGGCGGAGGAATCGGGGCGAGCCCCCTGCTCCTGCGTCCCGTCCGTGGGTCGGCCGCCGCCCTGGTGCCGATCACGGCGCGGGTCGAAACCAGCCTTCTGGGCGAGCGAGCCGCGCTACAGGGAGCGATCGCGGTCGCCCTCCACGCCGCCCGAACGACGCTGCTCTCTCCCGGCACCGCCCCGAAGTCGCACCGCAACCTGGTCGTCATGGCGCCTCGCGGCCGGTCGTCACGGGCGTGATCTCGAGGTCGTCCAGGACCGATTGGAAAAAGCATCTCCAATCTCTTTCCTAATTGCACCGCAACATGAAGGCCGATATAGTCGATTTGTTTAGGTATTTCCCAAAATGATTTCGGTTCCTGATCAGTTTGGGGACGTCGCCGAACTGCCCGAGGGCGCGGCCCCGGGACTCAGCCGTAACGAGAGGAGAGGGTGTCGATGAAACGCTTCCGATGGCTCATCGCGCTGGCCGCGGTGTGCATGCTGGTCACCGCCTGCGGCGGGAGTTCGTCCTCCAAGTCGTCGGGATCGTCCACGAACAGCGCGGTCGTGACCGGCGGCAAGGTGTCGGGCAAGCTGGTTGTCGACAACGAAAGCGGGTCGACGTGGACGTGCCAGTTCAACCCGTTCAACGCCGCCGTCACCCTCGTCTCCTTCGGCTGGGTCTACGAGCCGCTCGAATACGTGGACATCCTCAAGAGCGGTTCGACGACGCCCTGGCTGGCCACCTCCTCGCAGTGGTCGAACAACTTCAAGACGCTCACGTTCACGATTCGCGACGGCGCAAAGTGGAGCGACGGGCAGCCCTTCAGCGCGGCCGACGTCGCCTACACGTTCAACGCCATGAAGAGCGACAAGGCGATCGACCTCAACGCGCTCTGGAAGGCGGACGGCGGTCCGCTGACCGATGTGGCCCTGAAGGGGAACCAGGTCGTGCTCACCTTCGGTGCGCCGTCCCAGCCGTACTTCTACCTCGTGGCTGACCAGACCCCGATCGTCCCCAAGCACATCTGGTCCACGCTCAACCAGAGCAAGCTCCACTCCTACACGGACACCCATCCGGTCGGCACCGGCCCCTACCTGGTGTCGAACTGCGCGCCGCAGAACATCAAGTACCTGAACAACCCCAACTACTGGCAGAGCAGCTCGGGCCATCCGGTGCCGGCAGTCAAGGAGGTCGACTACCCGGCCTTCCTCAGCAACACCTCGGCCAATCTCGTCCTCTCACAGGGCGGGGCCCAGTGGGGCGGTCAGTACATCCCCAACATCTCGTCCTTCTATATCTCCAAGGATTCAGCGCATCGCCACTACTGGTTCGCGCCCGTCCTGAACGTGTCCCTGTTCCCCAACCTGACCAACCCGGTGCTGAGCCAGCTGCCGGTGCGCCAGGCGATCTCGCTCGCCATCAATCGCGCAACGGTCTCGCGGCTCGGCGAGAGCGGCTATCAGGCGCCGGCCAACCAGTCGGGCGTCGTGCTACCCACCTACTCGAGCTGGTCCGACAGCTCGCTCACCCAGACGACCTTCAGTCCGTCCAAGGCCGAGCAGACTCTGACCGCGGCGGGCTTCACCAAGGGGTCAGACGGGATCTTCCAGGACAAGAGCGGAACTCCCCTCTCGTTCACGATCAAGACGATCGCCGGCTTCTCGGATTGGGACGCTTCGCTTCAGTTGATCACGCAGCAGCTGAAGGCCGTGGGCATCAAGGTGACCGCCCAGGATGAGAACACGACGTCCTACAGCGCGGATCTTCAGGGTGGGCACTTCCAGCTTGCCTACGGCGGCAGCGGCGGTCCCGCGCCGAGCCCCGGACCCAGCCCGTACTACGAGCTCCGGGGCCTCCTGTTCGGCGGGAACATCGGTTCGACCAACTACGAGCGCTTCAAGTCCCCGTCCACCGACGCGCTGTTCAACCAGTACTCGGCGGCCAGCCCGACGCAGCAGGTCGGCATCATCCACCAGATCCAGAAGGTGATGGTGGACCAGGTTCCGCTGATCCCGGTCACCGAGGGCGTCGACTGGTATCAGTACGACACCTCGCACTTCGCGGGATGGCCCACGCAGTCGAACCCGTATGCGCAACCATCGCCCTACCAGGCGCCCGACATGGGCGTCGTCCTCACGCACCTGGTTCCGACAGGGTGAGGAGGCAGAGCCGTAGTCGCGACTAAGGGTCCGGAGATTCGGCGGTTCCGGCGATGAGATACCTCGCGCGGCGAGGAGGTTTGTTCCTGGTCACGCTGTGGGCCGCGCTGACGGTCAACTTCATCATCCCCCGCGTGATGCCGGGGAATGAGGCGGCGGCGGTTCTGGCGACGTTCAAGGGAATCAACCCGGCGGCGCAGCACGCGCTCGAGATCCAGTTCGGCACGGGCGTGCACCAGAGCATCCTGTCCAGTTACTTCGAGTACCTCGGGAACTGCCTCACCGGCCAGTTCGGGATCACCGCTCAGGGCGTGCCCGTGATGTCCGAGATCACCTCGAAGCTCCCATGGACACTGGGCCTGGTCGGCGTGACGACCGTGATCGCCTTCCTGATCGGCACCCTCGCCGGCGTCGCCAGCGCCTGGTGGCGGGGCAGCCGACTCGACGCGATCCTCCCGCCGACGCTGTTCATCGTCTCGACCGTCCCGGTGTTCTTCGTCGGCCTGCTGCTCATCTACATCTTCTCCGTCAAGCTGAATTGGCTGCCGCTCGGCTCCAACTACAGCTACGGAGCCACCCCGACCCTGTCGCCCTCGTTCATCTGGGACGTGGTGAAGCACGCGCTTCTCCCAGGCCTGAGCCTCGTCGTCGTGACCGCGGGCCTGTGGGTGTACTCGATGCGCAACAACATGATCACCACGATCTCCGAGGACTACGTGAAGACGGCTCGGGCCAAGGGCCTGTCGACCGGACGGATCATGTTCGGCTACGCGGGGCGCAACGCGATCCTGCCCAACCTGACCGGGTTCGCGATGCAGATCGGCTACGTGCTCGGTGGGGCGATCGTGATCGAGTACCTGTTCTCGTATCCGGGCCTGGGCTACCTGTTCTACACGGCCACGACCGACCACGATCTGCCCCTGATGCAGGGACTGTTCCTCGTCTACACGCTCGCCGTGCTGATCTGCGTGCTGATCGCGGACCTCGTCACGGCGGTGCTCGATCCCCGGACGCGAGAGGCCTGAGGTGGCAATTCCCGACCTGGCGGTAGGCGACGGGATCACCGATGTCGAGGCGACCCAGGCCACGCGGCGGTTCATGCGCGCGGTGCTCCGCAATCGCAAGGCGACAGTCGGGGTGTTGATCCTGCTCGTGATGGCGTTCGTGGCCGCGTTCCCGGGGCTGATCGCGCCCGACGACCCGCACGCGGCCCTCTACGCCCAGAACGCCGGGCCGTCATCCGCCCACCTGTTGGGCACGACGCAACTGGGTCAGGACGTCTTCTCCCAGCTCATCTGGTCGACGCGCCTCACGCTGATCATCACGCTGCTGGTGACCGCGATCGCCACCTTCCTCTCGACGATCATCGGCGTGACCTCCGCCTACGTGGGCGGAATCACCGACCGCGTGCTGACGGTCGTGGTCGACGTGTTCCTGATCCTTCCCGTGCTTCCGCTGCTGATCTTGCTCGCGGCCTACCTGCCACCCGGAACCACGTCCCTGACGATCGTGCTGTGCATCACGAGTTGGGCGTTCCAGGCCCGTCAGCTGCGCTCTCAAGGTTTGTCGATTCGCAACCGCGACTTCCTGCTCGCCGCCCGCGCGCGTGGGGAGCGCGGGATCTACATCATCCTGGTCGAGATCGTGCCCACCATGACCTCGCTGATCGCCGCCTCGTTCCTGTCGCTCGCGGTGTACGTCGTCGGCTTCGCGGCCAGCCTGCAGTTCCTCGGGCTGGGCAACAGCAGCGAGCTGATGTGGGGCACGATGCTCTACAACGCGCAGGCGGCATCGGCGCTGGAGGCCGGCAACGCGTGGTGGGCCCTGGCCCCGGGCGCCGCGGTGGCCTTGATGGGCACAGGCTTCGCGCTGCTCAACTACGCGTTCGACGAGATCGGGAATCCCGCCTTGCGGCCGGTGAGGAGGCGCCGTGGCCGACCCTCTGCTTGAAGTCGACGATCTGAGCATCGACTATCTGACCGAAGCGGGCGACGTGCGGGCCGTGAACGGAGTCAGCTTCAGCGTCGAACCCGGGGAGTTCGTGGGAATCGTCGGGGAGTCGGGCTGTGGGAAGTCGACGCTGCTGTTCGGAGTGGCTCAGCTGCTCTCGGCGCCCGGCGAGGTTGTCGGCGGCAAGGTCTCGTTCCGCGGACGCGACATGGTGCGGCTCGGCCGTGAGGAGCTCCGCCACATGCGCTGGCGCGATTTTTCGGTCGTCATGCAGAGCGCGATGAACGCACTGAACCCGATGAAGAGCATCGGGGCGCAGTTCAAGGACACGCTCCAGGCGCACGGCAGCCCGTCGAGCGAGGAGATCCGTAAGCGCTCGACCGAGGTCATGAGCCTGGTCGGGATCGACTCCGCCCACCTGGCGAGCTACCCGCATCAGCTGAGCGGGGGCATGCGCCAGCGGGCGATGATCGCGATGGCGCTGCTCTACACCCCTCAGCTCGTGATCATGGACGAGCCGACCTCGGCGCTCGACGTGGTGGCCCAGCGCTCGCTGATGACCAAGATCAGAGACCTCCAGCGGGACCTCGGCTTCGCGGTCATCTTCGTGACCCACGACATGTCGGTCGTGAGTCGCTACAGCGACCGGGTGCTCGTCATGTACGCCGGCCAGGTGGCCGAGGCGTCCGAGACGGAGGCGATCTTCGAGCGGCCCCTGCACCCATATACCCGCGGCTTGATGAACGCGTTCCCATCGGTCACCGGCCCGCGCCGCGAGCTGGCCGGGATCCCGGGCTCACCCCCGGACCTCGCTCGGCCGCCGGCGGGCTGTCGCTTCCACCCGCGCTGTCCCGAGGTCATGCCGGCGTGCCTGAACGTCGAACCCGATCTGTACTCCGTCGGCGCGGCTCGCGTTCGCTGCCTGCTCTACGCCGAGCAGGTCACGGAGGCGGTGTGATCGTGGCGGCGGTTCGCAACTCCGAGGAGAGCACGGCCGCGAGCGGCGAGCCGCTGCTGCGGGCGGTCGACCTGACGCGGCACTTCCGCCTCGGCGGAATGTTCTCCAAGCACGTGCTCCACGCGGTCGACGACCTAAACCTCACGATCGGGGAGCGCGAGATCGTGGCCCTCGTGGGCGAGAGCGGCAGCGGCAAGAGCACCGTCGCCCGGCTGCTGGCCCGGCTCTACAAGCCCACCGCGGGCGAGATCTTCTACCGGGGGCGGCCGGTGCAAAGCCTTCGCTCCCGCAAGGATCTCCTCTGGTACCGCGGCGAGGTGCCGATCGTCCTGCAGGACCCGTTCAGCGCGTTTCACCCGGTCTTCCGCGTCTCGCACGGGATCATGCGAAACCTCGCTCTGCACCGGCCGGAGCTGCGCCGAGCCGAGCGACCACAGGAAGCCGAGCGCGTGTGCGAAGCCGTCGGCCTGAGCCCCAAGATGCTCAGCCGGTTCACCTTCGAGATGAGCGGAGGCGAGCGCCAGCGGATCGGCTTCGCTCAGGCCCTGGCGGCTCGACCGAAGCTGATCCTGGCCGACGAGCCCGTGTCGATGCTCGACACCTCGATCCGCGCCGGCGTCCTCAACATGATGGCCGGGCTGCGCGACCGGGAGGGCGTCTCGCTTCTGTACATCACCCACGATCTGGCCAGCGCCCGCTATGTCGCGGACCGCATCGTCGTCATGTACGCCGGCCATCTCGTGGAGGAGGGCCCGACGGAGACGGTCCTGTCGGATCCCAAACACCCCTACACGCAGCTGCTCCTCTCGGCCGTGGCCGATCCGCGCGTGAAGGAGGCCGAGCTGTCCGCCGACACCGGCGAGCCGCCCCGGGTGATCGACCCGAGCGAGGGCTGCCGCTTTCGGTGGCGCTGCCCGTATGCGATCGGGAAATGCTCCGAGGTGACTCCGCGCCCGGAGCCGATCGGATCGGTGAAGGTCGCCTGCCACGTCGCCCTCGCCGAGGCGCGGGCGGCCTCCAAGCCCACCGGCACGGCGTCGATCAGTTAGTGGCTGCCGTCGAGCTCGTGATCTTCGATTGCGACGGCGTGCTCATCGACTCCGAGCGGCTGGGGGTCAAGGTCGAGGTGCTGGCGCTGCGCGAGCTCGGCTGGGTCCTCAGTGAGGCGGAGGTGATCGCGCGATTCGTCGGGCGCTCCGACCGCGAGAACCGGACGGCGATCGAGGCTCACCTCGGGCGCAGGCTCCCCGAAGGTTGGGGAGAAGACCTCGAGGCGCGCTACCGGCAGGTATTCGCGACCGAGCTCGTCCCGGTCGACGGCGTGCTCGAGGCGCTCGACGCGATCGCGCTGCCGACGTGTGTGGCGTCCAGCGGGACCCATGAGCATCTTCGCTACACGCTCGGGCTGACCGGTTTGCACGAGCGGTTCGCCGGGCGGATCTTCAGCGCCGACGACGTCGCCGTGGGCAAGCCCGCGCCGGACCTGTTCCTGCGCGCCGCCTCCGAGATGGCGGTCAACCCCACCGGCTGCGTCGTGGTCGAAGACAGCCGGCCCGGCGTCGAGGCGGCGCGCGCCGCCGGCATGCGCGCGCTGGCCTTCGCCGGTGGCCTCACTTCGGCCGAGCTTCTCGAAGGCCCGAACACGGTCGTGTTCGACGACATGCGCGCGCTGCCCGGACTGCTCGACGGCTTGGCCTCATGAGTGGCGGGGTTCTGATGGCCGCGGAGATGGCCGAGCAGCCCGGGCGGCTGGATCAGTTGATCGGACGCTTCGACGAGATCGTCGAGCGGGTGCGCGCGGTGACGCCGGCGGCGCTGAGCGGGATCACGATCGTGGCCCGCGGGTCCTCGGACCACGCCGCCGTCTATGGCCGCTATCTGCTCGAGGCGGCGACCGGGAAGCCGGTCTCGCTCGCCGCCCCGAGCCTCCACACGCTGTACGAGGTCGACGTCGACTACACGGGTCAGCTCGTGATCGCGGTCAGCCAGTCGGGCGCCACGCCCGAGA
Organism: uncultured Solirubrobacterales bacterium; assembly: GCA_963834625.1. Classification (GTDB taxonomy): domain Bacteria; phylum Actinomycetota; class Thermoleophilia; order Solirubrobacterales; family Solirubrobacteraceae; genus Palsa-465. The sequence continues at coordinate 364,106 of CAWICM010000009.1, read as the reverse complement.
TCGTGCGCACGCTCGAGGTCCTGCAGGACGGCGGCGGGCGCGGCCTGGCCATCACCAACGATCCGGACAGCGCGCTCGAGCGGGCGGCCGGCGAGACGGTCGAGCTCGGGATGGGAGAGGAGCGGGCGGTACCGGCCACGAAAACGGTGACCGGGCAGTTCACGGCGTTCGCGATCGCGGCGTGCGCCCTGGGACGGGTTGGCGGGGTCCCATTCACTCGTGACGAGCTGCACGCCGTGCCCGAACAGGTGCAGGCCGTGCTCGATGACCAGGCCCCGGTCGCCGCCGCGGCCGAGGAGCTCGCCGGCGCCTCGCAGCTGATCGTCGTGGCCCGCGGTTATCTCTACGCGGCCGCGCTCGAGACCGCGCTCAAGATCAAGGAGACGTGCTCCGTGCTCGCCGACGGCTACTCGGCGGCCGACCTGCGCCACGGTCCGATCGCCGCGGTGACGCGCGGACTTCCTGTCGTCGCGCTCTGCGCATCGGGGCCGGCCCGGGCCGACATCGCCTCGCTCGTGGAAGAGCTACGTGCGCGCGGGGCAAGCGTGCTGATGGTGGGGTGCGGCGAATCGGCCAACGTGTCGCTGCCTGACAGCGTGCCGGAGGCGCTCGCGCCGATCGTCGCGGTGGTCCGCGGCCAGCAGCTCGCGTACGAGCTCGCGAAGGCGCTGGGCCTTGACCCGGACAGCCCGGCTGGGCTGACCAAGGTCACCGCGACCTGATCACCGTCCGAATTCGTAGGCCCCTTACAAATAGAAAGTTGACGGTCGAATGCTCTCGGACGTCTTGACTTTCGGTCATTCCGAGTTAGGGTTTTTGTTCAGAGCCTTACCGAATTAGACGGTGGCTGCCGAATTTCGGAGGAGAGCGCATGTCACGACACGTTGCCCGTCGGTGCTTGACCCTGCTCGCTGTCGCGACGGTCTACGCCCTCGCCACGGGCGCGGTCGGGGCCACCGCGGCATCCGCGGACACCCAGACCGTGGGCCTGGCCGGGTGGCAGGTCCAGAGCAGCTCCGTGGCGACCCAGACCGGTGCGCAGGTCTCCACGCCGGGCTTCGGCACCGGGTCGTGGCTGCACGTCCGTCCCGACGACGCCGGCGCCGTCGGCACCGAGGTCAACGCGCTCGTGCAGACCGGCCACTGCCCGGACGTGTTCTTCTCCACCAACATGAAGGACTGCTTCGGCTACATGGACTCGATCGGGGCCGACACGATCCCTGAGTTCTCGGTCCCGTGGTGGTTCAGGACGAACTTCGTCGCCGATCCGGGCCAGTCTCGCTACGCCGATCTGATCATCAACGGCGTGGTCGGCCAGGCCGACGTGTGGGTCAACGGCCAGGAGGTCGCGACCCAGGACACCGTGCAGGGCGACTACACGCGCTACACGTTCGATGTCACCAGCCTGCTTCGCCGGGGCGAGAACTCGCTGGCGCTCGAGGTCTATCCGAACAACCCGAACACGATGTTCACGCTCGACAACGTCGACTGGACGCAGATCCCGCCGGACAACAACACCGGCATCCAGTTCCCGATCCAGCTGCACACCTCGGGCCCGCTGGCTCTGTCAGGCGCACACGTGGTGCAGGACGACGCGTCCGATCTGTCGACCGCGGCGCTGACCGTGAAGGCCGACGTCACCAACCACGCCGGCACCCCGCAGACCGGTCAGCTGTCGGCAACCGTTGAGTCGCCGACCGGCCACACGATCCGCGTCAGCCGCTCGGTCACCGTCGCCGCCGGCGCGACCCAGACGTTCGCGCTGCGCCCCAGCGATGATTCCCAACTCCTCATCCACCATCCGAGCGTGTGGTGGCCCATCGGCATGGGCCGGCATCCGCTCTACGGCCTGGTCACGTCACTGAGTCAGGCGGGCGCCTCGGCCGACACCGAGTCCGAGACGTTCGGTATTCGCACGGTCACCACACGGCTGATCGGTGCGACGCCGAACGGGCCCGCCCCGAATGGGTCTCGGCAGTTCCTGGTCAACGGCGTCCCGTTCGTGTTCCGGGGCGGCGGCTGGTCGGAGAACCTGTTCCTGCACTACTCCGCGAGCGACACGGCCAATCAGATCGCGATCATCAAGAACCTCGGCCTGAACGGGATCCGCACCGAGGGCAAGCAGATGCCCGATGACTTCTATGAGCAGATGGACCGAGCGGGCATCCTGATCGACGGCGGGTTCCAGTGCTGCGATGCCTGGCAGCCCAGCCGCCGCAAGACGCTCACCAGCCAGCAACTCGCCGTGCTCGGCAATTCTGCGCTGACGATCGGCGAGAACCTGCGCAACCACCCGAGCGTCCTCAACTTCAGCTGGAGCGACAACCCTCCAACCAAATCACAGGAGCAGGTCTCTCTCGCCGGGTTTGCCCAGGCCGACTTCCAGGACCCCCTGATCTCCTCGGCCGAGTACAACACCGATCCGCTCGGCGTACTCGGTCCGTCCGGCGAGAAGGAGGGACCGTACGACTGGGTGCCGCCGAGCTACTGGTACGACACAACGCACTTCGACCCGGGCGATTCGACCCGCACCAACGTGGGCGGGGCGTGGGCGTTCGACAGCGAGGCGAGCGCCGGCGACACGGTGCCCACGCTCGACTCGATCGAGCGGTGGCTCTCGCCATTCGAGCAGGCCCAGTTGTGGCAGAACCCGAAGTACAACCAGTACCACCTCAACTATGAGCCGGACCTGCCCGACCCCAACACGAACGGCGGGTACTCGTTCGGCACCCTGTACGACCTCGACAACGCGATCAGCGCCCGCTACGGACCGTGGTCGGGCCTCGACCAGTACGTCGAGGAGGCTCAGGTTCAGAACTACGAGACCCAGCGCTCGCAGTTCGAGGCCTACATCGACAACTCCACCAACGCCAGCGCGCCCTCGACCGGGGTCGTCTATTGGCAGCTCAACAAGGGCTGGCCGAGCATGCTGTGGGATCTCTACAACTACGACTACGACCAGGCCGGCAGCTACTTCGGGGCCAAGAAGGCCAACGAGCCGCTGCACGTCCTCTACACGTACGGCGACGGAACGGTGTCGGTGGACAACCTCGCCAACCAGGCCCTGCACGGCCTGTCGGTCGAGGCGAAGGTGTACGCCGTCAACGGCACGCTGCTCGACGACCAGACCGCGCACGTGCCGTCGGTGGACAGCCAGGGCGTGGCCCGGGGCCTGCTGCATCCGGCCGTGCCCGCCGCGACCCAGCCGCCCACGCCGGCGCAGACCTACTTCGTGGAGCTGCTCCTCACCCGTCACGGTCAGCTCGTCGACCGCAACGTCTACTGGCTCTCCACGCAGCAGGACGAGGTCAACTGGGACGCCACGATCGGCAACCCCCAGGCGACCATGACGCAGTACGCCAACCTCCAGCAGCTGCAATCGCTGGCCGGAGCCAAGGTCCGCGTGACCGCCCGCACCAGTCGGTCGTGGGGCGACGCGCGCGGTGGCGACACCGAGACCGATGTGACGATCACCAACACCTCGACTAAGCCAACGGTGGCGTTCTTCCTGCGGGCGGACGTGCGTCGCGGCTCGCGGTCCGGGGTGCCGGCACATGGCGACAACGAGGTGCTGCCGATCGCGTGGAGCGACAACGACGTGACCCTGTGGCCCGGCGAGTCCGAGACCCTGCGCGCGACCTACCCGCGCTCGGATCTCGCGGGCGCCTCGCCCGTGGTCAGCGTGTCCGGCTGGAACGTGGGGACGTTTGACGTGCCGGCGGGCTCGTAGCGAACAGCCGCTCGAGCTGGCGCTCCAACCCGGCATTGCCCACGTCGCGCACGACGAGCGGCAGCCCGATCCGCGCCGCGGCGCGCTCGGCGGCGAGATGCGTGGCCGTCGTCGGGCGCTGCGCCAGCCACATCACGCGCGTGTAATGACGGAAGTACTCGTCGCGCAGCTCGGGAAAGCGGTCCAGCCCAAGCTCGCGCCACACCGTGTGCTCGAACGTCCGGGCCAGGAAGTCGGTGAGGAAGTACGTGCCCGGCTCCTCCTCCAGGGCGTCGTGCACCTCGGGCCCGGCAAACACGTCGTAGCAGTGCTCACCTTCGAGGCGCGGGAACCCGTCGAGGGCGCCGCGCGTCCCGCAGTCACCGTAGGCAACCGCCACGACGTCATGGCCCGTGGAAAGCTCCGCGACCGCATCGCCGATCCGCTCGGGATGGTTGTGGAGCAGCGCCGGCACCGGGAGCACCTTCACCTCCCAGCCTCGGCGCCGGGCGATCCGCCGGACGTCGATCGCCAGCGCCCCGCAGGCGACGACCGTTTTCATCCCGGGAACGCCAGTTGGTCGACGAACATGTCGTTGAAGTCGGACCGTCCCGACAGCTCTACGTACTCGACCTCGCGCAGGATCGAGTACGCCTCGGCCCGCTCGCGGATCGACAGCGCGGCGATCTTGGCGCCCTCGCCGGCGACGTTTCCGGCCGAGACGATGCGCGGCAGCGCGATCTTCGGCACGAGCCCGATCCGCACCGCGCTGAGCGGTGTCAAGTACGCGCCGAAGCTCCCGGCCAGCAGCACCTGGCTGACGTCCTCGGGCCCCACGCCAAGCTGTCCCATCAGGATGCTCCAGCCGGTGGCGATCGAAGCCTTGGCGAACTGGAGCTCGCGCACGTCGCGCTGGGACAGGAACACCGCGCCCTCGGGATCCGATCCGCCGCGCCAATCGAGCACGAACACCCTCTCCTGCCCGATCTTGGTCAGTCGCGATGACAGCTCGGGGTGCGACGCGGCGGCCTCGTCGTCGGGAATGAACCGACCGGAGTGGTCGAGCAGCCCGCACTGCACGAGCTCGGCGACGGTGTCGACCAGGCCCGAGCCGCACATCCCCCCGGTCGGCACATCGCCGATGACGTCCAGGGACACCTCTCCGTCGCGGATCTTCACACCCTCGATCGCCCCCGGTGCGGCACGCATCCCGCACCTGATCTGCGCCGCCTCGAAGGCCGGACCCGCCGGCGCGGCCGTGGCCAGCACGCGGTCATGCGAACCGAGTGCGATCTCGCTGTTGGTGCCCACGTCGATGAACAACCGGACGCGACGATCGCGAGTCAGACCGGTGGCCAGCATCCCGGCCACGATGTCGCCGCCGACATAGGCGCCCAGCGACGGGAACACAAAGGCGGGTGCCCGGGGATGCACTGAGAGCCCGAAGTCCCGCGCGCGTACGTCGTCGGGGAACGAATGCGTGGAGACCACGAACGGCGCCATCGACAGCGGCTCCGGATCGATGCCGAGCGCCAGGTGCATCATCGTCACGTTGCCGCACACGGTGATCTCGTACACCTCGCGCGACTCGACCCCACCCTCGGCGCAAACCTCGGCCACCAGCTCGCGCAGCGTCTCATGGGCCCGCTCGCCCAGCGTCCCCAGCGCCTCCGGGTCCATCATCGTGGCCGAGATTCGCGTGATCACGTCGGCGCCGAACGGCTGCTGGCGATTGAGCATCGAGCGCACCGCGACGGGTTGCCCGCTCTCCAGATCCAGGAGCGTCGCCACCACGGTGGTCGTGCCGAGGTCGAAGGCGATCGCGAACCGCCGCGTGGTCGTGTCGCCCGGCTCCAGATCGATGAGCTCCTGATCGCACACCACCGCGGTGACGTCCCAGTGTGACGCGCGCAGCACGGATCCCAGCGACCGCAGCATGTCGATCGAGACCTGCGGCTCCAGATCGTCGAGCGCGTCGAGCACGCGCTGCAGATCGGAGCGCTGGTCCTCCATCGTCGGCTCCTCCAGCACCAGGTGGCGCTTCTGGACCGACGGGCGCAGGATGACGTGCCGGCCCACCCCGGCCAGGGCCGCCTTGGGCCGGGTCTGAAGCGGCGGCACCTCGACCACCAGATCGCCTCGCGCGGACGCGCGGCACGCCAACCGCCAACCCTCACGGAGCTCGTCGGTCGTGAACGCGCGCGGGTCCAACGGACCCACGGGCACCTCGCCCGAGACGACCCGCACGCGACACTTCTTGCACGTGCCGTGACCGCCGCACGTGGAGTCGATCGCGATCCCGTTCCAGCTCGCCGCGTCGAACACGGGCGTGCCGGTGGGCACCCGCACCTCCGCGCCGTCGGGCAGGAACCGGAGCCGGACACGGCCGGTCCCGTCGTCCGGATCCGGCGCCGTCTCCGTCGGATTCGGATCCGCCCCGCCGTCCGCGAGGGAGAGCCGAGAACGCCGCTGCGGCGAGGCTCCGCTCACGACACCGGCGTCTCGTGGACCACGGTCGACTGCCGCGCCCGGTGAGCGGCGATCCAGTTCGCGCCCCATTCGTCGTGCCCGAGCAGCAGGTCGGCCGCCCGAACCGCGTCCACCACGGGTCGTGCCGTCGACATGATCGCGCTGGTCAGCCCTGCCGCCATCGCCACCGGCAGAAATGCCGCATTCAGCGCATGGCGCTCCGGCAGACCGAACGAGACGTTGGACGCGCCCAGGCACATGTTCACGCCGAGCTCGTCGCGGATCAGGCTGATCGTGGTCAGCGTCGTCTTGACCGCCGACGGGTCGGCGCCTACCGTCATGGCCAGCGGATCGATGATCACGTCGTCCCGAGCGATGCCGTAATCGGCCGCTGCGCTGACGATCTTCTGCGCGCACTCCAGGCGCTTCTGGGGTGTCTCCGGGATTCCGGTCTCGTCGTTTGCGAGCCCGATCACCACCGCGTTGTAGTCCGACACCAGCGGCAGGATCTCCTGGAGGCGCTCGTCCTCGGCCGTCACGGAGTTCACCAGCGCACGACCCTCGTACACCGACAGGCCGGCCTCGAGCGCCACGATCACCGAGGAGTCGATGCAGATCGGCACGTCGACGGCCACCTGGACGGTCCTCAGCATGGTCGCCAGCAGCTCGGCTTCGTCGACGAGCGGGATGCCCGCGTTGACGTCGAGCATGTCGGCGCCGGCCTCGACCTGCGCGACGGCGTCGTGGGTCACGGTGGACAGCTCCCCGGCCCGCAGCTCCTCGGCGAACTTCTTACGCCCGGTGGGGTTGATCCGCTCGCCGATGACGCAGAACGGCCGGCCGTGACCGATCGTGACCTCCTTGGTCCGCGAGCGGAGAATCGTCTGCGCCAGAGTGCTCATGCCGGCACCTGCTCGCGCCGGAGCTCGATCAGCTCCTTGGCCTTCTTGACCGCGGCCGAGGCGTCGGCCGAGTAGCCGTCTGCGCCGACCGCGTCGGCGTACTCCTGGGTCACCGGCGCCCCGCCCACCATCACGATCACGCGGTCGCGCAGCCCGGCCTTCTCGAGCGCATTGATGTTCGCCTTGAACATCGGCATGGTGGTCGTGAGGAAGGCCGAGAACCCCACGACGTCGGGGTTGTGCTCCTCGATCTGCTCGATGAACTTCTCCGGCGCGACGTTGACGCCGAGATCGATCACGTGGAAGCCGGCGCCCTCGAGCATGATGTTGCACAGGTTCTTGCCGATGTCGTGCACGTCGCCCTTGACCGTTCCCATCAGGAACGTTCCGACCTGCGCGCTGCCGGTCTCGGCCAGCAGGGGACGCAGGATGTCGAGCGCGCCCTGCATGGCGCGCGCGGCGATCAGCATCTCGGGCACGAAGAAGTCGCCGCGCTCGAACCGCGCGCCCACCTCCTCGAGCGAGGGGATCAGCGCGTCGTAGAGCAGCCGCTCGGGCTCCATCCCCTGTTCGAGACCCTCGTTGACGCCGTCGCGAACCGCCGGCGCGTTTCCGACCAGCGTCTCGTCGTACAGCAGCTGGAGGATCTCTTCGTCAGTGGCCATGGCGACACCTCCGGATCATGCGGCCCGTTCTCCTTGCTCGTGGTGACCGAGACGGCGGCTGAGCGTCTGCGCCTCGCTGATCAAAATCGGTTGCAGCTCCTGGATCCGCGCCGGTGGCATCCGCAAGCTCGGGCCCGAGATGCTGAGCGCCGCGATCACCTCGCCATGCGCGCCGCGCACGGGCGCGGCCATGGCCGACAAGCCCACCTCGAGCTCGTCGATCGACGTGGCAAGACCGTCCCGCCGGATCGCATGGAGCTCCTGCGACGTCGTCGCGCCGGCCGCGGCGGCCGCGGCGGCCGGCGCGCGCCCGAACGCCGCGAACACCTTGCCGTTGGCGGAATGCTCGTAGCCCACCGAGCGCCCGAGCCACTGCCCGGCGCCCAGGAAGTGGCGGCTGTCCACCTGCGCGATGTGCTCGACGCCCTCCGGTCCGGGTACCGCCAGGTTGATCGTCTCGCCGCTGGCCTCGGCCAGCGCGTCGAGCACCGGCTTCGAGAGCTCGACGACGTTGCGCTCGAGCATGCTCCGCTCCGCCACGCGCAGAATCGCCGGCCCGGGGCGCAGCCGGCCGCGTTCGCCGTCCTGCTCGATCAGCCCGCGGCGCTCGAGCGCGCTGACCAGGCGAGAGGCGGTGCTCTTCGGAAGCCCGGCGGCGCTCGCCAGATCCGTCAGCGCAACCGGCTGCTCTGACTCGAGCACGCGCACGAGCAGATCGGCGCCCCGGTCGACCGCCGTCGTGCCGTGCGCCGCGCCCACGCCACCGTTCCCATTAGCTTGGAACTGTTGTTCCATGCTAGATAAGGTTACGGATTGACGCCGCCAGGTCAACCCCCCTGGACACTCGTTTCATTCACGACCGCGAGGAGCCCGCCGTGTTCGTCAACACCATGCCCCGCTACGAGATCCTCAGCGAAGAGGCCATGGACGTGATCGACCGCGGCTGGCGCCGGTTGGTTTCCGAGATCGGGGTCGAGTTCCTGCTCCCCGAGGCGGTCGACATCCTCGTCAAGGCGGGGCAGGTCCTTGAGGACGAGAACCGCATCAGGTTCGATCCGGACTTCATCCTCGAGCAGGTCGCCAAGGCCCCGCGAGAGTTCGAGCTCCAGGCCCGGAACCCCGCCAACACCGCCCACATCGGCGGGGATCACATGGTGTTCGCCCCCGTCTACGGCCCGCCGTTCATCCGTGAGGGCGACACCCGGCGCGACGCCAAGATGGCCGACTTCGAGAACCTGGTCAAGCTCTGCCAGGCGTTCGAGCAGCTCGACTCGCCGGGCGGCACGATCTGCGAGCCCGAGGATCGCCCGCTCGACTCCCGCCACCTCGACATGGTGTTCGCGCTGCAGACGCTGTCGGACAAGCCCTACATGGGCTCGGTGACCAGCGGCCCAAACGCCGCCGACACGATCCGGATGGGCGAGATCCTGTTCGGGGGGCGCGAGGCGATCGAGCGCGCACCGGTCTCGATCAGCCTCATCAACGTGAACTCCCCGCTGCGCTACGACGACCGCATGCTGGGCGCGATGTTCGAGTACGTGAAGGCGGGACAGGCCGTGGTCATCAGCCCGTTCCTGCTCATGGGCGCGATGTCGCCGGTGTCGCTGCCGGCCACGCTCGTGCAGCAGGTGGGCGAGGCGCTGGCCGGCATCGCGCTGGCCCAGCTGATCCGCCCGGGCTGCCCAATCGTGTTCGGATCCTTCTTGAGCAACACCGACATGCAGTCGGGCTCGCCCTCGTTCGGCACGCCCGAGTCGGGGCTGGGCGTGCTCTGCACGGGCCAGATCGCGCGGCGCTTCGGGCTGCCCTGGCGCGGCGGCGGCGGCCTGAACGCCTCCCAGACCGTGGATGCCCAGGCGGCCTATGAGTCGCTGATGACGCTGCTCCCCACCTTCCTGGCCGGGACCAACTTCGTCATGCACTCGGCCGGCTGGCTGGAGGGCGGGCTGGTGTCCTGCTACGAGAAGTTCATCGTGGACGTTGAGCTGCTCCGGGAGCTTCGCCACGAGTTCACCCCGTTCGAGATCGACGAGGCCTCGCTGGCCTTCGACGCGCACACCGAGGTCGGGCCGGGTGGGCACTTCCTCGGCGCCGCCCACACGCTCGAGCGCTTCCGCGAGTGCTTCTACCGCCCGCTCCTGTCCTCGACCGAGAACTTCGACCGGTGGTCAAAGCGCGGAGCGCGCGATACCACCGCGCGCGCCGGAGAGATCTGGCGCAAGACGCTCGAGGACTACGAGCAGCCGCCGCTCGACGACGGCATCCGCGCCGAGCTCGAGGAGTTCGTGGTGCGCCGCCGAGCTGAGCTCGGCGACTGACGTCGCCGATGCCGCAACGCGAGCTCCGGCTGCTTTTCCTGGTCGCCGGCGCCGTCGTGTTCTTCGACACGGTGTTCTACGCCGCGGTGGTGCCGCTGCTGCCCAGCCTCACCCGGCAGCTGCACCTGACCAAGGCGTCGGCAGGCGTGTTGACGGCCGGATACGCGGTGGGAACGTTGGTCGGATCCCTGCCGGGCGGCGTCCTGGCCGAGCGGGCCGGGCCACGGGTCACGCTCTACACCGGCCTCGCGCTGATGGGCGGCTCCAGTCTCGCCTTCGGTCTGCTCGACAACGTCGCGCTACTCGACGCGGCGCGCTTCATCCAGGGCGTGGGCGGAGCCTGCACCTGGGCCGGAAGCATGCTCTGGCTGATCCTCGAGACTCCGCCTGAGCGACGGGGCAGCGCGATCGGGGGCGCCCTGGCGGCCGGGATCGGCGGAGCGCTGTTCGGACCCGTCGTCGGCACGCTGGCCCACGGGCTGGGCCGCGAGCCGGTGTTCTCCGCCGTCGTGCTCGTGGCCGCCGGCCTGGCCGTGGCGGTCGGGATGCTTCCCCGACCGGCTCACACGGAGATCGACCCGGAGCGCGCCAACCTGTTCCGCCAGCTCCGGCGTCCCGCGATCGTGCTCGGCATGTGGCTGGTCGCCCTCCCCGCCATCGCGTCCGGAGCGATGAACGTGCTCGGGCCGCTGCGCCTCGGCCGGCTGGGCGCCGGCGCGGCCGGGATCGGCGCCACGTTCTTGGTCGCTGCGGCGGTGGAGGCGGCGATGAGCCCGCTGGTCGGCCAGTTGTCCGACCGGCGTGGCCGGATGTTCCCGCTGCGCATCGGGCTGGCCGGAGCCGCGATCGCCCTGCTGTTCTTCACGCTGCCCCACACCGCGCTGTTGCTGGCGGTCGTGATCGTCCTCGAGACGGTGGCGCTGGGCACGTTCTGGGCGCCCGCGATGGCGATGCTCTCCGATGCCGCGGACTCGCACGGGATGAGCCAGGCCTACGCGCTCGCGCTGGTCAACTTCGCGTGGGCGGCCGGCCAGATCGCCGGCGCCGGTGGTGGTGGGTCGCTGGCCAAGGCGACCGGCGACGCCGCCCCCTTCGCCTTGGCTGCGGCGCTGTGCGCGCTGACCCTGGGGCTGCTCATCGTCGTCGGGGCCAGGGACATGAAACGGGCCGGCCGCTCGATGTAGCAGCGCCTACGTCGACGTAGCAGCGCCTATGTCGATGTAGCAGCGCCTACGTCGACGAAGCAGCGCCTACGTCGACGGAGCAGCGCCTACGTCGACGGAGCGGATCCCCCGTCGAGCGCGGCGAGCAAGGCAGTGCCCTGGGGCGAGCCGAGCCCGGTGCACGGATCCCATCCGGCCGCGGCCGAATACGCGCCGTTGTTGCCCTGAGTGATGTCGTGAAAGCTCCCGGGTGCCGAGCCCTGGTAGAGGCGTGGCTGGAAGAACCCGACGGGCGTTCCCAGCACCTGGTTCACCAGGGCGGTCAATCCGGCCCACAGGGGCGCCACCGCGCTCGTCCCGCCGACGGATTGGCTGGCGCCGCCGACGAAGATCGAGTAGCCGGTCTGCGGATCGGCGTCGCCGGAAACGTCGGGCACCCCGCGGCCGGACTGGTTGGTGTCGACGTTGGGGGGCATCTTCAGGCCGGCTTGGTAGGAGGGCACCGGGAACTCGATGCTGATGCCTCCTCCTCCCGCGCCTTCGCTAGGAAGGTCGTTCCACACGACCTCGCTCGCGATCTGATCGTTCGCGATCTGCAAAGAGGTGCCCCCACAGGCCAGCGCGTGTGGCGCCGACGAGGGGAAATCGACGTGTTGGCTGCCGTCGCTGACGCCGTCGGTCGAGCCGTTGTCGCCGGCGGCAACGGTTACGGTCACTCCCGCCGCAGCGCCTTCGGTGAGGATCTGCTCCATCTGCGTCCGAGCTTGCTCGGTCCACGAATCCTCTGGTCCTCCCCAGCTGATCGAGACGACGCTGGGCTTGTTGGTCGAATCGTGCACCGCGGTCGAGACCGCGTCGATGAAGCCCTGATCGGTGTTGGGCGCGAAGTACACGACGACCCTCGCCCCGGGCGCCACGGCTCCGACGACCTCGATGTCCAGCGTCACCTCGACGTCCGCGCCCTGACCCCCGCTCGGCGAATTGGCGCCCCCATCCACGCTCACTGAACTGACGCTGGGCGGCGTCAGTCCGAGGCTTTGGAAGTAGCTGTCCAGGTCGCTCTGCGTGTACCCGCCTCCGAGCTCGATGATCCCCACCGTCTCGCCCGCGCCGGTCACGCTCGTCGGGAAGTTGTACGCCGCTGCCACCTGGAGCGGCGTATACGAGGTGGCCGTGGCCGATGGCACCTGGGGCCGGACGTGGGGCGTCACCTGCGGACGGTCGTCGATCCCGAACACGCCGGTGATCACGCCGTCCAGCCCGCTTGGGAGCGTCAGCGGTCCTTGCCGTCCGCGATAGCGACCGGCGCTCGGATGCTCGAACAGGTGGAGTTCCGCCACGCCGAACGCGCGCGCCGCCGCGTCGACGGTCCCGCGCAGCTTGACCGCCCGTCGGCCGGGATCCACTTCGCTCACCTCGAGGCCGTACCGACTCGCGAACGATCGGACCGCGTCGACGTCGGCGTCGCTCGCTGCGGATTCGCCGGCAAGCTCCTCTCGCGACAACGTCCGCCGCTCGGCTGGAGCGCGAAGTGCCTCCTCATCCACCCAGTCAAGCGACCCACCGGGACGGAGGTACACGGTCACCTCGATCGTCTCGTCCCGCTCTATCTCTCCGACCCGCGGGTGCCCGGGCTCGAGCTGACGCTCGCTGCCCGGAATTTCGACACGCTCTTCGGATGCGATCGCGAACCCTCCGGTGGCTTTGATCTTCCTCGCCGCGGCCCCTGCCGCGTGCCTCCAGCTTGTCAGTCCCTAACCGCCATGTCCAGCCCGAGACACCCGTGGCACAACTGATCGTGCCGGGGTACACTTCTAGTCGATGACTGATATATCAGTCGTCTCCGAGGGTCGGGGCGGCCCCGAGCGCCGCGGCGGCGCCGCGCGTGGACTGCTCGCCGACCGCGCCTACCGGGCGCTGCGCGACCGCCTGATCACCCTGCGCATCCCGCCCGGCGCACCGATCGACGAGGACGCGATCGGCCGCGAGCTCAAGATGGGCCGGACGCCGGTGCGCGAGGCGATCAAGCGCCTGGCCCTCGAGAACCTGGTCACGGTGTTCCCGCGCCGCGGCACGTTCGCCTCGGAGATCAACATCACCGACCTCGCCCACATCTCCGACGTACGCGCCCAGCTCGAGGGCCACGCCGCATATCGCGCCGCTCAACGCATCACCGACGCGCAGCGGGCCCAGCTGACCGGCCTGCTGGTCGAGCTCGACGTCCGGCGCGGCAACGAAGACGTAGAGATGCTGATGGACCTCGACGCCACAGTCCATCGCTTCATCTACCAGTGCGCCGGCAACCCGTTCCTGGAAGAGACGCTCGGGCGATATCTCAATCTCTCGCTGCGCATCTGGTACCTCGTGATCGACCGGCTGCCCCACCTGTTCGCGCGCGTGCACGAGCATGAGGAGGTGTTGCACGCGATCGAGTCCGGCCAGGCCGAGCGAGCGCGAGAGATCCTCACCCTGCACATCGGGACCTTCGAGCGCGAGATCCGCTCGGTCCTGTGACAAACGGCGACTCCTACGCGCCGCTGATCAAGCTCGCGGAGAAGGCTGCCGATCCGTTTGCGCGACGTACGCCGCGAGCGCCGGATGCGAAATCGTGTTACGGGCAGGAGCCGGCTGGCGTCCACTGAACGCCGCGCGCAGCGAGGCGCCCAGATAGCGTCGCAGATGCCACACCATGAGCGCGGTCCACCAGGCGCTCGAGATCAGATGCAGGTAGGCCATCGTCGACCCGGTGCTCGGGGCCAGCAGCAACGCGACTCCGGTGACGGCCAGGGGCACCGCCAGCAGCGCGAGCACGATCGACACGAGCTCGTGCATACGCGCCCGGCTGAAAGCCCGACGGATCCGCGCCACGCCCAGATCGGACACCTTGTAGGCCACGAGCAGCGCGGCCAGGGTGGAGATCCCAGCGTGGATCCAGATAACCGCCCCCGGAACCGGGCTGTTCCCGATGTCCAGTCCGTAGAGAATCGCGCCGGTGGCCACGGTACCGAGCAGCGGCCCGAGCGCCAGCAATCCGCGCCGTGCCACGGAACGGCGCACGGTGCCCGCCGTGGGCGCGGGCTCGGCATACGCCTCGGCGGCCGATGCCTCGCCGTCCTGCGGCTTGTAGGCGACCCGCAGGAACACGCCGACGCCGATGACCAGGAACCCGAAATGCGGCCAATGTTCGGCCAGGATCTTGCTCATCGCGTCGCCTCGAACTCGCTCAGCGCCGGGAAGCGCGCTGGACGTCGCGGATCGCGAGGCCGAGCAGCACGCCGCCGGCGAAGATGAAGCCGTGCTGGGTGAAGTGGATCGTCGGATGCGAGTCGGCGATGTGATCGACGAATGGCATCAGCAGCACGACCTCGAGCAGCACCGAGAAGACGACCAGGCGAAACGCGCGCAGCCGGGCCTTCCCGCGATCGCGCTCGACTGGGACAGAGTTGGCTTCCATGACCTTTGGTTCGGCTCCTTGGATTCGATCTTGAATCTATGCGCGGCTCTCGCCGCCCGTCCACGTTTCAGCAATCGCCTTGACCCCCGCCAGCAGCGAGCTGCGAGCCAGCCGCCGGCGGCTGCCGGGCGTGCTCGGCGGCGGGATCAGCCGCCGCTGGACGCGACCGTTCCAATCCGGCACGACGACCTCGATCGGACCGGCTCCGTCCGGGGCGCCGACGGGGGCGCTCGCGCCGACGATGCCGGCCTCGGCCACGACCTGGGCGCCGGCGAACAGCTTGGCCACCTCCTCGGGCGGCTCGGGGCGGAAGAACAGGAAGCCCTGGGCGGTGTCGCAGCCGGCCGTGCGCAGGTTGCCGAGCTGCTCGGCGGTCTCGACGCCCTCGGCGGTCACCGACAGCTTGAGAGCGTGGCCGAGCTCGATCACCGCGTTGACGATCGCAACGTCCTCCTCGTTCTCGGGCAGGCCGCGCACGAACGACCGGTCGACCTTGACGCAGTCGACGGGCATACGCCGCAGGTACTCGAGCGAGGAGTAGCCGGTGCCGAAGTCGTCGATGGCGATCTTGACTCCGATCTGCTTGAGCGCGCTCAGCGTCCGGATCGACTGCTCCGGATCCTCGATCAGAACGCTCTCGGTGACCTCCAGGCACAGCGAGCCAGGCTCGATGCCGGTCTCCTCGATGATCCCCGCGACCGTCGCCCGCAGCGAATCCTGAGCGAGCTGACGGGCCGAGACGTTCACGCGGAGGGTGAGCGGCTGATCGGCCGGGCGCGAGCGCTGCCAGACGACCGCGCGCTGGCAGGCGTCGCGCAGCACCCAGGTGCCGAGCGGGATGATCAGACCGGTCTCCTCGGCCAGCGAGATGAACTCACCCGGCCCGAGCAGACCGCGCTCGGGGTGCTGCCAGCGCACCAGCGCCTCCATCCCCATGATGTGCTCGCCGTCGATCGCCACCTCCGGCTGGAAGAAGACCCGGAACTCCTCGCGCTCGATCGCCTTGCGGATCGCGTTCTCGTTGTGCAGCCGGGCCAGGGCCCGCTCGCGGGTCACCTCGTCGAACAGGACCACCCGCGCGCCACCCGCACCCTTGGCTCGGTACATGGCGGCGTCGGCGTCACGAATTAGATCGTCGGGATCCTGGTTGGAGTCGCAGGTGACCGAGATCCCGATGCTGGCGGCGGCCATCGTCTCGCCGTGCGCGAGGTGGAACGGCAGGCTGAACGCCTTGAGTACGCGCTCGGCCACCGCAACTGCGTCCTCGTCGTCGTAGATGTCCTCGCAGAGGATCACGAACTCATCGCCACCGAACCGCGCCAGCGTCTCGTGGCGGCGCAGCGAGTGACCGACGCGCTCGGCCACCGCGACCAGCAGCTCGTCGCCCTCGCCGTGGCCGAGGCTGTCGTTGATCACCTTGAAGCGATCGAGGTCGAGGAACAGCACCGCCACCGAGCGGTTGGGACCGCGGCCGAGCCGCTCGAGCGCGAGCTTCAGGTTGTTCAGGTAGAGCAGACGGCTGGGCAGGCCGGTCAGCGGGTCACGCAGGAGCTGGTTCTCGTTCGTGCGCCAGGCGACGACGTGGGCCACGCTGGCCGCCAGCACGAAGCCGCCGTGAATCCCAGCCCACACCCAGGGATGCCTGACCGCCTGAGGGTTATCGCCGTACACCGCGCCGGGATCGAGCACGCCGCCGATGCCGTGATGGATGACCACGTAGGCGATCGCGACCAGGAACGGCGTCCAGTCCTGGTAGAGCGTCAGGACCCCGATCATCACGAAGAAGTGGAAGTGCGCCTCGGTGATCCCGCCCCACAGGTCGACCAGTACGGCCGAGGCGGTGATCAGGCCGAACGAGGCGGCGATGATCCGCGCCTTGAGACGGAAGCGCTCGGCGCTCGCGCCCGCGCCGCACAGCGCGATCAGGCTGCAGTCCGCGGCGACGTGCGTGACCGAGTGGTGGCCGACCAGCATGCCGAAGGCGAACAGCGCCGGGACGTGCAGCCAGAGCAGCACGCAGATCGAGCGGTGGCGGCGGCGCAGGACGTGCTCGGGGAGGAGCTGGCCTTTCGGCAGCCAGTGCTTGAGGGTCACCCACTGGTGAATCACCCAGGCGCCCAGGCTGCGACGCGAAGCAATCCGCGGGCGGTCGCCCAGAACCTGCGTCGACCCCCCGGAGATCCCCTCCTCGACGGAGGGGGCGCCGGCCACCGCGCTCATCGCGCGACGGACTGCTTGGCTTGACGGACCTTGGTCACCGCGCGCTGCGCCGTGACCTTGGTCACCGCGCGCTGCGCCGGCGTGAGCTCGGCCTCAGCGCTCGGGGCCGCGGGGATCTGGACGGTGCAGGGCGCGCCCGTCTTGTGCACGAACAGGCTACGCGCCACGTGATAGCTGCGGTCCTCGCCAAAGAAGCACTCGTGCGAACGGGCCATCTCCTCGCTGCGATAGGCGGCCAGCGGCTTGACCTGCTCGTCGCGGGCGCGATCCCGGCGCTTCTGCTCGAGCCAGTGAGCGACGTCGGCGTGCCGGGCCAGGCGCTCGGCCAGACCTTGCACCTGCGCGCGGAAACTCGCGCTGCTGTCGCCGAAGGCCGCGTCGAGCAGGCCGATCTCGACCGCGCGGCGGGTGCCGATCGGATTGAACGGGGCGCTGGTCAGCTCGGCGGCGAGCTCGTGGCCGATCCGGCGCGGGAGCAGGTAGGTCCAGTACTCCGAGCCGTAGAGGCCGCCCATGTGCTGGTAGTAGGGGTTCAGCACGACGTCCTCGCGGGCCACCACGTGGTCGGCCGCGACGGCGAACGGGACGCCACCGGCGGCGGCGTCGCCCGACAGCGCGGAGATCGTGATGTGCGAGTCGGTCTCGAGGATCTCGCGCACGACGTCGTCGATCGCGTGGAGGTTGTAGTAGGACTCCTCGCCCTGGTCCTCGGCCGCCTCGATCACGTTCAGGTGGATGCCGTTGGAGAAGAAGTCCGCTCCGCCGGCCAGCACGATCACCTTGGTCGTGCGGCGGCTGCGGGCATAGAGGTAGGCCTCACGCAGGCGCCGGCACTGGTCGGTGCTCATCGCGCCGTTGTAGAAGTCGAAGTTCAGGTAGCCGACGCCGCCCTTCTCCTCGTAGGAGATCTCGCGGTAGGTGAAGCCGGGCGGGATCGGGGCGTGCAGAGCGACCGGGATCTCCGGCGCGTCCGGCACGATGCCCGCGAGCTCGAGGGCGCGCGTGGCAGGCAGCTTGTACGGAGCCTGGCCGGCCTTGGGCTTCAGATGCGTGATCCACACAGCGCCGTCGACGGTGGCGCGGCAGATAGCGCCGTTGCGGGTGGCGATGATGTCGCCGGGGCGGCCGCGCAGGCCACGCTCGACGTGCACGTTGAACAGGAAGAACTCGGTGCCGGCGATCGTGTCGAGTACGCCGGGATGACCCTCGGCGACGCGGATCTTGCGCACCACGGCGGCCGTGGAGTCGCAGCGCCAGTCGATCGCGCGGTCGGCCTGCTTGATCAGCGGACGCAGCCGGCCGGTCACGTTCGGGTCGTCGTAGTTCAACGGCAGCGGCTTGAAATCACCGCGCGCGAAGTTGTGGACGGCGAAGACGAGCATCTCGACCGCGGCGCGACGCACCTCGTGGCGATAGATGCTGCTCTTGCCGACGGGGCGCATCTTGAACTTGCGCGTCTCCCAGATGTCGCCGGCATCGGCGTCCTCGACGGCCTCGAGCACGGTCACGCCCCACTCGTCGAACCCAAGCTCGATCGCCCAGTCCAGTGAGCTCGGACCACGGTCGCCATGGGGACCCGGGTGCACGACGAGGCACGTGTACTTGCGCCACACCGACTCGGGGATGAACTGCTTGAGCATCGGGCACACGACGAGGTCGGGCTCGTGCGCGTTCACCGCGGCCTCGATGATCTCGGGCGAGTCGACGACCTGCACGGTCACGTCGTGGCCCATCTCGGTGAGCGCGATGTAGGCGCGCTGGCTCAGGCTGTTGTGCGCAGAGGTGACGAACAGGATGCGCAGCGGGTTCTCCGCCGCCGGGGGCGGAACCTCTCCGCGCAGGCTGCTCGGGCTCCGCCGCAGGACATCTCGGAAGTTCGTCGGGGCGTCCATAGGCGCTGGCATCGGCCTGCCGAGCCAGGGTCTAAACCCCGATTGGACGGATTACGGATCTTTCGGGGCTGTTGCTTTACCCCCCGGGGTCAGCCGGAGTCGGCACCGTCAGCCGTCATCACCCGAGCTTGAAGATGAAGTCGTACTCCTTGCCGCCGTTGCGGGAGCGCAGGACCATCTCGCCGCGCGCGCGCCGGTAGGCGCCGGTCCCGCCCGTGATAGAGAGGACGCTGTTGCGCGTGTCGTAGTACGGCCCTTGGACGGTTATCTGTCCGCCCTTGAGAAACGTCGTCCAGAGGCACTCCCAGATGCCCTGCGCCGGCGCGATACGGGTGCAGAAGCCTTCATCGTGGCCGACCTGCTTCTTGTCGGCGCCGTTGAACACCGGGTTGTTGAAGGTCAGGATGTTGCCTTTCACGTCCTGGCCGCCGCCCGTGGGAATCTCGGTATCCGTGATGGCGTGCTCGACGACGTGCACGGTCGCTGCTGTGGAATGGGCCCGCGACGGTTCGGCGGAACTCGCCGTGGCGAGGATCGCTCCGATCGTCAGCGCCGCCGTAGCGGCCACCGCGACGCCGGCCGGTTTTCCGAGCTGCAAGGGTCTCCTCCTTCGATTGGACTGCAGGACGAATCAGTCAGGCAAACAGCTCACGCAAGTGATCGTTTAGGAACATCCCACCCGGGTCGAGCTCCCGGCGCGCCGTGATGAACGCGTCGGCCTCGGGATACAGCGCGTGCAGCCGCTCGGGCGTGAGGAAGTGGAGCTTTCCCCAGTGAACCCGCGCCGCGAAGTCCGCCAGCAGCGAGTCGACCGAGCGTAGGTAGTCCCAGTAGTCGGTGCCCGGCTTCCCCGACACCGAGATCACAGTCGTGGCCGTCTTGTAGTTCGGTGAGAGGTACGCGTCGTCGGGTCCGACCGTGCGCACCTCGAGCGGGAAGATCGAGTCGGGGAGGCTCCGGAGCATCAACTCGCGCATCGCGGACAGCGCGGCGGGGCCGAGCTCGAGCGGCACGAAGTACTCGAGCTCGTGGAAGTTGGGGTCGTAGACCATCGGGTAGATCTGGTAGCAGCGATCGGTGCGGCGGCCCTCGACCTCGCTGTCGGGCTGATCTGGCGTGGCCTCGTCGTAGATCTTCACGTAGCACTTGTCCGCCATCGTCTGCTCGTGCGAGGCCAGGTTGTAGAGCGCTGCCGACTCCTCGGTGGGTAGCCAGAAGAAGCCGAAGTGGCGATGCTCGTGAACGAGCTCGTCCCAGCGCTCGAGCACGGCCTCCCACGGCCAGAGGTCGATCTGCTCCGTCAGTCTGTAGGCGTCGGTCACCTCGAGCTCGAGCCGCGTCACGACTCCCAGCATCCCGATCGAGACCTGAGCCGCACGCAGCAGGCCGGGTTCGCTCTCATCGATGTCGCGGACCTCCCCCGTCGCGGTGACGAGCCGCACACCGCGAACCACGCCCGAGAGGCACTTGTTCCGGATTCCCGATCCATGGGTTGCCGTCGCAACCGCGCCGGCAATCTGCTGAGTGTCGATGTCTCCCTGGTTCTTCAGCGCAAGCCCTTCGGCCCACAGCGGCTCGTAGAAGTCCCGGATCAGCGTCCCAGCGAAGGCCGTCGCCCGCTTGCGTGCTGGATCAATGCCGGCGACACCCCTCAGACCGGAAAGGTCGAGGAGCAGTCCGTCGGTCTCGACGATCGGAGTGAACGAATGCCGCGCGGCCGAGACGCGAACCCCAGTCCCTCGCTCGGACGCGTCACGTACCAGCGCCGCCACCTCCTCCTCGTCGCGGGGCGCCGCCGCGAAGCGCGGAGTGAAGGATTGATTGCCCACCCAGTTGCTCCACGCCTTCGCGGGAGGCAGGTCAGCAAGCACTCTCGCGGATCCAGGCTCAGCGGTCATCGCCAGCTCACCCGCGCCGCGCGTCAGGAGTCAGGACGACCGTTTGCAGCTCGGTGAACGAGTGCATCACGTGCGAGCCTCCGACCCTGCCGATCCCGCTGTCGGTCCCGGCGCGGCCGCCGAACGGCAGATGCGCCTCCCAGTAGTTGCTCGACTCGTTGATGTTGACCCAGCCCGTGCGGACCCGGTCGGCGAACTCGAGCCCGTTCTGAAGGTCCGCGGTGAAGATCGCCGCGAGCAGCCCGTACGGCGAGGCGTTGGTGAGCTCGATCGCCTGCTCGAGCGAGTCGACCGCGACCACCGGGGCGATCGGACCGAACGTCTCCTCAACCGCGACGCGGGCGTCGGCCGGAACGTCGGTCAGGATCGTCGGCTGCCAGTACAGCGAGGTGGCGAAGCCCTCGGCGCGCGCGCCGCCGCTGACGACGCTCGCGCCCCGCGCCACCGCGTCGCCGACGTGCTCGTCCATCTTGGCGGCGACCGGCTCGTTGTTGAGCGGGCCCATCGTGGTCGCGTCATCGAACGGGTCGCCGAGCAGAATCCGCTCGATCACCCGGCGTGCCAGCTTCTCGACGAAGTCGTCGCGCGCGTGACGATGAACGAGGATCCGCTCGCCGGCGGTGCAGCTCTGGCCGGCACAGAGGTAGCACGCGGTCAGCGTCGCATCGACCGCCGCGTCGAGGTCGGCATCGTCCATCACCACCAAGGGTCCGTTGCCGCCCATCTCGAGCAGCGCCGCCTTGCCGGCCGACGCCTGGGCCACGATCCGCCCGGTTGCGGTCGATCCGATGAACGCGACGCCGTCGGTGCCGGGGTTGCGCGCGATCTCGTCACCGACCACGGGCCCGGGCCCGGTTACGAGGTTGAAAACGCCCGATGGGAGGTCGGCATCGGCGATGCACTCCGCGAGCGCTACCGCGCACACGGCGGTCGACGGCGCCGGCGTCCACACGACCGCGTTGCCGCAGGCGAGCGCCGGCGCGATCAGCTCTGCCGGCATCGTGTACGGCCAGTTCCACGGGCTGATCACCCCGACCACGCCGCGCGGCCGCCGCACCAGCATCACCCGCTTGCCAGCCGAGAAGGAGTTGGGCAGCTCGCCGCCGAGGCGCTTGGCGTCCTCGGCCGCCATGCGCCAGTAATCGATCAGTTCGTCCACCTCGCCGAGCGCCTCGGCCCGCAGCGGCTTGCCCTGATCGAGCGTGAGCGTGCGGGCGAGCTCGTCGCGGCGCGCCTCGATCAGGTCGCCGACCGCGTGCATCTTGGCCGCGCGGTCGAACGCGGTCAGGCGCGCCCAGCCGTCGGTGGCGGCGCGCGCCGCCTCGATCGCGCGCTGCGCGTCACCCCTGTCGCCCTGGGGAACGGTGGCGATCAGCTCGCCGGTCGCCGGGCTGGTGGCGTCGAACGTCTCGCCGCTGGCGCTCGGCTGCCAGCTGCCGCCCACGAACATCTGCTGCACAGTCTGCGTAGCCATTTAGAGCCTCGTTCGGTCGCGTTGACACAGTTCGACAACTGATATATAACCGCCCGATCAGGCCTGGGTCAATGGATTCGAGGGTGCGCTCAGAAGCCCCCAGACGCGGGCGAGGCCGAGGTGTTCGATGGACTGCGCGAGTGTTGCGCGCGGACCGGGGAGGTTGATCGATGGCAACCGTAGAAGCTCCACAGGCGAGCGGGACTTCGGATAGCTCCGAGCTCGCGGGCTTCGGGTACAAGCAGGAGCTGGACCGCTCGCTCGGGTTCTTCTCGTCGTTCGCCGCCGGCTTCAGCTACATCTCGATCCTGACCGGCGTGTTCGAGCTGTTCGGGTTCGGCTTCGCCAACGCGGGACCCGCCGTCTGGTGGTCGTGGGTCATCGTGTTCGCCGGGCAGTTCGCGGTCGCGCTGTGCTTCGCGGAGCTGGCCGGACAGTTCCCGCTCGCGGGGTCGGTCTACCAGTGGTCCAAGCGGATCGGGACGGACTTCGTGTCGTGGATGACCGGCTGGATCCTGATCATCGGCTCGATCGTGACCGTTGCCGCGGTGGCGGTCGCCTGGCAGGTGGTCCTGCCCCAGGTCTCCACCCACCTCCAGTTCGTCGGCTCGGCTGCCAACGCGGGCACCTACGCCACGCCCGACGGCGCCAAGAACGCGCTGATCCTCGGCGCGATCCTCGTCCTATTCGGAACGGCCATCTGCATGCTCGGCGTCAGGACGATGGCGCGGATCAACAACTTCGGCGTGATGGCCGAGCTGATCGGATCCACGATCCTCGTGATCCTGCTGATCTTCCATTTCTCCCGGGGTCCGGGTGTCGTCTTTCACACCAACGGCACCGGCGCCGGTCACAGCTGGGGTTACCTCGGCGCCTTCCTGATCGGCGGCATCATGAGCGCCTACGTGATGTACGGATTCGACACGGCGGGCACGCTCGCCGAGGAGACCAACAACCCCCGCAAGCACGCGCCGCCGGCGATCCTCCGGGCGCTCGCAGCGGCGGCGCTCATCGGCGCGCTGCTGATCCTGTTCGCGATGATGGCCGTCAACAACATCACGGACAAGAACATCGGCCTGCTCGGGTTGCCGTACATCATCAAGCAGGCGCTCGGCAACACGCTCGGCAACATCTTCCTGATCGACTCCGCCATCGCGATCGCGGTCTGCACCCTGGCGGTGATGACCGCGTGCATCCGGATGCTCTTCTCGATGGCTCGTGACGGCCGGCTGCCGGCCGGCTCGCACATCGCGCGGGTATCGGGGCGAGCCAAGGTGCCGATCATCCCGGCGCTGTTCGTAGGGACCATGTCGCTCATCCTGCTGGCCGTCAACATCGCCAACCAGTCAGCCTTCCTGACCCTGACCTCGGTCGCGATCATCATGTTCTACCTGCCCTACCTGGCCGTCACGTGGTCGCTGCTGCGCAAGCGGCTGAGCGGCCAGTGGCCCCGCCCCGAGCACGGCCCGTACTTCAACATGGGGCGCTGGGGCCTGCCGGTGAACGTGTTCGCGGTCGTCTATGGACTCGTCGTCGCGTTCAACATCGCCTGGCCCCGCGCCGCCGTATACGGCACCGCGTGGTACTTCCGCTTCGGCGCATACATATTCATCGGCGGTTCGTTCGTCATCGGCTCGATCTACTACTTCGCCGTTCAGAGGCGCAAGGGCGACCAGATCCTGGCCGAGCATCGGGCGGAGATTCCGGCGCTCCCCGGCGAGCACCAGGCACTCGGCGAGATGGCGCCGTGATCGACGCGGGCGAATTTGACTACGTCATCGCCGGCGGCGGCACCGCCGGCTGCGTCGTCGCGGCTCGGCTCACCGAGGATCCAAACGTCACGGTGTGTCTTTTGGAGGCCGGCCCGTCGGACGTCGACGACCCGCGGATCCTCCGGCTCGAGGACTGGATGTACCTGCTCGACTCGGGCTATGACTGGGACTACCCGATCGAGCCGCAGGCCAGAGGCAACAGCTTCATGCGGCACGCCCGGGCCAAGGTGCTCGGCGGGTGCTCGTCGCACAACTCCTGCATCGCGTTCTGGACGCCCAAGGAGGACCTCGACGAGTGGGCCGCGATGGGCTGCGAGGGCTGGAGCTCGGCCGACTGCTGGCCGCTGATCAAGCGGCTCGAGACCAATGACGGCCCCGGCGACCACCACGGGCGCGATGGCCCAGTCAACATCCGCACGGTGCCGCCCGACGACCCCTGCGGCGTCGCGATCCTAAAGGCGGCCGCCGCGGCGGGGCTGCCGACGAGCCGATTCAACGAGGGCCACACGGTCACCAACGGGGCGGGCTGGTTCCAGATCAACTCCTCCGCGGACAACACGCGGATGTCATCCTCGCACGCGTACCTGCACCCGATCCTGGGCTCGCGATCCAATCTCGAGATCCGGACTGCGTGCTGGGTCAAGCGGGTTGCGCTCGAGGACGGTCGCGCCAGCGCAGTCGAGTACCTCACCCCAGATCTGCTCACGCAGGCATCGGTCAAGGCGCGGCGCGAGGTGATCCTGAGCGCCGGCGCCATCGACACGCCGAAGCTGCTGATGCTGTCGGGCATCGGTCCCGGCGAGCACCTGCACGAGTTCGGGATCGAGACGCTGGTCCACTCTCCCGGCGTCGGCTCGAACCTCGACGACCACGTCGAGGGGATCGTCCAGTGGGACGCGAAAAAGCCGATGATCCGCAGCTCGACGCAGTGGTGGGAGATCGGGCTGTTCTCCACCTCGGAGCCGGGCCTGGACCGGCCCGACCTGATGATGCACTACGGGTCGGTGCCGTTCGACATGAACACCGCGCGCTGGGGCTATCCGACCACCGAGAACGGCTTCTGCCTGACGCCGAACGTGTGCCGCGGCCGCTCGCGTGGCACGGTCAAGCTGCGCTCGTCCGACTACCGCGATCGCGCGCGCGTCGACCCGCGCTACTTCACCGACGCCGACGGGCACGACGAGCGCGTGATGGCGTACGGGATGCGGCTCGCGCGGAAGATCGTCTCGCAGCCGGCGATGGCGGAATGGGCCGGCGCCGAGCTGGCCCCCGGGCCCGAGGCGCAGACCGACGACGAGCTCGTCGACTACATGCACAAGACCCACAACACGGTCTACCACCCGGCGTGCAGCTGTCACATGGGCCCGGATTCGGATCCGCTCGCGGTCGTCGACTCGCGCCTGCGCGTTCGCGGGGTGCGGTCGCTGCGGATCGCCGACGGGTCGATCCTCCCGTTCCTGCCCGCGATCAACCCGTGCATCACGACGATGATGGTCGGCGAGAAGTGCGCCGACATGCTCAAGGAGGACGCGCAGCGCGGTGCCGGGTACGCCGCGCCGGCAGCCGTCGGTTAGGTCGCCGGCGACCACCGAGGTCCACGCATGAGCGCCACCGCGGCGCCCGAGGTCACCCGCTTCCTCCGGGAGCACCCGCCGTTTGACGCGCTCGATGCGGCCGAAGTCGAGCGCGTCGCCGCAGCCGCCGAGGCAGAGTTCCATCGCGCCGGCGCGACGATCTTCTCGCAAGGGGCCGAGCCCGTCGAGCACCTGCGGGTGGTGCGCGCGGGTGCGGTCGAGATCGTGTTCGACGGCCGCGTGCTCGATCTGCTCGGGGAGGGGGAGTTGTTCGGCCACGCGTCGATGCTGTCCGGGCTGCCCACCGGCTTCGAGGCCAGAGCCAGCGAGGACACGGTCTGCTACCGGATCCCTGCCGAGATCGCGCAGGAGCCGCTGTCCCGTCCGGCCGGGTTGCGGTTCGTGGCCCGGTCGCTGCTCGACCTCAGGGATTCGGCCCCCACCCACCCCGGGGCCCCCACCCACCCCGGCGCGGCCGTCACCACCGAGCCCGGCGTCGATCCGCCCCTGCAGCCGGTCGGCTCCCTGCTGCGCGGGGATCCGATCGTATGCCGGCCGGACACGACGATCCGCGAGGCGGCCGAGCTGATGACCGCCGCCCATGCCACGTCCGCGGTCGTCGACCTGGGAGACGGTTCGCTCGGGATCCTCACCGACCACGATCTGCGCACGCGCGTGCTCGCGAATGGGCTGACCGGCGAGGTGCCGGTGTCGGTGGCGATGTCCGCGCCGGCGTACACGTGCCCGCCCGACCGACTCGGTGGCGACGTGCTCCTCGACATGCTCGACCGCGGCTTTCGCCACTTCCCGGTGGTGTCGGCGACCGGGACGATCCTGGGGGTGATCGAGGAGATCGACCTGGTCGCCGCCCAGACGCGCTCCTCGTTCTTCCTGCGCCGGCGGATCGCCAGAGCCCAGACCGTCGCAGAGCTCGCGGACGCGGCGCACGATCTGCGCCCGACCGTGCTCGCCATGCATGACGCGCACGTCGCGCCAGCCAACGTGGCCGCGGTCTACTCCGTCGTCGTCGATGCGCTCACGCGCCGCGTGCTCGAGCTCACGGTCGCCGAGGCCCCCGAGGTCGGCGCCGAGTTCGCCTGGCTCGCGCTCGGCAGCCAGGCCCGGCGCGAGGCGCTGCCGAGCTCCGACGTCGACAGCGCGATCGTCTGGTTCGGCGCGCCCGACGACGATGGGGTCAAATCGCGCCTCCAAGAGATCGCGACGACCACGGTCTGGCGGCTCGAGGAGTGCGGGCTGAACACGGACGCTCACGGCGCCACCGCGTCGGATCCGCGCTTCGTCCGCTCGCTCGCGTCCTGGGAGCGCGCGGTGCGCAGCTGGATCGCCGACCCGACCCAGGACAAGGCGCTGGTCCTCGTCTCGGTGCTCGTCGACAGCCGGCCGGTGTGGGGCCTCCACACCGGGACGCCGATCGCCGACCGCTTCCGCCTCGCGCCCAGTAACCCGGCGCTGCTTCGCCTGCTCGCGCGGTTCGCGCTCTCGCACCGCCCGCCCACCGGCTTCTTCCGCGGGCTCGTCGTCGAGTCCACTGGCGAGCACCGCGGGCGGCTCGACCTCAAGCAAGGCGGCGTCGTGCCGATCGTCGACCTCGCCCGCTGGGCGGGGATCGCCGCGGGCGTGACCAGCGCGTCGACCGGCGAGCGGCTGCGGGCGGCGGCGGCCTCCGGAACTCTGTCCGAGAACCACGCGCAAACGCTCGAGGACGCGTTCACGCTGATCACCGAGCTGCGCGTCGAGCACCAGGTGGACCAGTTGCGCGCCGGCGAGGAGCCCGACGACTTCGTCAAGCCGGCCACGCTCAGCCGGCTGACCCGCAACTACCTGAGAGAGGCGTTCCGCGCGGTCGCGTCGGTCCAGAAGCACCTGGCCGCCGAGCTCAAGATGGGCGTCCGATGAGGGGCGCTAGATTGCGGCCATGACCGGAAACTGGCGCGACTACAGACCGGCGATCTGGCTGAGCATGCTCGGCATCGCGGCCATCCTGCTGGTCAGCCCGTTCTACATCGGGGCGGTGTTCTTCGGTGGGGCGATCGGAGCAGCTATTCGCATCAACCAGCGCCGTCGCCGCCTTGCCGCTGGGACTCGATCTCCCGGATCACCCGGCAGGGATTCCCGAGGCAGAGGTGGCCGTCGGGCAAATCGCCGGTGACCACGCTGCCCGCGCCGACGACGGTGTCGGCGCCGATCCTCACCCCGGGGCACACGATCACTCCGGTGGCCAGCCACGCTCCGTCCCCGATCGTGACCGGCTTGGCGGTCTCGGTGCCGCGCCGGCGCTCGGCCGAGTCGAGGGGATGCAGCGCGGTCAGTAGCTGCACCCCGGGGCCGATCTGGACGTCGGCGCCGATCGTCACCGGCGCGCCATCGAGCACCACGGCGCCGTAGTTGATGAACGTCCGCGCGCCTACCGTGATTTGGTATCCGTAATCGCACTCGAACGGCGCCATCACGTCGGCGTCGTCGCCGACCTCGCCGAGCAGCTCGCGGAGGATCGCCCGGCGCGCAGCGGTGTCGGCGAAGCTGGTCGCGTTGAACCGCTCGCACACCAGCCGGCACCGTTTGCGCTCCTCCAGGAGCGCAGGATCGTTGGCGAGATAAGGAACTCCGCGCAACATCCGGTCCTTTTCGGAGGCCATCGGGCCATCCTGACACGGTCTCGTCCGGCCGGAACCGGATCATTCACATCACGTGAGCTGGCGATCGACTCGAGCCACCGGGGGGGCGGAGGGCCAGGTCCGGCAGGTCGGGGTCATCGATCTCGGCTCGAACTCGTGGCGGCTGGTCATCTACATGTTCTGGCCCGGGGACTGGTGGAAGCTCACCGACGAGATCTTCGAGACGGTTCGGATCGGCGCCGGCCTCGCGCAGACCGGCCGCCTGAGCGACGCCGGCCAGGGTCGCGGCCTCGAGACGCTCGCGGTGTTCGCGAGCTTCTGCCATGCGCACGGACTGGCCCCCGATGAAGTGCATGCGGTGGCCACCAGCGCGATCCGCGATGCCACCAACGGCGAGCGGTTCCTGACGGCCGCCCGCGCCGCCAGCGGGTTGAACATCGAGGTCATCTCCGACGAGGAGGAGGCACGCTTCGGCTACGTGGCCGCGATCAACAGCTCGACCATGACGGACGGGATGGTGCTCGAGACCGGCGGCGGCAGCATTCAGCTGATCGAGGTGCGCGACCGGCGCGCCGAGTCTCTTCGCTCGTTCCCGCTCGGCGCCGTACGAGTGACCGAGGAGTTCCTTCCCGGCTCGGGCCCGGCCAAGAAGAAGGACCTCCAGCGGGTGCGCGCCCACGTCCGCGACGCGCTGTCCGGCTACGGCGGGCTCGCCCACGGCGGCGACCGGATCGTGGGAATGGGAGGCGCCGTCCGAAACCTCGCGGCCGCCGCACAGCGGATGGCCGATCAGCCCGACATCGGCGTCCAGGGATTCGTGATCACGCGCGAGATGCTGGCCGAGCTGGTCCAGACCCTGGCCGCGCTGCCGGTGGACGAGCGCGGCGACGTGCCCGGGATCAAGGTCGGGCGCGGGGACATCATCCTCGCCTCGGCGCTGGTGATCGAGACCGTGGTCGAGCTCGGGTCGTTCGACGGCATAGAGGTCACCGAGGGCAGCATGCGCGACGGCGTGTTCCTGACGCGCGAGTTCCTCGCCGGGGTCGATCCCCCGCTGTTCGACGACGTGCGCGTGGCCGGCGTCCACAACCTGGCCACCCAATACGAGTCGGACCTCCCCCACGTCGAGCACGTCGCACTGCTGTCCCTGCAGATGTTCGACTCGCTCTCGAGCGCCGGGCTGTTCAAGCCGAAACCCGGCGAGCGCGAGCTGCTGTGGGCCGCCGCGATGCTCCACGACGTCGGGATGACGATCTCCTACGACGACCACCACAAGCACTCCTACTACCTGATCGTCAGCGCCGAGCTCCCGGGCTTCAATCCTCGCGAGCGCGCCCTGATCGCCCAGATGACTCGCTATCACCGCAAGGGCGCCCCCAAGCTCGGCGACCTGGCCGAGCTCGCCGATCCGGGCGACGAGGATCTGCTCGAGCGTTGCTCGGTCATCCTCCGGCTCGCCGAGCACCTCGAGCGCGGGCGCGACCAGTCCGTGCGCGAGGCGCGCCTGCGCGCCAACGGCCACGGCGTCGACCTGCATCTCGAGGCCGCAGGCGACCTGACCCTGCCGCGCTGGAGCGTCGAGCGCTACGGCGACGGCGAGGCGTTTCAGCGCGTGTTCGGCCGGCGCCTGCTCATCGGCTAACCGGCGCATAGCTGCCTGAAGCTGCCTATGGTCTCCCGGGGATGAGACGGAACAGGGGTGCACTCGCATGCGTTGCGTTGGGGCTCGCGGCCGCGGCCGCCCTGACCCTCCCCACCCCCGGGGCCCGCGCCTCGGCATCTCCGATCAACAGCATATTCGCCGGTCAGACGGTGTCCGGGGCAGCCATCACGTGCAGCCCCCAGTCCGACGGGACCCGGGTCTGTCACGGCACCTACAGCTCCTCGGGCGGGAGCGATGAGCGTCTGAAGAGCTTCGATGGCCAGCCGCTCGCGGTGTACGTGACGCTTCCGCCGGGGCCTGCATCCGGCGCCGACGGTCCCTACCCGCTGATCATCCAGAGCCACGGCTGGGGCGAGCCGCCCACCGGCCCAACCGACAGCCAGTACTTCGGACCCACCGCCGACGCGTGGGCCAAGGCGGGGTACGCCGTGCTCCAACTGGCCGCCCGCGGCTTCGGCGACTCGTGCGGGAGCGCCCAGTCGCGCGCGGCCGATCCGACCGGCTGCCAGAACGGCTACATCCGCCTAGACGACGAGCGCTACGAGGCCCACGACGCCCAGTACGCCACGGGGCTGCTGGTCGACGAGGGCGTGGCCGATCCGAACCGGATCGGCGCCACCGGCGAGTCCTACGGGGGCGGTGTGTCGCTCGAACTGGCCACGCTGAAGGACCGGGTGATGAACACGGACGGGACGCTCAGCCCGTGGCGGAGCCCGGCCGGCACCCCGCTGCACATCGCCGCCGCCGCGCCGGTGATCCCGTGGAGCGACCTGACCTATTCGCTGATGCCCAACGGGCGCACGCTCGACTACGCCGTCGCCGGCCCGAGCACCGACCTCAGTCCGATCGGGGTCGAGAAGCAGTCGTTCGTGTCGGGCCTGTACGCGGAGGGCAACGCGAACGGCTCCTACGCGCCGGCCGGCACCAACTCGCAGGCCGACCTCACGACGTGGTACGCGGCCCTGAACGCCGGCGAGCCGTACGACGGCAACACGGAGGACGAGGCGATCGCCACCCAGATCGCCCAGTACCACTCGCCCTACTACCTGCTCGACGGCGCCTACGGCTTCGCGCGGGAAGCTCCGGCGCCGCTGCTCATCGCCAACGGCTTCACCGATGACCTGTTCCCGGTCGACGAGGCGGTCCGCTACTACAACCTCGAGCAGCTCCCTCTATCCGTCTGACCCGATCTCGCTGTTCGACGGCGACTTCGGCCACCAGCCCGCCAACAACAAGCCGGGCGACCTCGCGCTCCTCTCCACCAGGATCCAAGCCCTCTTCAACTACTACCTGAAGGGCGCCGGCGCGCAGCCGCCGTCGAGCGCCACCGCCACGATCGAGACCTGCCCGGCCAGCGCGCCCTCCGGCGGTCCCTACACCGCCTCGAGCTGGAGCGGCCTGCATCCGGGCGAGGTCGACTACAGCTCGAGCGCGGCCCAGACGATCTCCTCGGCCGCCGGCGACCCGACGATCTCCCGCGCCATCGATCCGATCGCCGGGAACGGCGCATGCGCCACGGTCAGCGCAGCCGACCAGGGCGCCGGCGTCGCCACCTACCGCCTCCCGGCCGCCGCCGGAAGCGGCTACACGCTGCTCGGCTCGCCGACCGTGATCGCCAACCTGAGCGTGACCGGCCAGTTCCCGTTCATCGCCGCCCGGCTGTGGGACGTCGATCCTTCCGCCGGCACCGAGACGCTCGTGGCGCGCGGCGTGTACCGCATCGACTCGAGCGCGCCGGACGGCCTCCAGGTGTTCCAGCTCCATCCCGGCGCCTGGCACTTCGCCGCCGGCCACATCCCCAAGCTCGAGTTGCTCGGGCAGGACTCGCCCTACGTGCGGACCTCCAACGGGCAGTTCTCGATCTCGGTCTCCGACCTGCAGCTGCGCTTGCCGGTGCACGAAGCTCCCGGCACCGCTCCGGGCGTAGTCGCACCGAAGGCCCCGGTCCAGGCGCACCCGCGCGGGTGTGTGGCGGCGCCCTACTCCCGGATCGCCCGCCGCCGGACGCATGCATCTCGGCATGGGATGACCGTCATCGGCACGGCCGGCGAGCATCGCTGCGCCACGGCGAGCGCGGCCAACCGACGCCGCCAGCGCCTGGCCCGCGTGTACGTGATGGTCTACCGGACGGCCGCGCACGGACGCTGCCGGTTCGTCAAGCGCGGCGGCGCCCTCAGCCGCCCGCGATCGTGCCGGCGCCCGATCGAGTTCGTGGCTCGTGGCACCTCCCACTGGACCCTGCGACTGCGATTCCGCCTGGCCCCCGGTCGCTACCGGATCCGCAGCGTCGCGGTCGATCGCTTGCGCCACCGCCAGGCGCGCAGCGCGGCGGCACTGACCTCCGTCACGATTCGGTAACACGACCGTACAACGCCTGGCCGGATGCCACTAGAGTCTTCAGCGTGCTCTGGCTTCTGCGACACGCCGAGGCGGAGGATGGTCTCCCGGATGACGATCGTCCACTGACCGAACGCGGCGCCATGCACGCGGACGCGGCCGGTCGTGCCCTCGCCGTCCTCGAGGTCCACCTCGACGCCTGTCTGACAAGCCCCAAGCTCCGCGCGGTGCAGACCGCCGAGCGAGCCTGCGAGCCGCTCGGCGTGCCGGTGACGGTCGAGCCGGCGCTGGCTGGCGAGCCGTTCGATGTCAGGGAGCTGACCGCCGGCCTGGGCGACGTCCTGCTCGTGGGACACGACCCGTCGTTTTCGCTGCTGCTGCACGACCTGACCGGAGCGCAATCCAGGATGAAGAAGGGCGGCCTGGCCGGCATCTCCAAGGGCGAGCTGGTCACGCTCCTGCGACCCTCCGAGCTCAGCGCTATCGCCAAGGCGCACGTGTCGGTGACATGAGCGAGACCGAGACAGCCGCGACGCAGGACGAGGACGGCCACTCGGGCTCGGTCAGCACGGTCAAAGGGCTCACCGACGCCTCCCTGTACCTGAACCGCGAGCTGTCGTGGCTCGACTTCAACGATCGCGTGCTGCAGCTCGCCGGTGATGAGTCGCTGCCCTTGATGGAGCGGGTGAAGTTCCTGGCCATCTTCGTCACCAACCTCGACGAGTTCTTCATGGTGCGCGTGGCCGGCGTCCATGATCAGGTCGACGCCCGGATCGACGCCCGCGGCGCCGACGGGCTGTCGCCGCCACAGGTCCTCGCCGGCATCGCGGAGCGAGTGAGAGAGCTCGACCGCCGGCATGCGCGCCAGTTCACCGAGGTGGTCCGCCCCGAGCTGGCCGAGCACGGCATCCGGATCGTCTCCTGCGAAGAGTCCGAGGCGGCGCCGGAGTTGATGGCTCGCCACTTCCGCGAGCAGATCTTCCCGGTGCTGACGCCGCTGGCCATCGGTCCCGGCCGGCCTTTCCCGTACATCTCGAACCTCTCGCTCAGCCTGATCGTGCGCCTGCACGACCCCGACCTCGACCACGAGGTGTTCGCGCGGGTCAAGGTCCCCAAGGAGGTGCTGCCCCGGTTCGTCGAGATCTCGGCCAATACCTTCATTCCGCTCGAGGAGATCATCGCCCGCCACCTCGACGCTCTGTTCCCGGGCCTGGACATCCTCAGCTACGACATGTTCCGGGTCACCCGCGACGCGGACTTCGAGGTCTCCGATGAGGCCGACGACCTGCTCCAGGCGGTCGAGGACGAGCTCCGGCGCCGTCGCTTCGGCGAGGTCGTGCGACTCGAGGTCGGCGCCGGCATGGATCCGTCGCTGCGCGCCCGGCTGATCGAGTGGCTGGGTGTCGAGGACGTCCAGGTCTACGACGTCGACGGCATGCTCGACCTCGGCGATCTGTGGGAGATCGCGGGACTGGACGGCCACTCGGATCTTCGCCAGACCCCCTGGACGCCGCTCACCCATCCGGCCTTCGTCCCCCGCCCGGGCGACCGCGACGAGCAGCCCGACGTGTTCGCCCCAATGCGCACGCGCGACGTGCTCGTGCACTATCCCTACCAGTCGTTCGCGACCAGCGTCGAGCGTTTCGTCAGGCAGGCGGTCGATGACCCCAACGTGCTGGCGATCAAGATGACCGTGTACCGGACCTCCGACGACTCGGCGCTCGTCCCCTCGCTGATCGAGGCCGCGGAGAAGGGCAAGCAGGCGGTGGCGCTGGTGGAGCTCAAGGCCCGCTTCGACGAGCGCCAGAACATCGGCTGGTCACGTGCGCTCGAAGAAGTCGGCGCCCACGTGGTCCACGGGATCCCGGGCCTGAAGACCCACGCCAAGGCGATCCTCGTGGTCCGCCGCGAGCGCGGCGGGGTCCGCCACTACGTGATGATCGGAACCGGGAACTTCCACGCCAAGAACGCTCGCCTGTATGAGGACTTCGGCCTGTTCACGACCGACCGGGAGATCGGCGAGGAGGTCGCGAATCTGTTCAACACGCTGACGGGCTACGGGCATCCGGCGCGCGAGCGCAAGATCCTGGTCGCGCCGAACTCGCTGCGCGAGCCGCTGATCGAGGAGATCGAGCGGACGGTCGCCGCGCACGAGGCAGGCGAGCCCGCGCGAATCGTCATGAAGATGAACGCGCTGGTCGATCAACGCTGCATCGAGGCGCTCTACCGCGCCTCACAGGCCGGCGTCCCGATCGACCTGAACGTGCGTGGCATCTGCTGCCTGATCCCGGGCGTGCCCGGCGTCAGCGAGACGATCAACGTTTGCTCGGTGGTCGGGCGCTTCCTCGAGCACTCTCGCATCTACTCCTTCCACCGGGGCGACGAGCACGTCTACTACATCGGGTCGGCCGATCTGATGCCGCGCAACCTCGACACCCGGGTCGAGCTGCTGGCTCCGGTCGAGGATCCGGAGCTCCAGGCCGAGCTCGAGGACACGCTCGAGCGCTGCCTGGCCGACGACACGTTCAACTGGACGCTCGACTCAGACGGCGTGTGGAGCCGGCGCGATGGCCAGACGCGCTGCGTGCACCGCGAGCTCATGGATCGGACTGTGGCGCAGGCATCGAGCCCGGCCGCCTAGCTCGGCCGGGCCCGACGCTCAGGGCGTTACGGGATGTTGAGACCGCCGCCGCCCTGGCTCTGGCTCGCTCGTCGCCGCACTCGCGGGCTGCGAGCCGAGGGTCAGCTTGACCGACTTGCTCTGACCACCTCGGTTGACGGTCAGGGTGACAGTGTTGCCGGGGGCGTAGTTGGCGATCGTGGCCACGAACTGGTTGACGTCGCTCACGTGGGTGCCGTTGACCGCGGTGATGATGTCGCCGGCCTGGAGGCCCGCCTTGTTCGCCGGGGAGCCCGGCTGGATCGGCTGCGAGCCGTTCGTGGTCGAGCTCTTGGCGATGCCGGCGCCACCGGCCACGCTCGGGTCAAGGCTCACGCCGACGTAGGCGTTGTGGGCCTGGCCGGTAGAGATGATCTCCTTGGCGATCCGCACGTCGCTGTTGGACGGGGTGGCGAACCCGATGCCCGAGCTCGAGCCCTCCCCCTGACCGTTGGTGTTGTTGGTCTCGATCTGGTCGTTGAGACCCACCACCTGGCCCGCGGCGTTGATCAGCGGGCCACCGGAGTTACCCGGATTGATCGGGGCATCGGTCTGGATCGCGTTGGGGATCGTGAACTGGTTCGGAGCCTGGATCGTGCGCTGGACCGCGCTGATGATGCCGGCGGTGACGGTGTTGGGCAGGCCGAACGGGCTGCCGATCGCGATCACGCTGTCACCCACCTGCACGGCGTTCGAGTCGCCGAACGGCAGCGGGTGAAGCTCGGAGGCGGGCGTGTTCTGGACCCGGATCACGGCCAGGTCGGCGCCGGTGTCCGAACCGACCACGGTCGCCGGGGCCTTGGTCCCGTCGGGGAACGTCACGGTCACCTTGTTTGCGCCGGACACGACGTGCTGGTCGGTGAGGATGTCGCCCTTCTTGTCGAACACGACGCCCGCACCCTCGCCTTCGGTCTGCTGGGACTGGCCGAAGCCGAAGATGCCACCGTTGTTCGAGGTCGACGAGGTCGTGATGTCGACGATGCCGGGGCCGACCGACTTGTAGATCTGATTGATGCTCTGGGTCTTACCGTTGCTGAAGCTGGTTGGGAGCCCCGCCGAGGCGGAGGGCTGGACCACGGTCGTGGTGGTCACCGAGTGCGTCGTGGTGCTCCCGTTCGCCACCGCGAGCGCGATTGCCCCACCGGCAACCGCGCCCCCGATGATCGGAAGAAGTCGCGTGAGGGTCTTCATGGGTGGGTTTCTCCTAGCAGGGCGGGAACGATGGTTTCGGTCTTCCCAGTACAGCAGGCCGCTATGAGAAACCCGTCAGAAATCGATGAGAGGCAGGTAAGAGCCCTCAGGCGACCGGAGACGGGCCTGGGGTTGGCGTGTACGCCGGAGGCAGCGGGACGTTCGGTCCTTTCGGGGCTCCGTTCGGACCGTTCGGGACGCGCTGAGGGAAGCGGAACGCCGGCGGCTTGAGCGGAAGGCCCTTCTGGTCGACCTCCTTGGCCACCCGGGCGGACAAGCGGCTGAGCAGCGTCTTCTCCTGGGCCGCGTCAATCACCTTGTTGGCCACCAGCTTGTCGAGCCGGGTCTTGATCGCGGTGGTCATGGCCTGCTCCAGTCCGCTCACCGTCTTCTGCTGCGCGGCCGCGATCTGGGCCAGCGACTTCCCGGTCGAGAGCTGCTGGCTGAGCTTCGTGATACTGAGGCCGAGGTAGTTCGCTGCGGCCTGCAGTTCGGCGGGGCCGCCGAGGCGTCCGCCGAAGCCGCGGAACCCGAAGCCGCCGGGGCTCCCGGTCCTCCGGTCCTCCTGGGCCTCCTGGGCGGGCGAAGCGTGGACCTGGGCCCCCTGGCCCCCCGGGCGAAGAAGCCGAACGGGAGCGCCGGCGCGGTGCCGTTCTGCTTCAGGCGCTGCTCGAGCTTATTGGCCTGGGACTGGGTCAACCGCCCGGCCTTGACCGCCGCCTGCAGCTGGTCGAGGGTCGCGCCGCTCAGCGCGGCAGAGAGCTGCTGCGGGGTCACGTGGAGCCGTTTGGCCACGTCGTTCAGGAATGCCTGGCGAGTGTTCGGGCTGGAGCTCTGGGTGGCCGCGTAGGCGCCGCCGGCGAACGCCGCTAGCGCCAGCGCCGCCAAGCCGATCACGAGCTTTCGCTTGAGACTGCGGTGCACCTTGAGCTCCTCAGCTGGCCGGGCGCCTCCGAGGTCGGGTGCGCCCGTGGCGCGCATCCTGGCATCCGTTTTTGAGAGAACCGTAAGAGTTGCTAGGCGGCCTTGCGGCGGGCCTCGAGGATCGCGTTCATCCGCTCTGCTTCTTGCTCTGGCTCTTGTTTCATCCGTTCGTCCGTTATCCGGACCGTCACGAATCCCGCCGCCAGCGTGACCACATCCCGCTTGCGGTCACGCTCGAAGGTGTCGCGGTCCGAGTGGAAGCCGTAGCTGTCGACCTCGACGATCACACGCTCGCGCGGGTACAGCACGTCGATCTCGTAGCCGAGCAGGTAGGTGTTGGTCACCGGCTCCGGTAAGCCATGCCGCCGCGCGAACTCCACGAAGTCGTCCTCGAGCGGGGAGTTCGTCTTCGGATCCTCCACGAAGCGCCGGAGTCGGTTGGCAGCCGGGTGATTCGGGTTGCGGTTCAGCACGTCGGCCAGGTCTGCGGCGTGCAGATAGGGCGTGCGCAGCGCGTCGTTGACGAACCGGGAGAGGCGCTTGCCCGTGAGGCGCGGAGCGGTGTCGAGGATAGTGCGCGCCGGGCTGGTCACCCGGATGCCGAGCTGCCGGGTGATGTCGCGGCGAGCCAGCGTCCGGCACCGGTGGACCTTTATGCCGTCCCGGATCCGGACCGATGGGGCGGTCATCTCGAACGCTGCGTCCCAATGCTTGTAGAAGCCCCAGAGGCTCGCCGCCGAGCCGTGGCTCAGCGCCGCCCTCTCGCCACACGCGAGCACGGCGGCATGGGCGCGGGACACCGGGTCCCTGCGGACGTAACCGATCGCGTATACGCCGGCGTAGACCGGGATGAGCCGGCCAGTCTCGATCCGGTAGTCGATCGCATCCGCTCCCAGCCCGAGCGCCAAAAGCTGCGCCCGAGTGACGTAACCGTGCTGCTTGGCCGCCAGGGCCGCGAGCAGTCTGTCGAATAGCTCTGCCACCTCTCGGGGTGTGATGGATTTGCCGTCAATACGACGGAAAATCCATCACACCCCTAAGAGCCGCGACCCCCGGCGGATTCTCCCCCAGCTCCACGAAATAGTCCAACGCTTCGGGGTTAGCGAGCGATTCTCGGGAGGCGGCCTGGTCGGCGGGGGTGCCCATGAGGATTCGCTTCACCGGGACCTCGAGCACCTTGCCGGACAACGTCCGGGGAACCTCGGAAATCTCCCGGATCTCGTCCGGCACGTGGCGGGGCGAGCAGTCCTCCCGGATGCGGCGCTTGATCTCGCGCTCCAGCCCCTCGTCCAGCGACGCGTCCTCGCGCAGGACCACGAACAGCGGCATCCAGTCGCTGCCCTCGCGCGGCACATCGACGACCAGGGCGTCGACCACCTCGTCGAGCGCCAGCACCGCCCGATAGATCTCGGAAGTCCCCATCCGCACGCCGCCGCGGTTGATCGTCGAATCCGAGCGGCCATAGATCACGGCCGTCTCGCGTGGCGTTATCTCGATCCAGTCGCCGTGGCGCCAGATCCCGGGGTAAACGTTGAAGTAGCTGTCCCGGTAGCGCTCACCGGACTCGTCGCCCCAGAAGAACACAGGCATCGAGGGCATCGGCCGGGTGATCACGAGCTCGCCGACCTCGTCGATCAGAGGCTTGCCGTCCGGGTCCCAGGACTCCACCGAGGCGCCGAGCGAACGGGCCTGCAGCTCACCCAGGTACACCGGCAGCGTGGGCACGCCGCCCACGAACGCCGTGCACAGGTCGGTCCCACCGGAAGTGGAGAACAGCCACGTGTCGCCCCCCAGCTGGTCGTAGACCCACTGGAAGCCCTCGGGCGACAGCGGCGACCCGGTCGATCCCACGGCCTTCAACCCCGAAAGGTCTCGCCCCTCGGCGGCACGAACCCCATCCTTCATGCACGCGGCGATGAAGGCCGCGCTGGTGCCGAAGGTCGTCATGCCGCTGTCGGCCACCAGATCCCACAGCGTTCCCATCCCCGGATAGCCGGGATTCCCGTCGAACAGCACGATCGACGCCTCGCTCAGCAGCATCCCGATGATGAAGTTCCACATCATCCAGCCGGTCGTCGTGAACCAGAACATCCGGTCGCCGGACTGGGCGTCCAGGTGCAGATGGGCCTTCTTCAGCTGCTCGAGCAGGATGCCGCCCTGGCCGTGGACGATCGGCTTGGGCAGCCCGGTTGTCCCGGACGAATACAGGACCCAGAGGGGATGGTCGAACGGCAACGCCTCGAACTCCAAAACCTCCGACGAGCCCAGGAAGCCGTCCTCCCACCCAGACCCGTCGAGGTAGCCCAACCGGACAACCTTCTCCAGCGAAGGGATCTCGCCGGCGATCCGCCCCACCAGCTCAGAGCGATCGAAGTCCTTGCCTCCGTACCGGTAGCCGTCGATCGCGAGCAGCACCTTGGGCTCGATCTGTGCGAACCGGTCGATCACGCTGCGAGCGCCGAACTCCGGGGCGGCCGAGGACCAGATAGCACCGATCGACGCGCAGGCCAGGAACGAAGCCACGGTCTCGGGGATGTTCGGCATGTATGCCGCCACCCGATCTCCCGCAACGACGCCGAGCGCGCGCAAACCGGAGGCGATCGCCGCGGTCTGCGACCGAAGCTCACCCCAGGTGAGCCGTTGCAACTCGCGAGACTCGGACGCATGCTGGATCGCGAGGGCATCACCCGACTTCCCCGCGAACACGTGCTCGGCATAGGACAGCCGCGACCCCGGGAACCACGAAGCCCCGGGCATCGCGTCGCTCCCCAGCACCGTTTCGCCGCCCTCGGCAAAGCGCACCCCGCAGAAGTCCACGATCGAGCGCCAGAACGCGTCGAGGTCGAACACCGACCAGCGCCACAGGTCGTGGTAGCCCTCGAACTCCAGCCCATGCTTCTCGCCCAGCCAGCGCATGTAGCGGGTCAGCGTGGCGCGCTCGATCCGCTCCTCGCTCGGAGTCCACAGGACCTTGGGCTCAGCTTCCGCCACTCACTGAGTATCGCGTAGTGTTGGCGGCGCATGCCTGCCGGCCGCAAACCGAACCCGCCGTCGAACGCGGACGGGCTCGCGGACATCGTGCTGCCCGATCACGAAGGCCACGACGTGCGCCTGGGCGAGTTGTGGATCGAGCGGCCGGTGGCGCTGGTCTGGCTCCGGCACTATGGCTGACTCTATTGCAAGGCACACGCGATGCAGTTGCATCGCGCGCGATCGGAGTTCGAGCGCGCCGGCGGCGACCTCGTGCTGATCGGGCAGGCCACACCCCGGCATGCCGCGCACTTCCGCCGGCGCCAGGGCA
This sequence comes from uncultured Solirubrobacterales bacterium, assembly GCA_963834625.1. GTDB lineage: Bacteria > Actinomycetota > Thermoleophilia > Solirubrobacterales > Solirubrobacteraceae > Palsa-465. The sequence goes on along the minus strand of CAWICM010000009.1, from coordinate 323,885 downwards.
TCCAGCTCCAGGTCCTGGCTGACGAGGAGCGCGTCAGCTACGACGCCGCGGGCGCGAAATCCGGCGGCGTGCTCGACCTGTTCAACCCCAAGGTGGTGACCAAGGGCGCGCTCACCGGTCTCCGCGAGAAGACCATCCAGACCCGCACGATCGGTGATGCGAACCAGCTCGGTGGCGCGCTGGTGATCGCCCCGAACGGCAACGTCACCTGGTCGCACATGTCCAAGGACGCGGGCGACAACGCCTCGCCCGAGGACATCCTGGCGGCGCTCCGCAAGGCCGTCGCGTAGCTTTCGCCCGGTGTCCGAGCTCAACGTCGTGGCGCCGTTCGCCGGCACCGTCGTCGCCGTCCGCCATGACCGCCAGGCTTCGGTCGTCGCGGGCCAGCCACTGATCGTGCTCGAGGCGATGAAGATGGAGCACGAGGTCGTGGCCGAGGTGGACGGCACCGTTCGCTCCGTCGAGGTGGCGGTCGGCGACACGGTCGAGCCCGGCCAGCGCTTGGCCGTGCTCGAGCCGGCGCGGCGCGAGGCTCCGGCGCGCCCGGAGACAGACGCGGCAACCACGGAGAACACGCGGGATGACCTCGACGCGGTGCGGGCCCGGCATGAGCAGACCCTCGACCACGCGCGCCCCGACGCGGTCGCCAAGCGCCACGAGCAGGGCCGACGCACCGCGCGCGAGAACCTGGCCGACCTGATCGACCCGAACAGCTTCGTCGAGTACGGCCCGCTGATCTTCGCCGCCCAGGAACAGAGGCGCCCGAAACAGGAGCTGATCGAGCGCACCCCGGCCGACGGCCTGATCGCCGGCACCGCCACCATCGCGGGCGCGCCGGTGGTCGTCATGTCCTATGACTACACGGTCCTGGCCGGCACCCAGGGGATGCGCAACCACCTGAAGAAGGACCGGCTGTTCGAGATCGCCGAGCGCCGAAGACTCCCGGTCGTGCTGTTCGCCGAGGGCGGCGGCGGGCGGCCGGGCGACGTCGATTGGCCCCACGTGGCGGGCCTGGATTGCCGCGCGTTCCACCTGTTCGCAAAGCTCAGCGGCCTCGTTCCACTCGTCGGGATCGCGTCGGGCTACTGCTTCGCCGGCAACGCCGCGCTGCTCGGGTGCTGCGACGTGGTGATCGCCACCGAGGACTCGAGCATCGGGATGGGCGGCCCGGCCATGATCGAGGGCGGCGGCCTCGGAACCTACGAACCCGGCGCAGTCGGCCCGATCGACGTGCAATACGGCAACGGCGTGGTCGATCTGCGCGTAAAGGACGACGCAGCGGCGGTCGCGGCGGCGAAGCGCTACCTCTCGTACTTCGCCGGCCGCGGCGAACCCGCCGAACAAGCCGACTCGGCCGCGCTGCGCGACCTGATCCCCACCAACCGCAAGCGCATCTACGACGTGCGCAAGGTGATCGACGCGCTGCTCGGGGACGTGCTCGAGCTCCGCGCCGGCTGGGCCCCCGGGATCATCACCGCGCTCGCCCGAGTGCACGACGACAAGCCGCTCGGCGTGATCGCCAACAACCCCGCGCATCTCGGTGGCGCGATCGACGCCGACGGCGCCGACAAGTCGGCCCGGTTCATGCAGCTGTGCGACGCGTTCGGCCTGCCGATCCTGTTCCTGTGCGACACGCCGGGCTTCATGGTCGGGCCGGAGGCCGAGAAGACCGCCACCGTGCGCCACTTCTCCCGGCTGTTCCTGACCGGCGCCAACCTGCGCGTCCCGACCGGGACGATCGTGCTGCGCAAGGGCTACGGACTGGGCGCCCAGGCCATGGCCGCGGGCAGCTTCAAGGCGCCTCTGTTCACGATCGCTTGGCCTACGGCCGAGTTCGGCGGGATGGGCCTCGAGGGCGCCGTGCGGCTTGGCATGCGCCGCGAGCTCGACGCGATCGAGGATCCGGCCGAGCGCACACGGGCGTACGACGCGGCCGTGGCTGCCGCCTACGAACGGGGCAAGGGCCTCAACATGGCCGCGTACTTCGAGATCGACGACGTGATCGACCCGGCCGACAGCCGTCGCTGGATCGCCACCCTGTTCGACTCGCCCAAGGACGAGACAAGAGGCAAGCGCCGCCCCTACGTCGACGCCTACTGAGGCGTCACTCGCAGTCCACGCAGGCGCCTCGCAGGACCACCTCGTGGTGCTCCACCCGCATCCCCAGCCGCTCGGACAGGTTGTCGATCGCCCGCTCGAGCCCGGGATCGTCGAACGCCACCAGCCGCCCGCAGTGATCGCACACCAGGTGATGATGGTGCTCGCCATCGGGGTCCGTGCGCTCGAAGCGCGAGAGCCCCTGTTCGACCGTGATCCGCTCGACCAGTCCGTGGTCGACGAGTAGGTCGAGCACGCGGTAGATGCTCGCCCGTCCGGCGGGTGTGCCCTGCGTCCGCAGCTCGTCCTCGATCTCGACCGCGCTCAGAGCGCAGCCTTGGGAGGCCAGCAGGTCGATGACCCGCTGGCGCGCGCCGCCGTGCTTGAGCCCGGCACGAGACAGAACCGCCTCCACGTGCTCGCTCCATGTGACCGATCCGCTCGCGAAACCCATCCGAAACAGCTTATCTCCGAACCCGGCCAAGTGAGAATAACTCCGAGACTCAATCTCATTTTTGGTAGGGTGGGGGTGGTGCGGATCCGGTGGCTCGACCCCCTCCTCGCCGTCGCGGTGGCGGCCGTGCTGGCGGGCTGTGGCGGTACCTCGAACGCGAGCACGAACGGCATCCACGTGGTTGCGGCCGAGAACTTCTGGGGCTCGATCGCCAGCCAGATCGCCGGCAACAAGGCCACAGTCGAGAGCATCATCACCAACCCCGCCCAGGACCCGCACTCCTACGAGCCGAGCGCCAACGACGCGCGCACGCTGGCCACCTCTCAAATGGCCATCGTCAATGGCGTCGGCTACGACCCGTGGGCGCCGAAGCTGCTGGCGGCCAACCCGGACTCCAGCCGCATCGTGCTCACCGTGGGCAGCGTGCTGAAGCTCCACGACGGCGATAACCCGCATCGCTGGTACAGCCCCACCGACGTTGACTCGGTGGCGTACTACATCACCGCCGACCTGAGCAAGCTCGACCCCAAGCACGCGAGCTACTACGCGAGCCGGCTCGCCACCTTCGAGACGCGTGGCCTCAAGACCTACCACCAGCTGATCGCCCAGATCAAGGATCGCTACGGCGGCACCCCGGTCGGCGCGTCGGAGAGCATCTTCGCGCTGCAGGCTCCCGGGCTCGCCCTCGACCTGATCACGCCGCCGAGCTTCATGAAGGCGATCAGCGAGGGCACCGAGGTGAGCGCCCAGGACACCATCACCACCCAGGACCAGATCGCGCGTCACCAGATCAAGGTGTGGATCTACAACTCGCAGAACGCCACGCCGCAGATCCAGCGACTGAACGCGATGGCCCGGGCCAACCACATCCCGATCGCCACGATCACCGAAACGCTGACCCCGGCCACAGCGACGTTCGAGCAGTGGCAAACCGCCCAGCTCCAGGAGATCGAGCGCGCGCTGCACGAGGTCACCGGGCGATGATCGAGCTGGCCGGCGCGGCCGTCCGACTCGGCGGCAAGCGCGTGTTCGGCGACGTGGAGCTGCGGGTCGATCCGGGTCAGTTCGTCGCGGTGCTCGGACCGAACGGCGCGGGCAAGTCGACGCTGATGCGGGTGATCCTGGGCCTGGTCCGGCTCGAGGCGGGATCGATCAGCGTGCTGGGCCGGACGCCCGCGCAGGCGCGCGGCGACATCGGATACCTCCCCCAGCGTCATGGATTCGACTCCTCCACGCGCATCCGCGGCGTCGACATGGTGCGACTCGGACTCGACGGCGCCCGCTGGGGGTTCCCGTCGCGCTCACCAAGGCCGCGCGAGGACGCCATCGCGCTGAACGCGCCCGCGTCGACAAGACGATCGCCCTGGTCGGCGCGACCGGCTACGCCAAGCGCGCGATCGGCGAGCTGTCCGGCGGCGAGCAGCAGCGTCTGCTGATCGCCCAGGCGCTGGTCCGCGAGCCCAGTCTGCTGATCCTGGACGAGCCGCTCGACGGCCTGGACCTCCCGAACCAGGCCGCAGTCGCCGCGCTCCTGCGGCGGATCTGCACGACCCAGCAGGTCTCGGTGCTGCTCGTCGCCCACGACGTCAACCCGCTCCTCCCCTACCTCGACCAGGTGATCTACATGGCCGGCGGCCGCGCCCGCAGCGGTCCGGCCGGCGAGGTCATCGCCTCGGCCACGCTGAGCGAGCTCTACGGCGCGCCGATCGAGGTCCTGCAGACCCACGACGGACGGCTGGTCGTCGTCGGCCTGCCCGAGGCGCCGCACCACCACGGCCCCCGCCACGAGCTCGTCACGTGAACCCGAGCCTGACGCTCGATCCGATCACCGACCTGAACGCGCTGTTCACGTTCCCGTTCATGGTCAACGCGCTCGAGGCGGGGACGATCGTGGCCGTGCTCGCGGCGGTCGTCGGCTGGTACATGGTGCTCCGCCGCCAGAGCTTCGCCGGGCACACGCTGGCGGTCATGGCCTTTCCGGGCGCCGCCGGCGCGTCGCTGATCGGGCTTCCCACCGCGCTCGGCTATTACCTTGCGTGCGGTGGCGCCGCCCTGTTCATGCGCGGCGCCCGTGGATCTCTCGGGCGCGGATACGGGACCGAGACGGCCACGATCGCCACCGTTCAGACGCTTGGTCTGGCCGCCGGTTTCCTGTTCCTGTCGCTGAACAACTCCGTGCTCGATGGGACCGAGACGCTGCTGTTCGGGACGTTCCTCGGGGTCAGCCGGGGCCAGGTCTTCACGTTGTTGATCATCGCGCTGGTCGCGGTCGCGCTGGTCGCTCTCGCCGCACGGCCGCTGCTGCTCGAGACGATCGACCCCGAGGCCGCGCGGGCGCGCGGGTTGCCCGTCGCCGTGCTCGACACCGGCTTTCTGTTGCTGCTGGCCGCCGCCGTCGCCGCCACGAGCCAGATCACCGGTGCGCTGCTCGTGTTCGCGCTGCTCGTGGCGCCGGCCGCCGCAGCACAGCAGGTGACCATGCGCCCAGGCCTCGGGCTGGCACTCGGGGTCGTGTTCGCGCTGGTGACCGTGTGGCTGGGCCTGGGCATCGCGTACTTCTCGATCTATCCGGTCGGCTTCTACGTCACGAGCATCGCGTTCGCGGTGTTCCTCATCGCCCGGCTCATCAGGGCCCTGCGCCACGGCTGATGTTCGCTCACGACTTCGTCCGCAACGCGTACCTGGCCGGCACGTTCATCGCGCTGGCCTGCGGGATCACCGGTTGGTTCGTGGTTCTGCGCGGGCAGCTGTTTGCCGGCGACGCCCTGACCCACGTGGCGTTCGTCGGCGCGATCGCGGCCGCCGTGGTCGGGCTCGACGAGCGCGTCGGGCTGTTCGCGCTCACGCTGCTGGTCGCCGGGGGAATGGCGGCGCTCGGCCGCCGGGGCCAGGCGGACGACGCGGTGATCGGGACGGTGTTCGCCTGGATCCTCGGCATCGGTGTGTTCCTGCTGGCGGTGCTCGCCACCAGCGCGTCCGGCGGCACCGGGATCTCCGCGGCCAACACGCTGTTCGGCTCGCTCTATGCGCTCAGCCCCGGGGGCTCGCGCCTCGCCGCCGCGATCGGCCTGGCGGTGGCGCTCACCGTTCTGCTCAGCCTGCGGCCGCTCATGCTGGCCACGCTCGACGCCGAGCTCGCGTCGGTCCGGGGCATCCCGGCCCGCGCCCTCGGCGTCGGCTTCCTCGTCGTGCTCGCGGTCGTCACCGCGGAGAGCACCCAGGCGGTCGGCGCGTTGCTGCTCCTCGGCCTGCTCGCGGCGCCGGCGGGAGCCGCCCACCGGCTCACCACCCGTCCGTTCCACGGGCTGGCCCTGTCGGCGTTGATCGCGGTCGTGGCCATGTGGGGCGGGCTGGCTCTCAGCTACCAGATCGCCTCGCTCCCGCCCAGCAGCGCGATCATCGGGCTGGCCGGTGCCGCCTACGCCGCCGCGAGCGTCCTGACGCGACTGCGCGGCCGGCGACCCGCTTGAGGACCGTAAAGAGACCCGGGAACCGGCTGGCGGGCCCGGGTGGGAGTCACTACCCGGGACCGCCGCCGGTCCCCAGCTGCGGGTATCGGGGAGTCCGTCCGCATTAGCGACGAGGCGCACGTTCGTCGCGGAGGCGAGCCTACGACGCCGACCGTCAGCTCGCCATAAAAGTCCACGGCGTTGTCCGTTCCCGGACCGGGGTACGGGCCGCCCGACCGGCGTACGACACGCCGGACCGGCGCACGGCCCGCCGGCCCGGCCTACGACGCGCCGGCCCGGCGTACGACGCGCCGGGCCGACGTGCGGCCGCGGGCACACGGCTTACGGCCGGTCGTCCCCGACGATCTCGCCGTCGCGCATCTGAATGCGCCGCGAGAAGCCCTCGGCGATGGCCTGGTCGTGCGTGATCAGCACGAGCGTCGCGCCCTCGGCCGCCAGCTCGTGCAGCAGCGCGATCACCTCCTGACCGGAGGTCGAGTCGAGGTTCCCGGTGGGCTCGTCGGCGAGGATGATCACCGGGCGCTTGGCGATCGCGCGGGCGATCGCCACCCGCTGGCGCTCGCCGCCGGACAGCTGCGGCGGGCGATGGGTGAGGCGATGGCCCAGTCCCACCCGATCGAGCGCCGCCCGGGCCGCCTCGCGCCGCGCCCGGACCGGGGCGCCCGTGTACAGCATGCCGTTGGCGACGTTGTCGACCGCGGTCATCGCGTCCTGGAGGTGAAAGCCCTGGAACACGAAGCCGATCTCGTGCGCGCGCAACCCCGCCAGCTCGAGGTCCGAGGCCGCGACCACGTCGCGCCCCGCCACCTCGACCGCGCCGGCGCTGGGGCGCTCGAGCGTGCCCAACACGGTCAGCATCGTCGTCTTCCCCGAACCCGACGGCCCCACCACCGCCACCTGATCCCCGGCCGCGATGTCGACGCTCACGCCGCGCAGCGCGTGAACGTCCCCCGGGTATTCCTTGGTCACGTCGCGCAGCCGAAGCGCGACCTGGCCCGACTCACCGTTCGCGACGCTCGGCACGCGCACAGCCTACGGCGGCGGAGGTAACCGCTATGTAACAGCTCAGGGCAGCTGAACGATCCCGGTCGAACCGCCCTGCAGGCCGCCGCGGCCGCCCGGGTAGTAGCCCGGGTCGTAGTACTGGTTGCCGTATGGCGAAGATCCCGTTCCGGCCGCCGGACCGGCGCCCGAGTCCCATCCGGGCACGGCGGCGGCGAACAGCCGGGACAGGACGACGAGGAGCACGGCGCTGCCGGCCACGATCCACAGCACGATCACGATGCGGCGCAGCCACACCGCGGCGGCCGGGCTGGAAAGCGCCGTCGCCACCGCCGGCGCGGCCGCAGGCCTCGCCACCGCCGGCGCGGCCGGTCTGGAAAGCGCCGGCGTGGCCGGGGCCGAGAGCGCCCGCGCCGAAGCGGCGCGCGCCGGCGCCGCCACCGGAGGCGGTGGTGCGAGGCGAACCGGAGCCGGCCCCGGGTATCGCTCGTTCAACGTCCCCTCGGCGAGCAGGCCGCGCAGGGCGCGCTGCCACTCCGCGGGGGTCGGGCGATTCACCGCGGCGGCGCCTAGCGACCGGTACAACAGGTCGCGCAGCTCGACCGGTACATAGCGCAGGTACGCTGCCGGCGCGCGCGCGTCGTGCGAGCGCGCGAACAGGCGCAGGATGACCAGCCCGAGCTTGTACGCGTCGCCGGCACGGGTGTCGGCCGCCTCCTCGAACGCCGGTGGCAGATTCCAATCCGCGGTCTGCACGCACGTCAGCGGGCTCCTGCCGCGGAAGGTCATCGAGTCGCAGTCGATGAAGCAGACCGACGTCGCCGCCCCGAAGGCCACGAGCAGGTTGTTGGGGGCGATGTCGCTGGCCGCGATCCCGTGGTGGTGCAGGTAGGCCAGCCCGGCGCTCACCCGCTCGGCCACCTCCGCCCGCCGCGTCGTGTCCAGCCGCACCCCCAGCCCGCGCAGCTCGAGGTATCCGTCCGCCCCCAGCAGGTGCTCGAGCGCCGTCAACACGCGATCCCGCCGTCCGCTCGGCATCACGAACGGCACCGCGAACCGGCCGGACACGTCGCGCATCACGATGCCCGCTGCGCGCGGGCCGGTGTGGACCACGGCCAGCGGCCACGCAGTGATCGCGTGCAGCGAGGTCCGCTGCTCGCCCGGGAGCGTCCGGCCGAACGCGACCATCTCGCTGAGCACCTCCGCGGCGCCCGCGGGTGCCGTCCGGCGGTAGAGCTTGACCACGACCGGATCGGGGCCGAGCGACTTGGGCGCGAACTGCGGCCGGTAGACGCGGCCCTGCCCGCCCACTCGCGAGATCGGCACGAGCTCGCCGAGATCCTCCAGGCGCACCGCCCGCGGGCGCACACCAGGAGGCACGGCCAGCGCGGTCATCGCGGCGCCCACACCGCGATCAGCGTACGGTCGTCGTCGTAGGTGCTGCGGCTGAAGTCCACCAGCCGCGCGAAGTCGACCACGTCGGGTGGCGTGCCCAGCTCCCGGGCCAACACGCTGGCAAGCTCGCCCCGGCCATCGGCCAGCGGCAGCGCCACCCCGTCGGTGCACAGCAGCAGCGCGTCGCCCGGGCCGAGCGTGCACGAACCCGTGAGCACGTCCCGCCCGTCGCGTGGGAGCGCGGCAACGCCGCCGCCGATCAGGCCGTCGTCGCTTGAGGGCGAGTCCACGACTGGATCGTAAGTCCTCCGGTGCAGCCGGAACGCCGGCGAGTCTCCGACCGCGGCGACCTGGACCGCGACCTCCTGCGAACCCGCGCCGGCGCCGGCGCCGACGGACACGGCAGCCACCAGGAGCGTGGTGGCGAGCGCACCCGGGTCAAGGTCCATCCGCTGCCCCTCCGAGACGAGCGCCCAGGCGGCCTGCTCGAACACACTCACCCAGTCGATCTCGCCGTCGTCGAGCTGGCGGGCGACCGCCGCGCTCGCGTATCGGACGGCCAGCGCGGCGCCGAGATCCGAACGCGGGGCGGCGGACACGCCGTCGGCGACGGCGGCGATCAGCGTCGAGGTGGCCGAGTGCATCGCCAGGCAGAGATCGTCCTGCCGAGGACCGCCGACGTAACGCTTACCCAACCCACGGACCGAGGCCGCGCGGATCGTGAGACCGAAGGCGCTGCCGCCGTCGGCGATCGTGTCCGGCCGGTAGGGCTCGCCGGCCGCCAGACGAGGCTCGATCGCCGGGGCCGGCTCGCCGACGGTCAGCGGACCACGCGCCAGGCGAACGCGCCGGCGGACCGGCGCCACCGCGGCCGATTCCCCGGGCGCCACCGCGGCCGTATCCCCGGGCGCCACCGCGGCCGATTCCCCGGGCACCACCGCGGCCGTATCCCCGGGGCCCACGGCGGCCGACTCCCTGTGGGTCACGGCTTCGCGCTACAGGAGGGGCGCGTCGAGTTGCACGAACCCCTCCGGCTTTTCGAACTCGATCGTCTGCTCGCCTCGGTCCAGCCGCTCGGCCGAGGCGACCATCGAGTTGAGCATCGAGGCGGCGAACTCCGCGATCGCGCCCGCGGTAGAGGCACCCGTGGTCATCATGAATCCGTACCGCGGCGAGGTCGCGAGGTCACGGATCACCTCCGGATCGGCATCTCCCACGCCGAACGCGAGCAGGTTGGGCCGCTCCCGGAAGCCCGGATCCTTGAGCTCGTCCAGGCGCGCCCGCCACTTGTCGGCCTTGTCGGTGGGCTGGCCGTCGCTCAGGAAGAACACCGAGGGCCGGTGGACCTGGTAACCGCTGCCCTTGAGCAGCGCCACATCGGCCGGAATGGTCTGGCGCAGCGCCTCGAGCGCCGCCGCGTAGCTGGTCCCCCGGCCCCGCGGGGCCAGCGACGGCAACACCAGATCCTCGCTCAGCTCCGAGAGCTGCAGCCGGGTCTCAGCCGTGTCGGCGAACGTGATGATCCCGAAGCGAACCTTCTTGCCGATCAGCGGGTGCTTGGCCACCTCATCGCGGAGGTCGATCAGGCCCTGGTTGACCGCGGCGATCGGATCCCCCGCCATCGAGTGCGACTCGTCGCCCACGAAGTACATCGGGAGAACCTGCCCGATCACCGTGCCCGCCGGAGCCGGTGCCGGCGTGGGGCTCATCGGCGCCGTGGCCCAAAGGGACTCGGTCGGCGGCTCCTTCATGCTCATGCTCCCGAGTTCGTACTCGTTCCGCCACCGGATCCGCTTGGTCGCGGCGGCACCAGGAGGCTCTGGCAGGCCTTGCTGGCGGTCTGGAACTTCTTGTTGTTGCGGATGTTGGCCGGGAAGATTCCTCCCTTGCCCGAGAAGTTCGGGTTGGGGAGGTTGTAGCCGTGCTGGCGCACGCAGGTCACGTACTTGGTGATGTTCGTGCGCGAGAGCCGGCCGCGGACTCCCTGACCGCCGCCGCGGAAGCCGAACTTCGCGCCACAGGCCTGGAACGCGGCCCGGAGCTTCGGGTTGTTCGCAAAACCGCCGCCGCCCCCTCCGAAGAACCCGCGCCGCGGCGTGGTGCCGCTACCGGTCGTCCCCGTCCCGCTGCCGCTCGAGCCGCCGGATCCCGGGGAGCACCCCCGCCCGGGGGTCCGCCCCCGGCGCCGGCCGGACGCGACGGCAGCGTCACGCCGTGCTGCTTCAGGCAGGCCGCCAGCGCGGTGCGCTGGCTGCTGCTCGGGGCGCCGTTCGCGCCGCCGCCGGCGGCCGCCGCCGCAGTTGTCGTGCTGCTGGTGGTGCTACTCGAGCTGCTCGCACTGCCACAGCCTGCGATCAGGCCGCCCAGAGTGAGCACCACGACGCTGAGGAGCGCCCCCCGAGGTGCGTTAGCGATGAGTTTCAACTCCCTGTTTCCTTTCCTGAATCGATGCTGCTCATCCGCCGCCGCCGAATAGCTGGTTGACGGCTGAAGATCCGCTGCTGCCGGAGCCCGAGCTGCCCGAGCCGCCACTCGCGGCGGCCGCGGGACTGGCACCGGTATCGCTGAGGGTGGTCGCGCTGATCGTGCCGTTCGAGCCCTTGGCCCCCGCGACGGTCACGAGGTCGCCGGGGCGCACGGACTTCTTGCCCACGGTGACGTTCTTGGTGACCTTGGTCGCGCTCGAGAGCGTGACCTTGACCGTGTTGCCCGAGGTCTCGGTGACCACCAGCGAGTTTCCGCTGATGCTGCTGACCGTCCCGAGCGTGACGCCGCCCGCGCCGCCGGCGCCGCCGAACAGGCCGCGGAAGCCCCCGGCCCCGCCGCCGCCCGCGCCGCCAGCTGCCCCCGCGCGGCCCGTCGCGCTCGCGCCCGAGCCCGTGCCACCCGCCGCGCCCGCGCGACCGGTCGCGCCGGTCCGGCCGGTCGCGCCGGTAGCCGCGCCCGCGCCTGCGAGCGCCGAGAACGCGCTGTTCGACGTCGAGTTCGCCAGCTGGTTCTTCTCGATGCGCACGCCGGCGTAGAACCCAGCGGCGCAGAGGATCAGCGCGAACAAACCGGCGCTCCACCAACTCAAAAGCTTGCGACGCGGGCGCCCCGGAAGCGTCGCGTCCTGCTCATCCTCATAGCTGTCCCACTCCTCCTCGGGCCTGTCGTAGGGGATGGCGTTCATCTCGATTCCTTTGGGTTGCGGGTCACTACTCAAAGCGCAGAGCCTCGATCGGCCGGAGCGACGCGGCGCGTCCAGCGGGATAGGTGCCGAAGAACAACCCGATCACGACCGCGGCGCCGAAGGCCAGCCCGATCGAGTAGGGCGCGATCACCGGCTGGACGCCGGCGATCTTGAACTGGCTGCCGACGATGCCGGCGATCACCCCCGCGATGCCACCAAAGAACGAGACCAGTACGGCCTCGACCAGGAACTGGGTGAGGATGTCGGCGCGCCGCGCGCCCACCGCCTTGCGGATCCCGATCTCGCGGGTGCGCTCGGTCACCGACACCAGCATGATGTTCATCACGCCGATCCCGCCGACCAGCAGGGAGATCGCCGCGACCTCTCCGAGCAGCGTGGTGAACACCTTGCTGCTCGCGGTCGAGGCCTGGACGATCGAGCTCTGGTTGATCACGCTGAAGTTGCTCGTCCCGCCCGAGCCCGCGCTGGGCGGATCGAGCTGGTTGAGGATGTTCGTCACCTCAGTCTGCGCGGCGTTCAACTGGCCGCGCGACTTGGCCTGGATGATGATCTGGTCGATGTTCCCGTAGCCCGTCAGGGTGTCCTGCACCGCGGTCAACGGCGCGATCACGGTGTCGTCCTGGTTGGAGGTTCCGTTCGATCCCTTCGACGCGGTCACCCCGATGACCTGGAAGTTCGTGCCGTTGACCTGCATCGTCTCGCCGACCGGGTCGGCGCCGCCGAACAGCTCGCTGACCACGGTGGGGCCGACCACGGCCACGCGGTCGTGGCTCTGCACGTCGGCGTTCGTGAACCACGATCCCTCGGCCATCGTGTAGCTGCGGGCCGCCTCGTAGGACGTCGTCGTGCCGACGAACGACGACGGCTCGTAAGTCGTCGTGCCCGAGGTGAGCGTCACCCCGTTGGCGTTCGCCACCGGCGAGGAGCTGAGGACATCGGGAGACTGGAAGCGGTTCGCGAGCGCGTTCGAGTCCGCCACCGTGAGGCCCGTGCTGGCGCTGGCCCCGCCCCCGCCGCGGAACAGGCCACCGAGCGTGGGCGCGCCGCTGACCAGCAGCACGTTGCTCCCGAGCGCGTCGATCTGGTTGGTAACCGCGGTCGACGAGCCGGTCCCAACCGCGATCAGCACGATCACCGAGCCGACCCCGATCATCAGACCGAGGATGGTCAGGCCGGAGCGCAGCTTGTTGGCGGTCAGGCCGCCGAGGGCCACCCGGACGATCTCGATCATCTGACCGCCTCCGCGTGCTCGCCGCGCTCGTCGGAGACGATCGTCCCGTCGCTGATCCGCACCACGCGCCGGGCGTGGGCGGCGATGGCCTGCTCGTGGGTGATCAGGATGATCGTCCGACCCTGATCGTTGAGCCGGTCGAAGATGCTCAGCACCTCGGCGGAGGACACCGTGTCGAGCGCGCCGGTCGGCTCGTCGGCCAGGATCATCGCCGGGTTGGTGACGAGCGCCCGCGCGATGGCCACCCGTTGCTGCTGTCCGCCCGAGAGCTCCGAGGGCATGTGGTGCACGCGGTTGCCGAGGCCGACCTGGCGCAGCGCGGTGGTCGCGCGTTCGTGCCGGGCGCTGCCGTGCAGCCCGGCATAGGCGAGCGGGAGCTCGACGTTGGCCTGCGCGCGGGTGCGCGGGATCAGGTTGAAGCTCTGGAACACGAATCCGATCTCGCGGTTGCGGACGTCCGCCAGGGCGTCCTCGTCGATGCCGCGGACGTCGAGGCCGTTCAGCCGGTAGACGCCGCTGGTCGGCGCGTCGAGGCAGCCCAGGATGTTCATCAGCGTCGTCTTGCCGCTGCCCGAGGCGCCCACGATCGCCACGTACTCGCCGCGCTCGATGCGCAGGCTGACCCCCCGGAGCGCGTGCACGGCGATGTCCCCCACGCTGTAGGTCTTGTGCACATCCTTGATGTCGATCACCGGCACGCCGACGCGGCTCGAGCGTGGGCGCGGCCGGCTCGCTGCCTTTTCCGCCGCCGCGCGCGCGGCGCGCTCCTGGCGGCCCCGAAGGAACCGCTGCGCCCGCGCCACGGCCGGTCGCTCGGCGTCGCGTCGCCGGCGCTCCATCAGCCGCCTCCGGCAGCGCGCCGGAAGAACGCGCCACCGCCACCGCCACCGCCACCGAATCCGCCGCCACCGAGACCACCGGCACCACCGAGCCCCCGGCCGAGCGTGCCGCTGCCGGTGCCGCCGGTGGTCGAGGTCGAGCCCAGCGAGGGCAGGGCGACCGTGACCACGACCTGGTCGCCGGCGCTCAGCCCGCTGATGATCTGCGTGCGGTGTCCCCACGCAGCCCGACCACCACCTGCTGCGAGACGGTCTTACCGTTCTTCAGCATGTTGACGGTGGCCAGCGAGCTGGTGCCGGTGACCGCCGAGTTCGGGAGCGTCACGCCGGATGCCTGGCCGGTGATCACGGAAGCCGAGGCGCTCATCCCGGGCTTGACTCGCGAGTCGTTCTGGTCGAGCGTGAGCGTGGCGTCGTAGGAGACCACGCTCGAGCTGGTGGTCCCGACCAGTGAGATCGAGCTCACGTGCGCCGCGAGCTCGACGCCGGACAGCGCATCGAGCGTCACCGTCGCCGTCTGCCCGACGTGAACCTTGCTGATGTCGGACTCGCTGAACGCCACCGTCATCGTCAGCGTGTTCGTGTTCACGATCTCGGCGAATCCGGAGCCGCTCGAGGAGCTCGAGCTGCCCGAGGAGCCCGAGCCACCGAGGCTGCCGGCGGTCGTACCCGAGCCCGAGGACCCCGATGAGCTGCTCGAGGAGGACGATCCGGTCGAAGCGGAGGAGCTGCCGGACCCGCCCCCCGACACCGAGTCGCCCGGCGTGTCGCTCGAGAGCGAGGCGATCGTGCCGCTGACCGGCGCGTACAGCTTGGTGCTGTTCAGCGTGGTCTCGGCGTTGTGCACGCCGGCCTCGGCCGAGTACACCGACGCCTGGGCGGAGGCGATGCTGCCCGGGGAGGGAGTGCTGGTCGTTGTGGTCGTCGGCGTCGACGTGGTCTTCGCGCCGCCTGAACCCGAGCCCGAGCCGGCCTTCGTGCTGGGGACGACCACTGTGACGGTCACGCTCGGCGTGGTCTTGGTCACCTTCGTGGAGCCGCCCTTGGTCTTCGTCGGCGACTTGCCCGACGTGCCGCCGGGGTGGAAGGCCGTGTACTCGACCGCGCTCGCGGGCGCGTCGTAGCTCGTCGTGGAGCTGGCGGATCCGGTCGAGGCCGAGCCGGTCGATCCCGAACCGCCCGAGCCACCGGACCCGCAGTAGCTGGTCTCTCCCTCCACGCAGTTCAGGTTGTCCTGAGCCGCGGTCAGGCTCTCGTCGGCCTGGTTGAGCGACAGCTGCGCCGAGGTCGGATCGAGGTCGGCCAGGAGCTGGCCGGCCTTCACCTGCTGGCCGACGTGGACGTAGACGTCCTGCAGCGTCCCGCTGGTGTTGAAGTTGATCGTGTCGTCGGTGCCCGCGGCGATGTTGCCGCTGCCGGTCACGGTCGACTGCACCACTCCCTGCTCGGCCGCGATGACTTCCCGCGAGCTCCGCGCCGAGCTGGTTGGCGGCCCGATCTCGGTGATTGCCAGCACAGCCACCGCGACCGCCACGAAGGCCAGCGCGTACAGGAGCCAGTGCCTAGACGGTCGATCCCGGCGAGTGCTCATGACGCAGGCAATCCGTTGCCGATGGGAGGGAGGACGGGCAGCAGCGCAGCGTTTGTGGACGCAGACATCACGAGTGGCGGTTGTAGCGCCGGGGGCGTCAGCTCTACGTAAGCGCTCTTGCGGAGCTCTTAAGAACGATCCCGACGGCCGGCGCGTCGACCGCCGGCAGCTCGATCCGCAACACGAGCCCACCCTCGTCGGAGGCCATCACCTCGAGCGTTCCCCCGTGTGCCTCGACCACCGAGCGCACGATCGAGAGCCCCAGCCCGAAGCCAGCGCCGCCCCGACCCAGGCGGCGGAAGGGCTCGGTCAACGTCGCCGCCACGTCGGGGGCGATTCGCGGTCCGCCGTTGGCCACGGTCACACGAACCCGACCGCCGTCCGAACGCGTCGAGACCCGCAACCAGCCACCTGGCTCGTTGTGGCGTATGCCGTTGTCGAGGAGGTTGGCGATCATCCGCTCGAGCAACGCGGGCTCTCCCCGGGTCCAGGCGGGCGACAGATCGTCCTGCACGTGCACGTTGGCCTCCTCCGCCCGAGCCCGCAGGTCGGTGATGCAATCGGCCGCCAGTCCGGCCAGCTCGACCGGTTCCTCGCGTCCCCTCGCCGCCTCGCTGCGCGCCAGCATCAGCAGCCCCTCGATCAACCGCTCGCAGCGGTCGACCGTTTCGCGGACCGCGTCCCCCATGCGCCGCAGGTCTTCCACCGAGGCGTCCGGGTCGGCCAGCGAGACGTCGACCTCGGTGCGCATGATGGCCAGCGGCGTGCGCAGCTCGTGCGAGGCGTTGGCCACGAAGTGCCGCTGGCTGGCGAACGCACCGTCGAGCCGGGCCAGCATCCCGTCGAAGGTGTCGGCCAGCTCCTTGAGCTCATCGGCCGGGCCCCTGAGCCCAATCCGCTCGCCCAGGTTCTCGCCGGATACGCGGCGCGCGGTGGCGGTGATGTCGCGCAGCGGCCGCAGGGCTCGTCCGGCGAGCAACCAGCCTGCCACCACCGACACGATCGTCATCGCGCCGAGGGCCACCACGTACTCGATCAGCAGCCGGTGCAGCGCATCAGACCGCAACTGGGCGCGGATCGCGTTGGTGATGCGCTCGCCCGTCGAGCCCGGAGCGAACGGCGGCGGGCGGCCGAAGAACCCCTGAGGCACGATCCCCAGTCGCTCGAGCTCGCGGCGGTAGTCCCCCGGTCCGTTGAGGTTGTGGCGGACCAGTTCGTAGCCGATCGTCAAGAGCACCGCGCCGGTGATCAGGAACACCAGCCCGTACAACGCGGTCAGCCGCAGCCGGATCGTCGGCGGCGGCGTGCGCATCCAAGCCCGGCGGATCCGCATCAGACCATTCGGTAGCCGACGCCGATCACGGTCTCGATCAACGGCGGCTCGCCCAGCTTGCGCCGCAGGGTCATGATCGTCATCCGCACCACGTTGGTGAACGGATCGGTGTGCTCGTCCCAGACGCGCTCGAGCAGCTCCTCGGCCGAGATCGTGGCCCCGTCGGCGCTCATCAGCACCTCGAGCACGCCGAACTCCTTGCGGGTGAGCTCGATCGGGCTGCCGGCGCGCGCCACCGCCCGGCGGGCGGGATCGACCTCGACGTCGCCCCGCTGGAGCACGGGCGGGCGGCTCGGCGTGGACCGCCGGGCCAGCGCCTGGATCCGCGCGACCAGTTCGGCGAAGCGAAACGGCTTGGGCAGGTAATCGTCGGCGCCGAGCGAGAGACCCTCGACCAGGTCCTCGAGCGCGCCGGCCGCGGTCAGCATGAGGATCCCCGTCTCGGGGCGCTCCCCGCGCACGGCGCGGCACACGTCATCGCCATGCAGTCCGGGCAGGTCGCGATCGAGCACGAGCACGTCATAGCGCACCACGCGCGCCTTGACCAGGGCGTCTGTACCGTCCGGAGCCAGGTCGACCGCCATCCCCTCGCGGCGCAGCCCCCGCGCGATCGCCTCGGCCAGACGCTGTTCGTCCTCGGCGATTAATACGCGCATAACACAGCCCAGGATGACGGGCGGCGCATAAGGAGCCCGTAAGAGAGTCTCGTGAGTCCTCGCGGCCGAGGCTTCCCGAGCTTCAGCGACTCGGCCTCCGGAAACTCGATGAGTGGGCTCGCGGCTGTCACGATCCGTGGTCGAGCATGCTCCGGATCCTCCTTGTGCTCGGGGTCACAGCCATCTCGACGTTGGCTGTGGTTGGGTGCGCGGGCGGCGGGGCCGGCGGTGCCTCACCTCCGGGCGCATCGCCGGCGAGCGCGCAATCGCGGGCCCCGGGCGACTAGTTGGCAGTCGTATCGTCCGCGTGCGAGGAAAACGGGGGCTCGAGTCTCCTGCCGCGGCAGGACACCTCACCGCTACCGGACGCAGCGCCGGCCATCTGCCGCTGTTGGGTCGGCTGGATGCGCGGGAACCTCTCTTCCGGCGATCAGGACAACTTGGCTACCGACGTGCCTCTCTGCGTCGGCGATGTCGCTCAGGGACTCGCTGCTCGAGCGCCTCGTGCGTGCGCTCCGGACGTGTGAGGCCCGCCATGCCTCCGAGACGAGCGGACCGGCTCCGGACCCGGCTACCTCGTCACCGGGGCCGTAGAACCGGCAAGATTGCCGGAGTCGGGACCGGAGTAATCCCGGTGTTACACCAACTGACGTCACATCGATCCGTGTTATCGTTTTCCCGCCGCATGTCCCAACAGAACCTCACCGAGCGGAGCATGGCAGTCGGCCTGCGTGCCCTCAACCGTCTCGCCGGCAACGGGCTGATCGATCGCTTCGGCCTGCGTGCGCCGGCCGAGCGGGTGTTGCACGGCGCTTCGAAGGCCACGGTTCGCACCGCGACCACGGCCGGCCGCACGTTCGCCGCGACGCAGAAGCTCTCGCGCCCGGCCCGCCAGCCGCGGGCCAAGCGCAGCGACCTGTTCGACCTCACGGCCGATGACGAGCAGCAGATGCTGCGCGAGTCGGTCCGCGACTTCGCCTTGGCCAAGCTGCGCCCGGCCGCCGAGGGCGCCGACGAGGCGTGTGCTGCCCCGCCTGAGCTGCTGGGGCAAGCCAACGAGCTCGGCCTGACGATGGTCGGGGTGCCCGAGGAGCTGGGCGGCGCGGTCACCGAGCGCTCGGCGGTGACCACCGTGCTGATGTCCGAGGCCCTGGCCGCCGGCGACATGGGCATCGCGGTGGCGTGCCTGGCTCCCGCCGCCGTGTCGACCGCGATCAGCCTTTGGGGCGACGCCGAGCAGCAGGCCACCTACCTGTCCGAGTTCGTGGGCGAGAACGTCCCCGCGGCCGCGCTGGCGCTACTCGAGCCCCGCCCTCTGTTCAACCCGTTCGAGCTGCAGACCACCGCGCGGCGCGCCGGCGACGGGTTCGTGCTCGACGGCGTCAAGTCGCTGGTGCCCCGCGCCGCCGATGCCGAGCTGTTCATCGTGGCGGCCGAGCTCGAAGGAGAAGGCCCTGCTCTGTTCATCGTCGAGCCGGGCGGCCAGGGCCTCTCGATCGAGCCCGAGCCGGCCATGGGCATCCGCGCCGCCGCCACCGGCCGGCTGCTGCTCGATGGGGTCAAGCTCCCGGGTTCCGCGCTGCTGGGCGAGCCCGGCGACTCGTTCACCGAATGCGTACAGCTGGGGCGCCTCGGCTGGTGCGCGCTGGCCGTCGGCACCGGCCAGGCCGTGCTCGACTACCTGATCCCGTACGTGAACGAGCGAAAAGCGTTCGGCGAGCCGATCTCTCACCGCCAGGCCGTGGCCTTCACGGTGGCCAACGTGGCCATCGAGCTCGACGGGATGCGCCTGGCGACCTACCGGGCGGCCAGCCGGATCGACCAGGGGCTGTCGTTCGGTCGCGAGGTGGCGCTGGCGCGTCGGCTGTGCGCCGAGCGCGGCATGGCGATCGGATCCGACGGCGTCCAGATGCTGGGCGGCCACGGCTACGTCAAGGAGCACCCGGTCGAGCGCTGGTACCGCGATCTGCGTGCCGCCGGCGTGATGGAAGGGGGGCTGCTGGTTTGATCAACCTCGAGATCCCACGCAAGTTCGAGTTTCTCGTCAGCCAGGCCCACCAGGTAGCCAACGAGGTCTTCCGGTCCAACTCGCGCAAGTACGACGGAGCTGAGCACTCCTATCCCAAGGAGCTCGACATGCTCGCCGCCGTCATCGAGGGCATGAACGAGGGCGGCGCGCTCAGCGGCGCCGGGGCGGGAGCGGTCGGCGGCGGCAACGGCGGCGGGTCAAACGGCGCGAAGGCAGATCCAGGCGGGAACCGGAACGGCACGAACATGGCCAGCCTGCTCGGGCTGATCGAGCTGTGCTGGGGCGACGTCGGCCTGCTCCTGACCATGCCCAAGCAGGGCCTCGGCCAGGCGGCGATCGCCGCCGTCGCCAACGAGGAGCAGCTGGGGCGCTTCGGCGGCAAGTGGGCGGCGATGGCGATCACCGAACCCGAGGCCGGATCGGACTCGGCCGCGATCCGCACCACCGCCACCCTCGACGAGACGACCGGCGAGTATGTCCTCAACGGCGAGAAGATCTTCGTCACCGCCGGCGACCGCGCCGAGCTGATCGTGGTCTGGGCCACACTCGACCGCAACCAGGGCCGCGCCGCGATCAAGTCCTTCGTGGTCGAGCGCGACAACCCCGGGCTCAAGCTCGACCGCCTCGAGCACAAGCTCGGCATCCGCGCCTCGGACACCGCCAACTTCGTCCTCGCGGACTGCCGGATCCCGCGCGAGAACCTGCTCGGCAGCCCGGACATCGAACCCAAGCGCGGGTTCGCCGGCGTCATGCAGACCTTCGACAACACCCGGCCGCTCGTCGCCGGGATGGCGATCGGCGTCTCCCGCGCGTGCCTCGAGCGCACGCGCGAGCTGCTCACCGAAGCGGGCATTCAGATCGACTACGACGCGCCGGCCCACGCCCAGACCGCGGCCGCCTCGGACTTCATCACGATGGAATCCGACTGGGAGGCCGCCCGCCTGCTCACCCTGCAAGCCGCCTGGATGGCCGACAACAAGAAGCCCAACTCCCTCCAGGCCTCGATGGCCAAAGCCAAGGCCGGGCGCACCGCCACCGACATCGCGCTGCGCTGCGTCGCGCTGTGCGGATCGATCGGCTACGGCGAGGGCGAGCTGCTCGAGAAATGGGCCCGCGACGTCAAGATCCTCGACCTGTTCGAAGGCACCCAACAGATCCAGCTCCTGATCGTCTCGCGGCAGCTCCTCGGCAAGACGTCGGCCGAGTTGAAGTAGCTCTTTGGGGCCGCGCTTCGCGCGGCGTCCCTGGGGCCGGGGAAGCCTCATCCGGCTGTGGTCGCGACCCCTCAGTCGGGGGCCGTGCTCACTGAGAACGCCGCCCCGAAGGGATCGGCCAGCACGGCCTGGCGCTTCGGGACGCCGTCGAACGGCTCGACCACGACGCTGCCGCCGAGCTCCGGCGCCCGCGCGGCCAGGGCATCGGCGTCACCGACCCAGAAGCCGACGCTCCAGCGAGCCGGGCCGTCGTCCTCGGCCATGACCGCGACCACGTCACGCGGCACGGGCTGCCCCGGCTCGCCCCCGACGTAGCCGGGCAGACGGAACAGGCTCATCCCGGGTGCGAACGGCTCGGCCTGCCATCCGAACAGATCGGCGTAGAAGTCGCTCGGTCCCGGCGTGTACAGCACGCTCATCGCATACGCCGACGCCTCGTTGACGAGCTGGCAGCCCGAGCGTTCCGCTGGCTCCCAAACGCCGATGGCGGCACCCGACGGGTCCTCGAGGACGGCGACGCGGCCCGCCGGCAGGGCATCGAACGGCTGGACCACGACGCGGTCCGCCGCCCGGGCGGTGTCGTCGGCGCTCGCCACCGACACGTACGTGTTCCATCCGGCGGCCACGCCTGCGGGCGCGAGCCCCACTCCGGCCACGTCGCGCCCGCGCAGCTTCGCCACGTAGTACTCGCCCGGGCCGGGCCCGTCGAACTCCCACCCGAGTAGATCGCCGTAGAAGGCCATCGCCTTCGCGGCGTCGGGGACCAGGTTGTCGACCCAGCAGGGGACTCCGGGTGGATAGCTCTCTCGCTCGCTCATCGAATCGCTCCTCGTGGCGGTCTAGTTGGAAAAACCAACCATATAGTTGGATAACCGAACTGTCAAGCGCTAGAATGCCCGGCGTGCGCAGCTACGGAGATCCGTGCGGCATTGCCCGCGCCCTCGATCTGGTCGGTGAGCGGTGGGCGCTGCTCGTAGTGCGCGAGCTGCTGCTCGGCCCCAAGCGCTTCACCGACCTGCGCGCCGGTCTCCCCCACGTCGGCCCGGACATGCTGGCCCAGCGCCTGCGCGAGCTCGAGCAGGCCGGGGTCGTGCGGCGCGGCAAGCTGCCTCCGCCCGCCGGCGCGCGCGTGTACGAGCTGACCGAGTGGGGCCGGCAGCTCGAGCCGGTCGTGCTCGGCCTGGGCCGGTGGGGCAGTCAGGCACCGTTCCCGCCCGACCACGGCGAGCTCGGCATCGACGCGCTGGTGCTCGCTCTGAAGACGCTGTACGACCCCGCGCGCGCCGACGGCCTGCGCGGCCGGACCTTCGAGCTGCGCCTCGGCGAGGAGGTGTTCGCCTTGGGGGTGGGAGACCGTGGGCTCGACGCGGCCCGGCGCCCAGCCTCCGATCCGCTGGCCACGATCGCCACCGACCCCGGCGCCCTCCAGCAGATCCTCTGGCACGGACGTTCAGCCGGCGACGGCGGGCTCGAGATCGCCGGCGACCGCCGCGCGGGCGAGCAGTTCCTCGGGCTGTTCCCGCTCGGCGGCGTCTAGCTCACGCAGCCCAGACGGTGCTGCGATCCTCGACAGCCGCGCGCCCTGGAGGCTGCGGTCTCCACGGTCTGATCGACGCCGTCCGCATGGGCGACAGTGGGCGCCGCGAGCGCTGCCAGCGACATGACTGCGAGCCGAGTCGACGCACGGTCCCCTGCCGCTCGTTTTCCTACCCCCGCCCCTTTCACCCAACCCCGGGCGCCAACGGTCTCGACCCCCGACGTGCAATTTCCGCCATTGCGGAACCGACCTACCGCTAATTCCGGATCCTGCCTCTCTCAGGTGCACGATCCGTCACCAGCCGAACCGCGGTGCTGAAATGGCGGAAATTGCCCCCGTGGGTGGGGCAGGCTCGGGTTAGAGCTGGGCGGCCTCGCGGACAAGCACGTCCCACGCACGGCGTACGTCGTCCTCGGTCGTCGACATCTGCCCGACGGCCAGGCGGAGCACGTAGCGCCCGTCCAGCACGCAGTGGGAGATGAAGATCTCGCCCGAGGCGTTGGCCCGCTCGAGCAGCCGGCGGTTGCGCTCGTCCTCGTTCTCGCCCGAAAGGCGGAAGCACACGACCGAGAAGTGGCGAGGGGCGCACAGCTCCCAGCCGTCGGCCTCGGCCACCCAGCCCTCGAAGCGCTCCGCCAGCGAGACCCCGTCGCGGATGTGGCGCTGAAGTCCGCTGCGGCCGTGACAGCGGAGCACCGCCCACAGCTTCAGCGAGCGGAAGCGCCGTCCGAGCGCGGGCCCGTATTCGCTCAGGCTGAGCGCGTCCTCGGCGTCGGGCGTGCGCAGGTATTCGGGGATCAGGCTGAAGGCCCGGCGGAAGTCATCGGGCCTCCGCGTCCAGAGCAGCGAGCAGTCGAGCGGCGTGAGCATCCACTTGTGCGCGTTGACCACCAGCGAGTCAGCCCGGTCCACGCCCTCGAACGCCCAGCGGAACTCGGGGCAGATCATCGCCGCGCCGGCGTACGCCGCATCGACGTGCAGCCACGCGCCGCTCGCCGCGCACGCCTCAGCCAGCTCGCCCACCGGATCCACCGCGGTGGCCGCGGTCGTGCCGACGGTAGCCACGATGACGGCGGCGTCGGACAGGTCGCCCAACGCGTCCGTCCGCATGCGGAAGTCGGCGTCGACCGGCACCTTGCGCAGCCGCATCCCCAGCATGCGTGCGGCCTTGTCGACCGAGGAGTGCGCGTGCTCGGAGCAGACGATCAGATCCCGCCCCGTCGCCTCGCGCGCGGCGATGATCGCGGTGAAGGTCGAGGTCGAGGCGGTGTCCTCGATGTGCCCGTGCCATCCGGCCGGCAGCCCGAGCAGATCCGCCACCCAGTCGAGCACCACGCTCTCGAGCTCGGTCGAGGCCGGCGACGTCCGCCACAGGATCGCGATCGTGTTGAGCGTGGCCGCGAGCAACTCGGCCAGGATGGCCGGCTCCGAGGAGCTGGTCGCAAAGTAGGCGAAGTAGCGCGGGTGCTGCCAATGGGTCACGCCCGGGAGCAGGACCTCGTCGAGATCCCGCAGCACGTCGGCAAATGGCTCGGGGTCCGCGGGCGCGTGCTGGGGCAGCCGGGCGCGGATATCTCCGGGCTCCACCTGGGCGAGCACCGGCAGCGAACCAACCCGCTCCAGGTAATCGGCCGCCCAGTCGACCGCGGCCCGGCCGTCGGCCCGGAGGTCGATCGCCCGGCGGTCGGCCCGGTCGGTCCGGAGCTCGCTCACGCGCGCGCGCCCGCGAATTCGTAGTGCACGCCGGTGAGCTGCTCGGAGAGCTCCCACAGCTGGCGCCAATCGTCCTCGTCGTAGGCCTTGCCGGCGGCGGCGACCACCTTGGGATGTCCGCGCTGCTCGGCGCGTCCGCCAGGGCCGACGTAGGTCCCGCCCGGGAGGTCGGGCATGGTGGCCGCGTACAGCGTCGGCAGCGCGCCCATGTCCGCGCTCTGGGCGAACAGCCGGTTGCCGATCCACCCGAAGGCCTTCTCGTAGAAGCGGTCGGTGGCGGCGAACTGGAGGTTGGTGGCCGCATAACCGGGGTGCGCCGCCAGGCTGAGCAGCGCGGTGTCCGCCTCGATGGCCCGCCGCTGGAGCTCGAAGCAGAACATCAGGTTGGCCAGCTTCGACTGGCCGTAGGCGCCCCACGGGCTGTATTTGCGCTCGCCCTGGAGGTCGTCGAAGTTCATCGTGCCGCGGCGATGGAGATGGCTCGAGACGGTCACCACCCGCGTCGCCGGCGCCTTCAAAAGCGCTGGCAACAGCAGCCCGGTCAGCGCGAAATGGCCGAGGTGGTTGGTGCCGAACTGGCTCTCGAACCCGTCGCCCGTCAGACGCCGCGGCGCGGCCATGATGCCGGCGTTGTTGATCAGCAGATCGAGCTGCCCGCCGGCGGCGACGAAGCTCTCGGCGAACGCGCGGACCGAGCTCAGGTCGGCCAGGTCGAGCAAACCAGTCGTCAGATCCGCTCTCGCCACCTGCTCCCGGATCGACGAGGACGCCCGCCGGCCCTTCTCCTCGTCGCGCACGGCCAGCCACACCGCCGCGCCGGCGCGGGCCAGCTCGCGCGAGGTGGCCAGGCCGAGGCCGCTGTTGGCCCCGGTGACGATCACGGTCCGCCCGCTCTGATCCGGGATGTCCCCGGCCACCCACCTATCCGACGCCATCGAGCACCTCGAACTTGATCCCGGCCGCCTGGAGCCGACTGAGCAGCGCGTCGCCCATCGCTACCGCGGGCGTGAGCTGACCGCCACGCGACGGTAGATCGTCGAAGGCCAGGCACAGGGCCGACTCGGCGAGCATCTTGGAGGTCTCGCCGTAGCCCGGATCGCCGCCGGAGACCTGGGTGCATACGACGCGCTCACCCGAGCGCGCCCGGAAGCGCAGCCGGAACCAGGCCTTCTCGCGCTCCTCGGGCGAAGGGCCCGATCCCGAGCTCTTGAGCTTCAGCAGCATCTTGCGCGCCGGCGGGATCTGCGCCAGCGTGATCAGACCGGCCGCGCCGCCGGCCAGCCCGACCACCGTCGGCAACCGCTTGGCCACCAGGTAGTGGCTGTAGGTGAAATCGGGCCCGTAGCGGTCGAGGGCACGAGCGGATCGCAGCACGGTCTGTGGATCGATGGTCGGGAGCGGAACCACCCAGCCCCCGGCGAAGTCATCCCGGTGCGGTGCACCGCCCTTGCCGCGCACCCGTCGCTCGGAGGGCCGCCCCTCCCGAGAACGCCGCTCCCGCGCCACCGACATGCCCTGGCGCAGGCGTCCGACGATCTCGATCGTCGACTGGTAGGTGCCGCCCGAGAACGTGCCCCCGGCGCGTACGAAACCCTCGAGCGAGATCGGGACACCCTCCGGCAGCTGCTCGACGGTGAACAGCGCGCCCAGGTCATACGGAATCGAGTCGAAGCCGCACGAGTGGACGATCCGCGCGCCGGTCGCGACAGCTTGCTCGTGATACGCGAGCCACATCCGGTCGACGAATTCGGGCTCGCCGGTCAGATCGACGTAGTCGGTGCCGGCCGCCGCGCACGCCGCCACCAGTGGCTCGCCGTACCGGATGTAGGGCCCGACCGTGGTGATCACCACGCGCGTCGCCTCGGCGACGTCCCGCACGGACCCGGGATCGGTGACATCGGCTCGGAGCAGCGGTACCTCCGCCGCCTCCGCCCCGAGCCGCCGGCGAACGTCCTCCAGCTTGCCCTGGTTGCGCCCCGCCAGCGCCCACCGCGTGCCGGCCGGCGAGTGACGGGCCAGGTACTCGGCCGTGAGCGCGCCCGTGAACCCGCTGGCGCCGAACACCACGATGTCGTACGGGCGCTCAGCCACCGGAGCCGTCGACTTCGCGGGCGACCCGTAGCGCCTCGTCGAGATCGACTCCGGCGCGAGCGGCGACCCAGCACGCCGCCGGCGCGGCAACGCGCTCGGAGGAATGTGCGGCTTCGGCCGCCACGTCGAGGATCGCCTTGAACTCGTCGGTCGTCAACGGCGGCGTTCCGAGCTTCTCTGCGTAGGCGTCGAGCCACTCGCGCGCGTTCATGGCTGACGCACTCTAGAAGGTTGCGTCTCGTCTCGACCCCGCCGCCCGCCGGGCGATTGGTACATTTGTACCACTATGGTCACGAGCCCTCCCAAAAGCACGAGACCCCGGGGAGCCGCCCGGCGCGACGCGCTGCTCGATGCCGTGCTGCGGGTCGTAGCCGAGGTCGGGGTGGATGCGGTCACGCACCGGCGCGTCGCCGAGGTGGCTGGCTTGCCGCTCGCCTCGACGACCTACTGGTTCGAGTCCAAGGAGCACCTGCTGACGGCGGCGCTTGAGCGCGCGGCGGAGCGCGACATCGAACGCCTGCGCGCATTCCTCGACGAGGTCCCCGTCCCCGCCGCCGACCCGCTCGGGCTGGTGGTCCGCGCGATCCTCGGCCCGATCGAGGGTCAGGCGAGCCGGGGCTGGCTGCTCGCCACCTACGCCCTCGTGCTCGAGGCCGCGCGCCGGCCGGCCCTGCGCAACGTGACGATGCGGTGGACCGACGCCTACCTGGAAGCGCTCCCGCCCCTGCTGACCGCTGCGGGCTCGCGACACCCGCGGGACGATGCCGATCTGCTGCTCGCCGCCGCCGACGGCCTGCTGGTCGATCAGCTCGCATCCGATGACATGTCCGACCTCGCGCCGCGGCTGCGGCGGCTTGCGGACGCGCTGGTGAAGGCATGACCGCGCTCCAGACCCGGGCGCACCCGACCACGGAAAAGCAAGATCCCGAGCGGCGGACGATCGTGCTGATCAGCGTGCTGCTCGGGTTCGAGTCGGTCCTGTATTCGGTGATCACTCCGGTGCTGCCGCACTACGCGCACGCGTTCGGGGCCTCCAAGCCGGCGATCGGCGTGCTCGCCGCGTCATATCCGGCGGGGATGGTCCCAGGCGCGATGCTCGGTGGGTGGATCGCCACCCGCGCGGGGGTGCGGCGCACCACCGCGTTCGGCCTGCTGCTGTTCACCGGCGCGATCGTCGCGTTCGGGTTCGGCGCCGACATCATCGTGATCGATGGCTTGCGGTTCGTCCAGGGGATCGCCTGCGGCTGCATCTGGGGCGGCGGCCTCGCCTGGGTGATCGCTATCGCGCCTCGAGAACGACGCGGGGAAGTGCTCGGCTCGGTGTTCGCCTCGGCGATCTTCGGCACGCTGATCGGCCCGCTCCTCGGCACGGTGGCGGTGGCGACCGGCACCCAAGTCGTGTTCGCGTGCGTCGGTGCCGTGTCGCTCGCGCTGATGGCTTGGACGCTCGCGCACCCGGAGCCTCCGCGCGCTGCGCTCGGAGCGGGAGCGCCGCTGGGCGTGCTGGCCAGGGACCCCAGGATCGTGTTCGGCTGCTGGCTGATCCTGCTCGAGGCGTGCACCATCGGCGCCACCGGCACGCTGCTTCCGCTGCGCCTATCGCGCTTCGGCGCATCAGGGGTGGCGATCGGCGTCACGTTCGTGCTCGCGTCCCTGCTGTCCCTTCTGCTCAACCCCGCGGTCGGCCGCCTCATGGATCGGCGCGGGATCGCGCTGCCGCTGAGCATCGGCCTCGCCACCGCGGCCGTTCTGCTCGCGCTACTGCCGCTACCCCACTCGCCGCTGGTGCTGGCGGCGCTGACCGTGCTCGCGCTGGGCGGGCCGCTCAGCGCATATGCCATGCCGGCCATCTCGATGATGACGGACGCGATCGAGCGGATCGGCGCCGCGCTCGTCTTCGGCTCGATGCTGCTCAACCTGGCCTGGGCGTTGGGCGAGACGATCGGCGCGCCGGCCGCCGCGAGCGTGTCCCGGGCCACGAGCGACGCCGTGCCGCTCGTGGCGCTGGCAGCGCTGATGCTGGCCACGCTCGTGGCCGTGCGTTTGCGGTCGGCGATCAGCTCGAGGCTGGCGCCGCGCTGGTCACATCCAACAGCCGATCGCCAAGAGTCTCGTCGCGAATCTCGGCAACGCTGACCCCCGGGTCGGGCAGCACGCGGAGCGCGTCGGCGGGGAGACCCACGGTGACGGGCGTTCCCTGGGTGTACTGCATCGGCTCACCGGCGTTGCGCACCAGCGCCTGGAGCGCCGAGCCCGTGGCGAGACGGACGTAGATGTGCGTGGTCGAGCCCAGGAAGACCAGTCGCTCGACCATCCCCGGCACAGAGTTGGCACCACGCGTCTCGTATGGCTGCAGGTGAATGCGCTCCGGCCGGATCGCGAGCTTGACCGCGCCGGTTGCGTCGAGCTGTCCGGCCTGCGCCTCGAGTGTGAAGTCGCCGAGGCGAAGGCGACACGGTCCCTGCCCGTTGCCGGCGCGCTCGACCTCTGCGTCCATCAGGTTTGACACACCCAGGAAGTCAGCCACGTAGGCGTCGGAGGGCTCGTTGTAGACATCTTCCGGAGTGCCGAGCTGGGCGATCCGTCCGTGGTTCATGACGGCCAGGCGATCGGACATCGTGAGCGCCTCTTCCTGGTCGTGGGTGACATACAGGAAGGTGATTCCCACCTGCTTCTGCAGTGCGCCCAACTCGACCTGCAGCGTGCGGCGGAGCTTGGCGTCCAGCGCCCCCAGGGGCTCATCGAGGAGCAGCACCGACGGACGCAGCACCAGCGCGCGGGCCAGGGCAACGCGCTGTTGCTGGCCGCCCGAGAGCTGGTTGGGACGCCGCTTCTCATACCCGGTCAGCTGAACGAGCTCGAGCGCCTCGGCCACCCGGCTGTCGCGCTCGGACTTGGGCACCGACTTGTACTTCAGGCCGAAGGCGACATTCTCGGCGACGGTCAGGAACGGGAACAGCGCATAGCTCTGGAAGACCGTGTTGACGTTGCGGCGGTGGGGCGCCCAGGTACCGACGTCCGCGCCGTCGAGCAGGATCTTTCCGCCGGTCGGCGGCTCGAAGCCCGCGACCATGCGCAGCGTGGTCGTCTTGCCACACCCGCTGGGCCCGAGCAGGGAGAAGAACTCGCCCGCCTTGATCTCGACCGACACCTCGTCGACCGCGGTGACATCGTCGAACCGCTTGGTCAGTGACTCGAGCTTGACATGTCCTCCACTCATTTCAATTCCTCTCAGATTCCGGCGACGGCGGCCAGCGCCTCGGCGCCGCCCTTGGTGCGCTCACCCCGGGTCATCCATCGGTAGCCGACGAAACCGATCAGGGCGGCGAGGAGCGAGATCAACAGCATGATCGTGGCCAGGGCGTTGAGCGCCGGCCCGCTCAGTCCCCCGTGGACGTTGGAGTAGATCAGCACCGACATCGGTTGCGTGTTCGCGGTCGAGGACAGCTGTTCCACGATCACGAAATCGTCCACGGTGCTGGCGAAGACGAGCACGGCGCTCGCGAAGATCGCCGGTGCCAGCATCGGAAGCAGCACCCGGCGGATCGCCCCGAGCCGCGACGCCCCGAGGTCGGACGCGGCCTCTTCATAGGTCCGGCCGATCGAGATCAACCGTGCGCGCACGATGATCGCCGGCCAGCTTATGTTCCATACGACCAGCCCGGCCACCTCGGCCGGCGTTCCCAGACGGATGAACTTCAGCGCCTGGGTGACGAGCAGGAACAGTGCCACGGCGAGCAGCAGCTCCGGGATCACGAACGAGAAGATCATCACGAAGTTGAGTCCGTACGAGGTGCGCGTGCGCCAGCGATCGATGCCGATCGCGAGGCAGACTCCAATCGGTACGCAGATCACCGTGGTCAGGACCGCGAGCACGAGCGTCTGGATCACAGCGTGATGGAGGCTGGGGTTGTGGAGCACCGAGGTGACCTGGTTCCCGAGGTACCACTTGGTCGAGAAGCCCTGCCAGGTGGCCTGGGACGCTCCCTTGTTGAACGAGAACAGCACCGCGATCCCGATCGGCACGATCGACCAGATGATGTACAGCCAGGTGAAGCCCTCCATCACCCATGGCCGGCGCCACGGGTTACCCCGCGCGCGGCGGCGCCACGAGAGTTCCGTCCCGCCCGGCGGGGAGGTGGTCACGGGCTCGCCGACCACGCTGGCCATCAGGCGGTCTCCAGCGAGGCGCGGGCGGTGCTGAACACGTAATAGATCATCGGAATCAGCAACACGACGAGCAGCATCAGCGACAGCACGGCACCCTGCCCGACCTCGCCGGGCGCGTCGAGTTGTCCCTCGATCGCGTTGCCGATCATCGTTGTCCCGGGTGCCCCCGAGAGCAGCTGATTGGTGTAGTAGTCACCGAGCATCGGCAGCGCGGTGATGAACGTCCCGGCGATGAGCGCCGGCTTGCTCAGGGGCACCGTCACGTGCCAGAACGTCCGCCACTTGCTCAGCCCGAGGTCGCGGGCAGCCTCGAGCATGCTCTGGTCGATACGGTCGAGGAAGGCGTAGAGCACCAGGATCACGTACGGGATGTATCCGTACACGAGCCCCAGGATCACGGTCACCGATCTCCCGCCGAGCCAGTCGGTGTTGCCGGGAAGGCCAACCGCCGACAGGGCGCTGTTGAGGAAACCGCCCTGCTGGAGCAGATCGATCCAGGCCAGCATGCGCATCATGTAGCTGACCCAGAACGGCGCGATCAACAGGGCCAGGAACAGCGTCTTGCGCCGGCCGGCGTAGCGGGAGACGAAATACGCCACCGGGTAGGCGATCGCCAGCGAGATCACCGTGGCGATCGCGGTATAGACGAATGTCCGCAGGGCGGGCGAGCCAATGAACTCCCCGTGTCCGAAGATGTCGTGCCAGACCGCGCTCAGGTTCCAGCTCGACCAGTGCAGCGGGTTCCAAACCGGGACCACCGTCTGGAAGAACTCGTTGACGCCGCCGCCGGCCACCGACAGCATCACGTAGAACGGCACCACGAACAGCACGAGCAGCCAGATCGCGCCCGGCAGCGCCAGCGCGATCCACAGCCCGCGGTTGCGGCGGTCGTAGGTGTCCTGGCGGCCAGACATCGCTATAGCCCCTTGGAGAACGTGTTCCAGGTTGACTTCCAGACCGTGTCGGCGGCCGGGGGCAGCTCGAGCTGGAACAGGCCGCTGCGGAAGTACTCCGGCAGCACGACCGTCGACGCCAGCTGTGGAGGCAGGAGCTGCTCCTGGGTCAGCTTCTTCGGGGTGACCTCGGTCAATGGCTGCATGTAACCGACGTAGCTGTAGTTGTTCAGCGCGTTGCTCACGTCGAGCATGTAGTTGATGAAGAGGTGAGAAAGCACGGGGTTGGACCCGGTGGTCAGGTTCACCATCAGGTCATTGGCGATCGGCCCTCTCTTGTCGGGTGGGATCCAGTATCCGACCGTGTCGATCGAGGTGCCCTTGGGGAGGTAACCGGCCGCGGCGGCCATGTCACCCGACCACGCGTGGTGGATCCAGGTCTTCCCGGTCGGGACGTCGGTGTAGTCGTTGTTGTCGATCCGGACGTTGGTCAGGGCCGACAGCTGCGAGAGGGCTCTTCCGGCGGCGTTGATCTGAGCCGTGCTCGTCGTGTTGAGGTCCAGGTTGCCGGCCCGCAGAAGCGCCAGGCTGATCGTCTCGCGGTAATCGTCCAGGACGGCCACCTTGCCCTTGTACTTCGCGCCTTGCCAGGGCATGTCCCACGAGGGAGAGAGGTTCACCTTGTCCTTGCGCCAGGCGATGCCGGTCGTGTAGATCGAGTACGGCGTCGTGTACTGCCAGCCCCGGTCGTAGAACGGATCCCGGTAGTCGGGCCACACGTTGGCCATGTTGGGGATGTAGCTGTGGTTGAGCGGCCGGATCAACTTGGCCGCGACCAGCTGGCCGATTACGGGGACGGTCGGGAAGAACACGTCGAACTTGAGCTCCCCGCTGGTCAGCTTGGCGAGCGCCTCCTCGATCGTGTTGAACGTCGTGATCGAGTACTTGCAGTCGTGCTTCTTGCAGAAGCTCTTGACCACCGCCTCATTGATGTAGGCGACCCAGTTGTAGAGCTGGAGAGTCGCCCCCTTCTCGGGCTGAAGGCCTGAGGCGATGGCTTTGTTGTCGGGGTACACCGGCCACTTGAAGTGACTGTTCCGACGTGGCAGCGGGGGGTCGGCGCTGCTCGCACCGGCGGGGTTCGTCGAGCTGCAGCCGGCCAGCAATCCCCCGAACGCGAGCCCCGCGCCCGCGGCGAGCAGTTGACGGCGGGAGAGCGCGCTCTCCTCGGGATCGGGGCGGCGCCGGATGCCCCCCTCCGACCATCCCTCACGTGGATGCATCGAGGCGCTCCCCCTTACGAGACTGCCGCGGCCCCCCGAGCTCGCAGCCAAGCTCGCTCGATGCGAGCGCCAGGCAGCGCTCCACCATCCGCTCCGGAGTCACATCGGGCTGGCCCAGAGTCACCTGGACACCGAGCCCGTCCATCAGGCCGCTCAGCGCGAGCGCGAACTCGTCGGCGTCGACGGCGGGGTCGAACTGTCCGTCCTGCTGCCCCTGGCGCACGATGTCGGCGATCAGCTTGCGCTGACGGCGGTCGAGCCGGAAGTACGCGTCGCGCACCGCGCTATCGCGGCGTGCCCGCACCCACATCTCCATCCACAGCGTCCAGTCGCTGAGCCCGGCCGGACCGAGACTGGTCTCCTCGATCAGGTGCACGAGCTTGTCGGCCGCGCCCTCCTGCCGTGCCTGACCCTCGGTCAGGCGCTCGTAGAAGTCGCGGTCGGTGAGGTCGACCGCTTCCTCGAGCAGCCGGTCCTTGGACTCGAAGTAGTAGAGGATCGTCGGCGCGCTCGTCCCCGCCCGCTCCGCGATGTCGCCGATCCGGGTGTCGAACAGGCCGCGCTCGTACAGCACCTCGGCAGCCGCGGAGATTATCTGCGGCTTTCGCAGGTGCTCGACCTTTGGACGCGGACTCACCTCTTCTCAATCCCTCGGACGAATTCGTATACTGAATCGCCGTTCAAAAAACTACAGCGGCAGCTCGGGCGCTGTCAAGACCTGGTTGTCGCTCGCAATCTCGTTGCACGCGGAGAGGAGTCACCGGCCGTGATCGACGTGGCGGTGTTGGGGGCAGGGCTGGCGGGATTGAGCGCCGCCCGGGACCTCGAGCGGTCGGGAGCGGACGTGATCGTGCTCGAGGCGCGGGACCGTGTCGGCGGCCGAGTCGAGGCGGTGACGCTGCCGGACGGCCGCTCCGTCCAGGCCGGCGGCGAGGTGTTCGGGCCGGGACACACGGCCTACGGTGAACTGGTCGAGGAGCTCGGCCTAACCGTCGAGCCGAGCTACGTCGCCGATCCGGGCGAGATCACCTGGGGGCTGGTCGACGGCGTGCACGTCGGCGACGACGCTCCGTGGATGAGCGAGGCCGAGCGGCGCGACGAGGAGCGCCTCGAGCGGGCGTTCGTGGAGTTGGCCGCCACCGTCGATCCCGATGATCCATGGGCCCACCCCGACGCCGCCGCGCTCGACGGGATGAGCGTGGCGGAGTGGTTACGCCGCGAGGAGGCGCTCCCCGCGGTCCACCGTCGGCACGAGTTGGCGTCGCTGTCGCTCGCCTGCGACAGCCCCGAGCGGACGTCGCTGCTGGCCGAGTTGCGCAAGCACGCGGCGCTCGGCGGCGAGCAGTTCTACGACCTCGAGCGATGGGAGAGCCTGCGGGTGGCGGACGGCTCTGCCGCGGTACCGGCCGCGATCGCCGCCGAGCTCGGTCCCGGGACGATCCGGTTCGGGACCGCCGTCCGCAAGATCGAGATCACGGGGGGCCAGACGGCGGTAACGCTCTCAACCGGCGAGGAGATCCCCGCGGAGGCGGTCGTGTGCACGATCCCCGCCGGTCCCCTGCGGGCGATCGAGATCGCCGGCCTCAGCGATGCCCGCCTGCGGTCACTTCGGTCACATCGACAGGCCCTCGCGGCCAAGGTCGTCGCCGCCTACGAGGAATCGTTCTGGCAGGAGTCCGGGCAGAACGGGCTGGCCGAGTGCGAGTGGCTGTTCGGCTCGACGTGGCCACAACGCGCCGGGGTCCTGTCGATGCTGGTGCCGCCCGAGCGATTTTCGGCGTTCCTGGCCACGCCCGAGGCATCCCGGTCGAGCGCCGTGGTCGACGGGCTGGTCGGGCTCTACGGCGAGCGGGCGCGGTTCCCGATCGCGATGCTCGAACGCGCGTGGGGCGTCGACCCGTTCACCCAGGGCTACATCGCGAGCTGGGCGCCCGGGGACCTGACTCGAGTCGGCCCGCTGCACGGGACCCATGAGCCGCCGTTCTACGTCGCCGGTTCGGACCACTGGGTGGCCGGCTACATGGAGGGCGCGGTCCGCACCGGCCGCGACGCGGCGCGGGCGGCGCTCGGCGCTGGCTCCCGCGCCTGAACCAACACGTCCCCCAGCCCGAGATCGCGCGCCAGCGCACTCGACACCGCGCCCAGCGCGCGGTCGAGCGGGATCGAACCGTCGCCGATCAACGTCCGGATTCCGTAGCCGTCGATCAGCGCCAGCGTCCGGTCGGCGACCTCGGCGGGGTCGCACCGGTTGAACTCGCCGTCCTGTACGCCGGCGGCGATCTCGTCGCGGAACCAGGCGTGCAGGCGCGCGTACAACTCCTCGGCGACCGGCCGCAGATCGGGGTGGCGCGCCGCGCGCAGCCACAGTTCGACCCACAGCACCCAGTCCTCGGTCAGGCCGGGCGTCGTCGGCAGGCAGCCGTCGATCATCGACTGCAGACGCTCGGCGTGCGAGGCCCCGGGCAGCTCGTCCTCCTCCCCGATGCGGGCCTGGCCGGCGCGCTGGTAGGAGTAGTCGAGCGCCTCGGCGAGCAGGGCGTCACGGGTCTCGAAGTGGTAGTGGACGAGCGCGCTCGACACGCGTGCATCCATTGCGATGCGGGCGATCCGCACGCCGTCGATTCCTTCGCGCGCGATCTGGCCGACGGCCGCGGCCAGGATCCGCTCGCGCGCGGTGGGCTTGCTCACTGCCCGCCTCCGCGAGATCGGCCCGAATGCGATCCGCGAACCACGCGACCGCGACCTCCCGGCGTGACAGTGGGCCGCACCGATAGCCGCGCGTGCGCAGACCCGAGCTGAACGTTCTTCACCAGGTCGATGTCCTCGTCGAGCACGAGGTGTTCAGACGCTGTTGATCCACTGGACGGCGCGGGTGCGCGGATCGCTCTGGCGCGAGCGATAGCCGCGAACACATCACGCGTGCGGCCCACGCCGTCGGGGAGTCATCTGCCACGTATTGACCTGGTCGGGATACAGGTCGATCGTCGTGTTCGGATAGATGAACACGTAGCGCCAGATGCGGCGGTCCTCCTCGCTCAAGCCGGGCATCGGGGTGACCAGCTGGGCGTACAGGCGCTCGAGCCGGTTGCTGCTCGGCTTCTTCGCGCAGCGGCGCGTCGATCCAGGCGTAGTGCTCGTGCAAGTCGGTGTCGTAGTGCTTGTAGTCGAGCATCCGCATCAGCCCGGGATGCGCGATCGGGATGTGGTAGCCCTCGAGGTAGTTCTCGGCCACGACCTTCCAGTTCGCGGGCTGGGTGCCGCCGCCGGGGGAGAAGGACTGAGCGTCGGGATCCGGTAGGGCTCGAGCCGCGCCGGCAGGTCGCCGACGAGGTCGGCCAGCGGGGTCGCGTCGGGATCGAGGTTGACGAACACGAGCCCGCATAGCTCCTCGACCCGCGCCGGCATCAGCCCGAGCGCGGACTTGTTCAGCCGCTCGCCGAACTGGAGCGCCTCGGGCGCGCCGATCAGAGTCCCGTCGAACTTGTACGTCCAACCGTGGTAGCGGCAACGGATCGCCCCCTTGCACTGGCCCGAACCGCTGAGTAGGCACGAGCCGCGGTGGCGGCAGACGTTGCGGTACGCGCGCAGGCCGTTCGCCTCGTCGCGTAGGACGAGCACGGGCTGGGAGCCCGCGAACCCGGTCGTGTAGCTGCCCGGCCCCGGCAGCGCCGAGACGTGGCCGATCAGCTGCCAGGTCCGTTCGAAGATCCGCTCCTGCTCGACCTCGATCAGCTCCGGATCGAGATACAGCCGGGGCTCGAGCGCCTCGGCGATGGGGACTTGAACGTCGGTGACAGCGGTCATGAGCAACCATCCTGACTTTGTGATCAGTTTGCGTTAGTCTACCGCCCATGGTCAAGCGCGCGCCCTGGTTGTCGGTCACGCCCGAGCCCGAGCGCGAGCTCCCGGAGGCCGTAGCGACGCTGCGACGCGGCGCCCCGGCGACCGATCACGCGATCGCGGACGAGGCCGCGCGGATCGAGCGGCTCGTCCTGCGCGGCAGTGAGCGCCGCTGGGACAGCTACCTGCACGACGTCGTGTCGCTGATCGACCATCGGGCCGGCGAGGCGGACCCCGACGTGGCGCGCGCCCGAGAGGTCGCGATCGCCGTGATCTCGAACCACCACAACCTGCTGCTCGCGCTTCCCGGGCGCGGTGCACGACGAACCGAGGCAGACCGGCGGCGGCTGATCCAGCTGCTCGCCCCGACCAACGAGGACCAACCATGAGCACAGCCGTCATGTCGACCACGCCCGGCCACGACCTCACGCCCGATCAGATCGAGCTCCAGCAGCGCGCGCGGACGTTCGTGGAGAACGTGCTGATCCCGCTCGAGCTCGAGGCCGAGGAGCGCGGAGGCCAGCTGCCCGAGGAGACGATCGAGCAGATCAAGCAGGAGGCGGTCGCCGCGCGGCTCAACGGCGGGCGCTTCGCGCCCGAGTACGGCGGCCAGGGCTGGTCGATGCTCGAGTGGTTCCTGGTCAACGAGCAGTTCGGCCGCGTCACGAACGGCCTGCACTGGCACGTGCCGAGCGCCTACAACGTGCTGCTCCAGGGCACGGCGGAGCAGATCGAGCGGTATTTGATCCCGGCGCTGCGCGGCGAGGGCGGCGACGCCTACGCGGTGACCGAGGCGGAGGCGGGGTCTGACCCGGGCGGGATCGCCACCACGGCGGTGGCAACCGACGCCGGCTGGCGGATCACCGGCGAGAAGTGGTTCGTGACCTCGGGCGACGTCGCCCGGGTGCTGATCGTGATGGCGAACGTCGTCGACGGCGCGGACCGGCTTCCGACCCTGTTCCTGATCGAGCCCAGCGCCCCGGGCGTCGAGTTCGTGGACAACCCGCGGTTCACCCACAACTATCCCCACGGTCATCCCACGATCCGGTTCACCGACGTCGAGGTCGGCCGGGACGCGGTGATCGGCGGAGTCGGCAACGGCGAGGCGCTCCAGCGCGCCTGGTTCACCGAGGAGCGCCTGGGCATTGCCACCCACGGGCTCGGCGCGATGTGGCGCCTGCTCGACGAGACCACCGAATGGGCCCTGAAGCGTGTCCAGGGCGGTCGGCGCATCATGGACTACCAGGGCATCTCGTTCCCGTTGGCGGACAGTGCGACCGACGCCACCCTGGGACGGCTGCTCGCCCTGCACGTGGCCGGGATGGTCGACGGCGGCGCCGATCTCAAGCTGATCCACGCCAAGGCCTCGATGGCCAAGCTGTTCGTGTCCGAGGCGGCCGGCCGGTGCGCGGACCGCGCCGTGCAGGCGTTCGGCGGGCGCGGCTATCTGCGAAGCAACGTGGCCGAGCGGTTCAACCGCGAGCTGCGCGTCGATCGCATCTGGGAGGGCACGAGCGAAGTGCAGCGGCTGATCATCGCCCGCGCGCTCGAGCGCCGAGGCGTTGAGGCGACGATCCACTGAGCCTGCCGTGGACCTCAGCCGACTCCTGCGCCCGCGCTCGATCGCGGTCCTCGGCGCGACCGACCGCCCGGCGAGCTACGGCGCCCAGGCGCTGCTGAACCTCGACGCGGTCGACTTCGAGGGGCCGGTCTGGGGAGTCAACCCCAAACGCGACGAGGTCCTCGGCCGTCCCTGCGTTCCCACGCTCGGCGACCTGCCCGAGCCGGTCGACGCCGTGGTCATGGCAATCCCCGCCGCCGGGGTCCCGGCCGCCGTCGAGCAGGCCGGCGCGCGCGGTTGTGGCGGCGCCGTGGTGATCGGTGCGGGCTTCGCCGAGGTGCCCGACGGCGTCTCGCTCCAGCGTGCCCTCGTGGAGGCCGCCCGGCGGCACGAGCTGCCCGTGTGCGGACCCAACTGCAACGGGATCGTGGCCATGCACGCCCGGGCCACGCTCTGGGGTGACGCCCTCGCCCCGCGCGAGGCCGGCCCGGTGGCGCTGGTCTCCCAGAGCGGCAACGTGGCGGTCAACGCGCTGGCCACACGACGCGGGCTGCGCTTCCACACGGTGATCGCCAGCGGCAACCAGGCCGTGCTCGGCGCGGCCGACTACCTGTCCTACCTGGCGGGTGATCCGTCCGTCGGAGCGATCGCCATGTATTTGGAGGATGACGGCGGGCCCCGGCTGTGCGACGGCCTGGCGGCGTGCGCGCAGAACGGCGTGAGGGTCGTGGTCCTGAAGGTGGGCAGCTCGCCCGCGGGGGCCCGGGCGGCCGCCGCCCACAGCGCGGCGCTGGCCGGGGACCAGCGGATCTTCCGCGCCCTGGTCGAAGAGGCCGGTGGCGTATGGGCGGCCGACGTACACGAGCTGCTCGAGGTGGCCAAGGCGCTGGCGGTGCAGCGGGCTCGGCCCCGGACCGCCGGAACCGGGGGCGGCCTGGCGATCATGACGTGCTCGGGAGGGGACTCCGCCCAGGCCGCCGACGAGGCGGCGAGGATCGGGCTCGAGCTTCCCGCGCTGGCGCCGGCGACGTGCGAGCGGCTGCGCGCGTTACTGCCCCCGGCCGCCACGGTGGCCAACCCGCTCGACTACACGGCGATGATCTGGGGCGAGCGCGCGCTGCTGCGCGAGATGGTCGCCACGCTCGGCGCGGACCCGGCGATCGATCGGATACTCGTGTTCTACGACCAGTTCCCCGGCCTGACCGGCGCCGTGTCTGACGCCTCGGACGCGGTGCGCGAGGGGATCGTCGACGGCGCGCAGGCCGCGATCGACTCGGTCACGACGATGATCTGCTCGACGCTCCCCGAGCTGCTCGACGACGCCGCGGCCTGGCAGTGCGTGCAGTCCGGCATTCCCGCGGTCGCGGGGCTGCGCACCGGACTCGCATGCGTCTCGGCCCTGAGCGCGCGCCCCGGCGATCCCATCCGGCTGCGCGAGATCGCCGGCGCCGCCCGCCCGCGTCCATCGAACGAGAATGATTCCGAGACTCAGTCTCATGCTACGGATACATCGTGGCTGTCCGAGCACGAGTCCAAGGAGCTGCTGCGCAGCGGCGGCGTCGACGTCGTGGACGGCCGGCTGGTGGCCGACGTCGCCGAGGCGGCGCGGGCCCTCGCTGAATTGGGTGCACCCATCGCGCTCAAGCTGAGCTCGGCGGCGGTGCAGCACAAGTCCGAGCTCGGCGCGCTGTGGCTCGGGCTGTCCTCTGAGGCCGAGGTGGCCGACGCGTTCACGCAGCTGTCGCTGATCGCTCAGCGCCTCGGTGGGGAGGTGCTCGCGGAGCGGATGGCCTCACCCGGCGTCGAGCTGATCGTCGCCGCGCGCGCCGACGCGGTGGTGCCGGCCGTGATCATTGGGCTGGGTGGCGTTTGGACCGAGGTCCTCGACGACGTCGCGATCGTGCCCCTCCCGGCCACCGCGTCCCGGATCGAGCGGGCGATGCGCTCGCTGCGCGGCGCCCCGCTCCTGACCGGCGCCCGGGGCACTGTGCCGGTGGACCTCGCAGCGGTGTCCCGCCTGGCGCAGCGAGTGGGCGAGCTCCTGCTCGAGGAATCGCTCGAGCTGCTCGAGCTCAACCCGGTGCTGGCCCGTCCGGACGGCGCGATGGCCGTCGACGCCACGGCGCGTCGGCGCGTCACGGTGGCGGAGGTCGTGGGGACGGCGCTGTGAATGACGTGGTCGTGATCGGGGGCGGGTTCGCCGGCGTGACCGCCGCCCGGGAGGCCGCTCTGCGAGGTCGCAGCGTCGTGCTGCTCGAGGGCCGCGACCGGCTGGGCGGACGCACCTGGCGAGCCGACTGGCACGGAGCGCCGGTCGAGTACGGCGGCGCCTGGGTCCACTGGCACCAGCCGCACACCTGGTCCGAGATCACGCGCGCCGGGCTCGATGTGGCGGTGAGCGACGGAGCGGCGGTCGCCGGCTGGTACGTGGGCGAGGAGCGGCGGCTGGGCTCGCTCGAGGAGCGCGATGCGATCGCCCGGCGCGGCTGGGACCGCTTCGTCGACGGGGTGCACGAGGCGCTGCCCGTGCCCCACCATCCGACTCTCGCGATCGGCGCGCTGGCCCGCTTCGACCGCCTGAGCATTGCCGAGCGGTTGGGTGAGCTGGAGCTCTCCGACGAGGAGCGAGACGTGTTGACGGCCGAGCTCGAGTCGCTGGCCCACGCGCCGCTCCAGGAAGCCGGCGCGGTGTCGGTGCTGCGCTGGCACGCCCTGTCCGGCTACAGCCTGGAGCTCACCCAGTTCACCGGCGGACGGGTGACGATCGAAGGCGGTACCCGCGCGCTGCTCGACGCGATCGCCTCCCGTGCGCCGTTCGAGCTCCGGCTCGACACCCCGGTGGCGGCGGTGGTGCAGCGCGAGGACCGGGTGGAGATCACCACGCGCGACGGGTCCGAGTTCGCGGCCCAAGCCGCGGTGGTGGCGGTGCCACTGAACGCGCTGGGGGCGATCGAGTTCACGCCGGCGCTGTCGGAGGACAAGCAGCGGGCGATCGCCCTCGGGCAGGCCTCGCGCGGGATCAAGATCTTCATCCGCGCCCGGGGAGAGCCGCTGGCCCACAACAGCATCCGCCCGGGTCACCCGTTCGGCTACCTGGACACCGATTGGGTGAACGGCGACGGCTCACAGCAGCTGATCGGCTTCGGGATCGACGCCGCGCGCTGCGATCCGAGCGACCTGCCCGCCGTGCAGCGCCAGCTCGAGGCGATCCTGCCCGGCTACGAGGCCCTCGACGCCACCGCGCACGATTGGCTGACCGACGAGATGTCCCGCGGAACCTGGGCCATCCACCGGCCCGGCTGGTACGAGCACCACCACGCCGCGATGCAGCTGCCGGAGGGCCGGGTCGTGCTGGCCGGCTCCGACATCGCCAACGGCTGGGCCGGGTTCATCGACGGCGCGATCGAGTCGGGGCTGCGAGCGGGCGCGCGGGCGGCCGCGCTCGCGGGCTGACGCCCCGGAGCACCCGGCGCTGGCATGATGGCCTGCTTCGTCAACGCGAACATCGGAGGCCCGACACATGGCAATCCTTGAGGACAAGGTCGCGATCGTCACCGGCTCGGCGCGCGGGATCGGGCGCGCCACCGCTGAGCTGCTGGCCGAGCACGGCGCCAAGGTCCTGATCAACGACCTGGACGGCGACGTGGCCGAGCAGGCCGCAGCGGAGATTTCGGGCGACACGCTCGTGTTCTCGGGCGATCTCACCAAGGAGGGAGTCCCCGACAAGCTCGTGCAGAAGGTGATCGACGAGTGGGGCAAGGTCGACATCCTGGTCAACAACGCCGGCTACACGCTCGACGCTCCGATCCACAAGATGAGCGACGACTGGTTCCAGAAGATGCTCGACATCCACTCGATCGCGCCGTTCCGGATGTGTCGCGCGGTGGCACCCCACATGCGCGAGCCGGCCAAGAAGGAGCGCGAGGAGGGCCGCGAGGTGTTCCGCAAGATCGTCAACGTCTCCTCGATCTCGGGAACGATGGGCAACGCCGGCCAGGCCAACTACGCCTCCGGCAAGTCGGCCGTGGTCGGGCTGACCAAGACGCTGGCCAAGGAGTGGGGTCAGTTCAAGATCAACGTCAACGCGGTGGCTTTCGGGTTCATCGAGACGCGCCTGACCGCGGTCAAGGACCAGACGAACGTCGTGGACATCGGCGGCGAGCAGGTGCAGCTCGGTATCCCCGAGCAGATGCGGGCGCTCGGCCCCGCGCTGATCCCGCTCGGCCGCCCCGGCACCCCTCAGGATGCCGCAGGGGGCGTGTTCCTGCTCTGCACGCCGTGGGCGAACTTCATCACCGGCCAGGTGCTCGGCATCACCGGCGGCCAGTTCGGCGGCATGATCTCGTAGCCCCAGGACACGGACTTTGGCGCTGGTGTGCGACCGACGCCGCGTCGACCTCCTTCCACCGCGCCCACCCCGGATCGGACGGATGCCCGGCCGACACCAGGCTCACGTCCTGCACGAGCGTTCCCCCGAGCGCCACGTTCAGCAGCTGCACGCCGCGGCACATCCCCAGGATCGGCAGGCCCCGATCCAGGGCGCGCTCCACCAGGGCCAGCTCGAACGCGTCGCGCTGGGGCCGGTGCACGCCCACGCCGCCGTAATCGCCGAAGTCGTGAACGCTGGCGGAGACGCCGATCAGGGGAGGTCTAGACACCGCTCACCCACTCAGGTAGAACTGTATTGAACATATTTGTGCATAGGCGAGAGAGTCGGAGGGTTTGATGGCCGAGAAGACATGGGGTGGCGAGCCCTTCTGGGGCCTGGGTTATGAGTGGGACCCCGATTGGGTGCTCACCGACCGCCAGCGCGAGCTCCGTGACACGCTGATCGAGCTGTGCGAGAAGGAGATGCGGGCAAACGCCAAGATCTCCGACGACGAGCTCAAGTTCCCGCGCCGCAACCTCGAGTTGCTCGGCGAGCACGGCTTCCTCGCCCTCACCGTGCC
This sequence comes from uncultured Solirubrobacterales bacterium, assembly GCA_963834625.1. Classification (GTDB taxonomy): domain Bacteria; phylum Actinomycetota; class Thermoleophilia; order Solirubrobacterales; family Solirubrobacteraceae; genus Palsa-465. Next base: position 281,344 of record CAWICM010000009.1, on the reverse strand, counting down.
CACCGAGTACGGCGGCCTCGGTGAAGATCACGTCACCTATGCCGTGACCTGCGAGACGATCGCGCGCTACGGCTGCGCGTCCACCGCGATGTGTTACGTGATGCACATGGGCGCGGTCAACGCGATCATGCTGCGGGCCACCGACGCGCTGATCGACAAGTACATCCGCCCCCTGAACAGCGGCAAGATCGGGACGCTGTCCTACTCCGACCCCGAGACCGGCTCGCACTTCTGGTATCCGATCTCCTCCGGCGCCGAGCGCTCCAACGGCGGCTACAACGTGCGCAAGAAGGCCTCCTGGACGACCTCGGGCGGGTTCGCCGACTTCTACGTCGTCCAGACCACCAGCCCCGACTTCACCGGCTACGACGACCTGTCCGTGTTCGTGATCGACGGTGAGCACGTGAAGTCGCAGCCGTCGACCTGGGACGCGCTCGGGCTCCGCGGCAACCAGTCAGGTCCGATCGAGGTGCCGGGCATCGACATCCCCGCCGATCAGATCGTCGGCCCCGAGGGCGACGGCGCGGCCTCGAACGACGAATCCGTCGATCCCTGGTTCCTGATCGGGTCAGCGAGCGTGTGGAACGGCATCGCGATGGGCGCGATCGACATCGGCAAGCGCCAGACCACGCGCAAGCGCCACGTCGACGTGGGATTGCGGGTGGCCGACTATCCGACGATCCAGGACTACATCGGCGAGGCGGTCATGGACACCAACGCCGCCCGCCTGTTCGTCTACTCGGTCGCGCAGGCGATGGACAACGCCACCGACCACAACACGGTCCGGCTCCCGCCGGGCGAGTTCGCTCGGGCCAACTTCCTCCACTGGGCGTGGCAGATCAAGTTCACCGCGGCCAAGAACACCGCCCACGTGGTCGACAAGATGCTCCACGCCTGCGGCGGCACCGGCTACAAGCGCGACATGGAGCTCGAGCGCTACCTGCGCGACGCCAAGGCCGGGTGGGTCATGGGCCCGACCAACGAGGTATTGCGGCAGTTCGTAGGCAAGGCCGTGCTGCTCGGGTTCGAGAGCCTCGACTACTGGAACCAGCACTACAACCGGCGCGCGGTCGAGAACGAGCTGAAGAAGCTCGACGCCGAGGGCAAGCGCGAGCTGGCCGAGCAACTGCTGGCCGAGGTCGAGAAGGCCTCGGCGCCCGCGGCGTCATAGGAGTACGACCCCGATGGCGGTCCTCGTCAAAGGGCTGCGCCCGACCGAGCCGGGCGTAGAGTTCTACCGCGTGGCCCCGGGCGGGGCCACCGAGGTCACGATCCAGGGCGACGACCGCGTCCGCGTGATCGACCGCCACGGCGGGCAGACGGCGGTCCTCACCGCCCGCGGCGGCGAGGGCTTGGCCGCCCTCGGGCTCCAGGCCGAACACGCGCACAACGGCGGACTCACCATGTTCGGCCGCGACTCGCGGCCCGGCGGCGAGCTGAACGTCACCGCCCAGTCCGCCACCACGCTCGTCGTGGCCGCGCCCGGGGGACGGATCGTCGATGGCGACGCCGGCGCCTCCGAGCTGCTGATCGAGGTCCGGCGGGCCAACCCGCCGGCTCGCGAGGAGCCCGAACTGCCGGCGCCGCTCGCCGAGCCGCGCCTGGACTTCCGTGTCGATAAAGCCACGGCACGCTCGTACGAGGTCAAACAGGGCGAGTACATCCAGGTGATCGACGTGCAGGGGCGCCAGTGCTCTGACTTCCTCGCGTTCCAGGCCGACAAGCTGCAACGAGGCATCGAGCGCGGCCTCGACGCCACCGTCACGCGAACCCTGATGGGCCAGGCGTACCCCACCCCGGGGCTGAACGGCAAGTTCTACGACCTCGACATGGAGCCCCTCGTGGAGGTGGTCCGCGACACCGTCGGGCGCCACGACACATTCGCGCTGGCCTGCCAGGCCAAGTACTACGAGGACCTCGGCTACCCAGGCCACGTCAACTGCACGGACAACTTCAACGGCGCCCTGGCGCAGTACACGATCGCTCCCCGCAAGGGCTGGGAGGCACTCAACTTCTTCTACAACACCGAGTTCGACGCCAATATGCAGCTGATCTCCGACGAGCCCTGGTCGCGGCCGGGGGACTACGTGATGCTGCGCGCGCTGAGCGACCTGGTGTGCTCGTCGTCGGCCTGTCCCGACGACATCGATCCCTCGAACGCCTGGGAGGTGACAGATGTCCACGTCCGCGTCTACTCGCCACAGAATCGATTCTCCGTGGCCATCGCCCACCGAGTGACCGCCGACGCGCCGCCGGTGCTCACGCAGGAGACCGCGTTCCACCCGCGGACGAGCGCACTGACCAAGTCGTTCCTCGAGTACCGCGGCTACTGGCTACCCCACTGCTTCAACAACGAAGGCGGGATCGCCGAGTACTGGGCCTGCCGGGAGAAGGTCGTGGCGATGGACCTGAGCCCGCTGCGCAAATGGGAGATCCTCGGCCCGGATGCCGAGCTCCTGATGCAGCGGACGGTCACCCGCGACATTCGCAAGCTCGCGGTCGGCCAGGTCGTCTACACCGCGATGTGCAACGAGACCGGGGGCATGATCGACGACGCCACCGTGTTCCGCCTGGCCGAGAACAACTTCCGCTTCGTGGGCGGCGACGAGTACGACGGCGTGTGGCTGCGCGAGGTCGCCGAGCGCGAGAACCTCAAGGCCTGGGTCAAGCCGAGCACCGACCAGCTGCACAACATCGCCGTCCAGGGCCCGCTCAGCCGCGACGTGCTGAAGACGATCGTCTGGACCCCGGCCACGCAGCCGAGCCTCGAGGAGCTGAAGTGGTTCCGGTTCCTCGTCGGGCGCATCAACACCTACGACGGGATCCCGATCATCGTCTCGCGCACTGGCTACACGGGTGAGCTCGGGTACGAGGTGTGGTGCCATCCGAGCGACGGCCCGGCCGTCTGGGATGCCGTCTTCGCAGCCGGCGAGCCGTACGGGATCAAGCCGCTCGGGCTCGAGGCGCTCGACATGCTGCGAATCGAATCGGGCCTGATCTTCGCCGGCTACGAGTTCGATGACCAGGTCGACCCGTTCGAGGCCGGGATCGGATTCGCGGTCGCCCTGTCAGGCGACGAGGACTTCATCGGCCGCGAGGCGCTGATCGAGCGCAAGGAGCACCCGCAGCGTCGACTCGTCGGGCTCGAGCTCGACGGCAACGAGACCGCCGGCCACGGCGACCACGTGTACGTCGGGCGCCAGCGCGTCGGCGTGGTGACCAGCGGCACCCGCAGCCCCACGCTCAGGCGCAACATCGCGCTGGCGCGAAACGCGATCCAGTACGCCGAGATCGGCACCGCCGTCGAGGTCGGCAAGCTCGACGGACTCCAGAAACGGATCCCGGCCCGGATCACACGCTTCCCGTTCTACGACCCGGACAAGACCCGGCCGCGCTCCTGAGAGTGCCGCTGCCGCACGGACGATCGCTATCGTGACTGCCGTGACCGATCGGGAGGGAGTGGCCCGACTCACGCGGGTGGTAGGCCCCACCGAGAGCACCGGCGGCCTCATGCCGCCGCTGCGGCCGGGGACCAAACCCCCGTCCGGACAACCGCCGGCGAACAGCCCGAACCTCCTCCCCCAGACCGGCGTGGCCCGTCTCACGCCCAAGGCACGCGCCGCCGAGCAGGCGGCCCGGGAGTTTCGCCAGGTCATGGGGCGGTTCGCCACCGGGGTCACCGTGGTGACCACAGTCGAGCGCGACACGGTCCACGGCATGACCGCCAACGGCTTCCTGTCGGTCTCGCTGCGACCCCCACTCGTCCTCGTCTCGTTGGGGCGCTGCCGGATGAACGAGATGCTCCCCCGCAGCGGGCGCTACGGGGTCAGCATGCTGGCCCACGACCAGCAGCACTTCGCGGCCCACTTCGCCGCCCAGAAGTCCTCCCCGGTCGAGCCGACGTTCGCGTGGCACGACGGTCTCCCGCTGCTCGACGGGGCGCTGGCCCACCTCGGTTGCCGCGTCGTCGACATGCACCGCGCGGGCGACCACGTGCTGTGGATCGGCGAGGTGGAGTACATCGCCCACCGCGACGACGAGCCGCTGCTGTTCTATACCGGTCGCTTCGGCACCTTGCACGAAGTCGCCGACCGGACCGACGGGCCACTAGACAAATAGGCTCACACCAGCCCGTCGGGCGCGATCCAGATCAAGCAGTCGGCGTGGTGACGGATGCGCCGCGCCGCGAGCCACAGCTGCCAGCGCGGCGTCCGGCGCACGTCCGGCCCGAGCACAACCAAGCCGGCGCGCCGCTCCGAGATGAGCTCGACCAGCGCCGCCAGCGGGCGTCGGCTCGAGATGCGCAGCAGCTCGGTGGCGAGCCCGAGCGCGCTGGCTCGGGCCGCGGTCGCGCGCACCGCCTCGAGATCCTCCTCGTGCGGCAACGTGGCGTACTCGCGGGCCAACATGATCGTCGCGGGATACGGAGGCAGCCTCATCAGGTTCGCGATGATCAAGCGGGCCCCCACCTCGCCCGCGCTCTCGAAGGCCATCCGCTCGGCGCTCGGGTCGATGCGGACCGAGAACGTGGCCAGGATGACCGGACGCGAGCCGGCCGGCGCCGGAGGCGCCTGGTCCTCAACCGAGCTGCCGCGCCTGACCTCGTCCACGAGCGTTCACCGCACGATGCACCTTCACCGCACGACGCAGGATCTTACGCCGCGGCTTTTGTTGACCAGCTTTATACAAACTGGTATAAGAGCGGCGGCTCGCGGGGGCCGACCGCAGCGCTCGGCGAAGCCGCGAACGGGACCCGACCTCAGGAGGAGATAAGTTGGCCACAGCCACCGTCGAGGAAGTTCAACTCCTCAAGACGCTCCGATGGTATGACGGGTTCGTCATCGCGCTGTGCAATCCGGGCTTCCTGCTCGGGAGCCTCGGGTTTACGTTGGGCGCGTTCGGCGCCGCGGGCGCGATGATCCTATGGGGCTGCTCGGCGATCATCGGGATGCTCCAGGCCTGGATCTACTCCGAGCCGGCGACGATGTTCGGGAACCGGAGCGGCGGCATCTCGCTCTACGCCCACGAGGGCTGGCGCAAGTACACGACCCTGGTCGGCCCGCTGTCGGCCTTCGGTTACTGGATCGGATGGTCGGTCGTGCTGTCGATCTTCGGCAAGATCATCGGCGACCTCGCCCAGAGCCAGTGGTGGCCGCATGCCACCTGGTCGGTGACGATCTTCTCCAACCACCTCGGCCTTCCGCACTTCATCGCGATCGGCACGATTCTCGCCGTATGGATGTTCAACGTGTTCGGGCTGCGACCGGCGGTGTGGTTCAGCTACGCCTGTGCCGCTCTGCTGATGATCCCGCTGGCCTTGTTCATCCTCGTGCCGTACTTCACGGGCGACTGGCATTCCTCGAACGTGCACGCGTCGTTCACCGGGCCGTGGGCCGGTTTCAAGATCATTCTCGTGTACATGTTCCTGCTCTGCTGGTCGGCGTACGGGACCGAGGTCGCCGCGACGTTCGCGCCCGAGTACCAGGACACCCAGCGCGACACCCACCGAGCCCTGCGCAGCGCCGCCATGTTCATGCTCCTGGTGTGCGTGCTGGTGCCGCTCGGCCTGGGCGGGGTCACCGGCTCCGTCACCAACGGGGCGGAGGGCCAGTTCTACACCGCGGCCATGACGCAGATCGTCGGCCACGGCGCCGCGAGCTTCTTCACGATCTGCATCATCGCCAGCCTGCTCTTGTCGATGACCTCGTCAACCGCAGACGCCGGACGCGCGCTCTACGGCATCTCCCGGGCCGGCATGACGATCAAGCAGCTCGGGGTGCTCAACCGCTTCCACGTCCCCGCGCGCGCGATGACCGTCGACCTGGTGGTGAACGTGGCCCTGGTCGTGTTCATCACCTCGAACCTGGCCATCCTCTACATGAGCAACATCGGCTACGTCCTGTGCCACGTGTTCGCGCTGAGCGCGTTCCTGCTCCTGCGTCGCGACCGGCCCAACTGGCCGCGCCCGATCAAGGTCAGCGCAATCTGGCTGCCGATCGCGGGGGTGCTGTGCGCCTTGAACGCGCTGTTCCTGGTCGTCGGCGCGCTCGCTCCCAAGCTGAACGGCTACGGCACGTGGGAGGACTTCTGGATCGGCATCGGCGTGCTGGTCGGTTCGCTGGTCTTGTTCTTCTGGCGCCGGATCGTGCAGGACAAGGAGGCCGTCCACTGGAGCGAGCCCACGCCGGCTGTTCCCGATCAGGACGAGATGGCCGAGCTGGCCCAGCCCCCGGTGGTCCTGCCCGCATAAGGAGGAGACGCCATGTCGACAATCGTGGTGGGCTACGACGAGACACCCGGATCGCAGCGCGCGCTCGAGCGCGCCGCGACGCTCGCCAAAGCCCTCGGATCGAAGCTGGTGGTCACCAGCGTCACCCCGCTGATGGTGAGCATCGGGCGTTCGGGCGGACCCACCGACCCCACCGACCCACCGGAAAAGCACGCCAAACAACTCGACGCCGCACGCGAGTATCTGGTAGCGCAGGGGATCGAGGCTGACTACCAGCCCGCGGTCGGCGAGCCCGCCGACGCGATCGTCCAGCTCGCCGAGGAGCGCGGCGCCGAGATGATCGTCGTCGGCACGCGCGAGCCGAACCTGATCCAGCGCCTGACCGGTCAGAGCGTCAGCGAGTCGGTGTCACATCACGCGCACTGCGACGTGCTGATCGTTCACGCACCCCACGCGTAGCGTTTACGAGTCCAACCCATCGCGCTCGGCCCACTCGAGCAGCGGCTCTAGCGAGAAGACGGCGTCGTCGATGCCGCTGTGAGGGTCGCCGATGCGCGCGAACCGCTCCGGCACGGTGGCGATCGTGCAGTCGCTCGGCTCGACGTCGTCCAGCTCGTCCCAGGCGATCGGCGTCGACACCGTCCCGTGGCGGTTCCCGCGCACCGAGTAGGCGCTCGCGATCGTGTGGTCGCGCGCGTTCTGGTTGTAGTCGACGAACACCTTGTCGGTCGGGCGGTCCTTGCGCCACCACGTGGTGGTGGCGTGCTGAGGGATCCGCCGCTCGACCTCGCGCGCGAAGGCCAGGGCCGCCTGCCTGACCTCGGCGAACCCCCATCGCGGCTCGATCCGCACGTAGATGTGAAGCCCATTGCCGCCCGAGGTCTTCGGCCAGCCCACCGCGCCGATCTCGTCGAGCACCTCGTGGGCGACGCGCGCGACGGAGCGCACCGAGTCAAAGCCGGCCTCGGGCATCGGGTCGAGGTCGATCCGCCACTCGTCGGGGCATTCCACGTCGGCGCAGCGCGAGTTCCAGGGGTGGAACTCCACCGTCGACATCTGCACCGCCCAGATGACGCTGCCCAGCTCGCTGACGCACAGCTCATCTGCCGTGCGGCCGAAGCGGGGGAAGTAGATCTCGACCGTCTGGATCCAGTCCGGGGCACCCTTGGGCAGCCGCTTCTGGTGCACCTTCTGGCCGTCGACGCCGTCGGGGAAGCGGTGGAGCATGCACGGCCGCTCGCGCAGCGCCCGGACGATCCCGTCGCCGACGCTCATGTAGTACTTCGCGAGGTCGAGCTTGGTCTCGCCGCGCGCCGAGAAGTAGACCCGGTCGGGGCTCGAGATCCGCACCGTCCTTCCGCCCACCTCGAGCTCCACGGCGGGGCTGGTCTGCTTGGCGCTCACGCTCATCGGCAGCTTAGACCGCGCCGGGACGCGGATCTCATCGCTACACCTACTGCAGCAGTTGTTGCGCGGCGCGAACTCCGCTGCGCAGCGCGCCCTCCATCAGGCCGTGCCACGAACCCGCGGTGTGCTCACCCGCGAACGCGAGCCGCCCGGGCGAACGAGTGAGCGCCGCGGTGTCGATCGGGGACGCCGCGGACTCGGCCGAATACGCGCCCCGCGCCCACGGATCCTCGTCCCAGGTGGACACGAGCGCGGTGTCGGGGTCCAGCTCGAGGTCGGGTCGCAGCCGCCCGAGCTCGGCGAGCCAGCGAGCCGGCCCCGCGCGCGCCTCGAGCCGCTCGAGCGCGCCCGGCGAGCCCGCGAAGGCGGCGACGAACGGCCCCGGCCCTCCGTCGGCGCCGAATTGCGTGTAGCACCACCACCGGCCCGGAACGGACAGCGTGGCGCTCGGCGGCGCCGGCGCGCGCAGCGCCACGAACAGCTTCGCGGCCTGCCCATAGCGCACCGCCCGTGTCGCCGACGCCAGCGCGCTCGGCAGAGGAGGCTCGAATGTGATCGAGCCGAGCAACGCGGCCGGCACGGCGACCACAGCCGCGTCGGCGACCGCCACGTGCGTCCCGGCCCGTGCCCTCACCTCCTCCTCGCCCCAGGCCAGCCGCCGAACCGGACTCATCAGCCGGACGCGATCCTCGAGCGACGAGGCAATCCCCTGCGCGATCCGATCGTTGCCACCCTCGATCGTGTAGCTGTCGAACGACCCGAAGGCGGCCGCGCCCTCCTTCAGCACCGATCCGGCCAGGTCGTCGGCCGGATAGGCGCAGCTGACCTCGATCCGCGCCCGGATCGCCTCGGCCACCGCCGGGTCCAGGGGATAGGCCGCGAGCGCGTCGATGAGCGTACGGGCGCCGGTGGCGCGATCGGGATCGGAGACGATCTCCGCCATCGCCTCGGCTACCTCCTCGCGCGTCACCGGCTCCCCACCCCGGGGCTCCCGGTCGCCGTACAGGGTTCCCTTGCGCACCATGCGCAGTCCTAGCCGATCGGCCGTCGCGATCATCGTCCTGTACCCGGGCAGGATGAACTCGGCGCCACGCTCGATCGTCGCGCCGGCAAACGGCATCGACCAGACGCGCCCGCCGACGCGGTCGCGCGCCTCGAGCACGGTGACCTCGACGCCCGCGCGGTGAAGCTCGTCCGCCGCGGCCAAGCCGGCGAACCCGGCGCCCACGACGATGGCCCTCAGTGGTCGCCCCGGGGCGGCCACTTACTCGGGCTCGATCTTCCAGGTCGGCAGCTGGGCCAGCGCCTTGCGATACCGCCGCTTGTGGAGCGGATGTCCGAACATGCTCCACGCGGAGGCGGCGAACGCCACGACGATCAATCCGCCGAACGCCTGGCCGAGCACGATGAACACGACCACGCAGATGAGTGACAGCGCGCTCACCACGAGGGGCACCCGCCGGTAGCGCAGTTGGGTGCGGCGCAGCGCCGCGTACTCCTCGAGCGGGATCCGGCGCGTGTTCCAGCGCCGGCCGCACTTTTCGCAGGACCACCGCTCGCCGTAGCGCAAGTAGCGGCGCTCTCCGCAGTCGCACGTGATCGTGATCGGCGGGCCGCGGCGAATCGACCGGGGAAGATCCAGATCGGCCTCGCTGCTCATCGGGATCAGTGCTGCGGTGCTTCCCACCCTTCGAGCACGGGAGGCGTCCAGTCCGTGCCCACCGTCCTCGAGCCCTCCACCCACGGCCCGAGCTCGGGCTGGGGGAACTTGCAGTGGCGCTCCTTCAACGCGATTCCGTACGAGTTACCCGACTGGAGGTGCTTGATCAGCACCTTGCGCGCGATCTCGTCCTCGCGGCCGGCCGGGATCGGGAAGTAGATCTTGAGGAACGAGTTCGAGTAGCGGTCGAACACCGCCGGCACGCCCTCCTCCTCGAGCAGCGTCACGTCCTCCAGCCAGTTGATGTCCGGCCCGGGAGTGGCGGCGAGCAGATCGACGTCCTCGACCAGTGAGACGTCCTCCTGATAGGGGAAGCGCCGGCCCGCCAGGTACTCGGCGTCGATGGCGATGGTCCCCTCGGTGTCGGTCATGCCGGCGCCTCCCCGTTTCCGCTCCCGAGCGGTCCGGATGCAACACCCTCCGGCTCGGGCAGGAAGTCGATCGGGTTCTCGATGTGGCGTTCGAGCAGCCGCTCGATCCGCGCCAGCGTCCGCTCCTCGGACACGCCGGGGATGTAGTCGGTGCCGGCCAGCGGCACCCGGGCCATGGCCGACGCCTCGACGGTCAGCGCGCACAGGTCCTCGGGCTCCAGGCTGTGCACGTCGGTCTTCCCGCATGCCCGCGCCAGCATCTGGCATTCGAGCGTCATCGTGTGCAGGAAGTTGTAGACGCGCTGGGCCGCCTCGTCGACGACCAGCCGCTTGCGCAGCTCGGGATCCTGGGTGGTGATCCCGACCGGGCAGCGACCGGTGTGGCAGTGGTAGCACTGACCCGCCGGCACGCCGACCGTGCCCTCGTAGTCGGTGACACCCGGGATCTCCTTGTTGCAGTTCAGCGCCATCAGCCCCGAGTGGCCGATCGCGATCGCGGTCGCCCCGAGCGCCAGGCACTTGGCCACGTCGGCGCCGTTGCGGATCCCGCCGGCCACCACCAGGTCGATCTCGTCGGCCATGCCGACGTCCTCGAGTGCGCGGCGCGCCTCCGGGATGGCCGCCATCAGCGGGATTCCGGTCTCCTCGGTGGCGATGTGCGGACCGGCGCCCGTGGACCCCTCGGCGCCGTCCAGGTAGATGACGTCCGGGCCGCACTTGGCCGCCATCCGCACGTCGTCGTACACGCGCGCGGCGCCCAGCTTGAGCTGTACGGGGATCTCGTAGTTGGTCGCCTCGCGGATCTCCTGGATCTTCAGCGACAGGTCGTCGGGCCCGAGCCAGTCGGGGTGCCGGGCCGGCGAGCGCTGATCGATCCCCACCGGCAGCGAGCGCATCTCGGCCACCTGCTCGGTGACCTTCTGGCCCATCAGGTGGCCGCCCAGCCCGACCTTGCAGCCCTGTCCGATGAAGAACTCGACCGCGTCGGCCAGCATCAGGTGATGCGGATTGAAGCCGTAGCGGCTCTGGATGACCTGGTAGTACCACTTGGTCGAGAGATCGCGCTCGGGCGGGATCATGCCGCCCTCGCCGGAGCAGGTCGCGGTGCCCGCCATCGAGGCGCCCTTGGCCAGCGCCATCTTGGCCTCGAGCGACAGCGCGCCGAAGCTCATCCCGGTGATGTAGATCGGGATGTCGAGCTCGATCGGCTTCTTGGCAAAGCGCGCGCCGAGCACGGTCTTGGTCACGCACTTCTCGCGGTAGCCCTCGATCACGAACCGGGTCAGGGTGCCCGGGAGGAACATCAGCTCGTCCCAGTGGGGGATCGGCTTGAACATCGAGAAGCCGCGCATGCGGTAGCGCCCGAGCTCGGACTTGACGTGGATGTCGTCGATGACCTCGGGGGTGAAGATCCGGCTCTGGCCCAGCCGGTTGCGGCGCGTCGGTGCGTTCTCGTCGGCGCGGGCCATCACAGCACCAGCTTTCTCTCGGACGGCTCGAGCGAGTCGTAGTTGTAGAGCTTCTTGCCGCACACGAACTTCTGGAGCTCGGGCGGGTCGCCGAGACCGTAGATCGAGAACTTCCGCGTGACGAACTCGGTGTCGGCCTCGGTCCACTCGCCCGGCACGCAGTCGATCCCGAGCGATGCAACCTTGCCGCCGACGTAGAGCGTGCCGTCGTACATCGAGTCGCCGAGGCCGTGGCCGGCGTTGCCGCAGATGATCTGGCGGCCGCGCTGCATCATGAAGCCAGTCATCGACCCGGCGTCGCCGAGGATGATCGTCGTCCCGCCCTTCTGGTCGATCCCGGTCCGCGCCCCGACCCGGCCCTTGACGATCACGTCGCCGCCACGGAGCGCGGCGGCGGTGAGCGAGCCGGCGTTGCCGTCGATCACGCACACCCCGGACATCATGTTCTCGCAGGCCGACCAGCCGACGCGGCCGGTGATGAGGACCTCGGGGCCGTCGATCAGCCCGCACCCGAAGTAGCCGAGGCTGCCCTCGAAGGTGATTCGGCAGCGCGCGAGGATGCCGACGCCGAGCGAGTGCTTGGCCCCGGGGTTCTTGACCGTCACGTCGCGAATGCCGAGCTCATAGATCAGACGGCGCAGCTCGAGGTTGATCTGGCGCGTCGTGAGATTGCGGGCGTCGAAGGTGGCGGTGTCGCCCTCGATCTGGGCCGTTCCGGGAACGCGCTCGTCCAGCTCGACCAGGCCGCGCGGATCGAAGCGCGCGGGCGGGGCTACCGTGTCCACACCATCACCTCGCTCTCGTACGGGTCGTAGGTCTCGATCTCGCGGTCGATCACCGCGCGGATGGCGATCTCCTCCGAGGCGAGCACGACCATGTCGTCGCCCTCGTAGAGCACGAGCGGCTTGGCCGCCAGCTCGTCCTTGGCCATCCCGAGCGCGTCCTCGGACACGCAGATGTAGGTGAACACGCCGTCGAGGTCCTCGAGGCTCATGCGCATCGAGTCCTCGAGCGACGCACCCTCGGCCATCTTCTGCGCGATGTACACCGCGATGATCTCCGAGTCGCAGTCGGACGCGAACCGGTGACCCATGCGCTCCAGCCGCCGGCGCCACTGGTGGTAGTTGGTCAGCTGCCCGTTGTGGACCACGGCCACGTCGGAGAACGGATAGGCCCAGTACGGGTGCGCGTTGGAGATGTCGACGTCGGACTCGGTGGCCATCCGCACGTGCCCGATCCCGTGCGTGCCCGTGTAGCTGTCGAGCTTGTACTGGCCGCCCACGGTCTGGGCGTCGCCCAGGTCCTTGACGATCTCGAGCGCGGAGCCGGCGCTCAGCACCTCGGCGCCGGGCACTGACTCGACGTAGTCGGCGAGGTGCTTGAGGTCGCCGTCGTAGGCCAGTCCGACCGCGATCGTGTACTCGTTTATCTCGTCGATCGACTTGATCTCGGCGCGGGCGGCGTTTATCCGCGACACCACATCGCGGTGGCGACGGCGCAGCCGGTCGAGGTACTCGATATCGCCGTTGCCGCCGTCGCCCAGCTTGATCCGCAGGACCAGATCGCTGCTCGGCCGGTGGTAGAGCGCGTAGCCGGTCGAGTCCGGTCCGCGGTGCTTCATCGACTGGAGCATTCGCGTCATGTCGGCGCCCAGGCGATGGGCGCCGTTGCCGTTGCGATAGATGATGCCGGCGATCCCGCACATGGCGCGTCGCCCCCGGGTTAGAGCACCTCGAGGTACTCGTCGCGCTCCCAGTCGGTGACCGCGGCCAGGTAGCGCTCCCACTCGTCGCGCTTGTACCAGTCGAACACCTTGTACAGGCGACCGGGGATCGCCGCCTGGATCGTCTCGTCCGCCTTGAGCGCCTTGAGCGCCTCGCCGAGGCTTTCCGGGACGCGCTCGATCTCGACGCCCTGCTGGAGCAGCTCATAGGTGTTGCCCTGCTGGGGCGGTCCCGGGTCGAGCTTGCGGCGCACGCCGTCGAGGCCGGCCTGGAGCAGGGCCGCGGTGGTCAGGTACGGGTTGCAGCTCGAATCAACACCCCGGTACTCGAAGCGCCCGCCGGTGGCCACGCGCACCGTCGTGGTCCGGTTCTGCCAGCCCCAGTTCTTGTAGATCGGGGCCCAGAAGCCTGTGTCCCACATCCGGCAGTAGGAGTTGACCGTCGGGTTGCCGATGCACATCAGCGCGCCGAAGTGCTCGAGCATCCCGCCCAGGAAGTGGCGCGCGATCTCGCTCAGCTGCGCCGGCCCGTCCGGATCGTGGAACACGTTCACGCCGTCCTCGTCGACCAGCGTGAAGTGGTGGTGGTGGCCGTTGGCCGATACGCCGGTGAACGGCTTGGGCATCCAGCTCGGGAGCACCCCGTGCTTGCGTCCCACAGCGGCGCACACCTGGCGGTAGGTCGTGAGGTTGTCGGCCGTCCGCGCCGGGCGGTCGAAGCGGAAGTTCAGCTCGAGCTGGCCCGGCGCGTCCTCGTGGTCGCCGTAGCTCATGTCGAGACCGAGCTGCTGGCCCCAGTCGACGACGTCGAGCAGCACCGGACGGAGCTCCTCGAACTGGTGGATGTGGTAGCAGTAGGGCTTGGTCAGGCCCTCGGGCAGCTCGCCGTCCACGGGCTTCTTGAGCCACATCGTCTCGGGCTCGATCCCGATCAGGAACTGATAGCCGAGCTCCTGCTCGAACTCGTGCGCGACGCGCTTGAGGTTCTGGCGGCAGTCCGCGTCGAGCAGGTCGCCGGTCTCGGTGTCGTAGCAGTCGCAGTACACACGCGCCACCCGCGGGTCCCACGGAAGCTGCGCGAACGTGTCGAGGTCGGCCACCGCGGCCAGCTCGGACTCCTCGGGGCCGAACCCGATGTAGTTGCCGGCACGGTCGGTGAACAGGTTGGCGGTGGCGCCGTAGACGAGCTGGTAGCCCTTCTCGGCCACCTGGGAGAAGAACGTCGAGACCACGCCCTTGCCCATCACCCGGCCGGTCACCGAGACCTGCTGGAAGAACACGTACTTGATGCCCTGGGACTCGATCCGGCGCGTGATCTCCTCGATCTTCTCCCGCCGGCCGGGCGCGTGGCGCGCCTCCTCGAGCGTCGCCGGCGCCGGCGCGATCCGCGGGCTGGCGAGCACCGTCTCGACGGTTCCGCCCAGCGGCACCTTCGTCGCACTCGGGTCACCGCCGTCGACTGCTACCGCCATGTCCTCTCCTTTCGTCGGCCGCCCACCTGCGATACGACGTCTACGCTCCCACGCAGCCGCCGGCATGCCAACGGCCGTTGTACAAATTCGTACAGCGCGGTTATACCAGTTGCCGAAGGTGGTGGCAAGAGCCGCTGCCGCGCCGCTCGCCGGCGCCTCCGGCCCGGATGTCGCCGCACCCATTCCAACCCCGTCTGCCGCGATCCCTCGCCCCTGCCGCCAGCCCCCGCGCCCTCCCCGACCCCGGCCGAGAGAATTCCGCCATTCGGAGCCCACACATCGCCAGCCTCGGATAACTCGGTGACAGGCGGACCAGTGAGCACGAGCGCGCGCGACCGCGGCTAATAGCGGCAATTTCGGGGGCCGATCGGGCCGCCTTGACCCGGCGCCGGCGAGGGCTCTATCGTCGCATGCATATTCCGCAAGGCTGTTGCGTCATGCGCAACATCACCGAGAAGTCGCGAAATGTCCGCCGGTCTTCCCCCCTCCACACTCGTCATTGGCGCGGGCGTCCATGGCCTGTCGACCGCCTGGCACCTGGCGAGCGCCGGCGAGGACGTGCTGGTCATCGACAAGACCGACGTGGCGGCCGGCGCCTCGGGGATCGCCTGCGGCGTGATCCGCAACAACTACTTCCAGCCCGCGATGTCCGAGTTGATGGCCGCCTGCGTCGAGGTGTGGGAGTCCGATCCCGAGCGGCTCCACTACCACGGCAGCGGCTACATCGCGCTGGGGCCGCCGGCGCAGGAGAGCGACCTCGTCGCGGTGTACGAGCGCCAGCAGCGAATCGGCTACCCGTCCGAGCTCCATGTCGGCGAGGAAGAGGTCGCGCGCCACATGCGCTCCCTGTACGGCGACTGGCGCGCCCCCGGCCTGACCGTGTGCCTGCACGAGCGGGCCGGCGGCTACGCCTTCAATAAGGAATCGATGCTCGGCCTGGCGGACAAGGCCCGTCAAGCCGGTGCCCGGATCGAGACGGGCATCACCGTCACGGGCTTCGACCTCGACAACGCCGGCGCGGTCACGACCGTGCACACGAGCACCGGGGACATCACCCCCGAGCGCGTCGTCGTCGCGGTGGGACCGTGGGTCCCGAGCCTGTGGGCGATGCTCGACCTGCCCGCCCGGATCGACGTGCGCCAACCCGACGGCTCGGTCGAGACCGACCTGCCGATGTGGACGTACTGGTATCTCCAGGAGGGCGAGATCGAGTTCGACCCGGCCCAGTTCATCACCGACGACGGAAACGCCTCGCCCGTTCTCCACGTCGACTCCGACCAGACGCTCCGTGACGACGAGGCGCGGCTGATCACCACCGAGCCGTGGGGCGTGTACTTCAAACCCGACCGCCACAGCGTCCAGGGCGGCGCGCAGCCGATCCGGCTCGGGCACGAGGTCGAGCTCGACCCCTACCCGACCGGAACCGTCGAGCCCGGCTTCCCGGACATGTGGTGCGCCGCCCTGTCGCATTGCCTGGGGCGCTTCGAGGGCATGCGTCCGTCCTATCGCCAGGTCCGCTCCGGCGGTGCCGGCGCGTTCACCGTCGACAACTTCCCGGTGTTCGACTACATGCGGCCCAACGTGTTCGTGGCCGCCGACTCCAATCACGGCTACAAGATGATCGCGGTCGGGCGCGAGATCGCCCGCGTGCTCTCAGGCGAGCACTCGGCGCTGCTGCACCCGTTCCGCTTCGAACGCTTCGCCACCGGGGACCTGCACCCCGTCTCGCACAGCCCGTACCCCTGGTCGTGACGGGCCTCGCCGCGGTCGGAGCCGGATTGCCCAGCCTCTCAAGCCGGATTGCCCGGTGACGCATAAGTCGTCACGCCAGCGGGATCCCGCCGGGCGTGACGAGTAATCCGCCTGGGGCGCGCCTAACCCGTCACGCCGCCGGCAACTCAGCCCGCGTGACGAGTTATCCGGGTTGGCCGGGTCGGACCCGTCTGCCGAGCGCGCGACGCCCAGCGGGCATGACCGGCGGATGGCGCCACATGCCACCGCAGGCGGCCCAGTGATCCGTTTCGCGCGGTCGCGCGTATTGCCCGACCAAAGCGACACCCTCACAGGAGGAGTGAAGTGAGCGATCAAACCAGGCGCGCGTTCGTGAAACGCTCAGCCGGCGCTGCGGTTAGCGCAACCGTCATCGGCGCACTGATGGCCAGCGAGGCCGACGCCCACACATCCGAACCCGTCGTGGCCTACGTGCACGACGGGCACATCTCGATCATGACCGGCGAGCGCGAGGTCACCGTGCGTGACCGCAAGCTGGCCGCGCAGATCGTTCGCGCGGGAGGCAACTGATGTCATCCCACCGCGAGGCACCGGCGATCAGCAAGGACCCGGTCGCCGACAACACCGACACGTACGCCTTCGTCTCACCCGACGACCCCGCCACGGTCACGATCATCTCCAACTACCTCCCGCTCGAGGCGCCGTTCGGCGGGCCGAACTTCTTCGAGTTCGGCGACGACGTCCGTTACGAGATTCACATCGACAACGACGCCGACGGTGCGCCGGAGATCACCTATCAGTTCCAGTTCAAGACCAAGGTCCGCAACCCCGACACGTTCCTCTACAACACCGGCCCGATCAACGTCGCTCGACAGCCCCAAGCTGGAACCGGCGCCAGATCTACACGGTCACGCGCGTCAAGCACGGCCAGTCGCAACGGTGCTGGCGAGCGGGCTGGCGTGTCCCGCCGTGCAATATCGGTCCCGCGCTCCACCCCGAACTACGCCAAGCTGGCCGCACACGGCGTCCACACGCTCGCCCGACGGCCACACGGTCTTCGCCGGCCAGCGGCTCGAGGCGCTTCTATGTCGACCTCGGCGCCATCTTCGACCTCGGCGACCTGCGGCCGTTCCAGAACCTCCACCTCGGTGCCAATGCGCCGCGGCGTCACGGCGGTCGATACGCCACCCACGACTTCAGCGTGCACACGATCGCGCATTCAGATCCCCAAGCACGAGCGTTGACCAGGGACGGCTCCAAGCCGACCGACTCCGATGTCGCACGTCGGCTACGATCGGCGTGTGGAGCAGCGGCCAGCCGTCAGCAGGTGCGGTGATCCGCAACGCGCGGCAGCGGCGCCGTGCACGAGACTCGGCCGTGGGTGCAGGTCTCACGCCTCGGTCAACCCGCTGTTCAACGAAGTGATCATCCCGCTGGGCGACAAGGACCGCTGGAACGCGCTCCACGCCGCAGGCGACGCTCAGTTCCTGCACTATGTGCAGCACCCGGAGCTGGCCGCCCTGCTGCCGGTGCTCTATCCGGGCGTGTTCCCGAATCTGGCCAAGCCTAACCGCGCCACGGGCGGATCTCGCCGCGATCCTGATGACCGGCATCCCCAACGGCGATCGTGCCAGGCTTCCAGAACTTCACCGGAAGCAAACTCCGGCCGATCATGCTGCGGCTGAACATGGCGCATCCCACCGACGCGCAAGAACCCCAAGCCGCTCGGCTGGTCGGCGGTGATCCGGCCGGCTTCCCGAACGGACGCCGCGTGCTCGACGACGTGCTCACGGTGGAGCTGCGGGCGATCACCGGCGCGACGTATCCGCTCGTCACCAAGAGCTACACGCCGGACGCAGCCGCCGCGCTCGTCACAGATGGGCTGGGGCCGGGCGCCACGAGGTACCTGCCGCACTTTCCCTATCTCGGGACGCCCAAGAGCGGCTACGAGGTGAAGCCGCTCGCAGCTTAAACGGGGTCCACCCAACCCGGGGCCCATCAACTGGGCCCTCACGCCCGGGGACGGTCCGTATCAGCTCACGCGCGCCACGATCACCGGGGCGGTCGTGGGCGCGGGCGTCCCCCCGGCGGGCTCCTGGGTGACCAGCACCGCGCTGACCCCATGCACGCCGCCCGGAACGCCGACCGAGGCTGAACCTCTCGTCGTGGTGCTGAACAGCGTGCCGGTCGGCACCGGCTGAGCACTCCCGCGCTGCACCCACATCTCGTAGATGCGTCCCACGGCGGGCGCGGGTAGGCGGTGGACGATCAGGTCGGCGTGGCCGCCGGCGACGCGAAGCTCGGCGCTGCCGACACTGGCCCGGATGACGCGCGTCCCGCTCGATCCACCGGAGTTGAGCGCCACCGCGACGATCACCGCGACGAGCACAACCGCGAGCGCCCCACCCCACGCCATGAGCGGACGCCACGAGCGCGTCGCCCGGATCCGGGGAGGCGCAACCGTCGCGGCCCTCGGCGTCGCGCGGACCTCGCGCATGACCCGCCGGCGGAGGTCCCGCGGCACCTCTTGATGGGCGCCGGCATCCGGAAGGGCGGAAGTGATCTGCTCGAACGCCGCCACCTCCTCGCGACAGGCGGCGCACTCGGCGACGTGGCGGCGAAACGCCTCGGTCTCGGTTGGCGTGAGCGCCCCGAGCACGTACGCCGCCGCGTTCTCGCCGCACTCGTGGCCGTTCTCGACGCTCATAGCGTGACCCCCTCTGCCTCGCCGAGGACGAAGCGCATCTTGCTCAGACCGAGTCTCATCCGCCCCTTCACGGTACCGGGCGGCAGGTCGAGCATCTCGGCGATCTGGCTGTGGCTGAGACCGCCGAAGTAGGCCAGCTCGATGACCTGACGTTGATCGGAGGGAAGCTCGTCCAGAGCCCGGCGCACGCTCCGGGTCTCCTCGCGCCGCTCCACCTCGGCGTCGGTGGTCTCGCGGGCCGGGATCCGCTCGGCAACCCCATTGTCGGACACGTCGCGTCCGGTCTTCGCCCCCGCCCGGCGCAGCGCGTCGACCGCCCGATTGTGAACCGCGCTCAGCACCCACGAGCGCACGCTGCCCCGAGCCCGGTCGTAACCGGAGCCGCTGCGCCACAGCGACAGGAACGCCTCCTGGACGATGTCCTCAGCCAATGCGCGCCGGCCGCACATCCGCAGCGCGAGCGAGTACGCCGCCCCGGCGTGCCGGTCGAAGATCACCTCGAAGGCTCGCGTCTCGCCGGCATCGACGAGCTCCATCAGCTCTTCGTCGGCCAGGCTGCGCAGGTTCGGTGCGCGGAGGCGGAAGGCCATGCCGCATCCTATCCAGGCCCGCCCAGCGACTGGCCGAGTTCGCTGGCCGCACGCAGCAGCGGATCGCGCAGCGCTCGCCGCGACGAGGCGGGCAGCCGGGCGGCCGGCCCTTGGAGCCCGAGGATGGCCACCAGCTCGCGGCCGCGCCCGAACACCGGCGCGGCCAGCGCGTTGAGGTCCGGCTCGCGCTCGCCGACCGCCTCGGCCACGCCGGCGCTGCGCACGCGCTCGAGCTCCTCGGCCAGAACGCGCGGGTCGGTGATCGTTCGCTCGGTGTAAGCGGGCAGCTCGCTCTCGAAGTCGACCGCGAGCTGGTCGAACCAGAACGCCAGCATGACCTTGCCCGCGGCGGTGGCGTGGGCGACGCTCGGGCGTCCCAGGCGTGCCAGGCTGACCACGCTCGAGGGCGAGGGCACGAAGTCGACGGTGATCGCCTGGCCACCGCCCGGGACCGACAGCGTGGCGGTCTCGCCGGTCTCCTGGACGAGCCAGGTGAGCCAGGGACGCGCCCGGTCGCGTACGTCGAGCTGCCCGAGCACGCGGTCCGACAGGGCGACCAGCTTCAGCCCCAGCCGGTAGGGACCCTGGGGCGAACGCTCCACCAGGCCTCCGGCTTCGAGCGTGCCGAGCAGACGCGAGGCCGTGCTCGGGTTGACCCCGATGCGCCGAGCGAGCTCGCCCACGCGCGCCCCGCCGTCCGCCTCTGCTACCGCGTCGAGCAGCGCGATCGCCCGCGCGACCGAGCCGACCGGCCCTGAGCTCACGCGCCGTTGTCGCGAGCGCGACGGGTCCGGCCGCCCTGGGCACGCGACCCACGGAGGTTCGCGATCGGCGCGGGGCGGGTCGACTCCAGCGAGCGCATCACGGTCACGTCGAGGCCGCCGGGAGCGAACAGGTCGCGCGAGTAGGCCACCCGCTCCTCGCGCCCTGCGTAGATCAGCTCCTCGAGCTCGAGCACCGAGGTGGTGCGCTTGACCCCGAGCAGCTTGCCGGCGCGGTCGCGCGGGCTGAGCAGCGATGGGATCACCCGCGTGCGCGCGTAGGTCACCGGCACTCCCACGTCGATCAGCACGTCGAGCACCATCCGACCGTCCTCGAGCGTGCCCCGCAGCTCATCGAGCTCGGGCAGCGACACCTTGGGGTGCACGACGTCGAACATCACCGCCACCGGCGCCCCATCGGCCACCAGCGTCCGTGCGACCGAGAGCACCTGGGCGATCGGGGCCAAGCCGAGCGCCTCTCCCACCTCGACGCCGACCGCACGCCGCTCGATGTGCAGATCGACGCTCGACAGGGTCAGCCCGCGGCGCTTGGCCAGCGACGAGTACGGCTCCAGGCGCTCGAGCCGCTCGCCCAGAGCGGCCGGCACGGCGGTCCGCCCGACGAACGTACCGCTGCCCTGGCGGCGCACGATCTCCCCGCGCTCCTCCAGCCGGCGCAGCGCGCTGCGCAGCGTGCCGCGGGAGATGCCAAGCATCGTCGCGACCTCGTGCTCGGGCGGCAGGCGGTCGCCCTGGCGGTAGCGCCCGCCGGCCAGCCAGATGTGCAGCGCCTCCTCGGCGCTGTCGACGAGCGAAGGACCGCGCTGGTCCGGGATGCGCCCGTCGGCCGTCGGTACTGCCCGTCGCCATCGGGGGGCCAGCTGTTCGTGCGCCACCTGTTGCCCTCCTCCCCACGCAGTTTGAACATATTGTGCCAAGTGGTGCAAACGCCGGCGGTCGTGCTGCCGGTCGCGACCGCCCAGGCGTCACCCGCAACCCGCGCGATCGTGCTCGTCCTCCCGAGCGGTCCTCCGCGCGTTACCGGCTAGACCGAAGGGCCCGCTCGCGCGCGGCGTGCGCCCGCGCGGCATGCCCGGCGGCTTCCTCGACCACGGGACCTTCGGTGAGGTTGATCGCCACCAGCCGCGCGGACGCCTGCGCGGCCGCCTCGGCCAGCAGCGCACCGGCGATCGCGTCCCCGGCCAGGTTCGGGTTCCCGTGGGTGGCGAGCTCGGCGGCCAGCTCGGAGAGGTCGGCGGCGATCCGGGCGATCTCCAACGGAGATTTCGAGGCCGCGGTCTGCGCGGCGCTGACCCGCTCGGCTCGCTCGGGATCCTCGCGCGGCAGCCTGAGCGCCTCGAGCACCGGTTCGTACGCGTGCAGCTCGACCTCGGCCAACTCGAGGGCTCGCGTTCGCAGTTCGCCCGCGCGCTGGAACTCCGGGTTCAGGTCTTCCGTGAAGCTCGTCGCCATCTCGACGAGCGACGCCGCGAGCGCGGCCGCGCAGGCCGCACCCGACCCGCCGCCCGGCGCCGGCGTCCGCGCGGCGATGGCGTCGAGCAGCTTGCGGAGCGTGTGATCAGAAAAGGCCGACAGTCCGGCCCTCGGCGTCGATGTCGATGTTGACCGCGGCGGGCTCCTTGCCGAGTCCGGGCATCTGCACGATGTCCCCGCACAGCGGCACGAGCCAGCCGGCCCCGGTGTAGGCGCGGATGTCCCGGACCGGCAGGGTGAAGTTCTCCGGTGCGTTCAGCAAGGTCGCGTCGGCCGAGAGCGACAGGTGGGTCTTGGCCATGCACACCGGGAAGTGGCCGAGGCCCTCGCGCGTGAACTGGCTGAGCTTGGTCTCGGCCTCGGGGTAGTAGTAGACGTCCTTCGCGCCGTACACCCGGGTGGCAACCGCCTCGATCTTGTCCTGGATCGTGGCGTCGTCCTCGTAGAGGTAATGGAAGGTGTTCGGCTGCTCGCAGGCGGAGACGACGGCCTCGGCCAGGTCGGCCGCTCCAGCGCCGCCCTTGCTGAACCCCTCGTTCGCCTCCGCCGCGAACGCGCCGGCCTCGAGCGCCAGGCGCTTGACCAGATCGATCTCCTCGTTGGTGTCACCGGGCCGACGGTTGACCGCGACGACGGCGGGCACGCCGTACGTCTCGATGATCTTCAAGTGGCGGCGCACGTTGGCCATTCCGATCTCAACCGCGTGCAGGCTCGCCGCCCGTTCGACCCGCGGATCGTCGGCGACGCCGCCGTGGTGCTTGATCGCACGTACCGTGGTCACGAGGACGGCGGCGGAGGGCGTGAGCTTTCCGAAGCGGCAGACGATGTCGAAGAACTTCTCCATCCCCATGTCCGAGCCGAAGCCCGACTCGGTCACCACGTAGTCGCCGAGCTTCATCCCGATGAGGTCCGCGACCAGCGAGTTGTTGCCGTGGGCGATGTTGGCGAACGGCCCGCAGTGCATCATCACTGGCTGGCCCTCGAGCGTCTGGACCAGGTTCGGTTTGAGCGCGTCCTTGAGGAGCACGGCCATCGCGCCCGCGGCCCGCAGGTCCTCGGCGGTGATCGCCTTGCCTTCCCCGAACGAGTACGCGGCGGTGATCTTTCCCAGGCGGCGACGCAGGTCCTGCAGGTCCCGCGACACCGCCATGATCGCCATGATCTCCGAGGCCGCGGTGATGTCGAAGCCGCTCTCGCGGGGGTAGCCGTTTGCGCGTCCGCCCAGGCCGATCGCGATCTGCCGCAGCGCGCGGTCGTTCATGTCGACAGCGCGGCGCCAGGGAATGCGTAGCGCGTCGATGCGGTGCTCGTTGCCGTGCAGGATCGAGGCGTCGATCATCGCCGCCAGCAGGTTGTTGGCGGCACCGATGGCGTGGATGTCGCCGGTGAAGTGCAGGTTCAGGTCCTCCATCGGAACGACCTGGGTGAGTCCGCCGCCGGCCGCGCCACCCTTGATCCCGAACACCGGCCCGACCGACGCTTCGCGCAGGCAGGCCACGGGGTTCTTGCCGATCACCCCGAGGCCTTGGGTCAGACCGACCAGCGTCGTGGTCTTGCCCTCGCCCGCGCGGGTGGGAGTCATGCCGGTGACGCACACGACCTTGGCGTCCTTGACGCCCTTCAACCGTTCGAGCACCGACAGTGCAACCTTCGCCTTGTAGCGCCCGTAGGGCTCGATCTCGTCGGGCTCGAGCCCGGCTCGGTCCGCGATTTGCTCGATCGGCTGGAGAACTGCTTCCTGGGCGATCTCGAGGCTGGTCTTCATAGGTACGTCCTCTCCAATGCTCGATGCCATCCTGCTCCCCTCCTTCTAGTGGCTAACGGCCGCCGCCGCAAGTTCGGAGACCAGCTTGTCTTCGTAGAAGCGCTCGAGCGCGAATGGGGCGATCAGGTTCGGCGTGCGGCCGGTGGCCACCAGTTCGGCCAGCGTCTTGCCGACGATCGGCGCCGCCTTGAACCCGTACGTGCCCCATCCCGCGCTGACATGGAAGTTCTCGACCTCGGTCTGGCCGAGGATCGGGCTGTAGTCGGGGCTGAGGTCGCACAAGCCCGCCCAGCTGCGCAGCAGGCGCGCCCGCTCGAGTTGGGGAAACAGCTCGATCGTGTGCCTCGTGACCTCCTGGAGGAAGTTCAGCGTGCCCTGCATCCGGTAGGTGGTCCATGGCTCGATCTCGGCGCCCATCAGGAACTCGCCCCGGTCGGTCTGGCTGATGTAGACGTGCATCTGCGAGGAGACGATCACCACGTCGAGCAGCGGTTTGACGGGCTCGGTGACGCAGGCCTGGAGGATGTGGGTGGTGATCGGAAGCGGCACCCCGACCATGTCGCAGATCAGCGTGCTCCAGCCTGCGGTGCAGTTGAGGACGTGGCCGGCGCTGATCGTCCCTCGCGACGTCTTCACCCCGGTCACCCTCCCGTTGGAACGTTCCATTCCCAACACTTCGGTGTCCTGGTGGATCTCGACCCCGCCTCTGTCCGCCCCGCGCGCGAGCCCCCAGACCACGGCGTCGTGGCGGATGATCCCGCCCGGCGGGTGATAGAGCGCGCCCACGATCGGATACGTCGCGTGCGGGTTCTCGACCTGCATGGCCGGCGCCAGGCGCTTGATCTCCGCCGGGGAGATCACGCGCGAGTCGATCCCGTTCAGGCGGTTGACCTCGGCCCGGTTGGCCATCACGAACATCGCCCGGTCGGAGTGCGCCAGGGTCAGGTGGCCGCACTGCGAGAACAGCAGGTTGAAGTTGAGCTCCTGACCTAGGTTTTCGTACAGCTTCACGCTCGCGTCGTAGAACTTGGCCCCTTCCGGGGTCTTGTAGTTCGAGCGCAGGATCGTCGTGTTGCGCCCCGCGGCGCCCGAGCCGATATAGCGCTTCTCGAGCACCGCGACGCTGCGGATGCCGTGGTCCTTCTGCAGGTAGTAGGCGGCGGCCAGGCCGTGGGAGCCACCCCCCACGATGACCACGTCGTAGGCGGACTTCAGCTCGCCCTGGCGGCGCCACATCCGGCCCGGGCGAAAGATCTCAAGCATGCGCCACCGCCCCGCGGAGCGCGTCCACTCCCACCGGAGCGCCACCGAGCGACCGCGCGGCGTCCTCCACGACGGTCCACATGTACTCGCCGACCGCCCAGCCGAACAGAAGCAGGAAGCGGTCCGCCGCCTCGACCAGGATCATGCCGGGCTGGCGGGCGATCGAGCCCGGCCGGAAGCTGTGCGGCGGCGCCTCGTCCGCACGGAGGTCCAGCGCGCAGAAGCGTGCGATGGTCTCCCGGGCCTGCGGACCCAGGATGGTCAGCGCGGCGTAGTTGGAGGTGACGTCGAGCGCACCCTCCGGGGCGGCGCCGCCGATAACCAGGGTCCGCTCCGGGGTCAGCCCGCACCACCACGCCTCGCCCTCGCGCCGCGCGGTGCCGAGCTCGCCGCCGCCGCGAACGTCCCACTTGGGCAGGTGTGAGACGTCGGCCCACGCTACGAGCCCCGGATCCGATCCCCGCGTCGCCGGTCCCAGCTCTCCCCCGTATCTGACTGGAACGTTCCACCCATCACGGACCTCGAACTCGGCGCCGGCCGCCGCGGCCATCCGCTCCATCGGGCTGCGAGCGATCGCTCCACTCGCGGCCGCCGGGCTCAGAAACGCGAGGCTCACGACCGCAGCACCTCGCCATCGGGGTCGTAGAACGGCCGGGTCTGGATGTGCGCGGAGAACGTCCGCCCCTCGTCGGAGATCGTGACCCGCGCACCGTCGCGGGCCAGAGCGCTCGGCACCCAGGCCATCCCGATCACGCGATCCAGCACCGGCGAGAAGCGCGCGCTGGTGACCTGTCCGGCCGGGGCGCCGACGGTGTCGACGATCACCGCGCCCTCGGTCGGCACGTGCCCGTTGCCCAGCGTGAAGCCGACCAGGCGGGTGGCGGGCTCCTCCTGGGCATAGTGCTCGAGGGCCCATTTGCCGATGAAGTCCTGCTCCTTGTCGAGCTTTACGATCCACGGCATCGCCGCGGCGAAGGGCGTCGACTCCGAGTCGGTGTCCTGGCCTACCAGGATGTGCATCTTCTGCAGGCGCAGGATCCGCTGGGGCTCGAGGCCGAAGGGTTTGATGCCGCGGCTCCGGCCGGCGTCGATCAGCGCGTCCCACACGTGCTCGCCGTGGGCGGCGGCGAAGTGGATCTCGTAGCCGACCTCGCCGACAAAGCCGATCCGGAGGATCAGGCACGGCACGCCGGCCACATCGGCGTGCTTGGCGTCCAGGTACTTGAAGGCCTCGGGGGAGCAGTCGAGGTCGGTGAGGTCGGTGAGGATCTCACGTGCCTTCGGACCCGCGAGGTTGACCGCGGCGAGGCCCTGGGTCATGTCGGTGAGCCGGACGTTCATCCTCCAGTCGGCCAGCCACCACGAGAACCACTCCTCGACCGCGCCCGCGCCGCTCGAGGTCGTCGTGACGTAGTAGGTGTCCTCATCGATCCGGCAGATCGTGCCGTCGTCGACGATCCGCCCGGCGTCGGAGCTGATCACCCCGTAGCGGACCCGGCCCGGCCCCAGGTCGCTGAAGCGATTCGGGTAGAGGCGGTCGAGGAACGCGCCTGCGTCCGGGCCGCGCACGAGCAGCTTGCCCAGCGTCGAGACGTCGATCAGGCCGGCTTTCTGGTGGACGGCGAGCGCCTCTTGTTGCGGATCGCCGTAGTCGTAGGGCCGGCGCCAGTCGCCCGCCCACTTGACGTTGGCGTTCAACTCGCGGTGGCGGCCGTGGATCGCGGAGCGCTTGGCGGGCTGGAACGGCCTGCCGGCCAGCACGCCCATGGGAACCGAAACGTACGGAGGCCGAGCGGTCGTGGTTCCGACGGTCTGCAGACTCTGGCCGGTCTCCTGCGCCATCACGCGGATTGACGCGAGCTGGCACATGCGGCCCTGGCAGGGGCCCATGGTCACGGTCGTGTAACGCTTGGACAGCTCGAT
Organism: uncultured Solirubrobacterales bacterium; assembly: GCA_963834625.1. GTDB lineage: Bacteria > Actinomycetota > Thermoleophilia > Solirubrobacterales > Solirubrobacteraceae > Palsa-465. The sequence goes on along the minus strand of CAWICM010000009.1, from coordinate 254,719 downwards.
CGAGTCGTAGCCCTCGTCGATGCTCAGCTTGATGTCCTTGGCGGTGACGTCCTCGCACAGGCAGGCGAAGCACTTACCCTTGCCGGCGCCGGCCACCGGAGGCGGGACCGCGACCGCTTCGGCCTCCTCCGCGCCCGCCACGTCGCCGACGGCGGTGACGCCCGCCGGCAACTCGTCCAGGACGAAGCATCCGCGCGCGGCGTCGTAGCGCGTCCGCGCGCCGGCTTGCAGCAGCAGGGAGGTCGCCGGCGCGAAGCCGCCCGAGACGAGCACGAGATCGCATTCGAAGCTCAGCTCGGCGCCCCCTTCCAGCGACGCGACCACGGCGCTCTCGACCTGCTTGGCGCCCTTGGCCTCGACGATCGTGTAACCCTGGAACACGCTGATGCCGCGCGCCTGGAGGGCCTCGGTCGATGCGCTCGGGGTCGCGCGCAGGTCGGCGACCGCGCTGATCCCGACGCCGGCGTCGTGCAGCCTGGCCGCGGCCTCGAGGCCGCGATCATTGGTCGTCGCAACCACGGCGCGGGCGCCCGGGCTGACCGCGTAGAGCCCGAGCAGGCGTACCGCACCTCCCGAGAGCATCACCCCCGGCAGGTCGTTTCCGGCGAACACCAGCGGCTGCTCGATCGCGCCGGTGGCGAACACGTGGGAGCGCGCCCGGATCTGATGAAGCGTGTCCCCCTGCCACACGGGGACCATGCCGTCGAAATAGCCGAGCGCGGTGGCCCGGCTCAGCGTCTCGACGCCGTCGAGCGGCTCGATCGGGCCCTCGTCGACCAGCACTACATCGGCGCCCGCTGCGGCGGCCGCCCGAGCTGCGTTCACTCCCGCGATCCCGCCGCCGACGACCAGTACGTCGGCGTGCCGGCGCCGGTACTCGGTTCGCCACTCGCGCTCGGGCTGCTCCTTTCGGAGCACGCCGAGGCCCGCGGCGTGCCGGAGGACCTTCTCGTACAGAGGCCACAGCCGGCGCGGCCGGATGAACGTCTTGTAGTAGAAGCCCGGCGGGGTGAACTTGCTGCCGACGAGGTCGGTGGCCCGCATCACGTCGAGCTCGAGCCCCGGACTGGCGTTGAGATGCTCCACGCGCATGCCTTCGCGCACGGGCTCGACGCACGAGCGCACGCCGGGCGCGCCGTCGACGGCCACGATGCAGTTTGGGCACTGACCGGCGCAGCAGAACAGCCCGCGACGGCGGTGGTACTTGAAGCTGCGCGAGAACGTGCGCCGGCCCGCAGCGTATAGCGCCGAGCCGATCGTGTCGCCCTCGTAGGCCTCGACCGACTTGCCGTCGAACGTGAAGCGAACGACGCTCTGGCGGTTGATCCGCTCGCCGGGCTGCTCGGGCAGGCGGCTCATGCGGCGCCGTCTCCAGGCGCCGGCAACTCGGTCAGCAGCACCTCGTTCGTGGTCGTGTCGCGCTCGGCGATGAACCACGCGCGGCACCCCGAGCGGTGAAACCACCACTCGCGCTGCACCCCGGCTACGTTGCGGCGGAAGTAGTTGTACTCGCCGAGCTGCTTCAAAGTCGGGCGCGAGGTCGGACGCGCCGAGATCTCACCGCCATAGCCGAAGTCGGTCACCTCGCGTATCCCGCAGTTCGGGCAGGTGAGCAGGAAGGACACTACGAGGGCAAACCTACGCCCGCTTCTGTGATCCTGTCCAATATCTTCTTAAGCTCGATTGAGTCGTAGATCGAATCAGTTTCGTGGAACTTCGTCAGCTGCGCTACTTCGTCGCCGTCGCGGAGGAACTGCACTTCCGCCGCGCCGCCGAGCGCATGCACATCTCCCAGCCGCCCTTGAGCCAGCAGATCCGTGCGCTCGAGGACGAGCTCGGCTTCGCCCTGCTCGTGCGGACGCGCCGGCGGGTGGCGCTCACGCCGGCCGGTGACGCGTTCTTGCGCGACGCGCGGGCGCTCCTGGGCGAGCTCGAGGGCGCCGTCGCCACCGCGCGGCGGATCGACGCCGGGCAGACCGGACGGCTGCGGATCAACTTCGTCGGCTCGGCCCTGTTCTCGATCCTCCCGGGGACCGTCGAGCGTTTCCGGCGCTCTCGGCCCGCAATCGAGCTCGAGTTGCACGAGCGCGCCACCGTCGATCAGCTCCGCGCCGTACGCTCCGGCCTGGCCGACGTGGGGTTGGTGCGCCCGCCCATCGAGGATGACGCCGGGCTGCGCGTGCAGACCGTGCTGCGCGAGCGGACGGTGGCGGCGCTGCCGGCCGGGCACCCGCTGGCGGGGTTGACCCGTGTGCCCCTCCGTCGCCTCGCCGCCGAGCCGCTGGTGCTTTTCCCCCGCGACCAGGCGCCGGGCTTCCACGATCTGCTGATCGACGCGCTGGCCGGGGCGGGTATCGCGCCGCGCGTGATCCAGTACGCGCCCGAGATGCTCACGATCATCGGCCTGGTGGCCGCCGGCACCGGCGTGTCGCTGGTCCCGGAGTCGGTCCAGCGGCTGGGGCTCGACGGCGTGACCTATCGCGCCGTGGCCGGCGCGCCGCGGTCGGAGCTGGTCGCGATCACCCGCACGGGCGAGGTTTCCGCGCTGGTGCGCGCATTCGTGTCCGAGGCGAGCGCAAGCGCGAGCGCGGCCGCCAGCTGAGTGAGGATGAGGAGTGGCCGGTCGCGCAGCTGAACCGCTGTGAAGCGGATCACCCGGTAGCCGGCCGCGACGAGGGCCGCGTCCCGGGCGCGATCGTTCTCGAACGCCGGGCGATCGCGATGGAACGGGTAGCCATCCACCTCGACGACCAGCTTCTGCTCGCGCCACAGGGCGTCGACCAGGTAGCCGTTCAGCATGACGTTCGTCTCCGGCACCGGAAGACCGGCCTGGCGCACGAGCGCCAGAAGCCGCCGCTCGGCCCAGGAACGCGTCCAGCGCGGCCCGCCCTGCTGGCGCAGGAGGGGGCGAAGCCGGCGGACACCCCGGCGCGTCGGGCAGCGCTCGATCGCCGCCTCGATCTCCTGCGCGCGGGTCCGCCTACCGCCAATCGCGGCGCCGACGAGCTCCTCGAGGTCCTCACCCCGGCGATACGAGGCGCCGTCCACCACCGTCCGCGCCGGCGAGGTGACGCGGATTCCATGCCGCCGGCGGATGTCCCGCGGGTCCAGCGAAGGCACGCGATGCCGGCGAATGCCAGGCCGGTCACCCGCGTTGTGCGCCACGATGGTCACGTCGATGTACCCCGCCTCCTCGGGCAGGAACTCCCACAGCTCCGCGGCCGATCGATGGCTCAGCACCGCGGTCTCGCCGCACGCCTCCACCGCGGCGGTCATCAGCGTGATGCGGCTCGCGCGCTCCGGCGGGTCGAGCAGGTACACGCCGTGGTGGTGGCGGTACAGGAGTCCGCTCACGACTCGATGCGTGATCACGTTGGTCCCTATCCCCGCGGCGTCCAACGCGCGGCGGTTCACGACCCGGTTGTTCTGCTCGGCAAGGGCCCGGATCAGCCGATCCGCCTCGAGGCCATTCGCCATCAGCCCCTCCCCCGCGTGCAATTTCCGTCATTGCGGACGCGCTCCCTGGCGCGTGACGGATTCCGCCTCTCTGACGTGCAGGATCCGACACCAGGCTGAAGGCGCAGCGGGAATGACGGAAAATGCCCGTGCGAGGGGGACATGGCACGCACAAGATGGCGCAGCGCCAGCCGGAATTCCCGGAATTGAGCAGAGTTTTTACAAACCGAGGGAGCGGGCGATGATCTCGCGCTGGATCTCGGACGCGCCACCGTAGATGGTGGTCACCAGGGTGGCGCGGACGTGGTGCTCCATGTCGTACTCGGTGGCGTAGCCGTAGCCACCCATCATCTGCATCCCCTCGAGAGCGGTGCGCTTGGCGAGCTCGGTCGCCTTGAGCTTGGCCATCGAGGCCTCGCGCGGGAACATCTTCCCGGGGCTGGCGTCGACGGTCGAGGCGACGGCGTAGACGAGGTCGCGCGTCGCTTCGAGCTCGGTCGCCAGATCGGCCAGGCGGTGCTTGATCGTCTGGAAGCTGCCGATCGCCCGCCCGAATTGTCGGCGCTCCTTGACGTAGGCGAGCACGTCGTCGAACGCTCGCTGGGCCATCCCCAGCGACTGCGCCGCGATGATCAGCCGCTCGTTGTTCAGCCCCGCCATCAGCTGCATCCACGCCTGATCCACCTCACCCACGACGCGCTCCGCCGCGACCGTGCAGTCCGTGAAGTACATGTCGTTGACCTCGCGGCCGCCCATCGTCCCGATCCCGCGGATCTCGAGACCCTCGACTCCGCGCGGCACCGAAATCATCGTCATGCCGAAGTGCTTGTCCTCGCCCCGCGTCGTCCGGGTCACCACCACGATCTGCTCGGCCACGTGCGCGCCGGTGATCCACGTCTTCTGCCCATTGATCACGAACGCCCCGTCAGAACGCTCGGCCCGGCAGGACAGATTTCCCACGTCCGAACCGGCCTCGGGCTCGGACATCGCGATCGCGCCCGTTCGCCCGGCGACGATCCCACCGAGTATCTCCTCCTTCAACGCCTCAGACCCGAACAGCTCGACCGGGCGCGCCGCCATCATCGTCACCGGGAAGAAGCCCATCGGGATCAGGCCGCGGGCGAACTCCTCGCATAGCAGGCACAGGTCGACCGCGCCGCCACCCGATCCGCCGTACTCCTCCGGGATCGCGACACCCAGCCAACCCAGCGCCGCGATCTGCGCGTAGATCGCCGCGTTGTGCGGCTCCGTGCCGCCGTCGGTCAGCGCGTCGCGCTGCTCGCGCGTGCCGCACTCGCGCCGGGCGAAGTCGCGGATCGCCTCGACGAAGGCGCGCTGCTCATCGGTGAGATCGAGAATCGCCATCGGCCTCCGAGACTACATTTCCGCTACGGCGGTCGCGGCGCGATCGCCAGACCGAGTCCGGCCCGCTCGGCCAAGCCGCCTGAACGATCAGCCGGAAGCCGCGCCGGAACGCGGCGGATACATTCCGGCACATGGTCATCCGCGAGGCCGACAGCACGCGTGACGCCGCCGCCTGCACGGCGATCTACGCGCCGTACGTCACCGACACCGTGATCTCGCTCGAGGAGGCGCCACCCACGGCGGCCGAGATGGCCGACCGCATTGCCAACGTCACGAAGACGCACCCCTGGCTGGTGGCGCACGACGAAGACGAGCTGATCGGCTACGCGTACGCCACGCGCCACCGCGAACGCGCCTCCTACCGGTGGGCGGCCGACGTCACGGTCTACGTCACGCCGGCGCGCCACGGCGGAGGAGTGGGCCGGGCGCTGTACCAGGCTCTGTTCCAGTACCTGACCCGCCAGGGATTCCGCATCGCCTGCGCGGGCATCACTCTGCCCAACGCGGCGAGCGTCGGCCTGCACGAGGCGCTCGGCTTTCAGCCAGTGGGCATCTACCGCAAGATCGGCTGGAAGTTCGGCGCCTGGCTCGATGTCGGCTGGTGGCAACTCGAGCTCGGTGGCGATGATCCCCCGCGCGAGCCCGCACCGCCCGAGAAGCGCTGACTCACGCCTCGTCGATCAGCAGCGCCAGCGTCGGGCAGGCGTCGACGGCGCGCCGGGCCAGACCGAGCAGGTCCGGCGGCACCTCGGACTCGTCGAGGATCGGGTAACCCCAGTCGTCGAGGCGGATCAGCTCGGGCAGGAGTTCGACGCACAGCCCGTGCGCCTCGCAGGCGATCGGATTGACACGCAGCGTCGCTCTCACGGGCCCGCGCTCGCTCTCATCGGCCCGCGCTCGCCCTCATCGGCCCGCGCTCGCCCTCATCGGCCCGCGGCTCACGAGACTCCCGGGCGGCGCCACCGCGGACCCGCCGAGTGGCAGTCCCACCGGGCGAGCAGCACAGCGCCCGTGCCGGTGCGACTCGAGGTCCGGCGCGAACACGCGCAGCGCGCTCTCGACGAAGCGCACCGCCCCGTCGGGGTGGTGACACGCGCCGCGCCCCCGAACCTCCTCACACCAGCGAAGCACCCGGTCGCGTTCGCGATCGTGCGCGACGCCGGCGGCCAACGCGCCGACCGAGTCCGCGATCGCCCGCAGGCCGTACAAGCACGGCCCGCATTGGCCGGCCGACTGCTGGGCCAGATACGCGGTCACCCGCGCGCTCTCGTGCAGGCCGCACGCGCTCTCGCCCAAGGCGATCAGCACGCCCGAGCCGAGCGAGCAGCCCACCGAGCGCAGGTCCTCACGGGCGAGCCGCAGGCCGACCGCGGCCGAGGCGTCAACCCAGGTGCCGAAATATCCGCCGACCAGCAGGGCCTGGAGCGGCTCCGAGGGGCCGCCCGCAGCGGCCAGGAGGTCGCTCATCGGCGTCCCGAAGGCCAGCTCGTACACGCCGGGAGCACGCACCGCGCCGGTGATCGTGACCAGCGCCGAACCGGGGTCGACCACGGTGCCGAGCTCGCGGTACCAGTGAGAGCCGAAGCGGGCGACCAGCGCGAGCTGGGCCAGCGTCTCGGGGTTCTGGATCAGCGTCGAGCGCCCGCGGTACCCGCGCTCGAACGGCCTCGGCGGAACGAACGTGGGCTTGGCGACCTCAGAGTTCAGGTAGTGCACGACCGCGCTCTCCTCCCCGGTCACGTACCCCTCCGGTCCGCACACGACCGAGACCCGTACCGGATCGCCCGAGCGCACGGATACCGCAGCCTCCAAAGCGGTGAGCATTTCGGCCGCGCGGTCCCCGACCTTGACGATCACCTCGGAGGCGCCCACGGCCCCGGCCGCCAGCACCGCGCCGTCCAGGACCAGATGGGGCAGCCGCGCGAGCAGGAGTCGATCCTTCGCGCTGGCCGGCTCGGTCTCCGAGCCGTTGACGATCACTCCTCCGACGCGCCGCCGGCCCGCCACCGCCCGGAGCTTGCGCGCGGTGGGGAAGTCGGCGCCACCGCGACCGCGCAGGCCGCTGCGCTCGACCTCCTCGATCAGCTGGTGGGGTGGGATGTCGGGCAGCGGCCCGTGGATCCGGGTGTGGGCATCGAGCGTCATCGGGCCGCCGGGCTCGAGCCCGGCGAGCAGGCGCGGAAGCCCCTGGTGGCCGCTGTCTGACGCGCTCACGCTTGCCCGGGTGAACCGGACAGCATCCCGGTCACCTTGTTGTCGTTGGTGTCGATCTGCAGCTGGACGTGGATGTCGATCGTCTTGCCCGCGTCGCCGGTCAGCCGGGCGTCGAACGCCTCGCCCCGCAGCGACGCGATGCGGCCCTGAAGTACCGAGGGCTGGCCGGCCACGGCCAGGTCGACCTGGCTGCCGGTCATCGACAGGCCACCACCGCCGACGGGCACGCCGCCGAGCCTGACCCGCAGCTGGCCTTGCACCTTGCCGTTGACGGTCAGGGCGAGATCGACGATCGCGCCGCCCGGCGCTCCCTGCTCCTGCACGGTCCCGGCCAGACTCGACGTGAACGCGCCGGCGAGCGGATCGGAACCCCCGGACCGACCGGACCCGCCGGACCCCGAACGGGACCTCGGGGCAGGAGCGGGCGTCGCCGCCGCCGCCGCCGTGTGCCCGAGCAGCGACTTCGGGGTGCCGGCGCGCTTGGCCCAGCCCCGCTGAAGCGGCCCGGCCACCATGAAGATGGCCAGCCCGATCGGCGTGATCACGGCCAGCGCCGTGGCCGGCGCGCGCAGCCCTATGTGCTGAGGAGACACGCTGGCGATCCGCGTCGACACGGCGGCGAGCACGGCGAGGATGCAGGCCACGGTCAGGGCCAGCATCCACCACTGCTTGACGTCGCTGCCCGTGCCCAGGCCGTGGAGCACCGCGACGGGCCAGCTGGCGTACGCGGTCCAGTGGATCACCCGCCAGGCCTGAAATCCGAGCCGGCGCCTCACCACGCTGGTGATCGCGATGGCCAGCAGCAGGTCGAACGAAAGCGTGCCGAGGCCGAGCCACAGGGGGCGATACGGCGAGAGGAACGGGATCACGCCGTCGAGCAGCGTGATCGGCGCGAACCCGTCGAGCACGCTGGTGACGATGTGGATGACCAGCACGACGATCACGACCAGCGACACGTCTCGGTGCACGGTGTCGATCGCGAACCGCGGCCAGCGCGGCGCCGTGAAGCGCACCGAGCCGACGATCCCGAGGACGACGCTGGCGGTGAGGAGCACCAGCGCCACCGCGCCGGTGCCGCGCGCGAGATACCAGTACGCACTCGGGCTGAGGGTGGCGGCGAACCCCGGGCTCAGGGTGGCGGCGAACCCCGGGCTGAGGGTGGCGGCGAACCCGGGCTGAGGGTGGCGGCGAGCCCCGGAGTCACGTGCGCGCCCCGTCGACGTCGCGGGCAGAATCCGACGACGGCAGATCGTCACCGGACGACGGCCACCCCGCCGCGTGGCAGACCGTGCCGTCGAGCCGCACCAGCCGGCTCGGCAACCTGAGCTCCGACAGCCACGTCACGGCCGGCGAGCCTCGAACGATCGCGGCCGTGCTGGCGATGTTGGCGTCCAGGCACGAGGCGGCGCAGACGCTGACCGTACGCCACGGGCTGTCGACCGAGCCGCCCGTCGAGGGATCGACCAGGTGATGGACGACACCGGAAGCGGTGCGCCAGCGCCGAACGGCGACACTCGAGGTGGCGAGACCACCGCTCCGCAGCGAGATCCACTGCCCGGGCGCGGCCACGCCGGCGCGGTGGTCGTCGGTCACCCGGACCCGCCAGCCATCTTCCGGCGCAGGGCCAACCATCGCGAGGTCGCCACCGAACGACACCAGCACGCCGCATCCGGCGACCGCGTGCGCCGCGGCGGCTGCGTGGTCGGCGGCGAGCGCCTTGGCGGTGGCGCCGAGGTCGAGGCTCACGCCGGCAGCGAGGCGAATCGTCCCGGCGTCGGAATCGAGCTGAACCGTCCGCCAGCCCGGGACCGCGGCCAGCGGGCGCGCCGGCGCCGATCCGGCCACCGACGACCCGGGCACGGGCATCGCTTCGAAGTCCCGGTCGTAGCCAAGCGCGATCAGCGCACCGCCCACCGTGGGGTCGACGTCTCCCCCGGTCAGCCGCGCGGCGCGCAGAGCGGCGCCCACTGCCTCGAGCAATACCGGGCCGACGCGCACGGTCGACCCCGCCAACCCATTCAGCCGCGAGAGTTCAGAGTCCAAGCGGAACCGCGAGCACGCGCGATCGAACTCGTCCACCACCCGCGAGACGGCCGCCACCGCCGCGACGGCACCCGCGGGATCGGCAACGCCCACGAGCCCGAGCGTTCCGAACGCCTCGAGGCGAATCAGGTCCGAAGTTTGTGAGGACATGGCCGGCGAGCCGGAAGAGAGGGGGCTATGACCCTCCGGAGACGACTCCACCACCCGAGGGCTGTGGAGCCGGCGATGGTTGCGGCGCAGAAGGCGCGCTCTGCGGCCGTGACGGCGCGCGCTGCGGCTGTGACGGCGCGCTCTGCGGCTGTGACGGCGCAGTCTGCGGTTGCGACTGATCCGGCGAGGGAACCTGATTGGGCGACTGCAGGCCGAGAGCGCTGGAGCTCGCGGGCGCCGGCATGCTGGGGATCGCGGAGTCGCCGCTCGCACTCGCCGAGGCAGTGGTGGCGTTCGACGTCCCGCTCGCAGAGCTCGCGGAAGACCCCGAGCTCGAGCTCAGCGTGCGACCCGGCGCCACCGCGGACACGAGCGCCGCGAAGCCGGCGGTCAGAGCCGCCGCCCCGACGATCACCCAGCGTCGAGTGCGCCGAATCCGGGCCAGCGCGGCGTCGCGCATCAACACGGCCCGCGACCGGTCGGGATCTCCAGAACGAGAATGTCCCATCGTGCTCATTGTCGGGAGAGAATCAGGGCGCTGTAAGAGCAGTATGAGAATGTTCCCGCTCGAGCGCAGGAAGGTCGAGCGTGAATGCCGATCCTTCCACGCGGACGGCGCCACCGTGGCGCTGCACGATCGCCGCCACGATCGACAGCCCCAGGCCCGACCCTGGACGGGCTGACGCTCCGGGCCCGCGCCAGAACCGCTCGAACAGCCGCTCGGCGTCGCCGGGATCGGGGCCCGGCCCCTCGTCGCGAACGGTCAGCAGCACCCGCCCCTCGCGCTCGAGAACCGACACCGTGACCGTCCCGCCGTCGGGTCCGTGCACCAGAGCGTTCTCCACGAGGTTCTCCACAGCCCGCCCCAGCTCGCCAGAGTCGCCCCGCACCACGACCTCCCCCTCGAGAAACGGCACAGTCACGACGCGGCCGTCGTGACCCGAGACCACCTCGCGGACCACACCCGCCACATCGACCGCGGCGCCTTCTGAGGCGGCCGACGAGGCGCCGGCGCGCTCGAGCGTCAGCAGGTCGTCGACCAGGCGCGCGAGACGCCGGGCGTCACGCAGCAACTCCTCGAGCACCTCGGCACTCGCCCCGTGACGGGCGGCGAACTCGACGTTGCCGAGCAGCGTGGTCACCGGTGTGCGCAACTCGTGCGACGCGTCGGCCAGGAACCGCCGCTCTCCGGCCCGGGCCGCCTCCAACGACGCGAGCATGCGATTGAGGACGCCGGTCAGCTGCCCGATCTCATCCGGGGGATCGCCACCCGACAGGTGCAGGCGCTGGGACGGATCGGCGCTCCGCTCGATCTCACCCGCGGCCAGCGCCAACCGCCGCAGGGGGCGCAGCCCGCGCCGGGTCAACCCCGCCGCGGCCAGCGCGGCCAACAGCGCCACGCCCACCCCGATCAGCGCGACCACGAACCCGAGGTGGTCGGTCGTGCGGGCGATGTCAGTGGTGTCTGAGGCGACGAGCACCGCGCCGCCGCCGGCCGGCCCGGTCAGCGCGATCGGTGCCGCGTACAACCGGAACAGACGGCCGTCGAGGTCGACGTTCTCGAAGCCGGTCGCGCCGGACACGCGCGCGGCTCGCGCGAGCCGATCCTCCGAAGGCAGGAGCGCGGCACCAAGCGTCAGCGACCGCGCCACGATCCGGCCTCGCGAGTCGATCACCTCGACCACGATCTGGCGCCCGGACACCGGGCTCTCGAGCGCGCCCGGCGTGGACAGCACGGCCGGGGCGGACACGGCAAGCTCCGCCACCTGCTCGGCTCGCTGGCGCAGCGCGTCATCGAGCGAAGCGCGCAGATCGTGGCGGACGACGAGCACGGTGGCCACACCGAACAGCGCGAGCGCGGCCAGGATCGCGCCGGCGGCCGCCACGACCAGCCTGACCCGCAGGGTCTGGGGCCGCCTCACGGGACGAACCTCGCCCGTCCTACACTGGAGCGCAGGCGACCCCGGCCCACCGGCTTGAAAACGGTCAGCGAAGTTTTCGCCTGATCCACAAGTTTCTGGGGTAGAGAGCCATAATTATGGTGGGCAGCTTTGAACAAGGATGTGGAGCTATTGCTCGTGAAGGGGGTTTCTTGCAGGGCGAATCCGCCCACGCAGGACCGATCAGGGTCCTGCTGCTGTCGGGTGATTACCGCACCGCGCGGCTGATCGACGAGTTGCTCCACGCCACGTGGAGCGAAGTGCACCTGGTCACGCACGCCACCTGGGACGCGGCGGCGGCCGAGGCCCTGCTCGATCACCCCGGCTGCTGCGTGCTGCTCGACGCCGCGCCCGCCGCGCCCGAGCACGCCGCCCCCGACCACCCCGACGCCGACCACCCCGACGCCGACGACCCGATGTCGCTGCTCCAGTACGTGCGAATGTCGGCCCCCGACACCCCGATCGTGCTGCTCTGCTCCGACGAGGACGAAGACCTCACGCTGGAGGCGGTCAGGCAGGGAGCCCAGGATTGCCTGATCAAGTCCGAGCTCCAGCCCGTGCTGCTCCGGCGCGCGCTGATCCGCGCGATCGAGCGCAAGCGCGCGGAGGCGGAGCTCGCCCATCAGGCGCTCCACGACCCGCTCACCGGCCTGCCCAACCGCGCCCTGTTCCTGGACCGTCTCGGCGTCGCGCTTGAGCGCTCCCGGCGATCGGGCGCGCCGCTCGCGGTGCTGTTTCTTGATTTTGACAACTTCAAGGAGATCAACGACACGCGCGGCCACAGCGCGGGGGACCACGTGCTCCGCACCCTGGGCGAGCGACTGAGCGGGCTGCTGCGCCCGATGGACACCGTGGCCCGCTTCGGCGGCGACGAGTTCACGTTCCTGTTCGAGGGTCTCACCTCCGAGCGCGAGGTGGTGCTCATCGCCGACCGTATCTGCGAGGCCGCCGGCTGCGCGATCGAGGTCGACGGCGTGCCGCTGACCGTGACCGTGAGCGTCGGCATCGCGATGGTGCACGACCCCACGGTGGCTCCCGAGACGATCATTCGCGAGGCGGACGCCGCGATGTACCGCGCCAAGGATCGGGGCCGCGACCGCTTCGAGCTGTTCGACGAGGACTCGCGACGGCGGGCCAACCAGCGGATCGAGCTCGAGGCGGCGATACGCCAGGCGGTCGAGCGCGACGAGCTGCGGGTGCACTACCAGCCCCACGTGATCCTGCACGGCATGGACGCGATGAATGGTGTCGAGGCCCTCGTGCGGTGGCAGCATCCCACGCGCGGGCTGCTCGCGGCGGGCGAGTTCATGCCGCTGGCCGACGATCTGGGCCTGACTATTCCGATCGGCCGGTTCGTGCTCGAGGAGTCGTTGGCCCAGCTGGCGAAGTGGCGTGCGCGCAGGCCCGAGATGACGCTGTCGCTGAACATCTCACCGCGGCAGCTGCGCGACCCCGCGCTGCCGACACTGATCAGCGAAGCGATCGGCGCCGGCGGCCTCGACCCGGCGGCCATCTACCTCGAGGTGTCCGAGACCGCCCTCGCCGAGGATCCCGACAGCGCGATCCGCGCGCTGCAAGCGATCACCAAGACCGGAGTGCGGATCACCGTCGACGACTTCGGAGTCGGGGCGCTCTCGCTGTCGCGGCTGACCCAACTGCCGGTCGACGCGCTCAAGATTCACGAGAGCTTCGTGGCCGGCATCGAGGCGGGCTCGGAGAACGCCGCGCTGGTGGGCGCACTCGTCGAGCTCGGCCACGCGCTCGGGCTCGACGTGATCGCCGAGGGCGTCGAGACCGAGGCCCAGCTCGAGCAGCTGCGCGAGGCCGGATGCGATGCCGTCCAGGGATACGCGATCGGCCGGCCGGTGAGCGAGGAGCAGTTCGAGTCTCTCCTGGTCGCCGAGGTCGCGTAGAGACCCCGGCACGATCACGCTCCGAGCGATCACGCCCTGAGCGATCACGCCCTGAGCGATCACGCCCTGAGCGATCACGCCCTGAGAGTGAACCCGCTTCCCCTGACCGTGCGGATCAGCGGCGGCGGCCCCAGCTTGCGCCGCAGCCGGGTGACGTAGCGATCGACCACGTTGGGCTCGGCCGCGTCGTCCCAGATCTCCTCGAGCGCGCGCTCGCGCGTGACCACTCGGCCCGTCTCGCGCAACAGCAGCTCGAGCAGCGCCGCCTCCCGGCCGGTCAGCTCGATCGCCCGGCCGCCCCGGACAGCACGCCGGGACGCAACGTCGAACGTGAGATCCGCATACGACCGGAGCCCCTCAGAACCGGCGCCGTCGCCAACCCGCCGGGTGAGCGCCCGCAGCCGTGCGATCAGCTCCTGCACCGCGAACGGCTTGACCAGGTAATCGTCGGCGCCGGCTTCGAGCCCGGCCACGCGGTCGGGCACGGCGTCGCGCGCGGTGAGCATCAGGATCGGCGTCGGGAGCCCCTTGCCGCGCAGCCGCCGAGCGACGGTCAGCCCGTCGAGCCCGGGCATCGCGACGTCGAGGACGATGACGTCCGGAGCCGATCGTTCGGCCTCGGCCAGAGCGCCGCCACCGTCGGCGGCCACCGTCACCTCGTAACCCTCGGCGGTCAGCGTGCGCGCGAGCATCCGCCGCAGTGGCGGGTCGTCGTCGACGACCAGGACCCGGTCAGCCACCGGCGACGTCACGACGCAGGAAGACCAGGAAGGCCGTCCCGAGCGCCGGGATGCCGTACAGGGCACACACCCACACCGCGCGAAGGATCGGCGACCAATCGATCGGCTGGCGCAGCAGGCCCTGCCAGGCGTTGAACTGCGTGCTGAGCAGATACGGCACCGTCGCGCCCAGGCCGGGGAGGATCCCGATGAGCTGGAAGAGCAGCGACACCATCAGCGTGCCCACGACCGCGGCGGCGCTGTTGCGCGTGATCGTCGAGAGCAGCAGCCCGATGCACACCACGGTGGCGATCGGGATCAGATACACGAGCAGGCTCAGGTACACGAGCTCGAGCCCCTTGGGGGCCGAGACGATCGTCCCGGTCAGGGTCTGCACGGAGTTGAAACCGGACTCGATGCACCCGGCGATCACCGCCACGGTCCCCCCCAGGAAGATCGCCGTCACGGCATAGGTCAGGGCCGCGAGTGCCTTGCCGGCGAAGATCTGCCAGCGCTCGAGCGACCGGGTCAGTACGGTCTTGAGCGTCCCGTTGTGGTCCTCGGAGGCGAAGATGTCCCCGGCCACCAGCGCGGTGATGAGCGGGAACATCCACACCGCGCCGAACAGCAGGATGACCAGCGGCACGACCAGCCCGCTCTTGGTCAGATACGAGGAGAACGCGAAGTCGCCCCCGCCCTGCCGGTGGTGGCGGAAGTGGATCGCCACCACGAAGATGATGGGAACGACGGCCGCCGCGCCCAGGCCGAGGTACGTGCGCTTCTGGTAGCGGAGCTTGAACAACTCCCAGCGGTACACGGTGGCCACGCCGGGACGCGAGCGCGTGCGCCGCGTGACGCCGGCGGCCGGCTGGGCGATGGCGCTCATCGCGCGACCACCGCCGGCGCCTCCGCGCTCGGCGCGACGTCGCCCTCGGTCAGCGAGAAGAACAGGTCCTCGAGCGTGACGTGCTCCGGCGCCAGCATGCGGATCAACGCTCCCGCCTCGACCAACGCCTGACTCAGCTCGGCTACCGCCGCCTCGTCGGCGGTGAAGGCGATTCGCCCGTGCACAACCCGGACGTCCTCGACCCCCGGCTGGGCGCGGGAGACCGCGAGCGCCCGCTCGTCGTCGGTGGTCGACAGCCGGTAGGTGGCGCCGGCGCTGCGCTTCAGATCGGCGATCGCGCCCTCGTAGACGATCTTGCCCGTCCTGACGATCGCCACCCGGTTGCACAGCTCCTCGACCTCGGCCAGCAGGTGGCTCGAGAGCAACACGGTCATCCCCTGATCGGCCAGGCGCCGGATCAGCAGGCGCATGTCGCGCATGCCGGCCGGATCCAGGCCGGTGGCCGGCTCGTCGAGCAGCAGCAGCCGGGGCTCGCGCAGCAGCGCAGCGGCGATTCCCAGCCGCTGGCGCATCCCGTGCGAGTAGCCGCCCACCCGGTCCTTGGCCCGGTCGGCGAGCTCGACCGTCGCGAGCGCCTGGTCGATCCGCTCGCGCGCGTCGTCGCCGTCGAACGCGGCCAGCAGCTCGAGGTTGCGCCGGCCGTTCAGATACGGATAGAACGTGGGCGCCTCGACGAATCCCGCAACGCCGTCGAGCGCCTGGACCGACTCCAAGGGATCGCGCCCGAACAACCTGACCGTCCCCTCGGTGGGGCGGATCAGGCCCAGCATCATGCGCAGGCAGGTGGTCTTGCCGGCGCCGTTGGGCCCCAGGTACCCGTACACGTCGCCGGCGTGGACGGTGAGGTCCACGCCCGCAACCGCCTCCAGCTCGCCGTAGCGCTTGATCAGGCCCCGGACCTCTACCGGTGCAGGCCCGGGGCCGATCGAGGGGTCGGACGGTGGGGCGTTGTTCACGAGCCGGACGCCAGCTGCCTCGCTGCGGACTCGGCGGCGATCGGCGGGACCGAGCCGAGCACGGTGTAGGACACCTGACCGCTCGAGAAGCGCAGGACCGTCCCGAGCGCGGTGGCGAGCTCCTGACCGGAGGTCGTGGGGTTGATCGAGACGGCCGGGAGGCTCAGGCTCGACTGGCCGTTACCGCCACCGCTCGACCCCGACTGGCTCTGGGACTGCGGTTTCGAGGCGGTCTGCTCGATCACCGCGATCCCGCCGAGACCCTGGCCATAGGTTGTGAGCGCCGCGGGATGGCCGCCCCAGTCGAGCAGCTCGACCGACTGGCGCCGGAGGCCGACCAGCTTGTGCGGCGCGGCCAGCTTGAACGGCAGATGGGACTGGACGGCGGCCGGGCCCGTGACCTGGGCGCGGCGCTTGCCCTTGGCAGTGGCCTTCGACGCGTGCTCGGCGGCCGCGCCGGTGGCGGCCGACGAGACCCTGACGACCTTCGCGCCACTCGGTGCCTTGATCGAGAAGTACCTGGAGGGGACCTTGCCGTACGAGATGTTGGTCGCCTTCAGCTCGAGCACCGGCGTGCTCGAGCCACGCGAGTAGATCGCGATGCCCAGTGGGATCCCGTGCGTCGCGTCCCAGGCGAGCTGAACGTCGCCCAGGAGACCGCCGTCGTGCTTGGGCGAGAGCTTGACCTTGTAGGCCCGCTGCCCGGCCACGTTGCGCGGGAGTGGCCCGAGCACGCTGACGTGCTGCATGAGCTGACTCAGTTCGTTCTGGATCTGCGCCACGGTCGGGATCGGCTCGCTCTTCGACGAGCTCTTCGCACCCGAGGCGGGCAGCGTCCCCTTGTAGACGGTGTTCGACGTCGGGTCGTAGATCGTGAACGTGCCGTTGTCCACGACGACCTGGGCATCGCCGCTGTCGCCCTGGAGCTCGAGACGCATCTGGTGGCTGGTCGTCGACAACCACAGGCGGCCACTGGCCCCGGTGAGGATCGGGTCGGTGCCCTGGAGGTCGGTCGAGTCGATCAGGTTGTTGGTGAATTTGATCCGGGCGGAGATGCCGGTGACCGCGGGTGCCGTGGCGGCCTGATGGAGCGCCTTGGCGAGCGACTCGCGCGGTGGGACGGGGCCGCCGCTGGACGCGGCGACGGCGATTGCGGTGCCGCCGGCGATGGCCACGATCACTCCGGCAAGGATGGCCAGCAGACGCTGGGTGGAGACAGTGCGAAGAAACCTCATGGCGAGGACGATAGGCCACGACTTTGAAATTAGATTGACAGTGCTCGCGGGGCGGACGTGATCGCCATCGAGCGGACTGGGCGCATGAGCGATAACGTCGCACCCGTGTGCCGCCTGTTTGGCATGAGTGGCGGGCGCGAGCCGGTTCGCGCCACGTTCTGGCTGCTCGAGGCGCCCGACTCGCTCGCCGAGCAGAGCCGGCGCGAGCCCGACGGGACCGGCCTGGGCACGTTCGATCCAGATGGCAGGCCGGTCGTGTCCAAGCAGCCGCTGGCCGCCTACGAGGACCAGGAGTTCGCCAAGGAGGCCCGCGAGGTCTCGTCGCGAACGTTCGTCGCGCACGTCCGCTACGCCTCGACCGGCGCGGTCAGCCCCGAGAACACCCATCCGTTCGAGCAGCATGACCGGCTGTTCGCGCACAACGGCGTGATCGAGGACCTCGGTCGGCTGGAGGGCGAGCTCGGTGATGCCATGTCGCTGGTGCGGGGCGAGACGGACTCCGAGCGCTACTTCGCGCTGATCACGCGCGAGATCGAACGCGACGGCGACGTCAGCGCGGCGATCGCCCGCGCCGCCGGCTGGATCGCCGAGAACCTCCCGGTGTTCGCGCTCAACATCGTGCTGATCAGCGCCACCGACCTGTGGGCGCTCCGCTACCCCGATACGCACGATCTGTTCGTGCTCGAGCGCGCCGCCGGCGGCGCCAGCGGCGGGCGCCACCTCGACCATGCCAGCGCGCGCGGGTCGGTCCGCGTCCGCTCGGGTGACCTCTCGACCCGGCCCGCGGTGGTCGTGGCCAGCGAGCCGATGGACGAGGATCCGGGCTGGCACGCGCTCCGCTCCGGCGAGCTGTTGCACGTGGACTCCGGCCTGCGCGTGACGATCACCAGTGCGCTCGACCGCCCGCCCGCGCACCCGCTCACGCTCGCCGACCTGGGGGACAAGGCAGCAGCCTCCCAGGCCCCCACCGGCGGGACTTGAATACCAGCCTGGTCTATCGCAGCGCGCTCGGCTACGAGCTGCTCATGCGTGGGCTCTACGGCCGCCACTACGCGGCGCGTCTGCGGGCGGTGGCCGACCAGGTCCCGGACGGAGCGTCGGTGCTCGAGTTGTGCTGTGGACCGGGGACCCTGTACCTACGCCACCTCCGGGGACGGACCAGCGCCTACGTGGGGATCGACGTCAACGCGCGGTTCGTGGCCCGGCTGCGCCGGCGCGGCGTGGACGCACGCCGGCTCGACCTCGCCACCGCCGAGATGAGCGAGCTCCCGTCCGCCGACGCGGTCATCCTCCAGGCCAGCCTGTATCACTTCCTGCCCGGGGCCGAGAGGGTCATCGACCGGATGCTCGCGGCCGCACGCGATCGGGTGATCGTGGCGGAGCCGATCCGCAACCTGGCCTCGAGCGACGTGGCGCTCATCGCCCGGCTCGGCGCCCGCGCCGCCGACCCGGGTGTCGGCGAGCACGCTCAGCGGTTCACCGAGGAGTCGCTCGAGGCCCTGATGGCCCGCTATCGCGAGCGGATGTTGCGGTCCTTCCCGATTCCGGGCGGACGCGAGATGGTGTATGTGCTGGCGGCGTCTGCTGATCGACCAGGAACAACGGCCGGTCCTTGACCTGCTCGAAGATTCTTCCGACATAAAGCCCGACCACGCCGACGCTGACGATGATGAACCCGGCCAGGACGAGCAGGAGGACGGCGAGGCTGGTGTACCCGGGCACGCGCTTGTGGGTCTCGATGAAGTAGTCGACGACTTCGAGCCCGGCGACGACCACGCCGATCAGCGCGACCACGAAGCCGAGCAGCACGACCAGGCGAAGCAACACCGTGCTGCGGAAGAACATCCCGTCGAGCGCCACGCGGATCAGGCGCTGGAGCGTGTAGCCGCTCTCGCCGGAGTGGCGCTCGTGGTGCTCGATGTCGATCTGCGTCGAGTCGAAGCCCAGCCAGTCGAGCGCGATCATGTACTCGCGGTCGCGATCGTGCAGTCGCAGGAACGCGTCGATGACCCGGCGGGAGAGCAGGCTGAGGTTGGAGTAGTCGGGTCGCACGTCGGTCTCCAGCGTGAGCCGGCGGTAGACGCGACTGGTCCAGCGCCGGAAGGCCGAGTGGCGCCACCCGCGCCGAGTCGTGCGCACGATGTCATGGCCCTCGCCGGCGGCCGCCCACAGCCGTGGGATGTCCTCGGGCGCCTCCTGGAGGTCGCAGTCCATGACGACGGCCCAGTCACCGGCCGCCTCGTGAAGGCCGGCGGTGATCGCGGCGTCCTGCCCGAAGTTCCGGCTCAGGCGAAACGCGCGGACGTGTTCGTCCTCGGAGGCCAGGCGCTGCAGGACCGACCAGGCGTCGTCGAGGCTGCGATCGTCGACGAACACGAGCTCGTAGCGATCGGTGAGCAGCGCCACGCTCGCGGTCAGCCGGGCGTGGAGCGCCACCAGGCAGTCCGCGCATCCGTACACCGGGACGACCACACTGAGCACCTGACCGCGACCCGGCGGCATCAGCGGTCCGCTCGCTGGAAGAAGATGAGCAGGGCGTTCGGCGTGCGGTGGAAGTACTCCGGGGCGAGTGCGATCAGCTGCTTGACGGTCATCTGACGGGGACGATCTAGGACGAACCGCCCGATAACCCAACTCCGAACCATGAAGCGATCGACCAGCCGCGTGCCGCGCGGGGCGTTGAACGCGGGCGTCGGCGCGCCGCGGGCTGTGAACCAGATCGGAGCTTGCTTGGGCAGGACGATGCGGACCGGCCGCAGCGGGATCCGCTTGCGGTCCCCCACCACGTCGATCTCCTGCACCCACACCCTCTGCGACTGGGGCTGGACCCAGCTCACGTGTGGGAGGTAGAGCTTGAGCGGGTCGGCCGTGAATCCGTTGGCGACGAGGATGGCCCGGGGCTCCGTCGTCGTGCCGAGCGCCCGGGCCACGCTGCGCCAGTCCGGACGCTGGAGGTACGACTGCGTCTGCACCTCGATCGTCGCGTAGGTGAACATGGCCACCAGCGCCACCGCCAGCAGGCCGCCGAGCACGCGCAGGCGGGGCGCGGCACAGGCGCCTCCGAGCACGACCGCGAACGGCACGACCGCCGGGATGACGTTGCGCGACAGGAAGTAGTCCTGCCCGAGCAATCCGGCGAGCAGCGGCAGGATCCACACGGCGCCGCCGATCAGCGCGGCCACGGCGGCCCCGCGGCGGGCCCGGGGGTCGCCGCCGAGCGCCAGCAGCAGTCCGGCCGCGACGAGGAGCGCGGCCCCGCCGAGCAGTCCCTGATCGAGCGTGGACCGCCGGTCCATGATGCTCACTCCCCACTCCGCGATCGCCTCGGACAGGCGAACCTGCCGGGGGGTCTGGGCGATCCAACCCACGCCGTGGCCGGTGTCGATCAGAGCTAACGGCAGCATGGCCGTCTGGACCGCGGCGACGGTCGCGACCGCCGCGGCGGTCAGGCGAGTGCGGCCAGCCCCCAACAGCAGGAGCGCCTCGGGCGCGATCAGGAAGCCAGCAAAGAAGTGCGTGGCCAGCGCGAGCGAGGACCAGATCGCCCACCAGGCGAGGTTTCGCCGGCTCGGCCTGCGATGCGCCCGGATGAACCACAAGAACGACGCGCCCGAGAGTGCGGCGAGCAGCATGTACGCGCGGGCCTCCTGCGAGTACCAGATCAGGAACGGGTTGACGGTGATCAGCGCGGCGGCAATCACCCCGGCGCGTGGGGAGATCAGATCACGGCCCGAGAGGTAGGCGAGCGGGACGAGCGCGACCCCGGCCACCAGCGACACCGAGCGCAGCGCCGCCTCGCCGTTGCCGAACAGGTGAGCCCAGGCCCAGATCAGCACGAAGTAGAGCGGCGGCGTGGTCTCGACGTGAAGGACCGTGTTGATCATCGCCCCGAGCGGGAGCTGAGCCTCATGGGCGGTCAGCGCTTCGTCCATCCAGTAGCTCTGGTTGGTGAGGACCACGATGCGGATCGCAGCGGCGATCACCACGAGCGCGCCGGTGATCCAGACCTCGGCCGGGATCGGTCGCGCCGTCTCGGCGTCGCTCAGCCAGGGTGGCCCCGGGCCGCCGAAGCGGCGCGCGGGATAGTCGGAGGTGCTCATGCCAGCAGCTCCCTCAGGGCCTCCACCACGTCGTCCTGGTCTGACTCGGTCACCTTGGGGCTGAGCGGAAGGCTCAGGGTCAGCTCGGAGATCGCGGTGGCGACCGGGAAGTGACTCGGCTCATACCCATAGCGGTCGCGGTAGTACGGGTGCAGATGCACGCCGCGGTAGTGAACGCCGGTGCCGATCCGGCGCGCGGTCAGCCCGTCGAGGAGCTGGTCGCGCGTGAGCGCTACGTCGGGGTGCAGCGCCACCTGATAGAGGTGGCGCGCGTGCGTCGTATCGGGCTCAGCCGGCGGTGGCGTCGCGACGGGCAGGCCGAACAGCAGCCAGTCGTAGCGGTGCCACAGCTGCGCCCGACGCTCGATCCAGGCGTCGAGCAGTGGCAGCTGGTGCAGGCCCAGCGCGGCCTGGACGTCGGTCATGTTGAACTTGAACCCCGGCTCGATCACCTCGTAGTGCTTGAAGCCGGAGTCGGAGAAGCGCTGCCATGCGCCAAGGCTCAGGCCGTGGAGGGCGAGGCGCTCCACGCGCTCGGCCAGGGCCGGGTCCTCGGTGACCAGCGCGCCACCCTCGATCGTCGTGATGTTCTTGGTCACGTAGAACGAGAACGCGGTGAGGTTCCCGAACGCGCCGATCCTGCGCCCGCGCCACCGCGCTCCGAGCGCATGGGCGGCGTCCTCGATCACGTGCAGTCCGTACTCGTCGCGCAGGCGCGCCAGGCGGTCGAGGTCGACCGGGCGCCCAGCCAGGTGGACCGGCATGATCGCCTTGGTGCGCGGCGTGATCGCCGCCTCGGCCTGATCGAGGTCGATCAGCCCGGTGCCCGGCAGCGAGTCGACCAGCACCGGGGTCGCGCCGGCGTGCTCGACCGCGTTGGCCGAGGCGACGAACGTCATGGCGGGGACCAGCACCTCGTCGCCCGGGCCGATGCCGAGCACCCGCATGGAGAGGATCAGCGCCGCGGTGCAGGAGGACACGCACCGGCACAGCCGCACGCCCAGATACTCGGCCAGCATCTGCTCGAAGCGCTGCACCTTGGGGCCGGTGCCGATCCAGCCCGAGCGCAGCGAGTCCACGACCTCGGCGATCTCAGCCTCGCCGATCACGGGGCTGCCGAAGACAAGAAAGTTGTCTCGCACCTGATGACTCCCACGCCGGGCGTGCATGCATCGGCCGGCGTGGCCGGCATCCACGCCGCCGCTAACCCTGCCCGGGTCGCGGTTAGCGTGGCTATGGCCGGCGTTAGCGTTGTGCGACCATCGCATGTGAAGATGGCCACGTTGGATCGCACCGCGCCGCCGGTCCCCGCTCAGGCTGAGCTCGAGCCACGGATGCCACCGGGCCCACGGCTCCCGCGGATCCTCCAGACGGCGGGCTTCATGCTCGGCTCCTCGCCGTGGTTCATCGACGCGTGCCGCCGGCGGTTCGGCGACGTGGTCACGTTCCGCACGCTGTTCGACAGCGAGTTCGTGATGGTGTTCGGACCGGCGCAGGTAAAGGAGCTCTTCCAGGGACCTGGCGAGCAGCTGCGCGCCGGCGAGGCCAACGCGATGCTCGGTCCCGTGGTCGGCGAGCGCTCGGTGCTGCTGCTCGACGGCTCCGAGCACCTGCGCCACCGGCGCCTGATGCTCCCGCCGTTCCACGGCCGGCGGATGCACTCCTACACCGAGGCGATGCGCCGCTCGGCCGATCTCGAGATCGACTCCTGGCCGGTGGACGAGCCGTTCGCGCTCCTGCCCAGCATGCAGTCGCTCACCCTGCGGGTGATCATGCAGGCCGTGTTCGGCTACGAGCCGGGCCCGGCCGAGGAGGATCTCCGCCGCCGGGTGCGGGCGATGGTCGAGCCGCTGGCCCGGCCCCGCTCGCTCGCCCTCCTGGCCGCCCTGCCCATGATGATCGGGCGCGAGCCCGCCATGAACGACCGGTTCGCGGCGGCTCGCCGCGGCGTCGACGAGGTTCTGTTCGCCGAGATCGCTCGCCGGCGCGCGCTGGGCGACGCGGCGCTCTCGGAGCGCGACGACGTCTTCTCGGCGCTGCTGCTGGCTCGCGACGAGGACGGCGAGCGGCTGTCCGATCGGGAGGTCCGCGACGAGCTCATCACGCTGCTGCTGGCCGGGCACGAGACGACCGCCACCGGCCTGGCCTGGACGTTCGACCTCCTGCTCCACGCGCCCGCGGTGCACGCACGCGCCCTGCGGCGTGAGGAGCGCTACCTGGACGCGGTGGTCAAGGAGTCCCTGCGGATCCGGCCGGTGATCCCCGGCGTCGGGCGCGTGGTCCGCGGCGAGCCGTTCCGGCTCGGCGAGTACGTGATCCCGGTGGGCGTGGAGATCAACCCGTCGATCCGGCTGATCCACCGCCGCGAGGACGTCTACCCGGACGCCGGCGCGTTCCGGCCCGAGCGCTTCCTGGTCGAGGACCCGCCCGATACCTACAGCTGGATCCCGTTCGGCGGGGGCACTCGCCGCTGCCTGGGCGCCAGCTTCGCGCTCGTGGAGATGCGGATCGTGCTGGCCCGCGTGCTCGAGCGCACCAGGCTGCGCGCCGACAACCCCGAGCTCGCCAAGGTCCAGTTCCGGGCGATCACGCTGGCCCCGCGGGACGGGGTGCGGGTCGTCCAGGACCACCCGCCGGCTCCGGCACCCGTGTAACACGTCACGACAGCGCCATCCAGCGAAGCGTGACGAGTTAGCCGTCCCCCACGCGGATAGCTCGTCACGCGCCGCGCGGAGCGGGCGGCGTGACGGGTTATCCGCCTGCGCCGGTGGCGATCGGCCGTGACGGGTCGCGGATCCAGTCGCTCCACGAGCCTACGTACAGCGCGCCCCGCAGCCCCGCGATCTCGAGCGCCAGGACTTCGTGGGCCGCGGTCACCCCTGACCCGCAGTAGGCGCCCGCGGAGACCCCTTCGCGGACCCCGGCGCCGGCGAACCGCTCCCGCAAGGCGTGCGCCCCGAGAAACCGCCCGTCCGGACCGAGCAGCGATGCGCTCGGCAGGTTGACCGCTCCAGGAATATGCCCCGCCACCGGGTCGATGGGCTCGCGCTCGCCGCGATAGCGCTCGGACGCCCGCGCGTCGAGCAGCACGCCCTCCCCGGCCAGCGCCGCCGCCCCCGCGGCGTCGAGCAGCGGCATGCCGCCGGCGCGCGGCACGAAATCGCCCGGCTGCACCGCGACCGCCCTCCGCTCGATGGCGCGCCCGGCGGCCAACCACGCACTGAAACCCCCATCCAAAACAAATACGCGCGAGTGCCCGAAGTACCGCAGGAGCCACCACGCGCGCGCCGCGGCCATCGAGTTGCCGGCGTCGTAGGTCACCACCGCGCGATCGCCCGACACCCCGGCCGTCCGCATCGCCGCGCCGAACACGTCCGACGCTGGCAGCGGGTGGCGCCCGCCGGGACCCGGCGGCCCGGCCAGGGCGGTCTCCAGGTCGACGAACGCGGCGCCGGGGATGTGACCCTCGAGGTACTGCGGGAGGCCCGACGGGCCGCCCAGCTCCCAGCGAACGTCGAGCAAGGCCGCGCCCGTGGGAATGTCGGAGACCAGCGTCATCGCTGCGCGACCGCGTAGCGCTCAGGCTCCACCGCGGGACGGATCTTCTCCGTGACGCTCACCTGCGATGACAGCGTAATGCTGGACACCGGTCAGTTTCCGTACTTTTCGCCTTCAGGTTCGGGCGCGAGCCGTCGATTTAGGCATACGGGAGATTTCGCGAGCTCCCCCGATCCCATGTCCGAAGTCTTCGTCGCCCGCCAGCCCATCTTCGACCGCCACCTGCACGTCGCGGGTTACGAACTGCTGTTCCGGGGCGGAGAGGCGACCACCGCACTGGTGGCCGACTCCGAGGGGGCCACGGCATCGGTCGTGCTGAACTCATTCACCGAGATCGGCCTCGAGCGACTGGTGGGGGCCAAGCCCGCCTGGATCAACGTCTCGCGCGAGTTCGTCCTGGGCGGCCTGGCGACCACGATGCCGCCGGCCGCCATCGGACTGGAGATCCTCGAGGACGAGCTGCTCGACGAGCGATTCGTGCACGCGCTGATCGAGCTCAAGCGCCAGGGCTACCGGCTCGCGCTGGACGACTTCAAGTACAGCGTGAGCGCCGAGCGGGTGCTGAGCATCGTCGACCTGGTCAAGCTCGACCTGATCGCGCTGGGCCGCGAGGGCATGGCTCGCGAGGTCGCGAGGCTGAAGCCCTACGGGATGACGCTGCTCGCCGAGAAGGTCGAATCCCACGAGGAGCACGCCTTCTGCGCCGAGCTCGGCTGCGATCTGTTCCAGGGCTTCTTCTTCTGCCGCCCCGAGCTCCTGCACCATCGGGGGATCGTCGCCAACCGCGCTTCGATGCTCCAGATCGTCGCCGCCCTGCAGGACCCCACGGTGCAGCTGGGGCGGCTCGAGCGGATGATCGGTCGCGACGTCGGCCTCAGCTTCCGGCTCCTGCGCTACATCAACTCCGCCTTCTTCGGCCTGCGCTTCGAGATCAGCTCGATCGGGCAGGCGCTGGCCCTGCTCGGCGTGGAGAACCTGCGCCGCTGGGCGACGCTGACCGTCCTCGCCAGCATCGACGGCAAGCCGCCCGAGCTCACCGTGACCGCCCTGGTGCGCGCCCGCTTCTGCGAGAAGGCCGGTCTGCAGCTACCCGGCCCGCGCCCCGGGGAGTTGTTCACGCTCGGTCTGTTCTCGGTGATCGACGCGCTGATGGACGCACCAATCGAAGAGGTGGTGGGGATGATCCCGTTCCCCTCCGACATGCGCGACGCGCTGACCGATCGCGAAGGCGAGAAGGGCGCGCTGCTCAACTGCGTGACCGCACTCGAGGCCGGTGACTTCGACCGCGCCCAGCGTCTGGTCCGCGGCGCCGGCGAGCTCTACGTCGAGGCCCTGATGTGGGCCGACGATGCGGCCAGCGCCCTGTTCGAGGTACCCGCGGCCGCGGCCGCCTAGACGTAGCTCCAGACGGCCGCGCCCCGCTTTTGGGTCAGGCCGCGTGTGCAGGGCGGCGTCGTAGGTCCACTCGCCGCTGAGCTGCCAGTCCCGCTCCTGTGGGACGGCGACCGTGATCGAGTGCCGGACTGCGGTTGCTGTGGTCATTCTCGTGTCCTCTCTTCGGTTGATTTCTCCTCGGCGGCAGCGCGAAAGCTCGCGAGCGCATGGCCCCAGAACGAGTCGAAGTACTCGCGCAGGGCCGCTACCGCCGCCGGATCGACCTGGTAGACGCGCCGCGTCCCGGCCGGCCGGTCGAACACCAGCCCCGCGTCTTTCAGCACCTTGAGGTGCTGCGAGACCGCGGGACGGCTGATCGGCAGCTCGTGCGCGAGCTCGCCTACCGCCAGCGGGCCGGCGGTGAGCCGCTCGAATATCCCCCGGCGAGTTGGATCGCCGAGCGCCTGGAGCGCTTCCCGTTGTTGGTAAGTGGCCACGAACGGTAAGCCTAGACTTACGTATGGCCGTCTGTCAAGCTACTGCCCTGCCCCGAGGACCGGTTCGAGCGGGCCCAGTTGCTCCAAGCATTCCAGCCGAATGACGATGATCCTGTACAACAGCGCGGTCTCGGGGAACTGCTACAAGGTCCGGCTGCTCGCCGCGCACCTAGGGCTGAAACTCGAGCTGGTCGCACTCGACGTCATCGACCGGTCGAATCGGAAGGAAGTCCTGGGGGACCTGAACCCCGCGCTCCGCGTCCCGACCCTCGTTCTGGACGACGGCCGGCCATTGGGCGAATCGAACGCGATCCTCTGGTACCTCGGTGACGGGACGGACTACGTCACGGAGGATCAGTACGAGCGGTCGCAGGTCCTCCAGTGGCAATTCTTCGAGCAGTATTCCCACGAGCCGTACATCGCGGTCGCCCGGTTCTGGGCCATCGCCGGGATCGAGCCGAGCGAGCAGCAGCGGGCCGAGAAGATGAACGGCGGCAACCGCGCGCTGGCCGCGCTCGACGGCCATCTCCGGGACCGGCGGTTCCTGGTCGGCGAGCGCTACTCGATCGCGGACATCTCCCTGTACGCCTACACCCACGTTGCAGACGAGGGCGGCTTCGAGGTTGATCGGTATCCGGCGATCCGCCCGTGGCTTGAGCGCGTAGCGAAGCAGCCGGGACATATCAAGATCACCGACTAGCACACGGCCGCTCACCGCGTGGCCCCCTCGAACGCGGGCGGCAGTTGGGGGCGTCTGTGGTCGTCAGTCGCGGCGTTCAGGCTCGCGAGCCTTCTTGTTCGAGCCCGCCTTCGACGGGGTACACGCGGCCACCGCCTCCGCGCCGTGATCGGCGCGGTTCTTTAGCGGACGAGCTTGGCGGCGGGGGTTGCTTTAAGCGCGTTGGGCGCCACGAAGGATTTGAGCGCCAGCACGTCGGTTACCGGCACACGCCCTGCGGTTGCGTTCAGCAGCTCGCAGACACGAAAGCGCGAGTAGTCGAGGATGTCGCTTGCCTCCTGAACGGTGATGGTTCCGGCGGTGTCAGCGACGATGGGGCCGAACTTGCTCTGTAGCGGTGTGGTTGTCGCAGCGATCATGCCTGGCATTTTCCTCCTGATGTTCTCCGACTATAGGCGCGCGGGGCCGCGCCGACCGCGAGCCGCCGAACCAGCGGCGCCGCGCCCCGTTCGCCGGCGCAAGGCCGACCGTCGGAACTTCCCGGCCAGCACCGCCGCCTCCTCAAAGGAACACCCACCGGCCGCTTCGGAGAGTCCGTGGACGGCGTCCCGGAACGGGGAAGCGCTGACGGTCGTATAGCCCAACCACCACCGGACGCTTCGCCTCTGCGTGAGCATCGTCCGGCCGCGTCTCGGCGCGTTGTGGTCGAGCGGGGCCAGCGCTGCCCGCAGTGCGCAAGCGCGTCACGGTACGTCCACGGCGCGCGGCCTTTGCCAAGATCCGCGTACGACCGTCCCTTCCCGACCTGCGCATCTGGAGCGACGGCTAGATCGAATGGGACGGTCGTGGGGAATCGACGCGCTTGGCTACATCATCCCGCTCATGTCGGGCATTCCGCCGCCGCCGCCGCCGTTCGTGTCCGCGATCTCGGCGACGATGGCCTCGGTGGTGAGGATGTTCTTGGCGATCGACGCGGCGTTCTGGAGCGCCGAGCGCGTGACCATCGCCGGGTCGATGATGCCCTCCTTGACCAGGTCGACGATCTCGCCGGTGGCTGCGTTCAGGCCTTGACCCTTCTTCCCGCGGCGGACGTCGCTGACGACGACCGAGCCCTCGAGCCCGCCGTTGTGCGCGATCTGGCGAAGTGGCTCTTCGAGCGCGCGCAGCACGATCTTGGCGCCGGTCTTCTCGTCCTCGTCCTCGAACCGGTCGAGGTGGATGGCCTTCTGCGCGTGCAATAGAGCGATGCCGCCGCCGGGGACGATGCCCTCCTCGAGCGCGGCCCGGGTCGCCTGCAGCGCGTCCTCGACGCGATGCTTCTTCTCCTTCATCTCGGTCTCGGTGGCCGCGCCGACCTTGACCACCGCGACGCCACCGGACAGCTTCGCGAGACGCTCCTGGAGCTTCTCCTTGTCGAAGTCCGAATCGGTGTTCTCGATCTCGGTCTTGATCTGGTTGATCCGGCCCTTGATCGCGTCGCTCTCGCCGGCGCCATCGACGATCGTCGTGGTGTCCTTGGCGACGACCACGCGACGCGCGCGGCCGAGCTGCGAGATCTGCGTGTTCTCGAGCTTGAGGCCCATCTCCTCGGTGATCACCTCGCCGCCCGTGAGGATCGCGATGTCCTCGAGCATGCGCTTACGGCGATCGCCGAAGCCCGGAGCCTTGACCGCGACGCCGGTGAACGTGCCACGCAGCTTGTTGACCACGAGCGTCGCGAGCGACTCGCCCTCGACGTCCTCTGAGAGGATCAGGAACGGCTTGCCGGACTGGATCGTCTGCTCGAGCACGGGCAGCAGATCGCGGACCGAGCCGATCTTCTGGTTGGCGATCAGGATGTAGGGGTCCTCGAGGACTGCCTCCATGCGCTCCTGGTCGGTGACCATGTAGGGCGAGATGTAGCCCTTGTCGAACTGCATGCCCTCGGTGAACTCGAGGTCCATACCGAACGTCTGGCCCTCCTCGACGTTGACCACGCCATCCTTACCGACCTTCTCGATCGCATCGGCGATCACGTCGCCGATCTCCTCATCGCCGGCCGAGATCGTCGCCACGCGGGCGATCTGATCCTTGCCGGAGATCTCGGTCGACTGCGACTCGATGTTCTTGACCACCTCGTCGACGGCCTTCTCGATCCCGCGCTTGAGGCCAAGCGGGTTCGCACCGGCCGCGACGTTCTTCATGCCGGCATGGACCATCGCCTGGGCGAGCACGGTCGCAGTCGTCGTGCCGTCGCCGGCCACGTCATTGGTCGCCGTGGCGACCTCGCGCACGAGCTGTGCGCCCTGGTTCTGGAAGACGTCCTCGACCTCGATCTCACGCGCGATCGTCACACCGTCGTTGGTGATCGTCGGCGCGCCGAACTTCTTGTCGAGCACGACGTAGCGGCCCTTCGGGCCGAGCGTCACCTTGACCGCGTTAGCTACCGCGTCGACGCCGCCCTCGAGCGCCTTGCGGGCGTCCTCGGAGTACTTGAGTTCCTTGTGGGCCATGTGTCCCTGATCTCCTTAGGACTGGACCTTGGCGAGTACATCGGACTCGCGCAGGACCAGCAGTTCCTCACCGTCGACCTTGATCTCGGTGCCGCCGTATTTGCTGTAGAGGACCTCGTCGCCCTCGGCCACGTCCGGCGCGATGCGCTTGCCGGTCTCCTCGCTGATCTTGCCGTCGCCGACGGCCATGACCTTGCCCTTCTGGGGCTTCTCCTTCGCGGTGTCGGGCAGAACGATCCCGCCCACGGTCGTTTCTTCCTCCTCGATCGCGCGCACAATCACGCGATCGCCAAGGGGCTTGAGCTTCATGAGATGCGGCCTCCAGTAGGGCTCGATTGAGGAGGTTTTGGCACTCTCGGCCCTAGAGTGCCAACCACGCTCGACTATAGCGCGCGTGCTGCCCCTGGCAGCGCTCCGCGGGTTCGGAGGCGCTCCCAATCCGCACATCCCGGAGCGAGCACGCAAGTCTTCCACCGGACGCCGGCTCCAAAGCAGCGGTGCCTCGTGCGAACGCGGTACTCATCGCGGGCGGCAACCAGACTGCCCAGTCCGTTCCGAACGGAGCGGACACGCAACCAACAATCCGCCGGATCAGAGTGTTCTTACCAGGCCAAAGCGGAAACAGCACTCGGCTCGAATTTGTCCGTCGTTCCGCCGAGGCGCCGAAGCGCCGTGCGCTCGCTAAGTCGCGGGCGGGGATGGCGGCGGCGCCAGGTCCTCGGGGTCGTCCACCATGACGAGGATCTCCTCTACGGCGGTCAACTCCAACAGTCGCTGGATGGCGTTGCGCCCTCTTACGACGGCGAGGTTGTGCCGATTCTGGTGCGCATAGTCGTTCTGACGGATCAGCTCGTGAAGTCCCCTGGCGTCCATAAACGTCAGCCCGCGGAGATCCAGGACGACATGACGCACGCCATCCGCGTCGGGTGCTAGGCCGTCAAGCACCTCGGCAACCTCCGAGACCGAGGCGATGTCCAGTTCGCCCCGCAGCGCGACCAATGCAGTCCGCCGGTGAGTTCGAGCCTCAACTTCAAGGATGTGAGACGCCTCCGTGCGTCCGTCGGGTTCTGGCTCGGACATAAGAGCCCCCTCTCGTTCCTCTATAGAGGCTGCGCTCGGGGCAGAAGAAACGGAGAACCCGGAGCGACACCGCAACCATACTCCCCTAAGGTGAGCAACACCGGGTTCTGCGGAGAATTCGCTTGGAGGTTTGAGCGTTGTTCAGCGACATGGACGCAATGGGGACGTTTGCCGGTCATTTAGCCGGCGAATTTGTGTGTCCGCGTTCATTAGCCTGCTGCGTAGATCCGGTATGACAGGGGCGCGGACAGTCCGACGAGTCAGCCGATTCGTTCCCCGCCGACCTACTGGGGCAACTTTGAGCTCCGGTGCCCCCATATCGCCTGCAATCGGAGTACAGTCATAATGAGCTGGCCCTGCGGCCAGGATTCTCACCCCAAGCCCGAATGCCACCGACGGCGCGACCTGCGCCACAAGGCGAGAGGCGTGGGCCACTGGTTTTGACTGCGGGGCCGGTGCCGTACTCCTAGGCGTTTACCCCACCGGCTCGGTGGACGCGTCCCAGTCTGATTGACCGCGCGACGGTTCTAGCCCTCTTCCGTCCGCGGACCCGAGAGAGGGACGAAAAGGCGTGAAGCTAATGGTGCGGACAGAACATGATCGGAGTCCGTAGGCGAGGCGAGTCGACTTGCGATCGCGGGATCGGTGCGGCTCTCGTCGTCAATTGACGCCCGACGACGGCTGAACACTCGGCGTCCGGATGCCCCCCGGATCAAAACAGATTCACACGATCCGCGGGACGGGCGCTACGCCTACCTGATACGCCCGCACGACTTGGCAGCCCGAGCGAGTAACCCTGGGCAAAAGATCGACGAGATCACGGTTGTGTTCCGAGCGGAATGGGCTGGCGACCTTGACCGCGGCGCTGACAGATGCGCGAGCCGCGGATGTCGCGATCAGCAGAGTATTAGTGAGATCGAAAAGGAGACAGCGATGACAGTCAAACAAAGGATGACCGTATCGGTGCAACCGACGACGAGCCGGCCAAGTTCCGCCGAGCGTCGCGCAGCGCAGATCGCGACGGCCTCGACGAAGCAAGCGGAGCTCAAGCGCGAAGCGGCGGAGCGCCGCGCCAACCGCGCTTTGAACAGCAATGCCCCAGCGGCATCCATGCCGCGCAAATCCGCAACCGCAAGGCGCCGCAACGCTCGCTGATCGGCGAGAACCTCGTGCGGGACCTCCGCCACGCCCTTGCCCTCGACGATGGCGTCAGTGTCCGCGGCGGCGGCGTCAGTCGTCGCCGGTGCCGGGGTTGTTCGGTGGTGGGTCGACGAGCTCGAGTGCGCCGAATCCGGCTAGCGGCCCGTCCATCAGGAACATCTCGACCGTGAGGTCGGGCTCAACGTGTGCTTGGCTGAGGAATGCGAGCACTCTGCGGCCGGTGAGCTCCTCGATCATTTCGCTGTAGCGCTCTTTCATCATCCGTTGGAAGTCGCGGCGCATCTCGAGCACGCGGTCGGGTTCGCCGCCTTCCATCATCGTGCGCTCGATCGCGGTGAACCCGTCTGAGAGCACGCACACGATCAGGTTGTCGAGGACGTAGGTCTTGGCTTTGATCGGTCCGCGGCCGTAGTGCTCGCGCATGTACGCGACGATCCGGTTGGTGATCTCGGCCATCAGCCGGCCACCCACGAGCGGCCGATCCTCTGGCCCGGCGTCGCTCATCGCCGATCTCGTCGTGCTCTGCTGTCTGCGCTGCTCACTGGTACGAGTTCTCCGCCGTTTGAGCTGCGCCTGAAGCGGACGCACGGCTCAACCTCAACGCATTGCGAGGGTACCCCGAACGCGGTGTTTTGGACCCTTGTATTCGGTCGGGATCGGAGTAGTCTCGGGCCGGTTGAGGTTTGGCTGCGCCGCCCGCGGGTGGGGCAGCCAGGCATCAGCGCGGAGCTAAGAGCGCGCTCGCAGCGGCCGATGGCGGCATGTGGGGGTGGTTGCAGCAGCAACGTCGCACCCACCGCAGAAGCGCTATGCCAACTCCGCAAATCCGGATTTCAGCAAAGCGTTTTGCGTTGCCCGTGGCCAGTTGCGTCTCGCTCCGGGCGGCGATCGGTGAACACGGCTTGCGCTGCGACCAGGGTGCTACGGCCGCGATCAATCCAGGTTGGTCGCGCTCGCCATCGAACGCGGTCGGCGGCCGGAAGCTCGGGCTGCTGATCACAGACTTTGCTCGCTTCATCAACTCCGAGATCGCGCTGCCGTGCGAGTGGCAAGGGGCAGCCACCCACGGGGATCTCCTCGTCGGGTCCGGGGGCACCCACGAGGAGATCGCGCGAGTACTCGAAGGAGGGTTCGTCGGCCGCGCGCTGCACCTCCCGCAACGCGCGGCCCTCGAACCGCTCGATCCCTCCTGCGACGATCGCCTCGTGAGGACTGGGGCACCTCCACGAGCCGATCGTGCGCTCACACGAAGGAGGAGGCGTCGGCCACGCGCTTGGGGCGAAGCGCGTGGCCCTCGGACCACTCAGTCGCGGCGGCAAGGGCCTCGGACGCGGGGCGGCGCATGATGGCGCCGGCGTCCCAGCCCGCGGACTCGAAACGATCGATCTCCATGCGGATTCCCGGCGGTCACGATGCACCCACCCGGGCCCGCAGGTCGGTGCATTCACAGCTCGCCGGCCACATCCCTGCCACCACAGCGTCAGATGCTGCGCTGCTCGTCAGTGAGCTCGTGACCAACAGCGTGGTCCACGCAAATGTCGGCCGGGGGCGAGCGCTGACCGTGGAGGTGGCGACGCTCGATGATCGAGTTCGAATCGCCGTCACCGATCCCGGCTCACGCCTGAGACCCTGCATGCTCCCGCCTGATCCGGAGACCCCAGGCGGCCTCGGGCTGTTGCTCGTCGACGAACTCTGCGAGACATGGGGAGTCTGGCAGGACCTCGGCCCTACTTGTGTCTGGTGCGAGCTCCTGCTCGATCAATCCGGCTCTCGGTAGTGACCAGGCCGGCGGCGAACGCGCCTACGCTCAGGGCTGTTCGAGCGCGACGCGCTCACCCAGCGTAACCGCAGTCAAGGCGCTCATGCTCGACCCGCTGGACGGTCACAGGTGCGCGGCGACGCGGACGCCAGCGCGGCATTGAACGGGTTCGGAGAGGAGGTCCAGCAGGACATCGAGGAGGTCCGCGCGTTCGCGCGGGATGTCTATCCGCTGATGCTGGCCTCCGAAAGATTGGCTGCGGCACGGGTCTCCGTCGGCCGTTGCGCGGCCGAGCCGATCAAGGTGGAGGGCGGGTTCGAGCTCGAGCCCTACCCGGCCATTCGCGCCTGGCTGGAGCGGGTGGCCGCCCAGCCGGGGCACATCGCGCTCACCGACTGACGAAGCCCTGCACGCGGCGGCGCGACCGCCATAGACTGCCGCTTCGGACTGCGCGCGGCGGGCGGCCTCGGCATTGGAGGAAACATGCGCTGGACAAGGCATTCGATCGTGGCCGTCGTGGTCGCGTTAGCCGGCCTGATGATCGTCGGCGGCGGCGCCTGGGCCGCCAGCAAGTTCATCATCACCAACATCAACCAGATCAAGCCGAGCGTTCGTGCTCAGCTTCGCGGCGCCCAAGGTCCGCGTGGCGATAACGGGCCGAAGGGAACGCAGGGCGCCCAGGGACTACAGGGAGCGCAGGGCTCGCAGGGCGGTCAGGGAGTGTCGGGCGTACAGGGCAATCCCGGCAGCCCGGGGGCGCCGGGCGCTTCGGGCACGATCGCCGCGGTCGTCACTCGGGACGACCTCGTCAACGTCCCCGCGCACGGCAACGCACAGGCCGTCCAGACCTGTAATGCCGGGGAAATCGTCGTCGGCGGTCAAGCGAGGCCGATCGCGGACGGTGATCCCAACATTCAGATCATCGCTTCCCGTGCCGCCGGGGACGCGGATGGCGACTCGCCCGACAACGGGACCGCGCTGTTCGGATGGTTCGGCTCGGCCTCCAACAGCGGCGGCAGCCCCGACACGATGGTCGTGTCCGCCTTCTGCGGCCAGCCCTGACGTGACGTAAGGATCAACGCCGCCGGCCGCGCACCAGGCGGCTCGGCAGCGGCACGGGCGAGAACCTCTGGGCGACCAGTCCCGCGAACAGCCGGGGGTCGGCCTTGGCGATGAGCCGAGCCAGCTCGGTGCGGTCCCGGGGCGAGAGATGGCTCGGCCGGCCATGTCCGCGCCGCACCAGCGCGATCAGTCGCCGGCGCTCATCCGGGTCGAGCCGATGCCAGTGCTGGCGCGCCATCAGTACGATCTGGCCGGCGGCCAGCAGCCGGGCCAGCGGCACGACACGTGAGATCCGGGTGAGCTTGCCGGGCATCGGTTTCGAGTCTAGGAGGGGCCTGCTCCGACTACCCTGCGGCCATGCCCCTAACCTTCGCCGAACGCCCAGCGCGCGCCGCCGAGGCGCACGGGCTCCTCGCCCTGCACCACGGGCGCGGGAGCGACGAGCAGGACCTGATCGGGCTGGCGCCGGTGCTCGACCCGGATGAGCGGCTGCACGTGGTCGCGCCGCGGGCGCCGCTCCAGCTGGCGGGCTCCCCCGGCTACCACTGGTACCTGGTGCCGCGGGTCGGCTATCCGGACCCCGCCAGCTTCCGCGAGGCCTACCGGGAGCTGGCCGCGTTCCACGACGAGCTGTGGCAGCGGACCGGAATCGGCCCGGAGCAGACAGTCCTCGGCGGCTTCTCGATGGGAACCGTGATGAGCTACGCCCTCGGCCTCGGCGGCGACCGTCCGGCGCCGGCCGGGGTCCTCGCGCTGTCCGGGTTCATCCCCGCGGTCGAGGGGTGGCAGGCCTCGCTGGAGGACCGGACGCCCACCAGGGTTCTCATCGCCCACGGCCGAAACGATGGCGTGATCCCGGTCACCTTCGCCCGCCAGGCCCGCGAGCGGCTCGAACAGGCCGGATTCGCGGTCGACTACCGCGAGTCCGAGGCCGCCCACCACGTCGACGCGGGCGACATCCCGCGGGTCGTCACCTGGCTCGGTGCGACGCTCGGCGCCGCCCGCGACTGACGAGCCGGCGGCCGGGACCTGACCGATCCCAGCCGCCCGCTCGGTCGCGTCTGTCTACTTCTTGCCGTGGTGCTTCTTGTGGTGGCGCTTGGCCGTGGGCTCGCCCGTCGCCGGATTGAGGATCAGCTTCTGACCCTGCGGATGCTTGAAGTCGAACATCCCCGCGAGGTCGAACTTGATGCCCTCCGAGCGGTCGAGCTTGGAGAGGACCTGGTCGGCCGAACCCGGGATCCCCGGCAGGTGCCAGTTGTACTCGATGAAGTTGATGATCGAGGCCTGGTCGGTCAGGTTGCTGTCGACGTGGTTCACCTTCGCGAACGGCGAGATCACCAGCATCGGGAGGCGCGGGCCGAAGCCGCAGCGACCTTGCTCACCGGCCAGGGGCGCCTTGGTCTGCGGGCTCGGGCCGCACTGGCCCGACGTCGGCTGGCCGGAGCCGATCGGGTTCGTATTGGTGTTGGTCAGGTTGTCGGCCGGTGATAGCGACGGGTTGGTGACCCCGCTGTACACGTGGTCATACCAGCCGTCGGAGTCGTCCCAGTTGACGATCACGACCGTGCTCTTCCAGTCCTGAGTGCGCATCAGCGAGTTGATCTCCCTGGTCACGAACGCCTGCTCATCGGCGGGGTCCGAGTAGCCGGGATGGCCGTCCTCGATGCCCGGCGCCTTCAGGAAGCTGACCGCCGGCAACGCCGACGCGGGCAGCCTGCCCTGCCCGATAGCCGCCACCAACTGGTCGAAGTCGCTGGTGTCGTACTGATGGTTCGGAGTGTTGAACTGCGGGACCCCGCTTACGTAGGACTGGGTGTCCCGGCCGATCTCCCTGAGCCCCGCCGCCGTGTCCTGGCCGGCGCCGTTCGCCGCCACGGTCAGGTGATGCGGGTTGGCCGTCGAGGCGTAGTACTGGAACGGCTCGTGATGCGGGATGTAGTCGTCCTTGTAGCCCCACTGACCGGTGCCGCCCAGGGCCGCGCCGACCGGATGGACCGCGTCGCACAGCGCCTGGTTGGAGGCATTTGCGGGCACGTTCTTGCCGGGGAAGCTCCCCGAGAACTCGTCGGGGATGAACGTCGCGGTCGACTGCCCGCTGTGACCGGTGCCGGCCGAGGCCGCGGTGAACGTGGTCGTCGGGTCAAAGCCACCCTCGAACCAGCCCCAGGACAGGCCGCCCTTGTTCAGCACGTCCCCGATGTTCTCGCCCTTGAACGCGACGGCGTCGCGCGTCGAGCAGTCGTCCCAGTACGGCTGGGCGTCGTTGGTCAGCGAGAAGCCGCCCTTGCCGTCGGGCGTGATGTCGCCGTCGGGCGAGGTCGAAGTCGAGACGGTGACCGGGTTGCCGGGTCCTCCTGACTCGTGCGATGTGTCCACGTTCCCCGTGTCGCCGGCGGCGACGTTGATGGCACCCGGCGCCGAGGGTCCGAAGGTGACCCCGAATGAGTCGTCCTCGAGCGAGTAGTTCTGGGCGTAGTTCCACAACGCGGTGACGGTGTTGCCGTCGTAGTAGTCCATGACCTGGGAGGCGAGGCACGGGGCGCCGCCCGGGGTCTTGCTGCCGGCGTCCACGCCGGTGCTCTGGACGAAGTGGTCCATCTTCCCGTTGTCGAACGCCTGCTGCTCGTCGCTGTAGTTGTGGTCCTCGTCACACGTGAGCTGCCCGCCGGCGCCGCCGGGCTTGCCCGTCGGCGTGCTGTCCAGGCGTTGCGGCTGGGCCGTATTTGGGTTGTTCGTCAGCAGGTTCGTGCTGTGGCGCAGGTTCGGCGGCAGCGAGTGGCTCCTCGCCGGAGTCAGACCGTCGACCGCCGGCGTGCCCTTGGCCGCGTGGAATCGGCGGCCATCGGTGTTGGCGGCTTTGGGATAGGTCCCGAAGTAGTGATCGAACGACTCGTTCTCCTGGAAGATCACCACGACATGCTTGATCGGGGTCGCCGTGGAGGCATGTGACCCCTTGCCGCCGTGGGAGCCCTGGCCCCCGTGATGGTGGGACTTGCCTCCGGTCGAAGCCTGCGCCACCGCGACGCTGGCCCCGGCCACGGCAAGTGCTGCGAGAAGCAGCAAGAACACGCGCTTGTGCGCCATGGACCGTCTCCTTTCCCCGTTTGCTTTTGTGCCCGGCTGCGACTCGACGCGCCGCGGCCGTCGCTCTTTCGAGCCGCGTCAAGGGTCAGGCGGCGTCCATTGTGAACGATTTGTAATCGAGTTGTTAGGACCCCATCGGGACGCGCGCCGGCGGCCGAGACCGTTCGGTCCCCGGCCGCCGGAAACGGGCGCCAGCTCAGACGATCGTCAGTTCAGGCTCTACGCCCAGCTGTGGTGGCGATGGTGGCTCCGGCCGACGGCGGGCTGGCCCGTCACCGGGCTGAGGATCAGCCGGTCGGCCTCCGGATGGCGGAAGTCGAACATCCCGGCCAGATCGAAGGGCAGCCCGTCCGAGCGATCCTGCTTGGCGAGAACCTGATCGGCCGACCCCGGAATCCCCGCCAGGTTCCAGTTGTACTCGACGAAGTTGATGATCGAGGCCTGGTCTGTCAGGTCGTTGTCGACATGGTTCACCTTCGCGTAGGGCGAGATCACCAGCATCGGGAGCCGCGGACCGAAGCCGCAGCGACCCTGCTCGCCGGCCAGCGGCGCCTTGTTCTGCGGCTTGGGACCGCACTGACCCGAGGTGGCGCCGGTGAACGTGGTGCCGGTCAGGTTGTCGGCCGGCGACTGTGACGGGTTGGTCACCCCGCTGTACACGTGGTCATACCAGCCGTCGGAGTCGTCGTAGTTGACGATCACCGCCGTGCTCCGCCAATCCGGCGTGCGCATCAGCGAGTCGATCTCCTTGGTCACGAACGCCTGCTCGTCCGCGGGGTCCGAGTAGCCGGGATGCCCGTCCTGGTAACCCGGAGCCTTGAGGAAGCTGACGTTCGGCAGCGCCGAGGGCGACAGCTCCCCGTCACCGATCGCCGCCACCAGCTGGTCGAAGTCGCTGGTGTCGTACTGATGGTTCGGAGTGTTGAACTGCGGAGTCCCCTTGACGTAGGACTGCGTGTCGGTCCCGATCTCCTCCAGGCCCGCAACCGTGTCCTGTCCGGCACCGTCCGTCGGGATCGTCAGGTGATGCGGGTTCGCCGTCGAGGCGTAGAACTGGAACGGCTCGTGGTGCGGGATGTAGTCGTCCTTGAAGCCCCACTGACCGGTGCCACCCAGCGCAATGCCCACCGGATGGACAGCGTCACAGAGCGCCTGGTTGGACGCGTGCGCCGGGGCGTTCTTGCCCGTGAAGTTCCCGGAGAACTCGTCCGGGCTGAACTGCGAGGTCGACTGCCCGCTGTGTCCCGTCGCGGCCGACGCCGCGGCGAACGTGGTCGTCGGGTCAAAGCCACCCTCGAACCAGCCCCACGACAGCCCGGCCTTGTTCAACACGTCGCCGATGTTGGTGCCGGACAGCGCGACGGCGTCGCGCGTCGAGCAGTCATCCCAGTACGGCTGGGCGTCGCTCGTCAGCGAGAAGCCGCCCTTGCCGTCGGGCGTGATGTCGCCGTCGGGCGAGGTGGACGTCGAGACCGACGGGTTGTTGGCCATGTGGCTCGTGTCGACGTTCCCGGTGTCGCCCGAGGTGACGTTGATCGCTCCGGGCGCGGAGGGTCCGAACGTCGTGCCGTACGAGTTGTCGTTCAACGAGAAGTGCTGGGCGTAGTTCCAGAGCGCGGTGACGGTGTTGCCGTCGTAGTAGTCCATGACCTGGGCGGCCTGGCACGGCGTGCCGAACGGGCTCGTGCTGCCGCCGTCGGTGCCGACACTCTGGACGAAGTGGTCCATCTTGCCGTTGTCGAACGCCTGCTGCTCATCGCTGTAGTCGTGATCCTGGTCGCAGGTGAGCTGGCCGCCGGCGTCGCCGCTCAGGCCCGTGGCGTTGCTGTCCAAGCGCTGCGGTAGGGCCGCGTTCGGATCGCTGGTCAGCAGGTTGTTGCCGTGACGCAGGTTGGCCGGCAGGGAACGGCTGGTCGCCGGTGTGAGGCCGTCGACCGCAGGCGTGCCCGGCGCGGCGTGGAACTGCTGGCCGTCGGTGTTCGCCGCGTTGGGATACGTGCCGAAGTAGTGATCGAAGGACACGTTCTCCTGGAAGATCACGACGACGTGCTTGATCGGCGTTGAGGTGCGGGACCCGCCGGCGTCGCCGCGGTCCCCGTCGTGCCGGTGCGATCGGCCACCGGTTGACGCCTGGGCGACGGCAACGCTCGCCCCGACGATGAAGATCGCTGCCAGTAGCAGCGAGAGCACGCGCTTGCGCGCCATGAAGGGTCTCCTTTCCGAT
This sequence comes from uncultured Solirubrobacterales bacterium, assembly GCA_963834625.1. Taxonomy (GTDB): domain Bacteria; phylum Actinomycetota; class Thermoleophilia; order Solirubrobacterales; family Solirubrobacteraceae; genus Palsa-465. The sequence goes on along the minus strand of CAWICM010000009.1, from coordinate 214,748 downwards.
TTGCCTCACGTGCGGGCGCCAACCCCCCGGTGCGCCGTCGGAGGCACTCTTTCGAGGCGGCCCTACCTCCGGGTTGTCGGCCTGTGTCCGTCTTGTGAACGATTTGTGACCGACCGGCCCAGCCGCGGCGTTTATGCTCGCGGCCGTGCCGCTCGCCGCCGAGCTCGAACTGCCGAGCTTCGACCACACCGACGCCTCGCTGCGCGGCGAGCGCTACCGGCGGGCCATGGCGGATCTGCACGGCCACGACGGCTGGCTGGCCGCCAGCCCGTTCGGGTTCATCGTGCTCGATCGCGACGCCGGCGAGTTCTTCCTGCGAAGCAAGGCCGCCATCTTTCCCGGGCTCACGATCGCGGACCTGTTCCAGATCACCGACGGCCCGCTGCGCGAGGAGATCGTCCGCAACATCATCAACGTCAACGGCGATGATCACCGCCGGCTGCGCAACCTGGTCAACCCGGCCCTGTCGCCGCGCGCGGTCGACCGCTACCGGCCGGCCATGCGGCGATTCCTCGAGCAGCTCCTCGACGGGCTGCCGGCCGACGGTCGCTGCGAGTTCATCGGCGATGTCGCCAAGCCCTATCCGTCCCTGGTCATCGCCGAGGTGATGGGGGCTCCGCTCGAGGACGCGCCGCGCCTTCATCACTGGTCGAACGTGATCCAGCGTCAGTTCGATCCGACCAGTCTGATGGCCGAGCGCGAGGAGATCGAGCAGGCGGTGGCCGAGTTCTACGCCTACGAGGACGAGCTGATCGGCGCCCGTCGGAGTGCGCCCCGGCGACGATCTGATCTCCGCCCTGATTCAGGCGGGCACCGCCGGCGAAGCCGGTGGTCAGGCGGGCGACCGGCTTTCCGACGACGAGCTGCGCAACCTGGTGCTGAACATCCTCGTCGGCGGCGTGGACACCAGCCAGAGCCAGCTCGCCCACGCCGTGCGGCTGCTCGCCGAGCGCCCCGAGCAGTGGGAGGCGTTGCGCTCGGACCCGCGCGGGCTGGCCCTGACCGCGGTCGAGGAGGCGCTTCGCTACGAGCCGATCACGCCGTTCACCGCCCGCATCCTGGTCGATGAGGTCTCCTACCGCGACGTGACGTTCCCCGCCGGGTCGATCGTGCTGGTGTCGGCGTGGCACGCCCATCGCGCCGGGTCTGCCGGGCCCGACGAGTTCGATCTCACGGCCGCGCGCCCCCGCGAGCGGCTGCTCACCTTCGGCGCCGGCATCCATTACTGCGTGGGCGCCAACCTTGCCCGGGCCGAGATGCAGGAAGGGATCGCCTTCCTGGCCGAGCGGGCGCCATCGCTCGCGCTCGACGGCGAGCCCGAGTTCGGCACCCCCTCCGGGATCTACGGCCTGGAGTCGCTCCCGCTGAAGCTCGCCTGATCGCCGCGAGTAATTCGCCACTCGGCCACTTCCGCGGGGCGAGTGGCGAGTTACTCGCGGCGAGTGAACGGCCGTTCACCTCTGGGAGGTTCGCGAGTGGCGGGGAACTCGCGGTCGCACTCGGGTCGGATGGACACGCCTGTCCTCCGCTTGGCCTTCCCACCCTCCCGCCTGCCCCTCCGCTTCGCCCCACCTTCCGCTTGGCCTTCTCACCTTCCCACCCGATCCTTGACTTTGTGGTGCAAACCCTGGTAGCTTTGCGCCACAAACACTAGTCGGAGGCCGATCATGCAAGGCACAGACAACATCGCAGCAGCCGGGCCTCAGCCCGCCCGGATCGAGAGAGCAGCGCGATCACTTCTGGGTCTCCCCGCGAGCGTCGCGCGAGCAGTGCGCGAGCAAGCGGACAGGGAAGAGCTTGCGCGCATCGACGCCAGCGTCGCGAGCCCCGAGGGCGCCCTACCCGACATCAGCCACGAGTTGATGTCGCGCCAGCCCGCACGCCATGTCCGGCCGGCTGACCCAGATGACCCGCTCGAGCTGCTGTGGAGCCTTCCGGCCTGGCGGCCTGAGAGCGCTCGGTAGGCGACAAGTAACCTGCGCCCTCTCGGAGACACGACGACAAGGAGCGCGCGAAGAGTGGCCTACGAAACCATTGTCTGGGAGCAGTCCGGCGCCGTCGGCCGGCTGACCTTGAACCGACCGGAGTCGCTGAACGCCTGGACCCAGCAGCTCGGACTCGAGCTGCGGACGATCATCGAGCGCGACGCCGCCGATGAGTCCGTGCGGGCCGTGCTGGTCACCGGCGCCGGGCGCGGCTTCTCCTCGGGCGCCGACCTCAAGGCGGGCTTCGACCCGGCCGACGACGGCATGCCCGACGTCTACAAGGAGTTGCACGACGTCTACCACCCCGCGATCGCGGGCGTGCGGCGCCTCGAGAAGCCGGTGATCGCCGCGGTCAACGGCCCCGCGGTGGGGATCGGCTGCTCGCTGGCCCTGGCCTGCGACCTGATCATGGCCTCCGAGTCGTCGTTCTTCGGGCTGGCCTTCGTCAACATCGGGCTGATGCCCGACGGCGGCTCGACCGCGTTCGTGCCGCCGGCCGTCGGCCGGGCGCGCGCCTTCCAGATGGCGCTGCTGGGCGAGCGCATCCCGGCGCCTCAGGCGCTCGAGTGGGGGCTGGTCAACTGGGTGCACCCGGACGACCGGCTCATGGACGAGGCCAACGCATTGGTGGAAAAGCTCGCCGCGGGCCCCACCCGTTCCTACGCCGCGTCCAAGCGTGCGCTCAACCGGTTCATCTACGGCGACCTCGACGCCCAGCTCGAGCTCGAGGCAGAGCTCCAGCACGCGCTCGGGCGCACGCACGACTTCCTCGAGGGCGCGGCGGCGTTCGTCGAGAAGCGCGCGCCGGCGTTCACCGGCGCCTGATCGCCTGATGGCCGACTGGACGACGATCTCGGCGCTGGCCACCGGGGCCGGCACGCTGGTGCTGGCCGTGGCGACCTTCGCCGCCGTTCGCTCGTCAAACCGCTCGGCGCGGATCGCCGAGATCGCGCTCCAGGAGCAGCGCCGGCCGCTGCTCGCGGGGTCGAGGCTGGGCATCGACCCGAAGCAGAAGATCATGTTCGCCGACGAGCGCTGGGTTAGCGTGGACGGCGGCTACGCGGCGGTCGAGAACGTGGACGGGGTGATCTACCTCGTGATCAGCCTGCGCAACTTCGGCTCGGGGATCGGCGTATGTCAGGGTTGGGGCGTGCGCGTGGGGCTCCAGCGCCGGGACGTCGACCACGTTCCGGAGGACGAGCTCCGTCCCCAGTCGCGCGACCTCTACATCCCCGCCGGCGACGTCGGCGTGTGGCAGGGGGCGATCCGCGAGCGAAGCGATCCGGCCCACGACGAGGTCGGGCGCGCGATCTCCCAGCGTGAGCCGATCACGGTCGAGCTCCTGTACTCAGACCAGGTCGGCGCGCAGCGCACGATCACCCGGTTCACGCTCGTGCCGATCCGACGCGACGACGCCGAGGAGTCGATGCGGCTGATCAGTACCGCCCGGCACTGGTATCTCGATCGCCTAGGGCCGCGCTGACGCGATCGAGTACGGCCTTCGCCTCGGCCGCCATCCCGCGCACGATCTCCCCGGCGGGGCGCGCCTGCACGAGCTCGTGGGCCTGCCCCGCCCACAGGTTGAAGGCGTCGGCGTCGCCGCGCTTGCGGGCGGCCGCGCGCAGCGGGCTCGTGAGGTGGTGGATCTCGGGATAGGCGACCGGCGCCATCTCGCTGTGCTCGGCCAGGAACCGGTTGACGATCCCCCGCGCCGGTCGTCCGCTGAACGCCCTCGTCACACGCGTGGGAGCCGGGTCGGCGAGTAGCGCGCGCTGGGCCTCCGGCGTCGCCGCCTCGGGCGCGAGCATCAGCGCGGTGCCGATCTGGCCCGCGCTCGCGCCGGCGCACAGCACGGCGGCCAGGGCGGCGCCGTCGGCGATCCCGCCCGTCGCGATCAGCGGCAGCGGAGTCACACCGGCGATCGTCCGGAGCAGTGCCAGCAACCCCACTCCTCCCTCATCGGATCCGTCGTCGGCGAAACCGCCGCGGTGACCGCCGGCCTCGGTGCCCTGCACGACGAGCGCGTCGGCTCCGGCCTCGCGCGCCAGAAGAGCTTCCTTCACGTTCGTGACCGTGACCCACGCCGCGATCCCGACCCCATGCAGCCGATTCACCACCGTGGCGTCCGGGCAGCCGAACGTGAACGAGACCACGGCCGGCCGCTCCTCGTACATCACCTCGAGTTTGGCCGCCCAGTCGTCGTCGTCGAAGCGGGGCTCGCCGAGCTCGGCGCCCTGGCGCTCGGCCTCAGGCGCCAGCCGGCGCACGTAGTCGCGCAGGCTGCTCGGGTCGGTGGGCTCGGTCCCGGGCACGAACAGGTTCACGCCAAACGGCGCCGCGGTGGCCGCGCGCACGGCTTCGATCTCCGCACGCACGCCTTCCCCTCGCTTGTAGCCCGCGGCCAGGAACCCGAGACCGCCGGCCTGGCAGACCGCGACGGCCAGCTCCGGCGTCGAGGGTCCGCCGGCCATCGGGGCCTGGATGATCGGGAGCTCGAGTCGGCTCGGCTCGAACGTGGCGCGCCGCCGTCAGCTCACCGCGACCGCTTGGCGGGCGGCGAAGTCCATCGCCTCGTCCGCCGTGGCGGACTGCCACACCGCGTCGTCACCGAGCGGATGACGGACCGCGATCCCGGCCGCCACGAGCTCGAGCAGCCCCGACTCGGCCGCCGCCCGGTCGGGACGATCGTTGCCCTTCGTGAGCAGGGCCGCCACCTCCTGGGTGGTCAGCCCGTCGGGGAAGCGCTCCAGCAGAGGCGCCGGATCCTCGGGGGGCGGCTCGCGGTGGAGCGTGGGGTCCACATTGGCCACCAGGACGTCATACGCCTCGACCGGCTGGAAGCCGCCCGCAACCAGGCGCATCCCGTCGCGCTCGAACACGACCGAGGGCGCCGTGAAGCGGACCGGACCGTCGCTGGTGGCCGTCTTGCCCTGGAGCTCCGCGGCCGAGCCGGCTGCCTTGCGCGTCTGGTCGCGATCCCGCCGGTAGGTCTCGACGACCTCGGGCGCGTCGATCTGGGCGACGACCTGGTCGGCATCGATGCCCGGCACGATCCGGATCGCCTCGGCGATGTGGGCGTCGTCGTCGAGCAGCATCGGTGAGTTGAAGTTCGCCAGTTGAAGCGCGCGGAACGCCCGCCATTCGCTGCCCGGGTGCTGCATGCGAGCGGCGATGACCGCGCGGCAGGCGCGCGAGGTCGCGCTGAGGCGCGGCTTGACCTCGGTCGAGAACGGCATCCCGTAGCGCCCGCGGAAAAGGGCCTGTCCGAGGACCCCCCGCACCGGCGTGTAGCCCCGCGCCTCGTACTGGGAGGCATCCTCGGTCAGCCCGACCAGGACCAGGCGCCAGTCGAGTTGATCGCCGTAGCGCCACTCGATCACGCGCAGGGCCGGACTCTCCGAGTAGGCCCAGGGACAGGCGGGATCGCTGTAGAGCGTGGCCGAGATCATCTCGTTGATGCCTCAAGTATATGCGCAAGGCGCCTTCCGGCGTCGCGCCGTCCTTCCGAGATGTCCGCGGCGCGGCGCACCTCGGCCCGTGCGAAGCCGGCATCGCGCAGCGCCGCCTCGGCCTCGGCCGGTTGCGAGAAGTGCAGATACACCCGCCCGCGTACAAAGGCCGAGAGCAGCACGCGGAAGACCCGCACCTGGGGCGTCTGGGCGCCGCCCATGTGGACGTCGGAGATGTAGCGCCCGCTCCTGAACCGCTCGAGCCCGTGCGCGAAGCGGCGCCACATGCCGGCCACGGCATCCGGCGCCAGATAGCCGAGCAGACCCTCCGTGATGATCGCCAGGCCCTCGTTCGGCTCGAGCTCGGCGAGCACCGCGGCCAGGCCGCCGGGGCCTTCGTCGTCGCGCAGTGCATCCACTTCGCGGACGCGGTGATGTTCGCCGAGCGAGCCCATCCGTTCGAGCGCGGCACGCTTGCGCTCGGCCATCTCGGGCAGGTCAGCCTCGACGTACACGAGCCGCTCGCCGTAGCGCTCGGCGAACCGCCAGCCCCGCGGCGAGAGCCCGGCCGCCACCTCTATTACCTGGGTGACCGCGTCGCGCTCGATGGCTCGCTCGAGCAGGGTGTCGATCGCACGGTGGCGGGCCAGCAGGTACTCCTCGAGCGTCGGCCCGCCGAGCCCACGGCTGGCCAGCATCGTCGGCTGGAGCGAGTCGAACAGGATTCGTCCCTCGGCGGTGGCGAGCTCGGGATGCGACAACCCGTTGCGAGCCCACACGTAGCCGGTGTAGTGGGCGGTCGGCCCGATCCGATCGCGCGTGAAGATCACGCGCCGGTGCTACCCACGATCCGCCTCACGCGCCGGTGCTACCCAGGATCTGCTCGAGGCGATCCAGCAGCGGCACCTGCCCCGGATTGATCCGCTCGCGCGCGGTCTTCAGCCCGAACCACTCGGCGCGATCGACCTCGGGGATCTCGATCATCTTGCCGGTTCGAGGCGGCCACTCGAACATGAACGTGTTGCTGTGGATCTCCGTGGTATCGAGATCGCCGGCCATCGCCCAGGCGCGCACGCGCTTGCCGCTCTTCTGGCGGATCTCGCCCAGGTCCTCGACGTCCCCCTCGGGGGGTGCCGTCCCGAGCTCCTCCTCGAACTCGCGCCGGGCCGCGTCGAGTGGATCCTCTCCGTCCAGGTACTCGCCCTTGGGTACCGACCAGGCGCCGGCGTCGCGATGGGCCCAGGCCGGGCCGCCGGGGTGCACGAGCAGCACCTCGAGCTCCTCGTCCCGCCGACGGTGCAGGAGCAGACCGGCGCTCCGCCGCTTCGGCATCGTCTTCTCAGCTCCGGCGGCTGGTGACCGCCAGCCCGAAGCCGAGCGCGATCAGCATCGCTCCGCCGATGCCGGACATCGCCTCCAGGCGGCGCGGGGAGCGCCCGAGCCAGTGGCGCGCGGTACCCGAAGCGAGCGCCCAGGCGCCGTCGGAGAGCAGCGCGATCACGGCGCAGATCGCGCCGAGCGTGGCCAGCTGCAGCGTGACGTGCCCCTGGGATCGGTCGATGAACTGGGGCAGAACGGCCGTGAAGATCAGCACGCCCTTGGGGTTTGTGGCGCCCACGAAAAAGCCCTCGCGAATGATCCGCCGCAGCGACTTGGGCGCCGCCTGGGCGGCCGGGGCGAACACCTCGGCCAGCGCCTTGCGCTCTCGGATGTTCTTGATCCCCAGGAACACCAGATACGCCGCTCCGATCAGCTTCAGTGCGGTGAACACGGCGTCCGAGCGGGCCACGATCGAGCCGATCCCGATCGTAACCAGAGTGCCCTGGAAGACCAGCCCGCCCGCGTTGCCGAGCACCGTGGCCAGCGCCGCCCGGCGCCCGAGCGCCACTCCGCGGCTCACCACGAACAGGACGCTCGGGCCCGGGATCAGGATCAGGACATAGACCGTGAGGAGGAACTCGAGGAGGTGGCGGGTGGGGAGCATGCCGGCCTGCGCATGATCGCAGTCCGGGTCCGTCGCCACGACCTCGCCTCGGTGGATGCGGCCTCGATGGTCCGCGCCGGCCCGGCGTCCTGCACGCCCTCGGGCACACCGGGCACGACGCTCACGACGACGGGTCGCTGGGTCACGTCAAGCAGCCAGCGCCTCATGCTCACGCTCCTCGGTTCGGGTTCCGGGAATTCGGATCACTTCGGGGTCAGTCGGCTCGCGCAGCAGGAACCCGGCGATGGCTGCGCCGGCGAGGGCGAACGCCGTGCCCACGTGGTAGGCGAAGCCGAAGCCAGTGGTCACGGCCTGCGCGCTGCCGATCGGCGCACCGCCCGTCTGGGCCGCGGCGATCGTGCTCAGCACGGCCAGGCCGAGCGCGCCGCCCACCAGGCGCGAGGTGTTGAGCAGCCCGGAGGCCACCCCGCTCTCGGCACGCTCGATGCCCTGCATGGCCACGATCGTGGCCGGCACCAGCGTGAGCCCCATCCCCAGCGCGGACAGGACCGCCCCCAGGAGGACCGAGCTGACGTACGAGCCGCCGGGCGTGACGCCGCTCAGCACCATCATTCCGACCGCCGAGGTCAGCATGCCGGTGGTGATGACCCGGCGGGCGCCGAACCGGGCGACCACGCGGGGGGCCAGCGTCGAGGCGGCGAAGATCGAGAGCGTCATCGGCAGGAATCCGAGCCCGGCGTCGATCGCGTCGTAGTGGAGCACCTGCTGGAGATACAGGGTCAGGAAGAACCAACCGGGGAACTGCGACGCGTACAGCAGCAGCACCACGGAGTTGGCCGCCCGCAGATGGCCGATCCGGAAGATCGAGAGCGGCACGAGTGGTTGCTCGGCCACGCGCGCCTCGACGAACAGGAAGCCGGCCAGCAGGGCCAGGCCGCCGATCAGCGGCACGACCACGCCGGAGTTGCCCCAGCCGAGGGTGTCGGTCCGCACGATCCCATAGGTCAGGCTGACCAGGCTCGCGGTGACCAGCGTCGCGCCGGCGACGTCGAAATGGCGAGTGCCCTCGGCGCGCGCGGTGATCGGGATCACGCGCAGGCCGAGCGCGACGACGATCGCGCCGAGCGGCACGTTGACCGCGAAGATGGCCGGCCACCCGAACGCCTGGGTCAGGACGCCGCCCAGCAGCGCGCCCGACGACGCGCCCAGCCCGCCCACGGCGCCCCAGGCGGCCAGGCCGCGGTTGCGCTCGGGACCTTCGGGGAGCGCCGAGGTGATGATCGACAGCGTGGCCGGTGACAGGACCGCGCCGCTCAGACCCTGCAGCGCGCGGGCGCCGATCAGCAATCCGCGGGAGTCCGCCAGGGCGCACGCGAGCGAGGACAGCGCGAACAGCGCGGTGCCGACGAGGAACACGCGGCGGCGGCCGAGCAGGTCGGCCGAACGTCCTCCCAGCATGAGGAAGCCGGCGAAGGTCAGCGTGTAGGCGTTGACGACCCACTGCAGGCCGGTGGTCGAGAAGTGAAGCCCGGTCCGCATCGAGGGCAGCGCGACGTTGACGATCGCGACGTCGAGGATGACCATGAACTGAGCCAGGCAGACGACCACGAGCAGCGCGGTCGGCGAGTCAAGGAGTCTTGGTTTGGGGGCTGTGGTTGCGTTCACGCTGAGTACTGTGCTTGAATGCTTATCCAGGTACAAGAGAGGGGTTTATCCTGGTAGTAGAACTCACACCCAGTGCTTCACAGAACGGCCGGCGCCCCCATCCCGTGAGATCCGCGACCAACGGCGAGCGGCGCCGCCAAGAGCTCGCGGACTTCCTGCGCACCAAGCGGGCCAGCCTCCAGCCCGAGCACGTGGGCTTGCCCGAAGGCGGGCGCCGGCGCACCCCCGGGCTTCGCCGCGAGGAGGTCGCGCTGCTGGCCGGCGTGGGCACCACCTGGTACACGTGGCTCGAGCAGGGCCGCGACGTGCGCGCCTCACTCGAGGTACTCGAGGCGGTCTCGCGAGCCTTGCGCCTGACGTCCGCCGAGCGCGCACACGTGATCCTGCTCGGCCGGGGCGAGCAGGCCAAGCCGTGCAAGGCGCCGGCGGAGGAGGTCTCGCCCACCCTGCGCCGCCTGGTTGAGAACCTCGGCCCCGGCCCCGCCTATCTGCTTGGCCGACGCTGGGACTACCTGGCCTGGAACAAGTCGTTCGAGCGAGTGTTCAGCTGGGAGCCCGGTCCCGAGGCGCTCTCGCGCAACCACGTATGGCTTTGGTTCATGGATCCCGCGCGTCGCACGCTGTGCTCGAGCGACTGGCCGGCGAGCGCCCGGCTCCTGGTGGCCAAGTTCCGGGCCGACACCGCGCGCAACATCGGCGATCCGGTGTTCGAGGAGCTGATCTCCGCGCTGGAGTCCTCGAGTCCTGAGTTCCGCAAGCTGTGGAAGCGCCACGAGGTTGCCGGGAGCGGCGACGGGCACAAGGAGCTGACGCATCCGCTCCTCGGCCCGCTCGCGTTCGACCACGCGGTGTTCCGGCATGGGGAGACCGGCGAGTTGCGACTGATCCTCTATACGCCCTCGTGCGAGCACGAGACCCGCGCCAAGCTGGCGCGGCTGCTCGTCGAGGAGGAGGACGGGCTCGCGCTGGTGCCGACGGTGGGCTGAGCCGGCCGGCCTGAGCCGGCCGGCCTGACCAGGCCTGAGCCGACCCCGGGCAAATCACCCCCGCCTCCGAGGCGACCCAATCCCCGCCCGCCTCGAACCAACCTGCCTGTTACAAGTGTCTCGTCGGCGTCAACGGGGTCTTCAGTACCTCTTAGGAGGACTTGACGTTCTTCTGCCGGGGGCTTGATGACATGACTGCCATGACCACGCAAGCGCCCCTCATATCCCCCGAGCCGACCGTCGAGCAGGTCACCGCACCGCTCGATGCAGGCCACAGCGAGCCGATCCTCGATGCGCTCGCGCTGCTCGACCATCGCACGCGCCAGCGCGCGATCGGGCGGCGCCTGGCCCCTTTCGGGCACTACCTGGCGTTCGAGCAGGACGGCGAGCAGTGGCTGTTACCGATCGGCTCGAACGCGACGCACATCGGTCGGGGCCTGACCGCAGATGTGCGCCTCGAGGAGCAGCGTGTGTCCCGAAGCCACGCGATCCTGGTCCGCCACGGCCACCACACTCGCCTGCTCGACAACCGCAGCGCCAACGGCACGTTCGTGAACGGCCGGCGCATCGTTGCCATCAACATCGTCGACGGCGACGTGATTCGTCTCGGGCCCGTGGTGATGACCTACCTACAGATCGCGTAGTGCTCACGTAGAGCCCGCACCGCGTCCCGCCGATCCCTCCCAGTCGGCGGCGACGCGGTGTGAGGCGTAGCGAACGTTCTACGTCGACCGCGCGCGCGCCGGGCGCACGGCATGTCCGGCGCGGCGGCTCGCCGCGCCGGCCTGGGCGGCGCCGCTGCGCACCGCACCTCCCACCGCGGTCAGCGGCTTGGCGATGCCCTCGAGCCGCATGCGCTCGGCCTTTACGCCGAACACGAGCTCGACCACACCGCCCACGATCATCAGGCCCGCGCCGATCGCGAGGGCGACGAACACATCGGAGGCATTGCCGGTGGGGACCAGGCGGCCGAACAGCTGCGGCCCGATGATTCCGCCGAGACCGGTGCCGATCGCGTAGAACACCGCGATCGCCAGCGCCCGCGTCTCCATCGGGAAGATCTCGCTGACGGTCAGATAGGCGGCGCTGACTCCGGCCGAGGCGAAGAAGAACACCACCGACCATGACAGGGTCAGCGTCGTGGCGGTGAGCTGGTGCTGCTTGAACAGGTAGCCGGTGATCAGCAGCAGAACGCCCGACAGGATGTACGTGCCGGCGATCATCGGCTTGCGCCCGACGGTGTCGAACAGGGGACCGAGAACGATCGGTCCGACCAGGTTGCCCGCCGCGAATGCGACCAGATAATACGGGGCGTCCGCCGTCGACACGTGGAAGAAGGTGCTGAGCAGCGTGGCGTAGCCGAACAGGATCGAGTTGTAGAGGAACGCCTGGCCGACGAACAGCGCCAGCCCGAGCACGAACCGCTTCGGGTAGTCGCGGATGATCGAGCTGGTGACCTCCCGCAGGCTGATCGACTTGCGCTGCTGGATCGTGATCGAGTCCTCCTCCGGCTCGGGCAGCGGCTCACCGGTCGACTCGGCGACCTGGCGCTCGATGTCCCGCGTGACCTCCTCCGCCTCCTCCTCGTGCCCGTGAATGAACAGCCAGCGCGGACTCTCGGGGACGTGCCGCCGGACGATCAGGATCGCCATGCCGAGGATGAAGCCAAGCCCGAAGCACACCCGCCAGCTGATCAGCGGCGAGAAGATGTGCAGCGCCGCGACCGAGAGCAGCGCGCCCGCCGCCGCCCCGGCCCAGTAGGTCCCGTTGATGATGATGTCGATGCGACCCCGGTGCTCGGCCGGAATCAACTCGTCGATGGCCGAGTTGATCGCCGAGTACTCGCCGCCGATGCCCATCCCGGTCACGAACCGGCAGGCGAAGAAGAACAGCGGCGTCCAGGCGAACGCGGTGGCGATCGTGGCCGCCAGGTACACCCCGAGGGTGATCATGAACAGCTTCTTGCGCCCGAAGATGTCGGTCAGCCGGCCGAACAGCAGCGCGCCGAAGCAGGCGCCGGCGACGTACATCGACGCCGCCCATCCCGCGACCTGAGCGGAGGAGATGTCGATGCCGCTTCCCTTGGCCGAGATCGCGCCGGCGATCGAGCCGACGATCGTGACCTCGAGGCCGTCGAGGATCCATACCGTCCCCAGGCCGACCAGGATCTTCCAGTGCCACCGCGACCACGGCAATCGGTCCAAACGGGCCGGAATGTTGGTCTCGATCGTGCCGAGATCGTCGGCTGTGCGGGAAACAGTCGCCATTTGCAGGACCTCCTCGGTCTGTCCTAACCATTTGGAGATCTACCCATTCCGGGGCGCTCCACGCCCTGCGCGCCGGCGCGGCCCGTGCCACCGGACCCCCGCCACCTCGCCACCGCCCCCTCGCCGACCGCGCCCTCCCCCACAAACGCCACCCCGCACCCCCACGAGCGCCGCCCCGCACCCCCCGAGCGCCACCCGCACCCCCCACAAACGCCACCCCGCACCCCCACCACATTAGCTTGACACGAGTCAGCAGCGGGTTTAGCGTGCAAGGACCCCGGCGGTAGGAACGGAAGAGAGGTAGCTGTGTCCATGCACGTGAGGTCTGCGAGCCGGATGCGCTCGCTCATGGTGAGCTTGGTCATCGTCCTGGTCGGTGTGATCGCGATACCGGGCAGCGCTTGGGCGCGCTCGCAGCCGACGAGGCACTCCGGCCAGCCGATCGCCGTCACCCGGGACGGCCTCGTGCAGGGATTCACCGCCGCCGGCGTGGACAAGTTCCTGGGCATCCCCTACGCGGCTCCGCCGGTGGGCACGCTGCGCTGGCACGCGCCCCAGCCCCCGGCGCGGTGGCGCGGCGTGCGCAGCGCGACCACCCTGCCGCCGGCCTGTCCGCAGCTCGCCAACTCGAACGGACCCCGTTCCGAGAACGAGGACTGCCTGTACCTGAGCGTCTACGTGCCGCAGGGCCAGGGCCGCGTTCGTGATTCGCTCCGTGGCGGCGATCACCACTTCGGCCCTGGCGGCGACCGCCACTCCAGCCCTGGGGGCGATCGCGGGCTGCCGGTGCTGTTCTGGATCCACGGTGGCGGGCTGACCACCGGCACCGGCAACCAGCATGACGGCACGCTGATGGCCACCACCAACCACATGATCGTCGTCTCGATCAACTACCGGCTGGGCATATTCGGCTTCCTCGCCCTCCCGTCCCTGGATACCGAGGCGCGGGACCACGCCTCGGGCGATTACGGCCTGCTCGACCAGGAGGCGGCGTTGCGCTGGACGCACGACAACATCGCGGCGTTCGGCGGCGACTCACGTAATGTGACCATCGCCGGCGAGTCCGCCGGCGCCTACTCCGTCTGCTCGCTGCTCACCTCGCCGACCATCCGCGGGCTGTTCAGCCGCGCGGTGATGGAGAGCGGCAGCTGCACCTCGACGCCCCTGGCCAGCGCCGAGCAGACCGGGGCCCAGTTCGCGGCCGCATCGGGCTGCAGCGATCCGGCGACCGCGGCATCCTGCCTGCGCGGCAAGACCGCCGGTGAGCTGCTCGACAACCCCGACTATCCCTCCGCGCTCTCACCGACCTGGGGCGGCGCCGAGCTTCCCGCCGACCCGGCCAAGGCGGTGGCGGCGGGCCACTTCGCGCGCGTCCCGCTGCTGATCGGGACCAACCACGACGAGGGGCGGACGTTCGCCCAGGGCCTGGCCGGGCTGAACGAGCAGCAGTACGAGGGGCTGATCGACAGCGACTTCGGGTCGGGCGCGCCGGCCGTGCTCGCCAAGTATCCGTTCAGCGCGTTCCCCAGCCCGTACACCGCGGCCTATGCGGTCGGGGCGGTGTGGACCGACAGCGGCTTCCTCGCCGGGATCGGCGGCTGCGCGGCGCAGAGCCAGGAGCAGACCTTCCGCAAGTACACGCCGACGTTCGCCTACCAGTTCGACGACCGCAACGCGCCCGGGCTCAACGACAGCCTGCCCGGCTACATGTGGGGCGCGGGCCACGCGATGGAGCTCGCCTACATGTGGCCGAGCTTCGACAACGGCATCCCGCTCTACCCGCAGCTCACGCCGGCCCAGCTCGAGCTGTCGAACTGGATGGTGCGCTACTGGGGCGCGTTCGCCCGCTTCGGCGCGCCACTCGTCCGCGGCCAGACGCTCTGGCCGGCGTATCAGAGCGGCAAGATGCTCTCGCTGCGCCAGGGCAACGGGTCCACCGCGATCTCCGACGCCGAGTTCGGGGCCGAGCACAACTGCTCGTTCTGGGACTCGCTGCCCGCCGGCTAGGCGACCACGGCACATGGGTCATAACCCCGGACTCGCCGCTCCCACGGAGGTGAACCCGGATTCAGCGCCACATGGGTCATAACCCCGGACTCGGCGACACCACGGAGCCGAGTCCCGGGTTATGCCCCAAACTCCCGGGTGAATGGGCGCAAATCCCGCACGTTCGCCGGCGCTGGCCCCCGTGGCGTTCGCCGGGGCCACGCTCGACCGCGCCGCCCACCTGCGCGACGGCGACCACGCCGAGGAGCTGCGCCAATCGGGCACCTCGTGGGCCGTGCTGGTCGGCGAGGACCAGCAAGTCGCGGTCGGTAGCGCCACCACGCTGGCCCGGGCCGCCACCGCCGGTCTGCCGGCCGGCGCGCCTCTGACCTTCCTGGGCCTCGAGCCCACGGGCACCGCGGTGTTCGCCTACGACGCGGGCGGCCACGGCGACTCCGCGCATGACTTCGTCTCGCTCCGCCAGTTGATGGCCGAGCTCGACCCAGGCGAGGCCGCGCTCGCCGCCTACGCGATGGCCATGGTGGGCTGGCATCGAGTCAACCGCTACTGCGGTCGCTCCGGCCACGCCACCGAGGTCGAGGCGGCCGGCCACCGGCGGCGCTGCCCGGGGTGCGGCCTGGTGCAGTTCCCGCGGACCGACCCGGCGGTGACCATGCTCGTGCAGACCGGCGATCGCTGCTTGCTCAGCCGCCGGCACGGCGCGCCCGCGCACCGGTGGTCGGCGCTGGCCGGATTCGTCGAGCCGGGCGAGACCCCCGAGGAGGCCGTCGTTCGAGAGGCGCGCGAGGAGACGGGCGTCGATATCGCGAGCGTCGAGTACGTCACCTCGCAGCCCTGGCCGTTCCCGGCCGCGCTCATGATCGGGTTCTGGGCGTTCGCCGATCCGGCCGGCGCCGGTCCTCCCGAGCCCGAGCCGAGCGAACTGGTCGAAGCTCGCTGGTGGAACCGCGCCGAGCTCGCCGAAGCGATCCGCGACGACCGCATCGCCCTGCCCCCGCCGGGCACGATCGGCAACTACCTGATCTCCGCCTGGCTCGTGAGCGCCTGAGGCGCCCCGGCCAACCGCCCCCGCGCCGACAACGCCCCGCCCCGTCGGGCCGCGCCGACGACAACAACCCCCCATCCACCCGTGCTATATTTAATCCGTGCGGTCAGATTCCAGTACAGACGTTCAACAAAACCCACGGACGTTCATCGAACAGGCCCGCCGGGCGCAGATCGTCGGCGTGGCCATCGACACGATCGCCGAGTTCGGCTACGCCCAGGCGTCGCTGGCCCGGATCGCCGAGCGAGCCGGGATCAGCAAGGGCGTCATCGCGTACCACTTCGCCGGCAAGGAAGACCTGATCGCGGCAATCGTCACCGAAATATTGCAACGCGCCGAGCAGTTCATGCGACCGCGGATCGGCGCGCAGTCCGGAGGCCCGGCGGTGCTCAGGGAATACATCGAGTCGAACCTGGCCTTCATGGGCGCCTACCGCAGCTACATGGTGGCGATCGTCGAGATCGGACGGGGCACCCGGCGCTCGGACGGAACCCCCGGCTTCGATCGCTCGTCACTCGACGCCGGCGCAGCCGCGCTCGCGCAGCTGCTGGCGAAATTCCAGCGCGCGGGCGAGCTTCGCGCCGATTTCGACCCTCAGGTGATGGCGATGGCGATCCGGGCCGCAATCGATGCCGTCCCTCCCCGGCTCGCCGTCAACCCCGGACTCGACGTGGAGCATCACGGCCGAGAGCTGGCAAACCTGTTCGAACTCGCGACGAGGAACGGTGAGAAGCCCAGGCGCAAATCACGCCGCTAGCCCAGCGTCTCCGCCGCAGGAGCGCCGACCGCATCCGGTCAGGTTGCTCGTCACGGTGGTCCTGCCGCTGGTCGCGTTCTTCGTGCTCCAGTCAGCGCTCGGCAACGCCACCGGCGCGCTGGCGATCACCGACGGGATCCCGCTGCTCTGGCTCGTCGGCGTCGGAATCCTGCACCGTGAGCTCGACCGCATCGCCCTGGTCGCGGCTGTGGTATTCGGAATCGCACTGGCGGCGAGCATCGCCTTCGGCGGCAGCGCGCTGCCGCTCGAACTGCGTCGCTCGGTGTTCCCGGGCGTGGTCGGGCTCGCCTGCCTGATCTCGCTCGCGCTGCGCCAGCCGCTGCTCCTCGTGCTCGCCAAGCGAGTCCCCCGGCCCGACCCGCCGCCCGGGACCGAGAACGTGCTCGACCGTCCCGGCTCCCGCGAGGCCCTCACCGTGCTGACCGCGATCGCCGGCGTCACAGGCATCGCGGATGCGATCGCGCAGGTGGTGCTCGCGCTCACCCTGTCCACCGGAAAGTTCGTCGTCGCGGCGCGAGTGGCCAGCTACGTGATCGTGGGCGGCGGGGTGCTTGTCGCGGCCACGTACATGCGTTGGAAGCGCGCCAGGCTGCCGAAGCGCGACTAGTACCCGACTAGGCCCCGTCGCGCAGAGCGCGCACCACGCGCCGGTGCTCGCGCATGGTCTCCATCCCGTCCGCGCCCGGCTGGCGCCCGAACCCGCAGTACATCGCGACCCCGAAATCCCGAAGGTACCGGGACGCGGTGGCATACCGGCGTCGCAGCCCCGACAGACCGTCGATCGGCTGCACGATCCCCAGGAACACGCGCGTGTCACCCACATCCAAATCCACGAGCGGACGGAAGAAGCTTCGGTCCTCGCTGCGCAGGTAGCGCGGTCCGGCCATGTGCACCCAGTCGACGGAACGCCCCGAGTTGGCGACGGCGTAATTTGCCATCCGGACCAGCAGCCCCATGTCACGCGCCTCGTACATCGGCCACTCGGGGAACGTGCCGTAACAGAAGTGGTAGCCGAGCATGACCTCCTCCGGGATCTGCGGGGTGAGCCGCACCACCGGCCCGGCGAAGCGCTCCCACGCTCCTTCGGCCGTCCAGGCCAGCACACCCTCGATGTCCTGCGTCTCGTAGGCCATGTCCCACTGGATCGCCAGGTCCTCCGGTGCCACTGAGGACATCAGCCGGACCAGCTCGCGCCCCACCAGTTCCTCGTACGCGCGCTCGGCCACCGGGTAGTCGCGCGCGAAGTCGGCCTTGAACCCATTCAGCGCGCTGGAGGGGAACGGCAAGCCGACCTGGAAGCGCAAGCCCGCCGGAATCACGCCCTCGGACCGCAGCGCGCAGAAGACCTCGTAAGACGAGATCGCCTCGTCGATCCGCGGCCACGAATCCCAGTGCAGCTCGCCGACGCCGGCCCGGACCGCGAACACCGGCGTCTCGTAGGCGTGCCGCGGGATCCCGGTGGGCGACTCGGTCTCGGCCACCACCTCCACATCCGGGTTGGGACGCACGAGCTGCTCGCGCTCGTAGCCGACCCACGCCCGGCGCGCCCCGGTCTCGCCGTCGGGCAGCGCGAACACCATGTCGCCGAACAGCTCGCCGCCCGCGCGCAGGGCCTCCTCGGTCGAGTCCGCCGGCAGGCTCCCGACCAGCAGCAGCTCGCTCGAGACCCGACCGCTCAGCGCTACGCCTCCTCGGCGATCGCGTTGGTCACGTCTCGCGCCACCAGCGCAGCGTACGGGCCGCCACGCTCCAGCAGCTCCTCGTGGGTGCCGCGCTCAACGATCCGGCCCTGGTCGAGCACGACGATCTGGTCGGCGTCGCGAACCGTCGAGAGGCGGTGCGCGATCGTGATCGTGGTCCGCCCCTCCGACAGCCGCTCGAGCTCCGCCTGCACGGCCGCTTCGGTCTGCGTGTCGAGTGAGCTCGTCGCCTCGTCGAGCACGAGCACCGGCGGGTTGCGCAGGATCGTCCGCGCGATCGCCATCCGTTGCTTCTCGCCGCCCGAGAACCGGTAGCCGCGCTCGCCGACCACCGTGTCGAAGCCATCGGGGAGCGACGCGATCAGGTCGTAGATCCTCGCCGTCCGCGCCGCCTCCTCGATCTGTTCGTCCGTCGCGTCCGGACGGGCAAAGCGGAGGTTCTCGCGCACGCTGGCGTGGAACAGGTACGTCTCCTGCGAGACGACGCCGACTGTCGCGGCCAGCGACTCGAGCGACGCGTCGCGGACGTCGACACCGTCGATCGTCACCCGGCCTTCCTGGGGCTCGTACAGCCGGGCCACCAGATAGCCGAGCGTCGTCTTGCCGGCGCCGGTCTCGCCGACCACCGCGGTCCGCGTTCCGGCGGGGACGACGAGGTCGATTTCCCGCAGCGTCCAGCGATCCTCCGTGCCGTTCACGCCGTAACGGAACGACACGTTTTCGAGCCGCACCTCGCCGAGCAGCTCGTCGGGCCGGAGCGCGATCGGATCAGTGGCCTCGACGATGTCAACCGGTAGATCGAGGTACTCGAAGATCCGGTCGAACAGGGCGAGCGAGGTCTGCATATCCGCCTGGACCCCGAGCAGCGACTGGATCGGGAACAGCAGCCGGGTCTGGAGAGTCGTGAACGCGACGACGGTCCCGATCGAGATCGACTTGCCGATGAGAGTCTGGCCGGCCAGCCAGTAGATGATCGCGGGCTGGACGGCGAAGGTGAACTGGATCGTCGCCATCATCCACCGGCCCGCCATTCGCGAGCGCACCTCGAGGTCGGCGATGCCCTTGGACTCTCCGGTGAACCGGCCGGCCAGGTCCGCGCCCCGGCCCATCGTCTTGCCAAGCATGATTCCCGAGACCGAGAGCGACTCGGAGACCAGCGCGCTCATGTCGGCCAACCGGCGCTGCTGCTCGGTGGTGATTCGGCGGCGGATCTGGCCGACGCGTCGGGTCATCCACACCGAAGGGGGCACGAACACCAGCGAGATGATCGCGAGGCGCCAATCCAGCAGGCACATGGCGACGAGCGAGGCGATGACCGTGGTGGCGTTCTGGGCGATCGTCGTGGCCGTGGTGGTGACCACGCTGTCGAGCCCACCGATGTCGTTGCCGATCCGCGACTGCACCTCCCCCGTGCGGGTCCGGGTGAAGAACGCCAGGGACATTTTCTGCAGGTGCTGGTAGACGGAGGCGCGCAGGTCGTGCATCACCCGCTGGCCGACCACGTTCGACATGTAGGTCTGCCAGACGCTGGCGGCATTGGTGAAGATCGCGATCGCGATCATCGCGAGCACGGACTCGGTCAGGACCTTCTCGTCGTGCTGGAAGATCCCCACGTCGAGGGCCTTCCTGAGCAGGAACGGCTGAAAGATGGAGACCCCGGAGGAGACCACGATCAGCATCAGCACCGCCCCCAAACGGACCCGGTACGGCTTGAACAGCGCCAGGATGCGATGGGTGTCGCGCTCGCGGCTCGGGTCCATCAACGGCGGCGGCTTCTTGTCGGGCCCGCCGGCCCGGCGCAGCGAACGCATCGCGCCGCTGCCGCCGGCGCCCATCGAAGCCGCAAATCCGTGGTTCCCGGAACTCATTTCACACCCATGATGACAGCCACCGCACGTTTCGCCCGGAAGCGAAATGTGCTGACGCTACCCTTGGATTCGATGCACGGCGACGCCGACATCTCGAGCATCGGAGCCCTGGTTGCCGATCGCGGCCGGGCACGGATCTTGCTAGCACTGGGCGATGGTCGGGCGCTGCCGGCCAGTGTGCTGGCCGACGAGGCGGGCGTGGCGGCATCGACGGCCAGCGCCCATCTGTCGCGGCTCGTCAAGGGCGGCATGCTCAGGGTCGAGCGACACGGGCGCCATCGCTACTTCCGCCTGGCCGGCCCCGAGGTAGGCGAGTTGATCGAGGCGCTCGCGCGCATCTCGCCGCCCGCTCCGGTGCGCTCGCTCAAGCAGGGCTCTAAGGCGCACGCAGTCCGCTTCGCGCGCACGTGCTACGACCATCTGGCCGGGATGCTCGGGACCAAGCTCATGGAGTCGCTGCTCGATCAGGACCTCCTCACCGGAGGCGACGGCGTGTTCGATCCCGACGCGGCCGATGCCGACCGCCTGGCCGCACCCGGCTATGACCTCGACTACCGCCTGACCCCGGCCGGCGTCCGGGAGCTGAAGGCGTTCGGGATCGACTTCGACTCGCTGCCCGCGCGGCGGCCGCTGATCCGCTACTGCGTGGACTGGAGCGAACAGCGCCATCATCTGGCCGGCTCGCTGGGCGCGGCGATGGCCACGCGCATGATGGACCTGGGCTGGGTGCGCCGGGCGCAGCGCAGTCGCGCCCTGCACGTCAGCGACGACGGGTTCGACGGGTTGCGCGACCACTTCGGGGTCGAACTGAGCCCGACGGACAGCCACTGACGCCATACTCAACCCCGTGTCCGGTCCGCAGTTGGGTCTCGCCGTCTCGGTCTTCCTCGCCTGTGCGGTGGAGGCGGTCGAGGCGCTCACGATCGTGCTCGCGGTCGGCCTCACCCGCGGCTGGCGCTCGCCGTTTGCCGGAGTGGCCGCCGCGGTCCTCGCGCTGGCCGTGATCGTCGCCGGCCTCGGGCCGGCTCTCACCGCGCTACCGATCGACGCGCTGCGCGTAATCGTGGGCGCGCTGCTGCTCGTGTTCGGCCTGCAGTGGCTGCGCAAGGCGGTGCTCCGCGCCGCGGGGCTCAAGGCCCAGCGCGACGAGACCGCGCAGTTCGCCGCGGAGACCGACGCGGCCCGAGCGGCGGCCGTCGCCGGCAGCGGCTTCGACGGCTACGCGTTCACGATCGCCTTCAAGGGCGTGCTGCTCGAGGGCCTGGAGGTGGCGTTCATCGTGCTCACCTTCGGCGCCAACCAGCACGACATCGGGCTGGCGGCGATCGCGGCGGGCGTAGCCGTCGCCGTGGTCATCGCGGCCGGCGTCGCGGTGCGCGCGCCGCTCGCGCGCGTACCCGAGAACGCGATGAAGTTCGGCGTTGGCGTGATGCTCAGCTCGTTCGGGATCTTCTGGGGCGCCGAGGGCGCGGGCGCGAACTGGCCGGGTGGAGACGCCGCGCTGCTCGTCATCGTCCCCGGCGTGCTGCTCGTCGCGCTCGCACTCGTACAATGGCTGCGGCGGGCGGCGGTGGCGCCGGCTATGGGGCGACCGGCGTGAGCTGGCTGGTCCGGGCCACCCGGGCGGTGTGGGAGTTCGTGGTCGGCGACGACCCGGTGACCGCGCTGGGCGTCGCGGTGGCGCTCGGTGCCACGGCGCTGATCGCGAGCGCCGGCGCGCCGGCGTGGTGGGTCATGCCGGTGGCGGCGGTGGCCCTGCTCGCGCTGTCGCTGCGGCGCGCCGCGCGCTGAGGAACGCCTAGCGGCGTTGGTCCTGGCCGAACCCGGGCGGCAGGAGCAGCGACCAGATCCGCGGCGGAGGGGCGGCGGGCGGCACCGATCGTGACGCGGGCTGGGGCGCCGGGGTCAGCGCCTTGGCGCGGGCGGCGCCGGTGGGCGATGTTCGGTTTCGAGACGGTCTGAGCTTCATGAGATGAGAAGTTCGCTATTTGCGGACGGACCTCTACCCGCTGGCTTTCAGCTGAAACCAAGTGCAAACGCCGCCGCCGGCGTTGCGAATCAACCCGTGACGGGGACCTACCGGAGCACTAGCCTCCTGACCGATGAGCACGACCCCCGCCCTGCTCGCGGCCGCCGCCGGCGTCGGCTTCGGCCACGCGATCCTGCCCGACCACTGGGTGCCGCTCGCCGTGGTCGGCCGCACCAACCGCTACCCGCTGAGCAAGGTGGCCCGGCTCTCGGGCTTGGCGGGAGCCACGCACGTGCTCGTCTCGGTCGTCCTAGGTGCGGTGATCGTGATCGTCGGGCTGCAGCTGCGCTCGACGGTCGAGCACGCTCAGGACGCGATCGTGGGCTCGCTGCTGATCGCCACCGGCATCCTCTTCGCCGGCCTCGAGCTGACCGGCCACGGCCACCATCGACCACGACCACGACCACGACCACGACCACGACCACGAGCACGACGACGATCGCGACCACGATCACGGCCACCACGAGCACCAGCACACGACGCACCACTCGCTGCTGTCGATCATGGTTCCGTTCGGCGCCGCCGCGTCGCCGGATCTCACGATCCTCCCGGTGTTTCTGGCCGCCACCACAGCCGGTGCCGGGGCCGCGATCGGATCGGTGGTCGTGTTCGGGGCGGTGACGATCTCGACGATCGTCGGCCTGACGCTGTTCGCCGCCGCCGGCGGCTACCAGATCCGCGGACAGTGGCTCGAGCGCTGGGGCAACGTCCTCACCGCCTGCGTGCTGCTGGCCATCGGGACGCTGGTGCTCACCGGCGTCGTGTAACCGGCCGTCATCGCATCGCCCTCAACGTCGCCGGCGTCGTGGTGGCCCGGCCGCCACCGGCCGGGCCCACCACTGCTCCCGTGAACGCGACCGGCTCTTTGGCCCCGTTCCGGAGCGCGGTCATCTCGCTCAGCTGTTGACCGGGCCGAGGAAACGGGCCGGGCCGAGGAAACGAGCCGGTCCGAGGAAACGGTCCGGGCCGACCGACTTCATGACATTCATGGCGGGGTTCATGCGTTCTCCTGTTCGGTTGGTATGGATAAGGCGAGCCTTCCGCCGCGCCCCCGGCGGAAGGCCCTGGGAGGTGAATTGCGGATCAGCCGACGAAGCCGGTGTAGCCGGCGAAGCAGTCGTGGGCCGCGCTGCCGTTGCCTGCAGGCCAGTTGACGCCGTCGTTGTAGAAGACGTCGACTTCCTGACCGTCGGCCGCGATCTCGGTCGAGTCGGACGCGCTGCCGACCTGATCGAAGTCGCCTGCGTTCAGCGTCGCGCCGGGAGCCGAGTCCATCGCGTCGCTGTTGGTGTGGATGTTGATCTTCGTGCCGGCCGGCTGCGGACCGCCGTTGGCGTCCATGTCGGCGGTGGTGTTGGCGGTCACGTCGAAGGTGACCTGCTGGGCGCCGGGCTGGCCGCTCGGATTCGAGCAGGTCGAGGTGAACGTGAAGTGGCCGGCGTGGCCGAGGACCTTGGTCTGACCGACGTGCAGGAACTTCTCGCCGCCCGAGCTGACGAAGTGCTTCGACGCCAGGTAGTAGCTGGGCGACTTGCCGCCCAGATGGCCGGCGTTGTTCACGAACTGGGTGGCCGCCACGGCGGCCCCGCCGCCCAGGGCGACGAACAGAGCCACGAGGCTGAGCACAAACGAGGGTGAGAGATAACGACGAACCTTCATGAGAAACCTCCGAAGAAAGGGATTTGCTGTCACTGTCCGTGTGCGGTTGCTTCCGTCGCAGTGCATCCTGCGGCTAAAGCGCACGTCGCACATCGGGCAATCGCGCCGTCTTGGCGATCGACGGCTACGAGACGTTTAGGAGCGAGCGGCGGGGATTTAGCTCGGCCGCCGAGGTCTTTAGACTTGTCGCGAGCCGCGCCGTGGGGACCGGGGCGCTCGTCAAACCTGCCAGCAACGGCGAGGTGCCCTTTCTGATCGAGGAAACTGCAACCCAGACGAGTGAGCGGCGCCAGGGGGCGCTCGGAAACCTGCCGATCCAGCTCACCAGGCTCGTCGGGCGAGATACCGCACTGGCCGAGCTGCGCTCGCTCGTGTGGCGGACCCGAGTCCTGACCCTGTGCGGTCCGGGCGGGGCCGGAAAGACCCGGTTGGCGATCGCCTTGGCGGAGACGATCCGACCAGACTTCGTGGGCGGCGCCTGGTGGATCGACCTGTCGACCACGTTTGAGCCCGGCCTGGTGTCCCAGGCCGTCGCCGCCACGATCCTCGACCGAGACCTGACCAACGACCCGACGCCCGCCGCGCTCGCTCGCAAGCTGCCGGAGTCGACGCTGCTCGTGCTCGACAACTGCGAGCAGGTGGTCGACGGCTGCGCCGAGCTGGTCGTTGCGCTGCTCGAGCGGTCTCCGTCCCTGCGTGTGATCGCCACGAGCCGCCAGCCCCTCGGGGTCCCTGGGGAGCAGGTATGGCGGGTCCCGGGGCTCGCCGTTGTCGACCCGGTGGACGGCGCTGAGAAGCGCGACGATGCTGACGACGGCGCGGTGTCCCTGTTCATTGAGCGAGCTCGCGAGGCAGCCACGACGTTCGACCCGGGCGCTCCGGGCGCCCTCGAGCACGTCCGTCGCATCTGCCAATGGCTGGACGGCATGCCGCTGGCCGTCGAGCTCGCCGCCGCCCGCGTCCCGGTTCTGTCCGTCGGCCAGATCGCCCAACGGATCGAAGTGGACTCGAACATCCTGCGCCACACGACGCGCACCGCCCCGGAGCGCCACCGCACCATGGACGCGATGCTCGAGTGGAGCCACCGGATGCTCGAGCCCGAGGAGCAGCGCCTGTTTCGTCGTCTCAGCGTGTTCCGGGGCTCCTTCTCCCTGGCCGCGGCCGAGACCGTCAGCGCCGGCTACCTGCTCGACGTCGCCGACGTGCTCGACCGCCTGGCCGTGCTGATCGATCGCTCGCTCGTCCAGGTCGTCGATCATCCGGAGGAGCCCCGCTACCGGCTGCTGGCCACGGTCCGTCAGTACGCCGCCGCGAAACTGTGGGATGGCCCGGAGGGGCCCACGGTCCACGCCCGCCACGCCGCGTATTTCCTCGGCCTCGCCGCGGCGGCGCGACAGAGTGTCGACGGACCTGAGCAGTCCCGGTGGCTAGAGCGGCTCGAGCTCGAGCACGACAACCTCGAGGCGGCCCTCCAGTGGCTCTCGGAGGAGTCGATCGACGACGGCGCCCGGCTCGCCCGCCTGCTCTGGCCGTTCTGGTATCAGCGCGGTTACTACCACGAGGCCCGCACCCGGTTCGAGCATCTGCTCACCCGCGCCACGGACATCTCGCCGGCTCGGCGCGCCCGCGTCCTGGTCAGCGCGGGCGAGGTCGCGTTCCTCCAGTGTGAGTACGCCACCGCCGCGGCGCACCTCGAGGCCGCGCTGGATCTGATCAACGATCTCGGAGACGAGCGAGCCGCCGCCACCGCGCTTCAGCGGCTTGGCTCGATCGCCCGCGAGCAGGCCCACTACGACGACGCCCGTGACCTGCACCGCCGCAGCCTGGAGATCTGGGAGAAGCTCGGCGACCAGAGCGGGATAGCGGCCTCGCACGATTACCTCGGATTTGTGGCCTGGCTGAGCGGCGACGGGCCCGCGGCCGAGGAGCACTGCGGAGTGGCACTGGCGGCGTTCCAGCGCGCCGGGAACCTGCGGGCCACCGCCACCGCGCTGATCAACCTCGGCGCCTGCGCGCTGTATCGGGACGACCTGGCAGTGGCGCGCGAGCGCCTCGAGCTCGCACTCTCCAGCGCCCGCACCCTGGGCTTCCAGGAGGCCATCGCCTGGTCGATGCACGAGCTCGCGATCGTGACTCGTCGCGATCGCCGCCCCGTCAGCGAGTACGCGCCCATGCTGCGCGAGGCCCTGCTCGTCCACCAGCAGCTGGGCGACCGATGGCGACTGGCCAGCGTGCTCGAGGAGATCGCCGTCGCGGTGCTCGTCCGCCACGATCCCAACCTGGCGGTGGAGGTCCTGTCCGCGACCGAGGCTCTGCGCGAGCGCCTCGGCGCGCCCATCCCACCGGTCGAGGCACCCGATCGGGACGGCGCGCTGGAGCAGCTGGCCCGCAAGCTGAACGCGGCCAAGCTCGACGCCGGCCGCTCGGCCGGTCGCAGCCACACGCTCGAGTACACGATCGACCAGGCCGTCGAGGCGATCGACGACCTCGACGCCGCCGGCGGCACCCGCGAGGACCTCGCGGCACCGGATCTGACCCCCCGCGAGCTGGCCGTCCTCGAGCTGCTCGCCGCGGGACACACCAACCGCGAGATCGCCTCGATGCTCTACATCAGCCCGAGCACGGCCGGCGTGCACGTGTCGAACATCCTGCGCAAGCTCGGGGCCAAGCGCCGGGTCGACGCCGCCGGGATCGCCCACCGGATGGGACTGCTACAGGCTCGTTGAGGCGGCTCCAGCAGGGGCCAACCTCACCGGCAGGGTCTTCAGCTGGTTGACGAACGTCGAGACCACGAACGCGGGCTCGCCGGCGAGTTCCATGCTCGGATAGCGCGCGAGCGTCTCCTCGAACAGCACCCGTAGCTCGAGCCGGGCCAGTGCGGTCCCCAGGCAGAAGTGCCGGCCGCCCGCACCGAACGCCTGATGCTCCGGGTTGCGGCGGGCGTCGAAGCGGTCCGGGTCCTCGTAGCGGTCCTCGGCGCGGCCGGACGAGACGTACCACATGACCACCTTCTCGCCCTCGCGAATCGTCTGTCCGCCGAGCTCGGTGTCGGCCGTCGCGGTCCGGGCGAAGTGCGCGAACGCGGGGAACATGCGCAGGGACTCCTCGACCGCGTTCGGGATCAGCGACGGATCCTCGAGCAGCAGCCGCCGCTGATCAGGCTGCTCGAGCAGCACGCGCATGCCGCTCGCGTACGTCGCCTTGGTGCTGTCGTTGCCGGCCGCCATCAGGAGGAAGAAGCCCATCACGATCTCCTGCTCCTCGAGCCTCTCCCCCTCGACCTCGGCGTGGACCAACAGGCTGGTCAGATCGTCGGTCGGCCGCTCGCGCCGCTCGGCGATCAATCGACGGCAGCGCTCGAACAGCTCGGGGATGTTTTCCTCGCGCAGTGTGGCGACCCCGCGCGGACTCAGGTCCGGATCGGCGACGCCCAGCGCCGAGTTCATCAGGCGGGCCCAGTCCGCGTCGTCCTCCGGCGGGACGCCCATGAAGCTCCCGATCACCCTCGAGACGACGGGCTGGGCCACCTCGGTGACCAGGTCGCAGCTCTCGCGGCCGTCGAGCCGATCGAGCACGCTGGTCACGATCGCCCGGATCGCGGGCTCGTGGGCGGCGATCCGCCGCGGGGTGAAACCGGCCTGGAAGAGCATCTTGAGGCGGTCGTGCCGGGGTGGATCCATGCCGATGAACATCGAGCGGATCAGCTCGAGCGGGAACACGCCGACCGACGTGATGCCGCCGAGCTCCGAGGAGTAGCTCCGCCAGTCCCGGCTCACCGTGTGGATGTCCTCGGGGCGGGTCACCGACCAGTACCCGGGCTCGCCCGGGTAGTCGGGGATGCTGCCCGTCCAGTGAACCGGGCACTCCGCTCGCAGCCGGCGGAACAGATCGTGCGGCGGCCCGTCGCGCCAGAGCTCGAGCTCTGAAACGAGAACGTCTTGCAGGTCGCCGCGCGTCGACGTCACGACGGCGCGATCCTACTGGCTGGCCGGCCGGTTATGTCCGCGAGTTCACGAGGCGGCGCGCTCGGGCTCGGGCTCCGCGAGCGGCGCGCCCTCGCGGCCTGGCGCTGGCACGGACACGCCCGAGTCGACGTAGCGCTCCCCTCGCGACCACGATGCCACCGCCGCGACGATGCAGGCGATGATCGCGAAGGCGAACGCCTCGTGGAGCCCCGACCGGAACGGATCGGAGATCAGGTGCGGGAAGAACGAGCGCCCGGTGAGCACCGCCTGGGTGTGCGCCGGCAGGTGGACCAGGACCGACCCACCCAGCAAGTGCTGGATCGGGTTGTAGCCGAGGAAGGCCGCGAACAGGATCGACACGGGCGGCAGGTGCGCGGCGTGCTGCGCGGCGGCGGCGGGAACGCCGTGGGCCTCTAGCCCGGTTGCCATCGCGTGGGGCAGGTTGGCGGCCAGCCCCAGGATCATGAGCGTGAAGAACACGCCGACCGACAGCACCTGGGCGGAGTTCTGGAACGTCTGGTTCATCCCGCCGCCCGCCCCGCGGTCGCCTGCTGGCAGGCTGTTCATCACGGCAGCACGGTTGGGCGAGGCGAACATGCCCATCGAGACGCCGTTCAGGAACAGGACCGCGCCGAACACCGGATATGAGAAGTCGGTCGGGAGCAGGGTCAAGAGAAAGAAGCTGATCGCGGCGCCGATCATTCCGCCGGTCGCGAATGAGCGGGCTCCGAACCGGTCCGACAGGTAACCCGAGGTCGGACCCGCGATCAGCATCCCGATGGTCAGCGGAAGGATGTAGATCCCCGCATACAGCGGCGTCTTGGTGAAGTCGTAGCCGTGCTGGGGCAGCCAGATGCCCTGGAGCCAGATGATCAACATGAACATCAGGCCGCCGCGCGCCACCGCCGACAGGAACGTCGACAGCGTCCCGAACGTGAAGGCGCGGATCTTGAACAGCGGCAGCCGGAACATCGGATCGGCGACGCGCCGCTCGATGGCAACGAACGCGGCCAGCGACGCCAAGCCGCAGGCCATCAGCAGGAGCACGCGCGGGCTCCCCCATCCGGTCGTCGCGCTCCCGTACGGACGGATGCCGTAGGTGATCGCGATCATGATCAGGATCAGCCCGACGGCAAACGTGACGTTGCCTCCCCAGTCGATCCGCGCGCGCTTCGGCGTCGAGATCTCCTGGAGCTTGAGGTACGCCCACACCGTCCCGAACAGCCCGACCGGAACCGAGATGAGGAACACGAGCCGCCAGTTGATCGGGGCGAGGATGCCGCCCAGTACGAGGCCGATGAACATGCCGCTGACGCCGACGATGTTGTTGATCCCGAGCGCCATCCCGCGCTTGTTGGCCGGGAACGCGTCGGTGATGATCGCGGCCGAGTTGGCCAGCAGGCACGCCGCTCCGACCCCCTGCACGATCCGCCACACGATCAGGAACGTCGCGCCGGCGCGCCCGTTCAGCCAGTCCACCGTGAGGACGAGCGACGCCGCGGTGTAGATGACGAACCCCAGGTTGTAGATCCGCACCCGGCCGAACATGTCGCCGAGGCGACCGAGGCTGACGATCAGCACGCTCGTGACGATCAAGAAGCCGAAGATCATCCACAGCAGGTAGAAGCTGTTGCCCGGCACGAGCGGATCGAGGTGGATGCCGCGAAAGATGTCCGGCATCGCGATCAGCGTGATCGACGCGTCGAGCGTGGCCAGCAGCACGCCGAGGGTGCAGTTGGACAGCGCGATCCACTTGTAGTTCTCGCCCCGCGGATCGGAGCGCCCCCGGTAGCTCGCGGCGACCGAACTCAGGCTGCGGCGGCCGTTGGCGGTGCTGGCCATGCTTCTACTGTACGCACGGGGGTTGGCCCCGGCGCTGTCCGAAATCGGACCTCGTCTGGCGGCGCGACGACCCGGCCGGCGTCCCGGCCGGGTCGTGCCTCACTGCGGGCGCGTCAGAGCGACGACCCGCTGCTCGACGACCCACCCGGACCCATGCCCGGGCAGTGGTGCGAGCTGCCGCCCGGTCCGGGCGGGGCATGCCTGCCCTGTCCCGGGGCGGTCGTGGTGGTCCGCGGCGGCGTGGTCGATGACGTGGTTGTTCCGCTGCCGGTCGAGGTGGTCGACGTCGCCGCAGTGGCGATCGCCGCTCCACCGCCTGCGATCGCTGCCGTGGCCGCGACCGTCACCAGCAGGGGCTTGAACCTGCGCATCTGCTCACCTCCTTTCGGTTGGACCGAGCCGGAGGTTCCTCGCCCGCCGTCGGAGCCCGGTAGGAGGCGCGTAAGAGTTCGCTACGAGTGAGTAGTCCGATCGCGCGAGGTGACGGGCTGCGCCGTGGTCAGCGGCGCGTTCTCGGCGCGCGCGACCTCAACGACGCTCTCGACCGACGAGCGGATGGCGGCCTCGACGACGCGCTGGGCGATCATCCGCATGGGCAGCAGCGGCGCCACCCACCGCGGCGCGACCACCCGTCGTGCGCGGCGCGCGATGCCTCGCTCGATCGCGTCGATGCCGGCGTCGAGCGGCGCCACGCGGCGCCGCCGGGTCGGTCCGATCTCGCTCATCCGCTTGGCCGCCGCGGTCCCGAATCCCAGGCGGACCATGTCAGTGTCGAGCTCGGCGAAGTAGGCGACGCCGACCCGCGCGCCGCTCGGAGCCAACTCGATGCGCAGCGAGTCCGCGAGCGCCTCGAGTCCTGCCTTGGACGCGCAGTAGGCGCCGAGCAGCGGCGGATGCAACGCCGCGGCCAGCGAGGAGATGGCCAGCGCGTAGCCCTGCGGGTGCGCGATGTGGGAGCCGGCGGCGCGCAGCGTGTAGTAGGCGCCCAGCAGGTTGACCTCGATCGTGCGCTCGAACACTTCGGGATCGCCGCCGATCAGCGGCAACTGTGCGGCCACCCCGGCGTTGGCTACGACCACGTCGAGTCCGTGCAGGTGCTCGACCGCCGCCTCGACGGCCGCCTCGACCTGTTCGCGGTCGCGCACATCACACACCACGGCGAGCGCGTCCCCGCATTCCGCGGCGGTGCGCGCGAGCACGTCGGGCTCGATCCCGGCCAGCACGAGCCGCGCGCCTCGGGCGTGCAGCCGCTTGGCGGTGGCGGCGCCGATGCCGCGCGCCGCGCCTGTGATCAGGATCCTCCGTCCGGACAGCTCGGCGCTCATACGATCTCCTGGGGACGCTGAAAGACGATCTCCGGAACCAGGCACATCGGCGAGACCCGCAGAAGGAAGCGCAGCGCCTCGGACAGGTCGCTCGGGCGGAGCATCTCCTCGGCCGGGATCTTGCCCTTCACGTAGTCGGTCATGTCGGTGTCGACTAAGCCCGGCGCGAACGCCACCGATTTGACGCCGTGCTTGGCGAACTCCTTGTTCATCGACACCGTGTAGGCGGCCACGGCGGCCTTGGTCGCTGAGTACACCGACAGCCACGGCTGGGGCGACTTGCCGGCGATCGAGGCCATGTTCACCACCAGCGCGTTGCGGTGCTCGGACCCGGCCGTCCGCAGCAACTGCGCACACTCGCGGTAGAACAGGACGATCGCGCGCATGTTCACCGCGAGCTGGAGATCGATGAACTTGGTCTCGTGCTCGGCCGCCGCCGCGCCGATCCCCACGCCGGCATTGTTGACCAGCACGTCGAGCCGCCCGAAGCGCTCCTCGTGGCGGCGAACCACCTCGCGTACGCCGTCTTCGTGCGCCAGGTTGGCCACCACGGGCTCGACCTCGAAGCCACGCTCACGCAGAAGTGCCGCGGCCTGCTCGAGCGTCTCCGCCTTCCGCGCGCTGATCGTCAGGCCGTGGCCCTCCTCGCCGAGCGTCTCGGCGAGCGCGAAGCCGATCCCCCGGGAGGCCCCGGTGACGATGGCGGCGCGGTCGGGCATCGGCGCACCTTATCGGTGCGTGGGACCGGGTGTAACCGAAGCGGTCGGGAGGGTTAGGTCAAGGCCCGGCCCGGCCTGCCGATCACTTGCACAAGCCGGTTTCCTCGTGAGCTCAGGAGGAGCATCAGCCGCCCTACCCCCGCCGCGTAACCTACTGACCCGCGCCCGGTGTTCCCGGCCGGCGTGCACGTCAGCGACTGCGGCGAGAGGAGTTGGACATGCGAGTTGATTGGTACGGCCAGGCCGCCTTCCATCTGACCGGACGGGACGGCACGGTGTTCATCGACCCGATCGGTGACATGTCGGGCCTGGCGGGGCGTGGAATCACGTTCGACTATCCGCAGCCCGCCGGCGTGAGCGCCGACCTCCTGCTGATCACTCATGAGCACGGCGACCACAACGGGGCGGAGACGATCGCCGGCGATCCCACCGTGCTGCGCTCAACGGCCGGTCGCCTGGAGTCGCCCCTCGGCGAGGTGGTGGCGATCGCCTCCGAGCACGACGAGGCCGCCGGCACCGAGCGCGGTCCCAACACGATCTTCGTGTTCAGCCTGGACGGCGTTCGCATCGCCCACTTCGGCGACTTCGGCCAGACCGGCCTGCGCGACGAGCAGGCCGCGGCCATCGGCCAGGTGGACCTCCTGTTCCTGCCCGTCGGCGCCGGTCCGACGATCGGTCCCGAGCAGGCATCCGCGATCGTCGAGCGGCTCGCCCCGCGGTGGGTCGTCCCCATGCACTACCGCACGCACCGCGTCAACTTCCTCGAGCCCGCCGACCCCTTCCTCGAGCTGATGCCCCATGTCCAGCGGCTCGACGAGACCGGCTTCGACACCGACTCGCTGACGGGCGATGAGCGTCCGGTCGTGCTCGTGCCCGCGGTTCCCTGATCGCGGCCCGCCGCTCCGGCGTCCGCACCACCTCCACCCGGACATCACCCGGCGCCCGACAAACTCGACACTCGGGCCCTTCGCCGGCGCGAGTGTCAGGAAACTCGGGGCGAGCTCAGACGGAATCCGCGCTCGCCGGGCGAGCGACGCCGAGTGTCAAGTTATTCGGGGTGCGAGCGGGCTCGAAGCCCGTAATCGGGGGTCGCGGCCGTATGCAGGGGTCGCGTGACCCTAGGCCTGCGCGGATTGCGCGAGCGCTTCGCGCCCTACCCGCTGCAGATCGCGGAGATAGTCGAGATGTGCGGCCCACGCCGGGTCGCCATCGAGGTCTCCCGCCATCCGTATCGTGTCCACGTGAGCATCCAGCAACTCGTAGACCAGCTCGGTGACATAGCCCCCGGAGATGACCGCACTTTTGTTGGCGTCCAACACCGTTCGATCCTCCTTGTCCACAGGATGAACGTCCTGTCGGACGTAAGGCTTGCGCCTTAGTCCGAATTTCGAACGATTGTGCGCTAGCTGATACACCGGGTCCAGGCTATGGTTGCGCGACGAGACCCGGAATCCAGCTCGTCCCGGCGATCGGCACCCGCGCCATCGCCGCTGCCTCGATCGTCAGAGCGACCAGATCCTCGGGCTCCAGGTAGTGCAGGTGCGACTTTCCGCACGCCCGCGCGTTCTGATTATTCGGCGCTGAGCGACGCGCGGTCGGGGTTGCCGAGGTCCTTGTTCTCGAGGACGAACTGGCTGGCGATGAACGACGCGCCCTGCGGGTCGGCGATGACCGCCATGCGGACCCAGGGTGCGTCGAACGGCCCGGCGATCACCTGACCGCCCAATTCACTCGCTTTCCGCGCGGTGGCGTCGGCGTTGTCGGTAGCGAACGTCACGCTCCAGTGCGCGGGTACCTCCCGGTCGTGCTCGGGAAGCGGGGTGAGGGTCGCCACGACATCCGCGAAGCCCGGGGGCGCGCCCATCGACGCCATCCGCTCAAGGGTTCCCGGATTGAGCAGCTCGAGGTGGTCGCCGTATCCGGGCAGCGTCCACGCCTCGGCGCCGCCGCCCATCGGCATCGTCCCCCACCCGAACACCGCGCCGTAAAACGCCTTGGCGGCGCCGGCGTCGTGGATGTTGAGGTTGTTGAAGTTGAGCGAACCCGCCTCGTTGACGACCTGCGCGCCCCGATGCTGGCGCGGCTGCCAAACGGAGAAGACCGCGCCCTGCAGGTCGCTGAACACCGCCGCGCGCCCAGCCTCCATGACCTCGCCCGGCTCCATCAGCACGGCGCCGCCCGCAGCGGTGACCTTTGCCGCCGTGTCATCGGCGCTCTCGACCCGGATGTAGGTGTTCCACACGGCGTCGGGCGGCGCTCCCTCGGCGATCCCGCCGATGCCGGCGACGTCACCGCCCCGGATCCGGGCGATGAAGTAATTGCCCTCGACCCCGGGCGGAATCACGTCCTCGATCTCCCAACCGAACAGTCCGCTGTAGAAGGCGACGGCCGCCTCCGGATCCGGCTGGTTGGTGTCGATCCAGCACGGCACGCCCGGGATGTAACGGTCTCGCTCGGGCATCGCTGCTCCTTTGCTCGCTGACATTTGCCCCACCGTATCCGCGGAGTAGGTCAAGAGCGGTCCGCGTTGCGGCCAGCGGAGATCAGCCCGGGCCGAAGCGCCGCGCGGCCGCCGACTGCGCGGCACCGGCGCCCACCAGCGATCCCACGGTCTGCGGGGCCAACGTGTCGAGCAGGCTGGCCAGCGAGATGAACAGCTTGGCCGTGGTCAGCGCGTCCCCCAGCGCATGGTGCGGAGTTTCAGCCGGCTGGCTGAGCGCCCCGGCCAGGCGGCTCAGCGAGATCCCATGCGCGTGCTGCGCACCGTCGCGGTGGGCCAGCCAGCGGCGTCCGAGCGCCTCGGTGTCAGCCGCCATCGGCAGCTGTACGTGGCGGCGGGCGAATTGCCGCTTGAGGAAGGCCGACTCGATCGCCGCGGTGTGGAACACGGGGACGCGGCCGGCCAGCGCCGCCAGCAGCAGGTCCATCCCCTGATCGAGCGTCGGGGCGTCGGCCACGTCGGCCAAGCGCAGCTTGTGCACGAGGACCGCGCCTACCTGGGATCGCTTGAATGCCCGAACCAGCGTGTACACGCCGCCGCCGAGCTGGATCCGACCGCCGTCGATCGGGATCGCGCCGATGGCCACGATCTCGTCCGTGCGCGGGTCGAGGCCGGTCATCTCGAGGTCGACCGCGCACCACCGTGCCTCCCGCCACGCCGCCCCGTCCGGCGGACGCGGCGCGCTGGCGAACTCAGCAGCCGCCGGACCTTGGGGCGCGCGGCCGAGCCTCATGCGCGCAGCCTGCCCTGCACCGCGCTCACCGCGCGGAACACGTCGCGCAGGTGATCGCGCAGGAGCGGGCTGATCGATGCGCTGTCGAGCTCGTCGTCCGGCGCCAGCCCCTCCGCGAGCCGGTCCATGTGATGGCCTATGCGCAGCTCGAGCCCGAGCTCGAAAGCCTCGGCGAGCGTCCGGGCGTCCTCGTCGCGCAGGGCACCGCAGTCGGCCGCCGCGTACAGCCGCTCCGGCGTCGATCCCTCGACCACGCCGGCCGCCGCCGAACCCCACCGCGCGAGCTCGACGATCGGCGCGATCGCGGCGCGCCGGATGTCGAGTCGAGCACTCCGCGTCCCGTCGGCTTCGAGCACCGCATCGGCATCGAACCCGGTGGGGGGCGCGGCCTCCAGCGCGCGCCCGGCCAGGGCGGCGACGACAGCGGCGCGGGCATCGTCCTCCACCACCGGCAGCGGATCGACCGGCGTCCCCCACAGCGCGCGGCGTTCGACCAGGACCGCGAGCCCAAGCTCATCCGAGGTCTCCGGCGATGCGGACGCCCACTCCGCTGTGCTCCGTGCCACCACGTCCCCGGGGAGCCCGCACTTCGAGAGCACCGAGGAGGCCGAGCGCATCCATTCGTCCGGCACCGCGGCGCTGGCCACCACGGCGCCCTGCGGGGTCGACCCCGGGGTGAGTTCCCGCCGCGCCTGGCTGCCCACCGCGACCCACACCAACCCTTCGGCCGGTGCCGGGCCGGCCAGCTCGAGCGCGCGCGTGGTCAGTGCATCGACCAGGGCGGAGAGCACCCGCACCACCTCGAGCGCGCGCAGCCGCGAGGCATGGAGATCGGCCACGATCTCGGGCAGGCGTCCCGCCACCGCGGCCAGATCCTCGGGGCTGCCCGCGCGGGAGATCGCGCGGCGCGCTCCGAACCACGACCGCGTCGGCGCGGCCAGCAGGTCGGCGTCCTCGATCACGCCGATGAGCTGCCCGCCGTCGCTCACCACCGGCGCGTGGCGGATGCCCCGCTCGAGCAGCTCGAACAGCACCTCGCCGCCGAGCCGGTCGGGCGGGACCGTGAACACCGGCGTGGTCATGACGGTGGCCACCGGCGCGCTCAGCGGCAGGCCCGCGGCGACGATCTTGGTCCGGATGTCGCGATCGGTCACGATGCCGAACCCGCCCGCGCGCAGGTTGACGATCGCCGAGCTGGCGCCCAATGCGGTCATCCGCCGCGCGATCTCGCGGATGCTCTCCATCGGCTCACACATCACGGTCGGAGCGCGGATCAGCCTGGTCACGGCCTGTCGGCTCGGACCGCCGGCGCTCACCTCGAGCTCGCGCTGCTTGAAGCGCTCGAGCAGCGGGCGCGCCACGCTGACCGGGATCCGGTAGCACAGCGTGTCCTCGGCGGCCCGGGCCTCGAAGCCGGGAGGCAGCCCGGAGAGCATCGCGGCGTGGCCGAACGTGTCCCCGGTGCCGAGCAGGTCGAGCAGCCGGCCGTCGTGGATGATGTCGACCGCGCCCGAGTGGATCACGCGCAGGAACGTGACCGGCCCGCCATCCTCGGTCAGGATCGCCGCGCCGGCCACGTGGAACTCGATCTCGGTCTGCGCGGCCACCTGGCTGAGCTCGTCGGGTCCAAGCCCGTCAAATGGCGCTCGCGCGGCCAGAAAGCGCGCTATCTCGCTCAGCGCCGCGTCCAGCGCGGACCCCTCGGCGTCGGTCTCGACATGTCCCGCAGAACAGACTAATGGTGGCGGGGCAGCTGCTCCGTATCCGGCCGCTGTGTCATAAGCTCGTGGCGTGAGCCCGTACGACGACGACGACGACTGGGTCGGCACCCCGCCGGAGGGGCACTACACGCGCGATCGAGCCAACCCCGAGTTCTGGTGGCGCCAGCGCCCGGTCAGCCTGGCCGCGGCGGGACTGGTGGTCGTGGTGGTCATCGTCGTCCTGATCGCGGTTCTGCATTAGGCCAGATCGCTCACAGCGCGCTCGGCCGCGGCCAGCTCCGTCTCGGCCTCGGACTGCTCGCGCTCTGCGTTCGTGAGTGCCTCCTCAGCGTCCTGGAGGGCGCGAGCCGCCTTGTCGCGGCGTTCGCGGGCGGCGGTGGCGGCGCGGGTCGCTCGCTCGACTCGTCGGCCGGCCTCGCGCTCGGCGGCGCGGGCCTCCGTGCGGGCCTCGGTGCGGGCCTTGGCTCGCGCCCCGTCGGCCGCGGGCTTCTCCCGACTGCGTGCGCGCGCGGGCGCCCGAGTCGGCGTCGCACCGGGCGTCATGCCCAGGCCCACGTGGCGGAGCTCCCGCTCCAGGCGGCCGTCGCGCACCCGCGCGCGAGCGTCATCGTCGAGCGCCGCCGCGTGCAGGGTGTCGCTCACCCGATCGATGATCGTCGGGCTCAGCTCGTGTCCCTGCGAGGTGAGCAGCCCCCGGGCGGCCACGGTCAGGGCGTCGACCGCGCCGCGCTCCCCCGCCACCGCGGTGCGCAACGAGCCGGCGTCGCCGCGGCCCGCCAGCACCTGGTCGTGCGCGGCGCGCAGGGCATCGCCCGCCTCGAACAGCTCGTCAACCGCCTTGCGCTGGGTGCGGATCAGCTGGTTGACCGCCCAGGCGGACACCGAGGGCTTGCGCAGCGCGGCCACCTCGCTCGCCTCGTCCCGCTTGCCGGCGCCGCGCAACTCACGGGCGAGCGCGTTGCGCGCCGGCACGAACTCGTCGAGCGCCAACCCGTAGAGCTCGTCGACGTCAGGCATACAGCTCCGGCCGGCGATCGGCGAACACGTCGTTGCGCTCACTGGTCCGCTTGTCGCGCGCCTGCGCGAGGTCGCACGGTGCCGTGACCGTGGTCGGCTCGTCGCTGCACACCGGCCCCGCCAGCGGGAAGCCGTCCGGGCCGACGATCGCCGTGCCCGCCACCCATTCGACGCCGCGCTCCGAGCCGCAGCGATCACACGCCGCGATGAACATGCGATTGCTCGAGGCGCCGGCCTGCACCCGGACCACCTCGGCCGGCCGCTCGTCCGCCGGGCGGGGCTCGCGCGGCCAGTTGGTCGGCGCGCACAACAGCTCGGCGCCGGCCAGCGCGGCCAGGCGGACCCATTCGGGGAACTCGAGGTCGTAACAGATCATGGTCGCGAGCCGGCCGTGCGCGGTGTCGATCACCGGAGGGTGCTCGGCGCCCGGTTCGAAGAACAGCGACTCCCGGTCCCACAGGTGCGCCTTGCGGTAGACGGCCCGGACGCCGTCATGGTCGACGATCACCGAGGTGTTGCGCAGGACCGGGCCGTCGTCCTCGCACACGCCACCGACGATCACCAGGTCGTGCTCGCGGGCCAGCGCCGACCATTGGCTGACGGTCGGTCCATCAAGCGCCTCCGCGCACGACCGCGCCTCCGCCACGTCGGCGAACACGTAGCCGCTGTTGACGAGCTCGGGCAGCACGACGATCGACGCCCCCCCGGCCGCGGCCTCGACGATCGCCGCGGCCGCCCGGGCGCGGTTGTGCTCGAGCTCGCCAATCCGCGGCGACAGCTGGCAGCAGGCAACCGCGACCCCGCTCATCGGCGCGCCACCGCGAGCAGCGCGAGCAGGTCGAAGGCGACCGCGGCGGCGTTCAGCGCGGTGATCTGCCCGGGCGAGTCATAGGCGGGCGCGACCTCCACCACGTCGAAGCCGGTGAACGCGATGCCGGCTAGCGCGCGCAGAAAGGCCAGCGCCTCGCGGGGATGAAGGCCGGCCACCTCGGGCGTGCCGGTGCCGGGGGCCGACGCCGGGTCGAGCACGTCGATGTCGAATGACAGGTACACCGGACCGGCATCCCCCAGCCGCTCGCGCACGCGCGCACCGTACTGAGCCGGAGTCAGCTCGATCAGCTCCGGACCAGGGATCACGTCGAACCCGAGCTCGCGCGGCACCTCGAGGTCGGCCGGCTCGTACAGCGGCCCGCGCATCCCGGCCAGGAGCGAGCGCGCAGGGTCGAGCAGCCCCTCCTCCACCGCGCGGCGGAACGGCGTGCCGTGGAAGTAGCGCTCGCCGTAGTACTGGTCCCAGGTGTCGGCGTGGGCGTCGAGCAGCACGAGCGCCACCGGGCCGTGCACCGCGGCCTGCGCGCGCAACTCGCCGAGCACGATCGAGTGATCTCCTCCCAGCACCAGCGGCACGATCCCGGCCTCGAGCACCGGCCGCAGGGCCGCGTCGATCTGCTCGGTGGTGCGCAGCGCGTTGCCCGGAGTGACCGCCAGGTCGCCACCGTCGACCACCGACAGGATGCCGAACACGTCGACTTCGAGCACCGGGTGGTAGGGCCGCAGCAGCGTCGAGCCGGCTCGGATCGCCTCGGGCCCGAAGCGCGCGCCGCTGCGATAGCTGGTCGCGGTGTCGAACGGCACCCCGATCACCGCGGCGTCGACACCCTCGTGCGGCACCTCGACGTTGGGCAGGCGGGCAAACGTGCGCACGCCCGTGTAGCGCGGCGCCAGCATCGGGTCGGGCGGCTGAAACGGAGATCGGGCGTCGCTCACCCGACCAGCATACGATCGACAGCCGTGGCCCAGATCACGACGCAACGCCTGCTGCTCCGCGAGTGGCGCGAGGATGACCTGGCGCCGTTCGCGGCGCTGAACGCCGATCCCGAGGTGATGCGCTACTTCCCGGCCGCGCTGACCCGCGTCGAGAGCGACGAGTTCGCGCACTACGTGCAGGGACTGCTCGCGCTCCATGGCTGGGGCCTGTGGGCAGTCGAGGTACGCGGCGTCGCGCCGTTCATCGGGTTCGTCGGGCTGAACCGCCCGCGCTTCGAGGCCCACTTCACGCCGGCCATCGAGGTCGGCTGGCGGCTCGACCGTCCCCATTGGGGTCGCGGCTTCGCCACCGAGGCGGCCGCCGCCGCGCTCACGTTCGCCTTCGACGAGCTCGGGTGCTCGGAGGTCGTGTCATTCACGTCGCCCGTCAATCAGCGGTCGATCCGGGTGATGCGCCGTCTCGGGATGAGCCGGGACCCGGCCGACGACTTCGACCACCCGGCGGTGTCCGACGGTCCGTGGCGCCGGCACGTGCTCTACCGCGTCGCTCGCGAGCAGCGGCGCGCCTCCTCAGGCGAGCAGCTCTGAGTCGTGCTCCTCGAAGATCTGCGCGTAATCGGTGCGCTCGCCCGAATGCAGTGCCTCGATCAGGCGGTGGATTCGCGGCGTCATGACCAGCAGGTAGCGCGTGGGCTCGGCCACCGCATTCCAGAACGAGTGCGGCGTGCCGCGCGTCACCAGCACCGACGCTCCCGCGGCGACCTCGACTCGGTCGGCGCCCAGCTGGAACCCGAGCCGTCCCGATAGCACGTACCACGCCTCGTCGTCCGAGCGATGCAGGTGCAGGCCGGCGATCGGCTGACCGGGGTGCGTGCCCGGGTCGGTCCAGTCGGCGATCACGAACGAGTCGCAGACGATCACGGTTACGCAAGCAACCCCAGGCGCTGCCCCTTCTGCACGGCCTCGGTCCGGTTACGCACGCCGAGCTTGCGGTATACCGCGCTGGTGTGCTCCTTGACCGTGTGCTTGGACAGGTGGAGCTGTTCGGCGATCTCGGGATTGGTGGCGCCCGAGGCCATCAGGTTGAGCACGTCGCGCTCGCGCTCGGACAACCCGAGCGCCTGCGGACTGGTGTGCCCGTCGAACACGGTCTTGCCGAGCGCGACCAGCCGGACCGCGCTGGCGAGCTTGCGGGCCGGCCAGTCCTTGTAGGCGAAGCCGGATGCGCCGGCGGCACGCGCCGCCGGCGGCGAGATCTCACCGGCGCCCGAGAACAGGAGCACGCGAGTCAGCGGCTCGGCCTTGCGCAACCGCTCGCACACCTCGGCGCCGGACTCCTCGCCGATGAACAGATCGACCAGGGCCACGTGCGGCCGGTAGCGGACCGCGAGCTCGATCGCCTCCTGCCCCGAATGCGCGCTCAGGCAGCGGTCGACCCAGGGCTGCTGGGTCAGCATCAGCCGGATCCCCCAGTGCACGACGTCGTGGTCGTCGACGACGAGGACGCTCAGCCGCTCGGGGCTGCGCACCGACCCCTCCGGACCGCGGGGCTTGGACTCAGGGCTCAACCGGCACCACCAGTCTCACCTGCCAGGTCCCCGGCTCGCGGGCGCCGAACTCGACCACGCCGCCGCTCTGGAGCGCCTCGAGCGCGGCCAGCCGCAGGCCCATGCCGGCCCGATGCCGGCTTCCGGTCACCCCGTCGTTGGCCACCTCGAGTACGAACGCGCCGTCCTGGCGTCCCACCCGAACGCTCACTCGGCTTGGGGTCGCGTGCTTGTGGGCGTTGCGTACCGCCTCGGCCAGGACCGACTGGGCGAGCGCCTCGAGGCCGGGCGGCACGTCGCCCTCGGCGCCGGCCTCCAGCGTCACGCCCAGGTCGGGATGCACCCGGGACAGCCGCTCGATCTCGGCCAGGAAGGTGGTTTCGGTGGCGCGGGGGGTGCGGCCGAGCGGGCGCTGGATCGCCGTACGCAGGTCCGACAGGGCCTCCTGGATCTCGGTGGCGCATCGCTCCCGGGCCGCGGACGGTAGGTCGCCCTCGCCGTCGAGCGCCATCGAGATCCCGAACAGCCGCTGGATTACGCCCTCGTGGATGTCGCGAGCCAGGTCGATGCGCTGCTCGAGCTGGCGGTACTTCTCGCCCTGTGTGGCCACGGTGCGCGACACCGAGGCCAGCGCGGCGGCCTTGCCGAGCGTCCACAGCAGGTGTCGCTCGGCGTCGTCGAGCGGCGGCTCGCTCAGCAGCCGGTCGGCGAAGATCACCCCCAGGGCGCGCCCCGCCGCGGCCATCGGCGCGCACACCAGCCGGACCGGCTCCGGGAAGACGTCGGCGTATTCGGCCGGCACCTGCCCGGTCATGTCGCCCGCCACTTCGATCACGCGGTCCTCGCGCAGCGACTGGGCGGCGATCGGCGCGGTCTCGACGGTCACGTGTGCGTTGTCGAACGGCTCGAGGCTCAACCCGTGCGCGCCGGCCGCTCGCACCCGCCGGCGGCCCGAGTCGTAGCGGAAGATCAACGCGCGGCGCATGTGCGCCAGCCGGCACACCGCCTCGCACAGGCGGTCGTAGAACATGTTGCCCGCGGCGTCCCCGGACTGCGAGAGCACGTCGACGAACAGCTCGAGCGCGTCGACACCGACTTCGGACCTCGCGGTCGCGGTCATGACTCCCGGATTGTGCAGGGGTTCAGTCGGCGTCCATCAGCGCGAGCCGCAGCGCCTGCTGCGGCTCCAGGTACACGCGCCAAGATTCGTCGCACCGTGGGCACCGGCATTCCACCGACGGATCGTATCCGTCGAGCGCCGCGTGCCACTCGAGCTCATCGGTGCACAGGCAGATCGGGCAGGCCAGCGAGGCGCGCACCAGCGCATCCGGGTCGTCGGTCCTGAACCGAGCCGTGTCCGCGAGCAGGGTCACAGTTCGAGGATGCTCGCGCTGATACGCCCGTGCAACGCGGCGGTCGGGACAACCCCCCGGCTGGGGGGAGGCTAGACCGGGAGCGTCTCCGCTCGGCCGATCGGGCGCTTCCCCCACCGCGCCCGGGTCGCGAAGTCGAGCAGCCGACCCAGATAGTCGCGCAGCGGCGAGACGCTGATCCCCGCCGGCTCGAGCCGGGCCCGCGTGAACGAGTCGTCGAAGGTCGCGCCCACCGAGAAGTAGGGGAAGTACACGCCTCCCTCCTCCAGCACAGACTGCGCCACGCCGCCCGCCACCGAGTCGAACTCGGCCGGCGGAACCAGCCTTGGTCCCGGCCGGTCGAAGTAGCCGCTGGCGAGGTTCACGATCTCGCCCATCGTGCTCGCCTGCAACCCGGCCGTGAGGTGGTAAGTCTGGTCAGCGACGCCGGGGCGCTCGCACAGCTCGTAGATGGCGTCCGCCACGTAGTCGATCGAGACCACGTCGACCGGTGCCGAAGGGCTGCCCGGGACGGTCGTGAACATGCCGCGAGACAGCGCGCGCAACGGCCAGTAGAGCACGTTGAAGGCCGCCGTCCAGCCGCTGTGGCGATCGCCCACCACGATGCTCGGGCGCAGGATCGTGAACGGAAGATCGTGCCAGGAGCGCACCAGCTGCTCGGCCTCGAACTTCGACTGCTCGTAGGAGTTGTGAAAGCCCTGGCCGAGGTCGAAGTCGTGCTCGCAGAACCGGCCCGCGTGGTTGCCCGCCACGTAGGCGGTCGAGATGTGCGCGTAGCGCTCGAGCACGCCCTGCTCGCGCGCCCGGCCGGCCAGCTCGAGCATCCGGCGGGTGCCCTCGACGTTGACCGCGCGCGCGTCCTCGAGCGACAGCGCGAACGACACCGACGCGGCGCCATGCACGATCGTGGTCGCCTCCGCGGCCAGCCGCTCCCAGCGCGCGCGGTCGAGACCCAGTCGCGGCGCGGTGAGATCGCTGGCCACCGCCTGGACCCGGTCGCCGTAGCGCTCGGCGCGGAAGCCGAAAAGGTTGGACAGCACGGCGTCGAGGCGACTCCGCGCGGCGTCGTCGTCTCGGGCGCGGATGAGGGTCACG
The DNA here is from genome assembly GCA_963834625.1 of uncultured Solirubrobacterales bacterium. GTDB lineage: Bacteria > Actinomycetota > Thermoleophilia > Solirubrobacterales > Solirubrobacteraceae > Palsa-465. Next base: position 171,761 of record CAWICM010000009.1, on the reverse strand, counting down.
ACCGGGCGGTCGGTGCGCTCGAGATAGCGCGCCATAAGCTCCATCCCGACGAATCCGGTCGCACCGGTGAGGAGGACCGCTCCGTCCGCGCGCGTCATTCGCCGCGCTCCAGCGAGCGGAAGGCCCACACCAGGCGCGAGCGAGTCTCGCCCGGGGCGATCAACTCGTCGATGTGTCCACCGGCCGCCGCGGCGCGCGGGCACAGGCGCGTCTCCGCGTAGCTCTCCGCCAGGCGATCGCGCGCCGCCTCGGGATCGTCGGCGGCGGCCAGCTCGCGGCGGTGGATGATCCCCACCGCCGAGCGCGCCGCCATGACCCCGATCTGGGCATTCGGCCACGCGAACACGAAGTCCGCGCCGAGGTCCTTCGAGTTCATCGTGATGTAGGCGCCGCCGAACGCCTTGCGCAGGATCAGCGTCACCCGCGGGACCTCGGCCGCGGCGAACGCGTGCACGAAGCCCGCTCCGAAGCGAATCACGCCGGCCGACTCCTGCCGGGTCCCGGGCATGTAGCCGGGCGTGTCGACCAACACGAGAAGCGGGATGCCGAACCCGTCGCACTTGGACACGAACCGCGCGCCCTTCTGCGCCGCGTCGGCGTCGATGATCCCTCCGAGGTAGCGCGGCTGGTTGGCCACCACGCCGACCGTGCGTCCTTCGATCCGGGCAAAGCCGGTGACCAGGTTGCGCGCCCAGCCGGCCGCCACCTCGAGCAGCTCGCCGCCGTCGACGAGCGCGCGAACCACGTCGCGTACGTCGTAGACGCGCCGGGGGTCGGACGGGACGGGCTCGGACGGCTCGTAGCCCAGCGGGGGCCGCGCCGGCAGCACCGGTGGGGCGGCGTCGCGGTGGCGAGGCAGGTAGCCGAGCAGCTCGCGGGCCAGGTACGCGGCGCTCGAGTCGGTGGGCGCCACGAAGTGGCAAACGCCGTTTCGCTCCTGCACGCGGGTGCCGCCGAGCTGATCGGCGCTGACATCTTCGCCGAGCGCCTCGCGTACCACCCCCGGGCCGGTCAGGAACATGCTCGATTCCTCGGTCATCACCACCCAGTCGGTCAGCGCCGGCGAATAGGCGCCGCCGCCGGCCGACAGACCGGTGACGATCGAGACCTGCGGGACGCGCCCCGAAAGCTTCACGATGCGGTGGAAGATGCGCCCGTAGCCACCCAGCGCGGCCACGCCCTCCTGCATCCGCGCGCCGCCGCTCGATACGAATCCGACGACCGGGGCCTTCGTCTTGTCGGCCAGCTCGAGCACGCGCACGATCGTGTTCGCGTGCTGCTCGCCGAGCGAGCCGCCGGCGTACGTCTGATCCTGGGCGTAGCAGAACACGGGGCGACCGTCGATCTGTCCCGCGCCGGCCAGCACGCCGTCGCCGGCCCGGGCCTTCTCGCCCATCGGAGCCGACAGCACGTCGCTGCGGATCAGCTCGAGCGAGCCCGGGTCGCACAGCGTCTCGAGTCGCCCGAGCGCGTCGAGGGGTGCGGCGTCCGTCCGGTCGGCTCCGGGCCTGGGGGCGAGGGCGACGCTCATTGCGCCCCTCCGAGGCACACGACGGCGTTGTGGCCGCCGAATCCGAACGAGTTCGAGATCGCGACCAGCCGGTGGCCGTTCCCGTTTCCGTTCTGCCCGAGTGGTCGGGGGCCGTCCGGGACGTAGTCGAGGTCAAGGTCCGGGTCTCGCTCCCCGTAATTGAGGGTCGGCGGCGCCACGCGCTCATTGAGCGCCAGGATCGTGGCGATCGCCTCCACCGCGCCGGCCGCGCCGAGCAGATGCCCGATCGCGGACTTGGTCGAGGACACCGGGATGTCGTAGGCCCGCTCGCCCAGCGCGAGCTTGATCGCCTCGGTCTCCGAGCGGTCGTTGAGCTGCGTCGAGGTGCCGTGCGCGTTGACGTAGTCGATGTCGGCCGGTGTCAGCGCCGCGTTTCTGAGGGCGCGGGTGATCGCGGTCGCCGCCGGTCGCCCGGTGGGCTCGGGGGCGGTCAGGTGATGGGCGTCTCCGGTCGCCGCGTAGCCGAGGACCTCGCCGAGCACCCGTGCGCCGCGCTCGCGGGCCAGCTCCTCGGACTCGAGCACCAGCACGCCGGCGCCCTCGCCCATCACGAACCCGTCGCGCCGGGCGTCGAACGGGCGGGATATCCCGGTCGGCGACGTCGCCTCCATGGCGGCAAAGGCGGCCTTCGCGAGCGGAGTGAGGGTGGCCTCGGCTCCGCCCGCGACGACTGCCTGTGCCTCTCCAGATCTGATCATGCGCGCCGCCTCGCCGATCGCGTGGGTGCCGGACGCGCAGGCGGACATCACTCCGAACACCGGGCCTTGCAGTCCGTGGCGCATGGCGAGCACTCCGGCAGCGGCGTTGCCCATGATCAGCGGGATGGCCAGCGGCGAGACGCGCTCGGGACCGCGCTCGCGGAGCACCCCGCATTGGGCCTCGAAGGTGGCCATGCCGCCGATGCCCGACCCGATCACGCAGCCGACGTCGGCCGGGTCGATCGGTGGCTCCTCGCCGTCCCACCCCGCATCGGCCACCGCCTGGGCGCCGGCGCCGACGGCCAGCTGGGTGAACCGGTCGCTGCGTCGCGCCTCCTTGGTGGTCATGAACTCGGTGGGATCGAAGTCGGTGCACACACCGAACCCGTCCTCGATGCCGCTGCGGCCGGCCAGCCAGCCCTCGTGCAGCTCTCGCGCGGTATTGCCGAGCGGCGTGACGGCGCCGAAGCCGGTGATCACGACGCGGTTGCTCATGGCGTCCCCCACTCGACCACGGTGGCTCCCCACGTGAAACCGGCGCCGAACGCGCCCAGCAGCACGCGATGACCGGGCTTGAGGCGCCCCTCGTTCTCGACGTGCGCAAGCGCGAGCGGCAGCGTCGCCGCGGACGTGTTGCCGTACTCCGAGATGCAGTCCACCACGCGGTCGGCCGGCAGGCTCAGCCGCTCGCCCACCGCGCTCAGGATCCGTCCGTTGGCCTGGTGGTAGACGAACAGGTCGATGTCCTCGAGGCGGGCGGCGGCGGCGCGCACGGCCTGGACGGTGGCCAGCGACAGCCGGGCGACCGCCTCGCGGAACGTCTCGTGTCCGCGCATGCGGATGACGCCCTCGGCACGGGGGACGATGATGTGGTCCGCGCCGGCGCCGTCGGATCCGAGCACGATCGGCCCGATCCGGCTGTCCTGGGCGGTCGCCTGGAGGACCATCGCGCCGGCGCCGTCGGCGAACACCGCGGCGGTGGCGCGGTCCTCGGGATCCGTGATTCGCGACATCAGGTCGGCGCCGATGACCACCGCGGTCTGGACCCGTCCGGACTCGATCTGGGCGGCGCCGACGGCGAGCGCCGACAGGAAGCCGGTGCACGCCGCGCCGATGTCGAACGCGCCGGCGCGCATGGCGCCGAGCGAGTGCGCCACCTGCGGGGCGGCGTTCGGCATCACCTCGTCAGGCGTGGTCGTGGCCACCAGCACGAGGTCGACCTCGCCGGGCGCGACCCCGGCGCGCTTCAAAGCCGCTGTAGCCGCGTCGGTGGCATGGGTGGCCAGCCGCTCATCGGGGCCGGCGATGTGACGGGTCCGGATCCCCGTGCGGCGCACGATCCACTCATCGGTGACGCCGATCCGCGGCGCGATCTGCGCGTTCGGGACGACCGCCTCCGGCAGGCTGACGCCAACCGACGCGATCGCGGCCCCGAGGGGCAGAACCGCCGCGACCGATTCGCTGCACTCTGGAGCGGCCACACTCATGCATGACAAGCTGTCCGATGGCGGGCCGGATGCCAACGGCCACGGGGCCAGAACCCGACACGCGGGGGGTCGGTCGAATTGGCCGTGCGGCCAGGCCCGGCCGACCCCTTGTTGCGGTGCCGTTAAGCGCGCTGCCGCACGCGGGTTAGGCCTGCGCCCCCGGACGCGGTTAAGCCTGCGCCCCCGCGATCTGCTCGCCGGTGGTCGCCGGCGGACCACTGCGGTCCCACACCGGGCGCACCTCGCTCGAGCCGTAGGCGACGTTCGGCATGTGCGAGGCGTGCTCGAGCGCGGTGTCGAGGTCGGGGCAGTCGACTAGGTAGTAGCCGGCCAGGAACTCCTTGGTCTCCGCGAACGGGCCATCGGTGAACTGCGTCTGGCCGTCGCGCTCGCGCACCGTGGTGGCGACGTCGGGACGCTCCAGGGCGTCGCCGGCGACGAACGCGCCCGCGTCACGCAGCCTCTCCGTGAAGGCATCCCAGCGGGGGCCCATCTCGCGCATCTGCTCCGGACTCATGTCGATGTCGGCCGGGGCGTAGATCAACAGCATGTACTGCGGCATCACGTCTCCTTGAGGTTGGTTGGCCGCTCGTTGGTTTGGCGGCTTCAACCCTATGACGGGCGAGCATGTCGTGTTTCGACACGCCCGCCCGTCGAATTGTCGTGCCGTCTGCGGCCTACCGCCGACCGTGGTCCTGATCGAGCCCCGGAAGGACCTGCGTACCTTCGAGCCGCACCGCCTTCAGCGCGTCCGGATCCAGGCCGAGCAGGCGCAGGATCGTCGGTGCGACCTGGGTCGTCTCGACCCACGGCGCCCGAGGAGCTCGGCCGGACCGCACCCGGGGCGTAGACGAGCAGCGGCACGTCGCGGTCACCCGGGTTGTCGCCACCGTGCTCGGCGATCTTGGTACCGCCGGTGTACACCGTGCCGACCTGCACGCGACCGAACACGTCGGGGTTGCGCGGATCCCCGTACGGCACACCGAAGAAGCGCGCCGCCTCGTGGCCGGCATAGATCTGCGCCAGACCGGAGTGAGCGACCTGCTCGGTGCCACGGTTCACACCGTCGTTGCTGTAGAGCACGGCGGTCGCGCTGTGGTTCCACAGGTAGTTCTTGACGAAGTCGGCCGCGTCCTGCGTCTTGACCGACAGGTAGCTCTGCCACAGGTCGTCGTCGGTACCGGCGACGATCAGCTTGTTCGCATCGCCGGTCTTCGCGGTCCAAGCCGCGTTGATCGCGTCGATGATCGGGCCGTCGTCGATCCGCTTCAGCTGCAGCGGATCCTGCGGCGACTGGCCGTGCTTGGCCGTGACGATGATCGCGGTCGAGTTTCGCGTGGCCGGGTTCGCCTGGATTGCGTCGTCCATCAGCTGCAGCTGCGTGTTGACGTAGTCGAGCGCGCTGGCCAGCAGCGGTCGCGGGGTCGTCGTGCCCGGGTAGTAGCCCGCGAGCTCGACGGGCCCCTCCGTGTAGGTGCCGTTGGCGTTCTTCGTGAGCGTGCCCGGCGAGTCGACCTTCTCGGCGACCGACACGACCTGGAAGTTCATCCCGAGGATCGCGGGCACCCCGACCTTGCTCTTGCCGCTGTGCTCGTAGCCGTTCAGCTCGTTGATGACCGCCTGCACCTTGTAGCCGTCGTACTGCTTGGTGGCGGCGTCGTCATGCGCCCAGTCCGTGTCGGTCGGGTACGGCACGCCGTTTGGCTCAACCGCCTGCGAGTCGATCTCCGGGCCGAAGAAGTCGTCGATGCTGTTGCCACCCGAGCCATGGCCGTTGAACGACGTGTAGATCGCGTGCTTGTCAGACCAGGCGGTGCGCATACCGGCGTTCTGGATGACCTGGAAGATCGAATTGACCTTCAGGTAGTCCCACGGCATGATCGGCTGGCAGGTCTTCGGGTCGACCGGGAAGGTCGCCGGGTTCAGGCCTGACTGCGGGTGCGGGGTCAGGTTCATGATCGCGCCCGGGTTCTTGTCAACGCCGTTCGGGTAGATCGAGCCACCCTCGTCAAAGGACGGGAACGTGTTGCCGCTGCGTTGTTCAGCAGGTCCGGCACGGCGGGAAGCTTGTCGTCGGGCGAGTCGTAGATCACGTTGCCACCCGGGACCGGGCCCGAGCAGTTCGTGGTGCCGGGTCCGAACACGTCGTGGCTGTACTCCACGTCGTAGTACACGCCGGTCGCGCGCGGGTCGCCGCCCGTCATCAGCGCGTGCCGCCCGGATCGGAGTCCGATGGGTCCGACGTGTGATTGTTGGTGAATTCGGCGCCACCGGAGGCGAGCTTGGCGAGCTCCGAGCCCGGATGGTTGGCGATGTACCAGTTGAGGTCCGACTGGTGCATGCCGTCGACTGAAATCAGCACGACATGCTGGACCTTGTCCCCGCGACCGTGGCGGTCGTCCCCGCGACCGTGGTGGTCGTCCCCGCGACCGTGGTGGTCGCCTCGGTCAGGGTGGGCCGACACGACGGCGACCGAGCCGCCGATCGCGCCCGCCGCGAGGCCGGCAGCCGCCACCCCCCAGCCTCGTCACTCTGCGCACGCAATAGCTCCTTCGCGTTGGTTGCGAGCCACTGCTACGGAGGCGGTCGGGCCCCGTTGTTGCCCAGCCGTGTCCCGGGTGTGTGCTTCCGCTTAAGCCGTCGCGGCCGGCTTCTCTTCCGGCCCGGCCGCGAGCTCGTCGATCAGCGCAGCCAGTCGCAGCAGCAGATCGGGCGCAAGCTCCTGCTCGGCCGTCGGCAGCGAGGCGTAGAAGGCCCGCTGACGCCCCCTCAGCCAGTCCTGCTCCGCGTGCAGAAGGTCGTGTCCGAGGCCGGTGAGGCTCACTGCCACCGCGCGGCGGTCCTGGCTGGAGCGGGTTCGGCGCACGATGCCGCGCCGCTCGAGCGCGTCGAGGATGCGGGTCGCCGTTGACGCGCTGATGCCGGCCGCCGTGGCGAGCTCCTGGACCCGGGCCGCGCGGCGATTGGCCAGGCCTTCGAGCAGGCCGTACTGCGAGAGCGTCAGGCCCCCGTCCGCCCCATTGGCTCCCCGCGCCCGGCGCACCGCCTGCGCCAGCGCATCAAACCCGACCAAGAAATCCTCGCTCCCCGAACGTTCCATTGGTGCTTGCCGAGTATACCGTGGCATGCTAATGTTTGGCATGCCAAGCGTTTCTGGAGAAAGCCATGTTCCGAAACATCCTGGTTAGCGTCGACGGCTCGGATCATGCGCAGCGCGCGCTGCAAGAGGCGATCGACATCGCCCGCGCTGGCCGCGGACGCCTCACCCTCCTCACCGCGGTCAGCCAGCCGCCCGCCTGGGCCGCCTCTTCGATCGCCACCGGCGCCGCCGCCCTGTCCGCGCTCGACCTCGAGCGCGAGGCGGTGCAGGTAATGCGCCAGGCGGTCAGCCAGGTGCCCGACGACGTGCCGGTCACCACGCTGATCAGCCGCCGGCCGATTCGCTCCGCGTTGATGAAGGCGGTGGCGTGCGGCGACTACGACGTCCTCGTCATGGGCTCCCGCGGCCGCCGAGCGCTCGCCGCCTCACTGCTCGGCAGCGTGAGCCACTACGCCCTGAACCACAGTCCGATCCCGGTGCTGATCGTGCACGCCGACCCGACCGAGGAGCCGCACTCGCAGGCGACGTCGGTCGAGCGCCCCTCGCAGGACCCGCCCGCCGAGCCCAGCGGGCCGGCGATCGTGCCGGCGTAGCGTTGCCCTGAGCCTTTGCGCCCGCCTGCGCCATCGCGGTCGGGCCCCCGCGCCCGCACCCTTGCGCCCGGACACCACAGCGCCCTCGCGCCCGGACACACATTACGCCCTGTAAAACGTGCGAAACCCCGCGCCTCCCACCTCCCAAGCGCACATAAGCATGGACCGAATGCTTATGTGCAGTCGGAGCCGACCGGGCGGCGGCTTTGGCACGTTTTACAGGTGGCGGGGCGCGGAACCGACACAGCGGCTCGCGGCGCGGGCGAGCGGTCGCCTGGGGCGTGAGGACGAGATCACACGGGGCGTGAGGACGAGATCACCCGGGGTATGCATTTCGCCCAAAACCGCCGCGCGGCACTCCGCCCCCGGGACATAAGCACCCCCGGGGTGCACATCTCCCGCACGCGGCGGCGGGGCGACCACTTCCGGGGGAAATGCACACACGCAAACGGCGACTTACAACCCAGGCGGTGCACGCGCACCGCCACCGACCCGCTCGGGCGGCAGAGCGGCCACCACCGCAGCCCGTCCACGCGATCGCGTGGCGGGGCGAGCCTCAGTTCGGCGGTGCGCATGGTTCTAACGTCAACCGGGCACGAACCGGATCATAGATCCGAGACCGCGCCTCGGGCAAGCCCCCTACCCGACCGGCCGCAGGAGCTCCTCGGTGGCGCCGATGACGTCCTCGAGCGCCGGCAGCTCGGCCACTTCCGCGGGCATCTGGCGCTGCGCCGCGCGGGTGTAGCACGCACCGACGAACAGCATCGCCACCGCGCGCGGATCGACCCCGGAGCGCACCCGCCCGGCCGCCTGCTCGGCTGCGAGGTAGTCACCCAGCGCGCCGACCCCACGGTGCGGACCGAGGTCCTGTTCGGTCATGTACGCGGCCATGGCATCGCGCAGCGCGGTGTCGGACTGGGCCGCCGCCATCACGGGCAGCGCCTGGTCGAGGAACTCATCGAGCGTGTCCGCGTAACGGGTGAGCACGTCGTGCAGGTCGACGCCGGCCATCCCGCCCTGCTCCGCCAGCGCCTGCAGCGGCTGCAGGCCCTGCTCGAACACCGCCCGCAGCAGCCCGGCGCGGTCCTTGTAGTGGTAGAAGACGCTCGCCTCCGAGACGCCGGCCAGAGCGGCCACCTCGCGTGAGGTGACCCGGGCGATACCGCGCTCGCGCAGCAATTCGAGCGCGGCGGCGAGGATCGCCTCGCGCCCGCCAGCGGGAGGCCGCCCCCGCCGTCGGGGGACCTCGGGCGGCATAGGCGCGCGAGGCCCGGATGGCCCGGGAGGCCCGGATCGCCCGGGAGGCCCGGAGCCCGGATCGCCCGGAGGCCCGGATGGCCCGGATGCCCGGAGGCCCGGATGGCCCGGAAGGCCCGGAAGGCCCGGAAGGCCCGGATGCCCGGAAGGCCCGGAAGGCCCGGAAGGCCCGGAAGGCCCGGAAGGCCCGGATGGCCCGGGGGCCCCGGTCACGAACGCCCGCCGGCTCGACCGGAATTACTGAGCACCAACTCAGTATATATGCTATCGTGGCCGCCGGGTCCGCAACAGGAGGTAGCTCGGATGGATCGGAAGTGGTGGACGTTGCTCGCCGTGTGCACCGGGGTGTTCATGCTCCTGCTGGACATCACGATCGTCAACGTCGCGCTGCCCTACATCCAGCAGGCGTTCCACGCTTCCCTGGCCGATCTCCAGTGGGTCATCGACGCCTACGCGCTGACGTTGGCCGCGTTCCTGCTCACCGCCGGGTCGGTGGGAGACCTGATGGGACGACGGCTGGTCTTCGCGGTCGGCATCGTGTTCTTCACGGTCGGATCCGCGCTGTGCGGCTTCGCGCCCGACGCGACCTTCCTGGCGCTGGCCCGCGCCTTCCAGGGGATCGGCGGCGCGATCATGTTCGCCACCTCGCTCGCGCTGCTCGCCGCGGCGTTTCCGCCTCGCGAGCGCGGGGTCGCGTTCGGGGTGTTCGGCGCGATCACCGGCGTCGCGGTCGCGGTCGGGCCGGTGATCGGCGGGGCGCTCACCAGCGGGCTGTCGTGGCGGTGGATCTTCTTCGTGAACCTGCCGATCGGCGTGTTCGCCCTGCTCGTCACGCTGCGCGAGGTCGAGGAGTCCAAGGCGCCGGTGGCGCACCGGCCCGACTGGGCCGGGTTCGTCACGTTCACGCTCGGCCTCACCGCGCTCGTCTACGGCCTGATCCGCAGCCACCCAGACGGCTGGGGCTCGACCACCGTGACCGGCTCGTTGATCGCCGCCGCCGTCCTGCTCGCGATGTTCTTCCTGGTCGAGCTGCGCTCGCGCGCCCCCATGCTCGATCTCGGCCTCCTGCGCGTCCCCACCTTCAATGGTGGCCTGATCGCCGCCTGGGCGATCTCCGCCGGGCTCTTCTCGCTGCTCACCTACATCGTGCTCTACCTGCAGAACGTGCTCGGCTCCTCCGCCATCGACACCGGCCTGCGATTGCTGCCGCTGACCGGCGCAATCTTCTTCACCGCCGGGCTGGCCGGGCGCCTCACCGGGCACGTGCCGACGCGCTGGCTGATCGGCCCGGGCTTCGCGCTGATCGGCGTGGGCCTCCTGCTCACGCGCGGCATCACGCCCAGCGACAACTGGACGCACCTGCTCCCGGGGTTGATCGTGGCCGGCATCGGCGGCGGCTTCGTCAACGTGCCGCTGGCCTCGACCGCGGTCGGGGTCGTGGAGCCGGCCCGCGCCGGAATGGCCTCCGGGATCAACTCGACCGCCCGCCAGGTCGGCATCGCCACCGGCGTGGCCGCCTTGGGCAGCATCCTGGCCACCCAGGCGGGCAGCTCGGTCGTGTCCCACCTGAGCCGCACCCCGCTGGCCGCCCACTCCCACGCGCTCGCTCAGGCGGTCAGCAACGGCAGCGTCCTCCAGGCCATCCAGACGGTCCCGACGCACCTGCGCGGCCTGGCCGCGGGCGCGGCCCGCACCGGATTCATCGCCGGGCTGAACGAGGTCATGCTGATCGGCGCGGTGATCTCGTTCGTGGCCGCGGCGCTGACCGTTCTCCTCATCCGCCAGCGCGACTTCGTCGACGCGCATGGGCCGGAAGCCGGCGGCGCTCCCGGAACAACGCAGGAGCCGGCGGCCCACGAGACGGTCGCCGCGGGCTGAGACCGGGCGCCCTCAATGGTGGGCGTGCGCGTGCACGCCCCCGGCCCGCCGCGCGCTCAACCCCATCAGAGTTCCGAAGACCACCAGGCCCAGCAGGTTCAGCACCAGCTTGTAGTCGACCCGTACCGAGCCGAACACGTCGGCGCGGGTCGGGCGCGGGCCCGACGGAATTGCTCCCAGCAAGCTGAACAGGCCGGCCACGAGCAGCGCCGCCAGCACCATCGTCACGAACATGAGTGCGGTGATCCGCGCCGCGAACGATGCCCCGTAGTACTTGCGGTAGATGGCCAGGATCGGCAGCACGATCAGATCGGCGAACAGGAACGAGAGCACGCCCGCGAAGCTGATCCCGCCTGACCACAGCACCGCCGCCACCGGGACGTTGCCGACCGAGCACACGAAGCTGAGCACCGCGATGATCGGCCCCACCACCACGTTCTCGAGCGTGGGGATCGGCCGGGGGGCGTGGGTGACGAACAGCGCGGTGAAGAACGAGTTGCCGAACTGGGCGGCGACGCCGGCCAGCAGGAAGCCGGCGGTGATCTCCTTCCAGAGCATCCGCACGTCGGAGCGGAAGTTGCCGGCCACATCGGCCCAGGCCTCGGCGCTCCACACCTGATCGCGCCAACCGCGCCCGCCGCCGTGGGCGCCGTGCTCGTGACCGCCGCCGTGCTCGTGACCGCAGCCGTGCTCGTGACCGCCGCCGTGCTCGTGACCGCAGCCGTGCTCGTGACCGCCGCCGTGCTCGTGACCGCAGCCGTGCTCGTGACCGCCGCCGTGCTCGTGACCGCAGCCGTGCTCGTGACCGCCGCCGTGCTCGTGACCGCCGCCGTGCTCGTGACCGGAGCGGTGCTCGTGACCGTGGGCATGCTCGTGACCGAAGCCGGCCTCGGCCCGCAGTGCCTGCTCGCGCGCCTGCTCCTCGGCCCGACGGCTCACGAACAGCCGCAACATGAGCGCCATCAGCCCGATCATGACCAACCCGCCCAGGTACTCCGCGACCGTGAACTGCCAGCCGATCAGCACCCAAAGCACCAACCCGAGCTCCCACACCAGGTTGGTGGAGGCGAACTGGAAGCTCAGCGCGCTGACCGCGGTGGCCCCCTTGGCGAACAGCGACCGGGCGATCGCCACCGCGGCGTAGGAACATGAGGAGGACGCCGCGCCCAGCGCCGTGGCGCGCGCCACCGGTCCGACCCCCGGGCCACCCAGCGCGCGCTCGACTCGCTCGCGGGGCACCCAGGCTTGAACGATGGCCGAGATCGCAAAGCCGAGCACCAGCGCCCACCAGACCGTCCAGGCCATCAGCCCGGCGTCGCGCAGCACGTGCCAGATCGTGTCCGCCACCGAACTCATGACAAACAAGGATACCCCTAGGGGGTATTGGTATGCTTACCGCATGCCGCCAACGAGGGGATACACCGCCACCAAGGACCAGCTGCTGGCGCGCCTGGCGCGCATCGAGGGCCAGATCCGCGGGATCGAGGGCATGGTGCGCGACGACCGCTACTGCATCGACATCCTCACCCAGATCGGGGCCGCCCAGGCCGCCCTCGACAAGGTCGCGCTCGGGCTGCTCGACGACCACGCGCACCACTGCGTGCTCGGCGCCCGCACCGCCGGTGAGCGCGACGAGAAGACCGACGAGCTGATGGCCGCCGTCGGGCGTCTCATGGGACGGAGCTGAGCACCTTGCGATGATCCCGGGAGAGGAAACCCCGGGAAAGGAGCGCACGTGAGGATCACAGTCATCGGGAAGGGCAACGTGGGTGGAGGGTTGGCCAAGCTGTGGGAGGAGGCCGGACACGAGGTGCAGCGAATCGGGAGCGAGGGCGGCGACGTCGCCGATGCCGATGCCGTGCTGATCGCGATCCCCGGCCCCGCCGTCCCCGGGGTCTTCGAGTCGGTGAGCGGCCTGGACGGCAAGACCGTCATCGATGCCACCAACCTGGTCGGCGCGCAGCCACCCGACGGCTTCGCGTCGAACGCCGAGTTCATCAAGTCGCGCGCCAAAGGACCCACCGCGAAATCGTTCAACCTGAACTTCGCCGCGATCTACGACAAGATCGCTGACGCGACGGGGACCCCCGGCAACGTCTGGTGCGGCGACGCGGAGGCGCGCGAGGTGGTCGAACAGCTGATCCGCGACGCCGGCTATGACCCGATCTATGCCGGCGGTCTCGAGAACGCCGGCATATCGGAGAGCGCGCTGCAGTTCTTCTTCGCGATCGCACAGGGCGGGATGGGCGCGTTCTTCTACCGGATGGCGCCGCCCGACCAGTTCTAGGACGCACGCTTTCTAATATCGACGATATGCGCCTATCCGTCCTCGACCAGTCCCCGATCTCCGAAGGCCTCACCGGGGTCGATGCGCTGCACAACACCATCGACCTGGCCCGGCTGGCCGACGAGCTCGGCTATCACCGCTACTGGGTGGCCGAGCACCACGGCGGCCCGATGCTCGCAGGGCCAAGCCCCGAGGCGCTGATCGGTCCGATCGCCTCGGCCACCAACGAGATCCGGGTCGGCAGCGGCGGCGTGATGCTCCCCCACTACAGCCCGCTCAAGGTGGCCGAGACGTTCACGGTGCTCGCGGCGCTGTTCCCCGGGAGGATCGATCTGGGGATCGGCCGCGCCGCCGGCACCGATCCGCTGACCACGTTCGCCCTCCAGCGCGACCGCCGCCAGGCTTCGCCGGACGACTTCCCCCAGCAACTGGGGGAGCTGCTGGCCTACCTCGACGACGCCCTGCCGGCCGACCATCCGTTCCACCGCCTGGCCGCCGTGCTCCCGGGCCGTCCCGAGCTCCCCGTCCCGTGGCTGCTGGGCTCCTCGGCCCAGAGCGCGATCTGGGCCGGCCAGCTGGGCCTCCCGTACGCGTTCGCGGACTTCATCAACGCGGAGGGTTCCGAGATCGCCAAGCTCTACCGCGAGCGCTTCGAGCCGAATGACCACCTGCAGGCGCCAACCACCGCGGTCGCGGTCTGGGCCCTCGCCGCGCCCACCGATGATGAGGCCATCCACCTCTCCACCAGCAGCCGCATGGCATTCACGCTGCTGCGTCGCAACCAGCTGATCCCGGTGCCGCCGCCGGAGAAGGCGGTCGAGTTTCTGAAGCGTGAGGGCAAGCCGCTGAATGGCGCCCGGCCCGGCCGGCGCTCGATCGTGGGCTCGCCCGAGAAGGTGCGGGCCGAGGTCGAGGCGGTGGCCGTTGAGTACGGCGCCGAAGAGGTGATCGTGGTCACGATCACCTACGACCACCAGGCTCGCCGGCGCTCCTACGAGCTCATCGCCGAGGCGTTCGGGCTCGAGCCGCGCACGTACGGAAGCGGTCGCGAGGCACCGGGTCTCACGAACCGAGCGCTCGCCTAGCCGCGTTGACCAGCTCGGCGGCCATCGAGTCGCCCACGCCACCGAGCGGGATGAACCGCGGCACGTCGAGGTTCGCGGCGAGATGCAGCTCGATCCGCGTGCCCTGACCCCCGCCCACCCGCCAGGTCACGTCGAAGCGCTCCGTGTCGGAGCCCTCGTGGGGGACCCGTGTCAAAGCGACCGTCCCACCCGGATCCACCTTGACGTCGAACAGCAGGTCAAAGTCGCGGGTGAGCGGCCCTCGCTCGACGTGCAGCTTGGCGCGGGCCCGCGTCGGGTGCCCGTCGAAGTCGCGCTCGAGCACCTCGGCTGCCTTGACCACGTCGGGAGTCCACCGCGGATACCCGTCGATGGCTTCGAGCAGCGCGACGGCATCGGCCGGCGACGCCGCCGTGGTGGCGGATGCGCTGCCGGTCAGCTCTTTCATGTCCTGGCGGAAGTTACTCCGCCGTCGCGGTCTCGAGCGACTGGCCGGTGGCCCTGATGCCGAGCAGGATCAGCCCGCCGGCCACCACACCGCTGATCGCCATGACCAGGAACGACGCCGAGAAGCCCCACGCCGAGTTGGCCCCGAGCACGATCAGCGGAGCCAGCGCTCCGCCGATGTGGCCGAGTCCATCGGTCAGCGCGACGCCGGTGGCCCGCGCGCTGGTGGCGAAGTGCTCGGCGGTGTAGGTGTAGAGCATTGGGACGAACAAGCCGATCGAGGCCGACGCGACGAACCCGAACACGATGATGATCGCCGGCGAGACGAAGTAGCCGATCACGAACAGCGAGATCGCCCAGATCACCGCGAACAGCGCCAAGGAGAACTTGCGCTCGAAGCGGTCGGTGAAGTGAGTGGTGGCATAGGCGCCGAGCAGGAAGCCGATCCCCGACACGACCAGGTAGGTCGTGCTGTCGGCCAGGCTGTAGCCCTTGTCGGTGAACAGCGTCGGGGCCAGAGTCAGCCAGCCGTAGTTGCCGATGTAGTAGACGAACCAGATCCCGACGAACAGCGCCACGCGGCCCACCATCGGACGGCGCAGCAGGGCGGCAATCGGGACTCGCTCGGCCGGCGCCTCATCGGGCACCGGCTCGGGCTCGGGCAGCCGGTCGCCGTCGATGTTGTCGAGCGCGGTCTCCTCAGCGGTCTCGACGATCTCCTCGGCCTCTCCGGTACGGCCCTGCGAGACCAGCCAACGCGGCGAGGGCGGCAGCCCGCGGCGCATGAACAGGATCGTCACGCCGCCCAGCGCGCCGATCAAGAACAGAATGCGCCAGCCGGAGGCGAAGGTCGGCACCAGCCCTCGCGCGACGAACGGCACCACGGCAAAGCCCGCGTACGCCGCCGTGGTGGCCCAGCTTGTGTACCGGCCGCGCAGACGGGCCGGCGACAGCTCACTGATGTACGTGGTGACCGCGGCGATCTCGGCGCCGATCCCGAGTCCGGCAATGAACCGGAACGCGATCAGCTCGGTCACGTTCGTGCTCACCGCGGCGAGCACCGTGCCGACGGAGAACACCGCCACCGAGATACTGAGGCTCAGCTTCCGCCCCCACTTGTCGGCGATCGTCGAGTCCGCGAACGCGCCGATGATGTAGCCGATCAGGCTGCTGGTGACCGACAGGGTGACGGTCGCCTTGGAGACGTGAAACTGCGTGGCGATGACCGGCGCAGCGAACGAGATCGTGACGATGTCGAAGAACGCGAAGAAGTAACCCGCGCCGACGATCCAGAGCAGCTTGCGCTCGTATGGCCAGACCGGGATCCGGTCGAGCCGGGCGGTGACACTGTCCTTGCCACGACGTTCCCCCGAGTTCGAAGGTGTAGTCCGTTCACCGTGCGGCGCTACGTGTGACATGGGTCAAACCTCCCTTTCCGCAAGGAGGCTTACCCGACAGCGGCGCGCCGAAAACCGGGGCGGGAGGGGCAGGGAGCGGGCGAGGCCGGGTCAGGCGGGTTCCGGGGATGACTCGCCGGCGGCGAGCAGCTCCTCGGGCGCGTCCACGACGGTCAACAGGTCACGCACGCCCGTGAGCGTCAGCACGCGCTCGACCTGATCGGCCCCTCGCACGAGCGCGAAGCGCCGGCCTGTCTCGTGGGCCTTCTGATGGGCGGCCAGGAGAACCCGCAGGCCGGTTGAGTCCATGAACTCGATCTGGCGCAAGTCGAGAATCACCAGCTCGGCGCCGGCCGCCCACACTCGGTCGAGACGCTCCTCGAGCTCGGGGCTCGTGCGCAGGTCGAGCTCGCCACTGGCGGCCAGCACCCACGCCGATCCCTCGTTTCGCTCCTCTACGTTGAAGTCGCTGTTCACGCTGGTTCGCCACCTCGCGGTGCCCGCCGATGGAAACGACCCGGAAAGCTACCACCCCGTAGCGCCGGGAATGCCCGATCAGGCCGGTGGCGTCCACTCGGCGCCGACGATCCGCTGGCCACTGCGGTCCGTCACCGCCAGGTGCAGGGCGCCCGGCACGACGATCTCGGGCGAAAGGAGCTCGACGCCTTCGGGCGCATCGGCGGGAACCATGCCCGTGGCGGTGGCGCCACCCGGGAGCAACAGGTTGATCACCACTCCGGTGCCCTCGAGCTCCTGCGCCCACACCGCGGTCATCGCCTCGAGTGCTGCCTTGGAGGGGCCGTACGGCGAGAAACCGCGACGCACCATCGTCTGCTGGTTGATCGTGACGTTGACGATGCTGCCGCGTCCCGCCGCCAGCATGTGGGGAACCACTGCGCGCGTGACGAGAAACACTCCGACCGTGTTGGTTTCCATCACGAGCCGCCAGGCCTCGGGATCGGCTTCCCAGAACGGCCGGGGCTCCGACATGAAGCGCTCGTTGACGAACCGCATCCCCCGCGCGGCGTTGTTCACCAACACGTCGATACTCCCTCTCAGAGACAGCGCCCGTTCCATCAGCCGCTCGACATCGCCGGGAACGGTGACGTCAGCCTGGACGGCTTCGATTGTCCCGGACAGCGACGCGCTCTCGGCCGCGACCGCGTCCGCCTCCTCGGGGCTATGAGCCGCGCTGACGAGCACGTCGGCGCCCGCTCGCGCGTACCCGAGCGCGATCGACCGACCGATGCCGCGGCCACCGCCGGTGACGATCGCCACCCGGTCGCGCAGGTCGGGAGCGGTCACTCAGTTACAGAGGACGCAGCGCCCGCTCGAGCACGAGCATGCGGGCAGCTCGGCGGTGATCTGCTCTGGGTGCCAACGGCGCAGCCAGTCGAGTGCGGCGCGCTCGGTACGGTCCTCGGGACCGCCGGGCCAGCACGCGCTCAGGATCAACGCAGCGAGCCGTCGCGATTCGGTGCCTCCGCGGGGGGCGGCGGAGTCGATGTGGTGACGGAGCTCTTCGCGAGTCATGGCATTTTGAGGGTCGGCCCGGAAGACCGGCTTCTCGGGCGTCGCGGCGGTGCTACCCGATTTCGCGTCGAAGCTCACAAACAACCGGCGACGGGCCGCGGGGTGGGTTGACGTCGCCCCCGCGGCCCACCGCCGGCATGTCAGGCGTGCTGCGGGACCTTGGCGATCGCGTCTTGGAAGATGCCCATCTGACGAGCCACGCCCTCGTTCGTGTAGCCCTCGATGTGGCGGAGGTTGTCGACGATCATCATCGCGTCGGCGGTGCTGCGCACAAACTCCTCGTCCTGTCGGAGCGCGTCGATCTGCGCGGCGCTGCCGTGCACCGCGACGTAGCCGTTCAGATCCGGGTTCGGCGTCAACAGGGCGACGTCGAACGACTCGATGCGCCCGTCCTGCTGCATGCGACCGAGCAGGCCGATCGCCTCGTTGAACACCTCGAGCCCCCGCGCCTCCCTGCCGCGGACGGTCGCCCCCCAGCTGATGAACAGCATCCGGTCGGCCATGCCGACTCCTTCCTGTAGCGGCCCGGACGTCCGGCCGGGCCTGGCACCGCGACTCTCTCACCCGGCTCCGTCCGGTGCAAGTCTCGCGATCAGACCGGCGCGATCACACCGGCGCGGTCGCGAGCGCGATGACGTCCGACACCGCCGGCTCGAGCCGGTTCCACGTCGCGCCGGCATCGTCGGTGAGAAGCATCGATCCGCCGCGCAGCCCGACGAGCAGCCGGCCCGGCTGCCCGGGGAGCGTCGCCAGCGCGTACGGCATCCGCCGGAGCGCCGGCTCGTCTCCCCAGGTGTCGATCGCCGACCAGCCGTCGCCGTTCGAGCGCAGCAGCCGCGCCTCGCCGTCGCCGCTGCCGTGGGCGGCGTACGGGCCGCGGCTCACCGACGCGTACCACAGATCGGGATCGGAGGAATCGGCCGCGGTCGCCCAGGCGTAGTGACGGTCGAGGCCGGCGTCGAGCCGGCGCCAGCTCTGACCGCGGTCCGGCGAGACCGCGATCCCCTGCCCCGCGACCTCGTAGAGGCGCTCGGGCGCCAGTGGGTGGGTGGCGAGCTGGTGGGCGTCGCTGTGCGCCTGGGGGTTGTGGTCGGCCCAGGTCCGGCCCCCGTCGGCCGAGCGCATGACTCCGCCGAGCTCGATCCCGACCGCGAGCGAGTCCGGATCGGACGGGTGCAGCGCGATCGTGCTCACATGATGTGTCCACGGTCGCGGGGGGAACGACCAGCGTGGCTCGCTCGGCACCTGCCGCAACTCGGGCAGCAGCTGCCACGTCGCCCCGCCGTCCTCGGAGCGGTACAGGTTGCTCGGCTCGGTTCCGGCGTACACGACGGACAAGCCGTTCGCCTGATGTGACCGCGAGACGGCAACGGACATCACACGCCGGTCCACCACGCCCTGCCACGACTCGCGCCAGGTCTCGCCGCCGTCGGCGGTCGCGTACAGGCCGTCGTCGAATGTGCCCACGTAGACCCGGTTCGGATCGTGGGGGTCGACCGCCACGCAGCGCGGGGCGACGACGGTGAGCACGGTGCGCGCGTCGTGCGCGCGCTCACCCGTCAGCGTGAGGCGAACCACCTCATCGCCGGTCACGACGAAGATGTGGGTGGACTCAGGCATTGGCCCGCCGCGCGTTACGCGCTCGCTCGTAAGCCATCCGGAACAGCTCGACGGCATGGTCCGCCTGCTCGGGCGAGCGGATCGATGTCGTGATCCACCCGGAATCGGGCAGCACGTGGTGCGGCCGCGCGCGCCCTTCGGCGATCAGCTCGTCGCGGACGCGCCGCGGGAAGGGAAGGTCGGCGATCCGGTCGCCGTGGAGGTGACCGAGCTCGCGCCGGCCCACCCTGAATTCGATACCGCCGAACCGGTGCGGCGCAGCTTCCACGCCCGGCCACGACTGCACGACGGTCGCTATCTGTTCACCTGTGTTCATGTCCTGCACACTAGGCGGGAGGCGTCGCGATCACCAGGGGCAATTGGTCCTAGTACGTTGGTCGCATGTCCGCGAGCCGAAGCTTCGACGTGGTGATCGTCGGCGGCGGCCACAACGCCCTGGTCGCCGCGACGTTGCTGGGGCGGGCCGGCCGCTCGGTAGCGGTGCTGGAGCGTCGGGACGAGCTCGGAGGTGCGGCGGTCTCCGCCCGGCTGTTCGGCGACTTCGATGCGCGCGTCTCGCGCTATTCCTACCTGGTCAGCCTGTTCCCGGCTGCGCTACAGCGCGGCCTCGGCGTGTCGGTCGAGCTCCGCGCTCGCCGCGTCGCTGCGCACCCGCCGCTGCACCCGGACCCGGCGTGGGACTCGATGCTGGCCCGCGTCGCCGAGCGCTTGTTCCCCACGCTGATCGAGCCCCTGCGCTCACGTGAGGAGATGCGCCGCGTGCTCGACGACGACCCTGCCTGGGAGGCGCTGTTCGAGACGCCGCTGTCGGAGCTGATCGAGCGGACATTCGCAGTAGACCTGACGCGCGGGACGGTCCTGACCGACGCCCTGATCGGGACGTTCGCGCCGGCGGATGATCCGCGGCTGCGCCAGAACCGCTGCTTCCTCTACCACGTGATTGGCGGCAGCTGGAACGTCCCCGTGGGTGGCATGGGCGCACTGTCAGGTGCGCTGTCGGAAGCCGCGCGAAAGGCCGGCGCCGAACTTCTCACGCGCGCCGAGGCGGTGGCGATCGCCACCGACGGCCGCGAGGCCGAGGTCACCTGCGCCGACGGGACGAGCTACGACGCCCGCCACGTCCTGTCCGGCGTCGCTCCGCACGCGCTGAGCGCGCTACTCGGCGAGCCGGCGCGGGACGAGAAGCCCGAGGGCGCGCAGCTCAAGATCAACATGCTGCTGTCCCGCCTGCCGAGAGTCCCGGGCACCGGCTCAGAGGACGCGTTCACCGGCACCTTCCACGTCAACGAGGGCTACGAGCAGCTCGAGCACGCCTACCGCGAGGCCTCGGCCGGCCAGATTCCATCTCTGCCACCGTGCGAGGTCTATTGCCACTCGCTCAGCGACCCGAGCATCCTGTCGGCTGATCTGCGTGCGCAGGGCGTTCACACGCTCACGCTGTTCGGGCTGCACATGCCCGCGCGGCTGTTCGCGGACCCCGGCGCCAAGGACCGGGCGGTCAGCGCGACCCTCCGCTCGCTGAACGAGGTGCTGGCCGAGCCGATCGAAGAGTGCCTGCTGGGCCTGGAGGCGCTCACCCCGCCCGAGCTCGAGTCCGAGCTCGGCATGCCGGGGGGCCACATCTTCCACCGCGACCTGGCCTGGCCGTTCGCCGAATCCGACGAGGACGTCGGCAGCTGGGGCGTCGAGACCGCACATCCGAACGTGTGGCTGTGCGGGGCGGGGGCCCGCCGCGGTGGCGGGGTGAGCGGCATCCCGGGGCACAACGCGGCTCAAGCAGTGCTCGCGGCGGAGGCACGCTAGACCACCCGGACCTCAGAACACGATCACGGCCCGCCCGCGCAACCCGCCGGCGTCCATCGCACGATGCGCGTCGGCGGCCCGCTCGGGCGGGTACTCGCCGGCCACGCGCAGTTTCAGCCGCCCCGCCGAGGCGAGCGCGCGCAACTCCTCGAGCCAGTCGGTGCGCTCGAGCACCTGCGCCACCATCACCGGGTGGACGCGGATCGAGCGGTGCTCCACCTCGTCGCCGTCCCACCCGCGCACGAACACGATCCCGCCACCGTCGCGCACCGCCCCGAGTGCGTCGCGGTACAGCAAGGCGGTGTCGTACACCCCGTCGGCCCCCTCGGGCACCACCGAGCGGATCGCGCCGGCGAAGTCGTCCGAGCGCGCCACCACCTCGTCGGCTCCGAAGCCCTTGACGAGCTCCTCGTCCTCGGGCTTGGCGTCGGCGATCACCCGCAGCCCGCGCTCCTTGGCCAGCGGGATCACGTAGGAGCCGAGCAGTCCGGCGCCACCGGCCACGGCCAGCGTCTGACCGGCGTCCAGCCCGAGCATGTCCAACCCGCGCATCGCGGTGAGCCCGTTCATGGGCAGCGTCGCGGCCTCGATCAGCGAGGCGCCCTCGGGGATCGGCACGACCGACGCGGCCGGGACGACCAGCAACTCCTGCTGCGCTCCGCCCTCGGGGCGGCGCGGGCTCACCGCGGCCATGACCTCCTCGTCCACGTGCAGCCGATCGACGTCCGGCCCGACCGACTCGATCACGCCGGCGGCGTCCATCCCGGGCACCCACGGCGGATCGAGGTCGGGTCCGCCGCCGCGCTCACGTAGTCCGATGTCCGTCGGGTTCACGGCGGCCGCCTTGACCGCGATGCGGACCTCGCCTTCGGCGGGCTCGCGCGCGGGGCGGTCGGCGACTTCGAGGACGTCCGCGTCGCCTGGCTCGGGGATCACGACGGCTTTCAAGGCTCAGACCTCCTGTGATGAGTTGATGATCAGCGATGCGTGCGTATCGCCGTCCGGGCTGGTGATCCAGCGCCGGGTGTCGCGGCGGAGCACGAGCTTGTCACCGGCCTGCGCCGGCGAGCGATATTCGATCTCGACGTCGAGCGCTTCCGGGTCCTCGCCCTGGAGCAGCTCCTCCTCCAGCGGCTGCAGGTACGCGGTGTTGTTGATGTGGCCGGCGAGGTCGCACTCCGTGCGGCGAAAAGACCACGGAAAGCAGTCCTCGATCTCATCGGGGGCGGGATGCCGCAACCGTGCCGTCACCTTCCGGCCCTCCGTCGATTCGCCCCAGATCGCGATCTCCTGCGCGGTGAGCCGCGTCGGCCGGCCGCTGATCGGGTCCAGGTGGACCCAGAGGGAGACGACCTCGGCTTCGCCACCGCCGTCGCCCACGATGCTCGTGCGACGCTCGGCCCACATCCGTCCCAGCCCGCTGCAGAAGGTGCTCAGCTCGAGTCGCTCGCCGAACCGAGGGAAGCGCTCGACGCACATGCGGGTGCGCCGGACCACCCAGGCGGCGCTCCGCGAAAGACCCACCTCGTCGGCGTCGGCATAGGCGATGTCCTGCACGAACCGGGCCAGCGCGTCCAGCCGGACCCGGCCGGACGGCGCGCAGTCGGCCAGGCCGGGGCGCACCGGCGGCTCTGTGAACAGGCGCCCGCGGTTGGGCGCAGCGACCAGCTCGTGCACTAAGAGCCTCTACCCGAACAGTCGTGGGTCGGCGGTGGTGATGCCGTGCACGCCGAGCCGCCGGAAAGCGGCGATCGCGGCACGCTCGTTGACCGTCCAGGCGTACAACCGGCCGCCCCGCGCCACCACGTCGCCCAGGAGGACATCGTCGACCAGACGATGCTGGGCCATCAGCGCCTCCCAACGCCCGCTGTGCAGCCCGGCCAGCGCGCCCGCCCGCCAGTCGCGCCATCGCCGGTTCAGGCGGGCGATGCGTCCCCCGATCGAGATGCCGACCCGCGCGCGGGGCTCGACCGAGCGCACGCGATCGAGCACGCCGGGGACCTGTGAGGAGATCAGCGTCCGCTCCAGCAGCGAGGCGTGGCGCAGCCCCTCGAGCAGCGCCGCCTCGCAGCCCGCGTGCTTGAGGTCGACGTTCAGCTCGACCTCTCTGAAACTACGACTCGACAGGTGCGCGAGCGCGTCGGAAAGCCGCACGTTGCCGCCCCGGCGGGCGTGCAGCACGGTGTGGGCGAGCACCAACTCGCCGTCCCACGCGCGCACGTCGAACTCGACCATGTCGATGCCGACCTCGCGCGCGGCGTCGAACGAGGCGAGCGTGTTGCCCGGCGCGAGGGCGCTCGCGCCACCGTGACCGATCCGCTGACACATGCTGACTTAGCGTACCTGCGCGAGCCACCGGCCCACGGCGGTCCGCAAGCCCACGACGTCGCTCGACAGGCTGTGGTTCCCCCGGACCTTGACCACGGTCCGGTTCCCGTCCGGCCCCGGCGGGGGCATCCCGAACGGGTCGCTCTCGCCCTGGACGACCAGTACCGGCACCGCCACGGAGTCCAGCTCGGCCAGGCGGCTCTTCTCGGGGCGCCCCGGCGGGTGCAGCGGGAAGGCCAGGCACAGCACTCCGATCGCGCCGGTCCCCGCCGCCGTCCGGCACGCCACGCGCGCGCCCGAGGACCGCCCCCCGGTGACCAGCGGCAACCTTCGCAGCGGGCCGCCTCGCAGCGACGCCACCACCGCCGTCCAGGCTGCGTCGAGCTGGCCGGCGGGCGCCGGCGAGCGCCGGCCGGCCACTCGATAGGGCTGCTCGACCAGCGCGACGCTGAAGCCCTCGGCCGACGCCGCGTCGGCCGCGGCCGCGAGGTCGCGGGCGCCCACCCCGCCGCCGGCGCCGTGGCCGAGCACCAGTGCGCCGGTGGCCCCCCGGACCTTGGTCACATGCGCCCGGGCCGGCCCGTGGGGAGTGTCGATCTCGATGACGTCCATCACCCGTTCGATTGTCGCGTCCCGTGGGTCACGACCGCACTCTCGCCGACCCGCCCGCGCCGAATGTGGATCAAGGCACGCATATGGGTCACGACCGCACTCTCGAGGCGGCGATTGCGCCGAGTGTGGCGTTGTGACCCTACCCGCGCCGGGGCCGCGCGATCATCCCGGACATGCTCACCCTGTTCGGCGCCACCGCGGTCACGTTCATGATGGTCATGTACGCGCTCGAGCGACGCCACCCAGCGTTCGTGCTCGCGTTCGCGGTCGGCTGTGCGCTGTCGAGCGCCTACGGATTCCTCGCCGGCACGTGGCCGTTCGGCGTCGTCGAGGCGATCTGGGCGGCGGTGGCGGTCCATCGCTACGTGGATCACCTCCGGCACCCTCGCGCCACCCACTGACCCCGTTCGCGCGATGATTCGCCAGCCAGCCAGCCCGCCAGCCAGCCAGCCCGCCAGCCACCCACACCACCATTCCGCGAAAGTAGGTCCACGACCATGCCGCTCTACCTCGGCCGCTTCAGCTACACGACCGACTCGGTCAAGGCGATGCTCGCCAACCCGCACGATCGATCCAAGGCCGCACAGGAGGCGGCGGAATCGATCGGCGCCAAGCTCGTGGGCTTCTGGTGGGCGCTCGGCGAGTTCGACGGAGTGTTCCTGCTCGACGCGCCCGACAACGTCACGGCCGCCGGCCTCTCGATGCTGGTCGGGGGATCCGGCGCGCTCTCGAGGCTCGAGACCACGGTGTTGCTGACCACCGAGGAAGCCCAAACCGCCCTGAGCAAGGCCGCCGCCGCCAGCTACCGTCCGCCGGCAGGTTGACCCCCGCCGTACACGCCCTCACCGGCGGCCCATAATCAGCCCCGGATCGAGAAGACACCCCGGAGGTGCAGAACCACCATGGCCGAAAACGCCGAAAACGCCGAAAACGCCGAAACGCCGGTAACGAGCTGCACGAGACCGCCAGGGCGCTGGTCGCCGAGGGCAAGGGCATCCTCGCCGCCGACGAGAGCACCGGCACGATCAAGAAGCGCTTCGACTCGATTGGCGTCGAATCGACCGAGGACCGGCGGCGGGCCTACCGCGAGCTGCTGTTCACGACGCCCGGAGCCGGGGACTACATCAGCGGCGTGATCCTGTTCGACGAGACGATCCGCCAGTCCACCAAGGACGGGACACC
This sequence comes from uncultured Solirubrobacterales bacterium, assembly GCA_963834625.1. Taxonomy (GTDB): domain Bacteria; phylum Actinomycetota; class Thermoleophilia; order Solirubrobacterales; family Solirubrobacteraceae; genus Palsa-465. Next base: position 146,923 of record CAWICM010000009.1, on the reverse strand, counting down.
CTTCGCCGAACTCCTCAAAGACCAGGGCATCATCCCCGGCATCAAGGTCGACAAGGGCGCCAAGCCGCTGGCCCTGGCCGAGTCGGAAACCGTCACCGAGGGCCTTGACGGTCTCAGAGAACGCCTGAACGAATACAGGAGCCTCGGCGCGAGATTTGCCAAGTGGCGCGCCACCTACTCGATCACCGACGATCTCCCCAGCGACTACTGCATCTGGGTCAACGCCCACGCGCTGGCCCGCTACGCGGCGCTCTGCCAGGAGGCGGGCCTCGTCCCGATCGTCGAGCCCGAGGTGCTCCAGGACGGCACGCACACGATCGAGCGCAGCCACCACGTGACCGCGCTGGTCCTCGACGCCGTCTACCGCGAGCTGTTCGACCAGCGGGTGGACATCTACGGCACGCTGCTCAAGCCCAACATGGTGCTCTCCGGCTACGACGCGCAAGACCGCGCGGACCACAGCCAAATCGCCGAAACAACGCTCAAATGCCTCTACAAGCACGTGCCGTCGGCCGTGCCCGGCATCGTGTTCCTGTCCGGTGGCCAGTCTGACGAGGACGCCACCGCCAATCTCAACGCGATGAACGCCAAGTCGCCGCATCCCTGGCAGCTCTCGTTCTCCTACGGTCGCGCGCTGCAGGCGCCGGCGCTCAAGGCGTGGGGCGGCAAGGACGAGAACGTCGAGGCCGCCCAGCGCGCCTACTACCACCGCGCCAAGATGAATGCGGCGGCCCGCACCGGCTCCTACGCGCCCGAGATGGAGCGCGAGGCGGTCGCCGCATGAGCCTGAGCGGAAGTTCCACGGCCGAGATCCACGCGCCGCTCGACCAGGTGTGGGCGCTCGTCCAGGACGTGGAGAGCGCCCCGGAATGGCAGGGCGGGCTGAACGCCCTGACCGCGCTCCAGCGTGACGGCGAGGGCCGCCCGACCCGCGCCGAGACGGAGACCGACGCCAAGATCAGAGCGGTCAAGTCGATCGTCCACTTCGCCTACGAGGGACCCACGAGCCTCACCTGGACGCAGGAGAAGGGCGATCTGAAGTCGGTCGCCGGCAGCTGGGAGCTCGAGGACCTCGGCGGCGATCGCACCCGCGTCACGTACTCGATCGAGGTCGATCTCGGCCGCAAGCTCGGGCTGCTGGTGCGCGGCCCCGTCGTCGACGTTCTGCGCCACATGCTGGCCGGTGCCCGCGCCGGCGAGCTCAAGCAGCGGATCGAATCGGACGCTTAGTTAATAGTTAGTGGGGCTCCTGGAAACGTTCCTGTCGACCCACTAAGAAGCCGCGAGCGCCTCGGCCAGCTTGTCCAGCATCGAGCCGTAGATCCGCCGCAGGCCGAGCGGCGCGAACGTCCGCTCGAACACCCCGCCGATCCCCCCGGCCCCCTGCCAGGATGACTCGAGCGTGACCTGAGCCCCCGAGCCCTCGGGCGCGACCGTCCACCGGCTCACGAAACTCGACAGCTGGTCGCGCTCGAACAGCCCGCCGCCGTCCTCCTCGACCGCCAGCCGGTAGTCGCGCTCGCGGCCACCGGCCGCGAAGTGGTAGCCGATCACCGTGCCCTGGCCCTGTCCGCCCGTCTCGACCCGGTAGGCGCTGTAGTTGTCGGGAAGAATGCGCGGCCGGGCCGTGCGGTAGTCGCGCAGGAACTCGAGGACGCGCTCAGGCGAGGCGTCGACCGCTCTGGTGGCGCGTGCGGTCACAGTGGCCATACCGCCGGGATTGTGGCACCCGCGAGGCCCGTCCCGCCCTCCTCAGGCATGATTCGCGTCGCATGCTCGCCGTATTCGCCGCCGCCATCGACCGCGACGATCCGCTCAAGGGCCTTCGGATCGACGATCGCCCCGCCCCCGAGCCACCGGACGGCGGCTGGACCACGGTCACGGTCAAGGCGGCCTCGCTCAACCACCACGACCTGTGGTCGCTGCGCGGGGTCGGGCTCCCCGAGGATCGCCTGCCGATGATCCTCGGCTGCGACGCCGCGGGCCTCGACGAGGAGGGCAACGAGGTGATCGTCCACTCGGTGATCAACGATCCCTCCTGGCACGGCGATGAGACGCTCGATCCGCGCCGCTCGCTGTTGTCCGAGCGCTACCCGGGCACCTTCGCCGAGAGGGTGGCCGTCCCGAAGTGGAACCTCCTCCCCAAGCCGCCCGAGCTCTCCTTCGAGGAGGCGGCCTGCCTGCCCACGGCCTGGCTGACCGCCTATCGGATGTTGTTCAGCCGCGGCCGGGTGCCCCCGGGCGCCACCGTCCTCGTCCAGGGCGCCAGCGGCGGCGTGGCGACCGCGCTCACCGTGCTCGGCAGCGCGGCCGGCATCCGGATCTGGGTGACCGGGCGCTCCGAAGGGAAGCGCGCCCGCGCGCTCGAGCTGGGGGCCGATCAGGCCTTCGAGCCCGGCGCCCGCCTGCCCGAGCGCGTCGACGCGGTGATGGAGACCACCGGCCAGGCCACCTGGGCCCACTCGGTCCGCTCGCTGAAGCCGGGCGGCACGATCGTGATCTCGGGCGCCACCACCGGCGATGCTCCCCCCGCCGAGCTCACCCGCATCTTCTTCCTCCAGCTGTCGGTGGTCGGCTCCACGATGGGCACGCGCGAGGAGCTCGAGCGGCTGATGCGACTGTGCGTCGACAAGGGCGTGCGCCCGGTCATCCACAACACGCTGCCGATCGCCGAGGCGCGAGACGGCTTCGACACGATGCTCCGCGGCGAGACGGTCGGCAAGATCGTGTTCACCGTCGACGGAAATTCATAAGCGTCGCTTATCACAGTACGCAGAATTCCCTCTTGGACAAATAGGTCGGCGGGCGTCATCATTCGCTTCCCTCCCTCCCTTGAGCGCGCCCCCTGTTGCCGGCCCGTCCATTTCGCCGGCGACCCGGGGCGCGACTCACTTAAGGGGTGAGCACCCGACGAGCGAGACAGACCCGCGTCACCATCGGCAGCGTGAGCTCGTTGCCGTGGCTCTCGATCGCTCGCGCCACCGCGCCGACCAGCGCGTCCCGCCGCTCCGCGTCGAGGGCCCGGACCGTGGAATGCGTCTCGAGCATCGCCGCGTAGTCGCCGGCGGAGTACGTCAGAGTCGACTCGTAGTCGCGTACATCGACCCCGCCCAGTCCGCTGGCGCCGGCAATCCCGCGCCGCCAGTCCTCATCGTCGGCGGGCGGCACGCCGGCCGGGTGGATCGGGTCGGTCTCGGCCAGGATCTCCGGCGCCGCCTGGCGGTAGGCGTCGAGAACCGGCTCGCGCAGCGCCGCGCCCGCCCACACCGGCCGGTTCCAGAACGCCGCGAGCACCCCTCCGGGCCTCAGGACCGATGCCGCCTTGGCAAAGCCCACCTCCGGCTCGACCCAATGCCATGCCTGCGCGGCGAACAGGAGCGGAAACGTCCTTCCCGCCGGATCCCAGCGCTCGAAGTCCGCCTGCTCGATCTGCACGCCGGGATAGGCAGCGCACACCCGCCGGGCCACCGCGGCCATCTCGGCGCTCGGCTCGACCGCGAGGACTCGCATCCCACGCGCGGCGAACATCGCGGTCGCCTTGCCGGTCCCGGCGCCGACCTCGAGCACGAGCGCATCCGCCTCGAGCCCGGCCAGATCGACCAGATCGTCGATCAGCGCATCCGGATAGGCCGGACGATGACGGTCGTAAAGCTCGGCGACCTCGCCGAACACGAGACGCTGCTCGCGGTTCATCGCCTCACCACGCCCGCCGATGCGCACGTGACCAGCGCCAAAGGCAGATCCGCCGAGTCGATCCCCCTCAGATCCGGATGCTCGAGATCGATCTCGACGGCCCCCGGCTCCCCCTCCAGGCCCAGGCTCCGGTATCCGTTGCGGCACAGCTCCCCCCACAGGTCGCCAACGGCCGCGAGCAGTCCAGACCGCAGCTGGCGCTCGCGACGCGAACCCGTCTCGAGCTCGCGAGCCTCCTCGAACGGGTCGATCCGGACCTGCGAGTCGCTTCCGATGGCGAGCGGCACACCCGCCTCGGCATAGGCCATGGCCGGCAGGTAGCCGTCGCCGAGGTTCCCCTCGGTGGTCGGGCAGGACACGACGGTCGCGCCACTCGCCGCCAAAAGCCTCACTTCCTCCACAGACACGTGAATCCCGTGGATCACGCTCGCCCGCGGACCGAGGAAGCCCGTCCGCTCGAGCAGCTCGATCGGCGAGCAGCCGTGCTCGGCGTGGCACTCGGCGAGCTCGCGGCGCTGCTCGGAAGCGTGGACGTGCCGCACGATCCCGTGCCGCTCCGAATACGACGCGATCGCCTCGAGCCAGCCGCGCGGGACCGCGCGGACGCTGTGGGCGGCAATCCCCACGGAGACCCCCGGCACCGATGCCGCCCATTCGCGCAGCGCGTCCACTCGCGCCAGGAACGTGTCGGCGTCCGGGTCACAGAAGCGGCGCTGACCCGGCGCCGGGGGCAAGTCCGAGCCTTCGGACCACCCGCCCCGGTGATACGCGGCGGGCAGCAGCACGATCTCCAGTCCGGCCTCGACCGCCGCCTCGGCCACCGCGAAGGCCATCTCATTGGGCTCGGCATACGGCGTCCCGTCCGGCTGGTGGTGCACGTAGTGGAACTCGCCGACCACGCCGTAGCCGGCCCCGACCATCTCGTCGTAGGTCTCGCGCGCCGCCTGGCGCATGCTGGTCGGATCGAGCGCCCCGGCCAGCGCGAACATCTCGGTCCGCCACGTCCAGAAGTCGTCGTGCTGACCCGGGCTGGGCCGCTCGCCCCGCCCGCGCAGCGCTCGCTGGAAGGCGTGCGAGTGGGCGTTCACCATGGCCGGGATCGAGGCGCGCGCGCTCATGCCAGGGACTCCAGGGCGCGGGCCACTACCTCAGAAGCCACCGCGGCATCCTCCAGCGAGACCGTCTCCTGCGGCGAGTGGCTGATCCCCGTGGGGTTGCGCACGAACAGCATGGCCGCCGGTACGCGCTCGGCCAGCACGCCGGCGTCGTGGCCGGCGAAGCACACGAGCTCGGGTGGGGCGTGTCCGAGGACGTCCTCGGCGGCGCGGCTCAGCGCCGCACGCAGCTCGGGCGCGAACTTGCGGGCATCGCTCCGCGACGCCACGGCCACCTCGATCTCGACCCCGGTGCGCACCGCGAGCTCACCCACCAGCGAATCGACCCGCGCCCGCCACGCGTCGATCGCGTCGAAGCCGGGAGCGCGCGCGTCGATCCACAGGCGCACCTCCGCGGCGATCGTGGTCGGTGCGTTGGGCTTGGTGATGATTCTTGATGCAGTGACCGTGAGCGGGCCGTGATCGCCATCGAGCGAGCTGGCCTTGAGGGCCAGGTCCTCGGCCCCCACGATCAGCCGCGCCGCCGCGGCCAACGCGTCGCGACGCTCCGATCGCGGCGTGGTCCCGGCGTGATCGGCCCGGCCGGTCAGCCGCACCTCGAGCCGCGTGCGGGCGGCCAGTGCGCTGACCACGCCGACCGGCTCGCCGGCCCGAGCCAGCTCGGTGGTCTGGTCGATGTGGATCTCGACGAAGCCGGCCAGCCGCGTCCGAAGCCACTCGGGCGCTCGGCCGATCGCGTCGGGGTCGACCCCGCTCGCCCGCATCGCGTCCGCCAACGACACCCCGTCGTCGTCACTGCGCTCGAGCACCGCCGGCAGGTCGAGCCGCCCGACCAGCGCCTTGCTCCCGAACGTGGGCGTGTTGAAGCGCGCGCCCTCCTCGTCGGCGAATGAGACCACGGCGATCGGGGGCCCGCCGGCGGCGGTGATCTCGAATGCGCAGGCCACACCGAGCGGCCCGTCGAACCGTCCGCCGCCGCGGACGCTGTCCAGGTGCGAGCCGACTCCCCACCACGGCGGGTCTGCGTCCGGGCACGCCCACAGGTTCCCCGCCGGGTCGCGCTCCACCCGCAGGCCGACCTCCGCGGCCTGGCGCTCGAACCACGCGCGCGTCAGCGCATCCTCCTCGGTCCAGGCCAGCCGGTACACGCCCTCGGGACCGACGCCGATGTCGTCGAGCGCGTCGAACCGGACCGTCAAAGCCTCCGTGGTGATCATCGCGTCATCATGCCGGACGTGACGATCGAGAGCCGAAGCCACCCCGCCTTCATCTTCGACCTGGACGGGACGCTGATCGACTCCGTCTACCAGCACGTCGTGGCTTGGCGCGAGGCCATGGCCGGCGTGGACATCAACCTGTCGGTCTGGAAGATCCACCGCCGGATCGGCATGAGCGGCGGCCTGTTCGTGACGGCGCTGGCCCGAGAGCTCGGCACGCAGCTCGACCCGGACACGCTGCGCGCCCTTCCCCGTCTCCACGAGGAGGCGTTCATTCGCCACTACGACAGCGTCCGGCCGCTGCCCGGCGCGATCGAACTGCTCGCCACCCTGACCGAGCACGGCGTGCCGTGGGCGATCGCCACCAGCGGCCCCAAGGCTTATGCCCACCTCGCCTACGACCTGCTCGGGCTCGCCCCGGACACCCCCTTCGTCACGCGCGACGAGGTCAAATACGCCAAACCCGACCCCGACCTGTTCCTGACCGCGGCCGAGCGGATCGACGTCGACATTCGCGACAGCATCGTGGTCGGCGACAGCGTGTGGGACCTGCTCGCGGCCCGCCGCGCCCGCGCCCTCGGGATCGGCGTTCTCTCCGGCGGCTACGGCCGCGAGGAGCTCATCTACTCGGGAGCGTTTCGGGTCTACGAGGACCCGCAGGACCTGCTGGATCACATCGACGAGGTCGGGGTTCGGCGCCCGTTGTAGCGCGCTCCCGGTGCACGGCCAGCGCGGCGACCACGAGCGAGATCCCGAGCAGCTCTCGCAGCGTGGGCGTCTGGCCGAGCACGACCAGGCCGACCACCGTGGCGGTGGCCGGCAGCAGCGAGACCATCAGCGAGTACGTCGCGCGGGCCAGGCGCGCCATGGCGAGCTGGTCGCACACGTACGGGATGACCGAGGAGGTGACGCCGACGCCGACGCCCGCCCCGAGCGCCACCGGGTCGGTCAGGTGCGGCACGACCTGCCAGCCGCCCAGCGCGGTGACCGCCGGCAACGCCATCAGCATGGCCGCGGCAAGCCCGTCGATGCCGCCGATGCTCGACTGCCGGGACACGCGGTGCGCGAGCACGATGTAGAGCGCGAACAGGCCGGCGTTGGCGAAGGCCAGGCCATAGCCGAGCGCTCCGCCCCGCAGGCGGACGTCGATCAGCACGTACACGCCGGCCACGGCCATGGCGAGCGCGGACAGGTTGCGCGGCGAGCGGGCACCCAACGCGGCCAGCGCGATCACCGGCAGGAACTCGATCGCAGAAACCGTGCTGAGCGGCAGCCGAGCGATCGCCTCGTAGAAGCAGCTGTTCATCACCGCGAGGACGGCGCCGAGCGCCACCAGCAGGCGGATCGTCTCGCGATCGGCCGTCCGGAGGCTGCGCCAGGGCCGGCGCCAGGCGGCGAACACGATCGCCGCACTGGCGATCCGCAGCCAAGCGACGCCAAGCGGCGCGACTCGGGCGAACAGGAGCACGGCGAAGGCCGGGCCCAGATAGTGGAACACGGCGCTGCCCGCGAAGTACGCCTGCGGGGGGACACGCCTCGGGCTCATGCTCCGATTGTGCTCGCGACGGCCATTCGAGTACATGGACAATCGAAGGCGTTAGCATCCGTTTGCCTATGAAAGAGCTAGCGCTAGACGCTACCGACCGACAGATCGTTGCCGAATTGGCCCGAGATGGCCGTATTTCCTTTGCGGAGCTGGGGCGGCGCGTCAGCCTGTCCTCGCCCGCCGTGACCGAACGCGTGCGGCGCCTCGAGGAGATCGGCGTGATTACCGGCTACCGCGCCGAGATCGACCCGCGAGCGCTCGGCTACGCGCTCACCGCGATCGTCCGGGTCAAACCGGCCGTGCGCCAGCTCTCGAAGATCGCCGAGCTGGCGGCCGAGATCCCGCAGATCGAGGAGTGCCTGCGTATCACCGGCGAGGACTGCTTCTACATGAAGCTCCACCTCGGCTCGATCGAGGAGCTGCCGAGCGTGCTGGACCGGTTCCTCCTCTACGGCGAGACCACGACCTCGATCGTCAACGCCACGCCGGTCCCCCGGCGCGATCCGCCGGCGCTGCTCTAACGGGCGCTCGGCCGCCGTCGTGCCGCGGGATGTGGCGCCTTGCCGTCGCCGTTCTCGAGCGCTCGCCACAGCGTCCGCATCGTCGGCGCGAGATGGGTGATCTCCTGGAGATGGGCCTCGGCGAGCGCGTCGAGCTTGGCCATCCCGACCGGCGTGAGCGTGACGCGTACGACGCTCCGGCTGTCCGGGTCGGGAGTGCGCTTGACCAACCCGTCCTTCTCCGCACGGTCGATCAGCCCAACGGCGCTGTGATGGCGCAGGACGAGGTAGTCGGCGATCTCGCCGATCGTGGGGCCGGCCGGATCGGGATGGCCCTTGATCGCGAGCAGCAATTGGTGCTGGGCAGCGGTCAGTCCGGCGGCCTTGGCCTGTTCCTCGCTCCAGCGCAGGAAACGCCGTAGCCCGGTGCGCAATTCGAGCAGATGCTCGAAGTCCGATTGCTCGAGCGGCATATCGCGTTACGATATCGCCCAGGGAGCCACGGCAGGCTGTGCACGCTCGCGCTGATCCGGGCCCGCCACCGCGATCACCTGAGGCGTCCGCGCTAACCGTTGGGCGTGCAGCGGCGCAGGGCCTCGGCCTGGACGTCGCTCAGCAGGATCGTCACGAACGCGCCGCAGCCGTCACAGAAGAAACGCACCTGGTTGCCGGGCGTCAACCGGTATGCGTCGGCCGGATCCCGATAACCACAGGCGGGGCAGGCGATCTCGGTGAGAATCCGCTCGGCCTCATCAGCCGCGCCGAACGCGGCAACGCGTGTGATGACGGTCATGACGTCACTCGTGTCAGGCCAAAAGTCTTCTCACTGGCCAGAGCGCTCAGTCCAAGCGCCTTTCGCAGGCCGGGTCGGTTGGATCGACCACGTGTCCCACGTGGCCGCCGAGCTCCCGAGCCTGGGTCGGATCGACAACTCGTCCCACGCGGCCGCCGAGTTCCCGAGCCTGGAGCGGCAGCCTGCCGTAGCGGGGATCGGTGGGATCGGTGACGGGGTGGGAAGCCCCGGGATCGAGACGCATCGTCCGCGCCCTCTCACCGGCGGTGGGGTCCAAGGTTGGCGTTCGCATGACAAGCCCTCCTGGTAAATCGAGTTGGCTTATATCGTAGCACGATATCGTGCTACGATATCCCGCCTTATTCCGGTTCGCTGGCGATTGACGGACGACGAGCATCCGCGGCTATCGACCCGGCGTAACCGGGACCGCGCCACCGTCGCTCGCCGACACGAGCACGCGGGCCCCGAGCGGCCGGGCCAGTTGCAGCACCACGGTTCTGACGACGGCGAGGGCCGGGCACGCCTGGCCCGGCGGAATCGGTGCCGCGACCGTCGTGATCGTGAAGGCGACCGCGTGCTTGCTGCTCATGGAGCTCACTTGATAGTTCGCCTCGCACGGTGCGGTCCCAGCCGGAGGGCCGGCGAACGAGAGCGTGATCGCCGTTCCCGACGGCGAGATCGTGGCCGAGACTTCGCCCGGGCTGCCCGGTCCCGGTGGCGCGAGACGGCGCGGGGGGATGAACACCTCGGGCGTCGCCACCGCGAGCACCGAGGCAGGATCGGCTACCCCCTTGAACGAGAACTTCCAGGCAGGGAGCCGCGTCCGCCCGCGGTCGGTCAGGAACGTCGCCGTGCCGATGCGCGCGCCGGTGATGACCAGCGGCGGGGTCTTGACGCCGAGTTGCCGGCGGCCGGCCCTCAACCGGTGATAGGCGACGGTCGCCGACGCCTCTTCGAATCGGCTGAAGTTGCCCACCGAGCCGGGCAATGGCGGCGGGGGCGGATGCGAAAAGCGCCCCTCCAGGTACGCGAACTTCGCAGCGTCGGTGCGGAAGCCACTCGCGGGCGCGAGCACGAGTCCCTCGCCGAGCGGGATGATCGGCCGAGGGTTGGCCCGCACCGGGAATCCGCTCCATAGCGCGAGCGCGGCGCGGGCGCTCGCCACATGCGCCGGGCCGAGCGCCGCGGCGACCCCCGTCTGCCGGGCAGACGTGGCCGTGACCTGAGCGCTGCCGCACCCGGCGAGGAGCAGACCGATCCCGATACAGACGTACCTGCGCACCGCGCTTAACCTACGCGCCAGCCGGACAACCGTCACAAACCAGCGCCGCCCATAGAATCGCTGCGAATGCGCGAGCTCGCCGACGGGGTCTGGCAACTGGACGGCTTCCCGCCCAACAACGTCAACGCGTACGTGCTCGGCCGCGTGCTGATCGACGCCGGCCTGGCCTTCGAGCGCCGCCGGATCCTGAGCCAGGTCGCCGGCCGCGGGATCTCCACCCACGCGCTCACCCACGCCCACCTCGACCACTTCGGCTCGAGCCACGCCGTGTGCGAGTACCTGGGCGTCGCCGCTGTGTGCGGCGACGTGATGTGGGGCTGCAACCCGTTTCTGCTCAAGCCCGGGATCCGCGAGCCATATCACTGGGCCAGCCCGGACCCGGAGCGAAACCGCGCCTCGGCCCGCCGGCTGGCCGCGCTCGAGCCGGCGCTCGTCTGCTTCGGGCACGGGCCGCCGGTGCGCGACACCGCGGCGTTCACGGCCGCGGTCGCGCGACTGTCTCGCGAATAGCCAACCGGGGTAGAGCAGAAGCATGGCGGGAGGACTGATCAAGGCGCTGCGCGCGCCCGGCGCCCCCGCGGAGGCGTACCTGCGCATGCTCGCCGCGGTCGGCGAGGACCTCGCCGGCGTCGGTCGTGCCGGGCGGCGAGCGAGATCCGTTCCTCAAGCGCGACCCGAGCTACATCGAGCGCACGCTGCCGGCACTGCGCCTGAGCTCGAAGCTGTACTTCCGAGCCGACGTGCGCGGACTTGACAACATCCCCGCCGAGGGGCCGGTGCTGCTCGTGGGCAACCACTCCGGCGGGACGTGGATCGCCGACACGTTCGTCTTCTCCCAGTACTTCTACGACCACTTCGGACCGGAGCGCCGTTTCCACCAACTCGCCCACGACCTGGTGTTCAAGGTGCCGGGACTGCGGGCGCTGGTCGAGCGCTACGGGGGGGTGCCGGCCTCTCCGGAGAACATGAGGCGCGCGCTCAAACGCAACGCCGCGCTGCTCGTGTACCCGGGCGGTGACCACGAAACGTTCCGCCCGAGCTGGGAATCGGACCAGGTTGACTTCGCGCAGCGCACCGGGTTCGTCAAGCTCGCGCTCGAGCACGGGGTGCCGATCGTCCCGGTGGTCTCGATCGGGGGGCAGGAGACCGCGCTGTTCCTGGGCCAGGGACGGCGCCTCGCCAAGGCCCTCCAGCTCGACCAGCGCTTTCGCCTCAAAGTGCTGCCGGCCGCGCTCGGCCCGCCCTTCGGCGTCACGTTCCTCGATCTGCCGGTGCGCTTTCCGCTGCCGGCCAAGATCTCGATCCGCGTCGGCAAGCCGATCGATCTGCGCGAACGACTCGGCGAGCAGGCCGATCTCGAGGACGCTTACGAGCTGGTCACCTCGACCATGCAGCGCACGCTGACCCGCCTCTCGAACCAGCGCTCGTTGCCGATCGTGGGGTGAATCGCGGCGCAATCCCCTGGCCGGCGCGGTTCACGCTGCTCGCGCTGTTCTGGGGCTCGACGTTCCTGTTCATCAAGATCGGCGACGAGGCGCTCGCGCCGCTCCAGGTCACGCTCGGCCGGCTGCTCGTGGGGACCGCGACGCTGCTGTCGATCCTCGCGCTGCGCGGCGAACGGCTGCCCGCGGGCGGCCGCGTGTGGGCCCAGCTGGCGATCGCCGGGATGCTCTTGAACGTCGCTCCGTTCACGCTGTTCGCCTACGGCGAGCGCCACGTCTCGAGCGTGCTGGCCGGGATCTGGAACGCCGCCGTTCCGCTGTTCACGCTGCCGATCGCGATCGCCTGGCTCGCCGACGAGCACGCCTCCGCGCGCCGGCTCGCCGGCCTCGGCGTGGGCTTTGTCGGCGTGCTGGCGGTGCTCGGCGTGTGGCGCGGCCTCGGCGGCGCCTCGCTCGCGGGCAACCTGCTGTGCCTCGGCGCCGCGGCCTCCTACGGCCTCGGCTTTCCCTACACGCGGCGCTATCTGGCGCGCCGCCCGGAGGGGCCCCTGCCCCTCGCCACCGCTCAGCTGATCTGCGCCACCGTGGAGGTCGCGATCCTCGCCCTGCTGTTCACGAGCCCGCCGCACGGGCTGGCCGCCAAGCATGTGCTCAGCATCCTGGCCCTCGGCGTGTTCGGAACCGGCCTCACGTTCGTCCTGAACTACTCGATCATCCGCGACGTCGGCGCCACCGTGGCCTCGACCGTCGCCTACGTGATGCCGATCTTCTCCACGCTGCTCGGCGTGATCGCGCTGGGCGAGCCGCTCGCCTGGAATCAGCCGGTGGGCGCCGTGGTGATCGTGTTCGGTGCCGCGTCGCCCAGTCGAGCGCGCGCCAGGAGCGGCGCCCCGATCGCCTCAGCGTTCGACGAAGTACGCGCCGCTCCCCTGCCCGCTCGAGAACCAGCGGCTCGTGACGGTCTTCTTGCGCGTGTAGAACTCGACCGCGTCGGTCCCGTGGGCGTGCAGGTCGCCGAGGAACGAGTCCTTCCAGCCACTGAAGGGGAAGAACGCGACCGGCGCGGCCACTCCGATGTTCACCCCGACCATGCCGGCCTGAACCTCGTGGCGGTAACGCCGCACCGACGCGCCCGACTCGGTGAAGATCGAGGTGCCGTTCCCGAAGCGGCTGGCGTTGACCACGGCGATCGCCTCGTCCAGCGTGGGCGCGCTGATCACGGACAGCACCGGCCCGAACACCTCCTCCTGCGCGATGTCCATCTCGGGCGTGACGGCGTCGAGGATCGTCGGGCCGACGTAGGAGCCATTCGGATCGCTGCCGTCAGCGCTGCGGCCGTCCAGCACCACCTTCGCGCCCTCGGCCTCGCCACGCTCGATCCATTCCCGGATGCGGTCGCGCGCCGCGCACGAGATGACCGGGCCGACGTCCGACTCCTCATCCAGGCCGTCGCCCACCCGCAGCCCCCGGGACGCCGAGACCAGCGGGCCCATCAGCTGCTCGTGGGCGTCGCCCACCGTCACCACGACCGAGCCGGCCATGCACCGCTGGCCGGCGGCGCCGAAGGCCGAGCCGATGATCCCCTCGACCGTCTTGTCGATCACCGCGTCGGGCATGACCACCATGTGGTTCTTGGCCCCGCCGAGCGCCTGCACGCGCTTGCCGGCCTTGGCCGCGCGCTCGTAGACGATCCGCGCCACCGGAGCGGAGCCGACGAACGACACCGCGTCGATCCCGGGATGGTCCAGGATCCCCTCAACCACCTCACGAGAGCCATTCACCAGGTTGACCGTGCCCGGCGGCAACCCGAGCGCGTCGAGCTCCTCGAACGCGATCTGCTGGGTCATCGGCACCTGCTCGGAGGGCTTCAGCACGAACGTGTTCCCGCACGCGATCGCGAACGGCAAGAACCAGAACGGCACCATGGCCGGGAAGTTGAACGGCACGATCGCCGCGCACACCCCGACCGGCTGGCGGATCGTCTCGGCATCGATGTTGCGCGATACGTCCTCGAGGATCCGCCCCTGCATCGTGGTGGGCACCGCCGTCGCGGCCTCGACCATCTCGACCATCCGCGCCACCTCGGCCCGCGCGTCGAGGAGCGTCTTGCCCATCTCGCTGCTCACCGACCGGGCCATCTCCTCCGAGCGCGCGACCAGCCGCTCGCGCAGCTCGAACAGCTTGCGCGCCCGGGCGATCGTCGACACCGCGCGCCACTCGGGCAGCGCGACGCGGGCCGCGCGGACCGCGTCGTCGAGATCCTGGGCGCCGGACAGCGGCACGCGCGCCAGCACCTCGCCGGTGGCCGGCTTGGTCACGTCGAGCTCGCCGGTCGCGGCGCGCGCCGGCGTCCACTCGCCGTCGATGTAATTGTCAAGAAGTCGGGTTGCGGTTACTGCCATCAAGGATCCATTCGTGGTCGGGGTCGTTGACGACGGCCCAGAAGCGGCTGGGACCGGCCATCACGTTCAGGTAATACAGCTCGTAGCCCGGCGGCGCGGAGACGGTGTGGTACCCGCGCGGCACCAGCACGCAGTCGCGGTCGCGGAAGGTCAGCGCCTCGTCCGACGCGCTCTCGTAGTCGTACACGCGCTGGAGGCCGAACCCGTGCCCGGGCCGGATGCGGTGGTAGTAGATCTCCTCGAGGTTCGACTGCCGCGGAGGATCGTCGTGGTCGTGCTTGTGCGGCGGATAGCTCGACCAGTGCCCGGCCGGCGTGAGCACCTCGACCACCAGCAGCGACTCCGCCCCCTGGTCGTCCATCAGGATCGGGTGGATGAAGCGCTCATATTCGCCGCGCCCGCGCGTCTCGACCGCGATCGCGGAGCCAGGGAGGACCCGCGGCTCCGCGCCGCCCTTGTGCGCCGGCCCCCAGCACAGCGCGACCTCAGCGCCTTCGTCGGCGGCACGAAGATCGACGTGCGACTCCGGCGGCAGGTAGGCGGCGTCCGGGGGCCCCGCCCACGGGTCGGGGCGACCGCCGAGGTCGAACCATTCCCCGTGCTCGGAGGCGACGTGCACGACGCCCGAGATCACGACGATGCACAGCTCGCGCCGGCCGCAGACGCGCTCGGCGGTCCCGCCCGGGGGCAGGGCCAGCACCTCGAACCCGATGCGCTCCCACCCCGCGGACTCGGGGGTGACGTTCAGGATCGTGCCGTCCGGTTCGGGGGTCGAGGCCCCGGAGACGAGAAGCTCACTCATGTGTGGAGCGTAGATACTGGCGCTGATCGGCGTGGGCGCGGTCGTAGCCTTCTCGCGCCGTCCGCACGCTCTCCTCGTCGGAGACCTCGGCCACCGGCACGTCCCACCAGCTCTCGTAGCTCGGCACGCCGCGGTAGCGATCGGCCTCGATGTGGATGACCACCGGTCCGTCCGCGCCCCGCGCCCCCGCCAGCGCCTTGCGCAGGTCCTCGATGGTCGATGCCCGAATGACCTTGGCCCCCAGGCTCTCCGCGTTGGCGGCGAGGTCGAGCGGCAGCACGTCGGTCGAGGCCGGGTCGAGCGGCACCGAGCCGTTGTCCGAGAACCGGTAGAGGGTGCCGAAGCCGGAAGACCCGACCGAGCGCGACAGCGCCCCGATCGACGCGTAACCGTGGTTGTCGACCAGCACGATGACGATCGGGACGCGCTGCGCCACTGCGGTGACCAGCTCGCCGGGAAGCATCAGATACGAGCCGTCGCCGACCAGCACGTACACCTCGCGCTCGGGCGCGGCGAGCTTGACGCCCACCCCGCCGGGGATCTCATAGCCCATGCACGAGTAGCCGTACTCGACGTGGTAGCCCTTGCCGTCCGGATCGCGGGCGCGCCAGAGCTTGTGCAGGTCCCCCGGAGCGGAGCCCGCCGCAGACACCACCACGCCGGTCTCGCCGGCCGCGTCATTGATTTCTTTGATGATTTGCGCCTGGGTTGGTGGGCCGTCGTGATCGCCATCGAGCGAGACCACCCGCGCCACCTCCTCCCCCCAGGCGCTCGCCTCCTCCTGCGCACGGCGCTCCCACTCGCCGTCCACGCGCCACCCCGTCAGGGCCCCGCGCAGTTGCTCGAGGGCCACCCGCGCGTCGGCGACCACCGGGAGCCCGCTCTGCTTGCCGGCGTCGAACGCCGCGACGTTGATGTTCACGAAGCGCACGCCGCGGTCCTGGAAGGCCGAGTGCGACGCGGTCGTGAAGTCGCTCCAGCGCGTTCCGATCCCGATCACCAGATCGGCCTCCCGGGCCAGCCGATTCGCCGCGCTGCCCCCTGTGGCGCCGATCGCGCCCAGGCTGAGCGGATGATCGGAAAGGAGCGCGCCGCGCCCGGCCATCGTCTCGCCCACCGCGATCCCGGTGTCCTGCACCAGCTCCCGTAGCGCGGTCGTCGCCTCGCTGTAGATGACCCCGCCACCGGCCACGATCAGCGGCCGCTTGGCCGCGCGGATCAGCTCGACGGCCCGCGCGAGCGCCTCCGGTGCGGGCGGCTGGCGGTAGATCGCCCACACGCGCGACTCGAGAAACTCCTCGGGTACCTCGAGCGCCTCGGCCTGCACGTCCTCGGGCAGCGCGAGCGTGACCGCGCCGGTCTCGGCCGGGTCTGTGAGCACCCGCATCGCCTCGAGCGCGGCGGCGAACAGCTGCTCGGGACGCTCGACGCGCTCGTAGAAGCGCGACACCGGACGGAAGCAGTCGTTGACCGACACGGTCGCATCGTGCGGCACCTCGAGCATCTGCAGCACCGGGTGTGGCGTGCGCGTCGCGAACGTGTCGCCCGGAAGGAACAGCACCGGCAGCCGGTTGATCGTGGCCAGCGCCGCGCCGGTCACCATGTTGGTCGCCCCCGGGCCGACCGAGGTGGTGCAGGCGAACGTGCCCAGCCGATTGCGCTGCCGGGCGTAACCGGCCGCGATGTGGACCATGCCCTGCTCGTTGCGCGCCGGGTGGTAGGGCAGCAGGTCACGGTGCTGGTGAAGCGCCTGGCCGAGACCGGCGACGTTGCCGTGTCCGAAGATCCCGTAGCAGCCCGCGATCAGGCGCTCTCGGCGGCCGTCTCGTTCAGTCTGTTGCTGCGCGAGGAAGCGGACCAGGGCCTGGGCGACGGTCATACGCGTCATGCCAGGCTCCATGATGACTCCACCTGCGCCTTGAGCCGCCTGAGCATCGCGTCCACGCTGGGCATCTCAACCCCGAGCACGCGCGCCGTGGCCCGGGCGTCGAGCCTGGTGTCGCGGGGCACCGGGTCGGCGCCGGCCATGCCGTCGGGCGGCGCGACGACGTCGATGAGCTCGGGATCGAGCTCGAACACCTCGGCGGCGCGACGCGCCAGGCCCACGCGATCGACGTGCTCGCCCCCGCAGCAGTGCAACACGCCCGTGACCTCCCGCGTAAGCGCCCGCCACACGAGCTCAGCGGCGTCGGTGGCCAGCGTGGGCGTCGCGAGCCGGTTGATCTCAGGTCCATCCCACACGGCAAATCGCGCGCCCTCGTGCAGCGCGTCCACCAACGAAGCGACCAGGTAGCCGAATCCGGCATCCTGCGCACGCGGTGTGTGCGGCCGCGCGCGGTGCACCCCCTGCACGCCGGCGATCCGGGCGATCGTCCCGCGCGCCGCGGTCTCGCGGACGATCAGCTCCGAGCAGGCCTTGAGGAAGCCGTAGGTGTTGATCGGGTTGGGCGGCTCGGACTCGGTCGCGGGCCCCTGGGTGCCGTCGTACACCCAGTCGGTTGAGATCAGGACGAGGTGCGCGTCGATCGCATTCGCCGCGGCGACGACGTTGCGCGTCGCCCCCACATAGGCCTCCCAGGCGCGGCGGCGATCGCTGCGCAGCCCGGCGGGGTCGTTCCAGATCGCCGCATGGACGATTGCGTCGGGCCTCGTCGCGAGGACGGACCGGCGCACGACCAGCTCGTCGGTCAGGTCCACGTGCTCGTGCCCCGGCGCCACCACCTCGGCCCCGTGCTCGTGCCCGAACACGTGGGCGAGGTTCGAGCCCACGAACCCGCTCGCCCCGGTCAGGTAGATCCTCATGTTGGCTGCACCTCCTGTACGCGCACGGGACGACCCTCTCGCAGCGACCGCCCCGCTGCAAGTCCGATCACCAGCGGGGCGCGTGCGTCGGCCCTCGACACCGGCGGGTCCTCGCCACGCTTGACCGCCTCGACGAACGCCTGCCACTCGCGCACGTAGCTCGGTAGATACCGCTCGAGGAAGAAATATGGGTTCGCGGGGCGCCGCTCGCCCGTGGCGCTCAACACGCTCCCGGTGTGCGCACGCGGGTTCTCGGACACCGCCATCCCCGACGAGCCGAACACCTCGACGCGCTGGTCGTAGCCGTAGGCGGCGCGGCGGGAGTTGTCGATCGCGGTCAGGCACCCATCCTCGTGCACCATCGTCACCAGCGCGGTGTCGATGTCGCCGGCCTCCGCGAACGACGGCTCGATTCGGAGCGCGCCGCGCGCGAACACCTCAACCACCTCGCTACCGGTCACGAACCTGGCCATGTCGAAGTCGTGGATCATCATGTCGAGGAACAGGCCACCCGAGCTCTTGACGTACTCGAGCGGGGGCGGCTCGGGGTCGCGGCTCGAGATCCGCACCAGGTGCGGCTCGCCCACCGCGCCCGACACGACGGCCTCGCGGACCGCGGAATGAGCTGGGTCGAAGCGGCGGTTGAACCCGATCTGAAACGGCACCCCGGCGGCCTCGATCGCGCCGAGCGCCCGATCGACCTCGGCCAGGTCGAGCGACACCGGCTTCTCGCAGAACACCGCCTTGCCCGCCTCGGCCGCCGCGAGGAGCAGGTCGACGTGCGTGTCCGAGCTCGAGCAGATCGCCACCGCGTCGAGTTCTGAGCCGAAGATCTCCTCCAGCCCGGCGGCCGCCGGGACGCCCAGGTTGGCCGACACACTGCGAGCCGCGGGCTCGTAGGAGTCGTACACCGCGGCGAGCGCCGCGCCCGGCACCTGGTGGGCGATCAGCTCGGCGTGCATGCGGCCGATCCGCCCCACGCCGATCACGCCGATCCGCAGCGGCGCCACCGCGGTGGTCGCGGTCACGCTCGCACCTGCACCCAACCGCCGCCCTGCGCCGAGCGCAGCAGGGCCGCCTGGACGCTGGCCCACGCCAGCGCGTCGTCGAAGCTGGGCTCGAACGGCCTGCCCTCGGCCACCGCTGCGCAGAACTCGTAGTCCTCGATCGTCACCAGGTCCTCGAAGCCGATCGTGTTGCCGCTGCCCGGGACGAAGATGCCGTGATGCCCGAAGCGCTCGCCCCCGAGCACTCGCGTGTAGCCCGACCCACGATCCTCGGTGGCGCGGTACAGGCGCAGCTCGTTGAGGCGCTCAAAGTTCCATCCGACCGCGCCGCGGGTCCCGTACACGTCGAATGCGTGCTCGCTCTCGGGCCCGATCATCGTCCGGCTCACCTCGAATGTGCCGCGCGCGCCGGACGCGAACTCGCACAGCATCGCGGCGTAATCCTCGTTGGTCACCGGTGTGCGCGGATCGTCCGGCCGTCCCCGCCCGTAGTGGCTCGCGCCGTCTCCGGGCGCCGGTCGCTCGCGGATGAACGTCTCGATGGTGCCGGTCAGCCTGGTGATCGGACCGATCAGCATGTGCGCCAGGTCGACGGCATGGCTCATCAGATCGCTGGTGACCCCGTATCCGGCCTGGTCGAGCTGGAAGCGCCAGGAGTTCACGCCGAGCGGGTCGGCGCCATACATCGAGAAGAACCTTCCGCGATAGTTCGTGATCTCGCCGAGTTCGCCGCTGTGGATGAGCTCGCGCGCGTAGCGCACCAGTGGCGCCCACCGGTAGTTGAAGCCGACGCCGCTGATCACCCCGGCGGCGCGAGCGGCGTGGGCGGCACGGGAGATCTGCTCGGGCGTCCCACCCACCGGCTTCTCGCAGAACACGGCCTTACCCGCCTGCGCGGCGGCCTCGATCAACTGCACGTGCACCATGTTCGGCGCCGCGATGTAGATGACCTCGACGTCGGGGTCCTCGATCACCGACTCCCAGGCGGCCGAGGCACGCTTGAAGCCGAACGAGCTGACCGCCTGATCCACCCGCGCCGGCAACGCGTCGCTGCACGCGACGAGCTCGGCGTCGAACTCGCGGTTCTCGAACAGCGTGGGGATCCGCAGCAGCGACCGCGTGTGCGCCTGGCCGAGCCAGCCGAAGCCGATCACGCCGATGCCGAGCTTGCGACGGCGGGCGCCGCCTCGCGGCGCGCTCGTCGTCGGTTCCGCCGTCGTGCTCACGCCTGCGTCTGGGCCTCTGCGGCCAGCTCCTTGGCGACCTCCTTGAGCGACGGATCGACCGCGCGCTGGAGCTCGTGGCTCAGCTCCTCGAGCTCGGCGCCGCCGGCCATCAGCGAGGTGAGCTCGGCGATCGATGTCTCCGACTTGAGATAGGAGCCAAGCACGCGACCGCGCTTGAGCAGCACGAACCGGTCCCCCACCGGGTAGGCGTGGTGCGGGTTGTGCGTGATGAAGATCACCGCGCGGCCCATCTCGCGGGCCTGGATGATGTACTTGAGCACGATCCCCGACTGGCGGACGCCGAGAGCCGAGGTCGGCTCGTCGAGGATCAGCACCTTGGCGCCGAAGTACACCGCGCGCGCGATCGCCATCGCCTGGCGCTCTCCGCCGCTGAGGGTTCCCACCGTCTGGTCGGGGTCGCGGACGTCGATGCCCATCTTGGCCATCTCGTCGCGCATGATCCGCTGGGCGCCCCGGATGTCCATCCGCTGCAGCGGCCCCCGCCCGTGGGTTGGCTCGTTGCCCAGGAAGAAGTTGCGCCACACCGACATCAGCGGCACCGTGGCCAGGTCCTGGAACACGGTGGCGATCCCGCGTGCCCGCGCGTCGCGGGGGCCGGCGAAGCTCACCGGCTCTCCCTCGAACAGCACCTCGCCCTTGTCCGGCGTGTGCACGCCCGAGAGGATCTTGATCAGCGTCGACTTGCCGGCGCCGTTGTCTCCGAGCACGCAGGTGACCTGGCCGGCGTACACCGACACGCTGATGTCCTCGAGCGCGTTGACGCTCCCGAAGTACTTCGACACCGATCGCACCTCGAGCGCGGGGACGGCGCCGTTCGTCTTGGGTTCGACCTTGGGCGCGTTCGTCTCCGCGTCGGGGGCGGCGGCTGGGGTCTCGTTCATGTTCGATGCTTCCTCGCTCATCGCCGCGCCTTGAGAGCACTCCGGTAGATGACGGTGTTGACGATCACCGCCAGGAACAGGATCACGCCCAGGAAGGCGAAGTCCCACGAGCTGTCCCAGCCGGCGTAGATCACCCCTTCGAAGGCCATCCCGATGATGCACGCGCCGAGGGCCGCGCCGATCGCCGAGCCGTAGCCCCCGGTCAGCAGGCAGCCGCCGACCACCGCGGCGATGATGTAGAAGAACTCGTAGCCGACGCCCTGCTCGGACACCGCCGAGGACGCCTGGGTGAACGAGATGATCCCGACCAGCGCCGCCGCGAGCGCGGTCGCGACGAACAGCAGGACCTTGGTCCGGTCGACCGGCACCCCGGTGTTACGCGCCGCGTTCTGCTCGCCGCCGGCGGCGAAGATCCAGTTCCCGAACTTGGTGCGGCTGAGGACCCACGTGCCGACGATCGTCACGGCGATGAACCACAGAATCGCGGTCGTGTACCCGCTGGGAAGCGAGCCGCTCGAGAAGAACGAGCTGCCGAAGATCGACTTCGCGCTGCTCAGACCGGCCGGATGCGCGGTGGTGACCGTGATCTGCGTACTGCCGCTGTTGAGCAGCAGCACGCCGCCCGTGCTCGCCCCGCGCAGGATGAAGAACGTCGCGAGCGTGACGATGAAGCTGGGCAGCTTGGTCTTGACCACGATGTAGCCGTTGATCAGCCCGATCACGGTCGCGAACACGAGCGTGATGACGATCGCGAGCCAGGTGTCCACGTGCCACTTGCCGACCAGCAGCGCCATCACGATCGCGGTGACCCCGGTCATCACCCCGGTCGACAGGTCGAACTCGCCGCCGATCATCAAGAGGCCGACCGGCACCGCGACGATGCCGAAGAACGCGGCCTGCTGGGTCCATGCCGCGATACCGGTCTGCTTGAGCCACAGATGGTTTGAGCTGGCGTCGGTGATCGCGAACAACACGAACACCGCGATTGCGGCCATCAGCGAGCCGAGCTCCGGCCGCCTGAGCGTGCGGGTGAGCCGGCTGATCGGGATCAGCCGATCGTCCTGCCCCGCCGGGCCTGCGGGCGGCGTGGCTATCGGGGGTGAGGTGGCGCTCATGGTCCTGGGTGGGGTGGGATTCCTGTCTTGCGGATGTCGCCACCGGGCGGGACGGACTCCCGCCCGGTGACCTTGCTGGTGATCCGTCTCCTACTCCGAGTTCGGTCTCCTGTCTGCCGGCGCCGGCGAGGTCAGTCCTGCCCCGCCGCGATCGCCGCCGAGGTCAGTCCTGCCCCGCCCCGATCGCCGCCGAGACCTTGCCGATGTTCGACTTGGTCACGACGAGTGGCCCGCTCGGGACGGTGGTGCCGCCGCCCACGCTCTGGCCGTTCTTGCGCTTGTACAGGTCGAGGAACACGAGCGGCAGGTAGCCCTGCAGGTACTGCTGCTGGTCGATCGCGAACGACATCGACCCGCCGGTGATGTCCTGCTGGACGCCGGAGTTCAGGTCGAACGTCGCGATCTTCGGATTGCCCGCGGGTTTGCTCGTCACCAGCGCGGTACCGATCGCGTTGTTCAGCGTCATGACCGCGTTGATCCCGGTGTGCGTCTGCAGGTAGGAGGTGACCTGGCCGATCGCCTGCTGCGGGTTCGATGCCGCGTTGGGCGTCGACAGCGTCAGCTCCGTGCACCCGGGACCCTTCGAGGGTGCCGAGCCGGTCTTGCACTGCGAGCCGACCCCGAGTGCCTGCGCGATGCCGTTGCAACGGTCGAGCAGGTTCTGGCCCGACTGGTGGATGATGCACAGGACGTTGGTGGCCCCGAGCGACTTGAACTCGCCACCCGCGGCCTCGCCGGCCAACTGCTCCGGCTGCCCGACGCAGGTCAGCGCCTTGCTGGCCGCGATGTCGGTGTCATCACAGCCCGCGTTCAGCAGCACGACCGGGATCCCCGCCGCCGCCGCCTTGGCCAGCGTCGGGTTCATCAGGCTTGGATCGTGATCGGACACCGCCATGCCGTCCACGTGCGCGTTGATCGCATCCTGGATCTGGGCGTTCTCGGCGTTGTCGTCGGGCTCCGCCTGGCCCTGCTGCTGGGAGCCGTATGTCTCGGTGAGCGTGCACCCGAGATCGGCGGCCGCGTCCTTGGCGCCCTTGTAAACGACGCTCCAGAAGCTTCCGTTGTCACCGTGGGTGATCAGCGCGAACTTGTACGGGCACACCTTGCTGCCGGTGCTCGCCGCGATGTTCACCGCGCTGGTTGACGACCCTGCACTCGAGCTCTTGCTCGAGCTGCCACCGCACGCCGCCACGAGCACTGCCGCAGCGCCCACGGCGACGACGATGCCGATACAGCGAGGCAGTCGTCTCATCGA
The DNA here is from genome assembly GCA_963834625.1 of uncultured Solirubrobacterales bacterium. Classification (GTDB taxonomy): domain Bacteria; phylum Actinomycetota; class Thermoleophilia; order Solirubrobacterales; family Solirubrobacteraceae; genus Palsa-465. The sequence goes on along the minus strand of CAWICM010000009.1, from coordinate 123,824 downwards.
TTGATCTCCTCCATCGTCCGAGCCGAGTGGTGAAGGAACGCGATGCTCTCCCGAGCGTCGCGCATCGGCCCGCCGGCCACCGTCGGCTCATCCCCGGTGATGGCGGTGTCCTGCTCGAGCACGAGCCAGCCGTCGTACCCGTGCCCCTGCAGGGCGTCCAAGACCTCGGCAATCCGGGCGTCGCCTCTGCCCAGCGCCGTGAACAGACCGTCCTTGGTCGCGTCGAGCAGCGAGCGCCGGCCGGCTCTCACCTCGGCCGCAAGCGCGCCGTCGACGTCCTTCAGATGCACGTGGTTGACGCGGTCGCCGTGGGCGCGCGCGAACTCGACCGGGTCCGTCCCGCCGATCAACAGATGTCCGGTGTCCAGGCACCAGCCGACCTCGACGACCTCCAGGGCGCGCTCCACCTGCGCCGCGGTCTCGATCAGCGTGCCCGCATGCGGGTGAAGCGCCACCCGCATCTGGAATTCTTCGGCCGCCAGCGACTCGATCGCGCTCAGGTGCTCGCCCAGTCGAGCCCACGCCGCGTCGTCCAGCTCCTGCGGCGCGCCCCACTGGGCGTCCTGCACCGCCGCGACGACCAGCATCCGGCCGCCGGCCTCACTCATCAGGCGGGCCGCGCGCCGCGTCTCCTCGCGCGACTGGTCGAGCTGCGGTTCGTGCAGCACGAGCGGGACGAAGCCGCCGACCAGCGTCAGCCCGTGGCGTCTCAGTGTGTCTGCGAGCGCCACCGGCTCGTCGGGCAGGAACCCGGGCGGCCCGAGCTCCGTCCCCCGCAGACCGAGCTCGGCCATCTCTTTCAGCACGACCTCGGGCGAGGGCATGACGCCCCAGCCCGGCACCTCGCACGCTCCCCACGAGATCGGCCCGCCGGCCAGCCGCTCCGCGACCGGAACGACCGTATCGCGCGCCCGTGCGTGCGCTTCCTGCATCCTCGGTTGAATCCTCTCCTCGGGGGCTTAGATCGCTCTAACTCCTCTTTGTGGTTAGAGCGCTCTAACGTCTGAGTGCGGCGACTATATCCAGTGGCTTCCGGCGAAGTCAAGGGTTCGCTTCGGATGCCCACACGTCTCGCGTGAACGCTTCGACTGCACGCCCGGCCGGCGGCACCGCGCTTATTTGGATCGTTGCCGCCGCACTTCGCGACGTCCGTAACGCGAGCTCGTCCACCCGGGCTCGCCGCCTCGGTCCCCCCGGACGCGCCCCCCGATCCGCCCCGAGGCCAACAAACCTGACACTCGGCGCCCCGCCGACCACGAGTGTCGGGAAACTCGGCCCAGAGCCGACTGAATCCGCGTTCACCCCGAGCGGGGCGTCGAGTGTGAGATTTGTCGGCCTCGCCGGCCCGCCCCCGACCCGTCCCCACCCCGGTCACCGCACCCGAGCCCGTCCCAGCCCCCGGTCACCGCACCCGACCACGACCGAGCGCTCGCCCACCTCACCGTGACCCGAACCCGCCCCCGGTCACCGCACCCGAACCCGAACCCGCCCCAGCGCTCGCCCACCCCACCGTGACCCGAACCCGCCCCCACGCCACCCCGGCCGACCCGCCCCATCCCCTCGGCGTTAGAGCGCGCTAACACAATTGCAATGTTGTCGCGCTCTAAGTATGGTCCGCCCGCGATGTCCGTCTCACCCCGCCGTCCCCGCTCCCGCCCCATCGCCACCGCCCCGCTGGCCCGCCGCGCGCCCACGATGGAGGACGTGGCGCGCGAAGCGGGCGTGTCCCGCGCGCTCGTTTCACTGGTCATGCGCGAGCGGCCCAACGTGAGCGAGGAGCGCCGGCGCCGCGTGCAGGACGCGGCGGCAAAGCTCGGCTACCGGCCGAACGCCATGGCGCGGAGCCTGGCCAGCCGACGGACCAAGACCGTCGGGGTGATCCTCGACGACCTGCGCAACCCGTTCTTCGCCGAGATCGCGGGCGGCGTTGAGGAACTCGCCTCGGAGGTCGGCTACCAGCTGCTGCTGGCCGCCGGCGGACGGCAGGCGCGCCGCGAGCGGGTCGCCCTCGGCGCGTTGCTCGAGCACCGGGTGAGCGGGCTCATCCTGGTCAGCCCGCGCATGTCGGCGGGGGACATCGCGGCCGCGGCAGCCGAGGCGCCGCTCGTCCTCGTGGGCCGCGCCCTGCGCGGCGTCGACGCGGACACCGTGCTGATCAACGAGGCGCACGGCACCGGGCTGGTGCTCGACCACCTGATCGGGCTGGGCCACGAGGCGATCGCGCACGTTGACGGCGGCAGCGGAGCCGGCGGGCCGCAGCGTCGCTCGGCTTACCTGCGCGGCATGCGGGCGCACCGACTCGGGCGCCACACGCTGGTCATCCCCGGCGATTTCACGGAGGAGGCGGGCGTGAGCGCCGCCGCCGAGCTGCTGCGCCTGCCGGCGCTTCCCACCGCGATCTTCGCCGCCAACGACATGGTCGCCGCCGGGCTGCTGGGCGGGCTGGAGAGCGCCGGCGTCGAGGTGCCGCGCGACGTCTCGATCGTCGGCTACGACAACATCTCGATCGCGCACCTGGCGCACGTCTCGCTGACCACGGTCCATCAGCCGCGCACCGAGATGGGCCGCCTCGCGCTCGAGCTCCTGCTCGACCGGATCGACAACCGGCGCGCCAACGAGATGCGCCTGATCGAGCCGTCGCTGGTGGTTCGCTCCACCACCGCTCAGCCGCGCACGCTGGCGGCGGCCGTGGCCTGAGCACGCGTGTGGCCGACCTCGCCCGATGAGCTCATCGAAGCGCAGCGCGCACTCGCCGCCACGACCCCCGAGCCGTGGCGTCCGAGCGAGCGCCCGGCGACGATCGGCGCGTGCGCGATCGTCTTCGAGCGGGGCCTGACCGGGCGCGGCGCGCGCGGGGATCGCGCCTGGGCCGCGGCCGCGGTCTTACTCCGACGCAGCGTCGTAGCCGAGACCACTGTGCGCGGCGAGGCCGCCGGTCCCTACCTGCCCGGTCTGCTCGCCCTGCGCGAAGGACCCTGCCTGGAGGCGGCGATCCGCGCGCTGGCGCTGATGCCCGACGTGTTGCTCGTCGACGCCACCGGGCGCGACCATCCCCGCCGCGCCGGTTTGGCGCTGCATCTCGGCGCGGTCACCGACGTGCCCACGGTCGGCGTGACGCATCGGCCGCTGCTGGCGCGGGGAACCTGGCCCGAGGACGTGCGCGGCGCGCATTCGCCGCTCACCGTCGACGGAGACGTCGTCGGCGTGTGGTTACGGACGCGGCGCGGAGCGCGACCGGTGGCGGTCCATCCGGGCTGGCGCACCACGCTCGATGACGCGATCGACGTGGTCGGGGCGGCCGCGCTCGGTCATCGCACACCGGAAGCACTGCGACATGCACGGCGTGTAGCGCGCATCGCGCGCGCAAATGGGTAGCTTGTCGAGCGTCCCGACATTCATCCCACGAAGGAGAACATAAATGCCCCAGGCCAGAAGCAGCGGTTCGAGCTCGGGTGGCTCGTCAGGCCGCAGTCAGTCCTCGCGTTCGAGCGGTAACCGCTCGAGCGGTTCGCGCAGCAGCGGCGGCAGCCGAAGCAGCGGCAGTAGTCGAAGCAGCGGCAGCAGTCGGAGCAGCGGCGCCAGCAGCAGGAGCGGCAGCAGCCGAAGCAGCGGCGCCAGCAGCAGGAGCGGCAGCAGCCGAAGCAGCAGCGCCAGCAGCAAGAGCGGCAGCAGCCGAAGCGGCAGCGCCAGCAGCAAGAGTGGCAGCAGCCGAAGCGGCAGCAGCCGGAGCAGCGGCGGCACCGCGAGCCGAGCCCGCTCCACGCGTGCCTCCGGCGCGCGCTCGACGCGCGCGACCACGGCGCGCGCCGCGCAGACCGCGAGCGCGGGCGCGAGTCAGGCCGCTGGTGCAGCCGACGCGCGGGTCGAGGCGGTGGCGGCGCGCGTCCGCAAGCTGAACGAGCGCATCATCGAGGCGGGCAAGGAAGCCGGCGAGGCGACGCTGTCCAGCTACGAGAAGGCGCTCAAGGCGATCGCGAGCACGCTCGAGCGCGGACCGGGCAAGAGCGACGTCGAGTGGATCTCCGCGCTGGCCACGAATCAGGCCAAGTTCCTCCGCGACGTGACCAACGCGTGGACTTCGGCCGCGCGCGGAATGCTCAAGTAGCCCGGCGGGGCCCGCGCCTGAGCAGCGCCACAGGTGCGGTGACGAGCACGGCGGCCGCCGCCGCGAACAGGGCACCGGTTGGGTCGGCCGCGCGCGCCGCAACGCCGACCGCCGGTCCGCCCAGCCCGACGCCCGCATCGAAGTAGGCGAAGAACGCGCCGGCGGTGCGGCCGTGACGGCTGGGTGGAACCGACGCGAGCGCGATCAGGCCGAGGCTGGGAACCGCCAGCCCCTGACCGACCGACATCACGACCAACGCAACGAGCGCGAGCGGGGCGCTGCTCGCCGCGGCAAGGCCGGCCAGGCCCGCGGACTCGAGCACCACGGCGACCGACAGCGTGCGGGCGGGGCCGAAGCGATCGGGGACGCCGGCCAGGACGGTCCGGCTGGTGATCACGCCGACGCCGAACACGGGGATCACGAGCTTGGCGATGCCGGATCCGGTCTGGGTCGCGGCGGCGGCACCGAACGAGAGCAGCCCGACGTAGCCGAAGTTGACCAGCATCAGCCCCAGGCCGGGACGCAGCGTGACGCGCCACGCACTCGTCTCCTCGTCACCGTTGTCCTCCTCTTCCTGCTCGGCCACGTGGTCGGAACGTCCCTCCGGGCCGCGGCCCATGACCAGGACGAAGGCGACCGCGATCAGCGGGAGGATGGCTGCCGCGATCCACACGCGGCTTGGATGCGAATCGCCGGCGAGCAACTGCGAGAGCGGCGGCCCGACGGTCAGGCCCGCGTAGTTGGCCAGCCCGACATGGCCCATGGCCCGGCCGCGCCGCTCTGGACCGGCCAGTCGCAACAACCACAGGACGGTGGCGGCCATCATCGTCGCCTCGCCCGCGCCGACCAGTAGCCGGCTCAGGATCAGCACTCCAAGGGAGTGCACGAAGGCCGGGATCGTGCCGGCTGACATCACCAGCGCGCCCACGATCATGATCCGCGCCGGCCCGACCCGATCGGCCAGCCGACCGCCCAGCGGCCGCCCCGCCGCACCGGTCAAAGCCGGCGCGCCGACGGCCAAGCCGACCAGCACCGCCCCGCCGCCGAGCGAGTGCACGTAGTCGGGCAGGATCCCGAGCACGGTGCCCAGCGCCGCGTAGCACAGCACCGCAGTGGCGAGAACGATCGCGTAGCGGCCCGTGGTGGCGTGGCGCTCGGCCGTTCGTGTGCGATCGCGTCTGGCTGGCATCGAATGAGTCAAACGAAGTGCCTCGATCAGCGAGGTCATGTCGTTGATGTTGCCCCCAGAACGCTTCGACATGCGTCGAAATGTCATGTGCGATGGGTCACAACATGAAACTCGCCCCGCGCTCCGGTGTGAACCCCGATTCAGCGCCGTATATGGGTCACAACTGCGAACTCGGCGGGTACGGATGGTCGAGTCCGGGCTTATGACCCTACGAGGGCGCCTGCTGACGCACGCTACGGGGCGTGCTACGCAGCGGTGACGTCGACGACCGCGCCACCGGGGATCGCGGCGATCAGCGCCTCGGTGTCGGCCTCGAACACCGCGTGCGGCGTGCCCGCCGCGCACCACACGGTGGCGAACCGGCGCAGCGACTCGTCGATCAGCGTCTCGAGCGCACGGTCGTGGCCGAGCGGCGGGATTCCGCCGATGGCGAACCCCGTGCCGGCGCGCGCCTCCTCGGCGCTGGCCGCCCGCAGCCCGAGCCGATCCGACGCGACCCGCCGGTCGCCGGCGCACAGCACCATCACCGGCTCATCGCCCCGCATGAACACGAGCGACTTCACGATCTGCCCGACCTCGCAGCCCACGGCCGCGGCGGCCTCGGGCGCCGTGCGCGTGGACTTCGGCAGCACCTGGACGTCGACGTCGAGGCCGCGCTCGTGCAACCGCTCCTGGACTCTGACCGCCGTCGGGTGCATCAGAGGAGCCTACGAGCGCAACTCGCCCGGATCCAGATCGGGCGGCATCGACATCTCCTGGGGCGGTACGGGCTGCTCGTCGCTCCACTCGCCGAACGCCTCGCCGTCGCGGCCCTGGTGCTCGGATGCGCCACCGAGGGCCAGCAGCACGAGCCGGCCCGGCCCGCGATTGACCAGCTGCCGGCGCACCTGCGGCGCCACCCGGATCACGTCGCCCTCGCCCAGCTCGGACGTCTCGCCCTCGAGCAGCAGCGTGAGCGTGCCCTCGAGGACCACGTAGACCTCCTCCTGGCGCTGGTGCCGGTGGATCCGCCCACGCTGCCCGGGCTGCAAAACGATCTGGTTCATCCCGAACGAACTCACCCCGAGCTGGCGGCGCAGCGGCAGGAACCGCTCGCCGGTCTCGGGATCAAGTCGCGTGATGCTCGTGCCGTCCTCCATCCCCGGGGATGTTCTCACGAGACTCGCATTCGGTCGCCTTGCCGGAGAGAATCCCGCCCGATGAAGATCGACTTCCGTGCCGCCGTCGAGGGGACGGTCATCGTCGCCGCGCTGCTTGCGGCGGAAAGCGCGAATCAGGAAACGTACGCCGAGACCGTGATCGCGGTGGCGCTCGCGATCATCCTGTACATGCTCGCTCACACCTACGCCAGGTTCGCCGGCGAACGCCTGCGCGACGAAGAACCACTCAGCTTCGCCGGGCTCGTGCGAGCGGCGAGCCATGAGGCGTGGATCTTCCCCGGCTCCGGCATTCCCCTCCTCACCGTCCTGCTCTGCTGGGCCCTCGGCGCGTCGCTGTCCACCGCCTTGACCGCCGCGGTCTGGACGTCGGCGGGGATGATCGTCGTTTACGAGCTCGCCGGGGGAATCCGTGCCAGCGAGACCGGACGTGACCTGGCGGTGGAAACGGCCGTGGGCGCGCTACTCGGCGCGCTCGTGATCGTGCTGCGGATCGTCCTGCACTAATCCCCGGCGCGCGGCGTCGCCTAGACGCCGCCTCCTCGCGGGTGACTCGAACCGGCGTGCTGGCGACGAGCGAGGCGATCGGGCAAGCTTCTGCCGGTGAGCTCGCCAACCGAGGGATCGCACGGGTCCGGGACGCGGCGCGGCCTGTTCCTGGCGCCTTTTGACGAACTGTCGGATCCGCACGTGCTGGTCGAGTTGGCCGTGGCGGCCGAGGCCCGCGGCTGGGACGGCGTGTTCCTGTGGGATCACATCGTGCACCGGCCGCCGGTCCGCGCCGTGGCCGACCCGTGGGTGGCGATGAGCGCGATTGCCGGCGCCACCGATCGCGTGCGGCTTGGCCCGATGGTCACGCCGCTCTCGCGCCGGCGCGTGCAGAAGCTGGCGCGCGAGACGGTCACGCTCGACCACCTGAGCCGCGGCCGGCTCACGCTCGGGGTTGGCCTGGGGAGCAGCAATACGGGCGAGCTGGAGCCGTTTGGCGAGGTCGCAGATCCACGGGAGCGCGCCCGCATGCTCGATCAGGGACTGAGCCGCCTGGCTTCGTTGTGGGCGGGAGAGTTCGAGCCGCCACCGGTGCAGCAGCCCCGGATTCCGGTCTGGGTCGCGGGACGGTGGCCCAAGCGGCGTCCGCTCGCGCGGGCTCTTCACTGGGACGGTTTCTTCCCGATCGAGCTCCCGGGGCCGGACGCGCTCGCCGAGCTGGCCGGCGAGGTCGCCGCGCGGCGCTCGGCCGATGCCGGTCCATTCGACCTCGTGGTGGAGATCGACCCGGGCGAGGACATCGCGCCCTGGGCGCGGGCGGGGGCGACGTGGGTGCTCACCGGTTTCGGGCGCCGTCCGCAGGTCGACGAGGTCTCGCGGGTGATCGAGGCGGGACCGCGGTGATCCGCTGATCGTTACGCCGCCTGGGCCAGCGGCTCGGCGGCCAGCTCCCGCTCGCTCGAGTCGAGCGCGTCCAGGAACGCCTCGACCACGGCCGGGTCGAACTGGGTGCCGGCGCAGCGGACGAGCTCCTCGCGCGCCTCCGCCGGCGGGCGGCCGGCGCGGTACGGACGGTCGGCCACCATCGCCTCGTAGGCATCGGCCACCGCGAGGATGCGTGCCTCGATCGGAATCTGGCTTCCCGCCGTCCCCTTCGGGTAGCCGCGACCGTCCAGGCGCTCGTGGTGGGCGCGGACCCAGGCGGCGATGTCGTCCAGGCCGGCGTGCTCGAGGATCCGCGCGCCGACCTCCGGATGGCGCTGGATCTCCTTCCACTCCGCCTGATCGAGTGCGCCCGGCTTGTGCAGGATGGCGTCGGCGATCCCGAGCTTGCCGAGATCGTGCAGCACCCCGGCGGCGTGGATCCGCTCCACCCGGTCCTCGCCGAACCCGAGCGCGGCGGCGGCGTGGCGGGCGTAGGCGCCCACCGTGCGGGAGTGGCGGGCGGTGCCGGCGTCGCGCAGGTCGAGCGTCTCGGCCAGCAGCATCACCGCGGCGAGCCGGAGCTCCAGGGACTGCTCGCGCGCCGCACCCGCGCCGTCGGCGTCGCGTCGCGCCTGCTCCAAGGCCAGGCCGGCCTGATCGGCCACCGCCATCAGCACCTCGATCTCGCCGTCGTCGGGGCGCCGGCCGTGCAGCGGCTGATCGACCGAAACGACGCCGAGCACCTCTCCGGAGGCGCCGCGCAGCGGGAGCATCAGCATGTCGTGGGGGTGCCAGGCGTCAGGGTCCGGAGCGGCCGCAGTGGCGGGCGTCCACAGCGTGGTCGCGTCGTCCCACTCGTAGGCGCCGTCCGGAAGCCACAGCGCGCCCTGCCGGATGTGCTCGCCCGAGATCAGGAGGCTCTCCCACTCGCTCCAGGGGCCGCTCGTCCCAAGCAGCGTCTGCCGGGCCTCCTCGTCACCCTCGACGAGGACCACGCGGACGTGCTCACGCTCTTCGTCGAGCAGGTTGACGGCCACCACCTGGAAGGAAAGCTCCGTGCGGATCATCTCGGCCAGCGCCTCGAGCACGGGCAACGCGCCCTGCCGGGCGGCCGCCGCCCGCGACAGGGCCAGCATGCTGCGCAGCTGGCGCGAAACCGTTTCGCCGGCATCGTCCCTGCGGCGGGCGTCGGCGCCGCGCGCCGTGGTCTGGCTGGCCACCACTACGCGGTTACGCCCGCCTCGCTTCGCGTCGTACAGAGCCGCATCGGCGCGGGCGATCAGATCGCCGTAGTCCTTGGTGCCCGAGGCCACCCCGGCCGACACGGTGACCACGCCTCCGATGCCCACCGGATGTGGCATGGCCACCGTCTCCACGGCCGCGCGTACACGCTCGGCGGCGACCGCGGCCTCCTCGTAGGTCTGTCCCGGCAGGACCAGCAACAGCTCCTCGCCGCCGAACCGGTAGGCCAAATCCTGCGAGCGCAGCTGGCCGCGGATCGTGTTGGCGATCGCGCGCAGCGCCTGATCCCCGGCCAGATGGCCCATCTCATCGTTGTAGGCCTTGAAGTGATCCACGTCGCACAAGATCAGGGCGAACGGAGCGCCGTGGTCCTGGCAGCCGACCTCGATCCGGGGCAGCTCGTCGGCCAGAGCGCGGCGGTTGCGCATGCCGGTCAGCGGATCGCGGCGGGAGTCCTCGAGCAGCTGCTCGTTGAGCCGGGCCAGCTCCGCCTCCCGATCGGCCAGGCTGGCCAGCGCCGCGCGCTCTCGCCCCAGCATCCGACGCAGCCGACGCTCGAGCAGGACGCTCCGGATGACCAGCGCGCCGCCCGAGAACAGGAGCCCGGCTTCGAGCGTGAAGCCGACCACGTTCGGCGCGTGCTCGAGACGCGCGCGCACGAGGGCCCCCAACAGCAACACGAACAGGGCGGTCGGCAGGATGCCTCCACGCGCACTCGAGTCCCTGGGCGAAGCCTCGGGCTCAAGTTGACGCGCGGACCACGCGCCTGCGGCGCCGGTCGCGATCAGGCCCAGCACCCACATCGGATCGATCAGCGTGCGTCCGGGGCGATATGTCCCATCCAGAAGCTGCTCGCTCCACATGATGAACGCGAGGGCCTGCACCATGACTCCTCCCAGTCCCAAACGCGCGGGGAGCGAGCGGACGCCCCTCACCGCGCCTCCCACCACCGCTTGAAGGGCCAGCACGCCAGCCGACACGTACAGCGTCGGGTAAGCGAGCGCCGACAGTCGCTGCGCCTCCGGGAGCATGGAGTTGGCGACGTGGTGCCAGAGCAGGGCGTAGGTCAAGGCGGTGGCGCCGGCGATCACGGGCAGCACCTCAGCCGCCGCGACTGCCTGTAGCGACCGGGATTGCGTCCGCGTCCGCACCATGCTGAGCGTGATCAGGATGGCGAACATCCACCACCCGAGGTCGGCGAGGTTGGGGCTAGCGGGCGAGCCGGCGATCCCGAACAGATCCCAGGCCAGCTGCCCGATCAGCCAGGAGCCACACGCGGCGACCCAAAGCGTCCACCGGGCGCGGGTAGGTCCGGAGGTCGCGTGCCGGCCGATCAGCGTCCCGGTCAGCGCACTCACCGCACCGCTCGTCCAGGCCACGTCCCAGCACAGCATCGACGCGGACGTGAGCTCGGCCAACGCCATCGCGACCAGCGCCAGCCCAGCCGGTATCGCCACGAGCCAGAACGGCCGTGGTGAGCTCCTGACTCCCTGAAGCTTTTGCATCACCTTCGGTAATCGACCCGGGGAGGAATTAGCTGAATTCGGCGGCGCCTGGGCGGACGCGGTCATGGGCCGCCGCGTCCTGGGGCCGCCACCCGTCCGGTCAGGACCGTCGGAGTCGGGCCGCCTGGGCGGCGGCGATCCGGGCGATCGGCACCCGGAAGGGCGAGCAGGACACGTAGTCGAGGCCGGCGCGGTGGAAGAACGCCACCGAATCGGGATCGCCGCCGTGCTCGCCGCAGATGCCGAGCTTCAGCCCGGGGCGCTCCTCGCGCCCCACCCAGGCGGCCAGGCGCACCAGCCAGCCCACCCCCGGCGTGTCGATCGTCTCGAACGGCGAGCGATCGAGGATCTTGCGCTCGACGTAGGTGGGGATGAACTTCGACTCGACGTCGTCGCGGGAGAAACCGAGCGCGGTCTGGGTCAGGTCGTTGGTCCCGAACGAGAAGAAGTCGGCGTGCCTGGCGATCAAATTGGCGATGAAGCAGGCTCTGGGCAGCTCGATCATCGTCCCCACGGTGTAGTCCTCGCCGACCTCCATGTCGTGCTCGTTGCCGACCGAGACGACCAGCTCGCGAGCGATCTCGAGCTCGTGCTCATAGGCCACCAGCGGGATCATGATCTCGGGATGGGGCGGCTCGTCGATCCGCTTGGCCGCGCGCATGATCGCGTGCACCTGCATCTCGTAGATCTCGGGGTACAGGATTCCCAGCCTCACGCCGCGAGTGCCGAGCATCGGATTGCCCTCGTGGATCTCCTCGACGCGGCTGAGCAGCTTCTCGAGCTCGTCGAGGTCGTCGGTCACCTCGATCCGGGCCCGCTCCACCTGGGCGCGCAGCTCGGGCAGGTTGGGCAGGAACTCGTGCAGGGGCGGGTCGAGCAGGCGGATCGTGACCGGAAGCCCGCGCATCGCCTGGAACAAACCGACGAAGTCCTCCTCCTGGAGCGGGAGCAGGTCGCGCAGAGCATCGCGCCGGCCGTCCCGGTCGTCGGCCATGATCATCGCCCGCATCTTGGGCTGGCGGTCCTCGGCCATGAACATGTGCTCGGTCCGGCACAGGCCGATTCCCTCGGCGCCCAGCTCCCGGGCCCGCTGCGCATCCTTGGGCGTATCCGCGTTGACCCGCACGCCGAGTCGCCGGAGCTCGTCCGCCCACTCGAGGACTGTGTCGAAGCGCTCGTCGATCTCGGGCTGGATCAGCTTCGCCCCGGGCTCGACCACCGCCCCCTCTGAGCCGTCGATCGCGATCTCCTCGCCGGCCTTGAACGTCCGTCCATCGATGGTCAGCTCGCCCGCCTCGAGGTCGATCGCCACGTGCGCGCCCGTGACCGCCGGCACCCCCATTCCCCGCGCCACCAGCGCCGCGTGCGAGGCCTTGCCGCCCTCCGAGGTCAGGATCCCCTTGGCGGCGTGGAAGCCGGCCACGTCATCGGCCTCGGTGAACGGCCGGACCAGGATCACGTCCTTGCCGGCCCCCGCCTCGGACACCGCGTCGGCGGCGTTGAACACGATTGCGCCGCGGGCCGCGCCCGGCGAGGCCGCCACCCCGGAGGCCAGCACCTCGTACCCGTCGCTGCGATCGAACGTCGGATGTAGCAGCGCGTCCAACGAACCCGGATCGATCGTGCGCAGCGCCTGCTCGCGCGTGAGCAGCCCCTCGGAGACCGCGTCGACCGCGAAGCGCACCGCGGCCTGGGCGGGACGCTTGGCGTTGCGCGTCTGGAGCATGTACAGCTGGCCCTCTTCGATCGTGAACTCGACGTCCTGCATGTCCTTGTACTCGGACTCGAGCGTGCGCATGATCTCCATCAGCTGCTCGTGCGCCTCGGGCATCACCTCGGCGAGCTCGGAGATGTCGCGGGGGGTGCGAACGCCCGAGACGACGTCCTCGCCCTGGGCGTTGACGAGGAAGTCCCCGCTCGGCTCGGGGGCGCCCGTGACCTCGTCTCGACTGAACGCGACGCCCGTGGCCGAGTTCTCGCCCTTGTTGCCGAACACCATCTGCTGGACGTTGACCGCCGTGCCCCAGTCGTCCGGGATGCGGTTGATCCGGCGGTACGAGACCGCCCGCTCGCCGGTCCACGAGTCGAACACGGCCCGGATCGCCTGGTGCAGCTGCTCCTGCGGATCCTCGGGGAACTCGTAGAGGCCCTTGAACTCCTCGACGAGCTCGCGTAAAGCGTCCACCGACAGCTCGGCGTCGGTCTCGACGCCGGCGTCATCCCTGGCCTTCTTGATCGCGTCTTCGAACTGCGATCCGGAAACCCCGTGGACGACGTTGCCGAACATCTGGACGAGCCGCCGGTAGGAGTCCCAGGCGAACCGCTCGTTCTCGGTGGCGCGGGCCAGCCCGTCCACCGAGGTGTCGTTCAGCCCGACGTTGAGGATCGTGTCGAGCATCCCGGGCATCGACTCGCGGGCGCCGCTGCGCACCGAGACCAGCAGCGGATCCTCGTCGTCGCCGAACGTCTTGCCGGCCGTCTCCTCCAGGCGCTTCATGGCGTCGGCCACCTGCTCCTCCAGGCCCTCGGGCTCGGATCCGGCCTTCATGTACGCCACGCACGCCTCGGTCGTGATCGTGAAGCCGGCCGGGACCCGATCGGTGCCGAGCACCCGGGTCATCTCGGCGACGTTCGCCCCCTTTCCGCCGAGCAGCTCGCGCATTTCCTTCGAGCCCTCGGCGAAGTCGTACACCCACTTGTGGTCTGACATCTGAAGCTCGGGCGCGACCCTACCGCCCGGATCGCGCTGCTGCCAACTTGATACGTTGAAGCGAGTGGCCGCCACCGATACCCGCGCCGCCGGCCGCGAGTCGGCGATCGGCGTTTCAACCCCCCGACGTGACTCCGAGCCCAAGGTCCGCGGCATCACCAAGTTCGCCGGCGACCTTCCGGTTACCGGGCTCCTGCACGCCCGCCTGCTGCTCTCCCACGACGCGCATGCGCTGATCAAGTCGATCGACACGAGCGCCGCGCTCGAGCTTGCCGGAGTCGTGGCGGTGCTGACCGCCGATGACCTGCCGATCGTCGCCACCGGCCCCGGCCGCCCGAAGCAGCCACTCGCGCGCGAGGAGATCGTCTACGCCGGGCAGCCGATCGCGATCGCGATCGCCGAGACCGAGGCGCTGGCCGCCGACGCGATCGAGCTGATCGACGTCGAGCTGGAGCACCTCGAGGCGGTGGTCGATCTCGAGGCCGCCACCCGGCCCGGGGCGCCTCGAGCCCGGATTCACGTCGCCGCTGAGGGCGAGGGATCGGACATCAGTGACGCGCACGCGGCCGTCTCCGCCGGCGGCATCGGCGAGGAGGAGGAGCTGTCCGACAACGTCCTCGGCACCGCGCGCCTGGCCAACGGTGACGTCGGCGCCGCGCTCGCCGCGAGCGAGGCCGTCGTCCGCGGGCGCTTCCAGACCCCCTGGGCGTACCAGGGCTACCTCGAGCCCCAGACCGCCACCGCCTGGTTCGACGTAGACGGCGAGCTCGTGGTCAGCACCTCGACCCAGGGACCGTTCCCCACCCGGGCCGAGCTGATGACGCTGTTCGGGCTGCCCGCCGACCGACTGCGCGTCCGCGGGGCGCCGCTCGGCGGCGGCTTCGGCGGCAAGATGATGATCGTCGAGCCGCTCGTCGTCGGGGCCGCGCTCGTGCTCCGCCGCCCCGTAAGGTTGATGATGACCCGTAGCGAGGACTTCGCCGCCGCGAACCCGGCCGGCGCAGAGATCCTCGACATCGAGCTCGGCGCCGACCGCGACGGGCGACTGACCGGCATTCGCTCCCGTGTGCTCGCCGACCGGGGGTCGACCGACGACTTCGGAGTCGAGTCGATCGCGGCGATGCTCAGCGCCGGGCCCTACCGGTGGCAGGCGCACGAGCTGACCGGCCTCGGAGTCGCCACCAACCGCGTGACGTTCGGCGCCTACCGCGCTCCGGCGGCGCCCCAGGCCGCGTTCGCGGTCGAGTCGCTGATCGACGAGCTGGCCGAGCGCCTGGCGATCGACCCACTCGAGCTCCGGCTGCGCAACGTCGCGATCGTCGGCGACAAGGCCGTCTCCGGCCAGGAGTTCAAGGTGTTCGGCGCCCGCGAATGTCTCGAGCGGGTGGGTCAGCATCCGCTGTGGGCGCGGCGCGGCTCGCTTCCCGACGGCGAGGGCATCGGCCTCGCGATCGGGTGGTGGCCCGGCGGCTACGAGCCGGCGGCCGCGGTCTGCCGGCTCGATTCGGACGGGCGCCTGACGATCGTCACCGGCGCCGCCGACATGACCGGCGTCGAGACCACCTTCGCGGCGATCGCCGCCGACGCGTTCGGCGTGAGCTCCGACCAGGTCCGTGTCAACTACGCCGACACCTCGAGCGCGCCCTATGCCGGCATGAGCGGCGGCAGCAAGATCACCTACACGGTCGGGCGCGCGGTCGAGATGGCGGCGCTCGAGGCGCGCCAGCGCCTGCTCGACGTCGCCGCCGAGGAGCTCGAGATCGCGCCCGAGGACCTCGAGATCGTCGACGGCTCCGTCCAGCCCGTCGGCGTCCCCGCGAAGGCGATGCCGATCGCCGAGCTCGCGAGCAAGGTGCTGACGTTCGGCAGCCCGTACCCGCCGGTCGAGGGACACGGCCGCGTGTCGCTGTCGCCCGCGCCGCAGTCCGCGGCGCATCTTTCCCATGTCCGGGTCGATCGCGACACCGGCGCGGTGACCGTGCTCGGGCATGTCATCGCCCAGGATGTCGGCCGGGCGCTCAACCCGGCGCTCGTCGAGGGGCAGATGCAGGGCGGCGCGACCCAGGGCCTCGGCTGGGCCCTCCTCGAGGAGATCGCCTACGACGAGCAGGGACAGCCGGCCACGGGATCCTTCGTCGAGTACGCCATGCCCACCGCCGGCGGCGTGCCGGCCATCGACACCGAGATCGTCGAGGTTCCCGCGCCCGACGGCCCGTTCGGCGCCAAGGGCGTCGGCGAAGCGCCGGTCGTCGGCGTGCCCGGCGCGGTGGCCAACGCGATCGCCGCCGCCACCGGCGGCGTCCGGCCCCGCCAGCTGCCGATGACGCCCGAACGAGTGTGGCGTGCGATCCAGGAGAACGGCAACGGCCGAGCTGGCTGACGCGCTCGCGCGCTGGGCGACCGGGCTCGAACCAACCGAGGAGGACCTCGCCCTAGCGCGGCGCTCGCTGCTCGACACGGTCGCGGTGATGTACGCGGGGCTCCAGGACGACCGCGCCCCGCTGTTCGCCGAGCTGTCCGAGGCCGGCCGCTGGGCGGCGCTGGCCCACGTGCTCGACTACGACGACCTGCACATGCCCTCGACCACGCACGTCAGCGCGGTGTGCGTCCCCGCGGCACTGGCAAGCGCGAACGGCGCGGACCGCGAGGACGGTCCGGACCGCGCTCGCGCATACCTAGCCGGCGCCGGCGTCATGGTCCGGCTCGGCACGGCCCTCGGGTGGATGCACTACAGCGCCGGCTGGCACGCCACCTGCACGGCGGGCGCTCCGGGCGCCGCGGTGGCGGCGTCCGCGGCCCGTGGCCTCGACGCGGAGCGCACAGCCGTCGCGATCGCGCTCGCCGTCCCCGCCGCGGGCGGCGTGCAGCGCGCGTTCGGCACCGCTGCGAAGTCGCTGCAGGTGGCCTTCGCGGTCGATGCGGGCGTGCGGGCGGCGCGGCTGGCCGAGGCGGGCGCGAGCGCGGACCTGAGCGCGCTCGAACAGTGGATGGTGCTCGTACACGGCGACCCCAAGGCGCTCGACGTCAACGGGCCTGCTGTCCCCGGCGGGCTGGCGATCAAGCTGTACCCCTGCTGCTACGCGCTCCAGCGCCCGATCAGCGCGGTCGCCGAGCTCGGGCGGCTCGATCCCGGGCGCGTGCAACGGATCCGCGTGCAGACGCCGGCCGTGTCGCTCGCGCCGCTGATCCACCACCGCGCCAAGACCGGACTCGAAGGCAAGTTCAGCCTTGAGTACGGCATCGCCGCGGCGCTGCTGGACGGCCGCCCCGGCATCGCCAGCTTCGACGATGAAGCGGTGGCAAGACCCGAGGCCGTACGTTTGGCCGAGCTCCTCGACGTGCAGCCCAGCGACGGCGGCGATCACCTGCTGGCCGGCGAGGTCGAGGTCGAGCTCACGCTCGAGGACGGCAGCGATCTCCGCGCCGTGCTCGCGCTCCCACCGGGAGCACCCGAGCGGCCCCCGACGGACTCGGAGTTGCGCACGAAGCTCGAGCTGTGCGCCGGTGACGAGGCCGACGCGCTCGCGGCGCTGACCTGGAGGTCGGCCGCCGCGTACCTGCGGGCGACGGTGGCTGCGTGAGGTTTTCGGGCTAGCGCGCGACCTGGGCGAGCTGGGCGCTCCACTTGGCCAGCTGAGCGCGCTGGCAGGCGGCGCACGTGCCCACATGGGCGGTGTGGCCGCAGGCCTTCGCTGACTGACCAAGGTGTCCGCGCACGGTCGCGGCGGGGGCTGAGGTGCGTTGCATGGTTATTCCCGGTCTCGGTGGGCTCGAGTTCGACTTCTGAGCCCTTTATCGGCCGCGCCAGCCCTGGATGTAGCGCGACGCCGCAGTTCTACCCCGAACGCAAAAAACTAGTGCCCTGACCCGTCGCTTTCGTCCTGTAGCTTTACGTTGACAGAGGGGCACCAGAATGAGCCGGAATCCCACCATCGAGACGGGCGCTGATCCTCGGCGATCGAGGGTCGCGCAATCACCCGTTGAGCTGAAGGAGGTCATCGCCGCCGAGCGGACCGGTTATCCGTTCTTGGTGTGGCGGACCGACGAGGGCGAGCAGCGCCTGCTCATGCTGGACTCGGCGCGCTGGCGGGTGACCATCGGTCGCGATCCGGCCGCCGACGTCCCGCTGGCCTGGGACGCCGAGGTGTCGCGCACTCACGCGCTGCTCGAGCAGGTCGGTCGCGGCTGGACCATGGTCGACGACGGCCTGTCGCGCAACGGGTCCTTCGTGAACGGGGCGCGGGTGATCGGCCGCCGGCAAATGCGCGACAAGGACCGGCTCGTGTTCGGCGCCACCGCGGTGACCTATCGCGAGACCTCGGGCGGGACCACCCAGACAGCCTCGGCGATCGATGCCCCCTCCGCGATCCCCCTGTCCCCGATGCAGCGCAAGGTGCTGATCGCGCTGTGCCGGCCGGTGCACGCGTCCGACTCGGCGATCCCAGCCACCAACCGCCAGATCTCCGAGGACGTGTTCCTGACCGTCGACGCGGTCAAGGCCCACCTCCGCGTGCTGTTCGAGCGCTACGGCCTGAGCCAGCTGCCCCAGAACGAGAAGCGCACCCGGCTCGTGGCCGCGGTGCTCGACTCCGGCGTGCTCGTCCCGCACGACTTCTGAGCTCGCGCCGCTTCCGTCAGCAGGTGTGAGACAAGCACCCTAGGGGTGGCTGTAATCGCACCCGGGTGCCCTTACCTTTCACCCATGACGAAGAGCCACTCGCGGACATCACCGGAAGCCGAGGCCAGGGGGCACGGGGACAACTTCCGGACAACAGGGTCCGACCGAGGGGCGACATGGGCTGGGGGCCGAGAACAAGACACGGGGGCCGCATACGGGGGCTGTATTGGAGCGGTCGATGCCCTTCCGGATCGGGGATACACGATTCACGTCGGGTCTCTCCAAGAGCTTCGGGGGTTGCTCTAACCGGAAGCGCATCGGCCACCGGGCACGGATGCCCAGCGGCACAGGGCATGCCGATCACGTGTGCTGCGAAGCAGCCGTGTGGTCGGCATGCCCACGCCATTTAGCAGCAGCTATGGTCGAAGGGGAGTGACTGCCAGCTCGCCCCTACGTGTTGCCATCATCGGCGCCGGCCCCAGCGGCTTCTACGCCGCCGGGCAACTGCTGGCGGTGGCCGAGCCGCAGTTCGCGGTCGACCTGTACGACCGGCTGCCGACGCCGTATGGCCTGGTGCGATCGGGGGTCGCGCCCGACCATCCGAAGATCAAGTCGGTCACCCGGGCCTACGACAAGACCACCCGGCACGAGCGGTTTCGCTTCTTCGGCCACGTCGAGCTGGGCCTCGATCTGACCCGGCGGCAGCTTCTGGACCACTACCACGTGGTCCTCTACACGATCGGCACCTCGATCGACAAGCGCCTCGGGATCCCCGGCGAGGAGCTGCGCGGCTCGCACCCGGCCACCGAGTTCGTCTCCTGGTACAACGGCCATCCCGACCACTGCGGCCTGGAGGTCGACCTGCAGGCCAAGCAGGCGGTGGTCGTCGGGGCGGGCAACGTCGCGCTCGACGTCGCGCGGATGCTCGCGCTCGCGCCGTCCGAGCTCGAATGGACCGACACGGCCGATCACGCGATGCACGTCCTGCGCGCCAGCGGGATCGAGGAGATCACGATCCTCGCGCGCCGGGGCCCGCTCCAGGCTGCGTGGACCAATCCCGAGCTGCTCGAGATGGGCGAGCTCGAGCGCGCTGATCTCGAGGTGGCCGGCGGCGAGCTCGACGAGCTGTCGGTCCTCGCGCTGGAGGAGGCCGACAAGACCCGCCGGCGCAACGTGGAGATCATGCAGGACTACGCGGCCCGGCCGAAGACCGGCAAGCCGATCACCGTTCGCTTCCGCTTTCTCGCCTCGCCGGTCGAGCTGCTCGGCGATGAGAACGGGCACGTACGCGCGGTCAGGATCGAGAACAACGCGATCGTCGCGCGCGATGACGGCTCACTGGCCGCGCGCGGAACCGGCGAGCTCGAGGAGATTCCCGCTCAGCTGGTATTCCGCTCGATCGGCTACACCGGTCAGCCGGTCGCCGGCATCCCATTCGACGAGCGCCGCGGGCTGATCCGCAACGAGGACGGCCGGGTCATGGACGAGGGCGGCACGGCTCTCCTCGGCGAGTACGTCTCCGGCTGGATCAAGCGCGGGCCGTCCGGGGTGATCGGCACCAACAAGAAGGATTCCCAGGACACGGTGGCCAAGATCCTCGAGGACGCCGCCGCCGACCGACTCAACCAGCCGACCGCGGACGACATTGAGGAGATGATCGCCGAGCACGCCGAGCACGCCGTGACCTGGGAGGGGTGGCAGGCGATCGACGCGATCGAGACGGCCGCCGGCAGCGCCTCCGACCCGGCGCGGCCACGGGTCAAGCTCACCGAATGGGACGCTCTGCGCGAGGCGGCGAGGGGAGCGACGGCCGGCCGGCCGACGCGCTGAGCGGACGCTGCGCAGCCGGGGGCCGATGTGTGCTGTGATGCAGCCGCATGATCGGCGTGCGGCGCCAGACCCAGATCTACCTCGACGGCGTCAGCGGCCGGCGGCCCCCCATCCCGCTCGACGCCGATCGCCTCCAGGACGCCGCGCAGAAGCGCATGCGGCCCGAGGCGTTCGCCTACGTGGCGGCCGGCGCCGGCAACGAGCACACCGTGGCGGCCAACCGCGCGGCGTTCGACCGGTGGCGGATCGTGCCGCGAATGCTGCGCGACGTCGAGCGGCGTGACACCAGCATCGAGCTGTTCGGCCAGCGCTTGGCCAGCCCGTTCCTGCTGGCGCCGGTCGGCGTGCTCGAGCTGGCCCATCCGCAAGCGGATTGCGCGGTGGCCAGCGCGGCCCGCGACACCGGGACCGCGATGGTGCTCTCCAACCAGGCTTCGCGGCCGATGGAGGGCGTGAGCCGGATCCTGGGCGACACACCGCACTGGTTCCAGCTCTACTGGAGCCGCTCGGACGAGCTCGTCGAGAGCCTGGCCGCCCGCGCCGAGCGCTGTGGCTGCAGGGCCATCGCGATCACGCTCGACACGACGATGCTCGGGTGGCGCTCGCGCGACCTCGAGGGCGCCTACCTCCCGTTCCTGCACGGCAAGGGCATCGCCCAGTACACGAGCGACCCGGTGTTCAGGCGGCTCATCACCGAGCCGGGAGCGTCGTCCGACCCCGACCAACCGCAACCGCGCCCAACCGTGGCCGCGCTGCGCACGCTGATCGAGCTGACCCGCGCCTACCCCGACGCCTTCTGGCGCACGCTCCTCTCCGGGCACGGCCGCGCCGCGGTCCAGCGCTTCACCCAGATCTATTCGCGCCCGTCGCTGACCTGGGAGACCCTGGCCTTCCTGCGCGAACGGACCGAGCTGCCGATCGTGCTCAAGGGGATCCTCCACGCCGACGACGCCGCCCGGGCCGTGGAGGAGGGCATCGACGGCGTGATCGTCTCCAACCACGGCGGCCGGCAGCTCGACGGGGCGATCGCCACGCTCGACGCCCTGCCGGCGGTCGTCGAGGCGGTCGACGGCCGCATCCCCGTGCTGCTCGACTCCGGCGTGCGCGGTGGCGCGGACGTGTTCAAGGCGCTGGCGCTGGGGGCGCGCGCCGTGCTCATCGGCCGCCCCTACGTGTACGCGCTGGCCATCGCTGGACGGGCCGGCGTACGCGACTACCTGCTCAACCTCGCCGCGGACTTCGATCTGACGATGGGGCTCGCGGGACGGCGGTCGGTGGCCGAGATCGGGCGCGACGCGCTGATCCCGGCTCCCGGAGGGGCAGCCGGCTCGCCGGTCACTGAAAGAGCAGGTCTGTGAACGTCGCGGTCGTGGTCCACGTCGAGAGGCCCGAGGCGTGGAACACGCCCACGTCCTGCGCCGCCGCGGCGGCGGCGGGCGCCACCGTCACGGTGGCGGCCAGTGACCACGTGACCCCCCGGTTCGTCGAGTAGTAGCCGGTGTAGATGTTGCCGCTGCGCACGAGCCGTAGCGTCACCGGCGCCCTGACTACGACGCGCGGAACCTGGTAGCGGGAGTCGACATCCTGGCCACCCGAGGCATTCCAGGCCATCTCGATCGTGGCGCTGTTACTCACGAACAGGACCACGCCGGCCGGTGAGCCCGGCGGCGCGGTCATCGCGTTTCGCTGGATCAGTCCGGCGCCGCCCGAGGTTCCGCCGGCGGGGTCGGTGCTCACCGTGACCTGAGCGCTCGAGGACGGACCGGCGCGCCCGGCCTCGTAAAGCGCGGCGTAGCCGTCGGTCGGCGGCGCGTTCACCGGGGTGAACACCCCCGCGCCCTGCGCCCGGACGGCCAGCGCTCCCCCCGTCTCGCCGAACGACGCCGGGTAGCCGGTGGTGTCGGCCGCCCGGAACGGGAACTGGACCGGCGCGAACAGCCGCTCACCGAGCGTCGCCGATGTCCGGCGGATGCCCTGCGCCGGCGGGTCATAGTCCGCGCCGCCGAGCACCGGCGCCAGCTCGACCGCTTGTCCGGCCAGCGGGGCGGTGATCCGGAAAGCCACCGTGAACCGGTGTCCGGCGGCCACGCGCTTGGCCCGGGCGGGCCCGAGGCGCCCCAGCCCCCACTCGTTGGGGAGCCGGAACGTCAGCTTCAGGTTCTTCACCGCTGAGGTCCCGTCGTTCGCGAACGTCTCGCGTACCTTCGTGGTCTCTCCGAACTGAAGCTGCGGAGCGGACGGCGCGAGCGAGAGCACGATCTGCGGCGCCAGGGCGCTTGGACGGCGCGCGACGCTCACCCGGTACATGACCACGCCGTGCGCCGGAACGAACGCGCTGATCCGCCCGCCGGTCCCGGTCACCGCATTGCTCCAGAGGTCCTGCAGGCGGTAGCCCCGCGCGCTCGGCAGCCCGGCCGCTGCGGCGGTGGTGGAGATGGCGGCCGCGCTGTCGGTCGAGTTGAACAGCAGGACCGAACGGTCGCCGTCCTGGAGCGGCTTGCTCAGCACCCACAGCCCGCCCGTGCGTGAGATCGGAACGCCCTGCTCGCCGAGCGGATCCTGGTCGACGGCTATCACGCCCCGGTTCTCGTAGATGCCTAGATCGGTGGGCGAGAGCGCGGCGATGTTGGTGCTGGCGATGAGCGGCGCCGCCATCTCGGCCCACAGGCTGAACTCGGATCGGTACTCGAGCGGGGTGCTGCCGCCGTTTCCGATCTGAAGCAGGTCGGGATCGTTCCAGGCGCCCGGTCTGGCGTCGCGGAACAGGTCGACCGTCCCCTCGAAGTCGGCCAGCATCGAGCCGAAGTTGTCCTCGATGTCGGTGGTCGTCCGCCACAGGTTGGCGATCGCGCCGCCCCACTCCCACGGATCGTCGGTCGGATCCGGGTTGCACATCGAGAACACGATTGGCCGTCCCGTCGCCTTCAACGCGTTGCTCATGCGCGTGTACAGCGTCTGCTGGACCTGCTGCTGGCTGGCTCCCGGGAAGTCGCCGTAGGGAATGTTGCAGCGGTCGTACTTGACGTAGTCGACCCCCCAGGCCGCGAACGTGGCGGCGTCCTGCGCCTCGTGGCCGAAGCTCCCGGGCAGATGCGCGCAGGTGCTGGTGCCGGCGTCCTCGTAGATGCCGAGCTTGAGGCCCAGGCTGTGCACGTAGTTGGCTACCGCCTGGATCCCGCCGGGGAACCGGGTGGGGTCGGCGACCAGGTTCCCGGCGCTGTCCCGGCTCGGGGCCATCCAGCAGTCGTCGATGTTGACGTAGTCATAGCCGGCGGCCTTCATCCCGTTGTTCACCATCGCTTGTGCGGTCTGCTCCACGAGGCCGGCGGTGACCCCGCAGAAGCTCGAATACCAGTCGTTCCAGCCCATCGGCGGGGTCGCGGCGAGGCCGTCCGACTCGGCCGCGGCCGCCGGTGCGAGCGCGCCCAGGCCGGCCGCGGTCAGGCAGAGCGCCAGCAACCAGGCGCGGCGGAGTCGCATGCGCATACGATGCCGGGCGCGACGGCGCGTCGATCCCTGATGAGATTCTCCGCCAACCTCAGCTTTCTGTTCAAGGATGCGCCGTTCGTCGAGCGGTTCGGGCGAGCGCGCGACGCCGGCTTCGCCGGCGTCGAGTTCATGTGGCCCGGGGCGGACGAGCTGGCGGCGGTGGAGCGCGCGGTCGCCGAGACCGGGCTGGAGGTCGTGCTGTTCAACTTCGACGCCGGCGACATCGCGGCCGGCGATCGCGGCCTGCTCAGCGACCCGGCTCGTTATGAGCGGTTTCGCGAAAACGTCCCGGTGGCGCTCGAGCTGGCCGCGCGGATCGGCTGTACGCGCCTGAACGCACTGGTCGGCGTGCGACTGCCGGAGGTCGAACTCGAGACTCAGCTGCAACTCGCGCGCGAGAACGTGGCCTGGGCCGCCGCGCAAGCCCGCGCGCAGGGCGCCAGCATCATGATCGAGGCCGTCAACTCGTACGAGAACGGACCCTACCTGCTCGATACGACGGCCAAGGCGATCGGCTTCCTCGACGCCGTCGACGCGAGCAACGTCGAGCTCCAGTACGACGTCTACCACATGCAGCGCATGGAGGGGAACCTCGCCCAGACCATCACCCGCCTGCTGCCGCGGATCGGGCACGTGCAGGTGGCCGACCCTCCGGACCGGGGCGAGCCCGGCACCGGCGAGATCAACTATCGGTTCATCCTCGACCTCCTCGAGCGCAGCGGCTACGGCGGCTGGGTGGGCCTCGAGTACAACCCGACCACCGCCACCGCCGAGGAGAGCCTCGGTTGGATCAGGGAGCTTGGTTATGCCTGACCAGAACATCGGCTTCGTCGGCCTGGGGATCATGGGACGCCCGATGGCGCTGCATTTGCTGCGCGCGGACTATTCCCTGGTCGTGCACAACCGCACCCGGGCCAAGGAGGAGGAGCTGGTCTCGGCCGGCGCGTCCGCCGCGGATTCGCCTCGCGAAGTGGCCTCGCAATGTGACGTGCTCATCACGATGCTGCCAGATTCGCCGGACGTCGAGCAGGTATACCTCGGCTCCGAGGGCGTGATCGCAGGCGCCCGCGAGGGCCAGCTGCTGATCGACATGAGCTCGATCGCGCCGGCGGTGGCGCAGGCGGTTTCCGATGCCGCGCGCGAGGTCGGCGCCGATGCTCTGGATGCCCCGGTGTCGGGCGGCGACGTCGGCGCCCGCGAGGGAACGCTGTCGATCATGGTCGGAGGGTCGGATGATGCGTTTAAACGCGCCCAGCCCCTGTTCGATGTGCTCGGCAAGACCGTCGTGCACATGGGCGGACCGGGAACCGGCCAGACCGCCAAGGCGTGCAATCAGATCCTGGTGGCGGTGACGATCGAGGCGGTCAGCGAGGCGCTGGTGCTCGCCTCCAAGGCCGGCGTGGACCCCGAGCGCCTGATCGAGGTCTTGTCCGGCGGACTGGCCGGCAACAAGGTGATGGAGGTCCGCCGGCGCAACTTCCTCGAGCACGACTTCACGCCCGGCTTCAAGCTCGAGCTCCACCACAAGGACCTGGGGATCGCGCTGCGAACCGCGCGCGAGCTCGGCGTCTACGTCCCCACCACCGCGATCGTGGACCAGATGCTGGCCGCGCTCACGGCGGCCGGCGACGGAGGCCTCGATCACTCGGCGCTGCTCAAGGTGATCGAGCAGGCCTCGGCGCACGAGATCTAGTGCGGGGGCGGCCACGCCTCGGGGTTCAGGCAGCTCGCCGGAAGATGTCCTGAGACCACCGACCGGACGTTGGCGAGCAGCGCCTGCTTCGTGCGCTCCAGGCCGAGTTCGGTGAACGAGCTCACGTGGCCGCTGAAGATCGTGTTCGGCGCGCGCAGGATCGGATCGTCGAGCGCGGGCGGCTCGTGCTCGAACACGTCGAGCCCGGCGGCGGCGATGTCGCCGTCTGAGAGCGCCGCGGCGAGGGCGGACTGGTCGATGAGCTCGCCGCGGGCGGTGTTGATCACGACCGCGTGCCGGGGAAGCGCGCGTAGTTCCGCCGCGCCGATGAGCCCCCGCGAACCCGGGGTCGCCGGGGCGTGGAGCGTGAGCACGTCGAGTTGCGGGAGCATGCTTCGTAGGTCGGTGAGCGCAACCTCGTGCTGGGCGCAGAATTCCCGATCCGGGTTGGGCTCGAGCGCGAGCACCCGGCAGCCGAACGCGCGCAGGCGGCGGGTGACCGCGCGCCCCACCGCGCCCAGCCCGACCACGCCGACCGTGGCGCCGGCCAGGTCGCGGGTGGGGCCGTCGATTCGCCAGATGGCGGAGCGGACGGCCTGGTCGGCATCGGGCAGGCGCCGGATGCAGCTCAGCATCAAGCCCAGCGCCATGTCCGCCACCGCCTCGGCGTTCACGCCCGGGGTGGTGATCACCGCCACGCCGGCCGCGGTGGCGGCGGCGACGTCGATCGCATCCGACCCGGTGCCCCAGCGCAGGACCGTCTTCAACGTTGAAGTGGCC
Source organism: uncultured Solirubrobacterales bacterium (assembly GCA_963834625.1). Taxonomy (GTDB): domain Bacteria; phylum Actinomycetota; class Thermoleophilia; order Solirubrobacterales; family Solirubrobacteraceae; genus Palsa-465. The sequence continues at coordinate 98,093 of CAWICM010000009.1, read as the reverse complement.
CGGAACACCGCGTCGGTGTAGGGCTCGCTGCCGGCGATCGTCGCCCAGGCGCCGGCCAGGCCGTTCGCGAGCGTATTCGCGTCACGCGCCTGGGACAGCTCGTACCGTGCGACGACCTCGATGCCGTCGATCCGCTCGAGCTCCGGGCGGGCCCGCTCGGCGCTAGCGGTCGTGACGAAGATCCGGCGGGTCGCCATCATCGCCGCCGAGACTGCCACACCCGCCCCACCCGGTGCCGACAAACCTGACACTCGGCCGATCAGCGGAGGTGAATGCGGATTCACACGGATCTGGGCCGAGCTTCCTAACAGTCGCGCGCCGGCGCTCGTCGAGTGTCAGGTTCTTCGGAATCGCGTTCGTGGCGGGCCGGCGTGACGAGCTATCAAGCTCGCCAGGCGATCCGGCCCGCCCGATCAGTACCAGTCCTGCACCGTCATCGACCAGCGGGCGCTGTCCCAGCCCGCCTTGATCGCGACCTGGTAGCGACCGGGCCCGGTCTGGAACACCTGTGTCTTGGAGCCGCCGTCGCTCAGGTCGAACGACTTGTCGGTCGAGCCCGTCCCCACGCCGATCACCTGCGCGCTTGGGCCGTTGCAGAACAGCACGAAGTCGCAGGTCCCCTGGTAGGACATCTGGTAGACGATCCGCCACTGCGAGCCGCGGATCTGGAACGCGACCGAGTGCCCGCTCCCACTCCCGGTGAGCGTCGTGACGGACCGCCAGCTGGGTGTCTCCGCGACGGATAGCGTGATGGTCGAATGCGGGCGCAGGTCTTCGCCGGCCGCCGGCGACTGGCCGGTGACGATCCCGGGCGCGGTACCCGGCGCGGGAACGTAGGCGAGCCTGGCGTTGAGGGGGATCCGGTGCAGACGCGCGATCGCAGCGCTCGAACTCGAACCCTTCACCGACGGCACCTTCACCGGCCGGGGCCCCTTACTCAGCACAACCTGGATCCCCGAATCCTGTTTCACCCGCGTTCCCACCGCCGGCGTCTGCCCCACCACGGTGCCGGACTTGGCCCACGAGAACTCACGGACAAAGTCCGCGCGCAGGTGCAGCCGGCGCAGCTTCGCGCCACCGGCGGCCTTGGTCAGGCCGTGCAGCTGCGGGACGCGCGCGGTGGGCCCGGCGGTCAGCGCGATCGCCGCGGCCACCATCGCGCAGAGCAGCGCGAGGGCAAGGCCCAGCGCGGCGATGCTGCGGCGGCGCGCCGCCGGGTTGACGTTCCGGCGCGGCGTGAAGCGAGGCGCCACCCAGGTCCGATCGCCGGCCGGCGGCTCCTCGGGTGAGCGACCGTTCGACGGCTCGGCCGAGCTGTCCGACCGGGCGCGCGCCTGCGCGGAGGCGAGTTCCTCGGCCATCGCCGCAGCGCTCTGATACCGATCGGCGGGGTCCTTCGCCAGTGCCCGCTCCACGATCCGCTGCAAGGAGACCGGTGTCGCCGCGGGCAAAGACGGCACCGGCTCCTGCACGTGGCGCAGGGCGATCTCGACCGCCGATTCGCCGCCAAACGGCGGATGGCCGGCGAGCATCTCGTACAGCACGATCCCGGCGCTGTAGACGTCGGTCGCGGGTGTGACGGGCTGGCCGCTGGCCTGCTCGGGCGCCATGTAGCGGGGAGTGCCGACGATCGTGGCCGTGCCGCCCTCGGTGGTCCCCTCGGCCAGCCGCGCGATGCCCAGGTCGCCCACCTTGACCCGACCCGTCCTCGAGATCAGCACGTTGGCCGGCTTGATGTCGCGGTGCACGATCTGCTCGGCGTGGGCGTGCTCGAGCGCGCGGCAGATCTGCTCGGCGATCTCGCAGCCCTCCCACACCGGGAGCCGACCTCCGCGGCGCAGACGACTCCCCAGGCTCTCGCCCGAGACCAGCTCGGTCACGTAGTAAAGGCCCTCCTCGGCCTGTCCCACATCGTAGATCTGGACGATGCCGGGATCGCTGACCCGCGCCAGGAGCTGCGCCTCGCGCCCAAAGCTGTCCGCCCAGTCCGGATCCTCGGCCCACCACGGCTTGATCACCTTGATCGCCACCTCCCGGGCCAGCCGGCGGTCGTAGCCGCGGTAGACGCGGCCGAACGTGCCCTCGCCGATCAGCTCGTGCAGCTCGTAGCGGCCGTCGAGCGCGCAGCCGACCAGGTCGGGCGCGTGGGGCACCTCAGCCGCCCCGGGCCGCGCTCAGCTCGCGGCGAATCGTGGCCCTGTACAGGCTGGTGTCGACGCCGACCGTGAGCAGCCGGAAGCCTTGCGATGCGTACTGCTGGGCCACCGCGCCCGAACCACAGTGCATGCCGGCGATCAGCCCGTGAGCGTCGCACACCTGCCGGATCCGCTCGATCGCCTCGGCCAGTGCGGGGCGGTCCGCGCTCGGATCCGCGACGACGGCGCCGGGGGCAAGCCCCAGTGCGATCGACAGGTCCGAGGGACCGATGTAGAGCCCGTCCAGGCCCGGCGTGGCGGCAATCTCCTCCAGGTTCTCGATCCCCTCGCGCGTCTCGATCATCGCGATGCACAGCGCATCGCCCCCCAGCTCGTCGGGGGCGGTCGAGCCCATCACCAGCTCGGCCCGGACCGGCCCGTAGGACCGCTTGCCGTGCGGCGGATACCGGCAGGACTCGACGGCCCGCCGCGCCTCGGCCGCGTTGTCGATGAGCGGCAGGATCACTCCCGCCGCACCGAGGTCGAGCGCCCGCATGATCAGCCACGGTTCGTTCCAGGCCAGCCGGGCCATCGGCACCGCGCCGCCCGCCTGGGTGGACTGGAACATCGTGACCATCGTCGCCTCGTCGCTCAAACCGTGCTGGAGGTCGACGCACACGTAGTCGTAGCCGGCGGCGGCGGCGAGCTCGGTGGTCAGGGAACTCGGGATTCCCGCCCACATCCCGAACACTGGCTCGCCGGCTTCGAATTTGGCACGCAGGCGCTTACCCGCCGAGTTGTTCGTCCCCATCGCGCCCAATGGTAAGCCTTACGGAAGCTCGATGACTGGGTCCTCGCCTCCGCGCCACACCCCGCGAGGCATGGCGTCGGTTGAGAACGGCAGCACGACCTCCCCGCGCGCGTCGACCGCGATCAACCCGCCGTCGCCGTCGCATTCGCCGACCGCGTCGAGCACCGCGCTCGCCGCCGCATCCAGCGCCACACCCTGGGCGACTAATGCGGCCAGCAGCCGCGCCGCGCCGGCGCGCACGAACGCCTCCCCCTGGCCGGTGCACGACACCGCCACCTGGCGGTCGGCCCATGTGCCCGCGCCGATCACCGGCGAGTCACCCACGCGTCCGGGGCGCTGGCCGTGCAAGCCGCCAGTCGAGGTGGCGGCGGCAAGCAGCCCGCTCGCGTCCAGGCAGACCGCGCCAACCGTCTGGCCACCTCCCTGTACACGCGCGGCCAGCCGCCGGCGCTGGCGCTCGGTTACGAACTCCGAGGGATCGTCCTGCTCGAGTCCGAGCGCCGCGGCAAACGCGTCGGCGCGCTCCCCGGCCAGCATGACTTCGGGCTCGTCGAGCAGGGCAGCCGCAGCCGCCACCGGATGGCGCGTGCGCCGCAGGAGCGCGACCGCCCCCGCGGCCTGATCGTGCCCCCGCATCGCGGACGCGCTGAGCTCGACCGATCCGTCGTCGCACAGCGCGGCGCCGTGACCCGCGTTGAACAGCGGGAAGTCCTCCAGTGCCATGACCGCGGCCCGCACCGCATCGACAGCCCCGCCGCCGGCGTCCAGGGCGGCCGCGCCCGCAGCCAGAGCCGTCGACAATCCCGAGTGAAACTCGGAGGCGCGCTCGCGGAGCTCCTCGCCGAAGCCGCCGGCGCCGCCGTGGACCGCGATCACCGGCCCGGTCATCGCGCCGGCACCGGCTCGACCAGCTCGGCGAACAGCGCATCCAGCGTGGCCTGCGGGTCATCCGAGAGCCCGGTGTGGACCGGCGAGGGCTGGATGATCGTGCTCGAGGGCGCGACCAGCCAGCCGAATCGCTCCGACGGGGGCAGCGCCGCGATCGCATCGGCTTGCGGATCGCCGGCCGCCACCCGCACCAGCGCGTCCAGGTGGGCTCGGACGTCCTCGGCCGACGCGTCCGGCGCCAGCGCCGCGAGGCGACGCTCATCCAGCCCGACCTTGACGCCGAGGAAGCCGAGCTGGCGGCAGTAGAGGACGACGCCGGCGTTCAAGCGCTCGCCCCGCTCCACCCGGGGAACCACCCGCAGGATCGCGTAGGAGAAAGGCCTACGCGCCGGCTCGGACACGCTCTGCCTCCTCCGCGAACACCGCGCTCTGCAGGCGGCGGGCGAGATACTCCACGTACGTCTCGCCGCCGTCCCCGCCGGCGAGCCAATCCGGCGGGACCAGCGCGACCACCTCCTCGAGCGCCGCGCGACCCACCGCCGGGGCGAGCCGCTCGTGCGCCTCGAGGATCGATCCAGCGCAGGACAGCAGCACGTGTTCGGCGATCAGCGGAAACGGACGATCCGAGTGACCCACCGGGTCCAGGCCACCGTGCTGGAGATACAGCGCGGCGCCGTGGTCGATCAACCACAGCCGGTCGTGCCAGATGAGCATGTTCGGGTTGCGCGGCGTGCGGTCGACGTTCGTGGTGAGCGCGTCGAGCCACACGATGTCCGCGGCCAGCCGTGCGTCGGGGCGCCACGGCCCGCCCGGCGTGTAGGGCAGCGCGCCGGGCAGGAAGTCCACCCCGAGGTTCGAGCCGGCGCTCTCGGTGATCAGCTGCTGGATCTCGGGGTCGGGCTCGGCGGCTCCGAGCACCGGATCGAGCGCCACCTCGACCAACTCGGGGATCAGCAGACCCAGCCGCCGGGCGAGCTCGCCGACGATCACCTCGGCCACGAGCGCGCGCAGCCCCTGGCCGGCTCCCCGGAACTTGACCACGTACAGGCCGTCGTCGTCGGCTTCGACCAGCCCGGGCAGCGAGCCGCCCTCGCGCAACGGCGTGACGTAGCGGATCGCGGCAACGGACCGCAGGGCGGTGGAGATCGACATGCGCGGAAGGTACGGGTTACGGCCGGCCGGCGTGGGCGGCGCCGTGAATGTCGCGGTGAACCGGAGGCAACTCGGAGCTCTCGAACAGACGCTGCGTCATCACGATCACGGTGAGATCACGCCCGGGATCGGCCAGCCACGACGTCCCGAAGCCACCGTTCCAGCCAAACGCGCCGGTGTAGCTCAGCAGGTCGCGGGTCGTGATCGGCCGCTCCGCCGGCACGGTGTCGTCCAGGGGCCCGTCGGGCCGGCGCAGCACGCGCCGGTCGGCCAGTTCGGGGAGCAGCCGATCGACCGGCTCGTCGAGCCCGATCAGGCCCTCGTCGACCAGCGCCATGGTCACCGCCGCGGTAATCGGCTTGGTCGTCGAGGCGATCCGGAACAGCGAGTCGCGCTGGACGGGTGGACGGCCGACGCCGAGCCGGCCAATCGCCTCGACGTGCACGTCCTCGCCGTGCGCGACCAGCGCCACCAGCCCCGGGACGTTCGTGTCGCCGACGTGCTTCTCCGCGGCCACGCGGACCGCGTCGAAGCTCACAGGTTGACCGCGGCCATACCGGTCTCGTCGTACCGGTCGCCGGCCACCGGGGGCAGCTCGGCCTCGATCCGCCGGAGGTCCTCGTCGGTGAGCCCCACGTCGGCCGCGCCGGCGTTCTGCTCGAGATACTCGCGCCGCTTGGTGCCGGGGATCGGAACGATGTCCTGGCCCTGGGCGAGCACCCACGCGATCGCCAGCTGCGCGGCCGTGATGCCCTTCTCTTCCGCGATCTCGGCGACCTTGCCCGCGAGCTGCAGGTTGGCCTCGAGGTTCTCACCCGTGTACCGGGGCCCGCTGCGCCGAAAGTCGCCCTCCTCGAGCTGGTCGGGCGACGTGAACCGGCCGGACAGGAATCCGCGGCCGAGCGGCGAGTACGCCACGAAGCCGATCCCGAGCTCCCGGCAGGTGGGGATGATCTCGGCCTCCGGGTCGCGCGACCACAGCGAGTACTCGGTCTGGACGGCCGTGATCGGGTGCACGGCATGGGCGCGGCGGATCGTTTCCGGCGCCGCCTCGCTCAGCCCGATGTGGCCCACCTTGCCCTGGTTCACGAGCTCGGCCATCGCGCCGACGGTCTCCTCGATCTCGATCTGAGGATCGACGCGGTGCTGGTAGTACAGATCGATGTAGTCGACCCCCAGGCGCTCGAGCGAGCCGTCGACCGAGGCGCGGACGTGCTCGGCCGATCCGTCGACCGGACCGACCGTCGACATGTCGCCCGCCACGGCCTTGTCCATCCGCCGGGCGAACTTGGTGGCGATCACGAAGTCGTCGCGCCGGCCCTTGATCGCGCGTCCGACCAGCTCCTCGTTGCTCAGCGGGCCGTAGAGCTGCGCGGTGTCCAGGAAGTTGATGCCGAGCTCGAGCGCGCGACGGATGGTGGCGATCGCCTCATCCTCATCGGCCGAGCCATAGAAGGCCGACATCCCCATGCACCCGAGGCCGAGCGCAGATACCTCGAGTGATCCCAGCTTGCGTGTGTTCATGGCTGCTCCAGTTCGTGTGCGTTCGGGTCCCTCCACGATAGGACGCCGTCCCGTCCGTTCCAGCCTGAGCGCGCGTGTAGCCGGACCTGATCCCGGCGTAGCCGCTGGCGCCCACCGCGACTACGTCAGCGGAGTGCAAAACGCAGCAAACCGCCCGGCCGGCGCGCGCTTTCTGCACATAAGCATCCACCCGATGCTTATCTGCACAAAGCGTCGGCCGTAGGAGCGGTTTTGGGGTTTAAGCATGGTGGTGAACCCACGGCGGGACACGGCGCCCCGCAGTGGGACGCGGCGAAACTGCGCCGGCCGCCGACCTCACCCGGCCGTGACGCCCACCGCTCAGCGGCCCCGGACCACGAAGCGAAGCCCGCCCTTGGGTCCGAGCGTCGGCGTGGTCACGATCTTCGGATCCTCCCGCGAGCAGGGCTCGAAGCGCAGGCGGGTGAACAGGACGGCGGCCAGCGTGCGCAGCTCGTACTCGCCAAAGCGCTTGCCCAGGCACATGCGGGAGCCGCCGCCGAACGGGATGTAGGCGCCGCGCGGCAGCGCGGCCTCGCGCTCGGGCAGGAACCGGTCCGGGTCGAAGCGGAACGGCTCGGGATACAGCTCGGGCAGATGGTGGGTCACCCACGAGGAGTACTGCACGCCGATCTCGGCCGGCACCGGCACGCCGGCCAGCGTCACGTCGCGCGTGGTCCGTCGCGGCCCCACCCACGCGGCGGGATAGCAGCGAAGCGTCTCCTTGAGTGAGCGCTCGAGCACCGGCAGGGCCTGGCCGTCGAGGACGGAGGCGCTCGGGGCACGCTGGCCGACCACGCCGTCGAGCTCTTCCTCCAGAGCGCCGCGCACGGCCGGATTGCGGCCGAGCTCGTGGATGAGGAACGTGAAGGTGGTGGTGGTCGTGTCGTGCCCGGCGAACAGCAGCGTCACCGCCTGATCGCGCACCACGCCGGTCGGCAGCGGCGATCCGGAGTCGTCGGTGGCCGACAGCAGCAGGCCGAGCACGCCGCGTCCGGGATCGCCGCGGCGACGGCGCTCCTCGATCTCCGCGCGCACGAGCGCATCGAGCCGGCGCCGGGCGGCGATCGCCCGCGCCAGGGGCGAGCGGGGCAGCGGCAGGAGCTGCAGCAGCACCGGCTCGCCGTGGATGGCCAGCGACGCCTCGAACGCCTCGGCCAGCGGCCGCTCGCGCCCGTCCGTGGCGTCCAGCCCGAGCAGTCCGCGCAGGGCGATCCGCAGCGCGAGCTCGCGCACCCAGTGGTAGACCTCGACTACTTCCCCATCGCCGAGGCGTTCGGCGGCGGCGGTCGCCTCGTCGACCATGACCTCGGCCACCCCGGCCACGTAGTCGCGGTGGAAGGCGGGCAGCATCAGCATCCGGAAGTCGCGGTGGTAGGGCCCGTCGACGTTCAACAGGCCGTCGCCGAGCAACGGCCACAGATCCGCGAAGCGCCCCTCCCGCCACTGGAAGGCGTCGAAATCGCTGACCAAGATCTGATGGTTGACCTCGGCGCCGATCGCCCACACGATCGGCTCGTGGAGCAGGCGGATCGTGAACACCGGGCCGAACCGCCGCTGGTGCTCGAGCAGCAGGCTCAGCGGGTCGGAGATGATCGCCCGGGTGTGCGCATAGCTCGGGGTGAGGCTGCCCGCCGGCAGCGACGCGCGCCGGCGGACGCGGCGCTCGCGGCGGATGTCGTCACGGATCCGGTGGAACAGCCGCTGATCCATCGGCCGCGGCCGCGGGGCGCCGATCGAGCGGCTGGGGGTGAGAGTGGGCGTGGCGGCCATGGCGCCTGTCTATCAGCCTCGCACGAGCCGGTACCACGTCCGGGGCACGTTGCGCAGCGGGCCGCTGATCTCACCACCGGTGTCCGGCGAGGCGGAGATGAGCCCCCAGTCCGCGAACCGGCCCTCCAGCTCGCTCTGCTCGAGGCCGGCGGGCGCGGCGAGGACCCGGTTGGGGGCGAAAGCCATGATCAGCAACGTAGCGCCGGGCTCGGCGAGCGCCGTCACCGCCTCGGCGTAGGCGGCACGCTCATCATCGCTCAGCCCGTGCAAGCAGCCGCGATCAAACACCAGCCGGAACCCTGCGGCTAGGCCCAGATCGGCCAGGCGAGCCACGTCGCCCTCGATCCACTCGACGCTCACGCCCTCCGCCTCGGCTCGCGCCCGGGCCCGCGCCAGCGGCCGGCGCACAGCGTCGACGGCGCTCACCTGCCAACCGTGGCGCGCGAGGTAGACCGCCTGGGAGCCGGTCCCGCAGCCGATGTCGAGCGCCCGCGCCGGCGCCAGCGACTCGGGACCCTCCACCAGCGTGCGCAGCTCGCCCGGGACCTCGCCGGTGTCCCACGGCGTGAACCCGACCCGGTACATCAGCCGGTACATGAGCGGCATGCCGGCGAGACTAACGCGCACTACACGCCCACCACGATCGGCTCCGGCGGCGGGCCCTGGTGGATCAGCGCGCCCAGCCTGGTCGCCAGGTCCCGGGGTACCAGAACCTCAGCCGTCGCCTCTAGCTCGCCGTGACTCCACCACCGCCCGGCCGTCAGGTCGACGCGCTCGTCCGGGGTTAGGCCCGCGCCCTCCGGCTCGAAGTGGTCGACGCGCGCGAGGAACCACCGCTCGCGCTGGTCCCATTCGACCCCGCGCCAGCTGAACATGTGGCGCCGGCGCCAAACCTCGGGACCCAACGGCACGTCGGCTAGCCCTGTCTCCTCGGCCACCTCACGGACGCCGGCGGTGCGGGCGTCCTCCCCATCCTGGACCCCGCCGCCGGGCGGAAACCAGAACGGCTGTCCGGTGACCGGATCCTCGGCGCGGAACAGCAGCAGCCGATCGGCCTCGTCCAGCAGGAGCACGCGAACGGAATGGCGCAGGCGCGGCATACGGCTCGGACTCTAGAAGCGCACCGCCCGTGCATAAAGCCCAAAACCACCCCCACCCCACCCCGCCCCCGCACATAAGCACCCGGGGGATGCTTATGTCCCGAAAGCGGCGGGGGCGCGTGGACTTTTGGGACTTTTGCACCCTCGCGGCGTCGGCAACGGTCCGCTGACCGCTCGCGTGAACGCCGAAAGACCGCGCGTGCACCCCCGTTGTTAGAACGGACCGGAGGGCGATACGACATCAACCCCCGGCTAAGGAAGGCCATGACAGAACAACACCCCGGACGGCTCTCGGTGGTTCGGAGCGAGGGGTCCGCGGACGACCGGTCCGCGGACGACGGGTCCCGGGCGACCGAACGGTCCCGCCCCAACCCGGGAGAGATCTGGACCGCGCGCCCGGATCGTGGCAGCGACATGCTCGTGCTGGTCAGTGAGGTGCACGGCGAGCACGTGCAGGCGATGCTGTGCGGCGAGGAGTGCGAGTGGGCCACCGACACCGACGCCGTGCTCGACCCCCGCAGCACCGGCTCGCCGCAACGGCTCCTCGTCCACGGCGACGAGTCGGGCTCGATCCTGACGCGCCGGCTGCAACGCTCGGTGGGTCAGATCGACGCGCATCTCGTGCAGCAGATCGCGTTGCGCGGCCGCGGGCTCGATTTCAACTCCTCGGACCTGGGACGGGGAACGGCGATCGCGAGCGAGGCCGATCCCCGCTGGGATTGGAAGCTCGAGAGGCACCGGCAGCTGCGCAAGGTGCGAGCCCCGGCCAGCGACTTGGGTTGGGAGATCTACACGCTCGGCCCTCGGGAGGAGTAGCTCTCCTCCCGAGGGCGTCTGTCGGTCAGGGCGGAGCCCGCGGTGGGCTCACAGCCACGGGTGCAGCTTGGGGCTGTGCTGGCCCGATCGCCGCGCGCGCCGCGTTTCCGCCTGCATCCGCACGATCGTCTCGAGCTTTTCCAGCCGGGTACGGCGCCGCTCTTCCTGAGCGCTCGCGAGCCACGCCGACCAGCGGCGGGCAGGCGATTCCGCGCGCAGACGCGCGCTCGCTGCCTGCGAGTTGCCTCTCATGAGAGGTCCCTCCTATTGATTTGTGTGGTGAGTGCAATTCGGGTGGCGCGCGGCCACCCGTGACTGTCACGTACGTGTCACCACGTACGTCTTTGGAAAGTCACTTCGGGCAATAAAAAAGGCGACCCTTTGGGTCGCCCTCGCGATCGGTCGGTATGCGCGCCCTTTATCAGGGCGTCATCCTCCGAGCGAGGGCTGCGGCGTCGGCCTGGCCCCGACCACGCGCCGTGATCGACGCGTCAGCGAGTCCGGTCTCGACGACGGCGGGAAGATGTGATTCGAACGAGGTGAACATAGATGGTCTCCTTGCGGCCAAGCCAGGGTAACTCACGAATTGAGCGATTTCAAGGGGCACCCGACAAATTGATGTCACACGTGCACGGCAACGCGGGGGCAACACCCCGAGCGATACGGAGCGCTACGCTCCGGGTCCGGAGAGGAGATCGATATGGCTGGTCGGATCGGGCGGGTCGTGATCATGGTGCAGGAGAACCACACGACCGACAACTACTTCCGCGACCTGGCGCCCTTCGGCGGGGCCGTGGCCACCGACTGGCCGATCTCGACCAATCCGCCGCCCCAGGACCCCCCGCACGACCGCTCCGCCTACTTCGATTGGCTGACCGGCGCCAAGACCGGCGAGCACGCCCAGTTCGACACCCGGGCTGTGCTCCCGTACTACCTGCACCTCGCGCTCACCGGCGCGTTCCTCGAGAATCACTGCGCGGGCTTCGGCACCAATTCGACGCCGAACCACCTGCTGATCGTGGGCGGCCAGTCGCCAACCCTGAAGAACCCCTCCGAAAGCAAGTCGCCGGTGTGGGACATGCCCTCCCTCCCGGGCCTGGCCGAGGCCAACAACGTCTCGTGGCGCGCGTACGCGGCCTCGGGCGATTACCCCGTGAGCTTCTACACGCAACTCACGGGCTCGGCGAACGTGGTCTCCTCGGCTCAATTCGTGGCCGACGCCAAGGCCGGGAACCTGCCCGCGCTCGTGCTGCTCTGGCACAACAGCCCCAATGACGAGCACCCACCCGCGAACGTGACCGAGGGCATGGACGTGATCTGGCAGTCGATCGACGCGGTGGTTCAGTCCGGCGGCTGGGAGGAGACCGTGTTCATGCTGACCTGGGACGACTGGGGCGGCTACGACGATCACGTGAAGACGCCGGCGCTCGAGTACACGCCCGACAACGTCCAGCTTGCCCTGGGGCCACGTGTCCCGTTGCTGATGTTCGGCGGCGCGGTCAGGCCCGGCATCGACAGTCGGTGGTGCTCGCACGTGAGCATCCCCAAGACGGCCATCGACCTGCTGGGACTGCCGGCGCTGGGGGTGCCGCGCCTGGACGACGACGCGGGCCTGGCCGACCTCGTCGATCCCTCCCAGACGGCCAATCCCCCACCACCCGCCTACGGCACCGCGATCGAGCTCCCGCCCGCGCCCAACCCGCCGGTCGCTCCGCGTCCCGCTCCGCCTCACCCCGCCGGCCAGCCGAAGCCGGTCGGTCCGATCCTCCTGCGCGACGGCTCTACGCTCCCGCCACCAAACGACGCGCCGCTCCCGAAGCAGCCCCATCCGCCGGCGGCGTGATCTCAGGAGCCAGCTCGGCCAATGCGATCGCGGTGGCCACCGCCGCGTTAAGGCTTTCCACGCCCTCGCGTCCCCCCGGAATCCGCACCAGCGCGTCGCACTTCGTGCGGGTGCGCTGGCGCAGGCCCTGACCCTCGGCGCCGACGACCAGCACCGACTTCGGATCGAACTCCGTCTCGCGCAGCGTCCCCTGGCCCCGCTCGTCCAGCCCGTAGACCCAGTAGCCGAGCCCGCGCAGCGTGTCGAGGCTACGCGCCAGGTTGATGACCCGGTAGACGTCGACGAACTCGGCGCCCCCCACGGCGATCCGGGCCACCTTGGGGGTCAGCTCGGCGGACCGGTTCTTCAACAACAGAATCGCGTCGGCGCCGAAGAACGCGGCGGCACGCAGCACGGCGCCGAGGTTCTGCGGATCTGAGATCTGGTCGAGCGCGATCACCAGGCGACGGTCGGACAGGCGGTCGAGCTCGTGCTCGGCGTACACCCGGCGCGGCTTGGCGAACACGCAGACCCCCTGGTGCTTGTCGTCGTCGGTCAGCCCGGTGATGCGGCGGAACGCCGGCCAGTCCACGAACTCGGGTTCGACCCCGGCTGCCTTCGCCGCCGCGACGGTTTCGTCGTGGTAGGAAGGCTTTCCACCCAGGATCACCCGCGTGACGTCGCCGGGCCGGCGGAGAAACACGGCACGGACCGAATGCTTGCCGTAGACGAGCTCACCCGACGCCATGAGCACCGCCTCTCGCACGGGCTCGCTCTACGCCCGTGAGAGGTATCTCCCGTCGCGCGTGTCGACCCGGATCGTCTCGCCCTCGGCGATGAACAGCGGAACCTGGACCACGACTCCGGTCTCGAGCGTGGCCGGCTTGGTGCCGCCGCCCGAGGCGGTATCGCCACGCAGACCGGGCTCTGTCTCGCTCACCTGGAGGTCGACCGAGCCGGGGAGTTGGACGTCGCTCGGGTTGTCGTCGAGGAACAGGACGTCCACCTGGTCGCCGGCCTTGACCCACTTGAGCGCGTCCTTGAGTGCCTCGGTGGGCAGGGCGATCTGGTCGTAGGTCTCGGTGTTCATGAAGTGCGCGCCGTCGGCGTCCGCATAGAGGAACTGCATGGTCCGACCCTCGCTGCGGATCGAGCGGAGCTTCTCGCCGGCGCGGAACGTCTTGTCGATGACCGCGCCGTCGCTGGCCCGGCGCAGCTTCGTGCGCACGAACGCCGCCCCCTTGCCCGGGTTGACGTGCTGGAACTCGATCACCTTGTAGACGGTCCCGTCCACCTCGACGTGGTTTCCGCTTTTGAGCTGATTCGTGCTGATCGACATATCAGTGGGGCGAGGATAGCGGCGGCCCGATGGGTTGACATCGACGGTCCCGGTCGGAGAGGCTCCGCCTACACGCAGCCCGGAGGAGGAGCGAGCATGAAACGTCTGACGGTGTACGCATTCGCACTGGCGGTTCTCGCGATCGGCACCCTTCCAGCTGTGGCCAGCGCGGCCGTGAAGCCCGGACCGGTCGGCGAGATCGACTGCAACGGCTTCAGCCCGATCCAAAAGCCGGTCCATCCGACCGCAGCGTGCGCCGATCTACACGGCACCTGGCATGGCCGCTTCTACGACAACGGCCACTACATCGGGCACGACGAGCCCGCCATCCGGTTCGTCTCGGGCGCGCCCGGCTCGGGTGACGACGTCACGTACGTGGAGCGCCTGGGTGTCGACCCCTCGCGCCTGCCGACGGTCAAGCACCCCGGCCAGGACGTCACACACTTCTTCGAGCTGTCGCTCGCGCCGTGGTTCTCGCTCGACGTGTGCGACCCGGACTCCGCGCCGCTCACGCCCTGCACGCCGGAGTCCGACTCCAACGCGCCGACCGCGACCAGTCCAGGGGCCGGCGCGGCGTTCGTCGAGCTCCAGTTCTACCCGCCCGGGTTCGCCCCGTTCGCGGACAACATCAGCTGTGACGACACCCACTACTGCTCGGCGCTCACGATCGACAGTGCCGAGTGCGACGCCAGTGGCAACTGCAATCCGGACTGCGAGGAGCCGTCGAACTTCGCCTTCGTCCAGCGCAACGGGGTTCCAACCGGGCCAGCCGGTCCCGAGGACTCTAACTTCGCCACGTTCACGCCCAACCGCAACACGCTGCTGATGAATCCCGGCGACACGATCATCGTGCACATGTTCAACGCCCGGCTGAGAGGAGGCGGGCACGCGCTCGAGGTGACCGAGTACGACGTGAGCACCCACACCTTCGGCTTCATGATCGCGTCGGCCGCCAATGGCTTCATGAACACCGACCCGACTACGTGCGAGGGTCAGCCGTTCAACTTCCAGCCCGAGTACTCGAGCGCCAAGGCGGGCAACATCCTCCCCTGGGGCGCCGGCCCGTACATGCTCAACACCGAGTTCGAGATCGGTCACTTCGAGCCGTGCACGAGCGTGACCGGCCCGGGGACGACGCCGATCAGCGACACCGTCAACGACACGTTCTACACGAACTGCAACGGCCCGTATGACACGGCCGCTGAGGATCCCAACATCGAGCCCGACGACTCGCCCTGCTACCCATTCGGCGACACCCACGAGGGTACGGTGGCGCCGAACCTGGTCACCGGGTGCGACGTATTCTTCGACTCGATCGGCGACCTGGACTACGACGGCACGTCGTACTACGCCGACTGGCCGATGTCGTCGCAGCCGGGCACGTTCCCGGGCGCGTTTGTCCAGGCTCAGCCGACCAGCCACGGCCGGACCTACCCACAGCTCCAATTCGAGACCGACATGCCGGACACAGAGTTCGCATCCGGCTGCAACCTGCTCACGGGGGCCAACTGCGTGATCCCGCCACCCGGACCCGGGCACTTCTACCCGTACTGGACGCTGGTCCGCGACCGCCAGCTCGGCTGCACCTGGCAGTTCGGCAACGCCGGCCGAACCGGTCAGTCGTTTGGCGGCGACGCGCAGTACGGGAAGATCACGTTCAACCCGCCGGGCGCGTTCACCAGCAACGTTCAAGCAAACCCGAGCTGTCAGTCGAGACGCTAGAGCTAGGTCTAACCTCACCCGTACGACCACCGAGCACTCCACGTACTTCCGGCCGAGGGGCCTGACCGGCATCGAGGCGCTGCACGCGCGGTTCGTCGAGCACGCTTACCGGCCGCACTCCCACCCCACCTGGACCGTGGCAGTCGTCGAGCGCGGCGCCGCCCGATTCGAGCTCGATGCGACCCAGCAGCGCGCCGCCCAGGGCGAGCTGTTCGTGCTCGAACCCGAGGCGGTTCACACCGGGATGGCCGCCGTCCCCGAGGGCTGGGCCTACAAGGTCCTGTACATCGAGCCGCGGCTCGTGCACGAGTGGGACGATCGCGACGACGCCCCGCCCCGCGCCGCCCGCTGGGTCGTGTTCCGCGACGTGGCCCTGCGGGCCGCCCTCGAGCGAGCCCACGCCGCGCTGGTCACGGAGCCGCCGGGTGACATCGCGATCGAGGAGGCGGTGTTGCAGGCCGTCGCCGCCCTGCGGCCGCACCTGCGTCCCGGGTCGCCCAACCGCACCCGCGACCGGGCCGAGCACGCCGCGGTGCGCCGCGCGCGGGCGCATCTGCGCGAGCGCTGGAACCAGCGCGTGACGCTGGCGGAGCTGTCAAACGTGGCCGGGCTCAGCCGGTTCGAGCTCGTCCGCCGCTTCCGCGAGCAAAACGGCGTCGCCCCGCACGCCTTCCAGACCAACCTGCGCGTGCAGGAGGCCCGCCGGCTCTTGGCCGCCGGCGCCCCGCCCGCCATCGTCGCCGCCGATTGCGGCTTCGCCGACCAGCCGCACCTGAACCGCGTGTTCAAGCGTGCGGTGGGCGTCAGCCCCGGGCGCTACGCCAGGGCATAAGACACCGCAATAACGTTCAAGACAACGCGGCACAAGAGACGCCACCATGCCGCGCGTGGGCGTCGGTCAATTCGACACCAAGGCCGCGGTGGTGGTCAGCGAGGACCTCGCCACGTGGCAGCGTCTGAACGTGACCGCCTTCCTCATGAGCGGCCTCGCCGCCCAGGCGGGCGCGGAAGCGATCGGCGAGGACTACGAGGACGCCGACGGTCGGCGCTACCTGCCGCTGCTCGTGCAGCCGGTGCTCGTGTTCGAGGCGAGCGGCGCCAAGCTGACCACGGTCCGCGACCGGGCCGAGCGTCGCGGCGTCACGATCGCCATATACACGCGCGAGATGTTCGCGACCGGCAACGACGAGGACAACCGCGCCGCGGTCCGGGCGGTTCCGACCGCGCGGCTCGATCTGGTCGGGATCGGCCTTCGGGCGCCCCATCGCGACGCCGACGCGATCCTGCGGGGGCTCGCCCGCCACCCGTAGCATCGAAGCGTGCCCTCGCCCTGGCCCGCCACCGAACCCAGCAAAGAGCACCGCGCCGCCTACGCGGACGCCGTCCCGCGCTCGTTCTGGCTCGACACGCTTCCCGAGCGCGAGCCGCATCCACCCCTCGAACACACGATCGACGCCGATCTCTGCATCGTCGGCGGTGGCTACACCGGGCTGTGGGCCGCGCTCTACGCCAAGGCTCTCGACACGGCCCGCGACGTCGTGCTGCTCGAGGCCACCCGGTGCGGCGCCGGCGCCAGCGGACGCAACGGCGGCTTCCTGCAGTCCTCGCTCACCCACGGCACCGCCAACGGGTTGAGCCGGTTCCCCGACGAGATCGACCGCCTCGAACGCCTCGGGCGCGAGAACTTCGACGGCCTGGCCCAAGATCTCATCGACCTGGACATCGACGCCGAGCTGGAGACAGCCGGCGACCTGATCGTCGCGCTCGATCCGCGTGAGCTGCCAGATCTCGCCGACGAGGCCATGCTGCTGGGCCGCTTCGGCTACGAGACCGAGTTGCTCGACGCCGACCAGACGCGCGCGCAGGTGAACTCGCCGCGGTTCCTGGGCGCGGTGTGGACGCGCACGGGCTCGGGCCTCGTCAACCCGGGCAAGCTGGCCGACGGCCTGCGTGTCGCGGCCGTCCGCGCCGGGGTGCGCATTCACGAGCACAGCCCGGTGCGCGCGCTCCGCGACGGCGTCTCGGTCATCACCGACGGCGGGGTCGTCAATGCCCGCGGCGTGCTGCTGGCCACCAGCGCCTATCCGCCCCTCCTGCCCGCGATCCGGCGCTACGTCGCGCCCATCTACGACTACGCGCTGGTCACCGAGCCGGTCGACCAGAGCCGTCTCGGCTGGCGCCAGCGTCAGGGCATATCCGACATGGGAAACCAGTTCCACTACTACCGGCTGACCGCTGAGAACCGGATCCTGTGGGGCGGCTACGACGCGGTGTACCGCTACGGCGGCCCCGTCGGCCCCCACCTCGACGACGACGAGCCCACGTTCGCCAAGCTCTCGCAGCACTTCTTCACGGTGTTCCCGCAGCTCGAGGGCACCCGGTTCACCCATCGCTGGGGCGGCGCGATCGACACGTGCAGCCGCTTCTCGGTGTTCTTCGGGCGAGGCCTGGGCGGCCGCGCGGTCTACGCGCTCGGGTACACGGGCCTCGGCGTGGCGGCGAGCCGCTTCGGGGCGCGCGTCGCCCTCGACCTGCTCGACGGGCGCTCAGGCGAAGCCACCGAGCTGACCATGGTGCGCCGGCGCCCGCTCCCGTTCCCGCCCGAGCCGCTGCGCAGCGCGGTGATCCAGCTGACCCGCAACCGGCTCGCGGCCGCCGACCGCAACGACGGCCGCCGCGGGATCTGGCTGAGGACGCTCGACCGGCTCGGTCTCGGCTTCGACAGCTAGCGGTGCCTAGCGGCGCTCGAGCGCCAGACGAACGCCCAGCCCGATCAGCACCACTCCGGTCAGCCGCTCGATCCGCCGTCCCCAGCCACCGTCGATGAACGCGCTACGGGCGCGGGCGACGAGCAGCGCGAGTATCGAGTACCAGACGACGTCGACGGTGACGATCACCGCCCCCATTGCGAGCGCGCGGGGCAGCACAGCGGCACCACGGGGGATGAACTGCGGGAACAGCGCCACGAAGAACACCGCGAGCTTGGGATTGGCCAGGCTCGTGACCAGTCCCTCCCGGAACGCGGCACGCCCTGATGCGATCACAGCTCGGCGGCGCCCGTCGGCACGATGTCCGCCCACGAGCGACCGCAGGCCGATCACGAGCAGCAGGGCCGCGCCGGCCAGCTTGACGGCGTCGAAGACCGCGGCGGATGCGGCGACGAGCGTGGCGATCCCGACCGCCGCGAAGCATGCCCACGCGAGCACGCCCAGTGAGTTGCCGGACGTGGTCAGGAACGCCTGGCGCCGCCCGCCTCGGGCCGCGTTTCGCACCACGAGCGCCGTCGCCACCCCCGGGGTCAGCGACAGCAGGATCGCCACCGGAACAAACGTCAGCAGGGTGTGCAGCACGCCGTCATCCTAGGATCCCGCGTCATGCCACCGCAAACAGCATTGGTCACCGGAGCCAGTTCGGGCATCGGCGAGTCGATTGCGCGCCGCTACGCAGCCGCCGGCGTCAGGGTCGTCGCCGCAGCGCGCCGCGCCGACAGACTCACCGCCCTGGTTGACGAGTTCGGCGAGGATTTGATCTTTGTTTCAGTGCTCGACGTGCGAGACCGGGACGCCATCGAGCGACTGCCCGCGTCGCTCCCCGCGGAGTTCGCCGAGGTCGACGTGCTCGTCAACAACGCCGGCCTGGCCCTCGGCCTGGGGCCCGCGCAGGAGGCCGACCTCGACCAGTGGGAGCAGATGATCGAGACGAACTGCACGGGCCTCGTCTACGTGACCCGGGCGCTGTTGCCCGGGATGGTCGCGCGCGGTCGCGGCCACGTGGTCAACCTCGGATCGATCGCCGGCACGTATCCCTATCCGGGCGGCAACGTGTACGGCGCGACCAAGGCCTTCGTGCACCAGTTCAGCCTGAACCTGCGCGCGGACCTGCACGGCACCGGCATCCGCGTGACGTGCATCGAGCCGGGCCTGATCGGGGGCACCGAGTTCTCGGACGTCCGCTTCGGCGGAGACTCCGAGCGCGCGGCCGGCGTGTATGCCGGCACCGAGCCGCTCGGCCCGGAGGACATCGCGTCGGCGGTGCAATGGGCGACATCCCAGCCCGAGCACGTAAACATCAACGTGATCGAGCTCATGCCCGTGGTCCAGTCCTTCGCCCCGCTCCCGATCGACCGCGCAGGCTGACCCAGGACATTTGGCGCTGATGTCGCGTATACGTCAACGCCATCGCCAAAGTCCGATAATGGGCCGAGCGACATGAACCACGACGAGCTGCAGCAATCCGCGCGCGAGCATCTGCTCCTCCATTTCACGCGCCACCACTCGGCCTACGCCGGCGGCCACGAGCTCCTGGTCCTCGAGCGCGGCGAGGGCCCATACGTGTTCGACACGCACGGCCGCCGCTACATCGACGCGCTGTCGAGCCTGTTCTGCGCGCAGATCGGCTACTCCTACGGCGAGGAGATGGTCTCGGCGATCGCCGATCAGCTCCCCCGGCTGGCCTTCAACACGAACTGGGGTACAGCGCACCCGCCCTCGATCGAGTTGGCGCAGCGCCTGGCCGAGCTGATGCCGGGAGATCTCAACCACGTGTTCTTCACCTCGGGCGGCTCGGAGGCGGTCGAGGCGGCGTGGAAGATCGTCCGCGAGCACTTCGAGGCGACCGGCCAGCCGCAGCGCGTCAAGGCGATCGCGCGCAACATCGCCTACCACGGCGTCACGCTCGGGGCGCTCGCCTTCACCGGCGTCGAGCCGATGAAGGCGCCGTTCGGGCCGCCGCCGATCGACGTCACCCACGTCTCCAACACGAACTCCTTCCGAGCGCCGGACGGCAATGATCCTGACGCCTTCTGCCGCCGACTGCTGGACGAGCTGCGCGACGCGGTCGACGCGGCCGGCCCGGACGAGGTGGCGCTGATCATCGCCGAGCCGGTCCAGAACGCCGGCGGCTGCCTCCTCGCCCCGCCCGGCTACTGGCAGGGCCTGCGCGCGATCGCCGACGAATGCGGGGCGTTGCTGATGGCCGACGAGGTGATCTGCGGCTTCGGGCGCCTGGGCGAGTGGCTGGGCATCGAGCGCGAGGGCGTCGTCCCCGATCTCGCCAGCGTGGCCAAGGGCCTGACCTCGGCCTACGCGCCGATGGGCGCGGTGCTCGTGTCGGACCGCGTCGCGGAGCCCCTCTATCAGCCCGGCGTGCTGCTGCGCCACGGGATCACGTTCGCCGGCCACCCGCTGTCCGCCGTGATCGCGCTGCGCAATCTCGAGATCTTCGAGCGCGACGGCGTGCTCGAGAACGTGCGCCGACACGAAGCCCACCTGGAGCAGCGCCTGCAGACGCTGCGCGCGCTGCCGATCGTCGGCGACGTGCGCGGGCGCGGCTTCTTCTGGGCCATGGAGCTCGTCCGCGACGGTGCCAACACGCCGTTCGACAAGCCGGAACGCGACAAGCTGCTCCGCGGCTTCCTGCCGCAGCGCCTGCTCGAGGCCGGCCTGATCGCCCGCCCGGATGATCGCGGCGACAGCGTGCTCCAGATCGCGCCGCCGTTGATCAGCGACGCAGCCGTGCTGGACGAGATCGTCGACCGGCTCTACGACGTGCTGGCCGATGCCGGCCGGTTCATGGGCGTGGTCGGCGAGCCCGCGGCCGTGGCGTAACGGCTACTAGCGCCGGGGCAGCTTGAACGCGCCCATCACGGCGGGCACCTGCTGCGCGTCGAGCGCGGGCGTGGCCAGCGGGGCCGGTGGCGTGGGCTCGGCGCGGAGGCCCTGGATGAAGATCTCCAGGTAGCGGTGCCAAAGCTCGGGCTCGACCTCGCGGGCGGCGTCGAGCACCGTGGTCAGCATCAGGAACATCATCGGGACGTCCGAGGCGTCGAAGTCGGCGCGAAGCGCGCCCGCGTCCTTGGCCCGCCGCACCAGCTTGGCGCCCAGCGGGAACATGCGCGCGCGGATCGTCGCGACCCGCTGCGCGGCCTCCGGCGTCCCCACGATGATCTCGCGGAACGCGCGATCGCGTGCCTGAAGCTCGAGGTTGCGCCGGAGGAAGCCGGTCAGGCCAAGCCACGGATCGGGGTTCTCGAGCGCCTCCTCCATCAGCCCGACGAGCTCTGAGAGCTGCTGCTCGAACAGCTCCTCGATCAGCTGCTCCTTCTCAGGGAACCGGCGGTAGACGGTGCCGACCCCGACCCCGGCGTGGTGGGCGATGTCGTTCAGCGTGACGCCCAGCCCCTCCTGCGCGAACAGCTCCCGCGCCGCTTCGAGGATCCGCTGGCGATTGCGCTCGGCGTCCTTGCGAAGCGGGCGATGAGGGGCGTCGGTCGGCGTCACACGAGCAGATTAGCAAAGTGGATTGACAGTATCCAGTTTTCTGCTAGGCTGCCGATAGAACCGGATGAGAGATATCCACTTCGCGCAGCCACAGGAGCCTCAGATGACCGCCAACTCCCACCACCACGCCAAGCGCTGGACGATCCTCGTGATCCTCGCCACCGCCCAGCTCATGGTCGTGCTCGACGCGACGATCGTGAACATCGCCCTCCCCTCGGCGCAGAAGGCCCTGCACTTCGCGAACTCCGAGCGGCAGTGGATCGTGACCGCGTATGCGCTCGCGTTCGGGAGCCTCCTTCTGCTCGGCGGCCGGATCAGCGACCTGTTCGGCCGCAAATGGACGTTCATCGGCGGTCTGGCCGGATTCGCGATCTCATCCGCCGTCGGCGGCGCGGCGCAGTCGTTCGCGATGCTCGCCGCCGCCCGGACCCTCCAGGGCGCGTTCGGCGCGCTGCTGGCGCCGGCCGCGATGTCACTGCTCACGACGACCTTCCTCGACCCGGCCGAGCGCAACAAGGCGTTCGGGATCTGGGGCGCGATCGCCGGCAGCGGCGCTTCGATCGGGCTGATCCTGGGCGGCGTCCTCACGCAGACCCTCAGCTGGCGCTACAGCATGTACGTCAACCTGGTCTTCGCGATCTTCGCGATCGCCGGCGCAGCCGCCCTGCTGCGCAACGAGGCGCCGGCGGTCAAGCCGAAGCTGGACATCCCCGGCGTGATCACGGTGTCGGCCGGCCTGTTCTCGCTCGTGTACGGCTTCTCGCACGCCGAGACCTCGAGCTGGACCAACCCCACCACGCTCGGCTTCCTGATCGGCGGCGGCCTGCTCCTGGCGGCGTTCACGGCGATCCAGGCGCGCAGCCGCAACCCCCTGCTGCCCCTCCGGGTTGTCACAAACCGCAACCGCGCCGCGTCATTCATGACGATCGGTATCTCCGGCTCGGCGGTGTTCGGCGTGTTCCTGTTCCTCACCTACTACCTGCAGCAGACCCGCGGCTTCTCGCCGGTGGCCACCGGCATCGCGTTCCTGCCCATGACCGCCGCGGTGATGATCTCGGCAGCGGTGGCGACCAACAAGCTCCGCGCCCGCTTCGGCCCGCGCCCGCTGGTCATGACCGGGATGGTGCTCGGGGCCGCCGGGATGATCTACCTGAGCCACCTCAGCGACGCGTCGAGCTACGTGTCCGCGATCCTGCCCGCTCTGCTCGCCATCGGCGTGGGGCTGGGCCTGGCGATGGCGAGCGCGATGAACAGCGCGACGCTCGGCGTGCACCCGGCCGACGCCGGTGTGGCCTCGGCCACGGTCAGCGCCGCGCAGCAGATCGGCGGGTCGCTGGGCACCGCCCTGCTCTCGACGGTCGCCACCAGCGCGCTCACCAGCTACCTCACCGGCGCCCACGCACAGGTCAGCCAGACGCTGATCGCGCACGCCGCCGTCCACGCCGACACCACGGCCTTCGCCTGGGCGGCCGCGATCTTCGCGATCGGCGCGGTGATCGCCGGATCGCTGTTCGACCGCGGCACCAAGGCCCTCGAGGTCGATCCGGCGGCTGCCCCGGTCCTGGCGCACTGACGCGGTGAGGCCAGAGCGATGACCGCGCCGTCCAGCCCCACGCCACGCCAGGCCGAGCGTCCTGCGGGCAGGCGTCCTCGGATCGTCGCGCAGCTCACGACGCTGGGGCTGCTCGCGGCGCTGGCGCTGACCCTGCTCGCCTCGGTTCCCGGGCTGAGCGGCGTGCTGGACGAGATCGGGGAGATCAGCCCGATCTGGCTCGGCCTCGCGATCCTGCTCGAGCTGGCCTCCGACGTGAGCTTCGTGGTCCTGTTCCGGCGGTTCTTCGACCGACTGGCCGGCCGCGACGCCCGGGCGCTGGCCTGGACCGAGCAGGCGACCGGGGCCCTGCTGCCCGGCGGCGGAGCAGGCGGACTGGCCATCGGCGGTTGGCTGATCCACCTGGCCGGAGCTCCCACCGACTGGATCGTCCGACGCTCGGGCGGGCTGTTCTTCCTCACCAGCGCGGTCAACGCCGCCACCGTGATCGCCGCCGGCGTCGCCCTGATCGCCGGCGCCTCCGGTCCCCACGATTTCGCCCGCGCCGTGCTCCCGACGCTGCTCGTCGGCCTGGTCACGCTAGCGGTCGTGGCGCTACCGGCGGTCATTCGCTCGCGGCCGCGGACACCGAGCTGGATTCGCGCGATCAGCGCGGGTGTGCTCGACGCCGAGGAGACCACGTTCCGCCGGCCCAACTGGCGGCTGCTCGGCGCTCTCGGCTACCTGTGGTTCGACATCGCCGTCCTGTGGCTCGTCCTGAGAGCGCTTGGAGAGACCCCGAGCGTTCCGGCGCTCATCCTCGCCTACACGGTCGGCTACATCGCGAACATGCTGCCGATCCCCGGCGGGATCGGCGTGCTCGACGCGGGGTTGACCGGCGCGCTCACGCTCTACGGCGTCTCACCCGTGCACGCCGCCGCCGCGGTGCTCGTCTACCACGCGATCGCCCTGTGGGTCCCCGGCCTGGGCGGGCTCATCGGCTACCTCCGCGTGCGCCCCCGCCTCCTCAAGCCGGATAGCGTCCGTCACGCCGCCCCGCTCGCGGAGCCGGCCACCGTCTGAAAGGATCGACCGCGTTGCAGCGTCTAGGCAACGCTATGCCGAGTTCAGAACATTCATTGGCGGCGACGTTCGTCGAGCCGCGGGGCATGGTCCGATCGATCGTGGCGGCAACCGCCGGCCGAGAGGTGCTGGGCGCGCTCGGCGCGATCACCGCCGAACGGGCAGCGCCCGCCGGAGCCGACGACGCGTCGCCGCTGAAAAAGGGGGAGATCGCCCACCTGTCGGTCTCGCGCGACGAGCTCCGGCTGTGCAGGGCCAAGCGCGGCGCCTTCAAGCCCAAGCCGACCGACGAGGTGATCGCGTCGGCCCCGCGCACAGCGGTGCGCGGAGCCATAGTCGAAAAGGGCAGGATCGCCGGCGTGCTCACGGTGTCCTTCGAGGACGGCTCGACCTGGGCCTTCGACATCCCGAAGGTGCACCTGAAGGGCGCGCAGGAGATCGCGTCCGTGCTGACTAACGCCGACGCCTGACGAGCGAGACCTCGTCGGCAGCCGGCGATCCAAGCGCGAGTTCCCTGCCACTCGGCGTCTCCCGCCAGCCGAATGGCAGAAAGGTTGCGCTATACGCGAGCGAATCTCCGTTCACCTCCCGAGCGGCGGCGAGTGGCAGATCACTCGCCACCCGAAGAGGTGCATCACGATCCGGGGGCGCGGCCGGAATCTCATGCAGACGCCCCCGTCCCGCTCCCCAAACCGGCAATTTCCGCCATCAGCCACACCCCTGTACGCCTGGTGACGGATAACTCCCGCTGGACGGGAAAAATCCGGAATTCCACGCGGACACCGCGCGTAATGACGGAAATTGCCCGGGTAGGTTCGCGACCATAACCGCCGGGCGGCGAGACGGCTCACGCAGCGCGTCGGCTCGGCCCCGGCAGCAGCCGACTCAGCCCGGCCACGCCCACGAGCAGAACCGCGAGCTCGCCCACCGCGAGCTCGAACGCCGTCGCGTAGCCCGAGTGCAGGGCGCCGAAGAAGATCACCCCGGTGACCGCCACGCCGATCGCATTGCCGACGTTCTGCACCGTCGTGAGCATGCCGGTGGCGGCGCCGGCCCGCTCGGGCTCGAGCGAGGCGAGGATCGTCGAGGCGAGCGGCGCGAGCACCAGTCCCATGCCGGCGCCGACCAGCACGAGCCCGGGGACGAGCGCGACGAGCGAGCCGCCCACACCGATGTCCGCCACCGCGGCCAGCAGCAGCCCGTGCCCGGCGGCCAGCGCGAGCGCGCCCGCGCCGATCACGACGCGTCCGTAGCGCAAGGTCAGCGCCGGCCCGCGCATCGACGCCGCCACGTACGCCGCGGCCATGATCGTGAACACGAGCCCGGCGGACAGCGGGCGCAGGCCGCGGCCGTTCTGGAGGTACAGCGCGAGCACCACGAAGAAAGACGCCTGGCCGGCCCAGAAGCACAGCTGGGTGACCAGCCCGGCGCTGAACGAGCGATCGCGGAACAGCGCCATGTCGAGCAGCGGGCTGCCGGCGCGCCGAGCCAGTCGGCGCTGCTGCGCGACGAACCCGGCGAGCAGGATGGGCGCCAGGCCAAGGGACAGCCAGGTCCACAACGGCCATCCGTGCTGGCGGCCCTCCAGCAGCGGCAACACGACGGCGGTCAGCGCGACGGTGGCGAGCAGCATGCCGAGCTTGTCCAGCCCGGGCGCATCCGATTGACGCGACTCCGGGATCACCCGCGGCGCGAGAACCAGCGCGGCGACCCCGATCGGAACGTTGATGAGAAAGCAGCTGCGCCACCCGAGCCCCGCCGGGTCGGCGCTCATCAGCACGCCGCCGATCAGCTGGCCGCCGACGGCGGCCAGGCCCATAACCGTGCCGTACACGGTGAGCGCGCGGACGCGATCCTGGCGGTCGTAGAGCACGCCGATGATCGACAGCACGTTCGGCGTCAGGAACGCCGCGGCTGCGCCCTGTACCAGGCGGGCGAGCACCAACTGAGTCGGCGTGGCCGCCACGCCGCACGCGGCCGAGGCGAGCGTGAACAGGGCGAGACCGAGCGAGAACACACGCCGGCGCCCGAAGCGATCGCCCAGGCGTCCGCCGGCGATCACGAAGATCGCCGAGGTCAGCGCATAGCCGGCGACCACCCACTCGATCGCGCTGTCGCTCGCGCCCAGGTCCGACTGCATCGCGGGCAGCGCGACGTTGACGATGAAGAAGTCCAGTACGACCATGAAAGTCCCGGCCAGCACCACCGGCAGCGCGGTCCAGCGGCTCTCGGTCCACCGCGCGCGGGCGGGGACTGCGTAGGTGAGCTCTTGTGTAGTCATGGGTGGCAAGATCCCAGCCACCCGCGGGCGCGTCGATTACCCGGGAGGTAATGCCCCGGCCGGCACCGTCACCGTGATGTCGGCCCGCTTTGCGGCCGCCGTGCTCCCCGCGCGCTGCGCCCACGGGGCGCTTGAGCGCATCCAGTCGGGCAGACCGGCCGGCACGTCGAACTCCGGGATCTCGATCAGCTCGTCCGGCGCAAAAGCCTCGCCATAGGGCACCAGAGGCCCGGGCGTGTCGGGCTGGGAGATCAGCGGGTGAAGCGCCACCAGCGCCTGATTCCAGTTCTCGAGCATGGCGGCGATCGCCGCCTTTAGCTTGGCCGGATCACCGCCCGAGCTCGACTCGGGCTCGGTGGGATGGGTCACGTGCCGGTAGCTCGGCGAGTAGTTCTGCCCGACCGGCGTCGCCTTCCACTTCTGCCACGCGTCGTCGGCCAGCGACCCCAGCGCCAGCACCGCCTCGATCTGGTTGGCGCCGAACAGACTCCTCAACCAGCTGTTGCGATATCCGACGATGTTCGGATCGTCCTTGTGGCGCTCCCCGCCGGCCTGGCCGTAGACCGAGTAGAGAAAGGTGTTGATCAGGACGTAGCTGCGGTCGAACCCGAGCTTGGCCATCAGCCCCTGCGTGCGGTGACCGGCCTCGCCAACGAGGATCCGCCGCACGATCGCCTCGGATTGCGCAGGATCCTGGCCGATCACGAGCAGCCGGGCGCTGCCGTCGAGACGGCCGCGGTGGAAGATCGGCCCCCACTCCACGCGGAAGGAGTCCGCCGGGTAGACGTCCGCCCCGGGGTAGGCGTCGATCAGCGATGCGTATGGCTCGCCGACCGGCCCCGGGTCGAACTCGTGCGGCATGGAACGGTGCCCGCCCTAAGTGTACGGTAGGTAGCGTGGCTAACGAAGGCGGGCCTGCGAAATCCAAGCCTGCGCCGATCGATCCCGCAAGCGCGACCAAGTGGGCGCTGCACGGCCGGGTCGTCACCATGGACGCGAAGTCGACGGTGATCGACGACGGCGTGGTGTGGATCGCCGCGCCCGCGATCGCCGCGATCACCCGGCACGGAGATCCTCCTCCGGCCGGGTTCGAGGGCGTGACCCCGCTCGAGACCGGCGGGACGGTGCTCCCCGGACTGATCGAGCTGCACAACCACATCGCCTACAACCTGCTGCCGCTCTGGCAGGTACCCAAGCGGTACACCAACCGCGACACGTGGGGCAACTCGGCCCAGTACCACGAGCTGATCACCGCGCCGATGAAGACGATCGGCGAGGCGACCGACCTCCTCCCCGCCCTGGTCCGCTACGTCGAATGCAAGGCGCTGGTCGGGGGCGTCACCACCACCCAGGGAATCGCCCTGTTCAGCGCGCCCGGCGTGCGCCGCTACTACCGCGGGATCGTCCGTAACGTCGAGGAGCCCGGCGATCCCGCACTGCCCGAGGCCGCCAGCCGCATCGCCGACGTCCAGGCCTCGGAGCCCCGGGCGTTCCTCGCCGAGCTCCAGCGAGAGACCTGCGTGTTGCTCCACCTGAGTGAGGGGACCGACGACCCCGCCCACAAGCACTTCGAGGCGCTCAAGCTGCCGAGCGGCTCGGGGTGGGCGGTCACGCCCTCGCTGGCCGGCATCCATTGCGTCGCACTCAAGCCCGCCGACTTCTCGGTCATGGCCTCACACGGAGCGTCGATGGTCTGGTCTCCGTTCAGCAACCTCCTGCTCTACGGCCAGACGGCAGACGTCGCCGCCGCCCTGGCCGCGCGCGGCCCCGGCGCGCCGCTCAAGCTCGGGCTCGGCCCCGACTGGTCTCCCAGCGGGAGCAAGAGCCTGTTCGGGGAGCTGAAGGTCGCCCACGTCTACAGCCAGAGCAACGGCAAGGTGTTCACGGACGACCAACTCGTGCGCCTGGCCACGCTCGAGGCCGCCGAGATCCTCGGCTGGGACAAGGTGCTCGGCTCGCTCGAGGTCGGTAAGCGCGCCGACCTGGTGGTAGTGGCCGGCCAGGACGACGCGTCGCCCGTCGCGCCGCTCTTCAAAGGGGACGAGCGGACCGTCCGGCTCGTCGCGATCGACGGCACCCCGCGCTACGGGACGCCGGCGCTGATCGCCGCGGCCGGTCCCGGAATCGAGACGGTGACCGTCGGCGGCGATCAGCGCGTGCTCTACCTGGCCCAGACGACCGAGGATCCCGACGTGGCCGCCCTCGGCTACGGCGAGGCCAGGACGAAGCTGGCCGACGCGCTCCAGCACATCAAGGCGGTCCGGCTCGAGCAGGAGGCGGCCCAGCCGCGGCGCGCGGGGCTCGAGGCGCTGGCTGCCGCGCCGGTAGTGCAGACCGGACATCCCCGGCTGGCCCTCGACGAGTTCGAGCACACGGAGATCACCCAACGGCCCCATCTGCCCTGGCAGGGAGTGCCGACAGGACCACACGACCGCGCCGCCGCGGCACCGGACGCGCCGCTGTCCGCGATGCTCTCTGCCAATCGAGCTCGACGCACTCACGGTGGCCGATGATTCCGGCTGGCTCGACCGCTTGGAGACCGAGCAGAACCTCCCCGACTACATTCTGCCGGGGCTGCGCGCACTGTACGGCTGACCCGTCCAGATTGACGTTGAGTTAGGAAAAAACGTCGCAGTTGACGGTCCGTGCACGGCCTCTATTCCACCGGTGTAGAAGGCCCCAAACGCACCACAAGATCGTTGACAATCGTGTTAACATCCGCGCCGCGCCGCCCCCCTGTGGATCCATTCCGACTGGAGACGGCGCCGGCGAATAGGCTGCACGAGGAGGAGAGCCCGGGATGAGCGTCACCCGTTTCCGCAGGCTTGCAGCGTTTGGGGCCTGCCTGTTTTCGATCGCCGCATTCGTGAGCGCGTGCGGAGGTTCCTCGTCATCGAGCTCGTCGGGATCGGCGTCGTCATCGGCGTCGTCCTCTTCGTCCACGCCCGCGTCGGCCACGGGAACGGCCAAGCCGGGCGGGTCGATCACCGTGCTCGAAAGCGCCGGGTTCGCCGGTGACTGGCCGACCGGGCTGGATCCGGCCACGAACGTCAACGGAGCCGCAGACCAGAGCATGATGGACTCGGTCTACGGAGAGCTTTGGGAGCTCCAGAGCAACAATCAGCTGACCGGGGACCTGGCCACCGGCTACAAGTTCTCGGGCGGCGGCGCGACGATCACCATCACCCTCCGGCCCGGCGTCAAGTTCTCCGACGGGACGCCCTTCAACGCCGCCGCCGTCGCCTACAACTGGAACCGCGACGAGAAGACGACGTGTACGTGCAAGCCGACGAACTTCGTCGTGAAGTCGATCACCGCCACGGGCCCCGAGACGGTGACCGTGAATCTCACGGCGCCTGACGGCGCGTTCATCAACCAGCTCCAGGACTCGAACTTCTCCTGGATCGCGTCGCCGACCGCGCTCAAGAAGATGGGCGCGCAGGCGTTCAAGCTCAAGCCGGTGGGCGCGGGCCCGTTCACGGTGGTCTCGGACACGCTCAGCAACACGCTCGTGCTCAAGAAGAACCCCAGCTACTGGCAGGCTGGCCGTCCGTATCTCGATGGACTCACGTTCAAGACGACAGCGGGCGACGAGTCCGCAGTGGAAGCGATCCAGGCGGGCCAGGGCAATGCCTACGAGGGGCTGAGCACGAGGCAACTGGTCAACTCGCTCAAGTCAGCGGGTGCGACCGTCACCCAGGAGCCGTCGACCTCGCCGTACGACATCCAGTTCAACACCAAGATCCCGCCGTTCAACAACATCAAGGCACGCGAGGCGATCTACTACGCCACCGACGCGCCGCTGCTCGACCAGAAGCTGTTCGGGAACGTGTACCCGGTCACGGAGTCGTTCACAGCGCCGGCTGGGCTGTTCTACGAGCCGAGCGTGCCCGGCTACCTCACCTACAACCTGGCCAAGGCCAAGGCTCTGGTCAAGCAGCTAGGCGGGCTGAACATCAACTACTTCACGATCCAGCAGCCCCAGACCCAGCCCATGATGGTCGCGATGCAGCAGATGTGGAAGGAGGCGGGAATCAACGCCTCAATCCACTTCTATCCCCTGGCGAGCCTGATCCAGCAGTTCGCGGGCCCATGGCAGATCGCGTTCCAGACCGCGGGCGCATGGGATCCCGCAGGCGGGGTCGGCCTTGCCTTCCGGTTCTTCTCGAAGTCGCCGTTCAGCGGCGTGCACGACCCGAAGCTCGACGCACTGATCCTCGGTGGAGCGGCGGCGGTGAGCCCGGCGGCCCGCAAGTCGATGTATGACCAGGCGGCCGCGTACATCGCGAAGAACGCCTTGGGGCCATTCCTGTTCCCGATCTCGGGGTGGAACGTTGCCAAGGGCGCCCAGGGGCCCGGCCTGACCACCCCGATCCCGTCGGTCGCAGTCAACCCGCAGGTCCTGTGGGAGGACGTTTCGACGTCTTGAGCCGTAGGCCACGGTTTGGCAGGGTGCAGGGATGAGTAGCACCGCTTCAGCGCCCCTGCCCGCGCCCGGAGTGGGGGCGCGCGCAGGGGCGTTCGCGCGCCTGACCTCCTCGCCGATGCTGCGTTTCCTGGGCCGCCGGCTGCTGATGGCCATCCCGGTGCTATGGGGTGTGACGTTCCTGACCTTCGTGGTGGTCAACCACCTTCCGGGAAACGCCGCCCAGGAGTTGCTGGGCATCAACGCAACCCCCCAGCAGGTCCACGAGCTGTCGGTCCAGCTCGGCCTGGAGAAGCCGCTGTTGACGCGTTACGGAGAGTGGCTGCACGGCCTCGTCACCGGCAGCCTGGGTCATTCCCTGGCCAGCGGCCAGAGTGTCACCTCGATTCTGGGCGCCGATCTGCCGGTGACCTTCGAGCTGGTCGCCTTCGCGCTGCTGATCGCGCTGGTGTTCGCGGTGCCGATCGCACTGCTCTCGGCGCGCCGTCCAGGCGGGGTGTTCGACCGAGTGGCCATGGTGTTCAGCATGGCGGGACTGTCGATCGCCAACTACGTGCTGGCGCTGATCCTCGTCTGGGTCTTCGCGGTCAAGCTCAACTGGCTGCCGGCGCTGGGCTGGGTTCCGCCCGGTCATGGGTTCGGCACGAACATCAAGTATCTGATCATGCCGGCGGTGTCGATCGCGCTGTCGCTCCTGTGCTTCTACACGCGCCAGCTGCGAGCCGACCTGATCCAGCAGCTCCACGGCGAGGACTACATCACCACCGCCCGCGCCAAGGGCGCCGGCAGCTGGCGAGTCATCACCCGTCACGCCATGCGTAACTCGTCGTTCGGCCTGATCACCACAGTGGCGCTCAACTTCGGGACGCTGCTGGGTGTGACCGTGATCATCGAGGAGATCTTCGGCCTGCCGGGCATCGGCCACGAGCTGCTCTCGGCGATCAACCAGCGTGACGTGCCGGTGGTGGAAGGGGCCGTTTTCGTATTCGCGCTGATTGTGATCCTGGCCAACTTGATCGCCGACCTGCTGTACGCGGCGCTCGACCCGAGGGTGAAATATGGCAGTGCCACCAACTGAAACGGCCGTCCCGGGCGTCCTCGAACCCGCCGCGCTGGGACCGTCGCCAGCTGTCGGCGCGCGCTTCGGCCGCCTGCGGGCAATCGGCGGAATCTGGATCCCCGCCTTCCTGGTCGCGGCGATCCTGTTCCTGTGCTTCCTGTGGCCGCTCATCGGCCCGGTTCCCCCGCCGACGGGCGGCAGCATCCTCAACTCGAACCTGCCTTCGTTCTCCCCGGGGCATCTGTTCGGAACCGACCTCAACGGCAACGACGAGTGGTCGCGCCTGTTGTACGGCGGCCGTGCCTCGCTCGAGGTGTCGATCGCGGTGACGGCCATCGGCCTGCTCGTCGGCGGGATGCTCGGTGCGTTCGCCGGATACATCGGCGGCTGGCGTGAGAGCCTGATCATGCGCCTGTTCGACGTCCTGATCGCGTTCCCGGCGCTGGTCCTTGCCGTGGCCATCGCCGAGCGGCTCGGGCCCGGCCTGGTCCACACGATCTGGGCGCTGTCGTTCTTCAGCATCCCGGCGCTCGCGCGCATCGCGCGCGCCGCCACCTTGCGTGTGCGCGAGCAGAACTACATCGTGGCCGCCGGCCTCTCCGGTACGGGCCACACCCGCGTGCTGCTGCGCCACATCATGCCCAACATCCTGCCCGAGCTGATGACGTTCGCGCTGCTCGGACTGGGCATCGTGATCGTGCTCGAGGGGGCACTGAGCTTCCTTGGCCTCGGGATCCAGGCCCCGACCCCGAGCTGGGGCAACATGATCGCATCCGGACAAGGCCTCCTGTCCGCCCAGCCGAAGTTCGTCCTGCTGCCCAGCGCCGCGCTGTTCATCACAGTGCTCTGCTTCAACCTCCTGGGCGAGAGCCTCCGGGCGCGGTGGAGCGCGCAGTGAGCGCGAACGGAGTCGCCCCCACGGGTGCCGGCGAACCGGCCGCGGGCGAGGGGCAGCCGACCAGCGCATCGCTGCTCGAGGTGAGCGATCTGCGGGTCGACTTCCGCCAGGGCGGCGGGGTTGTGCGCGCGGTCGACCGCCTCACCTATTCCGTCCCCCCCGCGCGCACGGTCGGGTTGATCGGCGAGTCGGGGTGCGGCAAGACGGTCAGCTCGCGCGCGATCATGGGTCTGCTCCCCCACAACGCCCACGTCACTGGGTCGATCCGCTTCGAGGGCCAGGAGCTGGTCGGTCTGGCGGAGCGGCGGATGCGCGCGGTGCGCGGCGGCCAGATCGCGATGGTGTTCCAGGACCCCGCCCGGTCGCTCAACCCGACGCTGCGCATCGGGCCTCAGATCACCGAGGCGATCCATCTGCACGCCGACATGACCAAAGCCGTGGCGCACGATCGGGCGGTGGAGCTGATGGAGCTCGTCCGGCTTCCCGCCGCGCGCGAGCGGTTCCGCTCCTACCCGCACCAGCTCTCGGGTGGAATGCGCCAGCGCGTGATGATCGCGATCGCGCTCGCCGCCCAGCCCAAGCTCCTGATCGCCGACGAGGCCACCACCGCGCTCGACGTGACCACCCAGGCGCAGATCATGGAGCTGCTGCGCGACCTCCAGCAGCGGCTGGGGATGGCATTGATCATGATCAGCCACGACTTGGGGCTGGCGGCCAGTTTCGCCGACGAGGTGATGGTGATGTACGCCGGTCGAGGGGTGGAGCGCGCGCCCACCCGCAAACTGTTCGAGCACGTCCGAATGCCCTACACGCGCGCACTGCTCGACGCGATCCCGCGGCTCGAGAACCCTCCCCACTCGCCACTTTCGGCCGTACCCGGGCAGCCGCCCGACCTCGCCCACGAGCAGGTCGGCTGCCCGTTTGCGCCCCGCTGCCCGAACGTCACCGAGAAATGCCGCGAGCACGCGCCCCCATTCGAGGAGCAGGAGCCCGACCACCGTTGGGCCTGCTGGCATCCCTGCGGACTTGACGAGGCATCATGAACGAGCCGCTGCTCCAGGTCTCGAACCTCATCCAGGAGTTCACCGTGCGCGATCGCGGCGGGGTCAAGGCCGGCACCGTGCACGCGGTCTCCGACGTGTCGTTCACGCTTCACACCGGCGAGACGCTCGGCCTGGTCGGCGAGACGGGCTCCGGGAAATCGACGCTGGCGCGGGCGATCCTCCAGGCTCCGCCGCCGAAGTCTGGGTCGGTGATCCTGCGCGGGGTCGAGCTCGTGGGTTTGAAGCGCCGGGCGCTGATCGAGGCCCGGCGCCACGTGCAGATGGTCTTCCAGGACCCGTTCGGCTCGCTCAACCCGAAGTGGCGCGCGCGCGAGCTGGTCGAGGAGCCGCTGGTGGCGTTCAAGGTGGGAAGCCGTGCCGAGCGGCGCCGGCGGGTCGACGAGCTGCTCGAGCTGGTCGGCCTCGACCGCGCCCGGTACGGTCACCGCCACCCCCGCGAGCTCTCCGGCGGGCAGGCTCAGCGGGTGGCGATCGCCCGCGCGCTGGCCCTCGACCCGGCCCTGATCATCTGCGACGAGCCGGTCTCATCGCTCGACGTGCTGATTCGCGCCCAGGTGCTCAACCTGCTCGAGCGGCTGCGCACGGAGCTGGGACTGGCCTACCTGTTCATCGCACACGACCTCGCGCTCGTCAAGCAGGTCTCAGACCGCGTGGCCGTGATGTACCTGGGCAAGCTGGTCGAGATCGGGCCGGCCGAGTCTCTGTACCGGGAGCCGCTCCACCCGTACACGGTGGCGCTGCTCGCTTCGATCCCCAGTCCGGAGCCAACCGCCACCCGCCGGCCGGTCAGCGACACGATCAAGGGCGAGCTGCCCTCGCCGCTCGATCCCCCCAGCGGCTGCCGCTTTCGCACGCGGTGCCCGCGCGCCCAGGACGTGTGCGCGGCCGAGGAGCCGCCGCTGCGCAAACTGGCCGACGGGCATTTCGCCGCCTGCCACTTCCCGGTGTCGCGGGACGCGCCGGCACCGTCAGGACGTGAACCCGCCCGACTCGCAGGAGGACCCCATGACCCTGCAGCAACCAACTGACACCCTCGACGTCCACGAGCTGCTGACCGACGGCACACAGCTGATCGGCGGCGAATGGGTGCCCGCCCGCGCTGGCGAGACGATCGGAGTCGAGAATCCGGCGACCGGTGAGGTGCTGGCGCACGTGCCGCGCTCTCGCGATGCGGACGTCGGCGATGCCGTCGCCGCCGCGCAGGGCGCGTTCCCGGCCTGGCGGGATCTGAATCCCAGCCGGCGCGGTCAGCTTCTGCTCGACTGGGCGGCGCTGTGCCGCGAGCATGCCGCCGAGATCGACCTGCTGGAGCGGATGGAGGTCGGGCGACCGAAGTGGGGACCCCCGGGCGGTCCGATGGCGGGGATCCTGACCTTCACGGCCGGGATGGCCGACAAGGTGACCGGCTCGACGCTGCCCAGCGCCTTCCCCGACGTGATCGGGATGACGTTGCGCGAGCCGTTTGGCGTCTGCGGAGGGATCATCCCGTGGAACGCGCCGGGCCCGAACACCGTGAACGACGCCGCGCCGGCGATCGCGATGGGCAACACGATCGTGATCAAGCCGGCCGAGGACGCGCCTCTGACGTGTCTGCTGCTGGTGAAGCTGGCTCACGAGGCCGGGATCCCGCCCGGAGTGATCAACGTGGTGACCGGCTACGGTCCCGAGGCGGGCGAGCCGCTCGCGCGGCACCCGGACGTCCGCCGCATGAGCTTCACCGGCTCGCCCGAGACCGGGCGCCGCGTGATGGAGGCGTGCGCGTCGCACCTGATTCCGCTGCACCTCGAGCTGGGAGGCAAGTCGCCGCAGGTCGTGCTCCGCGACGCGCCGCTCGAGAAGGCGATCCCCACGATCGCCCGCAGCATCACGCTCAACACCGGGCAGATCTGCGCCGCCGGCTCGCGAGTGGTGGTCGACGCTGCGATCCGCGAGCAGGTGGTCGACGGCTTGGCCGAGCAGTTCAAGCAGGTGCGCGTGGGCCCCTGGTACGAGGACGTCGACATGGGGCCGCTGATCAGCGCCAAGCAGGAGAAGCGGGTGCTGGGCTATCTCGACGCCGGCCGTGAAGAGGGCGCGCGCGTCGTGACCGGCGGCGGCAAGACGCCCGAGTTCGATCGCGGATATTTCGTCCAGCCGACGATCTTCGACGAGGTCAAGCCCGAGATGCGGATCGCCCAGGAGGAGATCTTCGGTCCGGTGCTGTCGGTGCTGAGCTCTGAGGACGAAGAGGAGGCCCTGCGGATAGCCAACGGCACTCGCTACGGCCTGGTCGCGTCGGTGTGGACGCGCGACGTCGGTCGCGCGGTGCGATTGGCCCGGCGGATCGAGGCCGGTCAGGTCTCGATCAACACGCTGTGGTCGGGCGGGGTGATCGGGGCGCCGTTCGGCGGCTACAAGTCGAGCGGCTTCGGGCGCACGGTCAGCGCCGACTCGATCCTCGACTACACGCAGGTCAAGAGCGTGATCATCGACGGGCGGGTCTGAGGCTCTCGTGGACGTAACTCTCGAAGGCAAGGTCGCGCTGGTCACCGGAGCCGGGCCCAACATCGGCAGCGGCATCTCACTCGCGCTGTCGCGCTACGGCGCGCGCGTGGCGTGCAACGACGTCTCCTCGGAGGCCGCGGAGGCGAGCGTGCGGCGGATCACTCGCCACGGCGGCTCGGCCATGGCGGCCGTCGGTGACGTCTCCAGCGAGGACGACGTGGTTCGTTACGTCGGCGAGGTGCTCGACGCCTGGGGGCGGATCGACATCCTGATCAACAACGCCGCGATCCTCGGAGGGCGCGGCGTGCTCGAGGAGAGCCTCGAGTTCTGGAATCGCGCGATCGCCGTCGCCGGCGCGGGGACATTCCTGAACACCAAGCACGTGGCGATTGCGATGATCGAGCGCGGGATCAAGGGGAGCATCGTCAACATCCTCTCCTCCAACGCCTGGCAGGGCTGCGCCGGCGTGATCGCCTACGCGTTCCACAAGGGTGGGCTGGCCAACTTCACGCGCGCGGCCGCGATGGACCTCGCCCCGTACGGGATTCGCGTGAACTCCTACTCGCCGACCGCGCCGCGGCCCGACAACCCGGAGCTGCTCGCCGAGCTGAGCGAGACCGGCGGCCTGCGCCGGCATTTTCAGCCGCCGCCCGAGCGGCCCGAGTGGTGGCGTCCCACCGGCAAGATCGACGTGCGCGGCAACATGCCGATGGCGCCCTCGACGCCGACCGACATCGGCCACTGCATCGCCTGG
This sequence comes from uncultured Solirubrobacterales bacterium, assembly GCA_963834625.1. Taxonomy (GTDB): domain Bacteria; phylum Actinomycetota; class Thermoleophilia; order Solirubrobacterales; family Solirubrobacteraceae; genus Palsa-465. Next base: position 61,134 of record CAWICM010000009.1, on the reverse strand, counting down.
CTGTGCTCGGACTACGCGCGGCTGATCACCGGGTGTGACTTCGTGATCGACGGCGGGGCGCGCGCGAAGTACTGGGGCTACACGCCACCGGAGGAGAAGGCGGAGCCCGTGCCGCTGATCCCGTTGTATGAGGACGAAACGATGCCGGGAGGTTTCTAGTGGTTCGCGCAGCCGTTCAGACCGGGCCACTCGCCTACGAGATACAGGAGTTTCCGCGGCCGACGATCGGACCGGACGAGGGCTTGCTCCGGGTCGAGGCCTGCGGCGTGTGCGGCTCCGACGTCGAGCAGTACCGCGGCCACCTGGTGCGGCCCGGGATGTTCCCCCTGATCCCCGGGCACGAGCCGCTGGGCGTGATCGAGGAGGTGGGCGAGCGCGCCGCCGAGCGCTGGGGCGTCTCGGTGGGCGACCGGGTGGCGGTCGAGATCCTGCGGCCCTGCCGCGCCTGCGACTACTGCCTGACCGGGCGCTACATGTCGTGCCCGAACCGCGACGGCGCCTACGGGATGACGCCGCTGTCGCGCGAGCCCGCGCTGTGGGGCGGCTTCTCCGAATACCTGTACCTGCACCCGTGGGCGATCCTGCACAAGGTCTCCAAGGACCTCCCGCCGGAGATCGCGGTGATGTTCAACCCGCTCGGCGCCGGCGTGCGCTGGGCGGCCTTCCTGGGCGAGGTCGGCCTCGGCGAGACCGTGCTGATCCTCGGCCCCGGCCAGCGCGGACTCACCAGCGTGATCGCCGCTCGCGCGCGCGGAGCCGGGACGATCATCGTCACGGGCCTGGCCAAGGACGAGGCCAAGCTGGCCCTGGCCCGCGAGTTCGGGGCCGATCACACGATCAACGTCGAAGAGGAGGACGTGGTCGAGCGGGTGCGCGAGATCACCGATGGCGCGATGGCCGACGTGGTGCTCGAGCTCACGCCGATCGCCTCGCAGCCGGTGATCGACGCGGTCGAGGCGGTTCGCCACAGCGGGCGGATCGTGCTCGCAGGCCTCAAAGGCGGCAAGGCGATCGAGCTGGTCACCGACCGCCTGATCAACAAGGGGCTGACCGTGCGGGGCGCGTTCGGGGTCAACGCCGACGCGTACATCGAGGCGATCCGGATCATCGAGTCGGGCCGCTTTCCGCTCGAGAAGATGCACAGCGGCAAGTACGAGCTGGCCGACACCGAGGCGGCGATACAGTCGCTGGCCGACGGAGACGCCGTCCACGTCTGCGTCTGCCCGGACGGCGCGTCGCCCATGGCCGGGGTGGCCGCGACAAGAGAGGAGGCGTCGAATGCTGGTTGACATGCACGCACACGTGATCCCGGGCGCCCTGGACGCGGTCGGCTCCCAGGATCATCAGGGACCCCGGATCGGTCCCTGCGACGACCCGCACGCGCGGCTGCTCGAGAACGACCGCGGGATGCAGTTCAAGGCCATCGACGCCTTCTACTCGGCCGAGCGCCGGCTCGAGGAGCTCGACCGCAGCGGCGTCGACGCCGAGGTCGTATCGCCGATGCCGCCGCTGCTCGACTACGCGCTGACCGGCCCCGAGGGCCTCGACCTCTCGCGCCGGGTCAACGAGTTCATCGCGTCGCTGTGCGACGCGGACCCGCGCCGGCTGCACGGCATGGGCATGGTGCCGATGCAGGCCCCCGAGCTGGCCACCGCCGAGCTGTCGCGCGTCCGGGATATGGGTCTCGTCGCGGTGGAGATCGCCTCGAACGTGCTCGGCCGCGCGCTGCACGGGGACGAGTACGAGGAGTTCTGGGCCGAGGCCGAGCGGCTCGAGATGCCGGTCTTCATCCACGCGATGCCGGCCGATTTCGGCGAGCGGCTGCCGGCCGGACTGATCCCGATCGCGGCGTTCGCGGTCGGCGCGGACGCGTTGCTGGCGTGCGCGGGGATCATCACCAGCGGCCTCGCCGAGCGTCACCCGCGGCTGCGCCTCGCCTTCAGCCACGGCGCCGGCGGCTTCCCGATGATGCTCCCGCGCGCGATGACCTTCTGGGGCAGGACGTGGAACGAGGAGCCACCCTCATCGGACACCGAGGGCGCGTCCCCGGCCGAGCTCACGCGGCGCTTCTACTACGACGGGCTCGTGTTCGACCGCCGCGCGCTGCGCTTCCTGATCGACCTGGTCGGCCACACGCAGGTGCTGGTCGGATCGGATTTCCCGGCCATGCCGCGCGAGCAGCCGTGCGCCCGCACGCTTCGCTCGCTCGACCTCGCCCCGGACGCGCTCGAGGACATCACCTGGCACAACACGTTCCGCTTCCTCGGCATCGAGGCTCCGCAGCTCGTGGGGACTGCTACGTCTATGACAGGAGGGACACCGTGAAGACACGCGCCGCTGTCGTTCGAGGCCCCGGTCAGCGCTGGGAGGTGACCGAGCTCGAGCTCGACGAGCCCAAGGAGCATGAGGTCCTCGTCCGCGTGGAGGCCTGCGGGCTGTGCCATTCCGACGAGCACGTCCGCGAGGGCGGCCCCTACCGCTATCCGATGATCGGCGGGCACGAGGGCGCGGGCGTGGTCGAGAAGGTCGGGCCCAGCGTGTCTCGCGTGCGCGAGGGCGACCACATCTGCACCTCCTGGATCCCCGTGTGCGGTCACTGCCGCTACTGCTCGAGCGGGCATCAGAACATGTGCAACGACGGCTTGAACGCCGCCACCGGGATGTTCCGCGACGGCACGTTCCGCTTTCACGAGAACGGCGAGGACGTCGGTGGGATGTGCGTGCTCGGCACGTTCTCGCAGTGGATCGTGATCTCCGAGAACTCCTGCGTGCCGATCGACGAGGATCTCCCGTTCGAGGTCGCGGCGCTGGTCGCCTGCGGGGTGACCACCGGTTGGGGATCGTCGGTCTACGCCGCCGGCACCCGCGCCGGCGAGACCGTGGTGATCTTCGGCACCGGCGGGGTGGGAATGAACGCGGTGCAGGGCGCGGCCTACGCCGGCGCCAAGCACGTGATCGCGGTCGACCCCAATCCGTACAAGCAGGAGATGGCCGGCAAGTTCGGCGCCACATTCACCACCGGCGACCCCGACGAGGCGTTCGAGTACATCAAGGACCGCACGAGAGGCGAGATGGCCGACCACGCGGTGATCACGGTGGGTGTCATGCACGCCGACGTGTTGAGGCGCGCGGTCGACATGATCGGCAAGGGCGGCAGCGTGGTGGTGACCTCGGTCGGCGGCGAGGGCGACACGATCGCGATCCACGGCTCGCCCGTGACCGGATTCCACAAGAACATCCAGGGCTCGCTGTTCGGTGGCGCCAACCCGCTCTACGACATGCCCCGCCTGCTCGGCCTGTACAAGAACGGCGACATCAAGCTCGACGAGCTCATCACCAACCGCTACAAGCTCGACGACATCAACCAGGGCTACGAGGACATGCTCGCCGGCCGAAACATCCGCGGCGTGCTCATCCACGACCATTGACCACCATGCATAACGCGCAGAACTCCCCCGCCCCCCACCCACATATGCACATAAGCATTGACACCATGCTTATGTGCACAGGGTCGTTGGCGGGCGGGGCGGTTTACTGCGTTTTACAGGGCGCCTGCCATCACCCGAGGAGGAATCACCCATGACCAGCGCGATCCTTGACCCCACCGGACTGACCGAGCGCCCCGCCACCGAGGGCCTCACGCTCGCGTCACGCCCCGCCGACCTCAGCGGCGTGAAGATCGGCCTGCTCGAGAACGGCAAGCAGAACGCCAAGCGCTTCCTCGAGGACGTGGCCGACGTGTTGCGCGAGCGCCACGGCGCCGGCGAGGTACAGCTGCGGCGCAAGGAGATCTTCTCCCAGCCGGCGTCACCCGAGCTGGTCGAGGAGCTCAGCTCGCAGTCGGACGTGGTGGTGATCGGCATTGGCGATTGAGGCTCGTGCAGCGCGTCGGCGGTCGCCGACGGAATCCTCTTCGAGCGTCAAGGCAGGCCGGCGGCGGTGATCTGCTCGGACGCGTTCATCGCCACCGCCGACGCGATGGCCGGCGTGCAGGGCGCGCCCGGCTACCGCTACCTGACCACGCCGCACCCGGTGGCGGGACTCACGCCCGAGCAGGTGCGCGCGCGGGCCGAGACGGTGGCCGCCGAGGTGGCGAGGCTGCTCTCGCGATGACGGCCGCGCCGGATCCGCACCTCGCCCCGGAGGCCACCACCCCCGACCCCGATCTCGCCCGCGCGGCCATCGAGTACTGCTTCGAGCAGGGCTGGACCGACGGCCTGCCGGTGGTGCCCGCCTCGCAGGAGCTGCTCGACCGGTTCCTGGCCCACACCGCCCGCGATCCGAATGAGGTGCTGTGGCGGATGGACCACCTGGACCGCGAATGCACGGTCAGAACCGCGGCGATCAACGCCGTCATGGCCGGCTGCCTGCCCGAGTACTTCCCGATCGTCCTCGCCGCCTGGGACGCGGTCATGCGCGACCGGGCGGCCAAGGGCGGCGGCTGGCAGTCGACGAGCGGCCCGGCGCCGCTGATCGTGATCAACGGCCCGATCCGGAGCGAGCTCGGGATCAACTCCACGGGCGGGATCTTCGCCGCGGGCTTCCGTCCCAACGCCACCATCCCGCGAGCCCTGGGTCTGATGCTGCGCAACGCGTTCGGCGTGCTTCCCCACGTGTTCGACCAGACCACCCAGGGGATCCCCGGTCGGTGGGCGATCTGCTTCGGCGAGAACGAGGAGGAGAGCCCGTGGGAGCCGCTGGCAACCGAGACCGGGCTCGAGCCGGGGACGAACGCCGTGTCGACCACCCTTACGCGTACCTACGAGTTCGTCGACAACCGCCACACCCAGGACCCCGAGCAGCTGCTTACCGACTTCGCGGACACGATCTCGCGGACCGGATCGCTGATCTTCCGCGGGCAGTCGGCGGGCGTCGTGTTCTGTCCCGAGCACGCACAGATGCTCGCCGGAGCGGGCATGTCGAAAGGCGACGTCAAGGACTGGTTCGTCGAGCATGTGGGCCGGACCGAGGCCGATCTCAGACGTGCCGGCAAGGACGGGATCTCGGCGAGCGGTCCGGGCGCACGGTCCGCCAGCGAGGCCGAGCGCGCCCCCGCCGACACGTTCACGCCGTACTTCACCGCGCACAAGGACGTCCCGATCGTCGTCGCCGGCGCGCGCAACGCCGCGATCTCGATGGTCTTCCGAGTGTTCGGCGAGTGGTCGAACACATCCGTGGAGATCGAGGCGGCGCCGGTGGCGGCCGTGAAGGGAGGTTGATCCGATGTTCAGCGAGCAGGGATTGAAGGACGTGCGGGAGATGCTGGCCGCCGACGGCTACGACCTCGCCGCCCAGGAGGACGGCGAACGCGTGGTGGTCACGATCGAGGCCACGCCCGAGGCGTGCGAGGACTGCCTGGCGCCCCCCGAGGTGATGCGGGCGATCCTCGGCAAGTCGCTCGCGGTGCCCGCCGAGGCGATCGACTTGCACTACCCGGAATGAGAGTCGACGTCGACGCTCCGCTCGAGGCCGAGTGGATGAGCGGCCGGAGCGCGCTGGTCACCGGCGGTGGCGGTCGTGACGGCGGTCCGGGGACGGTCGGCTGGGCGGTCTCGCGCCTCCTAGCCCGGCACGGCGCAAGCGTTGCCGTGCTCGATCGGGACCCCGTGGCAGCGGAGCGCACCGTCTCCCAGATCGAGCGCGCCGGAGGCCGCGCCTTCACCGTGATCGCGAACATCTTCAACGATGAAGAATGCGCGCGGGCGGTGGCGGACGCGCGCGACGCCCTCGGCGGACTCGACACGCTGGTCAACAACGTCGCGGCGTGGAGCCCGGCCGAGCTGTTCGACGTCGAGCCGGACCAGTTCGACGACCTGCTCACCGCGAACCTGAGGACGGCCTGGCAGATGACCCGCCACGCCGCCGGCGTCATGACCAGCGGAGGCGCGATCGTCAACATCACCTCGGTCGCTGCCCGGCGCGCGGGCACGGTGTACGGGCTGGGCAAGGCGGCGCTCGAGTCGATGACCGGGGGCGCCGCCCCCCTGCTCGGCGAGCGCGGGATCCGGATCAACGCGGTCGAGCTCGGCGCGCTGTGGACCGCGGGAGTAGCGGAGAACCTGCCGCAGGAGGCCCGGGAACCTAGGCGCAAGATGAGCGCCCTACAAACCGAGGGCGACTGCTGGGACGCCGCCGCCGCGGTCCTGTTCCTGGCCTCCGACCAGGCCCGCTGGATCTCGGGCCAGGTGCTGAGCGTCGACGGTGGCGGACCGCCCCGCGCCGCCTACCCCGGCGTCAACCGGACCGCGACCGCCGCGGGAGCGAGCGCATGACTCAGCGCGTGGCGCTCGTCACCGGCTGCGGCAAGCCCGACGGCAGCGGCCAGGCCATCGCCCGCGCACTGGCCGCCGACGGCGTGGCGGTGGTGGCGGCGGATCGCCGTCCCAGCGGCGTGCCCAACCGCCGGCAGGAGATCGTCGGCTCCGGCCAGCCGGCGGAGTGGCAGGGCCTCGACACGCTGGTCTCGGAGATTGAGAGCGCCGGCGGCAAGGCGATGCCGGTCCTGGGCGACATCGGCGACGAGCGTGACTCCCAGGCCATGGTCGAGATCGCGGTCAGGCAGTTCGGCCGGCTCGACATCCTGGTCAACAACGCCGCGGCGCCGCAGGGCCTCGATCGCGACGTGATCGACGGGATCCCGGTCGACGTGTTCGACGAGGTGATCCGGATCAACCTGCGCGGCGCCTGGCTGATGTGCCGGGCCGCGGTGCCGCCGATGCGCGAGCAGCGGTGGGGTCGCATCATCAACGTCTCCTCGATGGCCGGGGTGATCGCCGCGCCGCGCTCCACCCCGTACTCGGCGTCGAAGGCCGGGATCATCGGGTTGACGCGCGCGCTCTCGATGGACGTGGCCGCCTGGGGCATCACGGTCAACGCGATCGCGCCCGGCGCGCTCGACACCAGCCGCTCCGTGCTTAGCCTCGATCCCGACATCGACGTCCGCGCCGAAATGGAGCAGCGCGGCCGGCGCCTGCCGGTGGGCCGGGTCGGCCGGCCCGATGATGTCGCCGCCGCCGTGCGCTACCTGGCCGGCGACGGCGCCGAGTTCGTAACGGGCCAGATGCTCGTCCTCGACGGGGGCGGTCCGGCCCCGTTCCCGCTGCCACGACCGGAGGAGGAGATGGCTTGAAAGTCCGAGTGCTCATGGAACCCCGCCACGGCGCCACCTATGACCGAATCGTGGCCATGGCCAAGGCCACCGAGGAGGCGGGCTTCGACGCGTTCTTCCGCTCAGACCACTACCTGGGCATCGACTCGACCGATCCCGACTACCTGCCCACCGACTCGTGGACCACGCTCGGCGGCCTCGCCCGCGAGACCAGCACGATCAAGCTCGGCACGCTGATGACCGCCGGCACGTACCGCAACCCCGCGAACCTGGCCATCGCCGTCGCCAGCGTGGACCAGATGTCGGGCGGACGGATCATCCTCGGCATCGGGACCGGTTGGTACGAGCGCGAGCATGAAGCCTTCGGCATCCCGTTTCCGCCCATCGGCGAGCGCTTCGACCGCCTCGCCGAGGCGATGCAGATCATCCACGGGCTGTGGGAGACGCCTCAAGGCGAGACGTTCAGCTTCCACGGCCGGTTCTGGCAGCTCGACCAGTGCGCGAACTTCCCGGCGCTCGTGCAGCAGCCCCGCCCCGAGATCGTCATCGGCGGGACCGGGCCGCGGCGCACGCCGCTCATGGCCGCCCGCTACGCCGATGAGTTCAACAGCGGCGGCGGCAAGGGCAGCCACGAGCGCTTCGAGAACGTCCGCCGGATCTGCGAGGAGATCGGCCGCGATCCAGCCACGCTGCGCATGTCGGCCACCTACCAGGTCATCTGCGGCGCCACGCGCGAGGAGGCCCAGCAGCGGCTCGCCGGGCTCGGAGCACCGGGAGAGCGGATGCTCGCCAATGGCGTCGTGGGCACGCCGGCCGAGGTGATCGCGGCCCTCCAGGACCTGGCCGACCAGGGCTGCGAGATCGTGTACCTGCACATCTTCGACATCGACGACCTCGACCACCTCCGGCTGATCGGCGCCGAGGTGGTGCCGCAGGTGGCATGAACCTGAACCGACATACATATAGCTATAGATATAGAAATATGTATATAGCTATCGGTAACCTGAGGAGAGACCTCTAATGGCGAGCATGACGACAAGGGCAGCCGTGCTGCACCAGCCCGGCACCGACTGGGTGATCACCGAGCTCGACCTCGACCCGCCCAAGGAGTACGAGGTGCTGATCCGCTACAAGGCGGCCGGCCTGTGTCACTCCGACGAGCACATCCGCCGCGAGGGCGGCAGCCACATCCGCTTCCCGCTGGTGGGCGGACACGAAGGCGCCGGGATCGTCGAGGCCGTCGGCCCGGGCGTCACCCGCGTGGAGCCCGGTGACCACGTGGTGACGTCCTATATCCCAGCGTGCGGGAAGTGCCGCTACTGCTCGACCGGGCATCAGAACCTGTGCGACCGCGGCCTGTACGCCGGCGTGGGCTGCCTCCAGGACGAGACGTTCCGCTTTCACAAGAACGGCGAGGACTTCGGCGGGTTCTGCGCACTCGGCACGTTCTCCGACCACACCGTGGTGTCGGAATACTCGTGCGTGAAGATCGACGACGACATCCCGTTCGAGGTGGCCTGCCTGGTCGGGTGCGGGGTGACCACCGGCTGGTGCTCGGCTGTCAAGGCCGGCGAGACCCGGGCCGGCGAGACCGTCGTCGTGCTCGGCGTCGGCGGCGTCGGCATCAACGCCGTGCAGGGCGCGCGCTACGCCGGGGCCACCCGCGTGGTCGCGATCGACCCGAACCCGTTGAAGCTCGAGATGGCGAAGCGCCTGGGCGCGACGCACGCGTTCACGAGCGCCGACGAAGCGCGCGAGCAACTCGTCGATCTCACCCGCGGCCAGATGGCCGATCTCACCGTCGTGACCGTCGGGGTCCTGGATGCCGACATCACGATGGACGCGGTGAGCCTGATCGGCAAGGCGGGCCGGGTCGTCCTGACCTCGGTCAGCCGCGCCGACGATCACTCGATCAGCCTGACCGGCTCGCCGATGATCGGATTCCACAAGCGCATCCAGGGCTCGCTGGCCGGCGGCTCGAACCCGATCTTCGAGATGGCGAACCTCCTCGGCCTCTACAAGTCAGGCCATCTGAAGCTCGACGAGATCATCACCCAGCGCTACTCGCTCGAGCAGGTCAACGAGGGCTACAAGGACCTGCTGGCCGGCAAGAATGTCCGGGGCGTGGTCATACACTAAAGCTGACCAGCGCCGCAGCCGCCATCGGTACGGTAGGACCGATGGCCAGCACCCCTGATCCGATCGCGGCTGTCGTCGCGCGCATGCAGACCGTCGCCGCCCAGCTTCCAGCGACTGACGGCGTATCTCGCTTCAACCACCTGTACCTCCAGGTGACGGAATCGGTCGACGTCGCCGACCGGACGGCCCAGTTCGAGGACCCCGCATTCCTCACGGCCCTCGATGTCCAGTTCGCCGGCCTCTATTTCGACGTGCTCGACGCCTCCGCCGCGGCGTCGCCGCTGCCCCGCTGCTGGGCGCCGTTGTTCTCCGCCCGGGCCGACCCTCACATCGCGCCGATCCAGTTTGCGCTGGCGGGCATGAACGCGCACATCAACCACGACCTGGTGCTCGCGCTCGTCGCCACCTGCGCCGCAACCGGCGTCGTACTGAGCACCGATTCACCGGAGCACCGCGACTTCATGAAGGTGAACGACCTAATCGCCGCGGTGGAGGCGCAGGTCAAGGCGGAATATCTGACCGGGCTGGTCGGCGTCGCCGACGATGTTCTCGGGCGGATCGACGATGTCGTCGCCATGTGGAGCGTCGCCGAGGCGCGCAGCGCGGCTTGGACTCACGCGCAGATGCTCTGGCAGGTGCGCGGCAACCCGGACCTCGCGGCGGCGTTCGAAGACGCGCTGGACGGCACGGTGGGCTTCGCGAGCCGCGGCCTGCTCATTCCGACGCTGATCTGAGCGGTCGCTCCAGCTCGGCGGCGCCCAGTGCGCGCTCGAAACCCGATGGCATCAACACGTCGTCGCGCACAAGCTCGCTCGTGCTCGCCCGCCCGAGGCCGAGCAGCGCCGACTCGATGCCGGCGCGCATGATGTCGAGCACGTTCTCCACCCCGGGCTGACCGGCGGCGGCCAGACCCCACAGGTAGGAGCGGCCGATCATCACCGCCCGTGCGCCGAGCGCGAGCGCCTTGACCACGTCGCCCCCGCGCCGGACACCGCCGTCGAGCAGCACCTCGATCTGATCCCCGACGGCCTGCGCGATCGCGGGCAGCGCGCGGATCGGGGCCGGCGTCCCGTCGAGGTTGTTGCCGCCGTGGTTGGAGACCGAGATCGCGCTGAAGCCGGCGTCGACCGCGCGCCGGGCGTCGTCCACGCGGATGACGCCCTTGAGCATGAACGGACCGTCCCACTGCTCGCGCAGCCAGCGCAGGTCATCCCAGCTCGGCGGCGGCGTCATCATCCACTCGCCGTACGCGCCGAAGAAGGTGAGCGCCGGCTCGCCCCGCGGGGTCACGTTCGGTACGGTCAGGTCGGGTGGCCCGCCGGCCTGGGCCCATTGCGCGAGCCAGGCGGGCCGGGTCAGGACCTCGGGCGCCAGACGCAACATGGCCTTGAGATCGAGCTTGTCCGGGATCCACGGACTACCCCAGTCGCGGCTGTGCGAGAACGTCCAGTCGAGCGTGACGATCAGCCCCCGCGCCCCGGCGGTGCGCGCGCGCTCGATCCGCTGCGCAATCGCATCGCGCTCGCCTGCCCAGTAGAGCTGGAAGAACGTCTGCGGGTTGGCCGCGACCACATCCTCGATCGGCTTGGAGGCGAACGACGACAGTCCGATCGCGGTGCCGCGCGCCGCGGCGGCTCGCGCGACCGCCACCTCGCCCTCGGGGTGGACCGACTGAACGCCGGTCGGCGAGATGAGCACCGGCAGCGAGATCTGCTCGCCCATCACCGTGGTGGTCATGTCTCGCTGCGCCGGCGCCCCGCCAACGTGCGGGGCGAACCCGAGCGCTCTGAACGCGGCGAGGTTGTCGCTCAGCGTCACGCCCGCCTCCGACCCCGCGACCAGCGCGGAGTACACCGACTTCGGCAGGCGGCGCCTGGCCCGGCGCTGGGCCACCGCCACCGACTCGAACCACGGATTCCGGCCCAGCCTCACGGGTGCGAGAGAACCGCGAGCGGGCTCTCGTTACACGCCTTGAGCGGCGGGCGTCGCTTCGACATGTCCACCGACGGTTTCGGGATCGGGCCGTCGCCCCGCGCGGCCAACAGGCGCTCGCCGTGCCCGAGCACGCACTCGGGATCGGGACCGGCCAGCGGCAGACCGGTGAAGAACTTGGCCGCCATGCAACCGCCCCGGCACTTGTCGAACAGGCTGCAGCTCGAGCACGCGCCCGCGCTCTGCGGTGCTCGCAGGTCCGCGAACAGCTCGGATTCCCGCCACACCCGCGCGAAGCCACCCGCCTCGCGCACGTTGCCGGCGCGAAACTCATCGTGGATCACGAACGGGCACGCGTACACGTCACCGATCGGGTCGATCAGGCATACCACCCGCCCGGCACCGCACAGGTTCAGGCCGGGCAGCGGCTCGCCGTAGCCGCTCAGGTGAAAGAAGGAGTCACCGGTCAGCACGTCCTCGCCGTGCGCGAGCAGCCACTCGTACAGCTCGCGCTGCTGGGCCCCCGTCGGGTGCAGCCGATCCCACACGTCGGCACCCCGCCCGCTTGGCCGCAGCCGTGTGAGCCGGAGCTGCGCGCCGTAGCGATCGGCCAGGGTCTTGAACGCGTCGAGCTGCGAGACGTTCTCGCGGGTGACGACGACCGATAGCTTGAACCCCTTGAAGCCCGCGGCGGCCAGGCGCTCCATGGCGGTGATCGCGGTGTCGTATGAGCCGGGGCCCCGGACCGCGTCGTTGACTTCGGCGGTGGCGCCATCGAGCGACACCTGCACGTCGACGTAGTCGGTGCGCGCGAGCCTGCGGGCGATCTCCGGGGTGATGCGCGACCCGTTGGTCGAGAACTTCACGCCGACGCGATGCGCGACCGCGTAGTCGACCAGCTCCCAGAAGTCGCGCCGCACGGTCGGCTCGCCGCCGCCGATATTCACGTAGAACACCTGCATGCGCTCGAGCTCGTCGATCACGCGCTTGCACTCATCGGTCGAGAGCTCGCGAGGATCGCGCCGACCCGAGCTCGACAGGCAGTGCACACAGGCCAGGTTGCACGCGTAGGTCAGCTCCCAGGTGAGGCAGATCGGCGCGTCCAGCCCGGTCTCGAACTCGTCGGCCAGGGAGCGGACCGCGTCCGCCCGGCGACGCACAAACGACAGCCGCCGCGTACCGAAGTGGTAAGCCAGAGCGCCGAAGCGCTCGGGCCTCAGCTCTACCTCCGGATCCAGCCGCGCGGCCCGCTTGAGCTCATCGGAGATCACTGCGGTTCTAGTAGACGCCGCACATGCCATCGATCGAGACGTCCTCGACCAGCAGGTCCTCGACCACGAGCTCCTCTTCGGACGCCTGGGTTGCGTCCTCGCTCGGCTCCGTCTCGACGGCCGTCTCCTCGAGCTGCTCAGGGGCGATGCTCATGCGGTTCTCCTCTCCTCGTGCTCCTCGCGTTGGGCGAGGTCCCCCGCGGACGGGCGGGCGCGATAATTTAGCACCCTGTGACAAATCTCTCGGACCTGTCGTGGACGGAGGTTGAGCGCGCCGCCCGCCGGGCCCTGCTCGTCCCCCTCGGGTCACTCGAGCAGCATGGCCCGCATCTTCCGCTCGACACCGACACCCGGATCGCGCGGGCCGTCGCGCGCGGCGCGGTGTCCGCCCGCGAGGGCGTCGCGGTCGCGCCACCGATCGCCTTCGGCGCGAGCGGCGAGCACGCCGGGTTCCCCGGCACGGTGTCGATCGGCACGCCCGCGTTGACCCAGCTACTGGTCGAGTTGGGGCGCGAGGCCTCGCGCGACTGGGACGCCACGCTGCTCGTCAACGCCCACGGCGGCAACCGGGATGCGGTCGATGCCGCGCTCGGCCAGCTCCGCGCCGAGGGCCGCCGCTGCGCGGCGTTCCACGTGAGCGCGGCGGGTGGCGACGCCCACGCCGGCCGGACCGAGACCGCGCTGCTCCTGTATCTCGATCCGAACGTGGTGCGCCACGAGCTGGCCGAGGCCGGGGAGACCCGTCCGGTCGCAGAGCTCATCGATCGCCTCCGGCGCGACGGCGTGCGGCCGGTCAGTCCGAACGGCGTGCTCGGGGATCCGATGGATGCCACCGCTGAGGAGGGCCGGCGACTGCTGTCCGAGCTGATCGCGGACTGCACGCAGGCGCTCGACGCCCTGCTCGTCGCGGAGCCGTCCCATGCCTGAGCATGCCCCGCTCGCGGTGATCACCGGCGCCGCCCGCGGAATCGGAGCCGCCGTCGCGCTGGCGCTGGCCGAGCAGGGCTACTCGCTCGTGCTCGCCGACGCATGCTCGGCCCAGCCGGGCGTCGGCTACCCGATGCCGGGACCCGCGGACCTCGACGCGGTGGCCGAGCGCTGCGGCGCGGAGGTGCTGTGCGCCGACGTCGCCGCGTCAGACTTCGGGGCGCAGCTGACGGACGTGCTCGCGGGTCGGCGCGTCGACGCCGCGGTGGCCGCCGCCGGCGTGATCGCCGGCGGGTCCGCCTGGGCCACGGACGAGGTCGTGTGGTCGACGCTGGTCGACGTGAACCTCCACGGCACGCGCCGCCTGGCCGAGGCGACGATCCCGGGAATGGTGCAGGCGGGGAGCGGGCGGTTCGTCGCGATCGCCTCGGCCGCCGCATTGCGGGCCATGCCCCAGCTCGCCGCGTACTCGGCCGCCAAGGCGGCCGTGGTCGGCTACGTCCGCGCGCTGGCCGCCGACCTGGCCGGCACCGGCGTGCTGGCCAACGTCGTGTGCCCGGGCTCGACGCGGGGGGCGATGCTCGCCGCCAGCGCGGACGTCTACGCGCTCGCGGATCAGGAGCAGTTCGCCGGTCAGCAGCTGGTCCGGCGGCTGCTCGAGCCGAGCGAAGTGGCCGCGGCGGTGGTGTGGCTGTGTGGGCCGGGCGCGTCTGCCTTGACCGGGAGTGTGGTTCCGGTTGACGGCGGCCTGACGGCCTGATGGCGGACCCGGCGCGTGCGGTGCCGGCGCCCGCTACAGGTCCCGCGCCCGCCGGCTGGCGCCTTCGTTTCGCCGCCGGCACGCAGGTGCTCAGGCGCGGCCAGGTCCTGCTCGGCGGATCGCCGCTGCGCGTCCTCAGACTCTCGCCGCGGGCCACCACCCTCGTTGCGGGCTGGCTGGCCGGCCAGCCCGTGGGAGAAGACCGGGCTGAGGGCACGCTCGCGCGCCGCCTGCTCGACGCCGGCCTCGCCCACCCCGATCCGCCGGCCCGAGGACACGGCGCGCTCGACGACGTGACGGTCGTCGTGCCCGTGTACGGCGACGCCGAGCGTCTGCGCGCGTGCCTGGCGCCAGTGGCCGGCGGTCCCCGCGTGATCGTGGTCGACGACGGCTCGCCCGACCCGGATCCGATCGTCGCGGTCGCCCGGGAGGCCGGCGCCCGGTATCTCCGGCACCCTGAGAATCGGGGCCCGTCCGCCGCGCGCAACACCGGACTCCGCGCCGCCGACACCCCGCTCGTCGCGTTCCTCGACGCGGACTGCGTGCCGGCCTCCGGCTTCCCGGGGCGGCTCCTCGATCACCTGGCCGATCCGGCCGTCGGCCTCGTCGCGCCCCGGATCGTCTCCTCCGAGCTGGGGCGCGGACCGATCGCCGCCTACGAGCGGGTCCGCTCGGCGCTCGACATGGGCGCGCAGCCGGCGCGGGTCCGTCCCTACAGCACCGTCTGGTACGTGCCGAGCGCAGCGATGCTCGCGCGGCGCGATGCCGTGGGCCATGGCTTCGACGAAGGCCTTGTGCTCGGCGAGGACGTCGATCTGGTCTGGCGTCTGCACGACGGCGGCTGGCAGGTTCGCTACGACCCGACCGTCGCGGTGGCCCATGAGGATCGCGTCCGGCCGGCCGCCTGGTACCGCCGGCGCGTGGCCTACAACGAGTCCGTCTCGCCGCTGCTCACCCGCCACCCCGACCGCGTGCCGGTCCTGTTCCTCTCGCCGGCGGCGGCGGTGGCGTGGGTCGCGGCTCTGGCGAGATCGCCGGTGTCGCTCCTCGTTCTCACCGGCACGCGCGCCGTCCGCCTGCGTCGCGCGCTCGCCCCCTACCTCCCCCAGGCCGGCGCGCGCGCCGCCCGGATCAGCGTCGAGATCACGATCCGCGAGGGACGCGACCTGGCGCGCGCGATCGCCGGTCCGTGGGCGCCGTTCGCCCTCGTGGGCGTCGCCCTCGCCCGCGAGCGCCGGTCGGGCTTCGTCCGCCGGCTGGGCGCGCTGCTCGCGGCGATGGCGCTCGGCGACTGGGTGACCGATCGCCCGGACCTCGATCCGCTCACGTTCGGCCTCCTCCGTCTGGCCGACGAGTCGACCCGCGGCCTCGGGATCTGGATCGGCTGCCTGCGCGCCCGCGACTTCAGAGGGCTCCTGGCGCGCCGCCCCCCGCCGGCGAGCCGGCGGTAGTCGCGGGGAGGCTCGACCCTTTGTCCGTTTCTCGCCGGTTCCAATGGCGCCCTGCCTCAACCGGTCCGATGTGGTCGCTCATGGAAACCAAAGACGATGTCGAGGTAGTGAGCGTCGCGACGGCAGCGCTGATCCGGCGGATGACCGACGATCAGATCAACCGCGTGATCGGCGAGCTCGAGTACGTAGCCGAGGAGCGTGGCGACCGGACGGGCGAGTCCGCCCATGCCCAGGCCGCGCTTCACCTGATCGGCGCCCTGGACAGCCGGCGCGAGCGGCGCAACGGACACAGCGTCCCGCCGCCGTCGCTCGACGCTTCGGGCAACGGACACGACGCCTAGCCGACGCGAGCCTCACCCTCGTCGCCCGGCCGCTCGTGAGCTAGCGAGCGGTCGTGGCGAGGCGGGGCTACGCCGCCGGCGCTCCGGCTGGCGCGACGGTCTCCGGGTCCTCCGGCGGGAGCTCGGGTCCCGTCACCTTCTGGAAGCCATGTCCTGTGTCGAGCAGAACCTCCATCCCGCGCTCGCGGGCCGTGGCGAGCGCTTCGCGCGAATAGTCCTTGATCGCCGGCAGGACCATCGAGGCCTTGACGTGCTTGACGTCGGCATGCTGGCGCTCGAACGAGCGAATCATGCCGGACGCCGAGGCGACGGCGTCGGGTGGCTGCTCGGGGTCGGGCAATCTGATCAGCATCACCTGCGAGCCCTTCGACGCCGTCAGGTCGATATCGCTCGTCTCGACGTTCCACATGACCGCGTAGCCCAACGACTGGAAATGACTGATCGTCCGGTCCTGCCGATCGAAGTGCTGGGCCAGCTCGTCCACGTCGGGGAAGGGCGCCTGGGCGTCGACCAGCTCGTAGAGCTTGGCCTTCAGACCCGGGCGCTTTTCCAGAAGCGGCCTGAGCACCGGATCGAGCAGCGCGACGTCGACCAGACGCTGGCGCTCCTGCCATTGCGTTTCGCGGACCGCACGCAGCAAACGTCTCGATGCGGTGGTCAGATCCCCGGCGCGGGTGTAGAAGCAGGCGAGGTTGAATTGGGTCTCGGGCGGACGGTGAGGGCCCTTCTCGACATAGGCGATCAGCTGCCATGGGTCGATCCGGTTCGCCGCCACCGATGCGCTGATGACGTCGCGCGGCGGGCGCTCGTCCGGCCAGCCGTCTGGTCGCGGCGGAAGCGGCGACACGGTGCCGGCCAGCAGGGTCACCGCCGAGGGCTCGATCGTCCCCAGGAGGAACGGGCGAAGAGTGTCCTCCAGGTATGCGCGCGGGGCCCTGCCATGAGCCCGGCCGCTCTTATCCAGGCGCGCCAGCACGTCGAACGTCGTGGCGGCCAGGGCCTTGGCCTCCTGGGCGGCGCGCGCCGCGCGCCTGTCCCGGTTGGCCCCGGGCTCACCATCCACCGCCCAGTTCGTGTACAGCGCGGCGATCTGGTACTTGATCCGGTACCAATCCGGGTTCTCGTCGGGCTCCAGATGTGGCGCCATCGCCGGTCCCTGGATGGGCTCCAGCGCGCGCTCCAGATAGTCCCCGGCGTCCTCGTACTGCCGCGCGCGCCGGCAGATGATCCCGAGGTTCGCCAGGGCTCCGATGTTTGTGCCGTCCACGGCGAGCGCCTGCTCGTACAGGACCTGGGCGCGCTTGCGATCACCCAGCCGCTGGGCGTCGACGCCGCTGCGGAAGAAGGCCCAGCTCTGAGGATCACCGGTCAGCAGTCCCGCGCCGTCCACCGCCTTGGTCATCCAGATGTCGGCCCACGCGGCGCACGCCACGGCGAGGTTCTGATACGCGTTCGCGTTCGGAGCGCTCGAGAGGTGGAAAGAGGCCGCCCACAGGGATGTGAGCGCCTCGGCGTCCCCGTTCTGGCTCAGCTCCAGGCTGATCCCGACGCCTTCCTCCCCGGACGGCTGCAGCTGTCCGGTCAGCTGAAAGCGCCGCCGGGGCAGCAGCGCGGTGAGGAACGTGATGACGGCAACGGCGGCCTTGGCCTCGGAGGAGACGTCGCCGAGCCCGCTGAACGCCGATGCGACGCCCGCCTGTCCGCTCACCAGGTTCAGGCCGAAGCGGTCCGTTCGCCAGGTGACACGTCCACGGATCAGTCCGGCCACGGCCGAGCCGAGCGGATCGGTGCCCGTGTCGGTCAGGGGCTCGACACTGAACACCGGGCGGCGGATCAGGTGCGCCGGCCAGCGGTCACGGAGCCACGGCGTGCGCGTCTGAATCTGCAACCAGAGAAGGACGGCGACGCCTGCCAGCAGCAGGGCAAGCAGGATCGCTATGACGGCGTAGCCGGCGTCCTTGGCGATGTCTCCGGCCGAGGTCCAGACCGAGCCTGTGCTCGGAACGGCCGTCGCCACCACGCCACGGTTCGCACACGGGCTCGACGCATCGGAGGCGAGAACCTTGAGATACGCCGAATGCGCAAGCGCCCGCTCGCCGTCGCGCTGGAGCGCCAAGCCGAGGGCGCAAGACGGCGTGGGGGCGCCGACGGCCGTCGCCGGTAGTGCAACGACGGTCCACGCCGCCGCGGCGACTAGGAAGAACGTAACCAACCAACGAGCGGAGATTCTCACGGCTGCCCCCATCTGGCCGACGAACGCCTGATGCCCTACGCCATCTCAGCACAACGTCCAGGGCACGTGTGACTTTAGGCACAACTCCTAGGAAGGATTGATGAGCTTTCGCGAGCTCTAGTCGGCTGCTTGCAGGCGCGAGCCCGCATCGAGCTCGCGTAGCCCGTGGCCGAGCAGGCGGTAGGCCTCCTCCAGGTTTCCCACCAGGTCGCTCGCGGGATCGTCGACCCAGACCAGGAACGCGGCCATCGAGGTACCGAGCGCTGCGTGCGCCACCGTCTGCGGAACGAGATCTCCGGGCGCGCACCCCAGACGCGAGCCGACCCACACCGCGATCACCTCGCGCCATTCCGCGTAGCGCAGCGCCGAGTGGGCCTGGAGCGCGGGCACGCCGGTGATGAGCCGCATCCGGATGCCCAGCTCGGGAAGTTGATCGTCGTCGTAGCGGTTGGACTCGATCACCGCCCGGCCGAGCGCCTCGTGCAGCCGCTCCTCCGCCCCGGTCGCATCCAAGCAGCGGCGCAGACGAGCGAGCACCCAGTCGAAGTCGCCCCACACCATGTCGTTCTTGGAGGCGAAGTAGCGAAACAGCGTGCGTCGGCTCACCCCCAGCGCATCGGCGATGTCGTCGACCGTCGTCTCCTCGAAGCCGCGCTCGGCGAATAGCTCGAGCGCCGTGCGCGTCACCGCCCGGCGCGAGGTTCCGGGCGGACGCCCCGGGCGCTGGGAGATCGTCATCTAGTCGCGGACGGCGCGGGCCGCGGCACCCTCGGAGGAGCGCTCCACGAGCTGCTGGGTTCGCAGGGCATCGGCCACCTGCAGAAGATGGTTCCGCATGGCCTCCTCAGCCGCGTCCGGGTCGCGCCCGGTGATCGCCTCGACGATCGCGGAATGCTCGGCGAAGCTGTGATCCGGTCGGCCGGGCAACAGCACTGTCCGGTACTGGAAGCGCACGATCTGCGGGCTCAGGGTTCGCGACAGGCGCTTGGCCGTCTCGTGCCCGGACGCCTCGAGGATCGCCGCGTGCAGGCGCGCGTTGCCGTTCGAGAGCCCGATGAGATCTCCCGTCTCCCGCAGGCGGCGCATCTCGTCGATGATCTCGCTCAGTCGGTCGAGCGCTGACTCGTCGGCGCTCGACGCGGCGTGCCGCGCGGCCAGGCCTTCGAGCGCGGCGCGTGCCTCCAGGATCTCCACGGCCTCGTCCTCGGACACGCGCCGGACGCGGGCGCCGCGGTGGCGCTCCCGCTCGACCAGGCCGTCGTGTTCGAGGCGCACGAGCGCCATTCGCACCGCGGCCCGTCCCAGCCCGAGCCGCGCGCTGAGGTCCTCCTCGAGCAGGCGCTCGCCGGGAAGCAGCTCACCGCTAACGATCGCCTGGCGCAGATCCTCGTAACCGTCGGCCCTGATCGGCAAAGCTCCCTCTCGTTTCGTAAAGACACTAACGCAGCCGCTCTGCGAGGCCCGAGGCGCGCGCCACCGGCCGCTCGACCGCGCTGCGCACCGCCTCCTCGGTGCCGACGAGGATCAGCTCGCGCCGCGCCCGCGTCACCGCGGTGTAGAGGAGCTCCCGGGTGAGGATGCGCGATCCGGCGTCCGGGAGCAGCACCGCCGCCGTGTCGAACTGGGAGCCCTGGCTCTTGTGGATCGTCATCGCGTACACGGTGTCGACCGCGCTCAGCCGCAGTGGGCTGAACCGCAGCAGCTCGCCACCGCGCTCGAACGCGGCGCTCGCATGCCCGTCCGGGTCCTGCACGACGACGCCGGTGTCACCGTTGTAGAGCCCCAGCTCATAGTCGTTCTCGGTGATGAGCAGCGGCCGGCCGACGTAGTCGCGCTGCTCGAGGTCGAGGTCGGGGACGGCGGCTCCGAGCCAGCCCTGCACGCGCGAGGTCCAGTCGCTGACGCCGTACGGGCCACGGCGGTGCGCGCACAGCAGCCGGAACCGCCCGAGGGCCTCGAGCGCCTCGCGCGCCGCTCCGCCACGCGCCGCCGCCGCCACCGCCGTACCGGCCGCGACCGCGCGCTCGCGCACGAGTCGAAGCTCGCTGTCGCCGCCCCCGGACAGGTCCAGCGGTAGCCAGGTCACCTCTTCCGGCGCGTTCCTGATTGCCGCGACCGTCGCATCCCCGTCGCCCGCTCGGATCGCCGCGGCCAGCCCGGCGATGCCCTCGCCAAAGCGGTGTACATGGTCGAGCACGACGACGCCCCGATCGCCGGACACGATGTCCGCCAGCACTACGCCGGCCTCGATAGACGCAAGCTGGTCCGGGTCGCCCACGAGCACGAGTCGCGCATCCGGACGCACGGCCTCCACCAGCCGCGCCATCAGCCAGAGTGAAACCATCGATGTCTCGTCGACGATCACGACGTCATGGGGTAGCCGATTCGCTCGATCGTGCGCGAAGCGGCTGTGGCTCCCCGGACGCCATCCGAGCAGCCTGTGCAGCGTCGAGGCCCTGAGACTGCTCAGCTGCGCGCTCTCCTCGTGCACTGCCTCTTGGAGCCGTATTGCCGCCTTGCCCGTGGGCGCTGCAAGGGCGACGAGCGGCGGCCGCGAGCCGCGCGCTGCGGCCTGCGCCATCAAATCGGCAACCATGCGGGCGACTCTCGTGGTCTTCCCGGTGCCCGGGCCGCCGGCGATCACCTCGAGCCGCCCGTCTCGCGGTCAGCTCGTTCAGATCGTCGGCCACGGCCCGCTCTTCGCGCCAGTAGCGGTCGAGGTAGAGCCGACTGCCGAGCAGCCGGAGCGGCGCGGGCTCGCCCCCGTCCGCATCCTCCTCGCCGAGCGCGACGAGCGCACTCGCGCGCACGGCGCTCGTCCAGTCATCCGGCGCGGGCCACGGCAGCGCGGACAGGTCCACCGGCTCGTCCGATTCGACGGTCGCGCTGTCGCGGATCGTGGCCAGGTCGACGAACACGTGCCCCAGGCGCGGCCCGCGCACGGCCAGCGCGATGGCCAGCCGCACCGCGTCGTCCTCCTCGCCGGCCAGTGCCCCCAACCTCATCGCGACGTGGACGTCCGCCGCGGACAGAACCCCCGCGTCGTTGAAGGCGCGCAGCAGGCCGGCGGCGCCGACCGCGCGGCGAGCGTCGAAGGGATCGGCGACCGCGCTCATCCCGCCCCCCGGCCGAGCACATCGCTCAGCGCCACCACGAGTCTCCCCGGCGGGCGCCAGGCGAACACGCCGCGCTCAGGATCGCCCGCCATCCCGCGGACGAACAGGTAGAGCACGCCGGCGAGATGCCGGTCGGGGTCATAGCCCTCCAGGCGCCAGCGCAGGTAGCGGTGCAGCGCCACCGTGTAGAGCAGCGCCTGCAGGGAGTAGTGGGCGCGGCTCATCTCGGCCGCCAGAGCATCGGAGGAGTAGTGCGCCAGGGTCAGCGCCTCGTCGGCCGGACCGAGCCAGTTCGTCTTGTAGTCGGCGATGGCAAAGCGCGGGCCGTCCAGGCGGATGACCAGATCGATGCTGCCGGTGAGGAAGCCACGCACGTGCGAGCGCAGGGAGGGATCGGCGAGCCGCGCGGCGTACGCGGCCATCGGATCTCCGGAAGGCAGGTGCTCGGCGAGCGCCCCGGCGATGGCCCGGAGCGTGAGCTGCCCGGTCGGTGAGTCGCCCCCGGCGAGAGGGAGTTCGAACTCGAGCTCGTCTAGCCGGTCGCGCCGGGCGATGTCGCGCAGCCGCCGCCCATCGAGGAGCGGGCCCAGCGGCGTCTCGATCGCGGCCCGCAGGCCGGCGACGATCCGGGCCGGCTCGCCCAGATCGATCGGGCCGCGCGACTGGGCTGCCGTCACGGTTTCTGCGAGCTCCGCGTCGAGGTCGGCCGCGGCGAAGTCCGTCGCCTCGAGCACCCGATGGACGAAGGTCCCGAAGGCGACGCCGACCGGCATCGTGCCGAGCGGCGATTCCGGAGCAAGCTCGAGCTCCCGGCCGACAGCGTCGAGGACCGGAGTCGGCACGGACGGCTCGTCGCTCAGGACGGGCTCCTCCGGCTCGCTCGCCACCATCGCGTCATGCGCCTCGGAGGTGATGTCGCTGTAGGAGGTCCGGCGCCACCACAGGTCGAGTTGCCGGTCGAACCGCGCCGCCGCCAGATCGACCGGTGGCTCGACCGGCGGGCTCCACGTGGTCGGCGCGCCGAGCGCCGAGCGCTCGACGCCGATGGCGAGCGGCG
Source organism: uncultured Solirubrobacterales bacterium (assembly GCA_963834625.1). Lineage (GTDB taxonomy): Bacteria > Actinomycetota > Thermoleophilia > Solirubrobacterales > Solirubrobacteraceae > Palsa-465. The sequence continues at coordinate 38,799 of CAWICM010000009.1, read as the reverse complement.
CGTGCGCGGCAAGCTCGGCAAAACGGCTGTCGGCTGCCTCGTCACTGGGAGTGAACCGGCCCTCGGGCGCGATATTCCCCTCCGCGCCCTTGGCGAACAGCAGTCGCCCGAGCGGCGAGTGCCGGCTGTCGTAGGAGCCGACCCACCAGATCACCGCCTGATGCTTGGCGCGGGTCAGCGCGACATAGGCGAGCCTCAGGTCCTCCCCCCTCTGCTCGTCGCGATGGCGGCGCACATGAGCCTCCCATGCCCGGCCGTCCAGGCCGACATCGATCGTGCGGCGGAAGCCGGCCTGAGGATCGTGAAAGAACACCGGCTCCGGGTCACGCGGGATGTAGCTCGGCTCCCACAGGAACGGGCAGTACACGACCGGGAACTCGAGCCCCTTGCTGCGATGGATCGTGAGCACCTGGACGGCCTCGGCGTCGGACTCGAGCCGCCGCGTTCGTTCGTCCTCCGGATCCTCTCGAGCCGCATCGGCAGTCCGTTCGGCCAGCCAGCCGCGCAGCGCGGTCACGCCGAGCCGCTCGGCGCTGGCGGCGCGGTGCAGTAGCTGCCCGACGTGGCTGAGGTCGGTCAACCGCCGCTCGCCTCCGGTCTCGGCGAGCATCCGCGCGGCCAGGTTCTCGCTGACCATGATGGCCTCGGTGAGCGCGGCGACGCCGCCGTCGCGCAGGATGCGACTCCAGCGGTGCAGGCGCCGGTGGACCTCCTCCCAGTCGGGCTCGGCGGCCGTCGCGATCTGCTCGCCGCTCCAGCCGAGGAACGGCGTGGCCGCGGCGGTCCTGGCCCGCACCGTCGACGCCGGCCGCTCGAGCGCCTCGAGCAGCCGCAGCCAGGCGCGGGCGGTGGCCGTGCCGAACACGTTGCCGCCGCCGTTGATGACCGCCGGGACCCGCGCGGCTTCGAGCTGGCCACAGATCAGCTCGGCGTTGGCATGCGTGCGCACCAGCACCGCGATGTGACGAGGGCAGATCGGCTCCTCGCCGGCCGGCTCGCCGGCGGGGGTGCGCTGCTGAAGCGTCGCACCGGACTGGAGCAGGCGGACGACGTCCGCCGCGAGGTCTCGGGCCACGTGCTCGCGGGCCGCGGGCGCGCGGGCGTACCCGTAGTTGGTCAGCTCGATCGTCGGCTCGTCACGGTGCACGACCCTGATTCGCAGGGCGGCGTCCTCCGGCGCGCCGCGCAGACGCGAGGTCTGGTGTTGCGGCGAGGCCCGGAGTTGCCGGAATACGATCTCCGGGTGACCGAGCCGAGCGTCGCCGAACAGCGCATCGAAGGCGTCGAGCAGAGGCTGATCGCTGCGCCGGTTGACGAGCAGCGTGTCGCGGGTGGCGGCGAGCCTGGCCGCTTCGAGATAGGCATAGACCTCCGCGCCCCGGAAGGCGTAGATCGCCTGCTTGGGGTCGGCGACCAGGACCAGCGTCACGCCTTCTGCGGCGAACGAACGGGACAGGATCTGCCACTGGATCGGGTCGGTGTCCTGGAACTCGTCGACCAGGACCACGTCGTAGCGGGCGCGCAGTCGTTCCTTGGCCGCGGCCGCGCCCCGACCCCCGAGGATGTCGCGCAGCCGCGTGAGCAGGTCGTCGTAGGTCATGATCGCGAGCCGCCGCTTTCGCTGCTCGAGGTCACGGCGCACGCGTAGGGCCAAGCGGTAGCGCATCGCGGGCGTGCTGTCGTCGGGCTCGTCGCGGGGTTCGAGCCAGGCCGTCGGGTTCTCCACCGCCGCCCGGGCGATCTGCAGCGCCTGGGCCCGCGTGAACCTGGCCGTCCCGCCGGTCCGCGGACCGAAGCGCCGCACGTACAGATCATCGAGCGTCTCCTCGAGCAGGTCGGACACGTCCTCGACGAATTCGGTCTCGCGGTCCAGATCCCCGATCGTGCCCAGCTCGGCCAGCACCTCCTGGCAGAAGCCGTGCGTGGTGGCGATGGTGGCGGCGTCGAAGTCGGCCACGGCGCGTGCCAGCCGGTCGCGACGGCGAGTCACCTCCGTGGCCGATCCGCTCGCGAGCAGGCTGACGACGGGGTCGGGGTGGTCGGGGGGTGGGTGGGCGGGCACTGAATTCAGGGTGCCCGCGAGGATCGCGGTGAGTTCCTGCTCGCAACCGACCAATCGCTCTCGCACCCGATCGCGCAGCTCGCCGGTGGCGATCCGCGTGAACGTGATCAGCAGCAGCCGATCGAGCGGCGTACCCTCGGCCACGTAGCGGGCGGCCAGCGCGGCGATCGCGTAGGTCTTGCCGGTGCCCGCGCTCGCCTCGAGCACGGTGACGCCCGACGGCAGCGGGCCGCACAGGTCGAATTCGGTGTAGGCCTCGACGAGGCTCATCGATCGCTGAGCTCCTCGACGGCGAGCAAACCGCGCCACAGCCGCATGGCGTAGCGCCCGAACCGCGTCACCTCCGTCTCCTCCCAGCCCTCGTCGTCCCGCGGCGCCACCGCCAGCAGCCGGGCGAGCGGAAGCGCGTCGCCGTTGACCAGCAGATGCTCGGGCTGGCGATCCTCCTTCTCGTAGCGGAAGACGGTCTCCCACGCCCCGCGGGCGGCGGCCTCCGCGTCCTCGCCGCCCACCACGGCCTGGGCATAGGCGGCTGAGGACTCGCAGGCCAGCGGCAACGGCTCGCGCATACCGCGGTCGTACAGGTCGACCAGCACGGCGAGCTGCTCGAGCGCCGCCCGGCGCCTTGCACCCGGATCGCCCGCGAGCGGCGGGATCCGCGCCACGGTCACGGCAGCGCCGCGCACGCCGGTGCGCGCACGTCCGATCACCACCGATTCGAACGCCCGCTCCGGTCGCGCCGCGCTCAGCGCCAGCAGCCGCACCCAGGCGCGCAGCCGATCACGTGCTCGGACCCGCGAGTAGGACACCGCCCGGATCGCGTCCCCGCACACCCCGGTAACCGTGCCGGCCAGCGTTCGCCCGTCCGGGAGAGCGACGCTGACGTCGAGCGAGGTGGGCTCCCCCGCCGCGAGCGTTCGGGTCGCCTCGGCCACCTGATCGACGATCGCGCCGATCCGGGCGAGCGGCGGGCGGGCCAGCTCGCCCGGCGGGAGCGCGCCGCGCGCGATCTCGGCCTGCATGCACGCGCGGCGATCCCCGCCGGCCAGCACGCCGTCGAGCAGGCGCTGTCCGACGCCCCACTCCTCGAGCGCGTCCAGCTCGACCGGCATCGCGTCCTGCACCTCGTCGAGGTAGTCGCTGACGCTGATCCCGAGCCGGTCGCGCAGGAGCGCGCGGACCGGGTGCTCGACGAATCGAGTCAGGGCGCTCAGCTCGATCACCGCTGCGCTCACGGGTGGGAGCGGCGCCGCCAGAAACGGTCCGCGCGGCTCGCGATGGACGGTGAGCGCCCGGGCGCCAGCCAGCGCCTGCGGGTCGAAGCCCCAGGGCTCGCCGGCGACGAGGCCTCCCGCGACGAAGTTCCGCGGGTCGAAGGGCTGGAGCGGGTGCTGGATCACGACCGCCTCGCGAGCGGACCCGGAGTCGCAGCGGACCGTGCGCTCGACGATGTCGAGCAGCTCGCCGACCGGCACCGCAGGCGGCCGGCGCACGTTCGTCCGCTCGTCGTTGCCCGTGTAGGTGATGATCAGTCGCTCGGTAGCGGCCAGCACCGCGTCGAGCAGCATCTGGCGGTCCTCCGCGCGCGGGTCGCGGTCTCCGACGTGCGGCTCGGCGAGCATCAGGTCGTCGCCGTCGCGCCGGGCGCGCCGCGGGTACTCCCCGTCGTCGAGCCCGAGGATGCAGACGACGCGGTGCGGCACCGAACGCATCGGAACCAGCGTGCACACGGTCAGGTGGCCGGTGCGGAAGTTGGCGCGGGTGGGACGACCTCGTAGCCGGTCGGCCAGCAGCACGCGCACGTCCGCCAGCTCCAGTGTCGCGGTCCGCTCGCCGCCGCTGGGCGCGGACTCGGTCGCGACGTCGTCGAGCAGGCGCTGGAGCTCGCGCCGCTGCCAGGACTGGCGGTCGCTCGTGGCGGTGAGCGCGTCGGCGAGACCGGCGATGGCGTCGGTCCAGCCGCGGATCGGCTGGGGGTGCGAGAGCGCATCCACCGCCGCACGGACGCGGTCGACGAACTCGGCGAATCGGCCGACGAGATCGATCGCGCCGCTCTCCACGTCGTCGAGGGCGAGCACGCCGCCGACGAGCGGGCGCTCCTCCTCGGTCATGGCCACGCCGAGGAGCATGCGGTCGAGGCCCCGGCGCCAGGTGTTGGCGCTCACCGTCCCCAGCTCGAACGGCTCGCGGTGCGGGGCATCGAAGCCCCACCGGATCCCGCTCGCCGCCACCCAGTCCTGGATCCGGGAGAGGTCGTCGTCGTCGAAGGCGAAGCGCCGGCGCACCGGCTCGCGCGCGGCCAGGTCGAGCAGCTGCGACGCGGTCGCCCGCTGGTCGGCCAGCGCGAGCACCTCACTGACCACCCCGAGCACCGGGTTGGTCTGCCGTAAGGCCCGGTCGGCGAGCCTGACGCGGAGGTCGGGTAGGCGCTCCGGAGGATCGTCGAGGTCGGCCTCGTCGTCGGGCGCCGCCGCCCCCGTGCCGAACGTCGCCTGGATGAGCGGCGCGAACGTCTCGATGTCGGGGCACATCACGATCACGTCGCGCGGCTCGAGCGTGGCGTCCTCGGCGAGCAGATGGAGCACGGCATCGCGCAGCACCTCGACCTGCCGCGAGCGACCGTGGCAGGCATGAACCTGGATGCTCCGATCGTCCGGGTCGAGCCGCAGGCGGCCGTCGGGCTGGGCGGGCAGGGGTGGACCGGGAGGTTGGCGATCCGCGCGGATGTCCCTCTGAATGGCCACGAGCAGCGTCTTCGGCTCATCGGTGCGCAGCTCGTGGTGGTGATCGACGCTCTCGCCGGCGCCGGCCAGGACGAGTTGGAGCTCCCGCACGTCGCGCCCCCAGGAGGCGAGCAGCCGGTTGACCGCCAGCCCGGCCGTGCGGTCGCGGCGCCGGGCGACGACCTGGGGCCCGCTGGCCAGCTCCGCCGCGATCTGGCTCCACAGCGCGGGGGAGGGGTGGAGCACGAACAGGTGGACCTCGCGGTCGGCGGCGATGGCGCCGAGGACCTCGAGGTACGAGCGCGGCATCCGCGTGAGGCCGAATAGCGAGAGTCGCTTTGGAAGCTCGAGCACACCGGGCTCGCGGCGGATCCGCGCGCATGCCCGCTCGAGGCGCTCGGCCGGGCTGGGCGCGTCGATCCGCTCACGCAGGCGCCGCCACAGCTCGGGCTGCCAGCCCGTGGCGGTGCCGTCGTCCCCGCCGGCCCATCCCCGGACCATGTCGGGGCGGTGCACGCCGTAGCGGTCGTACAGATCCGCGATGTGCCGGATCACCCCAAAGCGCCGTGGCGCCTGGCCGGTGTTGCCGCGCGCGCCCTCCAGATGCCTGGCCAGCGCGGACAGCCATGGGTCGGACAGAGAGTCGTCGACGACCTCCAGCAACGGCCAGACGGAGCGCTCGGACAGCCACGGGTCGTGCTCGGGATCGAGCCCTGTGGCCTGGGCGAGCGCGGCCAGGATCAGCCGGCCGGGGAACGGGAACTCGACGTTGGCGCAGATGCCGTCGGCGCCCTCAGGGGTCGTGCCCAGCCGGGTCGACAGCCGCTGGGTCAGCCAGCGCTCGATCCCGCGAGTCGGCACGGCGACCACGTCCGGCGTGAAGGGGTCCTCGAGCGGCGCGGCCAGGGTGTCGGCCAGCCCGTCGGCCAGGCGGTCGGCGCGCTCGGCTCTGTGGACGTGAAGCATGGTGGGAACGTAGCGGGGGGGTGATCTCCGGACCATCTGCGACTCTAGGAGTCGGTGCCGACGACTGCTTCTGACACTTTCCTCGCGCTCGCCCTGGATCGCCTGCGGGATTTGACCGGTGACCCCGGGGCGGAGTTCCGGTCCGATCAGCTCGAGGCGATCCACGATGTGGTCGTCGATCGCGCCCGGGTGCTCTGCGTCCAGCGGACCGGCTGGGGCAAGTCGGCGGTGTACTTCATCGCCACCGCGCTCCTGCGCGAGGCCGGCGCCGGACCGACCTTGATCGTCAGCCCGCTGCTGGCCTTGATGCGCAATCAGATCGCGGCCGCCGAGCGCCTCGGCCTCCGGGCGCACACGATCAACAGCACCAACCGCGAGGACTGGGATCTGGTGCGAGACCGGCTCGATGCGGACACCGTCGACCTGCTGCTGATCAGCCCGGAGCGCCTCAACAATCCCCGGTTCCGCGACGACATGCTGCCCCTGTTCGCCGCCTCGGTCGGATTGCTGGTGATCGACGAGGCGCACTGCATCTCAGACTGGGGTCACGACTTCCGGCCGGACTACCGGCGGGTGAGGGACATGCTCGACCGGCTGCCCGACGGCGTGGCCGTGCTCGGCACCACGGCGACGGCCAACGATCGCGTCGTGGCCGACGTGGTCTCGCAACTGACGCCGAGTGGTGGCGCGCCGTTGCGGACCTACCGCGGACCGCTGGCGCGTCGCAGCCTTCGCCTCGAGGTGCTCGATTTGCCCCAGCCGGCTCAGCGCCTGGCGTGGCTGGCGTCGAACCTGTCCGAGCTGCCGGGATCGGGGATCGTCTACACCCTGACCAGGCGCGATGCCGAGCAGGTCGCCTCGTTTCTCTCCGGGCGCGGGATCGCCGCGGTCGCATACAGCGGCGAGCACGAGACCGAGGCGCGGATCGGCATCGAGGACCGGCTGCTCGGCAATCAGATCAAGGCGGTGGTGGCCACCAGCGCGCTCGGGATGGGCTACGACAAGCCCGATCTGAGCTTCGTCGTGCACTACCAGGCGCCCGGCTCGGTGATCTCCTACTACCAGCAGATCGGCCGGGCCGGCCGCGGCGTGGAGCACGCCGACATCGTGCTGCTCCGCGGCGGCGAGGACCGTCGCATCCAGGACTTCTTCATCGAGCAGGCGTTCCCGGCCCGCGAGCACGTCAAGGCGGTGCTCGACGACCTCGTCATGGCCGGCGATTCGGGCCGCACTACTCGGGAGCTGATGGCCGTCGTCAACCTGGGCATGGCCCGGCTCGAGGCGATGCTGAAGATCCTCGACGTGGAGGGAGCGGTCACCCGCGCCGGCACCCGATGGCGGGCGTTGCCGGACGCTGACTGGAGCTACGACGCCGACCGGTACGCGCAGGTGACCGCCCTGCGCCGCGACGAGCAGCGCGCCATGGCCATGTTCGGCTCGGACGGGCGCTGCCTGATGCGCGCGCTCCAGGAGGAGCTCGACGATCCGGCGCCCGCCGACTGCGGGCGCTGCGCGGTATGCGCGGGACCTCGGTTCGACCGGGCGCTCGATCCTGCGCTGGTCGAAGCCGCAGGGCGCCACCTGCGCTCCAAGCCGATCGAGCTCGAGGTCAAGAAGATGGCGCCCGACTCCGCCGGCGTCATGAGGAAGATCCCTGAGGACGTGCGCGTCGAGCCCGGCTGGGCGCTCGCGCGCTTCGGCGACGGCGGCTGGTGGCCTGCGATCGAGCGCGGTCTGGGCGCCGGCGAGTTCGAGGACGATGTGGTGGAGGCGGTGAGCGATCTGCTGCGCGCCGCCGGGGTCGACTGGGTCACGATCGTGCCGTCGGTGCGTCTCGGCAAGGTCCTCGACCGACTGGGCAGCCGCCTCGGCGTCCCCTTCGTCGGCCTCGTCGAGCGCGTGTCCGAGCGGCCGCCCCAGCGTGAGATGGCCAACGCGGCGCAGCAGGCCGCCAACGTGCGTGGCGCGTTCCGCGTGGTCGCGCCGCCACCGCCGGGCGTCGGCGCTCTCCTCGACGACCGGCGCATGTCGGGCTGGACGCTCGCCATGGTCGGCGGGCAGCTCCGCCGCGCCGGCGCCCAGCGCGTGGTACCGGTGGCGCTGGCCACCCTGGTCTGAGCCACGATCGCCCGCGCGGCGCGCGTCGGTTTCCGGCTGCGGCGCCCACAGCGCCCGTAGGCCGCTAACCCCTCACTCGGCGCCCGCCGCCGCGTGAATTCAGATTCACCGGGCCATAGCGCGGACAACTCCACATTCGATCCGGATTACCCGTCGAGTGCGCCGTTTACGGTGCTCGACCGGGGAGCCCACCCGCAGACTTTCGGCCCACGCGCGTCGGGCCACGCGTGTTCAGCCCGCGTGCTGAGTGGCCTGCGGGGAGGCTTCCCAGAAATCGTCGAGCTTGGTCGAATCGCTCCGGCCCAGCTGGCGCGAGATCGCCCACATCTCGACGGGCTCGTCGCCCTCGTTGCGGTGCGAGCGCGGGGTCTTCGGCGCGACGCGGACGACGGCCGGGGCGATCACGGTTCGGATCTCCTCGCCGAAGCGCATGGTCAACGTGCCGCGGGTGATCAGGTAGAGCTCCTCGATCTCGTCGTGGAAGTGGCCCGTGCCCTGCTCGAAGTCGGAGTGCGCGGGCACCCGGATCAGGGTCACGGCCACCTGGCTGCACCCCAGCGAATCCGTCAGGCTGCGGAACTCGCCCGGCACGTCGGAGTCTGCGTACGCGTCCTCGGCCTCGTCGGGGTTCACGATGGCGTAGTCGTTGTTGGTCATACCCGCCCGTATACCCCTCACTGAGCCGTGAACCCGCCGTCGACGGGCAGCGCCACCCCGGTGATGAACGAAGCGGCCTCCGAAGCCAGGAACAGCGCCGCCGCCGCGCACTCCTCGGGCCGCGCGAGCCGCCCGAGCGGTTGGGCGGTGGCGAACTCCTCCCGCGCGCGCTCGGAGTCGGGCAGTTCCTCGAAGAAGCGCTCGAGCATCGGCGTGTCGACGATCCCGGGACAGACCGCGTTGACGCGGATTCCCTCGGGGGCCCAGTCGAGTGCCAGCGCACGCGCGAGCTGGATCGCCGCGCCCTTGGTGGCGCAGTAGATCGGCGAGTCGCGTTGGGCCACGAGTCCGGTCTTCGAGGCCATGACGACCAGGCTGCCCGTGCTCCGCGCGAGCGCGCGATGGGCCGCCTGGGCCAGGTAGACCACGGCCCGCAGGTTCACCGCCAGCAGGCGGTCGATGTCCTCGTCGGTCGTGTCGTCGAGCGAGCGGGCGAGGTTTACGCCGGCGTTGGCGATCACCGCGTCGAGGCCGCCGAAACGATCCTCCCCCAACGCCACCGCCGCATCGTTCACCTCACGCGCGGCGACGTCACCCGCGAGCGTCTCGACTCGGGCTCCGCCGACCGCCTCCCCGGCCACCCGAGCCAGCGCGTCCTCGTCGCGATCCACGAGCACGAGATCCCAGCCGGCTTGCGCGAACGCGGTGGCGCAGGCGGCGCCGATCCCGTTGGCCGCGCCGGTGACGATCGCCGCGCTCACAGCCCCAGCCCGTACACGATCACCGCGCTCACAGCGCCAGCCCGTATACGGTCGCCGCCGTCCCGCCCAGCACGGCATCCGCAGCCCCGTCGGGGATGACCTTCAGGGTCTCCGTCCACACGCGTTCGTAGTCATCCGCCATCAGACACACCGGCCAGTCGGATCCGAACATCAGCCGCTCCGGTCCGAACTCGCGCAGGGCCACCTCCACGAACGGGCGGAGGTCCTCGGCTGACCACCCCGAGGGATCCGCCGCCGTGTTCAGCCCGGACACCTTGGCGTACACGTTCGGATACGACGCCGCGACCGCCAGTTGGGAGGCCCACGGCTCGAGCTCCCCGCGATCGATCGGCGGCTTGCCCAGGTGGTCGATCACGATCGCCAGCCCCGGCAGCTCTTCGGCCAGAGCCGGCACGTGGACCAGATGGCGCGGGAACACGGCCGGTATCTCGAACACGAGCTCAAAATCGGCGAGCAGCGCGAGGCTCTCCCGAACCGGAGCGCGCAACAGCCAATCGGGGTCGGGCTCGTCGTGGACGAGATGGCGAACGCCGCAGAAACGCGGGTGCCAGCAGTAGCGCTCGAGCGCGCGCTCCGCCTCGGCCGGATCGAGCAGCGGGACCCAGCCGGTGACCCCGGCGATCCACGGATGCCGCTCGGCGCGAGCGAGCGTTGCATCGGTGTCGGCGAACGAGTTGGCGGCCTGGACGGTGATCGTGTGGGTGATCCCGGTGGCGTGCAGCAGCGGCTCGAGATCAGGCGGTTCGAAATCCCGATGGATCGGGCCGTACTCCGACGCCTCCAGCCATGGGTACTCGACCTCGTTCAGGCTCCAGAAATGCTGGTGGGCGTCCACCCGCGGCGGGTCAGCCAACGTCGACCTGACGTGGCGAGCCGCACCGCGGCGTCACGAACTGACGCACGAGCGGATTGTTCAGGTCGTGCTGGGTGACGAACACGGCGCCGGTGTTCTCGTTCTGGGGCTTGCCCTGGTGACGCAGCAGCTTCACCGCGGCGCGCACGCCGTCGTAGCCCATCCGGAACGGGTCCTGGGAGATCAGACCGTAGACGACGCCCTGCCTGACCCCGTCCACTTCGTCCGGCGAGGTGTCCCAGCCGACGATCTTCACCTTGCCCACGCGGTGTGCGATGCGCACCGCCTCGACGGCTCCGACGTCACTGGCCTCGTTGGCCGCGAACAGCCCCTTGAGATCGGGGTTTGCGGTCAGGATGTTGGCGGTGACGGTCAGCGCGGTGTTGTAGTCGTTCTGGCTGTACTGGGTGCCGATGAGGTGAAGCTTCGGATATTTCTTGAGTTCCTCCTCGAACCCCTGCACGCGCTGATCGTTCGTCTGGCTGCCGGCGTGGAAGGCGATGATCGCGACCTTGCCGCCGGCCGGCCCGATTGCCTTGGCCAACTGCTTGGCGGCGAGCTTGGCGCCGCTGATGTTGTTCGTCGCGATCAGCGGGACGTCGGACGGCTGGGGGGTGGTTCCCGAGTCGATCGAGACGACCTTGATTCCCGCCTTGGTCGCGTCGTTGGATACCTCGTTCATCGCGGTCGCGTCGGTGGCGGCGTACACCAGGCCGTTGACTCCCTCGCCGATGTAGTTGTTGAGCAGGTTGAGCTGCCCGACCACGTCGGTCTCGTCAGTCACGCCGTTCCAGGTCACCTGCACGCCGGGCAACTGCTTGACCGCGCACATCGCGCCCTCGTGCACCTTGGTCCAGTAATCCAGCCCGACCGACTTGGGGATCACCGCGAGGTGAATCGGCGGCGTCTTCTGCAGGGCGATCTTCGCCTTGTGGTCCTTGACCACCGCACAGCCGGACACGGCAAGTGTAAATGCGGCGATCGCCGCGGTGAGCAGCCTGTTACGTCGCATGCGCGCTCCCAGGCTCTGCGCTCGCTCCCCGTGCTTGCCCCTCCCCGTCGGCCTTCCGTCGTTCCATCTGCTCGGAGCTCGCGGACAGGCGCCGGCGACGGACCTGGTCCCACCACACCGCGAGCCAGATGATCACGCCGATGATCACCTGCTGGTAGTACTGCGTGATGTTGAGCAGCACCGCGCCGTTGGTGACCACCGCGATCAGGAACGCACCGATCATCGTTCCGCCGATCGTTCCGACGCCGCCGAACAGGCTGGCGCCGCCGATCACGCAAGCGGCGATCACGTTGAGCTCGAGTCCGACACCGTAGTTCGGCTGCCCGGAGTGGACCAGCGACGCGGCGATCATGCCGCCGAAGCCCGCGAGCGCGCCAGGAATCATGTAGATGACGATCAGGTAGCGGTTGAGCGGGATGCCGGACAGCCGCGCGGCTTCCTGGTTTGACCCGATCGCGTACGCGTAGCGTCCGAGCTTGGTCCGCTTGAGGATCAGGCCGCCAATTCCAGCGATCACGATCAGGTAGATGATCGGCATCGGGATCGGGCCGATCTGGCCCTCGCCGAACAGCCTGAAGCTGGATGGCAGGCCATACACCGCGTTCTCGCCTCCGACGATGAACGGCAGCCCGCTGCACACGCTCAGGGTGCCGAGCGTGGCGATGAACGGCGGCAGCTTCATCTGGGTGACGAGCACCCCGTTCACGAACCCTATGAAGGCGCCGACGAGGACGGCGATCAGGATTCCGAGGGGGATCGGCAGACCCGCCTTCGCGATCGCCATCGTCCCGAGGATGCCGCCGAGGCCGGCCACCGCGCCGACGGACAGATCGATTCCGCCGGTCAGAATCACCAGCGTCTCACCGACGGCGATGATCGCCACGATCGAGACCTGGACGCCGATGTTGAACAGGTTGTTGGCGGTCAGGAAGTACGGGGAGGCGATCGTCAGCAGGACCGCGACGACGATCAGACCGCCCGCCGCGGCCAGTTGCGAGGCGACGTCCTGCATCCTGTCGCGCACCCGGTCGGGCAGTCCAAACGAAATCGGCGCGCGTGATGCTCCAGCGTGTGTACTCATCTATGCAGCCTCCCTCTCCACGCCCGACGCGAGCGCCATGATCCGCTCCTCGTCGAACTCGTCGCGCTTGCACTCCCCCACCGTCCGTCCGTCGCGCAAGACGACGATCCGGTCACACATGTTGATCAGCTCGGGCAGGTAGGAGCTGATGAGCACGATCGCCCTCCCGTCCGCCGCGAGCTCACCCATCAGCTTGAAAAGCTCCGCCTTGGCACCCACGTCGATGCCGCGCGTGGGCTCGTCGAAGAACAGCACGCGCGCGTCGGTCTCGAGCCACCGGGCCACCACCACTTTCTGCTGGGTACCGCCCGACAGCGCCTCGACCGGCGTGCGGAGCGACGGCGTGCGGATGTCGAGTTCCTCGACGCGCCGCTGCGCCGCTTTGCGCTCGCCCGCCCGGTCGATCCAGACGCCACGACCCGGGATCTGCGCGAGCGTGATGTTGTGCGCCACCGGGAGCTGCATGGCGAGTCCTTCGCCCTTGCGATCTTCGGTCAGGTAACCGATCCCGGCGGCGATCGCCTCGTTCGGAGAGCCCAGCTTCAGCTCCTCGCCGTCGAGCTCGATCCGGCCCTCGCTGATCGGGTCGGCGGCGAACACCGCGCGGGCCAGCTCGGTGCGTCCCGCGCCGATCAGGCCGGCGAAGCCGACGATCTCGCCGGCTCGCACCTCGAACGAGCAGTCGTGCAGGATGCCGGGACGGGTGATGCCCTCGACCCGCAGGACGACGTCGCGGACCTCGCTCTCGGCCTTCGGATACAGGTTCTCGATCTCACGGCCGACCATCAGGCTGACCAGACGCGACTCGTCGAAGTCACCCTTCTCGAGCGTCTCGACCACCTTGCCGTCGCGCATGACGGTCACCCGATCGGCGATCCGCACCACCTCCTCGAGCCGGTGCGAGATGTAGAAGATCGCGATGCCGCCTGATTTCAGCTCCTCGATCAGCTCGAACAGTTCGTCGATCTCGTTCTCGGTCAACGTGGCCGTCGGCTCATCCATGATCACGACCTTGGCGTCGACGGCGAGTGCCTTGGCGATCTCGACTCGCTGCTGGTCGGCCACCGAGAGCGTCTCGACTCGACGTCCCGGGTCGATGTCCAGCCGGACACGTTCGAGCAGCTCCTTCGCGCGCTGCTTCTCTGAGCCGCGCACGATCAACCCCGCGCGGGTCTTCTCCCGGCCGAGCGCGAGGTTGTCCGCCACCGTGAGGTGAGGAGCCAGAGCGAACTCCTGGTGAACCATCGCGATTCCGAGCCGCTGGGCGTGTCGCGGATTGCGAAAACGCACCGGCTTGCCGTCGATCTCGATCGTCCCGTCGCTGGGCCGCTCGAGCTGCGAGAGCAGCTTCATCAGCGTCGACTTGCCCGCTCCGTTCTCGCCCGCGACGGCGTGAATCTCACCCGGCCGGATGTCGAGGCTCACGTCCTCGAGTGCCTGTACACCGGGGAAGCGCTTGCTCACGCCGCGGATCTCAACCACAGCACTATTACCTGTGGTGCTCTCCATACCTCACGTGTGAACGTTCCCACCTGTGCACAGGTCAAAACGTCAAAATGTGAGTGACACGATGGGTGTCAGCGCGCGGTCATACCTCCGTCGACGACCATCGCCGCACCGATCACCGAAGCCGCCTCGTCGGAGGCGAGGTAGGCGGCCATCGCGGCGATCTCCTCGGGAGTGACCAGCCGGCCGTGGGGCTGGCGCTCCTCCATCGCCTCGCGCGCCGCCTCGGGATCGTCGTACCCGCTGGTGATGCGCGCCACCCACGGGGTGTCGACCGTCCCGGGAGCGATGCAGTTCACCCGGATACCCTCCTCGACGTGATCGATCGCCGCCGCCCGGGTGAGCGCGAGGATCCCGCCCTTGGCGGCGCAGTACGCCGCGCGATCCGCCACTCCAACCAGCGCGGCGACCGATGACATGTTGATGATCGCCCCGCCGCCGCTCTCGCGGAGCACGGGGATGGCGTGCTTCATGGCGAGGAACGTGCCGGTCAGGCACACGTCGAGCACGCGACGCCAGTCACTGGTGTCGGTGTCGGGCGTCGTCGCCGCGACCCCGATGCCCGCGTTGTTGACCAGCACGTCGAGTCCGCCCCACTCCTCGGCGGCGCGCCCGATCATCGCGGCCGCGCTGTCTTCGTCTGAGACGTCGACCTGGTGGGCAATGGCCGCGGATCCGATTTCCTCGGCCACTGTTTCGGCGGCCCCGAAATCGAGGTCGGCCACCATCACGCGGGCGCCCTCCGCCGACATGCGCAGGGCGATCGCGCGGCCGATCCCCGCTCCGGCGCCCGTGACGATCGTCCGGCGCCCGGTCAGCCGGCGCGGGATCAGTTCGGCCTGGTCAGGCATCCTGATAGACGGTGATCTCCTCGGTGTAGAACTCGATCGCCGCGCGTCCCTGCTCGTGCGGGCCGTAGCCGGACGCCTTGGTGCCACCGAACGGGACGTGCACCTCCGCGCCGGCGGTCTGCGAGTTGACGTGGAGGATCCCGGCCTGCAGCTCGTCCACACACTGTGTGGCCGTGTCCAGGCCGGTGGTGAACACCGCCGCCGAGAGCCCGAACCGTGTCGCGTTGGCCCGGGCGATCGCCTCATCCAGGCTGCCGTAGCGGTACAGCGTGGTGACCGGCCCGAACACCTCCTCGCAGGACAGGAACGCGTCGTCGGCGACGTCCTCGAACACGGTGGGCGCGATCAGGTAGGCATCGGGATCGGCTCGCTCGCCGCCGGCCAGGACCGTCCCGCCCTCGTCGCGGCCGCGCGCGATTCCCTCCATGACGCTGTCGAACTGCGCCTCGTTGACGATCGGCCCGACCTCGGTGTCGGGATCGGAGGGGTCGCCGACCTTGCCCTCGTCGATCCGCTTCGAGAATCGCTCGCGGAACTCGTCGTAGATCCCATCCTGAACGTAGATCCGGCGGGTCGCCGTGCACTTCTGGCCGGCCGACCAGAACGCGCCGACGTAGGCCGCCGTGACCGCCGCGTCGAGCTTGGCGTCCGCGGCCACGATCAGCGGGTTGTGGCCGCCCAGCTCGAGTTGCACGCGCTTGTCGAGCGAGACCGCGGTGTCGCGCACGCCGTGGCCGACCGGCACCGAGCCGGTGAACGAGATCGCGGGCACGCGGGGGTCGCTCACCAACGGCTCGCCCACCTCGCTGCCCCGGCCGATGATCACGTTGAGCACGCCTTCCGGAAGCTCGGCCTCGTCCAGCGCCCGGGCCAGGTGCAGCCCGGTGAGCGGCGAGTCCTGGGCGAGCTTGAGCACCACGGTGTTGCCGTAGGCCAGCGCCGGCGCCGTCTTCCACGCGGGAATCGCGGCCGGGAAGTTCCACGGGGTGATCAGCCCGACTACGCCGAGCGGCCGGCGCCGCGTGTAGACGGCGCCGCCGGTGAGCGACTGCTCGTACATCTGGCCGACCGGGCGGTACGCCTCGCCCGCGAAGAAACGGAGGATCTGGGCGGCACGCGCGGCCTCCAGGCGGGATTCGCGCAGCGGCTTGCCCATCTCGCGGGTCATGTCCTGCGCGATGTCCTCCACGCGCGATTCGATCACGGCGGCGGCCTTCGTCAGGATCGCGCCGCGCTTGGCCGCCGGCATTCCCGACCACTCCGGGAACGCGTCGGCGGCCGCCGACACCGCGGCATCGACGTCCTCGGCGCTCGAGCTGGGGAACTCGCCCACGACCTCGGACGGTCGCCAGGGGTTGTGACGCTCGTAGGTTCGCCCGCCACGCGCGGGGGTCCACTGACCCCCCACGAAATTGGCGGCGCCGGGTGCGGTGATCGTGTCAGACATGGCGTTTTTCTAGCCCTCCTGTGACTCAGCGGCCCCGGCAACCGGGTTGCGCAGCAGGCCGATCTCGGGAATTCGTATCTCCACGGTGTGTCCCGGCGTGAGCGTCACGTCGTCCGGCGGAACCAGACCGGTGCCGGTCAGCAGGACGCTGCCCGCGGGCACGGGATTGTCGCGGCGAAGGTAGGCGATCAGCTCGTCGATCGAGCGGCACATGCTCTCGGTCGAGGTCTCCTCGGCGAACAGGACCTGTCCGTCGCCGTCGAGGATCCGGCACTCGATCTGGAAGTGCTGATCGAACGAGTCCGGCACGAGCACCGCCGGACCGAGCGCACAGGCGCGGTCGTAGATCTTGGCCTGCGGCAGATAGAGCGGGTTGGCGCCCTCGATGTCGCGGGAGGATACGTCGTTTCCGATCGTCAGTCCGAGCGCCCCGCGAGCGCCCACGACCACCGCGAGCTCCGGCTCGGGAACCGTCCACGACGCGTCGCTGCGCGCGGCGATCGCGCCGCCCGGTCCGACCGTGCGGCGCCCCGCGGCGTCCTTCAGGAACAGCTCGGGCCGCTCCGCGTCGTAAACGAGCTCGTACACGTCGAGCACCTTGCTCTCGTGCATGCGGGCTGAGCGGCTGCGCTCGTAGGTGACGCCGGCGGCCCATGTCTCCGGCGCGTCGATCGGGACGAGCAGCTGCCATGGGTCGGTGGGCTCGAGGGTCTCGGAGTCGGCGATCGGCACCGTCTGCCCGGCCGGCTCGGGGAGCTCGCCGCGCTCGAGGACTCCCAGCATGTCGTCGGTGTCGAGAACGCTCAGCTCACCGTCCTGCACGTACGCCACGTGAGCGCGGCCGTCGCCGTCTCGCAGGCGCACCAGGCGAGTTCCAATGAATGACTCAGTCATGAGTCTCCGTTCCTCCACGCCGCCCCGCCCGGGAAGGCGTACTCCTCGAGTGACTCCGGATGCATCTCGATGCTGTAGCCCGGAGTGTCCGGCGCCACGTAGCGGCCGTCGCGGATCTCGGCCGGGGCCACGAAGTGCTCGTGCAACTCGTCGACGTATTCGATCACGCGATCTTGAAGGTCGCCGCCAATCGAGATGTAGTCGACCAGCGAGAGGTGCTGAACGTACTCCGACAGCCCCACGCCGCCGGCGTGCGGACAGACCGGGATGTCGAACTGGGCGGCCAGCAGCAGGACCGCCAGCACCTCGTTGACGCCGCCCAGCCGACACGCGTCGAGCTGGCAGACGCCGAGCCCGCCGGCCTGCATCAGCTGCTTGAACATGGTTCGGTTGTGGCAGTGCTCGCCGGTGGCGACCCGCACCGGCGCCACCTCCCGCGCGATCCGGGCGTGCCCGAGGATGTCGTCGGGGCTCGTCGGCTCCTCCATCCACCACGGGTCGAACTCGGCCAGGCGGTTCGTCGCGGTGATCGCCTCCTCCACGTCCCACACCTGGTTGGCGTCCATCATCAGGAAGCGCTCCGAGCCGATCTCCTCGCGGATCAGCGTGGCGCGGCGGGCGTCGTCTTCTGGATTGCCGCCGACCTTCATCTTCAGGTGCGTCCAGCCCTGCTCGACCGCGGCGCGGCAGCGGCGGCGGACCTCCTCGTCGGTGAAGCCGAGCCAGCCGACCGACGTGGTGTAGGCGGGGAACCCGTCGCGGCGCATCTCGGCCTCGCGCTCGGCCCTGCCCTGCGACCGTGCCTCGAGCAGCTCGACCGCCTGCTCGGGAGTGATCACGTCGGTCATGTAGCGGAAGTCCACGCAGCCGACGAGCTGCTCCGCCGGCATGTCGACCAGCAGCTTCCACAGCGGCTTGCGCTCCGCCCTGGCCCACAGATCCCAGGAAGCGTTGACCAGCGCAGCGGTGGCCAGGTGGATCACGCCCTTCTCAGGGCCGATCCAGCGCAGATGCGAGTCGCCGGTGAGCTCGCGCCAGAAGCCGCGCGGATCGGCGGCGATGTCCGATAGCTGACGGTCCTTGACCAGATGCTCCAGCGCGTGAATCGCGGTCACCACCACCTCGGTGCCGCGCCCGATGGTGAACGTCATGCCGTGGCCGCGCAGATCGCCGTCCGTCTCCAGGATCACGTACGCGGCCGAGTAGTCCGGCGCCTGGTTCATGGCATCCGAACCGGCGAGCGTGCGCGAGGTCGGAAAGCGCACGTCGCGGACATCGACAGCGGTGATCCGGCAGTCCTCCACTCTCTCTTTCCCTACCCACAACCGCCGCCCCCGGCACACTTCCGTGCGTTTTTCTCGCCCGGGCTGCGGGTACGCGGCCTCTGTGGAGGGGAGCAGACTCGCAGGCGATGCGACCGCCGTCCCGGCCCTGAGTGCGACCGGCAGCGACCTCCTCGGCGCACTGGCGCTGGTGAAGCAGGGCCGCGTCTACAGCCTCGATTGCGGGCGGTTTCCGGGCATGCCGATCTTCCCGGGCCATCCG
This sequence comes from uncultured Solirubrobacterales bacterium, assembly GCA_963834625.1. Lineage (GTDB taxonomy): Bacteria > Actinomycetota > Thermoleophilia > Solirubrobacterales > Solirubrobacteraceae > Palsa-465. The sequence continues at coordinate 20,302 of CAWICM010000009.1, read as the reverse complement.
CCGTTTCAGGTTCTGAGCTACCGCACGCCACGGGGAATCGCCAATCAGGGCGACCAGGAGTGGCTCGGCGAGAACGAACCCGGCTTCTACTGGCAGAGCGAGATGGTGCTCGGGACGGTTCACTCGGGCACGCACATCGACGCGCTCGCCCACATCACCTGCGGCGATCGGCACGAATGGTTCGGAGGCAGCAATGCCGAGGAGCACACCGGAGACTTCGGGCCGCTGCGCGGAGACGCCACCGAGCTCCCGCCGCTGATCGCGCGCGGCGTGCTGATCGACGTCGCCGGCGCGCGCGGCGTCGATGCGCTCGACGCGCACGAGGCGATCGGCGCGGATGAGCTGCGCGACGTCGTGACCCGCCAGGGTGTGGAGCTACGCCCCGGCGACGTGGCGCTGATTCGCACCGGCTATCTCTCGGGCTGGCCCGATGCGGACTTCATCGCCGCGCACGAGCAGGCCGGCATCGACCGCGACGCGGCCCTGTGGCTGGCCTCCCTGGGCGTGGTCGCCGTGGGCGCCGACACCGAGGCGCTCGAGGTCCTCCCCTCGATCATCCCCGAGAACCCGCACCCGGTTCATCTCGCCCTCCTCAACGAGCGGGGAATCTTCATCATCGAGATGGTCGACTGCGAGGAGCTGGCCCGCGACCGGGTGTACGAGTTCTGCTTCATCTGCTTGCCACTGGCCATCCGCGGCGCCACCGGCTCGATGGTCCGCCCGGTGGCGATGGTCTGAGTCACCGGTTCACACGGCGAGCGTGACGCCGAGCTCGTCGGCGAGCTCGTGCAGCTCCGCCATGGTCGCCTCGGCGATCGGGATCCCTTCGCGCCGGCGGCGCTCGGCGCTCAGAAGCTCGGGCTGGCCGGGAAGCAGCACCTGCTCGACGCCCGGTGCGGTGGGAGCGGTCTCGAGCGCGCGGGCCATCTCCTCGACGTGGCGCATGTACTGCTCGACCGGGAGAAACGACTCGAGTTCCAGCGCCATCACGAACATGCCGTTGCCATCGCCGTAGTCGGGGAGCATGGCCGGCGCCATGCCCGAGAGGATCCCGCCGAGCGCCTCGATCGCCACCGCGAGCCCGTATCCCTTGTGGCCCTCGGCCGGGAGGAGCGCCCCGCCGGCGTAGTAGTCCTCGGGATCGTCGCTCGGCCGCCCATCGCGATCGATCAGCGTGCCCGGCGGAACGCGGCGGCCGGCGGCTCGAGCCACCCGCACCTTGCCCTCCGCGCGGACCGAGGTCGCGAAGTCGACCACGATCGGCGGATGCCCCTCGGCGCGCGGGATGGCAAAGGCGATCGGATCGGTGCCCAGCGCGCGGCTTCGGCCGCCGAAGGGCGCGACGTTCGGCCGTGCGTTGGTCACGGTCATCCCGAGCTGCCCGCGAGCCGCGATCAGCTCGACGTAGTCGGCCATCCGCCCCACGTGCGGGGAGTCCTGCAGGACCACCGCGCCGACGCCGAGCTCGGCGGCGATCTCGGCCGCGGTCTGCGCGGCCAGCCGCGCGGCGGGCTGGCCCCAGCCCCGCCGGGCTGAGACGCAGGCCGTGGCGCCCCGCCGGCGGGCCACCTCCGCCCGCACCTCAGGGTGAATCTTGCCGTCGCGGGCATCGCGCAGATACCTGGGCAGCCGGACCAGCCCGTGCGAGTCGTGCCCGGCCAGGTTCGCGCCGTGCAGCCCGCCGGCCACGATCGCTGCGAGGTCGTCCGGAGTCCCCACCGCGCGCAGCAGGTCCAGGCAGATCCCGTGCAGCTCGTCGGAGCTGAGCGTCACCTCGGTCACGCGGTCAGTACAGCAGCTCGGGATCGACCCGGTTGCGCAGCGCCTCTCCCCGCAGATACCGGCCGAGGTTCTCCACGAACAGCGCCACGATGCGTTCGTCTTCGCGGAACGAGAGCCCCGCGGTGTGGGGACTCAACAAGACGTTCGGCAGCTCCCACAGCGGATTCTCAGCGGGCAGCGGCTCGGTCGCGAACACGTCCAGGGCCGCCCCGGCGAGCCGCTCGGAGCGCAGCGCCTCGATCAGCGCCGCCTCGTCGACCACGCCACCTCGGCCGACGTTGACGAAGATCGCCCCCGGCTTGATCCGGCCGATCGCGGCCGCGTCGAATAGACCCCGGGTCTCGTCGGTGAGCGGGACCGAGATCACGATCGCGTCCGCCTCGGGCAGCCACCGTTCCAGCGCATCGATCCGCCCCACTTCATCGACGTCCGGCCACGAACCCGTCCCACTGCGGTTCAGCCCGATCACGCGCATGCCGAACCCGGCCGCCAGTCGCGCCACCTCCGCGCCGATCTGCCCCAGGCCGACGATCAGCAGTGTGCATCCGGACAGCTCGGCGACCGGATAGTGACCCCATCGCCGCGCGCGCTGGTCGGCCAACAGCCGTGGAAGTCCCCGCCCGAAGGCGAGCAGGCCGAGCAGCGCGAACTCGGCCAGTGGCCCCGCGTGCACACCGGCAGTGCTGGTCACGGCGACCCGGCGCAGCTCGGCGTCACTCAGCCCGGCGGCGGAGACCTGCTCGCCGGCGCCGGCGGAGGTGGCCTGGATCCATCGCAGCCGCTCACCGCGGCGCACGGCACAAGACAAGCCCTCCGGAGAGTCACCCGGGATTCCGTATAGCACCTCGGCCGCCGCGATCATCTCCCACCAGCGCCGCTCGCCCTCCGGCTCGCGCTCGAAATCGTCCACGCCGCGATGGTCGTTCGGATAGCGAACCGGGGGCAGCAGATCGGGCTGGTAGGTGACCTCCACGCCAACGTCCGCCGCGCGGATCAGCTCGACCAGGTCCGGCTCGAGCGGGACGGCGATAGCCACTCTCACGGTGTCGGTCATGAACGCGGGCATTATGGCGCTGGGTCGTCCGAGAGCAGACATTGGTGGTTCGTCTGTCGCCCCCGTGGGTACGCATTCAGTGATGGAGGAGAGCACATGCCACCAGTGGCAGTGCTGACGCGCCGGCACTTCATGGGCAGCGCCTCGCGCGCCGCCGCCGGGCTCATGACGCTCGGCGTGGCGGGCTGTGCGGGCGCGGCCGGAGCACGCGTCCCCGACAAGCTGAAGATCCCGCTGGCCAACTCCTCGATCGGGAACACGTGGCGCCTGGAGATGGAGAACACGTATCGGGCCGCGCTCGGCACCGAGCCGTACCACTCCCAGGTCTACGGCGAGGTCTACAACGCGAGCAATGACATGTCCGATCAGGCTCAGCAGCTCTCGAACCTGATCGCCGCCCGCGTCGACGCAATCGTCATCGACGCCGCCTCGCCGACCGGATTGAACGGCGTGGTCGGTCAGGCGATCGACCGCGGCATCCTGGTCATCTCGTTCGACAACATCGTGACCGAGCCGCGCGCCCTGCAGGTCAACACCAATCAGTTCGCGTTCGGGCGCGACCTGGCCACCTGGCTGGTGCGTCAGCTCGGCGGCAAGGGGAACGTGATCATGGTGACCGGCGTCCCGGGCACGTTCGTCGACACCGAGCGCACGGCGGGGGGAATGTCGGTGTTCTCCAAGCACCCCGAGATCAAGGTCGTCAACAAGTATGCGGGGATGTGGGACTCGAGCGTCGCGCAGACGAACACCGCGGCCGTGTTGCCCTCGCTGCCAAAGATCGACGGGATCTGGGCGCAGGGCGGCACCGACGGCATCCTCAAGGCGTTCCTTGCCGCGGGACGACCGCTGCCGCCGACTGCCGGCGAGTCCGAGAACGGCTTCCGGGAGTTCATGAGCGGCGCCAAGACAGGCAAGAAGCTTCCGGCCTACTCGATCGGGCAGCCGACCTATCTCGTGCTGCTCGCGCTCGAGCTCGCGCGCCGCATCCTGCGCCACGAGTACCCGCGCAAGAACCTCACCGTCCCGTTCCAGACCGCCACGACGCACACGGTGAAGGAGGGAGTGACCGTATTCCCGCAGCTCCAGGACTCTTTCTTCACGCCGTTCACCGACAACACGCCGCAACACCTGGTCGACGTCCCGCTGGACGCCGTCCTCACCGGCAAGACGAACCGCCGCACGATGAACATCCGCCTCCCCAAAGCATGAGCGAGCGCAACGGACATAGCGCGATCGAGGGCGCCGGCCTGCACAAGTCCTACGGCGGCGTGCTCGCGCTCGAGGACGCAACATTCTGCGCCAAGCCCGGCGAGATCCACGCCCTGGTGGGCGAGAACGGCGCCGGCAAGAGCACGATGATCAAGGCTCTCGCCGGCATGCTCCGCCCCGACGAAGGCAAGGTCCTGATCGGCGGCGATGACGTCCGGCTCCGCTCGCCGGAGGACGCGCTGCGGCGCGGCGTGGCCACCGTCTTCCAGGAGCTCACCCTGCTGCCGCGCATGACCGTGGCCGAGAACCTGCTCATGGGCCGTGAGCCCCGCGGACGCCTCAACCTGATCCGCCGCCGCGAGCTGCCGGCCGCGGCCGCGGACCTCCTGGCCGAGCACGACGTGGACTCGGTCGATCCGGGCGAGCTCGTCGAGAACCTGCCCCTGGCCCAGCAGCAACTGATCGAGATCGTGCGCGCGGTGATGCGCGAGCCCAGCGTGCTGATCCTCGACGAGCCTACCTCCGCCCTGTCCAAGCGCGAGGTCGAGTGGTTGTTCGGGCTGGTCCGCGGCCTGCGTGACGCCGGCACCTGCGTCGTGTTCACCACCCATCGGTGGAGCGAGGTGACCGACCTGGCCGACCGCATCACGGTGTTCCGCAATGGAACGGACGTGGGCACGCAGGACGAGCTGTCCGAGGAGGAGGCGATCAAGCTGATGACCGGTCGCGAGGTGTCGACCGCCTACGCCGAACCCGAGCAGGAATCGCAGCGCGAGGTGCTGCTCGAGGCCGAGGACCTGAGCGCGCCGGGTCTGGACGGCGTGTCGCTGAGCCTGCACGCCGGCGAGATCCTCGGGATCGGCGGGCTCGAGGGCCAGGGCCAGCGCGAGCTGTTCCACGCTCTGTTCGGTCTCGCCCCGGCCGGCGGCGAGGTGACGCTCCGCGGAGAACGCGTGCGGTTCCACAGCCCCCGCGACGCGATCAAGGCGGGCATCGCGTTCATCCCCCAGGACCGCAAGGCCGAGGGGCTGCTGTTGCCGATGACCGTGCGCGAGAACCTGACACTGGCCATTCTCAAACGGGTCGGCACGGGCGGCGTGCTCAAGCCCGCCCGCGAGCGAAAGATCGCCGAGGAGATGATCGAACGGCTGGACATCGACGCTCGCCGGCCCGGGCAGCCCGTCGGCACCCTGAGCGGCGGCAACCAGCAGAAGGTCCTGCTCGGGCGATGGCTGCTGGCGGACTCCCAGATCCTCCTGCTCTACGACGTCACGCGGGGCGTCGACGTAGCCACCAAGCAGGACATCTACGAGCTGATCTCGGAGCTCGCGGCCGACGGCCGCGCGATCCTCTTCTACTCCTCGGACACCGAGGAGATCGCTCACCTCTGTCATCGCGTGCTGGTCCTGCGCGAGGGCGCCGTGGCCCAGGAGCTCGACGGCCCCGACATCTCGCCGGAGGACATCATCGGCGCCTCGTTCCGGGAGGAGACCCATGCTTGAGGAAGCCCTCGACGCTCGCGCCGGCACTCGCCGGCCGCCCACGTCTCCAGGCCGTCCCTCCGCCCGGGCCACGCTTCGCCGCGGTCAGGTCCTCGCCCAGAACGCGCCGCTGGTGGTCGCGGTCGTGCTGCTGGTGGCGATCCTGGTCCTCTACGTCGTGCTGTACGCGATCTCGCTGAGCTCGCTGCCCGGCTCGTTCGAGGCCGCCTCGATCACCGACCACGCGGTCCCGCTGTCACTCGCGGCGGTCGGTCAGAGCCTGGTGATCCTGACGCGCGGGATCGACCTGTCGGTGGGCGGGATGATGGACTTGACCAACGCGCTGGCGGCGCTCAAGCTCCACGGCGGCCTCGCCACCGAGGCGCTGTGGACGGTGCTCATCCTGGGCGTCGGGGCGGCCGGCGGTCTCCTGAACGGTCTGCTCGTGGCGTTCGGTCGGATTCAGCCGATCCTCGTCACGCTCGGGACGCTCTCGATCTTCCAGGGCCTCGCCCTGTGGGTGCTGCCCTCGCCGGGAGGCCACGTGGCGGGTGGCTACACCAGCCTGTTCCTGAACCCGAACGCGCCCAGCGCGCTGATCTGGGTGGTCGCGCTCGGCCTGGCCTGGGTGGCCTTCCGGCGCAGCCGCCTCGGCGTGCAGATCTTCGCCGTGGGCAACGACGAGGCGGCGGCGCGGGCCAACTCCGTGCCGGTGGTGAGGACCAAGGTCACCGTGTACGTGCTGGCCGGGATGCTGGCCGCGGGCGCGGGCATCGCGCTGGCCACGACGACCACCGGCGGCGACGCCACCGGCGGCGACGTGTTCACCCTGGCCTCGATCGCGGCGGCGGTGATCGGAGGCGTAAGCCTGTTTGGCGGCCGCGGCAGCGCGGTGGGCGCGATCTGCGGCGCGTTCGTGCTCACGGTGCTGGTCGACGTGCTGTTCTTCGCGAACATCGACCCCCTGTTCCAGCCCTTCTATCAGGGGCTGTTCCTGGTCGTCGCGGTCGGTGCCAGCACCCTGCTGGGCCGCATGCTGGTGAGGCGACGATGAGCTCGACGGCAGAGTCACCGAGAGCGCCCGGCGCGCTGCGCACCGCGCTCAATCCCGATCGCCGCAAGATCGTCTACGGCTTCGTCGCCGCGATCGCGCTGTTCGTGATCGGCGACATCCTCACGCCGGGCTTCGCCAGCGCGAGCGGGATCCAGCAGATCCTCCAGGTCTCCTCGTTCGTCGGCATCGTGGCCGCCGGGCAGACGTTCGTCATCCTGATCGGCGGGATCGACCTGTCCGTCCCGTGGGTCCTGAACGCCGCGGCGATCGTCATGGTCGCTGTGGCGAACGGGTCCAACGGCGGCCTTGCCATCGGGATCGTCGTCGCGCTGGCCTTCGGCGTGGTCTGCGGCATCGTCAACGGGCTGGGGATCGCCCTGCTGGGCGTTCCCGCCGTGGTGATGACGCTCGGTATGAACGGCATCATCCAGGGCCTGTCGCTGGGCGTCACCCACGGGCTCACCTGCGGCGGCTGCACCAAGCCGCCACCCCCCGCGCTGATCACCGCGATGACGGGCAAGACGCTAGGCATCGACACCAGCCTGCTGATCTGGGTGGTCGTGATCGTGATCGTCTCGCTCACGCTGTCGTTCACCACGTTCGGGCGACGGGTGTACGCGGTGGGTAACTCCGAGCGCGTCTCGCATCTGGCCGGGGTCAACGTGAAGCTGGTGACGATCGCGCTGTACGCGCTCAGCGGACTGTTCGCGGCGATCGCGGGCGTGGCGCTGGCCGGGTTCGGCGGTGGCGCGACCATCGGCATGGGCGATCCGTACCTGTTCCAATCGATAGCCGCGGTGGTCATCGGCGGGACCTACATCCTCGGTGGACGCGGCCACTACCTGGGCACGGTGGCGGGCGCGATCGTGCTCACCGCGCTGGTCAGCGTGCTCTTGGCGCAGAATGCACCCGACTATGCGCGCGACATCGTCTACGGAGTGGTGATCCTCGTGATCCTCGTCCTCTACGGTCGTCAGCGGAGCGAGGCATGAAGGCGATCGTGTGGCAGGGCCCCGAGCGGATGGAGATCGGAGAGCGGCCACAGCCGGGCGATCCCGGTCCGGACGAGGTGGTGATGCGGCCAGGCGCGGTCGGGATCTGCGGCTCGGAGGTCGAGGGTTACCTCGGCCACATGGGCAACCGCACGCCGCCACTGGTCATGGGGCACGAGTTCGCCGGCGAGATCGTCGCGGCCGGCGCCGATGCGCAGGATTGGATCGGCCATCGCGCCGCGGTCAACCCGATCGAGGGCTGCGGCCACTGCCGGCTGTGTCGCTCGGGCCAGGAGAACATCTGCCCGGAGCGCACCCTGATCGGGGTGCACTTCGACGGTGCCTTCGCCGATCTCGTTCGCGCGCCTGTCGCCAACCTCCGGAGGCTGCCGGATGAGCTCGATATTCGCGTCGGAGCGCTGGCCGAGCCGCTGGCCAACGGCGTGCATGCCGTCCGGCTCGGGCTGGACGGCTATCAGGCGAGCACGGCCGCGGTGATCGGCGCGGGCACGATCGGGCTGGTCACGCTTCAAGCCGCATTGCTCAGCGAGATCCCGTGCGTGGCGGTGATCGAGCCGCAGGACGCGCGACGCGCCCGCGCCGGCCAGCTCGGCGCGCACTCGGTCCACGCGAGCGGAGATGTTGCGCGCGACGCGGTGGACGACCTCGGCTTCGACCTCGTCCTCGACGCGGCCGGGGCGCAGGCCACCCGCGCGATGGCGATCGACCTCGTACGCCCGGGCGGCCGGGTCGTGTGCATCGGGCTGGCCGCCGACGACACCACGCTCTCGTTCCACACCGTGGTGCGCGAGCAGATCACGATCATCGGCTCCTACGCCTACACCATGTCTGACTTCGAGCAGTCGCTCGAGTGGCTGGCCGCCGGCCGCGCGTCGCTCGGAGAGCTCTCGCCCGTCCTCCCGCTCGAAGAGGGCCCGGACGCCTTCGCGCGCCTGGCCGAGGCTCCGCCCGACCAGGTCAAGGTGTTCCTCGCCGGCGCGGGACGCGCGGGTTGAACGACGACACCCCGCTGAGCGGCCGGGTGGCGGTCGTCATCGGCGCCTCCAGCGGGATCGGCGCGGCGACGGCAAGCGCGTTCGCCCACGCCGGCGCGACCGTGCACGCGGCCGCCCGGCGTAGACCGTCGCTCGGCGACGACATCGTGGGCCACGAGCTCGACATATCCGACCGCCCCGGCGTCGACCGCTTCGCTCAGACGGTCACCGAGGCGGGTCCAGTCCATGCGCTGGTCGTCGCCGCCGGCACCAACCTGCCTGATCGCTCGCTTACGCGGTTGACACCCGAAGCCTGGGACACGCTGATTGCGGTCAACCTCACTGGTGCGTTCAACGTCGTCCACGCGTTCCTGGGCGCGTTGCGCGAGATCCGTGGTGACGTGGTCCTGATCGGCTCGATCTCGGGCAGCTGGCCGGACGTGTCCGGGTCGGGCTATCAGGCTGCGAAGGCGGGATTGCTGGCCTTTGCCCGGGGTGCGGCGTTTGAGGAGCACACCCGCGGCGTGCGGTTCACGACCATTCTGCCCGGCGTCGTCGACACGCCGATCCTGGACAGCCGGCCCGAGCCGCCGTCGCCGGAGCTGCGCGCGCACATGCTCCAGCCCGAGGATGTCGCCGCGGCCTGTCTGTTCGCGGTCACGCTGCCCCCGCGCGCCTCCGTGCCCGAGCTGACGATCTTGCCGACCGCACTGCAGGCGGTCGGCAAGACGAATGTCGCAAGTCCGCCGCTCCCGGGCGATTAGGCCGGTTTCGCGGGCAGCGGCTCGATGCGACCGACGATGGTCAGATAGGAGAACGCGCCGACCAGGCCGAGGGCGCCGGAGAGCACGAGCGCCGGCACGAACGAGCCGCCGTCGAGCGCGACGAGCGCGCCCGTGGTGGTCGCCCCGAGCACGCCGGCCAGGTTCGAGGCGAAGTTCTGGATCCCACCGATCGAGGCGACGTGCGCGGGCGTCGGAGCGACGTCAGCGGGCAGCGACCACACCGACGCGGCGGCGAAGGTGAGCGCGGCGTAGCACACGCACAGCAGCGCCAATGCCTCGGCGGCGGTGGGCACGAGCACGGCGAGCGCGATCACCGAGGACAGCACCATGCCGCCCACGAGCGGAATCTTCCGCGCCGTCGTGAGGCTCTTCCCACGCTTGACCATGCGGTCGGACACGAGCCCTCCGATCCATCCGCCCGGGATCGCGACGAGCGCGGGCAGCACGCCGAATATGCCGAGCTTCAGCAGATCGAAGTGACGGGCGTCCACCAGGTAGGTCGGGAACCAGGTGATGAAGAAGTAGATGATGTAGTTCAGGCAGAAGAAGCCGAGCATCATCCCGAGCACGGTCCGGTAGCGGAACAGGTCGCGGTAGCGAACCGAGCCGGCGTCGCGCTGCTGTTCCTCGGCCTCCTTCTCGGGGACCCGCGCGCCGCCTTCCTCGATGTATTGGAGCTCTGAATCCGACACCTGCGGATCCTCCCGCGGGCGCCGGTAGTAGAGCAGCCAGAACACCACCCACGCCACGCCGAGCCCACCGGTCACGATGAACGAGCCCCGCCACCCGAGCCACCCGATCAGGGCGGCCACGACCGGAAGCGCGACCGCCGTCCCCATCCGCGCGCCGCTGTCATAGATCGACGTCGCGAAGGCGCGCTCGCGCGTGGGGAACCAGAGCGATACCGCCTTGGCGCTGGACGGATAGCCACCGGCCTCGCCGGCGCCGAGGCCGAGCCGGGCCAGGATCAGCTGCCCGAAGTTCTGCGTCGCCGCGGTGAGCGCGGTGAACACCGACCACCAAGCCACGGTGATGGCGTTGACAAGCTTCTCCCCGAAGCGGTCCACCGCCTTGCCGGCGGGCAGCTGAAAGACCGCGTATGAGGCGAAGAACGCGGCGAGCACCACGCCCTCCGCGCTCGGCCCGAGATGCAGCGCGGTCTTCATCTTCGGCAGCGCGACGCTCAGGTTCGAGCGATCGACGTAGTTGATGGTCAGCCCGAAGAAGCACATGGCGACCATGAACCATCGCCGGCGGCTGCCCGGTTTGACCGGGGTGGTGTCGGGTTGGCGGGGCGTGCGAGCCTGCGCGCCCTCCGCAGAGGTTCGGGGCCGGGTTCTCTCGATTCCGGTCGCCATGGCGTCCTCCCTTCTCGAGCTTCGCCTGACTACGTTTAGTCTCACCTGAACGCGCGGGTGACAAACGCGTCGCTAGGCTCGCGGTGTGAAAGCTGACAAGTCACGACGACGCGATCGTGCCGCCCTGCGCTCGGGAGCTGGGCGCGCGCCGGCGCGGTCGCACTTCCGTGCCATGGGCATCGACCCCGACCGGCTCGACGGCCCGATCGTCGGGATCGCCTCGACCTGGACCGGCACGATGCCGTGCAACCTGAACCTCCGGCAGCTGGCCGATCGCGCGGCCGCGGCGGTCACCGCCGCGGGCGGCGTTCCGCTGATCTTCAACACGATCGCGGTGTCCGACAATCAGTCGCAGGCCACCCCGGGCATGCGGGCCTCGCTCGTCTCGCGCGAGGTGATCGCCGACTCGATCGAGCTGATCGTCGACGCGCACGACTTCGACTCCGTCCTCTGTTTGGTCGGCTGCGACAAGACGGTGCCGGCGGCGGTCATGGCGCTGGCCCGCATGGATCGGCCCGGGCTCGTGCTCTCGGGCGGGCCGATGCTCGCCGGCCGCGCGAACGGCCGCGCCCTGACCATCCAGGACATGTGGGAGGCGGTCGGCGCGCACGAGCGCGGACGTCTAGGGCGCGACGAGCTCGACCGCCTCGAGCGCATCGCCTGTCCCGGCCCGGGCTACTGCTCGGGGAACTTCACGGCGAACACGATGGCGATCGCGGTCGACTTCCTGGGTCTCGGCGTGATCGGGGACGGGTTGATCCCGGCAGCGCACGTCGAGGACAAGGACGCGGCCGCGGCGCGGGCGGGCGAGCTCGCGGTGTCACTGGCCGAACACGGAACGACGGCCCGGACCTTCCTCGATCGGCGGGCGATCGTGAACGCCATGATGGGGGTGGTGGCGAGTGGCGGCTCCACCAACGGCTTCCTTCACCTCCTCGCGATCGCCCATGAGGCCGAGGTCGAGGTGTCGCTCGACGATCTCGGCGAGATCAGCGCCCGCACGCCGGTGATCGCGGATCTCGCCCCCGGCGGGCCATGGGTGGCGGAGGACCTGCATCGCGTCGGGGGGACGGCCACCCTGATGCGGGAGCTGCTTCGAGTCGGTGCTCTCGACGGGACCGCTCCGACCGTGGAGGGTCGAACCCTCGCCGACGTGGCGGCCGACGCCCCCGACCCCGACGGCGAAGTGATCGGCTCGTTCAAGCCTCGCGGCTCGCTGTACGCGTTGCGCGGCAACCTCGCACCGGACGGGGCGGTGCTGAAGCACGCGGGGACCGAGCGACGCAGGCAGTCCGGCCCGGCCCGGGTCTTCGATGACGAGGGCTCGTGCATCGAGGCGGTACGCGCCGGCCGGGTCGACGAGGGCGAGGTTCTCATCGTGCGCTACGAGGGACCCGCCGGCGGCCCCGGTATGCGTGAGATGCTCGGGCTGACCGCGTCGGTGGTGGGCGCCGGGCTCGGCGAGTCGGTGGCGCTGGTGACCGACGGCCGCTTCTCGGGCGCCACGCGCGGGCTGATGGTCGGGCACGTCTCACCCGAGGCGGCGCGGGGCGGCCCCCTCGCCGCCGTGCAGAACGGCGACCTCGTCACGATCGACCTCGACGCAGGCCGCCTCGACGTCGACCTCACCGACGAGGAGCTCAGCCGGCGCCTTGACGCGCTCACCTTGCCGGAGCCCCGCTTCGCCCGAGGCGTCTACGCGCGGTACGCCGCCGAGGTGAGCTCGGCGTCAGAGGGCGCTGTGGTGAAAGCCCCGCAACTCGTCCCCCAGCATCACGGGTAGCCGCTCATGCCCGAGCTGCCCGAGGCGGAGCGCGCCCGCCAGACGCTCGAGTCGGCGCTGGGACGGACGATCGTGGACGTCGACGATCGCGACTCCTACGTGTGCCGGCCCCACGCTCCCGGCGAGATCGCCAGCGCGCTGACCGGCCATACCCTGGCCACCGCGCACCGCCGCGGCAAGTTCATGTGGCTCGAGACCGAGGACGGACCCGCCCTCGGGCTGCACCTGGGCATGGCCGGACGGATCGTGGTCGATCCCGACGACACCTCGCGCTGGGACCGCTTCACCTTGACGTTCGAGGACGGCGGCCGGCTCGTCCTGCGCGACAAGCGTCGCCTCGGTCGCGCCGTGCTCAACCCCGACTTCTCCCACGTGGGGCCGGACGCCGCCGAGGTGGACCGGGTCGAGTTCCGCCGGCGGATCGGCGCCGGCCGCGCGCCGATCAAGGCCCGCCTGCTCGACCAGGGCGCGATCTCCGGAATCGGCAACCTGCTCGCCGACCAGATCCTCTGGCAGGCGCGGATCTCACCCAAGCGCGTGACCGGCGCCCTCTCGATGGACGAGCTCGACCGCCTCCGCCGCGAGGTGCGCGCCGCGGTTCGCTCGGCCATCCGCAAGGGCGGCGCGCACACCGGGAGTTTCATCCGGGCGCGCGGGCGCGAGGGCGTGTGCCCGCGCGACGGCCATCGCTTGAACCGGGACCGGATCGGGGGGCGAACGACGTACTGGTGCCCGGTGTGCCAGACGTGAGGGACGACGCCACCGAGTTGCCGGAGGGCTTCCGGGTCGGCCACTGGACCGATCCCGACGCCCGCACCGGCTGCACGATCATCCTTCCCCCGCCCGGCGCGCGCGGCAGCGTCGACGTGCGCGGTGGCGGGACGGGCACGCGAGAGCTCGAGACCCTCTCGCCTCTGGCCAACGCGGAGGGACCCAACGCCGTGCTCCTGACTGGGGGCAGCGCGTTCGGCCTGGCCGCCGCCGACGGCGTGGCGCGCTGGCTCGAGGAGCACGACCTCGGACGGCCGACCCCCGCCGGCGTGGTCCCACTCGTCCCCACCGCGGTCGTCTTCGACCTGGTCGCGGGAGAGTCGGCGCGGCGACCGGGGCCGGAGGAGGGCTATGCCGCGTGCCAGGCGGCGGTGGCGGGCGCTCCCCAGTGCGGAGCGGTCGGGGCCGGAGCCGGCACCGCGGTGGGCAAGCTGCTCGGCCGCGAACGAGCCACTCGCGGCGGAGTCGGGTACGCGGCAACGAGGCTCCAGGACGGGACTACGGTTGCCGCACTCGCCGTGGCCAACGCATTCGGCGATGTGCTCGGCGAGCGCGGCGAGCTGCTCGGCGCGCCGCGCGACGAGCGCGGAGAGTTGGTTCGCACCGCGGATCTCCTGGCCTCGATGCCCGAGGTACCGGAGTCCCGCGAAGTCGCCCCGCGCGCCGCGGGCAACACCACGCTCGTCTGCGTGTGCACCGACGCCTCGATCGACAAGCGCACCTGCGCGATCCTGGCGCGCATGGCCGGCGCTGGCGTCGCACGTGCTGTCAATCCGTCCTTCACGCCGCTCGACGGGGACGTGGTGTTCTGTCTGGCCGCGGGCACCGACTCCCCGGCTGCACCCGGGCTGATTGCCTCGTGGTCGGTCACGGTGCTCGGCACCGTCGCGGCCAACGTCACCGCCGGTGCCATCCGGGACGCGGTGCGGCGCTCCGTCAACGAGTGAGCGCCCCGCCTGAGGCGGGGCGCTCATGGTCGGTCTGGCTGTTTGTCCTACGGAGCCGTCAGCGTCCGCATGACGTCCGTGTTACTCAGTTCGTTGCCGTTCGGGTCCACCGCGACCAGGTTCACGGTGAAGTTCTCACCGCTCTGCAGCTGGCTCAGCGCGTTGACGTACTCCTGCTCCGTGGTGACGTCCTGACCGTTGATCTTGTAGATCAGGATGAACGCGTCGTTGTTGGTGGCTGTACTGAGCAGATCACTGAGACCGGCTTGGTCGGCCGGCGTGCCCTGGGTGACCGAGGTGAGGATCAGCGCGCCCTGGATGCCCCACTGACTGGCTAGACCCGGAGGGACCGGGATGACGCCGAAACCGGCCCAGTCCTGAGACTGGCCCTCGGCGAGCTGCGGGACGATCGCATCGAGCTTCGTGATCGAGATCGCGTAGCCCTGCGTGTGAGCCGATCCGCTCGCCGCGCTGTTCATGCCGATGACCTGGCCCTTGTTGTTGACCAGCGGCCCGCCCGAGTTCCCCGGGTTGATCGCCGCGTCGGTCTGGATCAGGTTTGACTCGAACAGCCCGGCGTTGTCGTTCGACTCGCCCAGCGGATCGGCGTTCACGGTGATGCTCACGCCGGAGACGGCCGACACCGAGCCCGTGGTTAGCTGGAACGGCGCGCCCAGGAAGTTCGAGTTCCCATCACCCTCGAACCCGAGCGCGTATGCCGTCTCGCCCTGCTGGACGCTCGACGGGTTGGCCCTCGGGAGGGTCCGCAGTCCGGCGAGCTGTCCCGGCGGCACCCGCAGCACCGCGATGTCGTCCTTGAGGTCCACGCCTACGATCGTGGCTTCCGTCAGCGTCGACTGGTTGAAGCCGACCTTGACCGTCTTGGCCTCCGCCACCACGTGTGCGTTGGTCACGACGAGACCCTGGCTTGCGTCATACACCCACGCACTCCCCGAATCGAGGATGTTGCTCCCGCCGCCCATCTGCGCGAGCGGCGATCCGGAGTCGGTGTACGCGATGACGTCCACCGTAGAGCTCCGGCCCAGCGCCGCGATCTGCACCGGGGTGAGGACCGCCGGCGCGACGAGATGCTTGTGCACCGGCTTGGGCCTGTGATGATGCGACCCGGCAAGCACGGCCACGGTTCCTCCGCCCGCCAATAGGGCCGCCACAACCCCTCCGGCGATCAGCCCGCGGGTCTTCCGCGAGGGGCCGCGCCGGGGCGGCGCGATGGATCCGCTTCCCGGGACATCCGCAAGGTCTGACGCCGCGGGAGACGGCAGCGTCTGTGTGCCGGCTCCGTTATCGGTTTCGCTCATCTGCTACCTGCGCTTTCTCCCCCGAGGCGAACGCAGTCGCGCCGAGGGCCGTCGAATTGAACATCGTTGCCCTTTCGAACCAGCGGACGCGGCGGTCCGGGATCGACGATTTACGCGCAGTAAGAGCCCGTCAGGCCGTCAGCTGATACCTCCGTGTCGCCACGCCGGCGAGTGCGGCGACTACCTGGGATGACCGCGGAGCGTTCCCGCCACCTGTCGCAGGCGACCGCGGAGTGTCGTCTGGCCCTCGTCGACGACCGTCGAGGTCATCGCGCAGCCGGCCCGCTCCAGATCGACGGCGACGTTGGCCGGAGTCATCGAGTAGGGCGGGCGACTCCAGATGAACTGAGCGCGCGTCAGGGCGTCGGCGACAAGCCCCGAGCACGTCGCGGTTCCCGCGCGCTGTATGCATACGCGGGACCCGAACACCGCATACAGGGCAAGGCCCACGAACGCGAGGTAGTCATATTTCTCGCGCGCAGCCAAGACGCTGTCGAGGAATCCCTTGACCTCCCACCAATCGCTCTCAGCGACGTTCGTATGCACGATCGCGTAATGCTTCACATACTTCGAGAGGGAAGTCTTGTGGACGCGCGTGGATCCGCGCGCCTCGACGATCAAGATATCCGCGGGATCCTGGCCACACGTCTCATAGACGATCGCGATGTGGGTCCACTGCGTGTACGGACTGTTGCGTCCATAGCGCAACACCTCACCGAGGGCGACCGAGGCGGACACGAGTCCCTGGCCGAGCTCGTCGATGAGGACGACGTCGCCCAGGCGGATCGCCTGATCCATCGTCTGACCTTACCGTCGTGACCGGTCCACTGCAAGTGGACCTTGGCGATTCCCGAAATGTATCTAGACGCCACTGTGCGCGCTCGTTAGGGTCGAGTCACCGCTATCACATGACTGCGACTCAGCAAAGCCACGCAGGAACGGGCGCCGACGGTATCGCGCGCGACGGCCACGCCATTCCGATGACGGTGTTCTCGCTTCTGCGACCTTTCGGGAGGTTCGTCCAGAGGCTGGTCTTCCTCGTCGGGCAACGCGGCCAAGCCACCGGCGTCGCGGAACTCGGAGTGATCCACTTCGCACGATTCACCGTGATCCGGGAGTTTCCCAACCACGGACAGCCGCGCGACTACATGCGCCAGCCACTTCAGCTGTTCGAGAGTAACTACAACGGATCGTTCGGGTCGTACATAGACCTGTTCGTCAGGCTCATACCGGGACGGATGCGGGCCTTCTGGGGGACGTCGTACGGCTTTCCCTGGCGCCTGCCGCTGGGGCCGTTCAAGCGCTACATCCTGACCAACCAGTTCCCCGTCGACCACTATTACGCGCGTTATCCCGAAGCGAGTGTCGAGAGCGTGAGCTCGGCTCTGGCGATCGCGCAGGCCAACCTGGAACTTCGCGAGGACGGTCCGCGCCTGAATGCGGACGAATTCGTCGAGCGGCTCCGAACTCTGATCAATGACGTACAGGGAGAGCTGTGATCACGCCGAGTTCAGTCGCCGCCGCGATCCGCCGCAAGGGTGCCGCGGCGCTGGGCCTGCCCCCACCGAACCGTCGCGGGGGTTCCTACGCCGTCATGGTCATGACCCCGATCCTGCCCGATAAATCCGAAGATTGCCGAAAGGTCCTCCGCTCCTTCGCGCTCCGGCAAGGGAGCCCCCTGGCCAGAGTCCCTGACGTTCACTTCGCTCGGTGGGTCGTTATCGACCATGTGCGCCTCGAGTACGCCGGCGTTCCGAACTGGCCGACGCGGCTCGAATCCGAGTATTTGCTGTTCAGCGCAGACCTCACTGCGCCCGCTTACCGCGTCGATCGACTCCCGGTGTCGTTCTTCCGGGACCTCACTCAGCACATGAAGGACGAATGCAGGGCGGTGTGGAGCCACTGCACGGGCTTCCCCGGCGTCGACGACGTCGACGCGTTCGTGAAGTATCTCAAGGACAGCCAGATCGAGGTTGACCTGTATTTCGCCGCGTTTCCCGATCTCACGCCGGCCGAGATCATGAACGCTCTCGCGGTGCGCACGCAGGTCGCTGAATTTGCGCTTACCCGCCAGCGAGAGCTGGCCTCGGGAATCGCCAATGCCCAGCTGAAGCAGGACTATATGAGGGCGTCGGAAACGTGGGGGATCTGAACTTCCGCGACATCCAGGGCAACATCCTCCGGGGCTACAACTTCCCGGCGGGCCTTCACTATTTCGTGCACGTCCCTGACGGCGTGAGAGGCCGCACGCTGCTGCGCGGCCTGCTGCCGGAGATCACGACCGCGAGCCCGTGGAGCAAGCCGCCGATCATCGCGCTGAATGTCGCGCTGACCTACTCCGGTGTCCGGAAGCTCGGCGTCGACGAGGCGACCCTCGCCCTGTTGCCGCCCGCCTTCCGCGAGCCGATCAGGCAGAGAGCGCCGATCCAGCTCGACGACAACCCCGACGAGTGGAACGATGAATTCGGCAACGACGAAACCGACCTGCTGGTTCTTCTCGCCACAAGTGAGGAGCCGTGCAACGACGATGAGTTCGAGCGGCGCTTTCCCAAGCTGAGCCGCGCTCGAGGATGGCTGGACGCGCGCCTGCGGGATCACCGAGCCCGCCGCGTGCACTGCGAGACCGTGGAGGCTCTGAAGGCCGGCCCCGGTCAGCCGGACCCTCGTGAGCACTTCGGGTTCACGGACGGGTTCGGCCAGCCCGCGGTCGAGGGCGTGGCGAACAACTGGCCCGGCCAGGGCGTTCCCGAGTCCGTGACCGGGTTCTGGCGTGACATCAAGGCCGGTGAGTTCATCCTCGGTCACCCCAACGAGGACGGTGAGTCGGTACCCAACCGAACCGCGTGGCTCCTGTACGACGGTACCTTCATGGTCTACCGCAAGCTTGAGCAGGACGTCGCTCGGTTTCGCCGGCTCGTCACTGACCACGCACGGCGGTACGCGCAGGCTCAGCTGGGCGGTCTGACACCGCCCCTCACCGGGCAGGAAGAGTTCGGCCTGATGGCGGCGAAGCTCGTCGGGCGCTGGCCGGATGGCACCGCCCTGGAGCTCGATCCGGGTCCGCGCGAGGCACCCGGCGTGAGCACGAGTATCAGCGGCCGCGCCGACAACAACTTCCGGTACGAGGAGGACCCGAGCGGACAGGCCTGTCCGCTCGGGGCGCATATCCGCCGCGCCAACCCGCGAGACTTACTCGGCAGCGATCACCAGGAGTCTGCGCGCCACCGCATCATCCGGCGCGGAATGCCGTACGGATCGCCATACGACGGCCCCTGGAACGGTGAAGAAGACGACGGGGCCGATGAGGACCGTCCCGACCGAGGGCTGATCTTCATCTGCTTCAACGCGGACGTCGAGCGGCAGTTCGAAGTGGTTCTCGGACAGTGGTTGAACGACGGAAGCGCGCTCGGACTGGGCGACACCCAGGACTACCTGCTCGGCAGCCGACCCGCCGGCAAGCTGGCGGTCGGCGGCGACGACGCACCCTTCTTCGTCACGCGAGACGAACGACTCGTGCGGGTGAAGGGGTGTGAGTACCTGTTCATGCCCGGCCTGGCGGCGCTCGAGCGACTTTCGGCTCGGCCCTCGCGAGCGTCGCAGCTGGAATCCATTCCGGCCCGGGAACCCGAAGCGATCAACCAAATAGTCGAGGCCGTGTCTGGACAGATGCGCCGCACGTACGCTGCCTCCCGGCCCATGATGCGCGGGCAGCATCCGAAGCCGCACGCCTGCGTGAAGGCCGAGTTCATCGTGGAGAACGTACCGGAGAGCCTGCGCGTCGGCGTGTTCGACGTCAAGGAGACGAAGACCTACGAGGCATGGGTCCGCTTCTCGGCCAGTCGTCCCGTCCTCCGCACCGACGCCAAAGCGGATGCCCAGGGCATCGCGATCAAGCTCCTCGGCGTCAATGGAGAGAAGATCCTGCCTCACGAGCGCTGGGCAACCACGCAGGACTTCATCCTGGTCAACCACGAGAACTTCTTCCTGCGCAGCGCCATGGACGTAGCCCATTTCGCGCGGGCGATCACCGCAACCGGCTCGATCCTCGGCCTGCCGATCTTAAGCAAGCTTCGCTTACTGGAGTTCGTCGGACGGAACCGCCGCAGCGCAGGCATCCTCAGGCAGATGCTCTCGACGAAGCCCGACAATCCACTCGACGTCACGTTCTGGAGCGAGACGCCCTACGCGCTGGGCGACCGTGCCGTCAAGTACCTCGTCCGGCCCGACCGACAGGCCGGATCGAGCGGAGCCAAGCCGGATGACTGGGACTCGCTCGAGGACGCGATGCAGGCTGCTCTGAGGCCCGATGACGCCGAGTTCCGTTTCGACTTCCTGGTTCAGTGCCAGGCCGATGAGCACACGACGCCGATCGAGAACCCGATGATTTCTTGGAGCGAACAGGACGCTCCGTTCCGAAAGGTCGCCACGATTCGGATCGCGCATCAGGACTTCACCCTCCAGCACCGGAGGAACTTCGGCGAGAACCTGGTGTTCACGCCGTGGCACAGCCGCTGGGAGCACAGGCCCCTCGGTGGTATCAACCGGGTCCGGCGTTGGGTGTACGACGCGAGCAGCAACCTCCGCCACGACTGGAACGGCGCCCCGTACCTCGAGCCCGGACCATCGGTCTCCCTCCGGCCTCCTCGTCTCGAGGACGTGCTCTAACTCGCTATGCCCACGTTCGAGCGGCGGCGCTGCAGCTCGCCGGCGATGGCCAGTGCCCCCATCGCCACCGCTCGCTCGAGCGCCGCCTCGGTGTGCCGCTTTGCAAG
>CAWICM010000008.1:0-16184 GCA_963834625.1 uncultured Solirubrobacterales bacterium | reverse complement strand
GCGAACCTGGGTGCGCTCGAGATCCTCGGGCAGTCGGCCAACGGCGCCCAGTACGGCGTGTCCGCGGTGCACTACTACTGGATCGGGGCAGTCCCGGCGATGGTGTTCCTCGGGCTGGTGATGATGCCGTTCTACTACGGGGCCAAGGTCCGGTCGGTGCCCGAGTACCTCCGCCTCAGGTTCGGCGACGCCGCGCACATCTTCAACGCGTTCACGTTCGCCGTCGCCACCGTGCTGATCGGCGGCGTCAACCTGTTCGCGCTGGCGCTGATCATCCACCTGCTGATCGGTTGGCCGATCGGGGGCTCGATCCTGGCCGCCGCGGCGATCGTGCTCACCTACATCACGCTCGGCGGGCTGACCTCCGCGATCTACAACGAGGTGCTCCAGTTCTTCGTGATCTGCGCCGCCCTGATACCGCTCACGCTCGTGGCGCTTCACTCGGTGGGCGGCTGGTCCGGGCTCGAGCACAGGATCAAGGCGCTGCCCGCGCTCGGGAACGCCGGACTGCACGCCTGGAAGGGCCTGGGCGTCCATCATGAGACCAACCCGCTGAAGGCGAACTGGATCGGGGTGGTGTTCGGCCTCGGCTTCGTCGTCAGCTTCGGTTACTGGACGACGAACTTCGCCGAGGTGCAGCGCGCCCTGTCGGCCAAGAACCTGTCGGCCGCGCGGCGGACGCCGCTGATCGGCGCCTACCCGAAGATCTTCCTCCCCGCAATCATCATCCTGCCGGGCCTGATCGCTGTCGCCACCGTGCACGGCCTCGGGGTCGGCAAGAGCCTTGCCGTTCAATACAACACCGCGATCCCGCAACTGATCAGCCAGTTCTTCCCCGAGGGGATGCTCGGGCTCGCGATCGTCGCGCTCATCGCCGCGTTCATGGCAGGAGTCGCCGCGAACGTCACCGCGTTCAACACCGTGGTCACGTACGACCTGATCCAGCCCTACATCTGGAAGGACCGCGAACCGGAGTTCTACCTGCGCTGGGGGCGTCTGGTCACCGTCGGCGGGATCCTCATCTCGATCGCCATGGCGTTCGTCGCCAAGGGCTACTCGAACATGATGAATTACATCCAGACGCTGTTCTCGATCTTCAACGTGCCGCTGTTCACGACGTTCATCGTCGCGATGTTCTGGAAGCGGGCGAGCGCGTGGGGCGGGTTCTGGAGCCTGGTCGCCGGGACGGCGACCGCCTACGGGGTCAACCGCCTGGCCGCGTACCACGTGATCTTCCACTTCGGCTCGGCGCTGAGCGCAAGCTTCTGGCAGTCGATCTGGGCGTTCATCGTCGGCACGGTGGTGCTCGTGGCGGTCTCGCTGGTGACCAAGCCCAAGCCTCGCGAAGAGTTGCGCGGGCTGGTCTGGGGACTCACCCGCAAGGAGGAGCGCGAGGTCAACGCCGACCCGCGCGACCGGCTGTGGTGGCGCTCGCCGGCGCTGCTCGGCGGCGTCGCGATCGCCCTCGTGGTCGCCTTGAACATCATCTTCATCTAGGAGCCATACATGTCCCCGTCTGAGAAGCGCATCCGCTGGCCGCAGTCCTCGCGTACGGAGCCGATGCAGTCCGACCGGTGAGAGCGATGAGGACGAGGCCGAGGCGGCGCGAGCGGCCAACAAGTTCGACATCCGGCGTCTGATCGGCGGGCTGTTCTGCCTCTACGCGCTGATCCTGATCGCGCTCGGATTGTTCGGCTCGCACGAGGTCAAGAACAAGGCGGCCGGCATCAACATCGACCTCTGGACCGGCCTCGCGATGCTCGTGTTCGGCGCGCTGATGATCTTCTGGGCGCTGAGCCGACCGGTCGTGCCCGAGCCGTCCGAGACGCGTGGGCAGGGCTCGGGCCGGATCCGGCGGGCGCCGGCGACGTAGTCGCCGGGTGGGTTACGGCCGGGCTCGCGCCGGCTGCGAAGACGGTCGGGCTCGCGGCTTGCGGCCCGTGGGTCAGTGGTGCTCGATGACCCGGTCGATCAGGCCGTACTCGACCGCCTCGTCGGGCTTGAAGAACCGGTCGCGCTCCATGTCGGCGTGCACCTGGTCCACTGACTGCCCCGTGTGATGGGCGTAGATCTCGTCGGTCCGCCGACGGATGTTGAGGATCTCGCGCGCGTGGATCTCGATGTCGGTCGACTGCCCCTCGAACCCAGCCGAGGGCTGGTGGATGAGGATCCGGCTGTTGGGCAGCGAGAACCGCTTGCCCTTGGCGCCGCCGGCCAACAGCAATGAGCCCATCGACATCGCGATCCCCACGCAGATCGTCTGGATCTCCGGCTTGATGAACTGCATCGTGTCGTAGATGGCCAGGCCGGAGTAGATCGAGCCGCCGGGACAGTTGATGTAGATCGAGATGTCCTTGTCGGGGTCCTGGGACTCCAGATGCAGGAGCTGGGCGACGATCAGGTTGGCGATCGTGTCGTCGATCGGGGTGCCGAGGAATACGATCCGCTCGTTGAGCAGCCGGCTGTAAATGTCGAACTCGCGCTCGCCGCGCGCGGTCCGTTCAATCACCATCGGAATCAGGGGCATGGACTGGAGCGTAGTAGGTCGGGGCGGGTTGGCGACCTGGCCCGCTCAGGCACGCGCTCAGGGCACGATCACCGCGCTGCCCTCGAAGGCGCCGGCTCTCAGGTCGGCGAGCGCCTGCTCGGCGCTCTCCAGCGGATACGTCGTGACGGTCGTGCGGATCGGGACCTTCGGCGCGAGCGCGATGAACTCCTCGCCGTCCTGACGCGTGAGGTTGGCCACCGACACCACGCTGCGTTCTCCGTACAGGACCTCGTAGGGGAAGCTCGGGATGTCGGTCATGTGGATGCCGGCGCACACGACGGTGCCCCCGGGCGCCAGGGCCTTGAGGGCCTGGGGGACGAGCTCGCCGGCGGAGGCGAAGATGATCGCGGCGTCGAGCTGCTCGGGCGGGAGCTCGTCGCTGCCGCCGGCCCATGTGGCGCCCAGTTGTTTGGCGAAGCTCTGGGTGCGGTCGTCGTGGGGTCTGGTGAAGGCGATACACCTCGCGCCCCTGGTAGACGGCGACCTGGCAGATCATGTGGGCGGCCGAACCGAAGCCGTACAGGCCGAGCTTGGTTCCGTCCTTCGTGAATCGGAGGGCGCGGTAACCGATGAGGCCGCCGCAGAGGAGCGGGGCGGCGTCCTGGTCGGAGAGCTCGTCGGGGAGCGGCAGGCAGTAGCGCTCGTCGGCCACGGTGAGCTCCGCGTAGCCACCGTCGATGTCTCGGCCGGTGAATCTGGCGTTGACGCACAGGTTCTCTCGGCCGGTCGTGCAGTAGTGGCAGGTGCCGTCGGTCCACCCGAGCCAGGGCACTCCGACCCTTTGCCCGTCGTCCGTGCGCGCGACGATCTGGTGTCCGATGACGACCGGGAGCTTGGTCGCCTCGATCTCGTGGTCGCGGAGATGGAGGTCGGTGCGGCACACGCCGCAGGCGCCGATGGTGAGCCTCAGCTGCCCGGGCCCCGGGGTCGGGTCGGGGAGCGTTGTCGGCGTGAGCGGCTCGCCTTGGCGCTCGAGGATGACCGCGCGCACTGTCCCGGCCCGGGCTCGCTTGTTACGGGACCGCGTCGAGCCAGGCGCGGCGGGTGGTGTGAAGCGCCGGCGGGATGCCGTCCTTGAGTTCGCGTCCGGACCTCGCCCATGGTCCCGAAGCGCTCGGCCACCACGTTGTGCTGGTGGATCGTCTCGAGGTTGACCTGGCGGGCTTCGACGAACGCGGCGTCGGCGAGGTCCGGGAACGCGTCCACCACGCCGCGGATCATCTCCCGGACGCAGTCCTCGACGAACCGGGGCCGCCGATGGGCCTTCTCGACCACCTGCGCCTCGTCGGAGCGCTTCATCAGCTCGTAGATCTCACTGGACATGGATTGCTCGACGATCGCGAGCAGCGTGGCGGCGTCGATCTCGTCGTCGCAAAGTTCCGTGCAGCCGATGTGCAGCGTCCCGAGGCCTCTCTGGTTGTGGGTCGCAACCGGAACGGCCTCGAGGATCTTGGCGATGTCGTCTTCGTCGAAGCCCTGTGTCTCCAGACGTTCGCGCGCCGCGGCCGCGACGAGCTCCTGGGCGCACGGGCACGCGGTCATGCCCTGCGCGGTGACCCCGATCAGGCGGCGAGTGCCGAGCTCGGTGGACGCCGCCGAGCCATGCAGCGTGTACAGCTCTTGGGTCTGGACACCGGATATGGGGGCGGGCTTGTTCTCCGGGAAGCGGGCCTCGATGCTGACTTCGGCGCGGCGCGCGTTCTGCCGCGCGCGGACGCGCTCCGCGATGTGCTCTGCCAGCGTCTCGACCTTGAGCGTCGACTCGCCGAGGACGACCTCGCCGATTGCGTCGTTGACGACCTCCTCGAAGCGCGACATGTGGGCGCCCTTCTGGTCGGGACCGAGCTCGACCACGCACTCGAAGCGGGCCGAGAACAGCTGCTCGGAGCCGTTCTGCCGGATGCGGATGACCTTCTCGACGCCGGTCACGCCGACGCGCGAGAGGCTGAGGTGGACGGAAGGCCGGCGGGCCTGGACGTCCTCGGAGACGGAGAGGCTCGATGTGGGATTGGCAGTCATCGTCCCCCTACAGGGTAGACAGCCTGGTCGGTCGGCCGGAATTCCTAGGACAACCGCTGCAATTGTGGTATCACTCCTCACCGGCGCATTTGGGAGATAAGAGAGAGAGTGAGGGTCGGAGGGCCCCTTGGCCGGGGGGTCCATCGGCGCGTGGTTAGGGAGGAGCTCAGGGGCGAGTGAGCGAGAAGTCGATCCTATTAAGTGATGATGCTCCGATCGCGGAGCTCGAGGAACTGAGACCGCTGATCGCCGAGGGCCAGGAGCGCGGCTTCCTGACCATCGCCGAGATCCAAGCCTGGCTGGAGGAGTCCGAGGTCAGCAAGGAGCAGGTCCAGGAGCTTCATTCCTACCTGGACGACCAGGGAATCGACGTCGTCGATGCGGACGGCCGTCCGGCCAAGTCGGAGGCCTCGAGTGTGGAGGCGAGCGCGGCGGCGGCCTCAGAGCCGCGCCCCGACCACGTCGCCTCGAAGAAGGTCGAAATCGACCTGACCGTCGAGCCAAGCCTGGATTCGCTGCGGCTATACCTGCGCTCGATCGGGCGCGTGGCGCTTTTGACCGCCGAGCAGGAGGTCAGCTTGGCCAAGCGGATCGAGCGCGGCGACATGGTGGCCAAGCAGCGGATGATCGAGGCGAACCTGCGGTTGGTGGTCTCGATCGCCAAGTCGTATCTTGGGCGGGGACTGACTTTCCTGGATCTCATCCAGGAAGGCTCGATGGGCCTGATCCGCGCGGTCGAGAAGTTCGACTACCGGCGCGGCTACAAGTTCTCCACCTATGCGACGTGGTGGATCCGCCAGGCCGTCACCCGTGCGATCGCCGACAAGGGACGCACGATCCGCATCCCCGTGCACATGGTCGAGAAGCTCAACAAGGTCGTGCACGTCGAGCGCCAGCTCGTCCAGCAGCTCGGCCGCGAGCCCACGTCCGAGGAAATCGCCGCCGAGCTCGAGACCAACGTGCGCGAGGTCCGCGACGTACTGCGCATGGCCCAGCAGCCGGTCTCGCTCGAGAAGCCGATCGGCGAGGAGGAGGAGTCCGAGCTGGGTGACTTCGTCGAGGACCAGACCGCAGAGTCGCCGTTCGAGCTGGCGTCGGAGCGGTTGCGCCGCGAGAACCTGCGGCGGGCGCTGGCGGCGCTGCCCGAGCGCGAGCGCGAGGTGATCGAGATGCGCTTCGGTCTGACCGGCGAGCGGCCGTTCACGCTCGAGGAAGTCGGGCGGGCGTTCAACGTCACCCGTGAGCGGATCCGGCAGATCGAGAACCACACGCTGAAGAAGCTCGAGGCGCTGCCCGAGGCGCAGCGTCTGCGCGACGCGTCGTAGCTCCGGCGGTTCAGCAGGTCCGGGGGTTCAGCAGGTCCGTGGGTTCAGCGCCACCCCGCGCGCGGGTCCGCGCGGGTCGAGCACCGCCGTGCGCCTAGGTCAACCGCGACCCGGAGATCGCCGCGGCCGCTTCTTGTAACAGATTTGTCGCAATTTCCAGCGGTTTTCTGTCCGGTGGCGAACGTATGATCCCGTCCATGGAATTGGCATGGACACCGAGGCGACAGGGTGATGCCGGCGAGTTGTCGGCGATCAACTGGCTGTTCTCCGCCGGGGCGCGCGTGTATATCCCGATGTTCACCGACCCAGACTGCGATCTCGTCGCGGACTTTGGGGATCGCATAGACCGTGTGCAGGTCAAGACGTCGACCTGCTGGGCAAAGAACAGGTTCGTTGTGACCGTGTGCACGCGGGGTGGCAACCAAAGTTGGAACGGCCTCGTGAAGCGCATCGAGCCCTCTCGATGCGATCGCGACTTTGTCCACGTCGGGGATGGACGACGTTGGTACATCCCGGCAGCGGAGCTCGGTGGAGGCTGGTCGATCCGCGTTGGTGGTCCCCGATACGCCGCCTACGAGGTGGCGCCAGGCGAGCCACTTCAGGCGAGGCCGCCCCCGGAGGAGCCGCCGGGATAGCCACCGAATTCGATCCACCGACGTTAGACTCACGGCCTGCGGCGGGATTCCCGAGCGGTCAAAGGGGACTGGCTGTAAACCAGTTGGCTATGCCTTCCCAGGTTCGAATCCTGGTCCCGCCATCGCCCTCACTGGGCGGCTCGCGAAGTGACGACGCCGGCGCGACTCAGCCTCGGCGTGGCCCGATCGCGAAGCCCTCGATCGTCGCGGTGCCGCTGACCACGCGGATCGTCAGACGGTGCCGTCCGGCACGCGGGCGGGCGAGGAAGAGCACCCGCCGCGCGTGCGTGCGCGGAGAGGCGAGGGCGATCGTGCGGGTGTGGCCATCGAGCGTCACGCGGATGCGGCCGGCGTGGGGGCCGCGGGCGCCGATCACGGCGATCTCGCCCCCGGTGTAGCGGAGCGAGAGGGTCGCGCCCGGGGATGAGCTGACGATCGCGCGGTTCTGCCAGGCGCCGCGCAGGCGCTGGACTTTCCACGCGCTTCGGTAGCGGCTGCCCGCGGGATGCAGACCTGTGGGCACGATCGTGGAGGCGGTCGACCAGGCGCCGGGCGCGCCGGCGGTGACGGCGCGGACCTGAAACTCATACGTGTGGCCGAGGCGTGCGGAGAAGCGGAGCGAACGCCGGGTGCTCGAGGCGAGGAGCGTCCGCCACCCGCCGATCTGGCTTGCGCCCCCCGCGGCGCCGCCTGGGCGGCTGAGCTGGCGCACCTGCACGGTGAACCGGGCGCCGGTCTCGGTGGCGCTCCAGGAGACCGGGATGCGCGGACCGGCGGTGGCGCTCGAGGCGATCGCCGGCGCGTGAACGCGGGTGAGCGGTGGCGGTGGCGCCGCGCCGGATCCGCCGGCGCCCTGACACGGCTGGGTGAACACGTCAGAGCCGAACGATGTCTCGCCCGGCAGGCCGGCGTAGCCGAGATGGGGGAGGCCGAAGATGTCCTCGGTGCTCCGCAGCAGCGTGTAGTGGTTGTACGGCGTGCTCGAGACCGTGCCCGGCGCTATGCACGGGGACAGCAGCACCGCCCCGACGTCGCCGCCGCCCGGTCCGTTGATGCCCGGGGACGGGCTGTTCGGGCCGGGGATCTCACCGCAGCACGAGGCGGTGTCGCTCGTGGCCGCCTCGTCGAAGGTGATGATCAGCAGGCCGTGCTGCTGGACGAAGGCGGGCGAGTTCGTGATCTGCGGAACCCACTGGCGCAGGAACGCATCCGCCTGCGCGAGACCGCCTGGCTGGCCGTTCGCGCACGGCGAGTCGTGACCGTCATCGCACAGGTCGGGCGTGATGAACACGTAGTTGGGGGTGTTGGCGGCCGAGGCGAGGTCGCGCGGGAGCAGATCCAGATTCACCACGTGCGAGTCGCACAGCGTGGTGTCGTCGATGACGGAGTGGAAATAGACGAACGGGTTGTGGCGGGTGGCGTAGTTGTCGGTGGCGGTGGCCTTCTGGGTGTTGTCGACCGAGTTGACGCCCGGGTGCCCGCATTCGGACGCCTCCCGTGTCGGATCGGCGCCCATGCTCTCGTTGTAGTCACGCCAGGTGAGTCCGGAGCTCGTCAGCTGACCGCCGATCGTCGGCACGTCGGAGGGATAGATGCAGCCCGTTCCCGCGGCCTGCCCGTAGCTGCCGATCGTTCCGGGCACGAGATCGTCGTAGAACTGGCAGTCGGCCTGGTTCTGGGCGCTGGGGGCCTGGCCGCTGACCATCGCGATGTAGTTGTCGTTGCTCTCGTGCCCGACGGCGTAGTAATTGGGCAGGTAGGCGCCCTGGGCGCGCAGCGTGCTCGACAGATACGGCGCCGGCGAGCCCGGTCCGAACGTCGTCGACGCTGACTCGTTCTCGAGCACGATGACGAACACGTGTCCGATCGGTGGCAGCGCAGCCGCCGCTGTCGCCGCCGTGCTCACGCCGAACAGCCCGAGCGCGATCGACGCCGCCGCGCCCCCAAGCCACACCCGTCGTTTCACAGCGGCACCCCTTGACCGCACGCCGACCGCGCGGCGCGACGGTCTCGCGCGACGGTGCGCGTCTGCCGCGCCACCTGCTTGCCCAGCCGCGCGCGCCGGGCACGGCGCTTGGCGTGGCGCAGCTGGCGCTTGACGCGGGCAAGCGCAGCGCGGTCGCGGTCGTAGCGCCGGGCCGCGAGGGTGCATGGCTTGGACACGTCGACCTGGGGCGGATCCGCCGTGTCGTTGGCGAACTGACGGTTGTCGCCCTCCTCCTCGAGGAACGCACACACCGTCCGCACCCCGTACGCGGTCGGCTTGCCCGCTGCGCGGGCGGTGGCCTGGTACGGGTGGCCGGTCGCGGGTTGCGGGTTCAGCTGCTGGTCGATCAGCACCGGACCGGGCGTCGTGTCGAACGTTCCGCCGCACTCGCCGGCCAGCCTCGCGCGAATCCGCAGCGGGGCGGTGGCGGAATCGAGGGCGTCCGCGTCGGCGCTGACCGTCACCATGATCGCGAGCGGCTTGGCCAGGCGCGCGGTGGGCGCGATCGTGATCGTGAGGCGGACGGGCGTGAAGCTGTCGGCCCCGGCGATCGCCGCGGACGACGCCAGGACAAGGCCGGCCAGCAGCGTGACCACGGTGGCCCTAGCCATGCAGCCCCAGCTTCGACGGGTGGCGGAACATCGTGGCCGGCGTCGCCTTGCGGTAGCGGAAATGCAATCGCTCGAGGTAGCCGGTGGTCAGCAGTCGATCGAGGTCGTGCGGCTTGGGTCGCTCGAGCGGCGGCGGAGGCGGCACCAGGCCTGTGATCGGCGATCCAAGCAGCGTTCCGTCGTCGAGTCCGACATTGCCGCTCGAGTCGACCGGCGCCGATCCGCTGCAGGCCGAGGACATCACCTCGGGCGGGTGGGGCAGCGCCGGCGGCGTGTAGTCGGGCTTGGACTCCCAGTCGAATGCGGAGGCGATGTTGTTGGCGTATAGGTCGCGTGGGGTGAGCGGGGCGAGCCCGTAGCGGTAGCGGATCATCTTGAGGATCGACTCGAATCCGTAGATCGTGTGGTCGACGTAGCCGCGGCGCGCGTATGGCGAGACCACCACGGCCGGGATCCGGAAGCCCATCTGGCCGAAGTCGCTGTTCAGATCGCTGCTCGACCGGAGGTCGGGCACTCGCGGCGGGACTACGTGATCGAAGAACCCGCCCCACTCGTCATAGACGATGAACATGGCGCCGCGGCTGTACTGGGGCGACTCGAGGAACGCATGGACGACGTCGGCGATGAACGCCTGGCCGACCCGCACGTCGCCGTGCGGGTGCTCGTCGCCCGAGGTGCCCTGGTCCTCGCCGTTGAACGCGGGGTCCACGAACGACAGGGCCGGCAAGCTGCCGCTCGCCGCCTGCTCGTAGTAGGTCTGCACCTGGCTCGAGCGCGCGATGCCCGGCGCGCCCCAGAGCGCCGAGACGGGGATGTCGGTGTAGTAGTAGCGGTTCGACACCCCGGCCTGCGAAAGGGCATGGAAGATCGTGGTGTCGGGGAACCCGAGCTGCCCGCTGGGGCTGAACGGCAGCGAGTTGTCGATCATCCCGTAGGACTGGCCCGCGTGCATGTACTCGCGGTTGGGATACGTGGAGGCGAGCAGCGAGCAGAAGAAGCGGTCGAACGCGGTGAACGCCTTGGCCACGTGCGGAGTGAACGGCAGGTCGGTCTCACCGTAGTAGCCGATCGAGAACACGTCGCTCTGCGCCCGCAGGAAGCCGTCCATGCGGCCGCCGTCCAGCTCGGTGCGGCCACCCTGCCACGAGTGGTCGGGATCGAGGAACCCGCACCCCTGGTAGTTGTCGCGCAACCGATAAGTCGCGTGCACCTGCCCGGCCGGGTCGGTGAACCGCAACCCGGCCTGTCGCCCGTCGGCGCCGGGCAGCCATCCCAGGTAATGGTCGAACGAGCGGTTCTCCATCATCAGCACGACGAACGTGTCGATCGGCAGATTGCGCGGTGACGGGACTCGGGCCCTGCGCTGGCGGCGCGCCGCCTCGGCGACGAGGGTGTCGGGATCGAGCACCATCCCCAGTCCGGCCGTCAGCCCGGCGGTCACCGCCGTTCGCTGAAGGAATTCCCGCCGGGTGTGGTACGCGTCCGGCGTGACTGCGTGCAGCCGCTCGGCCTCGAGTGGGTCGCGGATGTCGCCCTTGCTCCCGCCAGCGGCGCCCATGAGCCGAACAATAGGGATCTCTGGTGAACGCCGTTTCACTAGGTTGTGAAGCCCAGGTGGCGCGCGGGGCGACGGTCGTCGGTATAAGTTCGTGAAGGCGTCCAACTGTCTGCGGGAGGAACCCTCATGCGTCACCGCATCGCTGTCGCAATCTCGTTCGCCCTCGTCACGCTCGCCCTCGCCGCCGCGCCGGCATTGGCGACACAGCTGCCGGTGACCTACAACGGGATCTACGGCTACGCGCACGTCAGCTCCACCGCCAGCCCTCCAGGCGCCAACAACTGGTCCTGCAAGCCCTCCGCGGCCCACCCGTATCCGGTGATCCTGGTACACGGGACGTTTGCCGACATGTCCGACAGCTGGCAGGCGCTCTCGCCGCTGCTCTACGACAAGGGCTACTGCGTATTCGCGCTCAACTACGGCTCCTTCAACGGCAGCGAAGCGTTGGGCGTCTACGCCACCGGCCCGATCGAGGACTCCGCCCTGCAGCTTCAAGCCTTCGTCAATCGCGTTCTGACCGCCACCGGCGCGAGCAAGGTCGACCTCGTCGGTCACTCGCAGGGCGGCATGATGCCCCGCTACTACATCAAGCACGACGGGGGCGCCTCCAAGGTGCACACGCTGGTCGGTCTCGCGCCCTCCAACCACGGCACGACGCTCAACGGGATCTTCACCCTGGCCAGCTACTTCCCGGGCTCCAACGCCTTACTGACCGACTGCCCAGCGTGCCAGGAGCAGGAGGCGGGCTCGCCATTCATCACCGACCTCAACGCCGGTGGTGAGACGAATCCGAACGTGAACTACACCGTGATCGAGTCGGCCAACGACGAAGTGGTGACTCCCTACAGCTCGGCCTTCCTGACGCCCGCGCCCGGCGCCCACAACGTCACCAACATCAAGCTCCAGGATCAATGCGCGCTCGATCAGGGCGAGCACCTGTCGATGCCCTATGACCACATCGCCGACGCCGACGTGCTCACCGCGCTCGACCCAGCCGTCCCGCAGCACCCGGCGTGCACGCCGGTGCTGCCCGTATCGGGCGGCTGACGGGTCCCCCGGCGCGGCGTCAGCGCGCCGCGGCCTTGTGCAGGAACGAACGCGGGTGACGCAGCCAGTAGGCGAGTTCCGCGCACGCCGGCAGGGGATCGCCGGGCACGTAGGCCGGGTTGGTGAGCCCGTCGCGATCGGCGATCCAGCGCCGCCAGTCGGCCACCTCGGCGGCACTCATCCGACTGGTGGCGCGCTGTGAGCCAAGTAAGACCGTGGTCAGGAACCGGTGCACGTAGATTCGTCCGTGTGCGGCACGCTCGGGGTCGAACGCCGCGACGGCGTCTCGGACCCCCTGCTCATCGCCGATCGCCGCCAGGTAGCTCATCCACGCCAACGGCAGGTTGCGCTCCATCTCGAAGGCCATGTGGTTGTAGAACCGCGGGTTGAGGTCGATCAGGAGCATGTCGTCGCCCTCGATCAGGAACTCCGCATCGAACACGCCACGAAACCTGGTCTCGCGACACAGCCGCTGCAGCCCCGCGAGCACGTCCGCGTGGAGCGGTGCCGACTCGAAGCA
Source organism: uncultured Solirubrobacterales bacterium (assembly GCA_963834625.1). Taxonomy (GTDB): domain Bacteria; phylum Actinomycetota; class Thermoleophilia; order Solirubrobacterales; family Solirubrobacteraceae; genus Palsa-465. The sequence goes on along the minus strand of CAWICM010000008.1, from coordinate 3,934 downwards.
GACCCCCACACCGGAGCCGCGCGGAAACTGCAGGGTCTTCACGCATGCGCTGGCACCGACGATCGTGCCGTCGGCGTGGACGAATCCATCGACCGTGTAGACCCGCTCGGAGACCGCGTGGTAGGCCTGGAGGATCGGCAGCTCGATCCCCGGGATGTCGGTTGCGCTCGCCTGATGAGCGCTCGCAGCACGCGTCTGTCGCCATGCATCGACGAGCTCCTCGCGGCGGCGGATGATCACCGGCTTGCCGAGCAGATGCGAGAGGACGTGCATGCGGGGCTTCACGACGATCGGGATCGGCAGCTCGGGTGTGAGCCCGCGCAGCTCGTCTTCATTCGCGGGGCACCAGGTGGCGGGCGACCCCAGCCCGGCTCGTTTCGCCGCGGCCGCCAGTCGGCCCTTGTCGAGCATCTCGAGCAGTCCGTCGAGCGAGGGGCAGAAGACGCGGAACGGCGACGTCGGCGTGTCGAGATGCGCGGCGGCGAGGAACGCCACGTCGTCACTTGTCAGGCACAGAACGCATCCGGGCTGACTGGCTCCGAAGCTACGCAGCCAGCCGAGGAAGCGCTCGGCGTCCTTAGTGGACGGACAGCGGACGACCGACTGGGCGTAGCGTGACCAGCGCGCCGGGGCGACCGCCTCGTTGTAGGCGAGGATGACCGGTACGCCGCGCGTGCCCAGCTCTCTGACCGCGGCCAGGGTGCCGTACCAGGTGGCGTCGGCCAGGAGCGCCGGCGGCATCGATGCGGGCATCAGCGGAGCACCCTGTCTGCCCGGTCCGGACACCTGGATGGCTGCTGCACAAAGGACCTCGCTCGCCGCGTCAGAAGACTCCGCCGACCACGCACCGACGAACTGAGCGCATCCTAGAGGAGGCTATTGCGAGGTTGTAACGCGGGTAAAGCAGGCGTCGCTTCAGCGGTCGTAAGTCGCGATCACACGCAGCGACAGACCGGTCAGGACGATCCCCATGCCGACGATCACGAGCACGCAGACGGCCAGCTGGCCGAGCACCCAGCCGTTGATGACCAGCGAGCGCAGCCCGACGATCACGTAGCTCACCGGGTTGATCCGGGCGAGCGTCTCCATCAAGGGCGACAACCGGTCGAACGGCACGAAGTTCGGAGTCAGGAACAGCAGCGGGAAGAACAGCAGGAAGCTCGACTGGGTCGCCTGGACGTTGCGCGTGCGCAGCGCGACGAGCAGGCCGAAGCCCGCGTATGCGACACCGAACCCGGCCGCCAGCAGCACGATCACGAGCGCACCGAGCACCCCGGTCTCGATTCGGGCGCCCAGCGCGATGCCGACGAGCAGGACCAGCGCCGAGGTGGCGATGCCGCGCACGAGGTCGGCGGTGAGACGGCCGAAGATGATCGAGGAACGCCGGATCGGCGCCACCAACAGCTTGTCGAAGTAGCCGAGGTCGATCTCGGTGACGAGCGCGAGTCCAGAGGTGGCCGTGGCCACGGCGAACATCAGCGAAACGGGAAGCTGGAAGGCGACATAGCCCTGGCCGTTGAGGAACGGCGTCGAGCTGGGGAAGGTCTTCGAGACCTGTCCGATGTTGACGACCAGGAAGAACAGCGGGATGAACAGGGTGGGGATCGTCGCCTCCGGCAGGCGGACGATCTCGCGCGCCGCGCGCCGGCCCAGGAGCAGAACCTCGGTCATGGAGACACCTCGGTGGGTTGCTGAGTCGCGTCTTCGCCTTCCAGCCGGCGGCCGGTCGCCTTGAGGAACACGTCATCGAGGGTCGGCCGGGCGACCGAGATCGGACCGGTCGCGATCTGCTCGCGCTCGAGCCGTCGCACGATCCCGGCGATCGAGCCGGGTCCGTCCTCGACATACAGCGCGATGCCGCCGGGCTCGAGCATCACTCGCTCGAGTCCCTCGAGCCCGGCCAGCGCGGCCTCGGTACCGGCAAGCTGGTCGGCATCAACCGAAACCGAAACGACGTCGTGCCCCATCTCGGCCTTGAGCTGCTCCGGCGTCCCCTCGGCGACGATCTTGCCGTTGTCGATGATCGCCAGCCGGTCGCACAGCTTGTCGGCCTCCTCGAGGTACTGGGTGGTGAGAAACACGGTGGCGCCGCCGGCGTTGATTCGCCGCACTTCGTCCCAGATGGTCAGGCGCGAGGCCGGATCGAGCCCGGTCGTCGGCTCGTCGAGGAACAGCACGTCGGGGGAGTGGACCAGGGCGCTGGCCAGGTCGAGTCGGCGCTTCATCCCGCCCGAGTAGGTCTTCGTCCGACGATTCGCCGCCTCGGTCAGGCCGACGAGCTCGAGGAGCGCTTGGGTGCGCTGCCGGGCGCGCGGTCCAGTGATGCCGTAGAGCCCGCACTGCAGCTCGAGCAGCTCGCGACCGGTCTGCACTGGGTCCAGGCCGATCTCCTGGAGCGCCACGCCGATCCGGCGTCGGACCTCGGCGGCGTGCTTGACCACGTCGAGGCCGGCCACGGTGGCGCTGCCCGCCGTCGGCGGGAGCAGCGTGCAGAGCATGCGGACGGTGGTCGTCTTGCCGGCGCCATTGGGTCCGAGGAAGCCGAACACCTCGCCGGTCGAGACGGTCAGGTCGATGTCGCGAACCGCCTCGATCCCGCCCTTGAACGTGCGTCGCAGCGACCGCGCGGCGATGGCCGCCTGGGCAGAGTCCTGTGTCATCGATGTGTGCGCCTTGGAGATGTGATCGGTTGTTTCGAGCATCGTGGTTCTGACCTTAGACAGCAACCCGGTCAACCTGCGTCCTGTTTGCAGCCTTACGACTGCTCGCCGAGCGAAAACTCATCGCCCCCGGCGGGCTCGGACCGAGCGGCCACTATCCTGGGGCGGCGATGGTTCCGGACGAGCACCGGCCCCGCGAGGACATCCAGGACCCCGCGGATCAAGTCGAGCAGCCCGCCGCCAGGCTCGATCGCCTGCGTGCCGCCGTCACGCGGCTCGACAGCGAGCCTGCGCTGCTCTCGGCTGCCCGCGGCATCCGCCGGCGGCTCCCTGGCGATGCCAAGTTCGGCGATCCACTCTCGACCGCCGGGCGAGCGCCGGTCGAAGTGATCGCCCGCAGCGTCTCCGCGCTCCAACCAGGCCGTGAGAGCGTGGCCAAGGAGCTCGGGCTGTCGGCCCTCCAGGTCTGGCAGTCGGTGTCGGAAGCGACCGGCCGGGGGCGCGGAGACGTCGAGATGGCGCTCGTGTTCACCGACCTGGTCGGATTCTCGGAATGGGCGCTGCATGCCGGGGACGCCGCCGTGCTCGAGCTGCTGCGCGAGGTGGGGACCGAGGTCGAGGCGGCGATCACGCAGCACGAGGGCCGGATCGTCAAGCGCCTCGGCGACGGGCTCATGGCCACCTTCCTGGACGCTCAGGAGGCGGTCGAGGCGGCTCTCGACGCACAGGATGCGGTGCGGGGCATCGAAGTTGACGGGCATTCGCCGCGTATGCGCGCCGGGGTTCACTGGGGCCGGCCCCGCAGGCTCGGGGGCGACTATCTCGGGGTCGACGTCAACGTTGCCGCGCGCGTCACTGCGGCCGCCAAGGCCGAGCAGGTCCTGGTGTCCGACGCGGTGCTGGCGCGGATCGACCACTCCAATGGCGTGCGCGCGGGCCGCGCCAAGCGCCTGCGGGCCGACGGGACCCCCGCGGGCCTGCGGATCGCCGAGGTCGCGCGCGGATAGCCGTCCTCGTTGCCGCCGTGTAGCCGGGGGCAACTCCTGTACGCGGGCGCGAATCCTGCTCGTTGCACGTTCTCTTGCAGGGCCGTCCGACGCATCGTCGGCATCTCCAGCGGCCCCCACCTCGAGATCGGCTTCGCCGATTCCAGCGGCTCCCCGATCGGCGACCAGACCGCCGGCACGATGCTCACGCTCCTGCAAGCCGCCTACAACAGCTAGCTCCCCTCGCGCCGAAGCGCTACGCTGGCGCCCAGCGCCCTCTTAGCTCAG
>CAWICM010000007.1:0-50079 GCA_963834625.1 uncultured Solirubrobacterales bacterium | reverse complement strand
TGAACAGGTTCGCCAGGACGGGCGAGACCGCCGATCCTTGCGGAGTTCCCTTTCGTGTGCTCGACGAAGAACCCCGTTTGGGCGTGCTCGAGCGGCGCGGCCAGCCACCCCGTGCTTCACATGCAGCAGCACCCAGCGGGCGTCGGTAACCGTCTCTACCGCGCGAACGATGAGGTCCCACGGCACTTCGTCGAAGAACTTCTGGACGTCGAGATCGATCATCCAGTCGTACCTCCAGCACCGCGCCCGGCACGCCGCCAGCGCATCGTGGCCGACTTGCCCGGGCGATAACCATAGGAGTCCAGGTGGAACCTCGGCTCCACCAACGGCTCCAAGACATGGCCACCACCGTTTGCGCGACCCGATCCGCGACCGTCGGCACGCCGAGCACTCGGACCCCGTCGCCGTGCGGCTTTGGAATCTCAACCGCCCTGACCGGGGGCGGAAACCAGGTCCCCGAACTCATTCGATTCCAGATCTTGTAGAGGTCGTCCCGCAGATCGTCCTCGAACTCGGCTAGGTCCTGCCCGTCCATTCCCGGGGCGCCCTTATTGGCCTTGACCTGCCGCCACGCCTCCCACACCAGCAGCTTGGGAATCGCAAACGACTTGTCGTTTGGGCTTGGCTTGCTCATCTTCGTTTCCTCCCGGCACTACGCCCGGTTGAACGACATGGTCATCCCGGTGAGCCGGCCCCTCGCTCCACCACCACCCCAGCGAGCAGCGGCTTCCCAGCTATGATGGGCTGTGCCCGGCCAGCGAGCGCCGCGTCGGTACTCAATGCCTCCGGTTTCCCCGCCTGTTCGGCACGCTCCCTCTCGCGTTCTTTGGACCTACGATCCCGATCGCCGTATCGACGTTCGCCTTCCCCCGTCCCGTGCAAGAGCCGCAGATCAGGCTCACGCCGCCTTTACGCCGGGCACCGCCTGGCCAGATCACGGGCACCCGCCAGGCTCATCCCGCGGGCAAACGAGACCCTCGGTTTCGATGCCATCTGTCCCTTTCGACGCCTCAACGACGACGCCCGAGCCGACCTCGGACCGAGCGCTCTGGAACGTCTTCCTGATCCCCACCTGCCCGGGTCAAGCCCGGCCTTTTCCCTGGACGCTCACCACGACGGTCTTCAGCCAACGCAGCATCAGGGCGGTTTAGCGCCAACCCCGCAGGCCGACGCTGGAGGGCCAGCGATCCTCCATCTCTCGCACAGCACCGCCTATCAGAGGACTCTTCTACACAGGCCCTCCCTCAGCGTTCGTGACGCACATTTGCAGGACTTTGCAGCATCCTGCAGTGATCCGCCAAACGCCCCCGGCAGGACTCGAACCTGCGACCCACGGCTTAGAAGGCCGTCGCTCTATCCAGCTGAGCTACGGGGGCCGGTACTTCTCCAAACAGTAGGGACGAGGAGTCACGCCTCGTCACAAGAGCGGGTGCTCTGGTCATATAGAGGGAGATGGAGGACGATGAGTTGATCGCGGCGACGGCCCGCGGCGACGCCAACGCGTTCGCGACCCTGTATCGGCGGCATCTGCCGCGGGTGGTGCGTTTCGCGCTGCACGCCACGGGCGACCCCGAGCTGGCCGCGGACCTGGCCGGGGAGGTGTTCGCGGCGGCGCTCGCATCGTGTGGCCGGTACGAGCGCCTTCATGCAGTCGGCCGCTCCCTGGCTGCTGGGCATTGCGCAGAACAAGCTCAGAGAGAGTCGTCGGCGGGGGCGGATCGAGAACGCGACGCGCCGGCGCCTGCAGATCGCCCCGCTGCCGCTCGAGGACGACGACCTGGAACGGGTGGAGGAGCTGGCGGCGATAAGTGACGTCGACGTGACATCGGCGCTCGAGCGCCTCCCGGCGAACGAGCGGGACGCCGTCCGAGCGCGGGTGATCGACGAGCGCGAGTATCGCGACATCGCCGGCGAGCTCGAATGCTCGGAGTCGGTGGTCCGCCAGAGAGTCAGCCGCGGTCTGGCTCGAGCCCGGACGCGGCTGTCGAATCAACGGAAGGCGGAGGGCTGACCAGTGAGCGACTACTTCGATCTCCTCGAGCGCGAGCTGCGGGACGCCGTGCCGCGCGCGGCCGCCGCCGGGGCGCCGGCCGCGGCCCGACCGCCGGCACCGGGGGCCCGGCGTCGCCTCGGGCCTCGGCCGGGCGTCGTCCCCGCTGCGATCGGCATCGCGGCGACGCTGCTTGTCGTGGGCCTGGCGCTGGTCATGCTCGGCCATCGTGACAAGACGGCACCGTCGGTCCAGCCGGCGTCGCGTGCCCCCGCTACCCCCAGATCCACGGTCACGTCGCGCAGCGTGCCGCCCTGGCCGGCCCGCGACATGCTTTCCGGCCGAGGAATCGCCGGGGTCCGTTTCGGTCAGCCACGGGCGACCGCAATCGCCGGGCTGCACGCCGTACTCGGATGGCGGGGCAGCCACCCCAGGTCGTACCGCGGCGACTGCGGGCTGGACAGTTCGATCACGTGGTCGTCCTCGGGCCAGGCTCCGCTGACCGTGTACTTCGCGCAGGGACGGCTGGTCGGATACGAGTACGGGGAGCCCGGGAGGCTGGTCGCTCGCCCGCCCGCCCACGGACCCGTCCTGGCCACCACCCGCGGGCTCACCATCGGCGACACGCTCGAGCGCGGCCGGCGCCTGTACGGCGGCGCGTTCACGGTCAGCGCTGCGCAGGGCGGGACGTGGACGGTCTCCACCACCGGCGGCCGGATCGACGGCTACGCCTCCGGCGTGCCGCAGCCCGGCAATCTCAACGCACTGCGGGTCGTGACGATCGACGCCGGCAACGTCGGCTGCCCCGCGGTCTCCCCCTGACCCGCGACAATGCCGGCATGCCCCGCCGGCCAGACCCACGCCGCGCGGCCGCCGTCCTCGCCGCGGGCGCCGCCGCCTGGTTCGCGCTGACCGGCGCATCGACCGCCGACCGCCACCAGGAGCGCGACCACCGCCGCAACCGCCACCCCCACCACGAACGCGCAACCGTGCCTCGTCCCAGGCGTGGGCAAGCCACTCGACTCGATCTGGCACCCGCACATGCTCGCGGCCATCGGCTACACGGACACTCGCAAAGGGGATGTCGCGTTCGCGGTCCGCACGGAGGATCGCTTCTACGGCTACCGGCCGAACCACCAGGAATGGTCGGCCAGCGTGGTCAAGGCCATGCTGATGGTCACCTACCTGAACGAGCCGTCGGTTCGCGGCCGAGATCTCACCGCTCACGACGAGGCACTCCTCACCCCGATGATCACCGAGTCCGACAACGACGACGCTCAGATCGTCTTCGACACCGTCGGCCAGCCGGCGCTCCGAGCCCTCGCCCACCGCGTGGGCATGACCCACTTCGCCACCTCCCCGATCTGGGGCGAGACCGAGATCACCGCGGCCGACCAGACCCGGTTCTTCCTGCACATCGACAGCTTCATCCCCGCCCGCCACCGTGCCTACGCGATGTCGCTCCTGGCCGGCATCGTGCCCTCCCAGCGCTGGGGGATCGGCGAGGTCGCGCCCAAGGGCTGGAAGCTCTACTTCAAGGGCGGCTGGGGATACGGCACCGGCCTGCTCGACCACCAGGTTGCCCTGCTCGTCCGCGGCTGCACGCGCGTCTCGATCGCGGTGCTGACCATGTATGACGGGTCGCACCCCTACGGCAAGGACACCCTGAAGGGCATCTTCGCCCGCTTGCTGCGCGGGCTGCCGACGGCGGGACAGGCCAAAACGAAACATCGGGGCGCCCGGATTCGAACCGGGGACCTCAAGCACCCAAAGCTTGCGCGCTAACCAGGCTGCGCTACGCCCCGACGATGACGGCCGAGTGTAGTGCCGCGGCGACCCGGCCGGGCCGCCCTCCGCCCCGCCCATCGGCCGACCGCCGGCACCGTCCATCGCCACCGTCGAGTAGCCTCCACCCGCGCCATGGCCGATGTCGAACCGCTGCGCGCGCTCCATTACGACCTGGAACGAACCGGAGGCCTCCAGCCGGTCGTCGCGCCGCCGTACGACGTGATCGACGCCGATCAGCGGGCCGAGCTCGAGTCCAGATCGCCGTACAACGTCGTGCGCATCGATCTCCCAGTCGGAGCGAGCCCGTACGAGGCCGCCGCCGAGCAGTTCGCCACCTGGCAAAAGCAGGGCGTGATCGTCCGCGACGAGAAGCCCGCCGTGTGGGCCCTCGAGCAGGACTACAGCGGCCCCGACGGGAACCTACGCCAGAGACGCGGCTTCCTCGCGCGCGTGCGCGTCGAGGAGTATGGGCCGGGGCGGATCCGGCCACACGAGCGGACCCATCCCGGTCCCAAGGAGGACCGGCTCAACCTGACCCGCGCCACGAAGGCCAACCTGTCGCCGATCTTCTCGCTGTTCGACGACCCCGACCAGGCGGCCGCGGAGGCCCTCGAGCGGGCCTCCAAGACCGATCCCTGGGGCCAGGCCACCGACGAGGACGGCACGGTCAACCGGCTGTGGCGGATCGACGATCCCGGCTCGATCGCCCAGATCACCGGCGCAGCGCAGCCGGCCGAGCTCTTGATCGCCGACGGTCACCACCGCTACGAGACCGCGCGCGTGTACGCGGAGGAGATCGGCGGCGAGGGTCCGCAGCGCTACGTGCTCATGTGCCTGGTGGCGCTAGAGGACCCCGGTCTGACGGTGTTCCCGACCCACCGGCTGCTCAGAGACCTCCGTCCCGACCAGCACGAGACGCTCGCCGAGGCGCTCAGAGCCAATTTCGAGATCGAAAAGCTCGACGCCACCGCCCAGCTCGCCCCCACCTACGGGCAGCCGGTCCGCATGGGCTACATCGACGCCCACTTCCGCCGGCCGTTCATGCTCACCCTCAAGGACCAGGCCATCGCCGATGCCGCGCTGAAGGATCACGCGGAGCCCTACCGCCGGCTGGACACCGCGGTGCTCGAGGCGCTGATCCTGAAGGGGGCTCTGAAGATGACCGACGAGGACATCGACCACATGGCCGGACTGGACTACGCGCGCGACTTCGAGCACGCGCTCGGGCTCGTCGAGAGCGGCGACCGGGACGCCGCCTTCTTCCTCGCGCCCACCCCGATCGAGGAGGTCCGCGCGGTCGCCGCCGCCGGGGAGAGCATGCCCCCGAAATCCACGTATTTCTTCCCCAAGGTCCCCACCGGCCTGCTGTTCAACCCCCTCACCGAATGACCGGTATCAAACGGCGCAACCGCCGCTAGGATTGAATACAAAGCACACTTCGACTAACGAGGGACCACCGCAGATGAAGGCCATCGCGCGCCGCACCGCACGGAATGCATTTTCCCACCGCATCGACATTCGCAACCACCAGCTCACGGCCGATGAGCCGAGCGAGCACGGAGGCGAGGACGACGGTCCGAGCCCGCAGGAGCTGCTGGCCGCCAGTCTGGCCTCCTGCACCGCCGTCACGATGGAGATGTACGCCAAGCGCAAGGGTTGGGACATCGGTCCGGTCGAGGTTCAGTGCGAGTACTCGCCGGCCGACCGCGGCTGCCTGACTAATTTCAAGCTCATCCTGCGGCTGCCGAGCGGCTGTAGCGAGGAGCAGGTGGAGAAGCTGCGCATCATCGCCGCCAAGTGCCCGGTCCACCGGACGCTCGACGGCGAGGTCAGCTTCGACGAGCGCATCGAGATGGTCGCGCCGGCCGCCGCGGCCTAAGGGCCAAAAGCCCCCGCTCTACTCCAAGACCTCGACACCCGCCGCGCGCAGTTCGTCGACGGCGCGCTCGCCGTCGCCCGGCTGCACCTCGACGGCGCGCGTGGCGCCTCGGTGGACCGTCACGTCGAAGCCCGCCCGCCGAGCATCCAACGCGGTCGCCTTGACGCAGTAGTCGAGCGCGAGCCCGGCGACGTCCACGGCGTCGACCTCATGCTCGCGCAGCAGCCGCTCGAGCTCGGTGCCCTCGAACCCCGAGTAGCCCTGCCGGTCGCGCGCCTGGCCCTTGTCGACGACCGCATCGAGACGATCTCGATCGATCCCCGCATGCAGCTCCGCCCCGGCCGTGCCGGCCACGCAGTGGACTGGCCACGGGCCGCCCTGCTCGGCGAACGAGCCGTGGTCGGCGGGATGCCAGTCACGGGTCGCGACGACGAACGACGAACCCGACGCCAATCGGTTGATCGGCTCGACCACCGCATCGCCGTCGGACACGGCCAGCGCGCCGCCCGGACAGAAGTCGTTCTGCACGTCGACCACGATCAGAGCCCGCACGGCACCCGAATATAGTCAGCCGATGCCGTCGGGCAACGACCACCTGCACGAGAACCTTCGGCGCGTGCTGCTCTCGCCCGAGGATGCGCTGACGCTCGAGGTCCGTGGCGGCACGAACGCGGCCGTGCTGGTGCCGCTGTACGTGGATCGGGGCCGCCTCCACGCGGTGTTCACGCGCCGCAACGACGACCTGCGCCGGCACCCCGGCGAGATCTCGTTCCCGGGTGGGCGTTACGACGAAGGGGAGCCTGACCTCAGAGCAACCGCCCTGCGCGAGGCGAACGAAGAGATCGGCCTGCCCCGCGACGCCGTCGAGATCGTGGGGGCGCTCCAGCCCACGCCGACGATCGCCACCGGATACGCCGTGTACCCGTTCGTGGGCCTGATCGAGCCGGGTCGGACCTGGACGCCCAGCGCCAACGAGGTCGCCGAGGTGCTCGAGCTTCCCCTCCAGGAGCTGCTGGCCGGATACGGCCGCCGGCGCCTGGTCCGGCGCGGCGTCCCGATCCGCACCGACACCTACGTGGTCGGCGAGAATCTCATCTGGGGCGCAACGGCCCGGATCCTGGCCGATCTGTTCGACCGGATCGGGCCGCTGCTGAAACCGGACGCGACCCCGGTCAGCCCTTCTCGATCGGCACGTTGACCAGGTTGCCCCACTCGGTCCACGACCCGTCGTAGTTCTTGACGTCCTGCTGCCCGAGCAGCTCATGGAGCACGAACCAGGTGTGGGCCGAGCGCTCCCCGATCCGGCAGTAGGCGATGATCGGGTCACCCGAGAGCACGCCCTTGCCGCCATAAAGGTCACGCAGCTCGTCGGCCGACTTGAACGTCCCGTCCTCCTTGACCGCCTGGGCCCAGGGGATCGACTTGGCGCTCGGAATGTGACCGGCGCGCTGCGCGCCCTCACTCTCGTAGCCCGGCATCGCGATCAGCTCACCCGAGTACTCCTGTGGCGAGCGGACGTCGACCAGCTGATGATGGTCGTGTAACGCGCTCAGGACCTCGTCACGCTTGGCGCGGATCGAGTCGTTGCCGGCCTTGGCGGTGAAGCTGGCGGCTGGATACTCCGGGAGATCGGCCGTGGTCGGGCGCCCCTCGGCGATCCACCGCTCACGCGGACCGTTCAGCAGCCTGACGTTGTCGTGGCCGTAGTACTTCAGGTACCAGTAGGTGTAGGCCGCGAACCAGTTGTTGCGATCGCCGTAGAGGATCACCTGGTGCTCGGTCGAGACCCCGCGGCCGCCGAACAGCGCACCGAACTCGTCCGGACCGAGGAAGTCGCGCTTGACCTGATCCTGGAGGTCGAGACGCCAGTCGAACCCGATCGCGCCCGGAATGTGGGCCTCCTTGTACAGGGCGGGATTCTCATCCACCTCGACGATCCGGATCGTGTCGTCGTTCAGGTGCTGCTCGAGCCACTCCGGCTCGACCAATACGTCATTGGCGTAATCAGCCATCGTGTTCCTCCATACATTTCCGATCAGCTTTTATATATTTCGAGTTTATCGCGGCCTATCGGGCTCGCCATCGAGCGTACGGCGGATGGCGGCCACGGTCGCCGTCGTCCACGCGCGGGCGTAGGCCGGATCCGCACGCAGCAGCCCGTAGGGGATTCGGGCGTCCTCGCACCGCTCGCGCACGAGCGCGGCGCCCGCCTCCAGCACCGCTCGATCGACCGTGCCGACCGCCTCGTAGACAACGCCGCGCACGGTGGTGTCGATCATCCGCGTGAGAAGCATGTCGAGGCGCGTGCCGTGCAGCGCGGCGAGGCCCGATGGCGTGCCGACCGCCGAACCCAGCAGCACGCAGGCGACGCTCACGTGCTCGAAGGCACGGGCAAGCGTCGCGACCACGTCGGGGTCGCCGAGCACCGCCTCCGCACCTGCCTCCTCGATCGCCGCAAGACGATCGGGATCGCGAGTGGTCCCGCGCACCGCATGTCCTCGCGCAAGGAGCTCGGTGGCCAGCAACCGCCCCCGACAGCCGCAACCGATGATCAGGCAGCGGGCCACGGCCCGTTCGAGCCAGCCGGCCGGCCGTGATCAGCGCGCACGTCGCCCGTCGCGCAGCTCGGCCGTGATGCGGGCTTCGAGCTCCTCTGCGGTGACCTCGGCCTCGCCTCGCGCGCGCTTGCGCTCGTTGTGGGCGCGGAGCATCTGGTCGAGGTCCTCGGCCTCGAGCGCCTCGCGCCGTTCGGTCAGCTCGCGCGCCGACTGAAGGCCGAGCTGCTCGAGCCCGGAGCCGGGGTAGTAGCGCCCGAGCAACCAGAACACCAGCACCAAAACGGCGAGCCCGGCAACCACAACGAGGGTAAACGAATCCACCGCCGCGAAGTGTAGAGCGCCGCTGCGCAACTTCGGTCTCGATGCTGTGTTTTCAGGGGCGTTCATCGCCACCGCCTGGTAGGGAGCCGGGAGTCCAGCGGCGGCACCACAACTACACGCTTGGAAAGGAGCGCATAATGCGCCCACGCCTTGCCGTGCTTGCGATGGTGGTGACCACGCTCGTGGCTGTTGCTGTACCGAGCCTGGCCACCGCCGCCCCGAGGCACAATCGCGGTCTCACCATCAACGCGATCCCGAACCCCATCGATTCCGGTGAGGGGGTGTTCATCTACGGTCACCTGAACGTCGCGCCGGTGGCCGATCAAACCATCGTTCTGTATCACCACCTGGCCGGTTCCGGTAACGGATACACGAAGGTCGGTCGGACCACGACCGACTCGCACGGCTTCTACGAGTTCACTCGCGCCGAGGACGTGGTGACGACCAACCGCAGTTGGTTCGTGCGCGACGCCGGCATTCACCAGATCCACAGCCGCACCGTGTTCGAGCGAGTGGCGGCGCTGGTCAGCCTGAGCGCCAGCACCAGCACCGCGGTGACCGGGCAACCGGTCGTGTTCACCGGGCACGTCGACCCGAACCATGCCGGCGAACCCGTCGTGCTCCAGCAGGAGACCGCCTCGGGAGGCTGGCATTCGCTCAAGGGCGGGCGCCTGGACGGCGCCTCGAACTACTCGATCACCTACCGCTGGCGCATTGCAGGCGATCACACGGTTCGGGTTCTGTTCCGCAGTGACGCTCGCAACATCCGCGGGAGCGCGAACCCAGTCACGGTCGCGGTGCAGCAGAAGCAGATCCCCGGGTTCACCATCAACAGCTCGGATCAGGTGATCTCCTTCGGGCAGTCGGTGACGATCTCGGGCGTGCTCGACAGCGCGGCCCTGAACACCCCGGTGACGCTGTGGGCGCGGAGCGCCTCACAGAACCAGTTCACTCCGGTTGCCGACACGACCACCGGCTCTGGCGGGAGTTACACGTTCGCGCCGCAAATGCCGGCCAACAACACGGTCTACCAGGTCCGGACCACGATGACGCCGCGTCGTCACAGCGCGGTGCTGTTCGAGGGTGTTCAGGATGTGCTCACCCTGACGCCCAGCTCGACCACCTCCGACGTGGGTGGTCATATCACGTTCAGCGGGACGGTCCTCCCCGACAAGGCCGGTCACGTGATCTACCTACAGCGCCTCGGAGCCGACGGTGACTGGCACAACGAGGAGATCAGGTCCGTCACCAACGCCTCGACGTTCCAGTTCGGCTGGACGTTCGGCAAGGCGGGCACGTATCAGTTCCGCGCCCGAATCACCGGCGGTGACGGCAACGTGGGCGGCGCCTCGGCGCCGGTGACCATCCAGGTCTCCCCCACCACCACGAGCCCCTCGGCGCTGCCTCCGGCCTCGTAACCAAGGGACGGGCACGTCGCACCGACCGGCCTCCGCCGCTGCGCCGCGGCGGGGGCCGGTCCGGTAGCGTCCCGGCGCATGGACTTCGAGCTCAGCGACGAGCAGCGCCTGGTCCGCGAGACGGCGCGTGCCTTTACCGACAACGAGATCGTCGAGCGCGCGCGCGAGAACGATCGCAACGAACACTTCGACCTCGAACTGGTGGCCAAGATCGCCGCCCAGGGGTACCTCGGGGCGATCGTCCCGCAGGAGTACGGCGGCGCGGGCCTCGACTATCTGACCTATGGCCTGATCGTCGAGCAGATCGGCCGCGGCGACTCGGCCATGCGCACCGTGGTCTCGGTGCAGACCTCGCTGGTCTGCTCGGCCATCCTGCGCTGGGGGACCGAGGAGCAGAAGCAGCGCTACCTGCCGAAGCTGTGCTCCGGCGAGTGGCTCGGCTGTTTCGCGCTGACCGAGCCCGACACCGGCTCGGACGCCGCCAACCAGCGCACCCGGGCCAAGAAGACCGATTCGGGCTGGGTCATCAACGGCGCGAAGATGTTCATCTCGATGGGCAACCACGCCAAGCTCGCGCTGGTCTTCGCCCAGACCGATCCCGAGAAGGCTCACCGCGGCCTCGCCTGCTTCCTGGTCGAGACCGACCAGCCCGGCTACCAGCCCCAGGAGGTCCACCACAAGCTCGGCCTCCGCGGATCGGACACGGCGGCGATCTCACTCGACGACGTCGAGGCGCCCGACGAGGCGATGCTCGGCGAGATCGGCGACGGCTTCAAGGTCGCGATGAGCTCGCTCGACTCCGGCCGCTACAGCGTCGCCGCCGGCTGCGTGGGCATCTGCCAGGGCTGCCTGGACGCCTCGATCGACTACTCCAAGAACCGCCAGCAGTTCGGCCGCCCGATCGCGGCCTTCCAGCTCGTCCAGGAGATGATCGCCGATATGGCGCTCGACACGGACGCGGCCCGAATGCTCGTGTGGCGCGCCGGCTACCTGAAGGATCACGGCAAGCCGAACACCACTGAGACGTCGGTCGCCAAGCTGTTCGCCACCGAGGCGGCGGTCCGCTGCGCCAACGCCGCGATCCAGGTGCACGGCGGCTCGGGCTACGTCGACGACTACCCGGTCGAGCGCTACCTGCGCGACGCGCGCGTCACCACCCTCTACGAGGGGACGTCGCAGATCCAGAAGCTCATCATCGGGCGGGCGTTGACCGGAATCAACGCGCTGATTCCGGCGTGAGCGCCGGAGACGGCCCTGCCAAGACGATCGCGGTTGCCGGCGCCGGCACGATGGGCGCCGGCATTGCGCAGCTGGGCTGCCTGTCGGGCGCGCGTACGCTCCTGCACGACCCCGTGCCGGAGGCACTCGAGCGCGGCCTGGAGCGGATCAGGGCTCAGCTCGACCGGGGCGTCGAGCGGGGCCGGCTGAGCGCCGAGCAGGCAGCGGAGGCGAGCGGCCGGCTCGAGGCCGCGTCCGCGCTCGAGGACGTAGCCGAAGCCGAGCTCGTGATCGAGGCCTCGCCCGAGCGGCTCGAGCTCAAGCAAGAGCTGTTCGGGCGGCTATCGGAGGAGATCGTCTCCGAGGGCTGCGTGCTCGCCAGCAACACCTCCTCGCTGCTGGTCACGGCGATCGCGAGCGCGGTCAAGCGACCCGAGCGCGTGGTCGGCATGCACTTCTTCAACCCGCCTGCGGTGATGCGCCTGCTCGAGGTGGTGGCCGGAGAGCAGTCCTCGGACTGGGCGCTCCAGCGGGCTCGGGCGACCGGCGAGGCGATGGGCAAGCACGTGATCGTGGCCGCCGACGGTCCCGGCTTCCTGGTCAACCGCTGCAACCGCCCGTTCGGTCTCGAGGCGCTCAAGCTGCTCCAGGAGCGGATCGCGTCGATCGAGGAGATCGACCGGATCTGCCGCATGGGAGGAGGCTTTCGCATGGGCCCGTTCGAGCTCATGGACCTGGTCGGAGTCGACGTGGGCCTGGACGTCTCCCGCTCGTTCTACGAGCAGAGCTTCGGGGAGCCCCGCTGGCAGCCCTCGCCGATCAGCGTACGGACCGTGGCCGCCGGGCGGTTGGGACGGAAATCCGGGCGCGGCTACTACGAGTATCCGGAGGGCGGCGAGCACCGGCCTCCCGATCCCGAGCCGCCCTCCCCCGGAGGTGGCGACGGCCTGATCGTGATCGCCGGGCACTCCACGCTCGCCCAGGCGCTCGCCGGCGCGGCCTCCGAGGCGGGCTGGGAGGTGTCGCGTCCCGAGGCGGCGCAGGATCGCGAGCCGCCCTTCCTGATCCTCGATCTCAGCTTCGGCGAGGAGCTCGACGCCCCGCTCCAGGGTGGCCCGCAGGCTATCTGCTGCGCCGCGGGGTCGCTCACGACGCTCGATCCCGGTGGCGGCGCGGTCGGCTTCCACGCCCTCCCGCCTTTCGAGGAGACGAGCCTGGTGGAGCTGACCCGGGGACCGGACACCGCCCAGTCGGCGGCGTCAGCGGCCGAGCGGTTCTTCGCCACGCTCGGAAAGCACACCGCCTGGGTGGGCGATGCGCCCGGACTGGTGCTCGGCCGCATCGTCTGCCAGGTGATCAATGAGGCGGCCTTCGCGGTGACCGAAGGGGTGGGCAGCGCCGAGGACGTCGACGCCGGCATGGTCTACGGCCTGAACTACCCGCGCGGAATCCTGAGCTGGGGCGACGAGATCGGCCTCGACCAGGTGCTGGCCGTGCTCGACGGCCTCTACGAGGAGCGCCGGGAAGAGCGTTACCGGGCATCCCCGCTGCTGCGCTCGCTGGCGCTGTCCGGCCGGCTGGGAGCACTGACCGGCGAGGGATTCTTCGGTTACGAGCAGGTCGGCTGAAGCGAACCCGGTGCGAGCTGCCGCGGCCGACGCGCATGTCGGGCTCGTCCGGTAGGGTGCACCGCCACGACATAGCCAGCCGAATCCCGTGGAGCCTCAGCGGCCCCGGGAGCGGGGGACCCGATGGGGCTATAAGTCCCTGGGGCGAATCGCCGGTGTTTCCGGCGTAGCGCGACCTCTTTCAGCGCGAGCCCGGCAGCTAACCCCGTAGGCAGGAGAAAGAGAGGGGTTAGCTTGGGCGGCAAGGTTCTGGCACGGGTCGACGCGCGCATGCTCGCGTGAGGTTCGACGTGATCGCGCAACGCATGTCCGGTTCGACGCGAGCGCCCTCGCACAGGTTTTCGTGCCTAAACGTCCATAGTCCTGGGCGTCGCGAAATACCCCATGCGCGTACGGACGATCTAGTCGTCGTGCCTGCTCAGAGATCACGGGGGCGCTCGCATCCGGCCCTGTGGGCTCTGCTGTTCGCACTCGGGCTGTCGACGGTCGTCGCCTTCCCGTCGGCCGCGAGTGCGCGGCGGAGCGTCCGGCATGCGAAGCACCAAGCCCGTTCCAGCTCCAGCGGATGCGCCGGCGCCGATGCCCGCGTCGGCCACGCGTCGCCGCAGCTCCTGCGCTCCGCCGTCGTCTGCCTGGTCAACCAGGAGCGCGCGCAGCATCACCTCCCGGCGCTCAAGGCCTCGCCGCAGCTGCACAGCTCGGCCCAGCGCTGGACGAACGCGATGGTCTCCAGCGACCAGTTCACCCATGGCACGAACTTCGCCTCGCGGATCAGTGCGGCCGGCTTCGTGTGGCGCTCGGCGGGCGAGAACATCGCCACCGGCTTTGCGACCCCGCGCGCCGTCGTGCACGCCTGGATGGGAAGCACCGGCCACTGCCAGAACATCCTCAATCCCACCTACCGCAACGTCGGCACCGGGATCAGCAACCGCCCGGTGAAGGGCTACGCCACCGGCGCCGGAACCTGGACCCAGGACTTCGCGCTCGGTATGAACCAGTCCCCGCCGTCGGGCAACTACGGCCCGATGGACGGCTGTCCGTACTAGGCCGGCGCTGAGGCTGCGGCGCCCGCTGGATCCTCCAGCGGGAACGGCGTGTCGCGCAGGTACCACTCGGCGTCGAGCGCGGCCTGGCACCCCGATCCGGCCGCGGTGACCGCCTGCCTGTAGGTGTGGTCGACGAGATCGCCGGCGGCGAACACGCCGGGAATCCCCGTCAGCGTGGAGCGACCCTTGGTCACGACGTAGCCGGCGGCATCGGTCTCGACCTGTCCCTCCACGAGCTGGGACTGCGGCTCGTGGCCGACCGCGATGAACGCGCCCGTCACCGGTAGCTCGCGGATCGAGTCGTCCACCGTGTTGCGAAGCCGTGCCACGGACAGCGAGCCGTTCTCGCCGGTGAACTCGTCGACCGCGTACGGGGTGATCCATTCGATGTTGGGGATCGCGCGGGCCCGCTCGAGCATGATCTTCGAGGCGCGGAACTCGTCCCGGCGATGCACGATCGCCACCTTCTTGGCGAACTTGGAGAGGAACATGGCCTCCTCCATCGCCGAGTCGCCGCCGCCGACGATCAACGTCGGGGCCTCACGGAAGAACGCCGCGTCGCAGGTCGCGCAGTAGCTGACGCCGCGACCGGAAAGCTCTGCCTCGCCGGGCACACCCAGCTTGCGGTGCTGCGCGCCCATGGCCAAGACCAGCGCCCGGGTGACGTGCATCTCATCGCCGGTCCAAACCTTGTGCAGCCCGCCCTCCTGCGAGACCTCGATCTGCGTGACGTCGTCGGTCTCCAGGCGCGCGCCGAACCGCTCGGCCTGGTCACGGAAGTGCTGCATCATTTCCGGTCCCATGATCCCCTCGGGGAAGCCGGGATAGTTCTCGACGTCTGTGGTCTGCTGGAGCAGTCCGCCCCAGGCGAAGCCTTCGATGACTAGCGGATCGAGGTTGGCGCGGGCGGTGTACAGCGCCGCCGTGTAGCCGGCCGGGCCACTGCCCACGATGATCACGTTCTCTACGCGCTGATCGGTCACTTCATAAAGTATAGTCGTCCGCGGCGATTGTCGCGCGGATCGCCCCGGGTCATGACGCCGGCTCCGGCTCCGACGCGCCGCGGAGCACGCCCGGCGGCTCGGTGCTCCAGCGCTGCACCGTGCGCCGCAGCTGCAGGTAGGCCACGGCGCCCGGCAGCGTGGGCAGCCAGAAGGCGAACGCCCGATAGGCCAGCACCGCGACGACCGTCAACTCGACGTCGACCCCGAATGCGGTGAACGCCCCGATCATGCCGCCGTCCACGCCGCCGATCCCGCCCGGCAGGGGCAGCGTGTTGCCGAGCATCCCGACGAAGTAGGACATCACGATCACGCCCTTGGGAGGGGACCCTCCAAAGGCGTGGAAGCACGCCCACAGCACCGCGATGTCGAAGCCCCACCAGGCGATCGCCCCGAGCAGGCTCGGGTCACGCGCCCGCAGCAGGTCGATCCCCGTGCGCACGCCGCGGGCCCCCGTGGCCGAGGCGTCCGCCACCCGGATAGCGAGCCGCGCGGCGCGGCGCCTCCCCCCCGCCCAGGAGCCAACCAGGCGGGTCACATCGCCCGGCAGCATCGAGATGCCCAGGAACAGCACGATCACGATGAAGCCGAAGATGGCCGGGACGATCGTGATCGCGAACGGCGCCTGGCCCGGAATCACCCCGAGGTACAGGCCAACCCCGACCACCACCAGGCTGATCATGTACACGCCGTAGAGCAGGGCCATGAACGCGATCATCCGGCAGGCGACCGTGCGGGTCCCCATCCCGGAGCGGCGGAGCGCCCACGCGGTCAGTGCGATCCCGCCCGCCCCGGCCGCCGCGAACAGTCGCGTCGCGGCCAGGCTGGCCATCGTGATCTGGTAGCTCTCGGACCAGTCGATCCGCGACTCGCCCCGCAGGAAGACGCCGCGGAACAGCCAGACGTACCCGAGGAACGAGCACACCTCGAGCACCGCGGCCAACCCGAGCCACCATCCGTTGCCGTGCTGGATCCGGTTCCACGTCTCGTTCAGGCCGAGCAGCCTCGGCAGCACGAAGTACAGGAAGGCCAGAGCCGACGCCACGAAAACGAGCGTCCCGACGATCCGTCCCCGGGTCAGGCGGATGCGCGGGAGATCCTCGCCGTTCGCGCCGTTCCCCCCGGAGCCGCGCGTGGTTTGCCTCTCTGACGCCTGTCTCAGCCCAGGCACCCGCCTACTCCGCGGTGCGGGCTTCGAGGGCCTGGAACGCCGCCGAGACGCGCCTGTACAACGGCATCAGGCGGGGCAGCCCACACCGAATCCCCTCCGCCAGCGCGGCACCCGCGATCAGGTCGACCGCGTAGTGCTCGCCCAGGTAGACGAGGGCCAGACCGAGGGTCAGGGCGTACGTCCATCCAACGGCGCCGGCAATCGGGTCGACCTCGGAGAGCAGATGCGCGCCCATGAGAGAAGTGGCGAAGTGCAGCGATGGCATGGCGGCAAGCGGATTTCCTCCGAGGACATCGTAAAGGCCCTCCCAGCGGTCTCCCCAGAACTGCTCTCCGTACTCGATCATCATCCGGCGGACCCGGAGCGGGCGCCCGTCGTCGAGGCGGCCCTGCGCGGCTGCCCACCACGGCGGGGCGGTGGGGATCGCCCAGTAGAACACGGCGCCCACGTCGAACACCGCGTACATCCGAGCCGCCGCGGCGGGAAAGCGCTCCGGCGCGCGCACCCATACGTAGGCCACGCTCGCGTGGGGCACGAAGAACCACATCCAATGGCACCACACAAGCACCCGCTCAGGGGGGTTGATCGTCCCCGGAGCCGAGAAGGCCCGCTGCAGGCGCAGCGTGGGCGGCGTGCCCAGACCGAGTATTCGGTCGACCGCGATCGGGTAATCGACGTGCACCCGCGCCGCCAATCGCTCGGGATCGTCGTGCGGCATCTCGTAGGCGGCCAGATAAGCCCACATGTTGAGCACGCACACGCCCGCATCCCGCAACCGAGACCGAGGAACCGCGACGCAGAGGGCGGCGGGGGTGATCGCGGCCCCGGCCAGGACCACGGGCCGCGGAATCCTGGCTCGCCTGCGCAGGGCGGGCAGGGCAACACCGGTCGCGACGAGGACCCAAGCCGCTGCTCGAATGCCCCTCGTTGCGCGCAAGGGCGGCGAGTATATGGAGTGCCACGCCCCCGCCCGTCCCCGCGGCGCCGCACCCCCCGCGCCGGGCCGGGCCGGGCAGGCCAAGGGCCCGGCCGCCTGGCTAGAATCCCGCGCCTTGCGATCCGACGCCTCCGACGCCACGCGCCGCCGCCGCACGCTTCGGGTGCTGTGCGCAACGCTCGCGTCCTCCGTCCTCGGATCGCTGGTGCTGGCCCCGGTCGCCCTCGCCAACTTCATCACCCCGAAGGCGGGCGGCTCGCCCAACGCCAACCAGATCCACTCGCTGTACGTGATCATCCTGTACGTCGCGGCGGTGGTGTTCGTGGGCGTGGAGGGCGCCCTGATCTACTCGCTCTACCGGTTCCGCGCCAAGAAGGTGCGGGTGGCGGCCCAGATTCACGGCAACACCCGGCTGGAGATTGGCTGGACGATCGGCGCTGCCCTGATCCTGGTGATCCTCACCGTGGTCACGTTCGTCAAGCTGCCGAGCATCATCAACCCGCCCAACACGAGCGCGCCATTCCTCGAGTCGGCGGTCTCCGAACCCACTCCCCCCAACGGCAAGCGCTTGGTGATCTGCGTCCAGGGCCGGCAGTTCATCTGGCGCTACGTCTACGGCGCCGCCTGCCAGACCAATCCGTTCAGCGCCAAGCTGCCCTACTCCTTCCAGGAGATGTATGTCCCGGCTGACACCACGGTGGTGCTCAGCATCACCGCGGTCGACGTGATCCACTCCTGGTGGGTGCCGTCGCTGGGGGGCAAGGTCGACGCGGTGCCGGGCAACACCACCTTCACCTGGTTCAAGGCCAAGGGACCGGCGCTCTATCACGGCCAGTGCGCGCAGCTGTGCGGTCGCCAGCACGCGTTCATGACCGCGCAGGTCGACGTCATGTCCCCGAGCGCCTACCAGTCGCGGATCAGCCAACTCAAGCAGCAGATCAACACCGCCAACTCGCAGGTGACCCAGCTGCGCCAGTACCTGACCAGGACCGGCAACCTAGGAGACTGAGAGCATGTCCGTGATCACAGCGCCGGTGGCCAGACCGGTCCCGCAGGTGACCAGCCGACAGGTGACCACGCCGCGCGAGACCAAGCGCTGGGTCGACTGGGTCCTGACCACCGATCACAAGAAGATCGGGATCATGTACATGGTCACCACGTTCGTGTTCTTGATGCTGGGCGGCGTCGAAGCGCTGCTCATGCGCCTCCAGCTCTCGACTCCGAGCAACACCCTGCTGGGTGGCGAGCGCTACAACGAGCTGCTCACCCTCCACGGCACCACGATGGTGTTCTTGTTTCTGGTGCCGGTGTGGGCGGGCTTCGCCAACTACTTCGTGCCGCTCATGATCGGCGCGCGGGACATGGCCTTCCCGCGGCTGAACGCGCTCTCCTACTGGCTGCTCCTGGCCGGCGGGATCGTGTTCTACGCGACGCTCTTCTGGCACCCACCCGAGGCCGGCTGGTGGAGCTATCCGCCGCTCTCGAGCATCCAGTACTCGCCGAGCGGAGGCCAGGACGCCTGGATCTTCCTCATCCACCTGACCGGCATCTCCTCGCTGCTGGGCGCGATCAACTTCTACGCCACGATCGTCAACATGCGCGCGCCCGGGATGAGCTGGGGCCGGCTGCCGCTGTTCATCTGGGCGATCCTCGTCTACGCGATCCTGCTGATCATCGCGCTGCCCGTCGTGGCCGCGGCGGTCACCATGCTGCTCACCGACCGGCACTTCGGAACGCACTGGTTCGACCCCACCGCCCACGGATCGCCGATCCTCTGGCAGCACCTGTTCTGGTTCTTCGGCCACCCCGAGGTCTACATCATGGTCCTGCCGGGGTTCGGGGTCATCTCCGAGGTCATCCCGGTGTTCTCACGCAAGCCGATCTTCGGCTACAAGGCGATCGCCGCGTCGACCGCGGTGATCGCCTTCCTGGCCACGCTGGTGTGGGCGCACCACATGTTCGCCTCGCCGATCCCGATCGTCGTGCTCGGGTTCTTCATGCTGAGCTCGTTCCTGATCGGCGTGCCCACGGGCGTGAAGATCTTCAACTGGATCTCGACCCTGTGGCGGGGCTCGCTCGTGATGACCGCCTCGCTCTACTGGGCGATCGGCATGATCGCGATCTTCCTGGTGGGCGGGATCACCGGGATCTTCCTGGCCGTGTTCCCGGTCGACTGGCAGCTCAACGACACCTACTTCGTGGTCGCCCACTTCCATTACACGATCTTCGGCGGCGGCGTCTTCCCGGTGATGGCGGGGCTCTACTACTGGTTCCCGAAGATGACCGGGCGCATGCTCAACGAGCGGATGGGCAAGATCTCGTTCTGGTTGACGTTCCTCGGCTTCAACGCCACGTTCTTCGTCCAGCACGCCCTCGGCCTATCCGGCATGCCGCGGAGGATCTACACCTACCAGCCGGGACTCGGGTGGTCGACGTACAACCTGATCTCGACCATCGGCGCGTTCATCCTCGCCGCGGGCATCGTCCTCACGGTCATCAACGTGGCGATCAACTACAAGCGCGGGGCGCTCGCCGGGCCGGACCCATGGAAGGGGAACACCCTCGAGTGGTTCGTGCCCTCTCCCCCGCCGGTCAACAACTTCGACGCGATCCCCCGCGTACGGTCGGTCGAGCCCATGCGCGACATCCGCCGCCAGGTCGAGCGCTCCACCGGGATGACTCAGAAGACCGGCGGCAGCGAGCGGTTCGCGCGGGCGTAGTCTGTCTGGCATGACCGCCTCGTCTGCGAGCTCTGTCCGGTCGGCTCCGGCGGTCGGGGCCACCCGTCAGCTGCTGACCGACTACTTCGAGCTGACCAAGCCGAAGGTCCAGACGCTGCTGTTGTTCACGACGATCACCACGATGGAGATCGCCGGCAACCCACCGGTCTCGAAGATCGCCCTGACCTGCCTGGGCGGGTACCTGTCGGCGGGCGGAGCCGGCGCGGTCAACCACTACTATGACCGCGACATCGACGCCCAGATGGAGCGCACCGCCTCGCGCCCGATCCCCGCCGGCCGGATCTCGCCGCGAGCGGCCCTGACGTTCGGCCTCGTCCTGTGCGCACTTTCGTTCGCGGTCCTGTCGCTGACCGTGAACCTGCTGGCGGCCGTGCTGGCCCTGGGCGGGTTCGTCGGCTACGTCGGCGTCTACACGATCTGGCTCAAGCGGCGCACCGCCCAGAACATCGTGATCGGCGGCGCAGCGGGCGCGGTGCCCCCGCTGGTCGGCTGGGCGGCCACGCGCGGCTCGCTGTCCTGGACCGCCGTGTACCTGTTCGCGATCATCTTCTACTGGACCCCGCCCCACTTCTGGTCGCTCAGCCTGCTCATGAAGGACGAGTACGCGCGCGTGGGCGTGCCGATGATGCCGGTGGTGCGCGGCGAGCGCGAGACACGCCGGCAGATCCTTCTCTACACGCTGCTGCTCTACGCGATCTCCCAGCTGCCGTTCTGCGCGGGCGAGTTCGGGGGCGCCTACCTGATCGGATCGATCGGACTCGGGCTGGCCTTCATCGGCGGCGCGGTGGCGCTGTACCGCCGCGCCGATCGCCGCACCGCCCTGCGCCTGTACCTGTTCTCGATGGTCTACCTGGCCCTGCTGTTCGGGACCATGGTCGCCGACGTGAAGCTGTAGCCTTCCGGAGCGATGGACCGAAGGCTTGCCCGCAAGAACATCCGCTCCGGTCTGATCGCCGGCGCGCTCTGCCTCGTCATGTTCGGACTCACGTTCGTGGCGGCCGCGATCTACGTCCACCCGTGAACGAGAGCGATCATCCGGCTCCGGCGCCGCCGCCCGGGGAGGAGCTACACCTACCCGGGCCCAGCATCCTGCCGTTCGCCTGCGCGATCGCGATCACGCTGGTGGTCATCGGCACCACGATCAACATCATCCTCAGCATCGTCGGACTGATCGCGCTGGTCATCATCATCATCCGGTGGGTCCGCGACACGCGTCGCGACGTGGCCGAGCTACCCGAGTCGCACCACTAAGCGACCGGCACCTCGCAGCTGGCTCCGTCCCCGGTCCAGCAGCGCACGATGTCGCGCATCGAGAGCACGCCGGCGAGCTCCCCGGCGTCGACCACGATCAGGTGACGGAAGCGGCCCCGCACCATGGCCGCGGCGGCCTGCTCGAGCGACCAGTCGGGGGAGGCGAAGGTCAGGTCCGCCGTCAGATGGTCGGCCACGAGCTCCCGATCGGGATCTTCGCCGGTCCCGACCGCCCGGAGGATGTCGCGCTCGGTGATCACGCCCGGACCCGGGGCGTCGGGATCGAGCACGACCGCGGCTCCCACGTTGCGCCGGCACATGGCCTCGGCCGCTTCCCGCAGGGTGTGGCGCGGGCCGATCGTCAGGACGGTCTCGGACATCCCTTCGCGAACCTGCATTCACGACTCCCTGATCGCTTGCAACAATTGCCTCAATCATAGTCGAGGGACGCGGTGGGGTGGCTCCGAGTCTGACGTCCTTCGTCGACCAGAACGCTTAGGATGCGGGACCTGAGTGACGCCCGCGGGTCCGCAGACTGAAGCCAACCGTGCGTAATCGTCCCATCCTGCAGATGGTCGTGATCGGGGTGATCCTCACGGCGATCGCGATTCCGATCGCGCTGATCATCCCGTGGTTCCCGGCCAAGGGCTCGGTCCAGGCCGGCAACGTGAGGACGCTCTACGACGTCCTGCTCATCGCCACGGTGCCGATCTTCGTGCTGGTCGAGACCGTGGTCCTGTTCTCGGTATGGAAGTTCCGGATGCGGCCGGGCCAGGAGGAGATGGACGGTCCGCCGATCCATGGCAACACCCGCCTCGAGGTGCTGTGGACCGCCCTTCCCGCGTGTTTGATCATCGGCCTGTGCACCTACGCCTACACGGTCCTGCGCTCCAACGAGGACAGCAAGAAGAACGAGATGACCGTGAACGTGACGACCCGGCAGTTCGAGTTCGAGTTCTCCTATCCGGAGGCGGGAGGCAAGCAGGTCTACTCGTCGGAGCTCTACCTGCCGATCAACCGGCCGGTGGTGTTCAGGCTCCGCTCGCTCGACGTGATCCACAGCTTCTTCGTGCCGAACTTCTCGGAGAAGCTCGACGCGGTCCCCGGGATCACCACCACGCTGCGGGTGACGCCGAACGCGCTCGGGACCTACCCCGTCGAGTGCACCGAGCTGTGCGGGGCCGGCCACTCGCTGATGCGCTCCAGCGCGCACGTGGTGAGCGCCACCGCCTTCCAGACCTGGCTGCGCCACCAGCCCGCCAACGGCCCTCCGCCGCTCGGTGTTCCGCCGTCCACTGTCGAACAGGCGGTCCCGGGCTACATTCCCGGCGCGGGAGGCTCCTCGTCGCCGTCGAGCTCATCGTCCGGCTCGTCCTCCTCGGGCTCGTCCTCGTCGAGCTCGTCCTCGTCGGGCTCGTCCTCGTCGAGCTCCAGCGCGAACACGAGCGCCGCCGCCGGCAAGGCCGTGTTCACCGGGACGGCGGCCGGGTGCAGCGGATGCCACACGCTGGCCGCGGCCGGCGCCACCGGGACGGTCGGTCCAGACCTCGACGCACGCCTGAAGAGCGACTGCGCCACGGCGGCCTCCAAGACGGCCCGGGGAGCGAGCCTTCAGCAGTGCATCCAGACCGCGATCACCAAGCCCTACGCCTACCTCCCGACCGGCTACAGCGCCGGGATCATGCCGTCGAACTTCGGACAGCGTCTGACTTCTGACCAGATTCAGGCCCTGGTCAACTTCCTGGCCAGCGCGGCCAAGTGAGCAGCGATCGTGGCCAGGAGAGAAGGTATCGTGCAGACGATGGACAGCGGTCCGCGTTGCAACGGCGCTCTGGCAGTTCCGAGTCGCCGGCGACAGGTCCGGCTTGATCAGGAGGTCGACTGATGGCAGTCACGGCAACCGCAGCTCATGAGGCCCCAGTCGCGCGCCGGACGCGCGTCCCGCTGCCGCCGAAGCTACGCGCGCCCGGCTGGTACCGAGCCGCCCTGTTCGAGGTGCTGGGGTTCGCGTTCGGGTTCGGCATCGTCGTCCTGATCCGCTGGCTCATGCACCAGCATCCGGTCGTCGACGGCCACGCGATCACGATCGTCGAGCTGTTCTCGGTTCCGCTCTTCTTCCTGGTCGGGATCGGAACGACCGACTACTGGCTCTACTGGGCCGTCGGGAAGCCCACCCGGCCCGAGGACCACTCCGGGCATGGGGCCTATAGCTGGCGCGACTACTTCCGCGTCAACACCGACCACAAGGTGATCGGGATCCAGTACACGGTCACCTCGTTCTTCTTCCTGTTGGTGGGCGGGCTCCTGGCCATGCTGATCCGCGCCCAGCTGGCCAAGCCCGGCATGCAGTTCCTGACCCCGGAGCAGTACAACGGCGTCTTCTCGGTCCACGCCACCGTGCTGATCTTCCTGTTCGTGATCCCGGTGTTCGCCGGGCTAGCCAACTTCGTGCTGCCGCTGATGATCGGCGCGCCGGATATGGCCTTCCCGCGGTTGAACGCCCTGTCCTTCTGGCTGCTGCCGCTGGGCGGCGCGATCATGCTGATGAGCTTCCTGGCACCCGGCGGGTCGTTCGCCTCGGGCTGGACCGCCTACGCGCCGCTCTCGACCACGATGCCGGTCGGCCAGCTGTTCTTCTCGATCGGCGTGCAGTTCGCCGGCTTCTCCTCGATCTTCACCGCGCTCAACTTCCTCGTGACGATCATCACGATGCGCGCGCCGGGGATGAGCTTCTTCCGCATGCCGCTGCTGGTGTGGGCGAACTTCTCGACCTCGCTGCTGGTCGTCATCGCCACGCCTTTCATCGCCGCCTCGCAGTTCTTCATCCTGCTCGACGCGGGCTTGCACTTCCACTTCTTCGACGCGTTCGTCGGCCCGGACAAGAACGGCAACGTGCTCATGTACCAGCACGTGTTCTGGTTCTACTCACACCCCGCGGTCTACATCATGATGCTGCCCGGGTTCGGGATCATCTCCGAGGTCATCGCGGTCAAGTCGCGAAAACCGATCTTCGGATACCGCATGATGGCGTTCTCGCTGCTTGCGATCGTGGTCCTCGGCTTCACCGTGTGGGCGCACCACATGTTCGTGTCGGGGATGGCGCCGTGGATCCGCATCCCGATGATGATCACCACCGCGATCATCGCCATCCCCACCGGGATCAAGATCTTCTCCTGGCTGGCCACGCTGTGGCGCGGGGTACTCCACCTCGACACGCCGATGCTGTTCGCGCTCGGCTTCCTGACGATGTTCACGCTGGGCGGGATCAGCGGCGTGATGCTGGCCATGATCCCGTTCGACATCCACGTCAGCCAGACCTACTTCATCGTCGCCCACATCCACTACGTGCTGTTCGGCGGCTCGCTGTTCACGATCTTCGCCGGGGTCTACTACTGGTTCCCGAAGATGACCGGCCGCATGTTCGACGACCGGCTGGGCAAGCTGCACTTCTGGATGACGTTCATCTTCTTCAACCTGACCTTCGGGCCGATGCACCTGATCGGGCTCCAGGGCATGCCACGTCGTGTGGCCGAGTACGCCGCCAAGTTCGCGGCGTGGAACCTGTTCATCTCGATCTCGGCCTTCATCCTCGGGTTGAGCACGCTGATCTTCCTGTACAACATGGTGGTCAGCTGGCGCGGCGGACCGCGCGCGGCGGCCAATCCGTGGCGCGCGCTCACGCTCGAATGGCAGGTTTCCTCCCCGCCGCCGGTGTTCAACTTCGACGCCGTGCCGACGGTCGTGGGCGGGCCCTACGAGTACGGCGTCCCGGGTGCCGTGCACGGGATCTTCAAGTCGCCGGCGGAGGCGCAGAAGGTCACCGCCGGCACCTTCACCACCCCGCCGAGCGTGGAGGCGCACGAGTGAGCTCAGGGTCAGGACCGAACGTTGCCTCCAAGACGATCCTGGTCATCGCCAACGAGACCCTCGGCGGCAAGGAGCTACTGGACGCGGTGCAGGAGCGATCCGACAGCGACACCCGCTTCATCCTGTGCGTGCCGCAGAACAAACCGGGCGCGGGACTGGTGATCTACGACGACGCGGTGTTCGACTCCGCCCAGGTGCGGCTCGATCTGGCTCTCGAGGTCGTGCACGGCATGGGGATCCGGGCCATCGGCGAGGTGGGCGACCCCGATCCGTTCAGCGCCACGATCGATGCCACGCGCGAGTTCCGACCGCAGGAGATCATCATCTCGACCTACCCGGAGACCCGCTCGGGCTGGTTGCGCCGCGACCTCGTCGATCGAGTGCGCGACGCCACCGGCCTGCCCGTCACCCACATCGTCAACGATATCGACAGCGAAGGCCTGCCCTACCACGTGACGCTGGCGGTGGCCAACCGCACCGCGTCGGGCGACGAGCTGCTCGAGGCGCTCCTGGCGAAGGCCGACGCGTTCTCCGAGCCCAACCGCCGGCCGCTGTTCATCGTGGTCGTGCCCGCCGAGGGAGGCCAGGGCTCGGCGATCCAGCGCGCCCGCACCCGGCTCAAGCTGGTGCTCGACCGCTTGCACGTCCGCGGGCTGGCGGCGGCCGGAATGGTCGGCGACCCCGACCCGTTCACCGCGATCACGAACGCACTCCAGTCCTTCCGGGTCGACGACATCGTGATCTCCACGTTCGCCGACACCAGGTCAGGCTGGCTGCGCTCGGACCTGATCGAGCGCGTGCGGCGGGCCACCGGCAAGCCGGTCGATCACGTGGTCCACGACGACGTAGCGACCCCCACCACGTAGGAGCTCAGCTTGGAAGCCGCCTCGATCGCTCACGGCGAGCACCACGGACCGCCCCCGGCGCACCGCTCCTCGCGCGTCCACGCGCCGACGCTCGGGATGCTCCTTTTCATCATGTCCGAGGTGATGATCTTCGGCGCGTTCTTCACCGCCTACTTCTTCATCCGGATCGTCACCCACAACCCCTGGCCCGCCCGTGGCACCACCGTGCCCGAGTCGGTGGCCGGGGTCAACACGCTGATCCTGCTGTCCTCCTCGCTCACGCTGCACTGGGCGCTCGTGTCCGTGCGCAAGGGCAACCGCTTCGGACTGAAGGCCGGCATGGTGGCGACGTTCATGCTCGGGCTGACGTTCCTGTTCATCCAGGTCAACGAGTACATCCACCTCGGCTGGGCGCCGCACGACTCCGCGCAGGCCACCGTGTTCTACTCGCTGACCGGCCTGCACGGCGCGCACGTGTTCATCGGTCTGTGCGCCCTGCTGATCGTCAACATCCGCTCGTTCCGGGGGCACTACTCGGCCGAGCACCACGAGGGCATGGAAGTGCCGGGGATCTACTGGCACTTCGTCGACATCATGTGGGTGATCGTCTACACGACGGTCTACGTCCTCTAGAGGTCGTGAGCTGTCCGAAGCCGATGCCTTTCGCGTGCTGGTGCGCGTGGTCGCCGGGCTCGCGGTGATCGTTGCAATCGTGTTGATCGTCCGCGCGCTGACGTAGCCAGGCGCTCGGCGGTGCCACTATTGATGGCGTGGCTCTGAGCGCGCTGCCGATCGCCGACGCCAGCCCGATCAACGGCATCGTCCCCTCGGTCGTGGTCCTGCTGTGCTGGCTGCCCTACCGGGCCCGGGCGCGGACCCTCGCCGAGCATCGCCGGCCGGTGCCGGTCTGGCGGCAGGCCTGCTTCGCGGCCGGATTGGCGTTGCTCGCCATCGCGCTCAGCGCCCCGGTCGACTCGCTGGCCGATCAGTTGCTGGTCGCCCACATGGCCGAACACCTGGTGATCGGCGATCTGTGCTCCCTTCTCATCGTGCTGGGCTTCACCGGACCGCTGCTGGCGCCGCTCCTGCGCGTGCGCTGGCTCGCGCCGCTGCGCGTGTTCGCCCATCCGCTGGTCGCCCTCCCGGCGTGGATCATCAGCTTCTACGTCTGGCACCTGCCGGCGCTGTATCAGGCGGCGCTTCGCCACGACCTCATTCACGGCCTCCAGCACGCCTGCTTCCTGGCCTTCGGGATCGCCGTGTGGATGGCCCTGCTCGGACCCCTGCCCAAGCCGGCCTGGTTCACGAACGCCGCCCGGCTCATTTACATCGTGGTGGTCCGGTTGGCCGGGACGATCCTGGCCAACGTGTTGATCTTCTCCGGCACGGTCCTGTATCCGATCTACCGGGTCGGCGACGCCAAATGGCACATCAGCCCCATGGGCGACCAGATCGCCGCCGCCGGTGTGATGATGGTCGAGGAGAGTCTGCTCACGATCGGGCTGTTCTGCTGGCTGTTCCTGAGGGTCGCCCGCGAGGCCGACGAGCGCCAGCAGCTACTCGACGCGGCCGCCGCCCATGGGGTCGAGCTGGACGAGCGGCGGGCGGCGCGCGCAGTGGCGGCGGGGCGCGGTCAGGAGCTGCTGGCCCGGGTCATCCGGACCGGATCGGCCGACCTGCCCGATGCCCCTGATGTGCTCGCCGAGCCGGTGGGCGCGGCGGTCTGGCCGCGAACCCCTACTTCGACGCGGACGACAGGAACGCCACCAGGGCCTGGATCTGGCTCGGGCTGAGCGTCTTGGAGAACGTGTTCGGCATGATCCCGGACTTGTAGCCGGGCGGGATGTACTTGTAGGGATCGGTGATCGCGGTCTCGATGCACTTCTGCAGCGTCGAGCCGCGGGCCTGCTGGGACGCCGGCACCGCGCAGGCTTCCTTGAGCGTGTTGAGGTTCGGCCCGACGGTGCCCGTGGTGCCGGCCGCGGACAGGGTGTGGCACGACCCGCACGAGCCCACGCCGGTGAAGATCGTCTTGCCGACCGCCGGCGTGGGGTTGACCTTCTCCGCCACCGCGGCGGCCAACGCACCGGTGTCCACGCCGGGCTTGGCCGCCACGGCCGCCACGTACGCGGCCACATCCTGCGCGTCCTGACCCTTCACCAGCATCGACGGCATCACGCCCTCGGTGTCGGGGTAGCGGATCCAGTAGTCGACCAGACCGGCGATCGACGTGCTCTTGACTCCGTCGGCGCGGTCCTGACGGAACGCGTCGTCCAGGTTCGGGCCCACCGTGCCGGTCGAGTTGGCGTGGCTCAGCGTGTGGCACGAGGCGCAATTGGTCGCGAACAGCTTCTTGCCCGTGACCAAGTCAGCGGTCGCGTGCTTGAGCGCGCAACCACTCACGCTGATCGCGATCACGGCGGCGGCCACGAGCGTGGAGATGCGTCCCAGCGACTTAGCCATACCTCGACGGGCGGCACTCTATCCAAGCGCTCGGCAGGGGGCCTTGCTGGTGGCGCCCACGGCACGCCCCGCCGGACCCTCCGATACGATGGCTCGCGATGAGGACGCGTCAGAGGTACCGCATGAGAGCGCCGTCCAGCGGGCGAGAGGTGGTCATCGAGGCCGAGCCCGGGCGGGTGTACGTCGATCGGGAGACCGGCGAGCCGCTCGAGGTCGTGGCCCAGCTCCTTCCCCTCGCGCCCACCTCCTCGGAGCTTCCATGGTCGGTCGAGAACCTTCGCTTCTGCAACTGGTGCGACCAGCTCTGCCAGAAGGATCTGAACGACTGCCCCCACTGCGGACGGCGCATGGAGCCGCTCGACGTTTGAGGTCCTGGTTGTGCCCCGTCGTCGAGCTGTAGCGCGTGTGGGCCGTCTGGCCGGGGTCCTCCTGGCCGGACTGGCGCTGGGCGTCGGCGTGGCGGCGTGCGGCGGCACCTCGCCGGCGACGGACACCTCCGGCGCGCCGCCTCTGACCGTGCCGACGGCGACGGTGGCCCGCCAGGCCCCCGCCTCGACCAACTCTTCCACGACCTCTACGACGAAGACCACGACATCCTCGTCCTCGTCCGGCAACTCGTCCTCGGGCGGGTCGGCTTCGGCGGGGACCGGCGGTTCGGCTTCGTCAGGCACGTCCGGGGCCGGCGGGACGTCCGCCGGCACGAGCGGATCGGGCTCGAGTGGCGCCTCCGGTCCGACCGGCGGCGGCGTTACGCCCAACGGCGCGACCGGGAACTCCGGTGGCGGCACCTCGGGCTCGGGCGGCTCGGGTAGCGGCGGCACAGGCCTCCCCTAGGCCATCCCCGACCCGGGGAACGCCCGGAGCAGCGGCGACGCCGGCAACCCGCCGCGCCACCGCCGTCCCCAACCCCGGAGCAGCGGCGACGCCGGCAACCCGCCGCGCCACCGCCTCAGCTCACGGCTTCCGGCTCGACTTCTTCTTGGTCTTGGTGGTGGTGGTCGTCGTCGTCTTGTTCGGCACCGGATTGGTGATCTCGGTGGTGCTGTACTCCACCCGGGTGCCCGGGTAGTCGCACGAATATTTGGCCTTCGCGCCTACCGTGACCTGAGCCATGTTGGTCGTGGGCGGGCTGTTGCAGTCCTTGGTGCGGCTCTGACGGTAGGCGAAGTGGGCCGTCGAGAGGTCGATCGACAGAACCGGGGCCCACGTCGGGGTGGTCAGGGCGATCGTCTCGCCGCGAACGACGGGAAGGCTCGTGGTGAGCGGGAACTGGGCGATCTGGCCCAGGTAGGGCTGGACGTCGACCAGGGGGCTCGACTCGACCACCTGCCAGGTCCATTTGTTACGCGCGCCAACGGGCTTGAGGACAGTGACCTGGACCTGGGCGTCGCCGCCGTAGGTCTTGTCCAGGAACTTGATGTCGTTCAGCGCCGTCGTTGCGTTGGTGGACAGTGCGGAGAGGCCGACGGTGAAGGCGACGAGCCGCCCGGCATGCTTGACCGTCGACGGATACGCGACGTTGTCCCGGATCGTCTCGAGCGCGGTGGCGCGAGTCAGGATGATCGTGCACTGCGAGGCCGAGACCCCCTGGGGACAGGTCGGAGCCACCAGCGGCGTGGTGGAGATGCCGAGCTCCACGGTCGACGCGCCGGCGGCGGCGGGTAGGGCCGTGCACAGCGCAAGGGCGCCGGCGATGGCGAACAGAGAACGTTTCATGCCTGAATTCAACACGACGCCGCGCTGCCAGTTGCGGAAAGCCCGAACCAAAGCGCGACGGTGCGGTGCCGGCCGATCGAACAATCGGCCCGAATCGACCGGCCGAGCGCCAATCAGATCTTGCTGACGTTTACCGCTTTCGGCCCCTTCGGGCCGGCTTCCTCCTCATAGGAGACCTTCACACCCTCGGACAGCGAGCGATAGCCGTCCCCCACGATGCCAGTGAAATGAACGAACAAGTCGCGCCCGCCGTCATCGGGCGTGATGAAGCCGAAGCCCTTGTCGTCGCTGAACCACTTGACGGTACCCGTTGCCATGTACTCCCCTTCGATGCCTGCTATCGGACACGCACACACCAGTTTTCGGGGCCCGAGGGCCCCGACCAACGGCGGAAAACTACCAAGGACGGGCAGCGCGTGGGTTTTCGGAGTGATTCGGTGCTGTTCGCAGGTCCGGATTCGAACTCGAGCGGTTTCGCCCGGGCCATTGGAGAAGGCCTGCCGGACCGCCCGGACCCCGGTGGCCTACCGGCCCCGCCCCGGGGGATCGGCCGCTGCGGCCAGCTCGCGCGCCCGCTCGATCGCCTGCTCGCGCGAGGTGATCTCTCCCGCGAAGCTCGCCTCCTCGAGCTCGTCCAGGATCCGTCCGAGCTCGCGTCCCGGCCGCAGCCCGACCGCTCGCGCCAGCTCGTCGCCGCGCACCGGCGGTCGCGGCCGGGCCGAATGCCAGACGAGCGCCTCGCCGAGCAGCTGGCGCGCCAACTCGAGGTGACGGGCGATCGCCGCGTCCGCGACCTTGCCGCGGGTGGCCAGCCGATCGGCGATGCTCAGAAGCGTCACGTCCACCTCGACGGGCTCGCAGGCACTCAGGTAGCGATAGATCGTCCGGCGATCGAGCGGCATCTCGTGGACCAGGAAGCCCAGGCGCAGGTGGTGTCGCGTGAGCGCCGCCACGTGCTCGCGCAACCGCTCGCTGGCCCGCAGCCGGGTCAGCACGCCCACGGCCGTCTCGGCCCCCACGGCATCGTGCCCGATGAACGTGACGCGCCCTTCGGCGGTGACGTCCCGGGTCGCCGGCTTGGCCACATCGTGGAGCAGCGCGCCGAAGCGCAGCGCCTGCCCGCGGGTGAGCTCGTTGGCGAGCGGCTGCGCGAGGAAGCGCGAGACCGCGTCGGCGTGCTCGCCCACCCAGCGCTCCGGATCCCGCTCGAGCTCGATCACGCCCGCCACGACCGCCCGGGTGTGCTCGTACACGTCGAGGTGGTGGTACACGCTCTGCTCGACCCCCCGCATGCGGCTCACCTCGGGCAGCACCACGTCGGTCGCCCCGATCTCGTCCATCAGCGCCAGACCGTCCAGCGCCCGATCGGCGATCACGATCCGCTTGAGCTCGGCGAACACGCGCTCGGGCGCCACCCCGGCCAGGGCGGGCGTGCTCGCGCTCGCCGCAGCGGCCGTCGTCGTCGCGACTGAGAACCCGAGCTCGCAGGCCAGGCGTACCAGGCGCAGCGCGCGCAGCGGATCCTCCTCGAACCCGGCCGGCGAGACCATCCGCAGCCGCCGGTCGGCCAGGTCGCTCATGCCGCCGAACGGGTCGACGAACGGGCCGCCATCCAGCGGCTCGGCCATCGCGTTGACCGTGAAGTCGCGTCCGGCCAGGTCGTTCTCGATCGACCCGCCGAGCACCGGCAGGACGTCGACCTGCCACGCATGGTCGCGGGCCACCACGCGCCAGACTCCGAACGCTTCCGAGAGCGCGAACGCGTGCGCGTCGGCCGAGCGCGCGAGCTCGCGTGCCACCCGGCGGGCGTCCCCCGTGACGGCGACGTCGTAGTCGTCGGTGGGCCGCCGCAGCGCCCGGTCGCGCACGGCCCCACCCACCAGCCACGCCGGCTCGTCGAGGACTGCCACCAGCACCGGGAGCGGATCGCGCACCGCGATCATGCGGTTGCCGGCGTCCCGTCGCGGTGGTGAACGCGCGGCACTCGCGCCGACACGCCACAGACGATCTCGTAGTTGATCGTGCCGATGCGCCGCGCGAGCTCCTCCGCGGTGATCCGCTCACCGCCGTCGACCCCGATGATCGTGACGGGGTCGCCGCACGCAACCGCATCCTGCGCACCCACCTCCACCGTGATGTTGTCCATGCTGACCGTGCCGACCAGCGCATAGCGCCGGCCCCCGATCAGCACGTCGCAGTTGTTGGTCAAGGCCCGACGGACGCCGTCCGCATAGCCGATCGGCACCGTGGCCAGCCAGGTATCGGAGCGGGCCACGAACCGCCGGCCATAGCCCGCGCTCTCCCCCGGCGCCGCCGCCTTGACCGCCGCCACGTAGGAGCTCAGCTCGAGCGCCGGCTCCAGACCGTGGGCGTCCGGGTCGAGATTCATCGGGTCGCACCCGTATATCGCGATCCCGCACCGGACCAGATCGAGGTGGCCGGGCGGAAAGCGCAGCGTCCCCGCGCTGTTGGAGGCGTGAGCGACGATCCCGGGGTGCCGGCCGCGCAACGCCGCCACGAACGGCTCGAACCGCGACAGCTGCAACGCGGTGAACTCGGGATCCTCGTCCGCGCTCGCGAAGTGAGTCATCGCGCCGGCCAGCTCCAGGCCAGAACCCGCCGCACCGCAAACGCGCTCGGCCACCCCCACGGCCTCGTCGAACACCCGCGTGCCCAGCCGCCCCATCCCGGTGTCGAGCTTGACGTGCACCCGGACCGGCGCCACCGCGCCTTCGCCGTCCAAGCCACGCACCACCGCCCCGACGAACCGCTCGCTCCACGCCACCACCTCGGCCCGCGCCTCCAACGCCACCGGCAGCTCCTCGTCGCTGAGCGCGCCCATGATCAGCAGGGGGGCCTCGATCCCTCCGGCCCGGAGCGCCGCCGCCTCAAAAGCCGTGGCCACCGCCAGCGACCGGGCGCCCCCGGCCAGCGCCGCCCGAGCCACAGGCAGCGCGCCGTGCCCGTAACCGTCGGCCTTCACCACCGCGCACAGCCCCGCACCCCCGGTCAAGGCCGCGCGCAACCGCGCCACGTTGCGCTCCACGGCCGCGAGGTTGACCCGCGCCAGCGCCCGAAGAGCCACGATCAGGACCCCAGCGGCGCTCGCGCCCGCGGGAGGGCCGCGATCACGTCGCTGGCGATCACCCCCTCGGGACCGATCTCGCGCGCGGCCAGCTGCCCCGCGCGCGCGTGCACGAGCACGCCGGCGCACGCGGCCTCGAACGGATCCACCCGCTTGGCCAGGAACGCCCCGATCACGCCCGAGAGCACGTCGCCGGTGCCGGCGGTGGCCAGGGCGGACGCGCCCCCGCGATTGACCGCCACCCGGCCGTCGGGCTCGGCCACCAACGTGTCGTCGCCCTTCAGGACCACGATCGCCCGCGCCTCGGCAGCCGCACGGCGCGCGCTGTGAAGCCGCCGCGCGCCCACCGACGCGCTGTCGGTGTCGAGCAGCCGCGCCAGCTCGCCCGCGTGCGGCGTCAACACCGTCGGGGCCTCGCGTCCCGCCAGCGTGCCGAGCGCGCCGGCGTGCGCGTTCAGACCGTCGGCGTCGAGCAGCATCGGCAGCTTGACCTCGCGCGCCGCGGCGCGAGCGAACTCGAGCGCCCCGTCGACCCGCCCGAGCCCCGGACCGAGCACGAACGCGTCGGCCCGCTCGGCCCGCTCCACGACGTGCGAGACCCCGCCGGGCTCGAGCGAACCGTCGAGGTCAGCCAGCGGGACGGTCATCACCTCGAGCAGCCGCGTCTCGAAGATCAGGTTCAAGGACGCGGGCACGAACGCGGTCACGTAGCCGGCGCCGGCGCGCATGGCCGATTCGGACGCCATGCAGGGCGCCCCGGTCAGGCCGCGCGAGCCCCCGCACACCAACACGCTGCCCGCCGCAAACTTCGTCGACTCTCTCCCCCGGCGCGGAATCAGCTCGAGCACGCGCTCGGAGATCAGTCCGATCGCCGGGTCGGCCGGCCCACCGTCGGGGATCCCGATGTCAACCACCCGTACCTCGCCCGCGCACTGCTTGCCGGGAGCGATCCACAGCCCCGGCTTGCCCGCGTTGAAGGTGGCCGTGGCCCGCGCACCGACCGCGACGCCGGCGACCTCACCCGTAGAGGCGTCGACGCCGCTCGGCACGTCGCACGCGACCACGACCGCACCGCCGGCACCCGCGGTGTTGATCGCCGCGATGGCCCCGGCGGCGGGCTCGCGCGGCTCGCCCGAGAACCCGGTGCCGAGGATCGCGTCGACGATCGCCGCGGCGCCGGCCAGTGCACCAGCCGAAAACGGCTGTGGGGGCGGACCCGGCAGACGCGCGAGGTTCGTCGCGGCATCGCCCCGCAAGTCCTCGGCCGCCGACAGCAACAGCACGTGCACGGAGCGACCACGATCCCGCAGCACCCGGGCGGCCACCAGCCCGTCCCCTCCGTTGTTGCCCTTCCCGCACACCACCACGATCCGGCCCGCGGGCGCGAGCGAACCGACCAGCTCGGCCAGCCCCGTCCCGGCGCGCTCCATCAGGTCGATGCCCGGGATCTCCCGCTGGCCGATCGCCCACTCGTCGAGCGCACGCTGCTCGCGCGCGTCGGGGAGGGGGTCAAGCCAGTCGGGGAGCTGCGCCATCGCCCGGGAGGCTAATGACTCTGCGCCGTCAGCCGGCGATCGCCACCGCAGCGGCCTCTCGCCCGGTGTGCGTCAGCGAGATCTCCACCGACACCCCGAGCTCGGCCGCCCGCGCCGCCGCGCTGCCGGACAAGCGGATCTGCGGCGGCCCACCCGTCCCGATCACCTCGACCTCGTGGAAGTTCCAGCTGCTCAGGCCGAGCGCCTTGGCCACCGCCTCCTTGGCGCAGAACCGGGCGGCGAGGTGCTGCCCGGGACGCCCGCGACTCGCGGCGTAGGCACGCTCGCCTGCCGTGAACAGCCGCTCGGCGAGACGGGGCGTGCGCTCGAGCGCCCGCTCGAGCCGGTCGATCTCGAGCAGGTCGATCCCGACCCGGTACGGACGCTCGCTCGCGCCCGCGCCGTCCACCTGCTCACTCCACCGTGACGGTCTTGGCCAGGTTCCTTGGCTGGTCGACGTTCAGGCCGCGCCGGCGGGCGATGTGGTAGGCGAGCAGCTGAAGCGGGATGACCGCCAGCAGCGGGGCGAGCATCCACTGGGTGCGCGGCACCTCGATCACCTCATCGGCGTGCTGGCCGATCTCCTCGTCGCCCTCGGTCGCCACCGCGATCACGCGGGCGCCGCGGGCGCGGACCTCCTGGATGTTGGAGATCACCTTCTCGAGCACCGGCGACTCGGTGGCCACGACGACTACGGGCGTGCTCTGGTCGAGCAGGGCGATCGGCCCGTGCTTCATCTCGCCGGCGGCGTAGGCGTCGGTGGCGATGTAGGAGATCTCCTTGAGCTTCAGAGCCCCCTCGAGCGCGACCGGCAGCCCGACGTGCCGGCCCAGGTACAGGAAGAACTCCGCCGAGCTGACGCGGTCGGCGATCTCCTCCACGACGCCCATGTCCCGCTCGAACATCTCGGTAATCCGGTGGGGCAGGCGCTTGACCTCGCCGATCGTCTCCCAAAGCACCTGCCCGTCGAGCGTGCCACGCAGCTCGGCCAACCGCAGCGCGAGGAGGTACAGAGCCACCACCTGGCTGACGAACGTCTTGGTCGCGGCGACACCGATCTCGAGCCCGGCGCGGGTGTACAGGACGCCGTCGGCGTCCCGCGTGGCCTGCGAGCCCATGATGTTGGTGATGGCCAGGACGCGCGCGCCTTGCTCACGCGCGGTGCGCATGGCGGCCAGCGTGTCGGCCGTCTCGCCCGACTGCGAGATCCCGATGACCAGATCGCCGGGCCCGACGATCGGATTGCGGTAGCGGTACTCCGAGGCGATCTCGACCTCCACGGGCACGCGTGAGAACTCCTCGATTGCGTAGCGCCCGATCAGCCCGGCGTGATAGGAGGTTCCGCACGCAACGACCACGACCCGCCGCACCGTGCGCAGCAGCTCGTCGTCGATCGCGGTTGACCCGGATTCGCCGGCGCCGACAATCCCGAGGTCGATGCCCACGCCGCGGGCGGCGCGCTCGCCGATCGTCTCGGCCACCGCGTCGGCCTGCTCGTGGATCTCCTTGAGCATGAACGTCTCGAAGCCCTGCTTCTCGGCCGTCTCGGTGTCCCAATCGATCTCGACGACCTCGCGCTCGACCGCGGTCCCCTCGGGAGTGAAGAACTCGACGCCGTCGGGGCGCAGCACCACGATCTCGTCGTTCTCGATGTACTGGACGTGCCGGGTGTGGCGCAGGAAGGCGGGGATGGCCGAGGCGATGAACTGCTCGTCCTCGCCGCGGCCCACGATCAGCGGGCACTCCTTGCGGGCGCCCACCAGCAGCCCGGGCTCGTCGGCCTTGATCGCCACGAACGCGTAGTGGCCGCGAAGATCGTGGTAGGCGCGGCGCACGGCCTCGAGCAGGTCGCCCTCGTCGTAGTGCGCGACCAGGTGCGCGATCACCTCGGCGTCGGTCTCGGAGGTGAACTCCGCGCCCTCGGCCTGCAGGCGCCGCTTGAGCGAGATGTAGTTCTCGACGATCCCGTTGACCACGATGTGGACCCGGTTGGTCGTGTCGAAGTGCGGGTGGGCGTTCTCCTCGGTGACGCCCCCGTGCGTGGCCCAGCGGGTGTGGCCGATGCCGGTGCCGGGCTGGGGCCGCTCGGCCACCGCCACCGCTCCGGAATCCTGCTGAATGCCTCCGCCGGCCTCGATCGCGTCGCGCAGCGCGCTCAGGTTCCCGACGGCCCGCACCGCGTCGATGCGGTCGCCCTCGAGGACCGAGATGCCGGCACTGTCATAGCCGCGATACTCGAGCTTCTCGAGTCCGGCAAGCAGAAGTGGGCGTGCCTGGCGTGGACCCACGTACCCGACGATTCCACACATAGGACCTGACTTCCCCTTTCGTGGCGGTCAAACCGGACGACCGTCCCCGGTGTACGCAGCCAGTGATGTTAGCCGCAAGGCTCTCGATCGATTAACGTCCGACGGAGGCAGAGTTCGCGCGCTGCGGCCCTATTTCCTGGTGCGACGCGAGCTGCCGGCTAGGGCAGCGCGGTCTCGACGACCTCGCGCAGCCGGTCGCAGACCTCGTCGGTCTCCTCCTGGCTGGGCGCCTCGACCATCACCCGGATGAGCGGCTCGGTGCCCGATGGGCGGACCAGGACGCGGCCGCGCCCGCTCAGCCCCTCGTGCTCGCGGGCGATCGCCTCCTCGACCCCGGGATCGGCCATCGCGGCGGCCAGTCCGGCCCGGTCCGAGGCTCGGATGTTGACGAGGCGCTGGGGCAGCTTGTCCATCGCGTCACGCTCGGCCAGGTCGCGCCCGGCCAGCGCCTCGAGCGTGAGCAGCGCGCTGGCGATCCCGTCGCCCGACGGACCGAAACCCAGATCGATGATGTGGCCGGACTGCTCCCCGCCGAGCGCCCAGCCGCGCCGGCGCAGCTCGTCGAGCACGTAGCGGTCTCCGACGGCGGTGGTCGCCACCTCTATCCCGGCCGCCGCCATCGCGCTGTGAAATCCGTAGTTGGTCATGACTGTGACGGCGACGCCGTTGCCGGGGAGACGACCGAGCGAGCGCAGGTGCAGCGCCGCCAGCGCGACCAGCTCGTCGCCGTCGACGATCCTGCCGGCCCGGTCCACCGCGAGCACCCGATCGCCGTCGCCGTCGAAAGCGAAGGCCACGTCGTGCTCCCCGCCGGACACGCGCCGGGTCACTTCGTCGAGATGCGTGGAGCCGCACTGCAGGTTGATGTTCACGCCGTCCGGCCGGTCGGCCATGACGGTCACGTCCGCCCCGAGCCGGCGGAAGATCTCGGGCGCGGCGCGGAACGTGGCGCCGTTGGCGCAGTCCAGCAGGACGCGCGCTCCGTCCAGATTCAGGTCTCGGAAGCGCTGCTCCAGGCGGCTCAGGTAGTCCTCGAGCGCCCCGTCGAACGGCTTGATGTGCCCAATGTGCGGCGGCGGGGGCGGCGGCGTCTCGAGCTCGGCCTCGATCGCGTGCTCGGTGTCGTCGTGGAGCTTGAAGCCATCGGAGGCGAACAGCTTGATGCCGTTGTCCTCGTAGGGGTTGTGCGAGGCGGAGATGACCGCGGCGAGATCCAGGCCGTGCCCGCGCACGAGCAGGGGCGCGGCCGGAGTGGGCAGCACGCCGGCCAGCCAGGCGTCGCCGCCCGCCGCCGCCACACCGGCGGCGATGGCCGACTCGAGCATCTCACCCGATTCACGGGTGTCGCGGATGATCAGGACCTGCGGGCGCTCGGCCTCGAGCCGGGTCACCGCCGTGCGTGCCAGCTTGAGCGCGAGCTCGGCGGTGAGGAAATGTCCCGCGCGGCCGCGGACGCCGTCCGTGCCGAAGAGCTGGCGGGCCATCGCCTAGTGGTCGGCCGCGTGCCTGCGGTCGCACCGAGAGGCGCCGCCGGCGGATGGATCGCAAGGACGCAGGACCCGACGTGTAGCAGCGCTACACGAGGGTCCGAGGACGCAGCGAGCCGCCGCCGGAGGCGTCTCGAATGTGAGCGCAGGCGCGCGGGCGGCCACAACTAGCGCTTGGAGAACTGGGGCCGCTTGCGCGCCTTCTTGAGCCCGGCCTTCTTGCGCTCCTTGACACGCGGATCGCGGGTCAGGAAGCCGCGGCGCTTGAGCTCGCCGCGCAGGTTCGGATCGGCGACGATCAGGGCGCGGGAGATGCCGTGGCGCAGCGCCCCGGCCTGGGCGGACACGCCGCCGCCGTGCATCCGGGCGATCACGTCCATCCGTGACTCGTAGCCGACGGTCTCGAGCGGCTGGCGGATGATTCGCTGGAGCGTCTCCCGCGGGAAGAACGCCTCGAGCGCCTTCCCGTTGATCACATAGGTGCCGCTGCCGGGCTTGATGATCACCCGCG
Organism: uncultured Solirubrobacterales bacterium; assembly: GCA_963834625.1. Taxonomy (GTDB): domain Bacteria; phylum Actinomycetota; class Thermoleophilia; order Solirubrobacterales; family Solirubrobacteraceae; genus Palsa-465. Next base: position 11,314 of record CAWICM010000007.1, on the reverse strand, counting down.
CCACGGCGGTCTTGCGCTTGCCGGTCGCGGTGTAGCGAGCGCCGGCGGCGAGATCGATGGCGGCGTCGGCGATCGGCCTGGACTCGTCCTCGTCGGACTCCTCGCGCTCGCGGGCGGCCAGAGCCTCGGCTTCGGCCTCGGCCGCGGCCTGGGCCTCGGCGTCGAGGAACTGCTCGCCGTCGGACACGATGTCGGGGATCAGGTCGGCGCCGGGAATCTCGGGCTTCTGGCGCGGGGCGAGTTCCTCCTCGTCCTCCTCGCCCTCGCCATCCTCCTCGGACGCGGCCGCCTCGGCCTGGGCGGCGGGCTCGGGGGCTGCCGCGGGCTCCTCAGCCGCCGGCGCGGACTCCTCGGCGACAGGTTCCTCGGCTGCCGACTCCTCGGCCACCGGCTCTGCGGGCTCCTCGGCGACAGGCTCCTCGGCTGGCGACTCCTCGGCCACCGGCTCTGCGGGCTCCTCGGCGACAGGCTCCTCGGCTGGCGACTCCTCGGCCACCGGCTCCTCCGCCGCGGGCTCGGGCTCCTCCTCGGGCGCGGGGGGCTCGGCCTCCGCCGCCGGCTCCTCGCCGGTCACGTCCTGCTGCTCTTCTGGCTGCTCGTCCTCGGGCCGTTCGGTCACAGCTGAATCTCCATCGGTTGCGGCTGTTGGGCGGCGTGCGGATGCTCGGGGCCGGCATAGACCTTCAGCTTGGTCAGCTGCTTGCGGGCCAGCCGGTTGCGGGGCAGCATGCCCTTGACGGCCAGGCGGATGACCTCCTCCGGCCGGCGCTCGAGCATCTCATTCAGGCTGCGTGACTTCAGCCCGCCCGGATAACCGGAATGGCGGTAGTAGCGCTTGTCCTGTCGCTTGTTGCCGGTAACCGCGATCTTCTCCGCGTTGACCACGACCACGAAGTCGCCGGTGTCGACGTGCGGGGTGTAGGTCGGCTTGCGCTTGCCGCGCAGCGTGTCCGCGATCTGGGTGGCCAGACGCCCGAGCGTCTGCCCCTCGGCATCAACGAGGAGCCAGTTTCGCTCGCGGTCGGCGGGAGTGGCAACGTAGGTCTTCATGGCACGCACAAGCCGCGCGGCGTCCGCGCGGCTCCGGGCAATGATAGGCGATCGGACGCGAAGGGTTCGAGACTGCGATTGCGGGCAATACGGAGCCGTCAATTACGAAGTCGCGGGCCCTAACCTGGGTTCATGCCGCTTTCCGTGCAGGCGCGCCGAATGGCGATGCGTGTCGCCTATGCCGGTCTGCGCACGTATTGGTTCCTCCTGCGCCCCAGCATCGTCGGGGTCAAGTGCATCCTCACGCACCGCGACGAGGTGCTGCTCGTGCGCCACACCTACGGAAACCGCGCCTGGGACCTGCCGGGCGGCACGGTGCGGCGCCGCGAGGCGCCGCGTGACACCGCCAGGCGCGAGATGGAGGAAGAGCTCGGCCGCCGGATCGAGGACTGGATCTCGCTCGGGGAGCTGTTCGTCAACAACAACCACCACGACGACAACCTGCACCTGTTCCAGGCCCGCGTCCACGAGCGCGAGCTCGATCTGAACCTGACCGAGCTGTCGGAGGCGGGCTGGTTTCCCCGCGACGCCCTGCCCGCGGAGCTCGCTCGCTACGTGCGCCCGATCATGGCCCGGGTCTCGGGCCGCTAGGACAACCTCACCGCCGAGACGCGCGTGGTCGTGGTCTTGGTCGTGGCGTGCGAGCTGGCGGTCAGCGTCAGCCTGAGCGAGATGTGCTGGTGGCGGTGAAGGGCGCCGCGCAGCGTCGCCAGGACACCGGGCGCGGGCTTGACCACGAGCACGGTCGGGCGTCCCGCCGTGACCGACCTGCTGAGGGTTCCGAACTGGATCTGGAAGGACCGGAGACGTCCCTTACGCGCGACGAGCGCCCGGGCCACGATGCGCACGCTCGCCCGGGCGTCGCAGGTCACGAGCACCCCGAGGCCCTGTGGGCGCAGCCGGTGCGCGAGCACCCGCAGCGTGCAGCGCTGCGGGTGCACGTCCACGGTGGCGGTCACGGCGCTGGCGGCATGGACCCGGTCTCCGCCATACGTACCGGTGACCCGCGCATGGGCGGGCGGCAACTGACCAGCCTCGAACTGCACGATGCAGAGCGAGCTGCCCGGTGTGGCGGTCGGACCGAGGATGCAGCTCCCGGCCGCCGGGAACGACGCGCCGGCCGACGGTGAGCTGAACGTCACCACGCCGGTCGGCGTCACCGGATTGCCGGCATCGTCGTCTGAGACGACCGCCGTGCACGTGGTGATCGCCGACACGGCGACCGCCCCCGGCGAGCACGCGAGGCTGGTCGCGCTCGTGCGCGGCGAGACCCGCACGAGCGCCTGTGTGACGAGCTCGGCGCCGCTGAAGTCATCAACGGTCACGTTTGCCGTGTAGCTCCCCGGCAGCGCATAGGTGTGGCTTCCCGCCACCGCGAAGGCGCCGCCGCCAGACGGGACGACCGTGCCGCTGCTGGCGGTCCCGTCGCCCCAGTCGACCGTGGCCGTGATCTCGCGGGCGGAGTCGCCGGAATCGAAGCTGTCGAGCACCGGCGCGATCGGCACTCCGGCGGTGGCGGCCACCGTCGCCTCCCCGGCGCCGGGCTCGGCCAGGACGACGTCGTCGCCCGCCGCCAGGCTGCTCGGGTTGGTGCCGCCGGTGGTCACGTTGGTGCCGTCGAAGCCGAAGACCTCGGCGGTTCCGAGCGTGATCACGACGCGGGTGACGACCGGGTCACGGAACAGCATGCCGGCGAACGACGTCGCCCCCTGGGGCGCCGACAGCTGGCCGATCAGCCCGTTCCCGCTGTAGTACTGGATCGTCGTCCCCGAGTTCTCCACGTGGACGAACTCGATGCCAAGACCGCGGGTCGCGGCCGGCGTCGGGGTGGCGGGAGCCACGACCTGGAACTGGGTCGTGTTCGAGTTGAACGGCGCCCACAGATCGGGTGGGTTGAAGCCGGCGTTCGAGTTGACCGACTGGAAGCCGTCGTCGGCCACCGCCACCTCGGGGCCGAGCTCGATCCCCCACGGCTGCAGACGGCTACGTGACAGCGCGGCGGTGTGGCCGCCCGGAATCGCGGTCGAGCCGGGGTCGCTGCCGTTCACCGCGATCCCAGCCGGGGTGAAGTGGCGAAACCCGCTGCCCTGCTCTCCGGCCGTCGTGCCGTTGTCGGCCCCGCCCGCCTGGGCCTCGAACGGGGCGAGTGCGGTGAACGTCTGAGACGGCACGGACAGCGCCGCCTGCGCCGCCGGGGCGCTCGCGCAGAGCACGCAGCCGAGCGCGCCCGCGACCGCCAAAAGCCCCCGAATCCCCTTCCGCACGCCGAACAACTGGCCGGTCAGCCTACTCCCACTCGATCGTGCCCGGCGGCTTGCTCGTGATGTCGAGCACCACCCGTCCGACGGGCCGGATCTCGCCGATCATCCGCGCGGCGATCTTCTCGAGCAGGTCGTAGGGCAGGCGCGCCCAGTCGGCGGTCATCGCGTCGTCGCTGGTCACCGCCCGGATCACGATCACGTTCCCGTACGTGCGGACGTCGCCCTGCACGCCGACCGTGCGGATGTCGGGCAGCACGCAGAAGGACTGCCACAGATCGCGGTACAGGCCGGCCTTGCGGATCTCGTCCTGCAGGATCGCGTCGGCCTCGCGAAGGATCGCCAGGCGCTCGCGAGTGGCCTCGCCGCCGACGATCCGGATGGCCAGCCCGGGACCGGGGAACGGCTGGCGCCAGACCAGGCGCTCGGGCAGCCCGAGCTCGGCTCCGACCGCGCGCACCTCGTCCTTGAACAGCGCGCGCAGCGGCTCGACCAGGTCGAACTCGAGGTCCTCGGGCAGACCGCCCACGTTGTGGTGGGACTTGATCGTGGCCGCGCCGGTGCTCCCTCCGGACTCGATCACGTCGGAGTACAGCGTGCCCTGAACGAGGAAATGGACGTCGTCGAGCTTTTCCGCCTCCTCCTCGAATACGCGGATGAACTCGGTGCCGATCCGCTTGCGCTTCTCCTCGGGATCGGTGACGCCCTTGAGCCGCGCCAGGAAGCGATCGGAGGCGTCGACCGCGATCAGCGGCACGTGGAAGTGATCGCGGAACGCCTTGATCACCTGGGCGCCCTCGTCCTTGCGCATCAGCCCGTGATCGACGAACACGCAGGTCAGCCGGTCGCCGATCGCGCGGTGCACCAGCAGCGCCGCCACGCTCGAGTCGACCCCGCCCGACAGGCCGCAGATCGCCCGCCCGTCCCCCACCTGGGCACGGATCCGCTCGATCTGATCCTCGATCACCGACGTCGGGCTCCACGTGCCCTCGCAGCCGCACACGTCGGACAGGAAGTTGGTCAGGACCTGATGGCCGTACGGGGTGTGGACGACCTCGGGGTGGAACTGGATGCCGTAGATGCCGCGCTCCACCGACTCGAACGCCGCCACCGGCGAGGCCGTGGAGGCGGCCAGCGCGCTGAACCCGGGCGGCGGGGCGAACACGGTGTCGCGATGGGACATCCAGCAGGTCTGCTCGGGCGGCGTGCCGGCCAGGAGCCTTCCGGGCTGCGCGACGGTCAGCTGCGAGCGGCCGAACTCGCCCACCTCGGCCCCCTCGATCGTCCCGCCCAGCGCGAGCGCCAGGAGCTGCATGCCGTAGCAGATGCCGAGCACCGGCACCCCGAGCTCGAGCAGCTCGGGATCGAGCGCCGGCGCGCCCTCCTCGTACACCGAGGCCGGGCCGCCGGACAGGATCACGCCCTTGGGCCGCCGCCGCCGCAGCTCCTCGAGCCCCACGTGGTGCGGGAGCAGCTCGGAGAACACGCCGCACTCGCGCACCCGGCGGGCGATCAGCTGCGAGTACTGGCCTCCGAAGTCGAGCACGACGACCTCTTCGGTCGCCGTACTGCGATCACCGTCCGGACGGGGCCGGACGGCCCCATGGACGTCGAGCGAAGCGAGACCCAAATCAGTCGGCGGCGACACTTACCGCCGCTGGCTTGGCGCCCATCCCCACGCCCTGCTCGCGCTGCAGGTGCTTGCCCTCGGTCTGCAGCGCCGGCGCCACCGCGAGCTCCGCCCGGTTGAACTCGGCGATGTCGCGGTAGCCGCAGGTGGCCATCGAGGTACGCAGCGCGCCCATCAGGTTGAACGTGCCGTCGTTCTCGCGCGCCGGGCCCTTGATGATCTCCTCGAGCGTGCCGTTGGGCGTGGTGGCGACGCGCGCGCCGCGCGGCAGCGTCGGGTGGAAGGTGGCCATGCCCCAGTTGTAACCGCGTCCCGGCGCCTCGTAGGCCCGGGCCAAGGCGGATCCGAGCATCACCGCGTCGGCGCCGCAGGCGATCGCCTTGGCGATGTCGCCGCCGTTGCGCATGCCGCCGTCGGCGATCACCTTCACGTAGTCGCCGGTCTCGAGCATGTGCTGCGAGCGCGCCGCGGCCACGTCGGCGATCGCGGTGGCCTGCGGGACGCCGATTCCGAGCACCCCGCGGGTGGTGCAGATCGCGCCCGGGCCGACGCCGACCAGCACGCCCTCGGCGCCCGTGCGCATCAGGTGAAGCCCCGTGTGGTACGAGGCGCAGCCACCTACGATCACCGGCGTCGGGGCCAGCTCGCGGATGAACTCCTTGAGGTTGAGCGGCGGTCGGCTCTCGTCCCGGGAGACGTGCTCGGCCGATACCACCGTTCCCTGGATGACCAGGATGTCCAGGCCCGCCTCGAGTGCCACCTCGTAGTACTTGCGGACCTTCTGGGGGGTCAGCGAGGCCGCCGCCACCACGCCGTGCGACTTGATCTCCTTGATCCGCTCGGCGATCAGCTCCGGCTTGACCGGCTCGCGGTAGATGTCCTGCATCTCCCGCGTGGAGATGTCCTTGGAGAACGTCTGGATCCGCTCGAGCTGGGCGTCCGCATCCTCGTAGCGGCAGAAGATGCCCTCGAGGTTGAGCACCGCGAGACCGCCGAGCTTGCCGATGATCCCCGCCGTCTCCGGCGAGACCACGCCGTCGAGGGCCGCCCCCAGCAGAGGCAGATCGAACCGGTAGGGACCGAGGGTCCAGGAGATGTCGACGTCGTCGGGATCGCGCGTGCGCCGCGAGGGCACGATGGCGATCTCGTCGAATCCGTACGCCCGCCGGGCCTTCTTGCCGCGTCCGATCTCTACTTCCATTGCGGCATCGTAAATGTCGGGGCGGACAGCAGCGGGGCGTCGGTCATCGGGCTGTCGATCGTAGCAGCGGTCACCTTACCCTCCGGCGGTCCCGACCCGCCAAACTGCGGGGAAATTCGCTGCCGGCGACTACCCGATCTCGGCCCCGATGTGGAGGTGTTCGAGCTCGACCTCGCCCAGCAGGCGGTCCACGGCCGACGGGTCGATCAGCCCGGCGCCGAAATGCTGCACCGACTCGGCGCCGCAGGCGACGCCGTAGCGCAGGCATTCGATCGGCGAGCGTTCCTCCTGATAGCGAGCCGCGATGTAGCCGGCCAGGAAGGCGTCGCCCGAGCCAATCGTCGAGCGCGCCTCCTGCTCATCGATCCGCACTCGGTACAGACCGTGGCCACCGTTCTCGAGCACGTACGCGTAGCAGCCGTCCGAGACCGTCATGATCGCCTCGGCGGGACCCAGGCGGGTCATCTCGACGACCGCTTGACCTCGGTCGTCGGGGTCGTTGAACTCGTGCCCGACCAGTTCCTCGGCCTCGAGCTCGTTGGGCGAGATGATGTCGGGGTCGGCGCGCGCCGCCAAGCGCAGCGGCTCGCCCTCGGTGTCGACGATCGTGATCACGTCGAGCTTCTTGAGCTCGCGGATCAGCCCGGCGTAGATGTCGGGCGGGACGCCGCGTGGCAGGCTGCCGGCGAACACGCACATGCTGGCGCCCTTGGCCAGGTACAGGAGCTTGTCGCGGAACAGCTCGAGGTCGTGGGCGGAGACCGCCGGACCTCGCTCGTTGATCTCGGTGTGCACCCCGGTGGTCGGGTCGAGCACCGCGGTGTTGGTGCGCGATTCCTCGCGGATCCGCACGAAGCCGTTGAGGATCGCCTCATCGTTCAGGGCGTCGACGATCCGGTTGCCGGTCGCGCCGCCGATCAGGCCGGTGGCGATCACCGGCTGGCCCAGCCGCTTGAGCGCGCGGGCGATGTTGACCCCCTTGCCGCCCGGCATCGTCGTCTGCTCCACCGAGCGATGCCGGCGCCCGACCCGGAAGTTGGGAACCTCGAGCGTCTTGTCGAGGGCGGCGTTGAGCGTGACGGTGATGATCATGGCGGCTCAGTGCTTACCCGCCGCGCCTTTTCCCCTGGTCAGTTCGCGCCAAAACATTCGCAGGCCGATCGCCGCACCCGCCGCCAGCACCAATCCAGACAGCGTAGCCGATAGCACCACGACCTTCTTGAGGCCCTTCGGGGTGCGGATCTTCGGCAGCGCCGCGGCGAGCTCGAGCGGGATCCGGGCCTGCACCCGGCCGCCGGCCACGATCGCGGCCGAGCCGACCACGGCGTGCGCGGGCAGGGGACCGGCCAGCTGCGCCGGCGCGTGGACGCGGACCTGGATGCGCTCCGAGCGGTCGAACACGTGCGTATAGCTGGAGCCGGCGACGAGCCGCGTCCGCTGGCCGGTCTCGCCGCTCTTGACCAGGGGCCGGGCCAGCACCTCGCCGGCATGGACCGGCGTCTTGAGCTGGAAGTTCGCAAAGCCGTAGTCGAGGAGGGCCAGCGCGTTTGCGTCCCGGGCCGCCTCACTCGAGGTCCCCAGCACCACGTCGATCAGCGTCATGCCGTCTCGCGTGCCGGACGCCACGAGCACGTAGCCGGCCTCAAGCGTATGTCCGGTCTTGACGCCGTTGACCCACGGGTAGCGCTGGACCAGGTCATTCAGGTTGGTTACGTGGCGAACGTAGTGCCCGGTCCGCAGAACCGCGCTCTTCTTGCTCACCACGGCCTTGATGAACGGCTCTGAGCGCAGCACGTAGCGCGCGAGGGTCACCAGGTCGGTGGCGCTCGAGTAGTTGCCCGGGGTGTCGAGGCCGATCGGCGTCGTGTAGTGGGTGTGGGTGAGATCCAGCGCACGGGCGCGGGCGTTCATCATCGCCACGAAGCGCGCCACCGACCCGTGGCCGACGTTGAAGGCCAGGTCCTCGGCGGCGTCGTCGGCGCTCGGGAGCATCATCGCGAGCAGCAGATCGTGGACGCTCATCCGCTCGCCCGGCTCGAGGTGGATCTGCGAGTCCTCGGCGGCCGGTATGAAGTCCGGGTCGGTGAACACGTCCTGCAGACGGGCGTGACGCATGGTCACGAGCGCGGTCATCAGCTTGGTCGTGCTGGCGATCGCGACCTCGGCGTTCGCGTTCCGGCCGTACAGCTGCTGCCCGCTGCTCTCCTCGATCAGGGCGGCCGCGCGGACGCCCAAGGGAGGTGGGCTCGCGGCGAAAGCGGCGTCCGCGCTTCCGAGGGTCACCACCAGGACGGCAGCGAGCGCCACCGCCACCGCAAGCCAAGACCAAGCGGACCGCGATCCGCTTCCCGCGCTCATCTTCCCTACCTCATCGCCGCAGCTGGATGCGCTGCTGCGGGCGCAGGGCCTGGGGATTCACGTTCGGGTTGAGGGCCTCCAGCGCGGCCACCGACACCCCGGTCTTGGCCGCGATCTTCGACAGCGTGTCGTTGGCCCGGACGAAATAGAACTTCGCCTTCCTGGACACCTTGTGGTTCGTCCGGGAGGATGAAGAGGTACTGGTCTGGACGACCGAGACCGACGCCGTCGTGTGCTTGTGCATGATCGCGCGGTGGATGATCGTGTAGCTGGCAACCGCCACCGCGGCGATCGCGAGCGGTGCCAGGTAGCGCGCTGGGTTCCTCCACCCCTCCATCCCGCCGGCGATCATACAAGCGCTCAGGGGCCTGATCACACGCCTGCAAGGCCGGCTTCCGTGCCCGCCGGAGTCCGACCGGCGACCCGGGTGCGCGTACCGAGCTCACGCGGCCAGGCGCCAGGCCAGCTCGCGCAGGCGGCCGGCCTCGCGGGCCGCCGCGCCGGCGGGGTCGCCATCGATCCGCTCGTGGGCCGCCACGATCCCGCGGGATGCGGCGATCAGGGCGCTCGCCGGGCCGCTGGCGAAGGCCGGCGCGAGCTCCTCCACGCGGCCGCCCTGAGCGCCGACGCCGGGCAGCAGGAAGACCGCGCGCGGCATGCGCTCTCGCAGCGCGCCCAAACGGCCGGGGGCGGTGGCCCCGACCACGGCGCCGACGTCGGACAAGCCGTGGCGCCCGGTCCCCGCCGCCCCGATCTCGTCCACGAGCTCGGCGAGCCGGTCGCTCACCGAGCCGCCGTCCGCCAGCGCGCGCTCCTGGACGTCCGAGGCGCCGGGATTGGAGGTGCGCACGAGCACGAACAGGCCGCGACCGTGTGCGCGCGCGACGGCCACGAACGGCTCGAGCGAGTCGGCGCCGAGCAGCGGGCTCACGGTGAGGGCATCGGCGCCCAAGCCGGTCACCGGCCCGAACGGGGTGGGCGTCTCGCCCAGAAAGGCCTGGGCATACGCGGCGGCGCTGACGTCGACGTCGCCACGCTTGGCGTCGGCGATCACCAGCAGGCCGTGCTCGCGGGCCAGCGCGGCGGTCTCGGCCAGCCCGGTCCAGCCGGGCGCGCCCAGTCGCTCGAAGCAGGCCACCTGCAGCTTGACCGCCACGCAGTGCTCGGCCGTCGCCTCGATGACCAGCGCGCAGTGGGCGCCGACGGCGTGTGCCGCGCGCGCCGCCGGCGAGCCCGACCGCTCACCGGCGTGTTCGTCGGAGGTGCGGAGCGCGTCGGGCCAGAGGCGCGCCGGATCGGGATCGAGCCCCAGCACGAGCTGGGACTCGCGCTCGGCGACGCGTTCAGCCAGCCGGTCGCCGAAGCCCGTCGCAGTGTTGGTCGCGGACCCGCCCGCGGACGCGCCGCCGGTGGTTGCCCCCGAGGTAGTGGGTGCGCCTTCTATGGACGCCACGGTCACGGCATCCCGCTCGCGACCGCAGCATCCGGCTCCGAGGGCGTGCTAATTGACCGCCTTCTTGAGCCCGGCGCCCGCGCTGAACCGCGGCACGTTCGAAGCCGGGATCTGGATGCGATCACCCGTCGCAGGGTTGCGCCCCTCGCGAGCGGAGCGGGCCGAGACGCTGAACTTGCCAAAGCCCGAGAACGACACTTCGCTTCCACGCTTAAGCGCATCCTCGACCGTCTCCAGGAAAGCGTCGACCGCGCCCGCCGCGTCCTTCTTGCTCAAACCGGCACGATCGGCGACCTGGTCCACGAATTCTTGTTTGGTCACTTGCTCCCTCCTTAGAGGTGGTAGGAATTGTCGAAGCTAACACGAGCGGCGGACGACGGGCTGCACCACGGCCCGGGCCGGGAGGATTCTCTCGGCTGAAATGATTACGCCGCGGGACCGCATCGCTCAGGTTTTCGGAATTTGCGCACTTCACCGGAGATACCCAGGCAGCGCGACGGCGCCGAGCCTCCCGACGCCGAACCTCGCACCGTCGGCGAGGAGGACCAGAATACGGTCGTGGACCTGGCTCGAATCGCCTGGCTGGGCACGGTCGGGGCGTGCCTGATCGCGGTACTGGTTCTCGTGCTGGAGGGCTACTTCGGCTACGCCGGCGTGACGTTCGCGGTGGCGGTGGCGGCGGCGATCAACCTGTTCTAGCCGCCGTGGCGAGGGGAGGACGCGACGCCCCAGAGCGCGAGTTTTCCGCCACTCGACGGTCCGCGGGGGTCGAGTGGCGCGAGGTTCGCGCCATAGCCGACTGGATCGCCATTCGCCGCCGGATGGGCGGCGAGTGGCGAGAAACCTCGCGGTCGGGAGCGGTGGTCAGGATCGCCACCGAGCCGGTGATCGACCCGGCCACGAGCTTCAGAAGGATCAGGCACGAATTGGATACGACCGACAGGGCGGCCGTGCGGAGCTTGATCTGGGGGGCGGCCGGCGGTCCCTCTGGGTTCAGAGACGGATCCATCTCAGCAGCAACCGCACCGCATGTCCGCGATGGCTGATCGCGTCCTTCTCGGCATCGGTGAGCTCGGCCATGGTTCGATTGTCCCCCGTGGCGTCGGGAACGAATACGGGGTCGTAGCCGAACCCGTTCGTGCCGGCCCGCTCGTGCGCCATCTGACCGCGGCAGTCGCCGAAGAACACGCGCTCCTCCCCGGTGTCCGGGTTGACGTAGGCCAGCGCACACACGTAGCGCAGGCGGCTGTCCGACGGGACCTCCTCGACGAACTTCGCGAGGTTCTCCTCATCGGTGGCGTCGACGCCGGCGTAGCGCGCCGAGCGAACCCCCGGCGCACCGCCCAAGGCCGTGGCCTCAATTC
>CAWICM010000006.1:0-741071 GCA_963834625.1 uncultured Solirubrobacterales bacterium | reverse complement strand
CACCGAGACCGTTCAGGCCCCCTTGGCGATCGGGGCGCGGACGAGGTTGCCCCACTCGCACCACGAGCCGTCGTAGTTGCGGACCTTCGGATAGCCGAGCAGGTACGTCAGGACGAACCAGGTCAGGCTCGACCGCTCGCCGATCCGGCAGTAGGCGACGACGTCGTCGGCCGGCTTGAGGCCGATCTCCTTCTCGTAGATCGCCTTCAGCTCGTCGGCCGACTTGAACGTCCCGTCCTCGTTGACCGCGCGGCTCCAGGGGACGTTCGGCGCCCGGGATGTGGCCGCCGCGGAGCGAGCCCTCCTGGGGGTAGTCCTCCATGTGGGGCTTCTCGCCGGTGAACTCCTTCGGGCTCCGGACGTCGAGCAGCGGCTTGCCCGCCTTCGAGTGGGCCAGGACCTCGTCGCGGAAGGCCGCGGATCTTGGCCTCGTCGCGACCTGCGACCTTGTACTGGTCGCCGGGATACTCGGGGACCTCGGTCGTTGTCGGCCGCTTCTGGTCGATCCAGAGCTTCCGGCCGCCGTTCATGACCCGGCAGTCCTTGTGGCCGAACAGCTTGAACGCCCAGAAGGCGTAGCAGGCCCACCAGTTCGACTTGTCGCCGTAGAAGACGACGGTCGTGTCGTTGGCGATCCCGGACCGCGAGCAGATCGCGGCGAACTTCTCGGCGTTGATGTAGTCGCGGATGATCTGGTCCTGGAGGTCCCCCTGCCAGTCGATCTTCACGGCGCCGGGGATGTGGCCCATGTCGTAGAGCAGCACGTCCTCGTCGCTCTCGACGATCCGGACCTTGGGGTCGTTCGGGTGCTCCTGGACCCAGTCGGCCGAGACGAGGACTTCGGGGTGGACGTACGGTTCGGCCATGGTGGGCGGGCTCCTTGTGGTGGATCGTCTGGGATCGGGTGCATCTCGGCCGGGCGATGCTCGGGGGCCGCGCCGTCGCCGCCGAGCTGGAGCTTCTCCGCGACGGCCTGCCGCAGCGTCTCGCGGACGGGCTCGAGGGTGATCCGGTCGTAGACGTTGGCGAAGAAGCCCTCGACGATCAGCCGGATCGCCGTCTCGCGGCGACGCCCCGGGCCTGGGCGTAGAAGATCATCTCCTCGTCGACCCGGCCGGCGGTGGCGCCGTGGGTGCAGCGGACGTCGTTGGCCTCGATCTCCAGGCCGGGGATCGAGTCGGCGCGGGCGGAGTCGGAGAGGATCGAGGTTGTCGTTCTTCTGGTAGGCGTCGGTCCGCTGCGCGTCCTTCTCGACGCGGATCATCCCCTTCCAGACGATCCGCGAGCGGTCCTTCAGGCCGCCCTTGTAGAGCAGGTCGCTGGGGGTGTGCGGGGCGGCGTGGTCCTGGCGGGTGAAGTAGGCCAGGTGCTGCCGGCCGGTGGTGAACATCACGCCGTTGACCTGCGCCCAGGCCCCCTGCCCCGTCAGCGCGACCTCCTGGTTGACCTTCGCCAGCCGCGACCCGAGCCCGCCGACGGTCCACTGGATCGCGGCGTCGGGCCCGACCAGGGCCCGCTCGCGGCTGAAGTGCCAGGTGGCGTCGTCCCAGTTCTGGATGTTGACGAACCGGAGCCGCGCCCCCCGGCCGACGAACAGCTCGACCGCCCCGCCGTGCAGGCCCTGGGCCTCGCCCCGGTCGCGCCCGGCCGTCTCGCGGACCAGCGTCGCCTCGGCCCCGTCCTCCAGAGATCAGCGTATGGTCGAAGTCGACCCGCCCCTTGCCGGCCAGCCCGACCAGGCTGAACAGCGGGGCCTCGACCTTCACGCCCCTTGGGCACGTAGAGCAGCGTCCCGCCCGTCCAGAACGCCGCGTGCAAGGCCGAGAAGGCGTCGTCGTCCGGGCGGACGGCATCGGTCAGCAGGTATCGCTTCGAGCAGCTCGGGATGGTCCTTCGACCGCCGGCCAGGTCGACGAACACGGCCCCGCCGAGCTTGGCGGGGTCGGCCGCGCGTGGCGACCGCGTTGACCTGCTCGATCCCGGTCGCGTAGTGGCGCGCTCAGCGCCTCCCAGACGGGCGCGATCGCGGCCTTCGATCCTCGGCCGAGGCCCGCGGAGGGCGGGGCGAAGGCGTCGAGCTTGAAGGCGCGGATGTCGGTCCGCCGCCATTCCTCGTCGCGCGAGGTCGGCCAGGGGAGCGCCCGGAACGCGGCGAACGCCTCCCGGCGGCGGTCGAGGAGCCAGGCCGGCTCGTCGCGGCCCTTCAGGAACGCCTCGAAGGCTGCCTCGGCGAAGCCGCCGGTCGACTTGGCCGGTGTGGTCGCGGATGCACTCTCATCAGGTGGATCTCAGGTGTCAGACTGACTCGTGATATCGAGTTCGCTGACACCGCGGCTCATTCGACGACCGAGCGAGACTTCATCCAGCGTCTGAGTGCAGAGCCCCTCGCTCGTTTCGTGACGGTCCGCCAGTACTCGCGGTGTCATCGCTCAACGCGAACGATCGCCTCTTGCGCGTCTTCCCGTAGCAAGGCACCAGGACCTTCGGCACTCGGACCATCGGCATCGTCGTTCCTGCTCGACCTCGATGGTCAAGTTCACCATGGACGACGTCGCGACTTGTTTCCGCGGTTCCGGGATGCGGGCCGCGCCAGAGGTGTAATCGATGCCACGTCAGACATCGAAATCGACGAGCCAGACGACTCGATCGGAATCCCGTCGCCCCGTCAGAGTAGTGCCGCCGACTTGAATGCGGCCAGGACGTTTCCAGAGCTCGAGCGGCCGACAGAGTCTCATCCAGCTGATCTGCTCGCTTACCTTGGCCGCATCGCGGAGCTCGTCACGTCGCTGGTCGACGTCCTGGATCCGCGTCCGAGTCGAAGTCGCCAGTCTCGAGCCGCGACGTCCTCGATCGGAGGTTGTCGACGCGTTCGACTAGGGCGGCCGAGGTCTGCTCCATCTTGTTGATCCGATCGGTGTGCGTCGCCGCGGCACCTCAGGCTCTTCCGCATCGCTGGATCGGCAGTCTGCATCCGTCCAACGCTCATGCGACGGACTTGAGCAGATCACGCCAGGTCAATCATCGACCGTTGGTGCGCCGTCGTCCTCGAGTTCGGCGTGGGGCGAAGTCGAACCCCTCGTCCGGCCCATATACAGCGGGCCGGCTCGGCCGTTGGCTCATCGCCAGAGGGATCCCGAGCGGAAACGAACCCCTGACGACCGACGACCCGATCACCTGCGATCGCTCGCTGACCGCTGCGAGAAGGTCGTCGCCGGGGATCGAGGGGGAAGCCGAGTCCATCGAAGCCACTCCGACGTCGCCTCGGGGCGGCCGCGAGGACGGATGCCCGGCCGCCCGGATCACCCCACCGACCCCTCCATCTGGAGCTGGATCAGCTTGTTCATCTCGACGGCGTACTCCATCGGCAGCTCCTTGACGAGCGGCTCGATGAAGCCGCTGACGATCAGCGTCGAGGCCTCGGCCTCGGAGAGGCCGCGGCTCATCAGGTAGAAGAGCTGCTCCTCGCCGATCTTCGAGACGCTCGCCTCGTGGCCGATCTTGACGTCGTCCTCGTCGATCTCGATGTAGGGGTACGTGTCGGACCGGCTCTGGGGGTCGAGGATCAGGGCGTCGCAGACGACGTTCGACTTCGAGCCCTTGGCGCCGTCGGCGACCTTCAAGAGGCCGCGGTAGCTGGCCCGGCCGCCGTTCTTGCTGATGCTCTTGGAGATGATCCGCGAGCTGGTGTAGGGCGCGTCGTGGACGACCTTGCCGCCGGCGTCCTGGTGCTGGCCCTTGCCGGCGAAGGCGATCGAGAGGATCTCGCCGCGCGCCCCCTTGCCCATCATGTAGACGGCCGGGTACTTCATCGTCAGGCGGCTGCCGAGGTTGCCGTCGACCCACTCCATCAGGGCGTCCTCGTAGGCCACGGCGCGCTTGGTCACGAGGTTGTAGATGTTGTTCGCCCAGTTCTGGATCGTCGTGTACCGGCAGCGGCCGCCCTTCTTGACGATGATCTCGACCACGGCCGAGTGCAGGCTCTCGGTCGTGTAGATCGGCGCCGTGCAGCCCTCGACGTAGTGGACCTGCGCCCCCTCCTCGACGATGATCAGGGTCCGCTCGAACTGGCCCATGTTCTCGGCGTTGATCCGGAAGTAGGCCTGGAGCGGGATGTCGACCTTCACGCCGGCCGGGATGTAGACGAACGACCCGCCCGACCAGACCGCCGAGTTCAGCGCGGCGAACTTGTTGTCGTGGATCGGGATGATCGTGCCGAAGTACTCCTTGACCAGGTCGGGGTACTCGCGGAGCGCGGTGTCGGTGTCGACGAAGATGACGCCCTTCTTCTGGAGGTCCTCGCGGAGGCTGTGGTAGACGACCTCCGACTCGTACTGGGCGCCGACGCCGGCCAGGAACTTCGCGCTCGGCCTCGGGGATGCCCAGCTTGTCGAACGTGTTCTTGATCTCGGCCGGCACGTCGTCCCAGGTCTTGCCCTGGCGGTCGGCGGCCTTCATGTAGTAGTGGATGTCGTCGTAGTTCAGCTCGCCGAGCTCGCCGCCCCAGGTGCGGCGTCGGCTTCGACCAGAAGACGTCGAGCGCCTTGAGGCGGAAGTCGCGCATCCACTGCGGCTCGTTCTTCATCTCGGAGATCTGGTTGACGATCTCGCGGTCGAGCCCCTTGCGGCTCTTGAACGAGTAGTTGGCGTCCGAGTCGTGGAAGCCGTACTTGTACTCGTCCTTGATGCCCGGACCTGGCTGTTCAGGTCGGTCGCCATCGCGCGTATTCCTTTCCTCGGTCCGGTGGGTCCTCGAGGCTAGAACGTGAGTTGGCCGGACGGGGCGTGCTGCTGCTCCATCTCGTCCTCGTCGCTGGCGGCCTCGGGGTACTTCTCGCGGACCCAGTCGTAGCCCTTGGCTTCCAGGAGCTCGACCAGCTCGGGGCCGCCGCTCTCGACGATCCGGCCGCCGAAGAGGATGTGGACGAACTGCGGCTTGATGTAGTTGAGGATGCGCTGGTAGTGGGTGATGACCAGGACGCCCGTCGCCGACCTTGGCGGCGACCTTGTTGACCCCCTCGGAGACGACCCGGACGGCGTCGATGTCGAGGCCGCTGTCGGTCTCGTCGAGGATGGCGAACGCCGGGCGGAGCATGGCCAGCTGGAGGACCTCGGCCCGCTTCTTCTCGCCGCCGGAGAACCCCTCGTTGAGGTAGCGGCGGGCGAACTCCGGGTCCATGCCCAGCTCGTCCATCTGCTGGCGGAGCTCCTTGCGGAAGTCGCGCATCGGGATCAGGTCCTCCCCCTCCTTGCGGTCGGGGTTGCGGACGTTGGTGACGGCGTGGCGCAGGAAGTTGGCGACCGTCACGCCGGGGATCGACGTCGGGTACTGGAAGGCGAGGAACAGGCCCGGCCTTGGCCCGCTCGTCGGCCTCCAGCTCCAGCAGGTCGCTGCCGTCGAGCGTCGCCGAGCCCTCGGTGACCTCGTAGTTGGGGTGGCCCATCAGGGCGTAGCTCAGCGTGCTCTTGCCCGAGCCGTTGGGGCCCATCAGGGCGTGGACCTCGCCCTGGCGGATCGTCAGGTCGACCCCCTTGAGGATCTCCTTGCCGTCGATCGCGACGTGCAGGTTCTCGATCTTAAGCACCTTGCTCATCGGTCTCCTGCCCTGTCGCGGGCCCGGGTCTCGGGGGTCCCCGGTCGGACGAGTTCCGATCGCCGGCGGCGGCGGCGTCACGCGGCCTTGGCCGGGCCCGGGGGTCGACGGATCGGCTTGGCCTCGAAGTCGCAAGAGCGGTGCCCGTCGAGCCGGCACTGGCTCAGCCGGAGGCCGCGGCCGAGCACCTTCTCGAACATCTTCCGTTCCATGGCGCAGATGGCCCGGTCGACCTCGGCCAGCTCGTAGTACGGGCAGGAGTGCTGCTTGAGGACCGGCATCGACTGCCGCCGTCGCCGCGGGTCACCTCGGCCTCGATCCCCCGGTCGTGGAGGATCGTGCCGAGCTGGACCAGCCGCCCCTCCCACTCGTCGCCCTGACCTGCGCGCGGTACAGCTCGGCCAGCCGCTCGGTGATCCGGCCGAAGAGGAGCCGGCGGAGCTTGCGGTCCTCGACCGTCCGCATCAGCTCGTCCCAGAGCACGACGGCCAGGTCGGCGTAGTTCTGCCCGAGCCGCTTGTGCGCCTCGACGCTGGCCTGGTAGGTGTGCCTCGGGCGGCCCCGGCCCGCCGTGCTCGGCCCGGCGCTCGACCATGCCCGAGCCGACCAGCCGCGTCAGGCGGTTGCGGACCGCCGTCGGCGTCACCCCGAGCCGCGCCGCCATCTCGGCGACGCGTCAACGGGCCCTGGCGGCGGATCAGGTCCAGCAGGTCGCGATCCGAGGACTCGGACATGGATCGCCTCCGCGCCGTCGGGGATGGGCGGCAACCCGATGCCAACCCTAGCTCTCCCCGCGGGCACATGGAATTGTAAGGGAATGACCCCCGATCGTCCATCGGCGGGAGGGCCATTCCCGGAATTTTTCGCAAAATCCTTGCGAAAAGTCGGCCGCGGGGGGGCGGTGGATTTTCCCGGCGGGCGGGGCCAGAATGCCGGCCGGCGGGACGGCCCGGTCGGCCTTCAGTCGGTGAGGGGGGACCGGGCCGGGCCCCGGCAGGGCCCGGATTCGTCATCATGCACTCTCTCGCGGTACGCCTCGGGCTCGGCCTGCTCCTCACGGGCCGCGATCGTCCGGGCGGTTGGTCTACCGGGTGCTATGCCTGCCCGCCCTGCCGTCGCCGCTGGAGACGTTCTTCCTCGAAGCGGAGATGGTGCACCTGTCGTGGCGGGTCGCAGGCGGGGGTGGACGCTCTACCCCGACTGGCGCGGCTATCCCCACGTCTGCAACCCCTTGGGCCCTGCTATTTCCTGCTGGTCGGCTGGCTCGGCCGGCTCCTCGGCTCGGGGCCTCGACGATCTCGTATCTACCTCGGCCGGGGCGTGACGTTCGCGGCGGCCCTGGCGACCTCGGTGATGCTCGGCGCGGCGGTCGGGCGAGGGCAGGGCCGGGGGCGGGGCGGCCGCGGCCCTGGCGAGCCTGGGGGCCGCTGCCGATGGTCGGGTTCTCGGTGATGGTCCGTTGCCGACCTCCTGGCCGAGCGCTCGGCTTCGGCGGGTTCCTGCTGTCGGGCCGGAGGGAGCGGGGCCGGTGCCTGGCGGGTGCTCCTGCTGGTCCTGGCGATCCTGACCAAGCAGACGGCCGGGGTCTTCCTGCTGGCGCAGGGCGGTGGCCCTGGTGGCGTCGGGCCGTCGGGGCCGAGCGGCGGCCGTCCTGTCCGGGGGCCTCGGGCTGGCCGGGGCGGTCGTCGGGGCGGTCACGATCGCGACGGGCCCGACCTTCGTGCCATCGCTCCTGGTGGCGTCGAAGTCGGTCCGTCGACCTCCCCGGCCTGGACTATCCTCGATCCTGCGGATCGCGTCGGCTCCAGCCCCGACCTGGTGGCCTTCCCCCTGATGGGCCTGGCTTCTGGACCGGCCGGCCGAGGGACGTCGACGCCACGGCCCTGACGCTGACCCTGCTGGTGGCCTGCCTGGCGACGGCCGCGCAAGCGGGCCGCCGCCGAATTATTTCCTCAGCCTGCGGATCGTCGAGGGGCTGGCCGTCGGCGCGATCTGGGCCGCGGCCCGGTCGCCGGACGGGCGCCGAGCGCCGCTGGCCGCGGCGGCGCGTACCTCGGCGCCGGGCCGCCGGTGCCGAGCACCGTCACGCGACGATGGTCCTGGCCGCGCGGGGGCCGGCGGTGTGGGAGTCGCTCGCGGCCCCGCTCGGCCGCGGACCTGGCGTCCGGCCGGATGGCCTGCCGGCTCGCGGAGGACCCGCGTCGCCTCCTGCTGACCGACACCGGCCCGATCGACATCCACCAGAAGGGCGACGGTCTTCGGCGACCCGTGGCTGTTCCGGACCCTGGTCGATACCGGCGAGATCGTCCCGACCCGGATGGAGGCCCCGATCGATTCCGAGTCCTACGAGATGATCATCGCACCGGCGACTGGCACTGGGCCGGCTACGCGACCAACCCGTTCGCGCTGCCGATGCGCCTGATCGAGCGGGGCCGCCGCCATTACGTCCTGTCCGAGATCTGGGCCGCCTTTCTTCTCGTCCGGCGCGGGCCGCCCGAGCGACGGCGGGCCCGAGGCGCGGCCCATCACGGGACAGGATGACCGGGGGCCCGGGCCTTCCGGTCCGGCCCCCCCCCGACCCGGGTCCCGTGAGCCGCCGGGATGGTACGACCCGATGACAGGCTCGCGCGGTTCGCGACCGAACCTCGCTGCGTTCGGGTCGTCGCCTGCATCTCGCCGTGCTGGGGATGGTCCGGGCGGGGCGCATTCCTCGTCTATGCCGGCGACGCTCCCGGCCCCCTTCGAGGCCCACGCCCTCGAAGCGAAGTTGGTCCACCTGGCCTGGCGGGTGCAGGCGGGTCTGCCCCTCTACCCCGACTGGCGCGACTATCCCCACGTCTGCAACTTCTACAGCCCCTATTTCCTGCTGGTGGCCGGCTCGGCCGGCTCCTCGGCTCGGTCGACGATCTCTATTCCTCGGCCGGGGCGTGACCTTCGCCTCGGCCCTGGCTGACGACGGCAGTGCTCGGCGGGTGGTCGGCCGGAGGGACGGCCGGGCGCGGGCGGCCGCGGGGCCGTGCGGCCTCGGCGCCCCGCCCATGATCGGGTTCTCGGTGATGGTCCGCTGCGACACCCTGGCCGAGCTGCTCGGCCTGGTCGGGTTCCTGCTGTCGGGCCGACGCGAGCGGGCGTGGTGCTGGCGGGTGCCTCCTGCTGGCCCTGGCGATCCTGACCAAGCAGACGGCCGGGGTCTTCCTGCTGGCCAGGGCGGTGGCCCTGGTGGCGTCGGGCCGCCGGGCCCGCGCGGCGGCCGTCCTGTTCGGGGGCCTCGGGCTGGTCGGGGCGGTGGTGGCGGCGGCCACGATCGCCGCGACCCCCCTGTTTGCCCGGTCGCTGATGGGCGACGCCGCGATGCCCGCTGACCTCCACAACGCCTCGGGAGTCGTCCGGACGATCGTGCGGGGGCAGCCCCGACCTGGTCGTCCTTCCCCTGGCCGGCCTGGCCTTCTGGACCCGGGGCCGGCCGAGGGACCTCGCGCGTGGCCCTGACGCTCGTCCTCCTGGCCCCGGCTTCGCGACGGCCGTGAAGTGCGGCTCCGACTCCAATTACTTCCTGAACCTCCGCATCGTCGAGGCCCTGGCGGTCGGCACGATCTGGGTCTCGGCGCGCTCCCCGGTCGCGGGCGACCGACGGGCCGCGGTCGCGGCCGGCGCAGTGGGATCGGTCGCCCTGGCGGTGGGCGCCCTGACGTCGATGGCGCTTCCGATCCTCGCCGGGATTGACGCGATCCGCCATAGCCCGGCGGGCCGCGCCATGGTCCAGAGCTTCCGGGCCGCGATCCGGATGGCCGAGGACCCGCAGCGTCCGCCTGCTGACCGACAGCGGCCCCGATCGACATCCACCAGCACGAGCGGACGGCGTTCGGCGACCCCTTCCTGTTCCGGATCCTCGTCGCGACCGGCCAGATCAAGCCGAGGAAGATGGAAGCCTGGATCGAGTCCGAGGCCTACGACCTGATTGTGACCCAGACCGACCTGGACTCGGCCGGCTACGCGTCCAATCCCTTCGGGCTGCCGATGGCGCTGGTGGAGCGGGGCCGCCGTCATACGTCCGGACCGGACGGCGCGCGGGGGCCTTCGACTTCGACGGCCGGCGCGGGCGGGGCCCGGCGAGGGGGGCCCCGGTGAGGCCCGCGCGTCAGAGGCCGACGCCGCCCAGGTGCTTGCGCTTCCTCGGGTTGCGGACACCGTTCCGCTTCGGGCGGCGGCCCTTGGCGATCGGCGAGCTGTCGGCCTTCTTGCGCCACTTGTAGGTCTTGCGGTGTCGGGTCTTGGCTTTCATGGCGCCGGCGGCTCCCTGGGTCCTAGACGCGGTGACGATATCGTGGCGTGCTCGGCACGCGGTCCCATCGGGACGAAGGGACCATTATGCCCCGGCGGCGACGCCCGGGGATCAAGCTGAGGAGTCGGGAGCGAGACTGCGGAGAAATTTGTTCCGCCCCGGGTCCCCGCTCCCCCCGTCAGAAATGGCCCGCCGGGCCCTGGGGGTCGGCATCCCGGTGACGACCTCCTCGGCCGCGGGGGATCAACCGGATCAGGAACACGGACGCTCGGGTTGCTCATCAACCCCTGCTGATCGACGGCGCGGACGCGGAGGACGTTGGTCCCGAACGGGAGCGGGGCCGTGACGGGCAGGTCGTACTTGCCGTCGCGGGGACCGCCGCCGACCCGAGGACCTCGCCCCGGCATTGTTGATCGCCTCGATCGTGGTGCCGACCGGCGACGCCAGGGCGCCCGTGCCGGGCAGGTAGGCCCCGACCAGGTTCGGGTGGTGGACCGTGACGATGTTCACGCCCGTCCTTGACCCGCAGGCCGTTGTTAGGCCGCCAGCTCGGGGATGCCCGGCCTCGTGATCGGGCGGCCGATCGCCAGGGTGTCCTGGAGCACGAGCGTGTAGTCGTTGGTCGCCAGGTAGATCGGCTGTCGGCTCTGCGAATCGGCCCTCGCGAGCTGGTTCATGTCCGCCTTGATCGCCGCGAGGGTGTCGGCCGCCATGCCCGGTCCTTCAGGACCGCGGCGAAGTTGCGGTTCAGCGTCTCGGCGTCCTGGACGCTCAGGCTGGCCTTGGGCAGGGCCTCGCGGAGGTCTGGTTGTAGTCGTCCAAAATGGCCGGCGGGGCGGTGCGGGACGTCGCCCGCGATCGCCGTCAGGTTCGCCTGGAGGTCGGCGACGCGTCGGGGGCGAGGAAGCGGCCCGGCTGGAGCTGGTCGAGGTAGAAGGGGAGCCGCGATCCGCGCCTCTTCTCCGGGAGGTCAGCGGCAGGCCCTTGACGTTCACGGTCTGTTGGTCTTCGTGGGCGCCCGAACAGGCTCAACAGGCGCGGCCTTCCAGCCCTTCGACGAGGGTACAAAGCGGCGGCGGTCCATCGCGCGGATCTCCTAGACCGGGGAACTCCCCCGACGTGGACCGGGGGCGGACGGGTCCGCGCCCGCGGCCGGCGGAGTTCTTACCAGATCGGCCCCGGTCCTGGCCAGACGGGTTCTGCCGCGCTCCCGGGCGTGGGCCCGGCGCTCCAGGGCCATCCGCAGGTAGGAGCGCGGCTCGACCTCGCTACAGGCCGAGCTCGCGCGGCCAGGTCGAGCACCGCGGCCTGCGCGTCGGGCAGGTCGGCCTCGGCCGTCGGCGACGCCTCGACCTCGGCGAAACGCCGATCCCCCCGCCACGTCGAGCACGACCTCGATCGGCCGGCCGCGGAACGTCAGGTGGTACGCGCGTTCGGACCTTGCGGACCACGGCCACGGGCCGGAACCCCAGGTTCTCGAACAGCCCGAGCCAGCTGCGACGCTCGTCCCCTCGCCGAGCGGCGAGCTCGATCTCCTCGCGGGTCTTGGTCGGCCCTGCGAGTTGCGGCCCCTTGTAGGTGATCCGGTTCGCCTCGCCCACGCGACGGAGCCGGACGCCTCGTTGGTCCGCGCGAAGTCGCGGGAGGGGTGGTTCAGGTAGGCGTCCTCCTGAGCGATCGCCTCGCCGGCCCTCGCCCCCTCGCGGCCAGTCGCCCGGAGGTCGTCGTGGTCGGCCCGTCCGGAACTTGATCTCGACCTCGTAACCCATGGCCCCTAACTCACGCCACGGGGGCCGTCGCGGTCAATCCGCGGCCCCTCGTAACCGGAGATGAAAGCTAGGCCGGTGATCCAGGCCGGCAGCGAGCGCCCGGACAGGAAGAAGTCGAGGTCGGTCTTGATCGACAGCTTCGCGATAAACCCAATTCCGAGGACCACCACGAAGTAGATCGCGATGATCACGTAATCGATCGTGCCGGGATGCAATCGCAGCATGAGCCTCTCCTTTCGGGAGGCTCTCTACCCACACCGACGACTTTTACATCACACGCTCGCGGCGGCTTCCACCTTGCTCGAGGCCGCCACGTGCGTGACCGGGAGACCGAGGCCGCGCGCCTTGCTCACCAGGTCGAGCTTCAGCCACCGCGAGATCCCGAGCGGCAGCGTCGAGATGATGATCTCGTCGTAGTCGCCCAGGTTGACCGCGTCCTGAATCGCGCTCAGCGGCTCGGCATCCCCCACGCTGCCGGTGACCTCCTGCCCGGCCGCCTCCGACAGCTTGGGCAGCGCCACCTCCAACACGCGCTGCGCCTCGTCGACGCCTGTGTCCTCAGGGTCGACCAACCTGTGGATCCCGTGCGCCTGCTGCGGCACGATCAGATGAAACGTCGACGGGCTCCGCGCCGCCCTCTCGCGAACCGCGTCCAGCAACCCGGGCGTGGCCGCCGTCTGGTGGGCGACGACGAGGACATGGGCCGGCTCTGGCATGACTCACCTCCAAGTGAGATGGACCGGTTGATCGAGTATTCCACCGGGCCCGGCGCGCCACAACCCTTCAGTCCAGCCGGTACTCGCCCCGCGCCACGATCACCGCCGACCCGCCCACCAGCACACGCTCGATCGCGTCGGGCCCGCCCTCGACCCGCGCGCGCAGCACCGACCGGCGGCCGATCTCGACGCCCTGCACGATCTCGATCTCGCTGCCGAACGCCACGCGTCCATGCCGCGCCAGGTGGACGGCGAGGGGCCCGGCCGCCGAGCCGGTGGCGGGATCCTCGGCGACGCCGAGCGCCGGACCGAACATCCGCGTCTTGACCTTCTCGCCGGAGACCGCGAAGCAGCTGATCCCGTACACGCCGAGTCGCTCGAGCGCACCGATGTCCGGCGCCAGGGCCGCCACGGCGTCCTCGCTCGGCAGCTCCACGTACACGTGCACGGGCCCGTTCCGGTAGGCCTCGATCGGCAGGAGGCCGTCACGATCGGCCCCGATCCCGAGCGCAGCCAACAGAGCATCGGCACCAACAAACCCCTCAAGCGACGGAATCGGCTGCTCCATCTCGCCGTAAACGGGTTCCCCGCCGCCGTCCGGCCGGGTCAACGTCACCGGGACGACGCCCAGTCCGGTCTCGAGCCGGACCACCGGCGAGCCCATCGCCCGCCCGACGACGAACGCGGTGCCCAGAATCGGGTGACCGGCGAACGGCAGCTCGAGCGCGGGCGTGAAGATCCGCACCCGCAGATGGGCATGTTCAGAGCGGAGCACGAACACCGTCTCGGACAGGTTCAGCTCGCGCGCCGCCCGCTGCATGACCTCGGTCGACAAGCCGGTGGCGTCCGTGAACACCGCCACCTGGTTGCCCTGAAGCGGCGTGTCGGTGAACACGTCGGCGACCGTGTAGCGGTACATCGTCACGACTCGTCTGCCATCTCGAGCAGCGTGGTGACCGTGGTCCAGTTACGCGCGGTGGCCCGAACGCCGAGTCCGGTGCCGGCCAGCTTGTTCCAGAGCTTGGAACGGCCGATTCCATCCGGGTGCCAGGCGTACAGCTCGCGACCGATCGCCACCAGCCGCTCGGGCTCGGCCTTCAACGCCTCGATGCGCTCCAGAGCGGCCCGGTCCGGCTCGGACTCGAGGAAGCTCACCTGGTAGCGCTTGGGGTCGACCGCAACTTCGGCCAAGGGGTTGCGGGCCACCACCTCGGACAGCTCTTCGCCCGTGCGCACGATGACATCGACGTCGAACCCGAACCGCTCGGCGATCACTCGCTCGGCCTCGGTCCCCACCTTCGCCGGCGAGGCGCGGCTCGAGAGCACCACGTTGCCGCTCTGCACGTAGGTCCGGACGTCATCGAACCCGGCCTCGGTCAGCGCCGCGCGCAGATCGGGCATCGAGACCCGCTTGTGAGAACCGAGGTTGATGCCACGGAGGAGGAGGATTCGTGAGGTTTTCGAGGACACGCTGCGGGTTACTACGGATCGGGTTGCGGACCTTCGCGGATGAAGCTCTGAGCCCACGCGCCGATGTCATTCTCGCGAGCCGGAACTTGAGTCCGGCGGCAAATTTCCCTCGAGAATACGGAGTCCTGTAATGCGGAATGCCAAGGACAAGTCCGGACGGATGTCGGCCCAGGAGACGCTGGAGCTGTGGCAGCAGTACAAGCAGACCGGCGATGCCCGGGTCCGCGACCGTCTGGTCCTCACCTTCGCCCCGATGGTGAAGTACATCGTCTACAAGAAGGCGCGCGAGATCCCGGCGCGCTGCGAGGTGGACGATTTCATCTCATGCGGCCTGGAGGCCCTGATCCGGTCGATCGACCGCTACGACCCCAACAAGGGCGCCACGCTCGAGCAGTTCGCGTGGACCCGGATCCACGGGGCCGTCCTCGACGAGCTTCGCCGCAACGACTGGGCTCCCCGCTCGCTGCGCCGCTGGGACCGTGACATCAACAAGGCCTCCGAGCAGTTCGTCGGCCTGTACGGGCGCAAGCCCTCCCGCGAGGAGCTGAGCGAGTCGCTCGGCATCTCCAAGGGCGACCTGATCACCCGCCAGGACGAGATCGCGCGCTCCCACGTGGGCTCGCTGAACACCGTGGTCCTGGCCGAGGACGACACCACGATCGAGCGGATCGACACCCTGCACTCCGACGACCGCGCGTGCGATCCCGAGCACGCGGCGATGGTTTCGGATGCCAAGTCCCGCTTCCGGGACGCGTTCGAGCGCCTCCCCGAGCGCGAGCGCAAGGTGGCCGTGCTCCTCTACGTCTACAACCTCACACTGCGCGAGATCGGCGAGATCCTCGGCGTCACCGAGAGCCGCGTCTGCCAGATCCACGGGCAGATCACCAAGAAGCTGCGCGCCGAGCTCGAGGTCGACGAGCAGCTGTTCTCAGAAGTCGCTTAGCCGAGCCGCCCGCCTACGTCGGGCAGCTCGGCCGTGGCTGCCGCCTCGGCGGCAGCCTGGTTCTCCTTCTTGACCTCGAGCCAGATCTCCTCGCGATAGACGGGGATCGAGCGCGGGGCGTCGATCCCGATCCGCACTGTCTGTCCGCGGACCTCGAGGATCTCGATCACGGTGTCGTCGCCGAGCATGATGCGCTCGCCGGCGCGGCGGCTGATTCTCAGCATCAGCCGCCGGCCACCGCCGCGCCGTCAGCCTCGCCGCCCGGGAACAACGGGACGCGGAGCTCGCAGCCAGGGGCCTGGTTGATCACTTGCCAGGCCTGTCCGGCGCCCACAAGGATTGGCGCCTTGAGGTTGGCCGTGAAGTCCTCCAGCGCCGGCGCGGCACGCACGGTCACGTAGACGTCCATCGCGCTCGAGGTATTCAACCCGAGGCGCTCGGCGTCGTCGTCGTCGACCTCGACCGCGAAGTCGGCGAAGAACCGGTGCGGGTTGGTCATCGGCAGCGCGAGCGACGGGTCATCGAGCGACTGCAGCCACACGAACGGCGCCTCGGGGTCGCCGGCGACCATGGCGTAGCGCGACCCGGTCAGGCCGATGAGGCCTTCGGGAAACTCGAGCACCGACTCGGGGTCGACCTCCAGTTGCCCGAAGCGCGAGCTTTCGATCGTCAGCGACACTACGCGCCGGAACTCTAGCTACTGAGGAAGTCCATCAGCGACTGCTGCACGATTTTGGCGCCAGCCTGCAGCGCGGCGGTCAGGGCCGCCTGCTCGGTCGAGAAGTCGACCTCGGTCTGGGCCATATCGGCGTCCTGCGTGTTGGACAGGCTCTGCGCGTCGCTCGCCTGGAGCGACTGGATGCGGGAGGACGCCATCTGGAGGCGGTCCGTAGTGGCACCCACGTTCGCGGTGAGCCCAGTCAGCGAGTTGAGGTTGGTGTCGAGCTGCGAGAGGTCGGTCGCGCTGAGCGCGCTCGAGTTCCCCGACTGCATGTCGTCGGCGATGTTGCGCAGCGTGTTGAGCAGCTGGCCGTCGCCGGCCGGCTGGCCCGAGGTGGTCTGGCCGGTGCCGAGCACCGAGGACAGGTCGGCGTTCACGGCCAGCGAGGTGTTCGGGCCGATCGTGCGCGTCACCTGACCGGTGTTGCCGGCGTAGGCGTCGCTCGAGCCCGCCGGATACGGCTCGGTGCCGGTGGCCGACCCCGAGAAGATGTACTGCCCGTTGTACTGCGTGTTGGCGTCCTGCTTGATCTGGTCGATCAGCTGGTTGACCTCGTCGGCGTCCGCGGACATGTCGCCCTGCGACTGCGTGCCGTTTGAGGCCTGGACGACCAGCTCGCGAATCCGCTGCACCGAGTTGGTGATGTCGGTCAGCGCGGCGTTGCCGGCCTGGGCCCAGCCGGTCCCGTCGGTGACGTTGTTCGAGTAGGTCGTCAGATTCGAGATCTGGTTGTTCAGCTGCAGCGCCAGGCTGGTGCCGTAAGGGTTGTCGGAAGGCTGGTTGATCTTCTTGCCGGTCGACAGCTCCTCCTGGGTGGTGTCCTCCCGATCGAGCGCCGAGTTGATGTTGGTGAGCAGGTTCTGCGCCGTCATCTGCTGGGTGATGCGCCCGACCATCAGATGCCACCCCCGACCGTCTGGATCAGCGTGCTGAAGGTCTCGTCGATGGCGTTCATCACCCGCGCCGAGGCCTGGTAGGCCTGCTGATACTGGATCAGGTTGGTCATCTCCTCGTCGAGCGAGACGCCCGAGACGCTCTGGCGCTGATCGCTGATCGCCGAGAGCAGCGACTGCGACGTCGACTGCGCGTTCTGGGTCGAGGAGACGTCCGAGCCGATCTGGGTGACGAAAGCGCTGTAGGCCTGGTCGGCGGAACCGTTGGTCAGACTGGCCGCAGCGTCGGCCTCGTCCGCCGTGTACGGCGGGTTCGAGCTGCTGAGGCTGGAGTTGACCGAGATCGTGGCCGCGGTGGTCCCGGTGGGATCGAAGAAGGGCGGAGCGGTCGCGCCGCTCGCGTCGGCGCCCGCGATCGCGCTGTTGACCGTGGTGACGAGTTGGTTGGCCACGCCGTCGAGCGAGGTCGCGTAGTCGGCGATCTGGCCCTGGCCGGTGCTCGAGTCATACAGACTGAGGAGCGAGCCCAGGGTTCCACCCGAGCCGCTCAGGTTGGCGTCGGTCAGGTTGTCGGTCAGGTCGACCGAGGCGCCGTTGACCAGCGGCGTCGAGTCCGCCGTGCCCCCGGAGGCGGCGGTCGCGGCGTTGCCGAAGCTCACGTTGACCATGCCGCCCGACTGCTGGGTCACGTTTACGTTGGAGTACTGCGAGAGGTCGTCGATCAGGTTGTCGCGCTGGTCGAGGAGGGTGTTGGCATCCACACCGCTGGTCTGGGCCTGGGAGATCTGCACGTTGAGCGCGGCGATCTGGTTGGCGTCGCTGGCCACCGGGCCGCTCGTCGGGTCGGTCAGCGTGTTGTACTGGTCGGTGATCTGGGATTCGGTCGTCGAGAGCTCGCCCGAGAGCGTGTTCAGGGTCTGGGCCACGGTCTGACCGGCCCCGAGCACGGCGCTCATCGCGCCCTGGTTGGTGGGAGCGGTCTGGAGGCCGCTCCACGCCGTCCAGAAGCCGTTCAGTGCGCTGGACAGGCTGCCGCTTCCGCCCGGCTCGTCCAGCGACGCCTGGACCTGGCCGAGCAGCGTGGAGGCGGTGTTGTCCCCACTGGTCTGCGAGTTCTGGTTGCGGTACGAGCTGTCCAGGAACTGGTTGCGCTCGCGAGTGATCGTGGTGATGTCCACGCCCTGGCCGAGCTGGGTGCTCGACCCGGTGACACTGGAGGTCTGCACGGTGAGCGGGTTGCGCTCGGTCATGTCGACGACCTGGCGGGAGTAGCCGGGCGTGTTGGCGTTGGCGATGTTCTCGCCGGCCGTGTTGATCGCCGCCTGGGCAGCTTCGAGGCCGCTCAGGGCGGTGTTGAGGCCGGAGTAGCTGGGGATCATTGCTCGCTCACACTTCCAGGTCGAACACTCGACGGCCGGTGTGCTGGACCGCTGACGTGGCCAGCCGGTCGCCGCCGGCGTTGTAGCTCTCATCGCCCCCGATGCCCGCGAGCTTGAGCAAATGGTCGAGGAAGGCCAGTTCCTGGCTCATCAGCGCCCGATTGACGTGATGCTCGCGCTGAACGGTCTCGAGCAGCCCGCGCAGCTCGGCGCTGCGAGCGCCGGCCAGTAGCGCGGAGTCGGGATCCATCAGCGTCTCGAGCAAGGCCAGCGTGACCGAGCCGCCGGCGACGCCGAGCCGGGTGCCGGCGCGCTGGAGCAGCGCCAGGCGCTCGGTCTCCAGCATCTTGCGACGCTGGAGCTCGGCCTGGAGCACCCCGGTCAGCTGCACCACGCCGCGTACGTCGCGGTTGCGGATGGCCGCGCTCTGCTCGAGCACGATCTGCAGCAGGCGCCGGGCACCGACGAGCTGCGCCTCGAGGTGGGCGAGCACCTGGTTGGTGAGCACCGCGTCGGACTGCGCGTGAAGGACGGGCTGGTTCACGACTTGGCCCCGGTGCTCGACGAGGAGGTGGTGGAAGAGGAGGAGGTGGCGGTCGAGGTGGCCTGGCCCTGCGGCGTGCCGATGGCCGGATCGATCGCGCGGGCGAGCTGGTCGGCGACCCCGACGCCGCCGCTCGACATGATGCTCTGGGTCAGCGCGGTCGGGATCAGGCTGGCGAAGGCGCTCGTGCTCGGATCCGAGCCCATGATGCCCCCGGACGACGAGTCGCTCGAGTCGCCCGAGTCGCTCGAATCGCTGGAGTCGCTCGAGCTGCTCACGGTGTCGGCCATCTGCTGGGCGAGCTGCTGCATGAGGATGTCCTCGAAGCCGAGCGCTTCCTGGTATGCCTTCTGGGCCTGGGCGTTCCCGTTGCGGATGTCGGCCGGCTCGTTCGCCTGGTTGATCGCCGGCAGCGCGCTACCAAAATTCACAGTGCTCATGGCTTGATCTGGTTGGCGATCGACAGCATCTGGGCCTGGTACTGGACCGCCTGGCTGCCCATGGCGTACTCCTGCTGGGCGGTCTCCATCTTGGCCATCTCGTCGCCGAGGTCGACGTTCGAACCCTCGAGCGCGCCCTGCTGGAGCGTGGTGGCCTTGGCGGCCCGAATCGCGCCGCTGGCCGTGGTGGCGCTGAACACGCTGTCCCCGTCGGCCACGAGGCCGTCGGGCGCCGGGACGTCCACCAGCGAGATCTTGCCCACGCGCTTGCCGGCGGCCTCGACCGTGCCGTCGGAGCCGATCGTCACCTGGTTGGTGGGGACGCCGGCGGGGATCGTGATCGGCGGCTGGACGAGCATGCCCACCTGGTTGGTGAGCTGCCGCTTGGCGTTCAGCTCCAGGTTGCCGTTGCGGGTGAGCCCGGTCGACCCGTCGAAGCGGCGGACCTCGATGAAGCCCTGGCCCTGGACGGCCACGTCGAGCGGCTGACCGGTCTGCTGGATGGCGCCCTGGGTCTGATCGTGGCCGACGACCTGGGCGGCGCTGCCGGCGCCGGTGGGCACGTTCGAGCCGTAGCCGCCGTTGGAATAGAGGAGGTCGTGGAAGCCGACGATCGTCGACTGGTAGCCCGGCGTGTCGAGGTTCGCCATGTCGTTGGAGATGGCGTCGAACTGCTGCTGCTGGGCCTCCATGCCGGACGCGGCGGAGTACAGACCTTCGAGCATTGCTTACCCTCCGAGTGAGGCGACCGACCCGGCGCTTTCCTGCATCGTCGAGTCGATCGTCTGGATCGCGTTCTCGCCGGCCTGGTAGGTCTGCAGCGAGCTGATCATGTTGGTCATGGTCATGACGGGGTCGACCGAGGAGTCCTCGAGCTCGCCCTGCTTGACCGTGCCGGTGGCCTTGCCGCCGGCCGTGCCGGTGAAGTCGTTGTCGCCCTGCTTGGCCACGCCGGTCACGTTGAACACCCCGAGCGAGGAGGCCGGCACGGTGCCCTGGGCGCTCACGGTGATCGTCGCGCCGTTCTGGGAGAGCACGGGGTTGCCCTGCCCGTCGACCAGGAGCCCCTGGGCGTTCTCCCCGAACTGGCCGTCGCGCGTGTAGCGGGTCCCCTGCGCGGTGCGCACCCCGAAGAAACCCTGCCCGGCGATGCCGAAGTCGAGCGGCTGGTTGGTCGAGTAAAGCGTCGAAGGCGTCATGTTGGTCACGGGGGCGCTGAGCTGAACGCCGGTGTTGAGCGTGCCGATCGTCTGGCCGGTGGCGGTGTTGGCCAGGAGCATCGAACCGAAGTCCGATTGGACCGAGGAATCCGACTTGTAGCCGGGCGTCGAGGCGTTCGAGAGATCGTTGGCCAGCTGATCCTCATGGACCTGCTGGGCGAGCATCCCGGACGCTGCGATGTAGAGACCGGTGTCCATCGTTCCCAGGTAGTCGCCCGTCGGGCATGATCCTTGAGGCATGGAACCGATCGCCGTGGACATTCGTTTGATCCGCGCCGTGCTGGGGGCGGAGCTGCGGGTGGCGCCCGGCCGGGCGCTGATGGCGCGGGTCGTCGACGTCAACGCGGCGGGGCGCGGGGCGTTGAGTATCGCGGGCGCACTGATCGACGCGAAGCTCCCGCCCGGAGTCCAGGCCGGCGAGGACCTGCGGCTGATCGTGCGCAACGTCAGCCCCGAGCAGGTCGTGCTGGGCATCTCACCGGAGGCCGGCGAGGCCGCGGCGTCTGCCCAGGCCGCGGTCGAGCTGCCGGGCGGGGGCCATCTGCGGGTCACCGAGCGCGACCCAGACTCGGGCGACGACCCGGCCGGCACTCCGGGCACCGGCCGCCACGTGCTCGCCCTGGCCTATGACGCCCCGGCGCTCGGCACGGTCGACCTGCGCTTCGAGCTCGACCCGCAATCCATACGAGTGAACGCAACGCTCGCGGCCGGCGCGCCGGCCGCAAGCGCCACCGACGCCTCCGACGAGCTGCGCGAGGCACTGAGCCAGGCCCTGGGTGGGCGGCCGGTCACGGTGCAGATCACCCCCCGCCGCGAGCCGTTGGACGTGTATGCCTGAGTCTCAGCCACCCGAGCGCCGGCGCGCCACCGCGCTTCGCTACGAGCAGGGCGAGCGGACCCCGCGCGTGACTGCCACAGGCGCCGGCCTGGTCGCCGAGCGCATCCTGGCCGCCGCACGCGAGGCGGGCATCCCGGTCCGCCACGATCCCGCCCTGGCCGAGGCGCTGGGCAAGCTCGAGCTGGGGTCCGACGTGCCGCAGGAGCTCTGGACCGCGGTGGCGGAGACGCTGGCCTGGGCCTACCGCCTCGACGCGCGCGCCGGTGGACCCTAAAGCTCGCCGCCGCGCTGCCGATGAACGAGGGAGCCTCTCCCCCTCGGAAGGTGGTTCCCTCGAATGGCACTTCGCCTTACCGGCATCCCCACGCCCGATGACTCCGGCACGCCCGGAGACGCTCCCGCACGCACCACCGGGCTCAGAATCGCGACCGCCCCGCAAGCCCACCCTGCAACCGCACCGCAAGCGGCGACCCAGGGCGGCGCGTTCGGCGCCCAGCTGCGCGACCAGGCCCGCCTGCACCTCTCCCTCAACAACCTCGACCGCTATAAGGCGCTGTTTGACCGCGCCACCGCAAACGAGGACAGCCACGCCCGCTACCACGCGCGTGTGCTGCTGATCGAGGAGGGCCTGGCCGCCACCGGCAAGCTCACCTCGCAGGCGCAGACCGCCCAGCTGTTCGTCGCGATCGCCACCGCCGCGCTCAGCGCGCTCGAGGATGAGCCGCGCGAGCCCGTCCTCCTGAACTACGCCGGCATCGCCCTGTACGAGCTGTGGAGCCTCGACGCCGCCCACGACCTGTTCAAGGCCGCCCAGCGGCTCGACCCCGCCCTTCCACACCTCAAGCGCAACCTGTCAGAGCTCGCGCGGCGCCGCAAGGGATTCCGCCCGGGCAAGCCGCTTCACGCCGCGGTCCCCGCCCTCGCCGCCCGTGCCCGCAAGCTGGCCCCCAAGGCCCAGCCGGCCAAGGACCTCACGCTCACCCTGTGCATGATCGTCAAGGACGAGGAGGAGATGCTCCCCAAGTGCCTTGCCGCCGTCGCGCCCGCCGTGGACGAGATCATCATCGTCGACACGGGCTCCACCGACCGCACGATCGAGATCGCGAAGGAGTTCGGGGCCGAGGTCATCGAGCAACCCTGGACCGGATCCTTCTCGGACGCCCGCAACACGTCCTTCGAGCACGCCACTTCCGACTGGATCATCTACCTCGACGCCGACGAGGTTCTGGTCGCCGACGACGTCGAGCGCCTGCGGGGCCTCACGGGCCGGGTCTGGCGTGAGGCGTTCTACCTGGTCGAGACGAGCTACACGGGTGAGCTGGGCGACGGTGGCGCGGTCACCAACGTGGCCATGCGCGTGTTCCGCAACCGCCCCCATTACCGCTTCGAAGGCCGGCTCCACGAGCAGATCGCCCCCAGCCTGCCCACGTACGCCATCAGCCGGCTCGAGCAGAGCTCGGTCCGGGTCGACCACTACGGCTACCTCGGCGCGGTCCGCGACGCCAAGGAGAAGTCGCGCCGCAACCTGGAGCTGCTGAAGGCCCAGCAGGCCGAGAGCGCTCCGTCCGCCTTCATCCACTTCAACCTCGGCACCGAGTACGCGGTGATCGGGGATCACCGCTCCGCGCTGACCGAGTTCGAGCGGGCCCTGAGCCTGGCGCGCACGACGGGCGAGGAGGATCACGATTACATCCCCGCCCTCGTACACCGCCTGGTCACCGCGCTGAACGCGTGCGGCCGGCCCCAGGAGGCGATCTCGCGCGCCGAAGATGGGCTCGCACGCTTCCCCGGGTTCACCGACCTCGTGTTCCACCAGGCCTTCGCCTCGCTGTCCCTCGGCAGGGACGACGACGCGATCACCTATTGGGAGCGGTGCATCCAGATGGGCGATGGCCCGTCGCGGTACGGCGCCGCGGTCGGCGCCGGAACGCACCGCCCGCGGATCGCGCTAGCCGAGCTGTACACGCGGCGCGGTGAGCTCGACCGGGCCCGCGAGCTGCTCGACTGGTGCGTCGCCGAACGCCCCGACTTCATCGGCGTCGTCGACCCATATGCGACCGTCCTGCTCCGCTCCGGCGCGACACCCGACTCGGCCTGCACGGAGATCGAGAGCCGTCTGGAAGACCTCACGCCGACCGCGCGGTTCATGCTGGCCGGCACCCTGTACCGCCACGGCGCGATGGCCGCGGCCGAGACGCAGTACCGCGCGGTGCTGGCGGCGCGGCCGAGCAGCGCGCAGGTCCGCGTCAAGCTCGCCGAGGCGCTGCTGAACCAGCGCCGCTACGCGGATGCCGCCGCCGAGAGTGCCCAGATCGACGATGGCGACCCCTACGCCGCCCTGTCCGCCCGCATCGAGCTGTGGAGCCGGATAGCCGGCGGTGACCTTCAGGACGCCGCGGCGGCCAGCCTCCGCGCGGCCCAGCTCGGCGTGTCGGCGGCCGAGCGCCAGGTGTTCGCCGCCTGGCTCGAGATCGCCGGAGACTCCACGGCGCAGCCGCGCAGCCTCCCGGTGGCGGCCACACCGCTGCTCGGAGTCATCCTCGAGACGCTCCTGCGGGCTCAGGACTTCGGGGCGTTCGAGCGCCTCATCCCACTCCTGCGGGGCTCATCCCTGCCCGAGCGCGAGCAGCGCGAGCTGCTGGCCTCGATGTATCTCAACCACGGCTTCCTGCCCATGGCGGCGCAGGAATGGATGGCCGTCTGCGAGTACCTACCGGACGCCCGCGCCCTGCTCGGGCTGGCTCGCGTGGCGGAGCGGCATGGTCAGCTCGAGGACGCCGTCGTGTTCGCCGGCGAGGCGCTCCAGCACGATCCCGACAACGCCGCCGCCCGCGAACTGCACACCCGCTGCTCCCTGTCAGCCGGCCCGGAGGTCGCGCTGAGCGCGCCCTAGCCGGCCGTGGACAACTGAAGAGAACGCTCAAGTTCTCCGAGATGCGCTCGATTACCCCACCTAGTACGGGAAGGAATCCCGCTTAATAGGTAGGAACCCGCGCATCCAAGGAGGAATGCAATGAGCTTTGATATTGGCTCGGTGGGCAGGACGCCCGCCACGACGCCGTCCCAGCCGGCTCGGTCCTCAGCCCCTGCGTCGGCCCAGACCGGGCACGCATCGGACACGGTGACCGTTGACACGATCCCGGCCAGCCCGCCGCCGGAGGTGCAGGACGCCATCGGCGTGGCCAACCAGGCCTACCACAGCCTCAAGGCCGACGGTAGCGAGCTTCGCTTCAAGATCAATGAGTCGACCGGCAAGCTGAGCGTCGAAGTCCACGACGTCCACGGGAACCTGATGTTCACGGTGCCCGCGAGCACGGTGCTGGACGTGGCCGCTGGCCAGCCGCTCTCCAGTCCGGGCAAGTAGCTGCCGATTACGTAGAAGACGATGTCCACGCAGTCCGTCAGCTCCAGCACGTCGGCCGCCAGCTCGAACCAGTACGCGAGCGGCAGCTCGCTGAGCTCGCTGGGAAGCAACTCGGCGCTGCAGATCACCGGCCTCGCCTCAGGCCTGGACACCAACGCGGTGATCACCGCGTTGATGGCGGCCCAGCAGCAGCAGGTGACCAACCTGCAGAACCAGCAGTCGGGCATCACCGCGCTCAACAGCCAGCTGACGAGCATCCAGACCGCCATGCAGACGGTCGCCGATGACGCCCAGGCGCTCGGCAACCCGTCCCTGTTCGCCAACGCCCAGACGATCACCTCGACCAACTCCACGCTGATCGGCGCGACCGCGACCAGCAGCGCCGGCGCGGTGGTGGGCAGCTACTCGATCGGGGTGACGGCGCTGGCCAGCGCGTCGCAGGAGACGTTCACGTTCAACAGCCCGAGCTCGGCAGACACCATTACGATCGGCGGCCAGCAGTACAACCTGGCGGCCGGGGCATCGGCCGACACGCTGGTGAGCGCGATCAACTCGGACCCGAATGGCAAGGCCTGGGCGACCGTGACGCAGGAGGGCACCAACGGTGGCCCCGCCACGGTCGTTCTGTCGGACCGCCAGACGGGCGTTCCCGCCGGCAACGACCTGGAGCCGACGAGTGGGACCAGCCTCAGCGGCGGAACCAACTACATCGCGGGTACGGACGCTGAATACACGCTCAACGGCTCCGGGCCCTATTACTCGTCCTCGAACACGATCAGCGGCGCGTCGCTCGGCGGCACCGGGCAGCCGACGCAGGGCCAGGGCGCCCAGCAGACGATCCCCGGAGTCACGGTCAGCCTCAACGGTGTGACCGGGTCCACGCCGGTGACCGTCACGGTCGGCGCGCCCGCCCCAAGCGCGCAGAACATCACGACCGCGGTCCAGAAGTTCGTAACCGACTACAACTCGGCGATCACCCAGATCCAGACGCAGCTGAATCAGACGCCGAGCAGCTCGGATCCGACGCAGGGCACTCTTTACGGCGACAGCGCCCTCCAGAACCTTCTGTCTTCGATGCGGCAGACGATGACCACGACGATCAGCGGGCTCACCGGCTCGACGAACAACATGCTCGACATCGGCGTCAGCACCGGTGCCAGCACGGGCAGCGGCTCCGTGTCGCAGAGCGCGCTGTCTGGTGACCTCACGCTGGATACGAACGCATTGACCGCCGCGCTGACCAGCAATGCCACCGGTGTCCATCAGCTGATGCAGAGCTGGTCGATCAAGTTCTCGAGCCTCGTCGACGCCGAG
This sequence comes from uncultured Solirubrobacterales bacterium, assembly GCA_963834625.1. Lineage (GTDB taxonomy): Bacteria > Actinomycetota > Thermoleophilia > Solirubrobacterales > Solirubrobacteraceae > Palsa-465. The sequence goes on along the minus strand of CAWICM010000006.1, from coordinate 715,587 downwards.
GCTGGGCCGGGCGGGACGATCTCGACCCGCATCCAGTCCGACACCTCCCAGAGCAGCTTCCTCACCACGCAGATCCAGAACCTGCAACAGGCCAACACGATCAAGCAGAACCAGCTGGTGCAGGAGTTCGCGAACATGGAGGCGGCGCTCTCGCAGAACCAGTCGACCGCCAGCTGGCTGACCAGCCAGCTCAACCAGCTGGGCTAGTCGTCCTTCCGCGCTCAAGAGGCGAGCGCCGCTGCCGAGGACCAGGGAGAGACCCCCCCTCGCCCCCGGAGAGATCGACGCCCATGACCACACTCGCCACACCCAACGCCTACCGGGAGAGCGCGGTGCTCAGTGCTCCGCCCGAGCTGCTCGTCGTCATGCTCTACGACGGAGCTCGGAAGTTCCTCTTCCAGTCTGGCGTGGCGATGCGTGACGGCAAGATGGAGCTCACCAACCGCAAGCTGCGCCGGGCCGAGGACATCATCCAGCACCTGCGCGACACCCTCGACATGGAGCAGGGCGAGATCGCCGCCAACCTCGAGTCGATCTACGTGTACTGCCTGCGCCAGCTTCGCCAGGCCAGGTTCGAGAGGAACCCGGCTGCTCTCGAGCACGTCAGCTCGCTGCTCGGCCAGCTGCGCGAGTCGTTCGCGACGATCAGCTCCAAATGAGCGCCACCCAGGATTACGAGACACTCGCGCGCAGCATCGAGCGCGAGCTCGAGCTGATCGGTGAGGGCTCCATCGAGGAACTGCAGGTGCTCTACGCCGAGCGGGCCACGCTGCTCGAAGGCCTGCCGGCCATTCCGCCCGAGGCCGCCCATCCCGCGCTTCAGCGCGCCGCGCTCATGAACAAGCGGGTCGAGATCGAGATCCTGCGCCGCCGCGAGGCGCTGCTGCTCGAAGCCGCCAACGTGCAGCGGGTCGACCGCACCGCGCGCGGGTACGCGGCGGCGCTCGAAAATCGCCCGCGCGTGCAGGCCACCGCCTAGCCCGCAGCCTCCGGAACGCCTCCGGCTAAAGATCCCGGCAAACGTGCCGATTTGCGGGGCATGCGGCTCGTATCGATAGCCAATCTTCCGGAAGACGCTCGTCTCGCGCGCGACATCGTCAGTGGACGCGACGGCGCGCCACTGTTGCGCGCCGGCGTGACGCTGAGCGGGCGCTTTGTCGACCACCTCGCCAAGGCCGGCATCCAGGCCGTCTGGGTCGAGGACGAGCTCGGCCGCGGCATCGATCCGGTGCCGGCCATCAGCGCCCAGTCCCGGGGGCAGGCCACGCGCGCACTGTCCGCCCTGCATGATGAGGCCCGTCGGGCCGTGGCCGCCGGCCGCACGCTCGACCCCGAGTCCACCGACGAGCTCTCAGACGTCGTCGACGCCATCCTGCAGGAGATCGAGGAGCACGACGGCAAGGCGGTCGTGCTGGCCGATCAGTGCGGCCCCACCGCCTACGGCGTTCAGCACTCGATCGACATGACCGCGCTCGGGCTGCTCATCGGGCGGTCCCTGATCGTCGAGCACGGCTGGCTCGACTACAAGGGCGAGCGTCAGGACGATCGCCACGAGGAGCGGCTGTTCCGCCTCGGCATGGGCCTGCTCCTGGCCGACATCGGCAAGCTCGCCATCCCCGAGTCGATCCTGAACAAGCCCGGCAAGCTTTCCGAGGAGGAGTGGGAAATCGTCCAGGGCCACCCCAAGGCGGGCGTCAAGCTGGTGCGCGACACCGGCGTTTGGGACCCGCTCGTGCAGGCATCGATCCTGCGCCACCACGAGCGCTGGGACGGGACTGGCTATCCCGAGGGCAAGGCCGCCACCGAGATTCACGAGATGGCCCGCATCGCCGCCGTGGCCGACGTCTTTGACGCGATCACCTCCGAGCGCCTCCACGCGGCGGCCAAGCCCGCGCACGTGGGCGTGCAGACGATCCTGGCCGGCGCCGGCTCCCAGTTCGACCCGGTGATCTGCGACGTCTTCACCCGCCGGGTGGCGCCGTTCCCGCCCGGCATCGAGGTGGAGCTGACCGACGGTCGCCGGGCGATCGTGGTCAGCGTTCCTGAGCTCGAGCTCGGCCGTCCGGTGCTCCGCGTGATCACCGGACCGGGCGCTCCGTTCGACGCCGCGCTCGGGCAGGACCCGAGCATCGAGATCGCCGGCTGGAACCCCGTTCCGGCCGCGATCGCCGCGGCGGCCGCATAGGCCACATGCCACAGCGCCGGCTCAAGATTGCCCCCGTGGCGGCCGATTCAAGACCGTAGTTTCTCGCCCCCGGAAAGGATCTTCGCCCCGTGTCATTCCTGCTGTCATCCGTTCGCCGTCAGTTGCTCGGCGCCTTCGTGGCCGTGAGCATCCTGTTCGTCGTCGCGCTCTTCATCGGCTGGTCGGGCATCGGCGCGGTCAACGGCAAGGTCCAGTCGGGCGCGAAGCAACTGCCCACGCTCGAGGATGCCAGCGGCCACGCACGTGACATGGTCGCCTCCGAGGTCTCGACCGTGCTCGACGCGAGCAACGCTCAGAACCACGAGGGCGACGTCCAGACCTTCGAGCAGACCGCGCGGGCGCTGGGCAGGTACGCGACGACGCCCGCCGCCAAGAACGCGATCGCCGACGTGAACACCGCGTTCGAGAAGTGGCATGGGATCGACAACCGGGTCCTCGCGCTGGTCAAGGCCCACACGACCACCGCCGCGGCCAAGCTCGCCAACGGCGCCTCCAACGACGCAGCCGACGATCTGACCACCGCGGTCGAGAACGCCAGCAAGGCGGTCTCGAACGAGAACACCAACGCCGCCGCCTCGAGCGCTTCGAGCTCCAGGGCGCTGATGCTGGTCATCGCGCTCATCGCCCTGCTGGCCGCCGGCGGGATCAGCTTCTCCCTGGCCCGCGACGTCAGCCGTCGCATCAAGCAGCTGCTCGACGGCATTTCGAGCCTCGACGCCGACGCGCTGGCCGAGCTCGAGCATGGCCTCGGCGCGATCGCCCAGGGGAACCTGACCTACCAGGTGCGCCCGGAGATCGAGTCGATCCCCACCACTCGCGGGGACGAGATCGGGGAGCTCACCCGCACGTTCAACGCGATGGTCGAGAAGACCCAGAGCAGCGTGTCCGCTTACAACGCCACCCGCGACAACGTCGCCGGCATGCTGCGCGAGATCGGCAGCACCTCCGAGCAGCTGGCGGCGGCCTCGCAACAGATGGCCAACACCTCCGAGGAGGCCGGTCGCGCCGTCGGCGAGATCGCGCAGGCCGTCAGCTCGGTGGCGGCCGGCGCCGAGGACCAGGTCCGCTCGGTCGCCGAGGCCAAGATCCTTACCGACGAGGTGGCGATGGCCTCGCAGGCTTCGGCCGACGGCGCCCAGCAGACCGCTGACGCCGCCGCCGAGGCGCGCAATCTGGCCGAGGAGGGCGCGCAGGCCGTGGCCCAGGCCACCGAGGCCATGCACGCCGTGCGCAACTCCAGCTCCGAGGCGAGCACCGCGATCCGCAAGCTCGACGCCAAGTCGGAGCAGATCGGCGAGATCGTCGACACGATCACCGGCATCGCCGAGCAGACCAACCTGCTGGCGCTGAACGCGGCGATCGAGGCCGCCCGCGTCGGCGAGCAGGGCCGCGGCTTCGCGGTCGTCGCCGAAGAGGTCCGCAAGCTGGCCGAGGAGTCGCAGTCCGCGGCCTCCTCGATCGCCAGCCTGATCCAGGAGATCCAGCACGAGACCCGGCACGTGGTCGAGGTCGTCGAGGATGGCGCGCGCCAGACCGAAGACAGCACCGCCACCGTCGAGCAGGCTCGCGAGGCCTTCACGCGGATCTCCGCCGCGGTTCAGGACGTCGGCCAGCGCGTCGAGCAGATCGCCGGCTCGATCCAGGAGATCGCCAGCGCCGGCAACCGGGTGCAGGAGAGCATGACCTCGGTGGCCGCCGTCGCCGAGCAGTCGAGCGCCTCCTCGGAGCAGGTCAGCGCCTCCACCCAGGAGACGAGCGCCTCGACCGAGCAGATCGCCGCCTCGGCCACCCAGCTGGCGAACACCGCCGAGGAGCTCGAGCGGCTCGTCGGAAAGTTCACCCTCGCCTAATCGCACTTCCGATCCAGGGAGTTCCGCGCCGGGCGGGGTCCTCATGGCCCCGCCCGGCGCGATTCGTCTAAGGGGCCGGCTGGATGCCGGGCCGTGGAAGCAGCCGAGCACGCGGAGCGGTCTCCCCGCAACCCAGAAGCGGAGCGTGCGAGGCCCAGAGCTGGATGCGGTTACTCGCCCCTACACCCCCTAAAGGATTGGCACCAGGAGCCGATTCATGGGAAGACCCGATGGATCGGGTCGTGATCGAGCCCAAGGAGGGCGAGCCACTTTCGGTTTCTCAAATGTCCCTCCTTGACACCACTCAGCAAGCCCTCGAGTCCGCGATGAGCGGCTCGATGATGCGCAACACGCTGCTGACCAACAACCTGGCCAACGTCGACACCCCCGGCTACCAGCCCGAGGACGTCAACTTCCAGTCGACGCTCGCGTCGGCAATGCAGTCCGGCACGCCGATCAGCCAGGTCTCCTACCAGCCTTACTCGGTCGCGCAGTCCGTCGGCCCCGACGGCAACGGCGTGAGCCCCGAGCAGCAGCAGGCGTACCTCGCGCAGAACGGACTGCTCTACGAGACGCTCACCCAGGTGGCCACCCAGCGTGAGTCGATCCTGGAGAGCGCGATGGGGATCGGTCAGTCCTGATGAGCTTCTTCGACGCAATCGGCATCGCGGCCAGCGGCCTCACGGCCGAGCGCACCCGGATGGACGTCACGTCCGAGAACCTGGCCAACGCCGACACCACGAACGGCGCGAACGGCCAGCCCTACCAGCGCCAGGAAGTCGTCCTCCAGCAGGTTGGCGGCGGCTTCAGCGCGGCGCTCTCGGGCGCGATGGGCGGGGTGGGCGGGGGCGCCATCGCGAGTGGCGGTCCGGTCGCCGGCGGCGTAGAGGTGGGCGGCATCGTCAACGATCCCACACCCGACCAGTCGGTGTATGACCCGGGCAACCCGGCGGCCAACGCGCAGGGCTACGTGAAGATGCCCAACGTCAACCCGGTCAACGAGATGGTCGACATGATCGACGAGTCCCGCTCCTACCAGGCCGACGTGACGGCGATGAGCACCGCCAAAGAGATGTACGAGAAGACCCTGGGTCTGCTCAAATGATTCCGGCGATCTCAGGAGCCATCGGGCCGCTGGGCCCGAGCGAGTGGAGCGTGGGCTCGATCGGCGGCGTCGGCCAGGATCCATCGGCCGCCGTCAACCCGACGGGCAGCGGCAGCGGCGACGGCAGCTTCGGCAGCACGCTGACCGGCGCGATCAACTCGCTCGAGCAGACGCAGGACAGCGCCACCACCGCCTCCCAGCAGCTGGCCACCGGCCAGCTCACCGATCCCACCCAGGCGATCACATCGGTCGAGAACGCCTCGCTGGCCATGGACCTCGCCTCGCAGATCCGCACCAAGATGGTCGACGCCGTCAACACCGTCTTCCAGACCCAGGTCTAGACCTCACCCCCGAACCCCCCGGAACTAAATGGCCCTCCCCGTCCGTCAGTACATCAGCAAGATGACGCCCAAAGGCTGGGCGATGCTCGGCGGCTCGGTCGCCGCCGCGATCGTGTTCCTCATGGTCGTCATGAACTTCGCCTCGGCCAAGAGCTACAGCACGCTCGAGACCGGGCTGGATCCGGCCCAGACGGGCAAGATCACCAGCGCGCTGGACGCCAAGGGGATCGGCTACCAGATCCAGAACGGCGGCACTGCGCTGGCCGTCGACTCGAGCGAGGTGAGCCAGGCGCGGATCGCGCTGGCCACGGCGGGCCTGCTCGGGGTCGGGAGCACGCAGCCCGGCTTCGAGCTCCTCAACAGCTCGCAGCTCGGCGCCTCGAACTTCCAGCAGCAGGTCACCTACCAGCGCGCCCTGGAGGGTCAGCTCGACCAGACGATCGATCAGATCCAGGGCGTCGACTCAGCCACCGTGAACCTCGTGCTGCCCGACCAGCAGGATCAGCTGTTCGGCGACAACGGCCCATCCTCGAGCGCCTCGGTGCTGCTCTCGGACTCGAGCACCCTCGACTCGAGCGCGGTCAAGGGCATCGCCGAACTGGTCGCCTCGAGCGTCCAGGGCCTGTCCGACCAGAAGGTAACGATCACCGACTCGAGCGGCGAGCTCCTGTGGCCGACCTCGGGGGCAGGCGCCGCCGGCGGCGACACCTCCCAGCAGTCGATCGATAACCAGTACGACGCGCAGATGGCCGCCGCGGCGACCGGCCTGCTGACTCAGACGCTCGGCGCGGGCAAGGCCCAGGTTGTGGTCAACGCCGACGTCAACGCCAATCAGGCCACCTCGGACAGCCTTGTCTACGGCAAGAAGGGCGTGCCGCTGACCGCGCAGACCCAGACGGAGACGCTCAAGGGCGGGAACGGCACGGCCGGCGGCACCGCCGGAACGATCCCCGCCGCCGCCGCGACGACCGGCGGAAGCTCGAACTCCAACTACTCGAACAAGACCGCGAACACGACCTACGGCGTCAACAAGACCGTGACACACACCACGATCGCCCCGGGCGCCGTGAACAGCCAGACCGTGTCGGTGCTGGTCGACAAGTCCGTCCCGGCCTCGTCCATCCCCGCGATCAAGAACGCGGTGGCCGGCGCGGTCGGCCTGAACGCCAAGCGGGGCGACACGCTGTCGATCTCCCAGATCGCCTTCGCCAAGGCACCCGTCGCCAAGGCGAGCCCCACCTCGCCGACCAAGATGCTCGGCTACGCCAAGTACGGCGTAGTTGGCCTGGGCGCGCTGCTCTTCCTGTTCTTCATGCGGCGCAACCTCAAGCGACGCGAGCGCGAGGTGTTCAGTGGCCAGCCCACCTGGCTGCGCGAGCTCGAGACCCCGCGGCCGCTCGCCGCGCTCGCCTCGGGCGCCGATGAGGACCCTACCGACATCAAGCGGCTGCGCTCACCGGTCAACGTGCCCAAGCGCCAGGTTGAGGAGCTGGTCCAGCGCGATCCCGATCGCGTGGCCCAGCAGGTGCGCGCGTGGATGAGTGAGGACTAGTCACCCGTCCGATGGCCGCCGAACTCGAACAACTTGCCCCCAACGCCCCGGCGGCACCCGCCCAGCCCGCGGCCGCCGCAGTGAAGCGTCCCCAGCTGCCCGGTCGCAAGAAGGCGGCCGTGCTGCTCGTCTCGCTCGGACCCGATCGCGCCGCCGAAGTGTTCAAGCACCTGCGCGATGAAGAGATCGAGTCGCTCTCGCTGGAGATGGCCAAGCTCCAGCGCGTCGATCCGCTCACCACCGCCACCGTGCTGGAGGAGCTAGCCGCCACCGTCGAGGCATACGACTCGCTGATGTCCGGCGGCGTCGACTATGCCCGCGAGGTGCTCGAGCGGGCCCTGGGCCCTGAGCGTGCGCTCGAGATCATCGGGCGGCTCTCGAGCGTGATCGAGATGCGGCCGTTCGAGTTCCTGCGCAAGACGCCACCCGAGCAGCTGGTCACCTTCCTGCGCAACGAGTCGCCCCAGACGGTGGCGCTGGTCGTGGCCAACCTGCACACCACACTCGCCTCGCAGGTGCTCTCCCACCTGCCCGGCACCGAGCAGGCCGAGATCGCGCTGCGCATCGCGCGCATGGGTGAGACGAGCCCGGACGTGGTCAAGCAGGTCGAGGGCATCATGAAGCGCAAGCTCGACAGCGTGGTCCAGCAGGAGTACTCCTCCGCCGGCGGGATCAAATCGCTGGCCGAGATCCTCAACCACGCCGACCGCTCGACCGAGCGCAACGTGCTCGACGCGCTGACCGAGTCAGACGAGGAGCTGGCCGCCGAGGTCCGCCGCCTGCTGTTCGTGTTCGAGGACATCGTCAAGCTCGACGATCGCTCGATCCAGCTGGTTCTCCGCGAGGCCGACCAGAAAGACCTGGCCCTGGCCCTGCGCGGCGTCAACGACGACGTCAAGGAACGCATCCTGTCCAACATGTCCGAGCGCGGGGCAACGATGCTCGTCGAGGAGATGGCCTACATGCCGCCGCAGCGCAAGCGGGTGGTCGAGGACGCTCAGGGCCGGATCGTGGCCATCGTGCGCAAGCTCGAGGAGGCCGGTGCGCTGGTGCTCTCGCGCGGCGAGGAAGACGCAGTTGTCTGAGTCCGGGGCGGGTGGGCCCCCAATCGCCGGCTACGCCTTCCGCCAGCTCGACGCCGCGGCGGCCGACACCTCCGGCGGCATCGCCGACGTGCTGTCGGCGGTCCGGGCCGAGGCCGAGCAGATCCGCGCCCAGGCCTGGGCGGCGGGCGAGGCCGAGGGCCGCGCCGCCGGCCTGGCCGCGGCGCGCAACGACGCCGGGCCGGCGCTAGCCGCGCTGGGGGCGTCGGTTCAGGCCATCGAGGCAGTGCGCACGCAGGTGATGGTCGAGCTCGAGGCCGATGCAGTCGAGCTGGCACTGCGCCTGGCCGAGCAGATCCTGGCCGGCGTAGTCGCGGTGGAGCCCGAGCGCGTGCTCGATGTTGCCCGTAACGCGCTACGCCATCTGACCGACCGCCGCCGGGTGACGCTGGTGGTCAATCCCGACGACTTGGAGCTCGTCGGCGACTGCGTGAACCAGTTGCAGTCCGAGCTCGGCGGAATCGAGCACCTCGGCGTGCAGTCCGACCGGCGCGTGACCCGGGGCGGCGCGATCGCCCACACCGACACCGGCGACATCGACGCCGGACTCGAGACGCAGCTCGCGCGGGCACGGGAGATCGTGGCCTCGGCGCTCGAGCGTGAGCGCAGCGATGACGACTGACACGCCTGCGGCCTCTCGGCCCGGCGGCCGTCTGGCCCGGGCGATCCAAGCCGTGCAGGAAGCCGACCTGTCCCGCCGCGTCGGCAAGGTCTCCGACCTGATCGGGCTGATCATCGAGGCCACCGGCGTCCAGGTGGAGATCGGCGAGGTGTGCATGGTCGGCGACGGCCGCGACCGTCCGTCCGTGGCCTGCGAGGTCGTCGGCTTCCGCGGCGGCCGCACGTTGTTGATGCCGCTCGGCGAGCTTCACGGCATCGGCCCCGGCACGAGCGTGTTCCCCACCGGCAGCCCGTTCCGCGTGGCCGTCGGCGAGCCGCTGCTCGGACGCGTGATCGACGGTCTGGGTAACCCGCTCGACGGCGTCGGCGCGCCCTCGGGCGTGTCCTGGCGCGACACCACGGCGGCGCCGCCGGATCCGATGACGCGACCGCGCATCACCGACCGGGTTGCCCTCGGCGTGCGCGCCCTGGACACGCTGGTCCCCTGCGGCCGCGGTCAGCGCCTGGGCATCTTCGCCGGCTCCGGCGTCGGCAAGTCGTCCTTGATGGGCATGATCGCGCGCTCGACCAGCGCCGACGTGAACGTGATCGCGCTGGTCGGCGAGCGCGGACGCGAGGTGCGCGAGTTCATCGAGCGCGACCTGGGCGACGCCATTTCGCACTCGGTGGTCGTCGTGGCCACCTCCGATCAGCCGGCGCTGGTACGGATCAAGGCCGCCTTCACCGCCACCGCGATCGCCGAGCACTTCCGCGACCAGGGCAAGAACGTGATGCTGATGATGGACTCGGTCACGCGCTTCGCCATGGCCCAGCGCGAAGTCGGCCTGGCCATCGGCGAGCCGCCGGCCACGCGCGGCTACACGCCCTCGGTGTTCGCGCTGCTCCCGCGCCTGCTCGAACGGGCGGGAACGAGCGATCGCGGATCGATCACCGGCCTGTACACCGTGCTGGTCGACGGCGACGACATGAACGAGCCGATCGCGGACGCGGTCCGCTCGATCCTGGACGGGCACGTCGTGCTGTCCCGCGCGATGGCGCACACCGGTCACTACCCCGCGATCGACGTGTTGCAGAGCGTGTCGCGGTTGATCGGCGAGATCGTCACGCCCGAGGTCCGGGACGCCGGGACGCGGCTGCGCAGCGCATTGGCCGCCTACCGCGAGAAGGAGGACCTGATCTCGATCGGCGCCTACCAGGCGGGCACCGATCCGCTGCTTGACGCCACGATCGCCCTGCGCCCGCGGATCGACGGCTTCCTGCGCCAGCGGGTCGACGAGCCGAGCGCGGTCGACGCGGCCGACGCCGAGCTGATCGCGCTGGCCGACGACCTCTCCCGCAGGCCCAGCGTGGTCGGCGAGGTCCTCGACGGCCCGCCCGCCGGACCGGGCGGCGTTCCCGGACGCCAGCCCCAGATGGCCGCGCCCGCCGGCGCCGGCCTGGCCATCCCCGGCCTCCAGCTCACCGCTTAGCCGGCGTCAATGCGCGACGTCGATCACGACCCGCGTCGGGTTCGTCAGCCGGAACACGCGAAACCCGGTCATGTGGCACAGCCCCAGCCCGAACGACACCGTGCCCTCGAAGTCGCCGGCCTTCTTCACCTGGAGGAGGTTCGGGCAGCGCGGAGTCAGGGTGGCAGCGAGCAGGTTCGTGCCACGGTTGTCGTGCCCGCCGGCCAGGTTGAACGCGACGCGGATGCGCTTGGCCCCCAGCAGCGAGACCGGGCGGCCCGACGGGTCGGCGACGATCCGGCCCACGTAGCGCACGTCGTAGCCCGGGACGCTGAACCGCGCCCGGATGACGAACCGGTCGAACGTGGGGTGGCAGGCGGCCGCAACGTCGTAGAGCTCCGCCGCGTCACCGCGGCCGGAAGAGGTCTTGGGCGCCGTCGTGAATGCAGGCAGCGCCGTCGCCACCGCGCAGATAACCGCGAGGTACTTCATGGGGTGTGCTGGATTTTCCGTCATATTGGCGGGAAATCCATCACGGCCCCCGACTCGGACAAGTGTCCAGGGCCGCTTAGGGCCCGAGACGGGCCGGTCGAGTACAGGACCATGAACGGATCCTCGTTCCGCTTCCGACTCGAACGGGTGCGCGCCCTGCGCGAGCGTCATGAAGACGCCGCGAAGGAAGAGCTCGCCGGCGCCATGCTGCGCCACCGCCGTTGCGAGGAGGAGGTGCAGGCCGCGGCCGATCGCATCGCCCGCGCCCGCGACTCCCAGGTCGACGCCACTCGCGCCGCCAGCAGCGCCACCGACCTGCTCGCCCGCCAGGCCTACCTGGAGCGCGCCGAGCGCGCCCACCAGGCCACCCGGCAGAATCTTCAGCGCCACGAGCTCGAGCTGGCCCAGCGTCGCGAGGCGCTGACCCAGGCCGCCCGCGAGCGGCAGGCGCTCGAGCGCCTCAAGGAGCAGCGCCGCACCGAGCACGAGCGCGAGGTCGCTCGTCAGGAGGGGCTGATGCTCGACGAGATCGCACTCAACGGCTACAGGAGGAACGCGGCATGACGACCTCTGTTGCGGCTGCCCTGCAGGCAGCGCCGGCACCGAGCGGCGATCCGCTCGCTTCCGCCGCCACCGACGCCCCGACCGCCACCGGCGGCCCACCGGGCCCCGGAGGCGGGCCGCCCGGCTTTGCCAGCGTGCTCGACAACCATGTGGCCCGGACCGCCGTTGCGGAAGGCCAGAGCAAGAGCGCCGGTGGATCGGCGCCGGCGAAGAAGGGCGCTGCCCTGCTGTCCACGAATGCCCAGCAGCCGTCGGCCGACGCCGCGCAGGCGCTCGCCGCCACCGTCGCGGCCGCGCTGAGCATGCCCGCGCCGGCCACCCAGACCGCCCCGACAACCGGCGCCGCGCCGGACCAGAGCGCCCCCGCCAACGCGGCCGCGTCGAGCAACTCCACCCCCCAGGGTCTCTTCAACGTTGAAGAGAACGCGGCGGCTGGGTCGACCCCGCCGTCGGGAGCCACCCTCCAGCAGCTCGTCGCAGCCACGGCCGCGCAGGTGGCGCCCGCCGCGTCGGCCTCGGCCTCCACCCCCGGCCAGGCGCAGGCCGCTTCGCCCTCGACTTCCCCGCAGACCGCCACCCCGGCCGCCGCCATCACCCCCGCGGCATCCACCCTGACCGACACCCCCACCCTGACCGACACCCCCACCCCCAGCGAGAGCCCGGCGGCGCCCAACGCTGCGCCGCCGGCGCTCTCCGCTGCGATCGCTCCGCCCGCGTCGGCCGCCCAGCCCGCGTCGGCCGCCCGGCCCACGTCGGCCGCCCAGCCCACCCCGGCCACGACCGCCGCTCAGGGCACCCCCCAGACGACTTCGACCACACAGGCGACGACGCCGGCGACCCCGCCGGCCGCCGCGGCTCCCCAGCCCCAGCCCCAGCACACCACCGCCACCGTGACCATTTCGCAGGACACCACCGCCACGCAGACCGCAGCCCAGCCCGCCGCGAGCACGCCTACCACGGCCACCCCGGACACGCAAACGGCGGATGCATCCACGGTCGCGCCCGCGGCCCAGTCGCAGTCACAGTCACACACACAGTCAGACTCACAGTCACAGTCGCAGCCCGAGTCCTCTCAGGCGCCACAGATCCAGGCGCAGCCCGAGTCCCAGGCGGTCGATGCGGTCGCCGCTCCCCAGAGCGCGCCGGCGATCCAGGCCACGCAGGCCGCTGAGGCCGCGGCGCCCACCCGCTACGGCGTCTCGCTCCAGCACGCGATCGACGCGGTGCACACCACGATTGAAATGGGCGCGCGCCAGGGCTCCAACCAGGCCAAGATCGAGCTTTCCCCCGCCTCGCTGGGGACGATCCGCATCCAGCTGCACCGCACCGCCGACGGCGTGACCGCGCACGTGGTGGCCGACAGTGCCACCACCGCCGACACGCTCTCGCAGGGCAGCGACGATCTGCGCCGCTCGCTCCAGTCGGCGGGCGTGAACCTGCTCAGCCTCAACATCGAAGCGCGCGGACAGGGCAACGCGCCGACCCAGGACGGCACGCAGGATTCTGCGGGGCGTGGCCGGTCGGGCGCCGGCAACGATTCCATCGACGCGATCGGCGAGACCGACTCCAGCCAGGCCGAGTCCACCGTGGTGCTGCCCGAGGGCGCCCTCGTGAACGTCCTCGCCTGAGACCAAACGCAAAGAGACAAGGACCATCTCGATGAGCTTCACCACCCAGAGCACCACCGCCAGCACCGGCACCAACGGCACGACGTCGACGAGCAGCAGCCAGAGCAGCATGCCGATCAACCAGGACCAGTTCCTGCAGATGCTGATGGCCGAGCTCAAGAACCAGAATCCGATGAACCCGAACTCGAGTGACCCGATGAGCTTCGTCACCGAGCTCGCGCAGTTCACCTCGGTCGAGCAGGAGACCAACACCGCCGAGTCGACCTCGACGCTTGCCTCCGGCCAGAACAACGCCACCGCGATCGCCCTGATCGGCCACACGGTCGACTACACGGACCCGACCACCCAGGCGTCCGCCAGCGGTGTCGTGCAGGCCGTCGACTTCACCTCTTCCGGTCCCACGCTCACGATCAACGGAACCTCGGGCATCGCCGCCGGAACGGTCAGCGAGGTGTCGTGAGCGCAGTGCTTCCCAACCCCGCGCTGGTCGCGCCCGGCCTCACCGCGCCGGTCCAGCCGACCGCGCCGTCGCACGGCCAGAACGCCGCGCAGGCTACGTCCGGCCCCTCGTTCTCCGAGGTGCTGTCGAGCCACACGAGCGCGCCGACGTTCTCGCGGCACGCGCTCCAGCGCCTGCAGCAGCGCGGGGTAACGCTTGATCAGTCGACCCTGGGTCGACTGGCCGATGGAGTCAACCGCGCCGCCAGCAAGGGCTCGCGCGACTCCGTGGTCTTCGTAGACGGCACCGGCTACGTGGTGTCCGTCGCGAACAACACCGTCATCACGGCGGTGCCATCCGAGCACATGCGTCAGCAGGTGTTCACCAACATCGACAGCGCCGTGATCGCATGAGCGAAACGGTCACCAACAACAGCGGCTGGACCTCCTCGAGGGGGCCGCGAAAGGAACTGATGTTCAAATGATGTCAGGCATGTACGCCGCGATCAGCGGCCTCGACGCTCACCAGACGATGCTCGACGTGACCGCCAACAACCTGGCCAACGTCGACACCGTCGGCTACAAGGCTCAGAGCACCGAGTTCTCCGATCAGCTCTCGCAGCTGATTCAGGCCGGCACCGGCCCCAACGGCTTCAGCGCCGGCACCAACCCGCTCCAGGTCGGCCTTGGCGTCCACGTCGGCTCGATCGACAACAACATGACCGCGGGCGGCGTGGAGTCGACCGGCAACGCCACCGACGTGGCGATCCAGGGCGACGGCTTCCTGCAGGTGGCCAACGGCGACCCGACCACGACCAGCCCGGCCATCACGACCACCCCGCAGTACACCCGCGCCGGCGACCTGACGTTCAACTCGCAGGGCTTCCTGTCCACCCAGACCGGCCAGTACGTGCTCGGCTACCAGGCCAACACCGACGGCTCGATCAATACGACCAACGGTTCCAACAACGCCATCAACGTCCCGACCGGCTCGACCGGGATCGCGGTCGGTCAGGACGGCAGCGTGTCCTACATCGACGGCAACCCGTCCTCGGCGACCTACCAGCAGCGTGTGACCGCCGGTTACATCGGGCTGGCCACGTTCCCGAACGAGGCCGGACTGCAGCGCGACGGCGGCTCGCTGTGGGGCGCGACCAGCGCGTCCGGCGCCGCCTCGGTCGGCCAGCCTGGCACGGGCAACTACGGCGAGACGATCAGCGGCGAGCTCGAGCAGTCGAATGTCGACATGGGCACCGAGTTCACCAACATGATCGAGGCCGAGCGCGGCTACCAGGCCAACGCCTCGACGATCACCACGGCCGATCAGATGATGCAGACGGCCGTGCAGATGAAGCAGTAATTCACCCCAAGCGCAGGGTCGGGGGAGCGGTAATCGAGGGATGCCGCTCCTCCGGCCCCCCGCGCAGGGTGGGTGGAACCCAAATCATCCAAAGCACTGAGGACCGAACTCATGATCTCCCTGCACCGTCTCGGGCACAAGCTCGAGCCCTTCCGCCTCAATCCAGACTTGATCGTCACCGTGGAAGCCTGTCCCGACACGGTGATCACGCTTGCCACCGGCGCCAAGATCGTCGTCGCCGAGACGCCCGAGCGCGTCGCCAAGGAGGTTCGCGCCTACCGCGTCGACGTCCTGGCAGCCGCCCTGGGGCGCCGTCACGAGCTGCGCCGTGAGAACGCGGCGCCGCACCTCGCCCCCGTGCGTCTGGCCGCCGAGCTGGGCCACTCCGAGCACGCGGGCGTGCACCACATCCACCCCATCGATAACGCGTCGTAGCGATGCGTAACTGCCCGACAAGCCGCTCGGTCAGCGGTCGGACCTCCCTGGCTGGACGCGCGTCCACGCTCCGGGTGAAGGTTTCCATAGCGCGGCCGATGAAAAGGTCATGAAGGCCGCAACCGGCATAGGTATCGCTGTCGCCGCGGCGGGGATCCTCATGAGCGCGATGATGGACGGGACCAGCCCGGCCGCGTTCATGAACATGCCCGCGCTGCTCATCATCATCGCCGGCACCGGCGGCGCCACCATGGCGAGCGTCGGGATGGACGGGATGAAGAAGATCCCGTCCCTCTACAAGCTGGTGATCAGCGCCCCGACGATCGATGTCCAGGGCCGCGTGGCGCTGCTCGTCTCGCTGGCCGAGCAGGCGCGTCGCGAGGGCCTCCTGGCGCTCGACGCCCAGATCGCCGAGATCGACGACGAGTTCACCAAGAAGGGCCTGCAGCTGGTCGTCGATGGCACCGACCCCGAGCTCGTGCGCGACATCCTGGAGGCCGAGCTCGACGGCATGGCCGCCCGCCACCACGCAGGAGTGCTGCCGTTCGAGAAGGCCGGTGGGTTCGCCCCGACGATCGGCATCATCGGCACCGTGATGGGTCTGGTGCACGTGCTCCAGAACCTGTCCGCGCCGGCCACGCTCGGTCCCTCGATCTCCTCGGCCTTCATCGCGACACTGATGGGGGTCGCCTCCGCCAACGTGATCTACCTGCCGGTGGCCAGCCGCCTGAAGGCGATGTCCTCGGCCGAGGTTGAGCTGCGCACGCTCACCCTCGAGGGCATCCTGTCCGTGCAGGCGGGCGACAACCCGCGTGTGGTCGCCGACAAGCTCACCTCGTTCGTCGCTCCGGCCGAGCGCGGTGCCGGCGATGCGGACAACGTGACCGAGATGCCCCAGCGCGAGGCCGAGGCGGCCTAACCATGGCCGCGCACGGCAAGAAGCGGCGCGGGGCTGCCGTCGAGCACGAGAACGAGGAGCGCTGGCTCCTGACCTACGCGGACATGCTCACGCTGCTGTTCGCGCTGTTCATGGTCCTGTTCTCGATCTCCTCGGTCAACATCTCCAAGTACCAGGTCCTCCAGCAATCGCTCAAGGCCGCCTTCTCGGGCTCGGTCCTCTCCGGCGGCCACGCGATCATGCAGACGGGCTCGGAGTCGACCGCCGAGCACACGCCGGCCACCGCCGCGGTGCCATCGATCGTCCCGCTCGTGCCGACGCCGACCTCGCGCTCGAGCAGCAGCACGGGCTCGATCAACTCGAGCGCCACGTCGTCGGCCGCCGCCGCGGCTGTGGCCGAGGCCGCCACGGCTAAGCCGCTGAGCACCGCCCAGCTCCAGGCCGCCCTGAACAGCATGTCCGCCTCGGTCGCCGAGCAGGACAGCTTCGTCGCGCTGCAGAAGAAGCTCAACGCCTACGCCAAGGCGCACGGCTTCAGCGCCCAGGTGCAGACGGTGATCGAGCGGCGCGGCCTCGTCGTGCGCGTGCTCACCGACAAGCTGCTGTTCGACTCCGGGCAGGCCACGCTGCAGCCGGAGGGCCAGCCGCTGCTCGAAGAAGTGGCCCAGCTGCTCAATGTTGACAAGACTCATCCGATCACCGTGGAAGGAAACACGGACAATCAGCCGATCGCCACGGCGGAGTTCCCCTCCAACTGGGAGCTGTCGACGTCGCGGGCGACGACCGTGGTCCGCTTCCTGATCGCCCACAGCGTCAGCGCCGGCAGGCTGGGAGCGGTCGGCTACGCCGACCTGCACCCGATCGCGTCGAACGCCACCGCCTCCGGGCGAGCGCGCAATCGGCACGTGGACATCGTGCTGATGCGCCTGAACCCCGTCCCACCCTCATCGAACACCTCCTCAAGCACCTCCTGAAACCCCCGATCCAGGTACCCCGCTCATGAAGAAGAAGATCCTGATCATCCTCCCCATCGTCCTGCTCGGTGGCGGCTACGTGGCCAAGGCGAAGCTGATGCCGGCCAAGGTCGTCAAGCCGAAGATCGCCGGCGAGATCTACATCCTCCCCAAGCAGTTCACGCTCAACCTCCAGGACGGGCACTTCGCCACCCTCACGGTGGCGCTCGAGCTCGCCCCCGGTCAGAGCGACGGCGCCACCGCCGAGTCGGCCGGTGGTTCGACCGGCGCCACCGTGGGCACGCTGCCCGAGGAGGCGGTGATCCGGGCGATCATCACCAACCTGATCACCAACCAGACCTCGAGCGCGCTGGTCACCGACTCCGGACGCACCGGCCTCGAGAAGCAGATCCTGTCTCAGGTCAAGTCCACGACCGACGTGAAGGTGGACCAGGTCTTCTTCACCGACGTGGCGGTCCAGTAGGAGCCCTTATGAGCGAACGACTCGAACTCGAGCAGCTGTCCGCCTCGACCGGCGCGCCCGCGCCGGCTGGTGGGGTGACCGACCTGCGGCGCCTCAGCGCCGTGCCCGTCGACCTGAGCGTCGAGATGGGCCGCACCCGGATGACCGTCGGCGAGACACTCGAGCTCCGTCAGGGCTCGATCATCACGCTGAACCGGATGGCCGGCGAGCCGGTCGACCTGCTGGTCAACGGCACCGCCATCGCCCGCGGTGAGGTGGTCGTGATCGACGAGCAGTTCGGCCTGCGCGTGACCGAGGTGCTCGGGCAGAGCGCGGCGGCAGAGGGCGCCGCCGGCGCCGGCGCGGACGCCGCTCAGCAGTAGTTCCCCGCAGACTTCAGCACCGCCGCTGTCTACTCGTCCTGACCGCGCCGGTCCTCACTAAAGCTGTGTCGCGCAGCTGACGAGTACCCGTGTACCGACCCACTGATGGGAAGGGCGTTGCCATCCCCACGGCTCGTCTGAACTGCAAGGAGCAAACAACCCATGCCTGACGCCAACAACCCCCGCCAGCTTGTCGTGTTCACGCTGGGCACCGAGCACTATGCGCTCGGCATCCAGCAGGTGCACGAGATCATTCGTTACTCCGAGCCCCGTTCGGTGGCCTCGCGCGCGGACTGGGTCCGCGGGGTGATCAGCCTCCGCGGCCGGATCGTCCCCGTGTACGACCTCGCGGCACGGCTCGGCGTCCCCTCCGAGCTCACCGAGCAGAGCAAGATCGTGATCGTCGAGGCTGGCTCCGAGACGGCCGGCGTGATCGTCGACGGCGTCGAGGAAGTGCTGACCGTCGCGGACGATCAGATGCAGGAGGCCCCGGGCGCCGACACCACGCTGATCGATTCGATCGCCAAGATCGGCACCCGCCTGGTCGTGCTGCTCAAGCCGAGCGCGATCTTCTCCGAGAGCGAGCTGGCGCTCGCCGCGTAAGCGCTCGTTCCCAGACCGAAACGAGCCGCCGGGACCATGTCCACCACCTCCCCCGTCCGGGTCGTCGTCGCCGACGACAGCGCCCTGATGCGCAACATCGTCGCGCGGTCGCTGACCAAGGCCGGGCTCGAGGTGGTGGGTAGCGCCCGCGACGGCGACGAGGCGCTCGCCCTGTGCGAGCGCGAGCGTCCCGACGCGATGACGCTCGATCTGACCATGCCCGGCCTTGACGGTCTCGGGGTGCTCCGGATCCTGCGCGAGCGAACCGACGCCAGCATCCCGGTGGTGGTCGTCTCGGCCTTCTCGGCCGCCCACGGCGCCCGCGCTGTGGACGCCCTGGCCGAGGGCGCCTTCGATCTGGTCTCCAAGCCGACCGCCAGCGAGAGCCTCGACGCGTTCGTCGAGGCGCTCGGCACCAAGGTCAAGCAGGCGGCCGCCTCGCGTCGCAAGCGGCGCTCGGCCGCTACGGGCAGCGGCAGCGGCGGCGCGCGCACCGGCGTCGCCATCCGCCCCGCACCCTGGGCGACACAGCCGCCCGCGCCGGCCCCGCGACGTTCGGCCGCCCCCTCCAAGGCATCCCGCCTGGTCGTGATCGCCACCTCCACCGGCGGCCCCCGCGCACTTGCTGCGGTCGTGCCCAAGCTGCCGGCCCCGCTGGGCATGGGGACGCTGATCGTCCAGCACATGCCCGCCGGCTTCACGGGCTCGCTCGCGACGCGCCTGAACGCCTCGAGCGCGCTCAACGTCGTCGAGGCCACCGGTGGCGAGACGCTCGACCCCCGCACGGTCCTGCTGGCGCCGGGGGGCCTCCACCTTCGGCTGGCCGAGGACGGGCGCACCGCGATGCTCAGCGACGAGCCGGCGGTCGGCGGCCTGCGCCCCCGCGCCGATCTCCTGATCCAGGACGCAGCACGGATATACCGCGACCGGCTGCTGCTTGTGGTGCTGACTGGGATGGGCAACGACGGCCTGGCCGGCGCCCGCGAGGTGCGGCGCCACGGCGGCCGCACCCTGGTCGAGTCGGAGGAGAGCTGCACGGTGTACGGCATGCCGCGCGCAATCGTCGACGGCGGGCTGGCCGACGAGGTGCACGACCTCTGCGACCTGGCCGGCGTGATCGCCAGCGAGGCGCGGGCGTGACCCCCGAGCGCGAGATCCGGAGCCTTCACCGCCCCGGCCTGTCCCGGCTGCGCGGCCACGACGCGGCGCACCAGACGCCACTCAGCGACTTCTCCGCCACCGACGACTACATCGTCTTCTGCGAGGGCCTGCGACGGATCTGCGGCATCGACTTGACCCAGTACAAGCGGCCTCAGATGGAGCGACGGCTGCGCTCCTATTGGTCCCGTCTGGGGGTTTCCAAGCTGACCGACGCGCTGCCACGCCTGCGCGAGGACGCAGCCCAGCTCGACGACCTGCTCGATCGCGTCACGATCAACGTCTCGCAGCTCTGGCGCCACCCGGACCAGTGGATCAAGCTTCAGGGCGGACTGCTCCAGGAGCTCGCCAGGGCTGGGCGCGTGCGCGCCTGGAGCGCCGGCTGCTCCTACGGCGCCGAGGTCTACACGCTGGCCGCCGTCTGCGCCGCCACGATCCCCAGGGCCACCGTGCGGATCACGGGCACCGACATCGACCAGCGGATGGTCGCCCGGGCCAAGACGGCGGAGTTCTCCGCGGCCGACGCCCGCACCGCACCCGCCGCCGCCATGCAGCGCTGGTTCGAGCGCACCCCGGAGGGCTGGCGCGCCAAGCCGGCTCTGCAGTCCATGACCCACTTCGAGGTGGGCGACCTCCTCAAGGTCCGGCCCCCGGCGTCGAGCTATGAACTGATCATGTGTCGCAACACGGTCATCTACTTCGCCGACCAGATCCGGGACGAGCTGCACGCCAAGTTCGCCCACGCCCTGCGACCGGGCGGGCTCATGGTCATCGGTGGAACCGAGCGAATCACCGATCCAGCGTCGCTTGGCCTGGCGCCGATTCACCCCTTCATCTACCGAAAGTCGTGATGGATACCTCCGAGTACATGCCGATGTTCCTCGCGGAGGCGCGCGAGCATCTCGAACAACTCAATCTCGTCATCGTGCGACTCGAGGAAGATCCGAAGGACCAGGCAACCGTCGAGGAGATCTTCCGGATCGCTCACTCGTTCAAGGGCATGAGCGCGACCATGGGCTTCGCCAAGGTCGCCGAGCTCACGCACAACATGGAGGATGTGTTCGAGCTGCTGCGCCAGCGCACCAATGGCCTCCCGTCCGAGGCGATCGACACCGTGTTCGCCTGCCTGGACGCGCTGTCGGCGGCCACCGACTCGATCGAGACCGACGGCGAGGAGGACCTCGACCCCGCTCCGCTCGTCAGGCGGCTGCGCAGCCTCGTCAGGCCGCGCACCCCCGAGCAGGAGGCGGCGCGGAACGGCGGCTTCGACGAGCCGAGCCGCGCCGCGGTCGACGCGGCCCGGGCGGCCGGCGCCCGCGTGCTGCGCATCCGGATCGCCCTGATCCCCGACGTGATGATGCCCGCTGTGCGCGCCCACATGGTCCTGGCCGCGCTGTCCGACCACGGCGAGGTACTGGGCAGCATGCCCGCGCACGACGGCCTCGAGCAGTTCCAGGGCCGCGAGGTCGAGGCCTGGGTCGCGAGCGACCACGAGGACGCGACGATCATCGCGAACGTGGGCGGGGTCTCCGAGGTCGCGACCGTGGCCGTCACCGACGTCACGACGCCCGACACTCCTGCTGAGCCGGAGGCTCCCGCCGACCGCCCGGCCGTTGTCGAGGAAGCGGCACCCGCTACGGCGGCCGCCCAGCCGGCCCCGGCCCCGGCGCCGGCGCCGGCCCAGCTGCGGCTCTGGCCCCGGCCGCCCCCGCCAAGCCCGCCGCCGAGAAGACCTCCGACCCGAACAAGGCCACCCGTACGGTGCGCGTCGACGCCGAGCGCCTCGATGCGCTGATGCACTCGATGGGCGAGCTGGTCATCCACCGCACCGCGGTCGAGGCCCTGACCGCCAAGCTCGAGGTGGAGGGCCTCCAGCAGGCCGTCCAGGAGCTGACCAGAAGCTCCCAGGCCCTCCAGGCAATGGTCATGCAGGTCCGCATGATTCCCGTCGACGTCGTGTTCCTGCGCTTCCCGCGCCTGATCCGCGACCTCTCGACCAAGCTCGGCAAGGAGGTCAAGCTCGAGCTGATCGGATCCGAGACCGAGCTCGACAGGACGGTGGTCGACGCCCTGGGCGACCCGCTCGTGCACCTGGTGCGCAACGCGATCGATCACGGCCTCGAGCAGCCCGACGACCGGGTCGGCGCCGGCAAGTCCCGTCAGGGCACGATCCAGATCACCGCCCGCCACGCCGGCGGCAGCGTGGTCATCGAGGTCCACGACGACGGCAACGGGATCGACCCCAACGCGGTGGCCAGGAAGGCCCTGGCGCTCGGGATGATCGACGAGGACGCCGCGGCCAACATCGACATGCGCGGCGCGGTCGAACTGCTCTTCACCTCCGGCTTCTCCACGGCCGAGACGACCAGCGACATCTCCGGCCGCGGTGTCGGCATGGACGCCGTGCGCGAGAAGATCCGCCAGCTCGGTGGCGAGGTCGTGATCGATTCGACGCTCGGGGAGGGCACCACCGCCCAGATCCGCCTGCCGCTGACCCTGGCCATCGTCTCGGCGCTGCAGATCGACGTGTCCGGCGTGCCGTTCGCGATTCCGCTGGACCGGATCGAGCGCACCCTGCGCATGTCCGAGCAGACGGTCCGCTCGGTGGCCGGCAAGCAGATGCTGCTCCTCGAGGACGGCGTGCTGCCGCTGCTCGACGGAGCCGAGGTGTTCCGCCGCGACACGGTCGTCGAGCACGAGTTCGTGGTGATCCTTCGCGCCCAGGAAAAGCGCTTCGCCCTGGCCGTCGATGACCTGGTCGGTCAGCGCGAGCTGGTCACCCGGCCGCTCCCGGAGATCGTGTCCGACGGCGAGCCGGTGTCCGGCGGCGCCGCCCTGGCCGACGGCCGGATCGCCTTGATTGTCGACTGTGACGCCCTGGCTGCCGATAACACGGGTAGCCGCGGCACGCCCGTCTCGGCCATCGCTGCCTAAACCTTAGAAAACCGAACGACACCGTCGAGTAGAGGAGCCCCGAAACAGTGACCCCCCGCTACACCGAACTGCAGCTCGATGCATTGCGGGAGCTGGCGAACATCGCCTCGGGTAACGCCGCGACCTCGCTCTCGCAGATGCTGGGACGAGAGGTCGAGCTGAACGTGCCTCGCGTCTTGGCCGTCCCCGTGGCCGAGGCAGTCGAAGCGTGTGGAAGCCCGGATGACGCGACCACGAGCGTGGTCATCCCGCTCGACGGCGACATCGACGGCATGGTGCTCCTGCTCATCGATCCGGAGGGCGCCGAGGCGCTGTGTGGACTCCTGGGCGTCGAAGCCGGCAGCGAGATCGGCGAATCGGCCCTGCGCGAGATCGGCAACATCCTCGGGACGTCCTGCCTGAATGCGCTGGCCTCGATGACCGGTCTGCACCTGGAGCCCCGCCCGCCGCATCTGACCACCGACATGCTCGGTGCGATCGTCTCCTCACTGACGCTCTCCCAGACCGCCTCCACCGACCTCGTGCTCGTCCTGGACTCCGAGCTCTCGGTGGCCGACGAGCCGTGCTCCATCTCGTTTGTCCTCCTGCCCACCGAGGGCGGCGTATCGGATCTGCTCGCGCCGCTGGGCCTCGCCGAAGCCGCCTAGTGATGGGGACCGTACGGATGGGTGAGATCAAGGTCTCGAAACGCGCCGGCGAAGAGCTCGTGGCCCGCGGCCTGGGCTCCTGCATCGCGCTGGCGCTGATCGACCGCCAATCCGGAGTGGCTGGGATGGCTCACATCGTGCTACCTGAATCCAGTGGCTCGGAAAAAGAGCCGGGCAAGTTCGCGGACCTGGCCGTGCCGGCGCTGATCAAGCAGATGCAGCAGGCCGGAGCGGTGACGCGCCGCCTCGATGCGGTGCTGGCCGGTGGCGCACGAATGTTCGAGCTCGGCGAGATGGAGATCGGCGCGCGCAATGTCGCCGCGGTCAAGTCAGGCCTGGCCCGCGCCGGAGTCAAGGTGCGCGCGGCCGACACGGGAGGCAACCAGGGGCGCACCCTGCGCCTCACCGTTGGCGAGTTCGCGGTGTCCGTCAAGGAGGCCGGCGGCGCGCCGGCGACCCTGTTCGACGGCGGCGGCTCGCGTTCCACCAAGCAGGCGGCAGCGGCATGACCGGCGATCGCATGAGCGCCGATCAGGTCGCCGCGCTCGTCGAGGCGGCCAAGCAGGGCCAGCTGCCGGAGCAGCCCACCACCGGCGTCAGTCGCCGGGCGCCGCGGCTGCGCACCGTCGACTTCTCGCGGCCGACCAAGTTCACCTCCGACCACCAGCGGCGGATCGAGCGCGCCATGGAAACGTTCTGCCAGACGTCGGTCACGCGCCTGTCCACCGAGCTGCGCACGCCGGTCGAGCTCGAGACGCTGGGCACGACCCAGGCCACCTGGTCCGGGGCCCAGGCTCAACTCCCGGCCGGCTCGCTGTGGGTGACGCTCGACGTCCAGCCGCTCGGAACCCGGATGCTGTTCACCATCGAGCAGTCGTTCATCCTCATGTGCCTCGACTGCCTGCTCGGCGGCACGCCCGACAAGCCCCCGCGGGAGCGGCGCTTCTCGGAGATCGACACGATGCTCACCCAGCGCCTGGTCGAGTCGATGGTCCACCAGCTCTCGCTCGTCTGGCACGATCTGGCCGGGATCAGCCTGTCGATCGTCGAGATCGAGACGTACAACGACGCCAGCCAGATCGCGGCCGTGTCAGAGCCCACGCTCGTCGTCATGATCGAGAGCCGGATCAACAAGCACTCGGCGTCGATGGGGCTTCTGATTCCCTGGCTCGCGATCGATCCGGTCGGCGACGAGTTGTCGGGCAAGGAGAACCGCGAGGCCGAGGCGGACCTGGTCGGCGCGGCGGAGATCGGCCGCGCCGTGGCCGCCGTGCCCGTGACGCTGCGCGCCGAGGTCGCCGCCGTCGACATGCCGATCGACGAGATCCTCGCTCTCGGACCGGGCAGCGTGATCAAGCTGGGCGTGCAGGCCGATCAGGGCGTGACCCTGTTCGCCGAGAACGTCAAGCTGGCCCGCGCTCAGCCGGGCGCCAACGGCCCCCGCCGCGCCGTGCAGGTGTCGGGCACCGAGAGGAGGTACGGATGAGCACCCAGCAGGACATCACCCCGCGCGAGGCGCTGATGCGCCTGGGCGCCTCCACCGCGGAGTCGGTCGCTCAGGTGCTCGAGATGTTCGCCCCCGGCGCGGTCCAGCGCGGCGAGGTCACGGTGCTGCCCGACGGCGGCTCCCCGTTCGCGAACGTCCCGCGTGGAGCGATCGCCTCGAGCGTGTCCTACGTCGACGGCGTGACCGGCGCCAACGTGTTCGTGCTCACTCCGGCCGGCGCCCGCGGCCTGGCCGCCGCGATGGGCGCTCCACCCCCAGAGGCCGAGGACGGCGTCGAGAGTTCCGAGCTGTCCGAGCTCGAGATGTCGGCGCTCGCCGAGGCGGCCAACCAGACCATGGCCGCCGCAGCCGCCGCGATCAGCGTGGTGCTGGGGCAGGAGATCGAGATCTCCACGCCGGACACGCGGGTGCTTGATGATCCCCGCGGGGCCGCGGACATCTACGGCACCGCGCCCCACGCCACCTCGACAACGTTCCTGATCGCGGGGGAGTCCTGCCGGCTGATCCAGCTCATCCCGGCCGCCTTCGTCGTGCGCATGGTGCGCGCCATCGACGAGCTGGACGCCGAGCGCACCGACGGGGCGCGGGGAGGGGCCGGCGGATCCGGCGCCGACGCCACCCCGCACAGCCAGGCCCTCGAGGAGGTACTGGGCGGCATCAACCTCCGTGTGTGGGCGGAGCTGGGCCGCGCCGGGATGCCGCTCGGCTCCGCGCTTGGGCTGCCTGTGGGGGCGGTGCTGGACCTTGACCACAGCGCTGACGCGCCGGTTGACCTGTACGTCAACGGCATGCGCTTCGCCCGCGCCCAGCTCATCGTCACCGATGAGGGCGAGTGGGCGGTGACGTTGCTCTCGCTCGAGAGCGAGGGGCTGCGCATGCTCGATCAGGCGCGCTCGGCCCGCTCGGAAGGTCAGGAAGCTGACGAGACTGACTCTCATTCTCTCGATTCCTCAACCGATCTACCGATAGAGATCCAAGCTTCATCAACCAACTCCGAAACTCCCGGGGTCGACGCCCCGGCAACCCCCGAAACCCCCAGTCTGCAGCAGCAACCCGAAGTGGAAGGAGCCGTGACCTGATGGCCCGTGTACTCGTAGTCGACGACGCCGCGTTCATGCGCAAGGTGGTGAGCGATGCTCTCGCCTCCGGCGGCCACGAGGTGGTCGGCGAGGCAGGCAACGGCACCGAAGCTGTCCAGCGCTACCAGGAGCTCTCCCCCGAGCTCGTCACGTTGGACATCACCATGCCCGAAAAGGACGGCCTCGAGGCCCTGGGCGAGATCATCTCGCTCGATCCCGGCGCGCGCGTGCTGATGTGCTCGGCGCTCGGCCAGGAGAGCAAGGTGATCGAGTCGATCCAGAAAGGCGCCAAGGACTTCGTTGTCAAGCCGTTCCAGCCCGCGCAGCTGCTCGAGGCGGTCGGCAAGGCGCTCGCGTAGTCATCGCGGAGCCTGAAAGATCTGAGCGACGCCGAACAGGCGGGGGCGGCCCCGCCTGTTTGCGTTAATCGCCGTCTTCGGCCTCGTCGTCGTCTTCGGCCCCGTCGTCTTCGGCGAACTCCCTGAAGCGTCCGGTCATCTCGGCGTCGGGCCCCTCGGGCTCCTTGGCGTCGTCCGCTTCCTTGTCGCGGTCCTCGTCCGAGGACTTCTCATTGGCCGCATTGGCCTGGGTGACGATCGCCTCGAGGTGGTGGCGCAGCTTGTCCTCGGTGCCGGGCGTGACGTCGCTCACCTGCACCGTGCCCTTCCCCAGCCTCACCTCGCCCCAGTCGCCGTCGCCCAGCAGCTTGACCGTCCGCTCGAAGCTCTGTTTCCAGCCCTTGGGCTGCTTACCCTCGAGCGCCACGGTCAGCGTCGCGTCCTTGACCTCGGCGCCCGTCCATTCCAGCTTGATGCTCGACATGCGCTATTCCTACCCGGGATGACCACGCTTAACGGTGTTGAGATCCGGGATGGCTACGCCGACCTGGCCGAGGCCCGGCTGCACTACGTCGAGGCGGGCCCCTCGGAGGGGCCCCTGGTCGTCCTGCTCCACGGCTTTCCCGACTTCTGGTACAGCTGGCGCCACCAGATCCCGGCCCTGGCCGCGGCCGGATTCCGCGCCGTCGCGCCCGACATGCGCGGCTACAACCTTTCCTCCAAGCCGGCTGCGCTCTCGGCCTACGAGCCCCGCCGGCTGGCCGGCGACATCCGCGACCTGATCCGCGAGCGGGGGGCGGAGCGGGCGTTCCTGGCCGGACACGACTGGGGCGCGGCGGTGGCCTGGGTCGTGGCGATGGCCCATCCGGAGGTCGTGGAGCGCCTGGCCATCCTCAACGTCCCCCATCCGCGCCGGATGCTCGAGTCCCTGCGACGCCCCGGCCGCCAGCTCGCCAAGTCCTGGTACATCTTCTTCTTCCAGCTGCCCTGGCTGCCCGAGCGCGCTCTGCGCGTGGGCGGCTGGTGGGGCTTTCGCTACGGCTTCGAGCACGACGCCCGTCCGGGGGCGTTCACGCCGGCGGACATCGACCGCTACCGCGAGGCCTGGTCACAGCCGGGAGCCGCGACCGCCACCATCAACTACTACCGCGCCTCGATGCGCCGCCCACCTGGGCGGGAGCGAGGCGGTCTGAACCCGATCGCCGCCCCCACTCTGGTGATCTGGGGCGAGCACGACCGCTACCTGCGCTCCTCGCTGGCCGAGCCGAGTCGCGAGGATGTCCCGGGGCTCGAGCGCGTCGTCCGCCTCCCCGACGCCTCGCACTGGGTCCAGCACGACGAGCCCGATCGCGTGTCAGAGCTGCTGGTCGGGTTCTTCAAGGGCTGATTCAAGGCGGGGGCCTAACCGGTCGATTACCGGAGGGACTCTCCCTCGGAGTCCTTTCCTCGATGAAGTCGCTCACGTTCACTCGTGGCGTCGCACTTGCCGGCGCCCTGACCCTCACGCATGCCGCAACCGCGCTTGGCGCGGCCACGCATGCGGCGAGCACCCACGCCGTCACGGCCGCACAGGCCAAGCCGGTTGAGAGCACCGCGGCACTGGCCAAGGCCAGCGGCGAGAACACGCCGCTCAGCCTGACCCACACCGCGGCCACCCACGCCGCCTCGAGCGGCGGTGGCGCGAGCATCGTGCGCACGATCGTCGGCCTGTTCATCGTGATCGCCGTGATCTACGGGATCGCGTGGATCATGAAGCAGGCCAAGAAGAGCAAGGTCCGCCCGACCGGCCACGGCCTCTCGCAAGTCGCCAACCTGCCGCTCGGCGGCGGGAGGAGCGTTGCGGTGGTCCGCGCCGGCCGCGAGATCCTGGTCGTGGGCGTCGCCGAGAATGGCGTCACCCCGATCCGCAGCTACAGCGAGGCCGAGGCGATCGCGCTCGGCATCGAGGTCCCGCCCGAGGAGTCGCGTAACACAGACCCGGTCGTCGAAAAGCCGTTCGGCCGGACGCTCGACAACTTGCGCAGGATTACGGCTCGCTCGTGAAGGTCGACTCGAGCAACGCACTTCAGATCCTGCTGCTGATCGGCGGCCTGTCGATCATCCCGGCGCTTCTGTTCACGGTCACCGGGTTCACGCGGATCCTGATCGTCCTGGGCTTCATCCGCCAGGCGCTGGGCACCCAGAACACCCCGCCCAACCAGGTGCTGATCGGCATCTCGCTGTTCCTGACCCTGTTCGTGATGTTCCCGACGATCAAGGCGATCAAGACCGACGCCTACGAGCCGCTGGCGCACCACCAGATCACCACTGCCCAGGCGATCCAGCGCGGCCAGGAGCCGCTGCGCCAGTTCATGTTCAAGCAGACCCGCAGCCAGGACCTGTCGCTGTTCATCAGCCTGGCCAAGCTCGGGACGCAGCCCAAGACGCGCGCTCAGGTCCCGACCTACGTCCTGATCCCCGCCTTCATCATGAGCGAGCTCAAGACGGCCTTCCAGATCGGGTTCTTGATCTTCCTGCCGTTCCTGCTCATCGACATCATCATCAGCTCGACCTTGATGAGCATGGGGATGGTCATGTTGCCTCCGAGCTTCATATCCCTGCCGTTCAAGATCCTGCTGTTCGTCCTGGTCGACGGTTGGGATCTCATCACCCACTCCCTGGTCCTGAGCTTCCACTGACATGAACCAGGACACGGTCATCAACCTCGCGACCCAGGCGATGATGCTGGCGCTCAAGATCGCCGGCCCGATCCTGCTGCTCGGCCTGATCGTCGGCCTCCTGGTCAGCATCTTCCAGGCCGTCACCTCGATCCAGGAGCAGAGCCTGTCGTTCATCCCCAAGATCGTCGGGGTGGCGGTGCTGATCGTGGTGCTGGGGCCGTGGATGCTCGGTCAGTTCGTGACCTACGCCCAGAACCTGTACCTCTCGATCCCGTCGCTGATCGGATGAGCACGCTGACCGTCAGCACCCTGCTCCGCTCGCTGGGCGGGGGAGAGTCGGTCACCGCCTTCTTCCTCGTCCTGGCGCGGGTCAGCCCGCTGTTCATCCTCGCGCCGCTGTTCTCGTCCAAGATGCTCCCTTCCCAGGTCAAGGGAATCGCCGCCGTCGGCCTGTCGATCGGGTTGGCGGGCGTGGCCAGCCACGGGCAGCACATCCCGACCGACGCGCTTTCAGTCACCACGCTGATGGTCGAGCAGGTGCTGGTGGGGACGCTGCTGGCGTTCACGGTCGGTGCGCTGATGGCCGCCGTCCAGACCGCCGGCGGCCTGGCCGACATCGTTTCCGGCTTCTCGTTCGGCGCGACCGTCGACCCGATCAACGGCAACTCGGGCGGCACGTTCTCCGAGCTCTACTCGCTGGTCGGCCTGGCGCTGTTCATCGCGATCGGCGGCGACGCCTGGGTGCTCCACGGCATCGCCCGCACGTTTGACCTGGTGCCGCTCACCGCCACTCCCCACCTGGGCCCAATGGTCAACGCTGCCGAGGCGTCGGTCAGCACGTTGTTCGTCTCGTCCGTCGAGGTGGCCGCGCCGGTGATCCTGGCCCTGCTGGTCACCGACGTCGCCTTCGGGATGGTCTCGAAGGTCGTGCCGCAGATGAACGTGTTCTCGGTCGCCTTCCCGCTGAAGGTCGGCGTGGCCATCCTCGTGGTCATGGCCTCGCTGCCTTTCCTGGGCGGCTGGATCAACGACCAGATGTACAGCTCGGTCGCCACCGCCCTGCACGCCCTGTAACGGACGCTCCCGACCTTCGATGGCCAACCACGACAAGACAGAGAAGGCAACCCCCAAGCACCGCACCGAGGCGCGTAAGCAGGGCAACGTCGCCAAGAGCACCGACCTGAACGGGGCGGTCGTCCTGTCCGCCGGTGTCGTCGGGCTGATGTTCATGGGCCCGAAGATGTTCGATGGCCTGTCGACCGCAATGCGCACGATCTTCGGCGAGGTCTCCAAGCCTGGAGACGCCACGAGCGCCGCCGGACTGCACCAGCTGATGGAGCTCGGCCTGCACACGGTGCTGACCGCGGTGGCGCCGATCGCTGGGATCTGCCTGGCCGCCGGTGTGCTGGTCAACGTCGGTCAGGTCGGGATGAAGCCGACCCTCCAGGCGATCAAACCGAACTTCGGCAAGCTCAACCCACTCGCCGGCTTCAAGAACATGTTCGGCATCCGGATGCCGTTCGAGGGAGCCAAGTCGATCGCCAAGGTGCTCGCGGTCGGCGCGGTGGTGGCCCTGGCGCTGATCCCGCAGCTCACCCACCTGGGCGCAAGCATCGGCACGCCGCCGGCGGCCCTGGCAAGCATGATCGGCTCGAGCGTGATGGGCATCGCCCAGCGGGCCGCGATCGCCTACCTGCTGATCGCGATCATCGACTTGATCTGGCAGCGCCGCCGGCACAACCAGGCGCTCAAGATGACCAAGCAGGAGGTCAAGGAGGAGTTCAAGCAGACCCAGCTCCCGCCCGAGGTCAAGGCCGCACTGCGGCGCCGCCAGATGCAGGCCGCCCGGGCCCGCATGATGGCCGCCATCCCCCAGGCCGACGTTGTCGTGACCAACCCCACCCACTTCGCCGTCGCGCTCCAGTACGACGGCAACCATCCGGCGCCGGTCGTGGTAGCCAAGGGGCAGGATCTCGTGGCTAAGCAAATCCGGCGAATCGCCGATGAACACAATGTGCCGATCGTTCCCGATCCGCCCCTCGCGCGTTCCCTCCACAGGTCTGTCGAAATCGGCCAAATGATCCCGGCCGAGCTGTTCGCCGCGGTGGCTCAGGTACTCGCCTTCGTCTACAAGATGGCCGGCCGTAGGAGGGCTTCCCGATGAACGAGCAAACCGTCCGCAGGCTCCTCAAGCACACCGATCTGGTGGCCGCCGTCGCCGTCGTGGTGGTCGTGACGATGCTGATCATCCCGCTGCCGTCGATGCTGCTCGACCTGTTCATCACGATCAACATCTCGGCCGCGCTGGCCGTCGTGGTCGCGACGATGTACCTGAAAAAGGCGCTCGACTTCTCGGCCTTCCCGAGCCTCCTGCTGCTCACCACGATGTTCCGGCTGGCCATCAACGTGTCGGTCACGCGGCTGATCTTGACCAAGGGCGATGCCGGCAGCGTGGTGCACGACTTCGGCCAGTTCGTGGTCGGCGGCAACGTGGTGATCGGCCTCGTCATCTTCCTGATCCTGGTCGTGATCCAGTTCGTCGTGGTCACCAACGGCGCCGGCCGCGTGGCCGAGGTCGCCGCTCGCTTCACCCTCGACGCCATGCCGGGCAAGCAGATGGCGATCGACGCCGACCTGAACGCCGGCCTGATCACCGACGAGCAGGCGCGCAACCGCCGCACCGAGATCGGCCGCGAGGCCGACTTCTACGGCGCGATGGACGGTGCCTCGAAGTTCGTCAAGGGCGACGCCACGGCCGCCGTGATCATCACCGCAATCAACCTGCTCGGCGGGATCGTGGTCGGCGTGGTCCAGCACCACATCGGCTTCTCGCAGGCCACCCACACCTACTCGATGCTGACCGTGGGCGACGGCCTGGCCGCCCAGATCCCGGCCCTGCTCATCTCGGTCGCCACCGGCATCCTGGTCACCCGCTCCGGCGGTTCGGACAACGACCTCGGGACCGATCTCGCCAACCAGATCCTGCGCCAGCGCAAGGCGCCGCTGGTCGCCGGCGTCGTGGTCTGCGCGTTCGCGGCCGTGCCCGGCCTGCCCAAGCTGCCCTTCCTCTTCATCGGCGGAATCCTCGCCGCGATCGGCTGGTCGGTCCGCAACGGCATGCCCGACGAGCTGGAGGCGGCCCGCGCGGTGGCTGCGCTGCCCGCAGAGACCCAGGCCGACAAGCCCGCCGCTCCGCGCGAGGAGGTCCTCAAGGAGCTCCCGATCGACCCGCTCGAGCTGGGCATCGGCTTCGGGCTGGTCCCGCTGGTCGACCGCCGCACAGGCGGATCGCTGGTCCGCCGCGTGTCGATGATCCGCCGCCAGATCGCCTCGGAGCTGGGCATGGTCATCCCGCCGGTCCGGATCCACGACGAGGTCGATCTCGACTCCCACGAGTATGTGGTCAAGGTCCGCGGCACCGTGGTCGCGCGGGGCATGATCATGGCCGGGCACCACCTGGCCATGGACCCGGGAGACGCGGTCGGCACGCTGCCCGGCATCCCCACCACCGAACCCGCCTTCGGCCTGCCCGCGATCTGGATTCCCGAGGTCCAGCACGCCGAGGCCGAGGCGCTCGGCTACACCGTGGTCGACGGCGAATCGGTGATCGTCACCCACCTCACGGAGACCATCCGCAACCACGCCGCCCACCTGCTCACGCGGCAAGACGTACGCCAGCTCCTCGATCAGCTAAAGGAAATCAACGAAGCTGTCGTTACGGAGATTGTGCCCGATGTTCTCTCGCTCGGCGAGATCCAGCGTGTGTTGCAGTCGCTCCTCTCGGAGGGCGTCTCGATCCGCGACCTCGGCGCGATCATCGAGTCCGTCGGCGACAAGGCCCGCATCACCCGCGACCCCAGCCTGCTGGCCGAGTACGCCCGTCAGGCCCTCGGGCGCGCCATCACCGCGCCGCATCTCGATCCCACGCACACGCTGCGCGTCATCACGCTCGACCCGACGATCGAGCAGGAGCTGGCCACGTCGATCACCCAGACCAGCGACGGCGAGTACCTGGCGATGGAGCCCACCCGCGCCCAGGCCGTCCTGACCGCGGTCAAGTCCCAGTCCGACCACGCCTCGGCCCGCGGCGGCATCCGCCCGGTGCTGCTCTGCTCGGCCCGCGTGCGCCGCCACGTCCGGCGTCTCGTCGAGTCCGCCGCGCCCCATCTTCCCGTCTGCTCTTACAACGAAGTCGCCCCAGGCATCAGCGTCGAAACCATAGGAGTAATCACCGCATGAGCGCCCTGACTCAGCCCCACACCAACGGCCACGACCGCGAGCTGAACGGCGTGCGCACCTACCGCGGCCGCAAGCTCGAGGACCTCATCCCCCAGATCCGGGCCGAGCTCGGCCCCGACGCGATCATCCTTCGCCAGCGCGAGGGCCTGATGGGCGGCGTCGGCGGCTTCTTCGCCCAGAAGTGCGTGGAGGTCGACGCCCAGGCCGGGGGTGGGCGGGATCAAATTTCAAAGATCGACATCTATGACGAGGACCAACCGGTCAGCGGCTGGGACGAGGGCCTCGAGAACTTCCTCGCGAATCCGACGCCCGCCCCCGCGCTGCCGACGCCCGCCCCCGCCCTGCCCGCGCCCGAGCAGCCCACGCCGGTCGCCGCCGACCCGGTGGCGCCGGTCGAGGAGCCCGCCCCGCCGGTCGCCGAGTCGGTGCAGCCCGTCGCCGAGTCGGTGCAGCCCGTCGCCGAGCCCGCCGCGCGCTGGGCCCAGGAGGCCGACGCGTTCATCGCCCCGCCCGCTCAGGAGACCCCCGCCGCGCCGGCGCCGGCCGCCGAGGAGCTGACCGCCGAGTCGTTCGTCAGCCGCCTGGAGCAGGCCGCCACGCACGTCGACATCGACGAGCTGGTCAAGCTCGTGACCTCCGGCCGCGTGCTCGGCAGCGAGGCCCCGCCCGCCCCTGCCCCCGCTCCGGCCCCGGCTCCGCTCGCCCCGGCCCCGGCCCCGGCCCCGGCGCCGGTCGCCCCGGCCCCCGCGCCCGTCGCCGAGACACCCGCTCCGGTGCCCCCGGCCGCGACCCCCTGGGTCGCCAAGCAGGCCGGTGACCTGGACGGCGCCGAGGCCGCGGCCGTCACCGCCGAGCTCACCTCCCAGGGCGTCAGCGAGAGCTGGGCCCAGCAGCTGATCGTGGCCGCGGCGGCTCACCGCTCGCCGCTGTTCAAGGGCACCCTGCGCGACGCCGTCCGTGCCACGCTCGCGGCGATCATCCCGGCCCCCGCGCCGCTGCCGCCGCACGGTGCCGCGGTCGCGTTCGTCGGCGCCGGCGGCGCCGGCAAGACCCGCTGCGCCGCCGCCCTCGCCAGTGCCTACGCCAAGGGCTCGACCCTCGCCTCGAGCGTCGTGTCGCTGGGCTCGGACGATTGGGGCGGCGACCTCAAGGAGCTGCTCAAGGGCCAGAACGTGTGGGTGATGGGCGCCGCCAACGGCGCCGAGGCCGCGCCGGCCGTTCAGCACGGCCGCGACGGCGGCCTGGTCGTTCTCGACACCGCCGCCGCCACCCCGCGTGACCCGGAGACCGTCAACAACCTCGCCACCGAGCTGGGGTCGCTGAATCTCGACGCGGTCTACATCGCGGTCCCGGCCACGTTCAGCGTCCACGCCGCGCGCAAGCTGCTCGACGGCTTCGCCGCGCTCGGCGCCGACGGCATCGCGGTGACGCACGCCGACGAGGCCGACCAGCTGGGCATCGCCGCCGAGCTCTCGCAGATCAGCGGCATGCCGGTGGCCTACATCCACGACGGACTCGAGCTCGACGGCGCGCTGTCCGCCGCCGACCCGTCCGCGCTCGCCGCCCGTCTCCTGCCCTAACGCCTCACGCAAAACCGGAGCGAACGGGACATGACCGAACAGCCCGAGCCTACGGCCAAGGTCATCCGCCTCAACGTGGGCGGGTCGAAAGGCAAGCTGACCACGCCCGTGGGCGGCCACATCCCCGTGCGCGTGTTCGAGCGCGGCGGTGACTTCCTGATGCTCGTGCTGATGCTCGACGACGGCGAGGAGCTGGGGCACGAGGCGGTCGAGCCGCTCGTGCTCGAATACGTCTCGACCCGCGGCATGGTCCGATTCGAGGGCCAGGCCGTGCTCCAGGAGCGCGACCTCGTGCGCTTCGAGGTGTCCACCGCGCCCGAGGTGACCCAGCGCCGGGAGTTCGTGCGGGTGCCGGCGCTTCAGAGCGTCGTCCTCGGCGACTCCGTGGGAAGCGTCAGCATCGACGGCAAGGCCATCGACCTCAGCGGCGGCGGCATGCTGCTGAGCGGCGGCGATCGGCTCGAGCTCGACTCGCTCGTGCGCTTCCGCCTCAGCCTGGCCGCCGGGGTGCCCGACATCGAGGGCAGCGCGCGCGTCGTCCGCGCTGACGACGAGGGCCGCCGGGCGCTCGTGTTCGAGGAGATCGCTCCGGATGATCGCCAGCGACTGATCCATTTCGTCTTTGAGCGCCAGCGCCAGGCCCTGGCCAAGGTTGGCAGCGTGGTCCGACCCCGGAGGTCCCGATGAGCAAGAAGGATGACAAGGCCAAGGACGCGGACAAGAAGGACAAGAAGAAGAAGGGCAAGAAGGGCGAGGCCGACGCCTCGGGCGGACCGAGCATCGCCGCGCACCCGCGGGCCAGCTACCAGGTGCGCCGGGCCAAGGGCTGGGGCGGTCTGGCCGGATTCGCGATTGCCGCCTACCTGTCCTACAAGGCCGGGGTGCCGACCGCCGACCTCGGCCTGCGGGCCATCATCGCCGGGATGGTCGGGTACATGCTGGCCTGGGCCTGTTCGGTGACCGTCTGGCGCCATCTGGTGCTGGCCGAGCTCCGAGCGGCCGTCGAGCGCACGGCTGCTCCGAACCGAGACCTGATCCCAGCGCGCGCTGACACGGCCAAGCCGAACGCGCCGGCGCCCGAGGCCGCAGCCCCGGCCGGCGCCACCCCAGCGTCCTGACCCGACCCTGACCCGCCGCCGTGGACCCCCTCCACCCGATCGTCCCGGTCCAGCCGAACATCGCGCCGATCACCCCGGCGCCGCTGATCGGCGGAATCGACCGCGACGAGCGCCGCCGCGGCACCGACGCGGACAAGCGCCGGCGCCGGCAGCCTGGGAACGCGCCCGCCGAGGAGCCTGGCTACACCTCAGACGAGCGCGACGGCGACGGCGAATCGGGCCTTCACATCGACGTGACGGCCTGATCGCGCGGGGCTTTGGAGCAGAGTGTCCAGATCGATCTGGACGCCCCTCAAGTGAGCCGTCCCCAGGGCGATAACCGGAGAGACCGGCAGCAAGGAGCCGCCGGGGGACAACACTAAAACGACCACACCATGGAGGTGTAAACATGTCCCTTTCGATCCTCACCAACACCACGGCGATGCAGACCGAGATCGGTCTGAGCAAGTCGAGCAACGAAGTCTCGCAGGCGATGCAGCGTCTGTCCTCGGGCCTTCGCATCAACTCGGCCGCTGATGACGCCGCGGGTTACGCGATCAGCCAGGGCCTCACCGCTCAGGTGAACGGCCTGCAGCAGGCTTCTCAGAACGTCAGCGACGCCACGTCGATGGTCCAGACCGCCGACAGCGCCCTGAACAACGTCCAGAGCATGCTGCAGCGCGTCAGCGAGCTGGCCGTGCAGTACCAGAACGGCGACCTCTCCTCGTCGGACAAGACCGACATCCAGAGCGAGGTCAACCAGCTCACGAACGAGATCGACCGGCAGAAGGGTTCCGTGCAGTTCAACGGCATCAACCTGCTCGACGGCTCGGCCAACAGCACCGGCGCGGTGAAGTTCCAGGTCGGCCCGGGCGCCAGCGATACCCTCACTGTGTCGTTCGCGAACATTGAGGGCACCAATGGCCTCGACAGCACCGTCGGCTTCAGTTGGGGCAACGTCGGCACCAGCACCGCGGTGTTCGACCTGTCCCAGACGAACGCTGTCAGCCTGATCAACAGCGCCATCAACAACATCTCGTCCCTCGCGGCGACGCTGGGTGCGGTCCAGAACCGTCTCCAGTACACCTCGAATGCCATCTCGGTGACCCAGGAGAACATGTCCTCGTCGCTGAGCAACATTCAGGACGTCAACATGGCGACCGAGATGACGACCATGACGCAGCAGCAGGTGCTGCAGCAGGCCGGCACGGCGATGCTCGCGCAGGCCAACTCGCAGCCGCAGCTGGTGCTGAAGCTCATCACCGGCTGATCCACCTTCGTCACGACCGGGCGGCGCCTAGTGCGTCGTCCGGTCAGGCGAACCATCGAATTTTTCTCAGAGCTTCGAAAGCGACAGCGACGGCTGTTGCCGCCGAGGGCACAAACCGCTCCGCGACCGTCCCACCTCACATCGCGCGGAGCCACATATACCACGTCCGATTCATCGAGGGAACCGGAAACGGGGCGGGCTGCCTTTGGCGGCCCGCCCCGTGTGGATTCTGCGGCACGCCATAATGCGCGCTCGCGTGAGCACGCCCGGCGACAGCCCGAACCCTTGGCCCGGCCGGTCGGTGTTCGTGACCGGCGCCTACGGCCTGCTGGGCAGCTGGCTGGTGAAAGCGCTCGTGCACCGCGGCGCACGGGTGACCGTGCTCAAGCGCGACGCGGTGAAGGCCTCGGCGCTCGTCCTGGAGGGAACCGAGCGCCTGGTCAACGTCGTGCACGGCGACGTCTCCGACGGCGCGCTGCTCGAGCGGGCGCTCGGCGAGTACGAGATCGACAGCGTGTTCCACCTGGCCGCGCAGGCGATCGTCGGGGTGGCCAATCGCGGACCCGCCTCGACGTTTGAGACCAACATCCGTGGGACCTGGCTGATCCTCGAGGCCTGCCGGCACGCCGACGTGGCGCGCACGATCGTCGCCTCCTCCGACAAGGCCTACGGCACGCACGACGAACTCCCCTACCGCGAGCCGTACGCCCTGCAGCCCCACAATCCGTACGACGTCTCGAAGGCAGCGGCGGACCTCATCGCCCGGTCCTACTGGCACACCTTCGGTCTGCCTGTCGCCGTGACCCGTTTCGCGAACCTGTACGGGGGCGGAGATTTTAATTTTTCTCGACTGGTCCCGGAAGCCACCGTGGCCGCCATCGAGCGACGCGCCCCGGTTATCCGCTCCGACGGCACCCCCCAGCGGGACTTCCTCCACGTGGAGGACGCCGTCGAGGCCTACCTGGCCATCTGCGATCTGCTCGACGAGGGCCGGGCGGGCGGCGAGGCCTTCAACGCCGGCCCCGGCGAGCCGCGGTCGGTGCTCGAGGTCGTTGAGCTCATCTGCCAGCTGGCCGGCACCGGCGTGGCCCCCGACGTCCGCGGGAGCGCTACCGGAGCCGGCGAGATCGACCGCCAGTGGGTCGACGCCGCCAAGCTCCGGGCTGAGGCGGGCTGGGAGCCCAAGGTCGGTCTGGAGGACGGGCTGCGGCGCACGATCGCCTGGTACCGTGAACACCTCTCCCACCGAGACGCCGCCGCGGGAGGGTCACGCGTTGCGCAAGCGTGAGCGTGACCATCTGCTCGCTGTCGCCGACAGCATGCTCGACGGCGCGCGTCAGCTCCCCTACCTCGAGTCGGCGTCGGTGCGCAGGATGGCCGGCGACATTCTCGCCGCGGTCCCTCACATCGACGCGCCGGGTTACGAGCGTGCGCGTAAGGAGATCGCGCGGACAGCTGAAAGCTTGGTGACCGCGCACGGTGCCGACACGACCTCGACAGAGCACGAACTGATTGGTCAGCTGCGCGCGCTCAAGCAGCGGCTCCTCGACGACCCAACCATCACCTACACGGTCGTGTTCATGCCGTACAACGCGTCCATGTGGGACAGTCTCCACACGATCTGGGCCGCCGCCCAAGCCGATCCCCGGGTGGAGGCGATCGTGGTCCCGATCCCGTACGCGGACCGGCTCCCGGACGGCAGCGCCGGCGCCTGGCACGTTCACACAAACGATCTGCCCCCGGAGGTCCCGGTCACGCCGTATGCGGAGTTCGATCTGCAACGTACGCATCCTGACGTGATCTACGTCCATAACCCCTACGACGGCAACAACCGCGTCACGACTGTCGCTCCGCAGTTCTACAGCGCAGAGATGCGGCCGCACACTGACCTGCTGGTGTACGTCCCGTACTACGTGTCGGCGGTAGCTCCTGGGGAGCACCTGTACGCATCGCCAAGCTTCGAACTGTTCGACAAGGTGATCGTGCAGTCGGAAGAGCTCGACCAACCGGTCATCGAGAGGTGGACGAGCAACAAGGTCGTGCCGCTTGGTTCACCGAAGTTCGATTACGTTCTTACGCCGGGGTCGCCGCCTCCGCCGGACTGGACGGAAAGGATGAGCGGGAGAATCGTGCTTCTGCAGGCGACTTCGATCTGGACGCTGTTGCACGCGGACCGTCAAGCCATCATGCGGAAGCTGGACGAGGTCCTCAACGTGGTGGAAGCGAGCGAGGACCTCATGCTGTGGTGGCGCCCTCACCCCCTTGGTCGGGCCACCATCACCAGCATGGTGCCTGAGATCGAGCCGCTCTACACGGCGTATGAGGAGCGGGCCAACCGGTCGGAGCACGTCATCGTCGACACCTCGATGGATCTGCAACGGGCGATCCACAACACGCACGCCTACTACGGCCAGTGGAGTTCGATCGTCGAGCTGTTTGGCTTCACCGGCAAGCCGCTCGTCATTCAGGAGGCCAACGTGGAAACGAACGTGCCCCGGCCCGAGGGACCTCCGGACACCGGCCCGGACGCTGCCTTGAGGGCGTACGCTCGGTCTGAGTGGTTCGTCTATGAGGGCGCGATCGAGTACCTGCGCCGGATGCTGAGCCAACCTGACGGCCGGGTACCCGGGCAGCATGAGTACTTCGCGTCACTCGCCGCGCACGCCGACGGCACCGCGGGCCAGCACATCCACGATTACGTGATGAGCTGCCTGACCGATGCGTGACCGCCGGCCATGACAGCCGACGTTGAAAGCGCGATCGACGAACTGCAGCGCTCCGGCCGGCTCCGGGACGCCCAGGTCTACGCGTTCGGCCACACCGCGGCCACCGAGCAGATCCGCAGACGGCTGGGCCGATACGACATAACGCTCACTGGGATCCTCGACAACAACCACGCAAAGCAGGGCGGCTCGCTGCACGGGGTACCCGTTATCCCGCCGAGCGCGGTGACCGACGTCAGCCTGCCGTCGGTTGTTCTGATCGCGTCGCGGTTCCACAGCGAGATGCGCCAGCAGCTGCTGGATCTGGGATACGCGGGGGAGATCATCCGCGTCGGCACCCTTTCGATCGGAACCGAGAGGGACAGTGAACGCGGCGCGCGGCTGCTCGACCAGCTCCGCACCGCTCACCATCACCCGGGCCGACATCTCGTCCTGTGCCCGTTCGGCGCGCTGGGCGACGTGTACTGGGCACTCGCATATCTCCCGGCCTTTGCCGCCGCCCGTCGCCTGCCGCCCGCGGTCGTGGTCGTCGTCGGCGAGGGCTGCCGGCTCCTCGCTCGGCTATTCGGGCACGAGGACGTGCACGGCCTCACGCAAGCCGAGATGGACGACCTCGTGGCTGCCGTCGTGGCTGCGGAGCCGTTGGGCGCGACGATCGCCCACCACGACAGGCCCTACGGTGACGGTGCCCCCGTCCGGGTTCTCGACGACAGGTTCGTGGCGTTTATCGACATCTACCGGGACGTGGTCTACGGGCTGTCTCCCGAGGCCGCACCACAGGCCCCAAACCGTGATGTGCCGGGACAGGGCGACCGGCCGTGGTCAGGCCAGATTCCCCGGGGCCGGACTGCGCTGCTGGCCCCGTACGCCAAGAGTGTCGTGTCCGTTCCGT
This sequence comes from uncultured Solirubrobacterales bacterium, assembly GCA_963834625.1. Lineage (GTDB taxonomy): Bacteria > Actinomycetota > Thermoleophilia > Solirubrobacterales > Solirubrobacteraceae > Palsa-465. The sequence goes on along the minus strand of CAWICM010000006.1, from coordinate 675,020 downwards.
GGTCGTTCTGGGAGCACACCGCCGAACGCCATGCGTTGGAGGGGCACGTCGTCGCAACGGTCGTGCATGGTGAGGAGGCTCCGGTGCCCGGGACGCTTGCGCTGGAGGTTCCGATACCGGAGATGCTCGATGCCGTCGAGCACGCGGGCACGTTCATCGGCCTGCGCAGCGGGCTCTGCGACGTCATCCATACCGCTCGCGCCAGGAAGATCCACGTCTTCCCCGACGCGTACTACAGCACCACCCCCTACAAGGTCGCTGACTTCTTCGCGCTTCCGGGTTGGGAGTCGGTCGTTCTCCAGGTGTCATGACCGCCAGGAGGCGATCATCCGCCGATACATCTCGGCCATCCCGTAGCGCGGCTCCCAGCCGAGCGCGCGGATCTTGTCTGTCGCCAGACGGTATGAGGACGGCGGCGCATACCCCCGGCTTTCGAAGTCCTCGGGCTTGGAGACGACGACGCGGATCGTCCCGCCGGCGACCTCACGGGCGACCACCTCCGCCATCTGCCGAATGGTCATGCTCGCCCGCGAGTTCGCGACGTTGTACGCCTCCCCGGCCGCACCTCTGGTGGCGAGCAGCAAAAGCGCCCGGACAGCATCCGCGATGTAGCAAACGTTCGTCAGGGCGGCCCCGTCGGTGTGAAGCTCGATGTCACGACCGGCCAGCACCGAACGCGCGAACTGCAACGGGACCCGCGTGTTCGCGGGATCGTTCGGAACCCCGGCACCGAAGGTGAGACCGAGGCGGGCGTTGGTCGCGTGGAGGCCATATTTCGTGGCGTAGGCGGCGCTCAACGCCTCGGCTCGCCGCTTTCCCTCCGGATAGCTGCTGCGAGGGTCGCCGGGGTCGACGATCCCGAGGTCGCTCTCGGCGACCACGCCGGACAGGCCCTGGCCGTACACCTCCATCGACGACACATAGACGACGCTGCCGGCCCCGAGTGCCACAGCCAGGTCGAGAACGTTGCGGGTGCCGTCAACCGCGGTCGCGAAGACCTCGCCGGGCCGGGCGACCATCTGCGCCGACGCGGTCATCGCGGCGGCATGCACGACGAAGTCGAGCCTGTCCAACCCGCTCGTGCCCGGTGAGAGCTCACGGACGTCCGCCGCGAGGAACCGCACGTCGAGCTCGGCTTCGAGCCTTCGCCCCTTGACGACGTCGCGCCCCTGCCCCACCACAGTGAGATCCAGGTCCTTGGCAGCGTTGGCCGCGCAGAGCACGCGAGCGATCGCGTTCCCGATCGTCCCCGTTGCGCCCGTCACGAGGACGGTGGCGCCGCGGAACCGGTCCCACAGGATCGCCGGATCGTTCAGCGCCGTCTCAACATCGTCTCTGAGCACATCAGCAACGGCCACAACACGAACGCTAGTTCACGCTGCCAGGATCTGCTGATTCTCCATGACCTCGTACAGCGCACGGAACACGTAGTAGTCCGTGGGCTTCGTGATCTTCATGTTGTTCGGCGTACTGGCGACCGCGCGCGGGCGGATCCCGCGCAGATGGCAGAGATGGGCAGAGTCGATCGTCCCGACCTTCTCGGCCTGCGCCCATGCGTACAGCTCGAAGATCAGCCCGTACCGGAAGCTCTGCGGTGCTTTGGCGACGTGCATCTCATCCCTGGGCGGAAGGTCCACGATGGCGCCGGTGCCGTCCACCCGCACGACGCTCTCCACCACGCGCTCGACCGTGATGGCTGCCCCGTGCTCGCGGGCGGCGGCGATGTTCTCGGTCACCAGCTCCTCATCGATCAGCGGGCGCACGCCGTCGTGGATCAGGACGATGTCCTCGTCCCCGCTGGCGTCTCGCATCGCGAGCAGCCCGTTGTAGATCGACGCGTCACCGGTCAAGCCGCCGGGGACGATCGTCGTCACCTTATGGATGTCATAGCGCCGCAGCAGGCGCTTCAGCTCGGGAATCCACGACTCGAGGCACACCACCACGATCTCGTCGACCTCCGGATGGCGTTCGAAGTGCTCGATCGTGTAGATGATCACGGGCTTGCCGTGCAGTTCCAGGAACTGCTTGGGGGTCGCCCGCGTGCTCATCCGCTGGCCGGTGCCTCCGGCGAAGATGAGGGCTTTCACCGCGTTCACGTCACGCCCTCGGTCACCTCGTTGAGGAGGAGGCCCTCGATCACCTCGTCGACGAAGTCGTCTCCATCGCCGTCGCGGAACTCGAGCTCACACACATTCCGTCCCAGTCCCATCGCGTTCAGGCTGAAGTACTCGTACGCCGAGCCCTTGTAGAAACGACCATCCTCGTCGTACAGAACGACCTTCCTGATCGCGGTCCCACTGACGATGTCGCAAAACCCGCTGCGCACGCCGACGAAATAGCCCGCCGTCTCCAAGAAATCCGCGGCGAGGGCGAACGGAAAGCGGGCGGCCTTGGTTCCCGGGATCGGCTCCTCCTTGGGACCGCAGTTGGTGCACACCGTCAGACCGCGCTCGATGCACCGCTCAGCCACTCGCGTCCAGAAGGCGGGATCCGGAACATCGAATAGCGTGTTCGCGTATGGCGCCAGCACCACCGTGCGGCCAGCTTCCAACCCTTGCTCGTCGAAGAGGTCGAGCACGGCTGGGTTCGTCGCGGACGACGCGGGCACCTGCGGCTCGACCTCGTCTTCGAACTCGAAAACGATGTGGCGGAACATCTCCTCGAAGTTGAGCCCCCTGTAACCGCGCAGCCACTCTGTCGGCTCGGGCGCCCATCCCTCGTTGAGCACGACCACCGACTTGCCGGTCGCACGCACGAACCTGCTGTAGGCGATCACCGCATGGAGCGCCTTCTCATCGGCAACGACGAGGCGCGCCTCTCCCATCATCCGTGCGACTTGGGCGCACCGGTTGCTCCCGACGGCGAGGGTGTAGTCACGTATGCCCTGCTGCTCCACGAAGCTCTGCAGGAACAGCTCGACCAGGTAGATGTCCCCGGTACCGGGGTAGGGCATGATGAGGAGGGTCGACTCACGGCGACCGCGGGTCAGCTTCCTGTAGGTCATGTAACCGCGTAGGGCCCGCAGCACGAACCACCCGAAAGACCGGAGCGACTCATCCAGGCGCACCGGGGTGATGACGAACGCCTGCCGTCCCTTCAGGTAGCCGAGCGTCTCCAGCTGATGGAGCATCTCCCTCGCCGGGGAAAACGCCACCAGGATCACGACGTACTCGTCGCTGTACGGGGCGAGAACATCCTCCGGCCTCTGCACGAACAGACCCTGGTATCTCCGCCCGACCTTGTCCGGGTCGTTGTCGATGACGGCGTGCACGGTAACGCCGTTCTCCTCTAGCTCGTCCTTCACTTGAGCGGCCACGAGGGACGCGCCGAACAGCACCGCCTTCTTGCCACGCAGGGCGCGGCGACGGGCGACACGGCCGGCCTGCTTTTGCAGCGCTGACTTCTTTTCGCTAGGCACGGGTCAGCCCCTCGCCGGACCAGCCGCGGATGCGGTACATCGACAGGCACACCAGATCAGCGAGCGTGAGACCGTTCACGCCGACCATCTTCCATAGGCGGTTTTCCGATGGCCGCGTGAGCGACACGAAGAAGAGTCTCGGCGTGAACACATACAGCTCGTAGAAGCTGATCAGGAACTCGATCTCGCGCTCCGCGAGGAACTCGACGGCCAGGACCCCATCGGTTACGTTGCCGGCCTCTTCAGCCACCCACTCCTGGTCCGTGACGACGACGACGCCGCGCGCCCGCCGGTCAGCGATCAGATCCCGGACGTGCGCAAGCGCGACCTGGTTCAGCGCCTGATCGTCCTCAACGAACGCGACCACGTACGCACCGTTGTCGATGTCATAGCGTTTGCACAGGCGCATCCAGACGGCACGTCCACGCCAGGCCGCGATGAGCCGTCCTACGATCATAGGCTTGCGTCCACGCGAACCCGCAGGCTGGGCGCGCTATCGCGGGTTCCGTTGAGGGCTACGGCGGTCATGAGTCCGGAGGGCTTGGCGTCGTTGACGACGATCCGCTCCCCGAAGGGCGCGTCAAAGATGATGTGGTCGTACCGGATCCGGCGCTCGGCGAGGAACCGCTCTGTCGCCTCGCGGTGGGCCTCTGCCCGGCTGGTCACGATCACCACCAGGTCATCCGAAGGGATCTGCGCAAGGAGAGCGTCGGCGCCCGGCAGCAGAGTGTCCTGCCCATCGATCAGGTGCCCGTTGTGCTTGACGAGCGTGCCGTCGAGATCGAGGAACCACGTATGTCCAAGCGGGGAGAGAATGAGTTCCTTCATCGCCGAGACTCGACTCCCAGCGTCGACCGCAGCTCGCCCGCCAGGACATCAAGCTCCCGTGCGTCCAGCTCCGCATCCAGCTCCGCGGCATCGAGTTTCGCGCCGATCGCGCCACCCGGATGGTTGGCGTGCAGCACGTCCACCGGCACCCCAAAGTGTTCGACGAGGGACATGGCCAGTCCCTGCAGCACGATGAGGTTCAACAACGTGGAGTTGTTCGGCAAGATGTTCCAGCCGTCTCCTTCGTGCTCCAGATCGAGCACGACGCGCTTGGGAATCTCCCGGTGCAGGACGCTGTCGCGATTGAACGTGAGAAGCCATTGCGTGCAATCACGCTTCTTCAGCAGGCGCGAAAGATGGACCGACTCGGCTGTTTCACCGCTCTTGGTCATGATCACGACGAGATCCCCGTCGCGCACGACACCGAGATCGCCGTGGACCGCCGAGTTCGTGTGCATGAACGCCGACGCCAGCCCCACCGAGTTGAGCGTGCCCACGACCTTCTCGCAGATCGGCACGTTCTTGCCCAGGCCGGAGAAGACGAGCTTGTTGCCGCGGCTGAGGGTGGCGACCGCGTCCTCCTCGAGGGCGTCGAACTCGCGTGGGTCCAGGGAGCGCACGGCGCTGTTCACGATGCGGAGCGTCTCCTCAAAATCGTGGCTCACAGTGCCTCCTCCAGGTAATAGATGCCGTTGTAGAACGCCCCGCAGATCGAGTCGTAGTCATGCCACGCGTACGTCGTGAGCGACAGCCAGATCACAGCGTGCAGGAGCTTGATCGTCCGGGGATCGGCCCCGCTCAGCGCGAATAGGTCCCCCTCGAGGCTCTCCCATCCGTTCGAGTCGACCGTCAGACGGGCGGCCTCCGGGGTGAGGCTCAACCGGAAGTTCTTGAGGTTGAACTGGTCGTAGTTTCCGACGACCGAGTAGTAGAGCTTCGCCCAGTCATAGTTCGGATCCCCGTGCAGCGCCGTGTGCCCGAAGTAGCCGCGCGGGTCGATGAACACAGGTTCTGTCCCACCGCGCAGCATCAGGTTCGAGAACGTGCAGTCCCCGTGGATGAACGCGAACCGCTCGACGCTCACAGCGTCGAGCGCGCGCTCCAAATCACGCTTGTAGAGGTACACGTTGCGGCACTCCCGCCCGTTCACCGTGATCGTCTTGCGGTCCGTGAACGGGATCAGGTCGCGTACCGCCTTGAGACGCTCAACGGTCTTCCCGTAGTACGCCTCCCGGGTGCTGAACGGGTCGGCAGGCGCGGACTCCAGCGAGTGGAGGTCGCGAAGCGCCGCGGTCACGTCCGCGAGGATCCCGCGCTTGCTGTCCAACGGCAGGTGGGGGTACTCGTAGATGTTCCCGCCGTCGATCTTCTCGATCGTCAGCGGCTCGAACTCGTACAGCTCGGGGATGCTGTTCACGCCGAGCTTGACCGCGTGCCTGTACCAGCCCGCTTCACGGCGCGCGAGTGACCGCCCCTGCTCGTCGAGCGGTTCCTTGATGAAGGTCTCGCCAACCACGCTGGCGCGGTTGAACGGGCGCGTCTTCTCGAGCGCGAGCAATTCGTATTCCGGCAAGAGACCGAACTCACGGGTGCCGGCGAGCCCCAGCTCGTCGAAGGTGAGTCCCTGCTGCGCGAGCCACCGGACCAGCTCTCCGCTCGCGGGGATGTCCGACAGGGTCGACTTGTCCTGGAACACGAACAGCCCCGCCACGCCACGCTCACGTGAGCGTTCTTCGACAAAGTGGCCGTCCGCATGGCTCCACCGACACTCAAACGTCTGAGAGATCCCCACCCAATCACGGTCCCCGGCCGGCAGCTCGAAGGATGCCGGCAAGATCAGATCCGACCAAACGAGCATGAATGGCTCGTCTTCAGGCACCAGGGCCAACGCCTGAGCGACACCGCTGCACGTCCCCGACCCGGCAGCGTCGACGACTTGATAATCGACGTCGGCGAACGCAGCGAGGTACTCGCGCATCACTTCCCGGTGATAGTCCGCGATGACGACGAACCGCTTGTCCGGGAACCTGCGGAAGAGGTGGAAGATCATCGGCAGGTTCTCGACCGGAACGAGCGCCTTGGGCTTGTTCGTGGTCAGGTGCTCCAGGCGCGTCCCCATGCCGCCGGCCTGTACGACGATGTAGTCCACGGGCGCGTGACCAGCGTCGCCGTTGCGGCGCGGCGCACTACGGGCGAGCGTCGTGTCGAGGGACATCACGCAAGATGATCGGCACCGGGCCCCGACGCTTGAGGCGCCGATCCGTCAGCCGGCGACGACAGTCAGGCGGTCCGACCGGGACGTCTCCAACGCCTGCACGAACGCCGGTACGACGCCGGTCACGGTCAGGCGAAGGTTGCCTGCGAGCACCTCCTCCTCACCCGCGAAGGTGACCGCGGCGGCCAGCTCGCCCAGCCACGTCGCAGCCGCGGCCTGCTGCCGCAGCGGCAGAGGTGCGCTTGTGATCGCTGCGAGCAGGCGATCGACGTCGTAGTCGCCGGTGAGAGGTACCCCGGCTTGAGCCAGGTTGGGGAACAGGAGCTGACCGGCTTGCTCCGCCCAGCCAACCATCCGCTCGCGGCTGGCTTCGCCCCTGAGCACGGGCTTGCAGACCAGCTCGACCCCCAGGGACAGCGATCGAGCGGTGATCCATGCCGGGTCGAGCCGGTGGGGCGCGATCCGGTGACCGGTGGCTGCTGCGGCGATGTAGCGCGTGCGGCCGAGTCGGGCTTCGTGAAGGCGCTCGGCGACCATGACCTCTTCGCCCGGGATCATCGTCTTCGCCTGCGCGTGGTTCCAGCCGAAGGCCGGGTCGAACCCTCCGGCGGCCATCAGGGCGCTGCGTTTGATGGCCCAGTTGGCTCCAAATAGGAAGTCCGGTGGAGTCAGGTCACGGTTGGCATCGCCGAGGTCCAGCACGCTCAGCAGCCATACCAGCTCATCCCCAGGCCAACCAGGTTTCCGCGAGGGCGGCCATAGTGCACACACCGGTCCGCCGGCGTGAACCACGCTTGGGTCGGCGAGTGCCCAGGTCAGATGCTCCCGCCATCCCGGTGCGGGCCGGGCGTCGTCGTCGAGAAACAGGAGCAGTTCGTGCCTGGCTGCGGCTGCCGCGGTGTTCCGGGCATTACTGAGGCCCGGCTCTGACTCGAACACGGTTCTGACGACCGCTGAGGAGCGGACCAGCTCTGCTGCCACCACGGCCGTGTCGTCGGTTGAACCGTTGTCTACGATCAGGATCTCGGCGAAGCCGGCGGCCTCGAGCGCGGCCACACACGCCGCGAGCTCATCCGCACGGTTGTGGGTGCAGATCACCGCCGTCGCGTCGGCCGCCGAGTGGCGCTCAACCCGCGCTCCCGGAGCGATGCCGATGCCGCCACGTTCGGCTGCCCACTTGGCCAGCCGCACCTCGGCGTGTCCCTCTCCGGCCGGCAGGTCCGGAAGGCCACCGTCGATGAGGAGGTCGCGGCGCGCGGCGATGCAGTCGAGCGCCAGGGCTGCGGGAGGATCGAGTTGATGTTCCTCGCGCGGCCACAGGCTGCCGTCGTCCCCAACCAGCATTCCATGCGAACCCGCGACTACCGGTCCGGCCAAGGCGGCGCCGGACCTGAGGCGAGCGATCAGCGGCTCAACGAAGCCGGTCTGCGGCAGAGCCAGCGGAGACAGCGTCACGACGTAATCCGCTCGGCTCGCCTCGGCGGCGAGCTGCCACGCTTGCCGCCGGCCGACCTCTGCCCCACAACGAACGATTCTGGCACCGCTCGCGCGTTGCATCTCTCGTTCCATTTCCGCTCCAGGCCCCGAGGCGATGATGGCCACCTCGGCGTCCGAGCCGATCCGCGCGCGCTCGAGTGCAGAGAGCTGGAGCGCTAGCGCCCGGGGATCGTCGCCGGCGATGACCGCTAACGTCGCTCGCGGCCGCGGGCGGCCGCGATGACTCGAGGGGAGCATGACCAGGTGATCGGTCGGGGTGCCGCTCGCTTGAGGGACTAAAGCAAGCGCGAAGACGACCGAATACGGGGCCAATGTCCCCTCGATTGAAGGACGACGCCTCGATGCGTGCTGCCCGACGCCGAGCGTCGCACGGCGCGCAGAGGCCCGAGCCGCGGACGCGTCCCGACCTGGTCCTCACCACCTTCGGCTTCAAGTACGGGACGCCGAACGCCAACTACTTCTTCGACGTGACGTTCCTCAAGAATCCCGCGCGCGAGGCGCAGTGGGATCTGTTCGCCGAGCCGGACGACGAGATGCGCGCTTTCGTCCTCGGTCAACCAGCGTGTCAGGACTTCCTGCGGGACCTGCTGCCGCTGATCCGCACCGTGCTGCGCTGCGACGACGGCGTTCGCGTGGCAATCGGCTGCAACGCCGGTCGGCATCGCTCGCGCATCGTCGCCGAGGAACTGGCGCGACGGCTGTCCGCCGAAGGCGTCGGCGTAAAGCTCATCCACAGGGAGGACATGTACGCATGAACGTGGCGACGGTGCTCGTCTCGCGTAACCGGCCCGATCTCGTGGAGTCCACGATCGAGCAGCTGCGGCGCCACGACGGCGTCCGCAACGACATCTACGTCGTCGAGTGCGGCACCGAGGCCGACAAGCTCACGACTCACACCTCTGTGTGGTACGCGGATCCGGACTTCCGCGGCAAGTGCTACGGCCACGACATCGGGCTGAGCTTCGCCCGCGGCCGGGGCGACTACGACGCGTTCTTCATGCTGATGAACGACCTCGTGTTCGACCCGGGGATCGACCATGTCGGCGAGCTCGTGCGCCTGCTCGAGGAGAACCCCCGGCTCGCGATCATCTCCCCCACTGACGCCACTGGCGTCTACCCCGGGTCGGCCGCCGGTTCCGGCAATGGCTGGCGACCGGTGACCACGGCTGACTACCTCGCGCTGATGACCCGCGCCGAGGCGATCGACGAAGTGGGCTTCCTGAATCCCGACTTCCGTTACTGCTGGGGCGCGATCCACGAGCTCTCGTTCAAGCTCTATTCGCGCGGCTGGGCTCTCGGCTACGCCGACGGGGTGACCTACGAGCATCTCGGCGGCACGACCTACGGAGCTGCCGGCACCGCCACGATCAAGCGTGACGAGTACGTCGAGCGCGCCAAGTCGTTCGCCCACCACTACTTCCTCGACCAGTACGGCCCCGACTGGTCAGACGTGTTCTGGCAGGCGGCAGCCGGCCACGGCATCGAGGTCAACACCTACGCGGAGCACCGCAAGCTGTGGGCGCCGGCGAACCCCGAGCCGCCCGCTCCCGAGGCTGCGGTCAAGCTGCACCTCGGCTCGGGCACCGAGTACCGCCCGGGATGGGTCAACGTCGATATCGACCCGGCTTGCGGTCCCGATGTCGTCTCATCCGTAGACCGGCTCGACTGGGTCGAGGACGGGACGGCCGCAATGATCGAGGCCTGTCACCTGTTCGAGCACCTCACCTTCGACGAGGCGCGAGTCGCGCTCGCCGAGTGGCATCGGGTGCTCCGGCCGGGAGGCGAGCTCTACCTCGAGATGCCCGACTTCGAGCAGTGCGTTCGCCTGCTCGGCCAGCACTTCGATGCGCACGGCCATGACCTTGCGATGGTGGGGATCTACGGCTGGGCGCCTGACATCGCCGAATGGGGCCACACCCAGGTGCACAAGTGGGGCTGGACGAAGACCACGCTCAGCGAGGCACTCAGAGCCGCCGGGTTCGACGACGTCGAGTTTCACCCGGTCACGCAGACGGCGCGGCCGGCCGCGGCAATCGGGCGGGACATGCGCTGCCGCGCGCGCAAGGCTGGGGTCGCTTCCCCTCAAGTCGCTTCCCCTGACGCCGATTACGCGGATGTGACCCCCGAGTTCCCTCAGGCTCGCGAGATCAAGCTGCTCGCCTTCGGCGACGAGATCCTCGAGAACGATGGGCTGCTGCACGGCTATCGCAAGACGTTCTCCTCCGCGGATCCGGTGGCGCTGGTCATCTACTGCCCGTCCGAGACACCCGAGCTGGCCGCGATCGTGCACGAGCGCGCTGCGGCAGCCGGTTTCGGGGACGGTGGCCCGAGCGTCGCGCTGATCGCCGTGCCGAACGACGCCGAGACGCACCGCCAGCTCACCGACTCGGCCGACGTCCTCTACTCGCGCCGTAGCGCGAAGGAGCCGTTCATGTCGCTGGTCCAGATGGATGACCAGCAGCCCGACCGGCTTCGCGCCCTGGTGGGCAGCCTCCTTTCCGGTCAGGCCAAGACGCAGGTCCCGGCTCGTCCGGCCGCGGTGGCCAGCCCCGCGCCGCTCCCGAGCTCCCCGAGCTTCCTGCTGCTCACGCTCGACAGCTGCCGCTACGACGTCATGCGCGACGCGAAGACGCCGGTCCTCGACCGCTACATGCGTGAGTTCCTGCCCGCTCAGACGCCCGCCAACTTCACCTATGCCGCCCACCACGCGTTCTTCGCCGGAATCCTGCCCCACGTGCCCGAGCCGCGCGCGTACTACAACCGGTTCGTCCGTCAGCTGTTCGCGCTGACCAAGGCCGGCGAGGGCCACCGTGTGACCGACCGTGCGCTGAAGGCCGTGCACTCGGACACGAACCTCGTCGGCGGGCTGCGCGAGAGCGGCTACCAGACCGTCGGGGCCGGCGCCATGAACTGGTTCCAGCAGGACGCCCTGACACGCTGGTTCGAGAAGTTCACCTTCACCGACACGGACGCGGACGCCCAGGTCGACTTCCTGCTTGAGGAACTCGACGTCGATTCGCCGTTCTTCGGGTTCATCAACCTCGGCGAGACCCACGATCCTTTCTATTACACGGGCAAGGAGAACCTCTGCCCGTTCCCGGTGCAGGCTCGGCTGATGGAATGGCCCCCGCGCGAGGACGGCAAGACCGGGCGCGACTCCGAGCCCTACTGGCACCAGGTCGAGGCGCTCGAGTTCGTCGACGGCAAGCTCGCGCGGCTGTTCGAGGCGCTTCCCGGCGACACCATCGCGATCGTCTGCGGCGATCACGGCGAGGCGTTCGGCGAGGACGGCTACTGGGGACACGCGATCAACCATCCGAAGGTTCACGAAGTGCCGCTGGCGATCTGCCGCCTCGACGGCGCGCCACTTCCGTGATGCTGCCGCCGCATCTCCGCCGCGTCGAAGCCGAGAGCATCCACATCATCCGCGAGGCGGTTGCGCAGGCCGAGCGGCCGGTCATGCTTTATTCGATCGGGAAGGACAGCGCCGTCCTGGTCCACCTGGCGATGCGCGCGTTCTACCCGGCGAAGCCGCCGTTCCCGCTCCTTCACATCGACACGACGTGGAAATTCCGCGAGATGTACGCCCACCGGGACCGTCTGGCGGAAGACCTAGGGCTCGACCTGCTCGTCCACGTCAATCCCGAAGGCGTCGCGATGGGCATCAACCCGTTCGCGCATGGACCCGAGGTGCACACGAACGTGATGAAGACCGAGGCGCTCAAGCAGGCCCTCGATCAGTACGAATTCGACCTCGGGCTCGGCGGCGCGAGGCGCGACGAGGAGAAGTCGCGCGCCAAGGAGCGGGTGTTCTCGCTTCGGAACGCCCAGCACGCCTGGGACCCCAAGCGCCAGCGGCCTGAGCTGTGGCGGCTCTACAACGCGCGCACGCGCCCCGGAGATTCGCTGCGCGTGTTTCCGCTCTCGAACTGGACCGAGCTCGACGTGTGGCAGTACATCGAGCTCAGGAAGATCCCGGTCGTGCCGCTCTATTTCGCCGCCGAGCGCCCGGTGGTCGAGCGCGACGGGACGCTGATCATGGTCGACGACGAACGAATGCCGCTCGAGCCCGGTGAGCGCCCGGTGCGCAGGAAGGTTCGCTTCCGGACGCTCGGCTGCTATCCGCTCACCGGAGCGATCGAGAGCGACGCCGACACCGTGGCGGCGATCGTGTCCGAACTGCGCGACGCCGAGACATCCGAGCGCCAGGGCCGCCTGATCGACCACGACGGCAGCGCGTCGATGGAGGCCAAGAAGCAGGAGGGCTACTTCTAAGGATGGAGTCGCTGCTCCTTGAACCCCCCGCGAGCCGCGGAATGCCGGACGGCCCATGCGACGCGTCCGACCGCGACGATCCCCGGGAACTGCTCCGGTTCCTGCTGTGCGGATCGGTCGACGACGGCAAGAGCACGCTGATCGGCCGTCTGCTCTTCGAGTCCCAGCAGCTCTACAGCGACCAGCTGGCTGCGCTCGAGGCGGACTCGCGCAAGTTCGGCACGCGCGGCGACGAACTCGACTACGCGCTGATCATGGACGGTCTCTCCGCCGAGCGCGAACAGGGCATCACGATCGACGTCGCGTATCGCTACTTCTCGACCAGCCGGCGCAAGTTCATCGTCGCCGACGCGCCCGGCCACGAGCAATACACGCGCAACATGGTGACCGGCGCGTCGACCGCCGATTGCGCGGTCATCTTGCTCGACGCCCGCAGCGGGATCGTCACGCAGACTCGCCGTCACACTCACCTGGTCGCCCTCCTCGGGGTCCGCCACGCCGTGCTGGCGGTCAACAAGATGGACCTCGTCGCGTACTCGGCGGAGCGTTTCGCAGAGATCGAGCACGAGTACCGCGATTTCGCTACACAGGTCGGCCTCGACGAGGTCACCTGCATCCCCGTGTGCGGGGTGCACGGCGATAACGTCGTGTACCGGAGCGAGCGGACTCCCTGGTACGCCGGCCCGGCTCTGCTCGAGCACCTGGAGCGGGTGAAGCCCGATCACGAGCGGATGCAGTCCGCGCCGCTGCGCATGCCGGTGCAGTGGGTGAACCGGCACGGATCGGACTTCCGAGGCTACGCCGGCACCGTCGTCTCGGGCGCCGTCCGCCCCGGTCAGCGAATCGTCGTCGCGCCCTCTGGCCTCGAGACCACGGTGACCAGGATCGTCACCTACGACGGCGACCAGCCACTGGCCGTCGCCGAGGACGCCGTCACGCTCACCTTCGCAGACGAGATCGACACCTCGCGGGGGGACCTGATCGCCTCCGCCGACGCGCCGCCGGAGGTGGCCGACCAGGTGGAGGCGACCATCTTCTGGACCGACGAGGAGCCGATGCTGCCGGGTCGGACCTACATGGTGCGGGTCGGCACCAAGCTGGTGCCCGCCACGATCGCGGCCCCTCCCAACAAAGCGCGATTGGCGCTCAATGAGATCGGTCGGTGCGAGGTCACCCTGGGCCATCAGATCGCGTTCGATCCGTACCGACAGAACCGCGACACCGGTGGCTTCATCGTTATCGACCGCCTCAGCGGCGCGACCATCGGCGTGGGGATGATCCGCGGGGCGCTGCGCCGGTCTCAGAACATCTCGCTGCAGGCGCTGACCGTCGACAAGCGTGCGCGCTCGGCCACCCTGGGGCAGACGCCGTGTGTGCTATGGCTCACCGGACTGTCGGGAGCCGGCAAGTCGACGATCGCCAACCTCGTCGAGACCGAACTGCACCGTCGCGGAAACCACACCTACCTCCTCGACGGCGACAACGTTCGCCACGGCCTCAACCGCGACCTCGGCTTCAGCGACACCGATCGCGTCGAGAACATCCGGCGCGTCGCCGAGGTGTCCCGGCTGATGGTCGACGCCGGCCTGATCGTGCTGGTCTCCTTCATCTCGCCATTCCGCAGCGAGCGCGAACTGGCCCGGAGCCTGTTCGCCGACGGCGAGTTCATCGAGGTGTTCGTCGACACTCCGCTGGCCGTCGCCGAAGCGCGCGACCCCAAGGGCCTCTACATGAAAGCCCGCGGCGGCCAGTTGCCGAACTTCACGGGCATCGATTCGCCCTACGAGCCGCCGGAGAATCCGGAGCTCCGGATCTCGACGCCCGACCTTCTGCCCGAGCAGGCCGCCGCGACCTTGGTCGCCGAGCTCGAGCGCCGGCGCCTTCTTACAGCCGCGCCATCCAGCGGCTGCTGATTCGACCATCCGTCGGCCCACGAGGCCGAGTGCTCAGGATTCGGCAGGTTTAAGCCGTTCTTGAGCGTGGGCCGCACGGAAGCGGCTCAGGAATTCGTCTGAATCCAAGGATGGTGCGCCATGGAAGGCCGTGATCGCAGCGTGCGCGGGGGTTCCCGCGGTCGTGGGAGGTTCCGTTTCCGTTGGGCGATCTGGGCCGTGGCAGCCAGTGCCTCGACCCTGCTCCTGACGGGCGCTGCGACGGCCTCCGTGGTGCCCAAGCGAGGCACGCTGGCCAGGAAGCTGACGTCGCTGACGAGTACCCGCCACGGCCTAGGCCTGATCAGGACGACGCCCCCTCGCATCAGTGCCGCGGAGAAGAGCGCCGTGCACGCGGAGGCGGCATCTCTCCCGGCCAGCGTCGACCTGACCTCCCATGCCATGCCGGTTGGAAATCAGGGCAGCGTGGGCTCGTGCGCCGCCTGGGCGGCCGACTACACCGCGCTCGGCTACTGGGAGAACAAGCAGGGCATCCCGGGCGGCGGCCTAGCGCCGATGTACACCTACTCGCAGGTGACCGGCGGCCACGATGTCGGCTCCACGATCGAGGGCAACCTCTCGATCGACGAGAAGGGCGTCGACAACCAGACCGACTACTACCAGGGCAACTACGACTACAAGGACATGCCCGCCGCGGGTGAGAAAACCGACGCGGTCAACTGGAGGCTCACCGGCTTCTCGGACCTGCCGGTCCAGATGAGCAGCTCCTCGACGGTCACCCAGCAGTCGATCGAGACCGCCCTCGCCGCGGGCCTGCCGGTCGTCATCGGTATCCCCGTGTACAACAACTTCTTCTCGGTCGGCAGCGCCAACCAGGGCTACTACGCGGGCGTCTTGGGCAACTTCGCCGGCAACCACGCGGTCACCGCGCTGGGCTACAACTCGCAGGGGCTCGTGATCGAGAACTCCTGGGGCGCCGGCTGGGGGAACGCGGGGTGGGCCACCCTGTCCTGGTCGTTCGTCAACAGCGACGTCTTCGATGCGGTATCGGTCTCGCCCCTGCACACCGGCCAGCCGGTGAGCACAGCCAGGCCGTCGCTCCCCTACACCGCCCGTGAGGGCGTGAAGCTGACCGCCCCGGCGGGAGCCTGGAGCCCCGCGGCGACCGCGTACGCCTACCAGTGGCAGCGAGCCGGCGTCGCCGCCAACTGGGCGAGCATAACCGGCGCCAGCACCGCCGGCTACACGCCGGGAACCGCCGACCTCGGGCAGTACCTGCGCGTGCTGATCACGGCGAGCAACGCCAGCGGCCCGGGCGCGATCACCTCGATTCAGACCGGGCTGGTCCTCTCAGGCGCTCCTGCCGACTCCGTGTTGCCCGCCGTCTCCGGCGGGCTCAGTGTCGGCCAGAACCTCACCTCGACTACGGGCAGCTGGAACCCGGCGGGGACGTCGTCGGCGTATCAGTGGCAGCGCCTCCAGGGCGGCGCGTGGGCGAACATCCCCGGCGCCACCAGCTCGGTCTACAAGACGACGGCCGCGGACGCCGGCGCGTCCCTGCGGATGAGGTTCACCGCCAACAACGCGTACGGCAGCACCACGGCGTACTCGCCCCAGGTGGGACCGATCTCCGGCGTGCCCGTCGATGCCTCTGCCCCGAGCGCGCTCGGCACTCCCGTCCGCGGCACGACGCTGACGGTCAGCCCCGGCAGCTGGTACGGGGCGCCTTCGTCCTACGCCTACCAGTGGCAGAAGTACGCGAACGGCTACAGCAGCTGGTCGAACATCTCGGGCGCCACCGCCAGCACATACACCCCGGTGAAGGGAGACGAGAACGCCGTCCTTCGCGTCCAGGTAACCGCCACCAACTCCTACGGGCGAGCCACGGTCACGAGCGCCGGGACCGCGGCGGTCAAGGCGAGCCCGCCGGTCAACACGGGCCTCCCTAGAGTCCTCGGCACCGTCGCGCTCGGTCATGTGCTGAGCGTCAGCGTCGGCTCGTGGGCTGGAGCGGGCAACACCTACACCTACCAGTGGCAGCGCTACGTGAGCGGCACCTGGTCGACCATCGCCGGCGCCACGGGCGCGACCTACGCCCCGACGAGCAGCGACCACGGCGCGCTGATCCGGGTCGTGCTCACCGCGACCAACGTCGATGGCGCCGCGACCGCGGCGAGCACCCCGACGGCGAAGGTGCCCTAGCCAGCCGGACCTCCGATCGTCACTCCGCGTCGGCCACGATCGAACCGACGCGCTCGCCCAGCTCTGGATCGCGGCTGTAGACGCTGCCTCCCCACACCAGCGCCACCACCACGATCCCGAGCGCACCAGGTAGGTGAGCGCGACCAGGATCGTCCCCAGCGTCGCGACCTCGCCGAAGAAGACCACGACCCCGTCCGGGTTGCTGCTCCGGCAGAACACGTACACGATCCCGGGCGCGAGCCCGAGGAAGACGAGGAACGCCACCCACGGCGTCTGGGTTCGCGCGGTGACCTTCCCGGTCACGCTCGGGAGCAGCCCCTCGCGCCCCGAGTTGAAGATGATCCGGGCCTGCGAGTTGGTGGCCGAGATCAGGCTCGAGACGATCGAGGTGAAGCCCGCGATGTAGGCCAGCAAGGCCAGGAAGCTCGCCACGCCCTGCGCGGCGTCGACCATCGGGACGCCGGCCGCGGCCAGCTTGTCGGGATTGTTGTCGAACCCGACCACGGTCGCGTAGGACAGGAACACGTACAGCACCATGATCAGCGCGACGCTCGTGAAAATCGCCTTGGGCACCGCGGTGCGCGGGTCCTTCGTCTCCTCGGCCATCGCGGCCGAGTTCTCCCACCCGATGAACAGAGCCCGGCTGCGCCGCCTGCCGACCGCAGCCTACTCCCCCCCGTGGTCGTCAACTAGCCGATGACGCGCCGGCCCCAGGCGAACGAGTCGCCGAGCCAGCTGCCCTGCAGCGGCAGCACATACACGCCCTGTCCAGAGGAGTGGATCACCCAGTTGTCGCCCAGATAGATGCCGGTGTGGATCACGTTCTGCTCGGTCGCGGTGCTGTTGAAATGGGCCGTCCCGAAGAACAGGATGTCGCCCGGCTCGAGCTGGTTTATGCGCAGCCGCTGGCTGCGCGGGATCTCCTGCGCCATCTGCGCCGCGGTACGCCCGCCGATCTTCTTGCCCCAGGGCAGGCCCGAGAGCTTGAACACGCGCCACACGAAGCCCGAGCAGTCAAAGCCGCCGTGGGCCTGCGGGCCCCACATCCAGCTGGCCGGCTCTGCGGTGTCGGACTCCCCGGCGTACACGTACGGATAGCCGATCCGGCTCACCGCGATCGTCAGCGCCTGCCGCTGGTTGGCGCTCATCGCCGGGAGCGCGAAGCCGCCCAGCGTCTGTTGCGCGCCCTGCACCGTCCAGCTGCCGAATCCGGCCACCTGGGCCAGCGACCAGGCCGCCTCGGCGCGCGTGATCGGGTCGGTGGGGAAGAGCTCGAGCTGGTCTGTGCCGGCGGGGTGGTCGTAGCGCAGGCCCAGATAGCGCGCCACCACCTCGGTGCCGAAGTACGAGGGAGGCTTCAGGCCCCGTCCTTGACCACCTGGCGCTGCTGGGTCGAGTCCCAGTTGCCCAGGGTCACGGCTGCTTTGGCCGGCTGGGTCGGAGCGAGGATGAGGGCGCCGATGAGGCCCGGCAGGATCAGCGCACGACGCGCAAGAGAGATCTGCATACCCTCCGGTCATCGGCGCCTCGCCACGGGCCCTGGAGTCCGGCAAGGTCGCTTGTGGACGCCGGACTAAAGCGTCTTCGCCCGCAGCCGATCTACCAGGGTGTAGATGAGCTTCACCGATGCCGTAAGCCGGGTCTCCCAGATCCAGGCCCAGATCGCTTCTCTTCAGACCGCCTTCGACCCGTCGGTCGCGGCTGCCACCAGCCAGACCGCGGCCGGCACGAGCGCTGCCACCGGGTCCTCCTCGACCACGGGCAGCTTCGCCGACGCGCTGGCCCAGGCCCAGGGGGCCTCAGGGGCTACCTCGACCAGCGGCGGCGCGGCCCTGCCGTCGGGCGCGCAGAGCATGCTGACCTCAGATCAGCAGCAGTTCGCCTCCGAACTGGCCTCGCAGACCGGACTCGACCCCTCGGTCATCTCGGCCTGGCTGCTCGCCGAGGAGTCGGGCGGCGCGGCCCAGTCGCGCCAGGCCCAGGGCAACAACGACTGGCTGAACATCGGCTACACCGACAGCGGCACCTACGGCTCGAGCGACTCGCTCTGGAGCAACCCGACCACCGCCGCCGACGCCACCGCCGGCTGGCTCAAGGGCCAGAACACCATCCCCGGCTACGGCACGGCGAGCTCCGGCATCCAGGCCATTCTCAACACAGCCGGCCAGCCCGCCTCGGCCCAGATCTCCGCACTGCAGAACTCCGGCTGGGCCTCCAGCGGCTATCCCAGCCTGCCCTCGCTGTACCAGCAGGTCGCCGGCTAGCTTCAGCGCGCGAGCGCGATCACGCGCGCGCCCTCGGGAGCCGAGGTGGCCGGGCCCAAATACCGGGTGCACTCGTCGGCGATCACCGGCCTGCCCACGTGAAACCCCTGGGCGTAGTCGCAGCCCAGCTTGGCCAGGACCTGCTTGACGTTCTCGGTCTCCACGCCCTCGGCGGTCACCCGCAGCCCCAGATTGCGGCCCAGGTCGATGATCGAGTGCACGAGCACGGCGTCCTGGCGGTCGGACTCCATCCTGGTCACGAACGAGCGGTCGATCTTGATCTCGTCCACCGGCAGCTGCTGCAGCTGCGACAGCGACGAGTAGCCGGTCCCGAAGTCGTCGATGGCGATCATCACGCCCATCGCCCGCAACTCCTCGAGCGACGCCCGCGCCCGCGGCAGGTCGGCCACGATCCGGGTCTCGGTGATCTCGATCTGTAGCGCCGACGCGTGCAGGTCGAGCCGGGCCAGCACGGCCCCGATCATCACCGGCAGGTCGTGATCGAGCAGGCTGCGAGTGGAAACGTTGACCGACACGGTCACGTCGAGTCCGGCCCGGCGCCACCGCCGGCACTGCTCGAGCGAGGCCTCGAGCACCTTCTCGGTGAGGGGCTTGATCACGCCGGTCTGCTCGGCTAGCGGAATGAAGGCGTCGGGTCCGAGGCACCCGAGCTGCGGATGGTTCCAGCGCACCAGCGCCTCGAGGGCCAGCGTCGCACCGCCCTGGAGCGGCACCTTGGGCTGGTAGTGGACGACCAGCTCGCCGCGCTCGATCCCGCGCCGCAGCTGCGCCGCCAGGGCAAGCCGGTCGATGCTGTACTCGTCGTCCTCCTCGGCATAGGTGGCGAACGCCCGGTCCGAGCCCTTGGCGCAGTACATCGCCACGTCGGCGTGGCGCATCAACTCGGGCGCCGTGCGGCCGTGCTCCGGATAGCAGGCGATCCCGATGCTCGCCCGCAGGTGGAGCGCGACCGAGTCGGCCTCGAGCGGGTGGTCGATCGCGGCCAGCAGTTGGCCGGCCACCTGCTCCGCCTCGGCACGGGATCCGTGCACGAGAACTCCGAACTCGTCGCCGCCGATCCGCGCCAGCAGCGCATCGCTCTCACCGGCCGCAATCGCCTGACCGAGCCGGCGCGCCACCCGCTGGATGACCAGATCGCCGAGCTCGTGTCCCAGCGTGTCGTTGATCGCCTTGAAGTCGTCCAGGTCGAGCAGCATCACGGCCACCGCTCGCCCCTCGCGCTGGGCCCCGTCCAGCGCCTCCTGGAGGGTCTCGGCCAGCGACGAGCGGTTGGCCAGGCCGGTCAGCGTGTCGTGATGGGCGCGGTGATTCGAGATCACCGCCTGCCGCCCGCCTGCGTACACCGCGAGCATCGGCACGAAGCAGACCGGGACGAGCGCCACGCTCGCGTCGGCCGAGGCGAGCAGGGCCGGGGCGAAACCCAGGACGCAGCCGGCTGTCCAGGCCTGGAAGGCGAGGTCCTCACGCAGGTATCCGACGATCGGCAGGCGCGCCAGCAGCGCACCGGCCACGCAGGCCAGCAGGTGGTTGGCGGCGAAGAACGCCGTCGCGGCGAGCAGCACGATCGGCAGCTCTCCGCCCGAAATGCTCCTGAGCGGCAGCGCCCCCACGATCTGGAGCACGGCGCCGGCGGCAAGCACCGCGAGCAGGTACTGCGCCGCGTTGAACAGGATCTTGACCGGTGCGAGCCGGCCGGCCACATCCGCGATCACCGAACTGGAGACATAGATCAGAGCGGCCGGACCCGGACCGGCGCGGAGCAGGATGGCGAAGGCGAACGCCGCCGAGATGGTCACCCGAGTCAAGCCCCGACGCCGCGGCACCGGGATCGGCAGCAGCTCACCGGCCAGAACGAAGGCCGACAGCACCACGAACGGCGCCGGCGAGCGCACGTGCCACTCGCGGGTCCACGGGACGAGCGCGACCAGCGCGGCCCCGAGGCCGGCGACCAGCGTCGCGTACAGAACGAAGGTGCGCGGCGTGGCGTCGCGGCGGGAGCTCGAGCGCAGCCCGTCCAGCGCGGCTAGCACGGGCCGGTCACGCGATCTTGTGGCCGGCGGCGTGCGCCAGGACCAATGGTTTCGCATGGAGCTTCGTCTGCACGTGCGACGCCCGGATCGGCGCCTTCGCCGACGCCGCGGACGTGCAGCCCAGGGCGAGCGTCAACGCGGTCCCCACGGCCAGAACGATTGAACCCGCCCGCCGCCTCCCAAAGCGGTAGACATTTCCACGCATTCATCTACCTCATTCTTTTGACTTACGCCCCGTGCGACACAACTGTGTGCATCCCACAGATATGTGCACCGTCTGTCCGGGTAATCGGCGCTCCCCCCGAAGCCCTTAATCGAACATTCGTCCAGATCGGGAGGAGAACCCTCAACCGCTCAGAAGAGCGCCTCCTGGCCGGGCAGCTCCATGCCCTCGCGCGAGCGCCCTCGCCCCAGTGCGTCGGCCACATCCCGGGCGATCGCCCCGTCCGAACGCGAGGCGACGATCGGCTCCTCGATCCCCTCCACGTAGACCAGCGTCCGCCGGCCGTCGCCCCGGTCTGGGCCCTCCAGCGGCACGAGCGCGTACACCCGGTCCGCGCGCGCGAACTTGCCGTAGCCGAGCGGGATCAATGCGGGAAGCTGCCGGGCCATCTCACCGCGGATCGTACGCCCGACACCCGACCGCTACTCTCCGCCGATGCCCGAGCCCTCCACCCTCCTGCTGGGCGGCGACCTGGAGGTGTTCCGCTTGGGGTTCGGAGCGATGCGAATCACCGGCCAGGGCATCTGGGGCGCGCCGACCGACCCGGGCGGCGTCCGCGACCTGCTCCGCCACGTCGTCGAGCGCGACGTCAACCTGATCGACACCGCCGACTCCTACGGCCCGGACGTGTCGGAGAACCTGATCGCCGAGGCCCTGCGGCCGTATCCGGAGAACCTGGTGATCGCCACCAAGGGCGGGCTCGAGCGGCCCGGACCGGGGCGATGGGAGCCCAATTGCCGCCCCGATCGCCTCAAGCGCTGCTGCGAATCCTCGCTGCGGCGGCTCAAGCTCGAGCGGATCGACCTCTACCAGCTGCACACGGTCGATCCGAAGGTGCCGATCGAGGATTCGGTTGGCGCGCTGGCCGAGCTTCAGGAGGAGGAGAAGATCCGTCACATCGGCCTCTCCAACGTCAGCGTGGAGGAGATCGAGCGCGCCCAGGAGATCGTCACCGTCGTCTCGGTCCAGAATCAGTACAACGTCGCCAATAGGGCCTCGGAGGACGTTCTGCGGTTCTGCCAGGAGAACGGGATCGCGTTTCTGCCCTACTTCCCGCTCGCCGTCGGCGAGCTCGCCGAGTCCGGGACCGCCCTCGCCGACATCGCGCAGTCCCATGGGGCCACGCCCGCGCAGGTCGCGCTGGCCTGGCTGCTCCAGCACTCCCCGGTCGCGCTGCCGATCCCGGGCACCAGTCAGATCGCCCACTTCGACGAGAACCGTGACGCGGCCGAGCTCGAGCTCGAAGACGACGAGCTCGAGGCTCTCGACGAGCTCGCCGCGGCTTCCTAGTTCCCGAGGATCAGAGCGAGCCGGCGCTCGAGCGCCTCGCCGAGGTGCTCGCGTACGGGCCCCGCCTCGAAGCGTTCCACCAGTGCTGACAGAAAGCCTTCGATGACGAGGCGCTTGGCGACGTCCTCGCGCAGCCCGCGCGAGCGAAGGTAGAACAGCTGCTCGGGGTCGACCTGGGCTACGGCCGCGGCGTGCGTGCACCGCACGTCATTCGCCTGGATCTCGAGCCCCGGGATGGCGTCGGCGTGGGCGCGCTTGGACAGCAGCAGGTTGCGCGACTCCTGGAACGCGTCGGTCTTCTGGGCGCCCGGGTCGACGATGATGTTGCCCTTCCACACCGCGGTCGAGCGCCCGGTCAGCACCCCCCGGAACGCGAGATCCGAAGTCGTGTTGGGCGCGGCGTGCTCCTGAGTGGTGTCGAAGTCGATGTGCTGACGGGCGTGGCTGGCGTATGCGCCGGTCACCCGGGCCTCCGCGCCCTCGCCGGCCAGGCGGGTCTCCATCCGCACATGCCCGCGAGCCGAGCCGAAGCCGAGCGCCACCCAGTCGAGCGCAGCGTCGCGGCCGACCTCGGCGCGCTGAGCTCCGAAGATCCAGCTGTTCTCGGACAACCCCTGGCCACACACGTAGCGAAGCCGCGCACCCTGACCGACGACCAACTCGGTGACCGTGTTGAACACGCCGTCGAGCTCCGTCGCGCCGGACAGAAACTGCTCCCACACCTCAGCCTGTGCGCCTTCCTCGAGGACCACCAGCGTACGCTGGTTGAGCAGGGTGCCGGTGCGGGCCTGCACGCTCGTCAGTGAGATCGGTTCCGTCAGGACCACGTTCCGCGGGACGTACACGAAGCTGCCGGCGCGCACGCCGGCGTCGTTCAGCGCCACGAACACGTCGTCGCCCGAGACCAGCGACCCGAGATGGCGCCGGACCAGCTCCTGGTGCTCGGCGTCGTCGAGCGTGCCGACGATCACTCCATCCGGGAGCTCGTCGCTCGGCGGCAGCGACCACAGCAGCTCCACGCCGGCGATCCCGTCGGCCCCCACCCGCTCATACGCCGCCAGGTCGAGATCCGAGATGTCCGTGAACTCCCAGCCCGGGCGGCCCTTGAACGTGGGCAGCTCCACGGCCGGAGCGGACGCACTAGCCAATCGAGCCCTCCATCTGCAGCTCGATCAGGCGGTTCATCTCCACCGCATACTCCATCGGGAGCTCCTTGGTGATCGGCTCGATGAAGCCGTTGACGATCAGCTTGGAGGCCTCGTCCTCGGGGATGCCGTGGGACATCAGATAGAAGAGCTGGTCGTCGCCGACCTTGGAGACCGTCGCCTCGTGGCCGACGTTGACGTCGTCCTCGCTGATCCGGATCGTGGGGTAGGTATCCGAGCGCGACTCCTCGTCGAGCAGCAACGCGTCGCACACGACCTTGGAGCGCGCGCCGTGCGCGCCCTTGGCGATCTCGAGCAGCCCGCGATAGGAGCCGCGGCCGCCGTCCTTGGAGATCGACTTGGCGAAGATGTTCGAGGTCGTGTTGGGCGCGGCGTGGATGATCTTCCCGCCGGCGTCCTGGTGCTGGCCCTTGCCGGCGAAGGCGATCGAGAGGATCTCGCCGTGGGCGCGCTCGCCGAGCAGGTACACGCTCGGGTACTTCATGGTCAGGCGCGAGCCCAGGTTGCAGTCCACCCATTCCACGGTGGCGTCCTCGTGCGCCACCGCGCGCTTGGTGACGAGGTTGAACACGTTGGTCGACCAGTTCTGCACCGTCGTGTAGCGGATCCGGGCGCCCGGCTTGGCGATCAGCTCGACCACGGCCGAGTGGAGGCTGTTGCTCGAGTACGTCGGAGCCGTGCAGCCCTCGACGTAGTGCACGTAGGAGCCGGGCTCGGCGATGATCAGAGTCCGCTCAAACTGGCCCATGTTCTCGGTGTTGATCCGGAAGTAGGCCTGGAGCGGCATCTCGACGTGGACGCCCTCGGGCACGTACACGAACGAGCCGCCCGACCACACGGACGAGTTCAGCGCCGCCAGCTTGTTGTCGTTGGGCGGGATCACGGTGGCGAAGTACTCGCGCACGATGTCCTCGTGCTCGCGCAGCGCCGTGTCCATGTCGACGAAGATCACGCCCTGCTTCGCGAGGTCCTCGTGCACCTGGTGGTAGACGACCTCGGACTCGTACTGGGCGCCGACGCCGGACAGGAACTTGCGCTCGGCCTCGGGGATGCCCAGGCGGTCGAACGTCCGCTTGACGTCCTCGGGCACGTCGTCCCAGCTGCGGCCGGGCTTCTCGGAGGCGCGCACGAAGTAGTGGATGTCGTTGTAGTCCACCTCGGCCAGCATCGGCGAGCCCCAGGTGGGCTGAGGCCGCGCCATGAAGTGATCGAGCGCCTTCAGCCGGAACTCGCGCATCCACTGCGGCTCCGACTTGAACTCGGAGATCTTCTCGACGATCTCGCGATTCAGCCCCTTCGGCGCCTTGTACAGGTAGTTCTCGGCGTCGCGGAAGCCATAACGCTCGTCGTAATCCGCGTTGATGGCCGCGAGCTGCTGATTCTCGGTCAGTTCCACAGCCATTAGTCAACCTCCAGCTTGATGGTCTCGTCTTCAATGATGACCGGATACGTCTCCACCGGAACGTATGCGGGCAAGGTCATGGGCTTTCCGGTCTTCAGATCGAACAGCGACCCGTGTCGCGGGCATTCGACGGTGCAGTTCTCGGCGTCGAACTCGCCTTCGGCCAGCGGCCCGTCGTCATGCGAACAACGGTCCTCGATCGCGTAGAGCTGGCCGCCGCAGTTGAACACGCCGATCTCCACGTCCTCCCATTCGACCAGGCGCATCTCGCCCGGGGCGAGCGCTTCCAGCGGGCACACTTCGATCACTTGCGGCACAGCTATAAATCCTAGCGCGAAGATAGGATTTGCTACGCGGCCGATTCCGCGGGCTCCCAGTCCACCGCGTGCCCGAGCGAAGCGCCCTTGACCACCTTGAGCGACAGCAGCGCGCACTTCATCCGCGTGGCCGAGATGTCGATCCCCAGCAGGTCAAGCACGAACGACCGATCCAGCCTCAGCACGTCGTCCACCCGCATGCCCTTGATCTCGTCCGACGTCATCGACGCCGCCGCCTGCGAGATCGCACAACCATGGCCCGAGAACCGCACGTCCTCGATCCGGCCCTCCCCATCGACCGCCAGCTGCACCCTCAGCTCATCCCCACACAACGGGTTCAGGTCATGGAACTCCAGATCCGCCTTCTCCAGCTCCGCCGCCGGCGGGCTCCAGTTGTGCGGATGCTTGTAGTGATCGAGGATGTTCTCGCGGTACAGCTCGTCCATCGCCAATTAGCGTAGCGGCCCGCTGCATCAGCACATCCACCGCCAGGTCGTAGTCCAGCCGATCACCGGCCGACAGCGGACGACACGTGTTCTGGTCCACCACGACCCCCCGCGCCCGGTGCCGCTCAGCCAATGGGCGCCCGACCGCTGGCCCGCACTCCGGCCCCGGCGCCACCAACCGCCCGTCCGGCCGTCTGAACCTCACCACTCCGCGCTCCGCCGCCTCGACCTTGAACCCGCCCTCGTGCACCAGTCGGTGGTGGTACGAGCACAGCTGCACCAGGTTCTCCAGCGCCGTCGGCCCGCCTCGCGCCCAGTGCTGGATGTGGTGCGCGTGGAGGAATCGCTCGTGCGTGCATCCAGGGAAGCGACACCCGGCATCGCGGCTGCGCAGTGCACGCCGTAGCGCCGGCGGGATCGTTCGCGTCCGCCGGCCAACGCTGAGCGGCTGCCCGTCGCGCTCCACGATCCGCACAACCGCCGCGTCACATCCCAGCCGTCTCGCCGTCTCGGGTGCCAGCGCCGGCCCATCCTCGACGTGCGACCGCTCGACTACCTCGTCGGAGCCGAGCGTCCGCGCATCCACATGCACGACCATCTCGCATCCCGTCGATGAGCCGCCTCTGGCCGCCCCCGAGTCCAGCGTCGACCGGGCCATCGTCACGATCGCGTCGGCCCGCCGCGCCCCGGCCAGCGACTGCACGTAGTCATCCCCTTCGGCCGACGCCTCCTCGAGCGCGCCCACCGCTTTCACGAACAGTCCGCCGGCCTCTGCGGGCAGCCGGCCCTCGATCCGCAACGATCCATCGTCGTTCCAACTCCATCTCAGATAGCGGAGCTCGTGCGTTCGCTGGGCAGCGCCCATCGTCGCTGACAGCGCACTCCCATACCCGCGCACCAGCTTCTCGAGTTGCGCGCCTGTCGCATGGCGGGCGATCTCGAGCAATCCGGCCTCCGTGTCTGGCGTCGCCACCCGGCTCAACGCCCGCACCTTGCAGTACGACAACTCGCCTCGGGAAAAGGCCCCTCGAATCAGCGGCAGCTCCGCCAGGCGGTGGGCGACCCGGACCTGCTCCCGCGCCGTTCCCAAACCGAGTGAGCACCGCCATGACAACCAATGCGCGCACGTCATGACGCCCCACTCCGCCCATCCGCCGCGATCGTCGAACTCGGCCACCAATTCCAACCAGCGGCATGTGGCGACCGCGATGTGCGCCGCGAGCTCGCAGATCTCCCGTTCAAGGCTCTCGATCGGCCGCTCATCCGAATCGGCATCACGGGGGGCCAGACACATAACCGAACACATGTTCGATAGAGTACGCGCCCCGCCGGACGGAATAGGAAGCGCGTGCGGAGCCTCGCGGGCAAGGGCATCAGCAACCCAACGGTTGCGTTTCCGCGGAAACGCGGTTGCCCCGGGAACGCGGCATTTGGACCCGAAGCGGAGGCTCGAAATCCTCGCCTCCCGACGTCACAACGGCTTAGCCGAGTTCGGCGGCGAACACGCCGAGCGCGCGCTCCACATCCCCGCGCGAGACATCCAGATGAGTGACCGCCCGCACGCGGTGCTGATCGAACGCCTGCAGCTCCACACGATCCGCCAGCCGCGCCACGAGCGCCGGCGCGTCATCCACCGAGAAGATCACGATGTTGGTCTCCACCGTGGCGGGATCGAGCCGGACCCCCGGCAGCTCCGCCAACCCCCGGGCCAGCACCGAAGCATTCTCGTGGTCATCGGCCAGGCGCGCTACATGATGGTCGAGCGCGTACAGGCACCCGGCGGCCACGATCCCCGACTGCCGGAACGCGCCACCGAGCATCTGCTTCCAGCGCCACGCCTCGTCGACGAAATCCCGCGAGCCAACCAGAACCGCGCCCACGGGCGCCCCGAGCCCCTTGGTGAAGTCGAGCCAGGCGCTGTCGAATCCACCGGCAAAGTCAGACGCGGCGACCCCGGACGCCACCACCGCGTTCAGCAGCCGGGCGCCGTCGAGATGCGTCCGGAGCCCAAACCGCGCCGCAACTTCCAGGACGGAGCGCACCACCGACACGGGCCACACCGTGCCCCCGCCAAGATTGCTCGTCTGCTCCACGCACACCAGCCGCGAGCGCGGCATGTAGCGGTTACCCGCCGGCCGCACGGCAGCCTCGAGTTGCGCGCTCGTGAAGACTCCTCGTGAACCATCCAGCACCCGCACCATCAGCCCGGCCAGCTGGGCCGGCCCGCCGGCCTCGGCGTTGATCGGGTGCGCCGTGCGATCCAACAGCACCTCATCGCCGCCCGGCCGCGCGTGCAGACGCAGCGCGATCTCGTTGCACATCGTGCCGCTGGGCAGGAACAGCCCCGCCTCGTGGCCGAGAAGCTCCGCCACCCGCTCCTGGAGTTCGAGCGTGGTCGGATCCAGTCCTCGCTGCTCATCCCCCACGACGGCAGAGGCGATCGCCGCTCGCATTCCGTCCGTGGGGCGAGTCTGCGTGTCGCTGTAGAGGTTGATCGGCGCCACGGGCGGCCAGCCTAGGGTAACTTGTGCCCGTCCACGGTTGTGAGCGCTAACAAAATGAGGAGGGGAAATGCTCCGTCCACGCGTTCGTCTCGTCGTGCTCATCCTTGCCGGCGCCGCGCTGTGCCTGCTCGCGCTACCCGCAGGCACGCCGGCGCCCACGGCCGCCGTCAAGTCCGTCGCTCCGGCGTCGGCCGAGGCAGATCAGCACCGGCCGACCCAGACCTCACTCGACATCGCCCTCGCGGGCACCGCCACAGCCGACACCCAGGCCGCGAACGACCCGGCTTCGAACGCCATCGACGGCAGCGCCACGACGGATTGGTGCGCGACCCAGTGGACCGGCGCAGTCACCGTCGATCTCGGCCGCGTCCGCAGCCTCGACGGCCTGGGCATCACCCTCGGCGACAGCGCCACCACGGCGCTCGTGGACTTCAGCGCGGGCGATAGTCCAAACAACCTCAAACCCGTACAAAACGCCACCCAGCAGTCGGTCCCGGCCGGGGAGCCCGCGTACTGGCCGGCCCAGGACGCCCAGCTCAGAGCGCGCTACGTCAAGGTCGACGTGACCGACGGCGACGGCACCCCGCCGTGCATCGGCGAGCTCCGGCTGTTCAGCGCGATGCCGCTCGACACGATCCCCGACCGCGGCGCCGATCTGTCCTTCGAGCCCCAGGAGGAGGCCGCCGGGGCCCATTTCACCGACGCCGGCGCCCCCGGCTCGCCGCTCTCGATCCTGAATGACCACGGGATCAACTACGTCCGCCTGCGCCTCTGGGTCAACCCGCCCGCCGGCTACAGCGACCTGGCCAGCGACCTCGCCATGGCCCGCCGCATCAAGGCCGCCGGCGACAAGCTCTACCTCGACATCCACTACTCGGACTTCTGGGCCGACCCGCAGCACCAGGAGATCCCCGCGGCCTGGCAGGGCCAGGATCTCGCCCAGCTCACGACAACCGTCCAGGGCTACACCAGGAGCGTGATCCGGGCCTTCGCAGCGCAACACACCCCCGTCGACATGGTCTCGATCGGCAACGAGATCCGCAACGGGATCCTGTGGCCGGTCGGCGAGGTCGACTGGAGCACCGACACGGGCTGGGACAACCTGACCACGCTGCTCAAGGCGGGTGTCGCCGGCGCGCGAGCGGCCAACCCCGCCGGACACAAGCTCCTGGTCATGCTGCACTTCGACGAGGGCGGCAACAACGCCGACAGCGTCCGGTTTTACGACCACATGGTCTCCGCCGGCGTCCCGTTCGACGTGATCGGCCTGTCCTACTACCCGTTCTTCCACGGGCCCGTGACCGCGATGCGCGCCAACGTCGACGACCTCGCCACCCGCTACGGCAAGCCGATCGTGATCGCGGAATCGCAGTACCCGTGGACCCTCGCCAATGGCGACAGCGACGGCAACTTCGTGTGGAACAGCAGCTTCGTGTCGGACGGCTACCCGGCCACCCCCGGCGGCCAGGTCTCGTTCTACAACGACCTGCTCTCGATCCTCCACCAGGTACCGAACCACCTCGGCCAGGGGCTGTTCTACTGGGAGCCGGAGTGGATCCCGGGAGTCGGCTGGGAGCCGGGCGCCGGCTCACCCAACGACAACCTGACGCTGTTCTCGTTCACCGGGCAGGCGCTCCCATCCGTGGGCCTGTTCGAGAGCCCGATGCAGGTGTGTGCGAGGTTCGACCCGGCGGCGACCCCATGCGAGGTGCCGGACGGGGCGAGCTCCGGCCGCGCCGGGAGGTAATCAGCGCGGATCGCGAGACAGCGCCGCCGCCGATACCCCCACCGCCACCAGGCCGACCGCCACCGACGCGAGCGTGCCCGCCACCGGCGAGGCGGCGTGGATCGCGCGCACCGGCACGAACACGGTCGCGGCCGCCACCGCCGGCCAGATCAGCAACCATCCGAGCAGCACCAGACCCCCGCCCGAGGGATCGCTCGTCACGGCTGTGATCAGCACGTCGGTCGGCAGCCGCCCGCCCCGGCGCGCTGACATGCCCGCGCAGCAGGTGACGGCCGGCGCGGTGACGACGAGCACGAGCGCCGCGGTCAGATCGCCACCGCCGAGCAAGCCGAAAACCGCCAGCACGCCCGCGCACAGCGCCACCGATCCAGCCACCACGAGCGCCGGAAACAGCGCGTGGGCCAGCAGCGCGCGCCCGGGACGAGCGCCTAGGAAGACCGACGACCGACCCGGCGCGTCGAGCTCGATCCGCATCGGCTCGAGCAGGCACGCCGCCGCGCAGTAGATCAACACGGCGCCGGCGACGACGCCCGCCGCCCGCCTGACGTCCAACAGGACGAATGCGGCGCCCCCGGCGGCCAGCGCGCCGCCCAGGACGAGCTTGGAACGGGAGTGCGCCGCGTTCACCACGCACCTCCAGAGCACCGCCAGCTCGACCGCTCCCCGGCCCCCAAGACGCGCGGAGCGCACGGCCGACAACCAGGAACGCAACCAACTGACGTCCGTGCCGCGCCCGCCCGCCGCTGAGCCCGTTGCCGAGCCCGCCGCCGTGCCGGCCACCGAGGCCAGATTGCGGCGGCTGGTGCGCGCGTCGAACGCCATCAGCGAGGCCTCCAGGTGCGCGCGGCCCTCGGCCCGGCGCGCGAACCGCTCGGTCTCGCCACCCGCGCGACGCGACCACACCACGCCGACCAGCAACGCCGCCACCACCGCGACCGCCGCCAACGCCGCGATCCACCCAGACGAAGAACCCGGGCCCTTCCCCGCGCCGGCCTGCACCGTCCACCCCCACGGCCCCGACCACAGCGCAACCAGGCGTCCCGTCCGCGCCCCCGCAGCCGCGCCAACTCCCAACCCGCCGGCCACCAACACCACCGGCCAGCTCACCAACTGAAGCCCCCGCTCGACCCTCGCCGAGATCGACACCAGCCAGGCCACCGCCACCCCGATCACGCCGGCCAGGCCCAGGCCGACCCCGAGTCCGATCATGCGCGCCGCCACGACGTGACGCCGATCTCCGGTCAGGCCAACCACCAGCACCCCCGCGACGAGCAGCCCAACGAGCGCACCGAGCACGAAGGCGCGCCGGAGCGGCCGCGTCACCAGACGGGCGCGGGGCAGCGGGGCCCCCAGCAGAACCGCCACGTCGGCCGGCGAGAACACGACCGGTCCCTGCACCGCCCCCCAGAAGCCCGCGCCGAGGAACGCGAGCATCATCAACGACGGGCCCCACCGCGCCACCGACCCGGCGCTCACCACCTGCGCGAGTGCCGTGCTGGCCGTGCCGTACAGCAACACGCCGAGGATGCCGGCCACGACGAGCCCCGTGTAGATCGCCGACACCCGCTGGCCCACCGAGGGCCCGCGCCGCGCCGCTGCCATCCACCGGTAGATCGCCGACACGTCCCGGGCCTCGAAGACCACCTCGCTCAATAGAGCTCCCATCCCCGCGCCACGGATCGGTCGCACAACTCTCCCCAGGGGCCCGCATCAACCACGCGGCCCTCCTCGAGCACGACCCCGCGATCGGCCACCCCCTCCACAAAGCGCAGCTGATGCGTGGTCATGAGCACGGCCGCGCCGTCCGCCTTCGCTGCCAGCAGCAGCTCGCGCAGGCGCGTCTGCGACGGCGGATCCAGCCCGACCACCGGCTCATCGAGCACCAGCAGCGACGCCGGCCGGATCAGGGCGCAGGCGAGCTGCGTCTTCTGTCGCATCCCGCGCGAGAGCTCCCGCGGCAGATACGACGCACGCGCGGTCAGCTCCAATCCATCCAGCACGGCGTCGATCCGCCCCTCGAGCGCGTCATCGGAGACGCCGTGGGCCATCGCCACCAGCTCCAGATGCTGGCGCACCGACAGGTCCTCGTACAGAAGCGGCGCGTCGGGGACCACCGCCACCGCCGCCCGCGCCCGCTCGGCCTCCGGCTCGCGATACGGATCCCACCCGCAGATTCGCACCTCTCCGCGACTCGGGGTGAGCAGACCGGCGATCAGCCTGACCGCCGTCGACTTACCGCTCCCGTTGACCCCGATCAACGCCACACATTCGCCAACGCCCACGGACAAACTCAACGTGTCCAGCGCCACCAGGCGACCATACGATCGCCCCAGGTCACTAGTGACCAGCAGCGGCGCCGGCGCGCCCGCGCTCACGCTGTCAGTCCAGGCGCAGCGTGCTGCGGACGCGGCCCAGCCCCTCGACCAGGCGAGCGACGTCGCCCGAGGAGTTGTGCACCGCGAACGAGGCCCTCGTGGTGGCCGGCACGCCCAGCCGGCGCATGAGCGGCTGCGCGCAGTGGTGACCCGCTCGCACGCACACGCCGACCCGGCCGAGGATGTCCGCGACGTCGTGCGGATGGGCCCCGTCCAGAACGAACGACACCAGCGCGCCTCGATCCCCGGCGCCAGACGGACCCTGGACCGTCACGCCCGGAACCTCCGAAGCGAGCCGCGACAGCGTCTCCGCCACGAGCGCATGCTCATGACCCCGAATCGCCTCCATGCCGACGGCCTGGATCCAGTCGACCGCCGCGCCCAGCCCGATCGCCTCGGCGATCTGCGAGGTCCCGGCCTCGAACTTCCAGGGCAGGTCGGTCCAGGTCGACTCGTTGGCCGCCACCGTGCGGATCATGTGGCCGCCACCGATGAACGGCGGCATCTCCTCGAGCAGCTCCCGCCGCCCGTGCAACACCCCGATCCCCGTCGGTCCGTACGCCTTGTGCCCAGTCCACGCGTAGAAGTCCACGTCCAGGTCGGGCAACCACACCGGCACCTGCGGCACCGCCTGCGTGCCGTCCACCAACACCACGGCACCGGCGTCGTGGGCCCGCCGCGCGATCGAAGCCACCGGGTTCACGGTCCCCAGCACGTTCGATACGTGCACGACCGCCACCAACCGAGGACCCCGCGCCAACAACAAATCCAGAGCGTCCATATCCAGCGTCCCGTCGTCCAGCACGGGCACGTAGGCCAGCTCGGCCTCCCGATCCTGACAGAGCAGCTGCCAGGGCACGATGTTCGAGTGGTGCTCCATCTCGGTCAGCACCACGAGGTCGCCGCGCTGCACGTTCTGACGGCCCCAGGTGTAGGCGACCATGTTGATCGCCGCGGTCGCGTTGGCGGTGAAGATGGTCTCCTCGACCGTCGAGCCCAGCCAAGCCGCGATCCGCGCCCGAGCGCCCTCGTACAAGTCCGTCGCCTCGGCGGCCAGCGGATACACGCCCCGGTGGATCGACGCGCGCGTATGCGTGTAGTACGACGTCATCGCCTCGATCACCGGATCCGGCGTTTGCGATGTCGCCGACGAATCCAGGTACGCCACCGGCAATCCGTCGAACAAACGATTCCGCAGCACCGGGAACTGCGCCGCGACGTCCCCGACCGAGACCGCGGAAACCCCAGACACGGCCGTCATCACGCGGCCGCCTCGATCGAGTCGGTGATCCATCCGTAGCCCTTGGCCTCGAGCGCGTCGACCAGTTCGGGGCCGCCCTCGCGGACGATCCGTCCCTGGTACATCACGTGCACGTGACTCGGCTGCACGAGGTGCAGGATCCGCTGGTAGTGGGTGATGATCAGCACGCCCATGTCCGGGCCGGCGACCGCATTCACCCCGTTCGCCACCACGCGCAACGCGTCGATGTCGAGCCCCGAGTCCGTCTCGTCGAGAATCGCCATCGAGGGCTTCTGCAGAGCCAACTGCAGAATCTCCATCCGCTTCTTCTCGCCGCCCGAGAAGCCCTCGTTCAGATAACGGGTCGAGAAATCGCGCGGAACGTTGGTCAGCTTCATCGCGGCCTCGACGGTCTGGCGGAACTCCTTGAGCGGGATCGGCTCCTCGCCGCGGGACTGGCGGTGCGCATTCAGCACCGTGCGCAGGTACTTGGTCACGGTCACGCCGGGCACCGCCACCGGATACTGGAAGGCCATGAACAGCCCCATCCGGGCGCGCTCATCAGGATCCGTCTCCGTGACGTCCTCACCCCTGAACACAATCTGTCCCTCGGTCACCTCGAGTCCCGGGTGACCCATGACCGCGTTGGCCAGAGTTGACTTGCCGGAGCCGTTCGGCCCCATCAACGCATGAATCTCGCCCCGATCGACGGCCAGGTCGACACCCCGCAGGATGTCCTTTTCGCCGGCGCGGACGTGGAGGTTTCGTATTTCTAGATCTGCCATATCAAGCTTTCGAATTCGGGAACCGGTCAGGCTGTCCGAGCGAGCTCGCCCCGGCGGGAGAACTCCACCAGCTCGGCCAGCGTGGTCGTCTGCAGCGAACGGATGATGCCGCCCTGCACGCGTGTCCACAGCAACTTGGTGGCGCAGGGTCCACGGCCGGCGTCGGGCTCGTGCGAGCACAGCACCCGCTCGGTGTGGTCGTGCACGAAGCACTCCATCGGAGCGATCGCGCCCTCGAGCGCCTGGACCACGTCGACCATCGCGATCTCCTCGGCCGGCCGGGCCAGCCAGTAGCCGCCGTGGGCGCCGCGCGCGCTCATGACGAGGCCGGCCTTGCGCAGCCGGGCGACGACCTGCTCCAGATAGGCCAGCGGCAGTCCCTCCGCATCGGCGATCGCCTTCAACGAGGTCGGCTGCTCCGGCGATTGGCGGCCGAGCTCGACCATCAACCGCACGCCGTACTCCGCCTTGGACGAGAAGATCATGCGGCTCATATCCTACCAGGACGGTCGGATTGCCGGCATACACTAACCGGACCGCGCGCCCCGCTAGGCTCACGCGCACATGCGCGCTCAGACGACCGGCCGCGACGCCGCGGGCCCCCTCGCCACCGCCGACGAGTTGGCCGCGGCCGCAGCCGCCGCGCGCACGCACCGGCGGATCGGGATCGACACCGAGTTCATGTCCGAGGGTCGCTACCGGGCGCTGCTCTGCCTGGTGCAGATCGCCGTCGACGACCCCTCTGACGGATCCACCCCGCGCATATCGCTGATCGACTCGCTGGACGCGATGGACGTCACGCCGCTGGCCCAGCTGCTGGCCGACCCGTCGATCGAGGTCGTGCTGCACGCCGGCCGCCAGGACGTGGCGATCCTCCGCCGGGCCTGGAACACCGAGATCACCAACCTCTTCGACACCCAGCTCGCTGCCGGGTTCGTGGGCGCGAGCGCGCAGACCGGGTACGGCAACCTGCTCGGCGCGATGCTCGGCCGCCGGGTGGGCAAGACCGCGAGCTACACGCGCTGGGACGCCCGACCGCTCACCGCCGAGCAGCTGAGCTACGCCGCCGAGGACGTCGCCCACCTGCTCGAGCTCGCCGACGAGGTCCAGCGCCGCCTGGGCGAAACCGGCCGCGAGGCCTGGGCCCGCGAGGAGTGCCGCCGCCTGGAGTCGGCCACCGACGAGCGCGAGCCCTACACCGCCTGGGAACGGCTGCCGCGCATCGGGCAGCTCGATCCGCGCGCCCGCGCGGTGGCCCGCGAGCTGGCCGCCTGGCGCGAGCGCACCGCGGCCGAGGAGGACCGCCCCGTCGGCTCGGTGCTGGCCGACCCCGCCCTGGTCGAGTTGGCCAAGCGCCACCCGTCGAACGTGTCGGCGCTCGAGCAGATCCGCGGCATCCACCCGTCGGGGATCAGGCGGCGCGGCGCAGCCATCCTCGACGCGATCGCCGCCGGGATGAGCGCGACGCCGATCCCGCGCGAGGAGCCGCGCGGTCGCTCGGACCCCGAGGACGCACCGCTGATCGTGCTCGCCGAGGCTCTGCTGCGCGCCCGCGCGATGGAGGCGGGCCTGGCCTACGAGCTGATCGCCTCGCGGGGCGAGCTCGAGCAGATCGTGGCCGCCTCCCGGCGCGGCGAGGCCGAGCCCGAGGTGCGCACGCTCGAGGGCTGGCGCTCGGAGCTCGTCGGCGCGGACCTGCGCGATCTGCTCGCCGGACGCAAGGCGGTGTCGGTCGGACCAGACCGCCGCCTCGTGCTCGCCTAGCTACGACGCGCCGACCTCGAGCATCATCGACATGGCCGCCGTGCGGTCGAACATCGAGCTCGACAGCCCGAAGGTGATTGGCCACGGCCGGTTGATCGTGCCGAGATCGATCTGCCGCAGATCCCCGGAAGCGGTGGCGAAGGTCAGCCGCAGGTTGTGGCCGGGCGAGTTCGCCGCGCTCTGCAGCCCGGTGTCGCCGTGGGCCAGCGACCAGCCGCGCTTGCTCAGCACCTTGCTCTCATCGCGGGCCAGCACATCCGAGGAGACGTAGTGGTGGTCGACGACGACCAGGTCGATCGCGCAGAAGGCATGCGAGCCGTGGTCACACGCGCGCGACTGGACCGCGATCTCCGCCCCGGGCACGAGCGGGATGTCGGTGGCCGTCGGCGTGCGCTGCGATTGGCCCGCCCCGCACCCGGCGAGGACCGGAAGGAGCGCGAGCGACGCCAGTGCGCCTAGTCTTCGGGCGGTCATGGGTGGGAGCGCAAGCGTAGCCATTGGCCGCTACCTGCTCGGCGCCGCCGCCCTGTTGGCGATCTGCGGCTTGCTGGGCCTCGCCGCGGTGGCGATCCGGCGACGTGCGCTTCCCGACTGGAGCGGCCCGCCCGCCCGCCTGGCCGAGAGCGTGATCGGGCTCGCGCTGCTGGTCGGCGTGCTCGAGCTGCTGGGGACGGTCGGGCTGTTCGCGTTCGCTCCGATCGTCGTCGCCTGCGTCCTGGTCTGCTGGGCCTCGCTGCGCTCGGCGTCCGTGGGACCGTCCGGCCCCGTCCGGTCAGGTGTCGCAAGCACCCGCCTCGCCACCGTGCTCGCGCTGCTCGGCGCCGCCGCCGTGATCGCCGAGTGGGGCGCGCTGACGATCCAGTCCTACCACGTCGGCATTCGCGGCTTCGACTCGCTCTGGTACCACCTGCCGTGGGCGGCGAGCTTCGCGCAGACCGGGAACGTCGTGTCGCTGCGCTTCACCGACGTCGAGTACCTGACGCCGTTCTATCCCGCCACCGCCGAGATGCTGCACGGACTGGGCATCGTGCTCCTGGGCCGCGACACGCTGTCGCCCGGGCTCAACCTGGTGTGGCTCGCGCTGACCCTGCTGGCCGCCTACTGCATCGGACGCCCTCGCGGGGTGGGCGCCGGCACCCTGCTCGGCGCGGCCGTGGCGCTCGCGACCACGATGATGGACTACTCACAGGCCGGCGCGGCGGCCAACGACGTCGTCGCGATCTTCTTCCTGCTGGCCGCGGCCGGCCTCCTGATGACCGACCCCGGCCGCCCCGCGGCGCTCGTCCTGGCCGCCGTCGCCGCCGGGCTCGCCGTGGGGGTGAAGCTGACCGTGCTCGCGCCCGTGCTGGGCCTGACGATCGGCGTCGTCGCGATCGCCCCGCGCGCCCGCCGGATCGCCACCGCGCGCCTATGGCTCGTGCCGCTGATCCTGGCCGGGGGCTTCTGGTACGCGCGCAACCTGATCGCGGTCGGCAACCCGCTGCCATGGACGAGCTTCGCGGGGGTGCTGCCCACGCCGGCGGCGCCCCTCCAGCAGAACACCGGGTTCTCGGTGGCGCACTACCTGACGAGCGGCAGGTTCTGGAGTCACTTCGCCCAGCCGGCGCTGGCCTCCGGGCTCGGGCGCTGGTGGTGGGCCATGCTGGCCGCGGCCGTGCTCGGACCGCTGCTGTGCCTCCTCCCACAGCCGCGCTCGGGAAGAAAGGGGCAACTATTCCCCCTTTCTTCCCAAGCCCCCGTTGCGATGCTCGGCGCGGTGGCGCTGTTCTCCCTCGGGGCGTACCTGATCACCCCCGAGACGGCCGCAGGGCCCGCGGGCAATCCGCTCGGCTTCGCCTTCAACCTGCGCTACCTCGGGCCGGCGCTGACCCTGTCGCTGGCGGTCGCGCCGCTCGCGCCGCCGCTGACCAAGCCCGCAGCCCGGACCGCCGTGCCGATCGCGCTCGCCGCGCTGATGATCGCCACCGTGGCCGAGCCCCAGCTGTGGCCGTCCACGCACACCCTGGGCGCGATCCTCATCGGGGCGGCTGCCCTCGTCCTCCTGGCGCTGGCCCGCACGCGGCTCGCGCTGGTCGCGGCGGCGATCCTGGCCCTTGTGGTCGCCGGCTACCCGCTCCAGAACCACTACCTGCGCGGCCGCTACGTCTACCATCCCGGGGTCTCCTACCTCGCCCCGGTGTGGGCGCAGTTCCGAGGCGTTCACAACGCGCGCGTCGGCGTGGTCGGCACCTACGGCGGCTTCTTCGCCTATCCGCTCTTCGGTCTCGACCTCTCAAATCGCGTGCAGTACGTCGCCGAGCGCGGACCGCACGGCTCGTTCACGCCGATCACCACCTGCGCTCGATGGCGCGCCCAGGTGAACTCCGACCACCTGACCTATCTCATCACCACACCCGCACGCGACCCGTGGCACCCGCGGGTACTCAGCCCATCCCCGGAGACGGGCTGGACGTCGACCGACCCGGCCGCCCGGCCCGTGTACCGCGAGCAGGCCCTGGGCCAGCCGATCGTCGTCTTCCGGATCCGAGGCCAGCTCGACCCCGCCACGTGTGGGTAAGCTCAAACTTCACGATGTCTACCGCCACCGATCCACTGGCCGACCCGGAGCTGCTCGAGACCGAGTGGGACCTCTCCCCGCTGCTCGACGGCGACGGCGAGGATCGGGCGGTTGGCGAGGGCATGCTCGACGAGGCCCGGGACCGCTCGGCCAAGTTCGCCAAGGCACACGCCGGCAAGGTGGCCGAGCTCGACCAGGCCGGCCTGCACGACGCGATGCGCGAGCTCGAGGCGATCAACGAGATCATCGGCCGGGTCGGGTCCTACGCGAGCCTCCGCTTCTCCGTCGACACGGCCGACCCGACCCGCGGTGCGCTGCTCCAGCTCGTCCAGGAGCGCGCCACCGAGATCGAGACCCTGCTGTTGTTCTTCGAGCTCGAGTGGGCGGCGCTCGACGACGACCGGGCCGAGGAGCTGCTGGCCGATCCCAGCCTGGACTTCTGCCGCCACCACCTGCGCAGCGTGCGCCGCTACCGGCCCCACCTCCTCTCCGAGAACGAGGAGAAGGTGCTGGCGGAGAAGTCGATCTCGAGCCAGGCCGCGTGGAGCCGCCTGTTCGGCGAGGTCGTGGCCGCGCTTCGGGTGCCGCTCGACGACAAGGAGCTGACCCTCGACGTCGCGCTCAGCCGCCTGCTGGTTGCCGATCGAGACGTCCGGCGCGAGGCCGCCGAGGCGGTCTCCAAGACGCTCGAGCCGGGCCTGCGCACGCGGGCGTTCATCTACAACACGCTCATCTACGACAAATCGGTCGAGGACCGCCTGCGCAGCTACCCGCATTGGCTGGCCAGCCGCAACCTCTCCAACGAGGCCTCCGACGAGTCGGTCATGGCGCTGATCGGAGCGGTGCGGGCGCGCTTCGACATGCCGCAGCGCTGGTACAAGCTGAAGGCCAAGCTGATCGGCGTCGACAAGCTGGCCGACTACGACCGCTCGGCCCCGGTGCTGCGCGAGGACGTCACCTACTCGTACGCCCAAGCCCGCGAGCTGGTCCTCGACACCTACCACGCCTTCTCGCCGGTGGCCGGCGAGGCCACCCGCCGCTTCTTCGACGAGCACTGGATCGACGCCCCGCCCCGGCCGCACAAGCGCGGCGGGGCGTTCTGCGCCTACACCGTCCCGAGCGTCCACCCCTACGTGCTGCTCAACTTCACCGCCCAGCGGCGCGACGTCCTCACCATGGCCCACGAGCTCGGGCACGGCCTGCACGCCTCCCTGGCCCAGCCCCAGGGCGTCTTTCATCAGTCGACTCCGCTCACCCTGGCCGAGACCGCCTCGGTGTTCGGCGAGCAGCTCGTGTTCGGCCGCCTGGTGGCCGAGGCCGCGGACGGCGAGCAACGCCTCGGACTGCTCGCCGAGCAGATCGACGGCGCCGTCGCCACCGTGTTCCGTCAGATCGCCATGAACCGCTTCGAGCACCTCGTCCACACCCGCCGGCGCAGCGAGGGCGAGCTCTCGACCGACCGCATCTGCGAGTCCTGGGTCGAGGCCCAGAGCGAGCTGTTCGGCGACTCGGTCGAGATCACCGAGGGCTACCGGATGTGGTGGTCCTACGTGCCGCACTTCATCAACACCCCCGGCTACGTGTACGCCTACGCCTACGGGCTGCTGCTCGCGCTGTCGGTGTACAGCCGCTACCTCGACGAGGGCGAGTCGTTCGTGCCCCGCTATCTGGAGCTCCTGTCCGCCGGCGGATCGCGCAGCCCCGAGGAGCTGGCCGAGATCGTCGGCATCGATCTCACCGATCCCGGGTTCTGGGACGCCGGACTGGCCCTGGTCGAGAAGCAGCTGACCGAGGCCGAGGCGCTCTCAACCTAGGTTCGGCCGACCGCCGCCAGCTGCAGGACGTAGACGACCATCGTGTGCGGATCTCCGAAGCGACCCGGATGCACCCGCGTGGGAGTCCGGCGCTCCGCCCCGAGTCGCTCGGCCAGCCGGATCGACGGGACGTTGCCGTCCTCGATGTCGAGCACGATCGAGCGGAGTCCGAGCCCGGGCGCGACCGACTGAAGCATCAAGCGAATCGCGTCGTAGGCCAGCCCGCGGCCTCGCGCGTCGGGGACGAGCCAGTAGCTGAGCTCGCCGGCCGGCTGGTCGGACTCCCTCACGGCCTCGCAGCGCACGGCCTCCGAGGCGAGCTCCGGCGGGCGAACGGCGACACGACCCAGCGCGCGGTCATCGTCAGACAGGCAGATCGCCCGAGTCGGTCCGCGCTCCTCGGCCATCTCGCGGCGGATCCAGTCCTCGACGCCGTCGACCATCGTCGACCAGGGACTCAGGTACGGATCCTCAGCCATCACGGCGACGTCCGCCGCGTCCTCGAGTCGCCACCGCCGCAGGCGCACCTCCGCCATCAGTGGTGCGCTTTGCGCAGCCGGCCGCGTTCCTCCTGGCGCTCCACCACATTGACGATCAGTTTCATCACCTGCTCGATGCCGGTGGCCTTGGCGTCGCCATGCTGTAAGGCGTCGCGCCAATCCCGCACCCGACCCTTCGTCGCCAGCTCGTTGAAGTGCGAGCGGGAGACCGTCAGTGTCACCTTCGCATCCGACGGCACGTCCTTGGTGACCTTGGGCCCGGGCAGCTCCACGCGGTAGATCTGCACGTCGCCACGGCCGCGCAGCTCGAGACCCACGACCAGCTTCAAGTTGACGAGCGCGGGCACCTCCTCGAGGAACCGCGTGACCGCGGTCTCGATCAGGGTCTTCGTGTCGCCGGCCATCGGCTAGATCTTGTGGCGCTCGAGCAGCTTGCGCCCGATCACCATCCGCTGGATCTCGCTCGTCCCCTCGCCGATCAACAGCAGCGGGGCGTCGCGGTAGATGCGCTCGATCTCGTACTCCTTGGAGTAGCCGTAGCCGCCGTGGATGCGCAGGCACTCCTCGGCGCAGTAGCGGGCGGCCTCGGAGGCGAACAGCTTGGCCATCCCGGCCTCGATGTCGGAGCGCTCGCCGGCGTCCTTCATCCGGGCCGCCCGATGGGTGAGCAGCCGCGCCGCCTCGACCTGGGTGGCCATGTCCGCGAGCTTGAACTGGATCGCCTGGTGCTGTGAGATCGGCTTGCCGAACGCGCGGCGCTCCTGGGAGTACTTCAGCGCGAGCTCCAACGCGCGTTGCGCGAGGCCGACGCCGCGGGCCGCAACGTTGACGCGCCCCAGCTCCAGCGCGTCCATCATCTGCGAGAAGCCCCGGTTCAGGCCGGCCTCCTCGCCACCCAGGATGTTCTCGGCCGGGCAGCGGTAGCCGTCGAACACGAGCTCGGTCGACTCGACCCCCTTGTAGCCCATCTTCTTGATCTTGGGCGGGACGCCCAACCCCGCCCACTCGCCGGTGTTCTCCGAGGCCCCCGGCTCCTTCTCGGCGATGAAGCAGGTGAGTCCACGGTGCTTGGGGTCGGCGTTCGGATCGGTCCGGACCAGGACGAAGACGAGACTCGAGAGCAGCCCGTTGGTCACCCACATCTTGGTCCCGTTGATCTCGTAGGCGTCGCCGTCGGAGACCTTCTTGGCGGAGGTCTTGATCGCCGCCACGTCGGAGCCCAGCTCGGGCTCGGACAGTGAGAACGCGGCGCGCATCTCGCCGGTCGCCATCTTCGGGAGGTAGCGCTGCTTCTGCTCCTCGGTGCCGAACTTCATCAGCAGGTAGGACCCGATGAAGTGGGTGTTGACGATCCCGGAGATCGAGATCCACCCCCGCGAGAGCTCCTCGACGATCATCGCGTAGGTGCTCAGGTCGAGCCCCATGCCACCGTGATCCTCGGGGATGGTCACGCCGAACAGCCCGAGCTCCTTCATCTGCTCCACGATCGGCTCGGGGAACTCGTCCTCGTGGTCGTAGTGCTCGGCGTTGGGGATGATCTGTTCGTCGGCGAACTGGTGGACCATCTCGCAGATGGCCTTCTGTTCGTCGGTCTTGTCGGTGTAGGGGGTCGCGATCGCCATGACCGCGAGTATGGCGAAGTCAGCTGCCGCTGCGCGCTATCGTCGCGGCCTCGGACTTGACGCCGTGGCGCCAGGTGGTCTCGGGCCGGCCCTCGGGCTCGCCGTCGACCTCGACGTCGACTCGCTCATTGAAGAAGCACAGCCGCCCGGCGATGCCGTCGACCGCGCGCAGCGGATCGTCGTAGTACCAGATCAGGTCCTTGACCGTCTCG
Organism: uncultured Solirubrobacterales bacterium; assembly: GCA_963834625.1. GTDB lineage: Bacteria > Actinomycetota > Thermoleophilia > Solirubrobacterales > Solirubrobacteraceae > Palsa-465. Next base: position 632,414 of record CAWICM010000006.1, on the reverse strand, counting down.
CCGTTGGGAAGGCGCACGGCGTAGTAGCTGGCGATCCCCTTGTACGGGCAGCGGGTCGCGGTCTCGGTCGGCTCGAGCTCGGCCCTCACGTCCTCCCGCGGGAGGTACCAGCGCGTCGGCAGGTTCGACTCGAACAGCGCCATCGCCTGGTCGGACTCGGCCAGCAACTCGCCGTCCAGCGAGACCCGGATGTGGCGCGAGGTGGGGATCACATCGACCCTGTGGTAGGGGTCGCGGGGGTGGACGAAGATCTCCTCGTCCTCCTCGAACCACTGGTCCACCCGGTCGAAGTAGAACGCGATCCGGTCCTTGATCGGCGCGGCGCGCTCCAGCGGCTCGGGGTAGTACCAGGCGCCGTTCTCGACCACGTGGTCGCCGACCCGGATCGTGAAGTACGAGGCCTCGCCCTTCTTGGGGCAGCGCGTGTGCCGGTCGGAGGGCTCGAACACGTCCGAGCGCACGTCCTCGGGCGGGAAGTAGTAGACCGGCTGGTGCCCGGACTCCGAGACCATCAGCGTGCGCCGGCTGTCGGCGATCGTCTCGCCGCCCACCATCACCCGCACCCACTTCTCGCAGGGCTCCATGTACAGCGCCCGCCCCGGCGGCGGCGGGTCGAAGTTGAATGCCCCCGCCGGATTCTTCGCGAGCGGCCCGGTACCGGTCATCAGCCCCATGCGGTGGCGAGCCTACCAAAGGCCCCCATGCCGACCAAGAAACAGTCCCTTAAAAAAACCGCCGCCGGCCGCAACCAGACCGATCGCCAGCTTTCGCCAACGAGCTCCATACGGAGCCGAACCCGCATGTAGTCGGTCTAGGCCCCCTTGCGCCGGCGGCGAGCGGTGATTGTTACGCAATCGTGACAAAAGTTCATAAAAGTGGACAAATGTTTGAGTGTCCAACGAGCTCAGCCGCCGACGACGACCCCGAGCCACACGATGGCCAGCGACACCACGAACACCGCGCCCTCGAGCGCGTGCGCCTCGGGGCGGCGCATATGCAGCGCCGATCAGGACCCCCACGACGGCCACCAGGCCCATCTTCACCTGAAGCGTCGAGTCGCTCCACTTGTGCTCGTGGGACGCCAGCGCCGCGCCAGACAGGATCAGCACGCCGAACGCCACCAGGGTGCCGACCCCGAACCGCCGCGCCGCCGCCCTCAGCGGCTCCCGATCGCCCAGCCCGCGCAGAACCGGCACGACCACGGTGGCCAGCATCAGCTGCCCCCCCACGAAGAAGGCCATGCCCAGCAGGTGCAGCCAGAGGACTCCGTTCCAGAACGTCACCGCGGGTGATCCTGGCACACTGGCCGCCTCGATGAACTTCGCCCGCGACGTGGTCGATCACGCCCCGCCGGACCGCCTGGCCCTGGTCGAGCTCGCCCACGACGGCCGCCGGCGGGAGTGGAGCTTCGGCGAGGTCGCCGACCGCAGCGCCGGCCTGGCGGGGACCCTGGCCCGCCGGCACGCCGTGGCCCGCGGCGACGTCGTGATGACGCTGATCGGCAACCGGCCCGAGTGGGTCCTGACCATGGTGGCTTGCTTCCGGATCGGCGCCGTCGCGCTGGCCTGCAACGAGCAGCTGCGCGCCCACGACCTGGCGTTGCGCATCGAGGCGGCGAGGCCCAGCCTGATCGTCGCCGACGAGCGCAACCTGGCCGAGCTCTCGGCCGCGGGCCCCGCCTGCCCGGTGATCGCCATCCCCGACGAGACCCTGTTCGAGGCCGCCCAGGCGGCGCCCGCGGTCGACCTCGAGCCGCACGAGCCGTGCCTGATCACGTTCACCAGCGGCACCACCGGCGAGCCGACCGGCGTGGTGCACGGCCAGCGCTACCTGCCCGGCCAGCGCCTTCAGGCCGAGCACTGGCTGGACGCGCGGCCCGGGGAGCTCGTCTGGTGCACCGCGGCCACCGGCTGGTCCAAGTCGGCCCGCAACGCGTTCATCGCGCCCTGGCTGCGCGGCGCCGCCGCGCTCCTGCACGATCACCGGTTCGACCCCGCGCAGCGCCTCGAGCTGCTCGCCTCCGAGCGCGTCAGCGTCCTGTGCATGGCCCCCACCGAGTACCGCGTGATCGCCAAGCGGGTCGACATCCAGCCGCTGCCCGACCTGCGCTCGCTGGTGGCGGCCGGCGAGGCGCTCAACCCGGAGGTGCTCCGCGCCTTCCGCGAGGCGACCGGCCTGGAGATCCGTGACGGCTACGGCCAGACCGAGACGGGGCAGCTGACCGGCAATCCGCTCGGGGAGCCGGTCCGGCCCGGGTCGATGGGCCGCCCGCTGCCCGGCGTCGATCTCACCGTCGACGACGGCGAACTCGTGCTGGCCGACCCGGGAACCGATCCGACGTTCTTCGTCGGCTATCTCGATGGCTCGCCGGCGCCCGCTGATCGCCCGTGGCGAACCGGCGACCGGGTCCGCCAGGACGAGGACGGCTACCTCTACTTCGAGGGACGCACCGACGACGTGATCATCTCGGCCGGATACCGGATCGGCCCGTTCGAGGTGGAGTCGGCGCTCGTCTCCCACGCCGCCGTGGCCGAGGCGGCGGTCGTCGCGGCGCCCGACGAGGAGCGCGGGGCGGTGGTGCGCGCGGTGGTCGTGCTGCGCGACGGGTTCGCGCCCGGCCAGACCTTGGCCACCGAGCTGCAGGAGCACGTCAAGTCCCAGACCGCGCCCTACAAGTACCCGCGCATCGTCGAGTTCGCCGACGAGCTGCCCAAGACGGCCTCGGGCAAGATCCAACGGGCTAGCCTCAGGAGGCAATGGGCGAAGAACAGCCAGTGATCGGTATCTGCACGGCCCTCGCCCGCGCGCAGTGGGGCGTGTGGAAGGAGCGCGACGCCGCGCTACTGGCCATCAGCTACATCGCGGCCATACAGCGCGCCGGCGGTCTGGCCGTGATGATCCCGCCCGATCGGCGCTTCGAGGAGGAGCCCGACCAGATGCTCGACATGCTCGACGGGCTGATCCTGGCCGGCGGCAACGACATCGACCCGTCCTGCTACGGCGCCGAGCCGCATCCCGAGACCCGCCACACGTTGCCCGAGCGCGACCGCTCAGAGCTCGCCCTGGCCGGGCGTGCCATCGAGCGCGACATCCCGGTGCTCGGCATCTGTCGCGGCATGCAGCTGATCAACGTCGCCTTCGGCGGAACGCTCCGCCAGCACCTCCCCGAGGAGCTCGGGCATGAGGAGCACCGGCGCACCCCTGGCAGCTTCGAGGGCTCCGACCACGACGTGCGCCTGACCGCCGGTTCGCTGGCCGCGCGCGCCGCCGGCGAGGAGATCCACGCCACCAAGTCGCACCATCATCAGGGCGTGGGAGCGGTCGGCGCCGGGCTCGAGGTGACCGGCGTCTCGACGCTCGACGATCTCCCGGAGGCGCTCGAGGCGCCCGGACGTCGCTTCGTGCTCGGGGTGCAGTGGCATCCGGAGGCCGACGAGCGCAGCCGCGTGGTGGGCGCGCTCGTCGAGCAGGCCCGCCAGTGCCGAGACGAGACCGCCGCCGCGCGCAACGGCGACCGGCGTGCGCGGGCTTACCGCAGCGCCCTCGGCTCGGCGTAGCCGGCCCGGCGCACCGAGTCGGTGACCCGCCGGGCGTGGGCCTGCCCCCGTGTCTCGAGCACGAGCTGCACGGCGGTCTCCCGCACGTGCAGGTCGAATCCCTCGCGGATGTGCTCCACGTCGAGCAGGTTGGCCCGGAGCTCCCCGACGAGCGCGAGCAGCCGCGCCAGCGAGCCGGGCCGGTCGGGCAGGGACGCCAGCAGCACCAGCCGCCGGCCCGCCTGGCTCTCGTGGCGCCGCGCGACCTCGCCGAGCAGCCCGGCGTCGACGTTGCCTCCGGAGAGCAGCGCCACCGTGGTCCCCTCCCGGGCGGCGGCCGCCCGGCCCGAGAGCAACGCCGCCACCCCGACGGCGCCCGCCCCCTCGACGACCAGCTTGGCCCGCTCGAGCATGAACACCATCGCCTCGGCTACCTCGTCCTCGTCGACCGCCACCACGTCGTCGACCCAGCGATCGATCAGCGACAGCGTGAGCTCCCCCGGTCGCTTGACCGCGATCCCGTCGGCGATGGTCAGGGCGGACTCGACCGCCACCGGCTTTCCCTCCGCCAGCGATCCTCGCACCGGCGCGCAGCTGGCCGCCTGGACCCCGATCACCTCGATCGTGGCCCGCGCGGACTTCAGCGCGATCGCCACCCCGCTGACCAGCCCGCCGCCGCCGACCGGGACGATCACCCGGGCCAGGTCCGGGACCTGCTCGAGCAGCTCGAGCCCGATCGTGCCCTGCCCGGCGATCACGTACGGATCCTCGAACGGATGTACGAACTCCACCCGCTCGTCGCGCGCGGCGAACTCCCGCGCCGCCTCGAGCGCGTCGTCGACCGTCGCGCCCACCATCTGAATCTCGGCCCCGAGTCCGCGCGCGGCCTCGACCTTGGCGATCGGCGCCGACTCGGGCATGAACACGTGGCAGGAGATGCCGCGCGCTCGCGCGGCGTAGGCGACGGCCTGGGCGTGGTTGCCGGCGCTGCCGGTCACCACCCCGCCGGCGCACGCGTCGCCCAGCGCGGCCAGCTTGGACAGCGCGCCGCGGATCTTGAAGGAACCGGTGCGCTGCAGGTTCTCGGCCTTGAGCAGCACCGTCCCGCCGGCGCGCTCGCTGAGCGTCCGCGAGCTCAGCACCGGCGTCTCGCGCACGATCCCGGCCCCGGCTTCGGCGGCGCGACGTACGTCTACAGATTCCGTGTCAAGCAGGGAGCGCCACCACCGCGTCGATTTCCACCAGCGCGCCGCGCGGCAGTCCGGCCACCGCGATCGCCACCCGCGCCGGCGGGTCGGACTCGAAGAACGACTCGTACACCTCGTTGACCGCGGCGAACGAGCCCATGTCGGTGAGGTAAACGGTCAACTTGACCGCGTCGCCGAGGGTGGCACCGGCCGCCTCACACACCGCGGCCAGGTTCTCGAGGCAGCGCCCGGCCTGGTCGGCGGGGGTGGTCCCGACGATCTCCCCACTCTTCGGATCGAGCGGGATCTGGCCCGAACAGAACAGCAGGCTGCCGGAGCGGACGGCGTGGACGTACGGCCCCACCGCCTCCGGAGCGCCGGATGCCGTTATCAACTCGCGGTCTGCAGCCAAGCTGGTTCCTCCTCGATGGGGGCTCGTAGGAAGCGTATTGCCCACATCGGGCTGGGGGTAGCCTGAGGTCGTGCCGAACCGCCTTGGGGGCGAGAGCTCGCCGTACCTACTGCAGCACAAGGACAACCCCGTGGACTGGTATCCGTGGGGGGAGGAAGCGCTGTCGCGGGCACGCGATGAGGACCGCCCGCTGCTCGTCTCGATTGGCTACTCGGCCTGCCATTGGTGCCATGTGATGGCGCACGAGTCCTTCGAGGATCCGGACGTCGCGGCAGCGATGAACGAGCGGTTCGTGTGTGTGAAGGTCGACCGCGAGGAGCGCCCGGACATCGACGCGATCTGCATGGAGGCCTGCCAGGCCATGACCGGTCACGGCGGCTGGCCGCTCAACGCCTTCCTCACCCCCGAGGGTGTCCCGTTCTACGCCGGAACCTACTTCCCGCCGGAGTCCCGTCACGGCCTGCCGAGCTGGCGGATGGTGCTCGACGGCGTGGCCGAGGCATGGGCGAACCGCCGCGAGGAGATACTCGCCCAGGGCGTGCGGATGGTCGAGGCGCTGAGCGCCACGCGGCAGCTCGAGCCCTCGGTCGAGCCGATCCGCGACGAGGAGCTGCGGGCCGCGCTGGTCTCGCTGTGGAACGCCTACGACCGCGTGAGCGGAGGCTTCGGACGCGCCCCCAAGTTTCCGCCGCACTCGGTGCTCGAGCTGCTGCTCGCCCGTGGTGAGCGCGAGATGTCACTCGGCACGCTCGAGGCGATGGCCTCCGGCGGCATCTACGACCAGGTGGGAGGCGGGTTTGCCCGCTACTCCGTCGACGCCACGTGGACCGTGCCGCACTTCGAGAAGATGCTCTACGACAACGCCCTGCTGGCCCGCGCCTACCTGCACGGCTGGCAGGTGTCGGGGCGGGAGCGCTTCCAGCGGGTGTGCTGCGAGACGCTCGACTGGGCACTACGCGAGATGCGCGGTCCCGAGGGCGGCTTCTGCTCGGCCCTCGACGCCGACTCCGAGGGGGTCGAGGGCAAGTTCTACGTGTGGAGCGAATCCGAGCTGCGCGAGGTCCTCGGCGCGGAGCTCGCGCCGGCCGCGATCGACTACTTCCGTCCGCAACCGTTCGAGGACGGCGTCATCCTCGAGGGCCGCGGCCCCGAGCCCGCGCGGGCCGAGCTGGACGAGATCCGCCACCGCCTGCTCGAGGCCCGCTCGCACCGGGTCCGCCCGGGCCTGGACGACAAGCGGCTGACCGCCTGGAACGCATTGATGGTCGCGGCGCTGGCCGAGGCGGGGGCCGTGCTCGGGCGCTCGGAGTACGTCCAGGCGGCGGTCGACTGCGCCACGTTCGTGCTGAGCGAGTTGCGCGACTCCGATGGTCGGCTGCTGCGCACCTGGAAGGACGGGCGCGGCCGGATCGACGCCTATCTCGAGGACCACGCGTTCCTGCTCCAGGCGCTGATCGGGTGCTACGAGGCCACCGGCGACCCTCGCTGGTATTCCGAGGCTTGTGCGCTGGCCGACGCCATGATCGAGCGCTTCTCGGATCCCGAGCGCGGTGGCTTCTACACCACCGCCGGCGACCACGAGCCGCTCGCCGCCCGGCGCAAGGACCTCGAGGATTCGCCGATCCCGTCGGGCAACTCGGCGGCTGCATTCGGGCTGCTGCGGTTGGCGCTCCTGTCCGGCGAGGGCAAGTACGAGCGACACGCGCTCGGTGTGCTGCGGCTGCTGTTCCCGCTCGCCGCGCGTCATCCCCAGGCGTTCGGTGCCCTGCTCCAGGCCGCCGACTTCTACATGGCCCCGGTCAAGGAGGTGGCGATCGTCGGCCCCTCATCCGAGGCGGGTGCGCTGGTGCGTGTCGTCCGTGATGCCTACCGGCCGCACCTGGTGCTGGCCGTAGGGGACGCCGACGGCGTGCCGCTGTTGGAGGGCCGCGAGCCGGTCGAGGGTCACGCCGCCGCTTACGTGTGTGAGCACTTCATCTGCCAGGCGCCGGTGACCAGCCCCGACGCACTGGCTGCCGCGCTATGAGCGTCATCCGCGACGCGTTCACGGTGGAGCGATCCCGTCCCTTCCACTGGGCGGTCCGCGCCGGGTTTGTGACGCGCTCGGTGACCTACGGTGTGATCGGAGGGATCGCCCTGGCGTTGGCCGTGGGGGCCGGGTCCGAGCCCGACGCGCCCAACCAGCAGGGAGCGCTTGCCTTCATCGCGCGCGCTCCGCTCGGTCGCGTGGCGGTCGCAGTCGCGTCGGCGGGCCTGCTCGCCTACGCGCTGTGGAAGCTGGGCCAGGCCGTGTTCGGTCGAGGCCCCGAGGGCGGCGGAGGCCCCGAAGTCAAGGACCGGCTCGCCAATGCGGGAGGCGCGATCGTGTACCTGGCGTTCTTCGCGGTGGCGATTCGCACCCTGCTCGGCAGCTCGAGCAGCGGCTCAAACGACCCCTCGAACACCGCCGCCGGCGTGCTCGGCTGGCCAGGCGGGCCGGTGATCGTGGGGATCGCCGGAGCCGGGCTGATCGCGATCAGCGCCTATCAGATCTACGACGCGTGCCGTGGCCGCTTTGCCGAGGACTCGAAGCTGCGTGAGATGGGGCCGACGGAGCGCCGCACGTTCATGGCGCTGGGCCACGTCGGTCTGGTGGCGCGCGCGCTCGTCTTCGGGTTGGTCGGCTACTTCATCCTGGAGACGGCGATCGACTTCGACCCGCACGAGACTGTCGGGCTGGACGGCGCCTTGGCCCGTATCCACCACGAGCCGCTCGGCACCATGCTGCTCGGCCTGACCGCGGCCGGTCTGCTCGTGTTCGCCGCCTACTCGCTGTTCGAGGCGAGATATCGACGGCTCTAATAACTGTCAGAGGTCGGACAGTCCGCCCCGGCGAGGCGGCGCGGGCAGCACTGAGCGACGGCTAGTCTTGCGCGCGCCGTGAGCACGCTGTTCGAGCCCGACGATCAACTGGACCACATCGCCGAGTTCGCCGACTCGGGCGTGCGGATCTTCCAGCGCCGCGGCTCGCTGGTCGGCGTCCCCGGCTCCTACGGCCTCAAGCGCTGGCTCTACCGCCGCTGGCGCAACAACGGCAACGCCGTCTACACGTTCGTCGGCTCGCTGGTGGCGATCGGGCTCAGCGGGACGTGGGCGTACGTCGTCAAGCAGCCGCTCGTGTTCCCGAGCCTGGGCGCCACCGCGTTCCTGATCTTCGAGACGCCGATGGCCGAGGTCGGCTCGCCGCGCAACACGATCATCGGACATACCGTGGGCGTGCTCGCCGGCGCGCTGTCGCTCGCCATCTTCGGCCTGTTGAACTCTCCCAGCGTCTACGTGTCGGGGGTCACGGTTCCCCGAGTCTGCGCGATCGCGCTCGCCGTCGCCCTCACCGGCGGCGTCCTGCGCGTCCTCCGCGCCGCGCACCCGCCCGCCGGCGCGACCACGATCATCGTCGCCTCGGGCCTGCTCCACACCCCCCGCCAGATGCTCGACGTGCTGGTCGGCGTGCTGCTGCTCACCATCGCCGGTTGGCTGCTCAACCGGGCGATGGGGGTCCCAGCGCCCGCATGGCGCGCGCTGCGCTGACCGTTACGCGCCCGACCTGACGGGTTACCCGCCCCCGTAAACCGGGGATAACGTCGCCATGCCCCGTCCACGCATCGTTCTCCCCCTCCTGTTCGTGCTCGTCGTCATCGTCGTCGGCCCCCGGCCGGCCGAGGTCGTTGTCGGAACGGCCCATCGCTCCGTTGGAACGGCGCAGCGCGCTGTCGGAACGGCGCATCGCGCCGCGCAGACCACCCCGACGCCCAACTGGCTGCCGGCCGACAAGCAGGGCTTCGGCACCTCGCGCACGCTGGCCAGCAAGGTGTGGTTCACGCTCGAGGGCGGCGGGTTGAGCGAGGTCTACTACCCCACGCTCGACACGCCCAGCTTCCGGGATCTGCAGTTCTCCGTGGACGGGGTGAACGAGAGCAGCGGAAGCGTGCACCGGGTCGTGCTGGCCGACCCCGACAGCCTGACCTACCGCCAGATCAACACCGATCTGCACCACCGGTGGCGCCTGACCAAGACCTACGTGACCGATCCCGCCCGCTCGACCGTTTTGGTGAACGTCCGCTTCCAGTCGCTCGACGGCCGGCGCCATCGCGTGTCGATCCTGGCCGACGCCGCACCGTCCAACGAGACCGATACGACACCGCAGTCCTGCTCCCGGTCCGGCGTGCTGGCCAGCGACACGAGCATGGCCATCGCGCTGGTCGGCGTGCCGGCGCTGCGAATGGGCCCATGCCCCGCCCAGAACGGAATCGTTAGCGCGACGCTTGCTACTCGGCTGACGGGACGCCCCCGCCACCAGGACCTGGCCCTCGCCCTGGGGTTCAGTGGCAATCGCGGTGGCGCCGTGGCCACGGCGCGGGCTTCGCTGCGCGCCGGCTGGGATGCGGTCGCCCGGCGCTACGAGAACGGCTGGCACCGCTACCTGGCCTCCCTGAAGAAGCCCCCGAGCAGCCTCAGCACCGCGGCCGAGCGCACCGAGTACGCGGTTTCGGAGATGGTCCTGGCCGCCAGCGAGGACAAGACCTACCGCGGCGCCTTCGTGGCCTCCCCGACGATGCCGTGGGCGTGGGGCACCGGGCTTCAGACGCCCAGTGGGCCCTACCACCTCGTGTGGTCGCGCGACCTGTATGAGATCGCCACCGCGCTGATCGCCGAGGGCGACACCGCCGGCGCCCGCCGCGCCCTGCACTTCTTGCTCTTCCGCCAGCAGCAGCCGGACGGCTCGTTCCCGCAGAACTCCGACGTCACCGGCAAGCCGGCTCTCACCAACCTGCAACTTGACGAAGTCGCCGATCCGATCATCCTGGCCTGGCAGCTCGGTCAGCACGACTCGGCGACCTGGCAGCACGTCAAGCTCGCGGCGGACTTCATCGTCGGCTGGCACGACGACCAGGGCCACACCGCGCCGTACACGCCGCAGGAGCGCTGGGAGAACCAGGCCGGGTACTCGCCGGCGACGATCGCCGCCGAGATCTCGGGGCTGGTCTGCGCGGCCAGCCTGGCCCAGCGCGCCGGTGACGCGGCGGACGCGACCCGCTATCTCCAGACCGCCGATGCCTGGCGCGCCCACCTGAACGCCTGGACGCTGACCACCAACGGCCCGTACATCGGCCCGTCGGTACCGGCCTACTACCTGCGTCTGACCAAGGACGGCAACCCGAACGCCGGCACCACCTACAGCGTCGGCGATAGCGGCCCCACGCTCGACCAGCGGGCGGTGGTCGATCCGAGCTTCCTGGAGCTGGTCCGTCTGGGCGTCATCGCCCCGAACGACCCGAACATCCTCTCGACGATCCGCGTCGTCGATGCCCAGCTTTCCACGGCCACGCCCAACGGCCGCTTCTGGCACCGCTACACCGGCGACGGCTACGGCGAGCAGAAGAACGGGGCGCCGTGGAACGTCGGCTTCCCACCGGCGAGCCAGACCACGATCGGCCGCGTGTGGCCGATCTTCGCGGGCGAGCGCGGCGAGTACGAGCTCGCCGCCGGGCACGGCGCGGCTCCCGAGCTGCGGGCGATGGCCGCCACCGCCAACGCCGGCGGCCTGCTTCCCGAGCAGGTGTGGGATCAGAACGCACCCTCGGGGCAGCCCGGCTTCGCGCCCGGCACGCCGACCTTCTCCGCCACGCCGCTGGCCTGGAGCCATGCGCAGTTCATCCGCCTGGCCTGGTCGATCGCCGCCGGGCACCCGGTGGAGCAGCCGTCGGTCGTCGCCTGCCGCTACGTGCGCAAATGCAGCTGAACTACAAGACCGCCAGGTAGCGCTCGAGCTCCCAGGGGGTGACCTGGACCCGGTAGTCGTCCCACTCCTGGCGCTTGATCTCGATGTAGCGGTTGAACATGTGCTCGCCGAGAACGCGCAGAACGAGCTCGGACTCCGCGGTTAGCTCGATCGCCTCACCCAGCGTGGCCGGTAGCTGCTCGATGCCGAGCCGGCGCCGCTCCTCCGAGGACAGGTGGTAGAGGTTGGTCTCCATCGGGTCGGGCAGCTCGTAGCGATGCTCGATCCCCTCCAGGCCCGCCTGGAGCAGGACGGCGAAGGTCAGGTACGGATTGCATGCCGGGTCGGGGCAGCGCAGCTCCATGCGCGTCGCCCGCTCCTTGCCCGGGTGGTACATCGGGATGCGGACCAGCGCGGAGCGGTTGCGCCGTGACCAGGCGAGGTACACCGGCGCCTCGTAGCCGGGCACGAGCCGCTTGTAGGAGTTCACCCACTGGGCGAAGATCGAGCACATCTCCCGCGCGTGGCGAAGCTGTCCCGCGATGAACGCCTTGCCCACGTCCGAGAGGTAGTACGGGTCGCCGGGATCGAAGAACGCGTTGTGCTCGCCGCGGAACAGCGACTGATGCGTGTGCATGCCCGAGCCGTTCTTGCCGAACAGCGGCTTGGGCATGAACGTGGCGTGCAGGCCGTACTTCATCGCGTATTCCTTGACCGTGATCCGGTAGGTCATGCAATCGTCGGCCGCCTTCAGCGCATCGGCGTAGCGCATGTCGATCTCATGCTGGCTCGGCCCGACCTCGTGGTGGGCGTACTCGGTGTGAATGCCCAGCTGCTCGAGGGCCAGGACGGTCTCTCGCCGCAGATCGGATCCGGCATCCAGCGTCGTCAGGTCGAAGTAGCCGCCCTCGTCCAGCACCTCGGTCGCGGTCGAGCTGCGGAAGTAGAAGTACTCGAGCTCGGGCCCTACGTAGTAGTGGTCGAACCCCATCGCCTTGGCGCGCTCGACCGCCCTGCGCAGGACGTGCCGGGGGTCACCCTCGTACGGGGTTCGCTCCGGGGTCAGGATGTCGCAGAACATCCGCCCCACCCCCTGCTCTTCCGGCCGCCACGGGAGGATACGGAAGGTGGTCGGGTCGGGCATCGCGATCATGTCCGACTCCTCGATCGGGTTGAAGCCCGTGATCGACGAGCCGTCGAACCCCATCCCACCCTCGAACGCGTCGGTCAGCTCGGTGGCGTTGATCGAGAACGCCTTGAGCTGGCCCAGGATGTCGGTGAACCACAGGCGGATGAACCTGATGTTCCGCTCCTGGACGATCGCCTTCACGTCCTCGGCGGTGAGCGGAGAAGTCGTGGCTGCCATGGCGCGGCGAACGTTACTTGCTCGCCTGCCCGGGGACGGATTCCGGCGTCAGAGCCGCGCGGGCCGGCGGTCGCCGAGCCAGCGGTTGGCCCAGCGCTCGAGTTCGGAAAGCGCCGGCTCGAGCTCGTGGCCCATCTCGGACAGCGAGTACTCGACGCGCAACGGCGGGCCCGAGATGACTCGCCGCTGGACCATGCCGCGGCGCTCCAGCTCCTTCATGCGTTCCGAGAGCAGGCGATCGGAGAGCTCCGGCACGGCCTGGGCGATCTCCGAGAAGCGCAGTGCGCCGTCCATCAGCACTCGGAGGATGGCTCCGGTCCAGCGTCGGCCGACCAGCTCCACCGCCTCGTGATAGAGGGGGCAACAGCCGGCGCGTTCAGCCTTTGACTGCGTGTCTTCAGGCGCTCCCATCGCCGGCCGGAAGCTTACGCTGCTTGAAGTGCTCGCGATGCCTCACTGGAGCCGTCCACCGGCACCTCGCCGCCAACATTGACCATCGCCGTGAAGCCCTCCAGGGCCACGCTGGCGATCGCCTCCAGGATCTGCTCGTCGTCCCAGCCCGCCTCGCGCGCCTCCTCGTGGAGGTGCATCGGGGCGCGGCCACGCTCCTCCATCAGCGCCTTCAGGTAGCGAAGCAACGCCGCCTCTCGCGGGTCCTTGGAGTTGAACTGCCGCGCCATCGCCACCTCGTCGAGCGCCAAGCCGGCGGCGCGCGCCGTGCGCGAGTGCATCGCGATGCCCGGCTCCGAGCCGTAGTAGTCCGCCACCGCCAGCGCGATTCGCTCGAGCGTCGCGAGCGAGAGCTTCCCGTGGCGCAGCTCCGAGCGGAACCGCGCGTACGCACGCAGTGCCGCCGGCGAGCCCGCCAGCACGCCCAAGAAGTTCGGCAGCTGACCGCCGGTTGCGAGCGCGCCTCGCAGCACCGGAACAGAGCCCTCCGGGGCGGTCAGGTCGTCGTGGATCTGAAATCTGCTCATTGAAGTTCTCATAGTTGACCACCAGGGGTTCCGGGGGCTGTAAGGGCCCGTCTGCCCTTCACTTTCTAGACCTGCTTACGCTTCATAAGTCTAGGTGCGCGAGGCCGGGCGCACAAGAGGGCGACACGCACAATTGCGCTGCCGACCCTGCGCCCCGATGTCCAGTCCACGCACGGGCAGAACTGGGCTGCCTCCTTGTATACGTCGGGCGATAAACACTGCATCAGCACGGAATGCGAGCTGCGTAAGCGCCGGCCCGCACGTCCGCATATCTACGCCTGACGCGGCCCGCGCCGCAAACCTTTCAGTCTGCGCTTAATGCAGACTCGAGTCCGCGCTTAGTGCAGGATCGCCGCGTGGGCGCTCGCGGCGGCGACCAGGATCAGCAGCAGCCCGAGCATCACGGCCCACAGCGCCGCCCGATCGGGCCGGAAGCCGGGGCGTTCGTGGCGGCGCAGCGTTGGCCGCGCCACCGGCAGGTTGCGCTCCGCCCCACGGCCGCGAATCGTCACCGTCCTCCGGCCGCCGTCAGCGGGGAGGGATGCCGCGCCGGAGACCGGCCGCGCCGGTACGGGCGCCGACGCCACCGTGCGCTCCGTCCGCGCCGCAGGCTTCACCTGATACGAGGCCGGGAACCGGAACGCCTCGCGATCGAGCTCCTCCCACCACGGTGCTGCATTCCGACGCCGGGCACGCGCAGAGACGCCTGCTTGGGGCATGTCATCGACCTCTTTCTCGTGCTTACGGGGTTAGCTGACGGGCTCGCGCCGAAAGAGCGGCGCTACGCGACACGCGCGATTCGCCCCAACAACCTGGGTCCCCCGCTCCCGCCGCCCGCCTGGTGCCGAGCGGCGCGGGATTTCAGCTATTCGGGCGCGGATCGTAACAACGGCCGTGGACGGAGTGCGCTCCGGCCCCCGCGAATCCGCGCAACGTGCGGGGTCCTACTGGCCCGCCACCCGGGACACGAACTTCGCGACGTCGGTGGCGTCGACCCCCTCCACCACGTCGGCGGGCATCGTCCCTTCGCCCAGACAGGCCTCCTGGCTGCCCTTCGGCGGATTCTGCAGGCAGCCGTTCTGAATCGTGTGCAGCACGAGCTGCTGGGTGGGTTGGATCTGGTCGAGGTTGGGCCCGACCTTGCCCACCGCGTTGGCGGCGGACAGCGTGTGGCAGAGACTGCAGCGCTCGCCGAAGATCTGGCGGCCGCGCCTCTCGGCGGCGGTCAGCTTGATGCCTCCGACATGGCCGCTGGCGTTGTCGCGGTTGCCGACCAGGAACAGGACGGGCAGCACCACGCCGAAGGCGATGTAGACGACCACAAACACCCAGCCCATGGCACGACGGGCGGCGTGCGATCCCCGCGCGCCCGGGGTTTCCAACGCGGCGCTCGGCCCTCCTCGGATCCCGAAGAAGAACACCATGAAGCCGAGCACAACCCAGAAGGCGGCGAACAGCAGGACGGCGAGCACGGAGCGGGACCTTATCGTGCTGACCCGGGGAAAGGATCACTCGCGGGAGCCCGCTCATCGCCGCCGTCCCGAGGCGAAGCTCAGGACCGGTGGCGCAACCGCTCGGAAGTCCTCCGCCTCGGCATCGCGACCGGCCGGACGCTCCGCCGCTCCCTTGCGCGCCTGCTCGGCCAACCCGCGACGCACCTGCTCGTCGAGCATCGAGAAGTCCTTGACCTCGGCGGCGATGTGATCCGGCGCCGAGATCGGATCGACCCGATCGACCAGCACGTTGATCGCGCCCCCAGCGGCCGGCAGGCGCTCCAGCTTGCCCGCGGCCATGACCAGCGGCTCGGTTCTCACCGTCAGCCGATGACGCTCGTAGACCGGGGCAGGGACGATCAGGTTGATCGTCCCGTGCTCGTCCTCGAGCAGCAGGAACACGATGCCGTTGGCGGTTCCGGGACGCTGCCGGGCCACCACCATTCCGCCCACCCGCACGCGGGTGCCGTGGCGCAGCCCTGATAGCTCCTGGCTCGTCACCAGCCCCTCGGGCAGCCGGTGGCGCAGCAGAGCCAGCGGATGCGCATCCACGGTCAGCCCGGTCGAGCTGTAGTCGGCCAGCATCGATTCCCAGGACGTCAGCCCCCGGAGCCGGGGCGGCGCCGGCAGATCCAGCGGCAGGGCCAGCTGCACTCCGCCGGGCACGCGCCGTCCCGGCGTCGACACCCCGAGCTGCCACAGGGCGATTCGGCGCGCCGACCCCGCCGGCACTTCTGTTACGAGTGAATCGCAGGCCCCCGACCAGGCAAGCAACTCGAGCGAGGCGGAGCTAGAGCTCGCGCGCGAGGCGAGATCGGACAGGTTGCGAAACCGCCCGCCCGCCCGGCGAACCGCCACCAGCTCCCTGATCTCCTGCTCGGCCACACCGCGCACGTAGCCGAGCCCGATGCGCACCGAACCACTCGAGATCTCACACGTGGCATCGCTCTCGTTGACATCGGGCGCCACCACCTCGATCCCCCTCCGCTGCGCCTCGTGCACGAGCGCGTCGGGGGGATAGAACCCCATCGGCTGCTCGTTCAGCAGCGAGCACAGGAACTCCGGGCCATAGTGGACCCGCAGCCAGGTCGACTGGTAGGCGAGCAGCCCGAAGGCGGCGCCGTGGGCCTTCGGAAAGCCAAAGCCCGAGAAGCCGCGGACCATCGAGAACACCCGCTCGGCCGTCCCCTCGTCCACATCGTGCCGGCGACGCGCGCCGGCCACGAATCGCTTGTGGTAGGCCTCGATCGCCGCCTCCGAGCGCTTGCGGCTCATCGCGCGCCGCAGGCCCTCCGCCTCGCCCGGGGAGAACCCCGCGAAGGCGATCGCCACCTCGATCACCTGGTCCTGGAAGATGATCGCGCCCAGCGTCTCGCGCAGCGCGGGCTCGAGTGAGGGATGCTCGTAGGGCACCAGGTAGTCGGGGTCCACGCGCAGGCGCTGGCGCCGCTCGATGTACGGGTTGACCGCGCCGCCCTGGATCGGCCCCGGACGGACGATCGCCACCTGGACCGTGATGTCCTTCAGGTTCTCCGGCCGGGTTCGGTAGAGCGACTGCATCTGGGCCCGGCTCTCGATCTGGAACACGCCGGTCGTCTCGGCCTTCTGGATGCACTCGTAGGTGGCCGGATCGTCATAGGGGATCCGGCTCAGGTCGATCTGCTCGCCGCGCGTGCGCTCGATCAGCTCGACCGAGCGCTCCACCGCCGAGAGCATCCCCAGCCCCAACAGGTCGATCTTGAGAAAGCCGGCGTCCGAGCAGGAGTCCTTGTCCCACTGCGCGATCTGGCGGCCCTCCATGGCCGCCGGGACGATCGGGCAGCAGTCGATCAGCGGCCGGGTGGCGATGATCATCCCGCCCGAGTGCTGGCTGAGATGGCGCGGCAACCCGTGCGCCTCCGCGGCCAGGCGCGCCAGCCACGCCCACCGACCGCCGGTGGTGGCGCCCTTCGCGTTCTGTATGTCCTTGCCGACGTCCCGTGCGTCCCATCCCTCGCTCCCGCGCGCCACCCGTTCGATCTCTCCCGGCGGCAGTCCGAGGGCCTTCCCCAGCTCACGGATCGCTCCTCGAGCGCGATAGGTGGGGAACGCCGCCACCAGCGCCGAGCGGTCGTGCCCATAGCGCTCGTGCACCCGCGGGATCAGCTTCTCGCGGATGTCGCGCGGGAAGTCGAGGTCGATGTCGGGCAGTGAGGTCAGCTCCTCGTTCAGGAAGCGCCCGATCAGCAGGTCGTTGGCGATCGGATCGACGTGCGAGAGGCCGGTCAGGAAGCACACGATCGAGGACACGCTCGAGCCTCGTCCCCGTCCCGGCGGCAGCAGCCGCCTGACGCTGTCGGGCCCGCGCACCTCGACCGCGACCTCGCGGGCCAGCTCCAGCATGTCGTGGTGGAGCAGGAAGAACCCGGGCAGCCCGAGCCGCTCGATGATCCGGAGCTCCTGCTCGAGACGGCCCACCGCGCTCCCCCGGACGTCAGCCGCCGCGTCCTCATAACGCACGCCCAGCCGCACATGACACAGCTCGGTCAGCTTGCGCATCGCCTCGGCGTCCTCCGCGCCCGGATAGCGGTAGCCGAGGTCGCTGCTCAGATCGAACCGCAGGCGCTCGGCCAGCCGCGCGGTCTCGGCCACCGCCTCCGGGTGCTCGGCAAAGCGACCGGCCATCGCCTCCGGCGAGGCGAGCACATGACTGAAGTTGCCGCGCCGCTGGGGCTCCGAGGCATCGAGCGTGGTGTGCAGGCGCACCGCGACCAGCGCGTCCTGCAGCGGCGCCCTGACCCGAGCGTGGGCGTGCACGTTGCCGGTGGCCACGCACGGCACGCCCAGACCCTCCGCGATCCGCTCGAGCCGTCGGTTGCGCGCCCGATCGTCGCGCAGGAACGGCCGTTGGAGCTCGATCCGGAGGCGATCCGGCCCGAACACATCGAGCAGGCGCCTGAGCGTGAACTCGTCGTGCACCCCGCGAAGCGCGCACCCGCTCAGGCAGATCAGCCCCTCGGCGTGATCGAGCACGTCGGTCAACTCGACGAACGCCTGCGACGGCGGACCCGGCTTCTCGCGCGTATGCACATGCGCGCGCGTCAGGATCCGGCACAGGTTCGACCAACCACCGGCGTCCTGAACGAGCAGGATCAGGTGACGACCGTCGGCCAGGTCGACCTCGGCGCCGTGGATCGGACGCAGCCCGAGCGCCCGCGCGGAGACGGCGAACTCCATCGAGCCCGACACGGTGTTGTGATCGGTCAGCGCCATTGCCTGATAGCCCAGCTCGAGCGCCGCAGGCACCAGCTCGTCCGGCAGCGACGCTCCGTCCAGGAACGAGAAGGCCGAATGGCAATGGAGCTCGATGTACGGCGGAGCAGGCTGCGATCCCATGCGAACGCATGTTCGCATTCGCCGCGGACGCTGCCACGGCTGACGTCCGGTGCGTGGTCTGGACCGTCAATGCGCCGCGCGCGTGGATCGCTCCTCGGTCACCCCGCCGTGGAAGGCGTGATCACCGACCAGCCGGCCCGGGCCCTGGATCGACGTGCGCAGCTGGCGCCGCGGTAGATGCCTGCGCCACCGTCACCGCCCGAACTGCGCCCGCAGCGCTCCGCTCAACGCCCGCGCCGCCTCCACCAGATCCCGCCGGCGCGGATGGCACAGCGACACCGTGCGCGGCGACAGGATGTCCGGTGGCGCGAGCCAGGTCAGCGAGGGGTCGATCGCCCGCTCGGCCGCCAGCCGGCCGACGCAGGCGTGCCCGAGCCCGGCGGCCACCAGTCGCTGCAGCGCCAGGTTGTCATCGGTGCGGTACACGACGCGAGGCTTGATCCCGCGCCGGCGCCACGCCGCCTCTAGCTCGTCCTGGATCTCCCAGCGCGAGGTCCAGGCGACCACGTCGGCGCCGTCGAGCAGGTCGAAGCTGGCGGGCGAGGCCCCCGCGATCGAGCTGTCGCGCCGGGTCAGCACCACCCACGGATCCTCATACAGGCGGATCAGCTCGACCCGGTCATCGGGCTGCTGGTTGATCGTCAAGGCCAGATCCAGGCGTCCTTGCGCCAGCCACTCGATCAGTCGCGGATCGTCGCTGGTCTCGGACAGCACGACCTCGACGCCCGGCCATTCTTCGCGGAGCACGCCCAGCGCGGCCGGCAGCAGCTCGGCGGCGGCGGTCTGGAACACGCCCACGCGCACGATCGTCCGCTCTCCCCGCAGCGTCGCCTGCACGCTGGCGTCCAGCGCGTGAAGCTCTGTGAAAGCCCTCCGAGCGTGCAGATACGCCGCCTCGCCCGCCCGCGTCAAAGACACGGCGCCCCGGCCACCGGGCCGATCGAACAGCGACGTCCCAAGCGCCCGCTCCAGCTCGGCCACCTGGTGCGAGATGGCCGACTGGGTGTAGCCCAGCTCGACCGCCGCCGCCCGGAAAGAGCCGAAGTCCGCCACCGCGACCAGCGCACGGAGTCCTCGCAGATCCACCCTACTTTCGATCGATCCGGTTGATTGTTCCACGGTCAAACGTTCACTTTTCGAACGAGATGCACAATCTTATGCTCAGGAGGTCGTGAATGCCAGAACGAGCCGACCCCTGTCACGCCTCGCCCCTCGCCTCGGGGGCCTCCCCCCGCTCCTCCACGCCCTGTTCTTCGTGGCCGCGGCCACCCAGAGCGCGATCGTCCCGCTGTTGCCGCGCATCAACCACGCCTACGGCCTGACGCCCTCGGGCGATGCCCTCATCCTGGCGGCGCCCGGGCTTGCCACCCTCGCGATCTCGCTGCCGGCCGGCGCCCTCGCCGACCGACTGGGCGCCCGGCGCCTGACCATTGCCGCCACCGTGACGATGTCGCTCGCCGCGCTCGCCATGGCCGCGCCGAACTACCCGTTGCTGCTGGCCGGTCGCCTGGTCTTCGGGCTCGCCTACGGCATCGTGTGGACGACCGGCGTCGCCTGGATGTCGGGCTCGCAGGCCGAGGCGGGCTCGCCGCGACTGGGAGCCGTGGCCACGAGTGCCGCCGTCGGCATGGTGGCCGGGCCGGCGATCGGCGGCGTCCTGTCCGACGCGTTCGGCCTCTCGAGCCCCTTCCTGGCCGTCGCGGTCCTCGCCGCCGCCCTGGCGACAGCACTCAGCCAACAGCCGGCCGATCAACAGCGCGAAATCCACCCCCGGACCACCACCCTGCGCGACCTCGCGCGCGTCCTTCCCCGCCACCCGCGCGTCGTGACCGCCGCCGCCGTGCTGGCCGTCGGTGGCGCGGTCGGAGGCGTCGTCCAGCTGCTCGTCCCACTCCAGCTCCACCAGGCGGGGTTCTCCGCGGGCGCCACCGGTGTCGCGTTCTCGGCCGCCGCCGGCGTGTACATCGTCGTGAGCGCGCTCGTCGTCAGGCTCGGTCGCCGCGCCACCACCATCCGCTGGGCGACCGCCGGAGGTCTCGCCCTCGCGCTGTCGCTCGTGCCGGGCACGTTCGAGCCCGGCGCCGGCGCGCTGATCGGCATGCTTGTCCTCTCGACGGCTCCGCGCGCCATCGTGAGCACGGTGTCCTACCCGCTGGCCACCGACTCCGCGGCCCAGGCGGAGCTGGGCGACGGGCTGGTGATCGGCCTGCTCAACGGGACGTGGGCAGCCGGGCTCGTGCTCGCCCCGCTGCTGGCCGGCGCGCTCGACCAGATGGCCGGGCCGGGGGTCGCCTATCTGGCCGCGATCGTTCCCGGTGTCGTGGCCACGACGACGCTTGCACTACTGCCGCGCATCGAGGCGCGCCACGCGTTGCAGGTGGTATAGGTCCTCGCGCGTGCGCACGTACTGCGTGGACGCGTCGACGAACGGCTGGTAGTCCCAGGCCGCGACCGCGCCGTGCGACAGCGCCCGCGCGACCAGCCGCCGCTCGCGCTGGCTCTCGAGGACCCGCTGCTCCACCGCAGCGAGGTCGAGCCGCTCCCCCAGCGCAGCCCGGAGCGAACGCACGATCGCGGCGCCATCGACCGACGCGGCCAGGTTCGACAGCTCGAGCGGATCCGCCTCCAGGTCGTAGAGCTGATCCGGATCGTCGCGACACACGATCAGCTTGTGCCGCCCCTCCCGGATCATCGCCGCCGGCGCATTCACCCCCTCAGCGTGGTACTCGCCCACCACCGGACCAGCCCCCGCCGACGCACGACCGCCAAGCAGACCGGCCAGGCTCGAACCGTCCGTCTGGACATCACCCGAGGACAACCCCGTCAGCTCGAGCAGCGTCGGCATGACGTCCACCAGCGACACCGGCGCATCCACCCGGCGCCCGACGGGCAGCTCCGGCCCCGACAGGAACAGCGGCACCCGCGCCGCCTGCTCGAGGAAGCTCATCTTGTACCAGAGCCCCCGCTCGCCCAGGAACTCGCCGTGGTCGGCGGTGAACACGACGATCGTCCCCGAATCCAGACCGGTCGAGCGCAGCGCGTCCAACACCATGCCGATCTTCTCGTCGACGTAGCTGATCGCCGCGTAGTAGCCCTGCCGCGCCCGCCGGATCTCCTCCGGACCCAGCGACACCTCGTCGATCGCGGACATCTGCCGCAGCCGCTGGCTGTGCGGGTCGGCCGCCTCGAACGGCATCAACGGGGCCGCGGGCAACGAGATCGCCGAGGGGTCGTACAGATCCCAGAACCGCCCTGGCACCTCCCACGGATCGTGCGGATTGGTGAATGAGACGGTCAGGAAGAACGGATCGTCCGAGCCGTCCCGCGCCAGGTCGTGCACGAACCGCACCGCGTGGAAGGCGACCTCGTCGTCGTAGTCGGTCTGGAGGCTGGCGACGGTGCGCGCCGGTTCGAGCACGCTCTGGACCGAGTGGTACCAGGGCAACCGGTCCGCCACCGGGCGCGTCCAATCGGGCGTCCAGTCCAAGGACGCCGGATACACGTCGGTGGTCAGCCGGCGCTCGAAGCCGTGCAGCTGATCGGGGCCGACGAAGTGCATCTTGCCGGCCAGGCACGTGCGGTACCCGGCGGCGCGCAGCCAATGAGCCACCGTGGGCACCGAAGCCGGCAATTCGGCCGCGTTGTCGAACACGCCGAGATCCGAGGCGCGCCGTCCGCACATCAGCGCCGCCCGCGAGGGCGCGCACAGAGGCGAGGCGCAGTACGCCGCGTCGAACACCACGCTCGTCCCCGCCAGGGCGCTCAGCACCGGCGCCCTGACCAGTTCGTTGCCATACGCCGGCAGCCACTGCGCGGCGAGTTGATCGACCATGATCAGCAGGACGTTGGGACGGCCCCTCACGCCGTCATCGTATGAATTCCCCCAGACCGAGACAGAGGAGGCACTCATGACCGAGCAGGAGCTGCGCGAACAGGTCGCCCTCGGCTGCCGCATCCTCGGCGCCAACGGGCACGACGACTTCGTCTGGGGCCACGTCTCGGCCCGTGACCCCCAGGGCCGAGGCGCCTGGATGAAGGCCTCGGCGTTCGCGTTCGAGGAGATCACCGCCGAGCACGTGATACTGGTCGGCTTCGACGGCGAGGTCCTGGTCGGCGAGCACCCGCGCCACATCGAGTGGCCGATCCACCTGGAGATCCTCCGAGCTCGCCCCGACCTGACCAGCGTCGTGCACACCCATCCCCCGCACTCGATCGCGATCGCCGCGAGCGGCCAGCCGCTCCTGCCGGTGTCCCACGCCGGCACGATGCTCGTCCCGCCGGACGTCCCCCGCTTCACCAAGACCGCCGAGCTGATCGTCACCCGAGAGCTGGGAAACCAAGTGGCGGACACGCTCGCCGACCTGCACGCCCTGTTCCTGGTCAACCACGGGATCGTCACCGCCGGCGGCACCGTGCCCGACGCCACCATCCGCGCGGTCCTCCTCGAAAAGGCGGCCCATCAGCAGATGCTCACGCATGCCTTCGGTGGCCCGCGGCGCTGGTCCGACGACGAGGAGGCCCTGCGCAAGCGCGCCACCGTGTGGTCCGAGCCGCAGCGCGCCGCGTTGTGGGACTACCTGGCGCGCCGCTGGTAGGGTCGCGCCGACCATGAGATTGCCCTCCCGCTCCGAGCCGCGCGAGCGGCGCCAGTCCGGGCGTCTGACTCGACGCCAGCTCAAGCAGACCCTGGCCCGGCCGGGACGTAAATGGGTCAAGGAGGTGTGGCGGGCCGCCACGCGCGCCACGGGCG
The DNA here is from genome assembly GCA_963834625.1 of uncultured Solirubrobacterales bacterium. Taxonomy (GTDB): domain Bacteria; phylum Actinomycetota; class Thermoleophilia; order Solirubrobacterales; family Solirubrobacteraceae; genus Palsa-465. The sequence continues at coordinate 609,560 of CAWICM010000006.1, read as the reverse complement.
ACCTCGACCGCCTGAGTCCGGTCACAACCCCGCTGGGGAATCGGCTCGTGGAAAGCTATGCCGTCGCGGAGCGCCTCGATGGAGGCGAGATAGAGCGCGCGCTGCGCATCGCGACGGTCTCCGGCTACGCGACCCGCATGGTCGTCGCGGATCCGACCGAGCAGCCCTCGCTCCGGCCGTCCGCCTTCGAGCTCGGCGCGCATCCGGACATCGAGCGTCTGGCTGGCGACGTCACCAAACTCATGGACCCGGTCCGGACGATCGCCTCCGAGCGGTTCGAGTCGGTGATGACCCTGCCTGCCGAGGTGTGGAGCTCGTACGTGGCCACCGCCGCGATGAAGCTCCAGGGCCAGCTCGCGTCGGGGAAGGACCTCAGCTGGCAAGTGCTGTCCCGGAGCCGGATCGAGCTGATGCTCCGCTACGGGTACGTCCTGCGCTGCCTGGACGAAGCCCTCGGAGCCGAGCCCGCGCCCCGCGACGACTCCGAGCCCGAGCCGCACGGCAACCACGAACCCCCGCCGCACGACGCCTCTTAACAAAATCTGCACTTGACTCCAGCGGTTGTCTGCACGTAGGTTGTCGACAATCCGAGAGGGAGCGAGAGCGGATTGCTGGCCGACAGCCAAACCTGGGGCCTTACCGCCGTCGAGCGGCGTTCGACGACCGACCACGTCCTCGTCGAGCTTCGCGGCGCGATCATCGCCGGTCGGATCGGACCAAACCAGCCGCTGCGTGAGACGGCGCTGGCTCAGGCGCTCGGGACCGGACGCAGCGCCATCCGCGAGGCGGTCCGCCAGCTCGTGCAGGAGGGCCTGGTCGAGTACCGGCTGAACAAGGGCTCGTTCGTGCGCGTGCTGTCTGTGGCCGAGGTCGAGGACGTGTACCTGGCCCGCGAGGCGATCGAGGTCAGCGCGGTCCGCCACGCGCTCGAACACAATGATGCCCTCGACCTCGAGCCGCTCACCGCAGCGCTCGCCCGGATCACCACGGCGGCGCAAGACACGCCTACAGACCAGCCGGCGGGCACCGCCCTGATCGCCGCCGACCTCGACTTCCATCGCGAGATGGTCCGCCTCAGCGCCAGCCCGCGTCTGATCCGCGCACACGAGACGCTGGCCGCCGAGGCACAGATGCTGCTGCAGAACCAGCCCGTGTATTCGCCGATCGAGTACGCCGCCGATCACACGGTGCTGCTCAATGGGATCGAGCGACGAGACCGCACGAGCCCCGATCTGGTCAGGGACCACCTACGGCTTTCGGCCAGGCTGATCGGCGCGGAGATACGACGTCTCGGACAGGGACCAGACCACAGAGCCGGAGGAGAGGAGCAGTCTTGAGCGAGGAATCCAGGTTCGACCACCTGACCCGGCGGGAGATCCTGCACGGCGCGCTGGTCGGGGCCGGCACGCTGAGCGCCGGTGGCCTCCTGGCCGCCTGCGGGTCGAGCGGCTCGAGCGCGACCGCCACGGGCAGCGCCCCCACCAAGGGCACGATCAAGCCGGGCGGCCGGCTGCGAGTGGGCGCCACGGGCGGCGGCGCCAAGGACACCATCGACGCCCATCTGCCCACCGCGGACACCGACATCATGCGGGTCTGGAACCTGTACGAGCCGCTGGCCGTCCGCCCGCCCGACTTCGGCCCGCTCCAGATGATGCTGGCCGAGTCGCTCGAGCCCGAGAAGGGCTCCACCAAGTCGTGGATCGTGAAGCTCCGTCCGGGAGTTCAGTTCCACAACGGCAAGACGGTGACCGCCGACGACGTGATCTTCTCGCTCAACCGGATTCTCGATCCTAAGGACCCGAAGGTGGGCGCAACGTCGATCGGCTACATCGACGCAGCAGGCTTGAAGAAGGTCGACAACCTCACGGTCCGGATCCCGCTGAAGTTCGCCAACGCCGCCTTCCCCGACGACATCGGTCAGTACTTCAACGGGATCGTCCCCGTCGGCTACGACCCCAAGAGCCCGGTCGGAACCGGCGCGTTCAAGTATCAGAGCTTCACGCCCGGTCAGCAGAGCGTGTTCGTCAAGCACCCCAACTACTGGCAGTCCGGCCGACCCTACGTCGACGAGCTGACGATCATCGACTTCCCGGACTCGACGGCCCGGGTCAACGCGCTGCTCGGCGGCCAGGTCGACGCGATCGACAACCTGCCCACCGGCCAGATCGCGCAGATCCAGTCGAACTCCGCGTTCAAGGTGCTGATCGCCGAGACCGGCGAGTGGCAGCCGTTCACGATGCGCGTCGACTCACCGCCGTTCAGTGACGTGCGGGTGCGCCAGGCGTTCCGGCTGATCGTCGACCGCAAGCAGATGGTCGAGCAGGTCCTGAGCGGCCAGGGACGGGTGGCCAACGACATGTACTCGCCGTTCGATCCCGCCTACAACAAGTCGCTGCCCCAGCGCGCGCAGGACCTCGAGCAGGCCAAGTCGCTGTTGAAGCAGGCCGGCCACGAGGGTCTCACCGTGCAGCTGACCACCGCCGACGTGTTTCAGGGCGTGGTCGCGGCGGCCCAGGTGTTCGCCCAGCAGGCCACCGGCGCCGGGGTCAAGGTCAACGTCAACAAGGTCGACACCGGGACGTTCTACGGCCCCAACTACCTGAAGTGGACGTTCGCCCAGGACTTCTGGGCCACGCGCGAGTACCTACCGCAGGTCGCCCAGGGCAGTCTGCCGAGCTCGCCGTTCAACGAGACCCACTGGGCCGACTCCACGTTCATCAAGCTGATCCAGCAGGCCCGGGCCACCGTGGACGACAACCAGCGCAACCAGATCCTCGGCGAGGCCATGAAGATCGAGTACGACACCGGCGGCTACATCATCCCCTACTTCTCCAACCAGATCGACGCGTACAGCGCGAAGCTGAGCGGGTTCATCCCGCCGCGCTCGGGCTTCCCGCTCGGCAACTACTGGTTCAAGAACGTGGGGTTCGTCGCGTGAGCAGGTTCCTGGTCCGGCGGATAGCGCTGGGCATCCTGACCCTGTTTCTGGTCTCGATCGTCGTGTTCGCCGCCACCCAGGCGCTGCCCGGGAACGCGGCTCGCGCGATTCTCGGGCGCGACGCCACGCCCCAGCGGATCGCGGCGCTGACTCAGCAGCTGCACCTGAACCGCTCGGTGTTCGAGCAGTACACGCACTGGCTGGGTGGGATCCTGACCGGGAACCTGGGCACCTCGGCGGCCACCCAGGAACCGGTCAGCCAGTTGCTGTCGGGCCGGATCCTCGACTCTGGGTTCCTGGTGCTGATCTCGGCGCTGGTGGCGATCCCGCTGTCGATCGGGCTCGGGGTGTGGATGGCCATGCGGCGCGACCGGGCGCCCGATGTCATCGGCTCGACGATCTCGCTGATCTTCGCCGCCCTCCCCGAGTTCGTGATCGGGATCATCCTCGTGCTGGTGTTCGCCACGCAGGTGTTCCACGCGCTGCCCGCGGTGTCGCTGATCCCGCCCGGTGACCACGCCTGGCAGCACCTGAACGTGGTCGTCCTGCCGGCCGCCACGCTGGTGCTGGCGGTCACGCCGTACATCAGCCGGATCATGCGCGGCTCGATGATCGAGGTGCTCGAGTCCGACTACGTGACGATGGCCCGCTTGAAGGGCCAGCCCGAGCGCACGGTGATCTGGCGCCACGCCGTGCCCAATGCGATCGTCCCGGCCATCCAGGTCTCCGCGCTCCAGCTCGCGTGGATGGCCGGGGGCGTGGTCGTGGTCGAGTTCGTGTTCTCCTACCCCGGGGTCGGCGCGGCGCTCGTCGATGCCGTGGGCAACCGTGACGTCCCCACCGTGCAGGCCCTCGTGCTGATCATCGCCGCGGTCTACGTGGTGCTGAACGTGGCCGCCGACCTGGCAACGATCCTGGTCACGCCGCGACTTAGGACGGCGGGACGATGACCGACATGGCGCTCGCTCCCGCCGCGGCGGCGTCCGCGCCGCCGGTGCTCCGTCAGCGCCAGTGGCTGCAGACGCTGAGCTCGGCCCTTCGTCTCACCCGTACCCGGATCGGGCTGGCCATCGTCGTCGTGATGGTCCTGATCGCGCTGGTCGGGCCCCTCGTCGCCCCCCACTCTCCGACCGCGTTCGTCGGCGCGCCCAACGCGGGTCCGTCCTCGGGCGCGCTGTTCGGCACCGACACGCTCGGCCGTGACGTGTTCAGCCGCTTCCTGCACGGCGGCCTCAGCGTGCTCGGGCTGGCCGTCGCGGCGACCGCGCTGGGCGTGGCCCTCGGCGTGCTCATCGGTCTGGCCGCGGCGTACGCGGGCGGCGTGGCTGACGAGGTCCTGATGCGGATCGCCGACGTGTTCCTGGCCTTCCCCCAGATCGTGTTCGCGCTGCTGGTCGTCTCGGCGGTCGGCCCAAAGATCTGGCTGATCATCGTCACGGTGGCGATCTCCCACGCACCCCGCGTGGCTCGAGTGATGCGAGGCGCGGCGCTCCAGGTCGTGGAGCGCGACTTCGTCAAGGCGGCCGAGGCGGTCGGCGAGAAGCGCAGCCGGATCCTGTTCGCCGAGCTGCTGCCCAACGTCTCGAGCCCGCTGATGGTGGAGATCGGGTTGCGGCTGACCTACTCGATCGGGCTCGTGGCGGCGATCAGCTTCCTGGGCCTGGGCCTCCAGCCGCCCCACTCCGACTGGGGGCTCATGATCAACGAGAACCGCCTGGACGTCACCGTGCAGCCGTGGGCGGTGGCGCTGCCGGTGCTCGCCATCGCGCTGCTCACGGTGGGGACCAACCTGGTGACCGACGGGATCGCCCGCGCGGCGATCGGAATCGACCGGAAGTGAGGCTCGAGTCCAGATGAGCGTCACTGAATCGGTGAATGTCGAAGCGCTGCGCATCGAGCTGACCGAATCCGGCGCGGACATCGTCGACGAGATCGCGCTGAGCATCGCCCCTGGGCAGGTGCTCGGGCTGGTCGGCGAGTCCGGCTCGGGCAAGACCACCGTGGGCATGGCACTGATGGGCTACTGCCGCCCGGGCGGGCGCGTGTCCGGTGGCGCGGTGGTCATCGACGGCTCGGACCTGGCCGGGATGCGCGACCCCGAGTTGCGCAAGCTGCGCGGCGGCGTGGTCTCCTACGTGCCGCAGGACCCAGGGACCGCGTTGAATCCGGCCCTGCGGATCAGCACCCAGCTGTCCGAGATGTTCGAGGCGCACGGCGGTCTCAACGACACCGAGCGCGATGCCCGCATCCGCGAGACCCTGACCGAGGTCGCCCTACCCAACGACGACGCGTTCCTGCGCCGCTACCCGCATCAGCTCTCGGGCGGCCAGCAGCAGCGCGTGGCCATCGCGATGGCCTTCGCCTGCCGGCCCCATGTGATCGTGTGCGACGAGCCCACCACCGGTCTGGACGTGACCACGCAGGCGCGCGTGCTCGAGACCGTGCGCGACCTGTGCCGCAGCCACCAGGTGGCGGCGCTGTACGTGAGCCACGACCTGGCCGTGGTGGCCGAGCTGGCCGACCGGGTGGCCGTGATGTACTCCGGGCGGATCGTCGAGGTGGGCACCCGCGACCAGCTGTTCTCCTCGCCACGGCACCCCTATACCCAGCGCCTGCTGCGTGCCGTGCCCGATCTGGCCGGCAAGCGTGCGGTGATCGGGATCCCCGGGCGGGCCCCGCTGCCCGGCCACCGCCCCGCGGGCTGTTTCTTCGAGCCGCGCTGCCCGCTGGCCGTGGACCAGTGCCGGGAGGCTTTCCCGCCGATCAGCGACCTGGGCGCGGGGCACGCAGTGCGCTGCTACCGCGCCGGGGAGACGGCCGGCGCACTGGCTGCCAATGGCGCCACGGCGTCCGAGCCGGCCGACATCGGCGAGGCCGTGCTCACGATCACGAACCTGAACGCCCATTACGGCGGGAACGCCACCCTGTTCGACATCGACCTCACGGTCGCCCACAACGAGTGCGTGGCGCTGGTTGGCGAGTCGGGCTCGGGCAAGACCACGCTGGCCAGATGCGTGGCCGGCCTTCATCGCGATTACACCGGGGACGTCACCCTGGCCGGTACCGTGCTGCCGCCCTCGGCCCGGCGGCGCTCGGCCGAGGCCCGCCGCCAGATCCAGTACGTGTTCCAGAACCCCTACGCGTCCCTGAATCCGCGGCGCACCGTGGGCCAGACGATCGCCCGCCAGCTCCAGCTGTTCTTCCCGGGCGGACGGCGCGAGATCGGCGGCCGGGTGGTCGAGTGCCTGGACCGGGTGGCGCTCTCCCCCGAGGCCATCAACCGCTTCCCCGATCAGCTCTCGGGCGGCGAGCGCCAGCGTGTGGCGATCGCTCGGGCGCTGGCCGCCGAGCCGGCCGTGCTGGTGTGCGACGAGGTCACCTCCGCGCTCGACGTCTCGGTTCAGGCGGCGATCATCGACCTGCTGCGCGACCTGCGCCGCGAGATCGGCCTGAGCATCCTGTTCATCACCCACAACCTGGCCCTGATCCGTACGATCGCCGACCGGGTGTGTGTGATGACCGGCGGCCGGATCGTCGAGACCGGCGCGACCAACGGCGTGTTCGAGGCGCCGAGCGCCGAGTACACCCGTCAGCTGCTGGGCAACACGCCCAGCATCGAGGCCGCGCTGAGCCACAGCGCCGTGCCGAGCGAATGACGGCGCTGGCGGAGTCCTCAGCCCACGGACGAGTCGTCCGGTACATCGACGAGGGCGCAGCGGATTGGCGCGCGGTGGTCTTCTTCGGCGGCCTGGGCACCGACGTGAACGCCTTCTACGCGACGGAGTTCGCGCGCGACGTTCGCGAACGGCTGCGGCTGCGGTTCGTCAGCGTCGAGCGCAACGGGTTCGGGATGACGGCGTTCGATCCGTCGCTCGGTTATGAGGATGCCGTCGACGACGTACTGGGCGTGCTCGAGTCGCTGACGATCCGGCGCTTCGCCGTGGTGGCGATCTCAGGCGGCGCGCCGTATGCCGCCGCGCTCGCCGCGCGCGTCCCGCATCGGGTTCTCTCGCTGCATCTGGCGGCGGCGGCCGCGGGCCCGCTGGTGGCCGAGTGCGGCACTGCCTCGACGCTGTACGCCGCGCCGGCCCTGCTCGCGGTTGATCCCGCGCTCGCGCACGAGTGGCGGCTGCTCTGCGAGGAGCCGCTGGCGGACCTGGCCGGGGTGTATGCGCCCGCGTATCTGTACTGGGGCTCCGATGACGATGTCGTGCCGGCCGACGTGCACGTACCCGAGTGGCGCCGGCTCCTTCCCCGCGTGGCCGCCCTGCGCGCCTACCGCGAGGAGGGACACGACGTCCAGTACCGCCACTGGGAGCAGATCCTGCGCGACGTCGCGGGGTTGGCTTGATCTCCGAAGCCTTCATCACCTGCGCGGTCACCGGCGCCGGGGACACCGTCGCCCGCAGCGAGCACGTGCCGGTGACGCCGGATCAGATCGCCGACTCGGCTCTGGATGCCGCGCGGGCCGGCGCTGCCGTCGTCCACATCCACGTCCGCGATCCGGTTACCGGGCGGGGTGCGCGCGACCCGGCGTTGTTCCGGGCGGTCGTCGAACGGATCCGGACCGCCTCCGATGTCGAACCGGTCTTGAACCTCACCGCCGGCATGGGGGGCGACCTGGTGCTGGGAGGCGTCGAGTCCCCCCTGCCGGTCGACGCCGAGGAGACCGACATGGCGGGGGCCGCCGAGCGCCTGGCCCACGTCGAAGAGCTCCGGCCCGAGGTCTGCACCCTGGACTGCGGGACGATGAACTTCGCCGCCGGCGGCGAGTACATCATGGCCAACACGCCGGGCATGCTGCGGGCGATGGCGCGCCGGGTGCAGGAGCTCGGCGTGCGACCCGAGCTCGAGGTGTTCGACACCGGCCACCTGGTGCTCGTGCACGAGCTGATCGAGGATGGACTGATCGACGATCCGCCACTCATCCAGCTGTGCATGGGCATCCCCTACGGCGCGCCGGCTGATCTGGGCACGCTGCTGGCCATGGTCTCGCGCCTGCCTGCCGGCGCGGTGTTCAGCGCGTTTGCGATCGGTCGGCTTCAGCTCCCCTATGCCGCGCTGGCACCGATCGTGGGCGGGAACGTCCGCGTCGGCCTGGAGGACAACCTGTATCTATCGCGCGGCCGGCTGGCCACCAACGTCGAGCTGGTCGAGCGTGCCGTGGGATTGCTTGAGGGGATCGGCGTGCGCGTGCTGGGCCCGGACGAGGTGCGCGAAAAGCTCTCGCTGCGCGCCCGTGTCTGAGCTGCCGGCGCGGGTCGGACTCCTCGGTGGCGGCGTCATCGGCGGCGGCTGGGCGGCCCGCTTTGCTCTGAACGGGATCGACGTCCAGGTCTACGACCCCGACCCCGAAGCGCCGCGCAAGCTCGGCCAGATGCTCGAGAACGCCCGCCACGCCTACGGCAAGCTGACCACGCTGCCGCTGCCGACCGAGGGGACGGTGACGTTTGTGTCTTCGGTTCGTGAAGCAGCGAGCGGCGTGGCGCTGGTTCAGGAGTCCGCTCCCGAGCGTGTCGAGCTCAAGCAGCGGCTGCTGGCCGAGGCGAGTGCCGCGGCCGGACCCGACGTCCTGTTCTCCTCCTCCACCTCGGGGCTCCGGCCTTCGCTGCTGGCGGCGGACATGGAGCACCCGGAGCGGCTCGTCGTCGGCCATCCCTTCAACCCTGTTTACCTGCTGCCGCTGGTCGAGCTGTGCGCGGGCGCGCGGACGGCGCCGTCGTTTGTGGAGCGAGCCGCCGAGATCTACCGCGCCATCGGAATGCATCCCCTGGTGCTGCGCCACGAGATCGACGGGTTTATCGCCGATCGACTGCTCGAGGCGCTATGGCGCGAGGCCCTGTGGCTGGTGCACGACGACGTGGCCACCGTGGCCGAGGTCGACGACGCGATCCGCTACGGCGCCGGCCTGCGCTGGGCGATCATGGGCACGTTCCTCACCTACCGGCTGGCCGGCGGCGAGGAGGGGATGCGCGCCTTCATGGAGCACTTCGGGCCGGCCCTGGCCCTCCCCTGGACCAAGCTCGTCGATGTCCCCGAGCTGACGCCGGCCTTCCTCGACCAGGTCGCCGGTCAGTCCGATGCCCAGGCGGATGGGCGGTCGGTCGCCGAGCTCGAGCGCCAGCGCGACGACTGCCTGGTCGCCATCCTCCAGGCCCTGCGAGCGCAGGACACCGGCGCCGGGGTGACGGTGGCGGGCTGGGAGCGCGGGCTGTTGAGCCTTTCGCCGGTCGTCCCGGGCGCGCCCCCGCCGTCGGCCTCGGCATCGCACGATGGCGCGGGGCCGGCGCCGCTGGCGCTGATGACCCGCGAGATCCCCCCCGGCTGGGTCGACTACAACGGCCACGTCACCGAGAGCCGCTACCTCCAGCTGTTCGGCCAGGGCACCGACGCGCTGCTCCGCTACATCGGCGTGGACGCGGAATATCTGGGCGCGGGCGGCAGCTACTACACGGTCGAGACCCACATCTCGCATCTCGGCCAGCTGTACGCCGGCGACCGCGTGCAGGTGCTCACCCAGGTGCTCGGATTCGACGACAAGCGCCTGCACCTGTTCCACGTCCTGACGCGGAACGGCGAGGTCGATCCGGTCGCCACCGGCGAGCACATGCTCGTCCACGTCGATTCCGGGGCGGGCCGGGCCTCCGCGGTCGCAGACGGCGTGCGCGAGCGGCTCGCCGCGCTTGCCACCGCGCAGGCCGCGCTGCCACGCCCGCCGCGGGCCGGGCGCCGCATCGCTCTCTAGCTGCCGCCCAACATCGACGACTCGCCCTCCAAAGATTTGCTGGTGGCGGCCGGATGAGGCACGCAGAAGCGGCCACGGGTCGAGCTGTACGACCTGCTGTTCGACCCCGGCGAGATGCGCAGGTGGATGGGGCGCTCAGCCCCGCCCGCCCCTCGCACCCCGACTGGTCACGACGGTCGCGTCACCACCCGCGCCCAACGAGCGGCGGCCCCCACGGCAAATCCATGCCGCCCTTGACAACTTATTAGTGGCTGCTAATCTTCTTCCTAGTTAGCACTCACTAAGAAGGAGTCTACGGGCCATGCCATCCACCACCACCACCGCAGCACGAAGGACCTGGACCCTCGTCATCGTCTCGCTCGGCCTGTTCATGATGGTTCTCGACAACCTCGTCGTGAACGTCGCGCTCCCGAGCATCAGGGTCGACTTCGGCGCGTCGATCCAGACGCTCGAATGGACGGTCAACGCGTACATCCTGGCCTACGCGGTGTTGCTGCTGACCGGCGCGGCGCTCGGCGATCGGCTGGGGCGCAAGCGCATGTTCATCGCCGGCATCGCGCTGTTCACGGCCGGCTCGGCCGCCGCCGCGCTGTCTCCCTCGATTGACTTCCTGATCGCCGCCCGGGCCATCCAGGGCGTCGCCGCCGCAATCGTCACCCCGCTCACCCTGACCCTGCTGGCCGAGGCGTTTCCGCCCGAGCAGCGGGGCCTCGCCCTCGGCGTGTGGTCGGGCATCAGCGGCATCGGCGTGGCGCTCGGCCCGCTGGTCGGCGGCGCCCTCACGCAGATCGCCTCGTGGCACTGGATCTTCTGGGTCAACGTACCGATCGGCATCGCTCTGATCCCGCTGGCCGCCTCCCGTCTGGTGGAGAGCCGGGGCGAGGTCAAGCGGCTGGACATCCCGGGCCTGGCCCTGGTCTCCGGCGGGCTGTTCGGCCTCGTGTACGGCCTGGTCCGCTCACAATCCCTCGGCTGGGGCAACTCCGAGGTCGTAATCGCCCTCGCCGCCGGGGCCGCGCTGCTGCTCGCCTTCGTGTGGCAGGAGCTGCGGAGCACCGAGCCGATGCTGCCGATGGAGTTCTTCGCCAACCGCGGCTTCGCGGTGACCAACGCGGTCTCGATCGCGATGTACTTCGGCATGTTCGGCTCGATCTTCTTCCTGAGCCAGTTCCTCCAGAACGTGCTGCACAACTCCCCGCTGCAGGCCGGCGTGAAGCTGCTGGTCTGGACCGGGGCCGTGATGGTCGTCTCACCGGCGGCGGGCTTCCTGTCCGAGCGCTACGGCAGCCGGTCGTTCATGGTCGCCGGCCTTGGACTGCAGGCGATCGCGCTGGGGCTGCTGGCCACGATGGCCAGCGTCCACCAGAGCTACACCAGCATGCTGATCCCGTTCGTCCTCGCCGGCAGCGGCATGGCGCTGGTGTTCGCGCCGTCGGCCAACGCGGTCCTGGCCTCGGTCCGGACCTCGCAGACCGGCCAGGCGTCGGGCGCCACCAACGCGATCCGCGAGCTCGGCGGCGTGCTGGGGATCGCGGTCCTGGCCACGGTTTTCACCAGCCACGGAAGCTATGTCAGCCCGCAGGCGTACGTGAACGGTCTGGTTCCGGCGATGTGGGTCGGCGCGGCCGTGCTGGCGGTCGGCGCGTTGATCGCGCTCGTGTTCCCGTTCAGCACCCGCGCCTCGGCCGCGGAGCACGCCGCAGCCGAGGCAGCCGGCGGCGAGGTGACCGCGATGGCCCTCCCCGCCTGACCCTGCCCTACGATCGGTGCTAACCGCAATGGCCACGACCTCCCCGAAGACCCCCCGTCAACGCGTCCCGGCGTCCGAGCGCCGGGACGCGCTGATCGACGCCGCCGTCCACGAGTTCGCTCATGGCGGCCTGCACGGCACGCCGGTCGACCGGATTGCCCGCAAGGTCGGCGTGGCTCAGCCCTACGTGTTCAGCCTGTTCGGCAGCAAGCGCGAGTTGTTCCTCGCCGCGGTCGAACGCGGCTTCGAGTTCGTGGCCGACACGTTCACCAAGGCCGCCGAGGAGTTCGATCCGGCCACCGCGCCGCCCGACACGACCACGCTGGACGCGATGGGCAAGGCCTACACCGAGCAGTTGCTCGGCTCGCCGTCGCATCGCGACTACCTGATGCTCCAGCTCCAGTCCTACGCCGCCTGCGACGACGACGAGATCCGGGACCGTGTCCGGAGCTCATACGCGCGGTTGGTGGCACACGTCGAGCGCCTCTCGGGGGCGGAGCAGGAGGATCTCGACGAGTTCTTCCGCTACGGGATGTGGCTCAACGTCGCGGCGGCGATGGGTGTTGAGGACCTGTCGGTCGGATGCGAATGGATCCGCGCGGAGCAGGCCGAGGACGCGGCCGAGCAGGCCGAAGCCGCCACGGACTAAAGACGCCGCGGCCCGATCAGCCCGCCACCCGGCGCTCCGGGTAACGCGGGAGGCCGTCGTCGGGCATCGGCTCCCACGCCGCCGCGTAGGCCACGAACTGCCGCGCGGCGGGCCGGATGCCCGGGTCTTCGTCGAACGCCCCGAGCCGGACCCCGATACTCGAGGCATGCTCGGGGTCCCGGCTGAACAGCGCGGATCCGCATTCGCCGCAGAACCACTTCTCCGCGCCGTCCTCGGGCTTCCACGCCCGCATCCGCTCCTCGCCCTGGACGATCTGGAACGAGCCGGGCTCCACGCGAGCGCTCGCCGAGGCGCCAGTGCCGGTACGGCGCTGGCAGCGGGTGCAGTGGCAGTACTGGGCGGAAACGAGGGGCGCGGTGACTTCGAACCGGACCGCACCGCAGCCACACCCTCCTGTCAGCCGGAAGCTCGTCGCCATCTGGTCCCCGATCCCTAGACCTGCGCCGGCACCTTGGTCAGGTCGCGCTCGGGGGCGATGCCCCAGCGCTCGGCCACCCGCACCAGGTGATCGTCGAGATCCCAACGGTCGGGCCGCTCCTCGCCGGAGTGCTCTGGGCTCGCGCCCTTGAGCGCCATGCATCCGGCGTTGTCGCCGATGGCCCGGATCTCCTCGACGTCCTGGGGGGTGAGGCGCACCTCGCCCGGCAGCGCGGCCAACTCGGCCCGCTTGCTCTCGACCGGCCGAGCACCGCCACCGGACTCCTGGATCAGCGTGGGGACGACGCAGGCCACCGGCTGGTGGGCCAGGTTCCACTGACAGGCGAGCTGGATCATGCTCAGGCCGGTGCGCTCGGCGATCGGCCGCATCTGCTCGAGCCGCTCCCGGCCCTGCTCGATCCAGCCGGCGGGGCGGAAGCTCCGGTGATCCTGCGGCGCCATCTCCTGCCCCGGCAACACGTCGTCGAAGAACATCCCGCCGTAGTCGACCACGCGCGTGATGACCTTCACCCCCGCCGCGGCTGCGGCGTCGAGGCACAGCTCGCCCGGCCATGGCTCGAGCGGGTTGAGGATGATCATCGCCCAGTCGAGCAGGCCGCCGAATCGCTCCAGGCAGTCGATCAGGTCGAGCGTGAACCCATTGGCCGGCCCAGGCGCCACCCCGATCAGGCGGGTCAGGCCGGTCTCCCGGAGCGCGGCCATCTCCTGCCACACGCGCTCGCTGGTGTATCCGATCCGGTCCGGGTTGTGCAGCAGCAGCAGGTCGAAGCGATCGATGCCGCACCGCTCGAGGCTGCGCTCGGTGGCCATCCGCAGGTACTCGCCGTAGCCGGACTCGTCCCGCAGCCGCGGATCGGTGAAGCGGGGAAAGCCCTTGGGCCCGTCGCGCTCGCCGAAGTAGAAGTCGTGTCCCACCGCGCCCACGACGCACATCTCGTCCCGCGCGCGGCCGGCGATCGCCCGGCCCAGCATCCGATCCGCATCGCCGGCGCCGTACACGTCCGCGGTCATCACCGTCCGGATCGACTCGTCGGGCGCGATCAGAGCCAGGAAGCGCTCGTCGTCGAGCGCCTCGCCGAAGCGCATGAACCGCCCGCCGCTCCAGGTGCCGATCGCGACCGGGCCGGGATCGAGCGCTGTGGATGCGTCTGCCATGAGGTCGTCCAGTTTAGGGGCGCGCCCTTGCCCGCCGGCGCGCCCGCCACCACCGGTCACCGCTGCCCACGACTCATCACCCGCTCCCGCCACCGCCGATCACCGCTGTCGCCACCACCTCCCCTTCTCGAGGTCGTGGAAGACGATCTCGTCCCGGCCGCACGTCGTGACCACCTCCCAGTAGCGCCGGCGCAGCGGCCGATCGGTCCACCAACGGTCCTCCACGAGCCAGGACTCGCGCACCGCGTCCACCGTGCGGCTGTCCACGATCACCGGGCAGCCGTCCTCGCCGGCGCTGACCGCGACCCGGCGGGGAGTGGCAAGTCGACGTGGTCCGGTCATCGTGTGTTATCCCTCGAACGGGGTCAGCACCGCGCGCCGCTCGGGCACGCGGGACTCGGGATCGACCTCGAGAACCCGCAGGGCGGCGTCGGGTCCGGCGGCGGCCCGAGCCTGACGGATGGCCTCGCGCAGGCGCGCCATCCGGGCGGCGACGGGATCGTCCAGTAGACCGCGCTGATCGCTGGCGTGCGGTCCGAACCGCTCCACGGACAACCGGAGCTGCTGCGCCGGCGCAGGGATCTGCGCCAGGCGGGGAGCGAGCACGAGCCGCATCCGAGCCGGATCGGCCAGCGCCTCGCGGAACACCACCTGCTCGCGCCAGGTTCCTCCCTGCTCCACCAGCACCGCGGACAACACGACGGCCCGCAGCGTCCGGCCGCGTCGCTCCCGCCGCGCCAGCAGGCGATCGATCAGCAGCCCCAGCGCCCGTTCGAGCTGCATGCCCGAGCCAGCTTCGGGCAGCTCGAGCGCCTCGCGCAGGAACTCGCGCGCCGTCCGCGGCCGCAGGGCACCGTCGCCCCCGCTGGCGAGCTCGTGGGCGTGCAGCCCGGCCGTGCCGAAACGGTCAGCCAGCGCCGCCGGCGCAAGCGCCGCCAGCTCGCCCAGCGTGGCTATGCCCAGCCGCTCGAGCGCCACCGGCAGGTCGGCCAGCGCCGGCCGCGCGCGCAGCAGCGCCACCGGCAGAGGCGCCAGGAAGGCGCCGGCCTCCTTCCGAGCACCCTGGACGATCATCGGCCGGCGCACCCGCGCCCTCGTGGACGCCGCCACCGCGGCGAACCGCGACGGCGCCACCCCGTAGCGAGCCGGCACCCGCAGGCTCCGGCGCGCCATGGCCAGCACACCGTCGACGCCGCCATATAGCCGCAGCAGCCCGCGCACGTCAAAGCAGACCAGCCCCGGTCGCTCCGGCTCAACAGCCGCCCCCATCGACTCGAGCCGCACCAGCAGCCGCTCCCAGAAGTCGGCCACGCCCGCCGGATCGGGAGGGATCAACGCAAGGCGCGGACAGCGGGCCAGCGCCTCCCCCAGACGCATCCCCGGCTGGACGCCGAACGCCTCGGCCGACAGCGACACCTCACCGATCTGCTGGCTTCCACCCGGCTCCGGAGCCAGCGCCACCGGCTCCTGCATCAGCTCGGTTCGGTCCCCGGCGGCGACCGTCAGCTGAAACCGAGGGATCAAAACGCACGCGATCATGACCGAACGCATGTTCGCATACGGTTCGGACGAGATGGCTCGTCACTGGAACGCCACCGAATAACTCAGCGTCCCGATCGCATGGCCGTCCGCCGCCAGCCAGGTGAGCGACCAGACCTCATCCGCCTGCCCATTGGGGACACGCAACAACGCGACGTTGTTCGAGACGGGAAGGGTCTTCTCGACCCGGCGACGGCGCCCCGGATACTGAATCGTCCACCGTGCTCGAGCCACGCTATCCGGCACGATGTCGAGCCAGGTCTTCGGACCGGTCAGGAGTGTGCTGGCCGGATCGTCCGGAATCCCCTCGGGAGCGATCGAGGACTTGCTGTGATCCAGCAGGATGTTGGCCGTCTGCGCGGGGCTGGCCAGCAACGACCCTTTGCGTCCGAGCGGGACCACGCGAGCCCTGTGACTCCCTTGGATAGGGACATAGTCGGCGAAGGGGACCTCGAGCCAGACCACGACGTAATACGGGGCAGGGACGTGGTAACGCGGATGGCCCTGCCCAAGGAGCGCCCCGACATTCTTGAGACCACCAGGGAGCGGCGAGGCGGCGATGTAGCGTCCGGCAACCCTGCCGATGGCCAGGAAGATCCGCTGGCCGCCGGGCAGTCGTGTCACCAGCCGGGTGAGGCTCGGCACCACCGTCAGGTTCTGAGGACCCGTGCCTGGCGGCGTATGGGGACCCGATTCGATGACGAACAGATGCGGGATCGGTGCATCGATCCGATCCGCGACGGTCTGCAGCCGCCGGAACACCGCAAGCTTCCCGACCAGCGCACGCGCGCCGGCCGGCACAACCGTCGGCGACGCGCTCGGCTGAGGCTGGGGTGACCCGTGCCTCGCCCCGCCGGCTTGCCACAACACGACTGCCACGAGCACGCAAGCCGCGACGCCGCACAACCCGGCAAGCGCACCGCCACCGGGTTTCGGCGCCCGTGCCACCGCCAGTCGCGTGCGCCGTCCCGCGGCCAATCGAAGCTCGTGCTCGAGCTCGTTGAGATAGCGATCGATCATTCTTCCTCCTTCAGCCTGGACCGCAGCGCTCCCAACCCGCGACTCACCCGCTTTCGGATGACCTGCGGCGAGACCGACTGTTCGATCGCGATCTGCTCGTAGTCCTTCTCATGCAGCACGCGCGCTTCCACGGCGACGCGTTGATCGGGCGGCAGCCAATCCAGCAGCTCCTCGCCGCCGAGCTCGACCTCCACCTCGACCGCCTCGAGCACTGGACGCCGGATCCCGAGCCGGCGGCACATGCGCGCCTCGACCGCGCCACGACGAGCGACGCCGGCGAGCAGGTTCGCCGCGATGCCCGTCAACCACGCCCCCGCCGCACCCCGCGCCGGGTCATACCGGCGGCAATGCACGAGCGCGGTGGCGAATACCTCGGCCACGACATCGCCCACGTCCGGCGGCGCGGCCCGTCGCGCCACGAACGCCAGCACGGCCCGGCTGTGGCGGCGATAGAAGACGGCGAACGCCTCGGGATCGCCGGGCGTGAGCGCCAGCAACTCAGCATCGGATAGGTGCTCGAGCTCAGTCACTGAATCCTCTTCGCACGAGCGGCACCGATCTGTGACCGCGTCGACCGAATCGCGACAGCGATTTGCGCAATTCACCGCCGGGTAGGCTCGCGACGCGTCGTGAGGGTGCAGGGAAAACGCCAGACCAAGAGGGAGGTCTCGATGCCGAGCCGGTTCCTATCGAGAGCGTCGTTGCTCGCCGTGTCATTGCTGCTCGTAGTGGGCGCCGCCACCGCGGCGGCCGCGAGCGGACCTTACGTCTCACTGGGCGATTCCTACACCGCCGCGCCGCTCGTTCCCAGCCCTACCGGCAATCCGATCCTGTGCGGGCGCTCGACCAACAACTATCCCTCGGACATCGCCCGAGCGATCGCGCCCACCACGTTTACCGACGTGAGCTGCTCGAGCGCCACCACCGCGGACATGACCCAGTCCCAGAACCTCTACAACCTGGAGACCAACCCGCCCCAGTTGGGCGCGCTCACCCCTGCCGACCAACTCGTGACCGTCGGAATCGGCGGCAACGACGCCGGGCTGATCGGCGTGGCCGAGGAATGCGCCAAGCTCGACGCCACCACGCCAAACGGCACCCCGTGCAAGAACCACTACACGGCGGGCGGCAGCGACCCCAACGTCGGCGCTGTCAACGCCACCGGTCCGAAGGTCGCATCGGTCCTGAACGGCATCCACAGCCGGGCGCCCAGTGCGAAGGTGCTGATCGTCGGCTATCCGGACGGCCTGCCGACCAACGGCACCGCGTGCTGGCCGTTCGTCCCCATCACCGCCGGCGACATCACCTACTTCAACGGCCTCGAGCAGCAGCTGAACCAGGTGATCGCCGCGCAGGCCGCGAACGACAACGCGACGTTCGTCGACACCTGGAACTCGAGCATCGGCCACGACGCCTGCAAGCCGCCGGGGGTGGCCTGGGTGAACGGAATCGTGCCCACCTCGCCCGCGTTCCCGCTGCATCCCAACGAGATGGGCGAGGCCAACATGGCTCGGCAGGCAATCGCCGCGCTCGGCTGACCCTCGCCCGCGAGGCCACGCTTGATTGACCCGCGAGGCCACGCTCGGTTGACCCGCAAGGCCACGCTCGGTTGACCCGCGCCCCGCGAGCCGCGCGCTGGTACGGTCACGACTAACATGGCGCCACCGAACCCGTTCGAGATCGCCTCCGACGGCATCCGCACGCTCAGGGCGTTCGGCCAGCGCATTCCCGGCGCCGGCGACGTGCTCGCGCGCTCGCTGGGGGACGCGGTCAGCGGCCGCACGGTGATGATCACCGGCGCCTCGTCGGGAATCGGCAAGGCGGCCGCGCTCCACATCGGAGAGGCGGGCGGGACGATGCTGCTCGTGGCTCGCCGCAAGGACCAGCTCCAAGAGGTGGCCGACGAGATCGAGTCGCTGGGCGGTACCGCCTATGTGCACACAGCCGACCTGACCGACGTGGACGACATCGATCGGATGTGCGCGGAGGTCCTCGAGCAGCACGAATTGGTCGACATCCTCGTCAACAACGCCGGCAAGTCGATCCGCCGGTCGGTCGACCGCGCCTATGACCGCTTCCACGACTACCAGCGCACGATGCAGCTCAACTACTTCGCGCCGGTCAAGCTGATCCTCGACCTGCTCCCCACGATGCGCGAGCGCAACACGGGTCACATCGTGAACATCTCGACGATCGGGCTGCAGATGAACACGCCCCGGTTCAGCGCCTACGTCGCATCCAAGGCGGCGCTGGATGCCTTCAGCCGGTCGATCGGGCCCGAGATCATCAACGACGGCGTGCACATCACCACCGTGTACATGCCGCTCGTGCGCACGCCGATGATCGCGCCGACCAAGATCTACGACCGCTTCCCCACGCTCAGCCCCGAAGAAGCCGCCGGCATGATCGCCGAGGCGATCCGCAAGCGACCCAAGCGGATGGGTACCGCGCTCGGCAACCTCGGGCAGCTCACCTACGCGATCGCGCCGGGAGCGCAGGACCTGCTCGTCAATCGCGCCTATCACCTCATCCCCGAGGGCGACAACAAGCAGCCCGACCACCAGCCGACCGCCGAGGAGCGCGCTTTCGTCCGCGCCACCCGCGGCGTTCACTGGTGAACGACCGGCCACTTTCCGGTAACACGAGGGCCGCATCTCGGTAACACGCCCGAGCCGTCGTCGAGCGTAGGATCGGGGCGGTCCAGAGAACACCCGAGACCCGAAAGGGGAGGGTTTACCGTGTCCGAGATCACCCGCCGCCGTCTGCTCAGCTCCGCCGCCGCCGGAGCGGGCGGAGTGCTCGCCTCCTCGCTGCTGCCGCCCGCGCTCGCCAGCGCCGCCGCCCAGGGACCGCGCCGTGGCTCGCTCAAAGACGTCGAGCACGTCGTGATCCACATGCAGGAGAACCGCTCGTTCGATCACTACTTCGGCACGCTGGCCGGGGTACGCGGGTTCGGCGACCCCAACGTGCCGATCCAGTCCGGGCCGCCACAAGTGGCCGGGAAGTCGATCTTCTACCAGCAGGATCAGTTCAACCCCGACGGCTATCTGCTGCCCTGGCATCTCGACACACTGCACACGAGCTCGCAGGCGATCCCGTCCACCTCGCACGCCTGGAGCGCTCAGCACGACTCGCTCAACATCACCGTCCCGACCACGCCGGGGCAGCCGACCACGGCCCTGAACAACATGTGGATCCCGTCGCACTACACGGCCGACGGCGCCGCGCACTACTGGTACGTGATGGGCTACTACGAGCGCCAGGACATCCCGTTCCATTTCGCGCTGGCCGAGACGTTCACGCTCTGCGACCACTACCACTGCTCGCTGCTCGGACCCACCTGGCCCAACCGCATCTACCTGATGACCGGCATGATCGACCCCGATAGCACGGGCGGTGGCCCGGTCATCTCGAACACGGTGCCGAGCCCGACCACCGGCCTGCCGTACACCTGGACCACCTATCCCGAGCGCCTCACCGAGGCCGGCATCAGCTGGCGCATCTACCAGGAGGAGGATGACTACGGCACCAACGTGCTCGAGTTCTTCGAGGCCTACCAGGCCGCCGCGCCCGGATCGCCCCTCTACGAGAACGCGCTGACCATCCACCCGCCCGATCGCTTCGAGTGGGACGCCAAGCACGGCAAGCTCCCGACCGTCTCGTGGATCGTCCCGACCTCGGGACAGAGCGAGCACCCGGCCTACATCCCGGCCTCGGGAGCCAACTACCTGGCCTCGAAGCTCAGCGCGGTGGCCGAGAACCGCGACCTCTGGAACAAGACCGTGTTCATCGTCAACTACGACGAGAACGACGGCCTGTTCGACCACGTGGTGCCGCCGCTGCCGCCCGCCGGCACGCCGGGTGAGTTCGTCCAGGCGCCACCGAATCCCAACTGGCCGATCGGTGGCGGCGTCCGGGTTCCCGCGTTCATCGTCTCGCCCTGGACGGTCGGCGGGTACGTGGCCAGCGAGCAGTTCGACCACACCTCGGTGCTCCAGTTCCTCGAGCGGTTCACCGGGGTGCGGGAGACCAACATCACCGACTGGCGCCGGCAGACTTTCGGGGATCTGACCTCGGCGCTCGGCTTCTCGAACGGCAAGGCCACGACCTTCCCGCGGACCCTGCCGAACACGATCGGCGAGTTCTGGCAGGCCGAGCACGAGGTGGAGACCCTGCCGGCGGCCATGATCCCGGGCAAGAATCAGACCCCGCCGGTCCAGGAGAAGCGCCGGCCCCGCCTTCCGTGGACCCCGCAGACGCGCCCCAAGCATCAAAACCGTGAGCACAAGGCGCTCCCGGGTACGACCAGCCGCCTGGAGGAGAACCGGACCACGCACGCCGCCGACTTCGCGAGCGGCCAGAGCGACAAGGTCTATCTGTCGAGGATCGCGGCCGCGGCCAACAAGCCCGCCGCCGTGCCCGCCGGCACGACCCTCGCGTGGGTTCCCGGAATCGTCGGTGGCAACGTCGCGGCCTTCAACACCGCGAGCTACGCGCTCACAACCGCGCTCACCAGCGGCACCACCAACCCCTACGGCGTGGCGGCGACACCCGACGGCAGCGAGGTGTGGGTGACCGAGTCGGGCACCAACACCGTCTCGGTGATCCCCACGACCGGCGCGCCGCCGACGATCGCCGCCACCGTCGTGGTCGGGATCTACCCCCACGGGATCGCGATCACGCCAGACGGGAAGACCGCCTACGTGGCCAACACCGGGCCGAACACGGGCCGGGGCGGCTCGCAGACCGTGTCGGTCATCGACGTGGCCGGCCGCAACGTCACCGGGACGATCGAGGTGGGGGAGGCCCCGATGGTGGTGACCGTGTCATCCGACGGCTCGCGCGTGTTCGTCACGTGCGCCGACGGCCTGTACGTGATCACCGCAGCGAGCGGCCGGGCGCGCAAGGTAAGTGAAGGACTGCGCAATCCGCACGGGGTGACGGTAACTCCTGACAACAAGCAGGCCTATGTAACCGACACCGAGCGCGATCAGGTGCTCGTGTTGTCCACCTCGACCTCGTCCCTGCACGCAATCGGCCGCATCGCCGTCGGTCGGAGCCCGTGGAACACCGCGTTCACCGCCGACGGCTCGCGCGCCTATGTGACCAACGCCAACGACAACACGGTGTCGGTGATCGACACCGCGTCACAGCGCGTCAAGGGCACAATCGGGCTTGGCTCGGGCACCACCACCGACAAGGTCCGCTCGTTCCCTCAGCTCAACCAGATCCCGACCGCGATCTCGCTCAGCCCCGACGGCAAGATCTGGGTGGCGTGCAACGCGTCGAGTTCGCTGGTCGTGATCGACCCTTCGAGCAACTCCGTGCTGCAGTCGATCGACATCGGGATCGGAGACGAGCCGACGGGGATCGCCTTCGCCTGAGCCCGCGCCGGAGCGCGAGCCCGAGCCCGAGCCGGAGCCCGAGACCGAGCTAGACGGTCGTCCCGGCGTCGCGCAGCAACTGCCCGACCGGCACGGCACTCAGGTGCTCGGTCAGCAAACGCTGGTCGAGCTTGCCGAGCAGCCCCGGCACCTGCCGTGCGCTGGTCACCGTCAGCTCGATGACCTCGCCGGCGTGCACGTCCCCCACCGGGTCGTCGTCGAGGCCACTGATGTGGATCGCGCCGGCCACCAAACGTCCGCCCGCGCCGTGGGCCATGAACCACTGACCGACGCTCGGCCCACTCGAGGCGTAGAGGAAGTGCTTGCGGAAGCCGAGATCGTGGAGCCGATCACGCGCCCCGAGCCAGCGCACGAGCCCGCCCTTGGGCAGCCGCGGCACGGCCTGATCGCCGTAGGCGATGACCAGCGTCTCCTGAGATGGCGCCAACTGAGCCAGTGCGAACGAGGCGCGTATCCCTCGCTCGGAAAGCAGGTTCGCGATCGAGGGAATCTGGGCCGCCGGCGCGTCGATCAGCACCCCGACCTCCGGGCGAGTGGTGGCCACCGCAGTCGTCGGCTTCATGTGCACGAAGTGAGAGACCAGGCTGTAGGACGCCCCGGTGGTGAGGGTCCACCCGGCGATGAGCAACGCCGCCGCGGTGCCCGCCACCGCGCGTGCGGTCCGCACCCGCCACGCAGGCAGCACATGCGCTCTGCGTTCGTTGCTCATGATCAGCGAGGCGGTGGCCGGTCGGCGGGCGAATCGAGGGTCCGGCTCCGGGCGATGGGGCAGCGCCCGCTCCAGCGCCGGTCCGATGTCCTCCACGGTCGGCGCCACCTGGGCCAGCCCGAAGCGCTCAAGCGCCTCGTTGCTCACGCGCACGTGCCCATAGCCGAACCCGTAGGAGATGACCGGGCAGCCCCGGATGATCGCCTCGAGCACGGTCAGGCCGGCGCTCGAGTGGATCAGCGCGTCACTGGCCGCCAGCACATCGCCCATCCGGTCGGTGAAGCCCATCACCCGCAGGCGCGGCTCGCCACCGAGCTCGCGTGTCACCCGCGCCCGCAGCTTGTCGTTGCGCCCGCACAGGCACATCACGAGCGCCTCCGGCACCTCGAGAGCCGCGCGGGTGGCGCCCAGCAGGTCGCCGACCCCCCAGCCGCCACCCGACACGGCGATCACCTTGGTGTCGTCGCCCGGCAGTCCGAGGGCCCGGCGCGCGTCGCCCCGCGAGCGAGCGGCGAGGAACGAGGCCGAGGTGGGCGGCTTGGCCCAGCGCACGCTTCCCGGCCCCGCGATCGACTCGACCTCCTCGGCCGTCTCCGGGTGCGTGATGAAGTGCAGATCGATCCCAGGATGGGCCCAGTACCGCATGCCGGCCAGGTCCGTGATCGAGGAATAGCACGGCACCTTCAGACGTCCGGTGCGCCGAAGCTCGCCCAGCACGGCGGTCACGCCAGGATAGGTCGACACGATCACATCCGGGTTGTGCGAGCGGATCAGCCGCATCAGGCCTCGGCGACCGAGCCCGGTGAGCAGTCTCAGCGCCAACCAGCGGGTCGGCCGGACGCTCATGAACAGCCGGTACTGGAAGTCGAACCACCAAGGCACCCAGCGGAACATGAAGGCCGAGTTGTCGCGCAGCAGCTTGGTCAGGAACCAGCCCATGGCGGGCAGCCCGTTGACGATCGAGATGTTGGCGTCGGGGTCCTCGTCGCGGAACTCCCGGGCCACCGCGCGCGCCGGCAGGTCGTGGCCCTCGCCGATGTCGGCCGAGATGATCAGGATCTGGCGCGGCCGGGCCTCCATGTCGGGCTCACCGGCGGGAATGACCGAGGCGGCCTCGCACTCGGCGGCACGAGCGGCCTGGTCGCGGCGCC
This sequence comes from uncultured Solirubrobacterales bacterium, assembly GCA_963834625.1. Classification (GTDB taxonomy): domain Bacteria; phylum Actinomycetota; class Thermoleophilia; order Solirubrobacterales; family Solirubrobacteraceae; genus Palsa-465. Next base: position 586,040 of record CAWICM010000006.1, on the reverse strand, counting down.
ATTCCACGTAGCGGCGAACGCCCTCGGAGAACGGGGTGCGCGCCGTCCACCCCAGCTCCCGCTCCGCGCGCGAGCTGAGCACTACCTTGCCGTTGAAGTCGCCCGGGCGGGCCGGCGTGTGGACGATCTCGACGTCGCCCAGCAGTTCCTGCACCCGCACGGCGATCTGCTTGATCGTCACGTTCTCGTCGCTGGCCAGGTTGTAGACGCGGTTGCGCGCCACATCGGCCAGCCCGAGCGCCACCCCGTCGGCCAGATCCTCGACGTACACGAACCGCCGCGACTGCCCGCCGTCGCCGGCCAGCGTCAGCGGCTCGCCGCGCAGCGCCTTGTTCACGAACGCCGGGATGACCGCGGCCTCGCGCGCGCGGGGGCCGTACGGGATGCCGAAGCGCAGGATCGTGTAGTCGATCCCGTAGAGCTCCTGGTAGGCCTTGCAGTAGAGCTCGCCGGCCAGCTTCGTGCTCGTGTACAGGTGCGACGGCGCCGGCAGCAGCGTGTCCTCGTCGACGACCTCGCCCTGGCAATCCGAATACACCCAGATCGTCGAGGCGTAGACGATCCGCTTGACGCCGGCACGGCGGGCCGCCTCCAGGACCGCCACCGTCCCGCGCGCGTTGACCCGCTCGGCGTCCTCGGGCTCGGCGTGGACGTCGTTGACGTCGGCCATGGCGGCCAGGTGGGCGACCGCGTCGCACGAATGCAACGCCCGCTCGAGCGCCTCGCGATCGGTGATCGAGCCGAGCACGGTTTCCACCGAGCCGGCCTCGTGCCATGGCGAGGGCCGCAGGTCGTAGATGACCGGCTGATGGCCCTGCGCGCGGAGCTTGTCGACCACGTGCGAGCCGATGAATCCGGAACCGCCGGTGACAAGGACTCTCATGCGCTTTCCGGTCGGTAGTACAGCGGCACGCAGGAATGGTTGCGCGCCACCCAGTCGGAATTCGGCAGCTCGACGTGGTGGCCCATGATCCGGTGACACGGCTCGTCGTACACCCGGCCCGTCGAGCGCTCGAGCCAGTCGAACACGATGTACTTGTAGAGGCCCGAGGTCATGCCGTCGGGGAGCTCCAACCGCGACGCATATCGCGGGTCCAGCTCCGAGCGCGCCACCGCGTTCTTGAAGGCGACGATCTCGGGTAGGCGCTCGATCTGGAGCAACCCCAGCGCGGCTGTGAACTCGTTCATGCGGAAGTTGAGGCCGGGGACGTCATAGCTGGGCTTGCCGTAGTTGCGAAAGGCGCGCGCGTGCTCGATGACCTCGGGGCGGCTCGACACGAGCACGCCTCCCTCTCCCGTCGTGATGGTCTTGGTCGCGTAAAGCGAGTAGATCCCTGCGTCACCATAGGTTCCCGCGCTCCGGCCATTCCATTCCGCCCCGTGGGCATGGGCGCAGTCCTCGATCAGGAAGATCCCGTGCTCAGCGCAGTACTCGGCGATCTGGATCGTGTCGAACGCGATATGGCCGCCGATGTGGACCAGGATGGCCGCCCGGGGCTTATGCCGCGAGGCCTTGGCCTCGAAATCGGCGAACGACATGCACAGGTCTTCGCGGTTGCAGTCGACGAACTCCACGCGGGCGCCGGCATTCACCGCGGCCAGCGGGGTGGCCATGAACGTGTTCGAAGGGCACAGCACGGTCTCGTTCTCCACCTCGGCGAACTTCAAGGCCGCGAGCGCGCCGCCGGACCAGCTGCCGGTGGCCACGGCCTGCGCACCGTTGTAGGCCTCCCACGCCGCCTCGAAGCGCGTGGTCATCTCGCCCTCGGACCAGTGGCCCGAGTCGATCACCTCGTCGATCAGGGCGTGGAAGCGCTCACGATCGCGCGGATCGAATCCGATGGCGAAGCGCGCGTACGCGGCGACAGTCGGTTGCTGCGAGGAAACGGTGGTCATCGTCTTGGTTGCGCCCCTCGGCACGCCGATCGTGTGCTGCTACGCCGGCCGGGGCACCACGATCCAGCCTGTCAGAGAGGTAGGACGGTACCGATTTTCTGACGTTTGAGTTCTCTCACGATCAGCGAGAGGGCCGCCGCGGTGCGCTCGTGCGAGCCCTTCGAGCTGTAGAAGTCCGCATCGTGCAGGAGGATCACGTCGCCGGGCCGCACATCGGCGCTCGCCCTGGCGGCGATGCGCTGCGGGGTCGTGAGCCGCCGCCAGTCCTTGCCCCAGCGCGACCAGAGCAGCGGCCGCAGCCCGCGCCGCCGCACCGCGTCGAGTCCGGCCGGGCTGTAGAGGCCGTACGGCGGTCGGTGCCAATCCACGCGGATCCCGGTCGCGTCCTCGATCACGGCCGTGCCCCGCTCCAGGTCGTCTTCGACCGCCCGCGCGTTCAGAACCGGCTGCGGCCGGTGGCGATACCCGTGCAGCGCCACCCGATGACCTCGCCCGGCGATCTCGGCCGCGAGCGCCGGCCGGCGCTCCACCTGCTCGCCGACCAGGAAGAACGTGGCCGTCATCCCCGCCTCCGCCAGAATCTGCAGTACCGCCGGCGTGCCTTCGGGGTGCGGCCCGTCGTCGAAGGTCAGCGCCACCCCGCCGGATGTGGTGCGCTGGATGCCGAGCCCCCCGGCGGCGCGGGGGACGTGGGGAGCGAGCAGGTGGCGAAGCACGATTGCGAATTCTGATGGGGCCGCTGGCGCGGCCCCGGTTTGAGCCCGCGCGGGCCCGCCCGCCGCGCCATCGAGCCAACCGCCCTGCCCGTCCTCGTGCCCACCGTGAACGTGCAATTTCCGCCAATGAAGCGGGCCCCGCGCCGGCAATTCCGGATCTTGCCTCTGTGAGGGGCGTAATCCGTCACGCCACCGAACGCGTGTCCGTATTGGCGGAAATTGCACGCGCGGGGCGGCCAGGCGGACCTCTGGCGCTCGATTCGCCGCGGACACCCCCGCCACCGCCCGGGAACCCCGAGGCCCGCCACGGCGTCAGACATGCACGTAACGTGTTGCGCACGCCGTCACCCCAGCCCTCACTCACGCCCGACCTCGACGACTGGCTCCCGAACCCCTCGATCCGGGTGAGCCAGCGACGCGAGACCCGCGCCTCGGCCGGAGCGGCTGTGGGAGGCCGCCCACACCGTCCGCCTGGGGGATGCCCGGCGGCTCGGGCGCCTCGTGCGGTGGCGCATCCCCGGCCTGCCGGCCGACCTCGCCTTCGACGAGCTGTTCCGGGCGCCGCCGTTCATCGTGCTCGCGAACAACCCGGGCGCGTGCTCGTCTCCGGCCTGGTCGGCCGGATCTGGACGCTGCGCCGCGACTACCCCGAGCTGAAGGACCCCGAGGAATTCCGCGACTGGCACGCCTCCGGCACCGCGCGCGTCCTGTTCGCCACCTGGATCGAAGCCTCCGACGACGGGGAGCTCGCCTCCATCCACGCCGAGGCCCGGGTCGAGGCGATCGGCGCCCAGGGCAGGGTCGGCGTGGCCGCGGTTCGCCCGCTCGTCCGCGCGTTCGGAAGCCTGATCGGCAGCGATGGCATCGACATCGCGGCCCGCCGCGCCGAGCAACAACTCTGACACAAACACCGGAGTCTGTCGCGCTCACCTCTAATGTCACGCCCGTGAGCGCGTTCGACTCAGAGGTGACCGTCCGCCGAGCCCGCTTCTTGAACCCCGAGACCGGTTGGGCGGTCGTCGAGGCGGCCGCGGCGGATGGCACGCCGATCGTGCTCGTCGGCCCCCTGATCCACCTCGAGGAAGGCGAGCGCGCGCACGTCCTCGGAACCTGGGTCACCGACAGCCGTTACGGCCGGCAGGTGAAGGTCGCCCAGGCGAGCCCCCTGCCGCCCTCCGACACCGACGGCGAGGCCGTCCTCGCCTACCTGGTCCGCGTCAAGCACGTGGGGGCCAAGCGGGCCGCCCGCCTGGTCGAGCGCTTCGGCCCCGCCGCAACCTTCGACGCGATCGACGACGACCCCCACCAGGCGTTCGCGGCCGCCGGCATTCGCGGCGCCGGGCTGGCCGACGCCATCCGCTCCTGGGAGCGGTTGCGGGTCACTCGCCGCCTTCACCTGCTGCTCGCGCCCCATGGCCTGGCGTATCTCGCCTCCCGGATCCGTGAGACCTACGGCGACGGCGCCCACCGCATCGTGTCCGAGCGGCCCTACGAGCTGACCAGCGTGTTCGGGGTGGGGTTCCTCATCGCGGACCGGATCGCTCGCACCCTGGGTGCCCCCACAACCGGCTCCGAGCGCACCCGCGCCGCCCTCCTGCACACATTGTCCGAGGCCGAGCGCGGAGGCAGCACCTGCATGCCGCTCGAGCTTCTGCTGCCCGCGGCGAACGAGCTGCTCGGCCCGACGTCAGAGCTCACCGAGGCCGACGTCGACGAGTTCGTCGAGACGGGCGACCTCGTCCGCGAGGAGCGCTGGATCTATCGGACCCAGACCGCCGAGCTCGAGGCCGAGTTGGCCCAGCGCGTGCAGGAGCTGATCGCCGGCGCGCCCGGCGATCGCCTGAACGCTGAGCAACAGCCTGAGGCGAGCGACGGCCTCACCGAAGAGCAGACGCACGGCCTGGCCAACGCGTTCACACACCGCCTGTCGCTGATCACCGGCGGACCCGGTACCGGCAAGACCGCTTCGATCCGCACCATCGCCAAGCTGGCCACCGCGCAGAACGCCCGAGTGCTGCTGGTCGCGCCGACCGGTCGCGCCGCGATCCGCATGCATGAGGCCAGCGGGATGCACGCCACCACGGTCCATTCGGCGCTCGGCTGGATCCCCGGGGAGGGCCCGACCCACGACGAGCACGACCCCCTTCACTGCGACCTGCTGATCGTCGACGAGACCTCGATGGCCAACCTCGAGCTGCTCGTGACGCTCCTGCGCGCGGTCGGCCCAAAGACGCACGTCGTGCTCGTGGGCGACGCCGACCAGCTCGCTCCCGTCGGCGCCGGCAAGCCGTTCGCCGAGCTGATCGCCTCGGGCGGGGTGCCCACCACCCGCCTGACCCACATCTTCCGCCAGGCCGCCGGCAGCATGATCGTCCAGGGCGCCCACGCGATCCGCCGCGGAAAGTCTCCCCATTTCGCCCCCACCAGCGACATGCGCCGCGATCTGTTCCTGATCGAGCGGCCCGACGCCGCGGCTGCTCGCGAGGAGATCGTCTCGCTCGTCTGCGAGCGCCTCCCGGCCCACTACGCGATCGACCCGATCAGGGACATCCAGGTGTTCGCGCCCGTCTACCGCGGCGACCTCGGGATCGACGCGCTCAACGAGGCGCTCCGTGCGCGGCTGAATCCCGACGGCCGGCCCGTCCGCGGCGGCCGCCTGCGGATCGGCGACAAGCTGATGATGACCGGGCGCAACCTGCACGACCTCGGCCTGATGAACGGGACCCTGCTTCGCCTGCTCGACGAGACCGGTGAGGACTCGCGCAGCGAGACCGGTGACCCGGGCGCCGACGACGCCGCGCTGCTGCTCGGCACCGACGACGGCCAGGTGTTTCGCTTCCCGCCGGAGCAGTCCGAGCGCCTGCGGCTCGCCTACGCCTGCTCGGTCCACCGGGGGCAGGGGATCGAGCTGCCGGTGGCGGTGATCGTCGCGCACCCGGCCGCCGGCGCGTTCTTCCTGCGCCGCGAGATGCTCTACACCGCGGTCACCCGGGCAAAGCTGGCCAGCGTGATCGTCGGCACCCGGGACGTGGTGCAGAGAGCCGCTCGCACCCCCGACACCGGCCGGCGCCACAGCCGCCTGGCCGAGCGCCTGGCCGTCCGCCCGCTCGCAACCGCGTAATCCCGACCGACCAATGGCCGCCCCCTCCGACACCTCCGAGCGCAAGAGCCACGCGATCCACCTGTTCGAGGGACTCCCGCGGGCCTACGACCGGATGGGCGCCGTCCTCAGTTTCGGGCAGGACCCGCGCTGGCGCCGCGCCCTCATCGACGCGATCGACCCCCATCCCGGACAGCGCATCCTCGACGTGGCCACCGGCACCGGCATGGTCGCGTTCGGGCTGGCCCGCCGCGGCGCCACCGTGATCGGCCTGGACCAGAGCGAGCAGATGCTGGCCGCGGCACGGACGCGTCTCGGCACCACGTCGGCTCCGATCACCTTCGTCCAGGGCGAGGCTGAGCATCTTCCGTTCGCCGACGGCGAGTTCGAGGCCCTGACGTTCACCTACCTCCTGCGCTACGTCGATGACCGCGCCGCCACGATGCGCGAGCTGGCCCGTGTGGTCAAGCCCGGCGGGCGAATCGGCATGGTCGAGTTCGGGGTGCCGTCGAGCGCTCCCTTGCGCGCCGCGTGGCGCCTTCATACTCGCGTCGGCCTGCCGCTGCTCGGACGTGCCATTTCGCCGGCCTGGGTCGAGGTGGGCCGGTTCCTCGGGCCCAACATCGAGGAGTTCCACGCGCGCGAGCCCGACCTCACAAAGCTGTGGCGGGACGCGGGCATCGAGCAGATTCGCGAGCGTCGCATGAGCTTCGGCGCCGGCCTCGTGATCTCCGGTCTGAGGAGCCGCGATGGCCAGCGCCCCGCGTGAGCTCGACCGCCCCGCCTTCTACGCGCTGCGCTCGGGCGGCTGGCGCGACCTGGTCACGCTGCTGCACCCTCCCTACACCGCCTGGCATCTCAGCTACGTGGCCATCGGCGCCGCGGCCGCCCCGCACATCTACGCCAACCGCCTGCTGGCCGCGCTCGGGGCATTCTTCCTGGCCGTGGGAATCAGCGCGCACGCCCTCGACGAGCTGCACGGCCGCCCCCTGGGCACGAAGCTCTCCCGTTCCACGCTGATCGCCCTGGCTGCCATCGGCCTGATCGGAGCGGTGGCGATCGGCGTCGCCGGCGCCATAAGCGTCTCGCCACTGCTCATACCGCTCGTACTGGCGGGCGGAATCCTCGTCCCCGCCTACAACCTGGAGCTGGCCGGCGGCCGCCTGCACGACGACACCTGGTTCGCACTGGCCTGGGGCGGCTTTCCCGCCTTCACCGGTTACTTCGTCAACGCACTGACGATCCGCCCCGCCGGCATCCTCGTCGCCGCGGCGTGTTGCCTGCTGAGCGTCGCCCAGCGCCAGCTGTCGACGCCAGTGCGCCGGCTGCGCCGCAGCACCACCGAGGTGACCGGGCAGCAGCACCTGCGCGATGGGAGCACGATAGAACTCACCCGCGCCGGCCTCTCAGACCCGCTCGAAAGGGCCCTGCGTACGCTGTCGCTCGCGGTCGTGCTGCTCGCGGTCGGCCTGGTGACTATCCGGCTATGACCCGCCGCAGCACTAGTAACGACGGCCCCGCCGCAGTTAAAATAGAGCCGCAAGCATCGATTCGATCGGGGGTCGCGACGTGCCGGGGCAGGCGCGGCGAGGCTGGAGCAGTGACGCGGCCGGTGTCGGGCCGGGGTGTCGAGAACGACACCAGGGTGATCGCACGCCTTGCAGCGCGCGCCCGAGAATCGCGCCATGTGGACCTCGGATCCGGGGCTGAGCTTGGAGGGCGTGGGAATCGCCACCGCCCCGGCGCCGGCGCGCCGCGGTGCGGCCCGTGCCGGAGCGGTGCTGGCCTGGGCTCGGGCGCGGCTCATGACCACCCCCGGCCGCCTCGTCCTCACCTCGGTGCTGGTCGTCATCGGCGCCGTCTGCTTCGGGGTGATCGCCACGGGCGCCGAGCAGTCGCGCGAGCGCGCCATGCGGGCCGCCCGGACAGGCACCGAGCCGCTGCTGGTCCATGCCGTCAACCTGTACACCGCGCTGTCCGACGCCAACGCCACCGTCGCCACCGGGCTGCTCGCCGGGGGACTCGAGCCCCCGGCCAAGCGCGCGCGGTACCTCCACGATCTGCGTGTGGCAAGCGAATCGCTCACCGCTCTGACCGGCGAGGGCGCGACGTCGGCCAGCGCGCCGGCAGCGCTGCGTACCGTCGCCGACCAGCTTCCGATCTACAGCGGCCTCGTGGAGACCGCTCGGGCCAACAATCGCCAGGGCTTCCCGATCGGGGCGGCGTACCTGCGCCAGGCGGCCGGGTTGCTGACCAGCAGCATCCTGCCCGCCGCCGATCGGCTGTACGCGACCGAGGCCCAGCGCCTGGACGACGACTACCGGACGGGGACCTCGACCGCGTCGCTCGTCGCGCTCCTGGGCGCCGTCGCGGTGGCGCTCGCACTGCTCCTGCTCGCTCAGCGATTCGTCGCGCGGGTGAGCCGCCGAATCCTCAACGTCCTGCTGGTACTCGCCACTGTGGCGCTCGTCGCCGTATCGGCTTGGGCCGTGATCGGCCTCATCAGCGAGCAGAACGCGCTGGCCGCCGCGCAGCACAAGGGCTCGGACTCGGTCGAGCTGCTGTCGGCGGCGAATGTGCTGCTGTCCCGTGCGCAGGGCGACCTCAGCCTGGCGCTGGTCAGCCGCGGCACCGACGTGAGCGATCCGGAGGACTTGACGAGGGTCAAGCACGTGCTCGCGACGAGCGGCCTGGCCCACCGCATCGGACCCAGTTTTCCGTCCTACCTGAGTGTGACCAAGCGGATCCAGGACCTCGAGGACGGCGGTGAGCTCGGACCCGCCATCGCGCTCGAGCCGACCGCGAGCGACATGTCGGGCTCCCTCAGCAAAGGGCTCGCAGCGCGAATCACCGCCGCCCAGAAGCGCTTCACCACCTCGGCCACGGACGCGAGCTCCGCGCTCAGCGGGCTCGGGCTCGCCATCCCCCTGGTCACCGCGCTGGTGGCGATCCTCGCGCTGCTCGGCCTCCGCCAGCGGATCAACGAGTACCGATGAGCCGACGGCGCCCACACCTGATCGGCCTCGCACTCGCGGCTGCGGTGCTCGCCGGCTGCGGGACGAGCTCGGATCACGCGCTTCGGACGACGCTGGCCGCGCTGAGCGTCCCCGCCCCGACGTCGAACCCGTCCGCAGTCACGCCCGAACCGAGGTGCGCCAACCGGACAGCGAGCCTGCGACCGCCCGCCAGGATGCCGGCGCCGGGCGCGATGCCCCCGGGCAGCTACATGGCTCAGATCCGGCGTCGCGGGTACCTCCGGGCGGGTGTCAACGCCGGGCTGCTCGACTTCGGCTACCTGAATCCGGCGACCGGGCAGATCGAGGGCTTCGAGATCGACCTCGTGCGCGACCTGGCCCGGGCCATCTTCGGCGACGGCAGCCCGGCTCACTACCGGCTCGTCGCGCTCACCGTGCCGCAGCGCATCCCGTTCGTCCAGCAGGGCAAGGTGGACGTGGTCGTCGACGCGGTCACGATCACCTGCGAGCGCCGCAAGGAGGTCGACTTCTCGACGGTCTACTACGACGCCCAGCAACGGGTCCTGGTCCCCGCCGACTCGCGAGCCGCCAGCATCTCCGCGCTTGCCGGCAAGCGTGTGTGCGCGAGCGCCGGGTCGACTCCGATCGAGATCATGCAGAGCCTTCCGGCGCGGCCCAAGGCCGTCGCGGCCACCCAGGCCATCGACTGCCTCGTGCGGCTCCAGGAGGGCACAGTCGACGCGATATCCACCGACGACTCGATCCTGCTCGGCTTCAAGACGCAGGACCCCAACACCAAGATCGTCGGCTCCAGCCTGGCCGACGTCCCCTACGGGATGGCGATCAGTCAGGCGCACCCGGACTTCGTGCGCTTCGTCAACGGCGTCCTGGCCGAGTGGCGTGCCAACGGGACCTGGCGCCGGCTGTACAACCGGTGGCTCGACCACCTGGGCTCGAATCCAACGCTTCCCCCGGCCCGCTACGACGGATGACATGAAGCTCGAAGACTGCGATACCGAACTGAACCGGCTGCGCGAGACCAGCGATCGAATCGCCGCCAACCTGGTCGAGCTTGAGATCGATTCGAGCCGCCAATTACTCGAGGCGAGCACGCTGACCGGCGTGTCGGCCGCGCGCTGGTCGGCGGCGAGCGCCGCCCTGACCGACCTGTGGGAGTGGCGCGGGTTGCTCGAGGGGTTCCTCGAGCGCGCGCAGGAGCTCAGGCGCAGCACCCGCCGCGCGGACGACCTCCGCGCGCTCCTCGCGGGGCCATCGATCGAGTTGACCCGCGCGCAGGTGCCGCTGGCCGAGCGCGACCTGCTCGGCAGTCCCGAGATCGCGGTCCGCTGTACCGCGGAGGAGCTGCTGGTCCGCATGTCCGGCGCCTTCGACGAGGTCAAGGCGGCGGTGGCCGGCTTCGCCGGCACGTGGGATACGCTCACCCCGCGGCTGATCGAGGCCCGGGCCGCCCTGGAGCGCGCGCGCACGCTCGCCGCCTCAGCCGGTGAATCCGGGCAGGGCTCAGACCTCGACCGAGCCGCGGGACGGCTCGACGCTCTGACCGCGCAGCTCAGCACCGATCCGCTCGCGATCGCGCCGGCCGAGGCCGAGCGCGTGATCGACTCGCTTCAGGCGGTCGAACGCGATCTGCAAGCGACCGCGGCGCTGCGCCGCGAGCTCGACGCCAGGCTCTCGGACGCCCGCGCGCGGCTGGCACGCCTGCGGGCCGCCGTCGACGCCGGCCGGAGCGCCCACGACGAGCTCCGCGTGAAGATCTCGGTGCCGTCGGCGCGGGCCGGGCTCGAGCTGCCGGGCGACGTCGGCCACGACCTCGACCAGGTCGCCGCTTCCGCGCGATCGGGCGCCTGGCGCGAGGCTCGCCGGCGCCTCGACGGCTGGAACGACCGCGCCGCCACGCTGCTCGACCAGGCCGACCGGGTCCTGCAGGCGAACCGTGCTCCGCTCGAGGCGCGCAACCAGCTGCGGGCGCTGCTCGAGGCCTACCAGGTGAAGGCCGGCCGGCTCGGCCGGATCGAGGACCCGCAACTCGAGCGGATCTTCGTCCAGGCCCACCAGACGCTGTATACCGCGCCCACCGACCTGGCGTTGGCCGCCCAGCTGGTCCGCCGCTACCAGGAGCTGCTGAACGCGCCCCGCCCCGCCACCGAGGTGCCGAGATGAACTGCGTCCAGCCGAGCTGCACCGGATCGGTCGTCGACGGCTATTGCGACGTGTGCGGGATGGCGCCGGCGCACGCGCAGGTGGCGCCGCCATCGGCGCCAGCCGGTCAGCTGCCACCGGCGAGCGCGCTCACGGCCGCATCCCCCGGCTCGAGCCGGCGCGCCGGCACCGGGCGGACGCGGACGAGCACTCGCGGGCGGCTCGGGGCCGGGCTGGTCGAGATCCCGATCGTGCCGTTCCGTGACCCGTCCGATGCGGTGCTCGACGCGGCCGCGGCCCTGGTCCCCGAGAGCCGCCGCTTCTGCGCGCGCTGTAACGAGCCGGTGGGCCGCGGGCGCGACGGGGCGCCCGGAAGGACCGCGGGGTTCTGCCGCAAGTGCGGCGCCCCGTTCTCGTTTGAGCCTCAGCTACGGGCCGGTGAGCTGGTGGCCGGCCAGTACGAGGTCGTGGGATGCCTCGCCCACGGCGGGATGGGCTGGATCTACCTGGCCCGCGACCACAACGTGTCTGAGCGCTGGGTGGTGCTCAAGGGGTTGTTGAACGCCGGTGACGACGACGCGATGGCCGCCGCGCTGGCCGAGCGCCGCTTCCTGGCGGAGGTCGAGCATCCGAACATCGTGAAGATCTTCAACTTCGTCCAGCACGAAAGCTCCGGCTACATCGTCATGGAATACGTCGGCGGCCGGAGCCTCAAGCAGATTCTGGCCGCTCGCCGCGAGGCCAACGGCGGCGAGCCCGACCCTCTGGCCCCTGCCCAGGCGATCGCCTACATGCTCGAGATCCTCCCCGCGCTCGGATACCTGCACCAGCTCGGCCTGCTGTTCTGCGACTTCAAGATCGACAACGTCATCCAGACCCAGCATTCGCTGAAGCTGATCGACCTGGGCGGCGTCTACCGGATGGACGATCCCTCCTCGGCGGTGTTCGGCACGGTGGGCTATCAGGCGCCCGAGATCGCCGCCGCCGGTCCCTCGATTGCCTCGGACCTGTTCACGGTGGCTCGCACCCTGGCCGTCCTGTGCTTCGACTTCCGCGGCTACCAGAGCACGTTCCGCTACACCCTGCCCTCCCAGGACGCGGTCACACTGCTCGTCCGCTACGACTCGCTGTACCGGTTCCTGCTGGCTGGCATCGCCCCCGATCCCGACGACCGCTTCCAGTCGGCCGAGGAGATGGCCGACCAGCTCTACGGCGTGCTGCGCGAGATCGTGGCCGACCAGGAGGGGCGCACGGTGCCGGGGACGAGCACGCTGTTCAGCGGCCCCATGCGAGGCGGCCACGAGCACCCGGACTGGCGCGCGCTTCCCCGCCCCCAGGTCGACACCGACGATGCCGCCGCCGGATACCTGGCCACGATCAGCGCGAGCGACCCGCAGCAGATGATCGCCCAGCTCAGCGCGGCGCCCGAGCGCACCGTGGAAGTCGAGCTGCGCCACGCGGCCGCATTGATCGAGCTCGGCGACTGGGACGCGGTGGCGGACGTGCTGGCAGGGATCGAAGCGCTCGATCGCTGGGAGTGGCGCGCGCGGTGGTATCGCGGACTGGCCGCCCTGGCCCGGGAGCGGCCCGGTGAGGCGCGCTTAAACCTTGTCTCGGTCTACCACTCGCTCCCGGGTGAGCTCGCTCCCAAGCTCGCGCTGGGGATGGCCAGCGAGCTGGCCGGGCAGACCGTCGACGCCGCCGCCTGGTACGACATCGTCTCGCGCACCGATTCCGGGTTTACCGCCGCGACATTCGGCCTGGCGCGTTGTCTGCTCGAGACCTGCGCCCGCGACGAGGCGCTCGCCGCCTACGACCGGGTACCCGAGTCCTCGAGCGCCTATCTCCAGGCCCAGACGGCCCGGATTCACTGCATGACCGCCTCGGACGGCGATGGACCGGGCCGGGGCGACGAGCTGCTGCACGCCGGCGCGATCCTCGAGTCACTTCCGATCCAGGGCGAGCAGCGGGCCCGCCTGGAGGCCGCCGTGCTCGAGGCCGCGCTCGCCCTGGTGAAAGCACCCCACCCGCCCGGCGCGTTCGACGACGGCCGCCCCAGCCTGCTCGGGCGCCGCTTCCAGGAGCGCGATCTGCGGCTTGGCGTCGAGCTCTCCTACCGAGAGCTCGCCCGCTGGGCCGCCTCGAGCTCGGAACGCTTCCACCTGGTGGATCACGCCAACCAAATTCGACCTAGGACGTGGACATGAACCCTGACACTCGCCTTTCCTGCCCTTCCTGCGACGCGCCCCAGCAGGCCGGAGACCGGTTCTGCGAGCAATGCGGCGCCCGCCTGGACGACGAGCAGGACGGGCAGGTGGGCTGCCGAGCGTGCGGCGCGGCGCCGGACGCGATCGGCGAGGACGGCTACTGCTCGGTGTGCGGGGTGCGCGAGCGCGCCGGCGACGCCCGGGTCGAGCTCGACCTGCTGATCGCCGCCGCGGTCAGCGATCAGGGCCGCGTGCATCGCCGAAACGAGGACGCGTTCGGACTGGAGGTGTCCGGCGAGGGCAACATCGCCGTGGTGCTCTGCGACGGGATCTCGTCGGCCAGCGCCGGCAACGTCGCCGCGCGGGAATCAGCCCGCGCCGCCGGCGCGGTCCTCACCCAGGCGCTTGCCGACCCCACCAAGGACGCCGAGACCGCGCTCACCGAGGCGATCCAGGCGGCCAACGAGGCCGTCGTGCAGGTCGAATGGACCACCCGGACCCGGCGCGTGGATCCGTCCTGCACGCTCGTCTCGGCGTTGTGCCGGGGCCCGGAGATCACGGTCGCATGGGTCGGCGACAGCCGCGCCTACTGGTTCGACGACGCCGAGGCGCGCCAGCTCACGATCGACGATTCGTTCGCCGAGGAGAGCATCGCCAAGGGGATCTTGACCCCTGAGCAGGCCGCGAAGAGCCCGTTCCTGCACTCGATCACCAACTGGGTCGGTCCCGACTCCCCCGCGCGAGGACCCCGTCACGTCACCCTGCGCCCCGAGCGCCCCGGCCGGCTCGTGCTGTGCACCGACGGCCTCTGGAACTACGCGCCCGACGCCGCAGAGCTCGCCCGCCTCGTCGAGGCGCTGCCCGCCGGCGCGGCGCCGGCCGCGGTCGCGCGCGCGCTCGCCGACACCGCCAACTCGCGCGGCGGCCACGACAACATCACCGTGGCCGTCGTGGACATCGATCCATCCGCGGCCTGAGGAGCACCCATGAGCACGTTCACGCTCGAGGCCTACCAGAACGAATACCTCCCGCTCACAGGCAGCGAGGTCAACGCGATCGTGACCGTCACCTCCGACGGTTCAGGGGGTCGGGCCGGCCAGCCCGAGGCAGCCGTGATCGTCATCGTCGACACCTCGGGCTCGATGGCCGCTCCGGCACGCAAGATCCGGGCCGCGCGGGAGGCCACCAGCGTGGCGATCGACTGCGTCCGGGACGGCGTCCGGTTCGGGGTGATCGCGGGTACCGACGCCGCGCGCCTGCATTACCCACCAGGCAATCGGCTTGTGCCGGCATCGGCGCAGACCCGGGACGCGGCCAAGCAGGCGGTCGCCGCGCTGAGCGCGGGCGGCGGTACGGCCATGGGGTCATGGCTCAGGCTCGCCGGCGGGCTGTTCGCAACCGTGCCCGACCGCACCTGCCACGCCATCCTGCTCACCGATGGCGAGAACCAGCACGAGACGCCCGAAGAGCTCGACGCTGTGCTGGCCGAGGTCGAGGGCGAGTTTCAGTGCGACTGCCGCGGAGTCGGCACCGGCTGGCAGGTGAGCGAGCTGCGCCGGATCGCCTCGCGGCTGCTCGGCACGGTCGACATCATCCCCGAGCCCGAGACCATGGCCGACGGCTTCCGCGCGATGATGCGTACGGCGATGGGCAAGGCCACGGGCAACGTGGCCCTGCGGCTGTGGACCCCCCAGGGTGCGAGCGTCGCCTTCGTCCGCCAGGTGGCGCCGACGATCGAGGAGCTGACGTCCCGGGCCATGCAACTCAACCCGCTCACCGCCGATTACCCAACCGCCACCTGGGGCGCGGAGTCCCGCGACTACCACCTGTGCATCACCGTACCCCCGCACGAAGCCGGAGAGGAGATGCTCGCCGGGCGGGTCAGCCTCGTCGAATCAGACCAGGTTCTCGGTCAGGCGTTGATCAAGGCGGTGTGGACCGCCGACCAGCAGCTCTCGACCAGCATCAATCGCGAAGTCGCCCACTACACCGGACAGGCCGAGCTGGCCGACTGCGTTCAGGAAGGCTTGGAGGCTCGCAAGCGGGGCGATCTCGGCACCGCGACCTTCAGGCTGGGACGGGCCGTGCAGCTCGCCGCCGAGAGCGGCAACGACGGAACGATGAAGCTCCTGCAGGCCGTGGTCGAGATCGAGGACGCCGCGACCGGCACGGTCCGGCTCAGGCGGGAGGTCGCGGCAATCGACGAGATGTCGCTCGACACCCGCTCGACCACCACCGTGCGGGTCGGCGCCGGCGCGACATGACCGTCACCTGCCCGAGCGGTCACGAGTCCCAGACCACCGACTACTGCGACCAGTGCGGCGTGCCGATCGCGCCAATCGGCGTCGGCGATCGGGGCGCGACCCAGGTCCTGTCGGTGGCCGAGGAACTCGACACCTCTCCGGCCGCTCGCCGCGAGCCGTGCCCCGCGTGCGACGCGCCGCGCTCGGGCGATGACCGCTACTGCGAGGGCTGCGGCTACGACTTCCTGGCCGCGCCCCCAGCCGCCGGAACATGGGAGGCGATCGCCTCCGCCGACCGGCCGCAGTTCGAGCGCCTCGCCGCCGACGGCATGAACTTCCCGGACGGCTACGGCGAGCGGCGCTTCCCGCTGCGAGAGGGCGAGAACCGGATCGGGCGCAGCCGCGGCCACCCTGGCGAGGAGACGCCCGAGATCGACCTCGCCGCGCCCCCGGCCGATCCGGGCATCTCGCGGCTGCACGCCGTGCTCGAGTGCCGCTCCGACGGCGCCTGCGTGCTCCGTGACCTGGGATCGACCAACGGCACCATCGTGAACGACCAGCCGGCGCCGATCGCGCCTCGCACCGACGTCTCGGTGGCCGACGGCGACCGCATCCGAGTGGGCGCATGGACGACGATCACCGTCCGCCGGCGTTGACCGGTCGGCTGCCGCCGCGGGCGCGAGCTCAGAAGTCGTGCGGGACGAGCAGCCCCGATCCGCGCACCACGGCCGCCAGTTGCATTCGCTTCTCGTTCTGGGGCAGGCCACCCAGCCCGAAACGCTCGAACAGGTCGTGCATCTGTCCTTTCACCGCATCGACACTCAGGTGCACCTCGGCGGCGATCTGCGGGTTGGTCGCCGGCGTGGCGCTACCGGACTCGAGCGGACGACACAGGGCGATCAGCACCTTGCGCTGCGTCTCGGTGAGCGGAACGCCCCCTGGAGAACCCGGGCCGCGGGCGGTGGACACGCTGCCCTCCGCCGGACTGGGCTCGCGGTACTGGACGTGGGTGTTGCCGAAGCACAGGCTGTCTCGGTCCGCCAGTCGCCGGCGGCCGTGGATCCGGTTGCCGTTGATGTAGGAGCCGTTGAGCGACAGGCCGTCGTCGACCAGCGTCCACTCCTCACCGACCGGCTCGAGCAGCGCATGCTCGCGCGAGACCTCGCCGTCCCAGCTCAGCGAGACGTCAGACTGCTCGCGACGACCGATCGTGACCCGCGCACGGTCCGCCGGCAGCATCAGAATGTGCTGCTCGCCCTCGCTGTCCAGCCAGTGAATGAACGGGACCCCGGTCTTCTCGGCCTGCATCACTGCCTGGAGGTGACGCGGCCTGATCAGCCGCGTCTCGTACGTCTCACCCATCTCAGGTGCGGAGCATCTCACGGCGGCGGCCCGGATGCCAGGCATCCGGGCCGCCGTGCCGGCGCGAGAGGGTTTCGGCGATCGGTCAGCCGGTGGCGGCGAAGCGCACCGGACCCGAGTCGCACTCGTCGCTCATGCCGCTGGTGAACGTGTAGTTGACGCGCAACTGCCATGTCCCGGACAGCTGCGAGTGCTTGCGAGACAGGTGCGCGGTCAGCGAGTCCGTGCCGCTGTAGGTCTCGCCGCTCGATCCCGCCGTCGGCGGTATCGAGAACGTGGCATGCAGCTTGCCGGCCGGGCCGATCCGGACCCGAGCGAAATCGTCCTGCAGCACGAACTGGGCGCCCGAGCTGCAGTTCATACTGAGAGCGATCCCGCTGAGCGTCAGTGTCCTCGCATTCGCCGAGATCTTGAAGAACGCCGGGTACTGCTGCGAGGTGAAACCGGCGAGCACGATGCCCGGCGCCGCCGACGCGTCGCGCGTCGCGGCGATCCGAGCGGGCCCGAAAGGCGCCGGGCGGATCGTGGCGGCGTTGGCCTGTCCGCCGTCCAGCGCGTGCGCCCCGATCACCACCGCGACGGCGAGCCCCGTGCGGAGCCACTTGGCCCGGCGTCCGCGATTCTGTGCGTTCATGCTGACCTCCCTCCGAGGTCGGTGCGGCACTTCGCCGCACCCGGTTGGATGACGAGGTCACTCTCTCGCCGGCGCCCCGCCGCGCCCATCCCCCCATGGGGTGCCCTGACCGCCCCCGGTGTCGAGCGCGACACCCTGGTGGCGGGGTCTACGCCAGCCGATCCGGGGTGCGGCTGTGGACGAACCCCGCCTCCACCTGGGCGGCCAGGCGCTCGACGTGGCCGCCGTCGGCCAGCCAGCGCGCGAGCTGGCGCTGAAGCGAGCGCGCCACGTCGTCGTCGCGGGCGAGCAGGTCTGCCAGCTCCCGCGTGCGCCACCGGCCGCGGGGCGCGCACCGCCGCCACACCGATTCGTACCGGTCCCCCAGGACCCGTCGCCACAGGTCCTCGTCAGCCCCCCGGAGCTCGCCAACCAGAAGGCGGGCCCAACGGTCGGCGGCCAGCCTGAGCAGGCGAGGACCCAGCCACTCGCGCACGTGCTCATCGAGCGGCGCGCACGCGCAGGCCACCAGGAGCCGCGCCCGGGCGCGCTCGCCCTCGACCCAACGCGGCGGCTCGGTCCTCAGGCCGAACCACGCCCATACGCGGGCGCCGGCCGCCTGAACCGAGCGCTCCGTCTCGGACACCGCGACCTCGACGAGTCGCTCGTAGTCGGGCAACTCCTCGAACAGGCCGCCGAGCTCGTCGACGTCGGGCGGGTCGTTCGCGCGCTCGCCGCGCACCTCGGCCACCGCCGCGGCCGCCGCGGCGAAGGCGACGTCGAGCGCGCGCCCGGACCGGCCCGCCTGGTAGCGGTCCAGCGCGACCCGCAGCGCGAGCACAGGCGGCCCCGCCGGGGCCCGCCCGGGCGGGGGGTGGGCGGGTCCGAAATCTCGATTGCCGGGAGGACCGCCGCTCACGACTGGAGAATGTAATGGGGTCGCAACTCGCGGCCTCCATGCGGGTTAGCACTCACAAAGCAGGATCGCCTTTCGCGGGAGGATTGCCGCTGCGCCGTACATTCGTTCTGCTCGTCTCGGTCATAGCCATCTCCCTGGTCGGAGGCGCGGGGGCCCTCACACCGGCATCGAGCGGCCTGTCGCCGGTCACGAGCACGCCTACCTGCAAGGCCGTGAGCAAGCCGCCCCGGCGACCGCCGGCCAAGGCCGTCACGATCTCCGCCGCACCAAACCCCCTGACGGCCGGTCGCAAGGTCCGGGTGTTCGGGCAACTGGTCGGCGTCCGGCGCGGCGCCCAGCGCTGCGGGGTCGCGATCGTGCTGTGGCGCCGGTTCCCCAACCAGCGCGGTTTCACCCTGGTCGCGCGCACCCGGACGATCGCCGCCGGGCGCTACAGCTTCATGATCCCGGCGAGGTCGGTGACCACCAACCGCGACTGGGTGGCCACCACACGCGGCGTTCGCAGTCGCGTCCTCGCCGAGCAGGTGCGCCCGGCGGTGACGCTGACCAGCACCGCGTCGTTCGCGGTGGCGGGCGACGCCGAGACCTTCAGCGGCACGCTGGCGCCGGGCCAGGCCGGAGAGCGGGTCTCGCTCCAGCGCCGGGTGGGGCCGCGCTGGGTGACCGTCACACGTCCGCGCCTGAAACGCGACGCGACCTTCTCGATCGCCCACACGTTCACCACCGGACGCACCGAGCAATGGCGGGCACTCGTGCCGGGGACCGTCCGGAACCTCGCCTCCGCCTCCTCCACCCTGAAGATCCGGATCGCCCCGGCCACTGGGATCCACAAGATCCGCCACGTGGTGGTCATCATGCAGGAGAACCGCTCGTTCGACAGCTACTTCGGCACGTATCCGGGGGCCGACGGGATCCCGCCTGGCGTGTGCGTTCCGGACCCGGCCAACGGCGGCTGCGTGGCTCCCTTCCACGACGCGTCCGACCTCAACTACGGCGGGCCACACGGCATGGGCAACGCGCTCGCCGACATCGACAGCGGGCGGATGGACGGGTTCGTGGCCCAGGCCGAGGCGGGCAGCGGCTGCGCCTCGGGCGACCCGAACTGCAGCCCGTGCACCGAGACCAGCGAGGCCCAGACCAGCAAGCCGAGGTGCATCGACGTGATGGGCTACCACGACGCCCGCGAGATCCCCAACTACTGGACCTACGCCGAGAACTACGTCCTGCAGGACCACATGTTCGAGCCCAACGAATCCTGGAGCCTGCCCGAGCACCTGTACATGGTCTCCGAGTGGTCGGCCTTCTGCACGAACCCGATGGACCCGTCCTCGTGCACGAATGCGCTCCAGAACCCCAATCCGGACTCGACGCTCGCAGCCATCACCTTCGCCACCGCCAACGACGGGCAGCTCCACTACGCCTGGACCGACATGACCTACCTGCTGCACCAGCAGAACGTGAGCTGGGGCTACTACGTGTTCCAGGGCACCGAGCCCGACTGCGAGAACGACTCCGCGATGACCTGCGCGCCCGTCCAGCAGGGCCCCACCACGCCCGGGATCTGGAACCCGCTCCCGTCGTTCACCGACGTGACCCAGGACGACCAGCTCGGCAACATCCAGACCTTGAGCAACTTCTTCACCGCGGCCAAGAACGGGACGCTGCCCGCGGTGTCCTGGATCGATCCGAACGGCGCCGTGTCAGAGCACCCGCCGGCCCTGGTCAGCGCCGGCCAGACCTACGTCACCGGCCTGATCAACGCGATCATGCAGAGCCCCGACTGGGACAGCACCGCGATCTTCCTCTCCTGGGATGACTGGGGCGGGTTCTACGACCACGTGGTGCCGCCCGTCGTCGACCGCAACGGCTACGGCCTGCGCGTGCCCGCGATCACGATCAGCCCGTACGCCAAGCAGGGCGCCATCGACCACCAGACCCTCAGTCACGACGCGTACAACAAGTTCATCGAGGACGACTTCCTCGGCGGGGCGCGCCTGAACCCGGCCACCGACGGGCGCCCCGACCCCCGCCCCGACGTGCGCGAGAACAACCCGATCCTCGGCAACCTGGCCGCCGACTTCGACTTCAGCCAGACGCCCCGTCCGCCGTTGATCCTTTCGGTCCACCCGGCTCCCGGCCCGGCCTCCACGCCGCCCTAGCCACCCGCCCTAGCCACCCGCCCGAGCCCGATCCGGGCGCCCCAGCCCCGGCCGCCCTCGACCCCGAGTTTCTGACACTCGCCCCGCCCTTCGCGGTGAACGCGGATTCACTCGGCTCTGGACCGAAGTTCCCGACACTCGCGCGCCGAGGGTCGCCGAGTGCGAGGTTTGTCGGCCTACTTCTTGGACGTGACCAGGACCAGGCCGTAGACCACGAGCGCCACGCACACGGCCAGGGCCAGCACACCGCCCGCGGTCAAAACTGCCGCAGCCGCCCCGCGATGGCCGCGGCGCAGCTCGCTGGCCCGGTCGGCGCAGTAGATCACGGTCGAGAAGGCCACCGTGATGCCGATTCCGGCGACCACGGCGGACACCACCACGTTGAGTAGCGTGCCGGCGGTCAGCCCAGCGGCTCCTAGAACCGTCACGACTGCGCCACCGCCACGGGCTGGCCGCGCAGCCGGCGAGCGAGCACAAGCGCCAGCGCGAGCGCCCCGAGCACGAACAGCACGAGCGAGCCGGCCATGCCGCCGCCCAGCACGCGCGTCAGTCCCCACGCGCCGGCCGCGGCCGCGGCGGCGGCCGGGAGGGTCAGCATCCAGGCCACGATGATGTTGCCGGCCACGCCCCAGCGCACTGCGGACAGCCGCTTGGCCGCGCCCGCCCCCATCACGCCGCCGTTGATCACATGCGTGGTCGAGATCGGGAAGCCGTAGTGCGACGCGGCCAGGATCGCCGCCGCGCCCGCGCTCTGCGCCGCGAAGCCCTGGCTCGGGTCCATCTTGATGATCCGCATGCCGGTCGTCTTGATGATGCGCCAGCCGCCGGCATAGGTCCCGAATGCGATCGCGCTGGCCGAGGCGACGATCACCCAGGTCGGGACGTGCACGTGCGTGGGCGAGATCGCGCCCGCCGCGACCAGCGCCAGCGTGATCACGCCCATGGTCTTCTGGCCGTCGTTGGTGCCGTGCGAGAGCGACAGGAGCCCGCTCGAGAGCACCTGGCCGAGCCTGAACCCACGCGAGACCACGCCAGGCCGACGCCGCCCCACCACCCGGTAGGCCAACAAAATCGAGGCCCATGCAACCACGAAGGCGAGAATGGGCGACACGATCGCCGGCACGATCACCTTGTCGAGGATCCCCCTGGCCTGGATCGCGCCCACGCCGTCGGCCGCCCAGGCGGCCCCGATCAGCCCGCCGATCAGCGCGTGCGACGAGCTCGAGGGCAGCCCCAGCCGCCACGTGACCAGGTTCCACGCGATCGCGCCCAACAGCGCCGCGAACACCACCGTGGTCGTCGTGGCCGAGGTGGCCACGATCCCGCCCGCGATCGTGGTCGCTACCTTCAGCGAGATGAACGCGCCCACGAAGTTCAGGATGGCGGCGTACGTGACCGCGATCCGCGGCGCCATCGCCCGGGTGGAGATCGAGGCCGCGACGGCATTGGCCGTGTCATGAAAGCCGTTCGTGAAGTCGAACGCCAGCGCGGTCACGATCACCACGACGAGCAGGGTCTCTTTCACGCGGCACCTCCACCGTCCATGCCGCGAGCCTTACACAGGCTTGTTATCGAGTTGTGAAGGAGTTGTGAACGAGATGTATCCGCGCGGATACAGCGGTCTTAGCCGCCCATGTCCTGACCACCGTTGACGTCGTACACGGCGCCCGTGATGAACGACGAGTAGTCAGACGCCAGGAAGTGCACGACGCGCGCGACGTCGTCCGGGCGGCCGAACCGGCCCACCGGGATCTGGGACTTGACCCGCTCCTGGGCCTTCTCGGGCATCGCCTGGAGCATCTCGGTGGCGATGAAGCCCGGCGCCACCGCGTTCACGGTCAGGCCGATCGAGTCGTCCGCGAGCTTGTCCGCTCGCGCGAGCTGGAAGCACGCCTCGCGGGCCAGAGACTTGGTCAGCCCGAACAGTCCCGACTTCGACGCCGAGTAGTTGGCCTGACCGATGTTCCCGGTCGATCCGATGATCGAGGAGATGTTGATGATCCGCCCCGTCCCGCGCTCGAGCATATGCGGCAGCACCGCCTGGCTCATGAAGAACGCGCCCGACAGGTTGACCGCCAGCACCTTGTACCAGTCCTCGTCGGTCATCTTCAGGGCGGTCTTGTCGATCGTGATCCCGGCGTTGTTGACCAGCACATCGAGCCGGCCGTGCTGCTCGAGGATCTCGTCGATCGTCCGCCGGCAATCCTCGGCCGAGCCCACGTTGCCCTGATGGATGCTCCCGGTCATGCCGTTCTCCTCGAACTGATGCATGAGCCCCTCCGCGGCCTCCTTGTCGCGGCCATAGCCGGCCGCCACCACCGCGCCCTGCTCGGCGAAGCTGCGGCTGATCGCCGCGCCGATCCCGCGCGTGCCGCCGGTCACGAACACCACGCGTCCGGTCATCCGCGCCCGGCGTACACCCGCCGGGAACGCCTCGCTGGTCGGTTGGATCGTGTCCTGGGCGCGTGCCTCAGTGGTCGAAGTCTCAGTGCTCATCTATCCCTCGCCTCCTTAGCGTTGTCAATTCTCCGGTCCCGATCGCTCGGCTAGCCACTCGGAAATCTCGGGCCACAGCTCGTTGCGAGCGGCGGAGCCCGCGACCAGTCCGATGTGCCCGCCCGGCTTGGCCAGATGCTCGACGTCCTCGCTCGAGATCAGGTCGAAGAACGGCATGGTTCCCGGCCGCGGGGCGATGTGGTCGGCCCCGGCAGTGATCACCAGCACGCTCTGGTCGATCCGGCGCAGGTCGACCAGCCGGTCGCGCAGTCGCACGCGTCCGCGCAACAGGCCGGCGTCGCGGTACATGAGCTCGATCCATTGCGCCCACGCGCGGCCGGGGAATGGCGGATTGTCCGCGACCCACTTGGCCATGGGCTGATACGCCTCGCGGCGCGCATCGCCCTCCTGCACCCCATCCCAGAGGCGCCGGTACGTGGTCCAGAAGTTCGTGACCGGCTTGAGCATCTTGTTGGCGAAATCGATTGCGCCGCCGGGCAGCGACCCGTAGTACTCGGCCACCTGCTCGATGTCGAAGTCCTCGTCGCCGACCCACTTCGCATAGCCCGACTGGCGGCCGTCGATCGGCATCGTGAGCTCGACCAGGTTCTTGACCGGCACCTTCGAGCCGTCGTGCTCCAGGCCGCAGTACATCGCGCACAGCGTGGCTCCAATGCACCAGCCCATCAGCGTCAACTCCTCGGCACCCCCCGCCGCGCGCAGCGTCTCGCGCACGGCCCAATGGAGCTCGTCGCACACGAACTCGTCGAGGCCCATGTCGGCGTCCTCTTCGTCCGGGTAGCCCCAGTCGACGAGGAACACGTCGAAGCCTTCCCCGAGCAGGTACTCGACCAGCGAGCCCCCCGGCCGCAGATCGAAGATGTCGGGCCGGTTGATCAGCGCGAACACGAGCAGGATCGGGACCCGGTGGCGCCGATCAGAGGAGCGGTAGCGGTAGAGAGTGGTTTCGCGGTGGGTCCAGACCACCTCTTTCGGCGTGACGCCAACCGCGGCGTCGTCTGTGGTCAGGAGGATGTTCGTGTACTCCAGCGCGTTGACCGGCCACCGAATCGCCCGCTCCACCACCCGCTCCACCACGCTCACGATCGCGCCTCCTCGCGCTCTCGGTCGCGATCGCGCGCCACCAGGTCGCGGAGGGTCTCCACCTCCTGGAGCACGCGCTCCAGCTTGTCCTCGTTGCGGTGCAGCTGCCGCGAGAGCCGGACGATGTCGGCTCGGCCCGCCAGCCGAAGATTGCGCCAGAGCAGATCGACTGAGTCGAACGCGATCCGCGTCAGCGCCGCGGTGTTCTCCGCGCTCAACGCGAGCAATCGGCCGAAGCTCGGCTTCCTCACCAACTCCTCGAACGCCTTGGCCGCACTCGACTCGGCCTCTTCGAACAGCGCGCGCACCTGCTCTTCGGGCGATTGTGCACCGTTGCTCCGGTCTGCCATGCCCTAATCCTCCTTCGCTGTTACCTGATTTCGAGCCTACCCCATCGAATGAGGCCCACACAGGAGTCGGAGCCGCCCGACCCCCTCGGTGGGGGGTCGCAGCAACGGCTACTGTCCGCCGAATGAGCGCTGGAACGGACATTGCGGTCATCGGAGCCGGAATCGTCGGGCTCGCGACCGCGCACGCGCTCACCGAGCAGGGCGCCGAGGTGACCGTCTACGAGCGCGGGGTGCCCGGCAACGCGCAGTCGGGCGGGGAGTCGCGGATCTTTCGCCACGCCCACGACGACCGCCGGCTCGTCGACTTCGCCCTCGAGGCCCGCCGCGTCTGGCGCGACTGGGAGGAGCGCTTCGGCGTCGAGCTGCTCTCGCGCGATGGCGTCCTCGGGCTGGGCCCGGCGGCGGAGCGCAAGCTGGAGACGATGCGCGGCGCCGGCGTCCGAGCCCATCTGATCGCCGGCGCCGAGGTGAGCGAGTACCTGCCGCCGCTGGCGGACTGGCTCGATCGCGCGGTGTTCGACGAGGACGGCGGCGCGATCCGCACCCGCGCGAGCATCGAGGCGCTGACCGAAGCGCTGCGCCCGAACATCACCTTCGATGAGGTCCTCGCCGTGCGGTCACTCCCGGGCGGAACGGTCGAGGTGCGCGCCGCGGGCACGCGGGCCGAGCACGCCCGCGTGATCTTGTGCGCGGGACGCGGGACCGCCGCGCTGGCTCGCGGCGCCGGTCTCCCGCTACCGATGCGCCAGGCTGCCCACGTCCGCCTCGCCTACCGCGTCCGGGCCGAGCCGCCCGAGCGCCTGGCCTGCCTGCTCGATTCGAGCGGCGCGTTCGGGGAGGTCGGGGGCTATGCCGATCCGCTGCCCGGCAACGCCGCCTATGCCGTCGGGCTCGCCGACACCCCCGTGCACGAGGACGGGAGCGTGATCGAGGCCGACGGCCTGGACGCGATCGCCGAGCGGACCACGGCGTACGTGGCCCGCGCCCTGCCGGGCCTACATCCAGAGCCGGTCGAGGTCCGTCACTGCTGGGTGACCGAGCTGCCCTGGCACCCGGACGGCTTCGCGGTGTGGGAGCTCGGCGGCCTGCTGATCCTCGCCGGCAACCACCTGTTCAAGCACGCGCCGGCGCTGGGCCGCGCCCTGGCCGCAGCCGCGCTCGGCGAAGGCCTCGCGCTCCAGCTCCACCCCGAGGCCAAGCTGGGGGCGGAGCTGTTCGAGTCAGTCCGGCCGGCTGTCTGAGTCGGTGTCCTGCGCGGCAGCCGGAGCGGGACCCGGGGCCTGAACAGGCGCAGGCCATGCCGCCGCGGCTGTTCGTGCCGGTGGGGCCGACGCGGCTGGCGCCGACGCCGATGGGGCCGACGGTGCCGGTGCCGCCGCAGGCTCGACTCGTGCGGGCGCGTTCACGGCCACGGTCGCGCCGCCGCGGTCCCCGTCCTCCGGGAATCGCTCGGCCGCATCCTCGGCCAGTGAGAACAGAGCGGTGGCGACGTTGCGAGCGTCCTCGATCAGCCGACCGCGCTCGGCCCACACCGCGTCGGTCTCGCTGTCGAGCTGGCGCAGCTTGCGCTTGGCGTCCTCGGTCATGGCCACCGCGTTGGCGGCGGCGTCGGCTACGCAGCGATCGGCCTGGGTCTGCGCGCGGCGGGTGATCTCGGCCGCCTGCTCGTGGGCCACGCGCAGGATCGCGGTGGTCTCCTCGCCCAGTCGATCGAGCTCCTCCTCGACCGCCGGCGCCGGTGATCGCTGCGCCCGCAGGTCGACCATCTCGCGCTCGAGCGCGGCTAGATGGACGTCGACCGCCTCGCGGTCATAGCCGTGCAGCGTGGTCGGAAAACGCCTGCGCTCCTGCTCCCACGGGACCGCTTCAACCGCGGCCGTGGGCTGATCGGGCACCTCGTAGTCCTCCCACTCGCCCTCGTCGTCGGGGGGCCGGTCGAAGCTGTTGAAGCCCCGGGAAAGCCGGTCCCCGAGGTCGGCGAACCACGTCCCCGGCGAGCGGCGCTTGACCGGCTCGTCGTACATCATGCCGCTTCTCTCGAAGTCGCTCATCCATAACTCCTCTGCGCGTCTCACGGTCATGCGCCTGCTTCAACGGCGCGCGAGTGATCCCTCCGCCTCCGGTGCGCTTGCAATCTCCCGTGCGCGAAGCTCAGCCGGCTGCCGAGTCCTCCGGCCAGAGCTGCGGAGCGATCCCCATGATCTCGATCATCCGCTTCACGGTCGGGCTGATCTGCCGATCGACGTCGAGGGCGTGCCCGCCCTGCCGGGCGTGCTTCAGGCCCAGCACGATCGCCCGCACCCCCGAGCTGTCGATGAAGTCGAGCTGCGAGAGATCCAGCCGCACCCGGCGCCCGGACTCGCTCAGGCGCCTGAGCCGCTCCTGGACCCCGTCGGCGACCGCGATGTCCAGCTCGCCGATCAGCGTGAGACGCGCCGCGTCGTCATCGTCAGCGGTCTCCCGTATCTCGAACGATGGCCCGGCTAGTGCCAATTGTGCAGACAGTGTCGGTTTCCGGCGTGCTGGACGGGCGCCGCAATCCTATATCGAGTGGCGGGAAGAAATCAGCCCGGGTTGCGTCTTTACTCGCACAGGCGCGAAGCCCCCCTCGTGCCCGGCAATCGGCGGCGGCTCGCCATAGCCGCCGCCGGACTGCCGGCAAGCGGCCGCGGCTCAGACGGGCTGGAGCCGGCGCACCTCGCACCACGCCGTCCTCCACGCGCACCTGGAACGACGGCTGCGCGGACGTCGCCGGGCCTCCGAGCAGGGCCCCGTTGCGAAGGTCGAAGCGCGAGCCATGGCACCCGCACACGATCTCCGACCCCTCGAGAACGCCCTCGCTGAGCGAGCATCCGCGGTGCGAGCAGCGGTCGTGGATGGCGAAGATCAGCTCGCCGTCGCGGAGCAGCAGCACCGGGGTGTCGTCGACCACGACGCGCAGCGGGCGCCCCTCGGGGAGTTGGGAGGCGTCGGCGGCCGGCGTCCAGTC
Organism: uncultured Solirubrobacterales bacterium; assembly: GCA_963834625.1. Lineage (GTDB taxonomy): Bacteria > Actinomycetota > Thermoleophilia > Solirubrobacterales > Solirubrobacteraceae > Palsa-465. Next base: position 558,751 of record CAWICM010000006.1, on the reverse strand, counting down.
GGTCGGGCCGGGGTCGAACACGGTCTGGGCCGGTCCAACGCCCTTGGTGAAGGACAGGTGGCCACCGAGATAGCCGCCGGCGGCCATCACCGCCATGCCCGCGAATCCGAGCGCCGCGCCGCGTCCCCGCGCACCGCGCCGGCGGGCCCGCAGCGACGCCGTGTACAGGGTCGCGCCGACCGCGTTGGAGGCGGAGTGGACCAACCCGACCCGGCGGATCGTGTCGTCGACGGCCTCGCTGTCGGCCCAGTCGTTGGCCCCGGCCACCGCGGTCGGCAGGTAGGCGGCCAGGCCCAGCGCGATCAGCCGCTCGCTGGCGCGCCCGTCGGCATCGGGCGCGAGCACGTCGAGCAGTGACGCGGCCGTGAACGAGCCGATCACCACGTCGGTCAGCATCGGGTGCAGGGCGTGACCGAGCCAGGTGCCGCTGAGGGCATCCTTGACCGGCCCACCCGACAGTGCGCCGCGCACGGTCTTGCCGGCGCGCTCGGCCACCGGATCGAGGACCGAGGCGGATTCCAGCGCGCGCACGAGCGGCTCGAGCGGGGTGAGCTGGCGGCGGGGGCTATCGGGGACGGCCACGAACGCGCCATACCCAGCAACCGACGCCGGTAACCCGGGTCCTCCCGGGTAGGAGCGCTTGGGATGCCCGACGAGTTCCAGCGCCTGATGGCCCAGCTCGACTACTCGCTGTTCATCGTGACGGCGTCCCGCGACGAGGAGCGGGCGGGCTGCCTGGTCGGCTTCGCCTCCCAGGTCTCGATCCACCCAGCGCGCTTCCTGGTCGGCCTGTCGGTCAAGAACCGGACCTACCGGGTGGCGAGCGCGGGCGCCGAGGTGCTCGTCGTCCACTTCGTCCCCGAGCAGGCCGAGGACCTGGCCCTGCTGTTCGGCGGGGAGACCGGCGATGACGTCGACAAGTTCGCCCGCTGCCGGTGGCGGCCGGGTCCGGGCGGAGCGCCCGTGCTGACCGAGCTCGAGAACTGGTTCGCCGGCCGGGTGCTCGAACGCCGCCCGTTAGGCGACCACTGCGGGTTCCTGCTCGAGCCGATCGAGGGCGAGGCCCATCGATCGGGATCGCCGCTCAGCTTCCGCCGGGCCAGGTGGATCGAGCCCGGCCACGAACCCTAGGCGGCGGCTTCGTCGAGCGCCGGTTCGGCCTCGCCCAGGAACTCCGCGCGGAACGCCTCGACCACCGCCGGATCGAACTGGCTGCCGGCGCCCCGCTCGAGCTGCGCCACCGCGTCGACCGGCTCGAGCGCCGCATGGTGCGGACGCTCGGAGGTCATGTCGTGGAAGGCGCTGCAGACGAACACGATCCTCGATCCGAGCGGAATCGCCTCGCCGGAAACGGCGTCGGGATAGCCCGTTCCGTCCCAGCGCTCGTGGCTGTGGCGCACGAGCGCCGCCACCGGCTCCAGGCCGAGCGGTCCGGCGATCAGCCGCGCGCCGACCAGCGTGTGCAGATGGATGAACTGCCACTCCGGCCCGGTGATCTTGCCCGGATAGCTGAGGACCGCGCGCGGCACCGCGACGTTGCCCACGTCGCACAGGTGCATGGCGTTCTCGACGTGCTCGATCTCGGACTCGGGCACGTTCAGCCGGTGGGCGATCGCCACCGCCAGCGCGGCCACATCCTGGCGCGAGCGAACCAGCCGCAACGCCTCGATCGCGTCCGCCGGCGCGCGCCGTCCGGACTTCACGTGGCGCTCGCCGGCCGCCTTGCTGGCCCGGCGGGCCGCGAGCTCGAGCCCCTCGCGAGGCACGACCCCCTCAGACGGAAGGCTGGCGCTGCCCACGTCGCAGGAGATCTGGAACCCGTCCCCGGTCTCGTTCAGGGCGCTCGCCGCCGACGCGCACAGGGCGTTGGTGAACCGCTCGGACCCCACGGCCAGCAGCGCGAAGCTTCCTCCGCGCATACGGTAGGCGGTGCCGTAGGAGCCGACCGCGTCACGTAGCTTGCGCCCGAGCCAGCCCAGCAGCGCGTCGCCGCACTGATCGCCGTAGGCGTCGTTGTAGTCCTTGAAGCCGTCGAGCGAGAACAGGTACAGCGTCACCTCGCGCCCGCCGTCGAGCTCCCGTCGCACGTCGCTGAGCAGCCGGTCGTGGGTGGCCAGACCGGTGACCCGATCGGCCACGGCCTCGACGGCCGCATCGGCCGCGGCGCCCGCGCCGGCGGAGCGGCCCACGATGATCAGCGTCACGACCGCGCCCAGGATCGCGCCGCTGATGAATCCGATCAGCTCAGGCATGTCGGGGTTTCCGTGAGCGACCTGTGGCCGCGACGACTCAGATGTTGAGGATGGGGCGAGCGGCCTCGGCGATCCGGCGGCCCAGCTCGAGCACCTGCTCGTCGGACCAGTGCGCCAGGTTGACGCCGGCCTGCTGGAACTCGCGACGGATGTTGACCGTGGCCTGCGCCGTGTCGACCGCCCGGCCGAGCTTGGCCAGCGCGGTGCTCACCACCGGCGTGTCCTGCGCGCTGAGGCCGTTCAGCTCGGTCTCGAGCAGCCACGCGCGCAGCGCCTGCGCCTCGATCAGGTCGAGGTCGAGGACGAGCCGCGGCTCGTTGTTGCTCCCGTTCAGGGACTCGTTCAGCTGGTCGGTGACGCTCATTGCAGGGCCCTCCCTACCGGGCGGTGACGGAGCGCCGTCGGCGCTCAAAAGGATCGGTCACCGCGAGTTATCGGCCGCGAAGCCGCCCGCCTTGAGCCCTAACCCGTACGCTGCGTGGCGTGGCCCACCGCGTGGTCCGACCCGATGAGCTCGAGTGGATCACCCGGCCGCACGAGCCCGGCGAGCCGGCCCGGCACGTGGCCGAGCTGAGCGAGCGGCTCGATCCGGCGCTGTAGACCGGCCGGAAGATCAGCGACAGACGGTCGTGTAGCGCGGCCCGGCCACGAACTGCGTCCACTCGGCGCGGGTCAGGTTGCGACCGGCCAACGAGCAGGCGTCGCCCACCCAGGTGGTCAAGGAGGTGGGCCATGTGAACGCGCCGCCGTCGTTGTCCACGACCAGGAGGGCCTTGCCGGCCGGCTCAAACGCCGCCGCCGAGCTGGCGCCCGGGTCGGAGGCCAGGCGCGGTCCTTCCTGCTCGAGGCCGTCGGTGAACCACACCTTGATCGTGCCGTCCTCGCTCCCGGCGGTCGCGAAGCGATCGCCGCTCGAGTCGAAGGCGACGCTGGTGATCGCGACGGAGTCGGCCAGCAGCGGCGCCGCGACCCGTTTGCCCGTGATCGCCTCCCACAGCTCGACGGTCCCTCCGAGGGTGCCCTCGGCCAGGATGCCCTTCGGTCCGAACGCGAGCGAGATGCCGTCGTCGCCCGAATCGGACACCGTCTGCACGAGCTGGCCGCTGAGCGGGTCGTAGATGCGCACGCCGCCGGTGAGCAGGCTGGCCGCGAGCAGCTTGCTGTCGCGTGAGAAGGCGACCACGTCGGAGCCGTTCTGGCTGTTGCCGCCACCGAGGTCAGTGGGCGTGATGACCACGCCTCCGGTCGCGACCCACCAGCTGGCCAGCGTCGCCACCAGCGCCGTGGCGGTGTGACCCAGGGACGTGGTCTGGCTCTTGTCGCTGGCGGCCAGGAACTGGCCGTCGGGCGAGAAGGCGAGCGACTGGATCGCTTCATCCTGACCCGGCAGCGGCTTCAGGCCGACAAACGAGCGCGCGTAGCGCGGCGCGCCGTCGACGCCCCAAAGCTGCACCACGCCGTCGTGCCCGCCGACCGCCAGCCCTTCGCCGGTGGGCGACCAGGCGAGCGCGGTGATCGTTTCCTTGGCCGGCCGGATCGTGAAGGAGGCCTCGCGCTGGAGCGTCTGGGTCGAGAACACCCCCACGGTCGACGGCCCGGTGGGCACCGCGAAGCGGGCGCCGTCCGGCGAGAGCGCGAACGCGGGCTGGGGCGGCAAGAGCAGATCGCAGCAGGGGGACCCCAAGCCGACGCGTGCGCTGCGCCCGAAGCCCCGTCGGCCGGTCAGGTCCCACGCCAGCAGCACGCCCCCCACGCCGGAGGTGTAGAGCGTCGAGCCGTCGGGACTCACCCGGGCGTCACGCACGCGCTCCGAGGGCCCCGGAAGCACCGCGAGCTGATCGAGGTCACGCGGATCCCACACGATCACCTTGCCGTCGTCGCCGACCGTCACCGCGGTGCGACCGTTGGGTGCGTACACGACGCTGGCCACGATCGCGGCGTGACCGCCGCGGCCGTGGCGGGCAAGGCCGGTCGACGCGTCCACGAACGACACCGCGCCGTTCTGAGATCCCATCGCGACCGTCGATCCGTCGGGGCTGATGGCCGCCGCCGTCGGAAGCACCGGCACGGGCCGGATCGGCACCGAGCGCAGCTGAGACATCGTCCGCGCGTCGTAGGTCCGGATGGCGTGCGCGGTCACCACCGTCAGGCGGCTCCCCGCATCGAGGAGCGCAGCCGCGAGGAGCGGGCCGTGACCAAGCGCCACCGTGGCCAGCGGCCGGCCACTCGGCAGCGCCCAGCGGGCCATGTAGGCCATGGTCGGCTGGCCGCCGCCGTCCGTCAGCCAGTAGCCGTAATAGACGGTGCGGTCGTCAGGTGCGATCAGCATGCTCCCCTCGGGCACGTCCGCCGTGAGCTCCTCCGTGAACGGCGCTCCGATCGGCAGCCGCGCGCGCAGGGCGAGTGTGTCGGCGCCCCGCACCGCCAGCGACTGCCCGGTGCGGTACGCCAGCAGCGATCCGTCTTGCGAGTACACCGGCGCCTGATCGCCGAAGAAGTCGCTCAATTGGCGCCCGGCGCGGACTCGCGTGCGCGCGTCGTAGAAACGTACGGTGTCGGCGACGCTGTCGGAGACCGCCAGAGTCCGGCCGTCGGGGCTGACCGCGACCTGGGGGGTCGAGTTCGTCGGCAGCGGGAAGGTGGCCACCACGGCGGGGCTGCGTTCGAGCGTCGACAGCAGGGTCCCTTCGGTCTGCGGCGAGCGGTCGAGTGCCACCGCCTCGCGCGCCAGGAGCGCCGCGACGTCAAGCCGCGGGGCGGCGAGCGCCTCGGCTCCGAGCTGCCGCCCGAGCGCCGCGTGCGCCTCGGCCACGGCGAGTTGAGCGTCGCTCGAGGCCTGCTGTTGACCGACCACGGCCACCACGCCCGCCACCACAGCGAGGACCAGGAGCACGCCGACGCCGAGCAGGAGCACGCGCAGGCGCCGGTTCAGGGCGCGCTGCCGCGCCGCCTCACGCTCGGCCGCGGCCTGGCTGGCGGCTACGAACTCGCGCTCGAGGCGATCCATCTGGTCGGGGTGCCCAGTGCAGAACTCGAGCGCCGCGGCCAGCCGGGGGCCGCGGTACAGCTCGCCGGGGTGCCTCCCCCGGGCTTCCCACTCGCCTGCGGACACGCGCAGGTGGGCGTGCAGGCGCCGACCCACGCGATCCTCCTCGAGCCAGCCGCGATAGCGCGGCCACTCCCTGAGCAGCGCCTCGTGGGAGAGCTCGACCGCGCCGGGGCCGACGGTCACCAGCCGAGCGTCGATCAGCGCGGCGAGCACCGGCTGCGCGCCGTCGATCCCTTCGATCTCCACCAGCGGCACTCGCCGCCGTTCCGGGGCGCCCTCGCTGAGGTCGGCCAGCCGCAGCAGCACCTCGCGCGCAACGCGCCGCTCGTCCTCGGTCAGCCGGGTATAGGCCGCCTCGGCGATCCTCGCCACTCCGCTGCGCACCCCGCCCGTGGCGCGGTAGTCCAGGAGTCGAAGCACGTGCCCGTCGCGCGCCTGCCAGAGCTCGAGCAGCGTGGTCGAGAGCAGCGGCAGGGCGCCCGGCTCGTCCCCCACCTCGTCCACGAGCACGTCGACCAGGCGATCCTCGACCTCGAGCCCAGCGCGAGCGGCCGGCCGCTCGATCACCTCCCTCAGCTCGGCGCGGTCCATCGGGCCGACAAGGGCATGGCTGCGGCTGAGCAATTCGGCGAACGCCGGGTAAGCGCTGAGCCGGCCGTAGAAGTCGGCGCGCAGCGTGCAGAGCACGAGCGCCCGCCGTTCGTTGTCCGCGGCCCCGGACACAAGCTGCTCGAGGAAACGGCGGCGCTCGGGCTCTCGCTCGCACGCCGTGAACAACTCCTCGAGTTGGTCGACCGCGACCACGATCCGCTCCTCGGCGCGCAGGCCCCTGAGCGCCTGCTCGACCGAGCCGCCGAGGGCGCGCTCGAGCTCGGCGCAGGGATGATCCCCGGGTCGCAGCAGGACCTGCCGCCAGCCCGCGCTGCCGGGCAGCGCACCCCCGCGCAGGGCAGGCAGCACGCCGGCGCGCAGCAGCGAGGACTTGCCGATACCCGACGGACCGAGGATGCCGACCAGCGGCCACTCGGCGAGCCGCGCGATCAGCTCCGAGACCAGCCGATCCCGCCCGCAGAAGAAGTCGGCGTCCGAGCCCTCGAATGCGGCCAGCCCCTTGAACGGGCACAGCACCGGCCCGGCCCCAGCCTGGTCTGATCCGAGGCTCGCGCCTCGGCCGATGCCAAGCCCGGCGTCGTGGCACAGGATCATCCGCTCGAGCTCGCGCAGCTCGGCGCCCGGCGTGAGCCCAAGCTCGTCGCGCAGCAGCGCGCAGGCCTCCCGGTAGACGGCCAGCGCGTCGGCCTGGCGGCCCGAGCGATACAGCGCCAGCATCAACTGGGCACGCAGGCGCTCCTGAAGCGGTGCCTGAGCGATCAACCGCTCGAGGGGGGCGACCACCTCGGCGGCGTGGCCGAGAGCCAACTCGGCCTCGATGCGCTCCATCTCGGCCAGCAGGCGAAGCTCCTCCAGACGTCGTACCTCGGGCTGCACGTCCTCCACGGCGCCCAGGTCGGCGAGCGGTGGGCCGCGCCACAGTGCCAGCCCCTCGCCCAGTCGCGCCAACGCGCCCGCGTGGTCTCCCGCCGCGAGCCGGGCGCGTCCGTCGGCGAGCAGTCGCTCGAACATCGCCGCGTCTACCTGCTCGGCCCCCAACTCGAGCACATATCCGCCCCGGCACGTGCGCAGCATCTCGGCGCCGTCGTCGCACAACGTCCGGCGCAGGCGCGAGACGGCCACGTGGACCGCGTTGGCCGAACCCCTCGACCGCGCACCTCCCGAGAGCTCCTCGATCAGCCGCTCGGTGCTCACGGTCTCGTTCGCGTGCACGAGCAGGATCGCCAGCAGGGCTCGCTGCCGAGTCCCGCCCAGGGCAAGGCTCGCTCCGTCCCGGGACGCCGTCAGCGGCCCGAGGATGCCGAACCGCAGCGTTGCGGTGGCCTGCGCGCGCATCCCGGCGATTATCGAACAACTGTCGTGAGCGCGCAACGATCCCCTGACAGAGGCTGTCAGCGGCATGTCAGGGGCCGGTAACGGGCGGTTCGAATACTGGCCGGCATCGCCCGGGCGTGCCTGCGCCGTCCGGGCGACACCAAATGCGGCGGGCGCGAGCATTCAGCTGACGTTGAATACCTTTGAGCGGCGTCCGCCGAGCCCTGTAGTACGACGAAACGTAGATGGGGAGGTCGGTGGAAGTGCAAAAGCTCACGCGTACTGTGGCTGCGACGCTCGCTGCCGTGCTGGTGACGGTTCTGGCGGCTGCCTGCGGCTCCTCGAGCACCAGCAGCGGCAACGGCGGCTCAGGCAGCGGCGGCTCCAGTAGCGCGCCGACTTCGACCCCGACGAGTGGCGTGGGACTGACGCAGCCGACCACCGGGTCGGGTACCAAGATCTCCGGGGGGACGGTGTACTTCACGCAGATCCCCGAGCAGGAGCCGAATTACATCTTCCCGCTGTACAGCCCCCAGGTGTGCGGCACCCAGAACATCAACCAGTTGATGTACATGCTGTACCGGCCGGTCTACTGGTATGGAAACAACTACCGGCCGACCATCGACTACGACTACTCCATCGGCCAGCAGCCCCAGTTCTCCGGTGGGGGCAAGACGGTCACGATCAAGCTGAACAACTGGAAGTGGGCGGATGGCGAGTCGGTCACCTCGCGCGACCTGATGTTCTGGATGAACCTCATCAAGGCCAACCCGGCGGACTGGTGCGGCTACGTCCCGGGATATTTCCCCGACAACGTGACGAGCTACTCGGCGCCCGACCCCTCGACGTTCGTGTTGCATTTCAACAAGGCATACAGCCCGACGTGGGTCACCTATGACGAGCTTTCGCAGCTCATTCCCCTCCCACTGGCTTGGGATCGGACGTCACTGTCGCAGCCGGCGCCGACGACTGACAACGGACATCTGCCAGACAGCACCAAGGCGGGTGCGATGGCCGTTTACAAGTTCCTCGACGGCCAGTCCAAGGATCTGGGCACCTGGGTGTCATCACCGCTGTGGAAGGTGGTCGACGGTCCGTTCAAGCTGGACAACTTCACCAGCACGGGCCAGGTCACCCTCGTGCCCAACCCGGACTATTCGGGCTCGCCGAAGCCGTCGATCTCGAAGCTGGTGACGCTCCCGTTCACCAGCGAGGCCGCCGTCTACAACGAGATGCGCTCGAGTGGGCCGAGCGCACTGACGGTCGCGAGCCTTCCTCAGCAGTACGCGCCCCAGGTCGGGGCGTTGACCGGCGAGGGCTACACCTACAACAAGGCGGCCAGCTACTCGTTCAACTACTTCCCGCTCAACTTCCACAACCCGAAGGTCGGCCCGATCTTCAGCCAGTTGTACTTCCGGCAGGCGTTCCAGCACCTGATCGACCAGGAGGGTTGGATCAACGCGTTCCTGTCTCACACGGCCAATCCGACCTACGGCCCCGTTCCACCGTCGCCGCCGAGCCCACTCGTGAGCGCCTCGGTGACCACGGTGAACCCCTACCCGTTCTCGGTCTCAGCGGCCAAAGCACTGCTGACCAGCCACGGCTGGAAGGTGACGCCAGGTGGGACGACCACGTGCCAGAACCCGAGCCTGTGCGGCGCCGGGATCACGCAGGGTGAGGGGATCTCGTTCACCCTCGACTACGCCTCCGGCACGGTCGCGGTCAAGAACGAGATGGACGACCTGGCGGCGCAGGCGAGCAAAGTCGGGATCAAGATCGACCTCACCACGCACCCGTTCGCGACGGTGATCGGTACCGCGGTCGCGTGCCAACCGAGCCAGCCGACCTGCAAGTGGCAGGTCGAGAACTGGGGCGCGGGATGGATCTACGGTCCATCGTATCTGCCGACCGGCGAGCAGCTGTTCGCCCCCGGTGCGGTGGCGAACTACGGCAGCTACAGCGATCCCTCGACCACCCGGTTGATCCAGGGCGTGACCATGGCGACCAACGACGCACAGGCGCTGACCGCGTACGCGGAGAACGTCGAGCACACGCTGCCGGTCGTGTTCGGGCCCACCTCGATCGGGACCTACGCGGGTGACGCGGGCGTCCTCGTGTCCAAGAAGCTCGGCGGCTACGCGGCGAACGCCTTGGGCCTGATGAATCCCGAGGACTGGTACTTCACGAAGTAGCCGGAACGAGCGAATTCTCAGCCACGGGTTGCCTCGGTGATCGGGTTCATCATCCGCAGGCTGGGCCAGGCGATCATCGTGACGCTCGGCGTCACGGTGATCACCTTCGCCCTGCTGCACCTGCTGCCGGGCAACCTCGCCCGGGACGTCCTCGGCAACCGGGCATCGCCGCAACTGATCGCGCAGTTCACCCATCAGAACGGACTGGACAAGCCGGTGTACGTCCAGTACTGGCTGTTCCTCGACAAGCTGCTGCACGGCAACCTGGGCTACTCCTACCAGTTCAACCGCCCGGTCGACTCGCTGCTGGCCAGCGAACTGCCGCGGGATCTGGTGCTCGGAGGGCTGTCGCTCATCTTCGCGCTCCTGATCGCGATCCCGGTCGGGATCGCCCAGGCGGTGCGGCGCAACGGACCGGCCGATTACGCCGCCACCGGCCTCGGCTTCCTGCTCTACTCGATGCCCCAGTACGCGATCGCGCTGCTGCTCATCCAGTTCCTCTCGATCAGCTTCCACGTGTTCCCGGCCGAGGCGCCGCAGTCGGCCTCGGCGTTCGGCATGCTGGCGCACCCCGCGGGCCTCGTCCTTCCGGTGGCGAGCCTGACGCTCGTGACCTATGCGCAGTTCAGCCGGTACATGCGCTCCTCGGCGATCGACACGCTGGCGCAGGACTACATACGCACGGCGCGCGCCAAGGGGCTGTCCGAGCGGCTCGTGCTCTGGCGCCACCTGCTGCGCAACTCGCTCATCACGGTGGTCACACTGGTGGGGCTGTCGATCCCGCTGGTGATCACCGGGACCCTGATCATCGAGCAGGTGTTCAACTTTCCGGGCGCCGGACTCGAGTACCTCCAGGCGGCGGTGAGCAACGACTACGAGGTGATGCTCGGCATCACCGTGCTGGTGGGCGTGGTCACCGTGCTCGGCAACCTGGTCGCCGACATCGGCTATGCGATCCTCGACCCCCGGATCAGGTACTGAGGGCGTGGCCACCGAGACCGCAGACCGCGAGCCGGTCGAGGTCGACGTGCTGCCCGAGGGCGGTGAGGTCGTCGCGACCGGCAACCCCTGGATTGTGGTGGCGAGGACGTTCGCCCAGAACCGGCTGGCCATCGTCGGCGTGGGCGTCGTCGTGCTCGTCATCCTGTTCAGCTTCCTCGGCCCGCTGGTCCACCGCACCGATCAGCTCAATCCCGATCTCGTGAGCGTCAACCTGGCACCGGGCGGCGGCCATCTGCTCGGGACCGATTCGGCCGGCTTCGACATCCTCGGCCGGCTGATGAAGGGGGGCCAGAGCTCGATCGAGGTCGGGCTGGCCGTAGGGCTCATCGCGACGCTGTTCGGGCTGATCTACGGCGCCGTCTCCGGGTTCTTCGGCGGCCCGCTGGACGGCGTCCTCATGCGCGTGGTCGACGTGGGCTACGCGATCCCTGTCGTGTTCCTGTTCATCTTCATGGCCCAGATCTTCAAGCCGAGCCTGACCCTGCTCATCGTGGTCCTCGTGCTCGTCTCGTGGCTGATCCCGGCGCGACTCGTGCGTGGCGAGACCCTCACCCTGCGCACACGCGAGTACGTGCAGGCGGTTCAGGTGATGGGCGGACGTTCGTGGCGGATCATCCTGCGGCACATCATCCCGAACACGATCGGGACGATCATGGTCACGGTCACGTTCCAGATCGCCAACGCGATCCTGACGCTCGCCGTGCTGCAGTACCTCGGCTTCGGGCTGCCGCCGAGCATCCCGACCTGGGGGTCGATGCTCTCGGATGGCACCACCTACCTCCAGGACGGCTACTGGTGGGAGGTCTATCCGGCGCTGGTGATGATCGTGATCACGGTCGTCGCGTTCAACTTCATCGGCGACGCGCTGCAGGACGCCTTCGACGTCCGCCTGCAGGAGAGGTGAAACCCGGTGCTCCTCGAGCTCGACGATCTCCGAACCCGGATCAGCCTGCGCAGCGGCACCGTGCACGCGGTCGACGGGCTCAGCCTCGAGCTCGACGCCGGCGAGACGCTGGGAGTCGTGGGTGAGTCGGGTTGCGGCAAGACGATGGCCGCGATGTCGATCATGCGGCTGCTCCCCAGAGGTGGGTACATCGCGGGCGGGGAGATCCGGCTGAACGGGCGGGACCTCGTCCAGCTGTCGGCCGCCGAGCTGCGCAAGGTTCGCGGCAACGAGATCGGGATGGTCTTCCAGGACCCGATGACCTCGTTGAACCCGACCATGACGATCGGGCGGCAGATCGCCGAGGTGGTGCTGACGCACCGGGACGTCTCCAAGGAGCAGGCGATGAAACGCGCCACCGAGGTGCTCGACCTCGTCGGTCTGCCGCGGCCCGCGGAGCGGATCCATGCCTACCCCCACCAGCTTTCGGGGGGGTTACGCCAGCGGGTGATGATCGCGATGGCGCTGGCCTGCGACCCGAAGCTGCTGATCGCCGACGAGCCCACCACCGCGCTGGACGTGACGATCCAGGCGCAGATCCTCGATCTGCTCGACCGCATCAAGCGCGAGCTCGGGATGGGGATCATCCTGATCACCCACGACATGGGTGTCATCGCGGGCCGGGCCGACCGGGTCGCCGTGATGTACGCCGGGCGCAAGGTCGAGACGGCCGAGACCGTGCAGCTGTTCAAGCACGTCCGCCACCCTTACACCGAGGCTCTGCTCGCCTCGATCCCCCAGCTCGATCAGGACGCGAGCCAGGAGCTCTACTCGATCCCCGGAATCCCGCCGGACCTGCGCAGGCCACCGCTGGCGTGCCGCTTCGCGCCTCGTTGCGCGTTTGCCACCGAGCGCTGCCGGCGCGAGGATCCGCCACTGGGCGGCGTCGACCGCGACCATCCGTTCGCGTGCTTTCACCCGCGTAACTCCTCGGCCTCGGCCATGGGCGAGCTGGGCGCGTCGCTGCTGGCACAGGCGGAGCAGAACAAGTCGCTGATGGCCTCGTTCGGCCGGGAGCTCGAGCTGCTCGAGAGCGCAGCGGAGCCTCAGCTCACGCCGGCCGCCGCGACCAACGGGGCCGCCTCCGAGTTCATCCTCGAGTTCAAGGACGTCACCAAGGAGTTCCCGGTGACCGCCGGCGCCGTCCTGCGCAGAAGAATCGGGGCGGTCCACGCGGTCACCGAGGTGAACCTCGCGGTCAAGCCCGGCGAGACGTTCGGACTGGTCGGCGAGTCGGGCTGCGGGAAGACCACGCTCGGCCGGATGGGCGTCGGCCTGGAGGTCCCCACCGGCGGTCAGGTGCTGTTCAACGGCACCGACCTGGGGACGCTGAAGCCGGCCCGATTTCGCGAGCTCCGGCGCGACCTGCAGTTCATGTTCCAGGACCCGTACTCGTCGCTCGACCCGCGCATGCGCGTGAAGGAGATCATCTCCGAGCCGCTCGACATCGCTCGCCGCGGCACTCCCAAGGAACGGACCGAGGCCGTCCGACGCCTGCTCGACGAGGTCGGGCTCGCCTACGACGCGATCAACCGCTATCCGCACGAGTTCTCCGGAGGGCAGCGCCAGCGGCTCGGCCTGGCCCGGGCCCTCGCGCTGAACCCGAAGGTGATCGTGGCCGACGAGCCCGTGTCGGCTCTCGACGTCTCGATCCGCTCGCAGATCCTCAATCTGATGCAGCGCCTGCAGGCGGCCTACGGCCTGACCTACGTCGTGATCTCGCACGACCTGTCGGTCGTCAAGTACCTGGCCGACCGCATCGGCGTGATGTATCTCGGGAGGCTGGTCGAGGTGGGTCCCGCCCAGGCGGTCTACAGCGCGCCCGCCCACCCCTATACGGCCGGGCTGCTCGAAGCCATCCCGGTGCCGAACCCCGAGTCCGCGCGCAACAAGGAGCGCCGCGTCGCGGTTCGGGGAGAGCTGCCTTCGCCGGTCGACCCGCCCTCCGGGTGCCGGTTCCGCACGCGCTGCCCGCGGGCCCAGGACAAATGCGCCGAGGTGGTGCCGCCGCTGCGCTCGTTCGGCGAGGGTCATCTCGCCGCCTGCCACTTCCCGATGCAGTCGCCGGTTCCGGAGGCCCAGGCGGTCCAGGTGGCCCGGGAGGCCCCGGAGAGCCCGGAGAGCCCGGAGAGCCCGGAGAGCCCGGAGAGCCTGGAGAGCCCGGACAGCCCGGAGAGCCCGGAGAGCCCGGAGAGCCCGGAGGCAGCGTGACCGCGCGGCTACCGGAGTCGGCGGAGCAGGACATCGCCTACGTCAAGGAGTCGTTCGTGGCGTTGGAGGACTGCGTCCGGCCATACGTCGAGCGCGGGATCCTCCCGCAGGCGACCTACGTGCTGCCCGACGGGACTGCGATGGTCCCGACGGATCACGCCGATCTGCTCGAGGAAGCCGACGGTGATCCCGGCGCCGTCGCCGGCACGTTTCGGGCACGGTTCGCGTTCGCGGGCGGCCGGCCTGAGGAGGCCGACCGCGAGTACGAAGCTTGGCTGTCGGGCGAGTACGGCGCCTGCCTGCACGCGACCACGCCCGAGGCGATCGTCGCCAAGTCGGCCCTGACCGGCGCGATCGAGGCTCTCCTGGCCGGGCCGGCGCCGAGGCACGAGTGGTGGCGCCGGGCTCTGCGCGGTGCGGTCGACGCGCTCGACGCACTCGAGCGCCAGTTCGCCGAGTACGACCGCGAGCGGTATGGCGCTCCGACGTCGCGCGACCGCCTGATCACCGCGACCCGCGAATGCTTTCCGCACCTCTGGTCGCTCGAATGCCTCGAGGCGTAGCCCGGCCGGAGCGGGTCAGGCTGCCTCGAGGCTCGACCCGACCGTAGCCCTCCCGGCGCCCGCGTCGAGCAGCAGGTTCCCCGCCGGCGATCGCCGGTACAGAACCACCCGCCCCACGCGATGGCGCTCGATCAACCCGGCGTCGTGGAGCACGGCGAGATGCTGCGAGATGCTGGCCGGGCCCACCTCGAGCCGGCGCGCCAGGCCGGTCGTCGAGCACGGCCCCTCGAGCGCGGCTAGGATCATCGCGCGCCTGGTCCCGATCAGCGCGGCGAGGCCGTCCGACGGCGGGCCCACGGGCTCCCATACGAGGCCGCTGCCGCGGGCCGGATAGACCAGCGTCGGCTGCGCAAAGCCCTGGTCGATGATCGCCACCGCCGGCCAGATGAACACGCTGGGGACGAGCAGCAGCCCCCGGCCGCGCAGCTCGAGCGACCGGCTCGCAGGCGTGTCGATGACGAGCTCTGATTCTTCGTAGTTGACCGAGGGATCGATGTCGCCGAACAGCGCCCGGAGCCCTCCGCCGGCCACCTGCTGAGCCCGATAGAGCACATCGCCGTCAAGCCCGGTCCGGATCCGCTCCCAGTGGGGCTCGAGGACCCGCTGCCAGTACGTGCGCAGAAGGCCGGCCAGCTCCTCGACCGCCGTATCCGGTGCCTCGACGAAGGGCTGCAGGGTCGCGGGCACTACGTGCTCACCGGGGTAGCCGAGGATCTCGCGCCGGATCTGGTCGCACGGCGTCGCCACGATCCGCGCCAACTCGAGCTCGAACTCGCCGCACGGACCGTCCGGCGGTGGGTGCACGAAGTCGGGGCCGCACCCCCGCAGGGACTCGAGCGCGTGCATCACCGCGAGGTCCAGATCTTCCACGCGCGCGCGAGACTCCACGAGCCACGGCGAGTGCAGCACCCTCGACATTGGACTGTGCAGCGCCCGAACGCTCTGCCACAGCTCGATCAACGGCGAGACGCCGAAGCGAACACGGGCGAGATCCGACGGCCCGAACCTGATCGTCAGCATGTGGACGACGACGCATCGCGTCGCACCTCGTGCCTGCGCATGGGCTCCTCAATCCCAGAATCCCGGTACGGACTCTTCGAGCCGCCCGGGCAGCCCGGCAAGTATCCGCGCGCCCGTTTTCCGGTCCCTTACAAGTCGCTGACAACGCCGGTCAGATTCGGCGCTCCCCCGGGCTCACACGATGCGATTGAGAAAACCGGGAACTATTACGGCAAAACTCAATAGCCTCCGGCCCCTACGCCTCCGGCACCCGCCGATCCTAAGGCGTCACAGCACCGCGAGCTGGCCTACGCCGGCCTCCAGGTCGAGCAGCGCGCGCTTGCGGGGCAGCCCGCCGCCGTAGCCCGTGAGCGACCCGTCGGCCCCGATAACCCGATGGCACGGAACGATGATCGGGATCGGGGTCGCGCCGACCGCGGCTCCTACCGCGCGTGGCTGCCCATCGAGCTCTCGCGCCAGCGCGCCGTACGTGGTGGTCGTCCCATAGGGGATGCCGCGCAGTGCGTGCCACACGCTCAGCTGGAACTGGGTTCCGACCAGATCGAGCTCCAGCTCGAACGTTGTGCGCTCGCCGTCGAAGTACTGCTCGAGCTGCTCGGTGGCGTCGGCGAGTGCGCCCGGGTCGTGCTCGGTGGCGTCGAGCGCGGGCGCGGTGCCGGGGAAGTAGAGACGCCGGAGCGCTCGGTCCGGTCCGGCGAGGAGCGTGAGTGCCCCGAGCCGGCTCTCGAAGATCGCGAATGGCATGGTGGAATTCAACCTCCTCAGGTGGCGTCGTGGAAGATCACCCCGAGCGCAACGCGCTCGCCGGCTCTCACCGTGCTCACGCCATGGCGCAGCGCGACCCGGTGGTAGCCGTGCTTGCCGGCGTTCGGGCGCTCGCGGGTCGGGAAGATCACGAACGCGCCCTGGGGCGGGCGCAGGACGTGGGCCCGGCTCTGGGCGCGCGGGCGCTGCTCGAGCAGCACGAACTCGCCGCCGGCGTAGTCGCGCTCGGGATCGGACAGCACGCTCAGGACCTGGAACGGGAAGTACACCTCGCCGTAGAGATCCTGGTGAAGCGCGTTCCAGTCCCCCGGCCGGTAGCGCAGCAGCAGCGGGGTCGGGCGCTCCTGACCGGCGGCGCGACAGCGCTCCAGCAACTCATCGTGGGTCTCGGGGAACCGGGGCGCGTCTCCGGAGAGGCGCTCCGACCAGGCGTTGGCGATCGGGGCCAGCCTCCCGTAGAACGCCGTCCGCGCGGCCTGGACGAGCGCCGGCAGCGGGTGGGCGAAGTAGCGGTAACGGCCGTCGCCGAAGCGGTGGCGTGCCATATCGATCGTGGAGCGGAATCCGTCCCCGTCGAACAGCTCGGCCAGCTCGCGGCATTCGGACGCGTCGAGGATCGGCGCGGTGACTGCGAACCCCTGCTCGTCGAGCTCGGTCCGCAGGCGCTCCCAGTCCTGGCGCTCGACGCGTTCGGCGACGGTGGCGATGTCGGGCGTGATCGTGGTCATGCCAGTGAAACGCTCGCCGCGCGCCGACTGTGAGATCCCCCGTCCGCCCGGAGATTCCCCCGTCCGCCCGGATTTCAGCGCGCCAGCGCGATCATGCTGAGCATCTCGAACACCGCGTTGGCGGCGAACAACGCGGTCACCTGACCGGGGCCGTCGTAGGCCGGGGCCACCTCGACCACGTCGAAGGCGATGAACGGGAGGCCGGCCAGGGCCCTGAGGTAGGACAGGGCCTGGAAGCTGGTCGGTCCTCCGACCTCCGGGGTGCCCGTGCCGGGGCAGAACGCGGCGTCGACGAAGTCCACGTCGAGCGACAGGAAGGCGGGCCGGCCGTCCAGCCGCTCGCGGGCCGCCGCGGCGAGCTCGGCCGGGCTCATCTGCACCAGCTCCACCCACGGGATCGTTCGGACTCCGAGCTGATCGGGGATGGCCTCGTCGTCCTCTCCGTACAGTGGGCCGCGGATCCCGGCCTGGAGCATCCGCGCGGGGTCGATCAGCCCTTCCTCGAGCGCCCGGCGGAACATCGTGCCGTGCGAGTAAGGACGGCCGTTGTAGCTGTCCCACAGGTCGGTGTGGGAGTCGAGGTGGACCAGGCCAAGCGGGCCGTGCACCGCGGCATAGGCCCGGAGCTCGCCGAGCGCCACCGAGTGATCGCCACCGATTCCGACGCTGGGGATCCGAGCCTCGGCCAGGGGCGCCACGAACGCGCTTATCCGATCCAGCGTGTCCTCGATGTAGCCCGGCACGGTCGGGCTGTCGCCGTAGTCGATCGTCGACAGCGCACCGAACACCTGCACCTTCTGCACCGGGTTGTAGGTGCGGATCATCCCCGAGGCCGAGCGCACCCCCTCGGGTCCGAAGCGGGCGCCCGATCGGAACGAGGTGCCGCCGTCCCACGGCATCCCG
Organism: uncultured Solirubrobacterales bacterium; assembly: GCA_963834625.1. GTDB lineage: Bacteria > Actinomycetota > Thermoleophilia > Solirubrobacterales > Solirubrobacteraceae > Palsa-465. The sequence goes on along the minus strand of CAWICM010000006.1, from coordinate 541,197 downwards.
AACACCGCGGCGTGAACGCCGTCCAGGTCCTTGACGTACGGGAGCCGCGCGTAGGTGCGCGGGCCGGTGAAGCGCGGCGCCTCGAAGGCGTCCCAGGGCTCGTACATCGCACCGCGTGGCACCTGCACATCCTCCCAGCGGCTGCAAATTGCGAGCTTCCACGGGCTCGCGCCGCGTGGCAGCCTCTCGTTTCCGCTGACCGGGCTGATAGGTTCCCCGCCCACATAACGAGCCGAATCGCCGGGCTATCCGTGACCGGTGAGCGGGGGACCCAGGAGCGATCGAAGAGATCGCCGGGGCGAATCGCCGAACTGTTCGGCGTAGCGCACAGCGCGAGCCCGTCAGCTAACCCCGCAGGCAATTCAGTCGTACTCATGAGGGAGGTTCGTGGACACCGCGCGTGAACGCGCCGCGGGCGATCCGTGGCGCGAATCACTCGAGCGCTCGCTGGCGCGCAGGCAGAGGTCGACTCGGCCGCCCGCGGCGCCCGACCGTATGTGGCGAGATCGCGCCGTGGCCGCGCTGGCGCTCATGCCGCGCCTTGGTCCCCGCGGCGTCGCCGGGTTGGCGCTGGCCGCGGCGATCGTGGCCAGCAGCCTGGCCAGCGGCGGTCCGCAGGCCACGCCGACGGCGGCGCGTGCCGCCGCCACCACCCGGATCACGGCCGGCTCCCCGCGCGCCAGCGCGCCGATCGCGCCATCACGCACAGCGGGCTGTCCCCTCGCGGCCAGCACCACCGGATACGTCAACCCGGTGGCCGGCGCCACCCTGAAGCGCGAGCGGATCGACCAGGGCGTCGACTACGCGGGCTCGGGGACGCTCGTGGCGCTCGGGGCGGGGCGAGTCACCTACGTGGCGACGAACAACAGCGGATGGCCCGGGACGTTCATCGAGTACCAGTTGCTCGGCGGCGCCGACGCCGGCTGCTACGTGTACTACGCCGAGGGCGTGACACCGGTGGACGGCTTGACCGTCGGCCAGACGGTCGCCGCCGGCCAGCCGATCGCCACGATCATCCCGAACTGGCCGACCGGCATCGAGGTCGGATGGGGCTCCGGCCGGGGGACCAAGGCCTACGCGAAGGTCGCGGGGCAGTGGAGCACCACTGACGACGAGGACAACATCGCGACCGCCGCGGGCAAGAACTTCTCCGCCCTTATCGCCGCCCTCGGCGGCCCGCCGGGGAAGGTCGAGGGCTAGTCGGCCGGCCGCCACGGCCGGGGCGAGCACAGCGCCGCGCGGGTATTACAGTCCCCGGTATGTACTCCGCACTCGTCAAGCGCATCTTGGCGCTTCTCTACGTCAAGGTCAGCAAGGGCGACCTGCGACTCGCCCTGCTCGGGCTGGCCGACGACGCCGTCCTGATCTTCCCGGGCGACAACTCGTTCGGGGGAGAGCACCGGGGCAAACCCGCGATTGAGGCTTGGATGCGGCGCTTCGCCTCGCTGAACCCCGAGTTCCGCGTCCATGACGCTTCTGCCGCGGGAGCGCCGTGGAACATGCGCGTGTCCATGCACTTCAACGATCGCATCGTCGCCCCCGACGGATACGTCTACGAGAACGAGGGCATGGAGCACATCGTGATCAAGCGCGGACTGATCCGCGAGATCCGCGTGTTCCTCGACACCGAAAAGGTCACGGCGCTGGACGCCCACCTCGGCACCGCCGACCGCCTCGGGACGCCCGCGTCCTGACCGCCGCCCGGACGCGCCGGCTCTAGGTCGCGAGCGCGTTCGGAGAGCTGGCGTCGTATTCCGGGATCCACGCGGCGCCGCGACCGTCCGGGTCACGACCGAGGCGGCGCCGCACGGCGATCGAGAGGTCTCGCCGCCACGCCGCCACCGGGGAGACGAGGTGGTTGCTGACGCCGCGCTCGCGCGAAGTCAGGACAACCCGGCTCGTCCGCGGGCGGCGGGAGCGCTCATACCGCCCGAGCGCCGCGACCGGATCGTCCGGCTCCGCGGCGAGCGCCGCCGCCAGGACGCACCCGTCCTCGATCGCCTGACACGCGCCCTGCCCGAGGTAGGGCAGCATCGGGTGCGCGGCGTCGCCGAGCACGGTGACGCGACCGCGCGTCCACTGCGGGATCGGGTCGCGGTCGTAGAGCGCCCACTTGTACCAGACCTCCCCGGCCGCGAACAGCCGCAGCAGCGACTCGTGCCAGCCGCTGTAGCGCTCGAGCACCTCTGCGCGCTCGCACTCCGAAACCCAGGATTCGTGCCGGTACCCCTCGTCGTCGTAGTGGCACACGACGTTGATCAACTCGTCTCGCCGCACCGGGTACAGGACGATCGTGCCGTGTGGCCCTAACCACTGGGCGTTGTCGTTCGGCGGCGGGCCGCCGGACACGGCGTCGACGGGCACCACGCTGCGGTAGCAGATCTTGCCGGTGAAGCGCGGCGCGTCGGGGCCGAACAGCGACTCTCTCACCACCGAGTGGATTCCGTCGGCGCCGATGATCACGTCAGCCTCGACCTCGCTGCCGTCCTGGAATCTGGCCACCGCGACCGCCCCGTCCGGCTCGACTCCGACGCATCGCGCGCCGAGCGTGACGATGTCGCTCGGCACCGAACCCGCCAGGACGTCCAGCAGATCAGCCCGATGGACGGTCGCGCCCGCGGTGCCGAACAGGACCGCCTGTTGCGCCCGGCTCGTCTTCGAGATGACCCGGCCCGTCTTCCCGTTGCGCGTGAGCGCCCACTCCGAGCGCCCCGCGACCGCCCGCACACCGTCCTCGAGACCGAGCGAGTGCAGCACCTTCATGGCGTTCGGGTGCAGGGCGACGCCGGCCCCGATCTCGCGCAACTCCGGGGCCGCCTCGTACACGGCGACTTCGATGCCGCGCCGGCACAGGGCGCGCGCAGCGATCAGGCCGCCGATGCCACCGCCGATGATCGCGACCCGCGTCATTCCCGCCGCGACTCTACTCCTCGGGCTGCCCGGATCTGGTGAGATCCAGGGATGCACCTGTCACGTTCGATCGAAGACATCCGGACGGAGTTTCCGGGTCTACTCGGGGGCGAGGCACGCCTCGACGGCGCAGCCGGGACGCTCGTCCCTGACCCGGTCATCGACGCCGTGAGCGAGGCCCTGCGCTTCTCGATGGCCAACGTGCACGGCGAATTCGCCGCGAGCGAGCGCAGCACCCAGACGGTCGGCGCGGCGCGGCGCGCGATCGCCGATCTGGTGGGAGGCGATCCCGATGGCGTGGTGCTCGGACCGAACATGACCACGCTCACCTTTCATCTCGCCGACGCCCTGTCGGCCGACTGGAAGCGCGGCGACGAGGTGGTCGTCACATCACTCGACCACGACGCCAACGTCCGGCCGTGGGTACTCGCCGCCGCGCGCACCGGAGCAACCGTCCGCTGGGCCGAGTTCGATCCTCGGACCGGGGAGCTACCGGTTGCGGCGTTCGACGGACTGATCGGCGATCGGACACGCCTCGTGGCCGTAACCGCGGCCTCCAACGCGATCGGCACCAAACCCGACGTACGGGCGATCAGCGACCGCGCGCACTCCGCCGGCGCCCTCACCTACGTGGACGGGGTACACGCGACCCCCCATGGACCGGTGGACGTCGCGGCCCTCGGAGCGGACTTCTACGCCTGCTCGACCTACAAGTTCTTCGGCCCGCACGTCGGCGCGGTTATCGCCGATCCGGCGCGACTGGATCAGCTGAAGCCGTCCAAGCTCGCGCCTTCGCCGGATGAAGTGCCGGATCGCTTCGAGCGCGGGACGCCACCGTTCGAGCTGTTTGCCGGCGTCACCGCCGCGATCGACTGGATCGCGGGGCTGACCGATGCGCCGGGCACCCGTCGCGAACGGCTGCGGGCGGCGCTCGGCGCCGTCGAGCAGTACCTGGCCGCGCTGCTCGCTCACGCGCTCATGGGGCTCGCTGACGTTCCCGGCATTCGGTTGCTCGGGGCGGCGCAGCATCGGACCTCGACCATCTCGTTCGTCCTCGACGACCGCCGTCCGCACGACGTCGCCCGGCAACTGGCCGAGCTAGGCATCGCGGTGTGGGCCGGCGACAACTACGCCTACGAGCTCATGCACCGCTTCGGACTTCACGACGACGGTGGCGCCGTCCGCGCCAGCATCGTCCTTTACAACAACCGAGACGACATCGACCGCCTGCTCGAGTCGGTAGCCGAGATCGCCCGGCGCTAGCCCGGCGCCACAGCTCAGGCGTGGACCCAGTGGGCGCTGACGATGTTGCTCGTGTACGCGTCCGCGACCACCGTGTAGAGAAACAGCGGCGGCGAGCCGACCGGGGAGTTGACCAGCAGCACGAGCTCCATGTCGTGCGGCAGATAGAACAGAACGCCCTGCTCGGTCTGGTTTGCCGAGTCGTGCCAGAACCCATTCTTGGCGTAATAGGGCCCGAGCGATGTCGAGACCGTCCAGTCGATCCCGAAGCCCGCGTCGAGCATGGTCTGCGCCTGGAACGGGCTCAGGATCGTGCCCCCGCGCCGGAAGGTGCCCATTACGGCGAGCAGTTCGTCGATGGTCATGTGCCAGCCGGCTCCGCCCGCCATCGTGGTGAGATCCCCCGAGTTCCAGCCGTGGCCTGACACCGGAAAGTCGTAGGCCAGCGCGTCCAGCGGCTCATGGGCCAGCGTCGGGCCGGACACGCTCGAGGGCGAGAACACATCGCGGCCGATGTAGGACTCGTACGCCCCCAGCGTGACGAGGTCCCACACGATGTCGTTGAGAGCATCCAGGCCGAACAGCGGCGGGATGTAGAAGTCGACCGGGATGATGCCCTTGATCGTGGCGAGCAGGATCCGGCACAGCCCGAAGTTCATGTTCTGATACCAGTACTGGCCCAGGTGGGTGGTTCCGGCCGCGATCTGCGCCTTCATGAACTCGAAGTCCGATGCGGAGGAGTCCACGCCGAAGTCGAGACCCGACGTGTGGGTCATCAGATTGGCGAAGGTGATCTCCTCGACATTCGGCCCCTTCGGCCAGTAAGCCGGGAGGTAGTCGATGATCTTCGCGTCGAAGGCGATCCCGTGGTTGTCGAGCAGCTTGGTCATGGCGATCGCGGTCACCTGCTTGCTCAGGCTCGCGACGTGCATCCGGACATCCGGCGTCCATCCCTCGGCCGTGTCATCGGGCTCCTTGGCCCAGTTCCATTCCAGCGTTCGGATCGTTGTGCCGTGCTCATTCAGCCGCATGGCGTAGCCGGCGACCGCGTCGGTCAGGGCCGCTTCGAGCGCGCGGATGAACCCGTCCACGTCCAGCCGGTACTGCACCGGCCACACCGGCGGTACCGGCGTGCTCACCTCGCCCGCCGGCTCGGGCGCGCCCGCGAGGTCGAGACGACCGCGATCGGAGCTGACACCGTTGAGGTGCTCCGGTCGCATGTCGTGCGCGAGCACCCCGGCCTCGGAGATGTTCACGCCTCGGATGCGCCTCAGCGCAATCGCCAACTGCTGGGTGTCGGTCAGCTTTCCTGGTTCGGTCATGTCGTGTCTGCCTCCAACGTTTGTGCCGCCGCGATCAGGATCGCTTGGCGCCGCCGAGCTGACCACCCTCCCTAGGGTCATGCGCCCACACCTGAGCAAACCGGCCATCAGGCGACGTATTTACCGAGCAGCCACCGGCTCTCTTGCAAAGGAGGGTCACCATGCAAGAACCACTCGAGACCAGTCACCGGGCCCAGACCACCTCATCGCATCGCGTGCCGGGTCAGGCACTCGTCGTAGTCGCGCCCGAACCCATGAGCGGGCAGACGTTCGCGCTGGAGAAGGATGAGCTCAGCATCGGCCGCGCCGACGGCAATGACGTCCGGCTCGAGAACCCGTTCGTCAGCCGGCGCCACGCCGTTGTCCGGCGAGCGGGTACGGCGCTCGTCATCGAGGATGCCGGGTCGACCGAAGGCCTGACGATCAACGGCGTCCGGGCCGCCGGACCGGCCCTGCTCCGCACGGGCGATCGGATACGCATCGGCGAGGTCGAGCTCGAGCTGGTCGGGTGGGTTGGGCCCGCAGCGGCCCCCCGATCAACCGCTCATCCGAGTGAGGCTCGGTTCGACGTCGACGCTCAGCGCGCCGAGGCGATTCACAATGTGGCCGGAAATCAGTACAGCAACAGCATCGGCAATCAGTACAACGTCGCTTCGCTCCGCGTCCTCGAGCCGATGCGCCGACGCGCGCCTTGCACCAGCTCGGTTCATGGCTCGGCGCCTCAGGCACCGGTCTGATCCAGCTGCTCTGATCAGACCGCGTGAACGCCCCGGCCTGTGGCGCGCCGGCGTGCGCACGGTCTGCCGCCTAATGTTCGCGCTCGGTGATCGGAAGGCTGATGGCATGCGCGGCGAAGTGATCGTCGTCGGGCTCGGCGCGATGGGGGCCGCCGTGAGTTGCCAGCTCGCGCGGCGGGGCGTGAGCGTCATCGGCCTGGACCGGTACGCGCCACCGCACGACGGGGGCTCGACGCACGGCGAGAGCCGCATAACCCGCCTGGCGGTGGGCGAGGGCGACGAGTATGTGCCGCTCGTCCGCCGCTCCCACGAGCTCTGGCGCGAGATCGAGGCTGAGTCCCGACACGCGCTGTTCACGCAGACGGGCGGCGTCGTGATCGGTATGCCGGGGAGTGAGTTCCTCGAGCGCACCCGAGCTGTCGCCGCGAGCCACGGGATCGCGCACGAGATCCTGGACGGCGCGGAGTTGCGCGATCGCTTTCCGATGTTCGTCGCCGGCGAGACGGCGTGCGCCTACTACGAGCCGGAGGCGGGATACGTCCGTCCGGAGGCGGCCGTCGCGGCGCAGCTCTCCCTCGCGACGGCGGCGGGCGCGCGCTTGTGCCTGGGCGAGCCGGTGGTGGAGTGGCACGCCTCGCCCGAGGGCGTACGGGTCCGCACCGCGAGCGCGACGATCGATGCCGATCAGCTCGTGCTCTGTCCGGGCCCGTGGATCAACCAGCTCTTCCCCGGAGGGCGCGACGTCTTCGCCGTGTACCGCCAGCTCCTGCTCTGGTACCCGATCGTCGATGCTGCCCCGAGCTTGGACGAGATGCCGATCTTCGTGTGGGACTTCGGCGGCGAGAGCACCGGCTTCGTCCACTTTCAAGGGTTCTATGGCTTCCCTCCGCTGGCCGGGCCGGCACGGGGCGTGAAGGTCGCCACCGAGCAGTTCACACACACGACTGAGCCCGACGGCGCTCAGCACCCCGCCACCTCTGACGAGGCAACGCGAATGCGCCGGCACGTCATCGCCAAGCGGCTGCCCTGGCTCGGATCCACTCCGCTGAGGACAGTGTCATGCCTGTACACGAGCACGCGGGGCAGCCGGTTCGTCATCGACCGCCACCCCGCGCACAAAAACGTGATGATCGTCTCGGCCTGCTCGGGCCACGGTTTCAAGCACTCGCCGGCCATTGGCGAGGCGGTGGCGGCGTGGATGACCGGTCACGCATCCGAGGTCGACCTGAGCCCGTTCCAATACCCGCGTCCGAACTGACCCCCCACGTATGTCCTGTGGCTTTCAGGAGTGCGGGCCGCGGCCGAGCTTCCCGGCCAGGACGCCGCACGCGGCGGCCGCCCGCGTGTAGGCCGGCGCCTCCATGTCGAGCGTGCTCGGGAACAGCATGATCGCGCCGTCGTAGTCGGTTATCACGCCCTCGCCCGAGAGGAACGGGTGGGCCGGAACGGAGGTCCTGGGGTCGGGGAACTCCGGGACGCCGTTCTGGCGCATGCACTGCGCGATGTTGCGCAGCTTGGCCAGCGTCTGTGCGGACGGGTGCGTCGTCGAACCGGGGCCAGGCGGGCCGCCGCCCATGAGCTTCCGGCACTTCGCCTGGGCCGCCGCGACCGCGGGTGCGTTCGGATTCACTCCACCCGCGGGGAACAGAAAGCCGCGTCCCGGGACCGGGTCTGGGAAGTTGGGCACGCCGTTGGCCCGCATGCACCGGGCGAACGCGAGCGGGCCCGAGGAGTCGGCGCCGGCCCCGGGGGAACCCGAGCTCGTCCCGGTCGAGCCGCCAGCCGCGACGGTCGCCGCCGGCGGGTTCCCGCCGGTCACCGTTGCCGCGGTCGGACTGGCAGAGCCTCCCCCGCATCCTGCTATCAGGAACCCACTCACGAGCGTTGCCACGATGAGCAGGCGCGCTCGCGGCACGCCGGTCAACCGCTTTGGGTGAATGCTGTCGTCCATCTGATCTCCTTCCGGTGTGCTCCGGGGTGTGCGGATCGGTTCTACGCCCCGCCCGGTTTCCGCCCGGTTTCCCGTCGCCGCGCCGGCCGTTCCCGGATGGCCCGGGCCGGGTGATACCGCCGTGAAACGCGCGCGCGGTACCTTCACCTGAGAAGGAGCGGCCGATGCGCGTGCTGGTGATCGAGGACGACGAGGAACTGGCCGAGACGGTCGCCGCCGGCCTGCGCCAGGCCCGGATAGCCGCCGACGTCGCTCTCGACGGCGAGGCCGGCTTGGCCCGCGCGCTCGTCCACGATTACGACGTGATCGTGCTCGATCGCGACCTCCCGGCCATCCATGGCGACGAGGTGTGCACGAGGCTGGTCGCCTCCGGCACTCGCAGCCGCGTGCTGATGTTGACCGGCGCGGCTGAGAATGAGGACCTCGTCGACGGACTCGGGCTCGGCGCCGACGACTACCTGGCCAAGCCGTTCGCCTTCGCCGTCCTCCTCGCGCGCATCGGCGCGCTGGCCCGCCGGGCCCAGCCGAGCATCCCTCCGGTGCTCGAGCACGGCGACATCGCCCTGGACACCGCCAAGCGCTGTGCGCAGCGAGCCGGTAGGACGCTCGCGCTGCGGCCTAAGGAATTCGGCGTGCTCGAATTGCTGCTCACCGCCCAGGGCCGGGTCGTCTCCGCCGAAGAGTTGCTCGAACGCGTGTGGGACGAGAACACAGATCCCTTCACCGCAACGGTCAAGATCACGATCAGCCGGCTGCGCGCCAAGCTCGGCGACCCGCCCGTGATCGAGACCGTCTCGAAGGCCGGCTACCGCATATGACCCTCGCCACGCGCCTGAGCCGTCGCATCACCCATCTGGCGGTCGGGCGACATCTCCCGCACAGGACCGTCCGCTTGCGCCTAACGCTCCTGTACGGGGGCCTGTTCCTGCTCTTCGGCATCGCTCTGGTCGCCATCACCTACGGCCTCTTTCAACGGGCGACCGAGTACACAAAGCCGCACTTACCGAACATCCCCCACACTCCCGCTCTCCAGCGGATCCAGCTACCTCAGCTGCCACTGGCGCTGGCGACACTGTCACAGGACCGGCTTGCCCTCGCAAAGGACCAATATCAGCTCAACACGTTTGCGCGTCCGTCGACCCAAGGTCCGCAACTGCCACGGGCACTGCCTCAGCTGACACAGGACCAGCATCAGCTCGCGCAGGACCAGCATCAGCTCGCCGGGGCTGTGAACCAGTTGGCAGGCGCCGTGCACCAGATCGCTCGCGCGAGCTCCGTCCAGGCCGCACAGCGCGCCACCGACTCGCACCAGCTCCTGGTCAACTCCGGAATCGCCCTGGCGATCGTGGCCGTGCTCGCCCTCCTCGCCGGCTGGCTGGTAGCCGGGCGCGTGCTGCAACCGCTGGAGGACTCCTATCGGGCGCAGCGCCAGTTCGTCGCGAACGCCTCTCACGAGCTACGCGCGCCGCTGACCCGCCAGCGAGCCTTGATCGAGGTCGCGCTCGCCGACCCGCAGGCGAGCCTCTCCTCGCTGCGCGCAGCGCACGAGCGCGTGCTCGCGTCAGAGCAACACCTCGAGCAGATGATCGACGGGCTGCTGACACTCACGCGCGGGCAGGCCGGGCTCGAGCGCCGCGAGCCCCTCGACTTCGCGACCCTCACGGCGCAGGCCCTGCTCGCCCGCGAGTCACACGTTGCAGGCGTCGACCTCGGCGTTCGCGCCACACTCGACGCAGCGCCGACCGTCGGCGATCTCCGGCTGCTCGAGCGCCTGATCGCCAACCTTCTGGACAACGCCATACGCCACAACATCCCCGGCGGCCATGTCGAGATCACCACCGGCACCCGCGATCGGCGCGCCTTCGTCTCGGTCGCGAACACCGGCCCGACCGTCCCCCCGAACAGATCCAGCGTCTGTTCCAACCCTTCCAGCGACTCGGCGGCGCTCGCACCCATCGGGGCAGCGGCCACGGACTGGGACTCTCGATCGTCCAGGCGATCGCGGATGCACACGATGCTGAGCTCAGCGCCCGCCCGCGACCGGAGGGTGGACTCACGATCGCAGTGTCATTCCCGCTGGGCGTCAGTGCGGTCACTCCGTTGCTTGTGAGTGCAGAGACAACGTAAATCTCCATCCCCGGGCCCCGTGGTACTAGTGTGCGCTCGAGATCGAGCAACCACCAGGCGTGGGGAGGTATGTCCATGTTTAAGCGGGTTGGAGCGGTCGGGTCCATCCTGGGCGCAGTGAGCCTTGCGGTGGCGATCGCGAGCGGCGCGGGAGCCACGACGACGGCGTCGTCCGGCAGCGCGACTGCCTCGCTCCCCGCGGGTGGGCCCGTGCCCGCGCACTCGTCGGCGACGAGCGTCACGTTTGTCTCGACACAGACCGCGTACGTGCTCGCCACCGCGCCGTGTGCCCACCGCCCCTGCACGGCGATCCTGCGCACCCGCAACCGCGGCGGCTCATGGGTCGGGCTGCCCGCACCACGCGAAGCAGTCAGCCGGCCCGACGGTGGCGGGCTATGGGGGCTCCGCTTCGCCAGCGCACGCCACGGGTTTGCCTTCGGCAAAGGGCTGTGGGAGACGACCAACGGCGGGACGAGCTGGCGACGCGCCACGGCACCCGCTCGCTTCGTGCTCGATCTCGCGGTCACGCCTGGGGGTGAGCTCGTGGCGATGGCGGCTCCGTGTCAGTTCGGCAGCAACGGGTGCCGGGGCCTGCTGACCCTCTATCGCCGCAGCGTAAGTGGGGGCAGCTGGCATGCGGTCGTCACCACCAACGGCGCCGCATTCAACGAGAGCATCGCGGTCCACCGAACCACGGTATGGGTGCTGGCGGGCACGCAGCTTTGGGTCTCGAACAACGGCGGCCACAGCTTCCGGTCACACAAGCAACCGTGCGGGAAGACGGCGAGCAAGCTGCCCTTCCTGACCTCGGTCGCCGACGCCGGCGCGCACACCTACCTGCTCTGCACCGGCCAGGCGGCCTTGAGCCACACGGTCAAGTTCGTCTATCAGACATCCGGGACCCGCTCCGGATGGACGCTCCGGAGCAAGCCCCCGACACCCGGAGACGGTGGGTCGCTCGCCGCCGGCAGCGACCAGGCGATCGTCATCGCCACAGCGAGTGCCGCCAGCTGGCTGTACTTGAGCCGCGACTCTGCTCGCCATTGGAGCACGCCCGTTACCTTCCTCGACGGCGGCGAGGGGTGGGGCGACCTCGGCTTCACCACGGCCAGCGAAGGCGTCGTCATCCACGGTCCGGCGCGGACGGACGGTGGCAGCGCCAACTTCCCCGGTCAGCTCGAATTGACCTCGGACGGCGGGAGGACCTGGCACGCCACAACGTTCTAAGTGATGATGGCCACGTGTCGACCGAGCCGCGCGCATTCGAGGCGATCGGCTCGGTCTGTGAGCAGACGCTGCGTCGCAACTGGCGCGAGGGCGTGCGCCGCCAGGACGGCGTGCCATTCGGTTATACGCGTCCGAGCCCCGGCCACTATCCGTTCCAGTGGTACTGGGATTCGTGCTTCGCGGCGATCGTGTGGCGGCGCTTCGACGCGACGCGTGCCCGGACGGAGCTCGAGCGATCGCCCTCGGCGTACCCGTCGTGTTCGGCGGCCTCGCCGCGATCGGGCTGGCTCACGCCGTCCGCGGCTGGGACCGAGCGGACGCGATGGCCTGCGCCGACGCTGTCTAGCGCGGGGTGAACCCGCGAGGACTCCGCGAGCCGTTGCCCCAAGCGCTCCATGTTGCCCGGCATCTCTCTGGCTGCCTGCCGACGCACGATGAGGGGTACGAGCAGCCTTCCGATCCCGTGCCCGGTGAAGTCCAGTGCGATCGTCACCCGCGACCGTGACGGGTCGGCGAGCGGGTCCACCGTGACCCCGACGATCGCCCTGATCGGGCCGCTGATGCCGCGGTCGGCCCACCGGCGAGGAGGGTCGTACTCGGTGATCGTGGTGGTCACCTCGCGCTCGCGGCCGCCGATCTTCCGGACCGTCGTGCACCTCGACCCGACGTGAGTCGTGGGGCCATCCAAATGCCCACTCAGGCAACCCTGCTGCCACTCGGACATCGTGGTCGGGTCGATGACGTAGGCGAACGCCTCTGCCGCCGGTCGCGCCACTTCGATGCTCGCGATGATTGGTGCCACCGGCTCTCCTAGCGTGGATAACCCGAGACGTGACGGGGGTCAGGGCAATACCATTACGATTCTAAGGAGCCCTGAAGCGTGACGACTGAGCCTCAGCATCCCACCTCCCTCCGCGCGGCGCTTGCGCCGTCAGCGCTGCGGGAGGCGCTCGTGCCTCGACGGCCCGTCTTCGCGAATCCATGGGACTCGACCGAAGCGATGTTCGCCTGCTTCTTCGCCGTCAGCGTCTTCGATCCCCTCCTGCTCTGGTTCGGCGGCAAGCTGATGGGCGGGCTCTTCGGGTTCAGCTCGCATTGGCGGCTCGGCGTGTTCATGGTCGCAGCGCTCGTCGGCGGGGCGGGCTTCATGACGATCGTCGGCCGCGAGCGCACGCGCGTGGCGGTCGACGTGCTGGCCATCACGGCGTGGATCGTGCTCGGCCTGATCGTGGCGCCGATCGTCGGCCTAGCACCGCCAGCAGGGGTCGCGATCGCGATCTACGCGGTCCTGCTGCTGGTCAACTTCGGGTACGTCCTGGTCGCAGGTCGCTGGCAGAGGGCGTTTGTGCGCACGGTGAGCTGGCCGCTGACCTGGAGTCTGCTGGCTCTGTTCTTCGCCTACTGCGTGTACAAGCTGATCCTCTATCAGTAGGCCCGGGCCGCGACCCGCCTATTCGGCTTCGGACTCGCACTACGGTTGGTACTGCCCCGTGCAGGCGTTCAACCTCCCGCCTGCCGTCCACTTCGTCCCGGTCTTGAAATAGAAGCCGACATTGATGTAGGCGCGGCGACCGTGGCAAATGCCGAGCTTGCTGACATGGAGGGCGGCGGAGCACGGGTGGCCGGCGGCCACAGATTGCCCCGGGCACCACCCTTGGCCGAATCCCACCGCGCGCGCCGCGCCCCAGTGCTGCCAGGTGATCGACTTGACCTCGCCGGTCGGATCGCCGCCGAGGAATACGGTCCGAGGCTTCGCGGCGCCGAAGCCCGTGCCGCCTCGAAATGCGTGCTTCCAACCGAGGACTGGGCTGGTGGTGTGGGCGAGCGCGGTCGGCAAGCCCGCTACGAGCAGCATCGCTCCCGTGATCGCAAGTATCGCTATTCGGCGAGACATGGGGCTAGCTTTCCGGCGCCTCGTACCAGGCGACGATCGTCGCGCGTCCGAGCGTGTGCGAAAACAGGTTGAAGCCGAGGAAGGCCGGCGTGGCGTCCTTGTCGATTCCCAGCGACTCGACGTCCACGGCGTGAACGACGTAGTAGTAGTGATGGCGGCCGTGCCCCGGCGGGGGGGCTGCCCCCACGTGCTGTCTGACGCCGGCGTCGTTGCGGAGTTGGAACGCCCCCGACGGAAGCCCACTCCCCTGCTCGTCCCCCGCTCCGCGCGCAAGCTCGGTCACGTTCGCCGGGATGTCTGCGACCGCCCAGTGCCAGAAGCCACTGGCGGTCGGCGCCTCCGGGTCGTAGCAGGTCACCGCGAAGCTGCGCGTGTCCTCGGGGAAGCCGCTCCAGGCCAGCTGCGGAGACACATCCTCGCCCCCGGCGCCGAACAGGCCGCTCAGCTGGGGCTTGGCAAGCTCCTCCCCCTCCCGCACGTCTTCGCTTATCAGCTCGAACGACGCCACTTTGGGCAGTTGCTCGTAGGGGTTGTAATCAGCCACGACCGGCACCTCCCTTTCTGCTGCCAAGGTGTACGCGAATGCGCGGGCGATCCTACCGGCCCCGCGCCGACAAGTTGGCACCGAAACGAGGGAGGACGGCGATGAAGACGATCGGCACCGAGGAGCATTTCGTCACGGACGAGGTCGTCGCGGCGTGGAGCCGGCCCGGCTCCCCTGGGGACTCGCGCGCCAGCGTCCCTCCGGGGGAGGTTGGGGAGCGGCTCCGTGAGGTGGGCGAGCGGCGGATCGCGGCGATGGACGAAGCTGGGCTCGACGTCCAGGTGATCTCACTCACCTCGCCGGGCCTGCACAACCTGGCGGCGGACGAGGCCACCCGCCTGCAGGTCGAGACGAACGACCGCATCGCCGAGTTCGTGAACGCCCACCCTGACCGCTTCCAGGGCTTCGCCACCCTCGCGATGCCAGAGCCGGTCGCAGCGGCAGGGGAGCTCGAGCGCGCGGTCACCAAGCTCGGCCTGAACGGCGCCCTGCTCTTCGGCCGCACCGGCGAGCGCAATCTCGACCACCCCGACAACTGGCCGATCTTCGAGGCCGCTGCGTCGCTGCGCGCTCCTCTGTACATCCACCCGCAGGTCCCGCAAGCGCGAGTTCGGGCCGCGCTGTACGGGGGCTTCGACGACGCGGTCGACAACGCGTTCGCCACCTTCGGGATCGGCTGGCACTACGAGTCTGGCGTGCAGTTCCTCCGGCTCGCGCTCGCCGGGGTGTTCGACCGCTTCCCTGACCTTCAGATCCTCCTCGGACACTGGGGCGAGGTCGTCCTGTTCTACCTCGACCGGACCGACGGACTGGCCATGCAGGCCAAGCTCCCACTGGCGTTCTCGGAGTATGTCCGGCGAAACACCTACATCACCGCCGGCGGCGTCTACAGCCAGCGTTACCTGCGGTGGGCGGTCGAGGTGGCCGGCGTGGAGCGAGTCATGTTCGCGACCGACTACCCGTACCGTCCTGGCCCCGACGGTGGTGTCGAGCACTTCCTCCAGGCCACTGGGCTCGATCCAGCCGACCAGGAGCGGGTCGCCGCCGGCAACTGGGACAGGGCTCGTGGCCGGCATCCGGCGCTGAACATCATCCCGAGCCGCAGCCCCGATTTCTGACCGGAGGCCGAGGAGACGCGACCCCGGACCGGGGGTGTCAGCTACCCGGCTTGCCGTGTCGTTCCGCGCGGGCGCGCAGCGTCTCCCAGGCGCGGTCGAGCTCTTCCCGGACCGCGTGGAGCCGCTCGTGGTGCTCTTGCTTGTCGCTCTTCTCCACTTCCTCCAGCAGCTCGGTCTCCTCGCCGACTAGTCCTTCGACGTGCGCGTAGACCTCGAGGTCACGCGGGATCGGCGAGAGGTCTCGCTCGTGCTCGCGCGCTATCTGTCCGTCTGGGTAGAAGCCAGCCATACCGCTGATTCTACGCCGCCTTATCTGTAGATTTCCTGCGATGCGCGCCTGGCGACTGATCGCACTGCTGGTCGTGGCCCTGTTTCCGGCCGCGGCGAGCGCCACGGTCTCGCAGACGACGCTGCACGTGACCGCGAAGATGCCATCCAAGGCATCGGTCGGCACACCGATCCCGATCAGGGCGAAGATCACCAACCGCGGCCCGTCGGTCGTGCGTGGGCTCACGGTCGCGGTCGGGGTCGAGAAGCTGACCGGCGCCGGTGCGCGGCCGGGGCTGATCCTCAGCGGCCCGATCGAGGCGCGGATCCCCACGCTCGCGGTCGGCAAGAGCAAGACAGTGACGCTCAAGGTCACGGTTCGCGCAACGCCACACGGACTCAGTTACTACGGCCCCGGTACCTACAACATCGGGCCGTCGCTCAATCTGCGCTCGCCCGCGAAGGTGCACATCCAGGGCGCAGGCGGCAACGTCTCAAGGGCCAACATCACCCTGTCCTGAGCAGGATTCGGGCTGAGGCCGGTCGGGCGCTCAGCCGAAGAACGCGAGGAGTTCCTCGGCGACCACGCCGGGGGCGTCTTCGACGAGGAAGTGCGAGGCGTGCTCGACGGCCCTGCCAGTGATCTCGGGCGCGTAGGGCCGCCAGAGGTCGAGTGGATCGGCGTAGAAGCGAGGCAGTGCGCCGTCGCCTCCCCAGAGGGCAAGGACGGGGCACGAGATGGTTCTCCGGTCGCGGTCTTCGTCGTCGAGTCGGCGATCGACGGTCGCGCCGGCGCGGTAGTCCTCGCACATCGCTTGGACCGTCGTGGGATCAGCACACTGGGCGCGGTAGGAGTCGAGGACCTCATGGGGGTAGCGCTCATCGACCTTGAGGCCCAGGCGCAGCGCCGATGTCCAGAACGCGTCGGGATTGCCGAGGATCATCTCCTCGGGCAAGGGAGCGGGCTGGGCCAGGAACGACCAGTGCCAGTAGCCGAGCGCGAATGTCGCGTCGGCCCGCGACCAGATCTCGCCAGTCGGGACGATGTCGAGCACGGCGAGTCGAGACACCGCGGCTGGGTGATCGAGCGCCATGCGGTATGCGACTCGCCCTCCGCGGTCGTGGCCGGCGACCGCGAACGTGGCATGACCGAGCTCGGCCATCGCGGCGAGCAGATCGCCCGCCAGCGCCCGCTTGCTGTGCGCGGTGTGGTCGTTGCTCACCGGCGGGCGAAACGAGTGTCCGTAGCCGGGAAGGTCCGCGACGACCACGGTGAACTGCTCGAGCAGCGCAGGCGCGACCCCGTGCCACATCAGGTGGCTCTCGGGAAATCCGTGGAGCAGGAGCAGTGGCGGGCCCGACCCGCCGATCCGGGCGTGGACCCGACCCCTGGGCGTCGACACGTCCGCCACCCGAAAGTTCTCGAACAGCATCGCGGAACGCCGGCGAAGCCCCTACAGGTTGGCGAGGCTCAGGTGGAGGTCCGCCCCGAGCAAGATCAGCGGCCACAGCGCAGTGGCCACCACCGCCGAGAGCACCTGGGAGAAGCTGCCCAGATGGGCATAGTAGGTGTGCTGGGAGGCCACGATCACGCCGATCACGACGTAGACGATCGAGGCCAGGCGGGGCATCCGATCAAGTTCGCCGGACACCACGGCGCTCCTCCCAACTCAGCGCGGCGCCAAGCGAACATTGTCGCGGCACCCATGACCCGCCATTGGCCGACGAGCGGCTCGAGTTGGCGCAGTGCATCGGCTGAGGTGGGCTGATCGACCATCCCGTCGTCCTACTCGGCGCGCGTGTAGACCTGGACCTGGACGCCGTCCGGGCCGACGGTCCGGCTCTCGGCGAGCTTCAGCTTCAGCCGATCGATGCCCTCGGGGAAGAGGCGCCGGCCGCGCCCGAGAATCGTCGGAAAGACCATCAGCCGGAGCTCGTCGACCAGATCCGCCGCGAGCAGAGATCGCACGAGCGTGCCGCTCCCGGCGACGAGGATCGTCCCGTCGGTCTCGTCCCTGAGCTTCGACACGCCCTCGACGGCGTCGCCCGAGATCACCGTCGTGTTCTGCCACTCCGGATCCGTGAGCGTGTTCGAGACGACGTACTTCGCGCTGTTGTTGATCTTGTCAGCGAAGGTCCCCTCGCGGGACGGCCACGCCGCCGCGAACCCGTCGTAGGTCCGACGACCGAGCAACTGCACGTCAGCCTCCATCAGCTCATCCATCTTGAACCTGTCGCCGTCCTCGCCGCGGTTGTACTCGAACGTCCAGCCGCCGTACTCGTAGGCTTCGGCTCCGCCCGGGTCCTCGAACACTCCATCGATCGACACGAACTCTGTAACCACCAACTTGCCCATCATCGGCCTCCATTCTCAGACGCGTTTCGACAAAGACCGGATGACGCGGCCGAAGTCATCGGCGCTGGAACACGCGAAGCCGAGCCGCCGCTGTTACTGGGATCGACTCCCCGAGCGCAGGCAGGCGTCGGTCGAAATCGGGCTGGAGATGTCGCGCTGCGGGACCCATGCGAAGGACAGCTGCCGCTTGCTCGCCGGTGAACTGCAGGGTCCAGGTGATGAGCCGCGCACTGATCAGTTTGAACCAGGGTCCGAGTTCGCGGCGGAGCCGAACGGTCTTGTCCGGATCGATTCGAATCGAGTGGAGCGTGGCGAGCTCGTGAAGGTGCGTCGGCGTTGGCGTCACGGACAGCACGGTTCCGCCGGGGCGCACGACGCGGCCGAGTTCGGGCCCGTTGCGCGGGGCAAACACATTGAGCGCTAGATCGACAGCGCGATTGGCGAGCGGGATCTGGCGCCACACGTCAGCGCGCACGGCCGCGATGGATTCGTGGGCGCGGGCCGCCGAGCGGGCGGCTGGGCGTGACGCGTCGAGCGCGACGCCGCGCGCCTGCGGCAGCGCGTCGAGGACGCCTGCGAGGTGGTGGCCGGTCCCGGCACCGACGTCGAGCACGAGCGACGCGCCGGCGCCCGCGACCGCGCCGGCGGTCTCGGCGAGCGCAGCGGTCAGCGGCTCGAACTGGCCGGCTTGTTCCACGTGGGCGCGTGCCGCAACCATGCCCGCGTCATCTCCAAAGGCATGACCTACGCCCGTCGCGAACAGAGTTACGTAGCCCTCTCTTGCCACGTCATAACTGTGGCCACCTGAGCACGCCAGCGCGCCCACCGCAGGCACAAGGGGCTGAGAACAAACGGGACAACGCAGCCTGCCGGCGACGCACGCCAGCGTCTGCGGAACAGCAGACGGCACGGCAACTAAGCGTAACCCTCACGCCCTGCGACCGTCGCTCAGTCCCGCACGGCTCGACGGTCCTAGACTCGCCGCTGTGACCCCTCATCTCGCCCCAGATCCCATGCGCTTGCACCCGATCGAGGGCCAGGACCGAGTCGTGCTGCTCAAGCCACTGATCACCAGTCCGCTGATCGAGGTCGGCGAGTACAGCTACTACGACGACCCCGAGCACGCGCTGGAATTCCAGACACGCAACGTCACCCACCATTACGGCCCCGATCGCCTGATCATCGGGTCGTTCTGCGCAATTGCCGCCGGCACGACATTCATCATGAACGGCGCAAACCATCGGATGGCCGGCCCCTCGACCTACCCATTTCCGATCATGGGAGCTCCCTGGGCAGAGCACATCGATCTGATCACCGACCTGCCCTCCCGCGGTGACACCAAGATCGGCAACGACGTCTGGATCGGCGGGAACGCGACAATCATGCCCGGCGTCCAAATCGGCCACGGAGCGATCGTCTCAGCCGCTGCCGTCGTGACGCGCGACGTTCCGGACTACGCGATCGTGGGCGGCAACCCGGCCACGCTCATCAAGTACCGCTACTCCGAAGACGACATCCAGGCGCTTATCGAACTCGCCTGGTGGGACTGGCCGATCGACGCGATCACCACCCACCTGAGAACGATCGCCGACGGCACCGTCGCAGACCTGCGCGCCGTCGCCGCATCACTCCACACGTCCATGGCGCCCCGCGGCGAAGTGGTCCTGCGGCATGCGACCTCTGAAGACATTTCGGCGATCGCGCAGATCTGGCACCGCGGGTGGCGGGACGGGCACGTCGGGCGGGTTCCCGAGGAGTTGACAGCCGCGCGCACCGAGCGGTCCTTCTGGAGCCGAGCCGCCCAGCGACTGCCCGACACGACTGTCGCCGAGATCGAGGGCGCCGTCGCTGGGTTCGTGATGGTCGTCGGCGACGAAGTCGAGCAGGTGTACGTCGGCGAGGAGCATCGAGGCTCCGGGGTCGCGAGTGTCCTGCTCGCTGAAGCCGAGCGGCGTGTGCACCAGGACGGGCACGACACCGCCTGGCTGGCCGTCGTGGCCGGCAACGAACGCGCGCGTCGCTTCTACGCCAAGTGCGGCTGGGTTGACGAGGGCCCGTTCGACTACCAGGCACACGGTCCCGACGGCCCGATCACGGTGCCCTCGCATCGGTATGTCAAACGGGTCTGAGCTCCACTCACCCGACGTATGGCCTCGTCATCGGAGCGGCAGGACCGGGTGGTGCCCGCTCCAGCGATCTGGCGCGATGTTCTGGTTGACCCGGAAGAGATTCGTCGGGTCATAGCGTCGCTTGGTCGCTGCGAGCCGCTCGTATGTCCGTCCGGGATACGCCTCGTGGACGCGTGCTGCACCTTCGTCGCCGAGGAAGCTGACGTGGACGCCGTGGGCGGCAGGGCGCATCGTCGCCAGGGAGTCAGCCACCCATGCCTCGTGTGAGGGGGCTTGGGCTGGTTCCTGGTAGCCGGCCGCGAACGTCACCATCAGGCGCCGTTCGCGGTGAGCGAATGCGGTGGCATCTGCCGAGACGCGCGCCATCGCGCCGCCGAGCACCCTGATCTGCGCAGCCGACATCGGCGAGGGCCGCACGTGCACTCGATCGAACATCGTCGACTCGGCGTGCTCATCGAGCTCGTCGACGAACATCGTGCGGGTGGCCATTCGGACTCGTGCGGGGGCGGGCCCCTCTCCCGCGTACATCTGTTGATAGGGCATGGGCGTGATCGCGTCGGCGAGCGGCGTCGCGAGTGCACGCAGCGGAGCGATCGCGCGCTGGCCGGCGTCGAGATCGCCCGCGTAGACCAGGCGCACCATCAAGGCCGGCTGGCCGTGATGTTCTGCGGGCACGAACGGCAGCGGCGGGGCAGGGGCGAGAGTCGCGATCGTCGAGAGCTCGTCCGGCGCATCGTGGGCAGCGGCGATGAAGGAGCGCAGCATCCCGGGGCTCGCGGGCAGGATCAGCATCCCGCCCAGGATCGGGTCGATCTCGTGTAGGCGGTACTGCAGACGCGTGACGACCCCGAAGTTCCCGCCGCCGCCTCGGAGCGCCCAGAACAGGTCCGAGTGCCGTTCGGAATCGACGTGCAGCCGTTCGCCGTCCGCGGTGACGAGCTCCACGGCGAGCAGGTCATCAACGGTCAGGCCGTGCTTGCGGACAAGCCAGCCGATGCCTCCGCCGAGGGTCAGCCCGGCGATTCCGACCGATCCGGTGTCACCGAATCCAGTCGCGAGACCGTGCCTCGCCGCCTCGACGGTGTACTGCCCGGCGGTGAGCCCGGCCTGGGCCCAGGCGATTCGACGTTGCGGGTCGATGTGCAGTCCGCGCATATTCGACATGTCCAGTACCAAGCCGGCGTCGGATGTGCCGTGACCGGCCAGGCTGTGCCCGCCGCCGCGAATCGCGAGCTCGAGCCCGTTCGCGCGCGCGAACGACACCGTATGCGACACGTCACCGGAGCCAGCGGGGCGGACTATCAGCGCGGGCCGTCGGTCGATCGCGGCGTTGACGACCAGGCGCGCCGAGTCGTAGTCGGGATCGTCGGGAGCGATCACCCGCCCAAGCAGGGCGGCGCGCAATTCCGGGATCGAGTTGGGTAGCGAGCGCGGCGTGGCGTTGGGAATGGAATGCATCAGGGTCCTCCAGGGTCTCGGTGGGGTCTCGGGGGAATCAGCGCGTACCGGCCGCTGGCGCTGGCATCGCTGTGTGGATTGCATGGGGTTTGGCTGCCCTCGGCATGAGCAGGGCAGTGACTACCGAGGCCAGGCTGACGCCCGCGCTGACGAGCAGTGCGGTGCGGTAGCCGTGGACCGTCGCCGCAGGCTCCGCGAGGTGACTGTGACGGCTGGCGGTGGCGGCGATGGTGACGAGTACGGCAAGCCCCGTGGCGCCGCCGAGCTGGCGCGCCATGTTGAACAGGCCTGAGGCCAATCCGGCGTACCGGGGTTCGATACCGGAGGTCGCGGACGCGGCCAGCGGGAGCATCATCAGCCCAATGGCGCCTCCGATGAGGACCAGGGGGCCGAGGATCTGAGTCGCGTAGTTGGGGTGGTCCGGGAGCCGGGACACCCAGGCCAAGCCGACCGTCGCGAGGATCCCGCCGGTGAGGATGAGCGAGCGAGCGCCAAAGCGTGGTAGAAGCCGTTTGGCCGCGAGCGGTCCGAGCGGCGAGCATCACGCTGGTGGGGACCATCGCCACACCGGTGCGCAGGGCGCTGTATCCGACGAGCTGCTGGAGGTACAGGGACAGGAAGAACAACCCGGCGGTCATCACCATCCCCAGGCCGGCCATCACGGCGTTGCCCACGGTCAGGCTGCGCTGCCTGAAGATGCCAAGCGGGACGAGCGGAGCCTCGCTGCGAGCCTCGACGATCCCGAACGCGGCCACGAGCACCGCGGCCGCTGCCAGGGCAGCGATAACGGGGGCCGATCCCCAGCCCTTGATGCTCGCCTGGGAGACGCCGTAGACCAGCGCACCGATCCCAACGGTGACGGCGAGGGCGCCGGGGAGGTCTAGACGTTCCCGGTCGCACCTGGGCGGCGATGGCATCAGGCAGGCGGAGCCCGCCATGAGCAGCGCGATGCCGATCGGGACGTTGACGAACAGCACGTAGCGCCAGGACAGAGTGGCGGTGAGGACTCCGCCCAGCACCAGTCCCACGGCGCCGGCGGAGGCGCCCACGGCAGCCCACAGCGACAGCGCGTGCGTCCGGGACGGGCCTTCGGGATGGCTCGCGGTGAGCAGGCTCAGACTCGACGTGCCCAGGACAGCAGCGCCGACGCCCTGGATGACACGGGCCCCGATCAGCATCCCGGGGCTCCAGGCCACGCCGCCGGCCAGGCTCGCGACGGTGAACACCACCAGGCCGGCCTGGAACACGACCTTGCGCCCGAACAGGTCACCAGCCCGGGCGGCGAGGAGCAGGAATCCACCGAAGGTGATCAGGTAGGCATCGACCACCCACTGCTGCTGCGCCGGCGAGAGTCCGAGCGCGGCCTTCATCGCAGGGAGTGCGACGTTCACGATCGACGTGTCGATGATGACCATGAAGTTGGCCACGCATGCGATGGCCAGGATCGCGCCGAGCGGCACGTGGGATCGGGCGACTGACTCGGCGGGTGCCGACGCCGCGGGGGTGGCGTGGGACATGAGAGCGACTCCTTTTCCGGTGGTGCCGCTTCGGCACCCTTATTGAACAAGTTCAAATTGAACAAGTTCAGCGTACATGCGGTATGGTCATTCGTCAAGCGGGCCGGACGCCTGACCGAGACAGAGGAGCAAGCCGAGATGCGGTTGCAGCGCGAGCACGTGGTGGACGTGGCAATAGCCCTGCTGGACGCCGCCGGGCTCGACGCGCTGACGATGCGCAAGCTCGCTGGTGAGCTGGGGGTGCAGGCCGGCGCCCTTTACTGGCACTTCGCGAGCAAGCAGGCGCTGCTCGACGCAATGGCGGACCGGTTCCTCGAAGGTCTCGTGGCGGATCTGCCGGCCGGGTCCTGGGACGAGCAGCTATCCGCCTTGGCCTGGCGGCTACGCCAAGCGCTCCTGTCTCAGCGCGACGGAGCCCGTGTCATGGCGGGAACTTACGTTGCCGAGCCCAACACCCTCCGGCTCGGCAACACGGCCGTCGAGATCCTGCAAGCCGCCGGCCTGGCCCCCGACCGGGCGGGCTGGACCGCCGTGGCGGCGATGCACTACGTGCTGGGCCACACCATCGAAGAACAAGCCCAGATCGAGTTGGTCAAGCGCGGCGCGTGGGAGCCGAAGCTGGTTGTCGACGGGGTCGAGAACAAGATCGCCGCGACGGCCTTCGCCGCCGATCCCGCCGAGCGGTTCAGCTACGGCCTCGAGCTCTTGCTCGACGGCATCCGCCAGCAACTGGCACTACCCTCCCCCGGCACGCGAGCAGCCGACCGGAGAGCCATCAAGGCCACGTCAAGCCGGACCGGCGCCTCGCGCAAACCGCCCCGGGCGCGGCGTCGCGCCAACCAGAAGTGACCGCCCGCTCATGCGCTCGTTAGCGTATGACCGGTGTGGGTGGTCGTACAGCATGTGGCCTATGACGGGCGGGGCGGCATCGAGCCGGCGTTGCGTCGCGCTGGGCTGGAGGCCGTTGATCGTCGCCCGTTTGCCGGAGACCCGTTGCCGGCCGTCTCGGAACTATCCGGCCTGATCGTGCTCGGTGCTCCAGACGGGTCTGCTGACGCCGATGCGCCCAGACACCTGGTTCGCGAGCGACAGCTGATGAGAGAGGCCGTCGAGCGCGAGATTCCCGTCTTGGGCGTCTGCTTTGGAGCCCAGTTGCTCGCGGTCGCGCTGGGCGGCAGCTTGGTCACGGACGGGCCGGACGAAATAGGAATGGGCACCGCAACGCTGACCGAAGCCGGTCGCGCCGATCCGGTCCTCGGTGCGGTCGATGAGACCACGACGGTGCTGCACTGGCATCGACACGCCTACACGCTTCCCCCCGGAGCCGTGCGTCTCGCCACGGGCGACCGGCATGTCGAGCAGGCCTTCCGGTTCGGCGCCAAGGCCTACGGCCTGCAGTTCCACGTGGAGATCAACGCGCAGCTCGCCGAGATGATCGCCGGTCAGATGCCGGCCGACTCGCTGCCGGCGGACGCGGTCTCGGAAGCGGAGTCGTGGGGCGGCGGTGTGCTGGACCGAGTCCTCGCGCTCGACTGAGCACGCTCACAGCGGTTCACAACCGCCCTGCCCGTTCTGCCCTCCCATTCGCGCGTGGCCTAGCGTCACTGGTCATGGTGATTGCGATCTACGATGCGGTCATGAGCTTCACGATCCTGGCGGCCGAGGATGCCTTCTGGCGGCCGTCCAATCAGATGGGCGTGCTCAACACGGACCTCGCCAAGCAACTCTCGGCCAGCATGCTCGGCGCGCGACTCTGGCGCCTGACACCCGGGCAGGCCTCGACCCGTCACCGTCACCGAGTCCAGCACGAGCTCTACGTCGTCCTCGAGGGCACGGGCCGAATCCGGATCGAGCACGAGCTGCACACCCTCTCTCCACTCTCCTCCGTGTTCGTCGAGCCCGGTTGTGTACGCCAGATCTTCAACGACACCGAAGACGACGCGCTCTGGCTGGTGATCGGCACACCCCCAGAGGCGGCCAACACGCTCGAGATGACCTCCGAGCAACTTGCCGAGCTATACCCGGACGGCCCCAAAGCGCTCCCACCCGAACTCGCCGGCGCATAGGTCATGAGCGAATTCCGTAGCTTTCTCAGCGCGCTGCCGCTACCCGGGCGGCACCGATCAGCCTGACCCCACCCGCGTCGCCCGGAGGCTGTCGCGCTCGGGCGAGGCACCGGAAATTGGTTGTGATCGAGTCACAAACATCCTCGGGCGATGAGCCGTCGCGGCCCGGACTTTGGCGCTGAAGGTACGTATGTGTTACCTGCATCGCCAAAGTCCGCGCGGCCGCCGCTGGTGGCGCGGTCGGCGTCCTTTGTGGGTCGGCGTCCTTTGTGGGTCGGCGCCCTTTGTGGTTGCGTCGTGGCGGTGGTCAACCGGCCCAGACGCCACGGATCAGCCTGAGGCACCGCGCTCTTTCCGGCCTACCAGGTCTTCGCGCTCGCCGGTCACGTTCGGTCGCCCTGATGTGTCATAGGACCGACTGACAGTTTCGGGCGACACGACAAGGAGATTCAAATGAAAGCCGTTCGCATTCATGAGCCGGAGGGATTCGAGGGCATCGACGGCCTCGTCTACGAGGACGCTCCAGATCCCCGGCCGGCGATCGGCGACGCACTCGTACAGGTGCGCGCCGCCAGCTTCACCCCCACCGAGCTGACCTGGCCGCTGCGAACCGATCGGGCCGGACACGAGCGGGGGGCAATCATCCCGGCCCACGAGGGGTCGGGCGTCGTGGTGGCGCTTGGCTACGGCACGGCCGGGCTATCGGTCGGCGACGAGGTCTACGGTCTCATCGACGGCTACCGCGACGGGTGGGCCGCCGAGTTCGTGGCGATCGAGGCTCGTAGCCTGGCGCCGAAGCCGGCCACGGTCGATTTCGTCGAAGCCGCGGCGATCCCGCAGGCCGGGCTGACGTCGTGGCAGGCGCTGTTCGATCACGGCCACCTCGAGTCCGGCCAGACCGTGCTGATCCACGGCGCCGGCGGCGGGGTCGGATCCGTCGGCGTGCAGTTGGCCTGCTGGGCCGGCGCCCACGTCATCGGAACCGGGCGGGCCGGCGCGCGCGAGCGCGTACTCGAGCTTGGTGCCGACGATTTCGTCGACGTCGAGCAGGGGGGATGGGAGAAGACCGTGCCACAGGTCGACCTGGTCTATGACGCCATCGGCGGTGACGTACTCGCTCGTTCACCGGTCGTCGTCAAGCCCGGTGGTGCACTTGTGTCCGTCATGAATCCAACGCAAACCGATCGAGACGACATTCGCATAGTCCACTTCGTACGCGACCCAAGCGGTGCCCAACTGCGGGAAGTCACTCGGCTCGTGGACCAGGGCACGCTGCGGCCCCAGGTCGGCGCGGTGTACCCGCTCCGGGACGCACGCGAGGCGTTCATGGCGAAGTCGACTCAGCACATTCCGGGTAAGGTCGTGCTGACGCCCTGATTCGGAAGTCAACGCCGGTCGCGTCTAAGTCCGGCGCTACGGACTCTCGACACGCTCCATCCAGAAGGCTCCCGGCCGAGCTCCGAGCGAGAACCCGGGGACGAGCTCGGCCACTGCCTCGGGCACCGTGCGGGAGACGGCCATGGCGGGGAGACGGACGCGGAACGCGCGATTGAATGCCAGGAACGAGTGCAGTAGGTACTGCTCGGCCCACAGGCGCCGGTCGTCGACCACCCACACGCGCGGGTACTCGTAGGGAAGGAACACATCGTGGACGTGAACCCAGACTCCTGGTGCCAGCCTGGGGATGATCGCCGAGAAGATGTGGTCGACGTCTCCCCCGGTCTTCACCGTGTGGGTAGTGTCGACGAAAAGGATGTCACCGCCAGCGAGCAGGTCGGCAACCAGCGCGGGGTCCAGCTGCTCGGCTCCGACATTGCTCACGATCGGTCCCTCTACTCGTCCCAGTGCTGACGCGGTGAACGGGTACGGATCGAAGATCCGGTGCTCCAGCGTCGATCCGTCGCGGGCGTTGCGCCGCGCTGCCATCTGAATGAAGTGGCTCGACGCACCCGAACCGAGCTCGACGAGCCTCCGCGGCTTCAGCCAGCGCACCACGGCATAGAGGACCTCGGCGTCCACGATCGAGTACAGCCCCGACGCAAAGGTGTAGCCGGGACGGTCAGCCGGGCGCTCGAACTCGCGGATATAGGGCGCCAAGTGCCCGGTCAGCAGTTCGATCGCGTCATCGATCGCCAGGTCCACCCCATCCATGCAGCGCGGGGTCTCCCAGAACGCACGGTCGAAACGCTCAACCTCGGGCAGCGGGCTGTTGAAGTCCCTCGGTACGACTGCGTAGCGAGCGTTCGGTACGAGCGAGTACCCCAGCCGAGCAAGCGCTTGCTTGACGACGCGTCGGGCTGCCGATGGCGCTTCCACGCGGCGATCTTAGCCATCACTACTCGCCACCCGGGGCTACCAGCCCCCGAGGTCGTCGTGCCTCTTCGGGGCACTAAATCCCAACGCCCGTGGCCAACCGCTAAACTGCTGTTAGGTCGAGCGTCTTGCTCGACGAAGTAGTGCCGAGCGTTTCCGCAGTTGTTGCGTCTAGCACCCTCCGCGTTTCGCAGCGCACATACCTACGGAGGAACAAGATGGCAACAGGTACGGTGAAGTGGTTCAACGACGACAAGGGTTACGGCTTCATCACCCCTGATGATTCCGGCAAGGATCTGTTCGTGCATCACAGCGCGATCCAGGGCAACGGCTTCAAGTCGTTGGCTGAGGGGGCGAAGGTGAGCTACGACTCTGAGCAGGGCCCCAAGGGCCCGGCCGCCGCGAACGTCCAGCCGCTTTAAAGGGCCACAGAATACGGCCAACGAGCGGGGGTTCACGTGGACCTTCGCTCGTTCGGGCCGCACCCAAGACGCGCGACCGCCTGCATCGCGTAGGACGCGTGCGTGGCCGCGGCGCGGTTGTGAAGCGAGAGGCCCGGCCTCGCCTAGGTCCCATTCAACTTGCGCGTGCCGTCGACGCGCTCCAGATCCCTCGAGAGCAGGAGGACATGCATGGCGTCAAGCGGGAAGAAGAAGACCACGATGGCGAAGCTCAACCGTGAACGAAAGCTTCGCGAGCGCCGCGTCGACAAGCAGGCCAAGAAGGACGCTAGGAAGTACGCGGCCAGCCATCCGCAGGAGCAGTCGGACGAAGAGCTGACCGGCGCTGACGATCACTCGGTCCCTCGGGACCCCGACCGCCCTTACAGCGCGGTCTGACCCGCAGGTCCGGGCGCCGGGGGCAGAGAGTCGGCCGGGTCCGGGCGCAGAGAGTCAGGCGTTGCAGGCGCGAGCCTGCGCGAACGTCACGAGGCGCCCGCGCTGTTCGTCCCAGAGCTTCAGCCTGACGGCCCGCAATCCATCCCAGAGCGACAGTGTCGGGACGCTGTGGAAGACAGGATTCTCCTCGTGGGCGCGTTGGAGGTTGTAGTTCGGAATCCGCACGCTGAGGTGATGGATGTGGTGGTAGCCGATGTTCCCGGTCACGAACTGCAGCGGTTTCGGGAGCTTGAGAAACGAACTGCCGCGCAACGCCGCGTCGGCGTAGCTCCACTCCTCTGAACGCTGCCAGTACGCATCCTCGAACTGGTGCTGGACGTAGAAGAGCCAGATCCCGACGGCGCCTGCGAGCAGCGAGGCCGGCGCCCATACGAGCAGGAAGTCGCGGATCCCAATCGCCCAGAACAGGGCTCCACCGATCGCGGCCAGAGCGAGATCGGTCCGTAGCACGCTGTTGCGCATTCTCGGCGGAGCGTTCCGCGCAACGATCCGAGGACCGATGATCATCGCGAACACCGGGCCGAAGCCGAACATCACCATCGGGTTGCGGATCATCCGGTAGGCAAGTCGACCGCGCCGCGAACGCTGCTTGTATTCGGCGACGGTGAGGGTCGGGAGGTCGCCGACGCCTCGTTTGCCCAGATCGCCCGAGGTCGCGTGATGAACGGCGTGGTCGTGGCGCCAGCGAACGAACGGCGAGAGGACCAGCAGCCCACAGAAGGTGCCGAGCCACGCGTTGGCGCGTCTGGACGCGAAAAACGACCCGTGCGAGCAGTCATGGAAGACGATGTATGTGCGCAGCAGGAAGACGGCGCTGACAGGTGCCAGCGCAAGCGTCACCATTGGCGAGACAGCGAGCGCGAAGTACGCCCCGACGCTCATCGCGAGGTACGCGAGCACCGATGTGACGAGGTCCAGGACGCTCCGGAGCGGGCGTGGCCTGGCGTAGGCGGATAACGAATCGCGCCAGAGCGCGTGTGTCGGCGGTCCGTCGCATCCCCGGGCGCTCTCCTCTTCAGACGCGAGGCTCCCGGCCCTAACGGCGGCTTGATCGATCACGGCCACGTATCCCTTTCGGTGGTCGAAGCCGATCCCTGCGATCCGCTCCAGTTAGGGCCGGGAGAGTACCCGCGTCGGGCTCGGCGTGCGTAGCCATGACCGCAACGGGGGACGGGTTCGTCAGCAGAGGCGCCTTCGGTCGGATCCGTACGATGTGGGGGTGGGAAAACTCCTGCGCCGCATGGTCGATGGCGACGAACTGCTCGCGGAATGGGATCGAACCGACCTGGCGTCGGTCGAGACCGCCGAACGGGAATACCGGCGCTGGCTCGACCGGCGTTACGTGGCGGTGCGGAGCGACGACGGCGCCACTTTCGAGCCGCTCACCGGCGACCGGCTGCCCGTCGACGCCGCCGAGGTCATTCTCACGACCGCCATGGGGGGCGGCTGAGGAGGCTGGCGCGATCCGCTCGCCCGCTACCTGATCCGGACGCCCATCTCGGCGGTGTCGTAGCCTCCGAGATCCTCCACGGCCGACCTGAACTCCGCGGCCGAAAGCAGCTCCCAGAACGGGGCGAGCACGGGGTGATCCAGTGACTCGACCTCCAGGACGAGGTCGTAGGGCTCGCTGGTGACCGGCACGAAGTCGAGACCGAACGCGCGTGCGGCGGCGAGCACGCCCATCCCGCAGTCGGCGCGGCCCGACGCGATCGCTGCCGCCACGGCCAGGTGGGTCGGCTCCTCGCGCCAGTAGCCTCCAATTGCCTGAGGGTCGATGCCCGCGCGCGCGAGCTCGTAGTCGAGGAGCACGCGCGTCCCAGCGCCGCGCTGGCGGTTGACGTAGCGCAGGCCGGGGCGCGCCAGATCCGCTACGCAGGACAGACCGAGAGGGTTTCCGGGGGCGACGAGGAGGCCCTGCTCGCGGTGCACCAACCGCACCACCGCCACCTCACGCCCGGCCAGTATCTGGTCGACGTAGGGCAGCGTGTACGCCCCGGTCTCCGGATCGAGCAGGTGCGATCCGGCCAGGTGGCAGAGCCCGTCACGCAGCGCGATCAGCCCGCCCATCGATCCGACGTTGCCCGAGGCGAGCGTCACGTTCGGGTCGCGGGCGCGCAACTGGGATGAGGCGAGGTCGAGAATCATGTCGTGCGAGCCGATCGCGACGATCGTCCGCTCGATCTGGGTGAGGCTGCGCAGCAGCTCGATCCCGACCTCCTCGCCGGCGTGGTGGCCCTCGACCCCCGAGGGAACGACGAGCAGCCCGTCAGCGCGGACCAGCGAGGTGAGCACGCCGGCGCCCCGCGGCAGCGGCGATGCGACGAGCGCGCCACCGACACGCCCGAGCCGCACCCGGACCCAGTCGTCCATCCCGATCATCGAGGCGAGCTTGCGGGCGAGCCGTGCTGGGACGGTGGGGCGGGGCGTCGGCGCGGCCCCCTCGAGCTCGGCGAGCAGCGGCGCCGCGAAGATGTCGAACGTCAGCGACGCCGACACCGGGTACCCGGGTGCGCCGAGGACGGGCGTCGCGTCGATCGCGCCGAGCACGACCGGATGGCCGGGCCGGACGGCCACGCCGTGGACCGCGAGCTCGCCGAGCCGATCGACCAGCGCGGCTGTGTAATCGTCGCGTCCGGCGCTCGAGCCAGCGATCACGATCAGCAGATCGCAGCTCCTCACCGCCCGGCGGATGGCGTCGGCGATCCGCATCTCGTCGTCGGGCTCGATCGGCAGCACCACGACCTGGCAGCCGACCTCGCGGGCCTGGCCGGCGAGCATCAGCGAGTTTGTCTCGAGTAGCTCGCCGGGTTCGAGCGTGGTGCCGATCGGGCGCATCTCATCGCCGGTCGGGAGGATCGCCACCACCGGCTGGCGGTGCACGCGGACCTCCGTAGCGCCCGCGGCGGCCGCCGCCGCAACGTCGACGGGCCGCAGCCTGTGGCCGGCCGGCAGCAGCAGCTCGGTGGCGCTGATGTCCTCACCGATCGAGCGCATGTGCTGATACGGCGCGACCGCGGCGCGCAGCTCGGCGCGACCGTCGACATAGTGAACGTGCTCGCGCATCACGACCGCGTCGAACCCGTCGGGCATCGGATCGCCGGTATCGAGCACTACGAACTCGCCGGGCTCGAGCAGCAGCGGGTTGCTCTCATTGGCCCCGACCGTCCGAGCGGCAACGACCGCGATCCCGTCCATCGCGGCCGAGTCGAACGGGGGAGATGAGCGAACCGCCCAGATCGGCTCAGCGGTCACGCGCCCGACGGCCCGGTCGAGCGACAGCTCGACGGCCTCGAGCCGCACCGGGCACCCTCCGGCAGCGCGGCACCCGCGCCAGGCGGACTGCGCGCTCGCCAGCGGGACGTCGCGCAGGAACGGGGTGGTCCGGCTAGCCATATGGGAACACCTCGACGGGCTCGCCGGCCGACAGGCCATTGGCATCCTCAGGCACGATCACGTAGCCGTCGGCAGCGGTGAGAACCGAGAGAAGCGCTGAGGATCCGAAGATCGGCTCCGCGAGGCGGCCGTCGCTCAGCCGGACCTGGACAACGTCGAGCCTGCCGGCGGCGCTCGGGAGGTCGCGCCCCAGCGTCGCGCGGACAGTGCCGACGAGCGGCTGAGCCGTCCAGCCACCCGCCCGGCGGACCAGCGGCATCCCTATCAGCCGGAAGACTACGAGCGCCGAACGCGGGTTGCCGGGCAAGCCGATGATCGGGACCCCGGCGCTGTGAGCGAGGAGCGTCGGCTTGCCCGGCTTGATCGCGAGCCCGTGGCACCACGTCTCGGCGTCCGGCAGCGCGGCCACGGCGCCGGCGGTCTGATCGCGCATCCCGACCGATGAGCCGGCGCAGATCACCACCACGTCGCTGACACCGATCGCCCCGGTCAACGCTCCCCTCAGCGCGCCGTCCTCGTCCGGGACGATCAGCGGCGGCGACGGCTCGCCGCCCGCCTCGCGCACGAGTGCGCCGACCGACACGCTCAAAGCGTCTCTCACCTGCCCAGGGGAGAGCGCCGGCGATTCCGGTGGCACGACTTCGTCGCCGGTGGCGAGGATCGTCACACGTGGCGCGGCATGCACCTCCAACTCGATGACCCCGGCCGCAGCGAGCAGCGCCACGTCCTGCGGCCGAAGCGGACGCCCCCGAGGTGCGACCGCGGCTCCGGCCGCGACGTCCTCGTCGAACCGGACGACGTTCTCGCCGGGCGCGACCGGGCGAACGACCTCGACCGTGTCCGCGGTCGCCTCGGCAGTGTGCTCGATCATTACGACCGCGTCGGCGCCGGCCGGCAGCATTCCGCCCGTGGGGATCGCGACCGCGGTCCCCGGACCGCCCTGAACCCCAGCGACGGCTCCCATCCGGACCGCCCCGACCACTCGCAGGTATCCCGGGATCGATTCGGATGCGCCGAACGTGTCCGTCGCGCAGACGGCGTAGCCGTCGACGCTCGAGCGGTCGAAGCCGGGGAGCGCCCTCGGCGCGCGGACCTCGGCAGCAGGCACGCGCCCGCATGCGAGCGCCAGCGGCACGGCCTCGGACGCCGTGACGCGCCCAGGGCGGAAGCCCGTCAACGCCTCGGACACGGTCCTGACCGTGAAGAATTCCCGCCCGGTCGCCGCCATGAGGCGAGTCAGCCGGAGGAGGTGGGCGTCCGCTGCAGCCGCAGCACGCTCATCACCGGCCCGAGCGCCACCTGTCCGAGCCCGCAGATCGAGGTCAGCCGCAACGTTTCCTCGAGCCGATCGATGCGCTCATCGATCCCGTCGGCGTCGACACCGCGCTCGAGGGCTTCGGTCAGGATCCGGTGGGCCTTGTTCGAGCCGACGCGGCACGGAACGCACTTGCCGCACGATTCGTTGCGGAAGAACCGGAGCACGTTGGTGGCGGAGGCGAGCAGGTTGCGCTCGGCGCTCATGACCACGACCGCGCCGGAGCCGAGCATCGATCCGGCCTCGGCCAGCGGCTTGAAGTCGAGCGGCACGTCGAGCTGGTCCGGGGCGAGGAAGTTCGACGACGCGCCGCCGGGCTGGAACGCTCCGAGCTCGGCGCCATCCGCCACCCCGCCGGCGAGCTCGATCAGCTCGCGGGCGGTGGTCCCCATCGGCACGCAGTACACGTCGGGCTTGGCGATGTCGCCGGAGATCGCGAAGAACTTGAGCCCGACACCGCCGCCCTTGCCCTGGTCCTTCCACCACTCCGCGCCGCGCTGGAGGATGATCGGAATCGCCGCGAGCGTCTCGACCGAGTTCATCAGCGTCGGCTTTCCCCACAGGCCGTTCGTGCCCGGGAATGGGGGCTTGTTACGGGGCTCGCCTCGGTGGCCCTCCATGCATTCGATCAGCGCCGATTCCTCGCCGAGGATGTAGCCACCGGGGGAGGTGAAGACGTCGATGTTGAGCGTGCGTCCGGACCCGAGCACATCGTTGCCGAGCAGCCCGGCAGCGCGCGCCGCATCGAGCTCGGCACGGACCTCCGCCTCCTCGAGGCCGTACTCGTGGCGGATGAACACCCAGCCCTGCTCGGCCCCGACCACGATCATCCCGGCCAGCATTCCCTCGATCACGAGATGCGGCTGCTCGGCGAGGATCTGGCGATCCTTGAAGGTCCCCGGCTCGGACTCGTCCGCATTGCAGATCACGTACTTCGGATCGGCGCCCTGCGCCGCGACGATCTCCCATTTCGCCCCGGTCGGGAATCCGGCGCCGCCCATGCCCTTGAGTCCCGAATCCTTGATCGTCTGGATCACGTCCTCGGGGTCGAGCTCCCCGGCGAGCATGGCCTTCACGGTGGCGTAACGCTCACCCGGCTCCCCGCCGCCATACGGGTCGTTGGGCCACGTTCGCGGCGGCGTCTTCGCGCGCGCGGGCGGCTCATCTCCGTCGAGGGCCTGCTGCACAGCCTCGGGAACGTCAGCTGCCCGGACCGGCCGCTCGTCGACGGTCGCGGCGGGCGCTATGTCACAGCGCCCGATGCACGAGACTTCGCGGACCTCGATCTCGACGCCGTCGCCGTAGCGCTCGTGGACCTGAGCGATCTGCTCGTCGGCGCCGTGTAGCCAGCACGACAGGTCGCGGCAGACAGTGACCTCGACCTTGGGCGGCGCCGCCGTGCGGAAGTGCGGATAGAACGAGACCAGGCCCTCGATCTCGTACAGCGGCCGGCGCGTCTCGCGCGAGAGCCGGGTCAGCTCCTCGCGGGGCAGCCAACCGTGCTCGCGCTGGATCGCGTTCAGCGACGGGATCAGGCTCGGACCGGGGAACTTGCCGGCGCGCGCCTCCCGCCCAGGGACGCGGCCGTTGGTGACCGCCATCAGTCGGCTCCCGCGGCGCCGTTCCCGTCCCCGGCGGGTTCGATGCGCACGGCGCAGAACTTGAACTCGGGGATCTTCCCGATCGGGTCGATCTCGTCGATCGTCAGCAGGTTCGCCGCCGCCTCGCGGAAGTGGAACGGGATGAAGCAGTTGCCCCGCGCCTCCTTGTGCGACACCTTGACCTCGAGCTCGATTACCCCGCGGCGCGAGCTCACCCGTGCCATCGCCCCGTCGGTCAGCCCGCACCCGGCCGCGTCGGCCGGGTGCATGTAGACCTCGGCGCGCGGCTGGATCGTGTCGAGCGCGAACGAACGGCGCGTCATCGAGCCGGTGTGCCAGTGCTCGAGCAGCCGCCCGGTGTTCAGGACGAACGGGTACTCGTCGCTGGGCAGCTCCCTGGCGGGGAGCCACTCGGCCGGCACGAGATGGGCGAGCCCGTCATCGGTGTTGAACCTCTCGGTGAACATCACGACGGTCCCGTCGGAGTTCTCGGGGTCGGGGTTGGGATAGAGCTTGCCGGTCAGCCCGAGGTTGTCGTAGCTGAGGTTGGCGTAGCTCGGCATCACCGACACCATCTCCTCGAAGACCTCCCGAGGCGAGGAGTAGTTCCAGTCCAGGCCGACCCGGCGCGCGATGTCCTGCACGACCTCGTAGTCCACGCGCGCGTCACCGGGCGGATCCAGGACCTTGCGCCCGAGCTGCACACGCCGATCGGTGTTCGTGTACGTCCCGTCCTTCTCCATGTAGGACGAGGCGGGCAGGATCACGTCGGCGAACTCCGACGTCTCGGTCAGGAAGATGTCCTGGACGCACAGGAACTCGAGCGCGGACAGCGCCTTGCGGACCTTGTTGATGTTGGGGTCTGACAGGAACGGGTTCTCGCCCATCATGTACATCCCGCGCACCCCACCCTTGAGGGCGGACCCGATGATCTCGGTCACGGTCAGGCCTTTGACGGGATCGAGCTCGGTCTCGCCCCATGCCTTCTGGAAACGCCCTCGCGTGGCCTCGTCGGCGACGCCCTTGTAGTCGGGGTAGAACATCGGGATCAGCCCGCAGTCCGAGGCGCCCTGGACGTTGTTCTGGCCGCGCAGCGGGTGCAGGCCGCTGCCCTGGCGGCCGACGTTGCCGGTGATCGCGCACATCGCGATCAGGCAGCGCGCATTGTCGGTGCCCGTCGTGTGCTGCGAGATGCCCATCCCCCAGTAGATGATTCCGGCCGCCGCCTCGCCCCACGTCCGCGCGACCCGGCGGATCTGCTCGGCGCTCACGCCGGTGATCTGCTCGCCGCGCTCGGGCGGGTAGTCCTTGACGGTCTCGGCCAGCGCCTCGTAGTTCGAGGTCCGATCGCGGATGAATTCCTCGTCGACGAGGCCCAGCCGGATGATCTCGTGCATCACCGAGTTGTAGAACGCGACGTCGGTGCCGGGCTTCAGCTGGCAGAAGATGTCGGCGTGGTCGGCGACCTTGTCGCCGCGCGGGTCGACGTAGATGATCGTCGTGCCGCGGCGGCGCGCCTGCTTGAAGAACGACGACGCGACGGGGTGGTTCGCGGTCGCGTTCGACCCCGTGATGATGATCACGTCGGCGTTGATGACGTCGCCGTACGTCGTCGACACCGCCCCCGAGCCGATCCCCTCGAACAGCGCGGCGACGCTCGATGCGTGGCACAGGCGCGTGCAGTGGTCGACGTTGTTGGTATGGAAGCCGGTGCGGATGAGCTTCTGGAAGAGGTAGGCCTCCTCGTTGGAGCACTTGGCCGACCCGAACCCGGCGATCGCCCCGGGTCCACCGTCCGCGTAGATCTCCGTCAGGCGCCGCGCGACGAGGTCGAGCGCCTCGTCCCAGCTGGCCTCGCGGAACGACGGCATCACCTGGTCGTAGTCGACCAGGCCGCCAGGCTTACGGCGGCGCTGTGAGCGTCCGCCGGGCTCGTCGCCGCGGACGTCCGTCGACAAGGGCCCCTTCGGGTAGGCATCCTCGCGCCGGATCAGCGGTTTCGTGAGCCGCTGCGGGGATGCCGCGTAGTCCCAGCCATAGCGGCCCTTCACGCACAGGCGGCCCTTGGACCCGGGCTGGGCGCGACCCTCGGCGAATGAGATCGCCTTGCGCTCGTCGTCGACGTTGTATGTGAGCGCGCAACCCACGCCGCAGTACGGACACACCGTGTCGACCTGCCGCAGCTTCTCGCGCGGCTGGATCGGCACGTCGCGGATCGGCTTGTTGGTCAGCGCGCCGGTCGGGCATGCCGCCACGCACTCGCCACAGGTCACACACGATGACTCGCCCATGGGGTCACCCAGGTCGAACGCGATCCGGGTCGTGTAGCCCTTGCCACTGCGGCCGATGACGTCGTTGCCCTGGATGTCGTCGCAGGCACGGACGCAGCGGTCGCACAGAATGCAGGCGTCGTGGTTGACCGAGATGACGGGATTCGAGTCGTCCAGGCCGCGCCCCTCGGCCCGTGGGATCCCGTTGTCCTGCTCGACCCCGTACTGCCTTACGAGCACCAGCAGCTCGTTATCGGCGGTGGTCGTCTCCTTGGGGTCGTGCTCGGGATCGGGCTGATCGGAGAGCAGCAGCTCGGTCAGCATCGCGCGCTGGGCGTCGATCCGATCGTTCGCGGTCGTGACCTCCATGCCCTCCTCGCACGGCCGCACGCACGCCGCGGCAAAGACGCGGGCGCCGACGTCGACGACGCACATGCGGCACACGCCGACCGGGTCGTAGCGATCGTCGTGGCAGAGGACGGGGATGTCGATGCCGAGTTGCTTGGCCGCGTCGAGGATCGTCGTGCCGTCGGGGACCGTCACCTCTTGGCCGTCGATCGTCAACGACACGTTCTTGGTGATCGCCGGGGGTATCGTCGTCGTCGCCACTTGAGACCTCCACTATCCCACTTTTGCACCGATTGGTTCGGAGCCCATCAGTCCGTGCAATGACAGTTCGCTGACCGTCCCGGGACCGGGCACCCCCGTCTCGTCGAGCCCGCGCTCGCAGTAGTACGAACTGATCATCGCCTCGAGCCGGCTCGCGGTCAACGTCGCGGTCCGGCCCGAATCGAGCTCGAGCGATTCGGACAGGAAGCGATCGGGGAGCCAGTCCTCCTCGCGCGTCCAACCCTCGCGCAGGTTGAACAGGCGCTTGGCCAGCACGATCCGGCGCGCGGTGGTGGCGAGCTCGGCCGCGTCGATGTCCCAGCCTGTGACCAGCTCGAGCAGCTTCGCCCACTCCGGGAACGGGTCCTCGAACACGCCGCGCAGAAACTTGCAGAGGATCAGCGAGTCCATCGCCGCGGCACGGTCCTCGGTCTCGATCGCGCCGGCGACGTGAGCCTCTCCGCCGGCAAGCCGATCGTGGACACCCGACAGATCGGCCTCGTAGGCACCCGAGCGGTTGTGGTCGGCTCCACGGGCGTTGACCGCCAGCCCGAGCGCCATCGCCTGAAGCGTCCGGGGCTCGTACCCGGGGAGCTCGAGGCCCTTGACATGCGCG
Source organism: uncultured Solirubrobacterales bacterium (assembly GCA_963834625.1). Lineage (GTDB taxonomy): Bacteria > Actinomycetota > Thermoleophilia > Solirubrobacterales > Solirubrobacteraceae > Palsa-465. The sequence goes on along the minus strand of CAWICM010000006.1, from coordinate 503,316 downwards.
GCAAAGGCCTCCGAGCCGAGGCCGACCTCGCGCGAGGCGGCACGCGAGCCGAGCGCCAGCAGCTCCCCAAGCCCCTCACGCGCCCCGACCTCCTCGATCGCGCGCAGCAGCGCGTGGGGATCGCCGAACCGCAGCCAGGGGGCGTCGATCAGGCCCTTCTCCGCGCACTCCATCGCCCACGCGATCGTCCCGCCGGCCGAGATCGTGTCCAGGCCGAGCTCGTCGCAGCGCGAGCTGGCCGCGATCACGGCATCGGCATCGCTCACCCCGCACAGCGGTCCGAGCGCGAACACGTTCTCGTACTCCATCCTGGCCTGCTTGCCGCCGGGCCCGCGGTAGATGTGCTCGCAGCCGATCGAGCAGGAGGCGCACGAGTTGCGGGCGACCTGACGGAGCTCCGCGATCTCCTCGGCCCCGAGCGCCGGCGCCCCCTCGAACCGGGCGGCGGAGAAGTTACGCGTCGGCAGCGTCGAGATCGCGTTGAACGCGAGCAGGTTCGCCATCGTCCCGAGCTCGCGGTACTTCGCGGTGGCGGCGCCGAAAGACCGCTCTCGCAGCTGTTTTGCGGCCGCGAGCACCCCGGGGGGATCGGCCGACCCCACCTTCATGCCGGCGCGTACGAGGATCGCCTTGCACCACTTGGATCCCATCACGGCGCCGAGCCCTCCGCGGCCGGCGTGGCGTCCGTCGTGCGAGATCGTCGCGTAGCGTACGCCGCGCTCCCCGGCCGGGCCGATCGCCGCAACCCGCCAGGCCGGACCGTGACGGTCCCGCAATCGGGCCTCCGCCTCAGCCGCCGGCAGCCCCCATAGATCGTGAGCGGGCTCAAGTCGGATCTCGTCTCGATCGATGACGACGACTGACGGCTCCTCGCACGTGCCGCGGAGCACGATCGCGTCGTGGCCGGTGAGCTTGCCGGCGATCGCGAAGTGGCTGGAGGCGAGCGCGTCGGTGAGCCGGCCGGTCAGCGGCGACTTGGCCACGACCGCGAACTTCGCACTGGTCGTGAGCGGGGTCCCGACCAGCGGCGAGAACACGAACATCAGCGGCGCCGCCGGGTCGAGCGGATCGATGCCCGCGGGGCAGTAGGAGTGCATGAGCCACGTGCCCAAGCCGGCCCCGCCGATGTACGAGCGCAACACCAGCTCCTCGATCGGCTCCGACCTGCCCGACCCCGTGCTCAGGTCCACGAGCAGCGCCTTCCCGAAATATCCGCCGGGTGGCATGCCCACGATGCTAGCCGTCTAGCCCCCCGCGTCCGCGACCATGAACGCGACCGTGTCGCCCGCCACCAGCGGCAGATCCGGGTCGCGCGTGATCTTGTCGCCGTTGAGCGCGGCCACGATGTGCTCGTCGAGCGCGAGGCCGACGTCCGCCGCCGCGGCGCCCAGCGACCACGCGCGAACGGTCTGCCGGCGCTCCCCCGGGGGTTTGGCCAGCGGCCCGAACCGCTCGACGACGATCTCCGGCGCCGGCAGGGCATGCGCCCGCTCGTAATCCGCGGGCTCGTTGAGGTTGCTGACCGACGCGAGCGCGGGGTCGAGCCGCGCAAGCGAACCGTCTCGGAGAAGGTCGGCTTCGCCCAGGTGGAGCACCCGGGACCGCTCGAACAGGAACGCCGGACGCATCCGGTCGGCGGCGATCAGCTCCTCGACGGTCGACAGCAGGCGGATCCGGTACGCGGCTGACAACGGCTGCCGGTAGCCGCCGACCTCTGGCAGCACGACGTCGACCTGGTCGTCGAGCGCGCCGACGACGCGCCGCACGAACGCCGGATGCAACAGCGGCACATCGGTCGAGGAGACGTAGGCGGCCTCGGCCCGGTCACCGATGGCGGTGAGTCCGGCCGCGAGCCCCTGCAGCGGTCCCCGGCCCTCGCGCTGGTCCGAGACCACCTCGATCGACGGGTGGATCTCGGGCAGCTCCTGACCGGGCGCCCGGACCACCACCACCGGGCCGTCAACGGTCCGCTGCGCCAGGCCGGTCACCCGGCGAAGCAGCGTCGAGCCGTGCCAATCGAGTTCTGCCTTGGGCGAGCCCATCCGGGAGGACCTGCCGCCGGCCAGGATGATCGCGCCAGCCTCGAACACACCCACGATGCTAGATCCCTGGGCGGTCAGGCGGCCATGTTCAGAGCGGGCTCCAGGTTGACCTCCTCGGGGAGTGCCGATTTGGATTCGACGAGGAGGGCCGCGAGGAGCGCAGCCAGTGCGGCGAGCCCCGCGAGCACGTAGAAGGCGATCGCGAAGCCATGGGTGAGGGCGCCCGCGCCCGTCGTCCCGGCTCCGGGATGCGACGCGAGGTAGCGGCTGGTGTACGTGGCGGCAATCGTCGTGGCCGCGGCGACGCCGATCGCGCCTCCGATCTGCTGGCTGGTGTTGATCAGCCCGGAGGCGATGCCGGCTTCGGCCGGCTTCACGCCGGCGAGGGCGCCAATCGTCATCGGGATGAACGCGAAGGCCATTCCGACCCCGCTCAGGACGAACGGCGGGAACAAGTCCCAGAAGTAGTGTCCGTGCACCGGTAGGCGCGCATAGAGCACCAACCCGGCGGTGGCGAGCAGCAGCCCGGCCGGAAGGAGCCGCCGGATTCCCAGGCGAAACGCGAGCGCCTGTGAGACGTTCGAAAAGACGATGATGGAAAGCGTCAGCGAGATGTATGCCACCCCGGTCTGCAGTGCCGAGTAGTGGAGCACCTGCTGCATGTACAGCGTGAGCAAGAAGAACTGCGCATACAGGGCCCCGCCCAGCAGCAGCCCGGCGAGGTTCGAGCCGGAGAGCGTGCGTAGCCGGAACAGCCGCATGGGCAGGAGCGGGGCGCTCGACCGGAGCTGGATGCCGACGAACGCAAGGATCAGCGCGCTGGCGGCGGCAAGCAATGCGATCGTCTCCGCCGAGCCCCAACCATGCTGCGTGGCCCGCGTCATCGCGTATACGAGCAGCATCAGCCCGCCAGTGATCGAGGCCGCGCCCGGGACGTCGAAGTGGCGGTGGTCGACCGCCGCGCGGCTCTCGTCCAGCAGACGGGGGGCGAGCGCCAGCACGAGCAGGCCGACCGGGACGTTGATGAAGAAGATCCACGACCAGTTGAGCGAGCTCGTCAGCGCGCCGCCGAGCAGGACGCCGGCCGCGCCGCCGCTACCGGAGACCGCGCCCCATATGCCGAGGGCCAGGTTCCGCTCCCGGCCCTCCTCGAACGTCGTCGTCAGGATCGAGAGCGCGGCCGGCGAGAGCAGCGCAGCGCCGAGCCCCTGCGCTGAGCGGAAGGCGATCAGCGAGCCCTCCGACCAGGCGAGTCCGTCGAGCAGCGAGCTGGCCGTGAACAGGGCCAGCCCCGCGACGAACAGGCGGCGGCGACCGAGCAGGTCTGCCATGCGGCCGCCGAGCAGCAGCATGCCGCCGAAGAGAATCGAATAGGCGGTAATGACCCACTGCAGGCTCGTCTGGCTGAAGTGGAGGTCGGTCTTGATCGTGGGCAGGGCAACGTTCACGATCGCGACATCGAGCACGACCATGAACTGAGCGGCGACGATCACCGCCAGGCCGAGCCAACGCCGCCGGTCCGGCTCCGCGGGGGTTTCGACTTTGCGGGTCGCATGCGCATTCATGCGTGGTCTCCTGTTGCTGGGCGGGTCACGTGTCGTATCCGGACCTGGAGCGACCGCACAAGCGACGCTCGCGCTCGTGTCCGGTCACGATGTGCCACCTCGTTCGCCAGCCGCATCGCGTCGGCCTCGTGGTGCATCTCCCGGATTCGGGAAAGGTGTAATTGGTATGTGACGTAACTGTTGCTCATGTTGTGCCTGTACCGATGGTTGAGAGCAGGTCGCGAGCGCGGTGGGCGTATGGGTGGTGAAATGCCTCGAGCGCGTCGGCCCCGGACACGGTGAACTCGAACGACTCGCCGCTTCGCCGGTCCTCGACGGCGACGAACACGCGATTCGTGCGCGAGTCCCATAACAACTTGACGTCGACGGCGTCGTTCGTCCGGTGATCAAGCTCGCGGATTGCGGACGGGGATGTGACTGATATGGACATCGCGCGGAAGCGTCGCATCAGCGGACCGTCGCGAGAATGGGGCTGACCGGTGTCCTCGGGTGCGGCTAACCGCACTCGCGGACAACCCTCTACGTGCGCAGGTAGGTGAGGACGGCGAGCACACGGCGATGTGTGTCGCCGGCTGCGGCAAGATGGAGCTTCTGGAAGATGCTCGTCACATGCTTCTCCACGGCGCGCTCGGTGACGACGATGCGTTCGGCGATCGCGATGTTCGAGAGGCCCTCGGCCATCAACTCGAGCACTTGGCGCTCGCGCCGCGTGAGTTCGGCGAGCGGATCGTCGCGGCGCCGGCGGCCGACCAGCTGAGAGACGACCGAGGAATCGAGCGCCGAGCCCCCCGCCGCAACCCGGCGCACGGCTGCGGTGAACTCCGGCAGATCGTTGATGCGGTCCTTGAGCAGGTAACCGATGCCGTCCGGGCAATCCTCGAGAAGCTCGATCGCGTAGCCGGGTTCCGCGTAGTTCGAGAGCACGAGCACTCCGGTGTCTGGATGCTTGGCCCGGATCTCCTTAGCCGCCTGAAGCCCCTCGTCGGTATGGGTCGGGGGCATGCGTATGTCGACGAGCGCGACGTCCGGCGAGTAGGAGCGCACCTTCAACAGCAAATCCGACGCCGTGCCACTGCGCCCGACGACGTCGAAGCCGGCGTCCTCGAGTAGGCGCGCGACTCCCTCGCGCAGCAGCACCGAGTCATCAGCGACGACGACGCGTGTGCGGTCGGCGTTCCGCGGCTTAGCGGGAACCAGGGGGAGCGTCACTGTCCTGATGCATGGTAACCCCCCGGCCAGAGCCAGTCAGCGCTCCGCCGCGATACCGCCGAGACACCGTCGAAATTGTCATGGCTCTGACACTCGAGCAATCTGTCCGGCGAGGGATGACCTGACACAGCGACGTTGTCGTGATCCTCGCAAATATGAATCCGAGACCCGGCATCGCAGTTGGATCCCACTTGCGCGGTAGGCTGTCTCCCGGAGGCGGATTCCGTGAGCGCAGAGCTCGTACCAGGTGCGCGTGAGCATCGCTGGCCGATGGCCGGCGTGCGACGCATTACCCCGTGGCGTCTTGTGTTGGTGGGCTCGGCCACGACGCTGATCTGCGCTGGCGTCCTGCTCGGTGTCCTGTGGCTCGCGAGTACCGACACTCGTATGGTCTCCACGCATCTGCCGGCTTCGCTGGCGGGCATTGAGCTACGCGTGCAATCTGGCGATGTCTCGATCGTCGGCGGCAGCCAGACCGGGGTGTCGATTTCGACCTCCAACCGCTTCGCGTTTGGCCACGGCCCGCGTGAGCGGCGCTCCCTCCGCGGGGGCATCCTTCGGATCTCCTCGGACTGCCCGCAGATGGTGGTCGGCTCGTGCGGCGCCAGCTACCGCATCGACGTCCCCAACGATGTGCCCATCAGCGTCCGCACCGAACACGGAGACATCCGACTCGATGGCTATCAGGGCTCTGCGGACATCGCCACCGACACCGGCGCGATCAACGCCGAAGGCTATTGCGGCTTCGTGCTCGGCGCCGCCTCGGCCAGCGGTGATATCAGCGTCTCGACCGCGTGCTCGCCCGAGCGGCTGACGCTGCGCAGCGATAGCGGAGACGTGCACGCGACCGTTCCGCCCGGCAACTACAGGATCCAGGCCGCCTCTAACGCGGGTGCTACCAGCGTCAGCGGGCTGGTCGACGATGGCGGCGCGCCGTGGGCGATCGAGGCACTCTCGAACACGGGCAAGGTCGGGTTGAGCGCCGGATCATGACCGCGCTCGAACTCCGTGCCAGCGGAGAGCTGGCGATTCGGCACCGGCTCATCGACGCGGTCTGCACGCTGCTGTTCCTGCTGGTCAGCCTGGTGGTCGGCATCGGCGACCTGGTGGTACTGCCAATCGCCGCAATCGCTGGTCCGGCAGCGGTTCGGCGCATGCTCGAGTGGGAACGAGCGCTGGTGAACCGGCTGCTGTGCGCACGGGTCCCAGCTCCGCCGTCCTTGGAGCCCCACACCACGGTGACACGGCGGCATCTCGCGTTCCTGGCCGCAAAGCTTCCGATCAGCTTGGGTGCCACGATCGTCTGCGCGATCCCGTTGGCGCTGTTCGTGGAGCTGGCGACACGCTCGCTCCAAGGGCTCACCGCGAGCAGCAGCGCATACCTCGGGCCGTGGCCGCTGGGTCCCGTCGTCGGGCTCGTGCTCCTGCTCCTCGCCATACCCGCCCTGACGCTGTCCGTGGGGACCCTCGAGGCGACGGCCGCATTGATCTCGCAAGTCAGCCGCCGTGGCCTGTGGAGCCCCACGGGCGCCGCGGTGCCCGTGCGGGAGGCGCTCGCCGAGCGCCTCGGCGATCGATCGCTAGCGATCGCGTATTGGCTTCCGGAACGGCAGTTGTTCGTCGACGAGCGAGGCCATCCGGTCACCCTCCCCGAATCGGGCAGCGCCAAGGCCTGGACGGCGGTCGAGCACCGCGGCAGCCGGGTCGCGGCGATCATTCACGATGCGGAGCTGCAGGCCCGTCCCGAGTTCGTGGAGGCGGCGGCGGCTGGAGCGGTGCTGGCCCTCGACAACGAGCGGCTGAAGGCCGACCTGAACGCCCGTCTGCAGGACCTGCGTGCCTCCCGGCGGCGGATCGTCGAGGCCACGGTGGAGGCCCGTCGCCGGCTCGAGCGCGATCTACACGATGGGGCACAACAGCGCCTCGTGTCGATGTCTCTGGATCTCCAACTCCTGCGTGGCCGACTGTCGGACGAGCCGATCCTCCCGCTGCTGGACAGCGCCATTGCGACGCTCGGTGAGGCACAGACCGAGTTGCGGGAGTTGGCCCGCGGGATCCACCCGCCCATGCTGAGCGATCGCGGGCTCGCCCCCGCCCTCGATGCACTCGCTCGGCGATCTGCAGTCCCGGTGGAGCTTGATCTCCGGCTTGCCAAGAGGCTGGCTAAGGAAGTCGAGACGGCCGGCTACTTCGTCGCCGCCGAGGCATTGACCAATGTCGCCAAGTACGCCGAAGCAACCCACGCCTGCCTGAGCGTCAGCGACGACGGTGGCGTGCTGATGCTCGAGGTCAGCGATGACGGCGTGGGCGGCGCCGACCCGGAGCGGGGCAGCGGCCTGCGCGGACTCAGTGACCGAGTCGCGGCGCTCGACGGCGAGCTGATCGTCGACAGCCCGCTGGGTCGCGGCACCCGCGTGACGGCAAGGATTCCCAGCCCCGACTCCCGGGCATGATCGGCCGGCTGCGCGGGCTCATGCTGGCTGCGGTGGCCCCGGTCATCGCAACTCTTGCGGCGGCCTGTGGTGGGACCGGTGTCAACGCGTTGCCTCAGCAGCCGGGACTTCCGGCGATCAAGGCCGACCCAGCCAATGCGCCCGTGGGCGCCGCGGCCGGGGTCAACGTCTTCGGTGTATCCCACAAACGAATCCGCTTCTTCGTGATCACGCACGGGCAGGCGTCGGATCCCTTCTGGGCGGTCGTCCAAAACGGCGCCGAGGCGGCCGCGGCCCAACTCGGCGTGTCCGTCACCTACGAGGCGCCTGATACGTACGACATCGGACGCATGCGCGAGATGATCCGCAACGCCACCGCGACGAGACCAGCGGGTCTCGTTGTGTCGCTGCCGAACTCACGCGCGCTCGCGCCGGCGATCCTCGCGGCGGAGCACGCCGGAATTCCGGTCGTATCGATCAACTCCGGCAGCGACGCATTTCGGAAGGTGGGGACGCTGTTGCACGTGGGTGAAGACGAATACACCGCCGGGTACGCGGCAGGTCGACGCATGAATGCCCGCCATGTGCGCCATGCGCTGTGCGTGATCCACGAGGCGGGCAATCTGGATCTCGAGCAGCGCTGCCGCGGTTTTGCCGCCGCGCTCGCCACGACCGGTGCCCGCACCAGCATGCTTGACGTAAACCTTCAGCACACCGCCGCGGCCGAGCACCGGATCGCGGGCGCGCTACGCGGCGGGCGTTTCGACGGACTGCTGACGCTCGGCGGAGCGGTAATCGCGGGCCCGACGCTGGACGCCCTACGCAGCGACCATCTGCTGGATGAGATCACATACGCCACGTTCGGCATCGGCCCGCAGGTGCTCGACGCCGTCCGCGCCGGCCAGATCAGATTTGCCGTTGACCAGCAGCCCTATCTGCAGGGGTATCTCCCGATCGTGCTGCTCACCGAGTATCACCTCTATGGCGTTCTGCCCGATCGAGGAAAGCTGATTTCCACGGGCCCTGTCTTCATCACCAGACAGAACGCTGCCCATGTGCTTGAACTGAGCAACCAGGGGGTGCGCTGAGACCGGCTGTCGAAGCGGGCAGCCGGAATCGCCGATGACGCTCACTTCACTACTACGGCGAGCGCGGGACCGGACAACTCGGACTTGGCGAGGAAACCCCGCGCGCCGCACGGTGTGATCATGTCTCCGAAGTCACTGGCGTCGTGGCTGGATGTGAGCACCACTGCGGGGGGATCGGCGTCGCTGGTCAGGCGCAACGCGACTTCGAACCCGTCGATGTCGGGAAGGTAGATGTCAAGCAAGACGATCGCGGGCCGCAGTTCGTAGGCCGCGGCAAGCGCTGAGGCGCCATCCGGGGCCTCACCAATAACGTCATAGCCGGCATCCTCGAGAACCCGACGAGCGCTGCTGCGAAAGCTCGGATGGTCGTCGACGATCAATACGGTTTGGGCCATCGAGTGATTGTGGCTAGCGAACGGCGCGGAGATGGTACGGCTACCCGCACCATGCACGGGGTTATCCGTACCGGAAAACACCGGCAGGCCGCATCGTCACCGCAGGTCGAGGCTGCGACGCTCCCGGAGTGGCATCGGCTGAACCCATTCAACGAACTGAAAGCGAGATCCCATGACTACCAGAACCCGCTGGGTCATCGACCCCGCCCAGTCGAGCGCCGAGTTCCGCGTCCCGAATTTCTGGGGATTGGTGAAAGTGAAGGGCCAGTTCGACAGCATCGACGGCTGGCTCGAGATCGATGACAACGGCTCCCGTCGCCTGGCGCTGACCATCGACGCCGCCAGCGTGAATACCGGCAACAGCCAGCGCGACCAGCACCTCCGAAGCGCCGACTTCTTCAACACAGACCGACACCCCGACGTGCAGTTTGTCTCGAGCCAGGTCAGCGACGCCGATGACGGCCAGCTCCATGTACAGGGGGAGCTCCTCGCGGCCGGCGGCCGGGTGGTGCTCGAGCTCCGGCCCAGGGTGCGCCAAGCCGACGATCAGATCGAGATCGACGCGAGCACCACCATCGACCAGCGCCAGCTCGGCATGACCTGGAGCCCGCTGGGGATGGCCAGAACCCCCACCGTGCTCACGGTGCACGCGCACCTGCGCCCCCAGCCATGAGCGCAACGCGGAATGAGGTCCGATGAGTGCGGTCGCAATACCGTCATCTCGCGGCATCCGGAGCGCCTGGAGCACGGCGCACACCGCCGCGCCCGGGGTGCCCCGCTGGGCGCGGCTCGCCGCATACGCGATTCCGTTCACCTTGCTGCCGTCGAGCCTGTGGCGGATTGCCGCCTACACGTTCCACGTGCCGATCGCCGACGGCCCCACCCATGCCCCGTCAGGGCTCCCGGGGGTCCCACTCGCGCTGTATGTCGTCCTGCTTTCGATCGTCTCCGAGTTGGCGGCCTTCACCGGCGTCGGACTCATCACCAGATGGGGCGAGGTGGTCCCGGGTTGGGTCCCCGCCCTGGGCAGCCGCCGGGTGCCGATGCGCCCCGCTGTCGTCGCGGGCGCGCTGGGCGCGGCCTTCCTAACCCTGCTGTGGACGTGGGTGGCGGTCCACTTCGCGCTTGGGCAGCGGATTGACGGCACCCCGCGCTCAGCACTCGCCCCCCTCAACTTCCACGACTGGCGAGGCGCACTCGCGGTCGCCGCCTATGCACCACTGCTGCTGTGGGGGCCGCTGCTGGCAGCGGTTACGGTCGCCTACTACCGCAGGCGTCACCGATGAGCGCTTCGCGGCCCGGACCTGCCCAATCCGACACACGATCAGCGAAGGAGACTGGCTGATGACCCCCGGGGGACGTGCGCGTCACCGAGATCTTCCTCACCCACGGGCACGATGACCACGCCGGCTCGGCCGCTGAAGGCGATCACCGGTGCGACGGTCCGCGGACCGGCTCTCGACCCGGACGTGATCGAAGGCAGAGCCACTCGTCCCGATCCGCGGCTGCGGGAGTGGGAAATCCCCCTGTTCGAACGGTTCGGACGCGTCGCCCCCGCGCCGCCCGTGACTCTGGACGAACTCGTCGAGGACGGCGACCAACTCGGCTGGGAGCGGCCGGCGCAAATCGTCGCGGCACCGGGTCACACGCGTGGTAGCGTCGCGGTCTTCCTCCCCGATGACCAGGTCCTGATCGGCGCCAACGCCATCGCGACGGTGGGCGGCGAGCCAACCGTGGGCGTGTTCAACGTCGACTCCGAACAGGCAGCCGACAGCTTCCACCGGCTCGCGCGACTCGACGCGAGGATCCTCTGCGCAGGCCACGGCCCCGCGATCACCCGATCGACTGCGACGGACCCCCCCACGCTACGCATCATCTGACGACCATCCAGGTGGATGGTACGTGGATGGCGAGAAGATGGTAGGATGGACGCGGTGAGCACAGATGACCGACGTCGACAAGAGCGAGAAGATCACGGTCAACGTGGGGCTGGTCGATTTGGGTCAGATCGATCTGCTGGTGAGTGAGGGTTTTTTTGCGAACCGCACGGACTTCATACGTACGGCCATTCGTCGACAGCTCGAGAGCCGCTCGGACGCTGTTGATAGGACTGTGGCCCGCCGCGAGCTGGTCCTCGGCATTGAGCACTGCAGCCGTGAGGATCTCGAGCAGCTCCGGGATTCGGGTCGCACGGTGGAGCTCCGCGTTCTCGGGTTGGCCAGCATCGCCGATGACGTTTCACCCGAGCTCGCCGCCGCCACGATCGCGAGAGTCGAGGTTCTGGGTGCCTTTCGGGCCCCGCGCGCGGTGAAGGCGGCGCTCGCGTCTCGCACCACATGACCACCTCGCGCCCCGGGCGGCCCCGGGCGCGGTGGCGGTACGCCGATCGAGCGACGGGCTCTCGGTGCCGCCGACGCCACCCCCTTGGAAAGGATGACAGTGAGAACAGATGCGGACTCCACGATGGCCGAGGCACTGCGGCTCACGCGCGCTGGACGCGTAAGCGAGGCGACCAGGCTTCTGCAACGAAGTCTGGGGACAGCTGGCGCCGAAGCGCAGGGTGACGCGAGTGCGACACGGCCCCGAAGCGATCACGGCGGTATTCGGTTACCGGCGGCCTACACGAGCTCGCGCGGGCAGCCAGAACCGTTGCGCGCGCACGCGGCGAGCGCAGCCGCGGCAACCAGTGGCGACATTCGCCACCTCACCCACACCGACACCGCCGGGACACGCAGCTACGACCTATACGTGCCGACGAGCTACGCCGGCGAACCCGTCCCACTCGTGATCATGCTCCACGGCGGCACGCAGGACGCAGCTGACTTCGCGGCCGGCACTCGCATGAACGAGCTCGCCGACCAGCACACCTTCCTCGTCGCCTACCCAGAGCAGTCGCAGGCGGCCAACCAGGGTCGCTATTGGAACTGGTTCTCCGACAGCGACCAGCACGCGGGCGCTGGCGAGCCGGCGATCATCGCCGGCATCACCCGCGCGGTCATGCGGGATCTCGTCGTCGATCCAACCCGCGTCTACGTCGCCGGACTGTCGGCCGGTGGCGCCATGGCCGCGGTCATGGCGGCCACCTACCCAGACCTCTACGCCGCGGTCGGCGTGCACTCCGGTATCGCCTACCGCGCCGCGCACGACGTCGGCTCCGCCTTCGCAGCGATGCGAACCGGGGGTACCCCTGCCCCAACCAGCCCGGTCCCGCTGATCGTCATCCACGGCGACCGAGACGCGACTGTCGCTCCGGTCAACGCAGACAAGCTGATCGCCTCCCGGCGCGCGGCAGGGGACATCGCAGGTCACGATGCGCCGATCACGATGCGAGGTGACGGCGGGCGCCGCTACACGCGCACCGTACATCGCGATCGCGATGGGCTCGCTGTTGCCGAGTCGTTGATCGTGCACGGCGGCGGCCACGCCTGGTACGGCGGCAGTCCGGTTGGCTCCTACACCGACTCGCGCGGCCCTGACTCTTCTGCTGAGACGATCCGGTTCTTCCTTGAGCACCAGGGCCCCGGGGGGCGAGCGACAGGTAGGCGTTAGCAGCTACTAACGCTTAGCACCACCCCGCGTGTACGCCACTCGCCGAGCGGCCCGCTGCTGCTTGTCCGGCGCGCCTCAGACTCCCGTGTTGGCGGTGGCAAGCTTCGAACGGACGAGCACGAGCGGCGCGTTGGGGTCGTGCGGCTGGGGAATCGCCGCGAGGGTGAACTCGGCGATCGCGCCCGGGCGAAACACCAGGCAGTGAGTCGACCCACCGTATTGGAAGTAACCAAGTTCCTCGCCCTTCCCGACGTGATAGCCCGAAGCCACCTTCGGGTCAATCACACACGAGGAAACCTCCGACATGCCGACCGGCACGAAGGCCATCAGCCCGATGAGTGGGTCATCAGCCTCGATCAGGATTATTGCCCGCGCCGCGACATGCGCTAAGTAGGACTGCGAGTTCATCGGCTCAACGGCGTCCTTGCCCTCCGAGTCGGCCTCGGAATAGTAGGTCCCCCCCTGGAGAAACGCCCGGACGATCGTGCCGGCCACGGGGCTGTGCCAGCGGTGGTAATTCGTCGCGCTCAGAAAGGCCTGATACACCGTCCCGCCGACAAACTGATCAACGGAGTCGTCACCCGCCAGCATGTCCTGGAGCGAGTAGGGCTGGCTTTTGATCCAGAAGCGATCCTGCCGCTTTACGTCGCTGCTGATCCCGTACGGCGTCGACTCGCATGCGCTGACGATCACCTTGTCGTCATCCGGCGAGTCCACGGGGCGTGCGCCGTCCTTGAAGCGTCGGGTGAAGAAGTCGTTCCACGAGGCGAATCCCCAGTGCCTCTCCTGCGGGTCGTGCTCGTACTGCTCGATGCCGACAGTGCTCCGGGCCTCGGGGCATTTCCAGCCGGACGGGGAATCGTTGAGCACGTACAGCGAGTCGGCGCTGCTCAGGAACTCGCACCAAGCGTTCAGGATCCTCCTGAGCATCGCGTTGATCCGCGGGTCGCGGAAGGCCGCGAACCCAGCCGGGGTGCCCATCGTCCAATCGAGGATCGCCCCGAGTGGCGTCGCCACCATCGCACCACCGAACTCCGGGGCCATCGTCAGCACCTCGTTGATCAAGCGCAGCAGCTGCTTCACGCTCTCCAGGTGCCGCCTGCAGTACGGCTTGGTGCTCGGCACCTGATCGATCATCTGGTTCATGTACATGCGCACCACAGGATCGGTGTCAACCAACTCCTGAAACTCAGCGAGCACGGGATGCAGCACGACCTGCTCGCCCCTGGCCTCCACCCGCTCCCTGTGGCCAGCAAGCCAGTCCTCCAAGTCGTCCTGGCCTTCCGGCAACCAGCCGGCCCGACGCCGTACGTCCACCGCTTGAGAGCTTGTCGTCATGTGATCGACCATACCCCGAGCTCGCGCATCTCAGCGAGCCGATGGAGCGGAGACCTGGCCTGTGCGCGAGCGCTTCAGAGTCGCGAGGCCATAGGCGCCGGCTGCGGCGCCGAGTACACGTCGGAACCAGTTGGCTCCGCTGATGATTTCTTCGGCGGACCACCACAGCAGTGCGATCCGTGAGAGCTGCATCGCTCTATGTGACGGTGTGCCTCGGGTCAGCATCGCGATTGCGGCCGCGGTCATCGCCGCGATCAGCGGCGGGTTCGGAAACTGGAAGATCGGGAACCGGCGCGGCATCGCGTCAGATCACCTTTCTCGGACTCTGTGGACCATCGCCTCGTTTGCGGCAGCTGCACCGCGCGTCCGTCGTGCAGTGACTGCCGCGGCGGCGTCCCGGATCGTGGGATCGGAATCCTCGGCGGCTACGGCCAGCTCGGTGAAGGTACGCATCCGTTGTTTGGTGCTGTTCAGGAACGCCTCGCGTTCGCGGGCGCGCAGCAGGTGGAACCCGAGCCGAACGATCGGGTTCGGGATTCGAGCGGGGCGCGACACGGCGTGAACGCGGAATTCCACGCGTCCGTCGTCGAGCCACTTCCACACCTCCCAGTCCATCTGGCCGATCTCGACGTGTCCTTCGAGGGTCCGATAGTTCCAGCCCCAGACTCGCGCTTGCTTATGGTCGATCTCTTGCGTTCGCTCGTAGACCTCCCCTACCCGCACGCCTACGAATAGGTGCACGACGCCTAACGCCTGGAGCTTCAGCAGCATGTTCCGCCGCTCCAGCGGGATCGTTGGGTCGTAGTAGGCGCGTACGATCGAAGGGTCGGCAAATTCGTAGCCGCTCATCAGCCTCCGGGCGATTTGCCAGCTGCCCGCGTCGACCGGCATCCCGGGTGGCTCGCCGGGAAGGGACTGGCAGAGCTCGGTGGTCGTCCATCCGGTGCCAGCGGAGGCATTCGCGAGTTCGGCGAGGTCGAAGTTCAGTGGCTTTCGCGTTAGGTGGGTCAGCCTGCGCTGGATCCTGGCGGAGCCAGATGGGGTCGGATCCGTCAAGACGATGCTTTCGGCATCTCGACTCGCTCGGTGGAGAGGTCGATGCCTCCCGTCATCTCGCCGCCGGCAAGCTGCACCACGCGCTCGAGGAACGAGATCCACATGTGCGCCTGGACCTCCTTCGCCATCCGCAAGCGGTGGTAGAGCAGATTGACCAGCGGGCTGCCGCTGCGCGCCCAGGACTCGATCTCGAACACCACCGCCGTCTCGGTTGAGCTCGCTCGGAACTCAATCTGCCCGGCCTCCAGGTGCCCGGCGAGCGTAGCCAGACGGAACGAACACCGGCCCACGTCAACGACCCGAACGGGCCCATCCCACGGGCCCGGCATGCGCACGACGTACTCGTCTCCTACGGCAAGCCGACCCTGCTCGCCGCGGACACGCTGAAAGCGAGCGAACCTCGTCGGCGAGGCGATGTTGAGGTCCGCTTGAAGCCTCTCCATCAGCTCGCGCCCATCCAGGCGGCTCTCGCGGATCCGCGTTCTGTACAGGCGATGAAAGAGCGGTCCGCGCCCATCGTCGTGACCCTGTACCTCCGCAGCGCTCACTTCTGCCGGATAGCTCAGCAGCGCTGGCAGGGGAGGCTCGAGCGCCGTCGAGGCCTCTCGCCGGTGCATCGGCGTCGTCCGCCACATGTAATCCCACGACGTGAGCACGATCCCGAGTGGCCAGGTGGCGGCGGTCAACCAGCGGCGAGTCGCTCTCGGGCGCTTGGGCATGCGTACGACTTACCCGTGGTGGGCGCCCCGCACCATGTTCAGACCCACCCGAGCCAGGGTAAGGGCGGCGGGACGAAGCCCCCGGACTCCGGAGCAGCCCTCGTGAGCGGACTCGTGCCATGTTGACAAAACGCCTCCACTACCTCGGATTGCGGGCCTGGCATATGCAGTACCTCTCGCTCGGGTCCGTCGGCCTCTGCATCGCGTTGTGGATCCGCGCCAAGACGGTCGACCAGGACGAGCGCGGCAACGCCGAGCGGCGGGCCCTCTTCGTCGGTCTGTGGCCGCCGCTGATCTGGCTGATCGGCGACTCCATGGAGCGCCAGGAATAGCGCAGCTTGATGCCTAGGTGTAGTTCCTCGCTACACCGGCGCGTCGCGGAGCGTGGCTTTCGTCGCAGCGGGCGCCGAGGACATCTCATCGACGTCGCTGATCGCGATCAGCTCGTCAATGAGGGCCAGCACCGAAGCGTGCGTCTCATCGGTTTGCTTTGAAATCGAGCGGACGGCATGAAGCCCGAACGCATCGATCGTGAGATTCTCCTCGAGTCCGATCACACCTCGCCAGGCGGGCCGAAACCAACGTGTCCAGCGCCGCGCGCGAGTCTCCGGAGCCCAAGCGAGAGTCTGCGAAGCCCACGCGGCCAAGCGCTCGGCGCGCGCCCGCTGCACCGCCGCCGGTCGGGTGCTGCCCACTACCTTCGCCGCGTACGCGTAGAGATCCTGGCGTCGCCTCTGGTCGACAGAGTCGTTATATGCCCGCAGGAAGGACCCGATCACCGGGCACACCGATACGGGATGATCGGAGAACGGCTCGCCCGCGAGCATCGAGGCGAGCTCCATCACGCACGCGCCTTTCTCCGGCGACGTGTGCTTGCCGTGGCTCAGTGTGATCGTCTGGTGACTGACCGTGGACATCTGTCTCTCCAATCCGGCGGGCCGAGGCGTTTACTAGCGTGCGCTCGAGATACGGGCGCCGTAGGCGATCAAACCGAAGATGGCCAGGATGTCGAGCGTGAAGACCGTCAGCGACCAGAACGGGTACGCCGGCATGATCAGCAGCTGCACGATCGCGTTGATCCCGAGGACAATCACGCCAACCCAGCGCGCGAACTGGTTCTTGACGAACACGCCGACCCCGACTCCCCACTCGGCGACGCCCAAGCAGAGCACGACCCAGCCCCACGTATTGAGGCTGCCGGCGATGTAGTGGGTGTTGCTCACGAAGAAGCGCGAGTTGCCGATCGCGGCGATCCCCTCGATCACGTTGATGGTGCCGAGCATCAGCAGCAGGGAGCCCGCGAACATGACCCAGCCAAGACCGCGTTCCTCGTCCTGGGCGTAACTACGTTCGGCGGCGTAGCGGTCGTATGGAAGTTGTGTGTCTGGAGTCGCCCGAACTGCCATATCGCCCTCCACGGGTGGATTTCCGGAGCCCCGCGGGAAGTCCGCGGTGCTGTCACGCAAGATCCCATCCACACACACGTCGGGCAATGGTGCACCCCGGCATCCTCGCGGTAGGCAAGCATCCCGCCGGACAGGTAGGTCAGCGACCTTCCGGCTATGTGGATGTTGGCCTTCCCGGTTGCACATGCATGCCTCCTTGCGGGCGACCGGGTAGCCAGCGACGCTTGCCTGGTGGCCGTTTCGAGCTTCCTCTCCGCCGAGCTCTGGCCCGCCGTCGAGCTCGATGCGTTACGAGACTGGCTCCGGTGTGAGTTGCACGCGATGGAACTGGCCGCAACCGCCGCCGGCAGGCATCCGCCGAACACACACAGTCCGACAGAAAGGAGCGGCTCATGTGCCGCTGGCTCGCATACTCCGGTGCCCCCATCCTTCTCAAAGAGGTGCTGTACGGGGGGACCAACTCGCTAGTCGACCAGAGCTTGCACTCGCGGCTCGGGGCGGAGCCCACCAACGGCGACGGTTTCGGCGTCGGCTGGTACGGCGGCCTACCCACGCCGGGCGTCTACCACAGCGTCGAACCGGCGTGGAACGACGCCAACCTGCGTGAGCTCGCCGGCCACATCAGCTCCCCGTTGTTCTTCACCCACATTCGCGCCGCGATCGGCAGCGCGGTCCAGCAGACCAACTGCCACCCCTTCCGCCACGACCGGTGGCTGTTCATGCACAACGGCTACCTCAACGAGTTCGCCACCATCAAACGGGACCTGATCCTCGCCGTCGACCCGTCGCTGTATGCGCAGATTCAGGGCCAGGCCGACACCGAGGTGCTGTTCTACCTCGCTCTCACGTTCGGCCTGGAGGACGATCCCCCGGCCGCGATCGAGCAGGCGATCGGGCTCGTCGAGGCGGTCGCCGAGCGTCACGGCGTTCCCCATCCGTTCCAGGGCACCGTCGCGACGAGTGACGGCGAGAGCATCTGGGCGTTTCGGTATTCCAGCGAGCGTAACTCGCGCTCGCTCTTCTTCACCACCGACGTCCCCACGCTGCGCGAGCTTTACCCCGAGCGGCAGGATCTCAGAGGGTTTTCTGACAACGCGCGGCTGATCGTCTCCGAGCCTCTCGGTGACGTCGCCGGCGTGTGGAACGAGGTGCCTGAGTCCAGCTGGGGCGTCGTCGGCCCAGACCGCGAAGAAGCGGTGCGGCCGTTCCGGCCCAAAGCGCCGGCCACATCGGTGCCGGTCGTGGCGTGATCAGCCAGAAACGGACTTTCGCCCGCGCGAGAGCACCTTCTCGGCGTCCCGCTCGACGACCCGCCCCAGCTTGCGCAGTCTCCGGAAGCGCGCCGACTTCGACGTCCGGCCCGTGAGCAGCGTGAACAGAGCGCAAGCCAGGAAGCAGGCCGCTCCGAGTGCCGTGGTCCAATTCGCAGCGGCCTGGTCGATCAGCGATCCGGTCGAAGGAACGACGTGGCCGGCGATGGCGGAAAAACCGAACAGGATGCAACCGAGCAGGTTGACCGACGCTTCCCACCATCCCCTGCCGCCCCGCACGGGCAGCCAGCCGCGCCGCGGCGAGGCGCGGTAGGCGATCGCACCGGAGATGAGGAAGCAGATCGACCCGACAGCGTCCGGCCGCCAGACCAGCTTGTTGTACTCGGCGCTCGACAGCGCTGTGTACATCGCGCGATAGGTCGTAACGTTGAAGCACAGCGTGCCGGCGGACTGGATTGCGGCGGCCCACCACGCCGCTCGCCCCGCCTGCCGTGCGCGGCGGTCGGGCAAGGCGATCACGACCTGAAGCACACCACCCGCAGTGAACAGGACCGAGCCGACGAAGAACGTAACCGCGTCGGCGGCGTCGCCGACGAGGTGGGCGTAGCCGGGGAACGGTCCGATCAGGAAGCACGTCGAGCCTGCGGCGAAGAGGACCGCCATCCACCGTTCGCGAGTCATGAAGGGCGCCGGCCCCACGCTGATGTGGTGTACACCGGCGACGTTGCCGTGGCGCCGCCGCACCCCGCGAGTAAGAAGCTCGTGGACCGGGTAGTACGCGGCCGTCGTAGACGACTTGTCATGAGCTGGAGCCTTCCTCCCCCCGATCCGTTTGAGTCGCTCGGCATGGCGCCGCCGGACGACTACGGGTTGGAGGCGCCGGCGGCCGTCTACGTCGGTGACG
Source organism: uncultured Solirubrobacterales bacterium (assembly GCA_963834625.1). GTDB lineage: Bacteria > Actinomycetota > Thermoleophilia > Solirubrobacterales > Solirubrobacteraceae > Palsa-465. The sequence goes on along the minus strand of CAWICM010000006.1, from coordinate 484,342 downwards.
CTCCGACGCCCGAGGCCAAGCGCATCTCAAACGCGATCTTGAATCTCCGCCCCGGAGCGCTGATCGTCGTCGCGCCGAGGTCGGTGCGCGACCAGCCAAGACACTGACCGGAACCCGATCCGACGCTCCAGGGGCCGGGCTATTCGCGCGCGATCATCGCGGCGGCTTCGCGTTCGAGGTCAACGTAGGGCTCGCCGCTGACGTCGACGGCGGCCATGCGGATCGTCCCGCCGGTGAAGTGCCAAGGCCGCTCGCCGGGGTAACTGTCGGTGACGCGCGAGTTGCTACGGCCAACGGTCAGGTCGGTGCCGGAGATGCCGAACATCGCGGGCTGGGTCTTGATCCGGCCCTCGCCGACCTTCTCGTCCCCGTGATACAGCGACAGGATGCCGGTGGAGACGCCCGGCGGGTCTTCGCCGTCCTTGACGAACTCCGCCGACGCGATCAGGTTCTCGCCGATCGGGATGTCCGCGGTGGCTACGACCTCCTGCTCGAAAACGCCCACGAAGTTGTAGACGTAATGGAGCCGGTTGTCCTTGACATACAGCGCGTGGCCGCCGAAGTGGGAGCCCTGCGCGAACAGCACCCCGCTCGCGCCGGGCCCGGGGATGTCGAGGACCACTCCGACGATGTAGTCGCGGTTGCGGATGTTCACCGCCTGTGCCTCCGGGACACCTGACACGTTGGGGAAGTAGCGATAGCGATCCCGCGGGCTCGTGAGCTGCGGGCGCGGGGTGCTGAGGATCTCGACCGGCGAGCGATCGTCGAGCGGAAACGCGCCATTGCGTCCGGCCTCGGCGAACCACAGGTTGACCAGCTCCCGGAGCTTCTCCGGACGCTCGCCGGCGAGGTCGTGCAGCTCCGACCGATCGTTCTCGACGTCGTAGAGCTCCCACGTGTCGTCGTTGAAATGGCTCCAGCCCGCGATCGTCGGGTGCGTGCTGATGGCCTTCCAGCCCTCGTGCCAGATCGCCCTCGAGCCGAGCATCGAATAGAACTGAGTCGATCGCGCGGTGGGGAGCGACGCCTGGTCGAAGCTGTAGCGCATGCTGATGCCGTCGAAGCTGCTCTGCACGTGTCCCTTGATGGTCTCCGGCGGCTCGACGCCGAGGCAATCCAGGATCGTCGGCGTGAGGTCGACCGCGTGGTGGTACTGGTGGCGGACCTCATCTCTGGCCTCGATCCCCTTCGGCCAGGAGATGATGCACGGGTCGCAGCTGCCGCCGTTGAACTCGTAGCGCTTCCACATCTTGAACGGCGTGTTGAAGGCCATCGCCCACCCGTTGGGGTAGTGGTTGTAGGCGTTCGGGCCCCCGAGCTCGTCGATCATCGCGAGGTTCTGCTCGATGTCGTCGGGAACGCCGTTGAACAGCTTGTTCTCGTTCACTGAGCCGTTCGGCCCTCCCTCGCCGCTCGCGCCGTTGTCGGAGACCAAGACGATGATCGTGTTCTCGAGCTGCTCGGTGTCCTCGAGATAAGCGAGCAGACGGCCGATCTGATCGTCGGCGTGGGCGAGGAAGCCGGCGTACACCTCGGCCATGCGAGAGAACAGGCGCCGCTCGTCATCGGAGAGCGAAACCCAGGGCCGCGTGAAGTCAACCGCTGGGAAGGGCTTGCCCTCCGGGCCCGTGCGGTCCTGCGGGGTCCCGATCGGGTTGATCGGCGGCAGCTGCGTGTCCTCCGGCACGACGCCCAGCTTCTTCTGGCGGGCGAGGGTCTGCTCGCGCATCGCCTCGTAGCCCATGTCGAACCGGCCCCGGTACTTGTCGATCCAGTCCTTAGGCACCTGATGCGGCGCATGGCACGCCCCCGGCGCGTAGTAGAGGCAGAACGGCTTGTCCGGCGCGACCGCCTTGGCGTCCTGGATGAACTCGAGCGCCCGGTCGGTCAGGTCCACGGTCAGGTGATAGCCATCCTCGGGCTGTGCTGGCTGGTCGACCGGATGGTTGTCGTAGATCAGGTCGGGATGCCACTGGTTGGTCTCTGCGCCGAGAAAGCCGTAGAAGCGCTCGAAGCCGCGCCCGGTCGGCCAGTTGCGCCGCGTCGAGGCGAGATGCATCTCGTCGGTTGGGCACAGGTGCCACTTGCCGGTCATATACGTGTTCCAGCCGAGCTCTCCGAGGATCTCCGGCAGCATTCCGTTCTCGGGCGGGATCGTGCCACTGGCATTCGGGAACCCGATCGCCGCTTCGGTGATGCAGGCCATGCTGTTGCGAGTGTGGTTTCGGCCGGTCAGCAGACACGACCGCGTCGGCGAGCACAGCGCCGTGGTGTGCCACTGCGTGTAGCGGAGCCCGTTGGCGGCGATCCGGTCGATGTTCGGCGTGTCCACGGGACCGCCGTAGCAGCCGATCGCCGAGAACCCCACGTCGTCGAGCACGATATAGAGCACGCTCGGCGCTCCCTCGGGAGCCTTCGGTGGCTCGAACGGCGCCCAGTCGGGAACCGAGTCGCGAATGTCGACGTTGATGATGCCCTTGAACGGCTGGCTCATGGTTGCGGCCTCACGTTTGCTGAAAGGGACCCAAGTGCCGACCGAGTGTCCCAGCGGCGCGACAGCGGGCCGTCATCCGTATCGGGTGATCTGGCTCAGAGCGGGTGGAAGGTTGCAGAGAGCGGCTGCCGACGGCGAAGCGGCCGGCAGCCGACCCCCAGCTGCCCCTACGAAGCGGCCCCGACCGGCTGGTCCGGGGTCAAGGCCTTCTGCAGCTTCTCCGTATCCTCCTCGGAGAGCGAGGTCTTGATCACGGTGCCGCCGTACTGCTCGAGAGCGGCGATCGCCTTGTCCGGCGTCACCTGCTCGATGACCAGGAACAGCGCCGAGCGGCCTGGCTTGAGGTGATCGCGCACCTGCTCCTGGAACGCCTTGTCGATTCCCTTCTCACCGAGATGGCCGAACAGCGCACCCATGCCCGCCCCGAGCGCCAGGCCGGCAAACGGGACGAAGAAGAGCAGCCCGAACAGCAGGCCCCAGAAGCCGCCCCACGCCGCGCCGCCTCCGGCAGACGAACCACCGTGGGTAGTCGTCACGTGGTACTTCCCGTCCAGGTCCCGCGAGATCGCGGCGACCTGATCGGCCTGAATGACCAGATCGGCCTCGAGACCCTGCACGGTCTGCCGTGCCTCTTCGGCCGTCGTCTGGTCCGGATACCCGATTGCAACCAGAGTTGCCATAAGCCAACTGCTCCTTTCGTCGCTTTCGCACCCGTTGGCGACAACGTTGCCTCGGGTGGACGCGTCGGGCATCACCCGAATCGGATGACTCTCAGCAGCACTTTTCTCCGCGGCGGGGCGGTGGTATCGTCTCGCGAGGAGTCTCACGCGGGGTCAGCGACCGCGCACGGAGTCCGAGCTGCACAGCGGAACGGGGTTTGACGGTCACATCGTGGCCACTTGGCTTTGATCCGTCGGGGTGGACGGGAGGCACCTCCAACCGATCCCTAAGGAGGCCCGTCGTCCATGCTTCGTCTTTGCGGTCAGGCAGATGCGCCGGTCGGGGGACTCAGCCCGACCGACGGCAGGCTGAAGGTGCGCATGGCGATGGAGACGTGCGTATGACCAGCATCGCCGAACGACCCCGGATGGCGGTGGCCACGGGGACGCTGTCGATCAAGGGATTCTGGATCTCGCTCGCGTTGTGTCTCGCGTTGGTGGCCGGGGTCGGTGGTGCGCTCGTCGACGCGCCCGCGAGCACGCGAGACATCGCACTGCCCGTCCTCATATTGGGCGCCACGCTCATGTTCGGCCTGGGCTTGGCCGACCTGGCCCGAGCTCGTGAGCTTCGCTTCGCGCGGGCGCTGATCGTCGCCGGCGTCCTGTGGTCGCTGTCTGCACTGACAGCGTCCGATGACCCGCTCCGCTCCAGCGTCGGTCACGTGAGCCAGTGGTTTGTCGTCCTGGCGATCGTCTACGTGCTGCTCGGCTATCCATCCGGGCAACTCGCCAATCGAACCGACCGTGCTCTGTTTGCCGGCGGAGCGCTGCTGCTCGCGGTCCTCTACCTCCCGACGGCGCTGGCCGCGCAGCAGTTCCCCCACCCTTCCCTGTGGTCGGACTGCGTATCCGCCTGCCCGCGCAACGCCTTCTCGCTCGCTCATTCGACCCCGGCGGTGGTACGGGACATCCTCATCCCGTCGCGGGAGGTGCTGACCGTCAGCCTGTTCGCGGCCATCGCGGTGACGGTGATACGGCGCGCGCGGAATGCCGGACCGTTGCTCGCTCGGCTCTACGCGCCGATCGCCGCGTTCGCGGCTTTTCAGACCGTGCTGTTCGCCGCGTACTTCGCCCTTCGCACGGCAGCCCCGGACTCCCGCGCGGTGTCGACGATGGGCTGGATGTTCGTGCTGACGCTTCCGGCCGCCGGGCTGGCCTGCGGCACGGGTCGTCTGTACCGACACATCTACGCAGCCAACGCGCTCGATCGCATCGCGCGCACCGTCAGGGCCGGCTCGAGCGCAGTACAGGTGCGTCGTGCGCTGTCCGATGCCCTGGAGGACCCGTCGCTGCGGATCCTCCACTCCTCCGGTGGCGATTCGAAGGCATGGGTCGACGACTCGGGCTCGCCCGTGTCCCATGCGGACGGAGATCGCGCGGGAGTCACCGAGATCGCGGGCGACACCCAGCGCATCGCCATCGTCCATGACCCGTCGCTGGCGGAGGACCGCTTTCTGGTCCAGATCGCCGGCTCCTACGCGCTGGCCGCGCTGGAGAACGATCGTCTCACCGGGGAGCTGCACTCCTCTCGCGAGGAACTGGCGGAGTCCCGGACGGGCCGCCTCGTGGCCGAGCAGAGCACACGTCAGAAGATCGAACGCGACCTGCACGACGGCGCTCAGCAGCGCCTGGTAGCGCTGCGCGTGAAACTCGAGCTCGCGGCCAGCGCCCTCGAGGCCGAGGATCCGGAGCAGGCCCGGGTGATCCGCGCCTTGGGAGACGAGGTCGACGCGACGATCGACGAGGTCCGGGCTTTCGCCCGCGGTGTCTACCCTTCCCTGCTCGCCCAGACCGGCCTCGAGCAGGCGCTGCGCGGAGCCAGCCGCGACGCGCCGCTGCCGGCCACCGTGTACGCGCGCGGGCTCGGGCGGTATCCGGCGGACCTCGAGGCGACGCTGTACTTCTCCTGCTTGGAGGCCCTCCAGAACGCCTGCAAACACGCTCGGAGCGCGACCGGCGTCACGATCTCCGTCTGGCAGGACAGCCGGCTGCATTTCGAAGTCAGCGACGACGGCGATGGATTCGATCTGCAGACCACGCCGTACGGCACAGGTCTCACCAATCTAGGCGATCGTCTCTCCGCCGCCGGTGGCACGATGACGATCCGGTCCACGCCCGGTCAGGGGACCATTCTCGCCGGCTCGATCCCGCTCGGGTGAGGGGACGGCCCCGCAGAGCCTTTCCGACCTGTTCCTGGCACTGACGGAACGACAGTCACCACCGTGCCAGCGATGACATCGTATGCGCTCCTCCGACGGCGGGTCCACAGGATCGGCAGATAGCCCCAGAAGAGCGGCAGTGAAAGCACCATCCCCACCAGCCGGATGAACGCGCGGAGCGGCCGCAGCCCAGTGCCGTCGGGGCGGCTCACCCGGATCTGCATGACGCGACTGCCGGGTGTCTGCCCCGTGGCCGTCCAGAACACGGCGAAGTAGCTGACCACCCAGACGAAGAACAGCACGACCCCGACCGCGCCGGCAAGCGCGTTGTGCCTGCTCGTTACCTTGAACAGCGATTCCACCAGCAGCACCGCCCCCGTCACACTCAGCGCAGCGGCGTTGATCAGCAGTGCGTCGATCACGATCGCGATCGCACGCGTGACGAGCCCGGCGTACGCGGCGCCGGAGCTCAGGTCCGGTCCGGCACCATCGGGGATCACTCCGTCGGGGCTCCAGTCAGCCGGCGCCATGCCAGGTTGCCGCGGCGCCAGCCGCACAATTACGGTCACGACGCTGGCTCGTCGCTCGGGCGGGCGGCGGGCCGAGGAAGACGGCGCGTCAGGCGCAAGGCAAGCCGCTCGAGCCGGTCGTCTGCCGTTCGGGAGCGGTCGCGGGCCACACCGGCCATTTGGCTGGCGAAGCCGGCCCCCTGGTGGCTGATTGCCGCCGTGACCGAGGGGCTCTGCGCGATCTCGTCGATGAGGACCCACAGACCATCGTTCGCGAGCAACCGCTGAACGATCACGTCGACCAGACGGCTATCGATCACCCGGCCCGCCAGCCGCTCGGCCTCCGGGCTGTCCAGGGCCTTCTCGAGCAGGCGTTCGAGCGCCGGACTGTCGAATACCTGAGCCCCCAGCCGCTGCAGATCCGGGCTATCGGCGATCTGCGCGACCAGCCGCTGGACGACGTCATCCGCCACGGGACTGGTCAGGACCCGATCAACCGCCTCGCGCGTAAGCGGCGACGTCAGCACCGCATCGGCTCCGAGCAGCGCGGCGTCGATTGCCGAGAGGACCGCCCACCTGGCAGGGTCGGAGAGGGCGTGCCGAGCCTGTCGCCCGGCCAGCCCCCCGAGCAGCAGCAGCCGACGCCCCGGCCACACCGCCGTGGCACTGAGGGAAGCTAGGATCGCCACCATCTCACCTCAGCGACGAAGCTCTCGAGCGCCGGCTCAGCTCGCCAGCAATCGCTCCTTCTGCGTGGTGAATTCGTCATCGGTGAGCACGCCCTGTTCGTGGAGCTTGCCAAGCTCTTGGAGCTTCTGGACGGCCTCCGAGCTGATACCCGCGCTCGGGGCCGCCGCCGGCTGCGTCGACTGCTGCTGATTCTCGACGGCATCGAGCCGCTGGTCCTGGTAGGCCTCTTGCTGCTGTCCCTCCGCGTGGCGCTTGCCCATGTAGTAGGCGCCGCCTCCTACCGCGGCGGCCCGAAGCAGAGGTCGACGTCGCATGAACATCTCAGGCCACCTACTCCGTGCCCTCGGGGAGTGCCAGGCCAAGCGCGACGATGATCTCGGGCGCTGCGGCGACCACCCTTGGGCCGCCGACCTGAGGGGCGACGGCCGTGAGCACGGCAAGGATGTCCTCCGCGCTCGCGCCTTCGCTGAGCGCGTTGGTGACCTGCCAGGCGTACGATGCCGGCGGTGCATCCAGGGCGATCAGTGCTGCGATCTTCACGAGGGCGAACGTCCGCGCGTCCAGCGTCGAGCGCTCGGCCAGCGCCTCGCGAAGTCCGAGCATCTCCTCGATCAGGCTGACATCACCGGTCGCGATCCCCGAGAGGGTCTCGTGGGTATCCGCTCCTACAACGGGCATGTGGGTCTCCTTCCGGAGCTCGTCGACAGTCGAATGCCGACCCACTATCGGGGCCATCCTGCCTCGACGCATCAACCGAAACGGGTGAGATGCGCGGGTGCGGCGGTAGAGTGACGCGATGGCGAGGCAGGGCGTGCGGAACGGCGCTGACACCACCGTCCTTGTAGCCGATGACCAGCAGCAATTTCGGGACGCGGTTTGCGAACTGGTCGCGGCCGTGCCCGGATTCGTTCTCGTCGGCGTGGCCGCATCGGGCGAGGAGGCGGTAGCCGCCGTCGGATCGTTGTCGCCGGAGCTGGTTCTGATGGACGTCCGTATGCCTGGGCTGGGGGGCGTCGGGGCCACGCGCGAGATCACGAACCGCTACCCGCGAGTGGTCGTGATGCTGATGTCGGTCGACGGGCACGACGTGCTACCGGAGGCGGACCGCACCTGCGGTGCGGCCGCGTTCCTGCGCAAGCAGGATCTGCGCCCCCAGAAACTACGGGCGACGTGGGAGGAGATGCGGCCGGACGCAGGAGATGCGGCCGGACGCGCCGGCTAGTGCGGAGCCGCCTTCGCTGGGATTTCAGCCGTCACCCGCGTCCCATGGTCAGGCGTGCTCCTCACCTCGAACGTCCCGCCGATCGCCTCGACGCGATCGCGAAGGCCCTGAAGACCGAAGCCGGCGCCCTCAACCGCGCCGCCTGCCCCGTCGTCGATGATCTCCACGCGAAGAATGCTGCGCGCCACGGCGGCGCGTACCCAGATCGTCGAAGCATGCCCGTGCTTCTGTGCGTTCGTGACGGCCTCGGCGACCACGTAATAGGCGGCCGTCTCGGCCGCTGGATCAACGCGTAGCGAGGGCAACTCGAGCAGCTCGATCGGGACCGCCGAGCGGGCCGCGACGCCCTCGATGAACTTCGCGAGGCCCAGACGGGTGAGCACCGTGGGGTGCAGACCGTGGGCGAGCTCTCGCACCTCGTCGATCGCGAGCAGGAGCTCTCGCTCGGCATCCGCGATCACGGCGGTGGCCGCTCCGGGATCCTCCCGAGCGCGTTCCGACGCGATCCCGAGCCGGACGGCGAGCGCCGAGAGGCGCTGCTGAGCGCCGTCGTGAAGATCGCGCTCGAGTCGCCGCCGTTCGATATCGGTCGCCTCGAGGACCCGGGCTCGCGATGCGCCGAGCCGTTTGGAGAGCTCCTGTCGCTCCGAGACGAGAGCGGCGAGGCAGAGGGTCGACAGGGCTGCGACAGCGATGTACAGCTGCATGCCGAGGACCATGTGCGTAAACGAATGGGAGGTGAACGGACCAACGTAGTGAGTGGTCGCCCAGAGACTGAAGCCCGTGACGACGGCGATCGCCAGCGTGGCCCCTCGCTGCCCGAAGCGAACCGCCGCCCAGATCAGCGCCGGAAAGACGAGGTATGTCAGTGGACGGTAGCTGTGTAGCGCGAGCTCGCTCAGCCCGGCGACGGTTGCCAGCAGCAGCGCCGCCTCGACATGACGCCCATCCCGCGACTCGCGATCCCACGGACGGCACCAGGCGATGGCGAGAGGGACGACGACCAGCGCGCCGGATGCGTCGCCGAGCCACCAGGTGCGCCAGACCTGCGGTACCGCGCCGATCGAGATGGCGTGCCCCAGCGCAAGCGACAGCGCACCGATCGTGGCGCTGAGCGCCGTCCCCACGGCGATCGCCGCCAGGGTGCGCGTGAGATTCGCGAGGCCTTCGAGCGGCGAGCCATTTGGTACCAGACGGCGGATCAGGAGCGCGGCCACGGTCACCTCGAGCACGTTGCCGCACGTCTGACCGAGGGCCGAGCCGAGCGGGAGCGCCGAGTAGTTGTTCACGATCAGGTCGCCGACCAGCACGGCCGGCCACAGCCGCAGGCCGCCGAGGTAGAGAAACGCGATGCCGACTCCGACGGGCAGCCAGAGGACGGCGGCGATCGGACCCGCGAACCCGAACGCGTAGCCCGCATGCGCCCCGGCGACGTACAGCGCCGCCAATGCGACCATCGCAAGCAGGTCAGGCAGTCGGAAATCCCGGATCCAGCCGGTTACCCACGAAGGCGCGCGAGAGAGAACCGAGGCACTCGAGAGGACCCCGGGAGCGCTAGAGGCAGCCCCAAGAACACCGCGCGCAGGTTGCCCCGATCCAGCCATTAGGCGTAGGATCGCAGACTAGCGCGACGGGCCGCGCTCGCTCCGCCCTGCGCCCGAGTCCCCGCCGGCGAGGTAGATGAGCGTGGCCATCACGCGCCGGCTCGTGTCCTCGGTCTCGCGCAGGTTGAGCTTCATGAAGATCGCGTTGATGTGCTTCTCGACCGCGCGCTTGGTCAGGAACAGCAGCGAAGCAATCGCTGCGTTGCTCTTGCCGGCCGCCATCTGGGCGAGCACCTCGCGCTCGCGCGGCGTGAGCTCGTCCAGCGGTGAGGCCGCTGCCGAGTCGTGTTCGGCGATCAGTCCGTCGATGATCTTCGGATCGACTACCGATCGGCGCTCGGCGACGGCCTGAATCGCCTCGACCAGCTGCCTGCGGTCCGCGACTCGCTCCTTGAGCAGATACGCGCGCCCCTCGGACCCGGACTCGAACAGCTCGAGGGCCAGGCTGGGATCCGCGTACTGGCTCAGGATCACCACGCCGATCTCCGGATGGGTCTCACGAAGCTGCGCCGCCACCTGGATGCCCTCGCGTGCCCGCGACGGCGGCATGCGAATGTCGCTGAGAACGACGTCGGGAGACTCCCGATCGATCGCCTCGACCAGCGAGTCCATGTCGTCGCACATGGCGACGACATCCAGCTCCGGGACCCCGGCCAGCAACTGGCCCAGTCCCTCGCGGACCAGGTAGCTGTCATCGGCAATCGCGAGGCGCAACGCCACCGGCTGACCTGCTTCTCGATATTTCTGGGCGATCTGCACGGCTCAGGGTGCACTCACCCCGGTGGGGATCCGCACACCCGAGCGCGAGATCACATGAGCTGGAACATTACCGGCGAGAATCCCACGATGCAGGGGCTGGCCGCTCGGACTGGGACCGCGCTGCGGTCTCAGGTGGACGCGACTCTCCGCTGGCGAGATAGATCAGCGTCGCCTTGACGCGCCGGCTCGTGTCTTCGGTGTCGCGCAGGTTGAGCTTCATGAAAATCGCGTTGATGTGCTTCTCGACCGCCCGCTTGGTCAGGAACAGCACCGCGGCGACTGCGGCGTTGCTCTTCCCGGTTGCCACCTCCGCGAGCACCTCCTGCTCCCGCGCCGTCAGCTGGTCCACCGGCGAGGCCGACGAGCGCGCTCGCTCGGCGATCAGGCCGTCGATCAGCTTCGGATCGACCACGGATCGACGATCGGCGACCGCCTGGATCGCCTCGACCAGCTCCCTGCGGTCCGCCACCCGCTCCTTGAGCAGATACGCCCGCCCCTCGGAGCCTGACTCGAACAGCTCGACCGCCAGTGCCGGATCAGCGTATTGGCTCAAGATCACGACGCCGATCTCCGGGTGGGTCTCACGAAGCTCCGCCGCCACCCGGATGCCTTCGCTGCCGTCGAAGGGCGGCATCCGGATGTCGGTGAGCAGCACGTCGGGCGACTCCCGCTCGACCGCCTCGACCAGTGAGCTCCGGTCCTCACATACGGCGACCAGTTCGACCTCCGGGACGGAAGCCAGCAACTCTCGCAATGCCTCGCGGACCAGATAGCTGTCATCGGCGATCGCCACACGCAGCACCCTGGTTGGACTCCCGTCAGTCGTCATGCATCAGTACGGACTTTTCGGCCGCGAACTCCGCGTCGGTGAGGGATCCCGTCGCGTGGAGCTGCGCCAGCCGCTCGAGTTCGGTGACCCGGACGCCGTTGTGGCCGGCCGGGACGGCGCCGGCCAACCCCGAGCCTCGTCCGTACAAGGCTCGGATCGAGGCCCCCGTCTCGGCGGCTTGCACATCGGGGAGCTCGCGGGCCGTCTGATGACGCAGGGCCTCGACGCCGAGGGCGAGCAGCACGATGAACGCGATGATGTAGGGGAGTTGGCGGGTCGCCGGGGTCGGGCCCCAGAGGACGACCAACAGCAGCGCGAGGTACACAGCCGTGTAGGCGGCGGCGGGTCGCGTACGCAGGATCGGAGCGAGCGCGATCCGCAATGCCCTCGCCGGGCGCGTGCCTCCCGCCAGCCAGGCGGCGACCACGAGGACCAGGCCGTAGACGATCATCGCAACGGCGATGTCGTACAGCAGCGTCGTGGCAATGTCCCACACCTGATGGGCGGCCGGCTCGTTGGCTGGATTCTTGACCAGCGCGTCGACCACGTCGTTTCCGGCCAGACGACGATCGAGCAACACGAGCACGCCGATGCCCACGAAGCACCAGCCGGTCCTCCGCAGCGCTTCTCGCCGGCGCCCCTTTGACAGCCAGACGGCGAGGACGAACAGCGCGAAGGCCAGCAGCGGAAGCACGAGCGCCGCGCCCTTGATGCCCGAGGCGACGTCCTGCACCGTCTTGAGCTGGCCGGATCGCATGATCACGAGCCGGCCGTTCGATGGGGGCAGCGTTATGCCGAGCTGGGAGGCGCCGGCCCTCACCGTCGCCGAGCTGCCCTGGAGCTTGGCCTGAGCCGCGGCAACCTGCTGCTGCACGCCGAGGGATGCGGCGAGTTGGGCCACGATCGCGTGCAGGTCGAGCGTCACGACCCCGCCGTTGGTCGAGGCCAGAGACCCCCCGCCGTTGATGATCCTCAGGAGCGTCTTATGCGCCGCGCGGTTTGCCTGGCGCCAGGCGGCCTGGACCCGGGGAGAGGCGAGGACTCTCGGTGCGGCTTGGCCGGCGACCTGCTGCAAGCCGCCAGCGAGTGGGCCGGCGAGCCCCTGTAAGGGCGTCGGCAACACGGACTTGATCTCGGCCTGGGGAACCCCCGAGCTGAACAGCTGGTTGACCGCGTAAGCCGCCACGGCCGTCTGGATCTCCTTGTTGGCAAGCAGCCGCGAGCTCGTGTTGGTCCAGTTGTCGGTGTTGAGCGCCTGCCGGTTCAACCAGACGGCGTGGACCGCTACGACGCCGATGATCGTCGCGAGGACGAACAGCGTCGCGATCAGAGCTCGGTGGCGACGCGGCGCTGGTACCGGCGTCGCGTCCGCGTCCGCCTCCGGGGCCAGAGTTGCAGCGCCGCTCGCTGGCGGTTCGCTCATCCCGCGAGCATCGATCCCCCGGGCGGTCTATGGCAAGCCAGCAGGCCCGCCGAATCAGCGACCTGCCCGCACCACGATGGCTGGGGTGGAGGCCGCCCGCGGCTCGCGTCAGGCAGCCCTCCGACTGGCGGCGTAGTTTCCGATGAGAAGTCCGATCACCGTGACCAGGTAGAGCTGACCGGTGAGCATCTCGATGACGGCGAGCGCGTGCCCCACGGGCGTTGCGGGGCTGAAGTCGCCGAAGCCCGTCGTGGTGAGGGCCGTGAAGCTGTAGTACACCTTGTCCCCCTGGTCGCCGCTCGTGTGCTGGGCGAAGTACGGCGAGCCATCGACCTGCGCGACGAAGCCGATGATCCAGGCGAAGATCAGGCCCGTCGACAGGTAGATCGCAAGCGACCCGGCGACCGCGTTGAACGTGACGCCGTCCTTGCTCAGGAGTCGCAGCAGGCCCCGGACCAGGGCCACCGGAATCCCGGCGGTCACGAGGATGGCGACGAGGGAGGTCAGCCAGCTCGGGAGCACCCCGAGTGCGATCAGGATGCCGACGACGATTGTCGCGACGCCAAGCGTGATCGCTCTGCGCCGGCGGACCGATTCGCGCTCGCGCGAGGTTGCCACGGTGAGCACCAGCGCGCACCCCTCGATCGCGATCGCGAGCGCACGCGACAAGTCCCCGCTGGGCGCCGCGATCACGAACACGACCGCGGTGAGCATCAACAGCAGGACGGCCGGATACCGGAATTGCGGCGGACGCGCGCCGCCCCGGCCGCCGGGTCCGGTCGCGTCGCTGCTCGTGACGGCCGTCATCGGCGTCGCCATCCTCTAGACGGCCCCGAAGGCCGCGGCCCGCGCGAGAGCGCGGATCCCGTCCCAGGCGCCGGCGGGCATCCGGGCCGATGGAGATGCGCCCGGATGTTGCGGTGCGATCCGGACGCGCAGGGCCGCGGGCTTCGTACTGAACCGCAGCGGAGGGTCGAGTATCACGGCCTCGCCATCGATCCCCGCCGCCACCCCGCGATCAGATCCGACCTCGAAGGACGGCGATGTCCATTCCTCGATGAGCTTGACGCCGCGTCCAGCATCGTGAGAGCCGATCACGGCGATCCCGAGCCGTCCCGCGTCAAGACGCGGCCGCGTCCCGGAACCGACGGCGCGCCCAAGCCGGTAGGCGTCGTTGGACACGAGGATCACCGCGCTCGATTCGTGACGCCGGCGGTCCGGCCCGGTCCACTGCAGATCGAGCCCCGTCCCTTCGGGTCCCAGCACCCCCGGGACGGTCTCGGCGAGAGTCCGCAACTTCGCGTCCCGGTATGACGCGTGCTGAACCGCCTCGGCATAGACCCCGAGCGATACGTTGTTGACGAATACGCGGGAATTGACCTCGGCGAGGTCGACGATGCGCTCGCCACCCTCGGTGAACGCGTCGAGGGCGCCTACGACGTCGTCGCGATCGACGCCGAGATCGAGCGCGAAATGGTTCCGCGTCCCGGCCGGAACGCAGACGTACGGAAGTCCGTGCTCGGCCGCGATCGCCGCGACAATCGCCTGGGAGCCGTCGCCGCCCGCCATCCCCACCGCATCCGCACCCCGTGCGATCGCTTCGCGGACGATCGTCGCCAGGTCATCACCTCGATGAAGCTCGATCGGCTCGATCCCGCGAGCGCGGGCCTCGCCCGCCACATCGAAGCGCTCCGCCTTCCCACCGCCCGATTTCGGGTTGTAGAACAGGACCGGATGCACGGGCCGGGCTCCGGCAGGCCACCTCGCGTGCGTGGCGAACGCTCCGCGAGCCGCGGCGAGGGCAAGCGCAATCCCACCCAGGATCAGGCCATCCGCCAGCGGGTGCCCTTCGAGCACGACGATCAGCACGGCGCCGGCGATCAGTCCTACCGCGAGGGCCGCCCCGAGCACGCGCGCCCAGCCCCGGCGGACGAGACCCCACCATCCGGCCGCGCCCGCCAGCAGCGCGCAAGCGAGGACGGACAGCCCACGCGGGAATGACTGAACCGCGACCACGGCCGCCAGGGCGATCGACATCCCGATCAACAGGAAGGCTGCGATCGCTGTCAGGCGACGCTTCACGAGTCGATCGAGCTGACATCCATGATCGGTGAGAATGCCGCGACGGAGCGCCGGCTACCTCGCCCGGAACGGGTGAGCGCGGCCGGCGCGCGATGCCCGCCCCGGATCCGGCTCACCCGATCGGGGCGAGGCAATCGGTGGCGCGGCTGAGACCCTCCCAGGACGATGAACGGCGCGCAGGCAACCCTGGCAGAGGAACTTCTTCGTGGATTGGCTGCCGGCGACGAGCGCTTGCTGCGATCGGTCCTGGCGGTTCCTCCGGCGGAGATGCGGGCGCGGCGCACGCCGCTACATCCGAGACCTTGCCCCCAGCGACGTGCGCGTTGGTCCACCTTGCCGGACTCCTGGCGGCAGGCGGATCCACGACCTCGCTGCGGTGGGCGGTCGAGCTCGCCGCTTCAGGCGGGCGCCGGAGACGAGGAGATCGTCGACGTGCTCAGGACCGTGGCGCCAACCGTTGGCGCGGCGCGAGTGGTGGCTGCGGCGCCCCGTCTGGCGCTGGCCATCGGGTACGACATCGAGGTCGAGGGCTGGGATGGAACCTGATCCGGCGGCGCGCGTGCCGCTCAGCCGCCCAGGAGTCCGGCCTGGATTGCCTGCGCGACCGCTTCTGAGCGGGAGGATGCATCGAGCTTGCGGTACACGGCGTGGACGTGCGTCTTGACCGTGTTCGAGGAGACGTGGAGTCGCTGCGCGATCTCGTGGAACGAGTAGTGAGTCGGCAGGAACCGGAGCACCCGAAGCTCGGCCGTCGTCAGCTTCGAGATTCCGGCCAGAGCAGTTTCCGCTCTAGCATCGAACTGGCTCCAGGCATAGTCGAACCACCGTCGGAAGACGACGACATCGGCGGTCCGGCGGGCCAGTCGCGACGCATTCGCAAGCAGCTCGCGCGTGCCCGCAACGTCGCCGAGCGCGAGCGAGACGCGCGCAAGCAGGATTCGGCTCTCCGCGCCGTACCAGGCGAGGGAATCGTCGAGCCCATCGAGCAGGCCGAGACAATGAGACAACGCGGAGCTGGCCTCGTCCATGCAACCGGCCGACGCCTCGGCGGCGCCGCTGGCGGCAAACACGAGCGCGGCGATCGGGTACTGGCTGACCCCGTGCTCCTGGACCCCCGTGCAGGCGCGATGGGCGAAGTCCGATGCGGCATCGACGTCATCGCGCTGCAACGCCAGAACCGACAACTGCGCCAGGCAGAGAGCCGCGGCATGGGGCGCGAGGATAGATCCGCATGCCACCCCCTCCTCGAGGTGCCGTCCGGCCTCGGCCTCCTCGCCGATAAGCAGAGCGGCACTTCCGCCCAGAAAACAGCAGCTCGCGCGCCAGGGACTGTCGTCCTCGAGCAGCTGATAGGCCCGAGCGGCATCGTCGCCCATTGCTCTCGCCCCTGAGCGCGCCGCCCAGGCTTGGATGATCGATACGCAGGCGTGCTCGGGCTTCGTCACCGCCTCTGGGGTACCGGATAGGCTGACGGCCGCGGAGCGAGCCCATTGCTCGGCGATGGCGACGTTGCCGGATGCCAGATTGCTGTGTGCGGCCACCAGACTGAAGTGCGCATGCCCAGCGACTCGCTCGGCGGTGACGCCGGTCACCCACCTCCGGACCATGTCGTTTCGCCCCTCGCGCAGATACCCCGGTAGGTGGGCCCACAGCAGGTCGGCGGTGCGGTCGAGGTCATCGGCGCTCCGGGCGTGATCGATCGCGCGATCCATGTCCCCCGCTCTGCGGTGCCATTCGCCCGCTCGACTGTGAAGCATGGGCTGAATCTCGGGCTCGGTTCGCCGAAGCTCGGTCTGCAGCATCTCTCTGAACATCGCGTGGAGGCGATGCCACTCGTGGCTCGCGTCCACAGGCTGGAGCGGCAGGTTCGCACGCGCCAGTTCGGCGATCATCGTGCCCGACCGCTTGCGGCCGAGCATTTCGTCGCACAACGGTCCTGACAGGCGATCGAGCACGGAGCTGCGCATCAAGAAGCGCACCGCCGCGGCCGAAAGCGGCGCCAGGATCTCGGCTCGGAAGTATTCCGAGATCAGATGATCGTCGCCGCGGGGTTGCGGGAGGGGCTCCGCCGGGTCACCCCGCTGAGACCACGAGATCGCCGCGAGCTCGAGGATCGCCGGCCAGCCCTCCGTCCGGCGTACGAGCGCTTGGACGCCACTGAACTCGAGGTCACGCCCGGACTTTCGAAGCAGCGACGCCGCCTCGGGAGCCGACATCGAGAGGTCCGCGGCGTTCACCTCGACCAGCATTCGCTGTGAACGCATGCGGCCGAGCGCCAGCGCGAACTCGCAGCGCGAGGCCAGCGCCAGCTGGGAGCCTTCCGGCAGCCAGTCGAGAACGCCGAATACGGCGCGTTGCAACACCTCGTCCGGAACGAGGTGAGCGTCGTCGAGGACCAGGACGAAGCTTCGTACCCGACCCGGCGCGGTCCCGATGCCCGCGAGCGCTCCGCTGATCGAATCTGCCAGAACCTCGGGGCCGGCGTCCAGTTCGTCGAGCGTCGCCCATGCCACCGGGCGCGCGCTCTCCCGCGCCCACTGCGCGAGCAGCGTCGTCTTGCCGTATCCCGCGGGCGCCGTCAGAAGGATGAGCGGGCGTGCCGGCTCATCCTCCAGGCGCCCGAGCAGGCCGGCTCGGCGGACGGAGTCCTCGCGCACCCTCGGAGCTCTGAACTTGGGTGCGCGGGGGTCGGTAGCGAGGCGCGCGCGGGCGTATTCGCCCGAAAGCAGTCCGTCGTCCAGGGTCGTGGCACCGGGCATCGTCTAAGCGTCACCGCGATCGGCAGCCCCGACAAGGTGGTGCGCCTCCGTAAGGCGAGGATGCGCCTACCACCCTTGGCGCGCCGCGGGCCGGCGGCCGAGCCGGTCCACAGCGCCGGCTGTCGCCTGGGCCAGCGCGCCGCCGAGCAGCGCCCCCGCGACGACGTCGCCCGGATAGTGCACGCCGGTGTGCACGCGCGAGTAAGCCACGAGAGCGGCGAGCACCCGCAGGGGAAGACCCGCCGCGGGGAGAACCTGCCCGGCCCCGGTGGCGAAGGCAAAGGCGGCCGCCGAATGTCCTGACGGGAACGACCTCGAGGAAGGCATCCGCACGTACCGGGCGGGCGGCATGCCCCGTGCCGCCCGGTCTGGACGCCGTCGACGAACGATCGGCTTGACACCGAGGTTCAAGACCGTCGAGGTGACCGCGACGGACCCCAGGCCGAGCTCGGCCGCTTTTCGGCCGCGCCGCCCGGCGACCAGCGACAGAAGTACGGCCGACGAGATCGAGAGGCGGGAGTAGTTCGCTGCCCGGCTGAGTGTGCTGAGCGCGCGGTCCAACCCGGGTGTCGGTGTGTCGGCAACCGCAGAGTAGACCGAGAGGTCGAGCCGTCCCGCCTCCCTGGCCGCGCGGCAGAACCAGTTGCCTTCCTCGCCGGCCGCGGAAGCCGGGCTCGTGTCACGCTCGTCCATGTCCGAGCTCGGATCGTCGCCGATCGGATCGCGGTGAACCTCACCCGAACCAGGGGATGCGCAGCGAGCAGCCGAACCTAGCATCGGCAGCCATGGACCCAGCAGAGGAGCTCCTCCGCCGCCTCGCATTGAACGACGAGAGGGCGGTTGGGATGGTCCTGACGAGGCCAACGTCCTACCGGCCGACCGAGCTCAGCTCGAAGATCGAGCTTCTCGTGCGGCTGGCCGCGTTGCTGGCCGTCGGGGGCGCCACCCCTTCGCTGCGAGATGCCGTCGCCCACGCCTCGGCGGCGGGCGCCACGATGGATGAGATCGTGGGCGTTCTGGTTTCCGTCGGCCCGACGATCGGGCTTGCGAGCCTCGTCGCCTCGGCCGAGCGGCTCGCGATCGCAATTGGCTACGACCTCGAGAACGGCCATAGCCACGCCGGCCGCTCGCACCCAGGGAACGGCCGCGGGTGACGGGCTCCGAAGCGGACGGTGCCTACGGCGAGCCGGTTTCGTGGAGCCCGGCGGCCCCCCGGTTCCGGCCGGTGCGACTGGCGTTGTCGTGGCTGGTCGGTGCAGCCGCCGTGTCCGTGTCTGGCCTGCTCCTGGCCGGCGTTCATGTCGGGAGCTTGCGCGGCGCGCTCCTCGCAGCGGCTCTCATCGGCGTGCTGAATGCGCTCCTCCCGCCGATCGTGGCGGCCTTGCGCCTCCCCTTCACGCTGCTGCTCGGGTTCTTCGCGGTCCTCGCGCTCGACGCCGGAATCCTGCTGCTCGTCTCGTCCGTCGCCCCGAGCGACTTCAAGGTCGACTCGTTCGGATCGGCGCTCGTCGCGGCGCTCGTGATGTCGGCCGCGAGCATCGCCCTCCAGGTGATCCTGGGCGTCAACGACGAGGACATCTACTCGTTGCGCGTGATCGAGCGAGTGGCCCGTCGGCAGGGCCAGCCGACCCGCACCGATCTCCCCGGGCTGGTGTTTCTGGAGATCGACGGACTCGCGGCGCCCGTTCTCCGCCGGGCCATGCGCGACGGCAACACGCCGGTGCTGGCGCGGTGGCTGGAGAAGGGTACGCATCGCCTGGTGGAATGGGAGACCGATCTCTCCTCGCAGACCGGCGCGAGTCAGGCCGGCATCCTGCTCGGATCCAACCACGACATCCCTGCCTTTCGCTGGGTCGAGAAGGAGACCGGCAAGCTGATGACGTGCTCGGATCCCGCCGACTGTGCGGAGATCGAGCGCCGCCGGTCGACGGGCCGCGGTCTGCTCGCCGGCGGAGGGGCCAGCCGGGGAAACCTGCTCTCGGGCGAGGCGGACGAGGTGATCCTCACGGTCAGCCGAATGGACGCCGAGAAGCACGCCAATTCGGGCTACCGGGCGTTCCTGGCCAACGGTTTCAACGTCACCCGCGAGTTGGTGTTGTTCAGCTGGGAGGTGCTGCTCGAGTATTCGGCGGCCCTCCGGCAGCGGCGGCGTGACGTCGTACCCCGCGGCCGGCGCGGAGGGCGCTATCCGTTCCTGCGCGCCGCCGTGTGCGTCGTCGTCCGCGACCTGATCGTGTACGGGGTGGTCGGCGACATCATGCGCGGGCGGCCCGCCGTGTACGCGACGTTTTCGAGCTATGACGAGGTCGCCCATCACTCGGGTCTCGAGCGTGTCGACACGCTCGAGGCGCTCCGCAAGCTCGACCAGCAGTTCGGGCGAATCGAGCGCGCGCTCCGGTTCGCGCCGCGGCCATACAAGCTCGTGGTGCTCTCCGATCATGGCCAGACCCAGGGCGCAACGTTCAAGCAGCGCAACGGGTACGGGCTCGATGAGCTCGTCCAACGCTCCATCGCGCGCGGGAGCGTCTCCGGGATGGGCGGAGGCGACGAGCACGATGCGGCCGTCGCCCAGGCGCTGCAGGAGGCCACGGGCAAAGCCCAGGCGGGCCGGGACGAGGACGTTGGCGGCGCGCACGCGATGGTGCTGGGCTCGGGCAATCTCGGTCTCGTCTACCTCATGGAGGAGAAGCGGCGCCTCACCGCGGAGGAGATCGAGCAGCGTCATCCGCGACTGCTCTCGGCACTCGGTGCGCACCCTCACATCGGGTTCGTGCTTGTTCGCTCGGCCCAGCACGGGCCCCTGGTCATGAACTCCCGCGGGACCCATTACCTGACCGATGGCCGAATCGAAGGCGAGGATCCGCTCGCGCCGTTCTCCCCCAACGCTGCCACACACCTTCTCCGCACCGACGGATTCGAGCACGTGGCCGATGTCGTGGTGGGCAGCTTTTACGATCCCGACCTCGAGCAGGGATGCGCGTTCGAGGAGCTGATCTCGTTTCACGGAGGTCTCGGTGGACCGCAGACGCGACCGTTTCTGCTCTATCCCGCCGAGCTCCCGATACCGCTGGAGCCGCTCGTGGGCGCGGCTCGCGTGCACGCTGTCCTAATCGGCTGGCGTCGCATGCTCGAGGACGAGCCCGCGCCGGAGCCGGCCGACGAGCCCGCGACCGCGACCGCGACGCGGTAGTGGCGCACCGCGCGAGCGAGCTCACCTACATCGGGCATGCGACGGTGCTCGTTCAGCTCGCCGGCGTGCGGCTTCTGACCGATCCGCTGCTGGGCGCCGGCATCCTTCACGTCCGGCGCCGGGTCCCTCCGCCGGCGATCGAGGATCTTCGCCCGCTCGACGCGATTCTCATCTCCCACGCGCACCGCGATCACCTGGACCATCCCTCGCTGCGCCGCCTCGCCGGCCTGTGTCCGGTGATCGTTCCGCGCGGCGCGGGACCGGCCGCACGGCGGGGTGGCGGGCTCGACGTGATCGAGCTCGAGGAAGGGAACCGGCTCTCGGTCGGCGAGGTAGTCGTCGAGGCCGTGCACGCCGCCCACGATGGCCGGCGTAACCCGTTCGGGCGGCCGATCGCATCGCTCGGCTACGTGCTCGAGGGGCCCTCACGCGTTTATTTCGCCGGCGACACCGACCTCTTCTTCGGCATGTCCGGGCTCGCGGGGCGAGTGGACGTCGCGCTGCTGCCGATCTGGGGCTGGGGTCCGCGCGTCCCGCCGGGGCACCTGGACCCCATCCGCGCGGCCGAAGCCGTAGCTCGGATCCGCCCGCACATCGCGGTGCCGATTCACTGGGGGACGCTCAGGGCGCTCGGCGCCCAGCGCGGGCTCGACCCCGTCGCGCCCGCGCGAGATTTTGTCGCCGCGGTCAGGCGCATCGCCCCGGGCACCGAAGTCCGGATACTCATGCCTGGTCACCGGACCGCGCTATAGCTCGCATCGATTGTGGTGCTCGCACCATGGCTGGCTCTGCGTCCCTATGCGAGCATCGCTGCGCAGAAGACAAGCGAAGAGAGGGCGACGACGATGGCGGCGACGACGAGCGCGACCCCGAAGAACGGGGCCCCGGCTTCAACCACCTCAGCCTCAACCAGCATAGGCGCGGCGGCTTCCCAGACGCAGACCGGCCAGCATGGTCCGCAACTCTCGGTTGCCGAGCGCGTCGCCCGCGGCAAGGCGGCCCGGGCCGAGGTGCCACGCTCGAGCCACGCCGCCTTCGAGCCCGCGGCGGACCGCGCGGATCCAATCGAGCTGCTGGAGCGGCAGGCCAGCACGCGCGTGCCCGAGCTCGTGCCGATTCGATATGGCCGGATGCTCGTCTCGCCGTTCACGTTCTATCGCGGCGCGGCGAAGATCATGGCCGCTGACCTGGCTGCGACGCCGCGGTCGGGGCTCGCCGTCCAATCCTGCGGCGATGCTCACCTGTCGAACTTCGGCGTGTTCGGATCTCCCGAGCGGCGGCTCGTGTTCGATCTGAACGACTTCGACGAGACGCTCCCGGGTCCCTGGGAATGGGACGTAAAGCGCCTGGCCGCGAGCATGTTGATCGCCGCGATCAACAACGGCTATCCCGTCAAGGACCAGGAGCGGATAGTGCTCGGCACGGTCAAGGCGTATCGCACGGCGATGGAAGCCTTCGCGGGCATGAACAACCTCGACGTGTGGTACGCGCACATGGATGTAGAGACCGCGTTGCGGGACCTCGGCTCGCAGCTGAAGACGAGCATGGCCAAGCGAACCGAGAAGACGCTCGCCAAGGCTCGCACTCGCGACAGCATGTCGGCTTTCTCCAAGCTGACCGAGCTGGTCGACGATCGCGTCCGAATCGTCGACCAGTCGCCCTTGATCGTCCCGATCCGCGAGCTCGTCGCCGAAGGCGCACCCGACCAGATCTACGAGAGTCTGCGCCAGCTGCTGCTTGACTACCGGCAAACGCTGGAGTTCGACCGGCGGGTCCTGCTCGAGCGGTTCGAGCTGGCCGACTTCGCGCGCAAGGTCGTGGGTGTCGGCAGCGTCGGCACGCGCGCATGGATTGCGCTGATGCTGGGCCGGGACGGCCAGGACCCGCTGTTCCTGCAGATCAAGGAGGCCGAGGCGTCGGTGCTCGAGGAGTTCGCCGGCCCGAGCGAGTTCTCCAACCACGGCCAGCGCGTCGTCGTCGGTCAGCGGCTGATGCAGGCCAGCAGCGACATCTTCCTCGGCTGGCTGCACGTCCCGAGCGGACTCGATGGCAAGGCCCGCGACTTCTACGCCAGACAGCTCAAGGACTGGAAGGGCTCGGCGGAGATCGAGCAGATGGTCCCCAAGGGGTTGGCCCTGTACGGCGGGTTGTGCGGCTGGACGCTCGCTCGGGGACACGCCCGCAGCGGCGACCCGATCGCAATCGCTGCCTACCTCGGCGGCGGACCGAGCTTCGACCAGGCAATCCTCGATTTCTCGAACGCTTACGCCGAGCAGAACGAGCGCGACTACAAGGCGCTGAGCGCGGCCGTCAGCTCAGGCGCGATCAAGGCGCAAACCGGCCTCTGACCGAACATGCCGCCGGCTACCGAGGGACAAGTCGCTCCTCGTGACCGTCATCGCGCTCGGCGGCGGGTTCGTCAGATCGCCTCTCGGGGTGGGGGTCGATGAGCTTCGCGCTCATCTTGACGGTCTTCACAGCGCCCGTGGCGCCGGCTTGGAGGGCGGCCGCGAAAGCCACGACCACGATCCCAGGGATCAACAGAACGTGTGATCCGAGCATCAGTATGCCCAGGCGTCCGAGCAGATAGGGCGGGGTGCAAACGATGGCACCCAGTGCGCCACCGACAGCGGCCGCGGTGAGCTTGTCACGCCTCGAACGCGCGACCTTCACACCGATCAACCGCGACGGCACAGCGACATAGGCGACCATCATCACACCCAGGACGACGCTCAGTGAGATCCCAAACCACGGACGTCCCGAGCGGGTGACCACCATCGTCGAGAGTCCCAGCAGCAAGCCGACCGCTACTCCCGATCCCAAGATCACCTTGAGGTGAGACCGGGCCTGGGCGAACGCCGGTCGTACCGCGGGCACCCCGGGTTCGATGATCGCGAAGCCGAATATCGCGTTGAGGAAAAAGCTCGCGGCGGTGATCGCGGCAATGATGAGCACGATAGGAATCAGCACCGGTCCGCGAAGGGCATGAAACGACTTGTCGTGCAGCACGTGCGCCTTCAGGTCGTACATCGCCAGCCAGATCCACATCGCCGGCAGGACCTGAACGAGCGTGAGCCGCCAATTCGAGAACAGGAGCTTGAGGCCGTTGAAGAGCATCGCCAGGCCGCCGACCGCGAACGCGAGCGGAGCGAACACACGCCGCGAGCCGCTCAGACGCAGAACCGACTCCTCCACCATCGCCTCGTCCCCGTCACGCACAGCAATCACGAACTGCCGCAAGCGGGTGGACAACGTCCCGTCCGGGTGCGTCATGGCGTTCGCGCCGGGGACTCGTAGGTCCCTTCCAACGCCGTACGCACGCGGCTGGATCCGCTCATGTCAACGCACTACAGCGTCGCCGGCCTCCGGCCGCGTCCCCTGAATCGGGTGACCACCATCAGGTCTGTGGGCTCATCTGAATGGGATGAGGCGTCGACGCCGCCCCTGGTTCACCGTTGAGCGTGTGGGCAAGGTTTTCACGTTATCGCTGACCGCTGCGCTGAATCCGACACTGCTGGCTGCGGTCACGGTCATGCTGACACTGCTCAGCCCGAAGCGGCTCCTGTCCGGCTACCTGGCCGGGGCGCTGGTTACGAGTATCACCTGTGGCTTGCTGCTGGTGTTCACGTTGAACGGATCGAGCACGTCGAGATCGGCGAAGCACACCGTCAACCCGATCCTCAACGTCGTCCTTGGTGCGGTGATCCTACTCGTCGCGTTCGTGGTTGGAACCGGACGCGACAAACGCCGACGCGCGCGAAGCGCGCGCAAGCGCGAGGAGGCCAAGGACAAGCCGCCGCCCCACTGGAAGCGTCTGCTCAGCAAGGGCTCCGCTCGCGACACGTTCCTTGTCGGCGTGCTGTTGAGCTTCCCGGGTGCGTCGTACATCGCCGGCATGGAGCTGCTGTCCAAGCAGAACATCGGGACCGGCGCGACCGTGCTCTCGGTGATCGCCTTCAACCTGATCATGCTCATGCTCCTGGAGCTTCCGCTGATCGGCTACGCAACCAGACCCGAATGGACGGCGGCTACGGTGGCGCGCTTCAGTGGCTGGCTGAGCCGAAGCGGGGGCCGCGCCGCGCTGATCGCGGCCGTCGTGATCGGCTTCGCCTTGATCGGCCGCGGGGCGGTCAACTGGTGAGCCGGCCCGGGTCAACCAGGCCGCCCGACCCAACTGACTAGGCCCGATCGCTGACCGCCGCCACGGCCCCTACGTAGGCGGCGTGGGTGCCGAAGGCGGTCGCGATGACGCTCGGCGGCCAGCGCCACGGTGGTGGCGTCCGACCGAGCAGCGGGAACATCGTCAGCGTCGCGGTCATCAGCGTGGCGCCGAACGCAGCGCTCGCCCACGGCTCCCCCACCGTTCTCCGCAGGACACCGTGCCAGATCCCGAACGCGGATCCGTAGGTCCAGCGCAGGCCAAGCCCGAGCTCGTACTCCTCGCGCTGGCTGACGCTCGAAAGGTGCATGATGCCCCCGACGATCTGCCCCGGCACGAGGCTGTCGTCGTAGTCGAGGGGCCCGTGAACGTCTGGTCGAAGCCGCCGCTCGGCGGCATACGCGAGCGTCATCGTCGCGGTGCCGGCGGTTCCGGCCAGGACACTACGGATCAGCCACGGCAACTTCATCGCCAGCGTGAATCGTGGGTGCTTGGCAAGGCGATGGCGTCACCCGTATCGAATGATCTCGGCCGCGGGCGGAAGCGGTTCATCCATTCAAGATGATGCCCCGGGGGTCGGTGGCCGCGACGCTCGGTCGCATATGCGCGGGGCTGTCGATCCGAGGCTGCTGACGCACCTCATTGCCGGCGCCGTTGCCGGCGGCAAGGCCCAGCTGCGAGCGGTCTGCTTCAGCATGTCGGCGCACTCGGGGCCGGCGTGATCGGCGTATTCCGAGATGTGGGCGCGCGAGGTCGGCGGTTGACATGCTCGGTCCCGTGACGTGGCGCAGGGCGTTCCGAGCTCGGCTCTACGTGAGGGACTCTCTCTGGGTCCTGCCGCTGGCGGGCGCGGTGCCTGGCGCTGTACTGGGGTTCGTCGATATCCGGATCGATCAGAGCGCGCAGGTGCCGCCCGAGCTTCAGTACTCCGCGTCGACCGCAACCGCCGTGCTGGCCGCGATCGTGGGCGCCATTCGAACGCGATGAGCCGTTTCACCCGAACCGGGTGATGACCGCGAGAACCTCGGCACTTAGCTTGGGTCACCCAACTTCGGCATTGACAGTCCGGCGCGCCGGTGAGCGGCGAGCGGCGAGCGAGGAGATCAACATGGCAGTCGTCCTAGAAGCTGAGACTGACGGCAGGATCAACGCAGAGGACGCGTCGGGTTCCTGGGGTCCGAATGAGGCAAACGGACTGCTTGCGGACGGCGGGCGCCGGCATGAGCCGTGGGTGGCGTCATGACCGCCGTCGCTGCCAAGAACAAGCGGACCCGCGCCAACGGTGGCCCCGCCGGTGAGACCAAGCTCTCGCCGGAGCCGGTCGTCCAGAGCGCCGCGGCGCCGTCACCGTTCCCGCCGATCGCCGATTACGCGTTCCTCTCGGACTGCCACACCGGCGCGCTCCTCGCCCCGGATGGATCGATCGACTGGCTTTGCGTGCCGCGCTTCGACGCGCCCAGCGTGTTCGGCTCACTGCTCGACCGGGAGGCTGGCCTGTTCCGCGTCGGCCCGTTCGGAGTGACGGTCCCGTCGGACCGCCACTACGTGCCCGGCACCAACGTGCTGGTCACGACGTGGAAGACCTCGGGCGGATGGCTCGAGGTCGCTGACGCGCTGACCATTGGCCCGACCACGCACGAGGACCGCGTCACCCCGCATACCCGGCCGCCGACCGACGAGGACGCCGACCACATGCTGGTGCGGACCGTCAAGTGCCTGGAGGGCGAGGTTGAGATCGAGCTGATCTGCGAGCCGGCATTCGACTACGGTCGGGCCCCGGCCGAGTGGGCGCTCCGCGACGGCGGCCGCCACACTGCCGATGCCAGCGGCGCCGGGCAGACCATCCGCCTGCAAACCGACCTCCAACTCGGGATCGAGGCCAGTCGCGTCCGGGCCAGGCACACCCTCATGGCGGGCGAGCAGGCCTACGCCGCGCTCGGGTGGGGAGCCGAGCTTGGCGTTCCGCATGACGTAGATGAGGCCAATCGCCGGATCGACGACAGCGTCCACTTCTGGCGTCGCTGGCTCGGGCGGCTCCGTCCGTTCGCCGACCATCGGTGGCGCGAGGCGATCCAGCGCTCCGCGCTGACCATCAAGGGCCTGACCTACATGCCCACAGGGGCGACCGTGGCGGCCCTCACCGCCGGGCTCCCGGAGACCCCGGGAGGCGAGCGCAACTGGGACTACCGCTACACCTGGATGCGCGACTCGACGTTCACGCTCCAGGCCTTGCATCTGCTGGGCCTGGACTGGGAAGCGGACGAGTTCATGCAGTTCGTCGCCGACGTCGAGCCCAACAGCGACGGCGGGCTTCAGATCATGTACGGCATCGACGGCCGCCGCGACCTCACCGAGACGTCCCGCGAGGACCTCTCAGGCTACTCCGGAGCCCGCCCGGTGAGGATCGGCAACGGCGCCTTCGACCAGCGTCAAAACGACGTCTTCGGAGCGGTGCTCGACTCGATCCTCAAGCACACCATGCACAGCCAGCGCCTCCCCCGGCGGCTGTGGCCGATAGTGCAGGCGCAGGCCAAGTGCGCGAGCGATGTATGGCGCCAACCCGACCAGGGCATCTGGGAGGCCCGCGGCAAACCGCGGCACTACGTCTCCTCGAAGCTGATGTGCTGGGTCGCGATGGACCGCGCCGCGAAGCTCGCGGCGATCCGCGATAACGCCGAGCTGCAGGCCAAGTGGCGGTCCACGGCGGAGGAGATCCACGCTGACATACTCGCCCATGGACTCAAGGGCGGGGTGCTGCGCCAGCACTACGAGACCGAGGCGCTGGATGCCTCGACGCTGCTGGCGGTGATATTCGGCTTCCTCCCGGGCGATGACGAGCGCATGCACCAATCGGTTCTCGCCATCGCGGACGACCTGACTGAGAACGGCTACGTACTGCGCTACAGGACGGGCGAGACCGACGACGGCCTGTCGGGCAAGGAGGGAACGTTCCTGATCTGCTCGTTCTGGCTGGTCTCGGCGCTGTCGATCGTCGGCGAGGCCCAGCGGGCACATGACCTGATGGAGCGGCTGCTCCGTCTCTGCTCCTCGCTGGGGCTCTACGCCGAGGAGTTCGACGCCGCGACAGATCGTCACCTGGGCAACTTCCCGCAGGCGTTCTCGCACCTGGCGCTGATCGAAGCGGCCGCACGGATCATCCTCGCCGAGCAGATGGCCTTGGAAGGCCTCGGTCCACCGAGCTCATCGGCGCTGGCTCGCTCGGTGCCGCCGACTCGATACGAGGCCGCACCGTGACCGTGTGACACCGCGGTGTCACACGTCCATGTTCACGCGCCGCACGAGCTGAGCGAATCTCCCGAGCACCCGGCTGAGAAAGGCCGGGAGGCCTCGAACAGAGAACGCTGGCTGGAGCTCGGTGCGGTCATCCTCCTGTCACTGGCGACCCTCGCCACGGCCTGGAGCGGCTACCAGGCCGCGCTGTGGTCAGGTGTCCAGTCCCAGCGCTACGCGGAGGCTTCGGCCCTTCGTGTCCGCGCGGAAGAGCAATCGGTCACCGGAGGTCAGCTCCACATCGGGGACCTGATCCTGGTCAACGGATGGTTCAACGCCACCGAGTCCGGCAATCTCAAGCTCGCCAGCGATTACCGGCGGCGCTTCCGTCCCGCCTTTCAGCCGATCTTCAGCGCTTGGCTGGCGCTCCATCCCCTGACCAACCGGCGGGCCCCTCCCGGTCCAACCTTCATGCCGCAATACCGGCTGGCGCCTTACGCCGCGGCCGCATCGCTGAACGCCCGCGCCACCCAGCTCTTTACCGAGGGAACACAGGCGAAGACCGACGACGACCGCCACATTCTCTCCACCGTATTCTTCGCCGCGGTCCTGTTCCTGGCTGCAGTGTCGTTGCGCCTGGAGTGGGTCCCGCTGCGGATCGCGGTGCTCGCATTCGGCACGATCATGTTCTGCGGCGCACTCGTGTTCGTTCTGACGCTGCCCACCGCGTCCTAGCTGCGCCGGCTAGACCGGGGGCGCCAGGCTCGCCTCCACCTCGGCATCGTTCGGTTCGGCCCAGTCGATATGGGCCGCGGCCGAGCGCCGATCGAGCACCTGCGGTCCACCCGTCTTGGAGAAGTAGTCCCAGCCCCAGTCGACGAACGCCTCGATGCGATTGCGCACGCCACTCATCAACGCGGCGTGCACGCCCAGCCAGGCGGCAAACGCGATCGAGCCATGGAGCTCGTGTCGATGCTTTCCCACCTCGGCCACGGCGGCGCCGCGGCCGATCATCGCCATGATGCCCTTGTCCCTGTACTCGAAGACTCTTCGCGGCTCGCCGGCGATCTCGGCGAGGATGCTCTCGGCGACGCATGTGCCGCTCTGCAGCGCGACCGAGCCCAGCTGCGGGAACGGTTGTCCGTCCGAGCCCGTGATGTTTGCCATGTCACCAAGGACGTACACCCTTGGAAATCCGTCGACGGTCAGGTCCGGCCTCACGTCGATGCGCCCGCCCCGTCCTTGCGGGATTCCGCTCGCCGCGGCCGGCGCGGCTGCCATCAGCCCGCCGGCCCACGCGACGCAGCGGGTCTTGATCGTCGTCCCATCCGAGAGCAGAACGTGATCGGGCGCGACCTCTTTGACCGCCGTGCCGAGGCGAAGCTTCACTCCGCGCTCCTGGAGCACCTTGCTGGCGTACTTGTGGGCTCGGTCGGAGAAACCCCCGAGCACGGCGGGTCCGAGGTCCACCACTTGCACCGTGGCTCGGTCCACAGCGAGGTCGCGGTACTCGTCCGGCATCGTCTCATTGATCAGGTCGGCCAACGCGCCGGCCAGTTCCGTGCCGGTCGCTCCGGCACCGACGATCACGAAGTTGAGCGCTCCCTGGTCGATCAGCGATGGATCGCGGTCGGCATCCTCGAACACGGTGAGCATCCGCGTCCGCAGCCGCTCGGCATCGGTCAGCGAGTAGAGCGGGAATGCGTGCTGAGCCGCGCCCGGGGTGCCGAAGAAGTTGGCCTGCGCACCGGCCGCGAGCACGAGGACGTCACCCTCGACGGTCCCCCCCTCCCTCGTGCGAACCGAACGGGCCAACGGGTCGACCTCGGTCACCTCGCCGAGCTTCACATCCACGTTGGAATGGTCGTGAAACGTCTTCCGAAGTGACGATGCGATGCTGGTCGCCGCCAGCTGGGCCGAGGCAACTTGATAGAGCAGCGGCTGGAACTGGTGGTAGTTGTGCTGGTCGATCAGGGTGACCTGCACCGCGTCCTCGCCGGCGAGCCCACGGGCGCAGCCGAGGCCCGCGAATCCGCCGCCCACGATCACCACATGCGTCTGCGGCTTACCGTTGGTCGTGTGCCTGGTGCCAAATGCCACGCCAAGCCTCCTTCTGTCCGCTCGGGTCGATGCCGGCTCCTCCTCGAGGGAGCGGGAACCATGAAGTGCACGCCGGAGGTGC
The DNA here is from genome assembly GCA_963834625.1 of uncultured Solirubrobacterales bacterium. Lineage (GTDB taxonomy): Bacteria > Actinomycetota > Thermoleophilia > Solirubrobacterales > Solirubrobacteraceae > Palsa-465. The sequence continues at coordinate 454,331 of CAWICM010000006.1, read as the reverse complement.
TCGGGCCGCATCCTCCGAAGCGGGTGACGTCGGGCTGTCTCGCCTATCGAGTTTCGCGCACCGCGACCGCACGCGGCTCGCGCCCTCGCGCTCACTTCACTTCGCGGCGGCCGTCGCCGGCACGGTTACGGTCCCCTCCGTCCCGGCCGCGGCGGCGCTCGCGTCGGCAGTCCGGGGCGCCGCCAGCCGCAGGGTCACGAGGTATGAGACCACGACCCCGATGATCGTGAGGGGCTCGGCCCCCAACCCGGACTTGGACGTCAGCAGTGCGGCGATCACGATCGCCGAGAGCGGCAGGCGCAGTATCGCCACGGTCCCGGCGCCCATTCCCACCGCCACCGCTGCCGTGATCGGAAAGCCCGCCAGATGAGAGGCCATGATGCCCCCGGCCGCGCCGAGGAAGATCGCCGGAAACGTCGGGCCCCCCCGGAAGCTGCCCAGCGAGATGGAATAGCCCAGACCCTTGAAGACGATCAGCAGCGCGAGCGCCGACAGCGACCATGTCCCGGCTCCGGAAACCAGGCCCGAAAGCGCGTCCTGACCCGAGAAGAGCACTTCATCGACGCCCTTGCCGCTGGCCTGCGCGAACACGATCGCCAGCCCGGACACGATCAGCCCGGCAAGGGGCAGGAACACGAACGGCCGCGGCTTCGCTAGATGCTGGGTCCACAATCCGCCCGTCCGGATCAGGTGGGCCACCCCGGCGATGGCGGCCGCCAGCGCGACCGTCCACGCGAAATTGCCGACTGTGGGGTTGTGGAACGCCGGCAGCGACAGGGGACCCAGCGCGTAGGCGCTCGTAGTGAGACCCGTGAACGACCCAAAGCCGATCGACACCAACGTACCGATGGCGGCGCCGACCAGGCCTGGGAGCAGGATCACCGGAAGCCTTGCCCCTCCCAGCCCGGTGGCTTCGATCAGGATGACCGCGGCGATGATCGGGGAGGTGAAGACGAACGAGAGCGCGGCGAAGCTTCCAGCCGCGCCGGCCACGAGCAGCAGCTGCGGTGGCGCCTGCTTGCGCGCCAGCTTGATGATCGCCACCGCGAGCCCTCCACCCAAGGCGATCAACGGAGCCTCGGGACCGATCACGAGTCCGAGGCCGATCGAGGCAAGCCCCGCCAAGATGATTCCAGGCAACTCGATCGGCTGGGTGGGGCGGCCACCGACCTTCAACCCCGCGGCCGGTACGTGTCCGCCTTCTCCGGGCAGCCGCACGATCGCAAATGCCGTGATCAGCCCGGCGATGCCCAGAATCGGGAGGGACCACCACCGCGGCGGACCGTTGTGATACCCGAGCGCGGACGGTAGATGATGGTAGAGCTCCCGCTGCATCTGGTAGACGAGCTCCAGGAAGCACCATGCGGCGACCGACACGGCGACGCCGACGACCGCGGCAAGCGCGAGCAGCACGAGGAACCCCTTGCTCAGCATGGTCGCGCTGGGATCCTCGGGCGCGGTCGAGCTTGCGTCTCCGGGCGCCGAACGGTCAGCCGCGCCGCCGTCAGCCATCGTGTGACCAGCACCTGACCAGCATCAGCCGGCATGCTAGGTTCGCACGTGGCCGAGGTCGTCATCCGGATCGGATGACCGCATGTCATCGGAGCCGTTCACGCTTCTCCGCGGGACGTGCCCGCACGCCTGATCGCCCGGGTGCGCACAACCTTGTGCGCCCCCACGTCCGGATCGAGACTGTCGCTGCATTCGCTGCGTCCGCAGCGGCTCGTCGATTCGCACGCGAAAGGGGCATGGTCATGTCCACCGTTCTCTGGTTCCTGTTGGGTGTCGTCTACTTGGTGGTTTTGATCACGCTCGGCGTCTCCACGCTGCGCAAGGGCCATGTGTTCCTGTTCGTGATCGGACTCTTCATCCCGATTCTGTGGCTCATCGGCGCCCTCATCGGCCCCACGCCGCGGGCCGCCGGGGCGCGCTAACCGAGCGCCGACGCGCGATAAGTCACCGTCACGCTGGACATAGTCGATCAGGTCGAGAGGAACCCACCCGTGAGCTCCACCACTGAACCCAGGCAGACGCAGGTAGGCAACGGCGACGGGGCCAACGCCCCCGCGATGATCCGCGAGGAGGAGCTCAAAGGGCTGCCTCGCGACGAGATCCCCGAGGCCGGCGCGGGGACGAAGGTGGCATACGACCTGATGACCAACGAGCTGCTGCTGGACGGCAGCGCACGGCTGAACCTGGCCACGTTCGTGACGACCTGGATGCCGCCCGACGCCGCTCGGCTGATGGCGGAGACGGCCGACAAGAACATGATCGACAAGGACGAGTATCCACAGACGGCGGAGTTCGAGCGCCGTTGCGTGAACATGATCGGCCGCCTCTGGCATGCTCCAGTCGACGGTGATGTGACGGGCTGTTCGACGACCGGATCGAGCGAGGCCGCGATGCTTGGCGGGCTCGCGCTGAAGTGGCTTTGGCGCGCGCGGATGAAAGCGGCCGGCAAGACCACGGACAGGCCGAATCTGGTCTTGGGCGTGAACGTGCAGGTGTGCTGGGACAAGTTCTGCCGCTACTGGGACGTGGAGCCGCGACTCGTCCCCATGGACGGTGATCGCTTCCATCTCACCGCAGACGAGGCGGTGGCCCGCTGCGACGAGAACACGATCGGCGTGGTCGCGGTCCTGGGTTCGACGTTCGACGGTAGCTACGAGCCGGTGGGTGAGATCTGCGCTGCTCTGGATGCACTGGCCGAGAGCGGCGGACCCGACATCCCGGTGCACGTGGACGCTGCCTCTGGCGGGTTCGTCGCGCCGTTCTCCCAGCCCGAGCTCGTGTGGGACTTCGCCCTCCCACGGGTCCACTCGATCAACGCATCGGGCCACAAGTACGGCCTCGTCTACCCGGGCGTCGGCTGGGCGATCTGGCGCGACGCGGCGGCGCTCCCGCGCGATCTGGTCTTCGATGTCAACTACCTCGGCGGATCGATGCCAACCTTCGCGCTCAATTTCTCGCGTCCCGGTAGCGAGGTGCTGGCGCAGTACTTCATGTTCCTGGCGCTGGGAAAGGACGGCTACGGGCAAGTGCAGCGCGCCTCGAACCGGATCGCCCGTCACATCGCGGACGCCATCGCGACCATCGGGCCCTACCGGCTGATCACGGATGGCAGCGAGCTGCCGGTTGTGGCGTTCACGCTCGCACCTGAGGTGTGCAACTACACGGTGTTCGACGTATCGGCTCGCCTGCGCGAGTTCGGCTGGCTCGTGCCGGCGTACACGTTTCCCGAGAATCGGCAAGATCTGTCCGTCCTGCGGATCGTCGTGCGTGCCGGCCTCACCACCGACATGGCGGATCTGTTCCTGGCGGACCTGCGCACTCAAACTGAGTTGCTCGAGTCACTCGACGGACCGATGCCGGGCCGGCGTCCGGAGGAACGAGCAAGCTTCCGCCACTGAACGTGCGCGTCAGACCTCGTTAGGCGCGCCCGCCGGGCCGGGCCGGGCCGATAGAAGCACTTTCGCAGCCTCTCTGAAAGCACCTGCGCACGGGCATAATCGCGACCGGCTCAGTTGTGGTGCAGCTCCCAGACCCGCCGGAGCTCGCTCGGGCGAAGGTCCTGCTTTCTTGCACAGGCCACCTCACCACGACACAGATCACGCGCCTCGGGGTACAGCGCCGGATCGTCGATGGAGATCAGCATGATCACGATCCGGGGGTATCTGCTCCGGATCACGCGTGCAGCCTCGATTCCACCCATTCCCGGCATCGCGACATCCATCAGCACCAGCTGGGGCGACACCTGCTCGACCGCGACCACCGCCTCCTCGCCCGTGCACGCCCGACCGACGAGGACAAAGCCGGGCATCGCATCGATCAGCTCCGCCAGCGCTTCGCGGAAAGCGAGCTGGTCGTCAACAATCAGTGTCGTCACACGGAGGTCGCCCGCAAGGTCCTCGCCGCGAGGCGCGTCTTCATGTCGCAGTGTGCGTCCTGAGTTGACCATCGGTCGACCTGTGTGCAGTCGCAACTACACGTCTTCGAGTCTGACAGCGGGAGCCAGTCATCGCGAGGGTGTGAACAGGTCCAACGATGAGTGCAGGCTCCTCGCTTTCACCCCAGCCACGCGGATGACGACGACGCGGGACTCCCCGACCCCCGCGGCTTCGGGTCACCCGAACCGGGTGACGCGATCGCCCCCATGTCCGCCTAGCGTCGCTCGAAGTCCATTCCGGCCACGAGCGATGCTTCCAGGAGGTAGCAGACAATGATCGCGAGAGATCCGGGAGGCGCAGATTCCTCCGGCGGCGCCGGGCTCCTGCGCACCGATGCGAGAGTCGCCCACCTGCTGGCGAACGAGGCACGCGACCGAGCCGTTGCACGGCTTTTCGGCGTCTCGCCAGACGACGCATTCCTCGTCACGATCATCGCGCTGGGCCTCGCGGCGCACGCCATTCACGAAAGGGTCGCGCGGGTGCTCGATGCTCCTGGGGCGCCGTCTTTTGGCGATGCGGTGATCGCCGCCGGCGCGCTCAGGCAGTCGGCACAGCGCATCCAAGGAAAGCCGTCTACGGAATCGCCGGCCCTCGATGCGCTCGTCCTCACCGCGTTCGTGGCTGCCCTCGCCGTCCCGTCGGTGAGAGGGACTCTCCACTGGGTCAGAGCTTCCACGCACCGCCTCCGGCTCGACTTCGACCATCGTTACGGGCATCTCGTGCGGCCGAACCGACCTCGCGCTCGTTGACCAACCTCGGCGGATGCGATGGCCTCGGGCTCGCCGGGGAGGGCTTCTGTGTCATCGCATAGACGCCGACCGCTGCGACACCGACCACGAAGACCGCGCAGAGTCCGCTGAACGTGTACAGCGCGAAGCGCGTGACCGGTGTCGCCGCGGTCCTTCCGCGCGAGATGCCGAGCAGCAGAAGGCCGAACACGATCGCGACGCCGGTCCCGCCGATGAGCGCGGCGAGGACGATCTTCCAGAGCTGCGTCCAGTTGATCAGTGTCGTGGCAATCGTGGTGGTCATCCCCTCGCTCAGGCGTTCGCCGGCAGGGCGTCTCTGATTCGCTGCGCCTCGGGCTCGTGTGTGACCGTCGTCGTGCGGTCCAGCTCGTCCGGCGTGATCTCGCTGTGATGCGCGAGCCTGAACAGGACCATCGCGCCCGCTCCGGCGATCGCCGCGGTCACGACGGAGCCCGCGGCGCTGCTGCCGAAGAGATCCGAGATCTCCAGCGCGGCGCCTCCGAGCAACGCTGCCGACGGGATGGTGAACAGCCACGCGGCGACCATCTGACCCACAACCTCCCAGTGCACGCTCGCGAGGCGCTTGCCCAGACCAGCGCCCATGATCCCACCCGAGACCACCTGGGTCGTCGACAGCGGATAGCCGTAGTAGGAGGAAGCCAGGATCACCGCCGCGCTCGACGACTCCGCTGCAAACCCCTGCGGCGACTCGACCTCGGTCAGCCGATTGCCCATTGTGTTGATAATCCGCCACCCACCCGACGCGGTCCCCAACGCGATCGCAAGGGCGCAACCTGTTTTTACCCAGAGCGGCACGTAGAAATGCGCCGTGCTGATATCGCCATGCGCGATCAACGCGAGTGAGATAACACCCATCGTCTTCTGCGCATCATTCGTGCCGTGCGCGAGCGACACCAAGGACGCCGAGCCGATCTGTCCAAGCCGGTACCCCTTGATCGCCTCGCCGGCGCGAAGCATCCGGATCAACCGGTATGCCGCGAACGTGCCGAGTAACGCGACCACTCCGCATATGAACGGAGACAGCACCGCGGGGACGATCACCGACTGCAGAAGCCTGTGAACGTTGATTGCGCCCGAACCGCTCGCGACGATCGTCGCTCCGATTACGCCACCAATCAGCGCGTGACTCGAGCTCGACGGGATCGTCAGATACCAGGTGATCAGATTCCACATGATCGCCCCGATCAACGCCGCGAACACGAGCACCAGCCCCTCACCACCCGCGAGCACGGTCGGGTTCACGATTCCTTTCGCGATCGTCGCGGCGACGCTGATCGAGATGAACGCCCCCACGAAGTTCAGTGACGCCGACATCAGCACCGCCGCCCGCGGCTTCAGCGCGCCGGTAGCGATCGATGTCGCGACCGCATTCGCCGTGTCGTGAAAGCCATTGGTGAAATCGAACGCAAATGCGCCCACGACGACCAGGACCAAGATCAGCAACGACCCCCCTTGTACGGCGACGTGACGGAGATCACGTGATGCTCGCCGCGCGCTCCGCGGCAGTCGTCACCCCAAACGGATGAGTTGGGTGTGCCTTTGCGAGAATCGTGGCCGGACTCGGATCGGATGACCCCGGGGCAATGTGGGCGCTGGCAGACGACACGTGCCCGGCGAACGTAAAGACCTGCCCGTCGTCAGTTGGGGTTTGCGCGGCGTCAGGTGAGCCCGATGATGCCCTTGACGATCATCAGTACGCCACCGCGACTACGTCGAAATCCCGTAGACCTCCGCGGCGTTGTCGGCCATCACGGCACGGCTCGTATCTTCGTCCAGCTGATCCAGGAGGGCCGGCAGGCCGTCGCCGTGCTCGTGGGGGTAGTCGCTGGCGTAGGCGAGGAGCGCGCCGACGTCCATCATCTCCAGCAGCTGGCCCAGCGCGCCCGGATCCTGGGGCAGGTGCGCCGGGGCCGTGGTGAATCGGAAATGCTCGCCGACGTACTCGGACGGCGGCTGCTTGACCCACGGCACCTCGCGCCAGACGCCGCGCCAGTCCTTGTCGAAGCGCCACAGCAGCGGCGGCAGCCAGGCGAAGCCGCACTCCATCAGAACAACCTTGAGGTCCGGAAAGCGGTTGAACACCCCCTCGCTGACGAAGCTCAGCACCTGCGCCTGGGCGACCGGCTGATTTGCGAGATAGTCCTCCAGGTAGGTGGTGGTGAAGCCGCTCGGGGTGGGGGCCCTGCCGGCGCGCCCCCAGGCGTGCAGCCCCACCTGCAGTGAATTCTTGCGGGCCGCTTCGAAGATGGCGTGGTTTCGCTTGTTGCCCCAGGGCACGTCGCTGCGCACCGGCAGCAGCACCTGTACGAATCCAGGCTCACCGCCCACCCGCTCTACCTCCGTCACCGCGTCGTCGCCTGACAGCGTGGACACGACCAGGCTCGCCCGCAGGCGGTCGTCACGCGTCAGGAACTCGTCGCGTAACCAGTCGTTGATGGCGCCGGCGACGGCGGCCGCGTAGTAGGGGTTGCGGTGGGTCTCGAACCCGGTCAGACAGTTGAGCACAACCGCGCGCGAATCCGTCCGGTCGAGCACATTCTCCTTGAGCTGGTTGTAGGTCGCCGGCACGGGCGGGCCGGCCAGCTCGCGCGCGGTCGGCGAGGCTGTCGTCGGGGCGTTCGGCGGATAGGCGAACGCCACCCCACCCAGCCGGACTCCGGCCTCGGTGATGTACTGGCGCCAGTAGTCGCTCAGGTACGGGAACAGCACGTCGAACGTCTCCGGTGCGACGTGAACGTCGCAATCGATCGTTTGCATGGCTTACCTCACTCCGGGGACGGCGCGCTCACGCGGCAGGCCGTACAGCGCCAACGCGTTGTCACATTGGATCGCCTTGCGCATCTCCTTAGGCATGGCGCGCGGCAGCGCCTGCGTCGGCGAGTCGAAGTCCCAGTGTGGGTAGTCCGTCGCGAACAACAGCCGGTCCGCAAGTTGCGCCTGCTCGATCGTGTGGAGCAGGTGGCGTGGCTCGGCCGGCTCCTCTATCGGCTGCGTGGTGAACCACGCGTGATCCCGGACATACTCCGACGGCCGGCGTTTGACGCGCGGCAGGTCCTCGCGCATCAGCTCCCAGCCGGCGTCCAGCGACCAGCACAGTGCCGCGGCCCACGCCAAGCCGCACTCGGTCAGCACGACGCGCAGGCTCGGCATCGCGTCGAACATCCCGCCGCAGACCATGCTGGTCAGCTGAGCCTGCATGTTGATCCCATTGGCGACGTGATACTCGAGGTAGAACGACGGGTAGCCGGCGCCGCGGTGATCCATGTAGCCGCCGGTGTGGAAGACCACAGGCCGCCCACGCGCCGTGGCCGCCTCGTAGATCGGCCAGTACTTGCGGCTGCCCAAGGGCTCCATCGCGCTGGAGGGCAGCATCACCGCCATGAAGCGGGGGTCGGACGCCCGGCGCTCGATCTCGGCGACGCACAGGTCCGGGTACTCGTGAGGCACACAGATTGCAGAGCGGAACCGGTCGTCGAACTCGAGCCACTTGTCGAGCTGCCAGTCATTTATCGCCCGGTTCCAGTCGGCGGCCAGGTCGGGATCGTCGTAGCAGTCGGCGCCGCTGAGCACCTCCAGCACCGCGTAGTCGACGCCGAACTCGTCGAGCAGCTGGGCGCGCGTCGTCTCCGGATCGCTGCCCCAGATGTGGCCTGGCTTGTCGGGCCAGGCATCGACCCGCATGCCGGCGTTGCGCGCGCGGGGGTACCAGTCGGTGATCCGGGGCGACCGGTGGCCGTAGCGCTCCAGCCGGCGCCGCGCGCCGGCGCTCATGTATTCGGTCAGCATCGGCTCCGTCGCCTGAGCGTGGACATCGCAATCGACCAGCTTCACGGCGCGCTCCGTTGTCGCTTGGCCCGGCTGCGTTTCGATTCCAGACACCGTGTCTACACCTCCAGTACGACGTAGTCGTCTTCGACCGTAACCTCGAACGTCTCTGCTGTATACGGACCGGGCACGAGCTTCACCTGCTCGTCCTTCACCTCCGCAACGAGCGCTCCGCCCGGTTCCAGCGCCACGCCGTAGCTCTTGACCCCCGGATCCGAGGGGCCAAGGAACGACTGCCCGGTGGCGAGGTCGTACTCCCACCCGTGCCAGGGGCACGCGATCCGCAGAGGGTTGTTGGACACCGCCGCGGCGCCCGGAACGTCGGCGACCGCGTTCCCGAGGATGTGTCCGACGCACAAAGGGCCGCCCTGGTGCGGACACCGGTTGCGCACCGCATAGAAGCGGTCACCGACGTGGAAGACTCCGATCGACCGCTTGCCGATGTTCACGATCCGGCGCTCACCGGCCGGCAGCTCACCGACTGGGCAGACGACGTGTCTCATGTCGCGGCCATCAGCCCTCGTGCATGATCACGCCACGGATGTTCTTTCCGCTCAGCAGATCATCGTAGCCGCGATTTACCTCGTCCAGCGAGTAGCGGTGTGTGATCAGCTCATCCAGCTTCAGCTGGCCCTCACGCCACAGCCGTAGCAAGCGAGGGACGTCGTAGAGCGGGTTGCACATCCCGAACACATGCCCCTGGATCCGCCGCTGCCAGCCGACGACCGAGCCGTTGGCAGCGAGCGCTATCTGCGTGTCCCCGCTCCGGCCGACCGACGTGATCGTCACCTGGCCGTCCTTGCCCACCATGTCCGTAGCGGCGCTCACCACCTCCGCGGTCAGCACGCCGATGGTCACGATCGCATGGTCGGCCATCTGGCCCCACGTGATCTGGTTGACTGCCTGCTGCGCGCTCTCGGCGTCCTCGAACGTGTTGGTGGCGCCGAACTCCATCGCTTTCTCCCGCTTGAACGGCACCGGGTCGACGACGACGACGTTCGCCGCTCCGGCGTAGCGGGCGCCCTGGATGGCGTTGGTGCCCACGCCACCGGCGCCGAAGATCACCACGGTGTCGCCGGCCGACACGCCGGCGGCATACACCGACGTGCCCCAGCCGGTGGGGACGCCGCAGCCGACCAAGGCCGCCAAGTCCAGCGGGATGTCGTCGAGGATCTTGATGCACGAGAACTGGGAGATCACCGCTCGCTCCGAGAAGGTGCCGAGCGCGCAAAAGCCGCCAACATCGGCGCCGTCGCCGTCGTGGAAGGCGAAGCGGCCGCTCGCCAGGAGCCCGGTCAGCATCTCGGCCCCCAGGTCGCACAGATTCTGCCGTCCGGTGGAGCAGTACCGGCAGGCGCCGCAGGCCGGGATGAATGAGCAGACGACGTGGTCGCCGGGCTTTACGCGCGTGACATCCTCGCCGATGGCCTCCACCACACCGGCGCCCTCGTGCCCGCCCACCATCGGCAGGCGAGCCTCGGTGTGCCCCGCCCGAACGTGCTCGTCGGAGTGACAAAGGCCGGAGGCGAAGAACTTGATCAGAACCTCCCCCGGACCCGGATCGTCCAGCTCCAGGGTCGTCACCTCCCACGGTTGACCTGCCTGGCGGATCATCGCGGCCCTAGTCCTCATTCCGGTGCGGTCCTCCCGTGTGCGGTGGCGCCCGAGGCCGCCATGGCGATTTCCTTTCCCGGTCGCTGGGGGTTGCAAACGGTCACAGCAAGGCGGTCCCGCCACCTCCGTTCCTTCTCCACGCCAAGCACGACGGACACCATCTGAGCGGGATCCGTCCCGAAGAGTACGTGCGCTGCGGGTAAGCGTACTTGTCGCTGAGTGCCTGAATCGCTGCCTTTCTGTGCGATTCCGCGCCCTGTTGGCCGGCATCGACACGAACGGCGCGTACGATGCCGCGATGGCGAGGAGCTGGGCCCCGCGCGCTGGCGCGGGCGCGGAGCCAGTGCGGGACGGCGCGAGCGCGCTTGCGATCTCCAACCTCGCGGTCACCTATGGCCGCGTCGCTGCCGTCCACGATGTGAGCTTCGAGGTCGCCGAGGGCGACTGCGTCGCGCTCATCGGTCCCAATGGCAACGGTAAGAGCTCGATCGTGATGGGCATCGCCGGCCTTGTGCACCGCCGCGGCCGGGTCGAGATCTTCGGCCGAACGGCGCCCGCCGACGACGTCTCGTTCATGCCCCGCCACGGATTCACGCTCGTTCCCGAGCGCCGCCAGCTCTACCCACAGCTGTCGGTCGCCGACAACATCGTGCTCGGCTGCTACAGCCGCACCCGCAGCCTACGCCGCGCGCGGATCTCTGAGGCCCACCGGCAAGCGCTCGAGCTGTTCCCCGAGCTCTCCGGTCGGATGGCGCAGAAGGCGGGCACGCTGTCCGGCGGCGAGCAGCAGATGGTCGCGATCGCCCGGGGTCTCGCCGCCGACCCGCGGATCCTCGCCGTCGACGAGCCTTGCCTCGGACTCGCCGAGACGGTGAGCCGGCGCGTCTACGAGGCGTTGCGGCGGATCCACGAGGCGGGGCGCACGCTGCTGATCGTCGAGGAGTCTCCGACGCGGGCGCTGCAGCTCGCCACACGGCAGATCGAGGTCCGCAACGGAGTGGTGGTGCGCGCGTGAAGCTCGGCAACCTGATCATCTCCGGGATCGTCACCGGCTCGATCTACGCCGCGTTCGCCGCCTTGGTCGCACTGTGGTACCGGGTGAGCAACATCCTCAACCTCGCGGTCGGCGACTTCGCGATGCTCGGCGCGCTCGGCGTCGACGACCTCGTCCGCGTCCACCACTGGAAGCTCGCACCGGCGATCGCCGCGATGCTCGCCGCCGTCGCCGTCGGCGCCTACCTGTATGACCGGACCGTGCTCCGATTGGCGCAGGACGGGCGCACCCGTCAAGAGGGGATCGTGGTCACGTTCTTCTTCACGTTCGCGCTCTCGTTCTTCATCGAGGGACTCGCGGAGCTGATGTACGGGACGGACGTGCACGCCGCACCCGCAGTCTGGAGCGGCCCGTCGCTCAGCCTCGGTGGCGGCCTACACGTCGACCGCGCCGGGGTGCTGGTCATAGCATTCGCGGCGGTCGTCGGGATCGTGCTCGCGCTCGTCCTGCGCCGCACGCTGCAGGGTAAGGCGATCGAGGCGTGTGGGGAGAACTTCTTCGGCGCCCGGGTCGTCGGCATCGACAACCGCAAGTATCGCCGGCTGCTGTTCATCCTCTCCGGAGTGCTCGCCTGCGTGTTCGGGATCCTCGAGTCGCCGATCACCGGCTACACGTACAACTCGGGCGCGGCGATCAGCCTCACCGGATTCATCGCCGCCGCCTTCGCCGGATTCCAGAAGCCCGGCAAGGCGGTCGTCGCCGGCCTCGGCATCGGCATCCTCGAAGCGCTCCTCGGCGGCTACGTGTCCGCCAACTACGCCGACACGATCCTGTACGCGCTGCTCGCCGCGGCAGTCCTCATTCGGCCGAGCGCAATGGGCCTCGACATCGTTCCCGAGTAGCCCATGACCACGACGCCCACCACCGCCGCGACGGGCGGCCGCCGCCGGATCGGCGCCGACCGCGGCCCGCTGCTGTCGACCGCGTTCGTGCTGGTCGCCGGGCTGATCATCGCCGGTGGCTCAGCCGACTCGTACTTCGGCGGCGTCGTCATCCTCGCGCTCACCTACGCGATCGTCACCGCCGGTATGGCGGTGCAGATCGGCTTCAGCCAGCAGGTCGTCTTCAGCCAGTCGGTGTTCATGGGTCTCGGCGCCTACGGCGTCGCGGTGCTCAACGCAAACGTGGGCTGGCCGAGCCTGCTCGCGCTTGTCGCCATCACGATCGCCAGCGGCGGCGTTGCCTGGGTGATCGGCAAGGCCGTCTCCCGCGCGTCCGGGCTTGCGCTCGCGGTGGCGACGCTCATGTTCCCGCTCATCGCCTTCGGCTACGTCTCCTACGCGAACTGGCTCGGCGGCTCGATCGGCCTTTCGCTCACCGGCACGCTGTGGCCGGGCGGGTCCGCAACTGCCAACGGAATCCTCACCGTCCTCATCGTCGCGGCCGTAGTGTTCGCTACCACACGTCTGGTCGCCTCAGACATCGGGCTTGAGATGTACACGCTCGGCGTGAGCGAGAACACCGCACAGGCGATGGGGGTGCGCACCTCGCGCCGGCGCCTGGAGCTGTTCATCCTCGGCTCGGTGCTGGCCACGCTCGGTGGGGCCATGTACGCCGGGACGCAGCTGTTCGTGCCCCCGACGCTCGTGCAGGCGACCGCCGAACTGTCGCTCCTCATCATGCTGTTCGTCGGGGGCCGGCGCAGCGTCCTGGGGGCCGTGCTCGGCGCGGTCGGAATCCAGTACATCACCGGGATCTCGAACTGGATCAGCATCCACATCCTGCTCATCGAGGGCGCGCTCATCACGGTCGTGCTGCTGATCGAGCCGGACGGAGTCGCCGGCATCGTGAGCCGCCTGTGGCGCCGTGCCGCGCCGCGGCTGCCGTTCGCCGGGCTGGCCACCACCGACGCGGTGCTCGTGGCGCCTCCGGTGCCCGGCCAGGTTGAGGAGGCGGGCATCTCCGGCGAGCTCGCGGTCGCCGGGGAGACGCCGGCAAGCGCGTTCCGCCAACACTTCGCGGCGCGGCGCGCCGATGAGGCCGCCGCGACCACGACGCTGCTCGAGGTGCGCGGGGTGGCGAAGGAGTACGGCGGCCTGATCGTGCTGCGCGACATCGACCTCACGCTGCCCCAACGCGGCATCTTCGGCCTGTGCGGCCCCAACGGCGCCGGCAAGACGACGCTGCTCGGCGTCGTCGGCGGCAGCGTCCGTCCGAGCGCAGGTACGGTCACTCTCGCCGGCGAGGACATCACCAGGCTGCCCGCCTCGGAGCGCTTTGGACGTGGGGTGAGCCGCACCTTCCAGGCCGTCCACCTCATCCGAGGGCGGACAGTGCTCGACAACGTCGCCGTCGCCTGCCTTCGCTCGCAGCGCTCGAGCCTTCTGCGCGGGATCGTCATCAGCCGTCTCGCGCGGGCGCGGGCGGACGCGATGGAAGCGCTCGAGTACCTCGGCCTCGGTGAGCTCGCGTACCGCGAGGTGGGGACGCTCACGCTCGAGACCCAGCGCATGGTTGAGCTCGCTCGGGCGATGGCCTCGCGGCCGTCGCTGCTGCTGCTCGACGAGCCCGCCTCGGGACTCTCCGAGATCCAGCGCGAGCGGCTGCGCGGGGTGCTGCGCGCGATCGGCGAAGTCACGTGCGTGCTGCTCGTCGAGCACGACCTCGATCTCATCGCCTCGGTCGCCGAGCGGATCCTCGTGCTCGAGAGCGGGGCCCTCGTCTTCACCGGAACCGGCGAGGAGTTCCGTTCCTCGGAGCTCGTCAACTCGCTGCTGATCGGAGCATCACCAACCACCACACTAGGAGGAGAACATTGAGGAGCGGGAGAGGGACAAGCCGCGGGCGCTGCTGCGCCGTGCTGGGTCTCGTGCTTGCGACGGCGATGCTGATCGCGGCATGCGGCAGCTCGAGCAACACGCTCGCGAGCAAGGGCAGCCCGATCAACGTCTGTGGGGACCTCGCCCTGTCGGGCGCGTACTCGCAGCTCGGGCAGACGAACAACTGGGGCCTGCAGGCCTACGTCAAGTGGATAGACGCCCACGGCGGCCTGAAGGGCCACCAGGTTCACTACAACGTCATCGACAACCAGTCTCAGCCCGCCCAGGCGGCGCTCGTCGCGCAGAAGTGCATCAAGCAGGATCACGCGACGTTCGTCGCCGGACCCGAGTCGGGCGCCGACGCGGACGCGGCGATGCCGATCGCCATCGCCAGCAAGACGATCATGGTCACCGAGTCCTCAGGCTGGCAGACCAACGGCTACAAGAACCTCACCTCGTACGGGTTCCCCGGGTTCTATGACGTCTTCTACAACGACCAGCTGGCGTCGGTGCAGAACGTGATCGTGCCCCAGCACATGACGCGGGTCGCGGTCATCCAGAACCAATGCGGTCCCGTTTGCACCGTCAATCAGCAAACCGTGCAGCAGCTCGCCACGAAGTATCACTTCAAGCTCGTCGCCACCCAGACGGTGCCGCTCACCGCGACGAACATCACCCCGCAGGTGCTCTCGCTGCTGCAGGCCAAGCCGCAGATCATTCTGCTCGGGCTCGTGCCGGGACCCCCGTCGATCACGGCCATCCGCGCGATCCGCGACCAGGACCCGAACATCCCGATCAGTGAGTGCTCCGCCTGCGAGCTGCCGAGCTTCGTCTCGGCCGCCGGCGGCGCTTCGAGCATGCAACACGTGTACGTGCTCGGCTCGATGCAGACCTGGCTGCAGCACGCCCAGCAGGGCACCTCGCCGCTCGACAAGGAGACCGCCGCGTCGATCTCCCTCTACTTCCAGGCGATGAAGGCGGCGGGACTCGACTCCACCAACCAGCTCGTCAATAGCCAGGTCGGGTTCGACACCGGCCTGGAGATCGGCTGGGCGGTCACCCACGCCCCGTCGCTGTCGGAGGATGCCATCTACCACACCCTCCAGCACCTGAAGACGAACACGATGGGCATCCAGTGGGATCGCACGCCCCAAAACTACGAGAACATCTCGGCGGTGGACGCGGCGATGGAGATCATCAAGTCCAACGGCCAAGCGGTGCTCTACAACCCGCCTTCGGGCGGCTGATCGCCGCCTGAGCCGGCCGTGCCGGCCGGCCGCACCGGAGTGCGCGGTCGGCCGGCGTGGCTGCCGAATCACGGGCCGACGTCTCATGCTGCGATCGGTCGGCCCTGAACGCCATCCTCGGATGGTGTCGGCATGCCAACCGGGTCGCGGCGCAGGGGCGCGATCTCGCGCTCGTCGTCGACGACCAGGCGCGGTCGCAGCCTGGCGTAGGCAAGTGTTCCCCCGAGGGTGGGGATCCAGAACGCGATCGCGTGGTACACGAGGACCGCGGCGGCGGCGTGGGTCACGGGCAATCCGTAGAGCGTGAGAGCGCCGACTAGGCCGGAGTCGAGGACGCCGATGCCTCCGGGAATCGGTACAGCGTTGGCGAGGTAGCCCACCAGGTAAGCGACGACGAGCGGCGCCAGCGGCGGAAGGGAACCGACCGCGGCGAACGTCGTCCAGAGCACGGCGATGTCGAACAGCAGGTAGCCGACGGCGCCCAGGATGCGCCAACTGGGCCGGGCCAGTGCGTGACGAGCCGCGGGGATCCCGATGCCGATGTCTTCCAACCACGACGCTTTGGGGTGCTTGCTGGACACGCGGCTCGCAAGCCTTGGCAGTCCGAGGGCGAGGATGATCGCCGCGAGAGCGGCGATGACGGGCAGCCCGGCGCGCAGCATGTCGTGGGGGCCGTCGGTGATTCCTAGCAGCAACAGCAGGCCGGCGGCGGCGAGGGCGAACACGTTGCTCGCGCTGGTCAGGAAGAACAGCCCACTCGAGCGCCGCACTATCTGCTGTGCGGACATGCCGGCCAGGTGGAGCAGCCAACCCCCGACGGCGAGGGAACCGACGCCGCCGCCCGGCAGCAGCGCACCCGAGCCCATTTGGGACCAGGCCATCTCCCGCGCGACGGTTGTCGGTACCGGTCTGAAGAACAGTCGGAAGATGACCACGAAGCTCAGGCAGGACGCCAGTTCCAAGCCGACGGCGGCGCCGACCAATGCCGGGTTCATATCGGCGATGTCCCCGGCGACCGGGCGCAGATCTGGGACCGCGAGCAGCGCGGTAATTACGCACACGGCAAGCACCAGGACGGTGAGAAGCCGCCCCCACGGTCTGCGCCGGTCGATCGCCGATCGCCCCCGACGTCGCCGGGCAAGTCTCCCCGCCGTCCGCCTCATCCTGTCCACGATGGGCGCGTCCGCGGCGGCGAGCTGAGGCGTTTCAGGGATGGCCGACATGACGGAGCCGCCTGCCGGGACCTACGTCGTCGATGGAGGTGGGGCGACGGCGCGCGCGAGCAGCTCGGCGACCGACCAGCGGCGAAGGCGTCGGGCCCCGCTCGCCGTGGGCGAGGTGCCCACGCCCGCAGCCGAGGAACGCTCCGGCACGCGGTTCACGTCGTGCGCCCGGGTAGTCGGCGAGGTAGGCCGCCGACTACCCAACACGGCGCGGACTGCGTTCTCGGAGAGGAAATCTCCGGCGGGAAAATCGGTCTTGGTGAGTGCGTTGCTCATCATCAGCGCTCCTTGGGTTGAGCGCGGACGCATCGTCGGGGGTTGGCGACGGTGGCCGCTGATGGCGGGGTCATGTCGTTTCAAGGCTGAGGGTCAGATCGTTCCGTGCTTCGGCTTGCGCGACCCGGGCACGGACGGCGCCATCCGAGGGAAGGACCAGCAGCGCCACGAGCAGTCCAACTCCGAACAGCGCCGCCGCCCACTCGAACGCCGTCGTGTAGCCGTGGACCGAGGCAGCGCTGGCGATGCCGGCGGTCTTGGCGTGGGCGGAGACGAAGCTGGCTGCGGCGCTGGCGAAGATGGTGCTGAGCAGGGCCGTGCCAACCGACCCGCCGACCTGCTGGGAGGTGTTGACCATGGCGGAGGCGATGCCGGCGTCGTGGCTCGCTACTCCCAGCGTGGCGGTGGAGAAGGCGGGCGCGAATATACAGCCCATCCCCACGCCCGTGAGCAGCAGGCCGGGCAGCACGTGGGTGACGTACGCGCCGTGTGGCGTTAGCCGCGTGAACAGGATCATCGCGATGATCCCTAGCGTCATGCCGGTCACGACCAGAGGCTTGGCGCCGGTGCGGGGCAGGACTCGCGTCTGCACGGTGGTCGCCGTGAGGACGATCATCACGGTCATGGGCAGGAAGGCCAGGCCGGTCTTCAGCGGCGAGTAGCCGAGGTTCTGCTGCAGGTAGTAGGTGAGAAACAGGAAGACAGCGAACACCGCCGAGCCGGCCAGCGCGATCGTCGCGTACGCCCCTCCGCGGGCCCGATCCCAGATGATGTGCAGCGGCAGCAGCGGATGCTCGACCCGTCGCTCGAGCGCGATGAATCCGACCAGCAGCGCGGCGCTCAGGCCAAGCGCGATGATCGTGATGGGATCCGTCCACGAGGTCGTCTCGGCGTTCGAGAACCCGTAGACGAGGCCGAACAGGCCGCCCGAGGCGAGTGCGACGCCCGGCAGATCGATGGGCGCGCGGGCCGGCTGGCGCTCGTTGCGCAACAGACGGAGCGCGACGATCGCCGTCGGTATCGCGATCGCGAGGTTGACGTAGAGGCTCCAGCGCCAGGAGATCGCCTGGGTGAGCACGCCGCCGAGGAGTAGACCGACCGACGCTCCGCCGGCGGCGATCGCGCTGAAGATCCCGAACGCCTTGGGCCGATCGGGCGATCCCGCGAAGGTCACCGTGAGCAGACCGAGCGCCGAGGGAGCGAGAATCGCGCCGAACGCCCCTTGCAGGGCGCGGGCGGCGACAAGCATCCCGAATGACTGCGCCAGACCTCCGATCGCCGACGCGACCGCGAAGCCGCTCAGCCCACCGATCAACGTCCACTTGCGACCGAACAGATCGCCGAGCTTGCCGCCCAGCAACAGCAGGCTGCCGAACGCGAGCGCGTAGGCGGTGACCACCCACTGGCGGCTATCGGTCGAGAAGTGCAGCGCCCGCTGTGCCGACGGGAGCGCGATGTTCACGATCGTCGCATCCAACACGACCATCAGCTGCGCGACGCCGAGCACGGCAAGCACGGCCCATCGATTGGCGGGCGGAACATCGGTTCGGGCGGGGCTGCTGACGCTCATCGGGGTCCTTCCAGGTTGCATACGGTGCGGGGATAGACCACAATAGCAGAATCATCCCTGCTGCATATATCAACGGCGCTGCGGTAATTACCCGCGCTGCGCGAAAGATGCCTGATCCGCGCTATACTTGGCGACCTGATGACTTCCGACGAAGCTCCCTACGCAGCCAGCTCGATGGTGCTCTTGCCGCGCCTGACCAAGCAGGTCATGCGACGCAGCAACCCCGAGCTGCTCGGCATGGACCTACGCCTTCTCATGGCCCTGAGCTACCTGGCCGACCACGACGGAGCCCCTCAGCAGGAGCTCGTCGACGCCCTGTGCATGGACGCCAAGAACGTCGTCCTGCTCCTCAATGAGCTAGAGGATTGCGGACACCTCGTGCGTCGCCGCGACACCGAGGATCGCCGGCGTCACCGCGTCCACATCACAACCGCCGGCCGCCAAGCGCTCGCGCGCGCAGCCCGAGCGCAGGAGGACATCGAGGACGACGTCCTGCAAGCCCTCGATGCCGACGAGCGCGCCACCCTCTGGACGCTGCTCACCCGCGCCGTGCGGGGCGCCGAACACGCCGCGGCGGACGCGTACACCCCAAGCCTGACCTAGCCCACCAAGGCTAGCTCCGTACGCTGATGCTGAGCGTGTACGGCCCGAACTTCACGGTGAAGGAGCCGTTCAAGGCACCGGTGTGAGTCGCGGTGAACGTCGAGGCCGTCGTCGAGGCCCCAGCGGCGATTGTCAGCGTCCCTGGGGTGATCGTCCCATTGCTCAGGGCGGTGGAGGTGAGTGTGGAGGTCTGGTTCCCCGCCGAACTGTAGGTGGTGGCAGCCCCGGCGGCAGTTGCGAATCTCACCTTGAAGACGATGTTGCCGCCGCCGCCCGTTCCGGTCACTGTGCAGGCATCGCTCGTTGTGACGGTCGTGCAGTTCCCCGCCAGCGCGGGAGTCCCGCTACCGGAAACACTCGTGACTTCCAGGCCCGCCGGCGCAGTGTTGATCGTGACCGACTGGGTACCGCTGGTCAGGCCCGTCGCCGCGGCGGTGATCGTCGGGGTTCCGGTGGTGTTGTCCCCGTAGAAGAAGGTCGTGCTCGAAGTCCCGCCGGCGATGCTGACCGAGGTCACAGCGGAGCCGAACTGCGAGGTTCCGAAGGTCGGGGTTCCCGACGTCGATGATAGGTTGACGGTCTCGGCCGTGGTCGACGGGTTTCCGTAGGCGTCTGTCTCGGCGACCGTGAACGGCCCCAGATTCGGGGTCGTGGACTTCGCGCCGCTCAAGGCCGCCGGGGTGATCGCGAGCGCATTCGCCGAGCCGGGGCTGACGGTGACCGCCAATCCGGCGCCGTTGCTGAGTGTGCCGTCGGTCACGGTGATGGTGGCAGACCCGGCCTTGTAGAGCTTCATCACGCCGTTGTTGGAGCCGGAGACCGACGCCACGCCGCTCGTGAACGTGGTCGCGGTGGCGGTCCCGAAGTTGACCGCGGTGCCCGAGCTGTTGCTCACCGTCGGGTTGTGGGTGCCGATCACGCTCGCGCCTGCGAAGGTCAGGCTCTTCGACCCTGCGTAGGTCGTCGCCGTGTTGCCATAGGTGTCGAGCGCCGTGACCGTGAGATTGTCGGCGGTCCCCGCCGTGGGGGTGGTGCTCGCCGCCCCCAGCGACAGCGAGGCCGCGGCCAGCGGGGCGACCGTGACCGCCGGACCGGTGCCGTTGCTGATCGTGCCGTCGGTCACGGTGATGTTGACCGACTCGGCCTTGTAGAGCTTCATCACGCCGTTGCTCGACCCCGATACCGACGCCACGCCGCTGGTGAACGTGATCGCCGTCGCGGTCCCGAAGTTGACCGCGGTGCCCGAGCTGTTGCTCACCGTCGGGTTGTTGGCGCCAATCGCGTGGGCGCCGCCGAAGGTCAAGCTCTTCGACCCGGCGTACCCCGTCGCCGTGTTCCCGTAGGCGTCAGACGCGGTGATCGTGAGGTTGTCGGCCGCGCCCGCCGAGGGGCTGGCGCTCGCCGCGTTCAGCGTGAGCGAGGCAGCGGCCGCCGCGCCGACGGTGACCGCCAGGCCGGTGCCGTTGCTCAGTGCGCCGTCGGTCACGGTGATGTTGACCGACTCCGCCTTGTAGAGCTTCATGACGCCGTTGCTCGAGCCCGACACCGACGCCACGCCGCTCGCGAACGTGATGGCCGTGGCGGTTCCGATGTTCACTGCGGTACCCGAGCTGTTGCTCACCGTCGGGTTGTTGGCGCCGATCGCGTGGGCCCCGCCGAACGTCAAGCTCTTCGAGCCGGCGTAGCTCGTCGCCGTGTTGCCATAGGTGTCGAGCGCCGTGACCGTGAGGTTGTCAGCCGCGCCCGCCGTGGGGGCGGTGCTCGCCGCGCTCAGCGACAGCGAGACGGCGGTCAGCGGCGTGGCCGTGACGGCCAGGCCAGTGCCATTGTTGATCGTGCCGTCGGTGACGGTGATGTTGACCGACTCGGCCTTGTAGAGCTTCATCACGCCGTTGTTGGAGCCCGACACCGACGCCACGCCGCTCGTGAACGTGATCGCCGTCGCGGTCCCGAAGTTGACCGCCGTACCGGAGCTGTTGCTCACCGTCGGGTTGTGGGTGCCGATCACGCTCGCGCCTGCGAAGGTCAAGCTCTTCGACCCGGCGTAGGTCGTCGCCGTATTGCCATAGGTGTCGAGCGCCGTGACCGTGAGATTGTCGGCGGTCCCCGCCGTGGGGGTGGTGCTCGCCGCGCCCAGCGACAGCGAGGCCGCGGCCAGCGGGGCGACCGTGACCGCCGGACCGGTGCCGTTGCTGATCGTGCCGTCGGTCACGGTGATGTTGACCGACTCGGCCTTGTAGAGCTTCATCGCGCCGTTGCTCGACCCCGTTACCGACGCCACGCCGCTGGTGAACGTGATCGCCGTCGCGGTCCCGAAGTTGACCGCGGTGCCCGAGCTGTTGCTCACCGTCGGGTTGTTGGCGCCGATCGGCGTGAGCGCCGCCGAAGGTCAAGCTCTTCGAGCCGGCGTACCCCGTCGCCGTGTTCCCGTAGGCGTCAGACGCGGTGATCGTGAGGTTGTCGGCCGCGCCCGCCGAGGGGCTGGCGCTCGCCGCGTTCAGCGTGAGCGACGCGGCGCTCGCCGCGCCGACGGTGACCGCCAGGCCGGTGCCGTTGCTCAGTGCGCCGTCGGTCACGGTGATGTTGACCGACTCCACCTTGTAGAGCTTCATGACGCCGTTGCTCGAGCCCGACACCGTCGCCACGCCGCTCGCGAACGTGATGGCCGTGGCGGTTCCGATGTTCACTGCGGTACCCGAGCTGTTGCTCACCGTCGGGTTGTTGGCGCCGATCGCGTGGGCCCCGCCGAACGTCAAGCTCTTCGACCCCGCGTAGCTCGTCGCCGTGTTGCCATAGGTGTCGAGCGCCGTGACCGTGAGGTTGTCAGCCGCGCCCGCCGTGGGGGCGGTGCTCGCCGCGCTCAGCGACAGCGAGACGGGACTCGCCGCGGCTACCGCCACCGTGGCCGACCCGGTCACGGAGGTCTGCACCGTGTCGGCCACGTTGACGGACTCCGACCCAGCCGTCTTGAGGGTGACGCCGGTCGCAAACGCATGCGAGCCGTTGTCGCCCGACGTGAACGTGTAGTTGCCCGGTAGCGCCGCCTGGCCGTCGCTGCTCGTGAAATGAACCGAGCCGGTGTAGGAGGTGACCGTGTTGTTGGCGGCGTCCTTGGCGGTGACCGTGACGGAGAAGCCGGTTCCCGCGGTCGCCGAAGATGGGGCGCTCACGCTGAAGTGGTCGAGGGCGCCAAAGGCCACCTGGGGCGACGAGGTCGTGCTCGCCGTCGCCCAAGAGCGCCAGACGGCAGTGATCGAGTAGTTATACGTGCCGGCCGAGAGCCCACTGTCCGTACACGTCGTCACGCCGGAGGGCGCCGCAGAGCTCGGGCATGTGCCCGCCGGCGCGCCCCCGTTACGACTCACGTAGTAGCTCACCGTGCCCTGCCCTCCGGGCGCAGCGACGGTCGACCAGCTCAGCGTCATCGTCCCGGCGCCGGCCGTACTCGACGTGATCGACGGAGCCGCAAGCGTGCCCGTCGCCGCGGACGCCACCCCCGAGCCGGTGGTAATGAAGTAGGCCCACGTCACCGCGGCGAGCACGAGGACTGCGACGAAGCTGAGCACCAGCACCATCGCACGCCTGCCCCGCCTCCACCTGAGACGGCTCGAATGCGTGCCCCGGCGTGGCAGCGTTCGGGGCGGGCCGGGCCGGGTCACGGAGATCGTCTCCGGAGCGATGGCGGGTTCGACGGCGGGCGACGGCTGCGCGGGTCTGGCGTCCGCGGGGGCTGGACGAGTCGC
Source organism: uncultured Solirubrobacterales bacterium (assembly GCA_963834625.1). GTDB lineage: Bacteria > Actinomycetota > Thermoleophilia > Solirubrobacterales > Solirubrobacteraceae > Palsa-465. Next base: position 431,700 of record CAWICM010000006.1, on the reverse strand, counting down.
GGGGGCCGCGGGTTTGTCCGCCTTGGCTCGGTCCGCGGTCGCGGGCCGCTTCGCAGCGGCGCGAGCCTTGACGGCTGCCGCGTTCTTGACGGCCGGCGTCGCCCCTTTGCTCGCGGCCGGCTTCCTCGCGGGGGCGGCGCGAGTTCGCGTTGCCGCCGGCTTGGTGGCCGCGGCCGGCTTCTTCGCCGCGGCCGCCCGAGTTCGCGTTCCGGCCGGCTTGGTCGCTGCCGCCGGCTTCCTCGCGCCGGCCGCAGGAGCCCGCGTTCCCGCTGGCTTGCTGGCCGCCGCCGGCTTCTTCGCGGCAGCCGCTCGAGACCGCGCTGCGGTTGGCTTGCTGGCTGCCGCCGGCTTCTTCGCGGCAGCCGCTCGAGACCTCGCTGCGGTCGGTTTGCTGGCTGCCGCCGGCTTCTTCGCCGCGCCCCCCGGTGACTTGGTCGTCGGACGCTTTGTGGCGCTGGCAGCTTTCGTGGCCGCTGGAGTCGTAGTCGCTCGGGCCTTCGGCCGGCCCGCCGGTTTCGCCTGCGCCGTGGCGCGGGCCGTCGGCTTCACCGGGTTCGCGAGCGTGTCCTCAGCGGGCTCGGGTTCGTGCCCGCGTTGACGATTTGGCTGCATCGGAATCCACGTGCCTGCGCGCGTGCGCGAACCGGCCAGGACGCAGCACCGTTTGCCGCGTCCCAGCCGGATCAGCGATCAGCTGGCGGTGAAGCTCAGAGTGAGGTTCGCGTTCTGGCAGGAGTTCTGGCTCGAGCTGAGGTCGTTCATCGCGAGCGTGCCGGTGGCGGTGACGGTCTGGTTCGTACCGGACGGCAGGTCCTGGTTCGAGACGACGTTCTGCATCGAGAAGTTGTCAGTCGTCGAGCTGGCGCTCGTGTCGTAGGACTCGCAGGTCGTCTGCTCGGTGCCCCCGTTGCTGCAGGAGCTGCCGTTCCACGTCGAGCCGGCGCCAGTACACGCGTGCACACCGGAAAGCGAGATCGTGCCTAGCCGCTGGTGTGCGGACGACGGGTTGGTGGCGGTGAAGTTAACTGTCGACGAGGTGCCCGGATACAGCGTGCTTGCGGCGGTGCCCGTGACGGTCAACGAGGCGCTCGCGCCGACGGTCGCCGTTCCCGATCCGGTCCCTGTGGCTGTGAAGTACGCGTAGGCGCCGCCCGCGAGAACCAGTGCGACGACCAGGCAGGCAGCCAGCGCCGTCTTGCTTCTTATTAAACGTCGTGTGATATGTGACATTAGAGCCTCCTTGCGACGGCCTCTGCGGGCCAGCAAGCGGGACGTCGTTGCCCCGATTTGCAGAATTCCTTTCGATCACATCATCGGCCGCGTCCAACAAGGCTTGAGCGACCTTGACCTTTTTCAGTGCGATCCAGACACCCGTATGACCCACGGCGACACGCCGCGTGGACGCTTGTACGAGTTGGCACTGGTCGAACGTGACGGCAGGCGCCCGGCGGCTCGCACGAGGTCTGGGCTCATCCACAGCGGGAAGAACGGATCGTCGTCTCCGGCAAGGACAGCGATACCGTCCCGGTCGGAACGCTGGGTAGCATCCGAAAGGCGAGCGGCTTAGAGAACCTTCGATGAACGAATATGTCGTGATCTACGAACAGGCCGAAGACGGCGCCTGGGGTGCCTACCTCCCCGACCTGCCCGGCGTGGTCGCTCTCGGAGTTAACCGCGAGGAAGTAGCTGAGCGCATCCGGGAAGCCCTCGCCGCTTACGCCAAAGACCTTCAGGAGCGAGGTCGAGCGTTACCTTCGCCGCATCACTCGGCCGGCACCGTCGCCGCGTGAGACTCGCAACTGGAAGCTGCCTCTCTCACGCCGACGCGTGACGGCTGATCCGGCTCACTAGGCCGCTGGCCATCGGCCCTACAGTGATGACAATCCAGTGCCGCCCGCAACTCCTCGAAGGCGAGGACGGCCTGCGCGCGAAACTTTAGTCCCGTCGCTTCCGACCTAACGTATGTCGGATCAAATGGCCGATCGCCGCCGCTCACCGACAAATTATCCAGGACTCGACTGGCCCCAGCCCCTCCTAGCCGCAATACCGCACAGGTATTTCTAAAGCCGACGCGGGGACTGGACCCCTTCATTACGAGTGAAGTTCAGGGGCGCGACAGCGTTCATGACCGCTGACTATCGGGCACGAAATTCCTGCAAAACCGTGGGAGCCTGGACTGTACGGACGTGACGGGCGGGAGGCGCCCAAGGTGAACCTGGTGGACGCGGAATCGACGTCGCGCAGCAGGATCGTGCTGAGTCGACTCGATCGCGACGAGCTGGTCGACGTCGAGCGGTGGACCGGACGCGACGAGCTCTGCTACGCGCTCGAGGCGCCGATCTGGGACCGGTTCGGGTCGTTTGCCGGTCAGCCGCTCATCGTCGGGACCGTCATATGGACGGCAGCAGACCGCCGCGTCGTGATCGAAGGGCGACGCGGCAGCGTCGTCCCGGGTCGGGAGACGCCGCTCACCCCCGGGAATCCGGAAGCTGCGTCGGCGTCCCCGGCAACTACGACTGCTGCGCTAGCGCGCAACGGCCCGGGGCCGGCGGGCCTCTACATCCTCGGGACCCGGTCGATCGTTCGAGATCTACTAGGGGAGTCCGGCGTGCGGGACTTCGACGGTCGTGCGCAGCAGCACGGCTTCGCGTGCCACCTTCCGTGCCTCCTCGTGGAAGTCGGGCGCCGCGCACGCAATCAGCGTCCGGCCGTCGTCGCCGCCGAGCCCGCAGGCGAATACGCCGAGGCCCTCGGGCATCGCGACTTCGTCGACGATTCGACCACCCGGCGCGACGCGGCAGACCGCCGCGCCGAGCGCGTTGGCCGCCCACACGTGGCCCTCGGCGTCCAGCGCGCAGCCATCGGGAGCGAAACTGACCGCGGACAGCATGGCCTCCGTGTCGCCCGGTTCGGGTGAGGGTTGGACCTGCGCCCACACGCGCCGGTTCGCCAGCGACCCGTCGGGCTGAACGTCGAACGCGGTGAGCCGGGCCGCGAACGTCTCAGCGACGATCAGCGTCCCGTCGTCGGTGATCACCGTGCCGTTGGGGAACCAGAGATCCTCCGCAACGATGCCGGCGGTGCCATCGGGGTCGATGCGCACGAGGCTGGCCGGCGCCGGGGCGCCGCCACCCATCAGGTCAAAACCGAAGTTGCCCACGAAGGCTCGGCCCTGCCTGTCGACGACCATGTCGTTCACGTGACCGGTGGTCAGCTCGGACAGCTCCGCGTGAGTCACGACCGTGCCGTCTGCCTGGCGTCGCAGTACCCGGCGGTCCTTCATCGACACCGCGAGCAGATCGCCGTCAGGCAGCCAGCCGAGCCCGGACGGCTGACCCTCGACCTCGACCTCGAGCCGCTCGCGACCCTCATCGTCATAGCTGAAGACCGCGTGGCGGTAGAAGTCCGAGACCCACCACCGGTCCTCACGCCAGCGTGGGCATTCGAAGTAGTTGCCACCCTCGATCCAGGTCGTCGGCGTTCGCTCGCTCGTCATGTCGTTACGTCAGGCCGCGACGGCTGTGCGCGCGGTTGCCATGAACGCCTCCAGTTCGCGGCGGATGTCCGGACCGCACGGTTGGAAGACCAACTCGGTCACACCGCCGGCCGCGAGCTCGCGGAGTCGGGCGACGACCTGATCTGCCTTGCCGCTGACCGTCGCCTGCTCGAGCATCGCGTACCCGCCCGCGTCCCAGGCGGCTTGGTCCGCCTCGTTGAGTCCCACGCAATGCTGCACGTGGACGGCGAGGTGTCGCTCGCCGGGGGGCGTGCGCTCGATCACGGCCTGCCACTCGTTGCCGCCGGGAAGCTCCGACAGCGGCGTGTTGAACTCGTAGGCCCCGTGGTAGGCCAACGCGAGGCCAGGTCCTCCCGCCGCTCGCACTCGCTGTGAGCCCAGATCTTCGCCATCGTCGAGCACGGTGCCCCACAAGAGGTACGACACGTCGGAGAACTCCTTGGCGAATTCGGGCAGCATCAGGGTGGCGAACAGGCCATCGGCCAGCTCGCGCGTGACGGCGGCCCCCTTCGGCCCGAGCGCGCTGATCAGGACCGGGACCTCCACCGGTCGCGGTGCCGCGTGACCGGGCGGATGCAGCATGCGCATGCGCGCGCCTTCCCACTCGATCGTCTCACCGCGTAGCAGCCCGCTGTAGGCGCGAATGTAGGCGTCCATGTACGCCCATGGGATTGCGCGGTAGCCCATCGCCCGGCGCCCCGAGAATCCGGTGCCGAAGGCCACGGCAACCCGGTCGGGGGCCAGCGACACCAATGCCGCGGTGGCTGCCGCGTTCACCATCGGATGCCGCAGGCTGGGCACCAGGACGCCCGGACCGAGGCCGATGCGCTCCGTGCGCTCCGCCGCCAGCGCGAGCATCATCCACACGTCGGGGCTCTGCTGGGGCGTGTCGTAGAGCCAAGCCCGCTCGTATCCAAGCTCCTCGGCTAGCGCGATGTGCTCAGGAGAATCCATCGTGGTCGGAGACGCGCATGAAATCTTCATCGGCTGCCTTTCTGGGCCTCCCGCCCGATCGATCGTTCACACCGGCGCTGGACTCCGGTCGGGCGCCGCGAAGCCACGCTTTCCCTGCCCATATGACGGCTCCGGCGGAACGCCACCCGTGCACGAGTACCACAACGGCGGCCAGTTAGCAAGCGCTCGTTCAAGTCATGCCGGTGGACTAGTCCGCCGCAACGCTCCCCCGTCGGTGCGCCAGGACCGTCGACACCGCGACCGCCACGACGACCGCCGCCCCGTTGACAGCGGGTCGACCCAGTCGGCCGCGCCGGCGAGCGTCAGTCCGTTGACGCTGACCGCGACGAAGAACACGCCGACGATTGTGCCGGGCACGTTGAACTGCCCCGGGCGAATCGTGGTCGAGCCGAGGAACGCGGCCGCCAGCGCCGACAGCGTGAAGCCGGGGCCGATCTGCGGGTCCCCGCTGCCCGTCCGGGCCAGCTCGAGCTCTCCCGCCACAGCCGCGAGCGCCCCGGCGACGACGAACGCCAGCAAGACCACGAGCTGCACCCTGATCCCGACGAGAATACGTGCTGCACGTAAGTACCATAAACGCGGTGACTTAGCAAGCGCTTACTCAGCGCAGGTTCGAAGGCCACTCTTGTCTCCCAGACCTGGCCAAGCGCTCGCTTGGCGCCCTTCCCGGGGACAGGTGCGGTGTGCGACACTCAGCTGGATGCCGAACGCCCAGAACAGGAAGCGGCGGCGGGTGGGTCGGTTCGAGCATGATCAGGAGTTGTGGGCGCACATCGAGCCCGCGTCCTCGCGTCGTTTGCTCCTGTCGGCGCTGGAGGCGTTTTCGACCAGGGGCTTTCACGCGGCGACGACGCGAGAGATCGGCGAAGGCGCGGGCCTGAGCGCGGCCGGCGTGTACGTGCACTACAAGTCGAAGGCCGACCTGTTGTATGAGATCAGCAGGATCGGGCATGACGCGAGCTTGGCAGCGGTCCAGTCTGCCCTCGAGCAGGCGTCAGACGATCCAGTCGAGCGGGTGTACTCGTTCGTCCGGGCGTTTGCAGAATGGCACGCGGACAACCATGTCCTGGCCCGGGCGATCCAGTACGAGTTCAAGAACCTTCCGACCCGGCAGTTCCAGAAGATCGTGCTCATCCGCAAGCGGTTCGAGGAGCTGATGCGCGAGGAGCTGCGCAGGGGGGTCGCAGCTGACGTGTTCGAGATCACCGATCTCGAGGGGACGATGCTGGCCATCCTGTCCTTGTGCATCGATCTGGCGCGCTGGTATGAGCCCTCGCCGGAACACGCCTCCGAGGCGGTTGGGAGGCTCTACGCGCAGCTGGTCATGGGCATGCTGCGAGCGGGAGTGCCAGCGTCGATCGGCTGAAGCGTCGGCGGGTCGCTTCGTCTTGGCATTGAGGAGGTATCAGTCGACGAGGTGGCTAAGCGCTTGCTTACTTCGTGGTACCTTCGGGTCCGTGCGAGAATCATAGGAGGGAGCGATGCATACGAATCTCGCTCGGCTGCTGACTGATGCCGCGGCCGAGCATGGCGTCCGTCCGGCGCTCAGGCATGACGGGCACCTCATCACATACGAGATGCTCAACGAGGGGTCGGCCCGCGTGGCCGGGTTGCTCGAGCAGCATGGGGTCGCGCCGGGAGACCGGGTCGGGATCATGCTTCCCAACCTTCCGTATTTCCCGACGGTGTACTACGGCATCCTGCGCGCCGGTGGCGTGGTTGTGCCGATGAACGTCCTATTCAAGCCCCGCGAGGTGGGCTTCTACCTGGCCGACTCGGCGGCCAAGCTGCTATTCGTGTGGCACGACTTCGCCGAGTCCGGGCAGGCCGGCGCCGCCGAGGCGGGGACCGAGGCCATCACCGTGGCGCCCGGCGCCTTCGAGCAACTGCTCGCCGCTGCGCCGGCGGGGTTTCCCGACGCGCACCGCGACCGGTCGGACACGGCGGTCATCCTCTACACATCGGGCACGACCGGTACGCCCAAGGGCGCCGAACTGACGCACGACAATCTGCTCCAGAACTGCGTTCGCGGCGGGACGGCGCTGCTCGGCACCTCCGAACAGGACGTCGTCCTCGGCGCTTTGCCCCTGTTTCATTCGTTCGGGCAGACCGCCTGCATGAACGCCAGCGTCCGCGCCGGGGCGTGCCTGACGCTGATGCCACGATTCGACGCCGAGGACACGCTCGAGATCATCAAGCGCGACAAGGTGACGCTCCTCCACGGAGTTCCCACTATGTTCCACGCGCTGCTGAACCACCCACAGCGCGACAGCTACGACGTGTCGAGCGTGCGTCTGTGCTGCTCCGGAGGGTCGGCGATGCCCGTCGAGGTGATGCGCGGCTTCGAGCGCGCATTCGGCTGCCTCATTCTCGAGGGCTATGGCCTCTCGGAGACCTCACCGGTGGCGTCCTTCAATCATGTCGACCGTGATCGCAAGCCTGGCTCGATCGGAACGCCGATCGACGGCGTCGAGATGAGTGTGGTTGACGCCGAGGACAACGAGCTTCCCCCGGGCGAGGTCGGCGAGATCGTGATCCGTGGCCACAACGTGATGAAGGGCTACCACAACCGTCCGGAAGCGACCGACGAGGCCATGCGCGGAGGTTGGTTTCACACGGGCGATCTCGCCCGCGTCGACGAGGACGGCTACTTCTTCATCGTCGACCGCATGAAGGACATGATCATCCGCGGCGGCTACAACGTCTACCCGCGGGAGATCGAGGAGGTGCTCTACGAGCATCCGGCCGTGCTGGAGGCAGCGGTGATCGGCGTGCCGGATGCGACGCTCGGCGAGGAAATCGCCGCGAGCGTCGTGCTGCGGTCTGGCGCGGAGGTCAGCGCCGACGACATCCGGGATTTCGTCAAGGACCGAGTGGCGGCGTACAAATACCCGCGCCACGTCTGGTTCGTCGAGGAGCTCCCCAAGGGCGCCACCGGCAAGGTACTCAAGCGTGACATCCAAGTGCCTGACATCGCTCGGGCAACCGGCGATCCGCACCCGCTCGCACCGCCGACCCCGCGGTGAACGCTCCGACCACCATCGCCTGGGCGCTCACCGGCGGCGACCGTCACGCGACGTTGCAACCGGACACGGACGGTCCGATCACGATCACCATCCCTGCCCGCGACCGGACGATCCAGGCCGGCGCCGGCACCAGCACCAGCACCAGCACCAGCACCAGCACCTAGGAGCTCTAGCCATGCTCAATCGCACACCCGCAGCGCGCAACCCATTCGCGGCATTCCTGGCAGCGTTCGTCGCACTCGGCCTGCTCGGCCCGACGGTGGCGCGCGCCACGGCCACCACGGCGTCCGAGCCGGTCACTATCGAGGTCCTCTCCAACCGAGCCGACCTCATCTCCGGCGGTGACGCCCTCGTCCAGGTCAACCGGCCGCACGGGACCGCCAGGGAGAAGCTGACCGTCACCGTCGGAAACCGCGACGTGACCAACGCGTTCAACTCCCGAGGGGTGGGATTGGTGAAAGATCTGAGAGTCGGTCACAATACCCTGGCCGCGACACTCGCCGATGGTCGCGGCGCGCGGATCGTCATCACCAACCACCCGATCGGCGGGCCTATCTTCGCGGGCCCCCAAGTGCAGCCCTGGGTGTGCAACACCCAGAACCCGCCCTCCAACAGCGGGGGCTCGCCGACCGTGGCGCCGGTCGGGCTCGGGCCGCCAACCGACGCGCAGTGCGACACCTCGAACGTCACGGTCGACCTCGAGGGGGCCCGGCTCAACTGCCACGCGAAGGTCGATGTAACCTTCGACGGGCCGGCGACGGTGCGCCTGGCCGGCTGCGACCGCGCGATCCAGGTTGGGAGGCGATTTGTGTGAATGATGCGTTCGTACCCAAGCGCGAGGATCGCTTCAGCTTCGGGCTGTGGACGGTGGGCTGGCCGGGGCGTGATTTCTTCGGCGAGCCCACGCGTGACCCCCTCGATCCGATCGCGGCAGTCCACAAGCTTGCCGAGCTTGGGGCGTGGGGCGTCACCTTCCACGACGATGACCTGATTCCGTTCGGCACGCCTCCCGGTGAACGTGAGAAGATCATCGAACGCTTCCGTGGCGCCGTCGCGGACGCCGGACTCGTGGTTGAGATGATGACCACGAACCTGTTCTCGCATCCCGTGTTCAAGGAGGGCGCGTTCACGGCCAACGACCGGGCCGTCCGGCGCTTCGCGCTGCGCAAGACCCTGCGCAACGTCGATCTCGCTGCGGAGCTCGGGGCGCGCGTCTACGTCGCCTGGGGTGGACGTGAGGGTGCGGAGTCAGACGCGGCCAAGGACGTTCGCTCCGCGCTCGACCGGATGAAGGAAGCCTTCGACGCCCTCTGCGCCCATGTCCTCGAGCAGGGCTACGACATCCGTTTCGCGATCGAGCCCAAACCGAACGAGCCGCGCGGGGACATTCTCCTGCCGACGATCGGTCACGCCCTCGCCTTCATCGAACAGCTCGAGCACCCCGAACTCGTCGGGGTGAATCCCGAGGTTGGGCACGAGTCGATGGCCGGACTCAACGTCGTGCATGGGTACGCCCAGGCGCTGTGGGCGGGCAAGCTGTTCCACATCGACCTCAACGGCCAGAATGGGCCTCGCTACGACCAGGATTTCCGCTTCGGTGCCGCCGATCTCAAGGCCGCCTTCTTCCTGGTGGACCTGCTCGAGAGCGCCGGCTACGACGGCGCCCGGCACTTCGACTTCAAGCCCCTGCGCGTGGAGGACGCCGAGGGCGTCTGGATCTCGGCCGCTGCGTGCATGCGCACATACCTGATCCTCCGGGCCAAGGCGGCAGCGTGGCGCGCTGACCCCGAGGTCCGCGAGGCGATGGAGGCCACCGGGGTGTTCGAGCTCGCTACACCTACGCTCGGCGCGGGGGAAACCGTCGGCGACCTGCTCGCCGACCCCGCCGCCTTCGAGGACTTCGATGTCGACGCGGCGGGCCACCGGTCGGCCGGGGTCGAGCGGCTCGATCAGCTCGCGCTTGAACACATCATGGGCGTGCGGTGAGGGCGTGGGCTGAGGCCGGGCGTCAGGCCGGGGCACGCCGGCGACGCGTGGCCTTCCGGCGAGGTGCCGAGGAGGCCCGCTGCACAAGCCTCGTCGGCAGCACGATGTGCTGGTGTCCGTCCTCGCCGCCATGCTCGATCAGGGCGAGCAGCAGACGGACGGCTTCTTGCCCCATGCGCTGAATCGACTGATCGACCGTGGTCAGTGGCGGATCGGCCAGAGCCGACGCCGGAACGTTGTCAAAGCCGACCACGGAGAGGTCGTGAGGCACCTCGAGCCCGAGCTCGCGAGCTACGCCACTCAGCCAGAATGCCGCCCTTCGCGCGGACCGGCACCCGCGCTGGCGTGGGCTACTTCAGCCGTGGAGCGGGAGTCGGGATCTGAGCGGGCGCCGCTCGGCTGCCCTGCATCGATCGCAGCACGCGCACCTCGGCGCCCGAGCCGACGGTCTCGCAACGCGCGGATCTCGGGGCTCGGAGTGGCTTGTGGGCGTCATCGGCGCCGATGGTGACGGCTGAGACGCCCTATCCGCGCAGCTCAGGTCCACGGCTCGGAGGGCCTTTATTACCGCGCCGAACGAAGGGAGGTCTTTGGCGGAGGCAGCTTCCGCATCGTCCCGAGGCTGCAGAAGCCTGCGTTCGGCGTCGGTGCACGCTCGCACCTCGTCCGTCCTTTGGGGAAGCGCCGTCCGGCGAGTTGCCGGGCGCGGGCCCCGTCGGCGGTCGTCGGTTGTACGAAACGTTCGATTCGGCGGTCGGGGGCGATCTCGACTTCATGATCGACGCGACTCTCGCAACCGCCGTAGAGCAGGACTCGGCTGCCCGGTCCCGGTGCCGGCCGTTGGATGACCGGCACCGGATAGCGAGTCCGCGGAACGATCCGATGGGAGGAGCGACCGAATGCCCGAGGGGCGCGACCGCAGATTTCGGCGTGGACCATCGACGCGACCGCCATCCTGACGCGACCGCGGGAGCTGCCGTCGCCGGTGGAGCCTCGCGCTAGCGCTGGCGGTGTGGCGTGGGGCGATGTCGAGCAGATCGTTCTCGGTCTGACTCGTTTGACACGTGGAAGTAGTCGAAGGCGACCTTGAGGTTTGTGGTCGTCCCGGCGCCGTTGAACGCGAACAGTCCGACGTTGATGTTGCTCAGCGTCGCTCCGGTTGACCACACTGGGACCCAGGTGTTGCCGTCGAGCGAGTAGGACGTGGTGTAGGTGTAGCGCTGCTTGGTCATCCGCAGCCAGATCGTGTTGTCGGGTGGCAGGACTCCGTTCATCGGGGTCGTGTTGAGCGTCTGGTTGACCTGGATCGGGCTGCTGCTCACCGCCGGGTTGCTCTGGAGGCTGTCCTCTAGCGATGTGTTGAGTTGGATGTTGGTGGGCGAGGCCGCCTCCAGGTCGAACTTCAGGTAGTTGTCGTCGTCCTGGTAGGCGATGATCCCGCCCTGTTGCGTCGCGGCGTTCGGAGGGGCGCTGAACGTCAGCTTTGACGTCATCGTCCAATTGCCGAGCGCCGGCTGGAGGAGGATGTTCCTGGCTGTGTTCGTGGTGGTGACGAGGTCGCCGGCCTCCGGGGTGATCGTGACGGCCCCGCCGCCGACGGTGAGGTTGGCGGGGTTGGGTCGTACGATCGTCCACTTCGGATCGAGCGTGTCACCGTTGAACTCGTCGCTGGACGCGGGGTGGGCGAAGTGCACCGTGTACGTGGCGACGATGCCGTCGGGGCCGGTCGAGGTAACGGTCGCCAGGCCCGGGACGCGCCCGGCCTGGGTCACGTGCACCGTGCCGGTGTGGGCGGTGGCCCTCACGTGTGGCGCGTCCTGGACCCAGGGCGGGAGGATCACGTTGTAGTCGAACACCTCAGGTCGGAAGCCTCGGACGGTCGCGCGGCCGACCTTCAGGTCGCTGAGGTCGGAGAGCACGCGTACGACGAACGACGTGGATGCGCTGGCGCCGTGGTAGGTGGCAGTGGCGGTGACCGTCGCGGCACCGTTCGAGACGGTGCGGAGGAAGCGGTGGTCGACTGAGACGACGCTCGGCCGGTCGGTCGAGAAGGTGAGCCTCGTTCCGGGCGGGAGCGGCTTGCTCTGGCCGGGCGCGATCCACCCGTAGAGAGAGTCGTCGTTCATCGCCAGGGTGAGCCCCGGGTCGATCTCGACGTTCTCCGGGAACATGACCCGCTGGGAGATACCGCGTGCCACGTCACGCTGGGCGATCCGCGGCTGCGCGCTGAGCACGCTTGGCTTCTGCGTCAGCTTGCCCCTGACGTCGATCTTTTCCTGCAGCTGGATGTCGCTGTCGGCGCTCGAGGTCGCGATCTGGATCCCGTATAGGCCCTGGTCGACCTCGAAGCGCTTGTCGGCCTCGTTGTAGAAGGCGAGGTCGGCGATCTTGATTGGCAGCGTCACGGTCTTCGTCTGGCCGGCAGCCAGGAACACCTTCTGGAAGCCTTCCAGGCGCTTGATCGGCCGCTCCAGTGACGGAGCGGCGTTTGGCGTGTTCGCGTACATCTGCACGATCTCGTTGCCGTCGCGCGAGCCGGTGTTCGTGACGTTGACGCTGACCTGGATGGTGTCGTCCGCGCTTGGGTTGTGGTTGGAGATGTGCAGGTGCGAGAAGCCGAATGTGGTGTAGCTCAGGCCGTACCCGAACGGGTAGGAGACCGGGCCGTTGTAGTACATGTACGTGCGGCCGCTGGGCCCCACTGGGCGCAGCGCATAGCTGTATATGCTCGGGATCTGGTTGACGTTCTGGTACCACGTCTCCGGCGTGCGGCCGCTCGGGTTGTACTTCCCGAGCAGCACGTCCGCCAGCGATTCGCCCTTGCGCATCCCGTTGTACGAGCTCCACAGGATTGCCGGTGTCGTTGGCTCGAAGCCGGTCACGTCCTGCGGGCCAATCGTCTCCATCACCGCGATCGTGTTCGGGTTCACCGCGTCCACCTGGCTGATGAGCTGACCCTGCTGGCCGGGCAGCGCCAGCGAGGTGCGGTCACGATCCTCCGTCCCGGTCGTGCCCGCCGACGCGGTTGAGTCCATCCCCGCGTACACGATTACGTCGTCGTAATTCGCCGCCGCCGTCACTGCGGACGGGTCAATCGTCCCGCAGCAGTTGCCGGCGTTCGTGCCGCCACCGGTGAAACCGTTCATGTAATCGACCTGGGCTGATGGGTTGATCGCCTGGATGGCGGCCTTGATGCCGGCGTACGGTGTCACCTCGTTGGCCTGGCCGGCGGCGCCCTGGATCGACGAGTAGCCGCCGAGGTAGAAGTTCGAGTTGTTCGAGTAGAAGCCCAGCACGAGCACCTTGAAGCTGCCCGTTGACGGCACGGAGAGAGGCAGCAGCTTTCCGGTCGAGCCATCCTTGCGAGTGATCGTCGCGTTCTTCAGTAGCACGAGCGACGCATCGCCGGCTTTGCGCGCCAGGGCCAGTCGAGCGGCAGTCTCCGTCTCGGCTTTGTTCGCGTCGGAGCTGACCCACGGATAGACGCCGTAGCTCTTGATCCGAGCCTGCGCCTGGGTCAGCCACGGCACCGTCGAGTCCGGATTGAACTCGCCCAGCTTCATCCGGTTCGTGAATAGCCGCGTCGCCGACACGTCGAGGTCGTTCACGGTCGTCTGGCCGGTCGGCGTGGTGATGTGCATCCCGATCGCGTTCATCAACCCGCCCTGCGTCGTGCTCGGCGTTGTCGGACCCCGGTAGCTGCCGATGCCGTTGTAGCCGGCGTTGCACTCTAGGTCCTCGCCCGAACCGAGCGTGAATGCGAATTGCTCGACGCCGGTCACGGGGTGCGGGAAACCCGCCGGCTGCCAGTGATGCCGCGTGCTCACCTGGTTGACCGCGTCGCAGTCGCCGGTGAAGTATCCCTGGAGCCCGAACGTCTCGCGCATGAGCGTGTCGTTCAGATGCGTATTCGCCGCGGACGGCACCCCGTTGATCTCGTTGTAAGAGCTCATGATCGCCCCGGGCTGGGACGCCTGCACGATCTTCCGGAACGGCATCGTGTAGTACTCGCGAATCGACCGCTCGTCCGCGTTCGACGAGCCGTTCAAGCGGCCGTTCGGGTCGGTATTCGAGGTACCCTCCGTGTTGTTCAGGGCATAGTGCTTCAGGGTCGTGGTCGTCTTGTAGAAGCCATGTCCCTGCGGCAAGAGCTTGCCGTTCTCGTCCTTGCCCTCCATGCCATTGACGAACTGGCTGGCGACCTTCGCGTCCAACAGCGGGTCCTCCCCGTAGGACTCGTCGTTGCGACCCCACCGCGGGTCACGCGCCAGGTTGATCGTCGGCGAGTAAAAGTCTAGGTCGAATTTGTTGTTACGGACGATCTCCCGCGCCTCGTCGGACTCCGCCTGAGCGACCTGATAGGTGAGGGTCGGGTCCCAGCTCGATGCCCGCGAGAGGTCGATCGGGTACGAGGTCGTGTTCGTCAGGGTCACCGCGTTGCCCGACGGGCTCAGAGACTCAGCGTTGATCCCATGCAACGCCTCGTTCCACCACCCATAGGCAGGAATACCGACGAAAATCTGCACCGGAGCCGCAAACGCGTGCGCGCTGGTCAGCGCGGGCGTCACCGTGATACCCGAGCCGAGGTCGAGCGCTGGAGCGCCGACCGGATGTGCGAGCGTAAGGGGTGCGGAAAAGGTGACGCCTGTCCCGCCCGCGCCCGCGGTGCCGACGGACTGGATCGTCGCGAACTCGACGTTCGAGCCCGAGTCGATGCGCATGACGTCACCGGCCGTCATGCCGAACGTAAAGTTCACCTTGATGTTCGTGTCGCCTGGGTTTGCCGCGACGGCGAGCGTCGGCGTAAAGAACGTGGACGGGCCGCTGCCGATTGAGGTGACGGTCACGGTCTCCGCGGTGCCGCCGGGATCGACGGTCAGCTTCGCGCCGATCGCCATGCTCCCCGTGCTCTCCACCTTGAGGTTCGTGTCACCCGCATGGGCCGGCGCGGCGAGCGTCGTCTGCCCGCCAAACGTGTCCGTGAGCAGCGGATTCGCCGCCGTCGATATCGCCGGCGCCTGGCTCGAGACAAGCTGCGATGCACGTTGCGTCGGTGTTAGCCGCGCGACAAGGTCGGCCGCGCGCTCGGCAAACGTGTAGTGGGTATCCAGATAGATCGGTTCACCCGAGTGGGCGCGCGAGGGGTGCGCTCCTGCCGGAAAGGCGAAGAGCAGCGCGGCGACGAGACCAGCTGCGAGCGAACCAATCGTCATCACGAACGCGCCCGCTGCCATGCTCCGGCGTTTGATCCGTCTCGGCTCCCCCGACCGCTGCCGTCCACCACTCCGGCCGACGTCCCCGCTCATGACGCCCTCCTCCTCATACCGATTCGCCAGACCGTAATAGCGCCGCGTCACCGCCGTGCCTGATCTGGCTCTCTCCCTCGCTTCCTCTGGGGCCTCAACGTGCCAACCGACGCGGACTTATACGCCCAGATTGCGCAGAAGTCAATGGCTTTGGCGTACATTTGTCCAGAGACACCGTTATTTCTTGCATAAGTGTCCGGCTCTGACGCGACAGACCGCTGACAACCGGCAAGATCTCTCACCAAAGTTCGCCACGCGAATACGATCGTCGACCGCGACAAACATGACCTCTGGCCGTAGCCCTCTCAGCGTTCGCGATCTCAACCGGCTCCGGGTGATCGAAACGATCTACCGCCACCCCGCGACCAGCCGGGCGGAAATCACGCGCCACACCGGCCTCGCCCGACAGACGATCTCGACCGTCCTCGACGAGCTTCTCCGGGCCGGCATCGTCGAGGAGCACGTCGCGCCCGAAGACGCTCGGCCGCGCAACACCGGACGACCACCGATCTTGCTCTCGCTCGTCGCGGATGCGGCGTTCGCGGTCGGCCTCGACTTCGGCCACCAGCACATTCGCGTGGCGATCTGCGATCTCTCGGGCCAGTCGATCGCCGACGACTTCGTGCCCGCCGAGGTCGACCACGCACCGACCCAGAGCCTCGACTGCGCCGAAGAGCTCGTTCGCCACGCGCTCAGCACTGCCGGCATCGAGCGCGAGCACGTACTCGGCGTGGGAATGGGTCTCGCCGCCCCGATCAACCGAACCAGCGGCGAGCTCGAGGCGAACGGCATCCTGCCTGGCTGGCGCGGCATCAGACCCGGCACCGAAATGGAAGCGCGGCTCGGCGTCCCCGTTCAAATCGAGAACGACGCGAACGCCGGCGCGCTTGGCGAGAAGCTGTTCGGTGCCGCCCGCGGCATCGAGGACCTGGTCTACATCCGCCTCTCAGCGGGCATCGGCGCAGGAATGATCCTGTCCGGGCGGCCCTACCACGGATCGCTCGGCGTCGCCGGGGAGATCGGGCACGTCCTCAGCGACCGGCAAGGACCCATCTGCCGCTGCGGCAACCGCGGATGCCTCGAAACGATCGCCAGCCCCGTCGCCGTCGCCGCCCTCCTCGAACGCAGCATCCACCGACCCATCCCGATCCCGACCCTTCTCGAGCTGGTCACAGCAGGCGATCGCGGCGCCTGCCGAGCGGTCGCGGACGCCGGCGAAGCGGTGGGCACCGCGCTCGCCGCGCTCGTCAACATTCTCAATCCACAGCTGCTGCTCGTCGGCGGTGAGCTCGCCGCGACCGGCGAGGTCATCCTCGAGCCGATCCGGGCGGCAATCGCGCGGCACTGTGTCGCGCCCGCATCAGCATCGGTTCGCGTCGCGGCCGGCACGCTTGGCCCACGCGCAGAGGTGCTCGGCGCAGCCGCGCTGATCCTGGCGCAGTCACCTCACACGCTCGCCCAGCGCGTCAAACGCTGAGCCACCGCTATGCCTGCACGCCCAGATACCTGTGCAACCGCGCAAATCGCGATCCGCATGGACGATATTCCCCGGTTCAACAACTACGTCACCATCGCGGCGGCGTCGACCGTCGGGCCCCCGGGCGAATATCGGCCGTCGGGCCTGCTTGCCGCGGTTGCGAGAGTCGCGTCGACCATGAAGTCGAGATCGCCGCTGACCGCCGAATTGTGCGTTTCGCACAACCGACCGCCGCCGACGGGGGCCCGGCAACTCGCCGGACCGCTTCCCCAAAGGACGAAACGCGAGACCTCGGGCCTGATGCCGACCCGCTGATCCACTCGCACGGGGCAGACGAATTGCTCGTCCGGTGAGCAGCGCGAAGGCGCGTGCTGACCAAAGCGGGTCTCGAGCGTCCGGCAGCGATCCGGTTCTGCTCCAAACCTGCCACTGGCGAATAGGAAGGCTCCGTTCTCCACGTGCGGGACACCTGCATTGTGCTCGCAGCGGTGATCGCCGACGGGATCTCGATGGTCTCAGGCGATGCGGGTGGGAATCTTCGTCAAGGCGTTTCGGAGTTCTTTGCGGGAGCTGATGTCGAGTTTTGGGAACACCTTGCGCAGGTGGTATTCGACGGTGCGCGGGCTAATGAACAGCTGGGCGCCTATCTCCGGGTTCGTCTGCCCGTCTGCGGCGAGTCGAGCGATCTGCGCCTCCTGGGGGGTGAGGGCCTCGCGTGTCTCCTCGGTGCGTCTGCGCGCGGTTTCGCCGGTGGCTAGCAGCTCGCGCCGGGCACGCTCCGCGAACGCCTCCGCTCCGAAGCGACTGAACATCTCATGCGCGGTGCGCAGCTGATCACGTGCGTCCACGCGGCGACCCTCGCGTCGGAGCCATTCGCCGTAGAGCAGACGGGCGCGGGCGAGCTCGACGCGGATCCGGGTGCGCTCGAGTCGTTCGATCGCCTCACGGTAGGTGGCGTCCGCTTCCTCTCCTTCGCTCATCAGCGCTCGTGAGCGTGCCAGGATTCCGAGCGCCCAATCCGTCCCCGCGGCCAGTGTCCGGTCTTCCAGCCGGGCCAGCGTGGCGGAGGCGACCTCCGGCGTGCCAGAACGAGTTGCGGCCTCGACGAGTTCTGGCAGCGCCGCACCCGAGTACCCATAGTCGCCATCGTCGCTAGCGAGCTTCGCGTCGTCCATTGCCGCCTGGTAGCGGCCCAAGCCGTTGTTGAGAACGGCGCTGGCATAGCCGGCCAGAGCCATCACTCTGCCCTCGGATCGCGCCGTTGTGTTCTCGAGGCCGATGTTGATGAACTTCGTGGCTTCGGTTTCGACGCCGCGCCACGCGGCGATGAGGAGCCACGCGTACAGCAGGCTTGCGTTGCCGGTCGCGGCCGCAATCGCGTCCGCCTCCTCGACAAGTGCCTCGGCCGCCATGAGTTCCCCGCCGAACAGGTGCACGCCTGACCTGTAGACGAGTGCGACGGGGAGCAGGGCGAGCGCGCCGGTATCGCGAGCCAGCCGTACGGCGCGGGTGGCGAGCGCGTGGAACGCGTCGTCGTCCCACAGCTCGAACACAGTCATCGACTGGACGATCGGAGTCAGCAAGAGCCAGCGCATGATCTCCGCGTGACCATCGAGAGCCTCGTTCCTCACCGTCTGGAGTGCGAGCCGGAGCGCCGGCACGGCCGCGCTGGGCCCCTCCGTGCACCGGCGCGCGAGGCCGTCGAGAACGAGGTCGATCGATCGCGGTGGCCGCGGCGCCTCGGGCGCGGCTCGGGCCGCGTCAGCCACCTCCAGCACACGGGAGTCGGCATTGACGCGTCCGGCGTACATAGCCGCTCCGAGGGCCTCGAGGTATGTCTGACGCGCCGACGCGGGATCGAGCACTTCGAGCCGTCTCGCGGCATCGAGAAGGAGCAACGGACCGTCGCTGCCGCGAGTGAACACGAACGCGATCTGCGCGCGTAGCCGCTGCAGTCCCGCGCGCTGAAGCTCGTCGAGTGGGGTGAGATCCGCGGTCGCGACCAGCTCCTGCGCGGCCTCGCGGCTCCCCGCCTCCAGCTTGGCCTGAGCGGCGGCTAGCGCGCGCGCTCCTCGTCGTGCCGGGTTCGGGGTCAGTTCGGCCGCTCGCTCCAGGAACGCGGCCGCGGCGGCAACGCCGCCCCGGCGCTGGGCGCGGTCGGCCGAGCGCTCGAGCTCGGCCGCTACCGCCTCGTCCGGCCCGGACGCCGCTTGCGCCCGATGCCAGGCCCGACGATCGGGATCGGTATCCGGATCGGTCGCCTCGGCCAGCGCTCGATGCACCTCCTGGCGATCGCTAAGGTGAGCGGCCCGGTAGGCGGCCGAGCGGGCGAGCGGATGCCGGAACCGCACCCGGATCCCGAGATCGATCAACGCGGCCTCCTCGGCCGGCCTGCCCGCGCTACCTCTGATCCCGAGTTGGTCGGCCGCGCGCCACAGCAGGCTCACGTCGCCGACCGGCTCGGCGGCCGCCACGAGCAGCAGGCGCTGGGTCTCGCGCGGAAGCGCGCGGATCCGTTGCACAAAGGTTTCCTCGATGCGGCTGGCCAACGGCCGCGCGTCGGGAAGTCCGAACCCGCCCGCGAGTTCCGCGGGGGTCAACCCACGCGGCAGCTCCAGCAACGCGAGCGGGTTACCGCGGGTCTCGGCGACGATCTGATCGCGCACGTGCTCGTCCAGCCGCCCGGGCAAGGCCGACGCCAGCAACCACCGCGCGTCGTCGTCGACGAGCCCGCCGACGACCAGCTCCGGCAGGCCGGTGAGCTCGTCGACTTGGCTCGGCTCGCGAACCGCGAACACCACGGCGATTCGCTCCGCTAGCAGGCGCCGCGCCACGAACGTAAGCGCTTGCGCGGAGGCCCGATCGAGCCATTGCGCATCGTCGACCAGGCAAACGAGCGGTTGCGTCTCTGCCGCCTCGGCCAGCAGGCTCAGGATCGCCAGGGCCACCAGGAAGCGATTCGCGGCGGCGCCACCCTGGAGCCCGAATGCCACACGCAGCGCATCCCGCTGCGGGTCGGGCAACTCGTCCAGCCCGTCGAGCATTGGCGCGCATAGCTGATGCAGCCCGGCGAACGCGAGCTCCATCTCAGACTCAACGCCGGCGACCCGGACGATCCGACACCACGACGCCCGCTCGGCGAGGTACTCCAGCAGCGCTGTCTTGCCGACTCCCGCCTCGCCGCGCATCACGAGCACCGAGCTCTCCCCTGCCTGGACGCGCTGCAGTTGGCGGTTCAGCACGTCGCGCTCGTTATGTCGGCCTCGCAGCATCTAGCGCACCAGGCGCTGGCCGATCGACCAGCGCCAGCTCGTGAAGGCCTCTCGCCACCGGTCCACGTGGAGCTTACCTGCGGCACCCCGGCGCGTCGACTTGGCAACCAGCCGCCGACTAGGGACCCGACGCGGCATTTGCCCGGACGCGAGCGCGCCCGCTCTAGGGGAACCTCGCGGCATGAACACCACCGCCCCACAACCCCCCCACGCGCCGCCCCAACCGGCGACCCCACCTCCCATCGCCTCGCGGCCGCCGGGCTCCGCTTCGCCCGGCCCCCCGACCTGGGGCGAAGTGTTCGCCCAAACGGCACCGCTGATCGCGGCCCCAGCCTTATTCGGACCACCCATCATCTACGTCCTGGGCCCGTGGTTGCTCCTGGTGCTCCTACTGATCGGGCCGTTCGCGGTGATCTTCACGCTCCTGCTCGCTACGGCAGCAGCGGCGTGCCTGCTGGCCGTGTGCGTAGCCGTGATCGCGAGCCCCTATCTGCTGATACGGCACCTCCACGCGCACGGCCCGGTCCGCGCAAAGCTGCGCGCACCTCTCCACCTGTTCCGGACACACCGGGTCAGCTCCGGCCGACTCGGCCCACCACAACCGAAAGGCATGTCATGAAGATCGTAGTTATCGGCGGAACCGGCCTGATCGGATCAAAGCTCGTCGGCAAGCTCGACGAGCGCGGTCACGACGCGATCCCAGCAGCACCCAACACCGGCGTCAACACGCTCACCGGCGAAGGACTCTCCGAAGTCCTCGAGGGCGCCCAGGTCGTCGTCGACGTCTCCAACTCGCCCGACTGGGACGACGAAGCGGTGATGCAGTTCTTCCAGACTTCATCTCGCAACCTCCTCGCGGCCGAGGCGGCCGCAGGCGTCGGACACCACGTCGCGCTGTCGGTCGTCGGCACCGACCACCTAACCGAGAGCGGCTACTTCCGCGCAAAGCTCGCCCAGGAGGAGCTCATCGAGGGCTCCTCGATCCCATACTCAATCGTCCACGCGACGCAATTCTTCGAGTTCATGAACGGCATCGCCGACCAGGCGACCGACGGCAACGCGGTTCGGCTCCCGCCGGTGCTGATCCAGCCGATGGCCGCCGATGACGTCGCGAGCGCAGTCGCCCAGGTCGCGTCCGCCCCGCCGCTGAGCGGCATTGCGGAGATCGCGGGCCCCGAACAGTTCCGCCTCGACGAGCTCATCCGCGGCGCGCTCACCGCACGCAACGATCCTCGCGAGGTGATAACCGACCCGCACGCGCCCTACTACGGCATTGCGGTCAGCCAGCGCACCCTCCTCCCCGGCGATGACGCGCAGATCGGCAACACCCGGTTCGACGACTGGCTGCGAAACGCGCAGGCCCCAGTCGCCAAAGACAGCCATGCATGAGATCCGCGTGAGCATCGTCAGCCCCGAGGCCGCCGACCACGGCGTAGCCGAGCTGTGGGCCGCCGGCAAGCTGATCGGCTACACCATCCTCGAGGACACAGCCTTGATGCTCCGCATCGAGCCGGGACCCGACCGAACGCCCGTCGTCGTCGGCGCGCACAGCCTCGCGCAAGCGATCGGTCGAGCCGAGCACCTACTCCAGCGGTACTGACCCCCCGTCGCCGCCGGCGCAGCAATTCACCGAGCGGGACCCGCCTTTAGACGCCTCACGACCGCCGACAAAGTAGTCGCACGCCAATAAAGGCGGGTCGTCGCTCAACCCGGCAAGACCTGCCGTCGCTCCGCCGCGTGAACCCGCCGCCGGCCTAGAGATGAGGCGATCGATCAACGCAGTCGGGCCGGCCCGACCAATGCCGGCCAGCCTGACCACACCCGCGGCTGCGAATTGCGAGGCAGTGGCCGGACGAGTCGCCGCGCCCTGCTTTTGCGCCGGCGCGTGCATCCGTTGGCACGGTGTGGCTATGCGCTCGCAATTCTTGGCTAAAGCATCTGTGGTCGCCCGTCGGCGGCCCGCCCGCACCGGGCAGGCGAGGCTCACGATCGGATGTCGTAGGTGACGAGCGACCGTGGCGGCAGGGTCGCGGTGAAGGCGTTGTTTCTGATCGTGATCGGGGTCTGCGAGGAGAGGTGGTGGGTTGCGTCGGTCAGGTAGGGCGTGACGTGCGCTACGTCGAGACCGCGCAGCGAGAAGGTCGCGGCCTGACGGCTGTGGGTGCTGTTCAGAACGATCACCGCGGTCGACCCGTCGCTGTTGCGAAACGCGCTCACCTCGAGGCCCGTGCGGCTCGTCGTGGTGCCGATCCGCACCGCGTCTGGGCGGATGAAGCGGCTGTAGCTCGCGAACGCCCAGAGTCGGCCGGAGGTGGCGACGGTGTTGCCCGTGACGTCGACCAGGCCTGTGTTGGGGCCGGTGACGGTCGTCGTGCTCGTGTTCGCGCCCCACAGGTACAGGAACGCGCCCAGGTTCGCCGCGGTCAAGCCGGTGTAGATGTTCTGTGCCCAGGTGAATCCTGACGAGGGTGAGCCGTCGTCCCAGGCCGGGTCAGACGGCCCATGGTCGAACGGCGCCCACTCGGTCTCCCACACCGGTTTGCTCCAGCCGCGCAGCGGCGAGCCGGGCGGGGCGAAGTAGCCGTGGCTGGTGAACACCGCCGTTACCGAGTTCGCGGCCCGATCGGTCTCGATCGCGGCCGCGTACCGCTGCGCATAGTTCCAGCTTTCGGTGGCGCAGCACTCCCCGCGCGTCGAAAGACCCGAGCGCGCGAGCGTCGCACCGAGGATCCCCATGAGGTTGGCGGTCTGCGCCGGGCTCATGATCATGCTGTCCTGGGGAACGCTGAGGTTCGCCTCATTCTCCGCGCCCAGGTAGCTGAGCGGGACGCCTACCGCGGCGTAATCCTTCGCGTACTGCACGAGATAGTCGGCGTAGGCCTGGCGCCAATCACCGCTCTTGCAGCGCGCGCCCGGGACCCCGCACACCGTGCCGCCGTTGATTGCCGAGTCGTTGGTCTTCATGAACGCGGGAGCGCTCCAAGCATCCGCGAACACGCTGGCGCCATAGTCGGCCTTGATCTGCTTGGCGAGCCATAGCTGCCCTTGATCCTGGCCGACCTCGGCGAGCGTCAGATACGCCGGCTTCGCGTTCGGGCTGCTCGGCGCGTTGGGCTCGATCGTGAACCCCTTGTCGGCGCTGATCTCGTTGCGCAAGATCGTCAATCCCGCCCCACGCGTCGGGCTGTAGAGCAAGCTCAGCACCCGCTGCTGGACCGAAGCCGGCATGTTCATCAGCGTCTTGGCCTGCCCGAACCCCTCCGACACACCAAACCCGGCGATCCGCTGGTACTGCTCGGCAGCATTGATCGTGACAGTCGTGGTCGAGGAGGAGTCGGGTCTCGCCACGCCCGGCGAGCCGGCACCGCAGCCCGCCGCTAGCAGCGGGACCAGGGCCGCCGCACACCACGCAACCAGCCGCCCAAAGATTCGAAGCGCACGCAGGAAGACTTCGGGGATAGCGAGCATGTTAAGGAGTTCTTGGTCGGAGCCATAGCGGCAGGCACTCGCTTTCGACCCGCTGGGCCTCAACCATTTCGACCGCCCCGCCACCGTCCGCGGTCATATTCTTTGCCAGGGATTGCGAGCGGCCAGCCCCCCGGCGCCGGCGTTGTCGCATGGGACGACAACCACGAGCGCGCCGCGACCTTTGGCCAATGAGCGGTGCATAGGCGGCGAGGCTTCCCCACCGACTCCGCCGAATGAGTGCAGACACCGCCGAGATGCCTGTCGCAGCTTGAATGCGGGGTCCACGCGGCGCAGCGGCGAATGGCTCGATTGCTACCCACCCACGCCGGGGCGTGGTCCTCGTGTGCTCGTCCGGCGGCTGGGACAGAATGTTCCTTGCCGCCTATCCCGACACGGAGCCGTTGAGTGGAGATGAGACAGCTGTTTCTCGTCTATGAGCGACATGGTGGCCCCTGGGACTTCGCCAAGCCCCTGCGCGACCAGGAATCCTTCGAGGAGCACGCCCGGTTCATGGATGCGCTTGTCGAGGCGGGGTTCGTCGTGCTCGGCGGGCCGCTGGACGAGCGCGACGTCCTGCTCGTGGTCGACACCGACAGTGAGGCTGCCATCCACGCGCGACTCGCGAACGACCCGTGGATCAAAGACGGCATGCTCACGATCACGGCGGTTCGGCCCTGGACGATCCTGCTGGAGGCCTGATCACCGACGGCCGGCGGAGCCCGTCATCGCCGACGCGGGAGGAGACAGCGTCGAAGCTCTTGCCTGCTTTGCTCCCGCAACCGCGTTTCTAGCCACCGTGATCGCACACTCGTGGCGGTGCTTGCCTCCTCGGGCGCGCGGCCCGAGGAGGTCGTGTTCAGGCTCGTATGGGAAGACGTCGGAGAACGAGCCATCCGCTACCGCGACACCAAGCGGCACCGGATCAGATTCACGCCCCTGCTCACGCCGCTGGCAGAGGACCTGCGCGAGTGGTTCCTTGCCTCCGGCCGTCCGTCGAGCAAGCAGCCGGTCTTCCCAGCGCATAACGGCGGCTTCTGGCGCCCCGACGACTGTCGCAACTGGCGATCACGTATCTGGCGCGGCGGGGAGCGGCCCGCGAACCGACGCAACGTTCCGACCTACCCAGGGGTGGCGCCGCAGGGAACGCGGCCGCGGGACCTTCGGTCCAGCTTCATCACGCTCCAGATTTACGCAGGCGTCCCGCTCACGACCGTCACCAAGCAATGCGGGACGACTGTGAGGATGATCGAGAAGCACTACGCCGGAGCGATGGAGAACTGGGACGGTGCTCAGGTCCCCGCCGAGCAGCAAATCCATGCTGCACGCGCAGCTGCTGGACGCGGAGTGGACGTGGAGCCGACTGAGCGGGGAGGACCGACCGATATAAACCCCCTGCACAGCCCGCAAAGCCGACGCGGTGACTCGAACCCCGGACCCCTTCATGACGAGTGCCTCATTTGCAGGGCATTTGCGTTAAATGCGGGCGTTTGAATGCGTCCGAGTGCAGTTAGAGCGGGTCAGAATTGCTGAGTTCGGGACACGGTTCGAGACACGGCTGGTGTCGTGATACCATGACACCATGCCGAAGAACCTGACCGTGCGCTTGGACGATCAACTCGCCGCCGACACCGAGGCAGTGGCCCGGGCCGAAGGGAAGAGCCTGAACGAGACGGTCAAGCAGGCCCTTGTCGAGGCCGTCGAGCGCCGCCGACAGGACCCCGAGTTCCGCAAGCGCCTCACGCGCATCATCGAGCAGGATCGCGAACTGCTCGAACGACTCGCGAAGTGACGATCCACCCAGTCGACCTCGTCGACTACGTAGCGATTGCGGCCGAGGTCGCCGGGATGGACGCCGCGACGATCGCCCGGCTCCCGAACCTCGCCCTGGCCGAGTCCGCGCTACATGCCCCCTTTGCCGGTTTTGGCGATCACGAGTTCTACCCCGAGTTCGTCGACAAAGCCGCCGTCCTGCTCGAGCGGCTCGCACGCAACCATCCGCTCCCAGATGGAAACAGGCGGGCAGCCTGGGTGACGCTCCGCGTCTTCGTGGAGATCAACTCTTGGACCTGGCAGCCGTACCCGACCGTCGACGAAGCCGAGCGAGCTGTCCTAGCGATCGCCGCCGGCGACTGGGACCACGCGCGGATTACGGCTTGGCTGGGCGAGCACCTCGAGCCGAACTCCCCAGGTCGGTGAGAGTCGCGCCGGCGGCCGCCGCGGCCTAACACTCGGAAGCGCAGCGAGCTGACGATCGCGCTCGTGGCGAACCAGCAGCGCGATGCCGTACCAAAGCAGCAGTGCGGCGCCTGACGTCAGCCTCGCGCGGGTCGACTTGCGCATTGTCCGGCCGATGCAGCCGTCCGGCGCGCGGCCAGAAAGCCGGGGTGCGCAGCAAGACGGCGGCCGGCGGGCACCCGGGTCTCGCTGCTGCCCAGGCACCCCGTGTAGCCACCTACCGGCAGGGCGGCCGGCCATAGGCGAGGATCGCACGATCCTCGCTCCGGCACCTCCCGGCCAAACCAGTGGCGCGAGCAGGCATATATGCCCGAACAGATGCAATCGCCGCTGCGGCCGCCATCTGCACGCGAAAGCGGCGACGTTAGAGGGCCGCGTCCTCAGGGGGAGCGCTGCCGTCGGTCGGTGTCATACCGGCGGCGATCGCGCTTGGTCGGGCGCGCGCCCAGATTGACTGGACCACCGAGCCGACGCAACGCGGCCTGGCGCTCACGTTCCGCGATGCTCTGCTCGGTTTCTTCGTACAGCTCTGCCGCCACCGCGGCAGACACACGACGCTCGGCGGCGTCGCGCACGACCACAATCCGTCGCACGGACCCGACCGAGATCTCGAGCCGCTCTCCCGGTCCGACCTCACGGCTGGGCTTTACCGCGACGCCGTTGACGTGCACACGTCCTCCGGTTACCGCAGCCGCCGCCAGCGCCCGGGTCTTGAACAACCGCGCCGTCCACAGCCACCTATCGACCCGCATCAGCCCGCGGCCAGAGCTGGCTCGTAGCCTTGAGCCGCTCGTAAATTAGCCGACGCCCGCTTGAGCAATAGCCCGAGCTCTGACCTCGTTCCCGTCGACGCTGCACTCCGCGAGCTTCGGTCACGGACCACGCGGCCCTACTCCGGTGGACCGTCAAGAAATCCGCGCTGCATTGCTGCCACGGTACCCGGTCGCGACAAGGCTGCCAACGGGCGCTCCGTCGCCACTCCGGTGACCCGCCTACGCGTCGCGCGGAAGGCCAAAGATCGTCCTCGTGATCGCGCTTTCCGCGCAACGCAGGACGGTCGACGTCGGCGACGAGATGCACGTCCGAACATGAAGGCGGGTCTGGGCTGGTCGTAATGGGCCGGGCCAAGCGTGGCTGCTTCACGCCTTAAGCAGTCACGACAGCAGGGCTACCGCTTCGCGTGGAACGGGACAGTCCGACCGAGACTGCTCTATCGGCGACATACAGCGGCGAGCACCTGCGTGTGAGCACGGCGCTTCCCGAGCTTGTCGCTTCAAGAGACCGTGGGCCCCTCCGTACCCCCCGGCTCGCGCGCCTGAGTCGGCCGCCGGCTGGTTCGGCTTCAGCCCTTGCCAAGGTGGCCGTGGGTGGCTTACGGTTTGTGATCGTGGCTAATCTGCCTGACGTGGGCGCCTTCGGGGCGGTGTTTGAGGAGTTCATGCATGCGATGACGCTGGGGGCGGTGCATGGGGAGTCAGAGGTGGCAGTGCGGTTGCGCGAGCACCTCCGCAGCGACCCCAAGGAGTTGCCGACCACGGGGGCTGAGTTCTCGTTGGCTGAGCAGGCCAACCTGCAGCTCGCCGTGGACGCGGTCTTGGGTGACGCGGAGGTCCTGGGTTTCACGGCCCGTCACATGGGTTTTGGGTCGATCGGGCTGTCTGAGATTCTCGCCGGGCGTGGGATGACTGGCCCTATCTCCTTTGGGCCGGTGCAGCACGCCGATGTCGAGGTCGGTGACGGCCGCGTGATTCAGTGCGTACTCAGCGGCGTGTTCTTGGCCGTTCGCGACGCGGCACCTGTCGCTCTGGTGCTGTCTCGTGCGGGCGATCACCCGATGCAGCCGTCGTCGCTGAAGCTGGAGGGCGTCTCGCCGGTCCGCGGCGCGGTTTCGGGGCTGCTCCGTGCGCTGCGGGCGGCGATGCGCGAGCACAACGTGTTCCGCGGCCAGATCATCTCGCTGCACCAAAGCGGCCCGCATGACCAGGCGGTCAGCGTGCAGTTTCATACCGTGCCACCGGTCGAGCGGGACGGGGTGATTCTGCCGCCGGGGACGCTGGAGCGGCTGGAGCGCCACTCGATCGGCGCGGCTGAGCGCGCGGACTGGCTCAGATCCGCCGGGCGACACCTCAAGCGCGGCGTGCTGCTGCACGGGCCGCCGGGCACCGGTAAGACGCTGTCGGTGATGTATCTGCTGCACGCGATGCCCGGGCGCACAACGATTCTTTTGACCGGCCGCGGCCTGGGGTTGATCGAGCAGGCGCTGGCGATCGGACGGGATCTCGCGCCGGCCACGTTTGTGTTTGAGGACATCGACCTGGTCGCCGCCGAGCGCACGATGGAGTTTGGCAGCGAAGGCGTACTGTTTGAACTGCTCAACCAGATGGAGGGACTCGCCGAGGACGAGGACCTGCTGTTCTTGTTGACCACCAACCGGCCCGACCTCATCGAGCCCGCGCTGGCCGCCCGGCCGGGACGGATCGATCTCGCGCTGGAGATCCCGCTGCCCGACCGCGAGGGACGGCAGCGTCTGCTGGCCCTCTACGGCGAGGCTATCGACATCGATCCCGCCACTCAACGCGACCTCATCGAGCGCTCCGAAGGGGCTAGCGGAGCGTTCATCAAAGAGCTCGCCCGCCAGGCCTGGCTGCGCGCTGGCCTGGAACGAAGCCAGCCACCCACCGCCGAGGATCTCCGCCGCGTCCTGGACGAGCTGCTCGAGGAACGCTCGACGTTGACCCGCCGGCTGCTCGGTCAACACGGCAACGACCAGAGCCCGGCTGGCGCTGGCGCGTTCCCAGCCATGCAACACGCCCTCAGCGCAGCCGGACTGCCCATCCCGCCTGCCGCACAGCCCTCAAACGCCGATTGACCGCAGTAGACAATCCCGTCGGATAATCGAGACCCGCGTCGTGCTTCTGTTTTAGCTGGCTGGATACTCGAAGCGGCAGCCCGTGCCCGCAGACCTGGGTGGACGACACAGGGGAAGTCACGGTCGCCTACGCGAAGTTAGGATCGAAGCCGTTTGCCGCGGACGGGCGCACCGGCGGTCCCTCGGGCAGCTGCGGCGGCTGCCGTCGGCTCATATGTGATGTACGGATACGACTTCGCACAGGACGGGAGCTGGGGTCCCGATCTCGGATAGCTCGGTTAGATAGGGCCTGGCGTCAGGGTTCTGGAGCATCGCCGTGAATGCCTCCTGGCTTTCCCATTGGGCGTAATTGACGACTTTCGTGCCGTCGAGGCTGCGATGCACATTCGCAGAGACGAAGCCCGGCAGGTGACGCATCACCTCGTCTGTGGCGCGCTGCCAGAGCTCGACCAGGCGCTGCTGGTTGGGCGGATCGACGGTGAACACGTTGATCAGAGTCACGACCGGGGCGTCTGCGCGGATGATCGATTCGGACATGGTGGCTCCCCTTGCGTTTGTGAGGTGGCGGCTGGGGGCGGCGGGTGATCTCGCATGGCGGTCGAGGTTCGCGGGCGCGATCCAGCTCCCTTCTCGGGTTGAACAGTTCCAGCGGAGAACAAATTACTGTTCTCGACTTGAACTGTCAAGTGGTATAACCTTCTAGGTATGGCCCGGCACTCGAATCCGACCGACGGATCGCCTGCCGCCGCGCTAGCCAGGAGCCCAGCCTTCCTGCTGACCAAGCTCGGCGCCGAGAGCAGCCGGCTCTACAAGCAGCGCCTCCGGCCCCTCGGCCTGGAGCCCCACCACGCGCGCTCGCTGCGCTACATCGCCTCCGCCGACGGGCTCTCCCAACAAGCGCTCGCGGACCAGCTCGGTCTCGCGCGCAGCCGCATCGTCGTGCTCGTCGACGAGCTCGAACGGCGAAACCTTGTCAAGCGCCGACGAAGCACCACCGACCGCCGCGCCCACGCCCTGCATCTCACGGCCAGCGGCGAAAAGTTGCTGCGACAAGTGATCGACGCCTCCCGGGATCACGAAAACGAACTCTGCGCGCCGCTCGACCCAAACGAACGCGCACAACTCACCACCCTTCTGCAACGCCTCGCCGCCCCAACATCTCGCCCACTCGACCCACGTCCTGACCGCGATGATCGAGAGTCCCGAGCGCCGAGGTCCACCCGCGCCCGACGCGCCGCATAGTACCCGCCGGCACCGACTCCGCCGGACCCAAGAGCGGCGCGATCGCGCGCTGGGCTAAGGCTAGCCCAGTCCCGACGGCGGCGCCGGCCGCGGCGCGATCACCCTGATCGTGGCTTGGGAGACGTTGTGGGCAAATGTTTGGTCCTGCGTCGCGGTGCCCGCGACAGCAATGTCGGTAAGCGTGGGCGCTCTCGTCTCCACGCGAACGCGAACCGTCACCGTGGCGATCTGACCGGGATCTATCGTGCCGAGCTGGCAGGTGATGTCGGGCCGCAGGTGGCAGGGCCCGGCGCTCGTGTGGGCCGTGAGGACGATCGCGGCGCCGAGTTCCTTGTCGCCGAGGACCACCCGCTGAGCTGGGTCGGGTCCCCGGTTCTTGACCGTTATCCGGTAGCTGACGACGTCCCCGCGCGTCACGATCGGCGATGAAGGGTGCTTGGTGACGACGAGGTCGCTCAGGTGATATTCGGGGCGATCGCGGATGTCCGGGAAGATCGGATTGGGACCGATCTCGGGTGGTGGTGGGTTCGGTGGCGGAACTAAGGGGGGTGGGTTCGGCGGTTCCGGCGGAGGAGGCGGCGGGGTCGCTGAGAAAGTGTCGATGTAGAGACAGTGCACGTGGGGGTGATTGGCGGTGAGCGTCACATTGGCCGTGCCCTGAGCGAAGGGCTCGAGCGTGCCGTTGCAGTCGACGGCTGTGAGCGTCCATGAGCCGGCTGGGCTACTGGCGGGCAGCTGCTCGACAATCCTGTATGAGCCGAGTCGCAGGTGATCGATGGCGTCCGCCGGGGTATGGGGCACCGCGATCGCCGCGACGCCGGGGGCGGTCGTCGTCACGGTCTGTAGATGATCGGCCGGAGCGCCCCGCATAGGGGTCACGAGGAACGTCGCGGTACCCGTCGCGCCCTCGGTGATCTTGGAGATCGAGATCGAGCCGCGAGGAACGAACGCGTTGACGAACGTGCAGGCCACGGCTTTGCCGCTGGGTACCTCAACCTCGACCGGCGGAGCCGTCGAGTGGGTCGCACCGTTGCAATCGACGGTGCGCAGGTGCCAGCGCCCAGCCGACGAACCTGGCGCTCGTTCGCGGATGCGGTAACGGCCGGGGCTGAGACTCAGCGGAGACGGCTGCGCGTCGACAACGACATCCGGTTGAGTCGTGGTGGCGTGCGCGTGGTGCACCGCGCCGTGGCCGGACACCGGCGTGACCGTGTAGGCGAACTGACCAACGCCGCCTCTGCTCACCTTACGAATCGTCAGCCCCCCGGGCGGGGGCACATAGCGATCGGTGTAAACGCACGTGACATGTTCGTTGGCGACCAGATGAATTGCTGCGGTCGCCGCGCGTATATCGACCGTGCTTGACCCTGGCCCGCCCGCGGGGGTTTGCGTACTGCACCTTAGGTCTGCGAGGTGGTAGCTCGGCGCCGCACTCTCGGTAACGGTCCAGGTCGAACCACCGGCGCGGAAGAAATCCTGCGAGCCGCCACCTGCGAGCTGGAAGCCGGCCGGGTCAAAGGAGATGCTGCCGGTAAAGCTGAACAGCGGAGCGCCGCCGGGAGGAGCGCCCGAAACGCGCTTTTTGATCGTGATCGTTCCGCTCGGGGGCGCCTGCTTTACGTACACGCCGTAGCAGAAAACGTGCCGAACCCCAGCGGGGAAGAAGATGAACGCTACGTTGTTCCCATTGAGGTTGTCGACCGCGCAGCGCAATGTGCCAAACGCGTACCCCGGTCCCGGGAACTTCTGCGCCAGTACGGGATCGCTCGGCGTGCCGCCCTGCGCCCACAACTGGTCGGGGCTGCTCGCCTGCGCGCGCTCCTGCGCCGTCAGCTCGATCGTCGTCGCCCCGGCAAGCTGCTGATCGTCGACCAGGAGCCCGTCCTGATTGAGCAACGGGGTCTGCGTCTCAGTGACGATCGGGGCGCGGGGAAACGGGTCGGTGACCTTCGACAGCGACCCCCACGGACCCGTGACCGCCCGGGTCTGATAACCGTGCCCGATCGTGAACTGCCACCCCGGAAGCGGAGCGCACGCGCTCTGCGGCGGGATGCCCTCCGCGGTTGGATTGATCAGCTCGCCGCCCACGTACTGCGTGTCGGGCCCGAGGTCCTTCAGGCTCTCCATCATGTCGTTACGGGCCCGGTTAGCAAAGATGTCGGAATACGCCGGACACGACAGCGCGACGAACGTCACCGAATAACCCGATCCCGGAGGCGGCAGGCAGCCCCCGAACGGCGCGTAGTTGATCGCGACGCTGCTGCTCGAGAGCTGGGCTGCCACGATAGGGCCGTTGACTTGGCCGTTGGACACGCTCACGGCGGCGTTCGGAGCCCGCACCGCGCCTTGCCAGGCGACGCCTCCGATCTGCACGCTCGTGGCCCCTGGAAAGTTCCACATTAGCTGCGCAGGCGAGCCGTTGCCCAACTGGATGCTGGTCAACGTGTTCGCGTACGTCGATCCCGACACGTTGACCAGCGTGGTCGAGCCGGCCGGGACGTTGAGTCGGACTTGCTGGGCGCTCTGAAGGACAGCGCTGGTGACCTCGAAAACGTTGAGCTTGGGGTCGGTGCCGGTCAGCTCCAACGCACCGAAGGTTGGTCCCGTGACCTCCCCGTTGGGCTCAAGGTCCGCCCACTGCGCAGACTGCTCGCGGAGCGCCGTGAACCGATCGTCGAAGTCAAACGGCGGCGCGGCGCGCCGGATACCGAGCGTCCCGATCGCCCCCGCCGTCGTCAGCGTGCCGCCGTACGACACGGTGCCGTTGTGGACGCCCGCGCCGCCCTGCAGCACCGAGAGATCGCCGCCGACGACGAGATCGAGGCGGCCGGGGTCCGGAGTGAGTGCGGTGCCCACGTTGACGCCCTGGATCGTGACGTCGCCACCCGCCGCGGCGCGGCCCTGGATCTGGGTCCCGCCGCTCGTAGCGGTGTAGCGGCCTGAGACGAAGACGTCGAACTCGCCCGGGATTCCCGTCGCAGCGCAGTTGTCGCTGGTCTGAGCGGCGCGCGCTCGTGGGGCAGCCGTACCGCCAACGGACACGCCCGCAACTGCCGCCACGGCCAACGCCCACGCAACCACCCTACGCACCCACCAAGACTATGGCATCGGGTACAACCAACGCGCACCGGCCGATAAATTGCAATCGCTCCTCCGTTTCCGGCGACTTGGCCGAGCTCCAAACAACGGATCAAAATCCGTGATCGAAGAAGGCTGGGAACGGGACATCGCCCTTTTCGAGACAGCGCAGAATGTGCAGTGTTTGGCGATCCGCCCCGTGCTCTTAACTTAAAGCGCTTGGCCAGCTGCGCGAGTCGTGCATTTAGCTGACGCTGCCGCGCTTGGAGGCCCACACGTCCGCGAGGGCCAAATCGGTGCGCTTGGCCAGCAGGCCGTAGACAGCGTCGTACTGCCGCCCAACGGTGGCGCGACACTCGCGACGCCACGACGAGCACGTCGATCGGTTTGACGCGATCAGACGCGCCCGGCAGTCCGGCCAGCTGCGCCTGCGCAACCAGCGAGCGGCGAACCGCCGTTCTGCCGAGTTCGAGCGGTGTCAGCGCCCCGAGCTCGTCGGATAGCAGCGAGGCGACGCCGCTGTACGGTCGCCACGAACACGAGGAGCTCGCGCTGAGTCAAACATCGTCTCCCAGCGCTCGGCTGCTGACACGTGGCCGGAGACGGCCGCCACGACGTCCTCATCCTGGATGTTCCGCACCCGCGCCTAGTCCCAGCGCGGACCGGGCGCACCGACCATACGGGGTCACGCTTTGCTCGTAATCGTGACCGCAATCCGCGACCTGCGGTTGAGTCCGTCTCGGGTCAGGAACGCGGTCACATAGACCGTCCGGATGTGATCTGAGTGCAAGTGACGCACCAGCGGGAACCCCGTCCGGACGGACGCTCGAGTCGGCGCATCACACTGGCACGCGCGAGAATACACGCGCGTTCGTTGGACGATCCACGACCGCACCCCCACGCGTCGACCGAGGCCGGCAAACGTGACCGCCGACGGCCGTCTCAACGGGGATCCGCACCGTACACCCGCGGCACCAGGTCGGACGGCGCATATCGACCGCACGCCCGGGATCGGCACCCGTTGCATTAGAAGTGTGCGCAAACCTACGCAAAACGAAGTGTGCGCAAACCTACGCAAACCTTTCCGCACTCGCGGGGGCTACACGAACACCGCGACGATGGCGGCGTGCGTCGCGGTACCACGTCGCAGCGGATGCAGGCGCGGCACCAAACCTGACGGTGGACCGGCTCGTCGCGCCAAACACAGGACACGCGATCGCTGCCGTGGACAGCTTGCGGACACTTCCCCATCCACGAACGCTGAGCCATCTGAACGGCTCGGTTGTAACCGATCCTGGCTTCCGCTCGACGAGCACGAGAGCAGTACCCGCCGGCGTCGTGCCCTCAATGCATTCGTTCCGACACACGGTCGCGTCCCGCGCCCTGCTCGCCGGCGAAAGCGTCGACGAGGTCGCTTTCATGCTCGGGCACCGCGATGCGACCGTCACCCGCGTCGTCTACATCCACGAGATCGCGGACGCCCGTCGCCGGCACATGCGGCGCTCCCGTATGACCGCCGAGTACGCCGGCGCTCTCCGGGTCGCCCTCCAGAGTGAGGGAGATGAGCGCTCGACGTAGCGGCGAACCTCAGACGGTCACAAGGTCGACCAGCGCCTCCGCTCACCCACGGGCGGGGGCGCTTTTCCAAGAGGCTTCCAAATGGCTTCCATAAGCTAGGCGATGGACACGGAGCCAAGCTCAGATCGAGCAGAATTGCCCGATAGCAGGCACTTCGTAAGAGCCGACGCGGGGACTCGAACCCCGGACCCCTTCATTACGAGTGAAGTGCTCTACCAGCTGAGCTACGTCGGCGTCCGCGGGCCAGTCTACCCGCGCAACGAGCGCGCCTTGCCCCCAAGAGGCGGCCTCCCCGGAAGGCCTCAGATGACGCTCGGCAGCCCAAGCCGCTCGGCGCGTACCCGCCAGTCTTCGGCCAGGATTGCCCAGCGCTCGTGGTCTCGCCACCGGCCGCCGATCTTCAGGTAGCGCGGGGAGAAGCCCTCGCGGGAGAAGCCGGCGCCGCGGGCCAGCGCGATCGAGGCGTGATTGCCGGGCTGGATGTTGGCCTCGATCCGATGCAGGCGCAGGTTCAGGAAAGCCCCGCGCAAGACCTGCTCCAGGCCCTCGCGCATGTAGCCCTGGTGGGCGAAGGTGCTCCCTACGGCGTAGCCGAGGTAGGCGCTCTGGAGCGAGCCGCGCGTGATGTGAGACAGGTTGAAGAAGCCGAGGATCGCCCGGTCCTCGCGCCGGCAGGCCAGCATCGCCTCGAAGTCGGGTCGGCGTGAGTCCACCAGGTAGGCCTCGAACGCCTCGTCGTCGGTGGGGGCGGTCGCCCAGGGTCGGTGGAACGCGCGACTGGCGCGCATCAGGGCGACGAACTCGGCGCGATCCGCACGCTCGGGCGGACGTAGAAAGACGCGTCCGGCGGCCGGAGCCTCGGCTCGCGCGCTCGCGTCCGCGCCCGTGTGCGCGGAGGCCAAGTCGTCCTGCGACGTCATGCCGCGAGCAGCCGCTCCAAGCGATACGCGAGGGATTCGCACGCGAGTTCCTCCGATACGTTGAGCTGAAAGCGTAGGCGCGTGTCCTCCACCGCCTCGATCGCCGCCCGCAGTCGCTGCGGGTCCGGCCCCGAGTCGGACTCGAGCGCCGCCCGCCGGTCCACGTTCCTCATTAGATCGTCGGCTCCCCAGGCCAGGCACGCGAGGTCGGCATACCACAGGGCGACCACCTGAAGCGCGAGGTCGAGCGCCGCCGTCTCGACTCGCCGCCGAGCCCGTCTGATCCGCTCCGTCCACTCGGTCTCGACGCGCTTGCGCTCTTTGCGCGGATAGAACTCGATGTCCTCGAGCGCGCGGGTCTCGAGTTGCGCACGCACGAGCTCTCCCCGCGCGCGCACGGCCGCGAGCACGCCCGCCCATGGCCGGCTGCGAGCCATCTCTCCGAGCGAGAACGCGGCCCGCGCATACTGCTCCGCCGCCGCGCGGAGAGCGCGCCCCTCAGACCCGGTGAGCTCGCGCGCTCGCTCGCCGTCCCCAAGGGCCAGCCGGGCGCAGGCCAGGGCCGCATCCGACTCTTCGCCGAGCGCTTCGAGCGCGGCCGCGGTCTCACCCACCGACGGCGCGTCGAAGCGAACCATCTGGCAGCGGGACCGGATCGTCGGCAACACCTCGGCCAGCCGATCCGACAGGAGGATCAGATGGACAAACGAGGCCGGCTCCTCGAGCGTCTTGAGCATCCGGTTGGCGGCCTCGTCCCCGAGCTCGTCGACCCGCTCGATCACGAACACACGGCATCCCGCTTCGAAGGGCGTTTTCGACGCCGCCGAGACGACCGGCGCGTCGATGTCGCTGACCAGGATCTCGTGTGCGCCGCTGGGGGCGACCCACGTCAGGTCGGGATGAGCCCCAGAGGCCACCCGGGACCGGGCGCCCGCCGGATCCGACGAGCCGACCGCAAGCAGCTCCGCCGCGACGGCACGGGCCGCCGCGCGCTTGCCGGCGCCGCCGGGCCCATAGAACAGGTAGGCGTGGGACGCCTGACCCCCGGCCAGCGCCGGCTCGAGGACGGCCCGAGCGTGAGGGTGGCGCTCCAGCTCTGCGAGCATGCCCCGATCGTAGTGCGCGGTAGGGTCGCGAGCGAACTCTCGATGAACCGCGGACGGCTGATCACCATCGAAGGCATCGACGGCGCGGGCAAGACGACGCTGGCCGCCGGGCTCCTGGATGCCCTGACGGACCGCGGTGTCGACGTCACGCTGCTCCGTGAGCCGGGAGGCGTTCCGGCGGCCGAGCGGGTCCGAGAGGTGGTCATCGACCCCGACCTTCACGTGAGCGCCCGCACCGAGGCGCTGCTCTACGCCGCTGCGCGGGCGCAGCTCGTGGAGGAAGCGATCGAGCCGCTCCTGGCCTCCGGCACGTGGCTTCTGCTCGACCGCTTCATCGACTCCTCGCTGGCCTACCAGGGCGGGGGTCGGCAGCTTGGGATCGACGCAGTCCGCGCGATCAACGAGTTCGCGATCCGGACCGCATGGCCCGACCGCACCCTCCTGCTGCTGATCGATCCCCAACGGGGCCGCAGCCGCTCGGACTCGCGCGCCGGCGCGCCCGACCGACTCGAGCGCGAGCAGGACGATTTCTTCGAGCGCACGGTCGCCGCCTACCTCGAGCTGTGGTCGAAGGATCCGAACCGGATCCGGCGGATCGATGCCTCGCAGCCGCCCGACCAGGTCCTCGAGGCCGCGCTGAAAGAGCTCGCCGACCTGCTCCCCGGAACCGCCGCGGCCTAGCCGTCGTAGCCGTTCGGATGCGCCTGCGCGAAGGCCCAGGCGTCCGCCACCATCTCCTCGAGCCCTGGCTTGCGGGCTTTCCAGCCCAGCTCGGCGCGGATCAACTCGCTCGAGGCTACGAGCATCGGCGGATCCCCCTCGCGACGTGGCGCCTCGCGCGCGTGTATGTCGACGCCGGTGACCTGGCGGGCGGCGAGGACCACGTCACGGACCGAGAAGCCGGTGCCGGTCCCGAGATTGAAGATGCGGTGCCGCCCCGTCTCGGCCCCGTACAGGGCGAGCACGTGCGCCTCGGCCAGGTCATCGATGTGGATGTAGTCGCGAATGGCGGTTCCGTCCGGGGTGTCGTAGTCGTTACCGAAGATCTCCACGAATGGCTTGGCGCCCTGGGCGACGCGCAGGATGTTCGGGATCAGGTGGGTCTCGGGGTCGTGGTCCTCCCCCAGCCCGCCGCTCGCGCCCGCCACATTGAAGTAGCGCAGGCTCACCGCGCCCAGCCCGTGCGCACGGCAGAAGTCGCCGATCATCCAATCCACGGCGAGCTTCGAGCGCCCGTAGGTGTTGGTCGGTCTGGCGGGGGCGCTCTCGAGGATCGGAACGTCGTTCGGCTCGCCGTAGACGGCCGCGGTGGAAGAGAAGACGAGCCTCGGGACCTCCGCGGCGCGCATCGCCTCGAGCAGGTTCAGGGTGCCCCCGATGTTCACCGCGTAATAGAGCTCGGGGCGTGAACCGGATTCGCCGACCAA
This sequence comes from uncultured Solirubrobacterales bacterium, assembly GCA_963834625.1. GTDB lineage: Bacteria > Actinomycetota > Thermoleophilia > Solirubrobacterales > Solirubrobacteraceae > Palsa-465. Next base: position 394,218 of record CAWICM010000006.1, on the reverse strand, counting down.
GGAGAGGGCGGCAAAGTGGAGCACGGCCTCGAATCCCCGATCGACGGCGGCGCTAAGCGCCTCGCGATCGAGCAGGTCGGCCGTCAGCAGCTCGGCTCCCTCGGGAACGGCCCTGCGATGCCCACGGCTCAGGTTGTCGAGCACCACCACCTCGTGGCCGCCGGCCAGCAGATGGTTGGCCACGATCGAGCCGATGTAGCCCGCCCCACCGGTGACCAGCAGTCTCATTCCGGCACCCCCACCCGGCCCTCGACGCGACCCTCGTCGGACCCTCTAGTCGGTTTCTCACGCGCCCTCATCGAGCGTGCACGTATATCAGCCGGCAGGTATTGCGCACATTCGGGGCAGCAGCCGCCACCGACTAAAATTGAAGCTCCGGGAACGATCCTCGAATCAGGTTTTCCGTCCGGGGCACCTGCCATCTTTCTCTGCCCGCGCAGCTGACCAAAAGCCGCGCAAGAGCAGGGGAAATTGCGGGAAAACGAGAGGAGCAGTACGGCATGGACCATATCCCCCAGACCCAACTCGAATCCGAGGTACGGACGGGTGAGGGCCTCTCTGTCAGGCGCTTCTTCACCACGCCTGGGGAGCACCCGTTTGACCAGGTCGAGTGGGAGCTGCGGGATGCCCGGATCGGCCATGGCGACAAGATCTCCTTCGAGCAGCGCGGTGTCGAGTTCCCGCAGAGGTGGTCTCAGAACGCCACCAACATCGTCGCCCAGAAGTACTTCCGCGGCCAGCTCGGATCGCCCGCGCGCGAGCACTCGGTCAAGCAGATGATCGACCGGGTGGCCGGGACGATCGCCGGCTGGGGGCACGAGCGCGGCTACTTCGCCAGCACCGAGGACCGCGACACCTTCGAGGCCGAGCTGACCCACATCCTGCTGCACCAGATGGCGGCCTTCAACTCGCCGGTGTGGTTCAACCTCGGCTTCGAGGAGAGCCCACAAGCCTCAGCATGCTTCATCCTGAGTGTCGAGGACACGATGGAGTCGATCCTCGACTGGAACACCAGGGAGGGGATGATCTTCCGCGGCGGGTCGGGCTCGGGGATCAACCTGTCGAAGATCCGCGGCTCGATGGAGCCGTTGGCCAAGGGCGGAACCGCCTCGGGTCCGGTGAGCTTCATGCGCGGAGCGGATTCCTGGGCCGGCACGATCAAGTCCGGTGGCAAGACCCGTCGCGCGGCCAAGATGGTCGTGCTCGACGTCGACCATCCCGACATCCGCGAGTTCATCTGGTGCAAGGCCAAGGAGGAGGACAAGGCCGCCGCGCTGCGTGACGCCGGCTTCGACATGTCGATCGACGGCGACGGCTTCTTCTCGATCCAGTACCAGAACGCGAACAACTCGGTCCGGGTGACCGACCGCTTCATGCACGCGGTCGAGAACGACGAGGAGTGGCAGTTGATCGGGCGCGTGACCGGCACCCCGATCGGCGACCCGATCCCGGCGCGTCAGCTGATGCGCGAGATCGCGGAGGCCGCATGGCGCTGCGCGGATCCGGGCGTCCAGTACGACTCGACGATCAACCAGTGGCACACCTGCCCGAACTCGGGCCGGATCAACGCGTCTAACCCCTGCTCCGAATACATGCACGTCGACGACTCGGCTTGCAACCTAGCGTCGCTGAACCTCATGAAGTTCCGGCGTACCGACGGCACCTTCGACGTCGAGTCCTTCGAGCATGCGGTCGACATCATGTTCCTCGCGCAGGAGATCATCGTCTCGCCCTCGAGCTATCCGACCGAGCAGATCGGGGCCAACGCGCGCGCGTTCCGCCAGCTGGGGCTCGGCTACGCCAACCTCGGCGCTTACCTGATGGCCAACGGCGTGCCGTATGACTCAGACGCGGGTCGCGGTGCCGCGGCGGCCATCACTGCACTCATGACCGGCCGGGCCTATCTGGGCTCTGCCCGGGTCGCGGCGGCGATTGGACCGTACGATCGCTACGCGGAGAACGGCGAGCCGCACAACGCGGTGATGCGCCTGCACCGGGACGCGTCATACGCGATTCCGGACTCGGCCTGCAGTGACCAGGAGCTCCTCGAACGCGCTCGCATGGCATGGAACGACGCGGTAGCGCTCGGCGACAAGCACGGCTACCGCAACGCGCAGGCCACGGTGCTTGCACCTACCGGCACGATCAGCTTCCTGATGGACTGCGACACCACGGGCGTCGAACCGGACTTCTCGCTGGTCAAGTTCAAGGAGCTCGTGGGCGGCGGTCAAATGACGATTGTGAACCGGACCGTGCCGCTGGCGCTGCAGACGCTCGGCTACGACGACGAGCAGATCGAGCAGATCCTGGCTTACGTCAACGAGCACGGGACGATCGTCGGCGCGCCCGATCTGGCCGAAGAGCATCTGCCGGTGTTCGACGTGGCGGTCGGCGAGCGGGCGATCTCGCACATGGGTCACCTGAAGATGATGGGCGCCGTGCAGCCGTTCATCAGTGGCGCGATCTCGAAGACGGTGAACATGCCCGAGACGGTCACCGTCGATGACATCGCCGATGCTTACGCCGAGGCGTGGCGCCTGGGCGTCAAGGCCCTGGCGATCTACCGCGACGGCTCCAAGACCGCGCAGGCGCTGCGGACCGAGGCCCAGAAGGACGCGCCGGGCGACAACGAGGCCGAGATTGGCAAGGAGGCCGAGATCGGCAAGGCGGTGGCTGACGCGCTGGCCAAGGCCCCTCCGAAGCGCAAGCGGATGCCGCGCGAGCGACAGTCGCTTACGCACAAGTTCTCGATCGGCGGGCACGAGGGCTACATCACCGCCGGCATGTACGAGGACGGCAGCGTGGGTGAGATCTTCCTGACCGACATTGGTAAGGAAGGCTCGACGCTGCGCGGCATGATGAACTCGTTCGCGACCGCGATCTCGATCGCCCTCCAGTACGGGGTGCCGCTCGAAACGCTGGTGGAGAAGTTCAGCTACATGCGCTTCGAGCCGGAGGGTATGACTTCGAACCCGGAGATCCCGTTCGCCAAGTCGATGCCGGACTACATCATGCGCTGGCTGGCCTCGCGGTTCTGCGACACCGACCTCCAGGAGGAGCTCGGAATCCTCACGCCGGCGGTGCGCGCACGGCAGGCCGCGCAGGAGGCGGCGAGCTCGCACCTCGGTGACGTGGCGAGGCCGGTGACCAACCAGCCGGCCGAGCGCAAGTCAGAGGATGACGACAACAGCGGCAAGGGCCACAGCAACGGGAAGGGAAACGGCAACGGCGGTCGGGCGGCGAGCCCGGCGCTGCCGGCGACCGCAGCGTTGACCGACGAGCCGCCGGTCATCCCCGCGATGCGCAAAGGCCTCGACCTCGGCCCGGCCTGTCAGCAGTGCGGCGGGATGATGCAGCGGACCGGCAGTTGCTACACGTGCTCGAGTTGCGGGTTCAACACTGGCTGCGGCTGATTAGGCACAAGCAGATTCGGCGGTACGGGGCCACGCTGAGCGTGGCCCCGACTGCTTCCGGCGGCAGCACGGACAGTCGCGTGCGTGATTCGCGGCGCGGACGAGGTTGTCGACTGGCCCGTGAAGCTGAACTCGACGGCCCGCCGAGCGAGATCACCCGAAAAGCTAGACCGGCCCGGGGTCGACCGTTGGCTCCCACGGCCCCGAGACGATCACCGCTTCACCCGTGCCTGGCCACGGAGGGATCGTCGCCCCAATCGCCGCTAGCGGTCCCTCGCTGCCGGCCCGGAACTGGAAGCTCGTTCCCAGCGGAATCGTGATGCAGACGCCAATCGAGACAGGCACGACCTCTTCGTCCTCGCCCGCCTTGCGCCACATCTCGCCACTCCCCCGCAGGAAGTACCAGATCTCCTCAACGGACCGGTGCCGGACCGCGACCGACGTCTGACCGGCGGCCAACTCAAAGTGGGCGAGGCTGCCGCCTCGAAGCTGGAGAAGAACGCGGACATCGGATCCGTCGGGAGCGACGACATCCCTATTTCGCGGCAACAACTTGGTCTGGAAGGCTCGCTCCACGTTGCTCCGAAAGGCTCGCGGCAGATGGTCGACCGCAGGCTCACATGCTCGTGTGGTTGTACCGCGGCTACCTGACGCTTTGCGCAACCAGGCGGCCGTCCGGCGCCACCGTGTACCCGACGTGCACGACGCTGCCGAGCAAGAGACCGTGGGTGACGGCGGCGTGGCCGCCGGTCTGGAACGTGAAGATGCGCGCGAGTGTCGTTCGCTGCTGAAGGACGCCGGCGAGCAGGTGGTAGGGCTTGTAGTGCCGGCTCGAGGCATCCGGAGCGCCGTCGTCGAGCCATCCGGCACCACCGTTCGGGTTGCCTCCGCCGCCACCGTCTGAGGTGCCGAAGAAGCGCCCGTCGATGTTCATGAAGATGTGGACACCTGCGTCGTCGTAGAGCGTCAACTCGTTGGCGCCGCGTCCACGTCCGCGCGCGATCAGGTGCTCGTGCAGGAGTTGGGCGATGACGCCGGCGTCGTTGGGAACCCCGCCGGCAACCGGCCACAGCCCGGCCTCTGAGAGCACGGCCGCGACGGAACCCGAGCAGTCGAAGCCGATGCGGCGGCCGTTGTAGCCCGGACCCTTGATGCCGATGCTGGCGATGCCCGCCTGAGCGTGACCGCCGCCGTACACGTATGGGTAGTCGCCGGCGGTCACCGCGTTGGCGGCCGTGGTCAGCGCCTGGACAACCGGCATCCATCCGCCGCCCGCCTCGATCGCGAACGTCCGGCCCGAGACGCCGATCACCGTCCCCGACGCCTGTCCGTGGACGGACTGCGACGAGGTTGAACCCGCGCTCGCGACGGCAGCGGTGCTCGGTTGCGCCGCCGCACTGCCGCCAGTCAGGGCCAGCGCACCGAGCAGCGCGCCCAGGGTGACCATGAGTCGCTTCATCCACCCAATCCATCGGCGATCCGCTTGCAGAACTGATGTCTGAGTTCAGACCACCCGCGCTGCCTGACTCGCGGAAACGCCCAGCGGACGGGCGCGACCGCCCACGACATCGTCGTAGCAACCCTGTCCAGAAGCAATGGACGCGCGACACCCGCGAGAATCCCTCGCACATGCGGACGATCGCCCTGGAGGAGCACTGCCTGACCCCTGAGCTGAGGGAGTTGCTCGGTCCGCAGATCCACCCCTACTACGCGGTGCATCGCTGGCCGCCCGCGCTGGAACAGCGCTTGCTGGACATCGGCGAGGGACGGATCGCGGAGATGGACGCGCAGGGGATCGACGTGCAGGTGCTCTCGATGGTCCAGCCGGGGCTCGAGCACAGCCCGGCGGACAAGGCGGTGCCGGTGGCGCGAGCGTTCAACGATCGCGTGGCCGAGGCGGTCGCAGCCCATCCCGATCGGTTCGCCGCCTTCGCCGCGTTGCCCACGGCGGACCCGGCCGCGGCGGCGCAGGAGCTCGCCCGGGCGGTCGGGGAGCTCGGGTTCAAGGGCGCGCTGATCAACGGCCGCACGCAGGAGCGGTTCCTCGACGAGCAGTTCTTCTGGCCGATGTTCGAGAGCGCGGAGGCGCTCGGGGTGCCGATCTACCTGCACCCGATGCCGCCGCCCCAGGCGGTCTACGACGCGTACTACGCGGGCTTCGGCGACGACGTGAGCTTCATGCTCGCCGCGCCGGCCTGGGGCTGGCACATCGAGACGGGACTACACGTCCTGCGGCTGATCCTGGCCGGCGTGTTCGACCGCTTCCCCGCCCTGCAGATGATCATCGGGCACATGGGCGAGGCGATCCCGTTCATGCTGGCTCGCCTAGACGACACGCTCAGCGGCGGGACCGCGCTCGATCCAGCCAAGCCGGCCACCGAGCTATCGATCCCCGAGTACTTCCAACGGAACTTCCACATCACGACGAGCGGGCTGTTCACCGATCCGCCGCTGCGCTGCGCGATCGACGTGCTCGGGATCGACAAGGTCCTGTTCTCGGTCGACCATCCGTTCAGCGACGGCGCCCACGCCCGCCGTTGGATCGAGCAGGCGGCGGTCAGCGATCCGGAGCGGGAGAAGATCACGCACGAGAACGCGGAGCGGCTGTTGCGGCTGTGATGGCTCGCGCCGACGGGCGCTTTCGCCGGATGCGGACCGCGAGGCCGCGAGGCCGCGAGGCGCGAGCCGCACCGCGAGGCCGCGAGGCCGCGAGGCGGAATGCCGACCGCGAGGCAGAATGCCGCGCGCTACAGCCCAGGCGGGTGCCGGACCACGAAGCCGGAGAACTCGCCGCCACCCTGCGACCACCGCGTCCCGCCCTCGGCCAGCGCCACCGTGTCGAACCGCCACCCGGCCACCTCCATCCACACGTGGCCGGCGTTGGCATAGATGGTGATCCAGCGCCCCGGCCCGGGATCGCCCCAGTCCTCGAAGTCCCCCGAGACCATCGGCGAGGTGACCAGCCCAGCCGCGGCGAGCGCGTAGCTGACCGACCCCGAGCAGTCGTAGCCGTCGGCATGGAACGAGGCGTGCCCGCCACCGTAGATGTAGGGGAGCGTGGCGATCGCGTTGCCGGCGGCGATCACCTCGCGCACCGCGGCCGGGGCGCCCGCCGGGGCCTGGACCATGCCGCCGGTGTCGATGGCGATCCCGCCCACGTTGACGTTGCCGGTGGTGGCCGCCCGGGCCGCCTCGGCCGCTGCCTGGGACTCGAGGTGCCCGAGTCGGGCGGTCAACGCGTGCAGCTTGGTGGCCTCGTTGCCGCGCGCGTGCAGCTCGGAGATCTGCTGGTGCAGCAGAGCCGCCTGGAGCGCGGCGACGCCGTTTCGCTGCGAAAGCACCTGGGCAGCGAGCTTGCGGTCGCGCTGCTCGAGTGATTGCAGCATCGCGGCCTGACGGGACACGGCCGCCCGGACGGAGCGCGTGGTGGCGACGATCTGGGCGTCCTGCACGCCGATCCGGTGCATGAAGCTGACCCGCTCGAGCAGATCAGCGAAGCCGTGCGACTCCAGGATCACCGACATCAGATTCGGCTGCCCCTCCTCGTAGGCGGCAACGAGATTCGCCGCCAGCGCATGGGTGGCGGTCTGGAGGCGGTTCTCGAGGTCGACGAGGCGATCCCGCGCCTGGATCAACGCGTGCTGGGTCCGGCCCAGCTGCGCCTCACGTGCGGTGAGCGCGTTTTGCAGGACGCCCAGCCGCCGGTTCGCGTCGGCCAGACCGTGCGTGGTCGCCCCTATGCGCGCCGTCTCGGTGGCGATCTGCGACTTCAGCGAGGTTGCGGCCGACTTGCTGGCGCTGATCTGACCCTGGAGATCCCCGGAGCTCGTCGAGGTCAGTCCGCTCCCGAGCAGCAGCGCGCAGACGAGCCCACAGACGGCGAGGGCGGCGCGGGGGCGTGCGTGAGGGGATGACATTCGGGCGCGAGTGGGCACCGCGACACCACGCTGGCGCCCGGGAGATCGGGCGCCGCGGTCGCGGCACAGCCCCCTGGATGGAAGCCGGCCGCACCCTAACAAGCGGCCACGCCAGGCAGCTACCAGATCCTCCCTCTGCAACGAATTTTGCAGGCGTTTTCGCGGTGGGGGGCGGCGTGACGGTGGCGCGGTGGCGCGCCGGCAGGGCGAACGGAAAACCAGCGCGCCACCTCTTACACAGCTCCGACGTTGGCCCGACGCTCGTCTTCCGGACGAGTCCGACCATTGCTGGTGCAGCCAGAAACTTCCCCGCGAAACCGGAGCCCGAAAAATGTCCACGGTCATCGTCCTCAACATCGTTCTAGCGGCGCTCGTGATCGTCGGCATCGTCGGCATGCTCGCCTGGAGCATCGCCACCCAGGGCCTCGACGCCCCCGCCGGCCGCGCGCCGAGCACCCGCCGGCGCCGGCGCAGCACCGCTCGGGCGCGGTTCATCGGACAGACGGTCGAGCACCGCGCGTAGAGCCCTCGATCCCCCACCGAGGTCCTCGGCAATCCGTCCGACCCGGGGAGGATCTTTTCTGATCGACGGACTTTTCCGACCGCCGGCGCCGTTGGTGGCCATAGATAGCCATGATGTGCGATCACTCGGGAACACATAGCGGGGCCTCGCGGTACATCCGCGACGCGGGCGAGTTGCGCCTGGTGCTGTTGTGCGACCTTTGTGGGGCAGAACGTCGGGAGTTTGGGAGGGTCCAGTACCGACCTGAGGTACTCCTTCCCGGGCTGGAGCGAGAGGGGCTCGCGCCTGGCGCATCGGCGGTCGGGGAACCGAAAGCCGCGTAGCTCACGAGGTCGGACGGCAGCACGCCATAGCGATCCTCCGTGCGAGGATCTCGGTGAATGCTGCCCGAGGACGACCGCCCAGGCTTCGAAGCGGCCGGCCCCGAAGACGACCGCGCCGCTATCCGCGAGATCTGCGGGTCGACGCTTCGCCAGAACTGGCGCGAGGGCACCCGTAACAGCGACGGGACGCCGTTCGCCTACACCTGCCCGAGCCCCGCCCACTACCCCTGGCAGTGGTACTGGGACTCGTGCTTCACCGCGATCAGCTGGCGCCACTTCGACCCGGAGCGGTCCCGCCGCGAGCTCGAGTCGCTGCTGGCCGCCCAGCGCGAGGACGGCTTCATCGGGCACACGATCTTCTGGAACACGCCGCTCACCGGCCGGCGGCGCTTCACCTACAACGTGACCTCCCGGAACGCCCCGATGACGGCCAGCATCCAGCCGCCCGTGCTGGCCTGGGCATGGCGGATCGCGGTGGGCGACCCGACCAAAGAACCGGCCATCGCCCGGCAGTACGACTGGCTGGCGGCCAATCGTGACCTCGACGGCGACGGCCTGATCTGGATCGTCCAGCCCGACGAGTCGGGGCTCGACGCCTCGCCGCAATTCGACCCGATCTGGCGCTGGAAGGCCCACGACCGCGCCGGGTTCATCCTCCTCGTACGACGCAACCGCAGACTGAAGTACGACCTGCGCCGGATCGTCGGCGCCGGCGGACCCGTGTGCTGCGAGGTCGCCACCAACGTCCTGCACGCGCTCTCGCTAAGAGCCCTGGGACGGCCCTCGCTCACCCCGACGATCGTCGACCGCATGTACAACGAGACCACCGGCCTGTTCGAGCCGCTGGTCCGCCCGGAGCCGCACCGACAGGCCCCGCACCAACACCCACCAACCACGATCGCCGGCCTCGCCCCACTCGCTCTCCCCGACCTACCCGACCACATCGGCCGGCGCCTGGTCGAGGAGCACCTGCTCGACCCCGAGCGCTTCTGGCTGCCGGTGCCGCCCCCGTCGGTTCCGCCTACCGAGCCTACATTCTCGACGCGCGAGGACGGGTTCCTGTGGATCCGGCGCTACTGGCGCGGCCCGACCTGGATCAACGCGGCCTGGCTGGTCTGGCTCGGCCTGGTTCGGCTGGGTTACCGCGAGCAGGCCGACGAGCTCGCGCGCAGGCTCGCAACCGCCGTCAAAGCCAACCGGCTGCGCGAGTACTACGACCCGTACACCGGGCGTGGCATGGGGGCCGTCGAGTTCGCCTGGTCCACGCTGATCCTCGAGATCCTCGAGGCCGACCCCGTCACCGCCGCCACGAGCTACCTGACCCCCGCATAGCCGGCGAGTCCCCACCACCCGGGCGCCGAATGTCAGGTTTGTCGGCTCGGTTTGTCGGCCCGCAAGCCCGAGACCTGACTCAACCCGCGGCCTGGAACTGCTCCATCGCCCCCACGTAGTCGTCGAACCCGCGCTCCACCGATTCGGGGCTGTCCGGCGGTAGCCAGAACACGACGCGGCTCACGCCGGCCTCGCCCAGCCGCGAGATCCGCGCCGGATCGGGCGGCATCCCCACCACGGTCACCGGAATCGGATCCCGCCCAACCGAGGCGGCGCGCGAGCCGAGCTCAGCGATCCGCGCCGCCAGGTCCTCGTCAGACATCCGGTTGGGCATCCACTCATCGCCGTAGGCGAGCACCCGGTCGAGCACGCGCGCCCCGTTGCCCCCGACCAGCACCGGCGGGTGGGGCTTCTGCGTCGGCTTGGGCCAGCACCAGATCTTCTCGAAGCCGACGTACCGGCCCGAGTAGCTGGCCTCGTCCTGGGTCCAGATCGCCTTCATGGCTTCGATCCGCTCGCGCATCAGGCCGAACCGGCGCGAGGCCTCGGTGCCGTGGTTTCGCATCTCCTCGACGTTCCACCCGGCGCCCACGCCAAACAGAAACCGACCGCCGGAGAGCACGTCGATCGACGCCACCTCCTTGGCCGTGATGATCGGGTCCCGCTCGATGACCAGGCAGATGCCGGTCCCGATCAGCAGGCGCTCGGTAGCCATCGCGGCCGCGGTCAGCGCCACGAACGGGTCGTAGGTGCGGCTGTAGTGCGACGGGAGCTCCCCACCGCCGGGGGAGGGCGTCGAGCGCTCCGACGGGATGTGCGTGTGCTCGGGGAAGAGCAGGCACTCGAACCCGCGCTCCTCCGCCATGACCGCGATCTCGGATGGCGGCTGCACCGACTCGGTTGGGAAGATCGCCACGCCGAATTTCATCGCGCCCTCACCGCATCGTTCATCGCCCGTTCACCGTACCGCACGCAGCGACCGCGCTACCGTAGTCCCCATGGCTACCGAACGCGAAACCGACACCGGGCGCGACGTCGCTCTCTCCGATCAGGAGTGGCGCGAGCGTCTGACACCTGAGCAGTACAAGGTCCTGCGCGAGCACGGCACCGAGCGACCGTTCACCGGCGAGTACGTGCAGGTCAAGGACGACGGCACCTACCGGTGCGCGGGCTGCGGCGCCGAGCTGTTCAACTCCGGCACGAAGTTCGACTCGGGCACCGGATGGCCGAGCTTCTACGAGCCCGCCGTGGCCGCGAACGTCGAGACGCGAGAGGACCGCAGCCTGTTCATGCGGCGCACCGAGGTGGTGTGCAAGCGCTGCGGTGGCCACCTCGGCCACGTGTTCGACGACGGGCCCGCGCCGACCGGTCTGCGCTACTGCATGAACTCCTGCGCGCTCGACTTCGAGCCGCAGTCGAGCGACCACTAGCGACCACTAGCGACCGCTCAGTCCGACGAGTGCTCGGCCACCCGCCGCTCGCGCCGGCGGACCGCAACCGCAAAGCCGACGAACAGCAACACCATCACCCCCAGGCCGACCAGCCCGGCCTGGGCGAGCACGTGCGCCGCGGCCTTGCCGCCGTAGTATCCGACAAGCCCGTAGGTGATGCCCCAGCTGATGCCGCCGAGCGCGTTCCAGAAGAAGAACCGCTTGAACGGCATCCGGTTGATGCCGGCGAGCCAGGCGGTGGCGAAGCGGACCAGCGCGATCCAGCGTCCGAGGAACACCGCCTTGGCTCCGTGCCGCTTGAAGAACCCGTCGCCGTAGCGGATCGCGTGCACCCGGTCGTTCAGGAGCGGTCCGCGCGCGAGGAACACACTGCGCCCGTACCGGCGACCCAGCCAGTAGCCGATGTTGTCGCCCAGGATCGCCGAGGTGACCCCGATCAGGATCACCAGCCAGATCTGCAGCTTGCCCTGGCTGGCCAGGACGGCCGCGGCCACGAGCGCGGCCTCCCCGGGAGACGGGATGCCCATCGACTCGAGCCCGATGATCGCCGGCAGCACGTAGCCGAGGTCGTTGGACAGCCCGATGATCGCGCCGTATGCGACCAGGATCCCCCCAAGACGCGCCATCAGCCCCCCACGCCCGTCAGCCGGCCACCCCGGGGTTCTCGAGCACGGCCAGGAGGGAGAGCCCGGCCGGCATGGTCCGCCCGCGCGCGAGCCATCGCGCCTCGAGCCGCAACGGCTGCTCGAGCACGGCGTTGAGCCACTCGGGCCCGAGCGTCAGCTCCGGCTTGTAATCGCCGTTGGGCTCGCGTATCCGGCGGCGCTCGGCCAGTCGCACCGCCGCCGCCGGACCGAGCAGCAGCCCGTTGAACGAGGTCATCCGGCGCACCCGCCACCCGGCCTCTCCAGCCGCCCCCCGCAGCCGCCCCCGCGAATACCGGCGGTAGTGGTGGTTGGCCACGTCGTGCATCGACCACAGGCCCTGGTAGGCGGGCACGGTGACGAGCAGGAAGCCACCTGGCCTGCATACGCGCCGCAGCTCGCGCAGCGTCGCGCGGTCGTCCGGCGTGTGCTCGATCACGTCCAGGCACGTGATCAGGTCGAAGGACCCGTCCTCCCACGGCAGCTCCTCGAGCCGCCCGACGACTACCTCGCCGCATCCACGCTCGCGGGCCATCGAGGCCGCTCCCGGGTCGAGCTCGATCCCGAACACCTCCCCGTAGCGGCCGAGCTCCTCGAGCGTGCGACCCGAGCCACACCCGGCGTCGAGCACCCGCGCTCCCGCCGGCACCGGCAGGCGGTCGAGTTCAGCCCGGATGATCCGCCGGCGCCCGCGGTACCACCAATGGCGGTCGTCGAGCTCCAGCATCGCGTTCATCAGGCGTTCGTCCATAGTCAGAATCCTCGCAGGCGCGTCCCGCGGCGCCGGTTGTGGGATTGGGGCCTCGCTGCGCTCGGCGTCCCTGGGGCCATGTACCCCGTCCGGACAGGAGACGCAAACCCCGGCGGCGCTACGCCACCGCGAGTGGCTCCTCCTCCTGCGCAGTTGCCACCGGCAGGCGCAGGGTGAACGTAGCGCCCGGAAGCTCCGTGCGCTCGAGCACGAGCTCGCCGCCCATCCGCTCGGCCAGCTCCCGTCCGATCGCCAGCCCGAGTCCGAACCCGGCGCTGCCGCCCGTCGCCCGGCCGCGCTGGAAGCGCTCGAAGATCAGCTCGCGCTCCTCCGCCGCGACCCCGGGGCCCTCGTCGCGGACGGTCACCGAGGCCCGACCGCCGTTTCGCAGCTCGACGGTGATCTCCCCACCCTGGGGGCTGACCCGCACCGCGTTGTCGAGCAGGATCCGCACGATCCGCGCGATCCCGCCCGGGTCGCCGCATGCCCACACCCGGCCGGCGGAATCGTCGAGGGTGGAGACGATCCCCCGCTCCTCGGTGCCGAGGTCGAACTCGGCCAGCACAGCGCGGCTGAGCTCGCCCAGCTCGATCGGCTCGGAGCGAAGCTCGACCTGGGCATCGAGCCGGCTCAGGTCGAGCAGGTCGGCGGCCAGCCGGGACAGCCGGCGCGACTGGGTCCGCGCCCGCTCGAGTAGCGAACGGGCGTCGGCCAGGTCGGGCTCGCTGTCGCCCAGATCGTCGTGGAGCAGCTCGAGCATCCCGTCGAGCGAGGCCAGCGGCGTGCGCAGCTCGTGCGAGGCTGTCGAGACGAACGCACGGCGCGCCTCCTCCTGCTGCTGCAGACGCCGCTGCATCTGGTCGAACGCCCGTGCCAGATCGCCGACCTCGTCTCGCCGGCGGTCGGCGGGCAGGGCAACCGGGGGTCCCTCGGCCGCGAGCTGCAGCGCGGCGTGGTGCAGCCGGCGCAGGCGGCGGACGAGCGTCGCCGACAGCGGGATCCCGAGCAGCAGCGTGATGGCGAGCGCGGCCAGGGCGGCGTACAGGAACGCCCGGCGCACCGTGCGCCACCGCGTCGCTCAGCGGTGTCCAGGGGCTTGCGGACGCGCCAGCACCCAGTGCTCAGGACTGGCCCGCCTTCAGACCGCGAGTGGTGAAGGGATGCGCCGCTCTCGCACGACCTCGGTGCCCGCCGATCGAGCCGAAGCTGTAGACCGGGCGCCCCTTGCTGCGGAACGCCTTGACCGCGTCGTCGTAAGGATCGGTCCTTCACTTGGCGATGTCGAGATCCGGTGAGGCCACCACGGGTCTCTGTGCTCCCTGCCCGTAGAGTGTCCGGGTAGCCCCGCAGGGCGACCTCAGACGCGCCGGTGGCCGACTGCAGGCTTCTCTCCTTGGTCGACGTTGCCTCTTTGGCAGCGACGCCCTCCGCGCGCTGCTGGCCTCCTCGGTCGGGTGCTGCTTGCCGAACGTCGGACTGATCGAAGCCCCTTCCGCGTGCCTTCTGGAGCCCCGCACCGCCGCTTGGAGGCGGCCTTGATCCAGCGGAACTCGCCTTGCGGGATCGAGCTCGGGCCGCGCCGCCTTGAACGGATCGACGGTCCGGCGCAATCGTGCCCGGACCATCTCTCTCGCATTGCCAACCTCACCGCGCAGCGTGTTCAGCTCGGCGTTCGCAGCGAGTGCTCGAGCGGGCCGAGCAGCGCCAGCGCGGCGATGATCAGCGTGGCCACCGAGGCGATCAGCACCACCCCGATGATCCGCCCCCTCAGTCCAAGCGCGCCGAGGAACCGCGCCCACATGTGGCTACGGCCCCCTCAGCCGGTAGCCCGCGCCACGCACCGTGAGGATGTAGCGCGGCTTGTCGGCCTCCGGCTCCAGCTTCTCGCGCAGGTGCCGGATGTGCACGTCGATCGCCCGCGGGTCCCGGTAGGCGCTGTCGCCCCAGATCGCGCGCAGCAGCTCCTGACGGTTGAGGAGCCGGCCGGGATCGGCCATCAGGGCGTCGAGCAGCTCGAACTCGGAGAAGGTCAGCCTGACCGGCCGCCCCTCCATCGTCACCTCGCGCTGGGCCCGGTCGAGCCCGATCGGCCCCACCACGAGCACCTCGTCGCCCATGGCCCGGGTGCCGGCGCGCCGCAGCACGGCCCGGATCCGGCTGCGCAGCTCGGCCAGCCCGAAGGGCTTGGTCACATAGTCGTCGGCGCCGGCCTCGAGGCCGAGCACGGCATCCGCCTCGGAATCGAGCGCGGTGAGCATGATGATCGGCACCACGTTGCGCCGGGCCCGCAGCGTCCGGCAGACCTCATAGCCGTCGGGCCCGGGCCCGAGCGCCACGTCGAGCAGGATGATGTCGAAGTGGTCGGTGCTGGCCCGGTCGATCGCCGAGCGTCCGTCGCCGACGGCCATCACCCGGTGGCCCTCGCGCGAGAACGAGCGCGTGAGCATCTCCCGCAGATCGGACTCGTCGTCGACCACGAGGATGACCAGCGATGCGTCACTGCTCCGCGCGCCCGAGGCAGGTGATGTGGTACGGCCTGTGGACATCAAACCTCTCGAGCGATCGTAGCGCCCGCGCGCGCGTCAGTTCAGGGGCCCGCGCGCCTCGCTCAGTCCATTCGGCCGACCAGCTCCAGCTCACGGGAGTCAGCCGCGCCCGCCTCGCGCGCCCGGACCCCCACCGCGCGCGGCGCGAGCCGGCCGGCCGCGGCCACCACCCACAGCACAGCCAGCCACGTAACCGTGGCCAGCGACACGTGGACCCAGACCATCTCGCTGGGCAGCTTGAGCTCGTACTGGACGCTTCCGACGAGGCCCTGGGCGGCCAGCAGCACGCCGAGCACGGTCAGCGGCTCCAACTCCTCAGCCGAGGCACCGCGGCGCCGCTGCAAGTACCAAACCCCGATAACCGCCACGCCGAAGATCGCGGCGATCGTCGCATGCTGGTGAATCGTCCACTCGAGCGTGCTCGCACCCTTGAAGTGCAGGCGGTGGACCACCTGCCCCGTGAAGCCCCCGGAGTGGGGTCCCGCGGCCGTGGCCGCGGTCCCGGCGAAGATCGTCAACGCCCCGAGGAAAAGCAGTCCTCGCACCGACCACACCGAAACTCGGTTGGTGGCCAAAGCCCGGCTTCCGGGTTCGTACGTGCTCCGCCACGCCAGCGCAAAGGCGGCCACCAGGATCAGCAGCGAGAGACTGAAGTGCGCCATCACGAAGCCCGGCGCCAGGTGGTGGAGGACCGTGAAACCGCCGAGCACCGCCTGAGCCGCCACGCCGAGCGGGAGCAGCAGCGCCAGCCAGAACAGATCCCGCCGGAACGGGCGCCTGGTCCACGCCAGCACCGCCGCGATCACCGTGATCACCCCGACGACCCCCGAGACGGCCCGGTTTCCGAACTCGATCAGCGCGTGCGTGCTGAGCGGCGGCAGCGGGGTTCCCCCGCATTTGGGCCAGTTCTCGCAGCCCAGTCCGGAGTCGGTCAGCCGGACCGCGGCGCCGGTCAGCACGATCAGCGTCAGCGCGCCCAGGGTCACGTACGCGACGCGGCGGTACTGGGCGGGGGTCACGGCAAGCCGGGCCAGCATCTACGGCAATGGTATTGGCCGGGGACGGTCAGGCGGCGCGCCGGCGGGAGCTTTCCCGTGCGGCCTCGCATACCGCGCGGACCTGCTCGGCGCTCAGCGCGGGGCTCATCGGCACCGCCAGATGCGTGCGGGCCGCCACGTCGGTGACCGGCAACTCGACGCCGTCACCGAATGCCCGGAGCGCCGGCTGCCGGTGAAGCGGCACCCGGTAATACGCCCGGTTCCCGATCCCCGCGGCACTCAACGTCTCTCCCAGCTCATCGGCGCGCTCGGAACGCACCACATACAGGTGCCAGGCCGGGATGGCGCCCTCGGCCGGGCGCGGAAGCGCGACCACCTCGCCGAGCCCACCCGCCTCGTACTCCTTGCCCACGGCGTAGCGCCGCGCCGCCCACTCCTCCAGATGGGGCAGCTGGACCCTGAGGATCGCGGCCTGCAGCTCGTCGAGGCGGGAGTTGTAGCCGATCTGCTCGAAGGTGACCTTGTCGCGCGAGCCGTGGAAGCGCAGCATCCGCGCGCGTTCGGCGAGCTCCGGGTCGGACGTGAGGATCGCGCCACCGTCCCCGAAGCAGCCAAGGTTCTTGGAGGGAAAGAAAGAGACGGTGGCGGCCGTGCCGAGCGATCCGGCCCGGCCGGACGAGCTCGTCGTGCCGATCGCCTGGGCCGCGTCCTCGAGGACGGGCACGCCCAGCGCCTCGATCTCCGCCACCGGCGCGAGATTCCCGAACAGGTCGACCGCCACCACCGCCTTGGTTCGCGGCGTCAGTGCCGCCTTGACCGTGTCGGGAGTGACGCAGAACGTCTCGAGGTCGATGTCGCAGAACACCGGGCGTGCACCGGTCGGCGGGATCGCCTCGGCGCTCGCGTAGAACGTGAAGGACGGCACGACGACGTCGTCCCCGGGCCCCACGCCCATCGCGCGCAGCGCGATCGTGAGCGCGTCGGTGCCGTTGGCGACCCCGACGGCGCGGCGGACGCCGCAGTGAGCGGCGAACTCCTCCTCGAACGCGGTCACCTCGGGGCCGAGGATGTATCGCTCGCCATCCAGCACCCGCGCGACGGCGGCGTCGATCTCGCCCCGGAGCGGAGCGAGCGGCGATCGGGTGTCGAACAAAGGTACGAGCACTGCGTCCGTCAGGTTAGGCGCTGAGCGGTCAGAGACGCCACGAGCCTAGCGGTCCTGCAGCCCGGCTAGAAACTCGCCCGTCTCGGCCAGCGATGCCGGCGTGCCGATCTCGAAGAATCGCTCGGTGGCCGCGAAGCCGAACAGCTCGCCGCGCCGGGCCAGCTCGTGGTAGAGGTCGGAGAGGTCGTCGGCCGTGACCGGGAGCAAGTCGAGCGCATCCGACCGGAGAGCGCCCAATCCGAAGTCGATCCAGTGCATCTCGGGCGCCGGGGCCCGCTTGTCGTACACGGTGACCCGGGCCCCATCAAAGATCACGTTGGAGACGTCCCATTCGCCCTCGTTGCGCAGCACCGTCATCAGCGCCGGTAGCCCGCTCTGCACCCATGCGGCCACCGCCGCTCGGTAATCCAGGCGCAGATACGTGTCGCCGTACAGGATCAGAAAACGATCGCCCAGTGCCGGCGCCGCCTTCCGGACGGCGCCGAGGGTCCCGATCGGCGTCGGCCCGTCGTAGCTGTAGGTGATGTCGATGCCGAACCGCGCCGGTCCGATCCGCTGCTCGATGAGCTCGCCGAGATAGCCCACGCAGAGCACGACCCGAGTCGCTCCGTGGCGGGCGAGGAGCCGCAGCTGATGGATGAGGAACGGCTCGCCGGCGACGTCGAGGAGCGGTTTGGGGGTGTCGCGCACGGTCTCGCCCAGCCGGGTCCCGAGCCCGCCGGCCAGGAGGCAGATGGGTGGCAGCTCTGTCGCCATCGGTCAAGCCAGACGGGCGGCGCCCTCACGGCCGTCACACGCCCAACCTGCCGTCACACGCCAACTCCAGCCCGGATTGCGGCATAGTCGGGCGAGGACGCATATGCCGCCTCGATCTGCGCCCACGCATAGTGGGCGTCGTCGAGGTCGCCCAGCAGCCGGCCACCGGATGCCAGCGCAGCCGCGAAGTGCTGCCACTCCGCCGCCCAGGAGAGATCGTCGACGCCGTACGTTCGCTCCTCCAGCTCAGGGGGACCCAGCTCCGGGCTCATGCGGTAGATGCGCAGGACTTGCGGGCCGTAGGAGCGCACGAGACCGTCGACCTGCAGCTTCGCGGTGGTGCAATAGACCTCGATCGAGAACAGGTTCTTCCACTCCGTCCAGGTCACGTGCAACATCGCCCAGGGCGCCGTGCGTCCCTGCGGCTCCCCGAGAATCAGCGCGGCGTTGTCCTCCACCGGCATGTCCCAGAAGTGCGTGCGCAGCAGCGCCGAGTGCAGCGGAAGGGGCCCGGCGAGCCAGTGGGTGAGGTCGAGCAGATGCATGCCCTGGTCGATCAGCTCCCCGCCGCCCGAACGCCGCGGCTGCGCGCGCCATTCCCGGTCGTATCCGAGCCGGCCGCCGTGGCCGTAACGCCCGCGCAGGTGCATGAGCGATCCGTGGGCGCCCGAATGCACCTCGGTAGCCAGTTCGCGCAGCGCCGGGTGGAAGCGATGATTGAAGCCAACCTTGACTCGCCGGCCCGCGCGCTCAGCGGCCCGGATCAGAGACTCGACCTGGCTGGTGCCGAGGGCCGCCGGCTTCTCGACTAGGACGTGGCTGCCGGCCTCCAGCGCCCGTTGCGCCAGCGGTGTGAGCTGATCGTGGGTGGCCGCCACGACCACCACGTCGGCACCGAGGCTCAGCAGCTCGTCGAAATCGGCGCATGCGCGCCCGCCGTAGTCGGCCACCAGCTGGTTGGTCCGGGCCGGGACCGGATCGGTGGCCCCAAGCACGCTGTCGCGGGACCCCAGCGCCTGCGCGCGCTTGCCGCCGATCAGCCCGCATCCAGCAATCGCGACAGTGAGTCCCGGCCGGTCGGACGCGTTGCCAACGGCACCGCTCACGTGTATTCGCTGGATTGAGCTCCCACGAACTCGAAGTCGAACGGGAGCTCGGTGGCGCCCGCGGCGGCCATCGCCTGGCGCGTGTCGGCGGGATTGCCCGCATAGACGAGCAGGAACCCTCCGCCGCCGGCACCGACGAGCTTGCCGCCGATCACGCCGCTGCGCCGTGCCAGCGTATAGAGCTCGTCGATGCGGCTCGTGGCCATTCCCGGAGAGCGCTTGCGCTTGTTGAGCCAGTGCTCATGCATGAGCTCGCCGTAGGCGAACAGGTCACCCGCGAGGAGCAGATCGCGGCTTTGGAGTCCGATCTCCTTGGTCCGGTGCATGTTCTGCAGCATCTCGTCATCCCCGGTCTTGGTCCGGCTGTCCTGATCCGCCAGCACGGCCGACGCGTCGCGGGCCTCGCCGGTGTAGAACAGCAGCATCTGCTCGCGCAGGGCGCGCAGCGTCTGGGGCGAGAGCTCCAGCGGCTCGACCGTCACCGCCCCGTCCTGGTGGAACGTGTAGGCGCAAATGCCGCCATGCGCGGCGACGTACGGGTCCTGCTTGCCGCACGGCTCGTGGAGGATGTCGATCTCGATCTCGGCCGCTGACTCGGCCAGCGCGGACGGTGTTATCGAGGTCCGTCGAGCGTGGGCCAGCCCTTTGATCAGGGCCACGGTGAACGCGCCCGAGGATCCCATACCGGTCCCTGACGGCACGTCGGCCACCGATGCGATCTCCACGGGATTGCCCCGCCAGTGCCGCGTAAGCGTCTCGCGAAGGATTGGATGGCGGATTTCCGAGATCTCGGGTACGTCCTCGGTCTCCGAGTACTTCATCCGGTAGCGGCGCTGGAAGACGGTATGCATCAGCATGTAGATGTACTTGTCGATCGCGCCGGCGACCAGGAATCCACCGTGTTCGCGGTAGTAGGAGGGCAGATCGGTCCCCCCGCCGCCGAGCGAGATCCGCAGCGGAGCACGGCTGAAGATGACACTCATACCGCTGGGGCCTGGGAGGAGATTGCGCTCTCCCACGCGTACGGATTGGCATCGAACCACTCGAGCGTGCGCACGATCGACTCGCGGATGGTGAGCGTCGGCTCCCATCCCAGCCCGCGAATGCGCGAGCAGTCGAGGTGGATGAGCGGACTGTCTCCAGCCCACCCTCGCCGGCCTCCGGCGTACTCGATCTGCGGCGAGACGCCCATGTGCTCCGCGATCAGCGCCACCGAGTCGTCGACGACGACGGTCTCATCCCGCCCGAGGTTGTAGACCCCCACCTCGCCTGGCCGCGCGTCGTGTGCTTCCGTCGCGGCGAGGATCCCGGCGACGCAGTCCTGGACGTAAAGGTAAGACTTCTCCTGACGTCCGTCGCCCAGCACAAGCAAACGGTCGGGATCGCGCTTCAGTGAGCAGTAGAAGTCGTACACGTGGCCGTGGGTGTAACGCTCACCGAGGATCGACACGAACCGAAATATGACGCCGGTGAAGCCGAAGCCGTGAGCGTAGGCGCCGATCATCCCCTCCCCGGCGAGCTTGGAGGCCCCGTACAGTGAAGTCTGCAACGGGAACGGAGCGTCCTCCGGGGTCGGGAACACGTCGGGCTCTCCGTACACCGACCCCGTCGACGAGAACGCGACTCGCGTCACGCCCTCCGCCCGCATCGCCTCGAGCACGTTGGCGGTGACGATCGTGTTCTGCTCCAGGTCCTGGCGCGGGGACCTCAGGCCGTGACGCACGTCGGCATTGGCCTGTAGGTGGAAGACCCAGTCGCAACCCTCGAAGGCGCGGCGCAGGAGCCGTTCGTCTAACACGTCCCCCTCGTACAGCGTGACCCCCGGATCCTCCTTCAGCCCGGCCACGAACTCGCGGCGGCCGGTGCGGAAGTCATCGACGATCACCACCTCCGCGCCGGTGGAGCGCAGGCGGTCAGCGAGCGTGGAGCCGATGAATCCGGCACCGCCGGTAACACAAACGCGATCCATCCGGTTACAGAGAGAAGCCGGCGGCGAGCGCGTCGCGGCGGAACATCTGCACGGTCTCCAGCGAATACTGGTCGAGATCCTTGCCGAGCAGGTCGAGCTTCTTGAGCAGGTCGTGTGTGACCGTGATGATGTGACACCCGACCTGATCCGCCTGGACCACGTTGAGTATCTCCCGGGGGGAGGCCCAGATCAGCTCTGATCGCGGCGCCGCCACCATGATGTCGACGGCCCGAGCCATCATCGGGACCGGATCGATGCCCGCGTCGGCGATTCGTCCCGCGAACACCGAGATGTACGACGGGGCGCCGTCCTTGATCGCTTCCGTGAGCAGTTCCACCTGCGCGGTGGTGAACACGGCGGTGACGTTGACCTTCACGCCACTCTCCGACAGCTCGCGCACGAGCGGCGCCATCGATTCCCCGGTCGTCGTCGACACTGGGAGCTTGACGTAGACGTTGTCACCCCACTCGGAGATCATGAGCGCCTGCCGACGCATTTCCTCGGCGTCGTCGGCGAACACCTCGAACGAGATCGGGTGCTCGGTGATCCGCTCCAGGAGGCGCTTGGCGAACTCCTCGTAGTCCGTCAGGCCCGCCTTCCACATCAGCGTGGGGTTCGTGGTGAACCCGGCGATCCGCTTGTTGGCCGCCAACGCGAGGATCGCGTCCAGATCCGCGCCGTCGGCGAATATCTTGACGTTGAGGTCTTCTACCACCCGGGTCAATGTACTCCTTTCGCCGCTAGGATAATCTCGGCGGCGGCCGTCAAATCCCTGACCACGGCGTTGGGATGCACCGCCGCCGTGCGCTTGTGTGCGCTCGGCGAATGCTCCACGAGGATAGTTCGGCACCCAGCCGCTCGCCCAGCCTGCACGTCCGTGTCGGTGTCGCCGACCATCCATGAGCGTCCCAGGTCGATGCCTAGATCCCTCGTCGCGGCGAGCAGCATGCCCGGCGCGGGCTTGCGGCAATCGCATTCGCGGGACAGGTCGGGCACGACGCCGTCCGGGTGGTGCATGCAGAGGCGAAAGTCATCGAAGCGCACCCCTTCAGCCGCCAGGAGCTCGAGCACTCGTGCCTGAACCTCGGCCAGTTGGTCCACAGACGCCTTCGCCTTGGCGGCCGCGGGCTGGTTTGAGACGCCGATCAGCAGCCACCCCGCGCGGGAGAGGTTGAGAAGCGCCGCGGCTGCCCCGGGAATCAGCGTCACGTCGCGCGCGTGCAGGGGACCTTCTGGCGCTCCGCTGACGGGATCGGGGACGAGCTCGTCGAGCACCCCGTCTCGATCGACGAACGCCGCCCGCCTCAACTCGCCTCGCCCGCCGCCAGCGCGCATCGTCGCAAGCGTACCCACGAGCCCGACGGTGCGCTCCGGCTCGGCAACGAACATGAATCCCGCTCAGGTTTCCAGCGGCGCGAAGAACTGCTCATCGATCCGACGGAGCTTTCCCAAGGCGCTGCGGGACCGCAGCCGCGCACGGAACTCCTCCTCGCGCCACGGGTCCCATTGCGCACTGATCAGCCGGCCGCTGATCCCGCGAGCCTGCTCGGACAGCAGGAAGCACACGAGCTCCGCCGCCGTCACGGCGGGGAACCCACCCGCGGCAAGCTCCGAGCGGGTCCGCTCGTAATAGGTCTGACCGGCGGCCTCGGGACCCGCCCGGAGGGTCTGCTCGTGCATGCGAGTCACCACGAAACCCGGTGCGACGGAGTTGATCTCCACGTCCTCAGCGGCCGCCACGTTCTCAGTGAGCCTCACGACGGCCGCCTTCGACGCCGCATATGCGTCGTAACGCGGGAGCGGACCTGTGCCGCCCCCGCCCGAGAACGTGACCGCCCGTCCCCGGGATGCGCGCAGCCTGGGCAGCGCGAAGCGAAGGGCAAGCATCGTGCCGAGCAGGTTGATAGCGATCGCGTCGGCAAGCTCTGAGGCCGGGACATCATCGAGCGCGCCGATCGGACCTAGAACGCCGGCGGCTGTAACTAGCCCGTCGAGGCCGCCGCCGTCATCGATCCGCGCGCATGCCTGCTCCCAGGAGCCCGAATCGGACACGTCAAGCGCGAGCCCCTCATGACCGCTGCCCGCGAGTGCACCGGTCGTCGCCTCGATCGCCTGCGCGCCACGTGCCGCCACGATCACCCGGGCGCCGCGCGCCGCGAGCTCCCGGCTCACCTCTCGCCCGATGCCGAGCGAGCCGCCCGTGACGAGGATCCGACGGCCGTCGAATGATCCTGGACTCACCGCGGAGTCGGTTCTGGGATGCCTGGTCGAGGCCTGCGTTGCCATCTGAGCGCCGCTCCCGTGATGTCCACCGAGACGATGTCGGCAGGCAGCGTCAGCCCGCGCTCAACGGTGCCGTGAACCCTTGCCGGAAGTGCGCGCATTCGATCAACCCACCGTGCCAGCCTATGCCCGACCCGCGGTGATGTCCGCGAGCATCGCCTCCATGGACGCGCGGAGCGCGCCGGCGGACCCGGTCGTCGGCCGCCAGCCGAGCGACCGGATTCGGTCTGTGTTGAGCCGGACGATCGGCACATCGCCCTTCCACCCGCGCGGCTGATCGCCGTACTCGACGCCTGTATCGCTTGGATTGAGTCCTGACACGTCGAGAGCAAGCTGGACGATCTCGCGCACTGTCACATAGTCGCCGGTCGCGACATTGAACGGGATGAACGGATCGTCGGACCCTGAGTCGAGCGCCATCAGGACGGCCGCAACGACGTCTGTGGCAAGAACGTAGGACTTTGACTGGCTCCCATCTCCGAGCACCGTCAAACGGCCGGGATCGGCGCGCAGGCGGCGGACGAAGTCGAACCCCACTCCGTGGGTCTGGCGGCGACCGACGATGTTGCCGAACCGGAACACGCGACCGTGCATTTCGAACATGTTTGCGTAGGAGCTGATCAGCGCTTCGCCCGCGAGTTTGCTTGCGCCGTAGGTGGAGACCGGCATCATCGGCAAGTGGTCCTCACGGGCCTCGGCCTCGCCGAGGTCGCCATAGATACCGCTCCCGGATGCATACGCGATCCGCGTCACCTGTGTCCGGCGCATCGCCTCGACGACATGGTGAGTGATCAGCGTCCCCTGATCGAAGTCGATTGCCGGATTCGTCATCGCCGCCGCGATGTCCGGGTTCGATGCCAAATGGATCACCAGGTCGTGACCGTGCATCGCGCCGCACAGAGCCTCGAGATCATTCGCATCTGCCCGCACTACCTCTAGCCGATCGTCGTGGAGATGGTCTGCGAAATGCCAATCGAGTCCGGAGGAGAAGTTGTCGTACAGGGTCAGTCGAGCGGTGTTCTCATCGGCAAGCAGCGCATCGGTGAAGTGGCTGCCGAGAAAGCCGGCGCCACCGACGATGATCACGCTCTCTCGCGACGGGTTCACGATGACTCCTCGTTCGGTACTCGACATATCGCCGAGGTGTTCAGTCCGAACTTGTGGCGGCGGCAGCGGATCATGCTTGGCCGAAATCCTGCGCGGACCAGCATCGGCCAGAGCTCATGCGGGTCGTAGTAGTTCTTATGGTCATCCATCTCCTCAGGTGGGCTCACTCCCAGGCGGAACGCCGCCACTTCCAGGAAGGGCTTGCCGAGCCATGAGGGGACGTTGAGGATCGCCAAACCGCCCGGAGCGAGGATGCGATGGAACTGATTCAACGCCAGCTCCGGCTCCCACAGGTGTTCCAGCACCGACAGGCAAAGGATGATGTCGAGCGACCGATCCGCGACCGTCGGCAAGACATGGATCAGCGAGCCCTCGACCGCCTTCACCTTCGGATGGCGCTTCAAGTCCTCGGCGATCGACACATCCACAAGCAGAGCGGACCGCGCTGTTTCGAGCTGAGCCCGGGCGAGAGGCGCGTGATAGCCACAACCGAAGTCCGCGAAGCGCGCGCCATCGAACTGCGTCGCGCGACGCACCGCGCGACTTCCGAGCCACACTCCGAAGCGATCGACGACGGTCGGCGATCGAGTCTCCCCGTATGATGAAGTTCGGGAGTTGGGAGAAGCTGTTTCCGTCACCCCCCGGCGTTACCCTTCCAACAGTTCCTGGGCAACGCCGATTGTCTGCCGGCGAAATCGCGAGTGCGTGCCCGTGCCGCCGCAGATGCCCGCATCAGCGCTTGACTACGATCCCGTGGCCGTTGAGGTTGTGCATGACTAGTCGGTCGGGACGGCCGCGCTGTTCATCCACCAGCTGCGTCACACCCGGACAAGCGGGATATCCGTAGTCGTCGAAGATCGCCACGCCGCCGGGGGACAGCCGAGGCCATGCCCAATCGAGCACATCGGACGCCGATTGATAAACGTCCACATCGATGTGGCATAGACGGAACCTGCGATCGGCAATTCCCTCACCGGTTTGGTCGGGGAAGATGCCTTGTCGCAGCTCCACGTTGCTCAATTCGAGGCGCCCAACGAGTTCGTCGACTATCTCCCGCGAGGTATCGTCGTGCTTCCCGTCGTGGTAGTAAGTGTCCACGGCGCCGGTCTTGACGACCCCCTCCCACGTATCGCAGAGGAATACCGGATCCGAGATGCCGAGTGCGCTTGCGCGCGTCGCCATGAGCGCACCGCTTCCCCCGCGCCATACGCCGACCTCGAGGATCGAGCCTGGGATCTCGACCAGCTCCCCGAGGAGACTCCACAGCTCGTAGAGACGCCACACATCGATCATCGTGTTCCTGCGGACGGCCCGATAGGTTCGCCGGAACTCCCGGTCCGCCTGCCATGGCGCATACGTCGAAATCGGGTACGCCATCTCGTGAGCGCCGGTCCTGACGGCCTCGCCACGGACGAACGGAAGGGCCAGGCCCTTCGCGACCGACATCCCCGACTGCGTCAGCAGCCTCCCGTAGTAGCCGGCATACAACCTCGACGTCCCGGCCATTAGTCCGCCTGAACCCGCCGACGAGAGGTGCTCACGACGGCGCCGTGAAGCAAGAGTACAAACATGAAGAGCTGAAAACCGGCAACGGCCGCGGCGAGACCCGTGACCGCGAGATGGTCCTGGAGGAGGCTCGCTGACGTCAGCGCAAGGTCGTTGCCGACGTAGGCGACGGCGAGCGGGATCCCAAGGCCGATCCCGCCGAAAACGAGGAGCATCGCTATCAGAACCGTGCGTGTGTACGGAAACAGCGCGAGCCACCGTTTGCGTCTGCGACCCGTGTAATCGAACAGAACCTGGGCAATGCAGCCGAGGAAGAACGCCTGAAGCCCGACGACCAAGAGAGCGAGCCCCAGGAACTGCCAGTTCAGAGATAGCGTCACGGAGCCCAGATGAAGATTGCCGAAACTCACGGGCACGGTGAGCAGCAATCCAAGCAGTGCGAGCACGATGCCCGGCTTGAACACGAAGAAGTCCGAGCCATAGATGAACATCGCCCGGAGGTTGATCCAGGCAGCTCGCCACGGGGAGAACCACCCTGCCCGTTTGTGGTGACTGAGCCGTCCTTCGCGGTCCTTGAGGAAGGTCACCGGAACCTCGGCTGTGCGTAGCTGCATCTGAACCGACTTCAGGACCATCTCCGATGCGTATTCCCAGGACTCAGACTGGAGGTCGACTCGCACGAGGGCGTCCAGCGTGATTCCCCGCATCCCGCAGTGGATGTCGGAGAATTGACTCGAGAACAGCCGATTGAGGATCCACGTCGTCACCGGGGTCCCCAGGTGCTGATGCATCCACGGCATGGAACCGGGCTCGATTGAGCCCTTCCAGCGCGACCCCATCACGTATTCGTACCCCTCCCGGAACTTGTCCACGAACGGCCCGAGCAGCCGAAAGTCGTACGTGCAGTCGGCATCCCCCATCAGCACCCACCGCCCACGAATGTACGGGATTGCGTCCATGTACGCGCGGCCCAGGCCCCGCTTTGGCACCCGCAGCACCCTGGCACCCGCTGTCCGTGCGACCGTCGGCGTTTCATCTGTGGACGAGTCGACGATCAAGATCTCGCCGGAGATGCGAGCGCGCTCGAGACCCTCAAAGCACCAGGCTACGAAGTCGCGGATCGTCAGCTGTTCGTCGAGCGCAGGGATCACGATCGAGATCTGCGGGTCCTCGACGTCGCCGTCCGGCAGGAGCAGCTCAGGCTCTTCCCTTTCAACTGCGACGTTGGTCATCGGCCTAGCGCAGAATCACGTCTGCCAGCAACGAGTTGCGCCGAATCGTGGCGAAACCTGCGGAGCTGGCTCTCGTCAGCGACACGCGCGCCAGCCTACCCGGAGCGGCCCGTGTCGAGAGTCCGATGAGGGCCGTGAAACACGTGGAAGCGAAGTACCACGTAGGCGATGATCGCTAGTGCCGGGGTCGCGACCAGGTAAACGATGCGGTTGTCGACCCCGATGAATTTCGGCAGGAACGAGGTGATGAGGGCCACCAGCACGACCTGCGTGCCGCCGAGGAGGACGTATCGGCGCACCTGATCGCGCATGGGAAGCGCGAATCCCTGCGGCCTCCGGAAGACGAATTTGCGTTGCCCCGTGAAGTGCAGGAGAACGGCCGGCACGTAGGCGCACGGAATCGCGACCTCGATCGGAATACCGATCACCCCCGCGCCGAGAAGCGTCAAGCCGAGGTAGGTCACCGATGTGAGCACGCTCACGATGGCCCAGCGCACCGGCTGCGCGCGCGGAGACATGAGTCGGGCCACGCCAAACATCGACGGCATCTTAGCCGGGCTCGTCGCTGCCTCACGCGGATCCGGTGTTGTGGCTAGGCTCTCTCGCTGCGCAATGACTAATTCCTCCTCGTCGGTGGGGCGGGCTTCATCGACTAGACCGTCGTCACCCGATCGGGAGCGACGGGAGCACGCCGCTGGTGCGACTTCATGATATCTTGAGTTCGGGAAGCCGCGAGCGGTCGCTGGTGTCTGCCCACGACGGGAGCGCTGTCCCCACGGCGCGACAGCGCCGAGGCGAGTGAGCGCGATCAGCGCGGCGAACGACGAGCCTCGGGATCGCGCCAAATCGCGCAGGCGTCCGCTGGCCGTGGTTATCGGGTCCGGACCGACCGGCGTCGCAGCGGCCCGGGCTGCACTGAACCAGGGCGCTCGCGTCGTGATGCTCGACGTGGGGCTTGCTCTCCCTCCTCACTTGAACGATGCCAGGCAGCGGATGGCAGCTGTCGCACCGGCGGGATGGAGCCGAGCGGATCTCGACCTGCTGGTCGACGATCCGCTCCCACCTGATCGCAACCGAGTCTCGAAGCCTTTGTTCGGCTCAGACTTCGCCCTGCGCTTCGAGAGTCACCTGGAGCTCGCCAGGCGAGGACGGGTGCTGCTGACTCCGACGCTTGCACGCGGCGGGTTGAGCAACGTGTGGGGGGCCACGCTTCTGCCCTACAGGGCAGGCGATCTCGTCGACTGGCCTCTCGAAGTCCATGACCTTGCCCCCTACTACGAACAGGTTCTCGATTCCCTGCCGGTCGCGGCGTACGACGACGAGCTTGCGTCCCGCTATCCGCTCTTTACCTCGAACTCGCACGCGCACCCGCTCGGCGAACAGGCGAGGAGCCTATTGCGGGACCTGCGTCGATCGGCGGCGTTCCTCGAGCGGGAGGGAATCCACTTCG
Organism: uncultured Solirubrobacterales bacterium; assembly: GCA_963834625.1. GTDB lineage: Bacteria > Actinomycetota > Thermoleophilia > Solirubrobacterales > Solirubrobacteraceae > Palsa-465. Next base: position 365,746 of record CAWICM010000006.1, on the reverse strand, counting down.
GGGCGTCTCGTCTCGCTCTGCGCGCGGGCCCCGGGGGGTGCGTCGCGTGCGGTCACTGTCTGCATGGCTGCCCGTACGGGTTCATCTGGAGCGCCGATCACGCCCTCGAGCAGCTGCGGGCATGCGAGCACTTCGAGTACCGGAGCGGGGCGTTCGTCGTGCGGGTCGACGACCACATGGTCGAAGTGCGGTGGGACGCGACGGACGCTGTCGAGCGGATCACCGCCGATCGCATTTTTATCGCCGCGGGAATCCTCGGCACCGCGGCGATCGTTCTCGACAGCGTGCGCAGCAACGACGTCGCTGTGGAGATCAAGGACAGCCAAGTCTTCCTACTCCCAACGCTGCAGATGCACTATCACCGCTCGGCGTTGCGCCAAGAGCACGTAACCCTGTCCGAAGTATTTATGGACATCGACGATTCGCGCGTGTGCCCAGAAACGGTACGGCTGCAATTCTATGGCTACAGCGACAGCGTCCGGCGTGGGGCGGCGCGTGCTCATCCACGGCTGTTCCGGCTCGCTGGGCGGGCCTTTGAGGTCGGCGCTCCAAGCCTGCTTACGGCGTTCGGGTACTTGCATTCACGCTACTCGGACTCGATATCGGTGCGCCTGGCCGGCGGCGCTCGCCGTCCGCGGCTGGAGCTCGAGCGGATCAGCAATCCCGCTGCTAGCGAGGTGCTGCGACGCGTCGCGAGCAAGCTACGTGCTGTCCGGCGTCAGACACGCATGAGCCCGCTGACCCCGGTCATGCAGATGGGCGCGGTCGGGGAGGGCTTTCACTGCGGCGGGACGTTTCCGATGCGCGAAGCGCCGCGAGACCTCGAGACTGACCGCCTCGGACGACTACCCGCGTTCGACAGAGTTCATATTGTGGACGCATCGGTCTTCCCGGCGATTCCGGCAGGTCCGATCACGTTGAGCGCGATGGCGAACGCGTTCAGGATCGCCTCCGAGGCATGGGAGAGTTGATAATTCAGGACAACTGCTTGCTCAGGAACCGGAATCGGAACCCCTGAACGGACTGTTCGCCGAGCGGAACGAAGCCCAGGCGGTTGTAGAAGTCGAGCGCGCGATTGTCCCCGGCCGCGAGTGTCTTGACGAAGTACGCGCGGTGCGCCGAGCCTCTCAGATGGCTCTCCACCTCTTCGAGGACTGCCCGCCCTACTCCGAGCCCTCGAACCGCAGGATCGACGAACAGTTGCACGACTTCCGGCAAACCCTCCAGGGCGCCGAGCGGCTTAGGCTGCCTCGTACTCAGCACCAACCGCCTCGCGACAGCCAACGACCGTGCCGCGCCGACCGCCGCGAGCCACAATAGGACGGGCGATCCATGGCTCACAAACCGCCGCGTCAGGGTATCCGGGTCTTCGGTAAGTACGGCGGCGCCGACCACTCGTCCCTCACGACGGCAGACGAAGACGGCCTCGAGCTCTGATCCGACGAGGAATTCGTAATAGCGCGCCACCACTTTCGGACCCAGCACGCTCAAGATCGAGTCGCCGAGCGACTCGCTGTGGAGCTTTGCGACCGTGCGCCGTGAGTCGACGTCGTTTGGCGTCAGTCGGCCGCAATCCGAGTCCACGAGCCTATCCCGGTCTGTGGCCGAAGAAACGCCGGATCACCTCGATATTCCGCTCGACTTCCTCGAGCGCATAACGCGGATAAGTCGGCAGGAAGATCAGCTCCTGTGCCACGGCGCGGGCATTCGGGCAATCACGAAAAAACTCTCGGAAGTCCGCGAGGTCCGCGGTATTCCTGTAGTGCTGTGCCGCCACGTCGCGCCCGTGGCGCATCATGTACTTCAGGAGGCGGTCGCGATCACGGTATTGAATGGGAAAGTACGTATAGGTGTGGGATAGGTCGTCACGAGCGGGCGGAATAATCAGTTCAGGGATATCTCGCAATCGCTCGTGGTACATCAGGCCGCGCCTAATCCGCTCGTAGCTCTGGGCGTCGACGTGGCCGAGCTGGCCCAGCGCCAAACGAGCCTGCGCGTCGCTGAAACGGCTGCGGTACGACGCTGGGAGCTCCGACTTGCGGGTCGCATCGAGCTCGATCCGCACCTTGTTGTTTATCCACTCAATGTCGCGAAGAAAGCCGAGGCGGAAAATCCAGAAGGTCAATGCCTTGAACACGGCGGGGCTCGTCGCGACGTCCGTCGCAAGGCCGCTTCGCGCCTTTTCGGCCAACAGCGTCCAGCTCGACTCGGCAAATCGGGCAAGCTCGTCGCGCAGCCGCTGAGCGAGAGCGTCGTCGTCGGTGACGACAGCGCCGCCGAGCCACGTGTTGACGTTCTTGGCCATGCCGAAGCTGAACACGCCGGCCCGCCCGAACGAGCCGACCGGCTTGCCCGCTATACGCGTCCCAAACGCTTGTGCGCAATCCTCGATCATCGGAACGTCGTATTCGGCGCATAGGTTCCGGATACGCTCGGCCTCGGCAGCGAGACCGTGCAAATGCGTGATGAGCACTGCGCCCGTGTCCCGGGTGATCAGCTTCTCTACCTCAGCGGCGGAGATGTTGCAGGTCTCCCGTTCGATGTCCGCGAAGAGCGGCCGCCCGCCCGCGCACAGCACCATATTGATCACGTCCACGATCGTGTAGGGCGACATGATCACCGGTTGGCCCGGCTTGAGTACGGCGCTCAGGGCAAGGTAGATACCGGTCCGGTTCTGCGGCACGCAGATTGCGTGACGCACACCGACGAACCGGCACAGCTCTTCTTCGAGACGTTGGATCCAAGAGCCCGTCGACCGGCTCATGAAGTAGTCAAGGAGCGCACCATAGCTCCGCGACGTCGTGTAGATCCGGTATCTGGGCTGTGGTGCGGATGTGCGTATCGCTATCTTGCCCATCAGCTTGTGCCACTCCTCTGCCAGATCGCGGTAAAGAAAGCATGCACTCTCGGGCTGGGTAGACGCGCGTAGAGTCGCTCCAGGGGAAGAAGCAGGGAGGCCAATCGCGGTTTGATTCGCAACGGGACACGTGTACTGATGCTCTGTTGGATGAGGAAATACGCTGGTCCTCCGCAGTAGCTCACGGCCAGTGGTCGGAACCATGGCGCGCCGAGTTCAGCGAGCTCGGCGGGATCGAGTGCTCGCTCGGTCGTAGCGTCAAAGTTGCTGTCCCAGCGATACCAGAGTCGCCTCAACCCCTCCAGTACATACCGGCTGTTCGGCTCCATCATGAAGAGAAACCCACCCGGTCGAACAAGCGCGGCGGTGTTTCTCATCGCCGCCGGAAGATCGACGACCGTGTGATGAAGGCCGCCGACCACGATTGCAGCATCGTAGGGGCCGTCGACCGCACGTAGGTCGAGTGGTCTCGTCAGATCCACCTCATACGCATTGCCGCCCGTCAGGCGCCGATAGTCCTCACAAGCAGATCGCGAGATATCGAACCCGCTACACCTGACCGCCGGAAACCAGTCCCTCAAGATGAGGCTGTTGATTCCACTTCCAGACGCTATATCGGCGACGCGGCATCCGTTCAGGTCGAAAGGTGCCCCTCTCCGCAATGATTTGAGAATGAACTCTCGCCGGTACGCCAGTGACGACGGCCCGTAACAGTGGGCCGCGTATTCCGAATGCACGCGCTCAAACAATATCTGCTGATTACCTGAGTCGCCTGGCACGTTCATGGAGTCTTGTGTCACTGTAGCTCTTGATCCTTCAGATCGCCCGCACGTCGCCGACCGGCGCTTCGCATGTGCGCAATGGCACTCCGCTCAGGCCCGCTACTGGCCGAGCGTCATACCGTCGAGATAAAGCTCTTCCGATGGGCCAGCGCCCCCGGCCAAGGTCAATTTGACTCGATTGAGGCCCCAGTGCAGCTCGAGCGGGAGCCGCACAACACCCCCGACGACCGGAGCGATCTCCTGGCTGTGCCCCGGCGACTGCACGCCGATCGCCATCTGCGACGGCGGCGGCGCGCCGGGTCCTGGCTGGTACCTAGCGGTCAGCACCGGACGTCGATCTGACGGTGACAGGATCACGAGGGTGACAGGGCCCCCTCCTAGCCAGACTCCCGCAGCGTCTTCATCGACAGTCGAATAACTGACCGCTGGCAACGTGACCGGCAACGGCGCATCGACACGCGCGATCACCGGCTTGTCGGCGATCATCGTTGCGGCCGTTGCGAACGGAGACGTGATGTCTTCCAGCGTGTCGAATACACCGGGATTTGTTATGCGCAGCGAGTCGTAGTACCCCGTGAAGCTCACAGCAGTCCCTATGGCCGCGCCAATCGATGCCAGCACAATCCCGGCTACGGCGATCGTGCGCCGAGCGAACGCTCTCGGTCGAACCCGTCTGAGCATGATCGCCCACACCATGAAGGCGGCAATCAGGAAGTAGGTCGCGTAGTCAACCTCATATCTTTGCGTGGTTCCCCACAGACTCCACGCCGCCACCAAGACGACTGCCAGGCCCATTGCGGCAGACCCAGCAGCGATGAGGAGAGCGGGCCGTTCCTCGGGCCGACGCTTCCACCACAAGATCGGCAAGGCGAAGAGCAGCAGGGTAATCGGCATCGTCGGGAACAGGCCCCCGGCAGGTTCGGTCGGCCAGCCGCCGGACCCGCCGGCATAGCCGGCTGGCAGGGTTCCCGGATATTCCGTATCCGTCATCAAGAATACGTGAGGAAATGTGAGCGCGAGGCGCGGAGGAACCAGCAAGTAACTGAACAGGCCCGGCGGCACATACGCGAGTTCGTCCGCTGACTTGTGGGTCACTTCGGCTCCTGCCAGCTGATATCGCTGACCGATCTCCCCGATCGATCCGAAGCGGGCATCGTTGTAGGCGGCGAGAAGTACTCCACACACCACGAGCGGGACCAGCGCCGGGATCAGCACACGAGCCGGGCGGTTACCCCGCCGGATCAGATAGATTGCCGCCACAAGCGCGACAACCCCGCCGACCACAGCCGGGGGCCTCGCACCGACGGCTAGGCCCAGGCAGAGACTTCCTGCAGCCAGCCGGTACCGGCGCCATGGCTCGGCGAGCACAGCCGTGACGATCAGGAGGATGCCGGCCATCGCGAAGCAGTAGCCGGCGCCGATCGCGACCTCATATTGCGCTGGCCGGCGCAAGATGAACGGCACGACGTTCGTCAGGGCCAGCGCGGCGCTGGCCACGACGAGAAGCCAATTGGGCGTTCCCGAGACAAAGCGCCGAACCAGGACATGCAAGAGTGCGACGGCGCACACCAACCCAATGAACGAATACAGCGCCGCTGCGAAGCTCTCAGACATCTCGAAGCCGGTGATCCGGAACGGCAGGAAAAGCGTCAGCGCCGGGGTTGGTCCCCACGGCGCGTAAAGATGCCCGTGGTACAGGGCTAGGTCGTGGAACGCAGCCTGGTATGGCGCGTTTTGCACGGGGTTGTACGGATCGCTGAGGTGCAGCAGTCCGGCTGGAACCTTGAGGGGCAGGTAGAGGTGCCCGTGTAGAAAGCCGGTTGTGAGCAAGTTGTAGACGTCTGTGCCCTGATGGGGGAAGGTGAACGGCGCGGCCGTATACGCCGTCCACATGTAGAACGCCAGGGCCAGTAGGAGCACGGTGAAGATCGCAATCCGGTGCCGTGTCACTTGGACTCGCCTCGTCGCCGGCAGCCTCACGCCCAGCGGGCGCCTGGACAGAAGGTCAGTCGTCGAAGCCATGGCGCGACTCGATGATGAACTTTGGCCGCTGGCGCGTCTCGTCGTAGATCCGTCCCACATACTCACCCATCACACCGAGCGACAGCAGCTGGATCCCACTGAAGAAGGTCACCACGATGACGATGGTCGGGTTGCCGATCGGAAACGCGACGCCCGCGATTTTGAGCGCCAGATACACGACCGCGACGAGAAACGCGAGACCCGAAAAGACGATCCCCAGAAGCGAGATCAGTTGCAGCGGATAGCGCGAGAAGCCGACGACGCCGTTGAGCCCGATCAGCAGCGAGCCCATCATCTGGTTGTACTTGCTCGTCCCGGCTTCTCGCGGGGAGCGGTCGTAGAGGACGCTCGTCTGGGGGAAGCCGACGAACCCGACCAGACCGCGCAGGAAGCCGTGTCCCTCCTTGAGCGCCACGACGTTGTTGATCACCCGCCGGCTCAAGAGCCTGAAGTCGCCGGTGTTCGGTGGGATGTTGACCTCGGCGATTCGGTTGATCACCTTGTAGCCCGCCCAGGCCACGATCCGCTTGGGTAGCGTCTCGCCGGCGCGCGTCCGACGCTGCGCGTACACCACGTCGAAGCCCTCTTCCCAGCGCTTGATCATCGTCGGGATCAGCTCGGGTGGATCCTGGAGGTCGCAGTCGATGACCACCGCCGCGTCGCCGCTGGCCGCCTCCAGGCCGGCCAGCGTCGCCATCGGCTGCCCGAACCGGCGCGAGAAGCGCAGCATCTTGACCCGAGGATCCCGCTTGCGCAGTTCGAGAATCAGCTCCTCGGTCCGGTCCGGGCTGGGATCGACGGAGAAGATCAGCTCCCAATCGACCGCGAGCGGCTCGAACACGTGCGCCAGCCGCTCGTACACCGACTCGATGTTCGCCTCCTCGCGGTAGGCCGGGATGATCACGCTGATCGTCTCCATCATGATTCCCGCCAGGCTACGACGAACGAGCGGATCCCGAACGGGAGGCGCACGCCGGCCCCCACGAGCCGGTCCTCCAGCTGCCACGTGATCTCGCCCAGGCGGGAGTCGCTCGTCCGCGCGATGTCCTGCGTGACCCGAGCCTCGAGCGCCTCGCCTCGCAGATGGTCGTAGCGGCGCCGGTTGCGCTGCTTGACCGCCCAGAAGGCCGGATACAGGAGCGAGGCCAGATGACGATCCTCGCGCGCCTGGAGCCCGGCCGCGCGGCACTTCTCCGCCAGCTCGCCGCGCGCGTAGCGGCGTTCGTGCCCCAGGAAGCGATCGTAGTAGTCATATGTCCGCGGACCGGCGGGGACGACGAGCGCGGCGGGCCGGCCCGGCTTTAGCACGCGGGCGATCTCGCGCAGGGCGCGGCGATCGTCCGGCACGTGCTCGAGCAGGTTCGCGCTGACCACGGCGTCGACGCTCCCGTCCTCGAGCGGGAGCGTGCACACGTCCGCCTGCAGGAGCCTGGCCTCGGGGACCGCCGCATGCGCCTTGCGCAAGCCCGCCGCGATCATGTCGACCCCGATCAGGGCGGCGTCCGGATGCGCCGCGTGCAGGTCTTCCAGCAGGAAGCCCGTGGAGCAGCCGAGATCGGCGATCGTGGCGCGAGGCGGGAGCGGGCCGATGCCGTCGATGATCGCGCGCCGGGTCCACCGGTCGAGGAAATGGGTGCGGGACGCCTCGGAGTGAACCGCCTCGAGCTCCTCGGACCAGTTGACCGCGGCGTCCGCCCCGGCGTAGGCGACGAACGGCTCGTCTGCACGGCCGTTCCCCTCGTCCAGTTGCTCGCGAGACGCCACGGCGGACAGGGTAGATAACTGAGTAGCATCGCGCTCTTGGTCGACGTCGAGGATTCGCAGAGCGCACCGTGCCGGATTTGTGGGGCGCCCAGCCGGCGGATCGGACCGGTGCACGGCACCTACAGCGACCGCGACTATCAGCTGCGCCGCTGCGGGGTATGCCACTTCGCCTTCATCGCCGATCCGTTGACGGACTTCGGCCAGATCTACGACGACCGCTACTACGCCGGCCAGGGCGCCGATCCTCTTGTTGACTATCGGTTTGAGCTGGCCGAGCCGGATCGCACGATCCGACGCTACGAATGGCACGGGGTGACGCGCCTGGTCGAGCGGCTGCTGGGCGGGCTCGACGGCGTGCGCTGGTTCGATTTCGGCTGCGGCAACGGCGGCCTGGTCCGCTACGTCCTAGAACACACCGGCGCGCAGGCGTGCGGCTTCGAGGAGGGCTCGATCGCGGCCGCGGCCCGCGAGCTCGGAATCCCGGTCCTCGCCGCAGAGGCGCTGGGCGAGCAACCGGCGGACTTTGACGTGGTGACCGCAATCGAGGTGATGGAGCACACTCTCGACCCGCTCGCGGAACTGCGGAAGATCCGCGAGTTGCTGAGACCCGGCGGGCTGTTGCTCCTGACCACGGGCAACGCCGCGCCGTTTGCCTCCGACCTGCTCCGGTGGTCCTACATCGTCCCGGAGATCCATGTGTCGTTTTTCGAGCCGGACACGCTCCGGCGCGCGTTCGCCCAGTCCGGCTTCGAGCCTGGTGAGATCCCCGCCGGAGACGGGTTCGACGAGGTCCTCAAGTTCAAGGTCCTCAAGAACCTGCGAATGCGCCGCCGCACCCGGTTGACCGACCTGATCCCAGCGGGCCCGGTGGCGGCGCTGGCGGACCGCAGAGTCCGCCTGCGCGATCATCCGGTCGGCTGGGCAGCGTGAGCGGACGCCCGGTTCCCGTCGTCATCGGTCGCCCGCAGCGCAACGTTCGAGATCGGCGTCGACCATCCGGTTCACCAGCTGCTCGAACGTCACCGCCGGCCGCCAGCCGAGCCGCTCCCGAGCCCGGCTCGCGTCGCCGACGCGCGGGGTGGGCTCGGGAGGCCGGCGCAGCTTCCAGTTGAGCCGGACATGGTCCTCCGCTCGCAAGCCGACATGAGCGAAGGCCTGCTCTGCGAAATCGGCAACCGCGTGGCCGATCCCGGTGGCCAGGATGTAGTCGTCCGGCTCGTCCTGCTGGAGCATCAGCCAGGCGCCGAGCATGACGTCTCCGGCAAACGACCAGTCACGCACGGCGCTCACGTCGCCGAGCGCCACCTCCTCGGCCAGCCCGAGTTTGATCTCGGCCGCCGCCCGGGTGATCTTGCGCGTCACGAACGAGTCGGGTCGGCGCTCGGACTCGTGGTTGTAGAGGATCCCGGAGCAGGCGAATATCCCGTCGTGGCCGCGGAGCTGCCCGACCAGCTGATGCGCGGCCAGCTTTGCGCTGGCGTACGGCGTCTCCGGCCGGCAGGGCGTCTCCTCCGTCTGAGGGCTCTCGGGCGCGGCGCCGAAGATCGCGCCGGACGCCGCGACGAACACGCGCGTGTGCCCGCTGTCCGCCCTGACGGCCTCGAGCAGCGTTGCGGTGGACTCCGCGATCGCCGCCAGCGTCTGCGCCGGCCGCAGCCAGGAGTCGGGCACGAACGAGGGCGCCGCCAGGTGAAACAGCTCGTCCGGCCGGACACGCGCGACGGCGGCGCGGAGGCTCGGCGGATCGAGGAGGTCGCCCGGCACGAGCTCGAGTCGCTCCCGCAGGTGCTCGGACGGGCCGAGCGACCGGCCCTCGGTCGGACGGACCATGCCGACGACGTGGTAGCCCTGCTCGAGCAGCAGCTCGGCGAGAAACGAACCGTCCTGACCGCTGATGCCGGTCACCAAGGCCCGTCGAGACCCGCCGCCGGCCGTCACGCCTAGTCGGGCTTGGCTTCGGAGCGCGTCCGGCTGAGCTGCGCCCTGGCCGCCTCCCGGCCTCCGCTGAGCAGCTCGTAATCAGCGTCGACCATCAGCCGGATCATCTCCTCGAAGCTGGTCGTGGGCTCCCAGCCGAGCTCCCGCCTGGCTTTCGATGCATCTCCGATCAGGTGGTCCACCTCGGCCGGGCGCTTGAGCGACTCGTCGATCGCCACGTGATCGCCGACCTCCAGCCCCGCCTGGTCGAACGCGATCTCGAGACAGTCGCGCACCGAGTGGGCCACTCCCGTCGCGACCACGTAGTCCCCCGGCACGTCCTGCTGGAGCATGAGCCACATCGCCTCGACGTAGTCCTTCGCGTAGCCCCAGTCCCGCTCGGCGTCGAGGTTGCCGAGGGGCAGCTTTTCGACCAGGCCGAGCTTGATCGCCGCGGCATGCCAGGTGATCTTGCGGGTCACGAACTCCAGCCCGCGGCGTTCGCTCTCGTGGTTGAACAAGATCCCGGTGCTCGCCTGCAGGTCGTAGGACTCGCGGTAATTGACCGTGATGAAGTGGCCGTAGACCTTCGCCACCCCGTACGGCGAGCGTGGATAGAACGGCGTGAGCTCGTTCTGCGGCGCCTGCCGCACCTTGCCGAACATCTCGCTCGAGGACGCCTGGTAGAAGCGCGCTTCCGGACACGCCTCCCGCATGGCCTCGAGCATGCGCGTCACGCCGACGCCGGTGAACTCCGCCGTGAGCGTCGGCTGGATCCACGAGACCGCGACGAAGGACATTGCCGCCAGGTTGTAGATCTCGTCCGGACGAGCGATTCGCAGCGCATCGACCAGCGAGCGCTCGTCGAGTAGGTCCGCCTGGTGCAGAGTGATCCGGTCGCGCAGGTGCTCGATCCGGTCGAAGCGCTCGGTCGAGGAGCGGCGGACCATCCCGTGGACCGTGTAGCCCTTGTCCAGGAGAAGCTCGGCCAGGTACGAGCCGTCCTGGCCGGTGATTCCAGTGATCAGCGCAGACCGGCTCCCGGACATGCGGCTGGAGGCTACACGCTGGATTGTCCCCATCTCACCGGGACAGCTACAGTCCTCGCCGCCGAGGAGCATGGAGACCGATCGCGGAATCTATCTGTCGATGGCGGAGCTGGTTCGGCGCTACCGGACGCCGCCGGCATCGACCGCTCGCGGGCCGCTGAGCGTTTTCGAGCTGCGCTGCTTCAGCCAGCATGGCGAGGACGGGGTGATCGCCGAGCTCCTGGCACGGGTCGGAGCCGGGCCCGGGTTCTTCGTCGAGTTCGGGATCGAGACCGGCCGCGAGGGGAACTGCGTGTTCCTCGCCGACGTGTTGGGATGGGAGGGGCTGTTCATCGAGGCCGACGAGGGCGACTACTCGGAGCTGGCCGCCAAGTACGAGGCGACCGGCCGAGTCACGACCCAGAACGCGGCCGTGACGCCGGCCAACGTCGAGAGCCTCTTCGCGGCCGCGGGAGTGCCCCCGGAGCCGGATGTCCTCTCGATTGACGTCGACGGCCAGGACTACTGGATCTGGGAGGCGCTCGAGGCCTACCGGCCGCGCATCGTGGTAATCGAGTACAACGCCGTGCTGCGCCCCGGCCGCCGGCTCGTCCAGCCGCTCGGCTATGACCGCGGCTGGGATGGAACCGACTACTTCGGCGGCTCGCTGGACGCCCTGTGCGACCTCGCCGACCGGAAGGGGTATCGGCTCGTCCACACCGACCTCGCCTCGATTAACGCGTTCTTCGTGCGTGCGGATCTCGGCGGGGATGCTCTGCCGGGCGACGGAGAGGTTCCCCGGCGCCACCAGCCGAACTACTTCATGCAGGGTTACCGGCATCCCGCCGACCCGGAGCGCCGGCCCTATTTCGACCTGGTCTCGGGCCGGCCGGCCGAACCGATCCCGCCCGAGCCGAGCCCGTCCGAGCCGAGCGCCGGGTCGCACCGGCCGAAGACGCTCACCCGAGAGGCCGCAACTGAGCTCGCAGCCCGGGAGGACTTCCACTGGTATCAGCGGTTCGAGCTCTCGCCGGGCGTGTTCACTCCGGGCGCCACCGACGTCGCCCTCCTGCTCGAGTTGGCGGGGATCCCCGAGCGGCTCGACGGCGCCACCGTGCTCGATCTCGCCACCCGGAACGGGGGCGCGGCCTTCGAGTGCGAGCGGCGGGGCGCCCGCCGCGTGGTCGCCGTCGACGTCGCGGACGAGAACTGGTTCGGATTCGCCGCACTGAAGGACGCGCTGGGATCCCACGCCGAGCACGTCCAAGCCACCCTCTACGAGGTCCCCGAGCTGCTCGGCGAGCAGTTCGACGTTGTCATCTGCTGGGGCGTGCTCTACCAGGTACGCCATCCATTGCTCGCCCTCGACAGCGTCCGCCGCCTGTCACGCGGGATCGTCTCGATCGAGACCGCGATCTCCGATCACGAGCTCCAGGATCGCCGCGACCAGCCCCTGGCGCGGTTCTTCCGCGGCGCCGAGCTCGGCGGCGACCCCGGTAACTGGTTCGCGCCGAACCTCGCCGCCCTGACCGACTGGTGCCGCTCGTGCGGCCTGGAGCCCACCGCCGTGCGCTCCTGGCCCGACGGTGCCCCCAGCCGGGCGATGGTTCTGGCCTCGGCCGGCGAACCCGAGTACCCCCGGCTGTCGCTCGAGCGCCCCCTGCGCTGTTCGCTGCTACCGCCGAGCGGCGATGGATGAGCCCCGGCGGTGTCGCCCGATGCGGAGCAGGTGCTGCTTGGCGGCGCGGACCGGTGCGGTCATCCGCCAGCTCGCCGATCCCTCGACACCTTCGAGCCAGGCGCGGTAATTCGAAGACTCCGTCTGTGCACGCTGGAGCTGTTGCTCGAGCTCGGTGATCGTCCGCGCGTGTCGCCTGTATCCGGACGAGAACTTGCCCAGCGCGTCGCCGACGCGCACCAGCTCCCGTGCGAACGACGCGGCGCATATGCGCTCGACCTGCTCGGCGGAGCATCCGGCGCCGGCCAGCGCATGCCGGTAGATGACGGCATCTGCAGCCGTACGGGCCTCGAGCAGCTCGAGGGTGGAGGCGGTGATCTCGAACTCGGAGCCGGGCGCTGCGCCATCCGGCGCCTTGGCCGACTCTCGCGGTGAAGCGGTCGCGTTGACGTGTATCGGTGAGAGGGTGACGCCGAAGAACTGCGAGAACCCCTGCCAGACGGCGTCGCCGAGTTCGAGAACGCCTACGTAGCCGAGCGTGTCGAGCATCGCGATCGCTTCTGCCGCAACGTCGGACCTGTCCTCGGCGGCGATGAATCCCGACTCGGGAATCCGCGCGTCGTCCAGCAGCATCCGGCAGACGAGGTTGTCGGTGGCCTGAGCGACCTCCGGCTCGGCGAGGAACTCGTCGAGCGGGCGCTGGGCGTGGTCCAGCGCGACGTAGCCGCGCCACTGCTCGCGCAACGGCGGGGAAACCCGCCAGAACGCGTAGTGCGAGAGCAGCCGGGCGCGTGGCTCGCGCAGCACGGTGGCGATGGATGCGCTGTCCGTCACCCGCACGAGCGTCGACAGCGAGAAATGCCCGCTCACGACGGCACATTCGGATAGCGCGCGTACCTCGTCGTCGCTGATGGCCAGCATCGCGCGGGTGTCTGCATCGAGGCTCTCGACATCGCTCCATCCGCCGCAGAACAGCGTCCCGTCCTGGAGCTTCCTGCTCACCGCGCCGTCCGGAAGCTCCCGCTCGAGCGAGAGCCGCACGCTCGTCCCCCCGCTCTTGGGAATGTGGAGGAAGCATCGAGGCCCTCTCGATGCCGCGCCCTTCCCTGAGGCCATGACCGGTGCCACGGGCGCAAACGATAAGACCTTTCTTGTGAAAGTCGCGAGCCACAGGCTCCGGCGGGGCTCGGCGGCCCGGCCCTCTAACCCGGTTATCCTCCAGCCGATCTTGACCCGCTCTCACGGACAAGCGTCCTCCCGGTTGCGGAGGTTTCGACGTCACGGCGAGCTGCCGCTGCCGCCCCCGCAACTACGTGCGCTCGTCGGTCCCACCGATCCGGCCGCCTTCGATCAGCCCGCCGGCAAGCCCGTCTTTCCCACCCTCCACGACGAGCGGCTGTTCGACTGCGTGCTGGACTTCGGGTGCGGATGCGGGCGGATGGCGCGCAGGCTGGCGCTCGGCTCGGCGCCGATGCCCAAGCGCTACGTCGGCGTGGACCTGCACGCCGGGATGATCGACTGGGCAAACCGGAATCTCGCCCCCCGTCTTCCTGGCTTCACGTTCATCCATCAGGACGTGTTCAACCCGGGGTTCAACCCGGACCCGACGCTCCCCCGCACCGCAACGTTCCCGGTCGAGGACGGCAGCGTCTCACTGCTGCTGGCCCTCTCGGTGTTCACCCACCTGACGCAGGATCAGGTGCCAGGCTACCTCGACGAGGTGCGTCGCGTCCTGCGTCCCGACGGGGTGATGCTGAGCTCGTTCTTCCTGTTCGACAAGGCGTACTTTCCGATGATGCAGGACTTCCAGAACGCGATCTACATCAACGACAGCGACCCGACCAACGCGGTGATCTTCGACGGGAAATGGCTCCTTGCCGAGCTGGATGCGCGCGAGCTGCGGGCCGGCGCCGTCCGCGCGCCCGCGATGCGCGGATACCACTGGGAGATCGAGGTGGTGCACGGGCGCGGGTTGGTCGAGCTGCCTGCCGACGAGGCGCCGTTCGGCCGCCGGCCGCCGCCGGTGTGCTCGGTGCCGGCGTACATGATCGGCCGCGACGGGCGCTGACTCGAGCCTCACCGCGCGGTGATCGTCTCCCAATGCCCGGCGCGCGCGGCCAGCTCGGGATGCGAGACCAGCGCATGCCACACGACGGCCTGGAACGACTCGACCAGCGGCGTGCGCAGATCGGGCGGAGGATCGATCACCACGGCGACGTCGGCGACCTCGGCCAGCGTGCCTCCGGGCGCACCGACCACGCCGTAGATCGCGCACCCGAGCCCGCGGCCGCGCTCGAGCGCGTTGACTAGATTTACTGACACGCCGTGCTCGCGCGAGCCACCTCCGACCGAGAAGACCAACAGGGCGTCGCGGTCGGACAGGCGCGAGACTTCCAGCCAGCCGTTGAACGAGGTGTCCCAGCCGTCGTCGTTGATTCGCGCGGTCAACTCGGAGACGTTGTCGGTGGGGGCGTAGCTCTCGAGCCCGCACAGCTTGCGGAAGTCGTTGACCGCGTGTGACGCGTGTCCCGCGCCACCGCCCACCCCGAGCAGGAACAGGCGGCCGCCGCGGGCGCGCACCTCGGCGAGGCCGCGCGCCATCGCGTCCACGCGCTCACCATCGATCGCCTGGGCGAGCGACGCCACGGCCGCGAGGTAGGTCCTGGTGTGTTCGGCGACGGGCACGGGCGGGAGATTAGCTGTCGCTTGCGGCTGCCGAAGATCGGCCCGCTCGGACATCCCGCCGTCCTCCGAGACCGTACACTCGCCCGCAGGTTGGCCCCGTCCCGACATCCACGTTTCGCGGCATTCGCCCCTGCCGGCGGCCCGCAGCCGCCCCGTCGGTTCGCGACCGCGACCGCGGACGGCTCGCACCACGACGCCCGCCCCGCGGCCTGACCCGCCAGCCGGATGCACGTGTGGGCGGACCTGCTATCGCGTGAGCTCCTGTTCGTGGTGCTGCTCGCCGCGCTCGGTCTCGGACCGGCGGCGTTCCTGCCCGAGCGCTTCGATCGCCTGACCCGCCTGGCCCTGGCACCGGCGTTCGGGTTGTGCGTCGGCGTCTGCCTGACGGTGACGCTGGCCTACGCGTTCCCGGCCCGGGACACCGCCTGGCTGCTAATCGTGGTGGCCGTACTTTCGCTTGCCCTGGCACGCTGGCGAGCCGGCGCCCGCGTAAGCGACCGGCGGGCGCTGGCCTCGTCAGGGGACTCGTTCTCATTGGATTCGCGGCGTGCCCTCGCCACGGGCGTCGCCCAGGTGCTCGTGGTGGTGATCGTGGTTCTGGCGTCATTCGACTACCCGCTCGCGGCGCAACACACGGTCGGGCCGGACGGCGGTTACACGATCGCCGATACGACCGGATACGTCTCGGAGACCAACGGAGTCGAGCGCTACTCGATCCACCAAGCCGAGCACATGACGCCCCCGTTCGCCGACCTGTCGGTGCAGTACTGGGCGGGCTACGCCCAAAGGGACCAGCAGCTCGACGTCTCCGCGCTGGAGGCCAGCGTCAACGACCTGCTCGGGCTCGGTTCGACAGATACCGACAGCCCCTTCTTAATCGCGGTGGTGCTGGTCGGAGCGCTTGGGGCGTTCGCGGTCGTGCGGCGCGCGGTCGGAAGACCAACCTGGGGCGCCGTCCTGGCCGGCTGCCTGTTCGCCGGCCCGCTGTTCGCCGAGCTGTTCATGGATGGAAGCCAGGGAGCGATCGTCGGCTGCGCCGTGCTCGGGCCGGTGGTCGCCGTCGGCTACGACGCCATGCGCTACCGGGAGCCCGCGACCTTGGTGCTGTTCGCGCTGCTCGTGGCGGGCCTCCAGACCCTCTACCCCCTCTTCCTGCCCGCGGTCGTGCTCGGGGGTCTCGCGACGCTCGCCGTGCTCGTGTTGCGGCGGCTGCGCCGAGGGCGGCCGAGCGCTGCCGAGGTCGGACTGGCCGTCGGGCAGCTGGCGGGCGTCGTCGCGCTCGCCGCACTGCTCACGCCGGTGGCCTTCGAGCGCAACGTCCGCTACTGGATCGGCCTCCTCAACGGCTCGTTCTCGCTCGGCGGACTCCCGGCATACGTGCTGCCGTTCAACGTCATGCCCGGGTGGGTGCTCCAGACGCGCGAGTTCTACAGCCTGGTCGACCTGTCCCACGCGACGACCGGCCAGTTCATCGCGGCAGCGCTCGTCCCGGCATTGATGATCGTGGTGATCGCTCTCGGCGTGGTGCGCCGGCACGCGGCCACCGTGATGCTCGCGGTGGCCGCGGGTGCCGCGCTGCTCGCCTACTACACGTGGTCGTCGCGCAACTGCGGCTATTGCGTTCAGCGCAACTCGATCCCGATCGCCGCACTGGCCATCCCGGCTCTCGGCATCGGCGTCGCGACGCTGGCCACGATACGCGGGTGGGTGGGCGTGGTCGCGTCGCTGGCGGTCGCGGTCGTGGTCGTGGGTGTCATCGGACACATCGCGGGGGTCGAGCGCCAGCGCCTCGAGCACGGCTCGTATCTGCTCGATTCCCAGGATCGTCAGGCGCTGTCTGCGCTCCCATCCGGCGGAGGTCCGGTCCAGCTCGAGGGGTTCGGACAGGGCCCGCTTCCGCCGATGGAGCTGCCGCTCGTCTACAACCTGGTTGACGAGCGCACCGATCACAAGGTCTCGGTCGAGACCGCCACCGACGACGCCCGTGGGCTCCTCTACCTGGGCGGCATCCAGCCGCTCGGGCCGTCCTTCAGGCCCGACTATCGCTACGTGCTAACTCGATTCGCCGGCATCCACACGCCGCGACGGGTGGTGGCACGCGACGGCGCCGTGGCGCTCGAGGAGCGTACCCAGAGCCTCGACGTCACGGTCACCGGAGGGGTGGACGGGCCGGCCGTGCGTTTCAATCCCTCGGGCGCGGCGTGGCTTGGCCCCGACCCGCTGCGCTTCCTGGTCGTCGGCGGGCGGCCGTCCAGTCCCGCCTGGATTTCGCTGGTGCTGAAGCGGACCGTGCCGGTCTACGTCGACGCGGGCCCCGATGTCGTGGCGGTCAGACAGCAGGGTGACGCCGTGCGGATCTGCCTGCACGCGCCCCCAGACCCGACTGCCCGAGCCGCGGCGGTTCAGATCGGGTTCACGGCCGAGCCGCTCCAAGCGCCTCCGGAGACGTACTCGGCGCCGAACCCGCCACGCGGTGTCCAGCTCGTGAGCATGGCGGCGTCCGCGACGTCGTGCGCCCACCCGTAACGCCGGCTTCTAGGCGCCCGGACTCGCGACCACCGCGTACTCGCCCTGGGTGAAGCGATCGCGCTCGACGTCGCCGCTGCCGTTCGGGTGAAACACATAGGCGGAGTCGAAGCCCGCCTCACGGCACAACTCGAGCGCCACCTCGGGGAAGATCGGGACCCGGTGGGTCAGATCCACCCAGAACGCCTTCAGAGCCGGCGGGGAATGCGGGTTGACGGTCTCCGCGATCAAGCGGCCGTCGCGGGCGAGCTTCACCCGCGCCAGGGCCAACAGTGCTCGCAGCTGCTCCACGCTCAGGTGCTCGATCACCTGGGCTGCGAACACGACGCCGAGGGACCCGTCGGGAACCTGCTCGAGGTAGTCCAGCCCATCGGCGAGGACCACGTCGTGGTGGCCCTTCTCGTGGCACCGGGCCACCATCCCGGGCTCGCTGTCGACGCCGGTGTAAGCGAGTCCGGTCTCGCGCAGTAGATCGAGCAGCTCGCCGCGCCCGCACCCGACGTCGAGCACCGGCTGGCGCCGTCCGATGATCGGCAGGTAACGGCGCTGCCGATCGCGGATGAAGTCCTCGGATCCGCGGAACACATCCTCGAAGCCGCGATACCCGTCACCGGCCTCGGTGCTTTGCGCGCCGGCGTAGCCCACGACGACCCCTGCCTCGGGATCCTCTCGCTTGACGAACGGCGATCCCTGCATGAATGGGACCGCGTGGGCTTCCGCCTCGATCACGGCCATTCGCCGCGACAGGTCGTCCAGCCGCTCGACGATCGCCGTCCGGAGCGAGCGCATCCGCGCCGCGTCCATCCGTGCCTCGCGCAGCCGGTCGGCCACGCTGCGTGTCTGCCGGCGCTCGAGCCGCTCGAATCGCTCCCGCATCGGACTCGTGACCGGCCTGGTCAGCCGCCCCACCGCGCGCCGGGACGCGGCCCCCATACCGGGACCGGCGTGCGGCTGCGCTGGCGGCGCAGCCACGGCACCGTGCGCGACCTCGAGACGGCGGAGCATCTCGGCACCTACCACCGCGGGAGCGTGATGTGCCCGGATGTCGGCCGCCGCCCGACCCCCGCGCGCGGTCGCTTCGGGGCGGTTCTCGTAGACCTCGCGCATCAACGCTGCCGCATGCGGGATGCTCGGCTGCGCCCACTCCCGGTAGGGCAGATAGGGCGGCCCCTCCCTTTCGATCGGGACCACCTCGTGGTCGACGAGGTAGCTGTTATCGGGCGTCATGAACTCCAGGCTCCCCGAGTAACCGGTCGCGATCACCGGCTTGCCGAGGTACATCGCCGCGGCCATCGCCAGGCCGAAGCTCTCCACGCGATGCAGCGACACGAAGCAGTCGCAGGCGGCGGTGAGACCGTCATTGGCCTCGGCGGACAGCCGGTCCTCGACGAGGCGCACGTCCGAGCGCCCCTCGGTCGCCGCCTTGAGCTTCGCCCGGTTGACCGGGTCGCCGTCGGCGTTGATGGTCTTGATGACGAGTGTCGTGCCCGACCCCGGCTCGAACGCGGCACCGAACGCCTCCACCAAGGCCACTGGGTTCTTGCGCGCGAATCCGGCCCGGTAGTCGAACGAGGCGAGAAACACGAAGTCGTCGTCCGACAACTCGAGCGTGAAGCGTGGGAGCGGCGCCGTCGAAGCCAGCTCCACCGGCAGCGGCACCTTGGTCACCGGGAGCGGGACCAAGGGCGCCAGAGCCCGCGCGGCGTGATCGCTCGGAACCCATACCTCCTGGAGGGACGCGAGCGCTTCGCTCCAGCCTTCAGGCCCCGATGCCGAGGCCGTCCACGACCACAGCCCGATCGAATGACGTTCGGTGAAGAAGGGGTACCCCGCGTGCACCGGGAGCTGGGGCATCCGAGCCGGGTCCATGCAGATCAGGTTGACCGGGTAGTCCGCGTCGTCCAGCTCGGCGGAGCTGAACGGATGACCCTGGTTCTCACCCGGGGCAACGGGCGCGTGAACCGGCACGAGCGGGAGGGCCGCGCCGTCGAGGCCGCGGACGAGGAGCCGAGCGGCCTCTCCGATGCCGTTCTCGGCGCGGAAGTGGCCGACGACGTTGACTCCCGCGGGCAGCCCTTCCGCCGAGGCGTGAGCGGCCACTACTGGCCCTGGCTGATCCTGCGCTCGAGTTCCTCCAACCGGTGCTCGAGCTCCTCGATCGCGCGGCTCTGGCGCTCCAGCAGCGGCGCGATGTGCTGATAGCCGCGAAGCTCGGCCATGAGGCTGGCGCGCTCGGTGGCGTCGTCCCGGCGCCGGTCGGCAACCATCGCGGTGAGATCCTCGAGCGCGTCGAGCACCAGCGTGTCGACCGTCTTCTGATAGCTCGTGTACGGCCGGATCAGCCGCAGGACGCTCTTGCGCGCGAGCTCCCGCACGGCCTGGCCGCGCCCGGGCCGGGGCGCGCCGGACAGTCCGTGTCCGAGCTGCACCGGCAGCGTGCCGAGCGCCGTCCGCTTGAGGGCCAGATCGGCGACCGCGCGCGGGCGGCCGGTGGCGACGATGGACTCCAGCCGCCGTCGCATGATCTGTCCGGCGGCCTCGCGCGAGTGGGTTCGCCGGATGTCGCTCGCCGCGGTCGCACCCAGCTCCCGCGCGCGCTCGGGGTCGTCGAACAGCTGGCGCATGAGCCTGGAGGCGTGCTCCGGGTCAGGCTCGGCCCACTCGGCGTCGGCGGGATACGGATCCGCACCCGAGCCGATCGGCACGATCCGATGGTCCACCAGCAGACTGTTGGACGGCGACATGAAGTCGAGGTTCCCCGAGTAGCCGGTCGCGATGACCGGCTTGCCGAGCGTCATCGCCTCCGCCATGCCGAGACCGAATCCCTCGGCTCGATGTAACGACACGTAGGCGTCGCACACGGCGATCAGACCGCTGTTGTCCTCGGGCGAGAGGTAGCGGTCCATGATCTGGATGTCGGGGTGTCCCGCCGCCGCGGCCTGGAGCTGACCGTGAGCGCCCGGATCACGATCCTGATTGATGCACTTGATCAAAAGGGCGGCGCCGTCGCCCGGCGCAAACGCACGCCTGAACGCCTCGACCAGGGCCAGCGGGTTCTTGCGCTTGAACACGCTCAGATAGTCGAAGCTGAACAGGAAGAGGAACTTGTCGTCGGGGAGACCGAGTGCGCCGCGCGATCGCGGCTCGAGCTCCGGCGGCGCCACCGGGATGCGGATCGTCGTGACGGGAACAGAGGCCACCGGCTCGAGGGCCGCCGCTATGTGCGCAGTCGGCGCCCACACCTCCTCCAACAACGAGAAGGAGCCACGCCAGTGGTCCGGGAAGCGCGCGATCTCCCAGAACCACAGGCCGATCGAATAGCGCCCGCCGAAGAACTGATCACCCGCCTGGTTGGCGAACTCGGGCAGCATGTCGGCGTTCATGCAGATCAGGTTCACCGGGAACGCCGCCTCCTCGGGAGTCGCCGTCGCGTACGCGTGACCCTGGCGATTGACCGGCACGTACTGACCGTGAATCGGCATCACGGGTATTTGCGCCGCATCGAGCGCGCCGACCACCTGACGCGCCGCCTCACCCGTACCGAGCTCCGAGCGGAAGTAGCCGACCACGTTCACGCCGAACGGAGACTGACCGAGCGTTGCCAGGGCCGTCTCGGCCACTGGCGGCGGATCCACCTGCGCGCCGGCGGCTGACGCACCCGCCTCGGCGGCGGCCGCTCCCACCCCCGAGCCGTTGGTGTTGGTCATCTTCCACGCCAGCAGCGGCATCTCTCGCCTCCCGTACTCCTCGACCCAGCGCAGCAGCTGATCCCGGCCGGGACCGGCAAGGTCAGGATAGGAAAGCTGGAGGTCCGGGCGGTCGCGATACACGCGCGCGAGCACCCGAGTGATGCCGGGAGGAGCGTTCGGCGCCTGACCGTTCAGCCAGCCGGCGAACGCGGCGACGCCCTCCAGTGTGAACGGGGAGGGCACGTCCCCTGGCTGTTCGTCGGCGAATTCGTCGTACAGCTCCCTGACCGTGTCGTCAATCTTCTTGCCGTCCCCGAGCGCGCCGTAGCTATAGGGCCACTTTCGGCTGTCGTCGTGGCCCTCGTCGTTGACCTCCGTCGCGTACTCGGCCAGGATCTGCTCGAGCGCGGGGTTGGCGAGAACATCCACCCGGTTCTGGTAGCGGCTGAGCACCAACGGATGATCCGGGTCGAAGCCGCTGAAGTGAAAGAAACCCAGCGGCCGGCCGTCGAGGAGATAGCGCTCGCCGTCGCGCCGGAGCTCACGGTCGTGCAGGTTCCAGTACGCGACGTTGTACTCGGGCTCGCGCACGATGGCCAGATCGCTCAGGAATCCGGGGACCAGGTCGAACCACCGCTGGTCCACGAAGTAACCCCATATCGGATCGACCCGGCAGTCCCGGCGCAGCCGCTCTGACCACCAGTCGAGCAGGGCGTCGACCTCCGGTCGCGGCGCCAGCGAGACGTAGCCCAGGTTGTAGACGCCGGCGATCATGATGTCGACCTGGCTCGGCTTCAGCCCGTCGAGCGGGATCGGCTCACGGTTGTGCGGAATGACCACCACACCGTGATCGGCCGCCAGCTGGTCGAGCCGCTCCAGCGAGCCGTAGATCTTGATGTCCGGATCGAGGTAGGTGAGGGGTCCCCCGGTCCGTTTCATGAGGTGACGCAGGAGCCATGGCTTGACCGCGGTGGAGAGCTCGAGCACGGTGTAGCGCAACGCCATGCGGGTGAACGGATCGCACTCGATGTCGGCCGGTGTGAGGACCTCGAACGGCTCGGCGGCCGGGTCCAGATAACGGTCGTAGTCGTCGATGACCAGCGTCCACAGCTTGCTGCCCGGATTGTGCCGGGCCAGCGATTTCGCCAGCACCCGAGCGTGGGCGGCATAGTTCTTGGCGATGATCGTGCAGACCTGCAAGGCCGCGCAAAGTAGCACCTGTTCCGTGACCCTCCCCTTGCTACCGTCTGCCCGGTGAGCGCGATCCTGGGCGAGAAGGGTCACGTGGAGCGCGCCCGTCCGTCGGGGGCTGCACGCCCGGCGGTGGCGGTCAGTCACGTCAGCAAGACGTTCAAGCTCCCCCACCAGCACTACCACACGCTCAAGGAGCGAGTGCTGCACCCGTCCCGGTCGCGCTCCTACGACGTCCTGCGCGCCGTGCAGGACGTCAGCGTGGAGATTGCCCCGGGCGAGTTCTTCGGCATCGTGGGCAGGAACGGGAGTGGCAAGAGCACCCTGCTCAAGTGCCTCGCGGGGATCTACGGCATCGACGAGGGCGAGCTGGCGATCAACGGGAGGTTGTCGCCGTTCATCGAGCTCGGGGTTGGCTTCAATCCGGACCTGACGGCACGGGACAACGTGATCATCAATGCGATCATGCTCGGCCTCTCCCGCAAGGAGGCGAACAGCCGGTTCGATGACATCGTCGCCTTCGCCGAGCTCGAGGAGTTCGTGGACCTCAAGCTCAAGAACTACTCGTCGGGCATGCACGTGCGCCTCGCCTTCGCGACCGCCGTGCAGGTAGACGCCGAGATCCTGCTCATCGATGAGGTGCTCGCGGTGGGCGACGCCGCCTTTCAGCAGAAGTGCTTCGACGAGTTCACCCGTTTGCGCGACGAGGGCCGGACGATGCTGTTCGTCACCCACGACATGGCGTCCGTGGAGCGCTTCTGCGACCGGGCCATGCTGCTCGACGCCGGGCGCGTGATCGACATCGGCGAGCCGGTCTCGATCGCACGTCAGTACAACCAGCTCAACTTCGCCACGCTCCGTCAGCGCCAGGTCGCCGAGCCCGCCGAGGAACCGGAGCGGCCGCAGGTCGCGCAGGTGATGAACGCGTGGTTCGAGTCACCCCGGGGCAAGCTCACGACGTCCTCGGTTCAGGGAGAGCCGTGCGACGTGCGGATGGACGTCGAGTTCCTCCACGAGGTCGAGGATCCGGTCTTCTCGGCCAGCCTCCAGAGCGAGAAAGGCGACTACGTGTTCGTCGCCAGCACCAACAGCTCTCACGTCAAGACGGGCCGGTTCGAGTCCGGCACGACGGCGAGCGTGCGGCTCTGCTTCGAGAATCACCTCGCCCCCGGGCGCTACCGTCTGTTCGCCACCGTCGCACGCGCCGGCCTCGGCGCGGACGTCTTCGACGCTCACATCAGCAGCTCGCTGATCGTGATCGCCAACCGGCCCGGCGGCGGGCTGGCCGATCTGCCCCACACGTTCGAGATCGAGCGCCGATGAGCGTCGTCGAGAGCTACGGGCCGTCCGCGCTGGGCAGCGAGCGTCGCCGCTTCGTCGAGCTCACGATGATCATGGCCCGGACCGAGTGGAAGCTCCGCTACTACGGCTCCGCCCTCGGCTACGTGTGGTCGCTGATGCGGCCGCTCCTGTTCTTCGGCGTGCTCTATGTCTTCTTCGTCAAGATCATCCACATCGCGCGGGGGCCGTACTACGGCGCGTACCTCCTCACCGCGATCGTGCTCTGGAACTTCCTCTCCGAGGCGACCGGCAACTGCGTCACCTGCCTCGTCGCCCGCGAGGGCATGCTGCGAAAGATCCGCTTCCCGCGGATGGTCGTGCCCCTCTCGGTCTCGCTCACCGCCACCTTCAACCTGGCGATGAACTTCATCGTGGTGCTGATCTTCGCGTTCGCCAGCGGCGTCACGCCAACCATTCAGTGGCTGGAGATGATCCCGATCGTGTTCGGCTTCATCGTGCTGGCGACGGGGATCGGGATGCTGCTGTCGGCGCTGTATGTGCGCTTCCGGGACGTACAGCCGATCTGGGAGGTGTTCCTCCAGGTCTGGTTCTACGGCTCGCCCGTCATGTATCCCGCCACCGCGTACGTGACCCCCAAGCTTCCTGCAGGCACCGTGCACTTCGCGATGATCAACCCGATGGCCACGCTGCTGGCCCAGATGGGCCACGCATTCATCGACCCGAGCGGCTACCCGACGGCCGTCGGGGCCGCGCACGCCGTCTGGCCGGTGGTGATCGCCATCGCGCTGATCCCGGGGCTGTTCGCGCTCGGCTGGTGGGTGTTCACGCGCGAGGCGCCCCGGGTGGCCGAGAACCTGTAGCGCAGGGTTTGGCGAGGCTGACAGGGGAATCGCGCCCATCGGTCGCCTGGCGTGCCAGCCCCTTACAACCCACGACGTTGTGGGACAGCCCCGCCAACCCCTCAGCGCCGACCTCTAGGCCGGCGAAGCGGGCGCGCGCAGGCTCACGAGGACCCTTTCCAGCCCGTCCCGCAGGCCGACCTCGGCCTGCCAGCCCAGATCGGTCCGAGCCCGGCGGACGTCCAGGCAGCTCCGCCGCACCTCCCCCGGACGCTCCTGGGCGAATTCAGGCCTCTGTAGTGGACCCCGGTCGCTGACCGCGTTCAGCGCCTCGATCAAGTCGAGCAACGAGGTCTCTCGGCCGGTGCCGATGTTGACCGGCCCGGTGACGACAGCTGCACCGGCCGTCAAATTGGCGCGCACCACATCGCTCACCTCGACCCAGTCCCGGGTCTGGCCACCGTCACCGAACACCGCCGGACGGCGCCCCTCGAGAACGCACCCGCAGAAGATCGCCACCACGCCGGCCTCGCCGTGGACGTCCTGGCGGGGGCCGTACACGTTGCCGTAGCGCAGCGATACCGTGGACAGCCCGTGCAGCCGCGTGTAGAGCTCGCAGTAGCCCTCCGCCGCGTGCTTGGCCTGCCCGTACGGGGCGATCGGCCGGATCGGGTGATCCTCGGGAGTCGGGATCACGTCAGCCTCGCCGTACAGGCCGCCACCGGTCGAGGTCTGGACGACACGGCGGGCTCCGACTACCCGCGCCGCCTCGAGCACCCTGATCGTCCCCAGCACGTTCGCATCGGCATCGTGGGCGGGATCCTCGACCGAGTTGCGCACGTCGATCTGCGCCGCCAGGTGGAACACCAGTTCGGGTCGCGCGGCGGCGAAGATCGCGGCCAGCGCGTCCGCATCGCGCACATCCGCCACGTGCAACTCGGCCCCTCGCTGCAACGCTTCCTGCAGGTTCTCGCGCCGGCCGGTCGACAGGTTGTCGATCACGGCAACGCGGTCCCCGCGCGCCACGAGACCGTCGACGATGTGCGATCCGATGAAGCCGGCGCCGCCGGTAACGAGACAGTGCATGGCGTGCCGCAGCTTAGAAGGCGTCAGATGACGGCGGCCGCGATCGATCTGTGCCCATTGAGCGCGGCGCGATAACCATGAATCCGGTGAGATAACTTCCCGCGATGAACTCGCGGCTTGGCACACGTGCGTTACGTGCCGGGTACCTAGGAGCCAACCCCCCGAAAGAGTGGCGGGCCCGCACCGCGAAGGCGGTACGGGCCCGACCGAAGGACGACCCTGGTAGGGCTGGGGGCCGTCCGAAGACCCGCGAGAAAGGGGGCGATGCTCGCGGGCCCGTCCGACTTCCTTGTCGACCCCAAGCATAGCGCTGGATGGACGGGCGCCGTCAAGCGGGTTGGACATAATTGGACGCCCGGCCACGCCTCGGCGGTGCAGCTACACGCGCAACCTCCGGCCTCGAATCCCGTTACAGCAGTGGAGATCCGTAGCTTTGCGCCCGTTTGACCCCGGCCGTGCGAGGTAGGCACCCTCTGTGATGCAATCGGACAGCCCCGTTCAGTCCTACGTCGAGACGATCTCCAGCCCCCTGGCGGTCGAGATCGTGGATGTGCCGATCGCCGTGATCGACTACGAGCGGACGCTCGATTGGATGGACGCGATGGTGGCGGAGCGCCGCCGAGGCTACGTGTGTGTCTGCAACGTGCATACCGTGATGGCCTCCCAGGAGGACCCGGAGCTGCGCGCTGCCTTGATGTCCTCGACGCTCAACGTCCCCGACGGGCAGCCGCTCGTGTGGGCTCTGCGCGCGCTCGGACATCCGCTGCCCGACCGGGTCTACGGACCCGAGTTGATGGCTCGGGCCTGCGCCCGCGCGGGCGCCACCGGGCAGCGCCTTTACCTGTACGGCGGCCGCGACCAGGACGCGCTGGTCAGACTGGGGCTCAGCCTGCGCCGGCGCTACCCCGGCATCAACATCGTGGGCGGGTACGCGCCTCCCTTCCGCGGCCTCACCGCGGAGGAGCAGGCCGCGGTGGCCGAAGACATCAACGAGTCCGAGGCCGACATGGTCTGGGTCGGCATCGGCGTGCCGAAGCAGGAGAAGTGGATGGCCTCGCTGCGCCCGCACCTCGACGCGCCCGTGCTGGTCGGGGTGGGCGCCGCGTTCGACTTCATGGCCGGACTGGTACCGCAGGCGCCGCCGATGCTCCAGAAAGCGGGGCTCGAGTGGGCCTTCCGGCTGGGCCAGGAGCCGCGCCGGCTGTGGCGGCGCTACTTGCGCTACAACCCCCGTTTCGTGGCCGCCTTCGCACGCCAACTCGCTACGCGCCGGGCCTCCGGCGAGCAGTCCCGAATCCCCTACCGGTAGAGCGAACACGCCGAGCCAACCGTCACGCGGCAAGCGGGGTGGGCGGGAACTTCTGAGGCTGCCGGGTCGCGACCTCAAGGAGCTGCTCGCTGACACCGTGCCCCGCGATCACGCCCGGCAGACGCTCGCGGACCGCTACGCCGAGCGCGAGATCGGCCGCCCTGCGCAGGGCCCGTGGCGCGTGCTCGACCTGGGCTGCGGCGCCGGCGGCTCGATCGACGTGTTCAGGGCCCGGGACCCGGACGTGCAGTGGGTCGGGCTGGACGTCCCCGGCTCGCCCGAGGCGCGCGAGCGTACCCGCACCGACGCCCGCTTCGAGACGTTCGACGGGGTGTCGATGCCGTTCGAGGATGGCGCCTTCGACCTCGTCTACTGCAAGCAGGTGCTCGAGCACGTCCGTCGGCCCGAGCCGCTGCTGTCCGAGGTGTGCCGGGTGCTTGCCCCGGGTGGATGGTTCGCCGGGTCGACCTCCCAGCTCGAGCCCTATCACTCGCTCAGCGTCTGGAACTACACCCCCGTCGGATTCCTCGCCCTCCTCGAACACGCGAGCCTTCGGCCGGTGGAACTCCGACCCGGTATCGACGGGATGACCCTGATCGCCTGGCGACTGGCCGGCAACCACCGGTACTTTCACCGCTGGTGGGGTCGAGAATCCCCGCTGAACCGGGCCCTGAACGCTTGCGCCCGCGCCCTGGGGGCTGACACGCGGACGCTGAATGCGACCAAGCTCCTGTTCTGCGGCCAGTTTGCTTTCCTCGCCCAGCGCGACCGCGAGGCGGCATGACGATCTCCGACGAACCCCAGATGGGCTGCGCGCCCTACGAGCCGAACAACCTGCTCGACCGCCTCAGCCGCGAATCGACGCTCGAGTCCCACTACCAGCACATGGCGCGCCGGGAGCAGGCGCTCCTGAGCACCCACCTGGGCATCTCGGCCGGCAAGGTCCTCTCGGTCGGCTCCGGCTGGCATCCGGGACGCCACCTGTTCCCGGCACCGCGGTTTCGGCTGGTCGCGGCCGACTCCGATCCCGAGCGCGTAGCCGGCGTGGAGCGCCTGGACCGCGCCGACGAGGTGCATCTCGGCTACGCCGGGCAGCTCGACTTTTCGCCGGCGTCCTTCGACGTCGTCCTCTACCGGCTCGTACTGCACCACATCGTCTACCAGGGACCGCTCGAGCCCTGCTTCGCCGAGGCGGCTCGTCTGCTCAAGCCCGGGGGCGCGATGGTCGCGATCGAGCCGGGGCGGTGGCATCCGGTCGGGCTCGGACTGGCCCTGGCCAACCGGACCGGTCTTGCCACCGCGGTACACGGCACGCCCGACGACATCCCGCTCTCGCCGAGGCGGCTGTGCGCGCATGCCCGCACCGCCGGCCTGCACCCCGAGCTGCACGCGGTGACCTACACCTGGCGGCGCCTGCCCCCGGCCCTCCAGCGCGCGCTCGCGCCGCTCGACGCGCTGGGATCCCGGCCGCGTGCGGCACCTTTCGGCCACACGTTGATGCTGATCGCCCGGAGGGGCGGTTGACGGCGCCCGGTCGCGGGGACGTCGTGGTTTGCATCGTCGGCACCGGCACCGACGAGCTGCGATCCCACACTCCCGCCATGGTCCCGATCCTCGAGGTCGGCTCCGAGACCGAGGCATTCGCGCGGGCCGCGCCGGCCGACGTGGTCCTGCTGCGGCCCGGGTGCCGCGTGGCGGACGGATGGCTCGAGGCACTCCGGGAGGCCGCCTACGCGAACAGCAACAGCGCGACCGCCACCGCGCTGACCCAGCACGACGTCGGTGGCGGAGCCTCGGAGGGGCTCGAGCAGGCGGCAGCCGCGGTGCGCGCCGCCTCGCTGCGGCTTCGTCCGCGGATCGAGGCGCCTGGCGACGCTTGCGTATACGTGCGCCGGAGCGCGCTCGAGCTGATCGGCGGTCCCGGCGCGGACTTTCGTATGCGCTGCGTCGAGCTCGGGCTGGCCCACGTGCTGGCCGACGAGGTGCTGGTGCTCGATCCCAGGTCGGCGTCGCTCCCGGCTACGGCGCCCAGCCCGCCGGTGACCCGCGCGCGGGCCGTGGCCCGGCACGCGCTTCGTGGCCTGTCGGTCACGATCGACGCCGGCATCCTGTACGGGCCGACGACCGGAACGCACGTCCACGTGCTCGAGCTGATCGCCGGCCTGGCTCGCACCGAGCGCCTTCGCGTCACGGCGATCGTCCCCGATCAGCCCAGCGAGCACGCGCTCACCCGCCTGCGGGAATTGCCGCGCGTGGAGCTCGTCACCTACCGGGAAGTCTCGCG
Source organism: uncultured Solirubrobacterales bacterium (assembly GCA_963834625.1). Classification (GTDB taxonomy): domain Bacteria; phylum Actinomycetota; class Thermoleophilia; order Solirubrobacterales; family Solirubrobacteraceae; genus Palsa-465. The sequence goes on along the minus strand of CAWICM010000006.1, from coordinate 336,787 downwards.
GGCCGCCCCCGCCGATGTCGTCCACCGCCCCTTCCAGCTCTCGAACGCCGGCGACCTGCCCTTCCTCGAGTCGCTGGGCGAGCGCCTGCTCCTGACCCAGCAGGACCTGATCGCCTACCACAACCCGGCCTACTTCCCGAGCGCCGGCGCCTGGCAGGAATACCGTGAGCTCACCCGCCTCGCCTTGAGCTCCACCGACCGGGTGCTGTTCTTCTCCGCCCACGCCCGTGACGACGCGCTGGCCGAGGAGCTCGTGGACCCCTCGCGCGCCAGCGTGGTCCACCTCGGCGTCGACCACGCCCAGACCCGGACCGAGCCCGCGCCGCCCGCCGGCGCCGAGCGACTCGCGGCCCGTCCAGCCCTCCTCTGCCTCGGCACGGATTTCCTGCACAAGAACCGCGTTTTCGCCCTGCGCCTGCTGGGGGCTCTGAGCGAACAGGTGGCCGACGCGATGCTCGTGTTCGCCGGCCCCACCGTCGCCCACGGCTCCTCCCGCCCGGACGAGAAGCGCTTCCTCGACGGCCATCCGCATCTCGCCCCCGCCGTCCTCGATCTCGGCGCCGTCACCGAGGCCGAGAAGGCGTGGCTGTTCGAACGATGCAAGCTCGTTCTGTACCCCTCGGTCCTCGAGGGCTTCGGGCTCGTGCCGTTCGAGGCGGCCGCTCACGGAGTGCCCTGCCTGTGGGCTGCAGGCACGTCGCTGAGCGAGCTGCTGCCCGACGAGGTCGCGGGCATCGTCCCCTGGGACGAGCAGCGCAGCGCCGGGAACGCGCTCGCGCTCATGCGCGACGAGGGCGCTCGCGAGCGCAACCTGACGGCGATCGCGGCGGCCACCGCCGGCTTGACGTGGGAGGCCACCGCACAAAGGCTCATCGAGGTCTACGGCGCGGCCGCCGATGCGGCCGCCCGACGTCGCACCGCCGCCGGCATCCCCCTCACCGAGGACGCCGCTCGCCTTGTCGGACCTGGCGGCGAGCTGCCGCCCGACGTCCACCGCCCCCTGCTCGCGCTCGCCACCCACCCGAGGATCGCCAAGCCGGCATACGCCGCGCTCAAGCTCGGCTACCGCGTGCTTCAGAGGCGCAAGTAGGCGAGCGTTTGGTGCGCCGCGGCGAAGGCCCGCCGCGAGCGCTTGTCCGCGTAGTGCTTGGCGAAGAAGTAGCTCGCCGCGCCGGCCAGCTCGGAGTCGCGATCGGCCACCACCGAACCGTGGTGGCGCATCACCACGCTCGGGTCGTACACGATCACGCCGCCCGCCGCGCGCAGACGCAGGCAGAGGTCCTCGTCCTCCTTGTAAAGAAAGAGCTTCTCGTCGAAGCCGCCGACGGCCCGAAACGCCGCCCGCTCGACCAGCATCGCCGCGCCCGACACCCACGCGACCTGCTGGCGTACCTGGGTCGCTCGCCAGTAGCTGTGTCCACCCTTGAGCGCGATCGCAGCCCGCGCCCCGTGCAGGCGTCCGTGGTCGTAGGGCTGCGGGCGCCCGTCCGCCATCACGAGCTTGGGCCCCGCGGCTTTCACGGCGTCGTCGCCCGTCACCAGGGCGAGTAGGCGCGACACCGCGCCGGGAGCCCTGATCTCCACGTCCGGGTTCAGGATCAGCAGGTGCGGCGCCGCGGTCTCGCCGGCCAGGAGGTTGTGCCCGCCGCCGAACCCGAGGTTCTCCGGCGCGGCGAACGCGCGGGCGCCGGGAAACCGCTCGGCAATCTCCTCCAGGTCCTCGCCCGAGGCGTTGTCGAGCAGGTTGATCTCATAACCGAGCCCGCTCCCCCGCAGATCCGCAACCACCGTCTCGACGCACCGTTCTAGATAACGCCGTGTTCGGAAGTTCACGACCTGGACCGCGAGCACCGTCGCATCCGGCATGGCGACGACGATATCCGAGCGCCCGTGCGCCCCAGCCCGCCGCGCTTTGCGCCCAGCGCGTTGCTAGGCTCGCCGCGTGTCGACTCTCGCCACGGCGCGTCAGCGCGCCACGACAGAGCCGGCCGGGACGACGCCGGTGACCCGCATTCGCGGCCTTGGAATGAGCGTCGACGCCGCGCTCGCCGCGCTCCTCGCCGTTCTGTTCGGCGTGATCGTGTTCGTGGCCACGGGTGGCGACGATCTGGGTCCGAACACGTGGGTGCAGATCGCGATGCTCGTGCTCGGTGCCGGCACCGTTGTCGCCGCCGCGCTCGTGCACGTAAGGCACCCGCCCAGGCACGCCACTGCGGCGATCGCGCTGTTCGGCGCGCTGGCCGTGTTGACCTACGCCTCGATCGCCTGGTCGGTGCAGCCGGCGACGTCGTGGCTCGAGGCCGATCGCACGCTGTCCTACCTGGCCGCGTTCGGCGCCGCCCTGGTGCTCGCGCGCCTGGCGCCGGGGCGCTGGGCGGCCGTGCTCGGCGCGGTCGGAGCCGTGGCCGCCGTGGTCTGCGGCTACGCGCTGCTCACCAAGGTGTTCCCGGCCTCGCTCAACGCGGGCGACACGCTGGGACGCCTGCGGGCGCCGTTCAGCTACTGGAACGCGACCGGGCTGATGGCGGCGCTCGGCCTCCCGGCCTGCCTGTGGGCCGGCACCCGCCGAGCCACGGGCTGGCTGCTCAGGGCGCTGACCGTGCCCGCCCTGGCCGTGCTCATCACCACGCTGGTGCTGTCGTACTCGCGCGGGGCCGTGCTGGCCGCGGTCATCGGCCTGGGCTGCTGGTTCGTGCTCGTGCCGGTCCGCCTGCGCGCCACCGCGCTCCTCGCCCTCGGGGCGCTCGGCGGTGGCGTGGCCACCCTGTGGGCGCTCGCCCATCACGCGATCACCCACGACAACGCGTCGTTGGCCACGCGGACCGCGCAGGGACACGACTTCGGCCTCGTGCTCCTCGCCGTGGTCATCCTCAGCGCGCTCGCCGGCTTGGCCGCCACCCGCGCGATGGACCGGGTCGTCCTCCCGGAACCCCTGCGGCGGCGGATCGCCACCGCGCTCCTGATCGGGGTGGCACTCGTGCCGGTGGTCGCGATCGCGGGCGTGGCCGCCTCCTCGCGCGGGTTGAGCGGCGAGGTCTCCCACATCTGGAGCGAGCTGACCAGCACCGCTCCGTCGAGCAACGTGGGGAACAACCCGGGGCGTCTGGCCCAGCTCTCCAACAGTCGCCCGCTGTACTGGCGGGAGGGCTTGAAGGTCGGCGAGCACTCGCTGCTGGCCGGCGCCGGCGCCGGCGGGTTCGACATCGCCCGCACGCGGTACACGACCAATCCGCTCGTGGTGAGCCACGCGCACAGCTATGTGATCGAGACGTTCGCCGACTTAGGGCTGCTCGGGATCGCCGTGAGCCTAGCCCTGCTCATCGCCTGGGGGGCCGCGGTCAGGCGAACGCTCAGCCCCGTGCGCGAGGGAACCGCTTCCGTCGCCGAGCGGACCGGCCTGGTCACGATGCTGGCCATCGTCGTCACCTACGGGGTCTCCTCGGCGATCGACTGGACGTGGTTCGTCCCTGGCGTCACCGTGCCTGCGCTGGTGTGCGCCGGGTGGCTGGCCGGACGCGGGCCGCTCGCGGACGCGCAAATCGAGACTGCCGCGGACGCGCAACCCGAGACTGCCCCGGCCGGCCGACCCGAGACTGCCCCGGCGCCGGCACCTCACGCGGACCGCCTGCCGCTCGGCCGAATCGCCGCCGCCACCGGGATCCTCGCCGCCACCCTCATCGCCGCCTGGTTCGTCTGGCAGCCGCTGCACTCCTCCGACCAGGTCACTGCCGCGATCGACGCCCTGAGCCGAGGCGACGCGCCGGCCGCGCTGGCCGACGCCCGCAGCGCCGCCGACAGCAACCCGGTCTCGACCGATCCGCTGTGGGAGCTGTCGGCGATCTACTCAGCCCTCGGCAACCAGGCCGCCAGCCGCGCCGAGCTCGTCAAGGCCACGCTCCTCCAGCCGTCCAACGCCGATACCTGGCAGCAGCTCGGCTCCTACGACCTCACGGCGCACCATCCCCTACTCGCAGTGCCCGAGCTCCAACGCGCCCGCCTGCTCGACCGCGCCTCGGTCCTCACCGCACAGCTCCTCACCCAGGCGCAAGGCGAGCTCGCTCACGCACAGCGCGGGCCAACAGGCTCCGCCTGAGCAGCGGCGGTCCCTCCACCGCCCGCACCCCTATCTCCCCGAAGCCGAACTCGTGCAGCAGGGTGCGCAGCGAACCCTTCGTATAGAGGTGCAGGTGTTCCCCCAGCGGCTCGGAGAACCGCTCCACGCCACCGAGCGCGACGCGCAGCCGGCCATGCGAGGGCGTGGTCACGAGCAACCGCCCGCCCGGCACCAGCACCCGGCGGACCTCCGACAGCCATCGCGCGGTGTCGGCCACGTGCTCGATCACCTCGCTCGCCCACACCAGCTCGAACGAGCCGTCCTCGAACGGCAGCGGGCCGTCGATCGGCACCAGCCGGAAATCGAGCCCGGGATGTCGCGCGCGGGCCCGCTCGAGTGCCGCCTGTGCGACGTCGACGCCCACCGGGGCGACGCCCGCCTCAGCCAGCGCCGCGGTGAACTCGCCGCTGCCGCACCCCAGGTCGAGGGCCCGCTCACCGGCTCGCACCGAGCCCTGCAGAAACTCCAGCCGGCGCCCGAACGACGGCGGCTCGAGCTCCGCCGGCAGACGCTCCCACAAATCCTCGTAATAGTCCCTGATTGCTCGACCGTACCGCGCGCCGGCTTCCGTCCGCCCACGTCGCCACATTTCCGGTTAGAGTGCGCGCACCGGACTTACGTGCGTCATCCGGACGAGCCGTGAAAGTCGTATTCGACAGCCGACCCGCGAAGAGCACCCACGGTGTCGGCCGCTATGCGCGCTGTCTGCTCAGCGCCCTGCGCGAGGAGGGCCAGTGCGAGGTGGTGGAGAGCCATCAGCCGCGTCGCTGCGACGTCTTCCACTCCCCCTGGATCGACGGCGCCTTGCTGCGCTGCCCGGTGCCCATGGTCGTCACCCTCCACGACCTCGCGCCGCTCAAGCGCCACGGCCAGTACCTGCGCTCGACGCTTCGCTTCAAGCTGCGCTACCTCGCCGTGCAGCGCGCTGCGCGCGTGATCGTCCCCACTTGTGCCGTGGCCGACGACATCGAGTCGGTGCTCGAGATACCCCGCGAGCGGATCGCGGTCATCCCCGAGGCGCCGGCCGCATCGCTGCACCGCCGCAGTGAAGAGGAGGTAAGCGCCGTCCGCCACCGTTTCTCGCTGCCCGACCGCTACCTGGTCTGGGTCGGCGCGATGCAGCGGCCCGACCCGCGCAAGCGGGTGGCCGCCCTGACCCGCGCGCACCGCTCGATGCCGCTCGTGCTGGTCGGACCGACCGCTCAGTGGGCCCACGAGCTGCAGGGGGTCAAGCTGACCGGGGCGGTCTCCGACGACGAGCTGGCCGCGATCTACACGGGCGCCCACGCGCTGGTCTTCCCGTCGGACGACGAGGGGTTCGGGCTGCCCCCGGTCGAAGCGCTCGCCTGCGGCACTCCGGTGGCCGCGTCCGACGTCCCCGCCCTGCGCGAGGTACTGGACGGCCGTGCCGCGCTCAGGCACGTCGACGACCTCGACGGCCTCATCGCCGCGGCCGAATCGGCCGAGCGGCCCGCCCCGCCGCCACCCGCCTGGACCTGGAATGACGCCGCCCACGCGACCTACGAGGTCTACCGCCAGGCCGCCGCGGCGACGGACTCGTGCCAGATCGCCCGACCGAAACATCGGGCGGCCACGCTGGTTAAAGACGCGTGACGTTGTTCCACCGTCGCGGGCTGCGCGCAGGGGTCGCGCCGCTCCTGGCTGCGCTCGGCCTCGCTAGCGCGCTCGCCCTGCCCACCTCCGCGCGGGCCGCGCGCGTGCTCGTCCTGAGCCCGTCCGGCCACGTCAGCGTTCGGCAGGACCCGTTCGTCCCGGCTGCCGTCCCCACCCCGGCGCCGCCGCGGGCCGCCACCGCCGCGCGCGCCCACGCGGCCGCGAAACCCAAGCCCAAGCCCAAGCCCAAGCGCAAGCCGCAGAAGACCGTGAGCAGCGAGCTGACCCGCCTGCTCAAGGCCCACTCGATCACCTCTTCCCAGTACGCCACCTACAACGGGGCCTGGAACGCCGCCCTGAACACCCAGCGCCACCTGCACGGCACGCCGGCCAAGGAGCTCGAGGCGGTGATCGAGAACATGCACGACATCGCGGCCGCCGGCAAGCTCACCTCCGGACGGCTGCCGGCGCTGTTCCTGACGCTTGGCTACAACCGCCAGTGGTGGGCCTCAAACGCCGCGCCGAGCTCCGGGAGCTACGTCGAGTTCAGCGGCTCGCAGCTGCTCTGGGAGTACTACCCGGGCCAGGGAATCGAGCTCCAGGTGCTGGGCACATTCGGCAGGGCCGACGGTATGTACTCGGCCGGCCCGGCGGACTACCCGCAGATGGAGTCGCTGCTCGCCCAGATGATCCCGCTCGCGGTCAACCGCGGCGGCGGTCCGGTCTGGGAGTACTACTTCCAGTTCGGCGGCGGCAAGCCGCCGTGGACGAGCGCGATGTCCCAGGGCACCGGGATCGAGGCCCTGACCCGCGCGTATGAGGCCACACACGACACGAGCTACCTTCAGTTCGCTCACCAGGCCCTGTCCCTGTTCACCGCCCCGCCGCCGATCGGCGTACGCGTGGCCACCCCGCTGGGCGCGCGCTACGTGCAGTACACGTTCACGCCGGGCACCTCGATCATCAACGCCTTCCTGGAGTCGCTGATCGGGCTCTACGACTACGCGCAGGTGTCGGGCGACCCGCTGGCCCAGCAGCTCTTCAACGCCGGTAACGCCGAGGCCGAGGCCGAGGTCCCGCACTTCGACACCGGCGCCTGGTCGCTCTACCAGCCCGGCGTGGAGGACACGCTGAGCTACCACGAGCTCGTCACCGGCTTCCTCCAGCAGCTCTGCCAGCGCATCGACGCGCCTGTCTACTGCGTCACCGCCCAGCACTTCACCGCCTACCTGACCACGCCGCCCACGCTCGCCCTGGTCACCCAGCGCGCCCGCAAGGGCAAGTCGTTCTCGCTCCAGTTCAAGCTCTCGAAGTACTCCCGCGTCGGAGTCGTGGTCGTCGGGCCGGGCGGCAACACCCTGTTCTCGACCAGCGCGAACTTCGGCTACGGCGCGCGCTCATTCGCCGTGCCCGCCCTGAAGCACAAGGGCACCTACACGATCCGCATGTCCGCCACCGATCTGAACGGCAACTTCAGCCAGGCGTCCGGCACGATCCAGGTGCCCTGAGCGTGACGAACTATCCATGTCGAGCCTGCGGGCTCTCGACCATCAGCGTGACCGGCCCGTCGTTGACCAGCTCGACAGCCATCATCGCCCCGAACACCCCGCGCGCCGCCCCCAGCCGCTCACAGAACCGTTCGTACAGCGCTTCAGCCCGCTCCGGCTCCGCGGCGGCCACGTAGCTCGGACGGTTCCCGCGTCGGGCGTCGCCGTACAGCGTGAACTGGCTCACGCACAGCACCTCCCGGTCGCCCAGCGGCTCGTTCATCCGGCCGTCGGCGTCGGGAAAGACGCGCAGGCCGCGCGCCTTGTCGGCGAGCCAGTCCGCCTCGCGCTCGGTGTCCTCGCGCCCCACCCCGAGCAGCACCAGCAGCCCCGGCCCGATTGACGACACGACGTCGCCGTCGACCGTCACCGACGCGCGGCTGACCCGCTGAACGAGCGCCCTCAAGCTTCCCGGAGCTCCGACGCGACCAGCTCAGGCGGCACGATGTTCAGGTGCACGCCGGCGCCGAGCTCGAGGCCGGCCAGGTGGGTCAACCGCGGGACGATGTCGATCCGCCAGCAGAAGTGCTCGGCCCCGCGCGGCGCGGTGCGGACCCACATGTTGAGCGGCGGGCTCCCGCCCAGCCGCCGGGCCAGCCGCCCGAGCGCGTCGTGCACCATGTGCGCGCCGAGTGGTCCCTCGTCTTCGAACCTTTGGCGAGGCGTCCGCGGCGCGATCATCAGCTGGAAGGGCAGCCGGGCCCCATAGGGCGCCATCAGCACGCTCTCCTCGTCGACGGCCACGATCCGCTCGCGCCGGCGGACCTCCTCCTGGACCAGGTCGGCGAGCAGGTTGCCGCCCATCGTGCGCGTGGCGTAGGCCCCGAAGCGCTCCCGCTCCCGCGCGATCGCCGCCGGCACGAAGTCGAGCGCATAGAGCTGGGCGTGGGTGTGGGGCAGCGAGGCGCCGGCCTCACGCTGCTCGTTGACGATCAGATGCGCGTAGGCGGCGTCGGCGTGGGCGCGCATCCGCTCGCGCCAGACCTCCATGGCCGCGGCCACCTGCTCGGGCTCGAGCTGGGACAGCGACGTGACCGAGTCGGGGGCGTTGACGATCACCTCGTGGGCGCCGCGTGCCGGGCCGGCCCAGAACAGGTCGCGGTTGGCCTCCGGCTCGGGCTCGGCGGAGTCCTCGCTCAGCGCCGGGTAAAGGTTCGGGACCACGCGCACCGTCCAACCCGGCGTGTTCGGTCCGCCGCCGCCCGGGCGCACCGCATAGACCTCGGGCGGGGTGCGATCCTCGTGGCCCTCCGCGAAGGGGTCGGTCTCGGGGTCGAGCGGCGACGCCGGCGGCGCGCGTAGCTCACCGCCGGGCCGGCGCGCCCGGTCGCCGGCCACGATCGCCCGGAGGCCCGTCAGCGGGTCGATCCGGACCTCAGGCAAATGGCGCTCTCAATCGAGCAGTTTTTCCATCGCGATGTGCTCGATCCCGGCTTCCCAGAACAGTCGCCCCCGCGGCTGGTAGCCGGCGGTCTCGTACAGCTCGCGGGCGTATGTCTGGGCGTGGAGCACGATCCGCCGCGCCCCGCCGGCCCGCGACTCATCGTCGGCGGCGGCCAGCATGGCGGTGGCGATCCCCTGCCGGCGGGCCGAGCCGCGGACGGCCAGCCGGCTGAACTGGGACGTCGAACCGACGAGCAGGATCCGGCAGGTGGCGAGCAGCTCGCCCTCGCGCACGGCGACCAGGTGGATGCCCTCGGGATCGCGCCCGTCGACCTCGTCGCGCTCGGGCACGCCCTGCTCGACGCAGAACACGTCGTGGCGCAGCTCGAGCGCGGCGGCCAGCTCTTCCCTGCTGCGGGCCCTGCGGATCTCGTACACCGCGGTGCCGGTCATCTAGCTCACAGATTACGGGCTGCGCTGCGCGCAGCGTCCCTGGGGCCGTTCCGCCGGGCGTCCGTCGGATGTGGCGCGGCAGGCACTCAGGCGAGGCCTGGATGCCGAGCGTGCCGTCGCCGCGACCCAGCGGGCGCACGTGTCGCCGCGGGGATGTTCACAAACCCCGCATTAACGCGGCGTAAACCCTTTGCCCTAACACCTGCTTAATGAGGGAGCAATTCCTCCTAGCCGTGGGTGGCGAGGGGGCTTCTCTCCTGAGGGTATTCCTCCCGCGCACGGTCTCTAGCGAGCCCGCCTGAGCCGCAACGCCTTACCTCCGCGGCTCGCATTTCTGAAACGCAAGCTTCCGATCCGCATGGGTGATCCCACCCCTTTCCCTGAACCTGCCGCGATCGCGCGGGCCGAACTGTTCACGCGCGAGCAATTCGTCTACGAGGGCGAGACCCTCGAGGATGCGCTGTCGCCCGGATCGGCCCGTCGGGCCGCGCTCGACGCCGCCGTGGCCGAGATCGACGCGGGCGCCGACAAACCCTCGGTCGAATGGCGCCGCCGGTTCTCGCTTCTGCTCGGCCTCGAGCGGGTGCTCTCCGAGGAGGAGCCCCAGCTGGCCGACGGTGCGGTCCTCTCGGCTCACCAGGTGGATGCGCTCTCGGGCACGCTGACCGCACTGCTGGCCGAGGCCCAGCGCACCGGCAACGGTGCCTCGAGCAACGGCGCGGCCCCGGCGGCCTCCGTCCCCGAGCCGGCGCCGCTTGTCTCGCCGGCCATCCCGGGCGAGGAGGACCCCGAAGACGCCCTCGAGGACGGCGAGCTAGAGGACGAGGAGCCGCTGGACTGGCAGGACGAGGACGACGAGCTCGACGCCGACGTCCAGCTCGACGAGGCCCCCGACGATCCCAACGCCGACCGTCGCTTCTGGTTCGAGCACGCCACCGGCGCCGGCAAGACCGTGGCCGCCCTCGGCTTCGTGGAGGCCTCGCGCACCGGCGGCGTCCTGATCCTCACCCACCGGCGCAACCTGGTCGACCAGTTCAACGGCGAGCTGCGCGACCGCGGCTACCGCGACCGCATCCACGCTCCCCTGCTGGCCGGCAAGGACGCGGCCAACGGGCCGGTCACGGTCGAGACCTACCAGTGGTTCGTGCGCAACGCGGGCAAGATCTCCGACGCCTACACGATCGTGATCTGCGACGAGGCCCACACCGCGCTGGGCGAGAAGACGTCGGGAGCGATCCGGGCCTGGTCGGGCCCGATCTTCATCGGCATGACCGCCACCGGCGCGCTGATCGCCCGGCACGTCACCGACCTGTTCCCCACCCAGACCTCCCGCTTCGACCTGGCCCAGGCGGCCCGGCGCGGGGTGATCGCGCCGTTGCGCTGCATCCGGATCCCGCCCGGTCCGGGCGTGCGCACGATCGCCAAGGTCCCGCTGCGCCGCGGCGAGGTGGACACCGAGTTCGACCAGGAGATGCTGGCCGAACTGCTGGACCAGACGCCGTTCAACATGGCCATCGCCGACCTGTACAAGACCCGCTTCAACAACGTGCCCGGCGTCGTCTACGCCGCCGGCGTGCGGCACGCCTACAACGTGGCCAAGGCCTTCCAGGACATCGGCATGAAGGCCAAGGGGGTGTCCGGCGAGACGCCCAAGCGCCAGCTGGCCAAGATCCTCGCCGACTACGAGTCGGGCAAGATCGACGTGCTGGTCAACGCCCAGCTGCTGGCCGAGGGCTGGAACAGCCCCCGGGCCACGATCTGCATGCATCTGGCCCCGACCGCCTCCAAGCGCATCTACCAGCAGCGCGTCGGGCGCGTCACGCGCCGGCATCCCGGCAAGGAGGCAGGCATCGTCGTCGACTTCGTCCACCCGGCGACCAAGCACGACGACCCGGTCGTGACCCTGCATTCGCTGCTCGACCGCGACGTCTACCGCGGCGGCGCGATCGTCGTTGGCCCGGTGCGCCGCGGCCGTGGCCGGCGGGTCCGGGTCGAGCGGCGCGTCCTGCCGGTCACGCCCGATCCCGAGCGCCGCGCGCAGGTGTTCGAGCGCGAGCTGTGGCGGATCGCGGTCGAGCACCTCGACTACGGCGAGCAGCACGTGTGGGCCGCGCTGGCCGGCGCCCGGGTGGCCCCCAACGGCTGGCGCCGGGCCAAGGCCATGCTCCACTTCGACCGCGGCGGGGAGCTGAAGCGGCGGTATCTGCTGACCGCCGTCCAGCGCAACCGCAACTCACAGCTGCGGTTGCGGGCTCTGCAGGAGATTTCCGCCTCGCGGGATGCCGAGGCGTTCGACACCGCGATCGACATCATGGCCGGCTGGCCCCGCGACGAGCGCCGCGAGGGCGTGAAGATCATGCTCCAGGCCCTGGCCGAGCGGCGCATCGGCCGCCGCGACCAGGCCAACGCCTGGATCTGGCGCATGGCCGAGTACACGCGCGAGGTCCACGAGGAGTACGCCGTGCAGCGCTGGCCTGAGACCAAGCGCCTGCTCGGCCTGCTCGTCAACTCTTCCGGCGCCGCCCACGCGCGGAACGCCCGGCGCCTCGTCCACGCCGCCCGCAAGGAGGACCGCCGGCTGTCGGCGGCGCTCCTGGCCGCCGCGCTGGCCCACACCCCCGAGGCCGAGGAGGCGCTGCGCGGCGCCCGCACCCGGATGGCCCGCAAGCCCGCCGCCCTGGCCCGCGAGCTGCTGCGCAACTTCCCCAAGGGCCGGCGCGGCAAGAGCCGGCGCAAGCGCAAGACGGCCGCCGGAGGCGCGAGGGCGGCGGAGGCGGTGGCGACCACGACGGTCGAGACCGAGGAGCCCGACGAGGACGAGGTCCTGGCCGCCGACGAGGCCGCCGCCGAGGCCGCCGCCGAGGACGACGACTCCGACGATGACGATGAGCTCGGGTCGCCGGTCGACGACGACGCGACGAGTCGCCGGTCGACGACGACGCCGACGACGAGGACGACGACCCAGACGACGACGACTCCGACGACGACGAGTCCGACGACGACGACTCGGACGATGACGACGACGTCCAGGCTGACGAGGACGACGACTTCGAGGACCCCACTCCCAAGCCCCTGCTCCACGAGCCCGACGACGACGCCGAGGCCGCCGCCTAACCGCCGGCCCACCTGCATTTCGCACCAAACCGCCCGCCGCTCCCGCCCCGCAGCGCACATAAGCATGCTGTCCATGCTTATCTGGCGACGGGGGGCGGCCCAAGGGGAGGTTTTGCACATTGTGCAGGTGGCACGCGTCCTCGCCACGCCGAGCCGGACGACGCCGAAGCCACCGGCGAGCCGAGCCGGACGACGCCGAAGCCACCGGCGAGCCGAGCCGGACGACGCCGAAGCCACCGGCGTGCCGAGCCGGACGACGCCGAAGCCACCGGCGAGCCGAGCCGGACGACGCCGAAGCCACCGGCGAGCCGAGCCGGACGACGCCGAAGCCACGCCGGCCATGCAAGGCCCGAAACCGCCCCCACCGCCACCCACCCCCGGGACATAAGCACCGGGGGAATGCTTATGTGCGGAAAGCGCTTGGAGGGAAGGCGCTTTTGGGCTTAATGCACCCGGTCCTCGGCGAGCAGGTGCACCTCGCCGGCGTCGAGCGCCACCGTGCCGCTATCGGTCTCGACCACGAGGCGGCCGGAGCTGTCGATGCCGGCGCCCACGCCCCGCCCGCCAGCCCACCGGACCGGGCGTCCCAGCAACGCGTCCCTCGCCCGCACGGCGTCGACCAGCGACGCACCATCGACCGCGAGCCACGCTTCCAACCGCTCCAGCAACGCGCCAAGCGTTGGCTCGACAGCCTCCGGCTCCAGTCCCAGCGTCCCGGCCGTCGAACGCAGCTCCTCCGGGAAGTCCTCAGCGCGCAGCGCCACGTTCAACCCGATCCCGACCACCGCCCACCCCTCCTGGGGGCGTCCTTCGACGAGGATCCCGGCGACCTTCAACCCCGCGAGCAACACGTCGTTGGGCCATTTCAATCGCGCATCGACGCCCACCACCGAAGCCACCGCCACGCCGGCGGCCAGCGGCAACAGGCGCGGCGGGTCGCGAACCACCACCGAGCAGAGCAACGCCCGCCCAGCCGCCGCCGTCCACGTGCGTCCCTGCCGCCCCCGGCCGGCAGACTGCTCGCCCGCAGTGACCACCGTGCCGTGGGGTGCCCCGGCGCCGGCCAACTCGCGCGCGCGGGCGTTGGTCGACCCGATCACCCGGTAGTGGACGCGCGGATGCCCGAGCCCGCTCACTCGGGCGCAATCCGGATCGACTCGCCGACCGAAACCCCCAGCCGCTGGACCGCGCTGCCCTGGTTGACCGCCACCGCCAGTCGACCGTCGGAGTCCTCGTAGACGACCAACTCGCCGGCGGGCACGTCGGCGAACGTGCGGCCGTAAACGGCGGGCCACGCCTCGCCGCCCGCCGAGACCGCCATGCGGTCACCCCGCCGCAGATCCCAGGCCGGCGGCTCGGCATCGAGCTGCACGTTGCCGAACCGGTCCACATAGACGGCATGCGCCACGAGCACGCCATCGTCCACCTCCGGCTGCGGCAACTCGAGCCGAACCAGCCCGTCCGGATCCACCGTCGAGCCGACCTCGGCCAACGGCGCCCCGCAAGCCAGCCGAGCCGCCACCGGGGCGAAGATGTCACGGCCGTGGAACGTGGCCGACACGGGCTCGAGCGCGAACGGCGAGTCCCCGATGTCGACCGCCTCGACCACCCCGCCCCCCGGGGCGAAGCACAGCGACAGCAGTCCGTTGTCCGGACCCACGAGCCGGCGACCGTCCCCGACCCCCACCGCGACCGCACGCCGGGAGCTCCCCACTCCCGGGTCGACCACGGCCAGGTGAACCCCGACGGGCAGATACCCCAGCGCGCCGCGCAGGATCAGCGCGCCTGCGCGCACGTCGCCCCGCGGCACGCCATGAGTCAGGTCGATCACCCGCGCGTCAGCGCACAGGCCCGCGATCACGCCGTGGCACACCCCGACGAAGGGATCGGTCAAGCCGTAATCGGACAGGAACGTGATGACCACGGCTCAGCCGCCTGAGCGCGCCGCCGCGTCGGCCACCAGCGCGTCGACGAGCCCGTCGATGTCGTGCTGCACGGCCTCGACGGCGGGCGCCAGCCCGTGTTCGCGCAGAGTCGCGCTGGTCACCGGGCCGATGCTGACCAGCCGCCCCGCCAGGCCGCCGTCCGAAACCGGGCCGCCCAGCGATTCCAAAAGGAAGCGCACGGTCGAGGACGAGGTGAACGTCACGTAGTCGGCCGAGCGCACCGCGACCAACTCCGCCTCGCTCAAGGGAGCAGCCACTGTCTGATACAGGGCGACCACATCCACCTCGGCTCCACGCGAACGCAACCCGTCAACCAACACGTCCCGGGCCGAAGCCGCCCGCGCCACCAGCGCCCGATCGACCGGCACGTCGGCCAGCGCCGCGAGCAGCCCCTCGGCCACGAACTGCTCGGGCACGACGTCCGCGATCACGCCGTGCGATGACAACGCGCGGGCGGTGCCCGGACCGATCGCCGCGACCCGCGCGCCGCTCAAAGCCCGGGCGTCCAGACCGGCCGCGGCTAGCCGGGCGAACAACACCTCGACGCCGTTCGGGCTCGTCAGGCACACCAGGTCGTACCCGGACACGTCAGGCGCGGGCCCGTCGAGCGGCACGATCCTGATCGCCGGCGCCTCGACCACGCTCGCCCCGAGCGAGCGGAGCCGCGCCGCCAGCCCGCTGGCCTGGGCGCGCGCCCGGGTGACCGCGACCGAAAGCCCCGCCAGCGGCCGCGCCGCCGAGAACCAGGACAACCGATCACCCAGAGCTACGACGTCGCCCACGACCACGAGCGCGGGCGCCCGCACTCCCTCGGACGAAGCCATGTCCGCGATCGTGCCCAGCGTCCCGGACACCACCCGCTGGTCCGGCATCGTCCCCCGCTCGACCACTGCCGCCGGCTCGGACGCGTCCCGCCCGGAAGCGACCAGCTGCTCGGCGATGGCGTCCAATTGCCGCAGCCCCATGTAGAACACGAGCGTCCCGGGGAACACGGCGAGCGCCCCCCAATCCACCGAAGACCCCGCCTCCTTCGACGGATCCTCGTGCCCGGTGACGAACGCCACCGCGCTGGCGGCGCCGCGATGCGTGACCGGGATGCCGGCGTAGGCGGGCGCGGCCACGCCGGCGGTCACCCCCGGCACCACCTCGAACGGCACGCCGGCCGCCCGCAGCGCCTCGGCCTCTTCTCCGCCTCGCCCGAACACGAACGGATCGCCGCCCTTCAGCCGCACCACGATCCGCGCCGATGCTCCGCGCGTGACCAGCAGCCGCGAGATCTCGGCCTGGTCCATCGACGGCCCGCCGCCCTCCTTGCCCGCGTAGATCAACTCCGCCTCCGCTCCGGCCCCATCCAACGCCGAAGCCGGGATCAGACGGTCATAGACGATCACGTCGGCCGCCGCGATCAGCTCGAGCGCCCTGAGGCTCATCAGGCCCGGGTCTCCGGGCCCGGCACCGACCAGGTAGACCGTCACGACAGCAGCTCCGCCGCGCCCGCCGCCAGCAGCCGGTTCGCAACCAGGGCGCCCAGCCCGTCACCCGGGCCTCGCAACCGATCGCTCACCCACGCCGAACCGTCCTCCCGGCCCGCCCACGCCGTGAGCTCGAGCTCGCTGCCGTCGAGCACGCGGGCAAAAGCGCCGACCGGCGTGTTGCAGGAGGCACCGAGGACGCGCGTCAGCTCGCGCTCGGCCATCACACACGCCGTGGCCTCGACATCACGAACCCCGGTCAACACCGACTCGGGCAACGTTCCCGGACGCGCCTCGACGGCCAGCGCGCCCTGCCCGGCGGCCGGCACCAGCTCGTCGAGCACGCCGTCGATCGCGTCCGCGCGCCCGAGCCGCTCGAGCCCGGCCACCGCGAGCACCAGCGCGTCGTACTCACCGGCGGCCAGCTTGCGCAGCCGCGTGTCGACGTTGCCCCGCACCTCGACCACCGTGACGTCCGCGCGCGCCGCCCGGATCTGGGCCGCGCGGCGCAGGCTGCTCGTCCCGACCCGCGCCCCCGGCGCCAGCTTCTTCAACGTTGAAGCGCCGCCGGAGATCCCGTCGCGAGCATCGGCTCGCGCCGGGATCGCCACCAGCTCGAGGCCGGGGGCCAGCTCGGCGGGAACGTCCTTGGCGGAATGCACGGCGACGTCGATCTCCCCGGCCAGCAGAGCCTGCTCGAGCGCCGAGATCCAGCGCGACTTGTCGCCCACGGCGATCCCACGATCCCCGGGCGTCGTCACCGTCACCAGCTCGTACTCCGCTCCCAGCCGTTCGCCCACGAAGGCCGCCTGCGCGAGCGCCAGGGCGCTGCCCCGGGTGCCGACGCGGATCAACGCCGGCGGCGCAGCTCGCGCACTTCGGCCAGCGGCTCGGCGTCGGGCGTCTGCGAGGACTCCGCGAGCGAGGACTCCGCGAGCGAGGACTCCGCGAGCGAGGACTCCGCGAGCGAGGACTCCGCGAGCGAGGACTCCGCGAGCGAGGACTCCGCGTGCGAGGACTCCGTGTCCGATGCCTCGACCTCGAGCCCGAACAGATCGCGGATCAGCGCCATCCGGGCATGCACGCGATCGTCCTGGAGCTCACGGAGCCTTGCCGTCGGCTGGTGCAGGAGCCGCTTGACGATCGCCTGGGCGATCGCGTCGACGCGCTCGCGGTCACGCGGCGACAGACGCTCCCACTTTCCCGCGTTCTCGCGCACCACCTGCTCGGCGATGCCGCTGGCGTGGACGCGCAGAGCGGTCAGCGTCGGCAGCACCTCCAGCGACCCGAGCCAGGCCGCGAACTGCTGGATCTCCTGCTCGACTATGCCCTCGGCCTTGCGCGCCTCGGCCTGCCGCACCCGGCGGTTGCGGGCGATCACCGCCTGCAGGTCGTCGATGTCGAACAGCGACACCCCGTCGATCTCGGCGCAGGCGGAGTCGATGTCGCGGGGCACGGCCAGGTCGATCAGGAGCAGCGGGCGCCCCGCACGCAGGGCCATCACCTCGGCCAGCTCGCGCGCCTCCAGCAGCAGATGGGGCGAGGCGGTGGCCGCGACCAGCATGTCGGCCTGCTCGAGCGCGCCGGGAAGCTCATCGAACATGACGCTGACGCCGCCGTAGCGCCGAGCCAGTGAGATCGCCCGATCGCGCCGCCGGCTGGCGACGAACACGGTCCGCGCGCCGCTGTCGGCCAGGGCGCGCGCGGTCAACTCCCCCGTCTCGCCCGTTCCGACGATGACGACCGCCCGCCCGTGCAGATCTCCCAGCCGCTCGCGGGCCAGGGCAACCGCCACACTGGGCAGGCTGAGCTGGCGCTCGCCGATCGCGGTCTCGGTCCGCACCCGCTTCCCGGTCGCCAGCGCGGCCTTGAACAGGTGGTTGGTCAGCGCCCCGACCGTCTCCTCGGCGATCGCCGCCTCGTAGGCCCGCTTGACCTGGCCCTGGATCTCGGCCTCGCCGACGATCATCGAGTCGAGCCCGGCGGTGACCCGATAGAGGTGCCGGGCCGCGTCGCAATTGCGCAGCGAGTAGATCGAGGACGCCAATGCGGTCGGCCGGATCCCGGCCTGGCTCGCCAGCATGGCCAGTGCGCGGCTCTCCGCCTCGACTGGATTGCCGACGACGAGATACAGCTCGGTTCGGTTGCAGGTGGAGATCGTGACCGCCTCGTGCACCTCGCCGGTGCCGCGGAGATCGCGCACGAACTCGGTCCGCCGGCCGCCTTCGGGCAGCGCCATGCGCTCGCGGACCTCGACCGGTGCGGTCTTGTGCGAGACGCCGATCGCGAGCAGCTCGCTCACACCACCGGCTCTCGCTCGCGATCGGAAGGATCGGAACCCCGGTCCGGATCGCCCGGACCCCGCCCCTGCCGCAACTCGACGTCGCGCCGGAGCTCGGCCAGCTCACGCTCGGTGCGGGCCAGCCGGCTGGCCATGATCCCCACGTAGACCAGAACCAGCGCGAGGAAGACGATGTAGGCGCCGGCCACATATTTGCCCGCCGTGTGCAGCGGCAGGGCGGGGGCGACGCCAAACACGAAGCTCATGATGGTGCCGCGCTCCTCTTCAAGGGTGTTACGGCCTCGTCGCCGAGTAGGGCCCGGCGCAGCGCCCGCACCTGCATGCGCGTCGACTTGGCCGCCATCTCGTACTTCCACAGCGTCGTGTAGAGCATCGCCACGCCGATCAGCGCGATCAGGAAGGTGAGGCGCATCGAGCCGGGCAGATTGCCGCCGGTCAGGGTCAGCACACGGGGGTGGACGTAGCCCTGGGCGGCCCGGACCGCGATGAAGTTGAGCGGCACGAAGGCGCCTGCGATCACCGCGAACACGGCGGCGTAGCGCGACTGGCGCTCGGGATCCTCGATCGAGAAGCGCAACGGCTGATAGGTGGCGAACAGCAGCATCACGATCAGGAACGACGTGAGGGTCGGATCGCTCCATACCCACCAGTGGCCCCATGAGGCCTTGGCCCAGATCCCCCCGGTGATCAACGTGCCGATGCCGAAGATCAGCGCCATGTGGATCGCCACATAGGAGCGGATGTCCCACTTTCGGTCGCCCGTGCGCAGGTACATGGCGCCGAGCACCCCGCCGAACACGAACCCGCACAGGGCGGTGATGGCCAGCGGCACGTGGACATAGAAG
This sequence comes from uncultured Solirubrobacterales bacterium, assembly GCA_963834625.1. Classification (GTDB taxonomy): domain Bacteria; phylum Actinomycetota; class Thermoleophilia; order Solirubrobacterales; family Solirubrobacteraceae; genus Palsa-465. The sequence goes on along the minus strand of CAWICM010000006.1, from coordinate 317,997 downwards.
ATCTTCTGGATGAACCCCTGCTCAGCGTCCAGGGGGGCGTAGAAGAAGACGAGCGCAAACGCCACGGTGATCGTGGCGACGGTGGCTAGAGCCAGGCCGCGTAGCCCGCGGCCGTAAGTGGTCAAACCTCAGTCCTCCAGGAGAAAGTCGAATAAGGCGTAGCAGAGGAGGGCGAAGACCAAATCATAAAGAGCCAGGATCAACACCCACCTCGCGGGCGGCCAGGTCGAGCCGTGGACGGCCAGCAGGGGGCCGACTCCCCGGGCCAGCCCGATCAGCGCCGGGAGCAGCAGCGGCAGCCCGATGATCGGTCCGATCAGGTCGCGCGCCCGGGTCTGGACGGCGATCGCCGAGACCAGCGTCCCGATCACGGCCAGGGCCACGTCACCCAGCGCGAGCATCGCGATCAGGCCGAGCAGAGGCCGCCCCAGAGAAGGCCCCAGCAACAGCAGCCCGAACGCCGGCACCGCGATCACCTCGAGCACGGCCAGGAATACGAACAGCGCCAGCGCCTTGGCCACCAGCAGCGCCGAGCGGTCGACCGGCGCGAGCAGGAACGCGTCGAACCCGCCCTGCTCGCGCTCGGCAACGAACAGGCGGTTGATCCCGAGCATGGCCGCGAACAGCAGGGTCACGGTCAGCACGCCGGCGGCCAGCTGACCGTCGATCGTGTCGCGGTTCAGCCCGAAGTGGAAGACCACCAGGGTGGCCAGGGCGAACAGGACCATGGCGGGCACCGTCTCCAGGCCGCGCAGCTCGAGCAGCAGGTCCTTGCGCAGCACCGTGACGACCGTCCGCCACGAGCCCGGAGCTCGCTCCTCACGCATACAGACGCGCCACCGACTCGGAGTCCAACCGGCTCGGCTCGGTCAGGAACGCCGCCCGTCCGTCCTGGAGACCCAACACCAGATCGGCCTCGGCCAGCGCCGCCGCTGGGTCGTGGCTGGTCAGGACGCGGGTGGCCCCGGAGCCCCGGCCGATCAGGGGGGCGACCAGGTCGGTGGCCGCCGGATCGAGGTTGGCCAGGGGCTCATCCAGCAGCAGCACGCTGGGTCGGTGCAGAGCCACCCGACACACCGCCAGGCGTTGCACCATCCCCCGCGAGAGCAACCGCACCGGCTCGTCGCCCCGCTCCCGCATCGCGACTGCATCGAGGACCTCGTCGACCCGCGCAGGACCCACGCCGTGCAGCCGCGCGTGATAGCTGAGGTTCTCGCGCCCGCTCAGGTCGCGGTAGAGCAGCGGCTCGTGGGCCAGGAAACCGAGCCGCCCGCGCACGGCAAAGGCCCGCCGGGGCAGGGCCTCGCCCAGCACCTGGACCTCGCCGGCGTGCGGTCGCAGCAGCGTGGCCAGGATTCGCAGCAGCGTCGACTTCCCCGCCCCGTTGCGCCCCAGGACCGCGAGTGTGGCCCCGGCCGGGACCGACGCCGACACGTCGCGCAACACCGTGCGCTCCCCGAACCGCCGGACCAGGCCGCGCAGCTCAATGGCCGGGGGTTGGTCCACCCTCGTGCTGCAGCGTCGTCACCACGTGACCGAGCGTGGGGCCGATGACCGGGAACAGCTCGCCGATCGCCTTGGGGTTGCCGGGGAAGTTGATGATCAGGGTCCGGCCGGCGATCCCGGACACGCCCCGCGAGAGGATCCCCATCGGCGTGTGCTTGAGCGCCTCGGCGCGCATCGCCTCCGAGAACCCGGGCGCCTCGCGGTCGATCACCGCGCGCGTCGCCTCCGGGGTGACGTCGTCGTGGGTGAATCCGGTGCCCCCCGTCGTGAAGATCAGCGCCGTTCCGTTCCGAGCCAGGCGGCGCAGCACCTTCTCGATCGCCTTACGGTCGTCGGACACCACCTCGCGCGCGACGATCTCGGCGCCGGCCGCCTCGGCCAGCTTGGCCAGCGCCTCGCCCGACCGGTCCTCGGTACGACCAGCGGCGACGGACGTCGAGATCGTGATGATCGCGGTCTTCATGGCGGGAACAAGGGTAGGCGCTCCCTCTAACGACGGTGCCGAAGACGCTTGATCGCCTCGAGCTCCTCGATGTCGAGCAGGTCCTTCGCGCGCCCCGCCGCCTGCTTCATCGCGATGAGGTCGTCCACGGAGGCGACGGACACGTTGAAGCCGCCGACGTCATAGCGATCTGCGTGTCGCCGGAGCTCTCCGTACGCGGGGGCGCCGGAGGGCCGTGCGAGCACGTCGAGCTCGCCCAACGAGGTGACGAGCGTCAGGAGCTCGACCTGGCGCAGCGTCCGGGCATCTGGCACGAACGGAACCTCCTCGTCGACTCCCTTCAGCCGGGCGCCGAGCGCGGTCAGGACGTCCCCGAGGGCGGCCAGGTTGGCGTCATCGGTCGCGAAGCAGATGTCGAGATCGAACGTGTTCCGGGCCGAGCCGTGGAGCACGGCGGCGATCCCGCCGATCACCACGAAGTCGACGCCGCGCTCGACGAGTCGCCGCAGGATCTGGTCGGCGCTCAGCGGCGGCCGGTCAGTCATCGAGGCGCCTGGCCCGCCGCGCCATCGCGCCGAGGCTGCGACTGGACGCGGTGAAGTTGGCCAGACGCTGCGCCGGAGTCATGGCCAGCCGCTCGCGCAGCTGCCCCTCGTCGAACGATGCGCGATGCGGCGGGGCGGCCAGCGCTAATCGGTGTCCGGTGGCGGCGATCACGTTCGCGAGCGTCGCGACCGTGGGGTTCGAGCCGCCGCGCTCGAGCCGAGCGATCGCCGACTGCGAGAGCCCAGCGCGTGACGCGAGCTCGGACTGGGTCAGTCCGGAGGCGGTACGCGCCTCGCGAATCAGGACAGCCGATGATGTCATGAACGCAATATAGCGTTTATGTGATTCACGTCCCGGCGCACTCGCGGGCCCGAGCCCCGACGGCATGGTCCCCCCATTCGGCGGTTCTATCGCGCCCGGCACGTTGGACGGCCAGGGCCGACGTTATGCTGGCGCCGGTGCGCCTGCTGGTAGCCAAGGCCCAGGCCCCGCTCGTGGGGGAGCTGACGATTCCGCCGTCCAAGTACCACGCCCACCGGGCGCTGATGCTGGCCGCGCTGGCCGACGGGGACAGCACGATCGCGCAGCGCAGCGGCGCCCGCCACGTGACCTTCACCGTGCAGGCGCTCCGCTCCCTGGGCGTCCGGATCGAGTCCGCCGGCGCGGGCTGGCGGGTCACCGGCGGGGCCGGCGGGTTCTCCCCGCAGGCCGACGAGGTGTCGGTGGGCAGCTCCGGCACCACTCTGTACTTCCTGCTCGGCCTGGCCGCGCTCGGCGACCGGCCCGTCCGCTTCGTCGGACAGCGCTACTTCCGCCGGCGCCCGATCGGACCACTGCTCCGCGCGCTCAAGCGGATGGGCGTCCGCCTGGAGTACGAGGGCCAGCATCTGCCGGTGACCGTGTATCCCAGCCGGCCCACCGGAGGCCGGATCCGGATCGACGGCACGCTGTCGCAGTGGATCTCCGGCCTGCTGATGCTGGCGCCGTACTCGACGGCGCCAACCACGATCGAGGTTCGGGGCGAGCTCAACGAGAAGCCCTACCTCGAGCTGACCATCGAGATGATGCGTCAGTTCGGGCTCGAGGTCGGCGTGCGCGAGGACTGGCGCGAGTTCTACGTCGACCCCGACCAAAAGCCCGCGGCGACGGACGTGACCCTCCCGGCCGACCTCGGCTCGGCCATGTTCGGGCTGGCCGCGTGCACTCTGCACCCCTCCAAGGTCACCTTCCGCAGCCCCACCCCGATCGCCGGCCATCCCGAGGCGGCCGTGCTCGACAACCTGATGGCCGCCGGCGTCCCCTTCCGCATCGCCGCCGATGAGCACTCGATCTCGATGGACCACGACGGCACCCCGCCCGAGGGCGGCCCGCTCGACTGCCGCGACATCCCGGACATGGTGCCGATCCTCTCGGTGCTGGCCAGCCGGGCCCGCGGCCGCAGCGCGCTCGGGCACGTCGCCCACGTGCGCCTCAAGGAGTCCGATCGCGTCGCCTCGATGCTCCAGCTGCGCAAGATGGGCGCACGGATCGAGTTCGACGGCAACGACATGACGTTCGAGGGCGTCCGGCAGCTCGAAGGCGCGAACCTGTCCTCGTTCAACGACCATCGCGTGCTGATGGCGCTGGCCGTAGCCGGGTCGACCGCCACCGGCGTGACCGAGCTCTCCTATCCACACGCATACCGGATCTCGTATCCCGAGTTCCTCGAGCACATGAATTTGCTCGGCGTCCCGGCCGCGATATCTGGCCCGCCCGCCCACGTGCCGGCGGTAGGCCAGGCGCAGTGATCCTCGAGGACCTCGACAGGCACGCCCGCGAACGGCCGGGCGAGCTGGCGGTGGCCGAGATCAGCGCCGACGGCGCCGTTCGCGAATTGTCCTGGGCTGCTTTGAGAAACGACGCCGACGGGGTCGCGGCAGCATTGGGCTGGCTTGGCGTGACCGAGGGCGAGAACGTCGCCTTTCAGCTGCCCAACCGCCTGGAGTTCGTGACCATCGCGCTGGGGGCGCTGCGCGCCGGCGCCACGTGCCAGCCGCTGATGCCGATCTTCCGCGAGCGCGAGCTGTCGTTCATGCTGGGCGAGAGCGGCGCCCGGGTGCTGTTCGTGCCCGACCGCTTCCGCGGCCACGACCACGGCGCGATGGCCGAGGGGCTGCGAGCCGCGCTCCCCGGCCTCGAGCACGTCGTCGTGCTGCCGGACGGCCATCGGCGCATGCTCGACGGCGCGCGCGCGCCCGCCGGGCCCGCGCCGCACCCCCACGAGATCGCACAGCTGCTGTTCACCTCGGGCACCTCGGGCGAGCCCAAGGGCGCCTTGCACCGCCACGACGTGCTGATGCGCGCCGCCGATCACCACATCGCCCACTTCGGGCTGGGCGCCGACGACGTCATCTACGTGCCGTCGCCGCTGGCCCACCAGACCGGCTTCCTGTACGGAATGTGGATCGCGCTGCGCCTCGGCGTCCCCCAGATCATCCAGGAGACCTGGGACGCGGAGATCGGCCTCGACGCCATGCGCCGCTTCGGCGTGACGTTCGTGCAGGCGGCCACGCCGTTCCTGGCCGACCTCACGCGGGTGGCCGAGGAGCGCGGTCAGAGGCCCGAGCGGCTGCGTAGCTTCGTCGCGACCGGCGCCGCCATCCCCCGCGAGCTGGCCCGCCGCGCGCGCGAGGTCCTGGGCGCCGAGGTGGGCGGGGCGTGGGGCACGACCGAGAGCTGCCTGGGCTGCGCGTTCGCGCCCGGCGATCCGCCCGAGCGGGCCTGGGGCACCGACGGGCGGGCGCTCGATGGCGTGACCCTGCGCGTGGTGGACGACGAGGGCGCACCGCTGACCCCCGACGAGGAGGGCAACTTCGAGGTCCGCACCGACTGCCTGTTCCAGGGCTACCTGAACCGCCCCGAGCTCACCGCCGAGGCGGTCACCCCCGACGGCTGGTACCGGACGGGCGACCTGGCCCGGATCGACGGGGCGGGCTACGTGCGCATCACCGGGCGGGTCAAGGACGTGATCAACCGCGGCGGCGAGAAGGTCCCCGTGGCCGAGATCGAGCAGCTGCTGCACGCCCATCCGGCCGTGCGCGAGGTGGCGATCGTGGCCATGCCGGACGAGCGGCTGGGCGAGCGCGCGTGCGCTTACATCGTGCTCGATGGCGCCGGCGCCGAATTCGACTTCGAGTCGATGATCGAATACCTCGACGGCTGCCGCGTGGCCAAGCCCTACTGGCCGGAGCGCCTCGAGTTGGTCGACTCGCTTCCGCGCACGCCGTCCGGGAAGATCCAGAAGTATCTGCTGCGCGCCCAGGCGCGCGAGCTCGTGACCACATGACCACCACCACGACCACACCAGATGTCTTGCAGGCCGAGGTCCGCGCCTACGTCGAAAACGAGGGCGAGCGCTGGGCCGAGCTGATCGAGCGCGAGCACAAGGCGCCGCTCGAGCTGTGGGACGAGCTGCGCGACCGGGGCTATCTGAAGCTCGCCGCGCCGGTCGAGTACGGGGGTGCCGGGATCGCGTTCACGCGCTACCTCGAGTTGCTCGAGCTGTTCTCGATGTCGCACGCCTCGCTGCGGATGATCGTGCACGTGGCCAACGGCATCTGGCGCCCGATGGACTCCCACGCCAACGACGACCAGCGCGAGCGGTTCATAAAGCCGGTCGTGGCCGGGGAGATCAAGGTCGCCTTCACGCTGACCGAACCCGGCGCGGGGAGCGGCGCCGACATCCGCTGCTCCGTGGTCCGCGAGGGCGACACCTACTACCTGACGGGAGAGAAGCACCTGATCACGTTCGGGACGATCGCCGACTACCTGATGACCTTCGCGCGCGTGGAGGGCAGCCGCGGGACCGACGGGACGGTGGCGCTGATGGTGCCCACCCACGGCGAGGGGGTCGACGCGCGCGAGATGGCCGAGACGATGGGCGTGCGCGGCACCGACCACGGCCACATCGTGTTCGACCGCGCGCCGGTGCCGGTGGCCGACCGCTTCGGCGAGGAGGGCCAGGGGGTCGAGATCGCGCTCAGCGGCTTCCTCGGCCCGAGCCGCATCTCGCTGGCCACCACCTGCGTGGGCCTGGCCCAACGTGCCCTCGACCTGGCTCTCGACTACGCCCAGCGCCGCGAGACGTTCGGCAAGCGGATCGCCGAGCGTCAGGCGATCGCGTTCAAGCTGGCCGAGATGGCCACCGACCTCGAGGCCGCGCGGCGCCTGGTCAGGCATGCCGCGTCGACCTGGGAGCAGACCGGGCACGCACCGATGGAGGCGGCCATGGCCAAGCTGTTCGCCTCGGAGATGCTCCAGCGCGTGACCGACGGCGCGCTCCAGGTCCACGGGGGAATCGGATACTGGGAAACCAGCCCGATCGAGCGCGTTTACCGCGACGCCCGCGCCCAGCGCTTCGAGGAGGGGACGGCCGAGATCCAGAAGACCACGATCGCGAGGGATTTGCTGAGGCGATGAGCGACCCCCTTCTCCCTGACCCCCGCCACGGCTTCGAAGGCAAGGTCGCCGTGATCACCGGCGCCTCCCGCGGCATCGGCAAGGCGCTGGCCCTGCGCCTGGCCGCCCGGGGAGCCATCCCGGTCGTGAACTACAAGCAGAACGAGCAGCTGGCCCGCGAGGTCGTGGCCGAGATCGAGCGCCTCGGCTCCACCGGGCTGGCCATCCGGGCCGACCTCGAGAGCGTCGAGGAGATCGAGGCGATGTTCGACCAGGTGCAGGAGCGCTTCGGCCGGGTCGACTTCTTCGTCTCCAACGCGTCGGCCTCGAACTTCCACCACTTCATGGATCTGAAGCCGCACCACCTGGAGCGGACGTTCAACCTGAACGTGCGGGCGTTCGTGGTCGGCACCCAGCGCGCGGTCCGCCTGATGCGCGACGGCGGTCGGGTCGTGGTGCTGTCCAGCTACGGCAGCATCCGCTCGTTCCCCACCTACGCCAACCTGGGCTCGGCCAAGGCCGCGCTCGAGACGTGGGCCCGGTACATGGCGGTCGAGCTCGCCCCGCACGGCGTCAACGTCAACGCGGTCAACGGCGGGATCATCGAAACCGACTCCTCGAGCTACTTCTATGCCACCGGCCGCGTCCCCTCGCTCGACACGGTGCTGCCGAAGATCCCCAAGCGCCGCATGGGCAGCGCCGCCGAGGTGGCCGAGTGCGTGCTGTTCCTCCTCTCGCCGCAGGCCGAGTACGTGACCGGGACGACGCTGGTGGTCGACGGTGGCCTCACCGCGATCGCCCCGCCGTTCCACTCGGACATGGCCGCCGAGGCCGGCGCTCTCGACGCGCTGTCCGAGGCGCTTCGCTTCTAGCGGGCGGTCCAGCGACAAATTTAGGTTTGCCGTCTCGCGTGCGGGTAATCAATGTGAGCGCTAACAAACGCCTGCCCCAGGGGAGCGGGCGCAAGCTCCGAGACGGAGGAGAGCCGAATGCAGATCCGCGTGCCGGCCGCCAGGCGGCTGATGACTCGTGCTGCTGCCGCAGTGGTCGCGGCGGCCTGGTTGGCGGGAGCGACGATGCTGCTCTGGTGCAGCGTGGCGGCCGCCCGGCCGGCACAGATGGCCGCGGCCGGTCAGCCGGCAGCCCTGAGCGGCCATTGGACGTTCGACGAGGGCAGCGGCACGACCGCGGCCGACAGCTCGGGCGGCGGCCATCCGCTCACGCTGACGGGCGGCGCGGGATGGGGACCCGGCCTCATCGGTCCACACTCGCTGTCACTCTCGGGCGCCGGGCAGTACGCGCAGAGCGCCGGGCCCGTCATCGACACGACGCAGAGCTTCAGCGTGTCGGCGTGGGTGAACCTGGCGAACACCAACGGCTATCAGACGTTCGTCAGCCAGGACGGCAATCAGGTGAGCGGCTTCTACCTGCAGCTGCGCGGCGACACCCACCGCTTCGCCTTCACCCGGATCGCCTACGACTCCACCCAGGGGCTCGGCATCATCGCCTCGGCGGATTCGATCATCCCGCAGCCGGGGGTCTGGTACCACCTGACCGGCGTCTACGACGCCCAGGCGCAGACGATCTCGCTCTACGTCAACGGGACGCTCCAGCAGACGCAATCGTTCGTGCCCAACTGGAGCGCCGGCGGCTCGTTGGCCGTCGGCCGCTCGCTCTACGGCGGAAACCACGTCGATTTCGTCTCGGGGCTGATCGATGACGTGCGCACCTATTCCGGCGTCCTTACCTCCGGACAGATCGGCGCGCTGGCCGGCCCCGGCCGGCTCGTTCTCGACGCCTCCCAACCCGGCCCGGCCATCAACTCGACCCAGTTCGGCGAGTTCCTCGAAGAGATCAACCACTCGGGCGACGGCGGCCTGTACGCCGAGCTGGTCCGCAACCGTGACCTCAAGGAGGACTCGAGTCAGCCCGTGGGCTACTCGGCGATCGCCGACGGGGGCGCACAGGATGCGATCGGGCTCGACGGCAGTCAGCCCCTGAACTCCTCCAACCCGGTCAGCCTGAAGATCCAGATCACCAAGCTGCCCGCCGGCGGGCGCGCAGGCGTGGCCAACGCCGGCTACTGGGGGATCCCGGTGCGTGCGGCCACGACCTATCGCGTCTCGCTGTTCGCCAGGAGCGCGAGCGCGACGAACACTCCGTTGAACGTCGACCTCGAGAGCACCTCGGGTCACGTGTGGGCGACGACCCAGATCGGACCGCTCAGCACGACCTGGAAGCAGTACACGACGACGCTGCGGACGCCCGCGGGCATCCCGGCCACGCTCACCAATCGCCTCGTGGTCTCGGCGTCGGACCCGGCGGCCGCCGGCCAGACGTTCTGGCTGACCTTCCTGTCGCTGTTCCCGCCCACCTACGACAACCTGGCCAACGGCTTCCGCGTCGACCTGATGAAGAAGCTCGCGGCGCTGAACCCCGGGTACATCCGGGTGCCCGGCGGCAACTACCTCGAGGGCGAGACGATCGATACGCGCTTTGACTGGAGCACGACGATCGGCCCGGTGCAGGACCGCCCCGGCCACTTCGACAGCGCCTGGGGCTACTGGTCCCAGGACGGAATGGGCCTGCTCGAGTACCTCGAGCTCGCCGAGGAGCTCCACGCCCAGCCGGTGCTCGCGGTGTGGGCGGGCTACACGCTGAACGGGACCGTGGTCCCTCAGAGTCAGCTCGCTCCCTACGTGCAGTCGGCGCTGAACGAGATCCAGTACGCGATCGGCCCGACCAGCACACCGTACGGCGCCATGCGCGCCGCCGACGGTCACCCGGCGCCGTTTGACCTGAAGATGGTCGAGATCGGCAACGAGGACTTCTTCGACACTAGCGGCAGCTACAACGCCTACCGCTACCCGATGTTCTACGACGCGATCAAGGCGGCGTACCCGCAGCTGCAGCTCATCGCCACCACCACGGTGACGAGCCGGCCGATGGACGTCATCGACGAGCACTTCTACAACAACGACCCCGACTACTTCGCCGAGAACGCCCACATGTTCGACGGCGTCAGCCGAAGCGGACCGAAGGTGCTGGTCGGCGAGTACGCCACGACCCAGGGCGTCCCGACCGGGACCCTGGCCGGAGCTGTGGGCGAAGCGGCCTTCCTGACCGGCCTCGAGCGCAACGCGGACCTCGTCATCGGCGCGTCGTATGCGCCGCTGCTGGTCAACGTCAACGCGCCGAGTTGGCCGACCAACCTGATCGGCTATGACGCCCTGCACAGCTACGGCTCGCCCTCGTACTGGGCCCAGAAGATGCTGTCCGCCGGTCACGGCACCCGCGTGATCGGCTCCCAGCTCGTCGCCGGGACCGGCACGCTGTTCGTCGTGAGCAGCCGGTCGGCCGGCCACACCTACCTCGACGTCGTCAACGACGGAGCGACCGCGGCCCGCACCGAGATCTCGCTATCCGGCGGCGGCGCGAGCCACGGCGTGGCCACCGTCCTGACTGGCGATCCCACCGCGATGAACTCGCTGGCCAACCCGCGCGCCGTCGCCCCGAGACGACACGCGCTGTCAGGGCTCGGCAGCCAGTTCACCTACACGTTCGCGCCGAACTCGGTGACCGTGCTCGACCTCGGGACCGGGACGGGGACGCAAGCGACCTCCCCGCTGGCCATGCCCGCGTCCTCGCGCGCGCGGCTCCCCAAGCCGGGGAGCGCCGGAGCCCTCAAGCCGCTCGGCGGCCGCGGACATCGCCGCCGCCACCCCGGTCGGGCGTAGTCGGTCGGGTCAGGCCTGTGCCGCTCGGGTCCAGCGACCCGAGCGGCCGCCTGACTTCTCGAGCAGCACGACCTCGGCGATCTCGGCGCCGCGTTCGATCCCCTTGACCATGTCGTAGACGGTCAGCGCGGCCACGCTGGCCGCGGTCATCGCCTCCATCTCGACGCCCGTGGGGCCGGTCGTGCGCGCCTCGGCGGTGAGAACGATCTGGCCTTCGGAGACTGTCGCTTCGACCCCGACGAACGTCAGCGCGAGCGGGTGGCACAGCGGGATCAGCTCCGAGGTCCGCTTGGCCGCCTGGATGCCGGCGATCCGGGCCACGCCGAGTACGTCGCCCTTGGGCGCGTCGCCGGCCAGCACCTTGTCGGCCGTCTCGCGGGATACGCGCACGACCGCCCGCGCCACCGCGCGGCGCTCGGTCGCCGGCTTCTCGCCCACGTCGACCATCCGCGCCCGCCCGGCTGAGTCCAGATGCGTGAGCTCGAGGCTCATAGGATCGCAGCGGCGCGCTGGGCGTCGACGATCAGCCCCCGCACGGCGTCGATCTCGCCGGCCCGCAGCAGCTCGATCGGGTCGGGCTCGCCGTTGACGATCGACTCGAAGAACTCCTTGCGGTCCTGGTAGGTGGGGAGCGTGCCCTTGGCCCAGCCGCGCGCGTCGTTGAGCAGGATGGCCAGGTTCGCGTACGGCTCGCCGAACAACTCGGCGATCTCACGCTTCATCCGCTTGGCCAGCGCCGGCGAGGCGCCCGCGGTCGAGATGGCCACGGCGAGGGGGCCGGTACGCACGATCGCCGGCAGGATGAAGTTGCACAGCGGCGGCACGTCGACCACGTTGACCAGCATGGCCCTCGTCTCGGCGTCCTCGAACACCTGGACGTTCAGGTCGGTGTCGTCGGTGGCGGCGATAGCGATCAGGGCGCCCTCGAGGTCCCCGGCGCCCGCATATTCGCGCTGCTCCCAGCGGATCGAACCCTCGAGCGCGAGCTGAGTCAATTCCGGGTGCGCCTCGGGGGCGATCAGCGTCACGTCGGCGTCGCAGGCCAGGAGCCCCTCGACCTTCTCCAGCCCGACCGCGCCGCCGCCCACAACCACGCACCGCCGGCCGGTCAAGCGCAGGCAGGCGATGTAGAACGGCGTCTCGAGCATGCCCTGCACGCAGCTCTGGTCGCAGATGCCGCGACGCAGCTGGCAGACGCACTCCTTACCGCGGTAGGCCTGGGCGGGCATCCTCTACGAGGGTATCGCGCCGGTCCGTATCGTCAGCGCTAAACAGCCCTAAACACCCGCCGTCAATAAATGGTCGTTTGCCCGATGTGCTGGGCGAGCGCCTGCCCGACACTGCTGCCCGCAAGACGACACAAGCGAGCAAAGGGATGTGGTGGCAATGGGCGATTTGGTTTCACACGCACTGAGGCGGATGCTGTTGGTCGCGGTTGCCGGCCTGCTGCTGCTCCCGGCGGTCGCGAGCGCGGCACCGCCGCCCGTCGGCGGCCTCACGCAGCTCTCCGGGCCTGCCGGCTGCTTCGGGTCGACTGCATCCGCCGCGTGCCAGGTCGGCAACGGGATTTCCAGCGCCGAGGGCGCCGTGGTCAGCCCCGACGGCCGCTATGTCTACGCGACGAGCAACATTGACGGAAACAGGGGGCCAGGCCTGAGCGTGTTCTCGCGCGATCCAGGGACCGGTCAGCTGACCCAGCTGCCCGGCCCCGAAGGGTGCCTGACCGCGGACGGGTCGGGCCAGGCCGGGGCAGGGACCTGCACGCAGGTGAACGGATTCGGAACCGGCGACGGGCGCGACTTCGCGATCACCTCCGACGGTCGATGGGCATACCTGGTCAACGAGGTCGCGGGCGGTGGCTCACCGGCCGGCTCAATCGTGATCTTCAAGCGCGACCCGGCCACGGGCGTGCTCACGCAGCCCTCGGGGACGGACGGCTGCATCAGCTCCGACGGCTCGAGCCAGGAGGGACCCGGCATGTGCCGGACGCAGAGCACGCTGGGTGATCCGAGCGGCATCTCGATCAGCCCGGATGACCGGTTCCTGTACGTCAACGACTACGCGCACTACACCGTTCAGACCTTCGCTCGCAACGGCGCCACGGGCGAACTGACCGAGGTGCAGTGCCTCTCCGCAGCCTCCACGCCGCCCACGGGGTGCACCGCCGCCCGCAACCTCGGCAACGCCCAGTCGGTCGTGATCTCGCCCGACGGCATGCACGCCTACACGGCCGGGTTCAGCAACGGGATCTCGATCCTCGACCGCGACCCGGCGACCGGCATGCTGACGCAGCCGACCGGCGCAGCCGGTTGCATCAGCGACGCCGCTGAGAACCCAGGCTCGTGCGCCACCGGCAGGGTGCTGAACGGCGCCTACGCGCTCGACCTCAGTCCCGACGGTCGCACCCTCTACGTCACGGCCTACTACGACAACGGTATCTCGATCTTCCACGTCAATCCCGACGGCAGCCTCACGCAGCCGCCGGGAACCGCGGGGTGCATCACCCTTAGCGGCGAGGATGACACCGGCAGCCCCACGTGTGCCCTCGGGCGCGCGCTCGAGAATCCATACGGGAGCGCGGTGTCCCGGGACGGGCACACGCTGTACGTCACCGAGGACACCAACGGGGGAAGAGGTCCCGAAGGCGGCATCGCGGTGTTCTCGCTGGATTCCGCCACCGGCGACGCGACCCAGCTCCCAGGAGCCGCGGGATGCATCACAGCCGACGGCGCCTCGAACGGCACCGCGGGCGCGTGCGCCACTGCAAACGCGCTCGGGAGCAGCTACACGCCGGCGGTCAGTCCGGACGGTACATCGGTGTACGTCGCGTCGTTCGCCGGCCAGTCTCTGACCGCGTTCGAACGGGAGCCCGGTCCCGCGTGCCAGAGCACGACGGCCTCCACCGCCTACCAGACCCCCGTGACCGTCACCCTGTCGTGCACCGACGCCGACGGCGATCCGCTGACGAGGTCGATCGTCTCCGGGCCCGCGCACGGAAGCCTCGGTGCGGTCGGATCGACGGTCACCTACACCCCGGCCAACGGCTACACCGGAACCGACAGCTTCACGTTCGATGCCACCGACGGCACCAACGCCAGCGCACCGGCCACCGTCACGATCACAGTTGGCGCCCCGGCCGCGCCGAGCCTCGGCACGCCGCGCGCGGCCGCCGCGCACGTCACGAAGTTCAGCCAGTCACACCGCAGATGGCGCGAGGGTAAGCACGGCGGCACCACGTTCTCGTTCAATCTGAACGAGACGGCCCGAGTGGTCTTCACGTTCACCCAACCCAACCACGAGCGCATCCTCGGAAGGCTCACCGTCGCGGGTCACTCCGGCAGAAACCGGCGCGCCTTCAACGGACTCATCAACCGCCACACCAAGCTGAAGCCGGGGACGTACACCGTGACCATCACGACCGGCGCCTCGAGCTCCCATCGGCTGACCTTCACGATCGTCAAGTAGCGCGGCCGCGGGCGCGGCGAATCTCCTCGAGCCGCGCCCGCAGCAGCGCCTCGGCCTCGTCGGGCTCATAGAAGACCTCGCCGATGGCCGAGTCCGGCATCAGCTCCTGCGGAGAGAAGTGGCCCGGCCGGCGATGCGGGTTGTCATAGCCCCCGTCGCTGCGCGTCGAGGAGCGCAGGTGCGGGGGCGGGGCCTGGGCGCCGTGCTCGCGGATATACCCCCGCGAGACGCCCAGCGCGCGCTTGGCGGCGTCCGACTTGGGCGCCAATGACAGGTAGATCGCGGCCTGGGCCAGCGCGAACTGGCACTCGGGCAGTCCCACGTGCTCGACCGCGGCGGCTGCGGCGGTGGCTATCACGAGCGCCTGCGGATCGGCGTTGCCGATGTCCTCCGAGGCCAGCACGACCATCCGCCGGACGATGAAGCGCGGGTCCTCGCCGCCCTCGAGCATCACCGCGAGGTAGTACAGCGACGCGTCGGGATCGGAGCCGCGCGTCGCCTTGATCCAGGCCGAGATCGTGTCGTAGTGACGGTCGGCCTGCCGGTCGTAGAGCAGGGCGCGGCGCTGCAGGGCATCCTCGGCCTGCGGCAAACCCACCACACCGTCCGGCCCCGCCGTCTGGCACGCGAGCTCCAGGGCGTTCAGGGCGGTCCGGGCGTCGCCCCCGGAGCGCTCGGCGAGGAACTCGAGCGCGGCCGGATCGACCCGGTCGGCCGGGCCGCACTCCCCACGCGCCAGCGCCCGCTCGAGCAGCATGCGCACCTGCGCCGGCGTGAGCGACTCGAGCTCGTACACGCGAGTCCGCGAGAGCAGGGCCGAGTTGACCTCGAAGTACGGATTCTCGGTCGTCGCCCCGATCAGCGTGACCAGGCCCTCCTCCACCGCCGGCAGCAGCGCATCCTGTTGGGCCTTGTTGAAGCGGTGGATCTCGTCCAGGAAGAAGATCGTGCGCCTGCCTCCGGCGGCCAGCCGCTGGCGCGCCCGCTCGATCACTCCCCGCACCTCGGCCCGACCCGCCTGTACCGCACTCTCCTCCTCGAACGCCGCGTCTGAAGCCTCGGCCACCAGCCGCGCCAGCGTGGTCTTGCCGCTCCCGGGCGGCCCGTGCAGGATCATCGAGTGCGGATGACCCTCCTCGAGGGCGCGCCGCAGGGAAGATCCAGGCGCCAGCAGACGGTCCTGCCCGACGAATTCCTCGAGCGTCCGCGGCCGCAGCCGCGTGGCCAGCGGCGCGTCGGGCAGCGTCGCGGCGCGCTCGGTGCCAGGCGGCGGCTCCTCGCCGAACAGGCGATCCATGCCACAAGTATGCGACGCCTACGCGCGCGGGCGCCGCGGCCGCGTGCGCGGGGTCCCGAGACGGTGGGCGGTCAACCAGCTGACGACGTGGTCGACCCACGAGGCCAGCGACCGGTGGACCATGAACAGGTGCGCGGTGTTGGGCAGCAGGAGCCGGGTGACGTCGCAGCCGCAGTGCGCCCTGTAATACGCGTAGTCGGCGTTCGCGGCGGACGGCGGGTCGGTCGTGTCTTCCGCGCCGGAGGTGAGCAGCACCGGGATCGAGGGCCCGATCATCGAGATGTAGGCGTCGTTCTGGACGTACATGGCGCCGACACCGGTGATCTCGCCGAACGGCGAGTCGAGGAACGGGGGCGCGCACGCGACGTTGGCGACGTAGTGCACGACGCCCGGCGTATAGGTGTTGAAGTCCAAGCAGTCCTGGGTGGTCTGGAAGAACTGGAAGTAGTCCGGATGCGCCGGGTCGGGGGTGAAGCCGCCGCCCGAGGAGTTGCCGATCGGTGCGTCGGGCTGGCCGCCGGCCGAGCCCGAGATGTCGGTCTGGATCATCGCCGCGACGTCGTGGTATTCGCCGGGGTAGCCGGCCACGATCCAGCCGCCGGCACTGTGCCCGATGATCACGACCTTGCGGTTGTGCGTGCCGCCCGGCTTGGTGGTTCCCGGGCACCCACCGGTCCTCGTGACCCCGTAGCGGCCGGTCTTCACGTCGCCGACCACGTCATGGAGCATCGCGCGGTGCGCCTGCGTGGTGAGCGTGTAGCCGCCGCCCGGCTGCGAGTACCAGCTGCTCTTGGCGTAGCCCAGCCGGTCATAGGAGAACACCAGGTAGCCGGCGCTGGCCAGCGCCCGGGCCACCGACCAGGTGGGCGAGAAGTCCCAGTTCTCGGTCGAGGAGGCGATTCCGTGCACGAGCACGATGGCGGGCCTGGACGACGTCGGCGGACCGTCGCTGAAGCGTTGCCCGTAGAGCTGACTCTGGCCTCCGGCCGGATTGGTCACCGGAAGGCAGACGGACGCCACGCGCATCTTCTTGTCGAACACCATGCGCGGCGCGCTCGCCGGCCCGGTCACGCGCAGCTTGAACGCCTGCGCACCGGACGACGACGCCAGCACGATCGACACGACAAGCGCCAGACCCGCCGCGAGGCGCCGCGCGCTCATGCTCAGGCTCGCGCCTGCTGCGCGCGTCTCGCGACGCGCCTGAACCCGGCGAGGGCGAGGAGGATGCGCACCCAGCGACGCGCCGGCGCGATCGGCTCCGGCGGTGCGACCTCCCGGATCGGCATCGACTCGAGCCAGGCCCGCTCCATCGCCGCCCGCGCCCGGGCCATGTCCTCATCGAAGAGCAATTGCTCCTCGCGGTCGAGGACCCCGCGCGGCGCATTCAGGTAGGCGGCGTAGGCCTCAACCGCTCCGGCGACGTTCTGGGGAAACGGGGTCATATCGTCGGCTCCCTCCGGATCAGCTCGGGGAGCGCGCGAATCTGCCGCAGCTGGCGCCACCACGGACGCAGCTCGCGAGCCACCATGACAGCCACGAATG
The DNA here is from genome assembly GCA_963834625.1 of uncultured Solirubrobacterales bacterium. Taxonomy (GTDB): domain Bacteria; phylum Actinomycetota; class Thermoleophilia; order Solirubrobacterales; family Solirubrobacteraceae; genus Palsa-465. The sequence goes on along the minus strand of CAWICM010000006.1, from coordinate 301,025 downwards.
CGACCGGCAGGAGGGCGAGATTGATAGCAATGATCATTGAAAGGATCCTTGATTCGGGGGAACCTGGATGTGACTCCGAATACCCGCGGAAGGCCGCCAATTCACCCATCAAATAACCTCCTAACGCGATGAGCGACGATTGGCGACTCCGGGTGGGCCTGGTTGACGAGGGCGCGGCGCGCGCGCTGACCGAGCGACTGGAAGCCGAGCGGCTGAGCGAGGACGTCACCACCGCCTTCGGCGATCAGCTGATCGTGTCCGGCGACGGCCCGGAAGTGTTCGTCTACGCCGGCGAGCGCGCGCAGGCCGAGCTCGCCGCCGACGCGATTCGAACGATGGCGACCGAGCGTGGCTGGGGCATCGAGCTCGAGCTCGAGCGCTGGCATCCGACCGCCGAGGAGTGGGAGGACGCAGACGCGCCCCTGCCCACCACCGAGGCCGAGCACGCCGCCGAGCATGCGGAGCGCGTGGCCAAGGAGCGCGAGGACACGTCGAAGCGCGGCTACGCCGAGTACGAGGTCAAGGTGCACTGCTCCTCGCACCGCGACACGGTCGAGCTCGCGGATCGGCTCCACGCCGAGGGCCTGCCGATCGTCCGCCGCTGGAAGTACCTGCTGGTCGGCGCGAGCGACGAAGACGCCGCGAATGCGCTGGCCGAGCGCCTGCGCGCCGAGGCGCCGCCCGGCGCAACCGTCACCGCCGAGGTCAGCCAGCGGGCGGCCTGGGACGACGACCCGGGCCGCGGCTCGTTCGCGATGTTCGGCGGCCTGGGCGGCTAACCACGCTCAGTCCTGGCTGCCCTGGCGCGACGCCGCGGCCGTGGCCACGTCCTCGGCGTAGGTGAACCGCGCGCGGATGAGGAACAGGCCCGCCGCCCCGAGCGTGGCGAGCAGGATCAGGAAGGAGAACTCGAGGCCGCGGGCCGCGCTCGGCGACACGCCGCCGGGGTGCGTGCCGATCGGCGCCTGCGCCGGGGCGATGCCCGCGATCAGGTCGGCCAACCCGCCGAACAACAGCGGCGCCAGGGCCTGGGCCAGCGAGCGCAGGAACGTTCGCACGCTCTCCGCTCGGCCCCACAGCCCAGCCGGCATGATGTCGAGCCGCGCCGCGTCGAGCGGCGGGTTGGCCGCCGACAGCAGCGACGCGCCGGCCACGTCGAACCACACCGCCGGCGTGAGATGATCGCTGAGCACCCCCGGGATCAGCAGCGCGGTGGCGGCCAGGTAACACAGCGCCGGCACCCACACGCGCGCCTCGAGGAAGCCGCGGCGCACCATCGCATCGGTGGCGCGCCCGCTGATCAGCGTCCCGACGATCGCGCCCCCGACCAGCAGCGCCAGCACCAACGAGGCCTCGGCCTGACCCACGTGATAGTGGCCGCGCACGAACAACAGCGCGAACGTCGACAACCCCGAGAAGTAGAAGTAGCCGAGCGACGAAGAGATGATCAGATGCACGTTGGTCGGGACCGACATGATGTATCGGACGGCTTTGCCGAGCGGGATCTGCCGCGGATCCTCGGTCAGCACGCGCTCGGCGTTCGGCTGCACGCCGCGCCGCTGGGTGGCCTGGTGGGCCAGATCGTCGTCGGCCGCCGGGTCGGGGCCGGCCTGCTCCCACTCCCATTCGGCCTGTGAGGCCGCCTCGGCCCGTGACTGGTGGAGGTCGGTTGCGCCCGGCTCCAGCCGGGATTGCCCGCCGCGCAGCGGCTCGGGCACCGTGCGCCACAGCTCGCGGGCCAGGAAGAAGCCCGGGATGGAGAGCAGGACGAACGCCGCCCGCCAGTCGATCAGGCTGGCCACGCTGCTCGAGACGATGAACCCGACGGCGCTCCCCGCGATCTCGCCGCCCAGGATGTAGGCGTAGATGTGGCCGCGCTCGCGGGCCGGGAAGTAGTCGCCGGTCAGCGAGGCGATGGCCGGTCCGGCCGTGGCCGCCACCGCACCGAGCAGGAGGCGGGTGAGGAGCAGGGTGTCGTAGCTGCCGGCAAACGCGCTGGCCAGCGAGGCGACGCTCCACAGCACGACGCTCGCGGCGAGCATCGGCACGCGCTGGAAGCGGTCGACCAGCAAGCCGACGGGAATCGTGAACACTGCCCCGACCAGCAGCGACACCGACACGAGCAGTCCGATGTCGGCGTTGCCGATGTGCAGAGAGTGCTCTAGCTGCGGCGCCACCGCCCCGACCGTCGAGGTATCGGCGCCGTTCAGCGCGAGCACGGCCCCGAACAAGGTGATAACCCGCGCGCGAGCCGGGCCGCCGACGCGTTTGACCACCCCGCCGCGCACCCTGCGGCCGGACCAGCGGCTGCTCCGGTACACGCCGAGGAGCACGCCGCGCGTGGCGCGCCCGAACGGACCCAGCTCGTCGGGACCCGTGCCCCGGTCGCCCCGGTTCGCGCCCACCCGGCGTCAGCCCTCTCTGATCGCCGCGTGCTGCTCGGTGTCGGCGCCGCGCCAGCTCCGGACGGTTGAGCGCAGTGTCACGTACCCCGCGATCCCGGGCAGCGTGGGCAGCCAGAACGAGATCGCGCGGTAGGCCAGCACCGCGATCACCGCGCGGCCGGCGGGTACCCCGAACGCCGCGAACGCGCCGATCATCCCGCCCTCCACCCCGCCGATGCCCCCCGGCAGCGGCAGCAGGCTCCCCAGCGTGCCGAGGAAGTAGCCCATGATCAGCACGGCGACCGGCACCACGCCTCCGAAGGCGCGGAACGACACGCCGAGCACGGCGATGTCGAAGCCCCAGTAGCCCACCGCCCCGAGCAGCCCCAGCCGCCGCTCCCGGACCAGTCCGATCGCCGTGCGGACGCCCGACCCGAGCGTCGCCGGGAGCGTGCCGAAGCGCGCCGCCAGTCGGCCGACTCGACCCGAGCGCTGGGCCAGATTCCCCAGGCGGCGCTCGAAATCGCCCGGCACCAGCCCCATGGCCCAGCCGAGGGCCAGCGCAACGGCGGCGAAGACGGCGGGTAGGAGGGTGAGCTCCACCGGCCCCTGCCCCGCGAACACGCCCGTCCACAGTCCCAGCCCGCACACGACCAGCGCCAGCAGGTACAGCGAATACTGAACGGAGTAGTTGGCCGCGATCCGGCAGGCGATCACCCGGGGCGTCATACCGGCGCGCCGGAGCGCCCACACCGTGACCGCGACGCCGCCGGCGCCGGCCGCCGCCAGCAGCCGGATGGCCGCGATCCCGGCCAGCGGAATCTCGATGCTGGCCCGCCAGCTCAGCCGGGGGAAGCCGCGCGCGAACACCGTCCGGAACAGCACGGCATAGCTCATCACCGACAAAATCTCGAGCCCGGCCCCGATGGCCAGCCACCACGGGTTGCCGTGCTCGATCTGGCCCCAGGTCTGGTTCAGGCCGGTGAGCTTGGGGACCAGGAAGTACAGCCCGACGATCGCGGCCAGGATGAACAGCACGGCGAACACCATGTTGCGCCGGGTGAGCGGGCCGGTCGGGCCGACCGGATGGCTGTCGGTTATCGGCGGGTCCGACGGGGCCGCATCAGGTTCGAAATCGACCGGCGGACCGGCTGGTGGGTCGGGCCGATCACGGTCCCGAGTCGGGTGAAGTTCGCCGCGCATCGGACGCTCTGAGGGTCACGTTACCCGTCCCGTTCCGGGAGACACGGACGGACCCGCCCCCGCCTACGCTGTGGGCATGACGGAGTTCGAGGTGCGATCGGTCCCCCTGGCGGACACGAGGCCCCTGCGCCAGCGGGTCCTCCGGCCCCATCAGGCGGTCGAGCAGCTGGCCGGAGACGAGCCCGCCGGCGCGGTGGCCTTTGGCGCCTTCGAGGCCGCCGAGCTCGTCGCGGTCGGGCTGGTCGGGCCCGACGGCGAGCCCGGCGACTGGCGGGTGCGCGGGATGGCCACCGCACCGCACGCGCGGGGGCGGGGCGCGGGCTCCGCGATCCTCGCGGCGCTCGTCGAGCACGCAATCACTCACGGCGCCACGCGCCTGTGGTGCAACGCCCGCACGACGGCCCTGGCCCTGTACGAGCGCCGCGGTTTCGTCGTCGCCTCGGACGAGTTCTACCCGCCGGACATCGGGCCGCACTACCGCATGGAGCTGCCGGTCGCCTCGTCGCCCGGATAGGCTCCCGCCGGTGGCATCGACCGCGAGAGTCGAGCGAGTTCGCACCGCCGACGGTGAGCTGGACGCGCACGTCGTGCTACCCGAGGCGGGGACGGGTCCGGGCATCGTCGTGCTCCAGGAGATCTTCGGGGTCGGCGGGTACATCAAGGAGTCGGCCGAGCGGCTGGCCGGCCTCGGTTACGTCGCGTTCGCGCCGGACCTGTACTGGCGGATCGAGCCCGGGATCGCGCTGGCCCACGACAAGGAAGGGATGGGCCGCGCCTTCGAGGTCGTCCAGAAGCTCGACCTCGAACTGGCCGTGCGCGACTCGATCGACGCGCTGAAGGCCCTGCGAGAGCTTCCCGAGGTAACCGAGGCCGGGGGCAGGGCGGGGGTGCTCGGCTTCTGCCTGGGCGGCACACTCGCGTTCGGAGTTGCCATCGAGGACGATCCCGACGTCGCCGTCTGCTACTACGGCTCGGGCATCCCCGGCATGCTCGGCGGCGCCGGCTCCATCCGGTGCCCGGTCCTCTACCACTTCGGCGGACAGGACCCGTACATCCCGCGCGAGCAGATCGACCAGGTGTGCGACTTCGCCGACGCGCATCCGAACATGGAGTGCCACATCCAGGAGGACGCGGGTCACGCGTTCGACAACCACGAGGCCCCGATGTTCCACCAGCCCGAGCCGGCCGCCCGGGCCTGGGAGATCACCCGCGAGTTCCTGGCCCGGACGCTCCCGGTCTAGAGCGGCCCACGCACCAGCGCGAGCGCCGCCTCATGCAACAGCCCGTTGGTCGCCAGCGCGCTGCCGCCCTCGGCCGTGCGCATGCCGGTCAGATCCGTGAACGTTCCACCCGCCTCCTCGACGACGACCTGAGGCGCGGCCAGGTCCCAAAGCGACACCACCGCCTCGCAGCCGATCTCCGCCACCCCCTCGGCCACCAGCATGTAGATCCAGAAGTCGCCGAAGCCCCGCGTGCGCCAACAGCTGCGCGCCAGCGACAGCAGTCCGTCGATGCCGCCCGTCGACTCCCAGCCGTCCAAGCCCGAAGTGCAAAGCTGCGCGTCCTCGAGCGCGCCCACCGCCGAGACGCGCAGCCGGCGCGGCGTGTCGGTCAGTCCGTCGCTCATGAACGCGCCGGCGTCCTTGGCCGCCCACCAGCGGCGGTGCAGGGCCGGCGCCGAAACCACGCCGACCGTGGCCTCGTCGCCCTCCTGCAGCGCGAGTAGCGTCGCCCACACCGGGATCCCGCGCACGTAGTTCTTGGTCGCGTCGATCGGGTCCACGATCCAGCGCCGCCCGTTCTCGGGCGGTTCCGACGCGCCGTACTCCTCGCCGACGATCGCGTCCCCCGGTCGATCCGCGGCCAGTCGCTCTCGCAGGGTCCGCTCGACCGCGGTGTCCGCCTCGGTCACGGGGGTCAGGTCTGGCTTGGTCTCGACCACCAGGTCGCTGGCGCGGTAGCGCTCGAGCGTGATCGCGTCGGCCACGTCGGCCAGCTCGAGGGCCAGGGCGAGGTCCTCTCGGCGTCCCGTCATCGGCCGTGATGCTACGGGTCCGAGCCGGTGGTACTAGCCTCACCCCCGCGATGAGCGATCTCCAGCGCGAGACCACCGACCTCCTGAGCGAGCTGATCCGCTTCAGGACGGTCAACCCGCCCGGCGACGAGCGGCCGGCGATCGAGTTCCTGGCCTCCTATCTGCGCGACGCGGGCCTGCGGACCGAGCTGCTGGCGGCCGACGAGGACCGGCCCAACCTGGTGGCAGACCTGGCCGCGGACGATCCCGGCGACGGTCCCACGCTGTGCTACCTCGGCCACGTCGACACCGTGCTGGCCGATGCGGACGAGTGGACCCACGATCCGTGGTCCGGCGAGGTGGTCGACGGGTTCCTCTGGGGCCGTGGCGCGATCGACATGAAGTCGCAGGTGGCCGCCGAGGCCGTGGCCGCAGCGTCCTTGGCCCGCGGCGGATGGCGACCCTCGACGGGTTCACTGAAGCTCGTGTTCGTCTCCGACGAGGAGACGGGCGGCGACGTCGGTGCGCACTGGCTCACCGACACCCATCCCGAGAAGGTCCGCTGCGACATGCTGCTCAACGAGGGCGGCGGCGACGTGTTCGAGTTCGAGGGCCGGCGCCGTTACGGGGTGTGCTGCGCCGAGAAGGGGATCTACCGCTTCAAGCTGACCGCGCGCGGCATCGCCGGCCACGCGTCGCTGCCCAAGACCGGCGACAACGCTCTGCTCAAGCTCGGTCCCGTCCTGGAGCTGATCGCGAAGGCTGAGCCGTCGTTCGAGCTGACCGAGGCGCCGGCCGCGCTGCTGCGAGGGCTCGGCATGGACCCCGACGATCCCGAGGGCGCGCTGCACCGGATCGGGGCCGCCGAGCCCCGCCTGCTCACCCTGGTCGAGCCGATGCTGGGCGTGACGCTGACCCCGACCATGGCCCACGCCTCGGACAAGATCAACGTGATTCCCTCGCGGGCGTGGCTGAAGGTGGACTGCCGGGTGCCGCCGGGGCTGGAGGAGGATGCCGTGCGGCGCCGCATCGCCCACGTCCTGGGCGGCGATGCCGACAAGACCTACGAGATCGAGTTCACCGAGCAGGTCACCGGCAACGCCTCACCGGTCGACAGCCCCCTGATGGACGCCATCGACCGCTGGATCAAGACCAATGACTCCGGTGCCGAGACCGTGCCGCTGATCCTTCCCGGGTTCAGCGACTCGCGCTGGTTCCGCGAGGCGTTCCCCGACTGCGTCGCCTACGGCTTCTTCCCGCAGCGATACATGACCGCGTTCGACACCACCCCGCTGGTGCACAGCGCCAACGAGCGCATCGACGTCCGCGATCTGGGGTTCGCCGCGACCTGCTACAGCGACCTCGCCCAGGAGCTGCTTGGGAAGTAACTGATGCATAGCGCCAGTTTCTTCCCAAACACACCCGCACTGATAGCCCCTATCTAGACTTCGCGCATGGCGACGCAGACCCAATCGCGGCTCGACCCCGCGATCTTCCGGCTGCCGGTCGACCGGATCAGGCACGGCTACTACTCCGACGCGTATTTCGTCTACACGAAGGAGACGCTCGAGGCCGAGGGGCATCACCCCCACGTCACCATGCAGGTGTTCCAGAAGCGGGAGTCGGTGCTGGGCGGCATCGACGAGGCGCTCGCGATCCTCAAGCTGTGTGCCGGGCGCGACGACAACGGGACCTGGGTCCCGGGCTGGAACGAGCTCGAGGTGCACGCCCTGAGAGAGGGCGACCAGATCGCGCCCCGCGAGACGGTGATGACGATCGAGGGCGACTACAGCCTGTTCGCCCATCTCGAGACCGTCTACCTGGGCACGCTCGCCCGCCGCTCGCTGATCATGCGAAACGTCCTCCAGGTCGTCGAGGCGGCGCGCGGCAAGCAGATCTTCTACTTCCCCGCCCGCCACGATCACTGGCTCGTCCAGACCGGAGACGGCTGGAGCGCCCACGTGGCCGGGGCGATCGGCGTCTCCACCGACGCCCAGGCCTCGTGGTGGGGCGGGCGCGGGATGGGCACGGTCCCGCACGGCCTGATCGCGGCCTACGCGGGCGACACGGTCAAGGCGGCCAAGATCTTCGCCGAGCGCTACCACCCCGAGATGAACATCACGGTGCTGGTCGACTTCGAGAACGACTCCGTCCGCACCGCCCTTGAGGTGGCCGACGCGCTCGGCCCCGCCCTATGGGGCGTACGCCTGGACACCAGCGAGGACCTGGTCGACCACTCGCTGTGGACCGAGATGGGAGGCTTCAAGCCCACCGGCGTCAACCCGCGGCTGGTCGAGAAGGTCCGCAGCGGCCTCGACGAGGCCGGCTATCCCCAGGTGCGGATCGTGGCCAGCGGCGGCTTCACGGCCGAGCGGATCCGCGAGTTCGAGTCCAAGGGGATTCCGGTGGACGCCTACGGCGTCGGCTCGTCGCTGATCCGGGGTGACAACGACTTCACCGCGGACGTCGTGTGCGTCGACGGACAGCCGTGCGCCAAGGTGGGCCGCCGATATTCGCCGAATCCGCGGCTGGAGAAGGTTGAGTGATGCGGGCGCCGTGCCGATGAGCGATAGAGCCTCATGATCCCGGCGGCAACCTTCATCGGCGGCGGGGGCGGGCACACGACCAAGGTCGCGCACCCCGTCACGCACCTGATCACCCCGATCATCCACGGCCCGAGCACGTTCATGGGCTATCCCGACGTGACCTCGTTCCTTCAGGCCTGGCTCCCGATCGTCTTCATGGGGGCGCTGGTCATCGGCGTGTTCGCGCTGATGCGGTTCATGCCCCGGACCCGCCCGGAGCAGATCAAGCCGGACTCGGCCCCGTCGATCGGCTGGGCTGAGATCGCCGGCGCCGACGAGGCCAAGGAGGAGCTCCGCGAGGTGGTCGACTACCTCAAGGACCCCCAGAAGTTCCGCGAGATCGGCGCCAAGGTGCCCAAGGGCATCCTCCTGCACGGCCCGCCCGGCACGGGGAAGACCCTCCTGGCCAAGGCCGTCGCCCACGAGTCTGGCGCCACTTTCTTCTCCCAGTCGGCCGCCTCGTTCGTCGAGATGTTCGTCGGCGTGGGCGCCGCCCGCATCCGCCACCTGTTCAAGGCCGCTCGCAAGAAGGCGCCGGCGATCGTGTTCATCGACGAGCTCGACGCCGTCGGCGGCCACCGCGGCTTCGACGTCTCCGGCGAGCGCGATCAGACCCTCAACCAGCTCCTGGTCGAGATGGACGGCTTCACCGCGCGCAAGGAGGTCGTGGTGATCGCCGCCTCCAACCTGCTCGAGAAGCTCGATCCCGCCCTGCTCCGGCCCGGCCGGTTCGACCGCCAGATCTTCGTGTCCCCGCCCGATGTTGGCGGCCGCGAGCGCATCCTCCACGTCCACTCGCGCAACAAGCCCCTGGGCGACGGCGTCGACCTCAAGCTGCTGGCCCGCCAGACCTCCGGGCTGACCGGCGCCGACCTGGCCAACATCTGCAACGAGGCAGCGATCTTCGCCGCCCGCCGCGACGCGGACCGGGTCGAGATGCGCGACTTCGACTCCGCCCTCGAGCGCGTCGTGGCCGGTGTGCAGTCGCGCAAGACGATGACCGACCACGAGAAGCGCGTGGTCGCCTACCACGAGGCCGGCCACGCCCTGTGCGGCGAGCTCCTTCCGAGCGTCGATCGCGTCCACCGCATCTCGATCGTCCCTCGCGGCCGTGCCCTGGGCTACACGCTGAACCTCCCCGAGGAGGACCGCTACCTCAAGACGCGCGAGGAGCTGATCGACTTCATGACCATGCTGCTGGGCGGCCGCGCCGCCGAGCAGCTGGTATTCGGCTCGATCACCACCGGCGCCTCGGACGACCTCAAGCGCGTGGCCGAGATCGCCCACTCGATGATCCACGAGTACGCCATGGGCACGAGCTCGGGCTCGCTGCGCGCGGTCGACGACGGCGCCGCCGAGGCCACCCGCCGCGTGCGCGACACCGAGGTCCGCGAGCTGGCCGACGCGGCGCTCCGGGCCGCGCACAAGCTGCTCGACACCCACCGCGTGCAGCTCGACGACCTGGCCTCGACGCTGCTCGCCAACGAGGTGCTCGAGCGGGGCGACATCGACCGGATCATGGGCAACGTGCCGCGGGTCGGGTCCTCGCGTATGGGCGAGCTGTCGGTGGCCGCCGCCACCGCGGTCAATCCCGCCCGCCGCTAGTACTAATCTCCGGCCGCATGCTCTCAGCCGTCGACCACGTCGGCGTGGCCGTCGAGTCGATCGACGCCGCGCTCGCCGTCTACCGCGACGCCCTCGGGATGCCGCTCGTGCACCGGGAGACGGTCTCCGCGCAAGGGGTCGAGGCGTGCCTGCTCGACGTCGGCGACTCCCACATCGAGCTGCTCGAGCCCCTCGGCCCGGACACCGCCGTGGGCAAGTTCCTGGCCCGGCGCGGACCCGGCCTTCACCACGTCGCCTACCGGGTGGCCTCGATCGAGGAGACCCTTCAGGCCCTGAGCGCAGCCGGCGTGCGGCTGATCGACGATCGCCCGCGCACCGGCATCCGCGGCTCCCAGGTAGCCTTTCTCCATCCCGCCTCGACCGGCGGCGTGCTAACCGAAATCGTGGAACCGAGACATGCCTGACGACAAGCCCCAGAAGATCTCGATCGCATTCGACGGGGGCCAGGTCCTGAGCGCCCGCGTCCAGCCGGCCGAGCTCACCGAGCTCCGCAAGGCTCTCAACAACACCGAGGGTCGCTGGCACGACCTGACCGCGGAGGACGGCACGGTCGCACTCGACCTCAAGCGCGTCCTCTACGTCCTCGTGGACCACGAGGACCACCGCGTCGGGTTCGGCACGCGTTAGGTAGCCCGGCCGGACGCCGGGCTGTGGACTTCGCCGAGCGCGCGGAGCGGTTTCCGCGGACTCTCAGGAGCGGAGCGCGCGAGGCCCGGAGCCGGATGCGTTTTATCGGTCTCGCCTGCGGCTCGACGTCCCTGGGGCCGGCCGGGCCCGTCCGGACCGTCCGCGAGGATCCCCCTTCGTTGCCCTTCGAGACCCTGCTCTACGACGTCGCCGGGCCCGTCGCGACGATCACCCTCAACCGCCCGGATCGGCTCAACACGATCGTCCCGCCCATGCCCGAGGAGTTCGAGGACGCGATCCGCATGGCGACGCTCGACCAGGAGGTCAAGGTGATCGTGCTCCGCGGCGCCGGGCGCTCGTTCTGCGCCGGCTACGACTTCGCCGGCGGCTTTCACCACTGGGACGATGCGCTGAGAACCGAGGGGCGCTGGGACCCCGGCAAGGACTTCGCCCTCGCCGCCTCGCCCTACGGCCCGACGCAGAGGTTCATGAGCATGTGGCGCACGCCCAAGCCCGTGATCGCCCAGGTCCACGGCTGGTGCGTGGGCGGTGGCAGCGACATGGCCCTGTGCGCCGATCTGATCATCGCCGCCGAGGACGCCCAGATCGGCACGCCGTACTCCCGCGTATGGGGCTGCTACCTGTCGGGTCTCTGGGTCTATCGCCTCGGCCTGACCAAGGCCAAGGAGCACGCGCTCACCGGCAAGCCGCTATCGGGCCGGGAGGCGGCCGACATCGAGTTGATCAACGCCGCGGTGCCGTTCGAGGCGCTCGAGGCCACGGTCGCGCGCCAGGCCGAGCAGCTGGCCGCGATCCCCTCCTCCCAACTCGCGGCGATGAAGCTGATCGTCAATCAGGCCTACGAGAACATGGGTCTGCGCGCCACCCAGACGCTCGGCCCGATCCTCGACGGGCTGATGCGCAACACCCCGGAAGGGCTCGCGTTCGTCGAGACTTCGGCCACGCAGGGCGTCCGCGCCGCCACCGCGCAGCGCGACGAGCCGTTCGGCGACTACAGCGCGGCCGGTCCCGACCGCCGCCCCGACCCCGGCCACATCGTCAACCCCTGAGCAGCGCGTCGACCTCTTCGGCGGTCGGCAGCGACGGCTGCGCGCCGGCCCGGCTGGCGGCCAGCGCGCCCGCCGCACACGCCCGCGCCAGCGCCGCGTCGCGCTCTCGCCCCTCGATCAGCGAGACGACGAGCGCGGCGCAGAAGGCATCGCCCGCCGCCGTGCCATCGACCGCGTTGACCGCCGGCGGACGCGCCCGCGCGACCTCCTGGCCGCTCTCGAGCAGCACGGCCCCCTCGGCGCCGAGCGTGAGCGCGACCAGCGAGCCTCCCGGCTCGATCCGCTCGTACTCGTAGCGGTTGACCACGAGGAGGTCCGGGCGCAGGTGCAGTCCGCCGAGATCGCGCGCCGGCGCGGCGTTCAGGCAGAAGAACCGCGCCTGGTCCCGGGCGGCGGCGACGGCCTCGATGGGGATCTCGAGCTGGGCGATGACCGCGTCGGCCTCTCCGACCTCCACCTCCTCGGGCCGAAGGCGGCGGTTGGCCTCGGGCGCCACCACGATCACGTTCTCGCCCTCGGCGTCGACCAGGATCAGCGCCACCCCGGTCTCGCCGTCGTCGCGCACCACGCCGCTCACGTCCACGCCGGCCTCGACGAGCGAGGACAGCGCGAGGTCGTCGCGGCCCACCCGCCCCACGAACCTGACCTGCGCCCCGAGCCGGGCCGCGGCCACCGCCTGGTTGCCCCCCTTTCCGCCGGGCACGCGCTGGAACGTCGCGTCGGTGACCGTCTCGCCAGGCCGGGGCAGACGCTCACACCGGGCCACGTGATCGACGTTGGCCGAGCCGACGACGGTGATGCGTGCAGGCACGTCCGGGACACTAACCGGGGTGAGCGATCGCGCACAGCCTCCCTACGGCGGCGGCGGCGATGCCCTGGCGGGCGAGGCGCCGCTGCCCGCACGCTTTCGCCGGCATGCCGACATGCTCGCGCACTCCGGTCGCTCGCCGCTCTACATCGAGTTGATGCGCGCGTCCGCCGACGACATCGAGCATGGCGGAGATCTCGCGCGGCTGCTCGCGGACATCCCCGCGCCGCCGGGGTCGGTGCCGCAGCTGCGCCTGATGGCCGCGCTGCACTACCTGGTCCTGTCCGGACAGGCCCCGGAGCTCGCCGCCTTCTACCCGAGTGCCGGCGGCGATCGGCCACCGTCCGAGGTGTGGCCGGTCTTCCTGGCCACGATCGCCGAGCACTTCGACCAGGTGAGGCAGCGCCTGGGCCGCACCGTCCAGACCAACGAGCCGGGGCGCTCGGCCGTGCTGTTCTCTGGCCTGTTGTGGCTGGCGGCCCGCCACCGCCGCCCGATCCGCCTGCTCGAGGTGGGCGCCAGCGCTGGCCTGAACCTCCTGGCCGACCGTTACTCGTACACGGTGGGAGATCTCGAGCTGGGCGATCCGGCCTCGCCGCTGCGGTTCATCGAGCCCTGGGCCCCGCCGCCTCCGATCGATCTGGCGGCCGCGGCGGCAACGCTTCGCATAGCGCACCGCGCCGGCTGCGATCTGGCCCCACTCGATCCCTCCCGCGCCGATGATCGGCTCACGCTGCTCTCCTACATCTGGCCCGACGAGCTCGACCGGATCGACCGCCTGCGCGCCGCGCTCGCCGTCGCCGCCCGCGACCCGGTGCCGATCGCGCAGGCCCCGGGGTCTGAGTGGCTGCCGGAGGCCATCGCAGCGGGCCACGGCGACGAGCTGGTCGTCGTGTGGCACTCGGTCATGCGCCAGTACGTGCCACCCCGTGAGTGGGCGGCGATCGAGAGCGCGCTCGAACGCCACCCGGCGGTGGTACGCCTGAGCATGGAGCCCGCGCTGGACCGCAACGCGCTGATGCAGCTGACCGTCCACGATCCCGTCGCCGCCCCGGCCACGAAGCTCGCGGCGTGCGGCGACCACGGGGTGCCGATTCGCTGGGATACGTACAGTGCTGCGGCGTGAGTCTCATGGACATCGACAAGGCGGGGCTCGTCTTCGCACGCACGCACGGCCACGTTCCGGGCACGGAGCGCGCGGTGGCGGCCTACTCGCGCGCCGGCGAGCACGCGGCGTGCTGGCTGGCCCTCGGCCTGGCCGGCGCGGCCCTGTCGCGCGACCCGGGGCGCCGCCGTTGCTGGCTGCGGGGAGTGCGCATCGTTGCCACCTCCTACGGCGTCAACCAGGCAGTCAAGTTGCTCGTTCGCCGGCACCGGCCCGAGCTCGCCGGCCTGCCGCCGCTGACCTCGGTGGTCACCCAGCTGTCGTTCCCGAGCGCCCACGCGACCACCGCGTTCGCCGCCGCCCGCGCCTACGCCGGCCTCGCGCCGGCCTGCGCGCTGTACGCCGCGGCCGCCGCGTTCGCCGTGTCCCGGCCCTATCTCGGCGTGCACTACCCGAGCGACGTCATCGCCGGCGGCCTGCTCGGAACCACGGTGGCGGAGGTCTGGCCGTGAAGGTTGGGATCGTCGGGATGCCCAATGCCGGGAAGTCCTCTCTGTTCAGCGCGCTGACCGGCGTGGCCGCCGAGGCGGCCAACTACCCGTTCACCACGATCGAGCCGAACGTCGCGATCGTCCCGGTGACCGACGAGCGTCTGGACGCGGTCGCTCAGACCGTGAAGGCATCACGTGTCGTCCCCGACACGATCGCCTTCCACGACATCGCCGGACTGGTCGCCGGCGCTCACCGCGGCGAGGGCCTCGGCAACCAGTTCCTGGCCAACATCCGCGAGACCGACGCGATCGTGCACGTGGTCCGCGTCCACACAGATCCGAACGTGGTCCACCCCGAGGGCCGGGTCGACCCGTTGGCCGACATCGACACGATCGAGACCGAGCTGATCTACGCCGACCTCGAGCAGGCCGAGCGCCGGCTCGACCGGGTGTCGCGCACGGCCAAGAGCGGCGACCGCCACGCGGTGGCCGAGGCGGGGTGGCTGCGCGATCTCATCGAGGCGCTCCAGGCCGGCCGCCCGGCCCGCACGGTGCCGCCACCGGCCGACGCCGCCGACGCGGTTCAGCTGCTGGCGCCGCTCACCGCCAAGCCGGTGCTGTTCGTCGCCAACGTCGACGAGGATTCCCACGAGGTCCCGCCTGCCATCCTCGAGCATGCCCTCTCCCACGGCGCAGAGGCCGTGGCCGTCTCGGCCCGCCTGGAGGCCGAGCTGGCCGAGCTCGACCCCGAGGACGCCGCCGCCATGCGCGCCGACCTGGGTCTCACCCAGTCCGGCCTGGAGCGCGTGGTGCGGGGTGCCTTCTCGCTGCTCGAGCTGATCGCGTTCTTCACCGCCGGCGAGGACAAGCCGGCACAGTCCTGGCACCTGCGCCGGGGACTGTCGGTCTGGCACGCCGCCGGCATGATCCACTCCGACATCCAACGCGGCTTCGTCCGCGCCGAGGTGATCGGGTGGGAGCAGCTCGTCGACGCCGGGGGTTACGCCGGGGGGCGCGAGCGCGGCACGCTGCGCCTCGAGGGCCGCGACTACGTGGTGGCCGACGGGGACGTGATCACGGTCCGCTTCACCCCGTAGCGCCCTCGAAGCGGTAGACGTTGCTTTCCCGCTGGACGAACCCGAGTCGCTGGTAGAGCCGGTTGGCCGCCTCGCGCGACGGCCGCGAGGTCAGGTCGACGGTGCGCGCCCCCCGCTGATCGGCCAGACGGATCGCCGCTTGGCTCAGCGCCGCTCCGACGCCGCGCCCGCGCGCCGCCTCGTCCACCACGACGTCCTCGATCCACGCGCGCACGCCGGTGGGGATGCGGAACACGACCAGGGTCAACATGCCGACGATCGCGTCGTCCGCGTCCCGGGCGAGCAGCAGGTGGCAGGCCGGCGAGCTGACGATCTCGTGCACCTCGGCCGCCGACGGCGCGGACGAGGAGCGCGACAGCTGTCCGACGAGCCCAGCCACGGCGGGGACGAGTCCTTCGAATGGCTCCGTCACCTCTTCCACGCGGATCTCGCCGGGCATCGGCCCTCACCGTAGCGCCTACCGGCGGGCGATCGTCAAACCTCCCGCCCCAAGCACAGCCCCCGCGCCGGCGGCCGCTCCGGCGGCCAGGAACGCCGTCCCCGTGCCTGCGTGCTCGATCAGCGGGCCGGCGGCGGCGTTGCCCGCCGCGACGCCGAGCGCGATCAGCGAGTAGATCCACGTGAATGCCTCCGCGGTCCGCGCCGGGTCGACGAGCCGCTGTGCCGCCTCGTTCAGCGTCCCCAGCCAAGGCGAGAGGGGCAGGCCCAGCGGCAGCATGAGCACCGCAAGCACCCCCAACCCCGGCGCGAGCGACAGCGCCGCCAGCAGCAACGCCAGCGCGCCGAGCAGTAGCGGCGCCCGGCGCTCGGGCGCACCGCGCCAGCGCACGGTGCCGTAGGCGAGGCCTCCGAGGATGCTGCCGAGGCCCCAGATCGCCACCAGGATCCCCACCGCGGCGCGCTCGTGGTCCCGAGTGGCGAACGCGGTGAGGGTAAGCGTGAGGATCCCCACCGCGACCCCGTACAGGGTCGCCGCGCTCAGCAGCGAGCCGAACGGGAGCGAGTGCAGACCTGTCCGCCCCCGCTCGGCCCGCGCCGCCGATTCCGGCCGGTCACTCAATCCGCTGCCGTAGACGATGGTTCCGGCCAGAGCGAGGGCAGCGCAGGCCAGCAGCGGGAGCGAGGGGCCCGCGACGAGGAGCAGTCCGGCCAGCAGCAGCGGCCCGAGGATCCAGATCAGCTCCTGCAGGGTGGCGTCCAGCGAGTACGCGGCGCGTAGCTGCTCGCGCGCCACCAATCGCGGCCACAACGCCCGCATCGCGGCATCGAGCGGCGGGCGCGCCACGCCGGCGGCGACCGCGAGCGCGACGATCAGGCCCTCGGGGGTCCTGCCCGCGCAGAGCACGATCGCCACCACCGCGCCGGCGAAGGCGATGGCCAGGCAGGCGAGGAGCTTGCGCTCGTCGGCACGATCGAGCGCGCGCCCCGCCACCGGGGCGGCCAGCGCGGAGCCCACCGCGAGCCCGGCGGCCGCCAAGCCGGCGGAGCCGTAGGAGCCGGTGCTCGAGCGAAGGAGCATGACCAGTGAGACCGAGGCGATGCTCTCGGGCACGCGGCCTACCAGGCTCCCGGCCAGCGGACGTCTGGTCCGGGGCCCGAGCGCCAGACCGACGTACCCGCGCAGCCCCACAAAGAGCCCCCGGCGTCGCCGCCACACGTTCATGACTGACTCAGTCATACTTATCGTGTTCCCGTGTCCGAGCGTGCCGCAAACCTCCTCGCCGCCGCCGGCCAGCTCGTGGCCGATGCCGTGACGGCACGTCTCCAGGACGAGCTCACCCACACGGCCAGCGCGCCGGCGGCGCTCATGACCCTGGCTCACCACCCCGGGTCCTCGATCGAGCACCTGAGCGAAGCCCTCGGAATCACCCAGTCAGGTGGCGTTCGCCTGATCGACCGGCTCGCCGCCGACGGCCTGGTCCGGCGCGAGAAGCTGACCGCCCGGATGGTGCGGCTTCACCTGACCCCGCGGGGTCACCGGGCGGTCGAGCGCATCGAACAGGCCCGCCTCGCCGCGGCGGACGATCTCCTCTCGCCGCTCTCGGCCGCCCAGCGCCGGCAGCTCGAGGCGATGCTCGCCCGTCTCCTGGCCGCCCGTACGCACGACCAAGGCGACCTGCGCCGGATCTGCCGGCTGTGCAGCTTCGATGCCTGCGAGCGCGCGGGGCGCGTCTGCCCGGTCGCCCGGGCGGCCGGCTGAGAGGCCCTAAAGGTCCGCGACGCTGCCGGCGTTCTCGAGGCGCTGGGCCAGCTGGTTCAGGCCGAGTTCCCGGGCTGCCTTCGCTCCGCCGGCCAGGTCGGTCTCGCGATCGGGCGGGCGCTTGACCGAGACCGTCCGCAGGGTCGCGATGTCGCGGTAGGCGCGCAACTCGTCGGCGCACTCCTTCAACGTTGAAGCAACCCGAGGCCGTTCGGAATCGGCGCCGGCAATCGCCCCCTCGAGTGACCCGTGCTTCTCGAGCAGCGCGGCCGCCGTCTTGGGACCGATTCCGGGCGCCCCGGCAACCCGTCGGAGGGGTCGCCGCGCAGGGCGATGAAGTCGGGTACGAGCTCCGGCCCGACGCCGTAGCGGCGCCGCACGGCCTCTGGATCCATCACCTCGAACCCGCTGATCCCGGATTTCAGGAGCAGCACCGACACCCGCTCGCCCACGCACTGGAACATGTCGCGGTCGCCGGTGACGATCAGCGCCTGCGCACCCGCGTCGGCCTCCGCCGAGGCCAGCGCGCCCAGCAGATCGTCGGCCTCGAGCTCGGGCGAGGACTCGATCCCCCAGCCGAACGCGCTGAACAGCTCCGGCGCCCGCTCGAACTGCCAGGCCAGCGGGTCGGGCACGGGTGGCCGGTCGGCGTGGTAGGCCGGGAACAGCTCGGTCCGGTAGGGCGCCGCCTCGGCCCCGAAGCACATGACGATCGCCCGGGGCGCCCGATCGGCGGCAATCCGCAGCAACAGGTTGGTGGCGCCCAGGAGGGCGTTGACCGGCCGTCCGACGGACCCGTGGATCGAGTCCGGCAGCGCGTAGAACGACCGGTAGAGCACGAACGGCGCGTCGACGGCGAGCAGCGGACCGGGCATCCGCGCCCGGAGACTAGAGAGTTCGCCGGTCCGGCTACTGAACGGTGACCGACGGCCCGTCCAGGCCGCGGTAGACCGTGCGATACACGCCCGGCCGCGCCAACCCGACGGCGTAGGCGCCCCCCTTGCCGAGTCGCACGCTTCCGACCCGCCGCCAGCGCTTGCCGGCGCGTATCTCGAAGGAAACCGTGTCGCCCGCACCGGCCGGCACCACGTGCCCCCGCAGGACCGGCGTACGCTCCCCCGCCAACGCGAACGCGCGCTTGAGTTGGGGGATGACGGACAGGTCGTTGGCGCCGTGCACCGGTCCCGTGACCGGCACCTGCCCGGGCGTGGCCGAGATCGTGGTGAAGCTGGCCCATGTGCTGAGCAGACCGAAGTCGACCTGGAGCTGGCCCCCGGTGACCGTGGTGCTGCCCTTGGTCCCGATCACGACGGCCGACATGATCCGCGGCGAAGCGCCGTGCTTGGTGACACGGATCCCCACCAGCTTGCCCTTGACCAGCCGGCCGAGCTGCTTGGTGGCCGCGGTCAGGCTGAGCTGATGGGTCCAGTGGTGATAGGGATCGCCACCGGCGCCGTCGTACGGGTCGGCCACGCCGCGCAGCCACGGGGAGGCGCTGGAGCCGGGCCAGGCATCCTCGATGTTCTCGGTGTGCCCGCCGGAGCTCGCGGAGAAGTAGGTGACGACCGGCGCGCCGTCGTAGGTCACGACCTGGCCGGCCGTGGCGGCGACGGCGGCGTCGGTGGCCGGCGTCTCGGCCGACACGCCCCGGTACATCTGCGAGCGGGTGTCGGGATACAGGTTGTAGAAGGTTCCGGACACGTCGGTGGTGATTGCGTACGTGCGCGCCGCCACCGCCTGGGTATCGAGCGCCTGGGGCCCCCAGTTGGAGGGCATCTCGGCCGCGATCACGCCCCGGACGTAGTCGTCCAGGCCGACCACGTCGACCGTGTACACGCCGCCCGCGCCGTTGGGCCGAAACTCGAGCGAGCCGCGGTACGCGCCCAGGCCGGCCAGGCTCAGGGGCTCGGGACCGGTGGCCGTCAGCGGCGCATCGAACTTGCCGAGGAGCTTGTGCGTGGTCTGGTTGACCAGCGCGAGCTGCCCGTTGGCCAGCGGGACCACGTCGTAGGTCAGGCTCGGGTTCAGCGTCTTGCCCCCCGCCCGGGTGGCCCCGGCGAAGGCCGCCGAGCTACTGCTCAGCAGCACCCGAACGGTCTGATTCGGGTTCGTCGTGCCGATCTGGGTCCCCGTGTAGTAGTGGGCCAGGATCTGTTTGTAGGTCCACCCATGCAGGGCATATCCGTAGGTCCCGTACTGGCTCATCCCGATCCCGTGGCCGTTGCCGGCGCCGTTGATGTAGAGGGTGCTGGCGGCCGACGCCGGCCCAGCCAGAGCCAGCGCCGCCATGATCGACAAGCCCGCTGCCGCTGCGCGCATCTTGAGGCGCAGACACGCGCGGGCGCGCCAGGTTGCGGCGGCGCGCTGTGTGGATTCGGTTAGATACGGTGGCGAGATGGGAGAACGCAAGGCTTCAGAGGTTTTTGTCGAGTGCCTGGAGGCTGAGGGGGTTCGGTATGTCTTCGGGATTCCGGGCGAGGAGACCCTCGACCTGAACGAGTCGCTGGCCGACTCATCGATCCAGTTCGTCCCCGTCCGCCACGAGCAGGGCGGGGCCTACATGGCCGATGCCTTCGGCCGGCTAACCGGCCGGGCCGGCGTATGTCTGGGGACCCTTGGCCCAGGGGCGACGAACCTGGTCACTGCCGTGGCCGACGCCTTCCTGGATCGCGCTCCTCTTGTCGCGCTGACCGGTCAGTCCGACATCGAGCGCATGCACAAGGAATCCCACCAGTACATAGATCTCATCGGCATCTTGCGCCCGATCGTTAAATGGAACGCTCGCGTGTCGTCTCCGGAGATCGTTCCCGAGGTGGTGCGCAAGGCGTTCGCGGTGGCCGAGTCGGAGAAGCCCGGGCCGACCCATCTGGAGCTCCCTGAGGACGTGATGGCGAGACCGCTCGACGCCTCGCCGCTCCGCCGGCACGCGCCCGTCCAGCCCGAGCCGGGTTCTCGCGAGCTCCAGCGCGCTGCCGATTTGATCGACGAGGCCGAAAATCCCCTGGTCCTGGCGGGAAACGGCGCGATCCGCGGCCACGCCTCCCGGGCCCTGCGCTCGTTCGTGCACAACACGGGCATCCCCGTGGCCGAGTCGTTCATGGCCAAGGGACTGGTCGACTACGAGGACCCCAAGGCGCTGGGCACGGTCGGCCTCCAGGCCCGGGATTACGAGATGGCCGGCTTCGAGGACTGCGACCTGGTGATCGCGGTCGGCTACGACCTCGTCGAGCACTCTCCCAAGAACTGGAATCCCGGTCGCGACAAGCAGATCGTCGTGATCGACAGCGTCGCGGCCGAGGTCGATCAGTACTTCGACCCGGACGTCGAGCTCATCGGCGACGTCGCCCATGTCCTGGCCCGTCTGGCCGCCGCCTGCACGCGCAGCCAGACCACGGCCGGCACGAGCCGTCTGCACGAGGTCGTGATGGGGGCGCTGCATGACGCCCGCGACGACGACCACTTCCCGGTCCGCCCGCCCCGGGCGCTGTGGGATCTCCGCCAGGCCCTGGACCGCCACGACATCCTCGTCTCCGACGTGGGGCTGCACAAGCTGTGGATCGGGCGGATGTTCCCCGCCCACGAGCCCGGCACGGTCCTGATCGCGAACGGCCTGGCCGGGATGGGCTTCGCGCTGCCGACGGCGATCGGCGCCAAGCTCGTGCACCCCGACCGCAAGGTGGTGACGGTCAGCGGCGACGGCGGGTTCCTGATGAACTGCCAGGAGCTCGAGACCGCGGCGCGCCTGAAGACCGCCGTCGTCAACGTGATCTGGGAGAACGCCCAGTTCGGCTCGATCGTCTGGAAGCAGGACAAGAAGTTCGGCCGCCACTTCGGGGTCGACTTCGGCAACCCGGACTTCGTCAAGCTGGCCGAGGCGTTCGGCGTGCCGGCCTGGCGCTGCTCGAGCGCCGACGACTTCCCGCGCATGCTCGGCGAAGCCCTGGCCAAGGACGTGCCGTCCGTGATCGTGGTCCCGATCGACTACTCGATCGACGTGGCGATCTCGGAGCAGCTCGGCGCCGAAACCGTCGCCACCTGATTGACTCCAGCCGGCGCGGGTAGTCCGGGGCGCGAGCGCTATCGGTTAGGACACCCTAATTAGGGCGCCCTAATCCTGCTACTGTGCCGCCCGAAGCCGCGTGACGAGCCGACCGCCGACATCCGCAGCCTCCTTGTCGACCCGACGCCCGGGCGAGCGAGCGAGCTTCTACGTGTGGACGGCGCTGGCTCTCGCCGTGGCCGTGGTGCTGGTCGTGGTCAGCTGGCATGCACAGGGCGGGACGCCCGATCCGACCGACGCGCCAGCCGGCCACCGTCTGGCCAGCACCACCGTGGTGATCGACAGCGCGATCCTCGTCTTCCGCGAAGGTCTCGAGACGATCCTCGTGCTCGCGGCGATCACCGCGAGCTTCTTGGGGGCCAACCGCATGTACCGCCGCCCGGTGGCCGCCGGCAGCGGGCTCGCGCTCGGCGCGGGAGTGCTCACCTGGTTCGGAGTGGTCTGGCTGATCGGCCGCTTCCACGGCTCTGAGCTCTCGATTCAGGCGGCGACCGGCATCCCGGCGCTGATCGTGCTCCTGATCGTGATGAACTGGTTCTTCCACAAGGTCTATTGGACCGGCTGGATCGCCCACCACCACCGGCGCCGCCGCGGGCTGCTGAGTGGGGACGCCGAGACCACCCAGCGGCGCATGCTGCTCGGGCTGGCGCTGCTCGGCTTCACCTCGGTCTATCGCGAGTGCTTCGAGATCGTGGTGTTCCTGCAGAACCTGCGCGAGCTCTACGGCGCGGGCGTCGTGCTCGAAGGCGTGGTCATCGGCCTGCTGTTCACCGCCGCGGTCGGCGTGCTGACCTTCGGACTGCACCAGCGGCTGCCCTATCGGCGCCTGCTGATCATCACCGGCGTGCTGCTCCTGTTCGTCCTGCTCGTCCAGGTCGGCGAGGAGGTCAACGAGATGCAGCTGGCAGGATGGATCGGCACCTCCGAGATTCACGGGCTGACCATCCCCGGCTGGATGGGGACCTGGTTCAGCCTGTTCAACAACTGGGAGACCTTCGCCGCCCAGTTCGCCGCCGTGCTGGTCGTGGTTGGCTCGTACCTGGGGGCGCAGTACTTGCGCGTCTGGCGGCCGCGCCGGGACGGCCGCCAGCCCGCCCGATTCGCCGAGCGCGTCCCCGAGCGGGCCGCGGACATCGCGGTTGGCCGGCCGCACCTGACCAACGGGTTCACCTCCGCGTGAGGCCCGGCGAGAGCGAGGTGGCGGCTGATGTCTCGCGGCCTGACGTTCGCCTGCACGGGGACGCTGGTGGCGCTCGCCCTCGCCGGCTGCGGATCCGCCGCCTCTAACGCCTCGCGCAACTCGAGCACCGCGGCGGGCGCGGTGCCACGCGCGCACCCGCAAGCCGTCGAGCCGCTGGCCGGCTCCCAGGCCACGGTGTCATCGGGATCGGGCAGCACGGTCACCGGCGACACCAACGCCCATGCGCCACCCCTCGCTCAGGTCAAGCGCGAGCTGGTGGAGCTGAACCTGTGCGGTGGTGCGACGAGCGCCGCCGAGGCGCAGCCCGTGACCACCCGATCCGGACCCGGCTTCGTCGCCGACCCGGGGACCATTCAGGACGTCGGGCAGCTGCCCGAGCTCACCGCTCGGCTCGACGCGCTGGCCAAGGCGCTCCACGTGACGATCTACGGCATCAGCGGCTACCGCACGCCGGCGCACAGCGTGGCGGTCGGCGGCTTCGCCGACGACCCCCACACCAAGGGCGAGGCCGAGGACATCGGCGTGAACAGCCTCCTGCGGTCGAGCGCCGCGCAGATCGGCGAGGGCGAACTCGCACAGTACGGCCTCTACCGACCCTTCGATCCCAGCGACAATCCCGGCAACACCGAGGTCAACCACATCCAGCTGATCCCGTCCGGGGGGCCCGTCCCGGTCGTCGTCGCCCAGGCCACGTACGCGCCGGATCCGACGTGCACGTGACCGCTACGCGAGACCCCGCGAACCCGGCCGGCTACAAGTTCCCCTGGGCCATCTGGCGCAGGTCCATGGCCTTGTCGTAGGTCTCCTCGTCCACGCCGAGCTCGAGCGCGACGTCGCGCAGCGGCCGGCCGGACTCGGCGGCCTGCTTGACGATCTCGGCCCCCTTGTCGTATCCGATGTAGGGGTTGAGCGCGGTGGCGGCCGACAGCGTCATCTCGGCCGACCGGCGCAGCCCTTCTTCGTTGGCCTCGATCCCGTCGACGCACTTCTCGGCGAAGATCCGGCAGCCGCTGGTCAGCAGGCGGATCTGATCGAGCAGGTTGCGGGCGATCAGCGGCACACGCACGTTCAGCTCGAAGTTGCCCTGGGTCCCAGCCACCGTGATCGCCGTGTCGTTGCCGATCACCTGGGCGGAGATCTGCAGGACGACCTCGGGGATCACCGGGTTGACCTTCCCGGGCATGATCGAGGAGCCCTTCTGGAGCTCAGGGAGGAGGATCTCGCCGATCGCCGTGCGCGGCCCCGAGCCCATCAGGGCGAGGTCGTTGGCGATCTTGGTCAGCGAGACCGCGAGGACCTTCAGAGCGCCGGACAGCTCGACCAGCGCGTCGCGGTTGCCCTGCGCCTCGAACGGGTCCTCAGGCGCGCGGATCTCGAGCCCGGTTGCCTCGTTGAGCAGCTTCCGGACCCGCTCGGCGAACTCCTTGTGGGTGTTCATGCCCGTGCCGGTGGCCGTACCGCCGAGCGGGAGCTGGGCCACCTGGGGCAGCGCATTGCTGATCCGCCGCGCACCCAGACGCACCTGGGCCGCGTAGCCCGAGAACTCATGACCCAGCGTGACCGGCACCGCGTCCATCAGATGGGTGCGGCCCGACTTCACATAGTCCTTGAACTCGTCGGCCTTGGCCTGCAGCGAGGCCTCGAGTTCCTCGAGTACGGGCAGCAGGTCGTTGGTGGCGGTATCGAGCGCGGCGAGGTGGACCGCCGAAGGGAACACGTCGTTGGAGGACTGGCCCATGTTGACGTCGTCGTTGCGATGCACGTCCTCGCCGGCCAGCGCGGCGATCACCTCATTGGCATTCATGTTCGACGACGTCCCCGAGCCGGTCTGGAAAACGTCGATCGGGAACTGATCGTCGAACTCGCCCTCGGCCACGCGGTCGGCGGCGGCCGCGATCCGGTTCGCCTTGTCCTCGTCGAGCAGGCCGAGCTCGGCGTTGACGCGCGCGGCCGCGCCCTTGATCCGCCCCAGCCAGTGAATCACGGGGGCCGGGATCCGCTCGCCCGAGACCGGGAAGTTCTCCACCGCCTTGGTGGTCTCACCGCCCCACAGCTGCTCCTTTGCCTGCACGCCCATGTCGGTCCTTTCCAAGTCGCTCTGGTGCTTTCGAGGCTACCGCGCGGCGCGCGCCGCCAGCACCTCACGGGCGAGCTCGACGTCCCGGCCGAACGCGCGGTCCTCGATGCCGGCGGCGAGCCTTTGCGCGGCGGCGTCGTAAAGGGGTCGAACCCCGGCGCCGGTCGGCACACGCTCCGCCATCCGGAGCGCGCGCAGCGCGACGACGAGCTCGGTGGCGACGAGCACGTTCATCGCGTGAACCATCTGGGCGGTCCTGACCGCCGCCGTGGCGGCGAGGCTGGCATGGGACTCGACGCCGAGCGAGGCCCACACGCTCTGCACCGCCATCGGTGAGGCCAGCGAGCGAATCTCGGCGGCCGCCGCGTGGGCCGTGTACTCGAGCATCATGTGGCCGGAGTCAGGTCCGGGCTCGCCGGCCAGGAACGGGGGAGACCGCTCATGCGCGGGTCGAGCACGGCGCTCACGCGGCCGGCGATCAGCGACGCCGAATGCGCGAACGCCGCGCGCAGGGCATCGAGCGCAGCACCCAGCTCGGCGGCGTGGAAGTTGCCGGTCGGCAGGGCCCGCCCCTCGTGGATCAGGGCGTTCTCGGGCCGCGCGTTCAGCTCCCGCCCCAGCACCTCGTCGAGAGCGTCGAGCGCATCGTGGGCCACCCCGTCGACCTGAGGCAGCACGCGGAACGCGTAGGGGTCCTGAACCAGTCGGTCGGGGCTGCGCGGGTCGAAGGGAGCGCCGGCCAGAAGCTCTCGCATCCTTGCCGCCACGGCGGCCTGGCCGCGCGCGCCCCGGGCGGCCTGCACGCGCGGGTCGAGCACGACCGGGTCGGCGTGGAGGGCCTCGAACGACAGCGCCGCGACCTCGAGCCAGCGTGCCTGAAGCGCGCGGGCGTCGATGGCGAGGAGAGCCGCCTGGCCGCCGGTCATGGCGCCCGAGCTCATGAAACCAAGGCCGTCGCGCAGTCCCAGGCGGATCGGCTCGGGCGGGGCCGGCGCGTCGATCAGCTCCCGACCCAGCCACACCTGACCCTCGCCAAGCAGGGCCAGCGCGATCTCGGCCAGCCCGGGCAGATCGCCGGTGCCGAGCGAGCCCAGCTCGCGGGTGAGCGGGGTGACGCCTTCGTTCAGGACGCTCACGAGCCGGTCGAGCAGCGCCGGGGCGACGCCGGCGCCGCCGGCCCCGATCTGGTTGGCGCGCACGACCATGCCGGCGCGGACGAGCTCGGGCTCGAGCGGGCGCCCGGCGCTCACCGCGTGGCTGCGCAGCAGGTTCCACTGGAAGCGCTCCCGGTCGGCGTCGCCGATCGGCCGGTCGCGCAGGGCGCCGACGCCGGTGGTGGCGCCGTACAGCGGCTCCCCTCGCGCCAGGAGGGCGGCGATCGCCTCGCGCGTGGACGCGTTGCGCGCCCGCGCCTCCGGCGACAGCTCGACCCTCACGCCGTCTCGCGCCACCTTCGCCACGTCTGCCGGCGTCAGGGTCGCTCCGTCCAGCACGATCGCGCCGGTCATTAGCATCGCCCTCCGTGGCTGCAAGTCAGACAGCGACCCCTTCGCGCCGCATGGCCCTGTTGGAACCCGCGCCCTCGCCCGTGCTCGTGCTCGGCGCGATCGCCTCGGTGCAGTTCGGCGCCGCGATCGCGGTCACCCTGTTCGCGAGTATCGGCCCGGGCGGTGCGGTGTTCCTGCGCCTGCTGGGCGGGACGATAATCCTCGTCCCGTTGTGGCGGCCGCGGTGGCGCGGGCGCTCCCGATCGGATCTCCTGCTCGCCGGCTTGTTCGGGCTGGTGCTGGCCAGCATGAACTTCACGTTCTATTCGGCGATCCACCGGATCCCGCTGGGGGTCGCGGTCACCTTGGAATTCATCGGGCCGCTGATGGTCGCGCTCGCCGGCTCGCGACGCCCGCTCGACCTGGTGTGGGTCGCGCTGGCTGCGGCTGGGATCATCGCCCTGACCCAGGGTGGCGTGCACCATCTGGACGAGCTCGGCGTCGCGCTCGCCCTGCTGGCCGGCGGCCTCTGGGCCGCCTACATCCTGATCAACGCGCGGGTGGGCCGGGCGTTCGAGGGCGCGACCGGGCTCTCGTTGGCCATGTGTGTGGCCAGCCTGCTGATGATCCCGCTCGGCGTTGCTCAGGGCGGCTCGCACCTGCTCGAACCCCGCTCGCTCCTGCTCGGCGCCGCCGTCGGGCTGCTGTCCTCGGCCATTCCCTACTCGTTCGAGAACGAGGCGCTGCGGCGGATCGACCCGGCCGTGTTCGGCGTGCTGATGAGCATCGAGCCGGCCATGGCGGCGCTGGCGGGGTTCATCGCGCTCGGACAGGGGCTCACGGCGCGGGCGGTGCTGGGGATCGGGCTCGTGGTGATCGCCTCGGTTGGAGCGGCGCGCCGCTCCCGAGAGGTATCGGTTACCGTCTAGTGACAAGGGCTTTCATTCTACGGTAAGCTCTGCCCTGCAAGCAATGGCCGAAAGCGGAACACGCACCGTCGAACGGGCGCTCACGTTGCTGAGTGCCGTCGCCCAGGACGGCGGCACCCTGAGCCAGCTCGCCCGCGCCGCCGAGCTCTCCCCGAGCACAGCGTCGCGGTTGCTCGCCACGCTCGCCGGTCAGGAGCTCGTGCGCCGCGACGAGCACGGTCACTACCACGCGGGCGCCCGTCTGCGCCAGCTCGCCGCGGCTAGCCTGCGCTCCGATCCTCTGCACGAACTGGCCGGGCCGCATCTCGCCGCCCTGGCCGCCGAGACCGGCGAGGCCGCCAACCTGGCCGTGGCCGCCGAGCGCCGGCGCGTCGTCTACCTCCGGCAGGTGGCCAGCCCGAAGCTGGTCCAGACCGCGGCCTGGGCGGGACGGACGATCCCTCGCCGCGGCACCGCGCTCGGGGCCGCGCTCGGCGGTGAGGTGGGCGACGGCGGTTATGTGGCCCGGAGCGGTGCCGTCGAACCCGAGGTCACCTCGGTCGCCGCGCCCGTGTTCGGCCCCGACGGCGAGATCGTCGCCGCGCTCAGCGTGCTCGCGCCGACCTACCGGGTGACGGCCCGGCGGATCGAGACGTGCGGGCGCGCGGTGGCGCGCCACGCGGCGGAGCTCTCGCGCTCGCTCGGCGCGCCGGAGGCGAGGGCAGCGTGAGTACTTCAGAGCTCCGATGCAAGGGCTGGCAGCAGGAGGCCGCCCTGCGCATGCTCGAGAACAACCTCCACCCGGACGTGGCCGAGAACCCCTCCGAGCTCGTCGTCTACGGCGGGATCGGCAAGGCGGCGCGCAACTGGCCGAGCTACCACGCAATCGTGCGCGAGCTCCAGCAATTGGGCGACGATGAGACGCTCCTGGTCCAGTCGGGCAAGCCGGTGGCCGTGTTCGAGACGCACGAGCACGCGCCGCGCGTCCTGATCGCCAACTCCAACCTGGTGCCCGACTGGGCGAACTGGGACGAGTTCCGCAAGCTCGACGCGGCCGGGCTGATCATGTACGGGCAGATGACCGCGGGCTCCTGGATCTACATCGGGAGTCAGGGGATCTTGCAGGGGACCTATGAGACGTTCGCCGCGGCGGCGCGCAAGCGCTTCGACGGGACGCTGGCCGGGCGGCTCGTGGTCACAGCGGGGCTGGGCGGGATGGGGGGCGCGCAGCCGTTGTCGATCACGATGCTGGGCGGGACCGCGCTGTGCGTGGAGGTCGATCTGCAGCGGATCGAGCGCCGCATTCGCAACGGGTATCTCGACGAGCGTGCGGCCGATCTGGACGACGCGCTCCGGCGCCTGGACGCGGCGCGGTCAGAACGGCGCGCGCTGTCGATCGGCCTGGCCGGCAACGCCGCCGAGGTGCTGCCCGAGCTCGTGCGGCGCGGGGTCGAGGTTGACGTCGTGACCGACCAGACCTCGGCGCACGATCCGCTCAACGGCTACATCCCCGCCGGCCTCACTCTCGAACAGGCCGAGGCGCTGCGACGGTCTGACCCCGACGAGTACCTGCGCCGGGTCGGCGAGAGCGCGGTGACGCACGTGGAGGCGATCCGCGCGTTGGCGGCCGCCGGCTCGGAGGCGTTCGACTACGGCAACGCGCTGCGCGGGCTTGCGTTCGAGCACGGGGACGCCGACGCGTTCTCCTATCCCGGCTTCGTCCCCGCCTATGTGCGGCCACTGTTCTGCGAGGGCAAGGGCCCGTTCCGCTGGGTGGCGCTGTCGGGCGATCCGGCCGACATCCACGCCACCGACGAAGCCATCCTCGAGTTGTTCGGCGACCAGGAGCACATCGCGCGCTGGATCAAGCTGGCTTCGGAGCGCGTCCAGTTCCAGGGCCTGCCGGCGCGGATCTGCTGGCTCGGCTACGGCGAGCGCCACCTTGCCGGGCTGCGTTTCAACGAGATGGTCGCCTCGGGGGAGGTGAGCGCGCCGATCGTGATCGGGCGCGATCACCTCGACACCGGCTCGGTCGCCTCACCCCAGCGCGAGACCGAGGCGATGGCCGACGGCTCGGACGCGATCGCCGACTGGCCGCTGCTGAACGCGCTCGTGAACACGGCCTGCGGGGCGAGCTGGGTCTCGATCCACCACGGTGGCGGCGTGGGCATGGGCAAGTCGATCCACGCCGGCCAGGTGTGCGTGGCCGACGGGACACCCGGCGCGGCCGCCCGGATCGAGCGGGTCCTCAAGGCCGATCCGGGACTCGGCATCGTCCGACACGCCGACGCCGGCTATGACCAGGCGGTGGAGGCGGCCCAGCGCCACGGGCTGCGGATCCCGATGCTGGGGCAGTGACTCACGGGGCGCGAACCCGGGGAGGTCCGGCGCGATGCAGCGGAGCGAGCAGTGAGCCGCCCGAGCCCCTGGATCGCACCCGCCTCCATGCATAACTGGCAAAACCCCCCCGCCCCGCCACCCCCTCGGCCACATAAGCATGGACAGCATGCTTATGTGCAGCGGGTGGCTCGCCCGGGGTGTGGTTTGGCACGTTGTACAGGGTGCCAGCGCCCGTGACCACCTCGTTCCACGACGCCACCCAGGTGATCCTGCCCCCGGAGCCGGGGCTCCCTTACCTCCGTAGCGACCGCGCCGGCGAGCTCACCCTGGAACCCGGCGGACTCACGGTCCAGGACGGACGGATTGCCACCCTCGAACCGACTACCGACGCGGACGTCCTCGTCGACGCCACCGGGTGCGCACTCCTCCCCGGCCTCGTCGACTGCCACACCCACCTCCCGTTCGCCGGCTGGCGGGCGCAGGAGTACGAGATGAAGGTGACCGGCGTCCCCTACGAGGAGATCTCCAAGGCCGGCGGCGGCATCGCGTCCTCCGCTCGCGCCCTGCGCGAGACCCCGGATGACCAGGTCGTCGCCCAGGCCACACACCTAGCCACCGAGATGCTGCAAACCGGCACGACCACGTTCGAGTGCAAGTCGGGCTACGGCCTCTCGCGAGAAGGTGAGCTCCGATCGCTGAAGCTCGCCGCCGAGCTGGACGCCCTCGTGCCCCAGACCACCACGCGCACGGCGCTCCTGGCCCACGCCGTCCCCAACGGCTATACGGCCGCCACCTGGATGGACGAGGTCGAGGCGATGGTCCCGGACGCGGTCGCCGCCGGCGCCACCGCGCTCGACATCTTCGTCGAGTCGATCGCCTTCAACGTCGAAGACCTCGACCGACTCGGCGCGCTCGCCAGCGCGAACAACGTCAGGCTCCGCGCCCACGTCGAGCAGTTCTCGACCATGCGCTCGGTGCCGGTGGCCCTGAAGCACCACGCCCGTTCGCTGGACCACCTCTCGGTCATCCACCCCGACGACATCGATCCGCTCGGCCAGTCGGAAACCGCCGCCGTGCTGCTCCCCGGCGCCGAGTTCATGGGCGCCGAGGCCACCGCCCCGGCCCGCGCCCTGATCGACGCCGGCGCGATCGTGGTGCTGGCCACCGACGCCAATCCGGGCACCTCGCCGATCTTCTCGCTGCCGCTGATCGTCGGGCTGGGCGTGCGGCGCTATGGGCTGTCCACCCGCGAGGCGCTGCTCGCCGTCACGCTCAACGCCGCCTACGTCCTCGAGCTCTCGAACGACCGAGGCTCGATCGAGCCGGGCAAGCGCGCCGACCTGGTCCTGCTGGACAGCCCGAGTGAGCACATGGCCTATCGCCTCGGGCGCAATCCCGTGGCCGCGACGTTCGTGGCCGGCGAGCCGGTCTACGTGCGCCCGGACGCCGCATGGCGGATCGCGCCCCGGTGAGCCCGCCAAAGGACGCGTTTCCCCTCGGCGCCAGCGTCACCCTCGAGCAGCTCGAGCACGACCCCCATCCCGTCCTGGCCCGGTTGCGCGCGAGCGAGCCTGTGTCGTGGCTGCCGGTCCTCGATGGCTGGCTCGTCACCCGCCACGACCTGGCCACGACCGTGATGCGCGACGCGCGCACGTTCACGGTTGATGACCCGCGCTTCTCGACCGGCCAGGTCGTCGGCCCCAGCATGCTGAGCCTCGACGGCGAGGAGCATGCCCGCCACCGCGCGCCGTTCGCCGCTCCGTTCCGGCCAAGCCCAGTCAAGGAGCGCTTCGCCGACCCAGCCGCGGCCGAGGCGGACCGTCTGATCGACGGCTTCGCCGGCGCCGGCGAAGCCGAGCTGCGACGCTCATTCGCCGGTCCGCTGGCCGCCTCGATCATGGCCTGCGCACTCGGCCTCGGGCAGGACGAGGTCTCGGGGATGCTCGGCTGGTACGACGGGATCGTCGCGGCGGTCACGGAGATCACCGCCGGCCAAACCCTCCCCGCCCGTGGGCGCGAGGCGTTCGCCGCCCTGAGCGCCCGCCTGAACGACGTAATCGACGATCCCGACGAGCTGCTCGGCGCCACCGCCGCGCACTCGGACCTCACCCCCGAGCAGATCGTGTCCAACGCCGGGGTCCTGCTGTTCGGCGGGATCGAGACGACCGAGGGGATGATCACCAACGCGCTCCTCTACCTGCTGGAGCACCCCGACGCGCTCGCGCTCGCCGCGTCCGATCCGTCCCACGTCGACGCCGTGATCGACGAATCGCTCCGGCTCGAGCCCGCCGCCGCCGTCATCGACCGCTACGCCACGACCGACGCGACGCTCGCGGGCGCAGGCATCGCAAAGGGCGACCTCGTGCGGATCTCGATCGCTGCCACCAACCGCGACCCGGCCATCTTCACCGAGCCCGATACCTTCGCCCCCGGCCGGGCACGAGCCCGGCGCCACCTGGCCTTCGCCCAGGGCCCCCACGTGTGCCTGGGCATCCATCTGGCTCGGCTGGAAGCCCGCACCGGCCTGACCGCGCTTCTGCACCGCCTGCCGAAGCTCCGCCTGGATCCCGACCGCCCCGCCAGGATCCAGGGGCTGGTCTTCCGCAAGCCGCCGAACCTGCACGCTCGCTGGGATCGGGGCTAGGGGTCTGGATACGGACACACCCGCGTCAAGGCGGCCGCCGGCGAGCTGCTCGTCGCCTCTGTCTGAGATAGTCCGGGCCGGGTGCGCCGGATGCCGACATCCTTGACCGTGGTCATGCTGGCCGCTGCCGCGATCGCCGCCGGGGGCGCCGGGGCCGTCGCGGCGTCCGCATCGGTCCCCGCGACCACGCCGCCGACGACCACACCGCCGACGACCACCACACCGACGACGACGACCACACCGCCGACGACCACCACACCGCCGACCACGACCACACCCGCCCCGGTCGCGGTCAACGTCAGCCGCACCGCGGTCGGCCAACCGGTCGCGCCCGGCTTCGTCGGGTTCTCATTCGAGTACCCAGCCGTGCGGGAGTACACCGGCACGAACCCCAGGGCCATCAACCCCGTGCTCGTGCAGCTGATCCGCGATCTGAACCTGAACCAGACCCCGATCATCCGCATCGGAGGAAACAGCGCCGACCAGACCTGGTGGCCGCTCCCGGGTGTGAAGCGCTCGCCCGGGGTCATCCACACGCTCAACCGGAGCTGGCTCGCCACCACGCGTGCGCTGGCCGTCGACACCGGTGGGAAGCTGATCCTCGACCTGAATCTCAAGCTGGACAGCGCGGCCGAGATCACGGCCGAGGCAAACGAGTTCCGGACCGGCATCGGCGCGCGCAACATCGAGGCGCTCGAAATCGGCAACGAGCCCGAGCTCTATACGAACACGCCCTACTACTACGCCAAGCCGAACCACAGTCCCGTCTATCCGCGGCCGCACACCTACAACCGCGCCGCCTACCTCCGCGAGATGACGCGCTTCGCCAAGCTCCTCGGCGGTTTCGCAACGGCCGGGCCGGCCACCGGCAACTACGTGTGGCTCAAGCGCGTGCCCAAGCTGTTCAAGGCCGAGCCGAAGCTGAAGGTCGTCACCTACCACCGCTATCCGCTGATCCGCTGCTTCAGCAAGCCGGGCGATCCGGGCTACCCCACGATCCCCAACCTGCTCGCCATCAACTCCTCGCGCGGTCTGCTGGCCGGCGCCGGCCCCTACATCGGGGCCGCCCACGCCCACGGCGCGACCTTCAGGGTCGACGAGCTGAACTCGGTGGCCTGCAAGGGCGAGGCGGGCGTCAGCGACACGTTCGCATCCGCGCTGTGGATGCTCGACACGCTGTTCTCGGTGGCCCGCTCGGGCGCGGACGGGGTCAACATCCACAGCCTTCCCGAGGCGATCTACAAGCCCTTCACGTTCGCTCGGGTGGACGGCCATTGGGTGGCGAGCGTCCGGCCCGAGTACTACGGGATGCTGCTGTTCACCGAGGCGGCGCCGCCCGGCTCACGGCTGCTCGCCGTCCCCACGCCGACCGACCCCGACCTCCGAGCCAGGGCCGCGCTCACGCCTGAGGGTCTGATCCACGTCGTGCTGATCAACGACAGCCTGACCACGGATCAGACGATCTCGCTGCGCGCCCCGTCGGGGGCCCGTAAGTCGGCGGTCGTCGAGCGCCTGAGCGCTCCCGGCGGCGCCACCGCCACCGACGGCGTCACGCTGGCCGGCCAGAGCTTCGGCACCGAGACCACGACCGGAACGCTGAACGGGCCGTTCCTCACCGCCCACCTGAAGCCGACGGCCGGCAAGTACACGATCCAGCTCCCGGCGAGCAGCGCGGCGATGGTCAGCTTCGCGCCGGTCAAGGCACCAACTCCCGCGCCCCATCACTGAAGGGCTCCGACCAGATCGGCCGGTCGCCGCCGCGACAGCACGTCGACCACCGCGCCGATCCCGCGGGTGCGAAGCTCGGTCTCGGCCGGGTCGGAGTACCAGGCGGAGTGAGGTGTGATCAGCACCCGGGGGTGCTGGAGCAGCCGGTGCTCCGGCGCGGGCGGCTCGTCGGCCAGGACATCGAGCGCGGCGCCGGCGAGCGCCCCGCGGTCGAGCGCCTCGGCCAGGGCGTCCTCGTCGATGAGCGCGCCGCGGGCGACGTTGACCAGGTAGGCGCTCGGCTTCAGCAGCCCGATACGCCGGCGATCGAGCATGCGGTCGTCGAGACCCGTCCGCGCGGCGTGAATGCTCACCACGTCCGCGCGGCGCAGCAGGTCGTCGAGCTTCGAGGGCTCGACGCCGCCGCCGCGAATCTCCGCGTCATCGATCTGCGGGTCGCACGCGCACACGGTGAAGCCGAACGCCGCCGCCCTCCGCGCCACCGCCCGGCCGATGCGACCGAACCCGATGATGCCCCAGGTCGAGTCCGCGCTGCGCCTCACCGACCCGGTGTCGACCGAAGCCCAACGCCCGGCACGCGCCTGCCGGGACAGCGACTCGATCCGCCGCGCCACGCTCAGTGCGAGGGCCAGCGTGTGGTCGGCCACCTCCTCGGTGCAGTAGCCGGCGACGTTGGTCACCGCGATCCCCAGCCGGCCGGCGGCGTCCACGTCGATCCCGTCGTAGCCGGTCCCGAACTCGGCGACCACGCGCAGGCGCGGGTAGCGCCGCAGATCCTCCGCGCTCACCCGCGTCCCCGCTGTCAGCATCGCGACCACCGAGGACACCATGTCCTCACGCAGCTCATCGCCCGGGATGAGCCCGACGTTGACCGAGGCGAGCGCGGCGCGCTCGAGCGCGTAATCGTCCTCCCATTCGAGGTCGAGCGCCACGGCCAGCGCGGGGTAGACGGCGCGCACCACGACGTCAGGGAGCGATCGCGACCGCGATCGGGTAGCTGCCCACCTTGATCTGGCCGAGCGCGCGCCGGGCGCGGGTGTCGACCACCGTCACGTGGCCCGAGTAGGTGTCGAGCACGACCGCGGGGGCGTGGCCGGGCCCGAAGGCGATCCCGAGCGGGTACGTGTACTGGCCGACGGAGATCGGGCGCCGCGTGCGGCCGCCCGAGATCGGGGTGAGCGTTCCGGAGATCGTGTTCACCACATAGGCGACCCGACCGCGGATTCCCACCGCCGCCGGCGAGTAGCCCACCCGGATCGCGCGCCCGGCCCGGCCCGTGGCCACGGCGATCGGCGTCAGCGCATCGTCGTCGCCCGACACGACCTCTACGGTCTTTCCGTCGGGGGTCACGGCGAGCGCATCGGGCGCCGCGCCGACCGCGATCGGCGGCCCGGGACGAGCGGTGGCGACGTCGATCGGGGTGACGCTGTCCGAGCCGTAGTTGGCGACGTACGCGGTCGATCCGTCCGGGGTGAACGCGATCGCGAAGGGGTACACGCCGACGGGGATCGGCTGTCCGGCGCGCGCACTGGCGGTGTCGATCGGGGTGACCGACGCGCCGCCCCAGTTCAGGACGTAGGCGGTCCGGCCGTCCGGCGTCAGGGCGATCCGCTGCGGTTCGGACCCGACGGCGATCGGCGTCCCCGCGACGCGGGTGGCGAGGTCGATCGGGGTGACCGTGTCCGAGCCGCGGTTGACCACGAACGCTGTCCGGCCATCCGGGGTGACGGCGATCGCGTCCGGATCGACCCCCACCGCGATCGGCCGCTCCGCGCGTTCGGTCGCGGTGTCGATCGGGGTGACGGCGTCGGCGCCGCTGCTCGCCACGAACGCGGTCGAGCCGCCCGGCGCCAGGGCGATCGCCGCCGGCTTGGCGCCCACGCGGATCGGCCGCCCGGCCTTGCGGGTCGTCAGGTCGACGGGGGTGACGCTGCCCGAGCCGGAGTTGACCACGAACGCGGTGGCGTGGTGGCGCCGAGCCGCCCGGCCGCGATCGCCGGCCGCGGCGTCGTGAGCGCTAGGCGACGCCTGGCCGAACACGTCGTTGGTCGGCTGCGCGTAGCGGTCGTTGGCGGTGAGCGTCCCGAGCCCGAGCGCGGCCTCGACGGTCCGCAGCAGGCTGTAGTGCGTGTAGCGGACGTGCGACACGTAGCCCGCGCGCACCGCGGCCGACCCGAGCACGAGCGTCGCCACGCGCTGGGCCGGGCGCTCGTGGTCGTAGGCGTCCTCGTCGAACGTGATGATCGCCAGCGAGCGCTGGGTGCGCCATGCCGGCGAGGCCATGATCGTGCCGAGCTGACTGGCCAGGAAGCGATCGCCGGCGCGTATCCCGCATCCCTCCATGTCGTCGCAGTCGTCCGGCCCCACCCAGGCCAGGCTCGGCGTGGTCGCGGGGCTGGCCAGGTCGGATCGGAGCGCGTCGAGCGGGACCGTGTGCGCCGCGCAGTAGGCGGGGCGCTCGCGCACGTCCGCGAAGTACAGCCAGGGCTCATCGTCGTCCCAGTAGTTGCCGTGGACGGTGTCGTCGCACGGCCCGTTCGCGCTCTGTAGATACGCCTTCCACGTCCCGCCCGCGGCGTCGACCTCATCGCCCAGGTTGCGCGCGCGGATCGTGTAGCGCGGGTTGGCCTCGAGTGGGTCGGTGATCGGGACCCCGAACGCACTGCCGCCGGCCAGCGCCAGGTAGTTCGCATCGCTCGGATGCTCCTCGGCGAACAGATCGGCGAGGAGGCTGGCGTGCGGAAGCAGGCTGTTCAGGTACGGCGCCTGCTTGCGGTTGCCGACGATCGACCGGTAGTCCTGATTCTCGAAGTAGAACAGGAACACGTGGTCGAAGCGCGGGACGCGGGCGGCCGGCGGGACGAGCCGCGGCGGCCGGCGGGCCGGCGCGGACAGGCTGAAGCGCACGTCGTCGGCCACCGCGCGGTCGTATCCGACCAGCGGAGCGTTCGGCCCGTCGTCGTTCCTCAGCGAGGTGGCCAGATCCAACGTGACCTCGGCCCGAACGGCGCCACGAGGAACGATCCCGTTCGAGACCCACAGGGAAAGGGAGCGATGGGCCGGGCGAACGGGGCCGACCGAGCCGCGACCCAGCACCCGCCCACGCGCCGACAGCAGGGTCACCGCGACCGAGGCCGCGCTGGTCGGGCTTCCCCCGAGCCAGGCCGAGACGCGGTACCGGGTGCCCGCCCGCGCGGACCCCCGGCCGGGCGCGCGTAGCGACACCACCTGCGTCAGCCGGGCGCTGCCGCCGGCGCCCCCCGTGAACAATTGGCGTCCCCGACCGCCGGAAGCCACCGGGAACCCGGGGGTCCCGTACCGGACGACGGTCGGCAGCCCGGCGGTGACCCGCCAACCCGGGATCGTCACGGCGTCCCAGCCCTGCACCGAGAACGCGCCGGCCTCCGCGCTCGGATTGACCAGGAGGTTGGCACCCGCGCGAGTCACGGCGCGAGGCACCGCACGCGCCACCGCACCGGCCGGCGCGCCGGCCACCAACGCGGCACCCAGACACCCGAGCAGGATCGCGCGACGCATAAGCTGAACCACGGTTCAGCTTATTCCGGCGGCGGTCCCGGCCGCAACCTCTCCTCAGCCTTTGGGCAGCCGCAGTAACACTCCGGCCGCATCCTCGTACAGGCGCACCGCGCTGATCTCGCCCGCGTCGTCGCCGTACACCGCGCGCGCCCGCCGCTGGATCTGCTCGACCAGCGCGGTCAACTCGACCGGCACCCCCACCTCGCGGGCCAGGTCCACCGCCAGCCCCAGGTCCTTGGTCACCAGCCGCATCGGGAATGCCTCGTCGTAGTCGCCGTCGTCGAGCACCATTCGCACGTCGCGCTCGAGGAACACCGAGTTGGCCGGCGAGCCGACCAGCGCGCCGTGGAGCTTCTCCAACGACACCCCCGCGCGGACGCCGACCGAAAGCACCTCGCCCACGGCCACCGACTCGATGAACCACAGCAGGTTCAGCAGCAGCTTGACCGTGTACCCGGCTCCATGATCGCCGAGATGGAAGATCCGTTCCGGGTCGCCCATCGCGTCAAACAGCGGCCGGGCGCGCTCGAAAGCGTCGCGAGGACCGCCCACGTAGATCGCGAGCGTCCCCGCCTTGGCGCCGATCGACTGGCCGGCCACCGGCGCGTCGAGCACCTCCACGCCACGCTCGCGCGCGGCCGCCACCACCCGCGCCCCGACCGCGGTCGAGCTCGTGCTCATGTCGATCGCCAAGGACCCTGCCTGGAGCGCGGCGATCGCCCCCGAGGGGCCGAGCAGCACCCGCTCGACCTGGGGCGGCGCCGGCAGCATCGTGATGAGGATCTCCGCTCCCCGCACGCAATCGGCCAGA
This sequence comes from uncultured Solirubrobacterales bacterium, assembly GCA_963834625.1. Classification (GTDB taxonomy): domain Bacteria; phylum Actinomycetota; class Thermoleophilia; order Solirubrobacterales; family Solirubrobacteraceae; genus Palsa-465. The sequence goes on along the minus strand of CAWICM010000006.1, from coordinate 263,022 downwards.
TCCGTGGCGGCCCGGGCGCCGGCATCGACCGCCCGCGCGACCGCCGCCGCATCGAGATCGAACGCGCTCACGGAGAACCCCGCCGCGGCCAGATGGCCGCACATCGGGCCGCCCATGTTGCCCAGGCCGACGAACGCGACCCGCGTCAAACCCGCACCGCGTCGCCGGAACCGGCCCCGGCGTAGAACGCGACCGCCTCCTCGTCCAGGCGCACGCCCAGCCCCGGGGCGTCCGGCACGCGAACGAGACCGTCCGGCCCCACCGCCACCGGCTCGGTCAGCATGAAGTCGCGGCGCTCCGGCGTCCATCCCGGCGGGTCGTAGGGGAACTCGAGCATCGGGCCGCCGCCCACGCCGGCGCACACGTGCAGGTTGGCCAGCAGCCCGATCCCGTTGGTCCAGGTGTGCGGCGTGAACCACCGGTTACGCCGCAGGGCGAGCTCGGCCAGCGTGCGCGCCCCGGAGATCCCGAGGGCCAGCACCACGTCGGGCTGGTACACGTCGAGCGCGTCGAGTTCCAGAGCCCGCCCCAGCTCGTCGAAGGTGCGCGCCATCTCGCCGCCGGCGATCCGCACGCCGGTCTGCTCGCGGAGCGCGCGCATGCCGCCCAGGTCCTCGCCGGCCAGCGGCTCCTCGACCCACAAGACGCCGTAGTCGCGCAGGCGCTCGATCACCCGCCGGGCATCGACGGGCCCGAGCCGTCGATCGATGTCACCGGACATCCGCCACCACTGGTTGAGGTCGACCATGACGTCCAGCCGGTCTCCCACCGCCGAGCGCACCGCCTCGACCACGGCGACGCCGTCGTCGACGCCGTCGCGCGGGATCCTGATCTTGACCCCGCGGAAGCCCTCCTGCACCAGCGCGTGCGCATCCTGGGCACGCTGAGCCGGATCGCGCAGCGAACCCCATGACGCATACGCCGGCACCTCGCTCAGCGCGCCGCCGAGCAGCGCCGCCACCGGCGTGCCGTAGACCTGACCCAGCAGATCCCACAGCGCGGCCTCGAGCGGCCAGTAGCGCCCGGCGTGGAACGAGATCGTCTCGAGGGTGCGCGCGTGTCGGGCAATGGCGAGCGGGTCCCGGCCCACGAACAACTGAACAAAATCATCAAATCCATTCATCGTGTCGCCGCTGCCGATCCCGACCAGGCCGGCGTCGGTCTCGACCCGCACGAGCGTGGCCTCGAACGAGCGGCGCGGGACCGGATCCCAGGCGGCGTGGAACGGCGGCTCCAGGGGCAGGACCAGCCGCTGGAGCCGGATCGCCGTGATGCGCACTTCACGAACCTCCGTAGAACGGGCTGGTCAGGTGATCGCGCCGCGCCACGAGATCGCCCGCCGCCACCGCGTCCCGTCCGTCGACGCACACGCCGATCGCCGTCCGCACCGCGGCGCGCGCGGCCTTCCGCACGGCGGTCTCATCGGACGCGCCCGGGTCGATCCAGATGCACACGAACACGACGAGGTCCCCGCTGGGCGGGATCAGCTCGTCGGCGACCGCGTCGAGCACGCCCTGCGCGATTCCCAGCTGGCCCGCCCCCCAGGTGATCGTCTGGTGGCGCTCCTCGAGTGCCGTCGCCTTGTTGATCATGATCGTCGGCGGCCACACGAGCTCGTAGCGATCCTGCGCTTCGCCGACTACGACGAGGATCGGCGTGTGCCCGGGCGCGGGCGACGTGAACGTACCGATCAAGGCCGCGGCCGTCGCCGAGCCGCGCTCGCCCAGCACCACGTTTACATGGGCGCCGTTGGGACCGGGGGCGCCGCCCCAGCCCTCGCCGATCCGACCGTCCAGGTTGTCCCACGGAAACCGAAACCGCGTCACGCCGTCACCCCGGCGAGCGCCTCGTCGATCACGATCACCGACCGGGCGCCCTGCCCTCGGCGCAGGCGCTCCAACGCCGCCTCCACGTCATCGAGTCCGATCAGGTGCGAGACGACCTCGCCGAGATCGAGACGCCCGTCGATCACCAGCTGCACGAGCTGACCGAGCGCCGCGTGGACGTCGGTCGACCCGTAGTAGGTGCCGGTGATCGTCTTCTCGCTCAGGAAGTCGATCGCCGGCAGCGATACCTCGACGCCGACCGGGGCCAATCCCACCACGGTCGCGGTCCCGCCCGGGCACAGCACGTCCCAGGCCTGGCGGATCGTGACCGAGCTGCCCACCACCTCGAACGCGTGCTCGACCCCTCCCTGCGAGATCCGCAGCACCTCCCCGACCACGTCCCCGGAAGCCGAACCGGAACCGGCCTGCACCGTGTGCGTGGCGCCGCGGCGCCGGGCCAGCTCGAGCTTGCCCTCGTCGGTATCGACCGCGATGACCGCGCCGGCGCCGGCCAGCCGCGCGCCGGCGATGACCTGGAGACCCACGCCGCCGCAGCCGATCACGCACACGCGGGCTCCCACACGCAGGCCCGCCCGGTTGACCGCGCCGATTCCCGTCACCACCCCGCAGCCGAGCAGCGCGGCCTGCCACAGCGGGACCGCCCCCGGCAACCGCACCGCGCCTGCCGCGGGCACCACCGCGTACTCGGCGAAGCAGCCGACCATCAGCCCGTGCTGGAGCACCGCGCCGTCGAGCCCGCGCAGCCGCGACGTCCCGTCCATCAGCATCCCGGTCACTCCGTGGCGCGCGGCCGTCTCGCACAGGGTGCGCCGCCCGGCCCGGCAGGCCGCGCAGGCACCACACGCGGGCACGAAGCAGAACGCCACGTGATCGGCAGGTGCAACCTCGATGACGCCCTCGCCGACCGCCTCCACCACTCCCGCGCCCTCGTGCCCGAGCACCATCGGCCAGCGTCCCGGCCCGAGCAACCCGTCGGCCAGGTGCACATCGGAATGGCAAACGCCGGCGGCCGCCACCCGCACCAGCACCTCGCCGCGGCCCGGCGGCGCGAGCACCACGCGCTCCACCGCCACCGGCCGCCCCGGCTCGCGTAGCACGGCCGCCCGCATCTCGATCGAGGTCGGCCGCTCGGGCTCGCGCGCCGGCGCCGCTACCGCCACGCTTGCCGCCTCCTCAATCGCCGGCCCTGGCAACCGTGACCTCATCGCCCTGCAGGCGGCGCAGATCCTCGAGCGGGATGTGGCAGCGGATCGCGTGGCCCGGCTCGGCCTCGGCCAGCGGCGGCTCGGTGTTCACGCAGACGTCGCCCAGGAAGCGCGGGCAGCGCGTGTGGAACACGCAGCCGGTGGGCGGGTTGGCCGCGCTGGGGATCTCGCCCTCGAGCCGGATGCGCTCCCGAGCGGCGCCGTTCTTCTCGAGCGTCGGCACCGCTGAGAGCAGCGCCTCGGTGTACGGGTGGTGCGGCGCGTCGAACACCTGCTCGGCCGAACCGAGCTCCATGATCCGGCCCAGGTACAGCACCGCGATCCGGTCCGACAGGTAGCGGACGACCCCGAGGTCGTGGCTGATGAACAGGTAGCTGACCTGCTCCCGTCGTTGGAGGTCATTCAGGAGGTTGAGGATCGCCGCCTGCACCGACACGTCGAGCGCGGAGGTGGGCTCGTCGCACACGACGATCTTCGGATCGCCGGCGAACGCGCGCGCGATGGCCACGCGCTGCTTGAGCCCGCCCGAGAGCTGCGCGGGGCGCATGGGCAGGTAGCGCTCGGCCAGCCGCACCTCGGAGAGCAGCGTCCGCAGCCGGTTGGCGAGCGCCTCGCCGTGGTAGCCGCCCAGCTTGTCGAGCGCGCGCGAGAGCAGGCGCCGGATCGAGTGGCGCCGGTTGAGCGCGGAGTCCGGGTTCTGGAAGACGATCTGGAGCGCCTTGCGCTGGTCGCGCGTGCGCGAGCGAGCGTTGTCCGGCAGGGCCGTGCCCTCGATCGCCAGCATCGCGCCCTTGTCGGGCGGAGTGAGGCCGAGCAGCACGCGCGCGAGCGTGGTCTTGCCGCTGCCCGACTCGCCCACCAGCCCCAGCGTCTCGCCGGCTCGCACCTCGACGCTGACGTCGACCAGCCCGTGGATGGTCTGGCCCTCCATGTTGAACGTCTTGGACACGTCCGCGGCGCTCACCACGACCTCGCGCGGTCCGGAGCCGTTGGCGGCGGCAACCTCGGGCTCGGGCTTGACCGCCCGCGGCAGCGTCTGCGCGCGCTCGTGGAAGTGGCAGCGCGACTGGCGCGCCGGCCCGGCGTCGTAGAGGGGCGGGGCCTCCTCGCGGCAGCGCTGCTCGACCAGCCCGCAGCGCTCGGCGAACACGCACCCCTGGCCGGCCTCGCCGGGCGCGGGTGGGAACCCGGGGATGGTGTCGAGTGTGTCCTTGTCCTTGGCCGAGCCCCGGCGTGGGATGCAGCGCAGCAGGCCGACCGTGTACGGGTTGCGCGGGTCATCGAACACTTCGCGCGCCACGCCCTCCTCCATCAGCTCGCCCGCGTAGAGGACCCCGACGCGGTCGCACATCTTGGCGATCACGGCCAGGTTGTGGCTGATGAACAGGAGCGAGGTCTGGAACTCGGTGCGCAGGGCCGAGATCAGGTCGAGGACCTCGGCCTCGACCGTCGCGTCGAGCGCGGTGGTCGGCTCGTCGAGGATGAGCAGCGATGGCTCGGCGGCCAGCGCCATCGCGATCACCACGCGCTGGAGCATGCCTCCCGACAGCTGATGCGGATAGCGGTTCATCACGCCGGCCGGGTCGGAGATCCGCACCTTCTCGAGCATCTCGCGCGACCGATCCAGCGCCTCGGCTCGCCCCAGGCCCGCGAGCTCGAACACCTCGGCCACCTGGCGCCCCACCCGGATGGTCGGATTCAAGGCCTTCCCGGGCTCCTGGTAGACCATCGACACGGTGCTCTGACGGAGCTTGCGCAGCTCGCCCTGGCTCAGGGACAGCACGTCGCGACCGTCGATTGCGATCCCCCCCTGGCTGACCCGCCCGTTCCGGGCCAGGTAGCGCACGACGGCCAGCGCGATCGTCGACTTGCCCGAGCCCGACTCGCCGACGAGCCCGTAGGACTCCCCGCGTCCGATCCGGAACGAGACGTCGCGCACGGTCACCAGGTCACGCCCGCGCACGCGATAGGTGATGTCGATCGCGTCCACGGTGAGCGCATCGGCCGCCGCCGTGCCCACGCCGGTATCGCGGCCGCCGCCCGGCGTCTCCGGAGACACCGTGCTCATCGCTCCAGCACCCGCTCGATCGAGTCCGACACCAGGTTGACCGCGACCACCAGGGAGATGATGGCCAGCGCATCGAACAGCACCTCCCACCAGTAGCCGGCGGTCACCTGCCCGAAGTTCTGCGAGATCTCGAGGCCCCAGTCCGGCGAGGGCGGCTGGATCCCCACGCCCAGGAACGACAGCGTGGCCACGAGGAAGACCGCGTATCCGAGCCGCACCGTGAACTCGACCAGGATCGGTGCGAGCACGTTGGGCAGGATCTCCATGAACATGATGTACGGCGCGCCCTCGCCGCGCAATCGCGCCGCCGAGACGTAGTCGAGCTCACGCTCGAGCAATACCGCGGCGCGCACCGTGCGCGCGATGAGCGGCGTGAACACGATCCCGATGACCAGGATGATGATGGCGTTCGAATGCCCGAGCGCGGTGACCACGAGCAGGCCGGTGACCACCAGAGGCAGGGCCAGGAAGGCCTCCACGATCCGGCCCAGGGTGTCGTCGGGCCAGCCGCGGAAGTAGCCCATGATCAGCCCCACCGACGTCCCGAGCACCGTTCCCAGCACCGTCCCCAGCGGCGCGATGATCATGATGTCCCGCGAGCCGACGATCACCCGCGAGAGCATGTCCCGCCCGAGCGAGTCCGTGCCGAAGAGGTGCGCGCCCGACGGCGCCTTGTTGATGTTCTCGAGGTTCTGGTCGAACGGGCTGTGGGGCGCGATCGTCGAGCCGAAGATCGCGCACACGATCCACACGAGCAGGATGAACGCGCCGATCAGGAACAGCGGCGAGCGCAGCACCTCGCGCAGCACCTCCTTGCGGAGGTCGCTGCGGCCGGCCTGGAGCGCGCCGGCCGATTCGACGGGAACGGTGCCGACGCTCATTCGACCGCGCTCAGGCGAATTCGCGGGTTCAGCAGCGAGAACAGGATGTCGGCGAGCAGCGTCACCACCATGTAGACGATCCCGATCGTCAGGACCCCGGCCTCGAGCATCGGGAAGTCCTTGTTGGTGGCCGCCTGGGCGACCAGCTGGCCGAGCCCCGGGTAGCGGAACAGCGTCTCGACGACCACGAGGCCGCCGATCAGATAGCCGGTCTGGGTGGCGATCACCGTGATCGTCGGCAGCAGCGAGTTGCGCAGCACGTGGCGGCGGATCACGACTCCGCGCGGCAGCCCCTTGAGGATGGCGGTGCGCGCGTAGTCGGACTCGAGCGCCTCGACCGTGCCCGCCCGGGCCATCCGCATGATGTAGCCGAACAGGATCAGGACGAGCGGTATCGCCGGGAGGATCAGGTACTTGATCGTCGTGAAGAACCCCGACCCGGCCGGCGCCGAGGCCGACACCGGCAGCACGCCCAGCCCGACCGCGAAGATCAGGATCAGGATGATCCCCGACACGAACTCGGGCACGGTCGTGCCGGACAGCCCGACCACGCTGATCGTCCGGTCGAGCGGCCGCCCCACGTTCAGCGCCGCCACCACACCCGCGAAAATCGACAGCGGCACCACGATCACGAAGGCCAGCGCGGCCAGCTTGAGCGAGCGGCCCAGTGCGCTGGTCAGGATCGGCCCGATGGGCGCCTGGTACTGGTAGGAGTTCCCCGGGTCACCCCGCACGAAGTTGCTGATCCAGTGCCAGTACTGGCCCCATATCGACTGGTCGAGTCCGAGCTGGTGGCGCAACGCATCCACCGCTTGCGGCGCGGCCAGCGGCCCCAGGATGGCCCGCGCGGGGTCGCCGGGGAGCACCTGGCCGGCGAGGAACACGATGACGCTGAGGATCCACAACGTGATGAGCGCGAGACCCAGCCGCTTGAGGATGAACGCGAGCATCGTGTCCCCCCGGCCGCGCCTCAGGCCGACTTGGAGGCGCCGTTCAGATAGAGCTGGGCGATCGAGGTCGGGTTGAGCCCGTTCACGGTCGGTGTCGAGGCAGTCAGCCCGTCGATCCAGTAGGGGATCACGATCGGCGTCTCGTTCAGCAGCAGCTGCTCGATCTTGCCGGCGACCTGCTTCTGGGCCTGGAGGTCGAGTGCGGCCACGTACTGCTTGACCAGCGAGTCGTACTGCGGGTTCTTGAAGTGAGCGGCGTTCCACGGGCCGCTCGAGGTGAGCGGAGCCTCCAGGTATACATTCGGCACGCCGCGATCGCCGTAGTCGACCAGGCTCATCGTGGCGTCGAGCCAGTCCGAGTTCCCGTAGGTGGCCTTCCCGTAGTACTGGGGCTGCTGCTCGATATTGAGATTGATGTTGACCCCGGCCTTGGCGGCATCCGCCTTGATCACCTGCGCGAGCTGCGGGATCTCCTCGTAGATCTCGGTCTTCATCGTGACGTTGATGCTCGGGTGTCCGGCCGCGGAGAGGAGCTGCTTGGCCTTGCTGATGTCCTGCGCGCGCTGGGGGACGCTCGTGTCGGTGGACGGGTACCGTGGCCCGAATGGATAGTCGTTGGCCACGTGGCCGTCGCCGCTCAGGAGCGCGGCGACCATCCCGGCGCGATCCAGGCTGTAGGCCACCGCCTGGCGCACGCGTGGATCGGTGAACGGCGCCTGGTCGCAGCGCATCGACAGCTCGCGGTGGTTGGCCGAGTTCAGCTTGATGATCTTGTAGGAGGAGCTGTTCAGCAGCGAGGTGGCGCCGGCCGGCACGAACTGGGCCACCACGTCGACGTCGTTGCCCTGCAGGGCCAGGATCATCGGCGCCTGGCTCGAGTAGAACTTGAAGCTGGTTCCGCTCAGCAGCGCCTTGGCCCCCCAGTAGTCGGGGTTGGGCACGAAGCTGGCGCCCACGTTCTGGGTGTAGCTCCCGAGCTTGAACGCCCCGGTGCCCAGGAACGTGGTCTGCCACTTCGCGAAATCGGTCCCCTTAGGCACGATGATCGCGTTGTAGTTGTCCGAGGACACGAGGTAGGGGAAGTTCCCGTTCGGCGCCTCGAGGTGGAACTCGACCGTGGCGGCGTCGACCTTCTTGACCCCGGCCGGCGTCAGCACTCCGGTGAACGTGGACAGCGCGTTCGAGGCGTTCTTGGTGTCAGACAGCTGCTGGAACGTGTAGACCACGTCGTCGGCCGTCATCGCCGCGCCGTTGTGGAACTTCACGCCCTGGCGCAGCTTGAACGTCCACACCGAGCCGTCTTTGTTGGGCGACCAGCTCAGCGCCAGCATCGGCTCCAGCGCGAGCTTGAGGTTCGAGTCGAAGATCAGGAACTCGCCGGTCTGATTGAGCATGCACAGGCCACCGGCGTCGGCAATGGTCAGCGGGTTGATCGCCCCCGTAGGCGTGACCGACGCGATGCGCAGCGTGCCGCCCTTGGTCGCCGGAGCGCTCGAAGCGGCGCCCGATGAGGACTTCGACGAGGACGAACCGCACGCGGCCAGGATCGCGCCCAGAAGCGGCACCGACATGCCGATCGTGCTGCCGCGACGCAGGAAATCGCGGCGGCTCACGTTGCCAGAGACGAGCTCGTCGATGTAGTGGTTCTCGAGCTCGCTGCGCCCTTCGCGAAGCCGATCCAGCTCGCTGTTGCCGCGGGTCATGGAGCCACCTTTCTGTTGGGTTCAGGCCGGCGTCGTCCGCGCCGTCGCGGAACCGTCGCCCCTATTCGCGTTAACTTACTTGATTGATTTAGTTCAGTTTTAGTCGGTGGGGCCGGCTCACCATCGAGCGGACTGGCGACGATGGCCTGTGCCACTGGCTGATCGCCGTTCTCCGGCCGGCCACGCGGGACGATGTCCCGCGCTGCATCGAGCAGGTCGCGAAGCATCTCCCGCCGGCGCGGGGCGGTCATCCGGCCCGACGGCACGCACAGCGTGATCGCCGCCACCACCCGGCCCGCCGGGCCCACCGGCGCGGCCAGGCAGTGCAGGCCGAGCGAGGTCTCGTCGATGTTCTCCGCATAGCCGCGCCGCCGGACCGCCCGCAGGATCCGCAGGAGCTCCCCCAGGCCGGCCAGGCGCCGGCCCGTAGGGGTTTCCAGCTCGCAGTCCTCGTACAGCGCCACCACTTCCTCCTCGGGCCGGTCGGCCAGCATGGCACGCCCGGAGGCGGACGCGAACGCCGGCAGCCGGCTCCCCACCGAGGTGACCAGGCGAACCGCGTGGGTGGTCTCCTCCTTGGCGATGAACAGGCTGTCGCGGCCGTCGAGCACGGTGAGGCACGTCGTCTCGTTGTGCCGGCTGACCAGTCGCTGCGCCACGCCGTGGAAGCCGGCGGTGAGGGGCGAGAGCGGCGTCGCCCGGGCCAGCCAGGCCACGCGCGGCCCGAGCTCGAGGTAGCCGCTGCGCGGGTCGCGCGCGATCCAGCCCCGCTCGGACATCAGCGTGCACACCCGATGCAACGTGCTCTTGGCCGCCCCGGTCTCCCGCGCCAGCTGGGCCAGCGTGGCCGGCCCCTGACGATCGAGCACGTCGAGCACGTCGAGCACGGCGGAGATCCCGGGCGACTCCGAGCGGGCCGGACGCCCCGGCCGATAGTCGATGGCAGCTTCCATCTCTCCTCAGGTCCACCAGTAGAACGGCGTTCAACCAATGGGCCTGGCGCGTTTCTCGCACACCGCCCGCGACGGTGTCAAGTTAAGTTGCCTTTAGGGTGCTGAGCATGCCCGCCATCCTCCTCGAGCGCCACGATCAGCTCGATCTGGCCCTCTACCGCCGCATCGCGCTCGACCGTGAGCCGATCGCACTGGCCGACGAGTTGCTCGACACGGTTCAGCACCGCCGCGACGCCTTCCTCGCCCACGTGGCATCCGGCGCCAGCGCCTACGGCGTCACCACGGGCCTCGGGTTCCTGGCCGCTCGCCCCGTGGCCGCGGACGCCCCCGGGGACCAGGCCGCGTTCCAGCGCTCGATCCTGGCCGGCCGGGCGGCCGGCGTCGGACCGCCGCTGTCCGAGCCCGTCGTACGCGGAGCGATGCTCCTCCGACTGACTGGCTTCCTCAGCGGCCAGGCCGGCGTCAGCGCGGCGCTCTGCCGCTTCATCGCCGATCGGCTCAACGACGCCTGGTACCCGGTGGTGCCGGGAGGCGTCAGCGGCGCCGCCGGCGAGATCGTGCCGCTCGCCCACCTGTTCGCGACCCTCGTCGGCGACGGGCGCGTGTGGGCAGGCGCACTAAGCGAACCTGCCGCCGAGGCCCTCGCGGGCCGGGGGCTCGCCCCCTACGAGCTCGGCGCCAAGGAGGGCATCGCGCTGATCAACGGCGCCCCGCTCGCGCCGGCCCTCGCCGTCCCGCTCATGCTCCGGGGCGAGGCGCTCCTCGCGCACGCCACCCTGTGCGGGGCGCTGGCGATCGCCCTCACCGGCGCTTCGCTGCGTCCCTACGCGCCACGCATCGGCGCGCTCAAGGGCGACCCCGGGCAACTCGCCATCCACGAGCGACTGTGGTCGCTGCTCGAGCCCACGCCCGACCGCCTCCTCGACACCCGCCAGGCGCCCGTCTCCCTGCGCGTGATCCCGCAGGTGCATGGTGCAGCCGCCGATCTCCTGGACCACCTGCGCGCCCAGATCGACCGCGAGCTGCGCGCGGTCACCGACAGCCCGGCCTACCTCCCGGCCCTCGGCGCAGAGCCCGAGGGCCTCTACTCAACCGGCAACTTCCACGCCCAGTATTTAGTTTTGTTGCTTGCCGCCGCGACCACCGCGTTCACGCAGGTGGTGAATCTGCTCGAGAAGCGACTGCACCGGCTACTCGATGCGCGCTTCTCCCAGCTTCCCGACCAGCTTACGCCCGATCCCGGACGGCAATCGGGCGTCGTCGTCCTGCACAAGCAGGTGATCGGGATCGCCGCCCAGGCGCGCACGCTGGCCGCGCCCGGGGCCGTCCATGCCCTCGACGGGTCCAGCGGCCAGGAGGACTTCGAGGCCCACCAGCTGCTCGCCGCCTGGCAGCTGGACTCCGTCCTCTCCTTGCTCGAGCTGGCGCTCGCCCACGAGCTCGTGGCGCTCCGCCAGGCTCGCTTCCTGGCCGCCGCCGCGCTGCCCGCGCCGCTCGAGGCCGCGGTGGGGCTCGTGGCCGAACTGGTGCCGCCCGTGACCGAGGACCGCTCGCTGGCCGGCGACATCGAGCGCGCTCGCGATCTTGTGTCCTCGGGCCGGCTCATCGGCGGTGTACGGTGCCCAGACATATGGTCCTCACCAACGCCCGCGTGATCGACGGCACCGGCGGCGCGCCCTTGGAGCGCGCGTCGGTGCGCATCGAGGACGGGCGGATCGTCGAGGTCTCTCCAACCGCCGTCGACGGCGACTTCGACCTGGACGGCCGCACGGTCATGCCGGGGCTGATCGACGCCCACGCACATCTGTCCAGCGACATCAGCCGCAGCCCCGGCTTCGGTCCTCCGCCCCCGCTGAAGGGCGAGCTCCCCCGCCCGCGCGAGCTCGGGTACTTCGTGCTGGCCAAGACCGCGCGCGTCCTGCTCGCCGCCGGCGTGACCAGCGTGCGCGACGTCGGCAGCTACGACGATGAGGCCATCGCGCTGAGGGAGGCGGTTCGGCTGGGGATCGTCGAGGGCCCGCGAATCCTGTCCTGCGGGCGGATCCTCTCGGCCACCGCGCCCGGCGGCGCGATCTTCACGACGATGTATCGCGAGGCCGACGGCCCGGATGACATGCGCAAGGCGGTGCGCGAGCAGCTGCGCCGCGGGGCGGACTTCATCAAGCTGATGGCCACCGGGGCGCGATCGGTACTGGCCGAGGACCCCGAGCCGGCGCAGATGACCGCGGCCGAGCTCGAGGCGATCGTGGACGAGGCGCACCGGCTCGGCGTGCGCGTCGCCGCGCACGTCGAGGGCCTGGCGGGCGCCCGGCTGGCCGTCGATGCGGGCGTGGACACGATCGAGCACGGCCTGTCGCTGCATCGGGAGCCCGGGTTGCTCGAGGCGATGGCGCGCTCGGGGATCGTGCTCGTGCCTACGCTGAGCACCTTCCACGACCTGGCCGAGCGGTTCACCGACGCGTTCGCGCCCGCGCTGGTCGAGCAGGCCAAGCGCCAGCTCGAGGAGGCCTACTCGAGCTTGGCTGCCGCCCGAGCCGCCGGCGTCACGCTGGCCATGGGCCACGACTCGGGCCCCCCGGGCGAGAATGCGATCGAGCTGGTGCGCATGGTCGACGGCGGCTGTTCGCCGCTCGAGGGGATCGCGGCGGCCACGCAGGGATCGGCGCGCGCCCTCGGCCTGCCCGACGTCGGCACGGTGAGCGCCGGCGCGGTCGCGGATCTGCTCGTGGTCGACGGGGACCCGGCGTCTGATGTCCGGATGCTCCTCGATCCGCAGCGGATCTGGATGGTCATCCAGGGCGGAAGCATCGTGGCCGGCCGCTCCCGGGCTCGTGAGCTGAGCGCGGCATGAGGGCTGAGCGCGGATGAGACGAGCTGGCATGAGAGCTGAGCGCGGCATGAGAGCCGAGCGCGGCACCAGCGGTTGACCATGAGCGTGGCCGCCCCCGAATTCGCGCTCGCGTCGGTGACCGGCGGCTCGCTCGGCCTGGCCGAGCTCCACGCCGACGGACCCGCGCTCCTGCTGTTCGTCTCGGAGGAATGCCCTACCTGCACGTTGACCCTCCGCCGCCTGGCGCCGGTCGTGCCGGAGCTGACGGCGGCTGGGCTGACGGTCGCGGCCGTGTTCGAAGATCCGCTCGAGGTCGCCGCGCGAGTCGCCCGCCGGACCGCGTTCGCCGGGACGGTGCTGTCTGAGCCGACGCCCTATGACGTATCAGCGGCATACGAGCTCGTCAGCCTCCCCACGGCAGTCCTCGTCGATGAGGCGGGGCAGCAGGTCGACCGCGTAGTCGGCTGGGACGCCGGCGGGCTCGAACGGCTGCTGGGCCGGCCCGTGACGCGCGAGGCACCGCTGCGCAAGCCAGGCTGCGCGGCCAAGAACACCTACGACGCCGAGTCGTTGCGAGCGCTCGACGGCGCCGGCTTCGACGAGCTCGAGGAGATGTTCGAGCGCGGCTGGACGGACGGGCTGCCGGTGATCCCGCCGACGCCCGAGCGGGTGCAGGCAATGCTGGGCGGACACGACAGCGAGGAGCTGCTGGGAGAGATGGCGCCGGCCATGGCGCGGGTCACACTCGAGCGGGTGGCGGTGTGCGCCGTGCTCGCGGGATGCCGTCCGGAGTACTTCCCCGTGGTCGTGGCCGGCGTGCAGGCCGCACTCGAGCCGGCCTTCAACGTGGGCGGCCAGGCGGTCACCACCCAGCCGGTCGGGCAGGTCGTGGTGGTCAACGGCCCGGTACGCGACGCGATCGGCTTGAACGGATCCGTGGGCGCACTCGGTCCGGGCTGGCGCGCGAACATGACCATCGGCCGCGCGCTCCGGTTGGTGGTCAGCCTGACCGGCGGCGGCTTCCCTGGCCGGCTCGACCGCTCCGCTCTCGCCAACCCGGGCAAGGTCGGCCTGTGCTTCGCCGAGGACGAGGAGGTCAGCCCGTGGGAGCCGCTGCACGTCGAGCGGGGGTTTGCGGCGGAGCGTTCGGTCGTCACCGTAGTCGGAGCCGATGCGCCGCTGTCGATCTCCGATCACCGCAGCACGGGCCCGGAAGAGCTGGCGCGCGTGCTCGCCGAGGCGGCCGGCGCCACCTGGAGCCCCAACTGGTGGCCACTGGGCGGAACCTCGGTGTTCGTGCTCTGCCCCGAGCACGCCCGGTCGTTCGCCGAGTGGGGCTGGAGCAAGGAGCAGGTGCGCTCGGCCATCTTCGAAGCGGCTCGCCGGCCGGCGGGATCGCTGCGGTGGGGCGAGACGACGCCGCTCGTCCTGGCCGCCGACGACGATCAGCCCGTCGGCAAGTGGTCAGGCCCCGAGGAGATCGTCCTGGTTGTCGCGGGCGGCGAGGCGGGTCGCTTCTCCGCCGTGTTCGGCCCATGTCTTGGCATGGACGCCCATCCCATCTCGAAGGAGGTCCCGTGGATTACGTGAGCCCGTTCGACGAGGCCCGGCGCTCCGCCGAGCCGCTCGCCCCGCGCCCGGCCGGCCTGGAGGGCGCCCGAGTCGCACTGCTCGACATCAACAAGCGCCGCAGCGATGCGTTCCTCGACCGCATCGAGGAGTTGCTGCGCTCCCGCGGGGCCACGACTTCGCGCTTCGTCAAGGAGATCTTCTCCAAGCCGGCCGCGCCCGAGATCGTGCGCCGGATCGCCAACCGCGGCGACCTCGTGGTGGAAGGGCTGGCCGACTGAGGCTCCTGCACGTCGTGCAGTGTGCGCGACATGGTGGAGTTGGAGCGACGTGGTCTCGCCACCGCCGCGGTCGCCACCGAGCCGTTCGTCGACGAGGCGCTCGAACAGGCTCGCCTGCTCGGCATGCCCGACTACCGGATGGTCTACGTCCCCCATCCGGTGCAGCTGCTGAGCGCCGAGGAGTTGCGGGGCCACGCCGACCGCGCCTTCGAGGAAATCGTGGCCCGGCTCACGCAGGCGCCGCAGCCACCACCACCTCGTCCTCCAGCGGACGGAGCTCGTCCGCGTAGCTGACCGACTCGCGCCGCATCACGCCATCGGCATCGACCGAGTACTGCCCGAGGTGCCACAGCGGCGGCGAATACGCGTGGATCGACACCGCCTCCGCGTCCTCCCCGGCGAGGCGGTGGATGTGCTCGGGGCCGAACGAGAACGACCCCCCGGCGTCGACGACCCGCGTGACCGGCTCGCCGCCGATGCGCGGACTCGACTCCCGCACCGCGCCGCGCACCACCCGCACCGCACCCGAGGAGATGTCGTGGTCGTGCCAGCCCGTGTCGTCGGCCCGGGTCCAGCACAGCAGCCACACGTCCACGTACTCGTCGCGGTGCAGCGACACGTAATGCCGCCCGCCGCCGGAGAACGCCACGTGCTCCCGCCACCGCCCGGGGTCCTTCGCCAGCTCGTCGACCAGCGCCTGCAACTCGGCCCGGTCGAGGTTACGCGCAGGCAGCGACGGCCACATCATGTACTACCTCCTTCGGATAGAGAAGTCGTTGCACGTTGGCGCTGCGAAGCGCATGCCATGCCGCTGCGCCCAGGTCGAGCCGCACCGGATCCGCGTATGGCCGGTCCGAGCCGTTCACCAGCGCATCGATGCCGAGCACCCGGATCGTGGCGTCGACCGCCCGCGTCCCGTACGACGAGATGTCCAGGAACACGCCGGGATCGACCGGGCTGCGCCCGCCGGCACGTGCGGCGAACCGCTCCCCGTGCAG
Source organism: uncultured Solirubrobacterales bacterium (assembly GCA_963834625.1). GTDB lineage: Bacteria > Actinomycetota > Thermoleophilia > Solirubrobacterales > Solirubrobacteraceae > Palsa-465. The sequence goes on along the minus strand of CAWICM010000006.1, from coordinate 247,737 downwards.
CGGCGCCAGTCCGGCCAGGATCGCGAAGCAGACCCGCAGCGCCGGATGACGCGGGCGGCCGTAGGCGCGGAAGGCGAACCAGGCGGCGTGCATCTGCTGCACGTAGGGCACGATCGCAGGCCACCACGGTGGCACGACGCCCGTGACGGCCGCGTCGCCCCGACCCGGCATGTCGCCGCGGCCCGTTGCCTCCGTCGCCCCCGGGTGGACCAGCAGCGGCCTGTCCGCCGCCTCCAGGACCTCCAGCAGCGGCCGCACGAGGTCATAGCCGGCGGCGTCGAGCAGCGCCGTCGCCGGAAGCTGCAGACCGACGAATCCACGGTCGAGCTCGCCGGCGAGCGATCCGGGATCGATCTCGGTCAGGCACGCCGCCGCCCACCCGCCCAGCGGCGGAGGCAAGGCCAGCACGCCCGCGTGGTAGGCCGCGAGCAGTTCGCCCGCCTCGGCCGCCGGCAGCGTCTCGATCCCAAGCGGGCTCGACAGCGACACCAGCGCCACGTCGAGGCCGTCCTCCACCGCCCGCGCCACCCGCGCCTCGACGTCATGGGATGCCGGATCGACCGCGTAGTCCGGCTCCCCGGCGAGCTCGAGAGTCCAGTCGCGCAGCCGCGGCGGCGCGCGCCGAGCCCGCAGCGCGGCGATGAGCTCCGGTGGCCACAGGTGCTGGTGCACATCGACGGCCGCCCGCGAATCTCCCCACGTGCTTAACCGTTTCATTGAATCGGTTAAGTGAAGCGGTTCAGACTCGCCTTGTCAACCCAGCCACGGGCGGTGCCATGATTACCCCGGCGCCACCCCCGCCGTGGGGGCCATGGCCCGAACCCACCAGGCTTAGCCGTGAGCCCCTCCGCCAAGCGCGTGACGATTAGGGATGTGGCCGACGCCGCCGGAGTCTCGCCGGCCGCGGTTTCGTACGCCATGCGCGGGATCCAGGTCTCGGAAGAGACCCAGGAACGAGTGCGCAAGGTGGCCAGCGACCTCGGCTATGAGGCCAACCCGATCGCCCGCGCCCTGGCCAGCGGCCGCACCGGGATGGTGGGGATCCTCGGGCCGTCGTTGGAGGATCTCTGGCAGCAGCGGCTGGTCGCCGAGGCCGGGCGCGTGTTGTTGGCGCGCGACCGCTACGCGCTGATCCTCGACGCCGGCGGCGACCCGATGCGCCAGCGCGCGCTCGCCACCCAGCTACGCGACCAGCAGGTGGACGGATTGATCCTCTCGCCGGTCGATCCCTCCGACGCCTTCTGGTCCGAGCTCGCGGAGTCTCTGGCGATCGTCTCGATCGGCGATGCGCTGCCTGACCGGGGCGCCGTGGGCGAGGTGCTGTTCGACAACCGGACCGGGGTCCGAAGAGCGCTCGAGCACCTCCACAGCCTTGGGCATCGCCGGATCGCCGTGCTGAAGCCGCCCGGCTCCCCCACCAACCACCGCCCGGCCGAGATCTACGTGGGCGCCGAGGCCGACCGCCTCGGCCTCGACGTCGCTGTGGTCAGCACGCCCTACGAGCTCCAGCAGGCGACCGGCGTCGCCCGTGGCGTCCTGGCCGCTGAGCACCGGCCCACCGGCGTGTTCTGCTTCTCGGACTCGATCGCCTACGGCGTCTACGCCGCCGCCCGCGAGCTGCAGCTGAGGATTCCCAACGAGCTCTCGGTGATCGGCTACGACGATCACCCGGTCTCGATCCTGCTCGCGCCGCCGCTCACGAGCTTCTCGTGGGACACCGAGCGGCTGGTCGACGTGGCCGTAGGGATGGTGCTGGCCGCGATCGACGGGCATCCGCGCCGGCGCCGGCGCGTCGTGATCGAGCCCGCCCTGCGCGAGCGCGCCTCAACTGCCCGCCGTCGGCGCTGATCCGCCCGCCTCGGCGCGTCCCCGCCGTCGGCGCTGATCCCGGCCACCCGCCCGCGCGGCCCGACCCGTCGAAAGCCGTGCAAAACTCACAAAGCCCCCAGCCGGCAACCCCTTCGGGAGATAAGCGCCTCACAGGTGCTCATGTCCCGAAAGTGCGGAGCGAGGAGGGGTTTTTGGGACTTTTGCACCCTGCCCCGCGGGACTAGCGCGAGTTTCGTGCCATCCGGGCGCAGCGCGGTGGCGGTGGCGCGGTGGCGCCGCCTACCCGAAGAATGAGATGAGCTCGCGCGCCACCCCGACCGGATCGTCGTAGGCCATCAGGAAGCCGGTCGCCGGCAGGGTGCGCAGCTGGGCTGTGGGCAACAGGTCGAGGGCCTCGTAGGCGCCGGTCACCGGATGGGCGGGATCCTGATCGGCCCACAGCAACAGCACCGGGGCATCGATGCGTGGGTAGGCGTCGAGCAGCTGGCGCTGCGGCTCGGAGGGCCAGCGCCGGGCGAACTTGGCCCAGGAGCGGGCACGGTTGCCGTTGCCGGCGACGTCGGCGAAGGCGTGGCGCACGAGGTCGCGGGCCGCCGGGTTGGCCTGGGCGGATAGGCGCTCCCCCACCGAAGGCCGGAACAGGAGCGTCGCGCCCCGAGCCAGGGCCCGATCGAAGCCGGGTACGGCCGCGGCCCGGCAGGCGACGCGCCAGGCGGCGCGCTTGCCGGCGAACTCGTCGCGGCGGTGCAAGCGGTTGGGCAGCAGCGCCAGCCTCGCCGGCTCCAGACGTCCGGTGACGATCGCGCGCAGAGCGATCTCCGCCCCGATGTCGTGCCCGGCCAGCAGCGGCCGCGTGCCCGCCACCTCGCGACAGAACCCGGCGATCACCTCGGCCATCCAGTCCGGCGTGTATGGGTGGCGCGGGCGGTCCTCGGAGTCTCCGTGCAGGGGAAGATCGGGAAGCACGACCCGAAAGCGGGAGGAAAGCTCGCCCACGACCGGCTCCCATTCGCGGTGGGACAGCCCGAGTGAATGCAGCAATGCAAGCGGCGGACCCGTGCCCGTTTCGCGGTACGCTATGCGCGCGCCGTCGTGATGGTGGTAAAGCCTGAGTCGCATCGGGCTGGCAGGGTCACATCGTCGCATCCGCAAGCGTCCGTGCGATCGAGCCGCTTGTCCTCTCGCTTCCGACCGAATGTTGTGCAATTGCTGCGCAATGCGCGGCAAGGTTCGCAAATACGTCTGAAATGCAGTTATGGATCAAATGAGGAACAGTCCTCTCGGTTTGTCAACTTCGCAAGCCGCCAACGCGCTGGGCGTATCGCTCGGCACGATCCGCCGCTGGGCCGACATGGGCTACCTCGAGTCTTACCGGACACCCGGTGGGCAGAGGCGGTTCAGCGTCGAGCAGATCGAACAGTTCCTGGAGACACTCCAGCAGCGGCGCGCCGGGCAGCAGCACCACCAGGAGCGGCTGGTCAGCTAGCGAAGGATGACGTGGCAGGGAACCGCGCCGGGCGTGTCCCGCCGGCGCGGCTACTCCCTCTAGCCCGCCCGCGCCTGCTTGATCCGGCGCTCCATGTCGAGCTCTGAGTCGAAGTTGGCCGCATCCGCGTGGCGGTACTCCACGCCCTCACCACTCAAAAGGCCGGCCAGCACCTCGACGTAGCCGGCATCGAGCTGCGAGCCCGCCACGCGGCGCAACTCGCGCAGGGCCTCGAACGAGCTCATCCGCGTCCGGTAGGTGTCCGCCGCGGTCAACGTGTCGTAGACCTCGGCCACCGCGATGATCTTGGCGATCTCCGGGATCTCCTCGCCGGGCAGCCCGCTCGGGTAGCCGCGCCCATCGATCCGTTCGTGGTGCGCGAGGACGATCTCGGCCACCGGGCCGTACATCCCGAGGTCGCGCAACATCTCGGCCCCGAACTCGGGGTGGCGCTGGATCGCCATCCAGTCCTCCTCGGTCAGGGTGCGTCCCCGCTCGGCCACGCGATCGGACAGCGCGAAGTGTCCGATGTCGTGCAGTAGGCCAGCGGTGTGCGCGAGCTCCTGGTCCTGTTCGCTCATCCCCACCGCCTCGGACATGTCGCTGGCGAACCGTGCCACGGCGGCCGCGTGGCGCGCGGCGCGCTGGTCGCGGGTGTCGAGCGCGCGCAGCAGCCCGGCGAGCACGCCCCAGGACAGCGAGACGTACTGCTCGGTCCGGCCCCGCGACTGGGTCAGCAGGTATCCCATATACGAGAAGGCCAGCACCGCAGCCAATGCGAATGCGATTCCGGCCAGTCCCACCTCCACGTAGATCGCCGCACCGGCCACTGTCAGCGCGACGGTGATCACCGCACTCGGCAGATGTTCGATGAGCGTCCGCGGACTCCAGACCTCGCTGTAGCCGTCGTAGGCGATGTACAAGGGGGCAATGATCAGCCAGGTCAGCTCGAGCATCGCCAGAGCCAGTCCAGCGAGCACCAGGTAGAAACCGATGTGGTGGTCCGCCGGCGCCAGATCGCGGATCAGCGTTCCGGAGAGCAGAGCCGCAAGCCCAGCCGCCACGAGGTTGAACAGGAAGGCCTGGCGACGCGTTCGGAGCACGCGAGTCGCGGCGACCTCTGAGATCACCGCCGCCACGAACGCGGAAGCCGGTCCGAGGAACGCGCCGGCCAGGATGTAGACCAGGAACGAGGCCGATACGTTTACTCGATGGCGCACCTCCGCCGCCCCCAGACCCGCTGCGGTCGCGGCCACGGCGAGCACAACGGACAGCCCGTTGAGCTCATCATTCGGTGCGACGATTACAGCCCACGCCACACATCCGGCCAGAGAAGCGCACGCGATCCCGACCGCCAGACTCTGGCGCAGAGCACGCGACCGCATGCGCCGGTCATCGCTCACGCACGCAAAGTAGCGCTTCCGGCGCTAGAGCGCCAGCATTCCGGCAGGTTCGCACCAGCCATCCGTAAGGCAGGGTCAGGTCACTGACCGCGGTACGACATCTTCCCTCCCAACATCCACGCAGACCGAACATCGCCCCGGGGAAACACCCAAACCGCCAAAAGCTGGAGATTTAGGTGCCACTTTGGGCGAAAACTTGTGCAATTCTATGCTGGGGCATTCAGAAGGGCAACACCTAAGTCGAAATAGCAACGTCTACGTTCCTTTAACTGCGCATGCGCTATCTCAAGACGAGTGAGGCCGCGGCGCTCCTGAATGTGAGCCCTAACACGCTGCGGGCATGGGAGCGCCGGTTCGGCTTCCCCAAGCCTCAGCGCTCTCCGGGCAAGCATAGGCTTTTCACGCACGGAGAGGTAGCCGCGCTTCGGGATGCCCTCCAGGAGGGCCTATCGATTTCCTCAGCGATTTCCCGCGCGCGAGAGGGCCTGGCCGCCGACGCTAATTCGCTGGTCGGCGCGCTGGTTTCCTATGAACGCGAGCGCGCGGATGCGGCGATCGAGGCTGCGCTGGCGCTGCGCTCGGTGGAACGCTCGGTTGAGGAGGTCCTGCTCCCCACGCTCGACGAGATTGCCCGCCGCTACTCGGTCGACTCCGCCGCCTGGGCGTTCGCCGCCCACTGGGCGGGCGACTGGCTGCGCCGGGCCAACCGGCTGACTCCGCCGCCGGTACGCCAGGTCTCCGTCGTCATCGGCGACGCCTCGCGCGACGAGCTCGACCGCGACTCTCCCTACATCCGCGCGCTTCAGCTGTTCCTGGTGCGCGCCGGCGTCAGGGTGCTCAGCCTGTCCGCGCGCGGCGTGGCCGGAATCGGAGATGCCGCCAACGTGCACCGACCGAACCTTGTGGTGGTCGCCGGAGGGCACCTCGACGACGACACCGTCGCGCGCTGGGCCTACGCGATCCGGCTCGCCGTCGGCGCGATGCCGCTGGCGATCTACCGGCGCGGGGCGGAGCGTCCCCGGGTCCGCGCCACCGGTACCACCGTGCTGCCCGCGGGAGCCGGAGATGCGCAGCGCACCCTGCTCGAGTTGCTCGACACCGACGCGGCGGTGGTCACGCCCGCGGCCGAGCTCCGCGCCCAGAGAGCCGCACGGGGCGGCCGCTAGATCCGACCGCCAGACGACCCTGCCGAACTAATCCTGCGAGACCCCAACCGACCGAATTCGACCCGCGATGCGAACTGCTAGGACCGCACGCCCCGCGCTTCGCCTCCTGACCCCGGTCGAGCACGAGGCTCCCACCCCCCTTGTCTCGTTCTGCAGCCACTGCGGCACGCGTCCCGCGCTGGCCCCCGACACCGGCGCCGGCTCCCGCGTGTGCACGGCCTGCGGTCTGGGCCTGGTCCTCGAGTCCCGGGCCGACGTGGCCCCCAGCGCCGGCGACGCGTTCCTGGTCCTCGACCAGTCACTGGCCGTGTGCGCGATGTCGGAAGCGGCCGAGCGCCTGCTCGCCGCGAGCGAGCCGGACGTGGTCAATCGCCACGTCTCCGATCTCCTCATGCCGGCCAACGCCGAGGAGCGCGACGGCGCCGGCCTGTCGACGGCGGTGGCGTGGGCGGCCCGGGGCGATGGGGGCACCCGAACGACGACCGTGCGACCCGCCAACACCTTTGGAATCCGCCTCACGGCGCGCATCACGAGCTGCGGCCCGCCCCGCGCCGCGCTGCTCGTACTGGAATAGTGAGGAATTGCAGGTTGGCTTGCGCGCCTTGCGGCATCCCACCCGAAACACGTTAACTGCAGCGTAATGAGTGGAATCCGCACCAATGCCGCGGCCGTGATGCTCGGCGTGAGCCCTAACACCCTGCGGAGCTGGGAACGCCGGTATGACTTCCCCCGGCCCCGCCGCTCCCCCGGCGGCCACCGGCAATACGCTCTCGGCGAGATCGAATCGCTGCGCGCGACCCTCGCCGAGACGCACAACGTCTCGAGCGCGATCGCCCTGGCCCGCCAGCGAGGCGAGGGGCCGTCGTCTGGCTCACGGCTGGCTGCCGCCTTCGCCGACTTCGATGAGGACAAGGCCAACGCCCTGCTCGAGGAGAGCCTCGCTCTGCGCTCGGTCGAGCGCACGATCGAGGAGGTGCTGCTCGAAGGCGTGGCGGCCCACGCCGACCAGAGCGCGAGCACGCCGGAGTACGAGTTCGGCTGGCGCTTTTCCACCGGCTGGCTGTCCGCGCTCAAGCGGCTGGCTCCGCCGGCCTCCCGTTTCGCCGGCGTGCTCGTGCTCGACGCCTCCTCCCCGCTCGAGCTCGACGCCCTGTACACCCAATCGCTCGAGCTGCTCCTGCGCCGGACCGGCGTCCGGACCCTGTCGCTCTCGACCGCGATCAGCCCTTCCCGCCTGGTCCGCGCTCTCCCGGCGCTCGATCCCCGCGCGGTGGTGCTGGCCGGTCGCGGCATCTCCCTCGACGCGCTGGGACGCCTGGTCTACTCGGTCCGCTCGGTTGGCCATCGCACGGCCGTCTTCGACTTCCGCGGGGCGGTGCCCGACACGGGAGCCAGCACGGTCGTCCGCCTCGGCCAAACCCCGCTGGCCGCGCGCGACCTGCTGCTGAGCCAGCTCGAGGAGCACCGCGGCAGGCGCTCGGTGACGTCGCCCGAGCCGCTCCCCGCGATCACCGCCCGATAGCGCTCGCGCGGGGCGCCAGTCCCGCGGCGGCCGCCTCCTAGAATCACCCGCCATGACCTCGGCGGATCGCTCCGCATACTCGCACCGCCCGGTTGACCCGCGCGCTTCGTTCCCGGATCTCGAGGAGCGGGTGCTCGAGCGCTGGCGCGAGCGCGACGTGTTCGCCGAGTCGGGCCGCCGCCGTCGGGACGCGCCCAGGTGGGGCTTCTACGAGGGACCGCCCACCGCCAACGGCCCGCCTGGCATCCACCACGTGCTCTCGCGGGTGTTCAAGGACATCTTCCCGCGCTACCGGACCATGTGCGGCTTCCTCGTCGAGCGCAAGGGGGGTTGGGACTGCCACGGCCTGCCGGTCGAGCTGGCCATGGAGGAGGAGCTCGGGTTCACCACCAAGGACGACATCGAGCGGTTCGGGATCGCCGAGTTCAACGCACGCTGCCGCGAGAAGGTGCTCAGCCACGTCGAGGACTGGAACCGGCTGACCGAGCGGATCGGCTTCTGGATCGACCTCGACGACGCCTATCGCACGCTCGACCCCGCCTACGTCGAATCGGTGTGGTGGGCGCTCAAGACGATCCACGACAAGGGCCTGCTGTACGAGAAGCTCAAGGTTGTCCCGTACTGCCCGCGCGATCAGACCACGCTGTCGAGCCACGAGCTCGGCCAGCCCGACGTCTACCAGGACGTGCTCGACCCGTCGATCTATGTCCGCTTCCCGGTCGTCGACCCCGAGTACCCCCTTCACACCGACGACGAGCTGCTGATCTGGACCACCACCCCCTGGACGCTCGTGTCGAACGCCGCAGTGGCCATCGACCCGGAGCTGGCCTACGTGCGCGCCACAAAAGCCGGCGGCGAGCACGTGTACGTGCTCGCCGAGGCCAGGGTCGAGGCCGTGCTCGGACAGGGAGCACGCGTCCTCGACCGGTTCCCCGGCCGGGAGATGGAGGGCGCCGCCTATCTGCCGCCGTTCGAGTTCATCCCCGGCAGCGAGTACGGGCCCAAGGGCCACACGGTCCTCGCAGCCGACTTCGTCACCGCCACCGACGGCACCGGCCTCGTCCACACCGCGATCGCGTTCGGCGAGGACGACTTCCGTCTTGGCGAGCACTACGGGCTGAACGTGATCAACCCCGTCCGGCTCGACGGCACCTACGACGAGCGCATCGGCCCGTTCGCCGGGCTGCGCGTGAAGGCAGCCGATCCCGATCTGATCGAGGACCTGCGCGCCCGCGACCGGCTGCTCAAGGCCGAGACGCTCGAGCACTCCTACCCGCACTGCTGGCGCTGCGGTACGCCGCTGCTCTACTACGCCAAGCCGTCCTGGTACATCGCGACCAGCCAGATCAAGGACCGGCTCCTGGCCGCCAACGAGACCGTCAACTGGTATCCCGACCACGTCAAGCACGGGCGCTTCGGCAACTGGCTCGAGCACAACGTCGACTGGGCGCTCTCGCGCGAGCGTTATTGGGGCACGCCGCTGCCGGTGTGGCGCTGCGACGGCGGGCACACGCGGGCGGTCGGCTCGCTCGAAGAGCTCAACGAACTCGCGGGCACGAACCTGACCGACCCCCACCGGCCGTTCGTGGACGACGCCACCTTCCCCTGCGCGGACTGCGGCGAGCCGATGCAGCGCGTGCCCGAGGTGATCGACGTGTGGTTCGACTCGGGCTCGATGCCGTTCGCCCAGTACCACTCTCCGCACGCGGGCACGGCCGTGTTCGAGGAACACTTCCCGGCCGACTTCATCTGCGAGGCCCTCGACCAGACGCGCGGCTGGTTCTACTCGCTGATCGCCGTCTCCACGCTGCTGTTCGACCGCTCCTCGTATCGCAACGTGGTCTGCCTCGGCCTGATCCTCGACGAGGACGGCCGGAAGATGTCCAAGTCGCTGGGCAACACGATCGCGCCCCACGAGGCCATCGACCGCTTCGGGGCCGACGCGCTGCGCTGGTACTTCTTCACCGCCAAGCAGCCCTGGGACGGCTACCGCTTCTCGATGGACACGATCGCCGAGGGGGTCAGGCAGTTCCTGCTCCAGCTGTGGAACACGTACGGGTTCTATGTCCTGTACGCCAACGCCAACCGGATCGACCCGGCCACGCTGCCCGACCCCGTCGAGAGCGATTCCGAGCTCGACCGCTGGGCCTCCTCCCGCCTTCAGGCCACGATCGAGATCGTGCGCGAGCGCATGGAGGACTTCGACGCCACGAGCGCCGGCCGCGCGATCCAGAGCTTCGTCGACGAGATCTCCAACTGGTATGTGCGCCGTTCGCGCCGGCGCTTCTGGGACGGCGATCCCGCCGCCTTCGCGACGCTCCGCACGTGCCTGATCACCACCGCGCAGCTGCTGGCCCCGCATTGCCCGTTCGTGGCCGACGAGATCTACGACAACCTCGACGGCACGGAGCCGAGCGTCCATCTGACCGATTTCCCGACGCCCGAGGAGACCGCGCGCGACTTTCACCTCGAACAGGCCATGGCCATAGCCCGGGAAACCGTCCGCCTCGGCCTGGCCGCCCGCGGGCAGGCGAAGCTCAAGGTGCGCCAGCCGCTACGCGCCGCCGTGGTCGTGGCCACCGGCGAGGAGCGCGCCGCGATCGAGCGGATGTCGGCGATCGTCCGCGAGGAGCTCAACGTCAAGGAGCTGCGCTTCGTCTCGGAGGCCGACGAGCTGGCCGAGGTCGAGCTCAAGCCGGACTACCGCCGCCTAGGGCCCCGGTTCGGCAAGCACATGCCGCTGGCGGCGGCCGCGATCGCCGGACTCGACGCCGCGCACGCCGTGGCCACTTTGCGTGAGGGCGGACACCTGGCGATCAGCGTCGACGGCAAGGACCACGAGCTGAGCGCCGAGGACCTGCAGACCGCGATGAAGCCGCTCGAGGGCTACCAGGTCGAGCGCGAGGGCTCCCACGCGGTCGCACTCGAGCTCGAGATCGACGACGAGCTGCGGGTGGAGGGCTGGGCGCGCGAGATCGTCCGCGCCGTCCAACTCGCCCGCCAGGAGGGCGGCCTCGAGGTCACCGACCGGATCGTGCTGACCCTGGACGGTGACCAGGAACTTCTCTCGGCCGCGCGCGCACACCAGGCCTACATCGCCGGCGAGACGCTGGCCGTTGAGGTCGGCTACGAGTCGCTGGACGGCGAGGAAGCGGAGCCCGTCACGATCGACGCGCGCCGGCTCTGGATCGGCGTGGCCCTGGCCTAGCCTACGCGGCTAGGCCGTGCCAGCGATCGCCGGCTCGAGCTCCTCGACCAGCTTGCGCTTGGGATAGGCGCCGATCACGGTCTTGGCCGGCTGGCCGTTGCGGAAGAGGATCAGCGTCGGGATCGACATCACGTTGAACTGGATCGCCGTGTTCTGGTTCTCGTCGATGTTCAGCTTGACGACTTTGAGCTCGTCAGCGCGCTCCTGCGCGATCTCCTCGACCACCGGCGCCACCATCCGGCACGGTCCGCACCACGGAGCCCAGAAGTCGACCAGCACCGGCTTCTCGGACTCGAGTACCTCGGCCTGGAAGTTGTTGTCGGTGACGTCTGTGACGTTGGCCATGGGGGCTCCTTGCGGTCTCGTGCGGGGGGATACTTCAAAAAGTATAGCGGGCGCTGCCGGCGTGACGCCATTACGGCGTCCCGCGGGTCGTGCGCCCGACGACCCGTCGGGCGCGAGTGTGAGGAACTTCGGTCCAGGGCCGAGTGAATCCGCGTTCACCGCGCGCGCGGCGGCGAGTGTTGGGTTTGTCGGGCTACCGCCGGCGCCCCCACCCCCCGTCGGGCCGGCGGATCGCTACGTTACGTAGCGGAGATGGCCGACGTGACGAACACCGAGATCGCGGCCGCCCTCGACGAGCTGGGCGACCTGTCGGAGTTGGACGGCGCGGCGGTCTACCGCGTGGTGGCGTACCACAACGCGGCCAAGGCGGTGCGCGAGGCGCCGGTGTCGGTGCTCGGCCTGGCCCGCGAGGGGCGCGCCACCGAGCTGCCCGGCGTGGGCGCGATCATCCAGGAGAAGATCATCGCGCTGGCCGACACCGGCGACATCCCCGCCTCGGCCAAGCTGCGGGCCAAGTTCCCGCCCGGGGTGCTCGAGATGACCCATCTGCCCGGCCTCGGGCCCAAGCGGGTCCGCCGGCTGTACGAGGAGCTCGGGATCGACTCGCTCGATGCGTTACGGGCCGCGGCCGAGGAGCAGCGGATCCGCGGGCTCAAGGGCTTCGGCCCCAAGGCCGAAGAGGCCATCCTCGCGAGCATCCGATTAGCCGGCGCGGGCGAACGCCCCGCTCGCGTGGTGCTGGACAAGGCGCTGGCCATCGCGGACACATTGATCAGGGCGCTCCGAGAGCACCCCGCCTCAACGCACGTCGAGCTGGCCGGCTCGGCCCGACGGATGACCGACACGGTCAAGGACCTCGACGTGATCGCCACCGCTCACGACGCACTCGCTCTCGCGACCGCCGCCACCGAGCTCGACCTCACCGAATCGGCGGCCACCCCGACCGCCGCGGGCGTCCGGCTGCGCACCCACACCGGCATCGGGGTCGACCTGCGGATCGTCGCGCCCGATCAGTTCGGCAACCTGCTCCAGCACCTCACCGGCTCCAAGCAGCACAACATGGCCCTGCGCGACGCCGCGGTGCGCAAGGGCCTGCACGTCTCCGAGTACGGCGTGCTCGACGACGCCACCGGCGAGACCCATCGGTGCGCCACCGAGCACGAGGTCTACGGACTGCTCGGCCTGGACTACATCGAGCCGGAGCTGCGCGAGAACCGGGGCGAGTTGGAGGCGGCGGCGGCGCACACCCTGCCGGACCTGGTCACCCGACAGGACCTCAAGGGCGACCTGCACTGCCACACCACCGCCTCCGACGGCACGGCGTCGCTCGAGGAGATGGCCCTGGCCGCCAGAGACGCCGGTTACGAGTACCTGGCCATCACCGACCACTCGGCGAGCTTCGGATTCGGGGACGAGGTCTCACCAAAGGCGTTGCGCGAGCAGATCGCACGCATCCACGCCACAAACCCAGACGGCCTCACCCTCCTCGCCGGGTCGGAGGTCAACATCCTCCCCGACGGCACGCTCGACTACGACGATGAGCTGCTGGCCGAGCTCGACTGGGTGATCGCCTCGGTGCACTCGTCCTTCCGGATGAGCGCCGAGCAGATGACCGAGCGGATGATCAAGGCCATCGAGCATCCGCTGGTGGACGCGCTCGGCCACCCCTCGGGCCGCAAGCTGGAACAGCGCCAGCCCTACGCGTTCGACCTGCACCGCGTGATCGACGCGGCCGCGCGAACCGGCACGATGCTCGAGATCAACTCGAACCCCAACCGCCGCGACCTGAGCGACACCGACGCGCGCGCGGCGGCCGCCGCCGGCGTGCCGATCTTGATCAACACCGACGCGCACCGGACGGCCGGATTCGCGGTCGCGCGCTACGGCATCGCCACGGCACGCCGCGCCTGGCTGACCACCGAGGACGTGGTCAACACGCAAGCGTGGACCAACGTGCAGGCCCTACGCCCGCGCCACCGCGAAGCGCTAGCGTCTTCGCGGCGCCGGGCGCGCGCCTGACGCGGACTTCTTGCCATACGTGGGCGCGGCCGGCTTCCGATACGGGCCCGACGGCTTGGCGCGGCGGAACTCGGGGACCTCCTCGCGCGGCCCGTCCAAGGGCAGCGGCTCGGTCTTGCCGTTGCGCTGGATCCACACGAACCAGGCCAGGCCGGCCAGGCACAACAGGCAGGAGAGCCAGAAGTTGACCCGCATGCCGAGGAAGTAGTTCGAGTAGTCGATCCGCTGGGTCTCCTCGAAGATGCGAAAGCCCGAGTAGCCCGCCACGTACAGCGCCATCAGGCCCGGCGGCTTGATCCGCCGGCGATACCCGAGCCAGATCAGGAATCCGGCCAGCCCCAGATTCCAGATGATCTCGTAGAGGAAGGTCGGCTCGAAGGTGGAGTAGCCCCAGTACTTCGACGAGAGCTGATCGACGCGGTGCGGGCGATCGATCTTGAGCGCCCAGGGCAGCTTCGACGGCGCGCCGAACAGCTCCTGGTTGAAGTAGTTGCCGATCCGGCCGATCGCCTGCGCCACCAGCAGACCGGGCGCGGCCGCGTCCATGAAGCGCAGCACGTCGGCGCGGGTCAGGCGCTTGCGGATGATGTACAGGCCGCCGAGCACCCCGCCGAGGATTCCGCCCCAGATCCCCAGGCCGCCCTTCCAGATCGCCAGGAAACCCCACCAGTGCGGCGGGATCTGACTGGGAGTGGTGATCAGAAAGTAGATCCGGCCGCCGATCAGACCGGCCGGGAAGCCCCAGGCGGCCGCCTCGTAGCAGAGGTCGGGATCGCCCCCGGCCCGCCGCCAGCGCCAGCGGGTGACGAAGATCGCCGCCGCCACCGCAAACACGTACGCCAACCCGTAGGCGTGCACGAACAGTGGGCCTATGTAGAACCCGTTGTGGGACGGACTGGGGATGTCGCCGGGAACGATCACGCGCGCGGCTGGGCGCGCCGGGAGTGCCCCGACGCCCCGTTCAACTCGAACAGATTAGAGCGGAAGCCCGGTGTGCGGACGAGCCGGATCGGCTTCAGCGGCGAGGTCTTGTCCACATAGAAGCGAGCGCCGTCGCGCTGCTCGATCGCCCGCACCGCCGAGGCCTGCCGGCGCCAGGCCAGCGACCAGATGATCCCGAAGCCGGTGGCCACCGCGGGCACCTGGGGCACGAGGAAGGCCAGCGCGCCGGCCCCGACGGTCGAGATGAGCAGCGGCCACAGCCGGTTGAGCATCGTCCGCGCCGGGTTGACCTCGGGCAGCGTGGTCTGCGTGCGGGCGCTGGACAGGAGCGAGGCGATCGGCGGCGAGGTCTCGGCGCGACGGCCGAGCCAGATCCCGATCAGAGCCGCCGCCACCCACCAGCCGGCGGCGAACGGCACGATCTCGTCGTTGCTGTGGCCGGCGGCGCCGGCCACGGTCAGCGCGGCGAGCACGGTGGCGGCGCCGGCGCTGGCCAGGACCGTCGTGCGCAGGAAGTCCGCGAACCGCACCGTTCCGGGATGCCCTCAGTCGGCGGCCAGCGCCGCGAGCAGTTCGGTCACGCCGGATGTCCCGTCGACCACGAGATCGGCCTCGTCGGTGATCTCCGACGGTCCCTCGTCCGAGCGCACCCCCACGCGGATGGCTTTCGAGATCCGTCCCTCGTCGGCCATCTGCGCGAGGGCATGGAAGGCGTCGAGGTCGGTCCGGTCGTCGCCCACGTACAGCGCCACGTCCACGTCGGTGTCGGCCAGGAACGAGGCGATCCCGGCCCCTTTGTCGATCCTCACCGGGGGGCGGACCTCCAGCACCTTGCGTCCCCAGTGGGTGCGCAAGCCGCCCGCCTCGGCCTTGGTCGCAATCACGTCGATCGCCGCCCGCGCGGCCTCCTCGTCCGGCGCGCCGCGCCAGTGGAAGGCGACGATCGGGCCCTTGTCCTCCAGGCGCACGCGCAGCCGGCGCAGCTCCGCGGTGTCGGCCTCGCGCGCGAAGTCGTGAATCCGCTCGGCCCAGTCCTCGACCTCCTGGTCGACCACCGGCTCGGTCCACCCCGCCCGCAGTACCTCGGCGCCGTGCGAGCCCAGGTAGGAGATCGTGCCGATCGCGACCATGGCGCGCGCCTCCGAGGCGCGGCGGCCGCTGACGCACGCGACCACCCCGTAGCGACGCGCGATCTGGGTCAGTAGCTGGCGCGTCCGCTCAGGCACGCGCGCGTCGGCGGCGTGCTCGACGATCGGGGCCAGCGTGCCGTCGATGTCGAACAGGATCGCAGCACGCGCCGGGTCGGCGCGCACCGGGCCGAGCGCGTCGGACAGGAGCGCGGACGTCACAGCTCTAGTATGCCCGCTCCGAGGTGTTCGCCGTGTCCGACGATCCCGTTCTGTTGCTCCACGGCCAGCCAGGTGCGGCGGCGGATTGGGAGCGCCTGTGCGGCGCGCTTGGTGACCGGGTTCCGCAGACGATCGCGCGCGATCGCCCGGGGTGGGGCGGCGCGGCGCGTGTCACGGACCTGGCCGGGAATGCGCGGGCTGCGCTCGCGGCGCTGGACGGCGCGGAGGTCAACCGCGCCACCGTGGTCGGACACAGCCTGGGCGCAGCGGTGGCGGCGTCGCTCGCCCTGTCGGCGCCGGAGCGCGTGGGTCGGCTGGTGCTCGTGGCGCCTGCCGCCAATCTCGAGTCGCTGAGCGCCGTCGACTACCTGCTGGCCGCGCCGTTCGTCGGCTGGCTGGCCAGCGTCGGCGCGATGGCCGGAGGCGGCGTGGTGCTGGGCGCCGGACCACTCCGGCGCTGGGTGGGCGAGGCCACCGCGCTCGACGACCGCTACCTGCGCGCGGCCGGGCGGATGCTGCTGGCGCCGAGGGCGTGGCGGGCGTTCGTGCGCGAGCAGCGCTTCCTGGTCCGCGACATGCCGGTGCTCGAGCGCCGTCTGGAGCAGATCTCCGTGCCGACGACGATCGTGGCCGGCACCGCCGACCACGTGGTGCCGGTCGCCGCCGCGCGGCGACTGGCCGGCCAGATTCCGGGCGCCGAGCTGGTCGTCATCGACCACGCCGGCCATCTGCTCCACGTCCAGCACGCCGGCCGCCTGGCCGAGGTGATCGTCGCGCACCCATGAGGCATGTATCGCTGGGTCGACCACACGGCGGAGGTCGAGCTCGAGATCGAGGCGGCGGGCGAGCGCGAGGTGCTCGAGGAGGCGCTGCGCGCGTTGGCCGAGCTGCTCGGGATCGAGAGGTCGGGCGATGTCGTGCGCACCGTCTCGGTCGAGGCAACCGATCGCCCTGCCCTCCTCGCCGGCTGGCTCGAGGAGCTCGCCTTCCTGGCCGAATCCGAGGGGTTCGTGGCCACGCACGTTGTCGAGCTCGACCTGCAGTCCGACCGGCTGAACGCCACCGTGGCCGGCCTGGTCGACGAGCCACCGCCGCTGGTCAAGGCCGTCACGTACCACCGCCTGGCATTCGAGCCGCACGGTGACCGATACGTTGCCCGCGTGGTACTCGATGTCTGAGGCGCGCCGGATCGACTCAGAGCTCTGGGAGCTCCCCGTGGGCACCGTTCCCGGCATGCGCGTGCCCGCCCGCGTGTTCGCCGACGCCGGGCTGCTGGCCGCGATCGAGCAGGACCGCTCGCTCGAGCAGCTGGCCAACGTGGCCACGTTGCCCGGAATCGTCGACGCCGCGCTGGCCATGCCCGACATCCATCAGGGCTACGGGTTCCCGGTCGGGGGCGTGGCGGCGACCTCGGTCGAGGACGGTGTGATCTCGCCCGGCGGGGTCGGATACGACATCAACTGCGGGGTCCGGCTGCTTGCGCTGCCGCTGTCCTACGACGAGCTCGGGGACCGGCGCGAGCCGCTCGTGCATGAGCTGTCGCGGCGCGTCCCGGTCGGGACCGGCGGCAAGGGAGCGCGTGAGGGTCTGCGCGGTGCGAATCTCGACCGCGTTCTGACCCTCGGTCCCCGGGCCCTGCTCGAGGACCTCGGGATCGGCTCCGAAGAGGAGCTCCACTTCACCGAGTCCGGCGGCTGCCTGGAGGGTGCCGACCCCTCGGCGGTGTCGCCCCGGGCCCGCGAGCGGGGCGCCGGCCAACTCGGCACGCTCGGCTCGGGCAATCACTTCCTGGAGGTCCAGCGGGTCTCGGAGATCTACGACGACCCCGCCGCCGAGGCGTTCGAGCTCCGCCGCGGCCAGGTCACGGTCCTGATCCACTCGGGATCGCGCGGATTGGGCCACCAGGTGTGCACCGATTTCGTCAAGCGGATGGACGCGCGGCTCGGGCACTACGGGATCGAGCTCCCCGACCGCCAGCTCTCTTGCGCGCCGGTCGCGTCGCCCGAGGGGCAGGACTACCTGCGGGCGATGGCGGCGGCCGCGAACTTCGCGTGGGCCAATCGCGCCGCGCTCGCCCATCACGTGCGAGAGTCGGTCGCCTCGGTGTTGGGCGAAGCGGCGGCGCGAGGCACCCGCACCGTCTACGACGTCGCCCACAACGTGGCAAAGCTCGAGGAGCACGGCGGCCGGGTGGTGTGTGTGCACCGCAAGGGGGCCACCCGCGCCTTTCCGCCGGGCCACCCCGAGATCCCACCCGAGTACGCGCACGCCGGCCAGCCGGTGTTCATCCCGGGGAGCATGGGCACGGCGTCATTCGTGTTGGCCGGACGCGCCGGTTCGATGGAGCGCTCGTTCGGGACGACCTGTCACGGCGCCGGCCGGCGGATGTCCCGGACCGCCGTGCGCAAGGCGGTCGATGGCGCCGCGCTGCGCCGGGAACTTGAGGCGGCCGGGATCGCGGTGCGAGCGCTGTCCGCGCGCGGGCTGGCCGAGGAGGCGCCCGAGGCCTACAAGGACGTCGACCGAGTGGTCGAGATCGTCGAACGCGCCGGGCTGGCCGCTCGGGTGGCGCGCCTGCGCCCGGTCGGGGTGATCAAGGGGTGATGGTTGGTGGCGCCAGCCGCGGGTAAGCCAGGCACATGACCACATCTCCGGTAGCCGAGGTCCCGCAGCCAACCGTGCCGGCCACTCCGGCCGTGCCCAGCGCGCCGGTCACGCCGGTTGTCCCCGACCCGGGTACGCCCGCGGCCCCCGAGGAGCCCGCGACCGTCCCGTCGCCCGACGAGCCGGCCAACCCGATCGCGCCGAACCCCGGGCCGGACGAGGCCCCGGAACCCGAGCGTGCTCCCCAGCCGGGCCCGGCGCCGGAACGCACTCCAGAGCCGCAGCCGGATCCCGGCGAGCACTGACCGCCGTGGACACCTTCCTGGCGGTGGCGAGTCGACGCGAGGTCCGCGAGTACGCCGGTCGCCCCATCCCGGAGGACGCCGCCCAGCGGATTCTCGAGGCCGGGCGGGTCTCTGGCAGCTCGCGCAACCGCCAGCCGTGGCGTTTCATCGTCGTGGAGAGCCCCTCGCTCCGCACGCGGCTGGCCGACGCCGTCTACGCCTCGGGCAACGTCCGCGGAGCGGCGCTGGTGGTGGTGATCGCGGTCCGGGGGCGGGGCCCCACCGCGTTCGACGCTGGCCGGGCGACGCAGAACATGATGCTGACCGCCTGGAACGATCACATCGGCGCCTGCCCGAACGGGATGCCCGACCCCGACGCGGTCGCCCAGATACTCGACCTCGACAAGGACGAGCGACCCACGATCGTGCTGACCTTCGGATATCCGGCCCACACTCGCGACCCCCGGCGCCTCGAGGCGGTCGAGTGGATCGAGCGGGCGGACCGCAGGCCGTTCGACGAGGTCGTCCAGCGGCTCTAGATCGCTGGCACGTGCCTTGGGAGACCCGCGATGATGTCTCCGGTGCGCTTCGTTCTGACCCGAGACCCCCAGGAATTCGCGGCCCGCACCGAGCGCCTGCTGTCGGGCAGCCTCGAGTGCAACGTCCTCGCAACCGTGCTCATGGCCGTGCTCGAGGGCTCCCACCGGGAGCCCCCGCCGGTGTTCGCGGTGGGCCTGGCGGACGAGGATGAGGTGTCGTTCGCGGCGATGCGCACGCCGCCTTTCCCGCTGCTCACCAGTCCGCTCTCTACCGGTGGGGCCGAGCCTCTGATCGAGCTTTGGCTCCAGGCCGATCCAGACCTTCCGAGCGTGAGCGCCGTGCCCGACACCGCCCGGGAGATTGCCGCGGCATGGGCGCGACGGACCGGCGGCACGCCGCGGCGCACGTTCAGCGAGGCCATGCACGTGCTCGATGAGGTCCGTGACCCACCCCAGCCGGCGCGGGGCACGCTGCGTCTCCCCTGGCCCGAGGAGCGAGATCCGCTGGTCTCCTGGATGCAGGAGTTCGTGGTCGAGACCGGCTTGATCGGCGCCGCCCAGGCCGAGGGGATGGTCAACGCTCGCCTACGCCAGGAGGGGCTGCTGATCTGGGACGATGAGCAGCCGGTGTCGCTCGTCGGGGTGAGTCCCGCCGTGGCCCGCGTGGTGCGCCTCGGTCCGGTCTACACCCCGCCCCAATTCCGGCGCCGGGGGTATGCCGGGAGCGCGGTGGCGGCGGCCAGCCGCCGCGCCCTGGCCGGCGGGGCGGCGCGCTGCATGCTGTTCACCGATCTGGCCAACCCGACCTCGAACAAGATCTACGCCGAGGTCGGCTATCTCCGGTGCGGCGACTGGGAGGAGATCGCGCTGGAGCGCTCCTGACGCCGGTCAGACGTCCGAACGCGGGGCCTTGTCGATCGCGCGCAGGGCGTCGTCAACCGTGACGGTGACCTCTCCCGGACGCTCCGCCCCGGACAGGCGCAGCGCGTCGTGGACGGGCGAGTCTGCCGGGATGACGAGGATCAGGCTCTGGCCGCGGGCCTGGAGGCTCGCCCGCATGCCGAAGACGACGTAGATGCCGGCGCTATCCAGGTAGTCGACGCCGGACAGGTCGAGGACCACGCCCGACGCCTCGTTGGGAGTGGCCCCGATCACCGTCGCGCCCATCTCCTCGGCGTTCGACATGTCGATCTCGCCGGTTAGGCGGGCGATCAGCGCGTGCCGCGCGAGCGTGATCTGGACGTCGGCCAGGCTCATCTGCGCTGGAGGCGGCGCCTCATCACCACCTGCGTCCCGGTGTCGGTTCGGTCGATCTGCACATCATCCATGGCCGCGATCATGATCGACAGGCCGCGGCCCCGGTTCGACCCCCGGGGCGGGCGCCATTGACCCTTGTCGCGGACGGCGACCGTGATCTCCCCGTCCGACCGGGATGCGTCGAGCTCGAAGCTGGCCGGTGACGGTGAGTAGGCGTGCTCGATTGCGTTGGCGCACGCCTCGCTGACCGCGATCGTCACCTCGGCCACGTCCGACTCATCGGCCCCCTGCTTGACCAGCCACCGGCGCAGCACGCGCCGGACATGAGCCAGCGTCTGCGGCTGGGCCGGCAGGCGCAAGTGAAGCTCGGCCGGGACCGGGCTGTTCTGGAGGGCCACGATCGCCGCGTCGTCCTGCAGGCCCTCGAGGGGCACCAGATCGGTCACCGCAAGCGCGCACGCATGCTCCGGCGTGCGAGCGTCGCGCAGGGCGACGGCCAGCTTGTCGATACCAACGTTGAGCGGGACGCCACGCCGCTCCACCAGCCCGTCGGTGTACAGGAACAGCATCTCGCCGCTGCCCAGCTGGAGCTGGTGCTCCGGGCAGCGTCCGTAGGGGAAGGCACCCAGCGGCGGGGCGGGAGTCACCTCGAGCGCCCGGGTGCCCGCCCCGGAGATGACGATCGGAGGGAGATGACCGGCGGTCGCGTAGCAGACTTGGGAGGTGTAGGTGTCGAATACCGCGTAGGCCGCCGTGGCCATGGCCGGCTCGTTGAGCGAATGCACGAAGCGGTCCACGAGCTCGAGGGTGCGCCCAGGGCCATGGCTCTCGATCGCGTATGAGTGAAGCGCGGTGCGCAGGCGTCCCATCAGCGCGGCGGCCGCGATCCCATGGCCGACCACGTCCCCGATCACCACCCCGACCTTTCCCCGGGGCAGCTCGATCACGTCGTACCAGTCGCCGCCGACCTCCTCGCGGGCGGGCAGGTAGCGTGCCGCGACCTCCACGCCGACGACCTCGACCAGTCGCTTGGGCAGGAGGCTGCGCTGGAGGACCGTCGAGACCCGATGCTCGTGCTCGAGAGCGGCGAACAGCCGCGCGCGCTCGATCGCCGGCGCGGCGCGGGCCGCGGCCAGCTGAAGCACGGCGAGATCGTTCGCCCCGAACTCCCGCGGCGTGAGCGAGCCGACGTGCATCACGCCGATCAGCGAGCCCTCGACGATCAGGGGCACGCCGAGCAGCGAGCGGATCCCCTTCTCGCGCAGGATCGGGTTCAAGATGTCGGCGTGGTCGACGTCGGCGATGAAGATCGCCACCCGCTCGCCGGCGATCCGTCCAGCGAAGCCCTGACCGATTGGAAGCCGCACCCCCTGCTCGACCTCCTCCTCGATCCCCTTGGCCGCGCGCGCCACCAGCTCGTTGGTCTCCTCGTCGAACAGCAGGACGGCCACTGTGTCCACGTCGAGCGCCTCCTGGACCCGGACCAGCAGCTCACCCAGCAGCTGCTCGAGGGGAAGCTCGGACAGCGCGGGATCGCTGAAGCGGTAGGAGGTGCGTACCTGCTCCGATGCCTCGTCGATCGGCTGGGCGGGCCGGAGCGCGACCTGTCCGACGCCCAGCCTGGGCGCTGGCGAGCCCTCTGAAGGCCACTCGGTCACCCGGGAAGTGTGACTGACGAGGGCCCCGGCAAGCGCCATGAGCTTTTCAGCGCTTTGCCTAAAGACGGACGGCGGTGTCCGACGGGAGCACCAGGACCGAACCGCGCGCCGCGTTCAGCACGGTTCGACTGGCACCGCTCAGCGTGATCCGGCGCGAGCCGGCGTTGGGCTGTGATCCGACCACGATCAGGTCGATGGTGGGCGGTCCGAGATCCACGATCTTCGCGCCCAATGCGGTCGCTAGCGCCTCGGCGCTCTCCCGGGCCGAGACGTCGCCATCGGCCGCCACCACACCGATCGATTCGATGCCGGCATCCACGGTGGTGCGCAGCCCGGCCGCCGCGACCGCGATTGCTACCGAGCCGCCCTCGAGGAGCCCCTGGGCGCTCGTGCCCGGCTCCGCCCGGCCCGGCGGGGTGCGGTAGTCCGAGCCGAACACGATGACCGAGGCGTGCTCGGCCTCGGCCAGCTGCTCGAGGCCCTCGCCGGTCGAGCCGCTGAAAACGACATGCTGGGGGACGCCGGGGTCGCCGAGCCAGGCCGCCCCCTGTCCGAGCCGGCGTTCGGCGTCATGCTGGGCCAGTTCCTCGCGACGCGGATCGAACTCCCGGGAGTGACGGATGTAGGCCAGCGCAAGGCTCGCCCCGCCGCGGGCGAGCAGCTTGCCCAGAGCCAGCGCGTCGTCGTCGTTGGGGGTGCCGTCGTAGGAGACGATCAGATCGGAGCTCACGGAACCGACATCCTGCTAAAAGCGCGTCTCACCGCGCATTGGCCATTGGGACAAGGATCCGCCGCCCGGCATGTCCAAACGGTGTTCCGCCCCGGGGGGGCGCGCTCCGGGGTCCCTCCCGGGGCGCGCTTGGGGGCAGCTGGTTACCGCCGGAATCGACTGAGGAGACCGCCGGAGCGGCGCGGGCGCCCAGTTCCGGCCGAGGAGGCATACGTCGCAGGAGCCTCCGTCGCTACCGGGGCGCGCTCGGTGGGAGCGCCGGCCGCGGGTGCATCGGCCACCGGGGCACGGTCGGCCATCGGGGCACGGTCGGCCATCGGGGCACGGTCGGCCACCGGGGCACGGTCGGCCACCGGGGCACGGTCGGCGGGAGCGTCCGCGACGGCCGCGCGGTCTGCGGGGGCGTCCCGAACGACGGTCCGCTCGGCGGGAGCATCAGCCACTGCGGCCCGGTCTGCCGGGGCGTCCGCGACGGCGGCCGTCCTGCGCGGGCGCGCGGCCTCAGCCTCAGCCGCGTCGGCAGCGACCACCGCCGGCTCCTCGACTAGGCGCGGGCGCGAGAAGTAGCGCCCCATCGCAAATGCAGAAAGACCGATGATCAGCGCGCCGAGCCCGTAGAAGTAGCCAATCCACTCGAGCATCTGCCGTGTGTGGCCCCCCGCCGGGGAGCCGATCCCGTAGATCGTGTGGTGCCAGAGGATGCTGACGCTTGGTCCGACGGCGAACCAAGCGCCGGCAGCCACCGCCAACCAGCCACCGAACAGCCCCCCGCTTCGGCTGGTGCTCGTCAGGAGCATGAAACCACCGATCACCGCCACAGCGCCGGGCACGATGTCGAGCCAGAGGCGCTGCGAGGTGAAGTGCCAGTGCTGGTACCCGCCGAAGGCGTAGTGGAAGTACGGTCCGATGAACGGGATGAGCCCGCCCCATACTCCGAGTGCGATGACGAGGAAGCCGCTCAGCGCGCCGGTGGTGCGAGGAAGCCGAAGCGACCCAGTGCGTCGGGCGGGAGCAGTGCGTGTTGTGCCTGTTGCGGTAGCCATGCTCTACCTCTACCCGCTGCATAAAGGGTCAACCACTCGGGCGAGGCGCAAGATCCGTGCAAATAGCCGGATTCCGGCCTGTCGCGGTCGGGTACTGGCACTCTTGTGTCCACTGCGCTGATCATCATCGACATGCTGAATCCCTATGGCCACGAGGACGCCGAGCCGCTCATGGAGTCGGTGGCCGAAATGCTGCCGTCGCTGCGCGAGTTGATCGACCACGCTCCCGAAGCGGAATTGCTCACGGTGTACGTCAACGACAACCACGGCGACTGGACCGCCGGGCGCGAGAAGCTCACCCGGCGCGCCTTAGCCGGCGCCGCCCCCCACCTGATCGATCCGATCGCCCCGAGCGAGGACATCCCGTTCGTGGTCAAGGCCAGGCACTCGGTCTTCTACCAGACCCAACTCGAGTACCTCCTGCGCCAGGAGGGCGTCAGTCGTCTGGTCCTGAGCGGCCAGGTGACCGAGCAGTGCATCCTCTACTCCGCGCTGGACGCCTATGTCCGGCACTTCGAGGTGGTCGTCCCTCGTCCGGCGGTGGCGCATATTCGCGAGGACCTGGCCGATGCCGCACTTCGCATGATGGAGGTGAACATGCGGGCGCATATGGCGGAGTCGGCGGACGAGGCACTCGAGGCCGCGTTCGCATGAGGAGGCGATCGATCCCATCGGTCCTCCTGGCGGCCGCCCTGCTCCTCGCCACCGCGATGCCCGCCGGCGCAAGCGCCTCGGCGCCGCGCCTGCTCCAGTTCGATAGCAGCTCTCACTTCACGGTCCGCCCGGCCACGCTGTCTTTCGGTGTCGGCGGCGGGCTCCTGGTGCTCGGCCCGGGCGTGTCGCAGACCGCCTTTCGCGCCGGGCACGACGGGCACATTCGCTGGACGAGATGGAATGCCACGAGCGCCCGTGGCCTGGGCACCGTGTGGATCGACCAGTGCCGCCCGAGTTGCGCGGCGGGTAAGTACGCGACCTATCCGGTTACCGCGCAGGCCTCCCAGGTCGTGAACGGGCGCTACACGCGCCTGATGCTCTCCTACCGGCACGGCAACCAGCCAAAGGTCCTGCGCTTCCGGCTGAAGCGCTTCGGCAGCTTCTACGGCTGGCAGTAGCCGGTAGTTATGATCGGGCCATGCCCGATCGCCTGTATTTCACCGACTCCGACGAGGCCAATGCGCTGATCGCCAGCGACCCGATGGCGCTGCTGATCGGCTTTGCGCTCGACCAGCAGGTGTCGGTTCAGAAAGCCTTTTCCGGTCCGCTGGCCATCCGCGACCGAGTAGGCACGCTCGACGCGGCCACCCTGGCCGACATCGACCTCGACCCCGTGTTCCGCGAGCGCCCGGCGATTCATCGCTTCCCCGGCTCGATGGCTCGGCGGGTCCAGGATCTGGCCGCCCACATCCGAGATCAGTACGACGGCGATGCCGCGCGCGTCTGGACCGATGCCGCCGACGCCGCGGCGCTGCGCTCCAACCTGTCCGGGCTCCCCGGCTTTGGCGAGATGAAGATCAAGGCGCTGGGCGCGGTGCTGGCCAAGCGCTTCGGGATCGAAGCGGCCCAGGACCTCGTGCCGGGTCATCCCACCCTGGGCGACGTCGACTCGACCGAGGCGCTACACGACTACCAGACAGCCAAGCGCGCCCACAAGGCCGAGTGGACGAAGATGAAGGCCGGCGCCGGTTAGCCGCGTCCGCGTCGCCCGCGCGCCATGGCACGCCTCGTCGGCATCAACCACATCGCGCTCGAGGTCGGGGACGTCGACGAGGCGCTGGCCTGGTACGGGCGCTTCTTCGAGTTCGAACTGCGCGGACGGGCCGGCGCCCGGATGGCCTTCGTCGACATGGGCGACCAGTTCATCGCGCTGTCGGCCGGACGCTCCCAGCCCGACGACGAGGCCCGGCACTTCGGCCTGGTGGTCGACGACAAGGAAGCCGTCCGCGCCGCGCTCACCGAGGCCGGTGTGAGCGTGCGGCCGAGCGGCTCGCTCGACTTCCACGATCCGTGGGGTAACCACGTGCAGATCGTCGACTACCGCGACGTCCAGTTCACCAAGACGCCAGCGGTGCTGCGCGCGCTCGGGCTGGATGGACTCGACAAGAGCGACGCCGCGCAGCGGGAGATCCGCGATCGCGGCCTCGCGGACTAGGCGTCCGCACCGCCAGCGGGCGCTAGAACACTCGGCTCAGGTATCCCAGGCCACGCTCAGCTCGTCGCGCCGGCCGAAGCGCTCCAGGTGCGAGCCGATCACCCGCTCCATGCGCTCGTGGTTCTCGGCGTCGGCTGCGCTCACCTCGAGGTTGAGCGTCCGGTCGAAGGTCTGCAGCTCACACCGGCCGAACTCAAACTGGATGTAACCGCTGTCGTCGCCAAACGACGAGTCGACCTTGTGGCCGAAGTGCTTGCAGAGCTGTCGCATGTACGCCACCGGCTTGTCGGTGGCCACCTCGGCCCGGGATCTGATTTCTGTGCTCACGAGTCACCAACCATTGTTTCGTCACATTGAGCCGGGCAGGTCCCGGCTAGGCAAAGGGTAGTTCGCGCCGCTTTTGCTAGGTTGCGCCGCCGTGGCTCGGCTCGGACGCTCAGACCTCGACGTCTTCGCACTCTGCCTGGGTGGCAACGTGTTCGGCTGGACCGCCGACGAGCACGGCACGCCGGTGGCCGCGGTGGCGCTGGCCTGGGTTCGCTCTCAGCCGGCGGTCGTCGCGCCGATCGCCAGCGCCCGCAACCCGCAACAGTGGGCCGGATCCTCCCGGGCGCCACGCTCGAACTGACCGACGCCGAGCTCAGCGAGCTCAGCAACGCCAGCACCGCGGCGCCGACCGCTTAGTTCGTCCGGGCCGGCGAGCGCTCGGCCACCAGCGGCCCGTACTGGCTCGGCTGGCGGGTGGTCAGGAACGGGAACAGCTCGAGCCAGTCGCGGCGCTGGTCGAGGTCGAGGTCGGCCACGAGCACCGCCGGACGATCGCGGGGGGCCTGGACGAGCACCCGGCCGTACGGATCGGAGATGAACGAGGACCCGTAGAAGCGCAGTGGCGGCTCGTCGCCGATCCGGTTGACCGCCACCATGAACGTCCCGTTGGCGATCCCGTTGCCGGTGATCACGCGCTCCCACAGCGGCTCGGTGTCGAAGCCCGGATGGTCGGGCTCCGATCCGATCGCGGTGGGGTAGACGATCACCTCGGCGCCGCCCAGCGAGTACGCCCGGGCCAGCTCGGGGAACCACTGGTCCCAGCAGGTCGGAAAGCCGAAGCCGGCGCCGGCCAGCGCCGCCACCGGGTAGCCCGAGTCGCCGGGCCGGAAGTACTGATCCTCGTAGTAGCCGGCGGTCACCGGGATGTGCTGTTTGCGCGTCCGCGCCACCAACTCTCCGGACGGCGCCACGCAGATCGCCGTGTTGAATCCCAGCTCGGAATCGGCGCGCTCGTACAGCGACGCGTGCACGTAGGCCCCGGTCTCGGCGGCCAGTTCGGCCGCGAACGCGGTGGTCGGGCCGTCCGGGATGTCCTCGGCCCGCGCCGCCGCATCGGTCAGCGCATCCGCGGTCACCGCGAAGTACGGCGAGAGCGTCAGCTCCTGGAGGCACACCAGGCGCGCGCCCTCGCCCGCTGCCATCCGGATCCCCCCGGCCAGCGCGGCACGGTGCTCGTCGGGGTCCGCGTGCCAGCGGTGTTGAACCAGCCCGACCCGCAGCGGATCACGCTCGGGTGGGTTGACCCGCGCCGGCGAGTCGGGCAGGTCGAGCGCGGTGATCAGCTCCGGATGGTCCATCGTGGCGAGTCTATGTCGTCGCCCGCGGAACCAGCGACCCATTCCCCGGGACCTGCTGGGTGATGCAGTGCACGCCGCCACCGCCCTCGGCCAGCATCCGGGCGGGCACGCCGACGACCTCGCGTCCCGCGTACGCGGCCTCGAGCCTCGCCAGCACCTCGGCGTCCCGGTCGGCGTCGTCGCCGCACGTGGGGACGACGACCACACCGTTGGCGACGTACAAATTGACGTACGGCACCACCCCCGGCTCGCCGCGCACCGTGGTCCGCGGCAGCACGCCGAGCTCGATTACCTCGAGCCGGCGCCCGCGTGCGTCGCGCGCGGCGCGCAACCGCTCGGCGTTCTCGGCCAGCGGCTCGTGGTTGGGATCGGAGGGATCGTCGACCGTCTGGGCCAGGACCACTCCCGGCGAGACGAACTGGGCGACGTTGTCGACGTGTCCGTCGGTGTCGTGATCTTCGAGCAGCCCGTCGCCGATCCAGATCACCGCCTCGATCCCGAGGTGCTCGCGGAGCCGCTCCTCGATCTCCTCCCGGGACAGATGCGGATTGCGGCTCGGGTGCAGCAGGCACTGCTCGGTGGCGATCAGTGTGCCCTCGCCGTCGACCGAGATCGACCCGCCCTCGAGCACGAGGTCAGCCGGGAGCCGGTCGATCCCCAGATGAGCCAGGAGCGGCCCGTTCATCGCGTCGTCGCGGTCATACGGCGCGAACTTCTCGCCCCAGCCGTTGAAGCGGAAGTCGACCCCGGCCCGACGCCCGTCCGGAGCGGTGACGAGGATCGGGCCGCTGTCGCGCATCCACGAGTCGTCGATCGGCAACTCGATCACGTCGACGCCGGAGCCGCAGGCGTCGCGAACCTCATGAGCGCCGCCCTCGGGCGCCACGATCAGGACCGGCTCGAACGCGGCGACGGCGCGCGCCACCGCGGCGTACTCGCCCTTTGCCTCGGCCAGACCCCCCCCCAGAGCTCGAGGCGCACCGGCCAGGCCATCAGAGTGAGCTCGTGCTCGGCCCACTCGGCGGGCATCGCCATGCCCAGCGAGCGCGCGGTCAGGGTGTGCGTCTCGGGAGCGCTCACGGGAGTCAGATCCGTCGCATCCGGCGGCCTGAAGCTTCTCACCCAGCGCCGGAGCGCCCCCGTTGCCCCTCCATTTGCGGGCGAGTCTAACCCACTGACTGTGCCGGGTCTACGGGGCCGTTCGCGCCCCAGGTCAGCGAGGAGTTCCGAGTCTCATCGACAGCCTGCGGCCCGGATCGGCGGTCGGCGCATGAGCCTCGATCGCGGCGTCGAGCTCCGGCCCCTCGCCGTGGTCGATCGCCGTGACCAGGTCGCGATGCACCGCCACCATCGCGTCGCCGTTGAACCGGTCGAACTCGGCGCGGTCCACGCTGTACTCGAGGAAATCGATCAACGACAGGTACATGCCACGCAGTGGCGAGTTGCGACACAGCTCGGCGATGCGGCGATGCAGGGCCCAGTTGCACTTGAAGAACGCGGCGGGGTCGTCCTTGACGGCCTGCATGTCCTTGACGATCCGGTTCATCTGGCGGATGTCGCTGACCCGGTGGTAGCGGGCGGCGTGGCTGTCGATCAACGGCTCGAGCGCGTCGCGCACCTCGAGGCACTCCTGGTAGGTCGTACTGCCGCTCTTGAAGCCGAGCACGAGGTGGCTCAGAGCCACCCGCGCCGCCGGACGCGCGACGAACACCCCGCCGCCCGGGCCGGGGCGCGCCTCGATCAGTCCCCGCATCTCGAGCAGCCGCACCGCCTCGTTGACGGTGGCGACGGCCACCCCGAAGCGCTTGCGCAGATCCTCCTTGGTGCCGAGGCGCTCACCGGGCTCGCGCTCGTCGACGATCTCGCGCTCGAGCTCTCGCGCCACGAGCTCGGCGCGCGACACGCGGGCGCCGAGCCGAGTGTCGGCCCGGGTGATCATCGACGACGATCATAGTTGCCGATCCACGCGGCCCCGGCTTGCCTCCAAGCGCAGGACCGCTTGACGCCGAGCGCGCCCCGCACGCTAGGTGGAAACGTCCTCGGCCGCGTCGTAGCGAAGCCCGCTGGAGGCTTCGCCGGCGCCGACCGTGCGCCGCCGCCCGAGCCACAGCCGCGCCGTACCGTCCGATCCACGGGTACGCGACGCGACGCGCTCGAGGCGCAAGCCGGCGCGGCTGACCTCGTGCTGGGGGAGTTGGAAACCGGCTGCCGACAGGCGCGTAACGAGGCGACCGGCCGGCGAGCGCGGCTGGTCCTCGACCGTGCCGACGACGAGCGCCAGCCCACTCGCCGCCGTCTTCACGGGCAGCAGCGGGAACCAGTTGGCGGGCAGCGTGCTGGCCAGCCGGTAGGCGAGCGCCGCCGGCGCGTCGAGCGGCGTCGGGCCGGGCGGCGGCACGTCGAGCGACAGCGGGCCGACCTCGCCTTCGACGACGTGCTCGACCGCCCACGCCATGTCCGCCGTCTCGTCGCGCAGCAGGTCGACGACCTCCAGCGCCGCGCCGGACTGGGCGGCCGCCGCGGCGCTCGCCGGCACGACCATGAACGGCGCCGGCGCGCCATCCGGGCCGGTGGTCGAGAACGCCGTCCACCGCGTGCCCGGCATCGCATCGGCGCGCTCGATTGCCTCGTTCACGCCGAACACGTCGGTGACGGTCAGCGAGTCGATCCAGCACAGCGAGCCGGTCGGCACGTCGAGCGAGGCGAGCAGCCAGTCGTCTCCGTGCAGCAGCAGGAAGTCGGCGAACAGCAGCTTGGCGAGATCGCGCGGGTCGGGGATGATCGCGCCGAAATCGGTCGCGGCGGTCTCGAAGTCCCAGAAGCGCGGGTTGGGCATCCCGCGGAAGCGGACGCGACCGGGAACGACGCTGAACGGGGCCGGCGTGGCGGTCGGCGGATCGCCGGACCGCAGGTCGAACGCGTACCAATCGAGCGCGCCCTCGGCGTCCTGGGTGGCCGACAGCTCGAGCGCTCCGGAGCTCACCGTCGCGTCGTAGTCGAGACGGTCAGCGTCCCACGCGGGTGGCTCGCCGTCGCCGATCTCGCCCCAGGTCGTGTCGACCCACTCGACGAACGCGGCGATCGCCTGCGTGGCGGCGGGCACCAGAGAGGCGTCGAGTGCGGGCGCGGCGGGGATCGCGTGCCCGGCTGCCAGTGCCGTTTTGGCGGCCGCGTACAGCGCGACGCCGTCGGTCGCGCGGCCGGCGCACACCGCGAGGAAGCGCGCCGTGGCCGCGTCGGCGGCGGGACCGGCGATCGGGTACGCGCCCCTGTACAGGGAGGCGAGGCTCTCGCCGGCCAGGCTCTCGAAGGTCTGGCCGAGCTCGACGCGCGTCGGCAGGTCGGCGCCGAGCGGCTCGCGCTGGAGCGCCGGCTCGAGTAGCTCGCCGGCGGTCAGCGGCACGCTCGCCGTGCCGACCGTCGCCGCGTCGATCGGCGCGCCGTGCGAGAGGATCCGTGCGTAGGCGGGCGAGCCGGCGTCGGCGCCCTGGAACTCGCCCAGCTGCCACTGCCGGCACAGAAGCCAGGCGGGGTCTCGCACCCGCGCGGCCAGCGAATCGGCGATCGACGGGGCGCGCGCGCTCGGCTGAAGCTGGAACCAGAACGTCACCGAAGCCATCAGCCGACCTCGATCCTCGGCTCGGCGACCAGCGCGGACAGCAGATCCGTAGAGATCGCGTCGTTGGCCGTGTTGCCCGTCATGCAGATCGCCGGCAGGAACGGTCGCAGCGACTCGAGCTGGCTGCCGTCCACCCCGCGGAGCTTGGCCATCGTGAGCGTCTCGCGCACGATGTCGAGCAGCGCCTCCGGGTCCCACGTCGTGGCGCCCGGCGGCGGGACGGCGAGCAGGATGGCCTGGGGCGCCTGCGCCACCGGTGCCGAGTGGCGGAACGCCAGTACCGTCGTCTGCCTCGCGGCGGGAACGGTCTCGTTCCACTCGTCGACCACGAACCCGGCCCAGCCCTGCGCCGCCGGCGCTCCGGTCGGCCGGTGGAGCAGGAGCGACAGCGTCCCCGGCCCGAAGCTCGCGCCGGGACTCCCCGCCCAGGTCGTCGCGGCGGGCAGCTGGACGACGTCCACCAGGGGCGCGGGCTGACCCAGCGCCTGGCCGTAGAGCCACAGCGCGCGCCAGGAGGCGAGACCGGGGCGCACGCGCGCGAGCTGCTGGAGGGTTTGGCGCACCGGCTTCGGATCCGCGAGCGGCGGACCGTCCAGCGGCTGGTCGAGAGCGGGCGCGACGAGCGCCGGCAGGAACAGGAAGTCGCGCCCGAAGACGGCCTGCACGGCGCCGGCGGGGTCGGCGGATGTCGGCGCGCCGGCCTGGCGGGCGGCGATCTCCGAGCCCGCGGCGCCCGCGAGCACGACTAGCGCGTCGGCATCCGCGTCGCCCGGCGGGTAGGCGCCGGTGACGCCCAGCGCCGCGGCGCCCACGAGCGCGGCGCGCAGCGCCGCCGGGTCCGGCGGCTCCCCGAGCGCGGCGTCGAGCGCGGCCGCCGTCGCGGTCAGCGCGTCCAGCGCGGCCTGGGCGCGGTCGGTCGCCGGCACCGGCGTAGGCGCCGGGGTGCCCGGATCGCCGGGGGCGATCAGGTCGGCCGGCGCCAGCGGCCGCGCGGCCGCGAGCAGGTCGCCCGCCGCCCGCAGCAGCTCCAGCGCCTGCGCAAAGCTCAGCGCCCCGCCGCCGCTGTCGTAGTCGATGGTCGCGCCCGGGGGCGCCGCGGCCGCGTCGAGCACGCGTCGGTCGAGCTCGCCGTCGCCGGACCCCGAGGGTGGCGTGCGCGCGAGGGCCAGGAGGTCGAGCGGGCGCAGCGACAGCGCGTCCGCGTGCACCTCCTGAGTGGTGCCGTCGGGCAGCGCCACCGCGCATCCGATTCCGTTCGGTGGGCCGGCCAGCGTGGCCAGCCAGTCGTCCAGGAACGGCTCCACCGCCGCGCGCGGCGTGCGCTCGCCCCACGGGCCGGCCGCGGGCGTCGCGCTCGCGTCGAGTACGACCGCCAGCCGCTGCGTGAACGAGGCGCCCGCGAGCGGAGTGGACGCGACGGCCGGCCGCGGCGGCTGCGCGCCCTGGCCCATCGTGTCCAGCGTCGCCGCCGCCGCCATCGGGTTGCCCCGCACGGCCTGGAAGATCGACTCCGCGGTCAGAAGGTCGGCCACGCCGTCGACGGCGTCGTCGAGCGCGCCGAGCGCCGCCTGGAGACCGTCGAGTTGCTCTGGAGTCAGGGTCGGCAGGTCGCCACCGGGCGCGAACGGCGCCGCGCCGGCGTTCCAGGCGGCGCGCAGCGCGAGCCCGTCCACCACGTTCGTCGCCGCCACCATCTCGACCGGCCCGTCGCCCTCCGGCGTCTTGCCCGCGACCAGCGGGAAGTCGCTGCGCAGCGGGGCGATCAGCAGGTCGAGCTCGCGAGCGTGCAGGTCGCGCTCGAAGCGCTGGCCGAGCAACGCGGCCAGCGGCTCGCCCTGACGCGTGCCGTCGATCAGCTCGAGTGCGGCGCGCACGCGTGCCGAGCCGAGGTCGACGTCGTAGGGGGAACCGGCGCCGCCGCGGCTCAGGTAGCCGTTGCGCAGGATCGCCGCCGTGGCCGCGTGGGCCGAGGACGGCGCCTGCACGTAGCCACCGGGCGTGGCGCCGGCGGCCGCCGGCTGCACGTTCTCAACCCAGCCGAAGGCGCCGACGTAGCAGCCCGCCGGCGCCGCCGCGCGCAGGCCAGAGAGCTGCTCGGTCGCCAAGGCCGTGACCCAGGCGTCGAGCCGGTGCGAGCACGCGTCGAGCGTCTCGCCGAAACGCCGTTCGAGCTCGGCCGTCGGCAGCGCCGCCAGCGTGGACAGCGTGGCGAGATACGGCGCAATGCGGGCGGGGAAGCCGGGATCGGGGAGAGCCTGGCCGATCCGCTGGTAGCTCGTCAGTTGAGCGGCGGTCGGCGTCAGGTTGACGAGTTCCACCTCGGCGCGCTGACTCGCGATGACGACGCCCTGGATGAGCAGACCCTGGAAGGCGAGCCGGTCCATCTCCGTCAGCAGCGCGTGCCGGAGCAGCCGGTAGAGCAGCGGGCGGACGCCGGTCGGTGGCGCGTCGTCGCGGATCGCGGCGAAGCCGGAGAGCGCGTTGTCGTGCAACCAGGTGATGTAGTTGAAGCCGCTGCCGTCGGCGCCCTCGAGCCCGTACTCCTCGGACGCCGGCTCGGGCGAGACCAGCGGGCCGCCGATCAGCTCATCGCGTGGCCCGGGATCAAGCGTGCCGAGTCGCGTCGTCGCGGGCTGCCCGAGGGTGCTCAGGACGCTGGAGGCGCTCGCCTCGCGCAGCCGCTGGCGCGCCACCTCCTGGGCGGCGATCGTCGTCCCGAGCCAGTCTGCCGTGTTGGTCGTGAGCTGTTGGCCGAGCAGGACGCGGGCGCGCGCGAGCCGGGCGCTGGCATCGACCGCGAGCACCTGCAGCAGATCGCCGTCGGGATCGGAGGAGTTCGCCGCGATCTGCGGCACGCCGCCCACGGCGGGAACGAAGTAGCGGTCGCGCAGCGCGGTCAGCGTGGCGATCCACGCCCCGGCGGGCTGGCGATCGAGCGACGCGGCGGGGAGCAGCCCGTAGGGAACGCCCCCGACCCGCAGCGCCGGCAGCGGCCCACCGGGGCGCACGTGCGCGACCCAGAATGCACGCGCGGCCTCGATGTCAGCGCTCGAGAAGCGCGGCGTCATCAACTGCTCCATGAAATAGCCGAACGTCGCAGGCCAGAGCGCGTCGTTCATCGCCGCCGCCGCGTCGTCGCCGTGGTCGCCGGCGCCGGCGACGTGCGCGACGGTGTCCGTCCCCAGCCCCAGCGCGCCCGCGAACAGCATGCCGTTCACGCCCGGGTCCGAGCCCGCACCAACCAGCGGCGCTCCGCGCTCGACGGCGAAGCTGACGGCGCCGCCGGGGTCGGGGGGCGGAAATGCGACCGCCACTCCGGGCGTGTTGTTGGTCGGCGTGCCCGGCGCCATGAACGCGATGCCGCGCGTGTAGTGCTGGGCGTCCAGCAGCGCGGCCAACTGCGTGGCGCCGTCCGCGGGCATCGCGGCGTCGTCGACGCCGATGACCAGGATCATGTCCACGCCCTGCGGTGGCGGAGGCGGCGCGGGCGTCGTGGGCGGCGCGTCCGGCTTGGTGAGGTCGATCTCGACCGCCATCCCGGCGGCCTCGGCCTCCGCGAAATCGACGGTCCAGAGCAGCGCGGCGTCGATCGTCAAGCCGTCGGACAGCGGCACGCGGTCGGCGTCGGTGGCCGACGGCGAGAGCGTCAGCGCGAGCGGTTTGCGCACCGGCCCGCTGGTCAGCGTGAACGTGTCCGCGCCGGCGTAGGCGCGCACGAGCCAGCGGTCGGGGAGCGTCGCCTCGGCGGCGCGGGTCCATGTGTCGGCGCGCGCGCCGACCGTCCCCGCCGCGGCGAGCGCGATGTAGGCCGCGCGCGGCGCCGTCCAGCGCGCGACGAGCTGACCCCATGCCGCCTGCTCGGCTGCCGTCCCGGCCTGCGCGGCGGCCAGGTAGGCAGCGCCGTCGGCGCTCTCGTCGGCGGTCAGCTCCGGCTCGTGCGTGTCGGCGAAGATCTCGTCGGGGTAGATCCGCAGCTGCAGGCTCGTGCCGTCCAGGCGCGTCTCCACACGCACGGGCAGGAGCGCGACGGGGCAGGTCGCGTCGAGCGTCACGGGTTGCC
Organism: uncultured Solirubrobacterales bacterium; assembly: GCA_963834625.1. Lineage (GTDB taxonomy): Bacteria > Actinomycetota > Thermoleophilia > Solirubrobacterales > Solirubrobacteraceae > Palsa-465. The sequence goes on along the minus strand of CAWICM010000006.1, from coordinate 212,899 downwards.
TCCTTGGGCCGGCGGCGCCGGTGGGGGCGCCGGCGGCGCGGGGATCAGGACCGAGCCGTGCACCGCGAGGCGCTTGGGCTGGCGCAGCGTGATGTAGGCGAGGTCCGCGGCGCGGCTCGGCGGCGTGCCGTTCGCGTGCCAGGCAACGCCGTTCGGGTCGGGCGTGACCGGCGCCTGCGGCAGCGCCGCGTTCAGATCGATGTAGCGCAGCGCCGCCAGGTCCTGCGCGCTCGCCGCGAGCTGGTCCCAGCGCAGATCCTGCCAGGCGCTCGGCTGGGCGCCGAACGCCGTTTCCGGCGGCTCGAGCCCGAAGCGAGGCTCGGACGGGTGCTCCTGGAGCACGAAGAACCAGCCCGGGTCGCCCCGCGCGGCGACCGGGTCGACATCGAACCCGAACAGCGCGATGTCGGGCTCGACGCGGCCGAAGAAGATCGGCTGCTGCTCGTTCGTTCCCGGCGAGCGCCCCGTGGGGTCGGGTACCGCCTCGGCGGCGTAGACGATGACGTTCGGGTAGCGGCGGATCAGCTCCCCGCGCACCAGCAGCACCAGCGGGTTGGTTGGGCTGAGCTCGTTCGCGCCCAGCGCTCCCGTCCACTGGTTGAGCGGCCCGACGTCGGGCTGGGCGCCGGGGAGGGCATCCCAGAAGCGGCGGAAGTAGCTGCCTCGCTGGTCGGTGGGGTAGCCGTTCCAGAGCAGCTTGCGCGCCAGCTCATGGTTGAGCCCGACCAGGAACGACTCGACGAAGCGCCAGTTGGTGGCGAACAAGGCGACGGCGTCCGACGGCATGGCGCCCAGGCCGGGCAGCAGCCATTCGCTCCCAACGGCGGTGAGCGCCGCGTACATCGGCTGCGGGAAATCGGGCGCCGCCATCACCGGCTCGATCGGATCCACCCGGCGCGGGCCCGAGGTCACGCCGGTCAGCCGGCCGACCAGCGGCGCCTGGATCGTCGCGATCGGATCGAGCGTGGCCGCGATCGCGCTGCCTGTAGCGCCGAGGTCGGCCTGGCTCCATACCGTGCCGGCTCCCGGCGGGCGCGCGAGCTGAAGCATGAGCGCGCTGGCTGCGCTTATGAAGCCGGTCGTCGCCGGGGCCGGAACCGGAGGATGGACGGGTGGGTGGACGGGCGGGATCGGCGGATTGACAGGTGGGACCGGCGGGTGGACCGGCGGGACCGGGTGGGACCGGCGGGTGGACCGGCGGAAGCCCGGGCGCGTGGACCTCCGGGGTTCGGCGCGCCGGAACGGCCTCGACCACCGGGGGATGGAAGACCGGCTGCGGCTTGACCACGAAGCCGCCCGGCGCCGGGATCGTGTGCAGCTGCTCGGGTTCGACGTGCGCGGCCGCGAACGCGGCGGAGAGATCGCCGAGCCGCTGCACCGCGCCGGCGGGCGTCGTGGACGGCGGGGGCGGCGGCCCCGGCGCGATCGCCAGCGCGCCCGTGTTCATGCGTGCCAGGGACCCCGGGGCGGGCGTGGCCGGCGGCGCGGCTGGCCGGCTCTGGCGCACGCCGAGCGTGCCGAGCGGGCGCGATATGCGCCGCCAGGCCGGCGCCAGTGCGCCGTCTGCGATCGCGGTCGCCGCCAGCTGCGCGCCGGCCGTGACGGCGCCGATGCGGACGCGATCGTGCAGCGGCGCCGTGATTTCGAGCTGGCTCTGTTCGTCGACGGCGGAGATGTGGCGCATGTATAGGCGCTGGGCGAGCTCGCGCGCGAGCTGGGCGAGCCGCAGCTGCTCGTTGGCCGCGAGAACGCCGGCCACCTGCGCCCAGGCGCCGGCCAGCAGCTGCTGCTGCTCGGTCTGGACGACGAGCGTGCCGAGCCCGGCGGCGACCCGCGTGCGCGGATCGGCGTTGAGCTGGTGAAACCATGACGGCGTCGCTCCCGGCGCGGTCAAGAGCGCATCCGTCGCCGCCAGCCAGCGCCCGTACAGCGGCGGTGCCAGCACGGCGCCGTTGGCGTTGGTGGCGTTGGTGCGCGTGGCCAGCGCAGCCGTGAAGCCGTGCGCGTCGATCGACGGCCAGTCCGGGATTGCGGCGTCGAGCGGGATCAGCGCCGACTCGAGGTCGGCGACCTGCCACTCCGGCGGCGCGGCGCCCGCCGGGCTGACGGCCAGGCCGCGTTGCCACACCTGCAATGGCAGCTCGCCGACCGGCTGGAGCTTGGCCACCAGCGACGCGAAGTCGCCCGCCTCGCCGGTCTGGAAGCTCCAGCTGTAGTAGACGGGCAGTTCGATCGAGGTCTGCCCGACCTGCCAGGCGGGGGCCAGCCGGTCGGCATCGCCCGGCGGCTGGCCGAGCCCGCTCAGCCGCCCGCGCTCGAACGTCGGGACGAGGTATGCGCTGTAGCTCGTGAGCGGGGTCAGCTGGCGCGGGCAAACGACGCGGGCCGACTGTCGCGTCGGGTCCTGCGCCAGCAGCGCGGCGACGGAGTCGGCATCGAAGTCCGTCGCGGGCGGATCAGGCAGCCCGAGGATCTGGCCGTGCGCCCACGCCCATGCCTGCGAGAGGTCGGGCAGCGCGGTCGCGTCGGTGACGGTGACAGCGGCCAGCGGACGCCCCGGCCCGGCCGGCGTCTCGGATTGGACCTCGCCGTCCTCGAGCACGATCAGGCACAGCCACGGCATGAGGCGGTCGCCGGCGGTCGCGTCCGGCGAGTAACGCCACGGCAGGTCGGGGTCGCCGATCTCGAGCAGAGCGAAGTAGTTCGGCTCCGCCTGGTCGGAGCCCGCCGCCGGCCAGACGCGCCGCACGGCCGAGCCGTCGAACCCGATCACGTCGCCGGGCCCGCGCACCGCGACGGTCGGTAGTCCGGATGCGGCCGAGCCGCCGACCGACAGCGTCACCGGAACGGCGACGCGCGGACCGGCTGTCGGGACGCTCGGCGGGATCATCGCCCCGAGCCCGCGGCGGAGCACCGAGAGGAAGGAGTAGTTGGCTCCGTTGCTCATGCCGCCTCCCCCGCCAGCACGACCTGGAACTGCCCCGCCGCGGCCGGGTTCGCGGCAAGGTAGCTGTCGAGCGCGAGCTTGGTGGCGAGCTTGGTGCCGTCGGTGGCGATGGTGGCGTCCAGCGCGAGGTCGGCGGTGCCGGCCACGACCCAGCGCTCCGGCGCGAGCGCGACCAACGGCGCCACGCCCAGCGGGGGCGCGTACCGCGCCAGCCCGGACCGCGCGCCCTGCGCGCTCGCGTTGAACGCCAAAAGCGCCGCCTCGGCGATCCCGTACCCCAGACCCGGGCGCTGCGCCTGCGTGTCGATGATCGTCGTGTCGTACGTAAATGGGGTCGCGACCGCGCGCGTGCGGGTCCCGCTTCCCACATCGACGGCGGCGGCCCCGACCTCGACGCCCGCGTCCATCGGGCTGAACGACGGCAGCGACAGCTGATCGGCGTCCGACAGGTCCAGGAACTGGCCGGGTGCGAACTCCTCAGTCGTCGGTGTCGGGTTGTCGATCGCCGTGCCGAGGACCGTGAGGTCATCGATGGTCAGCTGCACCGTGCGCCCCAGCGGCACGCCGGCGAAGCGCGTCACGGGCTCGCCCAGCGGGATCGCGCGCTGCGCGAGACACACGCTCCCGGCCGGATCGAGCAGCACCGCGTCGCCGGCGTCGGGCGGACTGCCGAGCATGGTGACGACCGCCCGCGCATTGACGCCGAGCGCGCCGCTCCAGCCGGAGGGGTCGCAGAGTGCGGCGAGCACCGCGGGCAGCGGGTCGGGTGCGGTGACCTGCTGGGCCGTGTCTCCCCACGTCTTATCGAAGTGGACGCTGAGGCTGAAGAACAAAAGACTGATCGAAGCGTCACCCGAGATGTGCCACGGGCTCGGCCCCGAGAGCTTCCCGTCCAGCTGCACGGAGGCGAGCACGTCGGTGCCGTGGCGCAAATCGACGCCGGCCGAGAGGTCGAATTCGAACGACACCGGATCGCGCTCGCACAGCGCGTCGAATTCGAGCCATCCGTGCACGTTGAAACCGCCCGTCCCGGCCGTCAGCTCGACGCGCGCGCCGAACTGCAACGTGTTCGAAGTCAGCGCCAGATAGGCCTGCGCCTGGATCTGCGCGACGCTCGAGCCGATCGTGATCGCCAACCGCTTGAGCGCCGGGAACCCCGGCGGCGGCTGGTAGTTCGGGTTGAAGCCACCCAGCGCGAGCGCCAACGACCCGTCATCGCCCCACCCGTAGCGGAACGCGAGGTCGCCGCTGATCGGATAGGCCGTGATGTACGAGTTGTGCAGCGACGCGTCGAAGAACGCGAGCTTCTTGCCGAAGTCGATGCCGCCGTCGAAGGAGATGTAGAGCCGGAGCTGCGGGGCGACCGGCGGCACCACCGCCTGGATGTCACCGATCAGCAGCAGCTTGATCGGCTCGGGCAGCTCGAACAGCAGCGCGACCTCGCCCTCGACCACTCCGCCCCACCCGAGCTTCGCGAGCGGGCCGAACACGTAACGGCCGTGCGCGCCCGGGAAATAACTATCCAACGCCGACAGCAACTGCGGCGCCGCCGCAACCGGGTTGGCCGGGAACAGGAGCCCGTCGAGATGGTGCGCCCACAGCGCCGCTTCTATGGCGTCCTCGTCGATCGTGCGATTGACCCCGATCAGTCCGCCGACGCCGTCGAGCGTGAAGCCGAACGGCAGCTCGACCGGGGGTGAGAACTGCGTCGAGATCACGACGATCAGCGAGTAGCCCGGCTGCCCACCCGGGAGCTGCGTCTGCACGAGCCCATACGCCTTCAGCAGCACATCGTTGATCGCCAGCTCCAGCGCGCCGCCGTACTCGTTCCCCGAGTGGGCCAGGAAGCCACCGCCGGTCACGACGCCAGCGTCGATCGACAGGCCGACGCCCGTTGGCGGCGCGAACCCGAGGTCGAGATTCGTGGGCCCGACGTTGCCGCCGTTCGAGGGGAATGACACCGCCAGGCGGAGACCGACTCCTTGGACGACCGCGGTGATAGGGCCGATCTCGACGCTGACCGCAGCGGCAGCTACCAGCGCGACTCCCGCGCTCGTATCGATGGCCAGAGTGATCGATCTGAGCTCCGCTGGCCCGACAGAGATGGAGGTCGGGAACGCGGTATTCATCCCGGCCCCACCCTTCAGGTGGAGGCCGGTTGCGCTGGACAGGACGATTCCGAAATCGAAGTTCACACGGAAGTCGCTGGCCGGAAGGACGCTACTGAGGAAGCCGTCGCCGTCGCCCGCCGCAAACACGAACACGGCTGAGGTAGTTTGCGCCGTGAGCTCGACGCTCTGTTGGTCGACCCCGATGTCCGCTGCGACGGCGACCTGCAGTGTTCCAAGCTCCAGACGGGTGCCCGTGGCCGAGCCGAGCAGGAACGCCGGTGCTCCCGGAGCGCCGATCAACGCGATGGTCAGGGTGGCCGTCGCGTTTGTGATTGGGTCAGAGATGGGCGCGACGGATAGGCCGCCCGGGCCGACAACGAACGCGGGAATCTGAGCGTCGGCGGCCATGGTGAGGCGCCAGCTGCCGATCGTCTCGCTCCAGCTGAGGTCACCCGTCGGTGTGAGGACCAGTCCGCGTAGGCCGCCGGGATGTTCGGCAGAAGAGGCGAGCACAGCAAGGCCCAGCGACGGCGGCGCCGTACCGTCGGAACTCGGGACCACGGGCAGCGTCAAGAGAAAACGCGGGAAGTACGTCTTCTGGAAGGCCGTGAGGTCGACGGGGGCGGGCGGAGGTGGAACCTCGTCAGGCGGGGGTAGCGGAAACGGGTCGGGATCCGGGACGACAGGGCAATCAGGGGGCAGAGGCTGTGGCGGCGGGGCGGATGGGTCGAAGACGCCATCGGACGAGTCGAGTCCGAGCGTCCGGGCCAGCCCGCGCAGCAGCGGGAAGAGCAGTCGCGCCGACTCGTGGGCATCCGCTGCAGCGCTCAGGTCGTTCGGGAAGTAGGCGGCTTTCAGCGTCCCGAACGGATCGTCGATGAGTATGGGGAGCCGTTCGAGATGTAGAAGCTCGGGTTGCCACGGCAGGCGGATCAGCGACCCGTCCGCGCCGACGACGATCGGTTGAGGCGGCACCAGCTCGGCCGGCTCGAGCAGGGTTAGAACGGCGGCGGCACGGTGAAGACGCGGGTGCTCCGCCCGGATGTATTGACCCGCGAGCAGGTCGACGAGCTCCACCCCGAGGCCCTCGAGCTGAGCGGCGAGGCTCGGATCGGATACGACCGCCTCGAGTCCGCGCAACGCAGCGAGCAGTTGCTGGCTCAGCGCCAGGAGCTTGGTCAGACCATCCCAGGACTCCAGCGTCGAATCGTCCAGCGACGCAATGCCGCTGACGAGCGTCGCAAGATTCTGCAGCTCGGTGCCAATTGCGTCGTTGTTGTCAAGACGCCCTATTTCCGCGAGCAAGCTCGTGATGCCAGCGGTCGTGTCAGCGGCTGCGAGCGGCCCGAGCAGTCGAGCGAGCTCATCGCGCAACTGCGTTGCCAGGCTGTCAGCCACCGGCCGCGCCTGGCACGTCGGGAGAGCGCAAAGCTCTGAGGGCACACGGAAACCCGAGAGCGCTTACGACGCCTCGGCGCTTCGCGGCCTGCGACTGGTCTCCCATCCTCGGGTCCGGAATATGATAATCACGCCGTGCCAAGCGAACTGCGCGACAGGGTCCGGGATCTCCTCGACGACGATCCGGCGGCGCGCGTCATGAACCCGGCTGGACAGGCCGGCTGGCCAGCCGGCCAGCCCAGGTTCGGCAACGTGATTCCCGCGAGCCCTCCGCTGCCTGCCGCGGGGCAACAGGACGTGAAGGTGGTCATCGTCCACGGTACGGAAGGGTGGCCGGCGCGCAACAAGGCCACACAGTTCGTTCATCGCTACACGATCCAGTTCGAGGGCGAAAGCCAAGTCGGTGAAGTGCACCCCTGCGCTGCCTGTCATGGTGCCCCGGCGGGAGCGGCGGCCGGCTGCAGCTGCAAGTGGGGGATCGGCCCCATGTACTACGTCTCCAACGATGGAACGATCGCGCGCCTGATGAGCAGCCAGGAGGACGAGGCGCTTCTGACTTGGCATGCGGAGTTCATGAACGACCGCTCTATCGGTGTCGAGACGGGCAACCTATTCAACGACGTGCCCGCGCCAGGACACGGGTGGGTTCGCGTCTCCCAGACCCCGGCCGTCGAGGATGTCCCCGGCGCCAACCTTTATCTGTTCGACCACCACGATGTCCCGCAGGAGGTCGTAGCCTGCTGGTTCACGACCGCCCACTACGCGGGACCGGCGCGAGAGCAGGTTGGTGCCGGATGGATGCTCTACAGCGAGGCGCAGTACCGCGCGTGGGCGATTCTCGCTCGGTTCCTGGCTGAGCAATTCAATGTCCCCCGGAACCTGCCCCTCCTTCCATGGGAGGATCCCAGCTCGCCGAGCGCGGCCGACAACTACCGGCGCATCGTGCTGGGGGACCCCGACTTCGACGCGATCGTCAGCGCTCTACCCGCCAACTGGCACATGACGAGTGCCGCATTCGAGCAAAATCAGCCTGGCTTTCCAGCGGCCTATAACGCGCTTGGCGCCGGAGCGGCCAATCTCGCGTTTCTCCAATTGTTCAACACGTACCGCGGGTTCTGCGGCCACAAATTCGCGGGAGGCCACGAGTGCCCGGGACCGGTGTTCGACTGGCATCGGTTCGCCCGCGAAGTCTGGGACTGGTGGTGGTATCCCTTCGACCTCGTCGCCGCGCCCCCGCTCGCGAACCCGACCACCGCCGCCCCGCGGCGCGGGTATTCCCAACCGGACCGTAGCACTCCACTCCTTGAGCATTACTTCGACGACGACAACCAGACGGACATACTTGTTCCGCTCGACAACCGCCATGCGGCTCGGGTTCGTGATGGCGTCCTGGGCAACACGTCGTCACCGGCGACGTGGCAGCTCGACCCCACATCGCCCGTTTACGCGATGGCCAACGGGGAGCTGGTCGCGGCCCGGTTCGCACATCCAGCCGGTGCGGTGAGCATGTCGTTCGTACTGGTCCGGCACCTGATATTCCACCGGACCGTCGGAGGCGCTGATCCCGTGTCGTCCCTGCGACTCGACTATGACCGCGCCGCTTCCACGGTCTACTCGCTCTACGTGCACATCGGACACCCCGCCGGACTAGATCTCGCAGCGGTCAATGCGGTCAACCCCGACTGGCTTAATCGGGTCCACGTCCGGAAGAAGGAGTGCGACCTCGGCGGCACGTTCTTCAGCCATCCCACCCACCATGGGATCCCGGACGCGGCGTGGCACCAACCGCTGCCCGGGCAACTGGCGCGACCGACCCTCGATGCCGGCTGGCAGACCGATCAGGTAGCGCTCACGACGTTCCTGAACGACCTGAGCGCGGGTAACGTCGCGATGGCGCCGTTCGCGGCCCAGACGACCCCGATCCGAATCCTCCTCGGCGACTATCTCGGTAACGGTGGCGTGGTTTCGAACGCCGGCGGTGCACAGGTGCAAGGGATCCGGGTGGAGGTCTTCTCGCCGGCCGTCCTCCCCGGATTCACGCTGACCGGCGCCGGTGCATCCTGGGACGCACTCCCGCCCGGGTTCGCCGGGATTCCCGTCCAGCAGTACCCGAGCGAATGGGCGCGCGCCCTAACCGACGCCGAGAAGGCGAGCCTCACCGCACTCGGCGTCGACGTCAACCTCGCGACATGGTGGCCAGGGGTAGCGAGAGCGATGACGGCCGACCCACGCATCGTCGCCGCCGATCGGCTCCCGGAGAACGGGCAGGTCTTTCACTACCAGCCGTTTGACTTCCTCCGCTGGATCAACACGATCACGTGGAAGAGCGAATGGCCGAAGTACGAGGTACGCGATGCGGCCGGGCAGGCCCAGCCGTCCCCGGCGATACCGCGAAGCCGTCGCTGGTAGCACCGCCAAGCGGCGATGCGGACCGGACGACGCCCGCCGCGGCGGTCGACTTGCCCCCGCCCGAGGAGATGGAACTTGCCGGCCACCGGCCGCTGACATGGCTAGGACTTCGGCGGGAGGCTGCGCGCGTAGTCCACGCCCACGGTCACCCAGCGCTCGAGCTCGTCGCGCGTCTCCACGGCCTCCGGGTCCACTCGCAGCCAGCCGTCCATCGCGCGCCCGCGCATCTCGAACCGGCCCACGTGGGGTTGGCGGATCAGCGAGTCAGTCTCTTCCGGGTCGCATCGAAGCAGCAGACCACCCCGCCCGCTGGCGCTGACCGACATGTTCCCCCCGATCAGGAAGGCCAGGCCGCCGAACATCTTCTTCTCGACAACGTCATGATGCGTTGCGAGCAGTTCGCGGATGCGCTCGGCGAGCTCCTCGTCGTAGGCCACGCGTGGATTATCGCGTTCTCGAATCTCGGAGTTCGGAGGTGAGCGAGCGATGGCGACCGGTCGATGCCTGTGCGGTGCCGTCCGCTACGAAGTGAACGGACCGCTGCGCGACGTGCTGATCTGCCACTGCGAGGAGTGCCGGCGCTGGAGCGGGCACTCCTCGGCCAGCACCGCGGCCCGGCGCGAGGACCTCGTCGTGCTCGACCACGACAGCCTGCGCTGGATCGACAGCCCGCGCAGCGACGCCGGCGCTCGCCGGGGCTTCTGCGCGCGGTGCGGCTCGAGCCTGTTCTGGGACGCCCCCGGCCGCGCGACCGTGAGCATCGCCGCCGGGACGCTCGACGAGCCCACCGGCCTGAACACTGTCGCCCACTGGTACGTTTCCCAGGCCGGCGACTACTACGAGCTGCCCGACGACGGACTGCTCCGTCATGAGCTCAGCGCCGAGCGAGAGCCGTGACTAGGGCCGGGCCTGGCCGCTGTACTCCGGGTTGGGCAGCATGTTGGTCGCCATCGCCATCCGGTTGGTGAGGTTGTACATGGCGGCGAGCTCGGCCACGTCCCACGCCTCCTCCAGCGTGAGCCCGACGTCGAGGAGCGTCTGGAGGTCCTCACGAGTCACCTCGCGCGGGCGGAGGGTCAGCTTCTCGGCGTAGGCGCAGATCGCCGCCCGACGCGGGTCGAGGTCCGCACGCCGCCAGTCATACGACACGCGCTCGCCGAGCACGGGATCTTCCAGCTCGGCTCTCAGCGCCGCGCCATGGGCCACCAGGCAGTACAGGCACCCATTGGCCGAGCTGACCACCACCGCCACCATCTCGCGGTCGGCCGCGCTCAGCCCGTCGGTCGGCACGTGCAGATCCCGGAAGTGGGCGAACCAGACGCTCAGTCGCTCGGGCCGAAAGGCATACACGCGGAACACGTTGGGCACGAACCCGAGCCGCTCGCGCGCCTTGGCGAACAGGCCTCGCAGCCCGTCGGGCAGCTCGGCCTCGTCGGGGACCGGAAACCAGGAGCCGGTCTCGGCGCCGGCATCTGTCGTGTGCGCGGTGTGAGACACCTGCGCGCATTGTCCCGCGCGCCGCGAGAATGCGCGCACCTGCCTGCCACTGACCGAGGAGTCGCTGTGATCGTCGACTGCGCGTTGTATCGAGACGGGCGGCGCCAGAACGCCGCGCCGATGGCTCTGGATGAAGCCGCGGAGATCTGCGCCGAGGGCGAAGGGTTTGTGTGGCTCGGCCTGTTCGAGCCCGACGAGGCCGAGCTCGCCGGCGTGCAGGAGCGCTTCGGGCTGCACGATCTCGCGGTCGAGGATGCCCAGAGCTTCCACCTGCGTCCGAAGATCGAGCGCTACGACGAGGGCCAGATCCTGTTCGCGGTCTTTCGCACGGCCCGCTATGTCGAGGAGCGCGAGGAGGTGGACATGGGCGAGGTCTCGGTGTTCATCTCGCGTCGCTTCGTGATCACCGTGCGCCAGGGGCCGGCCAGCGATCTGCACGGCGCGCGGCTGCGGCTCGAGGACCGGCCGGCGCTACTCGACGAGGGCCCGGCGGCCATCCTGTGGGCGATCCTCGACACGATCGTCGACGACTATGCCCCGGTGATCGAGGGACTCGAGCAGGACGTCGAGGAAGTGGAGCGGACCGTGTTCAGCGGCGCCGCCGCGCCGACTGAGCGCATCTATCTCCTGCGCCGGGAGGCGACCGACTTCTACCGCGCCGTTCACCCACTGCTCGGCCCACTCGAGGGACTCCAGCGCGGCACGTACCTGCCGGTGAGCGAGGAGCTGGTGCCGTTCTTCCGCGACGTCGACGATCACCTCAAGCTGGTCAACGAGGAGGTGATCGCGCTCCGCGACGTCCTGGCCACGATCCTCCAGGCCAACATGGCGGTCATCTCCAATCAGCAGAACGAGATCAGCGTGCGCCAGAACGAGACGATGAAGCAGCTGACGCTGGTGGCCACGATCTTCCTGCCGATGTCGTTCATCACCGGGTTCTTCGGAATGAACTTCGGCTGGCTGGTCGGGCACATAACGGCGTTCTGGGTGTTCCTCGTGTACGGCGCCGGCAGCCTCGTGCTGTCGGCCATCGTCATCTACCTGTGGTTCCGCCGCGGCGGTCACATCGGCTCACGGCAATAGGAGCGTCAGCCCCTCGTCGGCCCGGATTCGCTCACTTCAGGAGGTTGAACCCCTTGAGGAACTTCTTACGGCCCTTGTGGTCGATGGCGAGCGCGGCGTTCACCTTGGCCTTGGACACGGGGCGCCCGTTGGCGGCCTTGACGTCCGTGCGCAGGGTCGCGTAGTACTTGGCGATCAGCGTCAGCCCCTGAACGAGGTCCTTCTTGGCTGTCCTGCCTTTCGCCGATGACGCGCGTTCGTGATTCAGCCTCGAGACCAGCTTGTGCAGGTCGGCAACCTCGCGGTTCAGCGCACGGATGAGGGGCTTTATCTTGCCCTTGGGGTATCCGAGCAGTCCGTTGTGGACGGCCTTCTCGTCCTTGACGATTTTCGGCGTGTAGTGGTTGAGCGTCCCCCTGAGCGTGTTGTCGTTCGCCTGGGCGGCACCGACTCCGCCGGCGAGGACCGCGCAAAGCGCCAGCCCCGTCAGCACCGAACAACGACGAATTGCGCGTGGCACGTCACTCCTCCTATCGCTGGCGCGTGTCCTTGCGGCGAGAGCAGTACCCCTGCCGCTGTGGTCCCTAACCGACCAAACCGACCCAAGTTGCGCCCGCCAAGCCCTCACTGGTCCGGGGCATTAAAGCGCGGCGGCGCCGAGCGATAGGTAGGTGGAGTACTCGACAGCGCGATCGGATTGCGCGTGAGCTCGACGCGCGTCCCGTCCTCGCGGGCGAGCGCCGCCGTCGGGGCCAGCCCGAGCGCTCGTGCCAGCTCGAATGCGCCGGCGATGTCGTTGACCACCCCGGCGGGGACGCTGGCCTCGGTCAGCGCTTCGGCCCATTCCTCGGCGGGCCGGCTCGCCAGCCGATCCTCGAGCTGCTTGCGAAGGGCGTCACGATTGGCAACCCGCTCCCCGTTGGTGGCAAAGCGAGCATCGTCCGCCAGCTCAGGCACGCCGAGCACCTCGCATAGGAGGCCAAATTGACGATCGTTGCCGATCGCCACGACGAGCTCGCGATCGGCACAGCGCATGGGCTCATACGGGGCGATGCTCGGATGCTGATTGCCCATCCGCTGTGGCACCTCGCCCGCCACCGTGTAAGCCGACGCCTGGTTGACCAGGCCGGCCAGCAGGGCCGAGAGCAGATCGACTTCCACCCGCTGCCCCTCGCCGCTGACGCGGCGGTATTCGAGCGCCGCCAGGATCCCCACGGTGGCGAACAGCCCGGCCAGGACGTCCACGACCGCGACGCCGACCTTCTGCGGCTCGCCGTCGGGCGGCCCGGTGATGCTCATCAGCCCGCCGAGCGCCTGGATCAGCAGGTCGTATCCGGGCAGGGCGGCGCCCTTGCCGCGTCCGAAGCCGGTGATCGAGCAGTAGATCACTCCTGGGTTCTCCGCCCGCACCGCCTCGTAATCCAGGCCGAAGCGATCGGTCACCCCTGGGCGGAAGTTCTCGACCAGCACGTCGGTTCCCCGGGCCATGTCCCGCGCTCGCTCGAGATCGCCAGGGTCGGTGAGATTCAGCACCACACTGCTCTTGTTGCGGTTGACCGCCTGGAAGTAGGTCGCCTCGCCGGTCTCGTCGTAGGGAGGTCCCCACTGGCGGGTCTCGTCCCCGCCGGGCGGCTCGATCTTGGTCACCACGGCGCCCAGATCGGCCAGCATCATCGTCGCGAAGGGACCGGCGAGCACGCGCGAGAAATCGAGGATCTTGAGATCGGCCAGGGCGGACGCCATCGGAGGCTCCCCATTCTCCCGTGTTAGCCGGCTACGGCCTTCCGCCACCGCCGAAGGGCCTCCGGTGGCGCCCAGCCCGGTTAGGGCGGGCGCGTCAGCCGGCGACGAGCTCGCGCTCGCCGTCGCTGATTGCCTGAACGAGCCCGTCCAGGACCGTCTCGGCGCGATCGTTGTCGATCTGGCAGGTTCCGGCGGCTTCGTGACCGCCGCCGCCGTGCGTCAGCATCAGCCCGCCGATGTCAACCTTGGAGGATCGATCGAGGATCGAGCGCCCAACCGCGAACACCGTGTTCTGCTGCTTGAGTCCCCAGAGGACGTGGATCGACACGGTGCACTCGGGATGCAGGGCGTAGATCAGGAAGCGGTTCGTGGGATGGATGACCTCCTCGTCGCGCAGGTCCAGCACCACGACACGGCCGTGCACGCTCGAGCAGCGTCGAATCTGCTCGACCGCCGCATCGGCGTGCTCGCGGTAGAGCTCGACCCGCTCGGCCACGTCCTCGGAAGCCAGGATCTGCTCGATCGACAGGTTCAGGCAGCTGTCGATGAGCTGCATCATCAGCTGGTAGTTGGAGATGCGGAACTCCCGGAAGCGGCCCAGCCCCGTGCGTGGATCCATCAAGAAGCTGAGGAGGATCCAACCCTGAGGATCGAGGACGTCCTCGATGCTCAGCTGCGCCGCGTCAGCGCGGTCGACAGCGTCCATCATCTCCAGGCTCACGTTCGGGAACCGCTCGGCTCCGCCGAAGTAGTCGTACACCACGCGCGCGGCCGACGCAGCATCCGCGGTCATCACCCGGTTGTCCCGGTCGCCGACCACCCGCCGAAGCTCCGAGGCGTGATGATCGAACGACAGCGCCACCTCGGGGCGGTAAGGGAGATTCGTGGTGATGTCGTGGGCGTTCAGCTCGATCTTGCCGTCCTGGACGTCCTTGGGATGGACGAACAGCATGTCGTGCAGGAGACCCAGCTCCTGGAGGAGGGCGGCGCAGACGAGGCCGTCGAAGTCGCTGCGCGTGACAAGGCGATAGGTGCGGTTCAGTGAAAGAGCGGGAGTCGGCATGCGTCCTTGGTCGTCTTAAGAGCACGAGGACTTGAGGCTTCCGCGCTCCCGGCGGACGAGGAAACCCCACCGGCTAGATGATCGCGCGGGCGAGCGCCGTGACCACCGCGGCCCCAATCACCGCCACCGTTACCGGCGCGCGTCTGAGCAGTGCCACCGCGGCGAACGCCACGCCGAGCGCACGGGCGTCCAGCGTCAGCGCCTGGTCCTTGCCGAACGTCTCGACGACCACCAGCGCGGCCAGCAGCGCCGAGGCAAGCAACTCGATGATCGCCAGGGCCTCGGCCGACAGCGGACGCCCGCCTAAGAGCAGCGGGCCGGCGAGCTTCAGCGCCGCCGTCGCCAGCGCGAGGACGACGATGGTCACCCAAACGCCGGTCACGGCCGCACCCTCGACGCGAGGCCAGCCGCGGCCACGGCCGCCAGAATCGGCAAGCCGGCCGGCGCCAGCGGGGTCAGCACGAGCGCGATCCCCGCCCCACCACCAGCCGCGACGAGCTTCCGGCGCCCGCGCACCTCCTCGAACAGGAGGGCCACGAAGAAGGCCGGGAACAGCGCGTCCAGGCCCAGCGCGTTCGGATCTCCGACCGCGTGGCCGAGCAGCACCCCGATGACCGTGCCGAGCACCCAGCCCGGATATTGCGGCACGGTAACCCCCACCATGTACCACGGGTCGAACGAACCGTCACCCGCACTCGCCGCCGCCCACGATGCGTCGACGACGGTGAGCGCGAAGGCAGCGCGCGATAGCGCCCGCCCACGGAGCGAGGGAGCGAGCGCGAGCCCCATGGCCAGGTAGCGAGCGTTGAGAAGCACGCCCGCGGCGATGGCGGCTCCCGTGCCGCCGCCGGCGGCCAGGATCGCCAGCGACCCCAACTGCGCCGCGCCGGAGAACACCACGATCGACATCACGATCGGCGCCACCGTGCCCATGACCGGCCGCGCCAGCACCCCGTAGGAGATCGCGATCGCGAACACGGCGACACCGAACGGCACGCCGCGCCGGATGCCGGCCTCCAGGCGCGCCCTTGCGGAGTCGGAGCGATCGGGCGGGAGGGCGACGGTCACGGGCGGACGAAGGCTACGGGATCGCCTTCACCGGACTTGTGGCTTGGTCGGTCGCCGGCTCGGCGGCCCCTGAATCAGCTCATCTGCGAGTGTGGCTCTGCCCGCTGAGCTGCCTTGGTCGCCGAGACCGTCATGACCATCTCGGTGAACACGAGCTCCCAGATCCGTCGGACCGCGGGCGGCAGCGCGAGCGCCGCGGCCTGGAGGCCGGCAACCCATCGTTGGAGATCCTGTGCGGAGAGATTGGCGATCGCCGGTGACGCGTCGGCGCCGTTCGCTCCCGCTCGCGCGAGCGCGGTCCGCATGACCACCTGCATGTTGGCAGTGAGCGCATCCACGCGAGGGTCGGTCGGATCCGCGTCTTTGAGGGCGAACATTCGCCGGAAACGATCGACGTAGGCCTCACGACCGCCGGTTGCCGCGAGCAGATCGTCCTCGACGTCGTCCGCCGATTCCGTGGCCGCCGCGTCGATCGCACCGGGCGGCCGGAACGCCGCCAGGGGCAAGGTCAAGGGCAAACCTAGAGGCTTGCGCTGCTGGTAGCAAAGTGATATCATTCAGCTATCGAAGGCGAGCTGTGCTTCTTCAGGAGGGACCATGACCCGTCGATCTCCGCGTGGCACCGACGCCGTGTGTTGCACGGCAACGAGCAGGAACGGTTGGACCACGCTCAGCTTGTTACTGCTCGCCGCGGCAGGGTTACTGGTTGCGGCTTGCGGCGGAAGCGGGACCCTCCGAGCGAGTGCCGGGTGCGAGACCCTCACGACGAACGTGGCGGCCTCGACGGCAGGAGGTTCTGGCTCGTGGCCATACGCAAATGGCGACCTCGCGAACACACGCGTTGCCACTGGATCGACGATCTCCTCGGCAAACGTGTCGAGGCTCAGAGAGGCCTGGACGTTCAAGCTCACTGGGAAGGCCGCGGTTGGCGTGCGTCCGTTCGGGTCGTTGACCGCGAACCCGATCGTGGACGACGGCGTGGTGTATCTCCAGGATCTCGACTCGGACGTGTATGCGCTCGCGCTCGCGACCGGGAAGCTCGAATGGGAGTATCGATGCAATCAGCCGGAGAAGAGTGGGCCGGGACCGAACGGCGTCGCCGTCGTCGGCGGAAAGGTGTACGGGCTCACCCCAACGGCGGCGTTTGCGCTGAGCGCTACGACCGGCCGGACGCTGTGGGCCAGCAGCGATCTCCTGAGCACAGGCCAAGGTAGCTTCGGCATTCAGCCACAGGTGGCCAACGGTCGGGTCTATCTCGCCAGCCAACTCGGCTCGGCGCCCGGCGGCGGGGTGCTGCTGGCGCTGAACGCGTCAAGCGGAGCGGTGCTCTGGAAGTTCAATACCGTCACTGGCCCGGACCCGGGCGTGCAGGCGCTTGGTCTCGGCGCCGGCGGGGCGTGGGAGACGCCGCTCATCGGTGGCGACGGATCGGTGACCTACGGGATCGGCAACCCGTATCAGACCGCCGCGGCGGCGATCGCGCATCCGGCGGTCGACCTCTACACCGACAGCGACGTGAACCTCGACGCCGCCACCGGGAAGCTCCGCTGGTACTACCAGGGCGTGCCCGATGACTTCAAGGACTGGGACATGCAGGCCTCGCCGATCTCGGCGCGCGCCGGGGGTATCCCCGTCGTGATCGGCAGCGGCAAGCTGGGCTACGTGTACGAGATGAACGCGAGTACCGGCAAGCTGATCTGGAAGACCCCGGTGGGCGCGCACAACGGCCATGACAACGACTCACTACAGGCGCTCGAGCACCGCAGCACGCTCAAGGCACCGTTCACGTCCCTTCCGGGGCCGCTCGGCGGCGTGCTGGCCGCCCTGGCCGTCGCGAGCGACAACGTGTACGTGGAGACCTTGAACGTCCCGGTGACCTACTCAAACCTGAACCTCCGATCCACGACGACGAAGGCGAATGTCGCTACTACCGGCGAGGTCGAGGCGCTCAACCTCGCGACCGGCAAGGTCCAATGGGATCGGAAGGTGCCGCAGCTCGCGCTCGGCGCCGCCACCGTGTCGAACGATCTCGTGTTCACGACGCTCTACAACGGCGTGCTGATCGCGCTGAACCGCAAGACCGGCGCGATCGTCTTTCGCCGCCAACTGCCCACATCGACCAACTCCCCGATCGCCATCGCCGGCAACACCCTGATCGTTCCGGCCGGTGGTCCCGTTGCGATTACGCGAGGCGGAAGCCCACAGGTCGTGGCCTACACGATCCCGTAGCGGTACCCATTGACGGAGTGCCGGCCCAGGCTCGCGGTCGCGTATGTTGAGCATCGTGTCCGCGTCCGAGCCCCAGCCGATTCTCAGCCACCCGACCGAGGCGGCGATATTCCTTGTGCTGACCGTCGCCTCGGGATCCGAGGCCGACGTCATCGACGTGCTTGCTGACGTCGCCGGGCTCAAGCGCTCGGTGGGCTTCCGCGTGCCCGAGGCCGAGCTCTCGTGTGTGGTGGGAATCGGTGCCGCTCTTTGGGATCGGCTCGGTGCCGGGCCCCGTCCGGCCGGACTTCATCCGTTCCGCGAGCTCGCCGGTCCGCGACATACCGCCGTGGCCACGCCGGGTGATCTGCTGTTCCATGTCCGTGCCCGCCGCTTCGACGTGTGCTTCGAGCTGGCTCAGCGGCTGACCGAGCGCTTGCGGGGATTCGCGGAGGTCGTGGACGAGGTCCATGGCTTTCGCTCCTTCGACGACCGCGACGTGCTCGGGTTCGTCGACGGAACTGAGAACCCAGAAGGCGCGGCCGCAGGAGAGGCCGTGCTTATCGGCGCCGAGGATCCGGCCTTTGCCGGCGGCAGCTACGTGATCGTCCAGAAGTACCTTCACGACCTGTCGGCCTGGGATGCGCTGTCCACGGAGGAGCAAGAGCTGATCGTCGGCCGCACCAAGCTGAGCGACATCGAATTGCCCGACGAGGTCAAGCCGCCGGACTCGCATCTTGCCCTCAACGTGATCACGGGGCCGGACGGGGAGGAGCAGCAGATCATGCGCTTCAACATGCCCTTCGGCCGGGTCGGCGCGGCGGAGTTCGGTACCTATTACATCGCCTACGCGCGGACCTCGGCGCTGATCGAGCTGATGCTGAACAACATGTTCATCGGCGATCCGCCCGGCAACACCGACCGAATCCTCGACTTCTCAACCGCGATCACAGGCGGGCTGTTCTTCGTGCCGCCCGCAGAGCGTCTGGAGAACCTGACCGCGAGTGCCGCCGAGGCGGCACTCGCGCCTGCGCCGCCGTCACCCGGTGAGCCCGCCCACGGGTCACTACGGATCGGGAGCCTGCGCGACCAGCCGCGGTGAGTTATTGCAGGACGGTCATCACCATCGACCCTTCTGGGAGCATGTGGCGCGATGCACCGCATCAACGTGCTGACTGACGAGCTCCCGCTGGACCAGGACCGCCGCGGATACGCCTGGCGGGGGCGTCGCGGACTGGCGGACGAAGCCGGCCTCCGGTGGTTCGGCGCGAGCGTCTACGAGCTGCCCGATCGTCAGTGGACGTTCCCGTACCACTACCACCACGGGGTCGAGGAGTGGTTGTACGTGGTCGCAGGGACGCCGACGTTGCGCGAGGAGACCGGGGAGCGGGTGCTCACACCCGGAGATCTGGTCTGTTTCCCGAGCGGTCCAGTCGGGGCCCACGCGGTCCGCGGTCCGGGCCGCGTCGTGATGTTCTCCGGGATCGCCGCCGCCGCAGCGGCCTCGGTGTCCGTCTATCCCGACTCCGGCAAGGTCGGCGTGCGACCGCCCGGCGGCGGGCCGGACCGACTCGACTTCCGCCGCGGCGATGCGGTCGACTACTGGGACGGCGAATGACCGCGTCACCGCGGCCGGTGGTAAACGCGATGACCGTTGAGGTCAGAGGTGACCCCGAATATCCGCCCGGCTTCCGCGAGCGCTACCGGCGACTCGGGACGCTGCTGGGCGGCGGGCTTCTCGGCGGGACCGTTTACGAGCTCGACCCCGGCGAGCGCAACGGCCCGTACCACTACGAGATCGGTAACGAGGAGTGCCTGTTGGTACTCGCCGGTACGCCGACGCTGCGTCACCCGGAGGGACGCGACGTGCTGGCGCCCGGAGACATGGTCTTGTTTCCAGAGGGTGCGGATGGCGCGCACCAGGTGATCAACGAGGCGACCGAGGTCACTCGAGTGCTGATCCTGTCGACCAAGCGCGAGCCGCACGGTTGCGGATACCCGGACAGCGGCAAGGCCTTGACCCCGGCCGGCATCTTCAGAATCAGTGACGCGGTCGACTACTGGGACGGCGAGTCGGCCGGGTGAGGGAAGCGGCGCATGTTCAAGCGGGGCGGGTGGCCGACTGCCGCGGTCTGGCGCTCGGCCTCGGGAAAGGTCATCAAGACCGTCGACGAGCGCCCGTTCCACCCATAGCTACCTGTCGCGCGCTTAGAAGGAGCCGATTCGGTCGGGCGGCCAGTAGGTGAAGAAGGCGTCCCCGATCATCCATTTGGTTGGGACCGGTCCCCAATAGCGACTGTCGTCGGATATGCCCCGGTTGTCGCCCATCATGAACCACATTCCCTGCGGGATACGGATCGGCGTGCTAAATGAGCAGTTCGCGTCCTGCGTCGAGCACGGACGGATGTAGCTGTCTGGCTCTGGCTGGCCGTTGCGGATGACGTGCCCGTTCTTGATCGCGATCACGTCTCCCGGGCCGGCGACGATCCGTTTGATGAAGGTCTCGCTCGACCGCGTCGATTCGGGCCAGTCGCACGGAGCCGAGGTCGGGTGAGAGCGGCCGCATTGCTCGCTGTCGGCCCCGGCGGGAGGGTGGAAGACCACGATCTGCCCGACGTGCGGCGAGAAGAACAGCCGGTCCACCAAAGCTCGTTGACCTTCGGTGAGCGTTGGCTCCATCGATGCGCTGGGGATCTTGTAGGGCTTGACCGCCCACGCCTGAACCGCGAACGCGAGGCCGACCGCCACCATGACCGTGAAGACGAGCTCGAACAGACCCCGGACACGCCGATTCACGAGCATCCCTGCTAGGGCCCGCTGGGGTGACGAGCTCGGGCTAATGACGGGCGATCGTCGCCGCGTCGACGCTCGTGGCTGCCGGGGCTGATGAGGTGACCGGAGTGGACGGCCGGGGGCGCCGGCGTCGTAGCGTTCGCCGGGGAAGCCTGGGGGAGCTCGGCCGCCCAGGCGGTCACGAGTGACATCGCACCGACCGCAACCCACGCCGGCGAGCGCAGACGACGCACCCGTCTCTCGGGCCGGACCTCGCGGAACGCCGATGTGATCGTGCCGACATCGCCCAACCGATGAAGCGCCTCCTGAACCGCCGCGGACTCCGGCATCCCGCCGGCCTCCAGCTCCTTCACCGTGTCGTCCAGGTGCGCCGCGATCTCTCGGACGGCGCGCCGGCGCCTCAGCGGGCGACACCGCAATCCATGCCTCAGAGCGATCAGGAACTGCTCGCGAGGATCGTCACTCACCCGCTGCCTCCGGGGACGAGACGAACACCGAATCGATCGCGCCGCTCAAACGCCGCCAGGTGGCAAACCGCTCGCGCACCGCTCGCGCCCCGGCCGGCGAGGCTGCGTAGACACGGCGGCGCCGGCCGTTGACCACCTCCCATTGGCTCCGGATCAGGCCCTCCTTCTCGAGCTTGTGCAGCACCGGATACAACGTGCCCTCCGCGACATCGAGCATCCCCTCGGATCGCCTCCGAAGCTCAGTCGCGATCGCGTAGCCGTGCAGCGGCCCCTGGCCGAGCACAGCTAGCACCAGACCCTCGAGCTGCCCCTGAAAACTCAATCCCTGCATACCTCGAAAGCATATGCATCGGATCTTGAGGTGTCAATACCCGGCCGCGAAGCCGGAGACTCACCTCGGACGTTGGCGCTAGTAGCGCGTCTCGAGCATGATGCACCCCTCGGCGCTTTCCCACGGGCCGTGGACCATGCCGGGCGGCCGGCACGCGTAATAGCCGGCGCTGAACGTCTGGTCGAGTCTGAGGTCGTGCATCGAACCGGACAGGAGCAGCACCTCCTCGAAGTACGCGTGCGCGACCGGCCCGGCGGCCGACGTGTTCAGGCCAGGATCCCAGCGCACGAGTCGCGTCAGGCGTCCGGTGCCTTCATCGTCGGCGAGCACCCGCTCCGAAACTCCGACTTCACCGGCCACGGCGCGCCACGGAAGCCCCTCGGTGTCGAAGAACTCGAGCTCAGGCTTGGTCATCCGAGCAGTTCAGCACACGCGCATACGCACGCCAAGCCGTGACTCAACGCAGACCGGCTGATCGCGGCCGGACACGGCGCAGCCCTCGTGCGCGACTACGACATGCAGGCACCAACCGTCGCTGAAGGGTCGCGTCTCCTCGGGCTGGCGCAATTGCTCAGGTCCAGCAGCCAGCTCAGCGCTGCCGGTTTACGGCGAGAGCGACGGTGGCGTCCGGGCGGACGAGATGGCTGCCTCAGCGACTCGCTTGCACCCTTCGCGCTCGGTGCTGGTATGCCTACGCTGCGGCGCGTCCCACGCCGAGGCGTTGCCGCGCGGCCGCGCGATCGACGCCTAGCGCGGCGATGAGCTCGGCGGCGGGATCTGGCGGGTCGAGCTCCAGGACGGTTAGGAGCACCTGTTGCAGGGGGACGTGGCGACCACGACGTCTCTCTTTCCACGATTCCTCCAGCGCTGTCTTGGCTGCGGGTGTCATTGGCAAACGGTCCCGCAAGACGGCTTTGAGCGTCGGCCTCGACGGACGTTTGATCGGCTCCTCGATCGGTATCGGTGGTGCCTTGAACGCAGCGCCGATGCCGACTGCGGCGAGCGCATCGTGATCCATCGCGTCGAGCTTGTCGCGGGCTGTCTGTAGGTCGCACCCGAAGGCCTGCGCCAGAACTGGTTCCCTGAGCAGCCCGAGTATCAGGTGCTCGGTGCCGACCTTGCGGTCACCGCGGCGCCGCGCTTCCTCGCGAGCGTCGATGTACACCCTCCAAGGGTTATACGCGTCGGCTGGTTTCGAATGCTTGGTCATGGGAGTCGCTTTCCGTATTTGGCGTGGACTGATTGGCGGGTAACGCCGAGCGCATCACCGATCTGCTGCCAAGTCCACCCCTGCTGGCGGGCGGTCGCGACGTGGTCCGCTTCGACCCGTTCCGCGAGCCGGTGCAGAGCTAGAGCGGCGCGGAGCCCCAGCGACGGATCGTTGGACGTGATCGCGGAGGCGATGTCTTCGGCGTTCATGGCTGTCAGCCTAGATTGACAACCCACGTTTGTCAAACCAAACTGACGCCGCGTGGTCTCGGGACGATCGGCATCCGGTCCCGTGCATCGCATGTCGCTCTCGCAGGGCGTGGACCGGACGCGTGCACCCGCATCGAGGCCGGCGACACGCTCCCCGGGGGACCGAGAAGCGGCAGCGAAGGCCGAGCGTTTGGTCAGGTCAGGAACCGGCGCGAATCCCGGCCGGCAGCCATTTGAGATTCACGTGGCGGGAATCTGACAGCCGCCAGGAGAGCACGCCCGCGCTCGCGGCGGCGAGCAGGACCGCTGGCCACGGCCCGATGATGAGACCGATCACGTGCGAGAGCGCGAAGGCGGCCAAGCCGGCGATCGTCAATAGCGTTGCCGTCCTGCGACCATCTCTGCGCAACCACGCCGCGATACAGACCAGCCCGCACGCCGCGAGCACGAGTCCGCCGAGCGGACGCGAGCCGGTGGCGACCGCCACTGCGTAGCCGGCGATCAGTCCGGCGGCGGCTAGCGGAGCGGTCGCGAAGCGCGGTCTCACGTCAACCATTATCCGCAACTCGCCGTGCCGGGTCGCGAAGCATTCGGGACCGAGCACTTCCCTTGCGTCGTCGGCTGGGGCGCTTCGAGCCGGGCGGCCTTGGTGCAACGCTGTTGGGTCTTGCGGCAAAGGACACTGTGATGACTGCGGAGACCGACTACGAGGTGATTCGTGAGTCCCTGGCATCGCCGGCGGTGTTCGCCGGGATCTTCGATCGACACTCGCGGGCGGTGTACCGGTACGTGCGCCGCCGGATCGGGGACGGGCTGGCGGCCGATGTGACTGCCGAGGTGTTCACGCGGGCCTTCCGGGACCGAGGCAGCCTTGATGGCCGCGCCGAGTCGGCACTGCCTTGGCTCCTGGGGATCGCGACGAACCTGATCAGGATGCACCGCCGAGGGGAGGAGCGGCGGCTGCGCGCCTACGCGCGCGCGGCGGGACGCGAGCGCGGCGGTGTCTTCGGCGACGAGGTCGACGACCGCTTGGACGCGGAGGCGGCGCGAGCGGCTCTCTCCGAAGCCTTGGCCGCGATGCCGTCACGTCAGCGGGATGTGTTGCTCTTACATGCCTGGGCTGATTTGTCAGCGTCCGAGATCGCGGTCGCGATGGCCCTCCCGCCCGGAACGGTTCGCAGCGACCTTCACCGGGCGCGTGGGTTCGCGGCGGCCCGATTGGCAGCGCGTGCGCCACATATCGTTCTCGGGAAGGAGCCGACGGTATGACATCGATCGAGGAACAGGTCCGCACGATCTCGCCTGTTCCGGAGGGGGATGCCACGGAGATCGCCGCCCTGGCGGGAGGACGAGCCGCACTGGAAGCAGCGATCGGAGGTCAAGCGTCGCGCCGACGCCGCCAGGCGCGTTGGGCGCAACCCATACCGGCATCACTTCGCTTCGTTCCGGTGGTACTGAGCTGCCTCGTGGTGTTGCTCGTAGTTGCGGCTGCCCTGACGCTGGTCCGACGTCACGCCCCCGCGCATCCAACGGCCGGAGCAGTCACGTCGGGACCGCTGCTGTGGTCATCACCTAGGTTGATCGATCGCGAGCCGCAACACGGCGCTTCGATCCCGCTTCGCGGTGTGTCCTGCCCCACGAAATCCCTGTGCGTGGCCGTCGACGAACGCGGGAACGTCCTGACGTCGCGCGGCCGAGACGGAAGCTTCGGCGCATGGCGGACCTCTGGCGCTGACGATTCGAACCTGCTCGAAGCCGTCTCCTGCCCGAGCGCATCGCTGTGCTTCGCTGTCGACAACGTCGGCAACCTGGTGTGGTCAAGACACCCCGCCGGGGACGCGCGAGCATGGCATCGCACCAGGATCGACGCCGCACGAACGCCCCTATCGGGGATCTCGTGCCACTCGGCATCACTGTGCGTGGCGACCGAGCTTAACGGCCGCGTGCTCAGCTCCGAGAATCCAACCAGCGCTGGTGTGTGGTCCGCAATTCGCATTGGTTTCCCTGGCGGCGGGGAGCTAACGGGAGTCTCGTGCCCGTCAATGTCGACCTGCGTGGTGGTCGACGTGTCGGGAAACATCTGGTCCACAACCCACCCGGCGGGCAGCCGAAAGGAGTGGCATAAGGACGTGAACGTGACCCCGCTCACGAGCCTTTACAGCGTCTCCTGTGCCTCGCCGTCGCTGTGCGTCGCCGGTGATGACATCGGCGAGATCGTCTCCAGCACGAACCCGACCGCAGGTCGCAGCGCGTGGCAGGTCACCGCCGTCAGAGGCTCCCGACCAGGCGGGACCCAACACGCCCTCCATGCCATCTCGTGTGTCCTTCCTTCGCTGTGCGTGGCTGTGGACATGGCGGGCGATGTCGTGACCTCCACCAACCCGACCGGTGGTCCCAGCGCTTGGCGACGCCAAGACGTGGACGGCACCATCGCGCCGACAGACGTTTCCTGCCCCACCGCCAAACTCTGCATGGCGGTCGACAGCGCCGGCCGGGTGGTCATCGGACGCGCTGCACACTGACCACCAGCAGCAGCACAACCGTCTGCATATGCATCTGGCGCACGGCGGCAACGCGGAGCCAACGAACCGGACTCAGCACCCGCGTGATCCGAGTGCGCTGCATGGAGCGCCCTGTACCTTTGGCAGGTGAGCGCGAGCGACGAGACAGCCCTCACTCCGGCCGTGGGGCGGTATCTGCTTATTCCTCGACCGGCGGCGCTCAGCGAGAACCCCCACGGCAGCAACTGGCGGTCGTACTGGGAGGCGCCGGATGCGTACCGGCTCTGGGCAGTGACGCTGCGGGCGCAAGGACCCGAGCGACAGCTGCTGAGCCACAACGTGCAGGTCAAGCTCGGTGCGCCGGACCTTTCGCGCGGCCAGGCTGACGCGGACGTCGTGTTGTGGCTGGCGTCAGGCTGGTGGGTCACGTTGCGCCACGAGTTTGCGGCTGCACCCAAGGCAGCAACCGCCATCGTCAGGTCTGCGGCAGACGAACTCTCGAAATTCACTGCACGCGCGACTACGGCGCGCGGTGACGAAGCCAGCGCGCTCGCCGTCGAGCTCGACCAGCGGCAATTCCAAGCCGTCGGCCCACAGGTTTGGCTCGGACACGACTGATGCGGCGGCGCGTGCTCGCTTCAGCGAGTCGGGCCGGGCTCATGCGGCTATCGATCGGACCATCCCATCCCGCGCACTCGGGTGGTTCGTCGCTAGGTGTGTAGATCGAGACCCGAACTATGCCGACGTCGCCAAACCCCGTCGATCACACCCTGCGTCGCGATGGTAACGAGGCCCGCCGTGAAGCCCGCCCAGAACCCGACGCCAAGAACAAGCGACTCGGTTCAACATTCGCGAGGAGATTACGGAAGCTTCTTTGCATGGTCAACTGGTCGGTTGACGCGAGCGATCACCCGACCGCTCCTTTGGTCTCAGTCCAGGCGTCCAGTGCATCTCGTTCGCCTAGCCGGCCGCTTCACTAGCCCGTGATCACCAGACGGCCCGACTGTCGCTGTGGGCTAAACGGAGCCGCCTCGCACGATTGGCGCGGCGAGCGATGGATCGGCGCGAACGCTGTTAGCAAGGTCAACGGTCGGACCGTCGCCTGGCGCGAATCCACCGGACCAGCACGTTCACCGCGATGTCGATCGTGAGGATTAGGACCAGAGGCCAGTACACCGCGAATCCGCGGTGCAGATCACCAAGCAGGATGATCAGCGTCCACGCGCCGACAAACGTACCCAGGACTGTGCAGACGTTGACCAGCCCAGTCAGGTACGGCGTGTCTTCGTATTCGGCGAAAACATCGTCCCAGCGCGTCGGACGTTCATCCGTAGGATGCATCCCGTCGAGGTTCGACCTGCGGCCTTGCTGAAACAAGCCGGGCATCAATCCATTGATTCCCGAGCCCGGCGGGCTGGAAACGCGGTCGCGCTCTCGCTCCTACGCTCCCGATGGCGACGCAGCGATTACGAAAAGCCCTTGATTTCCCAGCCACGACGCGGCGAAGGAGTCGAACCTTCCAAGCCGGGGGCTGCCGGGCCATCCGCGTCCTCGATCACGACGTTCTGCGCATAGCAGGCCACGAACGCGTCGACCTCGCCAGCGTTGTAGGCCTCAACCTGTCTGTGCATAGCGTCCACCGCAGAACGATCCTACGTATTCCCGGCTTCTAGTTCGGCCGGGCCTTGTAGCACGAACCCAACAAACTCGCGATTGCCGCTCCAGGCCCCGGCGTTTCCGGTCCGAAGTCTTGCTCCAAGTGTCGCAATGATCGGAAAGCCAAAAGCGAGACGTTTCCGCGGAAACGCAACGCGCAGATTGCACAACGTCCGTTCGGACACGTCTCACCGAGGTGCCAACCAGTCGTCTGGAACGGGACGATCGGCGCACCCAGCCTTGCGCCTGGCAGCTATGAGCTCATCGCCACCCTCGCCGACGGTGCTTCGCAGACCGTCACGTTCACGAGCGTGGGGTGACCGTCGGGGCAGGAACCACCGACTTCCAGCCACGACTGCGGCGAAGGTATCGAACCTTCCAAGCCGGGGGCTGCCCGGCCCTGCCAGTTTTTGAAGTGACCGTTCTGGCTCGCGGTTGGGCCGATTTGCAGGGATTTTCTGTACGTGATTCTAGTTGGCGCAGGTTAGTTTTGCCGCCTCCGGGACGGTTTAGACCGGCGACCTGCGGCCCGGCGCCGCTCGGGCCGGCCGCAGCGCGGGCGTTGCGTCGGATCGAATGGGTGAACGCGGCGCAGGCAAGCCGCGAACTGCGGGACCGTGAAATCGAGCTGGTTGCCGACTGGGTTGTGGACGAGGCCCTTGTCGATGAGCGCTGCCCGGCGGACAGAGAGTTCTTTCTGCGCCATGCCCATATGTCCGGCGATCTCGCTCGAGGGGTGGCCGACGAGTTCCCGCCTCAGGCATCATGCCGTCATTTTCTCTTCCCCACCGAAGCGTCGATGTAGCAGCGCTGTCCCTTCTCGATCTGAGCGGAACTCGTGGGGGGCTCTGCCTGGCGGGGGTGCCCTTCGGCGCTTCTGCTCGAATGGGCCTTGACTTTGCCCCACAAAGTGCGCTAGGGTTTGCATTACAAACTCTAATTGGGAGACAGGACTATGACTACACACATCGGACCGCCATCCGGAATCCCCGAGGAGGGCAGGATGGAACCCCGCGAGGCGGCGCGCCTGCTGACACAGACGCAGGCGGACGCGCGGCGCGCGCTGGATTTCCGGGCGCCTTGGGTGTCGCTGGTGGCGGCGGTGGTGGCGCTGGTCGGTTTCGGGATCGTGTGGCTAAACGTCCGCGATCAGCACCCCTTCACCGGCCCAAGCGCCGCGTCGCTGGCGGTCTTTTACGGGCTGATCGCACTCCGGATCGCCACCGTCATCTACGCCTACGCGCGTGCGCGCACCGGCGTCAGCGGCCGCTCCGTGAAGGTCCAGCGCGACGAGGCCGTTGTGATGATCGGGGTCCTGCTTGTCTGCTATCTGGCGCTGATCGGGATCGCGAACAGCGGCTCACACGGTGCAGGCTTCTACTGGTCGCTTTTCCTGAACGGAACCCTGATCGCGCTTGCCGCCGTCTGGGCCGGGCGCTGCGCGATCCACAAGCGCTGGCACGAAGTCGCGCTCACCGTTCCGGTCGCGCTGATCGCTGCCCTCGCCGCAATTGCCGGCCCTCGTGGCATGTGGCTCGTCAACGGTGTGGGGCTCTGCGTGCTGCTGCTGGCCAACGCGGCGATCGGCAAGTGGCAGCGGCGCGCGACTCGGACACACACGGCGCGAACGGGCGCATGACCGCCGAGGCCCTCGACCCGCTGATTCACGTCCCGGCACGACTCCAGATGATGGCGGCGCTGGCCACCCTGCCCGACGGCGACCAGCTGTCGTTCAAGCGCCTCCAGGACATGCTCGAGCTAACGCCGGGCAACCTGATCACGCATCTACGCAAGCTGGAAGAGGCCGGCTATCTCGTGACCACCAAGACGGGCAGCGGACCGGCCTCGCGTACCTTGGTCGCGCTGACCTACGACGGGCGCCACGCCCTCGATACCTACGCCACGACGCTGCGGGGACTGCTAAACGGAGTGTGAGCAGGCCCGCAGCCTCGGGCACGCCTCTCGCCCGCCGCGGTGCCAGTCCAGGGTAATCCGACCAGGGCCGGTGGCGATCACCGCGACGGCCCTGCGTGAGAGTGGCGGAATCACCCAATACGGTCGCACACCCGGTATGTGCAGAGTGTTCGTAGCAGTGGTAGCGCGTTTTGAAGTGACCGCTCTGGTTTGCGGTTGTCCCGATTTCCAGGAGTTTTCTGCTAGTAATCCTAGTTAGCGCGTATCAGTTCTGCCGAGTTCGGGACACGGTTCGGGACACGCCTTTCCGTTCTCGGACCAGGCGAGTAGCCTGAACCGCGCGGCCGGACACGACGCCACCCACCTGCGCGAGCACGACATGCAGGCAGCGACCGACGCTGAGGCGCTCACTCGCGCCGAGCGAGAGGAGCGCGTCGTGGTGTCGGCAGACACCGACATCGCGGACGTTGCTCGCCGCTGATCGAACGCGATCCCCGTCGGTGGTCCTCGTCCGTGGCGGTGGCGGACGACACCGAAGCTGAAATCAGCCCAGAGCACACGGCCACAGCGAGGACTGCTGCCGGATCTGGTCTCGTTGATCGTGTTCATGTGGCTGCGGCGCTCGGGAGCCAGCTGAAGCGCCAGACGGCGAATGCCGCCGCGCCGACTCCCCAGGCGGCGAGCACGAGCAGGTTCGTGGGCGAGATGGAGCT
Source organism: uncultured Solirubrobacterales bacterium (assembly GCA_963834625.1). Classification (GTDB taxonomy): domain Bacteria; phylum Actinomycetota; class Thermoleophilia; order Solirubrobacterales; family Solirubrobacteraceae; genus Palsa-465. The sequence goes on along the minus strand of CAWICM010000006.1, from coordinate 183,599 downwards.
GCGGAAAGTGGTGTGGACGGATGCGAGGTGCAGCCCGGCGGCGAGGTGCTCGATGGGGAAGATTGCTCCGAGCGCCCTTAGGCCACCACTGAGGTTCTGGGTAGGAATCAGCACGCCGGAGATGAACCACAACGGCATGGTCGTTGCCTGGGCGATCGGCTGCGCGGCGTCCGGGGACCCGATCAGGCCCGAGACGGCGTAGCCGATCGCCACGAACGTCAGCGCTCCGAGCGCCGCGGTGCAGGCGACCGCCCCGATCGCGCCCAGCGCGATGCCGACGCCGTAGAGCAGCTTGGCGATCACGAGCACGATCGTGCTCATGATCGCCACGGTGAGAACCGCGGTGACCGCCTGGCCGCCGATCAACACCGCCGGCCGGACCGGGGTGGCGCGGCGCCGCTTGAGCACACCGGCCTCGCGCATGGTCGCGATCGCGACGACGAGGTTGGCATAGCAGGCGAGCACGATCGCCATCGTTAGGATGCCGAACGTGAAGTAGCGCGAGAGCTTGACGTGGATTCCACCGACGGTCGTGGTGCCGTGGAACACGCCGGCGAAGATGACGACCATCACGATCGGGAAGAAGAACGTGAAGAAGCGCGCGCGAGGGTTACGACCAGCGGTCAGCAACTCGTAGCGTGCCTGGTGGGCGAGTACGGCAATCGGCCCGCGCGACGCGGCGGATCGCCGCCGCGCGCGCGTCCCGGTCGCCGATGCCGGCGGGCCCGCCGGAGTGCTTGCGGCGGGCATGGCGCTACCCCTTCCGCTTGCGGTTGGCCGTGAACTCCCGCCACTTGCGGGAGATGAACTTGAACAGCCAGATCATGGTCGGCTCCTTTGCAGGTCGTCGGTTTCGGTTGTCAGTTGCAGGTAGACGTCCTCGAGTGTCGGGCGACTGACCTCCAGGTCGTCGAGCTCCAGCCCGCGCTCGAGCGCCCATCCGGCCAGCGCGTACAGGTCGGGGGTCACGCGCGTGCTCGGCAGAACGAGCCGGCCGCTTGCGTGGTGCGTCACTCGGGCAGCGAGCGCGCCCGGAAGCTCTGCGGCGGTGCTGCCCTCCGGCGCCGAGAACGAGATCTGCGCGGATGCGAGTTGGCGATCGCCGAGCGTCTGCGGCGTACCCTCGGCGACGATCTGGCCGGCAGCGATCACAGCGATGCGGTCGGCGAGTCGTTCGGCCTCCTCCATGTAGTGCGTCGTGAGAAACACCGTCTTGCCGAGGTCCCGGAGGCCGGCGATCACCTCCCAGGCAGCGCGGCGCGCGGCCGGATCAAAGCCGGTGGTCGGCTCGTCGAGGAAGATCAGCTCGGGATCGCCGATCAGCGCGAGCGCGACATCGAGCCGACGTCGCTGGCCACCCGAGAGAGCCGACGCGCGCTGATCGGACTGGTCGGCGAGGTCGACCAGCGCGAGCGTCTCGTCGACGTCCCGGGGGGCCGGGTAGTAGCCGGCGTACAGCCCGAGACACTCGCGCACGCTGAGGCCAGGCTCGGCCTCTGACTCCTGCAGGACAATCCCGATCCGCGCGCGCCAGCTTGCCGGCGCTCGCCACGGGTCGTGTCCGAGCACTTCGATCGTGCCATCGGTGGCCTGACGGAAGCCCTCCATGATCTCGACCGTCGTGGTCTTGCCGGCGCCGTTCGGGCCGAGGAACGCGAAGATCTCACCGCGCTGGATTTCGAGGTTGACACCGCGCACCGCCGCGTGATCGCCGTAGCGCTTGTGCAAATCGTGGATCGAGACGATCGTGTCCGTGCCCGTCGCCGACGCCGTGGTGGTGGGTCGGCTCGTCATCGCCCGGTCGCTCCGACCCTGACCTGCGCATCGCGTCGAGGGGCGCCCGCGTTGATCAGCCAGGCGATCGGGATCGTCATCGTGAGCAGGATCGCGGCGCCCAATGCAGCGGCGACGCTGTAGCCGTGCACCGTCGCGGTCGCGACGCCGGCCGTCCCGTGGGCCGTGAGGTAGACGGCCGTCGCGGTGGCGGCGATGGTGTTCAGCAGCGCGACGCCGATCGAGGAGCCAAGCTGGCCGGCCGTGCTGCACGCGGCCGAGGCGGCGCCGGTGTCCTCGCGGGCGACCGAGCGCAAGGCCGTGGCGAGGATCGGCGGGCCCGCGAGACCGGTGCCGATGCCCTCGACCAACTCGGCGAGGACGATCAGCCCGATGCACCGGCTGCTCGGCGTGAGGCCGAGCAGCGGGAGCAGCCCGGCCGCGCTGAGCACAATGCCGGCGCTGATCAACCAGCGCGGTGCGACCCGCGTCATCCGCCGCCGGGCGATCAGAACCGAGCCGCAGGCCGCGGCGAGTGCGAACGGGGCCAGCATCAAGCCGGTGCGCAGTGGCGAGTAGCGCAGGACCGTCTGCAGCTGATAGGTGAGGATCAGCATCAGCCCGACCGTGCTGAGGCCGTTGAACACCGTCGCCAGCAGCGCCCCGCCGCGGTTCCGGTCGCGCACCACCCGCAGCGGCAAGATCCCATTGGTACGGCCGGCCTGACGGGCTACGAACAGCGCGAGCGCTGCCGCGGCGCAGACCAGTGACCCGATCACCGCAAGCGACCCCCAGCCCGCGGTTGTGACGTCTCCGAGCCCGTACACCAGCGCGACCATCCCGATCGAGCACAGCGCCGCGCCGGTCGGGTCCAGACGCACGGCTGGGCGCGGCGCGATCCGGGGCAGCACCCGCAACGCGCCCGGGACGACGAACAGGCAGACCGCCACGTTGACATACAGGCACCAGCGCCAGCCGAGGCCGCTGGTCAGCGCGCCGCCGAGAATCAGGCCGAGCGCCATGCCGGCCGTCAGCGTCGCGGCGAAGATGCTCGTCGCACCGGCCCGCTCGTGCTCGTCCGTGTAGACGGTCGCCAGCAGCGACTTGGTGGAGGAAACGAGCACCGCGCCGAACGCTCCCTGCACCGCGCGGGCGGCGACTAGCATCACGCCGTCGACCGACGCGCCCCCGACCGCAGACGCGGCGGCAAAGCCGATGACCCCGACCACCAACGTCCGGCCGGCACCGAACCGGTCGGCGAGCCGGCCGCCGAGCAGCAGCAGCGAAGCGAACGCAAGCGTGTAGCTCGTGAGAACCCACTGGCGCTCGCCGACCGATATGCCCAGCGCATGCTGCGCCGAGGGCAGCGCGACGAACATGACCGTGATGTCGATGATCGCCATCAGATGGGCGGCCGCCAGCACGCCGAGCGGCCACCAGCGCGACGCGGAGCGCTCGGCGCGCGAGTTGCCGCGGACCGGGATGTGCAACGGTTCAGTGGCGATTGACATGCGAGGATCTCACCGAGTAAGATAAGAGACGATTCGTATCTAATCAGTGAGCGAGCTAAGAGTCAAGATGTCTCCTAAAAAAATTTCGGCGCCACGTGAACAAGCGCGCCCCGAGCAGTCCCATCCCAAGCCAAGGCCCGTAGCCACCCGCCGTCGTGGCGCGATGCTCGAGCACGCACTCCTGGATGCCGCCTGGGAAGAGCTCCAAGAGTCCGGATACGCCAAAGTCACGATGGAGCGGGTCGCCGAGCGCGCCGGCACCAGCCGCGCGGTCATCTACCGCCGCTGGCGCAACCGCGCGGAGCTCGCGATCGCCGCCATGCGCCACCACCAGCCGGTGCTGTCGGGCACGATCCCCGACACCGGCACGCTGCGCGGTGACGTCCTCGCCCTGCTCCGCCGCGCTTCCGTCCGGATCACAGAGATCGGCCCCGACACCGCCATCGGCATGCTCAACGACCTGCTCTCAGACCACGAGGCTTTCGACCAGATACGCGACCAGCTCATGCGCAGCAGCGGCGAACTCATGGCCGTCGTCCTCGCCCGAGCGGCATCTCGCGGCGAGGCCCGCGACGACGTCAGCGACCGCGTCGCCCGCCTCCCGTTCGACCTGCTCCGCCACGAGCTGATCCTTACGCAAGGTCCACCCGGGCAGCGGACACTGGAGGAGATCGTCGACGAGATCTTCCTCCCACTCGTCCTGCGCCGTCGGTAGCCCGAGAGCGCACTTACCTCAGCCTCGAATTAGATGCAGATCGCATCTAAGCGCCCGCCTCACTAAGGGTCTACTCGTACCCTACGCAGACGACACGCTCGACCGCAGGCCCGGCTGCACGCGGCGGCCACACCACGTCCACTTCGCTAAGGCCCAGGCCCTGATTTCCAGCCACGACGCGGCGAAGGAATCGAACCTTCCAAGCCGGGGGCTGCCCGGCCCTGCCAGTTTTGAAGACTGGATGGGCCACCAGGCCCGTGCCGCGCCGGCGTTGAGATTACGGAGCGGAGAGACCGGGGCGCCGGCCGAGTGGAACCGGGACCGACCGCCTCCCGCGTGACCTAAGCGCCGGCCTCAAGCCCGAGGCCGTGCTCGAGCGCACCCTTGATGCTCGTGTCCAACGCATTGAGTCGATACAGGGTCAGAGCCTCGACCGAGGCGAACCGGCCGCCGGGCGCCGCCGCTCGGCCCGTGATGGCAGAGCACGCAGTGCAGCAGGGCCAGGCGCCGCGTCTCGTCCAGCATGCCGGCGCGCTCCGACACGAGGCGCTCGCCGATGACGAGGTGGCCAAGGAGCCGCCCTTCCTCGGACAGCCCGATCTCGGCGCCGTAGGTGAACTCGCGCGTGCGACCCAGGTCGTGGACGATCGCCGCGGTCAGGAGCAGATCCTGATTCACACGCGGATGCACCTGGCAGACCTCGACGGTGAGAGTGGCCACCGCCACCGTGTGCTCGAGCAGGCCGCCCAGATAGGCGTGGTGCCCTGACCGGGTGCACGGCGCCCGGCGCCAGGCCTCCCGCAGCGAGGCGTCACCGAGCAGCCTATCCAGGAAGTCGCGGAAGCGCCGGTCGACAACCTCGCGCGCAAGGTGCTCGAGAAAGCCGTCGAGCTCGTCGAGATCTCGGTAGGCGGTGGGCAGGAACTGAGTCGCGTCGGCGCTCTCCACCCGCGCGATGTCCACCACCTCGACCACCGGCTCGTCGCGGAAGCGCTCAACCCGCCCGGTCACCCGGACCAGGTCGCCCCGCTCGAACCGACCCGCCAGCGAGTCCGCCTGCTGAAACGCTCGGGCCTGAATCACCCCGCTTCGATCGCGCAACTCCAGGGCCAGGTACGGCGACCCGTTTCGGGTGAATAGGCGGTCCTTGCGCGAGCACGCGAACACGCCGTCGACCTCCTGACCCGGCCGCAAGCCGCTGACCACCACCACCGTCGAATCACCGGAGTCCATGCCCCCATGATCTACGCTGAGTCGGATGCAGCCGCTGCAGTGGGAATATCGGCCAGACGGATTGCGGGCTCCGGCTCTGATCTGCGCGTTCAAGGGCTGGAACGATGCGGCGGACGCGGCTTCGAGCGCGATCACGTTTGTCGCCGGCGCCCTGGGCGCGCGCCGGTTCGCGACGATCGATCCGGAGGAGTTCTACGACTTCCAGAGCACCCGCCCGCAGGTCAAGCTTGTCGATGGGCATTCCCGCCGGATCGAGTGGCCCGAGGTCGAGCTGTTCGAGGCCCGTGTGCCCCGGGCCCCGCGCGATCTGGTGCTGATGGTGGGCCACGAACCATCCTTCCGGTGGCGCACGTTCAGCCGCGTGATCACCGAGCTCGCCGAGGCGCTCGGCACGCAGCTGGTGGTCACGCTGGGAGCGCTGCTGGCCGATGTCCCGCACACCCGCCCAATCTCGGTGACCGGCATGGCTACCGACGCCGACCTGGTCGTCCGCCTCGGCCTCACGCGGTCCTCCTACGAAGGCCCGACCGGGATCGTCGGCGTGCTCCATGACGCCTGCCAGGAATCGGGCCTGCCATCGGCCAGCCTCTGGGCCGCCGTGCCGCACTACATCGCCGCCGCCCCCAATCCCAAGGCGGCGCTTGCCCTGGTGCGCAAGCTCGAGGGCCTGGTCCAGGTCGCCGTCGACGCCACCGACCTCGAGTCGGCCACAGCCGACTACGACCGCCAGGTCAACCTGGCCGTACAGAGCGACCCCGACGTGCAGGCGTTCGTCGAGCGGCTCGAGCAGGCCGCCGCCACCGAGCTCAGCGACGAGCCCGGCCCCCTGCCCTCGGGCGACACGATCGCCCGCGAGCTTCAGCGCTTCCTGCGCCAGCGGGGCGACGACGACCCCAACACCGCCCGCGGCTGAACCGCAGCCCCGGCGACGTCGTCGTCGGCGGTCCGGAGAAGAGCTCCGGCGACCCCGAGTTTCCCCACACTCGACGCTCTCTGCCGGCCGAATGTGCCGAAGCTCGCGCTATAGCCGACTTCACGCGCACTCGGCGGCGGCACCGCGCCGAGTGTGCCGAAAGTCGCCACCGGAAGGGGCAGGGGCGAGAACCCCGGCGGGCGCCAACAAACCCCGGCGGGCCAACAAACCCCGGCGGGCGTCAGCAAACAACCCCGGCGGCCGCCGCCACCCCGAACAACCGACCTACCCCTCGGCCGCCGGACACACGAGCCGGTAGTCACACACCGAGCACGCCGCGAACGACGGCGTCGGCTCGAACCCCTGCGAGAGGATCCCGTCGGCCACCTCCATCGCCACGTCCTGGATCCACGAGAACCGGTCGTCGCGGTCATCGGGCACCGCGACCTTCTGATCGTCGAGCACGTAGTAGTAGGCCTGCTGGGTGCAGTCCAACCGCCACGCCTCGCGCGCTCCCACCGCGTACAGGGACAACTGGACGTCGTCCACCAGCTGACCCGCGCTCTTGGGGCGGCCGGTCTTGTAGTCGATCAGCTCGTACTCGCCGTCGGGCAGGCGATCGACCCGATCCACGCGGCCCCGCAGCAGGTGAGGACCGAGCTTGAAGGCAAACGCGCGCTCGAACCACAGCGGCTCGGAATCGGAGGATTGAAAGCGCGCGTGGTACTGGGTCAGGGCCGCGGCGGCCTTCCCTCGCAGCTGGCGCTCCTGCTCGGAGTCGCCGAACCCGCCCCGGCGCCAGCTCGCGTCGAGCAACCCGAGCAGCTCGGCCAGTGATCCGCCCACAGCCACGCCGGCCGAAGAACCGGCTCCGGCATGGAAGCGCTCGAGCACCTGATGCACCACGATCCCGAAGCGCTGATGAACCGTCGGCTCCTGTGGGATCCGGAATACGCGCGCGAACTTGTACTTCAGCGGACACGTGCGGTAGGTGTCGATGTCTGACGCCGACATGACGACCCCTTCACCGCGCAGCGGCAGGAACGACTCCACCGACGGGTCGTCGCGCGCGACCACCGCAGCGGCGCGCCGGCGTGCATCCCGCTCGGCATCCAGCAGATAGTCATCCAGGACCGACGAGGTGAAGATCTCCCGCTGCTCGGCGGTCACCGCCTGGAGGATCCGCGAGTTCACGTCGCGCACCGCCTCGGCCAGCGACTGCCCCTCGGGCCGTTCGATCAGCGCGGCCAGCTTCAACAGCTCGAGGTAGCGCACCACGGCATGCGACACGTCCAAATCCGTATCCAGTCGCAGCTCGGCCAGCCGTCCGCCGGCCCGCATCGTGCCCTCCAAAACCTCATCCCGGAGGAGCCGGTACGTCGAGTGGAGCGTCTCGGCAGGACCGAACATCTCCTCCTCGTGGTCCTCCCAGGCGCCGCCGACCGCGACCCGCATCGCCTCGACCGCGGGCGCCGGGATCACCACGGATCCGCGCTCCATCACGGCCGGGTAGCACAGCACCACGCGCCGGGCCGTCCGCGTCACCGCCATATACAGGGCCAGCCGCAACACGGGAGCCTGACCACGAGCCACGCCATCCGAAGCCCCAGCCCCCGACGACGCAGACAGCGCGGGGTCCGGCGCCGGCGCGGTCAGCCCGGCGTGCAGCCCCAGCACGTACACGTGCTCGGCCTCGAGCGCCGCGGCTCCGTCGAGGGCCACGACCTGAACCACGGAAGGACCGACAAGGTCCGGCTCCTCGTGCTCGCGTAGCCCGAAGTCGGCCACCGCCGCCACGTGCCGGGCAAACTCCCGCGGGGTGGCGTGCGGGGCCCGCCGGGCGAACCCGGAGGCCAGCTCGCCGAAGCGCGCGAGCGCCCGCAGCCGCTCGACCACGTTCGACTGCGCCGCGAACAGCTGCTGGCGGCGCAGCCCGAGGCGGTCGATCAGCCGATGCACGTACACGTCGGGGCGGGTGCTGTCGATCTCGGACATCCCCGCCCGATACAGCTTCAGGAACGCGTGGATTCGCTCCCGCGCCTCGGGCGGCACCTGCGGCGACTCGATCGCGGCCTCGAGCGCGCCCACCATGTCCAGCTTGCGCCGGCGCGCGATCTGGGTGCAGCGCGCGATGTCCACCGAGCGCAGCTCGACCGGCGCCCGGGCGAGGGCGCGGACCACGGCTGGCGCGTCGGTGGGATCGGCCAACAGCCGCAACCACGCCAGCACGTCGCGGATCTCGGCCCGCCGGAAGAACGCCGTCTCGCCCACCACGCGATGCGCCACCGCACGCTCCTCGAGCGCCACCGCCACCGCCTGACCCTCCCGCGCCACGCTGGGCACCAAGACCGCAATGCGCCCCGGCGATATCCCCTCAGCCGCGATCAGCCGCTCGACGTCAGCCGCGACCGCCTGCGCCTGGGCCCGCTCGTTGGCGCAGCGCCAGAACGCCACCTCGCCCTCGACAGCAACGGGCTCACACGACAGCGCACCCTCCGCCACCGCGCCGGCCGCCCGCATCACCCGCCGCGGCACCCGCAGGCTGGCGCCCAGCACGATCGAGCGCGTCGCATCGCCGTCCAGCAGCGGAGACCCGCCGGAACGCCGCACCGGGTCGGCCGCCACGGTCAGTCGCGACCCCGCCACCGCCCGCGCCAGCGTCGCCGACGCCAGGTCGAGGTCCTGCGCGTCGTCCACGAGCACGTGCTCGAACCGCCGCCCCATCCCGCCGCGCTGGTCGACCACCCGGAGGGCATCGCGGAGCAGGTCGCCCGCGTCCCGGGCACCCGCCTCGGCGAGCATCCGCTCGTGAACCCGATACACCTCGGCGAACTCCTGCTCGACGCCGGCGTCCGCCCCGTCGGCACCGTCGGCGAGGTCGGCACCCTCGGCACCGTCGGCGCCGTCGGATCGAGCCAGCCGCGAAGCCCACCGCGCGTACTCCTCCGTCCCCACCAGATGCGCTTTCAGCCGGTCGATCCGCCGGATGAACCCGGCGAGCAGAGCGTGGGCGCTGCCCCCGAAGTCGTGGCGCTCGAGCGACAGGCGATCGATCCCGTCGAGCAGCATCGCGAACCGCTCGGCCGGGCCGAGCACGGGCTCCAAGGCATCCACTCCCGGCCCGGCCGCGTTCAGAATCAACGCCGCCAACTCGACCGCGGTGAGGACGAACAGCTCGTCGTATGGCGCCCGCAGGCCATGCTCGAGCCGAACCCGGGAGGCGTCCGCCCGGGCCGCCGATGCGGTCAAGAGCAGCATCCGCTCGGGACGACATCCCTGCTCGACGAAACCCAGGAATCGCGCCTCGATCGTCCGGGTCTTGCCCGTGCCCGCGGCACCCAGAACGAGCAGCGGCTCAACCTCGCAGGTGACGACCTCCCGCTGAATGGGAAGCAACGGGTCTAGGGTGAGCGCCATGTCTGACAGCATAAGTCGGCTATGACCTCCGTCCGCTCGGCGCTTGACGCAGATTGGTTGGCTATTTGCCGGCGAGCCGTGGCCGGCCTCGAGCGCATGCTCGCGGAGGTTCCCACCACGAGGGAGCGGGCCCTTGAGACCGGGACCCGGGGCAGCGGCGGCGATCGCACGCTGGAGATCGACCAGAACGCCGAGCAGCTCGTGTTCGACGAGCTCGACGGCCTGCGCGAGGAGGGTTACCGGTTCTGTGCCATATCCGAGGAACGGGGCGTGATCGACTACGGCGACCACGGCGTGCGGGTCATCATCGACCCGATCGACGGGTCGCTCAACGCCAAGCGCGGTATCCCCACCTATGCCCTGTCGGTCGCTGTGGCCGACGGCGAGACGATGGCCGACGTAGCCTTCGGCTTTGTGCACGACTTCGGGCCGGGCGAGCAGTGGTGGGCGTGGCGAGGCCAGGGGGCGTGGCTGGACGGCGAGCCGCTCGACCCCACCCTCTCAGAGCGCCGCGGCCGCGACGGACGCCTCGAGGTGCTCGGCATCGAGTCCGCGGACCCGCGCTGGATCCAAGCCTCCATCGACGGCCTGGTCGACAGCGCCTATCGGCTGCGCGCCCTGGGGACGATCGCCGCTTCGCTCTGCCAGGTGGCCGCGGCCCGCTTCGACGGAATGGTCTCGCTGCGGCGGTCTCGGGGCATCGACGCCGCCGCCGGTCAGCTGATCGTCCGCGAGGCCGGCGGAGTCGTCAGCTTCCCGTGGTGCGACGATCCGCTCGGGGCCCCCCTGACCCCGGATCCGTCCTCACCCGTGATCGCCGCTCGGTCACCGGAGACTCTGGCCATGCTCGAGAGGATCCCGGCGTGATCGACTGGATCATCGCCCAGCGGATCGCCACGTTTGTGGCCGGGACCGGCGAGGCCGAGGCCCCGACCGCCGACCTCACCGCACTGGCCGCCGAGGCCGAGTCCCGCGTGGTGGCATACACCGGGCTGACGCCCGCCCGGCCGATACCGCCCCCCGAGGGCATCAGCCGTAAGGAGTGGGTGGCCAGCAACATCGACTCGATGAAGTTGCTGCTCGACCCGGTGCTCCAGCGGGCCGGCGAGAACTTGGGCCCGCTCAAGCCGATCATGGAGATCGGCATGGGGATCATCCTGAGCACCGAGGTCGGCGTGGTCGTGGGCTACCTGGGCCAGCGCGTGCTCGGCCAGTACGAGCTGGTGCTGCTCGACGAGGCGGTCGAGGACCGGCCGCCGCGCCTGCTGTTCGTGCTCCCCAACCTCGGCCAGGCCGTCCAGGCCTTCGGGGCCGAGGAGCAGCAGTTCATGACCTGGGTGGCGCTGCACGAGGTCACCCACGCCGTCCAGTTCGCCGGAGTGCCCTGGCTCCATGCCCACGTTGCGGGCCTGGTTCAGGAACTGCTCAAGAGCGCCGAGGTCCGCCTCGACACGCCGCGCAAGCTCCGCATCCCGTCGACCGACGAGGTCAAGCGGATCCTTGGCCACCTGCGCAACGGCGACCTGATCTCGATCGTCACGACCACGCCCGAGCGCGACACGCTCGACCGCGTCCAGTCGGTGATGGCGGTGATCGAGGGTCACGCCGAGCACGTCATGGACGCGGTGGCGCCCGATCTGCTGCCCTCGCTGCCGAAGCTGCGCGCCGCGCTGGATCGTCGGCGCAAGTCGCAGTCGGGCCTCTCGCGGCTGGTGGCTCGGCTGCTCGGACTCGAGCTCAAGCTCCGCCAGTACGAGCAGGGCAAGTTCTTCTGCGACGCGATAGTCCGCGAACGAGGCCCGGAGGCGCTGCACCACCTGTTCTCGGGGCCGGAGGTCCTGCCCACCCTCGCCGAGCTGCGCGACCCGCACGCCTGGATCGAGCGCACGATGCCGGGTGGGCGGGACTCAATCGGCGAGGCCGAGCGTTCCTCCCCGGACGCTGCGGCCTGATCGCTGTACGTTCACGAACTTTTCATGAGACGGCGCTGTAACACGCGCTAGCCTGTCGTGTACAAACACATGTTCGATCGTTTCCCAGACCAGAGCTAAGAGAGAGATAGAGCATGGCTACCAGCACCTCGGGCACGCAGAAGCCCGCCACCAAGCGAACGACTCGACGAGCCACGACCGGCACGGGCTCGCGCACCACGCGGAGCGCCGCCGGCACCCGCAGCGCGGCCGGCACCCGGAGCGCGGCCAGCACGCGGCGCAACGCCAGCCGGACGTCGGCCAGCACGCGACGGACCGCCACCCGCACGACCACCTCGACGCAGCCCAAGACCCGCGCCGCCCAGGCGCAGGTGCTCGCCGAGCGCGCCGTGCTCGTCCCGGTGGGCGCCGGCCTGCTCGCCAGCGACAACCTCGTTTCCACCGTCAAGGGCCTGGCCGGCAAGTACCGCACGCGTCCCGCGCTCGAGCGGGAGCTCAAGCGCTACGAGCGCCGCGGCGCCACCGCCCGGAATCGGTTTGAGCGGCAGGTTCGCCGGGCACGTACACGCTTTGAGCGGGAGCTTCGGCAGCGGCGTAGCCTGGTCGAGCGCACGATGCGCCAGAACCAGCGGCGCTTGAACCGTGAGCTAAGCTCAGTACGTAGGGATTTCGAGAAGCAGTCCGGCGCAGTGAGCGCCCGCGTGGAGCGTCTTGTCTCCGACGCGCAAGGGCTGATCGGCTCGTAGGCAGCACCAAAAAGGCTTCCCCCGCCGGGCGTCCAAGGAGAACGTCGCGGACGGGATGGGTTCGCCGGCCTCATAACCTCGCCGGCGAATGCAGCACCCTCTCCTCCCTCAACCGCCGGGGCGTCACGGAAGTGGCGCCCCGTCGGTCTTTAAGCGGACAAAACGAGCCTCCGTGACGCACCTCACACAGCCCGGCCGGGGCGGCCCGCTGCCTACAATCAATTCCATGCCAACCCGAGATCAAATAATCGATTCCCTCCGTTCCGTCATCGACCCCGAGCTGCGCCGCGACATCGTCGAGCTCGAGATGGTGCGTTCGGTCGACGTGCACGAGAACGGCGTGGTCGACGTCATGGTCTCGCTGACGACCCCCGGCTGCCCGATCCGCAGCCACTTCCAGACCGGCGTGACCGAAGCGGTGCGCGGGCTGGAGGGCGTGACCGGGGTCAACATCAGCTTCGACGTGCTGTCCGACAACGAGAAGGCGGCGCTCGGGCGCAAGCTCGGCCGCGGCTCGCTGCCCGAGGGTGCCCTGGCCCAGGTCAAGAACGTGATCTGCGTCGGCTCCGGCAAGGGCGGCGTGGGCAAGTCGAGCGTCACCGCCAACCTCGCCGCCGCGCTCACCGCCGACGGCAAGCAGGTCGGCGTGCTCGACGCCGACGTCTGGGGCTACTCACAGCCGCGCATGCTCGGCCTGGGCGCGGAGCGCCCGCACGTCAACGCCGAGCGCAAGATCATCCCGCTCAAGGCCTACGACGGCATCAGCGTGATGTCGATCGGGTTCTTCGTCGAGCAGGACGCCGCGGTGGTGTGGCGCGGACCGATGCTCCACAAGGCGCTCCAGCAGTTCCTCGAGGACGTCGACTGGGGTGAGCTCGACTACCTCCTGATCGACCTCCCGCCGGGCACCGGCGACGTGTCGATGACGCTGGCCCAGCTGCTGCCGCAGGCCAAGTTCGTGATCGTCACGACCCCCCAGCCGGTGGCCCAGAAGGTGGCCCGGCGCAGCGCCGAGATGGCCATCAAGCTCAAGCTCGAGATCGCCGGCGTGATCGAGAACATGTCGGGCTTCGTCACCCCGAGCGGCGAGCGCTTCCAGCTGTTCGGCGAGGGCGGCGGCCAGCTCCTGGCCGAGGAGCTCGAGGTGCCGCTGCTCGGCAAGGTGCCGCTGACCATGGGCCTGCGCGAGCAGTCGGACGCCGGCGTCCCGGTCGTCTTCTCCGATCCCGACGATCCCGCCGCCCAGGCGCTCCACCACGCCGCGCGCGGTCTGATCGCGCTCTCGCCGGTCGAGCTACCGGTCATGCAGACGCCGGCGCCGGCCGCCGCGCCCAAGCCGGTCGGCATGTCGCTCCCGATGGCTTAGTTATGGGGCCGGGCTGCGCCGGCGTCCCTGGGGCCGTTCCGCCGGGCGTCCATGCCCGGCGGCCACACGCTCTGCTCCGGTCCGACCAACCCCTCCGGCCCGACCAACCCCTCCGGCCCGACCAAGCCCGCTCCGGCCCGACCAAGCGCCGCTCCGGCCCGACCAACCCGAAAAACGCGTCACGCGGGCCACACTGCCGGCGGCATGACGCATTAGCCGCGCCCCACGCGGCTTACTCGTCACGCCCAGCGTGATCCGGCCGGCGTGACGACTTATGCGTCACGGAACCGGCGACACGCGACCCGTGTCCGGACGGGGTACCGGGCCCCAGGGACGCCGCCGAAGGCGGCCCCAGAACCTCAGCCCTTATTCGCGTAGTAGTCCGAGTTCAGCTTGGTGTAGTGCTGCCACTCGTCGGGCAACTGATCCTCGGCGAAGCACGCATCGACCGGACAGGCCTCGACGCAGGCGTCACAGTCGATGCACTCCTCCGGATCGATGTAGAGCATCGCGACGTCGTCGTAGTCCGGCTCGTCCGGCGTGGGATGGATGCAGTCGACCGGGCAGACCTCAACGCACGAATTATCCTTCGTGCCGATGCATGGCTCGGCGATGACGTAGGCCATGGAGTCTCGCGTTCCTCTTGAGATTCGGGGACAGTCGGGCGTCGATTCTACGCGCTAGGCTCCGTCACAACCCCGCGGGCCTGAGCAATACAGGGGCGAATGGACAACCGCCAGCAATCCTCTGACGCCTCGCTGCTGTCTGCCGTCGCTGCCCGCGACGGCACGGCGTTTGCCGTGTTCTACCGCCGTCACATCCCCACCGTGCTCGCATACCTGCTGCGGGAGACCCGCGACCCCGAGACCGCCGCCGACCTGGCCGCCGAGGTGTTCGCGGCCGTGCTCCTCGCCGCCAGCCGGTACTCCGACCAGGGCGACTCGGCCACCCCCTGGGTGATCGGGATCGCCCGCAACAAGCTGCTGATGAGCTGGCGCCGGGGCCGGGTCGATGCCCGGGCACGGCACCGCCTGGGCTTTGAGCCGCTGCACCTCGACGACGGGGATCTCGCGCGGATCGTGGAGATCGCCAACGCCGGCTCGGGCCCGCTCCTCGAGCTCGTCGACGACCTGCCCGAGGATGAGCGCACCGCGGTCCGCTCGCGAGTGCTCGAGGAGCGGCCCTATCGGGAGATCGCCACCGAGCTGCGATGCTCGGAGATGGTGGTGCGCAAGCGAGTCAGCCGCGGCCTGGCCCGGATGCGCAACCAACTCAAAGACACCGGCCCCCCCGCCCGATCGGTATGAACGATTATCTAGACCGCCTCGAAGCGCAGCTGGCCGAGCTCACCCAGCGCGGGGCGCACCAGCGCCGGGCGATCCGGCCCGCCCCACCGCCCGCAGCCCCTCGCAGCCGCCCGCGCGCATCCCGCCCCGCGCGGGGCCCTCGTCCGCCGCGGTGGCGCTCGGAGGCCCTTGCCCTCCTCTTCGCCGGCGGGGTCGTGGCGGCGGTCGTCGCGATCGTGCTGGGCAACGTCCACACGGGCAGGCCCCAACCGACGGCGGCGACCGCGGGCCGCTCGGCCACGGTCACCAAGCCCAAGTCGCACGTCGCAACCAAGCTGCCGCCCCAGACCCAGAGCCGGACCGGGGCCGTGGCGGCGACGTTGCCCGCCCACTTCGCCCCGCAATCCTTCACCGCGATCGGCGAGCTGACCTGGTGGCTGCTCGGACCGGGGCCGTGCGCGTTCGCCAGCGAGCACCCGCCGTGCGGCTCGATCGCGCAGACGACGGACGGCGGCCGGAGCTTCAAGGGCGTGCCCGCGCCCCAGGCGACGTTCACGAGCGACGGGACCGGCAGCGGGTACTCGCAGCTGCGCTTCGCCGACGCCAGGAACGGCTTCGCCTACGGCCCCGACCTGTACGCCACCCACGACGGCAGCCAGACCTGGCAGCGGGTCAACGTGGGCGGGACCGTGACGGACCTTGCCATCTCGGCCGGCGAGGTCTACGCCACGGTCGAACCGAGTGGCGGCGGCAGCGGCAAGCTCGTCCACTCCCCGGTGGGCCACGACGACTGGACCCCGGTCACGCCGCTCGTGGTCTCGGGCGGCCTATGGGTCCAGGGCTCCGACGTGATCGCGCAGTCGGGCGCCGGCGCCGGCATCGGCGCGAACGTGCTCGTCTCCCACGACAGCGGGCAGAGCTTCGTCACCTACCCCGCGCCCTCGCCGGGGCTGCCCTGCCAGTTCGCCGCGCCGGCGCCGCCGGTCGTGTGGGCCCACTGCGCCACCGGGACCGAGAGCGGCGTGTGGCGCTCCGGCGACGGCGGCGCGCAGTTCGCCGTGGTGGTGAGCACTGGGCTCGGCCCGCTTCCGAACTCGGCCGCGTTCGCGGCGGCCTCGGACAGCACCGCGGTGGTCGGCTACCAGCAGCTGTACCGGACCACCGACAACGGCGCCACCTGGAGTCGGGTTGGCCCGTCCGGGATCACCCAGTGGGCCTACCTCGGCTTCACCGACCCCACCCACGGGGTCGCGCTGGGCTACGCCGGGCAGATCGCGCCGGGCAACGAGCGGCTCTATTACACGACCGACGCCGGCCAGACCTACCACCCGGTGTCCGTCCCCTGAACGCCCGGTGCCCTGCGTCCCCCGAACGCTCGGCGAGAGCGTTTGGACGTGCAGCCGGTGCCCGGCCCAATAGCGGCGCTCACGATCACACGGAGCATGCGATGGGCACTCGGCTGCCCGCACCGATTAAACGGGTAACGGCGCCCGGTTCTCGCGAGACCGCCTTATAGCGCCGGCGCCCGCTCCACCCAGGGCTGCGCCGCCTCGAGCTGCGCGGCCAGGCTCAGCAGGACCTCTTCCCGCGCCGGCGGCCCGACCAGCTGCACCCCGGTGGGAAGGCCGTCATCGCCCTGGTAGAGCGGAAGCGAGATCGCCGGCTGCCCGGTCACGTTGAAGATCGCGGTGAACGGGGTGAAGTAGCCGGACTTGCGGAACTTGGCCATCGGATCCGGACCGAGGCCGTCGATCTCCCCGATCGGAACCGGGCGGCGGGCCACCACCGGCGTGAGCACGACGTCGAAATCGGCCAGCTCCTGCACGATCGAGCGCGCCACCGACTCGAGCCGGTACTCGGCCCGGAGGTAGCTCATCGTGTCCTGACTGATGGCGCGCTCCCAGAGCGCCCAGGTGAGCGGCTCGACGTCGTCGGCGGTGGGCTCCCGCTTGTTCAGCCACCCGCCCAGCCAGGTCGTGAACGAGACCAGCGGGCCGAAGGCGCGCATGAAGTCGGGCAGCAGGTTGAGCCCCGACCACGGTGGGGTGATCTCCTGGACGTGGTGGCCAAGCGACTCGAGCAGCACGCCGGCGTCTCGCGCGGCCTGCTCGCACAGCGGGTCGACGGTGGCGTCCTCGAGCGGCGGCGTGACGGTCAGGCCGATGCGCAGCCGCCCGGGATCGACCTGCGAGAGCGCGGTGTAGCCGGCCGCGGGCGGCGGCGTCGCCCACGTGGCGTCTCCCGGCTCGGGGCCGTTCAGCACGTCGAGTACCTGCGCGGTGTCGGCGACCGTGTGCGTCAGCACGCCGTCGCAGACCAGGAAGCTGTGGCCGCCGTCGGGACCGACCGACACGCGTCCCCGGGCGGGCTTCAGACCGACCAGCCCGCAGCAGGCGGCCGGAATCCGAATCGATCCGCCGCCGTCGTTGCCGTGCGCCACCGGAACCATCCCGGCCGCCACCGCGGCGGCCGCGCCGCCACTCGAGCCACCGGGCGTTCGCTCGAGGTCCCACGGGTTGCGGGTCGGCCCGAACCGGCGCGGCTCGGTGGTGGGCAGGATCCCCATCTCCGGCATCGACGTCTTGCCCACGATCACGAAGCCGGCCTCGCGCAGCCGCCTGACCAGGTAGGAGTCGCGCCCGGTCACGAAGTCTCCGAATATGTCGCTGCCCATCGTGAGTGGCAATCCGGCGACCGACCGGTTGTCCTTGATCGCGATCGGCACGCCGGCGAACGGACGGGCGTCGTCCGGGCCAATCGCGTCGGCGGCCGCCAGTGCGGACTCGTGCGCCACGTGCGTGAACGCGTTGATCGTCGGCTGTAGCTCGTCGATCCGGCGCAGCGAGGCCTCGACCAGCTCACGAGCGGACACCTCGCCGGCGCGCACGAGAGCAGCGAGCTCGGTGGCAGGCCGGCGCAGCAGCTCGGACACGGGACGCAAGGCTACTCCGGCCCGGTTCTCACTACGCTGCGGCCATGAGCGCCACCGCCGAAGTCCAGTCGGGTCTCGAGGGCGTCGTCGCCTTCGAGACCGAGATCGCCGAGCCGGATCGGGCCGGAGGGGCGCTGCGCTACCGCGGTGTCGACATCGAGGAGCTGGTGGGCAACGTGCCGTTCGAGCAAGTGTGGGGGCTCCTCGTCGACGGCCACCTGCTGCCTGGTATGCCACCTGCCGAACCGCATCCTTTGATCGTGCGCTCGGGCGATCCTCGGGTCGACGTTCAGTCGGCCCTGGCCATGTTGGCGCCGCAGTGGGGCTTCGGAGAGCTGATCGACATCTCCGACGAGGAGGCGCGCGACAACCTGGCCCGGGCCTCGGTCATGGCGCTCTCGTTCGTCGCCCAGTCGGCGCGCGGGATCGGCCAGCCGCCGGTGCCCCAGCGCGAGATAGACAAGGCGAAGTCGATCCCCGAGCGCTTCCTGATCCGCTGGCGGGGCGAGGCCGACCCCCGACACGTGGAGGCGATCGACGCCTACTGGATCTCGGCCGCCGAGCACGGGATGAACGCCTCGACCTTCACCGCCCGCGTGGTGGCGTCGACCGGCGCCGACGTGGCGGCGGCGCTGTCGGCTGCGGTCGGCGCGCTTTCGGGCCCGCTGCATGGCGGCGCGCCCTCGCGCGTGCTCAGGATGCTCGACGACGTGGCCGAGACGGGCGACGCCGGGCGCTACGTCAAGGATCTACTCGACCGCGGGGAGCGGCTGATGGGCTTCGGCCACCGCGTGTACCGCGCCGAGGATCCGCGCGCGCGGGTGCTGCGCCGCACCGCCAAGAGGCTGGGCGCGCCGCGGGTGGAGGTGGCCGAGGCGCTCGAGGAGGCCGCCCTGGCCGAGCTCCAGGCCCGGCACCCAGACCGGGTCCTGGCCACCAACGTTGAGTTCTGGTCGGCCGTAGTGCTCGACTTCGCCGACGTTTCCCCCGAGTTGTTCACGCCGCTGTTCACCTGCGCGCGGACCGCCGGGTGGTCGGCCCACGTCCTCGAGCAGAAGCGCGAGGGCCGGCTGATCCGTCCCACGGCCAAGTACGTCGGGCCGCCGCCGCGGCCCCTGTCAGACCTTCAGGGCTAGGGGCCCTAACGCACCCTCAAGGCTGGCCTTCGTATGCTGAGGCCCGCCACGGATGAACGCCGAACGTCAGCTCGATCCCGAGGCGCTGGGAGATCACATCGACCGGCTCTACCGCGCGGCATGGAGCCTCTGCGGCTCCCGCGAGGAGGCCGAGGACCTGGTCCAGGCGACCTTCGAGCGGGTGCTGCGCCGGCCCCGCTTCCTGCGCTCCGACGACGACCTCGGCTACCTGCTGCGCGTCCTGCGCAACACATTCTTCAGCCAGCGCCGCGCCGCCGGGCGCCGTCCTCAGACCACGCCGCTGCCCGACGACATCGACCTGATCGAGGACCGCTCGGCGCCGGCAGCCGAGTCGCGCGTCGAGTCAGCCGAGTTGTACGCCGCGATCGCCCGGTTGCCGGACGACTTCCGCGACGCGCTGGTTGCGATCGACGTGGCGGGGCTGTCCTACCGAGAGGCGGCGCACGCGCTGCGAGTGCGCGAGGCGACGATCACGACGCGCTTGCATCGCGCCCGCCAGCGGGTGGCGCGCGATCTGGCTAACGATCAGCCACCGGGACCGACCACCCCGCCAGCTTCTGCAGCTGGGCGGCGCTGATCCCGCGGCCCGACAGCACGCACGTCTCGCCCGACTCGCGCCACACGACGACCAGGCGGCCGTTCAGGGTGAACGTGCGCAGCGGGGTGCCGTTCACCACGGTGCGGCGCGCCGCCGGCTCGGCCAGGGCCGGGGCGGACACGATCGTGTACGCGATGCGCACGTTCTGCAACTCGTAGTAGACGGTGATCGCCTGGTGACCGCGGAGTTGGTCGGTGCGGGTGCCCACCGCACGCGCGTCGAACGCTTTCGCCCAGTTCGGGAAGTAGACATCGCCGACGTTCTGGCCGAGCGTGGACTCGGGACTGGCCGGATCGGGGGCCGGCGCGGGCTGCGCCGGGCCGCGCGCGGCCAGCGCCGCCGCCTCGGACACCGATGGAGCGCCGGGCGCGCCTCCGGGCAGCACGAGCACCAGCGCCAGCGCCACCGCCGCGAGCGCGCCGGCCAGGCCGCCGGCGTAGCCGAGGCGCCGGCGGGCCACCACCTTACGCGAGGGACGGGCGGTCTCGATCCGTGCCCGCAGGCGCTCGGGAGCGCGCTCGGTGGCCCGCGCATGATGCAGTGCCCCGACTACGCGCCGCTCGCGCTCGTACAGCGCGCTCAGCTCCGGCGAGGCCGCGATCCTGGCCTCCACCTCAGGGCGGCGAGCCGGATCGAGCGTGCCGTCGGCCAGCGCCGACAGCTCGCTCAGCTCGGTCTTCGTGTGGTCCGCCCGGGAAGCCATTCTGAGTCGTTCGCCTGCCATCAGCTTAATGACGCCGAAGCGGGCCGCGACCTTCCCATCCGTTCAGGCGCCGCGATAAGGCCCCGACAGGTACTCGGACAGCATCCGGGTCGCGCTGAACCGCGGCCCGAGCGTCTTGAGCGACGCCCGCACGCGAGCCAGCCAGGCGACCGGCAGGCCGTCCTCGTCGCGGTCGTAGAACGTGGGCAGCACCTGCTCGTCGAGCAGCTGATGCAGCGCGCCCGCGTCGCGCTCGTCCTGGGCCTGATGGTCTGAATCGACCTCGCCGGGCAAGCCCCAGCCGTTGTCGCCGTCGTAGCCCTCGGCCCACCAGCCGTCGAGCACGCTGAGCTGCAGCCCCCCGTTGACGACCGACTTCATCCCGCTCGTGCCGCTCGCCTCGAGCGGCGGGCGAGGCACGTTCAGCCACACGTCGCAGCCACGGACCAGCCAGGCCGCGGTGGCGAGGTCGTAGTCGTCGAGGAACATCACCCGCTGGCCGATGATCCGGGCGCCCTTCATGCCGAACAGCCGCTGCAGAACGCGCTTCGCCTCCTCGTCGCGGGGATGCGCCTTACCGGCGAGCACCACCTGCACCGGCTGATCGCCCCCTAGGAGGGCCTGGGTCCACTCGGGATCCCGGGTCAGCAGGTCGATCCGCTTGTAGGTGGCCACCCGCCGCGCGAAGCCGATCGTCAGCACTTCCGGGTCGAACGCCCTGGCCGCGGCGACGACGTACTCGCGCACGTCGCCGCGCTGAAGGCGCTCGTTGGTGCTGCGCGCCCGCATCTCGTCGACGAGGTCGGCGCGCTGGCGCTCGCGCGCCTGCCACAGCTCGGCATCGGGAATGCGGTCGACGCTCGCCCAGGTCTCGGGCTCCGCGGCGTGGGCAATCCAGCCCTCGCCGAGGTGGCGGTCCATCAACTCGCGCATCGGCGTGCCAATCCAGGTCGGGACGTGGACGCCGTTGGTGACGTGCGCGACCGGCACGTCCGCCACGTCGAGCTCGGGCCAGAGCACCCGCCACATCTCCCGCGCCACCTCGCCGTGGCGGCGGCTCACCCCGTTGGCCGCGCGGCTCATGCGCAGCGCGGCCTGGGTCACCCCGAACGGCTCGCCCTCGTCGGCGGGGTTGATCCGACCGAGCGCGATCACCTCTTGGACGTCGATGCCGAGCTGGCTCATCAGGTTGCCGATCGCCTCCTCCACCTGCTGAGCGGGGTAGGTGTCGTTGCCGGCGGGCACCGGAGTGTGGGTGGTGAACACGGTGCGCTCGCGCGCCGACGCGATGCCGGTGGCCAGCTGCTCGCCCGAGTGCATCTCCTGGGCCGCGAGCTGCACGGGCGCGAGCGCGGCGTGACCTTCGTTGAGATGGATCACCCCCGGCTCGAACCCCAGCGCGGTGAGCGCGCGTATGGCGCCCGCGCCCAGCAGCACGTACTGGGCCAGCCGGATGTGCTCGTCGGACTCGTACAGGCGGCCGGTGATCCAGCGCTCGACCTGGCCGTTCTCGGGAACGTCGGTGTCGAGCAGGAACAGGGGCACCCGGCCGACGTCGACCCGCCAGATCTGGGCGGTCACCTCCGCGTCGTAGATCGGGACCTCGATCTTGAGCGGGACCTCGCCGGCGCCGGTCACGAGCGCGGCGGGAAGGCGATGGGGGTCGGTGTCGATCCAGTACTCATGCTGCCACCCGCCGGCGTCGATCCGCTGGCGGAAGTAGCCCTTGCGGTACATGAGCCCGACCGCGACGAGCGGGACCGCGCAGTCGGAGGCCTCCTTGAGCAGGTCGCCGGCCAGCGCGCCCAGCCCACCCGAGTAGACCGGCAGCGACACATGGACGCCGTACTCGGCGCACAGGAAGGCCACGGGCCGGGCCGGATCGATCGACGGATAGGGTGGTCGCTCGAGGTCGGCCTTGACCTTCGCCTCGACCGCCGCGATCCGCTCGATCAGCGCGCCGTCGGCGGCGGCCCGGCGAAGGGTGGCGTTGGAGACCTCCTGGAGCATCCGCACCGGGTTCTGGCAGGCCAGCGTGAAGCGGTCCGGATCAATCGCCGAGAACATCTCCGGGCCGCCCGGCAGCCACGACCAGCGGTAGTTGTAGGCCAGCCGCGCCAGCGGGGCGAGAGCGTCCGGAAGCCGCTCGGCGAGGTCCTCGGCCGCGCGCCTGACGTCCTCGCGGCCGTCGTTCATGGTCACCCGGCCGTAACTCACGGCCGGGGATTATGGACAAGCGGGTACGCTCGCGCGCCGTGACTGGCTCAAATGTTCACGCTCACGAGTGCCGGCTCGGCGTGCTGGCCTTCGGCGATTCGATCACCAACGGTGGCGGCGAGCTGCAGTGGGGCGTGGCGCTGCAATCCTGGGCGCTGTGGGTGGCGCGGGGCCTCGGAGTCCCCTACACGGGCTTCGCGTCGGACGGAGCCGGGGTGGACGACGTAGTGGGCTCGCAGATGCCGGCGTTCCTCGAGCGCTCGGCGCCGGGGGCACGGTACGCGGTGGGGTGCCTCTACATCGGGGTCAACGACGTGCGCACGGTGGAATGGGACGCGGTGGCGTTCGAGTCTGCCTTCGCCGAGGCGATGCGGTTCCTGGGCGAGCGCTGCGATCGGGTGCTGACCATGACCGTGCCGCTCGACCTGGGGCGACCGCGCGCCGGGGCGAAGGTGGAGGACCTGAATGCGGTGATCTCGCGGGTCGCGGATGGGGCGGGGGCGCTCGTCGTCGATCTGCGCGGGTGGGGCGCGCGCAACCTCGTGATGACCGACCACGTCCACCCGACCGCGTTCGGCCAGATCGAGATCGCCGAGCGCGCCCTGGCCGTTCTGGCGCGCGACGGCGTCCCGGTGTTCGCCCGACCGTCGGGGTTGATCTCCTACGACACGACGTGGTGGCAACGGCTACGGGGCGACGCCACCTACGTCTACCGGCATCTGAAGGTCAGCGCCCGGGCGGCGGGGTTGCGCGCGCTGGTCGCGGTGCGGGGGTTCTCAGATGACCTCTAAAGCCCGGCGGGGTGCAGCACGGTCCCGAAGCTGGCCAGATAGGACGCCGACGGGGTGCCGATCTTCTCGACCCCGCCGCCACCGCCCCACGAGCCGTGCGAGCCGCCCGACTCGTAGAACTGCCCGTTGATCTCGATGATCACGTGGCCGCTCTCGCCGGGGAGCGCCCGGTCGTAGACCGTCACGTACTGGCCCGGCCCGGACTCCATGCCGGCCTGGCTCGGGAGCGCGGTGGTATCGACCGGCTGGCTCAGGTAGCCGCCGGCGTGCAGCACCGCCGATACGAAGCCCGAGCAGTCGTAGCCGGACTGCGGTCCCCACCCGCCGTGCCCGCCACCGTAGACGTAGGGCTTTCCGACCAGCGAGTCGGCCATGTTGGTCATCGCCTGCACCTGGGCGGAGGCGGTCCCGGACGTCGCGGTGGTCCCCATGGTCCCGGTGGTCGCCGTGGCCCCGGTGGTCGCCGTGGTCCCGGTGAGGCCCGGAATCGCCGTGCTGACCCCCGAGGTCGCGAGCATCGAGGAGAGCGCGTCACTCGTGTCGGTGCCCGAGCCATCGGTGCTCGAGCCGTCGGTGCCCAGCGCCGAGGTGCCCAGCGCGGAGTTCAGGGCAGCGCCGAAGTCCGACGACGTGCCGTCGGCGCTGGTGGTACCCGGGATGGTCTCGCCGGTCGAGCTCGACGTGCTCTGGGACGCGGCGGCAGCCGGATCGGTGACCTGTTGCTGCAACGCCATGATCTGGTCGATCCGGCCGACCACGGCTTCAATACTCATCTCCTGTGGGATCGGCGGCGCGCCGCGCAACTTGAGCCATCGGACGCCACTGAGGTTTCTGGGAATAATTCCCGGAAAGCTCAGACGCATCTAGAGGCCAGCCGTCCCGCGGCCTCCGTGGCTTCCCGCAAGCGTCGGGCCAGCGCAGGCGTCAACGCACCGCGCTCCATCTGCCACCGCCACGCGTTCCCGACCTGCCCCGGGGCGTTCATGCGCGCCTCGGACCCCAGCCCGAGCACGTCCTGCGCCTGCATCATCGCCACGCGGGCCCGGGAGGCGAGGGCCAGCCGGATCAGCCCCCACCATGGCGCGCGCGGCTCGCGTACGCCCACAACACCCATAGTCGCGTCCACCCGCCCACGCGTCGCATCATCAAGCGACGAGTACCACCCGCGCGCGGTGTCGTGGTCGTGCGTTCCCGTGTACACGACCCGGTTCTCCGCGTGGTTCGAGAACCGATGCACGCTCTCCACATCGCCGTCACCGAACCCGAACTGCAACACGACCATCCCGGGAAACCCGAGCGTGTCGCGCAGCCGCGCCACCGCAGGCGTGATCACACCCAGGTCCTCGGCCACCAACGCGACGTCACCAAGCTGAGCAAGAACCGCGTCGAACACGGCCCGTCCCGGCCCGCGTTGCCAGCGCCCGCCCGCCGCCGTCCGGGCGCCGGCAGGCACCGCCCAATAGGAGACGAAGCCCCGGAAGTGGTCGATCCGGGCCAGGTCGAACAGCGACATCGTTCGCCGCAGCCGCTCCACCCACCAGCGATAGCGCCGCCGGCGCAGCGCCGGCCAGTCGTACAGCGGGTTGCCCCACAGCTGGCCCGAGGCCGAGTACGCGTCGGGCGGCGCGCCCGCAACGAACCCGGACCGAAACAACGACGGATGCGCACGATGATCAGCGCTCCCCGGCGCCACGTAGATCGCCACGTCGCCGAACATCCGCACGCCGGCCGATGCGGCATACGAACGCAGCTCTCCCCACTCGCGTGAGAAACGCACCTGATCGGCCAACGCCCCGCGAGCCGAGAAACGCTCCCAATCAGAAGCCCAAAATCCCTCGCGCTCACGGAATTCGGCCAACGAAGAAGCCGACACCGGGGCCCCCGGATCGGCCAGCAGCCCCGGCCACGCCGCGAACGCCGAGCGCGCCTTGTACGGCGACCCGTGACGGTCGGGCGGCCCGAGCGGAAGCACCTGCCACCACGTCTGCCCAGCCGCGGCCAGCCAGTCGACGAATCGGTACGCCTCCGGTCCCAGGCGACCCCCCGGCAACGACGTTATATGCAGCTGAACGCCGCTCGACCGGGGAAGCTCGATCACGCCGAGATCACGCGAAGGGGTTTACCCATCGCGAGGAAGGATATTTTTCGAGACGTGAGGACCCCGTCCACCGCCGGTCCGCCGCAACCTCAAAGACGAGCGTGAGCACCCAGGTCGAACCGACCCCGGCCAAGCCGCGCCGCCCGGGCACCACCAAACCGCTCCCCGAGCGGATCGTCATCCAGTACCCGACGCCGGCCGTCGACGACGGCCTGTACCCAGCCAAGCGCGTCACCGGCGACACGGTCCGCGTCGAGGCCGACATCTTCCGTGACGGCCACGACATCCTCCGCGCGGTCATCCGCTACAAGCCGCCGCGCGCCCGCAACTGGCGCGAGACCGAGATGGTGCGCATCGACGCCAACCTCGGCGGCGTGCGCTGGGCGGGCAGCTTCGAGGTCGACTGCACGGGGCGCTGGGAGTACACGGTCGAGGCATGGACCGACGTGTTCGGCACGTGGCGCGACGAGCTCGAGCGCAAGGTGAGCGCGCAGCAGCACGAGTTGGCCGGCGAGATCTCCGAAGGTGTTCAGCTCCTGCAAAAGGCGGCGAACGAGGCCAAGGCGAAATCGGACAAGGCCCTGATCGACCATGCGATCGCCACGCTCTCCGACGAGGACGTGCCGGAGACGGCCAAGCACGACGTGGCGCTCGGGCCCGAGTTGTTCGCGACGCTCGAGCGGATCCAGCCCCGACACGGCGCGGTGAGCATCGAGCAGCCGATCCCCATCGAGGTCGACCGGCCTCTCGCCCAGTTCGGCGCCTGGTACGAGCTCTTCCCGCGCTCGTGGGGCGGGCTCCAGGGCGTAAAGACCCAGCTCCCCCGCCTCGCAGAGCTCGGCTTCGACATCATCTATCTCCCGCCGATCCACCCGATCGGCCACACCAACCGCAAGGGGCGCGACAACTCGCTCACGGCCGGCCCGGACGACCCAGGCTCTCCGTGGGCGATCGGGGACGAGACCGGCGGCCACGAGGCGGTCCACACGGATCTCGGAACGATCGAGGACGTGAAGCAACTCGCGAAGACCGCGAAGCAGAACAACCTCGAGATCGCGCTCGACTTCGCGATCCAGTGCTCGGCCGACCACCCGTGGCTGCACGAGCACCCCGAGTGGTTCCACCGCCGCCCTGACGGCACGCTCAAGTACGCCGAGAACCCGCCCAAGCGCTACCAGGACATCTACAACGTCAACTGGGAGTCGCCGGACTGGAGGGGCCTCTGGGACGCGCTCCTACAAATCGTCCTGCAATGGGTGGACGCCGGCATCACGGTGTTCCGCGTCGACAACCCGCACACCAAGCCGTTCGAGTTCTGGCGCTGGCTGATCACCCACGTCCACGAGCGCAACCGCGACGTGATCTTCCTGGCCGAGGCGTTCACGCGCAGGTCGGTCATGCGCCACCTGGCGAAGATCGGCTTCACCCAGTCCTACACGTACTTCACCTGGAAGAACTCGCGCTGGGAGCTCACCGAGTACATGGACGAGCTGGCGCACACCGAGGAGAGCGAGTACTTCCGGCCCAACTTCTTCGCCAACACTCCGGACATCCTGCACGAGTACCTCCAGCACGGCGGGCGTCCGGCATTCGAAGCGCGCATAACACTCGCCGCCACGCTCAGCCCCACCTACGGCATCTACTCGGGTTACGAGCACTTCGAGAACGTCCCGGTGAAGTCCGGGTCCGAGGAGTACGTGCACTCCGAGAAGTACGAGATCAAGCGGCGCGCGCTCGACGGACCGCTGCTGCCATACATCGAGCGCCTGAACCACATCCGGCGCGAGAACGCCGCACTGCACGATCTAACCAACGTAACCTTCCTCGACACCGCCAACGACGCGCTGATCGCCTACGCCAAGCACGCGCCGGGCAACACGATCATCACGGTCGTCAGCATCGACCCCCACCAGGCCCAGGAGGGCCTCGCCATCGTGCCCGCCAACCTCGGTCTGCCGCCCAGCTTCACCGCCCACGACCTGCTGACCGGCGATCGCTTCGTGTGGCGCATCGGTCAGAACTACGTCCGGCTCGAGCCCGGCGTCCGTCAGGCGCACGTCGTGCGCGTCGAGATGTAACTCGCCATGGGAGTCGGCCCACCGACCCTGACGCACCTGATCGCGGCCGAGACGCGGACGAACGCGGTCGCCGCTCCGCCCGCGAGCCAGGACACGACGGCGCCCCAGTCCCGGGCCCGTCAATGGTTCGAGCACGAGC
Organism: uncultured Solirubrobacterales bacterium; assembly: GCA_963834625.1. GTDB lineage: Bacteria > Actinomycetota > Thermoleophilia > Solirubrobacterales > Solirubrobacteraceae > Palsa-465. The sequence goes on along the minus strand of CAWICM010000006.1, from coordinate 155,995 downwards.
CGCTGTGGTTCAAGCGCGCGGTGTTCTACGAGATCCACATCCGCGGCTTCTTTGACGCCAACGGCGACGGCTCGGGCGACTTCCGTGGCCTGACCGAGAAGCTCGACTACCTCCAGTGGCTGGGCGTCGACTGCATCTGGCTGCTCCCCTTCTACAGGAGCCCCCTGCGCGACGGTGGCTACGACATCGCTGACTTCACCGCGGTGCATCCCGACTACGGAAGCGTCGACGACGTGCACGAGCTGATCGACGCCGCGCACGCCCGCCGCATCCGCGTGATCGCCGACCTCGTGATGAACCACACCTCGAGCGACCACCAGTGGTTCCAGGAGTCGCGCTCGAGCCCGGACAACCCCAAGCGCGACTGGTACGTGTGGTCGGACACGGTCGAGAAGTACCAGGACGCGCGGATCATCTTCATCGACACCGAGGCCTCCAACTGGACCTGGGACCCGGTGGCCGGCGCCTACTACTGGCACCGTTTCTTCTCCCACCAGCCCGACCTCAACTACGACAACCCCGAGGTCCAAGAGGCCATGATCGAGGTGCTGCACTTCTGGCTCGAGCTCGGTCTGGATGGCTTCCGCCTCGACGCCGTGCCCTACCTGTACGAGCGCCAGGGGACGATCTGCGAGAACCTCAACGAGACGCACGCCTACCTGAAACGCGTCCGCGCGGAGGTCGACTCCAAGTACCCCGACCGCGTACTGCTGGCCGAGGCCAACCAGTGGCCGGCCGACGTCGTCGAGTACTTTGGGAACGGCGACGAGTGCCAGATGGCGTTCCATTTCCCGGTCATGCCGCGCATGTTCATGGCCATCCGCCGCGAGGAGGCGGTGCCGATCTACGAGATCCTCGAACAGACCCCGACCATCCCGGAGACGTGCCAGTGGGGCCTGTTCCTGCGCAACCACGACGAGCTGACGCTCGAGATGGTCACCGACGAGGAGCGCGACTACATGTACACCGAGTACGCCAAGGATCCGCGCATGAAGCTGAACCTGGGCATCCGCCGGCGGCTCGCGCCGCTGCTCGACAACGGCCGCGACGAGATCCAGCTACTGCACGCGATCATGTTCTCGCTCCCCGGCTCGCCGGTGCTCTACTACGGCGACGAGATCGCCATGGGCGACAACGTGTTCCTCGGCGACCGCGACGGCGTCAGGACGCCGATGCAGTGGACCGGCGACCGCAACGGCGGCTTCAGCCGCGCGGACTTCGCCCAGCTCTACGCGCCACCGCTGATGGACCCGGTGTACGGCTTCCAGGCCGTCAACGTCGAGGCCCAGCTACGCACCGCGACTTCCCTGCTCAGATGGCTTCACCGGTTCATCGCGCTGCGCAAGGAGCACCCTGTGTTCGGCTTCGGGACCTACGAGCCGATCGAGCCGTCGAACCCCCGGATCTTCGCCCACATCCGCACCTTCGAGGACGACGTGGTGCTGTGCGTGCACAACGTGGCCCGCACCGCCCAGGCCGTCGAGCTCGACCTGAGCGCCTACGAGGGGCGCTATCCGGTCGAGCTGTTCGGCCACTCGCGCTTCCCCCGGATCGGCGAGCTGCCCTACCTGCTCACACTCGGCCCCCGCGGCTTCTTCTGGTTCCAGCTCGTCGAGCCAGAACAGGAACCCAAGTCGGATGACTGAGCGTCTTCAGGGCATCACCGTGGAGGAGATCCGCCGCTGCGTGGACGAGGAGGACCTGCGCGACTGGGTGCAGCAGCAACGCTGGTACGCCTCGAAGGCGCGCTCGGTGGCCGGGATCGAGATCGTCGAGAGCGTCACGCTGCGCGATGACCCGCTGCTCGTGTTGGCGCTCGTCGAGACGCGGTTCGGGACCGGCACGCACGAGCTCTACCAACTGCCGCTCGCGATCAGGAGCCCGAGCGAGGTCCCGGGCGGTGTCTCGATCGCGCACACCGACGACTGGGCGGTCTACGACGCGCTGGCCGAGCCTGGGCATGCGCTCGAGCTGATGCGGCGGATCGCGGCCAACGACGAGATCGAGACCGACGACGGGCGGTTCAGCTTCCACCCGTTCATCGACGATGCGGAGCGCACCGCAGAGGCCACCAACGTCCGCCTGATGGGCGTCGAGCAGTCGAACTCCTCGGTCGTGTTCGACGAAGGCGTCGTACTGAAGGTATTCCGCAAGCTCGAGCCGGGGGTCAACCCGGAGCTCGAGATGCTCCGCTTCCTCACCTACCGCGGCTTCCCCAACATCGCGGCGCTCCACGGCTGGTACGACTACGAGGGGCAAGCCTTCTCCGCCACCCTCGGCGTGGCCCAGGCGTTCCTGCGCGACGCCGTCGGCGGCTGGGAGCTCGCGCTGGAGGAGATCACCACCGCGCCCGACACGTTCCTCGAGCGCCTCGGCAGCCTTGGCACGGTCACCGCCCAGCTCCACAACACGCTGGCTTCCGACGCCAGCGATCCCGCCTTCGCCCCGGAGGAGCCAAGCCAGGAGGCGCTGTCGCTCTTGACCGCGACCGTGGATGAGGACATCGAGCGGATCTTCCTGCGCCTGCCCGATGACGATCCCAAGCTCGCGCCGATCGCCGGCCGCGGCCAGGACGTGCGCGAGCGGCTGGCCTCGCGCGCCCAGATCGGGGTGACCGGCCGGGTCATCCGGACTCACGGCGACTACCACCTGGGCCAGACCCTGCACACGCCACGCGGCTGGGTGATCCTCGACTTCGAAGGCGAGCCGGCCCGCCCGCTCCCCGAGCGCCGGCAGAAGCGCTCGCCGCTGCGCGACGTCGCGGGCATGCTGCGCTCGTTCGCTTACGTGACGTCCGCGGTCGAGATCCTCCACGGCCAGCAGGGGCCCGAGGACTTCGAGCAGCGGGCGCGGGAGCAGTTCCTGAATTGCTACTTCGCGGCCGTCGACCCGACGCTGGTGCCGGCGGGCGAGGCCGCGGTCAACAACCTCCTCTCGATCTACGAGCTCGAGAAGGCGATCTACGAGCTGCGCTACGAGCTCAACAACCGGCCGGACTGGACGCCGATCCCGGTCGCCGGCATCGTCCGCCTGCTTGAGAGCGCATAAACCTGGGAATGCCCAAGGGGTCATGACCGTCGCCACTTCCGAGCTCGAGGCTCTGGTCCGCCGCGAGCACCCCAACCCCCATTCGATCCTCGGCGCCCACCCGCAGGACGGCGGCGTGGTCGTGCGCGCCCTGCGACCCGCGGCCTGCGGCGTCACCGCGATCACCAACGGCACACCGGGCGTGGATCTGCAGCAGATCCACCCGGGTGGCGTGTTCGAAGGCAAGCTCGAGGGCGCCGACTTCCCGGTCCACTACCAGCTCGAGGTCGACTACGGCGACGCGGGCAAGTTCACGATCGAGGACCCCTACGCGTTCCTGCCCACGATCGGCGAGCTCGACCAGCACCTGATCGCCGAGGGCCGCCACGAGGAGCTCTACAACCGCCTCGGCGCGCACGTACGGGAGATGGGCACGAAGCCCCCCGTCACCGGCACCGCGTTCGCCGTGTGGGCGCCGGCGGCCCGGGCCGTCAGCGTGGTGGGCGACTTCAACTCGTGGGACGGCCGGTTGCACGCCATGCGCTCGCTCGGCGCGACCGGCGTGTGGGAGCTGTTCCTCCCCGGGGTGGGGCCGGGCACGAAGTACAAGTACGAGATCCTCACCCAGGACCACCAGGTCCTGCTCAAGGCCGATCCGTACGCGCTGGCTACCGAGGTCCCGCCCAAGACCGCGTCCGTGGTGTTCCAACCCGAGCACGTCTGGAGCGATCAGGACGCGCTCTGGCTGCGCGAGCGCCAGGACCAGCAGCCGCTCGAGCGACCGGTCTCGATCTACGAGGTTCACCTCGGGTCCTGGCGGCTGAACACGCTCGAGGGCAATCGGTCGCTCACGTACCTCGAGCTGGCCGACGAGCTGAGCGCCTACGTCAAGGACCTCGGCTTCACGCATGTCGAGCTCCTGCCGGTCATGGCCCATCCCTTCCAGGGTTCGTGGGGCTATCAGGTCACCGGCTACTTCGCCCCCACACCGTTCTACGGCTCGCCCGACGACTTCCGCGAGTTCGTCGATCGCATGCACCAGAACGGCGTCGGCGTGATCCTCGACTGGGTGCCGGCCCACTTCCCACGCGACGAGTTCGCGCTGGCCCGGTTCGACGGCACCGCCCTTTACGAGCACTCCGACCCACGCCGGGGCGAGCACCCCGACTGGGGCACGCTCGTGTTCAACTACGGGCGCCACGAGGTGCGCAATTTCCTGATCTCCAACGGGCTGTTCTGGTTGCGCGAGTACCACGTGGACGGCATCCGGGTCGACGCGGTGGCCTCGATGCTGTACCTCGACTACTCCCGGCGCGAGGGCGAGTGGGTGCCCAACCAGTTCGGCGGACGCGAGGACCTCGACGCCGTGTCATTCCTCAAGGAGTTCAACGAGGTCGTCTACGGACGCGAGCCCGGCGCGCTGACCGCCGCCGAGGAGTCGACGGCGTGGCCGGGCGTCTCGCGGCCCACCTATCTGGGCGGTCTCGGGTTCGGCTTCAAGTGGAACATGGGCTGGATGCACGACACGCTCGGGTACTTCGAGCAGGACCCGATTTACCGCCGCTACCACCATCACGAGCTGACCTTCAGCCTGATGTACGCGTTCAGCGAGAACTTCATCCTGCCGCTCTCGCACGACGAGGTGGTGCACGGCAAGGGCTCCCTGTACCGGAAGATGGCCGGCTCGGACAAGTGGCAGAAGCTGGCCAACCTGCGCTCGCTGTATGCCTACATGTGGGCGCACCCGGGCAAGAAGCTCCTGTTCATGGGCTCGGAGCTGGCCCAGGAGGGCGAGTGGAGCTACGAGCGCTCGCTCGACTGGCATCTGCTCGAGCATCCCGAGCACGCCGGCATCCAGTCCCTGGTCCGCGACCTGAACCGGATCTACCGCGAGGAGCCGGCGCTGTGGGAGATCGACTCCGACCCGTCGGGGTTCTGGTGGCTCGAGCCCAACGACGCCGACGCGAACGTGCTCGCGTTCGCGCGCGCGTCGCGCTCAGATGAGAGCGGCGAGCCCCGGCTGATCGTGTTCGCCGCGAACCTCTCGCCGGTGCCGCGCACCGGCTACCGCCTCGGGCTCCCGCGCGCGTGCCGCTGGAAAGAGGCGCTCAACACCGACTCGACCTTCTACGGGGGCAGCGACATGGGCAACATGGGCGGGCTCGATCCCGAGCCGATCCCGTGGCACGACCAGCCCGTGTCGGCGCTCGTCACGCTGCCGCCGCTCGCGGCGGTGTGGTTCATTCCCGAATCGCAGTGAGTTCTACTTTGTCCGCGCCCGTCGAGTTCGGCGCCGCCGAATACCCCTGGGACCGCCCGCTCGGCGCGCGCCCGCGCGGCGACGGCGCCACCGAGTTCCGCGTATGGGCGCCGCGCGCCGGATCGGTCTCGCTGCGCGTCGGCGGGCGCGAGGTAGCGCTTCACGACGCTGGGTACGGGGTGCGCGAGGTGGTGACCGAAGCGAGACCCGGCGAGGACTACGTCTACGTGGTCGACGGCGAGGCGTATCCGGATCCGGCGTCGCGCTGGCAGCCCGAGGGCATCCGCGGCCCCTCCCGGATCGTCGAGGCGCCGGCGTCCCGAGCACCCTTCCCGACGCCGTCGATGCGCGAGCTCGTGATTTACGAATTACATATTGGGACTTTCACGCCGGAAGGGACTTTCGACGCCGCCATCGAGCATCTGCCCGCGTTAGCGGAGCTGGGGATTGGCGCGATCGAGATCATGCCGGTGGCCGAGTTTCCCGGCCATCACGGCTGGGGCTACGACGGCATCTACATCTCCGCGACGCAATCCTCGTACGGCGGGCCGGCGGGGTTGCAGCGGTTGATCCAGGCGGCGCACGATGCCGGCCTGGCCGTGATCCTCGACGTCGTCTACAACCACGTCGGCGCGTCGGGAACGCCGGCGCTCGAGGCCTTCGGCCCGTACTTCACCGACAAGTACGAGACCCCGTGGGGCCGGGCGATGAACTACGACGACGCCGAATGCGACCCCGTGCGCGAATGGGTGCTGCAGAGCGCGGTCGGCTGGATCCGCGACTTCGGGATCGACGGCCTGCGCCTCGACGCGATCCACGCGATCGTCGACTCGAGCGCCGAGCATCTCGTGGAGGCGATCGCCCGTCGCGTGCACGAGGCGCGCGCGGACGCGCTGGTGATCGCCGAGAGCGGTCTGAACGATCCCCGGGTGATGCGCGATCGGGCGGTTGGCGGGTGGGGCTGCGACGGCGCGTGGGCCGACGATTTCCACCACTCGTTGCGCGCGCTCCTCACCGACGAGCGCGAGGGCTACTACGAGGAGTTCGGCGCGGTGGCGGAGCTGGCCAAGGCGTTTCACCGGCCCCACGTGCACGACGGGATCTACTCGAGCTTTCGCCGGCGGCGCTTCGGCGCGCCGGCCGACGACGTCCCGCCCGACCGGTTCGTGGTCTTCTCCCAGAACCACGACCAGGTGGGCAACCGCGCGTTCGGCGACCGCCTGCCGGAGCCGGCCCGCCCGCTGGCCGCGTTCTGCACGCTGCTCTCCCCGTTCGCTGTGCTGCTCTTCATGGGCGAGGAGTACGGCGAGAACGCCCCGTTTCAGTTCTTCACCGACCACATCGACCGGGTGATCGCCGACGCCACGCGCGAGGGCCGGCGCGAGGAGTTCGCGTCGTTCACTTCGTTCGCCGCCGAGGAGATCCCCGATCCGCAGGATCCGCAGACGTTCGAGCGCTCGAAGCTCACGCGGCGGGTCGATCCCGAGCTCGCCGGTCTGTACGCCCGGCTGCTCGAGGTGCGCCGGCACCTGACATCCGCCGATCCCGACGCGATCGAGTTTGACGAGGACGCGCGCTGGTTGCGGGTGCGCCGCGGCCGCTTCGAGCTGATCGCCAACTTCGCGCCCGAGCGTCGGCGGATCGGCTGTCGCGGGACGAGCGTCGTCCTCGCCACGCACGGCGAACCGGCGATCGTCAACGGCACGGTGGAGCTAGAGCCCCTGTCGGGAGCGCTGGTCGCTTGAGCGAGATCGAGGTCTGGCCCGGCCGCCCGTTCCCGCTCGGCGCGACGTGGGATGGAGGCGGCACCAACTTCGCGCTGTTCTCCGAGCACGCCACCGGCGTCGAGCTGTGTCTGTTCGACGAGGAGGACAACGAGACCCGCGTCCCGATGACCCAGCGCACGGCGCTCAACTGGCACTGCTACCTCCCCGAGGCCGGTCCCGGCCTGCGCTACGGCTTCCGGGTGGACGGCGCCTACTCGCCCCAGGAGGGTCACCGCTTCAACCGATGCAAGCTGCTGCTCGACCCGTACGCCAAGTCGATCGACGGCGTGGTCGACTGGGCCCACGACGCCAACGTCCTGCCCTACGTCCCGACCGGCGAGGAGGACGCCGACCTCGAGCCCGACGACGAGGACGATGCCGCGGCGATGCCCAAGTCGGTGGTCATCGACGACGCGTTCATCTGGGAGGGAGATCGTCCCCCGGACATACCGTGGGCCGACACCGTGATCTACGAGACGCACGTCAAGGGCTTCACGATGCTCCACCCGGAGGTGCGCGAGGACCTGCGCGGCACCTACGCCGGGCTGGCCTCGGAGCCGGCACTCGCCTACCTCAAGGACCTCGGCGTCACCGCGGTCGAGCTGCTGCCGGTGCACCACATCGCCGACGAGTCGTTCCTGGCCGAGAACGGCCTGCGCAACTACTGGGGCTACAGCACGATCGGGTACCTGGCGCCTCATTCCGAGTACTCCGCCACCGGACGCCGCGGCGAGCAGGTGCGCGAGTTCAAGGGCATGGTCAAGGCGCTTCACCGCGCCGGCATCGAGGTCATCCTCGACGTCGTCTACAACCACACCGCCGAGGGCAACCACCTGGGGCCGATGCTGTCGTTCAAGGGCGTCGACAACGCCGCCTACTACCGCCTGATGCCCGACGACCCCCGGTTCTACATGGACTTCACCGGCACCGGGAATTCCCTGAACCCCGTCCAGCCGAGCGTGCTGCGGCTGATCATGGACTCGTTGCGCTACTGGGTGACCGAGTGCCACGTCGACGGATTCCGCTTCGATCTCGCCTCCGCGCTGGCCCGTGAGTTCTTCGACGTCGACCGCCTGTCGGCGTTCTTCGACGTGATTCACCAGGACCCCGTGCTCTCGCAGGTCAAGCTGATCGCCGAGCCGTGGGACGTCGGCCCCGGCGGCTACCAGGTCGGCAACTTCCCGGTCCTGTGGTCGGAGTGGAACGGCGTGTACCGCGACGTCATGCGCGACTACTGGCGGGGCTTCGCCAACTGCGGCGACTTCGCCGAGCGGTTGTCCGGGTCCTCGGATCTCTACGAAGCCGACGGCCGCGACCCATTCGCCTCGATCAATTTCATCACCGCGCACGACGGCTTCACGCTGCGCGACCTCGTCTCCTACAACGAGAAGCACAACGAGGCCAACGGCGAGGACAACCACGATGGCACCGACGACAACCGCTCGTGGAACCACGGCGCCGAGGGCGACACCGACGATCCCGAGATCAACGCGCTGCGCGTCCGCCAGCAGCGCAACTACCTGGTCACCCTGCTGCTCTCCCAGGGCACCCCGATGCTGCTCGGCGGCGACGAGCTGGGGCGCACCCAGCACGGCAACAACAACGGCTGGTGCCAGGACTCGGAGATCTCCTGGTATGACTGGGCTGAGACGCCCGAGAAGAACCAGCTGCGCGAGTTCACGCGCCGGCTGATCCGCCTCCGGCGCGACCATCCGGTCTTCCGCCGCAACACGTTTCTGCGCGGTAAGGAGGTCAAGGGCTCGGGGCTGCCGGACGTATGGTGGTTCCGCGCCGACGGCAACAAGATGACCCGCCGCGATTGGCAGGGCGGCGAGCACGTGCTCGGGATGTTCCTCAACGGCAGGGAGATCACCACGCCGGGGCCGCGTGGCGAGGACAGCGAGGACGACTCGTTCGTCGTGCTGTTCAACGCCGAAGGTGAGGACCGCACGTTCACGCTCCCGCGCCGGCGCTTCGGCGCCCAATGGGCACTCGAGCTCTCGACCGCCGATCCCGAGGCCGAGCCGGCCAGCTCGCGCCACGGCGCCCGGACCGAGGTCCCGGTGATCGCGCGCTCGATCGTGGTTCTGAAGCGGGTGACGTGAACGAGCCCGCCGCTGAGCTCCGCGCCACCTACCGCCTGCAGCTGACCTCCTCGTTCGGATTCGCCGCGGCGCAGGCGCTGGTGCCCTATCTGCGGGACCTGGGGATCTCGCACCTGTACCTGTCGCCGTCCTTCCAGGCGCGGCCCGGCTCGACCCACGGCTACGACGTGATCGACCCCCGGCGGGTGTCGGATGACCTCGGCGGCTCAGAAGGGCTGCGCACGCTGTCGGCCTGCGCCCGCGACGCCGGCCTCGGCCTGATCCTCGACGTCGTGCCCAACCACATGGCGGTTGACGACGCGAACAGGTACTGGACCGACCGGGAGCTGCGTTCGCGCTTCTTCGACGTGGAACCTTCGACCGGGATCTACCGGCGGTTCTTCGACATCGGCGATCTGGCCGGGGTGCGCCAGGAGGACCCGGACGTCTTCTCCGAAACCCATGATCTGGTGATCGCGCTCGTTCGCGACGGCGTGATCGACGGCGTGCGGATCGACCACCCGGACGGGCTGGCCGACCCGGCCGGCTACCTGGATCGCCTGCGGGACCGGGGGATCGAACGAGTGTGGGTCGAGAAGATCCTCGACCCCGGCGAAAAGCTCCGCGACTGGCCGGTGTCCGGGACGGTCGGCTACGAGTTCCTCAACGACGTGTGCGCGCTGTTCGTGGACCCGGCCGGCGAGGCGCCACTGACCGCGCTGTGGGCGCAGGTCTCCGGCGACGCGCGGCCGTTCGGCGAGATCGCGCACGAGGCGAAGCTCGAGCAGGTCCACGGGCCGTTCGCCCAGGACGTCGAGCGCCTGCTCCGCGAGGACTTTGGCGCTGATGTCGCACATACGTCAACGCCATCGCCAAAGTCCGAGATTGAGCGAGCGCTCGCGTCCATGCCCGTGTACAGAACGTACATCGATCCGGTGGCGAAGCGCGTGACCGACGAGGATCGCCGCGCGATCGCGGAGTCGGGCATGGACGCGTCGATCGCGTCGATGCTCCTGCTCCAAGCATCCGCGCCACCGGGCTTCGTCACCCGCTTCCAGCAGACCACGCCCGCCATCATGGCCAAGGGCGTCGAGGACACGGCGTTCTACCGCTACGCGCGACTGCTGGCGCTGAACGACGTGGGCGGCGACCCGTCGCGCTTCGGGATCGACGTCGCGCGCTTCCACGCGGGCAACGCCGAACGCGCGGAGCGCTTCCCGCAGAACCTGCTGACCACGATGACCCACGACGCCAAGCGCTCGGCCGACGTGCGCGCCCGCATCGGCGCGCTGGCCTCGATGACCGGCGAGTGGACCGAGCACGTGACCCGCTGGCTCGAGCTGACCGACGGTCTGCGCTCCGAGGACGGAGCGCCCGACGACGTGGAGCGCTACTTCCTGTTCCAGACGCTCGTCGGCGCCTGGCCGATCGGGCCCGAGCGGATCGAGGAGTACCTGGAGAAGGCGCTGCGCGAGGCCAAGCGCAACACGAACTGGGTCGAGCAGAACCACGAGTGGGAGGCGGCGGCCAAGCGCTTTGCCCGAGCGCTCTACGACGACCGGGGGTTCCTCGACGACTTCGAGCCGTTCGTGGGGCGGGTCGCGCGCGAGGGCGCCCGCGCCGCCCTCGCCCAACTCGTGCTCAAGCTGACCGTGCCCGGCATCCCCGACATCTACCAGGGCGATGAGATGCCCTTCCGGGCGCTGGTCGATCCCGACAACCGCCGCCCGGTCGACTTCGACTACAACCAGGCGATGCTCCGCCGGATGATGGGCGGCTCCCCGCCGGTGGCGCAAACCCGCAAGCTGTTCGTGACCCTGCGCCTGCTCGGCCTCCGCGCGCGCCGCCCGGCGCCGTTCACCGGCGGCTACGAGCCCGTCGAAGCCGGCGCCGGCGCATGCGCGTTCCTGCGCGGCGGCGAGCTGCTGGTGGTCGTGGCGACGCGAACCACGCCCTTCGAAGGCACACTGACCGATCTGCCGGGCGGACAATGGCGCGACGTCCTGCGCGGCGACGAGCGCTCGTTCGACTCCGCCGTACCGGTCGCGCGCGCCGTCGGCGAGCACGGCGTGGCCGTGTTCGAGCGGCTCTAGTCCAGCTCGCGCAGCAGGTCGTCGAGATCGAGGTCGGGACCGAACTGGGCCTCGGCGTGCCCCTCGTCGTCGCGCGGCCACTGCTCCGGGGGCCGGTCCCACATCAACTCGAGCGTGTTCCCATCCGGATCGACCACGTATACGGCTTCGTGAGTGCCGTGATCGGTGGCCTGCCGGATCGGCCAGTCGACCTCCTTCAGCCGCCGATAAGCGTCGGCGAGCGCCCGCCGCGTCGGGTAGGCGAGCGCCACGTGGTGCAGGCCGGCGACGCCGTCGGGCGTCGGTGGGCCGCCCTTGGACTTCCACGTGTTGAAACCCAGGTGGTGGTGGTAGCCGCCGGCCGAGACGAACAGGATGTCGCCCGTGGTGCCCCACCCCGGGACGTCGCGCGCCTCGGAGATCACGTCGAACCCGAGCACGCCCACGTAGAAGTCGCGGACCCGGTCGATGTCCGCCGTGCGCAGGTGGGTGTGGCCGATCCGGACGCCCGGGTCGATCGGGTCGGGTGCCCGCGCGATCGGGGTGATGCTGCCCTGGGAGCCCGACACGACACGTAATGGTGTCACGAAGCGCGCGCAGTCGATAGGGTCCCCGCCCGGCGATGCGCGTCCTCATCATCTCCTGGGAGTACCCGCCGGTGATCGAAGGCGGCCTGGGCCGCCACGTACGCAAGCTGTCCGAGAGCCTCGTCCACGACGGCGTCGAGGTCCACGTGCTGACTCGCGGCGGCGGTCGCCTGCCGGTCGAGGCCGACCAGCACGGCGTGCACGTCCACCGGGTGCGGGAGCCCCAGTTCCCCAAGGACCCGAGCGCGTTCGTGCGCTGGGTCGACGCGATGAACGCCGACATGCACGCCCTGGCCGCCGAGCTGTGCGACCGCTTCGACTTCGACCTCGTCCACTCTCACGACTGGCTCGTCGCCGGCGCCGCCAAGCGGGCCGCCCGCCAGATCGAGCGGCCCTGGCTGGTCACCGTCCACGCCACCGAGTTCGGCCGCCATCAGGGCTGGGTCCAGAACCATCCCCAGTCCCACATCCACGCCGCCGAGCGCGCGATGGTGCGCAATGCCGATCACGTGATCACCTGCTCGCGCTACATGCGCGTCCACGTGGCCAACGTGTTCGGGGTGCGCCCGGCCAAGATCACCGCGATCTCCAACGGCATCGACCCGCGCGACCTCGAGCCCGTGGCCGCCGATCTCGACGCGCTGCGCGCGAAGTACGCCGCTCCCGGCGACCTGCTCGTGCTGCTGGTCGGACGCCTGGTCTATGAGAAGGGCTTCCACCTCGCGCTCGACGCCCTGGCCCCGATCGTCCGCCGGCTGGGCGGCGTGCGCTTCGTGATCGCCGGCACGGGCACGGCCGAGGCCGAGCTCAAGCGCCAGGCGCGTCGCCTGGGTCTGACCGACCACGGGGTGTTCCTCGGCTGGGTCGGCGACGACATGCTCCACTCGCTCTACCGCGTCTCGGACCTGTGCATCGTGCCCTCGATCTACGAGCCGTTCGGCCTGGTCGCGCTCGAGGCCATGGCCTCCGGCTGCCTGTGTGTGGTCGCCGACACCGGCGGCCTGCGCGAGGTGGTGCCGGTGGACGGCACCGTCGGCCTGCGCTTCCCCTCGCGCGACGCCACCGCCTTACGCACCGTGCTCGAGCGCGTGCTGACCGACGATGCCGCCCGGGCCCAGCTCGTCGCCGAGGCCCGCGAGCACGTGCTCCGCTTCGACTGGACCGAGGTGGCACGCCGCACCGCGGAGATTTACGATGCCCTGGCCGCAGGAGCGATCACCCCCGCGCGATGACCCGCACTCCCCGTCCACAGATATGGCGCGCCACTTGCGCCCTCACCGCAGGGCTGCTGCTCGCTGCCCTGCTTGTCTCGTCGTCATCGGCGGCCGCTCCCAAGCCGAAGGCGCTCACCCCGGTGGTGCTGTTCCCGGCCTTCCACTTCACCAAGCTGAAGGTGACGGTGCACAACCAGACGGCCGCGCCCGGCTGCCCCCGCTCGGGCTCGTTTGAGGACTGGTATCAGAACCCGCACCCGGGCAAGGCGTTCTCCCAGGTCTGCAAGGACGAGCTGTTGACGCTGCGCTACGACGCGGACCCGAGCGTGGCGATGCCGCAGCGCTTCTCCAACCAGCGGGGCGTGACCGTGAGGATCATCGACTACGGCAAGACCGCGAGCGCGCCGTTCTACCGCCCGCTCTACAAGGCGCTCGAGAAGGTCGGCTACACGGCCGACAAGAACATCCGCGTCGCGGGGTACGACGCCCGGCTGACCCCGGACATGGGCGGCTTCCTGCCGCGCACCGTGAAGCTGATCGAGGCCACCTATCGCGCCAACGGCGGCCGCCCGGTTCAGCTCGTCGGCCATTCGAATGGGCCGCTCTATGCGCAGTACCTGCTCACCCACACGACGCGGGCCTGGCGCCACAAGTACATCCACGGCTTCACCCCCATCGCCGGCAACTTCCCGGGCCAGGGCAGCGTCTACTCGATCATGTTCACCGGGCTCAACACCGAGGACTTCAGCTACCCGAAGACCCACGCCAACGCGGTCTCGAGCGCTCGCATGTTCCTCAGCTCGCCCGCCAGCTACATGAGCTCGGGCGACCCCGCGGTGTTCGGCCACAGCGAGGTGGTGCTGATCGACAAGGCGACCGGTCGCAAGTACACCCCGGCCGACTACCGGCGCCTGTTCACCGACGCCCATCTGCCGATCGCGCTCCAGATCGCCAACTACTACATCGGGTTCGTGAAGTTCAGAGATCCCGCGGACTTCCCGGACGTCGACGTGTCCGCCGAGCGGGGCTCGGGCATCGCGACGGTCGTCGGCGCCGTGCTGCCCAACCTGCACGTCGGCCAACTGACGACCGCCAAGACTCACTTCCTCACGCGGGACGGCGACATCAATCAGGAGGACACGACGAACACCGCGATCGAGGTCTGGCGCTCCATGCCCTGCTTCCGGTTCACCCTGACCGACCACCCGGGCGTCAATCATTTCTCGCTCCCGAGCAATCCGAGCGTCCTCAGCCAGCTGATCGCGGCGGCTGAACGACCTCGCTCGCGCTGCCCGTAACCGGACGCCACGGCCGCCCCGCCCCGCCCCGTGAACCGGCGCGGTCGGCGGCCGGCGCGCCGGTAACGGCTATCGGCGCGACAGCCGCACATCGACCTCGGCCAGCCACGACGAGAAGGTCAAGCCGTCGCCTGGCGGCCAGTACTCGCAACCCAGGCGATCCCCGACCAGCTCCTCGAGCTCGGCATCCGACAGCCCCGCGCTGACGAGCCGACCCACGTCGTCGCGCAGCTGGTCTACACACGACGGCTCCTCGACCCGGAAAGCCTCCAATGCATCCCACACGGTTTCGTAGTCGAGGACCCAGTCCTGGTGCAGCCAGGCGCCGACGAAATGCGCGAGGGCTGGATACGAGGTCTGGGTCACGGGAAAGACGGAGGGCCCGGCGTCGCCGCCGGGCCCTCGAAACAGCGTCTGCTTGTCAGCGGCGAATTACATCATCCCCGACATGTCGGGCATGCCGCCACCGCCACCGCCGGACTCCTTCTCCGGAACCTCGGCCACGATGGCCTCGGTGGTGAGGATGTTCTTGGCGATCGAGGCCGCGTTCTGCAGAGCGGACCGCGTCACCATGGCTGGGTCGATGATGCCCTCCTTGACCAGGTCGACGATCTCGCCGTTGGCGGCGTTCAGGCCCTGGCCCTTCTCCGCCTTGCGCACGTCGTTGACCACGACCGAGCCCTCGAGCCCGGCGTTCTCGGCGATCTGACGCATCGGCTCCTCGAGCGCGCGACGCACGATCTTCGCGCCGGTCTTCTCGTCGGCCTCGTCGTACCCGTCGAGGTTGATCGCGTCCTGGGCGCTCAAGAGCGCGACGCCGCCACCGGGGACGATGCCCTCCTCGAGCGCGGCCCGGGTCGCCTGCAGCGCGTCCTCGACGCGATGCTTCTTCTCCTTCATCTCGGTCTCGGTGGCCGCGCCGACCTTGACCACCGCGACGCCACCGGACAGCTTCGCGAGACGCTCCTGGAGCTTCTCCTTGTCGAAGTCCGAATCGGTGTTCTCGATCTCGGTCTTGATCTGGTTGATCCGGCCCTTGATCGCGTCGCTCTCGCCGGCGCCATCGACGATCGTCGTGGTGTCCTTGGCGATGACCACGCGACGCGCGCGGCCGAGCTGCGAGATCTGCGTGTTCTCGAGCTTGAGGCCCATCTCCTCGGTGATCACCTCGCCGCCCGAGAGGATCGCGATGTCCTCGAGCATGCGCTTACGGCGATCGCCGAAGCCCGGAGCCTTGACCGCAACACCCGTGAACGTGCCACGCAGCTTGTTGACCACGAGCGTCGCGAGCGACTCGCCCTCGACGTCCTCGGCGATGATCAGCAACGGCTTGCCCGACTGGATCGTCTGCTCGAGCACGGGCAGCAGATCGCGGACCGAGCCGATCTTCTGGTTGGCGATCAGGATGTAGGGGTCCTCGAGGGTCGCCTCCATGCGCTCCTGGTCGGTGACCATGTAGGGCGAGATATAGCCCTTGTCGAACTGCATGCCCTCGGTGAACTCGAGGTCCATACCGAACGTCTGGCCCTCCTCGACGTTGACCACGCCATCCTTACCGACCTTCTCGATCGCATCGGCGATCACATCGCCGATCTCCTCATCGCCGGCGGAGATCGTCGCCACGCGGGCGATCTGATCCTTGCCGGAGATCTCGGTCGACTGCGACTCGATGTTCTTGACCACCTCGTCGACGGCCTTCTCGATCCCGCGCTTGAGACCAAGCGGGTTCGCACCGGCCGCGACGTTCTTCAGGCCCTCGCGGACGATCGACTGCGCCAGTACGGTCGCGGTCGTCGTGCCGTCGCCGGCCACGTCGTTGGTCGCCGTGGCGACCTCGCGCACGAGCTGTGCGCCCTGGTTCTGGAAGACGTCCTCGACCTCGATCTCACGCGCGATCGTCACACCGTCGTTGGTGATCGTCGGCGCGCCGAACTTCTTGTCGAGCACGACGTAGCGGCCCTTCGGGCCGAGCGTCACCTTGACCGCGTTAGCTACCGCGTCGACGCCCTGCTCGAGCGCCTTGCGGGCCTCCGCCTCGTACTTCAGTTCCTTGTGTGCCATATCTGTTTCAGTTCTCCTGGGGGAACGGGGGTTACGACTGGACCTTGGCCAGCACGTCGGACTCGCGCAGAACGAGGAGTTCCTCGCCGTCGACCTTGATCTCCGTGCCGCCGTACTTGCTGTAGAGGACCTCGTCGCCCTCTGAGACGTCGAGCGGAGTGCGCTTGCCGGTGTCCTCGTTGACCTTGCCGTCGCCGACCGCCAGGACCTTGCCCTTCTGGGGCTTCTCCTTCGCGGTGTCGGGCAGGACGATGCCGCTGGCGGTCGTCTCCTCCTCCTCGATCGCCCGCACGATCAACCGATCGCCAAGGGGCTTGAGCTTCATGTGATGCAACCTCCGGTTGGAAGTGGATGATGCCGGTATGGGGTTTGGCACTCCTCCCACGAGAGTGCCAAGGGCAAATATAGCTTCTTCCGCCCTGCTTTCAAGGATTTCTTGGCACTCGCTCCCCAAGAGTGCCAACCGGCCTCGCTCTCGCCGGCCCCCGCCACCGACCCGCCGCCCTGTAAAACGCAGCAAACCACCCCCGTACCACGCACCCCTGGCCACATAAGCATGCTCTCCATGCTTATCTGGCCGAAGCGGGCGGGGGCGGGGGACTTTTCTGCGTTTTACAGGGGGCGGGGGACTTTTCTGCGTTTTACAGGGGGCGCGGGGGAGCGGCCGTCACTCCGCGCCCGAGGCCGCCGTGGCGCCGGTGCAAAAGTCCCGAAACCGCCCCGCCGGCCGCCGCTCCCGGGACATAAGCACCCCCCGGGCGCTCATGTCCCACCGGCGCGGTGGCGCGGTGAGGTTTTGGGCGTTTTGCACCGCGTGCCGGCGGGGCGCGGGGAAGCAGCGCTCACGGCACCCGGGGCGTTTCGGTCCACGGCTCGGGCGGACCCTCGGACGGCTCCGGCGGGCGCACATACCCAAGCAACCTCTCCTCGCTCGCCCCAAACCGCGCGAAGTTCGCCCGCGCCACCGACAGAGGAACCCGGTTGGGCCCGAGCACGTCCGTGTCCTGATTGTCGACGAAGTCGTCCTGCCAGAAGCAGACCGGGCAGATCTCATCGCTGGGTGACGGCCCAGGCAACGTCCGGAAGCCGCAGCAGGCACAGGGGAACCACATGGCTCAGCCGTGCAGGCGCAGATATGCGCGGATGATCGCGTCGCCCACCAGCGCGGCCAGCACGCCACCGAAGGCGAGATATGGCCCGAACGGCAACGCGGTCTTGCGCGCCGCGTACACCCCGCGGCGGGTGGCCAGGGCCACCCCGGTCAGCACGCTGGCGATCAGCGCCGCGAACAGTGCCACCACCACCGGCCGGCCCAGAAACAGGCCCATCATGCCGGTCAGCTTGACGTCCCCCATGCCCATCCCGCCCGGCCGCAGCAGCGCCGCCACGAGCAGGAACCCGCCGGCGCCCAGCGCCCACAGGACCCGCGCGAGCTCGCCACCGGGATCGAGCGCCAGTCCGGCCGCGAGCGCGACCAGCGAGGCCGGCCCGGTAATCCGGTTGGGGATGATCCGCCGGTCGATATCGATCGCCGCGCAGGGCACGAGCGCCAGCACCATCAGGCCGCGGAGCACCGCCGCGGCCACCGAGCTCTGCACCACGGCGACCACGACCGCCAGCGCGACCGCCAGCGCGCCCACCATCACGGAGCGTCGCGACACCCGGGCCTTAGTGCGCATACCAGTAGCCTGCCGCGCCATGCCGAGCACCGATCACACCGAAAGGTTCGCGGGCCTTCCCCGCCGCACCCTGGCCGGCGACGTGACGCTCGTCGAGGCAAGCACCGGCAAGGCGCGCCGGCGCGGCCTCTCCCGCCTCGATTCGCTGCCACCCGACCACGGGCTCCGCATCCGCACCGTCTCCGTCCACACCTTCGGCATGCGCTTTGCGCTCGATCTCATCTGGCTGGACAAGCACGGCGCCGTGGTCCGCGTCGATCGCGATGTCCCGCCGGGGCGCATGCGCGCCTGCTTCCGTGCCCGCTCGGTGGTCGAGACGCTCGCAGGCCAAGCCGACGCTTTCCTCTCGGCGGGCGTGGGGACCCCCGGGTCAGACGAAGTTGAAGGCGATCGCGGCGCCTAGCTCCTTGACCGGGACCCGCGTCGAGAGCTTGAGGTCGCTCAGCGAGTAGGTGCCGGTGTCGAGCATCACCCGCAGGCGATCGTCGTAGGGGATCGTCGCGCTGGTCTCGACCGCGTGCCGGCGGAAGTTGGCCTCGATCACCTCGCGGTTGCCCGCGTGTCGCCCCACCGGGGCCTGATTCAAGACCAGCGTCCCGCGCTCGAGTTGCAGGTAGCGAAGGGCGCCCAGCACCCCGGCCGCCGTCACCCATTCCGGCGTGGTGATCACGACCGTCTGATCGGCCCGGTCTACCGCGAACTGGGCCAGCGGGTCGGTGATCCCGGTGCCGAGGTCCAGGATCACGACCTCGTAGAAGCGCTCGAGGAAGTCCAGCAGGCGGCTGTACAGCCCGGGGGTCATCTGCGCCATGACCTCGGCGTGCGCCGGCGCTCCCAGCAGATGCAGGCCCGTGGGCAGGCGCGCCACGTACGGGTGCAGCTCGGCCGGCGAGTCGATCTGGGTGGAGTCGGCCAGCAGATCGGCCAGCGAGCGCTTGGAGCGGAACTCATCGGGGGCCAGGGAGGCCAGTGTGCCGAAGTCGGGGTTGGCGTCCAGCGCCACCACGCGCATCCGCAGCCCGGAGGCCAGCAGGTTGCCGAGCACGAACGAGATCGTGGTCTTGCCGACGCCGCCCTTGGGCGAGATCACGGCCACGGTATTCGGCCGGGTCATCGGCGGCACGTGCACGAGCTGCTCGTCGACGTCCCACTCGCGGCGCTGGAGCTCGGAGCTCAGCGTGTACTTGAGCCAGGTCGCCATCCGCGCCACCGGACCGGTGGAGACCGGCTTGCCGGCGCGCATCGGACGCACGTACACGTCCTCGCGCGACATCGTGGCGCGCGGCGCCGCGCTGCGCATGACCTGCTCCTCGGGGACGGCGGCCTCGCTCGCCGGTTCGTGATCGGCCGCCTGTCCAGACGGGGGCGGGGCTTCGGACATCGGCGGCACATCGGTGGCGGGCGTCCTCGCCTGCTCTACGTCCCGACCCTGCTCTTCGATCTGCCCCGCTGGTCTACTCTCCACCGTCGTCCTCCTTAGCCGCTGAGGCGAGAGTACCAGCGGCAACCTGCTGCGAGCGCTGCATCCGGGCCGAATTCGAGTCGGCGCCGGCGTCGCCGCAGAATGGACACGGGGCTGCGGCGATCGGCTCTCCGCACCACGGGCAGGGTGCCACCGAGCGGGGCAGCGTCACCGCGGCCAGAGCCTCGATGCTGGTGGGGACCCCCACCATCTCGGCCAGCCTCGTCGTGCCCCACCACTCGGCGCCGTGGAGGGTCGGCGGGATCTCGCGGATCCCGACCCCACCCAGCGCAGGCGCCACGACGTCGACGATCCAGTCCAGATCGGCGTCCTCCTCGGGCGCCACGAGCAGCTCGATGGGCAGCTCAGGAGGCGACAGCGGCAGCTCGTCGGCACCGGCCGAGGTCGGCTGGACGAACGACTCCGGCTGCAGGCCAATCGCGAACGAGCTCCAGGGAAGGGCCGAGCGCGCGTGGTGGAGCAACGAGACGCCCGGGTGGCGCAGCCCGGCCACGCTGCCCGCCCAGGCGAGTACCAGCAGCTCGTCAGCGATCTGATCGATCGCACCCGCCAGCGCACCCGCCGACACCGCGAGCGGCGCCAACGCCGCTGTGAGCGCGGCCAGCACGCTCGCGGCCAGCGGCGGCAGATCGGTGACGTAGATGGCCACCCGATCGGTCTGGAGCAGCGAGCGGATCGTGCGCAGTCGCTCGAGCGTCTCGGGCGGGAGCCAGTCGCCCACGATCACGATCTCCGACATGCCGCCCCGGATCGGCCCCCCGATCGCGTCGAACAGGTCGCGCATGTCCTCGCGCCCCGGTGGCCCGGGGATCGGCACCGCGGGAGGTTGCCCCGAGAACAGGCGATCGAGCTCGCAACCCAGCCCAATGACGGTCACCGCTGCCGGCACACCGCCCCACAGTCTGTCACCCCGGGGGCGCCGGTGGGCCGCCCCTCGCGCCCGGCCCGATGGGCCCAAGGCAGTTGGGCCCTGCCGACCGATCAGATCAGGCCCGCAGGCTCTTTCGCTCGGCGGCAATGCGCCTTTTACTGGCGGAGTGTCGACGGGACGGCAGAAAGCCAGGCATTGGCGAGACGAGAGTGGCCAGGACGTCATCGAGTGGGGCGGGCTGCTCGCCCTCATCGCCGCCCTGTTCGCGATGGTGTTCTGGCTCGGCATCGCGGGCCAGGTGTCGCAGGCGGTCGTGTGCGCGGTCGACAAGATCCTCCGGATCGGGCCGTGCGCGGCCGCGCCGGCCTATCCGGTGAGCGTGAGCACCAAGACGGTCGGGTACGACGGCCGAGTCATCATCGTCGACGGCGGCCACTCCTACACGGTCACGCTCACCCACCTCAGCAACGGCAAGGCGCAGATCTCGCTCGTGAACACCGGCACGCTCGGGGTCTCGGCGCGCGTCGGCGCCGAGGTCGAGCTCGGGCCACTGGGCGGCGCGGAGGCCCAGGCGCAGGCCGGCGGCGGCGTTTACGTCAACGGCTCGACCACCTGGACGTTCCCGAGTTGGGCCACCGCGAACAAGTACTGGAAGCAGATCTCCAGCGGCAACAGCCTCGGCCTGGCCGTCAACGACGGGCTCAATTCATCGGTCCCGTTCGCCGGCCACTTCATCGCGGGGCTGTTCGACGACGTGACGGGCGAGCACGGCGCCCCGACCCAGCACTCGATCGACGGCCGCTATCTGACCGCGACCGCCGTCGGCGGCGGCGCGCAGGGCACCGCGAGCGCGGGCGCCGGGGCGAACATCGGCTCGCTCGGCGCCGACATCAAGGCATCGGTCAGCGCCCAGGCCGGCCTCGAGCGCGTCAACTCGGGCGCGCAGAAGGGCGATTGGCAGGGAACCATCGCCCTGTCCGTCGACGGCGACGGCAGCCTGGGCGATGCGCTGTTCGGGCCTCACGCGAGCGGCATCGGCTCACTGGACGGCGAGGCGACAGTCACCTTCGGTCCCGACTTCACGCCCACGGAGCTCGAGGTCACGGCGTCGGGCGACGGCGTCTGGGAGGCCACCGGAGACGGCGGGCAGGCGCCCGAGGGCTCGGCTCACGGCGGCACCAGCCCCGAGGGCGAGGGCCAGGGGAAGGGCGGCCAGGGTGGCACGTCCGAGCCGCTGCTCAGCGTGAGCCACGAGGCGGCGGGCGGCGAGGGTGCGGGTTCCAAGTTCGTGGGAACACTTGACCTGAGCGATGACCCGGCTGCCCAGTCCGCACTCGAACAGGTCCTGGAAGGCAACACGTCCGAAATCCCCGTCCTGATCACCGACATGAACGCCCACGGCACGGAATACACCCAGAGCTACCACCTGTCGAAGTCCAGCTCGACCTACGGCGGCGAAGTCAACGTCGGCGGCGGCGGCGGCGCCGAGCTCAGCGACGGCAGCTCGTCCGCCTGCTATGACCCGCCCCGCGTCCGCCAGAACGGTGGCCCCTGGACCTCAACCACCTGGACGGCCGGCCAGGCATGCTGAGCTTGCGCCCCCACAGTCCCGGCCGCCGGCGACGAATGACTCGCCGCCGGCGGCCGGCCCGGGCACAGTTGGCCGGCCCGGTGGCCGCGGCCGCCGTCCTCCTCACCGGTTGTGGCGGCGGCTCGAGCTCGCCGTTCGCGGGCTCGTTCCACGCCCCGGCCGGCTACGTCGCCTACCACGGGAGCGGCTACGTCGTCGCCATTCCCACGAACTTCGTGCCCAAGCGGGGAACCGTCGAGGATCAGCCGGCGGGGTCCACGGTCATCGAGGTGACCAAGGGCGGCAATCTGGCGGCGCGGGCGCAGTCCGAGATCCTCCTGCTCGAGAACCCTCATCTGACCTTCTCGCTCGACCAGGTGGTCAACAACCTCGCCGAGGCCGACCGCACCAACACGTCGGTGTCGAACGTGCAGATCAACGCCGCCAATGCCTCCGTGCCCGGCGCGCGCGCCGCCCGGATCGTCACCGAAAGCTACGTGGCGCCCGATTCGCCGTCCAATCCCACCCCGACCACATTTCACCGCAAGTGGCTGATGGTCCTGATCAAACCCGGCCACCTGCTCGACGTGGTGGTGGCCAACGCGCCCAAGCTCGGCGGCGACATCGACGCGGACGCCGTGATCGATTCGCTGCGCCTGAAGCAATGACCGGTCCGGCGCGCACTCACGGCTACCCTGAGATCATGACCGCCGGGATGCGCGCCGCAGTCTGCTTCGTCGCCGTCTGCCTGCTCTGCCTCGGGCTCGCCGCTTGCGGCGGCTCGGGCAGTTCGTCGAGCTCGTCCAACCGCCAGCAGATCTCGCACATGTTCGTCGCAATGCAGTCGGACATGGCACAGGGCAATTACTCCGGTGCGTGTGGGTGGCTCTCAAAGCGCCAGCAATCGACGATCGTCTCTGGCGCCAAGAAGGCGGGTCTGACGGCTTCGGACTGCGCCGGCGCGTTCCAGGCGCTGATCAACACCGCCGGCGTGACCAAGGCCCAGCTCGCCCAGGCCTTCGGCGGCCAGGCGCCCAAGATCAGCTCGCTGTCCGTCAAGGGGAACAACGCCACGGTCACCTACACCGCGACCGACAACGGCAAGAAGTTCACCGAGACAGACGGCCTGGTCAAAGAAGGCGGGACCTGGAGGGCCGACCGCACGATCAGCCGCCACAACGACGGCTGAGCTACGAAGCGGATCGAAGAACGACTGTCACGCCGTCGCCGGCGAACAGAGTTCTTGCTCCGGGCGCTCGCTCGAAGTAGCGCGCGAGCCGCGACGAGGCAAGCGAGTCGAGCACCAACAGGCGGTAGCCGTCGGCCAAGCCCTGCCAGTCTGGCCCGCTCTGGGTCTTGAATCCCACGATCCTCGTCAGCTGGCGGGTGCTCAGCAGCTCAAAGCTGGCGTCGTACGCCACACGTCCCCGCAGCGCGGGCTGACGCCAGAGCAGCCAGTCGGCGAACTTCACGTCGGCGAGCACGCGGACGCCCGGATGCCCGACGGTCGCGGCTCGCACGACGGTGGCGACGCGATTCGGATATGAGCGCTCGAGCGCAGACGTGGGCCGCGTGAACGTGAAGGCCAGGACGGCGACGAGACCGAGCGCCGCGGCGAGCGCGAGGGGCCCGTTCAGAAGCGGGCGAGAGCGCGCAGTGCGCCGGCGCTCCTCGAACTGCGGCGCCAGCGCCACGGGGAGGATCATCGCCGCCGCGAGCCCGAACCAGACGAGGTTGCGAATGGCTATGAACGCGCCGGTCGCCAGCAGAACGATCACGCAACGCTCCCACAGCGTCGTCCGGTCCGGATAACGCCACAGCGACCACACGACGATCGCCGCGACGAGGAAGAACACCACAGCCCAGCCGCGGGCGCTCGTGACCGGCAGCCATTCGGTCACGAGCTTCCGAAAGCCCGAGTTGAACAGGGTCGAGCGGTAATACGAGACGAGGCCCGTTCCGTACGGGCTGACGAAGATCGCCGGCACGGGCGCGAGCACGAGCAGCGCCGGCCTGACCGACGCCCTCGGGTAGCGCATCAACTCGGCTCGCCGTTCCCAAGCCATTACGAGCCCCCGCAGGATCACCATGCCCGCACCAAGGGTCGCTGAGCCGTGCACGTTCGCCCACAGGATCAGCAACGGCAGGCACAGGTAGACCCTCCGCGACGGCGCGCGGCTGTCGCTCGCCAGCAGGTACATGGTGGCGACGAACAGCGGATAGGCGTACGGCTGCGTTCGGACCGTCACGGCGACGAGGACGTTTGAGACGGCGAGCGGGAGCAGCCGAGCGATCCCCCTGGCGCTCGCGCCCAAACGCACTGCTGCCCAGGCCGCACCGGCGAACGCGGAAACCACCAGGACCACGTTCATCGCGCCGACGAGCGCGATGCCGCCGAGGCGATACAGCCAGTACATCCACAGCTGCGAGAGCCACGACTGATCGATCCAGACGCGGCTTCCCGGGGCGATCGTCAGAGCATGGTGAGGGATGCCGCTGTCGGCAATCTGCCGGCCGGCCACCAGCGCCAGCCAGGTGTCCTGATCGATCAGGAACGCCAGCAGCCGCAGTAGCGCGATCGCCAGGCCGGCGAGGAACGCGGCGACGACGATCGCCGAGCCCCGCGACTGGAGCACCGAGCGCAGCCACTCGGCACGACCCGGTTCGGCAATCCCCGAGGCAGCCCCTGACGCGGTCCCTGATCTACCCGAGAGCGCCCCGTCGCCTACGGGTAAGGCGAGGTCACTTACTGGTAGTGCTGCCGTGTCCGTTGAGGATGCTGTTGATCGTATTGGTGATCGCGTCTCTGACGGTGTTCCAGAAGCCGGTCGCGAAGATGGCGCCGATGATCAGCGCGATGATCGCTAGCACGCCGGCGTACTCGATCAGATCCTGCCCCCGCTCCTCGCCCAGCCTCCGGACGACGCCCCGCGCGAGGACGCCCAAGCGATGCCGAGCGGAATGCAGGGCGACTTGGCTCCTGGTAACTGTGCGCAACACGACGTCTGACATGTTCGTCTCCTTGAAGACTGGTCGCTCCAGACCGGCAGACTAGGCCCGCTCCGGCCGGTCCGCCAGAGCCGCAGGACCCAAGATCGAGGGGCCAAAGGGCCCAAATCAGGCCTGGGCCCCCGGTCCGGAGCGGCGGCGGCCCCAGACCGACGCGCGCGCAGGCGGCGATATGCTTCGCTAAAGCGATGGGAGAGCTCCGTCCTCGAGGCTCGCACGCAGCGCTGGTCATGCTCGCGGTCAGTTTGGTGGCGCTCGGCGGACTGAGCGGCTGCGGCGGGTCGTCGAAGAAGAAGACCACGACGACGACCCAGCCTCGGACCACGACGACGACTTCGGGGGGATCGCCGACCAAGGCCAAGGGCCTGGTCACCGCGAACGCGGTCGTGGATTCCGGCGATGGCGGGTCCGGCCCCGACCAGATGCGGATCACGATCTACGACCTGCGCCGGCAGGGGCCGTTCGTGGTGCTCGATTTCAGCTTCACGTGCGAGCACTCGGGCATCGGGAGCACCTGCGGTGGGTCGGATTTCGCCCCGGCGCTGTCATCGTCGCTGACCGCGGATGGCGTGACCCTGATCGATCCGGCGGGGCAGAAGGAGTATTGGGCGGTGACGGACTCGCAAGGGCGGTCCGCCACCTCGCAGCTGCCCTCGGTGTCGACCTCGGGGCCGGCGGGACTGGCGTGGGTCAAGTTTCCCGCCCCGCCGGCATCCGTCCGCGCGCTCGATGTCCTGTTTCCCAACGGCGGTCCGCTGATGACCGGGGTGCCGATCGGCACGGGTCCCGCGCCCACCGCCGCGCAGGTCGGCGCGGGCGTGCAGCCGGCGGTGCCGGCGCCGTTCGCGCAGCCACTCGACAGCACGAGCACCGCAGGGCTCACCCTCCCGGTACTGAACCTGGTCACGACCGCCGGCAACCCCAGTGGCAGCAACAGCCAGTCGGCCACGCGCGCGCAGATCTCGCTGCACGCCGACGTGCTCTTCCACTTCGACAAATCGAACCTCACCCCGCGCGCCCACTCGATCCTCCAATCAGTCGCCCAGAGCATCAAGAGCCAGGCGGTCGGCCCGGTGGCGGTGACCGGCTACACCGACTCGATCGGCACCGACGCCGTCAACATCCCGCTCTCCCAGTCGCGAGCGGCGTCGGTCGTGGCGGCGCTCAAACCGCTCACGCCCGGCGTGAGCTACAACGCCGCCGGCAAGGGCTCGGCCGATCCGGTCGCGCCCAATAAGAACCAGGACGGATCCGATAACCCGGCCGGACGGGCGCTCAACCGTCGCGTGACGATCGTCTACTCGGTCAAGGCCCCGGCGCCGCCGACGCCGCCACCCTCCGCATCCGGCGCACCCCAGAGCTCCGGCTCGAGCGGCCTGACCACGAGCTACACGTTCGACGAGAACCCGACCTCGAGCTCCACGTACCAGGTCACCGTTGACCGCTTCTTCCGCGACGGGGCGCTCGCCGTGCTCGAGATGACCGCCACGTGCACGGGCTTCAATAGCCAGAGCGGCACCGGCTGCGACGGCGAGTTCGACTGGGGCGGCTCGCCCACCGTGCCCCCGCAAACCTCGCGCGAGACCGGGGGCGCCAGCCGCGACGCCAGCGGCGTCTACGTGGCCGATCCCACCACCGGCACCGACTACATCCCGGTCCGTGACAGCAAGAACTACGTGATGACCGCCGGAACCAGCCCCACCATGCTGAAGTCGGTCACCTATCCCCTATGGCTGTACTTCCCCGCGCCCCCGTCCGGCACCTCGAGCGTGAACGTGATGCTCCCCGGCGCCGCCGCGTCGATCAAGGGCGTGCCGGTCGCGCCCCAGCCGTCCAGTCCCTGAAGGTCGGCCCACGACGCGAAAGGAGGCGCGGAATGGATCCGCGCCTCCTGGTCTTTCGGCTGAGTGTGTGGTGGCCCGCAGTGAACGTGCCCCGTGCTACTTCGTCGGCGCGGTGCCCTTGCCGCTGAGGATGTTGCTGACGGTGCCCGTGATGTCCTGCTGGACGGTGTTCCAGAAGCCGGTCGCGTACAGCGCTCCGATGAGGAGCGCGATGATCGCGAGCACGCCGCCGTACTCGACCAGATCCTGCCCGGTCTGCTCGCGCCGGAAGCGCTCGGCGGCCTGGTGGGCGTAGCTCGCCAGCATGTTCGAGGCCGAGAACAGTGCCACCTGTGCGGCGGTGGTCTTGCGAAGAATGAACTCTGACATTTGACTGGTCTCCTTGGGTGTTCCCGCGGTTGCCGTTGACTCACGGAACACTAGGTCTGGGCAAGCGGCCGCGCGAGAGCTTCAGGGCTCATCTGCGGCGGCACGAGAGGCCCAAGTTGGGCCGGGCCCTAGGGCCCTAGACCGGGCCTGTTGGTCCTTCGCGCCCGGGCCACCCGACTCCGGGCCGCCAACCGCGGGACGATGGCTCAGTCCAGGCCCCGTGGGGCCGTCCCGAGCCAGAGGGCCGTGGCCTGGGCCCGGTTCGTGGCCCCCAGCTTCGAGTAGATCCGGTTGACGTGATTCTTGACCGTCTTCTCGCTCAGCACGAACCGCTCGGCGATCTGCCCATTGGTCAATCCCTGGGAGATCAGATGCATGATCTCCCGCTCGCGCGCGGTGAGCGAGGCCGGGCCATCGGCCTCGTCGGGCGAGCCGGGGGGCCGGCGGAGTGCCTCGAACACCGTCCCGACGATTGCCGGGGACAGGACGGTCTCACCAGCGGCGAGCTGGCGTATGCGTGCGACGAGCTCGTCCGCGTCGAACTGTCCGTGGACCAGATAGCCCGATGCGCCGGCGCGGATCGCCGCCACCACACGGTCCTGCTCGTCGGTGTAGGTGAGCATCATCACGCGGGCATGCTCGGCCAGCGGGCCGGCAGCCTCGACACCGTCCATGATCGGCATCCGCACGTCGAGCAGCACGACGTCGGGTCGCCCGTCGGACGCCAACCGAATCGCCTCCCGCCCGTCGCCGGCCTCGCCGACGATCGCGATGTCATCGGCCTCGCCCAGGAGTGCCGCGACGCCGCGCCGGATCACGGGATTGTCGTCGACGATCAGGACCCGGATCATGTTCTGATCTTCGCAGACAGGGGCCGACGGGCACGAGCGAGCAGCCCACCGGATGACCCCGCGCCGATCAACGAGTCGGTCTCGGGATCGTCCTGCTCGCCGGCCGCGGGGACACGCAGCACAACGGCCGTCCCGCCTTCCCGTGCCGCGCCGACGCTGAGCGTCCCGCCCATGTTCGCGGCACGCTCCTGCATCCCGGCAAGGCCGAAGTGGCCATCGGCCTTGAGGCTCGCCAGATCGACCGGCCCGGACAGTCCGCATCCGTCATCGGTTACTGACATCCGCACCGCGGGCCCGGAGGTCTCGAGGGCCACGACGACGCGCTTCGCACCACCGTGACGTCCGGCGTTGATGACGGCCTCGCCGAGAATCCGCAGCAGCTCGTGCTGGGCAGCGGTCGGTGTCTCACCGGAGAGGTTGCACGACACCGCGACCTCGATCCCGAGCCGCCCGGACAGGCTCTCAGCCTGGCGCTGAACTGCGTCCGCCAGCGAGACGTCCTCGGCCGGACGCAAATCGGTCATCAGCGCCCGCGCCTCGAGCGCCGCCTGCTGCGCGTCACCGACCAGCTGCCGGGCCAGCGACGCCGCGCCCGCCGGGTCTCGTTCGCAGCGCGCCGGTAGCACCGACGCCGTCATCGCGAGTCCTTCGACCGTCTTCGCCAGGGAATCGTGCAGCTCACGGGCGACTCGCAGCCGCTCACGCTCGGAGGCCAGCGTCTCGGTTCGCTCGCGCAGCAGCGACTCCGTATGCACTCCGCGCTCGACCATCTCTCGCGCCGCGACTCCTGCCGCAACCGCGGCCGGATATAGAAGCGGAATGAAAACCAGCGTCTGGACATCGTGGACCGGATGCAGGGTGGGGAAGCCCTCGATCGCGACGAACTCGTACGCGGCCATGAGCAGCACCGAGAACGGGATCGCCCCGCGGCGTCCGTAGATGATGCCGGCGAGCACCGCGGTGCCGAGCGTGAAGTAGAAGAACGGGCTGCGTGCGCCCGCCGCCGCCAGGATGAGCGTCGCGAGTAGCACCTCGAGCGCCAGATAGGTGGGATGGTGGGCGAGCGAGGACGCGATCCGCTGCCAGTGTCGCAGCGGCACGTAGCTGATCACCGCCGCCACGATCACCGCCAACCCGACCACGGGTGTTCGCTGCGCCGAATGAAGCGAGAACAGCGTCACGAGCAGGACCAGCGTGCGGAACACGAGCAGGACCCGGACGAGGCGCCCGATCCACTCGTTGCCAATGTCCGCGCGATCAGCCAAGGAGATGGGAGAAGTTGACGCCCGAGCCAACGAACATGCCGGCGACGATCAGGATCATCGTCGCCGGAAGCAGGATCGTGGCGCCGATCAGCGCGATCCGCGGCGAAGCCCGCTGAGCGCGTCGGCGAGCGGTCTGGGCGGCGGCCCGGCGCGTGTCCTCGGCGATGCTGGCCAGCGCGTCGGCGAGCGGCACGCCCAGCTCCTCCGCCTGCAACTGCGCGGCCACGAAGCTGTCGAGCGTGGGGCTGTTGTTCCGCGCACGCAGGTCCTCGAACGCCTCCCGCCTCGTCGCGCCGAGGTCCATCTGGCGGAGCGTCTGGAGAACCTCCTCGTTCGCCGGGCCGGTGAGCGAGGCCGCGACCCGGCGCAGTGCCGCCCGATAGCCGGTGCCGGCGCGTACGGTGATCGAGAGGATGTCGACGAAGTCCGGCAGGTCGCGCTCCAAGCGCTCCTGGCGGTGGCGACCGGTCCGCGACAGCCACATGTCGACGAGCAGCCACGACACGATCAGCATCAGCGGGCTGAACACGATCGCGCCGGTCAGGCCGAACAGCACGGCAAGCGCCACGCCGAGCGCGAGCACGGCCGCCTTGACCTCCGCGTAGCGCTCGAGGTTCATCCCTCCGGGACGACCGGCCAGATCCAGCCGGCGGGCAACCGACGCCTGCTGACTCTCGCTCAGACGCCGCAGCAGAACGGGCCCCAGTCTGGCTCCGAGAGCGTCGATCAGCACACGTGTCGGGCCACGCCTGGTGCGCCGCTCGGTGAGCTCCGCCGTCAGCTCTCGACGCTCGACCGCCGACGGGGAGCGCATCAGGACGACGCCGCGGACCCCGAGCCCGACGCAGCAAGCGGCCGCAAGCCCGCTCAGCGCAGGATCGATCACAGCTCGATCCTCGTGATCCGGCGGATCGCGACCGACCCACACGTGTAGAGCACTCCCGAAAAGATGAGCGCCGCAATCCCGATCGGGCTGCTGGTCAGCCGCTGCAGCGTGTGCGAGTTGATCGCGTTGAGCAGCAGCAGCGTCGCGATCCCGAGGACCGGGACGATGTAGGACGTGAACATCGCCCCCGCCATCAGGGTCCGCACCTCGCGCAGCGTGTCGCGGCGGGTGTCGAGCGTGCTCGAGAGCTCGTGCAGGGCCTTGACCGCGTCGCCCCCCGTTCGCTGCTGGATGATCAGCGTCGTCATCAGGACCGACACCTCGCGCGACGGCAGCCGCCGCTGCAGGTCGGCGAGCGAGTCGTCGAGCGAGCGGCCTAACGTGAGCTCGTCCACCACCGCCTGCAGCTCGTCCTTCGCCGGAGATTCGATCTCCCTGACCGCAAGCTCGATCGCCGCCGGGATCGACAGTCCCGCCGAGGCGCCGTTCGAGAGCAGCCGCGCGACCTCGGGCAACTGGTTGATGAACTCCTCGTTTCTCTTCTCGAGCTTGTAGTTCAGCCACGCGAAGCAGCCCCAGATCGCCGCCACGCCGGCGACGAACGCGAGGAGCGCCGGGAACAGCAGACCGACGAACACGAACGCGGCGAACCCCGCTCCGGCGACGCTCAGCAGGAACTGGCCCGCGGTCCACTCGACGCCCGCCGAGTGAAGCCTCGCCGCCAGGTCGGTGCCCCGCTGCGTACGGATCAGCCTCACGTTCAGGCGCTGGTCGAACCGGGGCCCGCGGCGGAGCTCGACACCGCCGCGCTCGATCAGCGCGCTTCGCCGGGCCGAACTCGATACGAGCAGCCAGAAGCCGTACAGCCCAACCGCCGCGGCGAGCACGAACAGCAGGATCGGGGCTGCGACGCCGCTGATCGCAGCCGGCGGTGTCATGCCACGTTCCGCGTCGGCGCGGACTCGCCCACCGCCAGCTTGAACGCCGGCGGCACGTCGATCCCGGCCAGAACCAGGTGGCTCGCGATGCGCTCCGGCAACTCGAAGTGGTGGCGGATGCCGGTGACCTCACGCTCGGGGCCGATCGGCTCGGTCTCGAACCGCATCGCGGTCTGAAGCCGGAACGGCTCGCCGCGCTTCGACGCGACGACGGCCACCTCGCTCACGCGCCTCACGCCGTCGGCGCCGCGGTCGATCTGCACGATCACGTGGATCGCCGAGTTGATGTACTCGCGCAGGGCGGCGTGGGGGATGTGCAGGTCGCTCATCGTCGCCAGCGTCTCGAGCCGGTAGAGAGCATCGTCCGCGGTGTTGGCATGGACGGTGACGAGCGAACCCTCGTGGCCGGTGTTGAGGGCCTGAAGCATGTCGAGCGTCTCGACGCCTCGGACCTCGCCGACGATGATCCGATCGGGACGCATGCGGAGGCTGTTGCGAACCAGGTCGCGGATCGTCACCTCGCCCTTGCCCTCGACATTCGCGGGCCGGGCCTCGAGCGGGATCACGTGCGGCTGCTGGAGCTGGAGCTCGGCGGCCTCCTCGATCGTGACGATCCGCTCGCGCTCGAGGATCGCCGCCGACAACGCGTTGAGCAGGGTGGTCTTGCCGGCGCCGGTGCCGCCCGAGATGACGATGTTGAGACGAGCGCGCACGAACGCCGCCAACAGCCGGCGCGTCGGCTCATCGAGCGTGCCCATGTCGACCAGTTGCGAGAGGTTGAACCGGCGCGGGAAGCGGCGGATCGTGAGCACGGGACCGGCCAGCGACAGCGGCGGGATGATCACGTTGACGCGCTCGCCGGTCGGCAGGCGCGCGTCGACCATCGGGCTCGACTCGTCGACGCGCCGGTTGACCTGAGAGACGATCCGGTCGATCGTCTGGTACAGCTGCGCCTCGTTCGTGAAGCGGACATCGGCGGGCTCGATCCGCCCGTCGCGCTCGACCCACACGTCGCCGGGCCCGTTGACCATGATCTCGGTGACCGACGGATCCGCGAGCAGCGGCTCGAGCACCCCGAGGCCGATCGCCTCGTCGATCACGCGGCGGATCAGCGCGGTCCGCTGCGAGGTGGTCATCACCGGGCCTTCGCGGGTGACCATGCGCCCGACGATCCGCTCGAGCCGGACGCGGCGCTGCGCGTCGGTGAGCTGCGCCAGTTCGGCGAGGTTGACCTCCTCGAGCAGGCGGCGGCGGTAGTAGTCGGTGCCGTCGAGCGAGGCCTTGGCGCTCTGCTCGCGCTCGTTGGCGATGCGGTCGCGGAGGCTCATCAGCCGGTCGTCGGGATGGTCGCCGTCTCGTGGATAGGAAGGCCGGCGATCCCCGGGAAGACGATCGGGATATACGCGGTCACGGTCCACGTGCTGCCGTTGAAGTCCACGTTCGAACTGGTCCCCAGCCCGTCGCTGCTCAGTGAGCTGTAACCCTCCTGCTTTGCGTGGCCCTCGTCCTGCTCACGGCTGTATAGGCGAGCCACCGTGCGGGCCGTGTTGGCGGCCGACACGGCCGTCCATCCGGCGAGCGCGAGCTGCCAAGCGAACAGCGCCGCGATCAGCAGCCAGGCGAGCGTCCCGCCCATCTCGACGAGCGATTGGCCGGACTGCGAGCGCAGGCGCGTGATCATCAACCCGACACGATGAACTGCGAGGCCGTCCACGACCCGCCCCCTTTCTGCAGGGTGAACAGGACGGTGATGCTCGAGCCGCGATCGCTCAGCCGCGCGGTCGCCGAGACCATCCCGTTCGTGACCGGACCCAGCTGCAATTTGTCGAGCTGTGGCGCCGTGTGAGTCGGGGCGATGTGCGCGAGCGGATCCTGACCGCGGGCGATCTGGCCGGCGATCAGCGGCTGGCCTACCGGGGGACTGTGGCGGACTCCTTCGCGGTAGTCGACGTAGGCGAGCGCGAAGCTCGAGGCGGCGGTCTGCGCCGCGGAGGGAGCCGGCGGGATCTTCGGCCGCGCGTCGAGCTCCGAGAAGTCGGGCGGCACGATGCCGACCACCTCCCATGTGCCGGCGCGCCGGGACAGGCTGATGGCCGTCGGGAGGGATCTCCGCCCGTCACGAGCGGCGAACACGGCGGTCGCCCTGGATGCCGATACAGGGGTCGTCCTCAGCGCCTCGAGCGTCAGCTGCCCGGCGCGCAACCGGGGCGGGACGACGATCCCATTCGCCGTCCGCAGAACGCCGGCATCGGCGTCCGGTAGCTGGCTCAGCGGGATCCGGCCGTCGAGGTAGCGAACGTACGCGCCGGCGAACGCGCCGGCCACGGATTGCGGCGACGACGGGGTTTGACTGGCGGAGCTTCCACCACGAAACACGAACACCGACACGACGATCAGTACGACGCCGACGGCGAGCACCAGGTTGATGGTTGCTCCGGAGCGCCGCATCACAGTCCCGGCGGGTGGGAGGTCTTGTAAGGCCCGTCGGGCATGCCCATTTGGCCCACGGGGTACCAGGTCGGGCCGATTCCCGCGTCCGCGCCGATCGACTCGAAATCGAGGCCCGCGATCTCCATCCGCACGTGACCGCCGTTCGACTCGATCGTGACGTACTTTCCAGGACCGTTTCCAGGACCGCTGGGGTCGGGGAACACGATGTCTGCGGACCCTGCTCCGCCGTTGTCGTAGCCGATGGCGGTGTGCAGCACCCACTCGACCGCGCCCGAGCAGTCGTAGCCGACCCGGCCGGGGGTGCAATCGTCGACGCCCGGAGTCGGATCGTTGTCGGTTCCCTGCGTCGGCCAATAGTTCGGCGAGTCGTGTCCGCCTCCGTAGCAGTAGGGATACGTGAGGATGTCGTTGGCGGCCTGGATCATGTTCTGGACTGCCGGAGGCAGCCCGGTCGGGACGGTGGCCTGGGGCGGCCCCCCACCCGGTGGGTCGAAGATCGTCGCGACCGTCCCCGAGACGAAATGCGGGGCGATCCTCGGCGGCGCGCCCGGCCCGAACGCCGACCCGCCGGACAGAATCGTGAGATCCGGCCGCTCGTTGGCGAGCGCGGCCTCCTCGAGCACGGTGTTCGCGGTGGTCGAGATCGGCACACAGCCGAGGCCCGGCACCAGGACCGGAACGCACATCGTCACCGTGACCGATCCCTCGATGTCCTGAGGATCCGAGGTCCCCTGCGGCGTCTGCTGCTTCACCTTGACACCGTCGAGCCAGCTGCCCGGAACCGAGTTCAGCGCCGCCGGCTGGACCGCATCGCCGACCGCAAACGCGCGCGCGCCCGCCCGCGCCGCGTGGCCTGCGAACACGAACGTCATTCCGACCAGGACGATCTGCCACAGGACGAGCAGCAGGAGCAACAGCATCGGGAGGACACCGGTCGTCTCGATCGTGGCCTGGCCGCTCTCGCCCGCGAACCGGGCGGCGATGCTCTTCGAGCGCTCAGGCGCGCGATCCTCGCTGGCCGCCGACGGCAGCGCGGAGACCTCGCCGAGCACAGCCGCCATCGGCTCGAGCATCGCCTTGCTCGCGCCCGCGGTCGCCGGGATGCCCGTGTTGACCGCCGACTCGAGAGCGAAGAAGTCGGCCGGTACGGTCGTCTGCAGGACCGGTATCGGCACCACGCGCCGCGCCAGGTCCGGTTGCACCTCGAGCCTGCGGGATGTGCGGTTGAGCAGCACGGCGACGTCGGCGGGCTCGACCTTCAGCCGGTTCCACAGCGAGCAAAGTCGTACGACACCCCGGAGCGACACCACGTCGGGGGTTGTCACGACCAGAGTCATGTCGGCCATCTCGACCGCGATCGCGCTCGACTCGCTCAACGCGGCGCCCGCGTCCACGATCGTCAGGTCCTCGCGCGTGCGGACCGCGGTGAGGATGCTGCGTGCCGCCGCCGCGGTGACCCCTTCGGCGTGCTCTCCCTCCTGGGGGGCCAGCAGCACGCGCATGCCGCTCGCATGGGTGTACATCGCCTCCTGCAGGTGACGCGTCGTGAGCTCGTCGGCGACCGTTGCCAGGTCGGCCACGCTGCGGCGGAAGGGGAGATCCAGAAACGCGCGGAGATCGCCCCCCTGGAGGTCGTACTCGACGAGGGCCACGGACGCCGCACCGATCTCTCGCGCCGCGAGCGCGAGGTGAACCGCGACCGTCGAGGTGCCAACACCGCCCTTCGCCCCAACCACGGTCACGACGCGCCCGACGCCGAGCAGATCGGCGCTGTCGCGTCCCGCTCGCCGCCGGAGCGCCTGCGTCCAGGAGGCGGCAGCGAGCAGGCTCATCTCGAGCTGCTCGAGCCCGACCGGCGCTGTGATCACGTCACGGGCGCCCGCCTGCATGCCGCTGCGGAGCACCTCCGGCGAGTCCTCGTTGACGATCAGGACGAGCCCGATGTCTGGATGCGCGACGGTCAGCTCGCGCACGATCTCGAGCAGCGGCAGCGCTCCGCGGCGATCGTGCATGACGATCGCGTCGATGTCGGAACGGGGCAGCGCGCCTCTCAGCTCCTGCGGATCACGCAGCCAGGCTGCTGTCTCGAGCTCGTCGCTCTCCGCCACCAGGCCCGAGATGTGATCCGCGACGCGGTGGTCGTTGATCGCGAGCAGTGCCCGGATCATAGGCCCGGTTGGTACGGGGGCAGTTGCGGCTCGGTGCCCGTCGTGCCTGGCGCGACGAGCGAGAGCCAGGTCTTCTGGGCAAAGCTCTCGGCATAGGCCACCTCCTGCACCTGTTGCGGCGTCAGCGCCAACGTCACCACGCCGCCACCTGATCCGCTCGTGTTCGATTGAGCAGCCAGCAGCACGGTGACATCCGAGACGACGACGCGTGCCGAGCTCTGGCCGGACCGGGATTGCCCATTGCCGGCGAACGTCGACACGATGTCCACCACGCTCCCCGCCTGAACCTGGCTGGCCACTCCGGTGGTCTGGTCGACGGGCAGCGCGAACTCGCGCTCGCCGGGCTGCAGGGTCGGCTGGCCGGTGAGCATTCCCTGCTCGAGCTCGGTTCCCGTCGGAAGCGGCACCTGGCTGATCTGGCCTAGGGCCTGACTCGCGTCGCGCAGCGCGGTGCCGGGCACCCATTTCTGGGGGAGCGCGACGTATCCCAGATCGCCGCCCGTGACCTGCTGGTAGGCCTGCAGCGGCCGGATGAGGGTGAGCACGTTCACCTTGGGGCCGACCTGCTTGGATACGCCCGAGACGTAGTTCGCCACGAGCACAAATACGCCGATCAGCCCCGCGGCCGCGATCACGACCAGCAACAGGCCCTGGCGCTGGCGCGGATTCATCTGTCGCCGCATCACCGCCATGGCTTCTCCCGCCGCACGCCGGCCGCTTCCTCGCAACCAGCGTACGTCCGTGCGCCGGCCGCACACACAATCAGGTATCTAAGCATTCCCTGCTCCTAAGAAGACTCCCACATCTAGAAGACTCCCGGGCCGGTTCGAGCACGCGTGGGCTTCCCCAAGCTCGACGTGTGATCTACAAACCTCCGACGGCCAGAAAGTTGCTAAGCCCAAACCGGTTGTCCTAAACGAGGCCTCCTCTGCCTACCCTGAGTGCCCGCGGGACTATCCAGGCGTTCGGGTGACTCGAGGGCCGAATCGTAGCGCCACCGGATCGAAATCTGGTATCCCTCATCGCGCCGTGAGCTCGCGGATGGCGCTCACACACGAACGTGACTACCGGACAGGGACCCGGAGCCTCAGGTCGTTCGCCTCCGACGAGGCTGGCCAGGTCTTGCCCCTGCTCCTCGTGGTGATCATCGGCCTGCTCGCCGCGGGGATGGCCGTGTTCTGGCTCGGGTTCTCGAGTTCGAACGCGACCGATGCCCAGACTGCGGCTGACTCGGCGGCGCTTGCGGCCGAGCAGAGCGTCGACACCCAGTGGAACGAGCTGATCGACGTAAACGGCGTCCAGGAGCCACGGGACTCCTACGACACCGGCCCGGTGGAGACGGCCGCGCGGCAGTGGGCATCGAAAAACGATGCGACCGTCACCTCCGTGGAGTACTGCTCTCAGAGCGGATCCTGCTCGCCCCAGCCGGTCTTCGGCACCGAACCGGACGTGCTGGTGACCGTACGGGCCAATCAGGCCCTTCCCGCTGGGAGCATCTCCCCCGGCTCTGCGGCGACGGCGCAGGCACGCGCGAGCGTGGACCCGTACGCACAGGCAAGCCCGTCGGTTTCCCAGCTCCAGACCACATCGAGTTGCACCCCAAGCGGCGTGCCGGGCCCCCTCCAATACAAAAGCCCCGCCGCCGGCGAGCAGGCCGGCTTCTTCGAGGCCAGCGACACGAAGTTCGACCCGGGAGACGCGTGCGAGTACAGCCTGGCGGCGCACCTCGACGCTCTTGGTAAGCAGTTGAACCTGCACCTCGTAGGTGTCTGGGGGGCGGGTGCGGACAACCCGGCCGGCCAGGGAGTGAAGACCCCCGACGCCGTGTCCACGGCGCACGCATGCGGCGCGCTGGCCCAGGTGCAGGGCCTTCCTGCCCCCCCGGCCGTGACCCAGACCGAGCTTGCCCGCTGGGGCCTGGCGCGCTTTCCGGATCAGCCCGATCAGATCCAGTTTGCGAGCCCGAACGCGCGCTGCGCGACGAGCGCGACGGTCCCGGCGCAGGGCACGAGCGACCAACAGGCGTCGGTCGGCAACGGCAAGGTCCACCTGGTCGCGCTCACCGGCGGGCCGCAGGGCGCCGCGATCATCGGCATCGGCGCGATCCCGGGGGTCGGACCCTGGCCTGCGATCGCGTCCTACCTGCCGATCTACAAGCGGATCGCCAAGCAGTACGGGTGGGACGAGGCCCAGCTGCAGGACTGGCTGGGGGTCGAGCAGATCGAGG
This sequence comes from uncultured Solirubrobacterales bacterium, assembly GCA_963834625.1. Taxonomy (GTDB): domain Bacteria; phylum Actinomycetota; class Thermoleophilia; order Solirubrobacterales; family Solirubrobacteraceae; genus Palsa-465. Next base: position 118,015 of record CAWICM010000006.1, on the reverse strand, counting down.
ATCCCGGCGGCGATCTCGGCATCGCCCCGGACAAGGCCTTTGGTCTCGCTCAGTTCCAGACCGTGAACTACTGCAACCCCGAGTACGGTCCCGGGGACTGCCCCTCGGACAACCCGACCGCCGAGCAGGAGATCGCCTCGATGGCGGAGTACATCTCCAAACGGTACGGCGATCCCGCGGCGGCGCTCCAGCACGAGCTGGACCACAACCCTCACTGGTACTGAACCGTCCGCGGCGGTCCGCGGCCAGGCTGCCCACGGCTGAGCGTTCAGGCCACGGTCATGCGGCGGCGCTGATCGCCTCTCCATTCTTGGAGCAACCGAACCCGCCGGCGCCGCCCCCGCAGAGCCAGCCGTCGACGTTCGTATCGATCTGTCCGGTGCCGGGGGACTTCTCGGGCGTTCCCCGTCCGGCAAACAGGTCGGTGAACACCCGCCTCGCCTCGACACAGCCGATCTTGTCGGACAGGATCGAGAACGTCGCGCCCGGTCCCGCGAGCTTGCCGCATTGCTGGCTCGGGACCGCCGGCGCCAGCGAAGACACCGGGTGGGTCGTGGGGCCGTCGGACCCGCACCCGACGACCGCGGCACCCGCCAGCAGAAGTGCAGCGACTAGCGCAACAGTCGTCGTCATCCGCACCCTGTCAGCAGCGCTTCTCACGCTGCCCCGAGGCTACCATTCGGCCATGGCACGAGACGGCGATCGCCGCGGCCCCGTCGCGCCCGGACGATCACCTCAGGAGCTGGCGGAGACGCTCGCCGCGCTTGCCGCGTCGACCCCGGAGCCGCCGCCGCGCGGTCGCCGCGGTGGCCCCGGAGCGATGCTGACCCCAGAGCCGGAACTCGAAGCCCCGGCTTCCGAGGAGGCCACGCTCGCCCCGGCTCCGGAGATTGAGGAACCAGCCCCGGAGATCGAAGACCCGGCCCCGGAGATCGACCCGGCCCCGGAGATTGAAGACCCGCCCTCGGAATTCGAAGACTCGGCCCCGGAGATCGAAGACCCGGCCCCGCAATTCGACGTTCCGGGAGTAGCTCAGCCGAGCGAGATCAAGTCAACGGCTTCGGACGGGACGCCGGCCGGCACCCGCCTCCTCAGCCGTGCCGGCGGTCGGATCTGGCAACACCGACCGCATTCGCAAAGCCGGAGCGGTCGGCGCACCGGCGGCTGGCGGCGGTCACGGACCCCGCGCTCGGCAGCCGGCCGACCGAAGAGAGGGTCACGCAACGTGCGCCGGCTGTACCCGCCTCTGCTCGCCCTGCTGCTGATCGTCGTCGTTGTCGGGATCGTGCACGGCGGAGGCGCAAGCTCGAGCAAGACCTCGGCGCAGAGCGGAACAGCGCCTCGGTCTGTCTTCCCGACTCCCAGCACGGTTCCAACGCCTACTCCACCTCCAGTCGCCATCCCGGCCCCACCGCCAGCCGTCGCCCCGACCCAAACGGCCAAGGAATCGTCAACCGCTACGCAGGGCAAGCCCTGCCGGCCGTTGCAGGTGAACGGCCACGCCGTGAGCGTCAGCATCTTGCAGGGGCAGGTCACATGTCGAAGCGCGCGAGCCGTCGTCCTCGCCTTCAAGTCGGGCAAGGGCCGGCACGGGGGGTCCCCCGGTAACCAGCACGTAATGGTCCGCGGCTGGAGATGCGTCCCCAGCGGCATGTGCACGCGAGCCGGCAAATCGATCAAGGCCTCGTAGCCGTCATTCGGCGTCCCGGGCGACGCCCCAGGTTTATGATGCGTGGCCATGTCTGAGGAGCCAGGGCAGGGTCGCGGGCGGAGCTCTCCCGGCCCGGAGCGCTCGCCAGAGGAGCTTGCCGCCCTGCTGGCCACGATGGCCGATGCGACCGGAGACCCCCCGCCGCGGGCTGGTGGAAAGAGCCGGCACGGAGTCGTTCCGCCCGGGTTCCCGACACCGGTCGTGACGCGGCGGCCGAAGTCGCCGCCGACCGCGAAGGCATCCCGCGCAGCCGCCGAGACCAGGCCGAAACCAATCGACCGGACGCGGAGGCCGCCCCAGAGCCCACCATCGCCCCCCGCCCCAACACCGACGCCCCCGGTAGAGGACCCGCCGCCGGCTGGGCGCCGGCCGTCCGCCGAGCCTCCACGACCCGGGACCCGCACGCCACGCGTGTTCGCCACCGAGCTCCCCGCGCCGCAACCGGATCCTCCCCCGCCGGCCGCCGCGCTCCGCATCCCGCCGCTCGCCACGCCGACCGACAGCCCCGGCCGGGAAGCCGAGCCGCCGAGCCGTCCCAACTCGACCCATACGCGGCCCGTACCCAAGCCCGATCCTCCCGGCGGCGGCGCTCCGAACGGGCTGATCGCGGGGACTCCGATCACCCAGGCATCGGGACAGGCACGCACGCCCCGCCCGAGCCGCGGCCCCACCAAGCTCCGTCGCCCATCTGCGGGTTCCGTCCGCCGCGGCGATCGGCCGAAGCGGCTCGAGGGCAACGCAGCTCCCGCCGAGCCCAGGACACACAGCCGCGCAGCCGGACGAATCGGTGGCGCCGGGCGAATCGGTGTCGCCGGGCGGATCGGGGGGTCGTCGCGTCCCCGGCGCGCCCTCCGGATCCCGCGGCTCGCTCCCGCCCGCATCAGCCGGCGCGGGTGGACCTTCGTGCTCATCGGTCTCGTCGCGCTCGTGCTGCTCGCGCTCGTGTTGACCGGTGGCTCGGGCAACTCGCCGACATCGGCCGGGTCCAAGGCCACGCCGGTCCCGGTGTCGGCGCCCAGCGGGGCGAGGACACCCGCGACCCCACCCGCCACGAGCACCCCAGCGACCACTCCGACGAATGCGACCTCGACCCAGCCCAACGCGAAGCCGGCGTCGCACAAGGCGAAGGCCGCCGCGCACAAGGCAAAGCCCGCGGCGCACAAGGCCACGCCGGCCGTCCACACGTCCGCCCCGGCGACCAGCTCGTCGGGCAGCACCAGCGCGTCGTCACCTCCTGTCCTCAACTCCACGCCGGCGCCCGTCTACCGGAACCCGGCTCCCCGCCCGCCGCCCCAACCGTCGTTGACCGGCGCGGGCTCGCTGTCGGGCGGACTGGGATCACTCACTCAGCGGCGCGCCAAGCACCGCAAGCGCTGATCGCCCCGCGCCACGTGAACCTGGGCCGGAAGGCCCAGGTCTGACCCTGCCCGACCCACTGAAGGTTGGGCCCCGCGGCCCACGAAAATGGGGCTCGCCGGCTCTAGGCGAACCAGGACGGTTCTGGCTGAATGCAGCCATGCAGATCCGCAGACCCCAACTCAGGACCCCCGCGCGCCGGGCCGCGGAAGGCGTCGCCGCGGCGCCGCTCATGGCGGCCGTCGCGCTCGCCTCGACCGTGATCACGGCCGTAGTGGCGCTCGGCGCCGTCAGCGACGGTCGGCTGTCGGCAAACGGTTCGATTGGCATGGTGTGCGCGCTCGTACTGGCGGCCGTCGCCCTCGTCGAGGCGTCTCGCCCGGCTCGGCTGGAGCGGGTCCGCCGCCGGATCGCGCCTCCGCTGGACACCCGGCGAGACGTTTCGGGCGTCGACGTCCCGCGCTGGCACTGACCCACGAACCGCGCCAGCCCCGGCGCCGGCGCTCAGTTGCGCGCCGCGCCCAACCCGTGCATACGGTCCCGGATCTCGGGCGGGTTCTCGATGATCTGGGAGAAGCGCACGACGGTCACGGTGTCCTCCATCGATACCTTGCGCCCGTAGATCTGCTCGAGGAAGTGGATCATCTCGTCCACGCGGCGGAACTCGGGGTTGTCGTGCTCGATGTCGCGCGGAGAGAGGTCACGCACGCGCTTGACCTCGACCTGGTCGATGACCGCGTTGAAGATCTTCTCGCGCGGCGAGTGCTGATAGCCGATGGTGACCAGCACGCAGTCGTTCTTGCGGTACTTGTGTGACTTGTCGCCGAGGCGGATCGTGGCGGTCTTTCGACCCCGGCGGAGCTGGTCGGCGAACACCGACGAGTAGAAGTTGAGGACTCGCACGGCGTGAGCCTACCGATCCGGCGACAAACGCGACAGCGCGCGGCGGATGATCTCCCGCTCGCCGGCGTAGGTCAGCTCGCGCAGGGCGTCCTCGAGGGGCATCCAGCGCGCGTCCTCGATTTCGTGGTCGTGGTCCTCGAGGCTGCCCGACCGGTACTCGAACAGGTAGAACGCGACCCGCTTGTTGCGCCGCCGGCCCCGGCGCTCGTAGGTGTACTCGACGTCCCCGAGCTTGTCGATCAGCTCGGCGACCACGCCTGTCTCCTCGGCCACCTCGCGTTTCGCCGCCGCCTCGTCGGTCTCGCCCTTGTCGAGATGCCCCTTGGGCAGCGCGAGCACGCGCCGGCGCTGCGCGTCCCGTTTGACCGGCACGATCACGATCACCTCTCCTCCGTGCACGACGGCGCCGCCCGCCGAGAGCTCGATCTTCCCCTCGCCGGGGTCAGTAGACGTACCGCCCGAGCGCTTCTGGATCATGAACGGTCAGCCTTCCCCGTCCTTGAGTAATTATTCCCGCGCGCTCGAGCACGGCCAGGAACCGGCTTGCCGACTCGCGCGAGGATCCCGCCAGCTGCGCGAGCTCCGCCTGCGTGGTCGTGATCAGGACATCGCTCGCCGGCGCCCCGTCGCCCTCCGAGCGGACCGCCGACACGAGCTGGGCCAGGGCGGCGGCCACCCGGCTCTGCACGGTCTGGAAGGACTGGCGAGCCAGGCGCTCGTTGGTGTCGCGCAGACGCTGTCCCAGGGCGGCGATCAGCTTGATCGAGATGTCCGGATGCTCGCGGAGCAGGCGATGCATGTCGGTGCTCAGGATGGCCACCGCCTCGGTCGCCTCGGTCGCCTCGATGGTGGCCGAGCGACGCTCCCCGTCCAGCATCGCCATCTCGCCGAAGATGTCGCCGGGATCGAAGTGGGCCAGCGTTATCGAGCGGCCGTCGGGGTGCTCCCGGATCGCGCGTGCCCGCCCGGTGCGGACGATGTAGCAGGTGCTGCCCTCGTCGCCTTCGCGGAACACGACCGTCGCCCGCCTCGAACCGGCGTGTCATCGCCACCCGCGCCACCTGCGCCAGATCCTCCCGCGACAGCGTCGAGAAGACCGGCACTCGCCTCAGCAGCGCGATCGTGTCATCGCCGCTTGCGGTCATCGTGGCCCATGCATACCACACAGGCCCGAGCCGGCTCGCCTGACCGGCCCCGGCCCCCGCCCTCTCAGGCCGAGTCGAGGGCCTGCTCGCGGCGCCGGCGCCGGATCGCCGTACCCACCCACCAGACCAGCGCGGCCACCAGGGCGATCGGGGTGAGGCCGGCGATCGCGATCAGCGCCACGCCGGCCGCCACGGTGAGTACGCGCCCGGCGTCGTGGGCGGCGCGACCGATGCCGAAGCCGCTTGAGTGGTGCGAGGCGGGCGCCGGAGTGAAGCGGGCGTTGATCTGGACGGCCAGCTGACTGAAGCCCACCTGGTGGTTCAGCCGCGCCAGCGTGGCCTCATCGCTTGAGATCGAAGCCTCGGCGTCGTGGATCTGGGCGTTCAGGCTGTCGACCTGCTCGGTCGTGGCGGCGTTCGCGAGCTGCTTGAGCAGCGAGGTCCGCAGTGCCCGGGCGTCGGACAGCGCCCGCTTGGCCGCTCCGTACTGGTCGGTGATGTCCTGGCTGGCATCGGTGCGCGAGAGCACCGATGCGTAGTTCAGCGAGGAGAGACTGCTCATCGCCTGACCCAGCGAGGCGCTCGGCACGCTCAGCTCGAAGTTCGCGGAGCCGTCCGAACCACCCGTCTGGGTTACGGTGGAGCTCTGGACGATCCCGTTCAGCTGCCCGATCACGTCGTAGACCTCCTGGGCCACGTCGTCGATCCGGCTGGGCGGGGCGGCCAGCTGGAGCTGGGCCGACTGCACGACCTTGCGGCCGGTGGTGGGCGGCTGCAGCGGCGGGGACGCTGGCGTCGAGGCGCGAGCGTCGAGCGGCGCCGCCGAGCGGACGGCCGGCGCCGCGGAGCCGGCGCACGCCACCGGAGCTGCCACGAGGCGCGCGGCAGGACGACGCGGCCGGGGACGACGCGCTCGTGGAGGTGGCGATCGCGGGCGAACCGTTGAACGACGAGCTCGAGGACTCCGACGACCCGCCGGTGTGCCCGCCTACCAGGATCACGAGCCCGATGGTCACCGCCACGCCGGCGACCAGCGCGGCACTCGCCTCCGCAAACCCCTTCGTGAGCCACCGGCGCCCGGACCGACTGGGCTCACCGCGCGCCGGTGGCGGCCGGCGCAGCCGGGGCGAACCGGCGCGCCACCCGCTCGTCCATCGACTGGGCGAAGGCCGCCGGGGCGACGGGGCGATCCGAGACGAGCAGCAGCGCGATCTCGGCCAGTCTCCGCGTAGCGGGCGTCGACCGGCTCGCCGGCCAGAACCGCGTCGATCGCGTCGAGTGAGGCGGCGATTTCGGGGTCGATCGGTTGGTCGTGGTCAAGCAGTCGCATTGCAGGCCTTCCTGAGCTTCTCCATCGTGCGGTACAGCAGCGTGCCGGCGTTCGATTCGCTGACCCCAAGGACTCGGGCCAGCTCGGCGTTGGACAGGCCGGCATGGAACTTCAGAGCGACGATCTCACGCTCGCGCGCCGACAGCCCGGTCAGGGCGGCCTGCACCGCGGTGCGCCGGAGCGTCACCTCGGCGCCCTCGTCGTCCCCGTCCGGGAGTTCCTCAACCGGCTCGGTCACCAATTCGGCCACCCGCCGGCGCCGTCGCAGCTCGTCGAGCGCCGCGTTGCGGGCGATCCCGAATATCCAGGCCCGCTCCACGCCGCGCCGGCGATCGAACGTACGCCGCCGCCGGTAGGCGCGCTCGAACGCGAGCGCGGTCACGTCCTCGGCCGTCGCCGGATCGCGCAGCAGCGTGCAGACGTAGGCGTACACGTCGTCGCGGCAAGAGCGATACAGCGACTCGAACCGCTCCCAGGAGCCTGGGGCGAACGGTGGCGCGGTCAGAGTCTCGCTCACACCCTCACTACGCACGAGGGCATGATCCATCACGAGACGAGTTGCGTAAACAGCCTCGGGTCGTTGGTGATCACGCCGGTCACCCCGAGTGCCTCGAGCTCCCGCAGACGCGCCAGCTCGTCCACAGTCCAGACATAGACCTCGCCACCGGCGCCGAGCACCCGCCGCACGAGCCGCGGTGTGACCAACCGCCAGTGCACCATGAGCGCATCGCACCGACGCGACCGGACGGCGCGCGCGGCGCGCTCGGGCAGCAGCGCTCGGAACGCCTGCAGCGCGACCAGCGCCGGCAACCGAGTCGCCCACGAGCGAAACGGATCGCGCTTGAGTTTGGGCACCGACCAACCCAGACGGATCCCGGGCTCAGTGGCGCGCAGCAACGCGAGGCTCTCCTCGTGCTGCGTGGATATCAGGGCTCGGTCGGTCAGGCCGAAGGCCCGCAGCGCCTCGAGCACGCGCAGCTCATAGCCGGGCAGCTTCAAATCGACATTCAGCTCTATGCCCCCGAACGCATCGGAGGCGAGATAGGCCAGCGCCTCCTCGAGCGTGTGCGGCGACTCACGGCCGGCGGCGTCGACCCAGTCGTGGGCCAGGATCAGTCCCTCGCCCCGCTCCTCGCGCAGCACGTCGAACTCGATCATGTCCACGCCGGCCGCCACCGCAGCGTCGAAGCTGGCAAACGTGTTGCCCGGCGCGATCAGGCCCGCGCCCTTGTGCCCGACGCGCCGCAGCGGGCTTACTTCTGGCATCCCGGGCACCAGTACGTCGTGCGGTTGGCGTCGCCCTGTCCACGCGCCACGATCGCCGTGCCGCACCGCGGGCATGGCCGGCCGGCGTGCCCATACACGCGGGCCTGGATCGCCCGATGGCCGAGCGTGGCCGAGCGCATCATGCGGGGTCTCACTGCATCGAGGATTGCCGCGGCCTCGTGATCTGTGACCTCGGAGACCCGACGCCACGGATCGATCGCGGCCTCCCAGCACCCCTCGGCCTTCCAGATGTTGCCGATCCCCGCCACGTTGCGCTGGTCGAGCAGGGCGTCGCCGATGAAGCGCGTCGGATCGTCGCCGCGCAGCCGCGCCAGGAACCGGTCGCGATCGAACTGCACAGCCAGCACATCGGGCCCGAGCGCGGCCAACCGCTGATCGAACCGGGTCCGGCCCTCGGTCATCAGTTCGAGCAGCGGCCCGTCGAACTCGACCACCTCGTGACCGGCCGAGCGCAGCACGATCCAGGCGCGCCGGGCCGATCGGGTCGGGCGGGATCCAAATCTACCCGGCCCGTAGACGCCCCACATCCCAACCATCCCGAGGTGCGAGTGCAGCACCAGGTCACCCTCGAAGCGCAGGAACAGATGCTTGCCGTGGGTGTCCACGCTCGTCACCGCACGGCCCTCCAGACGGGACGGCCAGCGATCGCGGGCGTGTCGGGGCTGCGGCGTCTCGATCTCGTCGGGCACCCGCCCCTCGAGCACCGGGCGGATGCGGTTGGCCGCGTGGGCAATCGTGTCGCCTTCGGGCATGCCGCGCCCCGGACCCTCAGGCGCTCAGCGTCAACCGCCGCGGCCCCTGCTGGAACCCGAGCGCCACCAGCGCCGGCCCGAGCGGCGAGGTGAGCGCGGACTCCCCGTCCACCTTCTCGAGCGCGAGGCGCCGCAGCCGTCCCGCCCGAACCTGCTCGACCAGCGCGTGCAGCGCCGGTTCGATTCGCGGATCCTCGCGGTCCACGAGCGTCTGCAGCGCCCTCCCGCCACGCTCGACGTAGAGGATCGGCTCGCCGCCGCAGAGCACCACGTACGCCCCCGCCACGCGCGTGAGCCGGCGCGCATCCTCGGGGGCTCGCTCCGGCCACGGCAACGCCGCCCCGTACGGCTGCGCCGGGTCCACGGCCGCGAGCACGACCGGGGTCTCCTCGTCGGAGCTCACCGCGCGCAGCCGCTCGACGGCTCCCGGCAGCGCGAACTGAGCCCCGCCCAGCCCCTCGACGAAATAACCGCGCCGGGCAACGCCCAGCGTCTCGAGCTGCGAGAGCTCCGGATAGACGCCAGAGAATCCACCGGCCACGCCCTCGGCCCGAACCTGCTCGCGGGTCAGGATCCCGTAGCGCTCGAGCATCAGCTCGGCCAGCGCGCGCCGGCGGGCCGCCGGATCGACCGCGGCACGGAACAACGGCTCGGTCAGCGACCAGCGGCCCTGCACCTGCGCCGAGGCGCCCGCGCCGCGCCGGCGGGTGGCGAACCGCCCGGGTCGGGCCACGCCACGCACCCGCTCGCGCTGGGCCCGGGCCAGTGTGAGCCGGGGCGCGCGCAGCGGAGCGAACGCGTCGTTGGTCGCCTCGCCCGCCCACGCGAGGTCCCACAGGGCCTCCTGGAGCTCCTCGGGGGCGAGGTCGACGTCGACGAGCAGGTCGGTGAAGAAGCACGCACCGGCGGCGAGCCGCGTGCGCACCGCCTCGTGCGCCGGCGACTCCGGACGACCAGCCGCCCCCGCCGCTCGCAAAGACGGCGGACCAAGCGCAGACAGATCTTCCCGGAAGTACAGGGCGACTCGGCCGGAATGACGGCCCATCGCACCCGCCCCGACCCACACGGTCTCTCCGGCGGCGCACAGCTGATCCATCCAGGCTGGCGAGTAAGCCCCGGTTCGCCGCGGCAGCACGTCGCGCTCCCATACCTCGACCGGCAGCGCCAGGCCCTGCAGAGGGACCAGCACCTCGCGCAGCCGGTCGACGCCGGCGCCGGTGGCCGGGTGTCGGTCGACGCCCTGCCAGGCGGGGAGGAACCGCGCCAGTGCCCGCGCGTCCACGGGCTCGACCTCCTTGCGAAGCACGGCCAGCGACGCCCGCCGCAGGCGACGCAGCACCTCGGGGTCGCACCACTCGCGCTCGCTCCCCCCGGGACGGAGCTCGCCCCGGATCAGCTCGCCGCTGCGCTCGAACGCCGCGAGCACGGCGCCACCGTCGACGCCGTAACGCGCCCGCACCTCGTCGGCCGTGAACGGCCCGTGGGTGGCGGCGTAGCGCCGGACCAGGCGCGACAGCGCATCCGGCACGTCCTCGAGGAAGGCCGCCGGCAGCCCGCCGGGCGGCGCCGCGCCGAGCGCGTCGCGGTACAGGCCGGCGTCGGCCGCGTCGATCCAGCGCTCCTCACCCGTCAGGCGGACCTTGATCGCGCGCCGCTCGCGCAACAGCTCCTCGAGCATCGCCGCCGCGTCGAGTCCTTCGACCACCCGCAGCCCGGCCTCGCCCGCCGTCAGGTCACCGACACCGCGCAGCACGTCGTGCAATTGGTCCCGGCTCGTCGCCCGCCGCATCTCCGACACGAACTGGAGGTCGTCCTCGACCTGGGCCAGCGCGCCCGGGTCGATCAGGTCGCGCAGCTCCTCCTGGCCGAGCAGCTCACGCAACAGCTCGCGGTCGAGCGACAGCGCCGCCGCCCGGCGCTCGGCGTTCGGGGTGTCGCCCTCGTACATGTAGGTGGCCACGTAGTCGAACAGCAGCGAGGAGGCGAACGGGGAGGCGGTCGGGGTCTCGACCTCGACCAGCGAGATCTCGCGTCGATGCAGCGCCGTGAGCAACTCGACCAGGCCGGGAACGTCGAGCACATCGCGCAGACACTCGCGGTACGTCTCGAGGATCACCGGGAACTCGCCGTACTTCTTGGCCACCTCGAGCAGCGACTGCGCCTTCAGCCGCTGCTGCCAGAGTGGCGTCCTGCGACCCGGCCGCGCCCGCGGGATGAGCAGCGACCGGGCGGCGTTCTCCCGGAAGCGCGCGCCGAACAGGGCACTCGCGGACAGCTCGGCAACCACAGCGTCCTCGACCTCGTCGGGTTCGAGCATCACCAGGTCCGCGCCTGGTGGCTCCTCGGCGTCGGGCAGGTGGACGATGATCCCGTCGTCGGACCAGATCGCATCGGATTCGAGTCCGAGCTGATCGCGGATCCGCGCGCTCAGCGCCAGCCCCCATGCCGCATGGACGCGGCCCCCGAACGGGCTCAGGACACAAAGGCGCCAGTCGCCGATCTCGTCGCGGAACCGTTCTACAACCACTGCACGGTCGGACGGGATCACGCGCGTGGCCGACTGCTGCTCGCGCAGGAACTCGACCAGGTTGGTGGCCGCCCGCTGATCGAGGTCGTAGTTGCGCTCCAGGATTTCGGCCGGTTGCTCAACCGCCCAGCGCGAGAAGGCGCCAATCGCCTCGCCGAGCTCCTTGGGCCGCCCCACGCCATCGCCTTTCCAGAACGGCACCGCGCCGGGCAGTCCCGGCGCCGGCGTGACGATCACCCGGTCGCGCCCGATCTCCTCGATCCGCCAGGTGCTCGCTCCGAGCAGGAACGTCTGGCCGGGGCGCGCCTCGTAGACCATCTCCTCGTCGAGCTCGCCGACCCGCCGGCCGTCAGGCAATGTGACGGAGTAAAGGCCCCGGTCGGGGATCGTGCCGGCGTTGGTCACCGCCAGCTGTCGAGCGCCGGGACGCGCGCGGATCAGACCCTTCACCCGGTCCCACACGATTCGCGGGCGGAGCTCGGCGAACTCCGAGCTCGGGTAGCGGCCGTCGAGCATGTCGAGCACGTTCTCGAGCTGGGTCCGGCTGAGCTCCGCGTAGCTGTGGGTCCGCGTGATCAGCGCGTGGAGGTCGTCGACCGGGACCGGCTGGTCCTCCGGCGCCGCGGCGGCGATGGCCACGATCTGCTGGGCCAGCACGTCGAGCGCGTTGCGCGGGACCACCGTGGTCTCGATCTCGCCGTCGCGCATCCGCCGCGCCACCACGGCACACTCGAGCAGGTCGGCCCGGAACTTGGGGAAGATCCGCCCGCGGCTGACGTCGCCCACGGAGTGCCCGGCCCGGCCGATCCGCTGCAGCCCGCGCGCCACCGACTTGGGCGACTCGACCTGGATGACCAGATCGACCGCGCCCATGTCGATCCCGAGCTCGAGGCTCGAGGTCGCCACCAGGCACGGCAGCTCGCCCGCCTTGAGCATCTCCTCCACGACCTGTCGTTCCTCGCGCGCGAGCGAGCCATGGTGAGCCCGCGCGATCTCGTGCTCGGACATCTCGTTCAGCCGCAGGGCCAGCCGCTCGGCGCCGCGGCGGTTGTTGACGAACAGGATCGTCGAGCGGTGGGCGTTGATCAGCTCCAGCAACTCGGGGTAGATGGCGGGCCAGATCGAGCGCCGGGTCGCCTCTGAGCCGCCGGCCAGCGGATCCAGGTCGGGAGCGGGGGTGGCGTCCGGTTCGACCATCGACTCGACCGGAACGCGAATCTCCAGGTCGAGCTCCTTGCGCACGCCGGTGTCGACGATCTGGCACGTGCGGCTCGGCCCGACCAGGAACCGGCCGATCTCCTCGAGCGGCTTCTGGGTGGCTGACAGCCCGATCCGCTGGACCTCGCGACCCGCCGCCGCGGTCAGCCGCTCGAGCGTCAGCGCCAGGTGCGCGCCACGCTTGGTCGAAGCCACCGCGTGGATCTCGTCCACGATGACCGACTCGGCGCCCGCGAACAGCGCCTGGGCGCGCCCGGTCAGCATCAGGTAGAGCGACTCGGGGGTGGTGATGAGGATGTCCGGGGGCTCGCGGAGCATCGCCTGGCGCTCGCGCTGCGGGGTGTCACCAGTGCGCACGGCGACCTTGAGGTCGGCGCCGATCCCGCGCAGCGGCACGCGCAGGTTGCGGTCGATGTCGTAGGACAGCGCCTTCAGGGGCGACACATACACCAGGCCAATGTGCCGCGCGGGGATCTCATCGGCCGCGACGCCTTCCCCCCCATTCGAGCCTGGCTGGCTGGCCAACTTATCGATCGCCCACAGGAACGCGGCCAGCGTCTTGCCCGAGCCCGTGGGGGCCGAGATCAGGACGTGCTCGCCCGATGCGATCGCCGGCCAGGCCTGGGCCTGCGCCGGCGTCGGCGCGGTGAACGCGTCCGCGAACCACTGGCGCGTGCGCGGACTGAACTGCTCAAGGGACACTCAGGCGAGCGTAGCGGTCCGGGTCCGCCGGACCGGTGCGCTTCAGGTCCATTCTTGACCGCTATCCCGCGAGCTCCCTGGCCCGCGTCAGGACCGAGTCCATCATCGGCTCGGTCAGCTTCCCGGTGAACGTGTTCTGCTGGCTCGGGTGAAAGCAGCCGAGTAGCGTGAACCGCCCGACCTCGACGCTCGCCCCGTGGCCGAACTTCGGGCGCGGCCGCACGCGCGGCTCCCCGAGCGCGGCGAGCGTCCGCAGCGCCGCGTCCCATCCGAACGATCCCAGCGCCACGATCACGCGGATCGACTCGAGCAGCGCCAGCTCGCGCAGCAGATACGGCAGGCAGTTGTCGCGCTCGGATGGCAGCGGGCGGTTGGCCGGCGGCGCGCACCGCACCGCCGCGGACACCCAAGCCCCAGTCAGCCGCAGCCCGTCGTCACGCGCCACCGAGGTCGGCTGGTTGGCGAACCCGGTCCGGAACAGCGAGGCGAACAGCCAGTCGCCCGAGCGGTCGCCGGTGAAGATCCGCCCGGTGCGGTTGCCGCCGTGCGCGGCCGGGGCCAGGCCGAGGAGCAGCACTCGCGCCGCGGGATCGCCGAAGCCCGGTAACGGTCGGCCCCAGTACTCCTCGGAAGCGAACGCAGCGCGCTTCACGCGCGCGACCTCCTCGCGCCAGGCGACCAGGCGCGGGCAGCGCCGGCAGGCGACGACCTCGCGCTCCAGCTCGCGCAGGCCCGCCGCGGTCAAGCCTTCAGCGCCCGCCCGTAATGTCGCTCGTAGTACTCGCGGTACTCACCGCTGCGGACCGGGCCCCACCACCACTCGTTCTCGCGATACCACTCCACGGTCCTCGCCAGCCCCTCCTCGAAGCGCACCTGCGCCCGCCAGCCGAGTTCCTGCAGCTTCTGGCTCGACAGCGAGTAACGCCGGTCATGCCCCGGCCGGTCGGTCACGAACTCGATCGACTCGGGGTCGGCACCGGCCAGCTCGATGATCCGGTCGACCACTGTCAGGTTGTCGCACTCGTCCGGACCACCGCAGTTGTAGACCTCGCCCGCGTGGCCGTGCGCCAGCGCGTGGCCGATCCCACGCCCGAAGTCCTCCACGAACAGCCAGTTGCGCACGTTGCGCCCATCCCCGTACACCGGCAGCGAATCGCCGGCCAGCGCATTGAGGATCATCAGCGGAATCAGCTTCTCCGGATACTGATGCGGGCCGTAGTTGTTCGAGCCGCGGCAGATCACCGTCTCCAGCCCGTACGTGTGGTAGTAGCTCGACACCAGCAGATCAGCGCCGGTCTTCGTCGCGCTGTAGGGGCTCGAGGGCGCAAGCGGGGAGGACTCGGTGAACGAGCCCTCCTCGATCGAGCCATACACCTCATCGGTCGAGACCTGCAGGTAGCGCAGGCCGCGCCGGCGCGCCGCCTCCAGCAGCACATGCGTGCCCTGCATGTTGGTCACGATGAACCCCTCGGGATCGGCGATCGACCGGTCCACGTGCGTCTCGGCGGCGAAATTGACGATCGCCTCGGCGTCGCCGATCGCGTCCGCCACCGCCGCCGGATCCTCGATCGCGCCATGCACGAAGCGGACCTCCGACTCCACGTCCTGCAAATTCTCCATCCGACCGGCGTACGTCAGCTTGTCCAGAACCGTGATCTCGTCGCCGTGGTCGCGCACGCGCAGGCGCACGAAATTCGAGCCGATGAAGCCCGCCCCACCACAAACCAAAAGTCTCATGCCGCCCTGACCTCCCGCGCTGCGTCCGCCAGCGCCATGTACCGAGTCAACCCATCCCGCCACTCGGGCAGGACCGGCCCTTCGCCACCGCGCTCCGAGCGCAGCACGCTGTTGGCCGGGCGCGTCGCCGGCCGGGGGAACTCTTCCGTGCTGCAGGGTTTCACCTCACACGTAACGCCGCTGGCGGCCACGATCTCGCGTGCGAACTCGAACCACGAGCAGCTCCCGCCACCCGCGACATGCACGATCCCGGCGGGGCGCTCGCCGCGCCCGGCCAGATCCACGAGCGCCCGCGCCAGGTGGCCGGTGAAGGTCGGGCAGCCGATCTGGTCGTCGACCACCTTCAGCTCGTCGCGCTCCCTCGCCAGGCGCAGGATCGTGGCGGGAAAGCATGGGCCGCCGGGACCGAACAGCCACGAGGAGCGCACGATCGTGTGGCGCTCGGGCGCCTCCTCGGCCACCGCCCGCTCGCCGGCCAGCTTGGTGCGGCCGTAGGCGGACAGCGGCCCCACCGCGTCTGACTCTACGTACGGCGTGGCCTTGCGCCCGTCGAACACATAGTCGCTCGAGACGTGGATGGTCCACGCCCCGCACGACGACGCCGCCCCGGCCACGTTGCCCGCCCCGGCGCCGTTGATCGCCGATGCGCCCGCCTCATCGCGCTCGGCGCCGTCGACGTCGGTCCAGGCCGCCGAGTTGACCACCACGTCGGGGCGTGCGTCGCCCAGCGTGCGGGCCACCGCTGCGCCGTCGGTGATGTCGAGGTCCGCGCGCGGGAACGCGAGCACCTCGTGGCCGGCTTCGCCCGCGGCGGCGATGAGGTCCTGTCCGAGCATCCCGGCCGCGCCGGTGATCGCGAATCGCATCGGTGCAAGGGTAGAGGTGACGTGACGTGCAGGCGGTGAGGACGGGCGGCGATGCGCGATGATGCCGCGCGTGAGCTCGACCTCTCCCGAGACCGGGATGACCCGCGCCGTGCGGGTGCTGGCCGCCGGCGGCACGATCGCCATGCGCGGCGAGCGCGCCGTACCCGCCCTTGACGCCTCGGAGCTGGTCCAGCAACTTCCCCAGGTGGCCGGTTTCCGCCTCGAGGCCGAGACCGTGCTGTCGGTGCCGAGCACGTACCTCACCCTGTCCGACGCGCTCGACCTGGCTCGCCGCGCCGGCGCCGCGGCCGATGCCGGCGAGGGCGTCGTGCTCACCACCGGCACCGACACGATGGAGGAGGTCGCGATGGTGTGCGCGCTGACCTACGGCGGCGAGGCCCCGATCGTCATCACCGGGGCCAACCGCCCGGGCAGCGCCCCGGGCGCCGACGGTCCGGCCAACCTGCTCGACGCGATCATCCTGGCCCGAGCCGCGGCCGCGGCCGGCCTGGGCGTGGTCGTGGCCTTCGGTGGCGAGGTCCACGCCGCCACCACCGTGCGCAAGATCGACAGCACCGGACCGGTGGCCTTCGGCTCGCCCACCGCCGGACCGCTTGGGCGGATCGTCGAGGGCCGGGTGTGGCTGCACGCCACCCCGCGCCGGCCCGCTCCGATGTCCGTGCAGCGCCTCGAGCACCGGGTCGCCACCGTGACCACGGGACTGGGCGACGACGGCGCGCTGCTCCGCCACGCCGCCCAGACCGGCGACGGCGTGGTGCTGGTGGCGCTCGGCGCCGGCCACCTCTCCCAACCGGTCCTGCGTGAGCTCCGGGCCGCCGCCGAACGCGTGCCGGTGCTGATCACCTGCCGGCCCGACCGCTCCTCGATGCTGTTCTCGACCTACGGATTCGAGGGCGCCGAGCGCGACCTGCGGGCCAGCGGCGCGATGTGTGTGCCGTTCCTCTCAGCGCCCGCCGCGCGGATCGCGCTCCTGTGTGCGCTGGGAGCGGATCTCGACCGCGCCGCCATGCGCGATGCGTTCACGCTGTTCGACGCGCGGTAGCCGTCCCCATCCAGGGTGAGCGTCTACGTCGACCATGCGTTTGCCGTCGGCGACTGGGGCCGATGGAGCGGCGGCGGGCATCTTCAGGCGGACACGCCCGAAGAGCTCCACGCGTTCGCTGAGCGCATCGGACTACGCCGCGAGTGGTTCCAGTCGACGCCCGGACGCCCCGAGAACGACCATTACGATCTCGGGCGCCGGGGTCGCGAGCGAGCGCTCGAGCTCGGAGCCACCGACGAGGACAGAGCGGCGGGTGCGCGGCGCCGCAGAGCGATCCGGCGCGCTCGCCAGGCCGGGGACTGAATCTGTCGGCGGTTAGGGTCCGCGACTGAGTAAGTGGCGGAATCCGACGAGTGGCTGGGCGTGACTGGCGCCGCCCGCTCGCCCCGATCGTACTGGTGGTACCTGAGGGCGAGCGGGTGGCGCCAGGCGCGTCCAGACGCCGTCGGAACCGTCAATTACGAAGTCGCGGGCCCTTAGCACTTTCCTCACACACCCTCGACGAGCACCGGATAGGGTCGCCGGCCATGGGTGAACGAACCAAATACACACCAGGAACCTTCTGCTGGACCGACCTGGCCACCACCGATCAGCCCGCCGCCAAGCAGTTCTACAGCGAGCTGTTCGGCTGGAGCGCGGTCGACAACCCGGTCGGGGAAGGCGTCGTGTACTCGATGATGCAGATCGGCGGTAAGGACGTGGGCGCGATCTCTCCCCAGCCGCAACAGATGGCCGAGGCCGGCGTGCCGCCGCTCTGGAACTCGTACGTCAGCGTGGAGAGTGCCGACGCCGCCGCCGACCGCGCCCAGAAGCTGGGCGCCACGATTCAGTCGCCGGCCTTCGACGTCATGGACGTCGGACGGATGGCGGTCATCCAGGACCCCCAGGGCGCCGCCTTCATGGTGTGGGAGCCCAAGCAGCACTTCGGCGCAGGGCTGGTCAACGCGCCCGGCGCGCTGTCCTGGGATGAGTTGGTCAGCACCGACCCCGAGGCCTCGGCCGAGTTCTACCGCGAGCTGTTCGGCTGGAAGGTCGTGCCGTTCGAGGGGATGGAGGGCTACCTCGGGATTCAGAACTCCGATGGGCACTCGAACGGCGGCATCCGAGCCGCCACCGAGAACGAACCCTCCTACTGGCTGGTCTACTTCGGCGCCGACGACGCCGACGCGAGCGCCGCCAAGGCGAACGAGCTAGGTGCCACCACCCTGGCCCAGATGGACATCGGCGTGGGCAAGATCGCCGCGCTCCAGGATCCGCAGGGAGCCGTGTTCGCGCTGTACGCCGGTCGCTTCGACGACTGAGGTCTACGACTCCTGGATGTGGTCTGCCTCGCGCGCGCCCGGGAACGGCCGCGTAAGGCAGAACCGCTCGAGCGTCGCCTCAGGCACGCCTTCGACACCCGGCGTGTCGGACGCCAGACCCTGCGTGTGCGGGTCGTCGGCGAACCCGCCGACCTCCACCGAGTGCTGCGGCGTGCGGTAGCCGGAGATCCCGATCAGGTGGAGCTGGAGCACCCGGCCCAGGAGGTCCAGGCGCGCGGCGATGATCGGCTCCTCCCCGACGCTGTAGTTCGTGCCCGCCGCCTGGAAGAATCCGAACTCGCCGCCGTGCGCCACGAACGGCGTGTTGACGCAGCCGGCCGTCGGCGGGGCGCCGGTCGTGAACGACGCGGCCTGCGCCCTCTCTGCCTGCTGCGTCAGCGTGGCCGCCTCCCGCGCCAGCTGGTGGCGCAGCGAGCTCAACTGTCCCGACTTGCGGCTCCGGTCACGAGACACCGCGAGCTCGCGGTTCACGATCGCAAGTCGCAGCTGGGCGACCTCGTCGCGCTCGACCAGCACGGTCGCCGTGGCCCGCTTGCGCCGGGCCTGGATCTGCGCCAGCCGGCGCGCCTCGACAGCCACGGCCAGCCGCGTCGTGTTGATCGTGTGGACCGTCTGCGCGTTCGCGTGCGCCACCGACTTGATCTGGCTCAGCTGGTTCACGAGTTCATCCCAGCCGTGGGCATGCAGCACCACGTCCATCAGCGTGGGCTGGGGAGACTCGTAGTCGGCCACGAGCTGCGCGGCGAGCACCTGCTTTCCGTGCGCGTACTGCGCCTCCAGGTGGGTCAGACGCGTGCGCGCCGCGTCCAGCTCGTCGTTGACCTGGTTCAGGAGCCGCTCCTGAGTGTCGACCGTCTGCTGGATGACCCTGAGGCGCGCCTCGAGGTTGCTGATCCGGCCCTCGTAATCGCCGATCAGGTTGCTGTCGGCGTGGATCGACTGTTGCAGCCCCTTGGCCTTCTGCTGGCCGGCCGCATAGCGTCCCGACAGGCTGCCGGAGCTCGGCCCGGCGCCACAGAGCACCGCGGCAAGCGCAAGCAGAATCCCGATCGAAACACGCCGTCCCACGTGGAGCAAGCGGCGAAGCTACCAAGCCGCGTCGTCGTTTCCTCCCTCTGCAACGACACTTTCAGCGCCGCATCGCCGGCACAAAACGCCCTAAACCGCCCGCCGCGCCACCATGCAAACCGACCCGCCGCGCCACCATGCAAAACGCCCGAAAACCGCCCGCCCCGCCACCATGCAAAACGCCCGAAACCGCCCGCCGCGCCACCGTTCTTGGGACATAAGCATGGAGGGGATGCTTATGTGCAGATACCGCGCGCCCGGACGAGGACTTTGGGGCGTTTTACATAGGGGTCGGAGGGCTTAGGCCCGACCGTAAACCGGGATCGCAGCTCCGCTCGTCGGCCGCGAGTCGTCTGAGAGCAGGTGGGCGATCACGCCGGCGATCTCGGCCGGCTTGACCCACTTCTCGAAGTCGGCCTTGGGCATCGACTCCCGGTTGCTCGGCGTGTCGATCACGCTGGGCAGGATCGCGTTGCAACGGATCCCGTCGTTCTTGTACTCGGCCGCCACTGCCTGGGCGAAGGCGATGACCGCCGCCTTGGAGGAGATGTAGCCGGCGGCGCCGCTGAACGGCTGCACGACCGCCCGGGTCCCGACGCAGACGATCGAACCCCCGCCGGCCGCCAGCAGGTGGGGCACGGCGGCCGCGACGAGCAGGTACGTGGGCCGCAGATTGAGCCGGAACTGCTTCTCGAACTCCTCGATCGGGGTCTCGTGCACCTTGGCGCCCATCGCGAACCCGCCCACCAGGTTGACGACGCCCCGCAGCGGCGCCGAAGACCCCGCCGCCAATGACACCACCGAGCCCACCGCATCGGGGTCGAACAGATCGGCCTGAACCAACTCAAGCCCCTCCCGCTCCGGAACGCGCTCGAGCTCCTGTTCGACGATCCACGGCACCACCACCCGCCAGCCGTCGTCGAGCAGGCGCGCGACCACGGCGGAGCCGAGTCCGCCCGTCCCGCCGGTGACGATCGCGCTGGCCTGCATCGGTGCTGTCCGCAGGCCACTTTATCTTCGGCGCAGCGATGAAAGTGCGGGAATTTTCCGACGGATGCGAGGTGGCCCAGGCGCTCCTGGTGCGGGCGGTGGAGCGTGACGGCGGCGGCGAGCACATGGAGGTCCGCCTCGGGGACCAGAGCGGGAGCGTCCCGGCGCGCGTCTCGCGCGCGGCCGCGGCTGATCACTGCGGGCCCGGCAAGGTCGTTTTCGTCACGGGCACGTTCGCCGGCACTCACCTCACTGTGCACAGCATCCGCAAGGCCCGCGAGCACGAATACGCGCCCGAGGACCTGCTCGACGGCCCCTCGCGCGATCCCGTCCAAATGGAGTCGGATCTGCGAGAGCTGGTCGCCACCGTCCAGAATCCTGACCTGCGACGGCTGCTGGGCGCGGTGTTTGCCGACGCCTGGCCGGGCTATCGCGACGCGCCGGCGGCCAAGCGCTACCACCAGGCCTACCGGCACGGCCTGCTCGAGCACTCGCTGACCGTGGCCCAGGCCGTGGGCGCGATCGCCGCCACCTTCCCGGGCATCGACCGCGACGTGGCCGTGACCGGGGCGCTGCTGCACGACATCGGCAAGCTCGAGGCCTACGCGGTCCACGACGGCGCGATCTCGATGTCCGACGACGGCCGGCTGCACGGGGAGATCGCGCTTGGCTACTACCGGGTCCGACACACCATCGAGCGTTTGGACGGCTTCCCGCCCGAACTGGCCCGGGCCGTGCTGCACATCATCCTCAGCCACCACGGATCACTCGAGCACGGCAGTCCCGTCGTGCCCTGCACCCGCGAGGCCACGCTCGTACACATGATCGACAACCTGGGCGGGCGGCTGGGCAGCTTCGACCGGCTCGAGAGGGAACTGGCGGCCGGCCAGCAGTGGTCGGCCTACGACAAGGCGCTCGGGGGCGGGGCCTACTTCGCCCCGCGCGCCGCCATCGACCGCGAAGCGGCCTGATTCGCCCAGTCAACGCCGCGCTACGCGCCGGTGGCAAAAATGCGCAAATAGCGTTCTAACCGGATTCCACCCCACCGCCCCGACCCGCCCGCGGAGCCGCGCTCCGACCGGCCCAACTACAGTTGCAGGGGGCATGGCCAAGGACACCGAGAAGCTGATCCGCCAGCTGTCGCTGATCTCGTACCTGATGGCGGAACGGCGTCCGGTCACCGCGCAGGAGATCCGGCGCGACGTCGAGGGCTACAGCGCCATGAACGAGGACGCGTTCGCGCGGCGCTTCTACGCCGACCGCTCCGAGCTCGAGGCCCTGCGCATCTTCCTGTCGGTCGAGAAGCCGGTCGACGGCCTGGTCGAGCAGGAGACCTACTCGCTGGCCCCCGAGAACTTCCACCTGCCGCCGATCGAGTTCACCGACCAGGAGCTGGCCGCGCTGCACACCGCGCTTCACCTCCTCGACGGGGAGTTCGCCTATGCGGAGCCGCTCCGGCTCGCCTTGCAGCAGATCTCCTGGGGACGTCCGAGCCCCCTGAGCTCGCCCGAGCAGCACACGGTGGCGCTCGGGATCACCGGCTCGGCCGGGGGCCACGACCTCTCCCAGCGCCTGGCCAAGATCGAGACCGCGATCTTCCGCCGCAAGACGATCGTGTTCGACTACTACACGATGGAACGTGGTGAGCTCGGCAGCCGCCGCGTCGACCCCTACCAGCTGCTGTTCCAGGCCCATCAGTTCTACCTCGTGGGGCTCTCGCACGAGCGCAAGGCGATCCGCGTGTTCCGCCTTTCGCGGATCCGCGGCAAGGTCGGCTATGCGACCAAGGCCGAGCACGATTTCCAGCGCCCCGCCGAGTTCAACCCGCGCGTCTACGCGAACCGAATCGACTGGCAGTTCGGCGACCCGGTGGGGACGGCCGAGGTCTGGATCGGCCGCCGGATCGCCTGGCAGATCGAGCGTCACTTCGGCCGCTACGGCGAGGTTCGCCCGGGCGAGGACGACGGCGATCTGATGTTCCTCACCCCATACGCCAACGCCCGCCAGCTGATCGCCTGGGTGCTGGGGCTCGGCGAGCACGCACGGATCATCGGACCGCCCGAGCTCGCCGAGGAGCTGCGCGAGCGGGTCGAGCTGCTGGTCGAGCGCCACGCCGGAGAGCCCCAGATCGCTCCGGCGGGCAGCGGCCCCCCCGCCCCGGATTCGGACGGCGCCGGCGCGGCCGACGCCGGTAACGGCCACCACCCCGAGGGCGCGATCCGACCCGAGCGCTTCGCGCGCCTGGTCACGCTGGCCAGCATCCTGATCGAGGTCGGTCGGGCCGGCCGCACGGTGAACGCCGCCGAGCTCGAGCAGCGCCTCAAGGTCTCAGAGCAGGAATTGCGCGAGGACATCTCCGTGCTCAACCTGGTCAACTTCGGCGCCGGCACCTACGTGCTCTACGCGGAGCTCGGCGCCGACGGCACGATCGAGGTCGAGCCCGAGCCCTACGGCGACTCGTTCGCCCGCCCGGCCCGCCTGCTCCCGGTGGAGGCCAAGGCGCTGGTTGCCGCCATCGACCTGATCGGTGAGCACATCCCCGAAGGCTCGCTTACCTCGGTGCGCGAGAAGGTGGTGGCCGCGCTCGGTGAAGACCCCGTGCACGAAGGTCTCCAGATCGCTACTCCCGGAGGCGACGACGCCGAGATCGCCATCGTCGTGTCGAGCGCGATCGCCCAGCGGCGGCTGCTCTCGTTCGAGTACTACAAGGAGAACGAGGACGAGTTCTCCTCCCGGACGGTCGAGCCCTACGCGCTGATCAACGGTCGCGAGGGGTGGTACGTGGCGACCTTCGATCCCTCCCGCGACGACGTCCGCCACTTCCGGCTCGATCGCTTCAAGTCGGCCGCGGTAAACGACGAGACGTTCGAGCCGCGCCCCGACGTCGATCCCGCCGCCGACGTGGACGGCTGGCCGCGCACCGGCGAGGTGCCGGCCTCGCGCCGCGCCCGAGTGTGGATCTCTCCGGAGCGGGCGCGTTGGGCCCGGGAGGAGCGCACGGTCACCGCCGAGCTCGAGGACGGAGCGGTGATCGTCGAACGCGGCTTCGCCTCGATGCGCTACCTGGTGCGCGACGTGCTCAAGGAGGCGGGCGACGCGGTCGTGCTAGAGCCCGACGACGCGCGGGCCGCGGTCCGCGATGCGGCCGAGACGGTCCGGGCCGCCACCGCCGCCGTCGGCGCGGGCTGACCCCTCGCCCGGTACGCTGCGCGCCGATGGAGCGCCTGAAGGGCCTGATCCTGTCCGGCGGCAAGGGCACCCGCCTGCGTCCGATCACGCACACCAGCGCCAAGCAGTTGGTGCCGGTGGCCAACAAGCCCGTGCTGTTCTACGCGATCGAGGCGATGGCCGGGGCCGGCATCGATCAGGTGGGCATCATCATCGCGCCCGAGACCGGCGAGGAGATCCGGCGCGCGGCCGGGGACGGCTCGCGCTTCGGCGTTGAGCTGACCTACATCCTTCAGGACGAGCCGGCCGGTCTGGCCCACGCGGTGCTGACCGCCGAGGCGTTCCTGGGCGACTCGCCGTTCGTCATGTACCTGGGTGACAACCTGTTGCAGGGCGGCATCGAGGACCTGGTGGCGGCCTTCCTCGACCACCAGCCTGACGCGCTGATCCTGCTCACGCCGGTTCCCGACCCCGAGTCCTACGGCGTGGCCGAGCTGTCCGACGGCGCGGTCGTGCGACTCGTCGAGAAGCCACGCGAACCGCGCACGAACCTCGCCCTGGTCGGCGTCTACATGTTCACCTCGATCGTGCACGACGCTGCGAGGGCGATCGAGCCCTCCGCCCGCGGCGAGCTCGAGATCACCGACGCCATCCAGCGCCTGGTCGACGACGGTCGGCGGGTCGAACCGCACGTCGTCAAGGGGTGGTGGAAGGACACCGGTCGCCTCGACGACATGCTCGAGGCCAATCGGCTGGTACTCGACACGATCCAGACCCGGCTCGACGGGGAGCTGATCGACTCGCAGGTCGACGGCCGGGTGGTGATCGAGGCCGGAGCCCGGCTCGAGCGCTGCACCGTGCGCGGCCCGGCGATCGTCGGCGCCGGCGCCCGTCTGACCGACTGCTACGTCGGGCCCTACACGGCGATCGGCGAGGAGTGCGAGGTCTCGGGCGCCGAGGTCGAGCACTCGATCCTGCTCGCCCACTCCGTGGTCCGGGACCTCGACGGGCGGATGGAATCCTCGCTGCTCGGCCGCAACGTCAAGGTCGGGCGCGATGTCCGCCAGCCCCGCGCCTACCGGTTCATGATCGGCGACAACTCCGAGATCGGGTTCCCGTAACGAGGCTGGGCGGAAAAACGAACCATACGGACGCTTTTCCGCCCACCCTCAGCCCGTAACGGTGAGCTCGTCGAGCTCCGGGAGCGTCTTGGTGCTCGCGGCGGTCACGCGGATTCGCACGAACCGCTCCTTCGCACCCCCGCGCACGTGCACAGTGTCGAGGGCGCCTGAGCGGCCGTGGACGCTCGCCACCGTGCGCCAGCGTCGCCCGTTCCTCGACACCTGGACCACGTAGCTCGCGGGACGCAGCACGGTGACCGGCGAAGGCGGGGGCGGCACGTTGGGCGCCGGCGCGGCCGGCCACATCCGACCCCAGCGCAGCGTGATCGTCCGGATCCGTCCGGCCAGCGGCGCCACCCCAGCCGTCAGAGTCGCGTGGTCCTTGGCCGGCTGCCAGTCGGTGGCCGGGCTGCCATCAACGGCGGCCAGCGCCGGGGCGCCCGGGGCCGAACTGCTGGCGCGCACGCGCGAGCACCGGACGAGGTCCTTCGACACGGTCAGGTCGGGCCGGCGCGTGGCCAACTTCAGGGCGTGGCCGCGGCGCACCATCCGCACGCCGCTCGGCGTCTTGACCGGCAGAGGCGCGCCGCTGGTCAGCGTGACCGTCGTGCGCTGCGGGCCGATCGCCACCTGGAACGTCCGCCCGCGCCATTGCACGTCGTGCAGCACGATCTCGCCGATCTGGCTGCTCAGGCTCGGGTTCAGGCCCACGTTGCCGGGGTTCCAGCGCATGCCCGAGTAGCCGTAGAGGAACTCCTGGAGGAAGCCCCCGATCCCGGTCATGAACGTGAACGCGCCACCGGTCCGGGTCTCCGAGAACTGGTGGAAGATGTCCTTGATGAACGGCTGGTAGCTGCGCTCCACGTACACGTAGCTGGCGCAGCCCGGCGTGTTCAACGCATTGTTGTCGATCAGGTTGACCGCGTCGCTCATCGACGGGCCGCCCGGATCGGTGCGCGGGACGTAGTAGTTGATGTCGTTCAGGCTGACCTTGGGCGAGGTCTGATAGCCCCAGGGGTACTGGAGCAGCGTCACGTCGGCCTGCTTGACCAGCTGGCTGCCGTAGCCGGAGAACTCGGGGTGGATCCCACCCGCCACCGGGACGGCCAGCCCAGCCGCGATCGTCGACCAGCTCGCCGGCGCGGGCTGTCCGACCACCTGCGCCGCGGCGACTGCGTCCTGGAGGGTGCGCATGGCGCCTACGTTGGTGTACACCTCGTCGTTGACGTTGGGGTTCTCCTCGTCGGGACCGGTGACCCCGTTTATGTGGTACTTGCCGTCAGCCCCGCGGATCGCGCGCGAGGCCCAGAACGTGGCCGCCTGGGACAGCACCGGCCAACCCTGCTGGGCCAGCCAGTTCCTGTCGCCGGTGACCAGGTAGTACTGCCACTGGGCGAGCGCGATGTCGGCGGTGATGTGCTGCTCGTAGAGCCCCTCGCTGTTGACCGACACCGGCGGCGGGATCTGCTCGGTGCCGTCGAGCGCGCTCTCCCACGGGAAGCGGGCGCCCGGATATCCCGTGGCCGTCGCGTGCTGCTCGGCCTCGGAAAGCCGCTGGAAGCGATAGGCGTCCATGCCGGCCGCCAGGTCCGGGTGCTGGGCCAGCAGGGTCGGATACATCCACGTCTCGGCGTCCCAGAAGATGTGGCCGTCGTAGCCGTTTGAGGACAAGCCCGCCGGCGAGACGCTCCAGTCGACGCCGTCGCGCGTGCTCGACCACAGGTAGAACTCGCTGGCGTTCACGTCGGTGGCGAGCGTGCGGTTGCCGCGGATCTCGATCCAGCCCCGCCACAGCGTGGCCCAGGCGGCCTTGTTCGCGATCAGCAGCGCGTCCCAGCCGGCCGACGCGGCGGCGGCCGCCTGACCCCGTGCGGCGGTGACCGTGTCCGACGCGTCCTGCGTGCTCTCGACGCCGACGTACTTCGTGATCGTGTAGGTCTGTCCGGCCGTGACCGCGAATCCCAGGACCTGGCCAACGCTCTGGTCGGTGGTCTGGTCGGTTTGCGTGGGGGTGGCCTGCACGTTGGGGCTGGCCTGGAGTTGGCTGGCCTCGGTGGTCTGGATGTTCGTGCCCTTGGCCTGGATCGTCACCCAGTCCTGGTCGCCGGGCGCATCCCAATTCTTCGAGACCTGGCTGGTGAGCTCGGGCTGGGCGGTCGTGTCCGCCGTGCCGTCGATCGCGTCTGTCACGGTGGCCGTCCCCGTCCAATGCGGGGTGAGAGACAGCCGCACCAGGCCGACGAACTGGCTGGCCCGGTCGGTCAGGACCTGGTAGGTGAGATCGGTGACGTGCCCGTCGGGCGCGGTCCACCGGGCGGTGGTCGTGACGATGCCGGTATGCAGGTCGATCGACTGGCGCCAGTTGGAGACGCCCGGCCCCGGCACCGTGAACGTCTGCCCGTTCTCCGAGAAGGTGAGGGTCGACCAGGTCGGGATGTTGGCGCGCTGCTGCACGTTGTTGCCCGGCTTGGGATCACCGGTCACCTGCGCGTAGAACCCGGCCAGTTCGGATTGGGCAGGCACGGTCCCGCTGGCGAAGCCCTGTCCGGACGGCGGGACGCGCACGCCGAGCATGCCGTTCCCGGTGAAGGTGGGCGCGTAGGTTCCGCCCGGACTGGACGCGGTGAGGAGGAAGGCGCCGGCGCTCGGCGGGGGCGCCGCCTGCGCGGTCGAGGCGAGGACGAGCGCGCCTCCAACGACGAGAACGGCCAGGACACGACGCATGACGACCTCCTACCTCCGGGAACCCACACTTGATCCCCGCGCCGGCCCTGGCTGAAACGCGCCGCAGTCCTAAGGTCCGCTGGAGAGCGTCAGCGTCCAGGTCGAGGTGTAGGTGCCGGTCCTGGCATTGCCCGGGACGCCCAGATTCGCGGTCAGCACGACGTTCGCCGGCCCGGTGCCGCTGCCCGCGGCGGCGTTGTAGACCTTCACGGCGGCCGGCGCCGAGGTCCCGGCGGGAATCGTCAGCGGATAGTTGATCTGGTTGACGGGCAGCGAGCAGGTCCCGCTCGCCGACGACGCGCTGGCGGCGCTGATCTGCGCCGAGGTAGTCGGCAGCGTGTGGCCGCTCGAGGTGAAAGTGGTCGAGGTGGCGGTCAGGTTCCAGCCGACTCCGGATCCCGACTCGTCGTCGGGCGAGAGAGTGAGCGGCGTGCTGACCGACTGGTTGCGCCCGTTGAGGGTGGTGCTCGGCCAGGAAAGCGTCGTCGGCGGCGTAAAGCTGAGCCCGCCCGAATTGCAACCAGCGGAGTAGCCGAGGATCGTGCCCGACGCGCCGACGATCGTGCCGGTGCTTTCGTTGCTGACGTCGACGTTGTAAAGCGTGGCGCTGGTCGGGGAGTTCTGCCAGCTCCACCCCGAGCCGTTCGAGGTGCCCGCGATCCGGCCCATGGCGCCGACGGTGACGCAATCCGTCGTGTCCCAGCACGACACGTCGTAGAGCGTCTGTGAGGTGCCGTCCGATTGATAGGACCAGTTGGCGCCGCCGTTGGTCGTACCAACGATCTCACCGGTCCCGGTGATCGCGTTGCCGACGGCGAAGCAGACTGTCGTGCTCGGGCAGTCAATGCTGTTCAGAGCCACGTTGTCGGACGATGGCAGCGTCTGGGCGCCCCAGCCCGAGCCGCCGTTGGTCGTCGCGATGACAGTCGATGCGCTGCTCGTGCCTCCAACGGCGAAGCAGACCGTCGCGCTCGGGCAATCCACATCGTTGAGCGGGGCGCTCACCCCCGAGGGCGGGGTTTGCGACGTCCACGTCGAGCCGCCGTTCTTGGTGGCGATGATCGTCGAGGTCGTTCCATGCACGGCACCGACCGCGATGCACACCGTCGTACTCACGCACGAGATGCCCTGGAGCGCGACGTTGACCCCGCTCGGCGGGGTCTGTGCCCTCCAGGTCGAGCCGCCGTTGGTCGTTGCCGCGATCAGCGGCGCCGAGCCTGACACGTTGCCGACCGCCCAGCAGTCGCTGGCGTTCACGCAGTCGACGTCGTTGTACTGCGCGGAGGCGCCCGAGGGCGACGTCTGCGCCGACCACGTTGGGCTGCTCGCGCCGGCATTCGATGTGTGGATGATCTTGCTCGCGCTCGAGCTACCGCCGACCGCCCAGCAGTCACTTGTGGACGGGCACGACAGGCCGTACAGCGTGCTGGTGGTCGGCGAAGTCTCCGCCGTCCAGCCGGTCGCCGCCCGTGCCGCCGGCGCGCTGACCAGACCCAAGAGGGTCAGCGCGCCGGCGATGAGCACCAGCGGCGACGCAGTAGTTCGGACGCCCCAGCGTCCCCTCACCGAATGTCGCTCCTCGTCAGTCCGTCCGGGGGGCGCGCCGGCGACGGCCGAACAGGGCCCCCACCACGATGCCGCCGAACCCTACAAGCGCGATCGGCCACCACGGCACGTTACTGCCGGCCGGCGGCCGCGCGGCTGCCGCCGGCACGGTGCTCCGGACCAGCTTGGCGCCGAGCGAGGCGGTGCCGTGCAGCGTCACGCGGGGACCGCAGCCCGTCGCGGTGATGCTCGCGACGTAGCTGCCCGCGCCCAGAGAGTGCGGCCACACGAAGGGGTATGGAATCGAATCGCCCGGCAGCACGGTGTCGAGCCGCCGGCTCGCGCGCTGCACGCCACCGGGGCCGTGCAGCGAGATCGACAGGGCCGGCTTGCACAGGTTGGTCCCCGCGTTGGTCAGTCCGACCACCACCGATGGATACGTGGTGCCCGCGATCGGGGCGATCGAGAAGCTCTGCAGGGCGATGCGCGACCGGTTGGCGCCGGGCACAGAAACCTCGATGCCCACGACGGTGCGGAGCACCTCGGTGACCGAGAAACGGCCGGTCGACTTGCCCGAGTGGACGTCCTCGAGCGCGAGTCCGGCGAGGTGCTGGCCCACGGCGGCGCTCTTCGGCACGCGCACGGTGAAGCCGACGGTGAGCTGGGAGCGCGCCGGCACGGTCACCTGCGAGGTCGCGGGCGTGACCCACTGCCCAGCTCCTTGGAGGTGCACCTGACGGTTGCTGTAGACCACGCCCGAGGTGGCACCGGTCAATCCGTCGGCCGGATACACGCGCAGCACGACCGGCTTGGATGCGCTGTTGGACACGATCACCTGATCCGCGAACGACCCGCCGCGCGGGACGGTGCGGATGAAGTAGGCCCGGGTGGCCGGGTTCGACGGGTTGAAGTGCGCCGGCCGAGCGCCGAAGCCACCGATCGTGGCGGCGCTCGCAGCGGGCACGAGTGCGCCGAAGGCCACCGCACATGCGGTGGCCAGCAGCGAGATCGTCTTGAATCTCACGCGTCTTACGGTCCGCTGACGAGCGAGAGGGTCCACGTGGAGGTGTAGTTACCCGCGTATGCGTTACCGGGAATCGCGAGAGTCCACGAGGGGTTCACGGTCTGGTCACCCATGCCGGTGCCCAGCCCCGCGGTGAACAGCTTGGTGGCAGTCGGTGCGCTGGCGCCGGCCGGCAGGCTGTAGGGATACGACACGCTGTTCGAACCGGCCGCCGTGCAGGTCACGCCGGAATCGCACGTCGCCGCGGCCGGGGCCGAGGTGACCGTCGTGGAGCCCGCGGGCAGCGTGTAGCTCCCCGAGGTGAACAACGTGGAGGTCGCGGTGACGTTCCAGCCAGCGCCCGAGCCAGTGGCATCGGCAATGTCGAGCGGCTGCGACGCGCTCACGCTACGGTTCTGACCGTTCAGGGCCACCGAGGGAAACGTTACGTTACCCGGTGTGCTGGCGAATCCCAGCGAACCGGCGGTGAGGGTGGCCGAGGCGGTAGTCGCACCGGCCGGCGCGGCGATCAGCAGCGCAGTGCCGATCGCGGCAAGCCCCGCGCCCAGCGTCTTGCCAAGCTTCATTAGGTCCCTTTCTCTAGTTAAAGGTGAAGCTGACGTGTCACCGTCAGATTCATCGAGGTCAGCCCTGTTGTCGGCCGCCCCGGTACATCTCTTGAGTGCCTGTATGCAGTTTTTTCTGATGCGCTCGTACGGGATAATGAGGTTTGGTCAATAATCAGCCGCGATGAAAGCCGCCCTCTTCTCGATCGTTCCGTACCAGCCCCGCCATCCACACGGCGGATGGCCGGCCCCCGGCGCGGATTACTCGACCGAGGCGGCGCAGGCCTCGATGGCGCGCGCGCTCGCCCAGTTCGAGTTGGCTGACGAGCTGGGCTTCGACTGGGTCACCGTGGCCGAGCACCACTTCTCGCCGATGTCGCTCACGCCCAACCCGATGGTCATGGCCGCGGCCGTGGCGCAGCGGGTCAAGCGCGCCCGCATCGCGCTGCTCGGCTCCAACATCCCGATCCAGAATCCCGTACGGGTGGCCGAGGAGTTCGCGATGCTCGACACGATGAGCGGAGGGCGACTGGTCGCCGGCATGCTGCGCGGCACCTCCAACGAGTACGTGACGTACGGCGTCAACCCGGCCGAGTCCCGCGAGCGCTTCGCCGAGGCGCTCGAGCTGATCGTGCGCGCCTGGACCGAGCCCCAGCCGTTCGGATGGCTCGGGCGCTACTACGAGTACCGCACGATCTCGATCTGGCCCCGCCCCGTGCAGACGCCCCATCCACCGATCTTCATGTCGATCTCGAGCCCCGAGGCGGCCGAGCTCGCCGCGGCGCGACGGATCAGCGGCGGTCTCGCGGTGACCACGCTGGATCGCGCCCGCGAGTCGGTCCGGGTGTATCGCGACGCCGCCCGCGAGCACGGCTGGGAGCCCACGGGCGAGCACCTGCTGTACCGGATCGCCGTGCACGTCGCCGAGTCCGATGCGCAGGCGCGCGAGGAGTGGGCGCCGCTCGCCGCGGCGCGCGGACATGCCGGCGGGCTTCGACTGAGCGCGGCCAACCCGGCGGTTGACCAGGCGGCCGCGGGCGCCGGCTATTACGGGCGCGATGCGGAGCGCCAACGCTCCCGGCTGAATGCCGGCGGAGACATCGACGAGCGCATCGAGACCGGCCAGCTGATGATCGGCTCGCCCGACACGGTGCTAGGCCAGGCCGGGCGCCTCGGCCGCGAGCTCGGCGTCGGCATCCTCGAGCTGGCGTTCGTCGCGCCGGACCCCGAGCTGAGCCGGCGCAGCCTCGAGCTGTTCGGCACCCAGGTCCTGCCTCGGATGCGTGAGCTTTAGATGTTCACCGAGCGCTTCGTCGCGGCCGACGGTTTCGACATCCGCTATCTGGAGGCTGGAGACGGGCCGCCGCTGGTCTGCCTCCACGGCGCCGGCGGACTGCGCCTCTCGCGTGCGCACGAGCTGCTGGCCGAGCGCCACCGGGTGATCGCCTTCGAGACGCCGGGGTTCGGCCCATCGCCGCCCAACGAGCGGTCGGGGTCACTTGCCGAGCTCGCGGGCACCATGGGCGCCGCCGTGACCGCGCTGGAGATCGAGCGGTTCTCGCTGTGGGGGATCTCGTTCGGCGGCAAGCTCGCCCTGTCGCTTGCCGTGCAGGCACCCGAGCGGCTCGAGGCGCTGGTGCTGGCGGCGCCGGCGGCGATTCGCGACGCATCCGGTGGCCTCCCCTCGCCGGCCGACCTGCCGGGGCTGCTGCACGCCCATCCCGAGCGGCGCCTCGACACGACGGCCCCGTCGCCCGAGGTCGCCGCCAAGCAGCTCGAACTGGTCGGGCGGCTGATCGGTCCGCCGCGCGACGCCGAGCTCGAAAGCGCTATGCGGGAGCTCCAGGTCCCCACGCTGGTGCTGTTCGGCACCGAGGACCGTCTCACCCCGCCCGAGCTGGGCCGCCACTACCGGGAGATCCTGCCCAACTGCCAGTTCGTGATCGTCTACGACGCCGCCCACGCCATCTACGACGACCGGCCCGAGGCCTTCGCTGCGATCGTCAACGATTTCCTCGAGCACCGCGAACAGTTCGTGGTGCGGCGCGAGAGCGGGCTGCTCTACCCGTAGAGCTCGCGCAGCTCCTCGAGCTCCGAGCGCAGCGTGGCCACCTCGGTCTCGAGTGCCGCCACTCGGTCGGCCAGCTCTCCGTTGCGGTCCGCCGCCCGCGGCTCGACGGGCGCGGGCGCCGGAGGCTGGACCGCCGGGGGTGCGGGCTCATAAGGCGCCGGCGCAGACACTTCACCTTCGCGACTGCCCGGGCTCCCCAACAGGTGCTCGAAGCGATCCTCCTTCTGCCCCGGGCGGCGGCCGATCCGCCTCACGTAATCGTGCTCGGACAGCGTCTGCAGAATCCGCTCGACGTCGCCCAGCGACCCAACCGGCGCCAGGCGCTCGGTCCGGGACTTGAGCTCTCCCGGCGTCTGCGCGCCGCGGAGCAGGAGCACGGCGAGGACGGCCAGTTCCTCGCGCCCGAGGCCGAGCGCGTCCTCGGCCAGGTGGCGGTACTTGGTCGAGCGGCTCCCGTGGCCGCTGGCCAATCGGGCCAGCCCGTACAGGCAGAGTCGCTGCGCAGCCTCCCGCACCGTCGCCTCGTCGTATCTCGTGACCGGGTCGCGATTGGTCGACTGATTGCACGCGAGCCGCAGCGAGTTGAGCGACAGCGGGTACTGGTCGGGCGTCGTCCAGCGCTTCTCGATCAGGCATCCCAGCACCCGCTGTTCGGGCGGGGTAAGCTCGGCCAGATGCATCGCTGCGAGCATAACCCGGTCGCTCTTTGACATGGACCTCGCCGCCAAGCTCCAGCTGAAGCCCGGCCAGTCGGTGGCCATCGTCAATCGGCCCGAGGACGCGCCGCTTCAGCTCGGCGACGACCATCCCGTGGGCGACGATCCCGACCAGGCCGACGCGATCATCGTCTTCTCCGCCAACCGCGCCGACCTCGAGCGCTTGACCGACCGGTATGTCACGCCCGCGCGGCAGGACGCGCTGACCTGGGTTGCCTACCCGAAGGCGGGCAAGCTCGGCACCGACCTCAACCGCGACGTTCTGGCCGAGCTGGTGAAGGCCCGCGGGGTCCGGCCGGTACGCCAGGTGGCACTGGACGACGTGTGGTCGGCGCTTCGCCTCCGTCCTGCCTGAGAGCCGCCGGGCGATGGTGAGCATCGACGAGGCGCGCCGGCTGGCCCTAGCTCTGCCCGAGACCGTCGAGCAGGATCATCACGGCCGACCCTCCTTTCGCGTCGCCGGTCGCATCTTCGCCACGCTCTGGGATCCCGAGCACATGAACGTGATGCTCGACGAGCCCGGCATCCACACCGCCGTCGAGGCCCACCCGGACGTCTGCGCCGAGGTCATGTGGGGCAAGCGGCTGGCCGCGGTCAGGGTCACGCTGCCCGCCGCCGATGCCGAGTTGCTGGCCGACCTGCTGGGCGATGCCTGGGAGGGCAAGGCGCCGGCGCGGCTGGCGCGCCGATAGGCCATGGCGGCGCCCAGCACCAACGGCCGACCCCGCGCGGTCGTGTTCGACCTCGGCGGCGTGCTGCTGGACTGGAACCCCCGCCACCTGTACCGCAAGCTGTTCGACGACGAGTCAGAGATGGAGCGCTTCCTGTCGGAGGTGTGCACGCTCGAGTGGCACCACGCCCACGACCTCGGCATACCCCCGGAGAAGACCGTTCCGCCGCTCGTCGAAGCCCATCCCGAATACGCCGAGCAGATCTGGGCGTGGCCTCGGCGCAGCGAGGAGATGATCGCGGGTGCGATCGACGAATCCGTGGAGATCCTCCGCGAGCTCAAGGAGCGCGGGGTACCGGTCTACGCGCTGACCAACATGGAGACCTGGACGTACCCGGGCCGTCGCGAGCGGTTCGAGTTCCTGCGCTGGTTCGAGGGCACCGTGGTATCCGGGTCCGAGGGCGTGGCCAAGCCCGACCCGCGGATCTACGAGCTCCTCCTCGATCGCTTCGCGCTCTCGCCTGAGAGCACGCTGCTCATCGACGACTCGGCCAAGAACGTGGTAGCGGCGCGTGGCGTGGGTATGCAGGCAATCGAGTTCGAATCTCCGGCGGCACTGCGCGATGAGCTGGTAGCGGCCGGCCTGCTCGCCGAGACCGAGCGCCCCCGATAGCCATGCCACCCAACCACGAGACGATCTTCACGATGGAGGCCACCCCGGTGAAGTTCGGCCGGGGCGCGTCCGCCGAGGCGGGCTGGGAGCTGCGTCGTCTCGGCGTACGGCGCGCGATGCTCGTCACCGACCCCGGCGTGGCCGCCGCCGGCTATCCCGAGCGCATCCAGAAGACGATCGCCGACGAGGGCATCGAGGTCGTCCTGTACGACCGCGCGCGCGTCGAGCCGACGATCGACTCCTTCCAGGCCGCCGTCGACTACGCCCTCGAGCACGAGGTCGACGGGTTCGTCTCGGTGGGCGGCGGCTCGAGCATCGACACGGCGAAGGTGGCGAACCTCGTCTCCACCCACCCAGCGCCCGTCATGGATTACGTCAATCCGCCCGTGGGACAGGGACGCAAGCCGTCCTCGCCGCTCAAGCCGCACCTGGCGATCCCCACCACCTCGGGCACCGGCTCGGAGGCGACCACCGTGGCCGTGCTCGACATCCCCGACCTCAAGGTCAAGACGGGCATCTCACACCGCTACCTGCGTCCCACCCAGGCCATCGTCGATCCCGACCTGACCCGCTCGCTCCCATCCGAGGTGACCTCCTCGACCGGCCTCGACGTGGTGTGCCACGCCGCCGAGTCGTTCCTATCCAAGCCGTTCGACACCCGGGAACGCCCGGATTCGCCCGACGATCGCCCGCCCTATCAGGGCTCGAACCCCGTCGCCGACGTGTGGTCGGCCAAGGCGCTCGAGTTCGGGGGGCGCTACCTGCGCCGCGCGGTAGCCGACGGCGAGGACCTCGAGGCGCGCGGCTTGATGATGCTGGCCGCGACGATGGCGGGCGTCGGCTTCGGCTCCGCGGGCGTCCACATCCCGCACTCGTGCGCCTACCCGATCGCCTCGGTCAAGCACGACTACCAGCCCCCGGGCTATCCGGATGACCATCCGTTCGTGCCGCACGGGCATTCGGTGATCGTCACCGCCCCGGCCGCCTTCCGCTTCACCTACGACGCCATGCCCGAGCGCCACCACGAAGTGGCCCGGCTCCTGAGCACCGAGTCCATCGACAACCCCGGGCCCGACACGCTGCCCGAGGTCATCCGCCGGCTCATGCGGGACGTCGGCGCTCCGCGCGGCGTCGCCGCGCTCGGTTACACCGAGGACGACATCCCGGAGCTCGTGGCCGGCGCGCTCAAGCAGGAGCGGCTGCTGGCCGTGGCGCCCAAGCCGGTCGCCGAGGACGACCTGCGGCGGATCATCACCGCGTCTATGACGAACTGGTGAGCGAAGCGCTCGTTAGTTCTCTTCGTCCCAGTTGCGCCGCCGGGGATCCTTGCCCACGACCAGATCCATGAACCGCCGCCACGGGCTCGGCTCCACCCCGGGCTCGTTGACCCGCCAGGAGGGCGCCCCGCCCTCGGGCTCGGGCAGCGTGTCGACCGCGCCGCGGTCCAGCCGCAGATCGACGCCGCGCTCGTGCAGCGACGCGACCTGGTCGGCGGGGACGAAACGCTCGCCGTGCTCGCCCCGGAGGACGATTCCGTGGAAGATGTCCTCCTCGGGCGCGGCGACGACGTGCCCGACGGTGCCCACCTGCTCGCCATCGGACGCGTACACCGGCACGCCCGTCTCGAGCACTTCGTACGCGACCGGCAAACCCTCATCCATGACCTCGCACACTAGCGCCCCATGACACGAGTCGCAGTCGTAGGGCACGTCGAATGGGTGGACTTCCTCCCCGTGCCCCGCTTTCCGCGCCAGGGGGAGGTGATCCACGCCACGGGCCTGTTGCAGCGCGCCGGTGGCGGGGGCGGCGTGGCCGCGGCGGCCCTGGCCGAGCTCGGCGCCGAGGTCGACTTCTTCTGCGCGCTCGGGAACGACGTGACCGGCCGCGCCGCGCAGGCCCAGCTCGAGGAGCGCGGCGTCCGTATGCACGTAGCGTGGCGCGACGAGCCCACCCGGCGCGCGGTCACGCTGCTCGAGCCAAGTGGCGAGCGCACGATCATCACGCTCGGCGAGCGCCTCGAGCCGCGAGGCTCGGACCGGCTCGAGTGGGAGCGACTCAGCGAGACCGACTCCGTGTACTTCACGG
This sequence comes from uncultured Solirubrobacterales bacterium, assembly GCA_963834625.1. Lineage (GTDB taxonomy): Bacteria > Actinomycetota > Thermoleophilia > Solirubrobacterales > Solirubrobacteraceae > Palsa-465. Next base: position 81,696 of record CAWICM010000006.1, on the reverse strand, counting down.
CGGGCGACGCCGGGGCGCTGGAGCACGCGCGCCAGGCGCGCCTCGTGGTTGCCTCGCCGCGCGCCAGAAGCGTGCTCGACACGAGCACAATCGACGCGCTCGTATTCAGCGAGAGCGACCCCGACGAGAGCGAATGGGCCCAGCGCGCGGCACCGCATGCCCGGTTGCTCGTGGCCACCGAGGGCGAGCACGGCGGTCGCTGGTGGGGCGAGTCCGAGGGCCGCTGGGTGGCGGCACCGCTTCCCGGACCCCCGCGCGACACATACGGCTGTGGCGATTCGTTCGCCGCCGCGTTCACGCTGGGACTCGGTCGCGGCGACTCGGTCGCGGACGCCGCGGCGCTGGGCGCCGAGGCCGGCGCGCGCGCGCTGACGCGGGTCGGCGCGCCCTGACTTACCGCGTCACCGTCAAACCCTATCCAAACGTATGTAACCCGCTTCTCACTGACACGGGTCAGGCGTAAACATCGGATAGTGAGGGCAGTTACAATTGCGTTGGCGCCATGGCAGGGAATTCCGGACGTCGGTGCGGGCCGGCAAAAGGAAAAGCGCCACTCTTTAATAGGTTTTGCCGTTAATCACGAGCTGCCGAATCCAGGCGGGAAGGCTTTGTGGTGAAAGCATTCGATCCAGGGCTCAGCGACCTGCGCATCCTCGTCGTGGATGATGAGCCGAACAACGTGATACTCCTGACCGGGCTTCTCGAGCAGGCCGGCTACACGCACGTCGAGAGCACCACGAACCCGACGGAGATCGTCGGCATGTTCACGCGGGGAGATGCAGATCTGGTGCTGCTGGACCTGCACATGCCCGAGATCGACGGATTCGAGCTGATGCGCAGGCTCGGCCCGCTGACCGCCGACGGAAAGCGAGTCCCGATGCTCGTGCTCACCGCGGACCGCAGCGAGGACACCAAGCGACGCGCGCTCGCGTGCGGGGCCCGGGACTTCCTGGGCAAGCCCTACAACCAGACCGAGTTGCTCCTGCGCGTAAAGAACCTGTTGCAGGTCCGCGCGCTGCAAAAGGAGTTGCACGAGCGCAACATGGCGCTCGAGGACGCGGTGTCCAACCGTACGGCCGAGCTCGAGCAGGCGCGGCTGGAGATCCTCGCGCGGCTCGCGCTGGCCGCGGAGTACCGAGACGACGCGACTCAGCAGCATGCCTGGCGGATCGGCTGCACAAGCGCGCTGCTCGCCTCCCGGCTCCGGTTGCCGGACGGGACCGTTGAGCTGATCCAGCGGGCCGCGCCGCTGCACGACGTCGGCAAGATCGGTGTCCCGGACGCGGTTCTCCTGAAGGCAGGCACGCTGACCGCGGCCGAGCGGCGGCGCATCCAGGACGCACACGACGATCGGCGCCGAGATCCTCTCGGGCAGCGAGACGCCCGTGTTGCGCATGGCCGAGGAGATCGCCCTCACCCACCACGAGCGCTGGAACGGTGACGGCTATCCCCGGCGTCTGCAAGGTGAGCAGATCCCGCAGGCCGGTCAGATCGTGGCGGTGGCCGACGTCTTCGATGCGCTCACCCACGACCGCCCATACAAGCCCGCGTGGCCTGTGAACCGGGCCGTGGAGGAGATCTGCCAGCAGGCTGGTGAGCACTTCGATCCCCAGGTCGTGGAGGCGTTCTCCACGCTCGCCCACTCCTCGCTCGTGAACGGCGGCGGGGCAGCACATGACGAACCGAGAACGGAGGTGGCGGCGTGACCGTCCAGCATGAGTACCGCGCGGCCTCACAGCTCACGGATGAGGAGCTGAACGCCCTGCGCGAGTTCTGGCAGGTATGCGAGCCTCGCTACGACGAGATCGTGGCGGACATAGCTTCGGATGCGCGCTCGCACCCGGAGCTCGGCGGCCTCCTGGGAAGCACCGATCCGACCGACTTGGAGCCGACGCGCGGCCTGCTCGCGCGCGCGATCATGGACGGGGACTGGGCGCCCTATCTGGCGCGCATGGCAGATGCGGGCGTTCGCTGCGCCGAGGCGGGTCTCGACTTCACAGCGTGGTTCTCGGCCGGCCGGGCGCTTCGCTCGCGGCGGATCCCGAGCGCCTCTGGCAGGTTCTCCTCAACCTGTTCTCGAACGCTCGCAAGTACTCACCCGACGGGGGCCGGATCGAAGTCTCCGCCCAGCCCGGCGAACATGGGGTCGAGGTGTGCGTGGCCGATCACGGCCTTGGGATCCCGGCCGAGGCGATGCCGCGACCTGTTCGGCGAGTTCTACCGCGTGCAGACGCCGACCGCCGCAAGATCGCCGGGACCGGGCTCGGTCTCTCGATCTGCCGGAAGATCATCCGCGCGCACCACGGCGAGATCTGGGCCGAGTCCGACGGACCAGGCAAGGGCGCGCGCTTTCGCTTCACCCTGCCGGTCGCGTCTACGGCCGGATCTCCCGAAAGCTGACCTCACGCTCGGGCGAGACCGACCACCGTCCCCGCCGCCAGGTGATGCGCGTTCCGTCGGCCAGCCGGACGAGGCGTGTCCGAGCCGTGGCTCGCCCCATAGCGTGGCCACGAGCGGCCGCTCGGCCTCGCCCACGTCGCCCAGGCCACGCGCGACGTGCAACGCCGGATAGGTCACGACGATCGAGCCGGCGCGGACCCACACCGGGATGCGCTCGAGCGGCGCGTCTACGACGTAGCTCGACCGCCACCGCGCACCTGCCGCCCCGACCACGTCTCGATCCACTCGCCGCGAGGCAGCGCGACCTCCCGCTCGCGCGCCTCGTCCTCGAGTACCGGCGCGACCCACAGCGCCGGACCGAACCCATACGCGTCGCCGATCGACCAGCCGCGCGGATCGGACGGGTCGGTCAGGCATAGAGGCCGGATGATCGGCAGGCCGGTGCGCGCGGCGGTCAGCGCGGCGGCCCGTATGTAGGGCACGAGCTGCTCGTGGAGCAGGACGTACGCGCGGTACAGGTCGAGCACACGCTCCGAGTAGTGCCAGGGCTCCTGCGGCATCCGGCCGTGGGCGTGCATGAGCGGCGTGAAGCACCCGAACTGCAGCCAGCGCACGAGCAGCTCGGGCGGACAGCGCTCGACCAGCCGGTGTCCGAGGTACCCACCGACGTCGTGCGACCAGTTCGAGATGCCGCTGCAGGCCGCCGACAGGCTGGCCACGACCAGCACGCGCAGCGACCAGAAGTCCGACGCCTGATCGCCGCCCCAGGTCACGCCGAACGCATGCTGTCCGGTCCACCCGCTGCGCCCGAACAGCACGCCCCGTCCCGGGATGGACCTCGTCGAGCGCTCGCTGCAGGCAGCTGCGATGCAGCCCTCCCAGCGCCCACGCCGCCTCCGCCCCGGACCGCCCGTCGGCTAACCGGACGTGCTCGGGCAGGTAGTAGCCCTCGCCGTCGTCGGCCTTGATTCCCTCGACGCCGAGCGCCAGCACGCTCGCGCGCCTGCGCCCCCCACCACTCCTCGGCGGCCGGGCTCGTGAAGTCGACCGGCGAGCCCGTCCCCATCCACCACTGGGTCACGAACGGCTCGCCGTCCTGGCTCGGCGACGAAGTGACCGGCGGCGGCACCGGGCGCGTAGTTGGGCGCCGGCTCGCGGTGCAGCCGCTCGGACTCGGGCTGGGGCGGGATCTGGCCGTCGCGCGAGTCGAGGTTGACCCACGGCGTCACCCACACCACGGTCCGCACCCCGTCGTCACGCATGCGGCCGATCAGCCCCGGGGCGTCCGGGAACTGGTGGGGATTGAACTCCCAGGTGTTGTACTGGGTCGCCCACGGCGAATCGATCACGATCGCGTCGAGTGGGATGTCGTGCCGGCGCATCCCGTCGAAGTCGTCGCTGCACGTCGTCCTGGTGCTCGTATACGTCGCGGCTCTTCCAGAAGCCGTAGCCCCACTCGGGCAGGACGGCGGGGAAGCCGGTCTCCCGGCAGAAGGCGCGCAGCCGCGCCGCCGGCGTGGGCTGGCAGAAGAGCTCGACCGACAGCGGTCCGGCAGCCGCGCGCGTCGACGCGCTGACCCGTTCGCCGGCCAGATCGAAGCGGATCCCGTTGGCCTCCGAGCGCACCCATACCGCGTAGCCGCGGCTGGAGAGCAGCCACGGCACCGGCGCGCAGTCGCCCTGCGGGATGCCCCCGCCGGCCAGCAGCTCGGCCGGGCAGTCGGGCCCGGTGTAGCGGCGGTCGGCGCCGAGCTGGACGGCCCGCCCGGCCTGGTCGAGCTGGGTGCAGTGCCGCGCGCCCAGGCCCGACGAAACGCTCGTCCGAGCGCCGGCGCCAGTCGAGCGCGACGCGCAGCGGTTCGCCCTCGGGCGTGTAGCTCGAGCGCGACCCGGTCTGCGGCCGCGATCGCTCACCTCCAGACGCGCGCGCCGCCCACCGCCGCACTCGAGCGCCAACGTCGCGCGCCCCTCGGAGCGCCGACGCACCGCCGCCGACAGCGCCCGCTCGACCGGCGCCAGCTCCTCGCGCGCCACCACGCCCTCGGTGAGCTGGATGAAGTGGTCGTGCACGGTGCCGTCGGCCACCCAGGCGCCCGAGCGAGCGGACAGCCGCCGCTCGTCCGCGGCGGATGGTCAGCTCGAACGGCCGCAGCGCGATCTCGACCTGCGAGCGGCGCCGCGGCGCAGCACGACGGTATCGGCGCTCCGCGCGCTCGGCACGGACATGCCGCGCAAGGTTCTCCCATCTGCCCCGCGATCCCATGCCGCCGATAACCAAATCGTTACAGGACGTGACCTCGTTCTTCACGAACCCGCCTCTTTGCAGGGTGATCCTGGACCCCATGAACGAAACGAGCCGCGCCGACCTGCACGTCCACTCGTCGGCGTCAGCCGTCTCCAAGCTCGGGGTCCAGCGCTCGCTGCGAATCCCCGAGTGCGCCACCGACCCGCTCGAGGTCTACGAGCTGGCCAAGGCGCGCGGGATGGACTTCGTGACGATCACCGATCACGACACGATCGACGGCGCCCTGTCGATCGCTCACCTGCCCGATACGTTCATCTCCGAGGAGCTGACCGCCGCGTTCAAGGGCGAGCCGCAGGCCGTGCACGTGCTTTGCTACGGCATCACCCCGGAGCAGCACGAGTGGCTGCAGGCGCACAGCGACGACGTCGAGACGTGCGCGGCGTACCTGCACGAGCACGAGATCACCGCCGCGCTCGCGCACCCCTTCTACGCCGTCGCGGCGCCGCTCACCGCGCGCCACCGGCGGCGCCTGGCCGAGCTGTTCCCGATCTGGGAGACCCGGAACGGCTCGCGCGCCAAGGAGCTGAATCTGCCGGCGTTCGTGTACATCGAGACCCACGGGGGAACCGCCATCGGCGGGTCCGATGACCACGCCGGAATCGACGTCGGCCGCACGTTCACCGAGACGCCGCCGCCCCACCGCGGCCGAGTTCCTCGCCCACATCCGGGCCGGGCGGGTCGTCCGCCCACGGGCAGCAGGGAAGCGCCGCGAAGTGGGCGCACGCCGCGATGGCCCTGGCGATCCGATCGCTCGGCGACGGCGACGCGCCGGAGCGCCCCGACCCCGCGGCCGTGCTGCAGATCGTCGAGCGGGTGATGACGGAGGGCGACGCGCGGCACGGGAGCGGCGAGCGCCGACCTCGACGCCGACGACGCGCTCGCCCTGCTGCGCGCCTGGCTGCTACTCGATGGAGCTCGACGTCGACGAGCACAAGCTGCTGCGCCAGCTCCAGGACGGCGAGCTCGACCCACGCCGATCTCGATCGCCGCGCCCGCCGCGTGCACGAGCGCAAGCTGGCCGCGGTGGTCCACGAGACGGTCGCCGGATCGTGCAGCGCGGCACCACGCGACACCCGGCCGGCAGCGCCCTCGCCCTGTTCGACGCCTGCCTGCCCGCGATCCCCTACGCCGCCGTCGGCCGCCTTCCTCGGGCGCGAGAAGGCCAAGCTGACCCGCAGCGACGGCGACCGCCCGCGCGTGGCGCTGGTCGTCGACGGCATCGGCGGCATGCACGGGGTCACGCACACGATCCAGCAGATCCGCGCCCGCGGGGTGCGCGGCTTCGACGTCGAGGTGATCGGCACCGACGCCGACGTCGACCGCCGCCTGAGCGCGGTGGCCGAGATCGACATCCCGTTCTATCCGGGGCTCGAGATCGGCGTCCCCACCGTTCCGGCGATCGTCGAGGCGCTGTCCGAGGGACGCTACGACATCGTGCATGTGTGCTCACCGGGGCCGGCCGGCATCGCGGCCTGGCTGCTCGCGCGGGTGCTCGAGCTTCCGCGCGTCGGCAGCTACCACACCGAGCTCGGCGCCTACGCGGCGTTGCGCACCGGGCAGCCCCAGTTCGAGGCGCTGGCCAACTGGGCCCTGGGCCGCTTCTACGGCGCCTGCGACGTGGTGCTCTCGCCCAGCCCGGCCAGTGACGCAGCGCCTGGCCGAGCTGGGGATCGATCCCGAGCAGATCCACCGCTGGGATCGCGGCGTCGACCTACGCCGCTTCGATCCCGGCGCTCCGCCAGGACGGACTGCTGCCGGGCCAGCTCAACGTGCTGTACGCCGGGACGGCTGAGCAGCGAGAAGGGCGTCGAGTTGCTCGCCGACGCGTTCCTCGAGGCCCACCGCCGCGACCCCCGGCTGCATCTGGTGCTCGCCGGCGGCGGACCCGAGGAGGGCCTCGCTGCGCGAGCGCCTTGGCGACCGGGCCACGTTCCTGGGCTGGCTGACCGAGGCGATGCGCTGGCGCGCGCCTACGCCAGCGCCGACGCGTTCCTGTTCGCCAGCACCACCGAGACGTTCGGGCAGGTCGATCCTCGAGGCCCAGGCCAGCGGCCTCCCGGTGGTCGCCGTCGACCGCGGCGGCCCGGCCTCCCTGATCGAATCCGGGGAGACCGGGCTGCTCGCGCCCGCCAGCGGTCAGTGCCCTCGCAGACGCCGTGGTGTCATTGACGAGTAGTCCCGGTCTATCCGAGCGCATTCGTCGCGGCGCGCTGACAGCGGTCCGCGGACGAAGCTGGGAGGCTGCGCTGGATCGGCTCGCCGCCGCCTACCGCATCGCCCTCGCCGCGCAGGACGATCACCGGCTCGTGCGCGGCGTCGCATGACGGTCAGAAGGCTCCGTAGCCATAGCCGTATCCGCCACCGCCATAGCCGCCACCGCCATAGCCACCCCGCCATATCCATACTGGCCGTAGCCGCTGCCCGGATAGCCGCCGTAGCCGTAACCACCGCCGGCGCCCGGGTAGCCGCCGTAGCCATAACCGCCGTCGCCGTAGCCGCCGTCGCCCGAGCCACCGGCCGATCCGGTCGATCCGGTCGACCCTGACCCGGTCTGGTAGGCGACCGAGAACGACGAGCCGTCAGACGACAGCGACGACGGGCTCGCGCTCGATCCGCTCTGGCTCGAATAGCTGACGTCGGACGCGCCCGAGCCGCCGAGTTGCACGGCCTGCGCGCTCCAGTTGGAGTCGGAGATCGGGCCGGTGTGACCGTTCGCGGTCGCGGTCGCGCTGGTGAAGTCAACCGTGCCGAAGTTCGAGCCAGCGGGAGGGTCTGGCAGCTGCCGGATCCGTCACAGGCCGACGGCGCCTCGGCGATCCACTCCGCGCTGGAGGTATCCGGGCTGTCCATCTGGAGCGTCTTGGTCGTCGACTGACCGGTCGTCGAGTCGCTCAGCGACACGGTCACGTTCGACCCGCTCACGCTGACCTTGGCCGAGATGTGGTCGCCGGGCTTGATCGCCAGGTCGAGCTTCACCGGCGCGGCCGGCACGAGCTCGTACCAGGCGTAGTAGTCGGTGCTCCCGTCGGCCGCGCAGTCGGCCTGAGTGCCGGTCTGCTCGAGCGCGGACGACTGATTGCTCGAGCCGCCGAGGCCAACCCAGAACGCGGAGTACGTCTGTCCCGAACCGCACGTGGCCGTGGGCTCCACCCAACTGCCCGAAACACTCGAGAACTGCGTGCCGCCGGCCACATAGCCGGCCCAGTTCTGGCTCACGGCCTCCTGCGGGTCGGTGGTGGCGGCGGACGCGGTCGCCGCTCCAGCGCCGGTCAGCGCGGCGGTGGCGGCGAACATGGCAAGAAGTCGATGTCGATTCATGCCACTCACTCTCATGCTCGCGAGTAAGAACCCCTTCGGATGTCACGAAGAGAGCGCTACGAACTTACGAAGAGCCGCTTAAGCCCCCAACCCGCCCCGCCGCCCCCAACCGCGCCCGCCCCGCCACCCCCGCGGGGCAATTTCCGCCATTGGCGAACGACCTCACGCCTGGTGACGGGAAATACCCGTGTGGCGGGAACTATCCGTCAGCAGACGAAACCTTCACCGCTATTGACGGAAATTGCCCCCTCCCCGATCGCTGGCGCCGGGGCGGGGCTAGCCGGCGGCGCGCTCGTCGAGCTCGCCGTCGTCGTCCTCGCCACCGGTACGGATCGTGAACCACGGGTCCTCGGGCAGCGGCTCGAGGATCGGCGGCGCGACCTCGGTCCGACCGCCACCGGCTTCCTTGGCCGCGTACAGGGCGAGGTCCGAGCGGCGCAGGAGCTCCGTGAGGTCCTCCTTGCGATCCCACACGGCGATGCCCGAGGAGAACGCCTCCGGCGTGGGCGTCGAGTCGCGCAGGCGATCGATCGCGGTCAGCGATCCGGTCAGCGTGGAGTTGGTCAGCAGGGCCACGAACTCGTCGCCGCCCAGCCGGGCGACCACGTCGCCGGCGCGCAGGGTGGCGCGGATGCGGTCGGCGGTGTCCCGCAGGGCGCGGTCGCCCTGCTCGTGCCCTTGCTCGTCGTTGAGCTCCTTGAAGTTGTCGAGGTCGAGGGCGACCATCGTGATCGGGTTGCCGCTACGGGCGGCCCGAGCCAGCTCGCGCGGTGCCGTGTAGCGCCATCCGCGGCGGTTGAGCAGACCGGTGAGGTCGTCGACCACGGCCTCCTGGGCGAACCGCTGCGCGAGCATGCCGAGCTCGCGCGTGACCGCGCGTAGCGAGCCCGCAACGGTCACGCCGACGAGCGTGAGCAGCGCGGCATGGCCCCAGGTGAGCGGATAAGCGGGCGCTCCGAACAGCAGCATGGGAAGCGCGCAGCACGCGGCGAGGACGAGCATCCCGGCCATCAGCTCGAGGTCGGTGGCGGCGAGCCCGAACCACACCATGGCCATGACCACCAGCACCGAATAGCCCGACGCGGCACCTCCGCTGTAGGCCTGCATGAGCGTGAGCGCGGGGATCTGGGCAAACGCCGCGCTCCAGAACAGCACCCGCCGGCGGCGGGGCACCAGGGCGACCACGAGCGACGCAAGGCAGCCGATCACGGCGCCGATGAAGAACACGGCGTGATGCATCCACCGATCGGTCGCGGTGGCGATGATGACCGGCAGGACGTTGCCGGCGATCGCGAACGCGAGCAGACGTGCCCTGCCAAAGGGGAGCAATGAACCGGATCCCATTCAGCTATCGCATCGGCCATTCGTGCAGAAACTTGAGAAGAATTTGGGAAGTTTGATCCGCTTCGCGCGGGAATTGGACCCTGCACGCCACCGACAGGACCCCGGCGGCTCCCGGCGAAATCCGTCGGCGTGAGCACGAGCCGGCTCGAGGCCTTCTCCGACGGGGTGATCGCGGTGGCGATCACCCTGCTCGTACTCAATATCGACCTGCCCGAGCTGAGGCCTCATCAGAGCCTCGCCGGCGGCCTGATCGCCCAGTGGCCGGTATACGCGGCCTACGTGGTCTCGTTCGTGACCATCGGGATCATCTGGATCAACCACCACGTGATGATCGGGCGCCTGCGCGAGGCCGACCGGACGATCCTGTTCCTCAACCTGCTCCTGCTCATGAGCATCGCGCTGCTCCCGTTCGCGACGCGGCTGATGGCCGCCTACCTGAGGCAGAGCCATGGCCAGCACCTGGCCACCGGCATCTACAGCGGTTCGTTCCTGCTCATGGCCGTGTTCTTCGCCACGCTGAACCGGCACATCCTCCTGACTAAGGCCCACATGCTCCACACCGAGCTCCCCATCGGACAGCGCCGGCAGATCCTGGCGCGGAGCATCATCGGCGTGGCGCCCTACGCGATCGCGACGGCCCTGGCAGCCCTATCGGCCTACCTGACGCTCGGGATCTGTGCCGCGCTGGCGGCGTACTACGCGTTCCCGATCGGCAGCGGCGGAACCGAGTCCGCGTAGATCCGGCGAGTCCCCGTAGACCCGGCGACTCACGATCGCCACCACGCCGCCAGCACCCGCCGCCAGTTCTCCCAGGCGATCAGCGAGAGCTCACGTTCGTCGAACCCGCCGTCGCTCCGCAGCACCTCGAGCAGCCGCGGCGTCCCGGCGGCGTCGCCCAATCCCGAAGGGATCGTGGTGCCGTCGTAGTCGGACCCGAGCGCCACGTGCTCCACCCCGATCCGGTCCGCCACGTACCGGGCATGCTCAGCGATCAGCGAAAGCGGGGTATCGGCATCGTCGGCGAAATCGGGCCGCAGGAACGAGCACGCGAACACGATCCCGACGAGTCCACCCGTCGCGCCGATCGCGTCGAGTTGGCGATCGGTCAGGTTCCGCGAGGCGGCAGATAGAGCGTGCACGGCCGAATGGGTGGCCACGATCGGGCCCAGGTCCAAGCCCGCCAGATCCCAGAAGCCCGCCTCGTTCAAATGGCTGACGTCGACCAGGATCCCCAGCTCGGCGCAGCGACGCACCAGCTCAAGACCCGCGTCGGTGAGGCCCGGACCCGTATCGGGGGTCGAGGGCCACACGAACGGGACGCCGTGGCCGAACGCGTTCGACCGGCTCCATACCGGCCCGAGCGAGCGCAGCCCCGCCGCGTACCACAGCTCGAGCGACTCGAGCCCCGGGTCGATCGGCTCCGCGCCCTCCAGGTGCAAGACGGCGGCCGGCGGCCCATCCCCGGCAAACACGGCGTCCAGATCGCTCAGCTCGCGAACCAGCCGCACGTGGCCGGCCCGCTCGAGCGCGAGGAGCCGTCCCCCCGCCTCCGCCGCCCGAGCCGCCGCCACCGAGTGCTCGACGGGCCCGGGCGCTCTCGTGATGATCCCCCTCCTCGGAGGGGGAGGAGACGAACACCGAGAAGATCCCACCCCGGATGCCGCCCGCTCGCATCCGCGGCAGGTCGAGATGCCCGCCGGCCTTGCCGTCTACGAGCAGCTCATGATCGTCAGCGGTCAGGGCATCGTTGTGCCCGTCGAACACCGCCAGCACGTGGCTACTCGGTCACCGGGAGCGGCAGGTCGATCGCGGGCAGGCCGTCGATGCTCTCGGAGTTCAGCTCGCGCTGGTAGTCGAGCAGGGCCTCCGGACCGCCGACCCGCACCTTCTTGGCCGCCCACAGATCGAAATGCTCGCGCTGGCCCTTGTAATTCCATCAGCGGCACGCCATACCCGCACGAGTCGGCGATCCGATCCACCGACACCGTCACGATCGACCGGCGCGTCTCCGGCACCACCGGATCGGAGAACCCGCACGACGACGAGCAACTCTCCAAAACCGGGATCGCCCGCCGCCACGACCGAGCCCGTGCCGTGCAGGCGCACGATCCGCGGCGGTCCGGCAAAGGCGCAGAGCATGATCACGATCCGGCCGTTCTCGCGCAGGTGGGCGACGGTCTCGGCGCCACTGCCGACGTAATCCAGATACGCCACGGAAGCCGGGCCGAGCACCCGCAGGCGTCTCGATCGGCCCCTTGGGCGACACGTTCAAATGCCCGTCGGCAGCGAGCGGCGCAGTGCCCACGAAGAACATCGGCTGCGCCGCGATCCAGCGCTTCAGCCGCTCGTCGATGCCCTCGAACACCTTGCCCATGCCACCAACGGTAACGGGCGCCTCTAGGATCGAGCAGCGTGACCGCGATCGCATCGGCATCACTCGAGCGCGAGCTGAAGTCGCTCCTGGGCGAAGAAGTCGTCCTCCCGGGCACCACGCGCGCCTACTTGAGCGATGCCACCGAGAGCCGGAACCTCAAGGGCAGAGCCGACGCGGTCGTCCTCCCGAAAACCGCCAACCAGGTCGCCGAGACCCTGAAGTGGTGCTACGAGCACGACGTGCCCCTGATCCCGCGCGGTGGCGGCACGGGTTTCAGCGGTGGCGCCGTCCCGCTCGACGGCGGCGTGGTCCTGAGCCTCGAGCGCATGAACAAGATGAGGCACCTCGACCCGGGCCTGTGGCGGGCCGCCGCGGAGGCCGGCATGATCACCGCCGACCTGCGCCGCCGGGCGCGCGAGAACGGGCTGTTCTATCCGCCCGACCCGGGCTCGGCCGAGCAGTCCCAGCTCGGCGGCAATATCGCCACCAATGCCGGCGGACCGCACGCGTTCAAGTACGGCGTGACCGGCGCGTGGATCACCGGGCTCGAGGTCGCGCTCGCCCCCGGCGAGCTCGTCAGAATCGGCGGGGCGATCCGCAAGGACGTGGCCGGCTACGACCTGAAATCGCTGTTGATCGGCTCCGAGGGCACGCTCGGCATCGTCACGGCCGCCTGGGTCAAGCTGATCCCAGCGCCCGAAACGACGCTTCCGCTCGCCGCCGTCTACGCGGACACAGCCGCCGGATGCGCGGCCATCGAAGCCGCAATGAGCAGTGGCGTCGTCCCCGCCGCCCTCGAGTATCTCGACGCCGGAGCGCTTCGGGCGGCCAAGGGCGCGTTCCCGGTCGACCTCCCGGACGAGGCGAAATTCATGGTGATCGCCGACGCCGACGGGAGCGCGGAGGAGGCGGATCGGATCCACGGAGAACTGAACGAGGCCCTGAAAGAAGACGCCCTCCTCGTCCACGCTCCCACCGACACCAAGGACATCACGGCCCTGTGGCGCTGGCGCGACGGCGCCTCGCACGCGGTCACCGCCCAGCGCGGCGGCAAGGTCAGCGAGGACATCGTGGTCCCGGTCGATCGCCTGAGCGAGGCGATCGAGCGGACGGTCGAGATCGGGGGCCGGCACGACCTGGAGACGTGCAGCTGGGGGCACGCCGGGGACGGCAACCTCCACTCGACGTTCATGATCGACCCGGATGACCCGGCCGAGCTCGAGCGAGCCGAGGAGGCCGCCCACGAGTTATTCGCGCTTGCCGTCGAGCTGAAGGGCTCGATCTCGGGCGAGCACGGCGTCGGGCTCGTGAAGAACGGCCAGCTCGCCCTCCAATGGGCACAACAAGCAATCGCCATGCACGAGGCGATCAAGCGGGTCTTCGACCCCAAGGGCCTGCTCAACCCGGGCAAGAAGCTCGCCCGGGCATAGCCGGAAACGACCGAGTGAGCGCGCCCCCCGGCGGCGCGCCACTCACTAGTGGAACGAGTGCGGGTCCACGTAGAAGTCGTAGAGCTGGGCCTCGCCCTTCTCACCGTCGAACGTGTACTGCGCCTCCTGCCAGCCGTCCAGATTGCCGGCGTGCAGCTGGATCGCCCGGGAGGCGCCCCAGGTTGAGCCGCCGACGACCGCCCCTGAGGACTGGCCCTGGCTCTTGCCGCCCGTGTACGCGACGTACACGTGCATTCCCGGGCCGTTGGCGAGATCACGGATTTCGGCGCGTGCCGTGGGGAAGTCCGAGTCCACGCACATCGGCGGACTGACCGCCTGCGAGCCCGCGGGTAGATCGAGCACTGCGCCCGTCGACCCGTCGGCGAGCGTCGTGGTGACGATCTTGGCCCCGCCGGTCAGGGCCCAGCCGGTGCCGTCAAAGCCCCCGGCCCGTTGCCCCGGCGCCAGCGTGTACCAATTCGAGTCTCCAGAGTCCAGATAAGGCTGGAGCAGTGAGTAGCTGGGCGGGCTGCACGCTGATGTCTGCGCCGGCGCGGCTGCCTGAGCAGAGCCGGCGGCCACCGCCGCGAACAGAACGGCCAGGCTGGCCGCGCGACGGGTGATGCTCCGATAATTCATACAGCACATACCTTCCGTGGTGGTGCTGGCGGCCGAGCTATCTCGCAGAACCTACGAGACCTCTGGCTTTGCGTCCCCGGCTCGCACCGGGTTTGCCCTTTTCAGCTGACTTGACAGCGAGAAGATCGGCAGGTTCGCAAGCCACTTGACACTCCCGGGGGCGGCTTGGACATGCGTCGGACCCCCGTCCAGCCCTGTCCACAGCCGGCGGACCGCGTTAAGGCCCGCGCGCAGGGGGCCGATCAACCATGGGTTATGTCGATCGAGCCTCGCCTCGAAGAGCAGCCCCTGCTCGAGGAAACCCTCCGCCGGATCCGCTGCGCTCTGACCGCGCGCGAATTGCTGGCCATCGCGATGGCGCTCGCAATCCTCCTCGCCGCGGTCGCCGGACTATGGGCGATCCAGCCTCCACACGGTTTCGCGGTCGGGCCGGCTGTCATCTGCCTGCTCGTTCTGGCGCTTTCCATGAGAGTCAAGTTCGATACCCCGCTGGGCTTCACGGGGGCATTGCAGCTGGCGTTCGTACCGCTCGTGTTCGCAGTGCCCGCGGCGCTGGTTCCCGTCGCCGTCATGATCGCGTGGGTGCTCGCCGGGGTGCCAGGGGCCGTCAGGGGCGAGACGCCCGCGAGCCGGCTCCTGTTCGCCGTCCCGAACTCCTTGTTCGCGATCGGCCCGGTGGCGGTGCTGGCCATCGCGCACGTGGCGCCGACCGACGCCGGACCGGTGCTCCTGGGAGCCGCACTCGCAGCCCAGTTCGCGGTCGACTTCGTCGCGGGCGCTCTGCATACAGCGGTTACCCGCGACGGAACCCTTTCCTCGCTGGTCCGTGCCAGCTGGATCCACGGCGTCGACGCGGCGCTCTCGGCACCGGCCCTGCTCGCCGCCGAAAGCGTTCGCCACACACCGCTCGCCGCGCTGGCCATGCTGCCGCTACTCGGCCTGCTCGCCGTGTTCGCGCGGGAGCGTCACCGGCGGCTCGAGAGCATGCTCGAGCTCTCAGGCGCCTACCGCGGCACCGCGCTCGTCCTCGGCGACGTCATCGAAGCCGACGACGGCTACACCGGCGAGCACTGCAAGAGCGTCGTGGCCCTCGCACTCGAGCTCGCCGAGCACCTCAACCTCCCCGCCGTACGCCAGCGCAACCTCGAGTTCGCCGCGCTCCTGCACGACGTCGGCAAGATCGCCATCCCCAAGGAGATCATCAACAAGCCCGGCAAGCTCGACCCCCACGAATGGACGATCATCAAGACCCACACGGTCGAGGGGCAGAAGATGCTCGACCGCGTCGGCGGGTTCATGCGCGAGGTCGGGTCGATCGTGCGCTCCCACCACGAGCGCTGGGACGGCGGCGGCTACCCCGACGGGCTCACGGGCGAGCAGATCCCGCTCGAGGCCCGGATCATCTCCTGCTGCGACACCTGGAACGCGATGCGCACCGACCGCCCCTACCGCCAGGCCCTGGACTTCGAAACCGCCGCGGCTGAGCTCCGCGCCGCCTCGGGCACGCAGCTCGACCCGAGCCTCGTCGGCGCCCTACTCGAGATCGTCGCGAGCGAAGCACCGGCCCAAGAACAGCAGCTGGTCAGCCCAGATGCAGCCGGTGCGCCACAGCGGCGGCTTGAGTACGACTTCGCACGCCAAGCTTGCTGAGGATCCGCGAGACGTGCACGCTGGCCGTCTTCTCGGCCATGAACAGCGCCGCCCCGATCTGACGGTTGGTGGCGCCCTCGGCCAGCAGCGCGAGCACCTGCCGCTCGCGCGACGTGAGCCCGAACGGATCCGGGCCTGACCCCGACCCAGAGCCATTTGTCTCCGACGACGGGCGGCCACGCTCCTCTACCGGCTCCCCTAGGTCGAGCCGCGCCCGCTGCGCCAGCGCGGTCAGCTCGTCGACCAGCCACCCCGCACCCAGCTGCCGGGAAATCGCCAGCGCCGCCTGCGCGGTCTCGGCCGCGGCACTGCGGTCACCGGCGTCGATCTGCGCCTCGGTGCCTCGCAAGAGGGCGAAGGCCTCCTGGAAGGGACGCGAGATGACCTCCCATTCCCTGGCCGCCGCGCGCCACAGCTTCGCGTCAGCGCGCCCCCGCGCTCGGGCCAGCTCGGCGGCGCCCACCGCGCTCCAGGCGCGCTCCACCGGTCCGCCCTCCTGCGCCGCCGCGCGCAGGCGCTGCATGTGGATCCGAGAGCGGGCCAGGGCGTCTCGCTCGTCGGCGCGGTCACGCAGGTCCCGGGCGCGCTGTGCGATATCGGCCTCGACTCGCATCCCGGCCGCGGTCACGCGCGCGATCCGCGCCACGTCATCGGTGCACAGCTCGATCCGGTCGAGCGCGTTGGCCACGGCGTCGCGCGCACCCGCCAGGTCGCGGCGGCGGCGCAGACACTCGGCCTTCAGGGTGCCGAACGCGCCAATCCACTGGGGCTCGGAGGATCGCGCCACGAGCGGCTCGAGCTGCTCGAGCCCCCGGACGGCTGGCTCTTCCTCCCCAACGCCGAGAGCGTGCTCGGTGCCGCGCAGCAACCGGAAGATCTCCTGGCGGCCGGTCGGATGAGCTCCGACCTGGTCGAAGTAGCGCCGCGCGCTCTGCCAGTCGCCGGTCTCGAAGGACATGTCGGACACCGTGAGCAGCATCCAGTCCGTCACCCGGGCCCCGTGAGCGGCGAACGCGTCGAGTCCCTCCTTGGCCACCGCGAGCGCCTCGAGCGTACGGCCGGCCAGGTTCAGCGCGTCGGCCAGGTTCGAGTAAGCGCCCTCCATGCGACCGATGTCCTCGTCCTCGACCGCGATCTCGATCGCCTCGCGCAGGCACGAAACACCCTCCTCGACGTCGCCGAGCGAGATCTGAGCCATGCCCAGCGTGTTGAGGACCTCGCTCTGAGAGCGCCGGTCGCCAGCAGCCCGCGCCACCGCGAGCGCGGCCTTGCCCTCTCTCAGCGCCTCTCGGTAGCGACCGCGGAGAAGCCGCATCCGAACCAGCCAGACCAGCAGCGATGCTCGCTCGGGGCTGATCTCGTCGGCTCCGAGCAGCGTCAGCGCCCGCTCCGCGGTCTCCACCGCCTCCGGCCCGCGATTGAGCGTGAACTGTATGCGCGAGAGCTCGTCGAGCAGCGATGAGTACCGGCGAGGATCCGTCTGCGGGTCGAGCTCGTCCAGGGCGCGGTCCAGAAGCACCTCGGCCCGCACGCGATCGCCGGCCATCCGATGCGCCGCGGAGGCGAGCGTCAACAGCTCGACGTGATCGAGCGGAATCAGCTCGCTCGCGCCGGTGACGCGAGGCCACAGGTCCAGCGCGCGTTCCGCGAAATCGGCGGCGTCGCCGTCGGCGTGCATCTCGCGGGCGGCCAGCGCCGCTTGCACCGTGGCCCGCAGCGCAGCCGGCTGATCGCCCGCGCTGCCGTAGTGGTGCGCGATCGCGGCGGTGCGCTCCAGTCCGTGGTCGTCCTCGGATTCGAGACGCTCCTCGAACGCGCGGGCGAGGGCAAAATGCAGCTCGCTGCGCTCTCCCGGGAGCAGATCGTCATACATGGCCTCGCGCAGCAGCGCGTGACGGAAGCTGAAGCGGCCGTCCTCGCTCGCGACCAGCACCTGCTCGGACACCGCCTCCCGCAGCGCCTGGTGCAGGGGCTCGGGCTCGATGCCGCTGACCTGACAGATCGTGACGTCGTCGAGCGCGCGGCCTGCCGCGATGGCCCGAGCCACGGCCTGGCCATCCGCCGACAGGCGCTCGATCCGCAGCATGAAGGCGTCCCGAAGCGATTGGGGCGCCGCTCCTCGGCCGTCCAGACCGGCGGCCAACAGCTCCTCGATGTAGAGCGGATTGCCCTCGCTGCGGGCATACAACCGTTCGACGAGCTTCTCGCCCGGTGGCTCGCCGGTGATGTCGGCGAGCGCCTCGATCAGCTCGTCGCGATCGAACGGAGCCAGCTCGAGCCGCCGCACCTGTTCCAGGCGCTCGAGCTCGGCCAGCAGCGAGCGCAAGGGATGACGGCGGTGCAGCTCGTCGGTCCGGTAGCTGAGCAGCAGCATCACCCGCTCGCTGCGCAGGCTGCGGGCCAGGAAGTCGAGGAATGTCCGGGTGGAGCGATCGGCCCAATGCACGTCCTCGAGCGTGAGCGCCACCACCCGATCCCGGCTGAGAACGTCGATCAGCTCGAGCAGCCCCTCGAACAGCCGGGGCTGCGGCGAGGGGTCGGTCGGGTCCGAGCCGGCCGGCTCCTCGTCGAGGCCGGGAAGCAGGGAGGCGAGCTGTGCGCGCGCCGCGCGGCCGAGCGTCTCCAGCGCGGGATCGTGGCCGCGCACGAGCGGCCGCAGCGCGCCGATCAGCGGCGCGTACGGAAGCTCGCCGTGCGCCTGCTCGACCGCTTCGCCCCGTAGGAACAGCGCGTCATGCTCGTCGGAGGCGCGCCGCTCGAACTCGCGGACCAATCGGGTCTTGCCGACGCCCGATTCGCCACCGAGCAGCACCACAACCGGGTGCTGCTCGTCGGCGTCACGTAAGGCGTGCTCCAGCTCCGCCAGCTCCCCGACGCGTCCGACGAAGCGACTTGAAGTGACCCGCGCTCGCATGAGTGAAGTATCGCGAGAAGCCTCGACGTCGGGTGCTTTCGGTGAGCTCGGCGGCGAGCCGGCGGCCCTCGGCGGCCCGCCTGGCATCGGCGATGTGCTCTTCTGCAACGGCTTTGGAGATGCTGGGGTACATGGTTCTTCCCTCTCGATGGAATCCTGTTCGGCCACTGAGAGAAGGATGAACTGAGAGGTCCGACCCGACATCGGGAGAACGGAGCCGATTCGGCCCGCTCACCCCTTACTTCTGAGTGGCGACCCCTTAGACCTGAGGCCGGTCTTCGCCAGAGCTCAGCGGGCTGGCCGGCGAGCGCGTGGCCGCCGCCACCTCGGCGCCGCTGACGCTCTGGGGATGGTGACAGGCCGCCAAGTGCCCGTTCGGGTACTCGGTGAGTTGCGGCTCGACGGTCCGGCAGATCTCGGTGGCGCGCGGGCAACGCGTGTGGAAGCGGCATCCCGGCGGCGGCGAGATCGGGTTCGGCGGCTCCCCACCGACGATCGGTCGCTCCCGGGCGCGGTTCTCGTTCGGATCGGGGATCGGGATCGCGCCGAGCAGGGCCGAGGTGTAGGGATGGATCGGCTTGTGGTAGAGCTCCTCGGCGGGAGACACCTCGACCAGCTTGCCGAGATACATCACGACGATCCGGTCCGAGACGTGGCGCACCACGCTCAGGTCGTGGGCCACGAACACGTAGGAGAGCCCGAGGTCGTCCTGGAGCTCGTCGAGCAGGTTGATCACCTGGGCCTGGATCGAGACGTCGAGCGCGGAGACCGGCTCGTCGAGCATGATCAGCTTGGGATCGAGCGCCAGCGCCCGGGCGATCCCGATGCGCTGGCGCTGGCCGCCCGAGAACTCGTGCGGGAAACGGTTCACGTGCTCGGCGGACAGCCCCACCTTGTCGAACAACTCGCGCGTCTCGGGCTCGAGGCGCTCCTTGGGGATGCCCTTGAGCCGCAGCGGCGTGGCGATGATCTGAGCCACGCGCTTGCGCGGGTTCAGCGAGGACTGCGGATCCTGGAAGACCATCTGCATCTGGCGCCGGATCGGCTCGAGCTCCTTGCGGCCGGCCTTGGTGATGTCGGCGCCCCGGAAGCGGATGGTGCCCTCGGTGGCGGCGATCAGGCGCACCAGGGCGCGGATCAGCGTGGTCTTGCCGCATCCCGACTCGCCCACGATCCCGAGCGTCTCGCCTTCGCGCAGCTCGAACGACACGTCGTCGACGGCGTGGACCTGGCCCACCGTGCGCGCCACCACCGCGCCGGCCTTGACCGGGAACAGCACGCGCAGGTGCTCGACCTCGAGCAGGGGAGCGTCGTCCCGCGCCCCCGGCGCGGGCGCGCCGTCCTGCGACTCGACCTCGACGCTCACGAGATCACAGTCTCCTTGCTGGCCAGCCCGATCCGATCGCCCACCAGGCGCAGCTTGCGCTTGGCCTCGGGCTCGAGCCAGCACCGATCGAGATGGGCAGGCGCGTCGGCCACCCGCGCCGCGAGCTCGGGCACCTCGGTGCAGTGTTCGAACCGGTGCGGACAGCGGGGACGGAAGTGACACCCCTGCGGCGGACGCAGAAGCGACGGTGGGAGTCCCGGGATGGCGGGCAGCCGCTCCGAGCGGTCGCGGTCGATCCGGGTGATCGAGCCGAGCAGCCCCCACGTGTACGGGTGCTGGGGGTCGTAGAAGATCTCGTCCAGCGTCCCCTGCTCGACCACCCGCCCGGCGTACATCACGACGATCCGGTCGGCGATGTCGGCCACCACGCCGAGGTCGTGGGTGACCAGGATGATCCCCGCGTTGGTCTCCTCGCGCAGCTTGCGCAGCTGGTCGAGGATCTGCGCCTGAATCGTCACGTCGAGCGCCGTCGTCGGCTCGTCGGCGATCAGCAGCTTGGGCGAGCAGGACAGGGCCATCGCGATCATCACGCGCTGGCGCATGCCGCCCGAGAACTCGTGGGGGTAGGAGCGCAAGCGATCGCTCGCGCGCGGGATCCCCACGCGATCCATCAGCTCGGCCGCGCGTTCCATCGCCGCCGCCTTGGAGATGTCCTTGTCGTGGGAGCGAATCTGCTCGACGATCTGGTCGCCGACGCGGTAGACGGGATCGAGCGCGCTCAGCGGGTCCTGGAAGACCATCGCGATCTCTGCCCCGCGGATTTTGCGCAGCTCCTCCTCCGAGGCCGCGACGACGTCCCGGCCCTCGAACAGTGCCCGGCCCTCGAAGCTGGTGTTGGGGCTACGGGTGAGTCCCAACAACGTCATCGCGGTCACGGACTTGCCCGATCCGGACTCGCCGACGATGGCCACCACCTCACCCCGGTCGATCCCGAACGACACGCCGTCGACCGCATATACCACTCCATCCTCGGTGCGGAAGGAGACCCGCAGATCCTGCACCTCGAGCAGGTGACCGTTCGTGGACGCGGTCGTACTCACAAGCGAATCCGCGGATCGAGCACCGCGTAGAGGACGTCGACGATCGCGCCGATGAGGACGACCGTGAACGCCCCGAACATCGTGATGACCAGCACGGGCGGGATGTCGAGCGCCTGCACGGACTGGGCGGCGTACTGCCCGATGCCGTGGAGGTTGAACACGGTCTCGGTGAGGATCGCGCCGCCGCCGATCACCGCGGCGAAGTCCAGCCCGAACAGCGAGATGATCGGGATCAGACTGTTGCGCAGCACGTGGCGGACCATCACCTGGCGTTCGGTAAGTCCCTTGGCCTTCGCCGTACGCACGTAGTCGTCGTTGATCGTGTCGAGAATCGTCGAGCGCAGCACGCGTGAGTAGACGCCGATGAACAGCACCGACAGCGCGAACCAGGGCATGATCAGGTGCTTGAACCACTCCCAGGGCTGGCTGATCGAGACGTAGTCGCCGGCGGGCAGGATCCCCCACTTGTCGCCGATGTAATACGAGAGCACGGCGCCGAGGAAGAACACCGGCATCGACACGCCGATCATCGACAGCACGGTCAGCGCCCGGTCGAGCCAGCGCCCCGCACGCCACGCGCTCAGCAGGCCGAACAAGATCCCCATCGACAGCCAGATTATGCCGGCGCCGATGGCCAGCGAGGCGGTCACGGGCAGGTAATGGATGAGCTGGTCGAGCACGTTCAACTGCTGGGTGTAGGAGATCACCTGGCCCGTGAAGATCAGCTTCATCGTCTTCAGGTACTGGACGTAGATGGGCTTGTCGAATCCCCACTGCTGATTTATGTGCGCCAGCGTGGCGGGCGTGGGGAAGCGTCCCGCCAGTCGGACGGCGGGATTCGGGATCGCCTGGAAGATCAGGAACGTCAGGATCGAAATCGCGATCAGGACCCCGATCAGCGAGACCACACGGCTGACGACGAATCGACCCATCAGTGCTCGATCCGGACCTTGGCGCGGGGATCGAGCGCGTCGCGCACGCCGTCACCGAACACGTTGATGCCGAGCACGCAGAGGACGAGCATGATCCCCGGGACGAGCATGGTGTGCACAGCGGCGGGCAGGAGGTTGATGCCCTCGCCGATCATCGTTCCCCACGACGGGTTGGGCGGACGCACGCCGGCGCCCAGGAACGAAAGCCCCGCCTCGGTCAGGATCGCGTTGGCCATGATCAGCGGGATGAACACGATGATCGTCGAGGCGACGTTGGGCAGGATCTCGCCGACCATGATCCGTACGTGCCCGAGCCCCTGCTGACGGGCGGCGTCGACGAACTCGCGCTCGCGCAGTCCGAGCACCTGCCCTCGGACCGGCTTGCCCACATACGGTATGTAGATGACCCCGATGATGATGGCCGGGATCTGCAGCGAGTTGCCGCTCAACTTGATCGGGCCGAAATCGATCCCGCTGATGGCCAGGACGACGCCGAGCGCGATCCCCAGCAGGATCACCGGATAGGCCCAGATCAGCTCGAAGCCCCGGGAGATCAGCCCGTCGAGCGGGCCGCGGAAGTAGCCCGCGAGAATTCCGAGCAGGGTGGCCAGCAGGATCGTGATCAGCGTCGCCTCGGCCCCGATCTGGAGCGAGTTGCGCCCGCCGTAGAGGAGGCGGACCGCGACATCCCGGCCAGTTTCGTCGGCTCCTAGGAAGAACTTGGCGTGCCAGGTCGGCCCGATCGGCAGGCCGTACTGGTTCAGTGCGGTGTCGGCGTGCTGGTCGTTGGGGCCGGAGTGGGCGACGTAGTGCGAGTACACCGGCGCCAGCAGGCACAGGATCACGATCGCCACGAACAGGCCACCGAAGGCCAGCGCAACCTTGTTGCGCTTCAGACGCCGCCACGCCAGCTGGTAGGGGCCCAGGCCGGGCGGCAGCTCCTCGCCGACGTCGCTCCAGCCAGCCTCGCTGGAGAGCTCTGTGCCAGTGGCGGTTGTGCTCATGGCGCGGAAAGCCTAACGGCCCGGGACCAGTAAGGCCCCGGGCCGTCTGACCGTTGCTACTTCAACTGCAGCGAGCTGAAGTCGTTGCCCTCCAGCGGACTGAATACGACCTTGCCGAAGTCGATCCGGTTGGACAGGAACTCAGGCGAGGACTCGTAGCCGTATGGCACCACGTACGCCTTCGAGGTGACGTAGCTGTCGAGCGCTTGCCACCGGGACGCCACGGTGTTGATCTGGTTGCCCGGCACCGGGTAGAGCGCCGCCAGCTCGGACTGGATGTGCGGGTCGTTGACTTCCTCGTAGTTCGAGTTCCCCACCGGGACGATCGCGTTCGCGTCGACCAGGTTCTGGTAGAAGTCGGTGGGGTTCGGGAAGTCCTGCTGCCAGTCGGCGAAGCCGGTCTGCGGATGGTTCTTGAGCGTCTCGATCGTCGAGAAGTAATCCGCGTCGGCGATCGTCTTGAGCGTCGCCTTGAACCCGATCGCGTTCAGTGTGGCCTCGTAGTTCTCTGCCCACTGGAGGCGCGGCTGGCGGTTCTCCGCCCAGACCGTCACCGGCTGACCGGCCATGCCCGACTGCTGGACCATCTGCTTGGCCTTGGCCACGTCCGGAGACGAGTTCACGTTGCCGTACGGGCAGCTCCCCGTCGGGTGTCCCACCATCTGCGGCGGGAGCAGGAAGCACCCCGGCACAAGCGCGCCGCTGCCGATCCGAGCCAGCGCCGGACGGTCGACGGCGTATGCCACCGCCTGGCGGGCGAGCGGTGCTCGTGAACGGCTTCTCGGTCGTGTTGAGGAACCAATAGAACGTCTTGTTGGTCTCGTACGCCTTGTAGCGGTCGCTCTGCTTGCTGATTTGCTGGATCAGCGCCGGCGGGAGCGTGTCGCCCCAGTCGAACACGTCCGCGCTGTTGTTCAGCACGTCCGAGGCCTCGGTCGTCGTGTTCGACTCGACCTTAACCTGGACGTTCATGTGACCCGCGGGGATCCCCGGGATCGCCTCCGCCGCGTAGTTCGGGTTCAGAGCGAGCTCGAAGCTGACGTTGGGCTGAACGTTCTTGATCACGTACGGCCCGATGCCCACCGGCGGGTTGTTCGGCTCGGGCTTCATCGGCGTGCTCGGAGGCATGTAGCTGACGCCCGGCACCGCCAGAACGTCGACGAATGCGCCGTACGGCTTCACCAGATGGATCGTGGTCTTTCCGGTCGCATCGCTGGTGGTGATGCCAGAGACCGTCTTGGCCTTGCCCTTCGCGTAGTCCGAGGCGCCGGTGATCGTCGAGGTCAGGAAGCTGGCCGCGCTCCAGCCGAGCTTCAGGTCGCGCTCGATCGCGAACGTCAGGTCAGACGCCTTGACCGGCGTGCCATCGGAGTACTTCAGCCCGCTTCGGATCGTGAACGTGTACGTCTTGCCGCCGTCCGAGACGACCGGAGCCGCTTGCGCGACCGACGGGATGATCTGGGTCCCGGCGGTTCCCGTGGCGTGCGCGAACGAGTACGGCCCGAGGTGCGTCAGCCAGTGCACCTCGCCGCCCTGGGTGGTGAAGTCGATCGACGGATCGAGCGACTGCGGGAACGTGCCCTCGACCACCGTGGCCGTGCCCCCGGTCTTGCCTCCCGAGCTCCCGCCCGACGACGACGTCGACGATGCCCCCGCCGACGACGACGTAGAACTGGACCCCGAGCTTCCGCACGCCGCCACGGCGAATGCCATGACGACGGCGACAGCCGCCCAAAGCGGCCTCTTGTACTTCCGCATGCGTCCTCCTCCTAGAGGTTTGTCAGTGCGGAATCTAAATGACCGGCGCACGCGCGTGGGATCGGCGTGTCCGGCCTAATCAACTGGAAACACGCGCCAGCCAGGCCAGCCAGGCCAGTCCGCGCCCCTCGCTCGTCTCGAGATCGACCCCGGTCAGCTCGGCGATCCGGGCGATCCGATCGCGCAGCGTGTTGCGGTGCACCGGGAGAGCTGCGGCCACACGGCCCTTCTCGAAATTGTTCTTGATTAATTCATCCAGGGTGTGGGCGAGCTCGGCGTGATCGCCATCGAGCGGGCTGTAGACGCGGGCCTGGAGCTGGCTCGCGATCCGCGGCGAGCGGCGCAACAGCAGCTCGGGCAGATAGTCCGCGATCTCAACCTCGCCGGACCGACCGCGCGCGGCGGCCAGGTGCACGACGTCTCGGAGCTCGTCCAGCGCGTGCCCGCGCTCTGACCCGATGGCCGGCGGCGCCTGCGCGATCACGGCCTGCGGATCGACGTTCAGCTCCCTCCACGCAGCCCGGCGCCCGGTCAGGCCCACGACCCTGCGCCCCTCCGAGGCGGCCAGCGCACGGTGTTGCCGCAGCCTGGCCGCCAGGTCGGCGTGGCTGCTCGGCGTGGCACGCGGGAGCGCGATCACGAACGGCCGCGCCGCCCGCTCGAGGGCAAAGTCGATCCGCTCAGCGAGCTGGCGGTCCTCGGGCACGGGCGGCTCCTCGGCGCAGATCCGGCGCAGCGCCGCGCCGGCCGCGATCTCCTCGGCGCTGGCGGCGTTCGACCGCGCCGCCGACTCATACCCCTCCGAGTAGACGCGGGACACCCGATCGATGTATTCGAACAGCAGGTCGGCGGATTCGAGGAGCGCGGGACGTTCGGCCTCGGTGGCCGCCTCGAGCAGCGCCCGCCACGCAAACCGGGCACCGCGGCGGAAATTCGCCGGGATCATGTCGGGCGGGAATCCCTCGCTGGCGCGGGCGCGGGCGTGCTCGCGGAACGCGTCCAGCTCTGAGTCGCTCGGCGGCTCCCCGTCGATCAGCCACCGGACCACCAGGTCGAGGTTCCAGCGGACCCAGGCCCGGACGTCCTCGCGCGGAGGGTGCAGCGACTGGAAGGCGGGCTGCTCCCAGAAGCTGTCGAGCACGCGGTCGGCAAACCGGTCCAGGTCGGCCCGTTCGACGATCTTCCGAAGCACCTCACCGCGCGTGAGCGCTGCCATGCCCGCAGTATGACTGTGCATATGCACACCCGGGGCCGCTAAGGAGCGTGCCCGCTGACGGATTGGCGCCTCGGGCAGACGGGCACGATCCCCGGCGGGATGGCAGGGAGATTTCGTGCAGGACTGATCGCGACGTTCGCCGTCCTCGGCGTGCACGCGGTCCCGGCGGCGGCCAATCCGCCGACCGCGTTCAACCCGGTCGTCGAGGCGCAGAACTTCTCGATCACCCAGCAGCGCCAGACCGTCTACGACACCCCTCAGTACCAGACCCAGCTGGCCGCCGACAGCGCCGCCTCCACCGCCCAGGCGCTCGCCACCGAGGCGGCCGACCCGGGGCGCTTCTTCAGCGACGACCTGTGCTGGAACCTCTCGAACGGCTGCGCCGGCGACATCCGCCTGAACAACTGGGCCGCGAACGGCCACGGCCTCGTCCGCCCGGTGCTGTTCACCGCGCGCGACGGGGCCACGATCTCCGGGCACGTATGGGCCACGGTGGCCGGGCCGGCGCACCGCCCCGGGATCGTGATCACCGACGGATCCGTCCAGGCCGACGAGAACATGTACTGGTACGCCGCGCAGGCGCTGGCCAAGGCCGGGTACGTGGTCTTGACCTTCGACCCCCAGGGCCAGGGTCAGTCGGACACCTACGGCCAGGCCCCCGACCAGGACGAGGGCGTCCCCGCCCAGACCACCGGCACGCCGTTCTACGACGGGACCGAGGACGCGATCGACTTCCTCCTCTCAACGCCGAAGCATCCATACGAGCCGGTGCCGAGTTGCACCACCGGCACGAGCCACGCCGCCAAGCAGAACACGCGCGTGGCCGCCGCCCTCGACGCGGCGTACAACCCGTTCTGGCAGCTGCTCGACCCCTCCTTCGGGGTTGGGTTGGCGGGTCACTCCTACGGCGCCGCGGGCGTGTCGTATGTCGGCCAGTGGGATCCGCGCGTGAAGACGATCGTCGCCTGGGACGACCTCGGCGGGCCCGGCCCCAACGACTCGCCCGTTCCCGGCGCCGCGCCGGGCGCGCCCGCTCAGACGATCGGCGAGTCGGGCTGCCCGTCCACTCCCGCCGACCGCACCGTCGTGCCGATCACGAAGCCGGCCCTCGGGATGTCGGCCGACTACGGGCTCCCGCCGGCGCCCAACACCTCGTTGCCGAACCCCAACGCCAAGTCCACCTGGTCCCTGAACTACACCAAGGCCGGCGTCGACACCGGCGAGATCATCATCCGCGGCGGCTCGCACCTCGACTTCAGCTTCATCCCCAACCAGGCCTTCGGGGCCTCGCTGCGCGGCGCCGATCTGATCGCCTGGTACACGACGGCCTGGTTCGACAAGTACCTCAAGCACGATCCGACCGCCGACGCGCGCTTGCTGACCGAGCGCTGGCGCGACGATCCGATCGAGGCCAAGATCGACCCGAACGGAGACGGCAACGCGTTCTCGTTCTACTACTGGTCGCGCCTGGACATCCACCTGGCGAATGGCAGCCTGTTCGACTGCGAGGACCTGCGCGACGGCTGCCCCGGGATGGTCGCAGGCGACGGCTACCCGGGCGTGTACTCGTATCTGGCCGTCGACACGAGCCCCGATGCCGTGACCGGCCCGGGCGCCGGCCTGCGCGGCGGCGCGAACAGCCTGACCCCCTGCGTCCCGCCCAAGGCGATCGCGAAGAGCATCCGCGCACGCCGCGTACCCCGGTCGCTTCGCGCGGCCGGCTTCGCCGGCCTTTCGGCTACTTCACTCTCAGTACGGCCTTGCCGTTCACCCGCCGCTCGAGCAAAGCCTCGATCGCCTCGCCGGCATCGCTCCAAGACAGCGTGAGATCGATCTGGGGGTCGAGCCTCTTCTCGGCCACCAGATTGGCCAGCCGCCGCAGGTCGGCGCCGGCGTTACGGGTGTGGTCCGCGTCGGCGAACAGGTAGAAGCCGTACAGCCGGGCTCCCGGCGCCCGGGCGAACAGCTCCCGGGATGGGTATGAGACCGGGTCGGTGACGGTCGACGCGAAGCTCACGATCGTCCCGCCGGGGGCGACCCGCTGGATGGCGGCGCCCAGGACGGGACCACCGACGCCGTCGATGATCGCGTCGTAGGTTGGCCCCTCCAGGTCGATCTCGGACGCGATCTCGTCGGCGCCGAGTTGCGTTAGCCCCTCGGTGCGCCGCGCGATCCCGCTCACGTGCGCGCCGGCCAACTTGGCCAGCTGGATCGCGAACCGCCCCACCCCGCCGCTCGCGCCGGTCACCAGCACGCGCTTCTGCAACATGAAGCCCGCGATCTCGAGCGTGCGCAGCGCGGTCAGCCCGGCCACCGGCAGCGCTGCCGCCTCCTCGAACGAGATCCCGTCGGGCAGCTCGGCCAGCCGCTCGACCTTGACCGCGGCGAGCTCCGCCCACGCGCCCGCGTTCATCAGCCCGACCACCCGCGCCCCCTCGGGCGGGCCCCCGTCCTGCGCGGCGCGCCTCACCGTCCCGGCCAGGTCCCAGCCGGTCACCGTGCCCGCCTCGAGCTGCTGGAGCCGCCGCGTCTCCCCCCGGTTCAAGCTGATCGCCCGGACCTCGACGAGCGCCTCGTCGGGCAGCGGCGTCGGATCGGGGATCTCGGCCAGCTCGGCGAACGGAGCGGACTGCTTGGAGACGAGGGCGCGCATGGCGCGACAGGCTACCGCGCGACGTTTACGATCCGCCCCGGCCGACGTCACGATCCGCCCCGGGCCGACGTCACGATCCGCCCCGCCGACGTCACGATCCGCCCCGGCCGATCGCCCGGCCGGCCACACCTGGCCTCCCCTATGCACAACTCACAAAACCGCCCCTCCGGGCCTCCGCAACCGGGACATAAGCATGGTGGGAATGCTTATGTCCCATGATCGGGGGCGCGGGGGGGAGGTTTCGGGCGTTTTGCACCCCGCGGCTGTGCGCGTGCACGGCCGGCGCGGGTCAATCCGTGGCAGATCGCCGTTGAACCCCCTGCGGGGCGCGGCGTATGTTGCCCCGCGTGGTTCGGATACTCAGGCGTCTGCTGCTCCCGCTCGCGATGCTGTCGCTCGGCATCGGCGCCACCGCCGCCACGGCCGCGCCCCTCCATGTCGACTGGATGCGTGGATTTGCCGCGCCCGGCACCCCCGCGAAATTCGACCGCGTGGGCGTGATCAAGGTCGGGCCGCGCTCGGCCCGCAACGTGCTCGTGCTCGAGCCCGGAACCTCGGCCGGAGCGGCGTACTTCGTGCCGCTCGCGCAGTGGATCGTCCACCGCATGGCGGGATGGCAGGTGTGGGCGGTCGAGCGCCGCGAGAACCTGCTCGAGGACCGGTCGGTGCTCGAGGCGGCCAAGCGCGGGCAGGCCACCGCCACGCAGGTGTTCGATTACTACCTGGGCTGGCTGACCTCAGGCGGCTCGAGCGAGCCGCACATCAAGCTGATCCCGAATTCGCGGGTGCGCTTCGCCAAGGCGTGGGGGATGCAGGTGGCGGTCGAGGACCTGCACGCGGTGATCGACGCGGCTCGCCGGCGGGGCGGCCGGGTCGTGCTCGGCGGCCACTCGCTCGGCGGCGCGGTGGTCACGGCCTACGCCACCTGGGACTTCGCCGGCCGCCCGGGCGCGGACGGCCTCGCCGGCCTGGTCTACATCGACGGCGGGAGCCTGCCCGTGGTGGGCGCCCGCGCGGCGCGCCGCGAGCTCCACGTGCTCGACTCCTCGGAGACCTCGCCGTGGCTCACCTTCGGCGGCATCCCCGCCCCATTCGCCGGCCTGTTCAGCTCGACCGGATCGCTCGCGGCGCTGATCGACCCAAACTCGCAGTCCCTCGGGCAGTCATCCGGGCTGCTGGCCGCCTTCCACCTCACGCCGTCGGTCCCCGTGACCAACCTGGCCCAGTTCGGCTACGCGCTGAACGTGCCGACCTCGCCGGCCGGTCTGATCGCCGCCCAGGCTCACCTCGGCCGCGGCATCTCGCCCGTCGGCCCGCTGCACGGCTGGGACGGCGCCGGCGCCCTCACCCCGATCAACCGCTACGCGACGATGCTCTCGGGCCTCGGCGTGGACGGCGCCGACGGCACCGAGTGGTACTTCCCACAGCGCCTGACGATCGACGCCGGCGCGGTGGGCAACGGCCTCGCCAGTCCAGCCCAGTCCGTCCTCGGCCTCCACGCCACGATGGGCCGCCGGCTACCGCGCCGCCTGAAGATCTACGCCTTCGGCGCCCGGCTCGGCGGCGCGGGCGTCCTGCTCGACGCCCGCGCCCTGGCCTCTGAGTCGGGCATCCCGGCCAGCCACCTGCTCCTGATCAACCGGGCGTCTTCGTACGCCCACAACGATCCCGCCGGCGCGTACCCGCGGAACGTCTTCGCCGGCGGCCTCGTCCGGTTCCTCCGTCGGATCGGCTAGGCCGCCCGTCGTCACTGGTCGGCGCCGAGATCTACGACCGGATTGATCAGCGTGCTCACGTCCGGCGCCACGCTCACGGTGTCCTTGCCGCCCAGCGTGTTGACCTGAAGCGTGTCCACGCCCGGATCGCTGCCCGACACGCTCAGCCGCGGGAACAGGCCGGAGGTCTGCACCTCCGGACCGCTGAATACGGTCCGGCGCCGCGGGTAGCCAACCTACGATGCCCGACCGCGAAAACGACCGCACCGCCGAGCTCGAGACCGGGATCAGCCGGCCGCTGGTTCTGTTGCTGGCGTTCACCTGCGGCGCCGCCGTGGCCAACCTGTACTACGCGCAGCCCCTCCTGCCCACGATCGCGCGCGCCTTCTCGGTGTCGGGCAGCACGGCGGGACTGCTCGTGACCGTGACCCAGGCCGGGTACGTGGTCGGGCTCGCGCTGCTGGTTCCCCTGGGCGATCTGCTCGAGCGCCGCAGGCTGATCGCGGCGATGCTGGTGATCTCGGCCGGCGGGCTCGGCCTGGCCGCCGCCGCCCCCAGCTTCAGCCTGTTCGCGGCGGCCGTCGCGCTCCTGGGCGTGACCGCGGTGGTTGCCCAGATCATCGTGCCGATGTCCTCGTCGCTGGCCGGCGGCCACGAGCGCGGGAGGGTCGTGGGGACCGTGATGAGCGGGCTGCTCATCGGCATCCTGGTCGCACGTACGATCAGCGGACTCGCGGCCGAGCTTCTCGGCTGGCGCGCGGTGTTCGTGATGGCCGCGGTCGCCATGCTGGTCCTCGCCGCGGTTCTCCGGTGTGCGCTGCCCCGTGTCCCTCCCACCGAGCGGCTGCGCTATCCGCAGCTGCTGCGCTCCGTGCTCGCGCTGGTCCGCGGTGAGCCGCTGCTCCGCCAGCGGATGCTCATCGGCGCCACCGCGTTCGGCTGCTTCAGCGTGCTGTGGACCTCGGTCGCGTTCCTGCTCGCCGGGCCGCCCTATCACTACGGAAACGCGGCCATCGGCCTGTTCGGGCTGGCCGGCCTCGCCGGAGCGCTGGCCGCGCCGGTTGCCGGCCGGCTGTCCGACCACGGGCATGGCCGCCTCGCGATGACCGGCTCGATCCTGGTGCTCCTGCTCAGCTGGGGCGTGCTCGCCTTCGGTCGGAGCTCGGTGGTGGCCCTGATCGTCGGGATCGTGCTGCTCGACCTCGGCGCCCAGGCCATGCACATCTCAAATCAGAGCGCGATCTACTCGCTGCACGGCCAGGCGCGCAGCCGCCTCACCACCGCGTACATGGTCGCCTACTTCATGGGCGGCGTGGTGCTGTCGGCCGCCACCTCCGCCCTGTACGCCGGCGGGGGCTGGACCGCGGTGTGCGCGCTCGGCGCGGGCACGGCCGCGGTCGGGCTGATCGCGTGGCTTATCACCGAGTACGCGATGACCGGACGCCTCCCGCTCGGCGCGGACAGCAGTCCCTAGCATCGCGTCGATGCCACCGAAGCTGATCGCCTCCGATCTGGACGGCACGCTGGTCTGCACCGATGGGACCATCGACGAGCGCACGCGGCGGGCGATCGCCGCGGTCGAGGCCGCCGGCGCGACCGTGGTCTTCTGCACGGCGCGGCCCCATCGCGGACTGGAACCGCTGGCGCGAGAGACCGGGCATCGCGGCGTGGCCATCTGCCACAACGGCGCGATGCTGTGGGACCTGCACACCGAGTCGGTGCTCGAGGCATCGCCTCTTGCCCCGGCGATCGCGCGGGAGCTGGTATCGCTGCTCGAGGCCGAGGTGCCCGGCGGCGCCTGGGCAGTCGAGCGCACCGGCGGGTTCGGCCACGAGCCGGGGTACGTGACACGCTGGCCCATCCCCGAGGACACGATCGTCGACGCCGTGCACGCGCTTATCGCGGAGCCGGCGGTCAAGCTCATGCTGCGCCACAGCGTCCTGAGCGCGGACGCACTGCTCGAGCGCGCGCGGGCGGCCTGCGGTGATCTGGCCGAGCTCAGCCACTCGAGCGCGACCGACGCCCTGCTCGAGATCAGCGCCGCCGGCGTGAGCAAGGCCACGGCGCTCGCCCGTCTGTGCGAGCAGCGAGGCATCGATCGCCAGGACGTCATCGCGTTCGGCGACATGCCCAACGACCTGCCGATGCTCGCGTGGGCCGGTCACTCGGTCGCTGTGGCCAACGCGCACCCGGACGTGCGCGCCGCCGCGCACGAGGTCACCGCGTCCAACGACGAGTCGGGCGTGGCGCTGGTGCTCGAGCGCCTGTTTGGGCTCAACTAACCGGGCGGTTGGACAGCGGCTGATAGCGCCGGCAGGGCTCACCGCGCAGGCCGGGGCAAGGCGGCAGACCCGTGGGCACCGCGACGCCCCGGACCACCGGAAGAACGAGCCGCGACGGCATCGCCTCGGAGTGGGCCACCCGTACGGTCGCACGCCGAGCAGGCACAAGATCGGAGAACGCCCACGTCGGTTGATCGCCGCCGGGCGCCGAGATCGTGATGCGGATGCGCGAGCCGGCCCGGTACCCGTGCCCCTCGTAGTACAGGGGCACGACGACCTTCGTGAAGCGGCCCCGCGGCAGCGGTGACACGTCCGAACGCCTCAGGCTCAGCACAGGCTGAAGCAGCGAACTGCCGGGCGCCAGCTTGCGCTCGCTGGCCCGCACCCACCCGCTCTGCACGAACGTCTCGTTCCCATCGGGGCGTACCTCGGACACCGTGACCTGGAGGTCCACGTCGGGCACCGAGGCTGCGACCCACGCCTGCAGCGAGCCCGCGCCGATCACGACCACGTTCGAGGCGAGCGGCGCGGTGACGTACGACAGCGCCGTGCCGGGCGGATTCGGCGCCCAGTGATAGTGCGGCGTCTCCGCCCACAGCCCGCCGGGCCCGGTGTTGCCGCTGAAGTCGGTGCGCGGTCGGGCGCCCGGGTTCCAGGTGAACACGTCGGCTCCCGGCACCCGCGTGGCGCCCGGCACGAGCGCGCCAGCGAAGCTCAAATACCACGAGCGCGCCTGCGTCCCCGGAATCGGCCACCGCGCGAACGACTGCTCGAACGCCGCCCCCGGCGCCCCCGGCCGCACCCCGCCGGCGCCGTTGTCGAACAGGATGCGCACCGACGGTAACTGCTTGAACGCCGCGAGCGCACCGGCAAACGACGGCGCATCCTCGATCGGATCGTCGGCCGGGAGAGTTACGCCGCTGATCCCCATCGCCACCTGGTAGACCTCGGGAGCGAGCACGCGCACCGTCGGCGAGAGCGACGGCAGCCGGCGGGCCACGAACAGCGAAAGGAAGTCGTACCAGCGCTCCGCAGTGGCCGGGTCGAGCGAGTCGACGTGCGCCCCGTTGGTGAACGTGAACCACTTCAGGCGAGTCCTGGTGAAGTGCTCGGCCAGGTCGGCGCAGTGGCCGCCGGTCTGCTCGTCGGTCCACTGGCAGGCCAGGTAGACCGGCACGCGGATCTTGTGCACGAACGTGGTCGGGTTCAGCGGGTTCGCCACCGCCGGCCGGTAGTAGCGGTTGGCGAACACCGTGGCCACCTCGTTAACCGCCTCGGGGTGGAGCGCCTGATTGGCGCGGCACACCCGATCGCCGGACCGGATCCGCTTGAGCGCCCACGCCTCGCCGCGACCCGGCGCGGCCGCCTCGGCGTCGAAATCGCGCGCGCGGGCGTACGGCAGCGCGAAGCCCGTGTTGAGGATCCCGCCCGGGTACAGCGTCGTCGCGGTGTTGTCGATCACCGACAGCGGCGCGATCGCCGCCAGGTGTGGCGGGTCGGTGGCGGCGACGAACAGTTGACTGATGCCGCCGTAGGAGACCCCGATCATCCCGACGCGGTGCCCGAGCACCCAGGGCTGACGCGCGACGGTCTCGATCACGTCGTAGCCGTCGAGATTCTGCAGCGTCTCGAAGAAGCTGAACGCGCCGCCGGAGCAGCCCGTGCCGCGCATGTTCACGTCGACCACCGCGAACCCGAGCAGGTTGGCGATCGAAGCGATGCCGCTCTGGGCTCCGGCCGGGTCGGCGTAGCCGTAGCCCGAGTACTCGACCACGGTCGGAAACGGCCCCGGACCCGACGGCAGGCGCACGTCGATGGCCAGCTTGATCCCGTCCCGAACCGTCAGGTATCCGTACCCCGAGCGCACGATCCGCTGGCGGTAGATCCGAGTGCTCGGTGGCGCCGAGCGGTCCGGCAGCACGGTGACCGCCGGCGACGTCCCCACCCGATAACCGCTCCCGGGGGCGACGCCGCGAAAGACCACGCCACCGAGCGATCCGGCACGCCGCACCGCCACCGTCCGCCCCCGCCGGCCCAGCAGAGTCAGACGCTCCCCCGGCGGGGCGCCGACGACGTACACCTGCCCGACGCTCCCGTGGACAGTGATCGCCAGCGCCGACGGCGCGACGAACAGCGCGAGCGCCACCGTCGCGATCAGCCCCCCCATGAGCTGTTTCGCCCCGCTCGCCATGTGTCTGGCCGTGGACCCTACCTGACGCCTTGTCCGCTGCGCTAGCCTCGTGGCACTCAGCGTCACGGAAAGCGATGGGAATCCTGGGGTGGGGCCATCCGGCGAAAAGGACTTCAGTGAGCCACTACGACTGCTCGTCGTAGCGGAGGACGACGACCAGGCCTCCCGGGTGCAGGCGCTGCTCGGCGACGAACCCGACGTGCGGATGTCGGGCAGCGCGGCCGGCCTGCGTCGCGCGCTGCACCAGCAGAGTGTCGACTGCGTGGTTCTTGCCGTGACGCACAGCGACGACCCGGAGGGCGCGATCCGCACGGTTCTGTCGAGCGTCTCCGACGAGCCGGTGGTGGTCATCGCGACCCTCGACGAGGGCTCCGCGCTCGAAGCCATCGACGAGGGCGCCCAGGACTACCTGCTCGAGCCGTCGGCCGACGCCGGCGAGCTCGACCGGGCGATCCGGTTCGCGATCATGCGCAAGCGCACCGAGACCCGGCTGACCCGCCAGGCGCTCCAGGACCCTTTGACCGGCCTGCCCAATCGCGCGCTGCTGCTCGACCGCCTGAACGTGGCGGTGGCGCGCTCGCGCCGGCGTCCCACCTCGCTCGGCCTGTTGTTCCTCGATCTCGATGGCTTCAAGAGCGTCAACGACAACCTCGGCCACGAGGCCGGCGACGAGTTGCTGGTAGAGGTGGCGCGTCGGCTGCAACGGGTGCTGCGCCCCGGGGATACCGTGGCCCGCTACGGCGGCGACGAGTTCGTGATCCTTTGCGAGGAACTGCGCGGACAGCGCGAGGCGTTGCGCGTGGCCGAGCGGGCGCGCAGCACGATCGCCGAGCCGTACGCGCTGCGGGGCACCCAGGTAACGCTCCAGGCCAGCGTCGGGATCGCCCGCGCGCGCCTCGAGCAGACCCAGCCCCAGGAGCTCATCCGGGAAGCCGACCTCGCGATGTACCAGGCCAAGCGCCGCGGGGGCGGGATCGAGTCCTACGAGGCGACTAACGAGTTCGAGCTCGAATCGCGGCTACGCGACGCCGTGCAGCGCGCCGGGCTGCAGTTGCACTACCAGCCGGTCATCGCGCTGGCCGACAACCGCCTGCACTCGCTCGAGGCACTCGTGCGCTGGGAGCACCCTGAGCGGGGCCCGCAGGCGCCGGCCGAGTTCCTGCCGCTGGCCGAGGAGACCGGCCTGATCGCGGACATCGACCAGTGGGTGCTGGCCGAGGCGTGCCGGGCGCTGTCGCACTGGCGCAGCGAGGGTCTGATCGACGACGGGCTGGCCGTGAGCGTGAACCTGTCCTCGCGCACACTGCGTTCCGCCGAGCTCACCGGCGCGATCGAGCGCGCCACGGCGGCCGCCGCGATCCCCCCCGACCGGCTCTCGCTCGAGCTGACCGAGGCGAGCCTCGAGCAGGACCCGCGCGGGGCGGCCACCGCGCTCGACGCCCTGGCGCAGATAGGCGTGCAGCTCTTCCTCGATGACTTCGGTAGCGATCGCGCCTCGCTGCGGGTTCTCTCGAGCCATCCCTGGAGCGCGGTCAAGATCAACGCGCGTCTCGTCGGCGAGGCGACCGCCGGCGCCAGGCCCGCACGCATGCTGGGCGCCCTGCTCGGCGTGATCCATGCGACCGAGCTCACCGCGATCGCCAAGGGGATCGAGACCGCCTCGGAGCGCGACGCCCTGCGACGGCTGGGCTGCGACGCCGCACAGGGATTCCTGTTCGCCGTCCCGGCTCCGGCGCCGGACATCGAGTCATGGCTCGCGGCCCGCGTGAGTTAGGTTTTCGCACATGTCCGACGCCGCCGACCTCGGGGTGCTCGAAGCCGTCGAGCAGCTTCGCGCTCGCCAGCTGTCCGCCGCCGAGCTCACCGACGCCTGCCTGCGTCGCATCGAGGAGCGAAACGGCGGCTCGCCCACTTTCGACGGCGCGCCCGACGCGATCAACGCGTGGGTGCGGCTGTACCCGGACCGCGCCCGCGAGCAGGCCGCCGCCGCAGACGAGCGGCGGGCCCGCGAGGGTGACACTACGCCGCCGCTGTGCGGCATCCCGATCGGCGTCAAGGATCTCTACGCGGTCGAGGGCCTTCCGCTCACCGCGTCGAGCCGGGTTCTCGACCCACAGCACCCGGCCCAAACCGACTGCGTGGCCTGGGCGGCACTGCGCGCGCAGGGCATGGTCCTGCTCGGCCACACGCACACGCACGAGTTCGCGGCCGGCGGTACGACCGACCAGGTCGGCAATCCGCACGCCTTACACCTGATCGCCGGAGGCTCGAGCGGAGGGAGCGCCGCCGCGACCGCCGCGCGCATGGCGCCGGTGGCGCTGGGGTCAGACACCTGCGGCTCGCTGCGCATTCCCTCGGCGTGCTCAGGCACGTGCGCGATCAAGCCGACACACGGGCGCATCTCGCTCGACGGGATCGTCCCGCTGGCCGCCTCGCTCGACCATCCGGGCCCGATGGCGCGCTCGGTCGCCGACTGCGCCGCGGTCCTGCAAGCGATGGCCGCCGGCACCGCCCCGGTGACCCCCCTGGTGCCGCCCCCGGCCGAGATGGGCGCGCTCCCGCTCGCGGCGCGCAGCGGTCACAGTCCGCTCGATGGCGTCACCGTCGCGCTTACGGATCGTGTAACCAAGAATCAAATGGATCAAGAAGTGGCTCGCGGGTACGAAGAGGCGGCACGGGCGTGTGAACGTCTCGGCGCGCGCGTGATCGAGCTCGAAGCTCCGTGGACGTTCGACTGGGAGGACCTGAGCTCGGTGCTGATGACCGAGGTTTGGGCCTATCACCGGGCTCACGCCGACCGGCACGATCGCTATCGCGAGCAGGTCGCTGAGTTCATCGAGGCCGCGCGCCACTTCACCGACGGGCAGTCCTACCTGGCTGCGCAGATGCGCCGCTCGCAGGGCACGGCGTTGTGGGAGCAGTGGTTCGCCGAGCGCGACATCGACGCGGTGCTCGAGCCGACGCTGCCGATCCTCCCCCTGGAGCGCGGACCGGGCTATGAGCGCGGCCACCCGGCCGGACCGGGGGACCCGCTGATCGCGTTCACGGCGCTGTGGGACATGACCGGGATGCCGGTCGTCGCGCTCCCGGTTACCTGGTCGGTGGGGATGTCGCTCGCCGGGCCTCGCGACAGCGAGGCGTCGCTGACGCAGATCGCGATCGACCTCCAGGAGCACGCCCTCGGCACCCCGGGCGACCCGCTCGCGGCGCCGAGCCATGGCGCATGAGCTCACTCGCGGTCACCGGCGCTTTCCACGGCCACCAACGCGTCGGGCTGCGAGCCGAGGAGGGCGTGATCGTCGAGCTTGGCCGGGAGGTGACGCCACGCCCGGAGGACGAGACGCTCGACGCGGCCGGCGCGATCCTCGTGCCGCCGCTGCTGAATGGCCACACCCACGCGGCGATGACGCTGTTTCGTGGCTACGGCGACGACCTGCCGCTGATGCGCTGGCTGGAGGAGAAGATCTGGCCGATCGAGCGAAAGCTCGAGCCCGAGGACGTGTACTGGGGCACCCGGCTGGCCTGCCTGGAGATGGTGCGCTCAGGGACGGGCCGTTTCTGGGACATGTACTGGCACCCCGAGGCGGCGGCGCGGGCGGTGCGCGACGCGGGCCTGCGCGCCACCGTGGCCGCGCCGTTGATCGACGGCGACGGCGGGAGCGAGGCGATGCGGGAGGCCGCGCTGCGCAGCCTCGACGAGCTCGCCGGCACCGGCGAACAGGTGCAAGCCGGCCTCGCCCCCCACGCGATCTACACCGTCAGCGAACCCAGCCTACGGTGGATCGCCGAGACCGCCTCCGAAAAGGGCATTCCGGTCCAGATTCACCTCTCGGAGACCGAGGAGGAGGTGACCGATTGCATCAACGCGCGCGGCGAGCGCCCCGCCCACTACCTCGACCGCGTCGGCCTCCTGACCCCGCGCACCGTCCTCGCCCACGGCGTCTGGCTGGACGAGTCGGAGCTCGAGCTGATCGCCGCTCGCGGCGCCGTGATCGTCACCAACCCGGTGGCGAACCTCAAGCTCGCGGTGGGTCGCGTGTTTCCCTACGTGCGGGCGCGCGCCGCCGGGATCCAGGTCGGCCTCGGGACCGACGGCCCCGGCTCGAACAACTCGCTCGACCTGTTCGCGGACATGAAGGTGTTCGCGCTTGTGCAGAAGCACGAGGCCCGCGACAGCGCGGCGATCAGCGCCGAGGAGACGTGGGAGATCGCCAGCGGTCGCCGCGCCCCGCTGCTCGGCGCGACCCACGGACTCGAGGTGGGCCAGCCGGCCGACTTCCTGCTCCTGCGCGCCGGGGCGCCGGAGCTCAGCTTCGGCGAGCTGCCGGCTGCGCTGGTCTATGCCGCCTCGGGCGCAGTCGTCCAGACCACCGTCGTGGCCGGTCGGGTGCTGATGCGCGACGGCGAGGTCGAGGGCGCCGAGGAGGTGTTGACCCGAGCGCTCGAGCGCGGTCACCGGCTTGGCCTGTCCCCGCCGATCTCCTCCGCGTACGCCCACGCCGCGACGCGGTCGCTAGCCTCACCACGAGCAGCCCGTCCATGACCAGCCCCGTCGCACAGACAGCGGCCGAGCGTGTGATCCGCGCCGCCGGCCCGGCGAACGGCACGCCATGCGTCCTGCTCATGTTCGGCGAGCTGGCGCTCAAGGGGCACAAGCGCGGGAGCTTTGCCGCCGTGCTCGAGCGCAACCTGCGGCGGGCGCTGCGCGGGGCGGCCGGCGCTATCGAGCTGCAACGGCGTGGCTCGTCGTTCCTGGTCATGGCCCCGCCCGACGGACTGGCCGACGCCCTCGAGGTCGCCGTCGAGGTCCCCGGCCTCAGCGTGGTGGAGCCCGCCCTGCGCCTCGAGCCCTCCGTCGAGCGGGCCGCGCGGGCCGCCGTCGAGCTCGTGCGCGCCCTCCCGGCCGGTTCCTTCGCGGTTCGCTCGCGCCGGCGCGACAAGAACTTCCCGGTCACCTCGATGGACGTGGCGCGGCTCGTCGGCGCCGCGGTCAAGGACGAGCTGGGCCGGACCGTCGAGTTGTCCCATCCCGAGCTCGAGGTGCACGTGGAGGCCTACGAGCGCGAGCTGTTCGTGTCGGTCGACCGGCTGCGCGGCGCGGGCGGGCTTCCGGTCGGCACCAGCGGTCGCGCGCTCGTGCTCCTGTCGGGCGGGATCGACTCCCCGGTGGCCGCCTACCGGATGATGAAGCGCGGACTGCGCTGCGACTTCGTTCACTTCAGCGGCCAGCCGTTGACGGGCCCCGAGTCGGCCTACAAGGCCTACGCCCTGGTCGGCCGGCTGAACCGCTTCCAGGGTCGCTCGCGGTTGTTCGTGGTGCCGTTCGGTCTGGCGCAGCGGCTACTCGCGAGCTCGGGGGCCGGCCGGCTCCAGGTGCTCGCCCAGCGCCGCCTGATGGTGCGAGTGGCCGACGCCCTGGCCCGGCGTGAGCGGTGCGAGGCGCTCGTCACCGGCGACTCGCTTGGACAGGTGGCGAGTCAGACGCTGCGCAACCTGGAGGTCGTCGAAGGCGCGGCGAGCCTGCCGCTGCTGCGCCCGCTGCTCGACCGCGACAAGTCGGAGATCATCGGGGAGGCGGAGCGCATCGGCACGTTCGAGACCTCGATCCTCCCCGACGAGGACTGCTGCACGCTGCTGGCGCCGCGCCGGGCGGTCACCTGGACCGACCCCGAGCCGCTGATCGAGCTCGAGCGTCGGGTCGACGTGGAGAGCGTGGTCGAGCGCCTCGTCGAGCAGGCGCTCGAGATGTGGCCGCGGCTCGAGCGTCCGGCGCCCGAGCCCGTCCCGGCCTGAGGCGATTCCGGCCGTCAGGTGCGCAGGCCCTCGCTGATCTCCTTCCACAGCTCGCGAAAGGCCACCGCGGCGCCGCCGCGTGGCGCGAACTCCTCGAGCGGCGCCCGGACGAGCCCCATCCGCTCCACGTCGGCGGCCAGCGGCACCACCGTGCGCAGCATCTCTTCTCGCTGCTCGGTGAAGCTCGCCATGACGTCGCGGTGCATTCGCTTGCGCGAGTCGACCATCGAGAAGAACGGCAGCCGGCGGGTGCGATCGGGGGTCACCTCGTCGATGTGCTCGAGCGTTCGCGCCGATAGGGCCGCCGGCAGCAGCGGGATGAGCAGTGCGTCGGCCGCTTCGAACACGCTCTCGGAGACGAGCGAGATGCTCGGCGGGCAGTCCAGGAACACGAGGTCGTACTCGGGTATCAGCGGTGCGAGCACCCGGGACAGGCGGCGAGTGGGGCGCTTGGTTGCGTCCAGGTCCAGGTCCATGTGGCGATAGGAGAAGTCGGCCGGCAGCAGATCGAGCCGCTCGTAGTCGGTGCCCTTGATCCGCGCCCCGGGATCGGTCTTTCCGCGCACCAGGCGCCGTCCGCCGCCCTTGATCTTGGGCTTGACGCGCAACAGGTAGGTGCTCCCTCCCTGGGGATCGAGATCCCACAGCAGCGTGCGCGCCCCCTCGCGCGCGGCCAGGTAGGCGAGATTCACCGCCGCGGAGGTCTTCCCCACCCCGCCCTTGATGTTGTAGCTCGCCAGGACCATGCAGCGCAGAGCGTAAACTTCCGGCCTCTGGAAGTGAGGGGAGCAGCCACCGTCTGTCCGCGCTGTGGAACCGACAACGCGCCCGGCGCGAAGTTCTGCACCGAGTGCGGGTCGTCGCTGGCGACCGCGTGCCCGGAATGCGGCAACGTCACCGCACCGGGCCAGAACTTCTGCTCGGAGTGCGGCACGCCGCTGTCGCCGCGTTCGGCTTCGACTGGGCTCGCCGCTCAGGGCACGACCGAGACGACGCGGGGATCTCAGCCCGCGCCCGCGGCGCCCCGACGCAACTCGGCCGAACTGCGCACGGTGTCGGTGCTGTTCGTCGATCTGGTCGGGTACACCACGCTGTCGGAGCGGCTCGATCCGGAGGATGTGCGAGAGCTGCTCGGGCACTACTTCGACAACGCGCGCCGCATCGTCGAGCGCTACGGCGGGATCGTCGAGAAGTTCATCGGAGATGCCGTGATGGCCGTGTGGGGAACGCCGGTGGCGCGTGAGGACGACGTCGAGCGCGCGGTGCGCGCGGCACTCGAGCTGGTCGATGCGGTGGCCGCGCTGCGCCACGAGGTGCACGCACCGGAGTTGCAGGCGCGCGCCGGCGTGGTCACCGGCCAGGCCGCGCTGCTGGCCAAGCCGGAGGAGGGCGTGGTGGTGGGCGACCGCGTCAACACCGCGGCGCGGGTCCAGGCCGCTGCCGAGCCGGGGACCGTGCTGGTCGACGACATAACCCGGCAGGTCACCTCGACGGCCATCGCCTACGAGGACGCCGGCCACCACGAGCTCAAGGGCAAGGCCGAGCCTGTCCACCTGTGGCGGGCGGTCGAGGTCGTGGGCTCCGGACGCGGAGGCGACCGGGAGGGCCTGAACGCACGGTTCGTCGGTCGCGACGCCGATCTGCGCCTGGTCAAGGAGTTGTTCCACGCCTGCGTGAGCCGGCGCTCGGTGCGCCTGGTGGCGGTGTCGGGCACCGCCGGCGTGGGCAAGAGCCGGCTCCACGCTGAGTTCCTCGAGTACCTGATGGAGCTGCCGGAATGCGTCCTCTGGCATCCCGGTCGCTGCCTTCCCTACGGCGACGGCGTGGCCTACTGGGCGCTCGCCGAGATGGTGCGCCACCGGCTGGGTCTGCCCGAGGACGCGCCGGAGGAGGAGACGCAGGCCAAGCTGGCGGCGGGACTCGAGCGGTGGATCGAGGATCCGGCCGAGCGCGAGTTCGTCTCGGTTCGCCTCGGCGTCCTGCTCGGCGTGGCCGACGCCCGCCCGAGCCGCGAGGAGCTGTTCGCCGGCTGGCGGCTGTTCTTCGAGCGGCTCTCCGACCACGACCCGGTGGTTATGACCTTCGAGGACATGCACTGGGCCGACGACGGGCTGCTCGACTTCGTCGAGTACCTGCTCGACTGGTCGGCCCAGCACCCCATCTACGTCCTGACCCTGGCCCGTCCCGAGCTGTCGGAGCGGCGACCAGGGTGGCCGGCCGGTCAGCGCGGCGCCACCGCCATGTACCTGGAGGCGCTGGGCGAGAAGGCGATGGACGATCTGCTCGACTCGGTGGCCACGCTGCCGGTCGCGGCCAAGCGGCGGATCATCTCGCACGCGGAGGGGATCCCTCTGTACGCGATCGAGACGGTGCGCGCGCTGGCCGATCGCGGGGCGCTCGTAGAGCGCGACGGCGCCCTGGTGCTGGCCGGCGAGCTCGGTGAGCTCGACGTTCCGCCCAGCCTGATCTCGTTGCTCGGGGCACGGCTCGACGCGCTCGGGCCCGACGAGCGCGAGATGGTCAAGACGATGTCGGTGTTCGGCGGCAACTTCCCCCTGGCCGCGGTCCAGGCCCTGTCCGGGCTGCCCGCCCGCGCGGCCGAGGTCCTGCTGGCCGGCCTCGTGCGCAAGCAGGTGCTGAGCGTTCGAGCCGATCCGCTGTCCCCCGATCGCGGGCAGTACAGCTTCGCCCAGATCCTGCTTCGCACGGTGGCCTACGACATGTTGACCAAGCGCGAGCGCAAGGCCCGGCACCTGGCGGCGGGTGAGTACCTGTCGCGAGCGTTTGCCAACGGGGGCGAGGACGTGGCCGAGGCCGTCGCCGCGCACTACCTGCAGGCCTACCGCTGTGCCTCGGGAGGCGAAGACGCCGAGCATCTGCGCGCCGAGGCGGTGGCCGCCCTGCGCCGCGGCGCCCAGCGCGCCGCCGCGGTTGGAGCGCCGCGGAGCGCCGAGCGCGCGTACCGCAGAGCGCTCGAGCTCGCCGTCGACGAGGACGAACGCATAGAGCTGATCGAGGTATCCGCCGACATGGCGCTCCTCGACGGCCGCTACGAGGATGCACTCGAGCTGTTCGAAGATGCGGTGGCTCGACTCTCCCAGCTCGAGCGCGTGCGCGAGGCGGCTGGTCTGGCGTCCAAGATCGGCCATGCGCTGCGCCGCGTGGGACGCACTGCGGAGGCGATCGACGCGATGCGCCACGCGCTGGGCGTGCTCAGCGCGGATGGGGATGATCCCGGTGTCGCCCAGATCAACGTCGAGCTCGGGGTGGCGCTGCTGGCCTCCGGGCAGGTGCGGGAGGCGGCCGGCCCGCTCGAACGCGCACTCGAGCTCGCCCAGGCTGACGTGCTCCCCGAGGTGCTGGCCAGCGCGCTCACCTACAAGGCGCAGCTGTGCGTGTCGGTCGGTCGCAGCGAAGAGGCGCACCTGTTGTTCGACGGCGCGATCGAGCTCTGCCGCCGTCACGAGCTCACCGGTCGGCTGATCGTCGCGCTGCTCAACAGCGGCGACTTCCACACCCGGTTCGATCTGCCGGGCGCCGCGGAGCGGACGAACGACGCGCTGGCCACCGCCCGGCGCGCCGGCAGCCGGGTCTACGAGAGCGTGGCCGCCTCCAACCTGATGATGGTCTGGCAGTACACGGGCGCCTGGGATGAGCTCGATCGGTTGGGGGCCGAGCTCGTGGACGAGCAGGCGCGCGATCGCCCCGGAGCCGAGTACCTGCACCTCGGGCTGACCCTGCTGAGCGCGCTGCGCGGTGAGCTCGGGACGGCGCGGGCGCACCTGGCCGGAATGGCCGCGTGGCACGACAGCGAGGTCAACGAGGCGCGCTGGACCTACGCGGCCTGCGAGGCGACGATCGCGCTCGCCGCCGGCGAGCCTTCGCAGGCGCTCGAGCTGGTGGCGGCCACGATGGGCGAGATCGTCGAGCGCGAGGGAGCGTCGAGCCAGGCGAGCCGGATCGGCTTTCCGTGCGCGCTCGAGGCGGCGCTCGAGCTCGGGCAGATACGCGACGCCGCTGAGCTGCTGGCGCTGCTGGCCGAGCGGCCGCGCGGTCATGTGCC
The DNA here is from genome assembly GCA_963834625.1 of uncultured Solirubrobacterales bacterium. Taxonomy (GTDB): domain Bacteria; phylum Actinomycetota; class Thermoleophilia; order Solirubrobacterales; family Solirubrobacteraceae; genus Palsa-465. Next base: position 37,288 of record CAWICM010000006.1, on the reverse strand, counting down.
GCCCTTCCTGCGCGCGCTCCTCGAGCGCGGTCACGGCCTGCTCGCCCTGGAGGCGGGCGATCGCGGGGCGGCACACGATCGGTTTGTGGCGTCGATCGAGATCTTGAGAGCGCTCGGCTATCCGTACTGGCTCGCTCGCGTGCGCACGGACCTCGGAGCGCTGCTGATCGACGAGGGGCGGATCGCGGAGGCCCGCTCCGAGCTCGATGAGGCGATCAGCGCCCTGGGGGAGTTACGCGCGGCGCCGGCGCTCGCCCGCGCCGAGGCCGTGCTGGCACGCCTGCCGGTCGCAGCCGGCTGACCCTTGGGCCGGCTGACCGTGGGGCCGTGGGGCCGTGGGGCCAGCCTCTACAGCGCCGCGAGCAGGGCCTCGCCGTCGGGAACGCCCAAGCCGCTGACCGCGTCGTATCCCTCGCGTGCGTGATAGCCGCGGCCGGGCTGTGGCGAGGTGTTGTGGCCGTGGGTGACGTCGCGGAACGCCCGACGCGTGCGTCTCGAGTAGAGCAGCGGCGCGATGAACGCCGGGGCCTGGTCCGGTCTGCGCGCCGCGATGCGAGCGATCAGCGCGGCCCACAGTGGCGCCGTCGCGCTGGTCCCACCGTTCATCGTGGGGCGGCCGTTGTAGATCAGGCTGTAGCCGGGGAGCCCGGCGAGCGCGGCCACGTCGGGAACGGTGCGCCCGTCACGGGCGCCCGGGTTGATCGAGCGCACCCGGCGTACCCGCTGCCAGCCCGGCCGCTCGAATTCGACGCTCACCCCGCCCCCGGTCGAGCCGCCCCGCCGCTCGCTGCGATCTCCGGGCTCGTTCCACCACACGACCTCCCTGCCGTCGTGCTCGAGCATCGTCCCACCGACCGCGAGCACGAACGGACTCGAGGCAGGGAAGTGCACGTGACCGCGATCGTCCTGCATCTGGTCACCCGAGCCGTCGTCACCGGTGGCCACGCACACCGTGATGCCGAGCAGAGACGCGGCGTGAAGGCGATGGTTGATGGCCCGGCGGGCGGCGGGCGACCAGTCCGAATCATCCTCAGCCGAGCCCCAGCTGACACTCACCGCCACCGGAGCCGGCTCGAGCGTAATCACCCGGTCGAGCAGATCGATCCACCCCTTCTGGTCAAAGGGGGCGAACAGCAGCTTGAGGTTCGCGTTTGGGCACAGCCCGGCGACGACCTGCACGTCCATCATCACCTCACGGCTCTCGCCCCGCGCCTCGTCTCGTTGGTCCGCCGGCAGGGCGGCGATTCGCTCGCGGGTGAGCGGCCTGCGTCCGACCGGCACGGGGGTGATCGTCGGGACGTCGCGGCCGTTCCGACGGCAGTAGCGCCGGACGTCATCGGGGAAGTAACCGCCGCCGAACTCGGCGATCGCGATCGTCTGTCCCGTGGCGTCGCCCGTGGGGAAGCGGTAGCGGCGCTCGAGCTCGGCCGGACCGAGCGGTGGCGCGCCCGACTTCGATCCCGACGGTGCGGCGACGGCCGCGCGCAGGCGCCGGTGCGCGACACGGCGCTGGTCGAGCCCGAACACGCCGGTGAGAACGTCGCGCAGCGACCGCGGAATCTTCAGATGACCCTCGCGCCCCCGGAATTGTCGCCCGGTGGGACCGCGGTACACCCCGAGTCGCGGCTGGAAGGCCGCCTCGATCTGCGCCGCGCTGCCCCTCACCACCAGACTGCCCGTCGCCGGTGGACCGTCACTGACGGTAAGTCCGAACCGAGCGAGCACGCGTCTGACCTTGGCAGTGTCATCCGGACTGACCGCGTAGTGACGCTCGAGCTCATCACGTGTCAACGGCGAGCCGGGTGGCGGCAGCTCCGGGTGGCGAACGGTCACGGTGACCTCGACGCGCGACGTGGGGCGCACGCCTCGGAGCCGGACCGCGTCCGGCTTGGACGCTCGCTCGTTCCCCTCCAGGCGTACGTGGGAAGTGGCCACCGGACGTTGACTCTAGGCAGGGGAGCCGCGAGGATGCGGCTCGATCAACTCAAGGGAGGTAGCCCTCATGGCCAGGACCGTGTTCGATTGCGCCCGGGTGCCGGGCAAGACATGCACATTGCAGATCATCGGCGACAAGAAGGACGTGCTGCCGGCCGCCAAGCAGCATCTCATCTCGGCGCACGGCAAGCGGAGGAGCAAGGTGCTCGATGAAAACGTTGCCAAGGTAGTCGACGACCACGTCAAGCCGTACGCGAGCTGGGTGTAGTCGTCGTGGATGTTGACCTCGCGACCCTGAGCGAGGGCTACAGCATCACCTGATCCACGTAGCAGTACGACCACGTGGCATCCGGCATGGCCGAGCTCATGATCGGATGACCCGTCTCCTCGTAGTGCTTGGTGGCGTGGGCGCCCGGGGAGGAGTCGCAGCATCCGACGTGGCCGCACACGCGGCACGCCCGGAGCTCCACCCACGTCTCCCCGGTGGCCAGGCATTCCTCGCAGCCCTCGACCTGCTCCGGCGTGTCGACCCGGATCTGGTCCATGTGGGTGCACTCAGCCATGTCCTCTCCTTTCGTTCCCCCGGCTGGCGTGTCGTCCCACCCTAACAGCGCGGAACGCGACCATGACGCCGGCGATCACGATGGCCGACATCGCGAGCACGATCGCCTTCAGCGTGCTCGAGCTGCCGTGCGCTCTTGGCGCGCCGGTGACCGGGCCGATCGGATGGCCGGCCGCGGCGGCGAGCTTGGGCAGGGCGACGATCGCCGCCCGGGCCAGACCGTCGGCGCGGGCGCTCGCTGGTCTCTGCAGCGAGGCGGCGGCCGTCTGCGCCGCGCTGCCCAGATGCTGGACCCCGTAGCCGTTCGGCATGACCACCAGCAGCAGCGGCTTGACGTCCAGGAAGCTGATCTCCTGGACGAGGAACTTGGCGTACTGCTGCGGCTTGTCGAACAGGCTCGGGACGGCGCCGAGGTCGGCGCGCGCGGCGATCAGCGCCACCTTGACCGGGAAGTGGGCTCGGCGCGCGGCCGCCACCTCCGCGTCCAGCCGTGCCTGTAGCGCGGGCGCGACGGTCGAGCTGTAGGGATAGAAGACGGGCTGAGCGAGCAGCATGTCGCTGGCCGGGTCGCCATCGGCCAGGGCCGCGGGCGCAGATCCGCACAGGCCGATCGCGACGGCCACCGCAACGAGGACGCGGACCGTGGTTCAGCCTCCGAGCGCGTAGCTTGCGATGTCTTGGTCGAGCGTCCCCTGCGCGTCGTATTGGCCGGTGTGCACATAGACGACCTTGCCGGCCGGGTTGATGAAGATCGTCGTCGGAAGGTCCCCGACCCCTTGAGCGACGATGTTGGTCATATTGCTGGTGCTGGCCTGGTAGCTGGGGTAGCTGACCGGGTGCTGGGCCAGGAACGTGCGGGCGTCGGCGGGCGAGTCGTCGGTGTCGGCGCCGAGGAACGCGACCCGTCGTCCGTAGCTGGCGGATGCGGCGGCGAGCAGCCCGAACTCCTCGCGGCACGGCCCGCACCACGACGCCCACGCGTTGATCACGATCGGGTATCCGCGCAGCCCGCGGATCCGGGCGGCCAGCGCAGGCTCTGCGCCCAGCAGTTGGCCGGCCTGGTCGTGGAGCGACGCCAGCGCCCGGGGCGAGCCGGCGAGCGCGCGTTTAACGGCGGCGGCGCCCGCGGGTTTGGGCGCCCGGGCGAGCGCCGCCTTCACGTAGCGGACGAGCACGCTCGTGCTCGGCCACCCGGCGGTCGAGACCTCCCGGTAGTAGAGGAGCTGGCCGGTCGACGAGACCAGCACGAACCACGGTAGGGCGAGTACCTCGTAGCCGTCAGCCACCTTTCCGCTGTGGTCGATCGCCACCGGATAGGCCAACGGATGCGGGAGGCGATGGAGGAAGCCGGCCAGCGCGCTCGAGCCGGGCTCGACGCTCGCCTCATCCACCGCGGTCAGCTGCGGCAGGCCCGAACGCGCGGCGATCGCCTCGTAGCGATTGAGCGCGCTGAGCTGACCGGCCAGCCCGCTGGTCTCCTGATCCCAGGTGGCGAAGAACACGAACAGCCTGGCCGAGGTTCCGGGGCCGAGGTGAACCGCCCCACCTCCCGCGCGCGGCAGAGTCGCGCGTTGGGTGGGGGTGGTTGGCTGGATCCGGGCGTAGGACAGATTCGAGCGCACCGCGGGATGGTCCGGAAGCAGGCTCGAGGCCTCCCGGGCGAGCAGCTGCCCGAGCTGCGGCACCGCGGTGTAGGACATCTGGGTGATGTAGACCTTCGACTTGCGACCCCGCGGGTCGATTACGAAGAGCGCCGGGGTATGGGTGATCTCTCCGCGCTCGACCGCCGCCTCGACCGCGTACTGCCTCCACACCTGCTTGAGCTGCGGCAAGGTGCCGGTGAGGTACTGCCAGGAGTGCAGCATCCCGTGCAGCTCCGAGTAGGACCACACGTCCTCGACCGAGATCGAGGCCGGGTTGGCATCGACCCCCAGCAGCTGCACCCGCGAGGCGGCCTTCCCGAGCATCGCCTTCGCCTCGAGCATCGCGGTGGTCATCAAAGGGCACATCGTCGTGCACTCCGAGTCGTTGAAGGCCAGGATCACGACCTTGCCACGGAAGTCGTGCAGCGAGACCGGCTGGCCGAACTGATCCGAGAGCGTGAAATCGGGCGCCCTTCCAGACAGCGGCGTGCCCGGATCCAGGTCGGGGTTCGTGGCGAGCGCCTGAGCGTTGGAATCAGCTGGCGCATTAGCGCGCACGAGGATCACCGCGACCGCGACCAACCCAACGACGAGCAACGCGCCAGTTGGGATCGCCCGGAAGCGCACTCGCACCCGGAGGCGGGGGACTGCCATCCGGCGGGCGGCGACTAAGACCGCGGCCAGCGCAGCCAAGCCCAGAACGAGCACCCCGATCAGGTTGTCGGCGCTCTTCCCGCGCGGCGACGTTTGGACCGTCGGCTTGGCGCCGCTCGGGGTCGTTTCGCCACTGTTCGCTGCGCTCTGCGCAGCCGGCAGCTTCACTCCGCCGGCCGACGCCAACTTCCCCACCGCGGCCTCAGTGGCGGCAAACAGGCCGGAGCCGCCCGACCCGATCGCGATTCCCGACAGCACGCGGTATGCCGGCTGGCTCGGATGCCCCGGCCAGTTGAAGCCGAGTCCGTTGGGCATCACCACCAGCAGCCGCTGCTTATAAGCCAGCGAGAGCTCGAGTCCGAGGAAGCGGGCGTAGGTGCGCGGGTGCTGCCACAAGCCCGTGACCGCTCCGAGGTCGAACGGACTCGCGATGATCGCCACACGGATCGGGAAGCCCGCGCGCGCGGCGGCCTTCAACAATCCACCGAGCCCGACCTGCTGCTGCACCGACAGCCCGGCGTCCGAGCCCGCGAACAGATCCTGGTAGACCAGCACATCGCTGCCCGGATCGCCGTCGGCGCGCGCGAGCGGCGCGACGCATACCGCCGCTAGCGCCACGGCCAGCGCCACCACAATCGTGCACCGAGCCCGCCGCCACATCTAACCGAGCGCGCTCCTCACGAGCAGGATCGCGACGATCACCGCGACCACCCCCGCCGCGAGCGCCACGATCGCGGCGAGCAGGCGCAGCCGTACTTGCCGGTCGGTCATGAGGCGACCTTCAGCGTGTACGGGGCAGTCACGATGCGACCGGCCAGCTTCATCTGCAAGAACAGGCGCCAGGTTCCCGGCTCGGGCAGCAGCACCCCGATGGTCAGCTTCCCGGGGGCGCTCGACGTTCCCGAGATGCGGCTCGAGGCGACCCCGGGGAGCACCCCGCAGTTCGGCGCGTTCGGCGCGCATATGTGCGTGTGGAAGTAGTCGAGTGAGCCCTCGTGGAAGAAGATCGCGTGGGCCAGTGCGCCGAACCAGGGCACGAAGGTCGGCTTGTCCCCGTGCGGATCGGTCACCTCGACGTTCACAAATTCAGCCTGGATCGCGTGAAGCGCGGCATGAGGCTGCATCGCGAAGTGGTAACCGTCCACGATCAGGTCGGGCTTGAACGGCGGCAGCGCCTTGGGGTGATACGCGCCGCTTACGGTGACCGTCGTGAACAGCTGGAAGTTCGGCTGTCCGCCCGGGATGTTGGGGTACACGTCGACCAGCACCCGGTAAGGACCGGGTGCGGGAAAGGTGACCGTCTGGCGCAACAGGCCGTCGGGTCCGACGGGTGGATGCTGATGGATGATGTAGGCGAGATCGTCACGGACGATGATCAGGTGAACCCCCGTGTGCGGCCCGGGGCCGGTCTTGTACCGGGTGAGCGGCCGGCCGTTGGGTTGCGTCACGCTGAAGCTGACGGTGACCGGTCGGCCAGGGCTGATCGCACCCTGCGGCTGGAAGCCGCCCAGCGCGAACGTCTTGGCCGGTGCAACCTTGGGCACGGTCAGTCCGGCGCCGGCATCGCCGCAGCCGGCGAGGAGGACTGCGGCGCCGAGGAAAGCGATGACTGTTGCCTTGGTCATGCTCATGTCACCCATTGGCCTGGTCGACGATCAGCGCCGTGAACGGTTCACCCTGCTTGGGTGTGACCTGGAAGGTGAGGCCCCAGCGGCCAACCATGACGAGGGCGGGCGCCGCCCGCGAGTAGACGCCGGGCTGCGTCTCGGTCAGCTGGTATTCCTGTGTGGGCATCTGCATCTCCAGGTGGTTGAACAGCAAGGTCACGTTCGCCGCGCGCACGGGCTGGCCGCCCCGCGTGATGCGCAGCGCGAACGAGTCGGGCGCCGCCGCCTTGTTGGGCGAGACCAGCACCTGCAGGACGTAGCCGGCGTGCGTCACCGTGTCCGCCACCCGTCCCGGACCCACCTTGGCGATCGCCGAGTTCTCGAGCGCGAACGCGGGCGGCGGCGGTGCGAGGCTCGACAGCACCGTGGCCGCGAACACCGCGCCGAGCACGATCACGACCTCGCCGGTGACCAGACCGCGCAGCAGCCGAGCGGCGGGGCCTCCCAGCTCGGGCTGCCGGCGCGCCGCGATCAACCGCGGGCGCGAGCGGAGCAGGTTCCCGGACGCGATCAGAAGCGCCCCGCCGAGCAGCCCCGCCTTGACCAGGATGGCCACGCCGTAGCCCGTCTCCCACAGCGCGTTGACCGCGGGCATGTGATCGAACGCCTCGCCCACGCCCGTGGCCCCGAGCACCACCACCGACCCGAGCGCGACGTTCGAGAAGCGTGGGACGCAATCCGACAGCGTCTCGACACGCCGTTCTGGCGATGCCGCGAACCAGACGACGAGCAGTCCGATCAGTCCGCCCAACCAGATCGACCCCGAGGCCATGTGCAGCCAGTCGAACAGCAGCGTGAGGCCACGCGGTGCGGTCTGCGCCGCGTGTCCGGCCGCGCCGGGCACCACGAGCACGGCCGCCGCAGCGAGCAACGCACCGCACGAGGCGAACAGTTCGGCGATCGACCGTCGCTCCCGCTCGGGACGATCGACCCACAGGGCGATCCCCGCGGCCAGGCAGAACAAAGCGAAGGTGAGCTCGAGGTCGACGATCGCGCGGCCGAACGCGGTCACCCGGTACAGCGGCACGAGCGCGGACAGGTCGAACACCGATCGCAGTGAGTCGTTGGCCGTGGCGAAGTCCAGGTAGACCGGGATCGCGATCAACCCGAGCCCCGCGGCGATCACGAACGCCACCGTCAGAGGACGAAGCCTCACCCCCTCGACGCGCCTGACCAGCGTTCGTGCGGTCAGGAAACGCATCACGAACAGCCCGATCGCGGCCATCACCGTCACGAACATGGCCCAGCGGGTGATCAGCACCTGCGGCGAGGTCGCCGAGGCCGCGATGTTCGGAACCTGGAACTGCGGCGCGGGCCCGGGGTTCGGGCCGATCGCATAGGTGAACGCGCCCTGGACGGGGTGGCCGTCGACCGAGATCGCCCGCCAGTAGATCAGGTACCACCCCTCGGGCAGGTGCGCCCGGAGGGGAACGATCAGGGTGTCGGGGTTGGCCGGCGAGCGGCGCACCGCCCCGGTCGTCTCCTGGTGCCCGTCGGCGTCGGTGACCGAGATGATCGCCAGGCGGGGCTCGACCGCCTCGTCGTAGGTCAACTGGATGTTGGCCGGAGGCGCTTCCAGGACCACGCTCGCGGCGGGGACCGTCTTGACCAGGTAGGCGTGAGCCGACGCTCCGGCCGGCAGCGCCAGCCAGGATGCGACCGCCGCGAAGGTCAGGACGATCCCGCGCCTTGCCCTCACGCCAGCGCCCGCCCCTTCGAGCCGCTGGTCAGCGCGAAGGCCCCGGCCAGAAGGCCCAGCACGCCCACCACGAGCGCGATGATCGTGAGCACCGAGACCCCGCCACCGCCGAGCGAGCTTGCCGCGTTGATCGTGGGCGCAGGGGCCGCAGACGACTCGGGTCCCGACCAGTTGACGATCGAGCCGTCCGAGTAAGTCTGCTCGACCTGGAACGTGTACGTCTTGGCCGAGGCCGGCTGAGCCAGGAACTGGAACAGCGAGTCCTGACCGGTGGGCGTCCGGCCCCCGGTCCAGGTCACCTTGGTGACCACGGCGTTATCGCCCGATCCGGTCTGCTGTAGATGCATCGCCCAACCCGTGGGCGGTGGCACGAACGAGTCGATCCCGAATCCGGACGGGACCGTCATCACGATCGTCGTCGTGGTCAGACCCTCCTTCTCCGTCGGGACGGCGAGGCTGTAGAGCTGCAGCTTGCCCGCCACCGATACGGGCGGGCTGATGCGAGCGTGCGCCGACGCGATCGCCGGTAGCAGCAGGGCCGCACCGCCGGCGAGCGCCACGGCAAGCACGACTCGTCCCCGCAGGGATCTCGTGTTCACGGTGTTGATTCCTCCTGGGTCGCTGATCGGATGCGTGTCGCCGAGCCGCTGGGCTCGGCCCGCGATCAGGCCGGAGGACCGCGGCCCGACCAGCCGTCAATCAGCGGGGCGGGCGCGAGCAGGAGTACCGCGCGGGGGGCGCGGGCAGTTTGCGGGCGTCGCGAGACGGGCGGGGTGGCATGAGAGCGGCGATCGGCCACCGCCTGCAGCACCCGGCGGGCGCCGTGGAAGGCAGTGGCGAGGACCAGGCCGACGGCAAGGGCGGCCGGGATCGACCACCAGCCGCCGTAGCCGAAGATGCCGGCCAGGCCGCCCGGGTGCCCGGTGGCGAACAGACCCTCGAGGGACTCCTGGCAGACGTAGATGGCCACCAGTGAGGCCGAGCAGAGCAGCCAGAGCGTCGCCACCGACAGCGTGTGGCGGGGCACCGACCTGCGTCCGCCGAACGCGCGGCCGATCGCCAGCAGGAAGCTTCCCAGCGCCGCGGCCAGGAGCAGCACGATCCACGGCACCACCGAGTGCAGGTAGGAGTGGCCTTGGCGCTGCAGCTCAGCCGCGGCGTCGCTGCCGTAGGCCAGCCAGTAGCGCAGCTGATGCACCGCGAACGCGCCGGCCGGCATCAATGCCGCCGGGGCGAAGCGCCGGATCACGAGGCCGCGCTGAATCCGCACCGCCATCCTGGACTGGACGATACCGCCCGATCATGCGCCCGGCGGAAACGTGTACGAGGCGTGGGGCGGCACGTGCGGCCCAACCTCCAGCACGATCTCGGCGTGGCGACGCATGGGGATGCGCCCGGGAGAGCCCGGCCAGCGCTGTCCGTTCACGAACGCTTCCACGCGGTGGCTTTTCGCCGCGTTGAACGTGAGGAGGCGTCTTGCGCTGAGCGGCTCACCCCACGAGCGGAACAGGTCGGCAAGCTGGAGGCGAGCGCCGGGCCGGACCAGGACCAAGCCGGTCGGGTCGAGCGTGACGAGTGCCCCGTAGCACCGGGCACGCGCGATCCGTCCTTGAGAGGAGCGTCGCGGTGGCCGGGTGCCGATCCCGGCCGGGATCAACACCACGCGGTTGGCCGCGAACACTTCCACGTGCACACCGACCCGCGCTCCAAAGCTGGCCGCGCATCGGCCGAGGACCGGACCGCTCACCGGGGGCTGGAAGGCCTGACCGCGTCCGATCGGGCGCGCTTGAGCCAGGAGCGCGGGCGGGACGGCCCCCGCCGACGTCGGTGCCCGCGTGTGCGAGCCCTCGGAGGAGCCGCAGGCCTGCACGAGCAGCACGACCGCCAGCGCCGTCCATGGCAACCACCGCCTACCGGCGCCGCGGGCCCAGCTCGGCATGCTCAGCCATCCGGAACACGAGCAGCAGCAGCGCGGCGCCGCAGCCCAGGCAGACCACGGTCACGGTGCGGGCCAGGAAAGCGGGCAGCGCGATCAGCACGAACCCGTCCAGGAGCGTGGTGATGAGAACGCCGCCGGCCCAGAGCGCCCCTACCCCGATCAGGAAGCAGCTGAAGTAGCCCGGACGGTGCAGCAGCGCCCGCCACAGCCCCCATACGGCGAAGGCCAGGATCGCCGCCAGCTCGACCATCTGGAGGATCGTCACGTTCGGACGTCCGTGCAACTCGAGCCCGAGGCCCGCGATCACCACGCCGACCAGCGCGACGTTCGCCAGCCCGCGGGCGACAAGCTCGTCGATTCGGGCGCGGCGCACCCGCCAGGCGGCTACCGCGCACGCGAACACCACCACGATCGGCCAGAACCACACCGGCGATGGATCGGGGGCATGCCACAGCCCTCCATTGATCGCGGTCAGCCGACCCTCGATCCGCAGCGGCACGTTCCACCGGCCCACGAACGCCACCCCCGGCGTCAGCGCCACCGCGGCCAGCGCGTGCAGCCGCCCGTCGTGCCACTCGTAGGCGTGGCCGCCGCTGACCTTGTGCCAGCTCGGCGGCGTGCTCGCGGTCAGGTTCACCGGCGGCGTCGCGGCAATCGGGGTCTGGTTCAGGTAGTACATCGAGGAGTTGTGGTTCACCTCGACGCCGGCGGGCGAGAAGCGCAGGTACGGGGCGCCTCGGTAATCGAGCACGACGACGGTGTCGTGACTCGGGACGCGCAGCCACATGCGCAGATCGCCGTCGATGACCTTTGCGTTGAGCCCCGCGGGCACCTGCAGCGTCTTGGCGAAGTAAGCCGAGGCGACCGGCGCCACCGGACCGTGAGCCTGAGCGGCGGCGGGGAACGCGCCGAGGGCCAGCAGGGCCGCGAACAGCACGGTCTCGCCGGCTCGGCGCGAGCGTCGCGAGCGGGGCGCCCTAGACTTGCGCGTCGCGGCGGGCAGATGCCGTCGTGTCGCTTCCGAGCTCATCGCAGATGACGGAATGTACGGACATCCGTAGCCAGCGCTGCTTGTCGGTTCGGTTGCTGGCAGCGCTTATCGCCGTCCTGCTTCTCGGATTGGTCGCGCCCTCGGGGTCTGCGCTGGCCGACGGCGATCCGGCCAGCGACGTCCTCGCCACGCAGCCGCTGTTCCTGCCCCAGGACGCCGGGATTGCCCTGCCCCGCCAGGGACAGCTCACGGCCCTTTTGCGGACCGCCGCGAGCAGCGGATACCAAGTGCGCGTGGCGATCATCGCCACGCGCAGTGACCTCGGGTCGGTCACCGAGTTGTGGCGCCAACCGCAGACCTACGCCCGGTTCCTGGACCAGGAACTCTCGCTCGTCTATCGCGGGCCGCTGCTCGTGGTCATGCCCGACGGGTTCGGCGTCGCCGGCGGCGCTGGCGCGGGCGGCGCGGGCGCGGGCGGCGCGGGCGCGGGCGGCGCGGGCGTGGGCGGCGTGGGCGCGGGCGGCGCGGGCGTGGGCGGCGCGGGTGGCGCGGGCGGCGCGACCGGCCCGTCGACCCTGGCCGGCGTGCGCATCCCGGCCGGCCCCGGTGGCCTCGGCGTCGCCGCGCTGACCGCGGTCCAGCGCCTCGCCGCGGCGGCCGGGCACCCGCTGCCGCTCCCGCCCGCCGTGGCGACGGCGAGCGGTGCCCATTCGAGCGACGCCCTCCCCATCCTCGCGTTCGCGATCGGCGTCGCGTTGATCGTGCTGGCCTGGGTCGCCAGCCTGCGCGCGCGGCCGCCGCGCCTGGCCCGCAGGCGGTCCGTCGGAAGCTGAGCCCGTCCCCGGAAGCTGAGCCCGCCCCGGAAGCTGAGCCCGCCCCTAGACCGTTGCCGGTTGACGCGTCTCGGTCGCCTCGACGGGAGTGATCGCCGGCGCGCGACTGATCACCACGGCGGCGAGGTCATCCGTGCATTCGTCGGCGTCCGACTCGATCTGCGTGAGGAGCGCTTGCGCGTTCAGCCCCCGGTCGACGAGCGACCTGAGGTGGGCGCGGCCGAGTTGCTCGCCCTGCCGGCGGGCTTCGGTGAGACCGTCGGTGAACAGGCACACGCGCTCGCCGGGGGCGAGGGCGCGCGAGAACTGGGGCCATGTGCCGCCGAACCCGAAGCCGAGCGGAGTCGCCGCCTCCTCTGCCCGGTCCGGCTCGCCGGCGATCATCGGTGGCTCATGTCCGGCCTTCGCCCAGGTGAGCTCGGCCGTCGCGTGGTCGTAGCTGCAGATGACGATCGTGACAAAGCCCTCGCCGAGCTCGCCGGTGAGATACCGGTCGGCGCGAGCGAGCACTTCAGGCAGTGGATGTCCCTCCCCCATCAACGTCCGCAGCGTGTAGCGGACGAGCGCGGCCTGGATCAGCGACTCGCGCCCGTGCCCCGAGACGTCGCCGATGATGATGCCCGTGGTGTCGGCGGACATCGAGAACACGTCGAAGAAGTCGCCCCCGGCGGCCAGGCCGTGCGCGGGCCGGTAGGCCACCGACACGTCGAGCTCGCCGAAACGCTCGGGCACCGTGGGCAGGAGCCCGGCCTGGAGCACGCCGACATCCGACAGGAGCGCGGCCCGCTGGCCGGCCAGCGAGCGCGCACGCCGGCTCTGCAGATAGGCGTTGAGCGCCATCGCGGCAGCGATGACCCCGAATGCCAGCAGCGCGAACAGCACCGCCGTGGGCAGCTCCTTGACCAGCTTCACCAACGGCCCGTTGGTCGCCTTGGGCGTCGTGGTCGAGCGCGCTGCCGCCGGCGTGGCCCGCGCGTTTGCAGAGTGCACTGCGGCGGCTTGAGTCCTGGCGCTCTGCCCCGCAGGTTGGCCAGTGCCGGCGGCTTGGCGTCCGCCGGCACGACTCGCGCGTCCGGCGCTGCCACCCGCGCTCCTGGACGCGCCCGGCCTCGCGGCGGGGGCGGAGCGACTCGGCGAGCGTGACGCGGACGGCGGCGTCGCGCCCCGGGACGCCGTGCCCGAGGAACCGCTCGACGAGGCAGTCGAGTTGGATCCGGCGGGCGTCGAGTCGCCGGTTGGCGTCTGCCTGGCCGGGGTCGGAAGCGGAGGCGCGCTGACCACCGGAGGGCGGACGGTGGGCGTGGTCACCTTGGGGGTGCTCACCGTGCCGACGGTGATCGACGGTGTCGTCACGCCGGGGACGCTGACGGACGGGACGGAGACGGACGGGACGGTGACGGACGGGACGGAGACGACGGGACGTGACGGACGGGACGGTGACGGCGGGAACGCTGATGGACGGGACCGAGATGCTCGGGACGGAGACAGTCGGGAGGGACAAGGCCGCGGCCGCCGCCGGGACGAGCAGCGCCCCGCACGTGACGAGGACGGCCACGAGCGACGGGCGCGCAGCGGCGCGAACCGGCGCACGGGCGCGAACCGGCGCACGGGCGCGAACCGGCGCACGGACGATCGGACGAGCCACCAATCCCCGCCCGGTCCGTCGGCCACCGAGGCCCTAGACATTGCACAGCCGAATGCGCACCGCTCCTCTTCGATCTGAGGTTACAACAAGGTCAGACGCTGAACGCTCGGTTGACTCGGACCCGGTGGCCCATGTATAAGCGGCGGACTGAGGCACTGCCGGGCCTCTTGCGGTCGTCGTCGTTCGATTCCGGCTCTGGAGGGCACATGCTGGCGAAGGGATTTGATCGGGCGACTCGGCTCGCGCTGCTGGTTGCGTTGCCGCTGGCGATCGTGTCGGGGTCGGCAGCCGCGAGCGCACCGCGACTGGTGCGGGTCGGGGCCACGCCGCGCGTGCCGACGGGCGCTCATGCGCTCGGCGCCGCGTCGGCGTCCACGGCGCTGTCCGGCACGGTCGTCCTGAAGCCGCGCGACAACGCCGCGCTGACGCAGTTCGTCTCCGACGTGACGAACCCGAGCTCCCCGCTGTTCCACCAGTACCTGCCGGCGGGAGCGTTCGCAAGCCGGTTCGGCCCGACGCAGACGACGATCGACGCCGTGCGCGCCCAGCTCGCGGCCGACGGCCTGCGCGTGACGAACGTTTCCAGCGACGGCCTGCTCGTGCGCTTCACGGGCACCACCGGGCAGGTCGAGCATGCCTTCCAGACGGGAGTCGAGCGCTACCGGCTCGCCAGTGGCGCGGTCGGCCAGACGACCACCTCAGCCGTGTCGGTGCCGTCGACCATCGCCGGCGCGGTGGCCGGGATCGAGGGCCTGAACGATCTGGTCCGCGCGCAGCCGGCCGGCGTGTTCCGCGCCAAGCCGTCTGACCGCGGGCGGATCCGCCGGCCCGAGAGCGCCAGCTTCGCCCACCCGTCAGGCGCCCCCAAGGCGTGCCCCGCCGCCACCGCCGATGCCCAGGAGTTCGGAGGTCTGACCGACGATCAGATCGCGCGGTCCTACGGCGCGTTCGGCCTGTACGACAGCGGCGACCTGGGCCAGGGCCAGCACATCGCGCTGTACGAGCTCGAGCCGTTCGCGCGCTCGGACGTCAGTACGTTCGACAACTGCTTCTTCGGCGCGTCGCAGGCCGCGGCCATGATGAGCCGCCTGAACGTCATCCCCGTGGACGGCGGCCAGCCGATCGGGCCGGGCAGCGGCGAGGCCAACCTCGACGTCGAGGATCTCTCGGCCATGGCCCCGGACGCGACGATCGACGTGTACGAGGCTCCGAGTCCCGGCACCGACGGCGTCGACTACGACCCGGTCGACAACTACGCCGCGATCATCAACGCCGACCGCGACCAGGTGATAAGCACGAGCTGGGGGCTGTGCGAGCAGACCATCCAGGCCGGCCAGCCGGGGCTCCAGCAGGCCGAGAACTTCCTGTTCGAGCAGGCGGCCGCCCAGGGCGAGTCCGTGTTCGCCGCCGCCGGCGACAACGGATCGGACGACTGCGACCTGTTCGACGACCCGACGCCCGCATCCGGCCAGAACCCGGTGTCGGTCGACGATCCGGGCAGCCAGCCCTACGTCGTCTCGGTCGGCGGGACGACGATCGAAAACGCCAGCCAGCCCCCGATGGAGCAGGTCTGGAACGACGGCGTCGTCGACGGGGTCGACAACGGCGCCGGCGGGGGAGGGATCTCGGAGTCGTGGACCATGCCGACCTGGCAGCGCACGAGCAGGGTGCCCGGGATCCCGCAGCCCGGCAGCGCCGACTACGCCAACGGCAACGCGGTGGAGCAGAGCTTCGGCTACCCGCCGAACTTCTGCCAGACCACTGTCGCCGGCGCCGGCCCCTCGACGCCGTGCCGCGTTGTCCCCGACGTTTCGTCTCAGGGCGACTGGATGACCGGCGCGGTCACGGTCTACGACGCCTCCGAGGGCGGGTGGGTCACGGTCGGCGGCACGTCTTCGTCGGCACCGATCTGGGCGGCGATGCTCGCCGAGACCAACGCATCGCAGACGTGTCAGGCTCGGCCCTCCACGCGCGACGGCGTCGGGTTCGTCAGTCCGCTGCTCTATGCGGTGGCGTCCAATCCAGCCGAGTACGCGGCTTCGTTCAACGACGTCGCGGCCGGCAACAACGACGTCTACGACCTCGCGGGCGGCCAGGTGTTCCCGGCCCGGACCGGCTACGACCTGGCCTCCGGCCTGGGTTCGCCGGAGCTGACCGACGCGAGCGGGGCCCCGGGCCTCGCGTACTACGCGTGCAGCTTCGCGAGCCAGCAGCGGCGGCCGGTGGTCTCGGGACTTTCCCCGGCCTGGGGCAGCACGGCCGGCGGTGAGCGCGTGACGATCACAGGTTCCGGGTTCGAGACCGGTCGCGTCCCGATCGTCGCCGGCGTCCAGCTGGGGGCAGCCCAGATCCCAGCAGGACGGATCACCGTGAATGGCCCGAACTCGATCACGGTGACGCTCCCGCCGGCGCGCCGGACGCTCCCGCCCGACGCGCCCGCTCCCCAGGACGGGGCTGGTCCGGTCGACGTGATCGTCACGCTCGACGGTGGCCAGACCAGCGTCCCCGGCCCGAGTTCGAGGTTCGAGTACGTCGACACGAGCGGCTCGAGCGTCATCCCGAGCATCACCGCCGTGATTCCCTACGGCGGGCGCGAGTCCTCGCCCGGGACGGCGACGATTCTCGGCTCGGGCTTCAGCGGCGCGACCGCCGTCATGTTCGGCGGCGTCGCGGCCCGGCGCTTCACCGTGGACAGCCCCAACCAGATCACCGTGACGCCGCCGGCGTACTCGGCGCGCACAGACTGCTCGCCGCTTCCCAACCGCGGCGTGTACCGAGGTGAGAACGCCACCAACGACATCTGTCAGGTACAGGTGCGGGTGACCAGCTTCCACGGGACGAGCGCGACGGGTCGCATCCTGCCGCCGGTGGAGGGAGCGGTCGAGCTCGACAACGCAGGGGTTCTGGTGGCGCCGCCCGGATGCGGCTGCGAGACGCAGGTGGGCACGACCGAGTTCGACTACCTCCCCGCGCCGCGGGTCACGTCGGTCTCGACCTCCGCCGGCCCGGCAAGCTGGCTGAGCGAGGACGGCACGTCCACCCTCACCGCTCACGGCGTCGGCTTCGACCCACTCGACATCGACTGGGCCGACTTCGGCAACCCCGCGCTCGAGTCCTCGATGGACGTCGACTATCTCTACGTGACCGGCACCGAGATGCAGATCGTCGCGCCGGAGCAGGACGCCACGACCTCGCCGCTGGTCGTGCCGTTCAGCTTCAAGACGCTGGCCGGTCAGTCGAATGCGCTACCGGTGATCTACGCCCCGACGCCCCCGTAAGAGACATCCGTTCGGTGATGGCGAGACCCGGACTTCGGTGATGGCGAGACCCGGACTTGAACCGGGACACCACGATTTTCAGTCGTGCGGTCCTGCGCCTGAATCACTCTACGTTCCGCGGCCAGTCATCCGATTTGGGTGATGGCGGCCCCCCCGTTCCCCATCAAGCTAGAGGCGTCGTGAAGGAAACGCGCAGTCCGAGCCGGAGGTTCGCCCGGTCCTGGGCTACATAGGAACAACGATCAGAGGGTGCGATTCATGGCAACACTTATCGCAATCGGCTATCCCGAGCAGGGCACGGCAGAGTTCGCGGCAGCGGCGGTATCGCAGCTTGAGTCCGAGTCTGTGATCCAGCCCGGTCAGGTCGCGGTCATCACTCGTGATGATGAGAAGGGGAACTACCACGTTCACACCATCCACGACGGTGGTGGGAGCGGCAGTCGTGCGATCTGGGGCGGCTTCTGGGGCCTGCTGTTCGGACTGCTGTTCTTCATCCCCGTCGCGGGTCTGGCGATGGGCGCAGGCTTGGGGGCGCTGTTCGGACACCTCGGTGAGAAGGGCATCGACAAGGCGTTCCAGGAACAGGTACGCGAGTACCTGCAGCCGGGCACATCGGCCCTGTTCATGGTCATCGAGCCCATAAACGAGGACAAGGCGATGGCGGCGCTGCAAGGTTTCGGCGGCACCGTGATCAAGACGTCCCTTTCCGACGAGGACACGAAGAGGCTGCAGAAAGAGCTGCAACCGCCGTCGCAGGCTAGCGCCGAAGCGGTGCCCTAGTTCGGCGGAGCAGACACCCGTGCCGACGGTCCGGGGTTGGCGATAGGCCCGCCTCGGGTGCGGTGCTCTGGCGTGGGGGCGCTTTCCATGACCGGGACGCGGTCCCGCGCGTGTGATTCGTACCAGCGGGCGTAGCGCGCGGCCAGTGGCGCCGCCGTGATTCCGTGCGCTATCACCGACAATCCGATCGTTGCGTATGTGGTCGCCAGGATCGTCGGGACCCCGGGGAGGTGCGCCTCCTCGACGACTATCACCGCAAACACAATCGACGCGAGCCCTCTCGGCCCGAACCACCCGAGGAAGCCAACCGTTGGCAGCCGGGCGCCCGTGCCGATCATCGCGACCGCGACCGGCAGCATGCGCACGAGGGTCAGGCTGAGCACGGCGTACAGGGCGATCTGCCAGCTCACGTGCTCGAGCGCAGGGCCCAGGAGCACCGCGCCGAAGATCAGGAACGTGACGCCTCCCAGCAGACCTCCAAGCTCCTCGTTCAAACGTGAGGCCTGCTCGGACTCGCGGCTGACGAGCGCACCGAAGCTCGCTCCGGCGACGAAGGCAGCGATGAAGCCCGAGCCACCGAGCGCGGCGGCGATTCCGTATGCCAGCCCGGCACCGGCGACCGGGATGACCTGGAGCCACGAGCCGCTGACCAGGTCTCGGCGATAGCCAATCGCGACGACGGCGGCGGCGGCCAGGCCCGCTGCGACGCCGCCGAGGGTCCCGTAGCCGATCTGCTCGGCGACGATGCGGATCGCGTGGTGACCGCTCGCGCTCTTGTCCTCGACTTCCGCCGCCGCGAGCGCAATCAGCAGCAGCGGTACGCAGATTCCGTCGTTGAGCCCGCTCTCGACGTTGAGTCCCTGGCGGATACGCGACGGGAGTCGCGGTTCGGTCACCACCGCTTCCCCGAGGGCGGCATCCGTGGGCGCCAGCAGTATCGCCAACACGATCGCCTCAGTCAGATTGAGCTGATCGAGTATGACCGCGGCGAGCACCGCGCCCAGGGCGATCGTTAAGGGCAGGCCGACGCCTAGCAGGCGCAGTGGAACCGCATACTCGCGCCGGAGCACGCGAGGCTTGATCCGGGAGGCGTCCGCGAACAGCACGACCGCGAGCGTCGCCTCGGCGAGTGTCTTCACCCCCTCGCCCGTCGGAGCCGCCGTCACCTCGTCGATCACAAGCGGTCCCACGAGCACACCGACAACGACGAACACCATCCCCGGCGTGACGGATGTCCCGGTCAGCCGCCGCGAGACCGCAGCCACCGCCAGAACAGTCGCGGCAATAATCGCCAACTCCCATTTCATGCTCTTCATAGACTCGGTCGTGGGGCCGACTCGGCATCCCCCGAATGGGATGATGCCGCTGCACTCTGTTCAGGCCAAGCAGCACCCGAGGACCCCGGGATGACGGGCGTCCGCAACTGCCGAGGGAGGCGCACACATGAACGACATCGATGTCGATCAGCTTGGGCCCGTCGACTACATGGTGGTCGAGTTTCCCGCCGATCAGGCCGATTTCTCAGGTGAGATGGCGACAGAGCTCTCGGCCTTGGTCGGACGCGGAGTGGTCCACGTCCTCGACCTGATCCTGCTCAAGAAGGAGCTAGATGGATCCGTCGAAGGGTTCGAATCTCACGACTTCGGCGACGCCGATCTGAGTGGCCTGCGTGAGCACGAGACCGACCTCGCGCTGCTGCTCGCCGACGAGGACGTCGAATCCATCGGAGCGGCCATGGAGCCCGGGAGCGTCGCGGCGGTCCTGGTCTGGGAAAACGTCTGGGCCGCGGCGTTTGGCTCGGCCGTTCGCCGTGCCGGCGGTGAGTTGGTAGCCAGTGGGCGGATCCCGATCCAGGCGCTCGCGGCGGCGATCGAGGCCGATGACACGATGACCAAAGGAGTCTGAGATGCTTGGTAGAGGTCGAATCGGCAGACCCGGCTTGCTCGGAGGACGGCCGATCGCCCGCACCGCCGCCGTGGCAGGTACCGCCGCCGTCGTGACCCGGGGTGTGCGACGTCGTGGGGATCGGCGCGAAGACCGACGCGACAGCCGCCGGGGCCGACGCTTCTAGCAGCGGAGGTCGGGGCGGCGGAAGGCGTCACCCGAAACCGGACGTGAGGCGGTCGGCAGGCCCTTGGGCAGTGGCGAGACCCGGACTTGAACCGGGGACACCACGATTTTCAGTCGTGCGGCCCTGCACCTGAAGCAGTGTTATTTCCAGGGATTTCTCCTCGTTCTGCGACTAATCGTGCGTCCGGATTTCCCCGGACTTTGCGGCCATTTCCCCGACGAAAAGGCAAACGACGTGGGTCGTCTGCCTTTTCGCCGCGCGTCACACGCGGCATCGCGGCGCACGTGGTAGCCCGCCACCCCTGCATTGGTCGTCGTAGCTCTACGCAACTGAGACGTCGGAAGTTCGAATCCTCCGGGCGCTCTGGAAATCGCTCGGCCTCGCCACTCTCGAGAGTCCACGCCTACTCCCTCAGATGCCATGGCGGGCACCGCGCTGACTGCAACGGGTGCAGATCGCCTCGCGGATGCTTTGACGACGGGCAGGCCGGACGCGGTGGCCGCAGTCGCACGTGAGGGTCATCTCGCACTGGCGAGCCCGTGCGTCGCCGAGCGTCGTCGAATGGTCGCGATGATCGCCGAGAGCCTCGGTGAGCGCGCGAAGCGTCTCGCGATACAGCGCGGTCGTCCCGGGCGCCAGCGCCGTCGATGACCAACCGAAGGCTGGGTCGCGGCCCGTCTCGAGGCCGAGCTCCTCAGCGACCGCTCGAAACCGCGCGTTGTGGTATCGCCCCTGCCGACTGGTGTCCTTGATCCCGCGCTCGAATGCGACGGCATGGACGGCTTCGTGGAGCAGGGTCGCGAAGATCTCCTCTGCTGAACCGGCCACGCCATCGACCGTGATCAAGACCTCACTCATGACGGCGCTCGCATCCGCGGAGAGCTGCCGCGCTTCGCGCAGAAGCGCCTCCGAGGACGCGGCAAGCGCCTCCATCGCGCCCGCCCGATCGCCTTCCTGGATGGCGGTGGCGAAGGCCGTAAGGCAGTCGGAGCGCACGCTCAGGTGCGAATCTCGCCACGGCGACCAGCGCATCGGTGCGAAGTGCCCAAGCTCGATTCTTCTTGCCGCGGGCAGCGGGCTTGGGCCGATGACGAGGATTACCGGCGGGAGCTCCTCATGGCGCGCGCAGATGGTGTTCCAGCCCTCGGCCAGCGCCTGAAGCAGCCAACCGGACGGAGCCGAGTCGACATGACCCTCGCGAGCCGGTGTAGCTGCGGAAGCGCTGTTGGGCATCGCATTGGATAGAACACGACGCTGCGGTCGGGAGGCGAGACACGCTTGCCGTGGACAGCCGACACCGTGGCGTGGCTCGCGTTGGTGTGAGCTGGCGAGGCGCAGTGCCCGTGTCCGCCCTGGTTTCGAGGGTGGCACGCCGACGGTGCGGAGCGGAGGGCAACGACACGAGCGGCCGGCCGCAGGTAGCAGATCGACACGCCGCGATCATCGCCGCTTACGCCTTGCCCCACGGGCTCGGCCCTGGCACGACGGTAACTATTCCGGCTCGCCCGCTCCGAGTCGGTTCGTTCTGGTCCTCGCGGCTCCCCACGCGCCCACGCAGGTCGCAATCGGCGAACGCTCATCGAACGTGAAGCGGCGGCTGGCAACTCAGGACCGATCAGGAATTCCAAAGGGATGCGGCTATCGATCGACGAGCCGGTTCTGGATCCGACGCGCGATCTCGCGTTCGGCCGACCGGAGTCTGAGCAGCGTTCGTGTGCGGAAGTGGGCCTGTGCTGCCCAGCGGCGAGACCGTTCTTTTTTAGCCGCGGGGTGCTCCGCGATCGGGGCGGCTAGCTTGGACAGGTCTCCGCCGGCGAGGTGCTGCTGCTGCAGGCAGCCGCTAGCGCAACCGGCGCTGGACTGGTCCATTTGGCCGGTGACGAAGTGGAAGTTCCACGCGCCGACGTCCGCGATCTCCAGTGGCGCGACGGTCATGGAGAGCCATTGGAGCACCTCGAGCGATGCGCAGGCGGAGCTGAAGGCGTAGACGTTTTGGCTTGCGCGAAGGCGGTGGTCGACTGGGAGGCTGTTGATGTAGCTGGGGTCGTCGAGGTCACCGGCTCGCTCTAGCGCTACGTCCGCGGCGAGGTACTGGCCGAGGCACTCGAGGCAGGCTCGTCCAGGGGCGGCGATGTGCGCTTTCCAGTCGGCGTTGGTGAGACGGGGTCGCGCGCGTATGGAGATCCCGCCGTCGACTACAGGGATCAGGTGGGCGTAGGCGATGTGGTTGAGCAGCTGCCGGGGCCATGGGCGGTCGACGCAGCTGAAGAGGACGTCGCAGTCGAGCGCGGCTCGATAGCCGTGCGGCTCGACGACGCTCAGCTCGACGGCATCGACGTCGATGTCCCGCGCTGTGCCGTATCGAAGGAGCGTTTCTCGCAGCCGCTGGGCTTTCGACAGGTGGAGGTGGGCGTCAAGTCGTGTTGCATGGGCTAGACGGTCGAGGTTGTGGGCCTTGATGGTGTCAAAGTCGATGATCGTCAGCCGTTGGACTCCGGTTCGTGCGAGTGACTCCGCGACGAGCGCGCCGACGCTGCCTGCACCGATAATCCCG
Organism: uncultured Solirubrobacterales bacterium; assembly: GCA_963834625.1. Taxonomy (GTDB): domain Bacteria; phylum Actinomycetota; class Thermoleophilia; order Solirubrobacterales; family Solirubrobacteraceae; genus Palsa-465. The sequence continues at coordinate 15,037 of CAWICM010000006.1, read as the reverse complement.
ATGTGTTGCCGGGCTAGGTCTTGCTGTACTGCTTCGCCCCAGGCTGAGACGGTTCGCAGCATTCGTTCGTCGTGCTGGATCGTGGGCGAGAGGTCCGGGTGGTGCGAGATCCGCAGCTGCTCACCGGCGACGCGAACGGATGCGCTGTCGTGCCGTCGGTATCCGTTGTTGTCGTGATCCCAGCGGCGCGCGCTCCAGCTCTCGTCTCCGGCGAGTGTCAGGCCGAGTAGTGGAAATCCGGTGAGCACAGGGGTCTGCGCGGCGTACCGTTGCTCGGCGACGACATCGTCACGACTCATTCCCTGCCAACCCTTGCCTGCTGGGTGGCTGTGGGCAAGAGCGAGGCCGGCGTTGGCTTCTTCGGCCAGATCGGCTGCGCGAAGGAAGTACTCGCCCGAGAAAGAGGCGTTGCCGTGCACCAGGCGTTCGCCGTCGTTCGGAAGGATCACCTCCTGGATCAGGCAGCTGTCTCGGCGCTCGCCGGTGCTAGGGCGGTAGAGCGCAAAGCAGAGATCCTCCTGCCCGTCGGGTCGAAGGAGGTGCGTGGCGAGTTGGCCGTGAGCCTCGCCGGGCATGGCGACGCTTAGGCGGCGCATGGCAGCACCAGCTCTCCTGGCAGACCCGCGAACAGGCGACGGAGGTGGACGTCGAGGTAACTCTTCGCGGTACGACCGTGTTCAGCCCACTCGTTGAAGGGCCTGCTCCAGTACTCCCAGATGCCCTGAGGATCGGGGAACCCGCGGCTGTGTGCGTCGTGGACGCCACCGTATGGCGCCGGACTGGAGTCCGGGCGCAGCGGGAGGAGCCGAGGACTCACGAATGGTCCGGAAGGTGGCGTCCTGGGGTGATCGACGGGCTGCAATGCGATCCGCATCTGCTGCCCGTCGATCGGTCCAATATCGACCTCGTACGTGAAGACGACGAAGTCGACGACGCGCTCGACCGAGTAGCCGGCGCCAACCAGCTCCTGTGCGAACCCGTCCGCGCCGCAGCCGGTCATGACACCGGAGTTGGGCCCGTGAAGACGGTGATGAACTTCGCTCCTTCGTGGATCTCAACGACGGTCGAGGGATCCCGGAAGTCGATCCGCTCGCGGCCCTTCTTCTCGACGAGGTACCAGTTGTCAGGCGCTTTGCCGATGAGGGCGAGGATCTCGCTCATGGTTAGGGAGTTGGTCTCGATCTCCAGCGGCTCGCCGTCCTCGGTGAAGTGGACCGGATGCTGGTGGTGGCCGTTGTGCTGCTCGTTCTCGTCATTTGCCTGGTCGTTCATCGCTTGGGCGGTCTCCAGCCGCCGGGTCATTCTTTAGGCTTGTCCGAGCCGGTCGGAGAAGCTTCATGCCGTATCGCTATGATCATAACAGATCGGTATGGACCCCCCGCGTAATGTACTGCTCGTGAGCGACCCCACGACGGCCTGGATTGCCAAGCGCATCCTGGACGCACGGTCCGAACTCGGTTGGACGCAGAGCGCTCTTGCCGAGCGACTCAACCGGACCCAGACCGCCGTCTCATACTGGGAGTCGGCAAAGCGCAAACCTGGCCTGGACGACGTGATCGACCTCGCTCGGACGCTTGGCCGCGACGTCGATTACTTCCTTCCGCCCGAACGCACCCGCCAGCCCGTTGCCGCCGTACTGCGTGCGCAGGTCGCCCGACTCGGCAGCGACGAACTCAAGGACGCTCTCGATGCTGTGATCGAGCACACAGAACCTGGCGACTGGCCGCCTCGTGAGATCAATGTCGGAGCTCGCCAGCCAGCCTACGCCGCGAACGAACTGCTCGAACGAGCGGGGATCACAGAGCCTCCGGTGCCTGTCGACGAGCTCGTAGGGCGCTGTGGCGTACGTCTGGACCAACTCGACTTTCCCGACGCACTCTCTGGGCTCGTCATCGAAGCGGAGGACGGCGCCATCATCGCCGTCAACAGGAACCATGTCGAAACCCGGCAGCGCTTCTCGATTGCCCATGAGCTCGGGCACCATCTACTCGGGCACACTGATCGCTTCCACCTCGACCTCACCGACGGAGCCGCCGGCGCCATCGACTACAGAGCGGAACGCGCCGCCAACGATTTCGCCGCCGACCTCCTCATGCCCCGCCGCTTAGTCACCAAGGCGTTCGAGTCCACACCGACGACCGGAGTCCTCGCATTTGACTTCGAGGTCTCCGAAATCGCAATGGGCTACCGCCTGATCAACCTCGGCCTGCGGTGAGCTCAACCCTAACCTAAGCGCACCGGCGAGCCGTGACGCTCCGATCACGCGCGATCTCGCTGCGACGCAATTGCCTCGCACCAGCGTGACCACCGTGCCGTCGCATCCGACGCCCGCGATTGGCCGTCCGGCTACAGGCTGGACCCCTCGCGATTTGCGTCCTCATGGGCGGTTGTGGGTCGGAGATCGGCGGGGCGCGAAGCCTTGCCGGCGACTCGGTCGGAGTCTCGGATCGCGCGAACGGCAGGGGCCGTCGCACACGCCCATCCACCACAGAACCTGCGACGGTGCCGATGCCGACGCCCGAAACCGCCGGCATGCGCAGGGCGTGCTTTGAATTTCGAATTCAGCCATGGCTATGCGAACACGACGAGGTGGGTGCGCACCGGCCCGTGGGTGCCCACAGGCTCGCGGCCCCGAAAACGCCGGCGCGGGCGGGAAAGCGGGACTCCTGCGGCCCCGTGCCGGCGGTGTCGCAAACGGCAGGAACAGGTGCTGCCTGGCGAGGAGGCGGCTAGCCGTGTGTCCGAGGCGGCTGCGAGCTTGTTTGGGTGTTCTGGACGAGCTTTCCGCGCCGCCAACAGGCTCGGCGTCTGCGCCGCGCCGGGGCGAGATGCGCAGCCGCGATCACCGCTGGTGCGCTGGCGGTAACCGCTGCCGGCACCCGAGCAACGGCGCTGGCCGGATTGCTGCTGGTCGTGATGGCGGCTCTGGCGGTGGACGCTCGTCGCTGGACTCGGCTGGCCGCTCGCAGCGGTGTCGGCGCTCGGTCCGAGCTTCAGGTCCGACGGGTGCTCGGCGGCCTGGAGGCGGAGGGGTGGCGGGTGCAGCACTCGCTCCCGTGGGGCCGGCCCGGGGATGTCGACAGCGTGGCGATCGCCCCGACTGGCATCGGGTTTGCGATCGAGACCAAAACGCGCACGTTCGACGCGCGCCACCTGGCCCACGCCCGACAGACGGCCGCGTGGCTTTACCGGAATCGCCGGCGTTGGTGTCGGCGAGGAGCGCTCCCGGTGCTGTGCGTGGTGCGTGCCCGCGGGTTGGAGGGGGTCGAGGACGGGGTTCTTGTGGTCTCGCCTGATCGCCTGGTTTCGGTTCTCAGGGCCAGCGCGGGAACCTCACCGCGGCCCGGGTTCCTCGCTTCGTAGCCTTCGCCCAGCTGAGCGCGACGCGCTCCTGGGGTCGCTAGCCGCCTGGTCGGGAGTGGGCGGCGCCGTCCGCGAACACGGAGGTGAACAGGAGGTGCGCGAGGCAGTCGGCGATCGTCTCGGGCACCGTCGGTGCGTCGCGGTCCAGTGCACCGATGGCCAGCGCCGCGAACCGGCCGGCCTGTTGGGCATGCTCGATCAGCGACGGCGGATCGGCGGTCGGCTGAGGCGTGCTCGAGCCAGTCGGCGGCCTGCTCGTAGGCGAGCGGCAGCCACTCGTCGGTGTCGTAGCCGCGGGATTCGCCGTCGGATCGGAGGGCGAGGTGGCAGCGGTGAAGGCTGCCGGTGGCGGTGGCGTCGATCGTCGCGATCAGCTCCCCGGCGAGGACGGCGGCGTCGTGTGTGCCGGTTGGGAGGAGGTGCAGGACATTGGCGGCGACGGCGAGGCTGATCAGACGTGGGATCGCGGTCGCAAGGAGCATGATCGGGCGCTCCGGGACGTCCTCGCCGACCGGTAGGTCTCTGGCGCCGCGCTCGTAGGCGGCCTCGTAGCGCTGGTCGAGCTCGTCAGCCGGCCACGGGCGGGCGAGTTGGCGGTAGACGGCCTCGAGGTTGGTCAACGCGTGCCTGAGGTTCGCGGGAGGCGGTGGGGCGGCCGGCTCGGCCGGATCGCGCGGGCGGCGCTGAGGGCTCGGGCGGGCTGGGCGGTGGGGCCAGCACAGCGGGGGCCCGGTACCTGATCTGTGAGTGATGAGGAACGCGGCGCGCAGATGAACATGAGCGTGAACCGGGCCGTTGCGATCGCCGCCGCCATCGACGAGACCGAGCTGCGGTCATCCTATGAGCGGGCAGTCTCCCACGGCGCGGCCAATACCCTCTGCACGCCCGAGGAGGAGAGCGAGCACGGGACGCTGCGGCTGCTGACTCTGGCGACGCTGCGGCTGCCGGACCTCTACCTGTACGGGTACCTGCTGGAGGCGGTTGACGAGGACCCTTCGGTCGAGCCGGTGCCGCCGATCGTCGCCTCGCGCTTCGGGGAGATCGCGGCGGGCGCGCTGCGACTCGCGCACCGCGCGCTGGAGACCCACGCCCACGACCTCGGCTACGAGCCGGGCGTGTGGGTCGAGCGCGCGCTGGAGCACGCTCGCGCGCAGCTGTCAGGCGATCTGGCGCGTGCGCGGCGGCCGCTGGTCCACCAGAGCGCGACGGTGCGCGATCGCGCTCACGCGCGCGATCGCGGCTACCGCAGCCGAGGCAATGCTCGTACCCGGCGAGCTCGCCGACGGATTGGCGTGTCTGCTCGCGCTCTACCTGATCGCGACCACGCTGGGATGAGCGCGCGGCCACGCAGCGTGCTTGACCGCGTGCCGGTCTGGGCTCGCCGCGGCTTGATGATCGCCCTGCCGCTCCTGTTGTTTGGGGTGCTGGTCGCCGGGTTCGCCCTCGCTCCCACCCCAGCCACCCGGCACGCCAGCCGAATCGGGCTTCTACCTCCATCGCGGGCTCGACTCTCCCGCCCGCCCGCCCCGACCACGGTGAGCACCGAGGCGACGACGAGCACGCGCACGAGCCGCATCCCACGTTTCCTGGGCCCGGGCGCTCGGGGCGGCGTCGGTGATCCGGAGCGGCCACCCTCGCCGCGCAGTCCCGTGGGGGCGATGCTCGCGGTCGCCGCGCGGTTCGCGGCCGCCTACATGCCCTACCAGGTCGGCCGCGTGCCCGGTTGGGCGCGCGCGGCGATCAAGCGCACGTGCACGCCCGCGTTCGCGCACTACCTGCTCTCGCGGCCCGCGGAGCAGTCGCCACTGCTGAGCGCGCACCCGACCGACGCCGAGACCTACCGCGTCGCCAGCGTCAACCTCGCCGCCGGCTCGAACCGCGTCTCCGTGAGCTACGTCTCAGAGCAGGATCGGGCCGACACCGGCGCATTCCTGCTGACGCTCGCCCACCGCCACGGCCGCTGGTTGGTCGCCGCGCTGGAGACGTGAACGGCGGTGCGAAGGCTGTGGCTGTTCGCGCTCGCGCTCACCATCCTCCTGCCGCTGCTGGCGGTGATGCTCGCGCTCAGCGCGGTCAGCGCATCCCAGGCGCAATGCGCCGGAGGCCTGGCTGGGGCGGGCGGGCCGGTCGGCGGGGTCCCGACGGCCGACATTCCGATCTTCCAGGGCGCAGCCGCAGAGTTCGCCCTCGGCGATCGCGGCCCGTCGATCCTCGCCGCGATCAACTACGTCGAGTCGACGTTCGACACCTCCACCCTCCCAGGCGTTCACTCGGGCACCAACCGCGCGGGAGCCGCCGGGCCGATGCAGATCGGCGTCGACGGACAAGCCGGCGACACCTGGGACACGATCAAAGTCGACGCCCCGGGCGATCCGCCCGGGCAGCCGCCGAACGTGTACGACGAGGCCGACGCCGTGTACAGCGCCGCCCACTACCTGCAGGTATCCGGCGCGCCCGGGGACTGGCCCGGCGCGATCTTCACCTACAACCACTCAAGCGCCTACGTCCAGCAGGTCCTCTCCCTGGCCGCCGGCTACTACACCCAGGGCCTGACCGCCCAAGGGTCCGCCAGCTCGCCGACAACGACCACATCGGGCGCGGTGACCACAGGGAGCCCGTTCCCGGTGCCGCCGGCGAGCGGTGATCCGGCCGGGCCGATCACGCTCGCGCAAGGGCAGCCGACGATCGTCGCCGCGACCGTCCTCACCGACCACACCGGCGCGTGGGGCGACGACCTGACCGTCAGCGACCGACAGCTACGCCGAGCTCTCCCCCGGCATCCCCGGCTCCCGGGTCACCAAGCAGAACGCCACCATGCTCGGCGGGCTGCCCTACCTCACGCCGCTACAGGTCACCAACCCGCACAACGGGCGCAGCGTCATCCTCTACAAGCGCGACATCGGCGCCGGCCAGCCACCCTCAAACACGCTCGACGGCTACCACTACCGGCTCGACCTGACCCCCTGGGCCGAACAGCAACTCGGCCTCACCGGCTCAGCGATCGTGCAGGTCACACGACTCGACGGACCCACCAACGGGCCCGGCGGCGGACCGGCCTGCTCGAGCGCCAACGTCGCGCCCGGCCAGTACGCCAACCCCTTCGCCCACACCCGCAACCTGACCCCGCAACGGATCGACATGGGCGTCGACTACGACGGCCAAGGCGAGATCGACGCCATCGGCGACGCGCACATCACCTTCGCCGGCACCGGCATCGGCGGCGGCTGGGTCTGCTCCACCCCGACCAACGGCGGCGTCGTCTACCAACTCGACGACGGACCCGACCAGGGCAAATGGGTCTACGTCGCCGAGGACGTCATCCCAACCGTCCACGCCGGCGACACCGTGCGCGCCGGCCAGCAGATCGCAACCTTCGCACCACCGGGCGGAACCGGCTGCATCGAGATCGGCTGGGCATCCGGCCCGGGCTCCCCGTCACCGATCGCGCTCCAGGACGGCGGCTTCCAGGACGGCAGCGGCTGCGCCGCCTGGCGCACCGCCGCCGGCGACAACATGAGCGACCTGATCCACTCACTCGGAGGCCCCTACGGCACCTGCCGCAACCAACCAATCGAAGGCCACTACCCGTGAGCTGCGCTACGTCTCACGTTCGCACCGATCGACGCAGCCGAGCGGACCCGGCAACGTTGCCGGCCCGGCGCACGAAGCCCGGCACCCTCGGCGTTGCGGACGGTGTGCTCCGCTAGGTCTGACTAGCTCCGCGCGTCGCGGAGCCGCGTTTGGTCGGCATCGCGATGGCGGCGCTCGGCACAGAGCTGATGATCACTGAGTGGCATTGCGCTCCTCCGTCAGCCCAGGCAGGCGTGATCGCCTGGTCGCCCATATGGAGGACTGGGTGTCAAGGGGTAAGGGTTGTTGGCCACGTCTGGTTGGGGTTGCGGGGGTGTGTGTGGTTGCGGTTTGCGGGGCGGTCCGGGCGTCCGCGGGTTCGCGACGTTTGGTCATGCTCATATTCGGGGGCTGGGTACCGCAAGACCTTTGTTCGTCGCACGTCCGCTGTCTAAAGTCGAGCGCGGCGCCCACGGCTGGGCGTTGCTCAGGCGACAAATCGCGGAGTTGTTGTGCGCGAGCCGGGGAGCTCGGGCCGCCTCGCCAGCCGCAACGGGTTGTGGGGTTAGCGTGAGTTGGTGAGTCTCCTGCGAGTGGTGGGGGTCTTCTTTCTGCTTCGGGGGTTGGAGGCTGTCTGTGTGAGGGGGTCGCCCGCCGGCATGGATGCCGGCGGAGTCAGGTCGGGATGAGGGGTCCAGGTGGCGATCTCCCAGCAGTAGCCGGCGAGTTCGCGGGCGATCGCGACCGCGACGATCCCGCCGGGTTTATGGCGGGCATCTTTGAGCTGGCGCCAGCGGGCGTTGAGCCGGCGTTGCGCGCGCCAGGAGATGTGGATGATCTCGGATGCCTGCCCGCGTTGGCGGCGCTCGAGCGCCGCGCCGACGACCGGGCCGCGGCGGTAGTGATAGCCGGCCTCGACCAGCAGCCGGCGGGCGTGGGTGGAGCCGGCTTTGGTGATCGACCCGAGTCGGCGCTGCTGACCGGTGGTGTGCTCTGACGGGACGATCCCGAGGTAGGACGCGAGCTGGTCGGGATGATCGAAGCGCTCCCACTCGCCGATCTCTGAGCACAGCCCGAGCGCGGAAAGCGTGTCGATCCCGCGCAGGCATCTGAGCCTGGCGACGGTATGCGCACACGGGACGGTGAGCGCGAGCTCTGCCAGGTCCGCTTCGACCTGGTCGCGGCGGGCGATCAGCACGTCGTGAGCGTGCAGATAGTCAGCCGAGGGTGTCCGAGCTTCTGTGTGTGAGGCCTGAGCCGGTTGGTTGATGTTTCAGTCGGGGAGTCGGTCTCCGAAGTGGATCTTGAGGCCTCGTAGTGCTGTGGTCCAGTTGTATGCCTGTCGCCATTTCCCTTCGGCTCGGAGGATCGCGAGGTAGATGAGCTTCGTGGCGGCTTGTTCGTCGGGGAAGTGGCCGCGGGTCTTGATGCTCTTGCGGATCTGTCGGTTGAGGTTCTCGATGCTGTTTGTAACCGGTATGAAAGGCGGCAGTATGCCCACCGTGTCCCCTCATCGAGCTGTTGCAGCTGTTGAGCGCTTCGGAGCTTGGTGAGTACGGTGCGACCGCCTCCGCGGACGAGGGGCATCCGGGAGCAAGCGCAGGCCGGGCAGGCCGTTCATATACGTTGCGCCTCGAGCGCGTGTTTGTAGTTGGCCGCCCCTGCGACTCACCCGGATGCGCCGCGAGCGCGAATCCGTAGTTGTCGTTTGCCCGCCTGGCCTCCCGCCGTCGACCAGCTCGAAGGAGGGCAGAGTAGTGCCACGCAGGATTGGTTTGGACGTGCATCGCGAGTTCGCTCAGATCGCGGTGTGGGAGGACGGTGTGGTTCGTCAGGCCGGTCAGATCGCGACGACGCCGGAGGCGATCCGGGTGTTCGCGGACAGCCTCCTCCCGACGGATGAAGTTGCGATCGAGGCGACGTGCAACACGCACGCGATCGTGAAGCTGATCGCGTCTCGGGTCGCGCGGGTGGTGATTTCGAACCCGATGAAGACGCGGGCGATCGCGGAGGCGAAGGTCAAGACCGACAAGGTCGACGCCGCGATCCTCGCGCAGTTGCTCGCGGCTGACTATCTCCCAGCGGTGTGGATGCCCGACGAGCACACCCAGGCGCTCCGGCGGCAGGTCGCTCGCCGCGCGCACCTGGTGCGCCAGCGGACGAGGCTCAAGAATCAGGTCCAGGCGATCCTGCAGCGAAACCTGATCCCGAAGCCGCAGGTGTCGGATCTGTTCGGGATCAAGGGCCGGTGCTGGCTATCAAACCAGCCGCTGCCACCCGATGAGGAGCTCGCCGTCGAGGCGCTGCTGCGCCAGCTCGACTTCCACGGCCAAGAGCTGCGGATCATCGACGCTTCGCTCGGGCGGATCGCGCTCGACCGGGTGGAGGTCAAGCGGCTGATGACTATCCCCGGTGTCGATGCCACCGTGGCGTTGTCGATCGTGGCGGCCGTCGGCGACTTTCACCGGTTCCCGGCCCCCGGCCGGCTGGTGTCATACCTCGGGCTGAACCCGCGGGTCCGGCAATCCGGCGGCGCGCCAGCGAGCCACGGGCGGATCACCAAGCACGGCCGCGCGCACGCCCGCGGGATGCTCGTCGAAGCCGCCTTGGTCGCCGTCCGCACCCCAGGACCGCTGCGCGCGTTCTATGAACGGATCCGCTCGCGGCGCGGAATGCAGATCGCGGTCGTCGCGACCGCCCGCAAGCTCGCCGTGCTCTGCTGGCACCTGGTCATCAAGGACGAGGACTACGCGTTCGGCCGCCCGTCGCTGACCGAGAAGAAAGCTCCGGGCGCTCGAGCTCCGCGCCGGGATGCCAGCCCGCCGCGGCAAAAAAGGAAACGCCGCGGCTCACAACCTCACAGACGTCCGTCGCCGCGAGCTCGAACTCTCCGAGCAAGCCGAGCACGCATATCGCCAGCTCGTCGCGGACTGGCAAGCCAAACGTCCGAGCCAGAAAGTGGGCGTGGCCGCCGCCAATGGGACGCGACTGAAAAGGCCCTCTGCGGGGCAAGCTGCGCGGCAGGCATCAGTCCCCGAACCTGCGCTTCGCTCCGGGGTCGACCACGCCCTGAGCAAAGCCTAACGCCGACACCGCCTCCTGCCAACAGCGTCCCACGCGGGACGAGGACAACGCACGCCCTCACTCCCCGCCACGAAGCCCCATCCAGACCCGGTTTCGCCGGCGTCCCTGCCGGCGAGCGACATCCTCGCAGCCACCAACCTCCGCCACAAGCACGGGAAACGGCTCCAACACGGCCCTGAAATTCAGCCGCGGCCTTGACACTTTCATCCGTCGTGTAGACCGCGCGTCGCAGGTCGGCGGGGAGCGACAGGAACGGGACGATGTAGGCCCAGCGCTCCCGCCAGGAGGCGGCGATCATCGGGTACTTGCCGCCCCAGGTCTCCTCGAACGCGGCGAGCGCGTGCTCGGCCGCCTCGACGTTCACGGCGCCGTAGACGGGCTTCAGGGCGGCAGCGACGCGCTTGCGGTCCTGGTAGGCGACGTATCGCATCGAGCTGCGGATCTGGTGAACGATGCAGGTCTGCACCCATGCTTGGGGGAACACGGCCTCGATCGCCTCGGGGAACCCGGTCAGCCCGTCGACGCAGCAGATCAGGACGTCCTCGACGCCACGGTGATGCAGGTCGTTCAGGACGGCGAGCCAGAACTTCGCGCCCTCCGATTCCTGCCACCACAGTCCGAGCACCTCACGCTCCCCGTCGACGGTCACGCCGATCGCGAGGTAGCACGCGCGGGTCCGGACGGACCGGTCCTCGCGGACCTTGACCATCAGCGCGTCCAGGTACACGATCGGGTAGTCCCGCTCAAGCGGCCGGGTCCGCCACGCCTGCACGTCGGCGAGCACGGCGTCGGTGACCCGGCTGATCGTGTCCCGGCCCAGGGCGGTGGTGCCGTAGAGGCGCTGCAGGTGGCTCTCGATGTCGCGCACCGACATCCCGCCGGCGTACAGATCGAGGATCTTCTCGTCCAGGCCCGCCAGCCGGGTCTGGCGCTTGGCGACCAGCTGCGGCTCGAACGTCCCGGCCCGGTCCCGGGGCGTCTTGACCTCGACCGGACCGAGCTCGGTCTGGACCGTCTTGCCCGTCGCTCCGTTGCGGACGTTCCCGGCGCCGCCGGGCGGCGCCTGGCCGGGCGGGTAGCCGAGATGCTCGGTCAACTCGGCGCCGAGCGCGGTCTCGATCACCCGGCCGGCGAGCTGGGTCAAAAGCCCGCCCGGCCCCGTGATCTGCTCGGGATCGAGGCCCTTCAGCGCATCCTCGAGCCCCTCGCGCGGCAACAGGCCAGCGAGGCGGTCAACGAGCTCCTTCTGCTGCTCCTCGGCGGGATCACCGACCACCGCGTCGATGATCCCGGACTTCGTGGACTTCGTGGACTTCGTGGTCATGGGGGGCCTTTCCGGGCCGCGCCCGACCCCGGATCGCCGACTCGCCCCTCCGGGGCTCCTCGTCGAACCGGGGTCGGCACACAGGCCGATCAGTTAGACCCAGACCTCACACAGAAGATCGGACAGAACCAGTCAGCCAGTGTCGCCCGCGAGGCCAGGTCGGCGAAGCGGACCGACGTCAGCCACGAGCGGTGCTTTCGAGACCAAGCCTCACCCGGACCCTCCCAGTAGATCTCGCAGCGTAACAGGAACTTCCCGATCCGGTTCCGGGCGCGCATCAAATCCAGGCGAATGTCCTCCCGGCAGCGCACCAGATCCCGAAGCTGCTCACGCTCCACCGACGGGATCGTGACCAGCGTCAGCTCGCCCGCGGCCAACAGCCGGGCCAGGCGGATCGCGTCGCGCTTATCGGTCTTCACTCGATCCGCGGGCGGACGCTCGGTCTTGCCCGGCGCGCACACCCCGACCTCGATCCCCTCCGCCAGCGCGCGGCGCGCGAGCCCGTACCCGGTCGGGCCCGCCTCATACACCATCCGCGCTGGCCGCTCAACGGCGCGCAGCCATGGCAGCAGCTCGTGCGGACGGCCCACCATCCGCCTAGTCGAAACCTCGCCAGTGGCCTGAGCAAAGATCGCGAGCGTCGACTCGCGCGCGTGCACATCCAGACCGACCCAACGGATACCGTCAGGCATGTCGGTACCTCCTCGTAGACGTGGCCCACGTCGAAGCTGCAATCTTCGACGCGAACATCAACCCCGCTACGCGGGGGTGCCGACTACCTTCGATCTCCAGACAGCCGGTCCTCCATAGTGTCTAAAGGGATCGCCAACCGCCAACGCCGGTCGGAACGAATGCAGTGGCCCGCGCCGAGGTTCCAACGGTCATTCCGCGACACAAATCCGTCCGTGGCTTCTGGGAAGCGCCTCGTGCAACGTCGCGAGTCGATCAACTCGGCGGTCGTCTCCGATGGCGCCCGCGGCAGGTCCCATGCCGGCACATTGCAACGGCGCCCCACGACGAACAACCTGTTACGTGCTGACCTAACGCTCGTCTAGCCATGGGAACCTGCGTGTGTTTGCCCGGTCTCCAAAAGCGCTAGATGCCTCCGGACCGCTGTAGCGACGACGACTTGGACGACTTGGTCAAGCACAAGCGAGTCAATACTGGTTTCGGCAAATTCTGTGAGCACCGCCATACCGGCCGCCTGTGATATTCCGGCGGAGCCTTCAAACTCGTCCCAAGCGAGACCGAGCAGGGCGTCTACCGCCGGGGGAAAGCCTGGAGGCATTTCCAACGTCGCTCCCAACTCCTCCGCGCGTGATAGGAGCGGCCTAATCTGCGCTGCAAGTGACTCACGGGCGAACCGAGCCTCGCGTTGATGCATGTTCGCGCTAAGAGCCGAGACTGAAACGAGCGTTTCCCGTAGTTCGAGCACTGCGTCAATCTGCGGATCATGGAGAAAGCCGACATTGGCTGACGTCGCCAGAGCCTGCGCATCCTCAGCCGATATTGATCGAGGGTGTTCTTCGTCGATGCGGAATGCGATCGCCGGAACAAGGATCCCGGACACTTCATAGATCACGACTAGCCGTGCTGCGAGCTGGGCACGAACGTCTGGGTGCAAGCGCTTTGGTGCTTCATGAAGGACCTCATCCCAAAGGGTGGGGTCGCAGCCGATGAGCCAAACGTCATCGACCAACCCACCCGACACCTCGTCAGGATGACCGACGACCGTGAGAGTGATGCCCTGGGCGGGCAGCGCCGTCAGCAGGGCCTGCTTCTCGGCGGCAAGGACTGCATCGCGGGTGTCCTGGACGATCCCTTCGGCGACCTCCCAATAAGTGGTCTTGCGGTCTTGCTTGCCGCGATGCATCCGAGACGGATCAATCGCGAGCGAGGACAGGAGGTCCGCCAGCAGCATTGTTGGATCACGCAGGCTCGCGATCTGGGCGGCCAGCCCGGCGTCACTCAGGTTCTCAGTGTCGCGGTAAGGCAGCCAGAATTTCGAGAATGCGCGACGTAGCGCGGAACTGTGCTCGCTAAAAGTATCCGGGCGGTCGAGCGTGTTCGCGATTTGCTTCAGCTCAAGCGCGATGCGGTCGAGCGTATCTCTAGCGGGATCCGCGACTCCGCTTTCGTTCATGCTGGGAAGAGGTGGTGCTGGCAGGGCATCGACCTGGCTTCTTGCAACGTTCACCGCTGCGCGCCAAGCGTCTCGGCGGTTGGGGTTATCGACCCTTGTAAGGAGGCGGAAAAATGTCTGCTCGATGAGGTCAGTCAACATGTCGACGACCTGTCTCTGTTGCGAGACCCGTTCAGCCCAGTTCGCCGCGGCCCGTGCCCGCTCGAGCGCTTCGGACATGAGTCGTGCTCGACGGCCGTCGATGCGCGGGTTGAGGTATGTGGACCGATGCAGTCTCCCCCCACCGCGGACGGGTACCTCACCCATGAACCCCCGGGGCCCTCTTGGCTCCACTTGAACCCTTGAAACCTCAGGACAGAGATCGAGGACCGGGCGGCCCAGCTCGCGGACCTGGTCTTCCCAGAGGCCGCCGGTTGGGACGAAGATTTCGAGGCGTGCTAACAGTCCTCCGAGTTCGTCAGGGTCTGGTTCGGTGGTCCACCGCAGGATGCTTGTATTGGCGTTGGCGAGACGGTCAAGCCTGACATTGCGGGGTCCGAACGTACGGGCTGGATCGCCGTGACTGTCCGGTGTTAGGACCCACAGAGCCCTTACGAGACGGCAGAGCTCAGCGGCGCCAAGCGAGGAGTGCGCGGCCAACACCACCTTCGCCTGCTCCGGGTCAAGTTCTGCTCCCCCGGCAGCGGCGAACGCTTCGGAGAGGATCACCGCGTCCATGGGTGAGGCCGCCTCGAGCCAGGCCGTCAGACGTTCAGGTCGAACTGCTTGGGCAATGGACTTCGCGAAGTCCGTGGGCGGGTTCGGAAGTACTGCAGCGAGTTCGTCAAGGGGCAAGCCCTCCGGGATCCAATCGTCCGGCAGTCGCGCGAACCGGCGCAACCAAGCAAAGCGCAAGATCGGGATGTCCGGCCGCGACCAGGCTTCTGCAATGGTTGCGAGGCAGGACCGCACATGGCAACCCACGTCGAGCGCTATGGCAGCGTCTAGCCACGCCGCCGCGTCCGATTCCGTGGTGGCTTGGTCGGCCATTCGGTCGATCACCGTCGGTATGACGGCATCGAGAGGGCCGCCGCGGTCAGCAGTCTGTCGGAGCAGATGTGCGCCCTCGGGCGGACCGAGTCGGCTCACTAGAGCGCGTAGCGTCTCCTCTTCGGTCGGTGGCGGTATCTCGTGCAGCACGCGATACACGACGGCCGAGCGAAGCTCGTGGAGGCCGCCCCACCCGCTGTTGCCTGCTTGTCTGACCAGAAACTCTTCAGAAAGACGAACCAGAGCTTGCTGAAGATCGGGAGGATCACCGCAGAGGTCTCTCAGCGTCGAAGCTTGGAGATCGAGCCCCGCCGATGCGCGGCTGCGACAAAGCGGAGCACATCCCGTTCGACTCGCCGATCGGGGGACAGCCGCTCGTGAACTTGTTTGGTGACGACCTGCTCAAGCCTGTCTCCCGTGGTGAGCATCGCGACGAACTCCATGAGGAGTCCGCTCGCCTCTGGCAGAAGCTTCTCTGGCGGTCATCCTCACTGCCACCCCGCGAGCTAGAAGCTGTGCCTCGA
>CAWICM010000005.1:0-710002 GCA_963834625.1 uncultured Solirubrobacterales bacterium | reverse complement strand
GGCTCGGAGGCCACGGTGCGTGTGGCGAAGGCGGATCTGGTTCCGACCGATCACAACCTCCGGCCCGACTACGGGAGCTTCACGGAGCTCGAGCTGGCGTGTGAGGAGTTGATGGCCCAGGTCAACACGCGGCCGCACCGAGCCACGATGGAGCCGCCGATCCTGCGGTTGGCCGAGGAGCACGGGCGGCTGCACCGGCTGCCGCGCTTGCCGCACACCGTGTGCTTTGGGGAAACGCGCAAGGTCAATTGGCAGTCGCTGATCTCGGTTGGCGGCGCTTTGTATTCGGTCCCGCACGAGCTGATCGACGAGCGCGTGTGGGCCAGGGTCGACGGCGATCAGCTGATCGTGGTGCACGTCGACGGACATCAGGGCCCGCGGGAGGTCGCCCGTCATCGGCTCACGACTCCCGGGCGTCCCTCGATCGACGACGGGCATTATCCGCCGCGGCCGGCGGGCGCGCTCGAGCGCAAGCCCACCGCCCGCAGCAGCGAGGAGCGGGCGTTCCTGGCGATCGGCGACGGCGCCGAGACCTGGCTGATCACAGCCGGTGCCGCCGGCGTGCAACGTGTGAGGCGCAAGATGGCCGAAGCGGTCGACCTCGCGAAGCTGCACGGCACCCTCGAGGTCGAGCGGGCGCTGCGGACGTGTGCTGATGCCGGCCGGTTCGCGGACGGTGACGTCGCCGCGATCCTCGCCCACCAGCAGCAGACCGGTGAAGCGATCCCGTTCCCCGCCCGCTCAGAGGCCAACTCGTTGCAACGCTCGACCCGCAGCTGGGAGGGATTCGGGCGATGACCGTCAAACCACCAGCCCCACCGCCGCTACCCGACGAGCTCGACCGGCTGCTGCGCCGCATGCGGCTGCCATACATCCGCAGAGCCGCGCCCGAGGTGATCGCGAACGCGACCGCACAACGGTGGGAACACGCCGAAGTGCTGCGGGTGCTGCTCGCCGAAGAGGTCAAGGGCCGCGAACAGGCGACAATCCGGACCCGCCGGCGCGCCTCCGGGCTCCCCGCAGGCAAGACGTTCGACGCCTGGGAGCCAGACCGCTCCGCAATCCCGCCCAAGACGCAGCGAGCGCTCCAAACACTGGAATGGCTCGACCGCGCCGAAGTGCTGGTGATCTGCGGTCCGTCAGGTACCGGCAAGAGCCACCTCGTCGAAGCCTTGGGGCATCTCGCGATCGACAAGGGCAAGATAGTCGCCTGGCACACGCTCGAGACGCTCGCGCAACTGCTGCGCCGCCATCGAGCCGACGACACGATCAATAAGGCGATCGCAAAGCTGATCCGCGCCGATCTCGTCGTCATCGATGACGTCGGTCTCTTGCCCGTGTCAACCGACGCCGCCGAGGCTCTGTTCCGCGTGATCGACGCCGCCTACGAGAAACGATCGATCGCGATCTCCTCGAACATCCACCCGTCCGGGTTCGACGAGCTGATGCCCAAAAGCCTCGCGACCGCGACCGTCGACCGGCTCCTGCACCACGCCCACGTGATCATCACCGAAGGCCAAGACAGCTACCGGCTCGCCCAAGCAACCGCCGGAAAGGGGGTCAAGCCCCTGACCTGACCCCGACAACCTCATCCCTGTCGGTGGGGAGATTCGTGGCCGCCAGTGGGGAGAAAAACTGGCCACCAGTGGGGAATTTTGTGGCCGCCAGTGGGGAGAAACAGATGGCCATTGACATTCCCGAGCACGCAATCGCAGGAGCAGCAGCGACTCCGCTGCGTCCGCGCGCGCAGTGGGGTTATGCGTCTTTCTGGATGGGCGGCAGGGACCAGCGGCCTTGTTGGGCTTCCTTCCCGGGGCCGTATAGGCGGTAGATGACGGTAAATGGCCCGTGGGCCGGCGTGGGCAGCCAGTTCGCGCGTGCTGTCGGATCGTCGGGCGGCTCGGCTTGCAGGGTGATCGTCAGCGATCCGTCGTCGCCGTAGGTGATGTGGGGAGTCCGATCGCCGATCGAGTAGCGGTCGATCGGGTTGGCGGCGAGGAGGCGACTGGGCAGCTCGTACAGGGTGATCGACCAGAAGAACTTTGCGTCGGGAAACGTCGCGTGGTCGAAGCGCAGCTCGTAGTGCTGGTCGCCCATCAGCTGGTTGCCGGTCGCGTCGAGGCGACTGCCGCAGTAGACGGCTTCTTCTGCGGGTTGGCCGTAGATCCCCATGTCGGCGGCGACCGCTCGCGTGAGATAGTCATCACCGAGCTGCTGGCGCGATCCGAACAGGCCGATCGACGAGATCGTCTGCGACGCTTTCTCTTGAATGTGGCGCAGCCCGTCTTGCACGCCCGTCTGAATTGCCCAAGCACGTCGGCCGGTACACGTTCGCGCTGCCATGGCCGACCCGCGGCGATCCCGATCCCGGCCAGGCGCTGATACAGCGCGTCTTCGGAGGGGTGTGGGATGACGAGTCCCAGCAGGAAGTTCATGTACCCGATGAAGTCAGCGGAGAGCGCGCGTTCTTGGTCCCAGGGCGCGGTCGTCCGTGCCCGGAGTGCTTTCCGCGCTGGTGGTGCGTACCTGCTGCCTTGACGTTCGATGCGGAGGTCGACTCTGCGCCGCGGCTCCGGCGGTCCGTCGAGCGGGCGGACCACTAGCCCCGAGCCCGGCTTCAGGAGGCGACAGCCGAGCCGAAGACGGTGCAGACGTTCTGCCTGCCGAGTGTCGTCGCGTTGTCAAATCCGTAGCTCACGGTGACTACCTTTCCCGTGGGCGTTTCGAACAGGACGCTGCCGCTCCCGTCGAAGTCTCCGCTGGTCGTCGACAGAGCGGCGCTCACGCTGGGGCCAAACGACGTGTTGTGGATGACGTGCAGCCGACCAAGTCCGTCGAAGATCCGACCCAGGATGTCTGACTTGGCCACGCTCGAGAACGCGAAGATCACTGGCTGGCCGGCTGTGCCACAGCGGGCATTGATCGTCAGCCCGTCGATGCCGACAACGTTGGCGGTCTTAGATCCGGGAGCTCCGATGAACGAGAACGTTCTCGTCACGGGTCCAGCTGTCCCCTTGACGATCGCGCGGTGAACGGTCGTCTTGACCGTCGCGTGCTCCCTGCTCGCACTCGCGGTCCCGGCAGCGGCGCCAGCCACCGCGAGCGCCGACACGATCAGTCCGGCGATGGCGCGACCTCTCGTCAGAAGCTTCATTTGAGCGTCTCCTGTTCGTGGCTGGGCCTCGACTCGTTGGGCCCTCACGGGCCTGGTATCTCGAGGTTATGCAATGGTTCCCTCACTTCCCTCACCCCTTTCGGGCGAGGAAACACAACCCGCCCGCCGGGTCAAGCTCCGCCGCGACGAAGCACTCGTCAGGCGGCGCCGGCGCTCACGAGTGGTTTGCCACGCACTCAGCCGTCTGGCCGAGCGCGGGGACGACTGCATGGCCCGGACGATGCGCAAGTCGAACCGCGCGAGCCCGACGTCGGACGCCGCGCTATTGCTTCTTCTGTAGAGCATCTGACTCCTGGTTCGCCACGATCTGGATCGTCAAGCCAACCCGGCGGCGCCATCGCGTTCGCCCAGATGCGGTCGTTCGAATCTTCTGACCGCGAAGCTTCTGCTTCCACGAAGGCTGAGCTATCTGGCCGGGTCGGCCGCGTTTGCCGCGGTTGCACGCAGTCACGACGACGTGCGAGCGGCCGCGTTGTATTAACCCCAGTTTGCGAGAGCGTCGACGTCGGGATCTTCCGTTTCGACCGGCGGGAAGCGAGGCCGTCGAGCTGGTGCTGGCGATCGCGCCAGGGCCCTGAAATCTGCCCCTTCGGCTGCCGCACGAAACCTCATAATTCTTTCTGGACGAATTGCCGATACCGGTGGTAGGGGGCGTGAGAAGGACTCAGTAGGGGGCGTGTGGGCTGATGCGTCGACGGGCGGGGCGCCTCGTCGACGCATCGCTCGCAGCGGATCTAAGCGAAAAGCAGCTCTCGGTACGTGACGGGAGTTCTCGCTGTCAACCTCGCGTAACTCCAGGGACGCCCCCAGCTTGCGCCCTTCCTGCCGTCGCTAGCGAGCGCCGGCGCCCGGCTCGATCCAGCAATGGGATGGATTCCATGACGTCCTCCTGTGGACGATGGTTGACACGACCATCGTCTACCGGCTGCGCCGGCCCAGCGGGAACTCCCATGCACCAGCCGGGCCGTTCGGCTAGCCGGTGCCGCCGAACGCCTGACTAGTCGATCGGGCTATCTGAGACGTCGCCGCAGGACCAATGAGCGTTGATCGCGGCGGCAACCGGGCGATCACTCGGTTGGACTGCTCGGTGGACGATGCGTCACGAGCCGCGTGGCCGTCGCCGCGACGAGTGGTTTCATGCGAAGGGACTCGCCACACCGAGTTGAGTCCGCAGCCGGTTACGTCCGTTTCTGCCTGTGCATGCTCCTGCAGCGCGCCGTCTGCTCAGACTTCCGGGGACATGTCCGCCTCTCGCTCGGACCGGCGCCCCGGCCTGCATGCGTGCTGGCGTCAGCCCGCCGCGAGATGTCGTTGCTGCCCGAGTCGCAGCTTTGCGAGGCCCGCGGGCCCAGGACCCTCGCAACGATCATACGTGCGTACGGCCGGAATGCGGGTCCGGCCCGCATGGCTATCCGCCCACAGCTTGCATCAAAGCGCACATCTATGCTAAATGTATGCATGTATAGGAGGTGTGGGCACCCGGCGGGCCTCCGCACTAGGTCATCGACAGGAGGAATGGCAGCGCATGTCCATGAGTTCTGCAGGAGGCCGCGTACGAAGCGCGGTTGGCTCACGATTGGTGCGTGCAGCGCTGCTCGTAGGGTGCGTGGTGCCTGTCCTGCTCTCGGAGGGCGTTGCGCCGGCCTCGGCGGCGACGAATCCGTGTACCTCTTCCCCGACGCCGGTCGCGAGCGTCCCGACGAATCCGTTCGGCGCGAATGTCACGATTTTCGACCCGTCGATGTCGGTCGCTTCGATCAACGCGGCGCTCAACGCGACACCGCCGGCCGGTGGCGGCAAGCGGGAGTTCTTCTTCCTGCCGGGCAAATACGGCGACCCCTCGGTCACCCCGGCGACGGCGACGACGAGCAACGTCATTCAGGCGGAAGTCGCCCCCGGCACGGTTGTCGCGGGTCTTGGCAAGAGCCCATGTGACGTCGTGATCAACGGTGCTCTGAGCATCAACAATGGCTTCTTGGCGATCCGGGATAGCCAGATGTCCAACCTGACGATCAATCCGATCCAAGCCAACGTCCCGGCCGGCGGAATGCTCTGGTACACGTCGCAGACCGCGACGCTCCGCCGTGTCAACATCCTGGGCGACCTGTATGTCTCGCCCGTAACCCAAACTCCGGGCGCGTGCGAGAACCCGTGCAACCCCGTGACCCAGGGCTTCCAGATCAACGTGGTACCTGGCGTCGCCAACGGCTTCGTGATCACGAACTCGGTCATCACCGGCAAGGTCATTAATGGCGACGGGTTGAACCGCCCGGGCACTGAAGGCAACGGCGGCAACTCCGACATCTACTTTCAGCAGGACGACATCGGCGGATACTCGGGCTTCGGATCCGACATGGTGTTCAGCGGCACCCTTGGCGCTCCGTCTGACAACTTCGGACCAGGCTCGATTTCGCCGTACGCTGCGCCTGGCGACATCACCAATGTGACCTTTACACCGGTGATCCGCGAGGCGCCCTTCGTCTACTACGACGGGCGCCAGTTCCGGGTGTTCCGCCCGTCGGTGCAGTTCAACGTGCGTGGCGCGAACTGGAGCACCTCCGCGCGCCAGGGTGACTCCCTGCCGCTGAGCAGCTTCTACATCGCGACTGTTGCAGCGGGGGACAACGCGGAGACGATGAACGCGGCGCTGGCGAGCGGCAAGAACCTGCTCCTCGGCCCGGGCACGTACGTTCTGGACGCGCCACTGACCATCGCCAAGCCCGCCAAGGTGGTCATGGGTCTCGGCGACCCGATCCTGAGGGCCGATAACACCGCGACCCTCGTGGTCAAAAACGCGGCTGCGGGGACGGTGCTCTCCAAGTTCAACGCAGATGGCCGCGCGTTCGACCCGGCCGACATGGGACCGTTCGCCGACAGCCAGGTCGTGATCGGCGACACGCCTCACGGCGCCGGCTCGCGGAACGATCCGACGGCGCTGACCGACGTGAGCTCGGTCAGCGGGTCCACCAACGGGTTCTTGCTCAATCAGAACTACACGATCCTGAACCAGGGCGAGATCCAGACCAACAACAACTCCGGCGACGGCTACACCACCACGAACTGGGAGGCGTCCAGCGGGAACACCGGCGCCATCGTCAACGGGGACCACAACACCTGGCAGGGCATCTGGCTCGAGCACTTCAAGAAGACCGAGATAACGTGGAACGGTGAGTACGGGAACGTCGAATTTCTCGAGAATGAGCGGCCGCTGACAGTGCCGTACGACAATCCCGGTGAGATCGGCGTCCAGCCCCACGTGTGGAAGATGAGCGCCGACTTCGACGGGTACCCGGCCCTAGCGATCGCGCCGACCGTGCGTCACTTCAGGCTGGACGGCTTTCAGTCCTGGAGCCGGCTCGGGAACGGCTGCTACTGCAACGTGACGAGCGTGATCACGACCCCCGTGAGGCCGGGCGTGACCTTCCACGCGCTGTTCACCGGAGAAATCCTCGGCTCAACGCCTCCAGGCACGACACCGACCGGAGCTACGGTCGGCGGCGCGTTCAACCTGGTCAACCAGGACGGGGTTTCGGCCTCGGTCCCGTTCTCCACGGGGCCGTGGGGCGGGACCTCAGCCTGGCCGTACTCGGACCTCGCTGGCCATGGGGCCACGGCGCGGATCAGGGACTTCCCCACCGCGGGTGATTGCCCGCCGGCCCGACACGACGGGCCCGGACGACGACACCGATCCGGCCGGTCACGCCGCAGCGAAGACGGTTGGTCCAGGTCGCACACCCTCTAATACGTCACGAAGTAGGAAGCGTCGGGGGGAGGGGGCCCGCGCGCCTGCCTCCCGGCGTTGTGTCACCTGCGGGGTCGTATCGGTAGAAGTGGTGTAACGAGCGCCTGAGTGGTTCCGACCACCGTGGCGCTCATGCTCGTCGACTCCACCACAGAGTCGGACGAGAAGGAGACACCACGATGGCCGAAGGTCAGAGGATGACTGCTGCTGATGTCGTCGCGCAGGTTCGTGATGGGCGCCTTGAGGATTTCGTCAGGGAGGCGGTCGCGCTGGTCGCCCGGGAGTTGATGGAGGCCGAGATCTCGGCCGAGGTCGGCGCGGAGCTCGGCGAGGTCGCCCCGGACGTGCGGGTGACGCATCGCAATGGCTACCGGCCGCGGCCGTGGGAGACGCGGGTCGGTGAGATCGAGCTGCTGATCCCGCGCAAGCGTCATGGCAGCTACTTCCCGGGGTTTCTGGAGCCGCGGCGGCGCTCGGAGCAGGCGATCGTCGCGGTCGTGCTCGAGGCGTATGTCAATGGCGTCTCGACTCGGAAGGTCGACCGGCTGGTCGAGCAGCTGGGGATCGAGGGGATGACCAAGGACCGCGTCAGTGCGCTGTGCCGGGCGCTGGATGAGCAGGTCGAGGCGTTCCGGCAGCGGCCGCTGGAGGGCGCCTACCCGTACCTGTGGTTGGACGCCAAACAGGTCAAGGTCCGCGACCACGGGCGGGTGGTGTCCAAGGCGCTGGTGATCGCCTACGCGGTGCACGAGACCGGCGTCCGAGAGGTGATCGGCCTCGATATCGGCGAGGTCGAGTCCGGCGCGTTCTGGGTCGAGTTCCTCCGCGCCTCTCGAAAGCGCGGCCTGGCCGGCGTCAGGCTGGCGGTCTCCGACGACCACGAAGGGCTGAAGACGGCGATCGCGCGGGTGCTGGCCTGCCCGTGGCAGCGCTGCACCGTGCACTTCGTCAGAGACATGCTCTACCACTGCCGCCGCGACCACCGCGGCCTCGTCGCCGCCGCGCTGCGCGAGGTCTTCAACGCCGAGGATCGCGACCAGGCGCGCGAGCGGATCGGGCACGTGATCGCGCGGCTCGAGCCGATCGCCCCCAAGGTCTGCCGGCTGCTCGAGGACGCCGAGGAAGACCTGATCGCCTTCTACCTGTTCCCGCCCGAGCACTGGACCAAGCTCCGGTCCACCAATCCGCTCGAGCGCGTCAACAAGGAGATCGGCCGCCGCACCGACGTCGTCGGGATCTTCCCCAACGACGCCGCCGTCATCCGCCTCGCCGGCGCTCTGCTCTCCGAGCAGAACGACGAATGGCTCGTCCAGCGCCGCTACCTCTCAGCCGAGTCCATGGCCCTGATCCTCTCCGCCGGGCGGTCTCGAGGAACTCTCGCTCGAAGAACAACATCACGAGGAGGTGACAGAGCTCAACCCCGCCTGAGAAGCGAACGTCAACGTCGACGAGCTCCCAGCGTTACACCACCTCATCCGACTTGACTACCTGCGGCTGGCCGTCGCACCTCTTGGTGCGGCGGCCGACTGTCGGCTCTGATGGTCTGATGGCGCACTCGAGCGGGCGCCCCAGAGAGAGTTCTCCTATGTCGCGCCAACCGGCCACTCTGACGGCGTGACCGCGCCGCGCTGATTGTCTAGGCAGAGCCGGCCGAGGCCCATAAAGCTTGATCTATGAGCACTCGTGCTGAGCCTTGGCCGCACTCGGTGGGATCCGGTCGACTGCGCCATGCCGTCCTGCGTCTCGGCGCTTGGTATCCGTTGATGGCGAAGCTCCAGCCCGAGTGTGGCGTCTCGCCCGGTTCTTAGCTCGATCGTCGTTCACAGGCCCCGCACGGGTATCGGTGCCAGTCAGCGGAGCCTGGGCTGTCAGCGATGTCTTCATCACCCCGGCCGCATGACGGCTCATAGTTGTCCGCCGCGTCGGTGACATTGAGCTCGTTTCAGCAGCCGCGCAAGGGCCGAGGAGCGCGAGGCATGCCCCGCGCGTTGATGTGGGGGCTCATGTGTTGTTTCACGAGCGGCACAGAGCACCGGAACTCTCGCATTGCCGGGTGGAAGGGTCCGGATCGACTGCCGTGCTGAGCGCGCGGCTCGGCCGCGCAATCTGGCCCGAGATCGCTGTCCGCATCGAGGCTGCGACGAACTGTCCCTCGCGTGCCTGGCGGGTGCGAGAATCAGCCGTGGTGAACCGATCCAGGTCGCAGAAGTCTCCGCGCGATTTAAAGGATGTGCTCGATGCCGAGCGCGCTGGGAGGCCGTTCCTTGTCTTCCGCGACGGTGAACAGCGGCAGTTGGTGCTCACGCTCGAACTCTCGGAGCGACCGGTCATCATCGGGAGGCACCCGTCGAGCGACCTGTGCATCAGCTGGGACCCGCTCGTTTCGAGTCTCCACGCCCGGCTCGAGTGCACGAACGGGATCTGGTTCCTTCACGACGACGGCTTTTCACGGAACGGCTCGTTCGTCGGGAACGAGCGGGTGCACGGTCATCGCGCCCTACGCGATGGGCACGAGCTTCGGTTCGGCCGGACCACCGTGCGCTACCGCAACCCTGAGTTGCGCAGCGCGAGTACCGCCGTGCTGGAGACGAATGACATCCCGCTGTTCCTGATCTCGCCCGCCCAGCGACGTGTGTTGGTCTCGCTCTGCCGGCCGTATAAGGATCGACCGTCGTTCGCCCGCCCCGCGACGAACCAGGAGATCGCGGATGAGCTGTGCCTGAGTCTGGAGGCGGTGAAGAGCCACCTAAAGGCGCTCTACGCGAGATCCGGGCTGGACGGGCTGCCGCAAAGCGAGAAGCGCGTGCGCCTGATTGAGCACGCGCTCCACACGGGCGTGGTTAGCGAGCACGACCTGTGACGAGGGTGTCGCGGGTTCACACCCTCGGGGTCTAGTAAGCGCAGGGCACCGACCATAGCCTGCCTGCCGTGAGCACAGGAACTAGTGCTTACGGGCACCGACCAACACCTAAGGGGGGCTACGCAATGATCACCATCAACGCTTCGAAGCCGCGAGTCCGCGGCCGGTTGCGCCCGCGGCTCGCCGCGGTCTCGCTCGCGACGGTCGCCGCGATCGCCGGCACCGCGGCGATGAGCACACCTGCGCTCGCGACCACCGGCAAGACGGCTGTGGCAAATGCATCGAGCAACAACTGCCTGCCCGTGGGCGTCGGCTACAGCAGCGCACCGTTCTCGGCGACGATGTACGGAAAGCTCTGCGTCACCGGCACGGGCAACAGCGGCACGAGCGGCTCGTGCCCGGGCGGACCGCAGCTGTCAACCAGCATCGCTGGGTGGGCGAGCCCGTTCGTGTCGATCACGAGCGTCAGCGGCGGCTGCTACTTCATTCCTCACACCAACGATGGCGAGGAGTCGATGTGGGTCAACGTCGGCGTTCAGGTCACCGACCCGATCGAGCCGTGGAGTCACGTGGACGGAACGGTCTGGCTGCGGATCGCGATGACCCACAACGGGACGCAGTACAAGCAGACCGGCGCGTCCGTCAACCTGTGGTCGTTGCTGAGCTTGGTGTGAGCTGAGTGGAGCATCGACGCTGGCTGGCCGCGGGGTATACCTCGCGGCCAGCTGTCGTGCTCAGGAGCTGGCCAGCACAGCAACACGCACCTGCAGGTCGTCGTCCAACAGAGGAGCAAGATCAGCCCGACCCTGGCTAGCGCACCCCCAAGACGAAGAACACACTGCGCCCTGCCGTCACATAGAAGCCGGAAAGCGATGGCATTTTGGCGAGGGGTGTGAATCAGGCTCGTCCCGCACCACCGCTTTGGCATCCCGCTGGTGAGCCCCCGTCGCACGATCGGGTTTGCGACGGAGGATGCGTGCCTTGCCCTCGACCTCGGCCTCGACCTCGACCTCGACCTCGACCTCGGCGAGCATCGCGCGCAGTTCGCGGGCGGTGTCGTCGGTGCACATGCCAGGTCGGATCGTCTCGGCTGTCAGCCGAGGTCGCTTTCCCGAGAAGAGGCCGACGTCCGCGACGCCGTCGAGCACGGCGAAGCAGGGCATGGCCGCCTACCTGGAGTGCCGGCGATCGCTCTCGTCAGCGAGCCATCCCCCGGTCTCGCTATCGCATTAGACGTAGCACGAGCTGCTCGTGCCGGAGGAGCGGGCAGGACGCCCCTGGCTGCAACGCTTCTGCTTTGCGGTGCGTGCACCGGCAGCAGTTACCGAGCGTGCGCAGTAGGCTTAGGCGCGAGTAGGTCCGGTGGGTGGCTGTGTCGCGAGGAGCGGGTGATGGCCGGGGGATCCGACAACAATCAGGTTTCGGCCGCTGGCAACGCCGGGGTACTTGTGTCGGCGCTCGAGCACCCGATGGTTCTGGCCGCGTTCTCGCGGATGGGGTCGACGGGCGCTTGGCAGCGCATCCTCGACGGACAGCCGCTGTCCGAAGACATCGACGTCGTCGACGCGCAGTTCCTTGTTTCGGCGGGCGCCATCAGGCGGGTCAGGGACGATACGTTCCAGTTGGCCGTCGAGGACCCGATGTACAGCAACCCGCAGGCCCTCGCGAACTGGGCGCAGTATCTGTTACGCCGGGCGCTTCAACACGCTACTGACCAGAACATGGTGTGGGCCAGCGAGGATCACGAGACGATTCTCTCGTTCGGACGGGCGAGCGGTCGTGGGGCCGACGTCATCGCTGATCTGCTGCTGCCGCAACTGCCAGCGATCGCGGCCACGTTTGCGGCAGGACGCGGGTCTTTCCTGGACGTCGGTGTTGGCGTTGGGGAGATTTCGATCAGGCTCGTTGAGCGTTTCCCGGGGACACGTGCTGTTGGGCTGGACGTGTTGCCGGACGTGCTCGACCTTGCGAAGGCCGAAGTTGCGCAGCGTGGAGTCTCGGAGAGCATCGAGTTACGACTGCAGTCCGTCGCGGACCTACGTGATCAGGACCGGTACGACTTGGCGTGGGTCCCGCAACCGTTCATTCCTCGACCGGCGTTCCTGGATGGCATTCACAACGTCTTCCGTGCGCTGAAACCAGGCGGAGCGATGATCTTGCCCGTCGCGATCCCGGCCCAAGCATCTGAGTTCGCGCATGCCCGCGCCGTTCACTCGGCTTGCCTGGCCGGCGGTAGCGCGATGACCAGCAGCGAGCTGGTGGAGATTCTTCACGCAGCCGGCTTGGTCGATCTAGCCGAGCATCCGCTCTCCACCCAGCGCCTGATGACGGCGACGAAGCCGACCTCTGTGGCGGGATAGTTCAGACTCAGACAACCCAGCGACAACAACTACGAATCTCGCACCACGAGGTGCGGGCTCGATTTCGGCAGCAGACCTGCTGTCGCCACCGGACAACCGGCGCGGGCAACGGAAGCCAGCCGCCGGGCTCGCCTCTGATCGCACGACGATTGGGGGGGTCCGCCGCCTAGCTGTAATTAACCGTAGGAGCGCGGCGGCTGGACGGTCTGAGCATGGCTCTTACAGAGAAAGGAGCCGTCCGCGCACGCCTCGTCGACGAACTCCTTCGTGAACGGTCCCTTGTACGTTGTGCCGCCGCCTACGCCAGGCGCCGTTGCAGGCCGGTACGGATAGCCGCAGAAGTAATACCCCATCCGTCCGCCGCACACCCACCACTTGCCGGCGATCTTCACGGCGGCCCCGTCGAACGTGTCTGCGCCGTCGGCCGTGAAGTTGATGATCGGGGCATGCCTGGACTCGGATTTTGTGAGCGTTCGGCGGGCCGCGCCGCACGACATGTGCCACGGATAGACCGCGACCCGACCCCAGTTCTTGCTGTGGGCGTAACCGCAGCGTCGGACATTCGTCGGCGAGGCTGCAAAAGCCGCAGCAGCCATGATCGTGGATCCGAGAACAACAGCTACCGCGGCACAACGTGTGGCTGCTCGCATCTACAGACTCCAATCTTCGACGTCGCTTCGGAGAGCGTACCGCCAGCGCCAAGGACTCTACGCTGGAACGTCGGAACGCCGACCGTAGCGGTTGTCGTCACGTAGTGGCCAACGTCCGTAACCCGTATCGCGTGCTCTTGGGCCTGCCGTATCGACCGCTCCACTTGTGGATCAAGCGAATTTGCTCAGTCAGCCACGCGTCCGAGAACTCACGGTCCGACCGCGGCCGCTTGCACCGCGCCAAGCATCGCGACCTCCGACACCTCAAGCAGCTCGCACATCGGGCACACGAGGGTCGCTGCAGAGGCCTCATATTGCTGGCGAGGAGAGCCTCCGAGGAGTCACTAGGAATGCAGCCCACCGCGCCATTGTGATTCGTAAAGGCGGAGACCAGCAGGACGTCACGAGTCTGTAGCCGCCGCTCAGACCTGCATCCGTCGCCGCACAGGTATCTCCGTCCGGCAGGGACGAAGAACCCGCCTCGCGCGGCCGACGGCGCCATGGCTGTGATCGATGATCGGGCATGCACGAGAACGCACCTCGCCGGTTGCCGTCCCGCTCCGGCGCCGGCGGTGACGGTAGCCGCGCCGGCCGCGCTATCGAGTGTGGCGGTCGACACTGCCGACCACACCGCGTACTTGATCGACTATGGGCCGAACTTCGGCGGTCCCTTCGTCATCGACATGCTCAATACCCGCGAGTGCAACGCGGGCGAGGAATCGAGATGCCCGACCCGGCGGCTGCCGATCGTGACGCCTTCGAGCACGCCGGATAGCGTCGCGATCGATCCGAGCACCGACACGCTATACGTGCCGAAGGAGGTCCCGGTCCCACCCAGCTAGAGGTCATAGCCGCGGCGAGCTGCAATGCAACGGTGAGCTCATGCACGCGGAGAGCGGTAGTCCGGCGGTCGCGCCGGACACGCTGTATTTCGACGTTGATCCCAACTTCGATTTGGGGGCGACGGGATACGTGGGGGTGCTCGACACGCGGCACTGCCGGGCCGGCGATGCCAGGCAGTGCACGACCCAGACCCCGCCCACCTTGACCGTCGGCGAGGGTCCCACGGCAGCGGTCGTCGATCTGGCCCACCACACCCTGTACGTGCCCGACAACGCCAATGGCGACAGCGCCGGCTTGGTCTCGATGATCGATACCAGGCACTGCAACGGCGATGTCACGAGCGACTGCACCGGCCAGATCCCCCCAACGGCCCCGGTAGGCAGATCCCCCCTCGGGGCGGCACTCGATCCCACCACCAACACGCTCTACGTGAACGACTTCGGCGACGCGAGCGAATCGCCCGATCGACACCGCCTCCTGTAACGCGACCAATCTGGCCGGCTGCCAAAAGGTGCCGCGGCAGGTCGTCGTCGGCAGCGGACCCGATTCCGCATCGCTGGATCCGAAACTCGACACGATGTACGTTTTCAACTACATCGACGGCACGCTGTCGCTGCTCGCGACAGCCCATTGAGCCGAACAAGAACTCGAACCGCCCTCCGCACCAGCGCGGGGCGGTTCTTCTATGAGAGGTGGCGAAGGTATTCGCGGCGCGGTGCTGGGCCTGCTGGACTACGGCCAGGCCGGAAGTGGCGCGGCGCGCCCCGCTCGAGCGGCGGCTAGGCGACCACGCCCGGGGCGCTGGCGGCGGCGCTGCCGCCTGCTCCCGGGCGTGGTGCGAGCGGTCGGGGCTCCGGGCCGCGGCGCGGGTACGGTCACCGCGACCATCCCGCCCCGTCCGATCCGCCGCGCGCTACAGCGCGGCTCCGCGGCGACCGCTCCAGCCGCGGAATCCGCCGCGGAAGATCATCAGGCGGGCCAGGAAGAACAGCGGGATGAGGATCCACAGGCCGCTGAGGACACCGACGATCAGGTGAATGGCGATGATCGCCAGGATGATCGGGACGATCGGGATCATGCGCAGGCAGCCAAACAGGCCGAATCCGGTGCGGCCGACCGCTCGGTGGCGCGGCGAATCGTCCGGCAGGTCGCGCGTGAGTTCGACCAGCTCGCCCACGGTCTTCGCGGCGAAGCACCTTTCCAGGCGCTCCTGGAATTCATCCTGGTCCAGCCGGCCGTCGGTGTGGTGCTGGCGCAGCCGGTCGGCGGTCGCGTCGCGGTCGGCGTCGCTCGCGCGCAGGTTGGGGTTCCGCATCATCTGGCTGATCGTGTCGTACCCGTACATCGCTGCTCCTTCGGTCTGTGTGGTTCGGTCGCGTGCTGCATGGAGAAGCATGCTCTCCGGCAGGCGATTTGTCGTCGGGCGAGGGGCGGCTTCTGGGCTGCTCCCGGTGGCTGACCGGAGCAGCACCGTGTACTCCCGCCGGCGTATTCGCGGCTGCGCCCGGGAGCCGATGACGACCCCCGCGGGCGGGGCTATCGTGCGGCTGTGACCCCGTCGGCCTGGATCCGCCGCAGAGACGTCCGCCTTGCGGCGATGTGCGGGGTGGTCCAGATCGCCGCCACGGCGGGTGCGGCGCATCACGTGTCGCACGCGCACGGCTGCTGGTGGGTGTCCGCGTGCCGCCCTGCGACGGAGCTTGACGCCGGCGCCTATGCGCTGCTCGCGCTCGGTCCCCTTGCGCTCGTCCTGCGACGGCGCTACGTGCGCGAGGTGCTCGCGTTCGTATTCGCCGTCACGGTGGCCTACGCCGCGCGCGGCTATCCGCTCGGCCCGAACTTCCTGTCCCTCGGCATCGCGATTGTCTCGGCGCTGTTCGCCGGGGAGCGGGTGCTCGCGTGGGCCGCGGTCGGAGCCGGTTGGCTGGTGTTTCTCGGGTTGCCGTGGGCGCTTGGGCACTCCGGCGGGCCGAAGGTGCTGGCGGCGCTAGCGATCGCCGCCTGGCTGCTCGTGGCACTGGCCGGCGCCGAAGGGGTGCGCAGCCGCCGGGAGCGCTTCGCGGAGGTCAAGCGGGCACGCGAGCTCCAGGCGGCCCGCAAGGCCGACGAGGAGCGGCTGCGCATCGCCCAGGAGCTCCACGACGTGCTGGCGCACAACATCTCGCTGATCAACGTCCAGTCCGGCGTTGCCCTGCACCTGATGGACGAGAAGCCCGAGCAGGCGCGGATCGCGCTGACGGCGATCAACGAGGCGAGCGCCGACGCGCTACGGGAGGTCCGCTCGGTGCTCGGGGTGCTCCGCGGCACCGGCGAGCAGGCGCCCCGGGCGCCGACGGCGGGTCTGGACCGCCTTGACGACCTCGTGACCCGCACCACCGCGACCGGCGTCGGGGTCACGCTCGAGGTGCGCGGCGAGCGCCGGCCACTCCCGGCGAGCATCGATCTGGCAGCGTTCCGGATCGTGCAGGAGGCGCTGACTAACGTCGTCCGCCACGCCGGGGCCAGCGCCGCAACGGTGGAGCTGACCTATGGCCCCGATGAGCTGACCGTGCAGGTGGAGGACGACGGACATGGCCCGGGCGCCTCCGGCGGTCGCGGCGAGGTGCCGGCGCCGGATGGCGACGGCGGTGGCAACGGCATCCCTGGTATGCGCGAGCGCGCGGTCGCCCTCGGCGGCACGTTCGACGCCGGCCCCCGATCCGGCGGCGGGTTCCGCGTTAGCGCGCGGATCCCGCTGCCGGGCAGGTGATCGCCGTGATCCGCGCGCTTCTGGCCGACGACCAAGCGCTGGTGCGCGCCGGGTTCCGCGCTCTCCTGGACGCGCAGGACGGGATCGACGTCGTCGGCGAAGCGGCGGACGGGCGCGAGGCGGTCGACCTGGCGCGTGCGCTCAGGCCCGACGTCGTGTTGATGGACATCCGCATGCCGACCCTCGACGGAATCGCCGCCACGCGCGAGATCGCCGCGGACCCGACGCTCGCCGGTGTCCGGATCGTGATCCTGACCACGTTCGAGCTGGACGAGTACGTGTTCGATGCGATCCGCGCCGGAGCAGCCGGCTTCCTGGTCAAGGACACCAAGCCGAGCGACCTGATCGAGGCGGTGCGGGTAGTGGCCGCCGGCGAGGCGCTGCTGTCGCCGTCGGTCACCCGACGGCTGATCGGCGAGTTCGCCGCGCGCGCCAAGGAGCCGCCCCATTCAGCCGCGCTCGAGGAGTTGACCGACCGCGAGCGCGAGGTGATGGCGCTCGCCGCAGCGGGCCTATCGAACGAGCAGATCGCCGAGCGCCTCGTCGTGAGCTCCGCCACGGCAAAGACGCACGTGAGCCGGGCGATGATCAAGCTCGGCGCCCGGGACCGCGCCCAGCTCGTCGTGATCGCCTATGAGTCCGGGCTCGTGCGACCCGGCTGGTCTGAGTGACCAGCCGACGCGGCTGCTCGAGTCTTCGTTTTGCATCGCGGTGCAGATGTGCCAGAGTCGAATGGCTTTGCCATTCTTTGGGAAACGGACGGCACCGCTCAGTGAAGGTGAGCGTGAAGCGGCCGCGGTCGATCTCGAGCGCATCCGGCGAGGAGGAATCCCGCTTGGAGCCGAGGAGCGTCTGAAGAGGGTCGCGGCGGCGAGCTCGCCGGTGTTCAGCAGCGACCTGAGTGTCAACGAGTATGCGATCGCGCAAGCGTCCGGTTTGACGCCGATCGCGCAGATCATGGGCTCGTCGGTTGTTCAGCACGGCTGGCAGAACTACGGATGGTCTTCCTACGGAGGAGGAATCCAGGAGATGCCGTCCTTCGCGATGCCCTGGAACCTCTCGCGCGAGCGCGCATTCGACCGCTTGCGTCAGGAGGCGCAATTTGCGGGCGCCGACGCGGTGATCGGCATCGAGATGTCGGCCAACAGCTTCTTGGGCGATCCGGGCAATGTTGAGCTCGTCGTGTTCGGCACCGCGGTGCGAGAAACGACGCTCGTGCGTCGCGGCAGTTCCGGGCCGCGGATGTGCGCGCTGTCCGGACAGGACGTTGACAAGCTGCGCCGTATCGGAGCCGAGACGTTGGGCGTCATCGGCCATACCGCGGTGGTGGCGGTGGCGCTCAGCGCGGGGGCCAATCAGATGATGAGCTCGTGGTGGGGCAACCAGGAGCTGACCGAGATCACGCAAGGCGTGTATGCCGCCCGCCAACTCGCAATGGATGAGGTGCGCAATCAGGCGAGCAAGGCGGGTGCGAACGACATGGTTATCTCGATGCTCGAGCACACCATCGACCACCACGAGTACGAGGGCTACGGCTACCGGCAGCACTTCTTCATCGTCTCCATGCACGTACTGGGCACGGCGATCCGGCTCGGCGCGCACGATCCTCATCCGGCTCCGCTCGGGGTGCCGGTCCTCTCAATCAACCTTGGCGTGTAGTCCACGACCTAGTTCAGGAGATCTCTGATGTCGACATACGATCCGACGAGTACCGAAGGCCTCGCCGAGCACGCCAGCGAGCGCCTGCAGATGAACGCTCGCGGATTGTTCACGTCTGACCTGTCCGTGAACGAGTACCTGTGCGTGGAGAAGGCAGGGTTTGAGCCGGTGGGGCTGGTGGTGGGGTCGAGCATCTACCACATCGGTTTTCAGCAGTCGAGCTGGAAGGCGAGCCAGGAGATGGGCGTCCTGACCCA
Source organism: uncultured Solirubrobacterales bacterium (assembly GCA_963834625.1). Classification (GTDB taxonomy): domain Bacteria; phylum Actinomycetota; class Thermoleophilia; order Solirubrobacterales; family Solirubrobacteraceae; genus Palsa-465. The sequence goes on along the minus strand of CAWICM010000005.1, from coordinate 691,707 downwards.
GGCGATGTACTCCGCGCGCGAGCTCGCCATGACGCGCATGGAGGAGGAGGCCGATCAGCTCGGGGCCGACGGGATCGTCGGGGTCCGCCTGGACATCGGGCGCTATGAGTGGGGCGCCGACATGGCGGAGTTCATCGCGATCGGCACCGCGGTCAAGCACAAGGGCGGCAAGGTCCATCGCGCGCCAAATGGGCGCCCATTTACCAGCGACCTTTCCGGACAGGCTTTCTGGACGCTGCTGCAGACCGGCAAGCGTCCGGTAGGTCTGGTCATGGGCAACTGCGTCTACCACGTCGCTCACCGCGGGATGATGCAGTCGATGCGCCAGACGGGTCAGAACGTCGAGCTTGAGCAGTACACCCAGGCCCTCTATGACGCGCGCGAGCTCGCGATGGAGCGGATGCAGAAGGAGGCCGAGGCGATCGGTGACGGGGTTCTCGGGATCGTGGAGGTCAAGCTGCACGAGAACAACCACGGCTGGGGAAGTCACGTAATCGAGTTCTTCGCGCTCGGCACCGCGGTTGTGCCCAACGAGCATGCCGAGGATGGGCAGCAGTTGCCGGCCATCACGCCGGTCCTCGACATCAACGACTAACAGGAGGCTCCGATGCCTGGACTTGGCGGCCGCATCTCAACCCTCACCAAGGCGAAGATCTCGCATTTGCTCGATCACGCCGAGGATCCCGCGGAGACGCTGGACTACGCCTATGAGCGCCAGCTCGAGGATCTGCAGAACGTCAAGAAGGGCATCGCCGATGTGGTCACGGCGAAGAAGCGGCTGCAGATGCAGGAGCAGCAGCTGGGCGAGCAGGTCGCCAAGCTCGACGGACAGGCGCGGGAAGCGATGGCGGCGGGCAGGGAGGACCTGGCGAGAGCGGCGCTCGAGCGCAAGCAGATGATCGCTCAGGAGACAGGCTCGCTCGATCAACAGATCTCAGAGCTCGAGTCCCAACAGGAGAAGCTGACCGCCGCTGAGAAGCAGCTTCAAGCCAAGATCGAGCAGTTCCGCTCCAAGAAGGAGGTCATCAAGGCTCAGTACTCGGCGGCCGAGGCGCAGGTGCAGATCTCCGAGGCGGCAACCGGGGTGGGCGACTCGATGGCCGACGTGGGGATGGCGATGCAGCGCGCGATCGACAAGACCGACCAGATGCAGGCGCGGGCGTCGGCGGTCGAGGAGCTGCAGGCAGCCGGCACGTTCGATGACTTGACCGCGCTGGGTCCGCCGCAGGATGACGTCGACCGCCAGCTCGATGAGCTCGGCGCGAAGAGCGCGGTCGACGACGAGCTCGCACAGCTCAAGGCCGAGGTCGGACCGGGCACCCCACAGCCCGCCCTCCCAGAAGGAGGGTCGGCCACCGAGCGAGAGCCCGACGCCGGTCAGAGCGAACCCGGCTCCTAGCGGCCGCGGTTCAGCGCGGTGCTTCCATCCGTTGGTCGAGTGGGTCGGTGTTGGCGTCGGCGCGCAGCGCACGGCCGATGACCAGCCGCTGGATTTCGCTGGTGCCCTCGAAGATCGTGTAGAGCTTGGCGTCGCGGTACCACTTCTCGACCGGGAAGTCCTTGATGTAGCCCCAGCCGCCCATCGTCTGAATCGCCTGCTCGCAGGCTCGTACGGCGACCTCCGAGGCTTTGAGCTTCGACATGGATCCTTCGGCGTGCTCAAATGGCTTGCGCTGCGCGGCCATCCAGGCGGCCCTCCAGGTCAACAATCGAGCGGCGTCGATGTCAGCGGCGATGTCGGCCAGCGGGAAGGAGACCCCCTGGTTCTCGATGATCGGCTGGCCGAAGGCCTCGCGCGAGACGGCGTAGTCGCGCGCGAACTCGAGTGCCGCGCGGGCGATCCCGATCGCCTGCGCCGCGACCATCGGACGGGTGCGCTCGAACGCCCCGAGGGCTGCCGAGCTTCGGCGTTGGACGGCGGCGGCCGCGCCGCCCTCCTCGACGGGGGTCCCCGGCGGCGCGTCCTGCTCGGCCGCCTTGCCCTTGGCGATCCGCTCGGCGAGGCGCGCCTCGCCACCGAGCAGCTGGTCGGCGGGCACGCGACAGTCCTCGAACACGAGCTCGCCGGTGTGCGAAGCGCGGCAGCCGAGCTTGTCGAGCTTGCGCAGCATGTGCAGTCCGGGGGTTCCCTTGGGGACGATGAACACGCCCTGCCCGCGGTGGCCCGCGTCCGGGTCGACGGTGGCAATCACGACGTGGACGTCGGCGATGCCGCCGTTGCCGATGAACACCTTGTGGCCGTCGATCACCCACTGCTCGCCCTCCCTGCGAGCGCGGGTCTGGATCGAGCGTACGTCGCTGCCGCCGCTCGGCTCGGTGACCGCGAGCGCGGCGAGTCGTAGATCACCGGGCGTGCCGAAGCACTGCGGCGCCCAGCGCACGAGCTGCTCATCGGTCGCGGCCTGGCGGATCGCCGCGAGCGCGAGGGCCGGCATCACGATTGACAACCCGATTCCCGCGCAGCCCCAGAACAACTCCTCCATCAGGATGGGCAGCGACAGACCGGTGGGGTCCATCGACAGTTGCGCGTAGAGCTCCCACTGATAGAGGCCCTCCTCAGCGGCCTGCTCGAGCACGGGCCAGGGAAACTCCTGAGCACGGTCGTATTCGGGCGCGGCGGGCCGGATCACGTCGCGCGCGAAGTCGTGAGCCTTGGCGCGAAGGGCTTCCTGTTCCGGCGTGAGCTCGAGTGTGAAGCTCATTGCGACTCCTCTTCACGCTCGCCGAAGTCCTCGAGCGCCGCCTTCATAGTCGCCAATGCATTCCACGCGCTCGGAAACCCCGCGTAGACGGCGACCTGGCGCAGAACCTCCCGGATCTCCTGCTCCGAAGCGCCCTGCCGGCGCGAAGCGCGGACGTAAACGCCGAGCTGGAGCTGTTGATCGAGGCAGGCGAGCATCGCCACGGTGCACAGAGCGCGGGTCTTCGGATCCAGGACCTCGCCGGCGTAGACCTCGCCGTAAACGAATTCCATGATGTAGCGGTGCAGCTCCGGATCGAGCTGCCGCAGATAATCCCGTCCTCGCTCGACATTCTCGGGCCCAAGGAAACGGGCCATCACCTCCGGCCCGGGCTCACTCATCGGACGTACCGCGCTCGGCGACGTATGCCTTGGGGTCGAAGGAGACGCGGATGCCCGTCGAGGCGAACTTACCGACCACCTCGCCGTCGGCGAGCACATCGGCCTCCGCCCACACCAGGCGTCCACCGGCCCGCACCACCTTCGCCTCCGCCCGCAGACGATCGATGTCCTTGGCGTTCACCGGGCGGATGAAACGGGCGAAGATGTCGATCGTTGTGATCGCACTCTGCTGGATCTCCTCATCGGTCAGGATCGTTGCGGTCGCTGCGGCCATCGCCGCGTCGGCCAGCGCGGTGGCGACTCCACCCTGGATCACCCCCAGGGGATTGCCGAGCTGCTCGCGAGCCGCCATCTCGTAGACCGCCTCGCCGCGTCCGAACTCCACCAGGCTCATCTCCAGCGTCTCAGACACCGGCGAGCGCAGCTCGCCGAGCCGGCTCTTTTCCATCATCTGATCGACGTACTCGTAACTCATCTCTCTTCTCTCGGATCGGTGATGCGGTCGTGCGCAGCAGGCTACCCGTGTGAGAACGACTGTCAAACAGTCGTTCCAACAAAGGCGTTACGATGCACGCGTGGCCGGGCCCGAGCCGATCAAGCTTCGCCGCAACCGCGAGCGCGAACTCGTGCAAGCGACCCGAGCCCTGTTCGACGAGCGCGGCGCGCAAGACGCCCCGATTGAGGAGATAGCCCGGACCGTCGGACTCGCCCGCGGGCTCATCTACCGCCACTTCTCCTCAAAAGAAGAGCTCTACGTCCTCACCGTCACCAACTATCTCGACGAACTCGACGACGCGCTCTCGGCGGCCATCGCGCTCGATGACGCGCCCGCTGCCCAGCTAGAGCAATGGGCCCGCGCGTACGCCGGCTTCTGCTTGCGCTATCCCGCGTTTCTGGATTGCGCGCTGTCACTCATGCGCCGGCCCGCCAACGAACTGCGGGACAGCCTTTCCGAGTCGGTATGGCTGCGGCTCGGGCAGAGCATGGTCCGCTGCATCAACCACGTATCGAACGTCCTGCGCAACGCGGAACGCCAGGGCATCGTCAGCCTCGAAAACGCCGACTACGCCGCCAACGTCCTCTGGACCCAAACTCTCGGGACGATGCACCTCGCCCGCATACGGGTCGGGCTCCGCCAGGCTGCTCCCGGCATCCCCGAGCTGTTCTCCATCTCGCCCCAAGCGGTCGTGGAGACCTGCGTCGACAACGCCCTCGCCACCGCCGGAGTTACACGCTCGAAGCGGCGGTCGACCGCCGTGCCGTGAGCGAGTTGGCCGCTGGCGTTTGGGGCGATCCGTCGGCGTCCAGCCCGTCTCGCTCGCCCAGGCTTCACCGGTCCGGCTCGGCGCTTGCCGGATTTGCGCGGGTCGCTGCCGGCGCCGGGTTTGCGTACCTCGACGTCGACGGAGCTCCGTTGACAGACCCGTCCGCTCTCGCTCGGATTCGGGCGCTGGCGATCCCGCCCGCGTGGCGGGGCGTATGGATCTGTCCGGACCCGCTCGGGCACGTACAGGCGACCGGCGTGGACGCGGCAGGCCGTCGCCAATACCGCTACCACGATCTGTGGAACCAGCAGCAGGCCCACGCGAAATTCGAGCACATGGTCACTTTCGCCCACACCTTGCCAACGATGCGTGAGCGCGTGCTCGCCACGATGCGGGCCGGACACGTTCTGAACCGGGAGCGAGTGCTGTCCTGCTCGGTGCGACTGCTTGACGTCGGAATGTTCCGGATCGGCAGCGAGGTCTACGAGAAAGAGGACGGACACCTCGGGCTTGCCACGATCGCCAAGGCCAATGTCTCAATTGAGAAGGGGCGTGCGGTCTTCGACTACGTAGCCAAAGCCGGGGGGCCGGCTGGTCCCGGGTGGCGTTGGCCAGCTCTACAGAGGGCTCAGCCAGCGATCGAGCGCGCCAGCGAGCGATCCGGCAAGCCACGATTGAAGTGTCCGAGGCGTTGGGGAATACGCCTGCCGTCGCTCGCGCGTCCTACATCGATCCTCGCGTGTTCGATCGCTTCTTGTCTGGCTGGACCATCGCCGATGAGCTGCGACGCATCGAGAAACGGGGACTGGCGCAAGAGGAGCGTTGGGCGGCTATCGAGCTGGCCGTGCTCGACTTGGTTGCTGGGTAGTCATCGCCCCGTTGTGTCCATCCTCCCACCGAGAGGTTCCATTCTCTGCGAGGCGCGCCTCAATGAAGGTGGCGCTGCCAGTCCGCCGGCACTCGCCCGGCGGGTCCAGGCGTAGGCTGGTCGAGCGGATGATGCTCCGGTGGGGCGAGCGGCGGCCCGTCGTAGAACTCCTCGGTGCGGTAGTTCCAGAACCAGTCCTCGCCAGGTTCGAAGCTGCGGATCAGGGGGTGGCCCGCATCGGCTGCGTGGTGGCTGGCGTGCTGCGAGGGGGAGGAGTCGCAACAGCCGATGTGCCCGCATTGGGCGCAGCGCCGTAGATGGAGCCACCACCCACCTTCGGACATGCACTCGACGCATCCGGTCCCGGACGGCGGAGCAGAGGAGTCAATGGCGGCTTGTTCGGACAAGTTCGGCCTCATTTCCGGACGGTTCTTGGACGTGGCGCTCGGCTCCGGACGAAACGAGCGAGGCCCGCTTAACGGTACAGAGGGGCGGCTGTGCCCCCCGACCCTAACCGGCCGGCCGCGTCGCCTGCGGTGATGACCCAGGGGGTGACTACGGGGCTGGTCGCCGCCCGGCTCCGCGCGGAGCTGTCGCGCAAACGACGGCGATTGTGAGGCGTTCACAAGTGCCAGTCGGCGAGCCTGGTTCACCCGGCCGAAGCACCGGCGCTGGTCGAGAAACGTACCCTCTGACGCTGTCGCATGAACAATCGCCACTGTTGGTGACGCACAACCAGCCGAAGCGGCGACGCGGACTTTGGCGATGAACCTGACATATACGTACCTTCAGCGCCAAAGTCCGGGCCGCGACGGCTCGCCGCCCGAGGGTGTTTGTGACTCGATCACAACCAATTTCCGGTGCGTAGACCTTGCGCAACAGCTTCTCTGACTAGGCTTTGTCGCCCAGACTTCTCCCGACGGACCAATGCGGCCGGAGGTCCTTTGGGGCTGATCACAATGACTGCTCGTTTGCGGAGATTTGGGCGACTGCCTCCACCGACCGGAGGGTGCTCGCCTACGCCCGGTCGAACGGCGGCTCAGCGAAGCCGCGATGCGATCAGACGGCTGAAGGCAAACCCGATCAGGAACACGATCACGGCCAAGATCACCGCGCCGATGATTGCGCCCGCCACGCCGCCGCCGGTGGCGAGATAAATGATCAGGTAGATCACGCCGGCGACGACCGCGGCCATGACGTTGCTGCGAAGGGAGACGTTGAGCTTCACGGTGGTCCGTTCAGATCGAAGTTCGACTGACTCACCGTATTCAACCACCGGGCGCCTGGGGTTGGGCCGCGACGAGCATCTCTAAGTAGGACTTAACACGGCGACGGTCAGCTCCCCTCGAGGAACCGCTCGAGGCCGTCGAGGATCACGTCCAAGCCGAAGAGGAACTCGCGGTCGTAGTCGTAGCCGACCTCCGCGACATAGCCGCCTACGACTTCGACGAGGTGCGGGTAGTCGGCCAGCGCGTCCGCGTACGCGACCATCTGGCGCTGGGCTTCGGCCGCGAAGTCCTCGGCCGTCTGAGAGGACATGTCGGTCTGCTGCAAGGCGAACCCGTAGATGTAGGCGTCCTGCGCCGACATGGCGTGAACGGTCATCTCGATCGAGAAGCCGGCCGCGCGTAGGCAGCCGAGGATCGCGTCGTGGACCTTCATGTTCGAGGGCCCGTGGCTGGTGCGGCCCTCCATCTCGCCGACCGCCCACCGGTGGCGCAGCAGGGCGGCGCGGGTCGAGGCCGCGCGCTTGCGCATCTCGGCCTTCCAGTCTCCGCCCGCGGCAGGGGGCTCGATCTCGCTGAAGACCAGTTCGATCATCCCGTCGAGCAGGTCCCCTTTGCTCGCGACGTGGTTGTAGAGCGACATTGCCTCGACGCCGAGCTCCTTGGCGAGGTTGCGCATCGTCAGCTCCTTGAGACCGCGCTCGTCCGCGAATGCGACGGCCGTTCGCAGCACGCGCTCTCTGGTGAGCGTTCGGGGTTTTCCGGGCTTCCTGGTCTTCGTCGTCGCTGGCAAGAGCGCTCCTTGGGGCGCCGCAAGCCTAGATCGTGTCCCGGCGCCCTTGACAAACTTACAAGGTAAGTATATAACATCGTTCACCGCAAACTTACGACGTAAGTATCAGCGTCGACCGAAAGGATGGAAGGGATGTTCAACACAGGCGTAATGACCACCGGCAGGTCGACCTCCTCACGGAATGGGTCCGCATCAGCAGCGCTCGACCCACCGACGCAGGCCCACGAGAGAAAGCGCGCGCGCATCGCGGGCATCTTCTTCATCGTCACGTTCATCTCGATCGCGGCGCTGCCGCTGTATCACTCGGTGCTCAAAGACCACAGCTTCATCCTTGGAGCCGGCGGTGACACGCGCGTGTATCTGGGCGCGCTGGCCGAGATCATCACCCTCGTTGCCGGCATCGGCACCGCGGTCGCGCTCTATCCCGTCCTCAGGCGCCGGAGCGAAGGCCTCGCGCTCGGCTATGTCACCGTGCGGGTCGTCGAGTCCTGCCTCATCGCGGTCGGCGTTGTGAGCCTGCTCGCGGTGGTCACGCTGCGCCAAGACCTCGCTGGTGTCGCCGGCACGGACCACGCGTCGCTCATCCTGAGCGGCCGGTCGCTGGTCGCCGTCCACGATGCGACGTTCCTGCTCGGCCCCGCGTTCTGCGCCGCGATCGGCAACGGGCTCATGCTCGGCTACATGATGCTGCGGTCCGGACTGGTGCCGCGGCGCTTCGCCCAGTTCGGGATGGCCGCCGGCTTCCTAGCGCTCGTCACGGCCATCCTCGTGCTGTTCGGGGTCTATGACCAAGTCTCCGGAACGTCGGGCATCCTGACTTTCCCCGAGGGCGCCTGGGAGTTCTCGCTCGGCGTCTATCTCATCGCAAAGGGCTTCAGGCGAGATGCGAGCGTGTTCCACCAGGCGCGCGGCAGCAGCCTGTCCGAGGGAATGCCCGTGCCGGCGGTCGTGGCGGCTTAGCCTGGACTGACTCGGGGGTCTTCCGAGAGGGAGGCCCGAGCCGGGTCTTGGTGCGGACTGCCCCGCGCAACTGGGCGGGGCCGTCCGCGCGCTCGCACCGAGCAGTCCTTGGTGCCGTAGGGCCAACGCCCGGGCCGCTAAACAGACCGGGTTCGTGCCCATCGTCAGAGCCCAGCCAGCCGGCGGGCGAGGAAACGGCGCTCCGGATCTGTCGCGGCCAGCCGCAGCGCGCGCTCGAACGCCGCCCGGGCCTCCTCCTCGCGACCCAGGCGGCGCAGCAGCTCCGCCCGTGTCGAATGCAGGTAGCGGTAATCCCCGAGCTCGAGCGAGTCAACGAGCTCGAGCGCCCGCTCGGGCGCGCCCGCCTCGGCGACGGCCACTGCACGGTTCAGAGCCACGACCGGCGAGCCGGTCAGCCGCTCGAGCCGTTCGTAGAGCAGCGTCACCTCGTCCCAGTCGACTTCCTCCTCGGCCTGGAGCGAGGCGATCGCCGCCTGGATCGCATACGGCCCGGCCGCTGGTCGCAGGGCCAGCGCTCGCACGAGAGCAGCGCGGCCGGCCTCGACCTTCCCCAGGTCGTGGCGAGAGCGGTCCTGCTCGGCCAGCGGGACCAGCTGACCGTCGACCACACGCGCCTCGCGGCGTGAGTCGTGCAGCAACATGAGGGCGAGCAGCCCATATACCTCGGGCTCGTCCGCCATCAACTCGGCCAGCACCCGGCCCAGCCGGATCGCCTCGGCGGCGAGATCGCCGCGATCGGTGAAGCCCTGATTGAAGATCAGGTAGACGACCGCCAGCACGGCCGCCAAGCGGTCCGGGAGCAGGTGGTCAGCCGGCACCGCGAACGGGATGGCCGTCGCCTTGATCTTGGCCTTGGCTCGCGTGAGCCGGCGCTTCATCGTCTCCTCGGAGACGAGGAAGGCGCGCCCGATCTCCTCGGTGGTGAGGCCTCCGAGGGCCCGCAGCGTGAGGGCCACCTGCGCCTCGACGGCCAGGGCCGGATGGCAGCACGTGAAGATCAGCTCGAGGCGCTCGTCCGGGATCGTGCTTTCGTCGGGATCAATCTCGTCCATCGTCGCGCCCGGCTGATCGGCCTCCAGCTGCCGCGTCTTGTCCTGGAGCGTCCGCTCGCGTCGCACGCGGTCGATCGCGCGGTTGCGCGCGGTGACCACCAGCCAGGCCACCGGGTTCCGCGGCGACCCGTCGCGGGGCCACCGTTCGGCCGCGATCGCAAACGCCTCCTGGGCGGCCTCCTCGGCCAGATCCATGTCGCCGAGGAAGCCGACCAGGGACGCCAGGACGCGGCCCCACTCGCGCCGGAAGACCTGCTCGATCAGTGCGCCGTCTCCACGGGCACCTCGACGAGCGGGCGGACCTCGACCGCGCCGCCGAGCCGCACCGCCGGAATCCGCTGCGCCAACTCCAGCGCCTCGTCCAGGTTGGACGCGTCGAATACGTAATAGCCGCCGAGCACCTCTTTGGTGTCGGCGTAAGGACCGTCGATGATCAGGTTCTCATCGCCGCCGTAGCGAACCGTGGTCGCCGTCTCGACCCCCTGCAGGTGGCCGCCGCCAAGGCAGCGCGAATCCTCGCGGAGCGCCCAGTACTCGGCGTTCACGGGCTTGTACTCGTCCTCAGTGAGTGCCTCGTGGCTGCCCGGCTTGGGATAGATCAGCAGCGCGTACTTCATACCTGCCTCCTTTGGGGGATGGTTGATCATCCTGGAGACGAAGTCGCGGCGCCAGGGGGGACAGCGCCCTCGGAAATTCTCTCAGCCGTCGGCACGGTGGGCGGCGACGGGTGTCGCCGCCCGAGCGACGTTGCCGCCTTTCGGTCGATCAACCCTGGGACAGGGCACGACGGTCGCGCCACGGCGCAGATTGGCCGTCCGACGCTTCGCGGGGATCGCGAGCACCGTGACGACGCCGAGCGCCAGGGCAACTGCGCAGAGTGCGAAGGCGAGCGCGAAGTCTCCGTCCAGCGAGCCGCCGCGGGCCAGGCATTCGGCGGCGATCGCGGCGCCGAAGGCGCCACCCAGGGTCCGCATCACGGTGTTCATGGCGGTGGCCACGCCTGTCTCACGCGGGCCGACGGCGACAACGATCAGGTTCGCCAGCGCGCCGAGGCCGAACCCGAGACCAAGGCCGAGCGCCGAGCTGGACCGCGATTTGCCGGGCACGAGCGCCGCCACCCGGGCGTTCCTCGACCTGCTGCTCCTGTACGCGCTGCGCGCCGGTTCGAGCCGCCGCAAGCACCAAGCGGCTGGGCCCGCGCCAGTCGCGTCCCTCGGCTGACCGTCGCGCTGCGGCTGAGCCGCGCCCACCCTCAGCACCCATGGCGCAGCTGTCGGTCGGCGGCGCAGCGCGTGGCCAAGACAGCGGGGGGAGCGCTGCCGGCGTCGCGGTCCTGCGCTACGCGCTCACCCGAGACGGGCCGTCACCTCGCAGGTGCGGCCACGGGCGCAGCATTCCCGGACATCCAGGCGATGCGCCGCCGGCTTCGCACCGAGACGGTGGGGAACCGGAGGTCGGGGTATTGTCCGGACATCGACGTCTGCTGATTTTCCATGGCGTACGCGCTCCTCCGGGGACAGCGTCGCCGGCGCCGCGACGCGCGCGGTAAGGAGCCCTCAATGACTCCAGCCGTGAGCGCGTGAAGTCAGCGCCAGACCGACATGGACACGTGCGATCCAGGGGGCACTCCGGGCGGTTGCGTGATCATGGTGCGGGAGTGGCGCCGGCGACAGCGGGCGGCTGGCGGCGGAGGGCGGGGTCGGTGTCGATCTGTAGAGCCCGCGGTGGGCGAGCTTTGTTTGCGAGCCGATGTAACCGACGAGTCTGGGTGCGCGAGCTTTATCGGCGCTTCGTGCTGAGCTGGGCCAGTCGATGTCCTGTTCAACAACGCCGGTGTCAACGATCCCGAGGACGGTTCGGCCCTGGAATGTCGCTTGAGACCTGGAGCCGCGTGCAGACGGCGAATCTGACCCGCGTGTTCTTAGCACGGCATTCCTTACCTGCTGGCGAACGACCCCCCGGGCGGCTACGGTGATCGCCACGGCGCAGATGGCTTACAGCGCCTCGCGAGCCGGGGTGCTGGCGCTCTCGCGAGATCTCGGCGTTCACCTGGCTCAGCGGGGGGTGCGCGTCAACGCGCTGTGCATGGGCCCGGTTGACACGCCCGCGCTGCGGGAGCTGTTCGCCGATGACCCGGAGAAGGTCGCTCGGCGCAACGTGCACATGCCGATGGGGCGCTTCGGTCGCCCCGAGGAGTTCGCCGCGACCGTGGCTTACCTAGCCAGCGACGACGCCGGGTACGTGACGGCATCGGCCTTTCCCCTGGACGGCGGAATCACTTCCGCCTACACGATCCCAGGCTGACCGGGCTCGCACCGGCCTCGACCGGCTTGGCGACCGGACCCGCAAGACGCCCCCTTCAGCTATCGGCCGACACGCGGACCAGGCCGCGCCGGTGAGCGAGCGCGGCCGCCTCCACCCGCGTCGACACTCCCAGCTTCGCGAGGATGTTGGAGACGTGGACGCTGGCCGTCTTGCGGGAGATGACCAACGCTTCTGCGATCTGGGTATTGGACAGCCCGTCGGCGACCAGGCGGAGCACCTCCGCCTCCCGCGCGGTCAACCCGAACCGCTCGAGCTCGTCGGGCACGTGCGTCTTGGCCGGCTCAACGTCCTCGTGGCCATTCACGGACAACCGAGCGCGTCGCATCAGCGCCTGAATCTCTGCGAGCAGCGGGGCGGCGCCCATCATCTGCGCCAGCTCGAGGGCCTCCCGTGCCGACGCTGCCGCCTCCTCCGTATGGCCACGGCCGGTGAGCGTCTCGGCGTGACGCAGCAGCGCATAGGCCAGCGGCAGCGGCTCGTTCATCGCTCGGCACGCGGTGATCGCATCCGCCCATGCCTCAGTCTCGTGTTCGCGACGTACGCGCGCGTGCTCGGCGCGGACAAGGGCGAGATGGCCGAAGTCCGCCGGAGTCGTGGCGGGGGTTAGGTCGGCGCCATCGCCCAGTTCGGCGATTCGCTGCTCGGCATCCGTGGCGGGTTCTCCGGCGTCGCGGGCGGCGAGTGTGCGCTCGGCCTCGACCCGGGCTCCGAGCGACATGAGCGGCCACTTATAGCGAGGCTCGTCGCCGAGGTCCTCGCGACCCAGTGCATCGGAGACGATCTGACGCGCCCCGGCTAGATCGCCGGCCGCGCGCGCGAGTTCGGCCTCGACACCGGCCAGCGGCAGGGTGAACTGGGCGGCCGTGGAGTTGCGGAGGTGCCGGCGGGCCTCCCGCAGATCTCTCTCCGCCTCGTCACGCCGTCCGCTGAGGGCGAGCAGTTCGGCGCGCAAGAGCACGAGGGTCCCCGCGAACACGCCGGGTGCCTCGGCGCCCGCGGCTGCGGCTGCCATGACGGCGTCCCACTGGCCGGAGCGCAGCAGCGCCTCGGCCTTGTTACTCCGCATGAACGCGCCCATGGTGCGGCTGAACCCGGCCTGCTCGGCGAGCGCGGTCCCGCGGTCGGCGGTCTGCACCGCCTCGTCGTAGCGACCGAGCATCAACTGGGCGTCGGAGAGCGAAATGAAGGCCCGCGTGGCCAACCAGGACAGCCCGGCTCGGATGGCTTCCTGGGCGACCTGCTCAGCCAGGGCCAGACCTCCTTCGATGTCGCCTCGGTAGACCATGGCGAGAGCCAGCACATTCTGCGCCTCCAGCTTCTGCTCGGTGGCGTTGACCGCCTCGGCCGCGTCGAGGGCGCGCTGGGCCAACTCACCCGCCCGGGAGATCTGATCAACGCGGACCAGAGCGCGGGCAAAGGAACCCAGGACCTGGGCGCTGACCTTGCTGGGAAGGTCGCGCGGCAGCAGCGCCTCGGCCTGCTCGAACACGGCGAGAGCCTCGCTGTCACGGCCGAGATCGACGAGCAGCTCGGCCCGGCGGACGAGCAGCGTTGCACGGCGTTCCAGGGTCCCGGTGGAGCCGACCTCGGCCAGGGCCTCGTCGACGAGCGCCAGGGCCCGGTCGACCCCCCCGGCCCGGGCCGCTGCGGAAGCGGCCACCTCGAGCAGCTGAGAATGGTCGGTTCCGGCGCGGTGCTCGGCGTCGGCCACCTGCGGCCACAGTTCGAGGGCGCGTTCGAAATGGCGCTGGGCGGCCGATGGCGCGCCGGCCGCGGCGGCAGCCTTCCCGGCCCGGACCGACGCCGGAAGCGCCCGGGGGATGTTGTGGGCCGCGAGCCAGTGGTGGGCGAGCATCGAGCTGGCATCCAGATCAGAGCCGGCCAACTCGGCATTGTCCTCGAGGGCCTCGGCATAGGCCTTGTGAAGCCGCGCGCGCTCGCCGGGGAGTAGGTCATCGTGGATCGCCGCGCGAGCCAGGGCATGGCGGAAGCCGTAACCGCGCCCCGATGCATCGACGACCAGCAACTGATGCTCGACTGTCTCGCGAAGGGCCAGATGCAGCTCGGACTCAGGCAGGCCGGCCACGAGCCCCAGCAGGCGATCAGGGGCCCATCGGGCGGTGGCCGACACCACGCGGAGCACGTGCTGGGCGCTCGGCGAGAGGAACTCGGCGCGGGCCAGCAGGACATCGCGCAGCGAGGGTGGGAGGTAGTCGGGATCGAGGCGCCCGTCGCGCGTGGCGTCCAGCAGCTCCTCGACGAACAGCGGGATGCCCTCGGAGCGTTCTGCGATCACGTCGACGAGCTCACCGTCGGGGCGATGGCCGAGGATGGCCTCGAGCTGGGCGGCGATGCTGCGAGGGTCGAGACGCGGCAGCTCCATCCGCTGGACAGTGCGCTGCTGCTCCCACCGCGCGGCCATGCGCCGGAACGGATGAGCGCGATGCAGCTCGTCGGACCGCACGGTCAACACGAGCAGCAGCCTGCGGCCGACGGCCCGCGCGACCAGCAGCGGAAGCAGGTCGAGGGTCGCCCGGTCGGCCCACTGCACGTCCTCGAACACGAGCATCAGCGGCGCGCTGGCAGCCAGGCGGCCGACCACACCGAGCATCAGCTCGAGCAACCGTGCCGGGTCGCGATCGTCGGCGGACGTTGCCGGCGTGCTCTCGTCGAGCTCGGGAACGAGCCGGCCGACCTCGGCGCGGGCCGGGCCAAGTGCAGCGTCGAGCTCTCCGGCGGGCAGCTCGGCGCCCAGGTCTCGCATCATCTCCACCACCGGCGCGAACGGGATCCCACCACCATCTAGCTCTATGCAGCTTCCGACGAGAACCCGCGCACCGGCCGCGCGCGCCTCGCGGACCAGCTCCTGCACGAGCCGCGACTTGCCGACGCCCGCCTCGCCGCCCACCACGATCGTGGCCTGCTCTCCGCTCAGCGCGCGGCCCAGGGCATCGCTGAGCGCCTGCACCTCCCCCTGACGCCCCACCATGACGGGGCTGACCAGACTCGCCGCCACAGCATCATGATGCCAGAACACGAAAAAGCCCGGCGCGGGTTGCGCGCCGGGCTTTACGGGCCGTTCGGCCTCGATCGCGGCGGAACAGCCTGGACTCACGGCTGCTTATCGCCGGTGGGAGGGCCTACGCGCAACGCTCGACGTGCAGCATTTCGGTTCCTTTCTGTGCTCGGGCCGGCTTCGTTAGGCGGCGTTCGTGATGAGCACATGCTGGATCTAAGGCAGGGGGTCGCACATCGGGCTCTCGCCCTGTCTTTGGGGCTTAAATCGGGGTGCCCGGGACTCACCGTGCAGCCCCGGTGGCCTCAGCCGGCAGAGGCTTCGGTCGATCCGCCGACGCGACTTCGCCGGTCGTCACTCGGCGAGCGAGCGCTGCATGTCCTCTGCGAGAGCTGGATGGTGGTAGGGACCCGGCGCGCGTAGCGCAGCGATCACGCGGTGCTGGTTCTCCAGGCTCTTGTCGTGGCTGAGCTTGATCTTGCACACGAAACGCGCGATCGGGATTCGCAGCCCGACGGTTCCCTTGGCCAACTGCGCGCCCCATTCGGCGTCCAGGAACTGTGGCTGGTCGACGTGGCGCTCGAAATGCTCCACGAGGCGCGTCAGCACGCGCAGGTTTTCCTCCGGGGTGAGGATCTGCGGCACCCCGTAACAGTGCGCGACGCTGAAGTTCCAGGTCGGCGCGGGCGTTGTCCCCGGCGTGTACCAGCTCGGGCTGATGTATCCATGGCGACCCTGGACGATCAGCATGATCTCCTGGTCGCCGAATCCATGGACCCGGTCATCCGGTCGGCCGACGTGGGTCAGCATCGCCAACTCGGGCGATTCCTCATCCAGGAGCACCGGGTAGTGCGAGGCGACTAGCTCGCCGGCGTTGTTGCTCACGAGAGTGCACCACGGGTTCTCGCGGATCAGTTGCCGCACCACCTCAGGATCGTCGCTGGCATGAATTCGGTTTGGTCGCATTCGAGAGAGTCTCGCGCAGCCTCCCCGGAATCGCACCCATCAGTCGCGTGGCGTGCAGCCACTTGTGCCGCTCGGTCCTAGTTGCCTCGGAGGTCGCGGCGGATCACATCGAGCGCGCGCGCGAGCACCGGCCGATCGTCGTCGCGTCGCCAGGCCGCGGCTAGCTCGACCCTGGTGGAGTCGTCGGCGAGGGGGCGGTAGATCGCGCCTTGGACGGTCATGTGGCGTACCGACGCCGGGACGAGGGAGACGCCGAGCCCGGCCGCGACGAAGCTCACGAGGGTCGCGGTCTCGGCCACCTCGTGAGCGGCGAGGGGCTTGAAGCCGTGCCTGGCGCAGGCATCCTCGACGGCGTCGTGCAGCACCGACCGGAAGTGCGAGGGATAGGTCACGAACGGTTCCGCGGCCAGGAGCTCGAGCGGGACGGCGTCTGAGTCCGCGAGCGGATGGGATTCCGGGAGCACGGCGACGAGCGGCTCGGACCGGAGCACCTCGGTGTCGAGGTCGCGGTCGTGGACCGGGGGTCGCAGGAGTCCGAGGTCGAGCGTGCCATCGACGAGCTGTGCGACCTGGGCCGGGGTCAGCAGCTCGCCCCGGAGGTCGAGGACCACGCCGGGCAGCTCCCGCCTCAGGGCGGCGGCGAGCGAGGGCAGCATCTCGTAGGTCGAGGAGCCGGTGAAGCCGATCGCCAGGCGCCCGTACTCGCCCCGTGCGGCCCGGCGGGCGTCGTCGATCGCGGCGTCGACCGCGGCGAGGATCTCACGGCTTCGCTCGAGCAGTACCTCGCCGGCCGGCGAGAGCTCGACGCTGCGGGTGGTCCGGTACAGGAGGGGCTCTCCGAGCTCGGCCTCGAAGCGGCGGATCTGTTGCGAGAGGGGCGGCTGGGCGATGTGGAGCCGAGCGGCAGCCCGGCCGAAGTGACGCTCCTCGGCGACCGCGACGAAATAGCGCAGGTGTCTGAGCTCCATTGTCAGCCGCTCCGATTCATATCGAGCATGTAGTTAATCAACACCATATTTGTGTTGCATAGCGCATCGGTCTGGCCTAGGTTTTGAGCCGGTTCCGTTCAATCGGGGCCACGAGGCGAGAGGAGAATGAGCAGATGCAATTAGGTGCTGATCCGGCGACGCTTGCGGCCGTCGAGCGATTGACGGGAACGCTCCGGATCACCGCGGTGGAGGCGATTCCGTTCGACTTGCCGTACCGCCGTGCGCCGACGTTCGCTTCGGGACGCGTGGACAGCGCGGACAACGTGTTGGTGCGCGTGCACACGGATGCGGGTCTGGTGGGCCAGGCGGAGGCGCAGCCGCGTCCGTACACCTACGGCGAGACGCAGACCTCGATCGTCGACATCGTGAGCGGCCGGCTGAACGACGGGCTGGCGGGTCTCGACCCTCTGCGGACCGAGCTCGTCGCCGAGCGCTGCGGCCGGGTGGCCGGAAATCAGGTCGCGCGTGGAGCCGTTGACCTCGCGGTGTGGGACCTCGTCGGGCAGATCCTCGGATGTTCCTGCCACACGTTGCTCGGCGGGTTCGCCGACAGCGTTTCGGCCGCCCACATGGTGTCGCTCGCCGAGCCGGCCGAGATGGCGGACGAGGCCATCGCCGTCAGCGATCGCCTCGGGGTCCGGACGTTCAAGGTCAAGGTCGGGCGCGATCCGGCCCTCGACGTCGCCGCGGTTCGCGCGATCCGTGACGCCCTGCCGGACGCCGATCTGTACGTCGACGCGAACCGAGGCTGGAGCTACCAGGATGCGGCACGAGCCGGCGACGAGCTGGCCGACCTCGGGGTGCGGGCGATCGAGGAGCCGATCTCGATCGAGGATCCGGATGGCCGCCTGCGCCTCGCCGACCGGTGGCGGGTGCCGCTGGTGGGCGATGAGAGCTGCATCAGTCTCTCGCACGTCGACCGCGCGCTCGACGAAGGCGCGGTCCGAATGGTGAGCGTGAAGACAGCGCGGACCGGGTTCACCGAATCCCGCCGGATCCTCGATCTGTGCCTGGCCCGCAACGTCCCGGTCGTCGTGGGCAGTCAGTACGAGGGGGCGCTCGGCACGAGCGCGACGATCGCGTTCGCCGCCGCGTTCGCCGCCACCGCCGGCCAACCGGCCGAGATCACGAACTTTCTCGACCTGACCGACGATCTCGTCGTCACCGCGCCGGAGATTCGCGCCGGCCGGGCGACCGTCCCCGGGACGCCGGGCCTCGGCGTCGAGATCGACGAGGATCGACTCACCCGCTACCGACTGGACCGCTGATGCTGTTCATGGCCGAGATGGAAGTCCGACTGCCGCCCGACATGCCGGCGGACCAAGCCGACGAGCTCAAGGCACGCGAGCGCGAATACTCACAGGCGCTCCAGCGCGACGGGCGCTGGCCGCATCTGTGGCGCGTCGCCGGCCGCTACGCGAATGTCAGCGTGCTCGATGTCAGCTCGGTTGACGAGCTGCACGAGCTCCTGTCCGGCCTGCCGCTGTTCCCGTATCTGAACATTCGCGTCACACCGCTGGCGCGCCATCCCAATGCAACCGACCGAGGAGAGAGCGATGCCTGATCGCGCCAACCAACTCATCACCGACATCCTGCGGCGAATCCACGAGGCGATCGTCGAGAACGACATCACCTACGAGGAGTACCAGACCGCCAAGCAGTGGTTCATCGACGTCGGCGAGGCCGGCGAATGGCCGCTGTTCGGCGACGTATACATCGAGCACGTCGTCGAGGAGCAGGCGTTCGGCCACCGCGACGGCTCCCAGGGCACGATCCTCGGCCCGTTCCATCTCCCCGGCGCGCCGCTGCTCGACGCTCCATTCGAGCTCCCGCACCGGCCTGACGAGTCCGGCGAGGAGACCCGGGTTTCGGGCCGCGTGACCGACGCGGACGGCCATCCGCTCGGGGGCGCCAACCTCGACATCTGGCAAGCCGACGCCGAGGGCCGCTACGCGAGCTTCATGCCGGGTCCGCCGGAGGGCAACCTCCGAGGCCAGGTCCGGACCGACGCCGACGGTGGCTACGAGTTCACGACCGTCATCCCCGGCCCGTACACGATCCCGCTCGACGGGCCGACCGGCAAGATGACGGCCGCCGCGGACTGGAGCCCATGGCGCCCGGCGCACATCCACCTGATCGTCAGCGCCGACGGATACGAGCCGCTCGTCACTCAGCTGTTTATCGACACCAGCGACTACCTCGACAACGACGTCGCCAGCGCGGTCAAGCCCGAGCTGATCGTGCATCCCGAGCGGACCGGGGACGGCGGCCACGCGATCACCTACGACTTCGCGCTGGCTCCTGCGCGCACGCCGGCGATCGCATAGACCATGCCGGGGCCCAGGGTCGCCATTGTCGGCGGCGGGATCGGCGGGCTGGTGCTCGCGCTCGCGCTGCGCGAGCGCGGGATCAGCTTCGAGCTCTACGAGCAGGCGGGGGAGCTACGCGAGATCGGTGCCGCGGTCGCGCTATCGGGCAACGGCACGCGGGAGCTGCGACGGCTCGGGCTCGGGGAACAGGTGGAGGCCGTGTCGGTCGTCCCGTCCGCGCTCGTCATCCGGCGCTGGGACACCGGCGAGATCATCGCCGACCATCCGATCGGCCGCGGCGGCGCGTACGAGGCGACGTTCGGCGCGCCCTTCTACGGCGTCCACCGCGTCGCGCTCCTCCAAGCGCTCGTCGACCGCCTGGGGGGCGATGGAGTGAACGTCGGTCGGCGGTGCGTGGCCGTCGAGGAAGGACGCGGCGGGGGTGAGGTGCATTTCGCCGACGGCGCCAGCGCGTCCGCCGACGTGGTCGTCGGCGCCGACGGCGTCCACTCGGTGATCCGCCCACACGTGGCCGGCGAGGTCCGCGGCAGGTTCTCCGGAACCATCGGCTACCGCGGCCTCGTCCCAGTCGACGAGATGCCCTCGCTGCCCGATCCGACGCCGCTTCAGTTCTGGGCGGGGCCCGGACGTCACCTGCTTCACTACGCGATCGACGGTGGCCGGACGGTCAACTTCCTCGCGGTCGTCCGGGTCCCAAAATGGCGGAACGAGGCGTGGATGGAGGAGTGCGCGGTGAGCGATGCCGTCGATGCGTTCGCCGGCTGGCACCCCGCGGTGGGAGAGATGGTCGGCGCGACGGACGTCGGCGCGCGCTGGGCGTTGCATGATCTCGCGCCGCTGGACCGCTGGCACACCGGTCGCGTGGTTCTGATGGGAGACGCCGCGCACGCGATGGTGCCCCATCAAGGGCAGGGCGCCAACCAGACGATCGAGGACGCGATCGTCCTCGCAGACTGCCTGATCGACGTCGAAACCGCGGGCGATCTCGCACCCGCGCTACACCGCTACACCGGACGCCGGCGCAAGCGCACCCGCGCGGTGCAGTGGCTCTCACGCCGCACCGCCGACGAGATGCACCTCCCCGACGGTCCGCAGATCGCCCGCCGCGACGCCTCCTTCGCGGACCTCTACTCCGATCTGGCCTGGATCCATTCCTACGACGCGCACGCTGACGCCGCCAAACGGCGTCCGGCGCTCGGCGGTCGGCGCGCATAGCCCGGGCAACCGGCCGCGCCGCGTCCCGCACCCTCTCCCGGCCCCCGATCGGGGTCACGCCCCACGAGACCCCTTTTCCGGTGGCGAGTTTCGGCACACTCGGAGCCGGTGAGCCGGTGAGCCGGTGAGCCGGTGAGCCGGTGAGCCGGTGAGCCGGCGAGCGTGCGAGAAGTCGGCTATAGCACGACTTTCGGCACTCTCGATCCGGGAGGCGTGCCGAGTGTCGCGTTTGTCGGATTCCTGTGTCCGTCGGTCTGACCCGATGAGTAGCGAACGCGAGATCTACCGTCCCGCCACGGTTGTTTGAGCGAGGCAACGGGGGTCCCTGACCGAACGACCGCCGATTGCGTTCGCGAGTGACGAGGGTGGGAGCGCTCCGCGGTGCCGACCATCGAAATCGACGACGGACAGTCACTCTGCGACTCCGGACGGACGGTTAGGCCGGTCGCACTGACGGCGGAAGGTCAGCCGTGTCCGCGCCGGCCACCGGTGGGTACGAACACCGTCGTGCCTGAGCCGACCGTGTAGACAGCGCGACCGTTGTGGGTGCCGTCGTAGTGCGGAGCGCCCGGCCCGTCCGCGCGGTAGCCGCCCGCGCGGCCACCGGCGGGCAGCATCACCGTCGCGGTCATGTTGTCGGGCACCGACACGTGCAGGCTGACCTCGCCGGATGAGCCGCGGTTGCGCTGCCAGGCGACCGAGACCGGGCCGTGCTGCGTCCACTCCGTGCCGCGTGCGGCTCTCAGGCCCGCGTTCGGTGGGGCGATCGTGACGCCGTCCTCGCCGATGCCGGTCGGGGTGACGCCGAGCAGTCCGCGGGTCATCGGGTAGACGCCGACGGACCCCCACCCATGCGACATGCTGTCGCTGGCCGACTGGGAGATGGCGCTGCTGTTGCACTCCTGGTCGTCGTAGGTGGTGTTGTCCCCAGCCTGGCCCGACGGCGCGCTGCACCCGGGGTCCCACTGCTCCCACATTGAGGTACCGCCCTCGGCCAGGATCTTGGCCGGGCCGTCGCCCGCGGTGTTCGTGAGCAGCGTGACCAGCGCGCCGGGGCGGTTGGTATCGACGAGCGACATTTCGAGCTGTCCGACGTCCATCGGCCCGGCTTTCATGCCCTGGGAGGCGATGAAGTCGCCGAGGCGTCCGAAATCGGCGCGCGGAGCCACGCCGTCCACGACGGCGAAGCTCTGCGAGAGCTGTGAGGTGTTGGCGATCAGCGATCCGCCGCTCGTCGCCGAGCAGTTGCCGGGGACGTCCTGGGCGCTGCCCGAGACGGCGTACCCGTCGGCGTAAAGCCCGCCGCTCTCTGCCAGCTTGCCGTTGATCGACGAGCGCAGAGCGCCGGCTTGCTGAGCGTAGGAAGTCGCTTGGCTCGCGTCCCCGAGCGCTCGCGCGGCGTCGGCGAGCGTTGTGTCGGCGAGCACCGCGCGCTCGTTGACGACCGTGTCCACACCGGAGTTCAGGACGACGGTGTTGTACCGGTCGGGCGCGGGCCAGTCGATGATCCCGAACTGGTAGGCCGTGGAGTTCGAGAAGCTCGCCAGCTGGCAGACCAGCCCGGATGCCTGGCCGCTCGAGTAGATGTTGTCGTCGACGTACCGCTCGACATTCTGCATCGTCGGATAGGCGGCCCGGAGGGTCTGGATGTCACCCGATGCCAGGTAGTAGTCCCACACCAGCTCGGGGAACATCTCGGTGTAGTCCGGGATGTCGCGCTTGCCGCCGTTGGAGATGTTGTTGTCTGGGTAGATCGCGTTCACCTCGCCCCACGTCGTCGCCTGAGCCGGCGAGCCGGGGATCCACCACCGCTGTTGGGAGTAGATGAGGTTGTCGATGAACTCGCGCGTGAGCGCCCGCTCGCCCAGGTTCTCCATCTGGGCCTTGGACTCGTTGGTGCCGTCGCCGGTGAACTGGCCTTCCTGACGGTCGGGACTGTCCTCGTAGGCCTGCTGGCCGGCGAACTGCGCCGAGCGCTCCATGAGTGAGAACACGGAATTGAGCTCGGCGTTGGAGCTGTCGAACGTGGCCGCCTCGTCGACGTCGGACCCGGGGCCGGAGGCGAACACCGAAGCCGGGTCCCACCGCGACGCCGTGTCGGCGTAGCCCGTCACGTTGGCGACGCTGTCGGGACCACCGCTGCGCTCACCGGGATCGCCCGCGTTCGAGCCCACCTGCGAGGCGGCGTTGTACTGCTCCACGGCGGTGATGTCCTGCGCGTTCAGCGGCTGGCCGCCGTTGGCGGCGGTCGCGTTGCTGATCTGGACGTAGCGCCAGCCCATCGGGACGTAGAAGCCGGTGGTCTCGCCCGGGGTCCCGCTTTCGGTGTAGTGCCAGCTGAGGTCTGTCACCTGGGTGTCCAGGGGCGAGGTCCCCACGCGGGCGTCCTGGATCCATACGCCGGTCGCATGCGCGCGCGTCAGCGGCCTGGCCAGTCCGATGACACCGCCGTTGATCGAGCTGATCGTGTCGGTCTCGGGGTGCCCTGCGCCATAGCCGTCGGCGGGTGCGTCCACCGTGATCGGATCGCCGACCTGGAACCCGAGGCCGGGCCCGGTGCCGGCGAAGTCCGGGTAGGCAGAGGAGTCATTGACGGTGATGCTGGTCGCGCCGGACGGCGCCGCGGCGGTGGTGACCGTTCCGCCCAGGCGGTAGCTCGACTGGAGATCGACGTCTTGCCCCGTCTGTGCCGCCGTTGCGTTGGGGAAGCGGACGACGGGCACGCCGACGAACGCATAGCCGAAGTCGGCGACGGTCGTGCCGTCCGCAAGGGTGCGCACCGACGCCGGATGGATGACCTTGTAGGTCACCGGTGCCTGCAGCGGTTGCAGGTGCGTGAACCCACAGGGCGAGGAGAGCACCGGGTTGGCGGTCGCGGTAGCGGGCGAGCCAGGTGCGACGTTGTGACCTTCGGGCTCGGAGTAGTCACCGCAGTCGGGCGGATTGGGCAGCGGGTGCGCGCCCATGACCACCGCGGGCTGCCAGGCGGTCGTCTCGCGGTATCCGGCCTGATCCCACCCGCCGAGCTTGTCGGCGCCCGGCGCGTCGTAGTACTCGACGTAGTCGCCGGCGTTCTGCGCGCTGCGCATCTTGGCGACCGCGTTGTCCTCGCCGGTGTCCTTTGTCACAGTCCAACTGCCGTCGGATACGACCGTCTGCGAGCGCCCGTCGGCGTGGTCGATGACGAGCTTGACGAGGAGTCCCGAGGGACCGTTCTCGGAGGTGACCTCGGTGCCGGCCGGCTGGGCGCCCGACAGCGGGTGCGCGAGGGCCACGGTATTGCCGGAGATGGCGGCGACCGCGTCGGTGTTGAACGATGCCGTCCCCGGCGTGCCGAATCCAAGGGTCTCGCCGACGTACCAGTCATACGAGGCGCCGCAGAACTCGGCGGTGCTCGCCGGCGCGCTCGTGCACGTGCTCGCGCTTGAAGCGTTGACGGTGATCGACGTGGCTCCCGGCGCCGCATCGGTGCTCAGCGTCGTCGGGTAGGGCTGTGGGCCCCAGGGATGCGCTTCGCCGACGCCAAAGTCGGCGTAAAGCACGCCGATGGCGAGCCGGTCGGCATCCGGTCCGCCGGCGCGCCCGGCGGCGCGCACCTGGGAGGCGATGTCCTCGACGTCGTAGTAGTTCTCGCCCGCGGTCTGATAGTCGTCCTGGGTGTCGATGACCTGCCCATTGACGTGCAGCTGCCAGCGCATCGGTGCAGCTATGTACACCAGCGCGCGCGTGACCGGGCTGGCGGTGTCGGTCAGCTGGATCTCCCGGCGCGCCAGGGTGTAATCGATCGTCGTGTCATTGCCGGTCGTGGGGCGGCGGATCCATTGCGCCCCGGACCAGTCCGGGTCCGACAGCCCCATGTCAAAGGTGCCCGCCGCGGAGGGACTCCGGGAGCCTTGGCGGTTCCACGTCGTCACCGTCCACGTGTACTCATCGCCGTTGGTGAGGCCGGTGCCGCCGTAGCTGACCGCTTGCGACTTGTCCGAAGCGACCCGGCCGCTGTCCCACACCCGGGCCCCCGTCAGCTCGTTGCGGACGACGATGTCGTACGCCGTCTGGGACTCGTTTCCGGCTCGGTCCTGTGGGTACCACCCGAACTCGGGCGTACCGGTCACCGCGAGCGGGGCCGTCTGGTCTTCGACGGTGAGGTGCGTCGGGGCCAGGGCCGTATCGCTTGCCCGTCCACGGGAGTCGTGGTGCAGGCGCCCCGCCGCCGACGCGGCACCCGCGAGCGCCAGGACCGCGGCACACACGCCGGTCGCCACGCTAACCAATCTGATCATCGCCTGTCCTCCCTCACCTCACCAGACGTGCAGCGGCGCACGGTGGATGCGCGCACGGGTTGCACATACCCGCGAACAACTCCGCGCCTCGAACGTCGTTTGCTTCTTTCGATCGTCGACGCCCCTGGTCGCGTCAACTTTCGATCACAATACACCAACTCCGATCATCGTCAAGCGTTCGCTTCAGCGCCCTGGAAAACGGTGTTGTCAGCCTCCTCACCGGCGCGCCC
Source organism: uncultured Solirubrobacterales bacterium (assembly GCA_963834625.1). Classification (GTDB taxonomy): domain Bacteria; phylum Actinomycetota; class Thermoleophilia; order Solirubrobacterales; family Solirubrobacteraceae; genus Palsa-465. The sequence goes on along the minus strand of CAWICM010000005.1, from coordinate 667,089 downwards.
CGTTCAGATTCGGTGTGCGCGAATCGACCGGTCTGTTCTGTGCGACTCTGCAAGGTGACCTGAGCGGATCTGACAGTTTCTGTTAATGTGCTCCGAGGGACGGGTATACCCGACTGTCGGGAGAGACGGGATATGCGAGTACGAACAGCAGTTGTGCGTCCCCTGGTGAGCGTCGTCGTCGCGGGCGCCGTCGTCGCGGGCACCGTGGCTGGAGCCGCGAGCGCGACTCCCGGTCCGTGGCCTCACGGACCGGCCTGGGATCAGCCCGCCTACGAGGCCACAGTAAGGGCGGTGGCCACGCACGCGCCGCGCTTCCCGCCGCGGCGGTGCGACATTCTCGCCCCACGTTACGCCGGCCTGGTGCACACGGTCACCGATGGCCAGGGCTCGGCCGTCCAGCGCTCGGTCTGGTACTACGGCGATGCGATCAACGCCGCTATCGCTGACTGCCACCGGGCCGGTGGTGGCACCGTCGTGGTCCCCGCCGGCGGCTCACGCAACCCCGACGGCGCCTACTACTCGGGCGCGATCACGCTGCTCAGCAACGTCGACCTTAAGGTCGAGACCGGCGCGACGATCAAGTTCGTCCGCAATCCCAGCAACGTCTTCTATCCGGTCGTCCTGACCAGCTATCAGGGGGTCGACCTCTACGACTATTCGCCGCTCGTCTATGCCCTCAACCAGACCAATATCGCGTTGACCGGTGGCGGCACGCTCGACGCGCAGGACAACGTCTCGCCCTGGCAGCTTCCCACCGGCTCCAGCTCGAACGCCGGCACCTGGCAGGTGCTGAGCCAGATGAACGACGCCGGGGTGCCCGTCGATCAGCGCATCTTCACCGACGACGGCCATGTGCCCGCCAGCATCCCCGCGCTGACCGGCTGCCCGCCGCAGCAGCGCGACTGGGGGCCGTGCGCCGGGGTCCGGGCCACCCCGCCGCCGGCGGGCACGACCGCGTACCGGAGCACTTTCCTGCCGCAGTTCGTCGAGTTCAACCACAGCTCGAACGTCCTCGTCGAAGGCATCCACCTGGTGAACACGCAGTTCTGGCAGATCCATCCGCTGAGCTCCGAGTACGTCACGGTGGCCGGCGCCACCGTCTCCGACACCGCGCACCACACCGACGACGGCATCGATCCCGAGTCGAGCCGTGACGTGGTGATCCGCGACGACGACATCACCGTGCTCGATGATGGAATCGCGATCAAGTCCGGCCGTAACCGCGACGGCCGCGAACTGCGCGCCCCCAGCGCGGACATCGTGATCGAGGACGATCACTTCACGAACCCTGCGGGCGGCGGGTCGGCCGCCTTCTCGGTGGGCAGCGAGATGTCCGGAGGCGTGCTGGGCGTGTTCGCGCAAGACGACGTTGCGGACGGCGACGGCCTCGCCTACCTGCTGAAGCTGAAGACCAACTCCTACCGCGGCGGGGCGATCCAGGACATCTACGTCCGCAACAGCACGCTCGAGCAGACCATCCGCGGTCTGGTCAACATCGACACCAACTACAGCGAGAGTCCAGCCCAACCCGACGGCGACGTGTTCAACCCCACGATCGAGGGCGTCTACCTGGATCACGTCGACAGCGCCCCGGGGCTGAGCACGACGTACCCGCCGTTCAACGGCGATGCGACGCAGTCGCGCTCACCAGTCGAGGACGTGGTTTACGAGAACTCGGTCTTCACCACGACCAGCACGCTCGAGGCAAGCTTTGCGAATCCGAGCAGCCAGTTCTTCGCCGGCCTGCGCGTCGCCAACGTGACCCTGACCAACCCGGGGACCGGGGCGGGCGTGACCTACAACTCCCATCCGCTGGGCCTGGACGACGACACCGTCGCGCACACCTCGGGCGGGGACGTGCACCTGGTGGCGCAGGACGACTGCCAGACCTGCGGCGTCAACCACCTGCCAAGCGCGAGCTTTACCGTGACCGGGCGGGTCGCCGACTACCGGGTGCTGACATCCACCGTACAGGTCTTCCTTGACCGCGATCCCACGCCCATCAAAGTCACCGTCAACCCCGACGGCTCGTTCACCACCGCACCGATCACTCTCGATGACAGCCAGTACTGGTACCGCGGACGCCACTACCTGTCGATCAACCTGCACAGCGGGATCGACGTCAACACAGCCGTCTACCAGCTCGCCGGCTGAGCTCGGGTCCTCACGGCGAGAGGCCGTTGAGCACGCGCACCACCCCGAGCACATCGCCCCGTTTGTAGAAGTCGACCGCGACGAGGTTCGGGAGTCTGTGGCGGATACGCTGGCACCTCTGGGCGCGCCGCAGGAGCGCTGACTGCGTGTTGACGACGGCGGCTTCCGACGCACGTGGGACCGGAGAGGTGTCGACCCAGTTGTTGATCAGGAACAGAGGCGCGGACGCCGGACCTCGATTGGAGCGGCAGCTTTCGGCCACCCGCGAGGCGTCGGTGAGCTCCGTGGCGCGCTTGAAGGTGAACGGGGTCTCCTGCAACAAGTTGCTGTAGGCCAGGGGGTACCAGGAGATATCGCCGGCGTCGTTCTCGGCCATCACCACCAGCCGCTGGCCAGAGTCGATCATCTCTCCGAGCGTCGGAAACCGGTCGAACGGTCCGCGGTACACCAGGTCGAGTAGGCCGGCCTGGTCGAACGCGCGCTCGATGTCGGCGGGGGGGACGCCTTCGTCCTGGTTTATGACGATCACCACCGCTCCCGGATTGTTGACGAGGTACGTGCGCAGATCGGTCAACGCTGAGCTGAGCGTCACCGCGCCGAGCTCACAGAACCCGTGGCAGAGATAGATCTGTCGCCGGCCGAGGTTCTGGTCTCCGATCCGCGCTCGAAGGCGCTCGGCCGCCTTGACGGCCTGCTCACCGATCTCCTGCGCCGCGAGCTGACGCTTGGGCAGGCTCGAGAGATCGGTACGTACGCCCCCTTTGACCGGGAAGCCGTAGTACGTGTCGATCAAGAGGCCACGGATCCCATAGTCGAGCTGCTGCTGGATCGTCCCGTCCTGCTGTCCGAACAGCCAGGATGGGATCGTGACCGACGCCATCGAGTTGTGGGTGGCGGCGAACGCGACGTCGTTGAGTGGCCGGTTGCACAGCGCGGCGTATCCGTTACAGGTCGCCGGAGAGACCGCCGCGGCCTCGTCTCCGCCGCCGGTGACGACGATCGCGGCCGCTGCCGCCACCGCCACGACCGCGATGGCCGGAGCGACGAGCCGGTAGACGATCCGCGCGGCTCGGCGGCCGCCCGATGGCCGCGCTGCACGAGACGCCGCGACGGCACCGATGACGCCCCGCACCCCGATGTACACCAGGAACAGACCCGCGGCCGACACCGCGATGGTCACGACCGGCCCGGGCTCGAGCACGATCAACAACCCGGCGGCGATCGCGAGCAGCGAGCGGCCGACGCGAGCCGGGGCCGTCAGCCGCTCGCCGGCCGGCGAACTTCCTGGAGCCCGCTCCGCGGCCGCGGCGACCGCCGCCAGGATCACGCCCGCGCCCGCTGCCACCAGCGCCTGCACGAAGAGACCGTGCCCGAAGGCCCTCCACACCGCGGTCACGGCCCCCGAGCGGCCGGGCACGGCGAGGCGCGCCGCGACATCGCCGCCGATGGCATACAGAGCCGCGATGATGAGTCCGCCCAAGGCGAGCCCGACCCCCAACTGGCGGGCCGTGCGGCGGCGGTCGCCCGATAGCCAGAAAGCCAGCAGTGCGACCACGATCGACGCCACCGCCAGCACCCAAGCGAGCGTGTAGAGGCGGCGGGCACCGTGGACCACCGTCAGCACCGCGCCTCCGGGGCGCAGCGAGCCAAGCCTGGCGAGCCGGTCGGCCCCCACCTGGCGGGCCGCGTTGGGCGCGAGCCGCTCCAGGGCCCCCTGGATCAGCACGCCGGCGTCGGACACCGTCACGAGAATCGCTCCGCCGTGACCCGACACGAGCGAGGCGTGGAGCTCCAGTGCCGCTCGGTGAAACAGCCCGGCAAACGCCCCGCTGCCCACGATCGCCCCCGTGACCGCGCGTACCAGCGGTCGCACCGCGACGAGGTCGCCGCCGCCTTGGCGCACCACGACGTCGGTCAGGTGATCTGCGATGTCATCCTGCACCGCCGGGGTTTTCAGGACCGCGACCACGCGATCGGCGAACGGCTCCGCTTGGAGCACGGCCCGGCCGGCGTAGGACAGCACCAGCGCCAGCAGCGCGAGGAACACGGCGAGCCCGGCCAGCGGCCCGGCCAGATTGGCGCGACGACCCGCGCCTTTAGCCGGCATGTCCTTAGACGGTTCCGCGACGGGAGACACAGCCACCCCACCGCCACGATATTCCTCGTGGCGATCGAGCGCGCGATCGGCGAGCCGGGTATCGTCTCTAGCAGACGAGCCGTAGATGCAGGCGTCCGAAGTGCTCCTGCCCACCGATATACCGACCCACGCTGAGGTGGACCGGCTGCTCGAATATCGCGCGCCGGCGAGCGTGTCGATCTACCTTCCAACCGATCCGACGTCGAACGGCGACGCCGAACGGATCGAGCTCAAGACCCTGGCTGCGCAGGCGTCGTCCCAGCTACGCGAAGCAGGCACGGGGGTGAGGGTGGTTCGCGAGTTCGAGGATCAGATCGGATACCTGTACGACGACGGGGAGTTCTGGCCCTACCAGGCCAGGAGCCTGGCGGTATTCGTGGCGGCGGAGTGGCTGATCACGTTCAGGCTGCCCAACCGTCTGCTCAGCCAGGTCGAGGTGTCAGATCGTTTCTCCCTCAGACCGTTGCTTCGCACGTTGACGTTTCCGCACGTTGCCTTCGTGCTGGCGCTCGCGCAGGGATCGGTCCGGGTGATCGAAGTGATGCCGGATCTCGAGCCGGCTCGAATCAACGTCGAGGACCTGCCGTCGGATGTCGCCAGCGCCGCCGGCAAATCGTCGATCTCCGATCGCGCACCGGTTCGCCGCCTTCAGGGCTCAGAGGGACAGAAGGTGCGCATCCATCAGTACGCCAGACAGGTCGACCGAGCGCTGCGACCGTTTCTGAACGGCCTCGAGGTGCCGTTGATCCTCGCCGCAGCGGAGCCGATGGAGAGCATCTACCGGTCGGTCAACACGTATCCCCATCTGCTTGACCAGGGCATCTCCGGAAACCCCGAAACGGTCTCTGACGCCGAGCTTGCGGCCAGCAGCCGCGCGGTCCTCGACGACCTGTACGCCGCGCAGCTGCGCGAGGTCCAGGAGCTCTACGCACAGCGGTTCGCGAGCGGGCGCGCGCTCTCCGACGTCGCGGAAGTCGCGCGTGCGGCCACTTTCGGCGCCGTCGACACGCTGCTGGTCGATATCGACGCTGCGGTTCCGGGCGAGGTCGACGATCAGACCGGTGCGGTGACGTTCGCGCGCACCGCCTCCGGTGATGTCCACGACGTGACCGATGAGATCGCGCGGCGCGCCTGGCTGCGCGGTGGGCGTGTCCTGGCCGTCCGCGATCGCGATATCCCCGGCAGGAGTGCCGTCGCCGCGATCCTGCGCTATCCGCTGTGAACGCCAGGACCAACAGAATTGCCGGCCGCGTGTCCGGCCGGCGGCTGATGCGGTATTGCGGCCCAGCTGGCGAGGAGGTTGAGGGCGTCCTCGGAGCGGCTGCCGGGTTCGGCGGTGAAGACCGCGAGCCGGAGTCCCGCGTCGGCTGACAGCTCCATGACCTCGTAGCTGAGCTCGAGGTCGCCGACTACCGGCGTCAATCTCAATCCTGCCGACACGAGCTACGGCGAGCAGGTACTCAACCCGCGCCTTCGACGGCGGTAGCGTCGGCGAGCGTGCTCGGGAGGGGCGATCGTTCGAGCGCGGTGCGCATCGCGGTGATGGCGTCGAGGAGCGCGGACAGCGGTCTGAGGAGGAGCGTGGCGTCCTCGACACGTCCGAGTGCGTCGTGAGTCTCGTGTAGCACTCCGCTCATCCGGCGAGCAGCGTGGGCGGCGGTGATGAACGTGACGACTTGCCCGTCGGCGACGAGTTCGCCTCGAGCCTCGATCTCGTCCAGCACGTCGCCGATCGTCATGAGGATGTGGGCCACGTCCGCGCGGCCGCCGTAGTCCCTGACGGGGCTGTGAAAGATCACGTCCTCGCTGAGCGCGCCCAGGAGCCCGTTCTCAGGGTCTCGCTGGGTGATTGGAAGCAGTCTCGAATGCATGCTTTCTCCTTGTGGTCGGTCGCTGCGTTGTGTCGGTGATCAGGCGGGCGCCCCGGCCGTGGGCGATGAAGCTGAAGGCCCAGCGGGTCAGGACGAGGAGACGGTTCTCGAACCCGATCAGGTACCAGAGGTGAACCGTGAGCCAGGTGACCCATGCCAGGAAGCCGCTCAGCCGGATGTGCTTGACGTCGGCCACGGCGCGGGCGCGTCCGATCGTGGCGAGGTTGCCCTTGTCGTGGTAGCGGAAGCGTCGTCCGGGACGCCCGTGGAGGCGGTCGCGGACGGCGCGAGCGGCGTGGCGGCCCTCTTGCATGGCGACGGGCGCGAGTCCGGGAAGCACGATGGAGGAGCCGTCGCCCTGCCGGATGCGAACCATGTCCCCGATCGCGAGCACGTTGGGATGACCGGGGAGGGAGAGGTCCTCGAGGACTTCGACGCGTCCCGCCCGATCGACTTCGAGCCCGGCGTGTTCGGCGAGCACCCCGGCGAGGCTCGAGGCGAGGACGCCGGCGGCCCAGACGACGGTGCAGGCGAGAATCTCACGAGGCGCATCTTCGGCGGGCTTGACCGTGACGGCCCGAGCGTCGAGCTCGACCATCGTGTGCTCGAGGAGGGTGGTCACCCCGAGTCGCGCGAGTGAGCGCTGCGCCTTTGCCGAGAGCGCCGGGGGAAAGCCGCCGAGTACCCGGTCGCCGGCTTCGACGAGCAGGATCCGGGCCGGGCTGGAGTCGAGCGCGTGGAAGTCGTGGCGCAGGTCGCGGGCGATCTCGGCGATCTGACCCGCCATTTCCACTCCGGTTGGACCAGCCCCGACGACGACGAAGGTGAGCCAGGCGGCGCGTCGCGCGGGGTCAGGCTCGAGCTCGGCCGCCTCGAATGCCCCGAGGATCCGGGCGCGGATCTCGAGTGCGCTCTCCACCGTCTTGAGGTCCGGGGCGAACTGCTGCCAGTCATCGTGGTGGAAGTAGTTGTAGTGCGAGCCGGCCGCGACGATCAGGCTGTCGAACGGCACCGCGTCGTACTCGCGCTCTCCAGTCCCGGGACGGACCCTGACCAGATGAGCCTCGAGGTCGATGTCGGTCACCTCGGCGAGGAGGACGCGGGTGTTGCGGCGCCGGCGGAAGATCCGGCGTAGGGGGTAGGTGATCTCGGCGGGGGAGAGTGCACCGCTGGCGACCTGGTAGACCAGGGGCTGGAACAGGTGGAAGTTGCGCCGATCGATCAGCGTGACGTCGACCGGCAGACGAGCGAGCTTCAGCGCAGCTTGCAGGCCACCGAAGCCGCCACCGACGACGACCACCCGATGGCGAGTCGCCGACCTTTCCTCACTACCCAGGTCGAGGTCGTGGGTCCGCGGCGTGAACAGGGCCGCACACACGACGGCGCTGACGGCGAAGATCCCGGCCGCCCACGAGAAGCCGACGGCGTACCCGTGAACGGCAGCCTGTCCGACGGGGTCGTGGACATGATGGGCGCCGGCGAGGTAGCGCGCGCTGGCGCTCGCAGCGATCGTCGAGAGCAGGGCGACGCCGAGCGAGCCGCCGACCTGCTGGGAGGCGTTGACGGTGGCCGAAGCCACCCCCGAGTCACTCGGCTCCACGCCGAGGGTGGCGTTGGCGATCGAGGTCGAGAACACGAGTCCGAGCCCGGCGCCGAGCACGATCAGCGCGGGGAGGATGCCTGGGGCGTAGGAGGAGTGGACGCCGATCCGGGTCAGGTACAGCGTCCCCAGAGCCCCGAGGCTCATCCCGGCCGCGATCAGCGCTCGGGGCCCGAAGCGCTGCTGGAGTCTGGTCAGGCCGAGCACCGCCGCGCACATGATCGTCGCGGTCATCGGCAGGAACGCCGTCCCGGTGGTGATCGGCGAAAGGCCGCGGGTCTGCTGCAGGTAGTAGGTGAGGAACAGGATGACGGCGAAGATCGCGCCGCCGGCGACGGCGATCGAGAGGAACGACGCACCGCGGTTGCGGTCGGCGAGAACCCGCAGCGGCAGAAGCGGGGTCGTGCTTCGTCTCTCGAGCGCGACGAACCCCCCGAGCGCCAGGACGCCGGTCGCGAGCACTCCGATCGTCAGCCGGTTGCCCCAGCCGGTGGTCTGCGCGTGCGCGAAGCCAAAAACGAGCGCGAACAGGCCGGACGAGACGGCCGCCGTGCCGGGCATGTCGAGCCGCGGCCGCGACCGTGGCCGGGAGTTGCGGACCAGGATCATCGCGCCCGCGACCGCCACGGCCGCGAATATGAGGTTCACGTACATGCAGTAGCGCCAGCTGAGCGCCTGCGTCAGCACGCCGCCGAGCAGCAGGCCGATGGAGGAGCCGCTGCCGGCGATCGCCGCGAAGATCCCGAACGCCTTGGCCCGTTCGACCGGATTGGTGAACGTGGTGGTCAGGAGCGAGAGGGCGGCGGGAGCGAGCAGCGCCCCGAATGCGCCCTGGACCGCTCTGGCGCCAACCAGCACTCCGAAAGACTGGGCGGCGCCGCCGCCGGCGGACGCGAGGGCAAACCCCGCCAGGCCGGCGATCAGCGTCCATTTGCGTCCGAACCAGTCGCTCAGCCGACCGCCGAGCAGGAGCAGGCTTCCGAACGCGAGCGCGTACGCCGTGATGATCCACTGACGGTTGTCGTTGCTGAACTGAAGTGCCCGTTGGGCTGAGGGAAGCGCGATGTTCACGACGGTCGCGTCGAGCACGACCATCAGCTGAGCGGTGCCGACGATTGCGAGGATCAGCCAACGATGTGGTGAGGTCGAGCTGTGAGAGGTCATTCGAGGACTCCATTCAGGGGACCGGGCGTGTGACGCACGCTAGGTCTCCCTGCCGAGGATGTGAAAGACGGGTTTGTGCTCTCTTCAGCGCAGTCCGGCATCACCGGCCGTCCGGCGAGATCTCGATCGCGCAGCTAGGATCCGCTCGGTGACCGATCTTCGTCGGTTGCAGTACTTCGTGGCGGTCGCTCAGGAGCGCAACTTCACGCGCGCGGCCGAACGGTTGCACGTCGCCCAGCCCGCGCTCAGTCGCCAGGTGAGGTTGCTCGAGCAGGAGCTCGGGGTCGAGTTGCTGCATCGCACGACGCACGAGTTCGAGCTGACCGAAGCGGGCGAGTTCTTGCTCGAGCGCGGACCGGCGCTGCTAGGCGCGGCCGAAGAGCTGTGGCGGAGCGTACGAATCTACGGCACCGGCGAGCGCGGGCAGGTCGTCGTCGCGTACGGCGCCAGTGCCAGCTATGAGACGGCACCGCTGCTATTACACGCGTTGGCCGAGAGCCATCCAGGGGTCGCGATCACGACGGTGGTCAAGTTGGTCGACGAGATCGTCGCGGGCCTTCGCAACGGCTCGGTTGACCTGGGTCTGGTCCGTTGTCCTCCAAAGACGGCCGGCCTGGACGCACGAAGGATCCGGATGGAGCGCCAAGGCGTCCTGCTGCGCCGTGATCATCGACTCGCATCAAGCTCGACACTCACTGTGGGTGACCTTGCCGACGAGACGGTGCTGCTGCACCCCCGCGAGGGCAATCCCGGCCATTACGATGCCGTGCTGGGATTGTTTCGCGAGCGCTCACTCGAGCCGCGTGTTCAGGTCCGCGCCCTGAGCTTCGATCTCGCCTACACCCCGGTCCTGCAGGGCGACGTCATCGCGATCATCGGAGAGTCGTCAACGTCGCTTGGCCTGCCCGAGGATCTCTCCTGGTTACCCCTGGTTCCCGCGGTGGCCTTCGAGGTGAGCCTGCTTGCCCGCAGCCACGGTCGGGCCCCCACGGTCGATCGGATGCTCGACGCCGCCACCGGGGTCGCGGACGCCCTCGGCTGGATTTAATCCCGCGCGCTGGTCATGCCGGCAAGCGCTGAAGTGATGCTGCAGAGGTATTTCACATCCAGCCTGCGGCGAGCGATGCTGGACGTGCTTACGCCAACCGGACAGGAGCAGGGACATGACCCAGCAGACCGACAGCAAGCGCGTGGTGCGCACCTACGTCGCAGCGGTACAAGCCGGCGACAAGGAGGTCATCCGCGAGTTGTTCGCCGAGGACGCGACGTGGACGCTTCATGCCGGACAGCTATCGATATCCGGTACCTGGGCGGGACGCGACACGATCATCGACGAGTTCCTCGCCGAGGCGATGACGCACTACGAGCCGGGTTCCGTCAGTCTCGAGATCACCGGCATGGTCGCCGAACGCGATCAGATCGTGATGCAGTGGACGAGCCGAGCGCGCACACGCGAGGGCCGACCGTATGAGAACGGCTGCATCGGCGTATTCATCATTCGCGACGGGAAGATCCAGGCCGTCCGCGAGTACATGGACACGCTGTACGCGAGCGAGGTGGCGTTCACCAACTCGGGCAGCCCGAGCGCCGCCGTCGGGGGAGGGCAGTGAGCATGCGAGTACTGGTGACGGGCGGGAGCGGCGTTCTCGGCCGCGCGCTACGTCCGCTCGCCGAGGCCGCCGGGCACGAGCTACGCACGCCGACCCACGACGAGCTTGACCTGTTCGCCCCCGCCGCGGTCGCGACCGCAACTCGCGACGTCGACGCGGTCCTCCACCTGGCGACCCGAATCCAGCCTCTCGAGCAGCTCGAGAACCCGGAGGCCTGGCGCGAGAACGATCGCCTGCGCGCAGAGGGCTCGAGGAACCTGGTCGACGCTGCGCTCGCAGCGGGCGTCGCCGTTTATGTGCAGCCGACAGTCACGTTCGTGTACCCAGCCGAGGGCCGTGTCACAGAAGAAACCCCCATCGGCGACGTTTCGGCGAACCTGCGGTCCGCGCTCGCGGCCGAGCGGGAGACTGACCGGTTCGCACAGCGCGGTGGGCGAGGAATCGTTCTCCGTTTCGGCCTGCTCGACGGTCCAGGCACTGGACACGAGCAGCCGGTGCCCGCGCTTGGCGCCACGGTCCATGTCGCCGACGCAGCCCATGCGCTGCTCACGGCGCTGACCCTCCCGAGCGGGATCTACAACGTCTGCCGCGACGGCGAACGCGTGTCCAACCAGCGCTTCGCCCGCGCCGCCGGATGGCATCCAGAGCATTAGTGCGTCATCTGGCGAACCGTAATGAGCTAACCGGAGAACGATGATGATCGAGCTCGAGTACGAGATGACCTACGCCGAAACGATTGAGGGTCCCCTGGGACCGACGACCGGTTCGCCGTTCGGAGAGCGACTGTGCTGGCAGGTCACGACCGCGACATTGAGCGGCGCTCGGATCGACGCCGCCATTGCCGCGCCGGGCACCGACTGGATCCGGCTCGGTGCCGACGGGATCCGCCGACCGGATCTCCGCGCGCAACTGGTCACCGACGACGGCGAGCCGATCCTGCTTCGCTACGACGTCGCCCTGATCCGCTCGAGTGAACGATTCCTCGGCGCCCTGGCAGCGGGTGAGGCCACCGAGTTCGAAGACCAATACATGCGGATGTCACCGCAATTCGAGGTGGGCGCCGGGCGGTACGCGTGGCTCGCTGAGAGCCTGTTCCTCGGGCGCGGCCGACTCACCGGCCCAAACGCCATCGCCTACGAGCTCTACCGCGTGCTCTGAGCGCACCGGCCCCACGAGTCAGGCGGCCACTGGCTCGCCCAGGTCGACCCTTGCGAGCTCCGCGCGTGAGGTGATCTCGAGCTTGGAGAACACCTTGCGGAGGTGGTAGTCGATCGTGCGCGGGCTGAGGAACAGGTGAGCGGCGACCTCGGGATTCGTCTTGCCCGTCGAGACCAGGCGCGCGATCTGGAGCTCCTGCGGGGTGAGCTGGTCGCGGGTGGAGGGATCGCGCTTGCGCGCGGTCTCACCGCTGGCGCGCAGTTCTGAACGGGCGCGCGTCGCCCACGGCCGGACGCCGAGTTGGCCGAACGCCTCGAGCGCGCTCCTGAGATGGGGGCGGGCGTCGACGCGACGGTGCTGCCGGCGAAGCCATTCGCCGTACAACAGCTCCGTCCGGGCCCGTTCGAGCAACGGCAGCGCGTCACCGTGGTCGATCGCGTCCATGTAGTGCGGCTCGGCATGCGGATCGTCGACCATCGCGCGGCAGCGAGCGAGCAGAGCGAGGCGCCCACGGTTCGGGAAGGCTCGTACCCACTCCTCGTAGCGGCGAAAGCGCTCGGACACTTCGCTGAGCCGATCGGCGCGGACCGCGGCCTCGACCGCGTCCGGCATCCCGAGCACGACCAGCGGATGGGATTCGGGACGGACGGTGGCGAGCGGGACCAGCAGGTGACCGAGCGCCTCGGCGGGCCGGCCAAGGCCGAGTTCGAGGAGGCCCCGCGCCCGTCCGACGAACTTCGCGACCACGGTCGTGCCGTTTGACCCGGTGAGTGCCTGCAGCCCCGCGACATGGGCCTGCACGCGGTCCTCCTCGCCCCTCATCGCGTCCACCTCGGCCAGATACCACAAGCTCCAGCCCGCAAGCACCGACTGCCCGACATCCAGCGCGAGGCGCCGACCCTCCTCGGCCGCGGCATAGGCGAGATCGAACTGGCTGCGTCCGATCAGCTGCGCGGCCTGCTCCTGGAGCGTCAGCGGCAGTGTGGTCACGCGCCCCCGCTCTCGGGCGAGATCGACCGCGCGGTTCGCGTGCGCCAGCCCATCGCCGGGGATGCCCATGCGCGCGGCGGCGTGCGCGGCCCACGCCAGTGGGGTCGGGTTGTCGAGGCGCTCGGCGAGTTCGATGGCCTCGCTCGACAGGACCGCGGCGCGGGCATGGTCTCCTGCCACATCCGCGCCGTAGGCGGCGACGGCGGCGCGATTGAACCGGTCGGTGTCGGTAGCGCAGGGCAGCTCGGCGGCGCGGGCGCCGAGCGCGATCACCTGCTCGTAGTCGCCGCCGTAGATCGCCATGACCCCTGCCTCGCGCAGCACCTCGAGACTCAGCGACGTGTCCGTACTGAGCGCTACCGCCCGCCGCATCGTCCTGACACCGCTATCGAGCCACCCGCTCCGCCCCTCGATCAACCCGCTCAGATACAGCCGCTGCACGCGCTGACGATCGTCCGTGGGCGGCGGCGAACGTCTCATCAGCGCACGGGCGCGATCCGCCTGTCCGGCCTCCCAGGCGGCCTCCGCCGCCTCGGAGAGGCGAGCTCCGCGCGTGAGCTCGCTCTCGCTCAGTTCCGCGGCCCGCTCGAACGCGCTCGCCGCCGAGGCCTGGCCGCCGCGATGAAGCGACTGCCGAGCGGAGACCTCGAGGGCGGCGGCGATCTCCTCGTCGCCGCTGTGCGCCGCCATCGCCCGGTGCCAGAGCGCGCGGTCCGGGCGATCGCTGTGCGCGAGCGCCTCGGCCAGCGCAGCGTGGATCTGCTGTCTGCGCCCAAGCGGCGCTGATTCGTAGACCGCCGAGCCCACCAGCGGATGGCGGAACGTGAGCGTGTCGCCGCGAATCTGGATCATGCCGATGTCCTCCGCGGGGTCAAGCGCGTCGGGGGGCAACGACAGTTGCGCGGCGGCGCGGTGTACCACGCGAAGCTCGCCCGAGTCCTCGCCGGCCGCGACCAGCAGCGCTGTCTGGGTCGGCTCGGGCAGCCGCTTTATGCGCTGCACGAATGCTGCGCGCAACCGCGCCGTCAACGGCAGGGCCTCGGGCAGCGGCTCGCGGCCCGAAAGCTGCCCCTCCGAGAGCGCCGCGGGAAGTTCGAGCAGCGCGAGCGGGTTGCCGGCGGCCTGGGACAGCAGCCGCTCGCGCGCCCATGGGGTCGCATCCGGTGCGGACCGGCCGAGCAGGACCGATGCCGATTCGTGGTCGAGCCCGCTCAGCACGAACTCGTCGAGTCCCGGGGCCTCGAACCGGCGGCGCTCGCCCTCGCGTGCCGCGAACAGGATCACGAGACCCTCGGCACCGAGCCGTCGTGCCGTGAACACGAGCGAGGCGGCCGACGGGACGTCGAGCCACTGGGCGTCGTCGACGAGGCAGAGCACCGGACGATCGTCGGCCGCCGCCGCGAGCAGCGAGAGCACTCCCGCCGACACCAGGAAGCGATCCGCTCCGGCGCTCGGGGCGAGCCCGAGCGCCGCCGCCACCGCATCGCGCTGCGGCTCTGGCAACTGCCGAAGGTAAGTGACGATCGGCCGCACCAGGCTGTGCAGTCCGGCGAAGTCGAGATCGGACTCGCCCTGCACCCCGGTCACCCAGAGCACCGTCTCCTCGTCGGCCTGATCGGCTGCATACCGAAGCAGCGAGGTCTTGCCTGTGCCCGCCTCGGCCCGCAGGACGAGCGCGCCGCTCCTGCCCCGCGAGGCTCCATCGAGAAGGGCGTCGATCACCGCGCACTCGTGACCGCGGCCAACGAGGCCGGTGGCGGTCCCCTCCCACGCCGTGCTGCCCATCTTGTGGCGCACATGATTGCTCACCCGGCCGCTCCATGCCAAGCGGCCCGACTGGCCAGTTGACCGGCGACTCCGCGGATGCGAGCGAAACGGCTTGCTGGCACGGTCGTGTGACAGCTGCCCGTACCGGACCAGGAGTCACATAATGCTGAAAGTCACACGCTGGTGTATCGCCCATCGCGGTCGGGTGTTCTTGGCCTGGCTGGCGGTTGCGGTTCTGACCACGGCAATCGCGGGCGCGGTGGGTCGCGATTACGCGACAAACTTCAGCTCGCCGGGGACCGAGTCGCAGCGCGCCCTGGATTTGCTGCGGCGCGACTTCCCGGCGCAGAGCGGTGATGTGGACACGATCGTGTTCCGGGTTGATCACGGGACGGTCGACTCGCCTCGTGCGCGCGCGGCGATCACGAGGTTGCTGGCGAAGGTCGCCGGGGATCCGCACGTGATCAGCGTGTTGAGCCCGTACGGTCCGGCCGGCGTAGCCGAGGTCTCGGGCAAGCGGTCGACCGCATTTGCCGCCGTCAACTACGACAAGCCGGCCAACCTGGTGCCGACCGGCGCGGGCAAGCCGGTGCTCGACCAGATAAACGCGGTCGGCGTGCCCGGGCTGAGCATCGCGGCGGGCGGGCAGGTGATCGAGGACGCGGAGGGCTTCAGCGCGGGTCCGGCGACCGAGATCGGCGTGATTGCCGCGCTGGTCATCCTGCTGATGACGTTCGGTTCGCTGGTCGCGGCGGGGATGCCTTTGATCACCGCGGGCTTCGGGCTGATCACCGCGGTGGCGCTGATCGGTCTGGGCACGCGCGTCACGTCGATGTCGAACGTTGCGCCGGAGTTGGCGCTGATGATCGGCTTGGGGGTGGGGATCGACTATGCGCTGTTCATCGTGACCCGGTTCCGCGAGAACTACCTTGCGTGTCGTGATGTGGAGCGTGCGGTGGTGGAGGCGATGGACACCTCGGGGCGCGCGATCCTGCTCGCGGGCACCACGGTCATCATCGCCCTGCTCGGCATGTTCGCCACCGGGGTGAGCTTCCTCTACGGGCTGGCGATCGCCTCGGTTCTGGCCGTGCTGCTGACGCTTGCGGCGTCACTCACCGTGCTGCCGGCGATGCTCTCCAAGTTCGGTCACCGGATCGTCCCGGTCGGGCCGGTGGTGGCGCGATCTCGCTGGCGCCAGTGGAGCAGGACGGTTCAGAGGCGGCCGTGGCCGCTGGCGATCGTGTCGCTCGGACTGATGGTGGCGCTGCTGTTGCCGGTGTTCGCGCTGCGTCTCGACCCGAGTGACGCCGGCAACGACCCGTCGGGCACGAGTACCCGGCACGCTTACGATCTGTTGGCCAAGGGGTTCGGCCCCGGGTTCAACGGTCCGCTGCTGATCGTGGTCGAGGGTCCGCGCGGTCGGCAGGTCGCCGTGCTGCCGCGACTGCAGGGCGCGGTCAAGGCTACCCCGGGCGTGGTCGCGGTCACCCCGCCGCGGGTCGCTCCGTCCGGCGCGGTGGCGGTGCTCGAGGCCTATCCGAACTCGGCGCCCCAGGCGCAGGCGACCACGGATCTGGTCAAGCGGCTGCGCCAGACGGTCGTGCCACCGCTCGAGCGCCAGGCCGGCGTGAACGTGCTCGTGGGCGGGTTCACCGCCGGCTCGATCGACTTCTCGCATGTGCTCTCGAGCAAGCTGCCCCTGTTCATCGGCATCGTCGTGGTGCTCTCGGCGCTGTTGTTGTTCGTGATCTTCCGCTCGCTGGTGATCCCGATCCAGGCCGCGTTGATGAACCTGCTCAGCATCGGCGGGGCGCTCGGCGTCACCGTCGCGGTGTTCCAGAAGGGCTGGGGTGGAGGCATCATCGGCGTTGAGAAGGGGCCGATCGAACCGTGGATCCCGGTGCTGATATTTGCCGTGGTGTTCGGCCTGTCGATGGACTACGAGGTGTTCCTCGTCTCACGCGTGCGCGAGGAGTGGACCCGGCAGCGCGACGCGAGCGCCGCTGTCGCGGACGGGATCGCGTTCACCGGACGGGTGATCAGCGCCGCCGCCGCGATCATGGTCTGCGTGTTCCTGTCCTTCATGTTCGGCGACGAACGAGCGATCAAGGAATTCGGCTTCGGCCTCGCCGTCGCGGTGCTGCTCGACGCGCTCGTAGTGCGTTGCGTGCTGCTGCCCGCGGTGCTCGAGCTGCTCGGCCCTCTGACCTGGCGGCTACCCCGCTGGATCGACCAGCGACTGCCCCACATCAACATCGAAGGCACGACTGCGCGGTCGCGTTACGGCGCGCACGTCGAGCAGCCCGAGGACGAGATATGCGGCGAAACGGAAGCGGCTGCCGCGTGACGGCGCTTCCGGCCACCGCGCTCGAACTTCCCGCCTTGGCGGAGTTGTTCAGCGCCGCATTCTCCGACTACGCCGTTCCAATGCGGATGGATGAGCACGCCCTGCGCGAGCACGTGGAGGCCAACGGGATCGCCCTTGATTGCTCGAGGGTGCTCGTGGAGGAGCAACCGGTGGCGTTGCGCTGATCGCGTGCCGGGGTCGGGCGAGCTGGGTCGGCGGCATGGGAACGGTGCCGTCGCGCCGCCGTCGCGGACTGGGCAGGCGAGCCCTGGTGGAGGGAATCGAGGCCGCGCGGGAGCGAGGCTGCAGTTCGGTTTGGCTCGAGGTGATCGACAGCAACCGGCTGGAATCGGCCCAGGGCTGGATCAGCGCCAATCGGCGTAGCCGGGAGCCGTGGCAACGGGCCGACGAGACTTTGGCCAGGATGCGCGCTGGCGGGACCGGATTGCGCGGGCTCGTCGTGGAGCGAGACGGGAGCGTGAGCGCGGCAGTCGTGTTTCGCGAGCACCGCGACCAGGTCACGGTGCTACAGATCGCCGCGGCGCACGAAGCGTTGGCGGCCGATGCTCTGCTCGCGGCGGCCGGCGGGCAGCGGGACCTGCGCCTCGCGAACGTCCCGGTCGACGACTTGTCCTGTTGCGCTCTGTGGAGCCTCGGAGGACGAGCGGTCGTCGCGCAACACGAGATGCTCTTGCGGCTCTCTAGCTCCGTCCGGCCGACGCGTCAGTCAGCCCTTGTAGAAGAAGCGCGTCATCTCCGTGACCGCCTCGAATCCGAGGCGTCGGTAGATCGGCGCGCCGGCTTCGCCCGCATCGAGGCAGGCGCGGCGTGCTCCGCAGGCCCGGGCGCAGCGCAGCGCAGCCGCGGTCATTGCCAGCCCGATGCCTCGGCGGCGCCAGTCCGGGTCGGTGTTGACGAACATCACGGTGGCGTCGGCCCCGAACGCTCCCGCGCCGGAGGTCGCGCGAACCGCGCCGCCGGCATCGACCGCCGCAAACAGCCGGACTTCGCTCGGCAGGGACCGCAGGTATCCGGTGAACTCCCGGGGCGACTCTTCGATCGAAGGTGCTGCCACGTATGCGGCCGCGACGGCGTCCTTCAGAGGTACTCCGCCGTGCGGGTCTGCGGGAAGCCGACGAACCCGTCGGAAGCTCAGCCCGGTCGGCAAGGAGAGCGAAGGTAGGTCCCGTAGGTCACCGCACATCATCGCCGTCACAGTGTCGGACCGCCAGGCGGGGTGACGATCGACGAGGCCGGCCGAGCAGCCTGCGGCGGCGAATACCTTGATCATTCCGGCCCGGGTGTCCGGAAGCACCGCGGCGACCCTGTGATAGGCCCGATCGTCGGTCACGAGCAAGTGTGCGAGCGGGTCATCGGTCGAGGGGAGCAGACCGTGCATCCCGGCTTCGTCCGTGCTGAGCTGGGTGGGGCCGCGCATGGTGTTGCACCGCGCGAGGAACGCGGCCACGTAGATGTCCTTAGCTTCCGACATCTCTCCGCTGTAACTGGCTAGTTGGTCAGACGCGTGCGGTATCCCGCAGGTAGGCGTAACGAGCGAGGATCGCGAGCACGAGCGTCCACGCGGCGACGACGATCCAGCCGCCGGCCGTCCAAGCCTGTCCACCGAGTGACACATGGCTGGCGCGGACCAGCCAGTAGGACGGGAGGAACTGGGCGATGTCGTGGAGGAAGCCGTGCGATCCAAGTGGGAACCATGTGCCGCTGACCAGCGCCAGCAACGAGACCAGGCCGCCGACGGCGGGGCCGATCGAGTCGGCCGTGAGCAGGTGCCCGAGGAAGATCCCGAGCACCGCGAACGGGATGCACGCCACCAGGATCAGGCCGGTCATCTCGAGCCACCGCCCGGCGCCGAGGCTGACACCGAGCGAGATCCCGGACGCGTACAGCACGATCATCGTCACGCCGGCCATCGCGTAGCCCGTCCCGACCTTGGCGAAGAAGTACGCCGGTGTCTTCAGCGGCGTGATCCGGAGCTGTCGCGTCCAGCCGTCGGTCCGCTCGGTCGCGATCCGGGTCCCGCTCGAGATCAGCCCCGACATTGCGCCGAACGCAACGAGCCCGACCATGTAATAGAGCGGGATCGAGATCCCCGACCCGTTGAAATTGTGCTCGTTGCGGTTGGGCGCCGCGATGATGAAGAACAGGACGAGCGGGAACCCGAGCGAGAACACCAGCAAACGGATGTTGCGGAAAGTCCGCACGAGCTCGAAGCGTGTATAGGCGAGCGATGTCATATCAGTGCCTCCTGCCGCTCGCCGGCGGCCGTCGTGTCGTCAGGATCAGCGGTGAGCTCGATGAACGCGTCCTCGAGCCCGGCGCTCGCAATCTCGATATCGCGGGCGTCTGGGTAGGCCTCGAGAAGCGCGCGGATCGCCGCGTCGGAGTCCGTGCAGATCAGGACGATCGACTCGCCGCGACGGTCGACCGCGCGGACGCCCGGCAGCGAGGCCAGCGTGGTCGCGTCGGCGTCCGGCAAGGTGGCGCGGATCGTGCGCGTTCCGACCCGGGCTCGGATCTCGCCCGTCGGGCCATCGGCGACCACCCGGCCGTGGGACATCAGTACCGCGCGGTCGGCGTAGGCGTCGGCTTCCTCGAGATAGTGGGTGGCGAAGATGACCGTCTTCCCTCGCGCGGCGAATGCCGCGCACCGACAGCCAGAACGCGCGGCGGGCCTCGACGTCCATTCCGACCGTCGGCTCGTCGAGGATCAGCACCGCCGGGTCCGAGACGAGCGCGAGCCCGAACCGCACGCGCTGGGCCTGACCGCCCGACAGCTTCTGGGTCCGCCGGCGGGCGATCTCCGTGAGGCCGGCGAGCTCGAGCGCCTCGTCGACCTCGAGTGGGTGGGGATGGAGCGCGGCCATCAAAGTGATCAGCTCGCGCACGGTGACGTCGCGGATCAACGCGCCCGACTGGAGCATCGCGCCGACCTTCCCGGCGGCGACGGCGTCTCTCGGCGGGCCGCCGAACAGCGACACGGTGCCGCTGTCCGGGCTGATCAGCCCGAGCACCATGTCGATCGTCGTCGACTTCCCGGCGCCGTTTGGCCCGAGGAGCGCGACGGTCTCGCCCCGGTCGATCGACACATCAATGCCGCGGACGGCGTGGACCACGGTGCCGGCGGTGCGGTAGGACTTGGTGGCGCCGCGGAGCTCGACGCCGATCGTTTGCTCTGTTTGCATGCGACCACTATGCCCCGGCTCCGCCGGGATCGCATCGGCGCAGTCGCCAGTCTGACCGCCGGTCAGGCCGCTACGGGCTCGCCGAGATCGACCGAGGCAAGCTCCGCGCGGGACGAGATGCCAAGCTTTGCGAAGACTTTGCGCAGGTGGTAGTCGATCGTACGCGGGCTGAGGAACAGCTGGGCCCCGATCTCGGGATTCGTGAGGCCGCCGGCGGCGAGTCCGGCGATGTGCAGCTCCCGCGGGGTGAGGTGATCGCGGGTGGAGGGGTCCCGACGGCGGGCGGTCTCGCCACTGGCGCGGAGCTCCGCCCGAGCTCGATCGGCCCAGGGCGGGACTCCGAGCTGCTCGAACTCGTCGAGCGCCGAGCGGAGGTGAACCCGAGCGTCGATACGCCGGCGGTTGCGCCGTAGCCACTCGCCGTAGAGCAACTCGGTCCGGGCGCGCTCGAACGGCGGCAGGGCGTCCAGGGCAAGGGAGTCCGTGTAGTGGCCCTCGGCCCGCGAGTCGTCGATGAGCGCGCGGCAGCGGGCGAGGAGGGCTCGCCGCGCGGGATGCGGGAAGCGCTCGACCCAGCTCTCGTACCGCTTGAACTCCTCAGTCACCTCGTCGATCTGCTGGGCGCGAACCGCCGCCTCGATCGCATCCGGCACCGCCCGGACAACCACCGGGTTGGACTGCGGCCGGACGGTCGTGATCGGGACGAGCAGCCGCTCGAGCGCCTCGGATGGCTTCCCGAGGCCGAGCTCGAGCAGTCCCTCGGCGTACGCGACGTTCGCCGAGATCCTCGTGGGACCGCTCGCGGCCACGAGCGCCTGCTGCTCGTCGTTGTGGTCGTGCACGACCTGCTCGGCGCCGCGCAGCGCATCCACTATCGCGAGATAGGACACGTTCAAGCTGGCGATCCACGGCTGCCCGATGTCCAGCGCCAGGTGGCGCCCCTCCTCAGCCGCGGCATATACGAGGTCGAATCGGCTGAGCCCGAAGAGTTGGGCGGCCTGTGCCTGGAGGGCGTAGGGCAGTGTCGAGACGAGCGCGCGCTCGCGGGCGAGTTGCACCGCGCGGTTGGCATATGCGAGGCCGTCACCCTGGGCGCCCGCGCGTCCGGCCGTGGTCGATGCCCAGATCAGGCAGCGGGCGTCGTCCAGACGCGCCGCGAGCTCTATCGCGTCGGCGGAGAGCTGCTCCGCCCGCGTGAAGTCGCCCTCGAGCTCGGCGGCGCCGGCGGTCAGCAGGATCACGATGAAGCGGTCGATATCGGTGGCCGGCGGGAACTCCGAGGCATGCCGGCAGATCGAGGCGAGCCGCTCGGTGTCGCCGATGTAGGTGGCCATCAGACATGCCTCGAGCAGCATCTCGAGGCTCTGCGACGGGTCGTCGCTGAGCCTGATCCCCTCGTGCATCGTCCGCACGGCATCGGGCAGCAACCCGGCGTTGGCATCGATCACGCCCCGCAGGCCCAGCAGATGGGCCCGGTCGGCCCGGTCGGCGATCGGGAGCGATCGGTTGACCAGGTCGCTGGCGCGGCCCGGCTGTCCGGCCACGTAGGCCGCCCGCGCGGCCGCCGCCAGCCGCCGGCCGCGCGCCGATTCGGTCTCGCTCAAGCTTGCCGCGCGCTCGAATGCGGTCGCCGCCGAGGCATGACCGCCGCGCATGCGCGACCGTTCCGCGGCCCCCTCCAGGCCATGGGCGATCTCCTCGTCCGCGGCGAGCGTGGCCACCGCGAGGTGCCAGAGGCGCCGGTCCGCGTGCTCGTCGGCGCGACAGGCGTCGGCCAGCGCCCCGTGGGCTCGCCGGCGCTCGCTCGAGGTGGCGGACTCGTAAACCGCCGAGCGGATCAGCGGGTGACGGAATATGAGCTCAAGGCCGTCGGTCTCGATCAGACCCGCGCGCTCGGCGGCGTCGAGGGCGTCCTCGGGGAGCCCGAGGCCTGCGGCCGCGGGAACGATCACCGCGAGATCGCCGGCGTCGTCGGCGGCGGCGAGCAGCAGCGCCGACTGGGTGGCCCGAGGCAGCCGCTCGATCTGCTGCCTGAACGCCAGCTGGAGCCGCGAGCTCAGCGGCAGCGAGTCGGGCATCCTCGCCCGCCCGCGCAACTGGGCGTCCGACAGGCAAGCGGGAAGCTCGATCAGCGCGAGCGGATTGCCCGCGGCATCGGCGAGCAGCCGGTCGCGCACCGACGGGGCCAGGTCACGGTCGCCGCGGTCCAGCAACGCACCGGCCGAGGTCGAGTCGAGCCCGTCGAGCACCAGCTCGTCGAGCCCTGGCCCGTCGAAGCGCCGCGACTCGCCCTCGCGCGCGGCGAACAGGATCACCACCCCCTCGGCGCCGAGGCGTCTCGCGGCGAACACCAGCGAGCCCGCCGACGGCACGTCGAGCCATTGGGCGTCGTCGGCGAGGCACAGAACCGGGTGGTCCTCGGCGGCAGCTGCGAGCAGCGAGAGCACCCCGGCCGAGACGAGGAAGCGATCCGCCCCGGCCGCGGGCGCCAGTCCGAGCGCGGCCGCGAGCGCGGCTCGCTGAGGCTCGGGCAGCCGCGGGAGCAGGTTGAGGATCGGCCTGACGAGGCTGTGCAGGCCGGAGTAGTCGAGGTCGGATTCCGCCTCCACGCCCGTGGCGGTGATCACGCGCATGCCCTCGGCCCGATCGCGGGCGTACCGCAGAAGCGCCGTCTTGCCCATGCCCGCCTCGGCGCGGATCACGAGCGATCCGCTCTCCCGCCGCATGGCGTCAGCGAGCATCCGGTCGATCAGCCCGCACTCGCGCTCGCGACCGACGAGCCCCGTCGCCCGCCCGTCCAATTCGGAACTGCCCATCATCGAGAAACGACCCACCTCCCGCGCCTGGCAAGTAGCGTAACGAACCAAGGCCCAGGTTGACAGGCTCGCGACCGCCTCCGGACCTGAGCAGCCAGCGGGCAGACTGGCGGCTTAGCCGATGCGACCGGCCAGAGCCGGTGAGAACGTCACCGCATGTTCTCACTCCTCCATATTGAACTGGCGAAGGCGCTCCATGCCGATCGGCTCCGTGACGCCGAGCGGGTCGCGCGCGTCCATTTGGTCTCCGATGAGCCGGCCCGTCCGCCCCGCCCGGATGAAGTGCCGGCCACACACCCGCATCGACGCCGGAGCAGGTTTCCCCGGACGCGGCACCGTCACGGTCAGTCGTCGGGACGAAACTCCGTGCGGAGATAGGCCATGAGCGCGCAGATCAAACCGGAGCTGGTCGATCGACTGATCAATCTGTACTGCGAATGGCGGACGGAGTGTGCGGAGGTTCGCGCCGCGTACGACCGGTTCACGACCGCACCGACCGGGGAGCAAGCGCTCGCCTACGCCGTCTACGGCGCGGCGCTCGACCGCGAGGAGTCGGCGGCCGACGAGTACGCGCGGCACCTGATGCGTGTTGCGCAGGTCGCCTGAGCGCTTGGACTCAGACGGCGGCGTCGAGGTCCGCCAGGTGGCGCGCTCGCGTCGCGTCGTCGAGGAACGATGCTTCGAAGCTGTTGCGGGCGAGCTGGACGAGCGCGTCGTCGTCGAGCCGCAGGGCGTCTGTGACCCCGACGAGGTTCTCGCCGACGTAGCCGCCGAAATAGGCCGGGTCGTCCGAGTTGACGGTGGCGCACAGTCCCTGCTCGAGCATGTCCGCGAGTGGATGCTGGTCGAGCGCGTCGACGACCCGCAGCTTGACGTTCGAAAACGGGCACACGGTCAGCGGGATCCGATCGGCCCCGAGGCGATGAACGAGCGAGCGATCCTCCAGGCAGCGGACCCCGTGATCGATCCGCTCGGCGCCGAGCACGTCGAGCGCCTGCCAGATGTACTCGGGCGGGCCCTCCTCGCCGGCGTGGGCAACGGCACGGAGGCCGGCGTTGACGGCACGGTCGAAGACGTCGCGGAACTTCTCCGGGGGATGACCCACTTCGGCGGAGTCGAGCCCGACGCCGAAGATCACGTCCCGGTGTGCGAGGGCCTGCTCGAGTGTGGCCATCGCGTCATCGGCCGGCAGATCACGCAGGAAGCACATGATCAGATGCGAGGTCATCCCACGCTGTCGCGCCTCGGTCAAGGCCCGGTTGATTCCGCGCACGACGGTTTCGAGCGCGACGCCGCGCGCGGTGTGGGTCTGGGGGTCGAAGAAGATCTCTGCGTGCCGAACGCCCTGTTCGCGTGCTCGGGCCAGGTAGGCGGCGCTGAGCTCGTAGAAATCCCGTTCGTGGATGAGCACGGAGCAGGCCCGGTAATACACGTCCAGGAACGACTGCAGGTTGCTGAACCTGTAGGCCCGCCTGACGGCTTCCGCGTCCGGATACGGGAGCTTGACGCCATTGCGCCGAGCGAGCTCGAACATCAGCTCGGGCTCGAGCGTCCCCTCGATGTGAAGGTGCAACTCGGCCTTGGGGAGCGTGAGCGGATCAATCATCGCGGTTGCTCAGGCTCCCAGTCGGCGGGCCGGCCGAGCGCGGCGCTCTTGAGCACCTTCAGCGGGAGCAGCGCGCAGCGCAAGCGCAGGGGCGGAATCTCGGCCCCGAGGAGTTGCAGGATGAACGACTGGTCGAGCGCCAGGATCTCCGAGGTCCGTCTGTGGCGGATCTCGTCCGAAGCCATCGACGCGGCTGCTTGGCAGATCGCGCAGCCGTGGCCCTCGAAGCGCACGTCGAGGATCTGACCATCCGGTTCCACCGCGAGCTTGACCGTCAGGTCGTCACCACACAGCGGGTTGAGCTCGCGGAACTGGAGGTCGACACGATCGAGCGGCGTGGCTGGCGGGCTCCAATTGTGCGGCGAGGAGGCGTGCTCCAGGATCCGCTCGCGGTACAGCTCATCGGTCCTGCGGGCGCGCTCCATGCTCTCAGGCTAGGCCAGCGCGCTCCGCGAGCTCGCGCGCCCCCGCCCGGTTGGCAGCAGCGAGCTCGGCCACGTCGGCCGTGCGCAGCTCGCCGCCGTCGACCACGGCGCGCCCGCCGACGAGCAGAAGCTCGAGCGGAGCGGGTGGGCCGAACACGAGCGCGGTCACGGGGTCGGCGATGTCGGCATGCCCGAGGCCGTCGAGCCGCCACAGCGCCAGGTCGCCGAGCTTGCCGATCTCCAGCGACCCGATCGCGTCCGACCGGCCCAGACAGCGGGCGCCGCCGACCGTCGCCATCCATAGCGCCTGCCGCGCGGTGAGGGCCTGCGGCCCCAGGCGGGCACGGGCGAACAGGAGCGCCTGATGGAGCTCCTCGGCCAGGCCCCCGTGCTCGTTGGAGGCGACGCCGTCGACGCCGAGCCCGACCGGGACCCGCGCCGCGAGTAGCTCCGGGATCGGCGCGATCCCCGAGCCCAGCCGCGCATTCGAGCTCGGGCAGTGCGCGACACCGGTGCCGGTGGCGCCGTACTTGGCGATGTCGCCGTCGGAGAGGTGCACGCAGTGCGCGAGCCAGACGTCGTCGCCGAGCCAGCCGAGCGACTCGACGTAGTCGACCGGACGCGCGCCGAAGTGGGCGAGGCAGAACTCCTCCTCGTCGCTGGTCTCGGCGAGGTGCGTGTGGAGCCGCACGCCGAGCGCTCGCGCCATCTGCGCGCAGTCGCGCATCAACTCGCCGGTCACGGAGAACGGCGAGCACGGCGCGAGCGCGACCTGGAGCAGGGAGTCAAAGCTCGCGTCGTGGTATTCGGCGACCGCCGCCTCGCACTCCGAGAGGATCCGGTCAGCATCCTCGACGACCTCGTCGGGCGGAAGGCCGCCGGACGAACGCCCCAGGTTCATCGAGCCGCGGGTGGCGCAGAAGCGCAGCCCGATGCGCCGGGCCGCCTCGATCTCGGCGGCGAGCAGATCGCCGCCGGACGCCGGGAACACGTAGTGGTGGTCCATCGCCGTCGTGCAACCGGACAGGGCGAGCGCGGCGAGTCCGGTGCTCGCGGCGACGTACTCCAGGTCGGCGTCGAGGTGCGTCCACACCGGGTAGAGCGCGGTCAGCCACTCGAACAGCGTGCCGTCGGGGGCGTACCCGCGCGTGAGCCACTGGTACAGGTGATGGTGGGTGTTGACGAAGCCCGGTGTCGCCAGGCAGCCGCGACCGTCGACGCGCCGTGCCCCGTCGGCCGGCGGAGCGGGGCCCGCGCCGACGGCGGTGATCCGTCCCCCGGACACGACGACGTGCCCGGTCGAGTGTTCGGTGCCGGCCGCGTCGACCATGGCGATCGCGCACCCGTCGATCACAACCGTGTCGCCGCCCGCGGAAGCCGTCATGCGAGCCTAGCTCCCGCGATACGTCGAGAACGCGAACGGGCTGAGCAGCAGCGGCACGTGATGATGGGCGGCTGGGTCGAGCACCGTGAAGGTCACGGTCACCTCGGGATAGAACGTTGCGACGCCTGCGGCGGCGAAGTAGCCGCCGGTGTCGAAGTGGAGGCGGTGAGTCCCCGGTCCTGGATCTCCCAGCGCGGCGATCCGCCCGTCGGCGTTCGTGCGTCCCTCTGCGGTTGTGCGCCACTCGCCGTCGAGGAGTTCGTCCAGGCGCACCGCGACGCCCTCGGCCGGCTGGCCGGTTGTCGCGTCAAGCACGTGCGTCGACAGGCTCATCGCGCCTCGAGCAGCTTGCCGAGTCGCAAGCGGTTGATCTTGGCCAGCTCTCCGAGTACGACGCCGCGCTCGGTCTCCGGGTCGTTGCCGAGCCGCGCCTCGCAGACGGCGAGGAGCTCCGCCGCGCCGAGGCCGGACGCGCACACGAGGTAGACGTGGCCGAACCGCCGCTCGTAAGAGGCGTTGGCGGCGGCGAGCTTGCCGAGCACGTCCGCGCCGGCGGTGGCTACGCCTGCCTGCTCACCCCGCGACCAGGCAGCGGAACGCCCGTCACCACCGTGCGCCGGAGCGGCGTCGCCGATCCGGGGGTGGCCGGCGAGCGCCTGCTCGAGCCCGCGATCGTCGAGCTTGCCGGTCGCGTGGTCCGAGGCCGCATACAGCGCGGCCTCGGACCGGTACGGACGGCCAACCACCATCTGCTCCACCCAGGCCTCCGCGGCGCAGCAGCTCCGCAGCCGGTCGCGCAGTTCGTCGTCGGGCGCGACGTCGAAGGCGGCCACCCGATCGCCCGCAGCGCGATTCCCATCGCGTGGTGAGGACCGCGTGTCCACCGTCACCTGCCACCAGCGCCGGGGTCGGGGATGCCAGGGAACACGGCCCCCTCGTCGATCGCGAGCTGCACAGCGGACTCGCTCTGGTCGCCGGACACCCCCCAATGGTTGAACACGAGGTTGAGGACGAACACCACGATCACCGTGGCGGTGATGCTCGATCCGAAGATCACCTGGAAGTTCTTCGGGAACTTGTCGTAGAAGTGCGGGTCGAACGCGGGCACCAACCCGATGGCGAGCGACACCGCGACGATCAGCAGGTTGTGGTTGTTGCGGAAGTTGACCTTGTGCAGCGTCTGGATCCCGACCGCGGTCACCATCGAGAACATGATCGTGGCGGCGCCACCGATCACCGGCCCGGGCAGATCGGCGACGATCTGCCCCACCTTCGGGATCAGGCCCAGGAGCAGCAGGAAGACGCCGCAGGTGGTCACCACCCAGCGGCTGCGGACCCCGGTGAGGCCGACGAGGCCGACGTTCTCGGCGAACGCCGTGTCCGGGAAGGAGTTGGTGAACGACGCGATGAACGCCGACAGCGCGTCGGTCCCCAGTCCGCGAGCGATGTCATTGGGGCTCAGATCCTTCTCCACCATCTCGCCGACGGCGAGCATGTCCGCGGTCGACTCGGTGAACGTGACCACCATCACGATGCACATCGTGATGATCGCCGCGGCCGCGAACTTCGGAGCGCCGAACCGGAAGATGTGGGGCCCGCCGAACCAGGCGGCGTGGGCGAGGTTGCCGAAATGGGCCTGGCCCATGAGTGCCGCCGCGATCGTGCCGATCACGATGCTGAGCAGCACCGCGATCTGCGAGACGAAGCCGCGGAACAGGCGGCTGATCAGGATGATCGACAGGACGACGATGCCAGCGAGCACGACGTGCGAGACCTCGGCGACGTTCGCCCCGTTGACCACCGTGGGGGCGATCAGCGAGATGTCCGCGCCGCCGAGCGACAGGCCGATGATGCAGATGACCGTGCCCGCGACCAGGGGCGGGAAGAAGCGGATGATCATCGAGAAGGGCTTGGCGAGAATCACCCCGAGCACGCCGGAGACCATCATCGCGCCGTAGACGTAGGGCAGGCCCTTCACGCCGCCGTACTGGTTCGCGATGATGATCATCGGGTTCAGGACCGTGAAGGTCGCGCCGGCGACGACCGGCAGCCTGACCCCGAGTATGTTCGAGATGCCGGCCGACTGGATGATCGTCGCGATCCCCGACACGAGCAGGTCGGCGCTGACCAGGGTCGCGATCTGAGCCGAGTTCAGCCCGACCGCCGGTCCGACGATCAGCGGAACCGCGACCGCCCCCGCGTACATGATGCACAGGTGCTGCAAGCCGAAGACCAGCAGTTTGTGCAGTGGCGGGACGTGGTCCACGGGATGTGGGCCGGTAGACGTCGCGGCGCCATCAGGCCGCGTGAGCGTCTCTTGTGACGACATTGGACTTCTCCCTCTCCGTCAGGGTGATCGGTGACCCGGGAAACGACCAGGTTCCGAAGTTCGATTTTCCGTCTAGCGGACTTTTCTTTCCGCGTGGCAGATAAGCTATTGGTAACGCGCGCCCCTGTCAAGGGCGGTTTTCGCTCACCGGCACCCCGGGAGCCAGCCACGCGCGCCGATGACGCGCACGCGGAGCCGGTCGCGCTCAGCGCGAGCTCTCGGGCCGGCGGCGGACCCGTGGGTCAACCGGGGGACCCGCGGGTCAACCGGCGTGCGCGCTCTAGGCGAGGCTTACGCGCGCAGGAGCGGCGAGCGCGGCGCCGATGTTCTCGGCGGCCTTGCGGAGGATCGGCGTGGCCTTCTCGATCACGTCGTCGGACATCCGCGTCAGCGGCCCGGACATCGAGAGCGCCAATGGGCGGGGAGCGCCCGGCACGACGAGCCCCACGCAGCGGACGCCCAGTTCCTGCTCGCCGTCGTCGAGCGCGTACCCCCGCTCGCGCACCCGTTCCAGGTCGGCGAACAGCAGCCTCGGCGTCGTGAGCGTGTGCTCGGTGCGGCGCGGCATCCCGGTGCGCTTGAGCAGCTCCCGCACCTCGTCCTCGGGCTTGGTGGCGAGGATCGCCTTGCCCACCGCGGTCGCGTGCGGCTTGACCCGCCGACCGACCTCGGTGAACATCCGCATGAAGTTCTGCGAGGGCAGGACTTGGGCCACGTAGACGATCTCCTCGCCGTCGAGCACGGCGAGATTGACCGACTCGCCGAGCGCATCGACGACATCGGACATGTACGGGTGAGCCAGTGCCTCGAGTCGCTTGGTGCTCGTGTCGACCAGGCGCATCAGCCGAGGGCCGAGCGAGTACTGCCGCGACGGTTCCTGGCGCACGTAGCCGAGGTCGACGAGTGTGCGGACGAGGCGGTGGATTGTGGCCGGCGGCAGCTGTGCCTGGGTGGCCAGCTGCGACAGCCCGATCTCCCCACCGGCGTCCGCCATGACCTCGAGGATCGCGAACGCCCGCGCGAGGGACTGCACCCCGCCGTGCGAGTGGGGCTCCGATGAGCCATCCATGCCCGTTTGCGCCGTCCCTGGGCCCCCTGTACGCGTGCTGGTCACTTGTCCACCTAACGATATCAAGGTTCCGTATCACGGTAAGTGATTCTCAACTTATTCCGTCCGGTTTGACGCGCACGCCGTCGACCCAGACGGCGGCCACATCGGTGCTGACTCCCAGCGCGAACGCCCGCGCGAGGGCCTGCTCCGGCCCGTCCGCGCAGCGCAGCCCGATGTCCAGCGGGCTGCCCGGCGGCGGGCGCAGCCAGAGCGCGTCGAACCGCTTGCCGGCGCTCAGGTCGCCGAGCAGACCCTCGAGGCCGAGCGCCGCCGCGCCGGCCGTCGTGGCCAGGTAGAGCAGGTGGGTTGAGGTCAGCGGCACGCCGTCGGCGCCACGCAGTTGCTGCATGAAGTACGCCTGCAGCCCCTCCTTGAACAGCGAATAGCCGGTGCCGGCGCCGACATCGCTGCCGAGCGCCACCGGCACGCGATGGGCGAGGTGGCGGTTCAGCGGAAACAGCCCGCTGCCGAGCGCGGCGTTGCTCGTGGGACAGTGCGCAACCGCGGCGCCGCCGGTGGCCAGGCGCTCCAGCTCCGCTTCCGTGGGATGGACGTTGTGCGCCAGCACGGTCCGCGACCCGATCAGGCCGTGGCGGTCGTAGCTGTCGACGTAGCTGCACGCGAACAGGTCCTGCACCGTCGCGATCTCGGTCATGTTCTCGTTGACGTGCGAGGTGAACCAGCTGCCGGAGACCGCCGCGTGGAGCGCCGCGCACGAGGCGAGGAGGTCGTCGGTGCAGGACAGCGCGAACCGCGGGATCACCGCATAACGGTTGCGGCCCTGTCCGTGCCAGCGGTTCGCGAGCGCCAGCCCCTCGTCGTAGGCGCGCTGCGGGGTGGTGTGCAGCTCCGGACGCAGCAGCCGGTCGCTCACCACCAGGCCGCTCGTGACCCGCAGGCCGCGCGCCGACGCGGCGGTGAACAGCACGTCGACCGCCGGCGCGAAGTGAGCGCCGAACACGAGCGCGGTGGTCGTGCCGGCATCGGCGAGCCCGGACACGAACTCGGCAGCGATCTCCTGCGCATAGCCGAGGTCGGCCATACGCGCCTCCTCCGGGAGCGCAGAGCGCTCCAGCCAATCGAGCAGCGGCATGCCGAGGCCGCCGATGATCCGCGCTTGGGGAAAGTGCACGTGCGTGTCGACGAACCCCGGCAGCAGCACACCGTCGGTGAGCTCGGACACGGGCTCGGTGCCGTGGCGAGCTCTCACCTCGGCGAACGGGCCGCGGTCGGCAATCTGGCCGTCGGCGGTGACGAGCAGCCCGGCGTCAGCCTCGGCGCGCAGGGTCCCGCCACGGAATGGGTCCTCGGGCGCGTCGAGGACCTGGGCGCGATAGATCGTCACGATCGCGCGCCGCTGCCCTCGGGCTGAGGCTCCACCTCGCGTTCGGTCTCGCGCTCGGGTTCGGTCTCGCGTTCGGGTTCGGCCTCGCGCTCGAAAGTCCGCAGCAGATCCGCGGCGACGCCGACCGCGATCGTCGCGGGTTCCTTGCCGCTGATGTCGGGCAGCCCGATCGGCGTCCTGATCCGGGCGATCGTCTGAGCGTCGTGGCCCCCCTCGTCGGCGAGCCTGCGCCGGAAGCGCGCCCACTTGCCCGATGAGCCGATCAGCCCGATCGACCCCAGGTCCTCGCGCCGCAGGGCCGCGTCGCACAGCGCCACGTCCTCGGCATGGTCGTGAGTCATGATCAGCACGTGGGTGCCGGATGGCAGCTCGCCGAACATGGTTTCCGGCAGCACGGGGACCACGTGGACATGCACCGTGGCCACCGCGTCGGCGAGCACGGCGAGCCGGGACTCGCTGAGCATGTCGGGCCGCGTGTCGATCAGGTGCAGTTCGATGTCGTGTCGGGCGAGGATCCGCGCGAGCTCCAGCCCGACGTGCCCGGTACCGAAGATCGCCACCGCGGGGATGGGCTGTAGCGGCTCGAGCAGGACGGTCACCTTGCCGCCGCAGCATTGCGCGCCGTGCTCGGACGGGGCGCGCTCCGACAGCTCGCAGGTCATCAGCTCGGGCGCCGGCGCCGGGTTCGTCAGCTGCGCGCGCGCTCGCTCGATCGCGACCGCCTCGACGTTCCCGCCGCCGATCGAGCCCCACGCGCCGGTTGCGCTCACGACCATCTTCGCGCCCGCCCGGCGCGGCGCGTGGCCGCGGACCGTAGCGAGGGTCACGAGGACGGCGGGCTCGCGGGCCGCCCGCAGGCGGACGACCGCGTCCAGCCAGAGCCCATCAGGCATGTACCACCGCGTGCTGCAAGCGCTCAGAGGACTTGTGCATCGGCTCCGCGCCGGGACCGAGATCCGGCGGCACCCGGCCGGGAAAGCCCTCGATCACGTCACCGCGCGTGTCGCCGGCGGCCTGGTCACGCGCCTGCTCGACCGCCCAGAACACCGCTTCGGGGGTGGCCGGGCTGGCCAGGTTCACGCTCGTGCCGGCCTCCCCGAAGGCTGCGGCTGCCTGGCGCAGCGCCTCACGGACCGAGAACGCCAGCATCAACGGCGGCTCCCCCACCGCCTTTGAGCCGTAGACGGCGCCCGCCTCGGTGGCGTCGCGCAGCAGCGTGACGTTGAACGTCTCGGGCATCTCGGAGAAGCTCGGGAGCTTGTAGGTGCTGGCCGACTGGGTCAAGAAGCGGCCGCGGCCGGGACCGTCGCTGGTGTCCCAGCGCAGGTCCTCGAGCGTGAGCCACCCGGCGCCCTGCACGAAGCCGCCTTCGATCTGGCCTAGGTCGATCAGCGGGGAGAGACTGTCGCCGACGTCGTGGACGATGTCGACGCGCAGCGTGCGATACGCCCCGGTGAAGCCGTCGACCTCGACCTCGGTGGCGGCTGCCCCGTAGGCGAAGTACTTGAACGGGCTGCCCTGCATCACCGTCGAGTCCCAGTGCAGTCCCTCGGTGCGGTAGAAGCCTGAGGCCGACAGCTGGACGCGCTGGAAGTACGCCGTGCGCACGAGCTCGTTCCATCTGACGTAGGTCTCCTGGGAGGCCGACAGCGGCCGCGCGACGCCGTCGACGATCCGGACGTCGTGGGCGTTGGTCCCGAGCATGCCGCCTGCGACCGCCAGCAGCCGATCACGGATCTGCTCGCAGGCGTTCTTGACCGCACCGCCGTTCAGGTCCGCCCCGGAGCTGGCCGCGGTCGCCGACGTGTTGGGCACCTTGTCGGTGCGGGTCGGAGCGAGGCGCACCCGCTCGAGCGGAATGCCCAGCGTGGTCGCGGCCACCTGCAGCATCTTCGTGTGCAGGCCCTGGCCCATCTCGGTGCCGCCGTGGTTGATCAGCACCGAGCCGTCCTTGTAGACGAGCACGAGCGCCCCTGCCTGGTTGAACGCGGTGAGGTTGAACGAGATCCCGAACTTCACCGGGGTCATGGCGAGGCCACGCTTGACGTGCTCATGGGTCGCGTTGAACTCCTCGACCTGCCGGAGGCGTTCGCGCAAATCGCCGGCCGCGATCGTCTCGCCCCACACGGCCTGCAGGCGCTCCGGATGGCGGACCGGCTGTCCGTACGGGGTGCTCTGGCCCGCGCTGTAGAAGTTGCGGTGCCGCAATTCCATCGGGTCGATGCCGAGCAGCGGCGCGCAGCGGCCGAGGATGTCCTCGAGGACGATCATCCCCTGGGGGCCGCCGAAGCCGCGGAACGCGGTGTTCGACGTCTTGTGCGTCTTGGCGATCCGCCCGTTGATCCGAGCGTGGGGGATCCAGTAGGCGTTGTCGATGTGACACAGCGCCCGCGCCAGCACCGGCTCGGACAGGTCCAGGCTCCATCCGCCGTCCGCGGTGAGCGTCGCCTCGAGCGCGAGCAGGTGCCCGTCGGCGTCGAAGCCGACACGCCAGTCGGCGTGAAAGCCGTGGCGTTTGCCGGACATCGTCAGATCCTGGGTGCGGTTGAGCCGCAGGCGCACCGGGCGGCCGGTGAGAGTCGCGCCGAGTGCCGCGATCGCGGCGAAGCCATGGGGCTGCATCTCCTTGCCGCCGAACGCGCCGCCCATCCGCAGGCACTGCACGGTGATCTCGGAGTTGCGCAGGCCCAGGACGTGGGCGATGATCTCCTGCGTCTCCGAGGGATGCTGGGTGCTCGACTGGACGAACACCTGTCCTGCCTCGTCGACGTGGGCGAGCGCGGCGTGCGTCTCCAGGTAGAAGTGCTCCTGGCCGGAGAACTCGAACTCGCCGCTGAACACCCGGTCGGCCTCGGCCAGTGCGGTATCCACTTCACCGCGCACCACCTGCGGCTGCCCGCCCTGGAAGCTGCGGGCCGCGATCGCCTCGCTAACCGAGATATAGGACGTGAGCGTGTCGGCCTCCACCTCGACGGCCGCGGCGCCGAG
Source organism: uncultured Solirubrobacterales bacterium (assembly GCA_963834625.1). GTDB lineage: Bacteria > Actinomycetota > Thermoleophilia > Solirubrobacterales > Solirubrobacteraceae > Palsa-465. The sequence goes on along the minus strand of CAWICM010000005.1, from coordinate 633,084 downwards.
CCGGGCGGCCTCGAGCGTCTCGCCCAGCACCCAGCAGACGGCATGGCCGTAGAACATGATCTCCGAAGGGAACAGGGGCTCGTCGTGCTTGACCCCGGCATCGTTGACGCCCGGTACGTCCGCGGCGGTCAGCACCCGCACCACGCCGGGCACGGCGAGCGCCGGCTCGGTGTTCATGGTGGTGATTCGTGCGTGCGCGTACGAGGTCTGCACCGGGTAGGCGTGCAGCAGGTCCTTGGTGCGATAGATCAGGTCGTCGGTGTAGAGCGCCGCGCCGGTCACGTGCAATACCGCGCTCTCGTGTGGGACGGCGATCCCGACCGCTGGGCTCTCGGGCCGCGTGGCAAGGTCACTCATTGATCTCTCCCGTGTGTGGGGACGTCGGCGTGCAGCTTGAGCAGGCTCGATCGGAGCATCGCCGCGCGGTACCGGGTGCTCGCGCGGTGATCGTTGATCGGCGTGCCCTCCGCGCCGAGGATCTCGGCGGCCGTGGCCACGGTCTCATGGGACCAGGCCTTTCCGATCAGTGCCGCCTCGGTGGCGGTGGCGCGCAACGGGGTCGCGGCCACGCCGCCGAGGCCGATCCGGGCGCGCCGAACGATTCCGGCGTCGTCGTGGTCGATCGCGAACCCCACCGCGACGCTCGAGATGTCGTCGAACCGCCGCTTGGCGATCTTGTGGAACGCCGTCAGCCGGGCGAGCGGCAGCGGGATCCGGATGGCACGGATCAACTCGCTGTCCTGGCGCACACTCGCGCGGTAACCCGTGAAGTAGTCGGCGAGATCGACTTCCCGCTCGCCCTCGACGCTGGCGAGCACGAGACGCGCTCCGAGTGCCAGCAGCACGGGTGGGCAGTCGCCGATCGGCGAGCAGGTACCGAGGTTGCCGCCGAGTGTGGCGCCATTGCGGATCAGCCGTGAGGCGAACTGCGGAAACATCTCCGCGAGGAGCGGCACGCGACCGTCAAGCAGGCGCTCGATCTCGGTGAGCGAGAGCGCGGCGCCGATCTCGATCCAGTCGGAGTCGATCGACAGGTTCCGGAGCTCATGGAGGCGCTCGATCGCCAGCACCGACTCGGGACGCTTGGCGCGCAGGTTGACCTCGACGCCGTGGTCGGTGCACCCAGCGATCACGGTGGTCTCCGGCCGCTCGTGAAGGATCTGCACCGCCTCGGCGAGCGTCGCAGGCCGGGTGAAGGTGAGGCCGTCCTGGCTCAAGCGGGTCGCCACGGGCGCGGGCGCGGGCTGCGCCGACCGCGCGGCGAGCGCGTCCGAGTCCGCCGGCGCGCCGAGCGCGTAGGCGGCGTCTCTGATCGGCCGGTACCCGGTGCACCGGCACAGGTTTCCGCTGAGCGAGTGCAGGTCAAAGCCATTTGGACCATGCTCGGCGTCGCCGTGTCCGTTGGCCGGCGCACGGTCGGGGCGGTAGTACTCGCCCGCCATGCTGCAGATGAACCCGGGCGTGCAGTAGCCGCATTGCGAGCCGCCGCGCACCGCCATCTCGTGCTGAACCGGGTGCAGCGCGTCGGCGTCTCCGAGCCCCTCGGCGGTGATCACCTCCTGGCCGTCGAGCGCGGCGATCGGCACCAGACAGGCGTTGATCGCCACCCATTCGGTCGGTGCGGCCACGCCGGGACGCGCGATCAGGACCGAGCAGGCGCCGCACTCACCCTCGGCGCAGCCCTCCTTGCACCCGGTGAGACCCTGCTCGCGCAGGAAGTCGAGGGCGGTGGTCCAGGCCGCGGCCTCGCCCAGGGGCGTGCTGCGCCCGTTGATCATGACCTCGGCAGCGACCATCACTCCGTCCTCTCGACTCAATCTCCACGGTCCGGCCAACCTCGTCGGCGAGCGTCTTATTGCCTGCAAACGCCCTCTGCGAGCCCCGGCTGATTGTACACGTCATCATCGGTTCTGGCAACAAAATCGGAAATCCTTTTCTGTACTGCGGAATCGAACCGAATCATCAGACGAACTGGCGGGTGAGCGGAGCGTGGCGGTTGACGTCCTTGTAGAGCAGGTACCGGAAGGGCTCCGGCCCCGCCGCGCAGCACGCCTGGGGGCAGAAGGCGCGCAGCCACATGAAGTCGCCGGCCTCCACCTCCACCCAGTCCTGGTTGAGCAGGTACAACGCCTTGCCCTGAAGCACGTACAGGCCGTGCTCCATCACGTGTGTCTCGGCGAACGGGATCGACGCGCCGGGCGCCAAGGTCACGATCGTGACGTGCATATCGTGCCGCAGATCGGCCGGGTCGACGAACCTCGTCGTCGCCCATCTGCCGTCGGTGTCGGGCATCGCCTCCGGCTCGATCTCGCGCTCGTTGGCGATCACCGGCTCCGGAACCTCGAGGCCCGCGACGCGCTGGTAGGCCTTGCGGATCCAGTGAAACGACGCGGGTCGGTCGTCGCGGTTGTGCAGCGTCCACGTGCTGTCCGGGGGAAGGTAGGCGTAGCCACCCGCGTCGAGGCCGTGCGCGACCCCCGCGAGCGTGAGCTCGACCGTCCCGTCGACGACGAATAGTGCCGCCTCGGCATTCGGGTCCGAGTCCGGGCGATCCGAGCCGCCGCCGGGGGCGACCTCGACGATGTACTGCGAGAACGTCTCCGCGAACCCCGACAACGGTTTCGCGATCACCCACAGCCGCGTGTCCTCCCAGAACGGCAGGTAGCTGGTGACGATGTCGCGCATCGTGCGCTTGCCGAGCAGCGCGTAGGCCTCGGTGAACCGCGTGCGATCGGTCGCCAGCTCGGTCTGTCCGGGCAGCCCCCCGCGGGGCACGTAGTAGCTCGTCACTCTCGCCGTCCTCTCTCGATTAGTCTGCCGTGACGGGCGGCGCTCGACGGGTCGACCCGCTCGCCCCGAAGCCAGGTCTGGCGGACCAGGCCGCTCAGCCGGCGCCCGGCATAGGCGGACACCGGGTTGCGCTGGCGCAGCTGCGCTGGATCGACGACGAACTCCGCCTCCGGGTCGAACACGACGAGGTCGGCATCGGCACCGACCGCGATCCGGCCCTTATAGGTCAGACCGACGCGGTCGGCGGGAGCCCCCGCCATCCAGCGCACCACGTCGGCGAGGCCGTGGCCGCGGGCGCGCGCCTCGGTCCACACGACCGGGAGCCCGAGCTCCAGCGACGCGATCCCGCCCCACGCCGCCGCGAAGTCGCCGGTGTCACGGCGCTTGAGGTCCGCGGTGCAAGGGGAGTGATCGGAGACGATCATGTCGATCTCGCCGCCTGCCAGTGCCTCCCACAGCCGCTCGCGGTTGCCGGCATCGCGGATCGGTGGCGCGCACTTGAACTGCGTCGCCCCGTCGTCGATCGCCTCGGCGGTGATCGCGAGGTAGTGAGGACACGTCTCGACCGTGACATCGACGCCGTCGGCGCGGGCGGCGCGCAGCCCTGCCAACGCGGTCGCCGTCGTCAGGTGCACGACGTGGACCCGGGGGCGGGCGGGTCCGATTCGCGCGGCCTCGGCGAGGAGACGCTCGATCGCCCGCTCCTCGGCCGCCGCCGGGCGCGAGGCCAGGTACGTCGCATACGACGTAGATGACGACCCACCCACCCCCGGCGCCGCCGCGATCAGCTCGGCGTCCTCGGCATGGGCGATGAACAGCGCGCCGATCCGGGCGGTCTCGGTCACCGCCTCCGCCAGGCCGGCGGGATCCAGCGGCGGGAACTCGGGCACGCCCGAGTCGACCATGAAGCACTTGAACCCGAACACGCCCGCAGCATGCATCCCCTCCAGCTCGCCCGCGTTGCCCGGGACCGCGCCGCCCCAGAACCCGACGTCGACGTGCGCCTGCGCGGACGCGCAGGCGCGCTTGACCGCCAGGGCGTCGACGGTCGTGGTCGACGGGATGCTGTTGAGCGGCATGTCGATCACGGTCGTCACCCCGCCGGCCGCGGCGGCGCGGGTGCCCGTGTCAAAGCCCTCCCACTCGGTGCGTCCCGGTTCGTTGATGTGCACGTGCGTGTCGACGAGACCGGGCAGCAGCACCTCGCCCTCGGCCAGCCGCACAGTCTCGCGGGCGGCGACCGACTCGGCCCGCACGCCCTCGAGCACCGCCGCGATGCGCCCGTCGCGCACGGCGACGACGCACGGTCGCTCGGCGCCGTCGACGACCGCGCGCGCGGCGACGAAGGCACGGTCGAAGACGGGCTCAGCCATCGGGCAGCCGATCCCCCAGCCGCGCCCCGATCCGTCGTAGCAGCGCGGCGCCCTCGTCGAACGCCTGCTGGGCCGTGGCGGCCTCCTCGAGCAGCGTGTAGACGCCTTCGAACCCGGCGTCCTGTAGCCGCGCGGCGTCGAGCAGACAGCGACCTGCCACGGCAACGACCGGTACCCCCGCGGCGCGGGCGGCGGCGGCGACGGCCGCCGGCGCCTTGCCCCGCAGCGTCTGCTCGTCGAGTGATCCCTCGCCGGTGACGACGAGGTCCGCGCCGGCAAGCGCGGCGGCGAACCCGAGCTGGTCGAGCATCAGCTGGGCGCCGGGACGCATCGTGGCGCCGAGGATCGCGACCGTGCCGAACCCGACCCCGCCCGCCGCGCCGGTGCCCGGGTCGGCGCGGTGGTCGTGGCCGGTGGCCGCGGCGACGACATCGGCCCAGTGCGCAAGCGCCGCGTCGAGCTCGCGCACCTGGTCCGCGTCGGCGCCCTTCTGCGGCCCGTAGACCGCGGCCGCGCCCTCCGGCCCGGTCAGCGGGTTGTCGACGTCGCAGGCGACCTCGATGCGCGCGTTCGCCAGGCACGGATGCAGTCCGGTCAGGTCGAGCGTGGCCGCCGTCGCGGCCCCCGCTCCGCCGGGTCCGACCTCTGCGCCCGACGCATCGCGCACCCGCGCGCCGAGCGCCTGGACGAGACCGAGCCCGCCGTCGGTCGAGGCCGAGCCGCCGATCCCGACGAGCACCCGCGTGGCGCCGGCGTCGAGCGCGTGCGCGATCAGCTCGCCGAGGCCCCGGCTCGACGCGGTGAGCGGTGCGAGCGCGCCGTGCAGTCCCGCCAGCCCGGCCACCTCGGCCAGCTCCACGACCGCATCCTCGTCGCGGCGGACATACCACGTCGGCGCCGACCGCCCTGCGGCATCGGTCGCGGGCAACGCGATGCGTTCGAAGCCCGCCGCCTCGAACGCGGCCAGCGATCCGTCGCCACCGTCGGCGACCGGCACCGCGACCACGTCGGCGGTCGGCCGCCGGCTCCGGATGCCCTCGGCGAGCGACGCAGCGACCTCGGCTCCGCTCAGCGTTCCCTTGAACTTATCCGGAGCGAGCAGCACCCGCACCATCAGTCGAGGTTCGCGTACGCCGCGGTGGGCGCGTCGGCTCCGGTCAGGGCCAGCTCCTCGAACTCGGTGACGTTGTCGAGCTCGGTGCCCATCGACACGTTGGTTACCCGCTCGAGGATCGCCTCGACGATGACCGGCACGCGGAACTCCTCCATCAGCTCCTTGGCCTGCTCGAGCGCGGGCAGGATCTCGTCGGGCTCGAACACGCGCAGCGCCTTGCAGCCGAGCCCCTCGGCGACCTTGACGTGGTCGACGCCGTAGCCGCCCACCCCAGGAGAGTTCACGTTCTCGAACGCCAGCTGCACGCAGTAGTCCATGTCGAACCCACGCTGTGATTGGCGGATCAGCCCGAGGTAGGCGTTGTTGACGACGACGTGGATATAGGGAATCTTGAACTGCGCGCCGACGGCGAGCTCTTCGATCATGAACTGGAAGTCGTAGTCGCCCGAGAGCGCCACGACGGTCGCGTCCGGGTCGGCGGTCGCGACGCCGAGCGCGGCGGGCACGGTCCAGCCGAGCGGGCCGGCCTGTCCGGCGTTGATCCAGTGTCGTGGACGGTGGACGTGCAAAAGCTGGGCGGCCTGGATCTGCGACAGCCCGATCGTGCTCACGTAGCGGACTTCGTCCCCGAACGCGCGGTTCATCTCCTGGTAGACGCGCTGGGGCTTGATCGGGACGTTGTCGAAGTGCGTCTTGCGGAGCATCGTCCGCTTGCGCTCGTCGCACTCGTCCGCCCACTCCTCGCGGTCCGGGAGGTCTCGCTCGCGGGCTGCCTCGAGGAACAGCTCGAGCGCCGCACCCGCGTCGGAGACGATCCCGTAGTCGGGGGGGAAAACCCGGCCGATCTGGGTCGGCTCGATGTCGACGTGGACGAACGTGCGGCCGGCGGTGTAGGTGGCCAGGCCGCCGGTGTGCCGGTTGGCCCAGCGGTTGCCGATCCCAAGCACGAAGTCGGCGGCGAGCATCGTGGCGTTGCCGTACTGGCGCGAGGTCTGCAGACCGACCATCCCCGCGTTGAGCCGATGGTCCTCGGGGATCACGCCCCAGGCCATCAGCGTCGGCACCACCGGCACCCCGGTCAGCTCGGCGAATTCGACGAGCAGCTCCGCGGCGTCGGCGTTGATGACCCCGCCGCCGGCGACGATGAGCGGCCGCTGTGCTGACTGGAGCATGTCGAGCGCGCGCTCGATCTGGGCGCGGGTGGCCCGGGGCTTGAAGGCCTCGAGCGGCGCGTAGGTGGCCGGGTCGAACTCGATCTCGGCCTGCTGGACGTCGATCGGCAGGTCGATCAGCACCGGCCCGGGGCGTCCGGACCGCATCAGGTGAAACGCCTGCTGGAAGACACCCGGCACCTGCGCCGGCTCAAGAACCGTCACCGCCATCTTGGTCAGCGGCTTGGCGATGGACGCGATGTCGACGGCCTGGAAGTCCTCCTTGTGGAGCTTGGCCACCGGCGCCTGACCCGTGATGCACAGGATCGGGATCGAGTCTGCGGAGGCCGAGTACAGCCCTGTGATCATGTCGGTGCCCGCCGGTCCGCTCGTGCCGATGCACACCCCGATGTTGCCGGGCGCGGCGCGGGTGTACCCCTCGGCCATGTGCGATGCGCCCTCCACGTGGCGAGCGAGCGTGTGGTGCAGTCCGCCGTCGAGCTGCATCGCCTTGTAGAACGGGTTGATCGCCGCGCCGGGCAATCCGAACAGCTGGGTCGCGCCCTCCGCCTTCAAGATGCTCACTGCGGCCTGCGCCGCGGTCATGCGTGCCATATCGTCACTGCTCCGTTTCAGTCGGGTACGTCATGTCTGGGCCGGACGGCGTCCGGCGAGTCGCTCGACGCCGCGCAGCAGCGCCGAGTGGTCGAGGTCACCGTCGCCGCAGGCGCGCGCCGAGGCCATCAGCTGCGCCACGATCGCGCCGACCGGGAGCGGGACGCCGGCCTCGCGCGCCGCCGAGGTGACGATCCCCATGTCCTTGTGGTGCAGGTCGATTCGGAAGCCGGGCGCGAACGAGCGACTCAGCATGTTGCCGCGCTTCTGCTGGAGCACCGTGGAGCCGGCCAGCCCGCCTCCGAGGACGTCCATCGCCGCTTCGGTGTCGACCCCATATGCCTCGAGGAACACGAGCGCCTCGGCAAGCACCTGGATGTTCGTGCCAACGATCAGCTGGTTGGCCGCCTTGACCGTCTGGCCCGCCCCGCTGGGCCCGACATGCACGATCGTCTTGCCGACCGCGTCGAAGATCGGCTTGGCGGCCGCGAAGTCCTCGGCCGCGCCGCCGACCATGATCGACAGCGCAGCGTTCTTGGCGCCGGCCTCGCCGCCGGACACGGGCGCGTCGAGCAGCCGGAAGCCCCGCTCGCTCGCGATCTGCGCCAGCTCGGCGGTGACGTCCGGCCGGATGCTCGAGAAGTCGATCACGAGCGTGCCGGGAGCGGCGCTCTCGAACACGCCACCCGACCCGGTGAGCACCTCATGGACGTCGGGGGAGTCGGGCACCATGATCGCGACGACCTCGGCGCCCTGCACCGCGTCGGCGATCGAGGACGCCTTGCGGCCGCCCGCCTCGACGAGCGGGCCGGCGGTGTCGCGGCGCTTGTTGTAGCCGCTCACCTCGTGGCCGGCCTTCTGCAGGTGGACCGCCATCGGGCTGCCCATGATCCCCAGGCCGATGAAACCAATCGTGCTCATGCTCGTCCTCGCTCTCGGGTCAATCCGTGAGCCGCGCGCCGCTCCATCGGCAGCCACTGCAGGCTCGTCTCGGTGTCGGTGGTCGGCTTGTACTCCAGGCCCACCCAGCCCGCGTAGCCGCGGTCGGCGAGGTCGCCGAGGAGGCGTTCGAGATCCAGCCCGCCGCTGCCGGGCTCGCCCCGACCGGGATGGTCGGCGATCTGCACGTGGCTCGTGACGTCGGCGTGGCGCGCGATCGCCGCGTCGACATCGTCGCCATTGTTGGCCAGGTGGAACAGGTCGCAAAGGAACCCGACGTTCTCGTGTCCGGCCGCCCGGACCGCGTCGAGGATCGCCACGGCATCGTCGGCCGTGCGAAGTGGATACGGCTTGGGGCCGCTGACCGGCTCGACGAGCACGGTCGCGCCGATCCGGGCGGCCGCGTCGGCAGCGCGTCCCAGGTTGTCGAGGGCGAGTTCGTCCTGCTCTTCCGCCGCGACCCCGTCGACCCGGTTGCCGTACAGCGCGTTGAACGCCATCACGTCGAGCTGCTTGCCGATGCCGACCGCGACATCGAGGTTGTCCCGGAACTGCTCCGAGCGGTCCGGGATCGACAGCACCCCGGCGTCGGGCCCCGTGAGGTCGCCTGCGAAGAAGTTCAGCCCGATCAGCCGCACCCCGGCGTCGTGAATCGCGCGCACGAATGCGTCGATCTCAGCGTCGGCGGGCACCGGCTGCTCCGGCCACGGCCACCAGAACTCGATCGCGTCGAAGCCGGCGGCTCGAGCAGCGGCGGGGCGCTCCAGCAGCGGCCGCTCGGTGAACAGCATCGAGCAGTTGACCAGACAGTCCAGTCCGTGATCGCCCATGGGACCGCGCGAGCTCATGCGAACGCCGGGACGGCGAGCCAGGCATCGCCCGCGTCGGGGGCGTCGTCGCGCGCCACCGTCGCCTCGATCAGGCCGTAGGGTCGATCGGCGGCGATGAACACCTCGCCCTCGTTGCTCAGCCCGAACGGCTCGAGGTCGACGAGGAAATGGTGCTTGTTGGGCGCGGAGAACCTGATCTCGACGACGTCGTCGTGCCTCTCGAGCACGCGCGTGCCCATCAGATACAGCGTCTCCTGCAGCGCGCGGCTGTAGGTCGTCGCGAACTCCTCCAGCAAGTTCGCGCGGATCGAGTCGTAGCTGGCGTTCCAGTCGACGTCGGTGTTCGCGTAGCGCCAGCGAGCGACGAGCGAGGTGGCCATGATGCGGTCGTCGGCCTCTTGAAGCGTCGTGTACTCGTCCTTGAGGTAGCCCTTGAACTCCGAGCCGGTCGACTTCAGGAGCGTGACGTCGGTCAGACCCGACACCACCGACACGCGCTCGGCGTCGTCGCGGTCGGTTACGGTGACCACCGTCGTCCGCGTTCCGTCCCCACGCCGCACGAACGCGTGGTCGTGCCCATTCGGCCCCGTCGGGATCCGATCCCAGGGGTACTGCTCGACCCGGATCTGGGCGCTGTCGGCCTTGGGCGCCGCTTCGAGGAAGCGCCGGCCCAGCGCGATCGCATAGTCCTCCGGGGAGGTGACGCCGTGCCGCTTGGCGAACGCGAACGCAGTGTTCTTCTGGGTGTCGGTAGGCAGCACGTGGGCCTGGTCGCCGGTCGCGTGCGCGTCGGCGAAGTCTCCGCGCAGCGACGTCGACACGTTGAGGTCGACGAGCTCATGCCTGGGGGTGTCGCGATAGACGCGCACGACACGGTTCTCCGCTTTGCCGTACTGATTTGCTCCGAGCGAGATGCCCATGTGGGAGGCTCCTTGTCGCGGTTCGATCCGAGTTGCTTCGATTCCGTTTTGCGGAAATTGACTACCGTATGCTGGAAATGCTACCGAGGGAGGGAGGTGCTGTCAACGGTTGGGGCCCGGCCGCCTCGGCAGCCGGCCGCCAAACTCGGTTGGGCGGAAATAAACTTCGTCGGCGCGGCTTGACGCGAGCGGGCTGCCGCTTTATCTTCCACGTTACAGAAAGTTTGTCTCGCTAGGCGGAAGAATCTCTCGACGCGGCCGGCGGGCAACAGGCCGACGCTCGGCCCCGTGCAGGAAGGACGATGGTTTTCTTGGTGCCTCAACCCGCGGTCAAAGCGCGCTGACATGCCCCCGATGTTTCTGAACGGCGGTGGCATGAGAGGTGGTGCCGTGCACCATCACATCGAGGGCGCCCCGCTGCTCGGGGAGCTGCGCACCGCTTCCAAATACCGGTTCTACTCGGTCCGCGACGAGTTCCCCGCGCTGGTTCCGGCCGCCACGGGGGGCGCGGCGATCATCGGTGAGCTCTACGACGTTCCGATCGAGATGCTGCACAACTCGCTCCTGCCCGCCGAGCCGCCCGAGCTCGAGCTGGGGACGATCGAGCTCGAGAATGGGTCCGTGAGCTTCGCCGTGCTGCTACGGCGCGAGGTCCTGGAACGGGGTGAGGGTCTGATCGAGATCACGAAGTACGGGGGCTGGCGGGCCTACCGGGACGAGGGCAGGACTGAGCGCTCGACTTAGAGTGGCGGGCTCGCCGCGGGAGGCCGCCCGCCTCGTTCACCCTGAAGCCGCGCGGACGCCGGCCTAGCCATGGTCAGCGTCGCCCCCGACGAGGGTCGCCCGCTGGCCCTGCAGTGGCCATGTGTGCGCATGATGCTGATGGCTGCGGCGGGGTTCACGGGCTTCTTCGTGACCCTGCCGTCGTTGCCGGCCTACGTGGCGTCGGCCGGCAGCTCCACCGCCTCGGCCGGCGCGACGACGACCGTGATGCTGGCCGCCACCGTGCTGTTTCAGCCCGTGGTGCCCGCGCTGCTGCGCCGCCTGTCCGCACCCGCCACGGTGGCGATCGGCCTCGTCGTAATGGGGCTTCCGGCCCCGCTGCTGATCTGGGCGAACGCGGGCGCTGGGCTGTACTCGATATGCGTGCTGCGGGGCGTGGGTTTCGCCGTCTTCACGGTCGCGGGCGCGATCATGGCGAGCGAGGTCGCGCCGCCCGGCCGTGAGGGCGAGGCCGTAGGGCTGTACGGGCTGGCAGCGGGCATTCCCAACGTGATCGTGATTCCGCTGTCGGTGGTGCTGCTGCACGGATTGGGTTTCTGGCCGATTGCGGTCATCGCTGGCCTGCCCGCCGTCGGCGCGGCGCTGGCCTTGGGTGGTGACTGGCGCCGGGTCACTCCCGAGCCGACTCAGGCGGTGCCGACGGGAGCCACCCGGCGAGCGATCGCCCGCTCCGTGCCGCCCGCCGCCGTGCTCTGCGCAATCACGATCGCCGGCGGCGCGGTCGTGACGATCCTGCCGATCGTGCGTTCGGAGCTCGTGGCCACCGTTGGTCTCTTGCTGTTCGCGGTCGCCAATGCCCTGGGTCGGTGGCGGGCCGGAGCGCAGGTGGACCGGTCCGGGCGAACGTGGCTCTTGGCCGGGGCGTGCGGGGTAGCCATCGCCGGCCTGCTCGCGCTTGCCGCCGGCCTGAGCGGGCCCTCCGATGTAGTCGTGCTGGCGGCGTGCGCATTGCTCGGGCTGGGCTATGGGGCGGTTCAGTGCCTCACCCTGGTCTACTCCTTCGCCCGCACCACCTCGAGGGGGCGGCCGGTGGCCAGCGCCGTCTGGAACGGCGCCTTCGACGCCGGGACCGCAACCGGAGCGGTCCTGGTCGGGGCGCTGAGCGCGACGGGGATCGGGTGGTGGGGTACGTTCGCGGTGCTGGCCGTGCTGGTGGCGGCCGTAATGCCTGCGGCGGTTTCCTCAACCCGGTAAGCGGAGTCCGGTGCGCAGGCCGGCCAGGTGGCGCTCGCCGTACCCGGCCCCAAGTGTTCGCTACGGCAGGTCCATGCCGGCGGCATCGAGGTCCGCGCGGGTCCTGGCCCGACTCACGGCGTCGACGCGCTCCTCGAACTCCTCGGCCGTGAGACGGCCCTCGAGCAGGTGTCCTCGCAGCTGGTCGAGGCTCCGCTCGCGGTCCGCGTCACCCACGAGCTCCCGGGAAGAGTGGACCACCGGCGTCAACGCCGAGACCTGCGCAGCGGTGGTGCCGGCCACGATCGCCGCCGCGGACGCTGCCGCCGATCCCTGGATCGTGCCCATCAGCTCCCGGTGTCGCAGCGCCTCGGCCTTTCGCTTCCTCGCGCCGCGGCGCAGAAGCCGGTAGGGGACAAGCAAGAGGCCCCAACAGAGGTACCAAGCCGTCACGAATATCCATACCAGGACGATCAGGAGGATCGCGAGCGCCGTGATAGCGGCCAGGTTCCGGCCGCCCTCGGCGCGACGCCGAATACGCATGATGCGCTGCGCCGAGCCCGCGTAGCTCATCGGCGCGCTGATGATGACGTCCTCGCTCGCGAGCCGAACGGGGACGTCAGGCGGCGTGCTCATCTTCTCCTTCCTCGCTGCAGTGCGTTCCCGTTGTCCCTGTCCGGCGCGGCGGCATAAGGCCGCGCCCCACAGGACCAACGATCCGCCGGCTCACTCGCTTTCGCTGCAGAACGCGTTCCGGACGCAGCGTCATCAGGCCGAGCTTGCGTCACCACGGAAGCGGGCCATCCTCGTCCGAGAACGTTCCCGTGGGGCCGTCTGGGCCGAGGAGCGCGAGTCGCACCGGCTCGCGCGCAGCCTGTTGGACGGTGCGCGTGCCCTCGAAGTTGTTGAGGTTGGTCGCGGTGAATCCCGGGGCCGCGGCGTTGACCTTGATGCCCGCAGGCTCGAGCTCGATCGCGAAGGCGAGCGTGATCGCGTTGAGGGCGGTCTTCGACGGGCCGTAGACGGCACCGAAGATCGCCCGGCGGGGATTGCCCGGCTCTGAGTTGAACGTCAGCGAGCCGGAGCCGCTCGATACGTTGACGATGCGTGCCGCCGGCGCTTCACGCAGGAGGGGCAGCATCGCCTGCGTGACAGCGATGACGCCGAACACGTTCGTCTCGAACACCGCGCGCACCTCGTCGAGCGACGCGACGCTGGGGCGGCCCGACTTCGCGACCTCCTGGAGTGAGCGGCCCGGATCTCCCGCATGCGCGATGCCCGCGTTGTTCACGAGCACGTCGAGACGGCCGAGCTCGCTCCGGATGCGCTTAGCCGCGGCGGCGATGGACTCCTGATCGGTGACGTTGAGTTGGACGGCGCGGGCATCCGCTCCCACGCTCCTCGCGGCCGTCTCCCCGCGGTCCAGATCGCGCGACCCGACGAGCACCGTGAAGCCGTGCTCCGCGAGATCCATGGCTATCTGAAGACCGATTCCCTTGTTGGCCCCGGTGACCAGGGCGACGGGTTTGTCCTGCATGTTGAGGTTCCTTATGTCGAGAGGATTAGACGAGTTCAAATACCGAGCCTATATTCTTAGGCTCTTGGCTATAACAGTCACGCAGCTCACGGCGTTCCTCGCCGTCGTCCGCGGCGGCTCGGTCACCGCCGCGGCGGATGAGCTCGTGGTTACGCAGCCCTCAGTGTCCTCCGCGGTCGCGGCGCTCGGACGCGAGCTCGGATGCGAGCTGTTCGAGCGGGCCGGCCGTGGCATCCGGCTGACCGAGGCCGGCGTCGCCTTCAAGCCATACGCGGCGGATGTGGTCGGGTTGCTGGAGGACGGACGCCAAGCGGCACGAGAAGCGGCCGAGCTCGCCGCGCGCCGGTTGCGCATCGCCGCCGTGACGACCGCGGCGGAGTCGTTCGTCCCGCCGCTCATGCAAGCGTTCTCCTCGCGCCATCCGGACATCGAGCTCACGCTGGACGTCGGCAACCGCGACTACGTGTTCGAGCGAGTGCTGAGCCACCTCGCCGACGTGGCGATCTCGGGCAAGCCTCCGGCCGACGAGCGCCTGAGCGCCGAGCCGCTGCTGGAGAACCAGATCGCGTGCATCACGAGCCCGGACGACGCAGTGGCGGCCGGCCCGCCGGTCGACGGGGTGGCGCTCGCGCACCGGGTATGGCTGCTGCGCGAGCCCGGCTCCGGTACCCGTGCGCTCGGCGAGCAGTTCCTCCAGGACCGCGGACTGAGTCCGAAGACGCTCACGCTCGGCTCGAACGGCGCGATCAAGCAGGCGGCCAGGGCCGGTCTCGGCGTGTCGCTCCTGCCGCGCGCGGCGGTCGAGCCTGAGCTCGCGTCGGGCTGGCTGGGCGAGATCACGCTCACTGACGGTCCCGCGCCCAGGCCCTGGTACCTGCTGCGATCCCAGGTCGGACCGACCCGTCCGCCGGCGGCTGCCTTCGCCGGGTTCGTTCGCGCCGAGGCACCCAAGCTCGCGATCAACTGAGCGCCCGCCGCGCCTGGTCAGCGCCGGAATAAATATTTGTCTATGTAAGTACGGCAAATCAGAACTTGACGTCTATGGCTGGCGAACCATATTCTCGCTCGCGGTTCCAACCGAAAGGCTCTCCCGCAGATGGCGCTCACTACCGCAGCACCGGCCGGCCACAAGAAGGACCGTTGGGCATCCGGCGTCACGCCGTACGCCGAGATGGGTTACTTCGACCCCGACTACGTCCCCAAGGACAGCGACATCCTCGCGGCATTCCGGATCACGCCGCAGCCGGGGGTCGACGCGGTGGAGGCGGCGGCTGCGGTGGCCGGCGAATCGTCGACCGCGACGTGGACGGTGGTGTGGACGGATCGTCTGACGGCCCATGAGCGCTACCAGGCCAAGGCCTACGACGTGACGCCGGTGCCCGGGCGGGAAGGCGAGTACATCGCGAAGATCGCCTACGAGCTCGACCTGTTCGAGGAGGGCTCGATCGCCAACATGACGAGCTCGATCATCGGCAACGTGTTCGGGTTCAAGGCGCTCAAGGCGCTGCGACTCGAGGACCTCCGGATCCCGACGCAGTACGTCAAGACTTTCCAGGGCCCGCCCCACGGCATCGTGATGGAGCGGGAGTACCTCGACAAGTTCGGACGTCCGCTGCTCGGCGCCACGGTCAAGCCGAAGCTCGGCCTCTCGGCCAGGAACTACGGACGCGTCGTGTTCGAGGCTTTGCGCGGCGGCCTCGACTTCACCAAGGACGACGAGAACATCAATTCACAGCCGTTCATGCGCTGGCGCGATCGGTACCTGCACGCGATCGAGGGGGTGAACCGAGCGAGCGCCGCAACCGGTGAGGTCAAGGGTCACTACATGAACGTGACCGCGGCGACCATGGAAGACATGTACGAGCGGGCCGAGTTCGCGAAGGAGATCGGCAGCGTCATCATCATGATGGACCTGACGGTGGGGTACACCGCGATGCAGTCGATGTCGAAGTGGGCCCGCCGCAACGGCATGATCCTCCACCTGCATCGCGCCGGCCACGGGACGTACACGCGGCAGAAGAACCATGGCGTGTCGTTTCGCGTGATCGCCAAGTGGTGCCGGCTGTTGGGCGTCGATCACCTCCACGCCGGCACCGTGGTCGGAAAGCTGGAGGGTGACCCGTCGATGATCGCGGGCTACTACGACACGCTCCGCCTCGATCACGTGCCCGAGAACCTGCAGAACGGCATCTTCTTCGACCAGGACTGGGCATCGCTTCCCGCGGTGATGCCGGTGGCCTCCGGGGGCATCCACGCCGGACAGATGCATCAGCTCCTGCGCTACCTCGGCGAGGACGTCGTGCTGCAGTTCGGTGGCGGAACGATCGGGCATCCGATGGGGATCGCCGCCGGCGCGACCGCCAACCGCGTCGCGGTGGAGGCGATGATCCAGGCGCGCAACGAGGGACGCGACTACTTCCAGGAAGGTCCCGACATCCTCGAGAAGGCCGCCAAGGGATGCCCGGAGCTGAATGCGGCGCTCCAGGTCTGGAAGGACGTCACCTTCGACTTTCAGTCCACCGACACGCCGGACTACGTCCTCACGCCGACGCTGGCCTGACCAGGAGAGACGCCAATGCGCATCACCCAGGGGACATTCTCGTTCCTTCCCGACCTCACCGATGAGCAGATCGCCGCTCAGGTCCACTACGCGCTCGAGCACGGGTGGGCGATCGCGATCGAGCACACCGACGATCCCCATCCGCGCAACGCCTATTGGGAGATGTGGGGCCCGCCGATGTTCGACCTGCCCGTGGAGGATGTCGCGCTGGTCATGCGCGACGTGCGCGCCTGCCGCGAGGCCCACCCCCAGCGCTACGTCAAGGTGATCGCCTACGACGCCTCGTACGGTCGGCAGACCACCGCGCTCAGCTTCATCGTCAACCGACCGGCCGGCGAACCCGGGTTCCGACTCGAGCGGACGGACGCCCACGATCGGGTGCAGCGCTACCGACTGCATCCGTATGCCGCCGACAAGCCGGTGGGCAGTCGCTACCTGAATGGGGGAGGGGGCGGATGAGCGTCGTCGCGGACACACCGCCCGGGTCCGCGGACCTCGGGATGCTCGTGCGGGAGGCGAGCATCGAGACGGTCCTCGACGAGCTCGAGCGCGACCTGGTCGCGCTGCGGCCGGTCAAGACGCGGATCAGGGAGATCTCGGCGCTGCTGGTGATCGATCAGCTGCGCCGGCAGGCCGGCCTGGCCGCCGGCAGGCCGACGCTCCACATGTGCTTCACGGGCAATCCGGGCACGGGCAAGACGACGGTCGCGATGCGGATGGCCGACATCCTGCATCGCCTGGGGTACACCGAGCGAAATCACGTGGTGGCAGTCACGCGCGACGACCTGGTCGGCCAGTACGTGGGCCACACCGCGCCCAAGACCAAGGAAGTGCTCAAGCGCGCCTTTGGTGGGGTGCTTTTCATCGACGAGGCCTACTACCTGTACAGACCCGAGAATGAACGCGACTACGGCGTCGAAGCCATCGAGATACTGCTGCAGGTGATGGAGAACGAACGCGATCGCCTCGTCGTGATCCTCGCCGGCTACGAGGATCGAATGGATGAGTTCTTCCGGCTCAACCCCGGCATGTCCTCGCGCGTGGCTCATCACATCGACTTTCCCGATTACACGCCCGAGGAGCTTCTGCAGATCGGTCGTCTGATGCTGTCGGCCGAGAACTACGCGTTTTCGCCCGACGCCGAGGCGGTCTTCCGCGAGTACATCGTCCGGCGCATTCGCCGCCCGCGATTCGCGCACGCGCGGAGCGTCCGCAACGGGATCGAGCGCGCGCGCCTGCGGCACGCGAACCGCGTCTACGGGGCGGTTCGATCGGGATCGGAGCCGACAGTCGAGATGCTGACCCGGATCGAAGCGGAGGACATCCTGGGGAGCAGCGTGTTCGACGACGACCGGCGAACCGAGCCCGAGCGGGCAGCGGCGTGACCGGGCCGACGCAGCCCAGCCCGAGGCGCACGGTGCGCCCGGTGATCCTCGGCGTGGTCGGAGACTCCGCCGCGGGCAAGACGACCCTGACGCGCGGGCTCGTCCGCGTGCTCGGCGACGAGCATGTCGCCCACATCTGCACCGACGACTACCACCGCTACGACCGCAAGCAACGGGCGGAGCTCGGGATGACACCGCTGCATCCCGACTGCAACTACGTCGACATCATCGCCCAGCACCTCGACCTCCTCCGGCGCGGCGAGCCGATCCTCAAGCCGGTCTACCGCCACGCGGACGGCACGTTCGGCCCGCCGGTCTTCGCTGCACCCGAGAGATTCACGATCATCGAGGGCCTGCTCGGCTATTACCTGCCGGAGATGCGCGATGTCTACGACGTGCGCGTGTTCCTCAGCCCGCCCGAGGAGCTGCGGCGCAAGTGGAAGGTGCAGCGCGACTGCTCGCGCCGTGGCTACACGACCGACGAGGTCCTGGCCGAGCTGGACCGCCGCGAGGCGGACTCCGAGGCGTTCATCCGCCCCCAGCGGCGCTACGCCGACATGCTCGTGTCGTTCAGGACGTCCGAAGGCGAGGCGGCCGAGGATCAGATCCACCTGGAGGCTGAGCTGACTCTGTGTGACGGGCTGCCCCATCCCGACCTCTCACCATTCATCAACGGCAAGAGGGACGGCTTGACGCTGGTTGAGCGCGGCGAGGAGCGCGTGCTGCGGATCCCCGGACGGATGGATCCAGATCACGCGATGGCGATCGAGGAGGCGATCTGGGCGCGCATGCAGTTCGCGTCGCACCTGCGCGCGCGTCGGCTTGGTGAGTTCACGATCGGCACGGCACTTCATCGCTCCGAGTCACTGGCACTCGTACAGTTGCTGATCCTGTATCACCTCGTGACGGCGAAGGCGGCCGTCGCGCTCGGAGGTGAAGGCACCCGCAACTCCGCAGTGGTCGCGGTGTCTGCTTAGCGCGGAGGGGGCCGCGCGCCTCGCGAGTCGCAGGTTCCGCAGAGCCCCAGGGCTCCACGGGGCCGACCTGCTGGCGGCTAACTCGTCACGACTCGCGCCACGGTGGACCCGTGACGAATTGCGTGTGCCCCAGACGGATAAGTCGTCACGGCTAGCCGCTCTTCCCTCGCGTGACGCGCTATGGGTCGGTTGGGGTCGGGTCGACGTGGCGCGTCTCGCGTGGGAATGCTGTCGCGATGGCGGATGTGGAGCGCCGGCGGTGGCGCGCCGCCGACCGGTCCTCTCACAACTTGATCTCGCTCCAAGCGGCGTCTCGACCGGGCAGGTCGCGCCCGAAGCGGTCGGGGTTGGTGCCCAGTGTCTCGGCGCTTTCGGCGGCGATCTTCTGGACGATCACGGTGAGTGGGAAGATCGAAAGAGCCTCGCCGAGCTCGGGACGCACGAACTCGTACACGGTGGCGCGTTGCGTTCTCGCAACATCCGCCAGCTGTTTGAGGCGGTCCGAGCCGGTCCCGCTATCGAGGCAGACAAGCGAGTCGTCGGCACCGAGGGCCACCGCGGGCCCGTGCAGGATCGATTCGCAGGCGAGCCCTTCGCTGGCCACCAGCGCGGTTTCTCTGACCTTGAGGGCGCCCTCGGCGGCCGTCCAGGCGTTGATTCCCACACCGGCGAATTCCAGGAGCCGGACGGGTGGCCTCACACCAGCGGGGCCTTGTGCGAGCTCTCGGGCCACCGCGTCTGGAACGCCCTCGAGCGCTCCCAGCGAGGCGCCAAGATGCTCAGCAAGCTGCGCGACTCGCATGAGAGCGGCGAGGTGGCTCGCGGTAAACGCCGCGGATTTCTCCTCCGAGACCGTCTCCAGGTCAGCATCGGGGTTCCCACGCTTGGACACCACGACGGTAGGAACGCCCGCTGACCGGGCGCGCTCGAGCACTTCCGAGGTAAACAGCTTGGTTCCCCGGTGACTGAGCAGAAGCAGCGCATCGCCATCGCCGGGGAACGGATGGCCGGCGGCGGCATCGGCGGCCGGGACGGCCCATGCGTCGACGCCCGCCATCCGCAACCACGAGGCGCCCTGGTTAGCGGCGTGCCAGCTCGTGCCAGTCCCAACGACCAACACTCGCCGGCCGGCCAATCGCTGCGCCGCAGGCTCGATCCCTTGCCGATCATCGAGCAGCCGCCGCAGCGCCTCGGGCTGCGTCGCCATCGTCTCGCGCATCGCGCTCATCTCACCCGCCCCCGGCGCATACGAGCAACCATACTCGGCTTACCCTCGCGAGCCGATCGCCTCGGCCGGTATCACGACGAGCAGCGCGTACGCTTGTGCGGTGCGTTTTCCCAGTTTCCGCAAGCTCCCCGGGACGAAGGAACCCACAATCGCAATCGACGATCCTCGCCTCGAGGGTTGGGAGACCGTGAGCACGTTCGAGGAGCGGGCGACCGCCGTGGCGTGGCGCGATCGACTCCGTGAGCTCGGCATCGAGGCGGCCTGCGCCGCCGAGCGGTCGCTGGATCGCTTCGGTCGTGGTGACATCTACCTCGTCGTGCCGCCCGACCAATGGTCGCGCGCGAATGAGGTGGTCGAGAACCTCGACGACTGACGTGCGCGTCGGCCTTCTGCATCCGGGGGAGATGGGCGCCGCGATCGGCGCGATGCTGGTCGAGCAGGGGCACGTGGTGCTGTGGTGCCCGCAGGGACGGAGTGAGCAGACCGTCCGGCGGGCCGCGGACGCCGGGCTCACCGGCGTCGAGTACCTCCACGACGCCGAGGTGATCTTGTCGGTGTGCCCCCCGCACACCGCGCTCGAGGTGGCGCGTTCGCTGCAGGGCACCACGGCGCTCGTGATCGACGCCAACGCGGTGTCGCCGGTGACGGCCCGACGCATTGGTGAGCTCTTTGACGACCGCTGGGTGGATGGCGGCATCGTCGGTCCCCCGCCACGTCGAGCGGGGACGACCCGTCTGTACCTGGCCGGGCCGCACGCGACCGAGGCGTCTCGCCTGTTCGCGGGGACCCGACTCGAGCCCGTCGCCCTCGGTGGCTCGCCGGTCGCGGCGTCGGCGCTGAAGATGGCCTACGCGGCGTGGACCAAGGGCTCCGCGGCTCTGCTTCTGGCCGCGCTGAGCAGTGCAACCGCGAATGGGGTGGAGGATGCCTTGCGCGCCGAGTGGAGCCGCTCGCAACCCGGGCTCGACGCACGGTCCCAGAGCGCTGCGGACTCCGCTGAAGCCAAGGGATGGCGGTGGGTGGGGGAGATGCACGAGATCGCAGCAACGTTCGCCGCAGCGGGACTTCCATCCGGCTTCCATGAGGCGGCGGCGGAGATGTTCGAACGCGCCGCAAGAAGTGCGGCTCTCGATTGAAGAGCCTCACCGAGATCCTGGAGGAGGAGACAGCGTGGAGTGGATGAGTGCGCAGGACGCCTCGTTTCTGCACATCGAAGGCCCGAACAACCCGATGCACATCGGTGGGGTGAGCATCTTCGAGGGGCCGCCCCCGCCCTTCGAACGCCTGGAGGAGATGGTCCTCAGCAGGCTCGACGCCGTCCCGCGCTACCGCCAGAAGGTCCGCTTCGTACCGCTGGCACTGGGACAGCCGGTGTGGGTCGACGATCCGCACTTCAACCTCGGATACCACCTGCGCCACAGCGCCCTGCCGGCCCCGGGCACGGAGGAGGTGCTGCGCCGGACGGCCGCCCGGATCTTCGCCCAGCATCTCGATCGGCGAAAGCCGCTGTGGGAGCTCTGGATGATCGAGGGGGTGAGCGAGAACCGTTGGGCGCTGCTCTCCAAGGTCCATCACTCGATGGTCGACGGCGTGTCGGCCACCGACCTGATGACCGTGATGTTCGACGACAGCCCCACGCAGGCGCGGGGGCAAAGATGGCAGGCGGCGCCCGAGCCGAGCAACGCGGAGCTCGTCCTGCGCAGCTTGACCCACCAGACGATCAATCCGGCCGAGCAGCTACGAGGGTTGGGGGCGGCCGCGCGCCGGCCGCGGGCGTCGCTCGAGCAGGCGCAGACGCTCGTGCGCGGGATCGCCGCCGCGGCCGGGGTGCTGCGACCGCTGGGCGCCTCGTCGCTCACCGGGTCGATCGGACCGCATCGGAGCTGGAGCACGGCCTACGTGCACCTGACCGACGTCAAAGCCATCCGCGCGGCCCTCGGAGGTACCGTCAACGACGTCGTATTGACGCTCGTGGCCGGGGGACTGCGGGAGCTGCTCCAGAGCCGTGGCGAGAACGTCGAGGGCCGCGGCGTCCGCGTCCTGGTACCGGTGTCGGTCCGGCAGCCGGGCGAACGTGGTGTCTACAACAACCGGGTCTCCGCGATGCTCCCGACATTGCCGGTGGGCACGGAGGATCCGGTCGAGCGGCTGCAGTCGGTGCGTGCGCAGATGGACAAGTTGAAGCAGTCGGGCCAGGCGGTGGCCGGTGAGGTGCTCACCTCGCTGTCGGGCTTCGCGCCTCCGCTGCTGCTGGCGCTCGGTGGCCGCTTGGCCGCCCGCTCGCCCAGCCTCGGGGTGCAGACGGGCGTGACCAACGTGCCCGGTCCGCAGCACCCTCTTCACACGCTCGGGCGAAGGCTGCTCGAGTCGTTCCCGTTCGTCCCGCTGATCGGCAACGTCCGGATCTCGATCGCGATCTTCTCCTACGACGGCGGGCTCTACTTCGGCGTCACCGGGGACTACGACAGCTCCCGGGACATCGACGTCCTGACCGCGGGCGTCGAACGCGGGGTGGGCGAACTGCTCAGTGTGAGCGAGCCAGGCGGACCCGCGCCGGAAGTCAAGCCGCGAACACAGAAGAGCAAGGCCCGAGGCGCGCGTTCCGCAGACGCACCGCCAACCGAGCGCGCGTAGGGCCCGACGCTTGGGAAGAAACTTCAACATAGTCATAGTTACTTCCCATGCCCCGGACAGAGTCCACCGCCACCACGGAGAACGGTGGGCATGACCGCTGAGACCGAGAAGGCACGCCTCAGCGATCCCGCCTGGCGACGCTGGGGCCCGTATGTGAGCGAGCGGGCGTGGGGGACCGTGCGCGAGGACTACAGCGCCGACGGCGACGCGTGGGCGTTCTTTCCCCACGACCACGCGCGTTCGCGCGCTTACCGCTGGAGCGAGGATGGGCTGGGCGGCATCTGCGACGAGGAGCAGCTGCTGTGCCTGGCCTTCGCGCTGTGGAACGGACAGGACCCGATCCTCAAGGAGCGCATCTTCGGCCTGACCGGCCCGGAGGGCAACCACGGCGAGGACGCCAAGGAGTACTGGTGGTATCTGGACTCGACGCCCACGCACTCGTGGATGCGCTGGCGCTACGCGTACCCCCACCGAGCGTTTCCGTACGCCGAGCTCCTGGCCGAGAACGCCCGCCGCGACCGCCGCGCGCCGGAGTACGAGCTGCTCGACACCGGCGTGTTCGACGAGAGGCGCTACTTCGACGTGACCGTCGACTACGCCAAGGCGGCGTCCGATGACATCTGCCTGCGCATCCAGGTCCGCAACGCCGGGCCCGACCCGGCGAGTCTCGACCTGCTGCCGACGCTCTGGTTCCGCAACCGATGGTCGTGGGAGCCGGGCGTGGCCATGCCGTCCATCCACGAGCGCGACGGAAGCCTGGTCGCCGTCGACGCCCAGCTCGGCTCGATGGTGCTCACCGGCGACGGCGCCCCCGAGGCCCTGTTCTGCGACAACGAGAGCAACGTCCGCCGTCTTTGGCGAGGCGATGGACCGGCGTACCCGAAGGACGGCATCAACGACCACGTCGTAACCGGCGCCGCCACCGTCAACCCGGCCAAGACCGGGACCAAGGCGTCGCTGCGCTACCGCCTCGAACTCGACGCCGGCGCGACGACAGAGATCCGCTTGCGGCTCGCGCCCGAGGCGCGTGAGCTGACCGATTCGTGGTCGACCGCGATGCATGAGCGCGAGCGCGAAGCCGACGCGTTCTACGCGGCGCTGGCACCGGCGGCGACCGCCGACGAGGCGCGGGTGATGCGCCAGGCATTCGCCGGAATGCTCTGGAGCAAGCAGTTCTACAGCTATGACGTGGAGCGCTGGCTCGACGGGGATCCGGGCCAGCCACCACCGCCGCCGAGCCGTCTACACGGGCGCAACGCCGCGTGGCGCCACGTTTACAACAAGGACATCATCTCGATGCCCGACAAATGGGAGTATCCGTGGTACGCCGCCTGGGATCTGGCCTTCCACTGCGTAACCCTGAGCCACGTTGACCCGGAGTTCGCCAAGGCACAGCTGCGGTTGATCACCCGTGAGTGGTACATGAACCCGAACGGCCAGCTTCCCGCTTACGAGTGGAACTTTGGTGACGTCAATCCTCCCGTGCACGCCCAGGCCGCGCTGGCCCTGTTCGAGCGCGACGGCAGACGGGACCGAGACTGGCTCGAGCGGATGTTCCACAAGCTGTTACTCGGGTTCACCTGGTGGGCCAACGTCAAGGATCCTCAAGGCGATCACCTGTTCGGCGGCGGCTTTCTGGGGATGGACAACGTCGGGCCCTTCGATCGCTCCGCACCGCTGCCCGACGGGCTCGTGCTCGAGCAGGCCGACGGCACCGGCTGGATGGCGCTGTACTGCCTGAGCATGCTCGAGATGGCGATGGTCCTCAC
Organism: uncultured Solirubrobacterales bacterium; assembly: GCA_963834625.1. Lineage (GTDB taxonomy): Bacteria > Actinomycetota > Thermoleophilia > Solirubrobacterales > Solirubrobacteraceae > Palsa-465. The sequence continues at coordinate 609,306 of CAWICM010000005.1, read as the reverse complement.
CGAGGAGGATCCCGCCTACGAGGACGTCGCGATCAAGTTCTTCGAGCACTTCGCGATGATCGCCGAGGCGATCAACGATCGTGGCCTATGGGACGAGTCCGACGGGTTCTACTACGACCAGGTCCGTAGGCCCTCCGACGGCAGCGTCTGGCCGGTCCGGGTCAGGTCGATGACTGGACTCATCCCTCTGTGTGCGGTCGCGATCGGCGCAGGAGAGTTCATCAATCGGGCCACCGAGTTCTCGCGGCGGATCGACGATTTCCTGCGCGTACGACCGGAGTACGGCCACGCGGTTGAGCCGGCCGAGACTCCCGGCGAGGTGACGATGCTCGCGCTGGTCGGGCGCGACCGCTTGCCTCGCATCCTGGAGAGGCTGGCCGACGAGCAGGAGTTCCTGTCCAGACACGGTCTGCGGTCGCTCTCGGCGGCCTACCGCGGTCGCCCGTTCGAGTTCTGGCAGGACGGTCGCGTGATCGCCACTGTCGACTACGAGCCGGCGGAATCGACGACGACACTGTTCGGGGGCAACTCCAACTGGCGGGGGCCGATCTGGTTCCCGGTCAACGTCCTGGTCATCGGAGCGCTCGAGCGTTACGCACGTCGGCTCGGGAACGGGTTCACGATCGAGTTTCCGCGGGGGTCCGGAACCCAGCGCACACTCCAGGAGATAGCCATCGACCTCTTGCAGCGGCTGGTCGACATCTTCCTGATCGACGAATTGCGCGGCGGCCGACCGGTGTTTGGGGGCCGGTCGGATCCCGATTCATCGTGGGGTGACGCGCTCCTGTTCCACGAGTACTTCGACGGCGACGACGGCCACGGTCTCGGCGCCTCCCACCAAACCGGTTGGACGGGCCTGGTGGCGGACATGATCATCCGTCTCTCCAACGCACGGGAGGGAGACGCAGGATGACCCTCCTTCCCCTCGGAGCGCACATCGAGGGCGATGGAGTCACCTTCGCGGTGTTCAGCAGCGTCGCCGACGCCGTCGAGCTGTGCCTGTTCGATGACCAGGGACGAGAGACCCGCCGGCAACTCGACGCCGAAGAGGGCTACATCTGGCGCGGGCACGTCGAGGGAGTCGGGCACGGGTCCCGCTACGGCTTTCGCGTTCATGGCCCATGGGATCCGCAGTCCGGCCTCCGCTGTAACCCGGCCAAGCTTCTGCTCGACCCGTACGCGCGCGCGATCGCCGGTGGCGTGCGATGGGACGCCGCGGTACAGGGCGAGGACCCGGCCGACTCGGCGCCGTACGTGCCCCGATCGGTGGTGTCCGTGAGCGAATTCGATTGGAGCGGAGACCGGCGCCCTCAGACTCCGCTTCAGGACTCGATCATGTACGAGCTGCACGTGAAGGGCTTCACCAAGCTGCATCCCGAGGTCCCGCCTGAGCTTCGCGGGACCTACCGGGGCCTGGCGCAGCCTGCGGTGATCGATCACCTCACGCGGCTTGGCGTGACCGCGGTCGAGCTCCTGCCGGTGCATCAGTTCGTCCACGACGGCGCGCTCGTCGCGCGCGGGCTGCGTAATTTCTGGGGCTATCAATCGATCGGCTACTTCGCACCGCACAACGAGTACTCGGCGTCCGGTGAAGTCGGCGGTCAGGTGGATGACTTCAAGGCGATGGTCAGGGGGTTGCATGCCGCCGGTCTCGAGGTGATCCTCGACGTCGTCTTCAACCACACCGCTGAGGGCAACGAACAGGGGCCGACACTGTGCTATCGCGGTCTCGACAACGCCGCCTACTACCGGCTGGCCGACGATCGAAGCCGCTATGTGGACGACACCGGTACGGGTAACACCTTCGACTCGCACCAGCCACAGGGCCTGCGGCTGATCATGGACTCGCTGCGCTACTGGGTGGAGGAGATGCACGTCGACGGCTTCCGCTTCGACCTCGCGGCCACCCTCGGGCGGGGCACCGCGGATTTCGATCCGCACGGCGCATTCCTGGAGGCGATCGGCCAGGATCCGGTCCTGAACACCGCGAAGCTGGTGGCCGAGCCGTGGGACATCGGCAACGGCGGCTACGAGCTCGGCGATTTCCCGCCCGGCTGGAGCGAGTGGAACGGCCGCTACCGAGACACGGTCAGGGACTTCTGGCGCAGCGCCGACGGCACGCTGCCCGACTACGCGACCCGGATCATGGGTTCGTCCGACCTCTATGGGCGCGGCCGGCGGCCGACTGCCTCGATCAATCTGATCACGGTCCATGACGGCTTCACCCTGTCCGACCTGGTGAGCTACGACGCCAAGCACAACGAAGCCAACGGCGAGGACAACCGCGACGGCACAGACGACAATCGGAGCTGGAATTGCGGCGTCGAGGGGCCGACGGACGACCAGGTCGTGCTCGCACTCCGAAAGCAACAACGTCGCAACTTCCTCGCGACCCTGCTGCTGTCCGAAGGCGTCCCGCTGCTCCTTGGTGGGGATGAGCTCGGTCGCACCCAACGGGGCAACAACAACGCGTACTGCCAGGACAACGAGATCAGCTGGGTGGACTGGTCGATGGTGGGCGGCGGCGACGATCTGACCGAGCTCGTCGCGTCGCTCTGCCGCCTGCGGCTGAGCACCCAGGCGCTTCACCGCAGTCGTTTCTTCGCAGAAGGAGAAATCCTGTGGCTGCGACCCGACGGCGGGCAGATGACCCCCGACGATTGGAGCGAGCCGTTCGCCCATGCCGTTGCGATCACGTCGCCCGGCGGTGTATTCATCCTGCTGATCAACGCGTGGTGGGATCCGCTGTCGTTCCGCCTTCCAACCCAGACCCCGAGCGCGTCGGTTTCCGTGATTGTCGACACCGCGGGCGACGGCGCCGCGGCGCGCGATCTCGGCCCGGTCAACGACGTCATCGTGGCGGGACGCTCGCTGATGCTCCTCCGGCGATCCGATCGCCAGGCGTAGAACCCGTTCGTATCGCTCGCCCGTCGATGTGCGGCTTTGTGGTCAACCTCGGATGCTCGGATCGCGCCCTCGATCGCGTCGACCGCCGGCTTGAGGACCTGCACCGCCGCCACGGCCGCCGCGTCGCGCTGATCGGCCACAGCCGCGGCGGGCACTACGTCCGCGCGCTCGCCCACCGCCGCCCGGAGCTGGTCTCTCATGCCGTCTCGATCGGAGCGGGTCTGCGCGGAATGCTCTCGGCCAGCTATCCGACGCAACTCGCCGCGTCCGCTGCTCGCCGTGCCGCGTTGCGGAGCGGGCGCGCGCTCACCGTTGTGCCTCACCCAGGAGTGCGACTGCGCGTTCGGGCGCGACTTCGCCGGCCCGTTCCCCGCCGACCAGGTGCGGCTGACCAGCATCTACTCCAAGGACGACGGAGTCGTCCACTGGCAATCCGCGCTCGTCCCGTATGGCAACTGCGTCGAGGTGACCGGCAGCCACGTCGGTCCCATCTTCAACCGCAAGACCTACCGGGTAATCGCGGCAACCCTGGCGACCCCCGAGCTCAAGTGAGACCGGCCGTCTCGATCAGCTGCACTGCGGTCTGGTCGGTTCCCAGCGCGGCCGGAGTGAGGGTCGCGGGGGAGATGCTGCTGAGCGGCGGCAGGGCAGGATTCGGCGCGACCCCGGGGCGAGCCGGGTACTCGAAGTCGTAGCTGCCGGCCAGGATGTGCTGGCCCGCTGCGCCGGAGAGGAATTTGACCAGCGCGTGGGCGGCCTTCTGGTGCTTGCTCGACGCGAGCACGGCGGCTCCGGCGATGTTTTCGATCGAACCGGGATCGTGATTTGGAAAGTAGTAGACGCGGCTGTGGATCCCGTTCTGCCCGACCTCGAGCCGGAGCCGGTACCAGTAATACTGGTTGACCAACCCGGTGGCGACATCCCCGCGGTTGACCGCCGCGACCACGGCCTCTTCGTCCTGGTAGGTCTGGGCGTTGCGTTTGATCCCGGCGAGCCAGCGGGCGGCCGCGTTCTTGCCGAACGTCGCGATGATCGCGTCGACCACGGGTGGGAAGTCCGAGTCGGTGGGGGCGACGGCGATCTTTCCCTTCCATTGCGGTTGTGCGAGTTCTAGGACGGAGCTCGGGAGCTGCGACGCCGAAACTCGCGCCGGGTCGTAGGCGAGGCTCGATACCCGCAGGGCAATCCCGACCCAGTCGCCGGCGGGGGAGCGCTCGCGAGCTGGAACCTGGTCGAGGGTGGCGGAGGGGAGCTTGGCCAGCAGTCCATGGGCTTCGAGGTTCATCAGCTCAGGAGAGTTCTCGGTCAGGTAGACGTCGGCTGGCGAGGAGTGACCTTCCTGCAGGATCTGATCGGCCAGCACGATGCCGTCACCCGTGCGCAGGCTGACCTTGAGGTGACTCTCTCGAGTGAAGGCCTGAACCAGATCGCCGGTCAGCTGAGGGTGCTCGCCGTTGTAGAGCACGAGTGAGCTATCGGCCGGAGCGTCGCCACCGCATCCCGCGAGCGCAAGCCCGACGATCGAGGCCGCCACGGCGATGGCGAGTGCCCTGGGAGCGCGGATCCTCGTCATCGCGATGCGGGGTCACCGACCACTGGGGTGGGCTCTCGCCACGCGCCGGCGGCGAGCGGCGAGGCCGGCTCCGGGTACGCCATCACTCCCCCGCCCACCGTGAGCGTCACTCGCTCGCCCGGTTCGGGCAGGTCGTGGCCGAGGACCCGCGCGCTGATCGGCGTCGGTACGCCATCCAGCTCGAGCTGGAGGACCGAGTCGGGACCGTAGAACGTCCTGGCCGTGACTCGCGCGATCGCCCCCTGAGGTCCAGCCGCGGCGGTCGAATCGGGGGTGCGGATGTGGATCTGCTCGGGACGGATCATGGTCTGGACGAGTCCTCGGACCTCGCGGTTGACGAGGGGGAGCTCTCCGAGCGGACAGCTGACGACGCCCGCCTCGGCCCGGCCGGGCAGGACCACGGCCTCGCCGACGAATCGCGCCACCTCGAGATTGGCCGGAGTCTTGTAGAGCACGGCCGGAGCGGCGGTCTGGACGAGGTGTCCCGCCATCAGAACACCGACCTCGCGCCCCATCGAGAGTGCCTCGGCCTGGTCGTGGGTGACGAGTACGGCCGTCGTTCCCTGCGCCGCGAGCGCGTGCAGTACGGCGGCACGCGTCTCGGCCCGCAATGCCGCATCGAGTCCCGAGAACGGCTCGTCGAGGAGCACCAGCGGCGGACGTGGCGCCAGCGCCCGCGCGAGCGCGACACGACGCTGCTCGCCACCCGAGAGCTCCTGCGGGTGGCGCGGCGCGTAGCGGGAGTCCAGCCCGACCAGCTCGAGGACCTCGGCGGCTCGTGCCGAGGACTTGCGCTCGCGCCGTGGCAAACCGAACGAGACGTTCTCGGCGACGCTCAGATGCGGGTACAGGGCACCCTCCTGCGCGACGTAGCCGATCGAGCGTTTCTCGGGCGGGAGATGAGCGCCCACCGGCCTGCGCGACCACGGTATCTCCGATCATCACCGTGCCGTGCTCCTGCGCGATGAACCCCATGACCACCCGCAGCAGCGTGGTCTTGCCGCTCCCCGACGCCCCCAGGATCGCGGTCAGCGTGCCCTCCGGCACGACGAGGTCTACGCCCGACAGGACGTCGTCACGACCGTAGGACGCGGAGATCTGTTCGCAGCGCAGGTCGGCCATGGCTATCGCACATCGAACCCGCGGACGCGGCCGAAGCGGCTCATGAGGACATACGTGGCGAGCAGTGCCAGGGCGATCAGCACCGCGGCGTAGGGGGCGGCGGCGGCGAAGGCGACCGTGCCGCTGTCCGCCCAGAACTGGGTGCCGAGCGTCGTCAGCCCCGGCGGAAGGAGAACCTGAGCGGTCGACAGATCGCCGAGCACGAACGCGAACACCAGGACGCCCGCGGCCGCCAGACCCGGACGGGCGAGGGGCACCGTTACTCGCCACAGCGTGCGCAGCGGTCCGAGGCCGAGCGCTCGCCCCGACTCCTCCAACGCCGGCTCGATCAACCCGATCGTGCCGCGCAGCGCCACGACCGCAAACGGCGCGAACAACATCGCCTCGGCGAGCACGAGGAGCACCACGGTCCCGTAAAGGAAATGAACGAAGTGAGTCGCTCCGTACGCCAGCGCGATCGCGGCCACGAGATCCGGCAGCGCGAACGACAGGTACACGCTGCGCTCGATCGTGGTCGACAACCAGCCCGTGCGCCGGACGGCCAGGATCGCCACCGGCAGGGCGAGCAACACCGCCACCAGCCCAGAGGCGATCCCCAGCAGCACCGTGGTCAAGGTGGCCGGCCAGAGCCCGCCGATACCTGCGGCAGCGCCGGCCGTACGGGTGCCCTGCGTAAACCAGTGCACGAGCAGCCCGAGCGGGATCCCGAGGCTGACGGCCACCACCAGCCCGAGTCCGGCCAGCGCAAGCGGCGTGGCCCGGCCCAGCTTGTAGAGCGCGACGCCGCGACGCGCTCCCTGACTGATCCGGGTGTAGTTGGCGGCGCCTCTCAGTCGATACTCGCCGAGCAGGACGATCACGCAGACCAGGGTGGAGAACAGAGCCAGCGCTGCCGCGCCGGCGGCACTGAACCCGAGTTGGTACTGCGCGTAGACGTTGACCGACAGCGTCTGGAACTTCAGCGCGACGAACGCGTCGAACTCGACGAGCGTGTCCAGCAGAACCAGCAACATGCCGCCCAACAGCGCCGGGCGAAGCTGAGGCAGCACCACGCGGACGAACGTGCGCCACGGGCCATGGCCCAATGATCGTGCGGTTTCCTCGAGTGCGGGATCCATCACCCGCAACGACGCGGCGACCAGCAGGAACACGATCGGGTAGTAGGAGAACGTGACGATCCCGGCCGCGCCCCAGAACCCGGTCAGTGATGTGCTGAGCGTCGCCCACGCATAGCTGGTCACGAACAGCGGGACGGCCAGCGGCGCCACCAGCAGCAAGGGCCAGACGCGCCGGCCCGGCACGCGGGTCCGCTCGACCACCCAGGCCGTGGCCAATCCGAGGATTCCCGAGACCGGCGTCACCAGCGCGGCCAGTTCGATCGTATGCAGGAACAGCGTCGGCGTGGAGCTCGCGGTGAACGCAGCCTTCGCCGCCGAGGCTCCTCCCTGAAACGCCTGAACGACGGTGATGACGACAGGCAGCCCCACCACGACGGCGACGACAAGACAGACGAGCGTCAGTCCTCGAGGGCGTCGCAGCCCCCGCGCGAGCTTCACGCCAGGTCGATCAGCCCGGCCTGATGAGCGCGGTCCAACAGGACCTTGCGGTGCCAACACATCGCCCATCGGTTGTCTCGTCGTGTCTATCGCCACGGACAATACGACGCCGACGGTCGCTGGGACCTTCCGTGGGCGCAACCACGCAACCGATCAGTTTTCGAGAAGCGCGATTGGAAGACCCGCACTACCGTGAGGCTCCCACAGACCAGGAGGTGATTCGCGATGGCTGAGAAGCAAGCGACAAAGAAGGGCCGGCAGCAAGCCACCAAGCGTGCCAACGGCAAGGCGTCCGAAACGTTCACGGCCGAGGAACGCGCCGCGATGCGCGAGCGCGCCAAGGAGGCGCGCCGCGGCTCGGAGGCGGACGGGGAGAGCGACGTGCTCGCGAAGATCGCCGAGATGCCGAAGGCCGAGCGCGTCATGGCCGAGCGCGTCCATGCGATTGTCAAAGCCAGCGCACCCGCGGTCTCGCCCAGAACCTGGTACGGGATGCCCGCCTATGCGAAGGACGGCAAGGTCATCTGTTTCTTCAAACCGGCTGCGAAGTTCAAGATGCGGTACACCACGCTTGGCTTCAGCGACAAGGCGAACCTCGATGAAGGCGCGATGTGGCCGACGGAGTTCGCGCTCATGGAGTTGACCGCGGACGTCGAGGCGCGGATCGCCGCGCTCGTGAAGAGGGCGGTGAGCTGAGGGCCCCGCCGCTGGTGCTAGAACCCATCGAGGATCGGTGTCGAGGCAGCGGAAACTCATGGCGTTGGGCCTGGCGTGCGTCGCCGCGGTGAGCGGTTTGGCGACCTTCGCCGGCGTCGCCCAGGCCGGCCGGGCCTACGTCAACCCGCTCCGCGCGGTGAGGGACCTGAGGCCGAACCGCATCGACATGGGAGTCGATTACTCGGGCTCGGGACCGATCCTGGCGCTGGGCCGGGCGAAGGTCGTGCTGGCCAGCGCCCGGCTCGCCGGCCCCGAGAGTTGCTGGGGGAAGACGTGCGTGCCGCCGCCCGGGGACATGATCGTCTACCGGCTCCTGGACGGGCGCTTCGCGGGCAAGTACGTCTACGTGGTCGAGAACATCACGGTCGAGGTCAAAGCCGGGCAGACCGTGCGCGCCGGCCAGCGGATCGCGATCCTGCACGACGCCTCTCCGAACCTGGAAATCGGGTGGGCGTCGGGCCACGGCCCCGAGACGCTGGCCGCGGCGCGTGGGCAGCAGTGCGCCTGCGGTGACCCGGGCGGCTGGTCGTCGGTCGAGGGGCGCAACTTCAACGCTCTTCTGGTCTGGCTGGGCGCGCCGCCGGGCTACGTGACGACGATCCCGCCCAACCAGCGCATGCCCCGCGGCTGGCCGAGCCTTCCCCGCACCGGGGCTAAGGGCCCTATCGCTCGTCCCAGCTGATCTCGGCGAAGCGCCGCGAGAGCTTCTGCCCGCGCGCGGGATTGAGCGAGGCGACCCATGAGATACGCCCCCGGAGATGGGCCTGGAAATCGGGAATCACGGCGCGATTCTGGCTCTCGGGACCGTGGCGGGCGCAGTTGTGGAGGATCGCCTTGAGCTCTTCGTACTCGGAGCGCGGCACGTTGGGTCGGACGTTGACGACGACGCCACACACCGACTGACGGCCGCCGGCGCTGTGCAGCGCGGTCTTCCCGAGGTTGACGGCAAAGCCCTCCTCGCGCGCGATCTCGGCCACCAGATCCTCGACGTGACGGCGCCGGCGACGTAGCTGCGCCGGTCCCGAGAACGTCAGATCGTCGGCATAGCGCGAGTAGCGCAGCGCCATCGAGGCGGCCAGCCCCGCCAGACGGCGGTCCAGGCGAAACGCGGCCAGGTTGGCCAGCGCGGGTGAGGTCGGGGCACCCTGGGGCAGGTGCGGCGTGGCGAGCGCGCGGCCGAGCCGGAAATGGGGCTGGATCAGCCCCGGATCGGTGCCTCGGGGGACGGCTTGCCATACCGCGTGAGGAGTCGCGTTGGTGCTGAGCCCGGTCAGCACGTGCGCGACCGAACGGCTGTAGCCCAAGGTCCGGTAGATGCCGAACACGCGACCAGCGGTCACCGACGCGAAGAAGTCCTTGAGGTCGAGGCGGAGAACGTCCGCGTGGCCGGCGTGGAGTTCGGCATGGGTCACGACGGATCGGCCGCGCCTGAACCCGTGCGCCGACTCGTGCGTGGGAACGGGTGCGAGGACCTCGTGGAGGATCCATCGCTGGACCTCCTTGAGGCGTGCTTTCGGGGACTCGAGGACACGGGGGAGGCCGCTCCGGCGCCGGACAGCCCGGTAGCGGTAGTTCCGGAGCTTCTCGTGTCGCACGGTGCGCTCGAGACCCCGCACGTCGGCGAGCCAGGCCAGCTGTCCGTGACTCAGCTCGAGTCGTTCGGCGAGGGCGGCCAGCGAGTCGATCTCGGCGATCGGCCAGCTGTGCGCCAGCCGTGCCCGGTCATGTCGGGCGAGCGCGCCGCGGTCAGCGACGAGCAGACGGACGATCCCCGGCGGCTCCGCCTCGCCGGGCCAGGTCGGATGCTCGGCCAGGAACGACTCGATGACCGCGACGAGCGCCCGCCGATCATCGACCGGTGGGGCTCGGAAGGCCGAGACGACGTGGATCGACAGCGCCTCCATCCAGCCTGGCCAACGGTCCAGCCAGCCAGCCCCGCTCTCGGCGAGCGGGGTCGCCTTCCACGGCGCGGCGAGGAAGGCGTCGGCGAGCTCGCCGGCCAGCGCGTTGCGTTCCTCGGCCTCGTACACGGCTCCGAATCATCGCGGCGCCGTGCCCCGACTGCTCCATGTCGTGCCTGCCCGTGGGTGCCTCCAGCGGATGCACTGTAGGGCTGGCGATGCACTGGCCCAGGTAATCGGTGATCCCCGGGGTTACCCCGGAGAGGGAAACGCGCCCGGAGGCGCGTTGCCCACCTCGGTGCTACGACGCCGCGCGGGCCACGCTACCGGACCGCCCCGCGTCGGCGCACGTTCGCAGCTCCGGGACTCAGCGAATCGAGTTCGCGACCTGCTCGAGGAGCTGGAGGGCGTCCTGCAGACCGTCCTCCATGCCGGAGTTGATATGCCCGTCGCGATGCTCCTGGCAGGAGTGCTGCACGAGGATAGTGAGCGTCGTGCGCCCATCGGTCTCGGTGAAGGTGACGGTGGATACCGCCTCGGCCTCGGGCGCACCCTCGTACACCTCGGTCGAGACGATCCGCTCGTTCGGGACGATCTCGCGGTAATCGCCGTGGAAACCGACCTCGGGTCCCCCACAAGCCGTCATCACGTAACGCCACGTGCCGCCGACCCGAAGATCGATCTCGATGAGAGTCACTTCTCCGCGGTTGGCATGCCACCAACGCCTGACCAATTCGGGTGTCGTGTACGCCCTGTACACGAGAGACCTGGGCGCGTCGAACTCACGCGTGATGAGAATCTGCTCATCGGTGGGGAGGGTGACCCTCGCTCGACTCCTACTCGTCACTGACATCTCCTTGCTCCTTTCGCTTGAGGTCGTCGAGGACGACGTCCATCTGATCGAAACGGTCCGACCACATCCGCTCGTAGTTCTGGACCCAGTCGTGGATCGGCTTGAGCGCGCGGCCGTTCAATCGGTAAAGCCGTTGGCGGCCGTCCTCGCGGACGTCGACGGCTCCCACCTCGCGCAGGACCCGCAGATGCTTGGACACTTGGGGCTGCGGAAGGTCGAGCACCTGCACGAGGTCGTTCACTGGACGCTCACCGCCCGCGAGCGCGTCGAGGATCTGTCGCCGCCGGGGCTCGGCCACCGCGTTGAACGCGTCGGTGGTGGTCGCTGCGCGTGCCACGTTCGACATCATATGTCGATATGGGAATATGTCAAGCCGAGTCGAGACGGCGCGTTATGCTGACGCGCGTGAGTGGTTCCATGGATGGGGCAGCCCCGGCAGATCAGACCGCCGAGGTCTGGACGACGCGGGCGTTGTTCGCGCGGCACAAGGTGGTCGGGATCAGCGCGATCGTGGCGCTGGTCCTCCTGCTCGTCATCGTCGTGGGGGGCATTCTGGCCTCGAGCCCGCTCGTGGTCGACGACTCGACTACGTGCACGGGTTGGAGCTCGGCGAACCAGACCCAGCAGCAGGCCTATGCCCGGCGGTACCTGCAGGAGCACGGCGGGGGCAAAACCGCCGACGGCGTGGTGGCGGGCATCAATGCCGGTTGCACCCAGGCCTTCGACAACGACGTGCAGGACGACATCACGGTCGTCAAAGCCATCCAGGAGCAGTAGCGCGGAGTTTTGGCGGGGCGGGGGGGACCGGCCCCGAACCCGCCCGGACCCTGGGGGGACCGGCCCCGAGGCGATGGTCGAGATCCAGGGAGAGGGCATGCGCCAGCGCAGCTGGTGCGTCATCGAGGAGGTGCCGAGCGGGGCGTGGGGCATCGGCGGCCAGGCGATCACCGCCGACGACATCAGGGCCATCGCCAGCACCTGATTCCATAGAGACGGTGACGGAGGTCAGGCTCGAGCATCTCGATGAGCGGTGGCATGACGAGGTGGCCGAACTCGTGGCGGATCCCGAGGTGCGGCGATTCACCCGCATCGCGGAGCCACCGCCGGACGGATTCGCGCGCGACTGGATCGCCGCCTATGTGGCCGCGAGGCGGGATGGATCACGGGAAGGCTTCGCGGCCCTCGACGGCGACGGCCGCTTCGTCGGGCTCGGCTTGGCGCCCGGGATCGATCGCGCGGCCGGGGAGCTGGAGCTGGGCTACATCGTGGCCGGGACCGCCCGCGGCCGAGGCGTCGCGACGCAGATCCTGCGCCTGCTCACGCGGTGGGCGTTCGACGAGGTAGAGGCCCAGCGCGTCTACCTGATCATCGACGTCAAGAATCCCGCCTCGGCGCGGGTCGCCGAGCGCTGCGGCTACCGGTTGGAGGGCGTCATGCGCTCGATCCACGTCAAGGAGGGCCAGCGGGCCGACGCGGGACTGTGGTCGCGGCTGCCCAGCGACCCGGATCCTTCCCAGCGCTAGCCGCGGTGCGTGAGTGTGGTCGAGCGGATGAGCTGAAGGTCCGCGGGCAGCGGCGGAGCGGTGATCTCGGCCGCGATGTGCTGGGAGCTGACCGGCGTGAACCCGCCCACGAAGTCTGTTCCATCGACGGCCCGGATTCCGCTTGGGTAACGATCGAAGTCCACGAAGATCACCGACAGGAGCGTGCCGTCGAGGACGGCGGCGACGCGCTGATTCAGCGTGATGTCGGGAGGTCTGCTCAGCGCCGCGCCTTCGCCGAGCGACATTCGCGGTCAGCCGCTGAAACACTCGCACGCCCCCGGGCGTCAATTGAACGACGATCTCCGGGCGACTAATCGCACACTCGGCCCTCCGTGGCCGCCGAAAGCGCAGTTAGCACCCCTATATGGGTCCTAAGTGCGATCTCGGCTCCCGCGTTTCGCCGAGTGTGCGGTTGTCCCGGTTGGGTCGGCGATCACCGGGGTCGGGGGTGCCCGGATGGCTCGCGATCGCCGAAGCGACTGCTCGACGTCGCGCGGCGGTGATGAGTCACGCTCTGGCTCGGTAGCCCCGCCGGCCGCTGCGCCGGGAGGCGGCGATGCACGAGAGTACGTGAATCTGCACGAGCTTGCACGTTCGGGCATGTTCGCGTAGAGTGATGGTCGTGCTGACCGACGAGCGCCGCGCCGTCATTCTCGATCGCCTACGCACCCAGGGCCGGGTGCTGGCCGCCGACCTGAGCGTCGAGTTCGATGTCTCCTCCGACACCATCCGGCGCGACCTGCGCGAGATGGATGGTCTGGGACTCCTGCGCCGGGTTCATGGTGGCGCGCTCCCGCGCCACGGCGACGCCTCCTCGTTCGCCACCCGGGCCCGGCGGGCGCCCGAGGCGAAGGCGTCGATCGCCCGGCGCGCCGCGGCGTGCGTGCGAGATGGTCAGGTCGTGGTGCTCGACGGCGGCACCACGACGCTCGAGCTCGCCCACGCTCTGCGCGACGACCTTCGGGCCAGCGTGATCACTACGAGTCCACCGATCGCCCTCGCGCTGGCCAACCACCCCGGCCTCGACGTGACCGTGATTGGCGGAACCCTGCGGCACGACTCGCTGGTCACGGTGGGGGCGGCGGCGGTCGAGGCGCTCCGGCTGGTCCGCGCGGACGTCGTGTTCCTCGGCGTGTGCGGCCTGCACCCGGAGATCGGGGTGACCACTAACGAACTCGAGGAGCGCCACGTGAAGGCGGCGATGATCGACGGCGCGGCGGAAGTCGTCGCCCTGGCCGACCACGACAAGCTCGGGACGGCGATGGCGGTCGTGGTCGCGCCGCTCAGCGCGGTCACGCACTTGGTCACGGATGCCGACGTCGACGACGCCGCGCTCGCCCCGTACCGGGCGCACGGCATCGAGGTGCTGCGGGCGTGAGCCGCCGCTGGGCGATCACCGCCGTGTTCTTCGTCGACGGAGCGCTGTTCGCCACCTGGGCGTCGCGAATCCCCGCCCTGTCCGACCACGTGCACGCCGACCCCGGAATCCTCGGGTTGTGCCTCCTGGCACCCGCCGCCGCGGCGGTCGTGTCGATGCCGCAGGTCGGGCGCCTGCTTCCGGGCCGCTCGAGCAGCCTGTTCTGCCGCGTTGCGATGGTCGGCCTGATGGTCGCGGTCATGCTGCCGGCGCTGGCCCAGACGGTTCCGGAGTTGGCCGCGGCGCTGCTCGTGGTGGGCGTGACGAACTCGACGCTCGATCTCGTGATGAACGCGCAGGGCGTGTCGATCGAGCGCGGGATGAACCAGCCGATCTTCTCCTCGCTGCACGCCGCGTTCTCGTTCGGCGGTTTCGCCGGCGCCGGTCTGGGAGCGCTGGCCGCCGGCTTGGGCATCTCGCCGCTGATCCACTTCAGCTTCGCCGTGGCGCTGTTCGGCGTGCTGGGGCTCGTGGCGACGGCGCGGCTCCCGCGCGACGACCACGACGTCGATGCCGAGGCGCCCAAGCTCCGATGGACGCGGATGCCCACTCGGCTGGCGCTGATCGGGGTGGCCTGCTTCTTCTCGCTGCTGGCGGAAGGTGGCGCGTCGGACTGGAGCGCCAAGCTCGTGCGCGACGATCTCGCCGGGACCGCTGCGCTGGGCGCGATCGCCTACGCCGTGTTCAGCGTCGGTATGGGCGCGGGCCGGCTTCTGGCGGACCGCCTGTGGGCGCGCTGGGGCGCCCGCGGACTGCTCCGGCGCAGCGGCGCACTGGCCGCGCTGGGCTTCGCCGTGGGGCTGGGCGTGGGCACGGTCCCCAGCGCGATCGCCGGGTTCGCGGCGCTCGGTCTCGGGCTGGCGGGTGTCATCCCGACGCTCTTCCGCGCCGGCGCCGATCACCCAGGCGTCTCCACCGGGCCCGCGCTGGCGGCCGTCAGCTCGCTGGGCTATCTGGGCTTCCTGGCCGGGCCGCCGATCATCGGCGCAATCGCGCAGCTGACGTCGTTGCGACTGGCGAGCGCGGTGCTGGTGCTCGCCGGTCTCGTCGTGCTGCTCCTCGCGCCAGTTGTCGGGGTGGAGCCGGGCGGGGAGGGGGCACCGCGGCTGGCGCCCCAGAGCGCGTCGGCCGGCACGCGGTAAGTCTCGTCGCCGCCCGGGCCTCCTCGCGCCCGGCCTCCCGGCGCCCTCCTCGCTGCCGCCCCGGGGCCTTCTCGCCGCCCCTCCGGCCTAGCGTATACAACACGATGTATACGCTCCAGGCTTACTGGGGAATCGCGCACCCGTGGGTCACGAGCGCACACTCGGCCCTGCGCGCCGGCCGAGTGTGGATTCGAGCACACATGCGGGTCATGACCGCACTCTCGATCGGGACCGTCCGCCGAGTGTGGAGTTGCCCCGGCATGATCGGGTTCCTGGCGGGGTCAGCGCCGAGCAACTGGTGCGGCGCATGTCTGAGTCATCTTTCCTGGAGCTCGTAGACCCCGGCTCCGCCCGCGTCGATGCGAATCCCGCGCGGGTGCGCGGAGAAGTAACGCTGCACCGTCAGCCCGGGCCATTCGTGGATCGGGCGACCCTGGAAACCGTGCGGGACCTGCACAGCAGCTTCACTGCCCCGGCGGCCGCCCTGGGTGGTGAGCAGGAACCGGACGACGTCGATCTCGCGCGCGGGCGCGGCGCCGCCGGCGGACGCACGCAGATTGACGTATGGGGTGAGCGGAAGCTGAGTGGATGCCGGGTCGAGCACCACGAGGTGGTTGGTGCCCGAGGCGGTGAGAACGCGCGCGGCGTCTCGCCAGTCGGTGCGCTGGTACAGCCGGTTGGTGTCAACCGCGCCAACGGCGACGAGGCTCGCCACGGCGACGACCCCGGCTGCGATCGCTCCGGCTATCGCCATGCGCTCGCGGGCGAGAAGGTCGACGCCGACACCCACCGCGATCAGGCCGAGCGGTAGAACGCCGATCGCGTTGCGCGTCAGGACAAGGTCGATTCCGAGATCGCCAGCCATCCCATGACGATCGGGGCGCCGATCAGCACGCCGGCGGCCACCAGGGCAGCCTCGGGGGCCTCCCGTCTCTCGACGACGAGGAAGGCCAAGATGGCGAGGACGCCGATCAGAGCGACGAGCGCCAGGACCGTCTGGTGGGGCGCGCTCGGCCCGGTGACGAACTGCTTGGGTATCAGCGCCAGGCGGGTGCGCAGCGACGTCCCCGTGATCCAGTCCGTCCGGCCCGTCGATCGCTGCTTGAGGGCCAATGGGAGGAGCAGAAGGCCGACGGAGAGAACGGCGCTGGCGGGAAGCCGCACCTTTCTCCCCCCTCGCCAGAGCAGCCAAGCCGCTTCGGGAACGATGAAGAACACGGCGAAGTAGTGCGTACACAGGGCCGAGGCGGCCACCATCGCCCAGGCCCACAGTTGCGGTCGCGGTCGGGCGCTGTCGTCCAGCGCCGTCGCCGCCAGGTAGAACGACAGGGCACCGAAGAAGGCCAGCAGGGAGTAGGACCGCGCCTCCTGCGAATACCAGATCAGCAGCGGGTTGACCGCTGCGAGAACCCCGGCGACCAGCGCGGCGCGACGGCCCGCGATCGTCCGGGCGCACGCATAGACCACCCAAACCGTCGCGATTCCCACGAGAGCGGAGAGTGATCGAACACCTGCTTCCGAATAGCCGAACACGTGTGCCCAGGCCCACGCGAGGTGTAGTAGAGCGGGGGTGTCGATTCGTGGTGGAGGATCGCCGGGAACATCCCGCCGAACGAGCGATGGAGGATGTTGAGGGTCGAGGCCTCGTCGACCCAGAGGCTTTGCTGGGCGATCGTCGGCAGCCTCAACAGCGCCGCGGCGAGACCGCGACGGAACTTCTGGCATTGAGGGACCTGAAGCCGGTCTGCCACAGCGGCGAACCCGGGGCGCAGCAGCCTAACCAATCCCTGGCCACCGCGGCGCATCAGAGGCCCCGTGCGTCCGCCCGGCCCGGACCCTGCGGGCTCGGGCTGGGGCCGCTCCCCACCGATGCCGACAAGAGCCACCGCTACTATCGGTCGCCATGTCGAGCCCCAATGGGCGCCGCTGGTTGCGGCGGGGACTCGTCGCCTCGGCGTGCGCGCTGGTCCTGGCCGCCGCCGGCGCGGCGGTCGTGATCCTGCGCAAGCCCGGCAACGTCTCACACCCCAACGTCGAGTTCAGTACGCCGACGACGTCGACCACGTCGGCGGCGACCCCGCCGGCGAAGCACCACACGGCGGTCGTCAACTTCGCTTGGCCGTTCTACGGCTATGACTCGGCTCGCACGCGCTTCTTCCGCGACGACCCAAAGCTCAATCCGCCCTTCCGGGTCGGGTGGAAGTACAACGCCTATTCGTTTCTGCGAGTTCCCGCCGGTGATCGACCAGAACGCTATGTATCTCCTCGACTTCAATGGCGCGGTCAAGGCCATCAACACGGCCAACGGTCATCAGCTCTGGCAGCGGAGCGTTGGAACCCTCGCGGCGTCCTCACCCGCCATCGACCTGCGCCACGGGCTGGTGTTCGTTTCGCTGCTCTCCGCTAGTCGGGGCGCCAAGGCAGCCGGGAATGGCCGGTTTGTCGCGCTGTCGATGAAGACGGGCCGGGTTGCCTGGTCGCATGTCATTCCGTCTGGGAGCGAGTCGTCACCGATCGTCCACGGTCTGAGCGTGTTTGCCGGTTCCCAGGGGGGCACCGTCTACTCATTCAGGACGTACGACGGCCACGTGAATTGGACCTATCACGCGAGCGGCGCGGTCAAGGGCGGACTCGCCTTCGCCGACGGAGACCTCTACTTCGGGGATTACGCAGGGCGGGCGTACGCGCTCAACCCGGCCACGGGTCAGCAGATCTGGGCGGTGAGCACGAACGGGGCCCATTTCGGCTTTGGCTCGGGGACGTTCTACTCGACCCCGTCCGTGGCCTACGGACGCGTCTACATGGGCAACACGGATAACCGCGTTTACTCCTTCGCGCAGCGGTCGGGTCAGCTCGCTTGGGCGACCGAGACCGGAGCCTACGTGTACAGCTCCGTGGCCGTCGCGACTGTGCCCGGGCTCGGGCCGACGGTCTATGCCGGATCCTATGACGGTGACTTCTATGCCTTCGACGCCCGGTCGGGGGCGGTCCGGTGGAGGCATCCCTCTGGAGGGCGCATATCCGGCTCGCCCACCATCGTCGGCAATGTCATCTACTACTCCGTGCTCGGTTCCAGGCAGACGTTCGGTCTCGACCTCCGAACCGGCCGGGAGGTGTTCTCGTTTCCCGATGGCGTGTTTGCCTCGGTGATCGCCGACCACAACGCCGTCTACCTGATCGGCGCCGGGACGATTTACCAGCTCCTTCCCAAGCAGCAAACGCCCCAGCAGAGCCATTCAAAGCCACACCCGGCTCGCTCAGCGCACGTCGCCCGCGCGTCGCGCAGCGCCAAGAAGCGGGCGGCGGCTAACGCGCGTCGGCATCGCCGCACGACTCGGCGTCGCAGCTAGCTCCATTAATTGCGAGACTCAGAAAATTGGCCACGAACCTTCGCGAGCTACGGCCTTTGCGCGGTCGCTACTCGGGCGTCCTCTGGCAGCACCCGCTGGTCTCTGCCGCGATGCCGGCGGTCGACATGGCCGATCGGGCGGTCCGGGCAGGGCGCGGGCTCGCTCATCTGCCGCCGTTCTCGGTTCGCGTTAGGTCCGCATCGATCGTCGGCGAGTTCGGCGGCCGTAGATGGGCAGAGAACGGTCAGCGGCTCAGGCAGACGTTGGTGCGGGACATTGGGCTCGGACCTGAGCACCGCGTCCTCGAGGTCGGCTGCGGCGGTGGGCGTCAGGCCCTCGCTCTGGCCGGCTATCTCGAGCCAGGCGGCTATACGGGATTCGACGTCGACGAGCGGGCCATCCGCGCCTGTCAGTCCTCCCCTGCCCTGAGCAAGTTCGAGTTCTTCGTCGCGGACGTCGAAAACGAGGTCTATCGACCGAACGGCAGCACCAAGGGGAGCGACTACCGCTTCCCCCTCGGAGACGACACATTCGACTTCGTCTTTCTCGCCTCGGTGTTCACCCACATGCTCGAAGACGACTGCGCCAACTACGCGAGGGAGATCACGCGCGTGCTGCGTCCCGGGGGCACAGCCGCGATCTCGATCTACCTGCACACCGCCCCGGCCCAGAGTCAGGCGCACCAGTTCGCGGAGCAGGTCGGCACCGCCTACGTCGAGTACCCCGAGGTCCCCACGAAGCTCGTGTCCTACGGGCTCGACGCGTTCGAGCGCTGGTTCGAGGGCGCGGAGGTAGGCGCTCTGCAAGGACGGTGGCGTCGCGACGGAACCGAACAGACCGACGAGTGGCAGGACTGGGTCGTCGCTCGCGTCCCCGCTTAGCGTCCTCAGCGGCCGCGGCCGGGACCCGGTGCACAAAGCCCGAAAGCCGCAGGTGCCTGGCCACCTCCGGGACATGAGCATCTCCCAGGTGCTCATCTCCTGGTTCTGCGAGCGCGGCCGGGGGTTCCGGGGGTTTTGGTTGGGGCGGCGGGGGTTCCGGGGGTTTTGGTTGGGGCGGCGCGGGTTCCGGGCGTATTGGCGGGCGCCGCGGGGTTCCGGGCGTATTGGCGGGCGCCGCGGGTTCCCGGGAGGGTCGGTGGCGACGAGCACGGCCGTGGCCATGACCACCTGGCTCCGTCCGAGTCCGCGGCCTATCCCCGCAGCGACCGGGCGATCGCGAGCGCCTGAGCCAGCGTGTGCGTGCCCTCGATCCGGACGATCAGCCGTCCCTGCTGCCAGACCAGCACGTTGCCGGCCAGCCGAACGAGATCGCCCCGGACCTGTCCGTTTGACGCATCGAACAGCACCTGGTGAGGCGCGCCGGACAGGTATACGCCTGAGCCGCCGTTCACGCGCGTCAGCTTCGCCATCGTGCCGGGGTCCATCACCTTGAAGATGTACGGGCGCGCGGTGCCGCGGAACTCGGTGATCAGCACCCGCCCCACCAGGATCGAAATGCGCCCACCGGGCACGTCGTGGCCGATGTAGGCGCCCGAGGCGCGCGGAGGCAGGAGGGCGGTGAACGAGGCGGCGTGGCCGGCGCGGGCGAGGGAGATCGGCCGGCCGAGCTCGAGTGAGACACCGGTGCGCGCGCCGGGCGGGATCGGAGGCAGCCGCTGGACGCGCTCGATGGTGACGCCGCGTAGCCCGATCACGCGCAGGATCGCATCGCGGCTAGGTGTTACGGCCATCGCGACGCCGACGAGCAGCAGCATGGCCGCCAGCGCCACCGCGAGCACCCGCCCCGCCGGCGGGATGCGGCGGTGGCGCCGTGCCGTCAGACCCGCCAGGACCGCCGGCACGGCGTCGGGCACGGGCGGCACGTCGAGTGCCGTGCCCAGGCCCACCAGCCGCTGTTCCAGCCCATTCATGCCAGCTCCTCCAGTTGCCGTTCCAGCCGTCCGAGGGCACGCGACAGCCGCGACTTCACCGTCCCGGGGCGGAGTCTCAGCGCGATCGCCGCCTCGGCCTCCGAGAGCCCGAGGAAATAGCGGGCGGCGATGATCAGTTGGTCGTCCTCGCGCAGCCGCGCGACCGCCGCCGCCAGCCGCGCGCGGTCATCCTCGGCAAACGCCTCGGACTCCGCCGACGGCGCCGTGTCCGCCTCGCCGAGGCTCGGGTTCATGCGCAGGATCAGACCGGATCGCCGGCCGGCGGCGCGGCGGCGATTGCGTGCCTCATTGACCGCGATCCGAACCAGCCAGGGCCGGAACATGGCCCCGGGCCGAAAACGCTCGAGCGCCAGCCACGCCTTCATGCACGCCTCCTGCATGGCGTCCTCGGCCTCGGCCGGCGAGCCGGTGATCAGGTACGCCGCCCGGAAGGCGACCGCCTGATGCCGAGCCAGGAGCTCCGCATACGCGTGCTGATCACCGTGCTTCGCCTGAGCGACCAGCCGCTCCTCATCGGACTCGACCCGGCCGGCGATGACGTTGCTCATCGGCACCCAACCATCCTCCACCACTCCTACACCGCTGGCGTCGGATAGGTTCCCACCGGGAACCGTTCGGACCTCTGCGGTGTAGAGCGAGTGATGCATCGGAACGCCGTCGGAATGCTTCTTGCCGGCGCCACCACGGCGCTCTTGCTCGCCTCATGCGGCGGCTCGACCACGACGACCACGCGGCGGGTCGCGACAGCGGACCCCGCACGCTGCGCGCCGGCCGCGATCCACAACGGTGCGCCGCCTCGGTGGACGGCTGCCGCCTGGGCCGACTCGAGTCCCGGCTTCAAGATGCCCTACGCGCTCGCCGCGGGCGACGCGGCGGCCGCGTTCTACTTCGCGCCAAGTCTGCGCGCCGGTCACCCGACCAATCCGGCCAACAAGGTGCTCTGGGTCGTCCGCTTCCCTCGCAATGGCCATCCGCTCGCGATCACGGCTCGGGCCGGCCGCGATTCCTCGCTCCTCGTGAGCTCGTCGTGGCCCGCAGACTCCTACCCCGGAGAGATCTACCCGTCTTACGTCGACCTGCCCAAGCCGGGATGCTGGCACCTGGAGCTCGTGTGGGGAAGCCACCGGACGAGCCTCGATGTCGAGGTCCATGCACCGCGCGGCAACGTGAAGTAGGGCCCGTTAGGTACCGCCGCGGATTAATTTGACCGCCTGATAGGGCGAGAGTAGGGTCGCCTCACGGCCTCCTCTTCGACGGGGAGAATGCGATAGCCGGACCATATTGCGGCAACGTACGGGGGGCTTCGCACTGGGGCGGAGCGCGCCGAACGGCCTGGGGTGGTGCCGCCACAACCGAAAGGACGGTTCATGAACCGTTGCCGTGGCATCCCCATCGCACTGGCGAGCGCCTTCGCCCTCGCGATCTATCTGGTTCCGGTCGGGACGGCGTTCGGGTCGCCCACGGCGGGAAAGCTCGGACTTGACGAGTCGGTGTGCGCCAGCCGCGTCTCCCTGTGTGCCGACCCCCGGGGCGGACTCGACGGCTACTACGTTGGTCATGACGAGCCGTCACTGGAGTTCAAGTCAAACGTGCCCGGATCGGGCAACAACGCCACCTACGTGATCACGCTGCCCAAGGACCCGACGGCTCAGCCCAACGCGAGCGGCGCGGGCGGCACGACCTGGAACTTCGAGCTGCGTCCCACCTTCTGGTTCGGGATGACGCTGTGCGACACCGAGTCGGCCCCGGAGTTCACCAACAAGTGCACTCCGGACTCGGACGCGAACAACCTCACCGGGACCAACCCCAAGGCGGCCAACTACATCGGCAAGCATCCAGGGAACGCGTTCATGGAGTTGCAGTTCTACGGGCCGGGCTACGTCGAGCAGTTCGACGGCTTTGGCTGCACCGCGACCCAGTACTGCGCGGCGATGACGATCGATAGCCGCACGCTCGACCAGAACCACGGCGCCGCTGGGTCCAACGGCACCGAGAACACCGCTGCGTGCAACCCCTACGTGCTGGGCGGGCCCGAGCCGATCAACTGGGCCTACGTCACCCGGAGCGGCAAATCGCAGGCGCCGGCCAACCCGCTGTTCACCGGGCTGAATACGAGCCCGAACCTCAGCGCGGTCGACCCCGATACGACCAAGGATCTGATGATGAACCCGGGTGACCGGATCCTCATCCACATGCACGACACGCCAGCCGGATTCCAGGTCAATCTGATCGATCTCAGCACCGGGCAGGCGGGGTCAATGACCGCGTCGATCGCCAACGGGTTCGGTCACCTCCTGTACACGCCGAACTCGTCGACGTGTCAGGAGGCTCCGTACGCGTTCCATCCCGAGTACTCGACGGCGAACACGCGCGGGAACACGTGGGCCGTTCACACCTACAACGTGGCCATGTCCGACGAGCTCGGGCACTTCGAGAACTGCCTGATGGTCAGCGCGGCGCTCAACTGCACCGTTCCGGGAAGTCAGGATGCCGGCGGCCTCGACGAGGACGACGACAACAACTTCTGCGTCCCGGGCACCGACTCAACCCTGGTCAAGATCGACGGGTGCTTCAGCGCCGACGAGGACTTCGACTCACAGTCCTACCGCCCGGACTGGCCGGGCACGAACCCGAACCCGGTCGTCGACCGGCAGCTTCACCCCACGCCGGTCCTGTTCACGAGCCCGCTTACCGTCCGCGGGAGGAACTACTCGACGATCGCATTCGAGACCGACCTCCCGGCGATCGAGAGCCAGGGGGCGCAGGACGCCCCGCCGTTCTGTGACCTGAACACCGGGGCCAGTTGCGTGGATCCGCCGGACGGGGCGCCGTTCTACCCGTTCTTCACCACGGGGTTCCACGAGGGACTCTGCTCCTGGCAGGAGGGCGGCAACGACATCCCCGGCACGATCAACCACTTCGGCGGCAGTGCGCACGCCGAATTTGGGTCGCTCCTGCGCGTGGTCTTCCCGGTCCCCGGGCCCACCACGATCGACCCGATCCAGGACTTCAACAGCGGCGACAGGTCCAACCCCTGTCCGATTGGGCTGTTCGCACGCTGAAGTCACTGAGACTCACAGGAGGTGCTGTATCGCAGCGGGGAGCGTGGCAAGGAGGCCATGCTCCCGCCGCGTGATCTGCCGAGACGAAGTCACGCGAACGCGCCGACCCGGTGATGTCCCGTCCCACAATCAGCGTCTGCATGGTCTCGGTGCCCTCATAGGTGTGGATCGCCTCGATGTCGGCCATGTGGCGGATGACGTGGTTCTCGAGCAGGATGCCGTTGCCCCCGAGCATGTCGCGCGCCTCGGCGCAGATCTGACCTGCCTTGCGGGTGTTGTTGAGCTTGGCCAGCCCGGCGATGGTGTCGCTGAATTGACCCCGCTCGGCGAGGCGCCCGATCTGCCGGCAGTACAGCTGCATCGCGGTCACCTCGGCGAGCATCCTGACGAGCCGGTCCTGGACGATCTGGAAGCTGCACAGCGGGCGGCCGAACTGCTCGCGACGCTTGGCGTAGGTCAGCGCGGTGTCGCAGGCCGCCACGGCGTGGCCGAGGGCCGCCCAGGCACAGGTGCTCCGGGTGCCGGCCAGGACGCGCGCGGTGTCCTTGAAGCTCCGCGCGCCCGGAAGCCGATTCTCGGCCGGCACGCGCACCTCATCCAGCGAGATCTGGGCCTGCCAGATCGCGCGCAGTGAACCCTTGCCCTCGATCACCTCCGCCTCGTAGCCCGGCGATCCCTTCTCGACCAGGAAGCCCTGCACCTGGCCGGCCGGCACAGCCGGGCGAGGTGGGGAAGATCGCGATCCGCGGCGACAACGTGATGAGCGGCTACTGGAACCGCCCCGAGGCCACCGCGGTGCGCGAGGCGGAGGTGATCGGGGTCCCGCATCCCGAACTCGGTGAGGAGGTGGCGGCTGCGGTGTCACTGAAGCCCGGATGCGCCGCCACCCCGTCCGAGCTGCAGGCGTTCGTCAAGGCCAACGTCGCCGCTTACAAGTACCCGCGCCAGGTGTGGATCCTCGACGACGTGCCCAAGGGTCCTACGGGGAAGCTGCTCAAGCGCGAGATTGCGCCCCGATCGAGAGCCCGGTGGCGACGCCGGCGGCCTGAGCCGACGGCTCTAAATATCGACGGAGCGTGCCTAAAGACGACCGTTTCAGAAATAGGCGTTTGCCCGATGCGCATCGGGGTCTTGGGGTGCGACTGTGCCCGATGTCGAACCCGCCGAGCCGACCCAGGCTCACTCGAAAGGAGACCCCGATGGGCACGCCACACGTTCACTGCATGAGCAACCTTCCGACCGCGCACGAACCAGCGCGCCGCGCGGCCGAGTCGTCAGGAGACGGTCAGCGAACCGCTGGTCGTGCCCACGTTGCCGGCCAGGTCGGTGGCGCTCAGCTGAACGCTGTAGGTCCCCGAGCCGAGGGCCGGGACCGTGAACGAGTCGGTCCCGTACGGGAGCTGGCCGCTGCCTGAGTAGACCTTCTGCGAACCCTTGAGGACGGTGATCGTGACGTTCGAGATCTTGGACAGCTTCAAGGCGACGCTCGTGGTGCTCCCTGCGCGCGCGGCCGTCGTGAGCAGGCTGAGCACCGGCGCGGCCTTCAGGTAAGAGTTGAACCGAGAGGCCTCGGCGCAGAAGAGTTGGTTTCCCGTTCTGTCGCAGAGCTGCTGCAGAAACCCGGTGACCAGCTGGTGGTAGGACAGCGTGTCCTCCTGCCCGGGCTCGTATAGCGACCAGGCGCCGGTGTCGTAGGAGGGCAGCTCGTATTGCGCCTCCGGGCTACCGGCCTTGAACAGCCCCCGCGCCTCGGTGTCCCCACTGGCATGCCAGTAGTCCCACAGGCCGATCAGGGTCTGGAGGAAGCCGTTGATGACCAGCTCGTTCGGGTTGTAGGAGTAGAGCAGGAAGCGAGTCCCGTTGGGCTCCGCCACCGCGACGCCCTGGGGTGGGGCCTGCTCGAGGATGGCCAGAGCCTGGTGCGCCACGGACAGGTAATTGGCGGCTGCGGTTGAGTTGCCCTCGGCGGTGCTTGCCTTGCTCGCGCGGGTGAGCGCCTCGAGCGCGGTGCCCTGGGACATTGCGCTCGTCCATGGCGGGATGCCGCCCTCGAACTGGAACAGGTACTCCCAGGTGAGCGCGCCGTTGCGGCTGGCGGCCAGCGGCAGCATCTCGCCCATCAGCGAGAGCATCTGCGGATACTCGTTCCCGGTGTAGAGCGCGTCCGCCTTGCCGAACGTGCCGAGGACCTGGAGCTCGATCCCCTGCCCCGGGTAGTACTCCCAGACGATCTGTGAGCCGGAGAACTCGACGTCCTCACCGGAGGAGGGGATCACCCCGGTGGTCCACCACTGAGAGTTGCGACTCACGGTGAGGAAGACCTCTGGGAGCCTGGACGCCGTGAGCTGGCCGGACGAGGCGATCTGGTTGACGTTGGCGATCACCGCGGCCAACTCGGTGGCCGGGGTGCCGGTCAGGTGGGTGGCGAGCGCCTGGTTCCAGATGTTGCGGTCGGCGGTGTAAGTGGCCAATGAGATCTGGCCCTGCTGAGACAGGGTTTGCAGAGCTCCGAGCACGGTTGGACCCGCCGCCGCGGCGCTGGCGCGCGGCCGCGGTCGTGTCCTGGAGGGCGCGGGGCCGGCCAGCGGCTCGGTGGCCGGCACAAAACGGTCGTTGCGCGTGCTGACATGACCGCTTCGTCCGAGCACGAGCACGCGCTTGGCCTGCGCGGTGCCGGACAGCGCGAGCGACAGCGCTACGACCAGCCCGAAGGCCACCCCAGCCGTACGCGTGGCCACGTTGTTCATAAGGATGCGCCCCACCGACCGGCGAAGGTAGCAGCGGGCAACTCGCCCCCTGGCAACCTCGCGAGTCAGAGCTATTACACCGCCCAGCGCCGTGTCACAAGCCACCGGGGTGCCGGGTCATACCAGTACAGCGATGAGAAACCAGCGCGACGGGAGTCGAAACTCAGGCAATTGAGACAGGAGCGCGGGCATGGTCTATCCACACATCCAATATTGCGGCCCGGCCTACCCGGACCTCCTCCATGACTCGACCCCATGGAGCCCCGCGAGCTCGACAGCCGCATGAGCGACGGCATCCACTTCACCGTTCCCACGCGTATGGCCGCCGGCCGCCGGGCCCCCTCAGGCCCAGCCGCCGATGTCGCGGTCGGTGTACGAACCGCCGTGTGACGCGTGGGGCGCGCCGCCGACTTCGCCGGCATACCGCTCGGCGTCGTCCTGCGGGTCGTAGCCGAGCTCGCGCGCCGGGGCGAGATCCCAGTTCGACCGCTTGTTGGCCGAGGCGCCGTACACCACGCGGAAGCCGACCGGCGGTGCGGATATACAAGCCGCGAACAGCCGTACCGCGTCCCCCGGGCTGAGCCAGGTGGCGAGCTCGCGGACCTGGCGCGGACGTTCTTGGAACGAGCCAATCCGGATGCAGATCACCTCCAGGCCAAACTTGTCCGCGTACAGGCTGCCCAGGGCCTCGCCGTACGCCTTGGTCACGCCGTAGAGCGTGTCCGGCCGCGGCGCCTCCCGGCCGGTCAGTCGCTGCTCGACCGGGTAGAAGCCGGTGGCGTGGTTGGAGCTCGCGTACACGACGCGCGTGGCGCCGCTCCGGCGCGCGGCCTCGAACACGTTGAACGTGCCGATCAGGTTTGGTCCGAGCAGCTCGTCGAAGGACGCCTCGGTCGGGATGGCGCCGAGGTGGACCACGGCAGCGACGCCCGCGGCGGCTCGCATCACGGCCTCGGGATCGGCCAGGTCGGCCTGGACGAAGCGCTCCTCGCCGGCCGGCTCGAGCGGCTGCGCGTCGGTGAGCACGAGCCCGGAAACCAGCGGTCGCAGCCCCTCGCGCAGGCAAGACCCGATCGCGCCGGCAGCGCCCGTGATCAGGACCGGTCCGGGGATCGAGGACCCGCCCGTCGCGGTCGCGCTCACGTCAGACCTCGTCGCACCCGAGGGATCTTGACTGCTCGGGCCCGAACGCGCGGTTGTCGCGGCCGCCCGCCGGCGAGATGATTGGTCCCATGCCAACCGTCGAGACCGTGCGGGGCCCCGTGGAGGCCGCCGAGCTGGGCACCACGTTGATGCACGAGCACATCTTCATCCTGCAGCCGGAGGCGCTCCAGAACTGGGGCCACGCGTTCGGTCCCGGCTACTGGAACGAGCAGGAGCGCCTGGACGATGCGGTGGCGAAGCTGAGCGCGGTGCGCGAGGCGGGCATCCGCACGATCGTCGACCCGACCGCGCCGGGTCTCGGGCGCTACATCCCGCGTATCCAGGAGGTCAACGCGAGGGTCGACCTGCACATCGTGGTGGCGACCGGGGTGTACGCGTTCCTCGAGCTGCCGAACTTCCTCGGGTACCGGCGAATGCAGGCGATCGCCGACCTGTTCATCCGCGAGATCCGGCACGGAATCGACGACACGGGCGTCAAGGCGGGGTTCCTGAAGTGCGCGGTGGAGAGGCACGGACTGATCGGGGACGTCCCCCGGATCCTCGAGGCGGTCGCGGCTGCGGCGGTCGAGACCGGGGCGCCGGTCATGGTCCACACAAACGCGGCGGCCCGGACCGGCCTCGACGCGCTCGAGGCGTTGACCGGGCACGGCGTCGGGCCCGAGCGGATCGTGATCGCTCACGCCGGAGACAGCAACGACCTTGGCTACCTCCGCGCGATCGCCGACAGCGGGGCATGGCTCGGCTGCGATCGATTCGGCATCGAGCACTTCAACCCACTGGCCGACCGGATCAGGACTTTGCTCGCCCTGCTCGCCGAGGGGTACGGCAGCCGTGTTCACCTCTCGCACGACGCCGCCTGCTTCCTCGACTTCATGGTCGGCGACCCGGCCTTCGCCAACGAGAAGCCCGACTACCTGCTGATCACCAACCAGGTGCTTCCGGCGCTGCGCGAGGCTGGCGTGACGCAGGCGCAGATCGACGAGACGATGATCGCCAACCCGGTCCGGTTCCTCACCGGTTGATCGCGGCCAGGCGCTTGTCGAGAAGCGCGATCTCGGCGGCGTTGTCGGTCAGCTCGATCGCACGCCGGTAGGCCGCGGCGGCGTCGTCCGCTCGGCCCAGGCGCCGGAGCAGGTCGGCGCGGATCGCGTGGTAGAGGTAGTAGCCATCGAGGTTCGTCAGCTCGTCGACCGCGGACAAGGCGGCGCGCGGACCGTGCAGCTCCGCCACGGCGACCGCCCGGTTCAGCGCGACGATCGCGCTCGGGTTGATGGCCAGGAGCTGGTCGTACAGCGCGAGAACCTGCCCCCAGTCGGTCGCTGCCGCCGTGGGCGCGTCGCTGTGCACGGCGTTGATCGCGGCCTGGATCTGGTAGGGGCCCGGTCGGTTCAGGCGCAGGCAACGTCTGACCAGCGCCTGGCCTTCCCCGATCAGCTCACGGTCCCAGAGGCCACGGTCCTGCTCGGGCAGCGGCACGAGCTCACCGTCCCGGTTGGTCCGCGCCGGGCTGCGCGACTGCTCGAGCAGCATCAGCGCGAGCAGGCCCGTTGCCTCGGGCTCGTCGGGCATGAGCTCGGTGACGACGCGACCGAGACGGATCGCCTCCCCGATCAGCTCGTCGCGGATCAGCCGGTCGCCCGAGCTGGCCGCGTAGCCCTCGTTGAAGATCAGGTAGACGACGGCCAGCACCGACGACAGGCGCTCGGGAAGGTCAGCGTCGCTGGGAACGCGGTAGGGGATCCGCGCGTCGCGGATCTTGCCCTTGGCACGAACCAGCCGCTGCGCCATGGTGGCCTCGGGAACCAGGAACGCCCGGGCGATCTCCGGGGTGGTCAGCCCGCCGAGCAGCCGGAGCGTCAGCGCCACCTGCGCGCTCGGAGCCAGGGACGGATGGCAGCAGGTGAAGATCAGACGCAGTCGGTCGTCCTGCACCGGGCTCTCCTGGGCGGGCTCGTCGCGAGCGTGGAGCAGGGCCGCCTGGGCGTGGCGGTCATCGCGCGAGGACTCGCGACGCAGGCGGTCGATCGCACGGTTGCGGGCCGCGGTGATGATCCAGCCGGCCGGCGCCGGCGGCAGACCGTCGTCCGGCCAGCGGGCCACCGCCGTGGTGAACGCCTCCTGGACCGCTTCCTCGGCGATGTCGATGTCGCCGAACACGCGGGCCAGGACGGCCACCGCTCGTCCGTACTGCTCGCGGAAGACACGCTCGATCTCCTCTTGCGTGATCGCGGGCACGTCCCGCTAATCCTCCAGCTCGCCCTGGAACGGCCGCACTTCGATCGGCAGGGTGGTGGCCCGAGCGAGCTTGCGCCCCCAGGCCAGGGCTTCGTCGAGGCTGCTCGCCTTGATGATGGTCAGGCCGCCGATGTGCTCCTTGCCCTCGACGTAGGGCCCGTCGGTCATCGGCAGCGCGTCGCTGCGCGGGTTGAGCACGGTCGCGGTGGTCGGTGGGTGCAGCCCGCCGGAGAACACCCAGGCTCCGGCCCCGTGCAGCTCCTCGTTGACCGCTTGGACATCGCGCTGGATCTGCCCCAGCACGTCGGGCGGAGGAGGGTCCCCGTCCGGCTGATAGACGCTCAGCAAGTACTGCTTCATCGTCGGCTCCTTTCTAGTCGCGGGCCGGTTCGTAGACGGCGATCAACACGCCCTTACTCGTAGTGCTGCTCTCGGTGAGCCGCAGCGTTGCCCCTCTGCCCTCGGCGAACAGGCGCCGTCCGGTGCCCAGCACCAGAGGCGCGATCATCAGCAGGTACTCGTCGATCACATCGGCGCCCATCAGTGCGTCGATCAGCACGCCGCTTCCCATGATCACGAGGTTCGTGCCTGAGCTCTCCTTGAGGTTTGCCACGGCGGCGGGGACGTCGCCGTGCAGCAGGGTCGAGTTCGGCCAGTCGAGCGTGGCGGCGGGGTTGCTCGAGGCGACGTACTTGTGGTCGTCGTTGAGCGCGTCCTTGAACGGGCCGCCCCGGGCGTTCCAGTTCGTCAGCAGCTGCTCGTAGGTGTGGCGCCCGAACAGCCATGCGTGATCCTCGCCCATCCGCTCGCCCATCTTGGCCACCGTCGTCTCGTCTCCGTACGGCACTGCCCAGCCGCCGTGGGCAAACCCGCTCCGCGTGTCCTCGTCGGGGCGGCCCGGAGCCTGCATTACGCCGTCCAGGGTCACGAAGTTCATCACGATTACCTTTCCCATCTCGTCCTGTCCTTTCGGGATTCGGAGTCCCGGGTGAATCCGGCTTCTCACTCCCTACACGAATCGCGCAGGCCGAAATCGACATCCGACTTATGCTTGGACCATGAGGGTGGGAGCATGGTGCGGTCTGCTGACGCTCTCGATCGCGCTCGCCGGTTGTGGCGGCGCCGCCCACAAGTCGGGGCCTGCGCCTGCGCCTGCGCCTGCCCGCGCCTCGCCCCAAGCCCGTCGTCGCGACATCCCACGCGCCGCAGCTCGTGTCGATGCGCCGAACCAATGGAGCGACCTGGCAGACGGTGGTCGTTCGCACCGACGGCACCGGGTACGTGGCGATCTTCATCGGCGAGCGAGGCGGCAACACTCACAAGAGCTTCCAGCTCGGGGGGCGCGAGCTGGGGCAACTGGAGCACCTCGCTGCGATCGGCGAGCAGACGCCGGAGAAGGTGTATTTCGGAACCCCGGCCCCCTCGACCGTCTACATCATCTACGTGCAGCGGCACATCATCCAGGTCGGCACAGGGCACGAGCCACGCCGGTTGACTCCGCTGACCGGGATGCTCAGCGGGCTCATCGGTCAGTACTCGTAACCCGCCCGGGTGAGTCGGCGAGCGGCCGCTTGAATCGGGCAGACCGCTCGCACATATCGGCGAAGCCGAGGGCCTCGTAGAACGCGTGGGCGTCATCGCGAGTGCGGGCGCTCGTGATCTCGATGTCGCGACAGCCCAGCTCGGTCGCCCACGCCTCCACCGCCGCGAGTAGCCGCCGGCCGAGTCCGGCCCGCCGCCGTCCGCCGTCGACGGCGAGGGCGACCACGCGCACGAACGAGCCCGGCCGCTCGAGGTAGGGGATGGCATGCGCGGCGATCACGCCGGCCGGCGTTCCGTCGCATTCGGCGACGAGCACGGTTCCGCGTGAGTCACCAGCCCAGGCGGCGAGCTGGGACCAGGCCTGATCGGCGTCCTGGGGATGGCCGAGCTCGGTGAGCAGGCGCGCCAGCGCCGGCGCGTCGGCGAACCGAGCGGGGCGCAGCGCGACGCCGTCGGCCTCGAACTCGAGGCGGTCGCGGTACTCCGGCTCGAGCAGCGCCATCACGTAGCCGTCCCAGTAGCCGGCGCTCCCTCGGGTCGAGTCGCGCATCCGCCCCTCGATCGCGAACCCGACGCGCTCGTAGCAGGCAATCGCTCCCGCATTGAAGTCGTACACGCCGAGCTGTAGGCGATGCAGGCCGAGCTGATCGAAGCCGACCCGCACGACCTCCTGCATCAGCGCGGTGCCCAGGCCGCCGGCGCGACGCTCCGGATCGATCAGCACGCGACCGATGACGCCGAGGCGGTGGTCGGGTTGCACGGTGAGCATCGCGTGCCCGACGAGTTTGCCCCCGCGCGGGTCGACCGCCGCGAACAGCCGGCGGTGATCACCCGACAGCTCGAGGTCGCGCCGTAGCTGCCTCAGGTCAAGTGGCCAGCGGAAGTCCCACGGACCCGACCACTGGAACAGCGCGTCCGCCGAGGTGATCCACGAGTGCAGCGTCGCGCAGTCATCGAGGGCGAGCGCCCGCAGCCGCACGCTAGGGGAGCCCGGCGTGGGGGACTTCAACCGTCGTCGTGAACAGGACCGCCTCGTGGGCCTCGCGCCGGTTGGTCTCGAGGAAGTCGGGCGCCGCGCACACCAGCAGGGTCCGGCCGTCATCGCCGCCGAGCGCGCAGGCGAAGCAGCCGAGTCCCTCAGGGGTGCGGACCTCGTCCACGATCTCGCCACCGGGCGCTATGCGGATGCAGCGGCCGCCGGCTTCGTCGGCCGACCAGATGTGGCCGTCCGCATCGAGGGTGCACCCGTCCGGCCCTACGGTCATCTTCGGGAGCATCTCCTGCAGCGGGCCGAGCTCCGGCGTCGGCGCGAGCTGCGCCCAGATGCGGCGGTCGGTCAGGGAGCCGTCGCTCTGGATCGTGAATGCGGTGTAGCGACAGCCGGCGGTCTCCCCGACGATCAGCGTGCTTTCGTCGGGGGTGATCACGGAACCGTTCGGGAACATCATGTCCTCGGCCGCGACGCTCGCCGTGCCGTCGGGGTCGATGCGCATCAGGGGTGCCAGCTGCGGGTCGGCGAAGGCCATCAGATCAAAGCCAAAGCAGCCGACCCAGGCGCGCCCGCGCGTATCGACGACCATGTCGTTGACCGGGCTGTCGGTGAACGCGCCGAGATCAGCGTGCGTGGTCACGTTGCCCTGCTCGTCGCGGCGCAGGACGCGTTGGTCCTTCATCGAGACGATCAGCAGCGAGCCGTCGGGCAGCCATCCCAGCCCCGATGGCTGATGCTCGACCTCGACGACGAGGTCCTCGCTCCCGTCGGTGCCGACCGTGTAGACGGCCTGGCGATAGAAGTCCGACACCCACCACCGGCCGTCGCGCCAGCGGGGACCTTCGAAGAACGCTCCGCCTTCTTTTAGCGGGGTGAGAGTTCGCTCGGGCATGCGCGCACCCTACGCGATCCGGATTGGGTGGCGGATGCCTGGGGATTCAGCGGCCCAGCGGTAGGATCCATTTCATGCCGGTTGAGTGGGCCGGTTTGGGGCCCGAGTTGTTGCTCGTGCTCGATCGTTCCCGGTCCGAGCCGCTCCGGGTGCAGCTCGAGCGCGAGCTGAGGGATGCGATCCGATCGGGGCGACTGGCCGCCGGCGAGCGGCTCCCCTCGTCCCGGGCCCTGGCGGCCGAGCTCGGCCTCTCGCGCGGGCTCGTGCTCGAGTGCTACGGGCAGTTGCAGGCCGAGGGCTTTCTCACCTCGAGGTCGGGCTCGGCCACCCGGGTGGCGGCGAACGCGGTGGCGCGGGTCGCGCTGCCGGAACACACCGCCGCGGCGCCCGCGCCCCGGCTGGCCGTCGACTTCCGAGCGGGCGTGCCGGATCTGACCAGCTTCCCTCGGCGTGACTGGGCGTGGGCGCTGCGCGAGGCCTGCCGGGACGCCACCCCGGCCGAGCTCGACTACGGTGATCCGCGCGGGCTGGAGGCGCTGCGTGAGGTGCTAGCCGGATATCTGCGTCGAGTGCGGGGCGCAGCGGTCGATGCCGACCGGCTGGTGCTGTGCAGCGGATTCGCGCAGGGAGTCAATCTCGTCCTGCACTCGCTGGCCGAGAATGGGGTCCGACGGGTGGCGATTGAGGATCCGGGCGACGACGAGTACGAGGTGATCTGCGCCCGGCTCGGGATGAAGGCGGTACCGGTGGCGATCGACGAACGGGGGATCGACGTCGATGCGCTCGCCGCCACCGGCGCCCGCGCCGTGATCCTGACCCCCACCCACCAGTTCCCGACTGGCACTGCGCTGGCGTCCGAGCGGCGACAGGCGCTGGTCAGATGGGCTGTCGAGAGCGACGCGACCGTGATCGAGGATGACTACGACGCGGAGTTTCGCTACGACCGGGATCCGGTCGGCGCGCTCCAGGGCCTGGCGCCCGAGCGGGTCGCGCTGATCGGCACCGTGAGCAAGTCACTGGCGCCGGCGCTGCGGCTGGGGTGGGTGGTGTGTCCGGGCGGGCTCCTCGACGCGGTGACCGAGGAGAAGCGGCTGAGCGACCGGGGCTCCCCGGGGCTCGAGCAGCTGGCGCTGGCGCGGTTGATCGAGTCCGGTCGATTCGACCAGCACCTGCGCCACATGCGCCGGGTGTACGCGGCCCGGCGCGACGTGCTCCTCGCGGTGCTGCGCGAGCACGCGCCCGGCGTTGTCCTGCACGGACTGGCGGCGGGGTTCCACGCCGTCGCGCAGCTTCCCGCAGGTGCCGACGAGGAGGCGATCGTGGCCGAGGCCCGAACGCGCTCGATCGGCCTCTATCCGATGAGCATGTACCGGTTGAGCGACCGGAGCGGACAGGGGGCGCGGGGTGGGCTCGGTGGGCGGTCCGAGCTCGTGCTCGGGTTCGGGAACCTGACCGAGCCGGCGATCGAGCGCGGGATCGCCGCGATCGCCGACCTCCTCTAACCACAAGCGGCTCATTGAACTGCTGCCGGATTGGCTCTTATCAATGGGCCGCCCGCGGCTTAGGTTGCTTTACATGACGACCAGCCGCAAACCCCCCTCGCTTCTGTCGGCGCCCGGCGCGCGCGCCCTCCTCGGTAGTTCCATCCTCGCCAGGCTCCCGCTGGCCATGTTCAGCCTCGCGCTGCTCGTGCACGCGCGAGATGTCACCGGCTCCTATGCCATCGCCGGCCTGGTGAGCGGCGCCTATGCCGTGGCGAGCGCGATCGCCGCTCCGATGCTCGGCGCCATGATCGACCGCCGCGGACAGACCGCGGTGCTGGTCTGCGGCGCCACGGTCACGGCGGCCGTGCTGGTCGTCGACGGGTTGCTCGGACGGGGCGCCCCGGCGACGCTGCTGATCGCGCTGGGCGCGGCCGCCGGGCTCTCGACGCCGCCGCTGGACGCCTGCGTGCGGACGCTGCTGCCGGCGATCGCCTCCGATCCGGGCCGGCTGCCCGCGCTGTTCGCGTTCGAGTCGACCGTGCTCGAGGTGACGTTCGTGGCCGGGCCACCGCTCGCGCTCGGCGTCGCGTCGCTGTGGTCCTCCGGTGGGGCACTGATCGTGTCCGGGCTGGTCATCCTCGGCGGCACGGTCGTGTTCGCCGCTCAGCCCGCGTCGCGCCGCTGGCGGGCGGATGCAGTGAGGTCACGCGGTCGGGGCGGCTCGCTGCGCTCCCCGGCGATCCGCATCCTGGTGGCGATCTCGCTCGGGACCGGCACCGTGTTCGGTGCCACCGAAGTCGGGGTGACCGCGGCTGCGCACACGCTCGGGAGCACGACCGCAGCCGGGCCGCTACTCGCGCTGTGGGGCGCGGGTTCGCTGATCGGCGGGATATTCGCCACGCGACTGGGCGGGGTCGCCCGCGACGGGCGCGGACTCGTCCTGCTGCTGGGCGCGCTGGCCATCGCCCACGGCGCACTGATCCTGACCACCGGCAGCGTCATGGCTATCGGCCTGGTGATCACGCTGGCGGGCGCGACCATCGCGCCGACCGTGTCGGGCATGTACGCGATGGTCGACGCCGCGGCACCCGCCGGAGCCCTGACCGAGGCTTACTCCTGGCTGGTCACGGCGGAGCTCATCGGCGCCTCGCTCGGCATGGCCGCGGCGGGAGCGCTGGTCCAGCACACGGGCGTGTCGGCCGCCTTCGCGCTCGCCGGCGTGGCCGGCTGCCTGGCTGCGCTGGCCGCGGTGATCGGCTCGGCTCGCCTCGATGGCAGCGGTGGCGTCGTCGCGTCTGAGGTGTCCTTCGACGCCCCGAGGGTCGCGGCGACTAGCGAGCGCTGACCATGTAAAACGCCCCAAACCTCCCGTTCACCCCGCCGCCCCGGCCACATAAGCATTGGGTCAATGCTTATGTGCACTCGGGGGCGGCTCGGGCGTGGGGTTTGGTGCGTTTTACATGGTGACCGGGGGCGAGGACTTGCGGTCGGGCGGTCGACCGCCGGCGGTCAGCGGTGGGCGAGCAGCGCCTGAACCGACTGCTGGAACGCCGCGGTCGTGAAGCACTGCGGCTCGGCGAACTCCTCCAGCGCGATCGCGTGATCCCAGGTGGCGCATCCCGAGCGCGTGCTTGACCCTGTCGCCCGCCGGGCGACGTCGGGCTTCGCGCGTATGGAGGCCGCCGTCGTCGCCCGGGTGGTCGAGGCGGTACGCCGTGATCTCGAGAGTGGCGAATGGGACCGGCGGCACGGCCATCTGCGGGGGCTGCGGTCCTTCGACGTCGGGATGCGGCTGATAATCAGCACGCCGCCGTAGTGGGGTGTAGGTTCTTCACGCCGTATCGTCGACGACCGAGAGGGACCAATGAGCACGAGCCAGTCGGTCGGCGCCGCAGAGGCGCCTGCCGCGCCCCGCACGGGACTACGCCGCGAGCTGCGCTTCTGGGAGGCGATCGCGCTCTCGATCGGAATCATGGCGCCGACGGCAGCGATGGCGCTGAACGGGGTGGCCCCCGCCACGCTGATCGGCCGAGCGGTCCCGCTCGCGTTCATCTTCGCCACGATCGGGGTGCTGTTCGTCTCCTACGGGTTCATTCGCCTGTCGCGCTACTTCAGCCACGCCGGGTCCGCGTTCGCCTTC
This sequence comes from uncultured Solirubrobacterales bacterium, assembly GCA_963834625.1. Taxonomy (GTDB): domain Bacteria; phylum Actinomycetota; class Thermoleophilia; order Solirubrobacterales; family Solirubrobacteraceae; genus Palsa-465. The sequence goes on along the minus strand of CAWICM010000005.1, from coordinate 573,034 downwards.
TCGGGGATCACGCTCGGTCCGCAGGCCGGCTTCTTCGCCGGTTGGGCGCTATTGGGCACCTACATCGCGTTCTGCTGCGCCTCGACCGCCGAGGCCGGCACGTTCGGGGTGGCCTTCCTGAGCGGCATCAACGTCGACAAGTCGGCCGACTACCTCGTGATCGCCCTGATCGCGGCGGTGCTGATCGCGCTGTTTGCGTTCGGCCCCATCCGCGTCGCCACGCGCTCGCTGCTCGGCATGGAGGGGATCTCGGTCACGCTGATCCTGATCCTCATGGTCGTGATCGTGGTCAAGCTGATCGCCGGCTCCTCGCCCCACGGACAGACGGTCACGCTCAACGCGTTCAAGCTACCGAGCGGCACTTCGTTCTCGGCGGTGGCCGGAGCCGCGGTGTTCGGCTTCCTGTCGTTCGGCGGCTTCGAGGGCGCCGCCTCCCTGGGGGAGGAGACCGACAATCCCCGGCGCGAGATCCCGCGGGCGATCCGCAACGCGGTCATCGGCTGCGGGGTGTTCTACATCCTCTGCATCCTCGTCCAGACATGGGGTTTCGGCGCCACCGCGGGGGGCGCCAAGGCGTTCGGTAGTTCGGCGGCGCCGCTCGGAGATCTGGCCCACAGCTACGTTGGCACGTGGATGGAGGACGCGATCAACTTCGGCGCGACGATGAGCGCCTTCGCCAGCGGTCTGGCCGCTACCGCGGCGGGAGCTCGCATCCTGTTTGCGCTCAGCCGCCACACGCCGGTCGAGCGGTGGCTCGGCCGCACGAGCACCCGCACGGGAGCCCCGGCCGGCGCGCTCGTGGTGGTCCTGGCGATCGGCGTGGGCGCAATCGCGGCTCAGCGGATCGCCGGCGTCTCCGCCGTCAACGCGTTCTTTTATCCCGGCACGATTGGCGTGCTGGCGATGCTCGTCGCCTACATCGTCACCAACACGGGGGCGATCCGGTACCTGTTCGTCGTCGCGCGGCGCGCGCCGCTGTGGGAGATCGTGTTCCCGCTGGCTGGGATCGCGTTCGTGATCTACACGATCTACCGGAACGTGCACGGCGTCGCATTCCCCTATAACCGGTTCCCGTTCTGGGTCGCCGGCTGGCTGCTCGTGGGGCTGGCCTTCATCGTGTTCGCGCCCAAGCTGGCGCGCCGGATCGGCGAGGGGCTGACCCATGACGCCGGTCTCGACGAGGCGCAGCCCGCAACGGCTGGCGACTAGCCGGAACGCGCGCAGACCGTGACGGAGGACACTGCGGCGCGGGGCTATCCGAACAGCTCGATACGCCCGGGGCCGCCGGCCTTGGCCCGATAGGAGGCCGCGTCGGCATCGGCCAGGAGCACATCCGGATCGTTGTCGCCCAGCGCGATCCCGATGCTCGCGGACAGGCGGTGCTCGGTTTCGCCGGCGGTCAGCGGCGTCTGGATCGCCTCCTGAAGTCGCTCACCAACGGCGAATGCCGCCTCCTCGTCGATGCCCTCACAGAGCGCGACGAATTCGTCGCCACCGAGGCGCGCGATCGTGTCGCCCGGGCGTACCGCGGTGTGCAGTCGCTTGGCGATCTCCACCAACACGGTGTCGCCGGTGGCGTGGCCGTGGGCGTCGTTGATCTGCTTGAAGTTGTCCAGGTCGACGAACAGCGCGGCGGTGGCGCCGCGCTCGCGCCGGGCCAGCGCATGATGCAGACGGTCGCGCAGCAGGGTGCGGTTCGCCAGGCCGGTCAGCGGATCGTGCAGCGCCTCGTAGCGCGTTTGCTCCTCGCTGCGCAGCCGGGCCAACGCGGTGGCCAGCGTGCTCGCCACGGCCCGCGCGAAGCCGAGCTCCTCCTGGTCCAGGGGCCGAGTGGGGGAGATCAGCAGCTCATCGCCGTCGCCGATGGCCAACCGCACCCTCGGCTCGCTCACCTGGCCTGATGCGGCCAGCGCCGAGCCGTCGCCCCTGCGCAGTTCGGCGCCCTCGAGCGGGAGCAGCGTCCGCAGCAGGGAGATCGCCTGGCCGGCCAGATCGGCTGGATCGGCGCGGGCCAGAGCGCGCTCGCCGATGGCTGCGACCGCGCGCAGGCGGGCCTCGGCGGCGCGGCGTTCTGAGACGTCGCGACCGACCGCGAGCAGTAGGGGACCGCCAGTGGTCTCGAGAATCCCCCAGCTCATCTCGCCGATGAACTCCGAGCCGTTTCGCCGCAGACCCCACGCCGCGGTCGAGAAGCGCAGCGGATGCTCGGTGGCGAAGTACAGCTCCATGTTGCGGACGTAGCGCTCGCGCACCCGGGCGGGCCACAGCGTCTGCACGGGCTGTCCGATCAGCTCCTGGCGGGGATAGCCGAAGAGGTCCTCGGCCAGCGCGTTGACGAACACGATCCGGCCTGTGCGATCGGCGACCACCACGGCATCCGGCAGGCTCTCGAGGATCGCTGCCGGCGCGACCAGCAGATCGCCCAACCCCTCATGCTCGCGGGCGCCCCCCGCGTTCCCCACGTCGTCTCCAGCGTCCATGACTCCCTCACCGAGCGTACACAGGTAAACCGTTTTTCAGGGCAATCTGGACGACTGTTAGTCCACGCCGGAGGCGAGCTGGCGCGGGTCCCAGCGGTAGGCGAGTCACAGAACCGGCGCACCGGGTGGCGAGATGTGGAACATTTCCGCTCGTGCGGAGAGGCCACGTCCTGCGGCGTCGGGTTCGTGCGAGCGCGTGCTCGCTCGCGGCCGTGCTCGCCCTCGGTTTGCTCGGCGTCCGGCGCCTCGGCGGCACCGAGCTTCAGCGCCCACGGCAGCGCCGAGCAGGTCTACGTGACCGGTCTGCCTGCGAACGCGCGGATGTCGCTGATCAACTCGCGCGGCAAGACGCTCTACACCCAGCCGGCCGACTCACTCGGGGGCCTGCTGTTCCGCAACGTCCCGCCGGGAAGCGGCTACCGGGTCCGCCCGGCTTCCGGCGGCGAGGAGTCCGGGCCGATCACGGTTCACTCCGACGCGGCCAAGCCCTGGGACCCCGGGATCTACAACCAGTCGATCGCCGACAACGGATACACCTATCTCACCACGCGCGACGGCACTCAGCTCGCCATCGACGTGCACCCGCCGACCAGCCCGGCAGGCGAGCCAGGGTTGCCGCTCGGCCTGCCCGTGCCGCCGGGTGTTCCGAGCCCCAGCCTGCCGATCACGCTGCCCGGCGGCCTGCCGAATCCGCTGGCCAAGCGCGCTCACGCAAGCGTGCCGTTCGTGCCGCCGTATCCGACCCTGATCGAGTACTCGGGTTACGGCTACGCGGATCCGGCGGGCCCGGTGAACGGCATCGCGATCCTCGCCAACCTGATGGGCTTCGCCGTGGTCGACGTAAACATGCGCGGCACGGGGTGCTCGGGTGGGGCGTATGACTTCTTCGAGCCGCTGCAGAACCTCGACGCCTACGACGTGATCGAGACGATTGCCCATCAGCCCTGGGTGCTCGGGAACAAGGTGGGGATGATGGGCATCTCCTACGGCGCGATCAGCCAGCTGTTCGCCGCGCAGCTCGACCCGCCTGACCTGGAGGCGATCTCGCCACTGTCGACGATCGACGCCACGGCAACCACGCTCTATCCGGGCGGCATCCTCAATACGGGGTTCGCCGTGGCCTGGGCGCAGCAGCGCCAGGAGGAGGCCGAGCCGGCCGGGCCGAACAGCGGGCAGCCGTACGCCTACCAGCAGATCCAGAAGGGCGACGCGACGTGCAAGTCCAACCAGGTCCTCCACGGTGAGGCGGCCAGCCTGATGGGCAAGGTCCGCGCCAACTCCCACTACAACGCGCCGGTCGCCGACGCCCTAGACCCGATCACGTTCGTGCACAAGATCAAGGTTCCGACGTTCATGGCCTGCCAGTGGGAGGACGAGCAAACCGGCGGGCACTGTCCCGATCTGGCCGAGCACTTCACCGGCACCAAAGAGAAGTGGTTCACGTTCACCAACGGGGCGCACGTCGACTCCCTCGATCCGTACACGTTCGATCGCTGGTACGACTTCCTGGAGTTGTACGTCGCCCACCAGGCGCCGATCGTGAACCAGGCGGTGATCCGGGCCGCCGCCCCGGTCATCTATCAGCAGGCGATGGGGCTGCCGCAGAGCGACCTCGACACGCTGCCGCCCGATCCGATTCAGACCGAGCCGACCTACCAATCGGCTCTTCAAGCCTTCCAGGCCCTGCCCCAGATCCGGGTGCTGTTCGACAACGGCGCCGGCCAGTCACCGACTGGCCAATCGACCGCCGGCGATCCGTACCCCGGGTTCGAGCAGTCCTTCTCGAAGTTCCCGATCCCCGGGACCAAGGCCCGCTTCTGGTACCTCGGCGGTGCCGGAGCGCTCAACACTCACCGGGCCCGGAAAAAGGGTGTCAACCAATACACGTCCAACGCCAAGGCGACCTCGCTCGCCGACTACGGGACCAACACCGGATCCGGCGGGCTGTGGGGCAACGCGTCCCAGTGGCAGTGGCAGTGGCAGCAGAACCCATCCGGCACCGCAGTCTCGTACGTGTCCTCGCCGCTCACGGCCAACACGACGGTGATCGGCGCCGGGGCCGTGCATCTCTGGGTGCGCTCCTCGACTCCGGACGTCGATCTCCAGGCCACGGTCAGTGAGGTGCGTCCGGACGGCAACGAGACGTTCGTCCAGAACGGGTGGCTGCGAGCCAACGAGCGCAAGCTGGCCAGCGGCACCGACGACGTCCTCCATCAGAAGAGCACCTTGCTCGAGCCGATTCCCAGCATGCTCGCGTCCGACGTGCGCCCGATGCCCAAGGGCCGATTCGTCAAGCTCGTCATCCCGCTCTACTACGAGGGCCACGTGTACCGGGCCGGTTCGCGAATCAGGGTCACGATCTCGGCGCCGAACGGCACGCAGCCGATCTGGTCCTTCGCCGAAACCGACCCCAGCGGCGCCTCGACGGTGTCGATCGCCTTCTCCAAGAGGATGCCCTCGAGCCTGATCCTCCCGGTCGTCCCGGGCGTGAACGTCCCGACGGGCTACCCGGCCTGCCCAAGCCTGCGCAACGAGCCGTGCCGGCCTTACGTGGCGATCGCCAACCGCACCGCGCGCGGCTGATGTCCGGATCCGGCGCCCGAATTCAGCAGGTTGGCTGGGGGGTGAGATCGGTGCTCGGGCACACGGGCAGGATCATCGGTGCTCGCGGCGCCTGACTGAAGTCGAAATCGGCCGTGAGGTCGCCGAGGATCGGACTGTCCTCGCGCACGTCGGGACGGGGATCGGGGCGTCCGTCGGTGGTCGGGTCGAGCCGCTGCCCGCCCAAGAAGTCGTCCTCGATGAACTTGTTGTACGCGTCGTGGCTGAGGATCTGGTGGTCGATCACGCCCTCCTTGGCGTACGGGCTGATCACGATCCCCGGGACGCGCAGGCCGTAGCCGTTCGCGTCGGCGACCGGCGGGACCATGCTGTCGTAGAAGCCGCCCCAGTCGTCCCAGGAGAGGAAGATCGCGGTGCTGTTCCAGTCCGGGCTCTGCATGATCGCGTTGACCAACCCGGTGACGTACGTCTGGCCGGCGCTGACCAGCGCGGTGGGATGCTCAGAGACCTTGCCGTTGGGATCGATCCACGACACCGTGGGAAGCGTGCCGGTCCGGGCCGCGGCGAAGAAGTTCGACAGCGACTGGATGTTGCCCAGCTGACTGTCCTGCGCGACGTCGGTGAACGACGGCAGCGGGTTCCAGATGCCGGGAGTCTTCGGGCCTTGCTGCACCGGCGCGCAGGTCATGGCGGCGTCGTTCTCGCAGTCGGGCTCGGTGCCCTGGAACACGTAGTAGCCCCAGCTCACATTCTGCTGGTGCAGGAGGTAGGTCATGTCCGTCCACGCGTAGTGCTGCTGCCCGTCGGACGCGTTCGGGTTCTGGAGCGCGTTGGTGCACGAGTAAGGGTTCAGCGGATCGGTGCAGTAGGCCGACCACTCGGAGACCTGGTACAGGTGCTCGGGAAGGCTCCAGGATGCATTCGGCTCGAACATCTGGTCTTGGAGCACGTAGTTCCTGGCGTAGGCCCAGTAGTTCGGGATCTCCCCAGCGTCGTGGTAACCCATGGCGTCGATGCACTGCGCGTGTGACCCGGTCGTGCAGGGACTGCAGTTCGGGTTGTCGCCGGTGCAGCTCTGTCCCTTTTCGGCTTGGCCCACGAAGCCGTCCATCTTGCAGCCGGTGCGAGTCGCCGGATCGGCGCAGTCCATGTCGGCGGTGGCGTTGGCGGCGCCGTGCGGGCCGCCGAAGTTCTTGTCGTTCGCGTCGTGGAATGGCGTCACGCACGCACCGCCCAACGGGTCGGGAACGCACGGCACCGTCCCCGGGTTGCCAGCGACGCCGGGAATGCCGTCGGCGCCCGGAAAGGTCCCGAAGTACTGATCGAACGAACGGTTCTCCTGCATGATGATCACGACGTGCTTGATCTTGAAGATGCCATTCACCGTTACCGTGACCGGCGCCGAGGAGGAGTCGATGTTCTTGCGCGCCCCGGGCAGGTACGCCCGCAACTGGAAAGTGCCATCGGTGGCGAACGCATACGGGATCGAGAAGGTCGAGGCCGAGCCGAGGCCTCCCTGGGTCACCGACTGCCATCCACTGGGTCCAAGCTGCTCTAGCGTCACCGCCTGGCCGGCGTGTGCCGGCGTGACCGTTCCGGTGAGTGTGACCACATCACCGGGCGCCGCGCGAACCTCGGAGGCATTCAGCGTGATCACCGCGTGCACCCGCTGGTGCACGGTACGGCTGCGGAACCCGTGCGCGGTCACGTACCACCAGCGATTCCCATCGAGCCGGACCTGGATCGAATAATGGCCGGCGTGGTCGGTGCGCGTCGCGGCGGTGGGATGGAATCGCTTCTGACCCGGCAGTCGTCGCCACAACAGGATGTGCGCGTGACCCCGCCGCGGTCCCAGCAGCCGACCCGCGATGATCACCGATTGACCGTCGGTAGAGGGGTTTGGAGCGCTCACGATCGTGAGGCAGCGTGCCGCCTTGCAACACCGATGGTGGCCGGTGCGACACGCACGCGTGACGCGCGACACAGAGGCCAGACTCGCCGCCGCGCTCACCGGCGCCGTCGAGGGGGCACCCGCTATGAACAAAACGGGCCACAGCAGCAGTGACAGTCGCGCTTGGCGATGCATGCTCTCCTCCCCGGGCCCTCAACCCGGCGTGGTGGGTTGGGCGCCGGTGTTAACCCACCGACTGGCGGGGAGTTGCGCGTTAGACCCGCGACGCCGCCGTGCTCATCTCCGGGCGGCGGGGCGACCGCCGCTAACCCCGCCGACCAGGACGGCCGTGGGTTCGTCCTGCGCGGGCGCCTCGAGCGCCGCCACCAGCGCGGCCAGTGGCGTAGCATCGCGCCAGCACGATGGGTCGAACAGCGGTGGTCACCGGAGGAGCGGGCGGAATCGGGAGCGCGATTGTCCGCGCGCTGATCGAGTCCGGCCACGAGGTGGCGATTCTCGACCGCGAGGGCGAGTTCGCCGTCGACCTGGCCGACGAGCAGGCAGTGCGGCGGATCGCCGAGCGATTGGGCCCGCGCGACGTGCTCGTGCACGCCGCGGCGGCGTTCGACCGCGCCGGGTTGGGCGAGATCGACGTGGACACCTGGCGCCACGTCCAGGCGGTGAACGTCGAGGCGGCGCTGTGGCTGTGCCAGGCCCTGACGCCGGCGATGATCGAGCGCGGGTTCGGCCGGATCGTCTTCATCACCTCGAACACGGTGTGGAGGCCGCCGGCCGAGGACTTCCTGCCCTACGTGGCCAGCAAGGCGACGCTGGTCGGCATGGCACGCACCCTCGCCAAGCCGCTGGGGGCGAACGGGATCACGGTCAACTGCGTGGCGCCGGGTCTGACCCGCACGCCGTTCACCGAGGCGGATCTACCAGCCGGGGCGTTCGAGGAGGTCCTCGCGCGCCAGGCCCTGCCGCGCTCGCTGTTGCCGGACGACGTCGCCGGGTTGGTGGCCTTCCTCGCCTCCGACGCCGCCGTCGCGATCACCGGGCAGACCCTGTGCGCCGACGGCGGGTCGGTGTTCGCTTAGACGGCCAACCGCCGGCGTTCCTCGGAGGATGGCCACGGCGGCGCGCCGGCGGCAGCGTTGGCGCGGGCGTGCGCGACGCTAGAGGTGGCGGGAATCGCCACGTGGACCCGCTCATCGGCCAGCGTCCACTTGAGGAGATCGGTGGAGTCGAACCGCCTGACCAGCGAGCCGCCGCCGAGTGGCCGCATGGCGATCACGCCGAGGTCGAGCTCGGCGGCGAGCGGCAGGATCCGCCGCTCGGCCTCGCGCTCGAGCGGGTTGTAGGGCACCTGGATGGCGTCGATGCGTCCCGTGCGCATGACCCGCTCGAGCTCGTCGAAAGCTCCCGGCGAGTAGTGGGTGGCCCCGAGGAACCCGATCCGGCCCGCGCCGCGCTCCTCCTCCAGCCAGTCCAGGTGGTCGCGCCAGCGCACGAGGTTGTGCACCTGTTCGAGATCGATGTGACCGCCGTAGAGATCGAGCTGCGCGGCGAATTGGCTCTTGGCCTCCTCCAGCGAGCTGGTCCAGATCTTGGTAGCCACCAGCGCGTCCGCGCGGTGCGCGCCGAGGGAGCGCCCCAGCACGCCCTCCGCCCGCCCGTACATCGGCGAGGAGTCGAACAGCCGGGTGCCGCCATCCCAGACCGCCTCGACGACTTCCCGAGCACCGCTCTCCTGTCCGGCGCCGACGTCGAACGTCTGCCACGTGCCCAGCCCGACGACCGGGACCTCCCAGCCCGTGCGACCGAAGCGGCGGTGCTCCATCGAACGGCTAGTCGTACAGCACCAGGCCGCGGATGTTCTTGTGCGTCCGCATGGCCTCGTATCCCTCGTTGATCTGATCCAGGGTGTAGGTGGCGGTGATCAGCTCGTCGAGCAGCACCTTGCCGTCACGGTACAGCTGGAGCATCTTGGGGATGTCCGAGCGCGGGTTGGAGTGCCCGAACAGGCAGCCGCGAATCTGCTTCTCGTAGGCGATGACCTCGAAGATCGGCATCGTGACGTCGGTGGCGTCCATCGGCGCGAGCGAGGTCAGTGCCACCTTGCCGCCCTTCCCTACCAGCGACAGGGCGTCGCCGATGATCTTCCCGGTGGTCACGTCGACCGTCACCAGCGTGGCGTTGGCCATCTCGCCGCGGGTCATCTCGTTGATCGGCTCGAGCGCCTCCTCCGCGGAGGCGTACATGTGTGTCGCGCCAAACTTCCCCGCCTGCTCCCGGTTGAACGGCGACGGGTCGATGGCGATGATCCGGCTGGCGCCGGCCACCCGCGCGCCCTGCACCGCGTTTGCGCCCACACCGCCGACGCCCATGACCGCCACCGTGTCACCCGCCCCGACCTCGGCGCCGTAGACCGCGGTGCCGAAGCCGGTCGTGACGCCACATCCAACCAGCGCCGCCTTCTCGAGCGGGATGTCATCGTCGATCTTGACCACCGAGTCCTCGTGGACCACGGTGTAGGGGGAGAACGTTCCGATGTTGCACATGAGCCGGGCGTCCTGGCCGCGGACGTGGTGGCGGACCGTTCCGTCGCGCTGCAGGCCGATCTGGATCCCCGCACCGAACTCGCACAGGTTCTCGCGGCCGATCGCGCACCACTTGCACCGGCCGCAGACGGGAATGAAGCTGAGCACGACGTGGTCGCCCTCGGCCACGCTCCGGACACCCGGACCGACTGCCTCGATCACGCCGGCGCCCTCGTGTCCGCCGATCGCCGGCAGAGCCTCCATGGGCAGATCGCCGATCCGGAGGTGCTCGTCGGAGTGACAGAGGCCTGACGCGGCGAGGCGGATCAGGACCTCGCCCTCCCGCGGGTCGTCGAGCGTCATCTCGTCGATCTCCCAGTCACGTCCGTAGTCCCACAGCACCGCCGCTTGCGTCTGCATCTCTCTCGCCTCCGATTCGGGTGTGGCCGACATCATCTCTGACTCGGCCGTGCCGCGCTTGACCGAGCGCGCACGCGCGGCTGACCGCGCGTGCGCGCCCGGCTGAACGCGGATGGTGTCAGCCCCGGCGGTACTTCGAGATGGCCAGGGGCAGGAAGACGGCCATGATCGCCACGGTCCACAGCAACGCCCGGGTGACGAAGTAGCCGGCCGGATGTCCGAGCAGGGCGTCGGCGTCCGGGCCGAGCGTGAGCGCCCGCACGGCGTCCACCATGTAGGTCAACGGCTGGTGTTCGGCGAACACCCGCAGCCAGCCCGGCATGGACGCGACCGGCACGTACGCGCTCGAGATGAACGCGAACGGGAACACGATCATGCCCATCCCCTGCGCAGCCTGCGCGTCCGAGGAGAACAGCCCCATCGCGACGAACACCCACTCGAAGGCGAACCCGAAGACGATCACCAGGCCGAACGCGGCCAGGCCCTCGAGCGCCGTGCCGTGCAGCCGGAAGCCGACCGCGAAGGCGATACCGATGGTGACCGCGCTGGCCAGGGTGAGGATCGCCGTATCCGCGATGGCCCGCGCGGCGAGCACGCTGCCGCGAGGGATCGGCAGCGAGCGCAAGCGGTCGATGAACCCCTGCTGCAGGTCCTCGGCGGTCGCCACGGCCGCGCCGATGCCGCTGAACAGCACGCCGGTGGCGATGAAACCGGGCACCAGGTAGTCGACGTAGTGCATACCGCTGACGTGGATTGCGCCACCGAACAGGTAGCGGTAGATGAGGAAGAACATCGACATCTGAACGGTCGCCATCACGATCAGCTGGGGCGTGCGCACGTAGCGCAGGAGCGCGCGGCGCGTCACGGTCGCGGTGCTGGCGGCCAGGCCGGCGCCGGCACCGCTTGGGTAAGCCAGGGTTGTCATACGCGTTGGTTCCTTTCGGTTCGGACTAGGCCGCTCGCGCGGCGGTATCGGAAGGGCTGCCGGTCAGAGCGAGGAAGACCTCGTCCAGGTTCGGTTGGCGCAGCGCGATGTCGTCGAGCTCGACGCCCTCCGCGGTGACCATCTGCAGCGCGGTCGTGAGTTGCTCGCGCCCCGCCTCGACGCGGACGCTGACCTTTCGGGTCGGCTCGTCGATCTGCGCGGCGTCACGACCGAACCGACCGAGGAGCTCGGCGACGCGAGCGAGGTCTTGGCCGTCCCGGACGTGCAGCTCGATCACGTTGCCGCCGATGCGGGATTTCAGCTCGGCCGGCGTTCCGGTGGCCACGGTGCGGCCGTGGTCGACGATCACGATCTGGTCGGCCAGGTGGTCGGCCTCGTCGAGGTACTGGGTGGTCAGCAGAACGTCGGTGCCGTCATCGACGAGGCGGCGGATCGCCTCCCACAGCTCGATCCGGCTGCGGGGGTCGAGCCCGGTGGTCGGCTCGTCGAGCAGAAGCAGGCGCGGCGCGCCGACCAGGCTCGCGCCCAGGTCGAGCCGCCGGCGCATCCCGCCGGAGTACGTCCGGGCCAGGCGATCCGCGGCGTCGAGCAATCCGAGCTGCTCGAGCACGGCGTGAGCGTTGCGCCTCGCCGTGCGGCGGTCCTGCCCGAACAGGCGGGCGACCATCTCGAGGTTCTCACGCCCGCTCATCGCCGGCTCGACGGCCGCGAACTGGCCGGCCAGGCCGATGACCCGGCGAACCGCGCGTGGATCGCGGGTCACATCGTGACCGGCCACCCGCAGCAGTCCGCCGTCGAGCGCGACGAGCGTCGCCACCGCGCGCACGAACGTCGTCTTGCCGGCGCCGTTGGGGCCGAGCATGGCCAGCATCTGCCCCGGTTGCGCAACCAGGTCGAGCCCGTCGAGCGCGGGGGTCTTGCCATATCGCTTCGAGAGGCCCTGAGCCTCGATCGTGGGTGTCATCGCGCATCCTTTTCGTTGTGTTCTTCGGGGGTGGGGAGGAAGGCCTCCGCGATCTCGCGCAGCCATTCGTCGCTCCAGGTCAGGCGCTTGTCCTTCAGGTCCTCGATCACCGCGAGCAGCCAGTCGAGCTCGGCCCGGAGCATCGTCCGGCGGTACTCCTCCTCGAGCACGAACAGTCGCGGCAGGCCGGGCGGAGTCGCCTCGAGCTCGCGCTCGGAGTCGGCCAGCTGCTCGGCGATGCGCTTGGCGCGTGTCTCGAGCTGCTCGCGGGCTTCGGCCGGCGGCAGGCCGAACAGGATCGACAGCGCGACGATGAACTCGGGGTACTGGCCGCCGGTATCGCTCAGCATCTCGCGCAGCCACTGACGGGCGACCTGCCGCCCGGACTCCGTGATCGCGTACACGACGCGGTCCGGATAGCCCTCCTGACGGATGGTCGCCGAGACCTCGACCAGGGCGAGCCGCTCGAGGCGCTCGATCGTCTGGTACAGGCTCGCGCGCGAGCGGACGTTGACGATCCGGTCCTTGCCCTCGGCCTCGAGCAGCTTCTGCATCCGGTACACGTGCATCGGCTCGCTCCACAGCTGCCAGAGCACGACCAGGCCGAGGGGGGAGGGCTGGGGCGGCTTGGGACTGGACATGGCGACCACCATACTAGTCATAAGATAACTAGTCAAGTGCTTTCGCTGAGCCGGGCTGGGCGTTCAGCGCAGGGGTTGCGCGTGGCTTATCCCGTGTTCGAGCTGGCCCAGGAGCTCGGAATCAGCGTGATCGGCGTGCACAAGGGCGTGCCACTTGGTCCCCAGCCGATCGAGCACACGCGCACGTTCGACATGGACGGCGCCGCCGCGAACTTCCCCGATCTGAACTTCATCATCTTCCACGTCGGCCTTCCCTGGCTCGACGAGGTGTTGTGGCAGATCGTCCGCTACCCGAACCTCTACGCCTCGATTGCCGCCACCGTCAACTTCATCGCCCGCCAGCCTCGCGTGTTCGCCGAGACGCTCGGCAAGATGATGTGGTGGTGCGGCGAGGACAAGATCATCTACGGGGGCGAGACGCCGATCTGGCATCCGCAGTGGGCGCTCGAGGAGTTCTGGAACTTCGAGCTGCCCCGCGACATCGTCGAGGAGCGCGGTTATCCGCAGCTGACCGAGCAGTCCAAGCGCAAGATCCTGGGCGAGAACCTGGCGCGGCTGCTCGGAATCGATGTCGAGGCCAAGAAGGCCGAGCTCGGCGTGCCGGCGTAGTCGATCGAGCCGGTGCGGTTGACCCCGCCGAGCCCGCTCGGCGACAATCGAGGCTCACTGTCGTCCGCCGAGTCAGGAGGTCCTGCATGTCCTGGAAGCTGGAAGGGTCGTATTTCGAGACCTGCTCGTGCGACGTGGTGTGTCCCTGCACAGCCTCGTTCGCGCTCAGCGCCACCCACGACCGCTGTGGCGTCGTGCTCGTCTTCAACGTGAAGGATGGTGAGGTTGAGGGCACCGACGTGAGCGGCCTTACGGTCGCGGCGGTCGTGGACTCTCCGAAGGTGATGAGCGAGGGCAACTGGCGCCTTGGGGTGTTCATCGATGCGGCCGCCTCAGATGAGCAGGCCGAGAAGCTCGGCGGCGTGTTCTCCGGGGCACTGGGCGGCCCGATGCAGGCGATGGGCCCACTGGTGGGTGAGAATCTCGGTTTGGAGCGCGCGCCAATCGAGGTGCGCGAGGACGGCTTGCGTCACTCGGTCCGGATCGGGGATGCAGTCGATTTCGAGATCGAGGACGTCGTGCCGTTTGGGGTGGAGACCGGCGAGCCGGCCCGCCTGACCGGCATCTTTCATCCCGCCGGTTCAGAGCTGACGATCGCGCGGGCGACACGCTCGAAGATCGACGCGTTCGGCATCCGGTACGAGGGGAAGGCCGCCATGTCCAGGTCCCAGTTCTCCTGGGCGGCATGAGCGTCGTCGCGCCCAGCGCGAGGACCGGCCGGCGCACCGAGCTGGGGGAGGCGCTGGCCGCGGTGCGGGGCCGCCTCGCGCTTGTGCTGCTGCTGCTCGCGCTGGCCGCGCTGGCCTGGTGGTCGACCGCCGCTCGGATGGCCGGCATGGACGCGGGTCCCGGCACCGCCCTCGGGGCGCTCGGCTGGTTCCTGGGCGTGTGGGTGGTGATGATGGCCGCGATGATGTTTCCCTCGATGGCGCCGACCGCGGCGCTCTACGCGCGGATGACCCGGCGGCGCGGACTCGACCAGCCGCTGCTGTTCGCTGCCAGCTACCTCATGGTCTGGGGCGCAGCCGGGCTGCTGGCCTATGGGCTGTTCGAGCTCGGTCGGAGCCTGTTCGGCGGGGCTCTGGCGTGGCATTCCGGCGGCAGGTGGATGGCCGGCGGCGTGCTCGCGGCGACCGCGGTCTACGAGCTCACCCCGCTCAAGGACGTGTGCCTGGCCCACTGCCGCAGCCCGCTCGGGTTCCTCCTCGGGCACTGGCGCGATGGCCGGCGCGGCGCGGTCAAGATGGGGGCCAGGCATGCGGTCTGGTGCCTCGGGTGCTGCGGGGGCCTGATGGTGGCGCTGTTCGCGCTCGGAGTGATGAGCCTGACCTGGATGGCCCTGGTGGCCGTGCTGATCACGCTCGAGAAGCTGGTCCCCTGGCGGCGCACCGTCACGTGGGGGACCGCCGCGCTGCTGCTCGCGCTGGCCGTCGCGGTAGTGGCGGTGCCGCACCACGTGCCCGGGCTCGTGGTGCCGGGAGGCTCACACGGCGCCATGTCCTCGATGGGCGCCATGCACTGACCAGCCCGCGCAAGGCGGGTGCGCCCCGGCCGGAGCCGGGGCGCACGATTGCCTATGCGTTCACTGGATCTCGACGGCAGGCAGCCCGAGCCGCGCGACCGGCGGGCCGGACTTCCCTGGCGTTGCGATGCGAGACCGCAGACGGGCCGCTCGGGCCGAGCCCTTGGCCGCGGCCGCCGAGGCGGTCGCGCCCTGCGGCACCGGTACCGGTGGCGGCGGGCACGTCTTGTCCCACTCCGCGTGGTTGTCGCGTCGCGGCAGGGCGCCGGTCGCCAGGTAGTTGGCGATCGTGCCGTCCACGCAGAGATCGCCGTCGGGCGTCTCGGCGTGGGTGGTGCCACCCGGCTCGGCTAGCAGCACCGAGTTCGGGAACAGCTTGCGCACCTCGACGCTGCCCGGGAACGGCGTGGCCGCGTCGAGCGTCTCGTCGATCAGCAGCGTGCTCGAGACGCCGCGTCCGTTGATGTTCACCGGACGCGAGGCCTGGGCGGGCCAGTAGATGCACGGAGCGTTGAACCAGGCGTTGTCCCACGTCAGGAACGGCGCGAACGCGAAGATCCGCCAGTTGTCGCGGCTCCATGTGTTCCAGTTCGTTGGCCACTGTACGTCGGAGCATTGGACGCCGAGGTACACGGCGAACTCGTTGTCGTCGCCCGGACCGTCCGCGTCCTCGTAGGCATTGATCAACTCGTTGGCCGCCGCGGTGTTGTGCTCGTTGACCCAGTCGGAGAACACCTGCGCCCACGGAACGTAGTACTCCTGGTAATACGCCGGCAGCTGGAACGTGTCGTTCCACTCATCGGCACCGACCACGCCCCCCGCTGGATGTATGGCGAGCTGCGCCTCGGTCGAGTACCAAACGCGGGCTACCGCTTGCTCGGTGCTGCCCAGGTGGTAGACGCTGTTGTACTTCGCCACCCAGGCGAACCAGATGTTGATGTTGCGGTTGAACGCCACGTCCTGGTCGAGGTTGTCCTGGTACCAGACTCCGCGCGGATCGACGTTGCTGTCCAGGATCATGCGACGGACGTGGGAGGGGAACAGCGTGCCGTACACCTGACCGAGGTAGGTCCCGTAGGAGTACCCGTAGTAGGTGATCTGCGACTGCCCCAGCGCCTGCCGGATGCTGTCCATGTCCTTGGCCGAGTCGACCGTGGTCATGTTGTGCAGCAGCGCGGTCTGCGCGGCGCTCTGCGACGCGCAGTCCTTGGCATAGCCCTGCGAACGCCCCAGCCAGGTCGCCAGCAACTGGTGGGTGAACGGCTCGTACAGCGGCCGGTCGGGCCCCAGGTAGTTGGGGTCGCAGCTGATCGACGGGATGCTCGAGCCCACGCCGCGCGGGTCGAACCCGATCCAGTCATAGTCACCGGCCGCGGTGCCATAGCCATCGGCCTGGAACTGGGCGATCAGGAACGGATTGAGCCCCAGGCCCGAGCCACCGGGACCACCCGGGTTGGTCAGGATGACGCCCTGATAGTTGCTCGAGGTGTGCTGGATGCGCGACACCGCGAGCTGGATCTTCGGCCCGTTCGGGTTGTTGTAGTCGAGCGGCACGGATAGGTATCCGCACTGGGCATTGAACGCCTGGAGGTTCGGATCCGAGCACGAACCCCAGGTGATGTTCGACGCCTGCGTGGAGACCGTCGCTGCGCCGGCCGCTGCCGCGGCCCACAGCATGCCCACGACTACGCCCGCCACCGCGGCGAGCGAGAACAAACGCTTCACAGATATCCCTTCTGTCTGGCAGTCCCGCGACTGCGCTTGCAAGAGGCGGGCATTCTCTCCGCATACGGAGGCCGACTGCAAGTTTTCCGGCCGGACGCCTAGGTGGCGTCGAGGCACGCGGCGATCATCACGGCGGCCCGTTCGTGGGCGGCGTAAGTGGCGCGCAGCGCGGGGATCACGTCGTCCCCCTCCGCCTCTGCCGGCGGCGGGTCGGCGACCAGCAGCGCGCGGACCTCGATCCCAAGTGCCTCGCCGCCGATCGCGTCGGCGAGGGCGAGGAGCGCGTCGGCCCGCACCCGCGCTCCCTCGACGAAGGAGGCCACCACGGTCTCGCGGGTCAGCGGCGCTCGGCCGAACACGCGCGCATGCAGGACGGCCGGGTTGACCGCATGGGGGCGAATCAGCGCTCGGCGATCGCTCTCGGACAGGCCGGCCGCGGCGGCCAGATGGTCGATCGCCCGGGTAACGCCCTGGGCATCGACGGGGAGCGACTCGGCCAGCTCCGCCGGCAGGTGGGTGCGCACGCTGGCGTGCTCGGCGGCGGCCTCCGACAGGAGCGCCTCGACGCGTTCGCGATGCGTGGTCTGCATTCGCTTCACGGTAGACGGGTCGCCTAGCGGTCGGTCGGCGCCGGCTCGGTCAGCTCGGTGTCGTCGTCGCGATACGGCGGGGAGCACGCGCACAGCAGCACGAGATCGCTGTCCGGCGCCGCCCACAACTTGTGTCGCGTCCCCGGCGCGATCACCACGCAGTCGCCGGTGGCCACCTCGGTCTCCTCGTCGCCGAGGCGCAGTCGGCCCCGACCGGCCACGAAGTAGTAGATCTCCTCGCTCACCCGGTGCAGGTGCTCGATCGTCTGCCCCCCGGCCGGCACCGTCGCCTCGGCCAGGCTCTGGTGGCGTGCCGCGCCTTCCCGCCGGCCGGCCAGCTCGCGGATCGTCGACCCGTCGATGGTGGTGAAGCTCTCTACGCGCGTGCGGTTCGCGATATCGATGTGGCGCAGGGTATCTAGCCGGGGCTCAGCGACTGGGCTTGACCACGCCGGCCGCGCCGCCGCCCCGGCGGACCGGCCCGGCCGCCGCGAGCATCCGCCCGCCGGGGAGCAGCTGGAGGCCGCTCTCGACCCCGATCGTGGGCGCGATCATGATCGACGGATCGAGCGGCGAGGTGTCGCTGATCGAGAACGACTGGCCGAATTGCTGCAGGCCGGCCGTGGTCGGCTCGGCGATGAACGCCGGCTCCGCCTGCGTGGTGGAGGAGTTGCGCTGAGACGCGCGCGGGGCGGCGATCGCCGCCGGCAGGCTCATGTGCAGGTCGATCCGGTTGATCAGCGTCTGCAGGACGGTGGTGATGATCGTCGCGCCGCCCGCGGCGCCGAGGGCCATGACCGGCTTGCGGTGCCTCAGGACGATCGTGGGCGACCACAGCGCATGGGGCCTACTGTGCCCGTATCGGACGTCCCTAATCAGCCGCGCATGTCCACCGCGTACACGTTCACGGGCTCGATCGTCACGACGACGCGGCTCTCGCCCGGACGGTCGTGGACCTTCAGATCCGCGTCGTACTTGGCGCCCAGTCGGCTCGCGAACGTGTAGTCGTCGTCGGGATCGATCCTGGCGTTGCCGCGCACCTCCAGGTATCGATAGGGAACCTCCAGGTCGAGGATCAGCAGGCCGCACTTGGGATCACGCTGGAGGTTGCGTGTCTTCAGGCGCGAGTCGTTGAGCGACAGCTTGAGCTCGCCGTCCTCGTGCAAGAACCAGATCTCGGTCGTTTGGGGAAAACCGTCACGGCCGATCGTGGCCAGGGAGGCGAACTGAGCGTCGAGCAGGTCGCTATGGGTTGCGGGGAAGTCGGTCATGCCGACATTCTCATATACGGCGGGGTTTTGGCTCCCTCCGCGGCGGCCTTTCCTAACGAGATCGGCCTCTTCCTACGAGGCCGGCCCATACGTGAGGTGCACGACGCCGCTGTCGTAGGACTCCGCTCCGCCCAGAGCCAGCTTGATCGGGCCGGCGCCCTCGGGGAACAGCCGAAGCCCGCTCCCGAGGGCGAGCGGGAACACGAACAGGTGAAGCTCGTCGACGAGGCCGTCGGCCAGCATCGCGCGGACCAGCGTGGCGCTACCGCTCACGTACAGGCTCCCGTCGACCCGATCCTTGAGCGCCCGGATGCTCTGGGCGCTGTACGGGCCGACGATCTCCGAGTTCCGCCAATCGGCACTCGAGAGGGTGCTGGTCACGACGTACTTGGTCGTGTCGTTCATGAACGGCGCGCCGGGGTCGTCCTCGGCCGTACGCGTCGACCAGGCGGGCGCGAACATCTCGTACGTTCGGCGTCCCAGCAGCAGCCCGTGGCTGGCGCCCATGATCCCCCCGATGGCCTGTCCCATCCTGGGGTCGAACGGATAGTCCATCGTCCACCGAGGCTCCTCGATCACGCCGTCGAGCGTGATGAACTCATGCACTGCGATCTTGCCCATCGTCTCTCTCCTTCATTAGGCCGGGTTTGGTTGCCCCAACGACCGCCACGACTCCGGAAAATCATCGCCGCCGGCGGTTGGCCAGATTCCGGCGCGGGCATACTGCGGCCTGGAGCCATGACTCACCGCCGCACCCTAACCATCCGCATGCTTGCGCCGCTTGGCGTCGTGCTCGCGATCGGCATCCTGCTCTCGTGGTCGGCAACCGCGCTCGCCGCTCCGATCGACAAGGCGTCCGATCGTGTGGCGGTGCGGGCGTTCAACAGCTACCTCAAGGCGTCCCTCTCCGGCCTCCCCGCCTCCAAGCGCTCCGACCAGGCGTTCGTGCACTCGATCGCTGCTCGGTGCGGAAATGTCCTCGCGCCGCTCGGCTCGCGCCCGGCTAGCTCGGTCAACCAGAAGGCGGCCAAGAAGTTCGTGCAGGAGACCGTCTACGACCTGACCGACAAGTCGAATGTTGCGCTCGCGAGGCCATTCGGGCGGATGGCTCACACGCTCTCGGCGACGCGCTGGTCGAGCCGGCCAGCCGCCGCTGCGGTGACGGCGTTCATTCTCACCGAGCACAAGGTGCTCTCGATCGCGCCGAGCAACCTGTGCGCCGATGCCCGCGCCTTCGCGGCCAATCCCGGGAAAACGCCCGCCGGGACCGGGCGCTGGGTCGCCAAGTTCGTGCACGCTAACAACGCGGCGGGCCATGCCGCGTTCGTCTTCGGCGAGGTGCTCGGCACCTTCCGCAGCCCCTCCGACGCGGGCGCTCTCAAGAACCTCGGCCGGCTGAGCAAGCGGGTGACTGCCGCCGACAAGAAACTCGAAAAGACCGAGGAGACGAACCTGCTCGGCGCGCTCGGGCTCCACGGCTAGCGGCCTCTGCGGCGCAACCATCGCCACGCCGAGGTGTTGGCGGTCTGGCGGCTACCATCGGCCGCCGCCGAGCAAACGACGAGAAGGAGTTGTTATGAAGAAGCTGATCGTCGCCGTCGTGGGGCTCGCCGTCTTCGCACCTGGAGCGCTGGCCGCGTCGTCGTCGCATTTCCTGAAGGTCAAGCCGAGTTCGGCCGCTCAGGGCGCGACCGTCACCGTGTCCGGCTCGGTCGGCCACGGTTGCCAGATCGGCCACAAGGCCGATTCCGCCACGATCTTCTCCAAGGCGTTCAAGGGCGCCACGAAGCACAACTTCGCCGGCGTGCCGTCCGTGTCGGCGTCGCTCGCCAAGAGCAAGAACGGCGCGTTCTCGGTCAAGGTCACCCTGACCAACAGCATCAAGCCGGGCAAGTACTCGGTCGGTGGCCGCTGTGGCGGCGGCAACTTCGGCACGACCACGCTGAAGGTCGTGAGCGGGCTGCCTCAGGGCTACTAGCGCCGCGACGGGACGGGCACAGCCCGACCCGGTTGTGATCCGGCCGCCCGCCGGATACGAACAGCCACGTGAGCCCCCGGGGCACGTGTCCGGGGGGTCCGGGCGCACGACACGAAAGGTGGCTGGCGATGAAGGCGGGCGATCTGCTGGAGCTGGAGCCGCTTGGGCTCCGCATCGAGTTCCTGCCGGCACGCCGCGCACCCAGAAGGCGATCGGACCCGGCGCGGGTCCGGTTCGCATCTCGGCGCGGCCGGCGGGGCGCACCGAGGCGTTCCTGTGGCGGCTGGCCGAGCTGTGCCGCGACGGCGGCGCCGGAGGCGGTGTTCGAGGCGATCGCGGACTCACGCACCACCCGGAGTGGTGGCGTCCCGTCTACCTCGACGTCGAGGCCGACGGGCCGGCCGCGCTGAGGACGGCGGCAAGCCATCACTTCAAGGGCCGGCGCACGTGGACGCTTACCCCGACACGGCACGGCACGCACGTGCGCTTCGACTGGCAGGTGCACGCCGATCGCGCGCTGCTGCGAGTGCTGACACCGGTGTCGCGTCCGATCTTCCGCTGGAATCACAACTGGGCGATCGCCCGGGCGAAGGAGGGACTGGGGCCGTTCGCCCAGTCGACACAGCGGCGTTACGATGCCCCCGCGGGTGTCGCCTAACCCACGTGGAGGTGTGCCGACAGTGTCCAGCGTGATCGAAGACCTTATGCGCCTCGAGGATCGAATCCTGGCGCGAATTCGGGAGCTCGAGGCGAATGTCGCCGAGCTCGAACAGCTGCGCCAGGTCGCAGCGCGACTCGGCATCCTCGACCGCGACGACCGCGACGACCGCGACGACCGCGACAACCGCGACGGTGTGCAGGCGACAGGACGAGCGACGGCGAGCACCCGCCCTCGTCGTCGCGTGCGCGCCCAAGCCACCGCGACGGGCGCGCGGCCGGGAGGAGCGCGGTCCGCGACCGTCGGGAGCGACGCGCGATCGACGCGGCGCGATCGCGTGCGGGAGGTGGTGGCGGTGGAGCCCGGTATCAGCGTGCGCGAGATCGTCGCTCAGCTCGGGGTGAATCGAACCTCGCTCTACCCGGTGGTGCGCCAGTTGGTGAGCGACGGGTTGCTGAACAAGGACGGCCGAGGACTCTGGCCCACCTCGCGCTGAAGGGCGCCAGGCGGTTCGCGGCCGCGGCGAGTGTCGCCACGTGCGTGTTGGTGGGCGCGTCACCGGCCGGCGCGGTGGGCTGGGGCATCAACCTCGACGGCTCGGCCGCCGGCGACCCGCCGGCGTTCCCGTATCAGGGCAATCCCTACTTCACCGAGCTGGTGGGCGGGTCGGGCTGCCACGGGTCGGCCGCCGCCCGGGCGGTCTGCTACGTCCGCATCGCCGTGCCATGGGACGCGGTCAACGACGGGAAGGGGAGCTTCGCGGCCGGCACGTGCACGCCGTCGCCGTCGGGCCAGGGAACCGAATCGGCCGCGTTCGCCGGTGAGCTGAGCGCGGCTTCTCGTGCGGTCGGCACGAGCCACGTGCTGGTCTCCGTGACCACGGCTCCGGCCGGTTCGCCCGACGACATCTGGCCGACCGACGGTGAGTACGAGTGCGGTCTGAGCGGGCTCGAGCGCGATGCCCCCGGGGTGCGGGAGTGGGAGGTATTCAACGAGCCGGACTCGGACTACACGGAGGCCACCAGCGGCGCCAACTGCACTGAGCGCAACGGCGTGTGGGTGCCGTCGAGCGGCGGGTATCAGTGCCTCCTGGCGAGCCATGCCGTGACGCCATCCGGGGGAAACGGCCATGGCGGCAGCGCCCAGGCGGCCGCCTATTGGTACCTCGACGCCAAGCGGGTGGATTCGAGCCCGAGTCACACGCTGCTGGCGGGCGGCTTCAACTACTCCTCCTCGCGCTGCACGCCGTCGACGTGTTACTACCTCGCCGGATACTTCCGGGTGTTGTCGGCGATCTACCCGCACCCGCCTGACGCGATCGCGCTGAACCCGTACATCGACGCGAGCTACGCCGCGCTGAACGGCGGCAATCCGGTTCCACCCGCCTCCTCCGGTCTACCCAGCTCGGCCGGCGCGATCGACGCGATCGACAAGGTCTATCCGAGCGATCCGCCCATCTGGTTCACCGAGACCGGAGTGTGGCTCACCGACCGCGGCAAAGAACCGGCGACCAGCGCTTGCGCTGACGGCAATCCGCAGGACGTCGGGACGTGGGCGGCATGCCTGAACGGCAACCCGACAGCGCAGGCGCTGGCCGCGGAGGGCTATCTGCGGCTCGCCGACGAGTCGGCCCAGGTGCAGCGCGTCTATTACTACGACTTCGACCTGCAGAACCCGGGGTGGGATTCCGGCCTGGTCAACCTCAGCCCGTCGCTGCGTGGGCCCCATGGGGACGGCGCGCCACGGACGAGTTGGTGCGTGCTCTATGCCTATGCCCACGGGGCCGCGCCGGCCGCGGCCGCAGCCGCCGCGCTGCGCCCCGGTTCGAGCTGTGATCGCGCGCAGCAAGGCAACGCGCCGGCGGTCGACGTCGCCTACCTGAGCGACCCGCTGTCCTCCGCCGCGACGGCGCCGGCCGCACCGGGACAGGTCGGGCGTGACCTGATGCTGACGGTGGCCGAGCGAGTGCGCCAGCTGGTCTCCACGCTCTAAACGACCTTCTCAAGGCGTGAGCATCACGGCCGCCTCCGCCGTGGCGACGTGGAAGCTGAAGCTCTCCTCCAGGTACAGGCGAACCGCGTCGCCGTCGTGACTGTCGTAGCCGATCGACAGGTCCTGCCCGGACTCGAACAGGAAGTCGCCGCCGCGCAGGCTGAGCACGAGCGCTCCCCCCACGCCGGGCGCCCACACGATCGGGCCCTCGAGGATCTTGCGCAGGTGCTCGAGCAGCGGATAGCCGCCGTGTTCGGCGCCCTCGACCACGCGCCGGTACTGCTCGCCCCCGAGCGCCATGCCGTAGGGACCGCTGACGCCCACTCCGAGTAGGCGCTCGACTGCCGCGGCAACCGGGCCGGGATAGTCGTCGGGCGACTCGCCGAGCGAGATCGGCGTGTGCGGCGTGGCCTCTTCGATCCCGGCCATCGCGCCGTGCCATCCGTGGAACACGGCCTTGTTCTCGGCTACGGCGATCTGATGAGCGGCCTTGTCGAGGGGCTCGAGGTCCGCGTCCTCGGCGCCTCGGTCGGCGTCGCGCAGCTCGGATCGAGACAGCTCGAAGTCGGCCCGCACCTCGACCAGCGGGAGCACCCGGCGCTGCACGCCCGTCACACCGTCGCACGGGGCGGAGGCGAGCGGAGCCGTCCGGCCGAGGTTGGTGGCCGAGTACTCCCAACCGTTCGGTCCCGAGAAGTCGATCAGCCGCCGCGCGGCCAGCGCGGGCGTCAGCCGCTCCCGCGCCTCCTCGTCGAGCATCTTCCAACCCGAGTCGCTGATCGGGGCCAGCGAGCGGAGCAGATGGTTCATCGCAGTGCTCCCTTCAGGCTGCGGATCCCGAGCGAGCCGTCCTGCGCGGTCTGGTCCGGCCCGTCGCCCTCGAGCGCCTCGGCCTCGGCCTCCTCGCCGTGCTCGACGATGTCACCGGTCTTGAACAACACGCCCTGGGCGATCTCGCGCCACGCCGGGGAGCGTCGCAGCAGGAACTCGAGGTCCATGCTGAAGTGCTTGAACTCCTCGCCCTGGGCATCGCGCATCACTGCCAGCGCCTCCGGGTCGCTCTCGACCGCGATCCTCTGCTCATACCAGCCGATCGCCTCGGCCTCCTCGGTGAGCGAGGCGCACAGCCGGGCGAAGGTTCGGGTGGCGGGCGGAAGCTCCTCGGGCGGTTCGTGGTACTGGTCGAAACCCATCGGCTCTCCTGTGGTCGTGCGGGGCGCTAACGGTAACTCTATGCCCGCTACTTCACCGGCGGGTCCAAGACCAGCAGGCCCTTGTCGTAGTCGATGGCGATCTTGCCGTAGCGGCTGAGGACGTCGGAGCCGAGCAGCCCCAGCGGGCCGTGCGGCTTGGTGACCCCGCCGGCCGTCGCCGAGCCGACCGCGGCGATCAGGGAGGCCGGGAGCGTGACGCTGCCCGCGCGCCACGCGGCCACCGCGAAGTTCTCGGCTGACGCGGTTCCGGTCACGCCCTGGAGCATCCCGGCCGATCCTCGCGCCGGCAGGTGCAGTTGGGTGGCCAGCGCCGGGGAGATCAGCGAGCGGCTGGCGCCGGTGTCGAGCGCGAACGGAAACGGTCCGTGACCGTCGATGAACACCGGCACGAGCGCCAGCGTCTGACGGCTGGGCCGAGCCGAGGTGGCCACGACCTCGATCTTGATCGTCTGCTCGCCGCGGGGAGTGCCGGCAGTGCTCAGCTTGGAGAGGTGCCGGCCGCTCGGCGTGACGACAGCGCCGGTGCCGGTGCGCGTGGTGGCGCTGCGATGCGAGGCGCTCCCGCAGCCCGCCGCCAACAAGGCCAGGGCGACGATCGAGGTTGCGCGCACGGGGCCGAGCTACCCGGTGGGTTGGTCGGATAAGCGGTGGCGGGCCGTAAGGTTCGGCGACTCGCGGGCCCTAAGCTCGTACGGATGACGGAGCATCTCGGGGCGCCGGCCTGGACGGGCCGACACGCGGTCCTCACCGGCAGTTGCTCATGGACCGAGAAGACGCTCGTCGAGGAGGGCGACTGGTATCCGCAGCGCACGATGTCGGCCGAGGAACGCCTGCGCTACTACGCGGCGCAGTTTCCGCTCACCGAGATCGACTCGACCTACTACGCGCCACCGGCCGAGCGGCAGGTGGCGCTGTGGGCCGAGCGGACCCCGGAGGGATTTCGCTTCGACGTCAAGGCGTACTCGCTGCTGACCGGTCATCCCACCCGCCCTCGCTCGCTCTGGCGTGACCTGCGCGAGGGCCTCGATCCCGAGGTGGCCGAGAAGCGAAACGTCTATCCCAACCACCTCGGGCCGGAGGCGATGAACGAGGCGTGGCGGCGGTTCGAGGCGGCGCTGCGCCCCATGCACGAGGCGGGCAAGCTGGGCGCGGTGCTGTTTCAGTACCCGCCGTGGTTCGGCCCCCGTCGCGACAACCGGGCCGAGATCGAGGCGCTCCCCGAACGCCTGCCGGACTACCGGATCAGCGTGGAGTTTCGCTCGCCGCTCTGGCTGGATTCCGGCCGTGATCGGGAGCGGACACTGGGGATGCTCGAGGAGCATGGCCTGATCTTCGTGTGCGTCGACGCCCCCGCCGTGTCAGAGCTACCGCGGATGATGGCGGTCACCAACCCCGAACTGTTCATGATCCGCTTTCACGGGCGCTCGGACGGCACCTGGAATGACACGTCTGGCTCGGCCGCCGAGCGGTTTCGATACTTGTATTCGGACGACGAGCTTCAGGAGCTGGTGCCGTCGATCGCCGAACACGCCGCCGAGGCGCGCGAGACCCATCTGCTCATGAACAACTGCTACCGCGACTACTCGGTGCGCAACGCCGCCCAGCTTCGTGATCTCCTCGCGCGCGATTCCGGCTGATCTGGGATTCATTCGCCGGCTGGAGGCCCACGCGGTGGACGCGTGGCCGGCGACGGTGAGCGAGCGAGTCGACGGCGGGTGGGTGTTGCGGGCGACGCCGGGGCTGGATCGCGGGCGCTCGAATCACGCGCTGCCGCCGTGCCGGCCGTTGTGGGCGGGCGAGATCCCAGGCGCGCTCGATCGGGTCGAGACGTTCGCACGGCGCCACGACATCCACGCCGGCATCCAGGTCAGCCCGCTGTCGCTGCACAGGACGCTGATGTCCGAGCTCGACCGGCGGGGATGGGAGACCCGGTGGCCGGTGCTCGTGCTGGCGGCCAAGCTCAGCGGCGGGAACGCGTCGGGAGCGCCCGCGCTCGAGGTCGCCGACCACGCCACCCCGGAGTGGCTGACCGCGTGGGCTCGCTGCGAGCCGGGGCGCGACGTGGAGGCCCATGCCGACACGGTGTTCCAGCGGCTGACCGGACGCGCCACATTCGCCCGGCTCGAGGACGACGCCGGCGTGGGGATCGCGGTGGACGAGGACGGGCTCGTGGGTATGTTCTGCCTCGCGGTGGACCCGGCGCGCCGGCGCGCCGGGCTCGGGACCGGCCTGGTTCGGGCCCTTCTGGCAGGGTCGCGGGCGAGCGTCGCGTATTTGCAGGTCGAGGAGTCGAACACGCCGGCAGTGACGATGTACGCCCGGCTCGGGTTCGGCGAGGCGTATCGCTACTGCCACCGGGTCGCGCCGGCACCGGCTGGGAAGTAACTCGGACATAGTCAGGGTTTCTTCCCACAGGGGTTAGCCGGCACGGGCGCCTGGGTAATGTCCGGCTCCATGCCAGACGACCGTCCCCGGATCGAAGCGCCGGTGCTGGCCGAGATCAGCCTGCGCATCAACGGCTCCGTGCACAAGCTCACGATCGACACGCGCACCTCGCTGCTCGACCTGCTGCGTGAGCACCTCGACCTGACCGGGGCCAAGAAGGGCTGTGACCACGGCCAGTGCGGCGCCTGCACGATTCTCATCGATGGGCGGCGGGCCAACGCTTGCCTGGCCCTGGCGGTGGCGCACGACGGCGCGGAGGTCGTGACGATCGAAGGGCTGGCCGACGGTGAGGAGCTCCATCCGCTCCAGCGTGCGTTCATCGAGCACGATGCGTTCCAATGCGGCTACTGCACGCCGGGCCAGCTCTGCTCGGCCGCGGGCATGCTGGCCGAGGTGCGAGAGGGATGGCCGAGCGCGGTGACGCCGGTGGGCAACGGCGGAGTCGAGCTGACCGACGCGGAGATTCGCGAGCGGATGAGCGGCAATCTGTGCCGCTGCGGGGCGTACGCGAACATCGTCCCGGCGATCGCGGACGTGGCAAGCCAGTGAGGCCGTTTCGGTTCGAACGCGTCGCCGACGCCGGACAGGCCGTGGCGCTGCTGGACGGCGAGCCCGAGGCACGCTATCTAGGTGGTGGGACCAACCTGGTCGACCTCATGCGGCTAGGCGTGGAAACGCCCGGAGTGCTCATCGACGTCACCCGCCTCAGCGGCCACGACCGCATCGAGGACACCGAGGCGGGCGGCCTGCGCATCGGCGCCGCGGTATCGAACAGCGAGCTCGCCGCGGATCCGCGGGTCCGCGAGCGCTATCCGGTCCTTTCGCAGGCGGTGCTGCATGGCGCCTCCGGTCAGTTGCGCAATCTGGCCACCGTCGGCGGGAACCTGCTCCAGCGGACCCGTTGCGCGTACTTCACCGACGTCACGAAGCCGTGTAACAAGCGCGAGCCGGGAACCGGTTGCCCCGCGCTCGAGGGCGCCCACCACAACCACGCAATCCTCGGGCACTCCGAGCACTGCGTGGCCGCCCACCCCTCGGACATGGCTGTGGCGCTGGCCGCGCTCGGGGCGACCGTCCACGTCCAGGGCCGCGGCGGCGCCCGGACGATCCCCATCCCCGGCCTGCACCGCCTGCCCGACGACGAGCCGCAGCGAGACACGGTGCTGGAGCCGGGCGAGCTGATCACCGCGGTCGAGCTAGGGCCGCCGATTGCCGGGGCGCGCCACCGCTACCGCAAGGTGCGCGAGCGGCGGTCATTCGCGTTCGCGCTCGTGTCGGTGGCCGTCGTGGTCGCACTCGACGGCGACAACGCCACCGATGTCCGGATCGCGCTCGGCGGCGTCGCCCACGTGCCCTGGCGGGCCGCCCGCGCCGAGCAGGCACTCAGGAACGGCCCGATCACCGAGGAGCGAGCGGTGCAGGCGGCGCACGCCGAGCTCGAGCAGGCCAGGCCGCTGCGCGACAACGGCTACAAGGTCGAGCTGGCGCGGAACCTGATCGTCAGGACGCTGATGGAGCTGTCGCCATGAGCGTCACCATCGGCGGCTCGATCGGGGCGGCGGTCGATCGGATCGAGGGACGGGCCAAGGTCACCGGCCAGGCCAAGTACGCCTACGAGTACGACCAGGACCAGGTTGCCTATGCCGCGATCATCCAGTCGACGATCGCCAAAGGGGCCGTCCGCAACATCGACGCCGCTGCGGTGCTCGAGTTGCCCGGCGTTCACGCCGTCCTGTGGCACGCGAATGCGCCGCGCTTGCACGAGGTCAGCGACGGCGAGCTCGAGGTCCTGCAATCGGAGCGCGTCTCCTACCGCGGTCAGATCGTCGGCGCGGTGATCGCCGACAGCTACGAGACCGCGCGCCAGGCCGAGCGTCTGGTGCACATCGAGTACGAGACCGAGCCGCATGACGTGCTTCTGCGCAAAGACCACCCCGACCTCTACAAGCCCGAGAAGGTCAATCCGAATTACGCCCCCGACACCGAGGATGGCGACTTCGACGCGGCGTTCGCGAGTGCCGAGGTGACGATCGACCACACGTACGAGACGCCGGCCGAGCACAACAACCCGATGGAGCCGCACGCCACGCTGGCGGTGTGGCTCGACGATGGCGGCGTGACGCTGTACGACTCCAACCAGGGCGTGGTCAACGTCAAGACCACGGTGGCGAAGGCCTTCGGCCTCGAGCCCGACCAGGTGCGCGTGATCTCGCCGCACGTGGGCGGCGGGTTCGGATCCAAGGGCACGCCGCGCCCGCACGTGATCCTCGCGGTGATGGCCGCGCAGGCGGTGAAGCGCCCCGTGAAGCTCGCGGTGACCCGGCAGCAGATGTTCGCCATCACCGGATACCGGACCCCGACCATCCAGCGGATGCGGCTGGGCGCCGACCGCGCGGGACGGCTGACGGCGCTCTGCCACGACGCGATCCTCCAGACCTCGACCGTGCGCGAGTTCGGGGAGCAGGCCGCGCTGCCCAGCCGGATGATGTACGCCGCGCCGAACCGACGCACGACGCATCGTCTGGTCAGGCTCGACGTGCCGACCCCGTCGTGGATGCGCGGCCCGGGGGAGACGCCGGGCATGTACGCGCTCGAGTCGGCCTTGGACGAGCTGGCCATCGCCTGTGGGATCGACCCGATCGAGTTGCGCATCCGCAACGACCCGGAGGTCGACCCCGAGACCGGCAACCGCTTCTCGAGCCGGAACCTGGTGGCGTGCCTGCGTGAGGGTGCCGAGCGCTTCGGCTGGGCTGACCGCGATCCGACTCCCGCGGCAAGGCTTGAGGGCCGCTGGATGGTCGGCACCGGGGTGGCGTCCTCGACCTATCCGGCCCGGCGCCAGCCCTCATCGGCCCGGGCCCGGTACGAGCCCGGCGGCGGCTACACGATCCAGATCGCCGCGGCCGACATCGGGACGGGCGCCCGGACGGCGCTCACGCAGATCGCCGCCGACGCGCTCGAGGTGGGACTCGAGGAGGTCGAGGTGCAGATCGGCGACTCGAGCTTCCCCGAGGCGTTCCTGGCCGGCGGCTCGATGGGCAATTCGTCCTGGGGCGCTGCGGTGGTCAAGGCGTGCCGCGAGCTCCGGGCCCGGATGGCCGACGAAGGCACAGACGCGCGGCTCGAGGTCGAGGTCGACACCAAGGCGGAGGTGGCCGCCGCCACCGCGGAGCCGCTGGCCAAGCACGGGTTCGGCGCCCAGTTCGTCGAGGCGCGCGTCGACCTGGACAGCGGCGAGGTGCACGTCTCCCGCGCGCTCGGCGTGTTCGCGGTCGGGCGGATCATCAACGCCAAGACCGCACGCTCACAGTTCCTCGGCGGGATGACCATGGGCATCGGCATGGCGCTGCACGAGGAGAGCATGATCGACCTTGAGTTCGGCGATTACCTCAACCACGATCTGGCCGGCTACCACGTGCCGACGAACGCCGACATCGAGGGCATGGAGGCGATCTGGATCGACGAGGACGACCCCCACGTCAACCCGATGGGAGCCAAGGGCATCGGCGAGATCGGGATCGTGGGCACCGCCGCGGCGGTCGCGAACGCCGTTTATCACGCGACCGGCCTCCGGGTGCGCGATCTGCCGATCCGGCCGGACAAGCTGATCCGGGCACTGATCGGCCGCAATCGATAGCATCGCCGTTAGTTTCGGCGACTGCCGAGACGGTAAGCCGTACCCGCAGGTGCATTGACGTATCCGAGGCGTCGCGCTCGGATAGGGTTGTACCTCACAGAGTAAGGAGAGAGATGGGATCGACGCCGTCGGCCGTACCCGCAGGGAATGTGCGCCCTGTCGAAATGCCGTTCGTGGACCGGCTCGCCAGCGCGGTCGTCACCGCGGTGCCGCCGATCATGGTTGCCGTCGGCATGTGGTTCGGCTGGGTCGGCAATCTCCTGAACTGGCAGGACATCCTGATCCTGGCGCTGTTCTACATGGGAGTGGGATCGGGGGTGACCGTCGGCTTCCACCGCTTGCTCACCCACCAGAGCTTCAAGTGCCATCGCCTGACCAGGGCGGCGTTTGCTGCGCTCGGCTCGGCGGCGGCCGAGGGGCCGGTGATCGACTGGGTGGCCACGCACCGCAAGCACCATCAGTTCTCGGACGCCCACGGCGACCCACACAGCCCGCATATCGGCCACGGCAGCGGCTGGATCGGGGCGATCCGAGGCCTTCTTCACGCCCACATCGGCTGGGTGTTCAGCGACATGGAGGTGGCCGACGAGCGGCGCTACGCCAAGGATCTGCTCGCGGATCCGTGGGTCCGCTTCGTCGATCGCACGTTCGTGGTGTGGGTGATCGCGGGACTGGCCGCCGCGTTCGGGCTCGGCGTCGCGCTCAGCGGCACCGTGGCTGGCGGATTGACCGCGCTGCTGTGGGGCGGTGCGGCCCGCATCTTCTTCATGCACCACGCCACGTTCAGTATCAACTCGCTCTGCCATTTCTTCGGACGCCAGGACTACGACACCCATGACGAGTCGCGCAACCTGGCCTGGCTGGCCATTCCGACGTGGGGCGAGGCCTGGCACAACAACCATCACGCGTTCCCCTGCTCGTACCGTCACGGTCTGAAGCGCTGGCAGCTCGATCCGGCCGCCGGCATCATCCGGCTGCTGGAGATGACCGGCCTGGCCTGGGACGTCGTGCGAATTAGCCCCGAGCGCCGGGACGGCAAGGCGCTGGCCGGGGCCGTCTAGGTGGTCGTCCGGGTGGACGGCCGCTAGTGGCGCTGTCGCAGACGGGCCCGCTCCGCGACGCGCTGACCGGCGCCCTGCCGCGTCGTCCGTTCGGAGTGCGGTTCTGGGACGGCACCGAGGTACCGGCGACCGAGCCGGGTTCGCCGACGCTCACGCTGACGACGCCTCGAGCGCTGGCCCACGCGCTGCGCGCGCCCGGCGAGCTGGGTCTGGGTCGCGCCTACGTCGCCGGCATGATCGAGGTCGACGACATGGACGCGGCGCTCCTCATGGTCGACTCGTTCGAGCCGCCGCCCCTGACGGTCAGGCAGCGAGCCGGACTCGCGCTCGCGGTAATGCGCGCGTGCGGGCTGGTGGTCCCGCCGAAGCCGCCCACGGCCGAGCTGCGCCTGCGCGGCGCCCGGCACACGATCGCGCGGGACCGCCGCGCGGTACGCCACCACTACGACGTCGGCAACGAGTTCTTTGCGCTGTTCCTCGACCGCTCGATGACCTACAGCTGCGCGTACTGGTCGGGCGGGGCGACGACGCTCGAAGAGGCACAGGAGGCCAAGCTCGAGCTGGTCTGCAAGAAGCTCGCCCTGCGGGAGGGCGAGCGGATACTCGACGTCGGCTGCGGGTGGGGCAGCTTCGTGATCCACGCCGCATCGCGGCGTGGGGTACGGGCGGTCGGGATCACCCTGTCCGAGGAGCAGGCGCGGCTGGCCCGGGAGCGCGCCCGCGAGGCCGGCGTCGCCGATCGCGTCGAGTTCCGGGTGGCCGACTACCGCGAGGTGTCAGACGGTCCGTTCGACGCGATCGCCAGCATCGGGATGGTCGAGCACGTGGGCGTGGAGCAGATCGACGTCTACGCGCGCCGGCTGCACGGCCTTCTCAAGCCCGGCGGACGTCTGCTGAACCACGGGATCGCCAAGCTCATGGACTTCGACACGCCCGACGAGGGCGCGTTCTCCGAGCGATTCGTGTTCCCGGACGGGGTCCCGCTGCCGCTGTCGCGGGTCGTGCAGGCGCTGGAGCAGACGGCGTTCACGACCACCCACGTCGAGGGTCTCCAGGCCGACTACGCGCGCACGATCGGCTACTGGATCGAGGCGTTCGATGCCCACTGGGACGACGCGGTGCGCCTGGCCGGAATCGAGCGTGCGCGGATCTGGCGCCTGTATCTGCGGGCGGCGAGGCAGGGCTTCGAGACCGGATGGGCCTCGGTCTACCAGGTGCTCGCCCACCGTTGAGCGCGGCGCGGTCCGACTATCCGCGCACAAGCGGATCGACGCACTTCACACTGGTATATCCGGTGGAGTATCGTCGCGGCTAGCCCCGAAAACCCTGGAGGGAGAGGCATGAGCAACACCGTCCCCGTGACTTTGAACGTGAACGGCGTCGAGCACCACCTGGATGTGGAGCCCCGCCTACTGCTGGTCCACGCCGTGCGCGATCACCTCGGGCTGACCGGCACGCACGTGGGCTGCGACACGTCCAACTGCGGAGCATGCACGATCCACATGGACGGCAAGTCCGTCAAGTCGTGCACGGTGCTCGCGGTCCAGGCCGACGGCGCGGCGCTGACCACGATCGAGGGCATGGCGTCCGAGAACGAGTTGCATCCGCTCCAGGAGGCGTTCTGGAACGACCATGGCCTGCAATGCGGCTACTGCACGCCCGGCATGATCATGGCGGCGGCGGGACTGCTCGCGCAGAACCCGAACCCGACCGAGGAGGAGGTTCGCCACGGCCTGGAGGGCAACCTGTGCCGCTGCACCGGCTACCACAACATCGTCAAGGCGGTCCTCAGCGCCGCCAAATCGAAGGGTGCCTCGGTCGGTGCATCGGCTAGCGGACAGCCGGAGGTGACGGCATGAGCGTCGGGGACGCCGGGGCTGAAGTAACGCGGATCGCGGCTGAGGCCACGAACGGCGCGCCCTCGCCGAGCAACCACGTAGGCCGGTCCTTGCGCCGCAAGGAGGACCCGCGACTGATCACCGGTCGCGCCAGCTACGTCGACGACATCAACGTGGTCGGCCAGGTGTGGGCGGCGTGGGTGCGCTCGCCTGAGGCGCACGCGAAGATCGTCTCGATCGACACCTCCGCGGCCAAGGCGCGCGACGGCGTCGTCGCCGTCTACACCAACGAAGACCTCGACATGGAGGCGGGCCTGCCGATGGCATGGGTTCCGCCGGGGGTCGAGGTCAACACCCCCGACCACTGGGTGCTGGCCAAGGACGAGGTCAAGCACGTCGGCGACCCGGTCGCCCTGGTCATCGGCGATGACCGCTACGCGGTGGTCGACGCAGCCGAGGACGTCGTCGTCGAGTACGACCCGCTTCCGGTCGTCACCGACCCGGAGAAGGCACTCGAGGAAGGATCGCCCCTCGTCCACGAGAAGTTCGGGACCAACAAGGTGTGCGACTGGTCGCTCGGAGGAGGCGACCTCGAAGCCGGCTTCGCGGAAGCGGACGTCATCATCGAGCGCCGCGTCGTCAACCACCGCATGGCCGGGGGAGCGATCGAGCCGCGCGGGGTCCTGGCCGAGTATCGCGGTGACCGGCTGACCGTGTGGAGCTCCACCCAGGTTCCGCACTTCCTGCGCCTGTTCCTGGCGATCCTGCTCGGCGTCTCCGAGGACCGGGTCCGGGTGATCGCGCCGGAGGTCGGCGGCGGCTTCGGCTCCAAGCTCAATATCTACGCCGAGGAGATCGGCTGCGCGTGGGCGTCGCGCAAGCTCGGCCGACCGGTGAAGTGGATCGAGACGCGCTCCGAGGGCCTGATGGTCACCCACCACGGGCGTGACCAGATTGACTACGTCAAGGTCGGCGCCAAGCGCGACGGCACGCTCACCGCCTGGCACTCGAAGATCATCGCCGACATCGGCGCCTACCAGTTGCTGCTCACGCCGCTGATCCCGCCGCTGAGCGCGTTCGTGATGTGCGGGGTCTACAACACGCCGGCGGTAGTCACCGACGTGACCAGCGTGCACACCAACAAGTTCCCGACCGATGCGATCCGGGGAGCCGGCCGGCCCGAGGCGACCCACATGATCGAGGTCGTGATGGATCAGCTCGCGCACGAACTGGGGATGGATCCGCTGGAGCTGCGGCGCAAGAACTTCATCCCGCCGTTCCTCGAGGGCCACGAGACCCCGATCGGCGTCGTGTACGACTCCGGAAACTACGAGGCCGCGCTCGACAAGCTGCTCGAGCACATCGACCCCGCCCAGGTGCGCCAGGAGGCCGAGGCGCTCCGCGCGGAGGGCGTCTACCGGGGGATTGGGTTCTCGACGTATACCGAGATCTGCGGAAACGCGCCGTCGCGAGCCGTCGGTCCCGCGGCGTTCGGGCTGCAGGGCGGCGGCTGGGAGTCAGCCACGGTTCGGGTCCACGGAACCGGGGCGGTCACCGTGTACACCGGCACGTCCCCCCACGGCCAGGGTCACGAGACGGGGTTCGCGCAGATCGTCGCGGACCGGCTCGGGGTCGACCCGCAGCAGGTGCAGGTGATCCACGGCGACACCGACACCGGTCCGTTCGGCCTCGACACGTACGGCTCGCGCTCGCTCGCGGTCGGCGGCGAGGCGGCAGCGCGTGCTGCTGACAAGGTCGCGACCAAGGCCAAGGCGATCGTCGCGCATCAGCTCGAGGCGGCTCCGGAGGACATCGAACTGCGGGACGGCAAGTTCTCGGTACGCGGATCGCCCGACAAGGGGCTCACGCTCGCCGAGGTGGCGGGCGCCGCGTACACGACGATGGAGATGCCCGATGGCATGGATCCGGGCCTGGACGAGCAGTCGTTCTACGACCCCTCGAATTTCGTGTTCCCGTTCGGCGCGCACGCCTGCGTGGTCGACGTGGACCCGGAGACCGGAAAGGTCAAGGTCGTTCGCTGGGTCGCGGTCGACGATTGCGGGCCGGCGATCAACCCGATGTTGATCGACGGCCAGGTGCACGGCGGCATCGTGCACGGAATCGGGCAGGCGCTGTACGAGCGAATCCACTACGACGAGGCCGGCCAGCTGGTCACCGGCACGTTCGTGGACTACGCGCTGGCCACGGCAGCCGAGCTGCCCAACTTCGAGACCGACCGGACCGAGACACCGAGCCCGGTGAACTCGCTTCAGGTCAAGGGCGTCGGGGAGGCGGGCACGATCGCCGCGACCCCGGCGATCACCAACGCCGTGATCGACGCGCTGCGCCCGCTCGGCGTCGAGTACATCAACATGCCGCTCACGCCGATGCGCGTGTGGCAGGCGATTCAGGAAGCCAAGGGAGGTGTGTCGGCATGATCCCCGCCGAGTTCGATTACACGGCGCCGGAGTCGCTCGAGGACGCGATCAAGGCGCTCGCCGATGGCGGCGAGGACGCAAAGCTCCTGGCCGGCGGGCACTCGCTGCTGCCGCTGATGAAGCTGCGGCTGGCCGCGCCCTCGCTGCTTGTCGACCTGCGCAAGGTGCCCGGGCTGCACGGCATCCAGCGCGAGGACGGCAACTGGCGCATCGGAGCTCTGACACCCCATGCCGAGCTCGAGCACACGCCCGACCTGGGCGTTGTGTCCCTCGTGGCCGGAACCATCGCCGATCCGCAGGTGCGCAACCGCGGAACGATCGGCGGATCGCTCGTCCACGGAGATCCCGCGTCGGATCTACCCGCGGTGATGATGATCTGCGAGGCCTCAGTGACCCTCCAGGCCGCGGGCGGTGCGCAGCGGTCCGTGTCGGCCAACGACCTCTTCCAGGACTACCTGGAGACCGCGGTCGAGCCGAACGAGGTGCTGACCGAGGTGCGGATTCCGGCCTACGACGGGTGGGGCTTCGGCTACGAGAAGTTCAACCGCCGCAGCGAGGACTGGGCCATGGTGGGCGTCTCCGCGCTGGTTCGCAGGGACGGAGACACGTTCGCGGACGTCCGGGTTGGGCTGACCAACATGGGGTCGGTGCCGCTGCGGGCGAAGGCAGTGGAGGATGCGCTGCGCGGGCAGCCGGCGACGGCTGATTCGATCGCGAAGGCCGCCGAGCAGGCTGCAGAGGGCACCAGCCCGCCGGCCGACCTCAACGCCAGCGCCGACTACAAGCGCCACCTGGCCCGGGTGTTGGCTCGTCGCGCCCTTGAAACGGCGGCGGGATTGGGGTGATCGCCCCCGTCACGGCCCCTTGCGCCCTCGAAATCGCGGGGGCCTGCCTATGATGCCGATGTGAGCCTTACTTACGTTGGGTCAGTAGAGGAGGCGAGCGAAGCGCTCGCCTCCCAGGGTTATCTGGCCGGTCGTCCGCTGGCGCTAGCCGTCCATCTCGCTGTGGCGTTGGAGCAGCCCCTGTTGCTCGAGGGCGAGGCCGGGGTGGGGAAGACCGAGGTCGCGCGCGCGCTCGCCGCGGCCACCAACGCGCGCCTGATCCGCCTCCAGTGCCACGAGGGAATCGACGTTCATCATGCGGTCTACGACTGGGACTATCCGCGGCAGCTG
The DNA here is from genome assembly GCA_963834625.1 of uncultured Solirubrobacterales bacterium. Lineage (GTDB taxonomy): Bacteria > Actinomycetota > Thermoleophilia > Solirubrobacterales > Solirubrobacteraceae > Palsa-465. Next base: position 536,437 of record CAWICM010000005.1, on the reverse strand, counting down.
CTCGCGCTGAGGGCGGCCGAGGGCGGGGTGGACGAGGGCGAGCTGTTCTCGCGCCGGTTCCTGCTGCGCCGGCCTTTGCTCGACGCTCTGGAGGCGGGCGCGGACGAGCGCGTCGTCCTGCTGATCGACGAGATCGACCGGGCCGACGACGAGTTCGAGGCGTTCCTGCTCGAGTTCCTGGCGGATTTTGCGGTGACGATCCCGGAGCTCGGGACGATCACCGCAGCGCGTCCCCCGGTGGTCATCCTGACCTCGAACCGGACGCGCGAGCTGCACGACGCTCTGAAGCGGCGCTGCCTCTACCACTGGATCGACTATCCGAGCGCTGAGCTCGAGCGCGCGATCGTCCACTCCCGCATCCCGGGCGTCTCGGAGGCGATCGCGTCGCGGGTGGTGACGGCGGTGGGCCGGCTGCGCGAGCACGGGGATCTGTACAAGCTGCCGGGCGTGGGCGAGACCCTGGTGTGGGCGCGTGCGCTGCTCGCGCTCGGGGAGGACGCCGACCTCGACGAGACGCTCGGCGTGGCGCTGAAGGTGCACGAGGATGTGGAGCGGGTCAGGCAACGAGGAGTGCTCGATGGCGTATGAGGTGCTCGCTGACGCTGTCAGCGACCAGCTTGCCGCGGTGGGGGCGAGCCTTCGGGCCCAGGGCTCGCGCGTCGGGCTCGGTGAGCTCCTGACCGCACACCGGGCGCTCGAAGCGGTCGACTGCACCTCACGCGAGGACGCGCGCCTGGCGCTGCGGGCCGTGCTGTGTTCCGAGCGCGGCGATCTGGCCAAGTTCGAGCGGGCCTTCTACGACGTATTCGGCGACGGACGCGTGCCCCTGGGTCCATCGCCGTTCGACGATCTCTCCGAGGAGGCCCGCGAGGCGCTGCCCCACGCAGGGGTCCCGGCGACCGGGCCGCGGCCGCCCGAGCAGGAGGCGGACCCAACCGCGGTCCCCGCCGCCTGGAGCGACGTGGAGCTGCTGCGCCACAAGGACTTCGCGACCTATACGGATCTGGAGATGGCGGTCGCCCGCGAGCTGATCGCGCGGCTCGCGCGCCGCGGGCCCACGCGGGTTTCGCGCCGCACGCGGCCGTCCCGGCGCCGCGGCCATGAGCCGGACCTGCGGCGGATGGTGCGCGGCTCGCTGCGTACGGCCGGAGAGCCGATCGACCGCGTGTGGCGGGCGCCCTCGCGCCGCCCACGCCCGCTCGTGCTGGTGCTCGACGTGTCGGGCTCGATGACCCCGTATGCGCGGATGCTGCTTCAGTACCTGCACGCGTCGGTGGCGGCGCGCAGGCGGGTCGAGGCGTTCGCCTTCGGCACGCGGCTGACCCGGATCACCCACGAGCTCGGCGGCCGCGATCACGACCGCGCCCTGGAACGCGCCGCCGAGGCGGTGGTGGACTTCTCGGGCGGCACGCGGATCGGCGCGGCGCTCGCCGCCTTGAACCGGGATCACGGTCGCCGGGTCGGTCGCGGCGCGGTGGTGGTGATCCTGTCCGACGGCTGGGATCGCGGCGACCCCGAGGTGCTGGCACTCGAGATCGCTCGCCTGCGCCGCAGCGCGCACCGGCTGGTGTGGCTGAACCCGCTGGCCGCGCACCCCGAGTTTGCTCCGCTGACCCGTGGCATGAAGGCGGCCATCCCGCACACCGACGAGCTCCTGGCGGGCAATTCGCTCGCCTCGCTCGAGCAGCTAGCTGTCATCCTTGAGGAGATCTAAGTTCTTATGCAAGAGGTTCTGTCTGAGATTGGCATTTGGAAGGAGCGCGGCGACCGGATCGCGATCGCCACGGTGATCGCCGTGCAGCGCTCGGCACCCCGCCCGCCCGGGGCGAAGATGGCGGTCAACTCGCGCGGAGAGATCGCCGGGTCGGTGTCGGGCGGGTGCGTCGAGGGTGCGGTGGCCGAGATCGCCGACGGGATCTTGAAGGGCGATCCGCCGCAGCTGCTGCATTTCGGCATCGCCGATTCCGACGCCTGGGATGTCGGGTTGCCGTGCGGCGGCGAGATCGATGTCTGGGTGGAGGCCTATGAGCCCGGCCGGTTCGAGGAGATCGCCCGGGCCGGCGGCCGCGCGGCCGAGGTCACCGTCCTGGAGGGCGCCGCGCCCGGCGCGAAGCTGCTGGTCGAGGCCGACGGCGCGCGCTCCGGCTCGCTCGGCGCGCCAGAGCTCGACGACGAGGCCGCCCGGATCGCCGATGAGCTGCTGTGGGCTGAGACGTCCGAGCGGCGAGACGGGCTGTTCGTCGACGTGGTCGGGCCTGCGCCCCGTCTGATCGTGTTCGGGGCGGTCGACATCGCGGCGTCGCTGTGCAGCGCGGCGCGGGTTTGTGGCTGGCGGCCGTATGTGATCGATCCGCGGGCGCGGTTTGCCACGCCGGAGCGCTTTCCCGATGCCGTCGAGGTGATCGCGGCTTGGCCCGAGGAGGCCGTGGCGCGGCTCGGCGGCGTCGACCCCGCGACCTCGATCGTGGTGCTCACCCACGACCCCAAGCTCGACGACGCGGCGCTGCTCCTGGCGCTCCACTCGCCGGCGCGCTTCATCGGCGCGATGGGGTCGCGGCGGGCGCAGGCCAAGCGGCGCGAGCGGCTGGTCGAGCTGGGAATCAGCGACAGCGAGCTCGAGCGCATATCCGCGCCGGTCGGGCTCGATCTGGGCGCGATCGCCCGCGAGGAGACCGCGCTGTCGATCATGTCCGAGATCGTGGCCGCCCGGCATGGGCGCGACGGGGGCCGGCTGGCCGAGCGCAAGGGTCGGATCCACGAGGTGCCCGCTTGATCTGCGGCCTCGTCCTCGCCGCCGGCGCAGGGACGCGGTTCGGCGAGCGATCGAAGCTGCTGGCGGCGCTAGAGGGCCGTCCTTTATTGGAACACGCGGTCGCAGCGCAGTGCGCGGTGAGCGAACTGGAGCGCGTCGTGGTCGTCCTGGGTTCGTCTGCCGGGGAGATCGTGGAGCGCGTCGACTTCATGCGCGCCGAGCCCGTCGTGTGCTCGCGGTGGAACGAGGGTCAGGCATATTCGCTGCGCTGCGGAATCGAGCGCTTGAGCGCGATGGGACACGTCAACCGAGTGATCGTCACGCTGGGGGACCAGCCGCGGGTCTCGCCCGAGCTGATTGCCCGGTTTCTGGGCCAGCCGCCCGGCACGCGGGCGGTCTACGGGGGCGTGCCCGGACACCCGGTGGTGCTCGGCCCGGTCCAGATGCGGGCCATCGCCGGACTGCGGGGCGACCAAGGCGCGCGTGAGTTGCTGCAGGGCGGGGAATTGATCGAATGCGGCGATTCCAGCGCGGTGCGCGACGTCGACACACCCGAAGACCTGGAGGCGATACGTCATGAAGCTAGAGCAGTCCTTTGAAGTAGACGCCCCGCTCGAGCGGGTCTGGCAGACGCTGATCGACGTCGAGCACGTCGCGCCGTGCCTCCCGGGCGCCGCGGTCACGGGCCGCAACGACGACGGCAGCTACAACGGGACGTTCACGGTCAAGATCGGACCGACGACCGCCTCCTACACCGGCCGCCTGGAGATGGAGAACGTCGACGAGTCTGCGCACACCGCCACCATGCAGGCGCAGGGGACCGACAAGCGCGGACAGGGCGGCGCGAAGGCCACGATCTACTCCCGGCTGGCGCCGGCCGACGGCCCCGGCACCCGGGTCGAGGTGGTCACGGAATACCACATCACCGGACGGCTGGCGCGGTTCGGACGCGGCGGGATGATCGAGGACATCTCCGAGCGGCTGCTGCGCGAGTTCGCCAAGCGCCTGCAGAGCTCGCTGGCCTCCCAGCCGGACGCCGGCGTGTCCGAGGCGCCTCTGGCGCCGACGATCGTGTCTGAGCGACCGGCTTCGGAGCCCTCGGGGCCCTCGGGGCCCTCGGAGCCCTCGGAGCCCTCGGCGCCCTCGGCGCCCGAGCCCGCGGCGACGCGGGATCACACGGTGTTCGCGCCGGTGCCGTCATCGGAGAGCACGCCCCCGGAGGCACCCGACGGGGGGGTCACACCACCGCCACCGGCCGAGCCGATCGCGCCGCCGCAGCCGTGGGGTGGGCCGTCCGAGCCGGCCGCCGCGCCGGAGCCGCCCGCCGCGCCGGAGCCGGCCGCCGCGCCGGAGCCGACCGCCGCGCCGGAGCCGCCCGCCCCGCCCGAGCCGGCCGCCGCGAGCCGGCGGCAGCCGGCGCCCGAGCCGCCGGCGCCGCCGCCCCCGCCCAGTCCCGGCCCGCCACCGGTGGTCACGCCACCGCCGGCGGCGCCGTCGCCGCCACCGCTCGGCGAGCGGCCGCCGTTGGAGTACCCGCCCCAGCCGAACGAGCCCATCCAGGGCCTGTCGCTGGTCGGTGACGTGCTGTGGGGGCGGGTCAAGCGCAACCCGGCACCGGTTGCGGCGGCCGGGGTGGCCGTGGTGCTGCTGCTGGCGCGCCGCCGGCGCCGGCGCCACTGATCGCTCGCGGTCGAGCCGCATAACACGTCACGCGGCGCGCCCCTCGCGAGCCGTGACGAGTTAGCCGCGCCCCAGGCCGATAACTCGTCACGCCCCGAGGCGGGGGTCGGTCGTGACGACTTAACCGCGTCAGCCCAGCGATTCGCGGCGCGCCGGCTCGTCGAAGCCGACGGCGGGCTGGACGGCGACGAGTCCGCTTGGGTTGATCATCGGATGCGTCAGGTAGTAGTGGCGGCGGATCTCGTCGAAGCTGACCGTGTCGGCCACGCCGGGCCACTGGTACAGGTCGCGGGCGTAGGGCCACAGGTGCTCGTACTCGATCAGCTTGCGCAGCGAGCACTTGAAGTGGATCTGGTACACGGCGTCGAAGCGCACGAGCGTGGTGAACAGGCGCCAGTCGGTCTCGACCGGCGCGGGCCCGAACAGGAACCGCGACACGGACAACCTCGAGTCGAGCTCGTCGAGCATCGCGAACAACCCGCGCACCTCGGCCTCGTACACCTCCTGGCGCCGCGAGAAGCCGGCCTTGTAGACGGCGTTGTTGACGCTGTCGTAGATGCGATCGTTCAGCTCATCGATCTCCTCGCGCAGCGACGGGGGATACAGGTCGATGGGATGGGCGGCGAGCGGCGTGAACACCGTGCCGAGCATCCGCAGGATGTCGGCGGACTCGTTGGAGACGATCACGCCGGATGCCCGATCCCACAGCACGGGGACGGTGACGCGCGCCTCATATCCCGGATCGCTCGCCGCATACGCCTCGCTCAGGAACGCGAACTCGTTCACCGAGTCGACGTACTCGCCCCCGGTGAACGCCCAACCCCGGTCGTCGCGGATCGGGTCGACGAACGACAGACCGATCGCGTCCTGGAGCCCCATCAGCCCGCGGGCGATGATCGTGCGGTGCGCCCACGGACAGGCACGGGCCACATACAGGTGATACCGACCGGACTGAACCGGGAACTCGCTGCCCGGCTCGTCGGACACCCAGTGACGGAACTGGCTCTCCTGCCGGCGAAACGAGCCGTCGGCGGCGCCTTCGCGCCCGAGTGAGGACACTCCCGACGAGGTCACGCCTCGACTTTACCCAAGGTCGTTAGGCTGACGTGCGTGAGCGCCACCCAGGCAGACAAGGCCGAACGCTTCCTGCGGCTGCACAAGAAGGGCGACCCGCTGCTCATGCCCAACGCGTGGGACCTCGGCTCGACGGCCATCCTCGGCTGGCTCGGATTCCAGGCGCTGGCCACGACCAGCAGCGGCCACGCCGCCACACTCGGTCGGCTCGACGGCGGGGTGACTCGAGAGGATGCCCTGGCCCACGCCGCCACGCTGTCCGCAGGGACCGACCTGCCGGTCTCGGCCGACCTGGAGAACGCATTTGCCGACGACCCCGACGGCGTGGCGGAGACCATCCGTGCGGCGAAAGCCACCGGGCTGGCCGGCGGCTCGGTTGAGGACTACTCGGGTCGCTCCGAGGACCCGATCTACGAGCTGGGGCTGGCCCGCGAGCGCATCGTCGCCGCCGCCGAGGTTGCGCACTCCGGGCCGGTCCGGTGGGTGCTCACGGCGCGGGCCGAGAACTTCATCCGCGGGCGCGAGGACCTGGGCGACACGATCGAGCGCCTCCAGGCTTACCAGCAGGCTGGCGCAGACGTGCTCTTCGCGCCCGGGTTGACCAGCCCGGAGGACATCCGCCAGGTGGTCGAATCGGTCGACCTGCCGGTCAACGTGCTGGCGATACGTGGCGCGCCGAGCACCGCCGAACTCGCCGCGTTCGGCGTGGCTCGCGTCTCGGTCGGTGGTGCCTTCGCTTTTGCCGCACTGGCCGCGCTGCGCGAGGCGGGCGAGGAGTTGCGTGACCGCGGGACCTACGGTTACCTCGAGCGGACCGCGATCGGCGCGCAGGCGGCACGCGCGGCGTTCAAAGCAGCCGGTTAGGCCGCCGCGCGCAGGCTCCGCAGCGGCGGGCGCTCCGCCGGCTCGGGGATCGCGAGATGCGAAGCCTCCGCCCCGGGCGCATCGAACGCGACCGGCAGCGGCCCATGCAGGCGGCCCTCGCGCTCCAGCCGGACGGCGACGGCCTGGAGGACCGCGGAGGCCATCGGTCCGAGGTCCCGCAGAGGCTGATGGGCATTCTGGCGCACCTCGAGGTCGACCTGGGCGATCCCGTCGAGGCCGACCGCCGAGTAGACGTCGATGAGCAGGCCGATGTCGACCCCGTAGCCGGTGGCGAAGGGCAGCCGCTCGAGTAGCTCCCGCCGCGCCGCGATCTCGCCGGCCAGCGGCTGGCGCACCACGGCCAGCTCCGGGTAGAACAGGTTGAGCAGGGGACGGGCGGTCAGCTCGGTGACGCGCCCGCCGCCATCGGGCACGGTGGTCTGGCCGATCCGGAACGGCCGGCGGTAGAAGCCCTTCACGAACGAGATCTCAGGTCCGCACAGGATCGGGCCGAGCACCCCGCAGGCGAAGTGGGCGCCGAACTGCTCGGAGTCGGCATCCAGGAAGCAGATGACCTCGCCGGCCAGCACCGGCAAGGCCCGCCACATCGCATCGCCCTTGCCGAGCACCGGCCCCAGCTCGGGCATCAGATCGTCCTGGGAGTGGACCTCGGCTCCATGCGCTCGCGCGATCTCGGCCGTCCCGTCGCTCGAGCGGTCCACCACGACGATCTGGTCGACGACGCCCTGATCGCGCAGCGGCATCAATTCCGAGAGGATCGGCCCGATCGTGCGCGCCTCGTCTCGGGCGGGAAGGCAGATCGAGACGCCGCACCGGCGGTCGGCGGCCAGCCGCTCCGGCGGGAACTCCCCGTGCTCATGAGTGTTCGTGCGCTGCCAGGCTCTGGAGCGGAGCGTCATCCCACCACAGAGGATGACAGCCGCCGCCGGGGAGATTCGTCCGCAAGCGGACGCCTTCACACCGAAAACGCGATTGATGAGGGCGTCCCAGCGGGTATCCATGGTTTCTGGGCCGGGAGGCGCGCGTCCGTCCACGCCCTCAAACCTATGACCGAGTTTCCCGGTGGTCCGATGACTGACACAGCCGCCGAGATCCGAGAAGACGGTGGCCTCGCGGCGGTACTAGGATCGCCGCGGAGGTATAGCCCGTGAAGCCGGTTCTGAGGATCCCTGTCTACCGGCGGCTTCTGGCCGCGTACGCGCTCAACGAGCTTGCGTTCATGGTCGGGACCGTCGCGCTGGCCCTGTTGGTCTACCACCGCACGGGTAGCGCGCTGGGGGCCACGGCGTTCTTCCTGGCCTCGCAGTTCGTCCCCGCGCTGATTTCGCCGATGACCGTGGCCCGGTTGGACCAGCAGTCCGTGCGCCTGGTGCTCCCTCTGCTCCACTGGCTCGAGGCCGTCATCTTCCTGGTCTTGGCCTGGGTGGCCAGCTACCACTTCTCCGTCGTCGCGGTGCTGGCCCTGGCCTTCTTGGACGGGACGGTGGCGCTCACGGCACGAGCCCTGACTCGCGCCGCGACCGTCTCGGTCACCCAGTCGGCGGGGCTGCTCCGCGACGGCAACGCGGTGTCGAACGCCGTCTTCTCGGTCTGCTTCATGTTCGGCCCGGCGCTGGGCGGCACACTCGTGGCGGCGGGCGGTACCAGCCTCGCGCTGCTGGCCAACGCCGCCATATTCGCGGTGTGCGGGCTGAACCTGCTCACCGCCCGGGGACTGCCCGAGCCTGCGCCCGAGCGGACCCCGGCGAAGGGTCGGGTGCGGGCGGCGCTCGCGTACGTCCGGGACAAACCCCCGATCCGCGCGTTGCTGGTCCTGCAAGCCGTAGGCGTGCTGTTCTTCACGATCTCGGTACCGGTCGAGGTCGTGTTCGCCCAGCATTCCCTGCACGCCGGGGCCGCCGGCTACGGCGCGATGCTGTCAGCCTGGGGAGCCGGCGCGGTGTTCGGCGCCGCCATCTATGCCCGGTGGCGCCGACGTCCCAACCGACAGCTGATCGTGGGCGGCGCGCTGTTCCTGGGCGTGGGGTTCGGGGTGATGGCCGCTGCGCCCACCCTGGCGGTGGCGATCGTCGGCGCTGCCCTGGGCGGCGTGGGTAACGGCCTCGAGAGCGTGGCGGCCCGCACCGCGCTTCAGGAGGAGGCGGAGGAGCAGTGGATGGCGATGATGATGAGCCTGTACGAGGCTCTGTTCCAGTCGGTCCCGGGCGCGGGCATGCTGATCGGCGGCGGGATCACCGCGCTCGGCAGCCCGCGCATCGCACTCGCCGTGGCCGGTGCGGGATCGCTAGCGGTCACCGTGGCAGCCTGGTTTGTCCTGGCTGGTCTGAGGGCCCCGGCGGAGCCGCAAACCGAACCGGTGTGGTCCGGTCCCCGCCGCGACCCTTCTCGCACGCCGGCGGTCAGACATCAGTAGAGTCCGCCCGCGAGCGCCGGCCGCCAGCTGAGTCGAGCTCCTTCCCGCTCTCGATCGTGCGCCGTGCCTGCATCGACATCGGCTCGAACACGACGCGGCTGCTCGTCGCGGACTGCGACGGCGAACGACTCGTCGAGGTCCACCAGGAGAGGGCATTCACCCACGTGGGGCGTGCACTGACCACCAGCGATGAGATCGAGGCCGACAAAATCGTCGAGGTGGTCGAGGTGGTCGCCGGTCAGCTGCAGCGGGCCCGCGAGTTGGGCGCCGCGGACGTGCGCGGGGTGGCCACCGCCGCGATCCGGCGGGCGGCCAATCGCGACGCGCTCGTGTCCGCGCTGCGGGAGTCCTGCGGGCTCGAGGTGTCCGTCCTGTCCGCCGCGGAGGAGGCGCGCCTGGCGTTCAGTGGGGCGGCCCGCACGCTGGGGCACGCGCCGGCGGGTCCGCTGGGAGTGGTTGACGTCGGCGGCGGATCCTCAGAGCTGGTGGTCGGGACGAGCCCCGATCGGATCGACTGGTATGTGTCGGTCCCGATCGGCTCCGGCCAACTCACCCACGAGTGCCTGCACTCCGATCCGCCCTCGGCCGACGAGATCGGCCGGGCCAGTGTGGTGATCCGCGAGACCCTCGGCGCCGTAGCTCCCCCGCCGGCGGCCTGCGTGGTCGCGGTGGGGGGAAGCGCCACCTCGCTGCGCCGGATCGCCGGACCGTTGCTCCACGCCGGCGCGTTCGCCCGCGTCCTGGAACTGCTCGCCGCCGAGCGCGCGATCGACGTGGCGCGGCGGTTCGAGCTCGACGCCGACCGGGTGCGGCTGCTCCCGGCCGGACTGCTGATCCTCGAGGCCGCCGCCGACCGCTTCGGCGCCCCGCTCGAAGTGGCCCGCGGTGGCTTGCGCGAGGGCCTGCTGCTGGAGGTCTCCGATGTCTAGCCCAGAACCACCCATCCGACCTCGTGACGCGATCGCGGACGTCCGCGTCCGCGCACCGACCCGCGGCAACCGACGGCTCGAGCTGCTGCTGGACGCCGTGAACGCCAGCGACCACGTCAAGGCCCTCTGGCACGTCTCGGCCGTCAACGCGTCGCGGCGGCTCGGGATGAGCGACCACAGCTGGGTTCACGTCCAGATCGTGCTCAACATCGGGCTCAGGCTGGCGCGGATCCTGTTTCGCCGCGGGGTGGTGCCGAGCGTCAAGGCGGACTACGGCCTCGGCGACCACGACGCCGAGGTGGTGGTGGCCGCCGGCTGCCTGCTGCACTGCGTCGGAATGTCGATCCACCGCGACGATCACGAGCGCTACAGCCTGTTCCTGGCCGCCGACACGATCAACGGCTTGCTCGCGGCCGCCTACGAGGAGCCGGAGCAGACCGTGATCGCCTCCGAGGTGCTCCACGCGATCATCGGGCACCGCCGTGACGGGCATCCCCTCACGGTCGAGGCCGGGATCGTGCGGGTCGCCGACGCGCTCGACATGGCGCGGGGCCGCTCGCGCGTGCCCTTCGAGGCGGGGCGCCACAACATCCACTCCCTGTCGGCCTACGCCATCGACGAGGTCAAGATCTCGCCGGGGGAGGAGCGGGCGGTGCGGGTCGAGATCGCCATGTCGAACAGCGCCGGCATCTACCAGGTCGACGAGCTGCTGGCCGAGAAGCTCCGCGGGTCCGGCCTCGAGCAGCACTTCGAAGTGGTCGCCCGGATCGAGGCCGAGCAAGAGGAACGGCTGATCGAGGTGTTCCGGATCTAACGCCCAATGGTGGGTCTCACCCCACCGGGTACGATCTCGCGGCATGCGACGCGCGCTCGTGCTTCCGGTCGTCATCGCGGTCTGCCTGATCGCCGCCCCCGCTGCACTCGCCACCACCCAAACCGCCCACGCCGGCAACGTCACCGCCACGTTTGCCTTCCAGGGCAAGGTCCCGAACTTTCACGGCCTGCACCTGACCATCTCCCAGGGCGGAGCGGTCCTGTACGACCAGCCGGTCGTGTCGAAGTTTTGCGGCAAGCTGTGCTGGCCGGGTCCGGCGGTCGGCCGGCACTCCTCGTTGCAGGCCGTCGACCTCGAGGCCGACGGCGAACCCGACGTGGTGCTCGACCTGTACAGCGGAGGAGCCCACTGCTGCACGGTGGTCCAGATCTTCTCGTACGACCCCGGCACGATGACCTACGTCGAGACGGAGCGGGTGTTCGGCGATCCCGACGCGAAGGTGGTCGACCTCCGGCACGACGGTCGTTTCGAGTTCCTGACCGCCGATGACTCGTTCGCCTACGAGTTCACTGACTTCGCCGCTTCGGGGCTGCCGATCGAGATCCTCACCTTCGCGGGTCGTCACTTCACCGATGTGACGCGCAGCTATCCGAAGCTGGTGGCCAAGGATGCCGCGCTGTGGCTGAAGGCATTCAAGTCCCAGGCCAAGCAGCACTACCCGGACAGCGTCGGGGTGATCGCCGCCTGGGCCGCGGACGAGGACCTGCTCGGCCACACCAAGCTGGTCAGCCGCTACCTGCACCAGCAGGCGGCGGCCGGCCACCTGAATGCGCCGTTTGCCGCCGGCGGCACCCGCTTCATCGCCAAGCTTCAGAAGTTCCTGCGCCGGGGCGGCTACCTGCGCTGAAGGCCACGTGAGCGCTCTGGGCGAAGTACCGCGCGCGCTCGCATGGGCGACGGACTTCGACAAGCTGCCGGCGAACCGCGTCCTGCAGCGGCGGGACGAGTATCTGGTCGTGCGCACCCCGACCAATCCGGAGTTCCGCTGGGGAAATCTGCTGCTGTTCGACGATCCACCGATGGCAGGGGATCGCGCGCGGTGGGAGCGGTCCTTCGACGCGGAGTTCACGGGCCAACCGAGCATCCGGCACCGTACGTTCGCGTGGGACCGGGTGGACGGCGAGATCGGTCAGGCGCGGGAGGAATTCGTGGCGGTCGGGTATGAGATGGAGGACACGATCGCGCTCCTCGCCGCTCCGCGCGAGTTGCGTCCTCATCCGCGGGAGAACCGTGAAGCGACCGTGCGCGCGCTCGACCCCGCCCCCGGTGCCGATCGGGAGTTGTGGGAGCAGGTGGTGGAGCTTCAGGTGGCCGGGGGCGAGGGGAATTCGGAGGACCCCGAGGACGTATATCGCGCGTTCGTCGGCCGCCGGACGGAGGAATTGCGCACGCTGCTCCGGGAGGGACGGGGCGCCTGGTACGTCGCTCTGGCCGGCGACGGCACGGTGGCCGGGAGCTGTGGGGTGATCGTCACCGGAAATCGCGGACGATTTCACGCCGTCGACACCGCAGCGGCCCACCGGCGGCGGGGGATCTGCTCGCGCCTAGTCGTCGAGGCCGCCCACCGCACGGCCGAGCGGTACGGCGCCGAGCGCCTCGTGATCGCGGCCGCGGCCGACTACCACGCGTTGGGCCTGTACGAATCACTCGGCTTTCAGCGAGCCGAGCACGTTCACGGCGTGTGTCATGCCACGAGCCGCGCCACCACCGCGGTGACGTCGTCGTAGAGCTGGCCGCCCGGCTCCTGCAGCGCGGCCACGATGTGATCGCGCAGCGGCTCGGGCTCGACCGGCCCGACGCCGGCGGCGTCGGCCAGCCGCTCCAGGCCGACGTCGAGCGACTCGCCGCGGCGCTCGATCAGCCCGTCGGTGTAGAGCACCACGGTGGTACCCGCGCCAAGCCGCTCCTCGAAGCTCTCATAGACGCTCTCCTCCACGCCCATCAGACCGTTGCCTCCCTCGACGTAGCGGCAGGCGCCATCGGCGGCGCGCAGCAGCAGCGGCGGGTGGCCGCCGCTGCCCCAGCTGATCATGCACCGCTCCGGGTCGACGATCGCGTAGATGATCGTGAACAGCTGCTCGTCACCCAGGGCGAGCTGATGACGGTTGAGGAGGGTGAGCGCCTCGCCCGGCGTCCGCCGTCCCCCCTCGGCCAGCGCGAAGGCCCGGGTCAGCGTCCGCAGCTGGCCCATCGCGGAGGCGGCCCTGATGCCGCGGCCGGTGACGTCGCCGACCACCACGCCCAGCCGACCGCCGGGCATCGCGAACGCGTCGTACCAGTCGCCGCCCACCTGGACGCCGATGCCGGCCACCTCGTAGGAGGCGGCCAAGGCCACACCCGGGACGGCCGGAAGGCTCTTGGGGATCAGGCCGCGCTGGAGCTCGACCGCGATCCGGTGCTCCTGCTCGTGGAGCTGGGCGCGCCGGATGGCCAGCGCGGCGCGATCGGCTGCGTCCTGAAGCAGCGAGCGCTCGGTAGGGCTGAACGGCCGGTCCGTCGGTATGGCAAGGCGCAGGCACCCGACGCTCGCCCCCTCGATGACCAGCGTAACCTGTCGCCAGCGATCGTCCTGCACCGCCGGCGACTGGGTCTCTGCGGTCTCGATCTGGCCCCCCACGGCGCGCACCACAACCGGCCCGTCGAGCTCCCCGGCGATCTCCACCTCCGCCACGTCGACCTCGAACAGCTCGGCCAGCCGGGTGGCGATGCGGGGCAGCAGTTCGTCGAGAGTCAGCGCCTCGAGCGCGGTGGTCAGCGTCTGGAGCTTCGACAGCCGGTCGGCCACCGACTCGGCTTGCACGCGGGCGGCCTGCTCGAGCAGCAGCTCGGCTCGGTCCTGCTCGGCCCGCCGCCGCACGGTGAGGTCGACCCACTGGGCGAGCAGCAGGGGCTCGCCGTACTCGGCGGTCTCGATCGCGGAGGCGAACATCACCACCCACACCTGGGCGCCCGTGCTCGACACCAGCCGCAGGTCGACGCTCGGGCGCTCGCCACCGGCCGGTAGGCGGGAACGGCGGGTGACCTCGTCGAACGTGGCGCTGAGCGCCGGACGGTCCTCTTCCTCGCACAGGTCGACCGCGGCGACCCCGATCAGCTCAGCGTGATCGCGCCCCACCAGGCTGGCGAACGCAGGGTTGGCGCGGATGATCCGGCCGTCGGAATCGAGCACGGTCTTGCCGATCGGCGCCGCTTCGAACGCGCCGCTGAGCAGTGCCTCCGAGCGCTTGAGCGCCCGCCGGTTGGCCTCCAGCTCGGCGAACACCGCCACCTTGGACCTGAGGAGTTCGGGGTCGAACGGCTTGAGCACGTAGTCGACGGCGCCCACGCCGTAGCCACGGGCGATGTCCGACACCTCGTCACGCGCGGCGGTGAGGAACACGATCGGGATGTCCCGGGTCCGGGCTCGCTCCTTGATGAGCTGGGCGGTCTCCAGGCCGTCCAGCCCCGGCATCCGCACGTCGAGCAGGATCATCCCGAAATCGCGCTCGAGCAGGAGCCGCAGCGCCCCGTGCCCGGAGTTCGAGGTCACCAGCGGATAGCCGAGCGGCTCGAGCACCGCCTCGAGCGTTCGCAGATTCTCGGGCTGGTCGTCGACCAGGAGAATCGGCATCGCCTGGACCGCAGCGAGGTCCGTCATCGCCTGGGTGTCGGCGAACGCGTTCGGTGTGTCTAGGCGTCCAGCCACACGCGCATCATGGAAAGGAGCTGATCGACGTCCACCGGCTTCGTGATGTAGTCCGACGCGCCGGCCGCGATCGCCTTCTCGCGGTCACCCTTCATCGCCTTGGCGGTGAGAGAGATGATCGGCAGGTGCTCGAAGCGCGGCATCGCGCGAATCGCGCGCGCCGTCTGGTAGCCGTCCATCTCGGGCATCATGATGTCGAGCAGCACCACGTCGGTGTTGGGATGCTGATGCAGCCGCTCGATGCCCTCGCGGCCGTTCTCGGCGAACACCACCTTCATCCCGCGCTGCTCGAGCGTCGAGGTCAGGGCGAACACGTTGCGGATGTCGTCGTCGATGACCAGGACCTTGCGACCGTGCAGCGGCGCGTCCCCGGTGCGCAGGTGGCCGAGCATCTCGCGGGTCTGGGACGGCAGCGTTGCCTCCGCGCGATGCAGGAACAGCGCGGCGCGGTCGATCAGGCGCTCGGGGGAGTCGGCGATCGTGATCACCGCGGACTTGGACAGCGCGTCGAGCCTGGCTCGATCGGCCTTCGACAGGGACCCTTGTACGTAGGCGATCAGCGGCAGCTCGCGCAGCGCCTCGTCGGTGGCCGCCTCGCGGACCAGCGCGAACGCCTCCGAGCGCGGCCGCCCCATGGCTACGACGCCGAGGTCGAACTGACCGGCGCGGAGAGCCTCGAGCGCGTCTGCCGGGGCGATCCGCTCGAGCGCGATGTTCTCATCGCCCGACAGGAGCCCCGCGGTGGCCTCGTCGAGCCCGCCGTCCTCGGTGATCAGGGCAATCCGGCGCTCCGGACCCTGGGAAAGCCGCTCGAGCCGCGCCAACGCATTGTCCAGGCCGGTTGGCTCGATCGGATCGTCGATGAACGCCGCGGCGCCGGCTCGCAGCCCGTTGACGCGCCCGGCGCCGTCCCCGACCAGCGCCACGGGGAGGTGGCGGGTATCTGGATGCTTCTTGAGCTGACCGAGCACCGACTCGAAGCGCGGCTCCTCGACGGCCAGGAGCACCGCGCTCGGGCGGTGCTCGCGGGCCAGCCCGAGTGCCGCGCTGGCCCGGCGCGCCAGGATGGCCTTGCCGCCGCGACCGCGGACAGCCTCCACCATCGACCGGGCACGCTCGGACTTGGAGTCGATCACCAAGACCACGCGGTCACCTCGCTCGAGCGCGTCGATCTCGTCGGCCAGCTGATCCTCGACCATCAGCTCGGCAGCGCCGTTGTCCGCGTAGCCGGCCGGGGCCGTCCCGCCGTCGGCGCGCGCCTCGTGCTGCCCGTCGGTGACGCCCTCGGTCAGCGGCAAGTACAGCGAGAACCGGCTGCCCTGCCCGACGGTGGAGTTGACCTGGATCTCGCCGCCCAGCATGCGCGCGATCTCGCGCGAGATCGACAGGCCGAGGCCTGTCCCGCCGTACTTGCGCGAGGTGGTCCCGTCGGCCTGCTGAAAGGCCTCGAAGATCAGGTTCAGCTTGTCGTCGGGGATCCCGACGCCGCTGTCGGTGACCGCAAACGCGATCACCCGCTCGGCGCTGCGCAGCACGTCGTTGCGCAGGCCGGTGCGGTCGGCCGGGTAGCCGATCGAGAGCGTCACGCCGCCCTCGTGGGTGAACTTGAACGCGTTCGAGAGCAGGTTCTTGAGCACCTGCCCGAGCCGCTGCTCGTCGGAGACGATCGATGCGGGGAGCGACGGATCGATCTCGACCTGGAAAGACAGGCCCTTCTGCGCGGCCACGTGACGGAACGCGCGCTCGGCGTCCTCGTAGACCTCGGACAGGGCGAGCGGAGCGAGGTCGAGCTCCATGCGGCCGGCCTCGATCTTGGTCAGGTCGAGGATGTCGTTGATCAGCGACAGCAGGTCGTTGCCGGCCGAGTGAATCGTCCGGGCGAACTCGACCTCGCGCTCGGACAGCGACCCGTCCTCATTCTCGCCCAGTAGCCGGCTCAGGATCAGCATCGAGTTGAGCGGGGTGCGCAGCTCGTGCGACATATTGGCCAGGAACTCCGACTTGTACTTCGAGGACAGCGCGAGCTGGGCGGCCTTCTCCTCCAGGCCACGGCGCGCCAGCTCGATCTCCTCGTTCTTGATCTCGATGTCGCGGTTCTGCTCGGACAGCAGCCGGGCCTTCTCCTGGAGCTCGTCGTTGGTCTCGCGCAGCTCCTCGGACTGCTTCTGGAGCTCCTGTGTGAGGCCCTGCGACTGGGAGAGCAGCTCTTCTGTGCGCATGTTCGCGCGGATCGTGTTGAGCACCACGCCGATGGTCTCCGAGATGCGGGGCAGGAAGTCGCGGTGGACCTCGGAGAACGGGCGCATCGAGGCGAGCTCGATCACGCCGAGCACCTGATCCTCGAACAGCACCGGCATGACCAGGACGTCGGCCGGAGCGGCGTCGCCGAGTCCTGAGCCGACCCTGATGTAGCCGGGCGGCACGTCGGTGATCGAGATGGTCCTGCGGTCGAGCGCCGCCTGCCCCACCAGGCCCTCGCCGATCACGAACCGGCTGCTCATCTCGCTGCGCTGCGGCGTGTAGCCGTAGGACGCGGCGAGCAGCAACTCCGGAGGTCCGTCGTCGGCGGCGGGCTCGGCCAGGAAGAACGCGCCGTGCTGCGCGTTCACCATCGGCGTCACTTCGCTCATGATGAGCTGCGTGACCGCGGCCAGATCGCGCTGGCCCTGGAGCATGCCCGAGATGCTGGCCAGGTTGCTCTTCAACCAGTCCTGCTCGGCGTTGCGCTGGGTCGTCTCGCGCAGGTTGGCGATCATCTGGTTGATGTTGTCCTTCAGCTCGGCCACCTCGCCCTGCGCCTCGACCGAGATCGATCGGGTGAGGTCTCCCTGGGTCACCGCGGTCGACACCTCGGCGATCGCTCGCACCTGTGTGGTCAGGTTCCCGGCGAGCTGGTTGACGTTCTCGGTCAGCCGCCGCCACGTGCCGGACACGCCCTCGACCTCGGCCTGACCGCCCAGCTTGCCCTCGGTGCCGACCTCGCGGGCCACGCGAGTCACCTCGGCGGCGAAGCTCGAAAGTTGGGCGACCATCCGGTTCAGGGTCTGCTTGAGCTCGAGGATCTCACCGCGGGCGTCCACGGTGATCGTCTGGGTCATGTCCCCGTTGGCCACCGCGGTGGCCACCTGGGCGATGTTGCGGACCTGGTCGGTCAGGTTGCGGGCCATGAAGTTGACGTTGTCGGTCAGGTCCTTCCAGGTACCGGCCACGCCGGGGACCTGGGCCTGGCCGCCGAGGATGCCCTCGGTGCCGACCTCGCGGGCCACGCGGGTCACCTCGGCCGCGAACGAGTTGAGCTGGTCGACCATCCGGTTGATCGTCTCGGCCAGCGCCGCGACCTCGCCCTTGGCGTCGACGGTGATCTTCTGGCTGAGGTCGCCGTGGGCGACCGCGGTGGTCACGCCGGCGATGTTGCGCACCTGGGTGGTCAGGTTTGAGGCCATCAGGTTCACGTTCTCGGTCAGGCCCTTCCAGGTGCCGGAGACGCCCTCGACCTCAGCCTGGCCGCCGAGGATGCCCTCGGTGCCGACCTCGCGGGCCACGCGCGTTACCTCGGCCGCGAACGAGCGCAGCTGGTCGACCATCGTGTTGATGGTGTCCTTGAGCTCGAGGATCTCGCCGCGCGCGTCCACGGTGATCTTCTTGGACAGGTCGCCCTGGGCCACGGCGGTGGTCACCTGCGCGATGTTGCGGACCTGGTCGGTCAGGTTCGAGGCCATGAAGTTCACGTTCTCGGTCAGGCCCTTCCACGTGCCCGACACGCCCTCCACCTTGGCCTGGCCGCCGAGCTTGCCGTCGGTGCCGACCTCGCGGGCCACGCGGGTGACCTCGTCGGCGAAGGCCGACAGCTGGTCGACCATCGTGTTGACGGTCCGCTTGAGCTCGAGCACCTCGCCCTTCACGTCGACGGTGATCTTCTGGCTGAGGTCGCCGTTGGCCACCGCGGTGGTGACCTGGGCGATGTTGCGGACCTGGTCGGTCAGGTTGCGGGCCATGAAGTTGACGTTGTCGGTCAGGTCCTTCCAGGTGCCGGCCACGCCGGGGACCTGGGCCTGGCCGCCAAGGATTCCCTCGGTGCCCACCTCGCGCGCCACGCGCGTGACCTCGTCGGCGAAGCTGCGCAGCTGGTCGACCATCGTGTTGATCGTGTTCTTCAGCTCGAGGATCTCGCCCTTCACGTCGACGGTGATCTTCTGGCTGAGGTCGCCGTTGGCCACCGCTGTGGTGACCTGGGCGATGTTGCGGACCTGGTCGGTCAGGTTGGAGGCCATGAAGTTGACCGAGTCGGTGAGGTCCTTCCAGGTGCCGTCGACGCCGGGGACCTGGGCCTGCCCGCCCAGCTTGCCGTCGGTGCCGACCTCTCGCGCGACGCGGGTCACCTCGGCGGCGAAGCTCGAGAGCTGATCCACCATCGAGTTCACGGTGGTGCCGATGCGCGCGAACTCACCCTTGACCGGACGGCCCTCGATCTCGAGCGCCATCTTCTGGTTCAGGTCGCCCTCGGCCACCGCGACGATCACGCGCGCCACCTCGGTGGTGGGTCGGACCAGGTCGTCGATCAGGCCGTTGACCGAGTCGACCGCGGTGCTCCACCCGCCGGTGGCGCCGTGCAGGCGGGCGCGCTCGGTCATGCGGCCCTCGCGGCCGATGATCTCGGCCACGCGGACGAGCTCGGCCTCGAGCGCGGCGTTGCGAGCGGTCATCTGATTGAAGGCGGCCTCGAGGCGGCCGATGTCGTCCTTGCGGCGCGCCGGCAAGCGGACGCTGAAGTCGCCGGCGGCGGCCAGCTGCATGGCGTGCTCGAGACGGGCTACGGCAGGATCGTCGAGCATGGCACGGCCGTTGCGGGGCGGGGCAGGGGCGCTGTTGGCGGACTTGCGTGCACCGTTGGTCGACTTCGCGGCCGCTCCGTTGGCGGGCTTGCCCGTCCCTCCGGTGCGCGCGGCCCGGCCACGGCCCTGAGCTGTCTGTCCTACCACCGCGGTCTTCGCCATGCTTGCGCCTCCTATCAGTTAGCTCCGGCGAGCTGCCCCCGCTTCGCGGCGCGACTGGACGCCGGTGACCGGCCGCACAGATTACCGCTGGACAGCCTGCATTTCGACCGCGCCCAGGTTGGTTTCGACGAGTGTTCGACCGCGGGCTACCAGCCGCCGCGCCAATCGGCGTTGGCGGCGCGGCGCTTGGCGGCGTCCAGGCGCGCGTGCTTGCGCTTGTCCAGCCGCCATTGAATCAGCGAGAAGAGGAGGATCACCGTGGGGAAGAAGATGATCGTCAGGAACATGGCGTTGGTGACCACCACGTCGTTGGTCTCGCCGTACCAGCCCTCGCCCGAGTGCGAGGTGGCGAGCGCCGGTGCGGCGAACGCCAGCATGGCCAGGGCCACCGTCAGGAGCGAGGCGATGATCC
Source organism: uncultured Solirubrobacterales bacterium (assembly GCA_963834625.1). GTDB lineage: Bacteria > Actinomycetota > Thermoleophilia > Solirubrobacterales > Solirubrobacteraceae > Palsa-465. The sequence continues at coordinate 516,778 of CAWICM010000005.1, read as the reverse complement.
GGGCGCGACGCATCGAGTGAAAGCGTACCGCGTTCGGGCCCGGCGTTCAGGCAACCGCCACAGCCTCGCGACCACCGACCGCCGCCAGCGCGCGCAGCAGCGCCGGGTTGTAGATCTCGCCGCTGGTGGTGATCTGGAGATGGCTGATCGGCGCCTCGAACACGGGCGCCTGCAGGGCGGCTGCGAGCTGGCGTTGCTTTCCGGGCGGCACCAGCTCATCGCGGGTGGTCAGCACGAGCGCCGCGGGCATCGGCAGCGGTCGCAGCCAGGGCCGCGAGTCGAAGCGCCCGAGCTCGCGTCCGGCCTGGACGATGTCCCGGGCGGAGTGGCGCATCATCTCCGACAGGCCCCAGGCGGTCTCAGGGGCGTCACCCATGCCGGCTCGGCGCAAGCCCGCGGTCCAGGTGGCACGCGGGGCCACTGAGAGCATCAGCCCGAGCACGCCCAGACCCTTGAACGCCCTACGCGTGCGGGTGTCCTGCCAGTGCTGGGCGGTGCCGCTCAGCACGAGCCCGGAGACGACGTCCGGATGGTCGCGGACCATGAGTTGGGCGATCGCGCCGCCCATCGAATAGCCGACCACCAGCGCCGGGGCCGCGTTCAGTTGGCGCAGCGCGGCCGCCGCGTCGGCAGCGCAGTCGGACAGCCGGAAGTCGGCGAGTTGGCGCAACCCGCGACCGTGGCCGCGGTGGTCGATGGCCAGCACGCGATAGCCGGCCGCGGCCAGATCGTCGTAGGCGCCGCACCAGTTCAGATCGGCGTCGGCCATCCAGCCGTGCAGGAGCATGACCGTAGGTCCGTCGGGGTGGGCGGGGTGGGGGGGACCCGTATCCCGCAGGAACAACTCGCCTCGGCCCGGGACGAGGAGCGTACGCGCCGGTGGCATCTCGATCGGGGGGACCGGTGGCCAGGCGTGCATCGGCATCCGGTTGGCGATCCTAGCGACCGTCCGGGGCCGCATACCATCACTGATCGACATGGCTGTGGTGATCGCATCCGACCTGGGCAAGGACATCGCGGGCGAGTCGCTGCTGCGCGGCATCTCGTTCAAGCTCGAGCGCCGCGACCGGATGACCCTGTCCGGCCGCAACGGCGCCGGCAAGACCACGCTGCTCCGCATGCTCTCGGGCGAGGCCTCGATCGACGTCGGCGAGCTCGTCCTGGCCAAGGACGTCAAGATCGCGCTGCACGACCAGCGCCCGCCGCGGGATCTCGAGCTGTCGTTGCGCGAGTACGTCCTGACCGGGGCGCGGGAGCTCGTGGCCATCGAGCAGGAGCTGGCCTCGCTCGAGCAGGCCATGGCCGGTGGCGCCCACGACGAGGCCACGCTCGGGCGCTACGCCGCCGCCCAGGCGCGGCTCGAGCATGCCGGCGGGTACGGGTGGCGCGAGCGGGCGCTGTCCTCGCTCCACGGGCTGGGCTTTCGCGATTCCGAGGACCTTGACCGGTCGCTCGAGACGTTCTCGGGTGGCGAGCTGACGCGAGCCTCGCTGGGGCGGGCTCTGGCCGGCGCACCCGACCTGCTGCTGCTCGACGAGCCCACGAACCATCTGGACATCGAGTCGCTCGAGTGGCTCGAGCAGCACCTCGCGAGCCTGGACGCGGCGATCGTCCTGGTGGCGCACGACCGCTGGTTCCTCGAGGCCGTGGGCACGTCGGTGCTCGAGCTCGAAGCCGGCCGGGGCAAGTTCTTTGCCGGGCCGTGGCATGCGTGGCGGCGCGAGAAGGCGGCTCAGGACCTGGCCCTCGGCCGGGCGGTCGAGCGCCAGCAGGCCGAGATCGAGCGGCTCGAGCGGTTCGTGACCCGGTTCCGGGCGGGAACTCGCGCGCGCCAGGCGCAGGCGCGGGTCAAGAAGCTGGCGCGGATGGAGCGGCTGTCGCGCGCGCCGGCGGACGGAGCCGGTCTCGAGTTCTCGTTCAAGCCGCCCGAGCGCAGCGGCCGGGTCGTGTTCGAGCTCGAGGGCGGCCGGGTCGTGGTGGGGGAGAGGGTGCTGCTCGACGACGTCGAGCTGTGGCTCGAGCGGGGTGAGCACGTGTCGCTGGTCGGGCCCAATGGCGCGGGCAAGACCACGCTGATCGAGGCGCTGGCTGGGCTGCGCGAGCTGAACTCTGAGGGTGCCGGGGGCGGACCGGTTGTGAGCGGGAAGCTGCGCACCGGGCACAACGTCAAGTTGGCCTTCCTCTCCCAGCACGCCGAGGAGCTCTCGGCCGGGACCGCGCGGACCGTGCTCGAGGCCACCACGCACCTGACGAAGTTGACCCCCAATCAAGCTCGGGGGTTGCTCGGGCGTTTCCTGTTCTCCGGCGAGGAGGCCGAGAAGCCGCTCGAGGTCCTCTCCGGAGGCGAGCGCCGGCGGCTGTCCTTGGCCATCCTCGTCCAGTCGGGCGCCAACGTGCTGATCCTCGACGAGCCGACCAACCACCTCGACCTGGAGAGCCGGGAGGCGCTCGAGCAGGCGCTGAACGAGTTCACCGGCTCGCTGCTGCTCGTCTCCCACGACCGAGCCCTGCTCGACGCGGTGGGCAGGCGTACGGTGGCCATCGAGGACGCCACCCTGCACAGCTACCTGGGGGGCTGGCCCGAGTACGTGCGGGCCCGGGAGGAGCGCGCCCGTCAGGCGGCGGCCAAGGTCGCGAAGCCGGCGCGGTCACGGCCGGCGGGGGCGCGGCCCGCGGGGGCGCGCTCGGCGGGGGCGCGGTCGGCGGGGACGCGCTCGGCGGGGGCGCGGAGCGCGCAAGCCGACGCCCGCGAGCAGCAGCGCCTCGAGCGCGAGATCGACGCCGCCGAGGCCTCGCTGCGCGCCCTGGAGGAGGAGCTGTCCGACCCCGCGGCCTGGTCAACCCCGCAGCGGAGCGCCGCCGCCACCGCGCGCCACGAGGAGGCCAAGCGTGCGGTGGACGAGCTGTACGCACGCTGGGAGCGGATCGCCGGCTAGGCGGCCGTTACGGGGCAGCACCTTTTCTGCAACAAATCGGTTGCGTTTGGGGTGGGGTGGGCGGTGCGGGTGGACACTGCGGGCATGTCCCCGGGTTCGGTGCCGGAAAACGCCTCACTCGCCGCCCCCGTGGGGGTGAATTCATATTCACCGGGCTCTGGTGCGGGGAACGCCTCAGTCGTGGTCGGTGGGGGGCCGAGTGAGGCGTCTTCGGGGTTGCGCGGCGCGCGGGATGCGGCTGCGGCGGGGATCGCTGCGAGGCAGCGGACGCTGGTGACGCCCAGCCAGTTGGCGGCGTGTGGGTTGAGTGAGGACGCCGTCCGGTATCGGTTGAAGTGCGGCCGCCTGCACGTGGTCTTCCGGGGCGTCTATTCGATGGGCTGTGGGGTTCTCCCGCCGTTGGCGCTTGAGCTGGCGGCACTGTTGGCGGGCGGGGAGCGCACCTTCATCAGTCACCGCTCAGCGGCGTTCGTGTGGGGGATGCGCAAGACGGCGCCGGCGCAGGTTGAGGTTTCCGTTGTCCGGCGGTGTTGTGGGTCGCGTAAGGGCATGCGGGTGCACAGGATCAAGGCGGCGGATCGGGGTGAGGTGCGGCGCTACGAGGATCTGTGGGTGAGCTCGCCGGCGCGGGTGGTGTTGGAGGTCGCGGCGGTGGGTTCGCGGGATGAGCTGGTTGATGTGATCGATGCGGGGTTGGCGTTGCGCAGGTTTACGGGACGTGATCTGGAATCGTTGTTGGGGCGTCATCGTGGGCGTCGGGGCGCCGCTCGCCTGGCCGAGGTTTTGGGGGATGAGACGGCCGTGGCGATCAGTCGCTCGCGGGCGGAGAAGGCGCTGCTGCGTCTGATCAGGGACGCACGGTTGCCGATGCCCGAGACGAATGTGCCGTTCGGCCGGTTCGAGGCGGACTTCCTGTGGCGAGCGGAGCGAGTGATCGTGGAGCTTGACACCGTGACGTATCACAGCGGCCCGGGGGTGTTTCAGCGTGACCGCGAGAAGGATCTGGTGTTCCGGGCCGCGGGGTTCGACGTGCTGCGCCCGACCCGCCGGCACGTGGTCTTCGAGTCGGCCAGGGTGCTCGTACTGCTCGCCCAGGCCCTCGCGCGGCGTTCGGCCGCCTGACGACTAACCCGGGGCTTGGGTCGCCACCTTCGCGCGGCCGAAGATCGACCCGCAGGCCTTCTGGGCGGCCTGGAAGGCCGGCGAGCTTGGGTCGATGCCCGCCCCGCCGATCCTGATGCCGACGCCTCCGCCAGGCCCGCTCTGGAACGTGGGATCGGGGAAGTTCGGCACGCCGTGCGAGCGCATGCAGCGCGACATCGCGAGGGCTTGCTCCTTCGCCTTGGCCGTCTGCGCCGCGGACAGCTGGCCGCCATTCGGCAGATATGAGCGGCAGGCCCGCATGGCCGACTGGAACGCCGGTCCGTTCACTTCGACTCCGTTCACCGACATGCTGTCGGGCGTCCGCTGGAGCTGCAGGTCGATGTGGCCGTTGGTGGGGTCCGGGAAGTTGGGCACGCCGTGCGAGCGCATGCAGCGCGCGAACTCGAGTGCCTTGTTCGAGTTCCCCGGGGTGCCGGCCGGGGCCGAGGTTGCGCCGTCAGCGGTCGGCTGGGCGGAGCCGCACGCCGCCAGTCCGAGCAGGGCCGCGAGTAGGAAGAGGGGGATCGTGAATCGCATAGCCGAAGTGGTACGAAACCGCGGGTAACAGGGCGGATACGGGAGCTGTTACCGCTGCGTTACCTGGCCCCGACCATCCTGCGTGCGACGATTGGGAGGCGACGCGCGAGGGCGAATGCGAGTGCTCGTGATCGAGGATCAGGTGGAGCTGGCCGAGACGGTCGCCCTCGGTCTGCAGCGCGACGGCATGGCGGTGGACATCGCGCACGACGGCGCCGCCGGGCTGCGGCAGGCGGCGATCTACGACTATGACGTGATCGTGCTCGATCGCGATCTGCCCGGGGTGCACGGCGACCGGGTGTGCGAGACGCTGGTGGAGCAGGGCGGCCGGGCCAAGGTGTTGATGCTGACCGCGTCGGCCGGGATCGAGGACCGGGTGGCCGGTCTCAGCCTGGGCGCCGACGATTACCTGCCCAAGCCGTTCGCCTTCGCCGAGCTGATCGCCCGCATCCGTGCGCTGGCGCGACGGTCCCAGCCGGCGCTCGCCCCGGTGATGCGCAGCGGCGATCTGACCCTGGACACCGGCCGGCGCATCGCCCATCGGGCCGGTCGCCGGCTCGATCTGAGCGCAAAGGAGCTGGCCGTGCTGGAGTTGTTGCTGTCCGCACGCAGCAGCGTGGTCTCGCCCGAGGAGCTTCTGGCCAGGGCCTGGGACGAAGCCGCCGATCCGTTCTCCGCCGTGGTCAAGGTCACGGTCAGCCGGCTGCGGCGCAAGCTGGGCGATCCGCCCATCATCGAGACGGTGCCCGGGGCCGGCTATCGGATCTAGTGGAACGTTGACGGTGAGACCCACAAGACGCTGGCGGCCGCGCTGGACGATCCGGCTGCGGCTGACGGTGCTCTACGGCCTGCTGTTCCTGATCGCGGGGGCGGCGCTGCTGGGGATCACGTACGGGCTGGTGGCGTCGCAACCGCCGCGGTCATTCGTGGTGACGCGCAGGTTCTCGGCCGGGAAGCCGCCCCAGCTGCCGCAGGCGATCGGATCGGCGACTGCCGCTCCAGCCAACGGGTCGGCCTTGATCGTCAAGCAGAAGCTCGCGCCTGGGCCGGTGGTGCAGCTGCAGAACTATGCCGGCCAGGTGAACGCGACGTTCAAGCGTTTGACGGCCGCGCAGGCGGCCCAGCTGCGGTCGGTCCAGGCCAAGGCCAACGACAGCATCGACCGAGTCAAGACCGACCAGCTCTCGACGCTGCTGACCCGCTCGGGGGTGGCGCTGGGCATCATGGCCCTGGCCTCGATCGGCCTCGGTTGGGTGATGGCCGGTCGCGCGCTCCGCCCGGTGCGGACCATGAGCTCGCGGGCTCGGGGTATCTCCGAGCGCAACCTGCACGAGCGCCTGGCCCTCGAGGGGCCCGATGACGAGCTCAAGGAGCTGGCCGAGACGTTCGATGGCTTGCTCGGCCGGCTGGAGCGGGCATTCGAGTCTCAACGGCGGTTCGTGGCCAACGCCTCGCACGAGCTGCGCACGCCGATCACCCTCGAGCGCGCGCTGGTCGAGGTTGCCCTCGCCGATCCGCAACCCACGCTCGAGTCGATGCGCGACACCTGCCGGCGCGTGCTCGCCGCCAGCGAGCAGCAGGAGCGGCTGATCGAGGCGCTGCTCGCGCTGGCCCGCGGCCAGCGCGGCCTGGACTCGCGCGCTTCCGTGGACCTGCGTGAGGTCACCGCCGAGGTCGTGCGTGCGGTCCCGTCGGACGGGCTGCGCGTCGAGACCGAGCTGGGCGAGGCGTGCACCAGAGGCGATCAGGCGATGGTCGAGCGCCTGGTGGCCAACCTGGTCGAGAACGCGGTCCGCCACAACCAGTCGGGCGGATGGGTCAGCGCTTGGACCGGCCGGCGGGATGGGCTGCCGACGGTCGAGGTCACGAACACCGGACCGCTGGTCGAGCCCGAGCAGGCCGAGGAGTTGGTCAAGCCGTTCTACCGCGCCGGAAAGAATGGGAACGGGAATCAGAATCAGAATCAGTCTCAGAATTACGATCACAATGGGAGTGGCCTCGGGCTGGGGTTGTCGATCGTGCAGGCGATCGCCGAGGCCCACGGCGCCACCCTGGAGACCGAGGCGCGTCCAGAGGGTGGCTTGCGGGTGGCCGTTGCCTTCCCCGCGACCGATGCTGCGTCAGAGGACTGATCCACGGGTACGGGCGTCGCCGATGCCCGGAAAGGACACCGTGATCATCACCCCGTACCGCGACGGGCCGCTGCTCGTGCGGGGCCCGGTCGAGTTGGCCTGGCCCGACGGGTCGCCGATCGACCGGCGACGCGGCACGGTGGCGCTGTGCCGCTGCGGCAAGTCCAAGCTCCGGCCACTCTGCGACGGGACCCACAAGCTGATCGGGTTTCGGGCGCCCGGCGCGGGCGCCTGACCGTCACTCGGGGCAGGCGGCCTCGCCCTGGTCGTCGGCGTCGCCCGCCACACGCGGGCTGTCGACGATGATCCGCCGGCGTCGCAGCCCAGCCAGCAGCGACTCCTGATCCGAGAAGCTGACCATCGTGGCTACTCCCTGGCGCAGAGCGATGGTCAACGAGCGCACCTGCTCGCCGGCCGCCTGCCCGTCGACCTCGAGGCGGGCGCCCCCGAACCCGGCTCCGACCTCGAGCTCCAGGGTCGATTCGGGACCGATCACGATCGGAGGGCAGAAACCGCCGTGTTTGGGCAGCGGCGTGAGCACGAAGGCGTCGAGCCCGGTGTGCAGCAGCGGGCCGCCGGCCGAGATCGCGTAGCCGCTCGAGCCGATCGGAGTGCTCACCACAGCGCCGTCGCCGGCCAGCCGCGCGTACAGGCTGCCGTCGACCTGGGCGCTCACGCGCACCTGTCCGCCTCCTGCACGGACCACGGCGACATCGTTGAGCGCGAACAGCGGCTCGCCCTCCTCGCGCGTCACCGACAGGGCCGGAAACATCCGCGGCTGCCACTCGCCGCGGCTGAAACGCTCGAGCGAACGGGTCACGTCGGCGACGGCCACGGTGGCCAGCGCCCCCAGGCTCCCGCAGGCGATTCCCAGGACCGGTCGCTGCGCCATCGCGCCGGTGCGGAGGGCGGCCAACGTGGTTCCGTCGCCTCCGATCGAGACGATCAGGTCGGACTCACCCGGCTCGCCCTCGTCGGCGACGCGTCGCTGGCTGTAGGCCGCCGGGACCTGCAACATCTCGACGCCGTGCTCCTCGCTCCACTCCCGGACCATGCCGAGCGGGCGATCGACGCTCCGGCTCGGATGAACGACCAGCCCGATCCGTCGCGGGACCTGCCCGGCGGGCACGCCGCCGGTGGCGTCGGGGCTCGGCGCGGTCGGCATGTCCGGCATTGTCGCTCAGCCGGAGGTCAGGACCGGGCCCGGTATGCCTCCGGTATGCCTCCGCGCGCCGGCGCGGTGAGCTCGCGCAGCAGCGAGCTGCGGCCTTGGTTCCAGCGGGCGAGAACGTGCGAGGCCCACTGCCCGTCGAGGTAGCTGAGCGCGCGCGCCCCCCACACGATGTCTGCGGTCAGCGCCCCGTCCTGGCGGGCAAGGCCTCCGGCCAGGTCGACCGCCGCGATCGCCTCGTGGACCGCGTCGGCCGTGACGTGCTCGTCGAAGAACAGCGTCGCGTCGGCGTCGAACCCGAGCCTGCGCAGACCCTCGGCATAGCGGCGGTTGGGGATCGAGGAGGTCATCTCGAACAGGGCCAGGTGTCCCACGATCGCCCCGCGCCACCGGCGGTGCAGGCCGAACAGCGACATCAGGTTGACCGTGGCCAGCGTTACCCCTGGGATCAGCTCGAGGTAGGCGCCATACTCGGAGTCGAGGCCGACCGCGCGCATCGCGCGCGCGAACAGCTCGGCGTGGATCCACTCGGGCCGTCCACCGCCGTACTCGTCGGCCTGGATCTCGATCAATGCGGCCTTGGGCGCGCCCGACAGCCGAGGGATCGCCCACGAATGCGGATCGGCCTCCTTGAGCTGGTAGGCCGAGCGGTGGACGAGGAACTCGCGGACCTCGTCGATGCTCGCGCTGACCTTGACGTAGGAGGACAGCGAGGGACCGTCCTCCTCGGAGATGGCGCGTAGCGCCACATCTATGTCGGCGGCCCGAAGCTCCTCGCTCGGGCGCGGCAGGGCTTCGAGCAGGGCGCGCTCGAACACGCCCTCGAGCTCTTGTCGTAAGGCCAGCAATGAGGGATCCCACTCCCAGCCGTCGTCGACCTCCGGGAGGCCCCGATAGTGCAGCTCGTAGCACAGATACAGCGCGAGCTGGAGGTCCTCGTCGAACAGCGGCTCACCGAAACAGCCCAGGGGCTCGATCGGGCCGAGCGTCCCGGGCGCGTCCTGGAGCGCCCCGATCAGCTGCTCGGTGACGGGGCCGCGTGGTGATGGAAGGCTCTGCACTTCGGTTGCCCGCCTCTACCCAGACGACGGCGCGAGGAACTGGCTGGCCAGCCAGCCAGGCAAGAATGGGATGCCGGCGCGCTCAGCCACGCGGCGCTGGGTGATGGCCCCGTTGGCCTCGATCAGCTCGCGTGCGCGGGCGAGCGGCTCGCGTGCATGGAGCCGCGTCGCCACCGGCTCGAGCGTGTCCAACAACTCGCGCAGGCACTCGCGGGTGGGTCGCAGCACCCCCGTATCCAGATCCGCCATGTCCCCCTCGACGCCATAGCGGCACGCCCACCAGCGATTCTGCTCGATCCGCCAGGTCGGAGCGGGCGCACCCAGGCCGCCGGCGTCGTGGCGCTCGCCCAGCCAGGCCACCAGCGCCTGCGCCACCGCCGCGACCGCACCCGCGTCGGCCACGGTCGTCTGGCCGTCGGGCACGCGGAACTCGAGCGTGCCGAAGTTCGGGTGAAGCCGGAGCTCGTACCACCAGCTGCTCGCGTCGGGGAAGGCCCCCGTGGCGGCGCCCCAGGCCAGCGTGCCGGCGTAAGCCTCCCAGCTCTCGAACGCCGGCGGTATCCCCTGCCGGGGCAGGAGCTCGCCAATCGTCGGCCGCACCGAGGCCAGCCCTGTGTCCCCTCCCTCGTAGAAGGGAGCGTTGGCGGCCAGCGCGGCCAGACAGGGGAGGTACTCGCGCACGGCGTTGTACACCGCGAGCGCGCGGTCGGCGCCGGGCACCGCGACGTGCACCTGGAGGGCGCAGACCAGCTGGCGCACCGCCACCGAGCCGTACTCGCGGATCACGTGTTGGTAGCGCGGCGATTGGTTGAGCTCGCCGGTGCCGGGGCTCGTGGGGTGAAAGCCCGAGGCGGCGAAGCGCACGGCGCCGCCGACCCGCGCGACCAACTCCCGTCGAGCCTCGAACAGGGCCTGCGCGGCCTCGGGGACGGTGGCGCACGGCGGGAGCACGATCTCGAGCTGCGAGGCCGGGAGCTCGAGCTTGAAGCGCGAATCGTCGTTCAGAAGCGCGAGGACCTCGGGTGCTCGCGATGCCAGCTCGAGGGTGTCCGGGTCGAGCACCATCAGCTCGTCCTCGATCCCGACCGTGTAGGACGGCGTGGCGTCGAACCGCGCGCGCAGCTCGGCGGCGGTGGGTGGCGGGTTTGGGGTCTGGGTGCTCACGGTAGATGGAGCGGCGCGATGCGCCTATTGCCCCTGCCCGGTGTCTTTCAACCGCCCAGCGACAGCTACATGCTGGCCGACCAGCTGCGGCGGGAGCGCCTCGGGCCGGGGGTGCGGGTGCTGGATCTGTGTACCGGAAGCGGTCACCTCGCGGTCGTCGCGGCGCTCACCGGGGCAACCACGGTGGCGATCGACGTGTCACGGCGAGCGATGCTCTCGGTGCGGCTCAATGCCCGGCTCAACGGCGTCCGGGTCACTGCGCTACGCGGCGACCTGTTCGCGCCGGTCGCGGGGCGCCGGTTCGACGTGATCGTGTCCAATCCGCCGTACCTGCCGCATCCGAATGAGGCACTGCCCCAGCGCGGACTGGCGCGTGCCGTCGACGCCGGACAGCGGGGACGCGCGTTCCTGGACCGGATCTGCGCGCAGGTCGGCGAGCACCTGACGCCAAGCGGGGTCCTGCTGCTCGTCCATTCCTCGGTGTGCGGCGAGCGCGAGACGCTCGAAGCGCTGTCGGCGCGCGGTCTCGACGCCGAGGTTGCCTACCGCCACCGGGGTCCCTTGGGTCCACGGCTTCGCGCGCGCGTCGATTGGCTGCGCGCCCAGGGCCTGCTCCTGCCCGGCGACCAGGAGGATGTGATCATTTTCCGGGCGATTGGATCGCCGACAGCCGGGTAACGAATCTCCATCCAGGTCAGGGCGAGCCGGAAGGAGAGCGGGAGGGTGAAGAGGTCGCTGCCGAACCGCGCACTGCACGCGGTGTTCAGTCGTGTCAATCGCAAGCGCGCCTGGTACGAGGTGCCGACCACGGCACTCAAGTCACTCAACCTGCTGTCGCTGAGGCTCGACCTGCGCGACATGAATCTGTTCGACACCGGCACCCCAATCCGGACCCACGGCCTCGAGCAGCCTCCTGACAAGGCCCGCAACGCCCGGCGCCCGGATGGCAAGTGGAACGACCTCGAGGATGCCGACATGGGGTCGACCGGCACCGCGTTCACGCGTAACGTCAACCCCAAACGGATCCGCCCCGAGCAGCCGCCGCGCCTGCACGACCCGAGCGCGCGGACGGTGTCGCTCGAGCTCATGACCCGCGACACCTTCAAGCCCGCGACCAACCTGAACGTGCTGGCCCAGGCGTGGATCCAGTTCGAGAACCACAACTGGTTCTTCCACGGGCGTGGGGACCCTGAGGACGTACTCGAGATTCCGATCGAGGACTCAGACGACTGGCCCGAGCATCCGATGCGGGTGCGGCGCACCGTCCCGGTGCCGGCCCACCCGAGCTCGCGCTCGAACGAGAGCGGTAACGGCAAGGCGATCGACTATGGCAACACCGAGACGCACTGGTGGGACGGCTCGCAGATCTACGGCTCGAACCAGAAGCGCCAGAACGCCCTGCGCACGTTCAAGGACGGAAAGCTGAAGATCGAGCCGAACGGTCGCCTCCCCGAGGATCCCGAGCAGCACGGGATCGACCTCACCGGGTTCAACGAGAACTGGTGGTTCGGGCTGTCCTGCCTGCACACGCTGTTCACCAAGGAGCACAACGCGATCTGCGACGCGCTGAGGCGCGAGCACCCGCAATGGGACGACCAGCGGCTGTTCGACACCGCGTGGCTGGTCAACTCGGCGCTGATGGCCAAGATCCACACCGTCGAGTGGACGCCTGGGATCGTGAACACGCCGGCGCTGTGGTTCGCGATGAACGTGAACTGGTCGGGGATCCTCGGTCAAACGCTCAAGGACCGGTTCGGGCGCCTGGGCAACTCCGAGATCTTCAGCGGGATCATGGGCTCGCCCCAGGAGCACCACGGGGCGCGCTTCCAGCTCACCGAGGAGTTCATCTCGGTCTACCGCATGCACCCGTTGCTGCGTGACGACTGGAACCTGTATTCGGTCGAGAGCGGCGAGGTGCGCGCCCGACACGAGTTCGTCGAGTTGCAGGGCGCTCAGACGCGTGAGTTCATGGCCGACTACGAGATCGCCGACCTGATCTACTCGATGGGGATCGAGCACCCGGGCCAGATCACGCTGCACAACTATCCGCGGGCGCTCCAGCGCTTCCGGCGGATCGACGGGGAGCTCATGGACCTCGCGACCCTCGACATCCTGCGCGACCGGGAGCGCGGCGTGCCCCGCTACAACGACTTCCGCGAGGAGCTGCGGATGCCGCGGATCCGCTCGTTCGAGGAGCTGACCCCGAACCGTCAGTGGGCCGAGGAGATCCGGCGCGTTTACGCGGGCGACATCGACAAGGTGGATTTGCAGGTCGGCATGTACGCCGAGCCGCTGCCGCCGGGGTTCGGGTTCTCCGATACGGCGTTCCGGGTGTTCATCCTGATGGCCTCCCGCCGGCTCAAGAGCGATCGCTTCTTCACGACCGACTTCCGACCGGAGGTGTACACCCAGACCGGTATCGACTGGGTGACCCACACCAAGATGAAGGACGTGTTGGTGCGGCACTATCCGCAGCTCGAGCCGGCGCTCGACGGCCTGCCCAACGCGTTCCTGCCCTGGAACCGCGTGTCCACCGACGGCAAGCGGGCGAGTAGGCTGTCGAATCGAGTCGAGGGCGTGAAGAAGGCCCTGGCCGCGATCAACGCCTGACATGAGCACCACCGAACAGCAGTCATCCGGGGCCGCGACCGGGACGACGCGCGCGGGCGAGGCCGAGCAGCGCGGTGGACTGGCCGACGCATCGCTGCGGGAGGCGTTGGGCGTCCTCGCGACCGGGGTCGTGCCCGCGCTCGTGCGGGGACTGTTCGCCCCCCGTCGCCGCGCGATGAGGCTGCTCACCCGGCTCGACGCCGACGGGCGGGCGATCTCGCTCCTGACCCGGGTGCGCCGCAGGCACGACGGTCAGGGCGTGCGGCTGCTCGGTGGCCGGCTGATCGTGCTGTGGGGGGTCGACGCGATTCGCGAAGTGCTCGATCGCTCAGCCGAGCTGTACGGGTCCGATTCCGGCGCCAAGGCGAAGGGGATGTCCCACTTCCAGCCCGACGCGCTGACGCTGTCCCGCGGCCCCGAGTGGCGTGAGCGCCGGCCGTTCAACGAGGCGGTGCTGGCCACCCGCGAGCGGATCCATCCCGATGGGCGTCGCTTCGCGGAGGTCGTGGCCGATGAGGTCGAGCGCATGCCGGTTGGCCAGATGCTCGAGTGGCGCGACTGGGAGCGGCTGTTCGACCTGATCACGCTGCGGGTCATCTTCGGCGAGGAGGCGCGGAGCGATCAGCGCCTGACCGGGCACCTGGAGAAGCTGATGCGTGAGGCGAATCGCCTCGTCGGACTGAAGCGCAGCGACGAGTACTACGAGCTGTACGGCGAGCTCGAGCGGCGGCTGCGCGACCCCGAGCCTGGCACCCTGCTCGCCCGGATCGCCGGCGCGCCGCACACTGACCGCACCCGCGTGGTGCAGCAGATCCCTCACTGGATGTTCGCCATGCGGGACACGCTGGGGGCCAACGCCTACCGGGCGCTGGCCGTGATCGTGGCCGACCCGGCGGTCGAGCGCCGCGTCCGCGAGAGCATGATCGGGGCCGATCTGTCCGATCCGCGCGCGCTCGATGGCATGACCTACCTCGGGGGCTGCCTGCACGAGGCGATGCGCCTGTGGCCGACGACCCCGCTGCTGGCCCGCGAGGCGATCGGCGACGTCACGCTCGATGGCGATCCGGTGGCCGGCGGCACCCAGATCCTCATCCTCAATGCGTTCAACCATCGTGACGGCGACCACGTCGAGGATGCGGATCGGTTGGTGCCCGATCGGTGGCGGTCCGAGACCAAGGACTACCGCTTCAACCACCTCAGCAACGGCAGCCAGGACTGCCCGGGCGGGCCGCTGGTGCTGCTCCTGGGCAAGGCGGCCATCGTCCAGGTGCTGAGCCGCTGGTCGCTGAGGTTGCAGGAGCCGAAGATCGCCGCGGGCGAGCCGCTCCCGCACATGCTCGACTTCTACTCCGCGCGCTTCTCGGCGCGTCCGCGGTGACGGCGGCTCCGCGGTGAGGGTGAGTCCGCGGTGAGCGTCGCCACGCGTGCGCGTGCGTCCGGTTCGGGGCGGTTCTCCGAGCTGGCCGCGCGGGTGACGACGGCTCCCAACGCCGATCGCGAGGGGCTGGAGATCGAGAACCCGGCGACGGGCCGGCCGCTCGGAACCGTGCCGCGCTGCACGGCCGAGGACGTGGAGCTGGCGGTGCGGCACGCCCGAGAGGCCCAGCAGGCGTGGTCGAAGACCGACTTCGCCGAGCGCGAGGCGCTCCTGATGCGCGTTCACGACCTCGTGCTCGAGCGGCAAGACGAGCTTCTGGACGTGATCCAGCTCGAGTCGGGCAAGGCTCGCCGGCACGCCTTCGAGGAGATCCTCGACGTGGCCCTGGTGTCGCGCTACTACGCGCGGTCGGCTCGCCGGCTGCTGCGGACGCAGCGGCGGCGGGGGGCTCTGCCAGTGCTGACTGCCACCTGGGAGCACCATCACCCCGTGGGCGTGGTCGGGGTCATCTCGCCCTGGAACTATCCGCTCACGCTGTCGATCAGCGATGCGATCCCCGCCGTCGCCGCCGGCAACGCGGTGGTGATGAAGGTCGACTCCAAGACGCCCTTCAGCGGGCTGATCGGTCTCGAGCTGCTCTCGGAGGCCGGCCTGCCCCCGGATGTGCTCCAGGTCGTGACCGGGTCGGGGGCCGAGCTCGGCCCCGAGCTGATCGGGCGGGTCGACTACATCATGTTCACGGGGAGCACCGCCACCGGCCGCCAGGTCGCCAGTCAGGCCGCCGAGCGGCTGATCCCGAGTTCGATGGAGCTGGGCGGGAAGAACGCGATGCTGGTCCTGGCCGATGCCTCGTTATCGCGGGCGGTTGAGGGCGCCGAGCGGGCAATGTTCTCCAACGCCGGGCAGCTGTGCATCTCGATCGAGCGCCTGTACGTGCACGAGAGCATCGCCGAGGAGTTCGTGCGCCGGCTCGTGGAGCGCGTGCGCCGGATGCGCCTGGGCGCGGGCTTGTCCTACGACTACGACATGGGGTCGCTGATCTCCGAGGAGCAACTCGAGGCGGTCCGGGCGCACGTGGACAACGCGGTGGCCGGCGGCGCTCGAGTCCTGGTGGGAGGTCGGGCGCGTCCGGATATCGGGCCGTACTTCTACGAGCCGACGCTGCTCGGAGACGTGCGCTCGGGGATGTCGCTGTTCGCCGACGAGACCTTCGGGCCGGTGGCGGCGGTATCGACGTTCGCGGATGAGGAGGACGCGATCCGCCGGGCCAACGAGGGTTGCTTCGGCTTGAACTTCAGCGTGTGGAGCAGGGATGTGGCGCGCGGGCGGGCGATCGCCGCCCGCCTGCAGGCCGGCACGGTGAACGTGAACGAGGGATACGTGGCCACCTGGGGGTCGGTCGACGCTCCGATGGGCGGGATGAAGGACTCGGGCCTGGGACGCCGGCACGGCGCCGCCGGAATCCTCAAGTACACCGAGTCGCAGACCGTGTCGGTGCAGCGGCTGATGGGGATCGCGCCGCCTCCGCTGGTCGGGACGCGCCTCTGGGCGCGGCTGATGACCTTGGGCCTGAAGGTGCTCAGCCGGGTGCCAGGGGTCAGGTAAGGCTTTCCGACGCGTCGTCGGGGGCGGTCTCTACACTCGAACCCAACGATGGCACCGCTCAGCGATGCGTCGCCAATCCGGGTTGCGCTGATCGATGACGACAGCGGTCTGCTCACCGTTCTCGAGCGCAGGCTGGCCGCGCGGCACTGGGCGATCGAGGTCCTCGCGTTCCCGCCCGACGCCACTCATCTGGGCGCGATGCGCCTGCACGCGCTGATCGTGAACCCCCGCCTGACGGGGTTGGAGTACGTCGAGCGGGTCTCCGCCGCGCTTCCCGGACTTGCCCTGCTGCTCTTGAGCGCACCCGCGACCGTGTCCGAGCGGGTCCGGGGGCTACGGGCCGGCGCTGATGACTGGATCAGCAAGCCGTGCCATCCCGAGGAGCTGGTGGCCCGGATCCAGGCCGTGCTGCGCCGCCGCCGGGCGGGTGAGCTGCCGGTCGAGGAGAAAACGATCGAGGCCGGCGATCTGGCCATCCGTCCCGACCGCTACGACGCCTACGTCGGGGAGCAGCCCGCCTCGCTGTCGCGAAAGGAGTTCGAGCTGCTGCGCCAGCTGGCGACCGCCGACGGCCGCGTGCTCGAGCGCGAGGAGATCTATCAGGGGGTGTGGGGCTACACGATGGCTCGCGGTGACCGGTCGGTTGACGTGTTCGTGCGCAAGCTGCGCTCCAAGCTCGAGGCCGTCTCGCCGGGATGGCGCTACGTGCACACGCACTTCGGGGTGGGTTACAGGTTCGCCGCGGAGCCCGTGGTCGAGGTGCGGGAGCCGGATCGCCGCGGTTCGCCGGCGGCCGACACGTACGCCGCGGTACCCTGAAGTTCTTGAACAGCACCGTCCGCAACGTCCTGATCGTGCTGGCCATCGCGGCGCTGGTCGCGCTGGTCCAGGGCGGCGTGACCGCCGCCAACGTCGCCATCCAGGCGGTCACGCTGGTCTTCCTCGGCACGATCGTCTGGTTCCTGGCACTCACCTACCGCGAGCGGCGAGTCAGCCTGTACGCATTGGGTGACGGGCGGCGCGCGCTGCTCTACGTCGCGGCCGGGGTGGCGACGCTGACTCTGACCGCCACCTCGCGGCTGTGGGGCACGGGCGCGGGCTCGGTGGCCTGGCTGATCCTGCTGGCCGGGTCGGCCTACGCGATGTTCGCCGTCCTCTGGTCGGCGCGCAAGTACTAGCGCTCCGGCGCCTCAGCTCGCGGACACCGGCCCGGCGTGAGCCGCGCAGCGAGGGCACAGCCCCTCGAGCAGCACGTGTGAGCTCTGGACCTTGAAGCCGCGCTCGCGCAGGGTCACCTCGACGCGGTCGAGCTCGACATCGTGCAGCTGGTGGCAATCCTGGCAGCGGAAGTGGTGATGGGGCATGACGTTGGCGTCGTAGCGCCGGGGGCCGGGCCCTTCGACCAGTCCGAGCAGCCCGACCTCGGCCAGCTCGCCGAGCGCGTTGTACACGGTGGCGCGGGACAGCTCGGGGAGCTGGAGGCGGGCCTGCTGGAAGACCTCCTCCGCGCTCAAATGGGCGTTGCCGTCATCGGCGCTGGCTGCGTCGGCGAACACGCTGTAGATCGCCCGGCGCTGGGCGGTGGCGCGGAGGCCGTGGGCTCGAAGGAGCTGGGCGAAGCCAAGGTCCGCCGGCATAGTGGTCGATCGAGACGGCATCGAACTGTCCGGCTCAGACTATTCGAGGCCGCCCGATGCCGGCCGCAAGTCGCGCATAGTTCGTCTCAGCGCGAACACCACCGGCCCTATCCTCGAAGGCATGGCAGTCGTCCCCGCCGACCGGCGCCGCGAGCTTCCCGATGAGCCCGGCGTCTACCTGTTCCGCGACGGACGCGGCAAGGTCATCTACGTCGGTAAGGCCAAGTCGATCCGCAAGCGGGTGGCCTCGCACTTCACCAACCCGAGCACCCGCGGGGGCGAGGGGCTGGTGGACATGATCGATCAGATCGAGGCGCTCGTCGTCCACACCGAGGCCGAGGCGCTGCTGGCCGAGCAGAACTTCATCAAGCAGTACAAGCCGCGCTTCAACATCCGCCTGCGGGACGACAAGTCATATCCATACATCGCGATCTCGCTCGACGAGGACTTCCCGCGGGTGTACTTCACGCGCGAGCGCCATCGTCGCGACCGGGCCTACTTCGGCCCCTACTCGAACGCAAAGCGCGTGCGTTCCACGCTCGAGGTGCTGGGCAAGGTGTTCATGTTCCGCTCCTGCGAGGGCCCCGAGCCGGGCCGGCGCAGCGGCTCTCCCTGCCTGGACTACTACATCAAGCGGTGCGAGGCGCCCTGCGTCGGCTACGTGAGCAGAGAGCACTACCGGGACGGGATCCAGGGCGTGATCGACTTCCTGTCGGGGCGCTACCGGGAGATCGAACGGTCGCTGGACAGATCGATGCGCGAGGCCGCGGCCGAGCAGCGCTTCGAGGACGCGGCCCGGGAGCGCAACCGGCTGCGGGCCGTGCACTCCCTGCTCGAGCGCCAGCGGGTGTCCAACGAGTCGACCGGGACCCTGGACGCGATCGCCGTCGCCGTCCACGAGGGCGAGGCGAACGCCCAGGTCTTCCAGGTCCGTGACGGCGTGCTGTCGGACCGCCAGAGCTTCTACCTCGACAACGAGGCCCACGGCGGGATCGGCGAGGTGGCCGAGGCCTTCATCCTCCAGTACTACACGAGCGCGATGATGGTCCCGCCGCTCCTGATCGTCCAGCGCGAGATGCCCATCACCGACGCGCTCAGAGACGCGCTCAGCACCCGCCGCGGCGGTGCGGTCGAGGTCCGCGCCTCCGAGCGGGGGGACAAGCGGCGAATCCTCGAGCTGGCCGAGCGCAACGCGAAGCTCGCCCTCGACCAGGAGCGGCTGCGCTCCGAGCGCCGGCGCCAGCAGCGCGTGGAGGCCCTGGACGGCCTCCAGCAGGCGCTCGGCCTCGACACGATCCCCCTGCGCGTCGAGTGCTTCGACATCTCGACGCTGATGGGGACCAACACGGTGGCCTCGATGGTCGTGTTCGAGGGCGGCGCGCCCAAGAAGTCCGACTACCGGCGCTTCAAGATCCGCGGGGACTTCGCCGAGGCGGACCGCAGCGGCAGCGGCAACGGCAGTGGCAATGGAGATGGAGCCTTCACGATCGGGCAGCCCGATGACTTCGCGGCGATGGAGGAGGTGCTCTCCCGCCGCCTGGCCCAGTGGGACCGCCAGCACGACCTCTCGCCGCACGACAAGGACTACGACGCCAGCTTCGCAGCGCTGCCCAACCTGATCGTGATCGACGGTGGCAAGGGGCAGCTGTCCGCCGGGGTGCGCGCCCTACAGGGCTTCCGCGACCGCGGGGTGTACGTGGTCTCGCTGGCCAAGCGGATCGAGGAGGTGTTCACCCCGGGTTCCGCCGAGCCCCTGCGCCTGGCCCACGACACGGTCGAGCTGCAACTGCTCCAGCGCGTCCGCGACGAGGCCCACCGCTTTGCCATCACCCACCACCGGATCCGGCGCGACCGCGCGATGACCGCCTCGATCCTCGACGAGCTGCCAGGGGTGGGTCCGGCTCGCAAGCGGGCCCTGCTCAACCACTTCGGCTCACCCGACGCGATCCTGATGGCCTCGCGCGAGGAGCTCGAGGCTGTGCCGGGGATCCCTGGCAAGCTGGCCCGCGAGATGTATCGCGAGCTGCACAAGACCGGCGTCTGACGGCCGGCGCGCGCGAGCGTCTTTAGCGTGTCAGGAGCCCGGCGCTGTCCGGTGGCAACTCGATCGAGTACGACCCGAACGTCTGCGGCAACGGCTGCAGGAGCGGGGCGCCGAGGGACCCCGTGCTCGTCTCGGCGCCGAAGCTCTGGCTGCCCAGCGTGACGTCGCTCGTGGCACTCGCGCCGGGGGCGCGCATCCATTCGATTCCGGCCGGTTCGGCAGAGGGAGGAAGCTGGAGCTCGACTTGCTGGGGACCGGATGCCTCGTTGATCAGCGTCACCCGCGTGCGCCCGTCGGGACCGAGCGTGGCCCACACCTTCACCGGCCCGGCGGGTGCGCGCACCGGCAACAGCCGGCCGCCGGCCGGGAACGCCTGGGTGAACAGGAGCATCCCGTAGTAGTCGGGGTGAACGAAGGCCTGCCAACCCGAGTCGGTGCGCCGGAACGAGAACAGCTCATAGCCGGCGCCAGGAAGCGAATGGACGTTGACGCCGTCCACGCCGACGCTGGCCAGGTTGAACAGCGTGTCGAGCATCCACAGGGCGGAGGAGAATGTGTTGCTGATCCCCGCGCGGCCCAGGCAGCCCGCCAGTGCGGCGGAGTTCAGCTCGTCCACCCGGAACACCAGCCCGTGGCTGTGGGCCAGGGCAACGTACGGCTCGAGTGCCTGAGAAAGACCGGCGGAGGAGCGGTCACTCAGCAGGTTCGCGATCGAGGGATACCAGGGCGAGCTGCGGTTCTTGAGGCACCCCTGGATCGGATAGCGATGGACGGTGACCATGCGCAGGCCGGGCTCGGCCGCGGCTAGGGCGGGAACGTCGGCCAGCCACGGGAGCTCCGCCGTGGCCGGACCGGCCATCGCGACGGAGGGCAGGACACGGGTCGAGCGCCGAACGTCTGAGAGGAAAGCGTTCAGGTCGTAGCTCGCGCTGCGCGCGAACACGGGCCGGCGGTGGTTGCGGTACCACGGGAACACCCCGTACACGTCGGGTTCGTTGCCGAGCTCGAGCGCGCCCACGTTGCCGACGCCGACGCCCGAGAGCAGCGCGTCGGCCTCGGCGGAGGTCAGCCGCGGGTTTGCCGCCGCGAGGTTCAGCCCGAGGATGAGCTTGGCTCCGAGGACGCTGGACAGCGTCCGGGCGCTGGCCAGCCAGCCCGGAGTGATCGCGTAGCTGATTCCGCGTGGGGGCGACATGCCGGTAATTGGCCACCACGTGGCGTCCGTGCTGTTGCCGCCGATCCTGATGACCAGGCCTTTATCCGCGCCTCCCAGATTGCGCAGCAGCTGCACGAACACCGGGTTGGGCGCAGCGGGGTCGTCCCCGGTGTAGGCCTCGAGCGCGCTGTATTCCAGAGACAGCCCGAGGAAGCCCGTCGGCAGCGGCGACCCGCCCGGTGCTGGGCCGACCGTGGCGTACGTCGTGTTCGCCGCGCCGGGCGGATCGGCCGGCGCCGCAGGGTATGCCGGACTGTGTGGCGCCGCAGGGTGAGCCGGATTGTGCGCCGCCAACCGGTGAACCGGGCTGTGCGGCGCCGCAGGGTGAGCCGGATCGCGTTCCGGCTTCGCGACCGCGGCATGCCAAATGCCCGCGCCCAACAGGAGGAACGCGAGCGCGATCAGAATCATGGGCTGCGCGCTGCGCCACCGCACGGGCTCATCGTGCCACACCGCCCGACGCGCGCGGATCGCGCCCGCGCCCGTCCGCTTGACCGTCAAGCTTCCTAGGATGGAAGTAACGCGCGTGGACGAGCTTGACGAACAGACGATGACCGTGGAGGCCGAGGGCTCGGCTCTGATCGACCTGGTGATCATCACCGGGTTCTCCGGTGCGGGCAAGTCCACCGCGATGGCTGCGTTCGAGGACGAGGGCTACTTCTGCGTGGACAACCTCCCCTCGGAGATGATCCGCTCGCTCGTCGACCTGTTCATGCACGCCGGCTCGAAGGTCCAGCGGGCGGCGGTGGTGTCAGACGTGCGCGGGGGCACGTACTTCGAGGGCTTCGCGGCGATGCTCGACGAACTCCGAGCCGCCGGGGTCAAGCATCGCGTGCTGTTCCTGGACGCCGACGAGACCGCGCTCCAGACCCGCTACAAGGAGACCCGGCGGCGCCATCCGCTGGCGCCGACCAGCAGCGTGGCCGAGGGCATCGCCCGCGAGCGCGATCTGCTGTTGCCGCTGCGCGGGCGAGCCGATGTGGTGATCGATACGACCGGGTTGACCGCGGCCATGCTCCGACGCAAGCTCGCCGACGAGCTGCTTCCTACGCGGACTCCGGGGCGCCTCGCCGTCACCTTCCAGAGCTTTGGCTTCAAGTACGGTCCGGCGCGCGACCCGGATCTGCTGCTCGACGTGCGCTTCCTGCCCAATCCGCACTACGAGCCCGACCTGCGACCGCTGACCGGCGACGACCTGCGGATCGTCGAGTTCATCAACCGCGACGGCGAGCTCGATGCCTTCTACGAGCGGCTGCACCCGCTGTTCGACTACCTGCTTCCGCAGTACCTGGCCGAGGGCAAGGCACATCTCGTCGTGGCGATCGGCTGCACCGGAGGCCGCCACCGGTCGGTGGCGATCACAGCCCATCTCGCATCCCGCTACAGCTCCGAGCTCGACTATCTCGTGCACGTGGCGCATCGCGACGTGAACCGCCCGGCGTGATCGACCACGTCGGCTTCGAGGTGACCGACCTTGCGCGGTCGGGGCGCTTCTACGACGCCGTGCTGTACGCGCTCGGTGCGCGGCGCCTGGTTCAGTCCGAGCACGCGCTGGCCTACGGGGTGAACGGGCCGCAGATGTGGTTCGTGGTCCGGGGCCGTCGTCCCGGTCCGGGTTACGGCCATCTCGCGCTGAGCGCGAATGGAAAGGCGGCCGTGGATGCGGCGTACGCCGGCGGCCTGGCCAATGGGGGCACCGACGACGGGCCGCCGGGTATGCGGCCCCAGTACGGCGAGCGCTACTACGCGGCGTACCTGCGCGATCCCGACGGTCTGCGGGTAGAGGTCGTCTCGCGCAGGTGACCGGCGGGTGGCGCAGGTGACCCGCTAGCCTTCGGCCTGCCGGCGCGTCAGTCGGCGTTTCTTTTGCAGTCGACGAAAGAGGTGTGCGGATGGCGGTACGCGTCGGGATCAACGGCTTCGGTCGCATCGGCCGTAACGTGTTCCGTGCCGCTTACGAGCAGGGCGCCGACATCGAGTGGGTCGCCGCGAACGACATCGGCGATCCGAAGACGTTCGCCCATCTGCTCAAGTACGACTCGAACTACGGTCCGTTCCCCGGCTCGGTCGAGGCCACCGACACCGGCCTGCGGGTCGACGGCAACGAGATCCGCTTTCTGAACGAGAAGGACCCCGCGCAGCTGCCCTGGGAAGAACTCGGTGCGGAGGTGGTGATCGAGTCGACCGGCCTGTTCACCGACCGCGAGAACGCGTCCAAGCACCTCGAGGCCGGCGCCAAGAAGGTGCTGATCTCGGCGCCCGCCACCGAGCCGGATGTCACGGTGGCCCTGGGGGTCAACTTCGCCGAGGTCTATGACCGCGACAAGCACAACGTGGTGTCCAACGCCTCGTGCACGACCAACTGCCTGGCGCCGATCGCCAAGGTCCTCCATGACACGGTCGGCATCAAGCACGGCCTGATGACCACGATCCACGCCTACACCGCCGACCAGCGCCTGCAGGACATGCCCCACCGCGATCTGCGCCGGGCGCGGGCGGCGGCGATCAACCTGATCCCCGCCTCGACCGGCGCGGCCAAGGCGATCGGCCTGGTCATACCGGAGCTGAACGGCAAGTTGAACGGGTTCGCGGTCCGGGCGCCGGTGCCCACCGGGAGCGTGGTCGACCTGACCGTCGAGGCCAGCCGGGAGACGAGCATCGAGGAGCTCAACCAGGCGATGAAGGCCGCCGCCGAGGGTGCTCTGAAGGGGATTCTTCAGTACACCGAGGATCCGATCGTCTCGTCGGACATCATCAAGAATCCGCATTCCTCGATCTTCGACGCCCAGCTCACCGCGGTGATGGAGGGCACGATGGTCAAGCTCGTCTCCTGGTACGACAACGAGTGGGGATACTCCAACCGGGTCGTTGACGTGGCGCAGAAACTGCTGTGAGGACGCTTCGGGACCTGGGAGACCTGGACGGCAAGAGGGTGCTGGTCAGGGTGGACTTCAACGTGCCGCTTGCCAACGGGGCGGTAAGCGACGACATGCGTATCCGCGCAGCGGTGCCGACGATCGAGGAGCTGCGCTCTCGTGGTGCGCGACTCGTGCTGGCGTCCCACTTGGGGCGGCCGAAGGACCGCGAGCCCTCGCTGTCACTCGCTCCGGTCGCCGAGCGGCTGGGCGAGCTGATCGACGCACCCGTGAAGCTGGCGCCGGGCGTGGTCGGCGACGACGTCTCGCGCGCGGTCGACGAGTTGGGTGACGGCGACGTGCTGCTGCTCGAGAACGTCCGCTACGAGCCCGGCGAGACCAAGAACGACCCTGACTTGGCCCGCTCGCTGGCGTCTTTGGCTGATGTGTACGTCGACGACGCGTTCGGGGCGGCGCACCGGGCCCACGCCTCCACCCAGGGTGTGGCGCGGCTGGTCGACGAGCGGGCCGCGGGCCTGCTGCTCGAGCGCGAGGTGAGCACGCTGATGGGCGTGCTCGAGGATCCGGCGCGGCCGCTGGTCTCGGTCCTGGGCGGGGCCAAGGTGAGCGACAAGATCGGGGTGATCGACCGCTTCCGCGAGACCGCTGACATGATCATCATCGGCGGCGCGATGTGCTTCCCGTTTCTGGCCGCGCAGGGGCACTCGGTGGGCGACTCGCTGTGCGCCGAGGAAGACGTGGAGCTGGCCCGGCGGATCCTCGAGGAGTCCGGCGGGGCTGAGTTGAAGCTTCCGGTGGATCTGGTGGTGGGCGATCGGTTCGCCGAGGACGCGGAACGGCAGACGATCGACGACGTCGATGTGCCCGACGGATGGATGGGCCTCGACATCGGGCCTCGCACGGCCTCGGACTATGCGGAGGTGATCGCCGGCGCCGGGACGGTGTTCTGGAACGGTCCGATGGGCGCGTTCGAGCTCGAGCCGTTCGCCGCCGGTACTCGCGCGGTGGCCGAGGCGGTGGCGGAGGCCCCCGGGACGACCGTGGTGGGCGGCGGCGATTCGGCCGCGGCGCTCCGGCAGTTCGGGCTGGAGGATCAGGTCACGCACCTCTCGACGGGAGGCGGCGCGACGCTCGAGCTGATTGAGGGAAAGCAGCTTCCCGGGGTAGAGGCGCTGGCATGAGCGCCAACGGGACCGGACGGACGCCCTTCATCGCGGGCAACTGGAAGATGAACAAGACCGTGAGCGAGTCGGAGGAGTTCATCGCCGCCCTGCTGCCGCGGCTCTCCTCGGTGCAGGGCGTCGACGTGGCGATATGCCCGCCCTACCTGGACCTGCAGGCGATGATCGACTCGACCCGCGGGTCGCGGGTGCAGGTGTACGCCCAGAACATGCATCACGCCGCCGAGGGCGCGTTCACCGGCGAGGTGTCGGCGCCGATGCTGGTCGAGGTCGGCGTGCACGGGGTGATCCTCGGGCACTCCGAGCGCCGCGAGATGTTCGGCGAGACCGACCGCGCGCTCCAGCTCAAGGTGCCGGCGGCGCTGGCGGCCGGCCTGGTCCCGATCCTGTGCGTGGGCGAGACCGAGGAGGAGCGCGAGGCCGGCGACACCGAGCGGAAGCTCCGCCATCAGGTACAGGAGGATCTCGCCAAGGTCGAGAACGATCGGCTGGGCGACGTGGTGATCGCCTACGAGCCGATCTGGGCGATCGGATCCGGGCGGGTGGCCACCGCCGATCAGGCCCAGGAGGCGATCGCGTTCATTCGCGCGCTGGTGGCCGATCGCTCGCGGGAGCAGGCTCAGCGGACGCGGGTGCTCTACGGGGGGAGCGTCAAGGCGGAGAACTGCGACGACGTGCTCTGCCAGGCCGACGTGGACGGCGCGCTGGTGGGCGGGGCGAGCCTGGATCCAGCGGGGTTCGCGGCGATCGTCGACGCGGCCACCCGCGGCTCATGACGGATCTGCCGCCCGGTCCGGACAAGCTGCCCGCGAAGTCCTGCGTCCTGGTCGTGCTGGATGGCTGGGGCATCGCCCCCGACGGCCCCGGCAATGCGATCTCGCTCGCCGACACGCCGGTGTTCGACGAGCTGTGGTCGAGCTACCCGCACGCGCAGTTGATCGCCTGCGGGCACGCCGTCGGGCTCCCGGAAGGCCAGATGGGCAACTCCGAGGTCGGCCACATGAACCTGGGTGCCGGCGCGGTCGTGATGCAGGACCTGACCCGCATCGACGAGGCGGCCGAGTCTGGCGAGTTCGAGTCCAACGAGGTGTTGCGCAAGGCGTTCTCGTCTTCTGAGCGGGTGCACCTAATCGGCCTGGTGTCGGACGGCGGTGTGCACTCCGGTTGGGAGCATCTCGAGGCGCTAATCCGTCTCGGCGCCGCCCTGGAGGTTTCGGATCTGGTGCTGCATGCGTTCACGGACGGGCGCGACACGCTGCCGAAGTCGGGCGCCGGCTATCTCGAGACCGTGCAGGAGTGGATGGACGACGCGGGCGTCGGCCGAATCGGCTCGGTGGTTGGCCGCTACTGGGCAATGGACCGCGACAAGCGCTGGGATCGGACTCAGAGGGCGTACGACCTGCTGGTGCACGGCCAGGCCGAGCTTCGGGCGGCGACCGGGGCCGAGGCCGCGCGGGAGGCGTACGAGCGCGACGAGACCGACGAGTTCATCACTCCGGTGCTCGTGGGCGACTCAGAGGCGTGCATCCGTCCGGGGGACTCGGTGTTCGCGTTCAACTTCCGTCCCGACCGGATGCGCCAGATCACGCGCGCCTTAGCCGACCCGTCGTTCTCCGAGATCGACCGCGGTGGGGCGGAGGCGGTCGAGCGCTACGCGACGATGACCCAGTACGAGGAGGACTTCGACTATCCGGTGGCATTCCCGCCTGACCGCCCGGATGTGACGCTCCCGCGTGCGCTCGCGGAGCGTGGCGTGCGCCAACTTCACGTGGCCGAGACCGAGAAGTACGCCCACGTCACCTACTTCTTCAGCAGCGGCGAGGAGGATGCGTTCGAGGGCGAGCGCCGGGAGCTGGTCGACTCACCGCGCGACGTGCCCACCTACGACCACAAGCCGGAGATGAGCGCGCCCGCGGCAGCCGAGGCGTTCGTCCGCGCGTGGCGGGAGGACTCGCCCACGTTCGGGATCATCAACTTCGCCAACGCGGACATGGTCGGGCACACCGGCGTGATCGAGGCCGCGGTCCGCGCGGTCGAGACGGTGGATTCGTGCCTCGGTTCGATCGTGGATGCCGTTCACGAGTCCGGCGGCGCCTGCGTGATCACCGCCGACCACGGCAACTCCGACCACATGCTCGAGGACGACGGCAGCCCGAACACCGCCCACTCGCTGAACCCGGTGCCGTTCATCGTGACCGTCCCGGCGATTCGGTTGCGCGACGAGGGGATCCTGGCCGACGTCGCGCCCACCGTGCTCGAGATCCTGGGGATCGATCAGCCCGAGGCGATGACCGGCGAGTCCATGATCCAGTCGGATTAGCTCCGGCCGGTCGCCAGGAAGCGGGCCATCGCCTCGTGGGTCTGGCGGGGCCGCTCGAGCTGGGGCACGTGGCCGCAGTCCAGCTCGAGATGCGCGGCGGACGGCAGCTCTTCGCTGACGTGCCGGGCAAACCCAATCGGCACGATGTTGTCCTTGCGGCCCCACACGAACAGGGCCTCGGGCTGCAGCGAGCCGAGCCGCGTCCACAGCCCGTCCGGGCCGCGCGGCTCCTCGAGGTAGATGTTGCGGGCAGCGGCATAAAACGCCGCCCGGCCCAGCGGGGTCAGGTAGGAGCGCATGAACTCGTCGATCCCGGCCGCCGTCCACTCGGTTTCGGAGCCGGGAACGAACTGCTTGACGATCCGCTCGACGAGGGCCCGAGGCGTTGGCTGCAGGACGCCGAGCTGGGTGGGGATCAGGCGCAGGTAGGGCGCCCAGGGGCGTGGCTTGAGCCATGCCATCGAGGGGGCGAGCAGAACGAGGCGCTTGACCCGGTCGGGATGCGCCAGGCCGATCTCCAGCGCCACCCGTCCGCCCATGCTGTTGCCGACCACGTGGGCGGACTCGAGCTCGAGCGCGTCGAGCAGGGCGGTCATCGCCTCGGCGAAGAACGCCGCGTCGTAGGCCGCGAATAGAGGCTTGTCCGAGTCGCCGAAGCCGGGGAGGTCGACGCCGATCGTCCGGTAAGTCGGCGCGAGCGCGTCGATCGTGGGCAGGAACGAGGCCTTGGTCGCCCCGAGCCCGTGGAGGAGGAGGACAGGGTCGCCGGTTCCGGCCTCGATCGTGGAGAGGTTCCCAGAGGTGGTCTCGACCTTGCGGAGGCGCAGCCGGCCGTCGCCCTGTGCTGGCGCGGTGGCGGCCAGGAACCCGACGCCGAGATGCAGGTCCCGCCTGATCTTCAGGCGTCCCTTGCGGAACGCCTCCATCCCGCCGCGGAGGTTCTCCGCGATCTCGCTCCAGGTGCCCGCGTCGGCGCTCAGGACCGCGTCGGGCGTGCCGCGGGTGCGCTCCAGGCGGGCCGTCCCACCTTCGAGCACCACATCGTGGGCGTCCTCGCCGTTCTCCACGCGGATCCGGACCAGCGGCCGGCCGACGTCGAACACGGACGGGTCGAAGCGCTCGACCAACCGCTCGATTGCGGTGCTCGACGCCTTCCTGCGTGGTCGCTGTTCGCCCTGGATCGCGGTCACGGCCCGGTGCTCCTCTTCCCTGATCGATGGCTTCCAACCAAGTGTCGAGGCTGGTGACCCCGCGCGTCAAGTCCAATCCGAATCGGTCGATCTATACGCGCAGACTGAGTATACTTGACATGGAGCCACTTAGATTTCATACTACGGCTCGTGAGAATTCGTAAATCCCTATGGGAGGTTTGACAATGACAATCATTCGTTGGGAGCCCGCTCGCGAGCTTCACACGGTGCAGGGCGAGATGAATCGACTGTTCAACACGTTCTTCGATTCACGCACCCCGAGCAGCCGCGGTCAGGTCGCGCGCCGCTGGGTCCCGGCCATGGACGTGGTCGCGACCGATGACCACTACGTACTGCGGGCCGATCTGCCCGGCCTGTCCGAGAACGACGTGAAGATCGAGGTCGAGGACAACGTCCTGACCGTCTCGGGCGAGCGCAAGTCCGAGCACGAGCAGAAGGGCGAGGGCTACTACCGGGTCGAGCGTTCGTTCGGCTCGTTCTCCCGCTCGGTGACCCTGCCCGAGGGTGTCGACGCGGACAGCATCGAGGGCAGCTTCAGCGACGGCGTGCTCGAGGTGCAGATCCCCAAGCCCGAGCAGCACAAGCCGCGCAAGGTCCAGATCTCGCTGGGTAGTCAGACCAAGGCCATCGAGGGCTCGGAGACCAACGAGCCGGCTGCGGCGTAGCGGGCCCGTAGTCCCAGCCGCAAGCTAACCCCTCTCTCCCTCCCATCCGGGTTCGTACCGGCCGGCACGCAGTTTGGTGCCGGCCGGGCGGGAGGGACGCAGCCAGCGTGCGCTCATTTTGAGAGGCGCGCTGAGTAGGGTCCGCACATGGCGTTCACGGTCCGGACTCGCTCCCCCGGCTCGCGTGCCCGGACGGCCACGCTGCACCTCGCCCACGGCGACGTGCAAACCCCGGCCTTCGTGCCGCTGGCCACGAAGGGTGCGGTCAAGACGCTGGAGCCCCGCGACGTCGCCTCGCTGGGCTATGAACTGATCCTCGGCAACACGTTTCACCTGCTGCTCGCGCCCGGGCCCGAGCTGGTCGCCCAGATGGGCGGGCTGCACGAGTTCATGCGCTGGGAGCGGGCGATCATCACGGACTCCGGGGGGTTCCAGATCTTCTCGATGGGCCACGGCGGCGTGGCCGACGAGATCAAGGGTCGCGGGCGCCCGCGCGCCGGTCCGGATGGTGCGCCGCGGACCGGGGCGATCCTCTCGATCTCCGAGGAGGGCGTGCGGTTTCGTTCGTACGTGGACGGGCGCGAGCGGTTTCTCTCTCCCGAGGGCTCGATGTCGGTGCAGGCCGCGCTCGGGTCGGACATCGCGCTCGTGTTCGACGAGTGCACGCCATTCCACGTCTCGCGGGAGTACACCGAGCGCTCGATGGAGCGCACCCACCGCTGGCTGGAGCGCTGCCTGCGCTGGCACGCCGACCGCGGTCCGGCCGGGCAGGTCGTGTACGGAATCGTCCAGGGCGGCGTGGAGCACGATCTTCGTCGTGTGTCTGCGGCTGCCGTCGCGGCGAGCGGATGCGATGGGATCGCCATCGGCGGGTCGCTCGGGCAGGACAAGGCGCAGATGCACGAGGTGGTGGGGTGGACCACCGAGGAGCTCGATCGGGTTGCCCCCGACCGGCCGCGCCATCTGCTCGGGATTGGCGATGTGGACGACCTGATCGCCGGGGTCGAGCTCGGGATCGACACGTTCGACTGCGCGCTGCCCACCCGGCTGGGCCGCCACGGAGTGGCCCTGGTGCCGGAGCCGGCGACCGGGTGGCGTGTTGATCTGATCAAGGGCCGGTGGCGTACGTCGCCCGAGCCGATTCTCGACGGTTGCGGCTGCCCGGCCTGCGCCGGCGGCTTCTCGCGGGCCTACCTGAACTACCTTCGGCGCGCCGGTGAGCTGACGGCGCTGCGGCTGGTCACGCTCCACAACCTGTGGTTCATCGCCCGGTTGATGGAGGATCTGCGGGCGGCGGTCGATGGGGGACGGCTGGCCGAGGTGGCCGCGGCGCTGCGCGGTGGCGCGGCGCCGGCCGGGATCGCCGGCGTTGCGGCAGCGCGGGGTGGGTCGAGGGGTGGCGGTGGGGTCGCGGTGGGGCGGCGTGGGCAGCGCGGGGGTCTGCGAGCGCGGTGCAGCCATCGCGACCTCGCATGAGAGCATGCTTATCTCACAAAACCGCCAGCACGCCCGCCACCTTCTGCACATGAGCATCGTGGGCATGCTTATGTGCGGAAGGTGGTGGGTGCGGGGGCGCTTTTGGGCGTTTTGCATGGTGGCGCGGGGTCAGGGCTCACGGCGGACGGTGCCCGGTGCCCGGTGGACGGTGGACGGTGGACTCGGTGCTCGGTGCTCGGTGCTCGGTGCTCGGTGCTGGACGGTGCTCGGTGCTCGGTGCTCGGTGCTCGGTGCTCGGTGCTCGGTGCTCGGTGCTGGACGGTGGACGGTGCCCGGTGCTCGGTGGACGGTGCTCGGTGGACCGGTGCTCGGTGCTCGGTGCCCGGTGGACGGTGCTCGGTGCCCGGTGGACGGTGCTCGGTGCCCGGTGGACGGTGGCCGTGGGCGGCTGCGGATGCCGGCACGAGTGGACGGCGGCCGGCCGAGGTGGGCGCCGCGCGGCGCGGTGGCGCGGCGCCGGCGGGGATCGCCGGGGGCGGCGCGCCGGGCGTGTACGTCTGGGGGCGACGACCCGTGTCCGGACGGGGTACCCGGCCCCATGGACGCCGAGCGAAGCGAGGCCCCGAAAACCCGCGGCTACTTCGTGTACTGATTGATCAGGTTCTGGAACTTCTTGACCGCGGTGCTCTCGTCGTGCGCGACGACCTTGCGGAAGTGCACCACGTTGCTCGACGTGCTGGCGGAGATGGTGACCGCCACCGCCACCGCGGCCACGAACAGCACGACGACGGCCAGGAAGGCGAGGAACCGGCGCCCGGCGCGCGAGGAGCGGGGCCGCTCCGGGGCGCGGTGATACTCATCGGGCGCGTACGCCCCCGTGGTGGGCGGGTAAGCCGGCCGCCGCGGCTCGAGCTGGCGAGCCCGCGCGGGGCTCGGACCCCTGACGCCGGTAGCCGGCGCGGGGGCCACGTGGGTCTGGGCGGTGGGGACCCCCCGGTCGGAGGGCAGCACGCGGGTGGCGGCCGTGCCACCGAGGTTCCGGGTCCGCGCGGTCGGAGCCGGCTCCACGCCGCGCGCGCCGCTGGCGATGGCGTCGGCGAGCAACGCCGCGTTTGCCGGGCGCTCCTCCTGGTCAAGGGCCAGGGCGAGGGCCACCGCATCGGCCAGCTCGGGCGGTACCTGCGGGTTGATCTCGTCGACGTGGGGCGGGGACTCGCGCTGCTGCTTCAGGGCGAGTTCGGACAGCGAGTTGGCCTCGTAGGGCAGGCGTCCGGTGAGTAGCTGGTAGGCGACCACGCCGAGCGAGTAGAGGTCGGCTCGGGGCCCGGCCTCCTCGCCGCGGGCCTGCTCGGGGGCGAGGTAGGCGGCGGTGCCGAGCACCGAGCCCACCTGGGTGATGCTCGACTGATCGGTTGCCCGCGCAATGCCGAAGTCGGCCAGCTTGATGACGTCGGAGTCCGACACCAGCAGGTTGCCCGGCTTGACGTCGCGGTGCACGACGCCGTTGCGGTGCGCGTAGTCGAGCCCGCGGCAGGACTGGGTGATCACGTCGACCGCCTGCTCGACCTCCATGCGGCCGTGATCGCGCAGCAGCTCCGCGCAGGAGTGGCCGGGTACGTGCTCCATCACGATGAAGTGCTGGTGCTGGCGCTCGTCGAACCCGAAGTCGAACACCTGGACGATGTTCGGATGCACGAGCCGGGCGGCGGCCAGCGCCTCGCGGCGGAAGCGCGAGACGAAGGTCGGGTCGTCGGCCAGGTGCTCGGCCAGCAGCTTGATCGCCACATAACGCTCCAGGCGCTGGTCGAAGGCGAGCTGGACGGTGGACATCCCGCCCACGCCGAGACGCCCTTCCATCCGATAACGCCCGACGATCTCTGTTCCGTTAGTCACCCACCACCGCCGGTGCTGCTCGTGTTCCCCTGGCCGGGGCCGGTTCCTCCGCTGCCGGTGCCGGTGTCCGTGGTCGTACTGCCGCCAAGCCCCACGCCACCGGTCGTCGTAGATGTACTACCCGTGTCGGTCGGCGTGGTTGCAGTGCTGGAGGTGGTGGAGGTCGAACTGGTGGTCGTGGGCGTGCTCGAGCTGGTCGAGGTGCTGCTCGACGTCGTCGACGTGGTCGCGGTCGACGACGAGCTCGTCGATGCGGTCGACGCGGTGTGGTGACAGTCCCTGCGCGCGAGCTCGGCGATCGTGCTGGCGCCTTGGTTGAGGTTGCTCCGCAGGGTTGAGTTGATCGTCACGGGAAGGGTCTGAACCTCGCTGCCGAGGACCGCGCTGGCGCTCAGCGCCGCCCCGCAGTTGCCCGACTGCACGGCCGCGGCGATCTGATCGGCCTGACTGCTCAGGGCGTCCGACTGATCACCGGCGAGCAGGCCGGAGCCGCCGCCACAGGCGGCGACAAACGAGACGGCGAACCCCAGTCCGCCGGCCAGGATGGCGCGAGGCGCGTAGCGCATGCGCGCCCTGACTTTAGAGGGTCGGGTGGTTGGCATTCGGTTAGAGCCTTGGTGGGCGTCCTGCCGGACGCGGGCGTCGGGCGGATCTACTGCCCGTAAGCCAGGCGCTCGGCCAGCGAGTCGGGAAGCCGGGCGGCCCGGATCGCCGCCGCCGCCCCGGCGATGTCGTAATCGATGCGCCGGTAGACGGCCTCCCACGTCTCCAGATTCAGCTCCAGCCAGGCCGCGCGGGGATCGCCGTCGCGCGGCTGGCCCACGCTGCCCGGGTTGATCAGCCACTCGCCCTCGGTGAGGTCGATCGTCTCGTCGGGGCCGCGCGTCTGCCCCGTGGCCGACTGGCCGTCGGCTCGGGAGAAGGAGAGGGCGACATGGGAATGGCCGATCAGGCACACGCGATGTGTCTGGACGTCCAGGCAGAGCTCGGCCTGGAGCGGCGAGAGCACGTACTCCCAGACCGGGTCGCGGGGGCTGGCGTGAAACAGGCCGACATCCTCATCGATGTGGGCCGGCTCGAGCTTGTCGAGGTACTCGCGGGTCTCGGGAACGATCACCCCCTGGGTCCAGCGGGCGGCCAGCGCCGCGCCGCGGGAAAACTCCTCGAGCGGAAGGGCGCCGCGGACGCCGAGGTCGTGGTTGCCGGCCAGGCATATCGCCGCGTACCGGCGGGCCAGCTCCACGCAGGCGTCGGGCTCCGCGCCGTAGCCGACCAGGTCGCCCAGGCACCACATCTCCTGGCATTCGGAGGCCTCGATGGCGTCCAGCACGGCCTCGAAGGCATGCCGGTTGCCGTGGATGTCGGAAACGATTGCGACTCGCATGTTCTGGGCGGTTCGGTGGGTCCGCGGATACAGTCTCGCTGGTGAGGCACCCTTCGCGCTACCGCATGCTCGAATCGATGCTGGTGGCGCTGGCCGCCGCGGAGGTTGGAGTGCGCCTGCTTTCGCCCCGGGAGAGGGCGATCGAGCCTACCCGGATCGACCTCCGCAGTTACTTCAGCCAGGCCGAGATCGAGCGCGGCGCGCGGTACGCGCGGCCCCAGCTCGCGCTGGCGATGGCGCGGGGAGCGGTCGAGCTCGGGGCTCTCGCCGCCCTGGTGCACCGGCCGCCGCGCTGGCTGTCACGGCCCTTCAAGCGTCCCGTGCCCGGCGGCGCCGTCACCGCGGCGGGCATGGCCGTGGCGCTCTCGCTGCCGCCGTTGCCCTTCCGGGCAGTGGCCCGCAGGCGCGGGATCGCCGTTGGGCTGGTCACCCAGTCCTGGCGCGGCTGGGCGGCCGACCTGCTGAAGAGCGGCGCGATCGAGGCCGCGCTGGCCGCGGGGGCGGGCGCGGCTGTCGTGACGGTGACGCAGCGATACCCGCGAACCTGGTGGGTTCCGGCCTCAGCCGGCTCGGTGCTGTTCGGCGCTGGCCTGGCCGCGCTGGCGCCCGTCGTGCTCGATCCGGTGTTCAACGACTTCACGCCGCTGCCCGAGGGGGAGGTCCGCTCGGACGTCCTCGAGCTCGCCGCGGCGGCCGGGGTCAAGGTGGGGGAGGTCTTCTCGGTGGACGCCAGCCGCCGGACCACGGCGGCGAACGCGTATGTGGCCGGGCTCGGCCCGACCAAGCGGGTGGTGCTGTTCGACACGCTGCTCGACCGCTACAGCCGCGACGAGG
The DNA here is from genome assembly GCA_963834625.1 of uncultured Solirubrobacterales bacterium. GTDB lineage: Bacteria > Actinomycetota > Thermoleophilia > Solirubrobacterales > Solirubrobacteraceae > Palsa-465. The sequence goes on along the minus strand of CAWICM010000005.1, from coordinate 482,343 downwards.
TTCGGGTGGTGGTCGCGCACGAGTTGGGCCACGTACGAAACCGCGACGTGCCCCGGGGGGTGGTCTACGCCGCACTGGTCGCGCCCGCGGTCGCCCTCGCCGTGCAGCGCCTGAGCTGGGAGCTCTCGCCCGAGCGCGGGACCGCCGGCGCGATCCCCGCCCTGACTCTGGCCGCGCTCCTGGTAGGAGCGCCCACCGGGCTGATCGGCAACCGGCTGTCGCGCGCCATCGAGCGACGCAGCGACGCCTATTCGCTCGCGCTGACCGGGGCGCCCGAAGCGTTCATCTCGTTCGAGCGGGCGATCGCCCTCCAGAACGTGGCCGATCTCGAGCCGCCGCGGTGGCTCACCTCGCTGCTGTCCACTCATCCGCCGACCGCCGAGCGGATCGGCGCGGCCGTCAGCTTCTCAGCGGGCTCCTCCGTGGGGCTCGGCGGGCTAGTCGCGAGCTCGGCGGGCTACTCGGACGGCTCGTCTTCGAGCCCCTGAGACCCGCCGTACTCCGGCAGGTTCTTGATTCCCTCCCGGGTCTGCCACTTGGAGTAGTTGTCCTGCATGGCGTCGATCAGCTCGCGCATGAACCTGGCGCTGAGGTTGATCCGCGAGACCACCACGCCCGGGATCTCCTCGTCCTCCACCTCGTGGTCCACGCGCGCGAACGTGATCGTGAACTCGTAGTCGGAGTGGCTCACGTTGGCGAAGTTCGAATACACGCCGGCCATGATGTCCGGCGAGAAGTGGATGTTTATGTGCCGCTCCGGGCGGCCGGGATCGTCCATTGGAACGTAGTATCCCATCGTGAGGATCCTCGTCGTCGCCGTCGGGAGGCTGCGCCCGCCCTTCTCCGACGATGTCCAGCACTATCAGAAGCTGCTCGCGCGCCACGTCAAGCTCGAGTTGGTCGAGGTTCGCGAGGACGACCACGTGAGCCGCCGGATCCCGGAGCGGGCGTTCGTATCGCTACTCGATCTGGACGGGGAGCACCTCGACTCGGTCGCGTTCAGCGGCTGGCTGGAGGAGCGACGTCGTAGCGGGCAGGACCTCTGCTTCGTGATCGGCGGGCCTTTTGGGCTGGAGCTCGAGGACCTCGACCACCGTCTGTCGCTCGGGTCGATGACGCTGCCTCACCAGCTGGCCCGCGTGGTTCTGCTCGAGCAGGTCTATCGCGCGCACAAGATCCTGGCCGGCGAGCCGTATCACTACTGATGCGTCGATGAGCGTTCCCGATCGCGAGCAATGGAGTCAGAGCGGATCCTGGATGTTCCCGGGCGAGGAGGGCGGCCACGCGCGCCACCGCGCCCTGCAACAGCGCGCACGTGCTCGCAGCGAGGTCCGGTTGTTCATGCGCCGGCTCGGGATCCTGATGGCGGCGCTGACTGTGCTTGTCATCGCCGGCACGATCGGCTTCGTCGTGACCGAGGGCGTTTCCGTGGCCTACGCGTTCGACTGGACCCTGGATACGGTCACCACGCTCGGATCGATCCAGGATCCGCACAACGCCGCGGGACGCGTGGTCAAGGTGGGCCTCGAGCTGCTGGGCATAGGTACCCTCTTCTATGGCCTGGCGACCGTCGCCGAGTTCTTCGTCTCAGGCCAGCTCAGCGGCGTGCTCGAGGAGCGCCGGATGGAGAAGATGATCGATTCGTTCACTGACCACTACATCGTCTGCGGCTTCGGGCGGGTCGGCCGCCAGGTCTCGCGGGACCTGCGCGCGGCCGGTGCCCAGCACGTGGTGATCGATCCCAGCCCCATCAACCGGGACGCCGCGCTTGCAGCGGGAGTTCCGCTGATCGAGAGCCAGGCCTCCGACGACGAGGTCCTCATGCAGGCGGGAATCGCCCGGGCGCAGGGCGTGATCGCCTGCGTCGACTCCGATGCCGAGAACATCTTCATCACGCTGACCGCTCGCGAGCTGCGCGCGGACATCCTGATCATCGCCCGCGCGTCCGCCGAGGACTCCGAGAAGAAGCTGATGCGCGCGGGCGCCGACCGGGTCATCTCGCCGTACAAGACCTCGGGGTCGCAGATGGCACGAGTGGCGCTGCGGCCGCAGGTGGGCGGCGCGCTCGACTTGGCTGACTACCGCATGGAGGAGATCGAGGTCTCGCCCGAGTGCGAGGGGGTCGGCCGCACGGTGGCGGATGTGAGCGGCGGTGCGGTGATCGTGGCCATCCGGCACCCCGACGGTCGGCTCGAGACCCAGCCGCCGGCTCAGACCGAGCTCCAGGTCGGGGACATGATCATCGCGATGGGCACGCCGGCCGCCGTCGAGCGGCTCGATCGCATCTTTCAGCCGCCCCGTGGTTTCTCGTCGATTCGCGGAGCGATCCAGGGGATATGACCTTTCGCATGACGGACGCCGGTCCCTTGGACGAGCTGGCCGCTGCGGTGCGTGCGGCGGTGGCCGCCGTGCGGGGTACGGGGGAGGCGCCGGCCGCCGAGCCGACGCTTGATCGGCCGCGCCGCAAGGGTCTCGGCGACTACTCGACCAACGCGGCAATGCTGCTGGCGCCGGTGCTGGGCGAGGCGCCGCGGGACGTCGCGGCTCGGTTGGCGAGCGAGCTGGAGGCGCTGCTCGGAGATGATCTGGAGCGGGTCGAGGTGGCCGGACCGGGGTTCCTGAACCTGGTCCTGACCGACGCCTGGCACCAGCGGGCGCTCCGCTGGGTGCTCGACGCCGGCGAGCGCTTCGGCGCCGGCGGGGCCGAGCGCCCCGAACGGATCCTGATCGAGTTCGTGTCGGCCAACCCGACCGGCCCGCTGGTGGCGGCGAGCGGCCGTCACGCCGCCTACGGTGATGCGCTGGCGCGGATCCTCGAGCACCACGGGCACTGGGTCGACCGGGAGTACTACTTCAACGACGCCGGCAACCAGATCCGGCTGCTCGGGGAGTCGGTACAGGCGCGGGCGAGGGGGGAGGAGGTCCCCGAGGGCGGCTACAAGGGGGGCTACGTGGCCGATCTGGGGGCTTCGATCCCCCGCGCGGCCGATGCCGACGTCGACGAGGTGGCGCGGGGCGCGGTCGACGTGCTGCTGGCGCAGATCAAGGAAACGCTCGAGCGCTACGGCGTCCACTTCGACGTGTTCTTCAGCGAGCGCACCCTCCATTCCGGCTCGCCGAGCCCGCTGGAGCGCGCGCTCGGGCTGCTCGAGCAGAGTGGCCACGTGTACCGCTCCGAGGGCGCGCTGTGGCTGCGGACCACGACCTTCGGCGACGACAAGGATCGTGTTGTGGTGCGCTCGAACGGGCAGCCGACGTACCTGGCGGCCGACATCGCCTACATGCAGAACAAGCGCGAGCGCGGGTTCGAGCGCCAGCTCGTGCCGGTCGGCTCAGACCACGCGGCGTACGCGCGCGAGATGAAAGCGGTGATGGCCGCACTGGGGGGCGATCCGGACACGGTCGAGCTGCCGTTGCTGCAGTTCGTCCACCTGGTCGAGGGGGGCGAGGTGTTCGCGATGTCCAAGCGCCGCGGAGACTTCGTGACCTTGGACGACCTGCTCGACGCGATCGGCGTCGACGCCACCCGGTTCTTCATGCTCCGCAGCTCCCAGGACCGGACGATCGAGCTCGACGTGGAGTTGGCGCGCAAGCAGTCGCGCGAGAACCCCGTGTACTACGTCCAGTACGCCCACGCCCGGATCGCCTCGATGCTGCGACGACTGGATCGGGAGCGGGCTCACGACGCGCTGTCGGCCGACTGGGGTTCTGTCTCGCTCGAGGACCTCGAGCGAGACCTGATCAAGAAGCTCCTCGCCTTCCCGGGCGAGGTGGCGGAGGCGGCGCTGCGGCGCGCCCCGCACCGGATCACCGGCTACTCCCTGGAGCTGGCCCAGGACTTCACGGCGTTCTATGAGCACTGCCGGGTGATCGGCGCGAGCCCCGAGGCGGTGGAGTCGCAGCGTGTGGCGCTCTCGGCGGCGACGCAGCGGGCGATCGCGCTGGCTCTGGGGCTGCTCGGGGTCAGCGCGCCGGATTCGATGTAGCTCGCTTGGCTCGTCCTCGCGGGGTCAGCCGCGGAACTGGCTGAGCTCCTGCTCGACGCGGGACGCCTCGGCCGGGTCGAGCGTCCGGGTGCTCGCCGGCTCGGGCTGGGCCGCCGCCCGGGTGCGCCGTCGCCAGCGGGGCAGCGTTACGGCCAAGACGGCGATGCCGATGACGAGCACGGCCGGCGGCAGGATGTAGATCGTCAGGTTGACGCCGCTGGCCGGGGGCTTGCCGAGCACCGCCTCGCCGTACTGGCCGACGAGGTTCCGCTCGACCTGCTGCTTGGTGAGGCACTGGGCGATCAAGCCTCGGATGTAGCTGCGCTCGGCATCGGCCTGCGGCGACTGCGCGACCGCCAGCGACTCGTGGCAGAGCGTGCACATCACATCGCTCTCGATGTCGGTGAGAGAGGCGCGTGGCTGTGCGCACGTCGCCGCCAGGGCCCCGGGCGCGAGCACGCCGCCGGCCAATAGGACGAGCAGCGCGAGGCAGAGCGATTTGCGGATCACGACGGCTCGGCCAGGATCCGCGGCAGCGTCTGCTGCAGCCAGGTGCTGTCCAGCTGCAAACGCGTCAGGGCCGCGATCTTGCCCTGGCGGTTGATCACGAACGTCTCGGGCACGCCGCTGACGCCGAACGCCCGCACGAAGTTGCCGCTCACGTCGCGGATCACCGGATAGGTGATGTGCTGCTGGTGCACGAAGGACTCGGAGTCGCTCGTGTTGTCCTGGTAGGTGACGCCGAGGATCGTCGCGTTGTCCTTGGCGATCGCACGCTGCTCGCGTTCGAGGATCGGCGCCTCGGCCAGGCACGGCTGGCACCACGACGCAAACACGTTCAGGACGACCACCTTGCCGCGGAACTGGGCCAGGCTCTCGGAGCCCGGCGCGCCCAGCATCGGCAGCCGGAGGTGCGCGTTCGGGGCTGCCGGATAGTCCCCGCGGGCGACCGAAGCGTCGATCGAGCTGTTGGTTCCCAGGTGGGCGACGCCGAACCCGAGCAGAGCCAGCAGGGCGGCCGCCACGGCGACGGCCAGGGCGGGGATCGCGAAGCGGCGCATGACCGGAGAGTAATACGAGCGGTCGGCCGGTAGGGCTGGGCTCGTCGTGGTCCCGGGGTATCGGGCGGCCCATCTGAACTCGGGTTGGCGCCGGCGGGCGGCGCGCGCCGAGTTCCCGCAGGTTCCAGGTTTGTTTACAACCACGAGGACTCGATGTCCTGCGAGAGGGGTCCGCCGAGTGGGAAGTTTGCAGTCGCCTGCCCCGGTCGGAGAGAATCGGCTCCTACCTTGTCCTTGTACAGCTACCCATCCGACGCCAGCGACCCTGTGCGGATCGACGATTCCCACTCGTCGGCTCCGTTCGCCCTGCGCCTCGAGCCCATGGAGGGCGGCTGGGTGCGCGTCCGGGTCGAGGGCGAGCTGGCGCTCACGAGCTCTTCGTTGCTCGAACTGGCCGTGGAGCGGGAGCTGGAGGCCAGCAGCGACATCCTGCTCGATCTCTCGGGCATCGCCTTCATCGACTCGGCCGGCTTGCGCGCGATGACCGCCCTGGTGCGGTTGGCCAAGGCCAACGGACGCAGGTTCAGGCTGAGCTCGGACCTGCCGGCCCACGCGCGCCGGCTGATGGAGATCGTCGGCCTCTTGCCGTTCGTGCCGATCGCCGAGGAGGGACTCGAGTCCCTCGGTCGCGATGGCGCACCGTTCGACCTGGACTGAGTCCGGCGTCGAGCTTGGTCAGCGTCAACCGTCGATCTGGCCCAATGCCTCTCTCTTGTCGCGAGACTCCCACCAGTAGATGCGCATCCCACTATTGCCGGCCAGCGCGAGCTGCTCCACCTTGGCCTGAGCATCAGCGAAAGTGTCCTGCCCCGGAACGAGCTCCAGGAGCGGGTCGAGCTTCGTGTTGTCGTCGCAGTACAGGGCAAACCGCCAACTGCCGGGGTCCCCGTAGAGCTCGACAGAACTCGCCGCTGGAAATCCGCCCGCGGCCTTGTAATTCCTGCTCTTGCTCCCGTGTGTGACGAGAGCGGTTACGAGGAACACCGCTGCCACGGTCCAGAATGACAAGGCCCGAGGAGGGTCAGGCACGTTCCGCGTCCCGAGGGCCTGCTCGATCAAGTACAGGCAGCCGGTGATCACCACTCCGGCGACGATGTAGTTCCTGGAGTTCGGCCTGAAGCGACTGAGCGCCTGCGCCCCCAGAACGAGGGCAAATAGCACGGGGGAGAATGGAGACTTTACGAGGCCACCTGTCTCCTCGACGAAGACCGCGATAGCAATGATGTTGAAATACACGGCCGGGTAGTACACCCACTTGCGGTAGCTACTCAGAATCGCGGGCTCGGGAGCAACCGATCTCCCGGGGCCGAAACCCCAACCCCCACGCATAGCGATCAGCGCGATCATTACCTGCGACGAGATCGTCAGCAGGACGAGCGAGAATGCCCACAGAGCCAGGCACACGCCGTCCTCGACGCCGGCCAGCTTGAGCTTCCAATGCCAGGCGTGGATGGCCGCCAGGTAGAGCCCCACCACGAGCACGTTCACGACCAGCTGCGTAGTTGCGAGCTCCCGCTGTCTCTTGATCGACAGCAGATCGTGGTGCTTTCTGAAGCGCGCGAGCAGGCTTGAGCGAACGGATCGATTGCCGTCAGTCACGTATGACCCCCTCTCGTATGTCACCGGCCGTGTGTGAGCCCTGCTGCCCCGCGGCGGCCAACCGCGTGGTGAGCCTCATCGGCCGGTCGGTGATGATTCCGTCGACGCCCAGCCGGATCAGACGGGACATCGTCTCGTCGTCATTGACCGTCCAGGCAAAGACCACCAGTCCCTGCCGATGCGCACGCTCGACGAGCGGGGCTGTCACGAGCCGGTGGGGTAACTGCACGACGCTGTTATCGACCATGCTCGTCAAAGAGCGTGGTCGGACGCCTCCGGATACAAACCGCACGACCTCGATCGGGCCGAGTGCGGCGCACACCGGCTCGCCGCTCAGGCCGGCGATCGCCGTCGCCACCGCGCGAGTGCGTGCATCCGAGAAGGTGCCGATCGAGACGCGGGAGGCGGCGCCGGTCTCGGCGATTACCTGTGCCGCCGGGCGAACCGCCGGCCACTGCTTCACGTCGATGAGCACGCGCAGAGTCGGAAACTCGGTGAGCACGGTGCGCACGGGATGGAGCGCACGACGCCCATCGTGGCGAGCGGAGATGAGCTGGTCACTGCGCAGACTCAGCGGCTGCCGGGTCCGAACCCGAGCTACACCTCGCGGATGCCAGAGAACCGGCGTGCCGTCGGCGGTGACGCTGACATCTGCCTCCAGGCATATGCCAAGCCGCGCCAACTGCGTGATCGCCTCGAGGTTGTACTCGCCGAATTCACACATCCCACCGCGATGAGCGATTGGCAGCAGCCCCGAGAAGCGCAGGAAAGGGAGCCGCGATGACCCGGCGTGCGCGTACTCCCCGGCGGCAGGCTGGATGGACGTGTCGACACCCCTCGGATGAACCGCCGCCCCTGTCGTCCCCAGGCGGCTAGGACCAGCTTACTGACCGGGTCAAGTCGGTCAGTTACGCACTACTCGCCGGTGACGGGCATGGTGAGGGCGGTCGGGAGGTGTCTGTCGAACCACCGGCGAAGCCCGGTATCGGCAGCCAGGTAGCCCCAGCGAACGATGGCTCTCCGAGTCGACGCGTCGATTCGGGCTAGGCGAGTGCGTACGGCGTCGGGATTCGCGTCGGCCGGAGGACCGTCGAGCGCGGCGCGGGCATCGTCCAAACCCCAATACGCGCCGCTCTGCGCGCCGGCGTGCAGCGCCGTCTGCAGACGATCGATCCGGAGCCGTCGAAGCTCCTTCTCGGACGCATGACGGCTTCGCAGCGTGGCCGACAGCGGATTGGTTCTCGGCCTGGGGTCGCTGGCGATTGCTCGGAGCGCGTCGCTCACGAAGAGCGTCTCGTATCGCTCCCATGCCGGGTCAATGGCCAGGTTGTCGACCGAGCCGCCGTCGATCAGGGTGCGCTCGTTTAGTCGGACCGGCGTGAGCAAAGGCGGGTACGCACACGACGCGGCGGCAACCCGAGCGAGCGGGATCTGCGAAGCCGGGACGGCCTCCCGCCCGTGGCCCTTCTCGAACGGGTGCCACGCCGCCGTGTGGAGGTCCATGGCCCCCACGGTGATTCGAGGGAGGTCCGGCAGGTCGGCCAGAGTAGCCCCGCCGAACAGCAGGCGGTCGAGCCTCCGGGCGACGTGATCCCCGATCGTCGAGCACGGGAGGAGCAGCCCTCTGACGATCGCTCCCAGGTCGATCGTCTTGCCGGCGAGCCGGTACAGCGGCTCGACGAACTCCTCCTGGAGATTGCACGCCCGCCCGCCCTCGTCGAAGTCGAGCTTCGCCCAACGCAGACCGAGGAACAGCGTCGTTATGCCACCGCCGGAGACGCCCGAGACGCAATCGAGCTTGGCCAGCAGTCGCGCCTCGTTCAAGCGGCATACCGCACCGGCGTGGAACAGCATCGCCCGGAAGCCGCCGCCCGAGAGACACAGCGCGGTTCCGCCACCGGAGTCGGGTGTGTCGGCCTCAAAAGACATGTCTTCGCGCCCAGCTTGCCGAAGCCGTCGAACCGTAACAGGCACCCCCGGTGGCGCTTCAGACCGTTCCCGGCGCGCGGGGGCGCACAGCCCTCCGGCTCCGCTTGCCCGGCGTTCCCGCGCGACAGGCGAGAGTTAGACTGTGGCGAGCGGGCCTTGCCTGGGGCGCAAAGTCCCGATTTGCAGGCAAGCAAGCGCGCGGACGTAGCTCAGTTGGTAGAGCGTCGGCTTCCCAAGCCGAAGGTCGCGGGTTCGAGACCCGTCGTCCGCTTCGGATAAAGGCCCGCAAGCACGGGCCTTTCGCTTGGGGCGATCCCGGCGATCGTGAAGCGTGTCCCGGATATGCCGAGCGAGGCGGAGTCCTTGCGCCTATGGGGGACAGGCGAATCCCTCCGTCACGGCATGCGTTCCGACCTAAGCCGTCAGCGGCCGCGAAGTCGCGGTCCTTTTCGGTGGGCCTTGCCCGTAGGCTCGCTGTCGGACTCCTCCGTAGGCTCGCCCTTCGGCCGGACCCGCTCGGGAAGCACGTCCGCACTCCGGTCGGCGACCGTCAGCCTCAGAGGTGCAGCCGAAGAGGGGTGTGACGGCTGCGGGCGCCCGACATGCGATGCGGGTGGCTCCTCGTGCGATCCGCTGTTCTGCGACTGCGCCCCCGGTGCGAACGGAACGATCATCGTCGGCTCCTCCTATTCGGTTGCGCCCAATGATCCCATCGACCCCGATCGTGTCAAAGCCGCCATCCATTGCCGATCCTCGATCATTCCGATAGCAGGCGTTTCGCGTACACATATGACATGGCTAGACCTCGTGTCGTGTAGACCTGGGAGGACGAGGACGACGATGGCAAGGCGGTAGACGCCGTCTGGGTCGATAGTTTGGTCGCGACCACTGCGAACTCAAAGCTCAAGACGACGCTTGCTGAGTCTTCGATCGCGACGTGCTTGATGACCCGGTAACGACCCGGTGGCACGTCAGCCCGAAGCCCGAGCGCCTGAGGAAAGGTTCCGCCTGCGGGCATCGCGAGCGCCGGCAAAATGAACCCAGTCCCTGGCTCTTCGACGTCGGCTTCCACCCATTCTCCATCCTCTTGGCGCTGCACCTGATACGGATGGCCATACCCAACGCGACCGGGACCATGGTTCACGAGAGTGAACTGCAGGCTCTCTCCGGGCGATAACTGTGTCGTCTCGGCTACAAGCTCGGCACCCATCCGTCGGATGCTTTCAGATGACGAGTCGCAAAACCATCGGCTACCGCTTCGGGCTTACCGCAGCAGTCGGCCTATCGCCGCTCTGCGCCGTGTTCGTTCAGTCTTTCGCTACTGGACTCGATGCTTCTTTCCGGTCAGAGGCGTGGAGCGGCCTGTCTGGGGAGATCGCGCCGATCAGCCCCCCGGGGGTAGGGGCCTCTCACTGCGGTGCCGGCCAGGCGAGCAGCAGCCCGTCGCCGACGGTGAGGAGCACGTTGTGGAGTCGTTCGTGTTCCTGCACCCGGCGGGCGAAGTCGAGTACGCCTCGGGTCGCCTCGTCGTCGGCGGCGGGTGGGAGGGTGGCGCCGTCGCGGAATAGGTTGTCGGCGACGATCATCCCGCGCGGCGCGAGCTTGGGCACCACCAGGTCGAGGTAGCGCGGGTAGTCGGCCTTCCAGGCGTCGATCCACACGAGGTCGAACGGTCCCGGTAGCCGTGGGAGCGTCTCGCGTGCGTCGCCCTGGATCAGCTCGATCCGGTCGGCCAGCGGGCTGGCTGCGATGTGGCGCAGGGCCACTGCTGCGTTGTCCGCATCACGCTCGAGTGTCACGACGCGGCCGCCCGCGGGCAGCGCGGCGGCCATCGCCAGCGCGCCAACGCCCGTGAACGTTCCGAGCTCGAGCACGGACCGAGCGCCCGAAACCACGATCAGTGCCTCGAGCAGGCGCGCCTCCGGCAGGCCGGCCATCATTCCCGGCCACGACGTATTCGCGTAAGTCCAGTTCGAGGCCGCGGCCAGCGCGCCGTCAAACGGGGTGGTGTGCGCGGCCGCGAACTCCTCGGCCGCCTCTGAGATCAGCTCATTCATCGACCGGAGGCTAGCCCCGGGGCCGCTTGGGCCGACGGCGGCTGAATCTGCGGCTCGACTGTGGTGGGAGAGGCTGTTCGTAGAGCGTTGGTCTGCGGACGCCCGCCGTGCCGTCCACTCAGGGGGCTCAACTGCGAGTTCCGGCGACGGTATTTGCATGCCGGTTCTGACGGGCGAGCTGGAGGCGCACGCCAAGCAGGTTGAGGCGCAGCGTCGCGAGCTGCCGTGGGTTCCGGTCGAGAAGGAGTACAGGTTCGCGACCGAGGAAGGGCTGAAGTCGCTGCCCGACCTGTTCGACGGGCGCTCGCAGCTGCTCATGTGCATGTCGCATGCGCCGCTCGAGAAGCTCGTCGCGTACAAACGGCGTCGCCGATGGACGGTGCCGTACGTCTCGGCGCACGACGGCGACTTCCTGTTCGACTACGGCTACGCGTTCCGCCGCGAGCAGATGTCCGGCATCGTCCGAGAAGAGTTCGACATGGGACAGCTGCTCCGCGAGGCGCCGCAGTGGCTGCGCGACTACCGCGAGGAGGTCGGGGCACCGGACCTCGATTCGGCCGTGTCCGTGAGCGCGGGGTGGAGCGTATTCGCATCGCGGGACGGCGCGGTCTACAACACGTACCGCGTTTATCCGCATTCGCACCTCATCACCCCGCTGTTCTCTGGGCTGCTCGAGCTGCTGCCGAACAAGTAGTGCGCGGTCGTTGCTGCTTTCCGCGCGCAAGGCGAGTTCCGGCCGATGGTGGCGAGATGCTCCTTCTACGACGGCGTCGCTGACCGACCACCGACTCAACGTCGTGGGAGGCGTGTTGGTCGAGCCGAGCGGTAGGGGGGATTAGATTCTCCTGGGTGACGGCGACCGACTTCGCACGCGTCGGGGACGAGGAGACGGCCGACTCGGGGTTCGGGCACTGGGTGGCGGCGCGCCGCGGCGTCCTCGTCCTGTACCTCATCTCGCTCGGGGTCTGGAGCGCCCACTACGGGATTCCCGTGCAGCGCGAGCTGGTCGTCGCCTGGGTTTGCGGTGCGCTCGCCTGTGCGTCGCTTGGCCGGCCGTGGCGCGAGCTACTCCGGCTCGTGCGCGACTGGCTGCCGATGATGATCCTGCTCAGCGCCTACGACTTCACGCGCGGCGCGGCCGACACCCTCGGGATCGGCGTCCATGTCCACCCGATGATCGACTTCGATCGCTTCCTGTTCTTCGGCACGACGCCCACCCAGTGGCTGCAGGCGCACCTGAACAACCCGAAGGTCGTGAACTGGCTCGACGTCGCCTTCACGCTGATCTACACGTCCTATTTCATCGTCCCGTTCACCGTCGCGGGGTTCCTGTGGGCGCGCGACCGGCTCGAGTTCCTGCGCTTCTCCCGGCGGATCGTCACCCTCGCCGCCGCCGGCCTCGCCACTTACATCGCGTTCCCGGCCGCCCCGCCGTGGATGGCCGCCGACATGGGTCTGCTGCATGGCGTCGCCCGCACCACGTCGGACGGCTGGCAGGTGATCGGCGGGCGGACCGTCGAGCTGTTCAACGAGGGCCAGGCAACCGTGAACCTGGTCGCCGCGGTGCCCTCGCTTCACTCGGCGTTCACGCTGCTGGTAGCGCTGTTCCTCTGGCCTCGCGTCCGCCGCCCGCTGCGGCCGTTGCTTATGCTCTATCCGCTGGCCATGGGGCTCACGCTCATGGCCACGGGCGAGCACTACTTCTTCGACGTGCTGGTCGGGTGGATATACGCCGGCGGCGTGATGGGCGCATGGGGGTGGTGGGAACGCCGGCGGGAGCGCGTGACGGTACGCAGCCGATCGCGATCCCGGACTAGCGGCGCCATTTCGGCCGAGGAACCCGGCCTGACATCCAAGGTGACTGTCGACTAGGTCGGGGAGCCGGACCGCCGGCATTTCGCTCCGCTCGCCTCCGCAAAACGGCGGCGCAACCCCAACCCTCAACTGGCCTAATCTTCAGCCGGCGCGGCCCGTCCACTTTTCGACCGGCCTTGACAGGCTGTTCGCTCCAGCGCGTGGGATCCCGGGGGAGAGGAGGCGCCGGTTGAGGGCAATACCCGGATGGCAATGTCCTCCCGCGGATCGGCCGGCGCGTATGACCGCGTGCTCGAGCGTCTCCGGGCTGTTGCGCTGGTGCGCCACTTCCGCGACGCCGAGGGGCTAGCGATCTCGACCAGATTGCGGAGCGTCGAGGCTGATCACCGGCCACGATCAAGGGGTGTTTCTATGACCCCACGGGCGAGACGGCGCGGTTGGTCGAGGCGCGCCACATCGGCGTTGGCGCGGAGCGTGTGGGCTGCGTGTGGTCGGCATTGGATCACGCCTGGTGCTTCCTCGAATCAGGCAGGCGTGAAGAGCCTCGCCATCGCGATCGTGTCCGACTCCGGCTGAACGGTCAGTCGCTGATTGCCACGAGGCCTGCCGCGTTGATCGCATCGACTGCCGCTGCCTCGTCGTTATCTGACGTGTCGCCGGTGATGCCGACTGCGCCGATCACTTCACCGTCAGACGACTGCACGAGCACACCGCCCGGGACGGGCACCAATGCACCGCCGATGGCGCCCGCTACGGCGCTGATGAAGTACGGCTGCTGCTCGGCTCGCGCCATCAGTGCTCGCGAGCCCATTCCGAGCGCGAGCGCGCCGTGGGCCTTGCCGAAGGCGATCTCGAAGCGGGCGTTGGAGGCGCCGTCCTCGCGCTCGAAGGCTCGGACCTGGCCACCGGCGTCGAGCACGACGATCGACAGCGGCTTCAGGGTCCGTCTGGCTCCGGAGGCGCGCGCCTCGGCGATCAACTGGCGTGCTAGTTCAAGTTCCATAGGGGGCGCTCCTGTCGATGCCGTGTGGCGGGCATCGTAGCCGTGCAGGATCGGCTGAGGCGCGACCCGACGGCTGCGTCGTGCCGTCGAGCGATCAGCGCCCGAGCTTCTGCACTCGACCGCTGCCTGACGCCCACCGTGTCGGGTCCGATCGCTGGTGCAGCGCAGGGCCTCATCGTTGATCCGTTCGGCGCGGCCCTGATGAGAACGAGGGTCCGCACTCGCCCCACCGCGATCGGGCGGGGCAAGGAGTTCGTCTTTGGCCCGATGGCCAACGACACACGCCGCGCGTGGGTGCACAATTGGTCTCATGCAGCGGAGTGCTTTGTTGCCCGGGCGGTGCTCGCTGCAGCCTCTGGTCCTAGGCTGCGCCGTGCCGGATCGGCGCGTGCCCCCGACTGTCTCCGGCGCAAGAGCCGTTCGGTCTCGCTCGGATGGCTCAGGGCCGCTTGACGCGACCTTGGCAGCGGCGTTCCGGTCTGCCTGATGCTACGCGTCGCGCGGCCACGACGGGTGAAGTCTCGCGCCTCGGTACAGCTTGAGCGCCGACCGGCGTGCGCCAGCGAGGATTGGGTCTCGCATCTGCCCAAGCTCATCGATGCTTTGTGCGAGGAGTGGCACCTGTCACTCGATGATGAGCGGATAGCCGCAGGCGCGTGGGGAGTCGTGGCGTGGTGCCACACCGAGAGCGGCCTCGAGGCGGCGCTGAAGCTGTGCGCCAACGAGCAGCGTCTGTCTGCCGAAACGAACGCGATGCTCGCCTGGGGCGGGCACCCGGCGGTCCGCGTCCTCGCACATCGACCAGGCGCGCTGCTCCTGGAACGCGCCCGACCGGGACGGCCGTCCCGGCTCGCGCCCACGCGCTTAGCGCTCCTCCTCGACGCACTTCACCGACCCACGAACTCCAGCCGGCGAGGACTCGGGGACTGGCGTACGAGCATCGACGCCGCCATCGGACACGTACCTTCCTTGCAAGCACTCGGCCAGGCGCTGCTCAAAGCCGGAGAGGGTCGTCCGGCCGTCACCCTGCACGGCGACCTCCAACCGGCGAACATCCTTGAGCACCGCGGCACGACCGTGGTGATCGACCCGGTCGGGATCGCCGGCCCACGGGAACTCGATGTCGCGAACGCAGCCCTCCAGAACAATTGGGGCGAGGACTCATCAGCGCGGATCAGGCGCCTGGCGGACCTGACCGGCACCGACCAGGCTTTCGCGATCGCCTTCGGCCAGTTCAGCGCCATGTACGCGGCCCTCGCGCCGAGACACTAGCGTCCAACAGCTTTATCGTCATCAGCTTGGGCGGTGGACCGACGGACGACAAGCCATCGGTCACCTTGGAGACGCCCCCGGACCCCGACCGGGTCAGCAGCTTCCTCAATATCCGGGTGAAGGACATCGAGGCGGTGTACGCAGAATGGAGCGCGAAGGGTGCGGATTTCCTGACGCCGCCGAAGCAGCACCAGTACGAGATCCGCTGCTATATCCGCGATCCCGACGGTCATCTGATCGAGGTGGGGCAGACCACGGACCCAGAGGGGGACTGGACGCCCGCTCAATGGCTATCGAGTGCGCCTGGCGAGGAGTCCGAGTGAACGCCTAGATGACTGGCGAGAGCCGTCACTTCGACGCTGGCAAGCCCCGCCGGCCTCGAGTCGGTCAACGTCGCCGATCGAGCAGCCGGGTCGACTCGAGGCGGCCGATCCAAGAGACCCCGAATTCGCCACGACCGGGGGCAGCGGCGCTAATCGCCGAGGTGCTCTGACCGACATCGGTCGGTCACACGGGTCTCGCCCCGCGCGCGTCGGCGCACACCTCCTGCTCGCCATGAGAGCACCCGGCGACATCGCGGTCGGCCCCGGCGATGGCGACACAAAGACAAGGAGGTCCGGGTCAGCGTCGTTTCGCCGTGCTGGCAAGGCTGGGGAAGTCGAAGGCCCGGCGATCACCGCTGGGAGCGTGGCGGCGGACCGGCCCGTCGTTTTCTGAGGTAGGGTCACGGCGTGGCAGGTTTGGGCGAGAAAACCGCCGAATTCGTCCAGACATCGGACGGTCGTACGGTGGCGTACTTGGAGATCGGTGACCCGGACGGCGCGCCGGTGTTCGTCCTGCATGGGACTCCTGGTTCACGCTTGAGCGGCCGTCACCCCGATCCATCGCGAGTCGCCGACGCGGGCCTACGGGTGATCACCTACGACCGTCCCGGGTACGGACGCTCCACCCGCCATCCCGCACGCGCGGTGGCGGACTGCGTCGCCGATATCGCTGCGATCGCGGATGCCCTGGGGATCCAGCAGTTTGTCGTCAGCGGCGCGTCGGGTGGTGGGCCGCACGCCCTGGCCGCAGCGGCTCGCTTGCCCGACCGTGTGACCTGCGCGGAGAGCAACGTCGGCGCCGCCCCTTTTGACGCTGCGGATCTGGACTGGTTTGAGGGCATGGATCCGGAAAACGTCAAGGAGCTCGGCTGGGCGCTGGAGGGCGAGGAGACGCTCGTCCGCGAGCTTGGGCGACTCGCCGAGGAGTGGCTCAGCCGATTGGCCGAGGACCCCGCTACGTTCCTCGGCGACTTCGAGCTCTCAGAAGCCGACCAGGCGGTGCTCCGGGACCAGATTGTGCGTGAGCGGCTGCGCAGATCGATCCGCGAGGCACTCGCATCGGGGGTTTGGGGCTGGGTCGACGACGACTTGGCGTTCGTTAAGTCGTGGGGATTCGAGGTTGGGGAGATCCGGGTCCCGGTGCAGGTGCGTTATGGGGCCGGCGATGTGCTGGTGCCGGCCGGTCACGGAGCATGGCTCGCGCGCCATGTCCCGAACGCGAACGTGATCATCGACCATCAGGCGGGGCACCTGTCGACGCCCGACGAGCACCTCGAGAGGCTGCGGTCACTGGTCGCTGACTGAACGCCGGAGCGCTCGCTGGAGCGGGCGAGGTGATCGACAGCGATGCGCTAGCCGGCGTGACGGGACTCCACGCGTGAGGGAGCTGCTCCCCGATGGCACCAAGGCGCTAAGCGGACGAGTCCGTGGGATGGGTGGACTGGGCTCTTCGTCCGCCTCGCCGCTGCCGCAACGCCGAGTAGGGCCGGCAGTCGTCACAGACTCGCAAACGAGCGCCGAGCAGGGCAGACTCGAGGGTCCGCGCGGGGATGCACTGTGGTGATTGCGAGTCACGGCATTCTGGCGGTCGCCGGCTGCTGTCCCCGGATGCCGATCTTCTGCCGTACGAAGGCAAGCTCGGGCTGCGCGAGGCTCCGGACGAGCACCGTCGTGTTGCCGCAGTGCTCGCGGACCTCGCTGCGACGCGGGGCGTGTCAGTCGATCCGCTCAGCCAAGGAAACGATGATCCCCTCTGGCCCCCGAACGTAGGCCATGCGCCAGATGTTCTCGTACTGACCGATGCCGCCGACCAGGCCGTAGCCGTCCGCGGCCAGCCGGTCGACCATCGCCTGCAAGTCGTCGACTTCGAATGACACGTTGCGCAGCCCCAGTTCGTTGGCCATGGCGGTGGGCGACCCCGGCTTGTGTTCCGGCCAGACGAAGCTCGATAGCTCCAGCCCAGAACCTCCCCCCGGCGGCCGCAGCATGACGATGTGACTGCGCGAGCCGGGGATGCCAATGACGGTGTCCACGAACTCACCCTCCATGAACATCCGGCCCTCGACCTCGAGCCCCAGCCCGACGAAAAACGCCGTCACCGTGTCAAGGTCCGCGACGGTAATGCCGACATGGTCGAAACGTCGTATGTGCGACATAGGAATGTCCTCCTGATCTCTTGGTGTGGTGGGCCTCGCTGGTCGAGGCCTCACCTGGTGAGCGGAGCCGGTCGGCGGTTCTCGACATGGAATCGGCGCATGAGCTCCTAATCGTCCTGTAGGGGACCCGCCGCGGGAATTCGGGGCCCAGACGCACTCAACAGGCGTTCGCCTGCACTACGATCGGTTCGAGGCTGGTGGGACCGGCGGCGTCCCGCGAGATCACGGGCGGACGCCGGCAGGAGGACGAAGAGCAGTTGTGCGAGATCTCGCTCGAACGTACTGCCCGCAGGAGGTAGGGCCCTGGCTCGTGGCCCAGCTGACGCGAAAAATGCCTATGCAGAATGGGATGGTTGTCTGCACGCGATCCGGCGCTGGCCGGATCCGCCCGGCGGAAGACGGCTAGGCCGTGGCGAGAGGCGGGCTATCGCCCGAGCATTCCGACGGGAGTATCTCCAACTCGACAATGATTCTGCTGCGCGCCAGACATCGCGGACAGTGCCGGGGAGCAAGAGTCGGCATGCGGGACGCGATCACGAGCTTGCAGCGCGGGCACCGCACGGCCGGACCGCGGCATCTGGTCATCGACGCGGAGGGGTTGGACTGACGGTCGACGCACGGGACCTCAGTAGTAATGGCGTCGTCCCCCGACGGCACGACCCAGGGAGCCGAGAACAACCAGCACGAGGCCAACAACCAGCAGGATGATGCCAATCGTCCACAGGATCGCGATCTTCGCGATAAAGCCGACGATCAGCAGCAGAATGCCCAAAGTGATCATGACCGCTCCTTGTGTGATGTCACGCACGAGCCGTGGGCCCGTGGATATCTGGGGAGACTACGAATCGGGGGGCTCAAAGCCAGCGACTCGGTATACGGTCGAACGTACGCATGCAGACATAGAGATCACGGTGAGCCTCGAGCGATCGGCTTAACGTCCGGCGGCATGCCCGGGTCCCGTCGGTGTCGCTCGCCGGCTGGGGCTGTCCCTGACAATCCAGATCGTGGCGGAGCGCTCGTCCGGCCGGCTGGCGGGCCGGCGCCTCCCTTGTTGCGAGTGCAGCGTCCCGTGACGTGGAGCGGAACAGCTTCATCGTTCCATCGGGTCAGTCGGTCCGGCCGCGGCCGGGTTAGGAGCTCGGCGCGCGTCGACGGGCCTGTACACGTTGTCGCTCAGGATCTCCAGCAAGCGGTTTTGGGAAATGGTGCGGAGAACCCCATCGCCGTCGACCGGTACGGCAACGTGTACACGTTGGACGCCACCCGGACCGAGACTGCGAAGCCCGAGTTGAAGTCGAGCGCTAGCGTTACCGCGCTGACGGCATTGCAGGTGTCGTGCTCCGATCCGCCGCGTCCGTTAGCTTCGCCATGAGCGCGACGCGAGATGCTCGTGCTGGAAGGGGAGCAGATGTAACCGCTCGGGCGCGATCGACGGGCTCTGCTGCTTCACGCTTGATATGGAGGGTCGTGCGTCAAGGGTTGCGTCATGAATTTCCTGCTTTCGCTGGTTGGGTGGGGTGGGGGGTGGTCGCCTGGGTGGGTGGCGGTCCGGCTCGCCGACCTCGGCGCACAACCCGACCGCGGATAGCGTGTCGAGTCCTCGCATGCACCGCAGCCGGCTGGACTGCACGCTCCACGGAGAGCCGGGCAGCAGCGCGACGATCTCCCGCTCGAGCTGCTCGCGACGGTGCACCAGCGCATCGACCGCGCCGCGCGCGTCCAGCAGCGTCGCGTGCGCGGCGGGCTGCTCGAGCGTGAGCGTGCTCAACCACTGCTGGTGACGCGTGGTCCACGCGTCCCCGTCCTCGAACCGGATCCCGTGCCGCAGAAGCAGCTTTGACAGCCGGTGCCGGCAACGCATCAGATCTACCCGGACCGCCTCCCGGGCACGAATCAGGTCGCGGAGCGCCTCCTCCTCGCGACCCGGCACGCGGACCGGGTGCAGCTTGCCCGCAACTAGCAACCGCGCGAGCAGCTCCGCGTCTCGGCGATCGGTCTTGACTCGCTCTCCGGACCCGCGCGGAATCTTCGACGGCGCCGCGACCACTCACTGCACCTCACGCCGGGCGAGCTCCCGCGCCAGCCCGTATCCGGTCGGACCCGCCTCGTACGCCGCCCGCACCGGACCGGGCAGACCAGCGCAGAACCCGGCCACACGAGCGATGTCCGCGGTCATCGAAAAGAACGCAAGCTCGCCCGTCTCCACGTCCAACACTGCCGCCACGACCTTCGTCGCGTGCACGTCCAGACCGACGAGGGTTCTAGCCTTCGCCATGGCTGGTTCCTCCTATGCGGCTCTGGACGCCGCGCGGCCGCTGGCGTTTCGCCGGCGTGGCCGAGGAGCGCGTTTCCGGGATCTGGTGGCGTCAGTTTCGGCGCGCCGACAGGGAAGGCGATCGTGGACTGCGCTAGCAATCCACACGCAGCGCGGTCCTCGTTATTGCGGAGGCGCGTCTCGGGCGGTCGTCTCGTGACTTTCGAGCCAGTGGCGGCGGTCAGAGCCGCCGACGAATGTCGTTGGGATCTCGACGCCGCGTGTGACGCGATGGCAAGGGGCGACGATGGGGATGGGGTTGGCGCCCATGATCCGGCCGAGTTCTCGAGCCGAGCCGGGGTTGGCGAGGTCGGTGTAGGACCGGTGGCCGGCGTAGGGGATTGATTCGGTTGATTTCAGCGCGGGCGCGCCGGATGACTCCAGAAACGCCCAGTCGATGACCCAGTGCACTCGGTCGGTGTTGCCGGCGAAGTAGTCGCGGAGTTTGGCGGCGGCATCGACGAGGTGGCGGCGAGCGGCTTGGCTTCCGCGGCGGCTGGTGGAGTGCGCCCGGAGCGCCTCGAAATCGCCGTGACCTTCAAACGCGACGCGGGTCAGGCCCTGGGGGGTGGCGGCCAATAGCAGCGCTCCGAGTGGGCCGTCCAGGGTCGCGGTGGCGACGCCGGGCACAGCGAGCGTGTCGGCGGCGGGGCCAGATTGTGAGATGGCGCGAGCTCCGGCTCTGAGGCCGGCATCGTAGTCGTTGCATTCCGCGCAGATCCCTTCGGCGCGCGTGTCGACCCGCTCGACCGAAAAACCGGGGTCCGTGATCTCCTTCGGGTTCTGTAACCCGCTGACGAGATCAAATATGCGCAGGCACAGGCGACAGCGAAAGTGCGCATGATGGGTGGTGTTCGTCTCATACCGCACGGGCTCGGGCTCGCCGAAGGCGGACAGGAGCCCCAGCTCGCTGAACTCCGCCAGCGTGGCGTAGACGGTGCCGCGGCTGAGATCGGGCACCGACTCCGCCGCCCGGGCGTAGACCTCATCGGCCGAGAGATGCTCGGTGGGGCCGTCGCGGAAGGCTCCAAGAATGGCGCGACGCTGCGGCGTGCTGCGCAAACCGCGGGCGCGCAGCAGCTCACCGGCCTGGTCTGAGCGCGGACTCATCGGCGCATTGTCGCGCGTGAAGACGATGGTTGCCGCAGCGAACGATGGGTAGGGGTACTAGAACGGACAATGTCTTATCTAGAAGATCTTCGTATCTGGTTCTATAAGGAGTGACCCCGTGATATTGCGCATAGATCGTCTCCAGACCGAGCTACCACCTCCGTCTGACCCAGATCCCATCGGCGCTTCCGCCGTCCAGGAGCTGTTGGGCGGCAAGTACGGCGAGATGTCGACGTTCATGAACTACACGTACCAGTCGTTCAACTTCCGCAACCGCCAGGGCGCCCGCCCGTTCTACGACCTCGTGGCGAGCATCGCCGCCGAGGAGTTCGGACACATCGAACTCGTCTCGACCGCGATCAACACGATGCTGACCGGCGCAACCGAGGGCAAGCCCGGCGAGCTGGGCGACCTCGGCGCCGTCAAGGGCGTCCGCAACACCCAGCATTTCATCGCCGGCGGCGCCGGGACGCTCGTCCAGGACTCAAACGCCAAGCCCTGGAACGGCGACTACGTGTTCGCATCCGGAGACCTGATCGAGGATCTCACCCACAACTTCTTCTTGGAGACCGGGGCGCGGAACAACAAGCTCAAGGTCTACGAGATGGTCGATCATCCCGCCGCCCGCGCGTTGACCGGATACCTGCTGGTCCGCGGCGGCGTGCACCAGGTCGCCTACGCCCGCGCGCTGGAGAAGTTGACCGGCGCTGATCTGATGAAGCTGTTCCCCTCGCCGCGGATCCCGACCGACAAGATCCCGGAGTGCCAGCCGCACATCAAGCGCGGCGAGCATCTCAAGCTCTACCGCTTCTCACCGGAGGACTTCCAGGAGATCAAGGCTGTGTTCAACGGCCCGCACCCCGAGACCGGGGAGG
Source organism: uncultured Solirubrobacterales bacterium (assembly GCA_963834625.1). Classification (GTDB taxonomy): domain Bacteria; phylum Actinomycetota; class Thermoleophilia; order Solirubrobacterales; family Solirubrobacteraceae; genus Palsa-465. The sequence goes on along the minus strand of CAWICM010000005.1, from coordinate 460,843 downwards.
AGCTCATGATCGCCGAAGAGGTCTCACCGGAGGGCGCGCCGCCGTTTGACCTGCCCTCCCAGACAGCCGTGTTCGCACCCGGACCGGATCCTGAGATGCTTGCGGAGGTCTCGGCCAAGCTGCGCAAGGCCGCCGGGCTTCCGGCTAAGCCCACCGGAGTGGTCGCCAACGACGGCAAAGGCGCGAACGGCAAAGGTGTCGTCGACAAGGTCAAGGACGCCGTCAGCTAATCGCCAGGCCCCGCTGTAGTGCCCCCCGCCCCGGGGGGCGCTACAGGCGGATCGCCCACCGCCCTCACCCCGAACTCGGAGATGCAATGGCAGAACTAACCCACCTCGACGAGAAACTGGCGGAGGTCCTCGGGCTCGCGCAAGCCGCGCAGGCCGCCACCAAAAAGGTCGCAACCCTCGCCCGCCAGGAGAACGATGCGGACCTGCGAGAGCTCCTAGAGCGGATGGGAGACGAGGCCGCGGAAGTCGAGGAACACTGCGACGCGGCGGCCAGCTCGCGCGACGGCGTCAAGACCGCGATTGCCAAGAAGGCGCGCGAAACCAAGGCCGAGGTCAACGACTTCATGAGGACCTACCTCGAAGACGCCGAGGCCCTTGACGGCCTCGAATTCCTCAGCATGGCCGAGGCCGGCGAGCTCGCGCACTGGGAAATCCTCGCCAAGCTCAACGAAACCGCGAACGACAGCGAGATCGCCCGTGTCGTCGAGTTCGCTCTCCCGCTTCAGCACACGCACGTCAACGTCGTAAGAGAGCAGTCACTTCGGCTCGCCGGCGACCAAGACCCCACCGAGCCGGCGTAAACGGGCATCCGTTCCAATGATGACCCGGGCCAAGGATCGGTCACTTCAGCCGCTTTCAGCGACATCGAGCGGACGGAGCGAGACAGGAGAACGACGCAATGGCTCATAGGCCAATCGACGTGTACCTCAACGATCACCTCGCCGGAGCGACATTCGGCGCGGACCTGGCTCGCCAGCTCGAAGCCCGGACAGAGGGGACGGCTTTCCAACCCGAGATGAGCCGGCTGGCGGGGGAAATCGAAGCCGATCTCGACACGCTCAGCGATCTGATGGAACAACTCGGCGCAACCCGGAATCCCGGCAAACAGGTCGCCGCCTGGGTCGCGGACAAAGCCAGTCGACTCAAGCTCACCGGGGTGAGTTCCGGGAACGATGAAATCGGCACGTTTCTCAGCATCGAAGCGCTGTCGCTCGGAGTCGAGGGCAAAGCCACGCTCTGGACGACGCTGCGAGAACTCCGCGGCCACTATCCCGAGCTTGCTTCAGCCGATCTCGATGACCTACTCCAACGAGCCCAACGCCAACGGCAGATATTGGAGACCGAGCGGATCGCCGTCGCGAAACGCTCCCTACCTGCGGACGGCGAAACGTGAATGCCCACTCCGGCCGGCAGGACGCGACGAGATCACAGTCAGCGCTACCAGCGGCACCGCGAGCTCGGCTCGAATCATTGACTCCCGAGAGACCCCACCCCTGACGCCAAGCTATCGAAAGGCAAGCCGATCGACATGCAACAGGACCCTCAAGAAAAAGACGCGCCCGACTCCGCCGCCCCCGAGGACCAGCCGGGGGAGCCCGGGGCCGAAGGTGGATCCCAATCCGACGCCAAGGACAAGCTTCCAGGCGCCCCATCAGACGACAACTCCCCAGTCGGCGATACCGACCAGCACTCAGACGCTTAGCGACCGGTCGGGAATGGCTTGGGTATGACTGGCCCAGATTGGGAGGAACTCAAAGCGGCCGGCGCGTCGGCTCAGCGCTGCCTATGGGCGTCGACGTCGGCCAAGAACCCCTCCTGCCGCGACGTGATCTACGTCGAACAGCTCATCGGCTCTGAAACCGTCAACACCATGCCCCGTGAGACGATCGAAGCCTACAAGACCACGGCCAGATCACCAGCACCCTCGAGCAGGGTGTCGACGACGCCCACCGAACCCTGGAGAACTTCAATAATGCCGGCGTGGACTACCAGCAGGTGTGGACGTGCTGGAGCGCGAAGGGGTGCAAAAGTTCGCGGACTCGTTCAAAGAACTGTTTGAGGGAGTCTCAGCAAAGCGCGAACAATTCGCTACCGCGTAAAGCGTCGACAGTCGCAGAGTCCCGACGCGACGTCGCGCGCCAAAGCACCGATGCCCGTACCCGGGGTGCCCACCAGGCTCGGGCCTCGCCGACCGCCCGGCTATCCAGGAGGAGGCACAGGCTCTCTGCATGCCGCGCTCGTGCGGGCGTTCGCCCGCGGCCGCCTCGCGACGCGTTGAGTGAGTGAGAACGCCCCGGGACCGGCGTGATATGAGGCCGGGCTCGGGACGCCCTCGAGGGAGGAGAGGTACTGCCGCCATCATGATGCGCGTTGGTCGACCTCGAAGTCAAAGACGTATCTCGTGAGGAACCTATAAGCATCGATTCTGAATAGCGCCGGTCCGTGGCGAGCCCAGGTTGATGTCGGTCGCGGACATCGAGCTGCGCTCGCCGCCCCACCGCCGCGGATTGTGGCGGTCGCCTTAGATCAACGCGGGGTGCGTCAGGTGCTGGCTGGGTGGGGTCGCGCTGAGTGGGTAGCGGGGATGTGAGGGTCGCGCGGGGCGCCTCGGGGTGGGACGCGAGATCTCTCCTAACCGATATCACGACGGAAGGCAGTTTGATGAGCAAGTCAGAACAGAAGGTGGTGCAGTATCTGGTCGAAGCGCACGCCAGCGAGGTTGGCCTGGTGAGCGTTCTTCGGTCCCAGATCGCGATGACCCCGCGCGGCTCCTACCGCGACGGACTCGAGAAGCATCTGGAGGAAACAAGCCGGCACGCGCAACGGATCCAGGAGCGCCTGGGTCAGCTCGGGCAGAGCCGCAATCCGGTGCAGCTGTTTCTCGGCTTCGCTGAGACGCTGGTCAGCCAGAGTCTTGCTTTGAGCAAGGCTCCATTTGATCTGCTGCGTGGATCGAGCGGTGAGGAGAAGGTGCTGAAGAACGCCAAGGACGCGTGTGCGACCGAAGCGCTCGAGATCGCGACCTACACTGCCCTCGAGCGGCTGGCGACCAGTGTCGGGGACGAGCAGACAGCCAAGCTCGCCGCGTCGATCCTCGCCGATGAGGAGCGCATGCTCGCGCGCATCATGCGTGAGATCTCTAAGCTCACCGACGCGGTTGTCGGTGCCGATGTCGAGGGAAAGCCGTCCTACGACATCACCAAGACCGGCGCCGCAGACGCCACCCGCGACGCCGCACACCAGGTCCGGCAATCGACACGCGAGACACAGGCGCGTGCCAAGCGCAGCGCCCGGCAAGCACGCAAGGTTCCCGGCGTCGCGCAGGCCGAGGGACAGATCAAGGGCGTGGCCGCCTCCAAGCAGGATCTCGCGATCCCGCGTTATGACTCGCTGACCGCCGAGGAGATCCTCAGCAAACTCCCCGAGCTCTCACAGATCGACCTTGCCAAGCTCGATTCATACGAGCGCAAGAACGACAACCGCACCACGGTGCTGAGCCGCATCAGCGCGCTGCGCACACAAGAGCCCTGGCCCGGCTACGACGAGCTCACAGTCGCCGAGATCGAAGCGGCCCTCGGCGACAGCGACGAGCAGCGCACCAAAGACGTCGCTGCCTACGAGCGCGCGCACAAGAACCGCGCGGGCGTGCTCCGCAACGTCCAACGCGAGACCACCCACGCCTAAATCACGTCGCTCGGGCGCGGACGGAGCCAAACGAACTCCGTCCGCGCCCGTCGAGCCGCACCACACCGACGCTGAGTCCATGTCTCCAACCAATCATTGAGTCCCGGCCTCGGCTCGCTGCCTCCTTCCGATCGCCACGCGCCTGCCTCCTCCGCTGCAGGCGAGGCCCGCGCCTCTCGGAGTGGCCGTAGACCTACGAGCACGCTCTCGCTGGCCTCGAGGCGCCGCCCGACATCCGCGCCTGCTCGCCGTGTGCGAGCAGCAGTTATCGCCGACCGTGGCCACGTGGCTGACTGGGACGATCAGCAGGAGCGACCCCTCGGCGGTCGCAGGCGGCTTCGCCGCGTGTATGCAAGAGTTGTCGCAAGCGAGTCGCTGCCCCGGACAAGGGGCGCTGCCCTGCTGCCTTGCTTTCGCGCCGCGGCGCGCCCCATTACCGCGCCGGCGAGGCACCTGAGTTGCGCATGGCGATCAATAGCACGCAACGGGGAGCTCGACCCGATCGGTGCTAGCCAGGCGAGCGAATCCTGCAAGCAGCAGAGCAGCAGAGCAGCAGCGCCGGCGGCGGCGGTCTCCTGCCGGTATCGGACACTTAGAGTCAGTCGGCATAAAAGATCGGCATGGCTCCTACGCCGCCGGCGCAGTTCGCGAGCCGTCCGGCGGTCCGTCGGGGAGGAATGCGAGCACAGCGGCGCGCTTGCCGCGCGGAGCAGAGCGCTGGTCGGCGCCGACGAGACGCCGATCTGGCGACAACGCCGGCGCTCTCCGGTGGTGGCTAGCGCGGGCCGTGCGGGGCGGCACGCCGACGTGCGACCCGCCGCTTTCTACACCCCCGGTTTGCGACAACGTCGACGTCGGGGATCTTCCGTTCGAGCGGAGGGGAGCGAGGCCCATGAGCTGGTGTGGGGGTCGCGCCCGGGGCCCCGAAATCGGCCCCTCGGCTCCTGAGCCGAACCTCATAATTCTTACTCAAGGTTTCTGGACGAATTGCCGATAGGGGTGGTAGGGGGCGTGAGAAGGACTCAGTAGGGGGCGTGTGGGCTGATGCGTCGACGGGCGGGGCTGCCTCGTCGACGCATCGCTCGCAGCGGATGTAGACCAAGCATCGCTGGGTACGTGAGGCGAGTTCTCGCGTCAACCTCGCGCAACTCCCGGACGCCCTGAGCTTGGCGACCTTCCTTCCGAGGGTTGACCGGCCGACGAACGACGCCGGCGCCTCTTCCGTCGCCGATGCGGTCGCCGACCGTCGGCCGTCGGACGATCAAAACAGTCGTCGCCGTCGGCATTCCAAGGCGCCTGCATCACGCCTCAGGGGATCACGACTGGACCGTGGCCGCTCCGCTGCAAGTGCGGTAACGGAGGCGCCACCCCCGGGAGGCCGATCGCCCGCTTGCAGCTAACACGAAAGCCGGTTAGCACCGACGGCGGCGGGCCGCCTCGATCCGACCGTCTTCCCTGATCCGCTAAGCGTCGAGATGCGCGCTTCTGGGCGAGGTGCAGGTCTCGCATCGGTTACGTAGTCGAGTCCTGCATTCGTTGTCGGCTGGGCATCGCGGCCAGGACGAGCGTCGCTGCATTAGTTCTACGCGACGAGCGGTTTGGGCCACGCGGCGGCTGGGAAGCCGTCTCGATTCTCAGGCCGCCGCCGGTTCGGGGTTCTGGCTTGACGATGGCGTTGTGGGCGTTGGCGATCGCTTGCACGATCGCGAGCCCGAGCCCGACCCCGTCGGCAGAGGAGCCTTCGTGAGAGCTGCGTCGCTGGAAGGGTTGGAAGAGGCGGGTGAGCTCGCCGGTCGGGATCACGGGTCCAGTGTTCGATCGTGAAGACGGCGTGGCCAGCGGCGGTGTACGTGGCTACGTCGAGCCGGCCTCCTGGAATGTTGTGACGGACGGCGTTCACTATCAGGTTCGCGACGAGCGCGACCGCGCAGCTTGTGAGGGCGAGGGCTATCCGTGGGCGGGTCGGGACTTGGTTGCCTTGGTTAGCCCGCCGCGAATCAGCTGTTGCCGCTTGCACCGCTGTTGCCACTGGCGCCCGATGGGGGATGGTCGCTGTTGCCGCCGGGGCCCGGACCTTCCGTTCCGCAGCTCCAGTACTGGCCGCCCGAGCCGCTGTTGCCGCTGTAGCCCGGGGGGACAGGGGGCGGCGTGAGCGCCAGTGTCGAGTCCGCGGGTATCTGGCGCGGGTCGATCGTCCAGTGGGCGTTCGCGATCTTATGCATCGCATGCGACGACGCCGGCGCTGCCTGCCCTCCAGGGGGATGCGAGAGGGTGGGCTGGCAGCCGGACGGCGTGTCCGGCATCACGCTTGCCCTGATCCCGAGCTGGTGCAGCTTTGCGTTCGCGCCAGCGACGCCGCTGGACCGTTTGATCGAGATGGTGACCGTGCCGTCGTGGTTGCGGGTGACAGCGAACGCCGGTGCGGTGCTCGTTGCACTAAGCACGAGCGCTACCACGGCGCCGACCCCGGCCAGGCCGAGGCCGGTGCCCGCTACCAGCCGCAGCCCGCGATGGGCGTGCCTGGCTGTCGACCGGCTCAGGCGCGCCATGGCGTCCCCGTGCTCGCGCAGGAACTCCGTCCAGAGGTGATCCTCGAACTTACTCATTGACCCGATGCTCCTTTCTCAGTCTTGCCCGCGCCCTCGATAACCGCATCCGCAACACCCCTCGGGGGACGCCGAGCACCGCCGCCGCCTCCTTCGGGGTTAGGCCGTCAACATCTACCAGCTCGACCGTCACCCGCTCCAGCGCTGGCAGCTGTGCACAGCGCTCGAGCAGTTGTCGACCGGCGCGCTGCGCGTCGATCCTGTCGGCCAGCTCGTCGACTTCGTCCGCCGGGAGATCCGCCAGCCCCGCCAAGCTTCGAGCGGCCGCGTTGCGATTCGACATCTGCTCGCAATACCCGGCGTACACGTTGCGGGCGATCCCGAACAACCACGCGCGCACAGAACCCCGGCCGGGATCAAAACCGCCAAACCCGGCCGCCGCCCGCACGATCGTCTCAGACGTCAGGTCGGCGACCGCCTGCGGATCGACGCAACGCCGCGCAAAGTACGCCGTCACGGAAGAGACATTGCCGCGATAGACCTCCTCGAACTCCGCCAGCGCCGAACCATGCCGGCGAGCCCGCATCCGGACCTCCATTGCCGTGTTCATACTCACTACTTGCCGAGTTCCGGCCCATCTGTCACATCGCTCAGCGCCCTCGCATTAGAGCGACCCCTCGAAATTGAGCAGGAGCCGCGTCCCGCCCGCCGAGCTCGTGACAGGCCCACAGGCAAACGACGTCCGGCACGTAGCGGTAGGTCCGGCGAGAGGCGCGGGGGCCAGACGGCGTACTGGACTGGCCCCTCATGACCCTGCAGGCGTGATTCAGCCGCCCGCGGCCGCTCACGCTGGCCTGCCCCGCATCGCCTGCGAGCATTTCAAGCTGGACGGCCGCTAACCAGCTTTGCGCGGCGAGGGGGCGCCGGCCGGATCGGTCGGCCGCCCGGCGCCGGGGTCGCGCTCGTGCCGAGTTGCGAGACCCAGGCCGAGACGTTGGCGGAGTCCGGCTCTCGTGTTGGCGCGGTACTTCTGCAATCGCTGATTGGAGGAGCCAGCGGCTGGGACGCCTCGGCTCCTGCTGGTCGTCCAAGTGGGCACAGAATTGCGGCACGGTATGGGCTTCTGCTTCCACGGCGCGGTGTTTGCCCGTGCCCAGGCAGACGACCACGCTGTAGCCGCGCGCGACGCTAGCCGATCGCCCCGAGAGCGGCAGCGGCTGGCTTGCGAGCGACGGGGCGCGAGACTGCTCCGCCTTCGTGGAAGCAGGGCTTTCGAAAGACGCGGCCGGAGTGGCCGAGGAGCTTCTGCTTCTGGAGAATCAGTACGGCTACCGTTGCCGTCGGCAGTCTTGCATCTGTGGTCCGGCGTCTGCTGGCGCCGCTGACGACCGCACGCGTTGCGCAGCGTCGCGTGCCGCCCACCGGACACCCGAGCTGCTCGGGTTTCCGTAGCTGCCTACTCTGGGACGCCGAGGAGGTTTGGCAGCGTTACCAGATCGGGCCGCCGCAGTCAGCTGAGCCTCATGAGAACGCATCGGCGTGATCGGTGGAGAACTGCTCGAAGCTTCGTGCTGGCCGTCCGAGGATTGTGGATACGTCGTCGGTCACCCAGTCGGAGTCGCCTTGGGCGAGGAGGGCGAGTGCTTGGGTGTTCATCTCCGCGATGTGCTCTGGAACGCCGACGCTGACCATCGCCTGCGTCTGCTCCTCGTCGCTGAGCGGGTGAAAGTCGATTGGACGGCCGAGCACCTGTGACAGGATCGCTGCTGCGTCTGCGTAGGAGAGTGACTCGGGACCGGTGGGCCAGTAGGTCTTATCCTTGTGCGGGGCAGGGTTGGTGGCGATCTGTGCCGCGACAGCAGCGACGTCTCGGGAGTCGATCAGCCCGGCGCGGCCGTCCCCGGTGTTGGCACCGAAGCTGCTGGTTTTGACGATGGCGGGCGCGAGCATGAGGAAGTTCTGCATATAAACGTTGTTTCGCAGCAGCGTGTAGCCGAGCCCGGAGGCGATGATCCCCTCCTCGATTTCGGTCTGACCGCGCCTGCGGGCGATCGGCGAGTCCGCGGAGGCCTTGCTGGTGATCTTCACGACGTGGTCGACGTCAGCGCGGACCGCGCTGGTGACGACGTTCAGCTCCTGGTTCGGGATCGCGAGGCTCACGAGGATCACGGACGAGACGTCCCGCAGCGCCGCATCGATGCTCGCCGGCGCCTCCAGGTCGCCCTCAACGACCTCGACGCCTGCTTGCGATAGCGCAGCGACCTTCTCCGGGTTGCGCGCGATGACCCGGACCGGTTCGCCTTGAGCGGCGAGCAGGCGCGCTGCCTCTGCTCCAACCTTGCCAGCGGTGGTGATCAAGATCATGTTGATGCCTTCCTTTGCGGTCGAGAGGTGGATTGGCGAGGCTCAGATGGCGACGCGGCCGCCATCGGCGGGCAGAATCGCGCCGTAGATGAAGCTCGCGTCGTGTGCATCGCGCTCATTACGTGCCGGTGGCGGTGTGGAAGATCCGCGCTTCGGCTGTCTGGGTGTCGGCGAAGATCGGGTGGGCGGCGAGCGCTTCTTGCACGACGTCTGCGTCGCGGTCGAGTAGCTCGCGGCGCGATCCGTGCCAGCGCCACAAGAGCACGACGCGTAGTCCGTCGTCGCTGGTGAGCACCTCCCCTCCGGCCTGCATCCTGGTGCTTTGCTCGGCGATGAGTTCCTGGGCGGCGCTTGCGACTGCCTGCTGTTGTGGGGGTGTGGTGGCGAGGGCCTTCATGTAGACGACGTCGGCGGTCTCGCCGTCCGGTCCGCTGGCGGGCTGTTTCGGGAGCTGTCCTTGGATTGCGAGCTCGCGGCGGAACCACCACAGGAAGGTGAGGTCTTTGCCTTCGTTGGCGGCGTCGAGCTCGACGAAGCGCGCGAACAGCTCTAGGTCTGGTAGCTGTTTCAGGAGCGGCCGCAGTGCCTTCTCTGGCGCCTGCGAGTTCTGCCAGATCCAGTACGGCTCGTCGTGCCGCTGCAACGTTGTCAGTAGCCGCTCGTCGGTCGTGTAGCGCGCTGCGAAGCGGCGAGCGAGCATTGCGTGGTCGTTCTCAGCGGACCATGGCTGGTCGGGCTGGACTTCTGATTTGAAGGAGTCGTGTACTAGGGCGAGGAACCGCAGGTCATTGCGGAGCGGGTCGTCGCTCGGGATCGCGGCGAGCATGGCGGCGACGTGCGCGCGGACGCGTCCTTCCGGGTGGCCGAAGCGCGGCGCGCCCCAGTCGAGTCCGGCTTGCAGCCGGGGGTCGGCGAGCAGCGTGCGCTCGAGCGCGGTCTCTGGGGTGATCGACGCGGCCATGTGGACAGGAGGGCCGGCGTCTTCAGGCTGGGCCATTGGGATATCCCCATTCGGTAGCGTCGTGCCTTTAGGGATTGTCGTGATCTTCATGAGCGCTCGTTCTCTTCTCGTCGTTTGCTGGCTACGAGCGCCTGTCACAAGCGCTCGACTCGCGGGACGGTCGGCAGACAGCGGATCTCCGAGCAGCTCTAGGCCGAGCGCCTCGAGCTGGTGGATGACGCCGTACAGGGCGGACTGGTCCGGGAGCGAGCCGCACAGCAGCGTGTCCTGCCCGCGGCTCGCCGCGGCCAGCGTCGGGAACGCTTGCATCATCGTCGGGCCGATCGGCCCGCGGACGCGGATCTCGTAGCGCCGCGGCTCGCGACCGCCGGTCGCTCTCTTCTTGGCTGACATGCGATCAGGTTCGCCGTCTGGCGGATGAGCGCGCATCGCATCGTTCGGATGATTCCGACGGTCGGGTTGATCGCCAGCGGGGTGCAACCATGTGTGTCGTGGCCGACTCGGGAGCAGCCGTCGAACACGCCGACTCCGGTGTGAGGGCGTGGTTGATCCCGCGGCCCGGCCTGTTCGAGCTGCTGGGCGCGGCGCGAGCGGGTGGTCCACGTGTCGGCGCCGGCGGGAAGCGGGAAGACGTTCCTGCTGCGCTCCTGGATCGCGGCGGAGGGTCTGGGTGATCGGGCGGCGTGGGTGTCGGTGGGGCGTGGGGAGCACGATCCGCAAGTGTTCTGGCTCTCCGTTCTCGACTCGCTGCGCCAGACCGGTGCCGGATCGGAGCGGGTGCGGGAGCTGACGGCCGCCCCTCATTTGGACGGCGCGAACGTCGTCGGACGGTTGCTCGAAGATCTGAGCTCGCTCCGGGAGCCGCTGTGGCTGGTGATCGACGACCTGCACGAGCTCCAGGCCGAGGAGGCCATCCGCCACATGGAGCTGCTGCTCGGGACCGCGCCGCCTGAGCTGCGATTCGTGCTGTTGACACGCCGCGATCTGCGCCTCGGGCTGCACCGCTTGCGTGTGGAGGGGGAGCTGACCGAGATCCGGGGCGAGGACCTTCGCTTCACGCTCGAGGAGTCGCGCGCGCTGCTGGAGGCGGCGGGGGTGCGGCTGTCCGACGGCGCGCTCGAGTCGCTGGTCGCGAGGACCGAAGGCTGGGCGGCGGGGCTGCGACTGGTGGCGTTGTCGCTCGCCCGCCACCCGGATCCCGAGCGCTACGCGGTCAGCTTCTCGGGCCGTGAGCGCGCGGTGGCCGACTACCTGCTGGCGGAGGTGCTCGAGCGCCAGTCGGCGGAAGTGAGGCAGCTGCTGTTGCGAACCTCGCTGCTGGAGCGGGTCAGCGGACCGCTCGCTGACCGGCTGACGGGGAGCTCGGGCTCCTACGGGATTCTGGCCGGGCTCGAGGACGCGGGCGCGTTCGTGGTCGCTGTGGATCCGGAGCGAACCTGGTTTCGCTACCACCACCTGTTTGGGGACCTGCTCGCGCTGGAGCTGCGGCGGACCGCCCCGCAGGAGGTGCCCGGCCTGCACACGATCGCCGCCGAGTGGTGGGCCGAACACGGGTATCCGGTCGAGGCGATTCGCCACGCGCAGGCGGCCGAGAACTGGGGCTTGGCGGCGCGGCTGCTCGCGGACAACTGGTTCGGGTTGTACTTCGATGGGCGGCTCGCCACCCGCCGCGAGCTTCTGTCTGGGTTTCCCGCCGACGTGGTCGCAGCGGATCCCGAGCTGGCAGTGCTCGCCGCGGGCGACAAGCGGGCGGCGGGGTCCTTGCATGAGTCCGAGTGGTACCTGGAGCGCGCGACGGGGATGGCGGCGTCGGTGCTCGAAGACCGTCGCGGGCGCTTTACGATCGCGCTTGGGATCCAGCGACTGGCGCTCGCTCGGGCGCGCAACGACCTTCGGGCCGTTGCCGAGGAGGCGCAGCGACTGCTCGCCTCAACCGAGGCCACGGAATTTGGCCTCGGCGAGGAGGTGCGCACAAGAGTGCTGACCGACCTCGGGATCGCCGAGATGTGGGCCGGTCGACTGGAGGACGCCGAGCGCCACCTCGAGCAGGGGCTGGAAGAGGCCCGGCGGATCTCCAGACCGATGCTCGAGCTCCAAGCGCTGGCAAACCGGGCGCTCCTGAGCGTCTTTCACCGCTCTCTGGAGACGGTGGAGCAGCGCGCCATGCAGGCGATCGAGCTGGCCCGCAAGCACGGTTGGGAGGAGACCGCACCAGCGGCCGCGCCGCGTACGTGGCGCTCGGCGGGCGACGGTCTGGCGCGGGCGGCTCCGAGAGGCAGAGTCGTGGCTGGACCTGGCCGAACGCGTCCTCGGGCACGACACCCAACCGACCGCGGCGGATGCTGTACGCGACACGGGGATTGTTGGAGTTCGCGCGTGGCCGCCACGCGGAGGCGGCGGCAGCCTATCGGGATGCCGAGCGGATGGAGAGGCTGCTTGTCATGCCGCACATCTTCACGGCGCGCGTGCAAGCGCTCAAGCTCCGGATGCTCGTCCGCGTGGGCGAGACCGAACAGGTGGAGCGAGCCCTCGCGGAGATGGACGAAGAGGTTCGCGAAACGAGCCAGATGCGGGCCGTACTCGCGGCTCTGAGATTAGCCCGCGACGATCCCGAGGCCGCCGTGGACGTCCTCGCGCCCCTCCTCGAGGACTCGACCCCGGTCATGGCGTCGGTGGTTCCTGAGGCTCGCGGACCGCGCCAGAGCGAGCATGGGAAATCGAGGCGTTGCTGCTGGAGGCGATCGCGCGCGACGCGCTTCGCGATCCCGGAGCGGCGTCGCGCGCGCTCGAGCGCGCGCTCGACGTCGCCGAGCCCGGCGGCCTGCTGCTTCCGTTCCTGCTCTACCCGACCGCGGAGCTGCTCGAGCGCCAGGCGCGACTTCGGACCACTCACGCCTCGCTGATCGCCGAGATCCTGAACCTGCTGTCGGGAAGGACGCCGGCAGCGCGCCCGCAGGACGCCGCGCCGCTCCAGGAACCCCTCTCCGAGAGCGAGCTGCGCGTGCTGCGCTACCTGCCGACCAACCTCCCGGCACCGGAAATCGCGGCCGAGCTGTTCGTGTCGCTGAACACGATCAGGACCCACTTGCGCAACGTGTACGCCAAGCTCGGCGTGCACAGCCGCGCAGACGCGGTGAAGCGAGCGCGCGAGCTCGGCCTGCTCTCGCCCTCCTCGCTCAAGCGCTGACCCGGGTCGCCGTCAGCCGGCCCTCGCGCGGGGCTCAGACCCTCGATCCGGGTCCGAGTCGGGCAGCCATCGCTCGAGCTCGCTGATCTATTCGGCGTACATCGCGGCCGCCGTCTGCTGCTGGTCAAGCGCCGCAATGTAGGCCGCGAAGGATGAGAGCGCGCGCGCTTCGCGGCGTACCTCCCCGCGCGTGACCAGGAGCAGGCCGCAGCGAGCGAGAACGCGGCACACGGTCACCGAGCTACGGGCCCAAATCATCTGAACGATGCGATGCGGGCTCATCCGGACGACGACGACGATGAGCAGCACGTGAAGGTCTCACTACATCAACCCGAGGAGGAAACGATGCGCACACGAACCCTGATCGTCGACGACGACCCCCGTTCAGACCGGGCACAACCAACAAAGAACCAATGACCGAATGGAGCCCCCTGTGACTACTGCTTCCCTTGACCCCGCAAACCGCCCTACCACGATACGGCGCCTCGACTTTCGCCCGGGCCAGGACATGTGCTGGGAGATCGTGCGCAACGGCGAGGACACCGATGGCGCAGTTCTCGAGGCAAATAGCTGGCTTGGTCCCCACAGCCCCAGCCCCCCGGTGCACGTGCACGACAATGCTGAAGATAGCTTTGAGATCGTCGAGGGCCGACTTGACGTGAAGCTCGACGGCACCTGGCGTACCTACGGTCCGGGAGAGCGCGCCGCAGCGCCTCCCGGCCACCGGCACACCCTGCGAAACACGCACGATGAGCCGGTCAGGTTCATCAATCGCCACCGCCCCGCCCTCGACAACGAGGGGTTCTTTCGCGACATGGCGTCGCTGACCTCAACCGGGAGGATGGGTGCTGGAACACCTCACAGTCCGCGTCAAGCGATCTACGCAGCGATGCTGTTTCGAGCCCACCCGACCGCGATCCGCACCTCGCGCCTGCAGCGTTTTGCGTTCGCGTCGCTGTCGGGCCTGGGCCGGATGCTGGGGATGAGCCTGTGACCACGCCCACCCCCCGCACCAAGAATCTCGCGCTCGTGCTGCTGGCGATGGTGCAGTTCGTGATCGTGATCGACGCGTCGATCGTCAACGTCGCGCTGCCATCGATCGGCGCGCACCTGCACTTCTCCCGCGACGACCTCACCTGGGTCATCAACGCCTACACGCTGACGTTCGGCGGCTTTCTGCTGCTGGGCGGACGGATGGCCGACCTGCTCGGGCGACGGCGGATGTTCATGCTCGGCCTGGTGGTGTTCTCACTCGCCTCGCTGGCCGGCGGCCTGGCGCAGTCCGAGACGTGGCTGATCGCCGCCCGCGCACTCCAGGGCCTCGGTGCCGCGATCGTCTCCCCCGCCGCGCTGTCGATCATCACCACCACGTTCGCCGACGGGGCCGAGCGCAACCGCGCGCTCGGCATCTGGGGCGCGGTCGCCGGTGCCGGCGGCGCCGCCGGGGTGCTGCTCGGCGGAATCCTCACCAGCGGGCTGAGCTGGCGCTGGGTGCTGTTCGTCAACGTCCCGATCGGAATCGTCTGCGCCGCGCTCGCGCCACGGATCCTCGGTGAGAGCCGCCGCGAACAGGCCGGCAACTCCTTCGACATCCCCGGGGCGGTGGCCGTCACCGGCGGGCTGGCGCTGCTCGTCTACGCCGTCGTCGACGCGGTCAACGTCGGCTGGGGAGCGACCCGGACGATCGTCTGCCTGGCCGCGGCCGTGGTGCTGCTGATCGCGTTTGTGGCGATCGAGCGCCGCCAGCGCGATCCACTGATGCCGTTTGGGATCTTCCGGCTGCGGACCCTGCGCGGCGCCAACATCGTCGGGCTGCTGATCGGCATGTCGCTGTTCTCGATGTTCTTCTTCATCTCCCTGTACCTGCAGGACGTGCTCGGCTACTCGCCGATCAAGACCGGGATCGCCTACCTCCCGCTGGCGGTAGGGATCATCCTCTCGGCCGGCGGTGCCTCCCAGCTGGTCACCCGCGTCGGCTTCAAAGCACCCCTGATCGCCGGCCTGCTGCTGGTCGCCGGCGGCCTGCTGTGGTTCTCACAGGTGCCCGCGACAGGCGGCTCGTTCACCACCGACGTCCTCGGCCCGTCGCTGCTGGCCGCCGTCGGGTTCGGACTGGCGTTCGTGCCCGTAACGATCGCCGCCGTCACCGGAACCAAGCCACACGAAGCGGGCCTGGCCTCCGGACTGATCAACACCTCCCAACAGGTCGGCGGCGCGCTCGGGCTCGCGATCCTCGCCACCATCGCCAACAGCCGCACCCAAAGCCTGATCCACGCCGGCATCCACAGCACGGCCGTGGCGATGACCAAAGGCTTTGACCGGGCGTTCCTCGTCGGCGCCGGCCTCGCCGTCGCCGGAGCGATCCTCGCCGCCGTGCTGATCTCCTCACGCGACAGCCACCAACACTCAAAGGCAGCCCGCACCGACGAGAACGCCGGCGCCGATCCCGCAGCCGTTCCCGCCGCCGCGGGCGGAGCGCTTCAGCCGACCTGATCCGCCTAGAACCCACCCGAAGGTCACCTGACCCACCGTGTCGTCGCGGGGCGCAGCTCCGGCCCGCCGGAGCTGCGCCCACCCCATACGGAAACCGTGCAACAGGAAGGAGAACCGCTATGAACAGCTACGGCTACTCGATCGCTCTGTTCTTTCATCTCGTCTCACTGGTCGCAGCGGGTGCGGCCGCAGCTCTTTCCGGCTACGCCGCACTACGCCTGCGCGCCGCCACAAGCCCGGCCGAAGTCACCCGGTGGGGAACGATGATCGAAAAGGTCGTCCGCATATTCGCCCCCGCCACCCTGGGCCTCCTCGCCAGCGGTGCCTACATGACCCAAAGCGCCTGGAGCTGGTCGACACCGTGGATCGTCGCCGGGCTGGTCGGTCTGGCGATGATCATCCTGCTCGGCTCCGGGGTGGAAGCAAGCCGCGGACGCGCACTCAAGAACGAGCTGCAAAGTCACGACCTCTCCGAGCGGGCGCGCCGCCTGATGCGCGACCCGCTCGCCTGGACGGCCAGAGCGATGGAGTGGATGCTAATGCTCGGGGTGATGTTCGTGATGGCCACCAAACCGCCGGCCTGGGGCTGCGCCACCTCGCTGGTCATCGCATCCCTCGCGGGCGCCGTAGCCGCCGTGCCGATCTGGCGCCGGTCGGCAATACACCCCGCAAGGCCCAATTCTCCAGGCCAGGCCCAACGCGTAGGCATCCGCTAAAAATTCCCGCCGGGCCGGCGAGAACATCGGGGTCCCTTTCGAAGACCTGCTTCGACATCAGCACGAGCATTCGAGCGGCGCCCCAGCGCGGCCCCGCTTTGCGCGAGCGACGAGGCCGCTTCGGTCCGCCCCGGCCGATTTGCCATGCGGTCGGCGGTAGTCCGGTTTGCGCGGATAAGCGAGCACGACGCCCGCGAGCGCTCCACGGCCAAGCTCAGTGCTATCCAGGCGCTCGAATGTTGCACGCATGAGAGCAGCAGCCGCGCCGCCGGCGCCCGCTACCGCTCCCGGACAACCGCAGTCACCCAAACGACCACACAGCGCCGATCGTGGAGCGCGCGCCGACGCGCCCACTCGGTAGGGATCCGCGGTCGCGGGCCAGCCAGTGGCGAGGCTCACAGGAGAATGGTTGGTGGACTCGCTGAGTTCTGGGTGTCTCGGGGCGTCTAGGCGGTGGAGCTCAGGCGGTAGCCACGCTCGGCCTTTTGGACCTCGCCGGCCTTGGTCAGCTTGGACAGCGTGGTCGAGACTGTCGGCCGCGCGAGCCCGGCCTTGGTGGCGACCTGGCTGGCGGTCATCGGGTCACCTCCCGCGAGGGCGGCGAGTACCGACGCCTTGGTCGCGCCGCGGGTGGAGCGGCCGTTGGTCGCCGGTGTCGATGCTGCGGTTCGCTGAGGCCTCTTGGCGCGAGTTGCGGTGGCCGCCGGCTGGGACTTGGTGGCGCGGGTCTGCTTGCGTCGACGAAGGTTGCCCACGGGCTGCGCGGTGGTGGAGGTCGATGAGGACGGATGCCACCCCTGGCCGTCGCGCTTGACTTGACCGTTTGAGGCCAGCCGCGGGAGCACGCGGTAGAGGTAGTTGGGCTCGATCTTCATGGCCTTGGCGATCTCGGGAATGGTGATGCCGGGTCGTTCGCGAACGAGCTCGAGTGTCTGGTTGGTACGCGTGTGAGCGCCGCGGCGGGGCGGCGGGGCGGCTGCGCGACCGTTCCGCCGGCTCGCCGGACGCGCGGACGTCCGTGCGGCTCTGTTTGTGGCCAGTTGTCCGCGCCGGCGCGGTCCGCCGGTCAGCGCAGCGCGTGCCGCCTCAAGGCGCGATGCCTCGTCCTTAAGAATGCGAAGCTGGTCGTCGATCGCCTTGATCTCGGTCTGGACAAAGTCGGGCATGGTGCACCTCTCGCGTGTAGCTCAATAAGGACGCGACCCGAGCCGGGGCGTCAATGCCCGTAGGGCGAGGGTCGCCTTGGTGCCGCCCAGTTCGTGGTCGTCGGAAGCGGCCACCGAAATGGTGTTACGCAGCGATGTTAGTTCGAGCGCGACCACGAGAACCCTCGTCCCGCTACACGATGGATCAAACCGATGGCCGAGCGTCTGCTCGCTCGCCTCTGGCTAGCACCCCGTCGTCGTGAAGTTGCATTTGGTCGCCCGACTATTGGGCGGGCCGAAAACCGCCGAACCAGGGGAACGTCGCGATTGCGATGGGACGCCGCGAGCGGGGATGAGCGTCACAGCGATCGCCACGGCGGCTCGAGCCGCATGATCGCGTTCGTGGCATTGCTATAGCGCGGCCGGTGCCCCGGCCGACGCGAAAGCAATCACGCGCGCGACTCCGGGGCGTGACGATCGGCGTGATCGAGATGTCGCCTAAGCGATGGCCGGGTCCCGAGAGCGCGAGGTGCGAATGCGATAGTGCCGTCGACTTCGCCGCGTGATCGGAAATGTGGCATTACGAAAGCTGGTGCCGGCGCCGTCGGAGTGCTGGATGGTCGCCAAAGGAATCGCACACGCCGAGAGTCGGCCTCGACGGAAGCGCTTGTGCGGCTGATCGACATGCTGGCGAAGGACGATGCGGCTGAAGGATGACGCAGCTGCTAACGGCAGGCGACCGCCTGATCCGGTGCCGCTTGAGCCGTTGGCACTGCGGCGTAGGATGGTTGGTCGGAAATGACGGCAGACGAACCACGCGGCGGCTGGGTCGACCCCTGGGCGCGCAAGCACGTCAAACAGGCGATCGTCGTGCGCGCCCTTCTCGCGCCGTGGATCCTCTTCGTCACCGTCTTCCTCTGTGTGAAGGGCTACTGGTGGGGACTCGTGTTCCTTCCGTTCCTCGCACTCGACCTCTGGCTTCTGCGTAGCCTCGTACGCTACGCACGCACGCAAGGCCGGTGACTCTCACAACCGCGCCGGTCGTCGGCGTCGTCATCGCCACCTCGATCGTCGTGCCAGACTGAGCTCGGAACCCGATTCAATACTCCGGCGCGGTGGCACGACTGCGGAGCCGGGCCGCTCGATTGTCGCCGATGCAGCGCCGGTCCGTCGGGGACGAATGCGATCCGCAGTGGCGCACTCGTCGCGCGGAGCAGAACGCTGGTCAACGCCGACGACACCCCCAGCTGGCAACCATGCAGGAGCTTCCGAGTGGTGACCAGCCCGGGCCGTGCGGGGCGACGGCGACGTGCGAGCGGCCGCCTCGTACCAACCCCCGTTTGCGAAAGCGTCGACGTCGGGATCTTTCCGTTTCGACCGGCGGCAAGCGAGGCCTGTGAGCTGGTGTTGGCGATCGCGCCGGCGCCCTGAAATCGGCCCTTTCGGCGCCTGCACCAAATCTCATAATTCTTACTCAAGGTTTCTGGACGAATTGCCGATACCGGTGGTAGGGGGCGTGAGAAGGACTCAGTAGGGGGCGTGTGGGCTGATGCGTCGACGGGCGGGGCTGCCTCGTCGACGCATCGCTCGCAGCGGATCTAAACGAAAGCAGCGCTCGGTCCGTAAGGGGAGTTCTCTCTGTCAAACCTCGCGTAACTCCGGGGACGCCCCGAGCTTGCGCCCTTCCTGCCCAGGGCTGACCGGCCGACGAACGACCGCCGGCGCCTACTCCGTCGCCAATGCGATCACAGGCGAAACGCCGAGTTGGGATGCAGCGCCAGGACCCGCACACCTGCCTCCAACAGCCGGTCGACGAGCAGCCCCTCCGGCCGCTCGATCGCCACGACCTCGACGTCGAAGCACGCCAGCACTCCGCACAACGCGCTCACGCCGTCCTCACGTGCGTGAACGTCGCCGCCAGTAACTCCTCGCCGGCCGGATCCTCGATCAGCACGTCGTGCTTCTCCGAGGACCAGTCGATCCCCGGCGCAATTGCCCATCGCTTACCTCCCCATCATCGGACCATTCGACAGCGCCCCGACCCGGAGGTACCGTTGCGGGTGCTGATAGATAAGGCCCTCACCAGGGGCTACGTCCTGTCGCCGCTCGCGGCACCTCACCACCGTCGGGAGGGGCTGGTCTTTCGTCGGCCCTCTGACCAGGGCAAGCAATCGAGGCCCTCTCCCGGCGGCGGTCGAGGCAACCCAAGCTTGTCCTATCAGCGATCGTGAGCTCGGGCGACCGCTGGCGCATCAAAGGAGCCACGCCGGCCCTCCAGGGTGCGCTGTTGGATCACGCCTGAAGCGGCCACGGCGGTATCGCTGCTCCATCTCGATGGCCCTGGAAGCGAGCCGCGATCCTGGGAGAGCGCCGTGTTCACGCGTTAGCACAGCGTTGGCTGTGGCTGTGCCGCCCCAAGAAAGAAACTCCCTTGCTCGACCTAGCGCGGTGTAGGGGTAGGTGCGGCCGTCGCAGCGGTGCGTCAGGTCCGCGCTCGTACGAATAATGCCGCCGTGGTTTCGCGACGGGCGCATCGGCTTACGACCCAACGGTCGAGGTCTCTACAAGGAGGATCACAATGCCCGTCCTGCTTCGACACCGTTCCGCTATGAGCGCTGCGCAGTACGACGAGTCCGCGCCGCCGCTGATCGAGGAGCTGAAGGAAGCAGCCGGGCTTCCTGGTCCACGTTACATATGAAGACGCCGAAGGGTTTGTCGTTCCCGAGGCGTGGGAGACACAGAAGCAGCACGACACCTGGTTCGACGCAAACGTGAAGCCCAACATTCCATTTGAGATCACGCAAGAAGTAATCGACCTTCACAGCGTCCACACACCGTAAAGCGCTCGCGACCGGACTCGGGTAACGGCCAGTCATCGGCTCCGGCCCGGATCGGCTCAAGCAGGACCGTGACATCCGCGGCCCTGTCGGATGCCGCTGACATGTGGTCAGTCAGGATGTGGCGAAAGGACTACGCCGCCGCCATAGGCCGCAACACGCGGTTCACGTTGCGCGAATAGGTGCACTCGCCACGGATTCACCACACATCTGCGTCGGCCTAAAGGCAGACAGAGTTCGCCGAGCGTGAATCCACGTCCGAGACTGCCGCTCCCGGACAGGAGGCAGTGGACGTCCGCGCTAACGACTGGTTCGTCTTCCTACGCTGGTGGACGCGTACTTTCGCCTTGGCGCCGAGGCGCTCGCCGAGCGTGACCGCTCAGGGCGTTGGCGATGAGCGGTGCGGACCCGGCTACCGAGTTCTCGGCGGCGAGCAGAAGTCTCGTTACCGCCGGCCAGACGCTTGGTCCTCGTCCGAAGCGGGCACCAGATCAGCCGTCCAGCTGGCTCTCGCTCGGCGTGGCAAAGCAGGCCCGGCATGTCCTGCGTTCCGCGCGGAGCTGGGCGCCAATCGGTGCGTACGAGAGTCACCCGCCACCGCGAAAGCGTAGTGGCGACCGCTCACGCGTCCGGAGCCATGAGTGCGTCGTGCAGGAGTCGGGCGGCTGGTGCGGCCGTGTCGAACAGCATCACGGTGGAGACGATCTGACCTGACGCTGTTGTGTGCCATTCGTGCATCAGCATTGACGCGTTGCCCGATGGGGTGTTGACGTCGATCTGGTAAAGAGTCGAGACCTCGTCGGCGTCCTCCCATTGCCGCAGGATGGTGAAACCGCGTAAGTAGCCGGCTTTGCGGTCTGCTCCGGCGAAGAAGACGTCGCTGGTGGCGGTGTTCTCGATCAGAGGGGCGCGGAAGGAGAAGTCGCCCCGGATCATCGATTTGGCTTTGGGGATGTTTCCGGAGAGATAGGCGGTGAGATACTCGGTCACGACCTCCGCGGCGGATGGGGCCGGAGGGCTGGCGTCGGGCGAGCGGGCTGGCATGGCGGGACTTCTCCTCCTCTGGCTTGGGTTTTCCAAGTTAAGCTATCGTGCTTGGACTTTCCAAGTCAACCTTGAAGGCTGGGGATGACACGCTCTTATGATCAGTTCTGTCCCATGGCGGCGGCGCTCGACGCGGTCGGCGAGCGCTGGGCCCTGTTGGTGGTACGTGAGCTCGTGCTCGGTCCGCGCTCGTTCACGCAGCTGGCCGCCGGCCTCCCCGGGATCGGCACCGATATCCTCACCGCCCGGCTCCGTAGCCTCGAAGACGCCGGCATCATCGAGCGAATTGGCCGGGGACGGCGGCGGAGCTACGCCCTCACCAAAGACGGGCGCGCGCTCCGAAGCGTGCTGGCCGAGCTCGCCCGGTGGGGAGCGGCCCGACTCCCGCCCCCTGCAAGCCCGGAGGACGTGCGGACTCGGACTGCACTGACGGCGCTGCTGCTCGACGCACCCACGCTCCCGGCCGAGCTCGACGGCGAGTACGAGATCCAATGCGGTGAGGACACCGCTCGACTCATCGTCGCCGATGGCGAACTGAACTTCGAGTCGGCCGCTCACACTGACGCGAACTCACTCCCGACCGTCATCGCGCTCAGCACAGCCGGCCTTCGAGCCGTGATCAGCGGAGCCCGTACCAGATCGTTGCTCAAGTCCGGTGATCTCGCAATCACCGGCCAGAAGCGACGGGCCGCGGCTCTCGTCACCGCACTCGCCGCTCCTGCAGCGCTCGCTGAACCCCTACACGCACGACGGTTGCCATCGCGAACATGAGGCAGGACCCTCCGGATCTGTCCCCCCGGACCTCCGCCAAAGGCACGGCGCGACGATTGCTTCGCCTCCCCGAGCGATAGCGGACGCCGTCGCTGACCTGGTTCTCGAGTTGGACGAAACGGAGCAGCCCTGGCGGCGGCCCCTCCCGGCGAGAGCGAGACGCCTCGTTTTCGTCCGCTGCAGCAGCGAGTTCCGGTGTCGCGCCGGTTCGTGCTCGCGCAGTGGAAGCAGGCACGGCTCCGTGCGGTTGGCCAGGATCGGAAAGGTCCGCTGTTCGCGCAGCTCAGCCGCATGGCACGCCGACAAGGGCGCCGAACCTCGATGGTTGTAATCCTCACGTCACAGCTTCGATCGAGGTGATCCCGGCGACCGCAGCGTTGACGCGGCCCGTTTCTGCTTTGTTGCGGGGGTGCGACGCCAACTCGGTACCGGCGAGCACGTCCGCTGCCGCGCGCACAAATGCCTGGATCGTGGTGGAGCGGGTTGCGCTCAGCCACACGAGCGCGGTCTCGGATGGCGGCAGGTCTGAGATCGGAACCGAGGTGATCTCCGGATGGCTGAAGTAGGCCAGCATGGACGCGACTGTTGGGTGGACTTGTTCGCCGATGGCGATCCGGAGCAGGAGGTCCTCGGGAGAGCGCGTCGTGACTCGCCGCAGCCGTCGGCCTGACGGGGCGACGGGGGGGATAAACGCGTCCATCATCTCGCGGCGAAATGCCGGCGTGTCCGCCACAAGCCGGTCGGCAAAGTCTTCGAGGCACACGGACTCCTGTGCGGCCAGCGGGTCGTCCTTGGAGACCACCAGCACGCGCTGCTCGCGCGAGAGGACCGGCCCCGCGATCACGTCGGGATCCGTGGCCGGGAGCCGGGTGGCGAGCATGTCCACATCGCCGGCTTTCAGCCACTCGAGGTCATCGCGCTGGAAGCCGGTGTCAACCAGCTCCACGCCAGATCCGGTGTGCCCGGCCGTGAACGCGCGAATGATCTTGGCCATGTGCCGACCGCTGTTGATCGGCACGTACATCCCGATCCGCAGGGTGCCGGCTACCCCGCTGGCGAGCTGCCGGGCGCGGTCTAGCGCGTCCCGGAGCTCTCGGTAGGGGCCGGCTACCTCGGTCAGAACCTGCTCGCCGATCGGGGTGAGTCGGACCCGGCGGCTGGTGCGCTCGAACAGCTGGGCGCCGACGCGCAACTCCAGCGTCTTGATGATTTGGCTAACGCGAGAGCGATTGATCTGAAGCCGCTCGGCAGCACGGCCGAAGTGAAGCTCTTCGGCAACGGTGAGAAAGACTTGCAGCTCGCGCAGCTCGGCCGCAGGACCCGCCTCCACCACCGCCGACTCCCTGCTGGAGATGCCCATCGGTTAGGAAAGGTACATGATGCGGTAAGCGATTCGGTCTTGTTCCGGGGGCCTTTACGAGTCATCTTTCCGCCGGCTGGAAACGGCAGGAGGAGGAGCATTGGCGACGGCGATGGGAGGCATTACTGAAGTGGCGGCGGTCGACCCGAGTGTGGCGACCGTGTGCGAGTGCGCCGGCGGCGAGGCGTGTCCGCGCCGATCGGGGCCGCCAGCCCGTACGCTGCGGATTGGCGTCGTGGCTGTGGGCTGCGTGGTCGCCTTGGCGGCCTGCGGGTCTTCGTCGTCGAGCACGAGTGCTGTGTCTGCTTCGCGACTTGGGCAGCCGTCGTGTGCGTGGCCGTCGGTGGTCGGCGTTCAGACGTTCAACAAGGGGGTTCCCGATCCGATGGCGCACTACTGGGACCAGCCCATTGTGACGGGAGCGTCGACGCGGATCACTCTCTCCGGGGCCTATCCGGATGCCCGCTATTTCACACTGAGCGTCTACACCCCATATGGGGTACCGGTCACCCGCGATGGTCTGGGCTCGTCGTTGACTGACTACCAGATCGCTCCCGAGTCGGGGAGTGTGAATCCTTGGCAGCACCGGGCCTCTCCCGGCGGTCGGTACGAGGTGACGGTCCAGTCGACCGCGACGCCGGGCCAAGCGAATGTCCTTCCCCTCCCGGCCGGCACCTCCAGAGCGCACCCCGGCTACCTCATTTACCGGGTCTACCTCCCAGCCAATGGGAACTTCTCCGGCGTGACGCCCCCCACGATCACGCTCACCCACGGCCAGGCCAGTCGCACATTGCGTACATGCCGGTCCCACAGCCCGATAGCGCTCCCGCCGAAGGCGCGCGGCGCGACGGCGCCCATTTCCTCCACTTCCCATGCAACGGCGCCTCCGGCCCCTGGCGTCTTCTACGGGATGCCCGCTGCGGAGTACGTCGCTGGCCTGGCGGACGCCGACACCGCTTACGCGGATGCGTACATCATCCGCCCGCCCGCGGACGATGTCATGGTCGTGACAGCCAAGGCGCCGACGTTCCCGCCGAGCAATGCGCCCTCGCCATGGCCGCAGGCGGGCGTGGATATGCGCTATTGGTCGATGTGCATCTTCCTCGCGACTAGAGGCTCCCCAACTGTCGCGAACGCGCTCCCGAACGGCCAGACCGACTATGGATGTCGCGATGACTACCAGACACGGCTTGTCGACGGAGACTACGCCTACGTGATCGGAACTGAGACGCAGAAAGCCGCCATCTCCCGGGTGCCCGGCGCCACGTTCCTTCCGCTGCCGACCACGCAGACCCCACGCCTGTACTTCCTGATATTGCGCAACAAGCTCATCAGCCCCAGCTTTACGCATGCGGCACAGACCATGACCCAGGCGACGGATCCGTCCGCTGCCTCGGCTGCGATGGGGCCGTACTACCCGCGGGTATCGACCTGCCGCCTGTCCACGCTAGCCAGCGGCGGCGTTGCGGCTTGCACCTCCACCCATCGGCAACGATGAGCACCGTCCTCCAAACCCGCGACCCGGCGTTCGCCACGCCTCGAACGTTCTGCTGTCGCTTTCCATCGCGCTGCCCAGGCTCAGAGCGGGGGTGGACCTGCCCCGGTTTGCGTGACACCTGGTGTGTGGGTTGATTGTTGTTGTTCGAGCGGGTGATCTCAACCACCGAGCGGCGAGAGTCGTAGCTGTTCGTAGGCGATTGGGGAGAGCATCCCAAGGGTGGAGTGGCGGCGCTGGCGGTTGTAGAACGCCTCGATGTATTCGAACACGGCGGACTGCAGCTCGAGGCGCGAGGGCCAGCTGCGGCGGTTGACGAGCTCCTTCTTGAGCGTGGCGAAGAACGTCTCGGCGACGGCGTTCGACTTCGCCTGCGACTGCACCTGATGGTGTCGCTGGGCAGCGAACTGTCCGGGTAACCCATCCTTTCCATCCGTGGCGGGACCGCGAGTTCGTGTTCATCGTGGCCCGCCAGAACTGGGGCGAGGATCGGGTGCTGTTCTTCGATGAGGATGGCGTGCGTCGTTCGTTGCCGCGGGCCTGGACGGACGCCGCCGACGTGGACCCGTTCGTGATGTTGGCTGCGGGCCGCAGCCCGTTTCGGGTCGAGGATCTGGTGGCGTTGGTGGAGCTGCTCGTTGGACTGGGCGCCGTCGGCAGCGATCACGGGGTGTAAAAGCGATTATGCCGCATATGTCAGATGGATTTTGCCGCTCGCTGTGGAGGAGCGACTGTTGTGTCCCGTCCTCGCGCCAGGATGAGACTTGTATTCGTGGCGTCTTGCGATCTCGGTGCAGGCTTTTCTGTCCGGGCAATACGACAGAATTATCTTGACAAAGATTTGCGAGGTGATCTGATGGCGCGGCGTGGTGGTGAGGATCCGAAGGTGCGGGCGCTGCGGGCCGAGCGCAGCCTGAACCCGCGGCCGGAGACAGTCAGCGACGAGGCGTTCGCCTCATCGGAGTTTCTAGACGCGCGCGACCTGGTGCAGGTCAAGTACGAGATGGTGCGTCGGGCCCGGGTGGAGGGTGAGCCGGTCAGCCGCGCGGCGGAGGCGTTCGGGTTCTCGCGCCCTTCGTTCTATGCAGCGCAGGCGGCGCTCGATCAGGGCGGCCTGGCGGCGCTGGTGCCGGCGCGCCCGGGGCCCAGGGGCGCGCACAAGATGACCGGCGAGGTGGTGGTGTTCGCGCGCGAGCGGCTTGCCGGCGATCCGAAGCTCTCCTCCCAGGCGCTGGTCGAGCTGATCGCGGAGCGCTTCGGGGTCAGGGTGCACCGGCGTTCGGTAGAGCGCGCGCTCGCTCGCGCCGACCGGACTGAGGCAGAGGCTGCTGATGAAAGCGAGGATGACTGATGGGCCCGTTGCCGTCGACGTGGAGCGCTATGAGCAGCTGCGCTCGCACGCGCTCAAGGGCGGCCCGTCGGGGTTCAGGCTGGGGCTGGCGGTGTTGGAGCGTCGTGGGGTGGTGGCGTGGTCGCGTGCGTGGAGCAGCACCGCCCCGGCGAAGCCTGCCGCGGCGATCTCGTCGCGGGCTGCACTCCCGCCAGTGGCGTCTGACGAGGAACTGGTCGGGGCGCTGGCCAGCATGGCGCTGGCGCGCGTCGCGGCCGGGTGAGCGATCGTGAGCGCGACTTCGATCGCCCAGAAGGTCACGGCCGAGCATCTGGCGCGCACGGCGTATCTGTATGTGCGCCAGTCGACACTGCGCCAGGTCAAGGACAACACCGAGTCCGGTGAGCGCCAATACGCGCTCAGGCAGCGCGCCGTGCAGCTCGGCTGGCCCCAGGAGCAGATCGTCGTGATCGACTCAGACCAGGGCCAGTCCGGCGCCAGCTCCTCGGGCCGGGAGGGATTCCAGCGGCTGGTCGCCGATGTCGGCCTGGGCAAGGCCGGGATCGTGCTCGGCCTGGAGGTCTCCAGGCTGGCGCGCAACAACGCCGACTGGCACCGGCTGCTTGAGATCTGCGCGCTGGCCAGCACGCTGATCTGTGACGAGGACGGGCTGTATGACCCGGCCGACTTCAACGACCGCCTCCTCCTGGGCCTGAAGGGCACGATGTCGGAGGCCGAGCTTCACTTCATCCGCGCCCGGCTGCAGGGCGGGATCCTGTCCAAGGCCCGCCGCGGCGAGCTGCCGATGCCGCTGCCGGTCGGACTGGTGACCGGCCCGAGCGGGAAGGTCGTGCTCGACCCCGACGCCGCCGTGCAGCAGGCGCTCGGCCACCTGTTCTGCACCTTCGAGCGGACCGGATCGGCGCGCGCGGTCGTGCAGACGTTCAACCGCGAGGGGCTGCTGTTCCCCGCCCGGGTCCGCTCCGGCGAGCGCAAGGGCGAGCTGACTTGGTCACAGTTGACCCACTGGCGCGTTTTGCGCACGCTGCACAACCCGCGCTATGCGGGCGCGTTCGCGTATGGCCAGCGCCGCACCCGCAAGACCGCCGAGGGCAAGACGACCACGCGGCACGTGCCGCGCGAGCAGTGGACGCTGATCAAAGATGCCCACCCTGGATACATCACCTTTGAGCAGTACGAGCACAACCTCAAGACGCTGGCCGCCAACGCGACCGCGCACGGCACCGACCGCGCCGCCGGGCCCGCCCGCGAGGGCTCCGCCCTGTTGCAAGGCCTCGCTGTCTGCGGACGCTGTGGCAGGCGGATGACCGTCCGCTATCACGCACGCAACGGCACCCGCGTGCCCGACTATCAGTGCGTCGGCGACAGCATCCAACGAGGGACCGGGCGCTGCCTGGTCATCCCCGGCGCGGCCGGTGTCGATCAGGCGATCGGCAAGCTGCTGCTCGACACCGTCACGCCGCTCGCGCTCGAAGTCGCGCTCGGAGTTCAGGCCGAGCTCGAAGCGCGTGCCGAGGATGCCGACCGGCTCAGGCGCACCCACGTCGAGCGCGCCCGCCAGCACGCCGAACTCGCCCGCCGCCGATACCTCGCCGTGGACCCTGACAACCGGCTCGTCGCCGACACGCTCGAGGCCGACTGGAACGACTCGCTCAGGGCGCTGCAAGCCGCCCAGGACGAGTACGAGCGCCAGACGACCGCCGCCAACGCCGCGCTCACTGACGAGCGCAAGCAGCAGATCCGCCGGCTCGCCTCAGACTTCCCGGCGCTGTGGGCAGACCCCGCCACCCCGCCGCGCGAGCGCAAGCGGATCGCCCGCCTGCTGATCGACGACGTCACCCTGACCAGAACCGACCAGATCCACCTGCACGTCCGCTTCCGCGGCGGCCAGACCACCACCTTGGCCATCCCCCGGGCGCTCAACGCGTGGGAAGCCCGCCAGACCCCGGCCGACACGCTCGCCGAAATCGACCG
This sequence comes from uncultured Solirubrobacterales bacterium, assembly GCA_963834625.1. Taxonomy (GTDB): domain Bacteria; phylum Actinomycetota; class Thermoleophilia; order Solirubrobacterales; family Solirubrobacteraceae; genus Palsa-465. The sequence goes on along the minus strand of CAWICM010000005.1, from coordinate 432,904 downwards.
GCTGCTCGACGAGCACACTGACGCCGAGATCGCCGCAAAGCTCAACCACGCCGGCCGGCGCTCCGGCACCGACAAGCCGTTCACCCGGACCATGGTCATCAAACTGCGTCACACCAACAACCTCCCCAGCCACCGCGAGCGCCTGCTCGCCCGCGGCCTGCTCACCCAGAAACAGATCGCCGAACGGCTCGGTGTGCTCCCGAAAACGATCCACACCTGGCGGCGCGCCGGACTGCTCAACGCCCACCGCGCCAACGACAAGAACGACTGGCTCTATCAGCCGCCCACACCCGGAGACCCCAGGCTCGTCAACCGCCGCGGCTGGCGGCACTCCAAACGAGAACCCGCCCCATCAACCCCAGGAGGTGCAATGTGACACCAAGCCGTTGTCATAGGCGTCTCCGCGGGAGCCCATCGAGACCGCGATCCCGGCGTCGCCGGCGGCGCGTCCGAACGCCAGACTGACGTATTGCTTAGGCTCAACCGGTCCTCGCAACACCGTTGGTGTTAAGTAGTTCAAATGATTGTCTATCAGTGTCAGTGTGAAGGTCTAGTACCGTCGGTCGGAGACGACCCCGAAGGGGTCGTACCTTTGCGGGATCGCTCGGGGTGAGCGGCGCATCTGGGCAGGCTGGCGGTGTCGGTTGTGAGGTGTTCGTTGAGGGCCTCGGCGGGGGTTCGCCAGCCGAGCGTCTTGCGTGGCCGGCCGTTGAGCGTCGCAGCGACCGCGGCGAGATCGTCGGCGGTGTGCCTGGCCAGGTCGGTTCCCCGGGGGAAGTACTGGCGCAGCAACCCGTTGGTGTTTTCGTTGGTGCCACGCTGCCACGGGCTCTGCGGATCACAGAAGAAGACCGGCAGCCCGGCCTCGACCCGCAGCTGGGCGTGCTGGGCCATCTCGGCGCCCTGGTCCCAGGTCAGCGACCGGCGCAGCTGCGCGGGCAGCGTCGTGATCGCTGTGGTGATCGCGTCACGAACCGCGATGGCGCCGTGACCGGTGAGCGCCGGCCCGTTCTTCACCCTCGGCCCGCCGTGGCCGGGCATCGGCGGGAGGTGCAGCAGCATCGTGAACCGGGTCGTGCGCTCCACCAGCGTCCCGATGGCCGAGCTCCCCAGGCCGAGGATGAGGTCACCTTCCCAGTGTCCGGGAACGGCACGATCGTCGGCCTCAGCCGGGCGCTCGCTGATGAGTACCTGCTCGGTCACGAAGTGCTTCCCGCCCCGGGTCCGGCTGCGCGGGACTCGCAGCGCCCGCCCGGTGCGCAGGCACGCGGTCAACTCGCGGCGCAGCGCGCCGCGGCCCTGCACGTAGAGCGACTGGTAGATCGCCTCATGGGAGATCCGCATCGACTCATCATCGGGGAAGTCAACCTTCAACCGGTTAGAAATCTGCTCCGGGCTCCGCGCAGCCGACCACCTGCGGTCCTGGCGTCGCGGCTTGTTCCGGCCCTTCCAAGGTGCCGCTGCAGGACCCGGCACCGCATTCCCGTCCGGTCGACGAACCTGGCCGCAGAGCCGCTCTTGCACATACTCGCGGAGCCGGTCGTCGTCGGCGAGTCTCGCGGTCTTCGGGCGCCGGGCCATCAGCTCAGCCTTCCATTGCGCGACCGAAGCACGGTAGTCCAGCCTTCCACCGCGAGTGGCCGCGTTGCGACGCAGCTCCCGCGAGATCGTCGACGGCGATCGCCCGACCCGCCGGGCGATCTCCCGAACCCCGACACCCTGCGCCCTCAACAGCGCGATCTCCTCCCGCTCCTCGAAACACAGATACCGGCCCGAGACTGAAGCAAGCATGAACGTTGGCATCCCACCACGCTCCCGAAACCAGCGGCTGCCTGCCGCCTGAGACACACCCACACCAAGCGCAGCTTCCTCACTGCTCAAGCCCGCCGCGATCCCACGCCAAAACAACCGCTCCACATCCCGACGCAGCGACGGCTTTCCCGGCGACTTCATCGGCGCCCTGCCCGTCAACTCCTTCATCCACCCCGCTGGCCTGCCCATCGCAACCCTCCTCGCTCAAGCGTTGCGACGACCGGTGGAATTCGCCTTGCGAGCCTTGGTCGGAGTGGTGAATCAGCCCCGGGTCCGGGCGCCGGCGCGCGAGCGCCATCTTCAGCGCGTCGACGACCAGGCTCGCGCGGGTGTGGGTGGCCATCGACCAGCCGACGATCTGCCGCGAGTAGGCGTCCTGGACGGCGGCGAGATACAGCCACCCCTCTCCGGTCCGCAGATAGGTGATCTCCGCGACCCACAACACGTTTGGCAGGTCGGGCCGGAACTGGCGCTCGACCAGGTCGGTGGCGGGTGTGATCCCGGGGATCCGGATAGTTGTCTTGTAGCGCTTGCGGGGCCTGATGCCAGAGATACCGGCCGCTTTCATGAGCCGCGCGACCCGCTTGCGCCCGACCCGGATCCCGTGCTCCATCCGGAGCTCGGCGTGGATTCGGGGCGCCCCGTAGACGCCTCGGCTGCCCTCGTGGATGCGCTTGATCTGCTCGGTCAGCCAAGCGTCTGAGAGCGCCCGATCCGACGGCGCCCGGCGCTCCCAGTTATGAAAGCCAGTCCGGCTCACGCCGAGCACGCCGCACAGCACGGCGACGGGAAAGTTCGTCTTCTCCGCGGCGATCAACGAGTACACCTCGCCTACCGCCCGCCGTCCTCCCTCGCGAAGAAGACCGCCGCTTTTCGCAAAATCTCCCGCTCCATCCGCAACGTCGCGTTCTCATCCCGCAGCCGCTTGAGCTCCTCGCGCTCATCGCTCGAGAGGCCGCCCGGGCGCTCACCACGCGAGCTCTTCTCCTCCTTGAGCCAGTTACGCAACGTGACGTCGGAGATCCCCAAATCCTTCGCGAGCCGGCTGTGCGGCTTATCGCCGAGCCGGGCTAGACGGATCGCCTCCCGGCGGAACTCATCGGGATACGGCGGCCGAGTTCTGGGCACCTGAACCTCACTTTCCCCGGCTTACCACCGGAAGCGTTCAAGTGTCGTCGAAAACGGGGCAACTCCAGGGCGGCCCCGATGCTGCGCAGGACGATCTTCAGCACTCCGGATAGCCGCATCGCGCGCCCACACGATCTTCGGGATCTTCCTCGCCATCGCGGCCGTGTTCGCTCACCCGGCCATCGAGTCCGCGATCTTTTCGGGTTCGCACATCCCGGTTCAGGTGGCTTTTACGCCGTTGCTCGCCGGCTGGTCGATCTGGGTCGGAATCGCGATCTCCGCCCGCTCTTCCGAAGTTCGCGTCGCCCAACTGCTCAGCGTGTTCGCACGTGCCCCCGGTCGCGATCGTCGCGCTGATGGGATTCAACCTGATCACACCCTCAACCGGCCTCGCGGTCGGTCTCGCCGGCGCTCTCCTCGCCGTCGACGCGCTCGGCTGGCGAGCGGTGGCGGCGATGTTCGACCGCGAACGGCTGATCGCGGGAGTGCGAACGTGACCCGAACCACCGCGCCGACCGGCGCACCAGCCAGCAGAGGACGAGAGACCGGTGAAGAGACGAGTGCAACGGTGTCAGCAACGCTCACGATCAAGCGGGGAGGTGCCATAGCGGAGCTCCGACGCGCGCCGTTCGGAATCACACTGGATGGCACGACCGTCGGCTCGATCAACCGCCATGGGACGTTCGAGGCACCGATCGAGCCAGGACACCACACGCTCCAAGTCCGCGCCGGCCGCTATACGAGTCGAGCCCAATCATTCGCCGCGGCCGACGGCGACGCCGTCAGCTTCCGCTGCTACGGAGGCAGGATCTGGCCGATCTATTTGATCTCGTTTGCCGTGCCGAGCCTGGCACTGTTTCTCAAACGCGAATAATGACCCGCGCCGGAAAACTGAACAACAACCGAGCCCTCCGGTCGGTAATCGGCCCAGCGACCCCTACCCCGACCAAAGGCGGGTCATCGCGACACCCCCTGGACGCTCGCGACCAAGACAGGTTCACCGACGCCTCCGCGAGCGTCGCGCTGTCGCCAATAGGAAGGCACCTGCTACGCCGATGCGAACGACGGGCACCGCCCCCGTTGGTGCCGTGGCCGCTTCGGATGAGGAGCACCACTCTGGCCAGACTGCTGCTGGCACGCGAAGGAGAAGACGGTGACCGCCGGGGCACCCCAAGCGCGCAGTTCTGAGGGCGCACCCACGTCGTTGACCCGACGAGTGCTCTTGTGATCCGGCCGGCGCCGATTCCGCTGCTGCTTTGGCGACGATCCGCGGGTCAGGTGACGTTCGCCGTCGCTGAGTGCTCTATTGGCGGGGCTGCCTGGGGCGGGCCAGCGGATTGGCTACCCCTGGCGTCAAGGCCATTGACGTTGACCGTAGCGCCGGCCGAGATTTGGCCCGGCTGTGGGATCCGCACTCATACTGGCGGTCTGATCGACGATGATGAGCTGTGTGCGATCGTTGATGGCGCTCGCTGTGCTGGTGGCGGTGTTGACGTTGGTCGCGGGCGCGTCGGGGCGACCGGTTCGCCGCCTGTCGCATTCGCCGCGGTCCGTCACGCTGGAGTGGGTCGGAGACATGGCGATGAGCACCGAGCGCGGGCTCCCGCCGGGCGGGCTGGACCCGGCGTTGGCGTCGGTCGCGCGTGACCTACGTGCCGCCGACTTCACGCTTGGCAACCTCGAGGGGACGCTGTCGACGGGGGGCGTGTCGAAGTGCACGTCGCTACCGAGCGGCGCGTGTTTTGCCTTCCAGGCACCGCCGAGCTACGCGTTCGCGCTGCGCAACCTTGGCTTTGACCTCGTCAACCAGGCGAACAACCACTCCATGGACTTCGGCGCCGCAGGCCGCGCGCAGACGGTGGCCGCGCTCGATCGTGCCGGGATCGCGCACACGGGCTTCCCGGGCGAGATCACCTACCTGCGTGCGAACGGGGTCCGCGTGGCGTTCCTCGGTTTCGCCCCCTACGCCTTGGACGCGAACCTGCTCGACCTTGCCGGTGCGCGAGCGCTCGTCCGTCGCGCGCGCAGGCACGCGGCGATCGTGGTCGTGATCATCCACGCCGGCGCCGAGGGCGCCGATCAGCTCCACACGCCTTACGGTACGCAGTTCTACCTCGGCGAGAACCGCGGCGACGCTCGCGCGTTCGCCCACGCAGTGATCGACGCGGGCGCCTCGATCGTGCTCGGCTCGGGTCCGCACGTGATCCGCGGCGTCGAGCGCTACCGCGGCCGGCTGATCGCGTACTCGCTCGGCAACTTCGTCGGCTACCACACGCTCGGCGGCGGCGGCGTGCTCGACGACAGCGCGATCCTGCGGGCGACGCTCGCCCCCGGCGGCCGGGTGCTGGCCGCCCGGTGGATCCCGATCACCCTCCTCGGCGGGCTTCCGCGCCCCGATCCCACGGACGCCAGCACCAAGCTCGTCAGGACCCTCTCCGCCCAGGACTTCCCAACCGACCACTGGAAGATCCGGTCAAACGGCGAGTTCCGGATCCCCGCCCCCGCCCGGAATAGCGGCCCCCGCCCCTGACAAATGCGAGAAGACGCGCGGGCCGCGAGGCAACCGCGGGCCGCGCTCGCGGCGCAAAAGCCATGACGGCGACCCCGGCCTCAAGGCCCGGCTCTGACACGCCGACTTCCCGATTCTCGGACGCGAGCAGAAGTCTTGCCAACCGACAGCACGTTGCTGGTCGTCGTCCTTTCCGGCAGCGGACGTTAGCCAGACTCCAGCAAGCACCGACTGCTGCTCGTGCGGGAAGCAGGTCCGTCGAGGTGACCTGTCACGGCGCCGGACGGTCAACCCGGTCGAGATGCGCACCTTTGGCGACTTGCGAGACCAGGTCCGTGCGGGCGGGGCTGCCCTGCTTTGGCGGCGCGACGAGCATGTCGCCGCTTCCGTTCGCATCGCGGGCAGCACTGAGCCGACTGCTGGACCTGACGCTCGCGAACCTCGTGATCGCCACCAAGGGCGGGTTCGTCCGCGGTGGACCCAAGTACAGCGATATGAGCGCCGTCGGCAACCCCATCTACCTCAAGCAGGCCGCGTACATGAGCATGCGCCGCCTCGGCCTCGACCACATCGACCTCTACTACCTGCACACCCCGACCGCCACCGACGTACCGTTCGAGGAACAGATCGGCACGCTCGCAGAAATGCGCACAGACGGGTTGATCCGGCACATCGGACTCTCCAACGTCAGCGCCGAGCAGTTCCGCACGGCTCGGCGAATCACCGAGATCGCAGCAGTCACAGCGCACTACAACGTCGGCGTCCGCCTCGCTGCGGCACTGCGCAGCGCAGCCGACGACGCAGGGGTTGTCTTTTCACCCTGGCACCCCGCCGCCGTCCCAGGCGGTGATGACTCGGCCCGCATCCGCGCCGTGCTTGACCCGATCGCCGCCCGGACCGGAGCGACCGTGCAGCAGGTCGCGCTCGCGTGGCAGCTGCACCGCTCGCCTCGGATGCTTCCCATCCCTGGGACCACGAGCATCGCTCACCTCAAAGAAAACCTCGCCTCGACCGAGATCCGACTCACGCCCGAGGATGTCGACACGATCACCGCGCTTATGCCAGAAGACCAACATCCGGCCGGCCGAGACTGACCGCGGTGTCCCCCTCCACCAGAGATATCCCTTGAGCACGCGACTCGAGCACAAGACCGCACTCGTTACAGGAGCTACCAGCAACATCGGCCGCGCGATCGCGATCGCGTTCGCCGCCGAAGGGGCGCACGTCATCGTGAGCGGACGCAGCCCCCAGCGCGGCGTGGACCCGGTAGTGCATATGGATGACACCGGCCTCTCCCTCAAGGATTCGGGTGCGCTGCAGCTCGATCTGCCCGGGAGCGAGGCCGTCAAACAGACGGCGCCCTTGGCCGAGGAGCACCGGGACGACATGCAGCTCGAGCTCGTCGAGGACGCCAGCCGCAAGGGCGAGCCGCGCGATTGCCGCTCCGTGAACCAGCACGTTCTTCTCGCCCGCCGCCTTCTTGGCGTTAGCCATCGCTGTCTTGATGTCGCTCACAGGCGTGACCAGCGGCCAATGCGAGATATCGATGCTTGGTTCCTGGCGATACAGGATGAAGATCCGCACGCGGTCGTGATGGTCGCCGCCCCAGGGCGCACGGCACTCGAGGCGGAAGATTGGCGAGAATCGTGAACCGAGCGAGGCGATTTCGCTTTTCACGGGGCCCCGCCGCGGTCTGGCGTTGGCAGCACTGGGACCGATGAGCCTGGTTCTGGATCGCAGTCTCAGGACTTGAACTCCCGCCACACACGATGAGCGCGACCCGGAGGTCTCCATTGCGAAACAAAGACGACGCTGGGTTTCCGAAGCTACCGGCGCCAGCACGCCGGGCACTTCGGGTGCCGGGTACTCCCGACTAGATCAGCTGACCCAGGTCTCCGAATTCGACCTCAGGAAACTGCACGGCATGGGACCGACGGCGATAGACGCCCTGCGTGCAGCGCTGGATGAGCGCGGCCTCTCGTTCAAAACGGCCGATGTGACTCATGGGGGGATCGACGAGCTCGACCCGGTCCAGGGTTTCTTGAGTGGAGCCAACGGGATTCGAACCCATGACCTCCTGCTTGCGGGGGGAAGGGGTCGACGGTTCGAGTCCGACAGAGGGCTTTCGAGAAGCTCCGCCCAGGCGGGGCGTTTGTCTGGCCCGAGGACGCAGCGCCGGTCCACGCTTGCGGACGGATCGAGTAGGGTGCGCCGCAAGGAGGAGAGCATGAGCGAGACGATCGTTGTAGGAACGGACGGATCAGGGACGGCCAAGCGGGCGGTGCAAGAGGCGGTACGCCTGGCGAAAGCGCTACAGGCCGAGGTTCACATCGTCGCCGGCTTCACGCCGATGAACGCGAGGATCTCAGGCGCGCCAACCGGCGCGGCCAAGGTGTGGCAGCCGCTGCCGGATTCGCATGTCGAGGCGCTGATCCAGGAGGCCGAGGCAGCCGTGCGCCTCGGGGGTGCCCAGGCGAAGACGCACATCGTGCGGGGTGATCCGGCCGACGCGCTTCTAAACGTGGCCAAAGAGGTCGGTGCGAGCACGATCGTGGTGGGAAATCGTGGTATGCACGGCGGGCGGCGCGTCCTCGGTAGCGTGCCGAACAGCGTCTCCCACAAGGCCAACTGCAACGTCCTGATCGTCCAGACCGATCACGCCTGAGCGCTGTGGCCGCCCCGCTGCGGGCCGTCATCTAGTTCGGACGGCCGAGCGCGATCGTTCAGGCTGGACCGCATGGCTCAGGGCCTGCGCGCGAGCGAGCGCGGGCGCGGCGCGCAGAGCCGCCAAGGTCGTGATCGCCGGCCCGAGCAGCGACCGCGCCTCCGCAGCTCGATCCTGGTCGATCAGCCATGCCGCCAGGTCAATGCGCGCTACGGCGAGCCAGTACTCGTACCCGAGCGTCTCGAGCGTCGCGATCGCGCTGCGGAGGTCCGCCTCGACCATCTCATCCTCGCCCGCACCGGCGGCCAGCAACCCCCGACCCCGGGCGAGCTGCGCCTGCAGGTATGGCGGCACCTCGTCAGCCGGACGCTCGGCGAGTAATCCGATGAGGCGGCCGGCGTCCCCGAGGCGGCCCAGTTCGAGTGCGGCGTGCAGGGCGTGCGGATAGGCGTCCCGAGCGCCGTCGCTGGCTGCGCCGACCGTCTCCAATGTGTGTTCGAGCGTCCGGAGCGCGTGTTCGAGTGCCTCCGCGGCTCGACCCTGCGCCATCCGCGCGACGACCACGGCAGCGTCGTACTCCGTCGCCAGTTCCATCTCGTCGGTGTCACTCCAGGCGGCGATGAGGTCGAGCGCCTCGGCAGCGGCGCCCGCTTCGCCGCGCAGAGCATGGAGCTGGAGCAGTCGGTAGTGGCCTGCTTCGGCACCGCGATGGCGGTCGTCCAGGTCGAGCAGCTCCCTGGCCAGCCGTTCGAGCTCCTCCCACCGGCCGGCGTAGAGATGCAGCGTCATCAGGTTGCCCGCCAACTCGCCCTCGTACAGGCGGTTGCCCCGGCGGCGATAGATGGCGAGCGCCTCCTCGGCCTGCTCGCGGGCGCCGGGGAGGTCCCAGAGCATGCGAACGTTGCTCAGGTTGGCCAGGGCGGGGCCGAGCACCTCGTCGAGGCCCTCGCGTTGGGCGACGGCGAGCGCCTCCGCATACAGCGCCTCAGCTTCAGGTCCGCGGCCGGCAAACAAGTAAAGGCCGCCCTTGTGGACGAGCGCCTCGCCGAGCAGGTCGGGGAGCTCCAGTGCCCGCGCGGTCGTGAGCGCGGTCTCGAGCGGCGGTGCGGCCCCCTCGTGGTCACCGGCCACCGAAAGGACGCGACCGAGGAGCGCGTTCAGCCGCCCCACGTCGGGATCGAACCCAGCCTGCGCAGGCAGCGCGCGCAGCGCGGCCGTGAGGCGATCGGCCGCTTCGTCGAGGCGCCCCAGCCGAATGAGCACCCTTGCCGTCGGATGGGCAGTTCGTGCCGCCTCGCGGGGTCGTCCCGTGCGGCGGTACGCGTCAGCGGCCAGATCGAGCAAGCGGATGGCCGCCTCGGTGCGCCCGGTGTAGACGGCCATCTCGCCCGCGGCCTGAATCAGCGTGGCGCGCTCGGGCTCCTCGGCCAGCTCACTGGCCTGCTCGAAGGCGCGCTGCGCGACCTCGGAAGCGCCGATCGTCGAGGCCCGCCGGGCGGCGTGGCGCAGCGCGTCGAGCGTCCGCCCGCGGAGCACGTCGGTGTCGGCGTCGTTGCTCGCGGCGCGGTAGGCGTCCAGGTAGTGAGTCGCGATCAGCTCCGCCATCTCGTCGCCGTCGTCGCTGAACGCCTGCTGGAGGTAGGCCGCCGCGGCGAGATGGCGCTGCTTGCGCTCGCGGCGGGCGAGCATCTGGTAAATGACCGAGCGCAGCAGCCCGTGCGTGAACGCGTACTGGCCACGGTCGGGTGAGAACGGATCGCTGCGAACCTCCAGGAACTGCTTGCGCACGAGCTGCCGTAACGCCTCGTCGACGTCCGCCTCGGGCATCGCGCTGAGCGCGAGCGCAGCCCGGCCTGAAAACGTGGTGCCGAACACGGACATGGCCCGCACGAGCTCACGCTCGGTCGGCGCCAAACCGTCGACGCGCGAGACCAGCAGCGCGTTCAGGCTGGCGGGGACCTCGAGCTCACCGAGCTCTTGTGCGGCGATCAGCCGGCCGTCCACTCGGGACAGCGCGCCGCGGTCGGCCAGAGCCCGCACGGTCTCGATCGCGAACAGGGGAACGCCCTGCGCGCGCTCCACGATCTGCTCGACGGCCTGCGCGGAAAGCCCGGCTACGGCATTCTCCAACAACGCGCGGACGTCTCGATCGTCCAGCCGCTCCAGGGGCAGCACCGTCGCAGACCGCCGTCCGACCGGCCAGCCTTCCCGGCGCTCCGCGAGCTCTGGCCGGGCGAGCACGAGCACGAAGATCGGCGCGTGGCTCGACCAGTCAAGCAGTTCCTCTAAGAACTCCAGTAGACCCTCGTCGGCCCACTCCATGTCCTCGAACACCAGGACGACCGGCCCGTTGGCCGCCAGGCGCTCGATGAACAGCCGCCAGCCCGCGAACAGCTCCGCTCGGTCCAAGCCTGGGTGTGCGATCCCGAGCAGGGCCCCGAGTCGGGGCGAGATGAATGCCCGCTCCTCCGGATCGGTCACCCACTCCAACAGGCCTGCCTCGAGCCTGGCTACCGCCACCTCGCTCGGCGCGTCCTCGGCGATCCCCAGCCTCTGGCGCACCATCTCGGCCAACGCCCAGAAGGCCACGCCGTCTCCGTGCGAGAGACACCGGCCCTGGTGCCACAAGAACGGATCCGCCAACCCATCGACGTAACGGGCGAGCTCCCGGCGCAGCCGGGACTTGCCCACGCCGGCCTCGCCGAGGACTGCCAGCAGTTGCGCCGCTCGCCGCTCCACCGTCGTGTGGAGTGCCTCCTTCATCAACCGCAGCTCGGCTCCACGCCCCACGAACGGCACTTCGAGCAGCTGCTCGCGATCTCGGCCGCCCACATCGGCTACCACCCGGGTCGCTCGCCACACGCGCACGGGCGCCGCTTTGCCTTTCAGCGCATGATCACCCGAGTCCTCGAACAGGATCGCCGCCGCCGCGGCCTGCCGTGTCACCTCATCGACGAAGACTGCTCCCGACGGCGCGATCGCCTGCAGCCGCGAAGCCGTGTTGACCCGATCGCCCACGACGGTCGCCTCACTGTCCATCGCCGCGACCCGCCCGGTCGCCACCCCCGCATGCGCGCTCAACCCAGGAGCCCGGACCTCCTCGGCCCAAGCCGCTACGGCGTTGATGATCTCCAGCGCGGCGCGGACCGCCCGCTCGGCGTCGTCCTCCCGCGCCCGCCGCGCGCCCCACACCGCCATCACGGCATCCCCAATGAATTTGTCGACCACTCCCCCGTAGCGCTCCACCACGGTCCGGGCGAGGGCGCTGTAGCGGTCGAGAAGCTCGCTGAGATCCTCGGCCGCACGCTCCTCCGACAGCATGGTGAATCCGACCAGGTCCACGAACACCACCGACACGAGCCGCATCTCGGGCCCCGCGGGCGTGGCTGCCGCCGCGCGGACGTCCCCGACCGTGAGCGCCGTCCCGCACCTGGTGCAGAAGCGGTGCGTCAGTCCGGTCTCTTCGCCGCACGACGGACACCGGGAAACGAGCGGCGAACCGCACGCCCAGCAGAAGCTTGACCCGGGCTTGTTCTCCGAGCTACAGAACGGACAAGTCATGGCATCGCCCCAATCGCCACCGTGCGAATCATATTCTCCGCTCAGGAGGCATTGAAGGGGTTCACGTGCCCTTGCCGCGGTGAAACTGACACCAGCGTAACGCTACCCCGGGCGGGACTCGGCTTCGTGGGTCTGAGGCAGGCGTTCGGCGATGACCTTCTCGACTGCCTGCGTGCTGCGCGAATAGCCGGTCATCGCGGCGACGAACGCGACTGCGTTGAGTCCGCGCACCGTGAGCGGCGTCGCAGCCTTTACGGCTGCGGTGCGTCGGCACCTGCGAATCAAAGCAATCTCCCCGAAGCAGTCACCCGGTTCGAGCATGTGAACGCGTCGACCGTCGCGCAAGACCTCCGCCTGCCCTGTCTCGATGACGTAGAACTCGTTTCCTTCGTCCCCCTGCCGGAACACGAACGCGCTCGTGGGTAGCTCGGTCCGCGTGAGGCGTGCCGCGAGCTGCTCGATCGTCGCCTCCGGGAGGATGCGCATCATCGGGATCCGCTGCAGCAGGGAGACATCAGCGTCGCGGACACCAACCCGGGCATCGATTCCGCGCAGGGAGACCCAGCAGCATGCGACGACGGTTGGGGCCACGACGCCGATGATGACGAGCGCGACACGGATGCCCACAGCGCTGATCAGCGCCGGCGCGACGAGCGCGCCCACGGCCACGCCGAGCGTGATGATGCCTTCGAAGGCGGCGAACGCGCGGCCGAGGACGGCGTCATCGACCAGCCGTGCGAACAGCGTGAAGACGCCGACATCGACAAGCGCATTGCCAACGCCCACGAGCGCGAGCATCACGACCGTCGACCACCACCGGCTGCCGAGTCCGATCACGATCAGTGGCGCCCCCCATGCCCCGACGCCGATGCCGAACCAGCGGGCCAGACCACCTCGACCGATGAGCAGCGCGGCCGATACCGAACCGACGACTGCGCCGACGCCGACCGCCGCTGTGAGAATCCCCACGCCCGCATTGCCCCCGTGCAGCAGCTGGATTGCCACGGCAACGGAGAAGACGGTCAGGGCGCCGCGAACGAAGGTCTGCAGCGTGGTCAGCGCCGTCAACACGGTCAGCGCGCGGTCCGCGGCGATCGCCCTGATCCCCTCGATCGTCTGGACGGTCCATGCCTCGGCTCCTCGCTCGCTCAATCGAGGCGGGGCTTCGTAGCGGACCTCGACGATCAGCAGCGCCGCGAGTAGCGACGCGCCGGCGGCGGCGAACAGGACCGCCGCCGGCACGCTGACCCGCAGGAGCAATGCGGCCGTGAGGGGTCCGACCAGCGTCGCGGTCGAGTCGAGCAGGCCTCGCACCACGTTCGCGCTCGTGAGTTCGATTGGTGTCGCGCAGAGCGTGGGCAGCAGCGCTGAATGCGTCGGCCGAAACAGCGTCTGGGCCACGGTCGCGGCAATGACCGCTAGATAGACGAACAGCAACGGACCGCCTGCTGCGCTGATGGCCCCCGCCGCCCCGAGTGTCGCGGCGCGCGCAAGGCCAATGCTGGCCAAGACCCGGTCGCGGGGTGCGCGATCCGCGATCGTCGCTGCGAATGGGGCGAGGAGTGCTGCCGGAGCCATCCGAGCGACCGCAACCAGACCGACGGCAACCGCCCCGCCATGGCGAAAGGCGATTACTCCGACCGCTACGGTCGCTGCCCACTCGCCAGTCCAGATGAGACCAAACGCTGCCTGCGCGCGCCTCAGATTGGGATTGCGAACATTCGCTGCACAGGCCAGCGCAGACTCGATGATCCGCTCGGCGATCCCCGAGCGCCAAGCGGTGGGCGGCCCGATTCGACTAATGCGCGCGGAGCATCTCAGGCGTGGGAGCTGCCGTCAATCAAACGTCGGTCGGACAGTCGAGCCATTGAACCGTCCAGCAGGCGGTCTGCGAGCGAGTCGAGTGAGGGGTTCACGTTTCGCCGTGTTGGAGCCGAGTTGGGCGTAACACCGTTCGGGATGTCGATCATCGATATGCCACCGAAAACCACCGCCTACCCGGAGCACGACCATTCTTGGAGGGACCCGGGAATCCGCCCGCCCACCAGCTCGGGCAGGAGGAGGTCTATATCGCGCTGCGCGGTTCGGCCGACGTCGAGGTCGAAGGCCACCGGTACCCGGTGGACGCCGGTCACCTCATCCGGGTCGGGCCTACAGCGCGACGCAAGGTCCTGCCAGGCCCTAATGGCGTCCGGCTTTTGGCGATCGGCGGAGTTCCCGGCAAAGCGTACGACCCCGCCGCCACCGTCTGAGGCGCGGTCAGTAGTCAGGTTTGGCTGACTATCACCGCAGCGGCAAGACCCGCATTCGTGTTGCAACGCAACTCCACCGCGGCTCGTCAAGAGACGCGGTTTGCGCGGATTCCGCAACCGCCGCGACGCCCACGCCGCCTCGGGGCCGGACCTCGGCGGCTTGGTCGTGCTCACCGCGCGTTGCAGGTGCTTTGGCGCGGCTTCCAGGATGCGCGGCGCAGCGTCAAAGCAGGTCGTTGCTGCGCACGGAAACTTGGAAAGGTTGCGAAGGAACTGCGGGCTGGCGAGCGACAGTCGAGGCGCCGCCGGAAGCTCGCCCAGTTCGAGACGGTCGGCGGGCCGACCGCAATCGTCAGCCGCGAGATCCCGTCACGCCGAGGCCCGCTGGCCGACCATGAACCGGTGGCCGTCAGGGGAGCGCAGCCCAAACTCGCGCATTCCCCAAGGCTCTTCGCGCAGGTCCTTCAGAACCTCGGCGCCCGCGGCGACCGCTTTGCGGTAGTAGGCCGCGACATCGTCGACTCGGAGATACGCGATATAGCTGTGGTCTCCGAGCTCGCTTGCAGCTGGGACATCGGGGCAGCGGCCCAGCATGAACGTGACCCCGCCCGCGCGGCAGAAAGTCCAATTCCCCGGATCAGCTTCGTCGACCTGGCAGCCGAGCACGTCGCGATACCACGCAGCGGATCGCTCGAGATCATGAACTGCGAGAACGGGATCGGATCCGAGGATAGGCATGGCAGCATTCTCCCGCAGGCTGGGACGGTGGTGCCGTCGCGCGTTGAGCGATCCGTGGGGAGAATGGCCAAACGACCCACGGTCACCGATGCGATCGTTGGGGCGGCGCCGACGGAGAAGCCGACAGCGGTGCACCTGAGCCTTTCCGCGCGAAGCGGGCAACGCCACGCGACCTTGCAGATGCTTGTGCCGTCGCCGAAGCAGGTGTGCGTGCCGACGTGTTGCGGCATTCGGCCCTATGCCAGCCCGTGTTTATAGCCGTAGCGCACGGCTTGGGCGCGGTCTCGGGCGCCGGTCTTGTAGAAGATCTGGTTGATGTGGGTCTTGACGGTGGCGTTGCTGAGGACGAGGTTGTCGGCGATTTCGCTGTTCGACAGGCCGAGGGCGATTAGCTTGAGCACCTCGATCTCGCGTGGCGTGAGCTCGTCCGGGAGGTTGGGCGCTGATGCCGGTGTTGGCTCACCGAGGGGTGTGGGCGGAGTCTGATCGAGGACTGCGGTCACGAGTCGCTGTTGGACAGCGGGATCGAGGTGGGTGTGGCCGGCGATGAGTGCTCTGATCGCATGCTCGATTTCCTCGGCGGTCGCGTCCTTGGTCAGGTAGCCGCGCGCGCCGGCCTGCAGTGCCGGGAAGAGGAACTGATCATCCGCGTAGGTTGTCAGGACCAGTACCCGGGTTTCGGGGTGCGCGGCGAGGATCTGGCGGGTCGCGTCCGCGCCTTCGAGGCGCGGCATCCGTAGGTCCATGAGCACGATGTCAGGCCGCTCAGCGCGGGCCCGCTCGACCGCCTCGATTCCGTCGGCAGCAGTGGCGACGATCTCGACGTCGTCGATCAGGCCGAGCAGCATCGCCAGCCCGTCGCGCACGACCGGCTGGTCGTCTGCGATCAGGACGCGGATTGTCATCCGGGTACCTCGATGTCGATTCGCCAGCCCTCGGCGGTCGGGCCGGCCGACAGGGTGCCGCCGGCCCGTTCCACGCGCTCACGCAGCCCCGCAAGTCCCCGGCCTCCGCCCATACCCTCATGGGCCGGGGTCGCCGAGAGTCCGTTGTCGACCGAAAGCGTGGTGCGGTCAGGTTCGTAGCGCAAAGTGACCGTCGTGCACGCGCTCGGCGCATAACGCGCAACGTTGGTCAGCGCTTCCTGCGCGCCGCGGTACAGCGCGAGGCTTGGATCGGCCCGGAGCGTCCGGGACTCGCCTTCGATCCGCAGCGTGACGTCGAGGTTCATGTCGGCCTGGTAGCTCTCGATCAGCGACGGAAGCTGGGCGAGGGTCGGCAGCGGGTCTCCGCGCAGTGCGCCGACGGCTTGGCGGGCGTTGGCAAGTCCGGCCTTGATGAGCTCGCTGGCGCGATCGATCGCGTCACTGAGACGCGGCGTGGCGTGTTCGCGGTCGGCGAGCTTGCGCGCCCCCTGCAGCTGGATCGCGGCACCGGACAGGGAATGCGCGAGCACATCATGCAGCTCGCCCGCGATCCGGCCGCGCTCGGCGATCGCCGCTGCACGGGCCTGCTCATCGCGCGCATCCTCAAGCTCGGCCATCAACAGCTCGGTCCGGTCCTGGCTCTCCCGCGACCGCCTAAGGAAGAGCGCCACGATCCCCAGCAGCACCGTCACCAGCACCTCGGCCGCGACCGCCGACGACGAGCTCCCGGCGATCGCCGTGACGACAGCGAGCGCGACGGTCACCGCACCAGCCAGCGCAACGCCGGCCTCGAATGGCAGCCGAGTGAGCGCAAAGAACGCCGCCACCCCGGCCGCGACGCCGGTGGCTCCCTTGAGCTGAAGCCCGGCGATCGCGACACCCGCGGCGCCCATCACCGCGATCACAGCCGCCTGCAACCTGAGGCTGCGCTCGGGAAAGCTGTCGCGGATCGCGATCAACAGCGCGACGGCGAACACACACAGCGCGAGCGTCACCGCCAGTCCCTTGCCGTGCCCTCCAGGCACCGGGTCGCTGTTGGCGCTGCCGAGCACCACCACGAGAATTACCGCCCACCCGAGCGGACGCAGCGACCGTCGCTGGCGATGCAGGCGCTCCTGAGCCCGCGCCCGAGCCTCGACGATCCGCTCGCTGTCCGGCCCTGAGCCTAGCCCTGATTCGGTCACCGCGGTGGGGACGATAGAACGCGATCCGGCCCGCCAGGGGCGGGCCGGAGACTGTGACGGGGGACGGTCGCTGGTCATGCCGCGGCGGGGACCGCGACGCTGGACTGCAGCGCGTGGCGGCCGCGGAGCTGGACGATCGCGATCCGAGTGCTGACCTCGAGGAGCGCCATCAACACCAGCGCCACTGGCCAGGCGGCCGCCCCGAGCTGGTGGGCGATGCTGAAGCTGGCGACCGCGTGGTACGCGCCGTGCGAGAGAGCGAACGCGAACACCATCCGCGAGCCGATCCCCGCGATCAACAGAGCGCCGGCGATCCAGCCCACCCGCGCGACCGCGAGACCATTCTCGCCGGCACGGACGTGCGTAGCGAAACCGCTGGCAATGCCGAGCGCAAGGCCGACCGCCCCGAGCGCGCCGATCAGCACCAGATCGTTCCCGGCGGTCGGGATCGAGTGCACATACAGATGGGCGACGTAGGCGACGATCGCCAGCGGGATGATCACACTGCGGCGGTCAAGCTCGCGCTCGCGAGCCTGACGGAAGACGATAAGGACAAACACTGCGTTGATGAGGTAATCGGTAATGGTCATGGGCACCATGATCTGCTTCAAACGCCCGTCTGTCGTCGGCCTCAGGGTTAAACCCCAGGTTGATCTCAGAACTCAACCCACGGGTTGACCAGGCCGAGCCGACATCGCGCCACCACGCCCGCACGGCGAACAAAACAGGTCCGACCCACGCAGCTACGCCTTCCCCGCTCCTCGCCAAAGGTGCGCATCTCGACCGCGTTGACCGTCCGGCGCCGTGACAGGTCACCTCGACGGACCTGCTTTCCCGCACGAGCAGCAGTCGGTGCTTGCTGGAGTCTGGCTAACGTCCGCTGCCGGAAAGGACGAGCAGCACCACTCTCACCAGACTGCCGGTTGCCCGCGAAGGAGAAGACGACGACTGCCGGAGCCAGCCCCTCGGGCGCAACGCTGAGGGCCCAGCCGTGGCTAGCCCCGACGAGTGCTTTTGTGTTCTGCCCGGCGCGGGTCCGGCCGCTGCTTTGGCGACGGAGCAGCCACGCGGGGTCCTCCTCATCGCCTTGCTTCAGCTGTCCGATTCCAGCAGCCCGGTGACCTGTTGCGCGCGTCCGGTCGCTGCTCCTTCCGCGCGGAGCGGGACCGTGGCCACGCGGCTCAGGTTCTGAGTCCTGGGCTCAGCGACCACGCAACGACGCGAACGCCTCGCGGAGGTCGGCGGCGAGCAACGCGGGTTCGGCGAGCGCCGGGAAGTGGCCTCCGCGCTCGTGCTCGCGCCAGGCGCCGATCGTGTAGAAACGCTCAGCGAGCTCCCGTGGCGGTTTGGGAAACGGGACCTGCTCGCCGCCGAAGATCGAGATCGCTGTTGGCGTCGGTGCGGGGTCACCCGGTGGCAGCTGCGCTTCAGGATGGCGGGAAAACGCCCAATAGGGCAGCAGCGAGCCTGCGATCGTTCCCGTCGCCCAGTACAGCGTCAACGTGTCGAGCATCCGTTCGCGCGTCAACGCCGGCGAGCCGTCCGCCCGCATGCTGCTCCACGCGACGAGCTTCTCGCCGACCCACGCGGCGAGACCGGCCGGGCTGTCGGAGAGCGCGGCGGCCAGCGTCGCCGGCTTAGTGGAGTGCTCATGCATATAGCCGCCTTCACGGCGATTCCAATCGGCGACTTCGCGGGCGAAGCGCTCTTCGTCGCGGCTGCCCTCGACACCGCGGGGAAGGGCAAGTCCGGGTGTCGCGACGTGGATCCCGAGCACGGCATCCCCATGGTCACGAGCAAGCCAGCCCGTCACCCCGGCCCCAAGATCGCTGCCGTGCGCGACGAACCGCTCGTGACCAAGGGCATTCATCATCCGCCGCCACAAACTGGCGGTCTCGCGGCTCGAGAGCGCGTTCGCCGGCCTGTCGCTGAAGCCGAACCCAGGAAGCGACGGCGTGACGACCACGAACGCGTCCTCGGAATCCGCTCCATGGCTTGCCGGGTCCGCGAGCAGCGGCACGAGCTCGGCGTACTCCAGAAACGAGCCCGGCCAGCCATGGCTGAGCACGAGTGGCAGGGGCTTGGGGCCCACGCCAGCGGTCTGGACGAGATGGATCGACAGGCCGTCGAGCTCGACGCGGCGATGCTCCATGCGGTCGAGCCGTGCCTGGAGCCGGGCCGGCTCGTATCGCTGCCAGTCGGCGAGCAGCTCGGTCAGCCACGCGTGCGAGACGCCATGCTCCCAATCGTCACCGAGCCGCGGGCCGAACTGAACGTCAGCAAGCCGAACCCTCAGACGATCGAGCGCTGATGGATCAAGGGCGATCTCGGCTCGGGTCTCCACGGGCAAGTGCGCAGGCTACTCGTCCTCCACCGATCCCGGACGGACCCCTGCGCGCTGAGACGCACCCGCCTTCGCGCCGACACAAAAGCAGATCTGTCGAGAGACGCGCTCCTCCCCAGAAGGATGGTTTAGGGGACTTGCTCGACGCTACCGGTCGAACAGCAGAGCGGCCACGAAGTGCTCGCTGCCACTCCAGGCGTGGAGCAGTCAGCCCGGAGTCCGATGACCATGGCTGGCAGGAACGTGCTCCCGCTGTCGCACGGGTATCTCGGCGACCTCGCGCGGACACCAGCTTTGCGCGCGGAATTGAGGGGTTTACTGCGTCCAGCGGCCCAACGTGGGGGCGGTGCCCACTAGGCACTCGAGCTCGACCGGAAAGCCTGCGAGCGCATGGGCTGTCAGTCGTAGGTTCCCTTCCAGGCAAACCAGTTTGCCCAGCTCCGGGCCGGCAAGGATCAGTGGCGGGAATCGCTTGCCCCGCGCGACGGCTGCCGCGGCAGCAAGGAACCGCTCGTTGGAGACACCAAATGCCTGCATCCCGGCCTCGATCCGTCGAGCGGCGTCTGCGGGAAGACGGCTCTTGCCCGAGATCTCGTTCCAATACGAGTACTCGATGTAGCGCACCGTCGCCAGCTCATCAGGTGCCAGTAACGCTCTCACCCATTGAACGCTGGCGGGGAAGAACTCAAAGAGCTCACGATCCTGGCCGTAGCCGCGTGTCGCGGCCAGAACATTGGCTCGTGCCTCGTTCTCCCGGGGGTCGGCAAGGTCCGGTCGCGTCAGCAGTTCTCGAGGCGCGCCGATTGCCGTCAGTTGATCGAGGATCGCGGCACCGAATCGCTCGCTCGATAGCTCGCCGGACAGAAAGCTCGCCACCATCTCTTCCTCGGTGCTTTCACGAAGCAACCTCATCGCCGCAGAATGCCACTGGGTCAGGCGGGCCACCCGCCGGACGCGCTTTCCCAGCGGAGCGCATATCCCGGTGTGCGCCGGTCGCGTCCAAAGATTGCTGTAAATACGCGTCGGGTGCTGTCAGAGCGACGGCGTAGGTTCCCTCATGTCCGGCAAGACGATGAAGGAGGCCTACGCCGTGAGAGGTACCGTACCGCCGTCGGCGGAGATACAAGCTGAGATTGACAAGCTGCTGTCGCGGGGGCTGGTCGATGACCCGCAGAAGATGTTGTCCGAGCTCGCCCGGATGGGCGCCCGGTTGATCATCCAGCGGGCGGTCGAGGACGAGTTCGATCAGTGGCTCGGTCGAGCCCGCTACGAGCGTCGGCCTGGCGCGCCGCCGGGGAAGCGCAACGGGTTTCGGCCGCGGCACCTGCAGACGGGCGAGGGCGAGCTGCGGATCGAGATCCCGCAGGTCCGTGAGGCGGCGATGCCGTTCATCTCCAAGCTGTTCCCGAAGTGGCACTGCAAGCGGCTGTTGCGAACGGACCCGCTCAAGGCGCTGGTGATCGGCGGGTTCGTGCGCGGCCTGTCGATGCGCGATGTCGAGTCGCTGTGTGAGGAGGCTGGGCTCGGCCGCACGTCGAAGTCGACGGTCGCGACGATCTGCTCCGAGCTGCACGAGCGGTTCCGAGCGTTCTGTCGCCGCTCGCTCTATGACGTCAACCTGGTCGTGCTGTTCCTTGACGCGATCTACCTCCCGGTCCGACCGAGCGGCCCGAAGGAGGGCGTGATCTGCGCCTGGGGAATCACTGAGAACGGCGCCAGGGAGCTGGTTTCGGTGCGGCTGGGAGCGCGGGAGGCCAAGGAGGACTGGGTCGAGCTGGGCCGCGATCTCATCAGCCGCGGGCTCGCGGCGCCGCGCCTGGTTGTGGCCGATGGTGCGCCGGGGCTGATCAGCGCAGTCGATGAGATCTGGCCGCGCGCCGATCGCCAGCACTGCGCCGTTCACCGCCTGCGGAACCTCTTGGCGAAGCTGCCCAAGGCAGAACAGGACCGTGTCCGCTTCAACTACTGGTCAGCGCTGACGGACGCAACCTCGGTCAAGGACGGCAAGCTCCGCCTCCAGGTCCTCATCTCAGAGCTCGAGCACGGCGGCTATGAGTCCGCCGCACGCTGCCTCGCCGACGACCTCGACGCCCTTGTCGTGCACCTACGCTACCCGCTGCGACATCGCGAACGGTGGCGAAGTCACGAACCTCCTCGAACGGTCGCTCGGCGAGGTCCGCCGGCGCACCAAGGTGATGGGCCGGTTCCCGGGAGAGACCAGCTGCCTCTCACTCGTCTGGGCGGTGCTCGACCTGTTCTTCAGCCACGCCAGCAACGGCGCGACGTTCACCGACGTCGACCGCCAACACCTCTACCGAATCAAATACCGGCAAACCGACCCAGACACCGCTCGACGAGGAGGTGACCGCCGCCTAGACTCAACCACGGGAACCTGAACCGCGCGCGAATTTACAGCGGTAAATGGAGTGCGCCCAGCGTTGGAGGTAGTTATTGCGTAACTGATCCAACATAAGCTCGTCGCCGCCTGCGGGTGTGAGTCCCGTCCGGGTAGCTGCCAGGAGGCCCGGTAGCAGGCTGGCGGCTCGGTCTGGAAACGGGCCGGGTCGAAGCCCAGCGTCAAGAGCCCTGCAGGGGGAGCGACTGAGCGGTCCGTAGCGTCAAGCGAAGCCTGCCGCGTCGTTATTGCTGCCCGCCCCTTTGGGGTGGGGGGAAGGGAGAGCCGAGTCGCGTCTTTCACGGCGAAGGCCATGGAAGGGGTGAAGAGCCTGGAGCTGCAGCCCCGAGGAACTCCTCGGCGTAGAGGGCGCGGAACGTTCAGATGGTGGTGGCGGGAACTGGGGAGGCCCTCCCCGGCCCGGCTGCCTGCGGTGTTGGTGCTGTCGGAGTGTCGCGTCCTATAACCGGTGTTGAGCCGGGAAGTGGATCGCGGGCCGGGTGGGCGTCGGAGGCGGCCGTAGTACCGCTTGAGCCGACCGGACAACAGAACCGGCGGTGAGGGAAGGGCCGCTGCTTCGTTCATGCGTCACGTACAGGGAAGGGCTGGTGAGTGCCACATCGTGGCTAGGACCGCCGAGCAGGACAAGGTCCGAGAACTGCAACGAACGCTTTACCGGGCGGCCAAGGCTGATCCCGGGCGACGGTTCCACGCGCTCTACGACAAGATCTACCGCAGAGACGTTCTGGAGCGTGCGTGGGAGCTGGTGCGCGCCAACCGTGGCGCGGCTGGCATCGACCGACAGACCATCGCCGACGTCGAGGGGTACGGCGTGAGCCGAGCTGCTCGACGAGCTGGCCGCGGATCTCAAGGACGGGCGCTGGCGTCCGCTTCCGGCCCGCCGGGTGTTCATCCCGAAGCCCGGCAGACCGCAGGAGCGGCGTCCGCTCTCGATCCCCGCTGTCCGCGATCGCGTCGTTCAGGCGGCCACGAAGACGGTGATCGAGCCGATCTTCGAGGCCGACATGCTCGAGTGCTCGTTCGGGTTCCGCCCGAGGCGCTCGACGCACGACGCGCTCCAGGTTCTCATTGATGAGGCGTGGAGGGGCAGGCGATGGGTTGCCGAGTCGGACATCGCCAACTGTTTTGAGGCGATCCCGCACTCGGGGTTGATGACGGCGATCGAGGAGCGGATCTCAGACCGCCACGTCCTCAAGCTCTTGCGGGCGATGCTGCGCGCGGGAGTCATGACGGACGGGGCGGTCACGCGCAGCGACACCGGCGCGCCGCAGGGCGGGGTGCTCTCACCTTGCCTGGCCAACGTCTACCTGCACCGGCTCGACCGGCAGTGGGCAGACCGTGGCACGGGCGTGCTGGTCCGCTACGCGGATGATCTGCTGGCCATGTGCCGAACGCGGCAGGAGGCCGAACGCGCACTCGCTGCGCTGACGGCGATCCTGGCCGAGCTTGGTCTTGAGCTCAAGCCCGCCAAGACGCGGATCGTGCACCTCAGGGAAGGTGGTGAGGGCGTCGACTTCCTCGGCTTTCACCACCAGTGGGTGCGCGGCAACACCCCGCGCTCGCGGCATCTGTGCTTCCTCGCCCGCTGGCCCTCACGGCAGGCCACCCAGCGCGCCCGCGACCGGATCCGTGAGATCACGGACCGAAGCAGGCTGCTGGTACCCGTCGAAACGATCGTGCAGGACATCAACCGGTTCCTGCGCGGTTGGTCGGGCTACTTCCGTTACGGAAACTCCGACCGCTCCTTCGACAAGATCAACCACTACGCGGTGGACCGCCTCGCGCGGTTCGTCGGCAAGCGCCACAAACGCGGCTGGGGGTACGGCATGAAGGTCGTCGTCTACCAGTCACCGGACCGCCTGGGGCTGATCAACCTCAACGGAACCATCGTCGCGCCACGACCCAACCGGCCGTGGCGGCCGGGACACTGAATGCCCACCGGTGAAGAACGTCGGGGAGCCGTGTGCGGGAAAATCGCATGCACGGTTCGATGTCGGCGGCGGGAGGAAACCAGGCCAGTCGGCTCAGCCGTGCGGCCCCGGCGCCTCCCGCCGACCCTACCGCGACCTGTGCGCCTCATCTCACCTCCTTCGCGCGGAAAGCGCGCACAAGTCGGCTCCGCCAGCCTTCCCCGACATTGTGGCCGGATTAGTGTCGCGGATCCCGCGCTGAGCAGGTCTTGTCAGACGGGACAAGGATGCTCGTGCTTGCACTGGAGCGGGACTTGCCCGCCGAAGCCGGCGGTCCACGTCGACGCGTCATCACCCCGTGCATCAAGATCAATCCGGCCGATGGCGGCGTCGTCAGACCTGCCCTGCAGCCGGCTGTACGAACGGCGCTGACGCCTAGCGGCCGCGTGCGTTGTGCAGTTCGGTGACCGTCGGTTCGGGCGCGTCGGCGGGCAGGTGTGGCCTGACGGATGCGTTGAACCAGCGCTCCCACTGCTCTCGGGTCTCCCAGACCTCGGTCACCGTCACGCCGTCGGGCGTGATCTCGGCCGCGTGGGATAAACCCGTTGGACTCGCGCAACGGCTGTCCGACGTTGGCAATGATCTGCTCGTAGGCCTCGGCGGGCATCTGGGGGGCACGCTGATCGGCATCGGTTCCCCGTGGTACTTGGGTGCGGGTCAGCGTGTGGCTGGCGGGGCAGGTGTGAGGCCGTGGCGGCGCATTACCTGCGCGATCGCTGCGTGGTCTGGCGGCGCACCGACCGACGCGGCTAGGACGTCGCCTACCTCGCGGAAGTAGGCGGGCCCGAACACACCGGGGGTTGCGATCGCCAGGAACGTCGCATCAATGTCCCCGCGGTTCTGAAGCCCGTGGATCTGCCCGCGCCGCACGCACACCACCTCGCCGGGCCCGACGTCGACCGTTTCGTCGTCGATCGTCCAGGTCGTCGTGCCCTCGAGCCCGTAGATCGTCTCCTCGAAGCCGTCATGGCTGTGGGGCGCCGGCATGCGCGAGTTGGCTGGAAGATTGCACTCGAACACCGACGCGCTCCCGTTCGAGTCCGCGGCCTCGACCAGGAAGCGCACTCCGAGTTCACCGACCGTGATCGTGTCGTTGTCCGTGGTCTTGTACATCGTGGCCCCCTTTCGATGGTGTCGTGCGTGGTGGCTCCTCTCGGGCAGAAGCCCATTGAGTCAAGCGACTTGACCACTGTATACTGGGCCGCATGAGTCTGTCAAGCGACTTTACTGATCCCGACGCTGGGCCTGCGCCGCCGCCGCTGATCGGGGCGCTGTTGCGAGTCCCATGGGAGACGGTGCGCGAGCGCATGCTCGCCGGCCTACACGAGCGCGGCTTCACCGACCTCGTCGCAGCGCACGTGGACGTGTGGCGGTACCCCGGCCCCGAGAACCAGCGCCCCTCGGAACTCGCCACCCAGACACGCATGACCAAGCAGGCGCTCAACTACCTGCTCGGCCAGCTCGAACACCTCGGATACCTGACCCGCGAAACCGACAGCAACGACCAACGCTCCAAGCGCGTCCGCCTCACCCCCAGAGGCCATGCTGCAACCAGAGCAATCTACGAAATCGTCCAAGAGGTCGAAACCGAATGGGAAGAACAACTCGGACCCCGAAAGTTCGGCCAACTACGCCGCCTACTCACACAGCTCTACACGATCACCACGCCGACGAACGACCCCGCCTAAAGGGAACCGATCAGAACGAGCAGCCACCGTCCCAGCAGGCAATCGGCCCTCCGGGACGCTCCAGAGGATCCGTAGCATCCCCCTGCTCGACCGAACCCACGATCCAGATGACGCCCGCGCCGATCCGAAAGCACGGCACGAGCCCAAACTCGATCTTAGTCGCGCAAATCGCCAATCTCGACGCGCTCGGCGCGGGTGGCCCTCAGCCGCGGATGCCGACGAGCCCGGAGTTGCGCTTTGCCATCAACTCGGGTGCGACGCCGGCGCCGACTCCGCGGTCACGGAGGTGCTTTGCGGATCGCCTGACTTGTGACGCGCAGCAATCACTCCGCCGCTGTCGCTCTCATAGTCCGAGCGAGCACCAGCCCACGCCCGCCAATCTCCTCCCTGATGGACGAGGACCGGATGTCTCGTCCGCGGCGCGAGACTGCTGCTCGCACCCGGGGATCGAAAAGAACGGCACCAGCCACACCGCGCGGCACGGCCGCGACACCTGCCCCAGGGATGCAGCACTCTCACGGTCGCCCGCGGTCTGATCGGCTCCGGCGCTAGCCGAGATCATGACGGGAGCAAGCACAAGGCGGCAGCCTCGCCGGCATCACCCGGACTGCTCAGTTCGGGACAAAGGCAGCCGCCCGTTGCAGCGATGGCAGACACTGGCGCGAGAACGACGGCGGGTCTGAGGCGCCGTTCGCGAGCGTCGCACTTGTCGCCAGGAGCGGATCTTTTGGGGTTAGTCGGCTTGGCCGAAACGCTATGACGCCTTTTCGGCCACCCGCGCTTTCGGTGACCATCCCGGCCGGCGGCGCCGGCTCACCCCGACAGTCGCCGTCTCCTCTAGGTCACGTCCGCGAGTGTTGGGGGCGAACGCAATTCCGATCGCTCCGGAAACGAGCAAGAGTGCGGCCAAAACGAGCGAGAGCGTGCTGAAACCGGCCTTCTGGATGGTCGGGAGAAGCAGAATCCACCCTCCCAGGGCGATCCGCACCACGCCGAACATGAAACCTTGGGCGCTCGAGCGAAGCAATGTGGGGAACAGCTCCCCGCTCCAGAGCTGGAAGAGCGACTGCTGGCCGATTCCTGCGCCGATGCCGAACAGCAGGACGTTGAAGAGCGCGACGACGAACGTCGCATGGAGGAATATGAACGGGATGAAGGCAAGGATCTGGAGGAAGCTGCTACCGAGCAGCAGCTTGCGCCGGCTCACCCGGTCAACCAGTGGCATATAAAGGGCGCCGACCGCCACGGCCGTGGAGGCGAACCAGATCGCCTGAAGTGCATAGGTGGCCCGGGGCGTAGTGGTTCCGACTGCCTGAAGGATGTACGGGAAGAAGAATCCGTACGTGCCGGCGACGAGATTCCAGATCCCGTACATGAGAATCAGGAAGGCGAGAGCGCGCAGGTTACGACGGTCGAACAGCTGGGTGAACGTACCCGCGGCGCCGCTGGCCTTCTCGTGAGCCCGTGTCCACAGCTCCGACTCGGCGAGCCGCTGTCGCAGGGCCCATGTGATGATCGCGACGACGAAGAGCTGTGCGAACAGGATCCGCGGCATTGTGTCGCCGAGGCTCAACAGCGCGATCCCGAGCCCGAGCGGAACCAGCGTGCCGACGTACCAGAACACCTGCGCTAGCCCCGCAACACGACCACGTGCCGCGTCGGGCGCGGACTCAGTGATCAGCGTCCACGATGCGGGGACGTCAGCACCTACCGTGAGGCCGACGATGAAATAGCCGAAGATCAGCATCCATGACGCCTGCGCGAAGATGATCCACAAGACCCCGAACGCATAGAGGAGCAAGTCCCACTGATAGATCTTCTTGCGTCCGAGGAGGTCACATACGCGTCCGCCAACCAGCGCTCCGATTCCGGCGGAGATCGCATTTGAGCTGAACGCGCCAAGCAGCGAAACAAAGCTGGAGCCGAAGCCGAACTGCTTCGTCCAAAGGGGCAGCGATACCGCACCGGCCACGATCGAGCCGGAGTCGATGTAGTTCGCCATCGCGGCCATGACCGTCTTGTGCCAGTCCGCGCGGGTCACGGCGCGTCGCTCCCTCATGCGGTCGTCATACCCACGATTCTGAGTGCTTATGCGCGAATTAGGTTGGTCCAGCTTGTCTTCGGTGTAGTAGACCCAGAACTGACCGACCAGGGGAGGTCAACCGGGACTCTCGCCTCCGTGGTGCGCGTGCCCTGACAGTCGCCACGAGCGCGACGGACGATGGCGGCGCCCGGCCGCCGGCGCCGGCTTCCCTGCTGTCCGCGCAAAACGATGCCGTTGGCAGCGGCGACGAGATGCTCGCCGGAGCGCTTGGCCTCAACTGGTCGGTGCCCCACCCGTGCCTCCGATGGCCGGACTGCCACGGCGACGCGCAACCCGCCGCGCACGACGACGCGGCGCGCGCGGTCGCTTCAGAGCGCTCGGCAGGATGCCAGCGTGCGCGCGCGCACCACGCCATGCCCGGGCTGCGGGGCGAGTTCGTAGTCCCAGACGACTTGACCAATGCCGTTGGGGGCGATGGCGACGCTGTAGCCCTCCCACGCCGCGCTCAGCCTGGTCGTCGGGCACCATCCCCGTCCGGCGGGACGGTACGC
Source organism: uncultured Solirubrobacterales bacterium (assembly GCA_963834625.1). Taxonomy (GTDB): domain Bacteria; phylum Actinomycetota; class Thermoleophilia; order Solirubrobacterales; family Solirubrobacteraceae; genus Palsa-465. The sequence continues at coordinate 405,116 of CAWICM010000005.1, read as the reverse complement.
GGCGGCTCCCCACACGCCCACCAGATCCCCCAAACCGTCACTGGCCAGTTGTGGGGAGCTGCCAGCGCGCGGGACGCGGCGGACATCGAGGATGCGAGCCGTCGGCGAAAGGTCGGCATCCAACAGCAAGTCATCAGAAGAGCCGGACTCCCATATGACCGTCGACGAGCCGCGGGGGCCGGGCGCGATCGTTGGCTCCAAGCCTGGTCCCGGCAGCGCCACAAATCTCGGCTTGTTCCAACCGTCGGTGGGCGCGATCACCGCGGCGCGCGCGTAGTAGCGGCCGGCGTGAGGCCACTGCGACGCCACGAACACCGTGCCGCGCGTGTTGATGGCCACGTGAGGGCCATACCAGTACGGATCCGGGCCGGGCGCTCCGGATGGTGTGCCATCGACCCCCAGGCTCACTCGCGGCAGCCAGGCGCGTCGCCCAGCCGGACGCACCGCGAGGAATAAAGCATTTCGTGTTCCAGGGGAGCTGCAGCACAACGTGGTGCCGCTCAGATGGCGCTCCCACACGAGCGCAATCGTGCCGGCCGGACTGACGGCGAGCGCGAGGTCAATCGACGCTCCCGCTCCCGCGCGTCGCGCGGGCCCGACTGTCACCGCCGGAGACCACGAGCTCGCGCCAGCTGGATGCTCGGCCATCACAACGCCGCGACCCCCCGCGATCCACGCCGCGAACGCGTCTCCCTTCCCGTCGACCGCCACCTGCGTACTGTTCCACTCCGCTCCCGAGCGGGCGAGCGTCACAGCCGGCTGCCAAGCTCCGGTCACGGACGGCCGATAGCTCGCCTGCACCATGTCAGGAGAAGCGTCCGCCGGATTCACGTACCAGATCGCCGCAGCCGCACCAGACGCCGAGGCGGCAATCCGCGCCTGTGCCTGGCCGACACGGCCGCTCAGCGGCTCAGGGCTCGTCCATACGTCCGTCGCAGCAGACCGGTGGGCCGTAACGATCACCGCATCCCTGTCGGTCCAGACAGCGTCGAACCCCAGCGACCCGTCGGCGGCGACGTCCGGATATGCGGGACCGAGTGCAGATCCCAGCACAACCGTCCGGCCGGGCGAGGAGCCGCTCGAGGTAAGGCCCAGCGCACCCGCGACGACGCACAATGCGACCAACACGACCCACAGGACCACCGCTCGTCGCACGCACAAACCGTACTCGTGCTCCAGGGCGGCCGCGCCCTCACTGCTGCTCGCTACCAATGCGCGCGCAGCCAACCGCTTGATCCGCGCGTCTGAGGCTCTCCCGACTGACCTGCTGGGCGCGCATCCGAGGGGCCGGCCACGCGGTCCGTGATGTCTGTGGCAGGCGCAGAGCAGGTCTCGGCGGAAGCGTGGACACGCCAGCAGCCAGGTGGGATGCTTGGGTTCGCGATCAGTCCCCGTGTTGGTCAGCCTCCCTAGCCATGACCGAGCCCCTCCACTACGCCGCGTTCACGACCACGCCCGATGGCGGGAATCCGGCGGGGGTTGTGCTCGATGCGTCGAGTCTCGATGAGTCGGCGATGTTGGCCGTTGCGGCCGGGCTGGGCTATTCGGAGAGCGCTTTCGTGATGCCGCTGGCGGGGCGGGAGCGGGAGTTCGGGATTCGGTACTTCAGTCCGCGCCACGAGGTGGCGTTCTGCGGGCATGCCACGATTGCGACGAGCGTCGCGCTCGCGGAGCGGCTCGGACCCGGCCCCTTGCAATTCGCGACCGGCGTCGGGGAGGTGGTAGTCGAGACCGACGCCGACGGCGACGGCTTCCGCGCCACCCTGACGAGCATCCCGCCTACGACCCGTCCGGCGAGCGGTGAGGAGTTCGACCGAGCGCTGGCGGCACTGCGCTGGTCACGCGCCGACCTCGACGACGGCTACCCCCCGCACGTAACGAATGCCGGAGTGACGCACCTCATCCTGGCGACGAAGACCCATGCGCGACTCGCGGCCCTCGATTACGACATGGACGCCCTGAGCGCGCTGATGACCGAGTTGGGCTGGACGACCCTTCAGCTTGTCTTCCCCGAGCGACCGGACCTGTTCCACGCGCGCAATCCGTTTCCGCCCGGCGGCATCTTCGAGGACCCCGCGACCGGCGCCGCCGCGGCAGCCCTTGGCGGATACCTGCGCGAGCTCGGGCTGGTGCCCGACCCGTCGCGCGTAACTGTCCTCCAGGGTGCCGAGGCGGGGCGGCCGAGTCGTCTCGAAGTCGAAATCCCGCCGAGCGGGGGCATCCGCGTCAGCGGCCACGGCGTGCGGATGCCCGCCTGAGGAGATAGCACCCGGGAGACACCGAGCGTGAGCGCGAGCGAGTCCCGCTTGGAGGAGATGGGTCTCCGGCGGGCCTCAATCACGCGCTCGTCTCGTTCACGGATCCGTTCACGTTGAGGGCCTGGCCCGGGCTCGCCATCGAGGACCTGCCCGACCCGCTTCGACGTGCTCCGACGCGCGCGTGGTTGAGACACAATGTGACCGCCGCGGCGAGGCGGCGGTCACATTTGCGACCAGCGGGGGGCGGCGAGTGACGCCGCCTGGAGACGCTCCGCGACGTGTTACTTGATCGTGTACTGGTAGGGCAGCGCGGCCACCTCATCGGCCTGCGGGTAGTTCACGAGTGCGTTCTGGATCGAGCCGAACTCGAAGTACGCCACGTCGTCGAGGTACAGCGTCCCCGTGACCTTCGTGCCCGACGCTCCGCTCGGGGTGATCGTGACCGGAATCGTCGCGGTCTGGCCCGGACCGACGCTGATCGGCTGGAACGAGCCAAGGCTCGTCGCCGGACTCGCGCTGTCTGACTCCAGGTCGCCGGTCGGCGAGCTGACCGCGGGGTCGAACGGGCTCGTGACGACGCTCGCCGACGTCGTGACCGACTCGGGCGGCGGGCCGGTCGTCCCGAACGTCCCGTACTCGACCGGGAGCACGTCCCATTCGCCGGTCGCGAGCGGGTTGTCGGCAAACGACAGTGATGCCGGATTGCCGACCGTCGAGGCCAGGTCCGGATCGCCGCCGACGAACTGAGACTCGAACAGGAGCGGCGTCGCCCCGGTTGTCGTCGCCTGTGCCTGGAACTGCGTCGAGTTGGTCGGCACGAGGTACACGGGCAGGTTGTCGTTGACCGGCAGGTTGTCCGTCGCGCCGCTGACGGCGCCGAGCGTGAATGGGACGCTACCGGGCAGCCGCGCATCCGGGAAGAACGTCTCCGGCGCGGTCCCCGTGTTCTTCACAGTGACCTGATAGGTCTTGGGCTGACCGGCGGTCAGCTGCGTGGAGGCGGCGTTCGGCAGCCCGCCGCCCGAGGCCGGCACCGCCTGCTGGTTGACGCTCACCTGGAACGGCGAGGAGAGCGAGTTCCCCGACACCACGGGGGCGAACACCACCGCCAGCCTCCATAGGCCCGGAGCGGGGTTGAGCGTGTGCAGTTGGGCGCCGACCAGCTGGGCGCCGACCTGTTGGTTCGGCGGTGAGGTCGAAGTCGCACCCGGCACCATGTTGGTGGCGTAGGCGACGTCCTCGCCCTGCGGATCGATCAGGTAGGCACCGAACTGGTTGCCTGGATCCTGGACCGTGATCGTGGCGTTCAGCTCCGGACGTCCAGCGGGCACGTTGAGCTGGTAGAAGAACTCCTGCCCGCTGATCTGCGCGCGTCCGTTGCCGCCGGTCACCGTACCGGAGAACGTCTGGTTGCCGGCCGGAATGAGACTGCGCAACGTGACGGGCACGGTAGTCGACGTCGTCGACCCGCCCTGGGCGGAACTCGACCGCACGACGATCGCCCCACTGGCGTCGCCGGGCTGCGCCGGCGTGCGCGTCCTGACCTGGACCGCCACCGACCTGCCGGGAGCCAGTGTGGCGCCGGAGGGCGTGACCGTCCCGAACGACGTGTACTTGGCCGCGCTGACGCCGAACACCACGGGGCCGATGTAGCCGCCGGCGTCCGCATCACGGCTGTAGACGTACGCCGTCCACGTGCCGGCGGCCGGGTTCGCGATCTGGAGGTCGCCGAAGTTACCGAGGCCCTGCGGACGCGAGTCCCCGACGTAAGTGCCGTTGGGGTCGATCAGCGTGATCCGCACCCGCGCGTTGAGCGACGCGGTCGGCGTCGCGCTATGGAACGCCGCCGACGCGTCGAGCCGGTCCTCGCCGGCGGGCACTCGGAACCTCAGCCGCTGGTAGTTGATCGGCACGCCCCCGTAGTCAGGCGTCTGCGGATCGCTGTCTGACAGCGTGAACTGCGTCGTGAACAGCGATCGGTAGGCGCCGAGCGTGCGACCTGAGAACGTCAGGTGCTGCGTCGAGCCGCTCTCGTTGGTGACGGTGTCGGTCAGGTTCTCGGCGGTACCGGGCTGGTCGACTGCGTTCAGTTGAGTCGGACTCGTCGTCACCACCCCGACGTTGCGCCCCTGGGCGGAACCGCCGCCGGCAGGCTGGTTGTCGTTCTCGGCCGCGAGCACGGCCTTGTAGGCATCGACGCGACCGGAGCCCTGTTGGTCGGCGGGAGCGTCGATGTCGTCGGTGTTGGAAACGATCAACTGCTTGACCTGCGCCGGCGTGGGCGCCGTCCCGTGGTGCGTCTTCTCGTACGCCTGGATGACGAGCGCCGCGACCCCCGCCGTCATCGGCGAGGACTGGCTCGTTCCGCCGAACGACTGGACCGGCGACGGGTTGCCGGCCAGGCTGGCGCAGCCACCGAACTCCTTCAGGTTCGTCGAGCACAGCGCCCAGTCCGACTCGCCCGGCGCGACGACGTCGATCGTGCGTCCGCGCTGGTCGAAGCCCGACGAGCTCAGCGAACTGATCTCGTCGTTGGTCCATCCCTTGACCTCGGGGAACCGAGTGCCGCCGAAGCCGTCCTGGATGTAGTTCTGGTTATCGGTCGAGGCGCCTGCTGAGATCACGTTCGGATCGGTCGCCGCCTCACCGGTCGTGTTCGTCACGCCGGCGTCGCCGGTCGACTCGACGACCGTTATCCCGGCCGCGACCGCCTGGTCGTCGGCCTGCGCGATCAGATCGAGCGCTCCACCGTCGTCGGGATAGTTGTTGATCCCGAACGACTCGTTGAGGACGTTGACGTGGGCGGTCGTGATCGCGTAGTCGATCGCCTCGAGGATCGACGAGTCCGGCGCCACGTTGGAGGCGCCGAAGGCGACCAGACCGACGAGGCTGGCGCCGGGAGCGACGCCCTCGATGCGGATCTTGCACGGACGGTTGAGCGGCAGCGCGCTGTAGTGGCTGACGTCGTAGACCTCACGGCCCTGCGCTGCGATCGCTGAGGCATCACCGAACGCCTCCGCGCCGCTGGTCGCCGCCGACGTGCCGAAGCCACTGAAGTCCTTGAAATCGACGAACACATGCTGGCCGTTGCGCCGGATGAAATCGGGGTTGTTGGGGTCCAGCGAGTCGGCGATCCAGCCGACCGTAACTCCGCGGCCGGTGATCCCCAGGGACCGCGCGGTCTTCGCGTTCGGATTGTCAGAATCGACGCTCATCGTCTTCAGGGCCTCGGGCTCGAGCTGAACTTTGCCGGGGGCGGCGCAGGCGCCGGGCAGCGGCGTGGTCCCGGTGCCGGAGGCGCTGGCGGCGGATCCGGTCGTCGGGGGCGCGAGGTGGACGAGGCCGTTGGGAACAACCTCCGCCACGGCCGGATCGGACCTCAGCGACGAGAGCTGGGCCTGCGACACGGTCGCCGACACCGCGTTGAGTGTGGTGTAGCTGTGCACGTCACGCGCATTGCCGCTGGCAAGCTGCTGCAGCACCGGCCGCTGGATGCCGGTCAGTGTCTGGCGGCGGGCGCCGAGCGCCGAGCGGGTTGCGGGTTGGGCGCGATCCTGGTTCTTGAACACCACGATCACGCTCTGCGCCGGTGCCTGAGCCACCGCCGACGCGGACGCCGACAGCACCTGCATCAACGCGAACAGAGACACCGCTGCAGCAGCGATCGTCAGCTTCAAGCGCACACCCATTCCACTACCTCCCATTTCGTAGCTCCGGTCCCAGAACCGTGCGGGCAACCTATACCGTCATCGTGGCCGTGTCCACCCAAGGTTGCTCCGCAGGTCGCGCCAAGCTCGCGCCCGGTGCGCACGAACACACGTTCGCTACAATATGCACATGCGCGAAAAAGACGTCAGGGCTCCCGAAATTGGCATGGTGCCGCTCGGCTACGGGCGCTTCGTCCGAGCTGACGAGATCGTCGCAGTGCTGCCGGTCGAGGACGGCCGCGGCCCACGTCGGCGAACCTACGTCCACATGGCCGGACTCGCAGCGCCGATCGTGGCCTCACGATCGGAGGAGGCGATCCTCGCCGACATGAAGACCGCGAGTCGTTCCGGCCACCGGGGAACGCGGTCAGACGACCGCAGCGAACGGCCAGTGACCTCTGCACGTCATCGCCGAAGTCGACTCGCGTTCGGCGCCCGACGCGATTAACAGAGAAAGCGATCCCGGGGGCGGGATTCCCGGCGATGACCCTACGCAACAAGCGGGCGGTCCGGAAGCGCCTGGTGATCCGACACAGGGACCCGAACCCGCAGCTACCGATCGGGAGGATCCGACGGGTGGGAACGTGATCGGCGAGCAGCCCTACGATGACCCGACAGAGGGTGTCGAGGTCGGAGAGACGGCCGGGGAGGATCCGACCGCTTGACCATCTGAAGCGCAAAAGCACGGTCGGCGCGTTGATCGCCGGCCTCGTTCCCGGCCTGCGTCGCGGTCGACGATCGCCGGTTTGACAATGGCCCGATCATCCCGTCCCGTACCATCGAGCCATGGCTGCCGTCACCGCTTCGGCTGGCCGGCCTGGGACCGCTGAACCGAACCGATGGGCGGTTCTCGCGTTGCTCAGCGTCGCCCAGTTGATGGTGGTGCTCGACGCGACGATCGTGACGATCGCGCTTCCTTCGGCGCAGAAGGTGCTGGGTTTCTCGACCGAGAGCCGGCAGTGGATCGTCACCGCCTATGCGCTCGCGTTCGGCAGCCTCCTCCTGCTGGGCGGAAAGCTCGGTGATCTGTTCGGGCGCAAGTGGACGCTGATCGCCGGCCTCGTCGGGTTCTCGATTGCCTCAGCGATCGGTGGTCTGGCCCAGTCCTTCGGCATGCTCGTGATCGCCCGCACGCTCCAGGGAGCGTTCGGCGCATTGCTTGCGCCCTCGGCGCTGTCGTTGCTAACCGTAACCTTCGCGGGATCTCCCGACCGTCCGACGGCGTTTGGGATCTTCGGTGCGATCGCCGGCGGCGGCGCCTCGCTTGGCCTGATACTCGGCGGTGCGCTTACGCAGATACTGTCCTGGCGCTGGTGCCTCTACGTCAACCTGGTGATCGCCGTGCCGACGACGGTCGTGGCGCTGCGCCTGCTGGTCAACCACGCTGCTCCCGAGCGGGATCCGATCGACATACCCGGGGCTGTCACCTCGGCGCTCGGCCTGTTTGCGCTCGTGTACGGCTTCTCCAACGCCGAGACCCACTCCTGGGGCGCGACGGCGACGGTCGTGGCGCTCGTCGCCAGCCCCGTGCTCCTGACCTCGTTCGTACTAATCGAGCGCCGGGTCAAGCATCCCCTGTTGCCCATGCACATCATCTGGGACCGCGGCCGCGGTGGCGCGTACACGACGATCCTGCTGGCCGGCGCCGGCATCTTTGCCGTCTTTCTCTTTCTCACATACTTCTTGCAGCAGCAGCGCGGCCTTTCGCCGCTCGCCACCGGACTGGCGTTCCTGCCGCTCACCGCCGTGCTCGTCGTGACCTCGACTACGGTGCAGACGCGGGTGATCCAGCGCACCGGGGTCAAGCCGATCGTCCTCACCGGCATGACGCTCGGAGCCCTCGCGATGTTCCTATTCACCCGTCTGGCGCCCAGCTCTAGCTACGCCGCCCACGTGCTTCCCGCCCTGATCGTCCTCGGGGTTGGGATGGGATGCATCTTTGCGCCGGCCTTCTCCACCGCGACCCTGGGCGTGGAGGGAAGCGAAGCCGGGATCGCCTCGGCGATGGTCAACACCTCCCAGCAGGTCGGCGGCTCAGTCGGCACCGCGCTGCTCAGCACGATCTTCGCCAGCGCCGTCACAAGCTACGCGGCCAGTCACATCCCCAGCGCGGGCTTGGCAGACGCTGCCGCGGTGCACGGCTACACCACGGCGTTCTGGTGGTCCGTCGGGATCTTCGTCGTCGGCTTCCTTCTCGCGGCCGTGATCCTGCCCGGGCGCACCCATCATCGCGTCCCCACCGCGAAGGCTGCGCTCGCCCGGTTGGCGGTCGGCAACTGCCACCATTTCGAATCTCGGGACGGTGCCCGCGAGGGCGCGAGCGCTACGACGGGTGCTGGGGGGCGATAAGCACCGGCCGCTTGGTGTGGGCCGCGAGCGCGTGAGAGACGCTCCCGAGGAGAGCGCTGCCGATGGTGCCCCGTCCGCGTTGGCCGCAGACGACCAACCCGGCGTCGATCTCCTCGGCGACCTCATCGATCGTCTTGGCCACTGATTCGTCCGATTGGGCGACTCGGGCGACCGCGTTGTAGCCGCGCGTCCGAGCTCCCGCGGCGCCCTCCTCGGCGATCCGCTGTGCGAACTCGGCTTCCTGCTCATCGACCTCGCCCTCGTCGGGTATGGCGACCACGAACGAACCCGCTCGGGCCAGCTGCACCGCTGCGGGCGTCCATACGGTCAACACCACGGCGTCGGCGGCAGGCTTGATCCATTCGATTGCGGCTCGCAGAGCGGTTCGTGAGCCCTCCGATCCGTCGTAGCAGAACAACACCGGCTTGTCCATCGCTGGTCCTCGTCGTTTCAGAGACAGCTGGGTCCTTCGCAGACTATCTCCCGTCGCGTCCCGGCGGCGTCGAACGCGTCGCTCGGTGCGACGCGGCGAGGCGATGAAGCGGGAGTGCCCAGAGGAGTTCCTAATGCGTCCGGATCAGGCCGGCTGCGCGGCGCGGGCGCGAGGTCCTCATGACCGCCGTCCGCTGGTTGCGACGGCACCGCGAGTGGTGTATTAGGGTACCCTAACACGGATTAGGGCACCCTAACACGAACGGCGACGGACACTGAACCCCGATCGGAGGACATGCGTGATCCGGAGGACTCTCCTGCCAGCGCAGCGCGGGTGGCGTCTCGCGCCGTTCGCGGCCGCGTGCTGTTCGGCAGTCGTTCTCATCGCCGGATGCGGGAGCTCGAGCGGTTCCGGCGACGCGGCGCGTTCAGGCCAGACGCTGACGCTCTATAACGCCCAGCACGAGGAGACGACTGCCGCGCTGATCAAGGCGTTTACCGCGCAGACCGGGATTGCGGTGCGGGTCAAGAGCGACGACGAGTCGGTGTTGACGGCCCAGATCGAGCAGGAGGGCGGTCGGTCCCCAGCCGACGTGTTCTTCACGGAGAACTCGAACTGGCTTCAGCAACTCGACGACCGTGGGCTGTTGGCAAAGGTGAGCTCGTCCACGCTCACCAACGTCCCCGGAAGGGACAGCGCTCCCAATGGTGAATGGGTCGGGGTGTCCGGGCGCTTCAGCGTGATGATCTACAACCCGAGCAAGATCAGTGCGGCCGAGATGCCTCAGTCTGTGATGGATCTGGCCAGCCCGAGGTACAAGGGCAAGCTCGAGCTGGCCCCCGGTGAGACCGACTTCTGGCCGATCGTCACCTCGATCGAGCACGCCAAGGGCCAAGCCGCCGCGCTGAACTGGCTGAAGGCGGTCAAGTCGAACGCCGGCTCAGACGACCACACTCCCGATAACGAAACGCTCGTGTCCGACGTCAACAAGGGAGACGCCGACATGGGTCTGATCAACCATTACTACTACTACCGCCTGCGCGACGAGATGGGCGCCGCGAACTTCCACGCCAAGCTGTCGCTGTTCGCGCCTCGCGACCCCGGTTTTGTCGAGGACATCTCGGCCGCCGGAATCCTGAAGTCGTCGACGCACCAGGCCGCGGCACAGCGGTTCCTCGCATTCCTGACCAGCGCCGCGGGACAACGCGTACTCGCCGGGAGCACTAGCTTCGAGTACCCGCTCGCCAGGGGCGTCGCGCCGAACTCGGCGCTTCCGCCGATCAGTACGTACGAGCCCAACCCCATCACGCCCGAGCAGATCGGCACCGGGACCGACGCCCAGGATCTGCTCCAGCAAGCAGGCTTGCTCTGAGTACCGAAACCGTTCGATGACCACACTCGTCAGTGGCTGGCCGGGCCGGCTCCGCCGCCGATCCCACCGCGGCTGGCCGTTGGTCGTCGTGAGCGTGCTCGTCGCGGCGGGGCTGCTCGCCCCGTTGGTCCTGATCGCGCTCGACGTCCGAAGCACCGGCTGGACGGAGTTTCACCGTGTCCTGTTCCGGGGGCGCTCGGTGATGCTGCTGCGAAACACGGTCGTGTTGTGCGCCATCGTGGCTGTGCTCGCGGCCGCGATCGGAACCGCCGCTGCGTGGCTGACGGAGCGGACGACGCTTCCCGCGCGTCGGGTCTGGACGGTGCTGCTCGTGCTGCCGGTCGCCATCCCCGACTTCGTCGTCGGCTACGCGTGGCACTCGTTCGCCTCGGGGCTGACGCCGCTCCTCGGAGCGACGATCGTGATGACGCTCGGCACCTATCCGCTCGTCTACCTGCCGGTGGCCGCCGCGCTTCGCCGCTCAGACCCGGCGCTCGAGGAGACCGCTCGGGGGCTGGGGATGAGCGACTGGCGCACGTTCAGGCGAGTGACGTTCCCCTTGGTGAGGCTGGCAGTGCTCGGTGGCGCGATTCTGGTGGTGCTGACAGTGATCTCGGAATACGGCGCGTTCGAGATTCTGGGCTACCAGACATTCACTACCGAGATCTTCACGGAGTTTCAATTCGACGCGGCGTCGGCCGTCGCGCTGTCGGTTCCTCTGGTGGCACTCGGCCTGCTGGCGCTGCTCGCCGAGCAGTTAGCCCCGCGCCGCGCCGTGGCCAGCAGTGCGCCGCGGCAGCGGGCCACACCGGTTCGGCTCGGACCGATGGCGGCGCCGGCGCTCTTCGCGCTCGTGGGGCTGATCGTGCTTGGGGTTGGAGTGCCGGTCGCGACGATCCTTTACTGGATGCTGGCCAGTCAGCACACCACGCTGCCCGCGACCGCGACCGTCGCGTCCGCGCTCGGATCAACCGTTACGTACAGCGCGTGGGGAGCCGCGGTCGCTGTGGTGTTCGCCGTGCCTGTGGCGATGCTTTCATTCCGCCGTCGCAGCGCCGCGCGCACGGCGCTCGAGCGGAGCACGTACGTGACCAAGGCGGTGCCGGGCGTGGTCATCGCGCTGAGCCTCGTGTTCTTCGCGACCCGGTATGCCTATGGGCTGTACCAGACCAGCACACTGCTGGTGATCGCCTACGCAATGCTCAACTTCCCGCTCGCGCTGGTGTGCGTACGGACCTCGGTCGCGCAGATCCCACCGGTGCTACCTGAGCTCGGACGATCGCTGGGACGAGGTTCGATCACGGTTTTCTGCCGCGTCACGTTGCGGCTGCTCGCGCCTGGGCTCCTCGCCGGCTACTGCCTTGTGTTCGTGACCGCGGCGACCGAACTGACCGCGACGTTGGTGCTCGCTCCAATCGGCGTCGAGACGCTGTCGACGCAGTTCTGGGCTTTCCAGCAGAACGCGGCCTACGGAGCTGCCGCGCCCTACGCGTTGGTCATGGTCGCGCTCGCCATCGTGCCGGGCGCGTTGCTGGGGCTATGGTTCGACCGCGAACGACACTCTCGGTAGGCACCATGAGCGCGATTGAACTCCTAGCAGCCGCCAAGTCCTTCGACACCACGCCGGTGCTCACGGGGGTCGATCTGACAGTTCCCGTCGGATCTATCACGGCGGTCCTGGGTGCGTCCGGCAGCGGCAAGACGACGCTGCTGCGGCTCATCGCGGGATTTGAGCGACTCGACAGTGGGAGCATCACAATCGGCGAGCGCGTCGTCGACGACGGCAGACGGACGGTCACGCCCCAGCACCGCGGCATCGGTTACGTGCCGCAGGAGGGAGCGCTGTTCCCGCACCTCACGGTGATCGGCAACATCGCCTTCGGCCTCTCGCGGCGCGATCACGCCAAGGCTGGGCAGCTGCTCGAGTTGACCGGCCTGCAGGAGCTTCGCAAACGCTATCCCCACCAGCTGTCCGGTGGCCAGCAGCAGCGAGTCGCGCTCGCCCGCGCGCTCGCGATCGGACCGCAGGTGGTGCTGCTCGACGAGCCGTTCAGCGCGCTCGATGCGTCGCTGCGCGGCGACCTTCGCCGCGACGTCGCGCGGATCCTCCGCGAAACCGAAACCACCGCGATTCTTGTGACCCACGACCAGGACGAAGCGCTAGCTCTGGCCGACCAGATCGCGCTCCTGGCGGATGGCCGCGTACGCGCCATCGCTGCCCCACGCGCCCTCTATCGGGACCCGCCCGATGCCGACACCGCCGCCGCGATCGGTGAAGCGAACTTGCTCCCGGTCGACACGTCGTCCGGACTCGCACGCAGCGCACTCGGCATGATCCCTGTCCGGCACAACGGAACTACGCCGCCCGACGGTCCGTCACGACTCCTGATCCGTCCTGAACAACTCGTGCTCCACCGCGAGAAACGCGATCGAATGGCCAGCGCGATCGTCGTCGAGGTCAACTACCACGGCCATGACGCCCTCGCCCGCGTCCAGCTCGCCGACACGGCCGCCCACCCGCTGGTCGCACGAGTGCCCGGTGATCTGGACCTCTCGCCTGGTGACGAGGTTTGGATCGAGGTCGTCGGCGCGGGCAAGGTGTGGTGAAGCCCGAGCACTGCGCCACGTGTCGCTCCAGGATGTCGGCGAGTTCGACTGTTCACACCGGAGGATCGACGGCTGAATCAGCCTGGCGAACCAGCCCTCATGCGAGGCCCGCGACACCGATCAGGGTGCCCTCGGGGTCCGTGAAGTGACCGACGACAAGACCACTCGGTGAGGTCGCTGGACCCATCACTCGAGTGCCTCCGAGCTTCCCCGCTTGTTGCAATGCGGCCTCCACATTCGGGACCCCAACGTAGAAGAGGGCGTGGCTCTTGTAGCTCGGCCCACCTCCGACACCCCCGCGGATGCCTGTCCCATCGTCAGAGGTGACGAGGTCCAAGAACCCGTAGCTCCCTGGTTCCGACACCTCTTCGGCCACGGGTGAGGGCGTGTCGAACTCCCATCCGAAGAGGCCCGCGTAGTAGTCGCGGAGGTTCTGCGGGTCGTTTCCGATGATCTCGAAGTGCACCACAGGTTGTGCCATGCGTAGTCCTCTCCGGTTCGTTGTCTGCCGTCAAAGTAGGGACCGCGCAGCGCCCGGGAAGTCATCGGTGCGAGATGCGCGATCCGTCTGAGCGTTCGCGGCGGCGATTTGCAGAGTGTCAGGGCGCGAAATGGACAGCGCGAAAGCCCCACCGCTCCCTCAGCCAGCGCGGGACAATCTCGTCAAGCGCCCGCTCGAGCTCCCCGCCGGCTTCCCGGTCGACCACCCACCAAGAAACCAGGGCGTCGGCGCGATCGGGAGCGCGGTTCTCCGGTGGGTCGATGTACACGCAGCCGAGCAGCTCGGTCTCGTTGTGATCGAGCACCGCGTAGTTGAACGAGATGTGACGAGCGATCTCGTCCTCGTGGCGAGCCAGGTCCTTGCGGTCGGCCTCATATGTCATGTCGGCCGATGGCCATCCCCACATCTCGCGGTATAACGCCCACAGCCGCTCGCGCGAGCCCATCACGGCGGGGTAGTCGATGTCGACATCGCTCTCGCGTATCGGTCGGAGGTGATGCCCGGTCGCCAGATCCAAGCGCGCCGGATGTGAGAAGTCATCAGCAAGCCACGGCACTCATGGGATCGTAGTTGTGCGCTACGGGCGGGTCCTTGAGACGCGACTCGATCGGTGAAGCGGCGATGCTTAGCGTCCGTGCTCGCCGTGTGGCGCCCCCGGCCCGGGCGGGAGCTCGATCTCTCCGCGCGCGGCGTGTTTGCCGCAGCGGTCGCAGCGGAGGTCCGGGCCGAGGTTGCCTCCGCAGCCGGCGTGGATGGTGAGTCGGGGTGGGCCGCCCGGGGTCGGGTAGTGGCGGTCGCCCCATTTCATGAGCACGATCAGGGCGGGCCCTAGCTCACGTCCCTTCTCGGTGAGCATGTACTTCGGCCGGCCGGGTCGCTCTGGGTCTGGAACGCGCTCGAGCAGCTCCTCGTCGCACAGCCGCTTGAGGCGGTTGGTGAGGACGTTCGAGGCAATCCCGAGCTTCGCTTGGAAGTCCTCGAACCGCGTCAGGCCAACGAGGGCGTCGCGGAGGATCAGCAGCGTCCAGCGCTCGCCGATGACCTCTAGCGATCGGGCGATCGAGCAGACCTGGTCTGGATAGTCGCGTTGGAGCACGTTCGAATCGTAGCTGACTTGCTTGACAAAAGCCAGGCTCTTGGTCTAGGCTGCCTTGCATGACGCAAGCCAGCTTCCCGAGGAGGAGTTCATGAACCGCAAGCCCCTGATCCTGATCGCCTTGCTGCTGGCGGCGTTCGTGATCAATCTCGACACGACGATCGTCAACGTCGCGCTGCCGTCGCTCGTGCGCCAGTTACATGCTTCGAACTCTCAGCTGCAGTGGGTCGTCGACGCTTTCAACTTGCTGTTCGCCGGCTCGGTATTGGCCGCGGGCAGCCTGTCTGACCGATTCGGGCGCAAGGGGATGCTGCTCGCCGGCCTGTCGGTGTTCGGCCTCGCGAGCCTGGCGGGCGGGCTGATGGACAGCCCCGGCCAGCTGATCGCCGCGCGTGCCGCGATGGGCGTGGGTGCGGCGATGGTGTTCCCTTCGACGCTGTCACTGCTCACAAACGTATTCACCGAGCGCGGCGAGCGCGCCCGGGCGATCGGGTTGTGGGGCGCGATCACCGGCGCGGCGATCGCGCTTGGACCGATTGTCGGAGGCTGGCTGCTGCAGGCGTCCGACTGGCGCAGCATCTTCTTCGCGATGTCGCCGGTCGCCGCGACCGCCGGCGTCCTGGTCGCCGGGTATGTCCCCAGCTCGCGCGATCCGCACGCCCCGCGGACCGACCGCGCCGGATTCGCGCTTTCGACCGCGGCGATCGGGCTGCTCGTCTACACGATCATCGAGGCCCCGAACCACGGCTGGGGAAGCACGCGGACGCTCGGAAGCTTCGCGCTGACCGCGGTGGTGGCGATGGCGTTCGTGGCCTGGGAGCTGCGTACCGAGCAGCCGATGCTCGACTTGAGCTTGTTCCGCAACCCGCGGTTCACCGCCGCGAGCGCGTCCGTCTCGATCTCGTTCTTCGCGCTATCCGGGTTCATCTTCCTCGTCACCCAGTACGCGCAGTTCATCAAGGGCTGGGGACCGCTTTCGACCGGCGTGCGGTTACTACCCGTCGCGTCATCCGTGGCGATCTCGTCGATCGTCGGCACGAAGCTGGCTCTCCGGCTCGGCACGAAGCTGGTCGTGGCCGGCGGGCTGTTGCTCATGGCTGGCTTCTATCTGTGGGTCACAACGGCCGCCTCGAGCACCAGCTACCTGACGATCGCCGCGCAGATGGTCGTGCTCGGCACCGGCATGGGGCTGACCAGCGCCCCCGCGACCGAAGCGATCATGGGCGTCGTGCCCAAAGCACAGGCGGGCGTTGGCTCGGCGGTCAACGACGCCACCCGGCTGCTCGGAGGCACGCTCGGCGTCGCTGTGATCGGCAGCGTGTACGCGTCGCTGTACGCCAGCCGGCTCGCGACCGCGCTTCCGATCGGGCTGCCGGCCAGCGTCGTGCGGCCCGCGCATGCATCCGTCGGCGCCGCGCTCACTGCCGCGAACAAGTTGGGCTCGGCCGGCCATCCACTGCTCGCGGCCGCCCTCCATAACGCCGCTAGCACGGCGTTCTTCAACGGATTCCACGCAGCCGACTACCTCGCCGCCGGCGTCGCTGCGGCAGGCGCCCTGATGGCGCTCGCGCTGCTGCCCGCGCACTCGACCGTCAGCACCGATGACACCGCCGAGGCGCGAGCACTCAGCGCGTCGGCCACGGCCGCCGCGCACGGCTGACCATGCCATGCTGTTCGAGGTCGCCGTGATCCACCACCCCCAGTGCGGAACCGGAGCGCTTGCGTCACCCACGACGTCGAGCGCCCCGTCGAGACGGTCACTCCCGCCGCGGCCAAGCGATCCCGAGCCGTGCGGCTAGGGCTGAAGGCTGAAGGGCGGGTAGCGGTCGGTGATCAGCAGAAAGGCGTAGGCGCCGACGCGGTTGTGCCAGCGGATCACGCCCTCGATGAAGTCAAACAGCGGGCGCGGGTAGCGGCCGGTGAACAAGATCGCGAACCACGCCATGATGGCGGCGACAAAGGCGCCGATCGTGAGGAAGACCAGCGCGATGTAATGGGGGATCGCCAGAAGTCACTTGACGAGCGGTAGCCCGATGCGAAAAGCCGTGCTGAGCCGATTGAGACTGTGGTCGGGCTAGTCGACTACGAAGGTCAGCGGATAGTCACCGCCGCCGCTCGTCGTGCTGCCGGGCGTGGATATTGCGGTCATGATTGAGACTCCATTCAAGGAACAATCAATCCCTGGAGCGCCCCAAGGGTGGTCCCATGTTCGACGCTACTCTGATCGGCGGCAATTAGCAACCGTTTTCTAGAAAGAACGCTTCTGGTATCCGTTGATGGCGGAGCGGAGCTTCCTGACCAACCATGCTCGAGTGCTCGTCTGTATCGCACGTGATCCCGGAGGTGGGAGGGTCCCGTCTCGCGGCGGAATGATTGACGCCCGCTCAGCGGATCCGCGCCACGCACCGCCGCCACGTAGCCATCGTCACATGCCCGCGGGATGAAACGGTTGGTACTCGCCACTGTTCAGGTACTGGATGACTTCGCTCGGGTCCATTTGATGGACCCCGCCGCTCCCAGACGATTCGAAGTATTGGCCCATGATCTCGATCCAGACGTGTCCGGCGTTGCCCGGGTTCGGGTTGTTCCAGATCGTGACGTAGGAGCCCTTGCCGGACTCGATGCCCGGCGCCGACGGGATGCCCGGAGTTGCGTAGCTCTGCGTCCAATCACCGACGCCGTTCGGTCCCATCAGGTAGGAGACGAAACCGGAGCAGTCGGTTCCCTGCTGCTGGATCTGGCTCGCGCTGTCCGACACCGCATCGTGATTTCCCTGGTTGTAAGTGCCACCGAGAGCGGCCTTCGCGGCCGCCAGCATCCTGGCCGCTCCCGACAATCCTGTGTTGCCGCCCACGTCCGCGACGTCGAAGGATGTGGGCAGAGCACCGGACGTCGTCGATGCCAGCGCGCCCGAGGACATCGCATCGCTTCCGTCTAGCGTTGCGCCCGCGGATTGTGCGTCTTGCGCCGAGGACAGCTGCGCGGCGAAGCCGGACGATGTCGAAGTCGCCGACGCAGCCGCAAGCGACCCAGGGTCGAGCAGGGCTTGCTGGTACTGGAGTATCTGGTCGACGCGACCGACGACGGCCTCGAGGCTCATCTCCCCTGGAATCGGCGTCGCTGACCGGAACTTGACCGTCCTTCCGGTCGGGGCCGAAACGCACCGCGGTCTCCTGCCGGACCGCCGGCAGGAGACCGCAGATAAGACTTACCGCGACGCGCTTAGCTCGCGTTGACGACGGGACTCGTCGGGTGTGGGGACGCCCTGAACTGGGCAGGTATCCGCGCCCGCGGTCGTCCGCGTGATCGCTTCGACCTGCTCGCGGGCCTTCTTCGGATCGGTTACGCAGGTCCTATAGAACTCGAATGGGTATTCCTGCGCACCCGCGTCACCGTCCTTGGAGGCGTACATCCCGGTGTAGCCGCGACGCAGCAACTTGAACAGGTGGTTCTGCGACTGCCAGTTCTCGCGGGCATCTCGGATCGATGAGACCGATAGCTCGGCGTACTGGCAGCCGTTCTCCTCGGTCCCGCACTCCGCGATCACCCGGCCGTCGTACCCGATACCACGCTTCGATCGGGCACCACGGGCAGATCTTCCGGTAGTGCTGGACGATCTCCCCGTCGGGGTTCATCAAGATGAGCGTGTTGTACGGGTTCTTGTCCGGGTGCTCCTCGTGGAGCTCGCCGGTCAGCGAGAACACTCCCCACACCCGGCCTCCCGACAGGCCTCGGCGAAGATGTCGGTCTCATCGCCCGGAACCTGGGCCGAGCACTCGAACATCTCGTCGCGGTCGTACAGGATGCCGTGGTTGAATACTCCGGAAAGATGACCAGGTCCAGACCCGCTAAACCGAAGCCTGCGGCGCGCTCGTGATCCCGTGATCGCGACGCTCAACGCGCTGCCGTGGGAGCGGGCCGCGCCGTTATCGTGTGAGAGGTGAACGCAGCGTTCGGCCTAATCGAGTTCCCCGCCGATGATCCCGACCGCGCGCGTCGGTTCTGGTCAGGCCTGCTCGGCATCGAGCTCGCCGACCGCGGCCGGGACGAAGGTCGCGGTTGGCAGACTCAGAACGCGGGTCCTGTGCTCGGCATTCACGAACGTGGCGCTGGCCCAGGCGACACGGCGTCGCTGCCGTATTTCAACGTGGCGGATATGGACTCTGCGCTGGAGCAGGTCACCGCGCTGGGCGGAAGTGTGATCCATCCCGGAACGCGGTGGTCGATCTGCCGGGATTCCGAGGGCAGCCCGTTCGGCCTCGCCGCGCGGCCGTAGCCCGTCGCATTGCCGGCGCACCGAGAACCGGCGCGGGGTACCCATGTGGTAGGGATCGGGGCTTCGGCGTCCCACCTGAGTTCAAGCCAACTCCGCGCCATGAGCGCCACCGAAGCACACGAGCAGGCGCCATTCATCGACTACGAGAACCTCCCCACCCCAACGGAGGGCGTTCTCCTCACCCAGTTCATCACCGTACGAAGCGTCGCTCGGTCCCGCGCCTTCTACTCCGAGGTCCTCGGCGGCCAGGTGGTGCTGGAGGAGAACCTCCAAGGGGGCCGAGTTCATCACGCCGCCGATCGACGCGGTGCTGAGATCCGCTGCTACATGCGAGACCCCGACGGCTACATGATCGAAGTCGGCCAGGCCACCGGAGTACTCCAAGGACAACTCGCCACAAAGCGACCCGAAGACTTGCCTGGCTAAACGCGACGGGATCACGAGGCGTGGCGGGACGGCGCCCGCGGCCGTCGCAACGGCAAAAACGAAGTTTCGGGAGACGTGTCGAGGTGTCGGGCTTCGAGGCGCTGCTGGTATGGGACGAGCAGCGAGAACGACCGTCGAGCCTGCTGGCGGGTCGATCGTCTGCGTGAGGACCCCAGGCCGAGCGGCGATGCCCTCGACCGTGAGGTCTGCCTCAGCCCGCCGTGTGCGCAGAGGCCATCTCACCCGTTTGAGGTGATGAGCTGCCGTGCCCGGCGCGTAGGGTCGCGTGCAGTTGTGTTGCGTAAGATCGTGCGACTGAGGAGATTCCGTCCAAGCACCGTTGGTGCGCCGGTGGCGTGCGCAGCAGTGCTGGCGGTGGTTGCGCTGGCGGGGTGCGGTAGCAGCAAGCCGGCGTACTGCTCGGATCGAGCCAGCCTTGAGAACTCGGTCAAGGGTCTGACCAGCCTCAACCTGGGCGGCGGTATTAGCGGCTTGCAGTCGCAGCTCAAGAAGATTCAAACCGACGCCAACTCGCTCGTCAGCTCGGCCAAGAGCGACTTCCCGAACGAGACGAGCGCGATCAAGTCCTCGCTGGCCACGCTCGAGACCTCCGTCCGGGCGGTGGGGTCCAATCCGTCGGCCAGCGCGATTGCCACCGTTACCGGTGATGCGTCGAAGTTCGTGGATTCGGTCACCACCTTCACGAGCTCGACCAAATCGAAATGCAGCTAACGCCGCTCGCGTAAGCGCGCCCGGGTCCTGGCGGTGGACTTCCCGGCCACTCGCTCGCGATACTTTCGCCCCTCGAACCGATTGACAGCATGTGATCCCCATTGACGACCGAGCGGGCGTCCCATAACTTACTCCTGGCGAGGAGCGGTACCAACGAGCGTTTGGATTCTGCGCCCTGGTTTGACGTCGGTACGGGCATCGGGGCTCGAGGCCTCCTTTGGCAGTTGGCGGATCGGAAGCGGTCGTTCTTGATGAGCTCCGCTGCGGCGGGGATGCGGCTGTCTTGGCAGCGAGCGCGGGGGACCGACCGGTAGCGGTTCCGGCGCCTCGTCCGGGCGCGGGTGGCGGGAGCGCCGTGCGCGCGCCAGTGGTGCGCAGTGTGGGCGTCGTCCGCGAGCGTGTGGGCGCCGTTTAGGGCGAGGTGTCGCCGGCGCGGCGTCGTCGCCAGGCTGCCGGTTCCGAGGTGGGTAGTACTTGAGAGGGATCCCGGGTCTGATCTTGGTGGGGGGCGGTCCGCGAGCTGGTGGAGTAGGTTCGATGCGTGAGCCGAGGCGAGCATCTCGCCCGCATGTACTGGTTCGATCTGCTGATGGCGCTGCTGGCGATCGTGGCGATGCTTGACGTGGTGCTCGGACGCGGCTCGTCCGGAGTTCCGACAACGACGTTGTGGTTCTGCCTTCCCGCGCTCGCGATCCTGGTGCTACCCGTGTTCGCGCGGCGATGGTTTCCGTTTGCCGGACCGGCGGCGTTCTGGCTTTTGGCCGCGGGAATCTCGTTCGTCGACCCGCTGCTGATCCCGTACCCCGAGTCCCTCTTCCCATTCCAGCTGGCGGTCGCATTCCTGCTTGGGAACCTTCGGGACGTCCGGCGGGCTGGCCTCGGACTGGCGATCGTGGTCGGCGCTGCGGCGACCATCGTCTACCTCATCCCTGGGCACTCGGTCCCCGAGCTCGTTTTCATTCCCGTCGACTTCGCCGTCGCCTGGGTTGCAGGCTTTGCCGTCCGCGCGCGGGCCAAGCGGGCCGAGGTGGCAGAGTCACGTGCGACACAGGCCGAGCACGCCGTGTTGGAGGAGCGCGTGCGGATCGCGCGGGAGCTGCATGACGTCGTCGCCCACCACGTGAGCATGATGGGCGTCCAGGCCGGCGCTGCCCGGGTCGTGATCGACCGTGACCGTGTCAAGGCCAAGGAGTCGCTGGCCGCGATCGAGGTCTCGAGCCGTCAGGCGGTGGGGGAGTTGCACCGCCTGCTCGGATTCCTGCGGCAGGTCGGCGACGAGGACGATCTGCTGGGTCCGCGTCCTGGCCTGAGCCAGGTTCCGCGGCTGGCGGCGAGCATGAGTGAGTCCGGGCTCGCTGTCGCGGTCAGCGTCGAAGGGGTGGAACGCTCGTTGCCGTCGATGATCGGCGTGTCGGCGTACCGCATCGTGCAGGAAGCGCTGACTAATGCCCTCAAGCACGCGGCGGCGTCGCGCGCCGACGTGCGCGTGCGGTACTGGCCCGACGAGCTCGAGGTCGAGATCGTCGATGACGGCCGTGGCGCGAGGGCGCTGTCAGGGACGAGCCCGGGCGGCCTGGGGTTGATCGGCATGCGTGAGCGTGCCGCCCTGCACGGCGGCCAGCTGACGGCGGGGCCGGTATCCGGCGGCGGGTTCGCGGTGCGCGTCAAGCTGCCGACCTCGGGCGGTGGGCTGTGAGTATCCGTGTGCTGTTGGCCGATGACCAGGCGATGGTTCGCGTCGGCTTTCGGATGATCCTCGAGTCCGATCCCGAGATCGAGGTGGTCGGGGAGGCGGCGAACGGCGAGCAGGCCACGGCCAGCACCCGGCGTCTGCGGCCCGACATCGTGTTGATGGACATCCAGATGCCCGACGGTGACGGACTCGAGGCCACGCGGCGGATTACCGAAGACGGCGAGCTGCACAGTCGTGTGGTGATCCTGACCACGTTTGAGCGTGACGAGTACGTGTTCGAGGCGCTGCGGTCGGGCGCCAGCGGCTTTTTGCTCAAGAACGCCCCACCCGAGGAGCTCCTGCACGCGGTGCACGTCGTGACTGCCGGCGAGGCGCTGCTCGCCCCGTCGGTCACGCAGCGCATCATCGAGCAGTTCGCACACCGGCCGGTCAGGCCGGAGCTCGGCACGCGGCTGGACGCCTTGACCCAGCGCGAGCGCGAGGTGCTGAGGATGCTGGCGCACGGTAAGAGCAACGCCGAGCTGGCCGCCGAACTGTTCGTCAGCGAGGGCACGATCAAGACCCACGTCTCCAGCCTGCTCGCCAAGCTCGGACTCCGCGACCGCGTGCAGGCCGTCGTCCTGGCGTACGAGAGCGGGCTGGTCACGCCCGGCGCGTAGACGCGCCTCTGTCCTTCGACAGAGGCGCGAGCGGCAAAGATCTGCCCTGAGGAGGAGCGCAGACGCGCCCTGCGGGCGATGACAGGCGCAGGCGGCGGGTCCAGACTGATCCCCAGGCAACTTGCACCGATCTGAGGAGCAGTGATGACGACCAACGGGAAAGAACGAACCATGCATCGCTCGACCAGACGCTTCAGTCGTGGCCGGATCACCGGCCTGGCCGTGATCGCCGTCCTCACGCTCGGGCTCGGCTACCTCCACTTCGCCGGCAGTTCTACGGCCGTCTCTGTGCCTGCCGGCGCGCATGCAGGCCAGCTGACGCTCAAGAGCTGTACCTACAACACCGAAAAGGGCGCCTACGCCGCCGACTGCGGAACGCTCGTGGTGCCCGAGAACCGCGCCGACCCGCACTCGCGGCTGATCGCGCTGCCGGTCACCGTGATCCGTGCGCATTCGGCACACCCGGGCGACCCGATCTTCCGCCTGCAAGGCGGCCCCGGCATCACCAACATGGTCTTCCCGGACGCGAGCCGTTTCACCGCCAACCACGACGTCGTGCTCGTCGGCTACCGCGGCGTCGACGGCTCCGTCCGGCTCGACTGCCCGGAGGTGAGCTCGGCAATGGAGGACTCAGGCGACCTCCTCAGCGAGCAGTCGTACCGCGCCGTCGCCGCGGCGTACCGGTCGTGCGCCGACCGGCTCCGCAGCGATGGTGTCGATCTCGCCGGCTATTCGATCCCCGAAGAAGTCGCCGACCTCGACGCGGCCCGCCGCGCCCTCGGCTACCACCAGATCGACCTGGTGAGCGAAAGCGCGGGCACCCGGGTCGCGATGATCTATGCGTGGCGCTACCCGAAGAGCATCCATCGCTCGGTGATGATCGGCGTCAATCCACCCGGCAACTTCCTCTGGGACGCAAAGACGACCAACGAGCAGATCCAGCGCTATTCCGCGCTCTGCGCCCAGGCGACGAGCTGTCGCAGCCGGACGCCGGATCTCGCCGCGTCGGTGAAGTCCTCGTTCGCTCACGTTCCCAGTCACTGGCTGCTCCTGCCGATCGAGAAGGGCGACTTCAAAGCCGCCGCGTTCTTCGGCCTGATCAACGAGACCTCCGCCGGCGGCAACTCGATCGCCGCGCCACTAACGATCAACTCACTCCTCTCCGCCGACAAGGGCGACGCAAGCGGCGCGTGGTTCCTGTCCGTGTTGGCACGGCTCACCTTTCCGAGCGCGTTCGTCTGGGGCGACCTGGCGGCGATCAGCCGCAGCGACGCCACCTACGCGAAGCACTTCTACGCATCGGGAGCAAACCGTGGATCGCTGATCAGTGCTGCCGGCAACGACCTGATCTGGGCCGGCGGCAGCCTCGTCAACGCCTGGCCGGCGAACCCGGACGAGAACGAGTACACCCACGTGCAAAACTCGAACGTTCCGACGTTGCTGATCGGCGGCAACCTCGACTTCGCAACGCCGCCCGAGGCCGCGACCAGCGAGCTCCTGCCTCACCTCGCGAACGGCCGTGAGGTCGTGCTCACCGACCTCGGCCACTCCGACGACTTCTGGCCCTACGAACCGGCAGCCGGCACCCGTCTGATCAACACCTACCTCGACACCGGCAAGGTCGACACGTCCCTCTACACCCACAACAAGGTCGACTTCAGCCCAAGCTCCAGCCAAGGCGCATACGCCGAAGACGGCCTCGGCGCGATGACGGTCCTCGGACTCCTCACGATCCTGTCACTGCTACTGATGTGGCGCCGGGCGCACAAGCGCGGCGGCTTCGGGCGCAAGGCGAGCGCGATCCTGCGCTCCGTCTACCTGCTGGTGCTCGGCCTCGGCGGATGGTTCATCGGCCTGATCATCGTGCTGGTGGCTTTGCCGACAGTGCCCCTCAACAGCGAACTCATGGCTGTTCTCTCCATCGGCACGCCGATCGGCCTCGGCACCTACTGGGCCTGGGTCAACCGCGACCGGCCGGCCAGGGCCGCGAACCTCGGCATCTGGGTCGCGCTGACGGGCGCCCTCATCGGCGCGCTGCTGGGGTTCAACGCAACAGCCGGGATCATGGCGGTCATCACCACGATCGTCGGAGCAGCTGCCGGTGCGAACCTCGGCCTGATCGCCCTCGACGTCGCACGAATCGGCGAGCCGCCGGAGACCATTCCGCCCATCGCCATTCCAGAGCCCATCGCCATTCCAGAGCCCATCGCCATTCCAGCGGTCGAACACTGACCCCCGGAATCCGTTCGCGCAGAGCATGTAGCGGTTGGCTGGTTGCCGCCACATGCTCTGCTGACGTACGTACGCGCTCGGTGGTCTGCGACTTGGAAAGGACCGCTCATGCAAGCCCCAACCACCCGACCACTCACCACCTTTGAACCGGAGACAGGAGCCATGACGCCAGTGACGCTTCAGACGCGCGAGCTCGCCGCCCGCGAGAACGACGGCATCCACGTCCTGCTGCTCTGGCACCTCCGCCAGGACGCAGTGACCGTCTCGGGCGACGACACGCGGGGCGGCCACCGCTTCGACCTTGCCGTCGCCCGCGACCGCGCGCTAGAGGCCTTCTATCACCCATTCGCCTACGCCGCCTAGCCGGGCGGACTCAACACATCACTCACGCCCACACCCACCGCAGAAAGGGACCGAGATGTCACCCCCTGAAGTACTCAAACAACCTGGCGGCCCGGATGGGCCGCTGGAGCGCGAGCCATCGCAAGACCGCGATCTTCGGCTGGCTCGCGTGCGGTATTGGCCCGACGAGCTCGAGGTCGAGATCGTCGATGACGGCCGTGGCGCGACGGCGCTGTCAGGGACGAGCCCGGGCGGCCTGGGGTTGATCGGCATGCGTGAGCGTGCCGCCCTGCACGGCGGCCAGCTGACGGCGGGGCCGGTATCCGGCGGCGGGTTCGCGGTGCGCGTCAAGCTGCCGACCTCGGGCGGTGGGCTGTGAGTATCCGTGTGCTGTTGGCCGATGACCAGGCGATGGTTCGCGCCGGCTTTCGGATGATCCTCGAGTCCGATCCCGAGATCGAGGTTGTCGGGGAGGCGGCGAACGGCGAGCAGGCCACGGCCAGCACCCGGCGCTTGGCGGCCCGACATCGTGTTGATGGACATCCAGATGCCCGACGGTGACGGACTCGAGGCCACGCGGCGGATTACCGAAGACGGCGAGCTGCACAGTCGTGTGGTGATCCTGACCACGTTTGAGCGTGACGAGTACGTGTTCGAGGCGCTGCGGTCGGGCGCCAGCGGCTTTTTGCTCAAGAACGCCCCACCCGAGGAGCTCCTGCACGCGGTGCACGTCGTGACTGCCGGCGAGGCGCTGCTCGCCCCGTCGGTCACGCGGCGCATCATCGAGCAGTTCGCACGCCGGCCGGTCAGGCCGGAGCTCGGCACGCGGCTGGACGCCTTGACGCAGCGCGAGCGCGAGGTGCTGAGGATGCTGGCGCACGGTAAGAGCAACGCCGAGCTGGCCGCCGAGCTGTTCGTCAGCGAGGGCACGATCAAGACCCACGTCTCCAGCCTGCTCGCCAAGCTCGGGCTCCGCGACCGCGTGCAGGCCGTCGTCCTGGCGTACGAGAGCGGGCTGGTCACGCCCGGCGCGTAGACGCGCCTCTGTCCTTCGACAGAGGCGCGAGCGGCAAAGATCTGCCCTGAGGAGGAGCGCACACGCGCCCTGCGGGCGATGACACGCGCAGCCGGCGGTCCCACACTGATCCCCAGGCAACTTTCACCGACCTGAGGAGCAGTGATGACCGCAGCACACGCCGTACTTGAAGAAGTTCCCCCCGCTCGGAAAGCCGAAGAGCCCGGGCCTGGCCGCGGTCGCCGTCGGATCGGAGAGCCGATGGCCCCCGTCGAGATCCGCGATCTCTCCAAGCACTTCGGCGGCGTCGCCGCCGTCAATCACCTCTCGTTCGACATCGAGCCCGGTCGCGTCACGGGGTTCCTCGGACCGAACGGGGCCGGGAAGAGCACGACGTTGCGCGCGCTGCTCGGGCTGGTGCAGCCGTCGTCGGGGTCCGCCACGTTCGGTGGTCTGCGCTACGACGAGCTCGACGAGCCCAGCGCCCGTGTGGGCGCGGTGCTCGAGGACGCCTCGTTCCATCCGGGTCGCAGCGCACGAAACCACCTGCGGGTCCTGGCGATCACGGGAAACCATCCCCCCCACCGCGTCGAGGAGGTCCTGTCCGCGGTCGGGCTCAGCGACGCCGCCGACCGGCGTGTGAAGGGCTACTCGATGGGCATGCGTCAGCGGCTGGCGATCGCCGCAGCCCTGCTCGGCGACCCGCAAGTCCTGATCCTCGACGAGCCGAACAACGGCCTGGACCCGCCCGGGATCATCTGGCTGCGCGATCTGATGCGCGAGCAGGCGGCAGACGGGCGCACGGTGCTGATCTCCAGCCACGTCCTGGCCGAGGTCGCCCAGTCTGTCGACGACGTCGTCGTGATCGCCGACGGCGAGCTGCGCGCCCACGGGCCCCTGGAGCAGGTGCTCGGCGGCGACGACGGCCCCGCGACCACGGTCCGCGCACAGGACCCGGTCAGTTTGACCGGCGCGCTCGAGCGTCGCGGTCACCGCGTCGACCGCGACGGTGACGTGCTGAACGTCTCCGGCGCCACCCCGGAAGAGGTCGGCAGAATCGCCGGTGACGAGCAGCTGTCCGTGCTCGGCCTGGCCCCCCGAACGCGCTCTCTCGAAGAAGCGTTCATCGCCCTCACTGGCGTGCAGTCATGACCGCGCTCCTGCAAGCCGAGCTGCTCAAGCTCCGCACCACCCGCACCTTCGCCGCGGTCGTCGGCTGCGCCGCGGCGCTGTCGCTGACCCTCGTCGTCCTCGGCGCGGCCCTAGGGAAGGAAACCAAAGCGCACGCGCTGTTCACCAACAGCGCGATCACCTACATCATCGTGGTACTCGGTGCGATCGCGATGACGGGCGAGTGGCGTCATCGCACGATCACAGGCTCCGTGCTCGCCGCCCCCAACCGAGTGCGGCTGCTCGCCGCCAAGGCGATCTCCTACTCCGTGGCCGGCATCGCCCTCTCGATCATCGTGACGGTGCCGACCATCATCGTCGGCGAGCTGGTCCTGTCAGGCCGCGGGCTAGCAACGCTAGGCGCCGGCGGCATCGCCGACGTGCTGTGGCGCAACCTGGCCGTCGCTGCCCTGCTCGGCCCCCTCGGCGTCTGCGTCGGCGCGCTGATACGCAACCAAGTCGTCACCGTCGTCGGGCTCGTCATCGTCGCCGCGGCGATTGAGCCCGCCGTCTTCTCGGCGGTCCCGAAAGTCGGTCGCCTCCTCCCGCTCGCCGGCGCTCCGGGCGGCGTCCTCGGCGGCACCCACGGGGCCCTGTCGCCCGGGCCCGCGCTCGCGGTCATGGTCGCCTGGACGCTCACCATCTTCGCGGCAGCCGCCTGGCGCCTGCGTAGCCGCGACCTCGTCTGACGCAAACATCCCGACAAACAACCAACGGACCACGCAGCGTGCCGAGCAAGTCGGCACGCTGGCCGCGCGTCGCCGGTCGCTACTTACAACGTAAGGCTCGATCACCGGAGGAACCATGAAGGCCGCAACGCTCAGCCAGTCGACAAGCCGCATCCCGCAGCCAGCTCCGTACCCGCTGGAGGGACCGACGAAGACGTCCACGAGGAAGACGGCCGTGCTCGTTGGACTCTGCTTCTTAGTGGCGACCTTCACCTTCGCCATCGGTAGCGCGCTCATCCGCTCGCACTTCTCGAGCGGGACGTCCCGCGACGGCACCCTCGTCGCCGGCGTCCTCCTTCTCGCCTGCACCGGCCTAGCGGTCGTGACGAACGGCCTGGCGATGCGCAGTGTCTTGACGCCACACACACGCCTTCGTTCGCAGGCCTATCTGATCTTGAGGGCGGTCGAGTGCCTGACCATCGTGGCAATCGGCGGATACTTCCTGACGAGCCGCACACAGTGGAACGCTTCCGTGCTTCCGGTCTACGCCGTCTCCGGCGCAGCTGGGCTCATCCTGTCCTCTGCACTGTGGACGTCGCGGCTCGTGCCGCGGAACGTATCCATGCTCGGCTTGATCGGCTACCCGGTGTTCTTGGTCGGCACGGTCCTGGCCATGTTCAACCTGATCCACGTCACCCATGGCGCCGGGATGCTCGCGCTGGTCCCCGGTGGCCTCTTCGAGTTGATCCTCCCGATCTGGCTCGTCGCCAAAGGATTCGCCTCCCCGCGCATCACACGATGATCCCGGCTGAAGCCAACATCCGCCACCAATAACTGTCGTGCGGCTGCAGCAGTTGGCCACTCCAGCCTGACGTCGTGCGTAAGCACGATCTCGCCATCGTCACAGCGAACGACGCCTTCGCCCCCGGACAGCTCGATCAACACGGCAGCCACGACTGAACTGTCGCTACCGGAACGACTCAGAGCATCCGGACCGAACCCATCCTACGAGTCTGCCTTGCGGCGATGCCTCGGGTCGCGCAAGCCACCATTCATGGTCGGGTCGGTCTGTCCGCAAGAGGTTGCCGACTGAGAGGCTGGCACCATCGCCGCGCCGGTCCCGCTTCGCTGTTGGCACGCGCCTCTCGTGGTCGTGCACGTCGCACCTGCGTTGTGCGGACATCAAGGGAAGCGATCAACGGCCGGCCAGGCCCGTGCCCCGAGGTCAGCGTGGGTCCGTGCGGCAGGCGATCGAGCGATGGCGGATCGCGGCGACGCGGACGATCTGGTCGTTGTCTGCCACTTGGTAGATGATGCGGTACGTGCCCATGCGCAGTGAGTGGAGGCCGTTGAGCCGACCGCGTAGCGCGTGTCCCGCGCGAGGATCGCGCTCAAGTAGCCCCAGCGCTTCCTCGACAGCGTCGATCAAGGGCCAGTCGAGGTCGAACAATTGTTGCGGTGCGCGCCGCGCGAGAACAACTTTGGCCACGCGTCAGCGGGCGGCTCGACGTTCGGTGAGCTCGCGGCGAAGACCGTCGAGTGTGGTGGTCTCGCCTCGCGCGAGCTCAGCCAGGCCAGCTTCGATGGCTTCGAGGGTCGCGGAGTCCGAGAGGATCTCTGCGGTCTCTTCAAGCGCCTCGTATTCGTCGATCGGGACGAGTGCCGCGGCCGGCTTGCCGTTACGCGTCACGAGCACGTGATCCCGGCGGTCGGCCACGTCGCTTAGCAGCTCGCTCAGCTTGGTTCTGAACTCTCGAACCGGAACGATCTTCGCCATGCGCAGAGTGTACCGTATTGCGTACACGGAGGTGGTCTTGGGTGGGGTAGTGACCGCCCGGATGGACAGCCGCCGCCGCTGCCTACCGATCGCGGCGATCGTCTCGGTCGACGCGCGTCTGTCGAGCGGGCCTTGACAGATGTCGTGGCGTGACGCCATCCGAGGTCGACGACTCCTGCGAAGACGGGTTTGATCGGTGATCGTGTGGGTACCTCGGATGCGCGGGGCCATCGGCGAGGAGGCAATCCTCTGCTGCCGTTCCTCATGGGAAGGTGAGGTGAGGTTTCATGAGTCTTGGATCTAAGATCAGGCGTCGGGGGGCGGCTGGTCCTCTCGCGGCTGCCGTGTTGGCGTTGACCGCGGCCGGCGCCGTGCATGCGGCGTCATCGCACGCGGCTTCAACGACTAGTCCCGCCTGCGATGCCAACACGACCGTTCAGACCGATAAGGGGTCCGTCTGTGGTGTGACCTCCGACGGCATTACGACCTACTTCAGCGTCCCGTACGCCGCAGCTCCCGTGGGCCCCCTGCGCTGGCGCCCTCCGCATCCGCACGCACCCTGGAGCGGCGTGCTGGCCAGCACGCAGGAGGCCGTGGAGTGCACGAACGTGTTCACCCAGCTCACCCATGCGAATTCAAGTGAGGACTGCCTCAACCTCAAGATCATGGTCCCGGCGGGCACGAAGCCCGGCGCGAAGCTCCCGGTGATGTTCGAGTTCCATGGCGGCGGGTTCCTCGGCGAGGCTCGTACCGACGACGGGTCGAACCTGGTCCACACCGGCAATGTCGTCTACGTCTACGTGAACTACCGGCTGGGAATCCTCGGGTTCCTCGCGGATAAGGCGCTCGGTCCGCACTCCGGCGACTACGGGTTGGAGGACCAGCAGGCAGGTCTGCGGTGGGTCAGGCGGAACATCTCCCACTTCGGTGGTGACCCGAGGAACGTCACGGTGTTCGGGGAGTCTGCCGGTGGCGCGAGCACCTGTGCTCAGGTCGCCTCGCCGACCGCCCGCGGACTGTTCCAGAAGGCGATCAGCGTCAGCGGCTTCTACAACTACCAGAACAACATCGTGTGGTCGAAGGCCGACTGCAAGTCGCACTACTTCACCGAGGCGCAGGCGCAGAAGGCCGGCGCGCGATTTGCTGCGAGGGTCGGTTGCGGGCATGTCGCAGACGTCGCCGCCTGCTTGCGTGCGGTTCCGGCCGCGACGCTGTTGGCAGATGGCGGACAGGTCGGCGATCCCACGGCCGGTGGCACGATCGGGCCGATCATCAACGGGACCACGCTGAGGATGTCGCCGGTGACCGCACTCACCACCGGACACGCCAACCACGTCACACTCATCACCGATGTGGGGCGTGACGAGTTCAACGGCGGTGTGTACACGAACTCCTTCGGGTCGCATATCGTGGTCGCCGAGACGCCGGCGCAGTACCGCACCCTGGTACGCGAGCAGTTCGGGAGGCTGGCGCGGACCGTGAAGCGCCTCTATCCGTTGAGGAGGTTCGAGTCGCCGTACACGGCGTACCGGACGATCATGGCCGACTCGGCATCGGTCTGCCCGATGCTGCAACTGGACCGCAAGACATCGAAGTTCATGCCCGTGTACTCCGACATCAACGCCGACTCGGACAACCCCGCCGGTGAAGACGTGAAGGTCGCCAACGGCGCCCAGCACAGCGGCACGAACGGGCTGGTGCATTTCAACACGTCGCAGCTCGATGCAGACCAAGCCGCCCTGCAATTGCAGCTGTTGCGGGAATGGACGCATCTCGCGTGGACCGGAAATCCGGTCGCTCCGCACACTCCCGCGTGGGACCGATACACCGCCGCCGGGCACCCGGTCATGACTCTCCAGCCGGGCGATACAAGCGCGACCGTGCCGTCGAGCTTCTATGCGTCACAGCACAACTGCGCGTTCTGGGACAAGGCCACTAAGTACTGACACCCGTCGGCAAGCTCAGACACAGCGACATCGAGCACGAGGGCCCCGGCACGCTGCTGGGGCCCTCGTTGATTTCGCCAGCATGTATGCGGGTCGGCTTCGTACGATCCAGTTGAGCCAAGTGGCTGTGCCAACCCGAGCTTGAGGCTGCGATAGCACGCGAGCGCCATGGGCTGCCGCAAGGCCAACCTCGCCCGCTCAGGATCGATCGGCCACCTCCAAGGGCGGTCGCCGGCTCCGTCGGGACCAGAGGGCTCCTACGAACTCGAGTCCAGCGACGGCGGCACACGGCTCACGTTCAGGCTCGCGTGCTCGCCAAGACGGTTCGCGAAGGCGATGACACCAATGGTCGCCAAGACGATGCGTCTCGAGGTCTCCCAGCTCGACCGCCTGCGCTCGATCCTCGAGACGTGAGCGGCGGGAACCGCGCCTTGCGCTGCGCCCGCGCGTAAGCCGGCGGGGCAGCTGACGATCCCGCTTCGCGCGCGGACTGCAGGGTCCGACCCAGGAACTGAGCACGAAACCGAATTCTCGAACCGACGGCCGCGGGCGGCGACGTCTCCCAATCGATCCCCTTGATGTTCTTGTACCACTCTAGTAGCGGACGGATTTCTCGGCCAGAACGATGAGGGACAACGTGACGAGCACTCACTCGGTGTCGGCCGGTGTGGCTCTTGGGTGATCGGACGCTGCCTCGAGGCGGATGCCGAGGCGGTGTAGGGCTTTGTTGCCGGCTGGCGTAAGGTCGAGGCGGCGTGGCTGCGCGGTGGGCTTGACCCAGCCTTTTTGGTGCAGGGAGGCCGCGAGCTCGGCGCCGAGTTGACCTCCGAGGTGTGGTCGCCCGATGCGAGCGTCCATGCAGGAGAA
Source organism: uncultured Solirubrobacterales bacterium (assembly GCA_963834625.1). Lineage (GTDB taxonomy): Bacteria > Actinomycetota > Thermoleophilia > Solirubrobacterales > Solirubrobacteraceae > Palsa-465. Next base: position 372,989 of record CAWICM010000005.1, on the reverse strand, counting down.
GGCGAGCGTGCGGCGGGCTGGCTTGGTGGGCAGCTCAACTCCGAGCTCGGCAAAGCCGCGGGCGGCTTCTGGGCCGAGCTTGAGTTCCCCTTCGCTGTCTCGGGCTTCAAGCGCTCGTGACTGGACGAGGTGGTCCATCAGCGCGACGCCGATCTGGCCGGCGAGGTGGTCATAGCAGGTGGCGGCCACCTGCACCGGCCGAGCGGTTCGTGGCGGAGATCCTCGTAGGCCGTTGAGCATCGAGAAGATCTCTCGCAGCCCCGGCTCGGCGAGCTCGTAGAGCGCGAGGCGGCCGTGGTGGCTGACCGCTACGAGGCCGGCATCGCGGAGTCGCCGTAGGTGATTGGCCAGTTGCGTCGGCGACACGTCAAGGCGCTCGGCCAGTTCGCTGGCTGAGGCCGGGCCGTGCTCAAGGCGCTCTAGCACGGCGTATCGCGTCTCGTCGGCGAGCTCGGCCAATAGTTGGACCCGGGGATCGTTTGCTCGCATATCAGTAAGTCTACTCCTCCAAGTTTCATCTTCGCCTGAATTGTGGTAGTCTACCTTTCACGCTTAAGTGAATCGTCGCCGTAGACCAGAGGAGGCTCTAAGTGCTGCTGCATCCCGCTCTCGCTCGAGCGCTTGCCACTGCTCACATCGAGGACCAGCTGCGCGCGGCCGACCGTTGGCGCACCGTCCGCCTCGCCCGTCGCGCAAGAGCCACGCGCGGCGGCGACCTTCAATCGCCGTACAGTGATCCGCGTCCACTCGACGACGTGGACTGCGCCCGCCTGAGGCGCGGCCTGCCTCGTCCCACACGCGGACGTCACGCGGCTCGGAGTAGCTCGTGTTCGAAGGCTTCACGCTCGAATATCGACGCGACAGGCCCAGGCGACCATCGTGGAGACAACGGCCAGATGCCCGGCATTGTCCGCGGACGTGGTCGTGATCGATGACGTCGGGCTCATGGAGCGTTTGGTCAGTGATCCGACACCGGTACCTCCAGGCTGTCCGCTCTTCCCGCGCTAGCTCGGCGGCTCGGATATGTTGCCGGCATGGGCGTGGCGGGGTGCGACGAGTCAGAACGGGGTGGTGCTGTGGTGTTTTGGGACCTGGTTTTGCGTGGAGTGTGGTTGGCGCGCGCGCGGGCTGCTGGTCGGTTGCTCCTGGCGATGGCGAGTCTGCTGGGCTTGTGGTCGCTGAGTCCGACGGGTGCGGCGGCGGCGACATCAGCGGTCACGTTCAGCAGCACGGGCGCCGAGCAGACCTTCACGGTTCCCGCGGGGGTGAGCGTCCTGCAGGTTATGGCTATCGGCGGATCCGGCGGGGGCGGCTTGGGCGGGGGTGTCGGTGGGCTCGGTGGGGTGGCCTCGGGCGAGGTGGCGGTGTTTCCCGGCGAGGCACTGTACGTGGAGGTCGGTGGGGATGGTGCGAGCGGCGGCCCGGGGTCTGGGAGTGTTGAGCCGCCCAGCTTCAATGGCGGAGGCGGAGCCGTCCAATCGGGTGGCGCCGGTGGCGGTGCCTCTGATGTGAGGACACTTCCGCGTGCCAATTCTGACTCGTTGTCCACGCGCTTGATCGTGGCCGGAGGGGGAGGCGGTGGCGGCAGCTCCGACAGCAGTGGTGGTGGCGGCGGGGATGGCGGAGGCTTGAGCGGTGGGGCTGGCGCGACGGCGCCCTTTGGTGGCGGCGGTGGCACGCAGGGCGCTGTCGGCAGCGGCGGGGCGGGCGGGATCGGCGGCGGCGCCTCCGGCAGCTCCGGGGCCTCCGGCGCGGGCGGTAGTGGTGGCAACGGCCCCAACTTCGGGGGTGGTGGCGGAGGCGGCGGCCTCTTCGGTGGTGGCGGGGGCGGCGGTATGGGCCAATGCAATCCGTGCGTCTCGGCGGGCGGCGGCGGTGGCGGGTCCTCGCTGGTCCCGTTCGGCGGCACGACCGGAACCGCGCTCTCAGGGCAGGCCCCCGAGGTGGAGATCATCTGGGCGGTCGCCTCGGCTCAGCTGAGCACGCCGAGCTTGGCCTTCTCGGCCACTCCGCAGGGGATGCTCTCTCCGGGTCAGACGATCACGATCACCAACGGGCCAGGCAGCACGCCGCTGATCGTCTCTGGCCTGTCATTCGCCGGGTCGAGCCCGGCTGCCCAAACGGACCACCCCGAGGACTTCCTAGTGGAATCGTCGACCTGTGGCGGCTTGATCGCTCCGGGCCGCAGCTGTCAGGTGGTGGTGGCGTTCGCCCCGCAGGGCCAGGGCGCTCGGACCGCGACGCTGCAGATCGCGAGCAACGATTCGAGTGGCGGGCTCAGCGTGTCCCTGACCGGCACCGGCGGCTCGCTCCAGCAGGGCGCCGCGGGCTCGACCGGACCTGGCGGCGCGACCGGGCCTCGCGGTCCTGCCGGGAAGATCGAGCTGGTTGTGTGTAAGAAGGTGACCAGGACGATCACCACTCACGGGCACACGCACAGGGTCACGGTGCAGAAGTGCACGACCAGGCTGGTTTCTGGGAGAGTCAAATTCGTGATCGGTGCCGACCGCCTGCGTGCGACTGTCATGCGGGCGGACACCGTCTACGCCATCGGAGTGGCGGTGCGGAAAGGTGCACGTCGGTGGCAGCTCGTGCTCACCCGTGACGTGCGCCAACTGCGTCGTGGCCACTACACCCTCATCCTCAGGACACTTCACGGGCGACGCAGGATCGTTCAGCGCACGACGATCGCGATCATCTGAGAACCAACGCCCTGGCGGGAGCCACGTCCGCCCGCCGGCGCGACCTAAGGATCCCCGGCCGCGGGGGCGTCCGGATGCTCGGCTGTCTGCTCGCCGGATGCTTGGCCGCTGAAGTTCTCGACCGCGTCGGTTGCCTTCTGGCCGTACTTGGCGATCTTGTCCGTGTACTTGCCGTGCGTCTTTCGGTCGACGGTCGTGCCGGCCGTCTCCATCGCGTTCTGGATTTGCTCTTTGTGCTCCGCGACCGCCTCTTGGGCCTGGCCGCGAAGGTCCGTGAGCTTGTCCCGTAGACCCATCTTTCGCTCCTGTCGATCGAACGCAAGCCCCTTCATGAAGCTTACGCGCTTCGAGCCAGCGTTCGCCGTGGAGACGGCGCGTTAAAGGCCGAAGGCCCGCGTAGCGGGCCTCGGGGCATCAGAAGATCGGGCAGTTATTTCATGGCCGGGGGACGTCTTTCGGAGAGGATGGTCTCACCCGCTGGTTGCCTTCGCTATCTGACCTTCCCATCATCGGCATCGCGGAGACAAAGCTTGATGGGGTATCTGGTCGTTGCGTTGCGCGAACATGCGCGGGCAACTGCCGCCGCAGCGGCCGAACAGCCAGAGGAGCGTCCCCGTGCCCGCCTACATCATCGTCGAGACCGACATTCACGATCACGAGCAGTACGAGCGCTACAAGGAAGCCTCGCCCGCAGCCGTGGAGGCCGGTGGCGGGCGGTTCCTCGTTCGCGGTGGCGAAACCGCCGTGCTCGAGGGCGATTGGCGGCCTACGCGGCTGGTGGTGCTGGAGTTCGAGAGCCTCGACGCCGCCAAGCGGTTCTACGCCTCAGATACCTACCAGGAGGCGAAGCGGCTGCGCGACGGCGCGGCGAACCTGCGCATGGTGGCAGTCGAGGGGCTCGCAGCCCAGCCGGGCTAGAGCGCCTATCGTCGGCCGACGGTTGTGAGGATTAGCGGCTGTCGGCCAAGGCTGCGCGAATCACATTGGCGGCGATCGGCGCGGCGACCGTGCCGCCGAATCCTCCACGCGGATCGCGAAGCACGATCGCGATTGCGACCGTGGGGTGCGCGGCCGGAGCGAAGCCGATGAACGAGACGACCGTGCCGTGCCCGCTGCCGTCCGCCGTCGCGGTGCCGGTCTTTCCGGCGATGCCCAGGCCGGTGAGCTTGGCTTCTGTGCTCGTCCCTCGGCTGACCGCGCCGCGGAGCATCTCGGTGAGCAGCCGCGCTGTCCGTCAGGTCACCTTGACCGGCGGCGAGGGCCCGACCGACACCCGCCCCGCCGACGGCAGGACAATCGCTCCCCGCACCCGGACCCCGCTGGCCGGGATGCCCATGACGCCGGGAGCCGTATAGAAACCGAACCGGCGCATGTACGTCGTGAGCGTCGGGGCGCCGAGCTTGACGCCGACCCGCGCGAACACCGTGTTGACCGAGAGCGCCAGCGCCTGTCCGAGCGTGATCGATCCAAAACTCAGGGCCGGCTGACCCGGGCCAGCTTACGGCGTGATGTGGCATCGAGGACGGCCTTTCGCAGCCGGACGGCGTTCGGGGTCACCTCGACGCACTCGTCGACGCGGAGGAACTCGAGCGCCTGGTCGAGCGAAAGCTCGCGCTTAGGGATGAGACGCACGAGCTCGTCGGCGGTGGAGGACCGAATGTTGGTCAGATGCTTCTCTTTTGAGGCATTCACGTCGAGGTCCTCGGGGCGGGAGTTCTCACCGACGATCATGCCCTCATATATCTCGTCCCCGGGCGCGACGAACAGCGTCCCTCGCTCCTGGAGGTTGAACAGCGCGAACGACGCCACCGTCCCGCGGCGGTCGGCGACGAGCGACCCGGTGGGTCGAGTCCTCAGCTCGCCGTGCCACGGCTCCCAGCGGTCGAACACGTGGTGGACGAGTCCGGTGCCGCGCGTCTCGGTCAGGAACTCGGTGCGGAAGCCGATCAGCCCACGCGCGGGCACCAGATACTCCATTCGCACCCACCCCGTCCCGTGGTTGACCATCTGCTCGAGCCGCCCCTTGCGCATCGCCAGGAGCTGGGTGATCACGCCCACGTACTCCTCGGGCGCGTCAACGCTCATGTGTTCGACCGGCTCGCAGCGCTTCCCGTCGATGTCCCGGGTGACCACCTGGGGCTTGCCGACCGTCAGCTCGTAACCCTCACGGCGCATCAGCTCGACCAGCACCGCGAGCGCGAGCTCGCCTCGGCCCTGAACCTCCCAGACGTCGGGACGCTCTGTGTCGAGCACTCGCAGCGAGACGTTCCCGACGAGCTCCCGGTCGAGCCGGGCCTTGAGCTGGCTGGCCGTCAGCTTCTGACCATCGTGCCCGGCCAGGGGGGAGGTGTTGATCCCGATGGTGACCGAAAGCGACGGCTCGTCGACCGTGATCACCGGCAGCGGGCGCGGATCCTCGGCCGATGCGAGTGTCTCACCGATCGTGATCTCGGGGATCCCAGCTACCGAGATGATCTCTCCGGCGCTCGCCTCTTCGGCCTCGACTCGCTCCAGCGCGTCGGTTACGTACAGCTCGCTGACCTTGACCCGCTCGATCTGCCCGTCCGCGCGGCACCACGCAACCGTCTCACCGCGGCGAATCGTGCCCTCGCGAACTCGGCATATGGCCAACCGCCCGACATATGCAGACGCATCCAGATTGGTCACGTGGGCCTGGAATGGATGCTCGGGGTCGTACTGGGGCGGAGGCACGTGTGCGAGTAGCAGCTCTAGAAGCGGCGCGAGGTCGGTGCCTGGAACGCTGGGGTCGAGCGACGCCCATCCAGCCTTGGCATTCGTATAGACGATCGGAAACTCGATCTGAGACTCGTCGGCATCGAGGTCGAGGAACAGCTCGTACACCTCGTCGACCACCTCGTCGATCCGAGCATCCGGCCGGTCGACCTTGTTCACGACGAGGATCACCGGCAGGCGGGCCTCGAGCGCCTTGCGGAGCACGAACCGAGTCTGCGGGAGCGGCCCCTCGCTGGCATCAACGAGCAGCAACACGCCGTCGACCATGGTCAAACCGCGCTCGACCTCGCCGCCGAAGTCGGCGTGCCCCGGCGTATCGACGATGTTCAGCTTGACGCCCTGGTACCGGACAGCCGTGTTCTTGGCGAGGATCGTGATTCCCTTTTCGCGCTCGAGGTCCATCGAGTCGAGCACGCGGTCGACCACCTCCTGCCCGGTGCGGAACGCCCCCGACTGCCAGAGCAGGGCGTCGACGAGCGTCGTCTTGCCGTGATCGACGTGGGCGACAATCGCAAGGTTCCGTATGTCCTGACGTAGAGCCATCGACGCATGACGATAGCCGCGCCCTGGGGGACCGCCGGCCACGCTGGTCACGTTTGGAGACGCGATCTAGCTGTCCGGTCGACCGGTGGGATCGCCGGTGAGTTCGAGCAGCCGGCGGACCACCGCGTCAATTCCGGCGATTTCGTACACCGCACGCTGCGCGCCGGCGCCGCCGCCACTCTCAACGAGAGCGGACAATCCGCCGAGCTCCTCGGCGCATCCCAGCGCTTGAGCCTGGCCGTGGACGCTGGCCAGTGCATCATCCAAGAGCTCGGCAACGGCACGTCGCTTGCCGTTGGCGTCAGGCAACTCGGCGTCGACGCCGAAGCGAGCCGCGCGGAACAGGCCCTCCTCGATCAGCTCCGGAGGAGGCCCGGGACGTCCCGGCGACTCCGCGGCGTTCAACGCCAGGCAATGGACTAGCGCGACCAAGGCGGCGGTGTCGGCGAGCGAACTTTGCACATCCAGTGCCCGGATCTCGACGGTCCCGAGACGCGGATGGGGACGGAGCTTCCACCAGAACCATGTGTAGTCGGGAACGTCAGCGGCTTGGGTTAGCAGACGGCTGAGCTCGCAGAAATCAGCGAAGTCGCGAAGTGGACGGGGAACGCCCGACCGCGGCCACGCCCTGAGTGTGACCTCGCGCGCGGAGGCGAGACCGGTATCCCGTCGGTGGCGGAAGGGCGAATTCGCCGCCAAGGCCTGAAGCAGTGGGAGGTCACGGCGGAGCCCGTTGAAGACCCGGATCGCGGTCTCGGCGTCGGGCATTCCAACGTGGATGTGGAGGCCGCCGACCGGGATGAGCGCGGCGTCTCCAAGCAGGTAGTGGATGCGCTCGTACCGATCCTTGTCGGTGATCTCCGCCTCCCCTTCATCCGCGGTCGGATGTGTGCCCGACGCGAGGATCCCTACCCCGGTTTGCAGGACGGCACGGCGAAGCTCGCCGAGCTCGCGTACGGCGTCTCGCGCGCTGGTGTGCACGCCGGTGATGAGCTCGAGCTGACAAGCGTGCAGCTCCCGCGCGATCCGCCCCTCGGGCCCGTCGAGCTTTGACAGCACCGCGTTCGAGCTGTTGGTCTGGGCGCCGGTGACCGGGTCGACCAGAAACAGCTCCTCTTCAACCCCGATCGAAAACGGCTGCCCGGTCCCGAACTCATGCTCCCGCTCATCCCTCGACGTCACGCTCCTAGTATGGCCGCCCTAGCTCGCCGGTTTCTCATTCCCCGGCGATCCCGTCCGGCAGTGAGGCGGACTTGCCGGACTGAGCGTCGAGACAGACGTAGCGTGAACTCGCCTCGGCGACGCGCGTGTCTGCGACGAACGGCCGTAGTGAACCTGGATCGAGCGCTACGTGACTGGGGTCCAGCACGACTTCGACACGCTGCTCGCCGCGCACTCCTGCGGGCGCACGCGTTGGGTGTAGACGAAGGGCGTCTGGCGAGTCTCTCGACGCTCGGCGACAGCCGCTTGGACCGTATCGAGGAGAGCCTCCAGCGTCCGATCGTGTCCCGGCTCGATCCGCTCGCGGCAAGTCGCTCTGCTGTGACAGGTGCCGGCGCCACGGGATCCGGGGGCACCTGTCACGTTCCTTGCACCTCGGGTGTCAGGGGAGTGGTGACCACGATAACTGGAGGAACAACCGTGCTGGAGAAGGTCTTCTATACGAGCGTGCTCGTCAGTGACCAGGACAAGGCCCTCGACTTCTACACGAACGTCCTTGGCATGGAGAAGCGGGTTGAGAACCCGACGCCCGACGGGCCGCGGTTTCTGACGGTCGGCGTCAAGGGGGATGGCTTCCAGCTGGTTCTCTGGCCCGGGACCCCGGGGCAGGCCGAGCCGGCGATGGGACGCCCCCCGGCGTCGATCACGATCGAGACGGACGATTGCAGGAAGTCGGTCGAGGAGCTGAAGTCGCGCGGCGTTGATTTTCTGTCCGACGTGCTCGAGTTCCCGTGGGGCTACGTCGCGCAGTTCCAGGACCCCGACGGCAACCGGCTACAGCTACGAGAGGGCCGCTAACCCGCCAAAGGGGCACCGAACCTCAGGAGGTTCCCGGCCCGGGCCACGAACGTGTGTTCGTGGCCCGGGCTAGACTTCAGCCCGTGCAGCTCGTCGTCCAACCCTCGCTGTTTGGCTCCTCGGGCGAACTCGGCGTGGCGGACCTCGGAGACGCCGTCGAGCGCCGGCCGCTATCCGAAGGCGCCTGGGTTGACCTGCGGCGTGGCTTCATCACCGCTGCGGACGAGCTCTTCGATGTGCTGGCCAGGGCCGTGCCGTGGCACGAGGAGCGGATGCACATCTACGACAGCACGGTGCGGGTCCCGCGGCTCCTGGCCCGCTTCTCGGAGGGCGAAGCGCTGCCCCATTCGGTGCTCGACAAGGCGCGCTCCGCGCTGAACGCCCACTACGACGAGGAGCTCGGCGAGCCGTTCGTCAGCGCCGGCCTCTGCCTGTATCGCGACGGCAGCGACAGCGTCGCGTGGCACGGGGATCGGATCGCGCGCGAGAGCCCGCGCGACACGATGGTGGCGATCGTCTCGCTTGGTGCCACGCGACCGTTCGGGCTACGACCGAAGTCGGGCGGCCGGGGGCTGCGGCTGCAACTGGGCCATGGCGACCTGCTGGTGATGGGCGGAAGCTGCCAGCGGACCTGGCTGCACGGCATCCCAAAGGTTGCCAACTGTCTGGGCGCGCGGATAAGCATCCAATTCCGCCCGCGCTGGGGCGACAACATAGGCAAGCCCGCTGCCGACGGCACATGACAGCTTTAGTACGATCGTACTAGAATTATGTCATGCGTACTAAAGACAGCGGCGGGCTGACGACCTTCACCCGGAGTAGGCGGCGCGAGCAGCTGGTGGAGTGCGCAATCGACGCGATCGTCGAACTCGGCTTCCAGGGAACCTCGGTGGGGGAAGTCGCAAAACGCGCGGGCGTGAGTAAAGGCGTGGTCACGTACCACTTCGCCGCGAAGGACGACCTGATCTTTGCGGTCGTCGCGCGCATCTTCGACTCGATCACCGAGGCTCTGGAGAGCCGGCTGGGGGGGACCTCGCCGCAGACGTTCGTGGCGGACTACATCAACGCTTGGGTGGACCACTACCGCGCGCAGACGCGATACATGCTCGCGATCGGCGAGATCTGGGGCAACTTCCGCGACGAACGTGGGCAGCACCACTTCGGCTCGCAGGCGGTTTCGGGCGAACTCGCTGTGGTCCAGCGCGTGCTGGAGTACGGTCAGGAGCAGGGCATCCTCGGGACCTTCGACGCGCGGGTGATGGCGGTGAGCCTCAAGGCCGCCCTCGACGCGCTGCTCAGCCAGTTTGCGGCCGATCCCGAGCTTGACCTGGAGGCGTACGGCGCCGAGCTCGTGACGCTGTTCGAACGGGCCACCCGACCCGAGAGGAGGCAGACATGACCCGTCCCTACTTCCAGACCCAGCCCGTAGCTCTCGCGTTCTGGTTGTTGATTAATCTCGCCTCGTTTGGGTTCGAGTTCATCCAGTGGAAGCAACGGCGTGGTGAGGCCGCCAAAGCCGACAAGGGCAGCTACGCGCTGCTTTTGACCTGCGCCGCGGCCGGACTCGTCTGGCTCGGGCTGGCCTCGAAGATCACGCCGTCAGCGATGATTCGGCCGCCGTCCGCCGCCTTCGTGGTCGGGATAGCGATGTACCTCGCCGGGTTCGGGATGCGACGCTGGTCTGAGATGACGCTCGGCCGTTACTTCACCTTCTCGGTCATGACGAGTCCCGGGCAACCGGTGATCACCTCGGGTCCGTACCGCTTCGTGCGGCACCCCGGCTACACCGGAGTCGTACTCGTCGTGATCGGAGCCGGACTCGTGAACGGTAACTGGGTGGGGCTCGTGGGATGGACGCCGCTGGTCGTCCTGCCGCTGCTCTACCGGATTCACGTCGAGGAGAACGCCCTTCTGGCCGCGCTCGGCGATCGCTACCGCGCCTACGCAGCTCACCACAAGCGCCTCGTGCCGCTGATCTGGTGAGGCCTGAGCGAGGAGGTTCCGCGGCTGGTGGAGAGCAGGAGCGGATCCTTGCTTGATCCGCCGGGCTGCGGCTGATCGGGACCGAGGCTCTGCCAGGCGATGCGACTTTGACCATTGGCGAGGACCGCTACAGCAGGCTCGGCGGCACCCTGGCCTGGCGGCGAGACCGTGGTTGGTCGCTGCAATGACTCCGTTGGTCCCGGGGCGAGTGACGTCTTGATCCGGTAGTGGCTCTCCCACGCGACGGCCAACGCCCCCGTCGGTCCGATGGCCACATCAAAGCCACCACCGACGTCGCCGGTTCCGAGGACCTGGGGGGCCTCGAACGGTCCTTGTCCCGACCGCCGGGCGACGACGATCCGCGGGGCCTGGGTGTCCCAAACTGCTGCGGCGTCACCATGCCGGTCGACCACCAGCCTTACGCCCGTATCGCCGAGCTGATCGCCGCCGGGGTCTTGTAACCGCTCGGTGGGACCAGCGGCTGTGCCCGCGCGGTCGACCGTGGTGACGTTCACGGCGGCGTAAGGCGTTCCCGTGCTCGCTCCATCGTATGGACCCTCCCAAGCGACCGTCACCCGCCCGGCCGCGTCGATCCCGGCGTCGAACGGACCCGCGCCTTGGTGACTGTCCACGAGCGTGACGGGTGGGCCGAACCCACTTCCGGGCAGAGCCGTCGAGCACAGCAGGGCAGGCACCAGTTGCTGTCCTTGCTCCCACACGAGCGCCGCGTCGTCGGCACCATTGACGGCAAGTGTGACTTCAAGTGGATGGCCGGAAATTATTCGGCGAGCGAGCCCATAACGGCCACTGCGGAGCCGTCGCGTGACGTAGAGGCCAGGCGAGTGCTGGTGAGTAGCCGCCTGCCGCCACACGATTGTCACATCACCACGGCTGTCGATGCCCAGATCGGCTCCTTGGGTGCCGCGGGCGACTCGATGGGGCGCTCCGAAGCGACCGCCGGCGGGTCGATAGGCCACGAACAAAGTGCCAGGCGGTACTCCCTGCCTGTCCGGACGAAGTGACGCTCGTGTCTCCCAGGCGATGACGGCATCCCCGCGCGAGTCGACCATCAGTACGCGGGTCGCCACGTTCGCAACGGGAAAGCGGCTCAGTCGTTGCTCGGCAAACCCACCTTTCGATCTGCTGATCGCCGCCCAGACGCCGGTGTTTCCCTCCCAGGCGACGATCGTATGTCCCCCCGCGACGTCAACCGCCGAAGCGGAGATGTCGACATTCGGTTGCAGCGCGATAGGAGCGGACCATGTCGACGCCATCGCCAGCGGTGATGCCATCGCGAACGGCAGAACCAACCAACCCAATATGACCGGGCGCTTCATCACGACGGAAAGCAAATCGGCGGGAGAGAGCTATTCGGGGGACGTCTGGTCCTCGGCCGGAGTCGGATCAGTTCCGTCGTCCGGGTCAGAGTCGGCGTCCAGCCGTCGGTCGCTGTGGTTGCCGTTGACCACGAACCCCGCTCGTGCCTCGTTGTAGATGGCCATCGCCTGGGTCACGAGTCCTGCTGCGACCTGCGCAAGGCCGTCGGATCCGTTGAGGACCGTGACGTTTGCTCTGGCCAGAGAGGTTCCGGCGTTTTTGACGAGGGACGGGAGTTGCTCGATGATCATGCGCTCGAGCGCCACCCGGTCATTTGACGCTGCCGCCTCGGCTTGAAGCCGGGTCGCCTCGGCCTCGGCTTTGGCCTTGATCCTGATCGACTCTGCGTCCGCCTGCGCCGGCTTGACCCGCTCGGACACGAGTTCTTGCTCGCGCAGCTCGGCCTGCTTCGCCGCTGCCGTGGTCCGCGCCTCGTAAACGGCCCGCTCCGCTTGAGCCTGCGCGAGCGGCCCGGCCTGATCAGCCTCCGCTTGAGCTTGGGCGACCTGTCGTTTCGCTTCCGCCTGGGCGATGGCGCTCGCGCGATCGGAGTCCGCCTGGGCCTTGTTGACCTCGGCCTCGTTCTTGGTTCGTGCGATTGCCGTCTCCCGCTCGTACTGGGCCTGTTGACGTAGTGACTCCTGCCTGGCTTCGGCGGAAGCTTGGTCCGCCTTGGCTTGAGCGATCGCGGCCTCTCGTTGCACGGCCGCGATGTTGGGCGCGGCCATCGCCGCGATATACCCCTGCCCCGAGTCGTCGATGGACTGAATCTGGAAGGAGTCGACGAGCAACCCAAGACGGCTCATCTCCTCCTTCGAAGCATCGAGCACCTCGGTGGCCAACGCTTGTCGGTTGCGAACGATGTCCTCAACGGTCATCGAGCCGATGATCGACCGCAAGTGCCCGGCGAAAATCTGTCCGACGAGGTTGGGCATCTGTTCCTGGTCTGACAGGAAGCGTTGACCCGCGTTGATGATCGACTGCTCGTCGGTCGCCACCTTGAACGCACAGACCGCCTTGGTCACGATTTCGATGCCTTGGGCGGTAACGCACTTCTCGGCTACCTGCGCTTCTTGCATGGCCAGCGTGAGATACGAGACCCGGTTGATGAACGGCATCACGAATTTGCGGTTACCGACTACGACGCGAAACGGCGCCCCGTCATGACCGCCCTTCCCGCCGGAGATGAGCATCGCCTCATCGGGATCTGGTACGCGAATTCCCAGCATCGTCTGTCCTTTCGAATCGAGCTAGTCCGTGCTCATCCGAGCCGCGCGACGTCAACCTTACGGTTCGGCCGAACATCGACCACGACGACGGTGACTCCCCGCTGAAGCGGTTCGTCAGAGTAGGCAATGAACGTCGCAGAGCCGCCGTCGACCGCCAACTCGACCTCTCCGGGCCCCTGTTCACCCCGGGTGGCGACGGTGATCGTCCCGCGCAACCCGATCTCTGGTCCAGCCAAGCGTTCTCCTATCGCCGACTCCGTTGCTTACGTGCTCCCGAGTCCCGACCCGGCCATCCCGCAACCGCGCGAAAACCGAACCAGCCAACCATACCGCCGAATTTGGAACTTTTGGCGCGTACCGTGGCATTGAACGGGCATGGATCCACCGATCACCGATGAGGCGCTGTGGAAGCTGGTCACCGCCGGCGACGTGGACGCGTTTGGCCGGCTGTATGAGCGACACGCCGCCGGTGTCGAGGCGTTCTGTCTGCGGCGCACCGCGGACCGTGCGATCGCTGAGGAGGCCACCTCTGAGGTGTTCCTCGAGCTGTGGCGGCGGCGGAGCCGGTTCACGGTGCCGGGCGATTCGGCCCGGCCGCTGCTGCTGGGCATCGCGCTGAACGTCCTGCGCCATCGGTGGCGGACCGAGCGACGCCACCGCGCGACGCTGCAGCGGCTCAGCGAGGCGATCGATCTCTCGCCCCGGGTGCAGAGCCCGCCCGCGGCGACGCTGGTGGCGCTGACTCGCGCGCGAAGCATCGTCGAGCGCCTGCCCCGGCGTGAGGCCGAGGCGCTGATCTTGATCGCGTGGGGCGAGCTCAGCTACGAGGAGACCGCTGCCGTCTTGCGGATCCCGATCGGAACCGTCCGCTCGCGACTGCCCGCGCTCGCAAGCGGCTGACCGGCCTTGACACCAGACCGTTCGACCTTGCCGAGGAGACATGAGCATATGACCCTGACTGACATGATCACCCCCGACATCGCGCCGCTGCTGCCGAGCGACGCCGTCGTGAAGGCGCGCGGCCGTGTTCTGACCGCCGAGCTGGGGCGCCACTCCACCGCCAGTGGGGCGGCGCGCCCGCGACCAGTGCCGTCCATGCGATCGTTGGCGGCACTCGACGTCGTCGCGGCGGTCGCGGGCGTCGCCGTCCTCGAGTTGCCGGGGGCAGACGTCTCGCAGGCGCAGGCGTTCCCGGTGTTCGCCACGCCGCACGTGACGCCGCAGGTGATCGCCGACGGCATTCTCGGCAGCTTCCTCAAGAGCGAGGGCGAGGTCCCCGGAAACCCGCCGAACCCGAGCGCACCCGACGGTCCGTACTGGCAGCAGGCCGCCAGCCACGCCTACGCGTTCTCGACCTACTGGGGAACCGCCTTCGCGTTCAAGAAGTACGAGCCCGCGACCGGTTACACGGTGTGCTCGGTCTACCCGGACTATCAAACCGCGGTCATCCCGTACCACGGCGGCTGGGTCGGCGGATGTCGCACCGCCCCGACGCTTGGCCAGGCGGCGGCAGGCGATCCACACGGGGTCGAGTTCGTTCAGTTGGTCCCGGCGGGCACGACAGCGCAGGTGACCATTGGGAGGGGGCCTGCGGAGGCCGTGCCGGTCGAGAACGGCGTGCTCTCGGTCCGCGTCACCGGCCCCGCCACGCTCACCGTGCACTCGGGATCCTCCGTCCAGACCCACCAACTCGATACCGGGGTGCCGACGCAGTCGGGCGGGGACGGGTGATCGGCCGCGGTCTCCACCGCCGCCGGGCCGACCCGGGCCCCGCTTGACAGTTTCCGCGGTCAGCGTTCGAGGCGGATCGGCACGGCGACCGAGACCCTTCGTCCCGCGCTGCTGAGCGTTCCGCTGAGCCACGCGTGGACGACGCTTTTGTGGCGAAGAGCGGTCCGGCCGGCGGGGGCTAGCCTGACCGTGAGCGGTCCTAGGCGTGAGCCGTGCAGCGTGCCCGCGGCCGTCCCCAGCCGGATGCGGGTCGTCACCCACGCCCGGGTTCGCTGCTCCCAGTGGGCCGCCAACAGGCGACCACTGAAGACGCAGGTGCCGGCCGATGCGGGCGCGCAACGAGCCGGAAGGGTGGCCCGTGCTCGCTCGTGGGCGAACCACGCGAGCGCGGCGGCGAGGTGGAGCGCGAGCCTCCTCAGGCTGGTGATTCCGAGCGCCCCGGCGCCACCGGTCGCCGACACTGCGTGAGTGGGTGAGAATGCCGCCGTCGTGCCCGCCGGAGCGGGCGACGGTGCCCCACCGATCGGTGCGCCGCCCTGTCCGGAGCCGTCGGTGGGCGTATCGGCCGCAAATGTGTCGGCCATCAGATCCGCTCCATTCGATGAGGTTGAGTCCTCGTCGAACGCCGTGAAAGCGTCGCCATCACCGTCATCAGCGAGCGCGGGGTAGTCCTCGCCTGTGTCCGCGAGCAGCGTTGGCGAACCGAACGGCTCGCCGTCCGGCGCGATGGCGCTGTAGAGCCCCGGAGTGCCGTTGCTCAGGTACTCCACGATCGTTTGCCCGGCGACCGCCGCGAGCTGGGGGTCGTTCGCGTCCGACACCCCCGGCAGGCTCGTGAGAGTCGCTGGGAAGCTCCCCGCCGATCGAGTGCGCTCGACGTACTGAGCCCCGGTGCTCTCCCACTCGGACGCGAACACGGCGGTGCCCGAGGCGAGCATCGAGCCGGCGATTGGGCTGCCTGCGTAGACATCCGCATCGATCGTGTCGGGCGTGCTCTGGAACGGCTGCCCGCTCAATGCGTATGACCCATAGAGCGGCCCGCTGGCGGCGGCGTATGGCGCGGGACCTACCCCCCAAACCACGGCGAGGTCGCCGGAGTCGTCGCCCGCGAGCGCGTAGGTCATCAACCGTGTCCCCGAGTCCGAACCTTGCGGGCCCTCCACGATGTCCGCCTCGGTTGCGGCCCCGGGCACAGGTGCCGCTGTGATGTCGCCCTGAGCGTTGACCCCTCCGGTCATTAGATAGTCGTGTTCGACGTACTCGTCTCACGCCGATCATCGCCGTCGGGCTGGTTCTCGCCTCGGAGAGTGGCCTGCTCGACTGGCTCACCGGCCCCTCCACGGGCCTGCTGGACATCGCTCGCGAGCGCGGCTATATGCCGCGGTACTTCCAGGAGCTCAACTCGAATGGCGTCCAGCTTCACATACTGGTCGCCCAGGGACTCGTGATCACGGCGATCGGGGTGCTCTATGCCGTGCTCCCGGCGGTCTCACGCGCCTACTGGGTGTTCGCCGCCCTCGCGACAGAGGTCTACCTGATCATGTACGTGCTCATGTTCGTCGCGGCGATCAACCTACGGCGGCGACAGCCGGGGCACCCGCGCGGCTACCGCGCGCCCGCGCTGATGGCCCTCTGCGTCGTCGGCACGCTCGCCTCCGCAGCCGCGGGCGTGGTCGGCTTGCTGCCGCCAAGCCAACTCGGACACATCACCACGGTGCCCTACCTCCTGGCCCTCCTCGCCGCGACCCTGCTCGTAGGTCTCCTGCCGCCGCTCGTGCTCCACAAGCTGCGCCGGTCCGACTGGCAGAGCTGATGCCGCTTCGCCGCCCTTCGCCCGTGGTCAGAGGGCGTTCGTGGAGAATACGCGCGATGGAGGTGCGGACAGTCGACTACCACACGGCCGGTGAGCCATTTCGGATCGTCGTCAGTGACGTGGGAGACATCGCGGGAGCGGACGTGCGAGAGCGGCGCGAGACAGCGGCAGTCACGGAACGGATCGACAGTGTGCGCCGGCTGTTGTGTCACGAGCCGCGCGGGCACGCCGACATGTACGGCTGCTTCGTCGTCGGACCTGACGACGAGGGTGCGGACTTCGGCGCGCTGTTCTGGCATAAGGACGGCTACTCGACGGCGTGCGGGCACGGAACGATCGCGCTAGGGACCTGGGCGGTGGAATCCGGGCGCGTCGCGACGCCCGGCGACGGGCAGGTCAACGTGGTGATCGACGTGCCGTCGGGGCGCGTCACCGCGCGCGTGCGTTGTGCGGCCGGCGCGGTGGAGGAGGTCGCGTTCGTCAACGTGCCGGTCAGCGTGACCGCCCGGGACGTCGACGCCAGCGGGGTCAAAGCCGATGTTGCGTGGGGGGGTGCGTTCTATGCCTTTGTGCCGGCGGCGGCGTTCGGCCTGCGCGTGCGGGCCGAGGATCTGCCCGCGCTGATCGTCGCGGGGCGGGCGGTCAAGGCCGCCCTGGACGGCGCGCCGGTCTCGCGACACTCTCACGACGACCGGCTTTCCGGTATCTACGGCACCGTCCTGACCGAGCGGGTCGGTCCGCGCCACCACCGCAACGTGGCGATCTTCGCCGACGGCGAAGTTGATCGCTCGCCGACGGGGTCGGCGACGTCGGCGCGCACCGCCTTGTTGTTGGCCGATGGCGAGATCGGTTTCGGCGACGCTTGGCGCAACGACTCGATCGCCGGAACGAGCTTCACAGCTCGACCGCTCGGCGAGGTCGCCGAGGGAGTGCTGACCGAGGTCTCCGGAAAAGCGTTCCGGACCGGTGAGCATCGCTTCGTGCTTGACCCGCGCGACTCGCTCGGGACCGGGTTCATCCTGCGATGAGGTCCGGTCAGTCGGGGGCGGCCGAGCGAGTCGCGGCCAGGCCGGTCTGGTAGGCGAGGACAACGGCCTGCACGCGGTCGCGCAGCCCGAGCTTGCGCAGGATCCGCGCCACGTGGGTCTTAACGGTGGCCTCGCTCAGCACCAGCTCCGCCGCGAGCTCCGCGTTGCTCAGGCCCCTGGCGAGCAACTGGAGGACCTCGAGTTCCCGCGGCGTCAGCTCCGACAGGTCGCCGTGCACCGCCGGCGGCGCGGATGCGGCTGGCGCGAAACGCTCGACGAGACGCCGGGTGATCGACGGCGCTAGCAGGGCATCGCCGGAGCGGACCATGCGCACCGCGTCGACGAGCTGCTCGGGGGAGACGTCCTTGAGCAGGAAGCCGCTCGCGCCGGCCGTGAGCGCGGCGTACACGTACTGGTCGAGATCGAAGGTGGTGAGGATGATGATCCGGCAGCCGGCGGCCGCCGGCCCGGCGACGATCCGCCGGGTCGCTTCCAGGCCGTCCATCCCGGGCATCCGGATGTCCATCAGCACGACGTCCGGCCGGTGCTCGAGCACGGCCGCCAGCGCCCGTTCGCCATCGGCCGCCTCGCCGACCACATGGATCCCGGCCGCGCCGAGGATCATCCGGAAGCCGCTGCGGACCAGCGCTTGATCGTCGGCGATCACCACTCGCGGCGGCGTGGCCGGATCGCTCACTGTCCTGGAGCCGCAATCACGCGTTGGTCGCTGCGCGCCGGCGCGCTGCGGCGCTGACGGGGCGGCGGAGAGTCGATCGGGAAGCGAGCACGGACGATCCACCCACCGCCGATCCTCGGCCCGGCGTCGAGCTCGCCGCCGTACAGGGCGATCCGCTCGCGCAGTCCGAACAGCCCTCGCCTGGCACCCGCCGGAATCGCGGGCGCAGCCGCGAGGATCGGGCGGCCGGTGTCGGCCACCTCCACCACGAGCTGACCATCGGCGAAGTTGAGACTCACGGTTGTGGGTGGCTTGCCGGCGTGCTTGATCACGTTCGTGAGCGCTTCCTGGATCACCCGAAACACCGCGAGGTCGAGTCCTGGCGACAGCTCCCCGGGCGGTTCGCCGATGCGGAGATCGATCGGCAGCCCGGCCGCGGTCAACCGGTCGACCAGCGCGTGAAGCTGGCCGAGACCGGGCTGCGGCTCGAGCTCGGCGGACGCGGCGGCATAAGGTGGGGTGGGTAGGCGCATTTCATCGCCCGGCGCCTGCGTGGGGCTCAGCAGTCCGAGGAGGTGACGGAGCTCGGTCATCGCGGCGCGCCCGCTTGCCTCCACGGCGAGCATCGCCGACCTGGCCTCGTCGGGCGCCTCGGCCAGGACCTGCCGCGCCGCGCCGGCCTGCACGATCATGACGCTGACGCTGTGCGTGACCACATCGTGCAGCTCGCTGGCGATCCGGGCCCGTTCGAGCTCGAGCGCCCGGCGGGTGGCGGCCTCGTGCTCGGCGAGCATCCGGTCGCGCTCTGCGACGGCATGCACGGCGTACCCCACGGTCACGGTCAGCGCCAGCGACACCAGAATCAGCAGTGCGGTCGTCCCCCAGAGAAACGTGCCGACGATCACCCACAGCCACGGGACGGTCACGAGCGCCGCGCCCCGGAAGCGGCTGTGAACGACCGCCGAGTACCCGGCGAAGACGACGATGCCGAGCGCGAGCGGCTTGGCGTGGTACCGGGTCGCGAGTACCTCGATCGTCAGCAACAGGCACACCGTCAGCGGGTAGCGCCGGCGCGCCGCGAGCAGCGCGCCCGCGATCAGCAGGGCGACCGTGTTTCCCCCGCCGTGCATCGTCAGCCGCACCGCGAGGACAATGAGCACGGCCAGCGCCGCGTCGGCGAATAGATCTTGCCGGGAAGGCAGCGGTCGCGGCTCGACGGACCGCGCAAACTCCAACGCCAGGCGCAGACGCCGGCGCACGGTCGTGGGCGTTTGCTCCTGCATTCGCTCATTATCACCCCGCCCGCCCGCCGCGTCGTCCGCCTCGCTGCGTACTCGCGTACCTCGCAAGGATGATTCGGAGGCGGGATACGCCGAATGCGGTATGCGGATTTACATCTCGGTGCCGACGAAAACTCGAGCGAACCAGCCTAGGTTGTGGCCATGGACTCTCTAGTGCATATCAACGACGTAACCAAGCGCTACGACGGCTCGGCACAGCCCGCCGTCGACGGCATAACGCTCGAGATCGCGCCGGGTGAGGCGGTGGCGGTGATGGGCCCATCCGGCAGCGGGAAGTCGACCCTCCTGAACCTGATCGCCGGCCTGGACCGGCCGACGAGCGGGACGATCACCGTGGCCGGTCAGCGGATCGACCGGCTAACCGAGACGGGAATGGCCCGGTGTCGCCGGCGCCGGATCGGGATGATCTTCCAGTTCTTCAACCTGCTCGACGACATGACCGTCGCCGACAACGTCCTGCTGCCGGCGCAGCTGGCCGGGACGTCCCGGTCGCGGGCACGGGAGCGCACCCGCGAGCTGCTGGCCGCGCTGCACATCGAGCGCCACCACGACGCGTACCCGGGCCGCCTCTCGGGCGGCGAGCGACAGCGAGTGGCGATCGCCCGTGCGCTCGTCAACCGGCCGGAAGTGCTCCTGGCCGACGAGCCGACCGGGGCGCTCGACACGGCCACGGGAGAGGAGATCGGCCAGTTGCTGCTCGAGCTCAACCGCTCCGGGCAGACGCTCGTGATGGTCACCCACAACCCCGAGCTGGCGGCGCGCTACACCCACCGCGTGGTCCACCTGCTCGACGGTCGGATCGCCAGACGCACCGGTGATCCGCTCCCGATGGCCCGCGCGGCCGAGGCGCACCGATGA
Organism: uncultured Solirubrobacterales bacterium; assembly: GCA_963834625.1. Lineage (GTDB taxonomy): Bacteria > Actinomycetota > Thermoleophilia > Solirubrobacterales > Solirubrobacteraceae > Palsa-465. The sequence goes on along the minus strand of CAWICM010000005.1, from coordinate 352,975 downwards.
GTCCGGGCGCGGTGGCCAGCGCCGTGCGCGGCGGCATCGGCCGCCGGCGCGGGGTCCAGACGATCGTCATCGCCCTGGTGCTGGTCGTCTCAACCGCCTCGTCGGTTCTCGGCCTCGCCCTCCTGGCCGACTCCCACGCCACGTTCGATCACGCCTTTTCCTCGCAGCGCGGCGCCCACCTGGTGGCGACCGTCGACGCTTCCCGCGCGACGCCCGCGCGGTTGGCCGCCAGCACCCGCGTCCCTCAGGTGACCGCGGCTGCGGGACCGTTCGCCGAGGCCGACGTCACCGCCACCGATTCCTCTCCGGGCGCGCCGGTGGAGGTCCTGCCACCGCTGACCCTGGCGGGCCGGACGACGCCGGGCGGACCGGTCGACGACATCACACTCACGGACGGCCACTGGCCGCAGCGGATGGGTCAGATCGTGCTCGAGGGCAACACCGATGCCTTCGGGGCCGGGATCGGCGACACCGTGACCGTGAGCAGCGCGCCGGGCAAGCCGCGACTGACAGTCGTCGGGCTCGCGACATCGGCCTCGCGCTCGGCCGATGGCTGGGTCGTCCCGGCCGAGATCTCGGCATTGCGCGCACCGGGCGCGCCGGCCACCGCGGAGATGCTCTACCGCTTCCACAGCGCCGGCACCGCCGCCGCCGTTAGCGCGGGTAGCGCCGCCGTGACCAGAGCGTTGCCGGCCGGAGCGGTGACCGGGACGCAGTCCTACCTGGGCGTCCGCGCCGCGCAGCGCAATCAGGTCGCGGTGTACGCACCGTTCGTGGTCGCCTTCGCGATCATCGGCCTGGTCATGTCCGTGCTGATCGTGGCCAACGTGGTCAGCGGCGCGGTGATCGCGGGTTACTACCGGATCGGGATCCTCAAGAGCATCGGCTTCACTCCGGGCCAGGTAATCGCCGCGTACACCGGTCAGGTCATAGTGCCGGCGGTGGCCGGCTGCTTGGGCGGCGTGGCGCTCGGCAACGTGCTGGCAGCTCCGCTGCTCCGCAAGACCGCGGACGTCTACGCGGTCGGCCGGCTCGGCGTGCCGCTGTGGGTGAACGTGGGTGTGCCGCTCGCCATGTGCGGCCTGGTCGCGGTGGCCGCGATCCTCCCGGCGCTTCGGGCGGGGCGGCTGAGCGCGACGCAGGCCCTGGCGGCAGGCCGCGCTCCGCGCACCGGGCGCGGCTATCTGGCGCACCGCCTGCTAGGCCGGCTGCCGCTGCCCCGACCGGTGACGATCGGACTCGCGTCACCGTTCGCCCGGCCGGCGCGGATGGCGGCGACCCTCGCGGCGGTTCTGCTCGGCGTGACCGCTGTGACCTTCGCGGTGGGGCTCGTCACCTCGCTCAGACGGGCCGTGGCTGATCTGAACCTGACCAAGACCGAGCAGGTGCAGGTCTACTTCAACGGGCCGGGCCCCGCCGTCCTCAAGCGACCCGGCCGTGCGCAACTGCCGTCCGCCCAGCCTCAGCGCGTCGTCCCCGCGGCGCTCCGGTCGCTCCCCGGCACCGGCCATTACGTGCTCGAAGTGGATAACCAGTACGTCAAGGTATCCGGGCTGGTCCAGCCGATCCCCGTGACCGCGTTTGACGGCAACGCCGGCTGGACCGGTTACGCGATGTCCAGCGGCCACTGGTACACCGGCCCCGACCAGGCGGTGGTGCCCAAGCGCTTGCTCACCACCCTCCACACCACCGTCGGCAGCACCGTCACAATCACCGGCGTCGGCGGCCGGGCGATCCCGGTCCGGATCGTGGGCGAGGTGTTCGACCAGGAGGACGAGGGCCTCACGCTGCTCACGGACTGGCGGACCCTCACCGCAGCCGACCCTGGCCTCACGCCCGACCCGTCGAACGCCCAGTACGACGTCGGCCTGCGGCCCGGCACCGATCCCAGCGCCTACGTTCGGGCGCTCGGCCCGAGGCTCGGGTCGAACTACGGCATCTCGATCAACCAGAACGGTGGCGCCCAGGTCGCGATCGCGCTCGCCGGCACGCTCACGCTGCTCTTGTCGATCGCCGCGGGCCTCGGCGTACTCAACACCGTCGTGCTCCACACCCGTGAGCGCGTACATGACCTCGGCGTGTTCAAGGCGGTCGGGATGGCGCCGCGCCAGACGGTCACGATGGTGCTCTGTTCGGTGGCCGGCACGGGTCTACTCGCGGGCGTGCTTGCGGTCCCCGCCGGGATCGTCGTCCACCGGTACGTGATCCCGGCGATGGCGGGCGCCGCCGGCCTCGGCGTACCCAGCAGCCTGCAGAACGTGTACGGCGCCGGGGAACTCGCTGCGCTCGTGCTGGCCGGACTGGTGATCGCCCTCGCCGGCGCGCTGCTGCCGGCCGGATGGGCGGCACAGTCCCGAACAGCCTCGGCGCTGCGCACCGAGTAGTCAGAAAGGGCCCGCTGTCGCCCCCGCCCGGGGTCTTGCAGCGGGCCCTTTCTTTGGTTAGGCCTTGTTCGTGCTCCAGGAGCCACCCCTCAGCGGGGCGGACTCAAGCCGCCGGCGGTGCGGTTCCCGTCGGTCCCGACGAAGCCGGGCGCGAGATGACCACTGCTTCGCCACGGTGCGCCTTTGCGCTCAGCAGCACGAGCGCCGCGGTCAGCACGACGGCGCCCCAGAAGCCCACTCCGAACAGGCTGAAATGGACGTGGAACAGGAGCTTCAGCACGACAAACAGCGCAGTTATCCCGGCCAGCGCAAGGCGCGTCGCGGCACGACTCCCGCCGACCGTGGGGATCCGCGTCTGCGGCGAAAGGCGCTCCACCGCGAGGTCGGCGATCAGCGCTAGCGCAGCGAGCACGGCAAGGACGCCGAGCCACCCATCGGGCGCCCCGGTGGCCGTACTCGTGACCGAGATCGGACCGATGCTCACGTCGAACCAGGGCAGGAAGAGCAGATCGATCACCAGCAGCAAGGCGACTCCGCCCAGCACCCAGTCATCACGTCTTACCGCATCGAGATTCATTCCATCCTCCTTGTGGTTGTTCCGAGCGTGCCCTCACATGGCCGGGTTGACGGTCCCTTCCTGGCCGTTGCCGTCCACCGCCGGTTGGTTGTCCGGCTTATGGTGCGGGACGGCGAGCGGCGTGCCTAGCCACCCTAGGGTGAGATCTTCAGCCCTTAAGTGACGCGACGCTACCCAGGGATCGGGGCCTGGGGACGCGGGGCGAGTGCACCGGAAAGCTCGTCGCGCGTCGAGATGTCGAGCTTGCGGTAGACGTTGTGCAGGTGCCACTCGACCGCCTTGATGGTGACGAACTGGCGCGCCCGTCGCAGCGCCGCTCCCAACTCGAGGAGCGAGCGCGCGTGCTCGAGGCGACCTTCGGCATGCTCGAGCACGCGATCGAGTGCCGCAGCGCCTCGATGCCATGCGCCCCGCCGATGACCAGGCCTACGGTTCGCAGCGACGCACCCTCGGCCGCGGGCACGCCGAAGCGGCGCGCATCGGCGAGCTCCTCCTCGGCCATCGCCCGCGCCTCTCTCGCGTCGGGGGGAGCGAGTGCTGCGAGCCATCGCGCTGTTCGCGATCGTGCCGATCGAGTCGACCCGCAGCTCTCGCTTCTCGGAGGGCGGCGTCCGGCTGGCCCTGGGTGAGGTAGAAGTACGCGAGCGAGGTGTGCAGGAGAGCAAAGGGAAGCGTCGGCGCTGCGCTCGGGGGCACGAGGTCCCGGTTGACGAGCTCGGCCACCTCGTCGAGGTCGCCGCGCGCAAGAAGGGCGTCGAGCAGGTGTGCGACGCACGTAGAGGAGGCCGTTTCCGATCGCGCCGACGATCACGCTGTTCGGCGCGTCCAGCCGCTCCGCTTCAAGCGCTCGCTGAGCAAGTGCGATCGCGTCGGCCGCCGGCGGACGCGACGCCGCGATTGCGACGACAAGCGGCGCGAGCGTCCGCGGGCTGAGGACATGGCGCCGATTCTCGGTGGCCGAGCCCCCGGCGTCGCTAGAGAGCCGACCCTAGGATTACGGCCTAGGGTCCCTTCTCGCGGTCTTTAGTGGGCTACCAGGATTACCGCGGCGAGAATGACGAATATCAGAGCAAGCGAAAAGGCTCGGGAAGCTTGCCTGAAACGCGCGCGCTTCCACTCAGCCAAGAGTTGGCCACGTTCAGCTGCAATGAGCAGTGACACGAGCAGGTGCTTTTGTGCAGTTACCTGGTCTCGAGGAACGACCGGGTCTCGAGTGTCGGCGCCGAAGCGCAGCCGCACCAGAGACGGATCGTGCGGGCGCAACCAGTCGAAAGGCTTTGCGGCTGCCTGCCAGGCGCGAAATCCCGACAGGATGAGGCATGCTGTGGCGAGGAGCAGTAGTGCTACAAGCAATGGTTGCCGCACCCCGCCGAAGGCGGACGTGTGGTCACTCCCCAGGAGCGTGGCACCCAGCGCCGCCAAGGCTGCCGCTGCCGCGGCGTACCCGTCATACCCGCTCGCTCGATTCTCAATTTCTGCCACGCGGGATTCCTGGCGCTCGTAGCCCTCACGGGCCTGATCCACCAGGTCCTGCGACACCTGCTGGCCCAACTCCGGAAGCGGGTAGTCCCGGGTATAGGCGACGACGGCATTGTCGTATTGAGTCACTGAGAAATACCAAGGTGCACCGTATGGCAGCGGTGGCAAGAGCAGTCCGCGAACCGCTCCCCGAACATATGCGCCCACGAGGAGGTCCTTCCCTCGGCCTCGGCTTCGGCTTCTGTGAAGTTCAAACGCTGCAGTGACTTCCGGCGAACCCGGTCAGCGTCGGCGATGTCGAGCCAACGTTCTCCCGTGTGTACGTCCAGCCAGGGTGCTTCGCGCCAACCCTTCGCCGTCAGCCTCTGCACTCGGTCCCTGCGCTCTCGGACGACGCGCGGCGGATCGCCGCCCTCGTGAATTCCCATCCGTCAGCACTCATCGAGGAGATGGCTGACCTGACTCATCTCATTGCGCCCTGAACAAGGATCATCGTCGCATCGTCCCACACCGGAAGGCCCGTAGCTACGCTGCTGCCGGGCCGTGCATAAGGCCCGAAGCCGCCCCCACCGCCACCCGCCTCCGGGACATAAGCACCGGGGGGGTGCTTATGTGCGGAAACCGCTTCGGGGGAGGGCGTTTTTGGGCTTAATGCACCCGGCCATCGGCGCGCCGATGTAACCCGTACCGTCCACCGCCGCACGCGGCTCCCGTCGCCGGGCCGGGTTTGCGAACAAGCAGGCGTTGATCAGGCCAGCTGCTCGAGCGCCCACTGGGCGGCCAGCGCCAACCCCCGGTCCTCTGAGTCGGCCGCGGCGCGCAGCAGGGGGATCGCCTCCCGGTGGCGGGCAGCGCCGAGTGCGGCGGCGAGCATGTGCCTGACCCCCGGATCATTCTCCGCGTCGTAGGCGGCGAGGAGTGCGGGGCCGGCGCCGGGCACACTGGCGGGACCGTGCGTGAGCATGATCTTGCCGAGCGCGTCGGCCGCCGACGCACGCACGCCGGCGTCCGGGTCGCGGATGGCCGCCAGGAGTGCGTCGGCACTCTCGACTTCGGCGCGGCGACCGAGGATGTCGGCCGCGAGCTGGCGTGTGAGCGGTAGCTCCGCGGCGGCGAGCACGCCGGCGATCGCTTCGCGCGGCGCGGTCTCTTCCAGCTGCCTGATCAGCGCCCGGCGGTCCTCGGTCGGCGCGCCGAGGGCCGCGATTACCTCGGCGGTGTTCATGCTCGACGACAGCATTTCAGAACACGATCCCGCACACGACGATCGCGGGGCCGCAGACCGGACTCGCGAGCTTCCCAAGCCACCAGGCCAGGCCCGCCCCGCCGGCGACCGCTGCCGCGCCGCCGACGACCTTCGCCGTGTTGCCGTCTCCAGAGCTCTCAGGCGGTGGCGGTGGGGGCGTCGGGACCCGGCGTTTGTTGGGGAAGTTGTCCTTGCCGATCACGGTGCCATCGGGGGCCACGTTCGTGTGCGAGCCGTCTGGATGCTGGACGTCCCAATGAGGCCCGCCGTGCTGCTGGCCCGCCGGCGCCCATTCCCAGATGTTTCCGTCCTGGTCGACGAAACCGCCGCCTCTCACCCGCACCGGGTTGCCGCGGCCCTGCTTCGGCGGTGCGTAGGGACGGTCGCCACCGGTCGGCAACTGGTCGGCATGGTTGCCGGCGGATGCCGGCCAGCGCCACTGCGGTGCGGGCTCGGGCTGGGGGTTCGGGGTCGGAGTGCCCGCCGCAGCAGCCTTGCTTCCGTCCGTCGAGCCGGGGCTCCCGCTCGGTGCCGCGGCGGCACCCGGCGCACTCGCGATCAGAGTGACCGGCGCGGAGCACCCGCGCATCGTGCCACCGAGAGCGCTCGTCAGCGAGCACCCGATCGAGTGCGCGACCTGGCCCGCCAGCCCGCTCGTCCCCAGCGCGGCGATAAGCGCCGCCAGGAGCACGAGCCCGCCCGCGTACTCGACCACGTCCTGGCCTCGCTCGGAGCGCCAGCGCGCCCAACTGGGAGGTGTGACGAGCATGCCTACAGTGAGCCTCACCGGCGGCGCGACGCCAAGAGTCCGCGGGCCCGATCGACCCGGACCCAAGGACCCTGATCACCGATGCCGGCCTAAGCCACGTTTGGGGCCCACGGACCCACCCGGAAACGAAGTGGACGAGGCGGCGTCGCGCTGACAGAATCGAGCGGAGAGTGAGGATTCAGCGCAACAGCTACACGACCTACAGCGTGGGCTGCGCAGGCGTGTGGGGAGCCATCCTCGTCCTCGGCCGCCGTCGCTTGGACTCTCAGACTTGGAGCACGCTTCGGCTCGTGTGTGGCGGGTGGTGGATGGGATGGACGTCGGCCACCATCGCCCGGATCGGCTATCCACCGCCCAAGCCGCTCACGCCGGAGGGCGAGAGGCGGCTACGCAACATCTCGATCGTGCTGGTCGTGCTTGGCCTCGCCAACACCGTGCGCATGTTCGCCGGCCCTAAGCGCCACTGACGGGGGAAACGGGAGTCGGGGCGCTGGCTTCACGCGAGCGGCTGGGCGATCCCGATGAGGTTGCCTTCGCTGTCGAAGAAGAACGCGCCGAGTTCGCCGGTGCCTTTGCTCGGATAGTTGTCGGGGGCCGCGATCGTGTCGCCGCGAACATCAAAGCCGGGCATGTCGAAGCGCTCGAACGTCACACCCCGGGCTCGCAGGTCGTCCAGAGCGGCGTCGAGGTCCTCGACCTCGAACCCCATCTGGGTCGATTTCCCCGACGGCGCCCCCGCCGAGCTGAAGAGATGGAACTCGGTCGATCCGCAGAGGTAGCGCAGGCCGCCGCTGCGCTCCTCGATCGGTTCGAGACCGAGCTTGTCGCGGTAGAAGGCGCGTGCTCGATCGAGATCCTGAGCGGGGAGTTTGGTGACGGCGTGGGCGTTGCTGAGCGGTCCGGTCATGGTCGTCTCCTGGGATTGATCGCAGGGGCTGAAGACGAGACCGGGCGACGGCCGAAAACTCATCGCCGACCGCGACGCGACTACGCTCACCGCAAGGTCATGTCAGCGAGGTGTCGTGCCCTGACACCCGCATCGCGATTCCCGGATACTCGAGCACGAATCCCGCCTCGTCGAATTGGATGTCGGCGGTGAAGTCGGCGGCGGAGAAGCGCACCAGGCCATTTCCGAGTGGCTCATAGCGCTGCGCGGATGTGGACACCGCCAGTGACGGGACATCGACCCAGCGCATCTCGTACAGACGCGGCGGACCGCTCTCCAAGAGCCTGTCGCGAATCACCGGAAGTGAGTTAAACAAGGGGGACCAGCCGAGATCGAAGAAGTCGGCATCAGCCAGCGCCAGCTCGAGCGATCGCTGTCCGACGACCTCGAGGCACAGCCGGCTCGGCTCAAGGCGATATCGCAGTTCGTAAGTCGTCCCAAGCTGAGTACCCGCCGCCGTGAAGTCGGATTCACGGAGCTCGACATGGGCCACCTCCATCCGTGGAGCGCCATCACCAACCCACGCCAGAGAAGTCGGCACTCCCCGGAATCTAGGCGACCGTCGCCCCACCGCGTCAACGAGCCGCGCGGGCCCGGGTGACCGCGGTCGGCCCCGACCAAGACCAGAGTGATCGCACGCGAGACGGGCGGCGCTCGCGCTGCGGAGCGGCACGCCGGGGCCAGGCTGGGGGCTGAGGACTGTGCGGTCCGCGCCGGCGCGATGCTGGCTGCTCGGCATCGGGTAGCGGGATCCCGCCGATCGGGTGAGGCGGCCGTGGCCGGTCGTCGTCGGGGCCGGAGTCGCCACCCGAGTCGTCGGACGGCCCGGGGTCCGAACCCGGGCGGCGGAAGAGCAGCAGCGGCGCCAGCGCGACCAGCAGCAGCGCCCAGGCGAGCCCTAGCAAGAGCAGCGTAAGCACGGCCTGCTCGCCGGCCGGTTGGACCAGAGCCACCAACCACGGCAGGACCATGCAGATGATGAGTCCGGCGAACCGCTGCCAGAACCGGGAGCGGCGGTGCAGGGTCGGATCCCGCAGGGCACCGACGAGGACCCCGAAGGGAATCGCCGCAAGGGACAGGACGACCACCACGCCCATGCGTGAAGAGTACTGAGGGCGGGCGTTCAGTGGGGGGCAGCGGGGGCGGTGAGGGAGCCCCCGATGAACTCCAACAGTTGGGCCCCGAGCCTCGTCTTCTCGCTCTCGGGCAGCGAGCGCAGAGGTCCTCGAAGGAGGACCGCGAGGCCATGGACGCTGGCCCAGACCGAGTACTCGATGCCCGGGCGACGAGAGGGCGCGAGGATTCCGACCTCGACGAGGTTGTCGAGGGCCGCGCGCAGATGGTCCAACGGCGTCGGTCCGTCGATCCCTTCGCTGGGCGGGTGATGGTCGGTGGCCTCGAATGCGGTGTCGAAGAGGCCCGGTTCTGTGCGCGCGAACTCGAGGTAGGTCTGGCCAACCGCCTGCATCCGGAGACGGGCGCCGGTCGGCGTGTGCGGACCGGCACGTACACGGTTCATCCGGTCGGCCATGCGCCCCGCGAGCGCTTTGACCGCCTCGTCGCTGACGGCCGCGAGAAGGGCATCGCGGTCGGCGAAGTGGCGGTAGGCGGTGTTGGGGACGACCCCGACCATGCGCGTCACCTCGCGCAGGACCACCGCGTCAGGACCGCCCGATCGCGCCAGTTCGAGTCCAGCCTCGACGAGCGCTGAGCGGACGGTGCCGCGAGGGCGCGGTCCTCTGCGCCCGGACGTATCGCTCGTGTGCGTCTGAGCTGCGGTCCTCTGATCGTCTGCCGCCACTTCGAAGGAGTCTAGTGGACAGCGTCCACAAAGACTGTATAGTGGACAGCGTCCACAAATCGAGAGAAGGAAGAGGAGTAGGTCGATGCTCACGAACCTGGCCAGCTTCATTTACGCCAACGGCCGCCGGGTGCTGCTCGTCGCGGTACTCGCAGCGGCGATCGCCGCCGTGTTCGGCTTCGGCGTGGCAAAGCACATGAGCCCCTTTGGTGCGGATGACCCGGCGACGCAATCGGTTCAGGCCACCAAGCGCTTCGAGGCGGCTACGCACCGCACGATCGACCCCGGGGTCGTGGCGATCGTCAGCGCCGGCGACGTTCACGACCGGGCCGTGCGCCGTCGTGTCGAGCAGGTCGCGGGGCAGTTGCGCACCGAGCCCGACGTCGCGAGCGCGGTCAGCTTCTACGACAATCACGACCCCTCGATGGTCTCACGCGACGGGCGCTCGACCTACGTCATCGCGTACTTCAGGGAGCGCTCGGACCGCGAGCTGGAGGACGCCGCACAACGGATCGAGGACCGGTTCGCCGGCCAGCGGGATGTGCGGCTCGGTGGCGAGCAGATCGCAGACGTTCAGGCGAACACGCAGGTCGGGAATGACCTGGCGCGGGCCGAGCTGCTCGCGTTCCCGCTCATCTTCTTTCTGTCGCTGCTCTTCTTCCGCTCACTCGTCGCGTCCGTGCTACCGCCTCTGATCGGCGGCGTGGCGATCGTGACTACGTTCTTCGCGCTGCGAATCGTTGCGGGCTTTGTCGACCTGTCCGTGTTCGCACTCAACTTCGTGACGGGATTGGGGCTCGGGCTCGCGATCGACTACAGCCTGTTCATGGTCTCGCGCTACCGCGAGGAGGCGGCAACCTCTGGCTTCGGCCTCGAGACGCTGCGGCGAACACTCGAGACTGCCGGACGCACGATCCTGTTCAGTTCGGCCACGATCGCCGTCGCGCTCGCGTCGCTCGCGATCTTCCCGCAGCGGTTCCTGAACTCGATGGGCATCGCCGGCGCGCTGGTCGCGCTGGTCGCTGCGACGCTGGCGCTCGTGGTGCTGCCGGCGCTGCTGACCGTGCTGGGCCCGCGCGTCAACGCGCTCTCGCCTGCGTGGCTGCAGCGAGCGGCAGATCGCGATGCGCGCCCGGCGCAGAGCGGAGCCTGGTACCGCCTGTCGCGGCTCGTGACGCGGCGGCCGGGACGCGTTGCGGCTCTCAGTGCTGCGTTGCTGATCGCGCTCGCCGTCCCGTTCGCTGCAGTCAGGTTCGTCAGTGTCACCGCGGGCGTCCTGCCGCACGGCGCAAGCGCACGTCAGGTCGATGACACACTCGCACGCGATTTCCCGCCGAACCGGACCTCGCCGGTCGAGGTCGTCGTCGGCGCACCGTCTAGCTCGCCGCAGGTCAGGGCCCTGGCGGTGCAGATCTCCCGCCTGCCGGATGTGTCTGCCGTCGCGCCCGCGCAGCCGGCCGGCCCGGACGACGCATTGCTCGACGTCGCTTCCGTTCAGCGCCCGCTCAGCGGCCCCACCAAGCAGCTCGTGCGGAGCATCCGCGCCATTCGTGCGCCGGTCTACATCGGCGTAGCCGGTCAGACCGCCGCGTTCCTCGATCTCGAGCACAGCCTTGGCGCCCACCTACCTGCCGTGCTCGCCGTGATTGTCGTGGCGACCCTGATTGTCCTGTTCCTGTTCACGGGGTCGGTGGTGCTGCCGGTCAAGGCGGTCCTGATGAACCTGCTCGGTCTGAGCGCGGTCCTCGGGATCCTCGTCCTCATCTTCCAGGACGGCCGCCTGCAGGGACTGCTGTCCTACACCAGCCAGGGGGCGCTCGACGCCACCCAGCCGATCTTCCTTGCTGCTGTGGCGTTCGGTCTCGCGACCGACTACGGCGTCTTCCTCCTCTCGCGGATCAAAGAGGCGCGCGACCACGGCGCTTCCGATTCCGAGGCGGTCGCCATGGGGCTAGAGCGCACGGGACGCATCGTCACGGCCGCAGCGGTTCTGTTCGCGGTCGCGCTCGGCGCATTCGCCACATCGAAGCTCGTGTTCATCAAGGAACTCGGGGTCGGGGCGGCGCTCGCGGTGCTGATCGATGCCTCGATCATCCGCGCCCTGCTGGTGCCGTCGCTGATGGAGCTGCTCGGCCCGTGGAACTGGTGGGCTCCGCGACCGCTCCGCCGCCTGCACGATCGGATCGGGCTACGCGAGAGCGGGGCGCCAGCGACGCCGACACCCGAGCCGTCACGTGCCTGACCGACAAACCCTCACAAGAAAAAGGAGCACCACCATGACCACAGCCAATATCGATCCCGCGCTCGAGCGCAACCGCGCCTTCGCCGCCGCCGAGGGCCACCAGGGCGCCGTCGTGTTTCCCAAGCTGCGCCTGTTCGTCGTGACCTGCCTCGATCCCCGCGTCGACCCGGCGCACTTCCTCGGCCTCGACCTCGGTGACGCGGTGGTCGTCCGCAATGTCGGTGGGCGTGTCACTCCTGCGGTGATCAACGATGTCGCGTTCATCGCCCAGATCGCCGAAAACGTACTCCCGGACGGTCCGCTGTTCGAGGTTGCCGTGATCCACCACACGCAGTGCGGGGCCGGCGCGCTCGCCGACGACGGCTTCCGCCGCCGCTATGCCGAGCGGATCGGCGCCGACGAATCGACGATCCGCGATCACGCCGTCATCGACCCTGCGGAGACCGTCTCTCGCGACGTCGAGCGCCTGTGCTCCGCGCCCGCGATTTCGCCGCGCGTCACCGTCTCCGGACACGTCTACGACGTGGTTACCGGCCTGGTCCGGACGGTCCGGCGGTCTGGACCGGCGCCGGCCGGCTCACCCGTCGCCTATCTCTTGGGTAATGGACAGACGGCGCCTTTGGCCGGATCCTCCACACCGTCCTAAGCTCTCGAACAGGAGGAACCATGCAGGACGTACAGACACTCGTGACCCGCTACCTGGACGCTTTCAACGAGGACGGCCGCATTCGCAACGTATACGGATTCACCGACGTCGGCTCGGCCACCTAAGTCACCGTGCGCCCGCCGCCCAGGGCCACCCCGGGCGGTGGTGCCGCGTGCACGACACCACGAACAGGAGGGCGAGATGGATCATCTTGCATATTTCCAGGGGCTGTATGCGGCGTTCAACCGCCGAAACGCCGAAGGCGTGCTCGCGATGATGAGTGATGAGGTGGACTGGCCGAACGCCTGGAAGGGCGGACGCCTGATCGGCCGCGAGGCGGTCCGGGAATACTGGACCGCGCAATGGGCGGAGATCGATCCACAGGTCGAGCCGCTCTCGGTAATCGAACGGCCCGACGGCCGGCTGGCCGTCGCCGTCCGGCAGGTCGTGCGCTCGCCGGGCGGGGAGGTCGTGAGCGACGGCGAGGTGGTCCACGTCTATCGGCTCGACGATGAGCTGATCCGCCGGATGGACGTAGAAGAGCCTGACGATTGATCCGCGCGTTCGGTCCCCGTCGTCGGCGCGTCTGGGTTAGGCTCTCACGAGAGGCATCCACCAGGTCGGCGAGAGGAGAGAGATGCTCGATTTCGGGGCCACGTTTCTGCCGGATCCACCGTCGCGGCGTTTTGTCGAGCTTGTCGTAAGGGCCGAGGAGCTGGGCTTCACCCACGCCTGGACCTATGACTCCCACATCCTGTGGGAGGAGGGGTATGTCTTCCTGACGCTGGCCGCGACGGCAACGTCGAGGATCCATCTCGGCCATTGCGTCACCAACCCAGGCATCCGCGAGCCGACGGTGACCGCCAGCGCCTACGCGACGCTCCAGGGCGTGAGCGAAGGGCGCATGGCCTTGGGCATTGGCCGCGGCGACTCCTCGCGCCGAGTGGTCGGCCTGGACCCGGTGCCCGTGGCCCTGTTCGAGCGGTCGCTGGAGATGATCAAGGACCTGATGAACGGGCGAGAGGTCGAGTGGAACGGCAAGACGCTGCACCTCGAATGGGCCAAGGGCCAGCCCGAGATCCCGATGTACGTGGCGGGCTATGGTCCGCGGGCGCTGGGCGTCGCCGGGCGCGTGGGCGATGGCGTGATCATCCAGCTCGCCGATCCCGAGATCACCCGCTGGATCATCGAGCGCGCCCGTGCCGCCGCCGTCAAGGCCGGCCGCGACCCCGACGCTCTGGCGCCGATCGTGTGCGCGCCGGCGGTGGTGGACGCCGATCTGCCGCGCTGGCGCGAGGAGACTCGCTGGTTCCCGGCGATGGTCTCCAATCACGTCAAGGATCTGATCGCGCGTTACGGCACCGAGGGCGAGATCCCGGCCGCGCTGACCGAGTACGCGCTCGCGGTCAAGGAGTACGACTACAACGAGCACAGCCTCGTCGGCGCGAGCCACGGGCAGTACATCAGCGACGAGATCTGCGACCGGTTCTGCCTGTTGGGAGACGCCGACAAGCAGATCGCGCGTCTCCGCGAGCTCGAGCAGGTGGGCGTCAAGCAGGTGAACCTCTACCTGATGACCTCCGAGTTCGAGGAGACGATGGAGCGCTACGGGCGAGAGATCATCCCCGAGTTCGAGGGGTCCGCAGTGGGAGGACGGGCATGAGCGTGCTCATCAAGGGCGGGCGAATCGTCACCGCCGTGGACGACTTCGTGGCCGATGTGCTGATCGAGGGAGAGACGATCGCCGCCGTGGGCACGTCGCTGAACGGCTCGGCCGACCGCGTGATCGATGCGGCCGGCAAGTACGTGATCCCTGGGGCGATCGATCCGCACACGCACATGGAGATGCCATTCGGCGGGACCGTGAGCTGCGACGACTTCACCTCGGGCACGGTGTCGGCTGCGTTCGGAGGAACGACCACGCACATCGACTTCTGCCTGCAGGCGCCGGGCCAGTCGATCCCGGACGCGCTGGCAACCTGGCACGAGAAGATCGAGCGCTGCCCGCCGGTGATCGACGTCGGCTTCCACCTGGCGATCACCGATCTCCACGACGGGGGCAGGCTCGAGGACGTCGCTCGCGTTCCTGAGGAGGGCGTGACTTCGTACAAGCTGTTCATGGCCTACAAGGGCGCGATCATGGTCGACGACGAGACCCTGTTCCGCACCATGCAGGTGGCCGCACGGAGCGGCGCGCTCGTGATGGTCCACGCCGAGAACGGTGACGCGATCGACGTGCTCGTCAAGCAGGCGCTGGCCGAGGGCAAGACCGAGCCACGGTGGCACGCGGCGACGCGTCCGCCCGAGACCGAGGCCGAGGCCACCAACCGCGCCGTGAAGCTTGCCCACATCGCGGGTTGCCCGCTGTACGTCGTGCATGTCTCGTGTCAAGAGTCGGTCGAGCCGATCGCCGTCGCGCGTTCGCGCGGGTGGCGGATCTGGGGAGAGACCTGCACCCAGTACCTGTTCATCGACGAGACCCGGCTCGAGGAACCCGATTTCCAGGGCGCCAAGTACGTGTACACCCCGCCGCCGCGCGCGGCGGTCAACCACGAGCATCTGTGGACGGCGTTGCGCACGGGCGTCCTGTCGGTCGTCTCTACCGACCACTGCCCGTTTCGCTGGAAGGACCAGAAGACGCTCGGACGCGACGACTTTTCGAAGATCCCCAACGGCGGTCCGGGGATCGAGAACCGCCTGCACATGCTGCACCACTTCGGGGTGCGCGAGGGCCGGCTGACCATGAACCAGCTCGTCGATCTGTGCTGCACGCAGCCGGCGCGGCTGTTCGGGCTGTTCCCGCGCAAGGGGACGATCGTCGCCGGCGCCGACGCCGACATCGTCGTGTGGGACAGCGAGAAGCCACTCACACTGTCGGCCGCGACGCACCACAGCAACGTCGACTACAACCTGTTCGAGGGGACCGAGGTCATCGGCGCGCCCGAGGTCGTGCTCGTCCGCGGGCAAGTGATCGTCGACCGCGACGAGCTCGTAGCCTCCCCCGGCGCCGGGCAGTTCGTGCGCCGCGCGCGGTTCGGCGAGCAACTCCCCACGCGCCAGCAGGCCGCCGCCTGAGCGCCCGACGAACGCCGCCGTGGCCGCCGACGCGAACCGAATGATCGCCGAGCTGCGTGAGCTGGCGCGGCTCACCGGAGACGAGGATGGCGCGCAGCGCCTCGCCTGGACGGACACCTGGGCGAAAGCGCGCGACTGGGAGCGGGGGTTACTCGCCGAGCTCCCGGTCGAGGTCGACCGGGACGAAGCGGGCAACGTGTGGGCCACGCTGCCCGGGCGTTCGCCCGAGACACTGATCGTCGGCAGCCACATCGACTCGGTCCCGAACGGCGGATGGCTGGACGGCTGCCTCGGCGTGCTGTCGGCACTCGAGGTGCTCCGCGCGCTGTCCGCCGACGGTCCTCCTCCGTTGACGGTGAAGCTCGTCGACTGGGCCGACGAAGAGGGGGCGCGCTTCGGCCTGAGCCTGCTCGGCTCGATGGCCGCGGCAGGTCAGCACGATCCCGCCTTCGTCCGCGGTCTACGCGACGCCGGCGGCACCCCTGCGGCCGACGCGCTCGCCGCCCACGACGTCGACGTGGACCGGATGGGGGAATCCAGCTCGCGCCTGACGGGCGCCGTCGCCTACATCGAGTTGCACATCGAGCAGGGACCGGTGCTCGAGGCGCGCGACCTCCCGCTCGGGGTGGTCACGGGCACCTACGGAACCGAGCGATGGGCGGCCAGGTTCACCGGGCAGGCTGCCCACTCCGGCTCCACGCCGATGGACCAGCGCCGCGACGCGCTGCTGGCCGCCGCGCGCCTGGCCCTCGAGGTCCGCGAGCTGGCCCGGAAACGCGGCGGCGTCGGCACGGTCGGGCGGATCGACTCCGAGCCGGGGATCCCGACCGCGGTCGCCGGTGTGGCCACGGCGCTCGTCGACCAGCGCCACGTCGACGCCGCCACCCTCAGCGCCCTCCACGAGGCCGCCGTCGAAGCGAGTCACAGGATTGCCGACGAGGAGCACGTGGAGGTCGAGTGGTCGCCGCTGTTCCGGGTCTCACCTATCCACTTCGACACAGACATGGTCGGTGCGGCGAGCACGATCGTCACCGATCTGCAGGGTGCCGATGTCCGACTCCCAAGCGGGCCGCTGCACGACGCCGCGCGCGTTGCAGAGGCAGGTGTGCCAACGGTGATGCTGTTCGTAAGGAGCAAGCGCGGACTGTCGCACACGCGCGAGGAAGACACCGACGAGGCCGACCTGGAGCTCGCCCTCACCGCGCTAGAGCGCCTCGTGCGAGGAGAGCTCGAGCGCCGCAGCTGAGTCACCCGTAGCTATTCGCGGTGGAGTGAGATCCCCAGGCTCGGCACGACGAGCGAGGCAACGTACCGTGGCCAGACCATCGGTGCATGGCAGCGGAAGTTCACGGTCTCTCCGTCGCGGACCTCGAAGGGTTGGTCGCGGCTGGAGTACCGCCCCGCTGTCAGTCGCAGTGTGTGGCGCCCGGGCTCGACCGGGATCTCCACGCTTTCCCGCTTGTCTATCGAGCCGTCTGCTTTTCCGTCGATCGCGATCTCAATCGGCCCCTTGCGGAGCTCAAAGCCGATTTGACCCTCCCGCGTCAACCTGATCGTTGAGGACACTGCCCGTCTCCTTTCCCTGCGTCACCGTCGAGCGCCTGCAATCAGCCGCTCGCGGTCAAACATCGCCGCCACCACCCGCCATCCGAACGCGTCGATGGCCAACAGAGCTGCCGCGAGACCCAGCGTCAGACCCGTCGTACGCGGGATCACGTTCAGTGAGATGAGCGCCACGATCGCGAGCGGGAACACGCTGGCGAAAAAGCTCAGCTGCTGCGCGGCGCGAACGTCGGAGGAGCGGGCGGAGATCGCGATGCCCACCCAAATCGACCAGCCGGCGAGCAGCGGCGTGAACAGCAGCTGAATAAGGAGGTGCGAGGTCCCGAACACCGCCGATTGGACAGCCGATTGGGCGAAGATAGCCGCCGCGGCCAGGAAGATTCCGAAGATCGTGTACGCGACGACGAGTGTCGGCAAGAGCGCCGCGATTGCCTTTCCAATCAGGAACTCCTCACGTCGGATGGGCGTGATGAGGATCGGCTCGAGCGTGCCCTGCTCGCGCTCGCCGACCACCGAATAGGCACATAGGGCGGAGGGAACGATTGCGGGGATCAGCAGCATGTACAGCATCGACAGGCCGACGCGCGTATCGAGCTTGTGGGTCGTCACCGTGGCGGGAATGCTGAAGAGCTGGATCATCGGCACGACGACGAAGATCAGCGGCAGGAGCGACATCGTGAAGACCACGACGAAGCGGTTGCGCCGATAGTCGCGCAGCTCCTTCTTGAAGATCGCGCCCACTCGTGCCCAGCTGAAGCTCATCGTTGGCTGGCCTCCACGTCCTCGTCGATCAGCTCGAGATAGACGTCCTGCAGGGAGTGGCGAGACTCAGCGATCGAGAGGATGTCCGCATCCGCGCCGACCAGCGCGCGAGCGACCGCTGGAGCCGCAATGCCCGGGTCGGACACGGTGAGCGCGTACCGGCCCGACGCCTGCTCCCATCGCTCAACACTGGGGATAGCGCCGAAGAGCACCTCGGGATCATCGAGCGGCGTCCGGAGTTGGACCTCGAGAGTCCTGGTGAACAACTGCTCGCGCAACTCCTCGGGCCGGCCGACCAGGCGCAGGGTCGTGTTCAAGATCGCCACCCGGTCGCACAGGCGCTCAGCCTCCTCGAGCCGGTGCGTGGTCAGGAAGATGGTCACCCCACGCTCGCGCATCGAGGCGATGAGCTCGTGGACCTCGCGCGCCGCGACTGGATCGAGGCCCGAGGTGGGCTCATCGAGAAACAACACCGCGGGGTCATTGAGCACTGCGCGGGCGAGCGCTACGCGCTGCCGGAGGCCCTTGGACAGCGAGCCACACAGGTCGTTGGCGCGGTCCAGCAGGTTGACCGCACTGAGCGCCCGCTCGATCCGCCCCCGGACGTCAGACAGCTCGTACAGCCCCGCGAAGCATTCGAGGTTCTCCGCCACGGTGAGACGCAAGTAGAGGCCCGGGGACTCGGGCATGATCGAGATGCGCGTCCGGATCGCTTCCCCGTTCTCAGGGCTCAGCGGGATCCCGGCCACGATCGCGGCACCCGACGTGGGGGAGATCAGCGTGCCCAGCGTCCGTACCGTGGTCGTCTTGCCGGCCCCATTCGGACCGAGGAAGCCGAACACCTCCCCATAGCCGACCTCGAAGGAAACGTCATCGAAGGCAACGCGGGTGCCGAAGCGCTTGGTCAGGTGCTCCGCCACCACCGCGAACTTGCCCGGCGAGTCTGCTTGGATGACGCCCGAATCGGGACGCGACCGGCTCGATGTTTGGTTCAACGCCACGAGGGGCATGATATCGCGGGAATATCGAGCGTCTAGCCCGACGTCCGAGATCGAACAATCCGGTTTCCGGCAGTTAGCCGGGTGCGGGCTGGGGTGCGGCCTTGCCTTGTCTACGCGCGTGCGCCGACGTGAGCGTGGACGAGTTGCACCGCCCAGGCTCCTTCGCCGACGGCGGTGCGCACAGCGTTTCGTTGACCCCTTGCGGACGTCTCCGGCGGCGAAGACGCCGGGGACGGTCGTCTCGAGCAGGTTGTCGGCGCCGATAGCGGCACCGGTGAGGATGAAGCCGTCGTCGGCGCGCCCGACAACGTCGTCGAGCCATTCGGTACACGGCATCGCGCCGAGGAACAGGAACAGGAACGCGAAGCGCAGGCGCTCGCCGTCCTTGAGGGTGACCGCGTCGAGCTGTCCGTCCGTGCCGTGGAGGGCGGCGATCTCGCTGCGGTCGCGCACGGGCACCCCGTAGCGCTCGAGGTCTCGCACGAGGTAGTCGGACATCGTCTCCCGCAGATCGGCGCGCCGGTGCAGCAGCGTCACCAGCGCGCCGCCACGAGCCAGCCAGATCGCGGCCTGCCCGGCGGAGTTGCCGCCGCCGACGACGGCCACGCGTTCGGCGCCGCACAGCTGCGCCTCGGGCGGTCCCGCGGCGTAGAAGACGCTGACGCCCTCGTACTCGTCGAGGTCGTCGACCGGCAGCCGGCGGTACTGCGCGCCGGTCGCGATCACCACGGCGCGGGCGGCGACCTCGTGATCGTCCTCGAGCCGGACGGTGTGTCGCTCGTCCCCGGGCTCCAGCGACAGGGCGCGGTACGGAGTGGCCATCCGCGCGTTGAACTTCCGCGCCTGGGTCACGGCCCGGCTGGTCAGCTCCGAGCCACTGATCCCCGCGGGGAACCCCAGGTAGTTCTCGATCCTCCGTGATATGCCGGCTTGACCGCCGAGCCCGGTGCTCTCGATCACGAGCGTGTCGAGGCCTTCGGAAGCGCCATAGACCGCGGCGCCCAGACCGGCCGGCCCGGCGCCGACCACGAGCAGGTCGACCTCCTCACGCGGCGCGAGCTCGCGGCCGATTCCGAGCGCGCGAGAGACCTGACCGGGCGACGGGCCCTCCAGCTCCACGCCACCCGGCAGCCTGACCAGCGGCAGACTTGCCTCGTCGTGGCCAACCACGAGCGCCGCGGCACCCGGATCGTCAGCGTGCTCGGGGTCGCGCCACGTCAGCGGCAGACGATTCCTGCGCGCGAAGTCGAGCATCTGCATGGTCGCCTTGGACGAGTGCGGCCCGACGATCTCGATGCCGATTCCCTGGACGCGCTGGAGCGCTTCACGCCTGTCGATGAAGGCCGACAGCACGACGTCGCTGAGCGGTCCGTCCTCGTAGAGGAGGTCGCGAAACACCTGGCGGGGAACCGCGATGTAGCGGAGCGGCTTCGTGACGACGGCCGTGACGAACACCGTCTGCCCGGAGAGCAGGTTCAGCTCGCCGAGGAAACCGGACGGGCCGTGGCGGACGATCTCGTTGCCGGCGGCGTCGAGGATCACGACCTCGCCCTCGATGATCGCCATGAACGGGTATTCGCGATCCCCGACCTGATAGAGCGCCTCGCCGACGTCGGCCGTGCGCTCTACGCCCAGCTCGGCGAGCCTCGCCAGCTGCGAAGCAGACAGCGCCGGGCTCGGCGGGGGCGCGACAGGGCTGGCTGGCTGGGGCATCAGACCTCCTGCGCGGTTTCGACGTAGCGGCGCAGCGCGCCGGCCGTCCGCTCGAGGATCTCGTCGGATAGACCGAGATCGTCGACGGCTCGCGCGAGTAAGAGCGCTCCGACGAGCGCGGCGAGAATCAGATGGGGTTGATCGAGGTCCCGGCTGGGCGTCAGCTCGGCCAGCGCCTCGATATAGCCACGAACCTGACGGGAGTAGGCCGCCCGGGCGCGCCGGCCGCACCGCGCAATGTCGGTCGGAAGCGCGGCCACGGCACATCCAGTTTCAGGCTTGTCGCGATGCGGCCGACCGAGGTATCCATCGATGATGGCCGCGAGCCCGGCTGGTCCGCTGAGCTTCGCTGACGCCTGGAGGCGCTCCGACCCCTGCGCCAAAGCCGTGGCGATGGCCTCCGCCATGAGCTCCTCGCGAGAGTCGAAGTGCCGGTAGAAGCCACCGTGCGTCAGCCCGGCCTGCTTCATCAGCTCGGCCACGCTGACGCTCTCGATCCCGTCGCGCCGGATCCTACGCGCTGCCACCTTCACGATCCGCTCGTGACTGGCGGCCTTATCTGCTTGTGAACTGCCCACGGAGCTTGGTGCTCCTTCCTTCCTCGTGGTCCGCGTCGATGATAAGGATGACAGGGATCATCCTGATCCCGCGAATGCCAGCCGGTGAGCGCGGCGCGCTCGGATGGCGGCACGAAGGCGCCGGTCCCCGGAGTCAGGTGGCCTGGCGGCTGGCGGCGACCATCGCGGCCAGCGCCTCAGCCTCTTCGGCCAGCGCGCGGTACTCGGCCAGTGCCTGGGGTGAGTCGATTTCGGGGAGCTGACGGCGGCAGGCCAGCACGTACGCGTAGCCGGCGGTCGGAAAGACATCCTGCACCGCCTCGTAGGCGGCCTTCACGCGGGCTTGCTCGTCGGTTAGGGCCATGGGTCTTCTAACCGATGTTCTCAGAGTCGAACACGGACCGCGGAAGGTGCTTTACCGGCGCGGTGGACACACGCGTGGCTATGCTCAGCGAGTCCGGCGGCGCGCGTGTGGAACGGGCGCCGGCAGGGAAATTTCAGCTGGGCGGGTTTCAGGCAGGAGCACCGACTGAGAAACCGCCAACTCGATAGAAGGAGAAGCCCGGATGGCTGAGAGCAGCCCGATGACCGCCGAAGGCGTGGAGCAGCTTCGCGCCGAGCTGCACCGCCTCGAGACCGAGGAGCGCCCCAAGGTGGTCGAGCAAATCAAGACCGCTCGCGAGTGGGGCGACCTCAAGGAGAACTCCGAGTACCACGCCGCCAAGGACGCACAGTCGCGTCTGGAGACCCGGATCCTGCGGCTGCGCGAGAAGCTGCTCAACGCCGAGGTGGTCGAGGCGGGCGTCGGAACCGACGGCAAGGCCCGCTTCGGCGCAACCGTCACCTTCGAGGACGAGCGCAACGGCCGGGCTCAGAGCGTCCGGTTGGTCGCCTCCCATGACGCCGACCCGTCCGCCGGGGCGCTGTCGGTCGAATCGCCCATTGGCGCTGCCCTGAACGGCCGCGGCGTCGGTCACGTCGTCGAGGTCAACACGCCCAAGGGCGTGCGCCGGCTACGCATCACCGCTGTCAGCTGATAGGCCCGGACCGACATGCTCGGGGTCGGCCGAACATCACCTGCTCGCCGCCCTTTCGACGGACCTAAGTTCGGTCCACTGGTGCCGTGGGAATACCGACGCCGTGCCGCTGTATGCCTGCGAGCAGTGCGGGTTCACGAGCGCCGTCTTTCGGCCTGAGGCTGCCCGCATTCATCGAGTTGAGAATCCGGAGTGCGAGGGCGTCATTCGGATCATCTTCCGCTCGGAGGACCGCTACCGCGGCCAGGCCAACACGGCTCCCGGGACGAGCGTGGCGAGGGCGCCGGTGGGCCCGCGAGAGCAAGCGCCGGTCGACTTGCCCGAGCGGACCTTCGCGATCCGCGAGGCGGTGGATTCGGACCAGGCGCTCCGCTTGACGCTCGTCGGCGATCTGGACCTAACCTCCGCCGAGGCACTTAGCACGCGGCTTGCGGAACTGAAAGCGGCCGGCCGCCGAACCCGCATGGACCTCTCGCAGCTCGCCTTCATCGACAGCTCGGGAATTCAAGCGCTGCTCATCGCGCTGACCGATGCACGGTGGGTCGGATGGCCGCTGGAAGTTGCTCGCGAGGTCAGTCACAGCGTTCGTCGAGCGGCGGAAATCGTCGGAATCGCCCAGATGCTCTGGCCGCAGGATCCAGACCGCGACCGAGCACCGCAGGCGGATGTGAGGCCGACCGGCACCACGTGACACGAACCATGAAGCGCGCCGGCTAGCGGCCGAGCAGCGTGTCAGCCGCGGTCAGGCGATGCATGCGCGGACGTAATGAAGGGCCCGCGATCGGGCGGCCGGGCCGCGGAATCGCGCGAGCTCGCGTCCGTCGGTCAGGCACACGGCCCAACCCCACTGGACGGGCTTGAGGATGAAGGCGAGCGTGCTCTTCATTGCACGTCCGATGATGGATCGCCTCTTGAAGAGGACCCGAAGAAGTCTCTAGACCCGCTCGAGGCATCGTTCGACGTTCTGTCCGGCACGCACGCGTGGCTGGTGGTTCCCGGTGAAGGGCTGTGGCGCACGACCGACGGAAGCCACTGGTCGCGGTCCTTCGGCTCGCACCGTTAGGCGCCGCCACCTCCGTGCGGCCCGTCGAGGACGATGCCTTCGGGGGTGATCTTGAACTCGCGGATGTCCGGATCGTGTCTAGTTGCGCGGGTCTTGAGCACCGTGACGGCACGCCGTAGTTGCGCATCTCGAGGCACGAACTGCAGCAGGATGACGTTGTCGGAGATGTGGGAGATGCCTTCTTCGGAAATGTGGGAGATGCCGAACAGCTCTGGTACTTCCTGGCTCATCATCACGCTGATCTGTTGGTTTGCGCAGAGCTGCAACAGCGAGTAGAGATATTCGCGGAAGCGCAGTTCGTCCACGGCGGCGCGGCGTAGGTCTCCGAGGCTGTCGATGAATACCCGGCGCGCGCCGGTCCGCTCGATGAGGTCGAGAAGCTCGTAGACCCATTCGTCTAGATAGAGGTCCACGGGTGAGCGGTACATGAGATCGATCGATTCGTTGTCCAGGGACCAGCCAAAACCCGTGACGATCCGGTCCAGCTGGGTGCTGTTCTCCTGGAGAGTCGCGATGATCCCGGTCTGCCCGGTGGCGGCGCCGTTGAAGATGAAATGCAGCCCCATCAGCGTTTTCCCGGCTCCCGACGGCCCAGCAACCATGGTGGACGCCCCCGGCCAGTAGCCATCGACCAGCATCTGGTCGATGGCGGGGATGCCGGAGGACATGCGTTCGGTCTGCAACTCGTACGTTTCGACGGGGATGCTTTCCGCGAGCCTCGGGAACACATGCAAGCCGTCGGGGGCGATCCTGTAGGCGTGCTCACCTGACATGAATCCGCTGCCGCGGAGTTTGAGGACCTCGAGATGACGGATCGCGCGTTCGGCTTCGCGGCGTGTGGTGAGCGAGATGATTCCGTCAGCGACCGCGAATTCCGGGGCGGTCGCGATTTCGTCCCGGTCGTACTCGCCGACCCAGAACGTTGTCGTGGCGACGGCCGTGAGGCTGCCGGCAAGTTCATGCAGGAAGTGGCGGAACGCTCGCGGGGTCGCCGCGTATGCCGACAGCGCCTTGAAGCTGTCAATGGCTATCACGCCTGGACGGCGCTCGGTGATCAGCACCCGAAGGCGGCCAAGAACATCGTCGAGGCCGCCATCGTTGAGCGTCTGCCCCAGGTCCTCGAAGAACACCCTCGTCCCGATCGCCTCGGCATCGAAGAAAGCAAGGCTTTGCCCGTAACGCACGATCTTCTCGAGCGGTTCTGAGACGGTCGAGAGATACATCCCCGGGCGCTCCGAGGATGCGTTGTGGAAGAGGAACTGCTCCGCGAGGATCGTCTTGCCGCTGCCCGGCAGACCGATGATCAGGTTGAGCGCGTTCCCGGGCAGCCCCCCACCAAGGACCGCGTCCAGGTGTCGGTCGCCGCTCGAGAACCGGTCACTCATCAGCCGCGAAGGCCTGCTCGCCCATGAGCGCGCGATGGCCGAGTAGGTCCTTCACGGCTGCCACGAGTTGCGCCGGCTCGAGCGGCTTTTTGAGAAACGCATCCGCGCCCGCGGCCAGCGCTTGCTGGCCGAGATCCAGGCTCGAGACGCACAGCACCGGCGTTTCGCGTCTTTGCTTGAGTCGTTCGCACAGCCCCCGGCCGACGCCGCCTGAGATCATCAGCTCGACGATCGAGAGCGCAGGATCATGCGAGGCGAACTTCTCCTCGGCCTCCTCCGCGGTCATGGCTATCTCGACCTCGTAGCCCTCGGAACGGAGCAAGAGGTCATTGAGCTCCGCGCCATACCGATCGCTCTCGGCCAACAGGACCAGCATCCGCGCGGGAGCATTCAACGTGGGCGTCTCGACGATCGGCCCCGTGCCCGCTTGACGTTCGGCCAGCAGTCGGTGTGCATCGGCGGCGGATAATCCCTCGTCTAGCCGCTCCTTGATGAATCGGAGCTGTTCAAGCTGATCGCGCGAGTAGAGCCTGCGCCCGCCTTCGCTCCGCTCGGCCACGATCAGCCCGTAGCGATCCTCCCAACTGCGGATCGCCGGCTGGGACACGCCCAGCATCCGCGCGATCGCTCCGATGCTGTAGATGCCGCGCGCGGGAGCCAAAGCATCGTGAGGGTACCGCAACGGGCGCGTTCAGATGCCTTTTGCTCCGCAAGTTGCGAGCAAGTGATCGTTAAGACCTCTGCAGAAATTTGACAATCCCTCTGCACTCTGTGAGGATGAGCTGACGATGCTGCCGACAATGCACCCACTTGACGAACAGATCGACGCCTCCCGGTGGACGGCCGGTACGTTGTCGGTGGTTCTGGCGGCCGACGAACGTCGTCCGGACGTGGCGGTTCTCCGTGCCCACGGGGAGATCGATCTCGAGAGCGCGCCGATGCTGCGGGAGGTCCTGCGGCCGGTTCTCGAGCACGGGACCGGTCCGATTGTGGTGGATCTGTCCGACGTCCCATTCATGGACTCGACGGGAATGCACGTTCTCGTCCATACGGCCCGACGGCTCGAGTCCCAGAACCGGTCGCTCGCGATCGCATGTCGCGAGGGCGGCCAGGTACACCGGCTTCTCGCCGTGATTGGCCTGCTCGATGCTCTCACCGTGCACCGGTCGGTCGAGAGCGCCGTGATCGGCGGCGACGACCTGCTCCGTCCCGACCCTGGCGGAAACGGCGGGCGGTCCGACGCGCGAGCGCTGACCCAGAGCCTTCTCTCAGCCCAGCAAACACAACCGTAGCCTGACCAGAGCCGCTCCCGGTCTAGCTTGAGGTCCGATGACCGCGACCATCGAGACGCGCGAGCTTGCGCGCCGAACCGACGAACAGCTGCTTGAGATGTACCGCCGAGAGGGGGATCTCGCCGCTCGCGATGAGCTGGTCGACCGTTTCATGCCATTCGCGCGCAAGCTGGCGATGCGCTACATCCACAGCCGCGAGCCCCTCGATGATCTCGTGCAGGTCGCGTCAATCGGTCTCCTGAACGCAATCGAGAGGTTCGATCCAGAGCTGGGCAAGAAGTTCACGACGTTCGCCGCTCCCACGATCCTCGGCGAGCTCAAGCGTTACTTTCGCGACAAGGGATGGACGATTCACGTTCCGCGCGATATCCAAGAACGAGCGCTGGCGGTGAGCCGTCACGCCGAGCGGCTATCCATCGAGCGGGGACGTTCCCCCACCATCGTCGAGCTCGCCGACAGCACTGGGTACACCGTCGATCAGACAGTCGAGGCGATCGATGCCGGCGAGAACTACCAGCCGGCGTCACTCGACGCGCCCATCGGGCAGGACGACGAGAATCGCAGCATCCTCGCGGATACGCTGGGGAGCGAAGATCGTGGATTCGAACTCGCGGAATACCGACAGGCGCTCGCGAGCAGCTGGGCCGAGCTGCCCGAGCTGGAACGGCAAGTGCTCAGCCTGCGGCTGATCCACGACCTCACACAACGCGAGATCAGCCAGCGCATCGGATGCTCACAGATGCACGTCTCCCGCCTGCTGCGCAGGTCGACGCGCTCACTCAACGCCGCGGCGTAACCGCGACGAATTCCGGAGGACGAGCGATCGGCATGAGGCTTCCCGGTGAGTCGGTGGAATACCGGACCGCGCGGGATCGGCTGTTGGGGCGAGAGATCGAGCTGCGCCGGGCGACGGAGGCGGTTGCGGCCGCCAGGCGCGAGCTCCCGCCCGGTGGTCCAATACGGGTCGATTACCTCTTTCAAGGAGCGGAACCGGACGGAGCGCAGAGCGATGTCCGCCTTTCAGAGCTGTTCGAGCCGGAAAAGGACTCGCTCGTGATCTACAGCTTCATGTTCCCGCGCGATCCCGGCGATCCGACGCCCGGACCCCGCGCAGGCGCGACGGCGGCGCTGCCGCTCGCCGACGGACCATGCCCCTCGTGCACAGCGTTGCTGGATCAGCTCGACGGGGCGGCCGAGCACGCGAGCCAGCACGTCAACTTCGTGGTCGTCGCCAAGGCGCCGCTACCCCGGCTCCTGGCGTTCGCCCGCGAGCGAGGCTGGCGCCGGCTACGGCTCTTGTCCTCTGCCGCGAACACCTTCAACGCCGACTACTTCGCGGAGACTCCCGATGGGATCCAGCGGCCGATACTGACCGTGTTCCATCGCGACGGCGATCTGATTCGTCACTTCTGGAGCTCGGAGCTGTTCTATGCGCCGACCGATGCCGGGCAGGAGCCACGCCACGTCGGCACTCTCGAGCCACTCTGGAACCTGTTCGATCTGACTCCGGAGGGCCGCCCGGTCGGGTGGGCCGAGCAGTTCAGCTACGCGTTCAGAGCGTGATGCGCAATTCGTAGGCCTGACGCTCCCAGAGCGACGTGGAGTCTTTGGCCCAGCTGATACGCACATGCAGCTCCGAAGCGCGTGGCTGTGGCAGCGGCATTGTGAAGACGCCCATTGTGGTGGTGCGGTCTGTAGATCCTGCTCGACCGAGCCCATGCCCGAGACCGCGGTACACCTGCTCGCAATCGTCGCGCGCCTCAACCTGCGGACGATCCGCCAACGAGGAGAGTGGCGGCCGAATCTCATATGTGATGCGGATCCCGACACCGTCACGCTCGACGCCGGTAACCATGAGCGAGTGGCCCGCCGGCAAGCCTGGTTTCTGTTCGACGGCCTCGAACTCGAGCGGTACCCGCCTGCTGCGCTCCGCACGTGCATGCTGAGCGAGCTCGGCCATCGCCTCGGGCACCGTACTCGGGCCGGTCAACAGCGTGAACGCGTGGGCGGTCGCCAGCGGGCTGTAACCCAACTCCCTCAGTCGCTTCTCGAAGGCAGGCCACAACTTCGCCGCCGCTTTCTCCCGATCCGCCGCCTTGGCGGCAAGGCGTAGCGAATCGCCTAACGAATCCCATTCTCCGGGTGGCGCAGTCATCTGCGAGGAAGCGTACGCCCGGCCTCAGGTCGGCGGCGTGAGCGTTTGGGTTATGGGCTCACGCACCGCTCAGATCGCGTCGCGAGAACAGCTCGAGCGCCGCCGCAGATAGTTAGAGGGTTGATGTCGGACTACGAGGAAAAACTCCGCCGCCTGCTCGACGTGGGCCGAGCGCTCGTGGGGGAGGTCGATCCCGAGGCGGTCCTGACCCGGATCCTCGACGAGGCCCGTGAGCTGACCGGTGCGCGCTACGCCGCCCTCGGGGTCCCGATCGTGATTCGGGGCGAGGCGTGGGGCAATCTGTACCTGGCCGAGAAGGAAGGCGGGGGGGAGTTCACCGAGGAGGACGCGGACGCCGTCGTGGCTCTCTCTCAATGGGCGGCGACCGCGATCGGCAATGCACGCCTATACCAAGACAGCGAGCGTCGTCGCGACCAGCTCGAGCGGGCGGTGCGATCGCTGGAGGCGGCACGGGACGTCGCCGATGCGATCACCGGCGCCTCCGATCTGGAGCGGATCCTCGAGCTGATCGTCAAGCGCGGCCGCGCACTGGTCGACGCCCGCACAGTGTTGATCATGCTTCGCGAGGGCGACGAGCTGGTGGTGGCAGCCAGCGCCGGTAACGCACGGGGGGCGCCTGGACATCGGATCCCGATGTCGAGGTCGACCTCCGGGGAGGTCCTCGAGCGCGGTCGCCCGGAGCGACTGGCCGACGCCGGTGCTCGACTCCGCATCGCCCCCGAGGAGCTCGGCGTGCGCGATGCTCGCACGGCGTTGATCGTGCCTGTCGTTCATCGTGGGAACGGTCTCGGAGTGCTGGCGGCGTTCGACCGTGGGCCGGGCGGCGCGCGTCGAACTGGTGCGCAACGGCCCCGTTCCGGCGACCGGTGACCCCGATGCGCTCCTGCGCGCCGTCCGCAACCTGCTCGACAACGCGATCGCGGTAGCCGACACGGTCGTGGTCGAGGTAACCCATGCGGCAAACGGGCCAATCGTGTCGGTGACCGACGACGGGCCAGGGGTCCCGCCCGACCAGCGCGAGCGGATCTTCGAGTCGTTCGTGCGGCTTCCCCGCAGCCCGCGCGGTGGCACGGGACTCGGGCTCGCGATCGTCCGCCGGACGATCGAATCCCACGGCGGCACGGTCACGTGCGAGGCGACTCCGACCCACGGCGCCCGGTTCACGCTGCGTCTGCCGCCCGACTCCTCGGGACGGGGATAGCGGGTGCACGATGTGCCACGATCTCGCGGGTGACCAGCGAAGCGGCCACAGCGCAGCACCTGGGCGACTTGGCCCGGCTGCGCCGCGTCCGCGACCGGATCGACCGGGAGTACGCGCAGCCGCTTGACGTCGAGGCCCTCGCCCGGGACGCACACATG
Source organism: uncultured Solirubrobacterales bacterium (assembly GCA_963834625.1). Lineage (GTDB taxonomy): Bacteria > Actinomycetota > Thermoleophilia > Solirubrobacterales > Solirubrobacteraceae > Palsa-465. The sequence goes on along the minus strand of CAWICM010000005.1, from coordinate 323,902 downwards.
TCGGCGGGGCACTTCAGCCGGGAATTTCGGCGTGCCTACGGTGAGTCGCCGTACGGCTACCTGATGACCCGGCGCATCGAGCGCGCGATGGCATTGCTGCGGCGAGGCGATCTCAGCGTCACCGAGGTCTGCTTCGAGGTCGGCTGCTCTTCGCTGGGCACGTTCAGCACCCGCTTCACGGAACTCGTCGGGATGCCGCCGAGCACCTACCGTCGCGACGCGGCAGGAGCGATGGCGGGGATGCCGCCATGCGTCGCCAAGCAGGTGACCAAACCGATCAGGAATCGAGAAGCGCCGGCCACGAGCCGCACCTAGCATGACGGGCATGGAAATCACGATTCACTCGACCATGCTCCCGCACGATGATCCTGACGCGTCCCTGGCCTTCTATCGCGACACTCTCGGCTTCGAGGTCCGCAACGAGGTCGAATACGGGGGGATGCGCTGGATCACGGTCGGCCCCCCCGGCCAACCAGGGACGTCGATCGTCCTGTACCCGCCAGAAGCCGCCCCCGGGGTCACCGATGACGAGCGCCGCACCATCTCCGAGATGATGGCCAAGGGGACCTACGCGTCCATCAACCTGGCCACCCATGACCTCGACGGCACGTTCGAGCGACTGCAGGCCGACGCCGACGTCGTCCAGGAGCCGACCGACCAGCCGTATGGCATTCGTGACTGCGCAGTGCGCGATCCCGCGGGCAACCTCGTCCGCATCCAGGAATTGCGCTGAGTTCTGTCTGAGGCGGGGACGCACGTGATCCCGCAGGCGTATCGGGTGCTGTTGGGAGACCGGCGCGCACGGCGACTGCTCTCGGGGCTCGGCGTCTCGTCGCTGGGCGACGGGATGAGCGCGGTCGCGATCGCGTGGCTGGCCGTGCGAACCGCCCCCGCCGGCGAACTGGGCCTGTTCGTCGGGCTCGCCGTCGCGGCGTACACGTTGCCCGGCGCGATCGGCGCGATCGCCCTGGGCCGGTATCTCCGTCGTCGGCCCGCGCGCGTTCTCGTTCTCGCCCATTGCCTGCTCCGAACCGGCTTCCTGGCCGCGATAGTCGCGCTCGCCGCGTCCGGAGCGTTGTCGCCTGTCGCATACGTCGCATTGCTGGCCGGGTCGTCGCTTTTGGCCAGTTGGGGAAGCGCAGGTCAGTACACGCTGCTGGCGGAGATCGGGGGACCTGACGGACGCCTCGCCGCCAACTCGCTGGCCACAGCACAGGTCGGGATCGCGACGATCCTGGGGCCGGCCATGGCGGGCCTGCTGCTGGCCACGATCGCGCCCGCCTGGCTGCTCGCGTTCGACGCCGCCTCGTTCGCCTTCCTCGGCGGACAAGCGTGGCGGATCTCGAGTGACCCGTGCAGGACCGACGAGCCGGTCGATGCGCGGGCGGCCGAGTCGGGCTTCCGCCTGCTGCGCCGCCACGGGCTGCTCGGGTTGATCGGCCTCACGTGGTTCTTCTTCTTTCTCTACGGACCCGTCGAGACCGCACTTCCGGTCTATGTCGCTCACGATCTACACGCGCACGCGACGCTACTCGGCGCCTACTGGACGAGCTTCGGCGTGGGGGCCCTGGTCTCGACCCTCCTCGTGGGCGCGCTCCGCAGCCGTGCCACCCGTCGTGTCACTCTCCTGATCGTGGCCGGCTGGGGGGCGTGCCTGATTCCGTTCGCGTTCGCGCCATTTGGCGTGACCCTCCTCTGCTTCGCCGCCGGTGGCGTCATATACGGCCCGTTCGTCCCCCTCACGTACGCGCTGTTCCAATCGATCACCACAACCGAGAACCTGCCCAGTGTGCTGGCCGCTCGCAGCGCCGCCCTGATCATTGCCGCGCCCCTCGGGACGGCGATCGGCGGTCCGGTCGTGGCCGGCATCGGCGCGGGATCGACGCTGGCTGCTTCCGGTGGCGCAACCGTCCTCCTCGCGGCGTGCGCTGCGACGGTCTGGCGACGCGGCACAACCCCCGTATCCGTTCCGTACACACAGGGTCGATGCGACCCGCTACTTCAGGAGTGATCATGACCCCCATTCCCACCGAGGGAATCAAGGTAGTGCTGCATCCAGTGTCCGACCTGGACGCGGCCAAGGCCCTGTACACCGCACTGCTCGGCCAACCGCCGCAGCACGACGCGCCCTACTACGTCGGGTACGAGGTCGCGGGGCAGCACATCGGGCTGGTGCCGGGCGGCGCCTCGCAGGGCATGACCTCACCTGTGGCCTACTGGAAGGTGCCCGACATCGAGGCGAAGCTGGCCGAGGTGACCGCCGCCGGTGGCACGGTGAAGGATGGCCCGCGCGAGGTCGGGGGCGGCCGCCTGGTGGCCAGCTTCGCCGATCCCGATGGCAATGTCCTCGGGGTGATGCAGGACAAGTGAGCTCGACGGCCCCCCGGGACACGATGCAGGACCGGTGAGCCCGCTAGTCCCAGAGACACGATGACCAGGTAACCCTGACCGATCAAGGAACGCCAGTCTTCCCAGACAAGCGTGGCTGGCTACGGCGCGCCGCGGGCCCGAGCGCTCGCGGCCTCGCCGGCGAGTCCGCGAATGAACTTCCCAGCGGCCTCCATGGCATCGGCCGCCTCGGGAAGGAAGGACCAGAACAGCTGGAACGCGTGGGCCTGGACCGGGAAGAGTTCTAGGCGCGCGTCGACGCCGTGCTCCTGGGCTCGCGCGGCGAGCGATTTGGCATCGCCGAGCCGGGCGTCGCCGGTCGCCGCCTGGATCAGCATCGGCGGCAGGCCGGTGAGATCGGCGCGCAGGGGGTCGACGATCGGATCGTCCGCGGGATGGCCGGCCAGATACGCCTCGACACAGCAGCGCACGTCCTCGTCGGTGGCCAGCGGGGCGTCGGAGGACGAAGGCGTTTGCAGCGTCAGATCGAGCCATGGGCAGAAGACCACGGCGGCGGCGGGCAGCGGGAGACCGTCTCGTTTGAGCGCCAGGAGCAGCGAGAGCAGCAACCCGCCGCCCGACGAGTCGCCGGCGAGAACGATTCCGTCCGGATCCGGCGACTGTTCTCGCAGCCAGAGGTAGGCACGCTTGACATCCTCGAGCGCAGCCGGGAAGGGATGCTCGGGGGCGAGGCGGTAATCGGGAAGAAGTATCCCGGTCTGGGCCGCCGCGGCGAGAGCCCCGGTGTGGCACTGGTAGCCGTAGGCGGAGCCGATCACATAGCCGCCGCCATGGAGATAGACGACGGTCGGCCGGTGGCCTTCGCCCGGCGCGATGACCAGCGATGGAACGCCACCCGCGGTCACCGGCCGCGTGACGGTTCCGGCCGGTGGCGAGAACTGCGAGTTCATGGACTCGAACGTGGCCCGGGCCTGGACCAGGTCGGCGTCACCGGCCAGCATGCCCCGCATCGGCTCGAGCGTCCGCGCGATCCGCCCGAGCAGCTCGCCTCCGACCGACAGGGCGGCCGCCACCGCCTCGTCGACGTCTCGCAGCAGCTGTCGCGATCGGTCGAGCAGGGCTTCCCCGGCCAGGGTGAGCTCGACGCTGTGGGTGGAGCGCCTGAGCAGCTCGCAGCCCACGAGCTGCTCGAGGCCGCGGATCTGGCGGCTCAGGGCCGGCTGTGAGACGTACAGCCGTTCGGCGGCGCGGCCGAAGTTGAGCTCGTCGGCCACGGCCACGAACGCTCTCAGGTGGCGCAGCTCGATGCCGTCGGGCGCTCGGGGGAAGGGAAGGATGGTGGCGGCCTGATCCACGGTCCAAGTATCGCTCGCAGGCCGATGGCCGGTCATGCCGATCGTGCAACACGGTCTTGCGCGATCGGCCTTTCCCTTTTCACGCGGGCGGTGCGAGTGTGGCCGGCGTGATGGTCGCTGACATGACGCTCAGATTTGGCTCGCTTCGCGTGCGGACCACCGTGCACTGGCCGCCGGCGCAGTCGGCGTGGCTGGCGCTCGTCCTGCGTGACGAGCTCTCGCCCCGCGATCGCTGGGTGGAGAGCTCGGTCGTGATCGCGCTGGACCGCGGATACCCCACTTCGATCGAGCTCGCGACCCTCGGCTGGGCCGCGGAGCACGCCGGCGAGCTCGGCGCAGACGGTGTGCATGTGCTCGTGGCCGGCGGCGCGCGGGCGGCAAGGCTTGCGCTGGGCGCGCGCGACAGCGGCTGGTCCGAGGTGCGCCACCAGCTCCTGGTTCATCCATCGTTCAGCGCGCAGCAGCCGATGCCGTCCGACGTTGCCGGCGCCCCGCCTGCGACCGTCGTCTGCGGCCGGCGGCGCGACGATGGCCCACAGTACGCGGAGCGGCTGCGCGCCGCGGGCGTCGAGGTGCGTGAGGTGCGCAATGATGACGGCGGTTGAGGGCGCGGTGGCGACCGGCCGGCATCGCGCCGAGTTGACCGCGTACTGCGTCCGCATGCTGGGCTCCCCGGTTGACGCCGAGGACGCCGTGCAGGAGACCTTCCTGCGCGCCTGGCGAGCCTCAGCGCGCTTCCAGGGTCGGGCGTCGCTGCGGACATGGCTCTACCGCATCGCCACGAACGTTTGCCTCGATGCGCTCGGTCGGGCCGCGCGGTCGCCTGTGCCCGTCGAGGAGGTGCCCGAGCCGGGGGACGCCGGTTGCGAGCCAGGCGGCGAGCCCGGTGGCGAGCCCGACCCGTGCGATCGCGCGCTCGAGCGCGAGCGTCTGCGGCTCGCGATCATGTCCGTCGCCGTCCTGCCGCCACGGCAGCGCGCGGTTCTCCTGCTCCGCGACGTGTTCTCGTGGCGGGCGGCGGAGGTGGCGGAGCTGCTGGGCACGACCAGCGCGGGTGTCAACAGCGCGCTTCAGCGAGCGCATGCCGCCATCGAGGCGATCGATCCGGAGCGCCTGTCAGACGAGGCCGACGCATCGGGGCGCGAGCTCGTCGGACGCTATCTGTCGGCGTTCGCGGCCGACGACGTCGGCGCGCTCGTCGCGCTGTCAGCAGCGGGGTCGGTTACAGCGGGGGGACCTGGTTGTTGACCTGCGGCCCGTGATACAGGTGGTCGTGGTCCTTGCAGGCGGCCGGGAAGACGAACTGGACGCTGTCGCTGCGCACGCCGTTGTAACTGGCGAACAGGGTGACGTTGCCGAGGGTGCCGACCTTGCACCCCGGGTCAGTGCTGCTCTTGACGCGGACGATGATCTTCATGATGTTCCCGGGCACCCCCCACATCACCGCGTGATGTGAGTGGTAGACCAGGTGGTGCTTGACCGTCATGACGATGAGACGGTCCGGCTGGTTGCGGACGCGGAAGACCTGGCACAGGATTCCCGACACCGTGTTGGCGTTCAAGTCGATGTCACCGTGGCCGCGCCCGTAGCTTCCGGTGGCGCCGGTGATCGGGTTGCCGGTGTGAAAGCCCCACGGAGGAATGTTCTGTGGGGAGATCGGGATCTGGGCGCAGTAATCAACCGGGTAGGCGCTCGCCGAGCCGGATAGGCTGAGCAGCGCCAGTGCCGGAATCAGCACGATTCCGGCGAGTCCGAGCCTTCGCGTGTTGCGTTTGCGGTGCATTCGCAGTGGAAGGCTTAGCCCATGAGCCGGGATCCGAAACAGACGCGCGTCAGTGACGGGCGCGCATCTCGGCCAGGCGGTCGGGATCGAACTCGTCTGACCGCACCCAGCGCAGCAGCGCCTGCTCGGTCTCGATGACTCGTTCGGCGGCGGCCGGTAACTCGGCGGCGATCTCGAGGGGGATCTTCAGTACGCCGTGCTGGTCGGCGTGCAAAAGGTCACCGGGAGCGACCTTGAGACCGCCGATCTCGATCGGCTCGCCGATCGACTCGACGCGGACGTACGCGTGTGAGACCGATGGGCCGGCCGCGAAGAAGTGAAAGCCCATCCCGCGGGCCTCGTCGAGGTCGCGCACCGAGCCGTCGGTGACGCAGCCCACGCAGCCGAGCGCGCCGAAGATCGTGGCGTGGACCTCGCCCCACAGCGAGCCGTGGGCGGGCGGGTCGTCGAGGTCCTTGACCACCACGATGCGCGGAGCGCGGATCGTGCGCACGTGCGCGTAGAGCGCGTTGTTGCCGGCGCCCGCCCAGTCCGTTCCGGGTGCGCCGCGGGCGACGATCGTCGCGGTGGCGGCATAGCCGACCATCCGGCCGAGCTCGGGGAACATGCACCGGATGCGGCTGTCGGCGAAGCCGACGTCCCGCGGCTGGATGTCGAACGTCTCGATTGCGTTGGCCAGGGTCGGCGCGTCGTAGCGGGCGAGTGCCTCGAGCAGGTCATCCATGCCGTCAGCGTACGCGATACCCTTCCGCCGCCGCGGCGCGTGGCTACGGCAGGCAGGAGCGTGGGAAACCTCAAGTGAAGGGACGCCTATGAGCCGGAGTCTTCGCGCATTCGCTGCTGGGCTGGGCGCGGTTGCATTGCTGGCGCTGCCGGCTGGAGCCGCAGCTGCCAGTCCGAAGAGTCTTACCTGCACCGGAGTCGTGTCCGGTGGAACCTACTCGAGCCTGACCGTACCTGCCGGTCAGTTCTGTTACCTGTCCAACGCGACAATCCTGGGCAACGCCACCGTACAGAGCACCGGGTTTCTGGAGCTCGACCAGAACGGCACGATCGACGGGAATGTGCTCGCGAACTACCTGGCGAGTTTTGACGAGAACGACAACTGGACGGTCGGTGGCACGATCGTCGGTAACGGCGCCGCCGAGCTGATCATCGCCGCCACCACACACAACATTCTGGCTAACGACGACGACACGTTGGCTCTCCAGAGCGCGACGGTGAAGGGCAACATCGTGTCGAACAACGGCGTCTTAGGCGGTGCCATTGCCTCGAGCGCGATCTATGGGAACGTGCTGGTCAACGGCACGGGCCCAGGTGAGTCCGGGGTCACCTCGACGTGGCTCATCGCCGGCCCACAGCTGAGCGGTGACGACCAGGAGATCTACGGGAACCTCGTCCTGACCAACAACCAGAGCGAGATCCTGATGTGGTTCAACCACATCCATCAGAACCTGGTCTGCTACGGGAACAATCCGCCTCCGTATAACGACTTCGACGGCCTGCCGAACACCGTCGACGGTCAATCGGTCGGTCAGTGCGCGACCGAGAACTCGCCGCCGCCCGGCGCGGCGGCGAGCGCGCGGTCGGCGCTCAAGGCCGCCGGCGTCGCGGTCAAGTAGGGGCGAACAGCTCGGCGGTGGCTCGGTGCAGAGCGGCCACCGCCGGGCCGATCGCCGCCTCGTGCACGCGGCCATAGCCGATCACCAGGCCGCTCCGGCCGCGATCCTCGATCGTGTAGCGGCTGAGCGCCTCGAGCCGCACGCCGGCCTCGAGCGCCGTGCGCTCCAGGCCGCGGTCGTCGGTGCCCGCCGGCAACTCGAGCATCACGCTCAACCCGGCAGCCACGCCGAACACGCTCAGGCCGGGGAAGTGCGCCGCCAGCGCTGCGGCCAGTCGGTCGCGGCGGGCTCGATACACGCCGCGAGTCCGCCGGATGTGGCGCTGGTAGTGGCCGCGCTCGAGCATGTGCGCCAGCGCGAGTTGCCCGAGCGTCGGCGAGAGGTCGTCGAGTAGCGCCTTGATCTCCGACAGCCGCTCGACCAGTGGCTCCGGCACGACCAGCCATCCGATCCGCAGAGCCGGGGCGAGCGTCTTGGAGGTGGTGCCCGCGTAGATGACCCCGTCGGGATGCAGGCCCTGGAGTGCGCGCACCGGCTCGCGGTCGTAGCGGAACTCGGCGTCGTAGTCGTCCTCGATGATCAGTCCGCCGGTCTCGCGGCTCCAGGCCAGGAGCTCGCGCCGGCGGGCACCGGACAGGACGGCCCCGGTGGGGAACTGGTGGGCGGGGGAGACGATCACCGCGTCGGCGGCGAGCCCGTCGACGATCAGCCCGTCGCGATCGACGGGCTGTCCCACGAGCTCCAGATCCAGTGCGACGATCTGCTCGTGCTGGCGGTCGAGCGAGGGGTCCTCGACGGCGATCCGGACGCCGCGCGCGCCATGCGACGCGCGCAGCGCGCGCAGCGTGAGATCGACCCCCTGCGTCGCGCCCTGGACGACGATGACCTGATGGGGTTCGCAGATCACCCCGCGCGTGCGGCCGAGCTCATCGGCCAGCTTCTCGCGGAGCACGAGGCTTCCCCGGGGATCGCCATAGTCGAGCGCGGCCGCGGGGGCTTCGCGGATGGCCGCGGCCATCGCCGCCGCCCACTGCCGGCGCGGAAACAGTGTCACGTCCGGCGTGGTCGGGGTCAGGTCGAAGCGCGGGGGGCGCGGGGTTGGTTCGGGCGGCTCCCTCGCGGGCCGCCGCGCGCCCGGCACCTGCGCCACCACGGGGCGGCGCCGTGCCGTGATGAGCAGGTACCCCTGCGCCTCGAGCTCGGCGTAGGCGTCGCTGGTCACGCCCCGCGAGACACCGAGCTGGGTGGCCAGGCGCCGCGAGGCGGGCAGCTCGACGCCGGCGCGGAGCGAGCCCTCGCGGATCGCGTCGCGCAGCGTGCGCTCGAGGCAAGCCCGCAGCGACTCACCGGGACGAGGCTCGAGCGCCCAGGCGCTGGCCTCATCGAACTGCTGTTCCGTGGCTCTAGTCATAGGGCCAAGCCGGTTGCAGACTAACGCCGATGAAGCGCGCGACATCACCTCGGACGAGGATCCGCCGGATCCCGAAGAACGCGCGCTACGACCGCGACTCGGTCCACCGCGTGCTCGACCGCGGCCACATCGCGCACGTGAGCTTCGTCAGCGACGGCCAGCCCTACTGCATCCCGACGCTGTACGCGCGCGTCGGGGAGGAGGTCCTGATCCACGGCTCGTCGGCGAGCCGGATGCTCCGGGTGCTCGCCGCGGGCGCGCCGGCGTGCCTCACGGTCACGATCCACGAGGGCTGGGTGCTGGCGCGCTCGGCCTTCGAGACCAGCGCGAACTACGACTCGGTGGTGCTGCTCGGTAGCTTCCGCGAGGTCGGGTCGGGCGAAGAGAAGCTCGAGGCGCTCGAGGCGTTCATGGAGGTCGTGTTGCCGGGGCGCTGGGACGAGGTCAGGCCGCCCTCGCGCCAGGAGCTCAAGGGCACGGCAATCCTCGGGCTTCCAATCGCCGAGGCGTCGGTCAAGACGCGGTGCGGTCCGCCGGACGATGACGACTCGCCGGACGCCGAGCGCGACACCTGGGCCGGGGTGATCCCGCTCAGGTCCGGTTATGGCGCTCCGGTGCCGTCGCCCGGTCTGCGCGCCGGTGTCGTGCTCAGCCCAAGCATCGTGCGGCTGCTCGCGCCCGGCTATGGTCCCGAGCTGTCGATCGAGCTGGGGTCAGCCGGTACGTCGACCGCGTAGTCCTCGAGCATGTCCAGCGGCACGGCCTCGACTGCGCGCTCGTGGGTCGCGGCGAGAACTACGAACGCGGCCACGCCATCGGCGTGCGCGCGCAGCCAAGCGTGGGTGGTCACGCACCAGCGATCGCCCGGGGTGAGGCCGGGAAACTCGTGCTCCGGCCTCGGTGTGCTCAGGTCGTTGCCGACGCTCTGCTGAAACTCGAGGAACTCCGCCGTCACCACGGCGCAGATCGTGTGGCTGCCGATGTCGCCGGGACCGGTGCGGCAACAGCCGTCGCGGTAGAAGCCGGTGAGCGGATCGAGGCTGCACTCCTCGAGCGGACCGCCCAGGACGTTGCGCTCCATCGGCCGACAGTATCGCTCGTGGGAGATAGCCTCCGGACGCGTGAGCAGCGGCGGCCCGGGAGCGGACGTGCGCGGGACGATCGCGGAGGGCTACCGGCGCTTCGCCCGCGAGGCGGTGGGTCGGTCCACGCTGTATGTGGAGATCAGCGAAACCGTCGCGGCGACCCCGTGGGTGCTCGACTTCCTGGCGGCGATGCCCCCGGCCAAGTGGCAGCCGAACGTGCTCCTCGGCGTCGTTCGCTACCTGTACGGCACGCCGGACGGCGGCCAGGAGTTCGTGGCGCTCGTCGCCGAGCGGGCGGACGAGATCGCCGAGACGATGGCCGTGCGCTCCACGCAGACGAACGAGGCGGCGCGGTGCGCCACGCTGCTGCCGGTGCTGGCGCGGCTGCCTCAGCCGCTGGCGCTGCTCGAGGTCGGCGCCGCCGCGGGGTTGTGCCTAATCCCCGACTACTACGCATACGAGTACAACGGCCGGCACGCGGTCGGCCCTAGCGCGTCGTGCGGCGTCGAGCCCCCCCGCTTCGGCTGCCGCGCCGGAGCGGCGACGCCGTTGCCCGAGCAGGGCGTCGAGGTGGCCTGGCGGGCGGGGCTCGACCTGAGCCCGGTCGACCTCACGGACGAGGCCGAGCTGCGCTGGCTCGAGGCGCTGATCTGGCCGGGCGAGGAATACCGGATCCCGCAGCTCCGAGCCGCGTGTGAGGTGGCCCGCGTGGTGAGACCGCGAGTCGTGAAGGGGGACCTGCGACACGACGTGCCGGGGCTCGCCGCGCAGGCGCCGGAGCACGCGACGCTCGTCGTGTTCCACACCGCGGTGCTGGCGTACGTGCGCGACCCGGCCGACCGCGAGGCGTTCGCGCGGTCGCTGGGCGGGACCGGTGCGGTGTGGGTCGCCAACGAGGGCCCGTCGAACATCCCCGGCGCCCCGGAGCTGACCGCGCGGCACGCCGATCCGGCCGCGTTCCTCCTGTGCGTCGACGCCGAGCCTGTTGCGTGGACGGACGGCCACGGCACCTGGATCGACTGGCTCGCGCCGCCTGCCTGACGGTCTGACCCGGAAACGCCTCACTCGCCGTGCCCCTCGGGGTGAATTCATATTCACCGGGCTCTGGTGCGGAGAACGCCTCACTCGGCGGCGGGGGAGGGTCGAGTGAGGGGTTAGCGGTCCTGGGACGCGTGCGGCGCGCCGATACGGCGCAGTACCCCATTTGACAGCGAGCGTTTCCACTTGGTACAACGATGTTTCCATCCGGGCGCGGCAGGGCGCTCGGGTCAATTGAAGCGGGAGGCATCGTGCACAGCAGCAGGGTTGTGTCGGTTCTGGCTGCCCTCGGGGTGGCGATCGGGATGCTGGCGACAGGCGCATCGGCGGCGATGGCGCAGGGTCTTCAGATCGATGTGCTCTCGACCCGGGCCGATCTGGTCTCGGGTGGCCAGGCCCTCACCTCGATAAACCTTCCTGCGGGCGCCGATCCTTCGACCGTGAGGGTCACGCTGAACGGCAACGATGTGACCAGCCAGTTCGCCGAGCGGCAGAACGGCCAGTTCGAGGGGCTGCTGAGCGGTTTGACCGAGGGCTCCAACGCGGTCACGGCGAGCCTCTCCAACGGCACCTCGAGCACCACCACGATCGTCAACCATCCGATCGGGGGCCCGATCTTCAGTGGTCCGCAGGTCCAGCCGTGGGTGTGCCAGTCGGGCGCCAGCGACGCGCAGTGCGACGCGCCCACCACCTACGCCTACTACTACATGCCGGCGGTCGATCAGTCGCAGCTGAACGCGGTGACCGGACCGATGGACCTCAGCGACCTGCTGCAGTCCTACGACCCGTCCAACCCGCCCCCGGCGCAGGCGATCGCCACGACCACGACCGACAACGGCACGACCGTTCCCTACATCGTGCGGGTGGAGACCGGCTACCTCGATCGCGACCAGTACTCGATCGCGATGCTGTGGCAGCCCGGGCAGTCGTGGGCGCCGTGGGCCCCCCAGTCCCAGTGGGATCACAAGCTGGTGATCACGCACGGCGCGAGCTGCGGTGCCGACCACGACACCGGCACCGCGCCGAGCACGGAATACGACCCGGCGCTGCGGCGCGGCATGGCGGTGATGTCGACCGCGATGGACAACGCCGGGCACGACTGCAGCGTGCTCACCGAGGCCGAGTCGCTGATCATGGCCAAGGAGCGCCTGATCGACGAGTACGGGACGCTGCGCTACACGATCGGGACCGGCTGCTCGGGCGGATCGCTGGCCCAGCAACAGGTCGCCAACGCCTACCCGGGCGTCTATCAGGGCATCCTCCCGCAGTGCTCGTTCCCTGACGCCTGGTCGACCGGACAGCAGCTCGGCGACTACCAGCTGACGCGCAACTACTTCGAGGCCCCGTCCAACTGGGGCACGGGGGTCGTCTGGACGCCGGCCCAGATCGCGGCCGTCCAGGGTCATCCCAGCTACGCCAACTCGGTCGAGCTCAGCACGCTGTACTGGCCGACGCTGGCCAATCCGGCCTACGCGTGCGCCGGCGTGACCGACGCGCAGCGCTGGAGCACTAGCAACCCCACGGGCACGCGGTGTGACCTCGAGGACTACATGATCAACCTGTTCGGGCCCTACAAGGGCAACAACCCTTACGGCTACGCCGGCTTCCCGCTCGACAACGTCGGCGTGCAATACGGCCTGAGCGCGCTCGAGCAGGGAGTCATCACCCCCGAGCAGTTCATCGACCTCAACCAGAAGATCGGCGGCTACGACCACAACTTCGACACGACCACCTCACGGATCGCGGCCGACGAGCCCGCGCTGACCAACGCCTACCGCGGCGGCGCGGTCAACGAGACCAACAACATGAAGACGGTGGCGATCATCGACCTCCGCGGCCCGGACGCCGGCAGCTTCCACGACGCCTACCGCTCGTGGACGATCCGCGCCCGGCTGGAGCAGGCCGAGGGTCACTTCCCCAAGAACGACGTGATGTGGTTCGGAGAGACGCCCTTGATCGGCGATCCGAACTACGCCGCGGAGGGTCTGGTGGCGATGGACGGGTGGCTGTCCGCGGTCGAGTCCGACCATCGCAACGTCAGCCTCGAGCAGAAGCTCGCCGACGACCGTCCGGCCAGCGTGCACGACCAGTGCTCGGACATTCCGGACGTCGACCAGGTCGTGGCGCCCGGGGTGGGCGAGGTGTGCCAATCGCCGGTCCTTCAGACCCGGTTCGCCACCCCGCGCATGGTGGCGGGCGAGAGCATCAACACCGACCAGGAGAAGTGCCAGCTGAAGCCGCTGCGCGCCTCCGACTACTACCCGGTCACGTTCTCAGACGCGGAGTGGGTGGAGCTTCAGCAGATCTTCCCGAACGGCGTGTGCAACTGGTCCAAGGCGGGCGTTGACCAGGCACCGACGATTCCCTGGCAGACCTACCAGACCGCCTCGGGGAGCGTCATCTACGGCGGGAAGCCGCTCGGCGCGGCGCCGGCGGGATCCGGTGGCGGTTGGACCAGCCCGTCGTTCGCCGGGTGGACGAGCCAGTAAGGCGGTCCGTGTTACGCGGGACACTGCCCGAAGCTCGCGCTGGGGATCACTACCCCCAGAAGCGGTGGCGGTCCAGATAGGCGATGAGCAGCCGGCCGGCGTGCTCGATGTGAGCGGTCATGGCCAGCCGGGCGGCGGCGCCGTCGTGTGCGGCCAGGGCGTCGCGGATCTCCTCGTGCTCGTCGACGTTCAGCACGTGGCTCTCCTCGGGCGAGTCGCGCAGGGCCCGCCAGACGTAGTCCTTGGGGAAGTAGGTCTGTAGCTCCTCGATCGTACGGCCCAAGGGCGCGTTGTCGGCCAGGCGGTGGATGGTGCCGTGGAAGCGCACGTTGGCCACGGTCACGCGGGTGTTGAAGGCGGCCTCGCCCTCGGGCCGCAGGCCGCCCTGCACGAGCTCGGCGGTGGCGTGATCCATCTCGGCCTGCGCGCCGCCCAGCTCGTCGAGGAAGGCGGCATCCACGGTCGGCGCCGCGAGCTGGCAGGCGTAGCCCTCGAGCTCCGCGCGCACCGCGTACACGTCGACGAGCTCCTTCCGGGTGGGAATCCGCACGGTGGCGCCTCGGTTGGGGACCAGATCGACCAGGTTGGTGGCCTGGAGCTTGCGCAGCGCCTCGCGCACCGGGGTGCGGCTGACGCCGAACCGCGTGCACAGCTCGTCCTGCTGGAGGTGGGTTCCCGGAGGGAACTGTCCGTCGAGAATTCCAGCCTGGATGCGGAAGGCGATTTCGTCGGCCAAGCCGGTGACCAGCACGCGGTCGGTGGTGGCAGCCACAGTCCAGAAATCGTAGCTATGGCGGCAGATGCGTGGATTGATGCATCCGTGGATGTATGTATACAATCGCGGCGCGGCTGGGAGGCGGCGAGAGAAGTTGAGGCCGCTTCGAGGGGGCGGCGGAGACAAGAAGTGGCCGCGTCGAGGTGAGGCGGTCGCCGAGATGAGAGGCCAGCATCATCGAGAGCATCCCCATCGTCCGCCGCCCGCGCGCTCCGGCGACGCCGCACGGACTTCAGCTGACCTGCCGTGGCTGGGAGCAGGAAGGGGCACTGCGCTGCCTGCTCAACAACCTCGATCCGACCGTGGCCGAGCGGCCGGACGAGCTCGTCGTGTACGGCGGAACGGGCAAGGCGGCACGCAGCTGGGAGTGCCTCGAGGCGATCGTCGTCGCACTGCGCGAGCTCGATCGAGCCGAGACGCTGATCGTCCAGTCCGGCAAACCGGTCGCGGTGCTTCCGAGTCACGCGGATGCGCCACGCGTGCTGATCTCGAGTGCGATGCTCGTGCCGGCCTGGTCCACGCCCGAGGACTTCTGGGCGCTCGAGGCGGCGGGCCTGACCATGTACGGCCAGATGACCGCGGGCGGGTGGTTCTATATCGGCACCCAGGGCATCCTCGGCTTCACCTACGAGACGTTCAGCGCGGTGGCCAGGACCCACTTCGGCGGGACGCTGACCGGCCGGCGCGTGCTGACCGCGGGTCTGGGCGGCATGGGCGGGGCGCAGGGCCTGGGCGTCGCCCTGAACGGCGGGCGGGTGCTGGCCATCGAGGTGGACCCGCGGCGAGCCCGCCGGCGCGCCGCGGCCGGTTGGATCGAGCTGCTGACCGACGACTACGGGCACGCGCTCGCCGCGCTCGACGATCCCGCGGGTCCGGCGGTGATCGGGCTGGTCGGCAACGCGGCCGATCTCGTCCCGAGACTGGTCCGGGACCGCGTCTGGTTCGACGTGGTCACAGACCAGACCGCGGCGCACGATCTGCTCCACGGCTACGTGCCGGCCGGCTACGGCGCCGAGGACGCCGAACGTGCGGTCGCCGACGACGCCGCCTATCTCGAGGCCGTGCGCTCCTCGATCGCCCGTCACGCCGAGGGTCTGCTCGAGCTGCGTGCGCGGGGGGCGATCGCCTTCGAGTACGGGAACAACCTCCGCGCGCAGGCGCGCGACGCCGGTGTGGCGGAAGCCATGGAGATCCCGGGCTTCGTCTCGGCATACGTGCGGCCGTTGCTCGCCCAGGGGATCGGCCCCTACCGCTGGATCGCGCTGTCCGGCGACCCCGAGGATCTGCGCAAGTCCGAGGACGCGCTGATGGAGGTGGTCGACCGCCCCACGCTACGCGGCTGGATCGAGCTCGCCCGCAACCGCCTCACCCACCAGGGCCTCCCGGCGCGCATCTGCTGGCTCGGGCTCGGGCAGCGCGAGGCCGTGGGGCTGCGCCTGAACGAATTGATCCGCGCGGGTGAGATCGGGCCACTCGCCCTTGGGCGCGATCACATGGACCCGGCCACGGTGGCCTCGCCCTCCCGCGAGACCGAGGCGATGCTCGACGGCAGTGACGCGATCGCGGACTGGCCGATCCTGGCCGCGCTGCTCAACGCCGCCCAGGGGGCGAGCTGGGTGGCGGTGGGCAACGGTGGGGGCGTGGGCATCGGAAGAAGCATTCACAGCGGGATGGTCGTGGTGGCCGACGGCAGCGAGCTGGCCCAGCGCAAGATCGCGCGGGTGTTCTGGACCGATCCGGCCCTCGGCGTCGCCCGCTACGCCGATGCCGGCTACGACGCCGCCCTCGAGCAGGCGAAGCGCAGCGAGCTGAACCTCCCGATGCTGAACCGGCGGGGATAGCCATGCCGGCCGGTGGACCGCCCGCGATGGCCGCCGACGCCTCTTGGCTCAACCGGCCCGCGGCCGGCCGCATGTCGCAGTCGCCGGGCGCGCGGCAGAAGCGCACGCTGACCATGAGCATCGACACCGGCGGCACGTTCACCGACGGGTTCATCTCCGGCGGCGCGCGCACCGTCCACGTAAAGGTCGACACGACGCCCCAGGACCTGACGATCGGCTTCCAGGCCTGTCTCGAGGCGGCCGCGGCGTCGGTCGGGCACGACCTGGCCGGCTTCCTCGGGGCACTCACCCGTCTGCACTTCAGCTCGACGATCGCCACCAACACGATCGTGGAGCGTCGCGGGGCGCCCCTCGGGCTGATCGTCACGCGTGGTGCGCAAGCGAATCTCTACGGAACCGACGAGCAGGCCCGGGCGCTGGGCGGTCTGCTCGACCTCGAGCTCGTGCGCGGCGTCGGCGAGGAGGTGGACGCCACCGGCACCGTGGTCACGCCACCGGATGGGTCCGAGCTCGAGACCGCGGTGCGCGAGCTGCTCGAGCGCGGCGTCCGCCTGCTCGTGCTCAGCTTCGCCAACGCCAATCTGAACCCGGCCAACGAGTCGCGAGCGCGCGAGTTGATCGACCGCTCCTACCCCCGGCATTACCTGGGCGCGGTTCCGCTGATGGTGGCCTCACGGGTGTCCCTGGCGGACGACGATCACGGGCGGACGGCGACCGCGGTGGTCAACGCCTACCTGCACCCCAACCTGGTGCGGGCGCTCTACCTCGCCGAGGATCGGGCGCGCGACCGGGGCCTGACCCGTCCGCTGTTGATCGTGGGCACCGACGGATCGACCAGCCGAGTGGCCAAGACCCGCGCGATCGACACCTACGACTCGGGTCCCACCGCCGGCGTGCTCGGCGCGAGCTACGTGGCCCGCGCGCTCGGCGCCGAGAGCGTCTGCACGTTCGACGTGGGTGGGACGACCACCGACGTTTCCCTCGTGTCGGGCGGTCAGGTCCCGGTCAGCGAGGTCACAGAGGTGGGAGCGTCGGTCATCCCGCACCCGTCCGTACCGCTGCACTCTTTCGGGATCGGGGGCGGCTCCATAATCAGCGCGGACGCGGGGGGAGAGATCCGGATCGGTCCGCGCAGCGCGGGCGCCTCGCCCGGTCCGGCCTGCTTTGGGCTGGGCGGGGAGTGGCTGACCCCCACCGACGTCTGGCTCCTGCTCGGCTACCTCGAGGCGGGCGAGTTCCTGGGCGGCCGCCGTCGTCTGGATCCCGAGCCGGCTCGAGGGGCGGCCAAGGCGCTGGCCGAGCAGCGCGGCACGGGCGTCGAACAGACGCTGCTCGACGCCAAGGCGGCGATCCGCCGCGAGCTGTCCGAGCACCTGCTGACCTGGGCGGCCCGTCACCCGGAGCTCGGATCCAGCGACCCGTCGACGCGTTGGCTCTTCTCCTACGGTGGCGGCGGAGGGCTCCTGTGCATCGACGCCGCCGACATCCTCGGCATCCCGCGAGTGGTGGTGTTCCCACATAGCTCGGTGTTCTCGGCCTTCGGAGCCGGGCTGTTGCCGATCGCCCACTCCTATCAGGCCGTGGTGCCGGCGGGCGGGGGCGAGGCGGCGCTGACCGCGGCGGTGACCCGGCTGGCCGACAACGCCCGCCGCGACCTTCGGGCCGAGGGCGTGCACGACCTCGACTCCGTTCAGGCATCGCTTCGTCTCGGCTCGGAGCGGCGCGACGGCCTGACGCTCGCCGGGGTGCTCGGCGCATCGGACGCGGCGGCGCCGCACAACGGCGCCGCCTCGGGCGCCGTCCGTATCGCGTTGCATGTGTCGGTGGCGCGCGAGGCAGAGGTCGAGATGATCACGGGCGGCGCGAGCGCGCCGATAGGACCGCCGCGCGAGGTCACGACCGAGGCGGGGCCGCTCGCTGTTCCGATCGTGGCCGGCCTCGGGGACCCCGCCGCCTCGCCCGTACCCGGGCCGGCGTTCCTGCGCGCGCCCGACACCACGATCTTCGTGCCGAGCGACTGGTCGGTGACGTTCACGCCGCAGGGTTACGGGATTCTCAGCCGGGAGCGACCGGCGTGAGACCGCGGATCACCGAGTACCTCGAGATCGATCTCGACACCGAGCAGTGGGCCTGCGTGAACTGCGGCGCCACGCTCGGTAGCGCGCGCGGCAACTACAAGCACGGCTGCCTGGTGTGGGAGCGCGATCCCCGCGAGGTGCACCGCCCGATCGTCGAGGGCGACTACACGTTCGCGCCCGATCCCGAGTGGTGCCGGATCCTCGAGTTCATCTGCCCGGGCTGCGCCACGCTGATCGAAGTCGAGTACCTGCCCCCGGGTCACCCGGTCACCCACGACATCGAGCTCGACATCGACGCCCTGAAGCTGAAGCACGCCGGCGCCGAGGTGTCTTCGGAGGACCAGGCGTGAGCTCCTCGGTCGAGATCGACATCGGCGGCACGTTCACCGACTGCTACGTGCGCCTCGAGGAGCGCGAGGTGTGGTGCAAGGCGCGAACCACGCCGTTCGACCTCTCGCAGGGCATGTCGCGCGCGATCGACGACGCCGCCGACTACCTCGGCCTGAGCAAGGACGCGCTGCTCTCGCGGGCCGAGATCCTCCGCTACTCGACGACGCTGGCCATGAACAAGCTGATCGAGCGCAAGGGCCCGCGGCTCGGGCTGATCATGACCGAGGGGTTCGAGGACACCGTGCTGGTCGGCCGGGCCAGCCAATGGTCGGACGGGATCTCGTTCAAGGCCCAGCGGAACATCGCCGGCGCCGACAAGCCGGTGCCGATCATCCCCAAGGACCTCACGGTGGGGGTCAAGGAGCGGATCGACTACCGGGGCGAGGTGCTCAGGCCGCTCGACGAGGACCACTTCCTGAGCCAGCTCGATGCTCTGGTCGACTCCGGGGTGCGCGGTTTCGTGGTGTCGCTGCTGTGGTCGTTCATGAACCCGGTGCACGAGCTGCGCATCCGCGAGCTGATCGAGCGCGAGTACAACGAGACCTATCTCGGCAGCATGCCGGTGTTCCTGGCCAGCGAGGTTTCGCCGCGCAAGTTCGAGTACACGCGCACGACGATGACAATCCTGAACGCGTACCTGCATCAGTCGATGTACGAGGAGCTGATCGGGATCGGGCAGGAGCTCCGCCGCGGCGGCTACCGCAATCCGCTGATGATGGTGCACAACACGGGCGGGATGGCCAGCGTGTTCCGCTCGGCCGCGGTGCAGACCTACAACGGCGGCCCGGTGGCCGGGTTGATGGGCTCCGCGGCGCTGGGGCGGACCTACGGCTACAAGAACGTGGTGGTCACCGACATGGGCGGGACCAGCTTCGACATCGCGATGGTCGTCGAGGGCTCGACGCGCTTCTACAAGTTCGCCCCCACGATCGACCGCTGGACGGTCGACGCGACGATCCTCGACTCGCGCTCGATCGGCTCGGGTGGAGGATCGATCGCCCGGGTCGATGCGCTGCTGGGCGGGCGTCTGGAGGTAGGGCCGGAGAGCGCGGGCTCGATCCCGGGTCCGGCGTCGTATGACCAGGGCGGGCGCGAGGCGACCGTGACCGACGCCGACCTCGTGCTCGGCTACCTCAGCCCGGACCGCTTCCACGGCGGGCAGCTCAAGCTGAGCCGCCGCCGGGCGGAGCGGGCCATCCGCGACCGGGTGGCCTACCCGCTCGAGGTCGACGTGCCCGACGCGGCGCTCCTGATCAAGCGCGTGATCGATGCCCGCATGGGCGCCGAGATCTACAAGGAGACGGTTCTCAAGGGCTATGACCCGCGCGACTTCGTGATCTTCGCGGCCGGCGGCGCGGGCCCGGTGCACTGCTGCGGCTACGCCGAGGCCGCCGGGATGAGCAAGATCGTCGTGTTCCCGTTCTCCTCGGCGTTCTGCGCGTACGGATCCTCGACCATGGACGTCGTGCACGTGTACGAGCGCTCGCGGCGCTTCTCGCTGCTCACCGCTCTCGGCGGTCGCTGGCTCGATGACTATGAGGGCTTCAATTCGGTGGTCGATGGGCTGCGCTCGCTCGCGCAGCGAGATTTTGCCGGCGAGGGCTTCGACCCCGACGAGGTTCGCTACTCGCTCGAGCTCGACATGAAGTTCGGCGGCCAGCTCAACGTCAAGCGGGTCGCCTCGCCGTTGTTGCAGGTCGGCTCGGAGGCGCACATGCGCGCGCTGTACGCGGCGTTCGAGCAGGAGTTCAGCGAGGCCTACAGCCCGCTCGGACTGAACCCGGAGGCCGGCGTGGAGATCGAGGCGTTCGTGCTGAAGGCGTCGCTGCCCTCCGTGCATGCCGAGCGGCCGGTGCGCGCGTCGCGTGGCGGGGATCTGAACGCGGCTCGGACGGGCTATCGCGAGGCGCTCTTCGATGTGGAGGACGGGTGGGTGCAGACACCCGTGTACGAGATGGAGCGCCTGGTCCCCGGGGGCCAGCTGGCGGGGCCGGCGCTGATCGACTCCGACGACACCACGGTGGTGGTCTCGCCGGGCTGGAGTTGCGCGGTGGACGAGCGCTCGGGCATCGTGCTGACAGCTGACGAGTCCTCCGATGTTTGACGCCACGATGGTCACCCGGGCGATGGAGCTCGAGCCCGCCACCGAGCAGGAGCTCGAGGACGCGGCGGCGCTGCGGCCCGGCGACTACGAGATCTACTCCGAGAACGTCAACCTCATGCTCCAGGAGGGCAAGGAGGTCATGACCAAGATGGGGATCTCGAGCATGCTGCACTCGGGTGACACGTTGGTCGCGGTGTACACCGCCCACGGCGACCTGGTGTCGGCCGTGCTCGGCACCTACCTGCACTCGGTGACCGGGCAGGTGCCGATCAAGTTCATCCGTCAGCGGTTCGCCGACGACCCCTCGGTCGGGGTCGCCGAGGGTGACATCTATTACTGCAACGAGGCCCTGTACGGGGGGATCCACAACCCCGACCAGTTCGCGATCATGCCGGTGTTCGGAGGCGACGACCTGCTGGGGTGGGTCGTGTCCGGCGCGCATCAATCGGAGACCGGGGGCAGCGAGCCGGGCGGCGAGGTGACCCAGGCCCACACCCGGCACGACGAGGGCATGAAGCTGACTCCGATCAAGATCGGCGAGCGCTACCGGCTGCGTAACGATCTGCTGCTGATGATGGAGAACTTCATCTCGCGCGCCCCGCGCATGCAGGTGACCGACGTCAAGGCACGCGTGGCCGCGTGCGACCGCGTGCGGGTCCGGCTCCAGGCGCTGGCCGCCAAGCGCGGCAACGCGCTGATCCGCGGCCTGTTCCGCCGCATGATCCAGCAGACCTCGGCGGGCGTGCGCCAGCGGATCGAGTCCTGGCCGGACGGGATCTACCGCCACAACGTGTTCATGGACACCACCGGGCACGAGGACGGGTTGCTGCGCGCGTCGGTGGCCGTGGAGGTCCGCGGCGATCGGCTGACGCTCGACTTCTCCGGAACCTCGCCCGAGCACGAGGGCTCCTACAACGCATTCACCAACGTGATCCGCGGTCACTGCGCGGTGAACCTGTACCAATTCCCGTTCCACGACTTCCCGATCTCCTCCGGGATGCTCGAGCACATCGACATACGGGTGCCGCACGGAACGTTCTTCGACGCCGATCCGGAGGCGGCGATCAGCTGCTCGCCACTCGTCGGCGCGATGGTGTTCCCGCTGCTGGGCGTCGCGTTGTCCAAGGTGATGTTCTCCACCGAGCAGCGCTCACTGGTGTGTGGATTCACCTCGTCCAGTGCCTCGGCGGTGATGGTGGCCGGGGTGAATCAGCACGGGGTCCGCGTCACCGACTTCATGGGCTATCCGCTGAACGCCTACGGCCTCGCCGCGCGCAGCGATCGCGACGGCATCGATGTGTGGGGCTTCCCCCACGGTCCGTGGGGCAAGGCCCCGGACGTCGAGGACATCGAGTCCGAGTTCCCGTTGCTTCACCTCTACCAGAAGCAGCAGCGCGACACGTGCGGGTTTGGCAAGTACCGCGGGGGCCTCGGCGCGGCGGTCGGCTACGTCGTGTACCGGACGCCGCACCTGGCCTTCACCTCGTCTCAGAAGGAGTCGAAGTTCCCGGCCCACAACGGCCTGTTCGGGGGCTATTCGATGACCGTGCTACCTGGGATCCGGGTGCGCGGGTCGAACCTGCTCGAGCTGATGGCCGCCGGCGAGCCGAGCCTGCCCACGGATGACTTCACGCTGGCCGGCGGTCAGACCGCGCTGGACGGTGAGGTGATCGTCGAGCACCAGACGCGCGGGATCCGCGTGGTCCAGGAGGGCGACGTGCTGGCCGCCAGCACCCAGGGCAGCGGCGGCTACGGCGACGTGCTCGAGCGCGATCCGCAGGCGGTGGTCGACGATGTCCGGGCCGATCGGGTCAGCGCCTGGACCGCGCGCGAGGTGTTCGCGGTTGCATTTGATCCGGAAACGCTGATCGTCGACGAGGCGGCCACGGCGGAGCTGCGCAGGGCGCAGCGCGCGCGTCGGTTGCAGCACGCACGACCGTTCTCCGAGTTCATCGCCGAGTGGGAGCAGCGCCGGCCGCCCGAGCAGGTGCTCAAGTACTTCGGGGAGTGGCCGTCCGGCGCGCCCAACCGTGCCGTGGTGCGCATTTGAGCGGCCGCGACCGCTTTCTCGAAGCACTGGCCGGCGAGGGCCTGGCCTTCGCGCCGATCGTGTGGGAGCGGCTCCCGGTGCTCGTTCACCAGGAGCGGGCCGATTGGTGGCAGGATCCGACCGTGGGACAGCGACTGATCGCGGACGCCGCCGAGTTGGCGGGAGCGGATGCGATGTTCGTTTGCGCGGCCGCGGACACGGCGCGATCCGCGGTGGCGGCCGGCCTGATTGGAGACGAGGCGATCGACGGCCTGGCCTCCGGCGAGGTCGCGCAGCGCGGCGTCGAGCTGGTGCGGACTCTGCGCGCCGTCGCGCCGCACGCGGTGATTGCCGCGGTGCCGGCGCCGGCCGCACTGCAGCGCGACCTCGGTGGCGAGGAGCCGGACGTGGCCGAGGATGCCTTCACCGACTTCGTCTCGAGATACCTGGAGGCAGGAGCCGATGCCGTGGCCGTCACGGGGGTCGAGGCGCTCGAGGTCACCGCGGGCGTGGATCGCGCACTGCGGCTGGTGGAGTTGTTCGGTCGTCGCGTCCTGGCCGTCTGCGGCGACGGCCCCGATACCAAGGCATGGGACGAGCAGGGCGAGCCGCTCGGCGTGATCTCGGTCGACGGCGACTGGCCGGACCGCACGGCCGGCGTCGTGATCAGTCCGGGCGACGTGAGCTCGGAGTGGGATGCCGCGCGCTTGCGGGCGGTAGGAACGACTCGCCCCCTCGGAACCCGGTCGCCATGAGAGCGGCAGTCCTGGGGGCCGGCGTGATGGGACGGGGATCGCCACGGTGCTGCTGCGCGGGGGACATGAGGTGGCGCTGTATTCGCGCACCGAGCAGACGCTGCTCGACGCCGGAGGGGCACTCGAGCGCGAGGCGGCGACGCAGATCGCCTACACGACGTCGATCGCCGAGGCGGCCGCCGACGCCGAGCTGATCGTCGAGTCGGTCCCGGAGTCGCTCGCCCTCAAGGTGCTGGTGCTCCGCGAGGCGGAGTCGGCGGCCCCCACGACCGCGGTGATCGCCAGCAACACCTCGTCGTTGTCGCTGCCCCGGATGGCTGAGGCGATGGCGCGCCCCGAGCGGTTCCTCGGGTTGCATTGGTTCAACCCGGCCCACCTGATCCCGCTGGTCGAGGTGGTGCCGACCGAGCGAACCGAGCCCGAGGTGGTGGACTGGGCGACCGCGTTCCTCGACGAACTGGGCAAGCGTCCGCTCGTGCTGTCCCGTCCGATCCAGGGCTTCCTGGCCAACCGGCTCCAGTACGCGCTGATCCGCGAGGCGCTCCAGCTGATCCAGGACGGCGTCGCCACCCCGGAACAGATCGACGCGGTGATGACCGATTGCCTCGGGCCACGCTGGGCCGTGCTCGGCCCAATGCACAGCACCGACCTGGCGGGCGTGCCGACCGCGGTCGCGGTGGCGCGGGAGCTCTTTCCCACGCTGTCCAACGCGCAGGCCCCGCCGCTGGCGTTGACCGACCTGCTCGAGGCGGGGCGACTCGGCGTCTCGGCCGGTGCGGGCTTCTTCGCCTACCCGGACGCCGACGGGGTCGCCCACGCCCGCGACCAGTTGCTCTCAAGCGTGCTCAGCGCGCTCGCCGAGGCGAAGGGCTGAGGCGGCCCGTGCGGCCACATCGATCACGGCTTGGCGGTTGTCCCTCTCCACCGCGTGGCTGTGACGGCTCATCGGAGTGGCCACTCCGAATGCCCCGAGCGCGTGGCCTTCGTCGTCGAGTACTGGGGCGGCCACTGCCCAGGCGCCGTCATAGGTCTCCTCCCAGCTGAAGCCCCAGCCGCGGCGGGCGATGGCTGTGAGCTGGCGGCGGATCTGCTCGCGGTCGGTGATCGTTCCCGCGGCGAGCCGTTGCGGCGCGCGCTCGAGCACGGCGTCGATCTCGGGCGGCGGGCGGAACGCGAGAATCGTCTTGGCGGTGGCGCCCGCGGTCAGCGGCACCGCTCGTCCCGACCTCAGCGGTGACGCGCAGGCGCTTGGGGAATCGGCGACCGCCACGTAGGTTGCGCGTCCAGAGAGCGAGATCCGGCACGGCCAGGATGACCAGTTCCTCGGTGCGCTGTGCGAGCTCGCGCAGATGGGGCGCGAGCACGGCGGGGAGGTCGAGCGATGCGCTCGCCCGGCGCCCGAGCCGGATCGCGGCGCACGCCCAACCGGTAGCGGCCGTCGACGCCCCGCATCAGGTAGTCGGCGTGCTCGAGGCCGCGCAGGATCCGGTTCAGCGTGGTCGAGGGAATCGCGACGTGATCGCGCAACGCCGCCTCCGACCACGCGGTCGACTGCTCGCCGAACGCGTCGAGCACGCGCAGGGCCTTGTCCAGCACCTTGGGGGTGTCGGGGTGGGGGTTGGTGCGCGGACGTGGCACGTGGGCGGTCGTGGTGGTAGGGTTTCCGCCGAGATTTCGGGAAACGATTACCACTATACGGGAAATCATGCTCAGATGATCAGGACCGGAGACGAATACCGCGAGTCGCTGCGCGACGGACGCAGCGGTATGGATCGACGGCGAGAAGGTGGCCGACGTGACCACGCATCCCGCGTTCAAGCCGATCGTCGACGCACGTGCCCGCATCTACGACCTCGCGCATGAAGCCTCATGGCGGGCCATGTCCTATGTCGACGAGGAGAGCGGCGAGCGCTGCCCGATCGGCGCCAAACGCCCGCTGACCAAGCAGGACTGGCGCGACAAGCGCGCCGCGGTGGACCGTGTGCTCGATGACCTGGGCGGCATCGTCACGCGGGTGGGCGATGAGACCGTGGGGGAGATGTGGTCTCTGTACGACGGTCAGGACGTGCTGAACGAGATCGATCCCGCCTTCTCCGCGCACATCCGCTCCCATGTTCGCCACGCCGAGTTGGCCGATCCCTTCCACGTCTCGGCGAACACCGACCCCAAGGGCGACCGCTCGCGCCGCCCGCAGGACCAGGACCCCGACGTACTGCTGCACGTGGCGGGCGAGACCGACAACGGCATCGTCGTCCGCGGCGCGAAGTTCGAGACCGCCGCGGCGTATGCCAACCAGGCGTTCGTCAAGCCGACGATCGGCGACTGGGGCGACGCCAAGCTGTCGGACTACGCGGTGGGCTTCATCGTCGACATGGGCGCGCCGGGCATCCGGCACATCTGCCGCTCCTCGTTCGCTCGGCGGGACTCCGCCGACTATCCGCTGGCCACGCGCTTCGACGAGATCGACACGATGATCGTGTTCGACGACGTGGAGATTCCCTGGGAGAACGTGCTTTTCTACCGGCACACCGCGGCGGCTGCGTTCATCCGCGCCACGCTGCACCGCTACAGCATGTTCCCGTTCGTGCAGCGCCACCTGCGCTTCGCCGACCTGCTGGTGGGCGTCGCGTACACGAACGCGGTACAGACCGGGATCAAGATGCACCAGGCGGTGCGCGAGAAGCTGGCCGAGCTCGTCTGCTACCGGGAGGGCATCAACGCGCACCTGACGGCGGCGGTCGAGATGGGCGAGGTGAGTCCCGGGTGGGCTCCTCATGCCCAACCAGGCGCTGCTCTACACCGGGCGGGTGCTCGCCTGCACGCAGCTGCCGGCGATGATGCACCTGGCGCGCGACCTGTGCGGCGGCCAGCTGTGCGTGCTGCCCAGCGCGGCGACGTTCGCCGATGCCGAGGCGGGGCCGTGGCTCGAGAAGTACCTGGCCGTGGGCGAGGTGCCGGCCGAGGATCGCCGGCGGCTGTTCGCATTCGCGCGCGACCTGCTCAACTCCGACTACGCCGGCCACCGGCTGACCTTCCAGCTGTTCGCCCAGTCGCCGGCGTTCGCCCATCTGCTCGCGGTCTACAACAACTACGACTTCGCCGGCCCGGCCGATCTGGTGCGCCGGTACGCCGGGCTCGAGCAGCCGGTGGCGACGGCGACCGCCCGGTCATGAGCGACCTCAACGTGGTCAGGGCGTCGTGGGTGGCGCTGTGTGCGCGACCGCGGGGCGGCGCGGCGGGGCCTGAGCAGGGCGAACTCGATCTGATCTTGCCGATGGGGCGGTGGCGATCAGGGACGGGGTGATCGTGGCGGTGGGTCCTCGCGATGAGGTGCTGCGCGATTCGGGCGATCCGGCCGTGCCGGTTTTCGATGCTTCGCGGGCTCTCGGTCCTTCCGGGACTGATCGAGTGCCACTCGCATCCGCTGTTCGCGCGGTGAGCGTCACGCTCGAGTACGCGAAGCGGCTGGCCGGCGCGTCGCTGGCCGAGATCGCGGCGGCGGGCGGCGGGATCTGGGCGAGCGTCCTGGCCACGCGAGCGGCGAGCGATTCGGAGCTGCTGTCGGGGCTAAGCGACGCCTACGCGCGGATCCTGGCCGGTGGGGTGACCACGCTCGAGGTCAAGTCCGGCTACGGGCTGACCCTGGAGGAGGAGCTTCGCCAGCTCGAGTTGCTCGAGCGCAGCCGGGCGATGACCCCGATGCAGCTCGTCGTGACGTTCCTCGGTGCTCACGTCGTGCCGGCGGGTATCGAGGCCGAGGGATACGTGTCCGAGGTGCACGAGATGCTCGACGCGGTGGTCGAGCGCGGGCTGGGCGAGTTTCACGACATCACGTGCGAGCGCGGCCTGTTCACGCCCGGCCCAGGCGTCTTCGCTGTTCTCGCGATCTCGCGAGCTCGGGGTTCCGACGCGATGCCACGCCGACGCGTGGGCGTCTTCGGAGGGATGGCAGACCGCGGTGGCGGGCGGCGCGGTGTCGGCCGAGCATCTGACCTACACGCCGGATGAGGAGATCCGCGCGGTCGGCGCGACCGACACGATCGCCGTGCTGCTGCCTCAGGCCGAGCTCATCTACATGACCGATCGCCGGGCGCATGCGCGGGCGTTCATCGACGCCGGCGTACCCGTGGCGGTGGCCACCGACTACTGCTCCTCGATTCACGCCACGTGCTTGCCGGTGACGCTGGGCATGGCGGCGCCGTGGTTCCGGCTCACCCCGGGCGAGGTGATCGTGGGCGGGACGCTGAACGCGGCGTACGCGCTCGGGCTGGCCGGCGATCGGGGGTCTCTGGAGGTCGGGAAGCGGGGAGATCTGACGGTTTTGGCGGTGAGCCATCCCGGGGAGCTGTGCCTGGCGGTCGGCCAGGAGGTCGTCTCGGATGTGATCATCGGCGGCGAGGTCGTCCACAGCAAGCGAGGGCTCTCATGACGCACACGCGGATCAGACCGTTCAACACGCGCGACACGTATCCCGATCAGGACCTCGACAACGACCTCTGCCAGGCGGTGGTGGCCGGGAACACCGTGTTCCTGCGCGGTCAGGTGGGACAGGACCTGGACACGGCCCAGTCGGTCGGGATCGGCGATCCGGCCGCGCAGGCCGAGCAGGCGATGCGCAACATCGAGCAGCTCCTGGGCGAGGCCGGCGCCCGCCTGGACGAGATCTGCAAGGTCGTGATCTACCTGACCGACATCCGGCATCGGGAGGAGGTCTACCGGGTGGTGGGGCGGTGGCTGCGCGGCGTGCACCCGGTCTCGACCGGGCTGGTCGTGAGCGCGCTGGCCCGTCCCGAGTGGCTGGTCGAGATCGATGTCACCGCGGTCATCTCGTGATCGACGCCGACGAACTCGCCCGCTTCACCGCGATCCCGGCCCCGACCGGGAGCGAGGAGGCGCGTCTCGGGTGGTTGGAGGAGCGGCTGGCCGGCGGCGCTGGGTCGTTGGCGCGCGACGAGGCCGGGAGCCTGCTGTGGCGCTTCGGCGGCTCCCCGGAGCTGTTGGTGATGGCGCACGTGGACACGGTGTTCCACGGCCTCGACGCGATCGAGGTGGTGCGTGACGGCGAGGAGTTGGTAGGGCCGGGCGTGGGGGACAACGCGGCCGCGGTGATGACCGTGATCTGGACGTTGCTGGAGCTCGATCCGATTCCGCCGGGGCTGGCCGTCGCGTTCACGGTCGGCGAGGAGGGGCTCGGCAACCTGCGCGGTGCACTCCACGCGTGTCGCTCGCTTCGGCCCGCGATGGCCATCGCGCTCGAGGGCCACGGGCTCGACGAGGTCGTGACCGAGCACGTGGGGAGTACGCGCGCGCGGCTGCAGGTCTCCGGGCCCGGGGGCCATTCGTGGTCGGACCGCGGGAGGCCGAGCGCGATCCATGCGCTGCTCCCGATCGGGACAGGTTTGGCCATGGCCGGGGCGAACATCGGTCGCATCTCGGGCGGCGGGGCGGTCAATGCGATCGCCGCCGAGGCAGAGCTGCTGGCCGAGCGGCGGTCACTCGACCAGACCGAGCTCGACGAGTTCGAGGCGGAGGTCGGAGAGTTCATAGTCGATCCGCCGCTCAGCATCGAGTACGAGATCGTCGGCAAGCGCCCGGCGGGAAAGGTCAATCGGCACCATCCCCTGGTCCGGAAGGTGGTGGACGTGCGTGCGTCGCTCGGCCTGCCGGAGGCGTTCGGGTCCGGTTCGACTGACGCCAACGCCGCAGCCGCGTTCGACATCCCCGCGCTGTCGATCGGGTGCACGCGCGGGTCGGGGATGCACACCGAGGGCGAGCGGATCGAGCTCGGGCCGCTCGAGCTGGGTTGCCGCCAGCTCGGCGCGGTGATCAGCGCGCTCCTGGGGTAGTGCACGCGGCGAGCAGCTGCACGGCTCGCTCGAGCGCCGGCTCCGACATGTGGGCATGGCCGAGCACCAGCCCCGGCGGGCAATCGCCGGTGTAGCTGTGCAGCGACAACCCCTCGATGCCCACGCCGCGGCGCGCCGCCGCGGCGAGCAGGCCTGGTTCGTCCGTGTGGTCGGGCAGCACGACCATGGTGTGCAGCCCTCCGTGGGCGTCCGACGGCCGCCAGCCGGGCAGGGCCCGGGCGAGCACCTCGACCAGGTGCTCGTGGCGCTGGCGGTAGCGCAATCGCATGCGTCTCAGGTGCCGCTCGAGCTCGCCGCGCGTGATGAAGTCGGCCAGCGCCAATTGGCCGGCCACCTCCGAGCCGGCATCCTCGATCGCCTTGGCGCTGATAAGCGCCCACGACAGCCAGGAGGGAGGGAGCATCCAGCCCAAGCGCATCCCTGGGGTCAGTCGCTTGCTCGCCGATCCGATGTACAGGACGCGGTCGGGCGCGATTCCCTGGAGCGCGCCGACCCGATCCGGACCCAGCTCGGCGTCGTAGTCGTCCTCGATGATCAGGCGGTCGCCCTGATCCGCCCACTCGATCAGCGCCGCGCGCCGGCGAGCGCTCAGCACCACGCCGGTCGGGAACTGGTGGCCGGGGGTCACGATCACCGCGTCCGCGCCGGTGGCCTGAAGCGCGCCCACGTCGATGCCGTCCTCGTTCACCGGCACCGGCGTTACCGTCAGGCCGGCCTCCTCGACGATCAGCCGCTGGGCGTGCCAGCCCGGCTCCTCGAGCGCGACGTGCTCGATCCCGCTGGCCCGCAGCCAGCGGCAGGTCAGCGACAGACCCTGGCGAAAGCCGGTGCACACGATCACGTGCTCGGCGTCCGGCACCGCCCCCCGCACCCGACCGAGATACTCGGCGAGCGCCATGCGCAGCTCGGGCACGCCGCGGGGGTCGCCATAGCCGACCGCGTCGAGCGCGGTCTCGCGCCAGGCGGCGCGCACCGAACGCAGCCAGCGGTCCCGGGGGAACCCGGCGAGATCGGGCAGGCCGGGCGTGAAGTCGTAGGCGAACTTCGGCTCCAGGGGCGGCGCCGGCGAACGCGGCGGTTGCGTGCGGATCCCCCCGGCGACGCGCACCGGCGCGCCCTGGCGGCTCTCCAGATAGCCCTCGGCGGCGAGCTGCTCGTAGGCCGAGGTGATCACGCCCCGCGAGATGCCGAGCTCCGCGGCCAGGGCGCGGCTCGAGGGCAGGCGCGAGCCGGCCGGAACGCGTCCGGTGCGGATGGCGTCTCGCAGCGTCCGCTCGAGCTGCTCGTACATCGGCTCGGGACCGTCGCGGTCGAGCTCGAGCAACAGGTCAACTGGTCCTCTTGACAGTCCCATGAACTGGAACTGTACGCAAGGCCAGATTCGGCGTACGGTGCACGGCCATGAGCGAGATCACAGTCATCGGAGGCGGGCTCGCGGGCCTCACCGCGGCGATCACGAGCGCCGAGGCCGGCGCTGAAGTGCAGTTGTTCGAAGCGCACTCGGAGCTCGGCGGACGGGCTCGCAGCACCGACGGGTCCTACAAGGCGAACCTCGGGCCGCACGCGATCTACGCCGGTGGCGTGTTGTGGGAGTGGCTGACCCAGCGCGGCCTGATGCCGCCACTCGCCCGGCCCCTCTTGACCGGCGTGCGCTTTCACTACGAGGGCGCCGTCCACCGCACGCCGCCGCTCAGCCTGATCCCGCGCGGCCTGCGCCTGCGCGGGCGGATGGCACCGGCCGATCAGGACTTTCGTTCGTGGGTCACCGATCACGCCGACGCGCGGACGGCCGATTATCTGTCCGCGCTGGCCGGCGTCTACACCTTCCACCACGACCCCGGCGAGCTCTCGGCGGCGTTCGTGTGGCAGCGCAGCCAGCGGCTCCTCCTCACCCCGCGGCCGCCGGCGCGGTTCGTCGTCGGCGGGTGGACGAGCATGGTCGAGGCGCTCGAGGCCCGAGCCCGGGAGCTCGGCGTGCGGATCGTCTGCAGCGAGCGCGTCGACGCGCTCCCGGCCTCGCCGGTGATCGTGGCGCTCGAGCTGTGCGACGCCCGCGCGCTGCTCGACGACGAGACGCTCCGCTGGCCGAGCGGTCGCACCGTGTGCCTCGACCTGGGGCTGCGCGAGCGCCGAAGCGATCCCTGGGTCGTGTCCGACCTCGAGAACGCCGGATGGATCGAGCGCTACACGGCCCAGGACCCCTCGCTCGCGCCGGCCGGCGAGGAGTTGCTTCAGGCTCAGATGCCGATCAGGCCGTCGGAGAGCGTCGAGGATGCGGCCGCGCGACTGGAGTCGCTGCTCGATGCGTCCCTGGAGGACTGGCGCGAGCGCGTCACCTGGCGCCGGCGCCAAGTGATGGACGGGCGCAGCGGCGCGCTCGACCTGCCGGGTGCGACGTGGCGCGAACGGCCCGCGATCGACCGCGGCGAGGGCGTGTTCCTGTGTGGAGACCAGGTGGCCGCCGACGGCTGCCTGGCCGAGGTGTCGTTCGCCAGCGCGATCGACGCCGGCACCCGCGCTGCCCAGTTCGCGCGCGGACGCACGTTGCGCCCCGCCGCCTGACTAGAGGCGCTCGAGCGCGAGGTCCTGCGGACCGCCCGTGTTGATCGGGTTCAGGTCCATCGGGCAGGCGGACAGCACGAGGGTCACGTCGGTCACCGCCTCGAGCGTGACGTGATCCCCGGCCCGGGCCGGCGAGGGAAGGAACTCCAGCCGGCCGCTCGCGTCCCAGGCGATGTTCATGAACAGGTTCAGGGGCGCGGGGACACGATCGGGCTCGATGCCGCGCAGCGACAGCGCGCGCCGGAAGTTCTCCGCACATGAGGCGTGGTAGCCCTCGACGCCCAGCTGTCGGTAGCGCTCCTGGTCGCACGCGGCGATCAGCGTGTCGTGGGTGCCGGGGCTGGTGTCCTCTGTCAGGGTGAGCAGCGGACGCCGGCGCACGCTGTAGAGATGATCGCCGGCGGCCGGGACCAGCTTGCCGAGGCTGGTGCGGGTGTGCTCCATCGAGAGGTGCTCGCGTGCGTCGGCCCGGGCCAGCGCCCAGGTGTCGACCACCTGTCCGCCGTGCAGGTTGACGATCCGCAGCCGCTCGCCGGCGTGGAGCGGGACCGCGATGCCCTGGCGCGCGGGCAGGATCGTGTTCTCCGTTTCCGCCATATTCGCGCGTATACACTACGCAATCCGTGTCGGGGACCGGTGGCAGTGGTGTTCACCCGCGAGGCGAGACCTTTGTGCTCCTGCACGGCTCCTGGCACGGCGGGTGGGCCTGGGAGCCGACCGCCTGGTGCCTGCGCGAGCTCGGCCACGTCGCGTACGCGCCGACCTACCCGGGCCACTTCCCTGGGGCGAGCCGCGCCGGTATCCGGCACGACGACTACGTGGCCGCCGTGGTCGGATTCATCGAGGGGCGTGACCTGCGCGACGTCGTGCTCGTCGGCCACAGCTTCGGCGGCTCGGTGGTCAGCCGCGTCTCTCAGCTCATCCCGGAGCGCCTCAGGCGCCTGGTCTTCCACACCGCGTTCGTGGTGGCCGACGGCGCCAGCGTCAACGATGAGTTCCCGGAAGAGCAGACCGCGCTGTTCGAAGCCGCGGCGCGCGCCAGCCCCGACGGCACGGTCGAGTGCGCCT
The DNA here is from genome assembly GCA_963834625.1 of uncultured Solirubrobacterales bacterium. GTDB lineage: Bacteria > Actinomycetota > Thermoleophilia > Solirubrobacterales > Solirubrobacteraceae > Palsa-465. Next base: position 291,301 of record CAWICM010000005.1, on the reverse strand, counting down.
GGGAGGTGTTCCGCGATCTGTTCATCCAGGACGCCTGGCCCGAGGCGGCGCGCTCGGTGTGGGAGCGGCTCGTGCCCCAGCCGTTCGCACCGTGGGCGCAGAAGCTCGAGCTGGGCCGGTTCTACCGCGGCGAGCTGCCCCGCAGCTATATAGCCGTGGCCGACGACCTCGCGCTGCCGCCGGGTTCGTGGCACCCGGGGATGTCGTCGCGACTCGGCTCGTTCAAGCTGGTCGAGATGGGCGGCAGCCACGAGGTGATGTTCACCCGCCCGGCCGAGCTCGCCCGCAAGCTGGTCGAGGCCTCGTACGACTAACCCGGGGGCATCGGCGAGACGGATAACTCGTCACGCCAGCGATCTCCACGAAGCGTGACGAGTCGCGTGGGAGACGGGTAACTCGTCACGCCAGCGATCTCCACCGAAGCGTGACGAGTTATCCGCGTGGGAGGCGTGTAAGTCGTCACGCTCTTCGAATCGGGCGGGGTGTGACGAGTTATCCGGGTCGGGGTCGGGTCGCCACGGAAATGTCCCTCGTGGCCCTGGAGAGCGTATACAGTGCGTTCTCGACAACCGACGAGGAGAGGTGACCGGGTGAGTCGGGGCGGTGGCGCGGTGAACGCGGGCGGTGGCGCGGAGAGGAGCGGGCGTTGAAAGCGGCACGGCTGGTCGAGATCGGCGCCCCGCTGGCCATCGAGAGCGTGGCAGAGCCCGACCCCGGGCCGGGTGATGCGGTGGTGCAGGTGGAGTTCGAGGGGATCTGCCGAACGGACTGGCACACGTGGGTGGGCGACTGGTCGTGGATCGGCCTGGCGCCGGCGCTGCCGATCACGATGGGGCACGAGTTCGCGGGCACCGTGACCGCGGTGGGCACCGGCGTCACCATGATCAAGGTCGGCGACCGGGTGGCGGTGCCGTTCCACGAGGCGTGCGGCAAGTGCGGTTACTGCCGGGCGGGCCGGACCAACCTGTGCGACGCGCTCGAGTTCCTGGGCATGACCCACGATGGGGGCTACGCCGAGTACGTGCGCGTGATCAACGCCGACCTGAACTGCGTGGTACTGCCGGAGGGGGTGAGCTTTGACGCCGCCGCCGCGCTCGGATGCCGATTCATGACCGCGTGGCATGCGCTCCAGCACCAGGCCTCACTGCGCGCCGGCGAGTGGCTGGCCGTGCACGGCGTGGGGGGCATCGGTCTGAGCGCGGTCCAGATCGGCACCGCGCTGGGCGCCGGCGTGGTGGCGGTTGACATCGACGATCGCAAGCTGGCGGCGGCGCGCGAGCAGGGCGCGGCGGCGACCGTCAACGCGCGGGAGACCGACGTAGTCAACGCCGTCAAGGAGGCGACCGGCGGCGGCGCTCACGTGGCGCTCGGCGGGCTCGGTGTGGCCACGCTGGTGCAAAACGCGCTGATGAGCCTGCGCAAGGGCGGGCGGCTGGTGCAGGTCGGCCTGACCAGCAAGGAGGAGCAGGGCATCGTCGGGATCCCGCTCGACGAGTTGATCGAGGCCGAGCTGACGATCGTGGGCAGCGTCGGCAATCCGCACGTGCACCTGCCGGCGCTGCTCGCGCTGGTGGCGGACAAGCGGCTCGACCCGGCCGGCCTCGTGACCGAGCGCGTCCCGCTCGAGCGATCCCACGACGTGCTCGAGCGCATGACGAACTTCGACACGGTCGGCTTCGCGCTGATCGACTCGTTCTAGTCATGGGAGGTGCCGCGTGGCGGCGATCTTGCTTGACTCTGGAGCAGACGGGGCATAGTGTCTCTTGTATACTCTGCACACAGATCGCCGGCCGCGCGCATCCGTGCCAGGGGTGCCGGGCGTGACCCGCGCCGATCCGGAAAGGCCGCTTGATGTCCACATCCAAAGCGAGCGCGCGGCGCCCTCCGCGCTACGGACTCCGCCATCACGACGACGGCGATGTGATCCCCGAGCGGCCGCCGTCGCTGGCCGAGCACGTGTGCCGCGTGATCCGCGAGGACATCCTGTCCGGTCGCTTACCGAGCGGAGCGCGGCTGACCGAGGCGATGGCCATGGAGCGCACCGGCGTCAGCCGGACTCCGGTGCGCGAGGGCCTGCGGACGCTCGAGGGCGAGGGCCTCGTGGTCACGTATCGCAGCCGCGGCACGTTCGTCACCTACCGGCTCACGCCTGACGAGGCGACGCTGATCTACGACGTGCGGCTGGTGCTCGAGCCGCACCTGACAGGGCTGGCCACGCAGCGGATGACGCCGGAGACACTGGCCGCGGTGGAGAACGTGCTGTCGCGCTTCGTCGACGCGCTCGACAATGCCGAGCCGCGCGAGGCCGGGCAGCTCGACGCCGACTTCCACCTGGCGATCTACGAGGCCAGCGGCAGCGAGCTGCTCAGCGTGCTGCGCGGCTACTGGACCCGGCTGCAGCTGGAGCTGTCCGAGCGGGTCTATAACACCGAGCTGCCGCGCCGCTTCCTTGACGAGCACCTGAGCATCTTCGACGCGCTCCGAGACGGCGACGCCGCGCGGGCCCAGAAGCAGATGAAGCTCCACATCGAGCACGGAAAGGCGACGATCGTCAAGGCGCTCAAGGAGACGGCGTGAGCAAGCTGAAGTTCGGGCTGGCGCTGGAGAACTTCACTCCGGCCGACAAGACCCCAGACGTGCAGTCGATCGTCACCTACGCCCGCCGGGCCGAGGAGCTCGGCTACGAGTCGCTGTGGGCGTGGGATCACATGTTCCTGGGCAGCGGCCGGCCGTTCCCGTTCCTGGAGTCGCTCTCGACGCTCGCACTGCTGACCGCTCACACCGAGCGCGTTGAGCTCGGCACCGGCATCCTGGTCCTGCCGCTGCGCCGCGCGGCGGTGCTGGCCAAGACCGCGGCCAGCATCGAGATCATGTCGGGCGGTCGCCTGACGCTCGGCATGGCCGTCGGCTGGTATGAGCGCGAGTTCGACGCGTGCGGCGTGCCGTTCAACCAGCGCGGGCGCATCTTCGAGGAGAACCTGGCGCTGATGAAGGAGTTCTGGACCGGCGAGCGGGTCTCGGGCACGGCCACCGGGATCGACTTCCGCAACGCGGTCATGCTCCCCAAGCCCTCCCCTCGGGCGCGGCCGCGGCTGCTGATCGGCGGCTACGTGGACCGGGTACTGCGGCGGGTGGCCGAGAAGGGCGACGGATGGCTCACCTACTTCTACGAGCCCGGACCATTCAGGACCGCCTGGCGGCGGATCCACGAGCACGCCGAGGCGGCCGGCCGCGATCCCGACGAGCTCGACAACATGGCCCAGCTCCCCCTGTGCATCGACGAGTCGTTCGAGGCCGCCGACGCGCGCGCTCGCCAATACATCGCCGACTACTTCGACCTCCCGGCGTGGAGCGAATCGACCGCCGAGAGCTCGATCCGCGGCACTCCGGAGCAGTGCGCCGAGCAGATCGCCGCGCAAGCCGAAGCGGGCGTCCAGCACATCTGCCTGTGCCCATGCAACTACGAGCTCGAGCAGGTCGACCGGTTCGCTGCCGAGGTGATGCCGCTCGTGGCCGATCTCGCGGTGGGATCGGCGCGATGAAGGACGCCGGCGACAAGCGCATTTCGCTGGCGGAGGCGGCGCAGCTCGTAGGCGACGGAGACACAGTGGTGGGCGGGGGCTGCTGCTACTCACGCACGCCGTGGGCGATGCTGCTCGAACTGCTGCGCGCCGAGCGCCGCGGCCTGACCCTGTGCCGCAACCTGATGTGCTACGAGTCCGAGCTGTTCCTGGCCTCCGACGCCGCGAGCAAGCTGGTCTCGAGCTGGGTCGGAATCGGCCTGCGGTGGGGCATCCCCAAGGTGTTCCGCGAGTACGTCGAACGCGATCCGTCGATCTACGAGGAATGGAGCCACCTGTCGTTCGGAATGCGGCTGATGGCCGGCTCGATGGGAATGCCGTTCCTGCCGACCGCCTCGCTGCTGGGCTCGGATCTGCTCGATCGGACGCCCGCGCAGCACATCCGCTGCCCGTTCACCGATCAGTTGCTGGTGGCCGTGCCGGCGCTCGTGCCCGATGTGGCGCTGATCCACGTCCAGACCGCCGACGCCATCGGCAACGCCCAGATTGAGGGCCCCGCGTACATGGATGTCGAGTGCGCCCGGGCAGCCAACACCGTGATCATCACCGCCGAGGAGATCGTCCCGTCCGAGGCGATCGTCCGCACCGCGGACCGCACGGTGATCCCGGGATTCGTCGTGGACGCCGTGGTCGAGGTGCCGTTCGGCTCGTATCCGCACGAGTGCCACGGCCGCTACGAGGCCGACTTCGAGCACTTCGACGCCTACACGGAGATGGTCAATCGCGACGGCGTGGCGGGGGTGCAGGCCTATCTCGAGGAGACAGTGAACGGACCCGCCAGCTTCGCCGGCTTCCTGGATTCGGTCGGGGCATCGCGGCTGCTCGAGCAGCGGCGGCGCGCACGCGAGCTGGTGGCGGCGTGACCGAGGCGAATCCCATCGAGCTGATGACGATCGCCGGGAGCCGTCTGCTGCGCGACGGCGGGGTGGTGTTCGCCGGCGTCGGCGCGCCGCTCGAGGCGAGCGTGCTGGCCAAGCGGCTGCACGCGCCGTCGCTGACGATCGTGCTCGAGGGAGGCTCGATCGGGCCCCGGATGCTCCCCGGCCGGCTGCCGGTCTCGACCAACGAGATGCGCGCCGCGCACGACGCGTTCATGCTCACGTCGATCAACGACCTGTTCCTGTACGGGCAGCGCGGTCACTACGACTACGGGTTCATCGGCGCGGGCCAACTCGACCAGTACGGCAACGTGAACACCAGCTACATCGGAGACCCCGACCAGCCCAAGGTCCGCCTGCCGGGAAGCGGTGGAGCCAACGACATTGTTTCGAGTTGCCGCGAGGTGATGATCATGACGCGCCACGAGCCGCGCCGGTTCGTCGAGCGAGTCGACTTCATCACCAGCCCCGGCTATCTCTCCGGACCCGAATCTCGGCGCAGCGCCGGTCTTGTGCGCAACCGACCGGTGGCAGTGGTCACCGACATCGCGCTTCTGGGCTTCGACGAGGAGACGGGCAGGCTGCGGCTGGATGCGCTCCAGCCGGGCGTCACCGAGGAGCAGGTGCGCGCCAACACGGGTTTCGAGCTGCTGGTGTCGGAGGCGATCGGGGTGCTTGCTCCGCCCACCGACCAGGAGCTGGCCGAGTTGCGCTGGCTGCGCGACGGCAATCGCAGTGACACACCGCAGACGAGAGAGGTGACGTCGGCACCATGACGATCGGTCCATTCATCGATATGACAGGCGCGGTGGACGTGCACGTCCACTCCGAGCCGGATCTGTTTCCGCGCATCGCCGACGACGTTGGCGTCGCCCGCCACGCCGCGTCGCTCGGTCTACGCGCGTTCTCGTTGAAGTGCCACTCCGAACGTACGACCACACGCGCCTATATGACCATGCAGCAGGTCCCGGGAATCCAGGTGGTGGGTGGGATCGTGCTCAACCGCGCGGTGGGTGGGATCAACCCGGCCGCGGTGGAGGCGGCGCTGCAACTGGGCGGCAAGCACGTCTGGATGCCGACCGTCGATGCGGCCAACCACGCCCGTACCTTCGGCTCGACCGGCGCCTACGACAAGCAGGCGAGCACGGTGGCCAAGTCCGAGGATGTCGGCATCGAGGTGTTCGACGAGGCCGGCACGCCGATCGACGGCCTGATCGATGTGCTCGATCTCACCGCCCAGTACTCGGCCATCCTCAGCACCTGCCATCTGTCGGTGCCGGAGATCAAGCTGCTGGTCCGCACGGCGCGGGAGCGCGGGGTGGAGAAGATCATGATCACCCACCCCTTCTTCAAGGTCCCGGCGCTCGACCTCGAGGGCCTCCGAGAGCTCGTCGACCAAGGCGCCTACGCCGAGTTCGGCTACTGCACGGTTTCGCCGATGTGGAACCACGCGCCACTCACGCGGGTGGTCGAGGCGATCAACGCCCTGGGGCCCGAGCGCTGCATCTTGATGAGCGATGCCGGCCAGCGCCACAACCCGATGCCGGCGGAGGCGCTGCGCGTGTTCGCCCAGTCGGTGTACGAGTCGGGAATCAGCGAGGAGGGCGTCGAGCGCATGATCAAGGGCAATCCCCTGGACCTGCTCGAGCTGCCTCCGCCGCCTCCGCGCGCGATTCCCGCCGAGCGAAACGGCAGCGCGCAGGACGTCGACGGCCGCGCGGTCGGCGTGAGCGCGACCGGAGATGTCGCATGAGCACTCGCATCGGGCTGATCGTCCCGTCCTCCAACACGGTGGCCGAGGTCGACTTCTATCGCCGGCTTCCGGCCGGCTGCACGCTGCACACGGTCAGGATGTATCTCGAGGAGACCACGCCAGAGGGCGAGGCCGTGATGCTCGACGAGCATTTGCCCAGGGCCACGACCGATCTGGCCACGGCCCGCCCCGACGTGACCGTGTTCGCCTGCACGAGCGCCGGCGCGCTGCGCGGCAACGCCTACGAGGCACGGCTGGTCGACGAGCTCGAAGGCCAGACGGGCGCCGCCACGTTCAGCGTGGCCGCGTCGGTGCGTTGGGCGATCCGTGTGGCCGGCTGCCGGCGCATCGGAGTGATCACGCCCTATGTCGACAGCCTCAACGAGAAGATCGCCGCGAGCCTGCAGGACGACGGGCTCGAGGTGGCGGGCATCCACGGTCTCGGGATCACCGAGAACTTCGCGATCGCCGACGTCGAGCCCGAGCGGATCGCCGAGTTCGCATCCCAGTGCTTCGCCGACAGCGACATCGACCTGCTGTTCGCCTCCTGCACCAACTTGCGCGCGTTTGACGCACGCGACGAGATCCACCAGGCCCTCGGATTGCCGGTCGTGACCTCGAACCAGGCGGCGCTGGCGGCGGTGCTGGATCACCTCGGCGTTTCCGCCGCCGCGTAGGGATGTACAGCGCGCCGTTCGAATACCTGCGCGCGAGCTCGTGGGAGGACGCCGTGGCCAAGCTCGAGCGGGGCGATGAGGACGGACACGTGCTGGCTGGTGGGCAGAGCCTCGTCCCGATGATGATGCTGGGATTGGCGGCGCCGACGCTGCTGGTCGACGTCGGCGGGGCGGCTGAGCGCACGATCGAGCTCCGAGACGGATCCCTTGTGCTCTCGGCCCTGGTGCGCCACGTCGACCTCGAGCAGTCCGACGTGGTGCGCGAGGCCTGCCCGATGCTGACAGAGGCGGTCAAGCACATCGGCAACGTGCGTGTCCGTCACCGCGGCACGATCGGCGGCTCACTGGCTCACGCCGAGGCCACCGCCGAGCTCGCCGCCGTGGCCGTCGCCCACCGCGCCACCGCCTACGTGCTGGGGCCGCGCGGCGAGCGCACGGTGCCCGCGGCGGACCTGTTCGTCACGCACCTGACCACCTCGCTCGAGCCGGCCGAGGTCATCACGGGCGTCGTGTTCCCGGTCGGCGGGCCGCGCACGGGGAGCTGCTTTCTAGAGATGGCCCGCCGCGCCGGCGACTTCGCGATCGCCGAGGTCGCGGCGACCGTATCGATCGACGAAGCGGGTCGGTACGACGAGGTCCGCCTGGTCGTGGGCGCGGTGGCCGACCGGCCCGCCGACGTGTCCGATGCCGCCGGGGTCCTGATCGGCGCGTCCCCCGCGGACGCGGCCGTCGCTGAGCTGGCCCGCGCCGTGGCTGATCAGGTCGAGATCGGGCCGAGCTCACACGCCAGTACGGACTACCGGCGCGAGATGGTCGCGGTGCTGATCGAGCGCGCCGTGCAGACCGCGAGCGCGCGGGCCGGGGGCGGCGCGGCCCAGACAACCAACGGACGGCTGCCATGAGCAAGCACGAGATCTCGATGCAGATCAACGGTCACCCGGCTCAGGCCGTGGTCGAGCCCAATATGTCGCTGCTCGAGTTACTCCGCACGGAGTCCGGCGCCCCCGAGGTCAAGCTCGGCTGTGGCGAGGGAGTGTGCGGAACCTGCACGGTGCTGCTCGACGGCGAGCCGGTCAACTCGTGCCTGGTGTTCGCCGTACAGGCCGACGGCCACGAGGTGACCACCGTGCGCGGACTGACCGGCGAGGGCGAGGAGCTGCACCCGCTGCAGCGGAGCTTTCTCGAGCACGCCGGCTCGCAGTGCGGGTTCTGCACGCCGGGGATGCTGCTGACCGCCAAGTGGTACCTGGACGGACATCCCGGCGCGACTCGCGAGGAGCTGCGCGCGGCGCTGGCCGGCAACCTGTGCCGCTGCACGGGCTACACGAAGATCCTCGACGCCGTGGAGGCGTACCGCGACCTGGAGGTCTCGCATGTCGATTGAGACCGCCGATCCCGAGGTGACGATCGAGGCGCCCGGGCGGCCGGGCACCGACACCCCGCCGAAGATCCGGCCGGCTCCCCATCGCGACTTCGTCGAGAAGGTCGCCGGCACCCTGCGCTACGCGGATGACTGGGGCTTCCCGGGCATGCTGCATGGCGTGGTCGTGCGCGCGCAGCTGCCCTCGGCCCGGATCGTCTCGATCGACACCAGCGCTGCATCTGCGGTCCGCGGCGTGCGCGCGGTGATGACCGCCGCCGACATCCCGCACAACGGGATCCTCGACGAGGCCAGCGGTCTGGGCGTGGACGCGATCGTCCAGCCTGTGCTGGCCGCCGACCGGGTGCGCTACGACGGAGAGCCGGTGGCGCTGGTCGCCGCCGAGACCCCCGGGGCGGCGGCGGAGGCGGCTAGCCTGGTCGAGGTCTCCTACGAGGACCGACCGGGCGTCTTCGATCCCGAGGAGGCGCTGCGCGACGACGCGCCCGCCGTCCACGCGGGCGGCAACCGGTACGTCACGTGGCGCTCGGCGATCGGCGACGTCGACTCGGCCATGCAGTCGGCCGACGTGATCGTTCAGGAGACCTACCGAAGCCAGCGGGTCGATCACGCCTACCTCGAGCCCGAGGCCGGCATCGGCTGGATCGACTCCGACGGCGTCGTCACCCTGCGCGTTTCGACCCAGGTGATCGAGCATGCGCGCGAGATCGCCGAGATCCTCGAGCTACCCCACAGCCGGGTGCGCGTGATCGCCGCCTTCATGGGCGGCGGGTTCGGCGGCAAGGAGGACATGACGGTCGAGCCGTTCATCGCCCTCCTGGTGTGGAAGACCCGTCGGCCGGTGCGCATGGTGTGGACCCGCCAGGAGTCTCTGCTGGCGCGCTACAAGCGCCACCCGTTCGTGATGCACTACCGCACCGGGGTCGCGCGCGACGGGACGATTCTGGCCCAGGACGTGCGCATCATCGGCGACGCCGGGGCCTACCCGCTGCTCTCTTCGCGCGTGCTGTTCGCCGCCGGGGTCAACTCAACCGGTCCCTACCGGACGGCCAATGCTCGTGTAGAGAGCACGGCCGTGTTCACCAACAGCGTCCCCACCAGCGCGATGCGCGGGTTCGGCGCGATGCAGGTGGTGTTCGCCTACGAGTCGCAGATGGACCGGATCGCCGAGAAACTCGGACTCGATCCGGCCGAGGTGCGCGAGCGCAACTTCGTGCGCCAGGGCGATAAGCGGGTGACCGGCGAGACGATCGACACCGGCGTCGGGGTCGGCGACTGCATGCGGCGCGCGCTCAGCGAGCTCGGACCGCCGACGCCGGCTGACCCGGATCGGCCACACGCCCGCATCGGGCGTGGCTTCGGGTGCAGCATGCAGCCATATGGGCGCTCGGTGTTCTTCGCCGACCGGGCATCGGCTTGGATCGGGCTGGAAAAGGATGGCACGATGGTGATCCGCGCCGGCGTCACCGACCTCGGCGCGGGACAGGCGGCGTCGCTGGCCGACATCGCCGGCGAGGTGCTCGGGATCACCGTCGACCGGGCCTCGGTGCACATCGGCGACAGCGCGCTGACCCCATTGACCGGCGGCACGTTCGCCACGCGGCAGCTGTACATGTCCGGCAACGCCGTGCTGAAGGTGGCGCGGGCCCTGCGCGCGAAGCTCGAGCCGGTGGCGGCGGAGCTGCTCGAGTGCGATCGGGCCGACATCCGGTTCGACGAGAACCGCGTGTGGGCCGGCGAGCGCTCGATCACGACTGGCGAGCTCTCGCGCGCCGCCGAGCACCAGAGCGTGATGCCCTACCACCACGACACGTTCGACGCCGAGACTGGCAAGTTCGACCCGGAGACCGGTCAGGGCCGGTCGTTCCCCGACTGCACCCACGGGGCGCACGCGGTGGAAGTGGAGGTCGACACCGACACCGGCGAGGTTCGGATCCTCAAGTACGTCGCCGTGCACGACGTCGGCCGTGCGATCAACATGCAGCGGGTCGAGGGACAGATCCAGGGCGCGGTCGCCCAGGGCGTGGGGTACGCGCTCAGCGAGGAGGTCGAGGTGTCGGGTGGGGTGGTCGCCTCGACGCTGTTCGCCGACTACCTGATCCCGACCGCAGTCGATTTGCCCGACATCAAGGCGATCGGTCTGGAGCTGCACCCGGGCAAGGGGCCATTCGGCGCCCGCGGGATCGGCGAGCCCCCGATCGGTCCGCCGCCGGCGGCGCTGGCCAGCGCGATCCATGATGCGGTCGGCGTGCGGCTGCCCCGGCTGCCGATGACCCCCGAGCGCGTCCTGGCCGCCCTGCGCGGGGCCCGCGAGGACGCGGCCACCACCGCGTCATGACGACCACGGCCAAGGTCGCCCCCGGGGGCGCCGCGGTCGCGCTCGTGTCGCCGGGCGCGCGCGAGGAGCCGCCGATCCCGGCCATGTCCGCCTCGCCCCGCGCCTTTCACGCCTCGATGGCGGGCTACCGGCCCACGCCGCTGCGCGACGCGCCCCATGCTGCGCGGCGCCTGGGGGTGGGAGAGGTCCTGGTCAAGGACGAGTCCGAGCGGCTTGGCCTGCCGTCGTTCAAGGTGCTCGGCGCCTCGTGGGCGGTTCACCGGGCGCTCGTCGAGCACCTGGGGGCGACGCTCGAGGCGATCCCGACCTTCGATGCGCTGAACACGGCTGTCGCGCCCGCCCACCCGCTCACGCTCGCCGCCGCCACGGACGGCAACCACGGCCGCGCGGTCGCCCACATGGCGGCGCTGCTCGGGCTCGAGGCACGCATCTACGTGCCGGCCGACATGGTGCCGGCGCGTATCGCGGCGATCGAGAACGAGGGCGCGACCGTCATCGTCATCGACGGGGGCTACGACGACGCGGTGGCGCGATCGGCGCAGGACGCGGGTGAGCGCTGCCTGGTCATCTCCGACACGTCGTGGCCGGGGTATGAGCGAGTGCCCGCCTGGGTAATCGAGGGCTACAGCACGATCTTCGCCGAGATCGACGAGTCGCTGGACCGCGACGGGCGCGTACAGCCCGACGTCGTGGCGGTGCCGATCGGGGTGGGCGCGCTCGCGGCGGCCGCGGTTCGCCACTACTGGTCGCTGAAGACCGCCCGGCCTCGGCTGGCCGGAGTCGAGCCGACCGCTGCGGCGTGCGTGCTCGAGTCGGTGGCGGCCGGGCGAATCGTCACGCTCGGGCATCCCCAGACGTCGATCATGGCCGGCCTGAACTGCGCCACGCCTTCGCTGATCGCCTGGCCGCTGGTGTCGCGGGGGATCGACGTCTACCTGGCCATGCCGGACGAGCCGATCGCCGAGGCGACCCGCGTGCTCGCGGCGGACGGGATCGAGGCCGGCGAGTGCGGCGCCGCCGGGCTGGCCGCGCTGACCGCGGTGGCGGAGGACGCACACCTGGCACAGGCCCGGGAGGCGCTGGCCGTGGGCCCGGACTCGCGCGTGCTGCTGCTGTGCACCGAGGGAGTCACCGACCCGGAGGCCTACCGGCGGTTGATGGAGACCGGCGGCTGACATGGACATCGCCTCGACCGTCGGCACGTTGGGGTCGGTCCGGGCGGCGACGATCGAGCTGCTCCGGCACCGCGGGATGACCACGATCTTCGGCAATCCGGGCTCGACCGAGCTCGGACTGCTGGTCGACCTCCCGGACGACTTCCGGTATGTGATGGCCCTCCACGAGTCGGTGGCCGTGGCGATGGCCGACGGCTACGCCCAGGCCACCGGCCGCCCGGCGTTCCTCAACCTGCACAGCGCGTGCGGGGTGGGCAACGCGATGGGCGCGGTGGTCAACGCGTTCCACAACCGCGCGCCGCTGGTCATCACCGGCGGCAACCAGGACCGGCGCCACCTGGCGCTCGAGCCGTTCCTGTTCGCGCGCGGCGCCGAGCTGATGGCGCCCTACGTCAAGCACTCAGAGCAGCCGGCGCGGGCCGAGGACGTTCCCGCGGCGATCGATCGGGCCTGGGCGCTGGCCCGGACGCGGCCCTATGGTCCTGTGTTCGTTTCGGTGCCTGGCGACGACTGGGACGCTCCCGCGGCGGGGACGGGACCGTCCGCGCCCGGGGGCGAGGTGCGCGCCGGTAGTGGACCGGAGGCCGGTGCCGTAGACGAGCTGGCGAGCTGGCTGACCAGCGGACCGGTCGCGCTGGTGATCGGGGCCGGCGCCGATCGCGACGGCGCCTGGGATGAGCTCGTCGAGCTGGCCGAGCGCTTGGAGGCCGACGTGTGGGCCGCGCCGCAGTCGCCGCGGCTGGGCTTCCCCGAGGACCACCCGCAGTATCGCGGTCACCTCGCGCCGGGGTACGGCAGCGCGTCGGCCCAGCTGAGCGGCGTCGAGGTCGTGCTGGTGGTGGGCGCTCCCGTGTTCGCCTTCCTGCCCTACGAGCCGAGCGACCAGCCTATGCCGGCGATCGTGCAGATCACCGACGATCCAGACGAGGCCGCCCGGGCGCCGAGCGTGCTCAGCCTGATCGGCGACGTGCGGGTGATCGCGTCGGCGCTGCTCGAGCAGACAGGACCGGACGGCGCGGCCGCGCGCCGGGCCACCGGACCCCGGGCCATTCCGCCGGAGCCGGTGGCCGCGACGCCTATTCCCCCGGCCTTCCTGATGGCCACGCTCGCCGAGGTGCTTCCGGGCGACGCCGTGCTCGTGGAGGAGTCGCCGTCCAATCGCCACGATCTGCGCCGGCACGTCCGGATCCGCCGGCCGGCGAGCTTCTTCGCATGCGCCAGCGGCGGGCTGGGCTTCGCCATGCCGGCCGCGGTGGGGATCAAGCTGGCCCAACCCGCGCGCCCGGTGGTCTGCCTGGTCGGCGACGGCTCGGCACTCTACGCGCCGCAAGCGCTCTGGAGCGCCGTGCAGCTGGGCACGCCGGTGACGTTCATCGTGGTCAACAACGCTCGGTACGCGATCCTCGAGTCGGTGGCCGCGTTCGCCGGGTTGGAGGGTGTGCCCAGCCTGGAGCTGCCGGGGATTGACTTTCTGGCCGCCGCGTCGTCGTACGGATGTGCGGCCGTCCGCGTAAGCGCCCCCGATCGGCTGGCCGACACGCTCGCTCGGGCCATCAACCGTGCACAGCCTGTGCTGATCGATGTGATCGTCGACCGCGCCGTCCCGGCGCTGTTGCCCCCGTCCGAGGTGTGATCCGAGGAGATCCGGAGCCAGCTTGCATGTCCACTCTGCGTTGTATACGCTGCACAGTCTGGGAAGGTGCACGGCCGTCCGCATTCGTTAGATGAGCCAGTTCACGCACTACCTGACCCTCGGGTTCCTCTGGCAGGGCCTGCTGATCGCGATCGAGATCTCGGCCGCGGCGTTTTTCGCAGCGCTTCCGTTCGCGCTGGGCGTCGCGCTCATGCGCATGTCGCGCAACCTGATCACCCGCTGGCTTCCGGTTCCGTTCATCTGGGTCATGCGCGGCACCCCGATCCTGCTGCAGATGCTGTTCTGGTACAACGTCCTGCCGCTCATCGGCATCCATACGAGCGCGATGGCCACGGCGATCATCGCCATGGCCCTCAACGAGATCGCGTTCATGGCCGAGATCATTCGCGGCGGCCTGCTGGCGGTGAAGCAGACCCAGCGCGACGCGGCCGCCGCGCTCGGGCTCAAGCGCTGGCAGGTACTCCATCGGGTCGTGATCCCACAGGCCCTGCGGACCATCGCGCCGGCGATGTCCAACGAGGCGATCATCATCATCAAGAACACCTCGCTCGCGTCGGTCATCACGGTCGGCGAGCTAACGCTGCGCTCCGAGCAGGTCGTCTCGACCAACTTCGAGTACGTCCCGGTGTTTGCCGCGGCCGCCGTGCTCTACCTGATCGCCACGACCGGCGTCATGCTCGTGCAGGGCTGGCTCGAGGCGCGGCTGAACATCGAGCGCAAGGCGCGGATCACCGCGCAGGCCGCGCTGCGCGCCCGCGAGGCGGGCTTCCTCACCCCCGTGGGGCCCGCCGCAGTCGCCACCGCGCCGCTGCTGCCGGCCAACGGTCGGCGCCCGTCGCACGGACTGCTGGCCCGGCTGACCGGCCGGTCCCAACGCGTGGAGATCCCGACTCAGCCCGCGACTCGCGGCGAGACCTCGCCCGAGCTGCTCAGCGCGCTGCGAGGGTCGCAGGAGGCCTCGGCGCGCACCGGGGAGGCCTACGTGCAGATCCGCGAGGTGCGCAAGGCGTTCCACGGCAACGAGGTGATCAAGGGCGTCTCACTCGACGTCGAGCCCGGCAACGTGGTGTTCCTGATCGGGCCGAGCGGGTCGGGAAAGACCACGCTGCTGCGCACGATCAACCACCTGGCGACCGTCGATGACGGGGAGATCCTGGTGGGCGGCGAGCACGTGGGCTACCGACGCACCAACCGGGGGCTGGTTCCGGTGCGCGATCCGGCCGCCGCCCGGGCGAAGGCCCGGATCGGCATGGTCTTCCAGCATTTCAACCTGTTCGACCACCTGACCGTGATGGAGAACATCATCGAGGCGCCGGTGCGGGTCTACGGTCGCAAGTCCGACGAGGTCCGCCAAGAGGCCCGCGGCCTACTCGCCTGGGCCGGGCTGGCCGAGTACGAGCACCACTATCCCCATCAGCTCTCGGGCGGCCAGCAGCAGCGGATCGCGATCATCCGCGCGGTTGCCACCCATCCCCGGTTGATGCTGTTCGACGAGCCAACCTCGGCGCTCGATCCCGAGCTCGTGGGCGAGGTCCTCCAGCTGATCCGCCGGCTGGCCGAGGCCGGCATGACGATGGTCGTGGTCAGCCACGAGATCGTGTTCGCCCGCGAGTGGGCCGACAAGGTCGTGTTCATGGAAGACGGCTGCATCATCGAGGAGGGCAAGCCCGAGGAGCTGTTCCGCAACCCGCGGGAGGAGCGCACGCGGGCGTTCCTGAGCCTGATCGACGCCCGCATGGCCGGCGCCATGGCCTCAGGTCCGGCGGAACAGGAGCCGCGGTGACGACCGAGGCGCTGTCAGAGGACTACGTGCTGGGACCGGCGCGGTGCATCGCGCGGACCCTGTCCCGCGGCCAGACCCTACGGATCACCGACCTGGAGGGCCAGCAGGTGGCCGACGTGATCGCGTTCGCGCTTCCCGAGTTCTCCGATCGGCTGTGGCCCTCGACCACGATCAGGTTGAACGGCACGGTGTACTTCACCACCGGCCACACGCTGTACTCGGAGCTCAGCCGGCCGCTGCTCCAGATCGTCGAGGACACCTGTGGGCGCCACGACATGCTCGCCGGATCGTGCAACGCCGAGATTGACAAGATCCGCTACGGGGTCGACGAGCACCGGGGGTGCGTCGAGAACTTCGTCGAGGCGATCGCACCGTGGGGCCTGGGCCGGGCCGACGTGCCGATGTCGTTCAACGTCTTCATGAACTGCCCGGTCGAGCCGGACGGGAGCTGGTCGATCGCCGAGCCCACCTCGCGCGCGGGGGACTTCATCACCTTCCGTGCCGAGGCCGACATCCTGGTGGCGATCTCGAACTGCCCTCAGGACCTGAATCCATGCAACGCGGGTGAGCTGAAGCCGCTGGGGATCGCGATCTCCGCGGCGCCGTAACACAAGGGAGAGGAGAACCCACATGAATACCGTCAGGACACGCCTGCGCCTCGCCGCCTTCGCCGCGGCCGCTGCCATCCTGATCGCCGCCTGCGGCAGCTCAGGCAGCAGCTCGAGCAACAGCTCGAGCTCCGCCGGCGCGGCCGCCGGCAGCAGCAGCACGACGTCCGCCGCCGCGAGCAGCGGCAAGACCTACGTGGTCATCACCTCGGCGGACTTCCCGCCGTTCAGCTCGAGATCGGCCACCGATCCCGAACACGATCGTCGGCTTCGAACCCGACATGGTCAAGGCGGTCATGGGCCACCTCGGCTGGAAGTACAAGTGGGCGACCGCCGACTTCAACGGCCTGATCCCGGCCGTCCAGAGTGGCCGGGCGGACATGGTCGTCTCCGACGTGTACGACACCGCCGCGCGCGAGAAGGTCGTCGACTTCATCGACTACCTCAAGACCGCGCTGTCGCTCATGGTCACCAGTTCGAACGCCTCGAAGGTCCATGGGTGGATGGACGTCTGCGGCAAGCCGGTGGGCGTACTCACCGGTGCGGCGACCGAGCTGCAGTTCTCTCAGCAGGCCAGTCAGGCGTGCAAGAAGGCGGGCAAGCCTGCGATTGACATCCACTCGTACTCGGCGGTCGCGCAGGAGGTGCCGGCGCTCAAGAACGGGAACCTGTATGCCATGTATGAGGACACGATCACCGAGCACCTGATCGCGAACAAGCAGACAGACTTCAAGGTCGTGTTCGACGATCCGGAGGCGTCGACGCCGCTCGGGATCGCGATCAAGAAGGGTAGCCCGATCGAGGCGCAGCTGAAGAGCGGCATGCAGTGGTATGTGACCTCGCCGGAGTACAAGGCCACCGCCACGAAGTGGGGACTGCCGGCCTCTGCGCTGGTCAGCCAGCCGTGAGATGAACGACAACGCCGTACTCCTCGACCCGGCCGAGATCGGGCGGACGCTCGACGACCTGGCCGCGATCGGGAACCGCTACGCCGGCACCGCCGGCGAGGCGGCGGCCCGCGATTACCTGCTCGAGCGCTTCAAGGCGCTGGGCCTGGACGACGTGCGGCTCGAGCCGTTCCCGTACCTGGGCTACGAGGCGGAGTCGTCCTCGTGCGCGCTGGGCGGCGTCGAACTCGAGTGCCACCCGCTCCAGTACACGGCCACCGGCGACGCGGCGGGTGAGGCCATCTACCTGGGCGACGGCGGCGAGGCTGACTTCGCGCGGGTCGACGCCCGGGGGATCGACCTGGCCGGAAAGATCGCGGTCGTGCACAGCATGTTCCCGTTCGACCTGGTCAGCGTGCTCGAAGAGCGGGGGATCGCGGGTCTGGTCCACGTCTGCGAGACGCCCGACGGGATCGTCGGCAACTTCACCGGTGCGCTCTACCCGCCGCCGCTCGAGCCGCCGTGGAAGGGGCGCCCGACCGCCTACCCCGGGGTGACGATCGCCGCGCCCGTTGGTCGCGCGCTGATCTCCGAACTGAGCTGGGGGCGGCCGGTAGAGGTCCGGGTGGGCCACGAGGGCGCCTACCACGAGCGCACCGCCCACAACGTGGTGGGGAAGATCCCCGGCAGCGAGCCGGGCGAGGTGATCCTCTCGGCCCACTACGACAGCCAGGCCGAGGGGCCGTGCGTGTACGACAACGGCAGCGGCCTCGCCAGCCTGCTCGACAGTGGGCGCGCGCTGATCTCCGGGAGTTCGCGCCGGACGATCGTGCTGCTCGCCTCGGCCTGCGAGGAGATCGGCGTATGGGGCGCCACCGCCTATGTACACGCGCACGCGCGTGAGATGGAGGATGTGGTGGGCATGGTCAACCTCGACGGGATCGCCAGCGCGTACCCGTCGGAGCGCCAGATCTGGTGCGCCGACGGCCCTCTGTTGGAGCTCGCCGTGAACACCGGTCGCGCGCAGGGGTGGGAGCCCGACCGGGTCATGAACCTCCGCAGCACGTTCTCCGATCACGCGCCGTTCACCGATGCCGGGGTGCCGGCGTGTCTGATCTGGCGACCCGATTACCCGTACTACCACTCGCGCGGCGACGTCCGGGCGCTGGTCGACGAGCACGCGATCGCGCAAACGGCTTCCGTCTCGGCGTCGCTGGCCCGCCGCCTCGCGACCGACCCCGCGGCGCGCCCGGAGCGTGTCGCGACCCCGTGAAGCAGGGCGGATTCTTCGACCTGCTCGCGAAGCAGTTGCGCGCTGACGTGACGGACGCGCCCGCCGCGCTCCGCCGGAGCTTCAGCGACGCCGGACGGGTGGAGCGCTGCGGCAACATCGCCGAGTTGCGAGCCCTGGCTCGCCGCCGGATCCCCGGCGTCGTCTTCGACTACGTGGACGGCGCCGCCTGGGACGAGCTGACCGCCGAGCGAAACCAGGCCGACCTGCGCAGGCTGGCCGTGCTCCCGCGCGTGCTCACCGGCGCGGCCGACATCGACCTGTCGACCAGCGTGCTCGGCCAGCCGATCGAGGTGCCGCTGCTCGGTGCGCCGACCGGGATGACCGGGATCGTCCACCACGACGGCGAGATCGGGCTGGCCCGAGCGGTACACGGCGCGGGCTCCCTGCACGTGCTGTCCTCGGTGGCCTCGCGGACGGTCGAGGAGGTGGCCGAGCTGAGCCCGGGGCCGCTGTGGCTCCAGCTCTATGTCTCCCGCGACCGCGGCTACGTGCGCGAGCTGCTGGAGCGGGCCCGGCACGCCGGCTACCAGGCGCTGGTGATCACCGTCGACGTCCAGCGAGCCGGCGCGCGCGAGCGCGACCGGCGCAACGGCTTCACGCTGCCGCCGCGGATCAGCGCGCGCTCGCTGGCCCAGGGCCTGGTCCGCCCGCGCTGGTCGGTTGACTTCGTGCGCCGGCCGCGGTTCTTGTCCGAGGGCGCGGCGCGGGCTCGCGCGGGAATGTCCGGACCCACCCAGCCCAGCCTGACCGCGATCATCAACAGCCAGTTCGATCCGGGGCTGAGCTGGGACGACATCAGCCGGCTCCAAGAGCTCTGGGCGGGGCCGATCGTGCTCAAGGGCGTGCTCCGGGCCGAGGACGCGCAACAGGCCGCCCGGCTGGGCGTCCGCGGCGTGATCGTCTCCAACCACGGAGGGCGCCAGCTCGACCACACGCCGTCCACGATCTCGGTCCTGCCCGCCGTGGTCGACGCGGTCGGCTCCGAGCTCGAGGTGTACATGGACGGCGGCATCCGGCGCGGCGTGGACATAGTCAAGGCGCTCGCGCTGGGCGCCCGAGCCTGCCTGTCCGGGCGGGCGCTGGTGTACGGCCTGGCCGCCGGGGGCGAGGACGGGGCCGTGCGCGCGATGAGCCTGTTGGTGGAGGAGCTGCGGCTGGCTATGACCCTGTCCGGCTGCCGGTCCGTGCGCGAGCTCGACCGCAGTTGGGTGACGACCACCCCCGACACGCAGCGGAGCTCGGCGTGGAGCACCAGCTAGACCGCACGCGGTTTCACCACCGCTGGGAGCGCGACATCGAGCCGACGCTCGTCATCGATTCGGGAGACACCGTCGAGTTCGACCTGGAGATGGCCGGGGCCGAGCAGATCCACGAGGGCGACCGATACGAGGACACCACGTTCGACTTCGACACGATCTACCGGCTGCTCGGGCCGGTGTTCGTGACCGGCGCGCAGCCGGGGGACACGCTACGGGTCGATGTACTGGAGCTGACCCCGGGGAAGTGGGGGTGGTGCGGCACCGAGCCCGATCTCGGGTTGCTGCCGGATGACTTCACGGAGCCGTTCGTCAAGACCTTCGACCTGCGCGACGGCCGGAGCGCCCGGATCTGCCCCCAGGTCACGGTGCCGCTGGCCCCGTTCCTGGGGACGATGGGCACCCAGCCCGACGCGCCGGCCAGCGCGCCGTCGTTTCCGCCCCACAAGGGCGGCGGCAACGTCGACACCCGCCACCTGATCGCCGGCAGCACCCTGTGGCTGCCGATCTGGTGCGAGGGCGCCCTGTTCTCCTGCGGGGACCCGCACGGCGCCCAGGGCGACGGCGAGGTGTGCCTGGCCGCCCTGGAGTGCGACATGCGGGCCCGGCTGCGCTTCACGCTCGAGCGGCGCTCGATCGCGCGGCCGCGCTTTCAGACGCCGGGCGCGCTCACCCCACTGGTCGACTCGGCCGGACACCACGGCTCGATGGGAATCGACCCCGACCTCATGGAGGGCGCCCGCGTCGCGGTCCGCGACAGCATCGCCTGGCTGGTCGAGGAGCATGGGCTGACCCGCGAGGACGCCTACGTCACCTGCAGCCTGGCCGGCGACCTCAAGCTGCTCGAGGTGGTCGACGGTGGCATGTGGAACGTCGGCTTCACGCTGCCGCTGAGGATCCTTCATCCGGGCTGATCGGACGCTCCAGAGGGCCAATCCGACTTGGCCTCGCGAATGTTGCAATCGCTACCTCAGCCGTGTATACACCGCATACTCGGCAATCGCAGGCCCTTGGTTTGGGGCACGACCGAACTCGGGAGAGGGACATGACGACGACGACGGCACGCAGCGAGCAGAGCGTGCAGAGCGCCGGCCAGGTCGAGATTCGCTCGATCGACTACGTGCCGGTCAGTGAGCGGCACGGGAAGCCGTGGCACCTCGGACCCGTGTGGTTCCAGGGCAACGCCCAGCTCTCCACGCTGGCCGTCGGGGCGATCGGTGTGGCCGCGGGCCTCAACCTGATCTGGACGCTCATCGCGATCACCGCCGGCGTCCTCGCTGGGACCTTGTTCATGGCCTTCCACTCGGCCCAGGGGCCAAAGCTCGGCCTTCCCCAGATGATCCAGTCGCGCGCGCAGTTCGGCTACTTCGGCTCACTGCTTCCGGTCGTGGTCGCCGTGATGCTGTTCATCGGGTTCAACGTGTTCAACACGATTCTCGGCGGCGACGTCATCCAGGAGCTGTTCCCGGGGCTGCACAGCAAGTTCCTGGCCTACCTCCCCGTGGTGATCCTGTCGGTGGTCCTGACGATCTTCGGCTATGAGTTGATCCACGTCGGGCTGCGGTGGGCAACCTGGCTGTTCATCGTCGTGTACGGCGTGTTCACGATCGGCGCACTATTCACGGTCGGGGCGCCGCACGGCTCGTTCGACCTCGGCAAGCATGACTTTGGTCTGGCCCTGGTCCAGTTCGGAGTGGTCGTCAGCTACCAGCTCACGTGGGCTCCGTACGTCTCCGAGTATTCGCGCTACCTGCCACGGGACACCAAGACCTCCACCGTGTTCTGGTGGACGTATTTGGGCTCGGCACTCGGCGCTATCCCGATGCTCGTCGGCGCGTTCATCCTGTCGGCCGCCACGACGGCCGAGCCGGTCGCTCAGGTGCACGACGTCGCCAACCAGATCTTCTCCGGGTTCGGCCCGATCATCATGGTCCTGTCGATTCCAGGTCTCGTCGCGGTCACCGCGATGAACATGTACAGCGGCGGGCTCTCCACGCTGACCACGGTCGACACGGTCAAGAAGATCCGGCCGACGTTCACCGCGCGCTGGCTCAGCATCGGCTTCATCACGGTCGTCGCGACCGTCCTGTCGCTGACGCTGTCCGAGCACTTCCTGAGCAACTTCAACAACTTCCTGCTGCTCGTCCTGTACTTCATGATCCCGTGGACGGCGGTCAACCTGATCGACTTCTTCTTCGTCCGCAAGGGCAACTACGCGATCAGGGAACTCTTCATCCCGCGCGGCATGTACGGCATGTGGTCCTGGCGGGGCCTCACCGCGTACGTCATCGCCTTCATATGCATGATCCCGTTTATGAACACCACGATCTACGAGGGACCGGTGGCCAAGTCGCTGTCGGGTGGTGACATCTCTCCGTTCATCGGGTTCCCGATCGCCGCGATCCTTTACTACCTGTTCAGCCGCAGCATCGACGTGGCCTCCGAGGCTCGGGTGGCCGCGAGCCAGGCTTCGCTGCTCGAGGCCGAGGCGCTCGCCCACACGGAGATCGGCGAGGAGCCGGCGTTCGACGTTGGCGCGCGCGTATCCGACGAGTTCGAGGCCGCCCGAGTCGAGCGCCACCCGGAGGCGTGACGGCGGCTCCCAGCACAGAAGTCGTTTGAACTTCCCGTAATCTGGCAATCCGGTGCGCTGTGCCGCTGTATCGGTGCGCAGAGTGCGGATTCGTGACCACCGCGTCGGAGGCCACTGCGCGCGCCGCCCATGCGCAGGGAGCGTCGGAGTGCGTCGGCCGGATCGAGCTGATCGCGGACTTCACTCGCCCGCCCGTCGTGATCGGTCCAGCGGCCAGGCGTCGGGCGCGTGCGGTCGCTTCCCGAGCGGCTCCGAATCCGCCTAGACGGCCAGCCGCTTGACCGCTCGCAGGCGCAGGTAGGCGTCGTAGATCATCATCTGCCCGCCGCCCCGTTCGCGCAGCAGCCGCTCGGCGAGCGCCTCCGCCTCGGCCAGCGTGGCGCACGACTCGCGCATTCCGCCCTGATCCTCGACCCGCCAGGCCCCACGGCGGGCGGGCAGCACGCGCAGCGATAGGGTCCGCGCCATGGCGCCGTTGGTCACGTTCATCTGCTCGGGCGCTTAGCGCCCCGATCCCCGGCTGTGAACATCTGACTCCCTACGTGGTGCTTGCCCAACCCGTCTCGCCCGGCCCTGGTTGTATCACCCAACGGGGGCCTTGGGCAAGGCGGGGGTGTGATCCGTTCGAACGTCTGGCCAGGTTGAGGGAGGTACGGGAGCGCGGGACCTCTCGAAGCCCTTGACGCATTTGGGCAGGTTGCCCAGGAGCTTTACAAATTGAGGATTTGTGTAAACTCCGCGGAATCGCCGATCGACCCGAGCCCGAGGAGACGCCATGACCACCGTGACGGCCGTACCGCAACCGAGCTGGCGTGACGGCAAGCGCTACGCGTGGATGTTGGGTGTGCTCGTCCCGACGCTCCCGTTCATCGTGTACGGCCTGGTCCACCTGACCGGGTGGTCGGTGTTCTGGTTCTGGGGGCCGCTTCTGATCTTCGGAGTGTTCCCGCCGCTTGACCTGGTGATCGGGCTGGACGCCGAGAACCCGCCCGACAGCGTGCTGAAGTGGCTCGAGCAGGACCGCTACTACCGGTGGTGCACGTACGCGTTCCTGCCGCTCCAATACGCTGGGTTGGTGTTCGCCTGCGCGTTGTGGGCAGGCGACGCGCTCACCGTGGTCGACAAGCTGGGACTGGCGCTGACCGAGGCGATGGTGAGCGGGATCGCGATCAACACCGCGCACGAGCTCGGGCACAAGCGCGACCGGCTCGAGCGCTGGCTGAGCAAGATCGCGCTGGCTCAGAGCGGCTACGGGCACTTCTTCGTCGAGCACAATCGCGGACACCACGTGCGGGTGGCCACGCCCGAGGATCCGGCCAGCGCGCGCATGGGCGAGAGCTTCTGGGCCTTCCTGCCCCGGACGGTCTGGGGGAGCCTGAGCTCGGCGTGGGAGCTCGAGAAGGAGTGGCTGGCGCGGCACGGGCGTTCGATCTGGACCATTCACAACAACGTGCTGAACGCCTGGGCCATGAGCCTGGCCCTGTTCGGCGGGCTGACCGCGGTGTTCGGGCCTCGCGTCCTGCCCTACCTGCTGATCCAGATGGTGGTCGGATTCCCCCTGCTCGAGGTGGTGAATTACCTGGAGCACTACGGATTGCGGCGCCGGCGCCAACCGGACGGCCGCTACGAACGAACCCGACCCGAGCACAGCTGGAACAGCAACAACGTCGCCTCGAACGTCCTGCTCTACCACCTCCAGCGCCACTCCGACCACCACGCCAACCCGACGCGCCGCTTCCAGGCGCTGCGTCACGTCGACGAGGCGCCCCAGCTGCCCACCGGCTACGCCGGGATGATCCTGCTGGCCCTGATCCCGCCGCTGTGGTACCGGGTCATGGACCGGAGGCTGCTCGAGCACTACGGAGGAGACGTGAGCCGCGCGAACATCCACCCGGCGGCCCGCCGTCGGGTGCTGGCGCGCTACGGTCCAGCCGGATGAGCACGTCGTACCGAGGGGCAGTCAGACAGTTGCTCCGCGACCGGCTGCTGGATGCCGGCCGCGACCAGCTGGGTGAACGCACGTGGGCGCAGGTGACGATGGCCGAGATCGCGACGGCCGCCGGGGTGAGTCGCCAGACGCTCTACAACGAGTTCGGCAGCCGCGACGAGTTCGCCCAGGCGCTCGTCATTCGCGAGGGCAGCCGCTTCCTCGACGCCGTCGAGGAGGCGATCGACGAGAACGCCGACGATCCGCTGGCCGCGCTGACCGCGGCGCTCGAGCGGTTCCTGAGCATCGCCCGTGAGGATCCGTTCGTGCGCCTGCTGTTGGGCGACGACGGCACCGGTGGGATGCTGCCCCTGGTCACCACGCAGAGCGGGCCCGTGCTCGACTGGGCCGGCGGGCGGCTGGTCGAGGCCATCGCCGGCCACTGGCCGGACGTTCCGCGGCGATACCTGCGGGACCTTGCCGACACAGTGGTACGTCTGGCCGTCAGCCACGTGGCCGCTCCACGCGACTCGCCGAGCCGGACCGCGACGTCGATCGCCCGCTTGCTGGCGCCCGGGATCGAACGGATGCTGGCACCGGCCGGCGAGCGATGAGCGACGGCGACCCGCCTTGCCGCCGGCCCGGACGAGTTATCCTGTTCTCGCTCGGGCAACAGCTCGAACCGCTGAGTGAGACGATGAGGGAGGGTCCCCAGATTGAAGCCACCCATCCCTAGCAGGAGGCGCTCCCGCGGCGGCCGGTCGGGCGGCGGCTATCAGCCGAACGGCGACTCCTCGCGCTATATACCGATGCAGCACCTCGAGCTGGCCGGGGTCCGGCGCTCGGTGATCGTGGCGGTGGGTATCGCGATTCTGATTCCGGTGGCGGTGGCGGTGTGGGCTGTGACGCAGATCGGGGGGTCGGACTCGAAGCAACCGGTGGCCAGCGCGAAAAGCGGGCAGGCAGCGGCGCACCACGCGGCGGCCGCGAGTCTCCGGCAGAGCCCGCTGTTCAAGGGGCTGACCGCGGCGAACGAGAGCGCCTTTGCCAAGGGCTACCTGCCGCCGTCCACCTGCCAGGCGATGAGCGCGACGATGGTCATGTGCAAGCAGCCGCACTATGCGGTCGACGAGGTGACCTTCAACACATATCCGTCATTGACGGCCCTCTACGGCGCGTACGAGGCGAGGGTCGCGGCGCTTTCCAATGCGCCGTTCCAAGCCAACGTCGGCAACTGCACCGAGACCGAGGTCAACGGCGAGACTGCGTGGAACCACGATTTCAAGCACCCGCGCGCTTTCCCGGTCAGCATGTTCACCTCGGGCGCGATCAGGGACGACCTGGCTGCCGGGCGGTTGTTCTGCACGTTCAACAATGGTCTGCTGTACCTGGTGTGGACGCAGGACGACGGCCGTGTGCTGGGAGAGCTGGCCGGCGCGCCGCATCTCGACGCGTATAACTGGTGGCACAACGTCCATCACGTGATCGCGCTGCCGGGCTCGCCGAACATGATGGAGACCATGCCTGGGATGGGAAGCACGACCGGCACGACCAGCACGCAGCGCTCGACCACGATGCCGAGCAGCAAGTCCACGATGCCGAGCAGCAAGTCCACGATGCCGAGCGGTCAGAGCAAGAAGAGCTCGAAGAGCATGCCGGGGATGAGCAGCTCGGGCGGCTAGGCGGGGGCGGGATCGGGCGCAGCCGGATCGGTCAGGCGTCCGCGGTAATCCCACAGAGCACGGGCCTCCTCGAGCGAGAGCATCCGCCACCGCTCGTGCTCGGGCTCGGGCTCCCATACCCAGATCGTCACGTCGACGATGCTGCGGACCCGCTCGAGCCGCTCGACGGTGGCGCGGGCGTCGGTCCCCTCGGCCAGGACCTCCCGGGTCAGCACGTCCACCAGCTTGAAGCGCCGGGGCGCCCGCGGCGCATCCGTCGCCGGAGCGGGCGGCTTGAGCGCAGGCAGACGGAACCCCTCGACGCCGCCGGGTCCGGGCTTTCTGAGCACGCGGTCGAGCGGCACCATGTTGGCGCCGGTGCCCTTGGTTTCGCTGTCGAGAATCCAGACCTTGCTCACGTCTATTTGAGGGTAGTCCGGGCTGGCAGTTCGAGCACCGGCAGTTCGGCCGTCTCCACCGACAGCGGGCCGCACACCTGAGCGTGGTGCTCGCCGCGCGCCAGCTTGCGGCGCAGCAGCACGAAGGCGGGCGCGCCGAGCAGGGCCGGGATCACGAGCTGGAACAGGCGGTAGATGAGCACGGCGGCGGCCGCATCCGAGACGTTCACGTGGAAGAGGGCGAAGGCGCCCACCAGGCCACCCTCGGTGCCGCCCACCCCGCCGGGCAGCGGCACCAGGTTGCCGAGCTGGCCGATCAGGTAGCCGAGCGTGAGCGGGCCGAACGCCGGCACGTGCCCGACGGCGGCGAAGCCGAAGCCGAGCGCTGCGATGTCGAAGCCCATGTAGGCGAACGAACCGATCACCACGCCGAAGCTGCGCGAGCGCATCAGCGTCTTGGCCAGCTCGACTCCGTCCGCGGTGGCCACGAGGCCGTCGCGGAGCCTGTGCCGGATCTGGCTCCGCGACCGATCGCCGTCGGTATCGGCTGCCGGGTGGCCGACGCGGCGCAGCAGCGCGGGGCTCATCGAGACCAGCACCAGGACCAAGCTGGCGACCACGGCGGACCCGAGCGTCAGCGCCGGCGATGCCTGTCCCGACAGCACGCCGACGAACATCCCGAGTCCGATCACCACCACCCCGATGAAGTTCGCCGCGCTGGTCACCAGGAAGAAGGCGACCGTGCGCCGCGCGATGTGGGCGGTCGGCATCCCGGCCTGGCGCAGCGCCCAGACCCCCAGGGCCAGGCCGCCGGCGCCGCCGGTGGGCAGCAGCGAGTTCGCGGCCAGCTCGGACATCGAGATGTCATAGCTCAGCCGCCACGACATCCGCGGGCAGAAGGTCGCGCGGAACACGAGCAGGTAACCGAGGCACGAGGCGACCTCGGCCGCCGCGAGCCCCACCAACCACAGCGGGCTGGTGTCCTCCAGGCGATCTCGCACCTGGCCCAGCCCCGGCAGCGCGCTGATCGCGATGGCCACCAGCGCGATGATCACCGCGATCTCGACCAGACGGCGCACGATGTGCCGCGGGTTGAGCTCGTCCGGCATCTCCGCGCCGGGCGCCGTCTCGTTCACATCGGGATGCTTCGTGGCCACCGCTAACCAGGGTACGCAGTGGCCACGGCGTCACGGACCGGCGATGCCCTCCAGGAGATGGGCGGCGGTGGCGGCGTTGGCCGGATAGAACGCCTCGATCATCAACTCGTCGAGAGTGATGTCCACCGCGCTCCCGAACGTCGAGATCGTGCTGAAGAACGCCAGCTCGCGCTCGCCGACGCGCAGCCGCAACGGGACCACGATGTCACCGGCGGCGCCCTCGTCGCGTGGCGCCTCCAGGCACACCCCGGGATAGCCGGCGAGCTCGTCGTGCAGACGTCTCAGCTCGGGGTCGGCGGTGAGCGCGGCCTCCCGGCGCAGCCCGTGCAGGAGGTGAGCGCTCCACTCATCGAGGTTGAGCGTGCGCGGCGCCATCCCGTCAGGGTGCAGCGCCACCCGTAGCGCGTTGGCGGGCGGCTCGAGCAGCTCGGGAGCGACGCCCTCGATCAGCGCACCGAGAGCGTCATTCGACGACACCAGGTTGTGATGGCGATCGATGACGATCGCCGGGTACGGCTCGTGGGCGCGCAAGAAGCGATCGAGCGCCTGGTGCACCGGGGTCATCTCCGGCGCCTCGAGCGAGCGCTCGGCGTAGAGCGGCGCATAGCCCGCGGCGAGCAGGAGGCGGTTGCGCTCACGCAGCGGGATGTCGAGGTGCTCGGCCAAGCGCAGCACCATCTCCCGGCTCGGCCGCGCCCGGCCGGTCTCCAGGAAGCTGACGTGCCGCGAGGACACGTCGGCCTCCAGGGCGAGCTCGAGCTGGCTGAGGCTCCGCCGCCGGCGCCAGGAGCGGATCAGCTCGCCGATGGGCGCCCGTTGGGCGTGGGCATGGAGCACTGCGGTGTCTGCGCTCATCGTCTCGAACGTAGCGTGCCCGGATGCGCCCCGCAATTACCTCCGAGGTAACCAGTCCGGGTGCTCAGTCCGTCTCCTGAAGGTAGGCGAGCACGGCCAGTACGCGGCGGTGATCGCCGGCCGACTGGGCAAGATCGAGCTTGGAGAGGATGCTCTGCACGTGCTTCTCGACCGCGCCGACGGTCAGCACGAGCGACTGCGCGATGCCGGCGTTCGATTTGCCCTCCGCCATCAGCGTGAGCACCTCGCGCTCGCGCGGGGTCAGTCGCTCGAGCGGACCATCCTGGCGACGGCGCGAGAACAGCTGGGCGACCACGTCGGGGTCCAGCGCGGTGCCGCCGGCGGCGACGCGGCGCACCGCCTCGAGGAAGTCGGCCACGTGCATCACGCGGTCTTTCAGCAGGTAGCCGATGCCGCCGCCGCGATCGGCGAGCAGCTCCTCGGCGTAGGTCGGCTCGACGTACTGCGAGACCACGAGCACCGCGGTGCCCGGGACCTGGCGGCGGACCTCGAGCGCAGCGCGCAGGCCCTCGTCGTGGAAGGTCGGAGGCAGGCGAATGTCGACCACCGCGAGGTCGGGCCGCTGCGCGAGCACCTCGCGGATCAGCGCGTCGCCGTCGCTGACCGCGGCCACCACCTCGATGTCGTTGTCGCGAAGCAGGCGGGTCAGACCGTCTCGCAGCAGCACGTGATCCTCGGCGATGACTACCCGCATGGAAGCTCGGCGCGGATTGTCGTCGGTCCGCCCCGGGGACTGGTCACCGACAGCCTTCCGTCCAGGGCCTCGACGCGGCGGCGCAGCCCGCGCAGCCCGGAGCCCTCGGGGTTGGCCCCGCCGCCGCCATCATCGCGGACCTCGAGATCGATCGTGTCGCCCAGGCGGACGATCTTGATGTCCACGCGCTGGGCCCGGGCGTGCTTGGCGGCATTGGCCAGGGCCTCGGCGGCGACGAAGTAGGCCGCGCTCTCCACGGCGGGAGCCGGACGCGGCGCGACCTCGACCGACACCTTCACCGAGAGCGGCGTGGAGCTGGCCAACGACGCGAGGGCCGCTTCCAGGCCGCGATCGGCCAGCACCGGCGGATGGATCCCCCGGGCGAGGTCGCGCAGCTCGCGCAGGGCGTGCTCGGCGCCGATGCGGGCCTCGGCCAGCAACTCGCCAACCCGCTCGGGATCATCGGAGAGCTTCTGCTCGGCCATGCCGAGGCTCATCCCGAGCGCGACCAACCGGGCCTGGGCGCCGTCGTGGAGGTCGCGCTCGATCCGCCGAAGCTCGGTCTCCTGGGCGTCCACGGCACCCGCTCGCGTGGTCTCGAGCGTCTCGATCCGCTCCTCCATCTCGGCGCGGCGCGGGGACACGAGCAGGGCGGCCACGAACTCGATCGCGAGCAGGATCGCGACGCCCAGGATCGGCCACACGGGCCAGAAGTAGCCACGGCTGGTGATCGCCCAGATCGCCGTCCAGAAGCCGCCGAGCAGCGCGCCGACCCCTGTCGTGGCCGCGAGCGTGCGGCTGCCCCGGAACCGCCGTA
Organism: uncultured Solirubrobacterales bacterium; assembly: GCA_963834625.1. Lineage (GTDB taxonomy): Bacteria > Actinomycetota > Thermoleophilia > Solirubrobacterales > Solirubrobacteraceae > Palsa-465. The sequence goes on along the minus strand of CAWICM010000005.1, from coordinate 261,913 downwards.
CGAGCGACGGCTGCTCGGCCAGCAGGACCAGCCAGGCGTGGATTCCGAGGGCGGTGCCCAGCGGCAGCCAGGCCCAGATCGGCCAGAAGTAGCCGCGGGACACGACCAGCCAGATCAAGAACAGCGCGAACACGATCACGCCGTCCGTCGCCGCGTGGACCTCGAGCGCGTAGCGGGGGCGTATCGGGGGCTGCGCGCGAGTTCGCGGGTCCCTGGTCCAGCCCGGTTGGAGCTCGGGACTCGGCCCGGCGTCGGGGCGTAACAGGCTGGCGGCGATCCCGCGGAACGGTGCCGCCAGCGGCCGCGCGATCAGGACGGAGACGGGAAGCAGGATCGCGCCGGGCAAGACGAAGGCGAGCGATTGCACAAACGTGTGCGGCCGCCAGAAGCCGAGTTGCGCACCGCCGTGTACGAAGGGCACCCAGGCCGGGGCGAACAGCAGGGCCCCGGCAACGCCCAGCACCGTCACAGCGGCGACCGCCACCGGGAAACCGGCGAACCACCTGATCATCAGGAACGCCTGGGCCCGCCAGAAGCCATCGGAGAACTGGCCGCGGAACCAGCCCCAGAAGCCCGGCCGCGTGGGCCGGGCGGCGGGCGCACCGGCCTCGACATCGAGCAAGGACCGGGCGAGCTCGGCCTCTACGGCGGCGAAGCCGCGGGTCATGAAGGCCAGCCCGATCAGCATCGGGATCACCAGCGGCGTGACGGCCAGGCCCAGGCACAGGCTCCACCCGGTGACCAGTGCGCTGAACCACACCGGACCGAGCACCAGCGGCGTGAGCACGTAGAGCAGTCGCCGATAGGTTGCCGGATCGAGAAGCATGCGTGCGATCAACTCCATCTCAAATCACTCCGACCATATTGTTTACGCGGTTGGCTCGGTGGTTTGCTCGAACCACACCGAAAGCGTCGTCGGTTGAGGCCCGCAAGCCAATGCAGGCGACCGGCGTCGTGCCCCTCCAGCTAGCTGGTGTGCGCTATCGGCCAGCGCCCGGCTGAGCGAGCTGGGTGCATACGGCCCAAAAGCGCCGGCCCCTCATACGCTTTACGCACATAAGCATGCCCCGGGTGCTTATGTCCCGGGGGCGGGCGGCGGTGGGGCGGTTTCGGGACTTATGCATGGCCCCGGTAGTGACTTGGCGGCGCGCAACCCCACGGTGAGCGCCGCGAGTGGCGGCAGCGGCGTGTGCCCGATCGTGAGGCGCTTGAACAGGAGGCCCGGAACCGCGAACCTACGCGGCGGCCTGGGCCGGGGTGGTGCTCTCCGACCACTCGCCCCATACGACGTTGGACGGCTTCACCTGGTAGCGGTAGACGGTGCCCTCTTCGTTGACCATGTAGGTGTCCACGTTGTCCTTGCGGTTGTGCAGGATCAGCCGCTGGCCTGACTCGGCCAGCATGACCAACGACTTGATGTTGGGCACATCGACCGGCGGCCAGCCGAGGTCATCGCCGCCCACGATCGGGACGATCATATGGCCGTACTGGTTCTGGATACGCACGCTCTCCACGAACGGCTCGCCGCGCTTGCGCAGGTAGAAGAAGAGCGCGGCCACACCGGACAGCAGCAGGCCGACGAGCGAGATCCAGCGCAGCAGCGAGACCTTGGGCGAGACGCCAAGCACGGTGATCGTTGCCGGCGCACTGCCGGCGGTGCCGACGGCTCCCGGCCGGGTGGCGGTGAGGTTGGTTGCCGAGCTGGAGCTTGTAGAGCCGCCCACCGCGCTGGAGGCCCCTTGCGAGATGAGCTGAGGGCCGCCGAGTTCAAAGTTCATGGCGGGCTCGAAGCTGAGATCGAGCGGGTGGCCAGCGACGCTCCCGGTGATGTGCACCTCCGGCACGACGCTGATCGTGTAGCCAGGGGCCATTCCCGTCAGCGACGAGACCTTCCCGAGCAGCTTCTGGATCTGCGGAAGGTCGAGCGTGACCAGCGTGCTCGTGTGGTCTCCGCCGAAGCGCGTAGGCGGTGTCAGAACGACGTTGTGGCTCCAGCCGCTCTGACCGGTGATTCGGAGGAGGATTTTCTCCGTCCCGGCGATGTCATGTGGCGCCGGACTCACGAAGCGGTACTTGACGTGGACACCGAGTTGGTGCACGAGCGACACGAAGATCGGGTCGCCGGTGTGGATGGTCCCAGTTGCGTACACCGGACCGGGAGTAGCGTCGGCGCTGTAGCCGAACGACACCCGTTGTGTGTAAGCGGTCGTCGCCGGGGTCATCCTGGAGGCCGGACGGGTGAACGCGACTATTCCGAGAACGACGAAGACCGCGGCGGCGGCAGCCGACGCGGTGAGAAACGCACCGAAATTGATGCGTCGCCCGACGCTCTGGTCTGAGGAAGTGTTCACGAGCGCTATTCCTTGGTGAATCGATCCCGGCGCGTCTCTCCGGTGGCGCTTGCGCCGTCGGCGCTGCTGCTCGCCGAAACCGAACAGTGCAAACGCCCCGAGGAGTGCACAGATGACGGCGACCCCTGCTGGAGAGTGGAGGTCCGCGAGCCACCTTCCGCCGCGCGGCAGGTGCAGCCAGAGCTTGCCGAGCAACTCGGCGCGCGTGGGATGGGTGGGATCGAGGAAGTCGTTGTTGTCACCCTTGAAGACGTAGGCGTTGCCGTGGATCGCATGGATGCGGTGCAGCACCACGGTGTGGAGCAGCGTGCTCCAGTAGGCGACGACCTGACCGACCTTGTACTGGCTGGCGGGCCGGACGATTGCCAGGTCCCCGGTGTGGAACCGAGGCTCCATGCTGGTCCCTCCGGTGACGACGTAGCGCGTCGATCCGCCGATGTCGGTGGGCGCGAAGTACCACCACACCACGGCGACCACGGCCAAGAAAGCCGCGGTGGACAGGATTAGGGTCAGTCGACGTCGCTTCACGAGGTTGGGTCATGCGAGGGTCCGGTGAAAATGCGGCGGGGAGAGCCGGCAGTGCGCCGTGCTCTCCCCCCGCAAGACACTGATCGCTATACGAGCCGATCCTTACTGGGTCTGCGTGTCGGTCGCCGAGATGTTGAACAGCGTGGCGCCGGTCACGGGAGCACCGTTGGTGTTGGCCGTGGTGTCCATGTTGCAGGTGTAGGCCAGGTGATCGCTGGTCGTGCAGGTCGACCAGTCGATCGCGCCGCTGGTGCCGACGTTGAAGCCGGCACGGACGACCTCGGTCCCGGGCAGAGCGGCGCCCGCGGTCGTGCCGTTGTTGCCGTCGGCGGCGAGGCCGAGGTCCACCTCGGTGATGTACTGGCCGTCCTGGCTGGTCGTCCAGTGGATCGCGGTGACTTCGGCGCCGTCAACCTTCGTCTGGGCGAAGCCAGCGACGGCGTAGGTCGGGCCGCCGGAGATGGCCGCCGTGAAAGCGGCGCCGCCGGCAGCAAGGGCGCAGATCGCCAACAGGGCGATGACAACGCGCTTCTTGTTGCGCTTCATTTGTAGTGACCTCCGTGTGGTCTTTGGGGATCTGGTCCGCTGACTGGATGGTCATTACAAACGCCTTAGCCTCCGTGACCAGCGGTTTACTGATCAATGTCATCGTCCGCACAAGCCACAGCCTTATCCGTAGTAGCTACGGATCGAAGGTGCGGAATAACCGCCTTTGCGGAAGGATCCCCGGGTGCTAACGCGCCGGCGGGGCGGTCTGCACGACCCGGGCGCGGCGGCGGGAGGTGCGGGCCACCGCCACGCCGGCCAGGCACAGAGCGCCGCCCGGAAGCACCAGCAGGGGCGGCACTTCGCCGAGGAAGACCCAGCCGAAGAGCAGCGCCAGTGGCGGCACGAGATAGGTTGTCGAGCCCATCCGCCCGGCAGTCGTGCGGGCGAGCGCGTAGGCCCAGGTGACGAAGCCGATCGCGGTCGGCGCCACCCCCAGGTAGATCGTCCAGACGATCGTCGCACTGCCGGTGTGACCGAGTTGGCGGACGAGTGTTCCAGCGTAGGGCAGGCAGCTCACCGCGCCGATCGTGCAGGCCAGCCACGTCACCATCAGCGGCGAGGTGTCGCGGAGAACCGGCTTCTGGGCCACGACGCCGCCGGCGTAGGCGAAGGCGGCCACGACGCAAAGCACGGCTCCGAGGATCTCGTGAACACCGTGTCTCGAGGTGGCCAGCCCGATGACCACGGCGCCGGCGAACGACACCAGGCAGCCGGCGAACAGGCGGGACGGGAAGCCCTCACGGAGGATCAGGCCGGCGAAGATCGCGATCAGGATCGGCCCGACGTTGACCAGCATGGCCGCTGTGCCGGCGTCGATCCGGGTCTCGGCGGCGTTCAGCGAGACGTTGTAGAGCCCGAACCAGAGCACGCCGCAGACCACGATGCCGGGAAGTTGCCGGCGCCCGGGCAGTGGCTCGCGGCGGATCAGGACGATCAGGCCCAGGGCGACGCTGCCGACGAGCAGGCGGCCGAGCGCCAGCGCGCCCGGGGACAGCTCGCGGTCGGCGTAGCGAATGGCGACGAACGCCGAGGCCCACAGGGCCACGGTCAGCCCAACAGCGGCGATGATGACTCCGCGCCCGCGCGGAGCACGGGCGACCACGGTGGCCAGGGCGGTCATGGGACTACAACGGTACGCGGGGCGGGCGCGTGAGAGTACGTGGGGGCGGGCGCGTGAGATCGGACGCGGGCATACTGGGGTACGTGGCCGCCGAGCACTCGAGCCCGCAGACCATCCGCCAGCTCTTGACCGAGACCCGCACCTGGGCCGTGGTGGGCTGCTCGCCCGATCCGAGCCGGGATTCCCACCGGATCGCGCGGCTGCTGCGGGACCGCGGCTTCCGGGTCATCCCGGTCAACCCGAACGTGACCGATGTACTCGGCGAGCGCGCCTATCCGAGCCTCTCCGACGTCCCGGCGGCCGAGCAGGTCGAGGTGGTCGACATCTTCCGCCGGGCCGACCGCGCCGGCGCCCACGTCGACGAGGCCATCGCGGCTGGGGCACGCGGCGTGTGGATGCAGCTCGGTGTGATCGACGACGCGGCGGCGCAGCGGGCGCTCGCGGCCGGTCTGTTGGTCGTGATGAACCGCTGCCCGGCGATCGAGTTGCCGCGCCTCGCCGCCTGAGCCGTGGCCGAGCGCGAGACGCAGCTCGCCCGGGGGCAATTGCCGGCGCTCTCGCGCGCCACGGTCGACCCCTACATCGACGCCACGCCGGGGCCCTTCTACTACCAGCGCACGGCCCATCCTGTGGGGTTCGAAGCCGAGCGGATCCTGGGCGAGCTCGAGGGCGGTCATGCGCTGCTGTTCCCCTCGGGCTCCGGCGCGACCACCGCGCTCCTCCTCGCCCTGATGAAACCCGGCGCGACGGTGGCGGTGGCCGACGGCGGCTACTGGGGGACGGTCGCCCTGCTCGAAGGCGAGCTCCGCCGCTGGGGTGTGCAAACCGTCGCCTTCGACCAGACCGGCGAGCCGCCAAACGCCGATCTGGTCTGGCTCGAGCCATGCGCGAACCCGATGCTGAGCTTCCCCGACCTCGACACTGCGATCGCCCAGGCCCACGCCGCCGGCGCCGTGGTGGTGGTCGACAACACCGTGCTCAGCCCGGTTCTGCTCCGCCCCCTGGAACACGGCGCGGACTTCGTGCTGCACAGCGCGACGAAGATCCTGGCCGGCCACCACGACGCCCTGATCGGCGTGGTCAGCTGCGCCCGCGCCGAGGACCACGCACGCCTGCAGGCGTTTCGCGGGGCCTCGGGCATCGTGGCCGCGCCGGACCCGGCCTGGCTGATGCTGCGGGGGATGAAGACGCTCGCGCTCCGGGTGGAGCGCCAGTCCGCGACCGCGCTCGAGCTCGCTCGTCGCCTCGCCGGGCACCCAGCCGTCCACCACGTCCGCTACCCGGGCCTCGGCCCGGATCCGACCGCGGCGGCCTACGTCGACGCGTTCGGGCCGCTGCTGTCGTTCGACGTGGCCGGTGCGGACGAGGCCCAGCGGGTGGAAAAGGCGCTCACGCTGATCGAGAACGCCACCAGCCTGGGCGGCGTGGCCTCCACGCTCGAGGCCCGGGCGCGCTGGGAGCCCACGCGCGTGCCGCCGGGCCTGCTACGTCTGAGCGTCGGACTCGAGGCCGTCGATGACCTGTGGGCGGACCTGGCCCAGGCGCTCGACCGGCTGCAGTGAGCAATGAGTAGGGTCCCCGAGCGATGAACGGGTACGTGCCAGCACGATGAAGATCGTCTACACCATGACCGACGAGGCTCCGGCCCTCGCCACCCACTCGCTGCTGCCGATCCTCCGGGCGTTCGCCGGAGCCGCCGAGATAGAGATCGAGGACCGCGACATCTCGCTGGCCGGCCGGATCCTGGCCCAGTTCCCCGACGAGCTCGACGACGAGCAGCGCGTGGACGATGCCCTGGGAGAGCTTGGAGACCTGGCTCAGGAGCCCGAAGGCAACATCATCAAGCTCCCCAACATCAGCGCGTCGGTGCCCCAGCTCAAGGAGGCGATCGAGGAGCTCCAGGGAAAGGGGTACGGGATTCCCGACTACCCGGATGAGCCGGGCGACGACGAACAGCGCGAGGTGCGCGGCCGCTACGACAAGGTCAAGGGCAGCGCGGTCAACCCGGTCCTGCGCCAGGGGAACTCCGACCGTCGCGCCCCCGCCTCGGTCAAGGAATACGCCCGCCAGCACCCCCACTCGATGGGCGAGTGGTCCTCAGACTCGAAATCGCACGTCTCGACGATGAGCGAGGACGACTTCCGCTCGACCGAGCGCTCTCACACGGTCGAGAACGAGGGCGCGGTCCGGATCGAGCACGTCGATCCCGACGGCGACGTCACCGTGCTCAAGGAGAAGATCGCCGTGAAGGCCGGCGAGATCATCGACGCCGCGATCATGCGCCGCGCCGCGCTCCACGCGTTCCTGGCCGAGCAGATCGCCGACGCCAAGGAGCGCGGCGTGCTGTTCTCGGTCCATCTCAAGACCACGATGATGAGGGTGGCCGACCCGATCATCTTCGGGCACGCCGTCCGGGCGTACTTCAAGGACCTGTTCGAGGAGCACGCCGACGCGCTCAAATCGGCCGGGGTCAACCCCAACGACGGGCTGCGGGCGCTGCTCAAGGCGATCGAGGACCTCCCCGACGAGGAGCGCAAGGAGGTGGAGCAGGCGATCGATCGGGCCTACCACGACGGGCCGCCGCTGGCCATGGTCGACTCCGACCGCGGCATCACGAACCTCCACGTCCCCAGCGACGTGATCATCGACGCCTCGATGCCGGCCGCGATCCGCACCTCCGGCCAGATGTGGAACGCCGAAGGCGAGCACCAGGACGCCAAGTTCGTGATCCCCGACCACTCCTACGCGGCGCTGTACGACGCCACCGTGGAGCATTGCAAGGAGCACGGCGCGTTCGATCCGGCCGAGATGGGCTCGACGCCGAACATCGGGCTGATGGCCCAGTCGGCCGAGGAGTACGGGTCGCACGACAAGACGTTCGAGATCGAGGGACCGGGAACCGTGCGGGTGGTGGACGACGCCGGCGAGACCCTGCTCGAGCACGAGGTCGACACGGGAGATATCTGGCGCATGTGCCAGACCAAGGACGCCCCGATCCAGGACTGGATCCGGCTCGCCGTCTCGCGCTCGCGGGAAACCGAGACCCCGGCGATCTTCTGGCTGGACGAGACCCGCGCCCACGATGCCGAGGTGCTGCGCAAGGTGCGGCCGGCGCTCGAGGAGCTCGATACCGACGGGGCCGAGATCGAGATCCTGGATGTTGCCGAGGCCGCGCGCCGCACGCTCGAGCGCGCGCGGGACGGCCAGGACACGATCTCGGTAACCGGGAACGTGCTGCGCGACTACCTCACCGACCTGTTCCCGATCCTCGAGCTGGGGACGAGCGCCAAGATGCTCTCGGTGGTGCCGCTCATGGCCGGCGGCGGCCTGTTCGAGACGGGTGCCGGGGGCTCGGCACCGCGCCACGTCCAGCAGTTCCTCGAGGAGAATCACCTCCGCTGGGACTCGCTGGGCGAGTTCCTCGCGCTCGGACCCTCGCTCGAGCTCCTGGCCGAAAAGGACGACAAGCCGCGGGCCAGGCTCCTGGCCGAGACCCTCGACCGCGCCATCGGCCACCACCTCGAGGAGGATCGCTCACCCAAGCGCAAGGTGGGCGAGCTCGACAACCGGGGCAGCCACTTCTACCTCGCGCTGTACTGGGCGCAGGAGCTGGCCGGGCAGGATGAGGACGATGAGCTGGGCGAGCGATTCGGCGCCCTCGCCCAGCGGCTGGCCGAGAACGAGGAGAAGATCGTCGAGGAGCTGAGCGCGGTGCAGGGCTCCTCGGTTGAGATCGACGGCTACTACCGTCCCGACCCGGCCAAGGTCGAGGCGGCGATGCGTCCCAGCCAGACGCTCAACGACGCGCTCGACGAGTTGTGAGGCCGCCGGCCGCCGTCAGCCGCTGCCGAGCGACAGCGAGGGCACGAACGGCAGGTAGCGACGCACGCCGGTGACCTCGAACAGCCGCCGCACCTGCGGCGAGCCGTGCGTCAACGCCAGGCGGTTGCTCTGGCGATGGGCGAGCGAGAACTGAAGCAGGACGTGCACGCCGGCCGAGTCCATGAAGCTGACGCGGTCCAGATCGATCACGATCGACGACGCGTCGCGGGACGCGGCCCGGGCCAGCGACTCCTCGAACTCGGGCGCGGCGTACAAATCGACTTCGCCCTCGACCACGACCACGACCGCGCCGTCGCGCTCGACGATGTCGATGTCTATGTTCGAGTGGTGGAACATGGCAGCCGGCCGCGACCCCACCGCCGCGGTCAGAACGGGCCGCGGCGCGGACGAGGGTCTCCGCTCGTGTGATCAACGTGTGATTAAGGGAGAACTCGCGCGCGGCCCGGGTTTCCAACCAACACCGTCGCCAATCCGACGGGCCAGCTCGGCCTACCAGGCCTGGGTGCGGTCGCAGTGCGGGCAGCCGACCGAGGTGGTGACCAGCGCCTCGAACGCGTAGCCGCATTCGCACGTGTAAAGGGCGCGGTCCTCGGAGGGGCCGCCATGGCGCCGCTCGCGCGGTGCGTGGCCGCTCTGGGCCTGGGGAGCCGCGCTGGGATGCTCGGCTCCGTGGCCGCCGCGACCCTGCCGGCGCCAGCCGGCGGTGCGCTCGCTTCGTTTGGTTCTAACCAGCATCTCTCTAAATAACGCTCGTGGACGGAATTGGTTTCTCTTTAAGAGGCCAGGACGCACCCAGCTAATACGACCTTAATCGGCAGAGCCCCTCTGGGACTGAGCGGCGGGGGGATCGGCCGGCGGGGTATGGGAGAATCAGCGCCGATGGATCCCAGCCGCAAGCGTGTCATCCGGCTGAGCGTCGCCCTTACCGCCGCACTGCTGCTGGCAACGGCGCTCATCTACGTGAGCTTCAGTGCCGGCACCAAGGAATTCACGGCGTCCCAACTGCTCACGCAGGGGAAGCCCGGCCAGACCTACGAGTTGGCCGGGACGGTGCTCGTCGGCTCCGTCCGCCACGAGGGCACCGCGCTTCTCTTCCGGATCCGCGATCCCAAGCTGCGCGTGTCGGTCCCGGTGCGCTACACGGGCATCGTCCCCGACCCGTTCGCCGCCGGACGGGCGGTGATGGTCGCCGTCCGGGAGGGAGGCGGCACGACCTACGTCGGCCAGCAGAACTCGCTGACGACGAAGTGCCCATCGAAGTACCAGGCGGCTGCCGCGTCGTGAGGACGATCTGAGATGGCCATCGTCGGTCGCGTGCTGCTGATCCTCGGCCTGGTGGTCGCTCTCTACGGCATTGGCGCCTCGCTGTTCGGCGCCCGCAGCGGCCGGCGCGAATGGGTCGACTCCGGGCGCCGTGCCGTGTACGCATTGGCCGCCCTCGCCACGTTCGCCTTCGCGATCCTCGAGGCTGCCTTCTTCCGCTCGGACTTCTCGTTCAACGTGGTCGCCGAGCACTCCTCGACGACCACACCGACCTTCTACAAGCTGGCCGCGGCGTGGTCCTCGCAGGAAGGCTCGCTGCTTCTCTGGGTCTTCCTGCTGTCGGTGTGGTCAAGCCTGATCCTGTTCCTGACCCGCCGGCGCGTGCGCGAGATCGCGCCCTACGCGACCGCGGTCCTGCTCGGGTTTGGGGCGTTCTTCACCTCTCTGGCCGTGTTCTTCGCCAATCCGTTCGCGACGAGCGCGCAGCCGCCTGCGGAGGGAGCCGGCCTGGATCCGCTGCTGTTGCACCCCAGCATGATGATCCACCCCCCGATGCTGTACTCGGGGTACACGCTGCTGACGGTCCCGTTCGCGTTCGCGATCGGGGCGCTGGTCACCGGGCGCCTGGGCGCTGAGTGGATCTCGGTGACCCGGCGCTTCGCGCTGGCCGCGTGGCTGTTCCTGGGCATCGGGATCCTGCTCGGGGCCCGCTGGTCCTATACCGAGCTGGGCTGGGGCGGCTACTGGGCCTGGGATCCGGTCGAGAACGCGGCGCTGATGCCGTGGCTGTGCATCACCGCGTTCATCCACTCGATCATGATTCAGGAGAAGCGGGGCATGCTGAAGGTGTGGAACGCCTCGCTGGTGCTGGGCGCCGGCACGCTGTCGATCCTGGGCACGTTCCTGGTCCGCTCGGGGATCCTCAGCTCGATCCACGCCTTCGGCGCATCCACCCTCGGGGTCCCGTTCGTGATGCTGATCGGGGCGATGGTGATCGGCTCGATCGGGCTGATCGTGTGGCGCCGCGACTCGCTGCGCTCGGACGCCCAACTCGAGTCGCTGTGGTCGCGCGAGGCGGTGTTCCTGTTCCAGAACCTGGTGCTCGTGGCGATGGTGCTGGTGGTCTTCTGGATCACCTTCTTCCCGCTGATCTCGGAGGCGCTGACCGGCACCAAGGTGTCGGTGGGGCCGCCCGCGTTCCGGCCGTTCATCGTTCCGCTGGCCCTGATCCTGGTGCTGCTGTCGGGGATCGGGCCGATCATCGCGTGGCGGCGGGTGACCGTCTCCAACCTGCGGCGCGGGTTCGCGCTGCCCGTGGCGACCGGGCTGATCACGCTGGTCGTGTTGCTGGTCGTGCCGGGCGGCCCCAGCTCGAGGCCGTTCGCGCTGGCCATGTTCGCGCTGGGCGCCTTCGTCCTGGCCAGCGTGACGCAGGAGCTGTGGCGCGGGACGGCGGCGCGGCGCGCGACCACCCACGACGTCGCGCCGGTCGCCCTGATCGGGTTGATCCGCCGCAACCGCCGGCGCTACGGGGGCTACATCGTTCACGCCGGCCTGGCCGTGCTGTTGATCGGCGTGGCGGCTTCCTCCTCGTTCAAGCACTCTTCGGACGTGCTGCTCTCGCCTGGGCAGTCGGCCCGGGTCGACGGGTACACGGTCCGCTACGTGCGGCCGATCGACGCGGTGACCGACCAGAAGATCGCCTTCGGCGCGGTGCTGAACGTGTCCAAGGGCGGCAAGCCCGTCACCACCGTCACCACCACGCGCAACTTCTACCCCTCCCAGGATCCCTCGGATGGCCTGATCGGGAAGTTCTTCGACAGTTCGAACTCGGACAGCGCGGTCGGCCTGGACGCCGGCCTGCGCCGCGACATCTGGACCGTCATCAACGTCCAGACCTCGCCGCTCGCGGGGCTGATCAACCAGGGCAACAAGGTGTTCGCCGACTACGCCCCGCAGGTGATGACCCAGGCGGCCAAGCTGCCGCCGGCTCGCGCGCAACAAGCGATGAACGCGCTGTGGTCCGAGCGCGACGTGGCCGTCGCGGAGATCGCCCACCGGTTCGTGACCCATCCCTGGAAGACCGAGTTCCTGCTGATCGTGGACCCGCTGGTGACCTGGATCTGGCTGGGCGCGCTGATCATCGCCGGCGGCGGGCTGATCGCGCTGTGGCCGGTGCCGGAGCTGGCTCGCCGACGCGCCGCCGTGCCCAAGGCGGCCCGGCCATCGGCACCGCCCCCGGTCCCGGTACGCGAGCCGGTGTGAGATGACGAGCCCGCTCGATCTGCTGATAGTGCTGGCCGTCGTGGCCGGGCTCGTGCTGTTCATCTCGGCGCCGCTGCGCCGGGTTGGTCCCGCCGCCGAAGACCTGGGCGCGGGCGGGGTGGCCGAGCTCGAGGCCGCCCGCGAGGCCAAGCTGCGTGAGCTGCGCGACGCCGACCTCGACCACCGCACCGGCAAGCTCTCCGACGAGGACTACGCCGAGCTCGACGCCACCCTGAGGGGCGAGGCGATCGAGATCCTGCACGGACTCGACCGCGCTACCATCGATCGGCCATGACAACGATCCTCGGTGTCGTTCAGGCATTCATCAGCATCGTGCTGGTGTTCCTGATCCTCATGCACTCGGGCAAGGACTCGGGCCTCTCGGGCGCGTTCGGCGTCGGCACGGGCTCCGGCCCGTTGGGTGGCGGCTCCACGGTCGAGCACAACCTGAACCGCTGGACGATCCTGTTCGCGGTCCTGTTCGTGCTCAATACGATCGTCCTGATCAAGATCACGTAGCGTGCTTACGAGGGCCCTCGCGCCCTGACCGGACGGGGCCTGGTGGTCCCAGGGACGCCGAGCGAAGCGAGGCCCCGTGACACTCCGGGGGGCAGACGGCCGTCGGTGGCGAGCCAGCCGCCGGCGAGGATGAGAAGCAGGCCGGCCACCGCGCCGGCGCCGGGGTGCTCGCCGAGCAGCGTCACGCCGAGCGCCACCGCGACGACTGGGTTGACGTAGGTGATCACGGTGGCGCGGCTGGTGCCGGCCTCGCCGATCAGGATCGCGTAGACGACGAAGCCGCCGGCGGTGCACAGCAGGCCGAGCACGGCCACTGCTCCGATCGCCCCGGCCGGGGGAACGTGGCTGGGCGTGTCAAGCGCCGCCCAGGGCGCCAGCACGAGCGAGGCCAGCGCGAGGCTCGCGCCCATCGTGGCGCGCGGGTCGAGGCCGCCAAGGCGGAGCTTGATCAGCATCGGACCAATCGCGTAGCCGGTCGCGGTGAGCATGATCGCGCCGACCCCGAGCAGCTCGCCGCCATGGCCGGCCACATCGAGGCCGACCAGCGCGATCACGCCGCAGAACCCAAGCACCAGGCCGAAGGCCCTGATCGGCGTGGGGCGCTCGGAGTGGTCGAAGCGCATCGCGAGCACCGCGCCGATCAGCGGGACGGTGGCGACCATGATCGCGGCCAGCGACGAGGGGACTCGCTCCTCGCCGATCGCGAGCATCGGGAACGGGATCACGATCTCGGCGACCGCGAAGGCGAGCAGCCAGCGCCACCGGCCGCGCAGGCTGCCGAGCGTGCCGGCGCGCCAGGCCAGCCCAAGGAGCACGAGCGCGCCGAGGGTTACGCGACCCCAGGCGAGCACGGGTGCGGTGACCCCGTGGTCGACCGCGATCTTGATGAACAGGTACGGCACGCCCCAGATGACCGAGGCGAGCGCGAAAGCCAGCCAGGCGCGGCGAGTCACGCCGCCGAGTGTATGCCGCCCGCCCGCCCCGGCCCGCCCGCCCCGGCCCGCCCTCAGCGGGCCTGGCGCTCGCCGAGCCGCTCGACCAGCCGCAGCAGGTCGAGCGGGCTGAACGGCTTGGTCAGGAACAGGTCGGCGCCGGCCTGCTCGGAGTCCGACTCGACGCTGTCGCCGTGGGCCGCGGTCAGCATCACGATCGTCGCGCCGGAGGTCGCGTCGTCCTGGCGCAGCTGCCGGCAGGCCTCGATCCCGTTCAGCCTGGGCATGTCGACGTCGAGGAAGATCAGCGAGGGTCGCGCCTCGCGGGCGACCTCGAGCGCCTCGAGGCCGTCGGATGCCTCGTGCAGCTCGAACTGCGCGACGTCCTCCAGCGTGGTGGCGATCAGCTTGCGGATGAACTGGTCGTCGTCGACGATCAGTACTCCGTGGATCATCGGATCTCGGCCGCGATCCGTTCGAACACGTGGTCGTCGATCGTGTCGAACGCCTCGATCACGCGGGGGTCGAAATGCTTGCCGCTGTCGGCGGTGATCATCGCGCGGGCGTAGCGCAGCGAGCAGGCGGGCCGGTAGGGCCGGTCGGTGGTCAGCGCGTCGAGCACGTCGGCGACCGCGAACACCCGCGCGGCCAGCGGGATTTCCAGGCCGGCCAGGTGGTCGGGATAGCCCGAGCCGTCCCACTTCTCGTGGTGGTAGCGCACGACGTGGGCCGCCTCGGCGAGGAACTCGATCCCCTGGACGATCTCCGAGCCGATCACGGGATGGCGCGACATCAGCATGCGCTCGTGGTCGTCGAGCGCTCCCGGCTTGTAGAGGATTGCGTCGGGAATGGCAACTTTGCCCACGTCGTGGAGCAGGAAGCCGAACTCGAGCTCCGGGGTGAGGATCAGCTCGTCGGGGAACTTGCGCGCGATCTCGAGGCCGTAGGCGGCCACGCGCTCGGCGTGCTTGCCCGTGTAGGCGTCCCGCGCCTCGACCGCGTTGGACAGGGCGCGCACCGTGGCCATGTAGGAGCGGCGGAGCTCCTGGGCCCGCGCCCGCTCTTGCTTGAACGTCTCGCGCAGGTCGGCGGCGTAGCGCTGAAGCTGGAGTTCCTTGTCGGCCGCCTCGCGCTCACGTCGCCGGAGTTCGGCACGCAGACGCACGAGCTCGTCGATCAGGCCGATCTCGCTCTGGACCGCCATGTCCAGTCAGAGTAGCTGTCTGAGGTCGTGCAGCATCAAGCGCGTACCAGTCCTGCCCGGGAATGACTACCCGTCCCGTCACTAAAGTTATCGCCCGCCCCGTAGCGCGGCAAGCACGGCGGAGACGGCGTAGTCGGCTGGGACGACCTCCATCCCGAGCCGGTCGACCCCCGGGGGCGTGGGAGTGGCGCCGTCCGAGATGAGGATCACCGCCCGTCGCACCCGGCGGCCGCGCAGATCGAGCGCCTGGATGACCATCTGCGGGTTGCGGATGCCCACGTCGACCAGCGCGACCTCGAAGCGGCGCTCGCGGCACACCCGGGCGGCCGCCGCGCCCGACAGCTCCCACTGGAACTCGATGCCGAGCTCGTCGAGCGCCGGCTCGAGCAGGCTCTGCAAGGTCTCGCGACCGACCACGAGCACGCGCGAGCGCCCCGCGCTGACCGCCGCGCCGAGCACATCGCGCAGCTCGTCGGCGTCGATCGGCTTGGCCACCACCCACTCGCCGGCGAGCTCCTGGCGGCCCGAGAACACCGACACGAACACGATCGGGATATTCGCCAGCTCGCGGTCGGAGCGGATCTGCCGCAGGACGTCGAACCCGTCCATGCCCGGCATGAGGATGTCGAGCGTGACCGCGTCGTACTGGCCGGTGCGCAGGCGCTCGAGCGCCTCCTGGCCGCTCAGCGCGATCGTGGCCTGGACGTCGAGTGCGCCGAGTTGGCTGGCGATCAGCTCGGCGATCTCGCGTTCATCGTCGACCACCAGCACGTTGCGGCCGCGGATGGCCTCGAGCGCCGCGGGCGAGTCGAAGCCGGGCACCGAGGCGGGGAGCCGCACCCGGAAGATCGTGCCCTGTCCCGGCTCGGACTCGACCGTGATCTGCCCTCCGTGCAGGTCGACCAGCGACTTGACGATCGACAGGCCGAGTCCGGTGCCGGGATTCGAGCCGCTGCGGTTGCCGGCGCGATAGAAGCGCTCGAAGATCCGCTCGATCTCGTCGGGGGCCATCCCCACGCCCGAGTCCTGGACCACGATCTGCACCCAGGCGCGGTCGGGTTCGACGCCGACGTGGATGGTGCCGCCCTCCGGCGTGTACAGGTGCGCGTTGGTCAGGAGGTTGGCCACGATCTGGCGTACCCGGCCGGGGTCGGCCAGCGCCGGCGTCAAAGTGGGGGAGACGTAGGAGGTGAGGCGCTGCTGCTTCGACTCCACACGCGGGGCGATCAGCTCCACCACCTCGTGCACGACCTCGCCGACGTCGATCGGGCGGCGGTTGATCTCCACGTGGTCGGCCTCGATGCGGGCCACGTCGAGCAGGTCGTTGACCAGCTCGACGAGCCGGTCGGTCGACTTGAGGATGATGTCGATGAACTCGCGCTGGCGATCGGACATGCCGTCCGATGAGTGCTCGAGCAGCTCGACGAAGCCCTTGATCGAGGTCAGAGGGCTCCGCAGCTCGTGAGAGGCGGTGGCCACGAACTCGCTCTTGGCCCGCTCGAGCCGGGCCCACTGGCTCATGTCGCGCACCGTCCACACCATCCCTCCGCGCGCCCCGCCGAGGCGCGCGGCCGTGACCGCCAGCGAGCGTCCCCGGTGCTCGACGCGGGTCTCGGTGGCGAGGGCGGACTCCTCGCGGGGCAGCGGACTGTCCTCGTCATCGACGCGGCCGCCAACGACGAGCTCGGGCACCAACTCGGCGGCGCGCGGGTTGACGGCGGCGATCGTGCTCGATCCGGGCTCGGTGACGATCAGGGCGTCGCCCAGGCTCTCGATGGTCACAGCCAGCCGCCGGCGCTCCTCCTCGATGCGACCCTGCGCGGTGGCGAGATCCTCGCCCATCGCGTTGAAGGCACCCGCCAGGTCCTGGAGCTCACGCGGCCCGGACGGCTCGACGCGCTGTTCGAGCTTGCCCTCGGCCAGGCTGTGGGTGGCTTGGACGAGCTCGTCGAGGGGACGGCGCATGGCCCGGACGAGCACCGTGATCAGTGCCAGCGCGCCGCCGAGGGCGAGCACCCCGGCCACGATGATCAGCAGCAAGGCGCGGCGGGAGTCAGATCTCGCCTGCCTTCGGGCTTGGGTCTGGCGGGCCTCCTGGCGGGTCTGGAGCTGGGCGGCCAGCCTGCGGGCCTGCGCGAGTGGACCACTGACGGCGGTGGAAAAGCTTCCGCGGGCAGCCGCGGCGCGGGCGGTGTGCTGGGCCGCGATCTGTCCTCGCACGAGGCGTTCGCTGGGCGGGTCGCCCCGGGCCAGCGTGGTGGCGGTGGCCGCCGCGACGTCGTAGGCGGCGGCCATCTCGCGTTTGGCGGCCGCCGCGTTCGCTCCGCGGGCTTCGCGCAGGACCTCCTCCTCGGCGATGCCGGCACCGGCGAGGTTCGCTCCGGCGGTGGCGAGATCGGACGTTGCGGTAAGGCGGTTTTCGTAGCGTTGGCGAGCGTTGTAGAGGCTCGCGATCCCCAGTGCGGCGACCAGGGCAAGCGCGACCGTCAGGACGACAAGCGCCAGGCGCAGCGAGCGGGCGATGGAAAGACGCTGCATAGAAGGACGTTTCGGGTTTGGGAGACCCGGCGGGGATCGTACCCGCGGGCACGGGGGCCTGACGCGGTTGAGGTGGGGCTAAGTGCGTCGCGGCTGTCAGGGTGAGGGGTACCATCACCGCCATGAGCCTTGCCCGGGCCTGGAGGCGCCAGCTCTACGGCGCCTCGAGCGTTGCCCTGATCGTCCCGTCCGCGATGCTTGCCGCCCTGGTCGTGCTGGCCCTCGGCGGCGGGTTCAGCCAGGTCGGCGTCCTCGGCCAGATCTTCGCCGGGCCGGCCGTGCCGAGCCCCGTCGCCTCCAGCGGCGCGGGGGCGCGTGGTCATGCCAGCGCGGCGGCGCGCGCGCTGCCTTCGATCCCGGCGGCGGCGCTCGGCGTCGGGTCGCTGCGTTCCGGCGCCAAGCGCGCCGGTGCCGCGATCCGGGTGGGCGGGCGCGGCGGCGCGGGGCGTGCCGGCGTGATTCCGGTGTCGCGCGGGCTGGGCCAGACCGGTGGCGCGCTGGGGGCGGGCGGGTCCGATGGCGTCGCGCCGATCCTTGGCGGCGGGGGATCGGCCCACGCTCCGACGGGGTCCGCTCCAAGCGGATCGGCTCCTTCTGCGCCCTCGCCGCGGCCCGCGCCCAGGCCCGCGCCGAAGCCGACGGTCGTCGACCAGATCGTCAAGACGATCACCCCGGTCACCCAGCAGGCCCCGGCTCCGGTTGGCCCCGTGGCCACCCAGGCGATTCAGTCGGCCGGCGCCGTGGCCGACAAGCTCACGGCTCCCGGTGTGGCTCAGGCCCCCGCCACGCCGGCGGGTCTGAAGCTGCCATGAGCAGCCCGGTCGTGGTCCGCGGCCGGGTCATCGTCCCAGTCGGCAACGCCAACGATCACGCGACGAGCGGCACGCTCGACATCTTCCACCTGCCCGGTCATTAGTGGCAGCCGAAGGGTGAAGGCCGAGCCTTGGCCGGGCGTCGAGGCGACCTCGATCGCCCCGCCCATCGCCTCGGCCAGCGCCTTGGAGACCGCGAGCCCGAGTCCGTTGCCCTCGATTCCCCGCCGCGCGGCATCGAGCCGCTCGAAGGGCGTGAAAACGCGGGCGAGCTCGTCCTCGGTCATGCCCCGGCCGGTGTCGATCACCTCGATCCGCACCTGGTGGTCGGGGTCCGTGTCGGCGCGCAGGGTCAGGCGGCCGCCGTGGCGGTTGTACTTGATCGCGTTCGAGATCAGGTTGAGCAGGATCTGCTTGAGGCGCCGGCGGTCGGCCAGCATCGTGAGCGGCTCCTCGGGAAGCTCCACGTTCACGGTGAGCGATCGCTCGGCGGCGAGGGGCCGGCACAGCGCAGCCACATGGGCGATCTCCTCGCCGACCTCGACCGCATCATGTGACAGCTCGCCCACTCGAGAGATGTCGAGCAGGTCCTCGATCAGGGTGAGCAGGTGACGTCCGCCGGCGATGATCTGCTCCACGCTGTCGCGCTGGGAGTCGCTGAGGGAGTCGAGAGCCAGCAGCTGACCGAAGCCCAGGATCGCGTGCAACGGGGTGCGTAGTTCGTGGCTGACCCGCGACACCGCTTCGCGACTAGAGAGCATGCTCTTGTATCGACGTAGTTGTCCGAAACCCTTAGCGGTAGTTCTCCGGGGTGGCTGTGGAGAACTACGGGCGCGGTGGGTCGGTCAGCCGACGCCGGCGCGGGACAGGAGCTCCTCCGCGATGGCCAGGCAGGAGGTCGCGGCCGGGGAGGGGGCGTTGCGCACCCAGGCCACCCGGCCGTGCACGCCGAGGCGGAAGTCGTCGACCAGCGACCCGTCGCGGTCGATGGCCTGGGCTCGGACGCCGGCCGGGGCGGGGAGGACGTCCTGCGGACCGACGGCCGGGACGTAGCGGGCCACCTCGCGCACGAACTGGCGCTTGGAGGCCGAACGCACGAGCTCCCCGACGCCGGCGCGCCAGTGGCGGCGCAGCATCCGCAGCGTCCCGGGCCAGCTGATCGCGTCGTAAACGTCCCGCGCGTCGAACCGCCGGCGCTCGTAGGCGTCGCGCGCCGTGGCCAGGATCGCGTTCGGCCCGAGCAGCACCGAGCCGTCGATCTTGCGGGTGAGGTGGACGCCCAGGAAGGGCAGGGCCGGATCGGGCACCGGATAGATGAGACCCCGAACCAGGTGGGCCCGCTCCGGGCGGAGCCGCCAGTACTCGCCGCGAAACGGGACGATGCGTGGCTCCGCCGGCTCGCCGGACGCGATCGCCACCCGGTCGGCCTGAAGCCCCGCGCACACGATCACCCGGTCGGCGTTCAGGTGCGAGCCGTCGGTCAGCGTGACCGTGGCGTCCTGGTTGATGCGCGCGACCCCGGCGCCGGTACGGACCTCGCCGCCGGCCGCGGTTATCTGTGCCGCGAAGGTCCGCGCCACCGCCGCGAAGTCGGCGATCGCGGTCTCGGGCGAGTGCAGTCCGGCCACGCCGCGCACGTTGGGCTCGACCGTGGTCAGCTCCCCGGCCTCGAGCCATCTCAGCCCGGGCACCCCGTTGGCGGTGGCGCGCTCGGCCAGCCGTTTCAGCGGTTCGACCTCAGGCTCCTCGGTCGCGACCACGACCTTGCCGCAGGCGTCGTAGGGCAGGTCGTTCGCGGCGCAGAAGTCGCGCAGGAGACCGAGGCCGCGCCGGCACAGCCTGGCCTTCAGCGATCCTGGGGCGTAGTAGATGCCGGCATGCACCACGCCGCTGTTGTGGGCGGTCTGGTGGGTGGCGATCTTCGGCTCCTTCTCGAGCACGAGGACGTCGGCGTCCGCGCTGGTTCGGGTGATCTCCCGGCCCGTGGCCAGCCCGAGGATGCCGGCACCCACGATGACGTAACGCATGGGTGCAGAGCTTAGGCATCGGCGTGGTAACCGCATCCTGCTGCGGCCCTCGCGCGCCCGGGACTTTTGGTTAGGACCCGCCGAGCCCGCGGTCCTCCGCCGCCTTGTAGGCGATCTGGAGGAAGTCCGACATGGTCAGCGCGGTCAGCGTAGAGGCGACGACGCGGGTGGTACGGGGCGCGAACAGCAGCCCGACGTGGAAGCCGCCGGCCGCCCACAGGCCCAGGCAATACGGACAGATCAGGAGCTCTCCGATGGCTCCGCGCACCTCCCCGCCCCGGGCCCGCTCCTCGACCTCGGCCGGACCGCCCCGGCCCTGGTATTCGGTGAACGGAGCGCGCAGGAAGGTGGTGATCTTGTCCTTGGCCACCAGGCGCGAGAGCTTGTGGCTGGCCGTGCCGATCAGGAGGAGGTCGCGGGTCTCGATCCGCTCGGGTAGGCGTCCGGAGCGCCGTGCGGCCAGCAGCGCGCCGGTGAAGGCGGTGTTGAACACCGTGGCCAGCGCCGCGTAGGTGCGAAACGGGGGACGTTCCCGGGGCTCGGCGTAGCTCTCGAACGCGTCGCGAGCCTCCTGGGCGAGGGCATCAACACTCATCGAGATCAAGCGCTACCCACGCCCGCGAGCGGGAAACGCTCGAACATCCGTGGAGGTTTGGGCTTCCGATCCGTGGGCAGTCTCGGACATTCGATGAGGCGGGGCATGTGACGTGCTCCCAGCGGACAGGTATCTCGATCATGAAAGCGAGTGGCGAACGCTCCTGTACCCGACTTCCACCCGCGTGCTCGTCCCGTTCGAGCAACTGCCCGCGCATGGCCGTGCCACCGCTCGTCGAGCCCAGAAGGTAAGGAATCCAGAAGAACCGGCGGTTCCCGAGAAACAATCGGCCGCCTTTGGAGTCCCTATGTATCGAGCCCCGGCGCTGGATCGACGTCGGAGCCATTGGTTCGACAAACGTCGAACAAATGCTATAATTCGATCTGTATCGAACTATGGATGACACGAGGATTGAATTGGAAGATTTTGAAGTAGATCGCCGGCCCAGCGCCTCGACGCGGGCCGCTAAGCACGAAACCGCCCGGCGTGTACGGACCGGTGGCGCGAAGCGCGCCGGCACCGGCAACCGGCGACAGAACCGTCGGGGTCGTACGCATGCCGGTGCCCTTGGGGACACCGGGGTCGAGCTGCGTGCGACTACCGAAGATGAGCGTAGCGGCGGGGTCGTCGAATCGCTCGAGCTGTTCCTCCGGCGGGCTCGCCTCCATCCGCTGCTGACCGCAGCGGAGGAGATCGAACTGGCCAAGCGGATCGAGCGGGGTGACCTCGAGGCCAAGGAGCGCATGATCAACGCCAACCTCCGGCTGGTCGTCTCCCAGGCGCGGCGCTACCAGGGCCACGGCCTCCCGATGGAGGACCTGGTCCAGGAGGGCATGCTGGGCCTGATCCGGGCCGTCGAGAAGTTCGACTGGCGGCGCGGGTTCAAGTTCTCGACGTACGGGACGCTGTGGATCCGCCAGGCCATTCAGCGCGGGCTCCAGAACCATGGACGGACGATCCGGGTTCCGGTGCACGTGTCCCAGCGACAGGTCAAGGTGCGCAAGATCGAAGGCGAGCTCAGCACCAAGCTGGGGCGTGAGCCGACCGACGAGGAGATCGCGGCGGTTTCCGAGATCCCCCTCGAGGAGATCGCTGAGCTGCGCGAGCTGAGCCGGGCGATGACCAGCCTCGATCAGCCGGTCAGCGAGGACGGCGAGACGGCGCTGGGTGACCTCCTGGCGAGCGATCGGCCCGAGCCGCTCGAAGAGGTGGCCGTGACCGAACGTGACCAGCGCGTGAATGAGGCGGTGCAGCGTCTGCCGGCCGCCGAGCAGAGCGTCATCCGGCTGCGCTTCGGCCTGGCCGGCGAGGAGCCTCGCACCCTCCGTCAGGCGGGCAGCGAGCTCGGCATCACCGCCGAGCGGGCCCGTCAGCTCGAGGAGCAGGGTCTCCGGCGGCTGGCTCGGTCGGGCGAGCTCGAAGGCCTCAGCGAAGCCGCCTAACGGCTCTCATCTGGCGAGCAACACGTCACACGGCGCGCGTGCGCACACCCGAGCGGGTAGTGAGTACGCGCGCCACGGCGTGACCGGACTCGATGCCCGTGGATCGATCACGATCAGCGCGGCGTCTGTCTGCTCAGCCACGTCGATCACCGCGTCAACCGCGTCGCCCCCGATCAGGTGCGTGCTGACTCCGACTCCCTGCTCGCGCAGGTCCTCGGCCGCTGCCGCGAGGCGGCGGTCGATGTCCGCGCGGTCCGACAGCACCGGCCAGTAGGTCTCGACCAGGTGCACATGGGCGCCCCGGGCAGCGGCCAGTCCGGCGGCCACGGCGAGGGCCGGTGCGGTGCCGCCCGCGGAGTGGGCGTGGGCAACGATCACGTTGGCCGGCTCGGGAGTCGCTTCGGCCCGGCGGCGTGCGTGGTGGGCGAAATCCGCCACCTGGCGCCACATGCTGATCGCGGGAACGACCAGCCCGCGGGCGGCGGTCTGGAGGACTAGCTTGATGTGCGGGCTGCGCTCGGGGGGCACGGGCAGCTCGATGTCGAGCTCGACCTGCGAGCCGACCCGACTCTGAACGGTGTCTCCGAGACGCTCGAGCAGCCGCAGGGCCTCGGCGTTCTCAGCCAGGACAAGCGCGGTGAACCGGTCCACGTCCTCCTCCCGGGCCCGCGCGACGAGGCGATCGAGCAGCTCGGTGGCCACCCCGCGCCCCTGCCACTCGTCGGCCACGACCACCGCGCACTCGGCGACGCCATCGTTGATCCGCACGAACCGCGCCACGCCGACCACGTCATCGGAGCTCGGGTCGAGCGCCAGCAAGGCCTCGTGGTCGTGGTGGTCGATATCGGTCAGGTAGGCGAGCTGCTGATCTGAGAGCGACGCCAAGGGCGCCTGAAAGCGCATGTACCGGCTTTGCTCGGACAGCTGGTCAAAGCCCGCGCGCAGATGGTCGCGGTCGTCGGCTTCGATCGGCCGGATGACCACGCTGGACCCATCGCGCAAACGGACGTGCTCGGCGTCGCCGGCCGGGGTCAAGAGGCGCTGAGCGGTGCGCCCGAGGCGGTTCGGTCCGCGGCCTGGGCGTGGGCCGCGATTCCCTCGACGAGTTGGGGCCATGCGGCCTCGGGGAGGTCGTGCCCCATCCCTTCGACGATCATCAGCCTGGCGCCGGGGATGGCCTCGGCGGTCGCCGCGCCGCCCGAGCGCGCCACCATCCGGTCGTCGGATCCATGGACGACCAAGGTCGGGACGCGGATGGTTTGCAGCTCGGTCGTGCGGTCACCAGAGGCGATGATCGCGCCGAGCTGACGGCCCGGGCCGGCCGGGTCGCGGCCACGGTCGTAGCTGCGCGCCACCATGTCGCGCACACGGTCTTTGTCGAACGGCAGCCCACGAGAGCCGATCGCCTCGAACACCTTCGTGTTGTACTCGATGTAGCCCTCGCGGTCCTCAGGTGCCCTGCGCAGCAGGTAGCGGTAGATCCCGAAGGCCGGCTGGCCCTTCCAGCGGTTGCCGGTGTTGGACATGATCGAGACCAGCGACCTGGTGGCGTCGGGATGTTGGGCCGCGAGCGTCTGGGCGATCATGCCGCCCATCGAGGCGCCAACCACGTGCGCGGGCGCGAGGTTCAGCTCCTTGAGAAGCCCGGCCGCGTCGGCCGCCATGTCGCTCAGCCTGTAGAGCACCGGGTCGATCTTGCGGGTGATCAGCTGCCGGGGGGTGGGCGGGGCGCCTTTTGTCCAGGTGGAGCGGCCGATGTCCCGGTTGTCGAAGCGGATGACCTGAAAGCCGCGGTCGGCGAGGAGGCCGCAGAACTCGTCGGGCCAGCCGATCATCTGGGTCCCAAGACCCATGATCAGCAGGATGGGCGGATCGGACTGGCTGCCGAAACGCTCGTAGCACAGCGTGATGTCCCCGCCGACGTCGCAGAACTGCTCAGCCATCGGCGCTCATCTTGGCGCGCTTGGGTTTGGCGTGCGGTGTCGTCGGAGGCCTGAGCTCCTCGAGCGCCTCGCCGAGCCAGCCGATGAACGACCACAGATCCTGTAGCCGTAGTCCAGGTTGAACGGGACGGTCGCCAGCCGCCACCGAAACGGGGCCGCCAGCGACAGGCGCTCGGCGATCAGGCTCTGGAGCCGCCAGGAACTGCTGGTCTAGCGCGGTGAGCTGTCGCACTATTCGCTGTAGAGCGCTTCGAACACGTCCTGGTAGCGCTCGCTGACCACGTTTCGCTTGAGCTTGAGCGTCGGGGTCAGCTCGCCGGACTCCTGCGTGAGGTCGTGGTCGAGCAGCGCGAACTTCTTGACCTGCTCGACCCGGGCGTAGTTCGCGTTGGCGCGATCGAGCTCCTTCTGGACCATCTCGCGGACCTCGTCTTGTTCGACGAGTTCTGCCATGTCCTCGGGCAGCCCGCGTTCCTTGGCCCACGGGACGATCTCTTCGGGGTCGAGCGTGATCAGCGCTACCGGGTAGGGGCGGCGGTCGCCGTACATGACGGCCTGTGAGATGTAGCGGCACTGCTTGAGGTCGTTCTCGATGTTCGACGGGGTCAGGTTCTTGCCGCCGGCCGTGATGATGATGTCCTTCTTGCGACCGGTGATCGACAGGTAGCCCTCCTCGTCGAGCGACCCGAGGTCGCCGGTCATCAGCCAGCCGTCCTCGGTGAACGTCTCCTTGGTGGCCTCCGGGTTGCGCCAGTACTCGCGGAACACGTTCGGGCCCTTGGTGAGGATCTCGCCGTCGTCGGCGATCTTGAACTCGACTCCGGGCATGGCGCGGCCGACCGTGCCGAACTTGAGGTTCTCGAGCGTGTTGACCGAGCCGACCGCGGTCGTCTCGGTCATGCCCCAGCCCTCGAGCACGGGCACGCCACACGCGTAGAAGAACTGAAGGATCTCCTTGGCGATCGGCGCGGCGCCGGACACGGCCTTGGTCAGGCTGTTGCCGAACAGGCCGCGGACCTTGCCGTACAGCGCCTCTTCGGCCCGGTCGTAGGGGGCGCCCAGCTCTTCGGGGATTTTTTCGCCGCGCTGGCGCATGCTTTGGACCTTGACTCCAAGCTCCACGGCACTCTTCAGCTGCTCCGGGTCCTCAGCCATGGACTGCGCGAGCGCATAGATCTTCTCGAAGATCCGCGGGACCGAGGGCATGTAGGTCGCCTTCACCTGCATGAGCTCGGGGACGATCTGCTGGGGATCGCCGCCGAAGTAGACGATCCCGCTGCCGACATCGAAGGAGGCGAGCTGGACGGTCAGTGCGAAGGCGTGCGCGAGGGGCAGGTACAGGTAGGTCAGCTCGCCCTCGTTGATGAACTCGATCTCTTCGACCATCACCCCGACCGAGGCGCAGTTGCCGTGGCTGAGCACGACACCCTTGGGCCGGCCGGTAGTCCCCGAGGTGTAGATAATCGTGTAGGGATCCTCGGGCGAGACCGCCTCGCAGCGGCGTTCGAGCTCGGCGCGGTCGGCATTTCGGCCGCGCTCGCGGAGGTCGTCGAGGGTGTGGGCGTTTTCGGTCTCGTTCTCGGCGTCTGCGATCACCACGACGTGCTCGAGATGTTCGAGCTTGTCGCGGACCTGCTCGATCTTGGCCGCCTGGCCCGCGTCCTCGCAGATCACGATGCGCGCGTCCGAGTTCCCGACCACCCATTCGCATTCATCGGGGGAGTTGGTCGAATAGACCGGGACGACCACGCCGCCGGCCCGGGAGATGGCCAGGCTCGAGTACGTCCATTCCGGGCGGGTGTCGCAGAGCAGGCTGATCCGGTCGCCGGGCTCGAGCCCCAGCGCGATCAGCCCGAGTGCGATCTCGTCGACGATCTCTGAGACCTCGACGAAGGTGCGGTCCTGCCATTCCTCGCCCTGCTTGGACCGGACGGCCACGCGGTCGGCGAACCGGTCGGCCGCGTTGGCCGCACTTCGCGCGATCGTCCTGTTGCTCGCCTGTACCGCTCCGCTCGCCATGGATCACCTTTCTGTGCTGATGGGTCCCCCGATTATGAGTGGCGCGCGCTCCACCTGGCCATCTTCACGAATAGCTCCGGTGGTGAGAGCGGGGGGAGGTTTGGATCGAACTCCCGGTAGAGGTTGGCCACGTTAGCGGCCATCCGCTCGGGATCGCCCCAGTCGCGGAAGTCGGCGATGTCGATGTCGTCGGCGGCCGCCTCGTCGTCCATGCCGGCGTCGAAGCGTTGCTTCGCCTCGTCTCGTATGTAGGTCAGGTAGCGCTGAACGTCTCTCACGCCCGCGTTGTCGGTGACCGGTCCGTGGCCGGGGATGATCGTGGTGGCGTTCAGTTCGATGATCCGGTCGCACGCGGCGATCCAGTTGGAGATCGGGCCGGCCCACATCAGCGGGGTGCCCTCGATGAACAGGATGTCGCCGGTGAACACGGCGTTCGCGTCGGGGGCGTAGGCGATCGCGTCTCCGTTCGTGTGCGCCGGCCCTAGTTCGATCAGGTGGATGGTGCGGTTGCCGACGGTGAGGTTGTGTTGCTGTTCGAACGTCATCGTCGGCAGTCGTTCGCTGACTGCGGCGAAGTCGAACCTGCGCATCCTGTTCCGGGCGAAGGACTCGAACTCCGGGCCCAGGTCGACCTCGTTGAACAGCATGTGCACGGCTTGCGGAGGCGAGGCGCGCATGACCTCGACCGCACCCGCGGTGGCCACGATCGGGATGTTGTCGGGCAGCAGGTCGTTGCCGTACCAGTGGTCGCCGTTGCCGTGGGTGTTGAACGCCTGGCCGATCGGGTGCTGCTCGGTGATGGGCTCCATCGTCTGGAGCATGGTCTTCGTGAGGTGGGGGTCGAACAACGTGTCGACGAGCAGCGACGTCCCCTGGGCCGTGATCAGGCCGGCGTTGCTCCAGCCCCAGCCGCCGTCGGGCTGCAGATAGGCGTAGAGGCCGTCGCCCAGCTCGTGGAGGCCCCTCGTGTAGGCGACCGTCGCCATGGGCCTTCTAGAACTCGGGCTCGGCCGGAAGGCCGACGTAGTTCTCGGCGAGGCTGCGAGCCGCGGCCTCGGAGTGCGCGATGTACTCGAGCCTGGCCAGCTGAAGCTGCTGCTGGAACGGGCCCCCACCTAGATCGTGGAGCATCTGGGTCATGTAGTTCGAGAAGTCCTGGGCGCGCCACACCCGGCGCAGGGCGGCCGTGGTGTAGCCGTCCAGGCGCTCGGCTTTGTTGTCCTTGACCAGTTCGGTCAGGCCGGGAGCCAGCAGGCGGACATCGTTGACGGCGAGGTTCAGGCCCTTGGCCCCGGTGGGCGGCACGATGTGCGCGGAGTCTCCGGCCAGGTACATGCGGCCGTGCTGCATCGGCTCGGCCACGTAGGAGCGCATCGGAGTGATGCCCTTCTCGAAGATGTTGCCCTCGTTGACCTCGCCCAGCCGGGTGCGGAGCTCGTCCCAGATCCGATCGTCGGGCCAGTTCTCGATGTCCTCGTCGGCCGGGACCTGCAGGTAGAGCCGGCTGATCGTCTGGGAGCGCATCGAGTGCAGCGCGAACCCGTTCTCGTGAAAGGCGTAGATCAGCTCTTCGGTGGCTGGCGGAGCCTCGGCCAGGATGCCCAGCCAGCCGAACGGATACGTGTAGTCGTACTCGGTGAGGTGCTCGGCGATGATCGGCCGGCTGACCCCGTGGAAGCCGTCGCACCCCGCGATCGCGTCGCACGTGAGCTCGTGGCTCTGCCCGTCGTGCTCATAGGTGATCCGGGGCGTGTCGGATTCGATGTCGTGGAGCGCGACGTTTCCGACCTCGAAGTGGACCGCGACGCCTTTCTCGAGCAGGGCGATCGTCAGGTCCTTGACCACTTCCTGCTGCCCGTAGATCGTGATGTGCCGTTCCGTCAGGTCGGCCATGTCCACGTGATGATTCTCACCGCGGTAGCGCAGGTACACGCCGCTGTGCTCGAGCCCCTCGCGATCGAGCCGCTCGCCCACGTTCAGCTCGCGCAGCAGGTCGACCGTGTTCTGCTCCAGCAGGCCGGCCCGGACGCGCTTTTCCACGTACGCCCGGTCGCGCGCCTCGAGCACGACGCAGTCGATGCCGTCGCGCTGCAGCAGCATGGCCAGCGTGAGCCCGGCGGGTCCGGCGCCGACGATGCCTACTTGGGTGCGCACCGCCCGAGTCTATGTGCGTTGATCGCTTTGTGCGGTGGTCGCCACGATCACCTCGAGGTTGCGCGGTCCGTGCACGCCGCGGACTCTCGTCATCTCGATGTCGACGGTGGCGGAGGGGCCGGAGATGAAGGTGATGGGGCGTGTTGGGTGTTGTTTCAGGAGAGCGATCGCCTCGGGGACGGACGGGACGATCTGCTCGGCTCTGACCACGCACAGGTGGTAGTCGGGAAGGAGGGTGAGGGCGCGCCGGCCCATGCCGCGGCCGCCGTCGAGGACGATCGTGCCCGTTTGGGCGATGGCCACGGCGCACGTGGTGAGAACACCGTCGGCGGCATCGAGTTCGTCGTGGGACAGTGGCGGGTCGTCGGTCAGCGGGTCCGGGACGGCGGTCGTCCACGCGTCGGGGACGACGACGCGCTTGCGGTTGTGCAGGGTGGCCTTGATCGTGTCCTCGAGTTCGGCCAGGTCGACGACGTGGGTGATTGCCTCGTAGTGGGCCAGCCGGTCGAGGAAGGTGTCCAGGCCGTCGCTGCTCGTGGTGCGGTACTCGCGGGGAATGGTGTTGTCGGACGCGCCCGCGATTGCGGTCCTGACTCTGGTGAGAATCTCCTCACGAGCGCTCATCTGTGTCGTTTGCTCCACCACTCACGAAACGGCTCGGCTGGGGGAGCGGGTAGGTCGCGCGTGCGGGTCCATCTGCTGAGCGGCGGTGGCGCGCCGTGTCGGATCAGGCGCATCAGCCTGGCTGATTTGAGTGCTGCGGACCAGCGCCGGCGACCGCTCATCGCGCTGGCCGCGGCTTGGAAGATCGCGTCCTCGGCCTTGTGAGGCTTCGCCTTGACCGCGTCGCGTCTGAGCTTGACGAGCACGGTGGGGATATCGATCTCGACCGGGCACACCTCGTAGCAAGCGCCGCACAGACTGGAGGCGAACGGCAGCTGGGGAGCGTGCTCGACTCCGACGAGGAGCGGGGTGAGGATCGCGCCGATCGGGCCCGGGTAGGTCGCGCCGTAGGCGTGGCCGCCGGTTCGCTCGTACACCGGGCAGACGTTCAGGCAGGCGGCGCAGCGGATGCACCTGAGGGCTTGCCGCCCGACCTGATCTTTCAGGGCTCGGGTCCGGCCGTTGTCGAGCAGGACGATATGAACGTCTTGGGGGCCGTCGTTGTTGGCCACCCCGGTCCAGATCGAGTTGTACGGGTTCATCCGCTCGCCGGTGGCGGAGCGGGGAAGGAGCTGGAGGAACACCTCGAGGTCTCTGAACGTGGGGATCAGCTTCTCGATTCCGACGACGCTGATCAGCGTCTCCGGCAGGGTCAGGCACATGCGGCCGTTGCCCTCGGACTCCGCCACGAGCAGGCCGCCGGTCTCGGCGATGGCGAAGTTGGCGCCGCTGATCGCTGTTTTCGCCTTCAGGAACAGCCGTCTGAGGTGGAGGCGGGCGGACTCGGCCAGGGCGTGGGGGTCGTCGGTGAGGTCCTTGGGGGCATCCGGCATGTGGTCGAGGAAGATGCGCCGGATCTCGGCCCGATTGCGGTGCAGGGCCGGCACCACTATGTGGCTCGGCTTGTCGTGTGAGAGCTGGATGATCAGCTCGGCCAGGTCGGTTTCGTGGGCCGTGATGTCTTCTTGGGCGAGGGCGTCGACGAGGCCGATCTCCTGGGTCGCCATCGACTTGACCTTGATCGCCTCGGTCTGGCCGGTCTGTTTGATGAGGTTCGTGACGATCGCGTTGGCTTCGGTGGCGTCGTTGGCCCAGTGGACGCTCGCTCCGTTTGCGGTGGCGTTCTGCTCGAATTGGGTGAGGTAGCCGTCGAGGTGGTGCAGGACGTCGTCCTTGATCGCGGCGCCGGCGTGACGGAGCTCCTGCCAGTCGGGCGTCTCGGCGACCATGCCGGCTCGACGTTCCCTGATCGTCGCCGTGGCCTTGCGGACGTTGCGGCGCAGCTGGGAGTCACCGACGGCCTGCTTCGCGTTCTGCGGGAACGGGGGGTCGTCGGTCCAGATGATGTCGCCGCTGCTCATGGCTGTTCCGCGTAGCCGTCTGTGCTGGCGAGGATCTCGGCGATATGCAGGGTCCTGACTCCTGCCCGGATCCGCTCGAGGCCCCCGCCGATGTGCATCAGGCACGAGCGGTCGCCGGCGCACAGGACCTCGGCAGTGGTCTCGATCACCGCTTCCATCTTGTCGGCGAGCATGGCCGCCGACACGTCGGGGTTCTTGATCGAGAACGTGCCGCCGAACCCGCAGCATTCGTCGTTGCGCGGGAGGTCTACTAGCTCGATGCCGCGGACGTTCTTGAGCAGGCGGTACGGGCGGTCGCCGACGTGGAGCATCCGCAGCGAATGGCAGGTCGGGTGGTAGGTGACCCGGTGGGGGAAGTACGCCCCGACGTCGTCGGTGTGCATGACGTCGATCAGGAACTGCGCGAGCTCGTAGGTCTTATCCGCGGTCTGCTGGGCTCTTTGTGCGAGCGCGTAGTCGCCGGCGTCGCGGGCGATCATCACGTGCTGGTGGCGGATCGCGCCGACGCAGGACGCGGAGGGGGCCACGATCGCGTCGTAGGGCTCGAACGTGTCCACGTATCGGCGAACCAGGTTCGGCTCGAAGTAGCCCGAGTTCGTGTGCATCTGTCCGCAACAGGTCTGCTCGAGCGGGAACTCGACGGGCTGGCCGAGCCGCTCCAGGACTTGGACCGTCGCCTTGCCGGCGTCGGGGAACAGCGCATCGATCAGGCAGGTGGCGAACAGGGCTACGCGCATTCGGCTGCATCATGCCTTTCGGCGGCCCCGGAGGTCACGAGACCGCTTCTTTTCTGCAACAAATGGGTTGCTTTCCGGGTGGGAGGGCGCTGCGGGTGGACACTGCGGGCGTGTTTTGCGATCCGACCCCGAGTTTCGCCGCACTCGCCTGCCTCCCCGGGGTGAATTCATATTCAGTCGGCTCTGGGCCAAGTTTGGCGACACTCGCGCAGAACGGGTAGCCGAGTGTCGAGTTTCTCGGGGCGGGATCGGGCGGTGGCGTTCGTATGGGGTATGCGGAAGGCGCCGCCGGTCGTGGTCGACGTGTCGGTGGTGGGTGGGGGTTGCCGGTCGCGTAAGGGCATGCGGGTGCACACGATCAAGGCGGTTGATCAGCGCTAGGTACCGCGGTTCACTCCAGGTGATCTGAAGTTGGCGCTGGCGCGTAACCGTACGTGTCGCGGCGCCGGCCGTCTCGCGGAGCTCGACAGCGCGGCGGAGCGCGGCTTAGGTCAGGCGGCGCGGGCGCCGGACGCGCGGCGGTCGACCTCTGCCCGGACGAGGGGCGCCACGCGCGTGCCGAACAGCTCGATCGAGCGCATTACGTCCGCGTGCGCCACCGCGCCCACGCTCATCTGCGCGAGGTAGCGCTGATGGCCGAACAGCTCGTGCTCGAACAGGAGCTTCTCGGCGACCTGCTCGGGTGAGCCCACCGCCAGCGCGCCGCGTGGCGAGCGCAGGGCGTCGTACTGGGGGCGCCCGGCCGGCGGCCAGCCGCGCTCGCGGCCGATGCGGTTCATCATGGCCAGGTAGGGAGCGGCGAACGCCGCGTCGGCATCCCCCGAGGTCTCGCCGACGAACGCGTGAGTGTTGATGCCCACGCGCATGGTGGCGGGATCGTGTCCGGCGGCCTCGAAGGCCTCGCGGTAGAGATCGACCAGCGGCGCGAATCGCTCGGGCTCGCCGCCGATGATCGCGACGGTCAACGGCAGGCCGAGCGCGCCGGCGCGAACCACCGACTGCGGGGTGCCGCCCACCGCCACCCACACCGGGAGGGGATCCTGCAGGGGCCTGGGCCAGACGATCGCGTCGTTCAGCGCCGCCCGATGCTTGCCCGACCAGGTCACCCGGGACGACTCCCGGATATGCAGGAGCAGGTCGAGCTTCTCGGCGAACAGCTCGTCGTAGTCTTCGAGGTCGTAGCCGAACAGCGGGAAGGACTCGATGAACGAACCGCGACCGGCCATGATCTCGGCGCGCCCGCCGGAGATCAGATCGAGCTCGGCGAACTGCTGGAACACGCGTACCGGGTCATCGGAGCTCAGCACGGTGACCGCACTCGAGAGGCGGATCCGCTCCGTGCGGGCGGCGATCGCGGCCAGCGCCACCGCCGGCGAGGAGACGAGGAAGTCCGGGCGGTGGTGCTCGCCGACGGCGAACACGTCCAGGCCGAGCTGATCGGCGAGCTCGGCTTCCTCGAGCAGCTGGCGCATCCGCTCCTGCGGACTGACGCCCGAGGACAGGTCGGCGAAGGTGGCGAGGCCAAGTTCCATGGGATCAAGAGTAGCAGACAGTTGCGCACACAACTATCGGGGCCGGGCGGGGTCATGGCGGCGCGGTGGCCTCGGGAGCCGGCGGGGTCAGCCGCCGGGTCAGCCGGCGGTCTCGGCTACGGGCTCGGTGATCGCGGAGAGCTGCCGGGCTCGTCGCTTGGCGGCTCCCACCGCCTCGGTCAGGGTGCCGAGGTCGTAGACCCCGTAGTGGCGTCGCCCATTGATGAAGAACGTCGGCGTGCCGGATACGCCGCTCTCGTCGGCACTGGCCACGTCCTCGCTGACCCGGGCGGCGTAGTCGCGCCGGCGGAGCTCTTCGCGGAAGCGGTCGACGTCGAGATCGAGCTCGCCGGCGTAGCGGGCGAGGTCGCGGGGGCCGAGCGCTTCCTGGTTGGCGAGCAGGGTGTCGTACATGTCCCAGAACCGTCCCTGGGCGGCGGCCGCCTCGGACGCCTCGGCGGCGAGCTGGGCGGTTGGGTGGACGTCGGTCAATGGCAGGTGGCGCCACACGTAACGCACATCGTCGCCGTGCGCGGCGAGCAGCTCGCGGATCGAGCTCTCGGCCTGCCCGCAAAACGGGCACTCGAAGTCGCCGTACTCGACCAGGGTCACCGGGGCGTCGTCCGGTCCGCGGATGTGGTCGTACTCCGGATCGACGTCGACCGCCAGATCGAGGATGTCCTCGGCGGTGCGGCCGACCTGGCGCGCGCGTACCGACTCCGGCAGTCGCGCGATGCCCTTGGTGATGGCCCAGGCCAACATCGGAGCCAGCACCACACTGGTCAGCGCGCCCAGCCGCGCCTCGTCGAGCGCCATGCCGCTGAAGGCCAGGCTCGAGACGAGCAGTGAGACCGTGAAGCCGATGCCCGCGCACGCGCCCGCGGCCAACAGCACCGGTGGGCTGATCGGCGAGCGTGGCCCGTGGAGGGCCGGACGCGAGGCGATCCAGGAGCCGGTGAACACGCCGATCGGCTTGCCGAACATATACCCGAGGAGGATCCCCCACGTGATCGGCGAGGAGACCGCGCTGCTCATCAGCTTCCCGGTGACATGGATCCCCGCGTTGGCCAGCGCGAACAGCGGGACGATCACGTAGCTGGTCCACGGGTGCAGCTCGTACTGGAGCCGTTCGTTGGGCGAAATCGCCGACTGAAAGCTCTGCTGCGCCGAGCGGGCCAGTTCTGGCGTGGGCTGCTCGCGGAACGAGACGGCCAGCGCGGTGGCCCGCTCGAGGTCTTCGCGTGACGGGGGGTAGGCGCTCGTGCCCAAGCCGATGGCCAGCCCGGAGATCACCGGGTCGATGCCCGACTTGAACATGGCCACCCAGATCGCCACCGCGATCCCGATCGAGATCGGCGTCCGCCCGAACGGCGCGAAGCGCAGCGCCACGAGCACCGCGAACAGGGCAATCGCGACACTCAGCGCCAGCACCGAGACGTGGGTCGTGTACACGGTGGCGATCACGACCAGGGCGGCCAGGTCGTCGACCACCGCCAGCGTGAGCAGGAACACCCGGATGCGGGTGGCCGTCCGTGGAGTGACCAGCGCCACCGCGGCCAGCGCGAATGCGGTGTCGGTCGACATCGCGGCGCCCCACCCGTGTCCCCCGGCTCGGCCGGCGTTGAAGGCCAGGTAGATCAGGATCGGCACCGCGATTCCGCCCATCGCCGCGAACACGGGGATGGCGAGGCGGCGCCGCTCGCGCAGTTCCCCGAGGTCGAGCTGGCGCTTGGCCTCCAGCCCCACGACCAGGAAGAACAGCGTCATCAGCCCCTGGTTGACCCAGGTGCGCAGGTCAGCCGCGAGCCCGGTGTGGCCGATGCGGACCGAGAGCTCCGTCGTCCAGGCCGACTCGTAGGAGTGCCACCAGGGAGAGTTCGCCCACAGCAGCGCGGCGATGGCCGCCCCGAGCATCACGAACGCCCCTCCGGTCTCGGTGCTCAGGAAGCTCCGGACCGGGGCGGCGAGGTTGCGTGCCCAGGCCGTTCGGCCGACGAACGGGGTCGCCTCTGTGCTGACGCTCATCGGGCGTCTACTCGATCAGCGGCGGATCGCGCAGGTTGGAGTTGATCTGGTCCGAGAGCGCCTCGGAGGCCGCGCGCTGGGCCAGGCGCCGCTGCTCCTCGTCGGCACGCCCGCTCAACGCGGTCCGATAGGCCTCGTCGGCGATGTCATAGCGCTCGCGCTCGCGCTCGGTGGCGAGGGCCGCCTCGCGGCGGAGCGTCTCGGCACGCTCGGCGACCGCGGCCGCCGGCTCGTCGGCCGCGTGGACCTCGCTGTGCTCGACCTCGCGCACGAACGTGAAGCGATCCTCGCCGGCGCGGACCGGGCGGTGGCGTACCGAGTAGATCGTGATCGAGCCGTCGTGCTGGACCTCGGTGCCGACCTCGAAGCGCGTGTAGGGCTCGATCGCGGCCAGCCATTGCCGGCGGGTGTCCAGCACCACGGCGTTGCTCCGGCCCTCCACCGAGTTGGCGGTGAGCTCGGCCACGTGCACCCAACCCCAGTGGGTGGAGACCAGGACCAGCCCGACGACGAACGCGAGCACCCCGGACAGGTCGATGCCACTCGAGATCGTCTCGACCGTCCCGACCAGGACCAGCAATACCCCGACCACGAGGGAGACCGCGGTGAGCGTCGCCCCGGCGCCGACGATCCGCCCGCGCGACCGGCTGGGCAGCACGTTCGCTGGCCGGCCCACCCCCGCCGGCAGCTTGTCGAGGTCCTCGCCCAGGAGCCGTTCGTCCGGCTCGGAGCCAACGAATTCGGCCGGGTTGGAGACCTCAGTCATCTGCGATCAAGGTACTCCTCGATCGCACTGGGTTGCGGTGCTTAACTTTGATCCAGCCAAGACATGCGCCGGGGGCAGCGCAATTGAGTCCGAACCCTGGAAAGGGGCAGAGATGCCGTTGTTTTTCTTCACCGTCGAGCAGCAGGAGAGAGCGATCGTCGAGCGGTTCGGGAAGTTCGTGCGGGTGGCGGGCCCCGGGCTCCAGACCAAGACGCCGTTCGTCGAGCGGGTGGCCGGGCGGATGAGCCTGCAGGTCGAGCAGCTCAACTCCCAGATCGAGACCAAGACCAAGGACAACGTGTTCGTCCAGGTCAAGCTCGCCGTGCAGTACAAGGTCGGCCCGAGCGAGCAGCAGGTCCAGGACGCCTACTTCAAGCTCGACAGCCCCGAGGTCCAGATCCAGTCCTACGCGTTCGACGTGGTCCGCTCGCACATCCCGAGCATGGATCTGGACGAGGCCTACGCCGACGCGGACACGATCGCCATGCACATCCAGGACACCCTGCACCGGCAGATGGCCGAGTACGGCTACGAGATCGTCAAGGCGCTGATCACCAACATCGAGCCCGACCAGCGGGTCAAGGACGCGATGAACAACATCAACGCCTCGCAGCGCAACCAGATCGCCGCGGCCGCCCAGGGCGATGCCCAGAAGACGCTGGCTGTCAAGAAGGCCGAGGGCGAGAAGGAGACCATGCGCCTGCAGGGCGAGGGGGTGGCCGCCGAGCGCAAGGCCATCGCCGAGGGCCTGCACGAGTCGCTCGAGATCATCGCCCAGCACGGCCTCGACCCGCGCGAGGCGATGGCGCTGGTCGCGCTGACCCAGTACACCGACATGATCCGCGCGCTGGGCGAGGGGGCGAAGACCAACACGATCCTGCTGCCGCATTCGCCGAGCGCCGTGGGCGACCTGATGGCTCAGATCCGCGACGGAATCATGATCGGGGACCTAGCCACCGGGCCGGCGACAGGGGCTGGCAACAGCCCGGCGTTGCCGCCGGGCCGCCGGCCACAGTCCCCGGCGAGCTGACGGATACCCCGCAGTTGAGGCGTATCCGCGGCTAAGGGGTACCCGCGCGAAACTAAGGCCGGAGAGGGCCTGAATCGGCTGCAAACTGCCGATGACGCGTCCCTTGGCTTAGCCCAGACTGGTTCCGTGGCCAATCACGAAGGTGCTCGAAAGGAGCCAGCAAGATGATCACGAAAGCCTCTCGAATCCAACGCCGGATCAACCATGCCAAGCGGATCTGGGCCGAGCTCGACTATGCCCAGCGCCGCTCGCTGGAACTGCAAACCGGCGTACCGATGGGCACGTCGAAGATCCGGGCCAGGATCGGGCGAGACTTCGACGAGCTGAACCGTCTGCGCGCCGCCTGACCCCGTATCCGGCCGCGCCTGGACAGGCGCGGCCGGAGGCCCGACTCGAGCACCCGCATCAAACGCGGCGGCCTGACGGCCGCACCCGGATGTGCCGCGATGGACAGCGCGCCGGGTGAGGGATAAGATCGCCGCGCATCAACGGGGACTCGAGGAGGGTTCATGGCCAACGTAGTTACGCCGCCGGGCGAAGCGCCGGCCCTAGCACTGGAGTCAGAGGGGCTTGACCGGGGAGTTGGTTTCCTCGGGCTCCTATGGGCATCCGAGACATCGATCATCGGGTCCGGCTGGCTCTTCGGAGCGCTGGGCGCCGCCACGCTCGCGGGACCGTCGGCGATCATCGGCTGGGTCCTCGGCTCGGTGATCATCTTGGTCCTGGCCCTGGTCCACGCCGAGCTGGGCGGGCTGTTCCCGGTCAGCGGCGGCACCAGTCGGTTCCCGCACTACGCGTTCGGCAGCTTCGCCGGCGCGACGTTCGGGTGGGCCTCATACCTGCAGGCGGCCACCGTGGCGCCGATCGAGGTGCTGGCCGCGATCCAGTACCTCTCGACCGCCCACTGGGCCCGGAACTTCTTCCACGTAGACCCCGCCGCGGGCAGCGCCGGCGGGACCTTGCACGGCTGGGGCTACCTGGCCGCCGGGATCCTGATGCTCCTGTTCGTGATCATCAACATGTACGGCATCCGCCAGTTCGCCAGGATCAACAACGCGATCACGACCTGGAAGGTCGCCATTCCCGTGATCACGATCCTGGTCCTGCTGATCGGGCACTTCCACGCGTCGAACTTCGGGCACGCCGGCGGCGGCTTCTTCGCGCCGCACAGCCCGATCAAGGCGATCCTGCTCACGCTGCCGGCCGGAATCATCTTCTCGCTGCTGGGCTTCGAACAGGCGGTGCAGCTCGGCGGCGAGTCGGCCAACCCGGGTCGCGACCTACCCCGCGCCGTGATCCTCTCGATTCTCATCGGCTCAGCCATCTACATCCTCATCCAGATCTCCTTCATTGGCGCGCTGAGCCCGAGTGTGCTGCACGCCAACGGCGGGTGGTTCGGACTGGGCACAAGCTCGAGCACGGAAGCCAAACAACTCGCGGCCGGTCCGTTCTTCACGCTCGTCAGCATCGCGGGGATCGGCTGGCTGGCCACGGTGCTGAGGATCGACGCCGTGGTCTCGCCGGGCGGTACCGGGCTGATGTACGAGACGGCGTCCGCACGGCTGACGTACGGCCTCAGCAAGAACGGCTACGTGCCGACCGCCTTCGAGCGCGTGAACGCGGCGAAGGTTCCGGTGTTCGGCGTGATCATTGCCACGCTGGTCGGGATCCTTTTCCTGCTCCCGTTCCCGAGCTGGGCCAAGCTCGTCGGCATCGTCACGAGCGCCTCCGTGTTCATGTACGCAGGAGCGCCAGTCGCGCTCGGCGCGATGCGCCGGCAGAAACCAGACCTCCCGCGGAGCTACCGGCTGCCGGCGGCGGAGATCCTCGCGCCCTTCGCCTTCGCCGGCGCCGGCTGGGTGATCCTGTTCTCGGGGTGGCAGACCTACAGCACGCTGGTCGTGGCCCTGCTGCTCGGGTATGGGCTGATCTACCTCAGCTACGCGTTCAAGGCCAACCCGCGCGCCCCGGCCATGGACTGGCAGGCGGCGCCGTGGATCATCGGGTGGATCATCGGCATGGGCATCATCAGCTACCTGAGCGATTTCGGCGCCGGCGGGATCATCGGCGGCATCGGTTTCTTCAAGCACGTCCTCGATCAGGGCGGCACCGATGACATCGGCCTGTGGGGCGGCGTCATCGCCTCGGGGATATTCAGCCTGATCGTCTACTACTGGGCCATCTCCGCCCGGCTACCGGCGCACAAGGTCGACGAGTACGTCCGCGACGTGTATCCGCCGCCCACCGCCGAGTAATCCACCCGCGCCCGCGCGATCGTCAGGCGGCCCAGGGCCGCAGCTGGCTGGCGGCCTGCGCCGCGCGGGCCCACAGGGACACGCGACTGTGCGGGTTGTAGAGCGGTCCCGTCCCGTCGGTGACGAGTAGCCAGGCTTGCGCCACGCCGTGCGCCGCCACCGGCCCCGGGTCGGCGAGCGTGTCGGCGAGCAGCGCGAGTGCTTCGCGCGCCTCCTGCACGGCCCGGGCGTTCGGCGCGACGCGGCCGAGCGCCCGACGGCGGCACCGGCCGGCCTCCGCCTCGCCGACGATCCGTCGCAGCGCGCCGGCGATCGACCAGCGGCGGTCGGGTTCGGTAAGCCGCTGTGCCCGTAGCGCCAGCGCGGTGCTCGCCTCGGGCGAGACCCCGTCGGCGAGCGCAAGATCGAGCCGGTGAGCCCGCCAGCGCGCCGCGAGATGGTCGCGCACTCGCGGTCGCTCCGCAACCACGTGATCTCCGCGTCCCCTCGCGAGAAGCACGATCGAGGTATGGCTGTAGATGGGCATGACCCCCATGGATGTTACGCCGGTCACGATGACCTGTCAAGGCACTTTGGTGGTCACGAGCGGATAGAATGGACCGAGTGACGGAGGTGCCGAACTGGTTTCCCGGGAGCGAGGCGAAGCCCGCTCCATTGCCGCTGTTGCTGGTACAGGGCTTCGTCAACACGCGCGATCTCGAAGACGGAACCGACCTGATGGCCGATCCGCATACCGCGCGGGATTGGCTCGTGCGAGCGCGTCTGCTCGACCCGGCCGCGCAGCCAACCCTGTCCGAGCTCGAGCTGGCCTGCGGGGTTCGCGAGGGCCTGCGCCAGCTGTTACGACGAGACGGCGACGGCGACGGCGACCGCGACGGCGGCGTCCAGGACAGACTCGCGCCTCTGCGTGCGGTGAGCGACGCCCACCGGGCGCGGCTGAGGGTGGGAGAGAGCGGCGCGATCGAACTCGAGAACACCCGGCACGAGGATCTGGGCGACGGTTTGTTCGAGCTGCTGCTGATCACCCGTCGGGCACAGGAGGACGGGAGTTGGAGCCGCCTCAAGGTGTGCGCCAACGCGGACTGTCAGTGGGCCTTCTTCGACCGCTCGCGCAACCAGCAGGGGAGCTGGTGCGAAATGGCGACATGTGGCAACCGCCTGAAGAACCGGCAGCTCAGGGCTCGGCGCCGGTGAAGGGTTGGATTTACGCGCCCGCTACCAGCGCGTAAGTACGCCGGCACCATGAGGCAGCGTGATAGTTGCGATCAGGTTGGAGTGGATGGTTCGGCCGCTGACACTCTGATGGCCAGCAGCGGGATCGAGATGTGCGCGATCGGGCCGATGCCGAGCGCGTACACGACCGTGCCGAGTCCGACCGTGCCGCCGAGCAGCCAGCCGGTGAGCAGCACGGTGATCTCGATGCACGTGCGCACGATCCGGATCGAGTGGCCGCGGGCGGCCAGGCCGGTCATCAGCCCGTCGCGCGGGCCCGGGCCGAGCCCGGCGCCGATGTAAAGACCGGTCGCGATCCCGTTCAGCACGACGCCGCTGCACATCACGGTCAGCTGCAGGGCGAGGCCGTGCACCGGGGACACGGTGGCGAGCACGATGTCGATCACCCCGCCGACCACGATCACGTTGCTCAACGTCCCAAAGCCCGGCCGCTGGCGCAGCGGGATCCACAGGAGCAGGACGAGGGCTCCCACGATCACCACCCACGTGCCGACGCCGAGTCCGAGGCGCCGCGACAGGCCCTGATGCAGGACGTCCCACGGGTCGACGCCGAGCCCGGCCAGGAGCAGCATCGAGCCGCTGAGCCCGTAGAGCACGAGGCCCGCGTAAAGCTGGGCGATCCGGCGCACGCGCGGTGGTCGCATGCCTACAGGATGACAAAATTGGCCTGTACTCATAAAGGCCAATTTGCTAGAAGTGGCGTGTGACGCTCACCCCGGCCCATCGCATCGTGTCCCTGCTCGGGCCGTGGGGGCAGGAGGGCGCGGGGCGGGAACGGCTGGCCGGTGCGCTGCGCTCGCTGATCCTCGAAGGTTGCGTGGCCGTGGAGAGCCGGCTGCCGGCCGAGCGCACGCTGGCGGGCGCGTTGGGGGTGAGCCGCGCGACCGTGACCGGCGCCTACGACCGTCTGCGCGAGCAGGGCTACATCGAGAGCCGGCAGGGCGCCGGCAGCTGGGTGACGCTGCCCGGCGGGCACCGCTCTGCGCCGGACGCGGTCGTGGGCGGCCCCGGCCTCGACATGCGGATCGCCGCGCTGCCTGCGCCGGCCATGCTCGAGGAGCTGTTCGCGGCCGCCGCGCGCGAGCTTCCCCGCTGGCTCGACCATCATGGCTACGACCCGCTCGGTGTCCCCACGCTGCGCCGGGCCATCGCGGCCCGGTTCGATCGGCGCGGCCTGCCCACCCGCCCGGAGCAGATCCTCGTCACGAACGGAGCGCTCCACGCCCTCGATCTGACGATCCGGGCAGCGCTCCCGCGCGGACGGCGGGTGGTGGTCGAGCTGCCCAGCTACCCGGCGGCGCTCGACGCGTTTCGCGCCGGCGGCGCGCGGCTGATGCCGGTTCCGATCACCGCCCAGGGCTGGAACCTCGACGCGCTCGAGGCGACCGCGCGCGAAGACCGGCCGGCGCTCGCCTACCTCATGCCCGACTTCCACAACCCGACGGGCCTCGTCATGGACGCGGGCGACCGGCGGCGGGCGATCCGCGCGCTCGAGCAGGCCGACGCGCTCACGGTCATCGACGAGACGTTTGTCGAGCTGACGCTCGAGGACATGCGGTTGCCGGTGCCCGCGGCGAGCTTCGGGGGGCGGCGCACGATCACGATCGGCTCGCTCAGCAAGTCGGTGTGGGGCGGCCTGCGGGTCGGGTGGGCTCGCGCCGATCCCGCGCTGATCCACCGGATGGCCAGGGTGCGGGCGGCGAGCGATCTGGCCAGCCCGCTGTTCGAGCAACTCGTCGCCACGTACGCGCTCGATCGCCTGGACGAGATCCTGGCCGAACGGCGCGAGTTGATCCGTACGCGCCGTGACGCGCTGGCGCACGCGATCGACGACCTACTTCCCGACTGGCGCTATCGATTGCCCGCCGGCGGGCTGTTTCTCTGGACCGAGCTGCCGGGCCCGGTCAGCACGAGCCTTGCCCTGGAGGCGGCCCGACGGGGACTGCAGCTCACCCCGGGGCCGCGCTTCGCCGCCGCGGGGGTCCTCGAGGGCAACCTCCGTCTCCCGTTCACGCTGGCGCCGGATCAGCTTGTCCTGGCGGTCGAGATCCTGGCCGAGCTGACCCCGACGGGGGGACCCTGGCCGGGTTCGCGGGTCCTGGCCGGATACGTCGCCTGACCCGCGAAACCCTGCACGAGTTCAGCGCCCTGTCGTGCGCCAGCCCTCCGCGTAGGACAGACGGGCCGGCTCGGAGTACGGCACGGGGCTGACCAGTGCCCGGACCTCGATCTGCCGGTGCGGGTCGACGGTCGTCTTGCGGGTGCCACCGTTCGGCTCGCCCCACACCACCGTCACTTCGCTACCGATCTCGACCGCCGGGTCGACAGTGGCCAGCGACAATGCGCGCCTCTCGTTGGCGCTGTAGCCGCTGAACATCGAATACCCGACGCAGTTGCCGTCGGGGTCGAGCACCGAGTCGTAGCCGGCGGCGCCGTAGTTGGCGATCGGCAGGTCGAAGAACTGATAGGGCTCCTCGTCAGAGTCGAGGATGGAAGCGAAGATCTTGGCCACGTCTTCGCCCTCCCAGGCCAGGGTGACCTTCTTGCGCTGCGTGTCGGCCTCGATCTGCTCGAGCGCCCCGCGACCGATGAAGTCGTGGTCGAACTTGACGAACTGGCCGTAGCCAAGCTCCCACGGATTCAGGTAGTAGTCCTCGATGTTGTCGGAGACATAGCTGCCGTACAGCGAAGCGCCGGCTTCGTAGCCGTTTGCCGGGAGCCACTCTCGGTAGGCGCGCAGGTCCTCGCCGGTGTAGATGGCGGGCAGCGGAGAGGGGATCCAGCCCGACTCGAGCGTGTTCGACGCATAGGCACGGGCTCCGCAGGCCTCGAGGCCGAACTCCTGGCCAGCCTCGAGGATCGTGCCGCGCACCTCGTCGTAGTTCTCGTACGGGCCCCAAAGCTCGAGGCCGGGCTCACCCGCCATGCCGTGCCGCAACGTCCGCACCTGGCGCCCGGCCACGTTCATCTGCGCCAGGCGGAAGAACTTGAGCTGCTCGACCGGCCCGCCGTTGAGCTTCTCGATCACCTGCCAGGCGTTCGGGCCCTGGATCTGGAAGCGCCATACCCGGCGGGTGACCTCCTTGCCGTACGGGCGGGACGGCGAGCGGTCGTCGTAATCGAACTCGAGCTTGTAGCCGCCCGTCTCGGCGTGGAACTGGAGCCAGTTGGCGGCCGGGTTGCGCCCGACCCACACGAACTCCTCCTCGTCGAGATGGAAGAGGATGCCGTCTCCGATCACGTGGCCGGCCGGCGTGCACGGCACGAACTGCTTGGCCATGTTCACCGGGAAGTTCGCCACGCTGTTGATGCCGATGTCGGACACCATCTTCAGCGCGTCGGGGCCCTTGAAGAAGAAGTTCACCATGTGGTGGGTCTGGTCGAACAGGACGGCGGTCTCGCGCCAGGCGCGCTGCTCACGGCGCCAGTTCGTGAACTCGTAGGGAACGACCGGATAGATGTACGCGCCGATCTGGGAGTTCCGCAGCCGCTCGACGATGTTGCCCGATTCGTCGAGGGCTTCCTGCAGGTTGCTTGCCGCCATGGTCTCGCTCCTTCGCTTTATTGCTTATCCACTGAATTCGCCGGCCTTGGCCTGGTGATCTCGCCCCAGCAGCGCGTTGGCCCAGGCACTGGTGCGGGCCAGCGCGTTGTCCTTGACCACCACCGGGTTCTCCAGCATGTCCTCGTCCTCGCCGTAGGCCTTTAGTCGCTCGTAGGCCTGCGACCAGATGCACTCCGTGTCATAGACCTCGCACAACCCATCCCGCGTCCCGCCGCAGGGGCCGTTTCGCTGGTTCTTGGCGCAGATCGACTCCGGGCACACGTAGGC
Organism: uncultured Solirubrobacterales bacterium; assembly: GCA_963834625.1. GTDB lineage: Bacteria > Actinomycetota > Thermoleophilia > Solirubrobacterales > Solirubrobacteraceae > Palsa-465. The sequence continues at coordinate 218,375 of CAWICM010000005.1, read as the reverse complement.
GATGTCAGGCAGTGAGCAGTCGCCGCAGTCGCGGCATTTGAACATCGGGACCTTGGCCGCCTGCTCGGCGAGGTGCGCGGCGCGACGGACGGTCTGCGGCGCGGCGTCGACCTTCTCGTAGAACGAGCGCGCCGCGTCGTGCAGGGGCCCGTCGTCGTCGAACACGGTCTGGTGAACCAACCGGCTGAAGCGGTAGGACAGAGGCACGCGCAGGTCGGTGCGCCGCTTGCGCCGGGACTCGACGTAGGTCCGGCTCAGCTCGTCCGAAGCCAGCCCGGTGTCCGGATCGGCCTCGAACAGGTAGAACTCGCCGGCGCGGCCGAAGCGCAGCTCCCGGGATAGCTCGCGCCAGTCTGCGTCCGCGTAGGAGGCGGCGCCGTCGAGGATCTCGAAGAACGTCTCCGCCGTGGCGTGACCGCCCAGGTATGCGCCGGCGAAACCAAGCCCGCGCGCCACCGACAGCTGCTTGGCGGCCAAATCGACGAAGAACGAGCGCCCGTTGTCGGCCGCGGCGCCGTGGCGCTCGGCCAGGGCCAGCAGCTCGTCGGTGACCACGACGCCGGGGATGCGGCCGGCGTGAAACGCGCGAGCCGCAGGCCGTGAAAGCAGGAACACGTTGGCCAGCGGGCGCACGGGGAGAGCCTGGCGCGCGACGTAGCGAAGGAGCTCATCGTCCTTGCGCGCGTTGTAGCCGATCTGGTTGATCACGAAGCGGGCGCCGGTGCGCACCTTCTTGGCCAGCTTCTGGTACTGCGGGACGACCTCGCGCTCGTGCAGCTTGTGGTTGGTGACGACGCAGCCCAGGAAGAAGTTCGTCCGCTCCAGGCGCTCGTCTGAGCGGGCGACGTGCAGACCGTCGTTCATATCGCTGTAGAGCTTGAGCAGGCCAACCGAGTCGATGTCGAACACCGGCGCCGCGGTGCCGCCGTAGCCGGCCAGCGGATAGTCGCCGGACAGGCACAGGACGTTGTCGAACCCCTCGGAGGCGAGCTTCCAGCCTCGACTCTCCAAGGCGTTCCGGTTCCAGTCCTTGCAGGCCAGGTGGATGATCACCTCCTGCCCGCGCGAAAGCAGGTCGGTGCCCAGCGTGTCCGGCGCGAGCATCGCGTGGCCGCCGGGATTGTCGGTGATCGACAGCACGTCGATGCGCGGATCGTCGGCCAGCGTGCGTGCCTTGTTGACGAGCGCCTGGCTGCGCTCGGCCGTCACCACGCCGCGCGCGGTAACCAGCTCGACCGCGATCGAAAACGAGCCCGGCACTTGCAGGCATTCGCGAAACGGCGTCGTCAAGCTCGGACCTCTCGCACCCGACACCCAGCCTAGGTCCGCGGCGAGACAATCGCAATGGTCCCTTCCGTTGAGCGGAAGAAGCCGGCAAAATGCGCTGGTATGGGAGGACTGCGCGATCGAACCGACGACCGGTCGGTCACCGCGCGTGCGTTCGGCGTGCTCGAGGCGTTCACATCGGCGGCGCCGACCTTGACCCTGTCCGAGATCGCGCGGCGGGCCGGCCTGCCGCTCACGACATCCCACCGGCTGGTGGCCGAGCTGCGCGCCGCGGGCGCGCTGGAACGCGACACGGACGGGACCTACCGGATCGGCCTGCGCCTGTGGGAGATCGCTTCGCTGGCGCCGCGCGGCGTGCCCCTGCGCGAGGCCGCCCTGCCGTTCCTCGAGGATCTCTACGAAGTCACCCACGAGAACGCGCAGCTTGGCGTGCGTGAGGGCCACGACGTCGTCTACATCGAGCGGATCGCGGGGCGCCGCGCGGTCGGCGTGCTCACGCGCGTCGGCGGTCGGTTTCCCCTCCACGCTTCCGGCATCGGGCTGGTGTTGCTGGCCCACGCGCCCGAGGCGGTCCAGCGGGAGGTGCTCGACGCCCCCCTGCAGCGCTTCACCGACTACACGGTCACCGATCCGGCTCGGCTGGAGCGGATCCTGGCCCAGATCCGCCGGGACGGCGTGGCGATCTCAGACCGACAGGTGACCGACGACGCGATGTCGGTGGCTGCGCCGATCACCGACGCGGCGGGCGAGGTAATCGCGGCGTTGTCCGTGGTGGCCAACGCCGGCAACGCGGTGGCGGCGCGGCTGGCGCCAGTCGTCAGGGCCGCCGCCCTGGGCACGTCCAGGACGCTGTCCGCCCGCCGGCGGGTCGCGAGTGCCCGTCGCGAGTAGGCAAGCACCAAAGTTGCATACAGTTTGCTGTTCTGTCTATACTCTTGGCGCAGCGGCATCGTGTGGGCCGCGTCCGAATCCGCCTGAAGGAGCAGAGATGAAGCTGGTGACCTACAACGATGGTCGCGTCGGGCAGCTGGTCGATGGTCAGGTCCTCGAGCTCGATGTGCCCAACATGCGCCGCTACTTCGAGCTTTCGGGGGAAGTCGAGCGGACCGGGCGGAGCACGCCGCTCGACGAGGTGACCCTGCGGGCGCCAATCGTCCCGAAGAAGTTCTTCCACACCGCGGGTAACTTCCGCGAGCACCACGAGGAATCCACGCGCGTGAACTGGTCGCACCCGGTGCTCCCGTGGATCGTGTTCTTTCAGAACGTCGACGCGATCATCGGCCCCGACGATCCGATCGTCTACCCGGAGGCGATGACCAACGAGCTCGATTATGAGCTCGAGCTGGCCGTGATCATCGGGAAGGCCGGGAAGTTCTTCTCGCCGGAGGAGGCCGAGGATTACATCGCGGGCTACATCGTGTTCAACGACATCACCGCGCGCGACATCCAGCGCGAGGAGATGAAGTCGGGCGTGTTCTGCCTGTCCAAGAGCATCGACACGTTCGTGCCGATCGGGCCGTGGATCGTCACGCCGGACGAAGTGGGCGATCCCCACGAGCTCTCCATGGAGCTGCGGGTCAACGGCGAGGTCCGGCAGCGCTCGCACATGAGCCGCATGTCGGTCACCGTGCCGGAGATCATCAGCCACTACTCGGCCATGGGCTACAGCCCGGGCGACATCGTCTCGACCGGCACCGTGTCCGGCGTGGCCGGCTTCAGCGACGACGCCGCTTCGCTGTACCTGAGGCCTGGCGACGTGGTCGAGGCCGACATCGAGCGCGTCGGCGTGCTGCGCAACCCGGTCATCTCATGGGCCGAGGGGCATCCCGAGGCAGCCTCGAGCCAGGCGGCGGCTCCGGCGCGCTGACGTGGTGGGCGGGCAGGCCGTTCGTGGGCGGCCTACGGTCGACACCGCCGCAGGGATGCTGGCAGGTGTGCGCGGCGCGGACGGGTTCGAGTTCCTGGGCATGCCTTACGCCCGGGCAGAGCGCTTCGCGCCGCCTGTGCCGGCGATGCCATGGAGCGACCTGCGCGACGCGACGCGCTATGGCCTGGCGGCTCCTCAACCCGACCGAGCCGCGGCCCGGTTCACCCACGGGCCCATCCCGGCCACCGGCGAGGACTGCCTGAACCTCAACGTCTTCGCGCCTTCGCTCGAGGGCGACCGGCCGGTGATGGTCTGGCTGCACGGCGGCGGCTTCGCGATCGGCCACGCCGGCGCGAGCCTGTACCACGGGGGGCGGCTCGCGGCGAAGGCCGACGCGGTCGTGGTGACGGTCAACTACCGGCTGGGCAGCCTCGGATGGCTTTGCCATTCTGGGCTCGGGGGTGGTAACTGGGGGCTGCGCGACCAGATCGCGGCTCTGAGCTGGGTGCGAGAGAACATCGCGGCGTTTGGGGGCGATCCGACTCGCGTCACCGTTGCGGGCCAGTCGGCGGGCGCGTTGTCCGCGATCGACCTGCTGGCGGCGCCCGCGGCGCGCGGTCTGTTCCAGCGGGCCATTCTCCAGTCGCCGCCGCTCGGTGACTTGATCCAGCCTGCCGCGGTGGCGCAGCGATGGGCGGAGGCGCTGGGCGACCTGGCCGATCTGCGGTCGCTCCCAGCCGACCGGATCGTCGCGCTCCACGAGGAGTTGCTGGACCGCCCGGAATACCGGGGGACGCGCGGCGGCGCGCTGCCGACACTCGACGCGGCCAGCCTCCCGGCGTCGGCCTTCGAGGTGCCCGGCGTGAGTCCCGACGTCGAGGTGCTGGCGGGCCACACCGCGGACGAAGGCACGTTCTTCTTCGACGCTCCGTGGCGGCCGGCGCCGCCGCCCGGGCGCGTGCCGGACATCGTCGCCCACCTCTGCCCGGACGAGGATCCGGGTGAGGTGCTGCGACGCCATCGGGGTGATCTCGTGGCGATCGCCACCGAGGCGCTGGTCGCCGGGCCGCTCGCCGAGTGGTGCCAGGCGCGCGCGGCGGCCGGGGCGCCGGTTTACCGCTACCGGTTCGATCATCCGGGCGGGGGGCCGCGCCTGCGCGCCACTCACACCGCCGAGGTGCCGCTGCTGTTCGGTACCTGGCGCGACGGTGACGCCGGTGAGCGCCTGGGCGGGCACGCCACCGGGGCCGACCCGGTGGCGGAGGCGCTGGTGAGCGCTTGGAGCTCGTTCCTGCAAGGGAAGGGACCGGGCTGGCGACCGTTGATGGGGGGTGCGGCGCCGTCCGCGGTCGGCGTGTTCGGTGGCCGGCGCCCGTACCACGTGGATCCCGGCCCCGGGGGCTAACAGAGTCATAACGTGCGGCCATCTTGCACGCTGGACACAGCTATGAGAACTGTGTACAGTTACGCCACTGGCGGACAATCCGTGCGGTACGAGGAGAGATGACAGACAGCACACAGACAGGCGGCCCGCTGCTCGACGTCCGCGGCCTGCGGGTCACCTACGGCGGGGTGGTTGCCGTGGCAGACGTGGACCTTCAGGTCGCCGAGGGCACGGTCCACGGCTTGATCGGGCCCAACGGCGCCGGCAAGACCTCGATGGTCGACGCTCTGACCGGTTATACGAAGGCGACTGGAAAGGTGGTGTTCGGTGGCCGCGAGATCAGCCGGTTGCGGCCCTACCGGCGAGCGCGCCTCGGACTGGCCCGGACTTTCCAGTCGGTCGAGCTGTTCGACGATCTCACGGTCGACGAGAACCTGCTGGTGGCCAGCGAGCACGTGACCGTCGCTTCGGCGCTCAGGGACCTGTTCGGACCGCACCGAGCGCCGGATCGTACCGGCGTGGATTGGGCCATCTCGGTGTGCGGGCTCGAGGATGTCGTCGATCGCTATCCCTCCGAGATCTCGCTCGGCAAGCGCAAGCTCGTCGGGGTCGGCCGGGCCCTCGCCCGGCAACCGCGGCTGGTCCTGCTCGATGAGCCCGCTGCCGGGCTCGACACCGAGGAGAGCCTCGAGCTGGGGCGCCGCCTGCGGACGCTGCCGGAGCAGCACGGCGTGACCGTGTTCCTCATCGATCACGACATGGGCCTCGTCCTGAGTGTCTGCGACCACCTCATGGTGCTCGACTTCGGCCGCCAGATCGCCACCGGTACCCCTGCGGAGATCCGCGAGGACCCGCGTGTGATCGAGGCTTACCTGGGAGCGCAACATGCCGCCGCCTAGCCCGACCGCGTCCGGTCACGCTCTGGTCCTCGCGGACGTCGTCGCCGGCCATCAGGGGATTCCGGTCGTGCGCGACCTGAACCTTAAGGTGCGTGCCCGTGAGGTGGTTGCGCTGCTCGGCCCGAACGGCGCCGGCAAGACCACGACGCTCGAGACGATCGCTGGACTCAACCGGCCGATCTCGGGCTCGATTCAAATGTCGGGCGAGGACGTCGCCGGTACGCCGGCGCACGTCCTCGCCCGCCGGGGGCTCGCCCTCGTCCCGGAGGGGCGTGCGCTGTTCCCTGGCCTGACCGTCCGCGAGCACCTGCGGCTGGCGGCCGGCCGCGGCGGCTCCCGAGAGGAGGAGCTGCTCGAGATGCTCCCGGAGCTGGGCAAGTGCCTGCACCGCAAAGCGGGCCTGCTGTCCGGGGGCGAGCAGCAGATGCTGGCCATCGGCCGCGCACTGGTGACTCGTCCCAAGCTGCTGCTGGTGGACGAGATGAGTCTCGGGTTGGCTCCGGTCATCGTCGAGCGACTCCTCCCGATCCTCCGGCGAGTAGCCGACGAGCTGGGAGCCAGCGTGCTGTTCGTCGAGCAGCATGTCGCGCTCGCGCTCGAGATCTCCGATCGCGCCTACGTCCTGGCCCACGGCCGGATCGCGCTCGAGGGCGCCGCCGCGGAGCTCCGCGAGCGACGGGAACTGCTCGCGGCCAGCTATCTGGGGGAAGCGGCCGTCGCATGATCGGCTCGTCTCCCTATGCAACACGACCAAGAGGAGAACCACAGATGAAGACCTCCAGATGGCTCAGTGGGGTGGCCGTGTTGGCTGCCAGCGGGCTACTGGCCGCCGGATGCGGATCGAGCAGCTCGAGCAGCAGCAACAGCAGTGGGTCGTCTGGGAACAGCGCGAGCGCAACGTCGACCTCGTCCGCGAGCGCGAGCTCGTTCTCGTTCGGAACGCCGAAGAAGGCGACGGGAAGCCCCTACGTGTTCGGGATGATCAACGACGAGACCGGCGCGGTCACGTTCCCCGAGGCGCGCCAGGGCGCGATCGCGGCTGAGAACTACATCAACAACTATCTGGGTGGCATCAACGGCCATCCGATTCAGATCGACAACTGCGTCGGCGACGGCACCCCCGCTACGGCGGCCCGGTGTGCCAACGAGCTCGTGGCCAAGCATCCGATCGCGATCCTGGGCGCGGCCGACGTCGGGGCGCCGGCATCGATCCCGATCTACGCCCACGCGAACCTCGCGTACCTCGGCGGCATCCCCTTCACCCCGGTCCCGTTCAAGGCCCCGAACTCGATCCAGTTCTGGTCGGTGAGCGTCGGCGACAACGCGGCCGCGTCGGTCTACGCCGCCAAGCAGCTCGGCGTGAAGAAGGTCGCGCTGATGTACTTCTCGAACGCGCAGGGCGAGTCGATCCTCGGTCAGATTCCGCCGGTGATGAAGGCCGCCGGCGTGAGCGAGGTCAAGGAGATCCCTCTGTCGCCGACCTCGCCGGACCCGAGCCCGCAGGCCGCGCTGATCCAGTCGAGTGGCGCCGACCTCGCCTACATCGACGTCCCGAACGGTTGCGGCAACGTGCTCAAGGCACTCAAGAGCATCGGCTACACCGGCAAGCTCATGGGCATCGATCCGTGCAGCGCACCTCCGGTGATCGCGGCCGCGGCCGGCGGGGCCAACGGCATGTACATCGCCTCGCCGTTCCTGCTCCAGACGGGCTCGAGCCAGCAGGCGCAGCTGTTCGGAGCCGCGCTGAAGAAGTGGGCGGCCCCGGGCACGTTCATCGACTCGATCTCGACCGCGGGCTTCGCCACCGTGATGAACGTCCAGGCGGCGCTCAGCAAGGTCTCGGGAACGCCGACCACCGCGTCGATCCTGTCCGCGTTCAAGACGGGCTCGAACCACCCGAACTTCCTGTCGCACCCTTACACGTGTGACGGAAAGCAGATGACGGGTGCCCCCTCGATCTGCAACGACTACTACCTGATGAACCAGATCGAGAACGGAAAGCTCACCCAACCGAACCCGAGCGGCTGGGTCACCTCCAAGGGCTATTACCAGGGCCAGGGGCTCTAACCAACCGGAATCGGATCCGCCCGCCCCGCTCTGCGCGAGGCGGGCGGACCGTCCAAACTGACACGAAACCACCATGTCCAGCTACATCCTGTTCCTGATCCTCGGCCTCGGGGCCGGCGCCACCTACGCCATTCTCGGCCAGGGGCTCGTTCTCAAGTACCGGAGCGCGGGCGTGGTCGACTTCGCCCACGGCGCGATCGCGATGTTCATCGCCTACGTGTTCGTCAATCTCCGGTCGTTCGGGGAACTCGAGCTGCCCGTGGTGCTGATCCCGCATCAGATCTCGCTGAACGGCGGCGCCGGGATCAACACGACGATCGCGATCGTGATCGCGCTCGTCTACGCGGCGATCCTCGGCCTGGTCCTCCATTACCTCGTGTACCGGCCGCTGCGGGGCGCCACCCAGCTAACCCGCGTATGCGCGTCGGTCGGGGTCATGCTGGCCTTCCAGGCCATCGCGGTGCTCAACTACAGCACCCAGCCGGTTGCCACCGACCCGATCTTCCCGAGCTCGCCGCTGTCGATCTCCGGCGTCACCTTCCCCGAGGACCGGTTGTTCTTCACGGGCGTGGTGATCGTCATCTCGATCGTGCTGGCGCTCATCTATCGCTTCACCCGTTTCGGGCTTGCCACCCGGGCCGGCGCCGAGAACGACCGCGGCGCAGCGCTCACGGGCATCTCGGCCAACCGGGTGGCGGCTCAGAACTGGGTCATTGCAACGGTCCTGGCCGGCGCGGCCGGCATCCTGATCGCCCCGGTCGCCAGCCTGGACCCGACCTCCTACACGCTGTTCATCGTCCCAGCGCTGGCGGCCGCGCTGGTCGGCCGGTTCGAGTCGTTCTGGATCACCGCGCTGGCCGGTCTCCTGATCGGCTGCGCCCAGTCCGAGCTCAACAAGCTGATCACGGTCTGGACATGGCTCCCGCAGAAGGGGCTCTCGGACGCGGTGCCGTTCATCGTGATCATCGCGGTGATGGCCTTCCGGGCGCGGTCGGTGCTGGCCCGGGGCGGTGAGGCCGTCATGAGAAATCCGTCGGTGGGTCGTCCGCAGTCCTCGCTGCGCACCGCGTTCGTCTGCTTCGTGGCCGGCGTGGTGCTCCTCCTGTTGCTCAACAACGTCCTGAGGTTCGCCTTCATCTCGTCGCTCACCGTGACCTGCATCGCACTGTCGGTCGTCGTGCTGACGGGCTACGTGGGTCAGGTGTCGCTCGCGCAGATGTCGCTGGCCGGCATTGGTGGCTTCATGCTCGGCCACATCTCCCACGGATGGGGCCTCGGCTTCCCGTTCTCGTTGATCCTGGCCGGGCTGTGCGCCGTGCCTGTGGGGCTGGTCATCGGCCTGCCGGCCCTGCGCCTGCGTGGCGTGAACCTCGCGGTGGTGACGCTCGGTTTCGCGGCGGCGATGGACGCCCTCATCTTCTCCAGCACCGGCTTTGCGGGTGGCACCGCCGGCCTGCCGATCAAGCAGCCCCACCTGCTCGGCCTGAACCTGGCCATCAGCCAGGGCAAGGCCTACCCGCGGGTCATCTTCGGCGTCATGGTGCTCGTGGTCGTGATCCTGCTCGGGTTGCTCGTGGCCCGGCTCAGACGGGGACCCGCGGGACGGATGCTGCTCGCCATCCGGTCCAACGAGCGCGCGGCGGGCTCGGTCGGGATCAATGTGGCGCAGGGCAAGCTGATGGCGTTCGGCCTCGCCGCGTTCATCGCCGGGATCGGCGGCGCATTGACCGGTTACACCCAGGGCGAGCTGACCGCCGACAGCTTCGCGGCTTTCACTTCGATCAGCCTGATCGCGATCGTGTTCGTGGCCGGAGTCGGGCGCATCGCCGGGGCGGTGGTGGCCGGGATCATGTTCTCGGCGGCCGGGCTGTTCGTGACCTTCCTCGACATCCACCTGAGCGTCGGCAAGTATCAGGCGATCGTCGCCGGCATCGCGCTGGTGCTGACCGCGGTGCAGAACCCCGACGGTCTCACGAGCACGTCCACCGGCAAGGGTCCGGCGGTGGCGCTGATGAAGCTGCGCGATCGCGTCCCCGGGCTGCGCAAGGGCGAGCTTCCGAGCTATCGCAAGCGCCCGGCCGGCTGACGGGTGGCCCGACCGGACCGTCCGCGGGTCGAGCACCTCGACGCGCCGCTCGGGATCGACACTCCAGCGCCGCGTCTTTCCTGGTGGCTTCCCGCGGGTGCGGAGCGACAGCTGGCCTACCGGCTCCGGGCGGACAACGGCTGGGACACGGGCCGTGTGGAGCGCGAGGAGAGCGTCCTGCTCGCCTACGCCGGGCCGCCGCTGCGCTCGAGCCAGCGCGTGATCTGGACGGTGAAGGTGTGGACGGACCTGGGTGAGAGCGACTGGTCGGAACCGGCGGCCTTCGAGGTCGGTTTGCTCGACCGCGGCGATTGGCTGGCGCGTTGGATCGAGCCTGCCGAGTCTGAGATCGGTCCGCCGGGGTTGCGGCCGGCGACGCTCGTGCGGGGCGAGTTCGAGCTTGTCGGGCGGATTGCCAGTGCCCGGCTGTACGCGACGGCGCACGGAATCTATGAGGCGTTCGTCAACGGCCGGCGCGTCGGTGACGCCGAGCTGACCCCGGGGTTCACGGAGTACCGGACCCGCCTCCAGGTGCAGACGTATGACATCACCGACCTGGTCCGGTCCGGACGCAACGCGCTCGGCGCGATCCTGTCCGACGGCTGGTTCCGCGGGCAGGTCGGGCTACCGCGCGCGCACGATCAGTGGGGAAGCCGGCTGGGCTTCCTCGCGCAGGTGCGAGTGGAGTTGCACGAGGGTTCGATCGCGGTCTTCGGGACCGGCGAGGACTGGCGGAGCACTCCATCGCACATCGAGGCCGCCGACCTGATCGCCGGGCAAGCCGTCGACCTCAGGCGTTGGGTCGACGGCTGGTGCGATCCCGGGTTCGACGCCGCAGGCTGGGCCCCGGTCTCGGGTGCGGAGCACGGCTACGCCAACCTCGCCTGCTCGCCGGCGCCACCGGTGCTGGCGGTGGAGGAGCTCACACCGGTGTCGGCGCGGCGCGTGTCCTCGGGGCAGGTGTTCGACCTGGGCCAGAACATCAATGGCTGGGTACGACTGCGTGACCTCGGGCCGGCCGGCACCGAGATCACCCTGACCCACGGCGAATCCGTCGACGCCGAGGGCGACGTGACCACGACGCATCTCGACGTCGACCTGCCATTTATCCCCGAGCCGCTGCCGGCAGGCCAGATCGACCGGGTCGTCTCGGCGGGACGGCTGGGGGAGGGCTTCGAGCCCAGGCACACCACGCACGGCTTCCGCTACGTGCGTGTCGAAGGGCATCCCGGTGAGCTTGTGCCCGGGGACCTGACCGGCATCGTCGTCCACACCGACCTGACCCGCACCGGCTGGTTCGAGTGCAGTGACGAGCGCATCAACCGGCTGCACACGGCCGCGGTCTGGAGCCTGCGCGGGAATGCCTGCGACATTCCGACCGATTGCCCGACACGCGAGCGGGCGGGCTGGACGGGGGACTGGCAGATTTTCGTCCCGACCGCGGCCTTCCTGTACGACGTGGCCGGGTTCTCCACCAAGTGGCTGCGAGACCTCGCCGCTGAGCAGTGGTCGAGCGGGGTGGTGGCCAACCTGGCCCCGAGTCCGCCGGCCGAGTCCGAGGGCGGCTTCGTGGCCGCGCTGAACGGCTCTGCCGGATGGGGCGACGCGGCCGTGATCGTGCCGTGGGAGATCTACCGCGCGTACGGCGATCGCCGGCTCCTGGAGGAGCAGTGGCGGTCGATGGTCGCCTGGCTGGCGCACGTCGAGCGTTCGGCGGCTGGGGTAAGGCACCCGGAGCGCGCGGCTCGTCGGCCCGACGCGCTGCCCCACGAGCGCTACCTGTGGGACTCGGGCTTTCACTGGGGTGAGTGGCTCGTGCCGGGCGAGGACCTCAAGGGGCCCGAGGAATTCGAGCGCTTCCGGCAGGCCGACAAGGCCGACGTGGCCACAGCGTACTTCGCGCACTCGGCGCGGCTGATGAGCATGATCGCCTCCGTGATCGGTCGCGGCGCGGACGCCCGGCGGTACGCCGAGCTAGCCGACCTGGTGCGCGCCGCCTGGCAGGCGGAGTTCATCGACGCCGACGGAGGACTCCACCCGGATACCCAGGCAAACCATGTGCGTGCCCTCGCCTTCGACTTGGTCCCGCGCGAGCGGCGCGCTGGTGCGGCGGCGCGACTGGTCGAGCTGATCCGCAGAGCCGGCACGCAACTCGCCACCGGGTTCCTGGCCACGCCGTACCTCCTGCCCGTGCTGGCCGACGCCGGCCACCTGGACCTCGCCTACGAGCTCCTGTTCACGAACACGATGCCCTCATGGCTGTACATGATCGAGCGCGGCGCGACCACGGTATGGGAGCGCTGGGACGGGATCCGCGAGGACGGCACGCCGTTCGAGTCGCTCAACCATTACTCGAAGGGGGCCGTGGTCGGGTTCCTCCACCGCCACGTGGCCGGGATCCGGTTGCTCGACGAGGGTCCCGCCTACCGGCACTTCCGGATCGAGCCGCAGCCCGGTGGCGGGCTGTCGTGGGCACGGGGTGCGCACGACAGCCCATATGGCCGCATCGAGACCGCCTGGCAGATCGCGGAAGGCGAACTCGAGCTGACCATGTTGATCCCGCCGGGGACGACGGCTGAGGTCTGTCTGCCCGGGGCGCCCGCCCGCCGGCTCGGGCCGGGCCGCCACGTCGTTACCGAGCCGATCGCGGCATGAACGCCGCCGATCTCTGTGACCGCCTCACGCTCGAGGAGAAGCTCGACCTTCTCACCGGCCCGCGGCCCGTCGACCTCGGCCGCAGCGCTCACGTCGGCGGTTCTGTCAACGGGCGGTAGGGATCCGAGCCGTCCCACCCCTCGCTCGCACGTCTGACCGTGTCGTAGAAACCGAGCAACTCGTCGCGGCGCTGCAGCACCTCGATCGGGTGCCCGAGGAGCGGGTCGCCCTCGAACCAGACCACGGACACCGGGCCGGTGCGGCCGGTGTGGAAGGGGACGAGACCCGCCGCCTCGAGCCGCGCCGCCTCGTCGTCGAGCGAGTCAACGATCCACCCGACGTGACCAACGCCGGCGCCCGGTTTCACGAACGCGTCGGCCAGTCCGGCCGGCTGGACATGGTGCACCTGGGTCAGCTCGACGATGATCGGCCCGCACTGGCCGAACGCGGATGAGTGGTCGTAGACCGCCGGCTCGCCCCGGTAGGTGACCTCCTCGAACACGATGTGCTCGAACGCATAGAACGGGCCCGCCCCGAACCGCTGGGCGAACCGCTCGGCCGCGGCCGGCAGCTCATCAACCACGTACCCGATGTGGTGGAGCTCGCGGGTCATCGTCGGGTGAACTGTAGACGAAAGTGACTTCTGTATGCAATCATGCGTTTGGTATGCCCCTTCGGTTGGATCACGTCGGGCTCTCGGTCGGTGACCTCGACGCCGCCAGCGAGTTCTACTCACGCGCGTTCGGATTTGCGCCGCAGCTCGAGTTCGAGCTCGCGCCTCATCCGGTTCGCGGGCTGATGCTGCGCCACGAGTCCGGCATGCGGCTCGAGCTGTTCGAGCGGACGGGTTCGGTGCCGGGTGTGCAGGGCGGTACGCCGATCGAGGCGCTGGCCACGCGGGGATACGGGCACTTTGCGTTCGCGGCGCCGGACATCGACGCGGTGTTCGCCGGCGCACTCGAAGCGGGGGCGAGCGCGGTGCTCGAGCCCGCACCGTCGCCCGAGCCGGGCGTGCGCTTCGCGTTCCTGGCCGACCCGGAAGGCAATCTGGTCGAATTGGTCGAGCTCGCGTGATGGGACGGCTCGCCGGCAAGGTCGCGCTGATCACGGGGACCGCGGGAGGACAGGGCGCCGCAGCGGCGCGCCTGTTCACCGCCGAGGGCGCCGCCGTGGTGGGGTGCGACCTCGACGAGGCGCGGGCGCGGGTCGTGGCCGAGGAGATTGCTTCGACGGGCGGCTCGATCAGCGTGGACGCGCCGGTCGACCTGGCCGATCCGGAGGCGGCCGCGGCGTGGGTGGACGGCGCGGCGGCGCGCTTGGGTGGGATCGACATCCTGTACAACAACGCCTCGGCGCCTCGGGTGGGGCCGTTCGAGGAGATGACGTGGGAGGACTGGCGCTTCACCCAGCGCAACGAACTCGACCTGATCTTCGCGGTGACGCGCGCGGCCTGGCCTCACCTGATCGCGCGCGGGGGCGGCGTGATCATCAATACCGCGTCGGTGTCGGCGCACCGGGGGGCGACGTTCATCGAGCAGGCGGCGCACGGCGCGGCCAAGGGCGGGGTTCTGGCGATCACCCGCCACCTGGCCGCCTCGGGCGCAAGGCACGGGATCCGGGCCAACTCGATCAGCCCGGGGCTGATCATCACGCCGCAGATAGAGCCGTTCCTGGAGGAGCCGGGTCACCCGGTGCACGAGATGCTCCGAACGCACCCGCTGGGCCGGCTGGGCGAGCCCGCGGACGTGGCTCGCGTGGCGCTGTTCCTCGCCTCCGACGACGCGTCGTACCTCAACGCGGTGGACATCGTGGTCGACGGCGGACAGTCGCTGATCTCATGAGCCGGGTCTTCTGGCGGGGTGACCCCGGGTACGAGGAGGCGCGGGTTGCGCGCGTGTTCAACACCCGGCGACCCGATCGCTATCCCGCGGGTGTACTGGTGGCTTCGTCTGACGAGGACGTCGTCGTAGGCGTGCGGCTGGCACGGGAGCATGGCCTGAAGGTCTCGGTGCGAGCCGGCGGCCACAGCTGGGCGGTGTGGAGCCTGCGCGACGACGCGCTGCTGATCGACGTCGGTGGGATGCGGGAGATGACGTATGACCCGGCCACCGGCATCGCCACCGCGAGCCCCGGACTCAAGGGCGGGGCGGAGTTCACGCCGTTCCTGACCGAGCACGGGCGCGTGTTCACCGGTGGGCACTGCCCAGGCGTCGGGCTGGGGGGGTTCCTGCTCCAGGGGGGACAGGGCTGGAACTCGCGCCGGCACGGTTGGGCGTGCGAGAACGTGGTCGGGATCGACGTGGTCACGGCGGATGGCTCGCTGCTGCACGCCTCGGAGGATGAGAACGCGGATCTGCTGTGGGCGGCGCGCGGAGCCGGACCCGGGTTCTTCGGCGTGATCACCCGCTTTCACCTGCGCACGTTCCCGCGGCCGGACGTGATGACCCACGACACATGGATGTTCGAGCTCTCCGAGTTGGAGGCGCTACTGGGCTGGATCGACGGGCTGCTGCCGACGCTCGATCCCGTGGTCGAGCCGGTGATCGCGGCCACGCGCGTGCCGAGGCCGGCTGGTCCGCCCGTGCTGCTGCTGCACACGACCGCGATGTGCGACACGGCCGAGGAGGCCGAGCGTGTCCTGGCGCCGCTGGCTTCGTGCCCGATTGCGGCGCGGGCGGTCTCCCACGAGCGCGGGCCGACCACGATCGAGGCCGAGAACGAGGCGCAGGCTTTGCAGAATCCCGAGGACCACCGCTACGCCGTCGACTGCAGCTGGACCGACGCGCGGGCGGCGGAGCTCGCGCCGTTGTTGCGCGAGCTTTGGAGCGAGCTGCCCACCGAGCACTCGTTCGCGATCTGGTACGGCTGGTCGCCGACGCGGCCGCTGCCGGACATGGCGTTCTCGATCGAGGGGCGGGCGTACCTCGCCACGTACGCGATCTGGCCCGATCCCGCCGATGACGAGCGCCATCGCGAGTGGGTGCTTCGGCATACCCGAAGGTTGGCCGGCGCCGTCGGCAAGGGTGTCTACCTGGGCGATACCGACTTCACTCGCCGTGCGGACCGGTTCCTGAGCGGGGAGAATTTCCGCCGCCTGGAGGAGATACGCCGCCGGCGTGACCCCGACGGACTGTTTTGCTCCTATCTGATCGCCGAAGGTGCGACGCTCAATGGCGCGCCGGCTCGGCCCGTGGACGCAGGAATCTAATCTAGGACCCTTGGAAGGAGAGACCATGCCGTACCGAGTCGACAGCCCCGTGCCCGTGCGCGAGCTTCCGGGCGAAGCCGTCCCGTACTCACTGGCCGACGGGGATGGGCGCGCCCATCTGTTGCTCGGCCAGGTCGGCCGCGCGCTCGCCGGCGCCGAGGAGACCGGCGACGCGATGTCGGTGATGACCGCGCTCGGGCCGGCCGACCGCCCGATCCCGATGCACTACCACGAGAAGGAGCACGACTACTTCTTCTGCGTGCGCGGGCGCATCCAGGTGTGGGCCGACGGCCAGAGCCGGATCCTGTATCCGGGCGACGTCGCGAGCGTGCCGGCCGGTGTCGTGCACGCCTACCAGTTCCATCGCCACTACAGCCAGTTCATGGGCCCGATCGCGCCGGCCGGGTGGGATCGGTTCTTCGACTTCACCGGTACGCCCTACGCCGGGCCGGCCTACCCACAGGTCGATCCGAGCCCGCCACCGTTCGAGAAGTTCGGCGCCGCCGAGGGGAAGTTCGCGATGAAGTACCTCCCTGAAGCGTCGTACACCGAGGCGGGCACCGGTCCCGATGATGTATTGCCCGGCAAGCCTGTGGCCTACTTTCTGCGCGCCGGCGAGGGACCCCGCCACGCGCTGTTCGGTCAGGTCGCCTTTCAGGTGCTGACCGGCGCCGAATCGGACGGGTCGTTGGGTATGACGGTGACCGAGGGGCCCAAGGGGAGTCTTGTGCCCGCACACACGCACGCCCGCACGTACGAGGGGATCTATGTGCTCGACGGCCGATTGAAGGTCATCGCCGACGGCGAGGAGCACCTCCTCACCCGCGGCGACTTCATGAGCGTGCCCAGCGGCGTCGAGCATGCGCTCGCGTGCGATGCGCACCTCACGCGGTTTGTGAGTATGTACGGGCCGGCGGGGCCGGAGCGCCTGTACGAGATCGCCGGCGAGGTCGCCGAGCAGCGCATCTTCCCGGACACGGCGGGGCCGGTCGACGACGCCCGGCTCGAGGCGGCCGCGGCCGAGCTCGACATCGCGTTCGCGGGGTGAGCATGATGAAGGTCCTGATCTCAGGTGCCGGGATCGCCGGGTTGACGCTGGCCCACGGGCTGCGTCGCTCCGGGATCGAGTGCGAGGTGTTCGAGCGCTCGCCTCGGGAGGGGGCGCCCACCGGGTACCGGCTCACGCTCGACGCCGACGGAGGTGATGCGCTGGAGGCGTGCCTGCCGGCTGAGCTGTTCTCGCGCTACCAGCTCGCCTCCCATCGCACGCCGACGCGCCCCGACGTGGCGGTCGTGATCGACAGCCAGTGCCACGAGCTGACCACCGCCCCACACATCGGCCCGCCCAACCAGGGGGAGCTTCCCCACACCGCGATCGACCGGGCGACGTTTCGAGCGATCCTGTCCTCGGGGCTCGAGGATGTCGTTCGGTATGAGACGCCGGTGGCGGGGTTCAGCGTTCGGCCTGACGGTGTTGCGGTGCGTCTGGTGGACGGCGGGGAGGTGGTTGGAGATGTCCTCGTGGGGGCTGACGGGGTGGGCTCGCCAGTTCGCCGCCAGTTGATGCCCGAGGTGCAGATCGTTCCCGCGCCGGTCGGCGCGCTGGGGTTGTTCGGGCGCTCGCCGCTCACCGACGAGGAGTTGCCCGAGGTGCTGTCGGCCGCGTTCGTGATCGCGCGGGACGACCGTGGCGTGATGCTGTCGCTCGGTCAGTGCGTGCCGCGTCAGGACGGCCCGGATGTCGCGCCGGCGTACATGATGCTCTCGGGCGGGTTGGTGCCCGGGACCGTGGTCCCGGCCCCGGGGGAGTGGACGGCGAAGACGCCAGATGAGATGCATCAGGCGATGCGAGACGGCATAGCCGATTGGCATCCGGCGATCCGGGGGCTGGTCGACCGAATCGACCCGACGACGCTGTTCTCCCATCCGTTCCGGCGCCTCGATCCGACCCCGCCGTGGCCGACGTCCCGGGTCACGCTGGTCGGGGACGCGATCACCGCGATGCTCCCGACGCTCGGAAAGGGCGCGAACATGGCGATGCGCAACGCGGGCGTGCTGCGCGATCAGCTCGTCGCGGCTTCGAGAGCCGAGCGGCCGCTGCTCGAGGCGATCGCCGCCTACGAGCAGGACATGCGCGATGCCACCTACTGGCTGATGGAGGCCGCCTCCGACCACGATCGGTTCGGCGGCGGCGGGTTGCGGCGCGACGCGGCGGACGAGTCCCAGGAGGTGCGGGCATGAGGGTCCTCGGTCTGAGCGCGGGCAATCCGGACGGCAGCGCCGAGATCCTCTTGAAGCTCGCGTTGCAAGCCGCCGAGGCCGAGGGAGCGGAGGCCGCCCTGGTGCGACTCCACGACCTTTCGCTGCCCACCCGGCCGGTGGGCCCGGGCGAGTCGGCGACCGCCGACGACGGGCCATGGCTGTGGGACCAGCTGATGGAGTCCGACGGGTTGATCGTCTCGACGCCGATCTACTCGCGGACGATCGCCGGGACGTTGAAGCTGGTCGCCGACCGGCTGGCCGGGCCCGCGGCCGACGTGGCCTTTGCCGAGAACTACCGGCGGATGCTCGAGGCCGGCGAGACGCCGCCGGTGGCCTTCCCGTACGACGAGCGCGTGTTCCGGCCCCGGGTGGCCGGCTTCATCGCCGTGGGCGGCGCGCTGACCAGTCAGTGGAAGTCGCTGGCGCTGCCGCTCATGCACCAGATGACGTTCTCCACGCATATGCCCGTGGCCGACCAACTCCTGGTCGGAGCGGCCGGGATGCCGCGGTCGGTCGTGCTCGACGCGCACGCACTAGTGGCCGCGGCTCGCGTGGGTCGGAGCGTGGGTTCGCAGCTAGGCGTGGCCTTCGACGAGGTCGAGTATCGCGGCGAGCCCGGCCTGTGCCCACTGTGCCACCTGTCGGTCGTGGTGGTCGGCGGCTCCGACGTGGAGTGCGCGACGTGCGGTGCCGGGGGGCGGCTCGTGGTCACGGACGGGGCTGCTTCGATTCGGTTCGATAGGAGTGAGCGCTCGGTGGTCACGCTTGACGAGAAGCGGGCGCACTTCCGCGAGGTGCAGGAGACCGCGGCGACGCAGGGTCCGCTGGCCGAGGAGATCGCGCGGCGAGCGGCCGTCTACACCGAGTTCGACCGTCGGATCACGCCTCAGAGCGCTCCGGGGCGCCGGGCGATCGCGTAGCGGAACACGTTTTGCATCGAGACGCTGCTGTCCGGGCGGGTGAATCGGCCAGCGGCGTGTTCCAGGGCCATGCGTGCTGCCTGTTCGCCGCCGGCCTCGATGGCCATCGCTCCGCCGCCTGACGCGAGCACGGCGCGGACCGCGTCGTCGACGCTCTCGTACGTCCAGGCCAGCGGCACCTCACCGCTGTGGACGGGCTCGAGCAAGGCTTGGCCCAGCAGGCGCTCGAGGCCACCCGGGCCTGACAGTCCGTAGGGGAGATGCGCGGCGGCGCCGGGCGCGGCGTCTCGGAGCGGCTCCAGCGCGAGGTGAAGCGCGGTCGACTCGTTGCGCTCGGGCTCGGCGAACGTCGTGGCGGCGACGAGGCCTTTGGATTTGACCACGCGGGCCGCCTCGCGAACCGCCTTTGCGGAGTCCTCGGCGAACGGGAAGGCGTTGAAGCCGACGGCGGCGTCGAAGGCGTCGTCTTCGAAGGGGAGGTCGTCCATCCGGCCCACGACGAAGTGCGCGTGGGGGAGTCGTTCGCGCGCGATCGCGATCAGCTCCGGGGTGATGTCGATCCCGGTCACGGTGGCGCCGCGTGCCGCGGCCATGGCGGCGGCGTAGCCTGACCCGCACCCGATGTCGAGCAGCCGCGTACCCGTATGGACTCCGAGGTGCTCCAGCACCGTCGCGAACAGCGGCTCGTTGGAGGGCTCGGCGAGATCCGCCCAGTCACGCGGTCGGCGTCCCCAGTGCTCAGCGCTCATCGCCACATCCACGACGCTCGTCGTCCATTGCGTCAAAGTATACAGTTCGTCTTTCTGTATACTTTATCGCCCGCGATGATCGCGAACCCTGACATCTCGCTCGGCGAGGCGCGGCGTCTGATCGCTCGCGCGATCGACAAAGCCGCGCACATCGGCGTGCGCGGCGCGTTCGCGGTCGTGGGAGGGAGCGGCGTGCTCGTGTCGGCCTCGCGCATGGACCGCGGCGGCGCGGGCGGGATGGCCCGGGCGCGGTCGAAGGCCTGGATCTCGGCCACCCAGCAGATCCCGAGCACCGAGCACCACCTGCGCATGGCCACGCTGCCCCCGCCGATCGCCGCGGGGTTCGTGACCTGCTCGCCGGAGGCGATGTTCCCCGGCGCCGGCGGCATGCCGGTGTACGCTCCCGACGGGGTCGTCATCGGCGGGTTCAGCGCTTCCGGCGCGACGATCGGGCCGTTCGTCGACATCCCGGGCATCGACCGGCGCATGCTGATCGCCGAGGGCGAGCCGGCGAACTCGGAGGACCTGATCGTGCTGTGGACGCTCGGCCTCCCGTATCAGGGACAGCACGGCGACGACACGAAGCGCTGGCTCGAGGCGTTCGGTGAGCTTCCTTCCGAGGAAGGAACTGGTTACAGCGACCCACCTCGCGCGAGCCAGCCCGAGTACGCGCGGGCTTTGGGGCTGGCGGATCGGGCGATCGCCGAGGCCGACGCGCGCGGGACGCGCATCGCGGTCGCGGTGGTCGACGTCCGCGGCGAGCCGATCCAGCAGGACACCATGGACGGGGCACCCACCGCCGCGCCGTTCGTGGCCGAGGCCGTGGCCGCCGGCGCGGCGACCTTCCAGCGTCCGAGCGACGGGATCGACCCGGCGTTCGTGTCTGTGCTGCCATACCGCGTGCTGTGCGTGCCCGGCGGTCTGCCGGTGGTGGAGGGCGATCGCGTCGTGGGCGGGGTCGGGGTCGCCGGACCGGATGCGGGGGTGTGTCGGGAGATCGCCGACGCGGTACTGGCGTGAGGATCTGCATCGTCGGCTGCGGCGCGATCGGCGGCCTCTATGCCGGCCACCTGGCCCAGCTGCCGGATTTGGAGGTGTGGACCTACGACGTCTCGCGCGCGCACGTCGACGCGATCAACCTGGAGGGCCTGCGCATCGTCGGGCACGCCTCGCTTGTGGGGCGGGTGCGGGCGACGTCCGACCCCGGCGAGATCCCCTCGTGCTCGCTTGGTCTCGTTGCGGTCAAGGGGACGTTGACCGAGGAGGCGATCACGGCTTGCGCGCCGGTCTTCCGCGATGGTGCGGTGTGCAGCGTTCAGAACGGGATCGGCAACGAGGAGGTCATCGCCGAGTACGTCCCGCGCGTGATGCGCGGCGTCACGCTGCCCTCGGCGCGCGTGGCCGCGCCCGGCGTCGTCCACATGGACGGATCGGGCACGACGTGGATCGGGCCGTTCGAGCCCAAGCCGGCTTCGTGTGACGAGGTGGAGCGACTCGGCTCGCTGCTGAACGCGAGTGGCATGGAGACGCGTGCACTGGCCGACGCGCGCGGCGCGCAGTGGACCAAGCTGCTCTTCAACTGCGCGACCAACCCGCTCTGCGCTCTGACCGGATTGACGCACGGCGAGCTCTGCGAGCTGCCCGCCACCCGGCACGTGGTGGGCGAGTTGCTCCGCGAGGGCCGGGCGGTGGCCGAGGCTCTCGGAATCTCGTTCGAGGAGGATCCCGAGGTGCTGGTGGACACCCTGGGCAAGGCCAACTACGACCACAAGCCGAGCATGCTCCAGGACGTGCTCGCGCACCGCGCCACCGAGATCGCCACGCTCAACGAGGGCCTGGTGGCTGCGGCGCGGGGGTGCGGGTTGGCGGCGCCGTTGAACCAGGCCGTGGCCGAGTTGATCCGGGGCGTGGAGCGCAGCTGGGAGAGTGCTTAGGCCGGGCCGTTCGCCCAGGTACGCTTGCCTTTCGTGAGCGTGACCATTGCTTTGATCGGCGATCGTAAGCCGGGGCACCCGAGCCATCGTGAGCTCGATGCGGTGCGCGTGATGCTCGGCGACGACGTGTCAGGTTCGTGGGTGGCGACGGACGGCGATCGGATTCGCGATCTGCACGAGTTCGACGGGATCTGGGTCGTGCCGGGATCGCCATACGCGGACGACGCCGCAGCGTACGACGCGGTGCGCTGGGCGCGGGAGAACGACGTGCCGTTCCTGGGCACGTGCGGCGGGCTTCAGTACGCGGTGGTGGAGTACTTCCGCAACGTCCTCGGCGTCGTTGGTGCATCTCACGCCGAATCGGATGGTGTTGACGACGGCAACGTCGTCCATTCGTTGGCCTGCTCGCTGCAGGGCGAGGAGCGGTTGGTCCGCCCGGTGGCCGGGACGCGGTTCTCGCGTCTGGTGGGTGACGAGCCGTTCGTCGGCATGCACTACTGCAGCTACGGCCCTGGACCCGATGAGGTGGAGCGACTGGTCGAGGACGGTCTCGTGGTCGAGGCCACCGCCGAGGATGCTGGCGCCGAGGTCATCGAACTGCCCTCCAACCGCTTCTTCATGCTCACGCTGTTCCAGCCCCAGATCGGCGCGCTGGCCGGCAAGCCGCTGCATCCGTTGTTGCGCGAGTTCGTACGGTGCGCCCGCGCGTGGGAGGCTGCGCGAGAAAGCGTCCTCCAGAGGGACGTTTCTCGCGCAGCCTCCCCCTCGCGGATCTAGTCGGGCGGATCGCCGGTGCTCAGTCCTGCCGCCAGCGTCTGCAGTGGCTTGACTGCGGCGAGGAGACTGGCGACGTCCTCGCCCGGCAGTCGCGCGAGTTGGGCGCGGAGCAGTTTGCCCCACGCCTCCTCGCGTTGACGGCGGATGGCCTGCCCTCGGGTTGTGGGCTCGAGCCGCGCAATGCGGCCGTCGGCCTTGTCAATCCGTCGCTGGAGCAGCCCGCGCGCCAGGAGCCCGCGGATCGCTGCGCTGGCGTTGCTCGGCCGGAGCCCGAGCTCCTGTGCGACCTCGCCAACACTCAGTCCCGGTCGGCGGACCAGCAACCTCATGACTTCGAGCTCGGACGCCGGGAGCGGATCGAGCCCGGTCTCGGCCTGCGGATCGAGGGTGCGCGGGAGCAGCCAGACGAGATCGTGCAGCGCCACGGCCAAATCCCGGGTTCGGGCGGCGGGCGGTTGACGAGCCATCGACCGCATGATACGGTAAACAAATACTTATGGATGTATATATAAATGCCGACAGCGGGATGAAACTGACCGGCTTTGAGGGGCAGGTGGTATGCCCGGGTGACGCGGATTACGACCGTGGGCGTGCGGTGTGGAACGCGATGCACGACCGCCGGCCGGCGCTGATCGCGCGCTGCACGAGCGCGCGCGACGTGGTAGTGGCGATCGAGCACGGCCGCGCGCACGACATGCCGATCGCGGTGCGCGGTGGCGGGCACAGCATGCCGGGCCACAGCACGTGCGACGACGGCATCGTGATCGACCTGCGCCCGATGAACGCGGTGGGCATCGACTCGGTGGCGCGGCGGGCGAAGGTGCAGGGCGGTGCGCTGCTCGGCGAGCTCGACCGCGCGACGCAACGCCACGGGCTCGTGGTGCCGGCCGGAGTGGTCTCGCACACCGGCGTGGCCGGCCTGACCCTGGGGGGCGGAGTGGGGCGGCTCATGCGCCGCTTCGGACTGACCATCGACAGCCTGCTGGCCGCCGAGGTGGTCACCGCCGACGGCCGCATCGTCACGGCCGGCGAGACGGACAACCCCGACCTGTTCTGGGGCATCCGAGGGGGCGGCGGCAACTTCGGCGTGGTCACCGAGTTCGAGTTCGCGCTGCACGAGCTGAGCGAGCTTGTGATCCTGGCGATGTTCCATCCGCTGGACAGGGCCCCCGAGGTGCTGGCCCACGGCCGGCAGGCCATGGCCGACGACTCCGCGCCGGACGAGCTCTTGTGGACGAGCTTCTTGCGCAAGGCCCCGCCTCTGCCGTGGGTACCGCCGGCGCTGGTCGATCGGCCGGGAATCATGTCGCTGATCGAGTGGTCGGGCGACCCCGCGCTGGGCCTCCGGCGGCTCGAGGCGCTCCAGGCCGAGCTTGCGCCGCTCGCCGGCTCGCTCGACACGGTGCCGTTCCTGGAGATCCAGACCCTGACCGACGAGATCTTCGCCGCCGGCAAGCGCACCTACATCAAGGCGGGTTTCGCGCGTGAGCTCAGCCCGCGCCTGATCGAGACGCTCTGCCGGTGCGGCGCGGAGGTCGGTTCGCCGTTCTCGCAGATCGAGGTGCTGGCGCTTGGTGGAGCGATCCGCCGCGTCGCGCCCGAGGCGACCGCGTTCCCGCACCGGGAAGCCGGCTGGTTGATCAACCTGCCCGCGACCTGGGAGGACGCCGCCGATGACGCCGCTGAGATCGACTGGACGAGACGCAGCTTCGCGGCGCTCGAGCCGCACCTGACCGGCGGCAAGTACGTGAACTTCATGGGCGACGACGAGCGCTCCGATTCCGACGGGGCCTACGGGGCCACGCTGCGCCGGCTCCGGCAGCTCAAGCGGATCTATGACCCCGGCAACGTGTTCCGGCGGAACCAGAACATCGCGCCATAACTGTAGACGAATCGCAAAACTGTATGCAATACTTCGGTGCGAAGATGGAGGTCGCGCAGAAGATCGACTGGGCCGAGCAGGATTTCACCGAGGTGCGTCCGGGCATCTACGGGGCCACTGTCCACACCCCGCAGCTGACCGCGACTCTGTACCGCTACGGCGGCGGCTCGAGCTGGGAGGAGCACCAGCACCCACAGGACCAGGTCACGACGGTGCTGGAAGGCGCGGTCGACTTCGTCGTGGACGGTCGACCGGTCCGCCTCGAGGCCGGGCAGCTCGCCGCGCTTCCGGGGGGCACGCCGCACTCGGCCACCGTGCCCGACGGCGGCGCGGTCACCCTGAACGTGTTCACCCATCGCGACAAGCCGCCGGATGCCTGACTGGCTGGGGCTGGAGGGCCAGCGCATCGTGGTGGCGGGTGGCGCGGGAACGATCGGGTCGGCGCTCGTGGCGGGATTTGCCGACGCGGGGGCGAGAGTCGGTGTGATCGACCTGGATGTCTCGCGCGTCGACGCGCGCGCGGCGGCCAACGCGCAAGCCGACCTGAGCGACCCCGACTCGGCTCGCGCCTCGCTGCAGACCGTGCGTGAGCAGCTCGGCGGGCTCGACGGGCTCGTCCATTGCGTCGGGATAAATGACCGTAAACCGATCGAGAATTACACCGCACCTGAGTGGGACCGAATTGTGAGCGTTAACTTGACGAGTGCGTTTCACCTCGCCGCGCAGGCCGCGACGGTCATGCGCGAACAGGGCCGCGGGCGCATCGTGTTCTTTTCCTCGGTGGCCGGACGCAGCGGGCACAAGCTGCACGGGCCCTACGCCGCGACCAAGGGCGCGATCAATCAGCTCATGCGGGTGATCGCCCACGAGTACGCGGTGCACGGTGTGACCGCCAACGCGGTGGCGCCCGGCTACATGGACACCGAGTTGACTCGCCGTTACCTGACCGACAATCCAGACAAGCGCGAGGCCCTGACCGAGCTGATCCCGGCCGGCCGGTTCGGCACGCTGCAGGAAGTGGTGGATCCCGTGCTGTTCTTGTGCTCTCCGCGCGCAAGCTTTATCACCGGGCAGGTTTTGTACATCGACGGCGGACGAACGATCGTCTAGTGGTACTCACCGCAGATACGACCGCATTCGAGCGGCCCCTGGCGGCGCTGGACTGCGTCCTCGTCGCCTCGCGTAGCGCTGCTACGCGTCGGCTCCTGCGTCCTTGCCCAGCATCCACCAGAGACCACTCTCGGTGCGTCCGTACCTACGGCGAGCACCACTAGGAGGCGCCGATGCAAACGAGGTTCGACGGCAAGACGTTCATGGTCACCGGTGCCGGTACCGGGTTCGGCGCCGCGCTGTCGCTGCGCGCGGCGGAGGAAGGCGCCGCCAAGGTGATCGTGCACTACCGCAGCTCGTCCGCCGGCGCCGAGCGAAGCGCCGAGCTGGTGCGCGAGGCCGGGGCCGAGGCGGTGCTCGTGCAGGGCGACATCACGTCGTGGGCGGACATTCAGCGAATGGCGGCGTGGGCGTTCGAGGAGGCGGGCGGCGTCGACGTGCTGATGAACAACGTGGGCGACATGGCGTCGGGCCAGGCGTCGTGGACCGAGGTGACCGAAGAGGCGATCGACCATGTGCTGGCCGTCGACATCAAGGGCACGATGCTGATGGTGCACGAGTTCGGGCAGCGCATGGTGGCGCGCGGCGGCGGCGCGATTGTTAACGTCGGTTCCACGGTGATCGTTCGCGGGAGTCCACGCGCGCCACAGTACGCGGCCGGCAAGTACGGCCTGCTCGGTGTCACGAAGTCATATGCCAAGGCGCTGGCGCCGACGGTGCGCGTCAACACTTTCGCTCCAGGGTTCATGGAGACCGAAGCGCTGCTGAGCCGCCCGGAGTGGGGGGCGGGACGGCGCGAGGTGGTGCTTTCAGGGACACCGGCTGGCAAAATCCCGAAGCCGGAGGAGATGACCGGCGCGGCGCTCTTCCTGGCCAGCGAGGACGCTCATCACATCACCGGCTCTTACATGATCGCCGACGGCGGCTACAGCATGTTGGGGGCGTGACGGCATGAGCCTGTCCGAGAACGGCCAGAACACAGACGACGTATACGCGCGCGTCCGCGAGGCGATTCTCGACGGCGAGCTGGCGCCTGGCGCGGTGATGTCCCAGGTCGCCCTGGCCGAGGAGCTTGGGATCAGTCGCACTCCGCTGCGCGAGGCGCTGCGCATGCTCCAGTCAGAGCGGCTGGTCGAGGCCGAGCCCAACCGGCGGGTCCGGGTGGCGCCCATGTCGGCGGCCGACCTCGAGGAGCTGTGCATCGCACGGATCGCGCTCGAGGCCGAGGCCATCCGCCTGTCGGTGTCGCGGCTGACCCCGGAGAACCTGGCCCGGCTCGAGGGCTACATGGCCGAGATGGCGCACTACGCCCAGGCCAAGGACTACCGCCGGTGGACGGTGCCGCACCGAAACTTCCACCGCGCGCTGACCGCGCCCGCGGGCGAGCGGATCAATGACCTGCTGGGCCAGCTGTTCGATCACGCCGAGCGCTACCGGCGCCTACACGTCGGTCACGGCCCCAC
Source organism: uncultured Solirubrobacterales bacterium (assembly GCA_963834625.1). Taxonomy (GTDB): domain Bacteria; phylum Actinomycetota; class Thermoleophilia; order Solirubrobacterales; family Solirubrobacteraceae; genus Palsa-465. The sequence continues at coordinate 191,825 of CAWICM010000005.1, read as the reverse complement.
GGCCTGGGCCACGGCCGGACACCGCGAGATCCTCGACGCCTGCGAGGCGGGCGACCGCGATCGGAGCGCCAGCCTGCTGGCCAGCCATCTGGCCCGGATTGGGCTCGAGGTCGCCGAGGTGCTCGACCCCGGCTACGACACGGTGGCGCTCCGCACCGCGGTGCTCGACGTGGGTGGCGAGGTGCCGACTCGACAGCCCGGGCGTTCTGGTCGCCCCGGCCGGACCTAGCACCAGACCCGTCGAGCCGCACCGGTTTCTGGGAATAAGTCCAGAAATCGAATCATTCCGGATTTGGATAGGGTTGAGCCATGGCCTCCTCAGACGGTGTCGCCCTCTCTGCCGCGCTGCGAGACGCCGGTCTGCGAATCACCGCATCCCGGCTGGCAGTGCTGTCCGCGGTGGGGGCGGGGGACCATTTCACCGCGGACCAGGTCGCCTCGGTTGTGCGCGACCGCGTCGGCACGATCTCGACCCAGGCCGTATACGACGTCCTCGCCGCGCTGACTCGGGCCGGCCTGACGCGCAGGATCGAGCCGGCCGGGAGCCCCGCGCGCTACGAGACGCGCGTCGGCGATAACCATCACCACGTCGTCTGCCGCATCTGCGGCGCCGTCAGCGACGTCGATTGCGTGGTCGGCGAGCCGCCGTGCATGTTGCCGACCGAATCGAGTGGGTACGTGATCGACGAGGCCGAGGTCACGTTCTGGGGACTCTGCCCCACCTGCCAGACAACGTCCAACTCCCACGAGAAGGAGACCCGATGACGGACAAGCCTCCGCGCACCACAACGGACGCCGGCATCCCTGTTGCCAGCGACGAATTCTCGCTGACGGTCGGTCCGGACGGGCCGATCCTGCTCCAGGACCAGTACCTGATCGAGCAGATGGCCAACTTCAATCGGGAGCGGATTCCCGAGCGCCAGCCCCACGCGAAGGGCTCGGGCGCATTCGGCGTGTTCGAGACGACCGAGGACGTGAGCCCCTACACACAGGCCGCCCTGTTCCAGCCCGGCGTCAAGACCGAGATGCTCGCTCGGTTCTCGACCGTCGCCGGTGAGAGCGGCAGCCCCGACACATGGCGCGACCCTCGCGGATTCGCGCTGAAGTTCTATACGAGCGAGGGCAACTACGACATGGTCGGCAACAACACGCCGGTCTTCTTCGTCCGCGACCCGATGAAGTTCCAGCACTTCATCCGCAGTCAGAAGCGCCGGGCCGACAATGGCCTGCGCGACAACGACATGCAGTGGGACTTCTGGACCCTGTCACCGGAGTCCGCACATCAGGTGACATGGCTGATGGGCGACCGCGGCATCCCGAAGACCTACCGCCACATGAACGGCTACTCGAGCCACACCTACATGTGGGTCAATGCCGGCGGCGACAAGTTCTGGGTCAAGTATCACTTCAAGACCGATCAGGGCATCGAGTTCCTGACCCAGGACGAAGCCGACCAGCTGGCCGGCGAGAACGGCGACGCTCACCGCCAGGACCTGTTCGAGGCAATCCGCGACGGCGAGTTCCCGAGCTGGACGCTGTACATGCAGATCATGCCGTTCGAGCAGGCCAAGACCTACCGGTTCAATCCGTTCGACCTGACCAAGGTATGGCCGCATGAGGACTATCCGCTGGTCAAGGTCGGGAAGATGACGCTCAACCGCAACGTGACCGACTTCCACACCGAGATGGAGCAGGCCGCGTTCGAGCCCAACAACCTGGTTCGCGGTATCGGGCTGAGCCCGGACAAGATGTTGCTCGCGCGCGGCTTCTCCTACTCGGACGCCCATCGTGCCCGGCTCGGGGTCAACTACAAGCAGATCCCGGTCAACACTCCGCACGTGCCGGTGCACAGCTACAGCAAGGACGGCGTGGGACGGACGGTCAACGTCACCGACCCGGTCTACGCCCCGAACTCCTACGGCGGCCCCAAGGCCGAGCCGTCGGCGACCGATCACGCCGGGCTATGGGCGGCGGACGGCGAGATGGTCCGTTCCGCCTACGCCCTGCGTGCCGACGACGACGACTTCGGCCAGCCCGGCACGATGGTGCGCGAGGTCCTCGACGACGACGCTCGCGAGCGCCTGGTCTCGAACGTCGCAGGTCATCTCCTGCAGGGAGTCTCGGACAAGGTGCTGGCACGGGCGTTCCAGTATTGGAAGAACATCGATCAGGAGCTTGGTGAGCGCATCGAGCAGGCCGTCGGGGCAACCGTCGGCTAACTCGACATCTCGCCGAGGAGCGCGTCCGGGCGTCCGCTCCGGGCGCGCTGCACCGGTGCGTGCGCAAAGTCGGCGATCAGCTCGGCCAGCACGTCCGGCTGGTCGATCATGGAGAACGTCCGCGCGTGCTCGATCAGCTCGAAGCGCGAGTCGGGTAGCGCGTCGGCCAGGCGCCGGCCGTCCTGCACCGGGAAGAACGTGTCGTCGGCCGACCATGCGATCAGCGCCGGCTTAGTGAACTGAGGCAGGCGGCTGCCTGCGTCGAGCATCGTCTGGGTGTGAAGCGATGCGGTGAAGCGCCGCAGATCCTCGCGAACGCGCGCGTTGGTGAGAATCGGCTCGATCCATTCGCTGACCAGCTGGTCGATGTCCGCGTGGGCCAGCTGCCCGTAGCCGCGTTCGCGCACCTTCCGTGTTCGCAATGGCGCGACCGCCACTCGGAACGTCGGCGCGAACCTCGCCGCGGCGATCAGCGTCCTGAAGCTCCCCCCGGGCGGGAAGTGCTCGAAGGCGTCGCAGCTCGTCAGCACGAGCGCACCCAGGCGCTCGGGTGTGGTGGTGGCGACGATCTGGGCGATCGCGCCGCCAGTGTCGGTGCCGACGAGCACCACGTCGTCGAGCTCGAGCACCTCGAGAAACTCGGCCACGAGCGCGGCGATGCCCTCCATGGTCTGATCGGCGTCCTTGCGCATCGGGTCGCGATGTGCACCCATCGGCCAGGTCGGCGCCAGGCACCGAGAGCCCCATCCGGCGAGTCGGTCGGTGAGCGGCCGCCACAGCGACGAGCCCATCCCGTAGCCGTGGATGAACACGACCGGCCGGCTTTCGGCAGGGCCATACTCCTCATAATGGATCGTTCCGGCGCTGAGCGTGGCGGCTGGCATAGGGCCTCCAGGATTGAGCATTTGCGTACAGGCTGCACGTAAGATACAAACAGGCTGCATGTATGTCAATGCGACGAACTCAAGCTGAACGATCGGCCACAACACAGCAGGCGCTGATCACGGCGGCTCGCCGCCTGTGGGGCGAGCGGGGCTACGCCGAGGTCGGCACGCCGGAGATTGCCGAGGCGGCCGGCGTCACCCGGGGCGCGATGTACCACCAGTACGCCGACAAGGCGGCACTGTTCCGCGCGGTCGTCGAGGCGATGGACCAGGAGATCATCGAGCGCCTGCAGGCGGCGGTTGCCGCGGCGCAGCCGAAGACCCCGGCCGACACGATGCACGCGATGGCCAGCGCGTGGCTCGACATCGCCGGGGAACCGGAGGTGCGGCAGCTCATGCTCCTCGACGCGCCGAGCGTGATCGGCTGGGCCGAGTACCGGGAGATGTCCCAGCAAAACGCCATCGCCGAGGCTGAGGAGCTGCTGCAGGCCGCGATCGAGGCCGGGCAGCTGAGGCCCCAGCCCCTCCGGCCGCTCGCCTTCGTCATGCTCGGCGCGCTCGACGAGGCCGCGATGTACCTCGCGCGCGTCGACAATCCGGAGGAGGCGCGGGAGGACGTCCGCGCCGTGGTCCGCGACCTGATCGACGGCTTCCTCAAGCCGCCGTGATCTCGCGGCGCGGACGGGTGAGATCGTCACGAGGGGTTGGGCCGGTGGCGGCCGGGGGCGGACCGGGGTTGCGCGGTGGCTGCGAGACCTCGCTCTCTGTCAGGATCCGCGGGCAGAGACCGATGCGACTTCCGGAGGCCTGATGAGCACGCGTGTGATGCCGAGCGTTCGTCCGTTGCGAGACCGGCCGGCCTGGAAGGCGCTCGAGCGCCATTACGAGGAGTTGCGGGGTACGCATCTGCGCGAGATGTTCGCCGCCGACCCGACGCGGGGCGGGCGGCTTGTGGCCGAAGGCGCCGGCCTGTTCCTCGACTACTCGAAGAACCGGATCACCGAGGAGACGGTGCCACTTCTTCAAGCCCTGGCCGAGCAGTCGGGCGTGCCCGATCGGATCGAGGCGATGTTCGCGGGCGAGCGGATCAACGTGTCCGAGAATCGCTCGGTGCTGCACGTCGCGCTGCGCATGCCGAAGAGCGCGTCGCTGGTCCTCGACGGGGTCGACGTGGTCAAGCAGGTGCACGAAGTGCTCGACCGGATGTCAGCGTTCAGCGACCGGGTGCGCAGCGGCGAGTGGAAGGGCCACACCGGCAAGGCGATCCGCAACGTGATCAACATCGGGATCGGCGGCTCGGACCTGGGGCCGGTGATGGCCTACGAGGCGCTGCGGCACTACAGCGACCGCGATCGAACGTTCCGCTTCGTCTCGAACGTCGACTCGACCGACATCGTGGAGGCGACCCGCGACCTCGATCCGACCGAGACGCTGTTCATCGTCTCCTCCAAGACGTTCACCACGCTCGAGACGATGACCAACGCGCGCTCAGCGCGCGAGTGGGCGCTCGCCGGGCTGGGGGGCGACGAATCGGCGATCGCCAAGCATTTCGTGGCGGTGTCGACCAACGCCGAGAAGGTCACCGAGTTCGGCATCGACACCGACAACATGTTCGGCTTCTGGGAGTGGGTGGGCGGCCGCTACTCGATGGACTCGGCGATCGGGCTCTCGACCATGCTGGCCATCGGGCCCGAGCGCTTCCACGAGATGCTGGCCGGCTTCCACGCCGTGGACGAGCACTTCCGGACCGCGCCGTTCGCGCAGAACCTGCCGATGCTGATGGGCATGCTGGGCGTCTGGTACGGCGACTTCTTCGGCGCCCAGACGGTCGGGGTGATGCCCTACGAGCAGTACCTCAAGCGCTTCCCGGCCTACCTGCAGCAGCTGACCATGGAGTCCAACGGCAAGCACGTGACACTCGACGGCCGGCACGTCGACTACGACACCGGCGCGATCTACTGGGGCGAGCCGGGCACGAACGGCCAGCACAGCTTCTACCAGCTGATTCACCAGGGCACCCGGCTGATCCCGGTCGACCTGATCGCGTTCGCCAAGACGCTCAACCCGCTGCGCGACCATCACGACCTGCTGATGTCGAACGTGTTCGCCCAGGCCGAGGCGCTGGCCTTCGGCAAGACGGAGGAGCAGGTGCGCGCCGAGGGAACCCCCGATCACGTCGTGCCCCACCGCGTGATGGAGGGCAACCGGCCGACCAACGTGATCCTCACCGACGAGCTCACGCCGCACAGGCTGGGGAACCTGGTGGCGCTGTACGAGCACCTGGTGTTCACCCAGGGCGTGGTGTGGGAAGTCGACTCCTTCGATCAGTGGGGAGTCGAGCTGGGTAAGGCACTGGCGGTCCGCATCATCCCCGAGCTCGAGAGCGAGACCGACCCCGACCTAAAGCACGACAGCTCGACCAATGCGCTGATCCGCCGCTACCGCGCGATGCGCTGACCGGGTGGGCGGGGATCCCATCAAAGCACCGACACTCCAGGAGACGATCTGAACATGCCTACTGACACGCCGATGCAGCTGGGAATGGTCGGGCTGGGACGGATGGGCGCCGGCATCGTCCGCCGTCTGACCCGTGACGGGCACCACTGCGTCGGGTACGACGTGAGCGCCGATGCGGTCAAGGCGGTGGAGAGCGACGGGATCGCCGGCGCGACAACGCTCGAGGAGTTCGCGGCCAAGCTCGAGAAGCCGCGGGCGGCGTGGGTGATGGTGCCGGCGGGCGAGATCACCACGAAGACGATTCATGCTGTGGCCGAGGTGTTCGAGGCCGGCGATGTGATCATCGACGGCGGCAACACGCACTACCACGACGACATCCGCCACGCCGCCGAGCTGCGCGAGAAGGGAATCCACCACGTCGACGTCGGGACCAGCGGCGGCGTATACGGGCTCGAGCGCGGTTTCTGTCTGATGATCGGCGGCGAGCAGGACGTGGTCGAGCGGCTGTATCCGCTGTTCGGCTCGATCGCGCCCGGCGTCGAGGCCGCCGAGCGCACCCCGGGGCGCTCCGGGACGCCCAGTCCTTCCGAGTCCGGGTTCCTGCATTGCGGTGACAACGGCGCCGGCCACTTCGTGAAGATGGTCCACAACGGGATCGAGTACGGGATCATGGCCGCCTACGCCGAGGGGCTGAACATCCTGCACAGCGCCGGCATCGGCAAGGAGGTGCTCGAGGGCGACGCGGAGACCGCGCCGATGGAGCATCCCGAGTACTACCAGTACGACATCGACACGGTCGAGGTGACCGAGGTGTGGCGCCGGGGCAGCGTGGTCACGTCCTGGCTGCTCGACCTGACCGCGCAGGCGCTGCTCGAGTCCCCGACGCTCGAGGACTTCTCCGGCCGGGTGTCGGATTCGGGTGAGGGGCGCTGGACCTCGATCGCGGCGATCGACGAGGGCGTTCCGGCGCCCGTGCTCACCACCGCGCTGTACTCGCGGTTTGCCTCGCGCGATTTGGACAACTACGCCAACCGTGTCCTGTCCGCCATGCGCTACGGGTTCGGCGGGCACCGGGAGAAGCCGGCGGGTTGAGCGCCGCCGAGAACATCGAGCGCGAGAAGCAGCGAGCCGCGGAGGCGGCCGCCGATCTCGTGCAAGACGGCATGACGGTGGGCCTGGGCACGGGCTCGACCGCCGCCTATCTGCTCCCGCCGCTCGCCGCCCGCAAGCTCGACATACGCTGCGTGGCCACCTCGCCGGCCACATCGCAGGCTGCCCAGGCGCTCGGCATCGAGGTCGTCTCGTTCGTTGGCTTGGAAGGGCCGACGCACCTGGACATGACGATCGACGGGGCGGACGAGGTCGATCCGGCGGGCTGGCTGGTCAAGGGCGGCGGGGGCGCGCATACGCGCGAGAAAGCCGTAGCCGCGGCGAGCGAGCGTTTCGTCGTGATCGTGTCGGCCAACAAGCTGGTCGACAAGCTGACGCCGCCGATTCCGCTCGAGCTCGCGGAGTTCGGGCTGGCGGCCACGCTCGCGCGGCTGGGGTCGGTTCGCTTGCGCGAGGTGACCCACAGCCCCGACGGCGGCGTGATCGCCGACTACACGGGATCGTTCGACGACCCGGCTGCGCTGGCCGCGTGGCTGTCGGCTATGCCCGGCGTGGTCGAGCACGGCCTGTTCGCGCCCGAGATGGTGGCCGATGTGCTGGTCGGGCGCGGGGAGGAGGTCGAGCGGATCGCGGTGGCGGACTAGCGTTGGCGACGGTTGGCACATAACCCGCGGTATACGCGAGTTATCTGCCAAGCGTCCGTCACGGGTCAGTCGTCGTCGTTGCCGGCGCTGCGCACTTCATGCCGCCACCGCCGAGCGCTCGAGCATGCGCTGGATGCGATCGAGCATCTGGGGCTCGGGTACTTGTCGTTGCGTACACGGTGCATCAGCGCGCTCACACCGGCGCTCCCTCGGCGAAGCTGTAGGGCGGCCACGGGCCCGTGCACACGAGCTCCACGTCCTCCATGCGATCGTCAAGCTGCTCGACCATGGCCACAAACTCGCGCACGCGGCCGCGGTCGACCAGGTAGGCATCGAGCACCGCGAGATCGGGTCGGGGGACCAGCGCCCGGCGGCTGCCCCTGGCGAGCGTGGTGAGCGGATCGAGCTGGCTGGCGATCCGGCGGGCGCTCTGGCGCAGCTCGAGGCGGTCGCGGAGATAGGAGGCGCCGCTGGGAGGCCGAGGGTTGAGGACGGCGCCCGCGCCGGCGCGCCAGCGGGCTCGCAGGCCGATCTCCACCGCGCCGCGGACCCGCGCCAGCCGGCGCAGGAGGGCCCGGCGCCGGCCGCCCAGCAGGGCCCGCACCGCGTCCTCGTCAGGCAGCATGCTGCCGAACTGGGCGGGCAGGATCGCGCCGTGGTCCATCAGCCCTCTGATCGTCCGCTCGTACGCGCCCAACGCGGCCGCGGTCGGCTCGGGCCCGCGGGCCTCGTGATCGGACACTACGGCCTCGAGCAGTCCCTCGGTCACCCCGAACAGAGTGCCGTCGTCGAGCCCGCGGCCACGAGGCTCGACGTCGCCGGCCTCGACGATCCCGTAGACGAGCAGGCTCATCGGCCCGCCAGCGTGGCCGTCGCCGCCACCGGCAGCACGACGTCGACGTCGATCAGATCGATGTCGGCCACGGACAGCGTCACGTGACCGTGCACGACCACGCCGCCGGCCAGCAGGCGGTCGATCACGTCCGCCAGCGACACCGGCTGCGAGCGTGCCGAGGGGGAGGCGCGAAGCGTGCGGGGCGGGTTCACCGGGCCGCTCCGATCCCGCACGAAGTTGAAGGGCGGCCGCGGATCGGTCGGCACGACCTCGATGCCGTCCGGTTCGAACTCGGTCCGCAGTGGGCGCACCTCGTCGTGGAAGCGCTGCTGCGCCTCCTCGGCCACCAGGTACACGCCGTTGAGGCTCATGTCGCCGCTGTGCCCGCCGGCCTCCGGACGCTCAAGCGGGATCAACCTGGGCGTCCTCGGCGAGGGCGCAGAGCCGGTCGTGAATCGCGTTGGCGGCCTCCTCGGCTGTGTCGAGCGGTTGCTGGCGGCGCTCGCGTTCGGTGCGCTTGCGCTCCACGTAGGCGGCGCCGTCACGTCGCTCGTGTCGCGCGGGCGGTCGCCTCGACCCAGGTCATGTCGGCAAGGTGCTCGCGTAGGCGTTCCTCGTCGAACTCCTCGAGCGGGACCTGGCTCGCGACGGCCGCCAGCGCGTCCTCCCTCAAGCTCGTCACCGGCAGTTGATGCCCATCTCGCACGCCCGGTCGACCGAGGCGATGAGCAGACGGATCTTGATCGTGATCAGCTCGATGTCGAGCAGGTTCAGCTGGATGTCGCCGGCGATCACGAGGCCCTTGTCGAGCACGCGCTCGAGGATGTCGGCCAGGTTGGACGGTCTCGACGGCGTTGCGGACCATGGTCTTCGACGCCTTTCTCGCGACCTTCTTAGCGACACCGTTCGGCGTCGGCAGATGCGGCCGGGAGTCGCTCCTGACGGACTGGACCGCATCCGCGACTTTCTCGGCCCCGCGGACCGGGGTCGGGGGCTTCGTGCGGCGCTTCGCGCTGATGCGCGCTGGCGTAGCCGATTTGGCCATGGCCGTCCGTCAGCCGAGGATCTTGCCGATCTGCTCGGCCTTCTCCTTCACGCCGCGGACCTCGCCGGTCATCGAGCGCACCTCGCTCGCGAGCTTGCCGAACTGACGGCCTGCCTCGCCGAGCTGCTGGGAAACGCCGGAGAAGTCGACCTTCTTCGGGACGCTTACGCCGAGCACCTTGCGGTCGCGCTGTAGGGCGCTGCGGCCGAGCAGGATGCCTCCGGCAATCCCGACCGCGCCGCTGACCGCGGGCACCGCGATACGCGCGATCGCGCCGCCGCTGCCGTTGGCATTGGAGCGGCCGTTGCCCGACGCGCTGGACTGCTGGCTGGCGGCCGGCGTGGCATTGGCGCCCTGTTGTTTGGAGGAGCTTGGCTTCCGCGCGCTTGTGCCGCGCGCGCTTGTGCCGCGCGCGCTTGTGCCGCGCGCGCTTGTGCCGCGCGCGCTTGTGCCGCGCGCGCTTGTGCCGCGTGCGCTTGTGCCGCGTGCGCTTGTGCCGCGTGCGCTTGTGTTGCGTGCGCTTGTGTTGCGCCCGTTTGGGCTCCGTGCGCTTGTGCTCCGTGCGCTTGTGCTGCCCCCGTTTGTGCTGCGCGCGCCTGCGCTCCGCCCGGTGGACCGGCTCTTGCGCGTGCTGCCGCTGCCGGATGCGCTTGCGCTGCGACTGCTGCCACTGCTGCGGCTGCCACTGCTGCCGCTGCCGGAACCGCCTGCGTTCTGATTTCGGGCCCGGCCACGTGTCGCGGCCTGTCGGTTACCGCTGCCGGTCGATCGATTCGACGAAGCGCGACTGCTCGAACGACTCGAAGAGCCCCGTCCACTCGTTGCGGACATCGTCCACCTCCTGCTGTTCGACTCCCACGTTGACGAACTCGGCGGGAGCGGGTCTGGCAGGGCTCCTACCCTGCAAATTGAGCAACTACCACGTCGTCTGGACGAATGTTCGATGCCTGCAAGACGCGTTGCTCGACGTATGGACGACCGAAGCGGGTAATTCTCCGGGTCGCCAACCGCTCAACGGCGAGCCAGGGACGACCTAGGGCCCGCGACGCTGAGACCGATCGATACCAAGAGGCCGCACAGGATGCGCTCGAGCACACGACGCCGAAGAGCCGGTTCCGTCGCAGGTTACGGACGAGACTTAAGGCAGGCTCAGACCGCCGCCGAGCGCCAGCTCTCCGGTGCGTAGGAGCGGCGCACCACCTCGACGTACGGGACCGGGCTGACCACCGCCCTGATCTCACGTTGAATGTGTGGCTCGACCGTCGGCTTCGACGTGCCGCCGTCCTCCTCTCCCCACACCAGCGTCACCTCGGTGCCGGGGTGGGCGTGCGCGGCGTCGATCACAGCCAGCGTCAGCATCTTGGCTTCGTTGGCGCTGTAGCCAAACCAGGTCGACACGCCGACGGTGTCGCCGTTCGTGATCACCCGGTCGAACGGATGCATCGAGTAGACCGCCGAGGGCCAGTCGATGAACTTGGCCCGGTCGGTCTTGTCGAACATCGTCGCGATCGTGTCCGCTACGTCGCGGTCGTCCAAGGCGAGCGTGACCTTGTGGCGATGCTCGTCGCCGGCCATCTGCTCGAGCGCTTCACGTCCGATGAAGTCGTGATCGAACTTGACCAGGTGGCCGTAGCCGAGGTCCCAGGGCGAGAAGTAGTAGTCCTCGACGTCGTCCGAGACGAAGCTCCCGCCGATCGAGGCCGAGCCTTCGTAGCCGGTGGCGGGCAGCCACTCGCGGTATGACCGCAACGCATCGCCGGTGTACACCGCGGGCAGCGGCGAGGGGATCCAGCCCGATTCGAGCGCGTTGGACGAGTAGGCCCGGCCGCCCACCAGCCGCATCCCGGACTCTTCGCCGGCGGCGACGAGCGCGGCGTGCACCGCGTCATAGTCTTCCCAGGGGCCGAACAGCTCCCAGCCCGGCTGGCCCACCATGCCATGACGGAGCGCACGCACCTTGACGGGGCCGATCTCCGTGCTGGTCAGGTTGAAGAACTTGAGCTCGGGTGGCTCCGCGCCGAGGGCTCTCGCGATCACGTCCATCGCGTTGGGGCCCTGGAGCTGAAAGCGGTAGTGCTTGCGCCGCCCGTCGGTGCGCAACGCCGAGCGCTGGTCGAGCTCCACCTCGACGTCGTAGTCGCCCGTCTGCGCGTGATAGGTCACCCAGTTCAACACAGGCGCCCGGCCGACCAGGTTGAACTCGTCATCGGCGAGGTGGAACAGGATCACGTCGCCGATGACGTAGCCGGCCGGGGTGCAGGGCACGAACTGCTTGGCCTTGTCGACGGCGAAGTTCTCGAACGTGTTCACGCCCAGGCGCGAGAGCAGCGCCATCGCGTCCGGTCCCCGCACGGCCAGCTCGGCCATGTGGAAGGACTGGTTGAACAGCACGCACGTGTTCTGCCACGCCCACTGCTCGTCGCGCCAGTTGGTGTACTCGGCCGGGACGCCCGGGTACACGTTCGGGCCGACCTGCGCGTTGCGCAGCATCTCGACCGTGGAGTCGACGCTGCACAACAATTCCTCCAGGTTACGGTGACTCATGGCTTCCTCCTGTGGACGACTCGACTGGCGCGGAGGTGCGCGCCGGAGCGCCGCCTCCGAGATAGGCGGCGATGACCCGCTCGTTCTGCCGCACCGCTTCGGGCGGGCCGTCGGCGATCACGCGGCCGAACTCGAGCACGACCACGCGGTCGCAGATGCTCAGCACGAGCCCCATGTCGTGATCGATCAGCAGGGTGGACTGTCCGCGGTCGGCGAGCTCGCGCAGTGAGCGGCCGAGCTCCTCGCTCTCGCGCGAGTCGAGGCCGGCCGCCGGCTCGTCGAGGCACAAGAGGCGCGGCTCCCCGGCCAACGCCCGGGCCACGCCGACGAGCTTGCGCGTGCCCTCCGAGAGCTGATCGGGCATGGCGGGGGCGGCCCAGTCCAGATCGACGAGCTCGAGGGTCTGCGCGGTGCCGCCGGCGACGGCCACGTTCTCGACGACCTCGAGGTCGTCGAACAGGTCGGTGTTCTGCCACGTCCGCGACAGTCCCAGGCGAGCTCGCTCGTGCGGCGCCATTCGTCCGACGTCCTGTCCGTCGAGCCTGACCTGTCCGGTGAACGGGACGAAGCCGGTCACGGCGTCGATCAGCGTAGTCTTGCCGGCGCCGTTGGGGCCGATCAGGCCGACCAGCTCGCCCTCGCGCACCTCGAGGTCGACCTGCGAAAGCGCGTGGACGCCGCCGAAGGCGACCGACAGTCCGCGGACCGCGAGCACCGGGGTGCCCGCGGGGACGGTGGCTTCTCGCCCGGCATGGACGCCGAGCGGAACGGCACCCGCGGCTGCGACGCGCTCGGCATCCATGCCTCGCTTAATTGCGCCGGCCGCGATGTCATCCGGCTGGACGTCGAGCGGAGCGAGACCCATCTCAGGCGCGGTCTTCGCCTCCGGCGGGTGGATCGTGGCCCGCTTGTGCGTGCGCTTGTAGAACGCGCCGGCCACCCCCTCGGGGTTCTGGATCAGCGTGATGATCAGGATCGCGCCGCCGAACAGCAGGAACCAGTTTCCGCTGATCCCGAACCACTTGTCGAGCGCGTAGGGGAACAGCGCCTGCGTCGAGATCAGACCGGCGAACACCGCGCCGGAGATCAGCGTGATTCCCCCGGCGTAGGCGAAGGCGATCAGGCTGAGTGCAGTGAACGGATCGAACCGGTCGGCGCTGACCGACCCGAAGTTGTAGGCGTACAGGGCGCCGGCGAACCCGGCGATCACCGCGCTGATGCCGAACGCGATCAGCTTGACCGCGCGCGGGTCGATCGCCGCCGCGGCGGCGGCGCGCTCGTTGGAGCGCACGGCGAGCATGCGCTGGCCGAGGGTTCCCCGGCGGAGCAAGCCGACCAGCACGCACAGCCCGACGGTGACCGCGAGCACGACCCAGCCGAACACCGGGCTGGGCAGGTTGCCGTCCAGTCCTCGGAAGGCCGCGCGGGGCCCGAGATCCAGTCCGAGCAGCCTGGGCTCGGGGACCGGCGATCCGGTTTGGCCGCCGCCCCAGGTCGTGTTGATGAACCCGAAGTTCGTGATCGCCACGACGGCGGCGAGGGTCACCACGGCGAGGCTCACCCCGCGCACGCGCAGGGCCGAGGCGGCGGTGATCAGCCCCAGCACGAGCGCCGCGCCCGCGCCGAGCAGGGGCGCAAGCGGAAACCCGATGCCGGCGTTCACCGCGAGGTGCGAGATCGTGAAGCCGGACACCCCGGCCAGGGTCAGCTGGACGACCGAGATCTGACCCACGAACCCGGTGATGACGACGAGCGAGAGGGCGATCAGTGCCCCGATCATCGAGTTGACCAGCGCCTCGCGGAAGTCGAACGGCAGCACCACCAGCGCCACCGCGCACACGACCGCGATGATCGGCGCGGTCACGGCGAGGCGCTGGGGGCGGGGTGCCTCGGGCAGGCGGCGCTCCACCAGCTCTCCCCGGGTGGGGAGCCGCGCCCCGCGCAGGAACATGACCGCCACGATGATCAGGAAGACGACGAGTTCGTACACGCCGGGCCAGGCGGTGCCCCCGGAGGTCGGGAACCAGGACAGGCTCGAGACGTACTGGATGAGCGAATCGATGATCCCCAGCGCGATCCCGGCCGCGCAGGCGATCCCGAATGAGGTGAAGCGGGCCAGCAGCGCAGCGGCCAGGGCGGGGACGATCTGAAGCGGCAGCGTCTCGGTGTCGAGCTCGGTGATCGAGGCGGCGAGGATGCCGATCCCGCCGGCGATGACCGACGCGAGCAGCGTGTTGAGCATCGAGAGCCGGTTGGGGGAGAGGCCGCCGAGCATCGCGACCACCTCGTTCTCGGACGCCGCGCGCGTGGCCAGGCCGAAGCGCGTGAACCGGTAGAGCGCGGCCAGCGCCGCGGCCAGCACGATCACGATCCCCGTGAGGATGAAGCGGTCCACCGGGATGACCGCGCTCAGCACCTTGACGGTGCTCTGGGGCAGCACGGTCGGTTCGGGCTGCTGGGTGGTCCCGAAGGCCAGCAGCATCGAGGCCTGCAGGACGAGCAGCACGCCGAGCGAGGAGACCAGCTTGGCCAGGGGCGCCGCGGTGCGCAACGGGCGGAAGGCCACCAGTTCGATGGCGGCGCCGACCACCAGGATGATCAGGAGGCGGCCAGCAGGGCTGGGGCGGTCGACCAGTGCAGCAGGTCCAGCCGTAACGACCAGAAGGCGTAGCCGGCGAGCATCGCCATCCCGCCGGTGGACAGGTTGATGATCCCCGACCCGCGGTAGGTGAGCACGACGCCGAGCGCGATGCCGGCGATCAGCGCGCCGGAGCCGAGCCCGAGAAGGCTGAACAGCAGGATCTGCTGCATGGTTCAGCTCTCGGGCTCGCTCACGGATGTCTCAGGTGTTGCGGGGTTCGCTCACGAGGGAGGCTGGAGCCAGCCGGCGACCTTCGTGAACACGTGCTTTCCCTTGTACTGGAAGAACTGCGCGCGGTCGTTGCACACGGCCGGCGCGCTCGGGTACTTGCCGCACTGCAGGGCGGGAGCGCCGAGCGCCACCGGTCCGGTGAACGCCTTGGCCTTGGCCAGGACGGCGGCCGGCTTGATGTTGGCGTAGCCGAGCTCGTTGAGGAACTTGACCGTGGTCAGCATCTGGCCGAACGACACGATGTTCCATGGGTCCGGGGCGTCCGCCGGCGTGCCGTAGGTCTGCATCACCTTCATGTACGGGGGCATCCCGGGGTCCGTCGGATCCCCGAACAGCGAGCTGGCGATCGCATAGGTCCAGATCGGCCAGTCGCCGCCCAGGCCGGCCGACACCTGCCCGTTCAGGCACAGCGGCGCCGAGACGATCTTCTTGGCGTCGGTGATCCCGAGCTGCTTGAGGCCCTTGGCCAGGTTCACGCACCCCGAGGAGTCGCTGTACGGGATCACCATGTCGGCCGTCTGGGCGCCGGCCTCGGTGAGCGGACCGATCAGGTCGGTCTGGCTCTCGTCGTAGGCCACCTTCTTGACCTTGACGCCCGCCTGCGTCAGGGAGTTCGCGATCGCCGTGCCGCCCTCGGTGATGCCCGCGATGTTCGGGTAGACGAGCGCCGCGGTCTTGGCGTGCAGCACCTGGGTCGCGTAGGTCCCGAACGGGCCGAGCACGTGCGTTACGTCGCCGAACAGGACCACCGCGTTCTTCTGGACTGAGTCGATTGGGGTGGTGGCCACGCCCACGATCACGGGCTTGGCGCCGCCGATCGTCGAGTAGAGCGACTGGACGCCGATCGCGACGGCCCCCTCGTCGATCACATTGATCGACTTGTCGGCCAGGAACTTCTGGCCGCAGGTAGTGCCCTCCTCCTCGGCGGCCCGGATGTAGCAGGTCACGAGCTTGACCGGATGGCCGCCCACGCCGCCGAGCTCTGCGTTGATGTACTTGACCGCCGACTCGGCGCCGGCCGTGGCCAGCGGGCCGATCTGTCGCTGGCCGCCCTGCTGGTTGACCCAGCCGATGTTCACGGGCGGAAGCGACGAATTGGCCGCGCCCGCCTTGCCGCCGACGTAGGTCTGGTAGTTGGTCACCGAGGCCTGGCCGGCGCCGCCGCTCCCGGTGGACGGGGCGGTCGCGGTAGTGCTGGAGGTTGAGCTAGCGGCGGGTGCCGCCGCGCTCGAGGTGCTGCTGCTGCTCTTGCTGCTGCCGCAGCCGGCGGCGACGATCGCGGTCGCGAGCAACGCCACCGCCCCGAGCCGCCCTTTACGCCTGGTC
The DNA here is from genome assembly GCA_963834625.1 of uncultured Solirubrobacterales bacterium. Lineage (GTDB taxonomy): Bacteria > Actinomycetota > Thermoleophilia > Solirubrobacterales > Solirubrobacteraceae > Palsa-465. Next base: position 175,889 of record CAWICM010000005.1, on the reverse strand, counting down.
ACGGTCTCCTCCTCTAGTGAAAGTGTTGCGGTCACACGGTGGCCTTCGCGCCCCAGAGCTCCCGGGATGCGATCCGGGCGCCCTCCGCCAGCGCCGCGAGCTTGGCCCACTGGATCTCGGGGTGCACCCGCTCGATGAACGCCCCTTGCGCGAAGCCGCAGTCGGTTCCCGCCAATACGTTCTCGCGGCCGACGACATTGGCCAGGCGGACGAGCCGCTGGGCCACCAGCTCGGGGTGCTCGACGACGTTGGTGTGGTGGGTGACCACGCCCGGGATCAGCTTCTTGCCCTCCGGCAGGGGCACGTCCTCCCATACGCGCCACTCGTGCTCGTGCCGGGCGTTGGCCTGCTCCATGACATAGGTGCCGGCGTTCACGGCCAGGAGCAGATCGACCACGTCCTTGAGCTCCGGGTCGAACGCATGCGGGCCGTGCCAGCTGCCCCAGCACACGTGGTAGCGGACGCGATCCTCGGGCAGCCCCTCGAGCGCGTGGTTGAGCGCGCGGACGCGCAGGTCGGCCCAGCGCCGGTAGTCCTCCCACGACTGCCCACGCGACATCATCGTGTCCGCCTCATGCATCATGACGGCGTCGTCGACCTGGACCAGCAACCCGGCGTCGACGATCGCCCGGTACTCCTCGCGCAGCGCGTCGGCCAGCGCGAACATGAATTCCTCTTCGCTCGCGTAGTGCTCGTTCAGGAGCCAGTAGGCGCTGGCGGGCGCCACCACCGGCATGAAGCCGTCAACCACGTCCTGGCCCTCGAGCGCGGCCTTGAAGTTCGCGATGTCCCGGTCGATCGCGGTTCGGTCGTAGGTCAGCGGGCCGGTGCACACCCAGGCCACGCCCTCGCCGGAGGCCGCAGCCTCCTCGTCGGGCAGCGCGCTCGAGGCGGCTGCGTTCGACTCGTTGACGCTGACGTTCTCAAGCGCGTCCATCACGGCATACGCGCCGGGGAACGCCTGACGATCCCGACTCGGGGGATACATGGTCCCGCCCTCCAGCTGGATCGGGCGCACCTCGAGCCCGCTGACGCGCTCGTACAGGTAGGTGATCCAGCTCGCCTTGCCCATCTCGCCGTCGTCCGGGACGTCGATTCCCGCCTCGACCTGCTGGCGGACGACATCGCTCACGGCCTGTTTCAGGGTCTGCTGGTACTCGGTCTCGTCTACGTCCTGTCCGCGCTCCTTGGCTGCGAGAACGGCCAGCAGATCAGGCGGTCGGATCAGGCTCCCGGTGTGGGTCGCAAGGATTCGGTCCATGTGCACTCCTCCCCCGCATGGGCTCCGTTTGTGACTTGTGAAGGCCACGCGATGCTAGGCCCGCCCCGGCGCTCCGGATTACGGATGGTTCCGATCAGTGCGCGGATGCGCAATGCGGGTAAGGCGGCTGTGCGCTGAGCGACAAGTGGCGTTGGTTAGTGCTTCGTTTGCAGCCTCGACACGTCCTCGAGGCGTCGATAGAGTGGCGCCGGGCGGTGCACTACCGGCCAGGGAGAGACGGGCTGAGGTCACGGAGACGTCCGGCGCAATGACGCTGCTGATCGACACCAACGCGGTGCCGGCACCGCACCGAGTGGAGTTCTGGGCCAAGTCGTCCTGGGACGCCTATCACCCCCTGCACATCGGCACCGACGGGACCGACCGGTTCTGGGCGCGAATGTGGGCCGACCGGCTGGGGGCGATCGGCATTTATCGGATCGCGGCCGGGCCGAACACGATGCAGCGCACGCCCAAGGACATCGTGGCCGGCGACCCGGAGTGCCTTCACATTCAGATCGTGCTGCGCGGCCGGCTGCACGGTGCCCAGCAGCATCGGGCCACGATGGTCGGTCCCGGCGACATCACAGCCTACGACACCTCTCAGCCGGCCATCTTCCGCGCCGACGCGCCGTTCGACCTGCTCGTCATGCGCCTGCCCAAGGCAGCGCTCGGCAAGCACGCCGGCAAGGTCTCCCGGCTGACCGCGCTGCGCATTCCCGGCGACGCCGGGCTTCCGCGGCTGGCCGCCCGGTTCTGCTGCGATGCGGCGACCGGCCTGGCCGACGGCAGTATCGCCCGGGATGACACCGGTCTGGCCGAGCACGTGGTCGACCTCGTCCGCCGGCTCTACGTCGACCTCGACTCCACGCGGCCTCCCCGGCCTCGCTCCACGGCCGAGCTGCTGATCCACGCCCAGGCCCACATCGATGCCCGGCTGGGCGATCCGGACCTGAATCCCGAGGAGCTGGCCCGGGCGTGCTTCATCTCGACCCGCTATCTGCACAGGGTGTTCGAGACCGCCGGGCTGAGCGTGTGCGACTTCATCCGCTCGGCGCGGCTCGACCGCTGTCGCCGCGACCTGGTCGATCCGACCTTCGCCGAGGAGCCGATCTCGGTGATCGCCACCCGGTGGGGCCTGCCCAGCGCACCGCACTTCAGCCGCTTGTTCCGCAAGGCCTATGGCTGCTCGCCGCGTCAGTTTCGCCAGCGGGGCATGCGATCGGGCTCGCCGGCCGACGAGGGTATGGAGGACGGCTCGGAGCCGACCCGGCCGCCATTCTGCTGGCCGCTGGACCACGGCGAGCTCTGGGCGGCGGCGGGATGGAAACCGATCGCCCGTCAGGACGCGTGACCGGCACGTCCGCCGAGATCGAGGGCGAGGTCGCCGAGCCTCCGGCGCTTGCGCTGCACCAGCTCACGGCGGGCTATGACCGCGCCCCGGTCGTCCGCGAGTTGAGCCTGACGGTCGACCCGGGCGAGGTGGTGGCGCTGATCGGCGCAAACGGGGCGGGCAAGACGACGACCTTGCGCGCGATCTCCGGGCTCGTCAAGGCGATGGGCGGGTTCGTCCGACTGGGCGGGGTGGACCTGGCCGGCGTCTCGCCCACGGCGCGGGTGCGGCGGGGGATCGTGCACGTCCCGCAGGGCCGGGGGATCTTCTATGGGCTTACGGTTGGCGAGCACTTCCGGCTGGATGGGCTGCGTGACCATGAGGAGGCGTTCGTCCACTTCCCCGCGTTGCGCGATCTGGCCGACCGCCGCGCCGGGCTGCTCTCGGGCGGCGAGCAGCAGATGCTGGCCATCGCGCGGGCACTGGTGCGCCAGCCGCGCGTGTTGCTGCTCGACGAGCTCAGCCTGGGGCTGGCCCCGGTCATCGTCGAGCGCCTCCTGCCCGTCGTGCGCGAGTTCGCCTCGACCCACGGGACCGCGGTGCTGCTGGTCGAGCAGCACGTGCACCTGGCGCTCGAGATCGCCGACCGCGGCTACGTGCTCTCGCACGGGGAGCTGGTGGCGTCCGACAGCGCCGAGCGGCTGCGCGGCGACAGCGCGCTGCTCACCGCGAGCTACCTGGGCGAGAGCCGCGGCTGAGGGCACAAGCGCATTAGCGGCTAATATAAGCCGCTCATGCAGAAGACCCGCCCCGGTCTCGATCGCCGCAGCTCGCAGCTTGACGGGATCGCGGAGGCGCTGCCCCAGCGCAGCTCCGAGCTGTCGCGGCTGTTCCTCACGCGGACCAGCGTGTGCGTGTCACGCACCGAGGTTGGCGTGCTTCGGATCTTGCGTGGCGGCTCGCGGAGGATCACCGAGTTGGCGGCTGAGGAGCGCGTCACGCAGCCGGCCATCACGCTCCTGGTCAACCGGCTGACCGAGCGCGGCTGGGTCGAGCGGGTTCCTGATCCTCGCGACGGACGGGCCGTGCTGGTCAGCCTGACGCCGGCCGGCGAGGAGATCTTTGAGCGACTGCGCTCCGAGTACCGGGCCCTTCTGCATGAGGAGATGGCCTCGCTCGAAGATGGGGAGGTGGAGACGCTGGCCGCCGCCGTGGCGATTCTCGACAAGCTGATCGACCGACTGAAGGAGCGCGAGACGTGAAGTCAGACAACTACAAGTGGATCGCGCTGTCGAACACCACGCTGGGGATCTTGATGGCGGTGATCAACCAGTCGATCGTGATCATCGCGCTGCCGGCGATCTTCCGCGGTATCCACCTGAACCCGCTGACTCCGTCGAACACGAGCTACCTGCTGTGGATGTTGCTCGGGTTCATGGTCGTGATGGCGGTGCTCGTGGTCAGCCTGGGACGCGTGGGCGACATGTTCGGGCGCGTGCGGATGTACAACCTGGGCTTCGCGGTGTTCACCGCCGGGTCGATCCTCCTGTCGGTCACCTGGCTGCAGGGCAGCGCGGGCGCGATGTGGATGATCATCATGCGCGTCGTGCAGGGCGTCGGCGCCGCCTTCCTGATGGCGAACTCCTCGGCGATCCTGACCGACGCCTTCCCGGCCGATCAACGTGGCCTGGCGCTGGGGATCAACATGGTCGCGGCGATCGCGGGCTCGTTCATCGGCCTCGTGCTGGGTGGCGTGCTCGCGCCCGTGTCCTGGCGCCTGGTGTTCCTGGTATCGGTGCCGTTTGGCCTGTTCGGCACCGTGTGGGCCTACCTGAAGCTCGAGGAGCGCGGCGTCCGCACGCCGGCCAAGATCGACTGGCTCGGCAACATCACGTTCGGCGCCGGCCTGATCGCCGTGCTGGTCGGGATCACCTACGGGATCCTGCCCTACGGCGGGCACACGATGGGCTGGACCGCGCCCGGCGTGATCGGCGCACTCGCCGGAGGCATCGTGCTGCTCGTGGTGTTCGTGTTCGTCGAGCGCCGGGTCGAGTACCCGATGTTCCGACTTCAGCTCTTCCAAATCCGCGCCTTCTCCGGGGGGAGCGTGGCCGCCTTCCTGGCCGCGCTGTCCCGGGGCGGGCTGATGTTCATGCTGATCCTGTGGCTGCAGGGCATCTGGCTGCCCGAGCACGGCTACAGCTTCGCGGACACCCCGCTGTGGGCAGGCATCTACATGCTGCCGCTGTCGGCCGGGTTCCTGATCGTCGGACCCTTCGCCGGCCGGCTGGCCGATCACTTCGGCGCCCGGCCGTTCGCGACCGGCGGCATGCTCCTGTCGGCCGTCGGCTTCCTGCTGCTGATCGCCTTGCCGGTCAGCTTCACCTACTGGGAGTTCGGCCTCGTGATCTTCCTGATCGGCTCGGCGATGGGGCTGTTCGCCGCGCCCAACCAGACCGGCATCATGAACAGCCTGCCGTCCGACTCTCGCGGGGCCGGCGCCGGCATGGCGGCCACGTTCCAGAACGCCGCCTCGGTGCTGTCGATCGGGGTGTTCTTCAGCCTCGTCATCGTGGGGTTGTCCTCGACGCTGCCCGCCGTCCTCTACCACGGGCTGGTGTCTCACGGGGTGCCGGTGGCCGCCGCCACGAACGTGTCGCACCTGCCACCGGTGGGCAGCCTGTTCGCCTCGTTCCTGGGCTACAACCCGATCGGCACGCTGCTCGCTCCGACGCTGCCCCACCTGCCGCACGCCACCGCGGCCTACCTGACTGGCCACCGCTTCTTCCCGACGCTGGTGTCCCAGCCGTTCGCCAAGGGGATCCACACCGTCTTCTACTTCGCGGCCGGGTGCTGCGTGGTGGCGGCGGTGGCGTCGTGGCTGCGGGGCGGCAAGTACTACCACGTGGAAGAGCCGGTCGAGCCCGTCGAGACGAACGAGCTGGTCGAGGTCGCCTAGCCCGGGTGCGGCCCGGTCATAACCGCGGACTCGGCGGGGCGCCTGGGGCGAGAGCGCACTTATGACCCATATGCGGCTCTGAATCCGTATTCACCCCGGGCGGACGCCCGAGTCCGCGCTTATGACCCACGCCGGTGCGGGGTGCGTCAGCCCGCCAGCATCGAGACCAGCTCGGCGGCCGGCCGGATGTCGGTGATGCGCGCGACGCTCTCGCCGGCGTAGAGCGGCGCGGTGTCGAGCTGGTGCTCGGGCCAGCTCGCCAGTGGGGCGGAGGGGCCGTAGAGAGGGATCGCGAGGTGGGCGCTGCGGGCAAGCCGATCTCCCACGCTCAGAGGAAGGCGCGGACCGAGCGGCGCGCTCAGTTGCTGCGCCGCGCGGACCAGAGCCGGACCGCGGGCGTCGCGGCGCAGCCAGCGCTCGGTGGCGCCGTTGGGAATCACGCGGTGCGGGGCGGGCCAGCCGAAGCCGAACAGCCCGGTGAGCACGGTCCGATCAGCTCCGGATCAACCGTCGCTTGTACTCGGGGTGAGCGGCTGACTCCTCGCTGAGCAGAAAGCGCGTGCCGCACACCACGCCGGCCGCGCCGGCGTCGAGCGCCGCGCGTACGTCGCCGGCGTCCGCCACGCCGCCGGCCAGCAGGACCGGAAACCCGGGCAGGGCGGCGCGGACCTGCTCGAGCAATCGGAGCGCCGGCAGCGTGCCCCGCACGTGGCCGCCGGCCTCGATGCCCTGGGCAATCACCGCGTCCGCGCCGGCAATCTGCGCGGCGTGCGCTTCGGCAACCGATCCACACTGGTGGATCCAGATCCGTGTCGTGCGACGAACCGGCGGTCCCCAGAAGGTCACCACCGCGTCGGCGTCGCGCGCCACGCCCCAGTGCTCGGGCCGGGTGAACGGGAGCAGCAGGTTGACCGCGATGGGTGCGCCCGTGAGCTTGCGCGCCCGCGCCAGCGCTCGTCCCAGCAGCGGCGCCGGAAGGATGCCGATCGTCCCCAGTCCGCCCGCCTCCGACACCGCGGCGGCCAGGTCGGCACCCGCGACCCCGCCGCCCATCCCGGCCTGTAACACCGGGAGGCTGATGCCGAGACGCTCGAGCACGGTAGGCAGGCGCCCAACGCTACAGGGCTGGGAATAACGGGTCTGCCTGGCGGAGGCGACCGGTCAGGCGGCCGGAAGCGGCGACGTGGGCACGTCGGCGCCGATCACTTCGGTTACCGGCACGCCCAGCGCCCGGATCCTGTCGGGCAGCTCGAGATGCAGCCAGCGCGACACCCGCGACGGCAGCATCGAGAGGATGACCTCGTCGAAGCCGAGGAGGTGCAGGGCGTCGCGAACGGCCGCGAATGGCTCGTGGGTGCCGATCACCGCCACGACCTCGCCCCCGGCGGCACGCGAGAGCAACGGCACGGCGGCGGCGATGCGACGCTCGGCGGCGCGCTGCCCCGGATCGAAGGGATCTCCCACCTGGTGCAGGCCGCGGGGGAAGGCGGGCACCAGCAGCGTGAAGTTGCACGGTCCCGTCTCGGCGCGCCGCGCGACCGCGGCGAGCAACTGCGGGCTGTCGGCGGTCCGGCGCGCGACGATCAGTACGCGCGCCGAGCGATACGGAGGCACGGTGGCATCCCCTGGGCTGCTGGTGTAGTCAGCTGGTAGGACGCGCGCCGGCGGAGATTTGTTCCCCGGCTGCGGGCAACCGGGGTCGAGCGGCGGCGGCGGGTCCGGTGCGGCTAAAGAATTCGTCATCCGCCGCGTGACGTTTTCCGGCGGGGCGCCTCTTCTCCCTTACAAGAGCACACGAGGCGTCGCGACCAGGCAGGCAAGCGGCGCAAGGAGGACTCTCATGAGGAAGATCGTGCTGGGTATCGTGGCGTCGTGCGCGGTAATCGCCTTTGCTCCGGCGACCGCGCTGGCCCACGGACAGCATCACAAGCGCCACCATCGCGCCCACCACGCCCGGGTTCACCACAGGAACTTCGGCGGGGATCAGGGCGGGGTTAACAACAACCAGAACGAGAACGCCGGCACCGTCAAGTCGTTCACGGGCGGCGTGCTGACGATCGCGCTGAACAACGGCCAGACCGTCAGCGGACAGGTCACGGGTGACACCGAGATCAAGTGCGAGGCCATGGACAACGACATGTCCAGCCTGCGCAGTCACGATCGCCACGGTGACAACGGCGGCGATAACGACCGTGGCGACAACGACCGTGGTGATAACAACCGCGGCGACGACCAGCAGGGTGACAACGACAACGCGATGTGCAGCTCGACCGATCTGACGACCGGCACCGTCGTGCACGAGGCCGAGCTCAGGGTCTCGAGCGCCGGCGCCGTGTGGGACAAGGTCGAGCTGGTGACTGCTTCGGCCGCCGACAACGACAACGACGGCGACTAGTCACACCCTCGAACCGCGGGCGAAGCGCCGGCAGCCCTCCACCGCGCTTCATACGACACCGCGGAGTTCAGAGAGCGGCGGCCCCCGGCAGGCCGCCGCTCTCTGCCATTCGGATCAGATGAGTTCGGCGATGAGCTGGCCAAGTCCCGGGACACTCATCGCCGGCGGCCGAACCGGCCCACGTCGAAGCTGGCGGCGTGCCCTAGATCGGTCGAGGAGGTGCCGAGGAGCACCGTGTAGCGCCCCGGCGCGACCGTCCACCGGCTCGCGCCGGCGTCGTAGTAGGCCAGATCGCTCGAGGTGAGACGGAACACGACGAGCCGCGTCTGCCCGGGCGCCAGGGTCACGTTCGTATATCCCTTGAGCTGCTTGGGCGGTTCCTGGGCCGCCCGCGGGGACTGCAGGAACAGCTCGACCGTGGCCGGACCGCTGCGCCGCGATGTGTTGGTGACCCGCGCGAGCATGAACGCGTCACCCGCGAACGGGTTGTAGAACGCGTGCACGCCCGAAACCCGGAAGCTCTCGTAGGAGAGCCCGTAGCCGAACGGGAACAGCGGACGCTGTCCGGTGGCGTCATACCAGCGGTAGCCGACGTCGAGGCCTTCCTGGTAGCTCTCGTTGCCGTTTGCCGCGCCGGGATAGGTGTTCGGCGGGTTCGCCGCCGCTGGTCCCTGGTTGGCACTGGCCGGGAAGGTGACCGGGAGGCGCCCGCCGGGGCTCGCGTCCCCGAACAGCACGGCCGCGATCGCCGGGCCGAACTGCTGGCCGGGGTACCAGGCCTCGAGGACGCCTTCGACGTTACCCAGCCACGGCATCAGCACCGGTCCCCCGGTGTTGAGCACGACGATCGTCCTGCGGTTGGCCTGGGCCACCGCGTCGATCAGCTGGTTCTGGTCGCCGGGCAGCGACAGCGAGTAGCGGTCCATGCCCTCGCCCTGAGCATCGTTGGCAAACACGACCGCGACGTCGGCCTTGCGGGCCGCAGCGACCGCGGCCGGGATACCCGACTCGGAGGGCGTCTGCCAGCCGAAGTGGATCTCCTGGCTGAACAGACCGCTGGCACTCGAGTAGTCGACTTCGATCGGAACCGATTGGCCGGCGATCAGCTGCACGGTTCCCTGGACCACGTAGTTCGGTCCCGTGACGAACTGGATCGCTTCACGGTAGGCCGGTCCGAACGTCTGGCCCGCGACCTTCAGCGTCGTGATCCCGGCGTCGGCGAGCGTGAAGCGGTAAATGCCCGACTCGGCCGGCGTCAGCCTCCCGGTCCACTTGGCCGACCACACGCCGCCGGACACCGCCGCGGGCGGCGGGACGCTCCCGGGGGCAGTGCCGCCGACGTTGATCGTCTGATCGACTTGGGTGACCGCCGGTGCGCCGCTGAACGTCCCGTTGCTCCAGTACTGCCCGAGCAGTCCGTGACCGCTCCCGGAGGTCGGGGTCAGCGTCGACGGGTCAACCAGATTGGGCGAGGCCACGTCACCGGCGGACCCCTGCACGGTGTTGACGCTGACGCCCGCCTGCGCCGCCCGGGCGCTGATCCCCTGAGCGGGGGTGATCGCCTGGCCGGGCGCGAGCGGGACGCCCGCCGAGCCGCCGCTCACGAACACCGCGTCATTGCCGGTCGGGCCGATCAGCGCAATCGAGTGGGCATGGTTCGACAGCGGCAGCGCGCCGTTGTCGTTCTTGAGCAACACGGTGCCCGCCTCGGCGACCTGGGTGGCCACCTGCCGGTGCTGCGGCGTGGACACCTCGTTCGTGTTCAGCGCTCCAACCGGGTTGTCGAAGGCGCCCGAGTCGAACATCGCGAACAGGATGCGGCGCGCCATGTCATTCAGCCGCGAGGTGGGGATCTGGCTGTAGTCGGGGGTCTGCGGGGGAGCGCCCGCCAGCTGCGCGAGGTCGACGCCGGCCAGCGCGGCGGGCGTCGGATCGCGCACCGCGAATCCGAAGTCGGGAACCACGAAGCCCTTGAGACCGTCGCCCTGCTTGAGATCGCCGAGCGTGGTCGGGTTCTCGCAGCTCGGCATGCCGTTGATCTGGTTATAGGAGCACATCACGGAGTCGACGCCGCCCTCTTGCACCGCGATTCGGAACGGGGTCTCGTAGATCTCCTGAAGCGCGCGCTCGGACACCTGGACGTTCACCGCCGGCGTCCCGACGCCATCGAAGCCGATTCGGCCGAAGTCCTGGTTGTAGGCCGTGTAGTGCTTGAGCGTCGAGATGACGTGCTGGCTCTGGGCGCCCAAGATCACCTGCGCCGACGTGTTGCCGGCCAGGAACGGATCCTCGCCCTCGGCCTCCGGCTGGCGGCCGGCCAGCGGCGTGCGGTCGATGTCCACCGCCGGGCCGAGCCATTCGTTGTAGCCCTGGGCCCGCGCCTCGGAGCCCACGACCTGGCCATAGGCGCGCGCGAGGGCGCGGTTGAAGCTGGCGGCGAGATCCTGACCCGACGGCATGGCCGTGGTGCCCGAGCTGCGCAGGCCGTCGGGACCGTCGTCGGAGCTGAGCGCGGGGATCCCGAGACTCTGGAGTGGCGCGAACGTCCCCGAGGCGAGGTCGATTTTCTGAGCTGTGCTCATCGCCGCCAGCAGCTCGTTGGCCCGCACCTCCGGCGGCTGGTTGCGGTTCTGCCAGGCCTGGCCGGAGGAGGCCGAGGAGGTGGCGGATGCGGCGAGCAGGGCCACCACGGCAACAGCCAGCACGGCCGCGGCGCGGCGGCGTCGAAGCGCGAACATCCTTCTCCTCCTCGTTGGCATGACGGGGGCGGCAGTCCTACCAGCCGCACTGACTCGTGTCAACCAGATGGATATTAGGCTTTGTGGTGGTCGTTTTTGACGCTCTCCTAGGTGGTCTCTCCGAGTACGACGGCCGGCTCGGACATGGTCACCTGCGGGGTTCGGCCTTCCCCCGAGATCATCGCGTGGAGATGGCCGGCGATCTCGCGCCAGCGGCCGTGCTCGTCGAAGCGCAGAGTGGTGAGACGGGGGCGGATGCGCTCCGCCGCCGGGCTGTCGTCGCAGCCGATGAGCGCCATCTGATCGGGAAGCGAGATCTCGCGCTCGCGCAGGAGCTCGAGTGCGACGAGGGCCAGCTCGTCGTTGAAGGCGTAGATCGCGGTGGCGCGATTGGACCGGCCGAGCTCGCTCGTGAGGACGCGTCCGATCGCCTCGCGGCCTACCGGGAGCTCGGCCGACGTCAGCACGACGTCGTGCTCAGCGGCCGCTGTGCGCGCACCCGACATCCGCTCGTCGGCGAGCCCTCGCAGCGGCGCCTCGTCCGGCATGAGGGCCAGCACGCGGCGGTGGCCGCGGCGCGCCAGGTGCTCGACGGCCATGCGTCCGATCCGGGACTGATCGATCACATACGTGTAGACATGGGGGAGGGGACGATCGGCGAAGGCGATCAGCCCGCGGGCCCCCAGAGCGTGCAGTCGTTCCGCCGTCTCGGCGGACAGCTCGGCCCCGGGAGCGATCACTCCGACGGGGTGGACCCGCTGGCTGGCCCGCGCCAGGCTGCGCGGGTCAGCGCGCCGGAAGTGCACCAGCGGCGTGTAGCCGAGCTCCTCGAGTGACTGCACCATCGTGTCGATCGCCTCCGCGACGGGCGGTCCCAGCGGCCAGTTGGGCATCTCCACCAGCACGATCTCGGTGCGGCCGGCCCGCAACGCCAGTGCCACCGCGTTCGGCTCGTAGCCGAGCCGCTCGGCGACCTCCAGCACGCGGTTGCGGGTGGCCGGCGTGATCCTGTGCTTCTGGTCGGCGCCGTTGAGGACGTAGCTGACGGTGGCTCGTGACACGCCCGCCGCGGCGGCCACGTCCCGGGAGGTCGGTCGCCGGCCGCCGGGAGTCTGACTGCGAGGCCCCACGCCGGGAGTGTATGAGCCAGCGGCTTCGCTACCTTGGACACGCCATGGGGAATGAGTCGCCGATCCTGGCCAGTGATGCCGAGCGCGAGCAGAGCATCGTGCGCCTGCGTGACGCGGTGACGAGCGGGCGGCTCACGCTCGAGGAGTTCTCTGACCGGGTCGGCCGGGTGCACGTGGCCCGCACCGACCGGGATCTGGCCGCGCTGACCGTCGACCTTCCGTCGACGGCCCCCGCCCTTCCGCCCGCACCCGCGATCGGCCACCGGGCGCTGTTCTCCAAGCTCGTCCGCCGGGGCGCGTTCGAGCTGCCCGCGCGCTCTTCGTGGCGCTCGCTGTTCGGCACGATCGTGCTCGACCTGCGACAGGCGCGGCTGGAGGGTCCCGAGATCGAGCTCGAGATCTACAACCTGTTCGGGACGGTCACCGTCCTCGTCCCGCCCGGTGTGATCGTGGACGTGGAAGGCGGCGGCGCGTTCGCCAGCCAGGTGTTGGAGCCGCCCGAGTGGTTACCACCGGCGGGTGCGCCGCGGTTGCGGATCCGGACCTCGGGTCCGGGCGGGACTCTCTACGTACGCGCGCCGGAACCGGCCCGCGAGCTCAGCCGCTGACGCCGAAGGTCTTGGAGGTCCCGATCGCGCGTCCGTGCGCGTCGAGGGCCTGGACGCGGAATGTGTGATCGCCCTGCGGGACGGGGATCGCCGTCTCGAAGCGGGACTTGGGCGCGGAGGCCACCGTCGCCTGCGCGCCAGACCCGGACCCGCCGAGTACCCGCCAGGACCTGACCTCCGTGGCGCCGTTCCAGCTGGCATAGACGATTGTCTTGCCGCCGGTCCGGCGTGCCGCGCCGGCGGGCGGATCGAGCGGCGTGCCGACCCACGGTTCGACGGTGGCGCGATAGCTGAGGTCATGGCCGGGGAGTCGCGCGTCGAGCAGCATGTTGCCCGAGGAGTCGTACTCGCTGAAGAACGGCGCCGAGCCCCAGCCCACGAACTCGTTGCCGTTCGAGAGCGGCTCCAGGCTGCCCATGTACTCGGCGTTGAAGTTCGAGCCGTGGGTGTACTCGCCGGCGAGCTTTGCCGTGTGCGCGGTCTGATCGAGTTTCAGGACCAGCCCGCGCGAGTACGACGTCGGGTTGACGTACGTGCCGCCGCCGGTGATCTGGCAGCAGTGGTCGTCGAACATCGTGACCAGCGGTGAGCCGGGATAAACGACCACGTCGTGCTGCCACTGGAAGTTGGCTCCCTTGCCGAGCGTGAAGCTCGAGTGGCGGCCGCCGAGCGTCCAATCGATCGCGCCGGTCGCGATGTTCACCTTGTAGGCGGCCCAGGTGTTGCGCATCGAGACCACGAACGTCCCATCTCCGGGCAGGTTGATCGAGTTGACGTGGTATGCGTCCCAGGGGAAGCCGTTGGTGGGCAGCGTCGCCCGCGAGTCGCCGAGCGGGATGTGGTCAAGCGCGTCCCAGCTGTGGACCAGCTTCCCGGTGTTGATGTCGTACTCCTGCACGGCGGAGTCGATCAGTGCGCCGTTGTAGGCGCCGCCGTACTTGGACAGGTTCATCGGGATGTCCTTGTTCGCGGTCACCCAGGCGTCGTGTCCGCGGATGACGATCTCGTGCAGGGTGATGACCCATCCGTTCGTGGCCTTCAGGCGCGCGATCGGCCGGTAGTGCTGGTCGACGATCACGTCCTCGCCGGTCTCGGTGTCTCCGGTGTTGGTGATCGTCCCCTGCCAGTAGGTCAGCACCGGCTTGCCCGCGTAGAGCTGGAGGCTGAGGTTCCCCGCCACGTCCTGCTTGGGCACCGGCTGGAACCAGACAGGCTGCAGGTGGTTGTCGAGGATCAGCGGGCCGCTCTGGCCGACGATCGGCGCGTAGTTGAGGTCGAAGAAATTCGCGGTCAGGATGTAGCCCGGGGCCAGCTTGCTCGACTTGGTGGGGATCGTCGGGCGGATGATCGGGGGGTGCAGCTCCGGCGCTGAGACGTAGCTGTACGTGTCGTGGGTGGTATAGGCGCCGAGCGGCGCGCCGTGCGAGCCCCCGACCGCGAAGTCGAATGCGATGAACGCGGCGATCACCGTGGCCACCGCGGCCAGGATCGGCACGCGCCGTCTCGCCGGCGCGTGCTCGCCCGTGGGCTTCGCCATGAGCGTGAAGGTCACCACGGCGGCCGCGGCGCACAGGCCGGCGCCGATGAAGTAGCCGAGCCGGAAGCCGTCGGTGAGCGCCTGGAGGACGCCGTGCCCGCGCCCGATCAGATCGCTCGACCGCGATGTGGCCAGCGTGATCAGGACCGCGATGCCCAGGCCGCCCCCCACCTGGCGCGAGGTGTTGACGAGCCCCGAGGCGAGACCGGTCTGACCCTGCTTGGCGCCCTGTGTGGCGGCGATCGTGGACGGGACGATCGACATGCCGATTCCCGCCGCGGTCAGCACGCCGGGCACGATCACGTAGACCGCCGCGCTGCCGCCGGCGGCGATCTTGGTGAACAGGAGCATTCCGCCGGTCATCATCAGCAGGCCGCTGCCGAGGACCGCGCGCACCCCGAAGCGGCTGACGAGCTTGCCGGCGCTCCGCGCCACCACCATGATCGTCAGCGCCATGGGCAGGAAGGTCAAACCGGCGTGCAGCGGAGAAAGGCCGAGCACCTGCTGGAGGTACAGCGAGCTCAGGTACCACATGGGGAACAGCGCGGCGCTGAACAGCACGACGATGCCGTTAGCGACATTCAGCGGCTTGTTCAGCTCCTTGAACGGGATGAGCGGCTCCTTGGCCACCCGGTCCTCGATCACGCAGAACGCCGCGAGCAACGCCAGGCCGACGAGAATCGGGCCCAGCGCCAGCGCGGCGTGCCATCCGCGCAGGCCGGCCTGGACGACTCCGTAGACCAGCACGATCTGGCCGAGGGTGAGCGTCGACGCGCCGGCGAGGTCGAAGCTCCGGTCGGCGCGCTCGCGTCGCCGGTCTGCGACCACCGCGTATGCGACCACCGCCGTGGCGATCCCGATCGGCGGGTTGATCAGGAGGACCCAGCGCCAGCTGAGCTCCTGGGTGATGATGCCGCCGAACAGCGTTCCGGCGGCTCCGCCCAGGCCGTTCATCGCCGCCCACAGGCCGATCGCCCGGTGAAGCTGGGGACCGGGCTTGAACGACGCGGTGATGATGGCCAGAGAAGCCGCGGCCATGAACGCGCAGCTGAAACCCTGCACGCCGCGTGCCACGGTCAGCATCTGCCGGTTCACCGCCGCCCCGCCGACCAGCGAGGTGATCGAGAACAGGACCAGCGCGGCGACGAACACGCGCCGCTGCCCGAGTTGATCGGCCGCGCGGCCGCCGAGCATCAGGAATCCGGCGAACGTGATCGCATACGCGTCAACCACCCACTGCAAGTCGGCCGAGGTGAAGCTGAGACTCGACTGGATCGAGGGCAGCGCCACGTTGACGATGCTCAGGTCCAGGATGACCATGAACTGCGCGATGCAGCAGACGGTGAGGATCAGGGCCTGACGCGAGCCGAACCCGCGCGGGCGCCCGCGGCGCGTCGCGGCGTCCTCGGCGGTGGGGAGTGGCTCCGCGGTCAGCGCGGCCGGTGCGGCCGTGCCGGCCGCGCCAGCGACGACGTCCCCACCTGGAGCGACGCCCTCCGTGCCGTGGGGGACGAACCCGGTTCCCGATGCCTCCATTCGCGTCGAGACTTTACCCGGCCGGTTCCCCGAACCGGTTCCGTGCGATTCCCCACCGCACCGGGCCTGGGCGAATTTCGGGCCGATCCAAAACGGACGGTTGAGACCGCAACGGGAATCCGTCGAACCCGGCGGCGTTGTTGCCCCGATGGTGCAGGCGCAACCTTCCGGCGTCGCCGGTGTCTTGTACCCTGGTGAGTAAGCCCTTAGAAGCGATTATGGAGCGGGGACTATGAAAAGAGCGCTGCTGAGCACGATTACGGCCGCCCTGGTGGTGGCCGGCTGTGGCGGCACCTCCGGCTCGCAGTCGAGCTCCACGCCGGCCGCGGACACGCCACAGACGCAATCTGCGGCTCAGACCACCACGGCCACCACGACGAAGAAGGCTGCGCACAAGACCACGCATCACAAGGCCACGGTGCACAAGGCCAAGCCGGCCGCGGCGACCACCTCGGCACCGGCGACGACGACCTCGGCACCGGTCACCACGCACTCCTCGCCCTCGGTGACGACCACCGCGGCCCCGGCGCCCGTCGTGGCGGCGCCCAAGCCCACCGGTTCGAGCACCACGCAGCACAGCACCACGAGCAAACAGACGACCACCGGCCCGCAGGGCTACAGCGTCAACCAGCAGGGCTACTGAGCACCTGCCTCAGAGCCCGAGCCAGGCCGTCGTGTCGGCGGGGATCCGCCGTTCGTCGTCGAGTGGGTCACTCGAGATCAGAAGCTCGGACGCACGCGGTGGCGCCACCGGCTCGGCCGACAGGTTGACGACGCACGCAAAGCCTGGCTCGCGGGTGAAGGCCAGTGCCCCGGCCGGCGCCGTCAGCCAGGTGAGCCGCCCGTCGCCCAGTGCCGGGTGCGCCCGGCGGATCCGGAGCGCGCGGCGGTAGAGCTCGAGCATCGAGCGCTCGCCACCGGTCTGGGCCTGAACCGTCTGCGTCCGCCAGGCAGCCGGCTGCGGCAGCCAGGGCGCCCCGGTCGCGTGGGGCGGGCTGAAGCCGAACGGCGGTTCGAGTCCCGACCACGGGATCGGAACCCGACAGCCGTCCCGACCCCGGTCGCTGTGACCCGACTGCTCCCAGGATGGATCCTGCAGTACGTCATCGGGCAGGTCCTCCACCTCGGCCAGTCCGAGCTCCTCGCCCTGGTACACGTAGGCGCCTCCGGGCAGCGCGAGCATGAGCAGCGCGGCGGCGCGCGCCCGTCGCCGGCCGGTCTCGAAGTCGGCCGGGAGGTCGATTACGTCACTCAGGTGGCGCACCGGTCGCGCCGCCGGTCGCCGCGCGTATCGGGAGACCTCGCGGACGATGTCGTGGTTGGAGAGCACCCATGTCGGCGGGGCGCCGACCGCTTCGTAGGCGCCCAGGGACGACACGATTGAGTCGCGCAGCGGCTCGGCCTGCCAGGGGGCGAGGAGGAAGTCGAAGTTGAACGCGGTGTGGAGCTCCCCGGCGCGGACGTAGCGGGCCAACCGCTCGGGACTGTGCACCCAGGCCTCGGCGACGAATACGCGTGGATCCTCGTAGCCGTCGGCCAGCGCGCGCCACGAGCGGTAGATCTCGTGGACCTCGTCGCGATCCCAGTGTGGGTGCTCGACCGTCTCGCCGGCGGCGGGCGGCCAGACCAGCGTGCCGAGATCGGGAAGACCGGCGGCCTTGGCGAGACCGTGGGCGACGTCGATCCGGAAGCCGTCGACCCCGAGCTCGAACCAGAAGCGCAGGCTCCGGGCGAACTCGTCGCGCACCTCCGGGTTGGTCCAGTCGAGATCGGGCTGACCGGCCGCGAACAGATGCAGGTACCACTGGCCGGCGCGGCCGTCGGCCTCGGTGACGCGCGTCCAGGCCGAGCCGCCGAAGTTGCTCCGCCAGTCGTTGGGGGGCTCGGCGCCATCGGGTCCACGCCCCTCCCGGAAGATGAAGCGGGCCCGTTCGGGGGAGCCCGGGACGGCCGCGAGCGCGTCCTGGAACCAAGGGTGCTGGTCGGAGACGTGGTTGGGCACGAGATCGAGCAGAACGCGCAGTCCCAGCTCGTGGGCCTCGTCGATCAGGTGGCGGGCCTGCGTGAGCGTCCCGAAACGCGGATCGATGGTCCGGTAGTCGGCCACGTCGTAGCCGCCGTCTTTCATCGGCGACGGATACCAGGGCGTGATCCACAACGCGTCGACACCCAGGTCGGCGAGGTGGTGCAGCCGTGAACGCAGCCCGGCGATGTCGCCGATCCCATCGCCGTCGCCGTCGGCGAAGCTGCGGATGTAGACCTCGTAGATCACCGCGCTCCGCCACCACGGGATGGGGTCAGGGGCGGTGGGGGCGCGGCGTGACTGCGGGCTCGCGCCGCCCGGAATGGACCCCGCGTTCAAGTGATCAGAGCTTGTACTCGCGCAGGCCGTGCCAGTACGCGCGGGCGCAGAAGCGCTCCAGGCGCCAGCAGGCCAGGCCGAAGGCCAGCATCAGCACCCCGAACCCGGCCAGAGGTCCAAACGCGTGGCTGGCCACCGGGACGAGCGCCATCAGCCAGCACCATGCGGCGAACCAGGCGAACGGCTTCCACGGCAGGCGGAACGTCCACGGGCGGTGCTCGGGTGGCTCGTCCTCGGGCGGCACCCGAGCAGGTTCGGGGGGTTCCCAGTCGCCGCCGTGCACGAGGCCGAAGACCAGCATCGTGAGCCGAGTATAAGCCCGTCCGCGGGCTGGTTCAGGGGCTGTCGCCGAGCTTATTCGAAGGCTTAAACTTGCGGGGCGATGCGCCAGATAGTGGAGCCGTCCGGCGCGGTCTGGCTCTCGATCGACCCGGTGGCGGCGAGTGCCGTCAGCTCCGCCCGGAAGGCGTGGTAGGGGATCAACCCGAGGCGGGCCAGCGTCCCGTAACCGACCCGGTCGTAGAGCTCCGAGGTGCTCGTCGGCTCGCTCGTGATCACCGCCATCAGCGCCGAGGTCCGCTTCATCGACCTCACGGTAGCTCAGCGGCGGCGCAGCCACTCGCCGAGCAGCGGGTCGAGGAGGTAGGGCCGGCCGCCGTCGTCGCGCTGGACGTTGCGCTCGTCGGCTACGAGCCGCTCGAGCGCGTCCTGCAGGGTGGAACGGGCGATGCGGTGCTCGGCGGCCATGCGGCTGCCGGTCGGGGCCTGTCCGTCGGCCAGCGCCATCAGGACGATCCGCTCGGCCCGTCCGAGGCTGTCCCAGACGGCCTGGTGCGAGTCCCGGGTCTCGACCAGGCCCAGTTCGATCGCCGCGGTCGCGGGGTCTTCGGGCGGGTCCGGCGTGTCGAGCAGGTTGTAGAGATGGTGGGCGAGGAGCACCGTCCGCTGGGGGTGCCCGCCGGTGAACGCCAGCAGCTCGTCCACGGCGGCGCCGGCGTCCAGGCCGTCGGCAGTCAGCAGCGCTTCGAGGTCGCGGGCCGCCTCGTCGGCGGGGAGGACCGGCAACTCCAGCGGTCGCGCCTGGCCGTAGAACGGCCGCTCGCGATCGGAGAACAGCGCCCGCATGAGCGACGGCTGGCTACCAGCGAATACGTAAGCGGCCGCGCCTCCGTGGTGCTGGATGACCGAGCGAAACAGGCCGTCGAGCGAGTCGTCGGCCACGAGCAGGTCCTGGAACTCGTCCAGGCACACGACGGTCAGCCCGCCGTCCTGCTCGTGGAGCCCCAACGGCACGTCCAGCAGCTCGAGCAGCGCCGCCCGCGCCTCGTCCGCGGCCGGTCGTACGGCGCTCGGGGCCAGCGACAGCTTCACGCCGGCCAACTTCGCGCTCACACCTAGGCGCGCGGCCCACCGCCGGACGCTCCGGCGCGGGTCGTTGGGGAGCGCGCTGAACGCCTCGGCGACCCGGGCGGCCACGTCGCCGACCGTGGCGACCTTGGACAGGTCGATCCGCAGGGCCCGGTGGCCGACGCCGCGCATCGAGGCCGCGTGGGCGTCGAGCAGGCTCGTCTTGCCGAAGCGGCGGGGAGCGGCCAGGCGGATGGCCACCCCGTCCGCGGCCGCGCGCTGCAGCATGTCGAGCTCCCCGCGGCGGTCGATGAGGCGCGGCGGCGGGACCGGGCCCTGATAGTTGAACGGGTTCACCGTACAGGATTGTACGGATTCTCCGGACAGACTGCTTGGGAGGAAACCTCAGCATGGCCGCAGTTTCTTCCCGAGGGCCCGGCGAGTAGGACAATCAGCTCGCCGGCGCTGCGCTCACCGGCTCGAGTGGGAGCGGCGACGCCGGCTTGAGCTCCTCGAGGCGCAGGAGCGTCATCGCCCGCGCCGCGCCCCCTCGCGTCGAGAGGCGGATAAGCACGCGCTGGAGCTCTGCGACCTCGCGCGCGACGACCAGCAGCATCGCGTCGGTCTCGCCGGTGACCCAATCGGCCGCGATCACCTGGGGCATGGCGCGAATCGTTTCGCGGAAGCGGCTGTGGGCGGTATCGCCGTGGCGGTCGAGGGTCACGGCGACGTAGACCTGGAGCGGGAACCCGGCGGCGTTTGCGTCGAGGCGGGCGGCGATGCTGCGGACGATCCCGGAGGCCTTGAGGCGGCGCACGCGGTGAAGCGTGGCGGCGGGGGACAGGCCGACCAGGCGGGCGAGCTCGACGTTGGGCCGGTCCGCATCGGCTTGGAGCTCCTCCAGCAGCCTCACATCAATCAAATCAAGCGAAATGGCCATTTGACGAAATATTCCATCGTCTAATCGCCCAGATGTCAAATCGAACTGGACTTCAACGCGGATCTGCCGATCCTCATTCATATGAAGTCTCAGAACCGATCCGCGCTTTTCGCGCTCGCCGCCGCCGGCACCCTGTGGGGCCTCAACGTGCCGCTGACCAAGCTCGCGCTCGGTTGGCTCGGCCCGGGGTGGCTCACGGTGGCCCGCTTCGTCGTGGCGGCACCCGTGCTGGCCGTGGTCGGCCGACGGGGGCTGCGCGACGCGCTCGACGTGCGCACGCTGGCGTCCGGCGCGATCGGGTTCGGCGCGGTGATCGTGCTCCAGAACGCCGGCATCGAGCGCACCAGCGTGAGTCACGCCGCGATGATCGTGGGCGCGATCCCGGTGCTGGTGGCGCTGATGAGCGCCGGCCTCGGTCAGACCGCGACTCGCCCGCTGACCTGGGCGGGCTACGCGGTGGCGCTGATCGGCATCGCGTTCGTCGCAGGCGCGGGCGGCGGTGGGTCCAGCCCCCACGGTGACGTGCTCGTGTTGGCGTCGGCCGCCCTGTCGGCCGCGTTCATCGCGATCCAGCCGCGGCTTCTGGCCGACCGCGACGCGGCGGCGGTGACCGCGGTTCAGTTCGCCGGCGGCGCCCTGGTGGCCCTGCCGGTCGCCGTCATCACCGGCGGTCTGCCGCATGGGCCGACGGCGGTCGTTCCGGCGGTCGCGCTGGGGGCGCTCGCGCTGGCCGGCACGCCGCTGCCGTTCTGGCTGTTCGCCTTCGGTCAGGCCCGAGTCCCGGCCGAGCTGGCCGGCGCGTTCCTGAACCTGGAGCCTGTGGTCGGCGCCGCCGCGGGTTGGCTCGCGCTGGGTGAGCCGGCCGGGGTCGCGCAGCTCGCCGGCATCGCCGCCGTGCTCGTGGGAATCGTCATGAGCACGATGCCGCCCGACCGCGTCGTCTCGCCGACGCCGGTCACGGTGCGCCTGCGCCGCCTCGCATACGACGTTCTCAGCTTCCGGGCGTGAGACCGGGCGCCGACTCGTCTTCACGCCTCAACGCCACCACGGCCGGCGCCTGATCTTGGCCACCAGGCCGGCCGGCTCCACCAGTTCGGCGAGGTGCTCGGACAGGTGGCTAAGGTACTCGCAGAGCCAGATCCCGTAGTCGGAGCGGGGACCGCGGTCGGGCGCAATCGGCGCGAGCGCCGGGGGCTGGAGCTCGCGCACAGTGGAGTGATCGGGTCGGTCGACGAGGGCGGCCAGCTGCTCGTACCACGTCGCCAGGGTATCCGTGCGGCGCTCGAGCGACTCGCGCACGGCGGCGATGGAGCTGGCGTCGCCAGGCAGTTGGGAAATCGCGCGGGCGGTCAGCCGCAGCCGCAGTGAGCCGCCGATCAGCCGCCACAGGTCGTGCCGGGAGATGTGCTTGGTGCCCTGCTCGGCGAGGAACCCGCGCAGCGCCTCGTCCAGGCGCTCCCCAGCCTCGGCGGTCGGCAGCCCCCCATCGGGCTCGGAGCCGCGCAGACCGGCTGCCCAATCCACCGCCTGCCTCAAGTAGTCCGCACCGCAGCGATAGGCGTCGGCCAGATCGTCGCCGACGACCGCGGCCACGCCGCGGGGCCAGAACAGGATCCCGACCGCCACGCTGACCAGGCAACCGAGGGCCACGTCCTCGATCCTCACCACTCCTACCTTCCATCCGACCGGGGCGAGCAGGTTGAACAGAATCGCCACGACCACCGTGAAGGCCGCCTGCCCGACCACGAACGGGGCCGTCCCGGGTGCGTAGGCGGCCACGCAGACCGCGACGGGCAACACCACCCACAGGGCCGTCGACCCGGCGCCAATGGCCAGGAGCAGCGCCCCGCCGACGACGAAGCCGACCGCCGTGCCGGCCAGCGCACGCAGCGCAGTCGCGCCGGTCGAGGCCGCGTTGGTGCGCAGCACCGAGAGCGTGCCGAGCACGACCCAGAAGCCGTGCTGGAGGCTGCCCACGTCGGCCACCGCCACGGCCGCCGCCAGCGCCACCGCGCCGCGCAGGCTGTTGACGAACCAGACCGAGCGCACGCTGGCGTGCGTGTGGGCCGCCGAGACGACGCTCGAGACCCGATGGGCCGCGCGCGCGGCGGCGGTGGAGCCCAAGCCCGTGTACCAGCGTCGCCGGCGAGCCTCCAGCCAGGCCGGGTCGACGACTCGCGCCGTGACCAGCGTCTCGATCGCCACCGCCAGCACCCCGACCGCGATGGCGTGGGCGTGGAAGGCGGCCTGGGCGGCTTCCCGCGAGCCGTCGCCCGCCGGCCGGCGCCCGTCGATCCCGGCCACGGCGTCGGCCTGGCAGCGGTCGAGCAGGTCGACATCGGGACGGGCGTTGCCTCCCGCGAGCAGCACCGCGGAGTCGCGCAGCACTTGGATGGCGGTGGACAGCAGGCGGCGGGTGTCCGGCTCCGCCGCGCCGAGGTCGGCGCGCTCGCGGATGGCATCGCCGGCCAACGCCGTGCACCACTCGAGCAACTCGACGACGTTGGCCAGCGCCTGGTCGGTCGTGGCCAGGCCGGTCGGGCGGAACGGCGTCGTGGTGAAGCGCGCCAGCAATCCGAGCTTGACCTCGAGCGTGGCGGCCAGCTGGTTCTCGGTGGCCTCGCCGGCCAGCGCGGAGTCGAGCTCATCGGCCACTGCCGCGGCCAGCCTCGAGGCGTCGCTGCGCAACGCGTTCTCGTCGAGCGGGGGCGAGAGGAGAAGGACCGCGGCGGTACCCGCCAGTGAGGCCAGCCACCAGCCGGCGAGGCGGTCGGGAACCATCCCGATCGTGCCGAGCGAGGCGGCCGGGAGGATGTAGGCGAGCAGCGCGGCGGTCACCCCCGAGGCGGCGTTCGGTCCGGCGATGCCGGCGAAGAACACGCCGAAGGTGACCGGAACGGTGACCAGCGCCGCGAGCACCGTCGACGAGCTGACGATCGTTCCGATCGTCAGCAGCGCGCTGCCGGCGAGCGCCAGCGCGGTGTGGGCGAGGAGCTTTTCGCGTCGGGTGCCACCGAACGCGGCCAGAACGAGGGTGGCAAAGCCTCCGAAGGCCGCGAAGGTCGCCATCTGCAGGTTGCCGATCGCCTGGCTGGTGAGAGCGAACAGCCCGCAGACGACGACCACTGCGCGAACCGCGCGCAGCGCCGCCGGGACCGACCACACCGGGAGCCAGTTTGCGGCTTGGAGGCGGGCGCCCAGCGTCAGTGGCATCTCGGCTGTGCTCACGAGACTAGTTTCGCGCCCCGAATGGCCCTAGGAGGAATCGGTCAGCTGAAGGATCAGCTTGCCGGTGTTCTCGCCGCGAAACAGCCGGAGGAACACTTCGGGGAACTGCTCGAGGCCGCCGCGGACGACGTCCTCGCGCGATTGCAGCTCGCCGGCGCGCAACCACTCCGCGAGCTGCCCGATCGCCTCCCCGTAGCGCTCGGCGTAGTCGAAGACGAGAAAGCCGGACATCGAGGAGCGCTCGACGAGCAGCTGCATGTAGTTGGCGGGTCCGGGCGGGGGCTGCTCGGCGTTGTAGACCGAGATCGCGCCGCAGATCACCACCCGAGCGCCCCGCGCGATCCGGCGGAGGACCGCGTCGAGCGTCTCGCCGCCGACGTTGTCGAAGTAGACGTCCACGCCGTCGGGCGCGTGCCGGCGCAGGTCGGCGCGCAGCTCGCCGCGCTTGTAGTCGATCGCGGCGTCGAACCCGAGCTCCTCGACCAACCAGGCGCATTTTTCGGGACCGCCGGCGATGCCCACGGTCCGGCACCCCTTGATGCGGGCGATCTGCCCGACCACGCTTCCGACCGCGCCGGCGGCGCCGGACACGACGACGGTCTGGCCTGGCTCGGGGCGGCCGACGTCGAGCAGCCCGAAGTACGCGGTCAGGCCGGTCAGCCCGAGCACGCCGAGATGAACCGGGGCCGGGGCCACTGAGGTATCGATCGGGCGTACGCCGCGACCGTCCGAGACCGCGTGGCGCTGCACCCCGAACATCCCGGTCACGCGTTGACCGGTCTCGAAGCCGGGGTGCCGCGATTCGGTCACGCGACCGAGCCCGCCGGCCCGCATCACCTCGCCGATACCCACCGGCGGGACGTAGGAGCGCACCTCATTCATCCACCCGCGCATGGCCGGATCGAGCGACACGTATTCCAGCTCGACCCGGAACTGCCCGTCGTCCGGCTCGGGCGCGGGCTCCTCGACGTATTCCCAATCCGAGGACTTCGGCAGGCCCACCGGCCGGGCCGCCAGCCGCCACTGGGCGTTGCGCGCGGTCACGGTCGGCAGGCTACTCGACGGCCCGCAGCGCCGCCCACGCCCGGGCGATGTCGGCGCCGAGCCGGCAGTTGCCGCGAACGATGTCGAGGTTGACGGCCACGCTTGTGCGCTCCGTGTGCTGATGGATGTAGTCGAGCAGGAACGGGGTGATCTCCTTGCCGCGGATCGACGCGGCCTCAGCCGCGTCGAGCGCCTCGGCGAGGAGGCGGTCGTGCAGGGCGGGATCGAGTTGGGCGGCCTCGGGCAGGGGATTGGCGACGAGGATTCCGCCGGGCCGGGCGAGCGCGTCGGCGGCCCGCATGATCTGTGCGACCTCCTCGGCCGTGGCAACCGAGTGGTCGACCGAGTAGCCGCTGTCGCTCAGCCAGAAAGCCGGGAAGCGATCGGTGCCGAACACGAGCACGGTGACGCTCAGGGTCTCCAGCCGCTCGAGCGTGGCGCCGATGTCGAGGATCGACTTGACGCCGCCCGAGATGATCGTGATCGGGCAGCTCCCGAGGATGCCGAGATCGGCCGATTCGTCGAACGTGGCTTCCGCGCCCCGGTGTACGCCGCCGATCCCGCCGGTGGCGAACACGCGGATCCCCGCGCGCGAGGCAAGCAGCGAGGTGGCGGCGACGGTCGTGCCGCCGGTCGCGCCCTGAGCCATCGCCACGGGCAGGTCCCGCGCGCTCAGCTTCAGCGCGCCGTCGGTCTCGACGAGCCGGTCGAGCTCGCCGGGATCCATGCCGATGTGGGGGACTCCGTCGAGCATCGCGATCGTCGCGGGCACCGCGCCTCGCTCGGCGACGGTCCGTTCGAACTCGCGCGCGGCCTCGAGATTCTCGGGCCTCGGCAGGCCGTGCGTGATGATCGTCGACTCGAGCGCGACCACGGGCTCGCCGGCAGCGAGCGCGCGGGCGACCTCCTCGGAAACGACAACGCCTCGCGGTCCGTAGCTCACCGACGCGTGATCATGTCAGCATGGAGCCCGAGCGTGCCACCGCGAAGTCGCCGTCGATCTGCGCGATCGGCGATCTGATCCTCGACGTGATCGTCCTGCCCGACGGCCCGCTGTCACCGGACGCAGACACGCCGGCCACGATCCGCCTCGTCGCCGGCGGCCAGGCCGCCAACGTGGCCGCATGGGCGAGCGCCCTGGGCGCGAGAAGCCGGCTGATCTGCAAGCGTGGCAACGACGCCGCGGGCGAACTGGCGGTCGCCCAGTTGGCGCGCCACGGCGTCGAGGTATGCGGTCCGGTGGTCGAGGGTCGCGGCGGGGTGGTCGTCTCGACGCGCGACGGCGCCGGCGGGCGGACCATGGCCTCGGATCGCGGCGTGGCCTCATCGCTCGAGCCGGCCGAGCTCGACCCGTCCTGGATCGGGTCCTGCGACGTCCTGCACGTCTCTGGCTACTGCCTGCTGCGCGAACCGATGGCCGAGGCGGCGATCGAGGCGGCCCGGATGGCCCGCCGGGTGACCGTCGATCTGGCCTCGGCGCACGACATCGAGATCGCGGGCGCCCGCCGGTTTGCCGCTCGCCTGCGGGCACTCGGCCCCGAGCTGGTCTTCGCCACCGAGGTGGAGCGGGCCGCGGTGCCCGACTTCGACGCCGCCTGGGTGATCAAGCTCGGGGTGCGAGGCGCGCGGTTCCCGGAGGGGTTTCTCGCGGCGCCCTCGGTCGTCGCGGTCGACACGACGGGCGCCGGGGACGCCCTGGCGGCCGGCTACCTGGTGGGAGGGCCCGAGGTCGCGATCGAGGCCGCGGCTCGCAGCGTCACCCGGATCGGGGCGATGCCGTGAGCCTCGGCGCGGATCGAGAGGCTCACCAGGCCCGTGAGGTCGCCGAGTCGTTCGGCTCGGATCCGGAGCGCTACGACCGGACCCGGCCCGCCTACCCCGACGCCATGATCGAGCGGATCGTCGCCTCCAGTCCGGGCCGGGACGTCCTCGACGTCGGCTGCGGCACCGGCATCGTCGCCCGGCAATTCCAGGCGGCGGGCTGTGCCCTGCTCGGGGTCGAGGTCGACGCGCGTATGGCCGAGTTCGCCCGCAGAACCGGGATTGAGGTAGAGGTCTCCAAGTTCGAGGACTGGGACCCCGCCGGCCGGACGTTCGACGTGGTCGTCTCCGGCCAGACCTGGCACTGGATCCATCCGGTCGCTGGCGCGGCCAGCGCGGCCCGGGTGCTTCGGCCGGGCGGCCGACTCGCGGTGTTCTGGAACGTGCACGTACCGCCCGCTGAGCTCGTCGAGGCTTGGAACGCGGTCTACCGCCGGGTGGTGCCGGACTCGCTGTTCGCTCGGGGAACGATGCCCGGCCTGGAGGCCTACTCGCGGTTCTTCACAATGGCGGCGGACGGGATCCGGGCCGTGGGGGCGTTCGGCGAGTCGGAGCAATGGCGCTTCGACTGGGAAGAGGTGTACACCCGGGTGCAGTGGCTGGATCAGGTGCCGACGGCCGGCGGTCACAGCCGGTTCCCCCCGGCCACGCTCGAGGCGCTGCTGGACGGCATCGGTGCCGCGATCGATCAGACGGGCGGCAGCTTCACGATGCGCTACGCGACGGTGGCGGTCACGTCCGAGCGAGCGGTGGGTCGCGACGTACTGCCGAGCGCCTGACGGAGGTCGGCGACCAGATCGCCGGGGTCCTCGATCCCGCAGCTGAGGCGGACCAGATCGGGGGGACCGCCGCGGCCGAGCCTTCGACCGACTGATGGGTCATGGCCTGGGGGACCTCGATCAGCGACTCGACCCCGCCGAGGGACTCGGCCAGGGTGAACAGGCGGGTGCGGGCGGCGATTGCGGTGGCGTCCGGGTGGCGGAAGCTGACCATGCCGCTGAAGCCGGGCCAGCGGACGTCCTGCACCCGCGGCGCCGCGCGCAGGAACTCGACGACGGCGGCCGCGCTGCGCGCGTGCGCCTCCATGCGCAGATGCAGCGTGCGCAGGCCGCGGTGCAGGAGGAAGCAGTCGAACGGAGCCGGCACGGCGCCGGCGGCGTTCTGGACGAAGCGCACGCGCTCGTGCCATTCGGGGTCGCGCGTGATGACCGCGCCGCCCACCACGTCGGAGTGGCCGCCGAGGTACTTGGTCGTGGAGTGCACGACGAAATCCGCGCCGAGCTCGAGCGGGCGCTGGTTGGCCGGCGTGGCGAACGTGTTGTCGACCACGACCAGGGCGTCCCGGCGTGCCGCGACCACGGCCGGGATGTCGATCACGTCGAGCTTGGGGTTGGTCGGCGACTCGACCCAGATCAGCCGTGTCTCGGGGCGGATCGCGCGGGCGAGCGCGTCGAGGTCGGTCTGGTCGACGATGTCGTACGACAGCCCCCACCCGGACATCACCTTGTCGACCAGGCGATAGGTGCCGCCGTACAGATCGGCCGGCAGCACCACGTGGGATCCGGCGGCGCACACGGCGGTGATCAGCGCGTGCTCGGCGGCCAGGCCGGAGGCGAAACTCACCGCCAGACCGCCCTCCAGATCGCCGAGCGCGGTCTCCAGCGCCGTGCGCGTGGGGTTGGCGGTGCGGGCGTAGTCGTAGTCGCCGACGAATTCGCCGGGCCGGGGCTGGGCATAGGTCGTGGTCTGGTGGATGGCCGGGATCACCGAGCCGTAGCTCGGATCGGGGGTCAGCCCGGCGTGCACGGCGCGGGTGGCGAAGGCGTCCCGCCGGCCGTCCTTAAGTTGGTCGCTCACGAGGCCAATGCTTCCAGCAAATCCGTGCGCGTGACGAGCCCTTCGGCGCGGCCGTCACGTGTCACGAGCAGCGCCTGCTGATCGCCGACCAGCAACTCGACCGCGTCGCGCACCGGATCGTCGATCGACACGGCGGGGAAGGGCGCCTCCATCACCTCGACGATCTCGGAGTCGAGCACGCTCGGGTCCTCGGCGGCCCGCTTGAGGAGGCCCCGCTCGCCGATCGCACCGACCACGGTGGCGGGATCGTGGGCGCTGACCACCGGGAGCTGTGACACGCGGTGCTCGTGCAGAAGCGCCACCGCGTCGCGCACCCGGTAGTGCGTCTGAACCGTGATCAGCGGCGGGATCTCGCCTGCCTCGCGCTTGCGGGCCAGGACGTCGCCGACACGGAGCTTGGTGTCGCGGTCGAGGAACCCGTACTGGCGCATCC
The DNA here is from genome assembly GCA_963834625.1 of uncultured Solirubrobacterales bacterium. GTDB lineage: Bacteria > Actinomycetota > Thermoleophilia > Solirubrobacterales > Solirubrobacteraceae > Palsa-465. Next base: position 147,363 of record CAWICM010000005.1, on the reverse strand, counting down.
AGGCGTCGGAGTAGATCTTCGACAGGTACGAGCGCCCGCCGTCGGGGAGGATCACGACGATCAGCGCATCGGGATCATCCGTTTCCGCCGCGATCTGGAGCGCGGCGTGGAGCGCGAGTCCGCCGGAGCCACCGGCCAGGATGCCTTCGAGCTGGGCCAGCCGGCGCGTGGTCAGGAACGCGTCCTTGTCGGACACGGTCACCCAGCGGTCGACCACGGCGCGGTCGAACGTCTCGGGCCAGAAGTCCTCGCCCACGCCCTCGACCAGATAGGGGCGCACATTGTGCGGGCCGCCGGAGTAGATCGAGCCCTCGGGATCGGCCCCGACGACGATCAGATCAGGCTTGCGCTCGCGCAGATAGTGCGCGGTGCCGGAAATCGTGCCGCCGGTCCCAACGCCGGCCACCAGGTGGGTGATCTGACCGGCTGTCTGCTCCCAGATCTCCGGGCCGGTCGAGTCGTAGTGAGCCTGGGGATTGGCTGGATTGAAGTACTGGTTGGGCTGGAAGGCCCCGGGGATCTCGGTGGTCAGCCGGTCGGCCACGCGGTAGTAGGACTGGGGCGATTCGGGGGGGACGTCGGTGGGCGCCAACACGACGTCCGCCCCATAGGCGCGCAGGAGATCGATCTTCTCCCGCGACATCTTGTCCGGCATCACCGCGATGACCCGGTAGCCCTTCAACCGCGCGGCGATGGCCAGGCCGGTGCCCGTGTTGCCCGAGGTCGGCTCGACGATCGTCCCGCCGGGCATCAGGTGGCCGTCGCGCTCGGCCGCCTCGATCAGGGCGATGGCGACGCGGTCCTTGATCGAGCCACCCGGATTGAACGACTCGAGCTTGGCCACGAGGCGCGGACGCAGCCCGGCTGCGACCCGGGAGAGCTGGACGAGCGGGGTGTCGCCGATCGTGTCGAGAATCGAGTCATGGACAATCGGTGTGGTGGCGGTGGCGGTGAGAGACATACCTTCAGTCTGATGATCCTGCGGCAAATTCACAAGCAACCGAAGTTACTGCGGCAATCCGTCCTGAACTCGGATATTCTTCGCCAAGCTCGCTGATGCCTCGGTCCACGCCGAATGATCCACAGCCCGCGGTCGACGACATCGACAGGGCGATGCTCGAGCTGCTGGCCACGGACGCCCGGATCACCAATCAGCGGCTGGCCGAACGGGTGGGCGTCGCGCCGTCGACCGCGCTGGCGCGGCTGCGATCGCTGCGCGAGCGCGGCGTGATCCGGGGCTTTCACGCCGAGGTCGATCTGGCCGCGCTGGGTCGCCCGCTCCAGGCCCTGATCGCGGTGCGCCTGGCCGTGCACGCCCGCGATCAGATCGACGACTTCACGAACGCGGTTCGCCGGCTGCCCGGCGTGCTCATGGTCTTCCACCTCACCGGCGTGACCGACTATCTCGTATGGGTCGCCGCGGCCGATGCCCAGGATCTGCGGGAGTTCGTGGTCGACCACCTGGCCACGCACCCCTCGGTCTCGCACGCCGAGACCTCGCTGATCTACGAGCACCACCGGGGGCCCGGCGTGTGGGGCGCCGCGGATCCGGCATGATCGGCGCCGCGCGCCTTGCCGGGCTGGGCACGACGGTGTTCACCGAGATGACCGCGCTGGCCGTGCGGACGGGCGCGATCAACCTCGGTCAGGGGTTCCCGGACACCGATGGGCCGGCCGCCGTGATCGAGGCGGCGGTGGCGGCGTTGCGTGGCGGCGAGAACCAGTACGCGCCGCTCCCCGGCGTCCCGGCGCTGCGGGAGGCGGTGCTCGCGCACCAGCGGGCCTGGTACGGCCTGGACCCCGAGGACGTGCTGATCACGTTCGGCGCCACCGAGGCGATCGCCGCGGCGCTGCTCGGGCTGTGCGATCCCGGCGACGAGGTCGTGGTGCTCGAGCCCTACTACGACTCCTACGCGGCGTGCATCGCGTTCGCCGGCGCGCAGCGGCGCCCGGTTACGCTGCGCCCGCCGAGCTTTGCGGTGGATCCGGCCGCGTTGAGCGCCGCGATCGGTCCGCGCGCGCGGCTGCTGCTGCTGAACTCGCCGCACAACCCCACCGGGCGCGTGCTCAGCCGGGCCGAGCTCGAGCTGATCGCGGCCGCGTGCGTGGAGCACGATCTGCTCTGCGTCACCGACGAGGTGTACGAGCATCTGGTCTACGAGGGCGAGCACATCCCGATCGCCACGCTCCCCGGGATGGCCGAGCGGACGCTGACGATCTCGAGCGTCGGCAAGTCGTTCTCGTTCACCGGCTGGAAGATCGGCTGGTGCTCCGGGCCGGCCCCGCTGGTCGCTGCGACCCGGATGGTCAAGCAGTACCTCACGTTCGCCGGAGGCACGCCCTTGCAGCACGCCGCTGCGGCAGCGTTGCGGCTGCCGGCAACGGAGATCGCCGCGCCGGCCGACGATCTGCGGGCCAAGCGCGATCAGCTCTGCTCGGGGTTGGAGGCGGCGGGCCTGCGACCGTTCGTGTCCGAGGGGACGTACTTCGTGAACGCCGACGTGGGCAGCGATGCGGTCGAATTCTGCGCGACGCTGCCTGAGCGTTGCGGCGTCGTGGCCATTCCCACGAGTGTCTTCTACGACGACAAGGAAGCGGCGCGAGGGCTCGTCCGATTTGCCTTCTGCAAGCGCGCCGAGGTGATCGCCGAGGCGGCGCGGCGGCTGGCCACGCTCGGGTGAGCCGGCCTGACACCATGATCGGATGGCTCGTCGACTGATCTCGAGCGGTTCGCAGTTCGAGCGCGATGTTGGGTACTCGCGCGTCGTCGTCGACGACGAGTGGGCGTTCGTCGCGGGCACGACCGGATTCGACTACGTCGCGATGACGATCTCCGACGACGTCGCCGGGCAGGCCCGTCAGGCGCTCGAGAACATCAGCGCCGCGCTGTCCGAGGCCGGCTTCTCGCTGGCCGATGTCGTGCGCGCCAACTACATCCTCCCGAGCGCCGAGGACTTTCCCGCCTGCTGGCCGGTCCTCAGCGAGTACTTCGGCGAGATCAGGCCCGCCAGCACGATGCTCGTCGCCGGGCTGGCCGATCCGCGCATGAAGATCGAAATCGAAGTGACCGCCAAGCGGCGCAGCGCCTAGTCACGCTCGAGTAGTTCCCGGGAAGGATCCCGGGGCACGCGCGTCGGTTTAAGTGAGGAGAGCCGCAAACTGCAAGCAAGCAAGGAGGTCCCTCACATGACACTGCAAATGATGCGCCGTATTGGCGTGCTGGCGATTCTGGTCACCGGAGCTGTGCACCTGCAGCAGTATCTCGGTGACTATCAGGACGTTCCGACCATCGGGCCGCTGTTCCTGCTCAACGCGATTGGATCGGCCGCGGTGGCGGTTGGACTGCTGCTTCCGCTCCAGCGCTGGTTGGGTGAACGCCGTGGCGAGTTGGCGATTGGGTCACTCGCGATGGGTGGCGTGGCGATCGGGTTGGGTTCGCTGATCTCGCTGTACATCGCGGAGACCAGCACGCTGTTCGGGTTCTCGGAGGGAACGCTCGAGACCGTGATGTGGATCGCGATCGTCGCGGAGGTCGCGAGCGTGCTGCTGCTCGCGCCGGTGGCGTTGGCGAACCTACTCGGGTCCTCAGCGTCCGTTAGCCGGACGACAGCAGGTCCGCGAGCTGTGCGGTCGTGATCACGTCGGCCTGACGCGGAAAGATCCGCTCGACCAGGAACTCGTGGATGTCGAGCTCGCGATCGGCCGTCGCGTCGGCGAGCACGAGCACGCGATAGTCGCGGTCGCTGGCGTCGCGAACCGTGGACAGCACCACGCCGCTGGTGCTGATGCCGGCCAGGATCACGGTGTCGATGCCGCGACCGCGCAATTGCTCGTCGAGGTCGGTGGTCGAGAACGCACCGACGCGTGTCTTGCGCACGACGATGTCACCCGTCTGCGGCGCCACCCGGTCGTGCACGGCGGTGGTGGGAGAGTCGTCGTGGAACGCCCGGGGGGAGGTGCTCACGCGCGCGCCCATCTTGCTTGTCGGCGGGAACGCGGCCACGTCGTCGTCCGTGAAAGCGACTCGGACATAGCCGACCTGCGTCCCGCGGTCGCGGGCGAGGGCGATCGCGTCCGCGGCGCGCGCGAGCAGCTCGTCAGGTTCGTCGAGCATGTCGACGACCCCCTTCTGGTAGTCCATCACGAGCAGCGCCGCTCGTCGGGGGTCGATCTTCGGGAGTGGTTCGGTCATGGGGGTTGGTTCCTTTCGTCGAGGGAGCCGCCTCGGTGTGGACGTAGTGACCGCCGCGCAGCAGCGACGCGAACGCCGCGAGCACCGACAGGCCGGCGGCGACGCTGAACACCACGACGAGGCCGTTGTGGAAGGCACCCGCGATCAGCCGCGGGAAGAACTCGGTGCCCGTGAGGACGTGCTGGTGCGCGGGGGAGAGCGACGACAGCGCGCCGGTCGGCGCCAGCAGGTGCGCGACGGGATTCTCGCCGAGCACGGCCGCGAACATCGACGAGACCGGCGGGAGGCTCGCCACGTGTTGGGCGACCTCGTGCGAGACGCCCTGCGCCTGCAGTCCGCTGAGCAGCTCCCCGGGGAGGCTGGTGGCCAGCCCGGCGATCATCAGCGAGAAGAACACGCCGATCGAGAGCGCGGTGCCCGAATTCTGGAAGGTCGAACGCATGCCGGACGCCGCGCCGCGCTGGCGGGCGGGGACGCTGCTCATGATCGACGCCGAGTTGGGCGCGCTGAACATCCCCACACCGATGCCATTGAGCGTGATCAGTGACGCGAAGGCCCAGTACGGGAAGTCGACCGGCAGCAGCATCAGCCCGATGAAGCTGGCCCCGAACACGAGCATGCCGGCGGTGGCGAAGCCGCGGGCGCCGAACCGGTCGGAAAGATATCCGCACACCGGGCCTGAGATCAGGAACGCGGTCGTCAGCGGCAGCAGGTAGATGCCTGCCCACAGGGGGGTGTCGGAGTAGTGGTAGCCGTGCAGCGGCAGCCAGATCCCCTGCAGCCAGATGATCAGCATGAACTGCAGGCCACCTCGCGCGGCCGCCGCGATCAGTCCGGCCGCGCTGCCGGCGGCGAACGCGCGGATGCGGAACAGGGCCAGGTTGAACATCGGCTCGGCGACCCGTCGCTCGATCAGAACGAATGCGACGAGCAACGCCGCGCCGCCGACGATCAAGGCGATCACGCTGGGATTCGTCCAGCCCATGGCGTGGCCGCCGTAGGGCTTGATGCCGTTGGTGACTCCAATCAGGATTGCGCTGAGCCCAACCGCGAACGTGACGTTGCCCCACCAGTCGATCCGACCCGGGTGGCGCTCGCCGGCCTCGCGAAGCATGCGGTAGGCCCACACGGTTCCGAATACTCCAACCGGAACGTTGACCCAGAAGATCGCGCGCCAGTCGATGGCGGCGAGCAAGCCGCCGGCGACCAGGCCGATGAACTGGCCGGCGATCGCCGCAACCTGGTTGATCCCGAGCGCGAAGCCGCGCTTGTCGGCCGGAAACGCGTCGGTGAGGATCGCGGCGGAGTTGGCCGTGAGCATGGAGCCACCGAGGGCCTGGACCACGCGCCAGGCGATCAGCCATTGGGCTCCCCGGGCCGCGCTGAACGGGTCGAACGACAGCAGGATCGACGCCGCGGTGAACACCGCGAAGCCGCTGTTGTAGATCCGGACCCGCCCGTACATGTCGCCGAGCCGGCCGACCGTGACCACCAGCACCGCCTGGACGAGCCGGTAGCCCATGATCATCCAGAGCAGGTAGCTGATGTTGCCCGGGGTGAGCGGATCGAGGTGGATGCCGCGAAAGATGGCCGGCAGCGCGATGATCACGATCGAGCCGTCGAGCGCCGACATGAACACGGCCATGGTGGTGTTCGACAACGCGATCCATCTGTAACCGTCCTCGCCGGCGGGCCGCTGGCGCCCCGGCAGCATCAGATGCTGTTGGCCAGTCGTTCGAGCAGCGGCGCCGCGGCAGCGAGCTGCTCGAGCTCGGTCGTGGTGAAGCCTGCGGACAGCGCTTGCTGCAGCTGTGCGGTACGCCGGTTGCGCCGGTCACGCAGGACCTCGAGTCCAGGCTCGCTCAGCGACAGGATCAGTCGGCGGCCGTCGCCGGGGTCCCGCACGCGCTCGATCAGACCCCGCGCCTCCAGCGTGCCAAGCGTGGCGCCCATCGACTGGGGGCTGATCTGCTCGGCTCTGGCGAGCTCGGCGGCGGTGGTGGGCCCGCCGCGGTCGAGGCGCGCGAGCGCCGCGCTCTCGGAGAGCGTGAGCTCGTCTGGGGTCGGGACCTGACGAAGCCGGCGAAGAAGCAGGCCGATGCTCAGGCGCAGGGCCGCCGCAAGCTCGCCCGGCTCGGGAGCTTGGGACATATTCATAAGGTTAGCCTGATAAGTCTGAGCTTACAAGCTACGTCTCTTCGGGCTCCTGGTACCAGCGCTTGCGGTCGCCGAGCCGGCTGCGGCGCTTCCACTTGCCGCTCTTGGGTGCGCTCTCGATGCGCTGCCACAGCCCGGTGAGGCGCTCACGGATCCGCCGCCGGGCGTCGTCGTCGAGGTCGTAGCGCTCCAGGTCCGCCTCGCACCGCTCGATCGTCCCCTTGCATGTGCGCCAGAGCCCCCAATCCTCGGCGCAGAGGGTGGCCACGACCGGCGCCTCGATGCCTCCGCCGCCCGCCTCGGTCAGCTCGTGGTGGTAGAGCAGCGTGTAGATGTCGCGCTCATCGCGCTCGTTGAGCTCGACGATCTGGAGCTTGGTCAGGAGCAGTTCGGCGAGGGGCACGGTGTAGGGGTGGCGATCGAGGCGGTCCGAGATGGGCAGCTCGTGGCACATCGCAAACGCGCCCACGAACACGTCGAGCTGGCGGGCGTTGACCGGGTCGTGGTAGAGCAGACGGCGAGAGCCGTGCAGCGCGTTGAACATCTCCTCGCCGACGTAGTGCATCTCCTCGAGCAGGCGAGCGGTGGCGCGGCCCTCCTTGCGCGTCGTGACCAGGTCGATGTCCTTCAGCTGGCGCGGCAGGATCGGACGGCCGTCCGGCGACTGCATGTACACGGCCACCCCGCCCAGGACGCGCACGGTGAGCTCGCGCTGGGTGGCGGCGTCGATCAGCCGCCGGGCCTCGGCGACCGGGTCGGCGAGCGGTCCCTCGGTTGGCGCGGACGTCGGCGGTGGTTCCGGGCTCGACCCAGTGCCCGCACCGACACCGCTCAATGTCTCACCCAGCCGTGAATAGAAAGTCAAGATAACTGCCGTCGTCGGCGATGTCCACGACCGCCCCACGAAGCACGTCCGCCGTGTAGTCGCTGCCGGGGTTCAGGCACAGGGTGTCGCCGATCTTCTGTGCCGCGCGCGACTCATGAATGTGTCCGTGCAGCCCGACCACGGGCTGGTAGCGCTTGATCGCCTCTCGCACGGCCTTGCTCCCGACCGGGATGAAGCTGGGGCGACCGCCGCGGATAACCGGCTTGAGCGTCTCATCGAGCTCGGGCGCGGTGTCCAGCCCGCTCCCGTACGGCGGGCAGTGGAAGTTCACCACGGTGCGCCGCCCGGGCGGGACGGCGTCGAGCATCTCTCCGATCCGGCGCGCGAGCTCGTCCTCGCTGTACTCCCGGTCCGTGTTCCAGGGAGTCGGGGTCACGTCGCCGAGGCTGGCGAGCAGGACGGGGCCGAGGTCGCACAGCTGCCGCTCCGGACACTCGATCCGCGGCGCGTTCTCGAGCACGGCGTCTACCTCGAACGGGTCGTCGTTGCCCGGCGTGATGATGCAGCGCACCTCGGGCGCCAGCCGCTCGGCCGCCAGATCGCACCACCGCCCCACCTGGGCGGCGATCTCCCGGCGGAACAGCGCGACGACGTGGCCGGGATCCTCTCGCAAGCGGTCGATCTCCTCGGCACTCGACCGCAGCCCGTAGAAGCCCAGCCGGTTGATCTCGGCGAGCAGCCTCGCCTCCTCCTCGGCGGGGACCGTCACGGACTCTCCGCGGACCTCGGCGTGCAACGTCCCGTTCTGGGACCGGATCGGCACGAGGCCCTTGCCCGCGATGTCACCGCCGAGTAGGAGGACGTTGGCTTCGTACACCCCGGCCGCGGCCAGGAACTTGCGAAAGCACCGGTCCGAGCCGTGGACATCGGTGGCGAAGAAGATGCGAAGCGCCCGCTGCGCTGCGGGCGCCCGCCGCTTCGAAGCGCCGAACATCACTCAGGCGGAAGCTCGCGCATCGCCATGCTCAGGTCGAGCTGGTTGCGCTGGCGCCGCAGTGAGGCGGCGATCAGGTAGATCACCGGCCCGGCTGCCAGGATGACGATGAGCGTGATCACGGATTCCGCGCTGAACTTTCCGTACACGTTGGAGTGCACGATCACCTCGACCACCGTGAACAGCGCCAGCGCCGTGGTCAGACCGCCGGCCCAGGTGACGCGTGGGATGCCCAGCCAGCGGGCGACGTCGGTCTCGCCCGGGCGCATCACCAGGTCGGGCCGGCGATGCGCGAGGAAGGTCGCCGCGACGCCGCCGGCGAGCAGGATCAGCGCGAAGAAGAGGCTCTCGAGCGCGACGATGTTGGACAGGTTCGCATAGGTGGTGAGGATGCAGAAGGCAATGCTGATCGCGATCACGATCCCGATGGCGACCATCGGGGCGTGGTTGCGCTCGTTGATCTTGGCCACGCTGACCGGCAGCAGGCGGTCGAACGCGAGCGCGAACAGGACGCGGGTGGTGACCGCCACGAACGCGAGGTTGACCGCGATCTCGGCGACCGGCACGGCGATCCCGAACAGGATCTTGCTGATCGGGTCTCCGGACAGGACGAGCCCGTAGCCGAGTCCGCCGGCCTGCGAGCTCAGCGAGGTGATCTTCGCGTACGTGGTGGAGTCGGCCGCGCCGAGGTTGGCCTGAGCCTGCATGAAGTGCAGGCCGGCCGTGTGGCGCAGCAGCGCCCACACACCGACCCAGACCACCACGAGCAACCCGATGCTGATCGCCGATGCGTACAGGTACGTCCGCCCGGGACGGCGCAGCTCACCGCCGACGTAGTACGAGTACAGCACGCCGTTGTAGTTGAGCACCATGAACGGGATGATCCCGATCATGGCCGCGAACGCCGTGCCGTAGACGATCCCGTTCGACTTGCCCAACGAGATCATCGCCTGGTAGGCCCCGGGATGGTGCGTGTAGCGCGCGAACGCCGCGACGAAGTCGCTATGTGAGTGAGTGGCCAGGAGCAGCGCGAGCACGGCGAAGGCCAGCAGCTGGATCAGGATCAGCCACAGGATGATCTGAGCCAGGCGCTTGAGCGAGAACAGGGAGGCCAGGGCCACCACGACCATCACGCCGCAGCTGATCAGCACGATCGCCAGGTTCGACCCGACATGATTTGCGGCGTTGGAGATCCCCGAGCTGCTGAACGCCGATCCGAGCGCGGTGAGCATGAATGGAGTGAACGTCGCGGCGAAATGCGCGTTCGCCGAGAGCACGTATATGAACACGACGGCGATCGCGATGCCGGCCATCGAGCCCGCGACCGGGGAGACGATGCGCGACAGGTACACGTACTCGCCACCGGCGCGCGGGATCGCCTCGAGCAGATGACGGTAGGCGAACATTCCGACCAGCCAGATGACCGCACCCGCGAGGAGCGGCAGGTACATCTCGGACTTGGTGAAGTCGGTCAGCCCGGCGTTGAAGTTGATGAAGGTGTTGACGACGGCGACCGACGCCAGTGAGATGCCGACCGCGGCGGGGACTCCGAGCTCGCGGACAAGCCCGGAGGCCTGGCGCGTGAAGAGCCCACCCTCCGACTTCGCGCCGGCGTGCTCCGGCATTGCAATGCTCATGCCCTCTCCTCTCCCTCCACGGAGGTACGTGGAGATCCCAGCTCCCGTGGAACGTTCCAGCGGGGCGAGCCTACCAGTGCGATCTGGCCAAATCAAGACCACGTCGGGCGAGGCGGTGGACGCCCCGCATAGCTCGTCACGCGAGCACCGACGCGCCAGGCGTGACGAGCTAGCCGCGCCCCAGCCGGATAGCTCGTCACGCTCCGGGGATCCTGGCCGGCGTGACGAGTTATCCGGGTGATCCCGGCAGCATCAGGGGTGGCGCGGAGGATGGCTGCCTGCTCGCGGCACGGCTTGACGCGCGGCGGCGGAGCCGGTAGAACGGGCGGCGTATGGAACGCTCCAGCCAGATGGGTCTCCGCCGGTGAGCGCCGGCGTGAAGGCCGCCGTCATGAGCGAGCCGGGGCGGCTCGAGCTGCGCCGCTTCCCCATGCCCGATCCTGAGCCCGGGGCGGTGGTGCTCGAGATGTCGATGTCGGGCATCTGTGGCACCGACAAGCACACCTTCAGGGGCGAGGTGATGCAGTACGTGGGCACGCCGCACGAGCGCCAGATCGCATACCCGCTGATCTGCGGTCACGAGAACGTCGGCCAAGTGGCGGCGACCGGCGGCGAAGTGCTCGACAGCGAAGGCGAGCCGCTCCACGCCGGCGATCGGGTCGTGCCCGCGGCCAACGTGAGCTGTGGGCGCTGCTGGTTCTGCCAGACCGGTCAGCCGTACTACATGTGCGAGCGGCTCGAGGACTACGGGAACAGCCTGAATTGCACGGAGGCGCCTTACCTGTTTGGAGGCTGGAGCGAGTACATGTACCTCCTCCCGGGGACGCAGCTGTTCCGCGTCCCGGACGACCTGCCCGATCATGTGGCGGTGTTGACCGAGCCGATGGCGGTCACCCACGGCTTCGACCGTGCCCGGCGGCTGAACGACACGTTCGCCGAGACCGTCGTGATCTACGGGGTCGGCCCGCTCGGGATGTGCCATCTGATCAAGGCCCGGTTGATGGGCGCAGGCAAGCTGATCGCGATCGATCGCCTGCCCTCGCGGCTCGAGCGCGCGGCGGAGTTCGGCGCGGGCCCGTTGCTCGACGCAAGCCGGCTCGACGCTGCCGAGATCGTGGCCCGCGTCCAGCAAGCCACCGGCGGCCGTGGCGCTGACATCGTGCTGGACTGCAGCGGCGTGCCGGAGACGTTCGTGGCGAGCCTGCGCATGGTGCGGGTGGGCGGGACGGTGGTCGAGGCCGGCGCGTTCGTCGACATGGGGCCGGTCGAGATCAACCCCAACGCCGACATCTGCACCAAGAACGTCAACGTTCTCGGCATCGGTGGCGAGACCACTGAGTCCTACAAGCCGGCCATGGAGCTGCTCGTCCACAACCTCGACCGGCTCCCGATCGAAAGCCTCGTGTCGCACCGGCTGCCGCTCGAGCGCGCTCAGGAGGCGGTTGAACTCGCTCAGCGCGACGAGGCGATGAAGGTCGTGCTCTCGCCCGTGGCCGCCTGAAGGCTCCCCTCGATGGCGGCCGTACTCGGCGGATTGGGTGCGGCGATCATCTGGGCCGCCGGATCGATCGGTGCCTCGCGCGCCGCGCGCGGGCTAGGACCGATGCTCACCCTCGCCTGGGTGATGCTGATCGGACTCGTGGTGACGGGGGCGATCCTGCCCTTCTCCGGACACGTCTCGTTGACCGGCACGGCGATCCTGTGGTTGATCCTGGGTGGCACGGGAAACGTCGGCGGCCTACTGCTGATGTACCGTGCGCTGCGCATCGGGCAGATGGGGGTGGTGATGCCGATCGTGACCACGGAAGGCGGGATCACGGCGGTGATCGCGATCGTCGCGGGACAGTCGGTCACCGTGGCGGAGGGCGCGGCGCTGGCCGCGACGCTCGTGGGAGTGATTCTGATCGCGGCGGCGCGCAGAATGCAGGAGGAGCCCGTGGTCGGGGTGGTCGCGGCTCCCGAGCTTGCCCATCCCCGCGCCGTCGCCAACCCGACCGGCCACGGGGACGGTCGGGCGGCCGCCTGGGCGACGTTAGCGGCGGTCACGTTCGGGATCGGCCTGTACGGAACCGGTCGCGCCGGCGTGCTGCTTCCGGCCGCCTGGGCGGCGTTGCCGCCGCGGGTGGTGGGCGTGACGGCGGTAACCATCCCGCTGGCGCTGAGCCGTCGGCTGGCCAATCCGCACGGCCTCGTACGCTGGCTGCTCCTGTCCGGGGTGTGCGAGGTTGGGGGCTTCCTGGCCTATGCGATCGGCGCCCGGCACAGCATCGCGATCGCCGCCGTGGTGGCCACGCTGGCCGGCGCATTCGGGGTCGCGATCGGTCGCGTGCTGTTCGGCGAGCGCTTGCGCACGATCCAGCTCGTCGGCGCGTTCGTGACGCTGGCCGGCGTGGCCACGCTGAGCGCGCTCACGGCGTGAGCGCCGCTCGTGAGTGATTAACCCTTCAGTGCGCCACCGAGGGTGAACCCGCCGGTGAACAGGCGCGACATGATCGCGTAGAGGATGAAGACCGGGATCGAGTACAGGAGCGAGAACGCGGCGATGTCGCCGTAGCGAACGTCGGCGGCGCCGATGAACCCGAAGATCGCGATCGGTCCCGGCTGCTGGTTGGGATCGCTGATCAGCACGAGCGGCACGACGAACGAGCCCCACGCGTTGACGAACGCGTAGATCGCGCCGGCGGCGATCCCGGGTAGAGCCAGCGGGCCCACGACCCGGGTGAGGATGTGCCAGGTGCTGGCGCGCTCGATGCGGGCCGCCTCCTCGAGGTCGTAGGGGATGGCGTCCATGAAATTCTTGATCAGCCAGATCTCGAACGGCATCGCGGTGACACCCAGGAAGATGGCCGTGGGCATGATCGACAGCCATCCCTCGTCGGCGAACAGCTGGTAGACCGGCACGATCAGGATCGACATCGGAATTCCCGAGAGGAACAGCACGACCAAGAGCAACGGGCCCTTCCACGGGATTCGCCGTCGCGACAGCGCGTAGGCCGCGGGCGTGGACGCCGCTGTCGACACGAGCGTGGCCACGCCGGACAGCAGGAGGCTGTTGTAGAGCGACCGGATCTGGTCGGAGCCGGTCGCGGCCTGGAAGTTGGCCCACGTCAAGTGGGGCAGCTCGATGCTCCACGTGGCGTTGCGGTCCAGCGAGGCGAACAGGAGCCACAGCATCGGGAGGGCGAACAGGATCCCGATCAGCGCCAGCACGAGGTTCCCCGCGACCCTGGGGGTGCGTGACTGCGGCGGCACGCGTGGCGCGCTGTCGGGAATCGCCGCGCGAGCGGCCGGCGGGTCGCCGGTGACTCCCACCGCGCTCATACCCGGGCCTTTGCCGCACGCACGTAGGCGAACCCCAGCACGGTGGCGATCACGACCATGACATCGCCGATCAGGGCGCCGTAGGCGAGATTGTCGAACGAGAACGCCTGCTGGTAGGAGTACACCGGCAGGATGTTGGTGGCGGTGCCCGGCCCACCCTGGGTCATGATGTAGACCAGCGCGAAGTTCGCCAGCGTGAGCAGCGTCACCAGCAGCACGGCGGTGACGATCGTCGGGCGCAGCAGCGGCAGGATCACCATTCGGAAGCGCTGCACGGCCGACGCGTTCTCGAGCGTGGCGGCCTCGATCACCTCGCCTGGGATGTTCCGCAGCGCGGCCGCGAACACCAGCATCGCGAAGCCGCACTGCGACCACGTGTTCGCCAGCGTGACAATCAAAAGCGGCTGGCTGTGCAGGAAGTCCGACCTCGAGAGCCCCGACAGGGCGCTGAACGTCCCCGACGCGGTCGTGGACGCGTACCAGGTCATCCCGGCGGTCACCGCCGGCATCATCCAGGCGACGATCACAACGCCGCCGACGAGGATGCGCAGCGCGCCGTACGCGCTGCGCAACAGCATCGCCAGGGCCAGCCCGACGATCACCGTTCCGACGATCGATCCGCCGACGAAGATCGCGGTCAGCTCGACCGACTTTGGAAACAGCGTGTCGTGGCCGAGCTGGTGCAGGTTGGCGAGCCCCGTCCAGTGGTAGTGGAGCGAGGTTGGGCCGATCAGCCTGAGGTTGGTGAAGCCGAGGTAGAACGCATAGCCGACCGGGATCAGGAAGAGGACCACGAGCAGTCCCAGTGCGGGCAGCAGCAGCCCCATGCTGCCCCACTGGAACCGCTCGCGGTCGAGTCGCCGCCCGGTCGGAAGGGTGAGCTCCCGAGTTGCCTCAGCTACCGCCATCGGCTCCGTCCACTATGGAGACTTCTCGGTCGAGCTGCTCCCGAGCTGGTTCGAGACGTAGGAGCTCAGCGTGCCTACGGCCGAGCTCACGCTCGTACTCGGGTTCTGCGCGATCTGTCCGGTCGCGTTGCCCATCCCCTGGACCCAGATCGAGTAGTCCGACGAGGAAGGAGTCAGCGTCGCGTGGGGGAGGATCTGCGCGAACAACAGCTGGTATGGCGCGAAGTTCACAAAGGCCGGCGACGTCCAGTAGTCCTTGTTCGGCGTCACCCAACCGGCCCAGTTGGCCGCGTCGATGCTGTTCTGCTCGTTCTCCATGATGTTGATCAGCTTGAACGCCGCGCTCGCGTTGCCGCTCTTAGCCGAGATCGCGTAGTCCCAGCCGCCCAGCGTGCTGGCGATGCCGCTGCCGCTCTCGGTCGGGATCGGAGTCACCGCGATCGACTTGGCCGCGCCCGCCCAGTAGGGGGCACCGATGAACTTCGTCCAGTTACCGGTGTAGTAGTTCGATCCCACCGCCATCGCGAGCTGTCCCTTCGCGAACAGAGGAAGCGGCGTGGTCACCGCATTCGGGCTGAACAGCTGGGACACCGAGGCACCCAGACCCTCCTGGTAGACCTCCTTCATGAAGGTCATCGAATCGCGGATGCCCGGGCTGTCGACGACCCACTTGTTGCCGTCCTGGATCTTCGGGGTCGAGGTGCCGACGATGAAGTTGTTGATGCCCTGCAGCAGCCCGTTGGCGCCCGAGCCGGAGCCCGCGTTCAGCCACAGCGGCACCACCCCGGGAAGCGCGCTCTTGATCTTGCGCGCCGCGACCAGGATGTCGTTCCAGGTCTTCGGCTTCCACGGCACCGGGATTCCGGCTTTCTGGAACAGCAGCTTGTTGTAGACGATCGCCGAGTCGTTCTCCCCCTGATCGACGGCGTAAACGTTCCCGCTGAACGTGCCCTCGCTCTTCACGACCGACGGAAACTTGCTCCACCAGGTCGTGGAGGGCAGGTAGCTGTTGAGCGGCTTGAGGAAGCCAGAGCTCTCCCAGAGGCCGATCTGGCCGGTGGGGATCTCGGCGACGTCCGGGGCGGTGGAGGGATTGCGGTACAGGAGGCTCAGCTTGTTGACGATGTCGTTGTAGCTGCCGGGAATCGGGACCTGCTCGACCTTGATGCCGGGATTCTGGGCCTCGAACTGCTTGACCACCTGGTTCCACCACTTGCTCGTCAGCTGGGTCGTGTCGAACACGTACGTCGAGCCGAATGCGACCTTGATCGTCTTCGCGTTGCCGCTGCCGCCTCCCGAGCCTCCGGAGTTACTCGACGACCCGCAGGCGGCGACGGCCAGCGCCGCCGCCGCGATCGAGGTCGCCGAGATCCAGCACCGCCGTCCGCGACGTAGTCCTGTCCGCATGCTGCTCCTCTCTCTCATCGTTGTGCCTCGCCGACCGGCATGACTCCGGCCGCTGCCCGCTTGGGCGGTGGCGGGAGGACCCCATCTCGCTGCAGGAGCCGGTCGCCGGTGGCGGCGTCGAAGAAGTGCAGGAGCCCGGGGTTGAACGCCAGCTCCACGTGCTCACCCGTGTCCGGCACCTCGTTGCGCGGAAACCGCGCGACCAGCAGTTGGTCCTCGATCCGCACCGTGACGAACGCCTCGCTTCCGGTGTGCTCCACGACCTCGACCGCGCCGCGCAGACGGCCGCTCTGCGCGATCCCGCCGACGTCACCGGGGGGCCGCAGATCCTGGGGACGAAGCCCGACCAGGAGCTTCTGCTCGCCGCCCGCGCGCCCGGTGAGGGAGCGCGCGACTGCCGCTTCGAGCGACACGGTGGCACCGAGGAGCGTGACCGAGGTTCCCTCGCCGGATCCGCCGAGCTGGCCCTCGATGACGTTCATCTTGGGAGAGCCGATGAACGTGCCGACGAAGGTGTTCGCCGGATGGTCATAGAGGCCGGCCGGCGTGTCGCATTGGAGGACCTCGCCGTCCTTGAGCACCGCCACCCGGTCACCCATGGTCAGTGCCTCGACCTGGTCGTGGGTGACGTACACCGTTGTGGTGCGCCCCAGGCGCTGGTGCAGCCGGATCAGCTCTGAGCGCATCTGGACGCGCAGCGCGGCATCCAGGTTGGAAAGAGGCTCGTCGAGCAGGAACAGCTGGGAGTCGCGCAGCAGGGCGCGGCCGAGGGCAACCCGCTGGCGCTGCCCGCCCGAGAGTTGCGTCGGCCGCCGGTCGAGCAGGGCATCGATTCCCAGCACCTCGGACACGTCGTTGATCCGAGCGCGGAGATCGCGCTTGGACTCGCCGCGGACCGTGGGACCGAACGCGAGGTTCCTGTACACGGTCATGTTCGGGTACAGCGCATAGCTCTGAAAGACCATCGCGACGTCGCGCTGCCCGGGCGGCAGCGTGGTCACGTCACGATCGCCAAACCAAATGCGACCGTAGGTGGGGCGCTCCAGCCCGGCGAGCATTCGCAGCGAGGTGGTCTTGCCGCATCCGGACGGGCCCACCAGGACGAGGAACTCACCCTGATGGATTTGCAGGTTGAGGTCGGCGACGGCCGGGGTGTCGTTGCCGAACAGCTTCCACACCTCCTCGAAGCGCACGTCGCCCGAGAACCCGTTCATCGTGCCGCCTCCGCGTGGGTGGGCGCCGGGCCGAGCGCGCCGCTCAGCAGCGCCGCGGCCTCAGGGACGCCTTCCTCGGGCGGATGGTCGGGATCCTCGTGCTCGATCGCGATCGCCTTGACCGGGCTGCCGTCGAGCGCGTCCACGAGGCGCTTCCACCAAGCGGCGTCGTGGCCATGGCCGACCGTCGAGAACTGCCAGGGAACCTGGCCGCTCGGTCCAGGCCAGCGATGGTCCAGCAGCCCGCTGACCGCCAGCACCTCCGGATCGAACGAGACGTCCTTGGCGTGCACGTGCCCGATCCGACCGCGCAACCTCTCGATCACGGCGAAGGCATCCATCTGCTGCCAGAAGAAGTGGCTGGGGTCGAGGTTCGCGGCCAGGTTCTCGCCGAGCGCGGCCAGCTGCTCGAAGGTCTCGACGTTGTACACCGCGGTGCCGGGGTGCAGCTCGAGACAGATCAGCAGATCGGGATGCTCGGCCCGGGCGAACTCGCTCAGCGCGCTCCAGTACGGCGCCACCGCGCTCTCCCATTGCGTCTCATAGATTCCCTCCAGATAGGGGAGCCACCCGCCGGCAGCGAAATGGGGCGTGCGATCGCCGGGCGCGGCGGGAGGGCATCCGGCGAGCGCGACGACTCGGTCGACGCCGATGAGCGCGGCGAGCCGGATGGTCTCGCGCAGGTCTCGATCGTGGCGTTCGGCCAGCTCGGCGTCCGGGTGCAACGGGTTGCCCCAGGCGTTGAGGGCGGCGAGCGCGTAATCGCGGCGCTCCAGCTCGCTGAGCCAGCGCCTCCGCGCCGGCGCGTCGCTCAACAGGAGCCTACGGTCGCAATGCGGGTGCGGCGCGTATCCACCGCTTCCCAGCTCCACGGCCCGCACGGTGGGCGTCGCCTCGGTGAGCCAGTCGAGCAGCTCTGCCAGCGGACGATCCAGGAACGCCTCTGCGACCACGGCAAGATGAATTTCCCGCCGGTCCTCAGCAACCGCCAAGCTCAAAACCCTCTTCCGAATCTGCTTTCGCCGCGCTCCGGCTTGGAGCGTTCCAGACGAGGAGGTTTTCTATCGCTTCAGGGCAATCGCGTCAAGCGCGTTTGGTTCGCGCGGGTCGCCCGCGGCCGGCCCCGCCGCCTCGTGCCCGCGGCGCAGGGGCGGTCGACGCCCGTACGCACAACTCCACGGGAACGCGCACGTGATGGGGCGGCATGGCGGGATTGGCGATCCGCTCGAGGAGCAGACTCACCGCTCGTTCGGCTTGAAAATCGAGGGGTTGGGCGACGGTGGTGAGCGAGATGCGGTGCAGCCCCGCGATCGCGATGTCGTCGAACCCGACGATCGACACGTCGTCGGGCACGCGCATGCCGGCGGCCTCGCACGCCTCGATAAGCGCGATCGCGCCGATGTCGTTGGAGGCGAACAGTGCGGTCGGTGCGTCGGTTCCGGCAATCGCGCGTTCGAGCGAGATGGCTTGCCGGCCGACGGTCATCGTGTCAGCGCCCGGATGCCAGCGGAACGCCGGCAGCGGGGTGGCGCCGGCGGCTTGCATCGTGGTCCGGTACCCCGTATACCTCGCCCGGTCGCCGCTTTCCTCGACCAGCGGCGTCCGCACGTAGGCGATCCGCCGGTGGCCCAGCTCGAGCAGATGTCCGGTGGCCAGCCGGCCTCCGGCGCTGTCGTGCGGACCAACCGAGTCGCCCCACGACTCGCTCAGCCCGAGGAACACGATCGGGATCCCGGCGCGCTGGAGCGACTCGTTGACCTGTGAGCGCCGGCTCACGAAGGCCAGGAACACGATGCCCGCCACGCGGTGACCGAGCAGCGCGTCGGCTCCGGCCCCGGCGATGTCGTCCGCCCCCTCGATGTTGCAGAACATCGTCGTGTAGCCATGACGAAACGCCTCGCGCTCGACCACCTGCGCCATCTGGGCGTAATAGGGATTGCTCAGGTCTCCGAGGAGCACGCCGAGGATCGTGGTGCGCTGCTGGACGAACTGGCGAGCGATCGCGTTCGGCTTGTAGTTGAGCTGCGCGATCGCTTCGAGCACGCGCTCGCGCGTCGTGGGCGACACCTCGGCGACGCCACGCACGACGTTCGACACGGTCGACTTCGACACGCCCGCCGCGGCGGCGACGTCGAAGATCGTGGGCGGCTTGACGGGCCGGCGCGTGCGCTTGGCCGACGGGGTCATCCGCGTAGCGAACGCGCCGGCTGCTGCGAGAACCCGATGGCCGGGTCGCTCGGACTGCTACTGCGCTGGGTGATGCTCGCCTCCTCTGGGAAGGACCGCCGTCCGGCCGGCCCACCGCCGAGGCATGATAACCGCCCGTCACCTTGACACTTTTCTCGGGTTGCGGCTAATGTACATGGAACGTTCCAGCGCGAAGAGCTCAGGACGAGCGCGGCCACCGCTAGAGGAGGAGCCTTGAGTAACCGAACCCGCGTAGGTGTCGTGGGCTGCGGCCTGATCGCCCAGGTCATGCACCTCCCGTATCTGACCGAGCTGGCCGACCGCTTCGAGATCGCTGCGCTGTGCGACCTGTCCGAGTCAGTAGTCCGCGGGTGCGCCACGCGCTATGGCGTCGCCGCCGTCCACACGCGCTGGCAGGACCTGCTGGCGGAGGACCTCGACGCGGTGATGATCCTCACGTCCGGCGATCACGCGCCGATCGCCGTCGAGGCCGCCAGGAGTGGCCGCCACGTGTTCACCGAGAAGCCGATGGCGCTGTCGAGCGCGGGCGGAGAGCAGATGCTGGCGGCCGCAAGCGATGCCGGCGTGGTGCTCATGGTCGGGACCATGAAGCGCTACGACCCGGCCTATGAGCGCCTGGCCGAGCTGCTCGAAGACACGGCCGACGTACGCCTGGTGAGGGTCACCACGCTCGAGTCGCC
This sequence comes from uncultured Solirubrobacterales bacterium, assembly GCA_963834625.1. Classification (GTDB taxonomy): domain Bacteria; phylum Actinomycetota; class Thermoleophilia; order Solirubrobacterales; family Solirubrobacteraceae; genus Palsa-465. The sequence goes on along the minus strand of CAWICM010000005.1, from coordinate 127,819 downwards.
GTTCGAGCCGTACGTGGCGCACTATCCGCTGATCCAGGGGGACCCGCTGGCGGCGGATCTCCTCGAGGAGCTCAAGGCCGCCGATGATCGCGCCGTCGACACCGCCGTCGGCGATGGCGACGAGCAGCTGCGCTGGTGCTACCGGTGGATCTTGCTCGACAATCTCGTGCACGAACTGAACGCGCTGCGTGGCGTGCTGGGGGAGCCGACCGAGGTGACTCACGCCGATCTCTCGCCGCAGTGCGCGAGCGTCAACTTGCGCTTCGGTGAGACCCAGTGTCACCTCTCGTGGGTCGACCTTCCGGGGATCGCGCGCTACAAGCAGGAGTTCGCCTTCTACGCCCCGGATCAGCGCTTGACGCTCGAGCTGCCTTCGCCGTTCCTGCGCAGCATGCCGAGCAGGCTGATCGTCGAAGGGGGCGAGACTGGAGCCACCCCGAGCTGGCAGCGTGAAGAGGTCGTGTCCTACGAGGAGGCCTTCAAGCGCGAGCTGGTCGAGTTTGCCGATTGCATCGCAACCGGCCGCGAGCCGCGCACGTCAGGTTCTGATGGGGTCGGCGACCTGCGCCTGTGCGAGGCGATCGCGCGCGCTCACGCCGACCGCCGCTCGGACATGGTCCTCGGCGCGGTGGAAGGCCGGGCATGACGATGGAGCCTGGCCAGGAGGTACGCGGGCCCGTCGCGGCCGAGCTCACCGACGCGAGCACCAACGGTCACGGCCTCGCCGGCGTGAGCGTCGCAAACGCGCCGGTCAGCTACGGCGCGTTCGAGATAACCGTCGGCATCGACCCGCACGTCCCCGATCCGCTGACGCTGCTCGACTGGGTCGCCGACGCCGGGTACGCCGGGATCGACCTCGGACCAGTGGACTACCTGGGAACGGTCGAGACGCTGGGCGAGCGCCTGTCCGAGCGCGGGCTGCGTCTCGCGGGTGGCTACCTCGAGCTTCCGTTCAGCGAACCCGAGCGGCTCGCCGACATGACGGGGGAGCTCGACGCGCTGCTCGACATCTTCGAAAGCGTCCGCGGGAGCGTCCCGGCGGCCAGGCCGACGCTGGCCGACGCGGGCTCGCCGACTCGGTCGCGCTTTCCCGGCCGTGCCGCGCTCGATCGCAGCGTCAGCCTCGATGGCGCCGGCTGGAAGCGATTTGCCGAAGGCCTCGCACGGACTCTCGAGCACTGCCGGGCCCGGGGGTTCGAACCGACCTTCCACCACCACACGGCGACCTACATCGAGGCCCAGTGGGAGATCGAGCGGCTGCTCGAGCTGAGCGACGTCGGCCTATGCCTGGACACCGGACACCTCCTGCTGGGTCGGGGCGACCCGCTCCGTGCGATCCGGGACTGGTCCGCGCGCATCAACCAGGTTCACCTGAAGGATGCCTCGCGGGCCAAGCTCGAGGAGATCGTCGCCGAGGCCGCGCCGGTACAGGAAATCTGGCGGCGCAAGGCGTTCTGCGCGCTCGGCGACGGCGACATCGACATCGAGGCGGTTCTCGACGCGCTGTCGGACATCGACTACGCGGGCTGGTTGGTGATCGAGCAGGACGTGCTGCCCGACCCGGCCAATCCGGGAGAGCCGGCGCTGAACCAGCGCCGCAACCGCGAGTATCTGCGCGCACATGGACTCTGAGCCCGTCCGCGTGGCGCTGATCGGCGCTGGGCGAATGGGCCAGGTGCATCTCGCAGCGTTGCGGGCGTCCGATGCGATCGAGCTGGCGGGCGTGGTCGAGCCGGTCGAGGCGACGCGCGAGCGGCTGCTCGGCGATGGTGTGGCCGTGTACGGGAGCGTCGAGGAGCTGCTCGGCGCGGACCGGCCGGAGGGTGTGCTGATCGCCGCACCGTCGGACCAGCACCCGGCGCTCGTCGCCACCTTCGCGAGTGCGGGCGTCCCGATGCTTTGCGAGAAGCCGCTCGGCGTACGGCCGCCCGACAGCATCGAGGCGGCCGGTTCGGCTGTGCGGGCCGGCGTCCTGCTTCAGGTCGGCTACTGGCGGCGCTTCGTACCGGAGCTCCAGTCCCTGCGCGAGCGGATCCGCGCCGGCGAGCTGGGCGAGATCTACCAGCTGTCGTGCATGCAGTGGGACGCGGACCTCCCGTCCGAGCAGTTCCGGGCGCACAGCGGCGGGATCGCAGTTGACATGGGCGTCCACGAGTTCGACCAGACGCGGTGGCTGCTGGGGCAGGAGTTCGAATGGATATCGGCCACGGCCGCCGGGGGGAGCTCGGCACCCCGCGAGGCCGCGGACCCGGACTCGGCCGTGCTGCTGGCCGGGCTGTCCGGCGGCGCCGCGGCCACGATCTCGCTCGGGCGCCGCTTCCCGTACGAGGACTCGTGCTGGCTCGAGGTCTGGGGCAACCGTGGATACGAGCGGATCACCTTCATGTGGGACACGGCCGGCCAGGAGGTGTTCCGCAGTTCGATGCGGCGTCAGGCCGAGGCGTTCGCCCGCGCGGTGCGAGGCGGTCGGCTCGAGGGCGCCGGAGGCGAGGACGCCGTCGCGGCGCTCACGGTCGCCGATATGGCATCGCAGTCGCTCGGTGCGGGCGGTGAGCCGGCCCGCCGGGCCGACGCGGTGTTGCAGTGAGCGACCCCGGCGCCGGTGCGCCCGAGGTGGGGATCGGAATCGTTGGCTACGGCATGATGGGAAAGGCGCACAGCTACGGCTACACGCTGGCGCCGCACGTCCGCGCGCTGCCGTGCCAGCCGAGGCTGCGGGTGATCAGCGGCCGCAACCTCGTCGCGGTGCAGGAGGCGGCGCGTTCCTACGGGGTCGAACGCGTGGTGGACGACTGGCGCGAGGTCGTGCAGGCTCCGGACGTCGACATCGTCGACGTGTGCACCCCGCCCGGCACCCACCCCGAGATCGTCGAGGCGGCTGCCTCGGCGGGCAAGGCGGTGCTCTGTGAGAAGCCGCTGGCCGCGGATTACGCCGGCGCGCTGCGCGCGTGCGACGCAGTTCGGCGCGCCGGGGTGCCGAACGCGATCGGCTTCAACTACCGGCGCCTGCCGGCGTTGGCGCTGATGGCGCGGCTGATCGAGCAGGGACGAATCGGCGAGCCGCGGCTGTGGCGCGGTATCTGGCTCTCTGACGAGTTCCTCGATCCCGAGATCCCGTTCGACTGGCGCTTCGAGCGCCGCCAGGGCGCGAGCACGATCGCCGACCTGGGGGCGCACCTGATCGACCTGGCCGGCTGGATGGTGGGGGAGGTCGAGTCGGTCAGCGCGCAGTCGCAGACGTTCACCGGCGCACGGCGGGACCCGGACGGCGGGACCGCGCGCACGGTCGACGTGGACGAGGCGTCCTCGGCGCTGATTCGCTTTCGCGGCGGCGCGCTCGGCGTGTTCGAGACGGCCAAGACGTGCGCGCGGCGGCCGTGCGACTTCGTCGTCGAGGTCAACGGCACGGGTGGGACGCTGCGGTTCGACTACGCGCGGCTGAACGAGCTGTGGTTCGGGGACGGAGCCGAGCCGGGAGAGCTCTACGGGATGCGCCAGATCCGCGCCGAGCATCCGAGCCACCCCGAGACGGAAGGGTGGTGGCCGATCGGCCAGGGCATCGGCTACGGAGCCAGCTTCGTCAACCAGGCCGCCGACCTGCTGTCGGCGTGGCCGGGCGCGGACTGGGCGCCCGACCTGGGCACCGGGCTCGAGGTGCAGGCCGTGTGCGAGGCGATCGAGCGGGCAGCCGCGCAGCGACGCTGGGTCGAGGTCGCCGAGATCACCGCCGGCCGCTGAGCGCGCTGAGGGCCCTCAGGGCCCTCAGGGCTTGGGGTTCACGTGCTGGAACCCGAAGCGACCCTTGATGCACAGGTTGCCGCGCGTGATGTCGTGATCCGCGGGCGAGGTCACCTTGACGATCTGGTTCTCCTGAACGTGCAGGGTGAGGCTGCAGCCGACACCGCAATAGGGACAGATGGTGTCAGTCTTGGTCTGCTGCGATTCGTCCCACGTCGCGGCGTCGCGCAGGTCGTGCTCTGATTTGAACATCAACGCTCCGGTCGGGCATACCGCGATGCAGTTGCCGCAGTACACGCAGGCCGACTCGGGCAGCGGGTTGGCGTACTCGGTGGAGATGCGCGCGTCGAAGCCACGCCCGGCGACGGTGATCGCGAACGTGTTCTGGTACTGCTCGCCGCAGGCGTCGACGCACTTGTAACAGAGAATGCACTTGGAGTAATCGCGTATGTACAGGTCGTTGTCGACCTTCGTCGGGGCGTGGACGGTGGCGGCGGTCTGGCCGTCGGGGCGCTCGTGGTGGCCGGCTTGCTTGTGGTCGCGGTGTTCGTCGGGCGGCGCCGGTGGGCCGTAGCGCTCGGGCTTGCCGTCGTAGCGCTCGAGGTACTCGCCGGCCACCTGGGTGATCGACAGGTCGACGCTCGAGGCGAGGAACTCGATGACCATCTTGCGGCTCAGGCGTACCCGCTCGGAATCGGTCCGGATAACCATGTCGGCCTCCACCTTGCGCGAGCAGGCCGGCACCAGCGTGCGCGCGTCCTCAAGCTCGACCACGCAGATCCGGCACGCGTTGGCCGGCATCAGCGTCTCGCCGTAGCACAGGGTGGGCGTGTCGATCCCCAGCTTGCGACAGGCCTCGAGGATCGTCGAGCCCTCGGGCACCTCGACGGATTGGTCGTCGATCGTGACCGTGATCTGGCGCACGGCGGGCTCGGGTGGGGCCATGGGCAGGTCGATTGGATTCACGGGGTCGATCCTCCCTTGCCGTTGCTGGCGAACACTTCCAAGCGGGCGATCGCGGACTCGACCGCGGATGACGCCGTCTGGCCGAGTCCGCAGATCGACGCGTCGCGCATCGCCTGGCCGATCTCGGCGATCAGGTCGAGCTCGTCCTGGACGCTGCCGCGGGTGCGGCCGGATGAGAGGCGGGCCAACGCCTCCTCCTGGCGAACGGTCCCGACCCGGCAGGGTACGCACTGCCCGCAGCTCTCGTCGCGCATGAAGCCGGCGATGGTCATCAGCAGCTCGGGCACATCGGCGGTGTCGTCGAGCACGAGCACGACGCCCGAACCGAGCGTGGTGCCGAACTCGCGAGCGTCCTCGAAGGTGAGCTTCAGATCGAGGTCGTCGGAGGTGACGAAGCTGCCGGCCGCGCCGCCGAGGAGGACCGCGCGGAGCGGTGCGCCTTTGGCGACCCCGCCGGCGAGGTCGAGTAGCTCGCGCAGCGTAGCCCCGAACGGCACCTCGTAGGCGCCGGGAATCGCGACTGATCCCGACACGCAGAACAGCTTGGGTCCGGTCGAGCGCTCGGTGCCGATGTTCGCGAAAGCGGGCCCGCCCTCGAGCACGATCGGCAGCACGTTGACGAGCGTCTCGACGTTGTTGACCACGGTCGGCTGCCCGAACAGCCCGCGCTCGACCGGGAACGGGGGCTTGTTGCGCGGCTCGCCTCGGTAGCCCTCGATCGAGCCGAAGATCGCGGTCTCCTCGCCGCAGATGTAGGCGCCGGCGCCCTTGCGCAGCTCGATGTCGAAGCGCAGCACGCCGCGCCCGAGGATGTCGTCTCCGAGTAGCGATCTCTCGCGGGCCTGCTCGAGCGCGTTCTCCAGGCGGCGCTCGGCGAGCGGGTACTCGCCTCGGATGTAGATGTAGCCGTGCTCGCACCCGGTGGCGTAGGCGGCGATCGTCATCGCCTCGATCAGCGAGAACGGATCGCCCTCCATGATCACGCGATCCTTGAACGTCCCGGGCTCGGACTCGTCGGCGTTGCAGATCAGATAGTGGGGACGGCGAGGCTGGCGCGCCACGGCATCCCACTTACGCCCGGTCGGGAAGGCGGCGCCCCCGCGACCCATGAGCTTGGAGTCGAGCACCTCGCGGATGACCCCCGTGGGACCGAGCTCGAACGCCCGTCTGAGAGCCTCGTAGCCGCCGTGGGCGCGGTAGTCGTCGAGCCTGTCGGGATCAACCACGCCGATGCGCCGCAACAGCCTGAGGTGCGGTTGCCCGGATTGAGGCGGGACGGTCGGTTTCGGTGGGGACGGCGTCGCGCCGTCGAGAATCTCGATCAGCGCTCCCGCATCGACGTTCGCGAGCTCGCGCTCGGCGGGGCTCTCGCCGGACTCGACCAGGAAGGCCGCCGGCGCGCGATCGCACTGGCCCAGGCACGGGCTGGCGTGCCAGGTGGCGCCGTCGTGGTCGGTGCCCGGCGGCCCGACCTTTTCCGTGAGCGCCGCGATGAGCCTGTCCGAGCCGGCACAGCGGCAGGCCAGGTCGTTGCACACGTGCAGCACCCGCGGCGGGCGCTCCTCCACGCTGAACAGCGCGTAGAAGGTCGCCACGCCGTACACGTCAGCCGGCGGAATCGTCAGCCGCTGGGCGACGTAGTTCAGCGCGCCCGGGCTGATCCAGCCGGCCCGCGCATGGAGTGCGTGGAGGGTAGGAAGGAGCTGATGGCGCTGGGCGCGAGCGGCGTGACCGCCGTGGGCGGAGTGGCCGTTCTCGACGCGATCCGCACCGGCCCAGGCGGACACCGGCGGCCCGAGGAATGCGTCGATGGCCGCGCGCTCATCGATGGTCGGCTGGGCGTCGAGGAGGCGGAGATCCACGCTGACCTGAGCTACTCGCCGGCCTCGCGGCTGGCCACTCCCGCCGCCTCCTTGGCCCTGCCGTTCAGCTTCTCGACGCGGATCGCCGTGGCCTTGAACTCCGCGGTCCCCGACTTCGGGTCGGTGGCGTCGATGGTCAGCAGGTTGACGTCGACCTGGTCCGGAAAATGGAAGGTCATGAAGGCCAGGCCGGGGCGCAGGCCGGTGTCCAGGCGCACGGGAGCGTCGACCGAGCCGCGCCGGGAGCTGATCCTCACCACTTCGCCGGGTTCGACTTCGAGTCTCGCCGCATCCTCGGGGTGGAGGTCGAGCGTCTCACCGCGGCGCAGCGGCGAGCTGTAGAGGTTCGACTGGACGCCAGTGTTGTAGGAATCCAGGCGCCGGCCGGTGGTGAGCCGGATCGGGAACTCGTCGCTGAGCTCATCCACCGGCGGGATCCAGGTCGTGACCGAGAACGGGGCCTTCGGCCCCTGTGCCGGTCCGTCCTCCCAGAGCCGGCCGTGGAGGTACAGCGAGCCGGGATGATCGTCGCTCGGGGCCGGCCATTGGATTCCGCCGAGCTCCTCGAGCCGTTGATAGCTCATGCCCTTGTGCATCGGGCTGAGTGAGCGAAGCTCGTCCCACACCTGCTCGAGCGTGGGGTCGCCCCAGTCGTGGCCGAGCCGGCGGGCCAGCTCGGAGATGATCCAGTGGTCGTCGCGGGCCTGGCCGGGCGGGTCGAGCGCCTTGCGCATGAGCTGTACACGGCGCTCGGAGTTGGTCACCGTGCCGCCCTCGACCTCGCACCACGAGAGGCTGGCCGGCAGCACCACGTCGGCCATCTCGGCGGTCTTGGTCATCAGGACGTCCTGGACGAGCAGGAAGTCGAGCCCTTCGAGCAGCTCCAGCGCTTTCTTGGAGTCAGCCTCGGACTGGGCGGGATTCTCGCCGAACACGTACAAGGTCTTGAGCTCGCCGCGCTCCATACCTTCGAACATCTGGGAGAGGTGCCAGCCGTAGTGGGGGATGATCGGAGTCCCCCACGTTTGCTCGAACTTGGACCGCACCTCCTCGTCCTTCTCGATGTCCTGGAAGCCCGGCAGCTTGTTGGGGATCGCGCCCATATCGCCGCCTCCCTGCACGTTGTTCTGGCCGCGCAGCGGGTTCAGCCCCGAGCCGTAACGGCCGACATGCCCGGTGAGCAGGGCCAGGTTGATCAGCGAGAGGACGTTGTCGACCGCGGTGACGTGCTCGGTGATGCCGAGCGTCCAGCACAGGATCGCCCGGTCGGCTCGGGCGTAGGCGTGGGCCAGCTCGCGGATCGTCTCGGCCGGCACACCGGTCACCCGCTCGCCCTCCTCGAGCGTCCACGGCTCGACTCCGGCCTTGAACTCCTCGTAGCCCGTGGTGGCGTGCTCGATGAACACGTCGTTGGTCAGCCCGGCGTGGATGATCTCGCGGGCGACTGTGTTGGCCAGCGCGATGTCGGTTCCGACGTCGAGCCCGAGCCAGGTGTCGGCCCACTGCGCGCTGCTCGAGCGGCGAGGATCGACGCCGTAGAGCGTGGCGCCGCGATGGACCGCCTTCAGGAGATGATGGAAGAAGATCGGATGCGTTTCGCGCGCGTTCGATCCCCACAGGATCAGAAGATCCGTCTCCTCGACCTCTTTATAGGACGACGTTCCGCCGCCCGCACCGAACACCGTCGCCAGACCGACGACGCTGGGAGCGTGTCAAGTGCGGTTGCACGAGTCGACGTTGTTCGACCCCATCACGGAACGCACGAACTTCTGCGCCAGGAAGTTGGCCTCGTTCGAGGCCTTCGAGCAGCTGAACATGCCGAACGAGCGCGTCGGGTCCGTGGCTTTGGCCCGGGCGAGCCCGGCCGCTGCGGCGTCGAGCGCCTCGTCCCAGCTCGCCGGGCGAAGCGTCCCGTTCTCGCGCACCATCGGCTCCGTCAGCCGACCGCGTTTCTTTGGCAATCCGATCACCTCCCTTCATCAGACCGGGCCCTCGCGGGCGATGGACGAATATGGCCAAGGGTAGAGGAAGGGGTTGTCGGGCCCAATCCGGGTGATGGCCCGACCGTGCGCACTCAGACAACCGGTGAACTTCGCGACAATGGCCGTACCGCCACCGGAGCCCGAGGAGAGAGCATGTCCAGCACCACCGCCAGCACGCCCGTCGCGGCCGAGATAGACCAGTGGCTTACGGGCTTTGACGCGGCGCTGACGCGCGGCGACCCCGCCGGCGCGGCGGAGCTGTTCGCGGCCGAGAGCTTCTGGCGAGACCTCGTCGCGTTCACGTGGAACATCAGGACCGTGGAGGGCCCGGAAGGCGTACGGGACATGCTCGAGCAGACGCTCGAGCGCACGAAGCCTCGCGGTTGGAGCGTGACAGGGGAGCCGGCCAGCGCCGACGGTGTCAGCGAGGCGTGGCTCGAGTTCGAGACCGAGGTGGGGCGCTGCAGCGGGCACGTGCGGCTGATCGATGGCAAGGCGTGGACGCTCTTGACCGCGCTGGACGAGCTCAAGGGTCACGAGGAGAGCCTCGGTTCGCGCCGCCCCAAGGGGGTCGAGCACGGGGCCAACCCGGACCGCCGAACGTGGCTCGAGGAGCGTCGGCGAGAGGCCGAGGAGCTCGGGGTCACGACCCAGCCGTACGTGGTGATCGTGGGCGGCGGCCAGGGTGGCATCGCGCTCGGCGCACGGCTGCGGCAGCTCCGCGTGCCGACGATCATCGTCGAGCGGAACGCCCGCCCGGGCGACTCTTGGCGCAGGCGGTACAAGTCGCTGTGTCTGCATGATCCGGTCTGGTACGACCATCTGCCCTACGTGAAGTTCCCGCCGAACTGGCCGGTGTTCTCGCCCAAGGACAAGGTCGCGGACTGGCTCGAGATGTACACGCGCGTGATGGAGCTGGGCTACTGGGGCTCGACCACCGCGTTGCGTGCCAGCTACGACGCGGCCGCGGGGGAATGGGAGGTGGTGGTCGAGCGCGAGGGATCCGGCATCACGCTGCGCCCGAAGCAGCTCGTGATGGCCACGGGAATGTCGGGCAGGCCGCACACGCCGCGGTTCCCCGGCGCCGACCGCTACAAGGGCGATCAGCATCACTCCTCGGCTCATCCCGGGCCGGACGCCTACCGGGGCAAGCGAGCGATCGTGGTCGGCTCGAACAACTCAGCGCACGACATCTGCGCCGCGCTCTGGGAGCACGGCGCCGACGTGACGATGGTGCAGCGCTCCTCGACCCACGTCGTCAGGTCGGACACGCTGATGGACATCGCGCTCGGCGCGCTCTACTCCGAGCAGGCGGTGGCGGACGGGATGAGCACCGAGAAGGCCGACATGACGTTCGCCTCGATCCCGTACCGCATCATGGCCGGCCTCCAGGTCCCGGTGTACGAGCAGATCCGCGAGCGCGACGCCGACTTCTACGAGCGTCTGGAGAAGGCGGGCTTCCAGCACGACTGGGGCGAGGACGACTCCGGCCTGTTCATGAAATACCTGCGGCGCGCCTCCGGCTACTACATCGACGTCGGTGCGTCCGAGCTGGTGGCCAGCGGCGAAGTCAAGCTACGGCCCGGCCAGGTCGACCATCTGACCGAGGATGCGGTCGTGATGGCCGACGGGACCGAGCTTCCGGCCGACCTGGTGGTCTACGCGACCGGATACGAGTCGATGAACGGCTTCGTGGCGGACCTGATCTCGCCCGAGGTGGCCGACAAGGTCGGGAAGGTGTGGGGTCTCGGCTCGGGAACGGCGAAGGACCCGGGTCCGTGGGAGGGCGAGGAGCGGAACATGTGGAAGCCGACCCAGCAGCCGGGCCTCTGGTTCCACGGCGGCAATCTCCACCAGTCGCGCCACTACTCGCAGTACCTCGCGCTCCAGCTCAAGGCCCGCGCGGAGGCCATCGACACGCCGGTCTACGGTCTGCAGGAGGTCCACCACACGGGGTGAGTCGCGGGCTCAGACGCGGTGGCGCTCGAGCAGCTCGCCGGCGCGGGCCAGGTCGGCTGTGGTGAGCCGCGCTGGTGTCAGCGAGTAACGGCTTTCGTACTCGGCGAGCAGTGCGGTGCGCACGTCCTCGAGCCCGACGCCCGGCGCCTCGGACGCCACCGCGCCGGTCGTCTCCGGCTCCCAGTCGAGACCGAGCGCGGCGTAGACGTCCTCGAGCAAGGCGCGGAGCGAGCCGGCGCCCTCCACGACGACCACGCTCGAGTGCAGCCAGGCCCCGCGGACGATCCGCTCGGCGGCGCCGATCAGCTTCACGCGCCCGCGCGCGTTGACGCTGAACTCGCCCGGGCAGTACTCGCCGGTCACCTCACCGACGCGGGCGTCGACGCCGAGGTTCTGCAACGCGCGCGCCTGCCGACGGGCATCTTCGGCGAAGCGGTCCCGGATCGCCGATCCGTCGGCCGGCATGACCGCGTCGAAGATCAGACAGCCCTCGGCGTAGGCGGCGGCCCTGCCTCCGGCTCCCCGGACCACGGGGATGAAGCCGTGCCGGCGGGCGGTCGCGACCGCGGTCGCGAAGCCGGGCAGGAACGTATCGCGGCGGCCGAAGGCGACGGTCGGCGCCGGCCGGTACAGGCGCAGCACGGGCCGCCGGCGATCGGCGGCGACGAGGTCGAGCAGCGCGTGCGCCGTCGCCACGTCGAGCGTTGGGTCGGCGCCCGCACGCCCTTCGACCAGGTCGACTTCCACGGGGCTGGGGTCTACAGCTCGATCAGCCGCTGCACAACCGCCTCCTCGACGTCCAGCGCGGCGACGTTGTCGGCGATCTGGGCGGGCGACGTGGCGCCGAACAGCACGCTCGCGACCGCCGGATTGGCGAGCGTGAACGCGATCGCCAATGCGGCGGGGCTCGCTCCGAGATTGGAGGCGAGCACGCGCAGCCGCTGCCCTCGCTGGCGCGCCGCCTTCACCCACGGAGCGTCGATCACCTCGGCGGATCGTCCGGTCTCGCCCGCGTCGTACTTGCCCGTGAGCACGCCGCCGGACAGGACGAACGACGCCACCACACCGGCGCCCGACTCCTGGAGCGCCGCCGCCATCTCGGCGTTCTCGACCCACTGGCGATACAGCAGGCTGTACTTGAGCTGGGCGGCGCAGGGCGGCGGCACACCCAGCTCCTGGGCCGCCCGGATGGCCGTCATGAACGGTCCAGGATCCCAGTTGACGATGCCCCAGGTCCGCGCCTTGCCGGAGCTGATGAGCTCGCCCACCGCGGCGACCATGTCCGGCACCGGGAGGCCCTCGGGCGGCGGGTTCGCGTAGATCAGGTCGACATAGTCGAAGCCCATGCGACCCAGTGAGCCGTCGAGCTCGGCGGCGGCGCTCTCCTGCGGCCAGAACTCCCACCAGAGCTTGTTGGCGACGACGGTATCGGCACGGTCCCACCCGGCGGCTCGGAACAGCTCGCCGAACAGCACCTCGGAGTAGCCGGTGGGTAGCGGTGCGCTGCCCGTCTCGTCGTTGTAGCGCGCGTCGTCGAGGAAGTTGAAGCCGTGCTCCCGAGCGGCGCGCATCACGGCCAGGCCGTCCTCGCGGGGGATTCGCTCGAACGTGCGCCACGAGCCGAGGGACAGGCGGGAGACGTCGAGCTCGGAGCGGCCGAGAGCCCGCCGGGGCACGCCGGATTCAGGGGGCAAGCCGCCCAACCTTCCAGCCCCCGTCCGGGGCGGGCGTGTACACGAGCCGGTCGTGCAGCCGGCTCTGGCGGTGCTGCCAGAACTCGAACCGCTCGGGTCGCAGGCGGAAACCACCCCAGGCCTCGCTCAGCGGCACGTCTGTGTGGGCGTATTGGTGGTCCAGTTCCGAGACCCGCTGCTCGAGCCAGGAGCGATCGGTCACCGGGCGGCTCTGGGGAGAGGCGGCTGCGCTCAGCTGGCTACCGCGGGGACGGCTGCGGGCGTAGGCGAGTGAGTCCGCGCGGGTGGTCCGCTCGACCGGTCCCTCGATCCTGACCTGGCGTCCCAGCCGCTCCCAGTGAAAGAGCAGCGCCGCGCGCGGGTTGGACGTCAGCTCTCCGCCCTTACGGCTCTCGTAGTTCGTGTAGAAGACGAACCCGTCGGGACCTGTCCGCTTGACCAGCACCATCCGCACCGATGGGCTCCCGTCCGGCGTGGCGGTGGCCAACGCGGCCGCCTCGGGCTGAGAGATCCCGAGGCTGCTCGCCTCCGCGAACCAGCGCTCGAACTGACGGAACGGGTCGGAACCGACGTCCTCCTCCCGGAGGGGTGTGTCGGCGCTCGCCACCTGCTACCTGATCCACGCATCCGATGCGAGCCCCATCGACCTGGCCTGGTCGACCGAGACGATTTCGCGGCCCAACGGGAGCAGCGATATCGGGATCAGCTTGAAGTTGGCCAGGCCAAGTGGGATCCCGATGATCGTCAGGCACTCAGCGACTCCGGTTACCAGGTGCCCGAGGGCGAGCCACCATCCGCAGAGCAGCAGCCAGAGGACATTCCCGATGCCGGACGCCACGCCGGCGTCCGGACGCCGGACCACGGTGCGGCCGAATGGCCACAAGACGAACAGCGCGATCCGGAATGCCGCGACTCCGAACGGAATCGTGATGATCAGGACGAAGCAGATCGCCGCGGCGAACAAATAGAGGATCGCCAGCCATACGCCGGCGAAGACGAGCCAGATGATGTTCAGCAGCAGTCGTATGGCAGACCCAGACTAGCGCCAGTCACACGCACGAGCAGACGATCTGCATAGGTGCGCCCTCAGGCGGCCAGCGCCTCGTCGTGGTGGTCGCCGTGGATGTATGCGTACGGGTGGGCGAAGGCCTGGCGCGCCTCCGCGCTGGGGACCTCGAGCTCGAACGTCTCCTTCGAGCGGTGGTCCTCGACGGTGACCGACACTCGGTTCGTCCGCGAGTTCCACAGCAGCCTGACGTCGATGCCGTCGCTGCGCCGGTGGTCCAGTTCGCGAATTGCCAGCTCCGGGAAGTTGAACATGGTTCCTGTCTCCTGATGATCGAGTCGCTCGCCATATAGACCGCGGCGGAGTCCGACATTCATCGCTCCGCGCGAGGGTTAGGCTTCCGTTTCCATGACGCTCGAGCCACCCAAGATCATTCACCTGGATCAGATCGAGCCGGTTCCCGGGCCGAGAAGCCTGCCGATGACCTGGCGCCCGGTGCGGTGGAACCTCGGCGTACGGGCGTTCGGCTGCAACGCCTATACCGCGGGCGCGGTGGGGGAGGACGTGGTCGAGCCCCACACCGAGGATCCGCAGCTGGCTCATCAGGAGCTCTACTTTGTCGCTCGGGGACGGGCGACCTTCACGATCGACGGCGAGTCGCACGACGCGCCGGCCGGGACGTACGTGTTCGTTCCTGACCCGGCGTCTCACCGGCACGCCGTGGCGGCCGAGGCCGGCACCACCGTGCTCAGCTTCGGCGGGCCGCCGACGTTCCAGCCCTCGGCCTGGGAGTGGTCGTTCCAGGCCACTCCGCTCATCCGAAGCGACCCCGATCGGGCTCGCGAGATCCTGGCCGAGGGACTCGCGGTCCATCCGGAGTCGGGCTCGCTTCACTACAACGTGGCCTGCCTGGATGCCGTGCAGGGCCGCCGCGAGGCGGCGCTCGACGGTCTGCGCCGGGCGCTCGAGCTAAGGCCCGAGCTCGCCGAGTGGGCCGGGGAGGACGACGACCTCGCTAGCCTGCGCGACGACCCGGAGTTCCGAGCGCTCGCGGCGCTACCGTAGCCGTTCCGTGCGGATCGCGACCTGGAACGTCAACTCGCTCAAGCAGCGGCTGCCGCGGCTGCTGCCGTGGCTCGATCAGCGCCGGCCCGACGTGGTGTGCCTGCAGGAGACCAAGATCGCGGACGCCGCGTTCTTCGAGTTGCTGGGCGACGAGCTTGTGACACGCGGGTACGAGGTGGCCGCGCACGGCGAGGCGGCGTGGAACGGGGTGGCGATCCTCTCGCGCGTGGGGCTCGAGGACGTCGCGCCGGGGTTGCATGGGGCGCCCGGGTTCCCTAACCCGGAGGCGCGCGCGGTCGCGGCGACGTGCGCCGGGGTGCGAGTGACTTCGGTGTACGTGCCGAACGGCCGCACCCCCGACTCCGAGCATTACGTGTACAAGCTGGCCTGGCTTCAGTCGCTGCGCGAGGCCGTGGCCGCGGGACCGGAGGCGCAGGTCGTGTGCGGGGACATGAACATCGCGCCGGCCGACGAGGATGTGTTCGACCCCGAGGCCTACGTCGGCCAGACCCACGTGACGAAGCCTGAGCGCGCGGCGCTGGCCGAGCTTCAGGGGCTCGGCCTCCACGACGTCATGCGCGACCGATGGCCGGACCAGCGGGTTTTCACCTACTGGGACTACCGGGCCGGGATGTTCCACCAGGACCTGGGGATGCGCATCGACCTGATCCTGGCCAGCGGCGTGGTCGCCGAGCGGATGCGTGCCGCGTGGGTCGACCGGCAGGCTCGCAAGGGCACCGGGCCGAGCGATCACGCGCCGGTCATCGTCGACCTGGACGAGGCCCCGGATGGCGACATCGGCCCGGTCGTGCCGCCACCGAGCGCTCCCGCCGCCCGGCGGGGCGCCGGTAAGAAGGTCAAGCTGCCGCAGTCGCCCTGAGGGGTGTGATGGATTTGGGCCCTTCCAGGGGCCAAAATCGATCACGCCCATGGCTATCGTGGGCTTAGCGGGGGCGGTCGCGGTCCCGGGACGGCTGCACCCGCTTGGGCTCGCCGGGCATCTTGGGGTAATCCGGCGGGTAGGGCATGTCCCCCAAACCGCCCGCGAGATCCGACTCGTACAGCTCCAGCAACGGTTGAAGCGAATACGCCTGGTCGTCGATCGCTGCGTGGCGGTCGCCGATCTGGGCGAAGCGCGTCGGCATCGTCGCGACCGTGAAGTCCTCGGGGGCGACATCGAGCAGCTCGTCCCAATCCAGCGGGGCGGACACCGTGGCGCCCGGCTTGGGACGGATGCTGTAGGCCGAGGCGATCGTGCGATCGCGGGCGTTCTGGTTGTAGTCGACGAAGATCCGTGCGCCGCGCTCCTCCTTCCACCAGCTGGTGGTCACCCGCTCGGGCACGCGGCGCTCGAGTTCGCGCCCAAAGGCGATCGCGGCGTGGCGGACGTCGGTGAACGTCCAGCGCGGCTCGATCCGCACGTAGATGTGGATTCCCCGACCTCCGGAGGTCTTGGGGAAGCCGTGCATCGCGAGCTCCTCGAGGAGCCGCCGGGCCTCGCCGGCGACCCCCGCGGCGTCCGCGTAGTCGGTCCCAGGCTGCGGGTCGAGATCGAGCCGCAGCTCGTCGGGATGGTCGACGTCCTCGCGGCGCACCGGCCACGGATGGAAGGTGATCGTGCCCATCTGCGCCGCCCAGCCGACCACCGCGACCTCGGTCGGGCAGACCTCGTCGGCGTGGCGGCCGGACGGAAACGCGATCGTGGCGGCCTCCACGTAGTCGGGTGCGCCCTTGGGAATCCGCTTCTGGTAGAAGGCGTCGCCCTGGCGTCCCTCTCGGGTGGAGAGCACCATGCCCGGGTAGACGCCCTTGGGCCAGCGCTCGAGCGTGGTGGGCCGCCGCCGCAGCGCGCGCATGATGCCCTCGTCAACCGACAGGTAGTAGCCGACGATGTCGAGCTTCGTGACGGGGGCCGTGCGCTCGGTGGCGGGAAAGATCACGCGATCCGGGTTGGACACGCGCAGCTCGCGACCGCCGGCGTCGAGGATCGTCTCCGGTACGGGAGCCATGCCCCAAGTTCTACCGGGCCGCGTCCTGTGCGTGGAGGGCGCTACCGCTCGGTGAGGTTGCGTCGGCGGCCCACGTAGTCGACGCGCAGAGCTCGGATCAGACCTGCGTCGATCGCCTGCAACTCATCGGCCTCGGTGGTCTCAGCGAGCTCTGGGAACAGATAAGCGCCCCGCTCGCAACGTACCCGCTCGAAGCGCTCATCCAGCCGGCGGACGAGCGCCTGAGCGCTGTGCAACCCATGACCGACCGCCCACCGCCGCAGGGCGTCGTCCCACGCGAGGCCCGAGGCGCGCCAGCGCTCGCGCGTTCCGGGAAGCCAACCGTCGGCGGCCGGGTCCAGCCGCTCGAAGCCCCAGCGAGCGGTCGCCTCGTCGAGGCTCTCCCAGTCCCATTCCATGACCGCGACCACGCCGCCCGGTCTCAGCGCGCCGGCAATCCTGTTGAGCACCTCGTGGGGATCCGCCACGTGATGAAGCGAGACGGAGGCCACGACGGCGTCCACCTCCGACGGCAGCTCGGCGCGCTCGAACTCGACGCGGCGGTAGCCCGGCCCCTCGGGGGCCGCCGGATCGATGCCGAGCACGGCGTAACCGTCGGCCTCGAGCGCAGGCACGAAGCCGCCCAGGGATCCGCAGCCCAGCTCGACCACGAGCGCCGGCGGTGCCGGCAGCCACGACCGGACCCTCGGCCACATCGCCTCCAGCCATCGCTGCTTCGAGCTCACGCGTCGATGCTAACCAACGGCTCGGCATCGCTTCTGAGCCCGGGGACGTGGGTAGAGAACGCGTGACGAGCGAATTCGAGAGGAGGTCTGAGAATGCCCCCGCGCGGAGTACAGAAGGGAACCAAGCGAGCGCGTCAGTACGAGCACATCAAGAAGAGTGAGAAGGATCAGGGCGCCAGCGAGCGACGCGCCGAGGAGATCGCCGCGCGCACCGTGAATAAGGAGCGCGCCCGCTCCGGTGAGTCGAGTCAGCGCTCGCGCACCTCGACCGACGACATGTCTTCCTCGCGGCGAGGCGGTCAGCGCTCCGGCACCAACCGGCCCAAGGGCCGCACCCGCGACCAGCTCTACAACGAGGCCAAGCAATTGGGCATCGAGGGCCGGTCGAACATGAACAAGGACCAGCTCCAGCGCGCGGTGGACCGGCGCAAGTAAGGGTGCGTGTCATGGCGGCGGCGTCAGTGGCCCGAGCCGCGAAGTCGTCTGCATATCCGGCGGTGGCGCCACCAGCGGGGGTGCGCACCCGCCGGCGGCGCCACCGACCGATCAGCGACCGCGCGAGGGGGCGACGCGCAGTGGGGCCGGCTACCCGCCGGCGTGCTGCCTGAGCAGCTTCTTGGCGCCGGACACGCAGACGCCGTAGGGCGTGCCCCGCTGCCCGGCGACGTGCTTCTTGCTCTCGCCCTGACACAGCTTCCCGTAGACCTTGGCCTGCTTGGTCCCGGGGTGTGTGGTGGGGTGTTTCGGGTGAGCGCCGGGGGCGCCGAACGCGACGGCTGGGGGTGCGCACAGCGCCATGATCCCGGCGATCACCGCGAGCCTGGTTTGAAGTTTCACTGCGCCTCCTCTGAGTTCCGGACCCCACGGGCCCATGACTCCTCCTGAATCGCTTCCGCCCCGCGAGAGGCCGGGCCGCCCAGTCCTGTTGCCAAGCCCGGCCCCAATCGCGGTGGCGTGTCCTCTAGGACGCCATACGCGCGCGCCGGGCGATGGTCAGGGTCTACTTGAGGTGGCCCGGGGCCGAGGACGAGTGCCCGGGGCTGGTTGAGCTTGTGCTCGAGTGGCCTGGGGCGGCGGCGGAGTGTCCGGGGCTGGTTGAGGTTGTGCTCGAGTGGCCTGGGGCGGCGGCGGAGTGTCCGGGGCTGGTTGAGGTCTTGCTCGAGTGGCCTGGGGCGGCGGCGGAGTGTCCGGGGCTGGTTGAGGTTGTGCTCGAGTGACCTGGGGCCGATGACGAGCGCCCCGGCGCGGCGGTGCCGTGCCCGTCCCCATGCGCGGGAGCCGTCGTAGCCGTCGAGGCGGCAGGGGGTGCGGCAGCCATGGTCGGTGCTGATCGGCCCGCTGAGCTTGGCGTCGAGGCGCGCGTAGAGGCTGAGGGCCGGGACCGCTGCGGGGTGGCAACGCGGTGCCGTTCGACCGCACGCACGGCCGGCGAGACCGCGGCGGCCACCGGCGAGACCGTGCGCGGTGCCGGTGCCGGTGCCGGCGTCGGGGCGACCGCGAGCGTTGGCCTTCGATTCGGTCCGGCCGATCGCGCTCCCGACACCACGTGGGGGCCGGCTCCAGCTCGTGGGGCCGTGTGCGCGAGCTTGTCCACCCCGATGGTGACGCCGACCGTGGCGGTGGCCACTACCGCGACGCCGGCCAGGGCGTTCGCGGCCAGCGCGGCGCCGGCTGCCTTGCCCGCCGCGCCGGTGGCCAGACCGGCCAGGCCGCTGCCGGCGCTGTGGCCGGCGCCGAGTTCGGCGGCTCGCTCGAGCAGTCCGGCGGCGGCCACCGCGGGCAGCGGCGGAGCCAGCGCCCGCAGCTCCCGGCGGCGTGCGGGGACGGCCTCGGCGAACGCGGCGCAGGCCGAGCAGTCGCGCATGTGGGCCCGGACGCGGCGACCGCGCAGCAGGCGCCCGTCGGCATCCGAAATGGTCCGCTGGATGTCATCGCACGGCATGGCCCGACCCTCGGCGAACTCGAACAGCGATCGGCGAGCCTCGTAGATCGCCTGCTTGGCCGCCCCGACCGATGTCTCGAGCACGAGAGCGATCTCCTCGTGTGAGAGACCGCTGAGCTCGCGCATGACCAGAGCCGAGCGCTGGCGCTCGTGCAACTCGTGGAGATCGCGCAGAAGCAGGCCGAGCTCAGCTCGTTCCGTGACCTGATCCTCGACCGAGGTCGTGCGGTAATCCGTTGCCTCCGACAACTCGGCCGTGGGGCGCCGGCGTCGCAGCACGGACACGGCCTCGTTGTGGGCGATGCGGAACAGCCAGGGGCGGATCGGTGCATCGCGCCGGCCGTGCCCCAGGGCGGCGAACGCGGCGGTGAAGGTCGACTGCAGCGCGTCCTGGGCGTCGGCGTCGTCGCGCAGGATCGACCGGCAATAGCGGTAGAGCGCCTGGTGGTAGCGCTCGTATACAACCGCGAATGCCCGTTCGTGCCCGGCGGTGGCCAGGCGCGCCAGGCGCTCGTCGCCCAGCAGCGCTAGCGCCGCTCGGCTCGACCTCGCGCTGGTTCGTGCCACTAGCGCCAACTGCCGCTCTCTGACTCACGTTTATTGATGACGCACATTGAACCCGATCGTCAGGCCAGAGCACGCCAGAGAGCCGGACGGCCCGGCGCCTGGGGTCAGGCGCCGGGACATCCAGGAACGCGCTACGGAGTGACCTTGAACACCTGGCCGGTGAGCTCACCGACGTAGAGCGACCCGCCGTGAACGCCGAGGCCCACGGTCGGGGCGACGAAGCCCTTGACGACGGTCTTGAGCGGACCGCCGCTGAGTGGCATCGAGAACACCTCTCCGGCCTTGCCGGTAGTGCCCAGGAACGACGTCATGTACAGCCGCTTGCCGATGATGGCCATACCCATGATGTCCGTGTGCGGGCCGAACTGCTTGAACGGCTTGGTGAAGCCGGCGCATTTGCTGGCCACCGTCCAGTTGCAGCTCGGGAACCCGTAGTTGTCACCCTGTTTGACTCGGAGCACGAAGTCCGGCGGCTTCTTGGCGCCCTTGTCCTGGCCGAGGACCGAGACGAACGGCGACGAGGAGCCCTTGGGGAAGGCCAGCTGCCAGGGCTGGCGCATGCCGGTGGCGAACACCTTGAGACCCTTGCCGTTCGGCTTGATCGACAGGATGTCGTATACGAACGGCGTCTTGGCCGGGCCGTGGTCATTGCCGTCGGTCAGGCCGACGTCGACGCCCACGTAGAGCCGGCCATCGGCACCGAAGGCGATTCCGTTGAGGCCGTCGAGCTTCTTTGGGGCGGTGTAGACGACTTGACGCTTGGTGAACGTCTTGCCGTTCCATCCGCTCCACTTGAGCAGCTGCCACTTGGCGGTGTGCTGCGGGGTGAGCGTGCCGCCGCTGACATACAGCGCGCCGCCGTGCCAGGCCAGGCCGGCCACGAACTGCGGCGAGTTGGGAACGGCCGTCGCCGCTCCGCCCTTGATCGCGAACACGCCCCCGTTGGGAACCTTCGACGTTTCGGCGCCGCCGTCGCCTTCGAACAAGGTGCCGGCGCCGAACGCGAACGAGGTGGGGGTTTTCAGGCCAGCGGCCACCTGTACGACCTTGGCCCCGCCCACGCCCTTCGGCGGGGGTGGCGGGCCCGCCGCGCTGGCGGCGCTGGCCACCACCCCGGCGGTTACGACAGATGCGGCGACGAACGCCGCGGTCCTTCCACGCATGCCTTCTCCTTTCATGACTCCCACGCGCGCCCCCGACCCGAAGCGCTGTTTGGTAGGACCCTCACAGGCGTAAGCCGAGGGGCCCGTCGGCGAATGTAGCTTATTTGTGGAGGCGCGCGGCGTTTTCACCCCCGGGCGCAGCAACCCGATAGGTCTGGCGGACGGGGCCTGCCGCTGATCAGTCGTTTCGGGCGGTGGCCCACTCGGCCACCCGACCGGGGACCGCGAGCGGGTTCTCCTCGACCTCGACGATCGCGTCAGCCGGGATGTCCACGCGCCGTGCGGCGGCCATGATCGCCTCCGGCGAAGGCGCCTCGTACAGGCAATAAGTGCGGCGCCGATCGGCGCTCAGGAACGAGAACAGCCAGCGCACGCCTTCGTCGGCGTTGACCTCCTCGATCAGTTTGACGTCGTCGTCGCTGAGCTCGAGCTGCTCCGCGAAGACGCGTTCGATGACGTAGAGCGGCATGGCGTTCGATCCTATCCCTGCGTCCGCGCGCCGACAAGGGCGTGGCGGTGTGCGTAGGAGGCGGCCTCGGTGCGGTTGGCGCAGCCGGTCTTGCGCAGGATGCTCCGGATGTGGTTGGCGGCGGTGTGCTCGCTGATGAACAGCTCGAGCCCGATCTGGCGGTTGCTCAGCCCGCGGGCGACGAGCTGGAGGATCTGCACCTCCCGCGCGGACAGCTGATCCGGCGGCGCGGCCGGGGCGGGCGTCGCGCCGATCGTCCGGATCCGGCCGCGCAGGGCGATCAGCCCACCCGCGCCGGCGAGCCGGTCGGCTTCATCGAGCAGCGCCGTCGCCCGGGAACGCCGGTTACCGCGACCGGCCAGCAGCATCCGGGCATACTCGTAGTTGGTGCGGGCCAGCCAGGTGGTGGCTTCCATGCGCCGGTTCAACTCGATCGCCCGCTCGAAATGCTCCTCGGCACGGTCCCATTCGCCGAGCGTGGAGGCCAGCATGCCGAGATACCGGTCGGCCGCGCCGTAACACACGACCAGGTGCCCGATCATTACGTTGGCGCCGGTGAGTGGCACTAGCTCGGGGTAGACGAGCTCGGCGACGGCTTCGTCGCCGAGCGCTGCGGACGCATCGCTCAGGTACGTAAGCGAAGCCAGCCACAGCGTCTGGCGCATCGACTCGAGGCCCTCGCCCGCGACGCGGGTCAACTCACGTCTTGCGTCGGCCTCCATGCCGAGCTCGACGAGCAGCGCGGCCAGGCCCGGACGCCACGGGCCCTGTTCGCGGTCGCCGGCGGCGAGGATCCGGATGACCGGCGCCAGCTCGGCCAGCCGGCCCTGTTCACGACGAAGGCTGAACATCTGGATGCCGAAGGTGCCGGTGGCATCGCGCCCGGTGAGCAGCCGTCCGGCTTCCTCGGAGCTGCGCATCATCGCCTCGGCCGCGTCGATCCGGCCATCCGCGAGGGCGATCGCGGCGCCGTAGTGCTCGGCCACGTGGAGCATGAACGGCTGCCGGGTCGCCTGCGCGATGTCGCGCAGGGCCGAGACCTCCCGGCGCGCCGACGGCATGTCGGCCAGCGCCACGAACGTCGGCACGCGCCACACGATCGCCTCGGCTTGGATCTCGGTGTTCCCGAGCTGCTCGCCGATCTCCTTGGCCTCGGTCAGCATCTCGAGGATCTCCCCGTCCGGCGCGCTGCCGCGCGCCCAGTAAGAGCGCGTGAGCACGGCGGCGAGGCCGGGCTGATCGCCGATCCGGCTGGCAAGCTCGATCGCGTTCCCCCGCACGATCGCGCCACGCTCGTGCTGACCGTCATGGTCGAGCGCGCGGGCGAGGCCGCTGAGCAGGGCGAGCCGGAGCGGCGGACGGCCATCGCCGAGGGCGGTGATCGCCTCCTCCAACCGCTCGCTTCCGCTACCGAAGATCGCGGGACGCCACGACGCGTCCTCGTAGCCGATCGCGGCTCGCGCAAGCAGCTCGGGGTCATCGATCGTGCGCGCGATCTCCGCGGCGTCGCTGAACGCTTCCATCGCCTCGACCGCCTTGCCACCGAGGTGCTTGGCCGCACCGAGCTCGAGGAGCGCAGCGGCCCGTTGTGTGTCGTCGGTGATGCCGAGCTCGAGCGCGGCGCGAAGCAGCTCGGACGCCTCGTCGAAGGCCAGAGCATCGATCGCGGCCCGGGCGGCGAGCAGGTTGTAGGCGACCGCCCGTTCGGCCCCTCCGAGCGGCGCGGCCGCGGCGAAATGATGTGCGAGGTCTGCGAGGGTTCGCGCGGAGCGGTCCGGCAGGGCTTCCCGCGCCTCGCCGACGCGCAGATGCAACTGGGCCTTGCGAGCCGTCGTCAGCCGGTCATACACGGCTCGGCGCACCAGCTCGTGCGTGAATCGGTAAGCGAGCCCGCGGCCGGAAAGCTCCTCGATCATGGCGCCGCGGATCGCCTCGTCGAGGGCTGCGACGAACTCGTTCTCGCCGAGCCCGGAGCCCCTGCGGATCACCTCGAGCTCGAACTCCGCGCCGGCCGTCGCGGCGAGCTCGAGCAGCGCGGTGGTCGACGGCGCCAGCCGCGCGAGCCGCTGGCCCGCCACCTCGCGGACGCTCTCCGGCGTGCCGAGACCCGCCAGCGGGCGCGTCAGTTTAACCTCGCCGTCGTTGACCTCGACGGCTCCCGTCTCGAGCAGGGCTCGCCACAGCTCACAGACCAGGAACGCGTTGCCCCCGGTGATCTCGCGGATCGTCCCGGCCACCCCGGAGAGTTCGTCGCCGATGTGAGCCTCGGCGGCTCTGGTGACCAGCTCGCTCACCTCGTCGGGGGACAGGTCGCCGAGTCGCAGGCGCACCACGTCCTCGCTGCGGCGCAGATCGGCCAGGGTCTGCGAGAGCAGCTCGGGCAGGTCGGCCTCGGCGTCGCGGAAGCTGGCAAACACGAGGACCCGCCCTTTCCATCTCGCCCGGGCGAGGTGGCGAAGGAGGAGGAGGGTGGGGGCGTCGGCCCAATGAACATCCTCGAGCACGACCAGCAACGAGCGGTGCCCGCTGACCCCTGCGAGCAGATCGGTGACCGCCGCGTGCAGACGGTGACGTTCGGTGTCCGGATCGGCCTTGTCCGGCGGGGCAAGCTCGCCGAGGTGGTCGGCCAAGTCGGGAAGCAGCCTGGTCAGCTCCCCGGCCCCGCTACCCAGGATCGATCTGAGCTCGCGCGGAACGATCGAGCGCACGAGCTGGTCTAACACGGCGACGAACGGCCCGTAGGGCGTGGGAACCACGGCGTCGCACTCCCCGAAGAGCACGATCGCCCCCTCCCGCGCGGCCTCGGCACCGAACTCGCGCGCGAGCCGGCTCTTGCCGGCGCCCGATTCGCCGCCCAGCAGCACCACGCGCCGGCCCTCTCCCTCGGCTCGCGGCAGTAGCGTCCGGAGCACGCCGAGCTCGGCTACACGCCCGACGAACGGAAACGGCGCCGAGATCCGGAGAGAGGCCGGAAGGTGCTCCACAGCGATGCCCCGGCGACTCACGATAGTCAGATCTGATCAGTCATGCAACCGGCGGTCCGTCCTCGGCGCGGGCAATATGGGTCAGGCTCGGTCATGACAGGGCCTCGACTCCGACCTAGTGTCGTCCGTGCAATCGGGACCTCGACGACGAGAGAAGGGGCTATGACCACGATCGATACACCGGCCGATGCGGCGCGCGCCCAGCTGAACAAGTTCCAGGGGCAGCTGATCGGACCCGACGACCCCGAGTACGGCGAGGCCCGGCAGGTGTTCAACGCGATGATCGACCGGCGACCGGCGCTGATCGCGCGCTGTGCCGGCCCGGCGGACGTCGCTTCGGCCATCCGGTTCGCCCGCGATCACGACCTGCTGCTCGCGGTGCGGGGCGGCGCCCACAACGGCGCCGGGCTCGGGACCTGCGACGGTGGCGTGGTCATCGACCTCTCGCTGATCAGGCAGGTGGAAGTTGATCCAGGCGCGCGCACGGTGCGCGTCGGGGGCGGCTGCACGTGGGCCGAGGTGGACCGCGCCACGGGCGAGCATGGACTCGCCACTCCGAGCGGGATCATCTCCACGACCGGGGTGGGTGGCCTGACCCTTGGGGGCGGGATGGGCCACCTCACCCGGAAGTACGGGCTGACAGTGGACAACCTACTGGAGGCCGAGTTGGTGCTGGCCGATGGGCGGACCGTTCGCTGCGATGCCGCGGAGCACCCCGACCTGTTCTGGGCGATCCGGGGCGGCGGGGGCAACTTCGGCGTCGCCACCTCGTTCACGTTCCGCCTGCACGACGCCGGCACCATCATCGGTGGCCCGACCTTCTGGGCGGCCGAGGACGGCGTCGAGGTGCTCTCGGCCTACCGCGAGTTCCTCCCGTCCGCGCCCCGCGAGCTGAACGGCTTCTTCGCCTTCACGGTCGTGCCGCCGGCGCCGCCGTTCCCGGAGGCGATCCATCTGCGCAACGTATGCGGGATCGTGTGGTGCTACCTCGGGTCCGAGGAGGGCGCGGCCAAGGCGATGGAACCGCTGATGTCCTCGGTCCCCGAGCCGCTGATGCACGGTCCGCACCCGCTTCCCCACGCGATGCTCCAGGGCGCATTCGACGGGCTGTATCCGGCGGGCGAGCAGTGGTACTGGCGCGCCGACTTCGTGAACGAGATCCCGGACGAGGCCGTGAACATCCACGCTCGCTTCGGCTCCGAGCCGCCGACGTGGAAGTCGACGATGCACATGTACCCGATCGACGGCGCGGCCCACGACGCCGGCCCGGCCGACACCCCCTGGAGCTTCCGCGAAGCCAACTGGGCATCGGTGTTCGTGGGCGTCGACCCCGACCCAGCCAACGCCGAGTCGATCCGGAAGTGGACGATCGACTACCACGAGGCCCTGCATCCCTACTCGGCCGGTGGCGCCTACGTGAACATGATGATGGACGAGGGGCAGGAGCGGGTCCGTGCCAGCTACCGCGACAACTACGGCCGCCTGGCCCGGATCAAGCGCGCCTACGACCCGGACAACGTGTTCCGGGTCAACCAGAACATCCAGCCCGCGCGCGACTGACCGGCAGCTCAGCCGCCGGCCGCTGATCAGTGAGCCACGCAGCGGAAGCCGATATGGCTGGTTGAGGTGTCGATCGCCTCGGGTTGGCGGGCGGCCGGTCGGTAGCGTAGGCAGTAGCTCGGCGCGCAAAGGTGCGAGCCTCCTTTGATCACCTTGCGCGGGATGTGCGCGCCGGGGCGCCCGACGTCATGGCTTTCGTCCGGAGACTCGGTGCGCGGGTTGCGCGGCGCCGCGCAGCAGGGACTCTTCGGGTCCTCTGAGCCTGCGCCGCGGGGTGAGTAGTAGTCCGACGTCCACTCCCACACGTTCCCGGTCACGTCGCAGAGCCCGTAGCCGTTGGCCGGGAACAGCCCGACCGGGGTGGTGCCGCGCCAGCCCTTGGCTCCGGTGTTGCGCCAGGGAAAGTCGCCTTGCCAGGAGTTGGCCATCAACGCGCCGCCGGGATGTTGCTCGTCGCCCCAGGCGAAGACCGCGGCGTCCAGTCCTCCTCGGGCGGCGTATTCCCACTCGGCCTCGCTCGGAAGTGCCTTGCCCGCCCACGCCGCGTAGGCCTCTGCGTCCTCATAGGCGATGTGGGTCACCGGGTGATCGCCACGCTCGGCGTTGTCGCTGGCCGGTCCCCAGGGGTGATGCCAGTTGGCGCCAGGGACGTAGGCCCACCAGAGACCGGGATCGTTCAGCGGTACCGGACCGGGGGTTGGATGGAACACCGCCGAGCCGGCCACGAGCAGCGACGGATCCGCCTCCGGATAATCCGCGGGGTCGGGTGCCCGCTCCGCGAGGGTGGTGTAACCGGTCTCCTCGAAGAACCGGGTGAACTGATCGACGGTGACCGGAACGCGGTCGATGGCAAAGGCGCTGAGTTCAACCTCGCGGACCGGTCCCTCCTCCGGATAGAAGTCTGGCGAGCCCATCCGAAAGCTCCCCGCCGCAATCTCGACCATGTCGGCGAGCCGGTTCATCAGCTGGCAAGGGCGGTGATTGCGTCGCCGATCAACTTGGCGCCGATGATCAGGCAGATGACGGTCATGATGGTTGCGTTCTCGCGCGCCATCCAGTCGTGGAGGCTCCCGAGTATTTTGCTCGCTCGCTCGCGCATGAGCACTGAGACCGCCACCGGCGTGCCGACCCCGAGGGTGGCGACGAGGATGAACACGGCCAGCGCGACGGCCTGGCTGGCTGCGCTCGCTCCGGTTTGTGCGATCGCTGCGGCGGCCCCGACCGCGAGCAGGAGGTTCTTGGGGTTGATCGCGGACAGCGCGATCCCCATCGCCGCCGACCTGACCGGGGTGAACTTGTCGATGCTCTTCATCCAGCCGGGGAGCGGGGGCTCGGTGTCGCCCCGTGGGCGGCCGCGCCACTGATTGGCGGCCAGCGCGAGCAAGAGGATTCCGAGAACGATCTTGAGGATGCTGACCCACGTCGCCGGAGCGCCGTGCTTGCTGGCCGACGCCCCGCTGGCCACCAGGAGCACTATGGTGCCCACGACGGCGATCCCGGCGATCCATCCCAGCAGGAATGACGGCCCGTTGACCCGTCCCTTGGGGGTGACGAGCATCAGCACCACCGCGATGATCGGCATCGGGCTCAGGGCCACGCCGACGCCGTAGGAGAGGACCTGTCCGATGGCCTGGCCCATCAGGTGACCTCGGCTTCCTCGGCTGTGTGCCGGGGCGGCGGGTGTGGGACTGCCGGGGCCAACGTCTGCACGGCCGCCTCGATGGTGTGGAATGTGCGTGCCTCGCCGAGCTGTTCGAGCAGGCCGGCGCGTCTGGCCATGTCGATCACCGGCTGCCGGACGTCGGCAAAGGCCACGTCGATCCCGGCGGAGTGCATCGTCCCGACGAGCCGGCGGAGCATCTCGGCCGCGGTGATGTCGAGGCGATCGTTTGCGCCGGCGTCGATGATGAGCGCGCTCGGCGGCGGTGTGCTTTCGCCCGCGAGCTGCTTGATGCGATCGCGGACCGGGGTGGCGTTGGCGTAGAAGAGCGGCGACTCGAGCCGGAGCACGAGCAGGCCCGGAATGCGCTCGTAGTCCGGGTGCCGGTGCACGTCGCCGTAGGCGCCAGGCACCCCCGGAACGCGTCCCAGCGATCCGACGTGGGGCTGGCTCGCGCGGTAGATGACGAGCAGCAGCATCGCCGTGACCCCGATCACGAGTCCGGGCAGAACGTCGATCGTGATGACCCCGAGGAAGGTGGCCGAAGCGAGCCAGAACTCGAGCTGGCGCAGCTTGTAGTAGCGCCGCATGTCGCCGACTTTCCACAGGTGCGAGACGGCGTGGATGATCAGCGCGGCGAGCACGGCCTCGGGCAGGTTCTTGAACAGCGGCGTGAGCAGGAGCACGGTGATGACGATCAGGAGCGCGGCGATCAGCGGCGAGACCTCGGAGCGCCCGCCGGCGGCTTCGTTGACGGCGGATTGGGACAGGCTGCCGCCGCCCGCGAGGCCGTGCATGAGTCCAGATGCCCCGTTGGCGACGCCGAGGGCGATCAGCTCCTGGTTGGGATCGATCTCATATCCGTACTTGGTCGCGAAGTTGTCGGCGGCGCCGAGCGACTCGCTGAAGATCACCAGCACCATCCCGCCGGCCGCAGCGAGGAGCGGGCCGACGTCGGCGCCTCTGACGGACGGCACGGAGGGGGTTGGCAGGCCGCTCGGCACGTGTCCCACGATCTCGACCCCATGTGCAGAGAGGCTGAAGATCGAGCTGACGAGGATCCCGAGCACGAGTGCGAGCAGGCCGCCTGGAGCCTTCGGGGCCACGCGATCGAGGGCGAACAGCAGCGCCAGTGCGCCCGCGCCGACCGCCAGCGCGGGCGCGCTGGTCTCGCCGAGATGGCCGATCAGGTGGACGAACTCGGCGATGGTGTCCCCGGCCCCCTTCGTGATTCCGAACAGCTTCGGCAGCTGGCCGACGGTGACGAAGATGGCCAGGCCGAAGACGAACCCCTCCATCACCGGGCGCGACAGGAACTGCGCCACGAAGCCGAGCCGAAGCAGCCCCGCGAGCAGGAGCAGCCCGCTGCAGAAGAGGACCAGCGCCGCCGCATCGGAGGCGTAGTGCGAGGCGTCCGGGGGCGACAGGCCGCCCACCGAGGATGCCAGCAGCACTGCCGCGGCGGACGTAGCGGCCGCGATGAGATGCCGACTCGTCCCGAATATGGCGTAGGCGGCCAGGGTGACCAGGAGCGTGTAGAGGCCGGCCTGAGGAGGGAGCCCGGCCAGCCCCGCGTAGGCAATCGACTCCGGGACGAGGAGCCCCCACACCGTCGCCCCCGCGATGACGTCGAAGCGCAGCCAGCCGCGGTCGTAGTGCGGGAGCCAGCGGAGAATCGGCACGAACCGATGTATCCCGGACGGCGGTGGCAATGCCCACGTGCGGGCGTCGACCGGGGACTCGCTGCTCCTCATGCCTAGGCTCGGGATGAGCAGAAAGGTCGCCCAGCACCGGCTGGCGCACATCACCTGTTTCGGGTGATGAACGCGGCACCGGGCCGCGCTGATCATGGATCGGAGCATCCACCGATCACGAAGGGGGAAGACCCGATGGCCAAGCCGTTCAAGGGCATCGTCAACGTCGACGTCACCGAGTCGACCCCGGACTGGGGGCCCTACACCCAGCCGATCGCGCCCGAGGGCACGCCGAGCGTGCTGTACATCGTGCTCGACGACGTCGGCTTCTCAGCGATGGAGCCCTTCGGCGGCATGATCGAGACTCCGAACATCAACCGGATCGCCGACCGCGGCCTGCGGTACACGAACTTCCACACGACCGCGCTGTGCTCGCCGACGCGGTCGTGCCTGATGACCGGCCGCAACCACACGACCAACGGGATGGGGACGATCACCGAGGCCGCCTCTGGGTTCCCGAGCTCCAATGGCCACATCCCGTTCGAGTGCGGCACGATCGCCGAGGTGCTCGGCGAGTCGGGTTGGAACACGTACATGACCGGGAAGTGGCACCTGACCCCCGAGGACGAGATGAACCTCGCGTCGATCAAGAGCCAGTGGCCCGTCGGGCGGGGCTTCGAGCGGTTCTACGGGTTCCTCGGCGCTGAGACCAACCAGTGGTATCCCGATCTCGTTTACGACAACCATCCGGTCGAGCAGCCGGCACTACCCGACCAGGGATACCACCTGACCACCGACCTGACAGACCGAGCGCTGTCGTTCATCCGTGACGCCAAGGCGATCGCCCCCGACAAGCCCTTCTTCCTGTACTTCTGCCCGGGCGCCTGTCATGCCCCGCAC
Source organism: uncultured Solirubrobacterales bacterium (assembly GCA_963834625.1). Lineage (GTDB taxonomy): Bacteria > Actinomycetota > Thermoleophilia > Solirubrobacterales > Solirubrobacteraceae > Palsa-465. Next base: position 97,874 of record CAWICM010000005.1, on the reverse strand, counting down.
CACGCCCCGACGGAGTGGGCGGACCGTTACAAGGGGAAGTTCGACATGGGCTACGAGAAGTACCGCGAGCTCGTATTCGAGCGGCAGAAGAAGCTCGGCATCGTCACCGAGCAGGCCGAGCTGTCGCCGATCAACCCGTACATCGACGAGAAGAGCGCTGACGGCAAGCCCTGGCCGGAGCTCGACACAGTGCGCCCATGGGACTCGCTGTCCGACGACGAAAAGCGACTGTTCGCACGCATGGCCGAGGTGTACGCCGGGTTCCTCAGCCACGCCGACCACGAGATCGGCAGGCTCCTCGACTACCTGGACGAGTCCGGGCAGTTCGACAACACCATGATCGTGCTCGTGTCCGACAACGGAGCATCGGGCGAGGGTGGTCCCAACGGATCGGTGAACGAGAACAAGATCTTCAACGGCCTCCCCGACAACATCGAGGAGAACCTGCCTTATCTCGACGTCCTCGGCAGCCCGCGGACATACAACCACTACCCGACGGGATGGGCGTGCGCGTTCAACACCCCGTTCAAGCTGTGGAAGCGCTACGGCAACTGGGAGGGCGGGACGGCCGACCCGATGATCGTCTCGTGGCCGGCGAGGATCAAGCAACCGGGGATCAGGCGGCAGTTCACGCACGCGGTCGACATCGTGCCGACGGTGTACGAAGCGCTGAGCATCGAGGCACCGGAGGTCGTGAAGGGCCACACCCAACACCCGATCGAGGGGGTCAGCTTCGCCTCCACGTTCGACGACCCCGACGCGAAGACCGACAAGCAGACGCAGTTCTACTCGATGGGCGGCACCCGGGCGATCTGGCATCAGGGCTGGAAGGCTGCGGCGGTGTCGCCGGCGGCGCCGGACATGTGGGCCAAGTACTCGACTCAGCGCTGGGAGCTGTTCAACACCGAGAACGACCCGACCGAATGCCACGACCTCGCCGCCGAGGACCCGGACAAGCTTCAGGAGCTGATCGGGCTGTGGTGGATGGAAGCAGGTCGCTACCAGGCGCTGCCACTCGAGAACCGGGGCGCCCTCGAGATCCTCACGACCGAGCGGCCGCAGCTGTCCAAGCCACGATCCCGGTACGTCTACTACCCAGGCGGCTCCGAGGTCCCGGAGTCAGTCGCGCCGAACATCCGCAACCGCTCGTACACGATCGCCGTCGAGGTCACGATCGACACCGAGGAGGCCGGCGGCGTGCTGTTCGCCCACGGATCGCGGTTCGGCGGCCACGCGCTCTACATCAAGGACCGCAAGCTCAAGTACGTCTACAACTGGGTCGGCCTCGACGAGCAGATCGTCGAGTCCACCGAGGACGTGCCCACCGGCCACGTCGTGCTCTCCGCGTCGTTCGAAAGGGAGGGTGACACGATGCCGGCCGAAGGCACGCTGACATTGCACATGCGCGAGAACGCAGTGGGCGACGGCCGGATCAAGACACAACCAGGCAAGTTCTCGATCGCCGGCGAGGGCCTCAACATCGGCAAGGAGGGAGCCGAACCGGTCACCGACGACTACCCCGGCGACTACCCGTGGGCGTTCGTCGGCGGCACGATCCACAAGGCAGCCATCGACGTCAGCGGCGACCCGTTCGTCGACCTCGCCGAGGAGGCGCGCATGGCCTTCGCACGGGATTGATCTTCATGACCACGACGGAGGAGGCGAGCGCCACGCTCGGTTCGTGGAACGACACGCCGGCGAAGCAAGCCATCGTCGAGTTCGTCGACCGCGTCACGCGGGAACGCAGCAGCGACTACGTGCCGCCATCCGAGCGGGTCGCCGTGTTCGACAACGACGGAACCCTGTGGTGTGAGAAGCCGATCCAGATCGAGATTGCGTTCGTCCTGAAGCGGCTCGCCGGGATGGCGCACGCCGACGCGTCGCTACGGGACCGGCAACCCTGGAAGGCCGCGCACGAACACGACTACGCCTGGTTGGAGGACACGGTCACCAAGCACTACCACGGGGACGACAGCGACGTGAAGGTGCTGATGGGCGGCATCCTGCGGGCGTTCGCCGGCATGACCGTCGAGGAGTATGCAGCTGCGTCCGACGAGTTCCTGCACGGTCGCCATCCGACCATCGACCGCAAGTTCCGCGAGTGCGGCTACCTGCCGATGATCGAGCTGCTGCACTACCTCGCAGCCAACGGATTCACCTCGTACGTCGCCTCGGGCGGCGACCGCGACTTCATGCGCCCTGTGACCGAGGAGATCTACGGGATTCCTTCCGAGCGCGTAATCGGCAGCTCCAACGCGCTGACCTACCAGGACGACGAGCACGGTGGCACGGTCGTGTACCTGGCCCAGCCCGACGTGTTCGACGATGGCCCCGTCAAGCCGGTGCGGATATGGAGCCGGATCGGGCGGCGTCCGATCATCGCCGGCGGCAACTCGAACGGAGACATCCCCATGCTGCGCTACGCCGGCGGACCGGCGCGGCCGGCGCTCCGCCTGCTCGTTCTCCACGACGATCCCGAGCGCGAGTTCGAATACACCGCCGGCGCCGAGAAGTCGCTCGAGCAGGCGCACCAGGAGGGCTGGACGGTGGTCAGCATCAAGAACGACTGGGCCACCGTCTTCCCGGTCACCTGACGCGGCGTCGCGCCCTGATCGCCATCGTGGCGCTTTCCTGGTGGATTCGCTGGACCGGCCGAGCGCCGGCCGCGAGTCTCGCCAGGACCAGCGGGTCTCCGTTCAGGCCGAGGTGGGCGTCACGGCAAGGGTCGCGTCCGGGCTCGGGTTGAGCCGACCTGTGACGATCCGGTCGGTGATCGCCCAAGCGGCGTAGCACAGGGACCCAATGACGCTGGTGACAGTCAGAAGCACGCCAGCGGCGGCGGTCGCGGCAACGCCGTGGCGGCCCAGGATCAGCACCGCCGCGGCGGGGCCGATGCTCGGTCCTATTGGAAGTTGGCCGACTGTGAACATCGCGATCAGCAGGGCCATCGCGTCAAAGACAGACACGTCTACGCCGATCGCGTGCAGCATCAGCCAGTTGCGCCCGACCTGTGCGCAGACGGCGAGCACCGCGAACGCGATCATGCGCCCGCGACCCTGGTTTCGCATAATCGCCAGCCCCGCCCAGAGTCCGGTTCGATGAGACTGCGACACCCGCCGCAGAACCCCCACGGCCCCGATCGTCGCCCCGACTGCGATCAGCGGCACCCACCACTGGACCCCGAGCGGGACTATCAGCGTGAACGAAAAGATCGCGGCGAGCGCGACTTCTACCGTGATGATCGGAACCTCGGCGGCCACCAGCGCCGGCACACCAGGAGCGTCCTGCGGAGCCAGACGGCGCAGCGACGCGATGCGCACGACTACCCCGACAGACCCATTGATGAGGCTGGCAAGGTAGCCGATGCCGGCAGCGCGGAACAGCAGCCGGCGGGTGACCGTTCCGCCCGCGGCTCGGACGCAAACGTTCCAGGCCTCGGTGCGGGCCAGCAGCGCGATGATCTGCAACAGCACGGCCAGCCCCAGCAGCGAGATTGGAGCGGTGCGAAGCGCGGCGGTGAACTGACCGCGCCTGCCGGCGAGCACAAATCCGAGCACGGCGGTGACTGCGAGAGCCCCCAGGGTGCTCAGCATGATTCGCCGGCGGAGCGACCTCAGCCTGATGCTACGTTCGTCGGCTCTGACAGAGCCGACGCCCAGCGGGCGAATCTCGAGCGACAAACGGACTCCGCGTGCGTTGCGGTTCCGGAGGATCAGATTGGCGCTGTCACTCGCAGGCGCCCGCGTCAGGCTGGTGCTCCCTGCTGCTCAGCTTACCAGCGCCTGCAGGAGGCCGTGCGCTCGGATGCACCTCCACCGTTACCCAGCGCGCAAAGGTTCCAGACGCCCACGCGCGAGGTGTCGGCCTCGACGTGGTGATCGTCTGTCAGTTGACCCGACGGGTGAGCGCGCGGACGACCAGCCCGGTTCCGATCAGAGTGCCGCCGCCTATGAGTAGTAGAACGACATCAAGGCCCGTGAATGGAAGCGATCCGGAATTTGCGGCGCCGGTCGTTGCGCGGTGCTGCGTGGTTGAGAGGACATTGCAGGTCTGTCGGTTGTACGCCTGGCACGTCGAGCTACCTGTGGCCAACGCCGTTGCCGGAAGCATCAAGGCGATCACGAGGACAAGGGCTGCGGTGCGTTTCATCAGTTCTCCGGATCTGTCATTTGGAGCCGAGGAGGAGGGTTACCGCCCGCCCGCTGGGGTCCGAGCGGGGTCGCGCCCGGTTCGCGCGCGCTCTTCACGCGCGTGGAGCGTTTCGCGGCGAACAGCGCGCTGCCGGCGGTCGCGAGCAACTCCTCGGCAGGCGTGCCGGAGGTCCATTGCGCCACACCGAGCTGAGGGGGTCAGTGAACGCCCTAACGATGCGGTCCGTGAGTGCGCGAGTTGCAAGCGGAGCCGTGCGGCGACCTGCTGCGCCTGGGTCCGGTTGGCCTGTGGGAGGATCACAACGAGCTGGCCGCGACCGTCCCGTCCGACCGTGTCGAAGCTGCGCACGCTTGTGCGCACGACGCCGGCGGCCAGCGCGAGCATCGCGTTGCGGCGCCGATCACCGAGTTCGTCGTCGACGTATCTGAAATCGTCGAGATCGATGACGCAGACCGAGAGCCGGAGGCCATCGCGGGCGCAGCGATTGATCTCGCGGTCGAGCTCGTAACGTGTCCCGTCGGAGGTCAGGCAGCCGGTGAGACCGTCTCGGCGTGCGAGCAACACGTCGAGCGCTCGCGGATCCGTCAGGTAGAGCGCCGTCAGCGCGGCGTACGACCCGGCGGTCCACAGCGTCAGCGGCCGGTCTTGCGGTGGCGTTACGAACCCCGCGATCAGACGGGCGGCCGGCGCGTTCGGAAGGCGCACGGGTGCCGCGGCGGCGTACCGCAGCGGCGGGTGGGTTGCGTTCACCAGACTCGAATCGAGCAGCGGATGAAGCGGTTCGAGGACGGGGTGCGGCAGACGTAGTGCGCGGACTACGAGCCCGCCTTCGGGCTGTCGCGTCGTCTCCTCTTGGGCTTCCGTCTGGCCCCAGTAGGCGATAACCGCAGGCGGCTGGCCGTTGTTGCTCGTTTGACACAGCAACGCGACCTCAGAATGGATGAAGCGAGCAAAGTCTCTGATCAGGAGGTCGAGCTTCCAGTCGCCGACCTCACCCGCCGGCACGCGGCGCGGTCGCCCCCGTTCCACCGACAGCACGGTTCCGGTGTCCCCGTTGTGCGTGAACTGCCCGTCCAGCGGACGCGAGCCGGGAGTCGCGGGGTCCTCGCGCGCGCTCATGTCCCTCTGCCGGGGTCACCAACGCCGGTGAGGTGGCCGTTCGTCGCCGCACGGCCGTTTGGGGACGCGGTTGCCTGCACGGCGAGCGGGGTTAGTACGAGGAGCGCGGCCCGTGGGGGGCCGCAAGTGGTGACGCGCCCTTGCAGGCGGATCTCCGGGTTGGCGACCGTGCGTAGCTCGAGCGTGTCGGACGGCTGGGCGCCAGCGAAGGCGAGATCCACCAGTGCCGCGAGCTCGCCCGCGTCGTGGCCGCCGTTGTTGCAGATGAGGAACTCCTCGAGTGGCGCATCGAGGCGGGCGCGCTCGTCGATCGACAGCGCCACCTCGGCACGGCGTGAGACAGCTTGGACCGCAAGCTGGCGATCGATGATCACAAACGGATCGTCGTGGCGCGGCTCTGTCCCCGAGGGCGCCTGCAGAACCACCCCCATCTGGCAGCGCCAACACACCCGATGGGCATGTGCAAGCCAGTAGCCCCTCGGGGGATACCCACAATAACTACAGAACGCATGGCACTGAGCGGCACGTGACGCGTGCGGCATGACCAACTCCCGGGACGGGGCGGATGTTGTCCCTACAACACCCCCACATGCCGCCACTGGCCGCCGCGAGCGCGCTTCAGTCGCTGGGATGATCTCTGGCTGCCCCGCCCGCAGGGCAGCGCGGCCAGACCTCAACCGTTTTGACGGTACTCCGATCCCGGCCAAATACAACTCGACCAGAAAGAGTGGCCGGTACCCTCTAGCGGGTCCGAGCAGGCGAGACTCGATCGCGCCCCCAGAGCCCACGCGCAAACCGCGAGGAACCCGTCACGAGTGAGAAGCTCAGCGCTCCGAATCGGGAGATGAGCGACCGCGGTCCCGGCGATCAAGCGCAGTGGTCGGACGGCTTCACCGCGATCGAGCGTTGTCGCACTTCACCGCGATCGAGCGTTGTCGCACTTCACCGCGATCGAGCGTTGTCGCACTTCACCGCGATCGAGCGTTGTCGCACTTCACCGCGATCGAGCGCACGATGATGGTCGCAAGGTGCTCGCGTTTCGGAGCCAGTCGCACGTTGTGTCCGATCTCACCGTCGAGATTTCCGAGGCTGCCCTGGAATACGCCGGAATTTCCTCCCTCAGAGGTGGCCGGCGGACCGGCCCCGACCCGCTGTCGCGCGCAAACTCGACGCACCGGAAATTGGTTGTGATCGGGTCACAAACACCCTCGGGCGACGGGCCGTCGCGGCCCGGACTTTGGCGCTGAAGGTACGCATGTGTCAGGTCCATCGCCAAAGTCCGCGCGGTTGCTTGGGCTGGTTGTGAGTCACCCAACAATAGGCATTGTTTATGCGACGGCGTCTTCCTGTTGGGCGAGTCGTATCCGGGTACGGCGCGCTCGAGCTCGTCGACCCTTGCCTCCCGAACCATAGGACGCATGTGGCATGAGGGATGTCGCGGGTGTCGGTACAGGCTGGGTGTGTCTTCGACTGGCGGCGGGTTATTCAGCGGCCGCTTCGGGGAGATCTCGACGCCCGCGCGGACGCAGCAGCTTCGTCGGCCCGATGCTTGGGTTTGCCGTTGCGCGGGGGGTGTGGAACGGGTCATGACCGGGGCTCACGCGGGCGCCGCGGGGCGCGCGTGCGCCAGTGGAACCTGGCGCTGGCGATCAGCACCCCGACGGTCGCGACGGCTCCGATCGCGTAGCCGTGCAGGCGCCCCCGAAGCGCCTTGCGGCGAAAGTGCCGTTTGCCCTCGCGGCGGATTCCCGCGCGCGAGCGGTACTGGGCATCGAGGGCGGTGGCTGCTCGCTCAACGGGCCGTGGATCGTGTGCGGAATCACTCCTGCAGCGGGAGTGTTGACCGGCGTGCTTTGTGTCTCGGAAGGGGAGAGCATCGAGGACCTCCTCGGTGGGTGTGGGAGGGGTCTTCGGGTCCGTGAATACATAATGGCCATAGCATGAAAAACAAGTCTGGAAATGTTACGCTCGTGTGGATGACTGAGGCCGCGCCACCGGGTTGGACACTTCTAACCAACCACGCACAGGTGCTGGTGTGCATCGCTCGTGACCCGGGCGTTCGCCTGCGCGACATCGGCGAGCGCGTTGGGATCACCGAACGAGCCGCGCATCGGATCGTCGCCGAACTCGCCGACGCCGGCTACATCACGCGCGAGCGAAACGGCCGCCGCAACCACTACACGATCAACGCCCATCTCCCACTACCTGACACGCTCGCGCGCGAGCAGAACGTAGGGCAGCTGCTCAAGTTCCTCACGTCCCGGTGAGGGGTCGGTCCGACGAAGGGTCGAGTCGTGACAAAAGTGCCCACGCGGAGGAAGAGAAGCGTGGGGCCGACCAAGAACGTAAAGAAGTCCCGATGTACGGGGCTTTTTCCAGTGCGCCCGAGAGGACTCGAACCTCCACGGACCATTCAGTCCACAAGGCCGTCAACCTTGGACGGGCTGTATAGATGCTTCTGCCGGCGTCTGAATCGTCCAAATTGCGAGGTTCCGTGGACGGATTGGACGGGACGGACAGGATGAATGTTGCCACGGGTGTTGGCACGGACTCTCGCAGGGGTGTGTCCACAGGCAGCGCTACAACCTACCCGTGGCAGCCTCCATCGAGGAGTTCAGCTACCAGCTAACGGCCGAGGCCCTTCGCGAACAGGAGCGGGCAGTCGCAGCGTTGCGAACCCGCGCGGGAACCGTGCTGGCGGCGAGCGATCTTTTGACGAGGTGCACTCCGACGATGTGCCTCGCCGCACTCTCGAGGCGAGCGTCCGCTACCCGCGCCGCGGGCATCTGGATCGAGCCGATGCTGGAATCGAACCGCAACAGGATCGGCGATCTTTCAGACTGGTTCAGCATCAGCTGCGTGCTTCTGACGGCCGAAGTCATCCTCTGGACGGTCAGCCTGGCAGGCTAAGCTACGTACGTGGCCTCGACCAATCCCGAAAAGCCTCCAGCTCCGAAGCCGCCGGTTCATCTGCCGTCGACGCCTCCTCCCGGGTTTGCGCTTCCGGAGAAGCGGGGCGGGCTCTTCGGCGGCAACAAGTAGCGCCGCTCCGCAGCGGGTTCGCTCCGTCGAGCATTTTCGGCGCGGGGCTGATGATCGCGTCGCTGTCACGCGATTCTCGAATCCGGACCGCAGGTCGCGGGTTCAGTACTCGCCGAGTGGCCAGAGCTCCCGGCCACCGATGAGTGCGCGCAGGCGCGGCCAAGGCGCACGGCCGAGTTGTTCGGCCAGCGCCATTGATTCGGAATCGGTGTCGAGCCGTGCATCGAGCAGGATCGCTGTGCCGTCGTCGAGCAGGACCCGAACGTCGTCGACCCGTCACCGTCGCAGGTGGCGTCTACGACCGCGCGCCCGATGAGCGCGGCGACGAGGACGACGGCCGGATGATCTTCATGGCGAGGCCTCGCCGCCATTCCGACCGGGCGGCGGCCCTGCTCTTCGCTTGAGTCAGGTGATCCCGCGGTTGTGTTTGATCTGCCCAAAGACAGGCTCGATGCTTGTGGTGCGTTTGAGGTACTGCTTGCGGCCTTGGGGTGTTCGGAGCGACTGGCGCATCGCTTTATAGATTCCGCCCTCCCAGCCTGGACGGGCGTCCTCGCGGACCGTCGAGTCGGGCGGGACGAGGACCTCGAAGCCGTCGCCGCGGAGCTTTTCGATCTGCTTGGTGTGCCAGTAGCCGGCGTCCGCGAGGACAGTCCGCGGCCGCTCGCTGACACCGGTCTGCTCGAGCTCGCGGACCGCGGCGCTGACCATCGGTTCGAGCTGCCCGAAATCGGGTGACTGGGTCGTGATCTCCGCCGCGATCACGATCTGCTGCTCGCGCTGCGGCAGGGAAGCGTGGCAACGGACGTCCGCCTACGGGGCGCCGGGAGCATCTGGTCCGGATCTCTCTCGATGTCCTACTCCGAGGTGCTTCGACTCGAGCAAGCAACTCGTGGCGCCTTTGGCCCCTGGGGTGTTCCTCCGCCGGCCCGCCATGGTGCCAAACGTCTGATCGGCCAGGAGCAACAACCTAACGACCGCATGGCAATCGCGCCTCCAAAGCGTCCCACTCGACCTGGATCTACCACGCAAAGTCCGGCCATTCTGGGTTTAGGCCATTCCGTGCCGGAAAACTAACGTGAGGGCGACCCGCCGAGTATTAGGTTCGCTCGGCGAGCACCCTGGGACGCGAGAGCGGCCGGCTTCTTAAGGCCGGTCGGGCTCGCGTCCCGCTATTCCGGGGTTTCGGCCGCCGGGACGTGGTTTTCGAGTGGGCCGTCGAGGACGAACAGCTCGACTGCGAGGTCGGGGTCGAGATGGTTGGCGCTCATCATCGCGAGCACGTTGCGGCCGGTGATCTCAGCCACTTTGGCGCTGGCTTCCTCGCGTATGGCTTCCTGGTATTCGCGGCGGAGCGCTAGCACGTTCTCACGGCGTCCTTTCTCGACCAGGACCTGCTCGCCCTTGGTCAGCGTCTGCTCGAGCAAGACCACGACCAAGTTTTCGCGCAGCGTGGTCCGGGCCTTGGTGGGCCCACGCCCGGTGTACTCGCGCATCAGCCCCACGACTGCGTTGGAGATCGTCAGGGTGATCGAAGCGCCGGTTGGGCGCTCCGCTTCAGTCTCAACGGACATGGCACTTCTTTCCCGCCTTCCCCTGGAATCCGAGATCCCACGCAGGAAGAAGGGAAAGACGGCGAGTCTGCCGCGAGCGCAAGATGCCGCTCAAACAAGCACAAGCCTGAACGGACTAAGGAAAGTGTCGCAGATCAGACCTGGACCCGCCGGCGCCCGATCGCTAAAATCATCGATCTCGGGCTGAGGGGCTGAGTCCCTTCAGGCCGATCCGGCAGGCTGGTTGTCGGACGCTTCGTCTGCGGAGTGTTCGATTCCTCCCACAAGACAGATGAACCGTGTGGAGGTGAGCCGTAGCCGTGAACCGAGGGGCGCAATCGCTTGAGGCCCCGAACCTGCTGGAGATCTTGGCCCGTGAGCAGGGAACCACGATGACGATCGAGCTCGCCGGTGAGTGGGACCTCTCTGGTTCACCCGCCGCTCGGCAGGCCATAGCCGGCGCGCTGACCGGCCGTCCCGAGTGCGTGGTGCTCGACCTCAGCCGTCTCACGTTCATCGACTCAAGCGGGCTGCACGCCACGTTCGAGCTCGCCGAGCGCTCGAGGGCCCAGAACATTCGACTGGTGATCATCCCCGGCCCCCCGGCCGTCCACCGCGTTTTCGAGCTCACCGGGCTCAACCAGCGGCTCCCATTCATCGAGGAGCAGTCACCGAGCAGAGCCGCGAGACCCCGCCGCGCCCGGGATGGCGCCGCGGGATCTGGCGGCTTCTCTCTCCCCGCCAACGGCGCCGGCCGCCGCCCCCAGGCGGCCGGCGCCGCTCCCAGCAACGGCGCACCTATGACCAGGGCCCCAGCGAACTCGCCACCACCCCGAAGACGACACCCGGCGCCCGCGCAAGGTGACAGCCGCCCGTCAGCCATGCCCAAAGAATTCGCGCACCACAGACAAACCGATGGCTGACCCACCAGCCACTGCAGGAGGACCGTCCCAGCGCCGAGCGGAGCTACATCGACGCATCTCTTCATGCCACGAGCCACGATCAAGCACGACGGTGTCCCAGACGCGACAGACAGCGGCCGAGTCCACGCCGGCAGAACCGAGGAATGGCGCGGTGAACCGAGTAGCCGCCAACAGCATCACCCCCGACTCGCCGCCCAACGGGCATAGCCCGATGCTCGAAATCTGCAACGCGATGGTGCGTCTGCACAAGCAGACGCTCGGCCGCGGACCAACAAAAGCCAGCGCTCACTTTGCCGGAGCGGACATCCTCATCGTCCTGCTGGCCGACGCCATGACGACCGCCGAGCGCAACCTCCTAGCCCTGGGCGAGGACGAGCGCTCGCGCGAACATCGACTCTTCCTCGAACATGGCCTAGAACACGAAATGCGCTCACTGGTCGAACAGGCATTGAATCGCCGGACCCTCGCATTCGTCCCCGCCTTCGACGCCCACCGCGACATCACGGCGGTGACCTTCACACTGGAACCAAACCCGGACCACGAAACCGCAGACGGCAACATCGATCATCCCCGTCAAGAGCAACCGGCCACGGCGGATTAGGCATCGGGCAGTCAGCTCTCGGAGGGTGCGCGGTCCACCCTGACATACGGGCCACGCTCATCTCGCCAGCCCGCGCCCCGGTGTTCTCCAACAGCGGCGGTCTTGCCGATACCCGCAGGTCCGCGCAGCACCAGCACCCGGCTTTACGCCGAGCGCACGTCGAATACGAACTGATCCAGCGACGCCCGCCCGTGCTCGCGCCTGAGAGCTCCGCCGCCCCTGGTCGCCGCGGCAATATCACGTATGGGCTCGTTCAGCACCTCCGCGTCTCAAGGACCCGCGCATGAATCCATCCTCTGTCCTATCGGCACCCAGTTGGTTCCGGCCGCTCGTCCTATCGCCCGGCCGGGTCCACCAATTCGCGGTCAACGGGCCCGGAAAACGATGGCTTGCACTGGCCCCGGCACGATGGCTTGAAGTGGCTCCGCCTGGCGTCGGTTGTTGTTGGTGTTGATGTTGCCTGATTGCACCGGTGAGAGGCATGCCGCGGCTGTCGTCGCGAAGGCCGAGCCCGTAGGGCGAGTGCCTGAGTGGCGATAGCCGCGGGCGCGGCTCCGGGGCGGGGGGTCATGTTTTCTTGGCTCGTTGGCGTTCGAGTCCGTGGCGGAAGCGCCAGCTCTCGTTGCCGGTGTCGATGATGTGCGCTCGATGCGTGAGCCGGTCGACGACGGCCTTCGCGAGGCGCGCGTCGGGGAACACCTTGGTCCACTCGCCGAAGGGGAGGTTGGTCGTGACGATCAGGCTGCCGCGTTCGTGTCGTTCGGAGAGGACCTGGAAGACGAGTTCGGCGGCACCGTCGGGCAACGCCAGATAGCCCAGCTCGTCACAGACCAGAAGCTCGGTGCGCGCGTATCGCCCGATGACGCGGGCGAGCTCGCGGTTGCCTTGGGCTTCCTGGAGTTCGTTCGCAAGGGCGGCCAGTGTGGTGAAGCGGACGCGTCGTCCTTGGTGGCACGCGCAGACCGCGAGCGCCGTGGCGAGCATCGTCTTGCCGGTGCCGGAGTCGCCGACGAAGATGACGCTCTCGCGGTCATCGATCCAGGATCCTTCCGCCAGGGCGGCGATCGTGGCCTGCGGGACCTTCGGGTTGTCGGTGAACCGGAAGTCCTCCAGTCGCTTGATCTGCGGGAACCGCGCGTCGATCAGCCGTCGCTTCTCGCGCCGCTCGGCGCGTTCTGTCATCTCCGCTTCGAGCAGCGCACCGAGGTACGCGACCGGCGTCTGCTGCTCGCGGAGCGCTTCGGCGGCCAGTGCTTTGAACCGGCGGCGGACTGTTGGGAGTTTCAGCTCGATTGCGTGCGCCTCGATCAGCGCTTCCAGCGCGGCGGTCTGCGCGTTGCGGGCTGGGGTTGTCATCGTGTGCCTCCAAGCAGCTGGTCATAATCGGTGAGATCTGGTGCTGGCCGTTGATGCGCTTGCAGCCGCGTGTCCAGGCCGGTGAGCGGCGCGGGCTCGGCGCGCCCGGTGCTTCGCGCGCGGCGAGCGAGAACCTGGACCGCGCGACCGTCGATCGCGCCGGCAGCGAGCGCGCCACGGACCGCCATCGCGACGTGGTCGGGGCCGTGGTCGCGGCAGAGCAGCACGACGTCGACCATCTGCCGGGCGGCGTCCGAGCGTCCGTAGCGTTCGGTCAGCCCGGCCCACAGAGCGTCGAAGCACTCAGGCCACACGCCGCGGTCGCGCTCCTGCGCCAAGGCGACGGAGTGCTCGAGCGCGCCAGGCTTGCGCGCGAGCAGCTCGAGGTAGTGGTCGAGCTGGGCGCTGGTCCCGAACTTGCCGTGCAGCCGCTCGTGCCGGGCGACCTCACGGCCTGAGTGGTTGATCGTGATCTCCCTGGCGCCGATCTTGGCTGAAACCTTCAGCCCCGCGAGCGCGACCGGCACCGAGTAGCGGTTCTGGCGGATCGTGACCAGCGACTTGGCATCCACGCGCGGCACGGCGGTCTCGCACACGTCGAACGGCTCGGGCGGCAGCGCGCGCAGGAACGGACGCTCGGTCGCCCACGCCTCCCGGATGGTCACCGACCGGCCGTCGATCCGCCGGGCGAGATCCTGCTCACAACCCGCGAGCAGCAGCGCGTTGAGCTCGGCGAGATCGCGCATCTCGGGGACCGGCACGAGATGGTTCCGGCGGTAGCGTCCGACTTCGCCCTCCACGCCACCCTTCTCATGGGCGCCTTCGAGCCCTGGGTGGTGAACTGCGATGCGAACAGGTAGTGCGAGCGCAGCGCGATGAACCGGTCGGTCTCGACCCGCCGGCGGCCCTTGAGCACCTTCTTCACCGCCGACTTCAAGTTGTCGAACCGGATCTCCGCGAACACGCCGCCGAACCACTCGAACGCCTGCACGTGCAGCTCCAGGAACGCCTGCTGGGTCTCGACCAGCGATGCCTGACAGAACGCCGCTCCGGAGAACGACGCACGCATCACGAACAGATGCACCTTCACCAACACGCCACCGAGCCCCACCAGCGCCTCGCCCCAGTCGACCTCGGCCTCCACCCCGGGCGCGTGAACCTGCGGCACGAACACCTCGTCGACCGGCCACCCCAACTCGCGCTTGCGCAACCTGACGTACTGACGGACCGTGACCTCAGCGACATCAGCACCGCGCTCATCAACCAGCCGCCGCCAGATCCGCTTGGCGGTATGCCGCTGCTTCGGTGGCGCATCACGATCCGCCAGCAACCACTCATCGATCACCGCCCGATACGGCCCCAACTTCGGCGCCGGCCTGCTCACCGGCGAGCGCTTCGCCGGCGGCACCGCAGACGCCAACGCCTGCTTCACCGTCCGGCGATGCACCCCATGACGCACCGCCAACCCCCTGACCGAAAGACCCTCCCGATCACGATCCCGCCTGATCTGCTCGAACTGCTCCACCCTGGATCCCATTCCCTCTGGCGCCTCCTGCTCGAGCTCGACGAAGCTCGAACAGTCGACCGCCGGTCGGACGGAGATGGGGCCAGTTCAGACCATCGCGGTGGGGCCAGTTCAGACCATCGTTCCTAGGCCCGCGACCAACTCGACAAACACCTGCGAACCGCCTGATGGATGTACCAGCCCGCCTCCGGTCCGAGCCGGCAGGGCATGAGCCGACCTCGGGCTGAGAGCTTGGTCCCGCGCGGCGCGCGGGTCGCCGACCGCGCGTGCCTCCGCCGGTACACGAAACGGCGCCGGACGCCTTCGGCAGTGCGATACGAGAAACGCCACCGCTGCGGCCATGCTTGGCGGGATCCGCGCGACGAGCGGCGGGGGAGACCTCGGCGATAGCTTCGTCAAACGTGCGCGCAGCGTCTCCGGACGCGAACCACCGCGCGCGTCTCCGGCCAGCTTCGTCACGCCACCGCACCACCCATCGACAGTACGTCCATTGCCGGACGGACCGCGGAGAGCCTCCCACAACAAAGAAAGCCCCGCTATGCAGGGCTTTCACGATGCGCCCGAGAGGACTCGAACCTCCACGGACCATTCAGTCCACAAGGCCCTCAACCTTGCGCGTCTACCAATTCCGCCACAGGCGCTGGGGGCGGCCAGTATAGACGCGCACCGCGCTTTGCAGGACCTCTAGGCCCGGCCGGCGAGCCACGCTGAGGCAGTGCGCCCCCTCTGGCGGTGCTGGTGATTGAGTCCGTCCAGAGGCCGCGCTACAGTTCCCGAACACATGTTCGACTGTCTCTGGATCACCGAGCCGAACGAGCAAGGAGCGGACCGATGGATCTGACCAAACGCCAGCAGGAGATCTTCGACTTCATCAAGCGCTACTCGGCGAAGTACGGCTATCCACCGACCGTGCGGGACATCGGCAAGGCGGTGGGTCTGGCGTCGTCGTCGACGGTCCACGCTCATCTGGCCAACCTGGAACGGATCGGGCTGCTGCGGCGCGATCCGTCCAAGCCGCGGGCGATCGAAATGCTGGATAAAGCGGCGGCAGGCATGCGGAGCATCGTGCGCCCCGGGCTACCGCTGGTCGGTCAGGTTGCCGCGGGTCAGCCGATCCTGGCCGAGGAGAACATCGAGGACTACGTTCAGACGCCGGCGGTGGCCGGAGGTGTGGAGGGGGAGTACCTGCTCCGCGTGCGCGGCGAGTCGATGAAGGACGCCGGGATCCTCGAGGGCGACCTGGTCGTGGTGCGACCGCAGGACACCGCGCAGGACGGCGAGATCGTGGTCGCGCTGGTGGGTGAGGAGGCGACTGTCAAGCGGTTCTTCCAGGAGGCCGATCACGTGCGGCTCCAGCCGGAGAACGAGGCGATGGAGCCGATCCGCAGCCGTGACGTGCGTGTCCTGGGGCGGGTGGTCGGTGTGATGAGGAGCCTGACGTGAGCGCCTGCGCGGTCATGGCGCCGTCGTCGCCGCGCGAGCCGCTGCGTGAAGAGGCCACCCTGGACGAGTTGATCGCCGCGCTCTGGGAGGGAATCGACGCGCATCAGACCGTGGCCTGCCCGGTCTGCGGGGCCGAGATGAAGCTGGAGTACGGGGCTCAGGCGCGTGCGATCGGCGGTCGCTGCGTGAGCTGCGAGTCGACCCTGCGCTAGTTGCGTTTCTGACGACGTCGTCGCGCGTGGCATGGCCGGGGCGGGTGCTCGCGTGCCCATGGGGCGGATCGCCAGCCCAGGTGGCGGCGCGGGTGTACGTCCCTGGCTCGCGCGCCCACCTGGCGGCTTGCGCACACGTGGCGACTCGCGGGGGTTATGCTTGCTCGTGGAGGCTGAGCAGTCGCGGAGGTGATGAGCCTTCGAGGAAAGTCCGGACATCGCAGGGCAAGGGTGGTCGGTAACGCCGACCCGGGGAAACCCGAGGGAAAGTGCCACAGAAACGACACCGCCTAAGCCTGGGGCCGCTGCAGAGCTCCAGGCCGGTAAGGGTGAAATGGTGCGGTAAGAGCGCACCGGCGTCGCGGTGACGCGGCGGCCGAGGTAAACCCCACTCGATGCTAGGCCAAGCAGGACCGTTCGCAGGTGACCCGCCAAGGTCCGGGTAGGCCGCTCAGATGGATGGCTGCTCTTGACAGGATCCGGCTTACAGGCCTCCTAAGGAAAGACCCCGCCCTGGCGGGGTCTTTCTATTGCCTGGGGGAGCTTGGTGGGTCCTGGGGAGTCGGCGGGCGGTGGGGAGTCGGTGGGCGGTGGGGAGTGCGGTGGGCGGTGGGGAGTGCGGTGGGCGGTGGGGAGTGCGGTGGGCGGTGGGGAGTGCGGTGGGCCGTGGGAGCAAGGCGCCCGGCGGAGGCCGAGCGGGGACGCCCGTCAGGCACGGTGATCGCGTAGGCGCTCCCCCAGTGCCGCCAGCGCGGGCTCCGGCAGCGTCCGCTCGACCAGGGGAAACAGTTCGTTCTCCTCGAGTCTGACGTGATCGGCCAACCGGTCCCCGAGCGCGTGCAGCAGCTTCGGATCGGCCCCCGCGGCTGCATCCTGCTCGTCGGCCCGGCGTAGCCGCTGGGCCAGGACGAGTGCATGGTGGTGATCACGGGACAGGGAAGCGAGCGAGGGGTGGCGCTTCATCGTGATCGGATGTTTGCATTGGAGCGGTGTGGAGTCGGTCAGCGCGCGGAGCGGGCCCACCGGCGCGACGAGGCATCGGCCAGCGCCGCTTGCGCGGCGGCATCGCCCGGCACACCGTGCACGGCGCCACCGGGAAAGGCCGCGGCGCTGCCGAGATAGAGGCCTGACAGCGGCGTGCGGTACGGCGAGAGGCCCGGGACGGGGCGGAACACGACCTGGCGCAGGCGGTAGCTCCCGCCGCCGACGTCGCCACCAACCAGGTTGCGGTCCCGTCGCTCGAGCTCGGCCGGTCCCATCACGTGGCGGGCGAGGATGCGCCCCCGGAAACCCGGCGCGAAGCGCTCGACCTGTGCCTCGATCCGCTCCACGTGGGCGTCGAGCTGGGTACGCCAGTCGATCCCGGCGCGGGGGCCGTGCGTGTAGGCCCACGCGGTGTGCTTACCCGCGGGCGCGCGCGAGGGATCCGCGAGTGACTGCTGTCCGAGCAACAGGAACGGCCGTTCCGGCAGGCGGTCCTGGCTCTCGGCGATCGTCTGCACGAGCTCTTCCTCGTCGCCGGCCACGTGCACGGTGCCGGCGCTGCGCGGCTCGGATGCCTCCCAGGGGATCTGGCCGTCGAGCGCCCAGTCGACCTTGACGGTGGCCGGTCCATAGCGGTAGCGGCAGAGCAGCGCGCGGTAGGGCTTGGCCAGCGCCTCGCCGGCGAGGGCAACCAGGGCGTTTGGCATGACGCATGCGATCACCGCGTCGGCGGCGAATCGCTCCCCGCCGGCCGTCCGCGCGCCGGTCACGCGTCCATGCGCCGTCTCGATCGCCGCCACGGGGGCGTTGGTGCGAATTTCGCCGCCCAGCTGACGCAGGTAGCCCGCGAGGGCGTCGGTCAGTCGCTCGGCCCCGCCGGCCGGGCTGGGCCAGCCGACGGCGTGACCCATCAGGTTGAGGTAGGTAACCGCCACCGCGCTGCCGGCGTCGGTGGGCGGAACGTCGCCGTGCCCGGCCGATCCGTACAGCCATGCACGCGATCCGCCGCCGTCGAACAGCCGTCGTCCCAGTCCACGGGCCGAGCTGGGTACGAGCAGCCCGAAGCGCGCCGCGCCCGCCGGTCCCAGATCGCGCAGGAGCCGCAGCGAACCGGCGAGGGGCGGGAACGGCGCGAGCATCGTCGACCGGATCGCCTCGAACCCGCCGAGCAGTGGCTCGACGAACGCCCGCCAGCTGCGCCCGTCGCCCGCGTGAGCCGCCTCGAGGCTCGCCTCGGTCGCGTCGAGCTCCCGGTACAGCGCCACCGAGCGGCCGATCGGCAGGGGATGGGCGTAGCAGGCGACCGGGTGGATCCAGCGCAGCCCATATCGCTCGAGCGGCATCCGACCGAACACCGGGGAGGCGGCGCCGGCCGGATAGACCGAGGAGAACGTGTCGTGCCGGAAGCCCGGCAGGGTCAGCTCGTCGGTCCGCACGGCTCCGCCGGCGCGGTCGGCCGCCTCGAGCACGGTGACCGGGTGGCCCGCCTCGGCGAGCCGGATCGCCGCGGCCAGGCCGTTGGGTCCGGCCCCGATCACGACCGCGTTCATCGGACCTGGAGGGCGAGCTGGTGCAGCATGCTCAGCCGGACCACGGCGCCCTGGCCCCAGAAAGCGTGCTGCGCGGCGCGCCCGGCCACGCGATACGACTGGGCGACGTGCCACGGCATGGGATCCCAGGTTCCGGCCGCGCGCACCCAAACGCGACCCTCGTGCGTGTACAGGATCAGCCGGTTGTGGCCGGCGCCCATGAAATGGCCCTCATGGGTGGTGAGATCGAAGCCCACAACCGGCTCGCCGCCCTCGGGCATCGCCCGCGGCTCGTTCTCGCCGTACTTGGCCAGGCCGACCTCGAGCTCATCGAAATAGCGGCGCAGGGCGGCGGGGTCGTCCGGCGTGACCAAGTGCCTGATCGTGACATAGCCCCGGGTGAAGATCGGCCGGCCCGACTCCGTTCCCACGGCCACTTCGATCTCGAACGTCTGCCCATCCAGGCCGCCCGGGCGCAGCGGGGTGAAACGCCCGATCTCGCTGGCGTAGTCGGGCCAGGTCTCCGGGCGAGTGAGCGCGCCGACGACGCCCTCCACCGACGGCATCTCCACCGGTGGATAGGTGTGCCACGCCTGCTGCTCAGGCGGCGCGGACTCCGGCGTCAGCTTGCCGAGCCGCGCCATCTCGAGGCGACGCGTGGGGTCGTACGCGTCCCTCTCCTCCACCGACGGAAAGGCGATCCCCCAGGCCCGGCGAGCATCGTCGGCGTAAGCGTCCGGGAACCAGTCGCCGATCAACTGCACGGCGCCGTTCAGCATCTGCTCGCGGTTGAGCAGCCCGCGACCCGACATCTCGGTGTCGAACCTGCGCCCCCCGTACGCGCTGTGAAACGCCCGCAGGTCGCTCAGCCTCAGACGACGGGGCGTCTCACGCCGGTACCAGTATGTGGTCACGATCGCGAAGGCCAGGCGCATGTCGTCGACCTCGCGGTCGTCGATCCCTCGCCGGTAGTAGGCGGCGTTCAGGAAGTCGGTGACCCAGCCCGCGGCGTCGCGCCCGGCAATCGACGAGCCGGTCATGCGGGCGAAGCGCAGCGGACCGCCGGGCTTGGCCGCGGGCGCCGCGGTGTCCGGGACGGGGTCGTCGACGTGCTCGGGGATCTGGTCGAACTCGCCCGGACCGACTCCCGTTACGGCGGCTTTGGGGTCTTCTTCCATCGCGTCCGGTAGGTGGCCCGGCTCAGCGGGGCACCGGCCCGCCGGCTACCGCGATCGCCGCTCCGACGATCCCGGCGCCGAGCAGAGTCACCACGATACTCCGCCGGGCGAGCAGCAGGGCGACCGCAGCGGCGGCGAGAACCGCGATCTGCCAGCCCTCGCGCAGTGCCCCGGCCAGGGGGACCGCCGCGCCCAGAATGGCACCGACGGCGGCCGGGCCCGCGCCGGCCAGGAAGGCCCGGGCACGCTCGCTGGCACGGATTCGCTCGAACTGGCCACCGCCCAACAGTACGAAGGCGAACGAGGGCGCGAACGCCACCGCGGCGGCCAGCGCCGCGCCGCCGACCCGATGAGCCGCGTAGCCCACCGCGGCCACCGTCGCGACCACGGGACCCGGCGTGACCTGCCCGAGGGCGACCGCGTCGAGGAACTGGGCGGAGGTCATCCAGTGATAGGTGTGCACGGCGTCGCCCTGCATCAGCGGGATGATCACGAAGCCTCCGCCGTACGACAGCGCGCCGACCTTGAACGCCACCCAAGCCACGGCGCCGAGACCACCGGCTCCCGCGACGACCGCCGGCACCGCGATCGGCAGCCAGGAGTGCGCGCGTGCCCGGTCGATCATGCCGCGCGCAGCACCCATCTCGAGCAGGCCGCAAGCCAGCAGCACGAGCACCAGGTAGCGCCCGATCAGCGCCGCGGCGGCCGCTCCCAGCCCGGCGTAGGCGAGCCAGCGCCAGCGGCTCGGGGTGCGGTCGAGGCTCGGCCGGCCCAGGTCGACGCCCGCGCGGACCGCGACCGCGGCCACCGCCGCGCCCGCCCCGGCTCCGGCCCCGCGCACCCAGGCGGGCGGGGTCTCTCCGAAGAACAGGGCCGACAGCGCGACGATCAGGACCACGGCCGGGACGATGAACCCCAGTCCGCCGATCACAGCGCCGCGCGCGCCGCCGACCCGGCGGGCCAGGAAGATCGCCAACTGCGTGGAGGCGGGGCCCGGCAGGAGGTTGCACGCGGCCAGCGCGTCCTCGAACTCGCGCTGGTCGATCCAGTGGCGCTGTTCGACGACCATGCGCCGAAGCAGGGCGATATGCGTCGGCGGGCCACCGAAGCCGGTGATCCCGATCCGGGTCCAGTTAAGGCCGATCGTCCGCAGCGGAACGGCTTCCGCGGCGGAGGTTCCCATCAGTCACCCGGTCCGGCGCCGCCGGCCACCTGGGCAAGCGCCGCCCCGTCGAGCCGGTGGATCTTCCATTCCTCCAGGCGCGTTGCTCCGATCTTGTCGTAGAAGTCGAGCGCCAATCGGTTCCAGTCCAGCGCGGCCCATTGCAGGCGCGTGTAACCGCGCTCGACCGTGATCCGGGCGAGATGGGCGATCAGCGCGGCGCCGACGCCGGCCCGGCGCTGCGCCGGCGGGACGTACAGGTCCTCGAGCCAGATCCCGGGCCGGCACTCCCAGGTCGAGAAGGTCAGGTGAAACAGCGCGAAGCCGGCGGGTTCCCATTCGCCGTCACCGTCGCACGCCTCGGCGATCAATCCCTCCGCGGAAGGCTCCGCGCCGAACAGGGCTTCCTCGAGCAGCTCGGGGGTTCCCCGGACATGCTCGCGGGCACGCTCGTACTCGGCCAACTCGACGATCCAGCCGTAGATCAGCCCGACGTCCTCGGGCCGCGCATCGCGGATGCGGAGCTCCACGCTCAAGGGAGGCCGACGATACCTGCCGATGGCACGGCGCCGCCCGTTTCCGAGAAGATGTGCGCGCCGATGTCGCTTCTTCCGAAGACGATCACTGCACCCGTGGGCCGGATCGGCGCAGCGGCACAGAACGCACTCGAGGTCGCCCGCTTCGGCGGCCTGACCACCGATGACGAACCCTCCCCGTACGAGGTCACCGACGAGCAGCGCGTGTTCCGGCTGCGCCGCTATTACCCGGACGGGGTGAGCGCCGCCGCGCCCCAGATCCTCCTCGTCCCGCCGCTCATGCTGGCGGCGGAGATCTACGACGTGTCACCCACCTCGAGCGCGGTCGCCATCCTGCACGAGCACGCGGTCGCTCCGTGGGTGATCGACTTCGGGGCGCCCGAGCGCGAGCGGGGCGGGCTCGAGCGCACGCTGGCCGATCACGTGCTGGCCGTCTCGGACGCGGTCGATCGCGTGCGGGAGCACACCGGACGCGACGTCCATCTGGCCGGGTACTCGCAGGGCGGCATGTTTTGTTACCAGGTGGCCGCCTACCGGTTGGGCGACGGCCTCGAGTCGCTGATCACCTTCGGTAGCCCGGTCGATACCCGGCTGGGCATGCCGCTAGGGCTGCCCGAGCACCTCGCGGTCGAACTCGCGGAGGTGATCGCATTCGCATTCCGCGGTGGGGGCGTCCCGCCCTGGTTCAGCCGCTACGGATTTCGTCTGCTCGACCCGGTCAAATCGGTCCGCAACCGGCTCGACTTCCTGCTCCAGCTCCACGACCGCGAGGCGCTGCTCCCGCGCGAGCGCCAGCGGCGCTTCCTCGAGGGCGACGGATGGGTGGCGTGGCCCGGTCCGGCGCTGGCCGAGTTCGTGAAACAGTTCGTGGCCTCGAACCGGATGCTCGAGGGCGGGTTCGTGATCGGGGACCGGCTCGTCAGCCTGGCCGACGTGGCCCTGCCGATCCTGGCCGCGGTCGGCGCGGTCGACGAGATCGCACCCGCCGCCGGCGTGCGGGCGATCCGCCAGGCTGCCCCGCGGGCCGACGTGTACGAGCTGTGCCTGAACGCGGGCCACTTCGGCCTCGTGGTGGGGTCCTCCGCCCAGGCCGTGACCTGGCCCACAGTGGCGGGGTGGACCCACTGGCGGGCCGGCGATGAGGAGGCGCCCGAGAACCTCACCCGGGTGCCCGACGACGGGAGCGTAGAGCTGGCGCCGATGGTCCGCAATCGCGTCGGCTACGGCATCGAATTGGCCGCCGGCGTGGGAGCGGGGATCGCTCGCGACGCCGTCGGGGCGGCCGGGCGCGCGGTGCGCGGCGTGCGCGAGCTGAGTCGTGAGGCGGCGGCGCAACTGCCCCGGCTCGCCCGATTGGAGCAGATCCAGCCGCGGACCCGGATCTCTCTCGGGTTGGTGGTGGAGGAGCGCCGGCGTCGAGCGCCCGACGACGTGTTCTTTCTCTACCTGGACCGCGCCTACGACGCGCGCGATGTGGGAGAGCGGATCGACAACGTCGTGAAGGGGCTGATCTCCATCGGGGTGCGCCAGGGCGAGCACGTCGGGGTGCTGATGGGCGGGCGACCGAGCGCTCTGGCGCTCGTGGTGGCGATCAGCCGGCTCGGCGCCGTGGCCGTGCTGATGCGTCCCGACGGGGACCTGGCGCGCGAGGCTAGGCTCGGGCAGGTCGAGCGGATCATCGCCGACCCCGAGCGCGCTCCGCTGCTCGCCGGACGGGGCATCGTGCACACGTTCGTGCTCGGAGGAGGCGGCGCTCCGCGCGACCTCGGGACCGAGGACATCATCGACATGGAGCGCATCGATCCGGCCGCGGTGAAGCTCCCGCGCTGGTATCGCCCCAACCCGGGCCGCGCCGGCGATCTCGCCTTCATCGTGTTCAGCGGCGAGGGGGAGAACACGCGGATGAGCCAGATCACCAACCGCCGTTGGGCGCAGTCGGCGTTCGGGACGGCCTCATCGGCCGCGCTGACACGGGCCGACACCGTGTACAGCGTGACCCCGATCTACCACCCGTCGGGCCTGATGATGAGCACCGGCGGAGCGATCGTGGGTGGCGCGCGGCTGGCCATGGCGCGCCGATTCGACGTCGCCACGTTCTGGGAGGAGGTGCGGCGCTACGGGGTGACCGTCGCGTCGTACACATGGACGCTGCTCGACGAGGTCGTCGAGGCGCCGGCCCAGGCCGGCGAGCGGCATCATTCGCTGCGGCTGTTCATCGGGTCCGGCATGCCGCGCGGGCTCTGGCAGCGCGTCGAACGTCGCTTCCGGCCGGCACGCGTGGTCGAGTTCTACGCCTCCACCGAGGTGGGCGCCATTCTGGTCAATCTCCGGGGATCGAAGCCCGGCGCGATGGGTCGTCCGCTCCCCGGCAGCGCCGAGGTGCGCATCGCCGAGTACGACCTGGAGGCGCAGGGCCTGGCGCTCGGTCGCGATGGATTCGCTCGGCGCTGCGGTGTGAACGAGGTCGGCGTGCTGCTGGCGCGGGTCGGCCCGACCGATTCGCTGAGCATCACCCCGCTGCGCTCGCTGTTCGCAGCCGACGACGCATGGGTCGTCACCGGCGATCTGTTCCGCCGCGACGCCGACGGCGACTACTGGCGGGTGGACGGCGTCGCCGATGTGATCCGCACCGCGCGGGGCCCGGTGTTCTCGACCCCGATCCGCGACGCGCTGGGGGACCTCGACGCGGTGGATCTCGCACTCGCCTACGGAGTGGGGGCGGGCGGCGAACCGGCCCAGATCGCCGTGGCGGCGGTCACCCTGCGCTCGGGGTCCGTGCTCCGCGCCCGGGAACTGACCCACGCGTTGTCCGTGCTCCCGTCCGAGGGGCGCCCGGCGATCGTCCACGTGGTCGAGCAGATCCCGCTCACCACCTGGTTCAGGCCACGGACGGAAGAGTTGCGCGAGGCGGGCGTCCCCGAGCCGGGGGAGGGCGTGCAGGCCTGGTACCTGGATGCGTTGAGGGAGACGTACCGGCCTCTCAGCGTGGCGGCTCGCCGGCGGATCCTGCGGTCGGCGAAAACGGGCTCTAACTAGGCGGGGAGGGTCTCGCCCGAATACAGCTTGACCACGCGCACCGTGCCGGCGGGCGCCGCGTTGATGCACAGCTCGCACAGGACGCACTCGTCGAGCTGCTGCTCGACGATCTCGACGCCGGTGCGTCCGGCACGGAAGATGTCGACCGGGCAGACCTCCTCGAGCTTGGCCGCCAGCTCCGGATCGCTGGCCACCGACTCGTCGACCTCGACCGCGATGAACAGGGCCGCGGTCATACGGTCGCTCCGATCCGGTCCTTGACGATCCGCGGGATCTCCGAGATCTCCTCGGCCACGACGATTCCCGCCTCGGCCAGGCGCGCGATCTTCTCGGTGGCCGTGTCCTCCTTGCCCTCGACGATCGTTCCGGCGTGGCCGAAGCTCATGCCGGGCATCTCGTCCATGAATCGGCCCGCCATGAAGGCGACGATCGGCAGGCGCGAATCGTTCTCGGTCACCCAGCGGGCCAGCTCCGCCTCCATCCGCCCGCCCGGCTCGGTATAGATCACGATCGCCTCGGTCTGGGCGTCGGCTTCGAAGAGCGGCATGAGCTCGGCGTAGGTCGAGCCGATGATCGCGTCGCCCCCGATCGACACCGCGGTCGACTGGCCGAGGCCGGCCGCGGTCAGGGTCGAGGACATCTCGGTGGTCATGCCGCCGCTTCGCGAGATCACGCCCACCGTGCCGGCGGTGTAGGACTTGGCGGCGTCCTTGGCGGGACCGCCGATTCCGCCCATCTTGATCACGTCCGGGACGATGATCCCCAGGCAGTTGGGCCCGATGATCCGCGCGTCGTGCTCGGCGGCCAGATCGACCATCTCGGCCACGTCACCGCGCGGGATGCGCTCGGTGACGATCACGACCAGCTTGACGCCGTTTTCGATCGCCTCGAACACCGCGTCCTTGGTGAACGCGGGGGGGACGGTGACCACCGAGCCGTCGATCGGGTCGCCGTGGTGCTCGACCGCCTGGGCCACGGTGTCGAACACCGGCACGCCGTGCACGTCACGGCCGAGGCGCCCGGGCGTGACGCCGCCCACGATCTTCGCGCCCTTGCCGTAGTCCAGGCACTCGCGCGTGAGGTTCACGGCCTCGCGCCCGGTGATCCCCTGGACGATGAACGTGGTGGTTTCGTCGATGAGGATGGCCACTAGACGTCGGTCTCCGCGCCGACCTCAGACGCCGTCTGGCGGAAGTCAGCGCCGGCCGGGGTCGCGCCGTCTGTGCCGCTGCCTTGGATCTTCACGACCGCTCGCCGGGCCGCCTCGTGCAGCGAGACGCTCCGGTCCGCGTACTCGACGCCGTACTTCTCGAGGATCTTGAAGCCCTCCTCCTCCCAGGCGCCAGGGATCCGGAAGATCGCGATCTTCTCGGCCGGGTCGTACCCGAGCTCCACGCACGCCTTGATCACGCCGCGGGCGACGATGTCCACGCGCGTGTTCGAGACGATCGACATCATCACCGCGATCTTGTCCACGCCGGGCTTCTGGAGGACCAGCTTGGCCAGTCCGCAGGCCTTGCTGACGCTGGGATTGCCGCCGATCTCGCAATAGTTGGCCGGGTCCCCGCCGTGGGCGCGGACCGCGTCGAACAGCGTGAGCGAGCCGCCGCCGGCGCCGATGACGAGGCCCAGGTTGCCGTCGAACTCGGTCACGTTGCCGGCCACACCCCGGTGGTCCTGGGCGTCGACCTCCTCGCCGGCCAGCTCGAACGGCGTCGGCTCACGGGCCAGGCGCGTCTCCTCGCCGCCGACCCCGAGCTCGGCCAGGAGCGCGTTCTGGCGGGGGCGGCCCTCGTTCTCCATGTCCATGTGGGCGTCGAGGGCGACGAACGAGCCGTCCTCGAGCTCGCCGAGCGGGTTGATCTCGGCCAGCGTCATGTCGTACTGGAGGAACAGGCGAGCCAGGCGGGCCACGATCGGGGTGAGGCGGTTCAGAGCGCCGCCGGTCACGCCGATCGAGGCGATCAGCTGCTTGGCCTCCCAGTCGCTGAACGGCTTGATCGTCGAGAAGTGCCGGCGGGCGACGTGATCGGGGTGCTGCTCGGCCACCTCTTCGATGTCGATCCCGCCCATGTCCGAGAACAGCATCACCGGGCGCTTGCGGATGCCGTCCCACACCACGCCGGCGTAGTACTCATGCT
The DNA here is from genome assembly GCA_963834625.1 of uncultured Solirubrobacterales bacterium. Taxonomy (GTDB): domain Bacteria; phylum Actinomycetota; class Thermoleophilia; order Solirubrobacterales; family Solirubrobacteraceae; genus Palsa-465. The sequence continues at coordinate 71,382 of CAWICM010000005.1, read as the reverse complement.
TGACCGCCGCGCGGGAGTCGACCAGCACGCCGCGGGGCATGTGGCCGCCGATCTCGAGCTTCAGGATCTCCTCGGTGTGTTGGGCCGCCTCGTCGGGAGTGTCGGCGAACTTGACCCCGCCGGCCTTCATGCGCCCGCCGCTCAGCACCTGCGACTTGATCACCACGGGTCCGTCGATGTCCTCGGCGATCGCGCGCGCGTCCGCGGCGGTCCTGGCGAAACCATGCCTGGTCACCGGGATCCCGGCCTTGGCCACGATCGCCCGCGACTCGTACTCGAAGAACCGCATTGCGGCGCCGGAGGGTAGCGAAGCCGGCCGCTCGCAGGAGCCAGGGGCTACGGTGGCGTAGTTTCGCCGCCGCATGGGCGTCGCGGGGCGGCGGGTCAGACCGCGGCCGGTGTGGGTCATATCTGCGCACTCGGCACCGCGCCGCCGTCGAATACAGATTGAGCGCCATATGTGGGTCACGAGGGCGGACTCGGCGGTCGCGGCGCGCCGAGTCCGCCCTTATGACCCAGTCGCGATGAGTGGGCGGGCGGCGAGGGGTGGCCGGGGGCGCGATGGGGTAGGGCGGGGGGCGAGGGGTGGCACGGGATGAGGAGGGGCAGGGGCGCAGGGCGGCGGGCCGGGGGGCGAGGGGTGGCACGGGATGAGGAGGGGCAGGGGCGCGGCGGGCGGGGGGCGAGGGGTGGCACGGGATGAGGAGGGGCAGGGGCGCGGCGGGCGGGGGGCGAGGGGTGGCACGGGATGAGGAGGGGCAGGGGCGCGGCGGGCCGGGGGGCGAGGGGTGGCACGGGATGAGGAGGGGCACGGGATGCGGAGGGGCCGGGACTCGCGATCCCGAAGAGGCCCACGATGGCGGTTCAGACGCCGAAGTAAATCGATCAATCTGGTAATGTCGATAAAGTAAGTGAGGTAACCTGCCTCACGAGGCATTGCTGCCGTGTCGGCCCGGGGCTTTCTACCGGCCGGCGCCCTGATCCAGAGAAACACTTAGCCACCCCAGGGGGTTCCTGAATGAGACAACGATCACTTCGGCTCACCGCGCTCGCGGTCCTGTCCATGGCTGGACTCGCGGTGGCGGTGGCGGGCTGCGGTGGCTCCTCCGATGCGGCGAGCACCGCCAACGGGACCAACGCGTCGTCTAAGAGCAGCGGTGGTAGCACCACGCTCCAGCTGGTCGCCTACTCGACCCCCAAGAAGGCCTATGACGCGCTGACATCGGCGTTCGAGCAGACGTCGGGCGGCAAGGGCGTCGGCTTCGGCCAGTCGTTCGGCGCCTCCGGGTCGCAGAGCCGGGCGGTCGACTCGGGTCAGTCGGCGGACGTGGTCGCGTTCTCGACCACACCTGACATGACCCGACTGGTCAAGGACGGGATCGTCTCCAGCGACTGGGACGCCAACTCGGAGAAGGGCTTCTCCAGCGACTCGGTGGTGGTGCTCGTGGTCCGCAAGGGCAACCCGAAGCACATCACCGGCTGGGACGACCTGGTCAAGCCGGGGGTTGACGTGATCACGCCGAACCCGTCGACCTCGGGAAGCGCGCGCTGGAACATCCTGGCCGGCTACGGCGCCGAGCTCAAGGAGGGTAAGACCCCGGCGCAGGCCCTGGCCTACCTGAAGACGCTGCTGACCAAGAACGTCAGCGTTCAGGACTCCGCCGCGAGTGCCGCGCTCCAGACGTTCACCGGCGGCAAGGGCGACGTGCTGCTCGACTACGAGAGCGATGCGCTCGCCGCCGAGAAGGCGGGGGACTCCCTCCAGATCGTCTATCCCAAGCAGACGCTCCTGATCCAGACACCGATCGCGGTCACCACCAAGAGCTCGCACAAGTCTCAGGCCCAGGCCTTCCTCAACTGGCAGTGGTCGGAGGCGGGCCAGACGATCTGGGCGCAGCAGGGCTATCGCCCGGTGCTCCAGTCGGTGGCGAGCAAGTTCGCGAGCAAGTTCCCGACCCCGCCGCAGCTGTTCACGATCGACTATCTGGGTGGATGGACGAAGGTGGCCAAGACCTTCTTCGATCCGTCCGACGGGTCGGTCACCAAGATCGAGCAGGCCGCGGGCGTGCCCACGTCGAGCTGAGGTGAGCGGGGGTGGCGACTGACATCCAGGCCGCGCCGGCGGGGCCGCCGGCGCCCCTGACCCCGCGCCCGCGTCTGACCTCGCGGGCGCGGGCGCGGACCGGCGCGAGCGCCGGCAGCGGTCTCGGTCTCGGTCTCGGTCTCGGTCTCGCCATGCTCTACATGAGCGTGATCGTGCTGATCCCGCTCGCGGCGGTGGTGGTCAAGGCGGTGTCCAGCGGAACGGGCACGCTGTGGCGCTCGCTCGACAACACGCTCGTCCTCCGGGCCCTGGTGATCACCCTCATCGCCTCGCTGATCGTCGCCGCCATCGGCGCGGTGATGGGCACGCTGGTGGCCTGGGTGCTGGTGCGCGACACGTTTCCGGGCAAGCGGTTGGTCAACGCGCTGATCGACCTCCCGTTCGCGCTGCCCACGATCGTGGCCGGGCTGACGCTGATCGCGTTGTACGGGCCGGGCAGCCCGGTCGGGATCCACCTCGCCTACACGCGCGCCGCGGTGCTGGTGGCTCTGCTGTTCGTGACGCTGCCGTTCGTGGTCCGGTCGGTCCAGCCGGTGCTGATCGAGCTCGACCATGAGGTCGAGGAGGCGTCCGCTTCCCTCGGCGCCTCCAACGCCACCACCTTCCGCCGCATCGTCCTGCCGGCGCTGCGCCCCGCGATCTTCTCGGGCGCCGCGCTCGCGTTCGCCCGCTCGATCGGCGAGTTCGGATCGCTGGCGCTCATCGCCGGCAAGGTGCAGATCGCCTCGATCGTCATCTATGCGGACATCGAGAGCGGCTCCGAGCAGTCGGCGGCGGCCCTGTCGGTGCTGCTGATGGTGGTTGCGCTGATCGTGCTGTTCGGCATCCGCAGGGTCGGGGGTCGGGTTGGCCATTAGCCGCCGCACCACGCTGTCCCTGCGCACGGTGGCGCTGCTCTACCTGGCGCTGCTCCTGCTGGCGCCCGTGGGCGTGGTGTTCTGGCGGACGTTCGAGCATGGGTTTGGCACCGCCTGGTCGTTCATGACCACGCCGGCGGCGATCAGCGCGCTGTGGCTGTCGGTGCTGATCGCGGTGATCGCGGTGCCGCTGAACACGGTCTTCGGCGTCGGCGCCGCACTCGTGCTGACCCGCGGCAAGGCCCCGCGCGCCGCGAAGGCCATACTCGACGCGGTCATCGACCTGCCGTTCGTGGTCTCGCCGGTGATCATCGGCTTGGCTCTGCTGCTCGTCTACGGCCAGGGCGGCTGGTTCGGGGACGCATTCCTGAACAACGGGATCCGGATCATCTACGCCGTGCCCGGCATGGTGATCGCCACCGTGTTCGTGTCGCTGCCGTTCGTGGTGCGCGAGGTCGCGCCGGTGCTGGCCGAGGTGGGAGACGAGCAGGAGCAGGCCGCGGCCACGCTCGGCGCCTCCTCCTGGCAGACCTTCTGGCGCGTGACGCTGCCCAGCATCCGCTGGGGTGTGGCCTACGGCGTGGTCCTCACCACGGCCCGGGCGCTCGGCGAGATCGGGGCCGTGCTGGTCGTCTCCTCGAACGTGGCCGGGTCGACGCTCACGCTCCCGCTGCTGGTCTACCAGCGCGACGAGCAGATCGGCGGCCAGGTGACGACCAGCGTGTACGCGGCGGCCACCGAGCTGGCCGTGCTATCGATCGCCGTGCTGCTGCTCATGACGATGTTCGGTTCGAGGACAAAGGAAGCGCGATGAGGATCGACGTGGAAGGCATCGGCAAGCGGTTCGGGGAGTTCGTCGCGCTCGAAGACGTCTCGCTCGAGGTCCCCGAGGGGGCACTCACGGCCTTGCTCGGCCCGAGCGGCTCGGGCAAGTCGACGCTCCTGCGCATCATCGCCGGCCTGGAGGCGCCGGACCAGGGCGTCGTGCGGATCGCCGGTCGCGACGTGACGAGAGCCCGCCCCCAGGATCGAGGGATCGGCTTCGTGTTCCAGCACTACGCCGCGTTTGCCCACATGACGGTGTTCGACAACGTCGCGTTCGGCCTCAAGATCCGCAAGCGCAAGCCGCCCGACATCCGCACGCGTGTGGAGGAGCTTCTTGCACTGGTCGGGCTCACGCAGTGGGCCAAGCAACGCCCCCATCAGCTCTCGGGCGGGCAGAGGCAGCGGATGGCGCTGGCGCGGGCGCTCGCCGTGGAGCCGCAGGTGCTGCTGCTCGACGAGCCGTTCGGCGCGCTCGATGCCAACGTGCGCGCGGAGCTCAGACGCTGGCTTCGGCGCCTGCACGACGAGCAGGGCGTCACCACCGTGCTGGTCACCCACGATCAGGAGGAGGCGATGGAGGTCGCCGACACGATCGCGGTGATGAATAAGGCGCGGATCGAGCAGGTTGGCCCGCCGCGCGAGGTCTACGACCGGCCGGCCAGCCCATTCGTGATGGGCTTCCTGGGCCCGGTCAGCACGGTGGAGGGCAAGCTGGTGCGCCCCCACGACGTCGCGCTCTCCGTGAACGCCGGCCCCGGCTTGATCGAGGCCATCGTCAAGCGCGTCGTGCACCTCGGCTTCGAGGTGAGGGTCGAGCTCGAACTCAGTGACGGCGAGGCCGCGCGCGTGCAGCTGACCCGCGCTCAGGCCGACGAGCTCGAGCTGAGCGATGGTGACATCGTCTTTGTCCGTCCGCCCGTGCGCGCCGCCGTGTCCGGCGATCCCGCCGACGCGGCCGTCGCCGGCGAGGAGACCGCGCTCACCGCGTGAGAGCCGCTGCGCTCACCGCGTGAGCGCGGCTGCGGTCATCGAGTGATCCAGGCCTCCGGGTCCTCGGCCAGCCGGTCGATCGCGGCGGGCAGCTTGCCGCCGGCCACATCGGCCAGCGTGACGTGCTCGACCACCTTGCGCAGGTTGGCCCGGACCGCGATCCACACGCGGGGGAGCGCGGTGGCGGCGCCCGGGTAGGCGGCGTCCTCGGGTGGGCCGCCCCGCACGCTGGCCAGCGGACCTTCGACCGCGCGTATGACGTCGGCCACCGTCAGCTGGTCCGGGGGCTTGGCCAGGCGGAAGCCACCCTCGGCCCCCCGATGGCTGCGCACGATGCCGGCGTGGCGCAGCTCGCCGAGGATGTTCTCCAGGAAGTTCAGCGGGATGTCCTGGGCGGTGGCGATGCGCTCGGCCTTGACCGGCTTGTCGTCCGGAGCGGCGGCCAGCTCGACCGCTGCCCGCACCGCGTAGTCCGCTTTGGCAGAGATGCGCATCAGGTCGTTCCGCTACGCCGCCGCCGCGGGCTCGAACCCGTATTCGGCGGCCAGTTCCGGATCCTTGCTCGCGAGCATCTCGGCCAGGGTCACCATCACCTGGCACTGCTTCCAGGTCGCATCGTCCTGCATCTTGCCGTCGATCATGTGGACGCCGCGTCCGTCGGGAATCGCCTCGAGCACCTTCTTGGCGAACTTGACCTCCTCGGGATCCGGGCTGAACACCTTCTTGGCGATGTCGATCTGGGCCGGGTGCAGCGACCAGGCGCCGACGCACCCAAGAAGGAAGGCGGCGCGGAATTGGGTCTCGCAACCCTGCACGTCGCGGATGTCCCCGAAGGGGCCGTAGAACGGGAGCAGCCCGGCCGACGTGCACGCGTCGACCATGCGCCCGATCGAGTAATGCCAGGGATCCTGCTGGGCGGTGTCACGGTGGCCCTCGGGGTTGTGCGGGTTGGGGTCGTTGATCACGCGATAGCCCGGATGACCGCCGCCCACCCGGGTGGTCTTCATGCGCCGCGACGCGGCCAGGTCGGCCGGACCGAAGCTCATGCCCTGCATGCGCGGGCTGGCGGTGGCGATCTCCTCGAGGTTGACCACGCCGAGGCCGGTCTCGAGGATGGCGTGGATCAGGATCGGGCGCTCGAGCTCGGCCTTGGCCTCGAGCTGGGCCAGGAGCCGGTCGACGTAATGGATGTCCCACGCCCCCTCGACCTTGGGGATCATCATCACGTCGAGTTTGTGACCGATCTCACTCACCACCGTGGTGATGTCGTCGAGCACCCAGGGTGACTCCAGGCTGTTGACCCGCGTCCAGAGCTGGGTCTCGCCGAGCTCCATCTCCTTGCCGACGCGCACCAGACCCGCGCGCGCGGCTTCCTTGCGGTCGACCGGCACCGCATCCTCGAGGTTGCCCAGCAAGATGTCGACGGTCGGGGCGATGTCGGGCGCCTTGGCCACCATCTTCTCGTTGGAGAAGTCGAGGAAGTGGATCATCCTCGAGGGCTTGAACGGGATCTCGAGCACCGGCTGAGGGGCGCCGATGGCAAGGGGTTTTCCGAAGTCACGGGGGTTTCGCATGAGGCGGCAGATTAGTTGGGTTGGGGGTTGGAGGGCGGCGCATGCGCGGCTAGGTACTGACATTCTCCCGTCGCATGAACCAAGTCGACACTGATCAGACGACACGTGAGGCAAGCGGCGCCCATCCGTATGGACGCTACCTGGAGGAGTTCGAGGTGGGCGCCGTCTACAAGCACTGGCCGGCCAAGACGGTCACCGAGGCCGACGACCACCTGTTCTGCCTCATCACCATGAACCACCACCCCCTGCACATCAACGACGTGTACGCCGCCCAATCCCAGCAGGGACGTAACGTCGTGGTGGGCCCGCTGGTGTACTCGCTGGCCCTCGGGATGAGCGTGTCGGACGTGAGCGGCAAGGCGATCGCGAACCTCGCCACCGAGGAGCTCAAGCATCCAGCTCCGGTGTTTCACGGCGACACGCTGTTCTGTGAGTCCGAGGTGCTCGAGGTGCGTCCTTCGCAGTCCAAACCCGATCGGGGGACGGTCAGGGTGCATACACGCGTGCTCAACCAGGACGGGGTTCTGGTGGCTGAGTTCAAGCGGCTGGTGCTGGTTCCCAGGCGGAATTCCGGGGATCAGAGCACCCGTACGCAGTCCGCGGAATCGAACGTCGAGTAGGTAATAGTCCGAACCGGATTTCGGCTATCAGCGGGTCATATTCGCCGTGGCCCGGGTAGGCTTGAAGACCCCCCGAGACCTTAGGAGTCGCTGAAACCCCATGGCCCATACTGCTCCGACGCACCAAGCCAGCTCCAGCCATCCCCGTCTGAACGACTGGGTAGAGGAGATCGCGGCGCTGACCCAGCCCGACGACATCCGCTGGTGCGACGGGTCCGACGAGGAGTACGACCAACTGGCCCAGACGCTGATTGCGGCGGGGACGTTCGAGCGTCTGTCGGACGACAAGCGACCGAACTCCTACCTGGCGCTGTCAGACCCCGCCGACGTGGCTCGGGTCGAGGACCGGACGTTCATCTGCTCCGAGCACGAGGAAGACGCTGGGCCGACGAACAACTGGACCGATCCCGAGGAGATGCGCCAGGCGCTCACCGAGTTGTTCCGGGGCGCGATGCGCGGCCGCACGATGTACGTCGTGCCGTTCTCGATGGGGCCGATCGGGTCCCCGATCTCCTTCATCGGCGTCCAGCTCACGGACTCGGCCTACGTCGCCGCCTCGATGCGGATCATGACCCGGATGGGACAGGAGGCACTGGACGCACTCGGCGAGGACGGGGACTTCGTGCCGTGCCTGCACTCGGTCGGAGCTCCTCTGGTCGAGGGTCAGCAGGACGTCCCATGGCCCTGCAACGCGGACAACAAGTACATCGTGCACTTCCCCGACACCCGCGAGATCTGGTCGTACGGATCCGGATACGGCGGCAACGCGTTGCTCGGCAAGAAGTGCTTCGCGCTGCGGATCGCCTCGGTGATGGCCCGCGACGAGGGCTGGCTCGCCGAGCACATGCTGATCCTCAAGATGACCTCACCCGAGGGCGAGAGCAAGTACATCGCGGGGGCGTTCCCGAGCGCGTGCGGCAAGACCAACCTCTCGATGATGATCCCGACGCTGCCCGGCTGGAAAATCGAGACGATCGGCGACGACATCGCCTGGATGAAGTTCGGCAAGGACGGCAGGCTGTACGCCGTGAACCCGGAGGCGGGCTTCTTCGGGGTCGCGCCCGGGACGAGCAAGAAGACGAATCCCAACGCGCTGACCATGCTCGAGCACGACGTCGTGTTCACCAACTGCGCCAAGACCGACGACGGCGACATCTGGTGGGAGGGCATGGGCGACCCGCCCGCGCACGCGATCGACTGGCGCGGCAACGAGTGGACGCCGGACGAGGATGACCCGGCGGCGCACCCCAACGCGCGGTTCACCGTGCGCATCGCCCAATGCCCGTCAATCGATCCGCAGTGGGATTCGCCCGCTGGTGTGCCGATCGACGCGATGCTCTTCGGCGGCCGCCGCGCGACCGTCGTGCCTCTCGTGTACGAGGCCCGCGACTGGGAGCACGGCGTGTTCCTCGGGTCAACGATGTCCTCGGAGAAGACCGCGGCGGCCACCGGCAACGTCGGCGAGTTGCGCTTCGACCCGATGGCGATGCTGCCGTTCTGCGGCTACAACATGGCCGACTACTTCGCTCACTGGCTCGAGGTCGGCCGCCGCGAAGGCGCCGAGCTCCCGCGGATCTTCTACGTCAACTGGTTCCGCAAGGATGACGACGGCAAGTTCCTTTGGCCGGGATTCGGCGAGAACTGCCGCCCGCTGGCCTGGATCTTCCGTCGGCTCGAAGGCAACGCGGAGGCGAACGAGACCGCGATCGGGTTGGTCCCGCCGGTCGGCGAGGGCGGCATCGACACATCCGGGCTCGACATCGAGCGCGAGGCCGTCGAGAAGCTGCTCGAGGTCGACCACGACGCCTGGATCGAGCAGCTTCCGCAGATGCACGAGCACTACGGGAAGTTCGGCGACAAGCTCCCGAAGGAGCTGCGAGCGCAGCTACAGGGGCTCGAGCGCCGGCTCGGCGCCTAGGGCTTCTTCGTCGCCTCTCATAGCGGCCACGTACCCTCATCGGCGTGGCCCTGCCGTTCATACCGTCGGACGCCGGTCTGCTCGCGCTGCAGGCCGCGGTGGTGGCTGCGCCACGGCCGGTGACGCGGCCGGCGTGGATGGAGCGATTCCGCGGGCGGGGATGGGCGCTCGTGCCGATCGGCTCGATCGTGGTGGTGATCTTCGCGATCCGCTACGTGTCGGACACCGCGACCGCGCTCACCGATCTGGCGCTTGTCGCGGTGCCGATCCTCGCCGCGGTCGCGCTCGGGTGGGCGATGCGTGGGTCGCGGGCGCCCGCCGCGCTGCTCGCGATCCCGCTGTTCCTGCTCGCCTGGCTCGACAAGAGCTCGCTCCTCGGCGAGGGGGCCGGCGCGCTGCTCTCGGCTTTGAGTTGCGTGACGCTGGGCGTGCTCCTGTCGGCGGTCACCCCGCCGAGCTGGCTCAAGGCCGGGATCGTGCTGATGGCCGCGGCCGACGTCTGGCTGGTCATCTCGGACCTGCTCCAGTCGCCGAACGCGGCGCTGGTCGCTGCGCATCCCCCGGCCGGGCTTCCCCAGCTCCAGGCGGAGCTCTTCGGGACGGTCTCGATGGGCTACGGCGACCTGTTCGTGGCCGCGCTGCTGGGAGCCGTGCTCGCCGCGCGGTGGCGCCGGCAGTGGCAGGCCGCGCTGCTGACCTTCGCCATCGCCGGCGTTTTCGACCTGCTGTTCTTTTTCATCTCCGAGCTGCCGGCGACCGTGCCGGTGGCGCTGGCGTTGCTCGTGATGGAAGGTTGGGAAACCGCATCCGGCTCCAGGCGGGCGCGCGTTCCGCTTCAAGTTTCCGGGACACCGCTCCACGCGCGCCCGCGATTTCCACGGCTGCGCATCCGGCGCAGCCCTTGATCAGTGCTGCGACTCGCCGCCGCCTGTCGATGCGGGCGGACGCGATTCCTCGGCAAGCGAAGTGATGGCCAGCGTGCCGCGGGCGGCGTCCTCGAGCACCTCGGTCGCCTCCTCGGCCGAACGCGCGTAGAGCTCGACCAGGAGATGGACGACGATCCGGTCGTCGTCGTGCTTGTGGAAGCGGACGTGGGTGAAGAACTCACGCGTCCCGTGGTCGCCGAAGGCGGCGTAGGACAGCGCGTCGCCCGCCTCTGGGCCCGAGCAGGTCTCCACGTCGTCGGCGTCGACCGTGACCGTGCAGGAAGCGACCCAGGGGGTCCCGGCGATCATCCGCTCCCAGCGGTCCTCGATCGGCTCCACGCGGCCGTTGTGGAAGCCGAGGTGCGGCTGGTCGTGCATGCACTCCAGGCACTGGACGACCGCCTCCTGCATCTCGTCGACGACCTCGCCGCGCTCGCCGGTCTCGGGATCGATCCGATGGATGCCCTCGTAGTGAACCTGGACCTCGAGGTTCTGAGACCAGCAGCGGTAGCAACGGAGCCAACTCCGAACCGAGGTTGAGCCCTCCATTGCTCTGATTCTACGATCCCCGTGTGAGCGTGCATGGCAAGGGGTCTGATGCGGCTGCGATCTAAGCCGATCGGGGCGATCATGGCCGGCGGTCGCGGCCTGCGCATCGGCGGCCAGAAGGCCATCGTGGAGCTGCAGGGCAAGCCGTTGATCTGTTATCCGGTGGAAGCCGTCGTGCAGGTCCTGAGCCGCGTGGCGATCCTGGCCAAGACGGGCACGAGGCTCCCGGCGCTTCCCGGCGTGGCGGTGTGGATCGAGCCCGAGAGCCCCCGCCATCCCCTGGTCGGGATCACCCAGGCGCTCGCTCTGGCCGGCGGCCGGCCGGTGCTGGTGTGCGCGGGCGATCTGCCGTTCGTCACTCCCGAGCTGATCCGCCGGCTGGTCAAGGCCGACCCCGGGCGGGCGCCCGCCGTGGTGGCCTGCTCCCAGGACCGGATACAGCCACTGCTCGGGTGCTATCAGCCCAGGGCGCTCGAGTTGCTGGCCGGGCCGGCACGCGAGGGGACGGGGCGCGTGATGGACGCCGTGGCCGCGATCGACCCGATTCGGCTCGAGGTCGACGATCCCGAGGAGCTGTTCGACGTCGACTCGCCCGACGACCTCCTTCTCGCGGCCGCGATGCTCGACCAGCGCCGGACGGCATCGCTGCCTCCGTACTGACGCGGAAAGTCCCCGCTCGTCAGCGCGTCCGGATAGGCTCGGCGCCGCCTCGCAATCGTTCGTCCGTCCCAGGAGCTGCCAATGTCCCGAATGACGAAGGGGATCGTCTGGGTGCTCGCCGCCGGCCTGTGCTCTCTCGTCGTCGCCGTCCCGGTCCAAGCGAAGACCGAACGCATCGTAGGTGGGCATGCCACCGTCACGCCCTCCGCGCGGATCACGACGTTCCTGCGCTCGCGAGGGATCACCGTGACCCCGATCGGTGCAATGAAGGTCGGAGACGGCTCGCTCACCATGCCGATGGTCGGGGGCAAGATGCGGGTCCCGAGCATGCAGGGCACGATGAACACGGGCGGCGGCCTCGAGTACACCAACGGCTCCAAGAAGGTCGTGGTCCACGGCTACCGGCTCACGCACATCGGGCATATCGCGAAGCTGACCGCGGTGGTCAACGGCCACCGCATCCTGATCGCCACGATGGCGTCGCCCAAGACGCACATGTCCGGCAAGACCGGGACGATGAGCGGCGGGCTGAGGATTTCAGCGGCCTGGGCTCACCTGATCAACCGTCTGGTCGGCAAGCACGTCGTCCATGCCCGCGAGGACCTGGGCGATCTCACGGCCACCATGAAGACGGCCTAGCCGAATGTGAAGTCGTAGGCGCTGACGCCGGGCGGCAGCTGCACCGTGAAGGTGAACTGCTGGGCGTCGGGGAACGAGATCAGCGAGTACAGCCGCTGACCGGTGACCGTGAACACGCCGTTCTTGACGTCCGCGCCGGCGTGCGCGTTCGGGATCGGCTTGCCGTCGAGCAGGACGCGACCCTGACGGGGGACGTTGCCGGACGAGGTCAGCACCAGGTAGACCTTGGCCGCCTGGACGGCCCCGCTGATCGAGGCTCCCGCCCCCTCGGCCGTGATCGACTCCGATGAGGCATTCCACGGGCCCTCGAGCGCGAACTGGTTGAGGCTGAGACTCGATGCGCCCGGATAGTCGCGATTGCCCGAGAACAGCTTGGTCGCGAAATCTTGCTGGCGCGGCTGGGTGTCGAGGTAGGTCTCCGGCGTCCCCAGTCCGGCCGATGCCATGATCGCGGTGGCGGTCATCGGCGCGGGCAGGCTCTTGGCGCCGGCATCGGCCAGCAGCGCCCGGACCGCCGCCTCGTCCTGCTTGTAGTCGCCCTCGCCGAATTGGACGTGCCTGACCTGTCCCTTGGCGTCGATCAGGTACTCGGCCGGCCAGTACTCGTTCTGCCAGGCGTTCCAGGTTCCGTACTTGTTGTCCTGGACGACGGGGTAGGTGATCCCATCCGAGCTGACCGCCTGCCGGACGTTGTTCGCCTCCTGCTCGAAGGTGAACTCGGGGGTCTCGACGCCGACGATGTCGAGACCGTACTTGTGGTACTGCGCGTATAGCCCCTTCAGGAACGGCAGCGTGCGAAGGCAGTTGATGCACGTGTACGTCCAGAAGTCGACCAGGACGACGTGACCACGGAGCCCGGCGAGCGTCAGCGGCTTGTCGCCGGGGGTGTTGAACCAGTCCTGATTGTCGGTGAACTCAGGAGCGGTTCCCAGGTCTTTCAGGGACGGCGTCTGGACGCCAGGGATCGCGACCTCGCGCTCGGCGGCAGTGGGGACCGGCTTCGCCGACGCCTCCTTTTGCGCGGTGACGAACCGGGACGTCGGCCGGAGCGACGCGAGCCGCTTCTGCACGGCGCTTGAGTTCTCGAGCGATCTCGTCGGATCGACGAGGATCGCCGGGAGGCTCGTGTCCTTGGCGAGCGCCTCCTCGAAGCGGACGTCGACGTTGAAGATCATCAGGACGCCGGTCGCCAGCAGCACGGCGCCGAGCGCGTAGTTGATCGTGTTCCCACGTCCGACGCGGCGGATCCGGTCGATCACCGCACGTCCGGCGAACGCGTAGACGAGCAGCACCACGCTCAGGCCGACCGAGTAGGAGATCGCCACAAGAACCACGCGGGCGTTGGCGCCGCCCGAGGCGCTGACGGACGTCACCGCCGCCAAGATCGGCCCGGCGCACGGCGCGCATACGAACCCGAGCGCGGCGCCCACACCGAGCCCCGACCAGAACCCGGTGCCGCGGCTCTTCGGCCCGAACCGGCCGAGCCGAGACAACGGCGCCTCGATCCGCGCCGATAGGTCAGGGATCAGCAGCGCGATGCCGAAGAAGATCAAGACCACGATCGAAAGCGTCCGCGCCGCCCCGCTCGCCAGGCCCACGCCCTTGACCAGCTCGGCCAGCAGCACGATCGCGATCGTGAACGTCGCTCCGAGCCCGATCACGATCCCGACCGGGCGTCGGCGGCCGCCGGTGGCGCTCGAGGCCAACAGCGCGGGCACTACCGGCAGGACGCACGGCGTGATGGCCGTCCCCGCGCCGGCGATCAGGGCGAACAGCATCAGCAGCAGCATCTGCGCCTCAGATGATGCTGAGCGAGTCTTGCGAAAGCGTTAAGGCGAGATCCGGGCTACGCGGCGGCTTCCCCGAGCGCGCGGACCGGGGGACCTTGGTGCGGCGTTGGGCCAGGATCGACGACAGACAGAGGCGGGCTGGGCTCGGGTTGCTCGAGCGCTACGAGCGCCGCAAGTGCGTGTACGCAGGCAGCGTCGAACGCGCTACCGATCTCTTCCTCGAGCAGGGCAAGCGCGCGCTCGACCGGCCACGCCTCACGGTAGACACGGTCGGCGGTCAGCGCGTCGTATACGTCGGCGACCGTGAGGATGCGGACAGCGAGGTCGAGCTCGCCCGCGGGATGGCCGTTTGGGTAGCCGCGGCCGTCGAGCCGCTCGTGATGGCTCTCGACGAGCTCCAGGACGAGTGGCGGGAAACCGCCGAGCTCGCTCAGGAGTTCGCGGCCGGCGCCGGGATGGCGCCGGATCTCGGCGAACTCCTCATCGGTCAGACGGCCCGGCTTGTTCAGGATCTCGTTGGGCACCGACAGCTTGCCGACATCGTGCAGCAGGCCGCCGAGCGCGAGCTGGCGAAGACGGCGCTCAGGCAAGCCGAGATGCTCGCCAATCGCCACCGCGAGCTTGGCGACGCGGCGCGTGTGCCCTTCGGTCGACGGATCCTTCTCACCGAGCCGGACCAGTACGGCCCGGACTCGCCCGCCCAGGAACGCCTCCTCGTGCTCGACCAGAGTCGCCGGCGCGGAGGTCGCCGACCAGGGGCGAGACGCCACGGCGTGTCGGAGATCGAGCGCCGCTGGGATCCCAACCATTCCGATGCCCGCCACCTCGAGCACATGCGCGGCCCACCAGGCGCCGTCCATCATCGTGAAGTTCAGCAGCCCGTACTGGGCGGCGATGAGCCACACGACGCCTTCGGCGACGATCAGATCCGAGGCCCGGCGGGTCAGCAGGTACGTCCGGGCGGCTCGCCACGCCACCAGCCCGAGCGGAATCACGCCGACCCCGAACAGCGCCTTGGCTTCGAGGCCCGACGGGTTTGGCACGAGCCGTGATCAGTCGTGCGCTCCGCGAGCGCAACCGCACCAGCGATGGCCAGCAGCGCCACCACCCCGAACTGGACGCCCAACAGGAGGCGGACGCGCCGGGGACGGCGCAGAACGGGCAGCGCCGAGGCGGCCAAGATCGACCCGCCGACGGGCATGTTGAGCGCGCCGGCGATCTGCACGACGCCGTTGGCGGGCAAGAGGATCCCGGGCGTGGCCAGGGCGTGGATGAGGAGCAACGTGGCGGCGACCGAAAAGGCCATGCCGAGCCAGACGGCGCGACCGTCATTGCGACGGGCGGCGACGATCGACATCGCGACCGAGGCGGTTGCGGCGAGTGCGCCCGCGGTGCCGACCACGACGATGTGGACCACCGGAGCGAACATCACCATGTGCATCCCGGCAAAGAACAACAATGCGATCGGGATCACCGCGGCGCGCGCCAACACGCCGACGACGGGCAGGCGGGGGAGGATCTGGCCCATCGGACTGACATCGGGAGCTTTCGCTGTCGCCTTGACGGCCAGGGCGCGACGCCGGACGCCCGTCCAGCCCGCGGGCCGTGCCGCTCCGATCTCGCCTCTTTTCGGTGGCAGAGACCGGCGGCGCGCGTCAGCCGCCGATGGCGGACATGCTGCGCGCCGGCTGGATGAACCCGGGCTCGCCGACGTGGTGCTTGAGCTCCTTGCGCCACACCGCCTCGCGGATGATCTCCTCGAGGTCGTCGTCGCCGGCGCCCTCCCGGATCGGGGTCCGCAGGTCGGTCTCGTTCAGCGAGAACAGGCAGGTGCGCAGGCGCCCATCGGCGGTCAGGCGCACTCGGTTGCAGTCGCCGCAGAACGGCTCGGACACGGGGTCGATGAAGCCGATCTTGCCCTGACCGTCCTTGAACCGGTAGACCCGGGCGGTGGAATGCGGTTCGCGAGGCTCGAGTTCCAGCGGGTAGACGGCGCCGATGACGGCGCGGATCTCCGCGCCGGTCAGCACCTGGTCGGCCGTCCAGGCATGGTCCGCGTCGAGCGGCATGAACTCGATGAAGCGCACCTGGTACGGCGTGCGGCGCGCGAACTCGGCGAACGGGATCGCCTCCTCCTCGGTGAAGTCGCGCATGGCCACCGCGTTGATCTTGATCGGGTGGGCGTCGGGGAACTCGGCGAGCTTTTCCAGGCCGCGGAGGACCTGGGGGAGGGCGTCTCGACGGGTGAGCTCGAAGAAGCGGTCGCGCTGGAGCGAGTCGACCGACACGTTGAAGCGGTTGATGCCGGCGGCCACCAGAGCCTCGGCATCGCGCTCGAGCAGGTAGCCGTTGGTCGTGACGCTCAGGTCGTGGACGTCCTCGATCGTGGCGAGCATCGCGGCCAGGCGGGGGAAGTCGCGGCGGACCAGTGGCTCGCCTCCGGTCAGCCGCACGTCGTGCACGCCCATCGCCGCGAACAGCTCGACCAGCCGGGCGATCTCCTCGAAGGTGAGGATCGCCTCGCGGTCGAGCCAGGGCAGGCCATCGGCCGGCATGCAGTACTGGCAGCGGAAGTTGCAGCGGTCTGTGACCGACACGCGCAGATCGCCGATCAGGCGACCGTGACCGTCCTTGAGTGGTTCGAACGCCATCGAACTACAGAGCCTAGCCGACAGCGCCGCTTCCCTAGCGCTTGGGAAGAAACTATGACTATGTTGAAGTTTCTTCCCAAGCGCTCGCCGGCCGGGGGTCGCGGATGGAGTGGCGGGGGGCCGCGGATAGCCTGGGTTGACGTGAACGTCGAAATCCGCGACGTGGCGCCGGGGCTCTGGTTGTGGCGCCAGCCCCATCCCGATTGGCGAGAGGGTTACGACTGGGAGCCGGAGGTGACGTCGGTGGCGGTGCAGTCGCGCGGCGTCACGCTGGTGCTGGACCCGTTGGCGCCGCCGCCGTCGGCGCGCGAGGCATGGGACCGGCTGGAGGCGCTGGCGCCCGAGGTGGTGGTGATCCTCAAGCCAGACCACGTGCGCGACGTCGACCTGTTCGTGCGCTGGTATGGCGCGCGGGCCTACGGACCGTTCCTGTTCTGGCGCGGCGACGCTCCGCGCACAGAGCTCGAGCCGGTCCAGCCGGGTGATCAGCTGCCGGGCGGGCTCCAGGCGCTCGACGACGGCCGTGGGAGGATGGAGACGCCTCTCTACCTGCCCGACCAGCGCGCGCTCGTGTTCGCCGACGCGCTGACCGCGCCGGGCGGCGAGTTGCGCGTGTGGGCGAGTCAGTGGCACGAGCGGCGCACGCTGCCCACCCTGCGCGCCATGCTGGAGCTGCCGTTCGAGCACGTGATCGTGGCCCACGGCGAGCCCGTGCACGACCGCGCCGAGTTCGTGGCCGCGCTCGAGCGCGAGCCGTGGTCGGGCTAAGGGTCGGTCGCCAGCAGGCCGTAGGCCACCATGTCCTGGCGACCCTCCTTGGCCTGCAGGTAGGAGCGCAGCAGGGCCTCCCGTGTGAAACCGCAGCGCTCGGCCACGCGCTGGGAGGCCGGGTTCTCGGTGGCGGCCAGCAGGTCGATGCGCTGCAATGCCAGGCTGCGGAACCCCCATGCGGTGAGGAGACGCACGGCGCGGGTGACATGTCCCTGCCCGCGCGCGTCCTTGGCCAGCCAATAGCCGACCTCGGCCCGGGCGTCCTGCCAGGAGAACCGCATCAGCGAGATCGACCCGAGGAGGTGGTCGCGATCGGCCGCCCGGACGATCGCAAACGGTGCGGCGATCCCGGCGTGCAGGCTGTCGTGGCGCTGGAGCAGGTACGCCTTGGCGTCCGCGCTGCCGTACGGATACGGGACGCGCGTCCAGCGCGAGATCTCGGGATCCTGGCAGGCGATCACGAGCGGCTCGAGATCGGAGTCTCGCCAGGCCCGCAGTGCGGTCTCGCCCTCCACCAGGGGGTCGCCCGGGAGCACGATCCGGCGCGGTCCGGACACGGCGAAACGCCGGCGTACGCCCCTCATCGCCGCCCGCTCTCCGGCGCGCGCGCCTCGAGTGTTCGCTCGAGTGCGCCCACGTCCAGGGTGGGGTCCTGCTCGGCGAGCCAGCGTTCGGCCGCCAGGCGCCCCCCGAGCGCGCGCAGCCCGCGCTTCCCGTGCTCTGCGGTGAACTCGTCGAGCACGTGCCGGCGGCGGGCGTGCAGCCGGCGCGCGGTCACGTCCAAGCCCGCCCGGTGGGCGTCGAGCGCGTCGGCCAGCTCGGAGATGCCGGTCGGCGGGGGCACCGATGAGACCGGGCAGAGCTTCGTGTCCGGTGCGCCCACCGTCGTAAGCGCCGCCTGGAGGTCGGCCAGCGCGCGGCGGGCGGGGCCCTCTAGGTCGGCCTTGGTCAGCACGACCACGTCGGGCACCTCCATGATCCCGGCCTTGAGGAACTGGAGCACGTCGCCCGAGGCGGGCTGTAGGACCACCGCCACCGTGTCGGCCACGTCGGCCACCTCGACCTCGGACTGACCGACCCCGACGGTCTCGATGACCACCACGTCGAACGCGGCGGCCAGCGCGGCGGCGGCGCTGCGCGTGGCCGGCGCCAGGCCGCCGAGCCGGTCCCCGGCGGCCGTCGAGCGGACGAAAACCTGGCGGTCGCGGGGGTCCACGTCGATCCGCGCGCGGTCGCCCAGCAGCGACCCCCCCGATCGGCGCGAGCTCGGATCGACGGCCAGCACCGCGACCGAGCGGTCTCGCTCGCGCCACTCGGCCACCAGCCGGCTGAGCAGCGAGGACTTGCCGACGCCCGGTGGTCCGGTGACCCCCACGATGTGCCCCGGCGCCTCGCCGCCCAGCGCCGCCGGCGAGACCCCGGCGAGCAGCTCTTCGGCCTGGACCCGGGCGTCCGGGGCGCGACTCTCGAGCAGGTTGAGCGTGGCGGGCGCGGCGCTCAGGTCGCGCGCGCGGAGCCTTGCCCCGAGGTCGCGGCCGCTTGCCTGGGCGCGCTGGGTCAAGCCCCGACGGCCGTCTTGATCCCGTGCCGCTCGGCGACGAGCTCGATGATGTCGCGCATCATCCCGTTCAGGTTCCAGTCCTTGGGCGTGTAGACGGCGGCGATGCCGGCTTGGCGCAACGCCTCCGCATCGGCCTCGGGGATGATCCCGCCGACCACCACCGGCACGTCCTCCACGCCGGCCTCGCTCAGGGCGTCGATGACCGAGGGGATCAGCTCGCGATGCGAGCCGGACAGGATCGATAGGCCGATCACGTGCACGCCCTCCTGGGCCGCGGAGTTGGCGATCTGGGTCGGGGTGAGGCGGATGCCCTCGTAGACCACGTCCATGCCGGCGTCGCGGGCGCGGACGGCGATTTGCTCGGCACCGTTGGAATGGCCATCCAGGCCGGGCTTGCCGACGAGGAACTTGAGGCGCCGTCCCAGTGAATCGCTGAGCCGTTCGACCTCGACCCGAAGCTCTGACACATCCTCGCTCGCGGGAGCCGCCGCCTCGCCGACCCCCGTGGGAGCGCGGTACTCGCCGAACGCCTCGCGCAGGGTCTGGGACCACTCGCCGGTGGTGACGCCGGCGCGGGCGGCGGCGATCGTCGCCGGCATGATGTTCTCGGCGTCCTCGCGCGCGACGCGGGCGAGCTCTCGCAGGGCTTGGTCCACCCCTGTCTGGTCCCGCTCGGCCCGCCAGCGCTCGACGGCGGCGCGCTGCTCGGCCTCGACCTCGGGATCGACGACCAGGATCCCGCCGTCGGCGTCCGCGGTGAGCGGCGAGGGCTCGGTGGACGTGAACTTGTTCATCCCGACCGCGATCTGCTCGCCGGATTCGATCCGCTGCCAGCGTTTGCGATGCGACTCGACCAGCGCCGCCTTCATGTAGTCCACGGCCTCGACGGCACCACCCAGCTCGCCCACTCTATGCATCTCGGTGCGGGCGCCCTCGAGCAGTTCGGCGACGAGCCCGTCCATCACCTTCGAGCCTTCGAAGATGTCCGGGTACTCGAGCAGGTCGGTCTCGTAGGCGAGGATCTGCTGAAGCCGGAGTGACCATTGCTGGTCCCAGGGCCGGGGCAGGCCGAGCGCCTCGTTCCAGGCGGGCAGCTGGATCGCTCGGGCACGGGCGCCCCGCCCCAGCGTGACCGCCAGCGCCTCGAGCGCGATCCGGTAGACGTTGTTCTCGGGTTGGGCTTCGGTCAGGCCGAGCGAGTTGACCTGCACGCCGTAGCGCAGGCGGCGGTGCTTCTCCTCCTCGACCCCGTAGCGCTCGCGGCCGAGCTCGTCCCACAGCACGGCCATGGCCCGGAGCTTGGCGTGCTCCTCGATGAACCGTACGCCGGCGTTGACGAAGAAGGAGATGCGGCCGAACACGCTGCCCATGAGCTCCTGGGGAACGCGCTCGCGGACGGCATCCAGGACGGCGATCGCGTTGCTCATCGTGAACGCGATCTCCTGCACGGGCGTGGCTCCGGCCTCCTGTAGGTGATAGGAGCAGATGTTGATCGGGTTCCACTTGGGGATGTGCTCGACCGTGTAGGCGATCGTGTCGGCGATCAGCCGCATGCTCGGGCCGGGGGGGAATGCGTACGTGCCGCGGCTCAGGTACTCCTTGAGGATGTCGTTCTGCGTGGTGCCCTGGAGCTTGTCCTCGGAGACGCCCTGGGCGCCGGCGGCGACGACGTAGAGGGCCAGCAGCCAGGCCGCCGTCGCGTTGATGGTCATCGAGGTGTTCATCTGATCGAGCGGGATGCCCTCGAGCAGCGTGGCCATGTCGCCCTCTTGGGCGATCGATACCCCGACCTTGCCGACCTCGCCTCTCGCGAGCTCGTGGTCGGGGTCGTAGCCGGTCTGGGTGGGCAGGTCGAAGGCGATCGACAGGCCCGTCTGACCCTTCTCGAGGTTGCGCCGGTACAGCTCGTTGGAGCGCTTGGCGTCCGAGTGACCCGCGTAGGTCCGCATCATCCACGGCCGGTCGGGCTCGGGCAGGCGGGGAGAGGGCGTCTCCGACATGAGGCCGGATTGTATGGGGCAGGCCTGGGTCGATCGGTCGGTACTGGGCTGCGGCGATCAGTCGGGCCGGGTGGATGAGTCGGTGCTGGCTCGGGTGGATCAGTCGGTAAGGTCCGAGGCATGCCCGATCAAAGCTCAGCCTCCACAGAACACGCGCTGATGCAGGAGATCACCGCGCCACTGGCCACCCTGCCCGACGATCCGGTGCCGATCGTGGCCGAGGTCGAGTTTCCCGTCGTCCTGCGCGGCTACGACCGGGATTCGGTCGACGCCTACGTCGAGCGGACCGGTCAGCTGGTGGCCGAGCTGCAAGCCACCCGCTCGCCCGACGCGGCGGTCCGCCGCGCGCTCGAGCGGGTGGGGGAGGAGGTATCGGGCATCCTCCAGCGCGCCCACGACACGGGCTCCCGGATCACCACCCAGTCGCGCAGCGAGGCTGAGGACAGGCTGGAGACGGCCCGGCAGGAGGCAGCACAGATCATCCAGCGGGCAGAGGATCGCGTCCGCGAGCTGGACGCCGAGACCGACCGGATCTGGGCCGAGCGTCACCGCATCGTTGAGGACACCCGCGAGCTGGCTCGCGAGCTGCTCACGCTGACCGATTCGGCCGCCGACCGGTTCCCGCCCGATGCCGAGGGCGCAACCGACGTGCTGCCGGGATCCGATGCCGCGCCACCGCCGGGAATCGAGGCCGTGCCGCCGGAGCCGGGGGCGATCGAGTCCGAGGGGCCGGCATCGGAGATCGGCGCGGGCGACGAGCCCGGCGCGGAGGCCGAGCCCACCGCGATCCTGCCGGTCGTCGAGCCGGCCGAGCTCGCGGAGCCGCCCGAGCTCGCCCTGGGCGAGGAGGACGAGGGCAGCGAGCGGTAGCGCGGGCGCGGGCATGGCAGGGATGCGGCTCATCGACGTGATGCACCTCGGGCGCCCCCACGTGATCGGGGCGTGGGTCGTCGGCGACGTGGTGATCGACCCGGGACCGACTTCCTGCCTCGACACCCTGCTCGAAGGCCTGGGCGGCGAACGGCCCCGCGCCCTGCTGCTCACCCACATCCACCTCGATCACGCCGGGGCCAGCGGGTCGCTCGTGGAGCGCTGGCCTGATCTCGAGGTATACGTCCACGAGCGAGGAGCGCGCCACATGATCAGCCCGGATCGGCTGCTGGAGAGCGCCCGCCAGCTCTACGGCGAGGACATGGACCGGTTGTGGGGTGAGATGGTTCCCGTCCCGGAGAAGAACGTCCGGGTGCTGAAGGGCGGTGAGCGCTTGTTCGACGGCGAGTTCGACGTGGCCTACACGCCGGGCCACGCGTCGCACCACGTCTCGTTCCTGCACGACGGAACCGCGTTCGTGGGCGACGTCGGCGGCGTGCGGATCGCCGGCGCGCCGCTGACCGTCCCGCCCAGCCCGCCGCCCGACATCGACGTCGAGAAATGGCATGCCTCGATTGAGCTGATCACGAGCTGGAAGCCGCGACGGCTGGTGATGACTCACTTCGGGGTGGGCGAGGACGTGGAGGCCCAGCTGTCCGAGCTCTCGGCACGGCTGGACGACTGGGCGGGGCGCGCTCGCGATCAGGACCTCGAGGGGTTCGTGGCCGGCGTGCGGGACGAGATCGCCAAGCACGTCGATCCGGACGCGGCCGCGGCCTACGAGCAAGCCGCGCCGCCCGAGCAGTTGTACGCCGGTCTCGACCGCTACTGGCGCAAGCGGACCGAGGCGGTCAGCTCCTCCTGAACGGGCGGCGGAGCTATGCTGGGCCGGATGTCGCAGACGGTTGAGCTGCCGCGTGTAGGCGGCCCCGGCAGCGGCTTGGGCGAGCTTTGGCGTGTTGTCGTCCTCAACGACGAGCACAACACGTTCGATCACGTCGCCGAGACTCTCTCGCGAGTTGTCCCGGGGGTAAGCCTGGCCCAGGGCTACCGGCTGGCCGACCAGATCCACAAGACCGGGCTGGCCATCGTCTGGACCGGCCCGCGCGACGAGGCCGAGCAGTACTGGGAGCAGCTGAACAGCGCCGGCCTGACCATGGCGCCGCTCGAGGCCGGCTAGCCGCCGCGGGGGAGGGCCTTGGCCTTCTGGCGCTCGGGGCTGATCCGCACGACGTTCCAGACGATGCCGAGCTTCTCGAGCACGGAGATCAGCAGGCCGGTGGGATCGGCTACTCGCTCCCAGGGGCTCAGCCCGTGGAAGGCGGAGGTGGGGAACGCGTGGTGGTTGTGGTGCCAGGCCTCGCCCATGGAGAGCGGCGCCAGCCAGAACACGTTGCGCGACTCGTCCTCGACGTCGAACCTGACGCGACCGAAAAAGTGACAGACCGAGTTGATCGACCACGTGACGTGGTGCAGCAGGAACACGCGCACGAATCCGCCCCAAAGGAGCGCGGTGAGCGCGGCGCCGATGCCCCCGCCGACGAGCCAGCCGAGCGCGAACGGGATCGCTAAGCCGAGCACCACCCACACGAAGAACAGCTTGTCGACCACCCGCAACACGCGATCCTTGAGCAAATCGGCGGCGAACCGCTCTCGCTCGGCGGTGCCGACGGACTCGAACAGCCAGCCCACGTGAGCGTGCCAGAGGCCCTTGACCGCGCCCCAGAAGCCCGGGCCGGCCAGGTGGGGTGAGTGCGGGTCGCCCTCCTGGTCGGTGAACGTGTGGTGCTTGCGGTGATCGGCCACCCAGGTGATGACCGAGCCCTGAACGGCCATCGAGCCGAGGATGGCGATGATCGCCCGGAACGTGCGGCTCGACTCGAAGGCGCGGTGGGTGAACATGCGGTGGTAGCCCAGCGTCACGCCGAGCGCGGTCAACACGTACAGCCCGACGAGCAGCCCCAGCTCGAGTGGCCCGATCGCACGATTCCAGAGCAACACGACGGCGGCGAGGACGCCCACCAGGGGGAGCGGTACGCCGATCAGGTTGACGACCTTATGTGCGCGTGTCACGTCAGCGAAGGATAGGACTTCGCGCCGGCTTCCGCTCCGGTCTCAGGCCACTGCGGGCGGCGCCGGGGCGACCGGCTCGGGCTCTGGCTCGGGCTGGGTTGGGACTTCAGGGCCGAGTGCGCCGGCCACCAGCTCGTCGTGCCACACGTAGTTGATGGGGATCTGGTAGTGGCCCATGTTCCGGCGGCGGAACTCCATCATCTCGAGCCCTTCCCAGTAGCGATACCAGTCCTGCTTGGTCTCGAACCAGGCCATCTGCTGGATTTTGTAGCGGTCATCGCGGGAGCGGTGGACCGAGTACTGCGTCGCCCCGTAGCGCAGCGCCAGCGGGGCCACGTACGCGACCTCGGCCGCGAATACGTCCTTGCGGAGCACCGTGCAGTACCAGTCGATGTGCACCACGCCGCCGGCCATCAGGCACCCACCTCGGCTCGAATCGCGCCGGGGCCCTCGCCCGTCTTGCCCTGACCCTCCTCGGTGGCGCCGACCAGGATCGCGATCTTGCCGAGGTGCTGGTTGTCGCGCAGCAGCTGGTGCGCCTCGGCCACCTTCTCGAAGCCCATCGTCTGCCACAGCACCGGGCGCACCTTCGACTCCTCGATCAGCTGGTTGGCCTTGGTCGCCTCCCAGGCGTTGGCGAAGTGCGAGCCGATGATCTCCTTCTGGCGCATCCACAGGTAGCGAACGTCGAAGTCCAGCTGGTAGCCCGAAGTGGCCCCGCAGATCACGACCTTGCCGAACGGTCTGACCACGAGCACCGAGGTCGGGAACGTGGCCTTGCCGACGTGCTCGAAGACGATGTCGGGCGGCTCGCCGAGGATCGCCTCGACCGCCTTGCAGAAGCGTCGCGACTCCTTGAACCGGGTCCGCTCCTCGTCGGCGGTCTCGTCGCCCTGGCGCATCATGCCCGAGAACTCCGAGCGGTTGATGTAGTCGACGGCGCCGAGTTGCTTGATCAGCTGGCCCTTCTCCTCGCTCGAGACAACGCCGACGGCGTCAGCCCCGCTCAGCGCGCAGAGTTGGGTGGCGAACACGCCGAGTCCCCCGGCGGCGCCCCAGATCAGCACACGGTGCCCCGTCTGGAGGTGGCAGCGGTCGATCAACATGCGGTAGGCGGTGAAGTACGTGAGCCCGTAGGCGGCGGCCTCCTCCCAGGCCAGGTGGGCCGGTTTGGGCAGCAGCTGCTGGGCCTGGACCTTGCAGAACTGGGCGAACGAGCCCCACGTCGTCTCGTAGCCCCAGATCTGCTGACTCGGGGCGGCCAGGGGGTCGAGCCCGTGCACCTCGGGGTCCTCGTAGGAGGCCTGGTTGCAGTGGATCACGACCTCGTCGCCGGGCTTCCAGCGGGTCACGCCGGGCCCGACCTTCCAGACGACCCCCGAGGCGTCCGAGCCGCCGATGTGATGGCCCCAGCGCGGATGGTCACCGTAACGCCACACGCCGATCGGCTCGCCAAGCGCTGCCCACACGTTGTTGAAGTTCACGCCGGCGGCCATCACCCGCACGATCACCTCGAACGCCTCCGGCTCCGGCACCTCGATCTCCTCGATCTGGAAGGCCTCGGTCGGCTCGCCCTGGCGCTCCTCGCGGATCACCCAGGCGGCCATCGTCCGCGGGAGCTCGCCGGGCTCGGTCTCGACGTGTGCGACTTGGCTGGAGTCAACGGCCACTCGTGCTGCACCTTCCTTGCGGTCGGGATGCGGTCGCACGGAAACGCGCGACCGAGGTCGGGGCCCGGATGCTACTCGGGTGTAGGTCCCTGAAGGCGCATCAGGCATCGCCGGTCAGGGGGCCCGCTCCGAAGGAGGAGAGTTGTGAACGCTCTCAGCGTCCGTTGCGGGGCCCTCAGACCAGGCTGACTTCGGCGGGCTGCTCCTCGCCGGCTTGCTGGGCCGGCGCGGCGGGCGCCGGCTGCTTGACCCGCGGGGCGATGAGCTTCCAGGCTACGACCGCACCCAAGATGGTCGCCGCGGCGCTGACCGTCAGTCCGGTGGACAGTGCCGAGACGAAGGCCTCGCGGGCGACCGACACGATCTGCGCCGGCGCGTGCTGTCCGCTGATCGTGCCGCCGCTGCCGAGCGCGTTGGCGACAGCCGCCCGTGTCGCGGCGGGGACGTGGGGGAGGCCAGAGTCGATCTTGGCGCGACCGATCGTCGCGACGAGGGCGCCCATGACCGCGACGCCGAACGTGCTCCCGACCATGCGGGTCATCGAAAGCAGGCCGGAGGCCGCGCCGGCCTTGGTCCGGTCGACGGAGTTCATCGCGGCGGTGCTCATCGGCGACATGACCATCCCCATCCCGAGACCCATCAGTACGAAGCCGGGTAGCAGCAACCCGTAGCCGCTGTGCACGGTCAGCCGCGACTGAAGCGCGAGGGCGGCGGCGACGATCACCAGGCCGAGGGTCATCAGCGGACGCGAGCCGACGCGGTCGGTAAGGCGGCCGGCGAGGGGACCCACGAAGATGATCAAGATCGTGGAGGGCAGGAAGCGCACGCCGGTCTGCAGCGGCGAGTAATGGAGGATGTTCTGCAGGTACAGCGTGAGGAAGAAGAACTGCGCGAACATCGCGAACGAGATCAGGAAGGCGACCAGGTTGGCGCCCAGGAAGGTCCGCGATCGGAAGAAGGTGAAGTTGACGATCGGGGCCTTGACCCGGCGCTCGAACAGCCCGAACGCCACCAGCGCCACCGTGGCCACGACGAACAACGCGATCACGCGGAAAGAGCCCCAACCCCAGTCGTTGCCCTCGACGAGCGCGAGCACGAGCGCGGTCAGCCCGACCGTGACCGCTCCGATGCCGGCGTAGTCGACCGTCCGGTCCACCGTCTCGTCGCGTGATTCGCGCGCCGCGAACAGCGCCATCGCTACGGCGATGACCGCAATCGGCGGGTTGATGAAGAAGATCGCCCGCCAGCTCACGTCCTCGGTCAGGAAGCCGCCGACCACCGGGCCGATCGCGAGCGCGAGCGCACTGACGCCGGCCCATGTTCCGATCGCGGTGCCGCGCTGCTCGGGCGGGAACGCCTGGGTGATGATCGAGAGGGTGGCGGGCATCATGAACGCGGCGCCCACGCCCTGGACGGCCCGGAACGTGACGAGGACCCCGTCACTGGGCGCGAAGCCGATGGCCAGGCTCGACAGGCCGAACACAACGACGCCGAACAGGAACATGCGGCGTCGGCCGAAGATGTCGCCCAGGCGCCCGCCCGTGACGAGCAGCACCGCCAGGGTGAGCGTGTAGGCGTTGACCGTCCACTCGAGCGAGGCGAGCGAGGCGTGCAGGTCGCGCTGGATCGACGGCAGCGCGACGTTCACGACCGTGTTGTCGAGCATCAGCATGAACAGCGCGATGCACATCGCGGCCAGCGTCCACCAGCGGCTGTTCTCCTCGGTGATCAGGCGGTGGCGGTGGGCGAGAAGGCGGTCGGTCATGTGGTCGGGGCCTCCGGGCGGCAGGCGGCGACGTCCTCGCGCTCGAGCAGCCTGGAGAGCGCTGAGGCGAGTGAGCGTCGTTCGGCGGTGGTCAAAGACTTGGTGAATTGCTCCAGCCCGCTCAACCGGGCGGCGTTCAGGCGGCGGATCACCGTGCGCCCGCCGTCGGTCAGGCAGACGCGTTTCATCCGGCGATCTTCCTCGTCCTCGCGCCGCTGAGCGAAGCCGCGCCGGACCAGGTCCTCGACCATGCGGCTCGCGGCGGGCAGCGAAACGTGCACGAGCTCGGCGGCCTCCTTGAGCGTGAGCTCGCGCGGCTGGTCCTCGAGATGGTGCAGGAGCTTGACCTGCGTCAGCGTGAGCTCGAGCGCGCCGAGCGCCTCGAACAGGTCCGCATTGCAGTTCTTGTGCACGAACACGATCAGCGCGTAGAGGTCGGCGCCCAGCTCGGTGCCGGCCGCCGGAATGCTTGCGTCAGGCGTTTGGATTGCTTGCACGCACGCAAGTATTGCACAAAAGCAATTGGGGGTGCCGGAGCTTCTGGGTGCCCCAGGGGGTGCCGGAGCTTCTGGGTGCCCCAATCGGAGACGGCCGAGGGAGACGCTACGGCTGCAGCAGCTGGTTGTTGCTGTTGGCCTGCGCCTTGCCCACGGTCAGCGACGCGGCCCGGATCGAGGAGCCGGCGCTGCCGTCTCCGCCACCGGTGGACAGCGAATACTTGCCGGGGGAGAAGTTGACCGTGACCTGCGCGGTCGCCTCGGGGTTGATCGGGCCGGTGTCGGCCAGCGGCTGGCCGGCCGCGCTGCCCGCGGGCAGGACGGCCAGCGACTCGGCCTGATTGGCCTGGTTGGTGATGATGAACGCGACCGCCCCGGCGCCCACCGTGCTCGGCGACAGCGAGACGCGGCTGTTGTCGATGTAGACGGTCAGATTGACCGGCGCCGCGGGCCGGGGTGTGGTGGCCCCCTGTGAGCTACCCCCGCAGGCCGAGACGGCAAGGGCACTGACGGCGAGCATCCCGATCGTCGTCCTCCTGCACATCCTCGAGTCCTCCTCTGCGAGACCGGCGGGGGCGCCGGAAGTCCCGATCCGCGGCGAACCCTAGCGAGCGTATTACCCATACGCAGGAACGCAACACCAATTGATGTCGAATCGCTCGAGAGAGGCGACCGAAGACGCGCGCGCGTTCAGGTGGAGTTCTGGGTCAGCGTCGCCCGACGGCGCTCGAGGCGCCGCAGCTCGCGCTGAAGTTCCGTCCACGAATCGCTCTCGACGCGCTCGTACTCGTCGCCCGCGAGATCGCGCACTCGCTCGTTGTAGGTCATCCACGCCTGGCGAGTGCCTTCATCGAGCTCACGCAGCTTGTCGAGATCAAAAGCGGTGGTGGTCACTTCACCTCCTTCCCGAGGATGTGGAGCCGATCCTACCCGGGGACCCGGTCACCGAGACAGATGCGCCGCGTAGGCCTGCAATCCTGCTTGCTTGCCGTCCGGGGCGGCGCGTATCACGCAGAACGTGACCTTGCTCGAAGAGGCGATCGCGACCGCGGAGTTCCTCGTGGTCGATACCGAGACCAACGGGCTGGGCGGCGATGCCTGTGAGATGACCGAGGTGGGCGCGGTGCTCGTCGGCGGCGGGGAACTGCACGATCGGTGGTCCTCTCTGGTGCGCTGCAGCCGGCCACTGGGGCGGGGCATCCAGCGCTTCACGGGGATCACGCAGGAGATGCTCGCCGACGCGCCCGGGCTGGAGGAGGTCCTACCGCCGCTCCGGGACCTGCTGGAGAACCGGATCCTGGTCGCCCACAACGCCCCGTTCGATCGCCGAGTCCTGAGGCGGGCCTTCGAACTGATCGGCCTCGAGTGGCCGAATCCGCCCGTTCTCTGCACGGCGGCGCTGGCGCGCAAGCTGCTGCCCCTCCAGAGCCGGCGAGGCCTGGGCGTGCTGGCCGACGCACTGGGGATCGAGGTCGCCACGGCGCACCGGGCGCTTGCCGATGCGGAGACGTGCGCGCGGGTGCTGTGCGCGCTGTTCCCGAGGCTGTGCGCCAACGCGCTGACGATCGCGGACGCGCTGGCGATCACGAGCCGCCGCCGGCGCCAGACCGCGGGGCGCAAGCGGCGGACCCCCGCCCTCACCCCGCCGCCCCAGCTCGACTTCGCCGATCTCCCCCAGGATCCGGGCGTGTATCTGTTCCGCGACGACACGGGCCGGGTCCTGTACGTCGGGAAGTCGGTCTCGATCCGCAGCCGGGCTCGAGCCCACTTCGCGCCCTCGAGCGTGCCCGCCGACTGGACGGTGCAGGCCACGGTGGTCGACTACCAGAGCACGAACTCGGAGCTCGGCGCGCTGGTGCTCGAGAACCGGCTGATCAAGCGCTATCGACCGCCGGGCAACATCCGCCTGGCCAGACGGGACGAGCGGCTGTGCTACATCCGCTGCCGCCTCGACATCTCGTTCCCGATCCTCGAGGTGGCCTCCGAACCGGCGGCCGGCCACGCGGTGACGATCGGGCCGCTCCGAGGCCGGCGCCTCGCCCAGGAGCTGGTCGAGCAGCTCGATTCGCTGTTCGGGCTGCGCCATTGTGGGCGGCGCCTGCAGCTTCGCGAGCACCCGTCAGCGTATGGCCAGATGGGTCGCTGCCTGTCCCCGTGCCTGGGCGATCTGGACCCGAACCTGTACCGGCGCCGGCTCGACGAAGCGCTCCGGCCGTTCACGTCCGGCGGCGACGGCGGGCAGCGCCTGCTCGGCCATGTCCGGGCCCAGATGCACGCGGCAGCCGCCGAGCAGCTCTACGAGCGGGCAGCCTGGCTGCGCCGGCGCCTGCGCCGGCTCGGGGTGATCCTGGAGCGCCTGGGCGGCGCGCTCGAGGCCACCCATGTCCGCTCCAGGCTGATCCTGGCCACCCATCCGGTCGACTCCACCAGGCAGGATGCGTTCTGGCTGGCGGGAGGCCGTCTGGTCGAGTGGGGCCCGGCCCCTGAGGACAACGAGACGCTCGAGGAGCGCACGCGATGGGCGCTGACTCGGGCCAGTCGTGCCGGCGAGGTCGGCGCCCACGTCCCGCCCGACGAGATCGACGAGTTGAGGATCATCGCGAACTACATGGCCGCGCACCCGGACGCGACCGAGTTGGTGCTCGAGCCCGCTCCGCTCAGCGAAACGGCAGCTCGATGACCTCGGCCGTGAGCTCGCCGGCCGAGCCCACCGACACGGTGGAGCCGACCGCGGCCTCGCGCCGCACGAATCCGAGCGCGATCGGCCCGAACCGGGGCGACGACGCCACGGTGCTCACACGCCCGACCACCCGACCCTCGAAGTGCAGCTCGTCCCCGCTCTCGGCCACGCCGGACAGGCTGAGTCCGCGCAGCTGGCGGTTCGGCTTGCCCCGGTAGTACAGCCGGGCGACGGTCTCCTGGCCCACGTAGCAGCCCTTGGTGAACGACACCGCGCGCTCGTTGAGTCCCGCCTCCTGGGGGATCACGGTGTCGTCGAGATCGATCCCGTAGCGCGGACGCCCGCGCTCCACCCGCAGGCACTCAGCGGCCGCCTCGCCCACCGCGACCGCACCGGCGTCCTCGAGCGCGGCCCGGAGCGCAACCGTGTCCGCAGCATCGCACAGGAGATCCACCCCGACGTCGGTGCGGATCGCCCGCGCCGCAGGTCCGGTCCCGGGCATCTCAAACACGCCGTGCGCGTTCTCCGCCGAAGCCAGGGCGCCGGCGCCGGCCAGCGCGGCCGCCTCGGGACCGAGGAGCGACAGGATGCCTCGCTCGAGCGTGCGCTTGTGCAGCTCGACCTTATAGCCGAGGCTGAAGCGCCGGATCATGTTGAACAGCGGCTGGAGCGCGACGCGCTCGGTGTCCAGGAGCAGTTCGTCCTCGGTGCGCAGGATCCGGACGTCGCCGAGCATCTTGCCCTTGGGCGTGAGGAACGCGGCGTAGCACCCGGTGCCGGGGGCGAGGCCCTCGACGTCGTTGGAGACCTGGCCCTGGAGGAAAGTCGCGGCGTCGGCGCCCGACAGCGCGAGCTTGCCCCGCTCGGACCGGTCCAACAGCCCGCATGCCTCGGTGATCGCGCGATAGTCCGTGGCCAGGGTGTCGATCGAAGTCATCTGAGACACAGGATAAGCACCGTGCGACCGCGGCCGAAGTCGCCCCTCCCGCGGACCTGCCCCTTGTAAAACTCAAATTTAGGCGTACCATAATTTGTCTGATGGCAAGCCGGGAATCCACTTCAATCCGCACTCCTGCGGTGCAGGACTACGCGAAGGCGATCTACGCGCTCGAGGAGCGCGCCGGCGAGGCGGTCAGCACGAACGCACTGGCCGACCGGCTGGGCGTCACCGCGGCGTCCGCCTCGGGCATGGTCAAGCGCCTGGGCGAGCTGGGACTGGTCGAGCACCGGCCCTACCACGGCGTGTCGCTGACCGAGGACGGCAGGCGGGTCGCGCTCGAAGTCATCCGCCACCACCGTCTGCTCGAGCTTTATTTGGTCGAGACGCTCGGCGTGCCGTGGGACCGGGTCCATCAGGAGGCCGAGGTGCTCGAGCACGTGCTCTCCGAGGAGCTCGAGGAGTTGATCGCCGCCAAGCTCGGCGATCCCACGCGCGACCCGCACGGAGATCCGATCCCGACGCGTGACTTGAGGATCGAGGAGGGCAGCACCCAGAGCCTCCAGTCGCTGCTGCCAGGAACGGTCGGGACGTTCGCGCGCGTATCGGACTCCGATCCGGAGATGCTGCGCTTCCTCGCCGAGCGCGGCATCGCGCCCGGTGATGCGCTCGAGGTGATCGACAAGCAGCCCTTCGACGGACCTCTGTTCGTCCGCTTCGGCGACAACGTCCACGTGCTGGGCGGGGAGCTGGCTCGGGCCATGCGGGTCGAGGTCAGCCGGTGACGCCGGTGCGCGGTTCGATCCACGAGCCCGCGCTCGAGGGCGCCACCGCCGAGGCCGGCACCGTTGCCCTCCGCGAGGGCGCGCTGGCTCGCAGTCCGCTCGACGAGCTGATGGCCAAGGGGCGGCTGCGCGCCTCGCTGGCCATGCTCGGGCCCGCCTTCGTCGCCTCGATCGCCTATGTCGATCCGGGCAACTTCGCTACCAATCTTCAGGGCGGGGCGCGCTTCGGCTACCTGTTGCTGTGGGTGGTCCTGCTGGCCAACCTGATCGCGATGCTGATCCAGTACCTGTCGGCCAAGCTCGGGATCGTCACGGGCGAGAACCTGCCCCAGCACATCCGAGCGCGCTGGCCGCGCGCGCTCACCTGGGGGATGTGGGTCCAGGCCGAGATCATGGCGATGGCCACCGACATCGCCGAGTTCCTCGGCGCCGCCCTGGGGCTGAACCTGCTGTTCGGTGTGCCGCTGCTCCCCGCCGGCCTCATTACCGGCGCGATCGCGTTTGCCATGCTCGAGCTCCAGGGCCGCGGCTACCGGCGTTTCGAGCTGGCCATCACCTCGCTGCTCGGGATCATCTTCCTGGGGCTGCTCTACGAGACGCTGAAGATCGGACCGTCCTCGCACGACGCTCTCCGCGGGCTTATCCCCGGCCTGAGCGGCGCGAGCTCGGTGTACCTGGCGGTGGGAATCATCGGCGCGACCGTGATGCCGCACGTGATCTACCTGCACTCGGCGCTGACCCAGGGCCGCGTGCGACCGGTGAACGACCGCGAGCGGAGCCGGCTCCTGCGCTTCGAGCGGGTGGACGTGATCATCGCGCTCGGGCTGGCCGGCCTCGTGAACCTCGCCATGCTGGCCATCGCCGCGAAGCTGTTCCACACACCCGGACTGTCCGGCCTGACCGGGATCCCGCAGGCGCACGCGGAATTCGGTCGGCTCGTCGGCGGTGGAGCCGCGCTGGCCTTCGCGGTCGCGCTGCTCGCGTCGGGTGCGTCCTCGTCGAGCGTGGGCACATTCGCCGGTCAGGTCGTGATGTCCGGCTTCATCAACGTCCGCATCCCGATGATGCTGCGCCGCGCGCTGACGATGCTTCCCGCGCTCACGATCCTCGCCCTCGGCACGAATCCCACAGACGCACTGGTGCTGAGCCAGGTCGTGCTGTCGTTCGGCATCCCACTTGCGGTGATCCCGCTCGTCATCCTGACCGGCCGGCGCGACGTGATGGGCGTGCACGTGAACCGCCCGCTGACCACGGTGCTCGCGTGGGGCTGCGCGATCCTGATCACCGGGCTGAACCTGTTCCTGATCTACCAAACGATCTTCGCGAGCTAGGTGAGCCCGGCCGGATGCCGGGCTGTGGAAGCAGCAGAGCGCGCGGAGCGGTCTCCACGGAACTTCAAGAGCGGAGCGCGCGAGGCCCAGAGCCGGATGCGGTTACTCCGCTAGCCTTTCACGCCGATGGCTCTCGCAGAAACCTTCCAGCAGATCGTCGACTCGCTGCCCGACGACTGGACGGACCTCGAGTTCGACCTGCGCATCTTCGATGAGCGCCGCTACATCGACGCCGCGGTCCTGATGGTCACCTGCAACGCCCAGCCGTACTCCAAGCACGATTGGCACTGGCGGCTGCTGGTGGCCCATCGGTTCGGGCACGCCGCCGCGGCGCCGGCCGTCCACGCCGCCCTGAGGTTGCTCGACGAGGCGGGGATCGAGGGCGAGCTCGCCCTGCGCGAGTCGCGCACCGGGCGGGTCGAGATCAACCAGATGTGGGGAAGGCCCGAGTCGGTGCGCCAGGAATTCAGCCGGATCCGCGCGCAGTAGGCGTCCGTGGCGCGCGTCGTCGCGTTCATCCCCGACCTGCTGTTCGGCTCGAACGTACTCGGCGCGCTCACCGCCGCCGGGTTCGAGACCGCGCTCGTCTCAGACCGCCAGGGCCTCGAACGGGAGCTGAAGAGCGCGCAGGCGCTGGTCATCGACCTGACCGCCGACGCCGGCGAGCGGATCGCGCAGGTCACCGCGACGGCACACCAGGGCGTCAAGACGCTCGCGTTCTATTCCCACGTCGAGGCCGACGTGCGCGCCCAGGGCGAGCAGGCCGGCTTCGACCTCGTGATCCCGCGCTCACGGATGGCCCGCGAGGGCGCGGCGCTCCTGACCCGGCTGCTCGGGGATGCCCCTACGGGCTGACTCCCTGCAACTGGACGGGGCCGCGGGTCGGATCGAGCTCTGTGGCCTGGGACAGGCCGGACGGCGGGACCGTGTCCATCACGGTCGGGACGCTGTTCGGGTCGAGTGAGCAGATCGGACTCGAGATGCCGGACTGGCACACGCCGAAGCTGAACTGCCCGGCCTGCGGGGTGAAGTTGCGCACCGGTGGCTGCCCGGAGCCCTGGCCGGCGAGCGCCACGGTGAACACCCACCCCGGACCGGGCGTCCCGAACGCCGACGCCGGCAGGATCAGCGTGGCGGTCCCGCTGGTGTCGTCGGCCACGAACTGCGGGGTGCCGACGGAGTTGCCGGAGGCATCGACCCAGATCGGCGAGGCGAACCCCTGGGCCTCGATGCGCTCGCTCCAAGCAGCCCCGGGAGCGATGCTGTAGTTCATCAGCGAGTACGCCGGCGCCGTCGACGTGGTCGACGCGGCCGGGTTGCGGACGTAGACGTCGAGCAGCTGGGCGCCGAAGTTGCTTCCGAATGTGTTGACCAGGTTGCGGATCTTGGCCTGGATGTACACGTCGGTCGCAGTCTGGCTGACCTTGAACTCGGTCAGGTCGAACGCGCCGGGAACGAAGACCGCGTCAGTCGGATAAGCGTACGTGCCGGGTCCGTTGTCGTCACCGGTCGGATCGGTAACGTCGAGCACGGGCGTCCCAGGCAGTGCGACGTTGGTCACGTTGAGCTGGCTGTAGCCGGTGCTGCGGTGCAGGGTGGCGGTCACGGTGATTGTGGTGCTCCCGAACCCGGTCGGGACGGCGAGCGACCAGTCGCCCGAGGAGTCGGCCACGGCAGAGGCGATCGCGGCCGTCCCGCCGGTCCCTCCGACTGCCTCGGCGACGATCTGGGCGCCGGGGGACGTCGTGCCGGTTACCGGCACAGTTGCGCTGTCAACGCTCGCGCCGTTGGCCGGCGAGGTGACGGTCAGCGGCAGCGAGCCGGGCATCCCGTGCGTGACGTAGCGGCGGGTGACGATCCCGGGCGTCTCGAGGTCGCGGCCGGTGCTGATGGCCAGCGCCAGCCGGGCGTACTGGGACTGGGCCCACGTGAGCGGGCTGGCCGAGCCGGCCGGCTTGCCGTTGTCGAAGCCGATCGAGGCGGTCGTCGGGTCGGTGCCGTACGGGGAGGCGGCCACCGGGTCGTCTTCCCAGGCCTGCTCGGGCTCCAGGCCCTGGCCGGAGGTCATGTTGCGCATCGCGGTCAGGAAAGTGCTCGCGCCGGCGCGGTCGCCGGCGGCGACGTCGTACTCGCCGCGCTCGCCGCCGAGGACCGGCCACAGGTGCCCGGAGCCGACGTTCCCGGCGCCCGCGCCCGGATCGAACGTCGGCCACGGCTTGCCCTCGATGGTGCAGTTCGTCGAGTCGGCCACGTGACAGTCGCCGTAGCCATCTTCGGATCCCGGCGCGTTCGTGCCGTAGCGGTAGAACCCCGGGCCACTCGGGGTGCCCACCTCGATCGTCGAGTCGATGACGTTCAACGAGGCCTGGACGTCCGGGTCGTTGGCGGGCAGCACGCCGAGCCGGACCAGCTCGAGGAAGCCCTGATCGACGATCGCCCGCTGGTCGGCGGGGATGCTCCCGTTGCCGAGGTTGTAGCTGATCGCGGCGTTCGGGTCGCCGGTCTTGGACAGCCGGAGGAAGTACGTGCCGGTGCCGTATGGCCCGGTGGTCGTCACCGTCCAGGTCTTGATGTTGCGGGCGAAGTCGTCCGCGGTGGCCTGGTAGATGTCCGCCCGGACCGGGTCGCCGTTTGCGCGCGCGATGTGCGAGGCGGCGGTCAGGCCGGCGATCTCGGCGGCGATCGTCGAGGGCGAGTAACCGGACTGCTCCTCCCAGCGCTCGACGCCGTCGGACGGCCCGTGTGCCACCAAGAAGTCCGCGGCGGGTATGACGTGGTTCTTGTAGAGGCTGCCGTGACCGTCCCGCGCCAGGCCGGACTGCCAGGCCATCAGGATCGGGTACGAGGTCTCGTCGAGCTGCAGACCGCCCGTGTCCGGGGCGACCTTGCCGTTCTCCAGCGAGTTGCGGGGCATCGAGCCGTCGGGCTGCTGCTGGCGGTCGAACAGGAAGCGGGTGGCGTCCTGAGCCGTGCGGATGTCGCCGGCCACGAGCAGCCCTGCGAACGCCTCGTAGAGGTCGCGCGCGAACACCTCGCGGTAGGAGCCGAAGTAGTTCGGCGGTCCGCTGACGTTGTTGGCGAAGTTGCCCGCGGGGATGGCCTGGCCCCAGGGGGAGGCGAGCCCGGCGGCGATCGCGCCGGGGAACGTCTTGTCCTCGCTGGCCTTGACCACGTTGACCGACTCGTAGTACTCGCGCACGGCGGCGGCGCCGAGTCGCAGCGACGGGCGCCGCAGCCCGCGGTCGTAACCCAGCCACTGGGCCTCATACCGGCTCCAGGCGTCGTCGAAGCGCTGCCCGACGGACGCGCCCGCGGTCGAGAGGGCCTGGCTCTCGGTCTCACCAAAGCCAAGCGCCATCTCCACGGTCCGGTCGCGCGGCAGCGCGACCCCGGCGGTCAGGGTCACGTGACCGTTGGGCGCCGAGTTGTACGAGGTCAGCGAATGGGCCGAGTCGAGCATGGTCAGGCCGTCGCTGGCGCTGTCCGCATAGCCCACGCTCGCGCTCGAGAAGCCGTCCGAGGATTCGAGCGCCATGAACGTGGGGACGGCGTAGTCGCGGTTGGAGGCGTTGGTCACCGTGTTCTTGTTGAAGGCCACGGGCACGTTGTGGCCGGCGAGCACGGCCGAGTTGCCGCCGGCGTTCTCCGACCCGCCACCGCCGGTGCCGCCGGCCAGCGGGTCGAGCCGGACGTACAGCTGGTCGCCCGGGGGCGCCTTGAACCTGGTGCGCATGAGGACCGCGTCGTGGCCTGGATCCGCGATGTAGGTGGTGGTGATCTTGTAGCCGCGGGCCGCATCCTTCGGGGTGGCGACCACGGTGCAGCTCATGCCGGTGAAGTCCGGGAGCACCGTGTAGGTCATGTCGCGGGTCTGGAGGTCGGTGAAGGTGCTGCCGTCGGTGACCAGATACTGGAGCGTGTGGACGTTGGTCGCGTCGACGGTCGGCCAGTAGGTGTCGGACAGCACGCCGTCGGCGACCGTGAACCAGACCTTCGAGGACGTGTTGCGGGCGGTGCCCACGCAGTCCTTGCGGGCGAGGTCGAAATAGCTCTCGCTGCCCGGCGCCGTACTGATCGGGGCCGGACCCGCGGTCGGATGGGGCGCGGCGGCGGCGCCTGCCGCAGCCATCGTCGCCACACACGCGGTCACGACGGCTACCGCGCCGATCACTCGAGCTTTCACGATCTCCACGCTCCTTTCAGCGCAAGTGCACCGAAGCCGTCTGGTCCCCCACGAGCGCAGCCTATGCGGTGGCCGTGCCGACGGTCAACCCGGGCTCGTGCCGCGATCCACCGCTGGTCGGGATGTAGCGCACCGCGACGATCGCCACATCGTCCCGAGGCGCCTCCCCCCACCTTCCCGCCTCGTCGCGAAGCGCGTCGGCCAGCGCGTTTGCGCTCCGGTCCCCGGCGAGCTTCCGGATCGCTCGCACCGGAGAGCGCTCGATCCCTGGCCCCTGGTCGGTCACGCCGTCGGTGTAGAAGACGAGGCCTGCGCCGGGTCGAAGAGTCAGCTCGGCTTCGTGCACGCGGATGTCCTCCCAGACGCCGAGCAGGTCGCCGGAGGCCCGGACCATCGCCGGCTCGCCCGCCGCCGAGACCGCGATCGCCGGGGGGTGCCCGCCGCAGGCGAGCCGCACGCGGGCTTCGGTCTCCCGGACGTCGAGCAGGGCGTAGATCATCGTGATGAATCGACGTTCGTGAGCCTGGTGGATCATCACGTCGTTGAGGGAGCGCAGGACCTCGGCCGGGGGGAGGGGCGTCGCCGCCAGGCTGCGCAGAGTCCAGCGGGCCATCGCCGTGACCGCCGCCGCTCCGGCTCCCTTACCGCAGACATCGCCGATCACGATCGCCCAGTGATCGTCCCCGACCGCGAACACGTCGTAGAAATCGCCGCCCACCAGATCGTCCTCGCCGGCGGGGGCGAAGCGGACGGCCACCTCGCAACACGGCAGGTCCGGAATGCGCGGCGGGAGCAGGCTCTGCTGCAGCGTGCGAGCGGTCTGCTCGGTACGGCGGTAGAGGGCCTCGGCCCGCTCCCGGGCACGTTCCCGGCTGACCACGAGCCGGCCGAGGATCCCGCCCAGCGCGAGCGTCAGCAGGGTCAGCGCGATCAGACCGCGCAGGCCCGTCTCCGCGTCGACAACCAGCCGCTCGACATTGATGGTGGCGTCGAGGTAGGCGCCGGTGCGCAGGCTGGCATTCGCGCTCCCGCGCAGATCGATGATGTGGGTCAACAGCAGCGTCACCCCGACCGCGACCGCCAGCGCACCGGCGGCGACCGCGAAGAGGACCCCGGTGACCAGCCCGGTCCGCGACCTCATGACCGACATTCTGGCGATCAGCCCTTCCGGGGCGCCGGGGCGCCGGCGGCGAAGCTGGGAGCGAACACCTGCGCCACGTTGGGCGGCCGGCGGACGATGCCGAATCGCGCCTCCCATCGCGCCCAGGTCCGCAGGCTGGCCAGATCGAGCTCGCCGACCCGGTGATCGGGGGCCTGGAAGGCGGGCAGCAGGGCCCGCAGCTGGGTCGAGACGAGCTTTGGATCGAGTCCGCGCGCCAGGAGCTCGAGGTCCTGCGCGCCCGCGGCCGGATTCGCCAGCGTGAACTGGTAGCCGCGGATGAGGGCGGCGACCACATCGCGCGCCAGGCCGGGATCGCGATGAAGCGTCTGTGCCGTGGCGCACACGACGAGCTCGGGGTATGAGGGCGCGCCGTAGTCGTCGACCCGGAACACGTGGAATATGCCCCGCCCGCCCCGCCCGCCCCTCCGGCTCTGGACCGAGAGCCCCTCGTCGTTCCAGAACGCGGTGGCGCCGGCCACGCGCCCGCCCAACAGGTCGGCCACCGCGTTGAACCCGATCGTGATCGTCTTGACCTTGGCCGGGTCGCCGCCCGAGCCGGCCACGACCGAGTGCAGCACGGCGGTGTCGCTGGGCACGCCGGTGATCCCCACGGTCCTGCCCTCGAGCGCCTTCGGCGAGCCTATGCCCGGCGCCGCGATGACCGCGGACAGCGGGCGCTCTACGATCGCCATGATCCCCACGACGCCCGGATCGGCCGGCTTGGATTGATCGGCGATGGCCAGGTCGTGGATGTCGAGGATCGCGAAGTTCACCCGGCCGGTCTCGAGCAGCTTGATCGAGTCGGTCGTGGCCGTCGGCGCGATCACGTGCAGGTTGACGCCCTCGTCCCGGTCGTAGTGCCGGGCGAGCGCCGCGTAGATGCCGGCGTGGACTGCGTTCGGGGTGAAGTCGAGGATCAGCGAGGCGTCCTTGGCTCTGCCCCGGCCGTCCGCGCTGGCGCTCGTCGAGGAGGTACCCGATCCGCACCCGGAGAGCACGGCCGTCAGCAACCCCGCGGCGAGCGCTCTGGCAAGCATGCTTCGGCCCATCGGCCGGGCCAGGATAGGGGGTTCGTAGAATGGGCCGCGCGCATGCGCCGCCGGGTCACGTTCAGCCGCAACCTAACTCTGTCGCTGTCGCGGACGTGCCGCTGCTACTGCAAGTACTGCGCGTTCGCGACGCACAAGGCGCATCTCTATGCGCCAGACGAGGTTCTGGAGATCCTCGACCGGGCGGTATCGCGCCACCACGTCAAGGAGCTGCTCGTCCTGACCGGCGAGATGCCCGAGGTCAATCCCGAGGTGGCCGCGCGTCTGAGCGAGTACGGCCACGCGGACTTCGTCTCCTATGTGGTGTGGGCCTGCGAGCGTGCTCTCGAACGGGGCTTGCTCCCCCATACGAACCTGGGTGTGCTCGGTCGCGAGGATCTGGCTCGTCTGCGCGAGGTGACCGCCTCGCAGGGCCTGATGCTCGAGTCGATCAACCCCGACCTGGTCGTCCACCAGGGCTCGCCGACCAAGCACCCGGCTCGCCGGATCGAGACGATTTCCGCGGCGGGCGAGCTGAACATCCCGTTCACGAGCGGCATCCTGGTCGGGATCGGCGAGAGTGAGGAGGAGCGGATCGCGTCGCTGGAGGCGCTCGCGCAGCTTCACGAGCGCTACGGCCACATCCAGGAGGTGATCCTCCAGAACTACGTCCCGCACGAGAAGTACTACGGACGCGAGCCGGCCCAGATCGCCGACGCCGCCACCCGCGAGTACTGGCGCACGGGGGTGTGGGACGGGCCGCGCGTCGACGCGCCGGCCTGGGCCTGCGAGGTCGGCCTTAAGGACATGAAGCGCCTGGTCCGGGAGGCCCGCCGGCTCATGCCCGGCGTTGGAATCCAGGTGCCGCCGAACCTGTCGGACTGGTGGATCGAGCTCGTTCGCGCGGGCGCCACCGACCTCGGGGGACTGAGCGCCAACGGCGACCACATCTCGCCCGAGCATCCGTTCCCCTCGCCCAGCGAGGTGCGAAAGCGCCTGCGGACCGACGGCCTGGCTCTCTCGGAGCGGTTGTGCGTGTACCCCGAGTACATCGACCCTGAGTGGATCTCTCGCCCGGTCATGGACGTGATCAAGGCGCGCTACTGGTCGTTCATCCCCCGCCAGGGATCCGGTCGCACCGCTGAGCTGCTGGTGGCCGACGACGTTGCGCCCCGGGCGGTGGAGCGTGCCCGGGACGGCGCGTCGCTGACTCCCGATGAGCTGACCGCGCTGTTCGCCGAGCGCCGCCCCGAGGTGATCGAGGACATGCGTTTTGCCGCCGACGAGCTCAGACAGTTGCTCGCTGGCGACACCGTCACGTTCGTCGTCAACCGAAATATCAATGTCTCCAATATCTGCACCGTCGGCTGCGCGTTCTGCGGGTTTGGCCAGTCGCGGCGCTCGCCCGACGCCTACGTGCACCCCGAGGAGGAGTTCGTCCGGCGGGTGGAGGAGGCGGTGCAGTTCGGCGCCACCGAGATCTGCATGCAGTCGGGGATCCA
The DNA here is from genome assembly GCA_963834625.1 of uncultured Solirubrobacterales bacterium. Classification (GTDB taxonomy): domain Bacteria; phylum Actinomycetota; class Thermoleophilia; order Solirubrobacterales; family Solirubrobacteraceae; genus Palsa-465. The sequence goes on along the minus strand of CAWICM010000005.1, from coordinate 30,464 downwards.
TCCCGACTGGGGACTCGAGGAATACGAGAAGTGGCTGCGGGTGGCCAAGCGGACCGCGCCGCAGCTTCACCTCCACGCCTACTCGCCGATGGAGGTCGCGCACATGTGCGACGTGTCCGGACTCTCCGCGCGCGCTGTGTTCGAGCGGCTGCGCGAGGCCGGCCTGGGCTCCACACCCGGCACCGCCGCCGAGGTGCTGCACGACGGCGTGCGCCAGCGCATCTCGCCCAACAAGCTGCCGGTGGCGCGCTGGGTCGAGATCATCGAGGCCTCTCACGCCGAGGGCATCCGCTCGACCGTGACCGTGATGTTCGGCCACGTCGAGGAGCCGTGGGAGCTCGCCGAGCACATGCGAGTGGTGCGCGAGCTGCAGGAGCGCACCGGCGGGTTCACCGAGTTCGTCCCGCTGTCCTTCATCCCCTTCCACACGCTGCTCGGGCGCACCCATGGGGTGGAGGAGATCTCGCGCGAGGAGAACCTCAAGCACACCGCGGTGTTCCGGCTCGCGCTCGGTCGGACGGTCCGGAATCTGCAGGCGAGCTGGGTCAAGATGGGGCTCGACGCGGCCACCGAGTCGCTGCGCTGGGGGGTCAACGACCTCGGTGGCACGCTGATGGAGGAGTCGATCTCGCGTATGGCCGGCAGCTACCACGGGGTCATGCTCGAGCCCCAGGACCTGATCGCCGCCGCGCACCGTGCCGGGCGGCCCGCGGCCGAGCGCACGACGCTGTACGAGATCCGGCGGCGGCATGAGCTGCCCGTCGCGGCGTAGGGCTCCGTTCGATGAGCCTGGAGCCGCCGATCGCCTCTCCGCCACCGTCGCTGTTCGCCGGCGTCGAGCCGCTCGAGGTGTTCGTCGAGCTCCTGGCCGACATCGACATGCACACCGCGCCGACCGAGTTCTACGACCGGATCTGCGAGGCGATCTGCCGCCTGACCACGATGCGCCGGGCGGCCATCTTCATGGCCGACGAGGCGCGCCGACGGGTGCGGGCGATCGGCTCCTACGGGATCCCGTTCGAGCAGCTCTCACCGATCCGTCCCACTCTGGTCAACACGCCGATCGCCCAGCGCGCGCTGCTGGAGGACAAGGTGGTGGTGGTCTCCGAGCGGATCGAGGAGGAGGTCCCGCCCGAGTACGCGCAGCTGCTCGGGATCACTACGCTGGTGTGCACGCCCCTGAGCGCCGGCGGCTATGCCTACGGGGTGATCTGCGCCGATCGTGGGGGCGGGCGGTTCGAGCTCTCGGACGGCGAGCGCCACCTGCTGTGGACGCTCGGCAAGACCGCGGCGCTGGTCGCGGCGGCGCGCAACGTGACCCGCCAGCAGGAGCGCATGCGCCGGCTCGGGGAGCGCCTCGACCTGGCCCGCGAGATCCACGAGAGCGTGCTCCAGCGCCTGTTCGGCGTCTCGCTGGTGCTCGGCGCCGAGCAGCCGCTCGACCGCGAGGAGCGCGAGCGCTGCCGGATCGAGATGCAGGAGGCGCTGGCCGACCTTCGCCGCGCGCTCGAGCGCCCGCTCGCTCCCCTGCCGCCCGAGACGGGGACGACGCTGGCCGCCGAGCTCGAGCGAGTGCGCAAGTCGCCGGGAATGGTCGTCGAAGTCGATTGGCACGGCGAGTCCAGCGTGCCGGCGGACATCGAGCCGCTGGCTCAGTCGGTGCTGGCCGAGGCACTTCGCAACATCGCCAAGCACGCCGATCCGAGCCGGGTGGAGGTGGCCGTCGGCCGTGACGAGGCCGACTTCACGCTCGAGGTGCGTAACGACGGCGCTCGCGCCGGCGGCAGCGATCCGGGCATGGGACTCAGGCTTGCCGCGTTCGAGGCGCTTCAGCAAGGCGGCACGGTCGAGTTCGGGCTCCTCGACGGCGAACGGTGGCGGGTGCGGCTCGTCGTGCCGCTGGCCCAGGATGTGGAGTGATGGACGACTCCAGGTTGCGGGTGCTGGTGGTCGACGACCACGACGTCGTCCACTGGGGCTTCCGCGTGCTGCTCGGCGAGCAGCCCTGGGTCGAGCGCTTCTTCCAGGCCCGCACGGGCGCCGAGGCGCTCGCTCTGGCCCGGGCGCACAAGCCCCACGTGGCGCTGGTCGATCTGTTCCTGGCCGGTGAGTCCGGGGCGGAGCTGTCCGTGGCGCTGCGCGAGGCCTCGCCGGCGACGCGGGTGCTCCTGGTCTCGGGCGCGGGGCGGATGTCGCCGGCCGCGGCGCGAGCCGCGGGGGCGTCGGGGTTCGTGTCCAAGGACTGGGACGCCGCCCGGGTGGCCGCCGCGGTGCGTCGCGTGGGGCTCGGAATGACCGCGTTCCCGACCAAGGCCGAGCAGCCGGCGCCGCTGTTGACCGAGCGCGAGCGTGAGGTGCTCGACCTGATCGCGCGCGGCTCGACCAACCGCGAGATCGCCGAGACCCTGTTCCTGTCTCCGCACACGGTCAAGGAGCACACGAGCGTGCTGTATCGGAAGCTGCGGGCGCGCAACCGGGCCGAGGCGGTACGCCGGGCCCAGCGGATCGGTCTGCTCGGCTAGCCGTCGTCGCTCGGGCGCATGAAGCGCTCGAGTGCCGGCAGCTTGAGCATGTGCGGGATGTAGCGGCTCGCCAGCATCGCGGCGCGGATCGGCAGGCCCGGGACGACCACCCGCTCGCCGCGCTCGAGCCCCTCGACGCCCGCGCGGGCCGCCTGGGCGGCGGAGATCAGCGTCCCCGGCACCGCCCGCTCGAACGACTTCCCGCTCGAGGTCTCCCAGCCGGCGATCTGCCAGAAGTCGGTCTCGACCGGGCCGGGGGCCAGCGCGGTGACGGTCACGCCGTGGCCGCGGGCCTCCTGGTGAAGGGCCTCGGAGAAGGTCAGCATGTACGCCTTGGCCGCCGAGTAGCCGGCCGAGTAGGGCATAGGCTGCATCCCGGCCGTGGAGGCGATGTTGAGGATCGCCCCCCGCCCGCGCTCGACCATCCCGGGCAGGAAGGCCGAGGTCAGCGCCACCGGAGCCTCGACCAGGACTCGCACCTGCTCGAGCTCGCGCTCCGGATCGGCCTCGGAGAACGGACCGCCGGTGGCGAAGCCTGCGTTGTTGACGAGGATCTCCACCTGAAGGCCGAGCTCCCCGAGCCGGGCCGGGATCCGGCCGCGCGGCGTCGGCTTGGACAGATCCGCGGAGATCGTCTCGACGCGAACGCCGTACTCCTCGCTGAGCTCTTCCGCCAGTGCGGTCAGGCGGTCCTTGCGCCGGGCCACGAGCACCAGCGCGTGGCCCCGCTCGGCAAGCAGCCGGGCGATCTCTGAGCCGATCCCGGCAGAGGCGCCAGTGACCAGCGCTGCGGAGGTCTGTGTAGGGTTCGGGAGGCTCACACGAGGGGGGCGGCGGGGGCTCCCCCCGTTCGGGGGGAAGACCGCATAGCCCATGTATCCGGGCCCGGGCTGCCGCGTAGGGTGATAGCAGAATGGCAGTGACCGCGATCCTCTTTCCGGGTCAAGGCAGCCAAACCCCCGAGATGCGCGAGACGGTCGCCGAGGTGCGACCGGATCTGTTGTCGTTAGCGGAGCAGATCGTCGGCGAAGACCCGTTCGTCCGCGCTGAGGAGGGCACTCGGTTTGCCCAGCCCGCCATCTTCTGCGCCAGCCTGGCCGGCTGGGAGACCCTCGGGCGCCCGACCGCGGAATTCATGGCGGGCCACTCGCTCGGCGAGCTGGCCGCACTGGTCGCGGCCGGTTGCCTGGATGAGCGCGACGGGCTCGAGCTGGTCGCACTGCGCGGCAAGCTCATGCAGGAGTCCGGCGAGCGCGCCGGCGATGGCGGGATGCTCGCGTTACTGGGGAACGGCGCCGCGGAGCATGCTCACGAGCTGGCCGACGCTCACGATCTGTCCGTGGCCAACGACAACTCGCCCCAGCAGGTGGTCCTCTCGGGCGACCGGAGTGGCTTCGAGGCGGCGAGCGCGGCGGCCAAGGAGCTCGGGCTGCGGCCCATGGAGCTGCCCGTGACCGGCGCCTTCCACTCGCCGATGATGGCCGAGGCGGTGCCTCCCTTCACCGAGGCTTTGGAACGGGTTGAGGTGACGTCCCCGGAGGGCGTCACAGTTCTCTCGGCCGTGACCGCAGCACCTTTCGAGGACGTCCGGGCGCAGCTCGCCCAGGCGCTGACCATGCCGGTGCGCTGGCGCGAGACGCTGCTCGCACTGCGCGAGCTCGGAGCCGAGCGATTCCTCGAGGTGGGGCCGGGCAAGGTGCTCACCGGCCTGGTCAAGCGGACCCTGCGCGACGTGGAGCTGGCCCATGCTTGACTCCCGGCGACTCGAGCCGCACGCCCTCGGCCAGGCGGCGTGGTCGGGCATCGACCCGCCGCGCCCCGCGATCCTCTCGGTCGCCGCGGAGGTGCCGGCGGGGACCGTGACCACGGCCGAGCTGGCCGATCGCCTCGGGGTCAGCGAGGACTGGATCGTGTCCCGCACGGGGATCCGCACGCGCCCGGTCGCCGCGCCGGACGAGCGACTCTCGGAGTTCGCCGCGCGCGCGGGGTCGGCCGCCCTGGGCCGCGCCGGCGTCGACCCCGCCGACGTCGACCTGGTGCTGGTGGCGACGCTGACCCAGGATGAGCTGATGCCGAACGCGGCCCCGGTTGTGGCGCACGCGATGGGCGCCGATCGTGCCGGCGCCGTCGACCTGGGCGCGGCGTGCACCGGCTTCCTGTCCGGCCTGTCGCTGGGCGCCGCCCAGATCGAGACCGGGCGTGCCGAGCACGTGCTGCTGATCGGCGCCGACTTCACCACGCGGATCGTGGACTGGGACGACAAGCGCACCGCGCCGCTGTTCGGCGACGGGGTCGGCGCCGTGGTGCTCGGGCCCGCCGCGGGGGAGGTCGGGGCGATCGGCCCGATCATCCTCGGGGCCGACGGCTCGGGCGCTCCCGCCATCCACATCGACCACTCCGACCGCAAGCTCCGGATGGACGGGCCGGAGGTCTACCGGCACGCGGTGGCGCGGATGGGCGAGGCGACGGTGGCGGCGGTCGAGGGAGCCGGGTTGACGCTCGAGGACATCGACCTGTTCGTCTACCACCAGGCCAACGGCAGGATTCTGCGCGCGCTGGCGGAAAAGCTTCAGCTGCCCTCGGAGCGCGTGGTGGACGTGATCGAGAACCTCGGTAATTCCTCGGCGGCCACCCTGCCGCTGGGACTGGCCGCGGCTCAGCGCGAAGGCCGCCTGCGACCGGGCGCCCGCGTGTTGCTGAGCGCGTTCGGGGCCGGGTTCACCTGGGGTGCCGGCGTAGTCGAATGGGGCGGGCTGGACGATGCCTGAGCCGGCGCGTGTTCAGGGCTCGGCGCTCGTGACCGGCGCCTCGCGCGGGATCGGCGCGGCCATCGCCCGGACGCTGGCCCGCGACGGCTGGCGCGTCGGGGTCAACTACCGGAGCGATCGCTCCGGCGCCGAGGCGGTGGTCGGCGAGATCGAGCGCGACGGAGGTCAGGCGGTTGTTCTGGAGGCCGACGTGGCCGACCGCGCCGCGGCGGACGAGCTGTTCGGCGCGCTCGAGTCGCACTTCGACGCGCCTGTGCTGGCGCTGGTCAACAACGCCGGCATCAACCGCGATGACCTCACGCCGTCGCTCGGCGACGAGGAGTGGGACGTCGTGCTGGAGACCAACCTGACCGCCGCTTTTCGCATGACCCGGCGCGCCCTGCGCCCGATGCTCAAGGCCCGCTCGGGCCGGATCGTCAACATCTCCTCGATCGTCGGCCTGCGCGCGAATCCCGGCCAGGCGAACTACGCCGCGGCCAAGGCCGGGCTGATCGCGCTGACCAAGACCGCCGCGGTCGAGGTGGCGCGGCGGGGCGTGACCGTGAACGCGGTGGCGCCGGGCCTGATCGACACCGACTTCATCAGCGAGGTGTCGAAGGACCTGTTGCAGGCGGTGCCGGCTCGGCGTGTGGGGACGCCCGAGGAGGTCGCCGCGTGCGTTCGCTTCCTGACTTCCGACGAGGCCAGCTACGTCACCGGAGCGGTGCTCACCGTCGACGGTGGCCTGGCCGCCTGAGAACCATTCCAACCGAAAGAAAGGAGCAGTAGTGGCAACCGTTACCGCAGAGCAGGTCGAGGCGCGCGTCGTCGAGACGCTGGCCAGCTTCGGCCCCGACGCCGATCAGATCAGCCGCGAGTCCACCTTCGAGGAGCTCGACATCGACTCGCTTGACCTGGTCGAGCTCGCGCAGGTGGTCGAGGACGACTACGGCGTGGTCCTCAAGGGCGAGGACATGAAGGAGCTCAAGACCGTCGGCGACGCGATCGACGTGATCGTCAACCGGGCGGAGTGAAGCGCCGGGTCGTCATCACCGGGCTGGGTGCGGTCACGCCGCTCGGCGTCGGCGCCGACGCGCTGTTCGAGCGCTGGGCCGCCGGCGAGTGCGGGATCCTCGACGGCGCCGGCGCCTGCACCGACTTCGAGCCGAGCGAGCTCCTGTCGGTCAAGGAGGCCCGCCGTCTGGACCGCTTCTCGCAACTCGCCCTGGTTGCCGCCGGCGAGGCCGTGGCCGACGCCGGCTGGGACGGCGAGGTGCCCTACGACCCGATGCGTGTGGGGTGCATCGTCTCGACCGGAATCGGCGGCATCCAGACGATCGAGCTCCAGCACGACGTGCTGCGCGAGCGAGGTCCCGCGCGGATGTCCCCCCTGGGGATCCCGGCCCAGATGCCCAACGCGGCCGCCGCGGCCGTCTCGATGAAGTTCGGCCTCAAGGGCCAGATGTTCAGCGTCGTGTCCGCCTGCTCGAGCGGCGCTCACGCGATCGGGGTTGCGCTGCGCATGATCCAGTGGGGCGACGCAGATGCCGTCGTGGTCGGCGGAGCCGAGGCCACTTTGACCCCGTTCGGGTTCGGCAGCTTCAACTCCATGCAGGCGCTGTCGCAGACCGGGATCTCGCGGCCGTTCGATGCCCGGCGCGACGGCTTCGTGATGGGCGAGGGCGCCGGCGTGCTCGTGTTCGAGGAGGCCGGTGCGGCGGCTGAGCGCGGCGCCACGGTGCTGGGCGAGGTCGCCGGGTACGGGTCGACCTCCGACGCCTACCACCTGACCGCGCCCGAGCCCTCCGGCGTGGCGGCCACTCGCGCCATCGAGCTGGCCCTCGAGGACGCCGGTGTCGGGCCGGAGGGAATCGACTACATCAACGCGCACGGGACCTCGACGCAGCTGAACGACGCCGCCGAGACGGCGGCGATCAAGCGGGCACTCGGGGACGAGCGGGCCCACCAGATCCCGGTGTCGTCGCTGAAGTCGGCGACCGGGCACCTGCTCGGCGCCGCCGGCGCCGCCGAAGCCGTGGCGACGGTCAAGACGCTGATCACGCGCGTCATCCCGCCCACGCTCGGCTACGAGGTGCCCGACCCCGACTGCGATCTTGACTACGTGCCGGGCGAGGCGCGCCCGCTCGTGATGTCCAACGGGCGCCCGCCGGTGGCGCTGTCGAACTCATTCGCGTTCGGTGGCCACAACGTGGCGCTCGTGTTCAGGGGGCCCTCGACATGAGCGCGACTCTCGTTCCTGCGGCCGCACGGCGATTGGATCCGCTCGAGCGCCTGGAAGCGCTGTGCGATCCGGGCACCGTGCAACCGCTGCGCTCGCGGGTCGTCTCGCCTCGTCTGGGTGCGCGTGCGGTTCCCGGGGACGGGGTGCTCGGCGCCACCGGCTGCGTGGACGGTCGCCCGATTGCCTGCTACGCCGAGGACGGCTCGTATCTTGGTGGCTCGCTGGGAGAGCGCCACGCCGACACGATCGTCCGGGTGCTGCAGACCGCGGCGCGCGCCGGGATTCCCGTCGTGGGCTTCGTCGAGTCGGGCGGCGCTCGGATGCAGGAGGGCACCGCCGCGCTCGCCGGCTACGGCCGGATCTTCCGCGAGACGGTGGCGCTCACCGGCGTGGTCCCGCAGATCTCCGTGGTCTCTGGTGCCTCGGCCGGCGGCGGCGCCTACTCGCCGGCGCTCACCGACCTGATCATCATGACCGAGGACGCCGCGATGTTCCTCACCGGGCCGGGGGTCGTGCGCGAGGCGCTCGGCGAGGAGGTCTCCGCGGTGGACCTGGGCGGGCCGCGTGTGCACGAGCACAACGGCGTGTGTCACCTGGTGGAGCACGACGTGCTCGCCGCGGCCGCGCGCGTGCGCGGACTGCTGTCGTATCTGCCCTCGGCCGCCGGGCTGCCGTTGCCCTCGGCGCCTGCGGTCGGTCCTTCGATCCCCGATCCGGGGGCGGTGGTGCCGTCTGAGCGCCGGCGCGTGTACGACGTCCGGGATGCCCTGGCCGGCATCGTCGACGCGGACTCGATGGTCGAACTGTGCCCGCGCTGGGCGCGCAACGTGGTCACCGTGCTGGCCCGGATCGAAGGGCGCCCGGTGGGGATCGTGGCCAACCAGCCACATCATCTCGCGGGTGTTCTGGATGCGGAGGCGTCGGAGAAGGCCGCCCGCTTTGTCTCGTTTTGCAACTCGTTCGGGGTGCCGCTGATCGCGGTGGTCGACACGCCTGGGTTCATGCCGGGCTCCAAGCAGGAGCAGGCCGGCGTGATCAGGCACGGCGCGTCGCTCGTGCGGGCGTTCGCCGCGGCGCGGGTTCCCAAGCTCACCGTGGTCCTGCGCAAGTCCTACGGTGGCGCCTACATCACGATGAACTCACGCGACCTGGGCGCCGACCTGGTGCTCGCCTGGCCTGACGCCGAGCTGGGGATCATGAGCGCCCGCGGAGCGGTCGGGGTCGTGCATCGCCGTGAGCTGCGGGCGGCCGAGGACGTGGAGGCGCTTCGCGACCGGCTGGCCGACGAATACTTCGCCGAGCACCTGCGGGCCGAGACGGCCGCCGCGTCGGGGTTCGTCGACGAGTTGGTCGAGCCGGCTGACACGCGCGAGCGGCTGGCTAGCGCGCTGTGGACGCTGTCCGGCGGCCACCGCCGGTTGTGATCCTCGAGGGCAAGCGGCTGGTGATCACCGGCGTGATCACCAAGGACTCGATCGCGTGGCATGCGGCTTCGCGGGCGCTCGAGGAGGGGGCGTCGGTGGTGCTGACGAGCTTCGGTCGGGCGCGGCGGCTGACCGAGCGGGCGGCGGCACGGCTTTCCTCCGAGGTGGACGTCCTCGAGCTCGACGTGAATCGCACGGAGGACCTCTCGGCGCTGACCGATTCGCTGCGGTCGCGCTGGGGAGGCGTCGACGGGGTTCTGCACGCGATCGCGTTCGCGCCCGAGGATGCTCTGGGTGGAAAGTTCATGACCGCGCCGGCCGAGAGCGCCGGCGCGGCCTTCCAGACGAGCGCGTTTTCCTTCAAGGCGCTGGCGGCCGCGGTCGAGCCGTTGATGGAGGCGGGCGCGAGCATCGTCGGGATGGACTTCGACGCCACCGTGGCGTGGCCGATCTACGACTGGATGGGTGTGGCCAAGGCCGCGCTCGAGTCGGTGTCGCGGTACCTGGCACGTGATCTCGGTCCTCGGGGGGTCAGGGTCAATCTGGTCTCGGCCGGACCGCTGGGGACAGTCGCGGCGCGCGGGATCCCGGGGTTCGAGCAGCTGGCTTCGCTCTGGCGCGAGCAGGCCCCCTTGGGGTGGGACATCGAGGACCCGGGGCCGGTGGCCGACACGATCTGCTTCCTGTTCTCCGATCTGGCGCGGGGCATCAGCGGCGAGATCGTGCACGTGGACGGCGGGTTCCACGCCATCGGGGCACCGGCTCAGTCGTAAGCCTGGACAGTCCGTCTGGGTGGCGGGGTCTACTGTGAGTTGGGTGGAGCGTTGGCTGGCTGATGGACGGATCGTCCGCCTGTGCGGGCTGCTGGGTGCCCTGACGATCGCGTTCTCGAGCATCCTGGTCCGGTTGAGTCACACCTCGCCGTCGACCGCGGCGATCTTCCGGTGCCTGTTCGCCTTGCCGGTGCTCGGAGTGCTCGCGTGGCTCGAGGACCGGCGCTACGGGCCGCGGCCCTGGGCCTCGCGCCGAGTGCTCGTCGTGGCCGGCGTGTTCTTCGCCGCCGACCTGATCCTCTGGCATCACTCGATCGACGACGTCGGGGCGGGGCTCGCCACGGTGCTCGCCAACATCCAGGTGGTGCTCGTGCCGCTGGTGGCTTGGGCGTTGTTGAGTGAGAAGCCGGGGAGGCGAGTGCTGGCGGCGCTGCCGATCGCGCTGGTCGGCGTGGTTTTGATCTCCGGCGCTCTGCAGCACGGCGCCTATGGCCGTGCGCCTCTGCGGGGCGCCTTGTTCGGGCTGGGGGCGGGCGTCGCCTACGTGGGCTTCCTGCTGCTCCTGCGGCGGGGGGCGTCGGATCTGCGCCGGGTGGCCGGTCCGCTGTTCGACGCCACGGCGGTGGCGACCGGGGCTTGTGTGGTGGCCGGGTTGATCGTGGGCGACGCCGATCTCACGCCTGGATGGCCGGGGATTGGCTGGCTGATCGTGCTTGCGCTGACCTCGCAGGTGATCGGCTGGCTGCTGATCTCGACGTCGCTCCCGCGGCTGCCGGCGGCGATCACCTCGCTCATCCTGACCGTCCAGCCGGTGTGCTCGGTCGGGTTGGCAGCGCTGATCCTGGGCGAGTCACCGAGCGGCGTGCAGCTGGGCGGGGTGGCCGTGGTTCTGGCTGCCGTGCTGGTTGCCACGTGGGCGCCGTCGCGGGCGCGCCTATCGGAACAGGTCCTGCGCCTCCGGTCGGATCAGCGCCGCGGCGCCGGGTCCGTCGTCGGGAGTGACGTGGCGGTCGGCGCCGCGGACCAGGACTAGCGGCAGCGACCCGTCCTTTGTCCGCACCAGGTCGGCGGCGGCGGCCAGTTCGTCGGCGACGGCGATCGCGGTGGCTTTGAGCAGTCGATTGGTGGCATCGTGGCGCCCGCGCCAATCGTCGATCGGTTTGAGGCCCGCACAACCGATCGCGATGTCGACCTGGCCGTGACGCCAGGCGCGGCCGAACGAATCGGTGACGATGACCGCCGGCGCGGTCCCGTCGTGTTGCCTGAACTTGGCCCTGAGACGTCTTGCCGATCCGTCGGGGTCCTGCGGGAGCAGGACCACGGCGTCGTCACCGGGGACGTTGGAGGCGTCGACGCCGGCGTTTGCGCAGATGAAGCCGTGATGGGTCACACAGATGAGGACGCCGCGCTCGGCACGAAGCACCTCGCGCGATTCGTCGAGGATGACCTGGACGTGACGCGGATCCTTGCCCAGGTCGTGGGCGAGGTCTCGGGCTCGGTCTTCGGGTCGGACGTCGCTGAGGCGGCGGACCCTCCCCTCGGCCTTGGAGACGACCTTGTGGGCGATCACGAGCACGTCACCGGGCGTTACCGCTTCGTGCTGGTGGGTGAGCGTTTGGACGATCAGCTGGGCCAGGTCGTCGCCGGGGGTGACCTCGGGCAGGCCCTCGAGCGCGGTGGCGGTGAGCACCGGGGTCAGGCCTGCGCTCGCATCAGCTGGCTGAGCATGCCGCGGGTGTGGGCGGCGCCGCCGTGGGTGCTGGCCAGCTGCCGGCGCAGCGCCTCGAGGTCGTCGGGCGTGTCCACGTCGAGCGCCAGCGAGTCCAGCTCCACCACCTCGGCCGGGATCCCCGCCGCGCCCCCATCCGCGAGGTGGCGGCGGCAACTGTCCGGGCCGAAGCTGGGGGAGAGCACGTCGGGCGGCGTGAGCAGCAGAGCATTGGTGCCGGTGCCGTGGCGGTCCGGAACGATCAGGACCGAGCGCTCGCCGGCCGGATGGGTCAGGAGGGCGTCCAGGTCGTTCGCCGCGAGCGCGGGGCAGTCGCCGGGTACGAGCAGCGCCCGTTCGAATCCGTCCTCTTGGATCGCGGCGACGCCTCTGGCGGCCGCGGTGTTGTGCCCGCGCTCGTCGTCCTCGACGATGCTCGCCCCGTAGCCGCCAGCGATCCGCTGGGCCACCCGATCGCCGCTGACCACGACGATCCGCTCGAGGCTCGCGACGCGGCCGAGGGCGACTAGCGCGTCGGCGAACATCGCCTCGACGAGCGCGCGCCGGTCGTGCGCTGCCAGCTCGTGCCGAAGCCGCTGCTTGGCGTGCGCGAAGCTCTTGATGGGCAGGATGGCCGCCGTACGCATGGCCGCGAAACGCTATCCGAGTGCCAAGGCGAACTTCAGGGTCTCATCCGCGACGCGCCGGCGGTCGTCCACGGTGCCCATCAGCACGTCGATCTCGAGCACGGGTAGGTGGCTCGCCCTCTCGTCGGCGACCAGCCCATCGATGACGCCAGCGTAGTAGTCGGCGATGCCGTCGCTGGTCAGCGGGAGCTTCGTGAATTCCATGAACGCGGCGGTTGGTCCCTTGACCACCTCGCCCCTGACCAGCGGGCTGACCGCTACGACGGGCGCTCGCGTATGCCTCAGCGCTTCTCGTATCCCGGCCAGGGCCAGGATCGGCCCGATCGAGACGACCGGGTTCGAAGGGCCGATCACGATCGCCTGTGCCGTGGCGATCGCATCGAGGACCTCACGGGTGGGCCGGGCGTTCTTGGCTCCTCGAAAGTCGACGTCCTCAACCGGGTCCGCGCCGTCCGTCGCGCCGCCGGCCCTGATCATGTACTCCTGAAACGGCCACCAGCGCTCGCCCGCCATGACCCGGGTGCGGACGGGCTCGTCGCACATGGGGAGGACGGTGGCTGGGACGTTCAGGGCGTGTGCGATGTTGGCGTGCGCGGTGGTCAGTCGCTCGCCTTCCTGGAGACGGCGCGCGCGCTCGAGCCCGATCGCGAGGTCCTGGTCGCCCAGGTTGAACCACACCTCGACTCCAAGCGCCTTGAGTCCTTCCATCACGTTGAAGGTGTCGCCTTGCAGACCCCAGCCGCGCTGGTCGATCCGGTCGGCGAGCCAGAACGTCACGAGGTCGGGATCGGGCGCGACGTACGCGCCGTAGATCTCGATGTCGTCCCCGGTGTTCGCGATGACCTTGAGTGAGTCCCCGCCGACCACGTCGAGCATGCCGCGGGCGAGCTTCGCCCCACCGGTCCCGCCGGCCAGCACGACGACAGGACCGCTCACAGACCCGTGATCTTGATCCCGGCGCGGACCTTGTTGCGCACGTTGATCGAGATGATCAGCGGCGTCAGCTGCTCGACGATGCGGGCCATCTCGAGCGGGCCGCAGTCCACGGGGCGCAGTCCCGGGATGGCATCGACGAGGGCGGCGACCTGGGCCTTGTCCTCTTTGCGGTCTCCGCAGATCAGCACGTCCTCGTCGAGCTCGTGATCGAGGTCGCCGAGCAGAGCCGCGCTGACTGTGTGGAAGGCAGAGACGACGCGGACTCCGTCGGGCACCATCTCCTGGGCCTGCTGGGCGGCCGAGCCCTGCCACACCCCGAGCGTCCGTGTGGCCTTGCCACTGACCGCCGCCGCCAGCGGGACCGTCGCATCGACCAGAAGTTGACCCGGTTTCAGGACTTTTTTGAGGTTCGTCAACGTCTCGGACTGATTGCGGAACGGCACGCTGAGGATCACGATCTTCGCGCCCTCGACGGCGTCCTCGTTCTGACGCCCCGCGCACTCGGGGATCAGGTCCGAAGCGCGCTTTGCCGCCTCCTGGGCGCGCTGCTCGTCGCGCGAGCCGATGACGATCGGAACCCCCGCCCGGCCCAGTCGGAGGGCGAGCCCGAATCCGAGGGCTCCGGTCCCGCCGACGATGCAGACGTCTGGATTGGCGTTGGTGTCCTCGTTCGGGGTCGTGTCGGCGTCCTCGTTCGGGGTCATCCGCTGTTCCCGGGGTTCGCGTCGGGGTTGGCGTCGGGGTTGGCGGCGATGATCCGTCGTTCGTGGCGTCCGAGGCCGATCGTCCGGCCGTTGTCGGCCGTGACTTCGACTTTGAAGCGGAGCTTCCGGCCGTCCACGATCTCCTCGAGCCGGGCGTGGACGTGGCAGTGATCACCCTTCTTCGCCGCCCCCACGTGTCTGACGTTGACCTCGAAGCCGACCGTCGCCTTGCCCTCTGGCAGGACGGGGCGGACCAGCATGGCCGAGGTGCGCTCCATCATCGCGATCATGCCCGGGGTCGAGAGCACCTCGGTCGCGAGCGTGCCGCCCACGTCGGTCAGCAGCCGTCCATCGACCTCGAAGTTGTGCGTGGCCTCCATTCCCACGTGCAGGGAGCCGCTCATCGGCGGCGCACCCTAGCGCGTTCATAGAATCGGGATCGATGAGTCAGCTGCCGGCACAGGTTCGCGTTCGCGAGGTGGGACCTCGAGACGGGTTCCAGAACGAGCCCGAGGTCATCCCGACCGCGGACAAGGTTCGCCTGATCGAGCTGCTCGGGGCGACCGGCCTGCGGCGGATCGAGGTCACGAGCTTCGTGCGGCCGGACGTGATCCCGCAGCTGGCCGATGCCTCGGAGGTCTTGTCGGCTGTATCGCTGCCGGGTTCTGTGTCTGTGAGCGTCCTGATCCCGAATGAGCGGGGATTGGAGCGCGCGCTGCCGCTGCGGGACCGCTTCCAGGAGATCAACGGCTTCCTGTCGGCGTCCGAGACGCACAATCAGCGCAATGTCGGGCGCTCGGTGGCGGAGTCGCTGTCGGGTCTTGGGCGGACGTTCGCGCGGGCACTGGGCGAGGGGCTGCGCTGCGAGGGCGTCATCTCCACGTCGTTCGGCTGTCCCTACGAGGGCCACGTGCCGGTTTCTCGCGTGTTGGATATCGCCGCGGCACTCGCGGAGGCGGGTGCGGTCGAGGTCGGGTTCGGCGACACGACCGGGATGGCCAACCCGGTCCAGGTGCGTTCGTTTTTTGTCGCTGCTTTTGAACGGCTCCCGGGCGTGGAGTTGACCGCCCACTTCCACAACACCCGCGGCCAGGGGCTGGCCAACGTGCTGGCTGCCTTGGAGGTGGGGGTGGAGAGCTTCGAGTCGAGCTTCGGCGAGCTCGGTGGGTGCCCGGTGCCGGCCGGCGCCACCGGCAACATCGCGACCGAGGATCTCGTATCGATGCTCCACGAGATGGGTGTTGCTACAGGGGTTGATCTGGGGGTGCTGCTCGAGGCCTCGCGGTCGGTCCAGGAGGTCCTGGGTCGGCCGCTCGGCAGCCACGTACTGCTGGCCGGACCCGTGGAGTGGGGTTCTTCGTGACCGAGATCGAGCGGGGCGATCCGTTTTCGCTCGCGGTTGAGCGCGCGCTGGCCGGGGGGCCTGAGCGCCACCGCGAGAAAGCCGTGGCGCAGGGCAAGCTGCCCGTGCGCGAGCGCGTTGCCCGCTTGCTCGACCCTGACTCGTTCGCCGAGGAGGGACTGCTCGCCGGCCGGGAGGAGGATGGCCTCGGCGCGGAGGGCGTGGTCACCGGGCTGGGGACTGTTTCTGGGGCGCCCGTAGCGGTCATGGCGAATGACCCGACCGTGAAGGCGGGATCGTGGGCACCCCGCACGGTCGAGAAGATCGTGCGGATCCAGGAGCGCGCGCTGTCTCTCCGCGTGCCCTTGGTCTACCTCGTCGACTCGGCCGGGGCGCGAATCAACCAGCAGGT
Source organism: uncultured Solirubrobacterales bacterium (assembly GCA_963834625.1). Lineage (GTDB taxonomy): Bacteria > Actinomycetota > Thermoleophilia > Solirubrobacterales > Solirubrobacteraceae > Palsa-465. Next base: position 15,007 of record CAWICM010000005.1, on the reverse strand, counting down.
GCAGATGTTCCCGGGGCGGCGCGGAGCGGGGCGGATCTTCTTCAACCAGGTTCGACTATCGGGCGTGGTGCCGCAGGTGTGCGTGCTGTTCGGACCGAGCGCCGCCGGCGGGGCATACATCCCGGCGTTCTGCGACGTCGTGATCATGCGTGACGGCAACGCCTCCATGTATCTCGGGTCACCGCGCATGGCCGAGATGGTGATCGGCGAGAAGGTGACGCTCGAGGAGATGGGCGGGGCGCGGATGCACACCTCTCGGAGCGGGGTCGGTCATGTGCTCGTGAGCTCTGACGAGGAGGGCATCGAGTTCGCTCGGCGCTATCTGAGCTACTTCCCGTCGTCCTTTGTAGGTGAGCCGCCCGCCGCCCTGCCCGCCGCGCCCACTGGTGATCCGGCCTCGATTCGCGAGCTGATCCCGCCGGATGAGAACAAGCCGTTCGATATGCGGTTGTTGATCGACTGCCTCGTGGACGAAGGGTCTTTGCTCGAGATCCACGCCCGGTGGGCTAAGGAGGTGATCGTCGGCTACGCGCGACTCGACGGTCGCGCCGTCGGGATCGTCGCCAACCAGCCCAAGGTCAAGGGCGGGGTGCTGTTCGTCGACTCCTCGGACAAGGCCGCCCGCTTCATCTGGACCTGCAACGCGTTCAACATCCCGCTCCTGTTCCTGGCCGACGTGCCCGGCTTCATGATCGGGACGCAGGTCGAGCGCGAGGGGATCATCCGCCACGGCGCCAAGATGATCAGCGCCGTGTCCGAGGCGAACGTGCCGAAGATCTCGGTGATCGTGCGCAAGGCGTACGGCGCCGGCCTGTACGCGATGGCCGGCCCGGCCTTCGACCCCGATTGCTGCCTGGCGCTCCCGACCGCGTCGATCGCGGTGATGGGCCCGTCAGCCGCGATCAACGCCGTCTACTACAACCAGCTGCAGGCGATCTCCGACGAGGCGGAGCGGGCCGCTCGGACCGAGGAGCTCCGGCGCGAGTACGCCGAGGACATCGACATCCTGCACCTGGCCTCCGAGCTCGTGATCGACGCGGTCATCCAGCCCGAGGACCTTCGCGCCGAGCTGATCCGTCGCTTCGCGCTGGCCGCCGGCAAGAGCCGCGACTGGCCCGAGAAGCGGAACCCGGTTACGCCGGTGTAGGGGAGATTTCAGCCGGCGCCAGCGACGCGTTGATCTCGTCCACGAGCACCAGCGCGAACTCGAGGGCGCGTCCGAGGACGGTCTCGTCGATCCTGTCGCCTACGTCGCGCGTCTGGTGGCTTCTTGGTGGAAGACCGCGGGTGTCGAGGCACCCGATCGATATCGCCGCGAGGCCACGGGCGCGGGCCGGGAGGGCCGGCGTCGCCCCACGGCCGCGGTGGCCTGGTTGGGTGCCAGCCTCGATTCCGCTTGACAGCTCCCGGAGCTGGCGGGCGTAGCGAAGCGGGATCAGGCGTCCGTCGCTCAGCCAATGGGTTATGTGGCCTTCGCCGCAGGGGGCGATGCCAAGGACGATCGCGCTCGCGTTTTTCAGGTCCGTTTTGTGGGTTCGCAGGTGTCTACGGAGCCCGATCTCCTCGCCCTCGCCGGCCCCCTGGAGGACCAGCTCGACGGTGAGGTTGCCGGGCGGTCCGGCCTTGAACGCATTGGCCAGCGCGATCGCGACCGCGATGCCGGTGGCGTTGTCGTTAGCGGCCGGACCGTAGCCGGCCGCCGCCGCCTCGAGCAGGAAGGCCAGGGCCAGGACCAGCGCGACCGTGGGCGGTAGCTGGATCACGCCCAGCGCGTGGGGGGGATGGCGCTCGAGTGCGCGGACGACCGCGGTCGCCAGCGACCAGACCATGGCCAGCGACAGCCAGGCGAGCCACCCGAGGGCAAGCGGACCCGCTGTGCGCCTGAGCCAGGCCGCCGGTCGCCGCAGCGCGTCGCGGTAGACCAGCCCGGTTCGGCCGGCGTCGTAGTTGGCGGTCACGATCAAGTGCGCCGGCTTGTCCGGCTCCCGTGTTGCTGTCGCCACCACGTTCTGGCTGGCCCGTTCCGGGGTGAGGCGCCGGCCGGGGGAGACCCCGAAGAGTCCATCGACGAGGAGCGAGAGCAGGGCTGCGCCCAGAAGGACCGCGCCCAGGGTCGGCTCGCTGACCGAGACGAGGCTGCCCGCCAGCGCGAGCGCGACGTGCCAGGCGTGCGCGAGCGCCCAGTTCGGGCGGCACCAGAACGTCTCGGTCTTGACCTTGTAGCCCGCCGCGTACAGCTCCCGCCCCAGCCACCTTGCCGCGCGCCTCTCGGCGTCCGTGCCCGGGCCGCGCCGCTCGAAGCCCGCCAGCGTCGCGGTCGTCTCGAGCGGTCGCATCGGGGCGCATGATCGCAGCCTGGATCCGATAGAACCCCGGGCGGATGACTCCCGCCGAGGAACGACAGCTGCTCGCGGTCGCCCGCGACGCCGCCGAGGCCGCCGCGGTGGAACTGCGCCAGCGGTTCGGCGAGAGCGCCCGCGGCGTTCGGTCCAAGAGCACGCCCACCGATCTGGTCTCGGACGCCGATCTGGCCGCGGAGTCCGCTATCCGGGCCGTGCTGGCTGAGCGCCGGCCAGGGGATTCGATTCTGGCCGAGGAGGGCGGCGAGTCAGAGGGAGGCGATGTGCGTTGGGTGGTCGATCCGCTCGACGGAACGATCAACTACCTGTTCGGCATCCCCGCCTATGCGGTGAGCGTCGCCTGCGAGGACCCTTCGGGCGTCCTAGCCGGCGTGGTGCTCGATCCAAGCCGAGGGGAATGCTTCGAAGCGGTTCGGTCGGGGGCGCCTACGATGAACGGCTCGCCGATCGAGCCGGGAGGGCGGGCCGAGTCGCTGGAGGTTGCCATGGTCGCCACCGGGTTCGGCTACGACGCCAAGCTTCGTGCCCGTCAGGCCGACGTGCTGATGCGCGTGCTGCCGCGGGTGCGGGACATCCGCCGCGTCGGCGCCGCCGCGCTCGACCTCTGCTGGTGCGCCTGCGGCCGCTTCGACGCCTACTACGAGCGCGGGCTGAACCCGTGGGACGTGGCCGCGGGTGGCCTGATCGCGTCGCGCGCCGGGCTCGAGGTGCGCGATCTGCCCGCGACCGACGACGAGCCCGCGGGCACGGTGGCGGCGCCGGGTCCGTTGATCGACGAGTTGGTCGCGCTGATCGTCGGCTGACGCGGCACTAAACTGCCGCCCCAGCGCGGCGGTGGCGCAATCGGTTGACGCGGTGCCCTCAAAAGGCACTGTCCTTCGGGACGTGTGGGTTCGAGTCCCACCCGCCGCACTACTCGTTTGCTTGGGGGGTTGCGGTTGCGGTTGCGGTTGCCCACCACTCGTCGCGTAGTGGCTCCGGGGATCCCGAGTTTCGGCACACTCGATGACCGCCGCGGCTCGAGTGTCGCGAAACGCGTGCCATGGCCGACTTCTCGCGCAATCGTCGGCCGAGAGTGGCCGAGTGTGCCGAAATGCGTTACCGGAAAGAGGTGCATCGACGCTGCGGCGACGGCGTCGTCGTTCGCGGCGTAGGTCCGGCCTGCTTGGCGCCGGCTCTCACGCGGTCGCCGGTTCGCCCCCCGATCGCTCCGAGCGCCGCGTCTCACGCGGTCGCCGGCTCGCCCCCCGAGCGTGACTCCGGCGGGTTGTAGCCCCGTTTGCGGGCCTCCTCGATCGGGACCTCCTGCTCGACGTTCCATCCCTGTGCGAACGCCCGCAGGGCGAACAGGATCAGGAGCACCTGGACCGGGATGAGCAGCAGGACGATCGTCCCCAGCGTGTCTGCGGTCAGCCCCTGCCCGCCGAGCAGCGACTTCGCCCGAACGAACCCGGCGTGACTCCGATCGAACCAGCTCGTCCCCGATAGGCCGACTCCTGCCACGATCGCGATCATCAGCACCAGGATGGCCAGGCCGGCGGCGAGCGGAAGCATGCCCCGCGCCCATTTCGCGAAGATGTAGAACGCGATGATGAGGTACGCAAGGCACAGGAAGAAGTTGATCGGCTTCATCCCTTCCAGCTGCGACCAGCCCCCAATCGTCACGATCAGCAGCAGCCCCACCGACACGAGCAGGATCAGCGCCACCACGGCCTTCATGAGCTTGCTCGCGGCCTTCTCCCGGTTCGGGAACACAACCGCGTAGCCCGGCGTGATGGTCCGTTGAACGGCCATGCCAGGACCTTACAAATTGGCGCGCCGGAGTGCGAAGGTTCCGGCGCCGGTGCCAGCCGCGCTACGGCTCCGCGCCCGCTGGCGCCCGCCACGACCTAGAATCGCCTTCGCCGCTTCGCGGGCGTGGCGAAATTGGCAGACGCGCCGGCTTTAGGTGCCGGTGGGCTTAGCCCATGGGGGTTCGAGTCCCTCCGCCCGCATACGTTTCTAGCTTTTGGGCCCCACGATCTGCTCGAGGACCGCGACGCTGTCGCGATGAGCGATCGAGAGGTTCCGCGGATTAGATTGGGTCACGCGAATGCCGAGCAGGGCGGCGTGCTCGACAAAGATGTCGCGGATGTCCTGCGATAGGTTGCTGAAGAAGTACCGGATGTAGTGGTACTCCGCGGTGCGGCCGCTCGGCAACTGAGTACGGAAGCGGTTTTCGGCCCGGCAGCCGTCTGAATGGATCAGACCCCGGATGAAGGCCTCGGGCTCCCGGTGGGTCAGCTCCACCTGCCAGTTGGCCAGAGCAATCCGTCGAAGGTGCTTCCGGCCCGGCCCGTGCTGAGGGAATGCCTCGCCGATACCAGGATGCGAGATGCGCACCACGGCTGACGCTGCAGTGGAAGACATGAAGGTCGTGGGTCGCGCACCGGGGAACGTCAGTACGGCCGCGGTCCGGATCTCGTCCATGATGTCCGTGTAACGCTGGTCACACGAGAGGCGGAGCTCCCAACCGTTGCACGAGGGCTGCGCGACCGTTCCATCGCCCAGGTAGCAGCCGAACAGATAGCAGTAGGCGTACCCATCCGGGACTCGCCACCTGAAGTGATGAGAGAGTCGCCCGGGCGGGCGCGTGCGATGGCGCCAGCGGCGAACGGTTGGCCGCGAGATACCGGTCAATGTCGCGATCGTGTAGTCGCTGAAGCCTTCGCCGATCAGTTGCTTCACGTGGTCGAATTCTGCTTTCGTCCTCGCCATATGGGAACATATGTTCGAATCTGGCTCGGACGGATCGACAGCGCGATCGGTACCATCGGGTTGGCCCAGGGGAGTGAGTTAAGGGTCATGCGCACGGTCTCCAAAACCGTGAATCCGGGTTCGAATCCCGGCTCCCCTGCTTGATCTCGCACACGGTCTACCGGACCTTCAACACCGAGCAGCGCCGCGAGTTCATCCGCATCACCGAGGACGTGGCTCAGGCGGTGCGCGACGCGGGGATCGCCGAGGGTATGGCGCTCGCGTGCGCGATGCACATCACCGCGGCGGTGTGGATCAACGATGACGAGCCCGGCCTTCAGGCGGACACGCTGGAGTGGCTGGACAAGGTCGCGCCGCCGAGCTGGCGCGAGCCGGCGAACGATGTCGCGCGGGAGCTGCTGCCCGACCCTGGGGACTATCGCCATCATCGCGGGGGAGAGGACAACGGCGACGCGCACCTGAAGAACCTGCTCGTCCACCACCAGGTGATCGTGCCCGTGACCGACGGTGAGCTGGATCTCGGACCCTGGCAGCAGATCTTCTACTGCGAGTTCGACGGCCGGCGGCCCAAGCGGCTCGTGATCAAGGTGCTCGGGGAGTAGGGGTGGAGCGCTCGCGCGTCTTCGTGGACGGAGCGCTGGAGGGACGGGCGGCGATCGTCACGGGCGGCGGGACCAACCTGGGCAAAGCCGCGGCGGCCGAGCTCGTGCGCTGCGGGGCTCATGTAGTGATCGCAGGCCGGCGCGCCGAGGTCCTGGAGCCTGCGGCCGCCGAGCTTGGCGAGCGGTGCTCGTGGGTGGCGGCCGACATCCGGGAGCGGGCCGGCGCCGAGCGGATCGTGGCCACAGCACTCGAACGTCACGGGCGGTTGGATCTGGTGCTGAACAACGCCGGCGGCCAGTACATGGTCCCGGCGGAGAGCCTCGCCACCAAGGGCTGGCGCGCCGTACACCGGCTGAACGTGGAGGGAACCCTCGCGATGTGCAAGGCGGCGTATGAGCTAGCCATGCGGGACGCCGGAGGCGGAACGATCCTCAACGTGACCGTCTCTCCGCATCACGGCATGCCGGCCATGGCGCACACCGGCGCGGCGCGCGCGGCGGTGGAGGCAATCACGCGAGAGTTCGCCGCCACCTATCGCATGCGTGGGATCGCGGTCATCGCGGTGGCACTCGGCCGCTTCGACACCGAGTCGCTGCGCAAGTACCCCGCGGAGCTGTGGCGGACGGCCGCCGCCATGGTTCCCCTTCAGCGACTGGGCTCGCTCGAGGAGTATGGCTGGCTGATCGCCCTGCTCGGGACGCCGATCGCCTCGGCGCTGACGGGATCGGTCGTCACCCTCGACGGCGGCCTCGACAACTGGTTCGGCCCCTGGCCCCCGGCGGACCTGACCAAGGACGGCCAGGTCCCGACCGAAGCCCGCCGGCCGGTCGCCTGACAGGCCGCACAGCTACCATCTGCCCACACCGCGGGCGAGGTGTCAACGGTTGCACGGGAGCCTTCCAAGCTCTAGGAACGGGTTCGACCCCCGTCGCCCGCTCTGAGGTTCGGCGTAGAATCGAGCCGAATCACGGGGAGTAGCGCAGTCTGGTAGCGCACCCGGCTGGGGGCCGGGCGGTCGCAGGTTCAAATCCTGTCTCCCCGATTAGTAATAGCCTAGGAAATATGCGATTCGGCTCGGACTTGATCCCCGCAGAACTCGTCTTAGGGGGCCAAAAGGGGGCTAAACCTTCGGGTCGACCAGCGCTCGCAACAGACGTCGCGATCGACGCGAACGGCCACCGCAGGGGGCCGCACTCACCCCAAGGCTTGCCGGACGGATGGCGAACTCCTCTGCCTGCCGGCTTTAGCCCACAGGAGAGGCAGCCCACAGGGGCCTCGTACCGGTGGATGGCGAGGCCGGCGGCCGCTCGAGTTCCGCTTGCACAGCAGGCGGGCGCCTTTGTCCGCAGTGGACGTGGACTGCATCCCGACCGCTCTTGTGCGGCTTATGATCAGCCTCGCCGCGGGAGATCGGCGGTGTCTACGCCGGGATCCCGAAGCCGTTGTCATCTTGACCAGCGAGCCTGATCCACTATCCGCAGAGGTTGAGGAGCTTTCCGCCCGGGCCGACGAGCTGCGCGAGTCGGGCCCGATCGCCGAGGAGATCGCGGTCCGCCAGGAAGTGATCAGGATGGTCGATGGCTTGGAGCGGCCTCCAGACTCGCTGTTGGCCCGCAATGTCTTGAGGCTGGCAGTCGCGATGCAGCGCACCGGCGAAATTGACGCCGCGATCGAGTTGCTCCGAAGCGTCAGTGAGGAGTTTGCTGAGGTCGAGATGCCGAACCGGCCGACCTTCGTCGCCGATGCCCTATACCTCCGCGCGCGATATCTCCTCCGAAGTGAGCGCTGGGAGGACGCGGTGGACGTCGCGGACGAACTGGTGCGGCGGTTCGGTCACGACAAAGCGGCGGCTGAGCGTGTCGCGCTGGCGCTGGTGATGAAGAGTCAGTGCCTCTCCCCGGCGCGGCTCGGTCGGAGAGATGAGGCTTTGGCGGCTCTCGACGAGCTGCTGCGTCGCTACGAAAAGTCGGATGAGCCCGGGCTGCGCCGCGCGGTCGCCGCCGCGATGTTCTACAAGGCTGGGTTGCTGCAGGCGCGAGGAGACGCCGAGGAGTCCATGCGGTGGTTGGGCGAGGTTTTTGATCAGTTCAGCGGTGATCCCCCGTCGAACGATCCGACGGTGCCGTTCCGAGCCCAGGCTCAGAAGATCAAGATCCTGCTCCACGGCGACAGAGCCGAAGTCGCCGTGGGCGAGGCCGATCGGCTCGCGGACTGCCTGGCGGTTCATCGTGACGATGGTCTTCTTTCGGCTGTCGGCCAGTCCGTGACCCAGGTAACGCTTGCGTTTGAGGCCGCCGACCTCCGGGAGGACGCGCTGCGTCTGTTGACCGCAACTCACGAGGCGCTGCTAGCGGGCGACGACGATGACGCACAGCGTTACGGCATCTTCGCCCTGATCAACGCCGCGGTCATCGCGGGTCAGCTCGGCCGCCAGGACGAAGCTCTGGCCAGGGTGCAGGCCATCGTCGAGACGGGCGAGCCAGCTCTCGCAGTCCTCGACGAGCTAATCAAGCGGGCGGCCGACCCAGACAACCCCACCCAGTCCGTCCGCGAGCCATGGGGGCTGCTGACCAAGGGCGCGGTACTTGAACAACTCGCGCGCCCGCAAGACGCACTCGCGGCTTACGACGACTTGGTCAACCGATTCAGCAAAGCGTCGGCGACAACGATCCAGACCATGGTCGCAGCGGCACGCGATGCCTCTCTCCGCGTCGCGGAGCGGGAGCCTCCGGCCTAGGCCTAAATCCGGCAGTTCGATTAGGGGTCCAACCAGCGGCTGAGGACGACGGCTTCGCTTGGCCTCGCGACTAGCGAGTCCGGCGCCATCGTCGGCGCGATCGAGGCTCAGGAATTCCGAAGATCTCGCGATAGCGACGCTGCCGCTCCGCGGCCTCCTCAGGCGTCTCAGGGTCCGGCTTCGGCGGCTCCGCAGGTTGCACTGCCGGAACCCGTACAGGAGGGGCGGTTGTTCGAACGGGTTCGACCTCGGGGGAGGACGGCATGTCAGTGCCGGAACTGCTCGCCGGCGGCATGTCGTCGTGGTCGGCGGGGGCGAGGGTGCCGATCTCCTCCGCGCGTGCCTGGACGACCACGGTGAACTCCGACCGCGTGAGCCGGACCTTCGCGGCCAGCCGGCTGATCCAATGCGCGACTGAATCATTCGCGCAGTCGTAGAGCACCGCGGAGTACTGGCCGGCGTAAACCGCGTCTCGCCAGCCCTCGAGGATCTTCTTCTGCCGGTCCTCGCGGCGCCCGCCGCTCTCGGAGATCAGCGCGATCGGTGGGCCGGAGCGCTTCAGCCACACCGCGAGGTCGGGCAACTGCTTCGTGTAGCCGCGCTCGCACCGCATCGTCACCTCCCACCGGTCCGGCTCGAGCGCGAGCTCGCGCGCTGATTTCCACACGCGGCCGCGTTTCTCCGCCCGCGCGGCCGACCACCCGACGAGCACGCCATGCGCGATCGTGGTCGGCGCCGGCGGCGCCTTGACCGCTCGCAAGCCGCCGAGTCCCGAGCTCTCGACGCCGAGGCTCGTCAACCACGCGACCGACCCCTCGCCCCAGACCCACGGCGCCCGCTCCAGCCAGCCCGCCGCCTCGAGCCTCGCGACATGCCGCCGCACGACCCGCTGATCGAGATCAAGCCCGGCCTCTACCGCCGGCAACGACACGACTCCGAGCCTTCCGATGAACCGCCCAACCCGCAGAGTCCCAGGACCTGAACCCGCCTCCCTGCCCATCACAACCCCGCCACCTGAGCATCCTGCCTACCGCTCGCCGTCCGCCCCGCCCGCACGAAGATTGACACCCCGGTCTCGACTGGCAGCTGACTACCCGAACGAATACGTGGAGGGCGGGTAGTCAGCTGCCACAAAGAGCGCCGGGTAGCCGCGGAAATCCCGGTGCTGGCGGGGCGGACGGCGATCACGCGGTGGTCCGCAACCATGTCCGCGCCGTGCCAGGAATTGCGGACCACTTCGCGGACCTCGGCCGAGCGTTCACCGATCGCCGGTATTGGCGTCTCGCCGAGCAAGAGATCCGCGATCTCGTGCATGACCGCCGCGAGCTCGCGGTACTGGAGCGCCACTGCGTGCATGATCTGCCCCTCCATGGCGACGCCGAGCCGCTGGACAGTCGGTCGAACTTCTGCCACAGGCTGGCCGGTCCCGGACGGTTCCCGCCCGGGACGCAGCTCGTGCGAAAGGACCATGTAGCGCTGACCTGGCGACGGAGTCCAGCTGAACCCTTCGATGCTTGCCGCCATGCCGAGCGCATCTGGCCTCCTCCTCGCACGCGCTCGCGAACGCGCGCACACGGTCGGGGAAACCCGGGATCGGGCGGGGCGTTCTCGCTTGCTTCCTGGGCGGACTGCCAGAGTGCGTCGGCTCGGTTGAGTCGCTCGACGATCTCCTGGAACTCCGCGCGGCTCACGCGATGGCCGTGGATATCCGCCGTCGAGAGCTGGGTCATCGACTGGAGCACAGGCGGCCGGTCGCGATATCGCGGGTGCGGGTCTCGCGGCGGCCGAGCGCCCACCTGTGGCTGCGGCGCCGGGAGCGAGCTCGAGCATCTGATCGAGGTCAGACCGGCGGATCAGCAGCTTCCGCCGCCCGGCACGCATCGCGGGGAGCATGCCCTTGGATATCCACAGCCGGACAGTCGCGGGGTTCACTCGCAGCTCGTCGGCGATCTCGGCCACCGTCAGCCATGGGTCGTCCTCGACTGTCCTCAGGCTCGCAGGTCCGACATATCCCCTAACTCGTTCAAATCCATCTATCGCAATTAGCACAATTGCGCTATCGTAGCTTGGCCACCGGAATCATGTCAGCGAACAGGGTCATCAGGGTCGTGCACGAGCCGGACATCGCCGGCCCGGAGGATCGTGGTCGCGCCGAGTCGACTGCTCGAAGCCGACGACGTTGCCCTCTACATCGGGATGACGACCGACTGGATCTACCGGGAGGTCCGCGCCGGTCGTATGCCGCACATCCGACTCGGTCGCTACGTTCGCTTCCGGCGCGAGTCGATCGATGCCTGGCTTTCTGCGCGGGAGCGCGGGCCTGCACCGGGCAGAGCCAGGGCGAGTTGAACGGCGCGGACATGCAATGGGGAAGCGACAACGCCACAGCGAGTTCATCGGTCTCACCGATGAAGAGCTGCTCGCGCTGATTCGTAGACCCGGCCACTCCGAGCCGGCTTCGCCGCAAGGCCATCCGCGAGGCGAAGTTCCGCGGTCTGCGCAACGTGAGAAAGCGTCGTAATCGATGAGCGCCACGACCTACACTCAGCGCATGCGGGGCAAGTACCGGACACGAACATGGCTCCGCGGTCTGCTGCCGTGGTCGCTCGCCGAGCGGGTCCCGAAGGGTGAGGACTGCGGCGCGCATGAGTGGTACCGCCAGAGCACGGAGCTCGACGCCTGTTACCACTGCCGCGTGACGCGCGCGCACGAAACAGATGACGCCGGCGGATGAGTTGCTGGCCGACCTCGAGCGCGCGACGCGAGCGGGCAGCGCGGCGGCCGAGAACGCCCTTCTCGAGCGGATTCGCGACGGCTCCGCCCACGTCGTCCCGAACGACCGCCCCGCGCGATAACTTCGGCCGAGACGCCCTCGGCGCGTGGTCGGCCGCGACCGCGCCGGGAGCGAGACACGACCGATCCATGCAGGGCAAGAATCGCAGCCGCCGTGGCACCGGCCACCTCTACCAGAAGGACGACCGCTGGTATGGCCAGTGGTACGTCCGCGGCAAGCGCGTCAAACGTTCCCTCGGCCCGGTCAGGCAGCCCGGGGCGAACGATGGCCTGACGAAGCGCCAGGCCCAGGCGCGGATGCTCGAGGCGATGACCGAGACCGGCTCCGCCCCCGCGCCGGTGACCGAGCGGCTGACGCGTCGAGGAGGTCGGCAAGCGGAGGATTCGCGAGCTGGCGCGCAGAGGCCGCAAGCAGGACACGACGCTCGCCAACTACGAGTCGGAGATCCGCTGCCACTTCGTACCGCACTTCGGGCAGGCGGCGATCGCCGCCATCGGCGAGGACGACATCGCGGGGTTCGTCGACGCGTCCCTGAACGATCTGTCGGTCAAGACGGTGCGCAACCTGTACGTGCACCTGAACGCGATCTTCGAGTTCGCGATCCGCAAGCGGTGGTGCCACGCCAATCCATGCAAGCTCGTGGACAAGCCCGCATCGGTCGCCGACGACGACGCCGAGATCCGCTTCCTCGACCAGGCCGAGCTCGACGCCCTGCTCGCTGCGCCGGCACCGCGACGGCACAGCAAGCGCACGCTCGAACGTGCCGCCAGAGCGCGGTCGCTCCGCGACCAGGAGCGGCTGCAGTGGAAGGCGATCGGTGAGGCGCTCGGATGCTCACCCGCGACGGCCATCTACCTATACCGGGCAACGGCCGAGAACGCCGCCGACGAGGATCTGTGGCAGGTCGACGTGGCGATGTACCTCACCGCGGCGATGACCGGGCTCCGGCAAGGCGAGCTGCTCGCACTGCGCTGGCGAGACGTCGACTGGCCGGCGCGGAAGATCCGGGTCAGCGGCGGGATGCGCAACGGCAAGCGGCGCACGCCCAAATCCGCGACCTCCTCCCGGGCCGTTCCGATGGCGGACAGGGTCGGCGGCGCGCTCGACCGGCTGTTCCAAGCCTCCGCCTACCAGGCCGACGACGACCTCGTGTTCGGGCACCCACACACCGGCCGACCGCTCGATCGCAGCCAGGTCTCGAAGCGGTTCAAGCGATCGCTTCAGCGCGCCGGCGTGAGAGAAGTCCGCTTCCACGACCTACGACATACGTTCGGAACCAGGATGGCCGCCGCCGGCGTTCCGATCAGAACATTGCAGGCGTGGATGGGCCACGCCGACATCAAGACGACGATGGTCTACACCCACTACGCGCCCGCGCCCAACGAGGTCACCCTCGTCAACGATGCGTTCAACCCTCAAGTCATGCTCGAGGGGGCTAACGAGGGGGCTAAACCGAGGGAAACTCAGCCCCACTCGGACCCCTGAAACCCCAGTAAATCCGGGGTTCGCGGCTCGGCCCTACCCGGTGATCCCTTCTGGGGGCCGGGCGGTCGCAGGTTCAAATCCTGTCTCCCCGACTTATCGAAAGCCCCTACTGAGCGCGCCATCCCGGGCGCACCGGACACCGACAGCGAGACCGCGGACGTGTCCGTCGACGAACTCCGCCTCAAGATCGGGGGACGGATCGCGTATCGTGCAGTCGCGCCTGTCGGACCCCGCCGACCTCCCCGACGGTAGAGCGCAGCTCGAGTAATAGCGGCGTGCGGCCTGCGCTCAGGGCTGCGCCGGGAATGTGAACACCCGGACGCCGCGATATGTTTCTTGGGAGCCGGCGGGTCGAAAACTGAGCGTGTAGCGGATACGGAACGCGCGGTGAGGACGGTTCAGCAGCCGGCGACCCACGCGGCACCGCGAAGGCGAGGTCCTTCGAGGAGGGGCAGCTGTATTCGGTCGGATATCCGGTGCATTGCCCTTGTGAGAACGGCGCCAATGGGTAACCATGTGAGCGTTCGCGTTCCCGGGTTGCGATGGCTGTCGAACCGCAAAGCTCGGCCCAGTCGAGGGTCGATCATCAAGCGCCATGGTCGGTGCTGGTCGTCGCGCGCGCGCGCGAATCGTCGGCGCTGCTGACCACGACCCTCCTGGAGGCGGGCTTCGAGGTCGACGAGACGGCAAATCTCGATCGTGCCGCGACGCTCGCCGGGTGGCGTGACGTCGTGGCGGTGGCGGTCGGCCCGGAGGATCTGGTCGCTGGCCCGCACCCGAGCGCGCTGCTGGAGCTGATCGGGCACGTGCGCACCGCCCCTGAATCGACCGGCACGTCGATTCTGGCCTGGCTGTGCGGCGGACTGGCTGAGGCCGGCGGCGTACACGCACTCGAGGCCGGCGCCGACGCTCAGCTGAGCGCGTCAGCGGACCGAGAACTGGTGGTGGCCACAGTCCGCGCGCTGGCTCAGCGCGGGGCCGTGGCGCGCGAGCAGGCGGACCGGGGGAGGATCGCCGAGAAAGCGATGTACAGGGCGCCGGTCGCCGGGATCCTGGCGCTCGACGAGCAGCTGAAGGTGGTGGCCCACAACGAGCGGCTGCGCGGTATGGAAGTGCTGGACGACATGGTGCTCGGTCGCCCGGTGCAGGAGGCGACTCCGGGCGAGTTGGGGCGACAGCTGCAGGAGCTCTCCAGCCGGGGCGCTCGCGACCGGCGAGGACCAGCACCGACGCGTGACGATCGCCGCGGGCGGAGACGACCGGTACTGGCAGCTGCGCGCGTTCGAGGTGAGGGCTCCGTCGGGACGCGTGCGGGGCGTTGAGGTCGTGCTCGAGGACGTGTCGGAGGTCGAACGCGTGCTGTCGGAGCTGCGCGCGAGCGAGCAGCGGTGGGGGGCGGTATTCAAGTCGCGTGGAATCGGCGTGTCGCTGCGCGATTCGGATGCCCGCCTGATCGAGTGCAACGAGGCGTACGCGCGCATCTACGACGCGCCGTCGGCGGAGGCGCTGAAGGGCACTGACTTCCGGGACATCCTGATTCGGGAGGACGGCGAGGAGGCGCAGCGGGTGTTCGTCGAGCGCTGGGGACGCGAGCCTGCGCTGGTCGGCGACGAGCGCGTGCACCGTCTGCCCGGTGGCCGCGAGGTTGCTCTCAGAGCCACGATGTGCAACATCTACGATGGGGACGGCGTGCCGGTGATGCGGCTGGCCCTGGTCACCGACATCACCGAGGCACGACGCCTGGAGCGGGAGCTGATACGGGCGCAGCGGATGGAGGCGATCGGGAGGCTGGCCGGGGGCGTCGCCCATGACGTCAACAACATGCTCGCGGTGATCGGCTACTCCGAGATCATCGCCCGGCGACTCGGCGCTGGCCACGAGCTGCAGCCCGAGCTGGCGGAGATCCGGCATGCGGCCGAGCACTCACGCTCATTGGCCTCCGACCTGCTCGCGTTTGGCCGCCAGCAGGCGCTCGACGCCCGCCGGCCGGCGATGTCGTCGCCGGGCTGCGCAACGTGCTGCGGCGCACGCTGCCTGAGCGGATTGAGCTGGTGGTGGAGGACCTGTCGGCGGGGGCCGTGGTGCACGGCGACCGCGGCCAGCTTGAGACGGTGCTCGTCAATCTGGTGGCCAACGCCCGCGACGCAATGTCCGGTGGCTGGGTCACCGGCGTCAACAGCAGCAGCGCCGACGCCGCAAGCCGTCGACGGCACCGTGGCGATCTGCGTGAGCGACACCGGCTCAGGCCTCGAGGACGACGTTCGCGAGCGG
>CAWICM010000004.1:0-718459 GCA_963834625.1 uncultured Solirubrobacterales bacterium | reverse complement strand
TCCCCGAGGCGATCGAGGCCGTCTTCCCGAAGACCGTCGTGCAGACGTGCATCGTGCACCTCATCCGAACCTCGCTGCGCTACGTCCCCCGCCGCGACTACGACGCCGTGACCAAGGACCTCAGGGCGATCTACACCGCGATCGACGCCGACCGCGCGCTGCACGCCCTAGACGCGTTCGAAGCCAAATGGGGCCGGAAGCTCCCGCCCGTCGTCAAGGCCTGGCGCGACGCCTGGGAGTACGTGATCCCGTTCCTGGCGTTCCCGCCCGAGGTCCGACGGGTGATCTACACGACGGATGAAAGTGTCAAGGCCGCGGCTGAATTTCAGGGCCGTGTTGGAGCCGTTTCCCGTGCTTGTGGCGGAGGTTGGTGGCTGCGAGGGTGTCGCTCGCCGGCAGGGACGCCGGCGAAACCGGGTCTGGATGGGGCTTCGTGGCGGGGAGTGAGGGCGTGCGTTGTCCTCGTCCCGCGTGGGACGCTGTTGGCAGGAGGCGGTGTCGGCGTTAGGCTTTGCTCAGGGCGTGGTCGACCCCGGAGCGAAGCGCAGGTTCGGGGACTGATGCCTGCCGCGCAGCTTGCCCCGCAGAGGGCCTTTTCAGTCGCGTCCCATTGGCGGCGGCCACGCCCACTTTCTGGCTCGGACGTTTGGCTTGCCAGTCCGCGACGAGCTGGCGATATGCGTGCTCGGCTTGCTCGGAGAGTTCGAGCTCGCGGCGACGGACGTCTGTGAGGTTGTGAGCCGCGGCGTTTCCTTTTTTGCCGCGGCGGGCTGGCATCCCGGCGCGGAGCTCGAGCGCCCGGAGCTTCTTCTCGGTCAGCGACGGGCGGCCGAACGCGTAGTCCTCGTCCTTGATGACCAGGTGCCAGCAGAGCACGGCGAGCTTGCGGGCGGTCGCGACGACCGCGATCTGCATTCCGCGCCGCGAGCGGATCCGTTCATAGAACGCGCGCAGCGGTCCTGGGGTGCGGACGGCGACCCAGGCGGCTTCGACGAGCATCCCGCGGGCGTGCGCGCGGCCGTGCTTGGTGATCCGCCCGTGGCTCGCTGGCGCGCCGCCGGATTGCCGGACCCGCGGGTTCAGCCCGAGGTATGACACCAGCCGGCCGGGGGCCGGGAACCGGTGAAAGTCGCCGACGGCCGCCACGATCGACAACGCCACGGTGGCATCGACACCGGGGATAGTCATCAGCCGCTTGACCTCCACCCGGTCGAGCGCGATCCGCCCGAGCGAAGCGTCGATGATCCGCAGCTCTTGGCCGTGGAAGTCGAGCTGGCGCAGCAGCGCCTCGACGGCGAGCTCCTCATCGGGTGGCAGCGGCTGGTTTGATAGCCAGCACCGGCCCTTGATCCCGAACAGATCCGACACCTGCGGCTTCGGGATCAGGTTTCGCTGCAGGATCGCCTGGACCTGATTCTTGAGCCTCGTCCGCTGGCGCACCAGGTGCGCGCGGCGAGCGACCTGCCGCCGGAGCGCCTGGGTGTGCTCGTCGGGCATCCACACCGCTGGGAGATAGTCAGCCGCGAGCAACTGCGCGAGGATCGCGGCGTCGACCTTGTCGGTCTTGACCTTCGCCTCCGCGATCGCCCGCGTCTTCATCGGGTTCGAAATCACCACCCGCGCGACCCGAGACGCGATCAGCTTCACGATCGCGTGCGTGTTGCACGTCGCCTCGATCGCAACTTCATCCGTCGGGAGGAGGCTGTCCGCGAACACCCGGATCGCCTCCGGCGTCGTCGCGATCTGACCGGCCTGACGAACCACACCGTCCTCCCACACCGCGATCTGAGCGAACTCGCGATGCACGTCCAAACCAATCCTGCGTGGCACTACTCTGCCCTCCTTCGAGCTGGTCGACGGCGGGAGGCCAGGCGGGCAAACGACAACTACGGATTCGCGCTCGCGGCGCATCCGGGTGAGTCGCAGGGGCGGCCAACTACAAACACGCGCTCGAGGCGCAACGTATATGAACGGCCTGCCCGGCCTGCGTTTGCTCCCGGATGCCCCTCGTCCCGGACGGTCGCACCGTACTCACCAAGCCCGAAGCGCTCAACAGCTGCAACAGCTCGATCAGGGGACACGGTGGGCATCTGCCGCCTTTCATACCGGTTACAAATGCCATAGAGGCGCTCAACCGGCAACTACGAAAGGCCGTCAAGACCAAGGGCCACTTCCCCACCGAGGACGCGGCCCGCAAACTCATCTACCTCGCCATCCACAACGCCGTCCCGCAATGGACCCGAACCCGAGGGTGGACGAAAGCGCTCCTAGCGTTCAAAATCCACTTCGGAGACCGGCTACCCGACTAAACCGCCTACACAGTTAGTCGGACACCCTCGCGGATAGTGGGAGCAACGGCTCGCTCGTGCTTGTCGTCCAAAGGGGCGGTCGGGGTTAGCTCGAATCCAGCTAACACCGGCTCCTCGTTGTTCGTGAGAGGGGGCGTCCTCGGGCGCGGCTTTCATGATGGCCGGGGCGCTGCTGCTGTTGGGGTAAAAGCCGAGACCGGCTTCTCACGTCGGCCCGTCGGGGACCAGCTTAATCGCGGAACGGGTCGTCACGGTTGTGCTCGGGCCGGCGCTTACGGCGCTTCGCTGATCCGGTAGCCGAGCCCGGGAGTTGTGCGGATCACGTCGGGTTGGCCGAGTTTGCGTCTGAGTCGGGCGATCGTGACCTTGACGGTATTGGTGAATGGGTCGACGTTCTCGTCCCAGGCCTGCTCGAGTAGCTGTTCTGTGCTGAGTGCGGCGGGGCTGGCCGTGAGCAGGGCTTCGAGCACGGCTCGTTCCTTTGCGGTGAGTTTGATCGTCTGTCCTTGGCGGGTGATGGTGCCGGTGAGCTGGTCGAGTTCGATTCCGGCGGCTTGGAGGGTGGGGCGGCGGGCGGTGGGTTTGCGGCGGGCGAGTGCGCGGATGCGCAAAACGAGCTCGGGGAAGTGAAACGGTTTGGCGAGGTAATCGTCGGCGCCGAGCGCCAGTCCTTCGACGCGGTCGGTCGGGGCGTCGGCGGCGGTGAGCATCAGGATCATTGGTGGGTCGTCGGTGCGGGTGATGAGCTGGCAGAGCTGGTCGCCGTGGATGCCGGGGAGATCACGGTCGAGCAGCACGACGTCGTATGGGGCGAGGTTGACCTTTGTGTTCGCCTCGTTGCCGTCGTAGGCGACATCGACGGCCATGCCTTGGTCGCGCAGGCCCTCGGCGATCCGGTTGGCGTGGCGGGGCATGTCCTCGACGACGAGGACCCTCATCCGGTGGCTCCCGCGAGTTGCTGGGTTGCTCGGCCGGGCAGCGTGATCCGGACGCGAAGCCCGCCTTCGGGGCGGGCCTGGAGCTCGAGACTGCCATCGTGTGCGGCGGCGACCGCAGCGACGATCGAGAGGCCTAGACCATGGCCGTTTTGTGATCCGGTCCGATCCTGGCCGAAGCGTTTGAAGGGTTGGGCGAGCTGCGCGACCGCGTGCTGTGCGAGCAGCGGGCCGCTGCTGTCGACGGTGAGCAGCGCCCATTGCGCGCCCAGTGGCGCGAGGGTGAGCTCGATCGAGCCGCCGGGCTGGTTGTGGCGCACGGCGTTCTCGATCACGTTCTCAACCATCCGCGCGAGCAGTGTCGGACTGCCGGCCACCTCGACCGGGCTGAGATGCGTCTCGACCGCGAGCCGCTTGGTGTCGATCTGCTTGGCCCTGGAGCAGAGCGCATCCGTGATCAGTGGCTCGAGCGCGACCTGGTCGCGCGCAGCGACGCGCCCGTTCTGTGCGCGGGCCAGCGCAAGGAAGCTCTCCAGCAGCCGATCGCAGTGATCGAGGTCGACGCGCAGCTCGGCGTCCAGCTCACGCATCTGAGGCGGCACACCGGCGGGCTTGGCGATCGCGACATCCAGCGTCGTGCGCATCATCGCCAGCGGGGTGCGCAGCTCGTGCGAGGCGTTAGCGACAAACCGTCGCTGCGCCTCGAACGCCCCCTCCAACCGCTCCAGCAGCCGGTCGATCGTCTCAGCGAGCAGGCGCGCCTCATCCCGCGGACCGCTCATCGCGAGGCGCTCGTGCAGATTCCGGTCCGAGATCCGCTCGGTCGCCGCTGTGATCGTCCGAAACGGCGCGAGCACGCGCCCCGCGAGCAGCCAGCCGAGGACGACTGAGACGACCGCCATGATCCCAAGCGCGATTCCCGAGTAGATCTGCAGGCGGTGCAGGCCGATCGAGCGCTGCATGTCCACGAAGCCCGGGACCGTCGCCAACTGCGCAATCGGGCGGCCGTCCGGACCGACGATCCGCTTGGGCGGGTTGAACGCGAACTTCTGGAAGAGGTAGTAGGTGATCGCCAACAGCGCGGCGCCGGAGATCACAAACAGGAGGCTGTAGAGCAGCGTTAGCCGCCAGCGGACCGTCGGGCGCGGAACGAGCACTCGCGGGAGCGGCTTGCGCCGCGTTGGGCCGGTCACCACAGCACGGACGATTACGCAGGGCAGGTTACAGCGACATAACACGGTAACCGGCCTGTAACGGCGCGTGGCGCACGCTGCCCACGTGGACTTCAGACCAACGCGGCAGGGAGCTCTACGTCACGCAATGTCATGATCCGGCGCATCGCTGCTGGCGCGTGGCGGTTGCGATTGCGCTGAGCGTGGTCGCGCTGTGAGACGTCGGCGGCGTAACCGGCGCCCGCGCCTGCTGGCCGGCGGGGTGATCGCCGCCGCGCCGCTGGCTGCCGGGCTGCTCGCGGGCTGCGGCGGCGGCGGACACGCGAGCCCGCCAACCAAGATGTCGGCGGCGCTCGCGTACGCAAAGTGCATGCGATCACACGGAGTGTCTGATTTCCCCGATCCCAACGGTCAGGGCTATTTCGTGCTCCACGGGGGACCGGGGGGTGATCTGGCCCTGACCTCGCCGGCGTTCCAGGCCGCCGAGCGGGTCTGCGGGTCGTTCGGCTCCGTTGGACGGGTACCGGCGGCGCAGGAGACACAGGAGTTCCAGGAGTCGCTCAAGGCCGCGGCCTGCATGCGCGCCAACGGTGTCCCGAACTACCCCGACCCCAAGCTCATCGGCGGATCGATCTATCGCAACTTCAGGCCCAGCCTCAACATCAACCCGAGCTCACCGGCATTCCAGCGGGCGGCGAAGAAGTGCGCACAGGGACAGCCGGAGCTCGTTGGACCGGGCTGACCCTCATCGGCAAGAAGATGACGGCCACCGCCAGTCTCCCGATCGCCGCCGCACTTCTGGTCGGTGCGCTGCTCGCGGGCTGCGGCGACTCAGGCGGCGGCGGCGTGACACACCAGCCGTTCCCCAGAGCGCTGAAAGCCGCGGTCTGCATACGGGCAAACGGCGTCCCCAACTACCCGGAGCCCAAGCTCATCAACGGAGCCATACGCATCTCCTTCACCATCAGCGTCAATCCCACCACGCCCGCTGTGCAGACGGCCGCCAAGAAGTGCGGTTATCAAGCCGAAAAGCAGGCCGGAGAGACCAGCTCGCGCGTCGCGTTCGTTCGCTGCATGCGCGCGCATGGCGTGAAGAATTTCCCGTATCCGACCACGGCCGGCCGCGTGTCCCCGGCAATGGTGCAGGCCGCGGGCATCAACATCAACTCGGCAGCAGTCGCGCCGGTCGTAAACGAGTGCCTGCCGCCATGGCTCCGACCGCCAAAAGGACCTTAACATGCTCGCTATCCCCGAAGTCCTCCCAAGCGCGCTTCGAATCTTTGGGCGGCTGGTTGGGTGGTGTGCGGCGGCCATGGTCCCGCTGCTGGCAGCCGGCTGTGGTGGCAGCTCGCCGGGCGCGGCGAGAAGCGAGTCCTCCTCGACAGCCACGGTCACGATCAGCGCTGCCAAGCGCTACCAGCTGATCGCCGGGTTTGGTGTGTCTGAGGGGTTCGGGCAGGCCAAGACGGTCATGAGCGCGCCGGGCTCGGTCCAGAAGCAGGTGCTGAGCCTGCTCTTCAGCCCCACGCGTGGGGCGGGATTGACGATCTTGCGCAACGAGATCAGCGCCGACGCCGGGTTTACGATCGAGCCGCGGGCACCGAGCAGCCCAAACGCGAGGCCGTCGTATCTGACGCTCGCCGAGGTCGACCAGGATCAGGGGCAGCTGTGGTTCGCGAAGCAGATCAGGGCCGACTATGGCGCCAGCGTGTTCGCGGATGCGTGGAGCGCTCCGGCGTTCATGAAGACCAACGACTCGGCAATTCACGGCGGCACGGTGTGCGGGGTCCCGGGCGCGAGCTGCAAGAGCGGTGATTGGCGCCAGGCGTACGCCAACTATCTCGTGCAGTACGCGAAGGATTATGCGGCGGCGGGCGTACCGCTCACCTATGTGGGCCCGGAGAACGAGACGACGATCGCGCCTCCCCAGGACAGCATGATCATGAGCCCGGCGCAGACCGCCAACTTCATGGGAATCCTCGGCGCGACGCTCGCGCGCTCGGGTCTTTCGACGCACGCGGAGTGCTGCGCCAGCATCGGCTGGAACTACGCGCAGCAGTTCGCGGCCGCGATCGAGACCGACAAGCAAGCGAACACGGCAACGGCACTGTTCACCAGCCACGGCTACTTCGTCCCGCTCGACTCGCCGCTGAAGGGCTGGAGCAAACCGGTGTGGCAGACCGAGTGGGCGCCGTTCGACACAGGGCCGTTTGACCCGGTCTGGGACGATGGCTCACAGTTGTCTGGGTTCACTTGGGCACAGAACATCTACACCGGCTTGACCGCGGCGAACCTGGGCGCGTTCCTCTACTTGTGGGGCGCGAACACGAGCACGACGACCATCACCGGCCCGAACACGGGACTGGTTGAGGTCAAGGGCAACACCGTCGCGACCTCCGGTCGACTGTGGGCGTTCGCGAGCTACAGCCGCTTCATCCGCCCGGGCGCGGTCCGCATCGGGACGACGACGAGCCGCACGGGCCTCGAGGTGAGCGCGTTCCGCAACAGCGACGGGTCAACCGCCGTGGTCGTCCTGAACAGCGCCCACAGCCACCAGGCCGCGACCTTCTCGCTGCGCGGACTCGACGCAGCGCACGTCACGCCCTACCTAACCGACACAGCCCACCAGCTCTCCGCACAGACGCCGATCACGGTCAGGAACAGCGCCTTCACCGCGACCCTGCCGCCGCGATCGCTCGTCACCTACGACGTCCGATCGTGACCGGCGCGCGCCCGCTCCATCGTCGCCGGAGACGGAGCCGGTGCTAGCCGGATTCGAGCTAGCGCCGACCGCCCCCTTTGGACGAAAGGGAGCAGGCTTGGCACGGGCCTGCCGCGGCCGGCTTGAGACTGCTCGGTTTCGTCCAATTCGGGAGCCAGGTCGGCTCCCGCGTCCTCTACCGCTCGCCGAGGCATAACAGTCGGTGCGCCCTCGTTCCGCGCGGAGGAGGCGGAACTAATGCGGCGTGGCGAGGTGTTGTGCCGCGCCGAACGCAGGCCAACTTCGATCTGAACGGGAGCGGCCTGCCGCTCGGGTTGAATTCTGCCGTCCTGGGCCTTGACCTGGAGCGCGCTCCAGGTCTTAGCATCGTGTTTGGAGGTGATTTGACGATGACGAGGACTTTCAGCATCGCGGAGGCCGCGAGTCAGGCCGGGGTCAGCATCGACGCACTGCGTTATTACGAGCGGGCTGGGTTGATGCTCGTTCCCGTGGAACGCTCGGAGTCAGGGCACCGCCGCTACGGCGAGCGCGACGTGGGCTGGCTGGTGTTCCTGACCAAGGTCCGCAAGACGGGCATGCCAATCCGCAGGATGCGCGAGTACGCACAGCTTGTCCGTGCCGGCCGCGGCAACGAGGACCAACGGCTGGAGCTGCTGGAACAGCACCGCGATGCGGTGCTTGCGCAGATGGAGGAGACGCGGCGCAACCTCGATGAGATCGATCGAAAGATCGAGAGCTACCGCATGCGAATGGCGGTGGTGGAGAACAGCTTGGCCCATCAGCCTGCTGCTTGATCAGGGCGACTAGGTGCTCGCGATAACCGGTGCCTCGTCGGCGGTAGCCGCGGCGACCGCGGTTGCGTATGTCCCGTCCGTTCTGCGGCCGTGTCCTGGGCGCGTTGGGAGGTGAGGGTTGAAGGTGCACCCGAGGAACGAGCACACATGACGAACAGGAGGATGAGATGGCCAATGAGACCTTGAGCGGCCCCCAGACAAGCACCAACGACCCGTCCTTGAGCGTCGCGCGTTCGCTTGACACCTACCGCCTCCTCGGTCGGTCGGGCCTGCGGGTCTCGCCGATGGCGCTAGGGACGATGACGTTCGGAACGGAGTGGGGATGGGGCGCAGACGACGCCGAGTCACGGAAGCTGTTCGAGGCGTATGTGGAGCGGGGCGGGAACTTCATCGATACCGCCAACAACTACACCAATGGCACCTCCGAGCGGCTGGTGGGGGAATTCGCCCGCGACCACCGCGACCTGCTGGTGATCGCGACCAAGTACACGTGTTGGACCCGGCAAGGTGACCCCAACTCGGGCGGCAACCACCGCAAAAGCATGATCGCCTCGGTCGAGAGCAGTCTCAAACGGCTCCAGACCGACTACATCGACCTGCTCTACCTTCACGTCTGGGACGGGACGACGCCGGTCGAGGAGATCCTGCGCGGGTTAGATGACCTGGTGCGCTCAGGGAAGGTGCTGTACGTCGGTATCTCCGATACCCCCGCGTGGCAGGTCTCACGGATGCAGGCGATCGCCGAGCTGCGTGGCTGGGCGCCGCTGGTCGCGCTGCAGATCGAATACAGCCTCATCGAGCGCACCACCGAACGCGAACTGATCCCGATGGCGGCCGAGATGGGCCTGGGCGTGCTGCCGTGGGCGCCGCTGGCCAAAGGCGTACTCACCGGCAAATACACCCGCGCCGACCTCGATCACCCCGACAGCACACAAACCCGCAAGAACCTCGCCGCCGCGGCGGGCGTGCTGAGCGAACGCGGACTGGCGATCGCCGCGGCGGTCCGTGACGTCGCTGCCGAGATCGGCCACACACCATCCCAAGTGGCCCTGGCCTGGACCCTGCTCAACCCGGCGGTCACCGCCCCGATTGTCGGAGCCCGGACGTTGTCCCAGCTCGAGGACAACCTCGGCGCCCTCGAGGTGACCTTCACCGAGAGCCAGCGCGCGACGCTGGAGAGGGCCAGCGCCGTCGACCTCGGCTTTCCGCACGAGCTCCTCAACCGCCCCCGGACCCGCGGACACGTCTTCGACGGCACGCGCCTCGAACACCACACCTAACTGCTTGCCTTGACGAGCGGTAGAAGGCGTGGTCGCCGACCTGGCTCTCGAGATGGACGAGACGGGGAAGCCTCCGGGTCACCTGGGTGAGCCTTGCCGGTGCATAGGCAACGCTGGGGAGCTCAACACTCGACAGCCCCGGGGCTCGACGCTCGCTTTCGCGCGCGAAAGCAGCCATGAGCCCGTCGTGGCCGGAATAGGCGTAAGGAGCAGCACACGGCGGTGGGCACGGCTCGGCGGCCTTCGTTGCAGAGGAGTCGGCCGCGCGACGCGGCGGACGCTCCCGCCGTGGGGAACCGGCAGGCGTTACGGAGCACTGCATATCAGGGAGAGGCCAGGCTTTGCGCGCCGTGCGCAGTGGTGGAAAGAGAACCCGCTGAGCACAGGACTCGAGCCCGCGTGGTTCAAGGGCTCGCCGATACGGCGACAACGACGTGCGGGGAGACGTGGGCGACGGACCCCGGCAACAGCTCACACCCGCCGGTGAGCGTCAGCGGCACGGTGCCGGTCGCCGTGTCGAGCCAGATCACCAAGAACGGACCTATGGTCTCGGGTGACACGACCGGGGTGATTCTTGTTCAGGTGGACCCAGGCTATGCCGGCGACCCCGGACACGCTGGCACCGGGAGCGTCGTTGGCATCGTCTGCGGAGGCCAACTCCCCTCGTGATCCCGTCGGCCTCGGCGGTCGCCCGGACGCGTAGGCGATGATCCCTCGGCGCGGTCCGCCACCGCCGCCCACGCCTCCGTGGCGCTGCCGACTCGAGCGTAAATCTGTGCGATTCCTCCATCCCGGCCGGACGCCGCGGAGAGGGTGAGACCATGCCGCCGTTCATCCAGCTCGTATCGCACGGTTCGCGCGTTGCCCTCGGCCGGTGTCCAACGGAAACGCGAACTGCGGCTCACGCGGGTACAGATGTCTCCGCTCCGACCTCGCGGCCCCGACCGCCCCCTAGCCGCCAGGGCTTGCGAGGCTCGGAGCGTTTCGTGTCACGCCAGCGCGCGTACCGCGCACCGCGCACCGCGACGCAAGGTTCCGACTCCGTTGGGTCGCGTCTTATGCCGTGGGCTGGCGCCGACCCCCGCCGCCGACCGAACCACTCCACCGACTCCAGCGAACCGGAACCCGGGGGGAAGGCGCCGGCCGTGGCCTCTTGATCGTCAACGCGTCATCCGCTTCCACGGCGGCAGCCTCAGACTCACGAACCGTCACCGCTGGATCGCAGACATCCAGCTCCCGACGAGCACGACGGCGCTGGGCACAAAGACACATTCAGGGGCGCGCCCCTTGACGCGCCCCCGTCTTTGCTCCGTCAGCCCGGGAGTGCTCCCTCTGCCTCGCGGTCGGGCGTGTACTGGTCCGCCGGCTCGAGGAAGTCGCGCAGCTGGGCGCGCATCTCCTCGTCGTTTTCGTGCCCGTGCACCGAAGCGGCGTCCTGCACCACCTCGTCTTCCTCGCCAATGATCACCAGCGAGCAGTTCGTCTCGCTGGGCCAGCGGCGGCAGTCGGCCATCATCCGGTCGACTGTGCCGATCCTCCCGTGTCGGACGACCCGCGTCAAGCGCGTCGGCGCCTAGGCAACACCCCGAAGACAAACGGCCCGCGCGAGCGTGCGGCGTCGCAAGGCGATCCGGCTCGATCCGACGCCGTCGGTCGCGACCGCGGGCGTCCTCCCGTCACCGCGTCGGCGTCAGCTCATCGATCCGGACCGACACATGCGCGGCTCGCCGACAAGAGCGCGACCACGCCGTCGGCTCCGCGCGGCGGGCAGAATTCCGCATCTAGACCTCAGCGACAGCCGCCCCGCCCTGCCGGGAATCCCCAGCGCCCGGGCCCGGTCGAGTGTCGAGATGGGCGAGTCAAGTCCCGGCGAAGGAGGATCAGTTTTCCCCCGGCATCGACACCGGGGCGGACTATCGCTTTGATCGGCCAGACGACCGGCGGTAGGCGAGCGCTTCGGCGACATCTGGATCGCCCGGGTCGAGTGGGGTGATCGCCGGGGCGGAGGATCGGAATCGCCGATCCAAAACACCGCGGTCGTAGTCGCGCGTCAGCGGCTGCCGGCACGCCTGCATAGGCACGTTGCCGGTCGTGTCGATCGTGGTGCGGGCCCTGCATCGGACCGCTAGCGCCATGCCGGCGGCCGGGGAGAGGAGCCCGTATAACCGGATGTGTCCGATACCGGCAGTGAGACCGGCGGCGCTGCTGCTGCTCTGCTGCTTGCAGGATTCGATCGCCTGGCTAGCGCCGGGCGCATCGAGCGCACTGTGACGTGGTCGCGGCTGCCTTGTGCGCTTCCCGCGCGGAGCAGGACTCCGGCGAGGCCGGCGCGGGGTAGCGCGGCCACGTCAAAGCGGGGCTCTCGCCGTCTGCGCAGTCGTCATACCGTGCGATCTGGCCCAATGGCTCCGTTCGACGGCCATCGGCTGGGGCTGGAGGCCGGCTTTTCCGATCGGCTTGGGAACTTTCGGCCCGATAAGGCTGCCGAGTCGTCGCTGAGCGCGACCGAGCCTCGTCAGGCGACCATCCGGCTACGCGCGCGGAGGCACGATGCCGCTAACGAACGAAGTCGTCCAGCATCTTCAAGGCCGTCTGCGCGCCCTGATCGAGAAGCCGATCGGAGAGATCGCGGTCCGTGAGCGCCCTGGCGAGCTGCAGGGTGCCGACCATCAGTCCGAAGACCGTGAGCGCGTCCGTCCGAGCGGTCTCGAGGTCGGTCGGGTCCAGGCGCGAGGCGATGTCGTCGATCTCGTCCATCAGTTCGTCGGTGAAGACCTGTCGGGTGGCGGCGGGTCGGCGGACGATCTCGTCGAGCAGCGCAGCCGACGGGCAGCCGTCGGCGGACTGGTCGCGGTGCTGGGGAGACAGGTAGGAGCGGACGAACGCCTCGAGTCCGGCCCGATCTGAGGGCTGGGCGTCGAGGCTTTGGTGTTGGGCGCGCAGCTGGTCGGCGAGGACGTTCGCGACAAGATCCTCCTTGGAGGCGAAGTGGGCATAGAAGGCGCCGTTGGTCAGGCCGGCGTCGGACATCACAGCCGCGATGCCGGCGCCGTCGATGCCGTCTTGCTTGAAGCGCCGCCCGGCCGCTTCGAGGATGCGCTGTCTCGTTGTCTGCTTCTGGTCCTTGCCGTATCGCATCACGAGCCTCCCTGTTCGTACTGGTCTCGATCATGCCGTGGGCCCTGCCACGCGGGGGTTTGGCCCCTCGGCCGTCAACCGGTGGGCCCGGACACAACTCGCCATAGCATTATAGCCGTACTATGATCTTATGAACGTAATACGACGCGAGGCAAGGAGCAGGTCATGGATACCAAGACAGACCGAGTAGCGCTGGTGACGGGAGCATCGTCCGGAATCGGGGAGGCCGCCGCACGCGCCCTCGTCGGCGCTGGATTTACGGTGTACGGGACGAGCCGCAGAGCGACCCCGGGCGAGAAGCGCGGGGAAGTGGTGTTCCTGCCACTCGACGTCACCGACGATGAGTCGGTGGCCGACGCGGTGCGCGCGGTGCTCGACCGCTCCGGCCGCATCGACGTGCTGGTCAACAACGCCGGCATCGGCTCATCCGGTGCCAGCGAGGAGAGTTCCGTCGCCCAGGACCGGATTGTCTTCGACGTCAACGTCTTCGGCCTCATCCGCATGACCAAGGCCGTCCTGCCCCACATGCGCGCGCAGGAGAGCGGACGCGTCATCAATATGTCGTCGGTCGGCGGATTCGCGCCCCAGCCGTTCATGGCCAGCTATGTCGCGTCCAAGCACGCGGTCGAGGGCTACTCCGAGTCCGTCGACCACGAGGTCCGCGAGCGCGGTGTCCGCGTTCTACTCGTCGAGCCCTTCAACACGAGCACCGGCTTCGACGCGAGCGTGGTGCGGGGTGAGAACCCACTGCCGGTCTACGAGCAGGGACGGCAGACCTTCGAAGCCATCCTGGCGGACGGGATGAAGACCGGGAACGACCCCGCAGTGATCGCCAAGGTGATCGTCGCGGCGGCAACCGACCCAAAACCAAAGCTGCGGTACACCGCAGGCTCGGGGGCCGGCCGCGTCAGCATGCTCCGCCGCGTCGTCCCGGCTCGGGTCTTCGACAAGCAGATCCGCAAGATCAACCGGATGACATAGTGCTCACTGGTCGCGAACGTGACCGCCACGGGACGCGGGTCGGGCGCGTTCTCTTCTAATCCAGGCTCGGCTCGTTCTCAAGTGCGCCAGCCATCCTCGCGTGCGGTCGAACTGCGCCTTCCGCCGCCGTGGCCTCGCTGGGTGGGCCTTCAAGCCCGCGGCGCTCCGCTAGCAGGCCGATTTGCATTATGTTCGTAATGTTGTATTATGGCCATAATACAAAGGCTGACCATGAACGAGCAAGGAGACGAAGCGATGACGAAGGTCCACGAGCCCACGGAGGCGACTCTTAAAGCCACGTGGAGGAACGCGCCGACGCAGACCGTCGACGTCGGCGGCGTGCAGTTCGCCTATCGAGAACTCGGCCCGAGCACGGGGGTGCCGGTGGTGTTCCTCACCCACCTGGCGGCGGTCCTCGACAACTGGGACCCCCGCGTCGTGGACGGCATCGCCGCCGAGCATCGGGTCATCACCTTCGACAACCGGGGTGTCGGCGCCTCCAGCGGGTCGACGCCGAAGACGATCGAGGAGATGGCGAGCGACGCGGTGACCTTCATCCGTGCCCTCGGCTTCGAGCAGGTCGACCTGTTCGGGTTCTCGATGGGCGGCATGATCGCCCAGGTGATCGCGCAGCAGGAGCCGCGGCTCGTGCGCAAGATGATCCTCGCCGGAACCGGCCCCTCAGGAGGCGAAGGCATCGACAAGGTGACCCGCATCTCCTACCTCGACACCGCGCGCGGAGTGCTGACACGCCAGGACCCCAAGCAGTTTCTGTTCTTCACCCGCACTCCGAACGGACGCCAAGCCGGCAAGCAGTTCCTGGCGCGGTTGGAGGAACGCACAAAGGACCGCGACAAGGCCATCTCCGTAGGCTCATTCCGCGCCCAGCTCACGGCAATCCACCGATGGGGTCAGCAGAAGCCGACGGACCTCGCGAGCATCCACCAGCCGGTGCTCGTCATGAACGGAGAGAGCGACAAGATGGTGCCCAGCAAGAACACCGTCGACCTCGACCAGCGACTCCCGAACAGCCAGCTCGTCATCTATCCCGACGCCGGACACGGCGGCGTGTTCCAATTCCACGAGGACTCCGTCAAGCGGGCGCTCGAGTTCCTCTAAAGAGCTCCCGCGCCGCCGCACACGTGGAGAAACGAGATGAAGGCCTTCGTTGTCGAGCAGTACGGCAAGGACGGACTCCGCGCCGCCGACGTATCCGAGCCCGAGATCGAGCCCCGCGATGTGCTGGTCAAGGTGAGCGCCGCGAGCATCAACCCGCTGGACAAGATGGTCCGCGACGGCGAGTTCAAGCGGCTCCTGAAGTACCGGACCCCGTTCGTGCTCGGTCACGACGGTGCCGGCGTGGTCGCGAGGGTCGGCTCCGCTGTACGCGACTTCCGCGTCGGTGACGAGGTCTACGCCCGGGTCCGCGACCTGCGGATCGGGACCTTCGCGGAGTACATCGCGATCGACCAGGACGACGTCGCGCCCAAGCCAGCCTCGCTCACCCTGCACGAGGCGGCCGCGGTGCCGCTGGTCTCACTGGCTGGCTGGCAGGCCCTCGTCGACCGCGCCCACGTAAAGCCCGGGCAGAAGGTCCTCGTCCACGCCGGCTCCGGCGGCCTGGGGTCGACCGTCATCCAGCTCGCCAAGCACCTCGGCGCCACGGTAGCCACGACCGCGCGCGGCGAGAACGCGGAGCTGGTGCGCCGTCTCGGCGCCGACGTCGTCGTCGACTACACCAAGGAGGATTTCGCCGAAGTGCTCTCCGGCTACGACGTCGCGATCGACTCGCTCGGTGGCGAGAACCTCATGAAATCCCTCACCGTCCTCAAGCCGGGCGGGCAGGCGATCGGCGTGACCGGTCCGCCGGACCCCGGGTTCGCGAAGCAGCTCGGAGCGCCGAAGCTGATCGGCGTTGTGATGGGGCTGCTGAGCCGAAGGATCCACAAGCAGGCGCGGAAGCTAGGCGTGAGCTACTCGTTTCTGTTCATGCAGGCCAGCGGCCGGCAGCTGCGCGAGCTGGCTGCCCTCTACGACGCCGGCCACCTCCGCCCGCTCATCGACAAGACGTTCCCGTTCGACCAGACCCTCGAGGCGCTCGCGTACGTCGAGCAGGGTCGCGCCAACGGCAAGGTCGTCCTCACGCTCGACTGATACGCCGCCCGCCGCCCGCCGCCCAACGCCGCAACGTGTCCGATCGCGGAAGCGAATCGGCGGCACGCGCAGACGCCTGTCTTGGACGACAACGAGAAGGCAAGATCCCAGCGCCAGGATCCGAGCCGCTCGTGCACTTGCGCCGGCCCAACGTCAGCCCCCGAAGCCGCGCTCAGCAGGGCTCGGCAGGAATGCCTTGGGATACCCCAGGCACCGCGAGAGCGGGTCTGCCACCTGCGCCCGTTTCCCGACATCAGTGGTTCCGCGACCAGAACCCCGCGCGTCGGTGCACCACTCCATCGGCGAATCAGGGGAGTAGGGATGGGGGCAGACCACCGATGCCGGGACGCATCGCTGCTTCGCTGTCAGGCGCCGGGGATCGTGTGCATCGAGCCGGGGAGCCGGGCGCGTTGATCCCGGGATGGATCCTCGCGAGAATACGGCGCGTGGAACGCGATGCGTTGGAGATCAACCGTGCGTGGTGGGACGGGGCCGCTGTGATCCACGGCGACGACCCGATCTACGACAGCGATGCTTTGATCGCCGGCGCCGACTGGCTGGGCGAAGAGGAGCAGACGGCGCTCGCCGCGTCGGTCGGCAGCGTGGACGGGTTGGACGTGATCCATGTGCAATGTCACATCGGCTTCGACACGATCTCGCTGGCGCGTCGGGGCGCGCAGGTCACCGGCCTTGACTTCTCTCCGGCCGCGCTCGCGAAGGCAGAGGAGTTGGCGAGACGCTCAGGCGTGGAAGCCACGTGGGTGCAAGCTGACGCTGCCCGCATTCCCGCCCACCTGGACGGGCGTTTCGATCTGGCGTACGCGACGATCGGCGCGATCAGCTGGATCGAAGACCTCCCTGCATGGATGCGCGCGGTCGCGGCGACCCTACGGCCCGGCGGGCGCTTCGTGCTCGTTGAGGTCCATCCGCTTCTCACGATGGTCGCCGAGCGGGAGCCGTTGTCGCTCGACTTCCCCTACTCGTTCGACGGACCGCACCGCTTCAACGAGCCAGGCACCTATGCCGATCCAAGTGCCGAACTTGCCTCGAGCGAGACCGTCAACTTCGCCCACAGTCTCGGCGAGACTGTCACGGCCGCGATCGAAGCGGACCTGCGGATCGACTCGCTCACCGAACACGTGGAGGCGAGCAAGTCGCCTCGTCCGCCAATGGTTCCGCGCGAGGCCGACGGCCGGTACCGGCTCCGCCTCGACGGACAGCCTCTCCCGATCCTATTCACGCTGCTGGCGACCAAGCTGGACGGCTGATCCAGCAACAGGTTCGCCACCACTGTGCGCGAACACGCGGCGATACGAAAGCACGCGCCCTCCGCGGCTCAAACTCAGTTCTGCTCCTCGCCAATCGCGAGACGCTCGGCGCCGGTGGCCCTCAGCCGCGGATGCCGACGAGCTCGGAGTTGCGCTTTGCCATGAACTCCGGTGCGATGCCGGCGCCGACTCCGCGGTCACGAAGGTGCTTGCGGATCGCCTCACTTGTGACGCGCAGCAAGCACTCCGCCGCTGTCGCTCTCATAGTCCGAGCGGGCACCAGCCCACACCCGCCAATCTCTTCCCCGATGGACGATGAGCGACAGCGCGGTGACCCCGAACGTCGGCTTCTGCCGCCTCGGGACGATGCGGAAGCTGGCAACGCCCGAGACCTCGTTTCGTTCGGCGGCGCTAATGGCGGCCCTCCGAACCGCAGACCTGAGTTGCGCGCGGGCTGCAGGGGAGCCGGCGCCTTGCGATGGGACATGAGGCGAGCCCCGCCGGGAGGCGTTGTGCTTCTGTGAGCCAGGCCGGGTTTCGCGGAGGCTTGGAATCGAGGACGATCTGTCCTCGGGACAGGAGGCCCTCCGCGGATGCCACGACCTCGGAATACCCGGATGAGCTGATCCAGCGCAGTGTGCGGCTGGCGTTGGAGTCCGGCCGGCCGATCGCGCATGTCGCCCCCGAGATATCGGGCTGCCGCCGGAGACGTTGCGCAAGCGTGTGCGTCAGGCCGAGGCTGATCAGGGCTTGCGGCCTGATTTACCGACCAGCGAGGAGCGGGAGGAGATCAAGCAGCTGCGCAAGGAGAACTTCGAGCTGCGCCGCGCGAACGAGATCTCAAGGCCGCCTCAGTGTTTTTTGCGATCGCTCGACGCAGATCGACCGAAGTGAGCGCGTTCATCGATCAGCACCGCGAGCGCTTCGGCGTCGAGCCGATCTGCCGGACCCTGGGCGTGTCGGCGTGCGCGTACTACCACCGTGGCCGGGGTGAGCGCTCGGCTCGGCAGCTCGAGGATGAGCCCCTGCTGGAGATCATCCGGTCCACACACAAGGCCAACTACGAGGCCTACGGCTATCGCCGCACCTGGAAGGCGCTGCTGCGGGCTGGCGAGAGCGTTTCCCGTTGCCAGGTGCAGCGGCTGATGCGCTCGCACGGGATCCAGGGCGGCAAGCGCCGCGGGAAGCCGTGGCGGAGGACCAGGCCTGATCCGAACGCTGTCCGGCGTCCAGACCTCGTGCAGCGCAACTTCACCGCGCCGGAGCCCAACCGGCTGTGGGTCGGCGATCTGTCGTATCTGCGCTGCTGGGAAGGCGTCGTGTACTTCGCGTTCATCATTGAGGTGTTTAGCCGCCGCGTGGTCGGGTGGCAGCTCGCGAGCCACACGCGGAGCGACCTGGTCCTCGACGCGCTCCGGATGGCGCTCGGCACCCGCGAGCACGGCGCCGACTTCGGGCTGGTCGCCCACACCGACAGGGGCAGTCAATACACCCCGGGTGACTACACCCAGGTGCTCGACGATCACCATGTCCTGGCCTCCGTCGGCTCGGTCGGCGATGCGTACGACAACGCCCCGGCCGAATCATTCGTGGACTCATTCAAGACCGAGCTGATCGCCGACCGCGTGTGGCGTTCGCGCTCTCAGCTCGAGCTCGCCATCGTCGAGTACATCAGCTGGTTCAACCACGACCGCCTCCACGAAGCCCTCGGCGACATCCCACCGGCCGAGTTCGAGGCTCTCTACGCCAGGCAGACCGAGACAGTCGCTCGATGAATAACAATCACAACCTACAAACCCAGGGATCTACCCCGGGAAAAGTGGAGCTTCGGTTTTGAGGTCCGCGGCGGAGAGGATCCTGTCGCATGCCTCGCAGGTACCCGCCGGAAGTCCGTCGTCAAGTGATCGAGCTTGCTCGGTCCGGCACCCGTGTGGCGCAGCTCGCCGCAACGTTTCACATGTCGGAGGTGACGGTCTACAACTGGCTCAAGCAGGACCGCATCGATCGCGGCGAGGAGATCGGCAAGACGACCGATCAGCAGCTCGAGCTCGCCGCGGCCCGGAGGCGGATCAAGCAGTTGGAGACCGAGCTGGCGGTCGCCAGGAAGGTCAACGAGGTGTTTCTGCGGGAGGGCATCAGCCCAAAAGGCTCTTCCCGGTGATCGACTCTCTGACCGGGCAGGGATTCAACGTCCGCCATGCCTGCCGGACGCTCGGCGTCTCGGAGTCCGGCTACTACGCCTGGAAGGACCGGCCCGACGCGCCCAGGACGCTGAGGCGGATCTGGCTGGCTGGCGAGATCGCTGACGTGCACAAGGCCTCTGGCGGGACCTATGGCTCGAACCGGGTTACCGCCGAGCTGAAGTACGGCCGCGGGATCCAGGTCGGCCACAACGCGGTTGAGCTGGTCATGCGCGAACTTGGGATCAAGGGCACCCCATCACGGCGGTTGCCGAGGGGCGCTCGCCTCGCAGAGGTCACCTCGCTCGATCTCGTGCGGCGCGTCTTCGCTCGCGATCGCCCCAATCAGCTGTGGCTCACTGACATCACCGAGCACCCCACGAACGAGGGCAAGCTCTACTGCTGCGTGGTGCTCGACACGTTCTCCCGACGGGTCGTCGGGTGGGCGATTGAGTCGACGCAGACCACGATCCTGGTCCTCAACGCACTGGGGATGGCTACGCAGCGCCGCGAGGGCCGCGACGGGCTGATTGTCCACTCCGACCGCGGCACGCAATTCACCTCTTGGGCGTTCAGCGATCGCCTGCGCACGGCCGGGATCGCACCGTCGATGGGTGCGGTCGGGACCGCGGCGGACAACGCGATGATGGAGAGCTTCTGGGGACGACTCCAAGTCGAGCTGCTCAACCGCCGCCGCTGGAAGACCCGGATCGAGCTCGCGAGCAGCATCCATGACTACATCGAGTTCCACAACACGCGGCGCCGGCACTCCGCGCTTGGCATGCGCACGCCCACCGAGATCGAAGCCGGCTGGGCCGCCGCCGCCAACAACAGCATCCTTGTCCAAGCGGAACTGGCTAAGACCGCCCCAACGCTGCTGGTTGACGAGGAGGCTGCCGCTGGTCTCTCCGCTCTCCGGACAGAATCAATCGGACACACCAATCAACATCAACTACTCAACAACGACCAAGCCGCGTGACCTCAGAAACGCCACTCCACCGAAACCAGGGCAGATCCCAGCCTCCGCGGAACCCGGTCCGGCTCAGGTTGACGTTCGGGTGGTTTGGTGGGACGCGCAGGCTGGCCCGAGCGTTCCAACCCCGGCTATGCATGGATCTTCGGCGCTTGCCGGTCGGCTGTGTGGTCGGCACCGTGGTCCCGTCGATTGGTGGAGGGGGCCTGGGGACGCGACGTCACTTTTTTGATATCGGGGGGAGCGGCGGTGATACGTTATTTGCGGGGATTCTCGACAGGGTCGGTGATCGTGCCGGGGATTGCTCACACAAGAGCGGAACGGGGTGGCCGGCAACGTTGACGGCGAGGCTTTGGTCCGTGGTAGCTCGGAGGCGCCACCAAACGCCATGGTTGCCGAATGCACGCCTTGAGAGCGATTCCATCCGCCTTTACGCTCCGGTCCGCCTGTAGCGACGATGCCTGTCCGGGTTGGGGTTTCTCGATCCGGCCGAGTTCGAAGCTCCGGCTGGGAGGGGGTTGCGCGCGGTACCTGCGTCGCGTCAGCGAGCCGTTCGACTCCTGCCGGTCGGTCGCGCTGATCGACTGTCCCACTCTCGTGGTGGATGAGTGTGCCGCGCGGGTAGCTCTGAGCGGCTGGATCGCGCAGCATGCTTGAGCGCGCTGCTGTGGCCGATGTTGTCGGGCTTCGGGTCCGCGCGCGTCCAGTCGTCGGTTCGTTGGCGATCGCGGTGACGGGGTGTGTGGCGGCGATTGCCGTGGCTGCTCCTACTGTCCTCGGTCCGCCCGCCGGTACGAGGAGGACCGGGGTACCGGTGTTCGTGATCGGGGTTGGGGTCTTGTTCGGTCTTGGCCTGTCTGATCTCATCAGAGCGCGGGATTCTCGCTTCGCGTGTGCCGTGGTTGCGGCCGGCGGGTTGTGGTCGCTTTCTGCGCTGGCGATGGCCTCGGAGCCCGTTCTGTACAGCGTCGGGCGCGTGAGCGATTGGCTCGTGAACGTGGCGCTCGTCTACCTGTTGGTGAGCTACCCGTCCGGACGGCTCACGCGGAGCGTCGATCGAGGGTTGTTCGGGGCGGCGCTGTTCGTGGTCATGCTGTATCTGCCGACGGCGGTGCTCGCGCGGTACTTCCCGAGTCCCGGGGCGTGGTCGCTGTGTACGTCGGACTGCCCGAGCAACGCGTTCGCGTTTGGTCATTCGACCCCCGCGGTGGTCCAGAGTTTCGTGGTGCCGGTGCGCGAGGTGCTCACAGCGGCGGTGTTTGTCGCGGTTCCTTGGGCGGTGTGGCAGCGCATGCGGAGTGCTGGGGCGCTCCTACGCGGGATGTATCTGCCCGTCCTTGTGATCGCGGTCGCTCAGGCGGTCGGGTTCGGCGTCTTCTTCGCGGTTCGGCGCGCCGATCCCACGTCTGCCGCCTTACCCGCGCTGATGTGGATCAACGTGGTTTCGGTTCCGGCGGTCGGGCTGGCCTGCGTGGTGGGCCGGCTTTATCGACGCGTGCTCGCCGCCAACGCGTTGGAGCGCTTGGCGCGCGAGCTCAGAGTGAGCGAGAGCGCGGTTCAGGTAAGTCACGCGGTCGCGGACGCCGTCCAGGACCCGTCGCTGAGGATCCTTCACTCGTTCCCGGGCGAACGCGGCCGGTGGGTCGATGAGTATGGCGCACTGGCGTTGCTCCCCTCGGCTGGGTCTGAGTCGGAGGTCAGCGAGGTTGTTAGCGGTCGCTGGCGGATCGCAATTGTTCACGACCCGACACTTGCGGAGGATCGCGCGCTGGTTCAGACCGCCGGGTCCTACGCGCTCGCCGCGCTCGAGAACGAACATCTGAGCGCAGAGCTCCACTCGTCGCTTGAGGCTTTGGCGGAATCGCGAGCCCAAGCCGGGGCCGTGGAACACCGCGAGCGCCGCAAGCTCGAGCGTGACCTCCACGACGGCGCTCAGCAACGCCTGGTCGCGCTCCGGGTGAAGCTGGCGTTGGCTGCCGAGCAGCTCGAGACTGACGATGGAACACGGGCGGAACTGGTCCGCGCCCTAGGGGCCGAGATCGATGCCACGATCGATGAGGTCCGATCGTTTGCCCGCGGCGTGTATCCCTCGGTTCTGACCCACACGGGGCTTGGTGAAGCGCTGCGGTCAGCGGGTCGTAATTCGGCGTTACCGACGACCGTGCGCTCGGCGGGGCTCGGTCGCTATCCGCCCGAGCTGGAGGCCACCATATATTTCTGCTGTTCAGAAGCCCTTCAGAACGCGAGCAAGCACGCGCGCGGCGCGACCGAGGTCACGATCTCGCTATCGGCCGACCGGGCCGGCCGGGAGCTCCACTTCGACGTCCGCGACGACGGCGCGGGCTTCGACGTTCAGACCACTCAGATCGGCACCGGCCTGCGCAATCTCGGTGATCGTCTCGCCGCCGTTGGCGGCACGATGACGATTCGCTCCACCCCAGCTCAGGGCACCACCGTCCAGGGCTCGATCCCGCTCCCGCAAGGTACCGCTGACCGGTGTGCTCCCAGTTCATAGCCCGGCCACGGCAGCACTCGTAAACCGATCTCGCCCCGTTCTCATCTCGACGGACATGCGGGCCTGGCCGATCGGCTCGAGCATCGAAGCGCCGAGGAAGTAGGCCGCGGGCGAAGCCGCGCGACTTGACACCACCACCACTCAACGGGGATGTCAGCTCACGCCGCGAGGATGAGACTTGCGCGATCTCGACCGCTTGAGCGATCGCGCATTCCGTGACCGTGATCGTGTCGGCGCTCACGGTCATCGGATCCCGCCGCTTGGCCAGCCTGAAGCGCGAACGGCGGTCGCTCCTTCCCTTCGGGCGGACGATCCTGAGTCGAACGAGCCGCGATAACTGAAGCCAATTCGCTTCTGTGCGTGAGCCGCTCTGGGAGGTCGGGTCACGGCGGCGATGACGCGGCGTGAACGTCTGGGCCGCGGTGTGTCTCCCACAGGTGACTGAGGCCTTTCGGCCGGAGATCCTCTTTGCGGACGCATCCGACACGCTTACCGAGCGCCCTGGCTCCCGGGTCGAGCGCCGGGTCATTCACGGAGATCAGCACCACCACCAGCTCCGGGTGGCGGTTCAAGATCATTCGCGTCGCGCCGATCCCTCCTACGCCCGGCATCCCGAC
The DNA here is from genome assembly GCA_963834625.1 of uncultured Solirubrobacterales bacterium. Taxonomy (GTDB): domain Bacteria; phylum Actinomycetota; class Thermoleophilia; order Solirubrobacterales; family Solirubrobacteraceae; genus Palsa-465. The sequence continues at coordinate 695,421 of CAWICM010000004.1, read as the reverse complement.
ATCCATAAGAACGAGCCGCGGCGAGAGACGATCGACAGCGCGCACCGCATCCTCGCCCGAGCACGCTTCGCCGACCAGCACGAACCCACGAGCGGCCACCACCAAGTCACGGAGGACCTCCCGGAAGGCTGCACTGTCGTCGACGATAAGGGTCTCGACGGCGTGACGCCGTCCGGATACGCCATCGAAAACCTGAATCGGGTGTGGCGGCGTAGACATGGAGAACGGCCTTCGGCTGGCTAGATCCCGAACCGATTCGAGATGACGACAGCTCCATCCGAGCTTCTCAGCTCGGCTTCAGCACGTCGAGCGTGCATTCAGGCGTCATCGCTAAGTGCCAGCTTCACCTCTCCGTCATAACCGGGTTACCCAGCGACCAGCCGCGCGTGCGTGTATCGGCCGCAAGCTGCTGAGTCTCCGCAGGAAAGGAAACCTGTTCTGGCTCGTCCACGCCGCGCGAAGGAGGCCTTATGCCGTCTCGGGCGACAGACCCGTTTTGATGGCGATCGGAGGCCTGAGGCGTGGACGGCGCGAGGCGCATCGCGACGCACTGCATGTATCTGAGGGCGGGGGTTGTCGTTATGGTGCCCGTTGGTCGAGGCGCTCAGATCGACCGGCGTGCCGTTCGGCACCGGGAGGGCGGCCGATCGGGGGAGCTGGGTGATCGCTTTCACGTGCCCGCCGTGAAGGTGAGCCGGCGGCTATCCCATGTTCGTGTTGCCGGGCTGTTAAGCGGCTCGTTGAACCATGCGAGGCTTCTTTCTCGAGCGGCGGGAAGAGCCGACCCGAGCTCGACACGCCGGCCGGCTCCAACGGCGGCTTCAAACCGCCCGCGAACGCGCGCCTGCCGTTCTTGAGCAGCGGTTTGTCGCGGTCGGCGTGATGTCGCGGACCGTTGATGACGGCGGAGCCGACAGATCTTCACCGTACGTGTTCACCCGTTTCGGAGGATGCGCGCCGACCGGTGGCGCGGGATGGTTTCGACGGAACGCGAACGGGCTAAGGAGGACTGCGGGAATGGCCGGCGACATAGGCGGTGCGGGACCCAGGGAAACGGTCGGCGGCCGTGGCCTTCCTCCTCAGGAAGTTCTTCCGTTCCCGCCGGCGCCGTCCGCGAGTCGCGCCGGCCGGACGATCCAGGAGTCTTCTTACGAGAACCGGGTCCAGCCGCGCCGGCTGCCTGAGGATGCCCCGAACATCCTGATCGTGCTGATCGATGATGCGGGTCCGGGCCTGCCTGACACCTTCGGCGGGGAGGTGCGGACCGACGCGCTGACCAAGATTCACGATGAGGGGATCGGCTTTAGCCGCTTTCACACGACGGCGATGTGCTCGCCGACCCGGGCTTCGCTTTTGACCGGGCGCAACCATCACCGGATCGGGAACGGGCAGATCGCCGAGCTCGCGAACGACTGGGACGGCTACTCGGGGGAGATCCCGAAGAGCAGCGCGCTGGGTGCCGAGGTGCTCAAGCAGTACGGGTACGCCACGGCAGCGTTTGGGAAGTGGCACAACACGCCAGCGGTTGAAACGACCGCGGCCGGACCGTTTGACAACTGGCCAACCGAGATCGGCTTTGAGTATTTCTACGGCTTCCTGGCGGGCGAGGCGTCCCAGTATGAGCCCAACCTCGTGCGTAACACGACCAGTGTGCTGCCGCCGAAGACGCCCGAGGAGGGCTACCACCTCAGCGAGGACCTCGCCGACGACGCGATCGCCTGGCTGCACCGCCACCAGGCGTTCGAGCCCGACAAACCGTTCTTCATGTACTGGGCCACCGGCTGCCTGCACGCGCCGCATCATGTGACCAAGGAATGGGCGGACAAATACGCGGGCAAGTTCGACGCCGGCTGGGACGCGTACCGCGAGCGCGTATTCGCGCGGTCGAAGGAGAAGGGCTGGATTCCGGCCGACGCGCAGCTCACCCCTCGCGATCCCCAGATGCCGGCGTGGGAGGACATCCCCGAGGAGCAGCGCCCGTTCCAGCGCCGGTTGATGGAGGTCGCGGCGGGCTTCGCGGAGCACGCCGACGTCCAAGCCGGCCGGCTGATCGACGAGATCGACCGTCTCGGCCTCGGTGAGAACACGCTGATCTTCTACATCTGGGGTGATAACGGCTCCTCCGGTGAGGGGCAGAACGGCACGATCAGCGAGCTGCTGGCCCAGAACGGCATCCCGACCACGATCGAGATGCACATCAAGACGCTCGAGGAGTTGGGCGGTCTGGATCTCCTCGGGACCCCGAAGGTGGATAACCAGTACCACGCGGGCTGGGCGTGGGCGGGCAGCACCCCGTATGCGGGGATGAAGCTGCTCGCCTCCGATCTCGGCGGGACCCGCAACCCGCTCGCGGTTCGCTGGCCGGCGAAGATCAGCGCGGACACGAAACCGCGAAGCCAGTTTCATCACTGCAACGATGTCGTCCCGACGATCTACGACGTCGTCGGGATCACCCCGCCGCGGGTCGTCAACGGCATTCCGCAGGACCCGATCGACGGCGTCAGCTTCGCTTACGCGTTCAACGAGCCGGACGCTCCGGGGCGGCTGGTCACTCAGTACTTCGAGATCATGGGCAGCCGCGCGATCTACCACGACGGCTGGATGGCCTCAGCGACCGGACCACGCCTGCCATGGGTTCCCGGTCTGCCCCCGGGTATCCAGGACTGGACGCCCGATCACGACCAGTGGCGGCTGTACAACCTCGACGAGGACTGGTCCCAAGCCAACGATCTCGCCGCGCAGATGCCTGAGAAGCTTGCGCAGATGAAGGAGACGTTCGCGATCGAAGCCGCACGCAACAGCGTCTTTCCGATCGGCGGAGGACTGTGGATCCCTATCTTCCACCCAGAGCTGAGGATCTCCACGCCCTACCGCGAATGGAACTTCGGTCCCGACATCATCAGGATGCCCGAATTCTGCGCTCCTGCGCTCGGCAACCGCAGCAACCTCGTGACCATCCGAGCCAACATTCCCGAGAACGCAAGCGGTGTCCTCTACGCCCTGGGGAGCTCGAGCGGCGGTCTCACCGCATACCTCGACGACGGACACCTCTGCTACGAGTACAACCTGTTCATCATCATGCGGACCAAGATCCGCTCCGAGCAGCCTCTGCCCGCCGGCCCAGCCACGATCGAGATCTCCACCGAGTACGCCGAGGTCAAACCCGGCGGGCCGCTGAACATCAAGATCAGCGTCGACGACAACCACATCGCCTCCGGAACAGTCCCCGTCAGCGCGCCGGTTCTGTTCACCGCCAACGACTGCCTCGACATCGGGATGTGCCTCGGCGGCCGCGTGTCACTGGACTACTACGACCGCGCACCGTTCCCGTTCAACGGCACGATCGAGAACGTCAACGTCCGCTACACGTCCTAGACCACGGCGGGCGAACGACCGTTGCTGCGTCCCAGCGAGCACATCGATACTTGGACATAGAGCGAACGCCATAGAGCGACGACGATCTATTCGCTCTGGAACGATCGGGCAGCGTCCAACGCCCCCACGCGCAAGACCCCTGCACACACAAAAACCCGGACTCACGCTGGGTCCGGCGGCCTCCCGGGTGTTTGACAGACACCGGCAGGGAAGACTGAGCCCGCTAGCGGCCACCTACTCGGACACGAAGATCGGGACTCAGCCGCCGCGCCACCAGCCGCGAGTTTGTAGAACCCAACAAACCACCGCGCCACCTGGCTGACGCGCGTGAGTGCCGCTTCGGCAGGCGCTGCAGGCACCTCGGCGAGCCCGATCGAGATTGCTGAGTTGGACGAGACCCAAGAGCGCGGTGACCCCGGGGTCGGCTTCTGCCGCCTCGGGACGATGCGGAAGCTGGCTACGCCAGAGACCTGGTTTCGTTCGGCGGCGGTAATGGCGGCCCTCCGAACCGCGGACCTGAGTTGCGCGCGGGCTGCAGGGGAGCCGGCGCCTTGCGATGGGACATGAGGCGAGCCCCGCCGGGACACGCTGTGCTTCTGGCGATATGCAGGTAAGTCGGCTGGCGCGGGTGGACACCCGCTTTCGTTGGGTGCCGCTACTTCGGGCACTGTCTGGTGGCCTGCTGGACCGGCAGCGTTGATCGCTTCGTCAGAACCCTAGGCGACGCGATCTCGGACCTCGGTCAGGGCATTTCGAAGTTCTTTGCGGGAGCTGATGCCGAGTTTCGGGAACACCTTGCGCAGGTGGTACTCGACCGTGCGCGGGCTAAGGAACAGCTGGGTGCCGATCTCCGGGTTCGTCTGCCCGTCTGCGGCAAGTCGAGCGATCTGCGCCTCTTGGGGGGTGAGGTCCTCGCGTGTGTCGTCGCTTCGTCTGCGCGCGGTTTCGCCCGTAGCGAGCAGCTCGCGTCGGGAGCGCTCGGCGAACGCCTCGGCGCCGAACCGACTGAACATCTCGTGTGCAGTGCGCAGCTGGTCACGTGCGTCCACGCGGCGGCCCTCGCGCCGGAGCCATTCGCCGTACAGCAGCCGGGCACGGGCGAGCTCGACGCGGATCCGGGTACGCTCCAACCGCTGGATCGCCTCACGGTAAAGGGCGTCCGCGTCCTCCCCCTCGCTCATCAGAGCCCGTGAGCGCGCGAGGACTCCGAGCGCCCAATCCGTGTCGGCGGCGTAGGCGCGCTCCTCCAGCAGCGGCAGCGCGGCGGCGGCGAGCTCCGCCCTTCCAGAACGGGTCGCCGCCTCAACGAGCTCGGCGAGTGACCAGCCGATGTGGCCCTCATCGTCGTGCTCTGTGCTGCCCTGGATCGCCGCCTCATGGCGAGCGAGGCCGTTGTACAGCACGCTGCGGCAATAGCCGACAATCGCTAGAACCATCCCCTCGCCTCGTACCGTCGCGCTTTCGATACCGGCGGCGATTCGCGCCAGAGCTTCGGGTTCAACGCCGCGCCAGGCGCCGAGGACGAGGCCGCCGTTCACGACGTCTGCGTTGCCGGTTGCGGCGGCGATCGCCTCGGCCTCTTGGACGGCCGCCGAGGCAGCGGCGAACTCCCCGCTAAACGTATGCACTCCCGACAGCTGGACGAGCGCAACCGGGAGTACGGTCAGCGCGCCGGTATCCCGGGCAAGTGCCACGGCGCGGGTGGTGAGCGCTTGGAACGAGTCGTCGTCCCACAGCGCGAACAACGCCATTAAAAGGACGACCGGATACAGCGACAGCCAGCGCATTGTCGCTTCGTGACCATCCAGCGCCTCGTTCCTAAAGGTCTGGACCGCAAGTCGCAACGGCGGCGCGCCAATCGTGGGTCGCTCCGTGAACCACATCGCGATGCCATCGAGGATGAGGTCGATCGAACGGGGCGGCTGCGATGGGGGCGGTGCATTGCGGGCTGCCTGGGCGGCCTTGCGGAGGCCGGGATCAGTGTGGAGACCGCTCGCATACATCGCCGCTCCGATCGCCTGGACGTAGGTTTCACGCGCTGCCGCTGGATCGAGCCGCTCTAGCTGTGCAGCGGCGTCGAGCAGCAGTGGGGGAGCGTCTCCCCCTCGCCTGAGCGCGTACACGATCCGGCCGCGCAGCCGCCCGAGCCGAGCGCGTTGTAGCTCGTCGAGCGGGGTGAGCTCGGCGGTCCCAAGCAGCTCCTCCGCGGCCTCAGGACTCCCCGCCTCCAGCTTGGCCTGCGCGGCGGCGAGCGCGCGTGCCCCTCGGCGTGCCGGTTCCGGGGTCAACTCGGCGGCCCGCTCCAGGAACGCGGCCGCGCCGGCAACGCCGCCCCGACGCCTGGCGCGGTCGGCCGAGCGCTCGAGTTCGGCTGCTACGGACTCGTCGAGACCCGCCGCCGCGTGCGCACGATGCCATGCTCGGCGATCGGGGTCCTGCTGCGGGTCGGTCGCTCCGGCCAGCGCGCGGTGCACCGTTTGTCGATCCTCCGCGGATGCCGCTCGGTAGACCGCCGAGCGGACGAGCGGATGTCGGAACCGCACCCGGATCCCGAGGTCGATCAACGCGGCGTCCTCGGCCGGCCTGCCCGCGCTACCTCTGATGCCGAGCTGCTGGGCCGCGCGCCACAGCAGGCTCACGTCGCCGACCGGCTCGGCCGCTGCCACGAGCAGCAGGCGCTGGGTCTCGCGCGGAAGCGCGCGGATCCGTTGCACGAAGGTTTCCTCGATGCGGCTGGCCAACGGCCGCGCGTCGGGAAGTCCGAACCCGCCCGCGAGTTCCGCGGGGGTCAACCCACGCGGCAGCTCCAGCAACGCGAGCGGGTTACCGCGGGTCTCGGCGACGATCTGATCGCGCACGTGCTCGTCCAGCCGCCCGGGCAAGGCCGACGCCAGCAACCACCGCGCGTCGTCGTCGGCGAGCCCGCCGACGACCAGCTCCGGCAGGCCGGTGAGCTCGTCGACTTGGCTCGGCTCGCGAACCGCGAACACCACGGCGATTCGCTCCGCTAGCAGGCGCCGCGCCACGAACGTAAGCGCTTGCGCGGAGGCCCGATCGAGCCATTGCGCATCGTCGACCAGGCAAACGAGCGGTTGCGTCTCTGCCGCCTCGGCCAGCAGGCTCAGGATCGCCAGGGCCACCAGGAAGCGATTCGCGGCGGCGCCACCCTGGAGCCCGAATGCCACACGCAGCGCATCCCGCTGCGGGTCGGGCAACTCGTCCAGCCCGTCGAGCATTGGCGCGCATAGCTGATGCAGCCCGGCGAACGCGAGCTCCATCTCAGACTCAACGCCCGCGATCCGGACGATCCGACACCACGACGCCCGCTCGGCGAGGTACTCCAGCAGCGCTGTCTTGCCGACTCCCGCCTCGCCGCGCATCACGAGCACCGAGCTCTCCCCTGCCTGGACGCGCTGCAGTTGGCGGTTCAGCACGTCGCGCTCGTTATGTCGGCCTCGCAGCATCTAGCGCACCAGGCGCTGGCCGATCGACCAGCGCCAGCTCGTGAAGGCCTCTCGCCACCGGTCCACGTGGAGCTTACCTGCGGCACCCCGGCGCGTCGACTTGGCAACCAGCCGCCGACTAGGGACCCGACGCGGCATTTGCCCGGACGCGAGCGCGCCCGCTCTAGGGGAACCTCGCGGCATGAACACCACCGCCCCACAACCCCCCCACGCGCCGCCCCAACCGGCGACCCCACCTCCCATCGCCTCGCGGCCGCCGGGCTCCGCTTCGCCCGGCCCCCCGACCTGGGGCGAAGTGTTCGCCCAAACGGCACCGCTGATCGCGGCCCCAGCCTTATTCGGACCACCCATCATCTACGTCCTGGGCCCGTGGTTGCTCCTGGTGCTCCTACTGATCGGGCCGTTCGCGGTGATCTTCACGCTCCTGCTCGCTACGGCAGCAGCGGCGTGCCTGCTGGCCGTGTGCGTAGCCGTGATCGCGAGCCCCTATCTGCTGATACGGCACCTCCACGCGCACGGCCCGGTCCGCGCAAAGCTGCGCGCACCTCTCCACCTGTTCCGGAAACACCGGGTCAGCTCCGGCCGACTCGGCCCACCACAACCGAAAGGCATGTCATGAAGATCGTAGTTATCGGCGGAACCGGCCTGATCGGATCAAAGCTCGTCGGCAAGCTCGACGAGCGCGGTCACGACGCGATCCCAGCAGCACCCAACACCGGCGTCAACACGCTCACCGGCGAAGGACTCTCCGAAGTCCTCGAGGGCGCCCAGGTCGTCGTCGACGTCTCCAACTCGCCCGACTGGGACGACGAAGCGGTGATGCAGTTCTTCCAGACTTCATCTCGCAACCTCCTCGCGGCCGAGGCGGCCGCAGGCGTCGGACACCACGTCGCGCTGTCGGTCGTCGGCACCGACCACCTAACCGAGAGCGGCTACTTCCGCGCAAAGCTCGCCCAGGAGGAGCTCATCGAGGGCTCCTCGATCCCATACTCAATCGTCCACGCGACGCAATTCTTCGAGTTCATGAACGGCATCGCCGACCAGGCGACCGACGGCAACGCGGTTCGGCTCCCGCCGGTGCTGATCCAGCCGATGGCCGCCGATGACGTCGCGAGCGCAGTCGCCCAGGTCGCGTCCGCCCCGCCGCTGAGCGGCATTGCGGAGATCGCGGGCCCCGAACAGTTCCGCCTCGACGAGCTCATCCGCGGCGCGCTCACCGCACGCAACGATCCTCGCGAGGTGATAACCGACCCGCACGCGCCCTACTACGGCATTGCGGTCAGCCAGCGCACCCTCCTCCCCGGCGATGACGCGCAGATCGGCAACACCCGGTTCGACGACTGGCTGCGAAACGCGCAGGCCCCAGTCGCCAAAGACAGCCATGCATGAGATCCGCGTGAGCATCGTCAGCCCCGAGGCCGCCGACCACGGCGTAGCCGAGCTGTGGGCCGCCGGCAAGCTGATCGGCTACACCATCCTCGAGGACACAGCCTTGATGCTCCGCATCGAGCCGGGACCCGACCGAACGCCCGTCGTCGTCGGCGCGCACAGCCTCGCGCAAGCGATCGGTCGAGCCGAGCGTCTACTCCAGCGGTACTGACCCCCCGTCGCCGCCGGCGCAGCAATTCACCGAGCGGGACCCGCCTTTAGACGCCTCACGACCGCCGACAAAGTAGTCGCACGCCAATAAAGGCGGGTCGTCGCTCAACCCGGCAAGACCTGCCGTCGCTCCGCCGCGTGAACCCAGCGGAGTTTTTAGCTAAACCCGCGTTGCGCGGATCTCGAACATCTCGAGCTTCCGCCTGGGGCGAGAGGCGGCGGCCGACCGCCGAGATGCACACTTCCCGCGCAAAGCTGGTCTGGGCTGCGGGACGACCACAGACCTGCTCTCAGGATTCGCGGGTCTCTGTCCGCCCGGCTCGAACAGACCGCGAGCCGCGACGCCGTGCTCGCGACGCCAGAGGTGGTGCGGGTGCCGGTCTCAGGGGTGGGTCAGCCCGTGAGCGTCGAGCAAAGCGATCGCTTGGGGGGATGACGGTTCTGCTGCGGCAGTCTTGAGCCCGCTGATGGTGATGTCGAGCACAGCCTCGAAGGTGGCCTGTGCGCTGGTGTCGCGGCTGCGTGCCTGCGATGCGGAGCCGACGACGACCGTGAGCAGGGCGTGCCATGCCACGTGCGCGATGCTCCGGTCGACGCCCGCCGATTCCAGCCGGGCCAAGAACGCGGCAAGCACGCGCGGGCCGGTCGCGGTCGCCCCGGCGCGGGTCAGCATCAGTTCCGTGAGCCCCGGTTGGCGCAGGAGCTGCGAGCGCAGCCTGACGGCGCAGGTACGAACCCAGTCGGGCCACGGCTGCTCACCGGCGGGAAGTCGAATGCTCGCTACGAATCGCTCCGTTATCGCGTCGAGCAGGTCCTCGCGGTTCTCAATGTGGTTGTAGACCGCGTTTGGCGCGACCCCGAGCGACTCGGCGAGCCCACGCAGGCTGAACGCGGCGAGTCCGTGCGCGGCGATCAGCTGCGTGGCCTGGGTGATCACGGCGTCCCGGGTCAGACGCTTCCCCGCCGGCGGGCTGCCACGCGGCCGTCTAGGCCTTGACAAATGGTCACTGTCCATATACGGTTTCCGGTCTAAATGTACATCAGTCATTTACCCCGGACCGGTAGCCCACGGGCGCGGGATGTCCTCGCGGGTGCGCTACTCGTCAACGCCATCCCGCACGCGATCATTGGGCTCGCCGGGAAGCGGTGCATGACCCCGCTGGGCGGTGCGAACTCCTCGCCGACGGCCAACCTGGTCTGGGCCAGCCTGAACCTATTCGCCGGCGTGGCGGCCCTCGAACCAAGAACCTGGCGCGCGATCGATCAGCGCGCCGCCGACGAACGGCTGCGAGCCGTCACCCTTGGCAACATCGCGATCGCGGCGCTCGCCGCGATCTACGAGCTCAGCCCGAGTTCCGCCCGCCGCCGTCGTGGGCGCGCCGCCCTCGCGGCATCCTCGCCAACCGGCGGTCAGCGCCGCAATCACTCATCCCCGCGCTCAGCTCTTCGAGGATGAACATGAACAGCTTCATCCCGCATAGGACACGGACATGAATCAGAGAAGCGAAACGCGCCAGCTGGCTCGCAAGCTGGCCACCGTCGCCGCCGTGGCCGCAACCGGCCTCGCGAGTGGCTGGTCGGCGCTGGGCGCAACCGACGGCGTTGTAATGGCGATCGCGCTCGGCACTAGCGCCGCGATATCGGTGTTCCGCGGCGAACCGCGATCCTGCCTGCCCCGCCGCCGCTCGCGGTAGACAGCGAACCCCCGGGCTCACGAACGGGAGAAGGGTCGCCACGCACAACAGATCCCGTCGGGTTCTCCCCAGCCGACAGGTGCGGTGCCGGACCTCGGTAAAATGACCCCCAAAGCTGAGCGACACGGTCGCAACCGCCGGCTGCTCGGCGCAGGCGACAGCCACGCGGCGTGAGTGAAGTACGTCGGCTCGTGGAAGCAGAACAGCTCTCTGCGCTTGACCGGATGAGCGGGTCAGACGACCCGCAGCGGTCTCGCTTGACCGCTCCTTTGCCGAGGAGCCGTACGGCCGCGCAGCAGGGTTCGCCGAGACCCGCTTCGCTCGCTCCGCGGTATTCCGCGGCAGTCCATCCCGATACCGGCTCCGCGCGGCGAGCAGGACAGGCGGCCCCTCGGTCCGCCTGCCACCCGCCGCCAGTTGCGCTCATGGCGAATCTCAGGTGCGGACAGCTGCGGTGACCGAGACCTGCTTCGGTCTCGACACGCTACTTCTGCAATCGCTGATTGGAGGACCCAGGGGCCGCGACGCGCTAGCTCCTGCTGGTCGTCCAACTCATCAGTCTCGCTGAGCACGTCCGCGCGCCTGCTCGGTCGAGAACGCGGAAGTCGGGTTCGAGCAGACCAGGGCGAGGTGGGCTCCTGCATCGCCTGGCTCAGCGGGCGTCTCGCCTCCGGCCCGACGCTTACTGCTCAGATTCGTCCAACCGGGAAGAGCCCACCGCGCTCGGGCTGGCGCCTGCTCGATCACAAGAGCGACAGCGCCGGGCGCTTGCTGCCCGGGACGAGTCAGACGATCGGCAAGCACCATCGTGGCCGGAGGTCGGCGCCGGCGTCGCACCCGCATTCATGCCAAAGCGCAACTCCCGGCCGATCCGTCGCCGCGGCGCGATGGGCGACGACGCGGCGCTCTCGAGATTGGCGAATCTCAGGGCCGCGCACCACGGCGGCGAGAGCCCTGCTCTTCGCTTGACGCGCAACTTCTGTAATCGCGGATTGGAGCAGCCAACCGCGGCGGAGTTGACACTGCTGCGGTTCTGTTTGCGGCCGTCGTGAACGTGGCTACGGGTGGAGCTGACCGGCGTCTCGGCGGCGCCGGAGTGCTGTCGCTGTGATCGCCGGCCGTGCTCCTTTTGTCTGCGCGCGGCGGTGGGCGGTCGCGCGCGCGTGGCGGCGAAGCGATCCGCCGACCGGGACGGCGGATCGCCGGGTGTATCGTGGCGGGTGACGCCATGCCCTGGCTCGCGGATTCCGACGTGGGTGCGGCGCACGGGTTCGCCCGGGCGCTGCTCGGGACCCGTACGGTGCTCGAGTTGCGACGCCGGGCGCTGGCGGGTCTCGCAGAGCTCGTGCCATCGGACGTGCTGATGTGGGACCGCGTCGAGCTCGCGACGGGCGCTGTGCGACACGAGGTGGTCCCCACTGAGGCCGAGCCGCCGGGTGCGTTCGCGTCAGTCGTGGGTGATGCCGCGGGTCATCCGCTCCTGTTCGCGCATGCCAGTCGAAGGCGTGCGGCGCTGCGCCTCTCGGAGGCCGTTGAGCTGCGCCGGCTTTCTCACAGCGAGTTGTACGGCGATCTGCTCCACCCGTCCGGGGTCGAGTACTGCATCACGATCGGGGTTCGCTCCGAGCCTCGGGAGATGGTCGTCGCGGGGCTCGGCCGCACCGAGCGTCAGTTCTCTGAGCGCGACCGTGACGTGCTCGATCTCGTGCGCCCTGTCCTCGAGGCGGCGCTTCGGGATGCCGACGCGCGCGAGCGGCTCGTCCCCGCGGTTGCTACCAACCCGCCGCCGGGCACCGCCGTCGTACTGCTCGACCGCTACGGCGAGATCGAGCACTCGAGCCCCGATGCCGAGCGCTGGCTCGGCGAGCACTTCGGGGTGGCCGAGCACGCGGGCTGGCTGCCCAGGACGGTCGCTGAGTGGCTCGCTCTGCCGCCGCGCCCGCCGCTTGTCAGTGTCCGAGACGGACGGCGCCTGACCGTCCACCTGGTGGCAGGCGATCCGCACGCGCTGCTGCTCGAGGAGGAGGTCGCGAGCTTCCGCATGGACGCACTCGATCGCCTTGGCTTGACCCCGCGCGAGACCGAGGTGCTGTGCGCCGCCACCGCGATCGAGGGAGAGGCGGACATCGCTTGGGAACTTTGTCTGAGCCTGCACGCGGTCCGAGACCGGCTCGACCATCTGGAACGCAAACTCGGCGTACATACGGCCGCCGACGCCATCGCCCGGGCGCTCCGCGAGAGCATCTAGACGGCGTGGCCGCAGACCGGATGCTCTTGGATCCGGCCACGATCGCCAGCGGTGCGGGTCGGTCAAGCCCGCTCGCGATTAGGGCTAAGCGCTGCCCCTGGGTGGTGTGGGCCTCGATCGTCCGCTCGTCGGCGCCTTCGGTGATCTGCACCTTGCGGGGCTTCGCCGACTCGGCCACCAGGATTCGCAACGTCAGCGCGCCGGTTTCGCAACTCTCCACGAGGCGCTCTAAGTTCGCCGCCAAGGTGATCGAGCGGCTGCCTACGAACTGCTCTGAGCCGGTGCGGCGGCCCGGCGCTTACCGTCCCGGAAGTCCGGTTCGGCGCCGTGTGTGCGGGCCACTCGGCAACCGATTGCATCGCGGCTGCCTGAGGGAAGCTGTCACGTTCAGTCGATCAGCCCGAGCGCGCGGGCCCGGTTGACCGCCTCGGCGCGATTGTGCACCCCGAGCTTCTTGTAGGCGCGCTCGGCTCGTTCCTTTGCCGCTGAGCGAGAGATCCCCAGCTTGTCCGCGATCAGCGCGAAGGTCAAACGCGTGGGCAGGTAGCGGAGGACCCGCGCCTCAGCCACGGTGATCGACGCAGCCGCGACGTTCGCGGCAGCTACGGCGACCGCCTCCGCCGCTGCTTGGTCGGCGACGATCGCTTCTGTCGCGTCTTGCGCGACTGCCTCCGCGGCGGCCTGGTCGGCGGTCCGCACCACCGCGGCGTCCTCGGCGACAGCCTCAGCGGCGGCCGCAACCATCAGACCGGCCGCGTTCAAGGCCTCAACGGCCTCGTGGGCGGCAGCCTCCTGCACCAGGCCGGCGTCGATCAACGCTTGAACCGCGACAGCGGCCGCACCGGCGACGATCGCCTCCGAAGCCGCGATCGCGTCGGCCGCCTCGGTCTCTGCCGCCAGAGCGGCCAGCGTCGCGCGGGCTTCCGCGGCCTGCGCGACCGCAATCACCTCCGCCGCCTCCTCCAGCGCCGCGACCTCGGCCCCGACGACCAACCCGGCCTCGGCGGTGAGAAAGCCCTCCCCCAACAGCGCCCCACCAGAGTCAGAGACCGCCTCAAAGAGCGCCTGCGCCCAACCGTGCTCGACGAGCAACAGAGCGAGCGCCGTCCCCGGCAACAGGGACTCTGCCAGCGCCCACGCGTCACTCATGGCAGAACCCGACGAGCCAGCGTCCCCCGACGGCTCGACAAGACCACCGCCGCCCAACGGCAAGATGCTCGACAGAAGAGCACCAACGTCGTCGTCGTCACCGCCGACGACCACAGGCTCAATCGTGCCGTCCTCATTCTTAGCGACGAAGATCACGTCGAGCAGACGCAACACCCCACGGCCCTGCAGTCGATCGACCTCGGTCAACACCCGAGCCTGGAAGTCAGAACCCGGACTAAAGCTCACGGCGATCACCTGCAACGGACCCGGCATCAGTCGACCTCCACTCGGTACTGCACGGCAGCCGACCAAGCATCCCAGACCCCGGCTGGGCAGGCGGCTAACCGACCAAGCGGCACAGCTCGTGGCCGCGGTTCTGGCCGAGCAGGGAGCGCTTCCCTCATCGGTGAAGTCGGACCGGCTGCTGCGTGCTGTAGCCGTGCGATGCTTTGTAGATCTCGCCGGAGCTCGTGAGCTGGGTCAGGCAGGTCGCGACGTGTTCGGGATCGAGGTTCAGGGCCCTGGCGAGATCACCGATAGTGCTTCTCGGGTGAGCGGCGAGGAAGCCGATGATGCTCGCCTCGCTATCGCTCTGTCGGCTGCGAGCGAACGCGCGTCTGGTACTCGCACGCCGCGCAGTCGCACGCCGTACCGACCGAACGGGGGCCGCGGCTGGGCTAGGTTCTGAAACCTGGGCAACGATCGCGCTTGGGGCCATCGTGTCCTCCTCAGTTCGTCACAAACGGCATTCATCTCGGATGCTGAGGCCCGCTTCCATCCGTTGACGGGATGTCATCGTGCCGTTGCGTTCTCCGCTAAGCCGGTCCGTCCCTCGCGTTAGAGCCGCACGGAGTACGAGGGACTCGACCCCCCGAGCGGTCACTCGGTAGTGACAGAGCCACCGCTACAACGCAACAGCGCCGGTACCGGCGGCCCCACCAGCCCCGCAGTCAAAACCAGTAGCCCCTGCCTCCCGCCTCGTGGCGCGGGTCGCACCGTTGGTGGCATTCGGGCTTGGGGGTTGAGAATTCTGGCCGCAGGGCCAGCGCCACCACCGACAGTACTCCTATTCCGACCATCCGCCCGAAAATCCCAACAATTCGTCGCAACTGCCACGCTTCGCCGGCGTGCGCGTCCTGTGCCGACCGTGGGTTGCAGCGGAGCCATGCAAGAACCTGCCATCAGCAGCGCCACTAGTTGCCATCCAGTTGTGCTCGGCCTCGACCCGCGATGGCTCCTCGACGCTCTCGGCGCGCTCACACTTCTGCTTTCGAAACGGCGACGATCTGCGTGCGGGCGCCCAGGCGTCGCTGCCCGCGGATTGCGGCCATATGCGCTCGGCCGCCAACGCGGCGGACACCTGCATTCATCTCACGACGCAACTTGTCCGCGGCCGGTTGAGAGACGCGCTCTGCGCGGCAAGCGCGACCACCGGCGGCGTCGCTGTGCCGAACGAACTGCTGGCGGCCCCTGAGACGCCCCTTCCGCGCTAAGGAGGCGAGCGGCGTCGAACCGAGAGCTGCTCGCGGCAGACAGGGAGCAGGGCTCCCGGCAACTCGCGAGCGCTGCCGGATCATGCCCCGGTTGTGCTGCCGCGCCTGCTGCTCTGACGAAGGAACCGGCACGTAGCCGGCGGACGTTGCGCGCTAGCTGACCCCCTAGCGGGCCGAGAGCGTAAACCCGAGCGATCCTTCGCGGCTCGCTCGTCGGTCTCCGCTGGTCCTCTGGAGCCGCGATCCGTAGGGCGTCAGTTGATGACCTGTGAGCCGTGGCGGGGTCGCTCAGCGCATGATGGGTTGTTGGAGCTCCATGACGTTGCGGGACGCGTCGTCGTCGTGCCATTCGTGGTACAGCTCGCGGCAGTCGCCCACCAGGCGGTAGCCGCTGTCCTCGATCCACCGGACGAGTGCCTCCCACGCGGCCATGATGCCGTCATCCCCTCCCCGGTACACCGCGGCGGCGACCTCGGTCACGGGCAGGTTGACGACATGCACCGTCTCGCTGTCGGGCACTGCCTGCTCGCCAACCTCGAAGCCCGCGTGCAACACAATCTCGCCTTCGGGGGAAGTGCCACCGTCGTCCTCATAGACGCCGACGGAGATGCCGGGCTTGGCACCGACTGCCTCAAGGTGGGCAATGACCTGAGGCAGCAGCCGCCCGAAGGCTGCCCCAATATCAGCATGGGTCAGCCGGCTCGCGGACGCCTGTGCAACGCGGATCGGCTGAGTCTGCTTGATGACGACGTCTTTAACTCCACGATGTCGCTCCATTCGAGTGCTCGGAGGTGTGCTTCGACTCGACGGAGGCGTTCCTGCTCCTCTCCGACGGTTTGCTCGATCTGAGCGCGGCGCAACCTCAGCATTCCGCGCAACTCCTCAACAGAGATGTCCTGGGTGAGGATCTGCCCGATCTGCTCCAGGCCGAAGCCGATGTCGCGCAAGGCGACGATCCGATGCAGCCGCCCGAGTTGGTAGACGCTGTAGGAGCGGTATCCGCTGTCCGGATCGATCCGATCGGGCGTGAGCAGACCCAGCTCGCCGTAGTGGCGCAACATGCGCGGGGACACCTGGCCGAGCCGAGCGAACTCTCCGATGTTCAACATGACCAGGCCATTGATACGCCCTCACACCATGTGAAGGTCAAGAGGCTGATCGCATCTGGACTAAGAGGCGTCACCAGGCAGTCACGACGCTGTGCAGACTCAACGGGCTCGCGCGGGCATAAAAGCGCGTCTCGACCTGCACGGCGCGTGGAACCCGCTCTTCGCCAGTCTCGAGACGCGGCGCGTCGTGAGCGCTCCGGCCGTCATTGCCGATCGGCCCGGAGTTCCGCCTTGGGATGAATGCGGGTGCGACGCCGGCGCCGACCTCCGGCCACGATGGTGCTTGCCGATCGTCTGACTCGTGCCGGGCAGCAAGCGCCCCGGCGCTGTCGCCCTCGTGATCGAGCAGGCGCCAGCTCGAGCGCTCCAACCTCTCCCCGGTTGGACGATTTGCACCAGTCTCGCGACGGTCGTCACGCCGGCTGCGCCAGAGTTCTGGGAATCGTCCAGACCAACAGCGTCGTCGAGGTCGCCGCCGTGGCTGGTCACGCAGGCGGAGCGGAAGCCGCCGAGCGCCGGCCGCGCGGCCGGCCGTCGACTGCTGGCTTCCACCATTCGGGCCATGTCTTCGTCGAGGATCCGGTGGCCGCCTTTGTTAGCCGAGCAGGAGCGCGCCCGCGCGCGGGGCTCGGTGGTGTGGAGGTCGTCCTCAGCAGCGACGTCATTGCCCACGACGACACCTCCTGCTCGCATTTGGGAAGCAGGCGTCGCGTCCGTGCCATTGCTGATGAGCGCGATTCACCGCGGGTCGGCGCATTTGACAGCGTCCGGCGGACGTTCGGTGTCCTCACTGGGGCCCAGTCGGGCGTCGGCACTCAGTTCTGACTTTAAGGCGCATTGGCTTCGGCCGCGGCTCGGACGGGCGCCATCCATCACGGCCACCGACCGCAGGCCGCTGACACCGCCGCGGCGACATCACGGGCCCCCGTGTCGCCCGCGAATCCGTACACCACCGGCGCCAGCCAGCCCAAATGCTGGAGCAGCGTGCTCCGGGGTTGGAGCGACAGAGCATGGAGAAGGCGGCTCCACGCCCCCTGGACGACGGCGGCGAGGTCCGCCGGCAGAACATTCGGACACTGCACCGGGAATAGGAGCTTGGCGAGCGTTTCCCAGTCCTCGACTGCGAGCCACGTATCAAGCTCACGGACGAACGGCTCGCGGTCGCCGCGCGGCAGCCGGGCCTGCAGCGACAGCTGCGCCGCACGCAGCTGCTGCAGCATCACCTCTCGTTTCTCGCCGTCCTCCCGCTGGCTAGCTGCCTCAGCGTCCTCATCGAGGCGAGCGCAGACGGTAAGCAGCGTAGCTCGGTCCATGTCGCGGGCGAGTGAGACGAGAGCACGCATCCGCGGGCTGAAGTCGCGGATCCCGAAGGCGACCTGGACAGCGGTGCAATGCACCTCCTGGTCTGACGCGTCCGCGATCGCGACGATCGCGTCAGCCCTTAGGTCCTCGTCGAGGAACTCTGCGAAACCGAGGGCGTCGTGCGCGCGTCCATGCTCGATCAGAACATCCTTGATCTGCATCCAGATCTCGAGCGGCGCGTCCATCTCCCGCGCCCGCCGGGCCAGGTCGCGGCCACTAACATCGTCGCGCGCAGCTGCGCTGTGCAGCGCGCGGAGATCGCGGAACAATCCCCTTTCGGCGAGCGGAAGGAGGGAGGCGGCTACCTGTGCCTCATCGCCGCTGAATGCGGCGCTGAGGGCTAGCAGGAGGTCTCGCGTTGGGTCCTCCGGCGTTGGGTCCTCCGCCCACGGGTCGAGTGATCTCGCGACGCGCAGTGCCTCCTGTCTGCCTTCCGCGTCCAGCCCGCGAGCAAGCGCGAGCCTTGTCCAGCTACCGCGTTCGGCGTACGCCGCTCGTTTCGCTTCCGAGATTATGGTCGCCCGACCGAGACGGGTGATCAGCTGCGCGCGCGGCGTATCTGCGAGCCGCTCTTTGATTCCGCCGATTGCCCTCAGCGCGCGTTCCAGCTGATCGACGGGGAGTGCTGGTATCAACGCCTCGATGAGTGCGGCTCTCGAATCGGGCACCAGGTGCACGGCAAGCTCCAATGCGGCCGTCGCCTGTTCTGGCTCCAGGTGTCGCGCATACTCCGTCAACAGCCTGGCTTGATCATGCTTGTCATTGAATAATTCCCGGGCTAAGGCGCCGCTCAAGGTGCTGGCCCGCGCGTGGCGAGGCAACCACCGCGCCAGTGACCCGAGGGCCTGCCCGCGCGCATAGGCGTCTTCGATTTGATTCGCCATCTCGAGCGCGCGCGGACGCAAAGGCTGCGGCAGCTCCGAGACCCAGCTCGCGAGCAGCCGAGCCTCGACATCGGACGAGAGATGATCGATGCAGTCAAGCGCTTCCTCATAGCATGCTCGCGCGGCGAGACCTCGCGCGATCGCCTGCAGCGCATCGAGCGCAAACCCGCCTGCGAGTGTGGCTTGCTCGGCGCACCGGCGCAGGCCGGTGGCGTCGAGCCTGGAGGCGAGCGTGTCGATCGTCCACTCGACCGTCCGCTGTTGCATCGACCAGGTTCCGTCCTCCCAAGCGCGGCTGTCGAGATCGTCCAACGCAGCGGCGCCGCGCTCGGCCGCCTCCCGGCTTCCCGGTTCGGCGGCGAGAGCGTCGAGGGCGCTGACAGGCATCCACCTGCCCAGCGTCTCGCGTGCGATCGGATCGGCTGCCACCTGCGCGCCTGCTCGTTCGGCGAGCGCTATGAGCAGGGCCTCGCGCTCAGGCCGCGGCTCCGTCGCGCGGGCCAGCGCCAGGACGCGTGGAAGCAAATCCGCGGGCAGGTGCGGAACCAGCGCCTCGACCACGTAGGCGGCCTCTAGCGCGGCGGGTGCGTAAGCATCGTCCCGCTTGCTCGCCTCCTCGGCCCGCTCGAGCTGGGCGACCAGGACGTCCCGGCGCTGCGGTTGAGGGAGGCTCTCCGCGATCTCGGCCGTGATCTCGGCCGCGCGAGACGTCCTGGTGATCTGTCGTGCGGCCTCGAGCGCGTCCTCGAGCAAACCCGGTTCGAATCGCGACAGCTCGAGCAGCCCCAGCGCGCGGCGGTCTGGCTCGGGAGCGTTGCGCGCGGTCTCGCAAGCACGCTCGAGCGTCCAGAGCTCGTCTTCGACGAGCATGCCCAGCAGCGCTGGAGGGACTGCGCCGATCTCGCCGCGCACGCTAGCGGTGGCGGTGGCACACCAAGCGGCAACGCCGAGGTGCTCAGGAGAGCCACCCGCGGCGATGCGCTCCTTATCGGACGCCTCCGCCGCCGACCACGCTTCGTCGAGATCGTGCAGGACCAAACGTCCCGCCGGCGCCGCAGCCAGCTGCTCGGCGTGCCATTGAGCATCCTTGACCAACGTCTCCAGCGTGGTGATGTCAACGGCCGCGCTGAGGTGGGAGCTGAGGTGACGGCGCCCGTACTCACCAGGCTGCTCACGCAGCCGCGCGGCCAGCGCGGCATGCGCGCCGGCAAGGTCGAGCTTGGACGCCAGGAAGTCGGCGAACGACCTGTGCAGGATGCGCCAACGTTCCTCCCCATCGACGCGGACGGAGGGGAGGTAGCGCCGCCACGGCGTGAGAACCCGCGCGCTGACCTCCGTGGCCGGGCGCCCTACCTGTGCCGCCAGCCACGCTGCGGTCACGGGTTCCATAGCCACTGCGAGCACCTCGAGGAGCGGTCGGTAGAGCGCGTCCCATTGATCCCACCCCTGCTCCTCGATCGCCCGGGTCATGACATTCCAAAAGCGAACCTCGTAGTAACCGGCCAGCCGTACCGGAAGTTCCTCGACTGCTAATCCCGACGCCAGATCGCCGAGCACATAGACGGCGTACATGAAGTTGCCGGCCGCGGCTTCTGCCAGGCGCTCGGCGATCGTGTCGAGCTGGTCGGTCTCGCCGCCGGCCGAGACGCGGCCACGCAGGGCGGGGTCGTCCTCGAGCCTGCCTCTGACGTATCGAGCCAGATCCTCGCGCTGCCAGTCCTCATCGCCCGAGAGCTCGATCGCATCGACTCCGGTCTCTCCCGCGACGTGCAGCTCCTCGGCGGGTTCTCGGCTTGTCACCAGGAAGAACACGCCGCGGGGCAGGCGCGGGGGCAGCAGCAGCGGGTTGGCACCGGGGCGGCCCCGATCCGCTTCATCGAGGGCGTCGACGACGATCCAGAGCGGCCCGTCCGACTGAGCCGACGCCTGTCTTAGGAGGCGGATGAGGACGGCGGCGTCACGTCCGCTGTACTCGTCTAGCTCATCGCCGTCGTCCCCGTAGCGGGCGATTAGCATCGCGGCGAGGTGGTTGAGGCACTGATCGGCACGCGTCGTGCCGAGGCTGGCGTCGGCGAAGAACGCCGGCGCCTGCTCGAGCGTGGCAAACCGAGCAGCGAGCGCGGTTTTGCCCAGGCCCGCGCTGGCCTGGACGTGGACGTAGCCGCAAAGGTGGGTCTGGTCGAACCTCTGTATGCGGGTGAGCAGGGCCTCGCGCCCGACGACGTGTACTCCCTCCCGAAGCTGATCATCGAAGTCGAGTAGATAGCGACGCATTGACTGCCGCCGGGCTGCCTCCTCGCTCTGGGCGGGAATCATGTCGCGGTCGACGAGGTCCTCGAGCGCCGGCCAGGCGCCCGCCGCCACCGTGAGCGGACACGCATACACCGCGCCGCCCAGGCCGATGCGCTCCGTCTCGGGTATGGGTTGGGCCCACCGGATCACGCCGACCGCGGCCCAACGGCTTGGCGCGTGCGACCGGCTGCTTCCGGTGGCGCGCACCAGGACGGGCGCGCCGCTAAAGCCATGGATATCCCGCCCCGGCGCGACCTGGCGGGAGAACAGCTCTATGGCTGGCACCCCCTTCATGTCGCCGGCGGGTTCAAGAATCTCGCCGTCGGCCGTGACGGCCGAAGCTCGAAACGCTCGATCGCCGGGGAAACCGGGAGCTTGGAAGTGCGCGTCGCGGAGGAGCTCGCCGCCGAGCATCAACGTGATCGGCAACCACCCCGCCGGCAGCGGGTTTTTCAGCTCGAGCAGAGCGAGATCGGCGTCGACATCGAAGCCCAAAACCCTGGCCGGCAACGAGACCTCCTCCCCGAGGAGCAGCGAGATCGCGGCCGTCGTCGCCTCGGACGCCGAGCGACCGCGCACGCAATGGAACGCCGTCAGGGCCAGCGCGGCAGAGACGGCGAACGCCGTTCCGGTCTCCCTCGACGCAGATCCGTCCGCGATGATGACGCGCCCGATGGCACGCCGCACGAACGCCGTAGCGGCTAGCTGCGCTTCCACGTCAGCAAAGCCTCGAAACCCGCTGAGGTCTTCGCCTTGGCCACCACTACCCCGGCTTCCGCCTCGAGGTCGAGCGAGAAGGTCAGCGCGACCTCGTCGAGGCGCCAACCATCCCTCGGCTCCTGCTCCAGCGTCCGCTCGAGCTCGCCTCGCAGCTCGTTAGCGATCTCGCCGAGCGAGGCACCGAGCTCGTGCACCCGGTCCGCAAACCGCTCCGTCAACTGCGCACCGGTCGCTTCACCGGCTCGCGCCGGGTCGGGCACGACACGCACGATGATCTCGGACCTTGCGCTCATAAACCCCCCTTCTCCGTGACGTCGGTGTCAAGCATATGCCGACCGGTCGCGGGCGCGCAACATGCCCGGCTAACCCGCAGTTGAGATCTGACGCGTATACCTGAACGCGCCGCGGGCCCGCAGCGCCATCGATCGGAACGAGCAGCAGCAGGAGCTGTCCGGCGACCCTGCTGCGCCAACGCGGGATGTGACCTGACCGGGCCACTACCGCGGACGCCCAGCAGACGGAAGAGCTGAGCGCCGCTCCGCAACGGCGTTTTAGACGATCGCGACACAGCCGGCGTAGCCCTCCCGACATGGACACCGCGGAAGCACCGCCCGGGCGCCGCGCCGCCACACAACTTCTGCGTATCCACGGACCACCCCGGCGACGACATCGACGGCGGCGACCAATACTTCTGCGTTGTCGCCGCTGCGGCAGTGAAGTCGGAACTTCCGCTCTCGCCCAGACGCATCAGCGCGACAGCCGCCGGCCGGCGCTACTGGAAGTTCGCGAAAGCGGCCACGGCGCCCGCGCTACTGGTTCAGGCGTCAAGCAGCAGCAACGGCCTGCCAGCCTCCCGTGGCTCCATTGGACAGACGGCGGTCGTCCTCGCGGACGATTGCTTCGATCGCGGTGACGGTCCCGAGCGGGCTTGCGCTTCGGCGACGTTGCGACGGCGAGGCTGGCCGGGACCCGGATGATCGCGGCGGCAAGAGTGCAATCGTCGCCTGCCCGTCTTTGGCGCAATCTCTGGCGATGGTCGAGTCGCGGCGGAGCGTGGGCCGTGGCTGAGATCCCGTGGGCGCCTGTTTGGCGGTTCGCGCGCGAGACGCGTAGGATAGGGCGAGAACCAGAGTGGCGGGCGGGCGCGGGGTGGGCCAGGTGCCCAGGGATGCCGGTCGCCTTGATCAGTAAGGGGTGGACATGCTGGCTAGGGGATTGGCGCATCTGCGCGGGAACGTCGTGGCGTACCTGGCGCTGTTTGTCGCGCTGAGCGGGACGGCTGTGGCGGCCACAGGGCTGCCGGCCAATTCCGTGGGCACTCGTCAGCTGCAGAACCGGGCGGTGACCGGCGCGAAGGTCGCACGCCACACGCTGACCGGAGCGAATATCAAGCTCTCGGCGCTCGGCACCGTGCCGAATGCGGCGCGGCTGGGGGGAGAGTCGGCGTCCTCCTTTCAGGCGCGGGTCACGGGCAACTGCTCGGGCGCTAGTGCGATCTCCCAGATCACTGCGACCGGCAGTGTCGTCTGTCAACCCGCTGGGACGGGAACGGTGACCGGGGTGACGGCCGGAGCCGGGCTGTCGGGCGGCGGGAGCGCAGGCGACGTCTCGCTCAGCGCCAATCCTGCCGCTGTGCAGAGTCGAGTTACGGGGCAGTGCCTGGCGGGTGGTGCGCTCACATCGGTCAACCAGGATGGGACTGTCGCCTGCACCGATACACCCGCACATTCCGAGGGCCATAACGGGACCGCAGAAACGGTGACGCCCGAATCGCTCTTCTCGTTCGGCACCGTGGATGACGCAGCCGGCGTGTCGGCCTCAGGCGACGGCACCACGTTCACGGTGGCCGCCGCCGGAACCTATGAGGTGAGCATCACCCTGATCCCTCAGACTAACCTCGCTCAGTCATCGACTGGGCTTACGATCGACAACGGCGGGAGCCTGTTCGTCCTTCCAGGCGCCGTCGCGAATGCGCCGGCCACGACCAATCGGATTGTGCATCTGGCCGCCGGCGACACTGTCGCCGTCCAGAACATCAGCGTCTCATCGATCACACTCTCAGCACTTTCCACCCTGCAGCTCATCCGCCTCGGGCCCTAAGCGGAGCGCGAGCAAGCGCGACTGGGGGATGGGACAGTAATTACGCGATAGTCTCCGTACAACCCGGCAGGGCCGCGTGCGGTTCGACGCATCGTCCGAGGCAGCGATCGGATCCTGAGTCTCGCCGCGGTGGGAGGCGCTATCGCTTTGAACCTCACGTACCCCCGGACTCGGACGATCCCCTTGGCGACGAGAGGACGCCGCGCTGACGACGCCGGATGACTGCTTTGCCAGGCACGCGCTCGTCCGGGTTCGGTCCGTCGAGCCGATCGCGATGCTTGGAAAGGAGCGGCCAATTCCCTGTCCGCCGAGACAGCCGCGAAGCTGCGGGAGGGGCGACGCGAGACGCTACGCGCACGTGGCCGCTCCTCGCCGAACCCAGCCGGGAGTTGTGGCCCGACGGGGTGACTGCCTCACTGAGGCGTCAGACGCCAGCGCGTGCCCGGTTCGATAAGTAGCGGAACGCCCGTCCCGTTCTTCAGGGCGCGAGTTGGTAGTGCAGGAGCAGTGTCATCTGGGCGTTGGCGACGCTGGCGATCGGCCCGAACGGGTTGCTGGGGCCGGCGGCGAAGGCGTTGGTGTTCGCCGGCGCTGAGTGTGGAGTTGGGAAGACGAGGACTCCAGCGACGCCCGAGTCGCCGCCTGTGAGCAGCCCGAGCCAGTAGGTGCCAGGGCTCAGGTGGAGCGCCTGGGGGAAGAACAGCGGGTAGAGCGTCGACGCGCTCGTGCGGCGGATCGTCACCGGCTTCGTCGCCGCGACGAGCGCGCCGGGGGCGCCGTTCTGGTCGGCATAGACGATGCCCCGCACCTGCTCTGAGCCGGGAGCGCCCGTCGGCGTCAGGGCCAGTCCCAGCCACTGCGCGGTCGCCGGCGAGAGCAACGAGTAGTCGTTCACGAGCTTGACGTTGGCGTGAAGGACGGCCGTGTCCGGCCCCTGTTTCAACTGGCCGAGGAAGCTCTGGCACGGCCCGTGCCCCAACCGGATGTGCGGCGCCTGATAATCGAACGGAGAGCCGAGCGCCACCCCGTCGAGACGGTAGGCGATCCGATAGAGGCCGGGACCCTGACTGGCGGGGCAGGCGACGTTGAGGTCACGCAGACCGAGGTCGGTGGCATGCGACAGCGGGTAAGTGGTGCAGCCTGGCGTGGCGGCGCCCGGCGGTTGGACGCAGAGCTGGGCCGACTGGGCGGGATTGGTCGTGGCCAGGAATGTCGAGAAGGCCGGCTGGTTCGGCGCCGGCGCGTTCGAGGTCAGGACGACGACGCAGTACGCCTTTCTCACCGGGCCGGCGGCGCGCGTGGCGCACCGGTAGGTGACCGATTCGCCCGCCGTCAGCGGCACGTGCACCGACTCCGGGAGCGTGTTCGCCGTCGTATCGACGGTGTCCTTCTGGGCGGAGATGGTCGTTCCCGCGCACGTGTCGGCCGTGGTCCAGATCGTGCCGCGGACGGTCGCCGCCGCGTAGCGCCCGCGAGTCGTGAACCGCCCGCGGGCACTGGCGTGCAGCAACCGCAACACCCGCGGCGATACGGTCGCGGCCCGGGCCGAGCTCCCCCGCCCGGACACACAGACGGCCGGGCGCGTCCCGCCGGTCAGGATCAGATTCGTCTGGCCGCTGCGGGACTGCTGCACGATGAACGCGCCGCCACCGAACACGCCCTTCTGGAGTCCGGCCACGGCGGGACCCTCAGAGGTGAGATCGACCGTGCCGTGGGTCGTGTCGATGCGCGATCCGACCGGAACCACCATCTGATGCACGAGCGCCACGGAGTGAGACGCCCCCGGCAAACGCACGAACACCCGCCCGCTGACCGGTGCCAGCTCGATCGTCCGGCCGAGACTCGGCCCGCTGACCGTGCTGGCCGACGCCGACCACACGCCGAGTGCGCCCAGAGCAAAAGCCAGCGCTCCGATCAGCGACGCCACCGCCCAGATCGCACCCCTCACCAACAGCTGTCCAGTTGATTCGTCTCTCACGGCCGATCGCGAGCGACCAGCCTAACCCTCGCCCGCGACGTGATGCAAACGCGCACGCCCGCCATCAGCAAGCACGTCACCCCAATCCGTCAGTCCCGCGCGCTCGTCCGTGGGCGCGAGCGCCTGGCGTCGGGGCGGACGATCGCATTCGCCATCCGGCCCCGCTCGACGCGGGCGACCGCCTTGGCGACGAAGGGATGATGGGCGGGGACAGGCGCAGACTTATGCTCGGCGGCGGTCGATGCGGCGGTCGCGGATGGTCGCCGAGTTCGGCGGCGCGCTTCGGGTCGCCCTTAGTCCAGGCGATGAGGCGGATTGATCTACACGAAGGTGCTGCGGTCTAACCGCCGGCCTTTCCTCAGAAGCTCGGCGCTGGCGGGATCCACCGCTCGGTGGCTGGCATGCCGTCGGGATGCTCACGAAGGATCTGTTCGATGGAATTGGCGAGCATCTCGACGGCGCCTCGCGTGCGCGTTCTAGTCGATGGGAGCAAGATCACTCCGGCGTGAGACTCCCCCCGGGCAAGGCGCTCCGCAGCGAGAGGACGGAAAGCCTTCACGTTGTTCGTGATCACGGCCCGGTCCTCGGCCGCTGCGATCTCGAGGATCACTCGGTCGCTCCGTCCGCCTGGCTCGCGCCGGTCTACGACCGCCTGGACGTCGTGGCCGCGGTCCCGGAGCAGCGCCGCGATCCGTGCAGAGAGCTGCTCGTCGAGAAGAGCTTTCACTCGCGGAGTGCGCGCTCGCCGGCGGCGGCCGCCTCAAGACCGCGTTGGTACTCGGCCTCGTTCAGCTCGATCTCCTGGTCGATCTCGTCGCGGTACTCGCCGTAGTACGCGACCGCGGCTTGCACGAGTCCGAGCGGAAGCTCGAGGTAGGCGGCGGCTTCCTCGGCCGACCCGTCGTTGTCACGGACGGTGGCAATCACCTCCCACACGTCGAGACCCGATCCGACCATGCTCGCGCGGCGGCCGGTAGGCCCATCTAGGAACTGGATCAGCGGGTGTGCGTCGTGCCGGAGCCCCTCTTCGAGATATCGCTGGGCGAGCGCCCGCTCAGGCAACCCCGTGCGCCGCGCGTACTGGGTGAGGCGTGCTCGTGTGCCTGGCGGGAGGCGGAGGGTGTAATGGTCGGACACGGAATTAGCGTACCACCATGTGCCACATTGTGCCACGCCACCGACGAGAAGGGGAAGTGTCTTGCATCAGATGTATCGTCGGGCGGCACCAGACCTAGGCGATCTGCAGCGCTCCGAAGACGTCGGAAACGGGCGGGCTATGGAAACTTTTTGGAAGCCTCAGCACGCATCGAAGCCTCCACAGCCCGCTACACCCGAAACAAGAAAACGCCTATTTGCAGCATAAATCGGCAAACGTGCATCAGCTGAGATCGTCTGCGGGATGATGGTAAGGAAGGGGTCGTCGGTTCGAGTCCGACAGAGGGCTTTGCCTGCAATTCGTGGGTTTTTTTTCCACCGCGGTGATGGCCGATCGCGGGTGTGCGCGTCCACTTCGCGTCCAAAAATGCGTCCACTTGGGAAGGGTCGTCAAACGCGAATTGCCCGTATCTGCGGGATGGCGCGGGTGGTTGACCACTTCCGGCTGTACGCTCGTACCCGCTTGATGCGCGCCAATCCTGGCGTGCGCGGGGGTCGCGATTGGAGGTGGGCGGCGGTACCAAGAAGGTGCTGCACCTCTTGGGTCCGGGTGCTACACTCGGTTCCGTGCCGACGACCAAGCCTCGATACACCGTGACGGACACCGGGCATCTCGCGGAGTTGCTCGACGCGGCGGCGCGCCGGTGGCCGGATGTCGCTGACCGCAAGCAGCTGCTGCTCCGGCTCGCGGAGGAAGGACATCACGCGCTTGCCAGCGCCGAGGTTGCGACGGTTGCGCGTGACCGTCGCGGCCGGGTTGCGCTGGCGCTTGAGCGGATCCCGTCGCTGGTTGACGTCGATCTATTGCTCGCAGATGCGGCGTGGGGCTGATTGGGTCTCGCGAGCGGCGCTGGTTGCTGTTGGATAAGTCAGCGCTCGTGCGCGGTGCTGACATCGACGACGCGTACGGGGAGCCGTGCCTGTGCGCGATCACGAAACTAGAGATGCTCTACAGCGCCCGGTCCGCTCGTTCCTACGAGGAGCTCGAGACCGAGCTCGACACGTTCCGTCAGCTCCGCGTCGACGCCGAGACGATCGCAACCGCGCTGACCGCTCAGCGTGAGCTCGCGACACGCGGTCAGCATCGCGTACCGATCCCAGACCTTCTGATCGCCGCGTGCGCCCACCAACACCAAGCGGCCGTGCTCCACGTCGACCGGCACTACGAGACGCTCGCTCGCGTTCTGGCGTTCACCCCCGTGAGACTCACTACCTGAGTCGCGCGCGAGCGAGGGCGCGCGCCTTCCGACTTGGTGAGCGGTCGCAACGCACTGGCCAGTGCCAAACCGACTATGCAAGCAGCAGGCCGGTAGGCCCCTCTGATTGTTCCTCTCCTCCGAGCTCAGCGGCGGATCATGAACCGCACCGTGGTGTGCGCCCACAGTCGCGGATCAGCCGGGAGTGGTCGACGCGCCGGGGGCGGGATTCGAATCTGCCATCGGCGGGTTGTGGAATGTATCCCGCCCGCCGAATCTGTTAGGTGGTGCTCTGTCGCTTGGGGGCGCTGCGGGCGTCGAGTTGGAGCTCACGGTCGGCGCCGGGGATGCTGGCTTTGAGTTCGCGGCTGCGCTCGCGCTCGGCGTTCAGCTCCATGCCGAGCAAGAGCGCCGTGTTGGTCAGCCACATCCATACGAGGAAGATGACCACGCCGGCGATCGTGCCGTAGGTCTTGTCATAGGAGCTGAAGTTCGCGACGTAGAACGCGAACAGCGCAGAGGCGATCAGCCACACCACGATCGCAAACAGAGCGCCGGGCGTGACCCATTTGAATCCGGCGAGTTTCACGTTGGGCGCGGCGTAGAACAGCACCGCGAACATGGCGATGACGACGACGAGCAGCACGGGCCATTTGGCGATATCCCAGATGGTCACGGCGGTCGATCCAACACCCAGAGGCTGAGCGACGGCGGTGACGATCGGGCCGGTGAGTACGATCGCCAATGCCACCAGTGCGAGGAGGACGATCATGATGAGCGTGACCAGCACTTGGAGGGGTCGGAGCTTCCAGATCGGCCGGCCCTCGGGCGTCTCATAGATCACGTTGGCAGCGCGCATGAACGCTCCGACGTAGCTGGACGCCGACCAGAGAGCGGCGGCGAGACCGACGATGCCCATAATCCCCGCGGTGCTCTTGTGCGCGGTGATCGACTTGATCGGACCGGCGAACGTCTGGGCCGCCGAGCTGGGCCCGATCTTGGTGACAATCTGAGTGATCGTCTTTGACGTGGAGTGAGGATCGCCCACGAGGCCGAGCAGTCCGACGAGCGCGAGGAGCGCCGGGAAAAGCGCTAGGAGCCCGTAGTAGGTCAGCGCGGCGGCCCAGTCACTGAGGTTGTCCTCGCTGAACTCGGTGAACGTGCGCTTGAGCGTGGCGAACAGCGACGTGCCTTGAGAGGTCCCTGTGGGGCGGTAGTCGCGGCGCCGTCCCGCGCGGTGGCGGTTTTCCGACGCGGTGCTGCTCATAGTCCGAGCTTCTTGCCGATGTCGCCCGCCAGTTCGTCGGGTTTGACACCGATCCCGGCGAGCAGGTCGCTGTGCTGTTCGGTGTCAACCTGGTCAGGGAGTTGTTGGTCGGCCTGCTGGGCCTTGTTGTCGTCGCCGCGGTCACGCAGCAGTTGCAGGATCTGGTCCTTGGGGATCTCCATGATCTCCTCCTTTGGTCGCCGAGGGGTTGGTCGCCGAGGGGTCGGCGATGGTCTCGAGGCGCTGAGGGGTGTCTCCCGCGCCGGGGGTCGTCTCCTGCGCTGAAGAGGCCGCGGCCAGCTCGTTTGAGTCGATTTTGTGTCGAGGTCTGGCGGCTGTGACGGCGCCGGCCTCTCCGACGAGAATTCCGAGCGTGCCCTTGCTCAGGGGCACGCGTGCGGCCGCTCCGCCGGTCGCCCTTTCGAGGGCAGCGGCAAGCGACTCCGCGGGGGTCGGCTTGGCATTTCGCTTGGCACCGGGCAGAATCGCCTGAACCCGTCTGACCAGGCTCTGCGAGCCCGACGGCACGGATCGGCGGTTCGGACTTGTGGTGCCTCGCCGAGGGGCGAGCCGGTGCACTCTGTTGCTGCTGGTCGGCGGCTTGCTCTTTCTGGACTGGGCACTCGTCGCCATGCGGCTCCTTTCACGGGGGTAGCCCGGGGGGCGTCGGGCGCTATTGCTGGACTGTCTGCTTGACGGTTTGCGCGCTGTCCTGTGCGCTTGACTTCAGCTGCTCGGCATGGAGCTGGGCCGAGTCCTGCGCGGTGTCCTTGACCTCTGCGGCAACCTCCTGCGCTTTCTGGGCAGCGGTCTGCGCGGTGTCCTGAGCGATCTGCTTGCCGTGTTCGATCGCCTCCTGGCCGGTCTGCCTGACCTGCTCTTTAACCTGATCGGCCACGGGCCCGAGACGCTCGTTTTCCGCCTTCGTCGACGGAATCAGCAGGCCGGCCACAAAGCCGACCGCGGCCGCACCGATCACCAATCCCAGCGGGTTCTCCTGAGCGACACCGACCGCTCGCTGGCCAGCCTGCTTGACGTCCTCGGTGTCCGGCGCGGCGTCAGCCACCTGGGAGCCCGCGCCCGTGATTTTCGCCTTGGCGGCTTGCGCCTTGGCGCTGATCGATTCCTTGGTACGCGCCGGCACGTCGGCCTTGTAGCCCAGCGCATCGACGGTGTCGCCCATGCGCTCGCGGGTCTGCTCTATTTCTTGCCTGATGGCAGCTGGGTCTTGGCCCATTGAACGTCCTCCTTGAGGGTTTCTGCGGTTTGCTCGGGTACAGGTGGGGTCGCTTCAGACACCTGCTTCTTGCCGCTAACGCCCAAGCCAGCGGCAACAGCGGCGTAGAGGACGGTGATGATCAGCGCCGCGATCCACACGTCCATCGCGGTCGCCAGCAGCGCGACCAGACATGCGGTCAGCGCCTGGAGCGCGAGAAACGAGACGAGACCGGCCCCGCCGAACATCCCAATACCGATCCCCGCCTTCTTGCCCTTCTCGGCCATCTCCGCCTGCGCGAGGCGCAACTCCTGGCGCACCAGGTTCGACAGCTCCTCAGAGAGCTGCTTGAACAGCTCTCCCATCGACTCCTCCCGCAGCCCCCGGTCGGGCTCTCGCGCCGCCGTGACCGGTGAGGTCTCACCAGTGGCCATGCCTAGATCCCCGATGGCGTCGGCGTGCCGGTGGTTTCGGCCGCACGCGCGGGCTCGATCGCGGTTGGGGGAACCGCATCTCGTGTCAGCGACGCGTGCGGAGATGACGTCGAAAACCGCTGGGCATCCCGCGCCGAGTAGCGCTTACTGCTCGACGCCTTCAGAAAGCGCGAGGCGGCAAACCCCAACGCGAGAGCGCCCGCGGCCACCGCCGTCGGCTTCTGACGCCCGAAGTCCTCGGCGTCCCCGAGCATCGCGTCGGCATCCTTATCGCGCAGATAGCGACCGGCCCGCTCGGCATATTCCGCCAGCCGGTTGGTGAGCTGAGCCGGCCCGTCCTTGCCCTGATCACGCAGCGCTTCACTCACGGCCCTCAGATCGGAACCCTGCTGACGGGCCTGCTCGGCCAGCTGTGTCGAACGCCGATCAAGCTGCTCACGCAGCTTGTCTTGCGCCAGTCCGGCAGCCTGCTGGGCCTTCTCCTGCGCCTCTCCTGCGACCTTCTGGGCCTCGTCCTGCGCCCTGGCACCGGCGTCAGCGGTGCCGCTGCTATCAGCGTCTATCCCGCGGGGCGGGTTTGTCTGTGTCGACATCACGACTCCTTGGTTGCTCGTGTCACGGTGCCTTCGGTCTCGATTTGCTCCTTGCGGACCTGCTCTGAGATCTCCCGCTCTTCGGTCACCGTCTCGGTGTCCAGGCGGACGCGTTCCTTTGGCACCGCGCGCTTCTCCACCACTGGCTCCTCCTCGTGCAGGATCACCTCGTGCTCCTCTTCGGAGATCTCCGGGCCATCCAGTGCGGCATCGCGATTGGAATCGGTGATCGGCTCGCGCTCGACGCGCACCTCCTCGCGGCGCACCGGGACCGTCCGGGTCTGCATCTCGGTGACGACGTACTTGCGCAGCCGTGCTCGTCCGGCCTCGCGCTCCGCCGTGCC
Organism: uncultured Solirubrobacterales bacterium; assembly: GCA_963834625.1. Classification (GTDB taxonomy): domain Bacteria; phylum Actinomycetota; class Thermoleophilia; order Solirubrobacterales; family Solirubrobacteraceae; genus Palsa-465. Next base: position 663,749 of record CAWICM010000004.1, on the reverse strand, counting down.
CACCCGCAGCTCCTCCTCCGACCGAGTCATCGCATCGTCGGCCGTCGGGCCACCGGTGTCCTGGCCTCCACGCCCGCCCCCAGCCTCTGAACCGCCGGACCCCGTGGCCGACTGGCCGGTGCTGGGCCCGCCGTGTGCAGTCGTCGAGCCCGCGGATGTGTATGGCACGCCGTAGTGCTCGAACAGCCGCTGCTCCTCCTGCTCAGAGAGCTCACCGTCGTTCTCCACACCGGGGGCGTCCGCGACCTGGTCCTTGGTCACTTGCACCCGGACGTCTTCCCCGGCCGTCGATGCGTCGGCCAGCGGCACGAAGTTGCGCCTGGTGCCGAACAGGCCGCCGGACACCGTCGCCCACTCGGGCTTCCCGGTCTGGCGATCCTCGTAGATCTCTGAGAGCTTGCCGATCTTCTCGCCGTCTGAGCCGACGACGGTTCGGCCGTGCCACTCGTGTACCTCTGTCATCTCAGGCATGGGTCTCCTCTCGGATTGCATTCGTCTTCTGCTCGGTCGCTCGGGGCGGGCGAGCCTGCTGCGTGGGCGTCCAGCCAACCGGGGAGGCTGGCCAGGGCATGCGCTACAACTCACGGTCAATTGACACCGTCCGCTAAGTAGGACATGATGTCTCATATTTGCGACGCATAACGCGCTTCTGTTCCGTTTTACCACACTCCTGTGGCCCTAAACACGGCACTCGCCAAATTACGGAGGGATAAGTGAGTCAGAGTGTTCCATTTGAGCACCGGGGCGAGGATGCCGAGGGGCTGGGCGAGGACGCTCCGGGGCGTCGTCAACGCAGCGATGCCGCGCTGAACCGTGCGAAGATCATCGACGCGGCTCGGAGGCTCCTGGCCGACGACCGCGACGCCAGCATGCGGGCGATTGCCGATGCGGCAGGTCTCGGGCGGGGCACCGTGCACCGACACTTCTCCACACGGGAGGAGCTGATCAACGCCGTGCGCCGCCAAGCGCGCGACGACGCCGACTCCGACGAGGAGGACTACCTCCGCCCGGCGGGTGAGCTGGCCAACGTCAGCATCACGCCCCTCTCCGTCGCCGACATCCTCAACAAGGTCCCGCCGTTCCAGCTGGGCGAGCAAATCATCGCCGAAGCGCAGCGCCTTCCGGGCGTCTCGTCGGCGGCGCTGTACGTCGTCGATCTCAACGGAGCCAGCATGCAGCGACTCGCCGGAGCCGCCACGTTCCCCGCTCAGATCACCGCTCCGCTCGCCGTCGGACCAGAGGTCCCGCGTGAGGGCGTTGCGGCCATCCGTGCGGTCTTTGAAGAGCTTCTGCCCGGCGCTACCGTCGCGCCGCTGCAGCTCCGCAGCCGTGCGATCGGGGTCCTGCTCGCCGTCGGAACCGCCAGCGACCAACTGCGCGACCTCGCCTCCGAAGCCGCGATCGCCCTGGCGATCGCGCCCGCCTACACCGATCACATCGACACCGTGCGTCGCACCCGCCCGACCAGCCCCGCCGCCGAGATCCAGCAGAACCTCCTACCACCCCGCATCGTCCGCGTCGGCGGAGCCACTCTGGCCGGCAACGTCCTGCCCGGGTATGAGATCGGCGGGGACTGGTTCGACTACACCGAGAACCCGCGAGGCACCTGGCTCGGGATCGCCGACTCGGCCGGCGCCGGAGCACCCGCCGCCGGCATCAGCGCCGTAACCCTGGGAGCGTTCCGGTCCGTGCGCCGCGAATCAGACGATCCCGCTGAAAGCCTCCTCGCCATGCACAAGGTCCTGCTCGAGATCGCCAACGGACAAGCCACCTCTACAGCCACGATCGGCCACTGGAACGCGCCCGCATCGACCTTCCGTTGGGTGACCGCCGGCGATCAGTCCCCGATCCGCATCACCTCAGACGGCCAGCTCCAGCGCCTCGACGGCGAGTTGAACCCCGACCTCGGAGCCAAGGACTTCCCGGACCGGCTCACGTCCAACACGATCCGTCTCGAGAAGACTGAGCGTCTCCTTCTGCTCTCAGACAGCTTCACCCACCCCGACTACGGCCTCGGCCTCCCGACCATCCGACGCGCGATCGCCAAAGCCGACGACAACGCCGCCCCGGCAACCCTGCGAGCGATCGAAGACGCGCTGCGAGAAGCACACCCCGACCACCTCGACGACGACGCCACCATCGTCGTCCTCGCGCCAAGCGGCATGATCGGCGCCGCCGGCTGAACCAGACCCGCACCTCCGACCAGCAGCGTGCCGCAGGCCGTCACATTCGGCGACGAGGAAACGCGGCCTTCTCAGCGTGGAGCGCCGCGCGCGCAAACAGGACGCCGCCGGCGACCAGACTGGCGCCCACTGTCCTCACGGAGATCCGCACCCCGCCGCCGTTGACCTCGGTTGGCGGGACCGGCGTGCTCGGAATCCGGCTCGTGCTGCTCGGCTCGACGTCGGCGGTGATCGCTGCCCGTGATCGCCGCGGTGATCTGGGCGCTGCGGCTCGAGCCCTTGCTGCGGGACTGGAGGACGCCGACGCTCGGCGCGTCGCTGATCCTCACGGTCTCGACCCACTTGTTGCGGTCCTGTTGGCAACGCTCGGCCTCGTCGAGCATCGAATGGCTGCTCGTGGTCGCGCTCGGGCCGCTCCGTCAAGTTGGGCGTACCCGCGACGTGAGCGCAGCACGCCAGCGCGGTCCACCAGGCCGTTCGGCAGCCAGCGACCGGCCACTCGCGAGAGCTCCCAGCGCTGAGCCTGGCGGCGATCCGGCGCGCGCTCGCCGAGCTCCGCACCCGCTAGCTGGGAGACCTCAAGCTCCAGCATCTCCCGCACCATCAACGCCACCGACCACGCAAAACATCAGCATGCTCTGAGGCAAGCACGCCCTCCACTGCTTCACGGGCAGTCGAACTCCGACCCCGGCCTTCGTGGTGTGTCCTTAATCGGATTGCGGGAACAGGCGCGGTTGAGTCGGTAGTCGTGGTGTAGCTCGCTGCGGAGGCCGGGGGTTTTTCCGGCCACCGTGGCGCTCGTGACCGTCGGTCTCTGAAGTGGCCGCCACGAACGCAGGGACAACAATCAGCCGCTTGAGGGAAGCGAATCGACTGCGCGACAGCCGACGCGCTATCACTCGATTGCTGACGCCGACATGCGAGAGTCGCCGAGCCTGGACATGTACGGTCTCGGCGACTGCAAGCGTGATGATGGTTAGGTGTGGCAGATCGTGGGTCGGTAGTAGCCGGCGATCGCGCGGGCATAGGTGAGCTGGGTGGTCCTGTCTCCGGTGCTCCGCACGAGAATCACTGCCCTGTAATAGCGGTTGGGGGTAACCCAGATGGAGATCGGCTGCTGCTCGAGTTTGCCGAACGAGCTGTCCTGGAACACCTGGGAAACGGTCCTTCGATATACGACCCATTGCCTGCCATTCCACCGGTAGATGACCGCACCCCAGGCTGTGTTGAGCCCGTCGTCGTTGACCTGGAGTTTGTCGAGCGTGATACTGGCCCGGCCGTTGTTGTAGTGGTAGCACTCGAAGGTGGGCCACATCGATAGGCTGGTGGCGCCAGCAGCCGAAACCATGCTCAAGCTGAGGATGATGGAAGCTGCGGCGGCGAGGATGCCGCGCCGCTTCGAGCGACGCCGAGCGGCAGCTGCAAGCGGCGTCGCAAGGCTCCCAATCGACTGGGCGGGTCGAAGCAAAGAGGAACTCTTCGCGATGGGAGATGAGATGCGGCGGATGCTGTACATGATGGGACCTCCAAGAGCGGTGGTGAATACGATTGGCCGACATCACGCAGCTTCCATGATCATGACTTTCACGACCATCCTCCTCAGGAGTGAAATCCCTCACCCCTGTGGTGCCCGCTCTAACTGGTCGCCAGCTCATCGGGCCGGTCCTGATGCGGCTGTCCCGCCGAGGAGCGGCTTCCCTCAGCCAGCACCTGTCTGCTCGACGTCCAGCGGTCCGCGCTGGACGAGCGTGAACGCCAGGACCTATGGAGTCGGCACCGCGGTGATGTGTGTGGCACGCGAGGGATCCGCTCCTCACGCGCGATGTCGTGCGCGGATGGATGCAGCTGCCCGAGCGCCGGCTAGCTCTCCACGGGCATCGGGTCGCCTACTTTCGGCTCGAGATGACGGCGATTGCGATCACCAGCGAGAGCGCGACAAGCGCACCGAGCGCACCGAGCCAGTTGAACCCGACGGTGTGGCGAATGTGCTGGGCGTAGCCAACGAAGCCGATCGGGATAGCGACGGAGAGGAACAGGGCGGTGCTCCTGGCGAGCGCCCGTTTGTCGTGACCGTGGTCGTGACGCGCGTCGGCAGCCTTGATCGCGTCGATGACATTTCCGGCCTCGCCGTCGTAATAGAGGAGCGTTCTGCGGCCGAGCTGACGCGCGTGCGTCTCACACCCCCAGGCCATGACGATCATGAAGGTGAGGGGGAGCACCCAGGTCATCACCCAGATCCCGACGCCCAGCAGGACGCCGAGGGCCGCCCTGATCCTGCCTCGCGTGCCTGTGTCTTCTTTGGCGACCGAAGGGGACATGAAGCCGCCGAAGATGAGCAGCAGGTAGACGCTGTGAACCCAGGTGCGCCACGATCGCCGATGTTCGGGACGAGTGGGGAGTCCCTTGTCGCGGACCGAAATCAGCGCAGCCTCCGCGGCCGCGACATCTGGGTGCACCCCGCGCAGCGCGAGCATCTCGGCCGACGTACGCAACTCGTGCGGGTCGCGGCCGTAGAGCGCGGCGGTGCGCAGCGTCATGCGCATCTCCTGCTGGAGATACGTGAGGTAACCGGGCACGAGCGCGATGAAGAAGGGAGTTCCTGAGATCGCACCATCGATCCGCGCGACGTGTGCCGATTGCGTACGCAGCTCCTCGGCGATCTTCGCCACGTGGGTGTCGGGGCGGTCGCTCCGCACTGCATCAGCCCATTGCCGCGACGACTCACCCAGCCGACCGGCTGTGTATAGCGTCAGTCGCTCGGGGACGTGCTCGGGGTCGCGGTAGACGACGCGCCACAGCTCACGTGACCGTGCGAAGACGCGTCTGATCCGGCTCCGTGGAACCGGAACCTCGCTCGGCGCGGGCAGCGCCGACCCGGAGGGCGCATCGCTCATCTCGTCCAAGCTCGAACCGGGCTCTTCACCGGGCGGCATCCGGTGACCTCCCATGTGCTTGCTGCTCGAGCGCCGCCTCGATCCTCGCCAATCGCTCAGTGATCTCGTCGAACTGTCGGGTGTCGTCCGCTTCGGATTGGGCGGTGAAGCGCCGCCGGCTGCTCTCGACCAGCGAGGCGGTGACCGACGCGGTGATCACGGCGAGGAAGCCGATCCCGGACAGCATCACGACCGCGGCGATGAATCGACCGACGGGCTCCTTCGGCGTGACGTCCCCATAACCCACGGTGGTAACGGTCTGCAGCGCAAACCACAGGCCCCGGCCGATCGTCGGATACTCGGCATGGTCGAGAAACCTCTCCAGGAACCCGCCCGCCACTGTGATGACCACCGTGAACGCGGCGATGATCCCGGCCGCTCTGCGCGCGGTCAGCGAATCACGGAGCAGCAACCGTGCCGTCAGGGGGACCTTCCCAGGACGATCTACCGACTCGTCCCCGACCACCTGAGCCTCCCGGCGCTCGATCTCGTCGGACTGAGCGGTTCGCGGCTGGGTCACTTTCCGTCTCGCGTCTACCGGATCGGGCTCGTCATGGTCTGGAGCATCTGCCTCGGCCGGCTATGCGCTGATGCCGTGCGCCGCCGCGCCGTGGGTAAGCGGAGAAGCGGAAAAACATCGTCTTCTCCAGCCGGCCCTCGCCGGTCTGCCGGACCGCAACGCTTCCATCGTGGCCGTGCCTTACCAGGATCACACCATCGATCGAGACCTGCTTCCCCCGGACGAGCGCGACGAGCGAATCGAGGTCCTCCGTCGCTTCGTCGATGTCCTGATAGCCCGCAACGAGCACGTCGGTTGGTGTCTCAGCCATCACGACTCTCCAGTCAGGTCCATCGCGAAAGGATTTGAACGACGCAAAGGTGCCGTGCGCTGGTCCCAGGCTAAGCCGCGCCGGCCCTGCACACGTCACCCGATAGGGATGAATCGACACCGCCGAAATGCCGGCAGGCGACGGGACCCTCGCTGCTCCCGACCCGTTTTGGATGATGTACGTCCCCCAGCCGCTGGGAGACTCAGCCCGTCAAGAACTGCTTCGAGGGGATCGAGCTCATGCCCACCGTCTATGCGGTATCAACTTTCGGCTGGGCGCTTCTGGCCGTTGCCTTTGTCGTCATCTGGTTAGCGCTGGCGTTCTGGCCGGCTCGCGTCGCCCGCCGCAAGGGGCATAGCTTGATCGGCTGCTTCATCTTCAGCCTCTTCTTCTTCCCGTTGGCGCTGATCACCGCCTACGTGGTTCACGATCGCCACGCGCCGGCGTACTGACGTCGTCCGGCGTACAAGCGAGCGTTTACTCCCACGTCACCGCGCATGACCCGCTCGGAACGGCCGTTCAGAGCGAATACTCCGGCAGCAATAGCTTCCGATGCTCTGGTCGCGGTAGGAGAAGCCGGCGCGATCGGCGACCTCGCGGGGGAGAGCCGCACGGACTCGGCTGCTCGGGGTGAAGCTGCGCACCAGCGCCAAGTGTCCCCGTCGCGCATCGTCTCGCCCCCTGGACACTATTCACGTTCACCCAGATGAACCGGAGCCCGTCGTGGGCCGTCTGCGTGGGGCTGACATAGCCTGCGCATCATGATCGGCAGCTCGGCGGAGGGCAAAAGGGGCAGTCTGGTCGTCGCGATCGATGCGCTTCTGGACATTCCCGGCTTACCGTGCTGGTCGCTGGCGTCGCAGAGGCTTCCTGCGTAGACGCGTGGTCAAAGTGACCGCGACCAAGACACCGACGCCCGTCCCGCACCTCACGGTTGCCGAACGCGTCGCGCGCGGCAAGGCCGCGCGGTCCGAGGTGCCGCGTTCCAGCCATGCGGCGTACGAACCCCCGCCGAGTCGTGTCGGACCCCTCGAGTTACTCGAGCGCCAAGCGCAGACGCGGGTCCATGAGCTTGTGCCGATCCGTTACGGACGGATGCTGGTCTCGCCGTTCACGTTCTATCGGGGGGCAGCGAAGATCATGGCCCACGACCTCGCGGCGACGCCTCGGTCCGGGTTGCAAGTGCAGTGTTGCGGCGATGCGCATCTCTCGAATTTCGGGGTGTTCGCCTCGCCCGAGCGACGGCTTGTGTTCGACATCAATGATTTCGACGAGACGCTTCCGGGTCCGTGGGAATGGGACGTCAAGCGCCTTGCCGTCAGCATGTTGATTGCCGCGCGCGACAACGGCTATCGCGCGAAGGACCAGGAGCGGGTTCTGTTGGACACCGTCGGCCAGTACCGAACGGCGATGGGCGAGTTCGCCGGCATGGGGAACCTCGCCGTGTGGTACGCGCGCTTGGAGATCGAGTTGTTGCTCGCCGAGCGGGCCGCGCAGTTCAAGGCGGCGGCGGTTAAGCGGACGGGGAAGAATCTGGCGAAGGCGCGGACCCGCGACAGCATGTCCGCGTTCTCAAAGCTGACCCGGAGAGTCGACGGCCATGTGGAGATTGTCGATCAATCGCCGCTGATCGTGCCGGTCGCGCAGCTCGCCCCGAGCGGCGAGCTCGACGGGCTCCTGGAAGGCCTGCGCGCCCTGCTACGGGTTTACCGCGCCTCGCTCGAGCCTGATCGGCGCGAGCTGCTGGAGCAGTTCCATCTGACCGACTTCGCGCGCAAAGTCGTCGGGGTCGGGAGCGTCGGCACGCGGGCGTGGATCGCATTGCTGTTCGGCCGCGACGCCGCCGACCCGCTGTTCTTGCAACTGAAGGAGGCCGAGGCATCGGTGCTCGAGGAGCACCTCGGCGCGAGCAAGTTCAAGAACCACGGCCGACGGGTGGTGGTCGGCCAGCGTCTGATGCAAGCCACCAGCGACATCTTCCTCGGCTGGCTGCATGTCGACTCTCCGCTCGACGGACAGCCCCGCGACTTTTATGGTCGGCAGCTAAAAGACTGGAAGGGCTCGGCTGAGATCGACCAGCTGGCCCCCGAGGCCATGAGCGTGTACGGCAAACTGTGCGGCTGGACCCTCGCACGCGCGCACGCGCGCACGGGTGACAGGGTTGCGATCGCTTCGTACCTCGGCAACGGCCCGACTTTCGACCGCGCGATTCTCGCATTCGCGGACGCCTACGCTGACCAGAACGAAAGCGACTATCAGCAGCTCGCCAAGGCAGTCAAATCGGGCGCGATCGTGGCGCAGACCGGCGTCTGAGACAAAACGGGCCCCTGGGGGCAGGCGGAAGGCGCAGAACGGACGATGCCCGTTCATCCAGGTGAAACCGGCCTCTGCCGCCATGTGCTCCCTCGGGCCGCTTTAGCCTCACTTGGATGTCCGTGATCTCCGCCGATTGCGATCGTCGAAGTTCGACGACGCGCACGGTCCTCCAATCGCCGCCGATGACGCGGCGAGCGCTCGCATACGCGGCACATGTACACGCAGGCCAGCGGCGCCAGGCCGACGGCGCTCCGTTCCTTCTGCACCCTCTGGAGGTTGCCTGTCTCCTCTACGATGCCGGCGCTAGCGACGACGTGATCGTCGCGGGCGTACTCCACGACGTCATCGAGAAAACCGATGTCGACGCTGATGATCTCCGGGCCCGCTTCGGCGTATCGGTCGCGACGCTTGTGCTCGCGGTGAGCGAAGACCAGCGCATCACCGGCTATGCCGAACGTAAGGCGGCGCTTTGCGAGCAGGTCGCACGGGCTGGTCACGATGCGCTCATGATCCTTGCGGCCGACAAGGTCTCGAAGGTCCGCGAGCTGAGTCTCCCGAACGCTCCGAATGGGCAGGAACCTGTCCACGTCGCCCGCATCCGCGACAACCGCCTCGCTTTTTACGGCAGTTGCCTGCATGTCCTCGAGCAGCGGCTCGCCGACTCGTCGCTCGTCGTCCAGCTGCGCATCGAGCTCGAGCGGGCGCTCGAAACCGCTAAGGCATCAGGTCGAAAGGAGCCAGCGACCACTCGCGTCTGATCACCGGGGGCGTTGCCTGTATCGCCGGCGACGTCACACCGTGCCGATTCTCTTTCCGTACGCGACGAGCCCGTAGATCGCGAGGATGTCGATCGCGAAGAGCGACAGGGACCAGAACGGATACGCGGGCATCATCAGTAGCTGCGCAAGGGCATTGAGGCTGAGCACGCCGACGCCCCCCCACCGCGCGAACTGATTCTTGCTGAAGACGCCGAGGCCCGCGATCAGCTGCAGCACTCCGAGGCACAGCGTGACCCAGCCCCACGTGTTGAGATCTCCGAAGACGTATCGCGCGTCGCCGGCGAAGAAGTGTGCGTTGCCGATGGCCGCGATCCCCTCGATCACGTTCATGGTTCCCAACAGCATCAGGAGGACGCCGGCGAACGCGAGCCATCCCATCCCGCGGTCATCGTCAACATAGGCGTCGTACGAGGTTCTACCCCTCTGCGGTGGTGCGTCAACAGACATGTGGCCCTCCGATGTTGTAGACGAGTCTCGGCTTCGCTGACCGACCTGGCACACGCCGTAGGTCGGGAGCGGGTCGGCGATGACCCGAGCGAGTTCTTGATGCTACGAGGTTAAGTTGGAGGGAACGCGAGGTACGGTCGCAGCCCGTGATTCACCCTGGTGAATTCAAAAGTGAGTCTACGTGGGTTTCACATTCACCCAGGTGATCGGCGCGACTCAGGGTGTGCGAGCCGAGCCGGTTGACGTAGCGTCCTTTGAACCCATTCAAGCCAGGAGCGGCGCATTGGACGCTGGTTGTCATCGGATATCCGAATTCGCCGCGCTCTCGCGGCGTGGCGGTGCGCTGATCAAGACCTTGCTGTCGTACGAGGACACCAAGCAGCTGCGGGCGGCGATCCGGCCGCCGGCCGAGGTGGGCGCGTAGCCGCGTTAGAGCCTCAGCCGGCGGCCGCACGCGCGGACCAATGGAGAAACTAGGAGGAAAGGAAGTTGAGATGGCTGTTGTTGGAGCAGAGACTCATCAGGCATTGTCCCGGGTTTCCGCGGGCAACATTGAGATTCTCGAAGACGCGCTGGGGCTCCGAGAGCTCAATCGCGCTGGGAGTGGTTTGGACGCCCGCACGTTCGCGCTTGTGAAGCTGGCGACGCTGATCGCACTCGACGCGCCGCCGGCCTCCTACGCGTGGCAGATCGCCAACGCCGTGGAGGAGGGCGCTACCGCGGAGGATTTCCTGGGCGTGCTCAAGGCGGTCGCGCCGCAGGTCGGCGGCCCGAGGGTCATCGCGGCCGCGCCGGAGATCATGCTCGCGATGGGCCTGGCGCTCGACGAGGAAGGGCAGGTATAGCGATGCCACTGTTCAGACGTCGTCGCCCACTACTGCGCGCGGCCGCCGTCGGAGGCGGGGCGTATGCCTTCGGAAAGCACAGGCAGCGCAAGGAGGAGGAGGAGCAGGAGCAGGCCTACTACGACGGCCAGCAATCGGCCGCGGCCGCGGCACCTTCTCCGGCGCCTCCGGCGCGACATGAGCTGACCGCCGAAGACACGCAGCGCCTGAGCGAGCTGGGGAACCTGCACGAGCAGGGAATCCTCACCGACGACGAGTTCGCGAGACAGAAGACAAACATCCTCGGCCTGTAGCAGCTCGGCTACCCGGGCGCGACCACGACGCGGGTACGGCATCTGCGCTGGATCTGCACGGGACAACGGAAAGGGAGTGGACGATGGCTGACAAGAGGCATAAGCGGGTGTCTGAGTTCATCGAGCCGTTCCGAGTCAAGCCCGGGTCGAACGTCAGGCTCGCCAAGGACTTCGATCCGTCGTTCAAGGCCGGAGTGAAGAAGAAGAAGGAAGGTGTCGCGCTCCTCGCCGGGGGCGTGCGGTTGCTCAGCGAATACCAGGCACGACTCGCCGCCCAGGACAGCTGGGGCGTGCTGGTCGTTCTACAGGCACTCGACGCCGCCGGCAAGGACGGGACGATCCGCCACGTCATGAGCGGCGTGAATCCGCAGGGCGTCGCCGTGCACAGCTTCAAGCAACCGTCGGCCGAGGAACTCGACCACGACTTCCTGTGGCGCTACGCCCAGCACCTGCCCCGCCGCGGCGAGATCGGGATCTTCAACCGCTCCCACTACGAGGAGGTGCTCGTGGTCAGAGTGCACCCTGAGATCCTCGATCGCGAGAAGCTCCCCGCGGCGGCGAAGCGCGGGAGGGACGTGTGGCGGCACCGGTATCGCCAGATCAACGACTGGGAGCGCTACCTGACCGAGAACGGGATTCGGGTCGTGAAGCTGTTCCTCAACCTGTCCAAGGAGGAGCAGCGGATCAGGTTCTTGCGGCGGCTGGACCTTCCGGATCACAACTGGAAGTTCTCGGCCGCGGACGTCAAGGAGCGCGAGCGCTGGGATGACTATCAGAAGGCGTTCTCGGAGGTGCTCTCGCACACGAGCACGGAATGGGCGCCGTGGTATGTGATACCCGCCGATCGGAAGTGGTTCGCCAGGATCGGCGCCGGGGCGGCGCTCGTGAATACGCTGATGGAGATCGATCCCCGCTTTCCGACCGTGTCCAAGGCGCAGCGCGAGCGCCTCGTGGAGATCAAGGCAGCGCTCGAGGCCCAGGCGCCTGAAGGCGCGCACCGCGACCCGTTCGAGCACGAGCAGAAGGCAGCGATGTCCGCCGCGAGCGACGGCCGGAACGGGCACGAGGCGGAAACGCAGGTCGCGCAGTCGCCTGCCCCGGCGACAGGCGAGTAGGTGAGGTACGGATGACCACCGCGACGCGACCCGATGTCGATCGCGCCGACGATGCCGGCAGCTGGTACGGCGTCTCACCGGACGAGGTTGTCGCCCGGCTCGGCGTCGACCCATCCGTCGGGCTCTCCAGCCAAGAGGCCGCCGAGCTCCTCGAGCAGCATGGCCCGAACGCGCTCCCTGCGGAGGCAGCGGTGCCGGGCTGGCGGCGGTTCATCGAGCAATACCGCAGCTATATGCAGATCATCCTGCTGGCGGCGGCGATCGTATCGTTGGCGATCAAGGAGTGGAGCACCGGCGTCCTGTTGATCCTGATCACCGTGCTCAACGCCGTCGTCGGCCTGCGCCAGGAGGGGAAGGCGCAGAGCGCGATGAACGCGCTGGGCGCGATGGTGAAGGCATCGGCACGGGTGCGCCGCGACGGTTCCGAGGCCGAGATTTCCGCGGAAGAGGTGGTGGTCGGCGACGTGGTCGTGCTGGCGGCCGGTGACGACGTGCCGGCGGACGGGCGGCTCATCTCGGCAGCCTCCCTGCAGATCGACGAGTCGGCGCTGACCGGCGAGAGCGTGCCAGCCTCCAAGGGCGTCGACCTACCCGACGGCGACAGTCTCGCGCCCGGCGAGCAGACCGACATGGCGTTCATGCACACGCCGGTCACGCACGGCAGTGGCGTGATGGTGGTGACTGCGACCGGCGCAGACACCGAGGTCGGGAAGATCGCCGGCATGCTCGCGACGACGAAGCGCGAGCAGACGCCGCTGACCAGGCAGCTGAACGCGCTGACGCTGTGGATCGCGGCGGCGGCCGCCGTGACGATGGTGATCATGTTCGTGCTCGGCGCGCAGCGCGGCCTGTCCTCGACGATCGTGTTCACGAGCGCGGTGGCGCTCGCGATCGCCGCGATTCCGGAGGCGATGCCGACCGTGCTCCAAGTGGTGATGTCGCTCGGAGCGGCGGAACTCGCACGGCACGGCGCGGTATTGACCGATCTGGCCTCGGTCGAGACGCTCGGCTCGACGTCCGCAATCAACTCGGACAAGACCGGGACGCTGACGATGAACCAGATGACGGCGGTCGAGGTGGTCGATCCGACCGACCGATACACGATCTCCGGCTCGGGCTACGAGCTCGAGGGCAAGGTCCAGCACGCCGCAGGCTCTTCGGACACCATCGACGAAGCGATCCTGCCGTACGTGATCGCCAGCGACGCGACGCTCGCCGACGGCAAGGTGGTGGGCGACCCCACCGAGGGCGCCCTGCTCGTGCTCGCGCACAAGGCAGGCATCGACATCGAGGCCACGCGAGAACAGCATCCGCGCCTCGTGACGCTTCCGTTCGACCCGACGTACAAGCTGATGGCCGCGTTCACCCAGGCGACGGACAAGGCTGGCAGGGACGTTGTGCGCTGCTACGTAAAGGGGGCGGCGCCGGCGGTGATGAGCCACGCATCGAGCGCGCTGTCGGCCGGGCAGAGCGTCCCGTGGGACGAGGATCTGCGTGCTCGTGCCGAGGCGAGCATGCAGAGGATGGGCGACGCCGGCCTGCGAGTGATGGCTGCCGCGTACCGCGATCTGGACCCCGGCTCGTTCGACGCCGAGGGCGACCTGCTGAGTTACGTCGAGGGCCTCGAGATGACCAGCCTGGTCGGCATGGTCGACCCAGCGCGCGCCGAGTCGGGGCCGGCGGTGGAGAATGCCCAATTGGCGCACATCCGGGTGCGGATGGTCACCGGCGACGACGTGATCACCGGCGCAGCGATCGCCAAGCAGCTCGGGATCGACGGCGACGCGATCCTTGGCGCCGAGTTCGCCGCGCTAGACGAGTCAGAGCGGCTGGCGCGGATCGACCAGATCGGCGTCGTCGGCCGAGTCGCGCCCGAACACAAGGTGCTCTTGGTCGAGACCCTCAAGAAGCAGGGCCACGTGGTGGCGATGACCGGCGACGGGGTGAACGACGCACCGTCGATCAAGGCCGCGCACATCGGCGTGGCGATGGGCAGCGGCACCGAGGTGGCCAAGAACGCGGCCCGGATGATCCTCACCGACGACAACTTCGCGACGATCGTACGCGCGGTCTCGGCGGGCCGGAAGCTCTACGACAACCTGAGCAAGTACGTCCGCTTCGTGCTGATCTCGCTCGTGGCGTTCGTGCTGACGTTCCTGGGCGCGACGATCCTGAATATCGCTGAGGGTCAGCCGTTCTCGCCGGCGCAGGTGCTTTACATCCACTTCTTCGTCAGCGCGCCGTTCGGTGTCGCGCTCGGTTTGGACCAGGCGACCGCGGGGCTGATGGGCCGCCGGCCGCGCCCCAGCACCCAGTCAATCGTGAACCGCGGCGTCCAGCTCACCTCGGGGCTGGTCGGCGTTTACATGGCGGTCGTCATGGATCTGTTGATCTACTTCGGCAAGCAGCACTACCACAGTACGGCGGTCGGATCGTCGATCGGGCTGAGCGCGTTCGCGTTGATGCTGATCGTCGCTGCTTACGAGTGCCGGAGCGTCTCGGGCTCCGTGCTCGCGCGCGGGGCGTTCGACAACGCCAATATGAACTGGACGGCGGCGGCGGAGCTCGCGCTCGCGGTGATGATCACGCAGATGGATCTGTTCAACCGTCTGCTCAAGACGACGCCGCTCGCATCTCCTCAGTTCGGGCTGTCGGTCGGCTCGGCTGTTCTGCTGTTCGTGCTGTGGGAGATCGGCAAGCTGATCGCCCGGCGCTCGTAGGCCACGCAGAGCCGGCCGATGGCCTCGCGTTCGCTTCCCGGAATCTCCTCGCTGGCGACATACCGGAGGTCTTGGCTGCGCAGCGACGTGGTCGCCGGCGTCGTGTTGACCACGCTGCTCGTGCCTCAGGGGATGGCTTATGCCGAGCTCGCGGGGCTGCCGGCGATCACGGGTCTGTATACGACGATCCTGTGCCTGATCGGCTACGCCGTGTTCGGTCCGTCCCGGATCTTGGTGCTCGGTCCAGACTCGTCGCTTGGCCCCATGATCGCGGCCACGATCTTGCCGATCGTCGGCTCGGGCGGCAGTCCCGAGCGCGCGATCGCGCTGGCATCGATGATGGCCCTGATCGTCGGCGCGATCATGATCCTCGCCGGGATCGCGAAGCTCGGGTTCATCGCCGACCTGCTCTCCAAGCCGACTCAGATCGGCTACATGAACGGGCTGGCGCTGACGATCCTGATCGGCCAGCTGCCAAAGCTGTTCGGCTTCTCGACGGACGCGAACGGCCTGATCAACGAGGCGCACGCATTCATCCACGGGGTGGCGTCGGGCGACACGGTCGGTGCGGCGGTCGTGATCGGGCTGGTCAGCCTCGCGCTGATTCTCACGCTCAGTCGCTGGCTGCCGCGGGTGCCGGGCGTGCTGGTGGCGGTCGTCGTCGCGATCGCCGCGACGTCGGTGTTCGATCTGGCCGACCATGGCGTGTCGCTGGTGGGCACGCTGCCCAAGGGGTTCCCCCCGCTCACGGTGCCCAACCCGGTGTCCGATCTTCCGCTGCTGGTCGCGGGAGCGCTCGGGATCGTGCTGGTCGCGCTCGCCGACACGATCTCGACGGCGTCAGCGTTCGCCGCACGCACCGGCCAGGAGGTCGACGGGAACGGTGAGATGATCGGGATCGGCGCCGCCAACGTCGCCGCCGGTTTGTTCCAGGGATTTCCGGTGAGCACGAGCGGCTCGCGGACGGCGGTCGCCGAGCAGGCCGGCGCCAAGACGCAGCTGACGGGCGTCGTCGGCGCGGCGCTGATCGTGCTGATGCTCGTGCTCGTCCCCGGGCTGCTCAAGAACCTTCCGAACCCGACGCTCGCCGCGGTCGTGATCGCCGCGTCGCTGTCGCTGGCCGACATACAAGGGACGGTGCGGCTGTGGAGGCAGCGCCCCGCCGAGTGCCTGCTGTCGATCGCCGCGTTCCTGGGCGTCGCCCTGCTCGGGGTGCTCGAGGGCATCGCGGTCGCGGTGGCGCTGTCGATCCTCAACGTGTTCCGCCGGGCATGGCGGCCGTACCAGACGACGCTCGGGCGCGTCCCCGGGCTTGCGGGACAGCATGATACCCAGCTGCACCCAGAGGCCGAGGAGCTTCCACGGCTTGTCATCTTCCGGTTCGACGCGCCATTGTTCTTCGCCAACGCGCGAACGTTCCGCGACCAGATCCGGAGTCTCGCGGCCGCCGATCCGCGACCGGAGTGGATCGTGATCGCCGCCGAGCCGATCACCGACGTCGACGCCACCGCCGCCGACATGCTCGCCGACCTCGACGAGGAACTGAACGCCGAGGGCACCTCACTTGTGTTCGCCGAGCTCAAGGATCCGGTGCGGGAGAAACTCGAGCGCTACGAGCTGATCGGCCCGCTCGACCCCGACCATTTCTTCCCCACGCTCGACGGCGCCGTGGACGCATTCCGTGAGAAAACCGGTGCGGATTGGGTGCCGGCACCCCGGTAGCGGGTGTACCGGCACGTTTGTTAGGACTTCACCTAACCCTTTTGGGGTGAAGCCGACTAGCCTGTGGCGCGGAAAGCTGAGCAATGGCTGTGGCGTGTGGATGGAACTCAGGAACGGGCTAAGTGCCTTCCGGATTACGTTTGACGGACGATCTTCCTCCGCTCGCGGACGCCAAGCTGGCGGCCCCGCGGCAGCGACGCGGGATGGTCCCCCGGCCGCGGCTCGAGCATGCCCTCGAGGCGGGTGCGGAGTCTGCGCTGACTCTGGTCGCGGCTCCGGCCGGGTACGGGAAGACTACGGCGGTGCGCGCATGGGCGGAGCACAGCGGGAGCGCGCTCGCTTGGGTGACGCTCGACGCGGGCGACAACGAGCCCGTCCGCCTGTGGACGTACGTGGCCACGGCCGTTGACCGTATCCGCAACGGCCTCGGCCGACGGGCGATCAATCGGCTACACGCGTCGGCAACGGCGGTGGAGGTCGCGGTCGACGAGGTCATGAACGGAATCGCAGCGTTCGGGCAACCGGTCACGCTCGTGCTTGACGACCTGCAGACGGTTCTCGACAGCGAGTGCCTGGCGTCCCTCCGGTACGCCATCGAGCGGCTCCCGCCGACGGCGCGCATGATCGCGATCACGCGAGCTGACCCGGCACTCGAGCTCTCACGGCTGCGAGGACGCGGAGTGCTCAGCGAGCTGCGCGCCCACGAGCTGGCGTTCACGCGAGCCGAAGCCCGCGAGCTGCTGGTAGATCGCGCCGGGCTCGAACTGGACGACGAGCAGATCGAGGTCCTGCTGGAGAGAACCGAGGGCTGGCCGGCCGCGCTGTACCTCGCGGCCCTGTGGCTGCGGTCGGTCGACGACCGAGATCGCGCGGTGCACGAGTTCGGCGGCGGGCATCGCCATGTTGCCGAGTACCTCAGCCACGAGGTACTCGCGTCACTGGACGCGGGCCGCCGCTCGTTCCTGCTGCGCGCGGCCGTGCTGGGGAGCTTCACCGCGGAGCTTTGCGACGCCGTGCTCGACCGGTCGGACTCGGCGGCCGCGCTCGCCGAGCTCGAGGAGTCGAACATGTTCGTGCAGAGTCTCGAGCGCCGGGAGTGGTTCCGCGTCCATGCGCTGTTCGCCGAGTTTGCGACCGCCCACCTCGGTGCGGTGGAACCGACGGTTCCGCGGACCATCCACCGGCGTGCCGCCGAATGGCTGCGTGGGCGGGGTCTGGTCGTGGAGGCGGTCCAGCACGCGGCGGCCGCCGGCGACCTCGATGTGGTCGCGGAGCTCCTCGGCGAATATCACCTAGCGTTCATCCGGAACGGTCGCTCGGGGACGCTGGTTCGGTGGGCGCAGGCGATCCCCGACGAATTGCTGATCGAGCATCCCGCCGCCGCGGTCGGCGCGGCGACTGCCTCGCTGCTCGTCGGGCGAATGACCCGCGAGCGGCGCCGGTTCCTGAGGCTCGCGGACCGCGCCAGAGCAGAGCAGCCCGAGCGGTTCGGCGCCTACGAGGACTGCGTGACCGCGATGGTTCGGTCCGCTGGCCTCGACGACGGAGTCAGCGGTGCCGTGGTCGAGGGTTACCGGGCGGTCGAGCTCGCTCAGAAGCACGTCGATGAAACGTTGGTTGCAGCACTCGCGGCACTCGCTCGCGCCCTGTACTTCGCCGGAGACCTCGACGGAGCTCGGGGCGCGGCATCGCGGGCCATTGATCATCCTGACATCGCCCGACGCGCCCCCGGCGTCGCGGCCGCGCACGGGATTCTGAGTCTGGTCGCGGCCGATCACGGTCGACTGGCGACCGCGCGCGACCACGCCGAGGCGGCGCGCTCGATCGTCGGGAAGATCACCAGCAGCCGAAGTTGGCTGGGGTCGGCCGTGGCCGAGGCGCTCGGCAACGTGCTGGCGGCCGAAGGTGACCTGGTCGGGGCCGAGCGCGAGTTCTCGACCGCGGAGCGCTTCCTGGAGGATGAGATCCCGACCGTTCCGCACGCCCGGCTTCTCGTCCGGCTTGCCGACATCCGATGTCGCCGCGGACGGCTAGATGAAGCCGGCGACACGCTCGGCCGCGCCCGTGAAAAGCTCGCCGAGCTTCAGGACAGCGGGACAGTGCCGGTATTCGCTGACCAGGTGGCACTTGAGCTCGAGAAGGCCCAGAATAACGCCAGCGCCGACGTGATCCTCGAACTGCCCAGCGAGGCCGAGGTCGCGGTGCTCCGGTGGTTGGCGAGCGACCTATCGGTGCGAGAGATCGGAGCTCAGCTGTTTCTCTCGCCGAACACCGTCAGGTCACATGTCCGATCTATCTATCGCAAGCTGCACGTGGGCTCGCGCGAGGACGCTGTCGCGAGGGCCGAGGGCATCGGGCTGCTGAGCGGAACGCAATCACCCAGGTGATCGGAACCGGATCGCGTGACATAAGGGTTAGTTGTGCAAACGTAGCAACGGTGGGCGGAGGTGGAACGTATCGGCTCGAGGTCCAGGGACACCTTGGTGATCTCATGGGTCGATCGTTTCCGCGCATGCGCATCGCCTACAAGAACGACAATACGGTCCTCGTGGGTCCCGTCCGTGATCAGGCAGAGCTCAACGGCCTCTTGCAGCATTTCCTGCAGCTTGGGATCACGCTCGTCAGCGTGACGGCGGTCGACGATGCACCGCGCAGCTGAAGGCACGCCGGGCCTCGCCACACGGCAGTCATCGTCCGGCCCGGACGTAGCCAGCGACGCTGGGATGTTCGTCCGCCGCTCCACAGGGCTGGTGCGCGACATCGGCCTTGCACACGCGTTCGGAGTCAATGCGGGTGCTCAGAGCATCGGCGGCGCGTTCGCCTTCTTCGGACTGCTGCTCCTTCTGTTTCCCGGGGTGAACATCCTGCTGATGCTCGTCGTCGGCGGGCTGCTGCTCGCTCCGCTCGCGTGGGTTTACTCTCAGCTCGCCGTCGCGATGCCGCGGTCCGGCGGGGACTACGTCTTCGCCTCCCGCGTGTTCCATCCCGTGGCCGGCGTCTCAGCGGGCACCATGCACCTCTTCATCTGGTGGTCGGGGCTCGCCGCGCTTGGATCCTTCTGGGCTCGAGCGTTCCTGCCGTTCACGTTCGGGACGCTCGCCACCGTGTTTCATGCGCCGGTTCTGACGACCGTCGCAACCGACGCGGCCACCCGGAACGGGGCGTTCATCGCGACGACGACCATGATCGCGATAGCGGCGCTCGTTACGCTGGGTGGCACGCGGCTCGCCGCGCGCGTTGCCTTCTGGTCGGTGAGCGCCGGCGTGATCAGCATCATCCTGATCGTTGTCGAACTGCTCGTTCACTCCGTCGGCGACGTACAGCGTGCGGTGGATCACGCGTCGGGAGCGGTCGGTACCTATACCCGGATCATTAGTCAGGCGAAAGCGACTGGCTGGCATTCCGGCCACACGGTCTCGGCTACGGTGTCCGCGCTGCCGTACGCCTTTCTGATTTTCGCCGGCTACTGGTACACGGCGTTCGTCGCGGGCGAGGTGCAGCGCCCAGCCCGAACACACCTCCATAGCACGCTGGCGACGATTACGATCAGCGTGCTTGCGCTCGCCGCGGTGTGGACAGCACTCGGGCGCGCCGGCGGCCGCCAGTTCATCGAGGCGGCTTACTTCCTCGCGGCGCACGCTCCCGCTGCCTACGCGAAGCTGACGCCCGTCGGGGTCAGCCCCCATGGCCTCGCCGTGTTGCTCGCCGATCCGGTGAGCAAGGTGATCATCGCGGTGGCATTCCTCGGGTGGCTGCTCCCCGTGCCGATCGTCTTCCTGATGGGGATGTCCCGCGTACTCTTCGCGCTGTCGTTCGATCGCGTGCTCCCGGCGACCCTGGCGTCGGTGACGAGCCGCCGCCACACCCCGGCCGTAGCCCTGCTCGTGAATGTCGCGATCAGCGAGGCCTTCCTGGCGCTGATCGTCTATGACCAGGGCGTCGCGCAGGCGTTCCGCAACGCCAACCTCGTCGCGTTGGCCCTGTCGGCGCTAGCCTGCCTCGCGGTCATCGTCCTGCCGTTCCGGCGACGCGACCTATTCGCCGCGTCGCCGCATTTGATCCGCGGCGCATGGCTGGGGGTGCCGCCGATCGTGTTTGTGGCGGGCATCGGAGCGGCATTCTGCGGGACCGCTGTCTACCTGGCGCTGACCAAGGGCCAGTACTCCGGCGGTTACACGACCGTGTCGGTCATATCACTCGCCGTCATGCTGCTTGCCGGCCCGGTGCTGTACCTCGGGTCCCGCTACGTCCGCGGTCGTCGGGGAGTCGATATCGCGCTGGTGATGCGCGAGCTGCCTCCGGAGTGAAGCCGCTGCGCGGGGGGCGCGACGCCGGCGTCAGGCGCGCTTGAGCGCGTTGCTGGTCGCAACGAACATCCGAGCTCCCGTGCCGGGGAAGGTTGGCGTAGCGCTTCACCTGGATGAATCCGCCGGCCGGGCTGGTCACAGGTTCACGTCGAGCGTAACGTAAGCCGTGTCGGGTCGCCGAAACTGGAGTGCGAGAGGAGTCAAGCACGTGTGCAGATGGCTTGCCTACACCGGTTCACGTGTGCTCTTGTCCGACGCGCTCTTCACGCCGCGACACTCCTTGATCGATCAGAGCCTACAATCGCGCCTGGGCGCGGAGACGACCAACGGTGATGGATTCGGCATCGGTTGGTACGACGGAGAGCCCGGACCCGGTGTTTTCCGCAGCATCGAACCGGCTTGGAACGATCAGAATCTCCGCGAGATCGCGAGCCACGTTCGCTCTCATCTGTTCTTCGCGCATGTCCGCGCCGCGATCGGATCAGCCGTACAGCAGACGAACTGCCACCCGTTTCGCCACGGACGGTGGCTGTTCATGCACAACGGTTTCGTCAACGGGTTCGAGACGATCAAGCGGGACCTGATGCTGGCGGTCGATCGATCGCTGTATCCCGAGATCAAAGGGCAGACCGACACCGAGTTGCTGTTCTATCTCGCTCTCACGTTCGGTCTAGAACAGGATCCGCCGGCCGCCGTCGGCCGCACCATCGGTCTGGTAGAGGCGTACGGACAGGAATGGGGCGTCGCACACCCGTTCCAGGGTACGATCGCCACCACCGACGGCGACCGCCTGTGGGTATTCCGCTACTCGACGGTGCGCCGGTCGCGTTCGCTGTTCTTCTCGCGAGATGTCCGTACGCTCAGGAAGCTCTATCCCGAGCGGCAGATCCTGCAAGACCTCTCCGAGAACGCTCGGATAATCGTCTCAGAGCCGATCGGCAATCTCGCCGGCGCATGGAGCGAGGTGCCGGAGGGCAGCTACGGAGTCGTGGAGGAGGGGGACGCGGAGCTTCGGCCGTTCCGTGTGAAAGCACCGGTCCTCGCCGTGCCGGTCTGAGGCCGCGCGGTAGGCTCGGCAACGTCGTCCGCGCAAGCGCGCCGGACTACGAAAAGATGCGTTGGCGGAGGGGGATGACGCCGCGCACGACCATCGTGCCGACAAGGATGCCGAGAGCGACCGACGGGATCGACACCACGGTGGACAAGATGTTCTGGGTGGCGAGCGCCGAGTTGTTTCCGACGAGCTCGGTTACGCCGATGAGTCCGATGGTCCCGGGCACGAGCAGCCAGAACCCGGGTAGGAACATGACGTGCGCGGGCGGCGCGGTGCGTGCCCGGGCGACCGCGTGCGCGACCGGCACCATCACCGCGCCGCCGACAAAGCCACTGAGCGTGGCATCGATGAACTGCTTTCCGATCAGTTGGCCGAGCCAGGCCGAGAACAGCACGATCAATAGCCACGGGAGCGCGCCCTTCGGAGCGGAGTTGTGGACGCAAATCGCCAGGCCGAACATCGCGACGCCGAGCCACGCCTGCCACGAGCCCCAGTTCTGCGCGGCGTTGCCCGCGACTGGGCCGTTGTGCGAGTTGCCGGCGATCTCGGCGCCGATGACAATCGCGATCGCCAGCAGCGCGAGCTGGAGGGTCCCTGCGACGAACCGGCTCGCGCCGGTCACGGTCTCGCCCATCGCGAGATCGACCGTCGCCATCGTCAGGAGCGCACCGGGGAGGAAGGTGACCAGCGGCGGGATGATCAGGCGCAGCGACGCCGCCTCGTTTCCGCTCTGGGCCAGGAACGCGATCACCGACACGACCGCTGCGGCTACGAGTGCCACGAGAGCGCCACTCGAGGCGAAACGTGCCGTCCAGGCCTTGATCGCCCCGACAAGCCCGCCAAGGATCAGGTACCACCAGAAGTCTCCAGATGCCGGGCCGATGACGAGCCCGAGGCCGAGGGTGAGCAACGCATGGGAGGCGATGAACAACACCGTGCCGAAGCGCGGTGGCATCTCGAGTGCGTGGTGGAGGTCCGCGAGCGCGTCAGAGGGCCTGACCTCGCCGGCCTCAGCCGAACGTGCTACGCGGATCACCGCTGAGGACTGATCGAGCCGAAGTTGACCGAAGCTATCGATAGTCCTGACGCCCGCCGGGTCACCCTCACGTAACGCCACCATCAGGAGCGTCGGCAGCACGCTGATATGCGCGTGTTCGTAGCCGTAGCCGGCCGCGACCGCCCGCAACCGGTCTTGGATCGCGCTCACGGCGTCGCCGGTCATCGTGAGCGCGACGCCTAGCCTGAGCATGAACGCCTGCACCTCTTCCGCGTCGGCTACCGCATGATCGCCCGGCTTGCTGGGTGCGCTCACCATCGCTCGACTACTGACCGGACGGGACCCGTGGTCGTCGGTCGGAGCGCTCTACTGTGAGATGACCTCCAAGGGGCCGTGATCGTCGCAATGATCACCGTGCGGGTGGTGCAGGTGACCACCGACCAGATAGTCGACATGGTCGCCGTGCGGTACCCGCTCGTGCCCACACCCGGGGCTGTGCTCGTGGTCGTCCTCGTGGTCGGCGCAGTCGTGGTGGGGCGTGCAGTCGGCGGGGTTGCGCTCGCTGAGCGCGATCGAGTGGCGCTCGACGCTCTCGCCCTCGTGACGGTGAAGCTCGCCGTCGTGCAGATAGTCGACATGGTCCCCGTGACGCACGACTGTGTGGCCGCAGCCGGGGCCGTGCTGGTGATCGTGCTGATCGCTCATTGCAGTCTCCTTCAGCTGACGATTCGCATCTCGTGGCTGGTGTTGTTGAGCCGCCGGCCGCCGCCCTCGGTGGCGACGACGATGTCCTCGATCCGCACGCCGAACCTGTCGGGCAGGTAGATACCGGGCTCGATCGAGAAGCACATCCCCGGCTCGATCGGGTGTGTCTCGCCCTCGACCATGTACGGCGGCTCGTGTGTGGTCAGCCCGATGCCGTGTCCGACGCGGTGAATGAAGTACTCGCCGTAGCCGGCGCCGGCGATGACCTTCCGGGCGGCCCGGTCGATCTCCTCGCAGGCGATGCCGGGCTGGACGGCCTCGAACCCGGCCTGCTGGGCGCGGCGGACGATCTCGAACACCTTGCGCTCCTCGTCGGTCGGTTCACCGACGTGCACGGTACGCGTGGTGTCCGAACCGTATCCGTCCTTGAGACCGCCGAAGTCGAGCACGACCATGTCTCCGTCTTGGATCGTGCGCTCGCCCGCCTCGTGATGTGGGTTGGCGCCGTTCGGGCCCGAGCCGACCACCGTGAAGTCGACCTGGGAATGCCCGTGCTCGCACAGCAGGGCGGCGAGGTCGGCGGCTACTTCGGTCTCCAGTCGGCCGGCGAACTGCACGTTGACGATCTCTTCGAAGCTGGCGTCAGCGGCCGCGCCGGCCGCCGCGAGGCGCTCGAGCTCGTCCTCGCCCTTGACCGCTCGGAGCATCGGGATCGCCGCGGTCATCGACGCGTACCTCGAATCGGGCAACCGGCCCTGCAGGCCGAGGACGTGCATCGCCCAGGCGGAGTCGGAGATGGCGTACCGCCCGTCCGGATCGATCAACTTCGCGGTGGCGGCGTAGGGATCGTCGCCGTCCGCCCAGTCGCTGAGCGAAACCGCGCCGGCCCCCGGCGACGTCTCGGCATCGGGACGCTCGAGGATGGGGACGATCATCGCCGGGTCGCGCGAACCGGCTATCGCGAGCATTGTGATCCGCTCGGTGATCGCGATCGGCGAGTATCCGGTGAAGTACATGAGGTCGGGGCCGGGCGTGACGAGAAGGCCGGTGAGCCCGGCGCGCTGCGCCTGCCCCGCGGCCCGTCGCATCCGCTGGGCGAAGTCTTCGGTGGTAAACGGCGCCGGGGTCATCGCGTGGCCGCGTACTTCTGGAGGAACAGCGCCTCGGCCAATGACAGGTGCTCGATCTCGGATGGATCGACGCTCTCGTTCGGCGCGTGGATCAGGCACTTGGGCTCCTCGACGCCCATCAGGAAGATCTCGGCGTCGGGATAGGCCCCCGCGAACACGTTGCACAGGGGAATCGAGCCGCCCTGCCCCTCCGTGGTCATCTCTCTTCCGTACGCCTCCTCGAGCGCCGCCTTCAGACATTCGTAGCCACGACCGTCGAGAGAACCAACGAACGGATCGCCGACCGCGACGCGTTCGATCTCGCAGCCCAGCCCCCACGGCACGCGCTTTTCGAGATGGGCGATCAGCGCATCCTGGGAGGCTTCTCCCTCCATGCCGGGCGGCAGGCGCAGGCTGACGCGCGCCGCGGCGCTCGACTGGATCGCCGCCGCGGATCCGACCACCGGCGGCACGTCGATCCCGAGCACGGTCACCGCAGGGCGCGCCCACAGCATGTCGGCAACGCTGCCACCGCCGATCAGATCGACCCCGTCGAGCACATTGGCATCGGCGCGGAATTGGTCGGCCGGGTAGTCGACGCCCGACCACGTCCCGGTGTTCTCGATCCCATCGACTGTTGTGTTGCCGCGCTCGTCGCGCAGCGAGGCGAGCATCGCGATCAGCCCGGCCACCGGGTCCGGCGCCGGACCGCCGAACATCCCGGAGTGCATCGCGCTCCCGAGCGCGGTCAGTGTCACGTCGATGCTCGTCATGCCCCGCAGCGTCGTGGTCAGCGTCGGAACCCCGACGGCGAAGTTTCCGGTGTCGCACACCAGGATGGTGTCGGCGCGGAGAAGCTCGACGTTCTGTGGCACGAACGCTTCGAGGCCGCCGGTGCCCTGCTCCTCCGAGCCTTCGCAGATGAGCTTGATGCCGCAGGGGAAGCCGCCGTCGAGCTGCTTTAGCGCGCGCAGGACGGTCAGGTGCATCACCACGTTGCCCTTGCAGTCGGCCGCACCGCGGCCGTACCAGCGGCCGCCCCTTTCGGTGAGCTCGAACACCGGGGTGCTCCAGTTCTCCTCGCCCAGCGGGGGTTGCACATCGTAGTGGCAGTAGAGCAAGACAGTCGGGGTGCCCTCGGGCGCGGGGGCGTGGCCGTGGACCGCCATGCTGCCGTCAGGCGTCGGAGACATCTCGACGTCCTGGAGCCCCGCTTCCGAGAACGCGTCGACGACCCACCGCGCGGCGTTCGCGCATTCCTCCGGCGGGAACTGCTTCGGATCGGCAACAGACCTGAACGCGACGAACTCGGACAGGTCATCCTTCGCACGTGCCATCAGGCCGTGGATGGACTCGCGCAGAGCATCTGACATCGCGTCTCCTTTTCTCGGTTTGGGGCTGGGATGACGTTCACGAGTGCGACACGGGAGTGGTCGGGATCGTGTGGGAGCTCGCCGCCGCTGCCGCGGCGCGGTGGACCGGGCTTGGATGTCTCGGACGGTGCCGCGCCATCAGCAGGGAAAGGGCAACGCCCGCGCCGGAGAAGATTGCGAGCAGCAAGGCCGCCCCGGCGAGACCACTCGCGAGCGCGTCGGAGTTCGATGCGCCCCCGTGGTTGTTGGTCACGGCGTTGAAAATCGTCGAGATGGCGGCGACAGCCACCGCGGCGCCGATGTAGCGGGCCATGTTCGAGATCCCCGACGCCTGTCCGACCTCATCCGGCGAGACGACTGCGGTCGAGGCCGACGATGCCGGGCCGTTTGCGAGCCCGAGTCCGACCGCGATCGCCACGAGCGGAACGATGAATGCGGCGTACGCCCAGGACGCGGTCACAAACGTGAGCGCCACGCAACCGAGGGCGGCCAGCCCGAAGCCGACCACGATCGCGGCGCGCGTGCCGATCTTGACCGCCAGTGGCGTGATCAGGGGTGTGATCGCAATCATGCCGGCGGCCGCCGGCAGCGTCGCCAGCCCCGCCTCGAGTGCGCTCATCCCGAGAGCTGCAGGATTCTGGAAGTACAGGCTGATCACGTACATGAGCGCGTTGATCGCTCCCGCGACGATCAAGATCGCCAGGGTCGCGCCGACCAGCACCTGATTACGCAGAAGTTGGAGATTCACCAGTGGTGCTCGGACGCGGTGCTCAACCGCGACGAACACGAAGCCCGCCGCAACCGAGATCACCAGGCACCCGATCGTCGCCGGCGAAACCCAGCCCCAGTCGTTTCCCTCGCTGAGCGCGAGCACGAACGGGACGAGCACGACCGCGATCAGCACCGTGCCCGCGTAGTCGATCGAGTGCGACCGATTCGGGTCGCTGGACTCCTGGACGGTCTTGAGCGTTAGCGGCAAGCACGCGACGGCGATAGCCGCGTCAATCCAGAACAGCCCCTGCCAGCCGGTTGCGTCGACGAGCACGCCCCCGATCAGCGGCCCCGCCGCCGCACCGACTGCGGATGCCGCGCCCCAGATCGTTATGGCGCGCATCTGCCCGGCCCCTGACGCCGCGACGGAGAGCAGGCTCATGCCACAGGCCAGGATCGTCGCGCCCGAAGCGCCCTGGATCATCCGCCCGATGACCACGCCGGGACCGCTGGTCGACAGCGCAATCAGCACGCACGAAGCGATGAACAGGCCGAGGCCTGCGAGGAAGAGGCGCCTGCGGCCGAATACGTCACCGAGTGCGCCCGAGGTCACGATCACGGCCGCTCCGACCAACGAATAGCCGGTCACCGCCCACTGCAACTGCGTCACTGGAGCCCCGACGTCCTTGCTGATCGCCGGCAGCAGGATCGTGACCGCGGATGTGTTGGCGTTGACGACCAACGCTGAGACGCACGCCGCGGCCAGCACCCCTCCAGCTGCCGCTCGGTCAGGCCCCGCAGCCTGGCCGGAGAGCGCACCTCCGGGCGCGCTCTCCGGGCCTGCGTCATGCTCGGTCATCAGCCCTTGACCGTGTGGCGTAGCTTGAGCTTGTTGATCTTCTCCAGGTACGGCTGGACCTTGTCGGGGCAGTACGTCTGGAGCACGAGCGCCTCGCCGGCTACGACGCGCGCGTCTACCAGGACTGGTCGACGCCCGGTGAAGTCGGCGCCGTTGGTGAGGGCATCGTTGAGGGTCGCCTTGCCCAGTGCGTTCGCCGGGTTTTCACAAATCGCCCCGCCGTCGGTCCCGAGCGACCTGACGATGTCGTCGCGGCTCGCGGGCACCGCGAGCCCTGCCGCTTCGAACTTCTGCTCGAGCTCTTGGGCCTTCTGCTGTGCCTGGGCGTCATTCTTCTGCGACGAGTACGCGAGCAGGCCAACGACGACAAGCACGACGAGAACCGCGCCGACGACCACATAGATCCTCCGGCGGTGGTGGTCGCCAGGGTGTGGCCCGTCGGATTGCACTGAGTCACCACCAGACGGTGGGGCCGCCGCCGGCTCGGCCTCGGTATGGGCGAGCGTCGGCGTTGCCGACGATTCCGGCGTTGCGGCAGCCTGCGCCTCGGCTGCGGAGCTCGGGGCGGGCTCAGGAGCACCGACGGCAGCGCCGTTCGACGGGGGCTCGGCTTGGTCCTCGGCCTCCGCGTCGATGTCGTCCGACTTCCAGTCGGGCTTGCGGAAATGCAGGAACAGCCAGGCGGGGAGCAGCCCGATGAGGCCGGTACCCGCCAGGATGATCAGCACATACACGCCCGGGCTCCCGCTCTCGAACTGCGAAGGCGGCACGAACCCGATCACGAACGCCGCGGTCGACGCCGCCGCGCCGATGATGCACAGCAGCCCTAGCCGCGGAGCCGTGAACCCGCGCTTCACGTCCGGCTGGCTACGACGCAGCCGACGCGCGGAGTTGAACATGAGCACATACATGATCAAGTAGACCTGGGTCGTCATCACACTGAGGATCCAGTAAGCGCTCGAAACGGACGGGACCAACGCGTAGAGGAGTCCGATCACGGTCGTGAGCGCTCCCTGGGTCAGGAGGATGTTCACCGGCACACCCTCGGCGTTGACCTTCTGCAGGAAAGGCGGCAGGTAACCCTCGCGGCGCGCGAGGAGCACTAACCCCTTGGAAGGACCCGCCAGCCAGGTGAGCATCCCGCCGAGCGAGGCGCACACCAGTGCGAGTGCGACGATCGGCACCAGCCGCTCGATCCCGAAGTGACCGAAGAACGAGCTGAACGCCTGCATCACGCCCGCGGTCAGGCTCAGCTGTTGCGCAGGCACCACCCAGCTGATCGCGAGCGCGGGCAGGATGAAGATCACGAGCACGAGCCCGCACGCGAAGAACATCGCCTTCGGGAACTCAGTCCCCGGCTTTCGTAGCTCGTCGACGTGCACGGCGTTCATCTCCATCCCCGAGTAGGAGAGGAAGTTGTTGACGATAAGCACGAGGCTCGCGATCCCGGTCCACTCCGGGAGCAAGTGACTCGTGTTCATCGGCGCCGCCGACGAGTTTCCCTGAAGCAGGTAGAGGATCCCGAGGATCACGAGGATCGCTCCGGGGATCAGCGTGCCGATCACGAGCCCGTTCGATGCGAGCTTCGCGATTCCGCTGACGCCGCCGCGCGCGGAGACCAACACGCCGAGCCAGAACACGACAACGATCACAGCCCCCGTATACACGCCATTGTCCGCCAGCTTTGGATTGATTACGTACGCGAGCGTGCTTGCCACGAACCCGAGCAGTGTCGGGTAGTAGAAGATCGTCATTGCGAACTGACACCAGACGGCGAGCATCCCCCATCGCGGGGACATTCCCTCGGTCACCCAGCGAAAGATGCCGCCCGACCAACCCGACGCGAGCTCCGCGGCCACGAGCGACTGTGGCAGAAGAAACACGATGGCAGGCACGATGTAGAGGAACACGCAAGCCAACCCGTACACGGCCATGGTGGGCGCGCTGCGAAGGCTCGCCACCGACGACGTCGTCATCAGCGCCAAGGTCACCCATGTGATGAACTTGGGCTTGGCAGCGACCGCTGCCCGCGGCCTGGCGGCGGCACGAGCACCCCCGAGCTGCCGATTAACAGGTACGTCAAGAGACGACATGGCACCCTCCGTCATCGACACGTTTTCCGCTTAGGTGGCCGGTTGGATCCAGCCTTATGCGCGTCGCCAGTCCCCTGGCCGACCTCGAGTCCATCGTCGGGAGTGACGCGCGGCTGCTCCGCGCCCGGTTTGCGCGGTGCTGCCGTTCGACGCCGCTCGTGGTGGTGTCGGCGATGGAGCTCATGACGGTCGGGGCGAGCCTACGTCCGCCAACATCTGTGGGGGTGCTTCCGGAGTTCGTTCACCTGGGTGAACGTGAACCACGTCGCTCGCGACTGGTGCCTCAACGGACTTCGGCGCGACGCCGGGGGGCGCAAGCCAAAGGTAAATGTCGCGTGAAGGGACACAGTTTGCGTTCACCCAGGTGAATGCGCGCAGGCCCACTGGCTTTTGCCCGCGGTCCACCTAGCCTCTCACCATGAGGTCTGACGAGGCTGGGACAGGCGCGAGTGCGGCCCGCGCCGCACGTTTCAGTGCGGCGCATCGACGAGTACCCGCGCCGCGTCGCTCGATGCTGCCCGGCGTCGTGCTCGTGGGCCTCCTGGCCGTGCTCGTCGCAGGGTGTGGCTCGGGAACCGGCCAAAGCATCGCTACCGGCGTTTCGAGCAGTGTCGCTCAGCTAAAGAGCCAGGCGACGACCACGGCCCCGACCGCGACCGGTGCGGCCAAATCCTCGACCGGGCAGGACGCGAGTCCGGACACAACAACGAACGCTCCGACCGCGACCGCCGCCGACGCCGCGGACACGACGAGCGCCATCTCGAACGCCGAGACCGACACCAAGGCCGAGTCCGGCACGACGCCGCCGAGGACTACGGCGACGACGAAGACGGTCACCGAGCGGACGTCGACGACCACGACGACCCAGACGCAGACAACGACGACACCTACGACCACGACCGCAACCACCACGACGACCTCGTCCAATCACGGCGCAGCGGCGGCGGCGGGCGCGGCTGCAGCGGCGTCCAAGCAGCAGACCTCCTCGGATTCGAGTGACCTGCCGGGCTGGGCCTGGGTTCTGATCGGTGCTGCCGTAGCCGGGAGCGTGATAGCTGGAGTCGTGGCGGTTCGCCGGCGTCGGAAGAAGGATACGCCGCCTCCCGGCCCAGGTCAGATGCCCCCTGCCTCTCAACAGCCGGGCGCGTCGTGAGTCGAGCGCGGTTCAGGGAAGTGAAGACGAGCCGCCGGGAGTTTGCGTGGCGTGCGTATCGGCCCTGATTGAAGCCCGGGCCGACTTCACAATCACCCGGGTGAATCCCGCGCGTCAACAGCTCGTGCGGAAGCAGCGTGCGTAGCCTCAGGCGGACCAACGACCCGTGAGGAGAGAGCTCTATGGCGACGCTCGTCGCAATCGGATATCCGGATCAGGGAACCGCGGAGCAGGCACGCGAAACAGTCGCGCGGCTGGAGGCTGATCTCGTCATTCAGGCCGACCAGGTCGCATCGATCTCTCGCGACCCGGAGGGCAAGTATCACGTTCATACCTCGCATGGCGGCTCGTCGGCCGGTGGGGGCGCCTGGTGGGGCGGTTTCTGGGGGTT
Organism: uncultured Solirubrobacterales bacterium; assembly: GCA_963834625.1. Taxonomy (GTDB): domain Bacteria; phylum Actinomycetota; class Thermoleophilia; order Solirubrobacterales; family Solirubrobacteraceae; genus Palsa-465. The sequence continues at coordinate 632,814 of CAWICM010000004.1, read as the reverse complement.
CCTGTTCGGGCTGTTGTTCTTCATCCCGTTCGCCGGTCTCGCCCTCGGAGCGGGAATGGGGGCCCTGTTCGGGCACCTTGGCGAGAAGGGGATCGACAAAGCGTTCCAGCAACAGGTACGCGACTATCTGCAGCCCGGCACCTCGGCGTTGTTCATGGTGATCGAGCAGGTGACGCCGGATAAGGCCATTGCGGCGCTGCAGCAATACGGCGGAACGGTGATTAAGACGTCGTTGTCCGAGGAAGACACGCGGGAGCTGCAGGCAGCGCTCACGCCGCGAGAGGGGTACGGCAGCCAGTCTTAGGAATCCGGTCACGTCCCCGTAGGACGGGCTCGGCGCTGGCTCCACAGAAGGTGAACCGATGGTGAGCATGGCCGCAGCGCCTGATCAGAGACGTCGCACAACGCCGCCGGTGCTCGACGTGGGGGACCGGCGGGCAATCCGAGGCGAGCCAGCGTGGGCTCGATGGAACGGTAGCCGCGAACAGCGCTACACGATCGGCGTCGAAGAGGAGATCATGCTCCTGGCGTCACGGAGCTTTTCGCTGGCGCAGTGCAGCGACACCGTTCTTAGGGGGCTGAGCGAGGAGCTGGCCGGGCATGCTGCACCGGAGACCCATGCGGCTGTCATCGAACTCGTCACGGGCGTCCATTCGGGCGTCGGCTCGGCGCTTGCCGAGCTGTCCGGGCTACGGGCCGCATTGAAAAGAGAGCTGGCCGCGATGGGCCTGGTTCCGGCGTCGCCGGGCACCTATCCCCTGGCCCATGCGGGCGAGAACCGACTGTCGAGCTCGTCGCGGTACGGAGTTATCGCTGACTCGATGCGTGGACTCGCACGGCGCGAGCCGACGCTCGCGTTGCACGTTCACGTCGGAGTCCCCGATCCTGAGGATGCGATCCGGCTCTTGAACCGCCTGCGCGAGGTGGTGCCGATCCTGATTGCGTTATCCGCGAACTCGCCTTTCAGCCACGGCCTCGACAGTGGGTTCGCCTCTGCGCGGACGTTGATCTTCCAAGGATTCCCGCGCACTGGCACCGCGCGATGGTTTCGCGACTACGGCGACTATGTGGACACCGTGGACACACTGATTGCGTCCGGAGCCGTACCAGATGCCACGTTTCTGTGGTGGGATGTGCGGCTGCAGCCGGCCCTGGGAACCGTCGAGCTGCGGATGATGGACGCCCAGACGACGATCGCGGACACGGCGGCGCTGGTCGCGCTGGTCATGTCGCTGGCGCGCGCGGTTCTGGAAGGGGACGAGAAGGAGAACTTGGATGCGTGCGCCAGTCCGGAAGTGCTGGCGGAAAACCGCTTTCTCGCCGCCCGAGACGGGTTGGCAGCTCAGCTGATCGATCCGGCGACGCGCCAACTGGTTCCCGCACGAACAGCGCTCGATCACCTCGTTACGAGGTGCCGTGCGTATGCAGACCCGGTAGGGATGGTGGAACTAGACCGTGTCGCGCGGCTGGCTGGCTCAGTGGGCGCGGATCGACAGCGAGCTTGGTGGCGCGCCGGCGGGCTGGAGGGGTTGATTTCGACCCTCACGCGGCGCTTTGCCCCATCCGTCGCAACGACGGTCGGCGCCAACGGATTGTGTGAACGAGGCACTAGCCACGTGCGCGCGCGAGCCTAGCGTTCGGTCACCTCAGGTCCGCTGACTCGTAGCGCCAGCAATGGACGACATACTCCTCCTCGCGTTGGGAGCTGCGCTCAATCCGACGCTGGTCGCGGCCGCGACGTTGATGATGCTGCTTCCAAACCCGAACCGTCTCATGCTCGGCTACCTGCTCGGAGCCCTGATGACGAGCATCACGCTCGGCCTCGTGATCATCTCTTCGCTCGAGAACTCGAACACGGTCCGTACCACTCAGAACACACTCAGCCCCGCCGCGACCATGTTGCTAGGCGTGGTCGCCTTCGTCGCTGCTTCCGTGGTGGGGAGGAGCCGCGACGGGCCGGCGGCCGGGCGCCGGCACGCCCGCAAGCAGCGAAAGGGCCAGCCTCGGTGGCAGAAGGCCCTAGGGCGGGGTTCGCCCCGGATCACGTTCGTCGTCGGCGCGCTGCTCACGCTTCCGGGCGCCTCGTACCTAGCCGGGCTGAACCGCATCGACAAGCTCGACTACTCGACGCCCGCGACAGTCGCGCTCGTCGTGGCCTTCAACTTGATCATGCTCTCGCTGCTCGAGATACCGCTCGTGGGGTTCGCGATCGCGCCGGTCCGGACCGTCGCGACGATCGACCGAACGAAGATGTTGATGAGCCGCAACGGTCGCCGATTCGCGGTGACCTCGCTGACGGGGCTCGGTACGCTGCTCGTGATCAAGGCAGTCATCGAGTTCGTCAGCTGACGACGGGCAGTGAGAGCTGGCTGGAAAGACTGGACGACCTGTCTCGTGGTTGCTGGCGACTCGCGGCCGGAGCCGGTCGCATCTGTAAGGGGCGCAATCGCGGAAGAACAGACCGCCGGCGAGCGTTCAACCGAAGGGGCCGGACTCGACTCCGCATGATCGGACGCGGTTTTGTCCGGGATGTGCCGTGGAAGGAACAAGAGGTGTCGTCGCGGTGCAGGGAAAACGGGAAATGACCGAGAAGCCGGGTGGCATGCCCGCGCCTACCCGGGGCCTCGGGCAATACGAGATCGTTCGGGAGATCGGCCGCGGCGGCATGGCGACCGTGTACCTGGCGCGCCAGATCGCGCTCGAGCGCAGCGTCGCCCTGAAAGAGCTCGGCAGCTTCCACGCCGGCTCGACCGACTTGGCCCAACGTTTCCTGCGCGAGTCAAGGCTCGCCGGCTCGCTCAACCACCCCAACGTGGTCACCGTCCACGAGTACTTCGAGTATTCGGGCACTCCGTATATCGCGATGGAGTACCTCCAGCGCGGCTCGCTCCGGCCCTATGTGGGCCGGCTCGACCTCGCCACCTTCGCCGGGGTGATGGAAGGCATCCTCGCCGGTCTCGCTCACGCTGAGACCCTCGGGATCGTCCATCGGGATCTCAAGCCCGAGAACATCATGGTCACGAACGAAGGGCGCGTGAAGATCACCGACTTCGGGATCGCCAAGGCGACCATGGCCACGGGCGGCGCCGGTGCGTTCAAGACCGCCACCGGAATGACGGTCGGAACTCCGGCCTACATGTCGCCCGAGCAGATCAGGGGAGACGAGGTTGGGATCTGGACCGACCTCTACTCGTTGGGCGTCATGGCCTATGAGCACGCCGTCGGCAAGGTTCCGTTTCATGATTCGGACGTGGCTGTGGCGATCCTCGTCCGCCACGTCAATGAGGCGATTCCTCCGCCGCGGGACCTCAACCCGGACATCGATCCCGATCTCTCGACCTGGATCGAGCGGCTGCTGATCAAGGAGCCGACGAAGCGGACCCAGAGCCCCGCCGCTGCCTGGGAGGAACTCGAGGAGATCGTGCTCCGTCTCCTGGGGCCGCGCTGGCGCCGCTCGGCGCGGCTTCCCGAGAAAGCCTCCCAGCTCGACCCTCCGCGTCCGCTCACCCCGGCGCCGTTCGAGAGTCAAAGCTTCGACTCGAAGCGAGCCAGCTTGCCGGCCGCCACTAATTCAACCGAGCTCGACACGCCGGCGCTCGAGAGCAACGCCGAACGCCCGATCGCGACGACGGAGCCATCGGCTCCCCCGAGCCCTCGTCGAGCGGTCGCCACGACAAGACGATCGGCCGGGCCCAGTGAAGAGGCCGGGACGACGGCCGTGCCGCCCGCCGGCGGCGTCGCAACGCGCGCGCCGGGGCGGTCCTCCCGTCTCCCGGTCCTCGGCGCTGCCGTGCTCGCGGTAGCCGCGGTGGTTGTCGCCGGATTCGTGATCGGCCACGCCGGTAGGCACACCCGGGTACCGGGCCTCGCAACCCGCACCGTCCACCAGGGCCAGGTCAGCCTGTCGGTGCCCGCCGCTTGGATCGTTCCGAGCGCGACGCCGCAGATACCGAGTTTGACGCTCGCGAATGCGTTCGCGCGAGAAGATCCCTCGTCGGGCGGCATCATGATCGCCGGGACGATTCGCGACGCCGGCGGCAAGTTGCTTCTGACGCCCTCGTTCGTCTCGCGCCTGCACCCGGCTCCCGGGACCGATGACCCGGTCCACGTCGGCGATGCGTACGCCTACCGGTTCCGCAACCTGGCCGTGAGCGGCCTGGCCGGTCCGCTCACGCTGCTTGTCAGCCCAACGACGGGAGGGGTGATCGGGATCGGGTGCTTGCCCCCGGCGGTGAAGCCAGGTCCATTCTTGGCGGCGTGCGAGTCCGCCGCCGGGACGCTTCGGCTCTCCGGCACGCAGCCGCTCGCCTTGGGTCCCAACCGGGCGTACGCCACGAGCCTTGCGAAAGCCGTTTCGACCCTGCGATCGGCGGATCCAACCGCCCGTGCCCTTGCCAAGGCGTCCACTCGCGGGAACCAGGCCAAGCTCTCGCTGAGTCTGAGTCGTGCTGAGGCGAGCGCCGCGTCGACGCTCGCCTCGGGAGATCCCGGACCCGACGCAGCGAACCTCAATGTCCAGCTCGTAGCCGCCCTGAGGGGCGCGGCCGCCGGCTATCAGAACATGACCACAGCGGCGAGAACCGGAAGCGCAACCGGCTACGACACCGCCAGGCAGCAGACCGCGCGTGAACTGACCGCGATCGGCAGCCTCTTGGCGGGTTTGCAAAGGATTGGCTACAAAAGCTGAATACGCTGCTAGCGTTACTAAGCAGGTGGGCAGGGGCGATTCATCTGGGGTTTGGCGATGCCGTGGCGTCGCACGGTGGCCCGTTCAGGGCGGCCAGCGAGTCCGTGCGGCGATTCGGCTCGAGCGCTTGGTGGTGTCACGGTGACAGTCAAGCTCATGCCGGCCTCGCCGCTGGCCGGTCATCTCTCGAGTCCGGCGGAATTACAGGCGCGGCTGGCCGCGGCGCGGTCCGGGAGCCCGTTCCTGGTACTGCGTGACCCGGAGGCTGGTCAGACCCTCGTCTCGCTCCGTGGCCTGACGCGGCTGACGATCGGCCGCCGTCCTGAGAACGGACTGGGCCTGCCATGGGATTCGCGTGTCTCCCGACTGCATGCAGAGTTGGTGTTGCTCGGGCACGACTGGGTGATCAGCGACGACGGCCTGTCCGCCAACGGTACCTGGATTGGCGACAGACGTGTCTCTGGCCGGGTGCGGCTGCGCGATGGCGATCTGATTCGCCTGGGGAATTCGGTAATCGCGTTCTGTGCGCCGCGTGAGATACAGACGACAACCCTTCTGGATGATTCGGGTTCGTTGGTGGTCTCCCCGGCCCAGCGACGAGTTCTCGTCGCGTTGTGCACGCCGTTCCTCGAGTCCGGAAGCCTGTCGCCTCCCACGAATGCGGAGCTTGCGCAGGCGTTGTCCCTGTCCGTCGAGGCGGTGAAGTCACATCTGAGCGCGCTATTCGTCGCGTTTGCTCTGGAGCGATCTCAACCGCGCAAACGGTCAGAGCTGATCGAGCGAGCGGTCCGGATGGGGTTGGTCAGCGCTCGAGACGTCGTCTCGGCGCGACAGTAAATGGCTGGGACCAAAAGCGACATACAGGTAGGGGGAAACATGAAGTATGCGTGGAACATCCAAGCTCGCCGTGAGCGGCTGAGAGCTCTAGTGCTCCTTGGAGGGGTACTTCTGGTGGGCTCGTGCATCACGACGCTCGCAGCCGCAGCAACGGCATCGGCGTCGTCGGATTGTGAGGACACATTCAACTGCTACAGCCTCGCACACGAATTCAACGCGTCTCAGCCGTTCACGTCCAGCGTGCAACTCCCACCGGTCACCACCGACATCAGCAGCTACAACCTCCAGTCCGGTGAGCGCGCGGCCTGCCAGGCGACCAACGGTGACCTTGTGTGGGGCAACAACAGCGCGTGGTACCGCTTCGACGCCGGGGTCATGGGGACGCTGACCGTGTCGGCGACGACCACGGCGAACGGCGGGGCGGGCTTTTCGATCATGCTCATCCAGTACGAGGCGACGCACGAGGGCCCGATCGACTACACCACGAACGCTGATCTCCAGGAGGGGGAGTGTTCGGCGATCGGGACCACGGTGAGCTTCGACTCGCCCCAAGCGCTGACGGTGCACCCGAACGGTCCGACCTTTGTCCAGGTGCTCGCCTACTGTGGAGAGACGGCGCAGGGCGCGAGCAGCCCGTGCCCCAACCCGGTGGCGGCCGGTCCGGTGACGCTGCACTTCGCGTTCACGCCCACCGACACCGACGGGGATGGGGTTCCCGACACCCTCGACCAATGTCCGACCGTCTTCGCCCATACGGCGAACGGGTGTCCGCCGCCACCCCCGCCGACCGATACCGACGGCGACGGAGTCCCCGACGTGCTCGATCACTGCCCGACCGTGCCGGGTCCCAGCAAGTACGACGGTTGTCCCGACTCTGATGGCGACGGGATCCCGGACAACCTCGACGCGTGTCCGCACGCGCCGGGTCCGGCGATCACCGACGGGTGCCCGGATGCCGACGGCGACGGGATTCCCGACAAGACCGACAAGTGCCCGAAGGTCTTCGCCGTTATCGGGTACTCGGAGATCGGGGACGGACGACTCGGATGCCCGGAGCCGCTCGCCACGCAGTTCGACGACGGCTATCAAGTGGATTCCACTTTCCTGGCCCTGACCAGACTGGGCGTCCTCGGCGCTCCTCGCGGCAGCCGGATAACCGTGATGTGCGCGGGTCGGAGTTGCCCGAAGCGGATCCTGACCGCGTTCGTCACAAAGAAGGCCGGTAATGTCAACGTAATGGGGCGCCTGCAATCGACGCGCCTGCGCCATGGCACGCAGGTCGACGTGCCGGTGGGTGACAGCCTCACGATCGAGGTGACGTTCAAGGGAACCCTGGGCAGGAGACGGACGATCGTGCCCCGCGGCAACCTCAAGGGCCCTCGGAAGACCGATGGCTGCCTCCGCGGGACGAAGGAGATCAAATGCCCGATGTGAGAAGGGCCCGGATCGGCACCGCGGCACTGGCCGGCCTCCTGCTGCTGTTCGGCGGGGCGTGGCTGATCGGCAATGCCACGCGATCCACGGTGATAAGCCAGAGCGGCGCTACCTCGTCGCTTCCGAGTGCCAGTGTCGAGCGCACGAGCGTGGCGGTGCCCGATCTACCTGCCGCGGTCGCGTTGCCCAGCTTGGCGGCGGTGCATCGGTCGACCTCGATCGCCACGGCCCCAGTGTCGGCGCGGACCGCGACGCCGGCGCAGACCTCGGGCTCCCCGGTGTCGTCGACGAGCCAGGCCAGTCAGTCGAGCTCCGGCCAGTCGTACACTCGGTCTTCCTCCAGCGGAAGCTCTGGGACGACCCACGCGAGCGCGCCCCAGCACAAGGCGCCGCCGCCGGTGGTGGGCGGGGACAACTGACCTGATTGAACGGTCGGGAGCGCGGTCCCGCCTGAGTGGCAGGACCGCGCGCCGGCAATCAGAGCCGGTGACCCCCGGCGGCGGTGACGGTATCGTCACGATCGTGCCCGACGGTCCGCCTGTCGCTCTTAAGCCCATCGTGGCGACGGTCAAGCTCGAGTCGTCGATCTGGGCGGAGCTGGCCGCGATGCGCGAGGAGGATGCTGGCGAAGCGCCGCGCGGGATCCAGATCTCGGGCAACGCCGACCACCTCAGCCTGCACGTGTCTCTCAGCGCCGAGGACGCCGAGGGTCGACGCATCCACACGGCCGGGCGCGACTTCGGCGTCGGTGGTCCCCGGCGTGGGATATGGCACCGCTGGCACGGGCCACCGCTGCCCGGCCCCGCCAGGGTCTTCGACGTCCCGGATGCGCACGATCCCTGGCGGCGGCGAGCGCGCGATAGCGGCCGGCGCCACCACCGTGGAGAGCTCCCTGGAAGAGGCCGGAGCGATTGCTCTTCGCGGTGGCAACCGTGACCCACTTGCTCCCTTCTCGCTTCTGGAGCCGTACGACCCGGCTCCGGACGCACCGCGCCTTCGACGACGTGAGGCGGCCCTTGAAGCTCTTATGAGAGGCGAACTGGAACGTCACCGACGTTTTCGGGCCCGACGCCGCCGAGGCGACGCCGCCCGTCAGTCCACCGCAGACGGCCACCGCCGTCACGAGCGCAACTCGGAATCTCAGACTCATCGCGAACCCCCATTGTCGGTTTGAGCCGATCTTCGATGCGGGGCGTCACGGCCGTCACAGCAGGCCGAGGGAACGAAAGTCAGGCCCCGGGCGTGCCCGGCCCCTCGTCACCGTGCTGGCGCAGAAAGCGCTGCAGGTCGAGGGCGATCGCGTCGCCGGAGGGCAGCGGCCCTTCGTCCTGGCGCGGTTCGCTGTCGGCGGCCTGCTCGAGCCGCTCGACGAAGGCCTGGACCTCGGGGTCGCTCTGAACGGCGCGATCGACCTGCCGTTCGTAGTCCCCCGCGGCAACCTCGAGCCCCGGAGCGGAGATCGCGACTCCGACCAGCCCCTCGAGCTTGCGGATCAGGGCCAGCGCGGCCTTGGGGTTGGGCGTCGTGGCGATGTAGTGGGGAATCGAAGCCCACAGGCTGGCCGACGGTAGGCCACGGTCCTGGCAGGCCGATTGGACGACCCCGGTGATGCCGGTCGGCCCTTCGTAGGTCGGCGGTCGCAGCCCGAGGCGCGCGGCCAGTTCCGGGTCTGTGGTCGTCGCGGTAACCGAGACCGGACGGGTGTGCGGAATGTCGGCCAGCAGGGCACCGACCGTGATGAACAGCGTCGTCCCGAGCGCTTCGGCGAGCTCCGCGATCATCTCGCTGAAGGCGCGCCAGCGCATGGAGGGCTCGGTGCCGAGGAGCAGCACGAGATCGCGGTGGGCACGCGGCACCTTGGCCTCGAACAGCTCGACCTCCGGCCACGAGAGGTCGTGGGCGCGGCCGTCGGAGAGCCTGATCCGCGGACGGGTCGTCTGGAAGTCGTAGAACTCCTCGGGATCGACGGTTGCAAAGCGCTTGGCCGCGAGCGCCCGAACCACGAACGTGATTGCGCTCGAGGCCGCGTCTGCGGCGTCGTTCCATCCCCTGAAGGCGCAGATGAGAGCAGGCGCCCGCAGTTCATCGGGCCGGTACTCCCATCGAAGGGACTCCATTGCGTCACCGTACATCACGGGCCCATAGCGGGACGACCGTTGCGGTCGGCCGATCTCGACGCTATCGGCCGGGCGCTGCTCGAACGCGTGGCCGCGTAAGTCCCGGCTGAGCCGATCCGGGCGGCCTGGTCAATCCCGGTTTCGGTTGCGCTGGCGGTTGCGTTGACGCCCCTCGCCGGCCCCGGGGCCGCCTCTGGCGACTGCGGTGTAGATCAAGCTGCTGATAACGGCCGCGACGATCGCGACGGGCACGAACGCGTGGACGATGATGCCGACGACGCACGCCAAACCGAAAAGGGGAGGGACCGCAAGCCGAACCCTCCTGCGTTGCTGTGGGGTCATGGTGCCTCGATGGTCATGCGGCGGGGAGCGCCTCGACGACTGGGCGGCGCGCCCGACGCGGATTGGTGACGCTGCGCATGTAGCCGCGCTTGTCCTTGCCCTGAGCCCAGGTGAGGTGCATGGCCCAGTCGTCGACGCTGTCCCAGCTGCGACTCGAGCAACTCACGCGGTAGAGGAAGATACCGTCCTCGATCGGGACCGGCTCGTCGACGAGCAGCGACTCGTAGTGCTCCCAGAGATTGTGAGAGAGCGCCACCATTTTGTCCGCGGGCTCGAACGGCAGGGTGAGCGTGGCGCGATTGAGGGTCAGCGCCTCGTCGAGCAGCACGCGATCGTCCGGGACGCCGCGCTGCACGAGCATCGCTCCCAGCAGGTCGCCGACCTCGCGATAGAAGTCCGCGAGTTGGTCGTCGAGTACGAGCGAGATGAGCGAGCGCTGATCGCCGGGCCACAGCAGCCCGCCGGCCTCGGGAATCGGGAAGTACTCCTCGCCGCCCTGCTGGATCGAGCGCGCCTTGTCCTGGAGGGCACTCACCAACCCGGCGATCGTGGGGTGCGCCTCCGGGTCCGCGTCCACCAATGCCTCGACCATCTCGTGCACGGGCCAGCCGTGGCGACGGTGCAGCAGGAGCAGGGGGATCTGCAGCGCGCGGTCGAAGTAGGCGAAGTCCACCAGCCACGCGAACACCTTGGTGCGGCGCCAGTCATCCTCTGGCATCGCGTCGGTGCTCACGACCAGATCGAGGTATTCCGGGACTTCCCAATCCTCCTGCTCGATCGCGTCGTGCAGGTTGCGGATGACCTGCGGGACGAGCCGCATCCCGTAGCGCGCCTGGTAGGCCGGGCTTCCCATCTCGGCGTTCGGCAGCACCGAACAATTGTGAAACTGGATGTGATTGTGCTGGCCGTCCGCGATGACACGTGAGACGCCGGCCGCGAACTCGGCATAGCTCTCGCCGGGCAGCCCGAGGATCAGGTCGGTGTACGTGTAAACGCCATCCGCCGCGAAGCGCCGCTGAAGCTCGTGGTAGGACTCCGAAGATATGTTCGCCCGCTTGACGTGCTTGAGCGTCATCTCGTTGACCGACTGCAGCGCGAGGGTCACGCCGTAGGCGTTAAGCGACGTGTTCAGCAGCTTTTGAATCCGGTACACGCGCTCGGTGGCGTTCTTGGTGCTCTGGACCGAGAGGCTGAACGGAAATCCGGTTTGCTGGTAGGTCTCGACGATCCGTTCGGTGATCCCGAGGTCGCGCTTGAGCGCGCCGAAGTTCGCGTCGGCGCAGAACACGAAGCCGATGCGCCGCTCCGCCATCCAGTCGATCTCGGCCGCCAGCCGCTCCTCGGTGAACCGGAAGATCTTCGAGGCGGTGGCGGACCCCCAGTCGCAGAACGAGCACGAGAACGGGCAGCCGCGATTGGTCTCCCAGATCATCACCCATCGGTCGTCCGGGCGGGTCTCGAACAGGTCGTCGAATACCCCGGTCGTGAACGGAGACGGGATGGTCTCGAGATCCTTGATGCGGGGGGCCTTGGGGTGAGTCTCGAGCTGTCCGTCGGAACCGAGGAAGCTGATCCCCGGCACGTCGCTGAAATCGCGCGTCGCGCCTCGGTCGAGCAGGTTGGTGAACACCGCTTCGCCCTCGCCGTGACACAGCACGTCCACGTACGGGTTCTCGGTCAGGAACGTGTGCGCCCGCTCGGCGAGATCGGGCACTTGCGGACCGCCGAACACGACCAGCGTATCGGGGTTGCGGCGCTTGACCTCGCGGGCGATCGCCAGCGAAAGCTGAACGTTCCAGACGTAGGCGCTGAAGCCGACCACGTCGGCGCCGTCCAAGGCGTCGGCGCCCTCGGCGACCGGCAGCCGACGGTAGACCGCCGGCAGCCATTCGTGCCGCTCGGCTGCGTGGGCGACCGCGTATGACCTGAGCAGTCCAACCGAATACGGCAACAGTCCAAACGCCGGCGGCTGTGACTCGCCCGAGGCCGCAGGGGTTGACCAGGTCAGCCCCATGTTGATTTGGACGAGACCGATCCGCAAAGCGGTGCCCCTAGGGCTCACGTTCCCCCATTGGTGTGTAGCTTCGCTGGCTGGATGCCGCGCGTCAAGGCCCGGATTAGACAATGTTCACGCGGTAGACTCGGCACGTGGGCAATCCTGTGGCGGACCACAGCGTCGTGGCGTCCCGTGCCGATCTCCGGTTGCCTCCCGGGCCCGCCGAAACGATCCCTTTGATGAGGATTCGCCGCGATCCGCTGGCGTTCCTGACCGAGATGCGAGCCCGTTACGGGGATGTCACCTCGCACACCATCGACGAGCGTGTCTATTTGGTGAACCGTCCCGATCTCGCCCACCGTGTGCTGGCCGCCAATCGGCGCAATTACGTCAAATCGGGCACGCCGGACGATCTGATGCTGACGCCCCTACTCGGTCAGGGATTGCTGACCAGCGAGGGCGAGGTGTGGAAACGTCAGCGGCGCGTGTCGCAGCCGGCGTTCAGCCGCGAACGCGTCCAGGGCTTCGACGGGCTCATCACTGAATCCACCCTTAAGCTGGTGGATCGCTGGACCTCGGCGCCGTCGTCCGCCGAGCCGATGCGTCTGGACCACCAGCTCAGCGGTCTGACCCTGGCGATCGTCGCCCGCGCGATCTTCGGCTCGGATCTGACCGGAATCAACGAATACTTCGGCGAGGCGGTGGACGTCCTCAATCGCTTCATGGGCCACTTCGATCCGCTGGAGGACTCGGCCGCCGGCCGCGAGGCCCGCGCCGCCTACGCGAAGGCGGTCGGCTTTCTCAACGGACTGGTCCGGCTGCTGGTGCAGGGCCGGCGCCTGGAGGGCACCGAGGGACGCGACGATCTCCTCAGCCGCCTGATCGACGGGTTGTCGAAGGACGCCCACGTGGCCCGTCCCGAGGCCGAGCGCGAGCTGCGCGATCAGGTCGTGACGATGTTGATGGCGGGTCACGAGACGACCGCGAAGGCGCTGACGTGGACGAGCGTGCTCCTGCACCGCAACCCGGAGGTCGCCGTGCGACTCGACGCCGAGCTCGACGCGGTTCTAGGCGGACGGGTCCCCTGCGCGGCCGACTTGCCCCACCTGCCCTTGTGCCATCGCGTCATCCAGGAGGCGCTGCGGCTCTACCCGCCGGTGTGGTTGCTTTCCCGCCGCGCCGTCGGCGACGACCAGCTTGCCGAGTTCGACGTCCCGGCCGGCACCCTGGTGTGCGTGAGCCCGTATGTGCTGCACCGCGACGAGCGCTTCTGGGAGCAGCCCGAGGCGTTCGATCCCGACCGGTTCGGCGAGGAGCGCTCGGCGGACAGGCCCGACTACGCCTACATCCCGTTCAGCGGCGGACCGCGACACTGCATCGGCCGTCACCTCGCGATGCTCGAGGCTCAGCTCGTCCTGGCCACCATTCGCCAGCGCGTGCGCTTGACGCTCGTCGAGGATCATCCGATCGAGCCCGAAGCGCTGGTCACGCTGCGGCCCCGCTACGGCGTCCTGGCCACCGTCGCGCGCCGTGATGGCTGACGCGTCCGCGCGCTCCTACGATCCCGATCTCATCGGCGGGGGCTTCGAGGGCGAGCTGGCTCGCCTCGAGGTACAGGCTCGATTGGCCTGGCCGCAGGAGTCCCGGATCCTCGAGCGCCTCGGTCTTGCCCAGGCCCGCTCGATCCTCGAGATCGGCTGCGGCCCTGGCGCCCATCTCGAGCGACTTTCGTCGGCCGCGCCCGACGCGAGCCTGATCGGGGTCGAGCCGGACGATCGTCTGCGCGCCCTGGCGGCCGAACGGGTCAGAAGCGCTCAGCTGCTCGAGGGCGCCGCCGAGGCGCTGCCACTCGAGACCGACAGCGTCGACTTCACGGTCGCGCGCTACCTCTTTCAGCACGTGATCGATCCCGACCGGGCCGCGGGGGAGGCCTTGCGCACACTCAAGCCCGGGGGGACGCTGGCAGCCATCGAGGTCGACGGAGAGATGTGGGGGATCTCACAGCCCCGGTTTGCCGAGGTGCAGGCCGCGCATGAGAAGGCGTGGCGCGCGCAGCGCCGGCGCGGCGGCGACCGCATGATCGGGCGGCGGCTGTGGCGCATCTTCGCCGCCGCGGGGTTCACCGATCTCTCGTTGCAGCTGTTCGCGTACCACAGCGACGAGCTCGGCCTCGACGCGTTCGCTCCACTGATCGACCCCTCCGGCCTCCAGGCGCTCGTCGAGGCCGGCGTGATCAGCACGTTCGATTACGCGCGCGCGGTCCACGGTTACGAGCGGTTCCGAGCCGACCCCGATGCGTTCGTGCTGCTGGTCGGCCTGCTCGTGTCAGGGCGAAAGCCGGAGACGTCATGAGCGAACCCGCGCTCGCGATGTCCGATTATCAGCGGCTGCTCGCGCAGTCGCAGCGAACCGTGATCTGGGCGCTCGACGGCGCCGGGCCGTGGGAGCTCGAGCCCGGCGAGGCCCCGTCACCCGGTGCGGACTGGTTCTTCATGGTGAGCTTCCAGCGCACTGGCAGCACCGCGGCGGCGCTGGTGCTGGGCCTGCACCCCGACATCTACTGCGGTCAAGAGCACCTGGTGTTGCCGCTGTTCATGACGCTCCTGCACACGAAGCTGCTGATGGCCCCCGACCTGTGGTTCTCGGTTCGCTACTCGAAGAAGATCCCCGCCACCGCGGTCAACGCGCGCGCGCTGATGGATGCCTGGCGGTCGTGTGTGTCGGACAAGCCGATCTTCGGCGACAAAGGGGACATGTATCACCAGCACTTCGGTGATGCCTGCGGCGCGATCTTCCCCGGCTGCAAGTTCGTGCTCACCGTGCGCCACCCGCTGGACACGCTGTCGTCCTACATCCAGCAGCCCTGGGCTGCCTACATGCGCGACGGCTCCAAAGGGGAGACGTTCTTCGAGAACGTGCGCCTGCGCGCGCGCGAGATGCTGACCGGGAACGCGGCCTGGCGCGGCCGCGCCGAGGTGGTCGGCTTCGAGGAGCTCGGGACCGAGGCGGGGTTCCGCGCCACGTTCTCCCGCGTGTTCACGTATCTTGGAGCCGATCCGGAGCGATTCGACTGGGCGACCGGCTGGAAGCTATGCCGCCACCGCCTCACCACCGGACGCTGGAAGCACGACCAGGAGATCCTCGGGTTCGTGGACTGGCTCGAGCAGCGTGACGAGCCGCTGCACCGCGCGCTCGCGAGCGGGTCGTATTACCTGGACGACGCGCCGGACTGAGCGCGACCTATCCGGCCTTCGGGCGCCGTATCCGCGCCTGCCGGCCCTGCCACGTCTCGAAGTAACAGTTCTGGGTCATGCGCCGCGAGGCCAGATCGGTTCCGAAGTCCGCCTCGATGTAAAGCGGCGAGTGGACCAGGTAGGAGCTGTAACAGACGAACCGGTTGTACTCCGCCGAGAGCACCTGGGTCAGCTCCCAGGTCTCGTTGGACTCGGTGAGGTACCCGTCCGGCAGCCCTGGCTCGTCCGCGCCCAGCGCGGCGGACTCCCGCATCACTGCCCCATCGGCGGGTCCGCGCACGATCTCGAGACCGGACGGGCGGTGGCGCCAGAACGACGTGCCGCCGGAGCATTGTCCGGGCGGGTTGAGGTACACCAGGCCGGCGTAGTCGCAGATGTCGTCCACGTGCGGGCGGCGCTGGCCCGGGGTCAGCTCAGATCCATGCGAAGTGACGACCGCGAAGGTCAGGTCCTCCTGATAGGTGCTGGTGAACGTGAGGTAGTCGCCGACCACGTCGTGCATCACGGTGTTGACGAAATCGAGCAGCGGGCTCGTGGAGATCGAGACGAACGCGAAATACCCGGGGTAAGCGCCGGCCCGGCGGTGGAAGTCCAGGCTGAGCGCGAGGCCGCGCACGTAATCCGGATCTCTGTAGACGTTGTCCACGATCAGCGCCTTGGTGCCGGCGACATCCACGAACTGGATCGACATCTCGTCCTCGCTGCTGAGCGCCAGGCCCTCCCGATCTACCGCGGTCCTGAGATTGTGCGTTGTCACCTAGCCTCCTTCTGGATCGTCCATGCGTAATAGCCAACCCGGCCGGTGCGCAGCCGCTCGTGCGCGTCGACGTTCACCGTGCGCACGAGATTGGCGATCAATGACTGGTTGGCCAGTTGGCGGTCGGTTGCCGATTGCATCAGCGCCGCGAACGCGGTGCGGTTCAGTTCGATCGCGCGTACCACCTCCAAAGTGATGTCGGCCGCCGGTGTCACGCTCAGCCCCGGCGTGTCAGAAAGCAGACCTTGCATGCGCCCCAGCTGCTCGGGCACGAGGATGTCCGCGTAGCAGAACGCGCCCCCTGGTCTCAGCACGCGCGCCACCTCGGAGAAGAAGGCGGTCGGGTTCAGGTAGCAGTGCGAGGACTCGACGTTGAGCACCACGTCGAAGCGCGCGTCCTCGAACGGCAACTCCTCCGCGCTCCCGTGAACGAAGCTCAGTCCGGGATGCACATGTCGGCCACGGCAG
Organism: uncultured Solirubrobacterales bacterium; assembly: GCA_963834625.1. GTDB lineage: Bacteria > Actinomycetota > Thermoleophilia > Solirubrobacterales > Solirubrobacteraceae > Palsa-465. Next base: position 616,922 of record CAWICM010000004.1, on the reverse strand, counting down.
AACCGGATTCCGTCCTCGGATGCATCGAGACCCGTGACCTCCGAGGCGCGCAGGCGCCGCGCGATGTAAGCGGCGGGCCCGCCCCGCCCGCACCCGACGTCGAGCACGCGGGCATCCGCAACCTCGACCTCGGCGAGCGCACGCCGGATCAGGTTGATCGCGTAGCGCCACGCCCAATCGGCCTCCTCGCACCAGGCGAAGTCCTCGTCCTCGTCGGCGTAGCCATAGTTCATGAAGGTCAGGCGCTCATCCGGGATCAGGCGGCTGACCGAGGCGTAGTAGCCGCTCATCGTGGCGTTCTCGCCGTCGGGGCCCGGGAACAACAGCGCGCCGACGCGACGCAGCATGCCGTAATCGCCGTCCATGCCCAGCCGGCCCTGCCAGGCGAGCACCTGGCCGGCGGCCGGATCGTCGATCAGCTCCAGAAACTGCTCCGCGCCGAGCGACATGCGGCAGTCGGCGTCGAGCGCGCCATCGGTCTCGAGGTCGGCGGGACCGGCGATCGTAGGTGGGTCGGTCGTGAAATCCACGAGCCACCGGCCGCAGTCGGCGACGTCGAACAGGCAGCGGCCGCTGATCGCGCGAGCGGCAGGTCCACCGGCCCGCAGCAGGGCCGGCGCGCGCACCTCGAAGAATCGCCTGACATCCGCGCCGGCGTCGAGAACGGTTGCGCCGGCCGCCATCACGCGCTCCCGGACACGACGCCCCGCCCGACGACGAACTCGCCGACGGTCGTCTCCTCGTAGTAGTCAGAGCCGGCCGCGGCACAGAACGCGTCCGAGTTGCCGCCACCCAGCGCACACGGCGCGAGCCCCATCGCGGTCGCGGTCAGGTACAGCGTCTGGTAGAGCACGCCGACATGCTTGAGCACGAGCGCGTAGGCCATCGACTCGTACTTCCACATGACCCGGCCGAACCGCGCGGCGATCAGCAGCACGACCTGAGGCGGCGTGTCCATCACCGCGGTGATCCGGCTGTACTCGCTGAGCAGGATCGTGGGCGGCCCCGGCTCGGCCACCAGCTCGAGGCCGTGCCCGGACGGCTCGTAGTGATACAGACCGGGCGCCACTCCGTCGCACAGGTTCACCAGCGGGTAGAGCTCGAGCTCGTAACACGCGCCGCCCGCCGGATACGGGCGGCTCGAGAGCTCCTGGTGACCGTCGTGCATGACCCCCCGTACCCGTGCGACCCGGTAGAGCAGCTCGCCGAGCTCCGCGACGGTGATCGGGTGGGCGTCGTCGTGGGCGCGGATCGAGCGGCGGCGCTCGACGACGTCGGCGAACGGTGGGTCGGACTGTCGCAGCGCGTCGAGGTCCGGTTTCGGCAGCGCGATCGCCTCCGCGATCGCCTCCGCGGGCGGCGGCGTGACCGAATCCGCGCGCGGCGGCGCGACCGCGGGCAGCGGCTCGGCCACCCCTTCGCGATGGTAGGTCCCGCCGAACCCGCCGTGGTTTCGCCCCGCGCGGCTGCGCGCGTGGAACAGCAGGTCGACTGAGCTCCACTGTCCCCGACCCGGCGGCTCCGGTTCGTCGCCGGCGGTGACGATCGCGCCGTCGCGCAGCAGTCGCAACAGCGGGCGGATCGCCGCACGCTCCACGCCGGGGACGCTGTCGGCGAGCTCCTCGGCGAGCATTGGCCGCGCGAGCCGCCCGAGCAAGAGCATGATGGCCGGGTCGTGCAGCTCGACGAACGCGTCGTGGACGGGCGACTGCACGCGGATCGTGCCGCCGTCGGCGTGCACGACGGCAAAGCGCGAGAGGACGAGCGGCTCCGAGAGACTCGCCGCCGGTGTCTGCGGGGGCGTGACGTGGCCGACGGGGCGCAAGGTCGCCAGCGGCACGCCGTCGGCGGTGACCGTGCGAGTCAGCCAGCCTCCCTGCTCGAGTCGACGGAGAAGCATCTGCAGCTTCATCACCGCCATCTCGCCCTCCGCCTCGGTCGTCAGCGCGATCAGCTGCGGCTCGTCGGTGCCCTCGGCGAGCGCGGACACAGCGGCGGCCAGCGCCGGCCCGAGCCTCCCGAGCGGAGCGCTGATATGTCCCTCGACCAGGGAAGTCACTCCCTGGTCGCTCACCACGATCGCGGCATCCGCCCGCAGCTTGAGCGCCTCGCTGACGACTGCGGTCTCGATCGCGGTGGATCCGCTCGGCATGCGCGTCAGAAGAAGATGCTGATCGGGTTGAGCTCGGACTCCGGTACCGGCGCGTCGATCCAGCCCAGCCTGACCGGCACGTCGTACAGCCGCCCCGGCCCCAGACGACGCCAGAAGTGACGCAGCCCGGGGGCCATCACCCGCACGACCGCGAGCTCGATGGCCGGCCGCGACTGATCGAGCACGAGCACGTCGTGGCCGGCGTCGGCGAACCGTTGCACGCACCGGCGTACGTCCTCTGCGATGTCGTCGGTGGCGATCTGGGCGAAATCCGACGGCCGCCTCGGCTCGAGCTCGGGGTGCTTGGCCACGTGCGGGTTGCGAGCAAGCGTCTCCTCCGTCCACCACTGGACGGCGTCGGGGTCGTCCATCCAGTAGATCGTGGATCCGTCGGGCTTGTGCTCGGAGACCGCGGGCAGGAACTGGTTGACCTCGGTCAGCGCGCGCATCAGCGCCATGCGCACGTCGACGTGCGCTCCGAATCCAATCAGGAGGTCCTCGGTGGGGCCGTCGAGTCGCTGCGAGCACCCGACGAATGCGGGGATGCCCAGGTCGGTCGTGATGTCGAGCACCCACAGGTTGCGCCCGAGCCCCGCGTAATGCTCGCGAACGAGCGACACGTACGGCTCGTCGAATGCATCGAGGTCGACTGAGGGCCGCGGCGCGCGGTTGTACCACCACGCCGCCACCGAGTCGCGCTCGACGAGCTCCATCAGTCCCTGGAGGATCGCCTCCTCGATCGTGTTGCCGGCGGCGCAGCCGTTCGCGTCACTGGCCGAGTAGAAGTGCGCGGCGATGTCCGGATGGCCGTACCAGCAGTAGCCGGCCGGCGCCAGCGACTCGCGATCGTCGCGCAGTGACCACACCGGGGTCCATTGGATGCGGCGCTCGGGATCGAGCCGCGCGGGGATCACGTGATAGCTGGTGCTCTGTGCGTCGTTCCAGGCGTCGCGGTTCGCGTACTGCGCGTCGGAGAACAGCAGCAGCTCCTCGGGGTGCAGCGCGCGCTCGGCGAACTCGGCGTAGGAGCCGTCGACGTGACGCTCGTCACCCCGGTAGATGCCGTTGTAGCGCTCGATGGCCTCGCACACAGCGCCGACTCTGGCCTGATGATCGGTGCGGCCCTTGCCGCCGCTGCGTCCCCGCAGGTTCTTGCGCAGGAAGTACAGGCTGTCCTGCATCAGCGCGAAGTTGTGACCGGATGAGTAGCTGTATGCGACGCCGTTGTCCTCCGCCGTCTGACGGCGCACCGAGGTCACCGCGCCGGTGATCGGGCTGATGTGCCTGGCCAGACGGGCGAATGTCTCGTCGGGCCGCATCACACGGTGTCCCCCGTCGGCCGTGAAGCGCTTGGGCGCCGAGCGCAGCACGATCCTCGGGTCGCGCTCGCAGAGCCGCAGCGCCGGGTCGCCGCACACTTCGCACACCGGTTGGCGCGCGACAGGATGGTGCTCGGCGTTGAGCGAGGCGAGGTCGATCGTGACCAGGTCGTCGAGCCGACGGGATCCGGCGAGGATCGCCTTCAGCTCGATTGCCAGCAGCGCGCCACCTGCCTGGATCGCTTCGCCGAGCCCGCTTGCTCCCTCGTGCACAACGCGCGCCCGGCCGTTGCGCGTGCTCAGGTAGCGGTCGAGCTGGCGGTTGCCCTCCACGCGCTCGGCCATGCACGCCCAGCATGGTCCCTCGCCCGGGGTGAAGTGCGGGCCCAGCCACAGCGACGCGCCCGTCAATCGCGCCAAGATCCAGCCCGCGCCGTTCTCCACGCGCCGCTGGTTCAGCTCGCGCAGCCGTGGGTCGAGGTAGTCGTCCACCAGCACCAGCGCGAGCGGAGCGTCGGCGTCCAGCTCGAGACCCGCACCGGTGAGCGCCCTGCGTGCCGGCTCCATGTCGAGATTGCTGAAGTCGATCAACGCGACACGCGCGCCGGCGTCGCGGTGACCCGTGACACCAAGCGTGTCCCAGAACGCGGCAGCGCGGAGATCGGGACCGGCGGCTCCTTCGACGAGCACGCCGAGCCCATTCAGACGATGGAGGATCGCGAACACCTCCGCCGGTCGATGCGAGCCAAGCTCGCCGATGAGCTCAGCGATGGCGCGCGTCCCATCGAGGAGCGGCATCAACGCCGCCGCCGTTCTTCCCTCCAGCAGAAGCTGCGTTTCCTCGCCGATCAGGAACACGCGGACGTCGTCGACGACCACGATCCTGAGATGCGCCTTGAGTCGAGGGTGAGTCGGCGATTGGCGCCGTCCCGGCGCCAATCGCGATGTCGCGTCTGTCACGCGCTCACGTACAGGTGCAGCACGGGCTACAGCAGCAGCAGTACGTACTGCCGCCGGCCACGCCCGCCAGCTCGCTTTCCGAGAGCTCGGCGGTGTCGATCTGCGGCACTTCCGGCACGTACAACGTGACGTTGCCCGAGGAGATCCCCTGCTCCCACAGCGACACCTGATCGTCGAGGTTTCCCTCGCCCTGGGTGTCGCGGATGCTGATCTTCGTGCCGGCCGGAACGGTCAGACCGACTTCCTCCAGCGCCTGCTGGGGGTTCGACCGCACGCGACTCATGAACGCCTCGTCTGACCACGCCTGGGTCAGCAGCTTCGTGTAGGCACCTACAAACTTCGAACGCTCAGCTGCGTCCATATCTACCTTCCTCTCTGGTCGACGACGAAGCCGTTACGTGCAGGTGCAGCACGGGGAGCAACAGCAGCAATAGCTGTCGGCGCCACCCGCGACGCCCGCCAGGTCGCTTTCCGACAACTCGGCGGTATCGATCTGGGGGACGTTGGGGACGTACAGGGTGACGTTGCCCGAGGCGATTCCCTGCTCCCACAGGGACACCTGCTGGTCGAGGTCGCCCTCCCCTTGGCTGTCCTGAACGCTGACCTTCGTACCGGCGGGCACCGTGAGGCCAACTTCCTCGAGTGCCTGATTTGGATTGGACCGTACCCGCTGCATGAAGGCCTCGTCTGACCAGGCCTGTGTGAGCAGCTTTGTGTACGCACCCACGAACTTTGAACGTTCGGCGGCGTCCATCAAGAACACTCCTTTCGGACTAGCCCGGATGTGTCCGGGCAGACGGTCTACTGAACCCCCTCCGTACTCCTCGCCCTTATACCAGAAGGGCCTACGGCCGCGGGATATTAATCTCGTGATTTTCAGCGGGCACACAGTAATGAGTCGGTTTAACGCGTTCCTCCGTCTGGATCTGACGATTCATTTGACTTGGGGTCACCAAACGTGGGATTTTCTCGTCCGTGAAGCTGCGAGTTCGAGCCCTCGAGCGTCGCAAGCTGCCGGAGGAACTTGATCAGCTGTCCGGGCTGGCTCGGCCATGGACGTGGTTGGGCGTCGGCGCGCTGACCCTCGCCGTCGTGGCGCTTGTGGCCTGGAGCTTCGCCGGCCGGATCCCGCGGACGACGAGCGGGTCGGGCGTGGTGACGGTTCCCGGCGGCCTTGCCTCGGTCGGCAGCACGGTGTCCGGCCCCATCGACCAGCTGTTCGTCAGTCCGAACTCCGTGGTCCAGGCGGGCCAGCAGGTGGCGGTGGTCGGCTCCGGATCGAAGCGGACGACCGTGACCGCGCCGTACGCAGGTCAGATCGTTGGTCTCAACATGATCGTCGGACAGGTCGTCCAGTTCGGCCAGACTCTCTACACGCTTCAGCGGGCGGTCGCGCGGCCGAGCAACACTTCGGTGTATCTGTTCGTCCCGTCCGCCAACGGAGCGGGCCTGGCGCCGGGGATGAGCGTGAACATCAGCGTGTCCACGGCGCCGTCGGCGGCTTTCGGGGTGCTGCACGGGAAGATCTCCCGCGTCTCAGAGGCTCCGTTGTCGACCGCCGCCGTCACCGCGCTCGTGGGCAACCCCGATCTCGCGCAGGTCTTGACCAAGAACGGTCCACCGCTGCTCGCGGAGGTGACCTTGACCCAGAACGGCAAGACCCGGTCGGGCTTCTCCTGGTCCACCCCGAAGGGTCCACCGTTCCCGCTCGAAGCCGGGACGCCCGTGACAGCGCAGGTGATCGAGCAGCAGCAAAAGCCAATCAATGTCATCTTCGGCACCTAGCGCGCTCAAGAACGGAGCGGCCAGCAACGGAGCGGGGCCGAAGCGCCACCGCCGCGCCAAGACTCCGACGGTCCTTCAGATGGAGGCCGTGGAGTGCGGCGCGGCGGCGCTGGGCATCATCCTCGGGTATTACGGCAAGAACGTCGCGCTAGAGCAGTTGCGTGTGCAGTGCGGCGTCTCGCGCGACGGCTCCAACGCGGCCGCCGTGTTGCGGGCAGCGCGCCTGCACGGACTAACGGCTCGGGGCTTCCAGATGGAGGCGACGGTCGCGCGCGATCTCAAGCCGCCGTTCATCGTGTTCTGGAATTTCCAGCACTTCCTTGTGGTCGAGGGGTTCAAAGGCGAGAAGGTCATCATCAACGACCCGGCGTCCGGTCCCCGCCGCATCCCGTGGTCGGACTTCGACGGCAGCTTCACCGGGATCCTGCTCACGCTCGAGCCCGGACCCGAGTTCGAGAAGGGTGGGAAGCGGGCCAACGGCCTCGGGGAGCTCCGCCATCGCCTGACCGGGACCTCGGTCGCCGTCGCGGTGATCCTGTTCGTCAGCCTGCTGCTCGTCGTGCCGGGGCTCGCGGTCCCCGGGTTCCTACGGGTGTTCATCGACCGCACCCTCGGGTCACCCGACCATGCGCTGCTGTACCCGCTCCTCGGGTTCATGCTCGGCATCGCGCTGGTCCTGTGGCTGCTCACCTGGCTGCAGCAGAGCTCGCTGCTTCGGCTGGAGACGCGGCTGTCGATCGTCACCTCCGCGCAGTTCCTGCGCCACGTGCTGCGATTGCCGATCCAGTTCTTCGCCCAGCGCGCGGCTGCCGACATCTCGTTGCGGGTCACGACCAACGACTCCGTCGCGCAGCTGCTCTCTCGCGACCTGGCGACCGCGATGGTGAGCGGCATCGTCGTGGTGTTCTACGCGGCGGTGCTCCTCAACACCAGCGTGCTTCTCGGGCTGATCGGGATCGGGCTCGCCGGGGTCAACATCCTCGTCCTGCGAGGGGTCGCGCGCCTGCGCCGGGACGCGAACATCAAGCTTCAGCAGGACCGCGGCAAGCTCGTGGCCGCCACCTACAACGGGCTGCAGTTGCTGGACACGCTGAAGGCGTCAGGCCGCGAGTCCGATTACTTCGAGCGCTGGTCAGGACAGCTCGCGAACGTCGTGGCGGGCTCGCAGCGCCTGGGGATTCCGACCCAGGTGCTCACGGTCGTGCCCCTGTTCCTGGCGTCGCTGAACTCCGCGCTGATCCTCCTGATCGGCGGTCACAGCGCCGTCAGCGGCGCGATCACGATCGGCCTGCTCGTCGCCTTCCAATCGCTGCTGACGAACTTCAACCGGCCGGTCAGCGACCTCAGCGACCTGGGCTCAAAGGCCCAGAGCGTCAACGCGGACATCGCCCGGATTCGCGACGTCGAGCGCTACCCCGAGGCGCGCGTGTTCACCGATCCGCCGACGAGCGATGTAAATCGGCTGACCGGTTCGCTGCGCCTGGAGAAGATCACGTTCGGCTACAGCCCCCTCCAGGAGCCGCACGTCAAGGACTTCAACCTGAGCCTGACGCCCGGCAGCCGGGTCGCGATCGTCGGCGGATCGGGCAGTGGCAAGTCGACCGTGTCGCGACTGATCGCCGGGCTGTACGAGCCCTGGGAGGGCCAGATCCTGTTCGACGGAATCGCCCGCGACGATATCCCGCGTCAGGTACTGGCCTCGTCGGTGGCCGTCGTCGACCAGGACATCTTCCTGTTCGAGGGGACCGTCCGCGAGAATCTCACCATGTGGGACTTCACGGTCCCCGACGAGGTCCTCATCTCGGCCCTGCGCGACGCGGCGATCCTCGACGTGGTCCTGCAACGGAACGGGCGGCTGGACAGCAAGATCCTCGAGGGCGGCTCCGATCTCAGCGGCGGTCAACGCCAGCGCCTGGAGATCGCCCGTGCGCTCGCCGTCAATCCCTCGCTGCTGATCCTGGACGAGGCCACGAGCGCGCTGGATGCAGAAACCGAACGCCAGATCGACGTCAGCCTGCGCCGCAGGGGTTGCACATGCGTGATCGTCGCGCACCGGCTGAGCACGATCCGTGACGCGGATGAGATCCTCGTGATGCGCCGCGGTGAGGTGGTCGAGCGCGGCACCCACGAGACGATGAAGGATGCAGGCGGCGTCTACGCCGACTTGATTCGGGCGGCATGAGCACGGAAGTCACAGGCGAGGACCAGCTCGAGCTCGTGCTGGAGCGCGGCCAGTTCCTGGCCGCGGACCCGAGCAATGGCTGGCTCGTCGACGACGGCACGCTCGACGTGTTCGTGGTCGAGGCGCCCGAGGGGGTGCCGGTGGGACGCTGGACGCCGCTGGTCAGCGTGGCGCCCGGCTCGATCGTGACGGGCGCACCGGCCACGGGGCGCGGCCACGTCATGCTCTGCCGCCTCGCACCCGGCTGCAAGGTCAGTCAGGTCAAGCTCGACGAGCTTCAGCGCGCGCTGCAAGAGCAGCCGGCGCGCCAGGCCGAGATGTCCGAACGGATCGATCGGTGGCTGTCACAGCTGCTCGAGGTGATCCATTACCGTCTCGCGCCGACCGAGTTCGCACCGATCTCGCACGGGCAGCGCTACGACCTGGTGGCCGAGGGCGTCGTCCGCCCCATCGACGGCGTCACCTGGGTGACGCTCGAGACGGGAGGGGCTCGGTTGCTCGGTCGCGAGCGCAGCCGGGCGCTGGAGAAAGGGGTGTCGGCGGTGCTCTCCCCCGCGGACTGGATCGTGGCCGAGGAGGAATCGAGGATCCTCGTCCAGGGCACCGCGGATCTGCTCGAGAGCGGCAGGGTGTGGACCGCGCTGACCGCGATCAACACCGAAGCGGTCTTCCTCAGTGCGATGCGCATCGCGCGCATGGAGGAGGAGCACGCGGCCCGGATGGCGGCTCGGGAGGAGCGCGACGCCGAGGTGCTGGCCGAGACCACGCGGATGTTCCGCGCGATCCTCGAGGGGCGGGTGCGGCGCGGCTTCAGCGTCGGGGAGGAGCCGGCGTTCGCGGCGGCGACGCGGGTGGGCAACGCGCTCGGCATCGAAATCCGCCAGCCGCCGGCGTCGGCGAGATCCGGCCCGCGCATCGACCCGATCAACGCGATCGCTCAGGCCTCGCACACGCGTATTCGCACCGTTCGTCTCACCGGAAAGTGGTGGACTCGCGACTACGGACCGCTGATCGGCTACCTCAAGCGCGGCGACACGCCGGTCGCCCTGATCCGCCACGGGCGCAGCTACGACCTGTACGACCCAGCCACCCCCGATGAGCCGAGGCGAGTGGACGAGACCCTGGCCAAGGAGCTCCGGTTCGACGGCCGGACCCTCTACCGGCCGCTGCCCGGCCGTCCGATCACCGGCTGGGAGCTGTTCAAGCACGGCATGCGCGGGGGTCGGCGCGACGTGCTGACGATGGTCGTGGCGGGCATGGCCTCGGCGGGCCTCGGCCTGCTCGTGCCGATCATGACCGGGGTTGTGCTGGGCACGCTCGTGGCCCAGGCCCAAACCCGGCGCATCACAGAGCTGTGCCTGCTGCTGATCGTCTCGGCAGTGGTGAGCGCGCTGTTGGCGATGTTCTACAACCTCGCCTCGCTGCGGATCGAGGGCCGGCTCGACGAGAACGTCCAGGCTGGCGTGTGGGATCGGCTGATGTCGCTGCCGCCGAAGTTCTATCGCGGCAGCTCGACCGGTCAGCTCGCCACTGCGGCGCTGGCCATCTCCAACGTCCGCGAACAGCTCTCCGGCCTGGCCGCGAAGGGACTGCTCGCGTCGATCGTGGCCTTCGCGAACCTCATCCTGGTCATCGTCCTGAGCCCGGTGCTGGCGCTGATCACGATCCTGCTCGTGACCTTCTTGGTCCTCTTGTCGCTGTACGTCGGGCGCCGGCAGCTCGGACGTCAGCGAGCCAACTTCGAGATGATGAAGGAGATCAACTCCCGCACCTTCCAGCTCATCGAGGGCGTCGCCAAGCTGCGCGCCTCGGCGTCCGAGGACCGGGGCTTCGCCTACTGGGCAAGTGCGTTTGGGGCTGGCCGCGAGCAATCGGTGGCGATCCGCGCCTCCCAGAACCGGCTGACCGCGTTCAACGCGGCATTCACGGTGTTCGGCTCGATCATCGTGTTCTTCGTCGTCGGCCAGGTCATCCACGTGAGCACCTCGACCTTCCTGACGTTCAACGTCTCGTTCTTCCAAATCCTCGGCTCGATGCTGGTCGTCTCGACGACGATGATGCTGGGGGTGACCGTGGCGCCGCTGCTCGAGGGGGTCGTTCCGATCATCTCGGCCGAGCCCGAGACGGCCGAGGCCAAGGAGGACCCGGGCGAGCTGACCGGCAGGATCGAGGTCTCGCACCTTTCGTTCACTTATGACGAGGGCCTGCCCGAGGTGCTGCACGACGTCAGCTTCGTCGCGCGCCCCGGCGAGTTCGTGGGCATCGTCGGCGCCTCGGGCTCGGGCAAGTCGACCCTGTTGCGCCTGCTGCTCGGCTTTGAGCCGCCGTCGTCCGGGGCGATCCTGTACGACGAGCAGGACCTGGGCGATCTCGACGTCGTGAGCGTCAGAAGGCAGACCGGCGTCGTACTCCAGAACGGAACGCTGTTCCAGGGCGACATCCTCACCAACATCATCGGATCCGGCCTCTACACCTACGACGACGCGTGGGAGGCGATCAAGGCGTGCGCGATGGAGGACGACATCGACCAGATGCCGATGGGCCTCCACACTGTGCTCAGCGAAGGGGCGTCGACGCTGTCAGGGGGGCAGCGCCAGCGGCTGCTGATCGCCCGGGCGATCGTGGCCCGGCCGCGCATCCTGTTCCTCGACGAGGCGACCAGTGCGCTCGACAATCGCTCCCAGGAGATCGTCACCGAGAGCCTGCGCCGATTGAACGCCACCCGGATCGTGATCGCTCACCGGCTGACCACGATTCGCGACGCGGACCGCATCATCGTGATGGACGCCGGCCGCATCGTGCAATCGGGCGGATATGAGGAGTTGATGGCCCAGGAGGGCGTGTTCAGCATGCTGGCGCGCAGGCAGATCGTGTGACCGATAAGGAGGAACCAGAGGCATGACCACCGAAGCGTCCGTGGCGGAGACGCCCAGTCTCGACGCGAAGCAACTCGAGCGTCTGATCGCGCTGTCGGCCGAGAAGCCCACGTGGCGAATCCGTCACTCGCTCGATCTCGCGCGCGAGCTCCTGGGCGTGGAGTTCAGCTACATCACCGAGTTTCGCGGTGACGAGCAACTCATCCAGGGTGTGTCGGGGGACCGGATCAGCTTCGGCATGTCACCCGGCGACGGCTACCCGCTCGACGGCAGCTACTGCCAGCGCATGATCACCGGCAGGATCCCCAACGTGATCCCCGATGCCGCGGCGAACCCCGAGGTGCGCGATCTCGCCGTGACCAGGATGTCGGCGATCGGCGCTTACGTCAGCGTTCCGGTGTATCTGTACGAGGAGAAGCTGTACGGCACGCTGTGCGCGATCAGCCACGAGGCTCACCCCGACCTGGGCCCACGGCATGCGCGGATCATGGAGCTGCTCAGCCAGATCATCACCGGCGCCCTCGAGGAGCAGCGCACCGAGCGCGAGAACCAGCGACTGCGCGAGCGGATCGGCGGCTTGACGGACGAGCTCGACGCGGCCGAGGAAGACCGCCGGGTCAGCCGGATCCTGATGTCGGGCGAGTTCAGGACGATCCCGCACGGCACCCCGCCCCCGTCGGAGTGATCCTCGGGGGCGCTGGGGCGCGATCTGCGTAGCGGTAACTACGCCGGCGCGGGCGCCATGGCGGGAGGACGCGCTCGCCGCGGACTGAACACGGGGTGCAGCAACTTCCGCTTGTCCTTGCCCTGCGCATCGCCGAGGTGCTCGCACCACTCCTCGATCGTGGGCCAGTTGCTCCTGGAGCGCACGACGCGATGGAAGAAGATGCCCTCCTCGATCGGGACCGGGTTGGCGACCAGCAGGGACTGGTAGTGCTCCCACAGGTTGTGCGAGATGGCGACCAGCTGGTCCTTTGACTCGAACGGCAGCGTGAGCGCCGCGCGATTGAGCGTCAGCGCCTCGTCGAGCAGGACCCGATCGTCCGGGACGCCGCGCTCGTCGAGGAGCGCCCCGAGTACCTCGGTCACCTCGGCGTAGAACTCGTCGACGTGGTCTTCGAGCACGAGCGAGATCAGAGAGCGCAGGTCTCCCGACCACAGCAGTCCCTTGGCCTCCGGCATCGGGAAGTAGTCGGGCCCGCCGTCCTGGATGAACTGCGCCTTGTCGCGCAGCGCGCCCACCAGCCTCGCGAGAACGGGGTAGGTCTCGGCGTCGGCATCCATCAGCGCCTCCACCATCTCGTGCACGGGCCAGTCGTGGCGCGCGTGGAGGATCAGCAGCGGGATCTGGAGCACGCGATCGAAGTAGGCGAAGTCGACCATCCACGCGAACACCCGGGCCCGGCACCACGCGTCGGGCGGCATCGCGTCGGTGCTGACGACGGTGTCGATGTACTCCGGGACCTCCCATTCCGCCTCGTCGATCTCGTCGAGGATGCTGCGGATCAGTTGCGGCCTCAGCTTCATCCCGTACCGGGCCTGGTATTCGGGATCGCCCATCTCGGCGTTGGGAAGCACCGAGCACGGGAACAGCTGGACGTGGTTGTGCTGGCCATCGGCGATCACGCGCGAGACGCCGGAGGCGAACTCCTCGTAGGTCTCGCCGGGCAGCCCCAGGATCAGGTCGGTGTAGGTGTACACGCCCTCGGCCGCGAAGCGTCGCTGTAGCTCGCGGAACATGTCCGAGGAGATGTTCGCCCGGTTGATGGCCTCGAGCGTCGTGTGGTTGACCGACTGCAGGGACAGCGTCACGCCGTAGGCGTTCATCTCCCCCTGGAGCAGCTTCTGGATCCGATACGCCCGTTCGGTCGCGTTCTTGGTGCTCTGGACCGTGATGCTCGACGGGAAGCCGGTGCGCTTGTAGGAGTCGACGACCTGCTCGGCGATCTCGAGGTCGCGCTTGAGCGCGCCGAAGTTCGCATCCGCGGTCCACACGAACGCGATCTGCCGTTGCGACATCCAGTCGACCTCCGCGGTGAGGCGCTCGATGTCGAACCGGTAGACCTTGGAGGCGATCGCCGAGCCCCAGTCGCAGAACGCGCAACTGAACGGACAGCCGCGGTTGGTCTCCCAGATCATCACCCAGCGATGATCCGGCTGCGCGGCGAACAGATTGTCGAACGCGCCCGAGATGTAGGGCGACGGGATCTCTTCGAGGTCCTTGAGCCGCGCCGCCTTCGGATGCTGCTCGAACTTGCCGTCGCGGTCCAGGAAGCTGATTCCGGGCACATCGGAGAAGTCGCGCGTGCGCGCGCGATCGAGCAGCGCGGTGAACACGACCTCGCCCTCGCCGTGACAGATCACGTCCACGTACGGGTGCTCGCGCAGGAACGCCTCCGCGGCGGGGGCCCGGTCGGGCACCTGCGGGCCGCCGGCGATGATCAGCGTGTCCGGCTCGCGGCGGTTGACCTCGGCCGCGATCGCCAGCGATAACCGCACGTTCCAGATGTACGTGCTGAACGCGGCCACGTCGGCGCCGCGCAGCCGGTCGGCGGCCTCGTCGACCGACAGCCGCCGGTAGACGGGCACCATCCACTCATGCTGCTCGTCCGCGTGCGTGATCGCATAGGACTTCAGCAGCCCGACGGAGTACGGCAGCAGACCGAACGGCGGCGGCTCGGTCCCGTCCTTGCTGGTCGGGCTGCGACCACTCATGTTGATCTGGACCAGACCGATGCGCATGATGGCCCCCTAAGGCTCGAAATTCCCCAATTTCACGTAGCTTCGCTGGCCCCGGGGTCCACGTCAAGCGATGGAGGTTAAGTAATGGAAAGTGCTGTGTCGCTGGTGGACGGGTCCACTAGCCGCCGCGGGCCTGCGGCTCCCAGCGAAAAGTGGTGGCGGCGACGACCAGGCCGAAGGCGCCCCAGGCCGCGAGGATCCCGACGTTGGCGACGGTGAGACCGGTGCCCGTGGCGCCGATCACGAGCCCTCGCTGAAGACCGGAGGCGAGATGGGCGAGGGGGAATATCTTGCCGACCGTGCCGATCCAGGCGGGAAGCGCGGCGATCGGAATGAAAACCCCGGAGATGAACGACAGGATCACCGCGGTGAACGGCCCCACCGTCGACGCGGACTCGGCCGTCGCGCACACCCTGGTCACCGCGAGTCCGAGCGCCGCCATCGACGCCGTCCCCAGCGCGACGTACACGACGAGGCCGAGCACCCCCGCGCCGTGTAGATGCACGCCGAACGCGAGCACGCCAACGCCGAACAGCGCGATCACCATCACCACCACGTACGCGATGCTTCGGAGCATGTATGCGACGATGAACGTCCAGGCGGGCATCGGCGTTCCCCGGAGCCGCTTGAGCTGTCCGGTCTCCCGCTGGGTCGTGACGATGATCGCCAGCGATGAGAACGTTTGGAGCATGATCGCGTAGGCGACCAACCCCGCGGTGTAGTACGCGGTCGTGTCGATCGCGAGTCCCCCGACGTGCGTGGTGCGGTTGTTCCCGTGCACGAACACCTCGTCGAACAGCACGAGCAGGAAGATCGGCAGCGCAATTCCGAAAATCAGTGCGTTTGAGCTGCGTATGCCGGCGGCGATCGCGTATCGACCCTGCGTCAGGGCGATGCGAACGTCATGCATCACTGCCTCCGTCCGCCGCGACGGCGCCGGTCAGCTCCAGGAACACGTCTTCGAGCGTCGGTCTGCGCACCTCGATCTCCTCCAGCAGCACGCCGTTGCGCTCGGCCCAGGTCGTCAGCCGGAACAACGTGCGCTGGGCGTCGTCCGTTTCGAGCTCGAACCGACGGCCCTCCTCGCGGACGTGGGCGCCGGCCTCGGTTCCGGCGGTCGCCGCGTCGATCCCCTGCGGGGCGAGGAAGCTGATCACCGTGCGGTCGGACTCGCCGGCGCCGAGCTCCTCCGGCTTGCCCTCGGCCACGATCTCGCCGGCCCGGATGATCGCCACGCGATCGGAGAGGTACTGGGCTTCTTCCATGTAATGCGTGGTCAGCACGATGGTCTTGCCGATCTGCTTGAGCCCCTCGATCGTTTGCCACGCTTCGCGTCGCGCCGTGGGATCGAAGCCGGTGGTGGGCTCGTCCAGGAAGATGAGGTCCGGATTGCCGACCAGCGCGACCGCCACGTCCGCCCGTCGCTGCTGCCCACCGGACAGCGTGCCCATGCGCGCGTCCTCACGGCCCTGCAGCCCGACCAACTCGATGACCTCTTCGATCGGTCGCGGCCGGTCGTAAAACGAGGAGAACAACAGGAGCGTCTCGCGCACGGTGAGCAGCGCGTTCAACTCGCACTCCTGCAACACCAACCCGATCCGGTTGCGCCAGGCTCGCGTGGGGTGAGCCGGATCGACGCCGAGCACGCTGACCTCGCCGGCGTCCCGTGACCGGTAGCCCTCGAGGATCTCGACCGTCGTCGTCTTGCCGGCGCCGTTCGGACCGAGGAACCCGAACACCTCGCCCAGGCTTACCTCGAGGTCGATTCCCCGGACGACCTCACGATCTCCATAGCGCTTGCGAAGCCCGCGCACGCTGATCGCGGCCTCGGACACGCGGCAACTGTACACGGGGTGACGTAGTCTTTGGAATCGCTCGTCATCGTCCGCCGGCGTCCGCTCCGACGGGGCACAAAGGAGAGGGTCTCGTGACCCGCAATCAGCGCATTTGGGCGATCCGGATCGGGATCTTCGTCGTGATCCTCGTCGTAATCCTGATCGCCACCTCGCACAAGTGAACTTCGCGCTCCGGGGTCGTGGCCGCGCTGCGCCACGACCTACGGGGCGCGGACGAAGAAGCTGTGAGGAGCGGTGATCGTGACGGTCTTGTGCGTGATCAGATCTTCGACCGACACGACTCCTCGCGTCACCTGCACGAGCGTGCCGTCGCAGAAGTCCTCGGTCAGCCAGATCGTGCCGCGGACCGTCGCCGCGGCGTAACGGCCCTGGGTCCGGAACGTCCCGGTGCCGCTCGCGTGGAGCAGCCGCAGGGCGGGATTGGCGCGCGACCCGGGCGTCGGGGTGGTCGCGGTAGCGCTCGGTGGCGGGCAGGTGGCGAAGCGGCCGCCCGCGAGGTTGACCTGCGTCGCCTGGTGTGAACTGGTTTGCCGGATCGTGAACCGGCCCTGATAGAACTGCGCGTCCTCGAGTGTGGCGCGACTCCCACTGGCCGGCGGGGTCGCCGCGCGGAGGTCGACTCGGCCCTTCGTGGTATCGATCACCGAGCCGATCGGGATGTTGCGGTCCTGCGCGCCGAGTGTGAACCTGCGGTTGCTCGGCAGCGTGACGAGCACCTTGCCCGAGACGAGCCCGATGTCGAGCGTGCGACCGAATTGTGGTGGGGGCAAGCCCCCACCGCCCGCCGGATGCTCGGCGCCCGACGAGCCACAGCCGCCGGCCGCGAACGCCGCCGCGACCACCAGGCTCGTGGCTCGGGTCCTACGTCGACGCGGTGCGTGAGGGGCCACTAGTGTGCTGACCAGGAGAGGCTGAACGATGCAGTTCTATCTCAATGGCTACCGGCCCGGCGACCCGTTCGTCGAGGACCCGGACCCGTCCGTCGCCGAGCGGCCGCCGGGCGTGCCGGAGCACGTCGACGTGCTGATCATCGGGTGCGGTCCCGCCGGACTCGTGCTGGCTGCGCAGATGGCCGGCTTTCCCGATATCCGGACCGCGATCATCGACCGCAGGGACGGTCCGCTCCGGGTGGGGCAGGCCGACGGGGTGGCCTGCCGGACCGTGGAGATGTTCGAAGCGTTCGATCTCGCCGATCGTCTGGTGGGCGAGGCCTACTGGGTGAACGAGGTCTCGTTCTGGCGCCCTGATCCTGAAGACCGAACCAAGATCAAACGGGCCGAGCGCGTCCTGGACACCGAGGAGGGCATGTCGGAGTTCCCGCACGTGATCGTCAACCAGGCGCGGATGCTGGCCTACCTCCGGGATCACATGGAACGGTCACCCAGCCGACTGGCGCCCATGTACGGCCTGCACGTGAGCGACGTCGTTCTCGACGCCGGCGACTCGTGTGAATATCCCGTGAAGGTCACGCTGCAGCACATGGAGGGGCTCAAGGCGACCGGGAAGACGTCGAGCATCCGGGCCAGGTTTGTCGTCGGGTGCGACGGTGCGCGAAGCAGCGTCCGGACCGCGATCGGGCGCGAGCTGGCCGGTGATGCCACCGACGAGTCATGGGGCGTGATGGACGCCCTGGTGGTCACCGACTTCCCGGACATCCGGGTCAAGTGCGTGATCAACTCGGCGAACCACGGCAACGTCCTGATCATTCCCCGCGAGGGCGGCTACCTGGTCCGGTTCTACATCGAGCTGGACGAGGTCAGCGATGAGAAGGCACTTGACAAGCGGAGGGTCACCCCGCAGAAGCTGGCCGAGGTCGCGAATCGAATCATGCACCCGTACCACCTGGAGGTGAAGGACGTTGGGTGGTCGTCGGTATACGAGATCGGACAGCGTCTGTGTGAGAAGTTCGACGACGTGCCGACCGGCGAAGAGGCCACGCGCCTGCCTAGGGTGTTCATCGCCGGTGATGCCTGTCACACCCACAGCGCGAAGGCCGGGCAGGGCATGAACGTGTCGATGGCCGACGCCTGGAACCTCGGGTGGAAGCTGGTGTCCGTGCTCAGGGGCACGAGCCCGCCGGAGTTGCTGCACACCTACTCCGAAGAGCGCCAGGCCGTCGCGCAGGAGCTGATCGATTTCGATCGGGAGTTCTCCCGGCTGTTCAGCGCGCGGGCCGGCAAGTCGGGCGACGGCGAGGGAGCATCGGCCGACCCCGAGCAGTTGCAGGAGTACTTCATCGCGCAGGGCCGTTTCACGGCCGGGGTGGCGACCAGATACGCGCCGTCGATGATCACCGCCGAGCCGACGTTCCAGCAACTAGCCGAGGGATTCCCGCTCGGGATGCGCTTCCACTCCGCTCCCGTGATCCGGCTGGCCGACGCGAAGCCGGTCCACCTGGGCCACGTCGCCAGCGCGGACGGCGCTTGGCGCGTCTACGTATTCGCCGACCGGCACGACCCGGCGAGCGCGGACTCCAGCGTGCGGCGGCTGTGCGAGTTCCTCGCGTCCGACGCCTCACCGATCACGCGCTTCACGCCGGCGGGCGCCGCTCCCGACGCCGTAATCGACGTCCGGGCGATCTTCCAACAGGGCCATCGTGAGCTCGCTCTCGACGGGCTGCCGTCCGTTCTGCTTCCGAGAAAGGGCGCCTTCGACCTGATCGACTACGAGAAGGCGTTCTGTCCGGACCCGGGCGCCGATGACATCTTCGAGTTACGCGGCGTGAACCGGGACACCGGATGCATGGTCGTGGTCCGACCCGACCAGTACGTCGCGCACGTTCTCCCGCTGGACGCACACGAGGCGCTCGCCGACTTCTTCGCCGGGATCCTGATCGACGTCCGCGGGGCGCCGAGGGTCAACCTCAGCGGCCGATCGCCTGCGGGAAGTTGAAGTAGTGGTGGGGATCGACGGCGCGGCGGACGCCGAGCAGCCGGCGGTAGTTGGAGCCCCAGTAGGCGGCCTGCCAGTTCTTCAGCCCCGGATCGGTGTAGTTGAAGTACGCCCCGCCGGTGACATACGGGCGCATCGCGGAGTGGACGGAACTTAGCCACGAAGCGCCGCCGTTGTAGGTCAGGTACTGCATGCAGAACAGGACCTTGCGGTGCACGAAGGCGGTGGCGGCCGGCGCGACCTGGTTGATCGCCCCGCCGTAGGAGTCGAACAGGATCGCGCCCGACCCGGGGATGTGGGCGCGGGCGATGGCGGCCTGCACGAGCGCCTGGCGGGCCGCGGCGGGAAGCGGCTTGGACACGTAGTCGGACTTGGCCTGGAAGCTCTCACGCGGCAGGGTGCCCCCGGGCCGTGTGCCGGTGGTGTGGCACGCGGTCAGTGAGATGCTCGAGCAGCCCGCCCACATGATTTGGGCCTGGAGGTAGCCGAGGTCGCCGGTGCTGACGACAGCGCCGGCGACCGACCTCAGCGGCTCGAGCAGCGCGTGCAGATCGGAAGACGGTCCGAAGTACTGACCGCTGACGCTCGTCGAGCCGCCGCCGTTCAAGTGAAAGATCGAGGTGAGCTGGTTGCGAGCGTGGGGGGCCCACGACTGCCAGGCGGCCAGCGCGTTTGCCGCCTGCGACACGGGCCAGCGCACGAAGAACCAGGCGACCGTACGCGGAACCGGGTGCACGCGGAAGGTGAAGCTGGTCACGACGCCGAAGTTCCCGCCCCCACCGCCGCGCAGCGCCCAGTACAGATCGGGATTGGCGTGAGCGCTGGCCGTGACCATCTGCCCGTCGGCCCTAACGATCTGCGCGCTCAGCAGGTTGTCCGCCGTGAGCCCGAACTGCCGCCCGGCCAGGCCCATCCCACCGCCCAGCGCATGCCCCCCGATCCCCACCGACGGACACGAGCCGGCGGGGATGGTCATGCCGCGAGCGGCCAGCGCCGAGTACACGTCGATCAACTGCGAGCCCGCCCCGATCGTCGCGGTGCGGGCCTGAGTGTTGACGCTGATCCCGCGCAGATTGCGCAGGTCGAGCACCATTCCGCCCGAAAGCGTCGAGTAGCCGGCGTAGCTGTGGCCGCCCGAGCGTGCTCGCAGCGGCACGCCGTGGGCCACGCCCCATTTCACTGCGGTCTTCACGTCGGCGCCGTCGAGTGGGCGCGCCACGAGCGACGGCAGCACCCCGTCGAACCGGGAGTTGTAGACGTGCGCGGCCTGGGCGAATCCGGCCGCACCGCGTTTGATCACGGGCCCTCGAATGGGTGGCCCGGCAATCGCCGCGGTATTCGCAGCCGCGGCATGCGCGGCGGCAGCGCGAGCCAACTCGCCGGCCGCCGGCGTCCAGCCCAGCGATACCCCCGCCACGGCTGCCCGGGCCAGGAAGCCACGCCGATCGATTGAGTCGTCCGCCACGCTGTCCCCTTCCTCGTTGCCACCGATCCTCCCAGACCGGACCGTCCGCTGGCAACTGCGATCAGTGGTCGGGGTGCTCGGCCACGATGGCCGCGACGTCCGCGCGGCATTCGAGGAACAGGTCGACCAGGTGGGGGTCGAACTGCTTCCCGCGGCCCTCTTCGATCACCGCGAGTGCGCTGTCCAGAGGAACCGGCGGCTTGTACACGCGGCGGCTGACCAGCGCGTCGAAGGTGTCCGCGATCGCGGTGATGCGCCCGGCCAGCGGAATCTCCTCCCCGCGCAGCCCGTGCAGATACCCGCCGCCGTCCCAGCGCTCGTGATGGGTCTCAGCCACGTCGGCGGCGAGCCGGAGCAGCGGCTGCTCGGAGCGGGACAGGATCGAATGCCCGAGCGCGACGTGCTGCTTGATCACGTCGAACTCGGCCGCGGTGACCGGGCCGGGCTTGAGCAGGATCCCGTCGGGGATCCCGATCTTGCCGACGTCGTGCATGGGCGAGGCTTCGCGGATCAGCTCGCACTCCTCGTCCGGCAGGCCCAAGCGCCGGGCCAGGACGGCGGCGTACAGGCTGACGCGCTCGATGTGATTGGCGGTCTCGATATCCCGGCGCTCGATCGCGCGGGCCAGGGCGAGGATGGTGTCCTGGGTGACCCGTCGGAGCGCGGCCTGTGAGCGCTCGAGCTTCTCGACGGTGTCACCAAGCTCGGAAGTGCGGTCGCGCACGACGAGCTCGAGCCGCTCCTCGTAATCCCGGCTTTGGCGCTCGAGGCGGGCGCGAATGAGGGCGTTGGCGACCGCGATCAGCACCTGGTTGGCGTCTAAGGGCTTGCTGACCCATCCGTAGGCGCCCAGCTCGAGGGCGCCCAAGGCGACGTCGATTTCCTCCATCCCCGAGACGAGCACGACCGGAAGGAACGGAAACTCAGCCCGTATGTACTCGAGCAGAGTGATCCCCGACTCGCGCGGCATGCGCACATCCGAGAGCACCAGGTCCGGCCGCATGAGCTCGAGCACACGGCGTGCCTCGCGCACGTCTGAGGCGACATGACACACATAGCCGTACCCCTGCAGGATCCGGCTTAGCACCCTGCGCCCCTGCTCGTCGTCGTCCACCACCAGGACCTCGGCGGGTGCCGGTCCCGGTTCGGTGATCCACTCGGGCTGACCCATCAACGCCCAAACTCCCTGCCTGAATAGCCATCCGCGAACCTGGATGTGTCACGGATACCGGAACGTGAAGCACGCCATCGTGGAGCACGGCCCTCCCGCGGCAGTGCAAACGGCCGGTGCATGAACTGTACCCCCGGGTGCCATAACTAATCAATCCGTCGCCTGACGGACCATTTGCCGAGGTTGTCGAGCGCCGCTCTACGCGTTCACGTCGTTGAGCGTCCCGCACTCGGGGCACTCGATGAACACGCCGAACAGCTGCCCGTCGCTGACACCTTCGGCCAGCGTGTTCGAGCAGCCCCCGCACAGCAGCCGGTCGGGACCGTCTCCGCTGAAGGCCATCTTTCCCTTCGGCGGGGCGTGGATGATCGCGCTGGCCCGAGGTGCTTCCTCAACGACAGTCAGTGTCTTCTCAGCCATGGACGGCAACCTATCCGAAGCGACCCCGCGCGGGCAAGCGGGGGGCTACGGGAGCCGGATGTCGCGGTGCTCGCGCGCGAGCCGCCGCTCGTCCTCCGTCAGCTCAGCCGGGTTAACCGGCGTGACCAGCGAGAAGTGGTGGCCGACCGGACATCGCTGGACCCTCCACCAGCCCAGGCGCAGAGCCTTGACCGAGGCGGCGGGGATCCAGAGCGTCGTGAACAGGTGCCCGGCACGGCAGCGGACGATCACGTTTCCGCCGATCCGGCGCGTGCGCAGCCACAGGCCAACGGTCTCGACGAGCGTGGCCACGACGGCGATGCGTCCGGCGCGCCGGCGCACGCGTGCCTTTGAAGTGGACGGCATTGCAGGTCCTTTCACAATTGTCTCTCGATACCGAGAATGTTATCAGAACTGAGAACAATACTACCTCTGCGATGATGACCACCGTGGCGGCGAGTCTGGTCAGCCCCGTCCTGGTGGGACGCCAGGCGGAGTTGGAGTCCCTGGCAGGGGCGCTGGAGCGCGTCCAGGCCGGCGAGCAGGTCGCGGTGCTGGTGGGTGGCGAGGCCGGGGTGGGTAAGTCGCGGCTGGTGCACGAGCTGATCGGCCGCGCCCGGGGGGCGGGCACGCGGGTCCTGATCGGAGGATGCGTCGAGCTCGGCGGTGGAGGGATCCCGTTTGCGCCGCTGGTCGACATGATGCGCGCCCTGGCCGGTGAGCTGTCCGCCGACCGGCTCGACGACGTGCTCGGATCGGCTCGGCCCGAGATCGGGCGGCTCGTGCCGGAGCTGGGCGACGGAACCCCGGGTCCGGCGGTGTCCGAGCGCGACCCCTCTACCCTGCTCGAGCTGATGGTCGGGATGATCGCCCGGCTGGCCGAGGACGCACCGTTGATGCTCGTGTTCGAGGACCTGCAGTGGGCCGACGGACCGACGCTCGACCTGCTGGCGCTGCTCGTGGCCCGCTCGGGTGCGGGGCGGCTGCTCCTCGTGCTCACCGCCCGTTCGGACGAGCTTCATCGCGCGCATCCTTTCCGGCGGATGGCTGCGCGCTGGGAGCAGCAGCGAGCCGCGGAGCGGCTCGAGCTCGAGCGGCTCGGCCGGCGGCAGGTGGCCGCGCAGATCGAGGCGATCCTCGGCGAGCGTCCGGACGGCGAGCTGGCGGAGTTCATCGCGGAGCGCTCCGAGGGCATCCCGCTGTTCGTCGAGGAGCTGCTCGGTGCGGTTCGCCAGGGACGCGTGGATAAGGACTTCCTCCCGCCCTCCCTGCGCGACGTGGTCCTGGCCCGGACCGAGCTCCTGTCCGACAACGGGCAGCATGTCCTGCGGGTGGTCTCGGCGGCCGCGCGCTGGGTCCCCGATCGCCTGCTGGCCACGGTGGCGGGGCTCTCGGAGGCGGACCTGAACGCCGCGCTGCGCGAGGCGATGGCCCAGCAACTGCTGGTGGTGGACGGATCGGGGCGCGGGTACGGCTTCCGGCACGCCCTGGCCCGGGCCGCCGTCCACGACGACCTGCTGCCGGGCGAGCGCGCCCAGCTTCACCGCGCCTACGCTGAGGCGATCGAGCGCAGCGCCGACCTGGCCGGCGACCTCGACGCGAGCTCGATGCTCGCGCACCACTGGCTGGCCGCGCACGACCTGCCGCGCGCACTGCCGGCGTCGGTCCGCGCCGGCCGGGCGGCGGCCGCGGCGTCGGCGCCGTCCGCGGCCCAGCGACACTTCGAGCTCGCGCTCGAGCTCTGGCACCAGGTGCCCGACGCCGAGCAGCGCGCCGAGATCGATCACGCGCAGCTGCTCGAGGTGGCCGCCGACGCGGCGTCGCGGGCCGGGGCGGTCGAGCGCGCGTTGGCGCTGGTCGACGAGGCTCTGGCCGAGGTGGACGACTCCCGGACGGCCGAAGGGCGCGCGAGCCTGTTGGCACACCGGGCCGAGCTGCTCGGCGACCTCGGGCGCGATGACGAAGGCCTGGCCGTGTTCGAACAGGCCGTGGGCCTGCTGCCGGCGGACGTTCGAAGCCGAGTTGGCGCGCGCGTGCTAGGTAAGTTCGCCCGCGCGGTCGCTCGCCTCGAGCAGCTCGAGCGCGCGGGGAGGCTGGCTCGACGGGCGCTGGACGCGGCGGAGGCAAGCGGCGCCGTCGAGGTGAAGCTCGAGGCGCAATTGGTGCTGGCGCAAGCAATGGTCTATGCCGGGGATGTGGAGGCCGGGCTGGCCCTCATGCGTGATACCGGCACGGAGAGCGGGCGCGCAGGACTGCTCTGGCACGCGACCCGGGCCTTCATCAACCTCTCCGACCAGGAGATGATGGTTGGACGCTACGAGGCGGCGGTCCGGACCACCGAGGAGGGCATGCCGCTGGCCGAGCGGGCCGGGCTGGAGCGCACAGCAGGCGTCTTCCTGCGCGGCAACAAGGCCGAGGCGCTGATGCGCTCGGGCCGGTGGCAGGAGGCGATGGCCGCCGCGGCTCCCGGTGGCGAGGCCCCCGGCGTGTTTGCCGGAACGCTGCTGCTGCTCCGGGCCGAGCTCAACATGCTGAGCGGACGCCGCGCCGAGGCAGAGGTCGAGTTGCAGGAGGCGCGCCGCCAGCTACGCCGGTCCGCATCCTCGCAGTTCGCGCTGCCGCTGGCCGCCGTGGAGGCTGAGTTCGCGCGCTCCGGAGGGGACCTCGACGCGGCGCGGGAGATCGTCCACCGCGCGCTGGTGCGGGACGACATCGGGGAGGAACCGCGCTACAAGTGGCCGGTGCTCTCCCTGGCGGCGAGGATCGAGGCCGAACACGCGCTGGCGGCGCGCGACCGAGGGCGCGGCGACGGGGAGGATCCAGGACAGCGCATGGCCTGGCTGCGCGAAGAGGCGGATGCGACGGCCACCATGACCACGGCCGATCGCGGCCACCGAACGCTCATGGCCGCCGAAGACGCGCGCCTCGAGAGATCGGGTGAGGTCGAGGCGTGGTCGAAGGCGGCGGACGCGTGCCGGGCGATGAACGAGCCGTTTCCGCTTGCTTACGCCCTGTTCAGACAGGCCGAGGCGGCCAGCGCCCATGGGGGCGCCGAGGCGGCCGCGGCGTCCGCACGGGAGAGCTTGAGTATGGCCCGGGCGATGGGCGCGGCGCCACTGGCGGAGGAGATGGAAGCCCTCATACGGCGCGCGCGTCTCCGTCTGGATGAGGATGCCGACGGTGCCGAGGCAACGGTCGGGGACGCGGCGCCCGACGAGCTCGCGCGGCTAGGCCTCACCTCTCGCGAGCGCGAGGTGCTGCGGCTCGTGGCCGACGGGTGCTCCAACGGCCAGATCGCCGAACGTCTGTTCATCACGCGCAAGACGGCGAGCGTCCACGTCTCGAACATCCTGGCCAAGCTCGGCGTGGCGACGCGCGTCGAGGCGGCCGCGATGGTGCATCGGATGGGCTTGATCCAGAGCCTCGGCGCCTTCTGAGGTACCCGGGGCGCGAGATCTGAGGTAGCCGCTCCTCAGAAGACTGGGCTGGTGCCCGATGTGCGAGGCAGGGACTTAGACGCATGCTGTCGCCATGCTCAATTCAGCCGTCATCCCACGCCTCCGCCTCCCCGGCGCCCGTCCCTTCCACCTCCTGATCGCGAGCCTCGCCGTGTCCACCTGCGGCGACTGGCTCTACAACGTCGGGCTCCTCGCGCTCGTCTACGAGCGCACCGGCTCGGCCACCTGGGTGTCCCTGACCACGGCTGCCCGCGTCCTGCCGATCGTGGTCCTCGGGCCGCTCGGGGGGGTGATGGCCGACCGCTACGACCGCCGGCGGCTGATGATCGGCGCCGATCTGGTCCGGGCGGGGCTGATGATCGGGCTGGGGATCGTGACCGCGGCCGGCCTTCCGATCTTGCTGGCTCCCGCGCTGGCCACCGCCGCGACGGCGGCCGGCATCGCCTATCCGCCGTGCGTGGCCGCCTGCACCGCGCGGTTCGTGCCCGATCACGAGCTCCAGCGGGCCAACGCGCTTCGCGCCGCCGTCGGCCAGGGCGCCATCGTCGCCGGGCCGGCCCTTGGGGCGCTCGTGATGGTGGTGGCGGGTCCGTCAGTGTCCATCGGGCTCAACGCGCTGACCTTCATCGCCTCGGCGTTCGCGGTGGGCGCGATCGGAGCCCGCGATGAGTTCGCTCCGCCGGAGCGCTCCGGCGAGATCCAGATGCCGAGTGTTCTGGCCGAGATCCGGACCGGGGCGCGCGCTCTGCGCGGAGCCCCCACCGCCATCCGTCTGGTGGCCGCGGACGTGCTGTGCAGCGCGGTGTACGGGATGCTGACCGTCACGCTGGTCCTGATCGGCCGTAAGGTCGGCGCCGGCTCCGGCGGCTACGGACTGCTGCTCGCCGGTTTTGGAGCGGGCGGGCTGATCGGCGCGAGCGTCGCCGCCCGGCTCGACACCCCGTCGCGCTGGCGCCGCACGCTGGCGGTGGCGATGGTGCTGGTGGGGCTTCCGCTTGCCGCCCTGGGCGTCGTGCCCTCGCTGGCCGCCGCGCTGGCGCTGGCCATGCTCGGCGGCGGCGGGATGATCGTGGGCGAGGTCCTGTCCGAGACGGCTCTGCCGCGGATGCTCGAGGATGCGGTGCTGGCCCGCGCCTACGGCCTGGTTTTCCCGATCTCGATCTCCGGGATCGTCGCCGGGTCGCTCCTCGCCGGTCCGCTGGTCTCGCTGTTCGGCGTGACCGGGGCGATGGCCGTCGGTGGTGCGACGGTCCTGACGGTCGGCGCCCTGCTGCTCAGCCGGCCGCTCGACGTCACGCCGGAACCCGCTCCGGTGCCGGCCACGTCGTAGGAGTCAATGCGCGGATCGGGGCCGCCCAGGCCGCCCCGGCCGCGCGGCGACCCGGTCGTCGCCGAGGAGCAGATGGCGCAACTCGCCGCAGGCCACGGCGGCCCATGCGGCGAACGCGACAGCGAGCCACCCGCGGCCGAGCTCGCTCAGCCAGCCGGCGTCCAGGCTGCGCCCGAGCGTCCAGCTCGCCACGCAGTACATCCCGAGCGGGAACACCATCGTCCACCGCTCGGGGGTGAAGCGCACGCCGAGCTTTCGCGCGCGCAGGATGTCCGCGGTGGCGATGACGATCAACATCAGGCTGGCAAGGCCCCAGGCAACGACGGCGGCCGCGGCCCCGATCGTTCCCGGGTGGGCGCCGGTGATCGCGACGGCAGCGGCGCACCAGATCGCGGGCGCACCCATGACGATCCACCAATCCGGCGTTATGTCCGCCAGCCCGAAGCCGGGCCGGGCCGCTCGGCGCACGAGCAGGGACCCAACGATCACGTAGGCGACCGCGCCGGCGATCCAGAGCGCGGTCGCGCCGGCATGCAGCGCCGCAACGTGCCCGTAACGGGCGATGCGAGCGGACAGGATGGCCAGGCCCTCGGTCGCCACGACCGTCAACAGCCACTCGCCGCGGGGTTGCGTGCCGCCGCGCCGGCCGTGCTCGACGGCGACCGCGGCGAGGATCAGCAGCCACAGCACCAGGCCGGAGGCGAGGAACGCCGCCGCGATGATCAGCGCCGTGCCGCCGGACCCGGCGATGCGGATCCCCAGCACGCACCCGTCCGCGACGAAGCCCAGCGCATGAAACCCCTGACCCGGCTGCCCGGCCCGGCGGAGCATGGCCAGCGGGTGCCGGACGAGCCACACGTCCAGCACGGCGAGTGAGACGAAAGCCGCGACCGCCGTCCACAGCAGCACGATCGAGAGGGCTTGTAGGCCCACGTCTCGAGACGCGATCGACACCACCGTGGTGGCCATGACCACGTTGAACGCCCCCGCCCACGGTCGGCCGTGGAACCGCGAGAAGACACCGTGAGTCGCTCGGTTCGAGGCACTCATGCAACTGGCTCCGCAAATGTCGTACCACGATACTGTCTACCCGGTGGAGCTCACCCAAGCGGACTTCGAGCATCTGCTCCGCCTGAGAACGGGGCTGCGGCGGTTCCTACGCTGGAGCGAGCAGCAGGCGCGGGCGGCCGGGTTGACCTCGGCGCATCATCAGCTGCTCCTGGCCATCCGGGGCCATCCGGGCGGGGCGTCGCCGACGGTCGGTGAGATCGCGGACTACCTCGTGCTGCGACATCATTCCGCCGGCGAGCTGATCGACCGCGCCGAGGCGGCGGGACTGGTCGTGCGCAACCCGGACCCGGACAACGGGACGCAGGTCCGGGTGTCGCTCACCGCGGCCGGAAAGGCCAAGCTGAACCGGCTCGCCGAGACGCACCTGGCGGAGCTGGCTCACCTCGCGCCGACCATGCGCGCGCTGTGGGAGGCGCTCGAGGTCAACGCCGCGAGCGCGCCGCGCAGCCTCACCGTACAGACGACTCGCTCGCCCGCGCCGGCGATCTGAGCCGATGTCCGAATCCGTGGCCAGCGGCGCGGGAGCCGCCGAGCGCGCTCGCCATCTGGGCGATTTCACGGTCACCCCCCGGGTTCTCCAGGTCTGCGCGCTTGCGCTGCCGGTCGGCTTCCTGGCCGCGCTGGCCGCCTGGTGCCTGCTGCGCCTGATCGGCCTGTTCACGAACCTGTTCTTCTACGGCCGGGCGGCGACCAAGCTGGTCGCCCCGGGCGCCGGATCGCACTCGTGGTTGCTCGTCCTGTGCCTCCCGATCGCGGGCGGGCTCGTGGTGGGGCTGATGGCGCGATTCGGCTCGGAGAAGATTCGCGGGCACGGGATGCCGGAAGCGATCGAGGCGATCCTGACCCGGGGGAGCCGGGTCGAGCCGCGCGTGGCGATCCTGAAGCCGATCTCGGCCGCGATCTCGATCGGCTCGGGCGGACCGTTCGGGGCCGAGGGGCCGATCATCATGACCGGCGGGGCTCTGGGGTCGGTGCTCGCGCAGCACCTCGAGTTGACCGCGGATGAGCGCAAGACGCTGCTGGTCGCCGGCGCCGCCGCAGGGATGGCGGCCACCTTCAACGCGCCGCTCGCCTCGGTGCTCCTCGCCGTGGAGCTCCTGTTGTTCGAGTGGCGTCCTCGCAGCATGCTGCCCGTCGCCACCGCCGTCGCGGTCGGCACGGTGACGCGAATGCATCTGCTCGGGTCGGGCGCCGTGTTCGCAGTCCCCGGCGTGGCGCTTCATCTGTCGGTTCCCGTGTACGTGTGGTGCGTGGTGGTGGGGGTGGCCACCGGAGCGCTGGGGGCGCTGCTCACCGGGCTCGTCTACGCCGCCGAGGACGCGTTCATGAAGCTGCCGGTGCACTGGATGTGGTGGCCGGCGATCGGCGGCCTGATCATCGGGATCGGCGGCCTTGCCGAGCCACGCGCGCTCGGCGTCGGCTACGACGTGATCCGGGAGCTGCTCACCGGCCGTGCGGCGATGTCGTTGATCGTCGGGATCTTCATCGTGAAGTCACTGATCTGGTCCCTGTCGCTCGGATCGGGGACCTCGGGCGGTGTGCTGGCTCCGATGTTCATGATCGGCGGCGCGTTCGGAGCGCTGATCGCGCCGCTGCTGCCGCATGTGGCGCTCGGGTTCTGGCCGCTGATCTGCCTGGCCGGCGTGATCGGAGGGGTCATGCGGGCGCCGTTCACCGCCGTCGTGTTCTCGGCCGAGCTGACCGGCCGCTGGGGGGCCGTGCTGCCGCTGTTGATCGGCGCCACCGGCGCGTATCTGTTCACCGCGCTGACGCTCAAGCGATCGGTCCTGACCGAAAAGGTGGCGCGCCGTGGATTTCACCTCACGCGCGAGTACGACGTCGATCCGCTGGCCATCCTGTTCGTCCGCGAGGTGATGGACACCGCCGACGTCGTGGTCTACGACGTCGGCGACCGGCTCTCCGACGTGATCGCGGAGTTCCTGCGCTACGGCACGCAGCTCACCTCGGTGGCACAGCGCCAGCGCATCTATCCGGTCACGGGTCGGGAAGGAGGACTGGTCGGGGTCATTACGCGACGCGATCTGCTGCTCGCCTCGGGCCGCCGCGCCGAGGACCGCAACGGAGACACGATCGGCGACGTGATGAGCGGCCACCTCGCCACCGCCTACCCCGACGAGACACTGCGCGACGTCGCGTACCGGATGGCCGAGCACGGGGTGACCCGAATGCCGGTGATCGCCCGGGGAGCAAGCCGCGAGATCGTCGGGATCATCACGCTGCCCGCGATGCTCGCCGGGCGGCTCCGCGACCTTCAGGAGGAACGCGACAGCGAGCGGATCCTGCAGATCGCGCGCCCGAGGCATGGACTGGGTTCGGCTGTGCGGTCCGGCAACGGCACGGGCTGAGGTGTGCACGGTCAGGCAATCGCGTCGGAGAAATCTGTCAGATCTCTGACAGCGCGGGCACGGCGTTAGGCATAGGCTGAACGCCCGCTTGCGAGCCGCAGAGGAGGAGAGCAGATGCCAGGTTTCCGTCTGGGGATCTACGTGTTCAAGGACGCGGAGATCGTCGACTTCGCGGCGCCGCATGGCGTGTGGTCGGTGGCCCGGCGCTACGACCCGGAGCTCGATGCGTTCCTGATCGCCGACGCCATGCGGCCGGTGCAGGCACAGGCGGGCTTCACCGTGCTCCCGAACTACTGTTTCGACGACCGCCCGGCCATGGATGCGTTCCTGATTCCCGGCGGATTCGGCACCCGGCAGGAGATGTACAACCGGCGCCTGCACGAGTTCATCAGCTCGTTGGGTGAGGACACGCTGCTGACCAGCGTTTGCACCGGATCGTGGGTGTACGGGCGGATGGGGTTGCTCGACGGCCTGCCGGCGACCAACCGCAAGGAGCCCGACAAGGTCGAGTCCGGTCCGGCCGGCAAGGTGCCGATCGACCGGCTGACCGAGATCGCGCCGGCCTGCCGGATCAGCCGCGCCCGGGTGGTCGACGCGGGGCGGATCGTGACCGCGGGCGGGATCACCTCGGGCATGGAGATGGGCTTCCATCTCCTGCGCCGGGCGGGGTATGGCGACGAGTTCATCGCCGATGTGGCGCGGGTGATGGAGTACTCGGCCGCCTACGAGGTGTATCGCGACGACATCGAGACCGTGCAGCTCTCCTCCGCGCAGTGAAGCGGTGAGCGAAGATCCCGATGTCCTGATCGTCGGCGGGAGCCTGGTCGGGCTCTCGACCGCGCTGTTCCTCCGTCTGCACGGGGTCAGCTGCCTGGCCGTGGAACGGCACACGAGCACCGCGATCCATCCACGCGCCGGCCACTTTCAGCTCCGCACGGTCGAGATCCTGCGCGCGGCTGGGCTGGAGGAAGCGGTCCGGCGCAAGGGCGAGGAGCAGTACAACCCCGACGGCGGGATCAACAACGTCGAGTCGCTCGCCGGACGCGAGATCGCCAGCTACTTTCCGAACCTGAACGCGGGGGTCGAGGAGTTCAGCCCGACCGTGCGCCTGTTTATCGACCAGGACGCGCTCGAGCCGATCCTGCGCACGCGGGCCGAGGGTCTCGGCGCCGAGCTGCGCTACCGGGTCGAGTGCACGTCGCTCGCGCAGGATGATTCCGGGGTCACCGCGACGTTGGGCGATCTCGACGGCGGCACCGAGTCGGCGGTTCGCGCGAAGTACCTGGTCGCCGCCGACGGGAACCGCAGCCGGATCCGCGAGCAACTGGGGCTCGCCATGCGCGGTCACGGCCTGCTGTCCAACAGCATCACGATCTACTTCCGCTCCGAGGTCGACCTGGCGCCGCTGCTCGAGGGTCGAGACCAGGGCGTCAACTACGTGACCAACCCGGTGCTGCGTGGGTTCTTTCGACTCGACCGGACGGGCAACCGTGGATTCCTGGTCGTCAACCTCGTCGGCGACACCGCGCGGGCCGAGATCGTGGCGGCGTATCCGGACGCACCGTGGGCGAACGTGGCCGAAGGTGTTACCGAGCCGCGCGCGCTCGAGCTGCTCCGCGCGGCGATCGGCGTGCCGGACATCCCCGTGGTCGTGGAGGACGTCGCGAAATGGCGCGCGGTCGCCGACAGCGCCGAGCGCTATCGGGACGGGCGGGTATTCCTGGCCGGTGACGCCGCCCACACGATGCCGCCCAACGGCGGGTTCGGAGGCAACACCGGCGTGCAGGACGCGTGGAATCTCGCGTGGAAGCTCGCGCTGGTCCTGCGGGGCGTGGCCGGACCGGAGCTGCTCGACACCTACGACACCGAGCGCCGCGCGATCGGCGCGCTGATGGTCGAGCAGGCGTACACGCGGTACGTCACGAGGGTCGCCCCATACCTCGGCACCGAGGGTATGCAGCCGCTCGTCGACGACTTCTCGTTGGAGATCGGGTGTCGCTGCAACTCCGACGCGGTGGTGCTCGAGTCCGGCTCCGAGAGCCCCCTGCATGAACATCCACGCGAGTCGAAGGGCCGTCCGGGGTCGCGGGCGCCTCACCTCTTCGTGCAGCGCGATGGCGTCCAGGTCTCGACGTTGGATCTGTTCGGACGCGACTTCGTGCTGCTGGTCGCGCCGGGCGGTGAAGCGTGGGGGAGTGCGGTGGCGGCAGCGGCCCAGGACGTCGGGGTGACGGTCGACTGCCACGTCATTGCAGATCCGCAGTTTGCCGACGCCTACGGCATCACGGGCGCCGGCGCCGTGCTCGTCCGGCCCGATGGAGTGGTCGGCTGGCGCGCGCTCGATGGGATCGGCGCCTTACCGGCGACCGCGCACGACGTGCTCACAGCGCTGCTGTGCCGCACAGATCAATCAGGAGGGTGAGGAGATGACCATTCGTGCCGACATCGTCGGCTCGCTGTTGCGCCCCGACTATCTGGTGCGCGCTCGCGCCCAGTTCGAGTCCGGAGCGCTCGCGCCGGCGCTCTACAAGGAGATCGAGGACCGCGCGGTCGATCAGGTGATCGCGATGCAGGAAGGCGCCGGGCTCGACGTCGTCACCGACGGCGAGCTCCGCCGGCACACGTTCATCGACCAGCTGCTCGAGGCGGTGGTGGGCCTGACCCCGGACCCCGAGGGTTCGACCAGCGACCACATCCCGGTCCCGTTCCACGACGAGGGCGGAGCGGAGAAGAGCGTGTTCACGATCCCGATCTCGGTCACCGACAAGCTCCGCCGCGCGCGGATGATGACCGTCGAGGAGTACGCGTACGCCCGCGCACGAGCCCGTCGCCCGGTCAAGATCACGCTGCCGAGCCCGCTGATGCTGTTCCTGGCCTGGTCGCCGGGCCGCTCGCGAGACGCCTACGCGGATCCGTTCGAACTGTTCGCCGACGGCGTAACGCTGATGCGCGAAGAGGCCCAGGAGCTGGCGCGCATGGGCTGTACCTACATCCAGATCGACGCCCCCGACTTCGGGCAGCTGATCGACCCGGAGCAGCAGACCGTGTGGGCGGCGGCAGGGATCCCGTTCGAGCGGGTGATGACGGAGGGGGCCGAGATGTTGGGTGAGGTGGCGAGCGTTCCCGGCGTCACGTTTGGCGTGCACATCTGCAAGGGCAACTACGACAGCCACTGGATCAGCGCGGGCGGGTACGAGTCGATCGCCTCACAGCTGTTCCCAAGGCTGAAGAATTTCGACCGGATCCTGCTCGAGTTCGACAACGAGCGCTCCGGATCGTTCGAGCCACTCAAGCAGCTCCCGGACGACAAGGTCGTGGTCCTCGGCCTGGTCTCCTCGAAGTTCGCCGAGCTCGAATCGCCCGAGCAGCTGATCGGGCGGATCGAGGAAGCGGCCCGCTGCTACCCGCGTGACCAGCTTGCCCTCTCGACCCAGTGCGGGTTCGCGTCGGCCGGTCCCGGCAACGCGATCAACGAGGACGCCGAGGAGAAGAAGCTGCGGTTGATCGCCGAGGTGGCGGCCCGGGTGTGGGGCTGACCGGTTAGGGCCCTTAGGTCAGGACCGCCTGCTCGTAGGTGGAGCGTTCGCCGGCGGGCGAGTCGAATAGCTCCCAGCGCTCGAGCCAGCGGTGGGTCCGCTCGAACATCTCGCGCGTGTAGGGCTCGTACACGATCCGCTCGCCGGGGCCGAAGCGCCGCACGTCGGCCGCGTCGCGGAGATCCTCGGGCATCTCGGCGAGCCAGTGGCGCTTGTAGCGCTCGGGCTCGAGGTCGAGCTCGGCCTGGGCGCGGCGCAGCGCGCGGAAGTAGCGCTCGAGGTCCTCCTGCGGCGCATCGGCGCTGACCAGGAAGCCCATCATGAACGTGGTGTCGACGAGCTTGCGAAAGCCCCACTGCTCGAGCAGGTAGTTCTGGGCGCCCCACACGTTGGCCGCTGGGATCTGGCGATCGCGCATGAGCCGGACTCGGTCGAACGGCAGGCCCACGAAGCTCAGCTCGATCTGCTCGCGCGCGAGAAACGGCTCGAGGCCCTGGATCGCCGAGTAGTGGCTCCCCGAGTGGTAGCCGACGCCGACCGGGACGCCGGCCAGGTCCTCGGGCCGCTGCAGCTCTGACTCCGGCGCCACGAAGATGCCCGAGGTGCACATCGAGTAGGCCTTGCCCCACATCCGGCCGTGACTGGTGCTGGCGGCCGCATTCACGGCCCAATGACAGGCGCCCGACACGTCGCAGGTGCGGGGTGGGTGGGTCCTTGTCATGTCCTCGAACGCGCCGCTGCGCGCCTGGACCGGTGCGGCATCCGCCGGCTTGACCGACGAGGTGGTGAGCGAGCCGCCCGCCAGCCCCTGCGTCTCGAACTCGTAGTCGAGCCCCTCGTTGCCGAAGAACCCGTTCTCCTCGGCCACCCACTCCTGGAGTCGGACGTGGGGCTGGATCCGGAACCGCGCCATCCCCGTAAGAAATAGCACTTCCGCGCAGCTAACCGTTCATGAGCATCGATGGCCGGCGCGTGGACGATCGAGCGCAGTGGGTGCGGTGGCGCACCCGCCGGCTGCTCAGCGCCGGATTCCCGGACGATCTTGCCGGGCGGCTGGCGCGGGCGGATCGCATCGATCTGCACCGACTGCTTTCGCTGGTCGATCGCGGCTGTCCGCCGCACCTGGCGGCGCGCATCCTGGCGCCGCTTGATGGTGATTCCGAGATAGGAGAGCGAACGAGATGAGCAAGCAGACCTTCGTGATCGTCGGCGCCGGGCTGGCCGGGGCCAAGGCGGCCCAGGAGCTCCGCGAGCGCGGGTTCGACGGACGCGTCGTGCTGATCGGCTCCGAACCCGAACGGCCTTACGAGAGACCTCCGCTGAGCAAGGACTACCTGCGCGGGGAATCGGAGCGCGAGAAGGCCTACGTCCATCCCGCCGGCTTCTACGAGGAGCACGAGATTGAGCTGCTGGGCGGCCGGGCGGTGGCCGCGATCGACCCGGGCGCGTCGAGAGTGCTGCTAGAGGACAATCACGAGCTCGCGTATGACCGGCTGCTCCTGACCACCGGGGCCGAGCCGCGACGCCTCCCGCTGCCGGGCGCGGAGCTCGACGGCATCCACTACCTGCGCACGTTCGCCGATTGCGATGCGCTGCGAGCGCGGCTCGACGCGGGCGAGGGCCGGGTGGCCGTGGTCGGGGCGGGCTGGATCGGGAGCGAGTTCGCCGCCTCGGCGCGCCAGCGCGGGCTCGAGGTGACCCTGATCGATCCGCTGGCGCTCCCGAACGAGCGGATCTTCGGGCCGGAGGTCGGGTCGTTCTACCGCGACGTGCACATACAGCACGGGGTCGAGATGCGCCTCGGGTGCGGCGTCGAGGGCTTTGAGGGAGACAGCGCGGTGGCGCGACTGCGGCTGAGCGACGGCGCGCAAGTCGAGTGCGACTTCGCTGTCGTCGGGGTGGGCGTGGCGCCGCGCAGCGAACTGGCCCGTGACGCCGGCCTCGTGGTCGACAACGGCGTGGTGGTCGACGAACATCTGGCGAGCTCGGTGCCGAACATCTACGCGGCCGGCGATGTCGCGAACGCCTGGCATCCGTTTCACGAGCGCAGGATCAGGGTCGAGCACTGGGCCAACGCCTTGAACCAGGGTCCGGCCGCGGCGCGTTCGATGCTGGGCGAGGACGTCAGCTACGAGCGCATCCCGTACTTCTTCTCCGACCAGTACGACGTGGGAATGGAGTACTCGGGATACGCGCAGAGCTGGGACCAGGTCGTGTTCCGCGGCGATCCGGGTGCGGGCGAGGGGTTCATCGCCTTCTGGCTGTGCGACGAGAGGGTGTGCGCCGGGATGAACGTCAACGTGTGGGATGTCAACCCGCAGGTCCAGGAGCTGATCCGCTCGCGACGGCCGGTCGATCCCCGGGCCCTGGCGGACCCGGGGACACCGCTGGACTCGCTGCCGGCGCTCACTGAGCGGTGAATTAGGTTGAGCATCTTCGACATCGATGTACCTCCTTGACGACTGACACTGATCGCGTACCCGGCCAATTCGGGCAGGGCTCGCGGGGCGTTCGCGCCGGGACGCTCGAACGCGCAGATGTGGCACCGTTTGTCAGAGCACTACGGTTGACAGGTCCGGTTGGCTAACGTAGAAAGTGAGATGTGTCTAGGCGCGCGGATAGCGAACCCTGGATAACGTGCTGATTGAGCGCGATCAGGCTGGCGCTACGCGATCTGCGACGACATCACGGGCCGTGCGGGTTCTCGAGGTCGACCCTGATCTTGGCGTGGGTGTACCGCCCGAGCAGTGGCAGCTGGCCACGGGCTCCTCCAGCGCGCCGGTATTCGAGTTCGACCGCGGCCCATGGCAGTTTGAGCCTCCGCCCGAGCCCGGGAGCTTCGGAGCCCTGATTTTCCACGGCCTCATCCTGATCCGGATCGACGCCGGGAGTCGCTCACACATCGAGCTGCTGGGCCCGGGTGATGTGGTCAGCCCGTGGGTGAAGACCGGCTCGGAACTGAGCACGCTGTCGGTGCTCACCTCTTCGGTGGTAGCACGGGCGCGGGTCGCGCTGCTGGATCGGCGCTTCGCGCTGCGGACCGCTCGCTGGCCCGAGGTCCATGCCGCCCTGGTCCAGCGTTGCATCGACCGCTCGAGAAGGCTGAGCTTGCAGTCGGCGATCAACGCGCTGCCGCGGATCGAGGAGCGGGTCGAGGTGACGTTGTGGGAGCTTGCCTACCGGTTCGGGCGCATGACGCGCGAGGGGATCGTTCTAGATCTCCCCATCAGCCATTCGCAACTGGCCGACATCGTGGCGGCGCAGCGGCCGTCGGTGAGCACCGCGGTGATCCGTCTGGAGGAGCAGGGCCAGATCTCGCGGACGGCGCGCCGCACCTGGCTGCTGCGTGGCTCGCCGCCGGCCATGCTCTCCTCGCTGGCCCGTCAGAGCGGCCTCGAGGCTTAGGGTCGTGAGCCCTTAGCCACCGGCACCGCCCGCGTCACGGACGCTGCGCATGGGTAACAAGCCGGCGAGAGTCGGATGGCGCAGCGCGAGCGAGAAACCGACGTCGGGTGGGGCGGAGGGCGGATCGCGCTCCTCGACCGCGATCCCGACCTGGCCGAGGATCTGACTCAGCCGCAGCTCGCGCTGGCCCGCGGGCAGGTCCTGGCTGAGGTGATCGTCTACCCGGCCGGGCCGTGGGCGGTGGGTCCCGACGACTTCGACGGGACCGCCAGCCTCGGTCTGCTCGTGATCGAGGGCCTGTTGGCCCGCGAGGTCACCGTCGGCGACTACACGTGCGCCGAGTTGCTCGGGCCGGGGGACCTGATCCAGCCATGGCTGCGGATCGGCCAGGAGCAGTCGGTGGCGACCGAGATCGACTGGGACCTCGTCCAGTCGGTGACGGTGGCGGTCCTCGACCGCGGCTTCTGCGAGCGAGCGGCGCGCTGGCCCGAGATCCAGGCCGCGATCGCCCGGCGGCTGATGCAGCGAACGCATTGGCTGGCCTTCCACCTCGCGGTGTGCGGACTCCGCCGGGTCGATGACCGCCTGCTCAGCGTGCTCTGGCATTTCGCCGATCGCTGGGGCACGGTGACCTCGGAAGGAGTGCGCCTCGACGTGAGGCTGACGCACGAGCTGCTGGCCGCGGTGACCGGCGCGCGCCGACCCTCGGTAACCACGGCGCTCAGGCGTCTGGCTGAGGCGGGTTGTCTGCGCTCGCTGCCGCGCTCGCGCTGGCTCCTGCTGGGCACCCCGCCCGCGGCGCTCCGAGAGGTGCGCGAACGGTCTCCACGAGCTACCAGGGAAATGTAAGCGGACTTACATTTTCACTCTGTGCGGACTGTCACTGCGCCGACACTCCGTCAGTAAGGGTGTCACACGACAAACGGATTGCCCTGCCGGGGACCGGTTACTCACTCCCGCATGGGTAAGCCGGTTGGTGGACCCAATTCGGGTACAAGCACTTTTTCACAGGAGGTTCGCAATGAGCACAACCACACCAGCGGCAACGCGCGGCGCCGCCAACGGCGCCAGCGGCGAGTTCCGCGAATGGCGCGATCACGCACGGGTGTTCCTGCAGCCGATCGCCGCGCCGTCGATCCTGGGGCTGTATGGGTTCGCGGCGGGAACCTTCATGGTCACCGCCAATCTCGTCGGGTGGTACGGGACGGCGACTTCGCCGCTGTTGATCTTTCCGTTCGCGGTCGCGGCGGGGGGAATCGCCCAGGGCGCGGCTGCGCTGTTCGCGTTCAAGGCGCGCGACGCACTGGCCACGGCGATCCATGGCATCTGGGCCGCGTTCTGGCTCGGCTACGGGTTCCTCAACTTCATGATCGCCTTGAAGCTGATCCCCGCGCCGGCGCCTCACGCCGCGGTTCCCGAGCTCGGCTACTGGTTCTTCGCGCTGGCCGCGATCACGCTGATCGGCATGATCGCGTCGCTGGCCGAGAGCCTGGCTTTGACGTCGGTGCTCGCCCCGCTGTGGGTGGGCGCCGCGCTGCTCGGCGTTTTCTACATCCTGGGCGGCAGTGGCTGGGAGAAGGTCGGCGGCTATGTGACCATGGCGTCGGCGTTCACCGCCTTCTACACCGCCAGCGCGATGATGCTGGCCAGCACGTTCGGGCGGGTGGTCCTTCCGACGGGCAAGTACCGGAGCGAGGCCGATGTGCCGGGTGGCACTCACACCTATCCGATCCAGTTCGCGCTGGGCGAGCCGGGGGTCAAGCAGGGCCAGTAGACGGTCTCACTCGTCTCGCCCGGTCGATGAGCCTCGCCGGCGGC
Source organism: uncultured Solirubrobacterales bacterium (assembly GCA_963834625.1). Lineage (GTDB taxonomy): Bacteria > Actinomycetota > Thermoleophilia > Solirubrobacterales > Solirubrobacteraceae > Palsa-465. The sequence goes on along the minus strand of CAWICM010000004.1, from coordinate 578,118 downwards.
ACTCGTCGCCGGCGGGGCGCCGGGCGCCTCGGGGTCAGGTCGCCGCGGCTCGCTCCTCGACGCGCCGGCGCAACTCCGGGGCGAGCTCGACGTGTACGTACATCGTGCCGAGCTCGCGCAGGTCGATGTCATGCCCGCGCTCGGCGAACTCCGCGGCCAGCTCGGTGAGATCGCCGGACGCGAGCTCGGCGATCTGCTGCTCGAGCTTGGGGGCGTGGACGTGGTTCTCGACGAAGAACCCGTCCCGGGAGGCGGTGAGGACCTCCCCGGTGTCGTCGGACACCTCGAGCGTGAGCTCCAGGCGCACGATCAGCGCATCGCCTCGCTGGTACTCCGCCACCCATTGCTCCCACGATTCGTCACCGGCAGCCGCCTGCCTCTCGGCATGGGTGAGGGCGGCCGGTGAGTCGTCGAGTAACGCCCGGACCGAGAGTCGCTGTACGGACACCACTGTGTCCGGGGGGATACCCCATTCGCAGCTTCCCGTGTGGCGAGGCCCCCAGAAACGTTCGCACGCGGACACGCGGCCGCGCCGCACGTCGTGGCCTGGGTAGCGGAAGTGTGTTTGAGCCTGGAACGAGAACGAGGAGCGTGAGCATGGCGCGCAGCCACACCGCATCTGACCAACTGGTCGAGCGCTTGATCGAATGGGGCATCGACACCGTCTTCGGCCTGCCCGGGGATGGCATCAACGGCGTGATGGAGTCGCTGCGCACCCACGAGGATCAGATCCGCTTCGTGCACGTGCGTCATGAGGAGACCGCGGCGCTGGCGGCTTGCGCGTACGGCAAGTTCACCGGTCGCCCGGCCGCCTGCCTGTCCACCGCCGCCCCGGGCGCGGTGCATCTGATGAACGGGCTCTACGACGCGCGGATCGACCAGTCGCCGGTCGTGGCGATCACCGGCATGACCTACCACGACGTGATAGGCACCCATTACCTGCAGGACATCAACCACGACTTCGCGCTGAACGACGCCTGCGTGTACAGCCAGCGGATCATGGGCGAGGCGCATGTGCTGAACGTAGTCGACATGGCGGTGCGCTCGGCCATCGGCGCCCGCGGCCCGGCGGCCATCGCCTTTCCGATCGACATCCAGTCGGGCGAGGCGGTGACCGGCGACCGCTCGATCAAGAACGTCGAGGGCCACAGTGCGGTGGCCGCCCTGGATGGGCGACGGCTACCGCCGCGCGAGCGGGTGGAGCAGGCGGCGCGTGTCTTGTCCGGGGCCGCGAAGCCGCTGATCTTCATCGGAGCCGGGGCGCGCGGGGCGGGCGAGGAGGTCGAGCGGGTGGCCGAGAGGCTCGGCGCCCCGATCGTCAAGGCGATGCTCGGCAAGGACGCCGTCCCCGACGACAGCCCGTACTGCCTGGGCGGCTACGCGATGGTGGGAACCCGGCCCGCCCAGAACGCGCTCAAGGGCTGCGACGCGATCCTGATCGTGGGGAGCTCGAGCCCGTACATCGAGTTCCTGCCCGAGCCCGGCTCCGCGGTCGGAGTCCAGATCGACGACCGTCCGGAGCGGATCGGTCTGCGCTATCCGGTCGAGGTCGGGCTGTGCGGAGATGCTCGATTGACCCTGGCTGAGCTCGAGCCGCTCGTGGAGCATCGCGCCGACCGTTCGTTCTTGGAGCGGGCCCAGGCGGAGATGAAGGATTGGCGGGCACTAGCCGCGCAGCGCGCCGAGCCGGTGGAGGGGCAGCCGATCAAGCCGGACGCGATCCCATACCACCTCTCGCGGGCCATGGCCGACCGCGCGATCCTGTGCGGCGACTCGGGGACGGTCACCACGTGGGCGGCGCGCACCGAGTTGCGTCGCGGTCAGCTGTTCTCGTTCAGCGGCACGATGTGCTCGATGATGGCCGCGCTGCCTTACGCGATCGGCGCGCAGACCGCCTATCCGGATCGGCAGGTGGTGGCCCTGACCGGCGACGGCTCGCTGACCATGATGATGGGCGAGCTCGCCACGCTGGCCCAGCATGAGCTGCCGGTGAAGGTGGTGGTGATGCGCAACGACGTGCTCGGGCTGATCAAGTGGGAGCAGATGGCCTTCCTTGGCAACCCGCAGTACGGCGTCGAGCTCGCCCCGGTCGATTTCGTCAAGGTGGCCGAGGCGTGCGGGCTGCGGGGCGTCCGGATCGATGACCCGGCCACGGCGGGGAACCAGCTGGAGGAGGCTTTGCGGCTCGACGGACCCGCGCTGATCGAGGCGGTGGTCGACCCGCACGACATGCCGATGACGCCGACGATCAACCCCGAGCACGCCAAGGGCTTCGCCTGGGGACTCGCCCAGGGCCAGCCCAACCGCGAGCAGATCGCGCTGACCATGTCCCGCGTGCTGGCCCGGGAGATGGAGTACGCCAGCTCGCCCGCAGGCGTGCTGGCGAGGGCCAAGGAGAAACTGCCGGGCGGTGGCAATGGCCACCATGACTGAGCTCGACGCGCGCGGGCTGGCCCGCGAGCTAGCCGGCGCGATCCGCGGCGAGGTCCGCTTCTCGCCCGGCAGCCGGGCGCTGTACGCCAACGACGCCTCGGTGCACCGCCAGGTCCCGGTCGGAGTGGTGATCCCGCGCTCGGCGTCGGACGTGGTGTTGGCGGTGGAGGTCTGCCGCCGCTTCGGCGCGCCGATCGGGGCCCGCGGATGCGGGACCGGCCTGGCCGGTCAGACCGTGAACGAGGTCGTGCTGTTCGACTTCTCCAAGTACATGCACGAAATCATCGAGCTCGACCCCGAGCGGCGCTTTGCCCGCGTCCAGCCCGGCCTGGTGCTCGACCGACTCCGTGACGCGGCCGAGGAGCACGGTTTGACGTTCGGGCCCGATCCGGCCACCCACAGCCGCTGCACGCTCGGCGGGATGATCGGCAACAACTCATGCGGGACCCACTCGATCATGGCGGGCGTCACCGCGGACAACGTGGAGTCGCTCGACGTACTGCTCTATGACGGCACGCGGCTTGTGTTGCCGAGCCGGGTCGATGACGACGAACTAGATCGGATTGTTCAGGCCGCTGGACGGGTGGGCGAGATCTACGCTGGGCTACGCGACCTGCGCGATCGCTACGCCGAGCTGATCCGGGAGCGCTACCCGCAGATCCCGCGCCGCATCTCGGGCTACAACCTGGATCGTCTCCTGCCCGAGCACGGCTTCAACCTGGCCGCGGCGATGGTCGGCACCGAGGCGACCTGCGGTCTCGTGCTCGAGGCTCGCTGCAAGCTGATCCCGAGCCCGCAGTGCCGCTCTCTCGTGCTGGTGGGCTACGAGGACGGCGCGCTGGCCGCAGACCAGGTCGTGGAGGTAATCGAGTACGGGCCGATCGCCCTGGAGATGTTCGACCGTAGGCTCGTGCGCAACGAGGAGCGGCTGGGGCGCAAGCGCCGGACGGATCTGCTCCCGGACGGGGATGCCTGGCTGCTGGTCGAGTTCGGAGCGGATTCTGAAGAGGAGGTCGACGAGCAGGCTGAGCGGTTCTGCCACGCCGTCCGAGGCGGCGCCGGCGGTCCGCAGCTCGGCGTCAAGCTCTACGAGGACTCCGCCGAGATCGCCGAGGTGTGGGAGATTCGCGAGGGCGGGGTCGGGCACAGCAAGATCCCCGGCGAGCACCCCGGGTGGCCATCCTGGGAGGACGCGGCGGTCGCCCCTGAGCGGATCGGCGACTACCTGCGGGATCTCGAAGCGCTGTGCGCCAAGCACGGCCGGCGCATCTCATGCCTGTTCGGCCACGTCGGGCACGGCTGCGTGCACTCCCGTATCGACTGGGACTTCCTGACCGCATCGGGCCTGCGGAACTACCGGGCGTTCATGGAGGACGCTGGTGACCTGGTCGCGTCGTACGGCGGGTCCCTGAGTGGTGAGCACGGAGATGGCCAGGCCAGGGCCGAGCTCCTGCCGAAGATGTTCGGCGCCGAGCTGGTGGGCGCGTTTGGCGAGTTCAAGGCGATCTGGGATCCCGACGGGCGAATGAACCCGGGCAAGGTGGTCGATCCCTATCCGCTCGATACGCATTTGCGAATGGACCCGGGGTACAGCACGCGGGCGGTCAACACCGCGTTCCGCTTCCCCGGCGATGACGGTAGCTTCGCCGCCGCGGCCGAGCGCTGCTTCGGTGTGGGCGCCTGCCGCGACCAGGAAGCTGTGATGTGCCCGAGCTATCAGGTGACGCTCGAGGAGAAGCATTCGACCCGCGGACGCGCCCGGCTGCTGTTCGAGATGATGCGAGAGGACTCCCCGGTCGCGGGCGGCTGGCGCAACGAGGAGGTCAAGGAGGCGCTGGACCTGTGCCTGGCCTGCAAGGGCTGCCTGCACGAGTGCCCCGTTCGGGTCGACATGGCGAGCTACAAGGCCGAGTTTCTCTCGCACTACTACGCGCACCGGGTGCGCCCCCGCCAGGCGTATGTGCTCGGCCTGATCCGGTGGGAGGCCCGGCTGGCTTCGCGGGCGCCGCGGCTGGCCAATCTATTGACGCATCGGTGGCCGTTCGCGGGCCTCGCCAAGCGGGCGGCGGGGGTCGCGCCGGAACGCTCGATGCCGGCGTTCGCGCCCAAGACGTTCACGCGCTGGTGGCGCGAGCGATATGCGCCGGCGCCGCACGGTTCGAACGGTGGGCCGGTGCGCAGGGTGCTGCTGTGGCCTGACACCTTCAACGATCACTTCCATCCCGAGGTGGCGGTGGCGGCGGTCGAGGTGCTCGAGGCGGCGGGCTACGAGGTCGTAGTGCCCGCGGGTTCTCTGTGTTGCGGCCGACCGCTGTACGACTACGGGATGCTGCGCCTGGCCCGCCGGCTGCTTGATGGCGTCCTGGACGGGCTCCGGGACGAGATCCGGGCGGGAACCCCGGTGGTGGCCCTGGAGCCTAGTTGCGGCGCGGTGTTCCGCAACGAGCTGACCAACATGCTGCCCGATGACGAGGACGCCAAGCGACTAGCCGCTCAGACCTACACGCTCGGCGAGTTCCTGGCGTTGCACGCCGGGGATTGGGACATGCCGCGGCTCGAGCGCGGGGCGCTGGTTCACCTTCACTGCCACCAGCGCGCCACCAGCGACACCGACTGCGATCGCGCTGTGCTCGACCGACTGGGGCTCGACTACGAGGTGCTCGACGACGGCTGCTGCGGCCTGGCCGGCTCGTTCGGCTACGAGCGCGGCGAGCGCTACGAGGTTTCGGTCAAGGCCGGCGAGCGGATGCTGCTGCCGCGGGTCCGGGAGGCTTCGCCGCACACGTTGATCCTCACCGACGGCTTCAGCTGTCGATCGCAGATCGAGCATGGGTCGGAGCGCGGCGCCCTGCACCTGGCCCAGGTCGTCCAGATGGCGCTCCGGGAGGGTCCGAACGGTCCGGCGGTGGCGCGGCCGGAGGAGCGCTACGCGCGCTCGCCGCGGTGACGGCGGCGCTCGCGGTCCCGGCTGGCCGCCTGCTGGCGGGCGAAGGCGCGGAACTCGCGCTCGAACGGCGTCCACCAATCGCCGCGCAGCTCCGGCGGGGTGCGCCGGTGGTGGGCGGCGACGATCGCGACTGCTCCCACGGCGATGGCCAGGACCGCGATAACGAGCGCTAGCGCCGGCATCGGCGCCGGTTGGTGGCGATCGGCTTCATGGGATTTCAGGTACCCGGTCGGTGGCGGAAGCCGTCGGCTTTGGTCATTGCGCGGACGCCGCGGGTAAGAAGCGGGGGCGCGCCGGCGCTAAGGGCTTCGATGATGGGCACAGCCGCCGTCTATTCTGGCCTGCGCATGGGGGACAGTGGTGCGCGTAGCTCGGAGGCGTGGCTGGAGGCGCTGCGGGCGCAGGGCGCGGTTCGCGAGCAGGCGACCCGAGATCTGCACGCGCTGCTGCTGCGCGCGGCTCGCTTCGAGCTGCGCCGGCGGCCGGCGGCGCTCAGCCACGTGCGCGGGGAGGAGCTCGAGGACATCGCGCTCCAGGCGGCCGACGACGCGTTGATGGCCGTGCTGGCCAAGCTCGATCAGTATCGGGGCGCCAGCCGGTTCACCACGTGGGCCTACAAGTTCGCGTTGCTCGAGGCTGGCGTGAGGCTGCGCCGCCGAGCCTGGCAGGGACGCGAGGTCGTGCTCGACCCCGAGATCTGGCCGGAGTTTGCCGATCGTGCGGCGTCGGCTCAGGCCCAGCTCGAGACCGACGAGCTCGTGCGCGCGCTGCGCTCGGCGATCGACGGCGCGCTCACGCCCCACCAGCGCACGGTGTTCGTGGCGCTGGCCCTTGGCCAGGTGCCGATCGACGTGCTGGCCGAGCGGCTCGGGACCACGCGCGGCGCCCTGTATAAGACCCTTCACGACGCGCGCCGGAAGCTTCGTGGCGAGCTTGCCGCCCGGGGCTATGCGGTCGGCGTGGCGCTACAGGAGGAAAGATGAGCGATCAGCACGACCAGCGCCTCGAGCGGCTGCTCGGGCCGGCCGAGTGGGAGGTCGGTTGCGAGGAGTGCTTCGACCGGCTCGACGAGTTCGTCGAGCTCGAGCTCGCCGGGCTCGACGCCGATGCCGCGATCCCCGGGCTGCGGGCCCACCTCGAGGGCTGCCCGGCGTGTCGCGAGGAGCACGACTCCCTGGCGGCGCTGGTGGTTGACGAAGATCGCCCGCCCTCGAGATAAGGAGCGGCGTGCGTGGGTCATAACGCCGCACTCGCCGATTTGCGCTCGCCGAGCCCGGGCTTATGACCCATATACGGCTCTGAATCCGGGTTCACCTCGGCCGGCGCGGCGAGTCCGTAGTTATGACCCGTCGGCGAGCGTCCTCAGAGGTTGAAGGGCGTCCGCATGTCGGCCGCGGTGGCCGCGGCGCCGAGGAGCGGCTCGACGCCCAGCATCTCCTGGGTGGCGCGAAGCATCGCGTAGTGGTCGAGCCGGGCGGTGACCCGGGTGCCCGCCGGCACCGACGGCGCGATCACCAGCGTGGGGATCCGGTTCGCACTCAGCAGATCGTCCTCGTCCCAGGTGATGAACACCGCGGCCCGCCCGCCCGCGTACTCCTCGCTCGAGAGCACCTTGGGCATGAACGTGGACAGCCAGGTGTCGCCGTCGGCCACGGTGCCGTTGTGCATGTCGTGGATCAGGTTGGGCGTGACGAATGTGAAGCGCGCCGAGAGGTCGGGCGGGTCGGCCAGGGGGACGTTGTCCTGAGCGCAGTCGCCGCCGAGGTTCACGTAGTAGGCCTGCGGGTTGTGGCGGACCGCATAGTCGCCCGAGTCCGAGCGCACGCAGTTGCCCGGCATCGACTCGAGCAGAGAGCGCGAGCCGCCCGCGGGCAGCAGGCTGAAGATGCTGGGTACGTTCAGGGGATGGCTGGCGGGACCGTCGTCGTCGGCGATTCCCTGGGTCGAGCCTGAAGTCATCGCGATGTAGTTGGGCAGGCTCGGGTGCGACTCGGCGTAGAACTCCGCGGCGAGTCCGTGCTGGGCCGCGAGCTGGTTGAGGTACGGCGCGTCGGAGGAGCCGATGATCTGGTCCAGCGAGTGGTTCTCCATCACGATCCACACCACGTGGTCGTAGGCGGCAGGCATCCGAGTGGAAGGTAGACGGTGCGAGAGGTGGCCGGATGTTCGAGGCCACTGGCATCGGCCGCGCGTCGGCTAGTAGGCTGCCCCCCGCACGGAACCGCATGGCGTACGACCTGGTCATCGACATCGAGAACAGCCCCGGCGCACTGGCACAAGTAGCTGCAGCAATCAGCGATGCCGGCGTGAACATCGCCGCGGCCACGTGCATCGGGACGGGCGAGCGGGCGGAGCTGCACATCCTTGTCCCCCACCCGGGAGCGGCCAGGCACTCGCTGGCCATCTCGCACCTGGCGGTGTCGCGCGAGCGCGAGGTGGTGGTGGTCGACGTCGAGGATCGGCCCGGCGTGCTGGCCGACCTGACTCGGCGGATCGCCGGGGCCGGAGTCGATCTCGACCTGGTCTACGTGGCGACCCGCAATCGGGTCGTGTTCGGCGCTGGTGACCTCACCGCGCTGCGCGGGGCCCTGGACCTGGAGCCAGTAGGCTGAGGATTCGCCTCCCGGGGGAGGGAGCGTGACACCGTCCAGTTATCTGCGTATGGAGGTTCGGCGAGAAGGCGACGCCGCGGTGGTGGCGGCGCGAGGCGACATCGACCTCTCAACCCTGGCCAAGGCCTCCGCGGCGCTCGACGACGCACGCGCCGGCGCCAGATGGCTGATCCTCGACCTGCGCGAGGTGGGGTTCATGGACACCTCGGGGCTGCGGCTGATCATCGCGGAGCAGCAAAGGGCCGCCCAGGGCGGCTACCGCTTCGCGGTGGTTCGCGGGTCCGCGCGGATGCGACGCCTGTTCGAGATCGCCGGTCTGGCCGGCGACCACGAGCTGTTCGTCGAAACGCCGACGCAGCCGACCGGCGGTGGTGGTGATTGAGCCCGAGCGCCGAGCACGACCGACTCTCGCTGCTGGCCTCGATCGACGAGATCACCGACGCCAATGTGCTTCTTGGAGAGACCGTGGCGCGTCTGCTCGAGTACGTCGTGCCCTCGTTCGCCGACGTGGCCACGCTCGACACGATCTCGCCCAACGGTGAGCTCACTCGTATCGGCTCGCGGGTGCAGGGGCCGGGCCGCGACGGGCTCGAGCGGGGCCTGCTGCAGCGCCGCCCGGTGCCCGAGGCTCCGGTCGGCCTACCGCGGGCGCTGTCCAGCGGCCAAGGCCAGCTCATCGAGCGGATGGCCGACGTGCATCTGCGGGCGATCGCCGCTGACGAGGCGGACTACGAGTTGCTGCGGGCGCTCGAGCTGCGCTCGATGGTGGACGTGCCGCTCGTGGCGCGAGGGCGCATCGTGGGTGCGCTGGCCTGCGGCGTCGGCACGTCCGGTCGCGACTACGGCCCTGAAGATCTGCGCTTCGCCGAGATGCTCTCGGCCCGCCTCGCGCTCGCGCTCGACAACGCCGGGCTGTCGGCCGTGGTGAGCGGGCTCGAGCAGCGACTCGAGGCGACGCTGACGAATCTGGCCGAGGCGGTGCTGGTCCGGGACGCCACCGGACCGCTCGTGTTCGCCAACGAGGCGGCGGCGCGGCTGCTCGGTCTCGGCTCGGCCGAGGACGTGTTGGCCCTGGGATCCAAGCAGCTCATGGCTCTGTACGACGTGTTCGACGAGCAAGGACATGAGATCAGCCTGGACGAACTGCCCTCGGCGCGCGCCGCGCGCGGGGAATCGGCCCGGCCGCTGCTGGTGCGCAACGTGGTCCGCTCGACCGGCGCGGAGCGCTGGTTGCTCCACAAGGCCACGCCGGTGTTCGACGCCGACGGGGCCCTGTCGATCGTGATCAGCGTGATCGAGGATTTGACCGAGGTCAAGCGGGCCGAGCTGGCCCAGCGCCTGCTGGCCGAGGCCGGCCAGGCGCTGTCCTACTCGCTCGACTACGAGCAGACCCTGCAGCAGGTGGCCAAGCTCGCGGTTCCTGGTCTGGCCGACTGGTGCGCGCTGGCGATGTGGGGCGATGATGGTGGCCTCGAGCTCGTGGCGCTCGCCCATGCCGACCGCGGGAGGTTGGCGCTGGGGCGCGAGGTGGCCGAGGCACTCGCCGCACGCCTTGGCGAGAACCGCGCGACGGCGGCGGTGATCGCACGGCGGCGCGCGCGGGTCGTCGCCCACCTGGACGACGCGCTGCTGGCCCGGGCGGGCGTCGAGGGGGAGCTGCTTAAGCTCGTGCGCAAGCTGGGGCTTGGGTCGCTCATCGTGGTGCCGCTGGCCGCCCCCGGGCAGCCACCGATCGGCGTACTGACCCTGTGCATGGCTCAGTCGGGTCGCCGCTTCGACCAGGCGGATGTGACGCTGGCCCGCGAGCTCGGCCACCGCGTGGCCATCGCGGTCGAGAACGCCCGCCTGTACCGCGAGCGCTCGCTGATCGCGAGCACCCTGCAGCGCAGCCTGCTCCCGCCGGAGCTGCCCGATATCTCGGGCTTCCGGCTGGCCGGCGCCTACCAGGCGGCCGGTGAGCAGAACGACGTCGGTGGCGACTTCTACGACGCATTCGAGGTTCCGGGCGGCTGGATGGTGCTGGTCGGGGACGTGGCCGGGCGGGGAGCGGAGGCCGCGGCGCTGACCTCGCTCTCGCGTTACACGCTGCGCACCGCCGGCCGGCTGCTCGGGGATCCGATCGCCGCGTTCGAGCATCTCAACGACGCGCTGCGCGAGCGGGAGGGGCTGTCGCTGGTCAGCGTGTGCTGCGTGATGCTGCGCTCACAGGGCGGGACGGCCCGGGCCGAGGTCGTGCTCGCGGGGCATCCGCCGGCCTTCCGCGTGCGCGCCGGAACGCCGATCCCGGTGGGCGTATTCGCCCCGTTCCTGGGCGCCTACGAGCACGGAGGATGGGAGGCGGATACGACCGAGCTGGCCGCGGGCGACCTGCTGGTGCTCTACACCGATGGAGTGATCGACACGGTGGGCGAGGAGGAGCGCTTCGGCGAGGAGCGCCTGGTCGCGACGTTGCGCGACGGCGAGGGCGCGGCGGACATGGTGGCGAGGATCGAGCGGGCGGTCGGCGAGTTCGCCCTGGGGCCCCAGGTCGACGACATGGCGATCATCGTGGTGGAGCGAACCGGGCGGTTAGAGTCGGATCGCTGACTTAGCGTTCTGGAGGAGGGTCGCGATGATCGAGCCGTACCAGGCTGTTGGATTGATCCAGACGATGCGCGGGATCCGCCGGCGCGAGGAGATCGCCTGGAATCTCGAGCACATCTCACACATGGTCAAGGCCGCGTCCTGGCTGTCCAGCATGGACCTGCCGGTGCGGCTGATCTGCATCCCCGAAGGAGGCCTCCAGGGCTTCACCGACGAGGTGCTCGACCTCGACCACGAGACGTACGCGCGCGAGTGCGCGATCGACATCCCGGGTCCCGAGACCGACTACCTGGGCCGGCTCGCGCAGCAGTGGAACGCGTACGTGATCGCGCAGGCCAAGACCCGGCATCCCGAGTTCCCCGGCCGCTTCTTCAACGTCGGGTTCGTGATCGAGCCCGAGGACGGGACCGTGATCCTCAAGCACCACAAGGTGGTGCCGCTGCTGCCGGTCGAGCACTCGGTGACTCCGCACAACGTGTGGGATCGCTGGCTCGAGCTCTACGGGCGGAGCCTGGACTCGTTCTATCCGGTCGCGGACACCGAGATCGGGCGGATCGGGATCATGATGGCCAACGAGGCCTCCTACCCCGAGAACGCGCGCGGCCTCGCGATGAACGGGTGCGAGATCGCCTATCGCGGCCCCTATCCGGCTCCCGGCGTGATGAGCGGCATGTTCTCGATCCAGAACCGAGCCCGGGCGCTCGACAACAACATGTACGTGATCGGGATGAACCTCGGCACCTATTACCTGGACAAGGACTCGACTGTGCCGATCGACACGTTCTCGGGCGGGTCCCAGATCGTGGACTACCGCGGCCAGGTGGTCACCGAGGTGCCTTACGGCGCCGGCTCGACCTGGATCGCCGGCACGATCGAGATCGAGGCGCTCCGCCACTTCCGCCAGACCGCGCAGTGGGACAACTGGATGAAGGATCTGACCACCGAGCAGTACCAGCTCATCTACGAGCAGCCGATCTACCCCAAGAACCTGTACCTGGAGCGGAGCCCGTTCACCCACGCCGAATACCGCGAGCAGGTGACGCGGCGCCAGGTCGAGGTGCTCCAGGAGCGCGGGGTGTGGGCGCGCCCGGCGCGCTCCGCGCCCGACGAGTCGGTGCTGAATGGCTGACTTCGACGACGTCAGGCGGATCGCGCTGGCGCTCCCCGAGACCAGCGAGCGCCCGCAGTGGGGTAACGCCTCCTGGCGGGTGCGGAACAAGCCGTTTGTGTGGGAGCGCCCGCTGCGCGCGGCCGATCTGCGCGCACTGGGCGATGTGGCGCCGGACGGGCCGATCCTGGGCGTCCGGGTCGAGCACCTCGGGGCCAAGGACGCGCTGCTCGCCGACGATCCCGACGTGTACTTCACCACGCCGCACTTCGACGGCTACGCCGCGGTGCTGGTGCGTCTGGAGCGGATCGCGCTGGACGAACTGGAGGAATTGATCGCCGAGGCGTGGCTCTGCCAGGCGCCCAAGCGCCTGGGCCGGGACTACATGGAGGCACGCGGGCCCGCATGAGCGAATGCTCATGCCGTGAGCTGCAAGCACGCTCCGGGCGTCGTCGTTCCTGGTCTAAGGTCCGTTCGGGACCCGACCGTCATACGCGCTGAGGAGCGACCATGCCACGAACGCCCGCCGGCACCACGCTCGGCCGGCTCGGTCGGCTAACCGTGCAAGGTGCCCGCCGAGTCCCCGAGCTCACCGTCTACTTCTGGGCCATCAAGGCCCTGTCGACCGCGATGGGCGAGTCGACGTCGGATTACCTGGTCCATGCGATGGCCCCGCAGCTGGCCGTCGTGCTGGGCTTCGTGGGCTTCCTGGCCGCGCTGGCCATCCAGTTCTCGCGTCAGCGCTACGTCGCCTGGGCGTACTGGCTGGCGGTGGTCGGCGTCGGCGTGTTCGGAACGATGGCGGCGGACGTGCTGCACGTCGGGTTCGGCGTGCCCTACATCGCCTCGAGCGTGCTCTACGGCGTCGTGCTCCTGGCGGTGTTCGTCAGCTGGCAGAGGACCGAGAAGACCCTCTCGATCCACAGCATCGACACCGACCGCCGCGAGGCGTTCTACTGGGCCGCCGTGGTGGCGACGTTCGCGATGGGCACCGCAGTGGGAGATCTGACCGCGGTCACCTTCAATCTCGGTTACCTCGCCTCCGGCCTGCTGTTCGCCGGCGTGATCGCGGTTCCCGCGCTCGGATACTGGCGCCTGGGCTGGAACCCGATTCTCTCCTTCTGGGTTGCCTACGTGGCCACGCGGCCGTTCGGGGCCTCGTTCGCCGACTGGATGGGCAAGCCCAAAGCAGCCGGCGGGCTGGGCTGGGGTGACGGCACCGTCGCGCTGGTCCTGACCCTCGCGATCGTCTGCCTGGTCGCCTTCCTGACCGTCACCCGTCGTGACGTCCAGCCCGCCGGTAGCCCGGCCTACGGCGCCGCGCAGGTCTGAGCGTAGGCGCAGTCGTTGAACGACTGGCCGTCCGCGGCCAGCGCCGACGGCGTCGCCTCGTTGACCACGCCCGGAGACATGAAGATCTCGGTGGGGTCGCCCTGAGCGATCGTGTGGGTCGTGCCGCCCGTCGTGTAGGTCGACGTCGGACCGAAGTGGGCGGTTCCGACCGGCGCGACGGTGGTCTGCGCGACCAGCGTGGGCGCCTCGAGGATCCACTCGGCCGACGACTCCGACGACGCGTAGCTGACGTCCTTGCTCCAGCTCCACTTGCCGGCATCGGTCATCGCGATGCTCCACGTGTTCCCCGACACCTGGCTGATGTTCACGCTGATGTTGTCGCCCGGCGTGACCGTGCAGTTGGCATCGCCGGTGCAGCCGGTCAGCTGCGTCTCGCTCGCCGGAAGAAGCTCGTACCAGGCGTAGTACTGCGGGCCGGCGATCGGGTTATCGGGCGCCGACTGCTCAGCGGTTCCGGCCTGAATCAGGTCGCTCGTGCTGTAGCCGCCGATCCCCGTCCAGGTGGCAGCGAACCCGGGCGGGACCAGTCCGGCCGTGGGAACCGTGAAGCTGGAGGACACCGCGTTCACGCCCCCGCCGGTCGGGGTCACCGCGTAGCCCGACCAGTTGAGGCTGTCGGCGGTGCCGCCGTGTGCCGGGAGACGCTCGCCCTTCTTGCTGGGGACCAGCACGCCGAGCCCGTGAGTGGCACGTTTGGCGTGCGCCTTGGCGCCCGCGGTGCCGGCTCCGACCAGCATCGCGACGAAGACAATCGCTACGGACACGGTGGCTTTACGCATGGCAAATTTCTCCCGTTGGCACGGCGAGGGTCGATCCCCTGCCTGGATCTGACTGGCAAGCTAGTACTACCCGCCTGACCGGTGCGCCTGTCACAAACTTCTCCCTGGGTCGTTATGCATGACATGCGATGGTCCGAGGCGAGCGATGACGCGCTCCTGGACGCAACCCGGCGTTATCCGGATGCGTTCGCTGAGCTCTACGACCGCTACGAGGCCGCGCTGGTCGGCTATTTGCTCCGGCGCACCGGCGACGTCGAGGTCGCGGTCGACCTGGCCAGCGAGGACTTTGCGGCGGCGCTGGCCAGCCAGTCTGACTGTGCGACCCGCCTGCTCGAGGATCAACGTGAGGCGGTGCGCACACGACTGGAGGAGACCGCATGACGCTCCTGCCCGAGTACCGTGACCAGCTCTATTCAGCGGCGCAGCGACGGGCCCATCGTCCGGTTGCGCGGGTCACGCGCTCGTGGCCGGTGGCCGCCTCGACGCTGCTCGTGGTCGGCGTGGTCGTGGCGGCGGTGGTGTCGCTCAATCACCGTCACGCCTCGATCCCTCCTGCGCATTCGGCCCCCGCCTCGCCCACCCGTCAGCTCCTCGACATGTTCGGGGTATTTCGCCGGCCGCAGACCAAGGCCGACTTCGAGGCACCGCTGCCCGGGTTCCTGCGGGTGTCGAGCGGCCAAGCGTGCCGCGGTGCGAACAGCGCGCGCCTGCCGTGCACGCTGAAGGTCGTCAGGCCGTTGATCCGAACGGTCGCGGTACCAGACTCTCGCTACGCAGTCGGGATCTTCCCGTCGGCGCGCACCACCCGGCTCCTCGGAATCCGAGTTGCGCGGCTAGCCGTTGATCTCCGCCGGGGCGCGCTCGGCCGTGGTGACGCTCGCCGCGTCGAGCTGCGGACCGACGTCCTGGCCGGCGATCGACTCCTTGAAGCCACGCATGCCGGCGCCGAGCGAGCGGCCGAGCTCGGGCAGGCGCTTGGCGCCGAACACCAACAGCAGCAGGACGAGCAGGAACGCGATGTGGATGGGGTTGTCGAGTCCCAGCATGGATGTACTCCGATCTCGTTGGTTGCATGGGGCTTTACGCGGGCGGGCGCGAGTTGGATCACTCACGCTCCGGTGAGTCGCTCGACGATCACGGCCGGCGTGGTGGGCGCCGAGCTTCCGCCGCGCGGCTCGACGGTGACGAGCAGCCGACCGAGGCCGTTCAGGTTGCCGGGCACGCCGAGATCCGCGGTGCCGCGCGAGCTCACCGCGAACAGCGTGCTCGGGGTGGGCGTCCGTCCACGCCGCTCGAGCCACAGCTCATAGACCCGACTCGCCGGCAGCGCCGGGAGGTGCTCGACGACCAACTCGCCGTGCCCGCCGCTCACGCGCAGCTGTGCCTGACCGACGCTGGCATCGATCACACGCGTGCGCGCGCGAGGGATGCCGATCTGCACGACGAGAACGGCGGCGGCGACAGCGAGGCCGAGCGCGAGCCAGCCCGCCGGGGCCGAGCGCCTCAGGGGGGCTCTGCGCGCTTTCGGCTCGGCCCGCGCGGCGCGGAGCATCCGACGGCGCAGGGAGGCCGGGACCGGGAGCGGTGGCGCGGACGCCGGCAGCGCGTCCACCACCGGGGCGAGCGACGCCACCTCGTCGCGGCATACCGCGCAGCGCTCCAGATGGCGCACGAACGCCCGCGCCTCGTCGGGCTCGAGGGCGCCCAGCAGGTACGGGGCGACATCCAGGCCGCAGCCGGGCGGCTCGACGATCCGATCCGAGGCGCTCACGGCAGCACCCCCGCGGGCTCGCCCAGCGCGATCCGCAGCTTGCTCAGGCCAAGCCGCATCCGGCCCTTGACGGTGCCCGCCGGAAGGTCGAGGACGGCCGCGATCTGGGAATGGGAGAACCCGCCGAAGTAAGCGAGCTCGATCACCTGGCGCTGGTCGCGGGGGAGCGCGGAGAGCGCACTGCGCACGGCCTGCGCGTCGCTGCGGCGCTCCACCTCTTCCGCGGTCTCCTCGCGCGCCGGGAGCGCGTCGATGATCGACTCGTCGCAGACGTCGCGCCCCGCGCAGGAGACCTCGCGGCGGAAGGCGTCGATCGTGCGGTTGTGCACCACGCGCAGCACCCATGAGCGGACGCTGCCGCGGCTGGGGTCATAACGGACGCCGCTCCGCCAGAGTGACATGAACGCCTCCTGGACGATCTCCTCGGCCATGGGCCGGCGGCCGCACATCCGGTAGGCAAGCGAGAAGGCCACGCCGGCGTGGCGATCGAAGATGACCTCGAACGCGCGCGTCTTGCCCTCGCACACGAGCGTCATCAGCTCTTCGTCGCCCAGAGCCCGCAGGTCGGGTGAGAAGGGGCGAAGCATCGACTGCCACTACGGCGCGCCGCGCATTCCGGATCACTGCGGTGATCCGAATTGCACGGATAGACCTTCGATTACGTGTTTCTTAGCTTCACGTTAGGTTCTTGTTAGCGCCAGCCGGGTACGTCCCGGAGGGCATGATCACCGCTGTTGGTGCCGCGGCCGGACCGGCGCTTCTGCAAGGAGCGCTGGTCGCGGCGCCCCGCGGCAACGCCCTCGAATCCCTGCGGCGATTGCGCTCGCCGGCCTGGGCCGCGGTGTTGCCCGGAGCCATCGTGGTCGGGACGTTCGGGCCGCTCGGTGCGCGCTCGTTCGCGCTCGGGCTGATCCTGCTGGCGGGGCTCGCGACGCCGCCACTGGTCGCCGTCGCCGTGCTCGGCGTGGTCAGGGGACCTCGAGCCGCGCTCGTCGCGCTCGCGCTCGCGGCCGGCGTGGTGGCCACCTTCGCCGGGGGGCTGAGCGCCCAGCTGTCGGCCACGATCCTTACCGCGCTCGGGGCCGTGGCGCTCGGCGCGGCGCTGGCCCGGCTGATTCCCGGCAGCTGGGTGCTCGTCGGCTTCACGTGCATGTGCGCGCTCGACGTCGCGCTGTTGGCCGCGGGCATCGGGCAGCCGGCCGGTGCCGACCTCGTCCGAGCCGCCGGCCAGGTACCCGGGCCGCTGTTCGACCAGGCACAGGTGGGCCGAGTCGCGATCGACTACCCGGACCTCGTGCTCGCCGCCGCCCTCGGCGGCTTCCTCGCCGGCCAGCGCGGACAACGCTACGCGGCCGCGCTGGTGACCGTGCTCGCCGCCGCATCTCTGCTCGTCGCGCCATCCCACGCCGTGTGGCCCGCGACGGTTCCGGTGGCCGTGACGATGATCGCGCTCCGCGCCCTGGGGCGTCCCCGGCGCCTCGAGCCGGGCGGGCTCGTGCCCGAGCCGAGAACCGCCTGATCAGTCCCCGGGCCGTCCGCTCGTCTGGTCCTTCTCGTGGGATCCTTTACGGATGCCGGAGCCAAACGGAGCGGTCTGGGTGTGCCCGACCTGCGGGGCCAATTTCGCGCCGGCGCCGGAGCCTCCGGCGAGCTGCCCGCTGTGCGAGGACGAGCGCCAGTGGGTCCCACCCAGCGGCCAGGTGTGGAAGAGCATGGACGAGTTGGCGCATGAGGGGTACCGGACCGACGTGCGCGAGGTCGAGGGCGACCTGCTCGGGGTCGGCGTGCAGCCGGGCGTCGGGGTCGGACAGCGGGGGTTGATCGTCCGCACCCCGGCCGGCAACCTGCTGTGGGACCCGCCGGCCTACCTGGACCAGGCCGCGATCGACGCCGTGCGCGAGGCGGGCGGACTGGCCGCGGTCAGCTCGAGTCATCCGCACATGTACGGCGCGGCGGTGGAGTGGAGCCACGCCTTCGGCGCGGAGCTCCTCCTGGCCGATGTCGACGTCGAGGCCGGCTGGCTGATGCGCCCGGACCCCGCGGTGCGCACCTGGTCACGCGCGCTGGAGGCGCTGCCGGGCGTGACCCTCGTCCAGTGCGGCGGACACTTCCCGGGCAGCGCGGTCCTGCATTGGGCGCCCGGCGCCGAGGGCCGGGGCGCGCTGTTCGTGGGGGACACGATCTTCATCACCGCCGGCGGGGACCGCGTGTCGTTCATCTGGAGCGCGCCGAATCGGCTGCCGCTCCCCGAACGCGAGGTGCGCCGGGTGGTCGAGGCGGTGGCGCCCTACGAGTTCGAGCGCATGTACGGCGGATGGTGGGGCCCGGTCATCGCCACCGACGCGCACCGCATCCTCGAGCGCTCGGCCGACCGTTACATCGAGATCCTCCACGGCCACATATAGCTATAGTTATAGATCTATATATATGTCTATAACTATAGATAGCTCGAGCCGGCGAGCCTGTAGACGGCGAGGGCGTTCTCGCGCATGATGAGCTGGGCGGCGCGTGCGGCGTCCGAGGCGGGCAGGAGCGCGGGCAGCACGTCGGCCAGCGACTCGCGCCACCAGCGGGCGCCCAGCAGGTACAGCTCGGGGGTGCGCGAGGCGTCCGAGGCGTAGAGCAGCTTCGAGACCGGCGCGAGCTCGAGCGCCTCGAACAGCGCGGTCGCCGGCCGGGCTACGTGCGGGATGGTCAGCGACACATCGAAGAACACGTTGCCGTAGACGTGGGCCAGCCATCCCGCCTCGCGCACGAACGGGTAGCAGTGCAGCAGCACCCACGTGGTCGCCCGAAAGCGCTCGATCAGCGGTTTGAGAAGACCGGGCCGGGCCGCTGGCAGCAGTAAGTCGGAGTCGCCGAAGCCGGTGTGGACCTGGACCGGCAGCGGGTCGCCGGTCGCCTCGTTGGCCTCGAGCGCGGCGAGCAAGACCGGCCGGAGCGCGGCGCCTTCGAGGCGAGCGCCGGGCCGCCCCGCGCCGCGCAGCGCCTCGAGGTCGAGCCCACCCCGGTACGCGGCGATCGTCTTGAGCGCGACGTAGCCACGGCCGCGCGCGCCGGCGATCGCCTCGCGGAGGGCGTCGAGAGAGGCGGGGGCGTCGAAGGCGCCCGCGCCCATGGTCTCGGCGACCTGCTCGATTCGCATGATCCGCCGCACTTCGCAGCCGGCCAGTTCGCCGAGCTCGGCTGGCGTGGTGCCCGCGTCGGCCGGGGGGAAGCCCTCGTCGAGCAGCAGGAGCTCGGTGTTGGTCGCGCGCAGCAGCGACGCGGCATAGTCCGCGGGATCGGTGGCCAGCCGCCGTGCGTAGACGGCCTGCTCGTCCGCCTCGCAGCCGAGATGCGCGGCCAACACCGCGATGGCGCGCCGGTACGTCACGCCGGTGGCCACGTGTGGCCACTGGCGCGGGTCCGGGCTCTCGGAGAACAGGCCCCGGAACTCGTCGAGGCTCCCCGGCGGCGCGCGCAGGATCCCGTGCGCGTGGTGGTCGACCGCCGGGATCTCAGTCAGTACTTCTCGAAGTGACCCTGCTGCTCGAATGCCTCATCACCCGCCGAGTAGGCCTCCCACTCCGAGCGCCGCACGGCCAGGTAGGAGCCGGCCAGCTCCTCGCCGAGCGCGCCGAGCAGCAGCCCGTCCGCGGCCAGCGCGTCGAGCGCCTCGGCCTGGGTCGCGGGCATCCGGTCGACGCCGCGCGCGGCGCGGTCCTCGTCCGACAGGGTGGCCGGATCGACCTCGACCGGCTCGGGCGGCTCGAGGCCCCGCTCCAGGCCATCGAGGCCCGCCGCGATGAGCCCGCCCAGGGCCAGGTACGGGTTGCAGCTCGCGTCGGAGGCCTTGAGCTCGGCGTTGGTCGATGCCTCCTCGGCGCCGCGGAACGGGGAGGCCACGCGGACCGGCGCCTCGCGGTTGTCGTGTCCCCAGCAGCGAAACGCGCCGGCCCAGTACTGGGGAATGATCCGGTGGTAGGAGTTGAAGCTGGGGGCGGTCAGCGCGCACAACGCCGGGAGGTGCGCGAGCACGCCGGCGATGAACCCGCGCGCGGTGTCGGACAGTCGATCCTCGCGGGTGTCGTCGTAGAACCGATTGGTCGAGTTCTCCCAGAGGGAGAAGTGGATGTGGCAGCCGTTGCCGGCGTTCTCGGGCCAGGGCTTGGGGGCGAGCGAGGCGACCAGGCCGTGCCGGGTGGCGACGGCGCGGATCGTCTCCCGCACGAGCAGCTGCTCGTCGGCCGCCTGCAGCGCGGGGGCGTGGGCGGTCGAGACCTCCTGCTGGCCGTGCCCGAGCTCCGCGTAGTACTGCTCGAGCGGGATGCGCTGTGCCTCGAGAGCGGCGGCGAGCTCGTCGACGTAGTCCTGGGCGGCGGTCATCCCGATCGTCGAGAAGCACAGCGCCGAGTCGATCGGCACGTAGGCGTCGTCGAGGCGCGTGGCGAGCGAGAACTCGTTCTCGAACGCGGCGCGCAGCACGAGCCCGCGGTCGGCCAGCCCGCGCTCCATCCGCTTGAGGAACGAGCGCTGGCAGACCGGCGCCGGCGTGCCGTCCAGGCGCATGTGATCCGTCAGGACGGCGCCGGAATGGGGGGCGTAGGGGAGGACGCGGAAGGTCTCGAGGTCCGGTACGAGCCGCACCTCGCCGACGGGGCCCATGTCCGCGACCGGCTGGAGGTGATCGAGGGAGTTCATCGCCTGCATGGCCACGGTCAGCCCGATGCCGGAGCTGAGCCGCCCGGCCAGGCCGTGCCGGGACGACGCCTTGGCGCGCACCGTGCCGTCGTTTCCGCACCACAGGAAGCGGACCAGGCGGATGCCGCGGTCCTCGACCGTAGCCAGAAGCTCGTCCTCGGTCATGCCAGCGCGAACTTAACTCCGGCGGAGCCGGTGGCTCAAGGTCCGCACGGACAAGCCCACGTTCAGCGCAGGTGGAAGCTGAACCGCCCGACGACGAGCGAGCCCGACGCGGACGGCAGCCCAAACTGATATCCGCTCTGACCGACGTCGGGCACATAGCTCACGGATCCCCAGTAGTGCCCGGGGCAGGACCGCGGTGTTATTCCCTCCGAGAACGTGACGTGCTTGCCGGCCCGCAGGTCGCTGCGGGTGTTGTCGAGCACCTCGTAGGAGCGGCACGTGTGGCTGTGCGGAAAGTGCATGTCGATCAGGTAATAGGCGTGGCTGTCGGTGATCGCGACGCGAGCCCCAACCGCGTGGTGGCGCCGGTACAGGACCTCGAACGACTCGGCCCGGCCCGCACGCGTCTCCTCGAGCAGGCGGCGGTCGGTCTTCGTGTCG
Organism: uncultured Solirubrobacterales bacterium; assembly: GCA_963834625.1. Taxonomy (GTDB): domain Bacteria; phylum Actinomycetota; class Thermoleophilia; order Solirubrobacterales; family Solirubrobacteraceae; genus Palsa-465. The sequence continues at coordinate 557,243 of CAWICM010000004.1, read as the reverse complement.
GAATGCCGGCCCGCGCTCACGTCCTGGGAAACGAAATAGCCCACGCGATTGTGACCGTCCGCGCCCCCGGTGGCTAAAGCTCGGCCCGCACGCGGGCGGTGCCGCCGCTCAGCGCCTGGAGCTTCGCGAACGCGCGGGCTCGCGGGAGGTACTTCATCCCGCAATCCGGCGCTGGGACGAGCCGCTCGGGCGGCACGTACGCGAGCGCGGCGCGGATCCGGTCCGCCACCTCCTCCGGCGTCTCCACGTGCGAGTCGCCGAGGTCGAGCACGCCGAGCACGACGATCTTGGGACTGAGCTCGGCCAGCTGGGCGGGATCGAGCCGGGGCTGGGCGGCCTCGACCGAGACCTGATCGGCGATGCTGTCACTGAGTTCGCCGAGGAAGTCGTAGCGGTTGCCGGTCTTGTCGCCCATCAGCGCGGCGTAGCCGAAGCAGAGGTGAACGGCCGTGGTGACCGACAGGCCTTGCAGCGCACGGTCGATCGCGCGGACGGCGATCCGCCGCGCCGCCTCGGGGTCGTTGCGCAGCCACGGCTCATCGAGCTGGATCACGTCGGCGCCGGCGCCCTGGAGCGCGTGGGCCTCGGCGTTGACGGCCGCGGCCAGGTCCATGACGAGGTCGTCGAGGTCGTCGTAGGCCTCGTTGGAGGCCTGCTGGGCCATCGTGAACGGGCCGGGCAGCGTGATCTTCACGGCGCGATCGGTGTTCGCGCGAAGGAACTCGACATCGCGCACCTCGATCGGCTCGCGCCAGCGCACGGGGGCGACGATCCGCGGCACGGTCCTGGCCTCGCCGCCGCGGGTGTGAATCGTGGCCGGGTGATCGGCGTCGACCCCGTCGAGCGCGGTGGCGAACCGGTTCGAGTAGCTCTCGCGGCGGATCTCCCCGTCGGTGATCGTGTCGATCCCGGCGCGCTCCATGTCCCGGATGGCCACCAGGGTGGCGTCGTCCTGGGCCTCCTGGAGGTGCGCCTCGGGAATCCGCCAGGCGTGGCTCGCGCGCACGCGCGGAACCGAGTGCGAGCCGAGCGCCTCGCGGTCGATCAGCCAGTCCGGCTGCGGATAGCTCCCGACGACGGTGCTTACGAGCGGGTGGTTGGGCGCGTCATCCACGGGCGGGACGACGATAACCGAGAATGCCCGGTATGAGCACGGGCGCACAGGCGGCATCCCGGGTTGCCGTGGTCACCGGCGCGGGGTCGGGGATCGGGCGGGTCGTCGCCCGGCGGCTCGCGGGTGAGGGTTACGTGGTGGCATTGGCCGGCCGGCGGATCGAGACGCTCGAGGAGACTCGGGGCGAGCTGGCGGCGTCATTTGCCATACCGACCGACGTGAGCGATCCGGCCAGCGTCGAGGCGCTGTTCGAGGAGGTCGTGAGCCGCGCCGGCCGCGTTGACCTGCTGTTCAACAACGCGGGCACGTTCGGTCCGGGCGCGCCGGTCGGCGAGTACCCGGTGGACGGCTGGTCCGCCACGATCGCCGTCAATCTCACCGGAGCGTTCCTGTGCGCGCGAGCGGCCTTCCGGCAGATGGCCCGCCAGCGGCCGCGCGGCGGGCGCATCATCAACAACGGTTCGATCTCGGCCCACGTGCCGCGGCCGAACGCGGTCGCCTACACCGCCTCCAAGCACGGCATCACCGGCTTGACCAAGGCGCTGGCGCTGGAAGGCCGGGCGCTCGGGATCGCCTGCGGTCAGATCGACATCGGCAACGCCGCCACGGAGATGACGCGGCAGATCGAGGCCGGAGCCCTTCAGGCCGATGGGTCGATCCGGCCCGAGCCGACCATGCCGGCCGAGCACGTGGCCGACGCCGTCCTGTACATGGCCGGGCTCCCGCTCGAGGCCAACGTGCTGACGATGACCGTGATGGCCACCGGCATGCCGTATGTGGGCAGGGGGTGAGCATGCGGCGCCTGGCGATCATGCTCGTGGCCGTCGCCGGACTTACCGCCGCATGCGGAGGCGCGTCACACAGCTCGACGACCACACACACGTCGGCGGCGAGCGCCGAGCAGACACGGCTCCTCTCCCAGCTGCGCTCGAGCCTGGAGGATCCGAGCTCGCCGGTGGCCAACGTGCGCGACCTCGACGAGTGCATCGTCGAGCAGGCGCGGGGCCTGCCGCTGGCCAGCCTGCGCAAGCTGGCCGGCGTCAACGCCACCACGTCGGTCACCGACCCGCTCGTGGCGCGGTGCGTCGCCCAGGGCAAGGGGCTGGCCTGGGTGCGCGGTGTGATCGCCGACGTCGTGGCCGGGAAGCTCCCACCGCCGATCCCGGCCGCGTTCAGCCGGTGCGTGGTGGCGGGCGTCGGCACGCTCACGCCGGCGCAACTGGCCGAGGCGCTCAACCAGGGCGCCACCGGGAATGAGGCGTACTCGCAGCGGCTCGGGCAGCGGCTGGCCCTCGACTGCGTCAAGCAGCCGGCGATCTTCGAGCAGTGGCGAAAGCTGTGGGTGGCCGCGATCAACCGCTCCCTGAACGGCCGCCACCTGCCGACCGCTTTCGTTCAGTGCGTGCTCGGCAAGGCGGGACAGATCAGCCCGACGGCGCTGGTCAAGCTCGTGCAGTCGGGGACGGCGGCCGAGACCACCTACGGCGAGAAGCTCGGCCGGGAGTGCCGTTCGTCGCTGAGCGGCTCGACCCTGAGCGGTTGATCGCATCCGCGGCGATATGCTCGCGCCGCAGCCACACTCATCGGTGAAGAGGAGGAGAGATGGGAGCGACGACGACGCGTACCCCGCAGGAGGTGTTCCAGCATCACGGCGAAGCCCTGATGGCGGGAGACATGGACGAGATCGTGAGCGACTACGCCGACGACGCGGTGATGATCACGCCGGACGGAGTGCTGCGCGGCAAGGATGGGATCCGCGAGGGGTTCACCAAGTTGCTCGGCGACCTGCCGAACGCCGACTGGGAGCTCCCGACCACGATCTTCGAGGGCGACGTGCTGTTCCTGGAGTGGAAGGCGCGCTCGGCCGAACGCAAGGCCGAGGACGGAATCGACACGTTCGTGTTCGGGGACGGGCTGATCCGCGTGCAAACCGTGCGCTACACGCTCACACCGACAGGTTGAGCGTTCACATCGGACATTAAATCTGCCAAACCCTCCTTCGTGTCGGTTGAGGAGGTTGAGCCGCGCTGATTTGCGGGTATGACGCCTGCCGTAATGGTGATCCTCTGGCAGGGGATTGGACCGGCAGCATGATTGAGCGTGACCAACGCATGCAGACGGGCGCCTACATCACCGACGGGATCGACCTCTACGAGGTCACGGGCGTGCAGCGGGGGCCGGGCGTGATGGGCATGTCCACCGTGCGCATCGCGGTGGAGAACTGCCGCAACCTGCGCTGTCTGGAGTTCCTCCCGGACAAGATCAGGACCGCCTTCGAGTTGGTGCGGGCGGCGCCGGTGGGCCAGTGTCCCGACGTGCTCGAGGACATCAGCTGGGACCCGGACCCAGCGCTGCACGAGCGCCACGCGGCGTAGGCGACTGAGCTTTCCGGGAATAGTTCCCGGTTTTCTCAGTCGCATGCTGAGCGGGTACGCGCGTTCGCGCTATCCCCCGGCCGGAATCAAGATCCCGCGTCCCTGCAGGCGGCCGCCGTCGAGGTCGGCCATCGCGTCGTTGATCGCGTCGAGCGGATAGGTCGAGGTGTGCAGGGTGACCTGGCCCTGGGCGGTCAGCGTCATCAACTCCTCGAGGTCCGCGTACGTGCCGACCAGGTTGCCGATGAACGAGATCTCGCGCGAGATCACGTCGATCGTCGGGATATCGATGTTCTCGCCGTAGCCGATCACGTAGTAGAAGCCGCCGTCGCGGACCATCGCGATCCCGTCCTCGATCGCGCCCTTCTCGCCGACGAAGTCGATGATCGCTTCGGCGCCGAAGCCGTCGGTCATCTCCTTGACCGTTTCGACGTGCTTGGAGCCGTCGACCTTGACCGTTTGGTCGGCGCCCATCTCGCCGGCCAGCGCGAGCGCCTTCTCCGAGGGGTCGATCACGACGACCGTGGCCGGGGTCATCGCCTTGAGGCACTGGATGCCGATGTGACCGAGCCCGCCGGCGCCGATCACGACGGCGGTGGTGCCGGCCTCCAGCACGGGGATCGCCTTCTTGACCGCGTGGATCGCCGTCAGGCCGGCGTCGGCCAGCGCCGCGATGTCCTTGGGCTCGAGGCCGGTGTCGAGCTTGACCACCGACCGCGCCGAGGTGAGCAGGAAGTCGGCGAAGCCGCCGTCGCGGTCGATGCCCGGGAACGAGCCGTTCACGCAGTGCATGTCGTTGCCGCGCCGGCACGGCCCGCACAGCCCACAGGTGATGTATGGGTGCACGATCACCGTGTCGCCCTTCTCCACGTTGGTGACCGCGGAGCCGACCTCGTGGATCCAGCCGGCGTTCTCGTGGCCGGGGGTGTAGGGCAGCTTCACGCCCGACTTCTCGGCCCACTGCCCCTCCTGGATGTGCAGGTCGGTCCGGCACAGGCCGGCGGCGCCGATGCGCACGACGACGTCGAGCGGCCCCAGCGCCTTGGGCACCTCTACCTCGTCGAGCTTCAAGGGCTCGTGGTAGGCGTGCAGCCTGGCTGCCTTCATCCGAACACCACCTCCTCGGGATCGTCCACTTCCACTCCATAGCGAACGCGCAGCAGCGAGCGGCAGATGCCGCCGTTCACCTCGAGGCTCATCCGCACCAGACGCGCGGTGCGCTGCCAGCGGACGAGCTCGCCGGCCGTGATCGGCTCGCCGTTCGGGAGCACGAACGCGGGCTGGTCCGGATCGTGCGGCAGTCCGAGCCGGCGCCTGAGCTCGATGCATCGCTGCGCATCGCGGACGTCGGGCAGATCGCCCACCCGCTTTGCTGCGATCTTCTCGAGGCTCTCGCCGCGGGCTCGCATCCCGTCGCACAGCCGCGACTCGCGTGCGACGAGCGCCTTCCGCAGGAACAGCTCGCGCAGGGCCTCGAGTTCATCGTCGGCGGTCTCGCCCGGGAACGCCCCGGTGAAACCCTCCCCACGGTCGAGCGCCGCGTTGATCTCCTCGCCCGTGTAGTGGTCCGTGAGGCGCACGGTCACCTCGCGGACCCCGGGCAGCCGGCGCACCACCCGGCGTGCGTCGGCCGCCATCAGGAACGCGAAGTTCGGCGCGCACTGCGGCGTGGGTAGCCGCAACGCGACGTCCACGTCACCGTCCGGGCCGACCTCGCATGAGGCCACGAACCCGAGCAACGTGATGGGCTCGTCGAGCTCGGGGTCGTGAACCTCGGCGAGCGCGTCCAGCACGCTCGCCCTGAGTGCTGGGGTCATGCGGACTCGACGAGTTGCGCGTCCTCCTGCGCGGCCGGGGTCTCGTCGGACAGCTGCAGCTCCTTGGGCACCTCGATGTCGTAGAGCTTGGCCGCGTTCAGCCCCATGATCTTCTTCTTGGTCACGGTCGTCGGGTGCGGGAAGTCCGAGTACTCCTCGGTCTCGGGCATCTGCCAGTCGATGAACCCCTCGACCTGCCACTTGGGCTCCCAGATGCCGTAGTCCGAGCCGAACAGGATCTTGTCCTCGCCGACCCAGAACAGCAGCTCGCCCATGACCTTGTTGAAGAACCGCGGACGGGCGTGCATGAGGCCGCCGATCACCACCGCCAGGCCGGCGTACACGTTCGGCTCCTGCGTGGCCATGAAGCAGAAGTCCTCGATCCGCGGCAGTCCCACGTGCTCGACGATGAAGTTGAGCTCGGGGTTGCTGGTGGCGGCGATGTCGATGTCCTTGACGTCGAACGCGTCCTTGTCGAGCGGCCAGATCGTCGGGCCCTTGTGCGCGTGGATGTTCTTGATCCCGAGCTCCTTGCACTTGTCGAGGAACATCTGGGCCTCGGGATCGGTCAGCTTCCAGCCGCGCGAGCCGTTATGCCACTCGGCCGTGTACACCTTGACGCCCTTGAGGTTGTAGGTCTTGGCGTCCTCCTCGAGCTGCTTCAGGCCCGCCTCTCCCTCGCGGGGGTCGAAGCGGCCGTTGACGATCAGCTTGTCCGGATACTTCTCGGCGATGCGCGCGTTGCGCTCGGCCGTGTTGAAGCCTTCCGTGTACCACGACTTCAGATAGGTGGACTGAAGGATCCCGGCGTCGATGTGGCCCTCTTCGAAGACGTCGTGGACGTAGTCCTCCTCGGAGTACTTCATGAACTTCTCGAGCGGCCAGTGGGTCTCCGGAGGGCCCAGCCCCATGTAGGCGTGGAAGCACTCGATCCAGCCCTTCGCGTACTGCTCCTGCCCCTTGACCCAGTTCGCGGGGCTGGCGTCCCAGAAGTGCTGGTGGCCGTCGACGACGAAGTACTTCTCGCCATCCTTCTCGTACATGCCCTCTCCTCTCGGCGGTGGTGAGGGCACTCTACTCCCACGCCCGTGGCGGGCTGAGGGATTTTCGGGGCCTCGCTGCGCTCGGCGTCCCTGGGGCCTGGCACCCCGTCCGGTCAGGTCTTGGTGCACCGACGTCCGTCCCGGATAACGCGTCACGCGACGCACCCCCCTGGGTGGCGTGACGAGTTAGCCGTCTCCCAGCCGGGTAATTCGTCACGCCCACACGGATGGGGGCTGCGTGACGGATTAGCCGCGTCCTACTCGGCCCTCAGTCGTCGGGGTCCTGGGGCGTTGGGAAGTCGCGGTCGATCAGCTCGATCCGGTAGCCGTCGGGATCCTGGACGAAGCAGATCCGGCCGATCTCGGGCCGGCCACCGGGCGAGTAGGGCGGCTTTTCGGGCTCGACGCCCTGGCCGGCCAGCTGCTCGAGGAGGGCGTCGAGGTCGTCGACCACGATCGCCATGTGGTTGTAGCCGTCGCCGAGGTCGTAGGCCTCCCCGCGGCCGCGGTTGATGGTCAGCTCGAGCGTGTCGCCATCGCCGGGCAGGCCCATGTAGATGTTGTAGGCGGTCTCGAAGTTGAGCCGGCCGCGGCGTTCGAACCCGAGCGACTCGTAGAAGCGCACCGAAGCCTCTGGGTCGCGAACCCGAACGCAGGTGTGGACGTAGCGCATCGGCGGCAATCTACCTGGGTAGCACCGCGGTTGGAACTAGTTGTCGAGCGAGGAGAACGTGATGACGGGCAGCGACGAGGCCAAGCCGACCGAACAGCGCGGTGGAGCGCCGCCGGGCGATCAGGAGGCGCGCGAGAAGGGGCCGTGGGCGGCCCGTGCGCGCGAGGGCGTGGTGCCGGCCGAGCTGGGAGGCTCGGACGCGCCACGCGATCAACTGCCCGAGGACCCCGAGCTCGGCAGCGCGGTGGTGGGCCGACCGGCGAGCTCGGACGCGCCCGCCACCGAGTCCGGCATCGATCCCCAGGCCGGCGATGAGGCCGACGCCACCGCCGACGGCGCCCCCGACGGGCCTGCCGGCGCGGAGCCCGATCTGAAGGACGCCGCGCGCGGGCCCCGCCGCGTCGACGTCGAATCGTCCGAGTAGGGCGGTTTTGGGCTCGGCGGCGCGAGGCCGCCGACACGCCACCAAGCGTCTCGCCTTCCTCGCGCCTTGGGACACCCGGCCGGGCCAACTTAATGCCCTACAGGCCGAGCCTCGTTCGGTGCCGTTACCCCTCAGGTACGGCCCGTAACGGAAGCGTCAGCGGCTGACGCCGAGGATCAGCTCCGCCGCTTCGAGCGGGACGTCCAGCTGGGGGCAGTGGCCGACCCCGTCGAGCACCACCCAGTCCGCGGCCGGCAACCAGTCGCGCCGGTAGCGGGCCGCGGCGGAGGGCCAGGGGAGCAGCCGATCCTCGGTGCCCCACACGACGCGCACCGGGCAGTCGATCCGTTGCGCGTCGAGGTTCCATCCCTCGGCCCTGGCCAGCGTCAGGAGCGGCCCGACCGCGTCACAGGCGGCGACCCCGCACAGCTGGTGGGCGAGCAGTGCCAGCGGGATGTGCTCGAAGTTCACCGTGGTCATCATCGTGGCGCGGCGCCTGCCCTCCGACGTGCTCACGATCGACTCGGCGTACGGCGCGGCCTGGCGGCACTGCTCGCGCATGGTCGGGAAGTACTCGAGGGTCTGCCCGACCGACGGGTCATCGACGGCCCAGCCGCCGGCCGGCGCCAGCGCCACTACCGACTCGGCGCGCCCGCGGGCAGCCAGCTGCAGGGCCAGGTAGCCGCCGAGCGAGTTGCCGGCGAGGTGCGCGGTGGCGAGGCCGGCCGCGTCGAGCAGCCGCTCGAGCGCGTCGAGCAGATCCCGGGTGGTGACCGGGTCGGGCAGCGGCGGTCCGCCGGCGTGCCCGGGGAGGGTGAGCGCCAGCACTTCGTGCCGGCGCTCGAGCGCCGGCAGCACGAGCTCCCAAGTCCGCCACGTGTCGGTGAAGCCGTGCAGGCAGACCAGCGGCGGCCCGCTCCCGCCCCGATGCCAGGGGGTGAAGACTCCGGCGGCGATCCTAATCGTCGACGCACTCGGCGTTGACGTAGCCCGAGCGGAACGGGCTGGTCTCGCCGGTCCGCTCGTCGTAGGTGTGGCGCCACACGCAGCCGGTGTCGCTGGCCAGCAGATGAACCGATACCGACGTCTGGGCCGAGGTCGTCCGCACGCGGTGGATGTCGTCGCGCGGGGGGAGCAGCCGGTAGAAGTCACCCGGCGCGAGCGGCCGGCGGCGCAGCGACTCGAGCCGCCCCTGATCGGGACGGTAGAACTCCTCGTCCTGGTTGCCGCGGTAGATGCCGACCAGGCCCCAGGCGAGGTGGTCGTGGACGGGCGTCATCGCACCGGGCGGGACCACCAGGCTGAACAGCGACAGCGACCGGTCCGCGGCGCGGAACACCAGCCACTGGCCGATCCCGCCGCCCATGCCGCTCTGGGGCGCAGGCTCCTGGTAGGCGGGCGGCAGCCACTCGGCGTCGGCGAGGAGCTCCGCGAACAGCGGGCTGATCAGCTCACAGGCATCGGCCGGGGACGCGGCACGTCCGATTCGCTCGCGCACGTCGGCGACGAACCCTCTGACCCGCGGCGTATCCAGGCGGTACTCGTCGGCTTCGAGTGGAGGAAGGTCGGCGTGAAAGTCGCACATGGCCCCAGTGTGTCAGCGCGGATCCGCGGCGGCGGTCCACTCGCTGCTCCGCCGCCAGAGCTCGGCGGCCAGCTCGGCGGTGGCGGCGGCGCCGGGCTCCTTGGGCCGGCAGTCGTCGTAGTAGCGGCCGCTCTCGCCGGCCAACTCCGGCGCGGTGGCGCAGTAAAGCGAGGTCCCCGCGCCCTGCTCGGGGGAGCGCATGCGCCGCTTCATCAAGGGGCGCACCGGCCAGGGGACGCGGCGCCAGATGTCTGAGGCGATCACGCCCGGATGCAGCGAGTAGCTCGTGACTCCGCTGCCCTCGAGTTGGTGGGCCAGTTCCTGGGCGTGCAACACGTTGGCCAGCTTGGACACCGAGTACTCGCGCATGCCGGTGATCGAACGCGTGGGGCGTCGCACGGCCTCCCAGTCGATCCCGTCGGCGCCGTAGTGGGCGGCGCTCGCGACGTTCACGATCCGGGCCGGCGCACTGGAACGCAGCCGGTCGAGCAGCAGGCTCGTGAACAGGAACGGCCCCACGTGGTTGGTGCCGAACATGCGCTCGAAGCCGCTGTCCGTCGTACCCCGGGAGCCGGCCACGCCGGCGTTGTTGATCAGCACATGCAGCGGCTCGCCGGTGGCCAGGAAGGCCTCGGCGCAGCGCCTTACCGAGTCGAGGTCGCCGAGGTCGAGCGACAGGAGCGCGAGGTCGCGACTGCCGGTTTGGGCCGCGATCTCGTCGATGGCCTCCCGCCCCTTCGCCTCCGAGCGGCAGGCGATGTGCACGCGCGCGCCGCGGCCGGCCAGCGCCCGCACGGTCTCGCGACCGATGCCTGTGTTGGCGCCGGTGATCAGGAACGTCCTGCCGTCGAGGCTGCCCGCGGGCACGCGCGCAGACTATTCAGACGAGCGCATGCTGGGAAGCAGGGCCGCTCCCAGCGCGGACAACAGCGCCCAGCCGCACAGCATCAGGATGCTGGCCGTGCTCGAGAAGTGCTGGAGGGCGAGTCCGATGGCCAGCGGCCCGGCCCAGCCAAGCGACTGGGAAAGCGTGCCGGCCGCGGCGTGAACGCGGCCCTGGAGGTGGCCTGGGGCGAGTCTGCTTCGCAGCGACTCGACCGATGAGTTGACGAGTGGAGCGGGAACCTCGATTAGCGCGATGATCAGCGCGGTGAACAGGGTGCCGCGCTCGATCAGCAGCAGCGGCGCGAGCAGAGCCGTCGTCCAGGTGTCGAGGCGCACCGCGGTGCGCGCGGGCATCCGCCTGGCGAGGCCTGAGCCGGCCAGGAGGCCCCCGAGCAGCCCGCCGGCCGCGATCATCGCGAACATCACGCCGATCTCCTCCGAGGAGGCACCGCGGCGCTTGGCCAGGACCACGACCAGGAGGTACAGCGCGCGCCACGTCGGATTGGCGGCCGCCGTCAGCAGCGAGCAGGTGCGCAGCAGCGGGCGTCCCCACAGCCACCGCATCCCCGAGGTGAACTCGGCCACCAGGCCGCCCCGCGGCTCGGTCCGCTCGGGCTGGAACGAGGTCCGAGTGAGCAGCGTGGCGGCGGCGGAGAACGCGTAGGAGACCGCGTCGGCCAGGAAAGGCAGCGCCCGGGAGATCGCGAACAGCAGGCCGCCCAGGGGCGGCCCGACGATGCTCCCCGCGTAGAAGGCCGACTCGTTCTGAGCCACCGCGGCGGCCAGCTGGTCGGCCGGCACCAGCCGGCGGAGCACGCCGCGTTCGGTCACGAATGAGACCGCGAGCAGCGCGCCGTCGGCGAACGCCACCGCGGCCACCACCCCGTAGGCCACCCCGCCGCTGAACACCGCGATCGTGAGCGCGGCGAGGGCGGCCGCTCGCAGCGCATCGCAGACGAGCATCAGGCGCTTGCGGTCGAAGTGGTCGGCCAGCATGCCTGCGGGCAGCGCGAGGAGCGGAAGCGGCAACGTGGCAGCCAGCCCGACCACGCCGGCCTTGGCCGGCGAATGGGTGAGCGCGAGCACGAGCAGCGGGTAGGCGACGGTCGAGACCTGGGAGCCCAGCTCGGACAGTCCCTGGCCCGCCCACACGAGCATGTAGTCGCGGTTGCGCCGCAGCGGCACTCCGACTCCCATCGAAGTGCACCGTACCCGGCGAGACCGGTGTCGGCCTTGCTGTCAAGTCCGAGCGCGTCGATGCCGATGCTTGGCCTGATCATGAGCACGACCGCACGCAACGACATCGCCTTGATCGGAATCGTGCTGCTCGCCTGCGGGCTCGCCGCGCTGGCCGCCGGCGCCGGACTGGCCGACCATCTGGCGCTGACCGGCGGTCTGTGGAGCGCCGCGGCGCTGGCCTTCGTGGCCGCCCGCCGCGGCTAACTCAGCGCGCGACCGGCTCGGGAGCAGCGACCCGGTTCAGCTCGCGCCGGGCGATCGAGCGCTTGTGGACCTCGTCGGGTCCGTCGGCCAGCCGCAGCGTCCGCAGGTGCGCGTACAGGCTGGCGAGCGGGAAGTCGTCGGACACCCCGCCGCCGCCGTGCACCTGGATGGCGCGGTCGATGACCTTCAGGGCGACGTTGGGCGCGGCCACCTTGATCGAGGCGATCTCGGTCCGGGCGTGCTTGTTGCCGACGGTGTCCATCAGCCACGCCGCCTTCAGCGTGAGCAGGCGCGCCATGTCGATCTCGATCCGGGACTCGGCGATCCAGTCCTGGACGTTGGCGCGCTCGGCCACCGGCTGGCCGAACGTGATGCGCTCCGTGGCGCGAGCGCACATCAGATCGAGCGCGCGCTCGGCGGCGCCGATCGTGCGCATGCAGTGGTGGATGCGGCCGGGTCCAAGCCGGGCCTGCGCGATCAGGAAGCCGTGGCCCTCCTCGCTGACCAGGTTCGAGGCCGGCACGTGGACGTCCTCGAAGGTGATCTCGGCGTGGCCCTCCTGATCGATGTAGCCGAACACCGGCAGGTTGCGGACGATCGTCACGCCGGGCGTCTCTTTCGGCACGAGGATCATCGACTGCTGTTTGAACGTCGGCGCGTCCGGATCCGTCTTGCCCATCACGATCATGATCTTGCAACGATCGCGCATCGCCCCGGAGATCCACCACTTGCGGCCGTTCAGCACGTAATCGTCGCCTTCGCGCTCGATCCGCAGCTCGATGTTGGTGGCGTCCGAGCTGGCCACCTCGGGCTCGGTCATGGCGAAGGCGGAGCGGATCTCGCCCTCGAGCAGGGGGCGTAGCCAGCGCTCCTTCTGCTCCGGCGTGCCGAACAGCGTGAGCACCTCCATGTTCCCGGTGTCGGGGGCCGCGCAGTTGCATGCCTCCGAGGCGATGTGACTGCCACCCATGATCTCGGCGAGCGGGGCGTAGTCCAGGTTGCTGAGACCCGGCGCCCCGAACTCCTCGCCACCGTGGGGCAGGAACAGGTTCCACAGCCCGAGCGCCCGGGCGCGTTCCTTGAGCTCCTCCATGACCGGAGGATGGAAATGCGGGTCCCCAGAGGCGATCAGCTGCTCGTGGTACACGGCCTCGGCCGGATACACGTGCTCGTCCATGAACGCGAGCAGGCGCTCGCGCAGTTCGTTGCAACGATCCGAGAACTCGAAGTCCATGGCCGGACTCCGAACACTATCGGGGGGCTATCGATCGAGGATCGAGGGGACGATCAGGAGAGGATCGAGGAGATGATCTCGGAGAAGCGGCGCAGATCGATCGGTTTGGCCACGAACGCGTCACATCCGGCCTCGAGGGCCCGGTCCTCGTCGGCCGGCATGACCGCGGCGGTACACGCCACGATCGGGATCGAGGCCGTGCGCGGCTCGGACTTGAGCTTGCGGGTCAGCTCCAGGCCGCTGCCGTCGGGCAGGTTCAGGTCGAGCACGATCATGGCCGGCTGCTCCTCGGCCAACGCGTCCTCGGCGGCGGCCAGCGAATCGGCGACGCGTACCTCGCGGCCTTCGATCTCCAGCAGGCGCTCGAGCAGCTTGAGGTTGAGCTCGTGGTCGTCGACGACAAGCACGCGGCCCCGGCTGGAGTCGGCCGGGAGAGAGCCCGCGGGCAGGGAGGAAGGCTCCATGACATGCGTATCGTCGCCACACGGCGAGAGCTTGATTGCGCTCTGGAGGATTTATGGAGGCTCGGGCAGACCGACTCAGTGCGGCCTGACCGCGGCCACCAGCTCCACGCGAGTGGGACGCCACACCTGTTGCACGCGCGCGAGAGCTTCGCGCGCCCGGGACTCGTCGGCGTCACGCGCGGCGAGCTCGAGGTCGCTCAGTGCCGCCTGGAGCCGGTCGGCGCCGAGCATTAGCGCATCGTTGCGGGCGGCGTGCGCGGCCTGAACCGCCGATTCGAGCTCGCCGGCCGCCATCGTGGCCTGGAGGCGCTCGATCGCCCCGGTCAGGCTGGCCAGCATCGATGCCACCATCGAGTCCGCCTTGTCGCCCAGGACCTGTTGGAGCTGGGCGATCCGGTCCGGGTCGAAGTAGGCGCTCAACGCAACCCGATGGGCGCCCGGAGCACCTCGTCGGGAATGCCGAAGGAGTCGACCAGCGCCTCGGCGTCGCCGCGCACCTGGTTGCACAGGTCGTTGACCGCGCGGGTGACCGCCTTGCAGCGTGGACCGGTCAGCCTGCCGTGCTCCTGAAGGTAGCCCCGGTCGAGCTCGATCTGGTACAGCGCGTAGAGATCGCACAGGCGGTTCAGGGCGTCACGGATCGGGCCTTCCGGAGCCCGCTCGACGGCGGCCGCGAACGCCTCCAGGATGATTCGCTCGACGTGGGCGCGGGCAGCGTTCGCCGCGTGATTCTGAACCGCGCGGAAGACCTCGAAGGGGTCATAGCCCTCGTCCAGGCCGCGCCGGAAGCGCTGGGCGATTCCCGCTGTGATGTGGGCCTCGCGCCAGCGGAACAGCTCGAGTTGGCTCTCGCGATCGAGCAGGTCGCCGGCCTCGTCCCGGCCGGGCATCACGTCGGAGATCACCTGGGCGATCTTGCGCGCGAACAGCCGCTCGACCACGGTTTCGACCGCCTGCTCGGCCACGAACATGACCGTCTCGCGCGGGTTGAGCTCGCCGAAGTTGTCGCGGTAGTCGGTCAGCAGGCCCCGCGCCACCAGCATCATCAGCACGGTGTTGTCGCCCTCGAACGTGGTGAACACGTCGGTGTCGGCCTTCAGCGCGGCGAACCGGTTGACGCTCATGTAGCCGGCCCCGCCACAGCACTCACGGCAGGTCTGGATGGTCTCGGTGGCGTGCCAGCTCGAGGCCGCCTTCATCCCCGCGGCCAGCGATTCGAGCTGGCGCTCGTCCCGTTCGCTGGTCTCCTGGTCGGGGCTCTGGGCCTTGTGGAACTGCTCGAGCAGCTCGGCCTGGGCGAAGTGCAGGGCGTAGGTCTTTGCCAGCAGCGGCATCAGCCGGCGCTGGTGGGTTCGGTACTCGAGCAGCGGCACCTCGGGTTCATCCGGGGGGCCGAACTGGACTCGCCTGAGTCCGTGGCGGACCGCGATCGTCAGGGCCGTCTTGGCCCCGCTGACCGACGCCCCGGAGATGCACACGCGCCCCTGGACGAGCGCGCCCAGCATCGTGAAGAAGCGCTTGTTGGCCTTCTCGATCGGGCTCTCGTAGACGCCCGCGCCGTTCACCCCGCCGTAGCGGTCCAGTAGCGCGTCGCGCGGCACGCGGACGTGGTCGAACCAGATGCGCCCGTTGTCGACGCCGTTCAGGCCCATCTTCTCGCCGGAGTCCTCGATGCGGACGCCGGTTTGGAGGGTCCCGTCGCTGTCGCGCAGGGGGACGACGAGAACGTGCACGCCGTGCGGCTCCCCGGCGACGATCAGTTGCGCGAACACGGCGGCCACGTGCGCATGGCAGGCGGCGTTGCCGATGTACTCCTTGCACGCGTCGTCGCTCGGCGTGTCGATCACGAACTCGTCGGTCTCGGGGTCGAAGGTGGCCGTGGTCTCGAGCTGCTGGACGTTGGAGCCGTGACCGGCCTCCGTCATCGCGAAGCAGCCGGCCAGCTCGAGCGTCGCGGTCGGCTTCAGGTAGCGCTCGTGGTGGCGGCGGGTGCCGAGCTGCTGGATCGCGCCTCCCCACAGCCCGAACTGAACCCCGAACTTGACCAGCAGCGAGAGGTCGCCGTACGCGATGGTCTCGAACCCGGCGATGTTGGCCCCGGCGTCGCCGTGGCCGCCGTACTCAACCGGGAAACCGGGTGCGGTCAGGCCCTCGGTGGCGATCGTCCGCATCCACTCGAGCACGCGCTCGCGGTACTCGGCGGTGGGGATGGCGATCGGCGGCTCGAACTCGGGCCGGCCGAGGATCTCGCGGATCTGGTGGCGCAGCGAGGCGTAGCGCCCGTCGAGCAGCGGCTGGAGGTCCTCCGCGCTGACTCCGGTGGTGTCCGGCTGCGTGGTCGCCATGGCGGCCCGATCATAGGTGGGCGGCCGCGACCTCCGCGCCGGATCACCCGCGATCCCCCGCGCCGGATCATCCGCGCAGCGTGCGGTGCAGCCGGCGCAGGAAGTGACTGTGGCTGGCCCCGATGCCAGTCACCCCGAGCGCCACGACGAACAGGCCGGCCAGGAACGCCAAGCCGGCCAGCAGCGCGGGCCAGTGGCTCTGCAGGAAGCGCCGGCCCGTGGACAGCAGGCGATCGGAGCTTTCCGGTGCGAAGGTCAGTGTGGTCAGGATCGCGATCAGCGGCAGCACGAAGCACACGTTGAAGAGCAGCAGCAGCAACAGAGCGCCGACTGCGTCGACGTCCGCCCCGACGATCGCGGCGATCGCCGCGAAGTAGGGAAACGCGGTGGGCAACTCCACCACGGTGATCGACGCGCCAAGCACCCAGCTCGACTTTCCGTGCGGGTCGAAATCGGGCGGGTCGCGGTGCGAGAGTCGTTGCCGGTAGCGCCACAGCAGCACCGCCGCCACGATCATGGCCACCCCCACGGTGATCTCGACGATGTTCGTGATGTGGTGGTGCGGGTGGGGCAGGATCGACCGGAACACTGCTCCCGCGCCGAGGACGATCGCCGCGCCGCCCAGGAAATACACGGCGAACACCGCCATCGTGAACTCAGCCACCCGGCCGCGGCCCCGTTCGCCGGTCGCCATGTACAGGGCAGGCCCGATCGTGCTCGGGTTGACCGAGTCGGCCAGCCCGATCGAGATCACGATGCCGATAAGTCGCAGCATTGGCGCGCATTCTCTACCTCCCGGCTGGCGGCCGGAGCCGGTCGTTAGAGGGTTCTCAGGTGCTCGCAGCCGCGCGAGGGCCCACGGCTCCCCGTCAGGCGTACTCGAGCTCGTCCTCGTCGTCCTCGACGATGCGCTCGCAGGTCGGGCACCACCAGCGCGCTTCCATCGGGGTGTCGCACACGGCGTGACGGGGGGCGGTGGCGCCGTCGGCGTGGCGGGCGCCCCAGCCCGCGATCAGGCGCAGGGCGCCGGCCAGCTCCTGGCCGGCGGCGCTGAGCTCGTAGACGAACCGGGGCGGGCGCTCGGAGTAGGGGCGGGCCACGACCAGCGCGTTGCGCTCGAGCTGGCGCAGGCGCTGGGTGAGCACATTCGGGGCGATCCCATCCACCTCGGTCTGGAGGTCGCCGAAGCGGCGAGGGCCGTCGAGCAGGGCGGCGATGACCAGCAGCGTCCAGCGGTCACCGATCGTGGTCAGGGCGTCGGCCAGGGCTTCGTTCATCACCGTGGATGCTATCCGGGTGGTACAGTTGTCACTTGCAAATTGCAAGTCAGTAGCAAGAGGAGTAGGAACATGTCTGTACTAGAAGAGCTTGAGGGCACGATCCAGACCGCCGTGGAGCGCTTCGGGCCGGCGGTGATCGGGCTTGGACACGGTTGGGGCCGGGGCTCGGGGTTCGTGATCGACGCGAACCGGGTCCTCACCAACGCCCACAACCTGCGCGGCGACGAGGTGACTGTGGTCTTCCACGACGGGCGACGCGAGAGCGGCCGGGTGCTGGCCTCCGACGCGGACGTCGACCTGGCGGTGATCGAGACCGACACGGCCGGGATCGAGCCGCTTCAGTGGTCCGAGGAGGACGTCGAGTCGCTGCCGATCGGCCGCTCGGTGCTCGCCCTGGCCAATCCCGGCGGCCGCGGTCTGCGGGTCACGCCGGGCTTCGTGTCCTCGACCGCCCGCCGCTTCCGGGGCCCGCGCCGGCACGGCGTCGGCTTCGCGATCGAGCACACCGCGCCGCTGCCGCGCGGGTCGTCTGGCGGCCCGCTGATCGACCGCACCGGGCGCCTGCTCGGGGTCAACTCGATCCGCACCGACGGTGGCCTCATCCTGGCTATCCCCGCCGACGCCTCGATTCGCGATCGGGTGGAGAAGCTGAGCCGCGGCGAGGCGGCGCAGCGCGTGCGGCTCGGTGTGGCGATCGCGCCGCCCCGCGTGGCCCGGCGCCTGCGCCGTGCGGTTGGCCTGCCCGACCGCGACGGGATCCTGATCCGGGGGGTCGAGCGCGGCAGCGCCGCCGACCGGGCCGGCCTGGAGCGCGGTGACCTGATCGTCGCCGCCGGCGAGCGCGAGGTGGACCGGATGGACGTCCTCTACGAGGCGCTCGAGGCCGCGGGGCCCGAGGGCCGGCTTGAGCTGAAGATCCTCCGGGGCACGGAGGAGCGCACGGTCGCGGCGAGCCTGTAGTCCGATGAGCACAACCACCGATCGATACGAGGATGGGGCCGCGGAGCGGCGCGAGGACGAGGCGGCCGAACGCCGTGAGGCCGAGGCGCTCGACGCCTACTCACGCGTGGTAGTCGATGTGGCTGAGCGCGTGGCGCCGAGCGTAGCCAACCTGCGGGTGATGCGCCGCGGCCGGGGCGGCCAGGTGCCCGCCGGCGCGGGCAGCGCGGTGGCGCTTTCTCCCGACGGCTTCCTGCTGACCTCCGCTCACGTGGTGGCCGGCCCGGGTCGTACCGGCCGCGCGACCTTCGTCGACGGGCGCGAGCTGAGCTGGCGCGTGGTCGGCGTCGATCGGCTGTCGGATCTCGCGGTGCTGCGGGCTGACGGCGACGCGCTGGCCCCGGCCGTACTGGGCGAGGCCGAGCGGTTGCGGGTCGGCCAGCTCGTGGTGGCGATCGGCAACCCGAACGGGTTCGCCGGATCGGTCACCGCCGGGGTGGTCTCCGCGCTGGGGCGCTCTCTGCCGGCGCGGGCAGGAAGGACCGTCCGGCACATCGACAACGTGATCCAGACCGACGCGGCCTTGAACCCCGGCAACTCGGGCGGGGCGCTGGTCGACTCATCGGCCCGGGTGATCGGGATCAACACCGCCGTGGCGGGTGTGGGCCTGGGGTTGGCGGTCCCGATCAACGCGGCCACCCGGCAGATCGTCGGCGCCCTGATGCGCGACGGGCGCGTGCGCCGGGCCTGGATCGGCATCGGCGCGGGACCCCGTCCGCTTCCCCCGCACGCGCGCGTGCGCGTGGGACGCTCAGCCGGGGTCGAGATCATCGAGGTCGCGGCCGGGAGCCCGGCGCAGCGCGGCGGCCTGCGGGCCGAGGACCTGATCATCGAGCTCGATGGGCAGCCGGTCGAGCGGGTCGACGACGTGCAGAGGCTGATGACCCACGAGGCGATCGGCCGCCCATTGCCGATCCGCGTGCTGCGCGGCGACCGCTGGCTGGACCTCGAGGTCTCGCCGGTGGAGCTGGTCGAATAGGGGCGTCGCGCGGCCCCTGTCTCGCTACACTGAGGGCCGGCGCCGGGCGGCGTTCGTTTCTGCGCCCGCGGTCCGGTAGCCGGATTCTGACCCCTCAGACGGAAGCGCCTACATGGCTCGTGGAGACGTTCGGATCGCTGCCACCCTCGCTTGCGAGGAGTGCAAGCGCCGGAACTATCAGACCAATAAGAGCAAGCGAAACAATCCGGAGCGGCTGCAGCTGCGGAAGTACTGCAGATGGTGCCGGCGCCACACGCCGCACCGCGAGACGCGCTGAGCTGACCGGAGCGATCCGTGGCTCGCAACCGCAAACGCGCCAAAGACCGGCGGACCCGTCGGCCTCCGCAGGCCGGGGCCTCGCAGACGGGCAATCGCTCGAGCATTCCCGGCGTTCTCCCAAGCGTCTCGACCGGTCCGACGGTGACGGACGACGAGCCGTCGCGTCCGATCGAGCGCGAGGACAACGGCGCACCGGACCCGATCGAGCACGCCGCCCCCGACGTCGAGCTCGCCGACGCGCAGCTCGCCTTCGGCCGCCCAGGCGAGCCGGAACCCGGCGACGAGGCCGACGAGGAGGAGTTCGAGCTCGAGGTCGAGGAGTCGATCGGTGCGGGAGCCGGCGGCGGGCGCGGGGGCTATGACAACGATGAGCTCGACGGCGCCGGGGGCGAGGCGGCGGCACCCGGACCGGTCCACGCCGAGGGCCGGGCGGGGATATTCGCGCGGCTCATCGGCTTCCTGCAGGGATGCTGGCGCGAGCTCCAACGAGTACAGTGGCCGGACCGGCCGCAGGTGATTCAGGCCACCGGGGTCGTGATCGGGTTTGTCATCGTCGCGGCGGCGTTTCTCGGGTTGGCGGACCTCGTCGCGGGCAAGATCGTAACTTTCATCTTGAAGTGAGCGCTGCCGAGCGCGCTGGCTGGGAGGGCCTAACTAGGACAACAGAATGTTTCGCTGGTACGTCGTAAACACTTACTCGGGTCACGAGAACAAGGTCAAGCACAACCTCGAGCACCGGATCGTGTCGCTCGGGCAGCAGCAGGCCGTGCGCCAGATCGTGGTGCCCACCGAGTCCGTCTCGGAGATGAAGGACAACCAGAAGATCACGGTCGAGAAGCGGACGATGCCGGGCTACGTGCTCGTGAACATGGACCTGAACGAGGACTCGTGGTCGCTGGTCAAGGGCACCCCGGGCGTGACCGGGTTCGTGGGCGCCTCGAACGAGCCGGTCCCGCTGACCCAGGACGAGGTCAACCGCCTGCTCCATCGCGAGCAGGAGGTGCGCCCGCGCAGCCGCGCCACGTTCCAGATCGGCGAGTCGGTCAAGGTCATCTCGGGTCCGCTGTCGGACTTCTCGGGCGAGATCTCGGAGGTCAACGAGGACGCCCAGCGGCTCAAGGTGCTGGTGTCGATCTTCGGCCGGGAGACGCCGGTCGAGGTCGGGTTCGATCAGGTCAAGAAGATCTAGGAGCTCGGCGTGGCGAAAAAGGTTTTGACTCAGATCAAGTTGCAGGCCGTGGGCGGCCAGGCCTCGCCGGCGCCGCCGGTCGGGCCCGCGCTCGGCCAGCACGGCGTCAACATCATGGAGTTCGTCAAGGCGTTCAACGCGCAGACGCAGGGCGACCTGGGCACGGTGATCCCGGTCGTGATCACGGTCTACGAGGATCGGTCGTTCACGTTCATCACCAAGAGCCCGCCGGCCGCGGTACTGATCAAGCAGGCGCTCTCGCTCGAGAAGGGCTCGGCCGAGCCGAACCGCACGAAGGTGGCTCGGATCACCCAGGATCAGCTGCGTCAGATCGCCGAGAAGAAGATGAAGGATCTCAACGCGGGCGATATCGACGCCGCGGCCAGGATCATCGCGGGCACGGCCCGCTCGATGGGTGTGGAGGTCGTGTAAGTGGCACATCATGGGAAGACATACGAGGAGGCCCGCAAGCGCTTCGACCGTGAGCGCGAGTACTCGCCGGCCGAGGCGATCGGGCTGATCAAGCAGCTCGCGCGCGTGAAGTTCAACGAGTCCGTCGAGGTCCACGTGCGCACCGGGCTGAACGTCCGTCACGCGGACGAGCAGCTGCGCGGAACGATCGCGCTGCCCAACGGGCTCGGCAAGGACGTCAAGGTCGCGGTGTTCGCTCAGGGCGACAAGGCCCGCGAGGCCGAGGAGGCCGGGCGCGGACGTGGTCGGCGCCGAGGACCTCGCCCAGCGGATCCAGGACGGCTTCGATGACTTCGACGTCGCGATCGCCACTCCCGACCTGATGCCGGTGGTCGGCCGCCTCGGCCGGATTCTCGGCCCTGCCGGCAAGATGCCGAACCCGAAGGTTGGGACCGTGACGATGGACGTGGCGCGCGCGGTCGAGGAGTCCAAGGCCGGCAAGGTCGAATACCGGACCGACCGCAACGCGATCGTGCACCTGGTGATCGGCAAGCGCGACTTCGACGCCCTGAAGCTGCTCGAGAACTACGCGGCCGTGATCGAGGAGCTGATCCGGGCCAAGCCTTCCGCAGCCAAGGGCCGCTACATCCGCACCGTCACCGTGGCCACCACCATGGGCCCGGGGGTCAAGGTCGATCCGGCCCGCACCCGCGACATCGTCGAGGAGCCCATAGCGGCGTAGACTGAAAGCCAAAGAAGCACTGCCCGAGACCTCCGGCGACTCGTAAGTCCGGAGCAGGCGGCGCCTCGAGGTTGGGAGCCCTGGTTCCTCATTCGACGCCCGCCGGTGACGCGGGCGTCCTTCATTTCGAAGAGGAACTCAGGTGAACCGAGACCAAAAAGCAGCAGTCGTAGAGGAGATCGCCGGCCAGATCCGGTCCTCCGACGCCGTGTTCGCCGTGGACTACCGCGGTATCTCGGTGGCGCAGGCGGCCGATCTGCGTGCCCGCCTGCGCGAGTCCGGAACCCGCTTTCGGATCGTCAAGAACTCGCTGACCGAGCGCGCGGCGGACGAGGCCGGCGCGACGGCTTTGAAGGAGCTGTTGAAGGGCCCGACCGCGCTGGCGTTCGTCACCGGCGACGCGGCAATTGCGGCCAAGGCGCTGAACGACGCGGCCCGTGCCCTGCACACGCTCGAGTTCAAGGGCGGGTTGATGGACTCGACCACGCTCAGCGCCGCCGACGTTCAGTCGATCGCCCGCCTGCCCGCACGCGAGGTGCTGCACGCCCAGCTCGTGGGCACGATCGCGGCGCCGATCACCGGGCTGGTGCGCGGGCTGAACGCGCTGATCGCCGGGCTGGCCATCCAGCTGCAGGCGATCGCCGACCAGGGTTTGGTGAGCGGCGAGGCGCCGGCGCCCGCGGCGAGCCCGCGCCCGCGGACCCTGAGGCGGCGGCCGACGCTGCTGCCCGAGCCCGAGCCCGAGGCGACGCCGGAGCCCGAGGCACGAGCCGAGCCAGAGGCGCGGCGCCCGAGCCCGAGGCCGCGGCGCCGCGAGCCCGAGCCGAGGCCGAGCGCCAACCGAACCAATCGTCGACGTCGAGGCCGAGCCCGGAGCGTCGTCAGAAGAAACTGACCAAGAAGCCGCGCCGGATGAGGAAGCCGGCGCATAAGGAGGAACCATGCCCACCACTCAAGAGTGGATCGACGAGCTCAAGTCAATCTCGGTGCTCGAGCTGTCCGAGCGCATCAAGGCGCTCGAGGAGGCCTTCGGCGTGTCAGCCACCGCAGTCGCGGCGGCGGCGCCGGCTGCTGCGGCGGCCGACGGCGCCGGCGAGGAGGCCGAGGAGCAGACCGCGTTCGACGTGGTGCTCCAGGCCGCCGGCGACAAGAAGATCCAGGTCATCAAGGTCGTGCGCGCGGCCACCGGCCTGGGCCTCAAGGAGGCCAAGGCGATGGTCGACGAGGCGCCCAAGCCGATCAAGGAGGGCATCGACCGCGCCGAGGCCGACAAGCTCAAGGCTGACCTCGAGGAAGCCGGCGCCACCGTCGAGCTGAAGTAGGTGACGCTTCGCTGAACTCGGGTGCCGGCAGGTTGGCGCCGGCACCCGGGTTGGCTACATTCACGCTGTGGGGGCTGAGACCGCGACCGCCCTACAGGTTCCCGTCGCGGATGGGTGCGCGCGGCGATGAGCGCATCCGAGACAGGACGGCTGGCGCCCTACGTACCCCGGGCACTGCTGGCACGGGTGGCGCGCCCGCTCGACGTGCTCGGGGAAACCGTCCCGTGCACGATGGTGTTCGCCGACGTCTCGGGGTTCACGCACCTGTCCGAGCGGCTGGCCCGCCACGGCAAGGAAGGCGCCGAGCAGTTGGTCGACGTGATCAACACGTGCTTCTCGGCGCTCCTGGCCGAGGCCTATGGCCGCGGCGGATCGCTCGTGAAGTTCGGCGGCGACGCGATGGTCCTCATGTTCTACGACCAGGAAGGGGACCAGCAGCACGCGCTCCGGGCCTGTAGCGCGGCGGTCGCGATGCGCCGCCGGCTACGTGAGGTCGGGCGGTTGCGCGCCGGCGAGCTGGGCGTGTCGCTTCGGATGTCGGTCGGGGTGCACAGCGGGTCCTACGCGATGTTCGTCGTCGGCGCCTCGCACCGAGAGCTCCTGATCGGGGGCCCGGCGGCGAGCACCGTCGTGACGCTGGAGGCAGCGGCATCCTCAGGGCAGATCCTGATCAGCCCCGACACCGCCGAGCGGTTGCCGCGAAGCTGCGTGGGCAATTCCGTGGGACCCGGCGTGCTGCTGTCCCGGGCGCCCGCGTCCTGTGAGTGGATCCCGCCGGTCGGGCTTCCGGCGCCGCCCGGCGAGGTGATCGCGAGCTTCCTTCCGGCCGCGGTGCGGAACCATCTCCTGAGAAGATCGACGGCGCCCGAGCACCGAACCGCGACGATCGCCTTCCTGCAGTACGGCGGCCTCGACGACCTGATCGTCCGGGAGGGGGCCGACAACGCGGCGCAGCGACTGGACGAGCTCGTGCGGCTCGTGCAGGAGGCGGTCGAGCGCTACGACGTGTCCTTCCTGGATTCCGACATCGCGGCCGACGGCGGCAAGATCCGTTTGAGCGCCGGCGTTCCCCGGGTGGTAGGTGAGGACGAGGAGCGAATGCTGCTCGCGCTTCGCCACATCGTCGAGGGTGATCCGCCGCTGCCGGTGCGAGTGGGCGTTCACCACGGTCCGGTGTTCAGTGGCCAGGTCGGGCCGATCTACCGCCGGTGGTACGCGGTGATGGGCGATACGGTCAATCTCGCCGCTCGACTGGGGGCCAAGGCGCCGGCGGGGCGCATCTACGCCACTCGCGATGTCCTGCGCCGCGCGAAGACGAGCTTCGCGCAGACCGCGCTCGAGCCGTTTGCGGTCAAGGGCAAGTCCCGGCCGGTCCAGGCCTGGGACGTCGGCCCGCCGATCCGGGGCGCCTCAGACGCGGCGATGCGCCTGGAGCTCCCCCTCGTGGGGCGCGAGCGCGAGCTGGCCGAGTTGCGGACCGCCATCGATGGCGCGAGGCGAGGCTCCGGCGCGCTGATCGAGATCGTGGGCGAAGCCGGCGCCGGCAAGTCGCGCCTGGTCGCCGAAGCCGGCACGTTCGCCACGGGCATGGTGCGCCTGCGCGCCACCTGCGAGGTCTACACGCGCGACACGCCCTACCACGCGTGGCGAGAGCCGCTGCGCAAGCTGCTCGGCCTCGGCGGCCACGAGCCCCACGAGGTCATCCTCGGCCGGTTGCAGGCGGAGATCGAGTCGGCCCAGCCGGACCTGATGCCCTGGCTCTCGCTGATCGCGATGGTGTTGGACATCGAGGCTGCGCCGTCGGACGAGGTCGAGCAGCTGGCCGAGTCCTCGCGCGCGGCGAAGCTGCAGGAGGTGGTCGTTCGCTTCCTCCGTCCCGCTCTCGTCGTCCCGACGATGCTGGAGATCGAGCAGGCGCACCTGATGGACGCCGCGTCGGTGGCGCTGTTCGAAGCACTCGCGCAGGAGCTCGCGTCCTCGGCCTGGGTCGTATTGGTCAGCCGTCGCAACGCGCCGGGGGGCATGGTGCTGGGGAGTCAGGGCCTCCGTCTCGAGCTCGGCCCCCTGTCGCGCGAGGCCACGCGCACGCTCGCCTCCGCCACCCCGGAGGCCGCTCAGCTGCCCCCACACGTGGTCGAGCTCGCGGCCGGAAGATCCGGAGGCAGTCCTGAATTCCTCCTCGATCTGCTCGCCGCGGCCGCGGAGGGCGACCGCGACCAGCTGCCCGACAGCGTCGATGCGGCGACCATGGCGCGCATCGACGCGCTGGATTCAGAGGACGGAGCGCTGGTTCGCCGCGCCGCGGTGCTCGGCTCCTCGTTCCACCCCCAGCGCCTGACGGAGGTCCTTCCGACCGGGGTGCCCGAGCCCGACTGGGAGGTCTGGGAGCGGTTGTCGGCCGTGTTCTTGCGCGAGCCCGACGGGCTGGTGCGCTTCCGCCGTCCGGCGCTTCAGGAAGTCGCCTACGCGAGCCTGCCCTTCAAGCTCCGGCGCGAGCTCCACCAGGCGGTGGCGCTCAGGCTCGAACGCGAGCAGGGGGTCGATGCGGACGCCGCGGTGCTGTCAAACCATTTCGCGCTCGCCGGTGATCATGTGCGCGCTCAGCGCTATGCGCTCAGCGCGGCCAAGCGCGCGGCCGAGCGCTTCGCTCACGCCGATGCCGTGCACCTCTACCGGCGGGCGATCGATGCCGGGCGGGCCTCGGGGACCGTCGTCGACCCTGGGGCGCTCGCGCGGGCCTGGGAGCAGATGGGGGAGGAGCTCCGTTGCGTCGGGGAGCCGACGGCCGCCAGCCGCGCGCTCACCGAGGCGCGCCGCCTGCTGTGCGACGACCCGATCGCTCAGGCGCGCCTCTGCGATCGCCACGCCGACGTCGCGTCGCGGAGTGCGGCCTTGAGCGCCGCGGTGCGCTGGGTGAAGCGCGGGTTCAAGAGCCTTAAGGGAGTCGAAGGACCGGTGGCGACCGCGTGGCGGGCCAAGCTGCTCTCGCGGCTCGGCGGCCTGCGCAACCGCCAGGGGCGCTGGTCCGAGGCGATCGTGGTCTGCCGAGAGGCGATAGCGGAGGCGCAGTCCGTGGGCGAGCTCGCCGCGCTTGCCCACGCGTTGTACTCATTGGATTGGGCGCTCGTCGAGTCCGGCCGGCGCGAGGAGGCGACGCATTCCTGGCAGGCGCTCGACATCTACCGTCAGCTCGGCGATCCCGAGCACGAGCTGATCGTGCTGAACAACCTCGGCATGTTCGCCTACTTCGACGGCCGCTGGGACGATGCGCTGTCGCTCTACGTTCGCGCGCGCGAGTGCGGTGAGCGGTCCTCGAGACCGGCCGACGTCGCCTTCGTCGACTGCAACGTAGGGGAGATCCTGTCCGACCAGGGCCGTCTGGAGGAGGCCGAGGAGTACCTGCGCCGAGCCCGGCAGGTGTGGAGCGCCACACGGGAGCCTCAATCGGTGGCGTTCATCGACCTGCTGCTCGGACGTCTGGCCGTGCGGCGCGGGGACTCCCAGGTCGGCGTGCCGATGCTCGAGCGTGCGACGCGCGAGCTGCGCGCCTTCAATATGCATGCCTATGCCGACTTCGGCCGGGCGCTGGTCGCCGAGGCCGAGGCGCTCGTGGGGAACGCCCGTCGCGGGCTCGAGATCGCCCGCGAGGAGCTCGAAACGGCCGATCGGGAGCGCCCGCTTCTGCAGCGGGCCTCCGGTATTGCGTTGGCGCGTCTCGGGGACGTGGCGGCGGCCCGCGATGAGCTGGCCGCGGCGCTGGAGTGCGCCCGCCAGCGCCGCTCTCACTACGAGATCGCCGCGACGATCGACGCGCTCGCGGCGCTCCGGGGCGCGGATGCCGAGATGCTCCGCGAGCGCGACGAGATCCTCACCGCGCTCAAGATCGCTCGACTACCGAAGCTGGCGGTGACGGTTGCGGCCAGCGGGGAAGCCGTCGCGGCCGGTGAGGGAGCCCTCGCGGCCGGCGGGCCGGCGCGGGACTAACCGCCGCCCCACGGATCGCCGCCCCCGGAGTCGCCGGCGCCGCGAACGGTGGCGACGGCGACCAGCGTCGGGACTCGCGCTTTCAGGATCACATCGACGCCGGTCGTGCTGTCCGGGCTCTTCACGGTCGTGACGGGCTCGAGGCAGGGTGCCTTCGTGGCCCCAGGAGGCGGGGGCGGCATCGGGCACGGGGGCAGCAGGCCGACGTGGCCGCGCGTGCCGTCGGGCAAGCGGCGGGCCGGCGCCGGCCGGCCCGAGAGCGTCTTGAACGCGAAGTCCACGCCCAAGCAGAACTGGATCCCGTTGGCGGTGGCGTTCGTGATCCGTTCGGTGATCTCGTACGTGATGTAGAGCTTGGTCCTGAAGACGCCACTGGCTGAGGCAGCGGAGGCGGCGGAGGCGGTGGCCTGGAGCTGGAACTGGAACGTGGTCGGGGCCTTGAATCGGTAGCCCCCGCATCTGATGCGGCCCAGGCCCTCGGCGTTGGTCATCATCGTGCCCGACGCATGGCGTGCCTCGGCGATCGACTTGGGCGCCGTCGCCACCGCCACCGTGAGATGGCTCGAGGTCGCGGGCTGTCCACCGGTGAACGCTGTCGGCGGCGAGCTCGCGGAGGCGGAACAGCCACTGATGTGGGCGCACGTCTTGGTGCCCAGGGCGGCGTGGGCAAGCGCCGCCGTGGCGAGCAGCACGAGGCAGGCGCTCAATGCGAGGCAGGCCCTTAGCGCGAGGCGGGCCCTCAGCGCGAGGCGGGCCCTTAGCGCGAGGCGGGCCCTTAGCGCGAGGCGGGCCCTTAGCGCGAGGCGGGCCCTCAGCGCGAGGCAGGCCCTCAGCGCGAGCGTCGCCGGTGCCCAGACGGTTCGCGCGCGGCGCCTCGGGACGAACAGCATGAGTTTCCTCTTAGCCCCCGCCCCAGGGATCGCCCGATTCCGGGATCTGGATCGCCATGACCGCGTCGTAGCCCGATTTGGCCTTTGCGTCCGCTTGCTGGGTGATGCTGCCGATGCATGGCGGCTTCGCACTGGTGCACAACGGGAGCAGCCCGACGAACCCGGGGTTGCCGGTGGGGAGCGTCCGCGCGTGCGCCAGCGCACCTGACCTGGTCGCAAAGTCGTACGACGCGCCGAGGCAGAAGCCGATCCCGTTCATGGTGGCGTTCCGGATCGTGTAGGTCACGCTGTCGATGATCGGAGTCTGCGCTGCTGTCGGCGGCGAGGTGGTCGGCGGGCTCACGACCGAGTCGTACCAGTTCGGATCCCTGAAGCGATACGTCCCGCAGCGCAGCTTGTTGCCGACGTTGACCGTCTGGTTGAGCGTTCCGGACGCCGCGTCGGAGACCACCGCATAGGTGCTGTTCGAGGTGACCAGGCCGGTGCTGCAGGCGGGGCCGCCGTCGCCGCATGGCGCGAGGTCCGGGCATAGCACCGTCACCCCAAGACTGCTGACGGCGGCGTTCAGCGCGAGTTGTGATCCCGAGCCGTTTTGTGCCTCGAACGCCTGAGTCTTCCAGTGCAGGGTGGTCCGGCCGCCGCACTTGGCCGGCGCGGTCGCCGAGACTGTGAGCTGCGCCCGCCTCCCGGCGTTCACCGAGATCTGGTGCAGCGTCAGCGTGCGATTCCGGACCTTGGTCTTGCGCCGCAGCGGCGAGCCGGGTGTCGGGTGGGGCGGAGTGAATCCGCTCGGCGGCGAGATCTTCACCGACCCAAGCGTCGTGCCCCGCGAGGAGGTGTTGACGATCGTGACCTGGAAGGTGGTCGGCTCGCCGGCCGTCGCGTACTCGGGCGAGATCGCGACCTTGAACGATGGCTTGATCACCGTGGTCGCCTGGCGCGCCGCCGTCGCGCTCCTTGCCGGCGCCGCGCCGGCCCGCGATACCGCGCCTGCCGGCGCCGCGCCTGCCCCGGACACCACGCCGACGCCCGCGAGCACGATTGTCATCCCGACCGCCGAAGCCAAACGGATCGATCCGACTCGTGCAACTCGCATACGTCCCCCTCGAAGAGTCACGGCGCTCCGGGTGCTTGCCGGCGCTCTCGGTGGCGAATCTACTCGCTGCTAGCGGCGAGCGGTCGAAAAGTTGGCGCGGTGGCGGTGGGTGCGGCTGGTGGTGGCCCGGACGGCGCGGTGGCGTGGGCGCCAGCGCGGGGAGGCGGGCGGGCGGCCATGCAAAACCCACAAAAGTCCCCTGCGCCTCGCCGACTTTCGGGACATAAGCATGGTGGGCATGCTTATGTCCCCATGGGTCCCGGGCGAGGGGGCGCTTTCGGGCGTTATGCATGGTGGCGGGGGTGGGCGCCGGCTCGGTGCGGGCGATGGGGCGCTTTCGGGGGTTATGCATGGTGGCGGGGGCGTGGGCGCCGGCTCGGTGCGGGCGAGGGGGCGCTTTCCTTTCGGGGGTTATGCATGGTGGCGGGGGCGTGGGCGCCGGCTCGGTGCGGGCGATGGGGCGCTTTCGGGGGTTATGCATGGTGGCGGGGGCGTGGGCGCCGGCTCGCTGCGGGCGAGGGGGCGCTTTCCTTTCGGGGGTTATGCATGGTGGCGGGGGCGTGGGCGCCGGCTCGCTGCGGGCGAGGGGGCGCTTTCGGGCGTTATGCATGGTGGCGGGGGCGTGGGCGCCGGCTCGCTGCGGGCGATGGGGCGCGGTCGGGCGTCAGGCGCGGGCGCGGGCGCGGGCGTGGGCCGCGAGGCGCGAGTCGTGGCGCGGTGCGCCGCGGCCCGGCTCATGGCTGCATCGTGCTACGCCGCGGGCCGGTTCATGGCTGCGCCCGCGGTCCGCCTCATGGCTGCGCCCGCGGTCCGCCTCATGGCTGCGCCCGCGGTCCGCCTCATGGCTGCGCCCGCGGTCCGCCTCATGGCTGCGCCCGCGGTCCGCCTCATGGCCGCGCCGCGGCAACCCACATCCGGAGGGCTCGGCGCCGGATCGGCTGGCTCCCGAGTGCGCTTGCCGGAAACGCTCGCACGCCCTACACTCCCCGCGTCAGCCAATAGTCGTAGCCGCCCGAAGACAGCGGCGCCGCGCCACATACGCGGCGATCCGGGGGCGGGGTCCGTGAGAGCTGAGCGTCCCTCCACAGGGCATCGTTGCCCTGTGCTATCTTTGATGGTCGCGCTTTGTGGGGAGTACGTGCCTCGACGAAGCGCTGACCTGCCTCCCTCTCGACCGTTTCCGAGGAGTCGCCGTCTTGGCAACCACTCATGCCCCCCGGACGCGCCGGAGTTTCGCGCGTCTGAACAAGGTCCTTGAAGTCCCCAACCTCATTGATATCCAGCGCAAGTCCTTCGAATGGCTGACCGATCCCGATGGCGGCGGCCTGCGCGAGACGATCGACGACATCTCGCCGATCGAGGACTACACCGGCAACCTCGCCGTCCAGTTCGGCGATTTCATCTTTGACGAGCCCGTTGCCGACCTCGAGCAGTGCCGTGAGAAGGATCTGACCTACGCGCGGCCGCTGACCGTCACCGTCGCCTTCATCAACCGCGAGACCGGGGAGATCCGTGAGCAGTCGGTGTTCATGGGCGACTTCCCGTGGATGACCGAGCGCGGGACGTTCATCATCAACGGCACCGAGCGCGTCGTGGTGACGCAGCTGGTCCGTTCCCCGGGCGCCTACGTGATGGAGCCCAAGGACCGCGAGAAGCAGGTGTTCATCGCGAACCTGATGCCCGCCCGCGGCTCGTGGCTCGAGCTCGAGATCGACAAGAAGGGCCGCGTCTACGTCCGCATCGACCGCAAGCGCAAGCTGCCGGTCACCGTGCTGCTGCGCGCGATGGGCTACGCGTCGGACGAGGAGATCCTGAACCTCTTCGACAACTCGCTCTACATCCGCCTGACGCTCGACGCCGACCCGGAGATGGTCCGCAGCGAGGAGGGCTCGCTGATCGAGCTGTTCAAGAAGCAGCGCCCGGGCGAGCCGCCCTCGGTCGACGCCGCGCGCTCGCTGCTCAACCAGCTGTTCTTCGACCCCAAGCGCTACGACCTCACGCGCGTGGGGCGCTACAAGCTCAACTCGCGCCTGGGCCTCGACATCGACCTCGAGACCCGCACCCTGACCCACGACGACATCATCGCCCTGGTCAAGGAGCTGATCACGCTGCCGAGGCTGCTCGGCATGCCCGAGGACGACGGCGTCGACACCAAGGACTACGCCGCCGAGGCGCTGTCCATGCCGCGCGAGCCGATCCAGGACCACCTGGACGAGTACGAGCACTTCGGCAACCGCCGACTGCGGACGGTGGGCGAGCTGATCCAGGAGGCGTTCCGGATCGGCCTGTACCGCATGGAGCGCGTCGTGCGCGAGCGCCTCACCACCGAGGACGCCGACACGATCACGCCCCAGACGATCGTCAACATCCGCCCGGTCGTGGCGGCGCTCAAGGAGTTCTTCGGCTCCAGCCAGCTGTCGCAGTTCATGGACCAGACGAACTCGCTCGCCGGCCTCCGGCATCGGCGGCGTCTGTCCGCGCTCGGCGCCGGCGGTTTGACCCGCGAGCGCGCGCCGATCGAGGTGCGCGACGTGCACCCGACCCACTATGGCCGCATGTGCCCGATCGAGACCCCGGAGGGTCCGAACATCGGCCTGATCGGCTCGCTCTCCTCCTACGCGGAGGTCTCCGAGCACGGGTTCGTCACCACCCCGTACCGGGTGGTCAAGGGCGGCAAGGTGACCGACGAGATCCTCCACCTGGACGCCACCCAGGAGGAGGAGCAGATCATCGCCCAGGCCAACACTCCGGTCGACGACAAGGGCAACCTGGTCGGCGA
The DNA here is from genome assembly GCA_963834625.1 of uncultured Solirubrobacterales bacterium. GTDB lineage: Bacteria > Actinomycetota > Thermoleophilia > Solirubrobacterales > Solirubrobacteraceae > Palsa-465. Next base: position 525,891 of record CAWICM010000004.1, on the reverse strand, counting down.
GGAGATCATCTGCCGGACCCAGGCGGGTCAGTACGTGACCGTTCCGGCGGAAGAGGTCGACCTGATCGACGTCTCGCCCGAGCAGATCTGGTCGGTCACCACCGCGATGATCCCGTTCCTCGAGCACGACGACGCCAACCGCGCGCTGATGGGCTCGAACATGCAGGCCCAGGCCGTGCCGCTGCTGGTCACCGACGCTCCGCTGGTCGGCACCGGCATGGAGCGCCGCGCGGCCATCGACACCGGTGACGTGGTCGTGTCGAGCAACGCCGGCACCGTCTCCTACGTCGACGCCGAGCAGATCGTGGTCGACAAGGAGGGCGGCGGCGCCGACGAGTACCTGCTCCAGAAGTTCATGCGCTCCAACCAGGGCACGCTGATCCACCAGAAGCCGATTGTCGGCGTGGGCGCCGAGGTCGCCGACGGCGATGTGCTGGCCGACGGCTCCGCCACCGACGACGGTGAGATGGCGCTCGGCAAGAACCTGCTGGTCGCCTTCATGTCCTGGGAGGGCTACAACTTCGAGGACGCGATCATCCTGTCGCGGCGGATCGTCAAGGACGACGAGCTCACCTCGATCCACATCGAGGAGTACGAGATCGACGCGCGCACGACCAAGCTCGGCGACGAGGAGATCACCCGCGACATCCCGAACCGCTCCGAGGAGTCCCTGCGCAACCTCGACGACCGCGGCATCGTCCGCATCGGCGCCGAGGTCGGCTCGGGCGACCTGCTGGTCGGCAAGGTCACGCCGAAGGGCGAGACCGAGCTGACCGCCGAGGAGAAGCTGATCCGCGCGATCTTCAAGGAAAAGGCGCGCGAGGTGCGCGACACCTCGCTCAAGGTCCCCCACGGCGAGGGCGGGGTCGTGATCGACGTCAAGACGTTCAGCCGTGACGAGGGCGACGACCTGCCGCCCGGCGTCAACGAGCTGGTCCGAGTGTTCGTGGCCAAGAAGCGCAAGATCGCCGAGGGCGACAAGCTCGCCGGACGCCACGGCAACAAGGGCGTGATCTCCAAGATCGTCGACATCGAGGACATGCCGTTCCTCGAGGACGGCACCCCGGTCGACGTGATCCTCAACCCGCTCGGCGTGCCGAGCCGCATGAACCTCGGGCAGATCCTCGAGACCCACCTCGGGTGGGTCGCCGCCAACGGCTGGTACGACGACGGCTCGAAGGCCTATCAGGAGGCCCAGGACGACGGCGGCAAGGTGTACGTGGCCACGCCGGTGTTCGACGGCGCCACCGTGCGCGACGTCGACGAGGCGCTCGTGCGCTGGCAGGACGAGCACCAGGGCCGGATCAGGATGGACGTCGACAAGCGCCGGCGCGAGGGCGATCAGGCCTCGGGCAAGACGACGCTGTTCAACGGCCGCTCCGGTGAGCCGTTCGAGGAGCAGGTGACGGTCGGCTACATGTACATCCTGAAGCTGCTGCACCTGGTCGACGACAAGATCCACGCCCGCTCCACCGGCCCCTACTCGCTCGTCACCCAGCAGCCGCTGGGCGGCAAGGCGCAGTTCGGCGGCCAGCGCTTCGGCGAGATGGAGGTGTGGGCGCTCGAGGCCTACGGCGCCGCGTACACCCTCCAGGAGATGCTGACGATCAAGTCCGACGACACAGTCGGGCGGGTCAAGGCCTACGAGGCGATCGTCAAGGGCGAGAACATCGCCGAACCCTCGATCCCCGAGTCGTTCAAGGTCCTGCTCAAGGAGATGCAGTCGCTGGCGCTCGACGTCAACGTGGTCTCCGAGGAAGGCGAGCGGGCCGAGATGCGCGAGGAGGACGACGACCTCCTGCGGGCGGCCGAGGAGCTCGGAATCGACCTCAGCGGCGTGCGGGCCACAGACGGTGCCGCCGCCGACGAGTCGACCGAGCACGAAGGCGAGACGGTCGAGGCCTCCGAGGAGGAGACCGAGGAAGAGGATCCCGATCTCGAGCCCGGCGAGGAGCTCGAGGAAGAGGACTTCTCCTCGGACGACGACTCGATGATCGAAGAAGACAGTCCGGCCGGCGAGGCCGAGGGCGTCGTTGACGAGGACTAACCGCCCCCGCCTCACAGAAGCGATTTTTCAAGACACCAAGAAGGGATCGATTTGATCGACATCAACAATTTCGACGCGATCGAGATCGGCCTGGCCTCCTCCAAGCAGATCCGCTCCTGGAGCTCGGGCGAGGTGACCAAGCCGGAGACGATCAACTACCGCACGCTCAAGCCCGAGAAGGACGGCCTGTTCTGCGAGCGCATCTTCGGTCCGACCAAGGACTGGGAGTGCTACTGCGGCAAGTACAAGCGCGTCCGCTACAAGGGAATCGTCTGCGAGCGCTGCGGCGTCGAGGTCACCCGCTCCAAGGTTCGTCGCGAGCGGATGGGCCACGTCGACCTGGCCGCGCCCGTGAGCCACATCTGGTTCTTCAAGGGCGTCCCCAGCCGGATCGGCTACCTGCTCGACATGGCCCCCAAGGAGCTCGAGAAGGTCCTGTACTTCGCGGCCTCGATCGTCACCTGGATCGACGATGAGGCGCGGGCCAAGGACCTCGACAACCTCGAGGGCGAGGTCAACAAGGTTCTCGACGCGTACGCGGCCGAGAAGGAAGAGCGGATGCTCGAGCTCAAGGAGTCGCTCGCGCGCCGTGAGGAGCACCTCCAGAGCGGCAAGACCGGGCGCGACTTCTCCGACGACGACCACATGTGGGCCGAGTCGCTGGGCGTGAACATCTCCAAGCTCTCCGACGAGGAGCGCGAGAAGATGCTCAAGGACCTGCGCAAGAGCCTGCAGGCCGACATCGACGACACCGAGGCCTACATCGAGGACGCGGCCGAGCGCATGCGTCAGGTGTGGGAGCTGTTCAAGACCATGAAGCCCAAGGACGTGGTCAACGACGAGACCACGTTCCGCGAGCTCAAGGACCGCTTCGGGTCCCCCTACGGGTTCGGCGAGTACTTCCGCGGCGGCATGGGCGCAGAGGCGGTTCGCGACCTGCTCCAGCAGGTGGACCTCGACGCCGAGGCGGCCGACCTCCAGGATCAGGTCAAGACGGCCAAGGGCCAGAAGCAGGCCCGCGCGGTCAAGCGGCTGAAGGTCGTCTCGGCCTTCCTGCACTCGGGCAACAAGCCCGAGATGATGATCCTCGAGGCCGTGCCGGTGATCCCGCCCGAGCTGCGCCCGATGGTCCAGCTCGACGGCGGCCGCTTTGCCACCTCGGACCTGAACGACCTGTACCGGCGTGTCATCAACCGCAACAACCGGTTGAAGAGGCTGCTGGATCTGGGCGCTCCCGAGATCATCGTCAACAACGAGAAGCGCATGCTCCAGGAGGCGGTCGACGCGCTGTTCGACAACGGCCGTCGCGGCCGTCCGGTCACCGGGCCGGGCAACCGTCCGCTGAAGTCGCTGTCCGACATGCTCAAGGGCAAGCAGGGCCGGTTCCGCCAGAACCTGCTCGGCAAGCGCGTGGACTACTCGGGTCGTTCGGTGATCGTGTCCGGGCCGTCGCTGCGGCTGCACCAGTGCGGGCTGCCGAAGCTGATGGCGCTCGAGCTGTTCAAGCCGTTCATCATGGCCCGCCTGGTCGAGCGCAAGTCCGCGCAGAACATCAAGGCGGCCAAGAAGATGGTCGACTCGATGATCCCCGAGGTGTGGGATGTGCTCGAGGAGGTCATCCACGAGCACCCGGTGCTCCTCAACCGCGCGCCGACCCTGCACCGTCTGGGCATCCAGGCGTTCGAGCCGGTGCTGGTCGAGGGCAAGGCGATTCAGGTCCACCCGCTCGTCTGTCACGCGTTCAACGCCGACTTCGACGGCGACCAGATGGCGGTCCACCTGCCGCTGTCGGCCGAGGCGCAGGCCGAGGCTCGGATCCTGATGCTGTCGTCCAACAACATCCTGTCTCCCGCGCACGGGGCGCCGCTGGCCACCCCGTCGCAGGACATGGTGCTCGGCGCCTACTACCTGACCTACGGTCCGGATGCCGACGCCCTGGCCAAGATCGATCCCTCGACGCACGAGCCGCGCCCGCACGTGTTCCGCACCGCCCAGGAGGCGGAGTGGTCCTACGAGCACGGCGTGGTCAAGCTGCACGACCTGGCGGAATACCGTCCGCTGGGACGCGAGGGTGGTCACGTGCTGACCACGGTCGGGCGGATCCTGTGGAACGACCGGATCGAGCGGGCCCTCGTCGAGGCGCTCGGCGACGGCTTCGACCCGAGCTCGTATGAGTTCGTCAACCGCTCGATGAAGAAGAAGGACACCACCAAGCTGGTCGACGACCTCGTGCAGCAGTACGGCGCGCCGACCATCTCCCAGGTGCTCGACGCGTTCAAGGACGTGGGCTTCCACTTCGCCACCCAGGCGGGTGTGACGATCTCCAAGAACGACGTCCAGACTCCGCCGACCAAGCCGGAGATCCTGGCCCGCTACGACGCTCAGCTCGCGGTGATCGAGGAGCAGTACGAGAACGGCGAGATCAACCAGGAGGAGCGCCACGAGGCGGTCACCTCGCTGTGGGATCGCGCCACCAACGAGGTCGGGCAGGCGCTCAACGACCATCTCGATGAGCTCAACCCGATCTTCATGATGGCCAACTCGGGTGCCCGCGGGTCGTTCTCGCAGATCCGTCAGCTGGCCGGCATGCGCGGGCTGATGGCCAATCCGAAGGGCGAGATCATCGAGCGGCCGATCAAGGCCTCCTTCCAGGAGGGCCTGACCGTGCTCGAGTACTTCATCTCGACCCACGGCGCCCGCAAGGGACTCGCCGACACGGCGCTCCGCACCGCGGACTCGGGCTACCTGACGCGGCGTCTGGTCGACGTCTCGCAGGACGTGATCATCCGCCAGGAGGACTGCGGCACCGAGGAGTACATCGACATGCCGGTGTCCAAGCTCGAGGCCGGTCAGGCCAGCCGGGGGCTGCGGCCGACCGGCGAGCCGAACGGCAACCTGATCGGGCGTATCGCCGCGCAGGACATCACGACCAAGCGCGGCCGGGTGATCGTGGAGAAGGGCAAGGAGATCGACCGCGCTGAGCTGGCGGACCTGGTCGAGTCCTGGCACGACGACACCGAGAAGGGCCTCGTGATCACGGTGCCCGTGCGCTCGGTGCTGAAGTGCGAGGCGACGAGCGGCATCTGCCAGGCCTGCTACGGGCGGTCGCTGGCCACGGGCAAGCTGGCCCAGATCGGCGACGCGGTCGGCATCATCGCCGCGCAGTCGATCGGCGAGCCAGGCACGCAGCTCACGATGCGGACGTTCCACACCGGCGGCGTCGCCGGCGCGGACATCACGCACGGCCTGCCGCGCGTAGTCGAGCTGTTCGAGGCGCGCAAGCCCAAGGGCCTGGCCAAGATCGCCGAGATCGGCGGCAAGATCTCGATCGAGGAGTCCGACAAGGCCGTCACCGTGGTGATCACCGACGACACCGGCGAGGAGCACCGCAACACGTTCCCGCGCCGGACGCGGCTGTTCGTCACCGAAGGCGAGAAGATCGAACCGGGCACGCAGCTCAACGAGGGCTCGCTCTACCCGGCTGAGCTGCTCGCCGTGCGGGGCCGGACCGAGACCGAGATGTACCTGGTCCGCGAGGTCCAGGAGGTCTACGTGTCCCAGGGCGTCGACATCGACGACAAGCACATCGAGCTGATCGTGCGCCAGATGATGAAGCGGGTTCGGGTCGACCAGAAGGGCGACACGGAACTGCTGCCCGGGCAGTTCGTCGACCGGTTCGACTACGGCCGAGTCAACAAGGCCGTGATCGACGCCGGTGGCGAGGCCGCCCAGGCCGAGGAGATCATCCTCGGGATCACCAAGGCGTCGCTCAACACCGACTCGTTCCTGTCGGCGGCGTCGTTCCAGGAGACCACCAAGGTGCTGACCGACGCGGCGCTCGAGGGCAAGATCGACCGGCTGGTCGGGCTCAAGGAGAACGTGATCATCGGGAAGCTGATCCCGGCGGCCACGGGTCTCAAGCGCTACCGGCGCATCGAGATCGAGCCGTCCGAGCCGCTGCCCCGCGGCATGGACGACGTCGGTCTGCTCGACCACGACGACCTGGCTGCCGAGCTCGGGCTCACCGACGGCGACGGCCTGACCGGGTTCGGCGGGGCGCCGGAGCCCGACCTGTCCGACCTCGAGGGGATCGGCGACGGCCGCTCCTCGCTCGGGTTCGTCGACGAGCTGGCCGAGCTCGACGTGCCCGACATGGACGGAGACGAGTAGTCAGTCTGTAATCCCCGGCGGAATGCCGTGAGCCGACGATCGCGCATCGTCGGCTTCGGCTCCGCCGGGCTGCTCGTCGTGTTGGGGATTGCCTGCGCGTTCGTGTTCAGCGGCGGGCTCGCGCAGAACCTCGCGTTCGTGCTGGTCGCGCTCGGGATGGTGCTCGCGGTCAGCCTGCTGTTCGCCGAGGTCGGCTTCAGCGAGGACCATGAGCGGGCGCGGGAGGAGGCGGCGAGGGCCCGGCGCACGGAGGATGGGCAGCACCGGGCGGAACGCCCGAGGCGACGCCCCCTGGACCGGATGCGCGGGCGGCCCCGGCGGCTGCGTTGAGCTGGCGTGCCCGGTAGTCTTTGTGAATCGCGATTCACACTGATATCCGCGACCCGGCCCGTGAGGTTCTGAACCAGGCGCCGCCGCTGCAGCCGGTCAACCTGTTCGAGGTCGATGTGGCGCTGCAAGAGGCGCTGGAGCGGGAGGGCGGCGGCTGGGGCTTTGACCGGGCGCGGGAGGCCGGCGAGGTGGCGGGGAGCGCCGAGGCGCTGGAGCACGGGCGGCGGGCGGAGCGCAACGTCCCGATCCTGCGCACCCACGACCGGTATGGCAATCGGATCGATGAGGTCGAGCTCGACCCGTCGTGGCACTGGCTGCTGCGGGGCGCGGTCGAGCGCGGAGTCCACAGCCTGCCGTGGCGGACTGCGCCGGCGGTGGACCTGGCGCCGACACCGGGGTCTCACGTGGTCCGGGGGGCGCTGTTCATGCTCTGGGGCCACACCAACGCAGGCGTGATGTGCCCGGTGTCGATGACCTACGCCGCCGTGCCCGCGCTGCGGGACGGCGCGCCGGACTTGGCGGCCGAATGGGAGCCGCGTCTGACGATGCCGGACTACGACGCCGGCGCGCTGGCCGGGATGGCCATGACCGAGCGGCAGGGCGGCTCGGATGTGCGGGCCAACATCACGCGCGCGGAGCCGGTCGGCGGTGGCGAGTACGAGCTGCACGGCCACAAGTGGTTCTGCTCGTATCCGCCCTGTGACGTGTTCCTGGTTCTGGCTCAGGCTCCTGGCGGTCTGTCGTGCTTCCTGGTCGACCGCGGGCCAGGGATGGAGTTCCAGCGGCTCAAGGACAAGCTGGGCACGCGATCGCTGCCCTCGTCCGAGGTCGAGTTCCGCGGCGCGCGGGGCCGGCTTGTGGGCGAGGAGGGACGCGGGGTACCGGCGATCATCCGGATGGTCAACCACACCCGGCTCGACTGCCTGCTGGGCGCGGCGACCGGGATGCGGCGGGGCGTGGTCGAGGCGATCCACCACGCCCGCCACCGGGCGGCGTTCGGCGCGCTGCTCGTCGACCAACCCGCCATGGCCAACGTCCTGGCCGACCTGGCGATCGAGTCCGAGGCCGCCACGGCTGCGGCGCTGCGGGTGGCGCGCAGTTATGACGAGGACGGGGACGGCGCGTTCCGCCGCTTCGCAACGGCGGTCATGAAGTATTGGGTGTGCAAGCGGGCCGCGCCGCACGCCGCGGAGGCGCTCGAGTGCCTGGGCGGCAACGGTTTCGTGGAGGACTCGGGGATGCCGCTGCTCTACCGGGACTCGCCGCTGAACTCGATCTGGGAGGGGTCGGGGAACGTGGCGGCGCTCGACGTGTTGCGCGCGATGGTCAAGGAGCCCGACGGCCTGCCGGCCTTCATGGATGAGTGCTCGCTGGCGGCCGGCGCCGATCCGCGGCTCGATGCGCACCTGGAGCGTGTGCGTACTGCGGGGGTGGCGGCGTTCGCGTCGTCGGAGCCGCAGTTCCTGGCCCGGCGGGTGGTCGAGGACCTGGCGGTGGCGTTGCAGGCTTCTCTGCTCGTGCGGAGCGCGCCGCCGGCGGTGGCGGACGCGTTCTGCGCCGCCCGGCTGGCCGGCGAGGGCGGCCGGGTGTACGGGACGCTGCCCGCGGGCGTGGACGCGGCGGCGATCGTCGACCGCGCCCTGCCGGCGTGAGCGTCGCCGCTGGGCGGGTGGGGACAGGTTCCACGCGCGAGCGGCTGCTGGCCGCGGCGCGCGAGCTGATCGAGACCGGCGGGTACGGCTCGGCCTCGGTGCTGGCCATCGCCGAGCGGGCCGGGGTGGCATCGGGCACGGTCTATCGCCACTTCGCTTCGAAGGAGGCGCTGTTTCTGGAGGTCTTCCGGGACGTCTGCGAGGGCGAGGAGCGGGCGATGCGGGCCGCCGCGGACGAGGCCGGACCGAACGCGGTCGACCGGGTCGAGGCGGTGCTCGCGACGTTTGCGCGCCGGGCGTTGCAGAACCGCTCGCTGGCTTGGGCGCTACTGGCCGAGCCGGTTGACCAGCTCGTCGATGCCGAGCGCCTCGCGTATCGCGAGCGGTACGCGGGCGTGGTGGCGCGCGAGCTTCGCGCGGCGGTCGAGGCCGGCGAGATCCCGGCGCAGGATGTTGCGTTCACGGCCGCGGCGCTGGTGGGAGGTTGCGGGGAGGCGCTGGTCGGTCCGCTGTCGGCCGTCGGGGATGGGGAGGACGTGGTGGCGTTGATTCGGGCGTTCGTGCGCCGGGCCGTCGGAGCCGGGGCGTGAGCGAGGCGGTCCGGGTCGAACGCTCCGGGCCGGTGACGACCGTGCTGCTGTCGCGGCCCGAGCGGCGCAACGCGGTGGACGGGGCGACGGCGCGGGCGTTGGCCGACGCGTTCCGCGAGTTCGACGCGGACGACGAGGCTCGTGTGGCGGTGCTGCACGGTACCGGGGGAGTCTTTTGCGCCGGGGCGGACTTGAAGTCGGTGGGCACGGAGTCTGGGAACCGGGTGGCCCCGGACGGGGACGGCCCGATGGGCCCGACGCGGATGCGGCTCGGCAAGCCGGTGATCGCGGCGGTCGCGGGACACGCGGTGGCGGGCGGTCTGGAGCTCGCGCTCTGGTGCGATCTGCGGGTCGCCGAGGAGGGCGCGGTGTTCGGGGTGTTCTGCCGGCGCTGGGGGGTGCCGCTGATCGATGGCGGGACGGTGCGGTTGCCCCGGTTGATCGGGGTGTCGCGCGCGATGGACATGGTGTTGACTGGGCGGGCGGTCGGTGCTGCCGAGGCGTTGGCGATGGGGTTGGTGAACCGTGTGGTGGCGGACGGGTCGAGTCGCGCGGCCGCCGAGGACTTGGCGCGGGCGTTGGCGGCGTTCCCTCAGACGTGCATGCGGGAGGATCGGTTGTCGTTGCTCGAGTCGGAGGGACTAGACGAGGCCGCCGCGCTGACCAGCGAGTTCGCGCACGGTGTGCGCTCGTTGGAAGACGTGGCGGCGGGGCTCGAGCGGTTTCGATCCGGCGCCGGGCGGCACGGCTCGTTCAACTGACAGGGCCTGCGCGGAAAGCGTCCTCCAGCGGGACGTTTCTCGCGCAGCCTCCTGATGTGCGATGAGTTTTCAGGCGGCGGGCGGTCTTAGGATGCGAGCACTATGGCTCTCGTCTGCGTTCATGGACCCTTGCGCGACCTGGCCGGCGGACGCGCGGAGCACGAGGTGGGTGGCGGCACCGTCGTCTCGGTGCTGCGCGGCCTGGAGGATCTGCACCCGTCCGTGACCGGCTGGATCCTCGACGAGCGCGGGACGATCAGGCGCCACATCAACGTGTTCGTGAACGGCGAGCGTGGCGGCGCGCAGACGTCCGTGGCCGCTGGCGACCGGCTCGAAGTGCTGCCTGCGATAACGGGAGGAACATGACCGAGCTGCTCATAGGCACCAAGAAGGGCCTGATCGTGCTGGAGGGCGACCCGGGCACGGGCGAATTTGAGGTCCGCTGCCGGGCGTTCCCGGGTGAGCCGGTCGACTTCGCGATGCGCGACCCGGCCAGCGGCCGCGTGATCGCCACCGTGACCTCGCCCTTCTATGGCCCCAAGATCTGGTTCGCCGAGGACCCGGCCGGTGAGTGGACCCAGGGCGAGGGAGTGGCGCTGCCGGACGGCAGCGACGAGGCGCTCGAGCGAATCTGGGTGATCGTCGCCGGCGAGCGCGGCGCCTTGTACGCCGGTGGCGATCCCGGGGTGCTGTTCGAAAGCCGCGACGGCGGCGAGACGTGGCAGCTCAACCGCGCGCTGCGCCGGCACCGCATCGACGAGGACTGGCAGCCGGGCGGCGGCGGCCTGTGCCTGCATTCGATCGTGCCCTGGCCCGACGAGCCCGACAGGCTGTCGCTCGCGGTGTCGGCAGCCGGGGTGTGGCACACCGAGGACCACGGTGAGACGTGGAGCCAGGGCAATCAGGGGATCCTCGCCCGCTATCTGCCCGAGGACGCCCGGGAGGGCTCGAGTCAGCTGTGCGTGCACCGCATGGAGCGGGCCGCGCGCCGACCCGAGCGGCTGTTCATCCAGTTCCACGGCGGCGTCTACCGCTCCGACGACGCGGGACGGAGCTGGAGCTACATCGGCGACGGCCTGCCCTCGGACTTCGGCTTTCCGTTGGCGCTCGATCCGAGCGATCCCGACAGCGCCTACGTGATCCCCCTGAGCGGCGACTTCGACCGCGTGACGCCCGACGCCCACGTGCGCGTGTATGAGACGCGGGACGCGGGCTCGACCTGGAATCCCCGGGGCGAGGGCCTCCCGGACCACGAGGCCTATCTGACCGTGCTCCGGCGGGCCTTCGACCGCGCCGGCGAAGGCCCGGAGCTCCAGCTCTACTTCGGGGCCACCTCGGGCGACGTGTTCGGCTCGGGCGATGCCGGCGAGAGCTGGTTCACCGCGGCTACCCGCCTGCCGCCCGTGTTCTCGGTCACGGCGAGCGCCTAGCCCGGCCTCGGGCGCTTCGCCCTCGCGCGCCCCGACGCACCAGGTCATCCAGTGCGTCCATCGGTTCCAGCACGTGAAGGGCCTTTTCACTCCCGGAACCGGCCGGCGACATTGTTCTTAGGTTAAAGGGGGACGGAGCTCGCCGGCCCAGGCGAGCAGCCGGTTCACCTCGTCCGCGGTCAGGCCGACCGCCGGGTCGGTGGTGACGAGCAGGGTCGGGCCCGAGCGGGCGGCCGCCCAGCTCGCGCACCCGTCGTCATGGGCGTCGTCGATCCAGGCCAGGGGCCGGGTGGACTCGACGTGGCGGTCGATCGCGCCGAGCTTCCAGTGCGCCCGGGCTGGTCGCTCGTCGGGATCGAACACCACATGGGGAAGCGGACCGGCCAGTCCGAGGGCCAGCGGGAGGTATTCGTTGGCCTTCTCCTCCCAGCCGGTGCACCAGGCCAGTTCGAACTCCTCCGAGAGCAGACGCAGGTGGGCGCCGGTCGCCTCCGAAAGGAAGTGCATGATTCCGTCGACTAGCTGGTATCGCCCGGGGGGCGGCGAGTGGTGGTCGAAGCCGAACAGCGAAATTACGCCGTCGACGTCGACCAGGAGCAGGGGACGAGCAGCCGGAGGCAAGACTGGCCGGTTGGGGGGCATGTCTCAGCTGATCCTTACACGGGTACTACCAATTCGCTGTACGGTGTCCAGCGGACTCAAGGCCGGTCGCTGTGCTGCCGAGACAGAACGTGAGGCAGCACCCCTCCCGACCAGACCTCCCACCCCTTGTCCTCTTTTATCGGCATCCTCCTCGCGCTCCTCTGCGCCCTGACGACCAACGTCGGCTTCCTCTACAAGCATCGTGGAGCCTGCGCGGCGCCGTCGGTGAACATGCGCCGGCCGCTCCAGTCGGCCAAGGCTCTGTTCGCCTCGCCGCTGTTCACGATCGGGTGGGTCATCGGCGCCGGCGCCTGGGTGTTCCACGTCGCCGCGATGTCGGTCGCGCCGCTCTCGCTCGTGCAGGCGGTCCTGGCCGGCGGCATGGTCCTGCTGGCCATCATGGCCGAGCAGATGCTGGGCTGCTCGATCGGCCGCCGCCAGTGGATCGGCCTCGGGCTGACCGCCTTCGGCCTGATGCTCCTGGGCTTCACGCTGCCGGCCACGCACGGCGCGCACTCGCACGCCTCGACCCCGGGGATGATCGGGTTCGAGACCGTGCTGATCGCCGCCGGCGGCCTGCTGATCATGGGCCCCAGCATGGGCGCCCCGCAGGAGCACCACGGCTACATGCTGGGCGCCGCGGCCGGAATCCTGTTCGGCGTGTCCGACGTGGCCATCAAGGCGATCTCGGGCATGGTCGGCGCCTCAGGCGCGATGGGCCTGCTCTCGCCGTGGACATTCGTCTGCGTGGCAGCGTCGGTGGCCGCGTTCTACGCCTCGGCCAAGGGCCTGCAGGACGGCGACGCCGTCCCGGTGATCGCGGTCACGGGCACCGCGGCCAACGTCGCCGGCATCGTCGGCGGGTTCATCGTGTTCGGCGATCCGCTGCCGACCACCCCCGTCTCGCTGGTCATCCAGTGCTTCGCGTTCGCGCTGGTGGTGGGCGCGGCATGGCTCATGCCGGCTCCGGTCCGCGCCGCCTCGCCGGTCCTGGCGCCCGCCGCGGCCTAGCCAGACGCTCCGTCTCCCTGCCGGTCATCACCCCGGCGAACCCCCACGTGGGGGACCCTCCGATCTGCACAATTGCCCTGTCCTCTGTGGCTCGGTACCGTTGTACAAAACGGCAAACGAGCTGGAGGGACGCGGATGGCGAGCACCGAGCAGGCAGTCGAGCAGAGCACGCTCCAGGAGCTGGCCAAGCGCCACCTGTGGATGCATTTCACGCGGATGTCGGCCTACGAGGACACCGAGGTCCCGATCATCGTCCGCGGTGAGGGCTGCTACGTCTGGGACGAGCACGGCAAGCGCTTTCTGGACGGGCTCTCAGCGCTGTTCTGCGTGAACATCGGGCACGGCCGCGCGGACATCGCCCAGGCGGGTGCCGATCAGGCCAAGGAGCTGGGCTTCTTCACGAACTGGTCCTACGCCCATCCGCGGGCGATCGAACTGGCCGCGCGCATCGCGTCGCTCGCCCCGGGAGACCTGAACCGGGTGTTCTTCACCAGCGGCGGCTCGGAGGCGGTCGAGTCGGCCTACAAGCTCGCGCGTCAGTACCACAAGCTCACCGGCAACCCGAACAAGACCAAGCTGATCGCGCGCGAGATCGCCTACCACGGCACGAGCCTGGGCGCGCTGTCGGCCACCGGCATCACCAGCCTGCGCACGGCGTTCGAGCCGCTCACCCCGGGCGCTCACCACGTGCCGAACACCAACACGTACCGGATGACGCCGGGAGTGACCGAGGAGTATTTCGCCGAGTCGATCGCCGAGAAGATCGAGTTCGAGGGCCCCGACACCGTGGCGGCAGTGATCCTCGAGCCCGTGCAGAACGCCGGCGGCTGCTTCACCCCGCCTGAGGGCTACTTCCAGCGCGTGCGCGAGATCTGCGACGAGTACGACGTCCTGCTGATCTCCGACGAGGTGATCTGCGCCTGGGGCCGGCTAGGCGAGTGGTTCGGCGCGATCAAGTACGACTACCTGCCTGACATCATCACCACCGCCAAGGGACTGACGAGCGCGTATGCCCCGATGGGCGCGGTGATCGCCACAGATCGGGTAGCCGAGCCGTTCATGACCGGGATGAACAGCTTCACCCACGGCTTCACGTTCGCCGGCCATCCGATCTGCTCCGCGGTGGCGCTGGCCAACCTGGACGCGTTCGAGCGCGAGGGCGTGATCGAGAACGTGCGCGCCAACGAGGGGACGTTCCGGGGCATGCTCGAGTCGCTCCGCGAGCTGCCGATCGTGGGCGACGTCCGGGGAGCCGGATTCTTCCACGCGATCGAGCTGGTCAAGGACAAGGAGACCAAGGAGTCCTTCGATGACGAGGAGTCAGAGACGCTCCTGCGCGGCTTCCTGTCCGGCGAGCTCTACCGCCGGGGATTGATCTGCCGCGCCGACGATCGCGGCGACCCGGTGATCCAGCTCTCGCCGCCGCTGATCGCGGGGCCCGAGCAGTTCGAGGAGATCGAGGAAATCCTGCGCGCGGTGCTGACCGAGGCCGGCGAGCGCATGCACGTCCACGGCGGCGGCCGCCACTACAGCGCGGTCGAGGAGACGCGTCGCGGCTGATGCTGAGCGTCCGGGACCTCCTGCGCGACCTTGACGTCCGGCTGCTGGCCGGCGAACGCGGTCTGCAGCTGCCCGTGCGTTGGGTGCACATCTCCGAGCTGCTCGATCCCACTCCGTGGCTGTCCGGTGGCGAGCTGCTGCTGACCACCGGCATGCAGCTCGAGACGGCCGCCCAGGAGCGGGAGTACGCGGCGCGGCTGGCCGACCACCACCTGGCCGGGCTCGGGTTCGGGACGGGCTTCAGGCACGCCACGGTGCCCGAGCCGCTGCTCGAGATGGCCGCTGAGCGCGAGTTCCCGGTGTTCGAGGTCCCCTACGAGGTGCCGTTCATCGCGGTCACCGAGGCGGCCTTCACACAGCTCGTCAACGAGCAGTACGCCGTGCTCCGGCGCGCTCTGGGCGCTCAGGAGCGGCTGGAGCGAATCGTCCTGTCCGAGCGCGGGCTCGACGCCCTGGTCGGGGCGCTGTCCACGCTCATCGGCGCCGCGGTAGTCGTGTTCGACTCGCGCGGGGAGCCGTTGCAGCAGCACGCCTTCCGGCGCGCCATCGACGGCGAGGTCCTGGCGACGCTTCAGGGCGAGGTGCGCGAGCGGGCCCGCCGGCGCGAGGCCCGGGCGTTCATGCCCTCGCTGGACGAGGCAAACCAGGGGCTGGCGCTGCCGGTGGCCGCGGATGGCACGCCCCGGCCGGGCTCCGGCGGAGGTCCGGGGCGCGCTCCCGAGGCTTGGCTGGTGGCGATCAAGGACGCAGGGCCGCTGTCGGACTTCGATCGCCTGACCCTGCACCAGGCGGTGACGATCGTGGCGCTCGAGCTGCTGCGGGCCCGGGTGGCCGGCGACACCGAGCGGCGGCTGGCCGGCGACGTGCTCGACGCGATCGTGAGCGGCGAGCTGTCGGGCTCTGAGCTCGCACGCCGGCTCGGGCCGTTCGGGCTGGGCGAGCGGGTGGCGGCGCTCGTGCTGCGGCCCTCGGACTCGGCGCCGGGCTCCGGGTCGCGGGCCGGCGCGGGGTCGCGGAACGGCACGGGCTCGGTGGAGGCGGCGCTGTGGAGCGCACTGCGCGAGGAGGCTTCGCCGGCGCTGGTGGCGTCGGTGGGTCCGCTCGCCTGCGCGTTGGTTCCGGGCGCCGCCGACGAGGATCTGTTCGCGCTCGGCGAGCGTGTGGTGGCCGCGGCCGACGGCGAGCTGCGCGACCGCGTGCGCCTCGGGATCGGGCGGGCGGTGCCCGCGGTGGACGCCCGGCGGAGCTTCCACGAGGCGCGCTGCGCCCTGGAGGCGCTGGCGCTGGGCGTGGCCGGTTCCTCCGACGGCAACGGATCCGCGCCCGAGCGCCCCCGGATGGCCACCTACAAGGACCTCAGGGTCCTTCCAGCTGCTCTTGTCACTGCAGGACGACGAGGCGCTGCGCCTGTTCTGCGACTCGATCCTCGGGCCGATCGAGGCGAGCGAGGGTCCGTACGGCGGTGAGCTCATGCGCTCGCTGGAGGCGTTCATCGAGGAGAACGGCCAGTGGGAGCGGGCGGCCAGGCGGCTGTACTGTCACCGCCACACGCTGCGCTATCGGATCCGGCGAGTCGAGGAGCTGACCGGCAGGAATCTGTCGTCCGCACGGGACCGGATCGAGTTCTGGCTGGCGCTGCGCGGGCGGCAGTTGGTGTCGTGAAACGTTGCATCGGGGCTTGTTCATACACGGGAAGGCGGTGTTAGTCGCGTGAAGGTCGGGGTTCCAACAGAGGTCAAGTCGGACGAGTATCGGGTGGCGCTGACGCCGGCGGGCGTCCGCGAGCTGGTCGATGCCGGGCACGAGGTGTTCGTGCAGAGCGGCGCCGGCGTCGGCTCGGCGCTCACGGATGAGGCCTACGCCACCCAGGGGGCGGCGATCGTGCCCGACGCGGACGCCCTGTTCGAGGAGGCGACGCTGATCGTCAAGGTCAAGGAGCCCCAGCCGCCGGAAGTGAGTCGGCTGAAGCCGCATCACGTCCTCTTCACCTACCTGCACCTGGCCGCCGACGTGGAGCTGACCCGCGGGTTGATGGCCTCGGGGGCGACCTGCATCGCCTATGAGACGGTCGAGGACTCCCGGGGGCGGCTGCCGCTGCTCGCCCCGATGTCAGAGGTGGCCGGCAAGATCGCCACCCAGGCGGGGGCGTTCATCCTGGAGAAGCCGTTCGGCGGCCGCGGGATCCTGCTCGGTGGGGTGCCGGGTGTGGCCGCCGCGAACGTGATGATCATCGGCGGCGGCGTCGTGGGGATGAACGCGGCCTTCATCGCGCTGGGGATGGAGGCCACGGTGTTCGTCTATGACCGCAACATCGACCGCCTGCGTGAACTCGACGTCGCCTTCAACGGCCGGGCCGACACCTGCTTTGCCTCGACCTTGGAGGTCGAGCAGCGGCTGCCCTTCATGGACCTCGTGATCGGGGCGGTCCTGGTGCACGGGGCCCGGGCGCCGCGGGTCATCACGCGCGCGCAGCTCGGGTTGATGAAGCGCCACGCGGTGCTGGTCGACGTGTCGATAGACCAGGGCGGCTGCTTCGAGACCTCTCGGCCGACCACGCACTCGGACCCCACCTACGAGGTCGACGGGATCACCCACTACTGCGTGACCAACATGCCGGGCGCGGTCCCGATCACCTCCACCTACGCGCTGACCAACGCCACGATCCCCTACGTGCTCGACATCGCCACCGCGGGCGTGCAGGGCGCGGTCGGGGCGAACCCTGGCCTCAAGCTGGGCGTGAACGTCGCCGGCGGCCAGGTCACCTACTCGCCCGTGGCCGACGCGGTGGGGGAGCCGTGGGTGTCGGTGGACGAGGCGCTCGGGGTGGCGGCGTAGATCGACCAGCGGCGGCGCTGCGGTCGGCCCCGCCGGGGGCGGGCGTGTGCAAAACGCCCGAATGTCGCCCCCGCCTCGCCGCCTGCGGGACATAAGCGCCCGTGAGGTGCTCATGTCCCGAAAGTCCCTGCGCAAGGGCCGCTTCTGGGAGTTCTGCACCTCGGCCGGCCGCGCCGCCACACGATTGACACAGCCGGAATCCGCCCCCCTGCTACGCTCCCAATCCGCATGCCGACTACCAGCCAATTGATCCGCAAGGGCCGCACGCCGCCCAAGAAGAAGCTGGCCACCCCGGGCCTGAAGTCCGGCAAGGGCCGCAAGAAGAAGGTTGCGGCGCCGCAGCGTCGCGGGGTGTGTACGCGCGTGTATACGACCACGCCGAAGAAGCCGAACTCGGCCCTGCGCAAGGTCGCCCGCGTCCGGCTGACCAACGGCATGGAAGTCGGCGCCTACATCCCGGGCGAGGGACACAACCTGCAGGAGCACTCGGTGGTGCTGGTCCGCGGCGGTCGCGTCAAGGACCTGCCGGGCTTCCGCTACAAGGTGATCCGCGGCACGCTGGACGCCGCCGGCGTCAGCGACCGCAAGAAGGCCCGCTCGCAGTACGGCGTGAAGGCCAAGTAGGACCGCCTCGATGCCGCGTCGCGCAGCTGCCCAGGTCCGGCCGGTCGAGCCCGATCCCGTCCACCGCAATCGCCTCGTCCAGCAGGTGATCAACAAGGTCATGCTGGACGGCAAGAAGTCGGTGGCGGAACAGATCGTCTACGACGCCATGGCCATCCTGGGTGAGCGCAGCGGCAAGAATCCGGTCGAGCAGCTCGAGGCCGGGATCAAGGCTCTGACGCCCGTGCTCGAGGTTCGCTCGCGGCGAGTCGGTGGCGCCACCTACCAGGTGCCGGTCGAGGTACCGGCCCGGCGGTCGCGGACGCTGGCCGTCCGGTGGCTCGTCCTGTTCGCGCGTCAGCGCCGCGAGAAGACCATGGCCCAGCGGCTCGCCCACGAGCTACTCGACGCCGCTCAGCAGCAGGGCGGCGCGTACAAGCGCAAGGACGACATCTACCG
Source organism: uncultured Solirubrobacterales bacterium (assembly GCA_963834625.1). Taxonomy (GTDB): domain Bacteria; phylum Actinomycetota; class Thermoleophilia; order Solirubrobacterales; family Solirubrobacteraceae; genus Palsa-465. Next base: position 507,801 of record CAWICM010000004.1, on the reverse strand, counting down.
CATGGCGCAGGCAAATAAAGCCTTCGCCCATTACCGCTGGTAGTCGCTGCGTAGGGCAGCACTGAAGCGAACCCGGGTCGCGGGCAGGTGACTAGCTGCCATTGGCGATCCGGCGGTCAGCCAGAGGGCGCGGCGGGCGGCTTCGTGGCTGCGCAGGTGGATGTCCCTCTGGGGCGCCTCGCGGAACCCTTGCGGACGTCTCGTCCGGCGCCTCCCACGCGCCGGCGCACCAGAGGGACGCCACCGAAGCTAACGCGAGGGCTGCCCACCACACGGGACCGGGGGCTGCAGTGAGACAACCCTCGCGTTTCCCAAGGGTAACGGGCTAGACGCGAACGTTTGTACTCCGTCTAGGGACGGTGTCAGCATGCCGACCAAGATGGGCCGACCGCTAAGAAGGTGCTTAGTAGTGAAGGGGGAGTCAGGCGTCGGCGCGGCGGGGCGCCGCGGGCCTCTGGGGCGCCAGCATGAGCAGGCCGAGGCCGCCTGTGACGATCAGGACAATCGCCCCGAGCGTCTCCATGTACAGGCCGGCGCTCGGGCTCGAGGTGGCTTGGACGTAGCCGCCGGCGCTCGTGCCGATCAGACCGCTCGAGTGCGCGTCGGGCAGATCGCCGATCAGGGCGATGAGCAGCGTGGCGACGCCGAGCGCGAGCAGACCAGCGAGGGCCGCTCGGTTCCCGTGGCGGTATACCGCGTAGGCCAGGGCCACTGCGACGAGCGCGAGCGGGATCGGCGCCCAGGCGTGGTTGCCCCCTGTGCCGATCGTCTTGATGGCCGCAGAGCTCGTCGTAGAGTGCACGTGGTAGAGCGCCGTGAACTGCGCGACGAGGACGAGCAGGGCGCCGACGAGCGCACCGACGGCGAGCGCGACCCGGAGCCAACCGGCGGCGTCCGAACCGGGTGAGGCGGGCGCGCGAGAAGCCTGCCAGCGCGGCAGGAGCAGGCGTCCGGAAGCCCCAGATCCTCTGCTATATTCGCTATTTGCCTCGGGTGGGGCGTTCATCTGCGCTCACTCCCGGGGTCGCAGGATCCTTGTAATGGAGTCGTCCACCAGATAGACACCCGCCCCTTCCCGACACCCGCGTCGTGAATGGGCCCGATGGGCCCTTTTTCATGTCCGCAGGTTTGACCGGGAAAACCGGTGCAGTTTGGGTGCCGGCGACTGACAACCCGCAGCCCCGAATACCTCACAAACATGCCTCGTACGTTCCCTCTCCAAAAGATTCGCAACATCGGGATCATGGCTCACATCGACGCCGGTAAGACGACGACGACTGAGCGCATCCTCTATTACACCGGTCGGACCTACAAGATGGGGGAGGTTCACGAGGGCGCGGCCGTCATGGACTGGATGGCGCAGGAGCAGGAGCGTGGCATCACGATCACCTCCGCGGCCACCACGTGCGAGTGGAAGGACCACCGCATCAACATCATCGACACGCCCGGGCACGTCGACTTCACCGTCGAGGTCGAGCGCTCGCTGCGCGTGCTGGACGGCGCGATTGCGCTGTTCGACTCGGTGGCCGGCGTGGAGCCTCAGTCCGAGACCGTGTGGCGCCAGGCCGACAAGTACCACGTCCCGCGCATCGCCTACATCAACAAGATGGACCGCATCGGCGCCGACTTCGACCGCGGCGTGCAGACCATGATCGACCGCCTGGGGGCGCATCCGGTGCCGATCCAGCTGCCGATCGGCGCCGAGGCCGACTTCCGCGGGATCGTCGACCTGGTCACGATGAAGGCGATCATCTACCAGGACGAGCTGGGCAAGAACCAGGAGATCGTCGACATCCCCGAGGAGTTCGTCGCCGAGGCCGAGGCCGCGCGCGAGCACCTGCTCGAGGAGGTCTCCCACTACGACGACGAGCTCGTCGAGATGATCCTGGAGGAGCAAGAGATCTCGCCCGAGCGGCTCAAGCAGGCGATCCGCAAGGCCACCCTGGAGATCCGGATGACGCCGGTGCTGTGCGGCAGTAGCTTCAAGAACAAGGGCGTGCAGCCGCTGCTCGACGCGGTGCTCGACTACCTGCCGAGCCCGCTCGAGGTACCCCCGGTCGAGGGCCTCGAGCCCGAGAAGGGCTCCGACAACGGTGGCGCGCCGGCGCATCGCGAAGCCTCCGACGACGAGCCGTTCGCGGCCCTGGCCTTCAAGATCATGGCCGACCCGTACGTCGGCAAGCTCACCTACTTCCGCGTGTACTCGGGTCAGCTCGAGGCCGGTGCGCGCATCCTGAACGTCAACACCGGCCGGACCGAGCGCATCGGGCGCATCCTGATGATGCACGCGAACGAGCGCGAGGAGGTCAAGGACATCCACGCCGGCGACATCGCCGCCGCGGTCGGGATCAAGCAGGTGGTGACCGGCGACACGCTGGCCGCGCCCGACCGGCCGATCAAGCTCGAGACGATCGAGTTCCCCGAGCCCGTCATCAAGGTCGCGATCGAGCCCAAGACGAAGGCCGACCAGGAAAAGATGTCGACGGCGCTCGCGCGGCTTGCCGAGGAGGACCCGACCTTCCAGGTCCGGACCAACGAGGAGACCGGGCAGACCGAGATCTCCGGCATGGGCGAGCTCCACCTCGAGGTGCTGGTCGACCGGATGCTCCGCGAGTACAAGGTCGATGCGAACGTCGGCCGCCCGCAGGTCTCCTACCGGGAGACGATCAAGGGCACGGCCGACAAGGTCGAGGGGCGCTTCGTTCGGCAGACCGGTGGCGCGGGCCAGTACGGGATCGTCTACGTCAACGTCGAGCCGGCCCCCGGTGAGGGGTTCGACTTCGTCAACAAGGTCAAGGGCGGGTCGATCCCGACCGAGTTCATCCCGGCGGTCGAGAAGGGCGTCGAGGAGGCCCTGGAGAATGGACCGCGCGCCGGCTATCCGATGGTGGACGTCCGGGTCACGCTGACCGACGGCAAGTACCACGACACCGATTCGTCCGAGCTGGCCTTCAAGGTCGCGGGTTCGCTCGCGCTGAAGGCGGCGGTGACGCGCGCCAAGCCGATCCTGCTCGAGCCGATCTTCGCGGTCGAGGTGGTCACGCCCGAGGAGTTCATGGGCGACGTGATCGGCGACCTGAACCGCCGGCGCGGCCACGTGAACGGCATGGAGCAGCGCGGCAACGCGCAGGTCATCAGCGCGTACGTGCCGCTGGCCGAGATGTTCGGCTATGCCACCGACGTGCGGTCCAACACCCAGGGCCGGGCCACCTACACCATGCAATTCGAACGCTACGACGAGGTGCCTCCTAACCTTGCCGACAAGATCGGCGGGGAGCAGGAAGCCGCCTAGGCGCGGCGAGCGGCGGAATCTTTATATCCTGAATAGGTTCGTCCGTAGACGGACACAACGACTGAACTAGAAGGAGCGAAACCAAAGTGGCGAAAGCCAAGTTCGAGCGCGATAAGCCCCATGTCAACGTCGGCACGATCGGTCACATCGATCACGGCAAGACGACGCTGACCGCCGCCATCACCAAGGTGCTGAACGAGAAGTTCGGCGGCACCGAGGTGCGGTCGTTCGAATCGATCGACAACGCTCCTGAGGAGAAGGCGCGCGGGATCACGATCGCGACCTCACACGTCGAGTACCAGACCCCCAACCGGCACTACGCCCACGTCGACTGCCCGGGTCACGCCGACTACGTCAAGAACATGATCACGGGCGCCGCCCAGATGGACGGCGCGATCCTGGTGGTGTCCGCGGCCGACGGTGCGATGCCGCAGACGCGCGAGCACATCCTGCTCGCCCGCCAGGTCGGCGTGCCCTACATCGTCGTGTTCCTCAACAAGGTCGACATGGTCGACGACCCCGAGCTCCTGGAGCTCGTGGAGGTCGAGATCCGCGACCTGCTCTCCGAGTACGACTTCCCCGGCGACGACATCCCGTTCGTGGCCGGCTCGGCGCTGAAGGCGCTCGAGGGTGACGAGGAGTACGAGGCGAAGATCCTCGAGCTCGCCGACGCCCTGGACACATACATCCCAGAGCCCGTGCGCGACCTCGACAAGCCGTTCCTGATGCCGGTCGAGGACGTGTTCTCGATCACCGGTCGCGGCACAGTGGCCACGGGCCGGATCGAGAGCGGGATCATCAAGACCGGTGAGACGGTCGAGATCGTCGGCATCAAGCCCACCACCTCGACCGTGGTGACCGGGGTCGAGATGTTCAAGAAGAACCTCGATCAGGGTCAGGCGGGCGACAACGCCGGCTGCCTCCTGCGTGGCACCAAGCGCGACGAAATCGAGCGCGGCCAGGTGCTGTGCAAGCCAGGCTCGATCACCCCGCACACCAAGTTCAAGTCCGAGGTCTACATCCTGAAGAAGGAGGAGGGCGGCCGTCACACGCCGTTCTTCACGGGCTATCGGCCGCAGTTCTATTTCCGCACCACCGACGTCACCGGCGTGGCGCGGCTGCCCGAGGGCACCGAGATGGTCATGCCCGGCGACAACGTCCAGATGGAGATCGAGCTGATTCAGCCGATCGCCATGGATCAGGGTCTGCGGTTCGCGATCCGCGAGGGCGGCCGTACGGTCGGCTCGGGGGTCGTCTCCGAAGTAATCGAATAAGTTGATGAGGCGGCGTGGCCTGAGGGCCCCGCCGCCTTTTTAGTGTCAGATACGACCTATTGGGGGCGGGCCCCGGAGTCCGGGGCTCGCCGTCATGCGTGGAGAAGCTTTGGCAACGATTGCCCAAAACAAGATTCGGATTCGCCTGAAGTCCTACGACCACACGGCGATTGAGACGGCGGCCAAGGAGATCGTCGAGACGGCCACGCGCACGGGCGCGACCGTCTCAGGTCCCGTGCCGCTGCCTACCGAGAAGAACGTCTACTGCGTGATCCGCTCGCCGTTCAAGGACAAGGACTCGCGTGAGCACTTCGAGATCCGCACGCACAAGCGGCTGATCGACATCCACCAGCCCACCCCGAAGACAGTCGATTCGCTCCAGCGCCTCGACCATCTCCCGGCCGGCGTGGACATCGAGATCCGCTTGGCGTCGTGAGGCTCTGATGGCGGCGATCCTGGCTCGGAAACTCGGCATGACCCAGCGTTTTCTCGAAGACGGTCGGGTCGAGCGTGTGACGGTCCTCGAAGCCGGCCCGTGTCCGGTGACCGCGATCCGGACCGTCGAGCGCGACGGCTACGAGGCGGTCCAGCTGGCGTTCGGCGCCTGCAAGGAGAAGTCGCTGACCAAGGCCGAGCTCGGGCACCTGAAGAAGGCCGACGCGTCCGCGCACCGGCACCTGGTCGAGTTCCGCGACGAGGCCGGCGAGTTGCTGGTCGGCCAGACGGTGACTGCCGAAGCGTTCGCGGTCGGCGACAAGATCAAGGTCTCCGGGCTGACCAAGGGCAAGGGCTTCCAGGGCACGATCAAGCGCCACAACTTCAGCAGCGGTCCGAAGTCGCACGGCTCGCACAACGTGCGCGCGCCGGGCTCGATCGGCGCCTCGGCCACGCCCTCGCGGGTTTTCAAGGGAATTCGCGGGCCCGGCCGGATGGGCGGCGGCCGGATCACCCAGCGCGGCCTGACCGTGGTCGAGATCATCTCGAACCAGAATCTGCTGCTGGTGCGCGGCGCGGTGCCGGGCCCCCGGGGCGGGACGGTGGAGGTGCGCTCCGATGCCTAGGACTGCTGTGGTACTTGGCGGCGGCAGCGTGGACCTCGATCCGGCGGCTTTCGAGGCGGCGTTCAACATGCCGCTCGTGCACGAAGCCGTGCGCGCCGAGCTGAACGCGCGCCGACACGGCACGGCATCGACCAAGACGCGCGGCGAGGTCTCCGGCGGCGGCGCCAAGCCGTGGCGCCAGAAGGGGACCGGCCGGGCGCGGGCGGGATCCTCGCGCTCGCCGATTTGGACCGGCGGCGGCACCGTGTTCGGCCCTACTCCGCGTCGCTACACGGTCAAGGTCAATCGCAAGGCCCGCCGGGCGGCGCTCCGAAGCGTGCTCTCGCTCCATGCTGATCGCGAGTCGCTGGCGGTGTTCGATGCCAGGTCGTTCAGCGGCCCCTCGACGGCGCAGGCCGTGGAGCTGCTGGCCGACTGGGGTGCGACGTCACCCACGCTCGTGCTGCTGACCGACGACGAGGCCGCGGCGGGCAAGTCTTTCCGCAACCTGTCGTCTGCCGAGGCGATGCCGGTGCAGGATGCCGGCGTGGCCGACATCGTCCGAGCGGCCTCCTTGCTCGTATCCGCGTCCGCGCTCGAAGCACTGGTGGCGCGCGCCGGAGCGGCTGCGGGCGACCGTGCCGAGTCCGAGGAGGCGGCCTGATGGATCCGACTCAGGTGATCATCCGCCCGGTCCTGTCCGAGAAGACGTTCGCCCTGGCCGAGGCCGGGAAGTACACCTTCCGCGTGCACGACAAGGCGCACAAGACGCAGATCCGTCAGGCGATCGAGTACCTGTTCGACGTCAACGTGCTCGAGGTGCGCACCGCGCACGTGCGCTCCAAGCCCAAGCGCCGCGGCCAAACCGCGGGCCGGACCCGCCAGTGGAAGAAGGCGATCGTCCAGGTGCGCGAGGGTCAGACGATTCCTATCTTCGGGGGCCTGGAGGCCGGGGAGTAGCCCATGCCGATACGTAAGCCCAAGCCGACCTCGCCGGGACGCCGCTTCGTCACCTATCCCGACTTCGCCGAGATCACCCGCAGCTCGCCCGAGAAGTCGCTGGTCGAGGGCCTCAAGAAATCCGGGGGCCGCAACTCGAACGGACGCAAGACCTCGCGCCACCGCGGCGGCGGTGCCAAGCGGCTCTATCGCAAGGTCGATTTCAAGCGCCGCAAGGACGGGGTGCCGGCCAAGGTGGCGCACATCGAGTACGACCCGAACCGGTCGGCCTACATCGCGCTCCTGCATTACGCCGACGGCGAGAAGCGCTACATACTCGCGCCGCAGCGACTGCGGGTGGGGATGTCCGTGCAGTCCGGAGACCGGGCCGAGATCCGCGTCGGCAACAGCCTGCCGCTGGGCAACATGCCCGCCGGCACCGTGGTTCACAACGTCGAGCTGACGCCGGGCCGCGGCGGGCAGATGGCGCGCGCGGCCGGCGCCGGCGTGCAGTTGCTGGCCAAGGACGGGGACTACGTGACCTTGCGCCTGCCCTCGGGCGAGATGCGGTTGGTCCGGGCCGAGTGCCGCGCCACCGTGGGCACGATCGGCAACACCGATCACCAGAACGTGTCTATCGGCAAGGCGGGGCGCAAGCGGCACATGGGCGTGCGCCCGCAGACGCGCGGGACCGCGATGAACCCGGTCGACCACCCGCACGGTGGCGGCGAGGGCTCGACCACCCCGGGGCGCCATCCGGTCACCCCGTGGGGCGTGCCGACGCTCGGCTACCGGACCCGGGCCAAGGGCAAGGCATCTGACAAGTTGATCGTGCGCGGACGGAGGAGAGGGAAGAAGCGATGAGTCGCTCGAGCAAGAAGGGGCCGTACGTCGAGGAGCGGCTGATGACGCGGATCGAGGCCATGAACACCTCGGGCGAGAAGCGCATGCTGCGCACATGGTCGCGCGCGTCGACGATCTTCCCCGAGATGGTCGGTCACACCATCGCCGTGCACGATGGGCGCAAGCACGTGCCGGTGTTCGTCAGCGAGTCGATGGTCGGTCACAAGCTTGGCGAGTTCGCGCCCACGCGGTTGTATCGCGGGCATGCGGGGACCGGTAAGAGACGATGACGCCCGACGAGACTCCGGAAGAGAAGCCGAAGCGCCGTCGGCGGAAGCCGGCTTCGGAGGACGCGCCTGCGTCCGCTTCCCCGCGCCCGGAGTCCGAGGCGGGGTCGGAGTCCGAGGAGACGCGAGGGGAAGCTGACGCTGACGCGTCCCCCGAGGACGCTGAGGTGATCGACGAGACTCCGGAGGACGTGGAGGCCGAGGAGGCCGCCGCGGACGTCGTGCTGGAGGCCGATGCTGAGGCCGAAGGCGAGGACTCTGCGCTGGCCGAAGCCGAGGAGGAGGCCGACGAGGAGGCGCTCGCCGAGCTCGAGCCGGTGGATGAGGAAGCCGAGGCGCCCGCTCCTGCACGCCGGCGTCGCCGGCGTGGCGCTGCCACCGAGACCGCCGAGGAGCCGGCGCCCGCGGCGCCCGCAGCCGCACCCAGCCGCCGGAGAAGGGAACAGCGGGGTGAGCGGCGGGATGTGGTGGTTCGAGCCCAGGCCAAATATGTGCGGTCCTCGGCCCGGAAGGCGCGGCTGGTCTGCGACCACATCCGGGGAAAGAGCGTTGAGGAGGCGCGAGCTATCCTCGCTCACACCTCGCGTGCGGTGGCGCGTGACTGGAGCAAGTTGCTCGAGTCCGCGGTGGCCAACGCGGAGAACAACCACGAGCTCGTGGGCGAGGACCTGTACATCAAGGCGGTCCACGCCGACGAGGGCCCCACGATCCGGCGCTTCCGGCCGCGCGCGATGGGCCGCGCGACGAGGATCCGCAAGCGCACCAGCCACCTCACCATCTTGCTCACGCCGAAGGACTAGTCACAGATATGGGTCAAAAAGTTCATCCCGAGGGTCTCCGCGTGGGCTACATCCACGACTGGAAGTCGAACTGGTTCAACGAGCGCGCCTTCTCCGACTACCTGCACGAGGACACGCAGATCCGCAAGCACATCATCGGGCGGCTGTCGCACGCCGGTCTGTCCGACATCACGATCCGCAAGAACCAGAACGAGGTCGAGGTCAACATCAACACGGCGCGGCCCGGAATCGTGATCGGCAAGTCCGGCTCCGAGGTCGATCAGCTGCGCCGCGACCTGCACCGGATCACCGGCAAGCAGGTCAAGGTCAACATCCTCGAGATCAAGCGCCCCGAGCTCGACGCGCGCCTCGTCGCGCAGTCGATCGCCGAGCAGCTCCAGAACCGGGTCGCCTTCCGCCGCGCCATGAAGCGCGCGCTGACCAGCGCGATGCGCTCGGGCGCCAAGGGCGTCAAGGTCCAGGTCTCCGGTCGCCTGGGTGGCGCCGAGATGGCCCGTACCGAGGGCTACTCGGATGGTCGCGTGCCGCTTCACACCCTGCGCGCCGACATCGATTACGGCTTCCACGAGGCCCGCACGACATTTGGCCGGATCGGCGTCAAGTGCTGGATCAACAAGGGCGAGATCATGCCCGAGGGCTACACCGGCGCCGACCTGACGATCATGGACGAGCCGCCGCCGCAGGCGCCTGAGCGCGACGGCCGCGGACGCGGCGGGCGCGACGGGCGGGGCGGCGGTGGTCGCGGTGGTCGCGGCGGCGGTCCCGGTGGACCCGGTGGTCGCGGTGGCGGTCCCGGTGGACCGGGCGGCCCCGGCGGTCGTGGTCGCGGCGGCGGTCCCGGTGGACCCGGTGGTCGCGGCGGCGGTCCCGGTGGACCCGGTGGTCGCGGCGGCGGTCCCGGTGGACCCGGTGGTCGCGGCGGCGGTCCCGGCGGGCCGGGTCGCGGTGGCGGTTCGGGTGGTCCCGGCGGCGGCCGCGGACGTGGCGGCGGTCCCGGCGGTCCCGGCGGTCCCGGCGGCGGCGGACGCGGCGGTGGCGGTGGTGGCGGCGGCGGCGGCGGACGAGGCGGCGGTGGTGGCGGCGGTCCGCGCGGCGGCAGCGGTGGCCAACGAGGCGGCGGTGGTGGCGGCGGCACCGGTGGTGGCGGCGGTGGCGGCGGCGCTCAGCAAGGCGGCGGTAGCTGATGCTCGCTCCCAAGCGCGTCAAGCACCGCAAGGTGCATCGCGGACGCCGGCGCGGGCTGTCCCGCGGTCAGACCAAGGTGCAGTTCGGCGAGTACGGCCTGAAGGCGCTCGACGCCGGCTGGCTGACCAACCGTCAGATCGAGGCCGCGCGTATCGCGATGACCCGCAAGATCAAGCGCGGCGGCAAGGTGTGGATCAACGTCTATCCGGACAAGTCCTTCACCAAGAAGCCGGCCGAGACCCGCATGGGATCCGGCAAGGGGTCTCCCGAGGGCTGGGTCGCCGTGGTCAAGCCGGGCCGCGTCATGTTCGAGTTGGCCGGCGTGCCCGAGCCGCTGGCTCGCGAGGCGATGCGGCTGGCCGGGCACAAGCTCTCGGTGCGTACGAAGTTCGTCATGCGCGAGGATGGGTGAGATGAGGCCGTCCGACCTGCGTGACCTGAACGCCAACGAGCTGCGCGAGCACATCCGGACCGCACGGCGCGAGCTGTTCGGATTGCGTTTCCAGCACGCCACGTCCGAGCTCGAGAACACCTCCGGCCTGAAGCGGGCCAAGCGCGAGATCGCGCGCGCGCTCACCATCCAGCGCGAACGGGAACTGAATGGCAATGACTGAGACAGAGAACAACGAGACTCCGGAAGAGACCCCGGCCGAGGACGCGGCGCCCGAGGCGACCGCGCCGCCGAGTGCGCCGGCCGAGGTCGTGGCGCCCAAGGAACGTCGCCGCCGCGCACGCGTGGCCAAGGCCGCACAGAGCACGGCGCGCCAGCCGCGCACGCCTGAGGAGCGCCACGCCGACCGCGTCGATGAGCGTCGCGGCAAGGCCGCTGCCCGGAGCGTCGAGCGCGTGCGGGCGCGCGAGAAGGTACGCGCCGCGCGGGCCGGGGCGGAGACTCAGACCTCGTCGCCTCGCGAGCACGGGCCGGGCCGGCAGAAGACGCGCCAGGGCGTGGTCGTGTCCGACAAGGCCGACAAGACGATCACCGTGCGGATCGACGTGGCCCACCGCCATCGCCGCTACGAGAAGGTCGTGCGCACCTCGAACACGCTGCACGCGCACGACGAGGCCAACGACGCGCACATCGGCGACACCGTGATCGTGCGTGAGTGCCGGCCGATGTCGCGCCTGAAGCGCTGGCGGCTGATCGAAGTCGTGGAGCGCGCAGAGTGATCCAGAACGAGACACGCCTGCGCGTTGCCGACAACACGGGCGCGCGCGAGATCCTGGTCATCCGCGTGCGCGGCGGGCACCGCCGCCGCTACGCGGGGGTGGGCGACATCGTCACCGCCACGGTCAAGCAGGCCAGCCCGCAGGGATCGGTCAAGAAGGGCGAGGTGGTCACTGCGGTGGTCGTGCGAACGCGGAAGTCCTACGGCCGCGAGGACGGGACCTACATCGCCTTTGACGAGAACGCCGCGGTGCTGATCGACAACCAGAACAATCCGCGCGGCACGCGCATCTTCGGCCCCGTGGCGCGCGAATTGCGCGAACGCAACTTCATGAAGATCGTCTCCCTCGCTCCGGAGGTGCTCTGACCGTGCCGGCGCGGCTCAAGCAAGGCGACGAGGTGATCGTGGTCGGCGGCAAGGACCGCGGCAAGCGCGGGCGCATCCTGCGGGTCGAGCCCAAGAAGGACCGCGTCTACGTCGAGGGCCTGAACATCGTCAAGCGCCACCAGCGCCCCCGCCAGGTGGGCGGCGCCCAGCGCGCCGAGACCGTCGGCGGGGTGATCGAGAAGGAGGGGCCGATTCACGTCTCCAACGTGATGCTCGTCGACCCCGGGGACGACAAGCCCACGCGCGTGGGAGTCGAGCTTCACGAGGGCAAGCGCTTTCGAATCGCGCGTCGGAGCGGAACGAGGGTGGACTGACTTATGGCTGAAGCCAGACTGCAGACCCGTTATCGCGAGGAGATCCTTCCGGCGCTCACCGAGCGCTTCGGCTACTCGACGCCGATGCGCGCTCCCCGCATCACCAAGGTCACGGTGAACATGGGCGTGGGCGACGCCAAGCAGGACTCAAAGATGCTCGATGCGGCCTCGGAGCAGCTGGGCACGATCACCGGGCAGCGCCCGAACGTTCGCCGCGCGCGCAAGTCGATCGCGCAGTTCAAGGTGCGCGAGGGCATGCCGGTCGGCGTCGCGGTGACGCTGCGCGGCGCGCGCGGCTACGAGTTCCTGGACCGCCTGATGTCGGTGGCGATCCCGCGGATCCGCGACTTCCGTGGGCTGAACCCGCGCTCGTTCGACGGCCGCGGGAACTACTCGATGGGCGTGCGCGAGCAGATCATCTTCCCCGAGGTCGACTACGACGAGGTGGACCAGGTCCGCGGCCTGGACATCACGATCACCACGACCGCCCAGAGCGACGAGGAGGCATTCGCCTTGCTCGAGGCGCTCGGCATGCCGTTTTCCAGAGAAGGCCGCCCGGAAGCGGCGGCCGCGTAGACGTAGAAGGAGCCCATGGCCAAGACTTCACAGGTTGTCCGTCAGCAGCGTCCCGCCAAGTACAAGACGCGCGCCTACACCCGCTGCCGCCGCTGCGGCCGGGCGCGCGCGGTCTACCGCAAGTTCGGCGTGTGCCGGATCTGTCTGCGCGAGCTCGCGCACAACGGCTACATCCCCGGTATGACCAAGTCGAGCTGGTGACGCCATGACGATGACCGACCCCATCGCCGACCTTCTGACGCGGATCCGCAACGCGGCGGCCGCCCAGCACCACGACGTGACGATCCCCGGCTCGAGGCTGGGGGCGGAGATCGCACGGATCCTGCGCGAGCAGGGCTACATCGAGGCTTATGAGGTCCACGAGCCGCCCGAGGGCCGGCCCGGCCAGGAGCTGACGATCACGCTCAAGTACACACAGGCACGCAAGCCGGTGATCACCGGGCTGCAGCGCGTATCGCGCCCGGGTCAGCGCACCTACGTCGACCACGCCCATATCCCGCGCGTCCAGGGCGGCATGGGGACCGCGATCATCTCGACCTCGAAAGGGCTCATGACCGGCCACGAGGCCCGCACCCAGGGCGTCGGCGGCGAAGTCGTGGCACAGGTCTGGTAGACCGTTACGAGTCATGTCCCGCATCGGTAGACAACCCATCCCCGTGCCGGCCGGCGTGACGGTCGCGATCGACCCGGAAAGGGTGACGGTCAACGGACCGCGCGGCGAGCTCACCGAGCGGATCAGCCGAGAGATGACGGTCGCCCAGACCGACGGCGAGATCGTCGTGACGCGCCCGACCGACCGGGGCGAGCATCGTGCGCTGCACGGCCTGACCCGCACCCTGATCGCCAACATGGTGGAGGGCGTCACCGCCGGGTTCGAGAAGCGCCTGGAGATTCAGGGCGTGGGCTACCGCGCGCAGCTGCGCGGCCGCGACCTCGAGCTGGCGCTTGGCTACTCGCATCCGGTGTCGATCAAGGCGCCCGACGGGATCGAGTTCGAGGTCCCACAGCCGACGCGGATCACGGTCCGCGGCGCCTCGAAGCAGCAGGTGGGTGAGATCGCAGCGCTGATCCGCAAGCAGCGCAAGCCCGAGCCGTACAAAGGCAAGGGCATCCGCTACGAGGGCGAGTACGTGGCCCGAAAGGTCGGTAAGCGCGCATGACCGTGTTGACCAAGCCCGCCCAGAGGCTCAGGCGGCGCCGTCGCGTCCGCGCCAAGATTCGGGGCACCGCGGAGCGACCCCGCGTCTCGGTGTTTCGCTCCAACCGCGGCATCTTCGCCCAGCTGATCGACGACGATTCCGGGCGCACGCTGGCCTCGGTCAACTGGACCGAGTCCGACCTGCGCGGCATGGGCCGCATGGAGCAGGCTGAGCGCGCGGGCGCGCTGCTGGCCGAACGGGGTCGCGCCGCCGGCGTCGAGACCGCGGTGTTCGACCGGGGTGGTTACAAGTATCACGGGCGCGTTAAGGCGCTCGCCGACGGGGCCCGCGAGGGCGGGCTGACCTTCTAAGACCGCTAACCTGGGTCCCCGATGCCCCCCGTACGCGATCGCACAGTTTCCGCCGCCGGTCTCGACCTCCAGGAGCGCGTGGTCGAGATCAACCGCGTGGCCAAGGTGGTCAAGGGCGGCCGGCGCTTCTCGTTCACCGCGCTGGTCGTGGTCGGCGATGAGCGCGAGATCGTCGGGATCGGCTACGGCAAGGCCAACGAGGTGCCGGTAGCCATCCAGAAGGGCGTCGAGCGGGCCAAGAAGAACCTGTACCGCGTGCCCAAGCACGGCTCGACGATCACCCATCAGACGACCGGCATCTTCGGGGCAGGGCGCGTCTTCTTGAAGCCGGCCGCTCCCGGTACCGGCGTGATCGCCGGCGGCGGCGTGCGCGCCGTGCTCGAGCTGGCCGGTATTCACGACATCCTGTCCAAGTCGTTGGGCTCGCAGAACCCGATCAACCTGGTCAAGGCGACGATGGCGGGGTTGCAGTCTTTGCGCACCCCCGACGAGGTGGCCGAGATCCGCGGGCTCTCGATCAACCAAGTCTTGGGCCTGACTACGCCGGAGGCTGAGCCCACGTCCGGCGCCCCCGATTCAAGTTCGAACGGGGATGGCGCGGCCACGGTGACTCGAGGGGGCGCGGACGCGGATTCAGCCTCCGTCGAAGAGCCCGGCGACACGGATTCCACCTCGGCCGAACAGCCCGAGGAGTCGGAGTCGTGAGCAAGCTGGTGGTCACCCAGCGCCGGTCGCGCAACGGGTCTGACCAGCGCCAGCGGGACACGCTGCGCTCGCTCGGGCTGCGACGGATCGGCCATTCCGTCGAGCATCAGGACACGCCCCAGATTCGTGGGATGATCGCCAAGGTGGCGCATCTGGTCGAGGTCTCCTCGGAGGGCTCGGGTGGCTGAGCCACGCGAAGACGACGCCGCGCAGGAGCGCGAGGAGCGGATCGGGCTGCACAACCTGAGGCCCGCGCCTGGGTCGCGCCGTCCGCGCAAGCGGATCGGGCGCGGCGAGGGCTCGGGCACCGGCAAGACCTCGGGCCGGGGCCAGAAGGGTTGGGGCTCGCGGTCGGGCGCGAAGCGGCGAGCGCGGTTCGAGGGCGGCCAGAACCCGATTCACATGCGGATGCGCAAGCTGCGCGGCCCGCACATGAAGAAGTCGATGCCGTTCGAGCCGTTCCGGACCCACACGCAGCCGGTCAACCTGGTGGACCTGGAGGCGCGCTTCGAGTCCGGTGAGGCGGTCACGCTCGATGCGATGCACGCCAAGGGGCTGGCCAAGCGGAAGGGCATCCCGGTCAAGGTTCTGGCCAAGGGCGAGCTGTCCAAGCCGCTGACCGTGCACGCCCACGCGTTCAGCGCGGCGGCCAAGGAGAGGATCGAGGCGGCCGGCGGCACCTGTCAGGTGATCGTCGAGGCCAAGGGCGGAGGCCCGCAGACGTGATCTCGACCATCCTCGGCGCGTTCAGGGTCGGAGAGATCCGCAACAAGATCCTGTTCACGGCGGGGATCCTCGCGCTCTACCGGCTCGGCACCCACATTCCCGCCCCGGGCATCAGCGCCTCGGCGGTCAAGCAGATCCAGAACTCGAATCTCGGCAACAACGGGATCCTCGGGCTGCTCAACCTGTTCTCGGGCGGAGCGCTGACCCGAATCGCGCTGTTCGCGCTCGGGATCATGCCCTACATCACGGCCTCGATCATCCTGCAACTGCTGCAGGTCGTGGTCCCCTCGCTGGAGAAGCTCTCCAAGGAGGGCGAGGTCGGTCAGGCGCGGATCACTCAGTACACGCGCTACCTCACGGTCGGCCTGGCCTTCGCGCAGTCGATCGGCTACGTGTTCCTATTCCGCAGCCTCGAGAGCTCGGCCGGGGTCACGCTGATCCCGAACTTCAACCTGCCCAAGGTGCTGCTGATCGTGATCTCGCTCACGGCCGGCTGTGTGCTGCTCATGTGGATGGGCGAGCTGATCACCCAGCGGGGGATCGGCAACGGGATCTCGCTGCTGATCTTCGCCTCGATCGTCGCCCGCGTCCCGCACGGCGTGCAGTCGTGGTGGAACAACCCCGATCAGGTGTTCAAGGTGATCATGCCGTTCATCGCGATCGGCGTGGTCGCGGCGATCGTGTTCGTCCAGGAGGGCCAGCGCCGGATCCCGATCCAGTACGCCAAGCGCGTGATCGGCCGAAGGATGACGCAGGGGAGCCAGACCTACCTGCCCCTGCGCGTGAACATGGCCGGCGTGATCCCGGTGATCTTCGCCGCCAGCATGATGGCGATCCCGCCCACGCTGGGCCAGCTGCTCGGGCAGAACCGCAACAACTTCGCCACCAGCGTCCAGAACTTCTTCAACCCCCAGGGCTGGCACTACGTGCTGGGCGAGAGCGTGCTGATCATCCTGTTCACGTACTTCTACACCGCGGTCACGTTCAACCCCGTCGACCAGGCGGACAACCTCAAGAAGTACGGCGGGTTCATCCCCGGGGTGCGACCAGGTAGGCCCACGGCCGAGTTCCTCGACCGCATCCTGGCTCGCCTGACCTTCCCAGGAGCGTTGTTCCTGGCCGCGATCGCCGCGCTGCCGACGATCCTGGTCGATCAGACCTCGGCCAACTTCTTCTTTGGCGGCACCTCGATCCTGATCGTCATCGGCGTCGCGCTCGACACGATGAAGCAGCTCGAGGCGCAATTGATGATGCGCAATTACGAGGGCTTCTTGAAATAGGCGTCCGTGGGGGGCGACGGGAGTAGTGCGCCCGCAGCCGCTCGATGGGACGGTCGGCGGCGCCTGACGGCGGCGCCTTAGACGTTCAGCGCTTCGGCGAGCTCCTGGCGCGTCTGGATGTCGAGCTTGCGGTAGGTGTTGCGCAGGTGGTACTCGACGGTCTTGGGCGTGACGAAGAGCGCCTGGGCGATCTCGCGGTTCGACTGGCCCGTGGCGGCCAGCTCGGCGATGCGGCGCTCTGACGGCGTCAGTGAGTCCGGGCCGCTGAGCAGCGCCTCGCGCCGTGGCCGAGCGCCGGCCGCGGACAGCTCGAGCCGAGCGAGCTTGTTGAGCGCCACGGCGCCACCGCGGGCGGCCATGTCGGCCCCGCGCTCGAGCCACTCGCGCGCCTCTGAGCGCTGGTTCTCGCGTCGCAGGGCGGCGCCGAGCTCGATATAGCCACGGACCGTCTCGAGCCTGGGCGGCCCGTTGGCGCCCATCCGCACGGCGGTGCGCAGCCGGCGCAGTCCGCTCTTTCCGCCCTCGCACAGCCCGAGCACGCGGCGGGCCCGGATCCGCAGGTGGAGCACGTCGGTGCGCTCGGCGCGGCCGAGGGCGTCGCTGACCAGCTCGAGCGCGCGGTCGCGGTCGCCGAGGACGAGGGCGGCCTGGGCGGCGGTGGTCCGCCACGGGGTGTAGCCGACCGAGCGAACGGTGCGCTCGCCGATCTCGCCCACGGTGAGCGCCGCCTCGAGCGCCTCCTGCGGCTGGCCCTGGGCCAGGCGCAGCTCGGCGAGCGAGTACAGGCGCAGCACGTCCTCGAGGTCCTGGGGCTCCGACAGCGGCCCGTCCTCATCGAGCACGTCCTGGGCCTGGTCGAGCTCACCGCGCTCGATCAGGCACAGCGCGTAATGGGCGGCGGCCGAGCGGGCGAACTGGTGCCAGCCGTAGCGGCGGGCATCGCGGGCCAGCTCCAGGTCGGCCATGGCGTCGTTGACGCAGCCCTGCCACAGCAGCGGCAGCCCGCGGAGGTAGCTGGCGGTGGCGAAGGCCAGCGGCAGAGAGCGCCGGCGGGCGTCGGCCAGCGCCGCATCGGTCACGAGAAGGGCGCTCTCGAGCTCGCCGTTGAGCAGGAAGGCCGCGGCGACCAGGCGCCACCCGAGCCAGTGCGGGCTGGCGTCGGTCAGGATTCGCCCGCCGTCCCAGGCCCGCTCGGCCAGCTCGATGGCGTTGTGGGCCGACTCGCCGGCGGTGGTCGCGTGCAGCGCGGCCTGGGCCAGAAGCAGGCGCTGGCCCTGGGTGCGCGGCCCCTTGACCGTGTGCGCGATGATCCGTGTTGAGCGCTCGAGCGCGAGCGGCTGTAGATCGGGGACGATCGACGCGGTCGAGATGAAGCTCGCCTCGAGCTCGTCTTTCAGCTCGAGCTCCGCGGCGTCCGTGGGTGCAGCGGGCAGCTCGGCCAGCGCGGTGTCGTAGGTGCGGGCGGCTTCCTCGTGGCGCGCCTGCGCGTCGAGCGCGCGGCCGAGCTGGAGCATCAACTCGGCGCGCCGGCGAGGATCGGCGTTGGCGGACGCCGCTTGGGCGAGGTGATCCGCGGCGGCGGCCTGGCCGAGCACGGCCTCGGCCATCCCGAGCTCGGCCAGGAGCTCGGGGCGCAGCTCAGGCGCTGGCGGCTCCTCGAGCGCGCGCTGCAGGTAGCGCACGGCCGGCTGGGCGGCCCGGGCCTCCCGGGCGGCAGCCCGCAGCTGCTCGACCACCCAGGCGTCGCCGCCGGCGTGGCCAAGGAGCAGGTGGGCGGCAACCAGCTCGACGTCCACATCGTCGGCGTAGAGCAGGCGCGCGGCGTCGAGGTGCCGGCTGCCGCGGTCGAACGGTGGGATGTCCTGGGCGATCGCCTGCTGGACGAGGGGATGGACGAATCGCAGCGGCTCGCGGGCGAGCAGCACCTCGACCCCGGCCAGGGCGTCGGCCGCAGCAGTGGCCGCCTCGATCGAGAGCCCGGCCAGGGCGCCGGCTCTCCGGAGGGGGACGTCGGTGCCGAGGATGGCTACGGCGCGGGCCAGCGCCCCGGCGTCGGAGCCCAGCCGGCCGACGCGCACCCGCAGCGAACGGGTCACGGCGCCGGGGGCAAGCGCGCGGGTGCGTCGCGTGAGCTCCGGCACCGAGGCGTCGCGGTCCTCGCCCAGCGCGATGAGCAGCTCGTGCAGATAAAAGGGGTTGCCGCCCGTGACGTCGAGCGAGACCTCGACCAGGGCGGGCTCGGCCCGCTCGCCCAGCGCGTCGCGCGCCAGCTCTTCGACGGCCTCGAGACCGAGCGGGCTGAGGGTCTCGACCCTGACCCGAGGATGAGTCGAGATGCGATCGAGCGCCTCCGAGGCGTCGCCCGCCGGATCGGGGCGGCGGGTCATGACCAGCGCGACCGGGAGCTCGTCGAGCCGGTGCAGGACGTAGAGGACGAACTCGAGCGAGGCGACGTCGGCCCAGTGGAGGTCGTCGATGGCCAGCAGCGTGGGTCGCGTCTCAGCCGCACCGGCCATCGCGGCGAACAGGCCGTGGGATACGGTCAGGTCGCCCTCCTCGCCGGGCCCGAGGAGCTCCTCGCGCGACCCGGCCAGCGAGCGAACGCGCTCGGGCGCCTCGGCCAGGAAGGCGCGGCGGGCGTCGGCGGGCAACTCGTGGAGCAGCGCCCGGACGAGCTGACCCGCCACCCCGAAGGCGACGTTCTGCTCGAGCTCGGCGCCGGCCGCACGTAGCACGCGGATGCCCCGGCGCCGGGCCTCGTCCAGCGCCGCCTCGTGCAACCGGGTCTTGCCCATCCCGGCGTGGCCCTCGAGTAGCAGCGCCTCGCCGCCGCCGGCATCAAGCGCGTCGAGGACAGCCGTGATCGCCTCGAGCGGAGAGTCCCGCTCCAGGAGGCCCATGCGTCCACGCAGGGGCCTGCCACGTCTGTCGTGCGCCTCCCGCACCGGCATATAGAGCAATGTACCCCGATTGGATTTATGGCTAATCCTGGGGTAGTTGCCTGGGGCGAAGACCGGACCGGGCGGTCAACATATCCGCCGTGGAGAGGGGCACGGCGCATCTGGATCTCGCGATCGACGTGAATTCGGACCCGATCAGCGGGTCGGTGTCGAATGGATCGGCGCACGCGCAGCCGTTCACGGGGTGGATCGAGCTGGTGGCGGTCATCGAAGCCGCCCGCAGCGCAGGTGCCCCCCTTGGGGCGCTGGATGAGGCCGAGCTGCAAACCCTGGGGTCGCTCCCTGGGGCGAAGGGTCGGGGGCTGTAGTTAGCTACCGATACCGCATGACCGTAATGAGCCAAACAGCGTGTGCAGACAGGACGGGCCGGGGGGCGCCGGCGCGTCGTGGGGGCAGGGGGTCTGCACACGTGGCTCGGGGGCAGTGGGGGCGCATAACCGGAGTGGGGGCCGTTGAATCAGCCGGGACGGATCGCGGGGGCGCGTATCCGTTCCGGGGGGCAGACGTACAGTCGGCTGGGCCGCGCGCAAATGGGGGTCGCGGCCCAAGGTGGGGGCTTACTTAGGGGGCAGCAGACGAAAGCGGGGCGACCTTAGGCTGCGCTTGGGGGTGGGTCGGCATGGATGCCGGCGCGGGCGCCCGCCGGGGGAACGCTGATTAAGGCCATGGGGGTGGCCGGCTCAGCGTGGTCGCCGTTCCGCACCGACCGATACGTGCCGGGCCCGAGTCGCGGGGGTGACTCGGGCCCGATCACGTTCACCTTGCGTTTGCGCTCCCGATACAGTGAGGCCCGCGTGTCAGAGCTAAATCTGATCCTGTTCGGTCCTCCGGGCGCGGGCAAGGGAACGCAGGCGGATCGCCTGCGCTCCGACTTTCAGCTGCCCTACATCGCCACCGGCGACATGCTGCGCGGGAACGTCAAAGAGGGCACTGACCTGGGCAAGAAGGCCAAGGAATACATGGACCGCGGCGATCTCGTGCCCGACGAGCTGATCGT
Source organism: uncultured Solirubrobacterales bacterium (assembly GCA_963834625.1). Lineage (GTDB taxonomy): Bacteria > Actinomycetota > Thermoleophilia > Solirubrobacterales > Solirubrobacteraceae > Palsa-465. The sequence continues at coordinate 487,517 of CAWICM010000004.1, read as the reverse complement.
GGCCATGGCGGCCGAGCGCCTGCAGCAGGACGACGCCGAGGACGGCTTCATCCTCGACGGGTTCCCGCGTACGGTTCCGCAGGCCGAGGCGCTCTCCAAGCAGCTCTCGCAGGTCGGCCGGCGGATCACCGCGGTGCTGCTGATCGACGTCCCCGACGACGACCTGGTCAGGCGGCTGAGCGGACGGCGAGTGTGCGTGAAGGCCGGCCACAACTATCACGTCGAGTTCGACCCGCCCAAGCACGATGACGTATGCGATCAGGACGGCTCGCGCCTGGTCCAGCGCGACGACGACAAGCCCGACGTCGTGCAGAAGCGGCTGAAGGTCTACCACGATCAGACCGAGCCGGTGATCGACTACTACGATGAGAAGGGAATCCTGCGTCGCGTGGACGGGACTCGTGGTCCGGCCGAGGTGCACGACCACATCCGCGCCGTGATCGCGACGCTCCGGCTCGAGGAAGACGTGTGATCATCAAGAAGACTCCGGAGCAGATCGAGCGGATGGCCACCGCCGGTGCCATCCTGGTCAAGACCATGAACCTGCTCGCGGGGAAGATCCGGCCCGGCGTGACCACGGCGAACCTCGACCAGGCGGCCGAGAAGTTCATCCGCTCCCAGGGGGCGACGCCGGCTTTCAAGGGCTACCGCGGCTTCCCCGGCTCGATCTGCGCCTCGCCCAACGAGATGATCGTCCACGGCATCCCCGGGCCCTACGCGCTCGCGAAGGGGGACATCCTCTCGGTCGACATCGGCGTGGTCTACGACGGGTGGGTGGCCGACGCGGCCCGCACGTTCGCGGTCGGGTCGATCAGCCCGATCGCGACCAAGCTGCTGCGGGTCACCGAGGAGTCGCTGTTCCTGGCCGTCGAGCAGTGCCGGGTGGGCAACCGGCTGGGGGACGTCTCGCACGCCGTCCAGCAGCATGTGGAGGCCGCCGGGCTGTCGATCGTCCGCTCGCTGGTCGGCCACGGGGTCGGGCGCGAGATGCACGAGGACCCTCAGATCCCCAACTACGGCAGTCCCGGCACCGGCATCCCTCTCGAGGAGGGCATGGTGCTGGCGGTCGAGCCGATGGTCACGGCCGGGCGGCACGCCGTCCGGGTGGGCGACGACCAATGGGCGATCTACTCCCAGGACGGCTCGCTGGCCGCCCACTTCGAGTTCACGATCGCGGTCACCGCGGCCGGGCCGCGGATCCTGACGCCCTGGCACGAGGCAGTTGGAGCGCGCATGCCACCCGCGCGGCACTCGCGCGTCGCGTAGAAAGCGTGCTTGGCGGGAACGCGGCCGCGGCGCGTCTGTCCGCGGGCTCCGCGCGAGTGCCCCGCGTGCGGCACCGCGCGCTCCGGGAGAGCCAGTGCCCGCGAACGGCGCAGCGTTCGACCCCTGCTAACATCGCCGGTTGCGCCTGCAGCGCGTTCGCGCGCGCCGCGAGGCGTCGCTACAGCTCGGTAGCGGCGGCCGAAACGGTCTCCAGAGCCGGGTTGTGGGAACTATTGCAATCGAGCAGAGAGCCAAGAGCGTGAAAGTACGACCGTCGGTCAAACCGATGTGCGAGAAGTGCAAGATCATCCGCCGGAACGGGCGGGTCCTCGTGATCTGCTCGAATCCCCGTCACAAGCAAAGGCAAGGTTGAGATGGCACGCATCTCCGGTGTCAACATCCCCCTCAACAAGCGAGTCGAGATCGGCCTGACCTACATTTACGGGGTCGGCCGCTCCACCTCCAATAAGATGCTCGCCGAGCTCGGCATCGAGCCCGACCGCAAGGTGCGCGACCTGACCGAGGAAGAGGTGATCCGCCTGCGCGAGGCGATCGACTCGGAGCTCACGGTCGAGGGCGATCTGCGGCGCGAGCGCTCGCAGAACATCAAGCGCCTGCAGGAAATCGGCTGCTACCGCGGGCTGCGCCACCGGCGTGGTCTGCCCGTGCACGGCCAGAACACGAAGACCAACGCGCGCACGCGCAAGGGCCCCAAGCGGATGCAGGTCGCCGGCAAGAAGAAGGCGACCAAGAAGTAAATGCCAGCACCCAGGCGTCCTCAGCGCGGGCGACGACGCGTCCGCAAGAACATTCCGGTCGGCCAGGCCCACATCAAGACCTCGTTCAACAACACGATCGTGTCCCTGACCGACCGCGAGGGCAACGTGATCGCGTGGGAGTCGGCCGGTGGCGCGGGCTTCAAGGGCTCGCGCAAGTCGACCCCGTTCGCCGCTCAGGTCACCGCCGACGCGGCGGCCCGGAAGGGCATCGAGCACGGCCTACAGCGGGTCGAGGTGTTCGTCAAGGGTCCCGGCTCGGGTCGTGAGACGGCGATTCGCTCGCTGCAGGCGGCCGGGCTCGAGGTGACCGGAGTCAAGGACGTCACGCCACAGGCGCACAACGGGGTCCGTCCCCGGAAGCGGAGGCGTGTCTGATGGCTCGGGACACCTCCCCTCAGTGCAAGCAGTGCCGCCGGGAAGGGCAGAAGCTGTTCTTGAAGGGCGAGCGATGCCTGACCGACAAGTGCGGCGTCGAGCGGCGGTCCTATCCGCCCGGTGAGCACGGGCGTGGGCGGATGCGCCAGAGCGAGTACCGCGTCCAGCTCCGCGAGAAGCAGAAGGCCAAGCGCTACTACGGCGTGCTCGAGAAGCAGTTCCGGATCTACTACGAGAAGGCGACGCGCCAGCCGGGCATCACCGGCGAGAACCTTCTGCGGATGCTCGAGTGTCGCTTCGACAACGTGCTGGTCCGGCTGGGATTTGCGGCGAGTCGACGACAGGCTCGCCAGCTGATCCTGCACGGGCACTGGACGGTCAACGGCCGGCGTGTGAACGTCCCCAGCTATCAGCTGCGCGACGACGACGTGATCGCGATCCATCCGCGCTCGACGGCCGGGCAGGTGATCCGCGATGCCACCGAGCTCACGGGTCAGGTCCCGGCGTGGCTGCAGGCCGATCACGACGGGCTCACTGCCAAGGTGCTGCGCAAGCCCGAGCGCCGCGAGATCGCCGCTCCGGTTCAGGAGCAGCTAATCGTCGAGCTGTACTCGAAGTAATTCACAAGCTTTGGCCGCGAGACCGGTTCGTCCGGCGGCGGCCTTGATACCGCCCAGACGGCGGGATGAAACCACGACGTTAGGACCCTGATGCTCGACTTCCAAGTCCCCCGAATCTCTTCCGAGAGTGTCGACGACAACCGCGGGTCGTTCACGATCGAGCCACTCGATCGGGGCTTCGGTTATACGTTCGGCAACTCACTTCGGCGAGTGTTGCTGTCGTCTTTGGCCGGCGCGGCCGTGACTTCCGTGCGGATCGAGGGCGTCGCCCACGAGTTCTCGACGATCCGGGGCGTCAAGGAGGACGTGACCGACATCGTCCTCAATTTGAAGGGCGTCGTATGTCGGATGCATTCGGACGCGACGGAAATCGAGGCTCCGCTCGTGGTGACCGGCCCGGGCGAGATCACCGCCAAGGACATCGACCTTCCTTCCGGTGTCGAGATCCTGAATCCCGATGCTCATATCGCGACCTTGGAGAAGAAGACCAAGCTCGAGGTGTATCTGACCATCGGGCGGGGTCGCGGCTACCGGCCGGCCGAGGAGAACAAGTCTCCCGACCAGCCGATCGGCGTGATCCCGATCGACTCGATCTTCTCGCCGGTGCGGCGCGTGGCCTACAACGTCGAGCAGGCGCGCGTCGGGCAGCGCACCGACTACGACAAGCTGACGCTGGACATCGAGACCGACGGGTCGATCGACCCGCACGCCGCTTTGCGTGAGGCGGCCGAGATCCTGATTTCGCAGCTGGCGATCTTCACCGACGCCGAGCGGGTCGTGGAGCTCCGCGAGGCGGGCGCCCCTGGGGTTTTGGAGCCCGGGATGGGCGGCGCGGTCGGCGCGCCGTCGCGGCCGCCGAACGCGATGGACGACATCCTGATCGAGGAGCTCGAGCTGGGTGTGCGCTCATATAACTGCCTGAAGCGGGCGGGGATCCAGACCGTGGGCGATCTCGTGTCCAAGAGCGAGTCGGAGTTGGCGGCTATCCCGAACTTCGGCAAGAAGTCGATCGACGAGGTGATCGAGACGTTGCATACGCGGGGCCTCGGTCTTCGGAACGAGTAGCGTCGCGCTAAGGTCCTCTCCGGGCTTTCGGCTCTTCGATATGCGTCATCAGCGAAACCGATATCAGCTGTCTCGTGACGCGGCGCACCGCAAGGCGCTGCTGATGAACCTCTCCAAGGAGGTCATCGCACACGAGCGGATCCGGACTACCGAGGCCAAGGCCAAGGCGGTCAAGCCCGAGCTCGAGAAGCTGATCACGCTGGCCAAGCGAGGCGATCTGCACGCCCGCCGGCAAGCGCTGTCGGCGCTGGGCCAGGACAAGTTCATGGTCTACAAGCTGTTCGAGGAGATCGCGCCGCGGTATTCAGAACGGCCGGGCGGGTACTCGCGGATCTTGAAGCTCGGGCCGCGCCGGTCGGATTCGACCGAGATGGTGCTGCTGGAGCTGGTCTAGTCGGTTTCTCGGCTAGATCTGGAGTACGACGGGAGTCGATTCTCCGGATGGGCTAGGCAGCCGGGACAGCGGACCGTTCAGGAGTCGGTGGAGCGCGCGTTGTGCGTCGTTCTGCGCGCTGCGTCGGTGCCCTTGAGTGTGGCGGGGCGTACCGATGCGGGCGTGCATGCCTGGGGACAGGTGGCTTCGTATTCCGGGCCTCCGGTTGCCGTGCGGTCGTTGAACGCGGTGCTGCCTTCCGATGTGGCGGCGCTTTCGTGTTTTTCGACTGGAGAGGGGTTCGATGCGCGCCGCGATGCGACCTCGCGGGCGTATTGCTATCGGGTGCTGGCGCGGGGGGCGCGTTCAGTCTTTGAGGAGGGGCGGGCGCTGTGGTGGCCGCGGCCGCTGGATGTCGCGGCCCTTGGCTCGTGTGCCGCCGCCCTAGTTGGTCAGCACGACTTCACCGCGTTCACGCCCACCGACACGTACCACGAGCGTTTCGTGCGTCACGTGTTCGCCGCGTACTGGCGTTCTGAGCAGGGTTCCGACGTGCTCGAGTTCTGCATCGAGGCCGACGCCTTCATGCGCCAGATGAACCGGGTGCTGGTCGGCACGATGCTCGAGGTGGCCGGTGGTCGGCGGTCGGTGGCCTCGTTTGTTGATCTGCTGTCGGGCCGGCCGCGATCGGAGGCCGGCCGGACCGCGCCGGCGCACGGGCTGTACCTGGCGGGCGTGAGCTACGGTGGCGAGCGGGTGTTGGCGGATCGCGCCGACGTGTGACGGGTCTGCGCCGACGTGTGACGGGTCTGCGCCGACGTGTGACGGGTCTGCGCCGACGTGTGACGGGTCTGCGCCGACGTGTGACGGGTCTGCGCCGACGTGTGACGGGTCTGCTCCGACGTGTGACGGGTCTGCAACGAAGCGGACGAGGTGGGGGTGATTTCAGCGCTGCCGCGGGCTCATTCGGTTCATGGCCAACGCGCCGCATGTAAAACGGGCAAGAGTCCCCACCCCAGTCGCGCCAGGTGCACATAAGCATGGTCCCAATGCTTATCTGGCCAGGGTCACGTCGCTGGGCGAGGTTTTTCACTTTGTACAGGGCGGAGCGCACCCAGACGCGGTGGTGGCGTGGGTGGCAGACCGGCAGTTGGGATTGATAACCACGCCGCAACTCCATGTGGCGGGCGTGAGGCGGGGATCGGTCGAGTGGCGTCGGGAGACCGGAACGCTCCACCGCCGGTTTCGCGGCGTCTACTTGGTCGGTCACCCGGTCCTGGTGCCGGGCGCCGCCGAACTGGCCGGGGTCCTCGCCTGCGGCGAGAACGCGTTCGCCAGCCACCGGTCGGCGGCCGTTCTCTGGGGATTCGTGGACACGCCGGCCGATGCCGTTGATGTCACCGTGATCGCCCGGCACTGCAGGTCGCGCGATGGGCTCCAGGTCCACCATGCCGACGAGCTCGTCGCCCTCGACCGCCGGCTGCGGTTCGGAATCCCGGTCACCGCGCCGGCCCGCACCCTCATCGACTACGCGTCGACGACGGGAGCGGAGGAGGCGGAACGGGCCATCGCCGAGGCGCTAGCGCTCAGGCTGGTTACGGAGCCACAAATACGAGCGGCGCTCGCTCGTGCACCTCACCGCGCCGGCGTCGCACTGGTCCGCGCCATCCTCGGTCGACCCGGCGGGGCGAAGCGCACCCGGTCTGACGGCGAACGGGCGATGCTCCGACTGCTCCGCGCCGCCGGCCTCCCGGAACCGCTGACCAACCACCGCGTGGCGGGCTTCGACGCCGACTTCTTCTGGCCCGACGTGGGGCTGATCGTCGAGGTGGACGGAGGGGACTTTCACCGCCCGCGCCCGGCGTTCGAACGCGACCACCGGCGGGACATCGTCCACAAGGACGCCGGCCACGAGGTCCTGCGGGTGAGCGGACAGCAGCTCAAGCAGGAGCCGCTCTACATCGCCACGGTGATCGCCAGGGCGTACGACCGCCGCAACCGGGCCCGCGGATAGCATCAGAAGTGCCCCATGCGAGTGCTGCTGACGAACGACGACGGGATCGAGGCCGAGGGTCTCCAGGCGCTGCGCCGCGCCCTCCGAGGCGTCGACGACATCGAGCTGGCCGTGATCGCGCCGGACGGCAACCGCTCCGCGACGGCCCGCTCGATCACGACCCGGCGGCCGCTGTGGGTCCACGAGGTGGACTTCGGCGACGGCACCCACGGCTACGCCACCGACGGTACGCCGGTGGACTGCGTGCGGCTGGCCAACCTGGGGCTGGTCGAGGGATTCGAGGCCGAGCTGGTCGTCTCCGGCATCAACCACGGCTCGAACCTGGGCGACGACATCACGTACTCGGGCACGGTGGCGGCGGCGCTCGAGGCGATCGTGCTGGGCCTGCCGGGAATCGCGGTCTCGCAACAGTCGTCCGCGCGCGAGCTCGACTTCAGGGTGGGGAGCGAATTCGACTTCGAAACCGCGGCCTCGTTCACAGCGAGCCTGGTCGCGCAGCTCGGGGAAAGGCCGCTCCCCGGCGGCACCCTGCTCAACGTCAACGTGCCCTCCCCGCCCGCGACCGGCGTCGAGGTGGCCCGGCTGGGCAAGCGGGTCTATCGCGACTCGCTCACGCTGGTCGACGAAGATTTGGATCCCACCCGTCCACGCCGGCAGTACCGGATCTACGGCGACGCCAGCCACGAGCGCGGCGAGACCGGGACCGACCTGGCGGCGGTCGCGCAGGGCAAGATCGCGGTCACGCCGGTTCATTTCGATCTGACCGATCGCGAGGGCCTGTCGGTGCTCGAGCGCTACGACCTCGAGCGCCTGGTGGCGCCGGCGGCGAGCGAGGTGACCGGGTCGTGACCGCCACCGCGCGAAAGAAACCGCGCGACCCGGCCAAGCGCGCCGCCGAGCTCAGGAAAGCGATCGACTACCACGCCTACCGCTACTACGTCCTCGACGACCCGGAGATCGGCGACGATCAGTACGACGCGCTGTTCAACGAGCTGAAGGAGCTCGAGGCCGACAATCCCGAGCTCGTCACCCCCGACTCGCCCACCCAGCGGGTCGCACCCGAGCCGGTCTCGGAGCTGGAGAAGGTCAGCCACCTCCAGCCGATGCTGTCGCTGGCCAATGCCCACTCGGCCGAGGATCTCAAAGCGTGGATCCAGCGGATGCGCAACCACCTGGGGCGCGAGGGGATCACGGACCCGGAGTTCGAGTTCGTGGCCGAGCCCAAGATCGATGGGCTGGCGATCTCGCTGATCTACCGCGACGGGGTGTTCGAGCGGGGCGCCACGCGTGGCAATGGCGAGATCGGCGAGGACGTCACCCACAACCTGCGCACGATGCCCGCCATCCCGTTGCGCCTGGACGATCCGAACCCGCCGAAGCTCCTCGAGGTCCGGGGCGAGGTGTACATGTCGCTCCCGGACTTCGCGGCGTTGAACGAGCGCCGCGCGCAAGCGGGCCTGTCCACGTTCATGAACCCGCGCAACTCGGCCGCCGGGACGATTCGCCAGCTCGACCCGAAGCTGGCGGCCGACCGACCGCTCTCACTCTGGACCTACGGTGTCGGCGCCACCGACGGCATCACGTTCGCCGCGCATTGGGACGCCCTGGAGTGGCTGCGCGAGCATCGCTTCCCGGTCCATCCGGACGTCAAGAAGCTGGAGATCGAGGACGAGGTCGTGAAGCAATGCGAGGCCTGGGAGGCGCGCCGTGGCTCGCTCGAGTTCGAGATCGACGGCGTGGTGGTCAAGGTCAACCAGGTCGAGCTGCAGCGGCGGCTGGGCTCGGTCGGCCGCGAGCCGCGCTGGGCGATCGCCTGGAAGTTCCCGCCCACCACGGCGATGACCCGGCTGAACCAGATCATCTGGGCGCCCGGCAAGTTCGGCGACCTGCACCCGGCGGCGATGCTCGAGCCGGTGCACGTCGGCGGGGTGACCGTGAAGATGGCCACGCTGCACAACGAGGAGGACCTGCAGCGCAAGGACATCCGCGAGGGCGAGGACGTGATCGTCCTGCGCGCCGGCGACGTGATCCCCCAGGTTCTGAGCCCCGCTCCGCATGTGGCCGAGCGCTCGGACCGCCCCGCACCGCCGCGACCGCCATCCGAGTGCCCGATCTGCCACACCCTGACGGTCAAGCTCGAGGACTCGGTCTTCACCCGCTGCCCGAACCGGGACTGCCCCGGCCGACGCTGGCAGCTGCTCAAGCACTACGCCGGCGCCATGGACATCGACGGGCTCGGCGAGAAGCAGGTCGACCTGTTCATGAAGCTCGGCTGGGTTCGGACGGCGGCCGACTTCTATCGCCTCACGCCCGAGCAGATCGCCGAGCAGCCCGGATTCGGCCAGGTCTCGGCCGAGAAGCTCACCAAGGCGATCGAGGCGTCCAAGCGCCAGCCGTTCGGACGCGTTCTGTTCGGCCTCGGGATCGAGGAGGTGGGCTACGTGATCGGCCGCAACCTGGCCCAGCACTTCCGGACCGTCGACGCGCTGCTGGCCGCCGGGACCGAGGAGATCGAGCAGGCCCAGGGCGTCGGTCCGAAGATGGCCGCCAAGATCCACGAGCAGCTCCACGACGAGCAGATGGGCTCGCTGATCGCGGATCTGCGCGAACTCGGCCTCACCCTCGAGGAGGAGGGGCCGCCGCCGGGCGAGGGACCCCTGGCCGACAAGACGTTCGTGCTCACGGGCACCCTCCCCGAACTGACTCGCGAGCAGGCCAGCGAGATGATCGTGGCCGCGGGCGGACGGGTCACCGGTTCGGTGTCGCGCAAGACCGACTACGTGGTGGCCGGCGAGAGTGCGGGGTCGAAGCTGGCGCAGGCCGAGAAGCTGGGCGTGCCGGTGATCGACGAGGAAGGGCTGCGCGGGCTGCTCGGCTAACGCCGGCTCAGCCGTTGTCTCAGCCGTTGTACTTGGCCAGCGCTACGGCCATGCCGGCTTCGATCTCATGCCCGAGATCGGGGTTGCCGAGGCCATTGGCCATGAACGCGAACGCGAGCGTGTCGCCGTCGCGCGCCTGGCAATAGCCGGCGAGGTTGGCCACGTCGTGCAGCGTGCCGGTCTTCCCGCGGCAGTTGCCCTGACCGACGGTGCCGTTCATCTCGTCCTGCAGGGTGCCGGTCTCCCCGCCCACGGCGAGCGAGTCGACAAAGGCCGAGTTGTTTGCCATCGCCTTCAGGACCGTCACCACCTGGCTCGGCGAGGTCGCGTCGGAGCGCGACAGTCCCGAGCCGTCGTTCAGCCTCGGGGAGATCCCGAACTTGCTGAGCAATTCTGAGCGCACGACCGCGGCGCCGGCCGCGGTGGTCCCGGCGCCTCCGAGCCTGGCCCCGATGTCCTTGAGCAGCGTCTCGGCCAGGTAGTTGTCCGACGGGGTGTTAGTGAGCGCGATCAGGGTCTGAATCGGCGGCGACTGAACCGAGGCCAGCAGGGTGGCGTTGGACGGGGCCCGGCCGGTCGAGATCGGGAAGTGCGGGCCGAGCTTCACCCCGAACGCGCGCAGCGTGCTGGCGAACTGTTGGGCGGCATAGAGCGCGGGGCGAGGCTGGAATGTGTTGCCGTGCAGGTCGGCGAAGCCGCGGTCGAAGGCCAGCGCGCTCAACTGGCCCTCCACGTCGGACGACGGGGCGAAGCCGGTGGCGGGCGTCCCGCGCAGCGAATCGAAATACGACTCGTCGCCCACGATCCGGCCCTGAACACCGGTGAGCCCGGTCGCCCTCTGCAGGGCGCCGACCAGGGTGCGCGCGGTGGCGCCGGTGCCGTACCAGAGCTTGTCGAACGCGACCGCGCCGAACGTCGGGTCCCCGCCGCCGCGCAGGTAGAGCGTGCCGTCCCACACGCCCGAGGGATCGCGGGACCCGACACCAAGCACCGAGGTGGAGAACGTCTGGGTCGGACCGAGCCGTAGCAGTGCGGTCGACGTGGTGTAGATCTTCTCGAGGGAGGCCGGCAGGCGGCGGGTGTTGGCAGCCTGGGAGAACAGCACTTGCCCAGTGTTCAGATCGACCACGTACGCTCCGCTGAACCGGCCCTCCTTCACCATCGATTGGGCGAGCGAGCGCTGCAGGGCGCGCTGGGCGGGTGGTTGGGCCCCTGCGGCGGCAGCCGTGCCGGCGAGCAGTGCGATGGTCGCCCCCAGGGCGGCGAGAAACACCCGCATCGGCGGTTTATAACCGCCGGCGTGGACGAAAGTAGCGGCGGATTTGATGGGCCGGCCTGCGGCCGGCGTCCCTGGGACCGTACCGCCGCGCATCTGCGCCCGGCGGCTGCCGCGTCCGCTCTCCGTACAATTGCGCGCAGGATGGGCAAGGTGGTCAAGCTCGAGACCGCGGCCGCGGACCGGCCGGGCGCCGCCTCCCGGGGCAGCCAGGCCCGGCGCCGGCGCGCCAGGTCGAAGACCGCCCTGGTGCTCGGCGGTGGCGGGTTCACCGGTGGCGTGTACGAGATCGGGGCGCTGCGGGCGCTCGATCTGCTGTCGGTCAACCGGACCGTGAACGAGTTCGACGTGTACGTGGGCACGAGCGCCGGCGCGTTCGTGGCCGCGGCAGTGGCCAACGGGGTCACCCCCGAGGAGATGATGCGGGTCATCGTCCAGCAGGTCCCCACCTCGTTCCCGGACGCGCGGGTCAGCTCGCTGCTGCGTCCCAACTATGCGGAGTTCCTGCGAAAGGGAGTCCTCGTCCCGTTCCGGGTGGCGCAGTTGGTCCGCTCGCTGGTCCGGGATCTTGGCCAGATCTCGGCGGTCGACATCGCGATCGGTCTCGCCGAGGCGCTGCCGTCAGGGCTCTATTCGGAGAAGGGAATCGAGCGCTACGTGCGCACGATCCTGTCCGACCCGGACCGCACCGACGACTTCCGGCTGCTCCGGAACGAGCTCTACCTGGCCGCCACCGACCTCGACACCTGCGAGCGAATCGTGCTCGGCGCCGAGGATTGGGATGACGTGCCGATCTCGACCGCGGTGGCCGCCTCGAGCGCACTGCCGATGATCTACAAGCCGGTGCGGATCAAGGACCGCGAGCTGGTCGACGGGGGGATCGTCTCCACCACGAACCTGGACATCGCCGTCGAGGCCGGTGCCAAGTTCATCGTCGTGGTCAACCCGCTCGTGCCCTACGTCAACGACTTCCAGAAGCGGATCCCGACGATCACCGGATCGCGAGCCCGGCGGGTGTCCGACATGGGCTTCCCGCAGATCGGCTACCAGTCCTTCAAGCTGCTGGCCTACCAGCGGCTGCATGACCTGGCCCGACGGTGGGAGCAGCGCTACCCGGGCGTGGACGTGATCCTGGTCGAGCCCGAGCCCAACGACGAGCTGATGTTCCAGACCAGCATCATGAACTACACCTCGCGGGTCGACATCGCGCGCCACGGGTTCCAGTCGGTGACGCTCAAGCTGGCCCATGACTATCCGCGCTTCAAGCGGATCTGCGCCCGGCATGGGATCGAGATCTCGGCCACCCGGGTGCGCAAGGTCGTCAAGCACTTCGAGGCCGAGCGCGAGAAGACGCGGGCCTGGAGGAAGATCCTCGAGCAGACGACCTCGACGCTACTGCGTCAGTCGGCTCAAGATTAGGCTGGCCCCGCCGGCCGCGAGACCTGGAATAAGGCTGGTGGCGGCGAAATCCCCGCTATGCGGGCTGCGGCTGCTGCTGGGTCTGCGGGACGGAGCCGGTGATTTCGCGCAGGCTCGTGAGGAACAACGTCTTGTCGATTCGACCGTTGAAGATCGGGATCCCCCACTCGCAACACTTGACGATCACGTCGCGGCGCTCTAGGCCTGACTCTCGTGCAAGCTCGGTGGGGGTGAGGTGAATTGCCATCGGGATGGACCTCCTTAACCGCCTGCCGTTGTGGCCGCGAAGTATGCCGTTTGGGTCGGATGCTCTCAACAGGTCTTTCGGCCAGATGCTTTCCCAAACCTTAGCGATGCTCACAAAAGCTCTGGACATATGGCTGATTCCCGATAGAGTCACGGCGGCTAGGGGCGAACCCGGCGCAAAGGGGACAACTAGGCGATGGCACGGCTGCTTCCAGACGCCCGTCAGGGGCCGGTGCCCAGGGATCACGACCTGGTCACGTCGGTCCGGCGCGGGGACGATTGCGCGTTCGAGGAGCTGTTCTCGCGCTACCGGGGTCGGATTCGCGCTTACGTGAGCAAGATCCTGGCCGACGCCGATCGCGCCGAGGACATCACCCAGGAAGTCTTCATCTCGGCCCTGCGCCGCCTGCGCAAAACCGAGCGGCCCATCGCGTTCAAGCCGTGGATCTACCAGATCGCCAAGAACGCCTGCATCGACGAGATGCGGCGGATCAGACGCAACCTCGAGGTTTCCCTCGATCAGGCGCGCGAATCACCGGACGGGAAGGGGGAACTGCTCTCCCGGGATCCCGGGCCCGAGCTCGCGATCGAGAGCAAGCAGCAACTGGAGGACCTGCGTGGCGCGTTCCGCGGCGTGTCGGCGCTCCACCACCGCATCCTGGTCCTGCGTGAGCTCGAGGGCCTCTCCTACGACGAGATCGGCGCGCAGATGGCGATGTCGCGGCCCATCGTCGAGAGCACCCTGTTCCGGGCCCGGCGCCGCTTGGCCGAGGAGTACGAGGAGCTCATCAGCGGCCGTCGCTGCGAGCACACCCGGCAGGTGATCGACGCCTGGGAGGGCCGCACCCTCCGGCGCCTGGGCATCCGGGAGCGCCGGCAGCTCGCGCGCCACCTGGCGCATTGCCAGCCCTGCCGGCGCCACGCCCGCGCGGCTCACGGCGCCGCGCCGCTGACGGAGCCGGCGGCCGGATCGCTGGCAGCCGCCTGAGGCCGGGTGCCTGTGGGATACTGGACCCATTCGGGGCGTGGCGCAGCCTGGTAGCGCGCACCGTTCGGGTCGGTGAGGTCCCCGGTTCAAATCCGGGCGCCCCGACTCAAAAAACCCCGCGACGCGGGGTTTTTTGATGCTCGGACCGGGTTTGGGAGTGGTCAGTGACCGGCTCGAGGTGCCCGCCAAGGGCGGGGGAGCTTCGGTGTGGCCGAGGTCGCATCGCGACGCTGGATGAACCTCAATTGCGTGCGCCCGGCGAGTCCCGATCGGACCACTAGACAGACCTGTCTGTTTGGTGCTATGCTCCGCTCCTGACCAACTAGACAGACCTTTCTGTCTGGCCGATCTGAGAGGATGAGATGACGACTACGACCCTTGAACGATCCTCTGCCGCCCGGTACAGAACGGTGCCTCGCCTGTCCTCCGGCATCGCATTCGGCCTGCTCACCTCGATCCTCGTGTCGCTGCTCGCGAGCTCGAGCGCGCCCACTCCCCTCTACGCGACCTACCAGGCGCAATGGGGGTTCTCGGCGGTGACCATCACCGTGATCTTCGGCGTGTACGCGGTCGCGGTGCTGGCCTCGCTGCTCGTCTTCGGCTCGCTGTCGGACCACGTCGGTCGGCGGCCGCTGATGCTCGGTGCCCTCGTCGTCCAGGCCGGCGTGATGGTCCTGTTCGCGACCGCATCGGGCCTGCCGGTGCTGCTCGCCGCTCGCGTCGCCCAGGGTCTTGCCACCGGCGCCGCGATCGGTGCGATCGGAGCCGGGCTCGTCGACCTCCATCCGGGCCGCGGCCCGGTGGCCAACGCGACTGGCGCGATGGCCGGCACGGCGAGCGGGTCGCTCGCGTCCGCGCTGCTCGTGCAGCTGCTCCCCGCCCCGACCGAGCTCGTCTACTTCGTCCTGATGGGCATCTTCCTGGTTCAGGCCGCGGCCGTCGTGTTCATCGCCGAGACCTCGCCGCGCATCGCGGGTGCCCGTCGCGCCCTGCGGCCCACCCTCGCGATTCCCCGCCAGGTCCGTGGCGCTCTCGCGATCGCTGCGCCGTCGCTGGTCGCGGTCTGGGCGCTGGCCGGCTTCTACGGTTCGCTCGGCCCATCGCTGGCCGGTCTCGTCGGCCACTCGCATTCGACGATCCTTGGAGGCGCGTCGCTGTTCGTCCTCGCCGGCAGCGGCTCGCTCACCGTCCTGGTCTTTCACCGCCTGGACCCGCGGACCTTCGCCCTCGTCGGCAGCGCCCTGGTGATCGTCGGCGTCCTCACGGTCCTCTGGTCGGTCTCTGCCTTCAGCATCGCCGGCTTCTTCGTCGGGACCGCCCTCGCCGGAGCCGGCTTCGGCGCCGGCTTCCAGGGCGGTCTGCGCACAATCGTCCCGCTCGCGGGCCCGGCGCAGCGCGCGGGGGTCATCTCCGTCGCGTACGTCATCAGCTATCTCGCGATGGGGCTGCCCGCGATCCTCGCCGGCGTCCTCGTCGTCCACGGCAGCGTGACCGGGACCGCGCAGGAGTTCGGCGGCGCCGTGATCGCTCTCGCCACGTTGACCGGAGCCGGTCTGCTGGCCGGGATCGCCCGGCGGCGGGGTTACGATCCTGCCTGCCCCACCGCCGAGGCCGCCTGAGAGGATCCCTCGACGATGCCAACCACCACCAAGACATCGCCCCGCGAGCGCCTGCTCGACGCGGCCAGCGAGCTGTTCTACGCCGAAGGCGTTCACTCGGTCGGGATCGACCGCGTGATCGCGCAGGCCGGCGTCGCCAAGGCCTCCCTCTACAGCACCTTCGGGAGCAAGGACGGCCTGGTCCGCGCCTACCTCGATCGGCGCCATGAGGTGATGATCGACCGCCTCCGCGCGGCCGCGGCTGAGGTCGAAGACCCCGTCGAGCGCCTGCTTGCCGTGTTTGACGCCCAAGCAGGCCTCTTCGCCCGTCCCGGGTTCCGCGGCTGCGCCTTCGCCGCCGCGTCGGCCGAGTCCCCCGCCGAAGGCCCGGTCGCCGAGGCAACCGCCAGGTACCGCTCGGAGGTCCGCGGCCTGTTCGTAGAACTGGCCGCCGAAGGGGGAATCGCCGACCCCGAGGGGCTCGCCGATCAGTTGCGGCTCATCTACGACGGGAGCAGCGTCGCCGCCAACCTCGACCACAACCCCAGCATCGCCTCCCCGGCCCGAGCCGCCGCACGGATCCTGATCGAGGCCGCCCCGCGCGTCGCGACCGACTAGGCGGTCGTCAACTTGCGGTAGCTCCCGGAGCGGAAGTCGTCGGCGAGTCCCGGATGGGACGGGTTCCAGCCGAGCTCGGCTCGAGCCGTGGTCGAGGCGATCCCCTGATCGAGCAGCAGGACCTCGGCGAAGTAGTCGCCCAGTCGTGCGCGCGCCTCTTGGTCGGAGCCGGGGACCGCTCCGGGCGCGCCGACCGCGACGGCGGCCGCCTCGGTCAGCTCTGCCACGGTCGGGTCGAGCCCGTCGGTGATGAGGTAGCGGCCACGAGCCGAGTCGTCCTCGAGCACGCGCCGGAAGAAGTTCGCGAGGTCGGCGACGTGAACCGTTGACCAGTGCTGGCGCCCGGTGCCGATCATGATCAGGTTGCCCTCCTCGTCCCGCGGCGAGGCGAGAACCAGGCCCGGAATTCCGCCGCCGCCGTCACCGTAGGCGGTGCGGAGACGATCACCACGCCGCGCATGCCACTCGCGCCGAGCACGCGGCGCTCGATCGGTTCCTTCCAGGCCACCAGCGCCGGCGCATCGAGCGGGGACTCCTCGGTGATCGAGGAGTTGTTGCCGTAGATCCACGCGCCGCTGACGTGCAGGTAGGGCTTGCCGCTGTCCGCGAACGCCTCGACCGCTGCATCGACCACCGCGGCGTCCAGGTCTGCGCTCGTGGCATCCCCGGGGCTGGCGGTATGGACCGCCCCGTCGGCCTCGCGCAGCACTCTCACGACCGCTGGCCCGTCGTAGAGGTCGACCACGACCGGGGTGGCCCCGCGGTCCGCGACGGCGCCCGCCTGAGCCTCGTCGCGGACCAACGCCGTCACGTCATGGGCCGTCCTCCTGCAACTCCGCCAGGACGCGAGATCCGATGAATCCTGTTGCGCCCGTCACTGCCGCCTTCATGAGCCAAAGCCTCCTGTCTAGGACAGAAATAGATCAAACGCTTGCTTGAAGATATCGCCGGCGTGTGATCTTATCAAGCAGGCGATTGAATTGTCTGCGAGGGGTTGGCCGGCGGGTAGGGATTGGGACCGCGGGCGCCCGGGTCAGTTCGAATTCATGCCGCGGAAGGTCCCCGCGACTACGGGGGTCAGCCGTCGCTCGATCCGCTTCTCGGGCTTGTTCCGGAGCTCGCCGCCGACGGGCGCGAGGACCAGCCAGTTCAACAACCCGGCCGCGCAGCGGGTGCGGAAGATCAACTCCGCGTCCTTGACCTCGGGAAGGTTTCTCTTCAGGACCCGCAGGACGTCCGCACGAATCTGATCGAAGCTGGCGTCAAAGCGCGCCCATCCCTGCGGAGGATCGATGCCGGCCCGGGCCACGATCCGCATGACGTCGAAGTCACGGCCGCCCGCGGACAACGCCTGGATCATCGGCCGGGCGAATGCCGCGGCCAACGTCTCGAGCGTGGACTCGGGGTCCAGTCCGCTGACCGCCTCCAGTTGCGCGTCCAGGTAACGCGCCAGCGCACTCTCAACCGCCCCGTCACACAGCGCCTTCAGCGATCCGAAGTGGTAGCTCACCGCCGCGACGTTGGCCTGAGCGGCGTTCGTGAGCTCTCGCAGCGTCACGCCGTCTTCGCCGCGTTCGGCGAGCAGGTCCAGGGCGGCGTCCATCAGTCGGTTCCGAGTCCGCAGGCCGGCCTCGCGACGCTGGTCCACCCGCGCAGATTCCATGCGACTTATTCAATCAGACGCTTGAAAACCAGTCAACGGGCGCCTGCACCCGGGCGCGGTCCTCGCAGCCGTGCGCCCGACGCGGCGCTCGGCAAATAAGCTGGGGTGGATGCAGAGCGACATCGCCAGTCAGCTCGACCGCCGGCGCCGTGCCGTTGCCGATCGCTGGAATCTGGGCGCTCAGGCGGTCTTGATCGGCGCCGGTGAGCCGATTCCGATTCCCGGCCGGGGCGACCGGACCTACCCGTTCCGGGCCCACTCGGAGTACTTCTACCTGACCGACCGCGAGCGGCCGGGCGGCGTGCTCGCGTTCGACGCCGACGAGGGCTGGGTCGATTTCGTACGGCCGGTATCGCGCGATGAGCTCCTATGGGAGGGCGCTCCCGCGGACGGCCAGGACGGCGTGGCCCTCGACGAGCTCGAAGCGCTGGCTGGCCCGGCGCGAGGGAAGGCCTCTGGCGTTTCTCGGCGCCTCGGTGCACGGTGCGGATCCCGCGTCCGAGCTGACCGCCGAGCTCCGGCGCGGCCTGAACCACATCCGGCGCCAGAAGGACGCGGTCGAGCTCGAGCGGATGCGCGCCGCCGAGCGGGCGACCAGTGCCGGCTTTGCCTCGATCGTGGCCCTGCTCGAAGCCGGGCCGGACCGAGCGCGAGGTTCAGATCGAGCTCGAGGCCGCGTTCTTCGCGCACGGCGCGGACTTCCTCGCCTTCGACACGATCGTGGCGAGCGGCGCCAACTCGGGCGTGCTGCACTTCCCACCCACGACCAAGGTGATGCGCGATGGGGAGCTCGTGCTGATCGACGCCGGCGGGGAGGTCCGCGGATACGCGAGCGACGTGACCCGTACGTATCCCGTGTCGGGCTCGTTCGCGCCCGAGCAGGCCGCCCTGCACGCGCTGGTGGATCGCGCGGGTCAGGCCGCCACCACGCGCTGCGCGGCCGGAGTCGAGTTCGTCGAGCTTCATCGCGCCGCCGCGCTCGTCATCGCGGAGGGCCTGGTCGACTTCGGCCTGTTGCGCGGCCGGGCCGAGTCGCTGGTCGAGAGCGGCGCGGTCACGCTGTTCTTCCCCCACGGGATCGGGCACATGGTCGGCCTCGGCGTGCGTGACGCCGGCGAGGTCCTGCCCGGCCGGGAGCCGGCGCCCGGGTTGCCGCGCCTGCGCGCGGACCTTCCTCTGGCGCCCGGCCACGTGATCACGATCGAGCCGGGCATTTACTTCGTCCCGGCGTTGCTGGGCGACTCGGACATGCGCTCACGGCTGCATGACCAGGTGAACTGGGAGCGAGCCGACGCGCTGATCGGCTTCGGCGGGATCCGGATCGAGAACAACGTGCTGGTGACCGAGGATGGGATCGAGGTCATGACCGCGGACATCCCGATCCTCGGCTGAGTCGGGCGTCGTGACGTGGGCGACCTGCCGCGATGACCCGCCTGGAGTTGCCCGGCCACGACATCGTGGGGATCCGGGCGGCGAATCCCGGGCCGTTCACGCTGAGCGGGACGAACTCGTGGATCGTGGGGCGGGAGCCCGCCTGGCTGGTCGACCCGGGCCCCGCGCTGGACGGCACGTGGCGGCGCTCGCTGCCGAGATCGAGTTGCGCGGCGGTCTCGGCGGGATCGCGCTCACTCACGACCATCCCGACCACACCGAGGCGGTGCCGACGATCCGCGCCCGCTACCCGAGCGCACCGGTCGCCGCGGCTCGCGGCGCCACGGACGTCACGCTCACAGACGGCGACACTTTTGGCCCGTTCGAGGCCATGGCCACCCCGGGCCACGCCTCCGATCACCTGGCCTTCGTGAGTCGGGACGGCCGCCCTAACCGGGGACGCGGTCCTCGGCGAAGGAAGCGTGTTCGTCTCGCCCTATCCGGGCGCGCTGGTCGGCTACCTGGCCGGGCTGCGTCGCCTGCGCGAGAGACCGCTCAGCGTCCTGTGCCCCGGGCACGGTCCGCTCGTCCACGATCCCGAGGCCAAGCTCGACCAGTACATCGCGCACCGCCTGGAACGCGAGCGCCGGCTGCTCGCCGCGCTGACCAAGGGCAAGCGCAGCGTGGACGAGCTGCTCGACGAGGCCTGGGACGACGCGCCGTCGCAGCTACGCCCTGCCGCCACCGTCACACTCGCCGCCCACCTCGACAAGCTGGCCGACGAGGGACGCCTGCCCGACGGCGTGGAGCGGCCATCCATACGGCTATAGATATTGATATAGGTATGTGTCTATAGCTTAGCTGGAGGCGGGCGCGGGCCAGGTCGACCGCGGCGGCGAGCGGGGTGATGCCGGCGGCGTCGGCTCGATCGAAGATCTCGAGCGTGATCTCGCCGATCCGGCGCACGCGCCGGCGGGCGCCGGCGGCGTCGTAGCCGTGCTGCTCCTCCGCGATGTTGATGATCCCGCCGGCGTTGGCCACGAAGTCCGGCGCCCACAGGATCCCGCGCGAGGACAGGAGATCGGCCACCGACTCGTCGGCCAGCTGGTTGTTGGCCGCCCCGGCGACGATCCGGCAGCGCAGCCGCGGGACCGTGTCGTGATCGAGGATGCCGCCCAGCGCACATGGCGCGAGCACGTCGACCTCGGCCTCGAGGGCCTGCATCGGGATCGAGCCAGTCGGCGTCGAGCTCATCGGCCAGCCGGAGCTTGCTCGGGTCGATGTCGCCCAGCACGAGCCTGGCGCCGGCCCGGGCGCACCGCTTGGCGACGCGTGAGCCGACGTGGCCGAGCCCGACCACGGCGACGGTGCGATCGCGCAGCGAGCTCGAGCCGAACACGCGCTCGCAGCAAGCCCGGATCGCCGACTCCACGCCGAGCGCGGTGAACGGGCTGGGATCGCCCGAGCCGCCCATGCGCAGCGGGAGCCCGGCCACGTGCCGGGTGCGCTCGGCTATCACGCGCATGTCGCGGCTCGAGGTGCCGACATCCTCGGCGGTGATGTAGCGGCCGCCCAGCGACTCCACGGTGTCGCCGAAGTCGAGCAGCGCGGCGGTGCGCAGCTCGCCGTGCAGCACGGCTCCGGGGGCGGTCATGATCACGCCCTTGCCTCCGCCGAGCGGCAGGTCCGCGACCGCCGACTTGAACGTCATCGCGCTCGACAGACGCAGTGCATCGCGTGAGCGCCTGCCGGGCATCCGAATAGCCCCACATCCGGCAGCCGCCGAGCGAAGGGCCGCGGACCGTCGAGTGGACCGCGACGAACGTGTAAAGACCGGAGCGCCGCCCGCGGTGGACGACCACGTCCTCGTGGTCGAGGATCTCCGGGTAGCTGTCGGTCCTGTCCGCTGCCGCCGCGGGAAGCGTGGTCACTGCGTGGGGGGCGTCGACCCGCCAGGCGTGGTGGCCGTCGATGATCCAGTCCCGGTCGTCGGGGCCGTGGACGAGCTACCGGTGGGCGTACTCGACGAAGGACCCGATTGACTCGTGCCGGTCGAGCTCGCGGTCGTGGGCGATGTGGAGTCGCTGGGCGGTTGACCGGACTCCGTGGAGTTAGGGTTGGTCGTGCCGGGGCTGATCGTCGACGCCGTCGAGGTGCCGTCGGTCGTACTCGATGTGCTGCTGTCCAATGGTGCGCTGGGGCTGACGCCACCGCCGGTCACGGCGGTCGTGCCACCGGTGGCGCGGAGCTTGACCTTGACCAGGCCGGTCGTGCTGATGGAGGTGGAAGCCGAGGTCGACGCCCCGGGCTTTTTCGATCCCGTCACGGAGGTGCCTTGGGGCAGGCCGGTGGGCGCGGACGCAGGCGCGATGAGCGCCGGCGTCGACAGGGGAGGCGCCGCGCCACTGGACCGCGCGCTCGGCACGGCGGCGTGCTCAGGCGCCGTCGCCCGCGCGGGCGCCACCAACGCGTGCCTCGCGTGGGAATGGTGAGAAGGCACCACCGGCAGCGACTGCTGGAGCTCGACCGCGCCGCCGGCGGTCACCACGGCCGCCGCGAGCAGGGTCGCCACGTGCCCAGCCCCGGCGCTCAGCGCGCCAACGGAGACGACCGCGGTCGAGGTCCCGGCCGCACCGCTGGCGGCCAGGGCGCCGCCGGCCGCACCGCCGCCGGCTCCACCCACCCCGAGCAGGTTGGCCAGCACGCCGATCGGCCCGAGCGTCGGCACGATCGCCGCGAAGCGCCGGCTCACCCCGCGGAGCTGATGGCGGAACTCGCGGCAGCCGGTGCAGTCGCGCATGTGGCGTCGCGCGGTGGCGTTCGGCCGCAGCCCCCGGTCGTGGGCCCCGACCAGCTCTTCCCGGATCTCCGAGCAGGCGGTGTCGCGGGCTTCGAGCGCTTGACCGAGGGCGAGGCGGGCGCGCACGAGCAGCGACTTGACCGCGGGGACCGTGACTCCCAGCGCGGCCGAAAGGTCGGCGTATGACATCCCGCCGAGCTCGCGCATCAGCAGCGCCGAGCGCTGTTGATCGGGCAGGCGGCGGACGTCGGCGATCAACCGCCGAAGCGATTCACGCTGGTCGGCCTGGGCGATCGGGTCGTGCACCGGAGCGCGCAGCAGCTGGATCACCTCGGGCGGCGGTGGAGCGGGGCGCCGTAGCTCGTCGATACAGCGGTTGTGGGCCACGCGGTACAGCCAGGCTCGCAGCGCGAGCTCCCGGTGGTTGGCGCGCAGACCCGAGTATGCGCGGACGAAGATGTCCTGCAGGGCATCCTCGGCATCCTGGCGGCGCGGCAGCATCTGGCGCGTATAGGCGAACAGACGCTGTCGGTAGCGGTCGTGGATCACGCGAAATGCCTCATCGTGCCCGGCGCGGAACAGCGCCACGAGCTGCTCGTCAGAGCGGAGACGAAGGAGGGGCGCGGGTGGATGGGACCCAATTAAGGTCCGGGGCCGAGCAACTGCCGGCGGTGCGGGAAATGCGGAAGCTTCCACCTGAAACCCTGATCAACTCTAACGCGTAGGCCGGGCGAAGGTTTCGCGTGCGCGAAATTCGCGTCGGGGAATCGCCCGGAAATGCCGAGAAATGGTGCGGCGGGTCAGGCCAGCGACACCATCACGTGCTTGACCTCGGTGTAGTCCTCGAGCGCGTACATGCTGAGGTCCTTGCCGTAGCCCGACTGCTTGAAGCCGCCGTGGGGCATCTCCGAGGCCAGCGGGATGTGATCGTTGATCCACACGCAGCCGAAGCGAAGCGCGTTGGCGACGCGCATGGCGCGGCCCACGTCGCGCGTCCACACGGACGCGGCGAGCCCGTAGGGCGTGCCGTTGGCCCAGGCGATCGCCTCGGCCTCGTCGGAGAAGGGCTGCACGGTGATGACCGGCCCGAAGATCTCGCGCTGGATCATCTCGTCGTCCTGGCGCAGGCCGGAGACCACGGTCGGCTCGAGGAAGAATCCGGGCCCGTCAGGCTCGTGGCCGCCGGTGACGACCTCGACGTGGTCCGGACGGCGCTCCAGGAAGCCCTCCACCCGTTCGCGCTGGCGGGCCGAGTTGAGCGGCCCGAGCGTGGTGTCAGCGGAGCGGGTATCGCCCAGGACGAGGCCCTGGGCCTGTTCCGCCAGTCCGTTCACGACGTTGTCGAGAACCTTCGAGCTGGCCAGAACCCGCGTGGCCGCCGTGCAGTCCTGGCCGGCGTTGTAGAAGCCGGTCCCGGCGATCGTCTCGAGCGCGGTCGACATGTCGACGTCGTCGAACACGACCACCGGCGCCTTGCCCCCGAGCTCGAGGTGGACGCGCTTGAGGCTGTCGGCCGCCGCGCGCGCGATCCACTTGCCGGTCTCGACCGATCCCGTGAGCGACACCATGCTGACGTCATCGTGGGTGACGAGCGCGCGGCCCGTTGGGTCGCCGTGGCCCGTGATCACGTTGAGCACGCCCTTGGGGAAGATCTCGGAGGCATACTCGGCCAGCTTCAGGATGCTCAGCGGGGTGGTCTCGGCCGGCTTGAGCACGACGGTGTTCCCGGCCGCCAGCGCCGGGCCGATCTTCCACACGGCCATCATCAGGGGGTAGTTCCAGGGCGCGATCTGCCCGATCACGCCGACCGGCTCGCGCCGGATGATCGAGGTGTAGCCGCTCACGTACTCGCCGGCGGCGCGCCCCTCCAGGCACCTGGCCGCGCCCCCGAAGAAGCGCAGGTTGTCGGCCATGAACGGGATCTCGTCGTCGCGGAACGCGTTGATCGGCTTGCCGGCGTTGTCGGACTCGAGCTCGGAGAGCTCGTCGGCGTGCTCCTCGATCGCGTCGGCCAGCTTGAGCAGCGCGAGGGCGCGCTCGCCGGGAGTGGTGGTGGCCCAGCCCGCCCACGCCGCGCCGGCGGCCTTGACCGCACGGTCGACGTCGGCCGGGGTGGACAGGGGCGCCTCGGCGATCGCCTCGCCGGTGGCTGGGTTGAGGATCGGCTCGGACTGACCGTTGGCGGGATCGACGAACTCGCCGTCGATGAAGTTCTTGAGAGTGGTGATTGCTGTGGCCATGGGAGTCCAACGTACCACCGCCGGTGCGCGCCGGCGGGGAAGATGCGGGGGCCGGGTTCGACGCAGCGGCGATACCCTGGGCTCCGAGCACCCATGGACCCTGTCTCGGGCATTGGCATTCCGGTGGCGTTCGGCGCGGGGCTGATCTCGTTCTTGTCTCCGTGCGTGCTGCCGCTCGTCCCCGGCTACATCTCGGCGGTGGCCGGCGTGACGCCGGCCGAGATCCGTGCGCGCCGGGTGATCGGCCCGAGCCTGGCCTTCGTGGCCAGCTTCTCGGTGATCTTCATCGCGCTGGGCCTGATCGGGCAGCAGGCGCTCCACGGAGCATTGACCGGACCCGCTGCGCTCAAGGTGTGTGGCGCGGTGATCGTGGTCATGGGGGTGCTGTTCGTGCTCGCGCCGTTCGTGCCCCGGCTGTCTCGAGAGTGGCACGTGGGTCGCCTGATGCAGCGCGCGGGTCGCGGCGGCCCGGTGCTGACCGGAGCGGCCTTTGCCCTGGCCTGGACGCCCTGCACGGGTCCCACTCTGGGGGCGATCATCACCGCCACCGGGGTGTCGGGCTCGGCCGCGCACGGGGCGTTCCTGCTCGCGATCTACTGCGCCGGCCTCGGGGTCCCGTTCCTGGTCACCGGGCTGGCTTTCGGAAAGGTCACCTCGGCGCTCACCGTGGTCCGCCGCCACTACGCGGTGGTGATCGGTGCCGGGGGGCTCGTGCTGATCGGGATGGGGGTGCTGATCTGGACCGGCGAGTTCACGCAGCTGAACATCACGGTCAACCACTGGTTGAACACGCTGGGGCTGCCCGACTTCAACTCCGACACGTGAGGCTCTTCCCATGTCGGCAGGACGGGCGGCCCGGAACGGGTATATAGATCGGCGTTAGGGCCCCCTAAACACTCTTCACCTCACCCGTGTCGTTCGCACAGACCATCGCTCTAGGCGCGCTCGCCGGCTTGACGATCTTCCTGGGCCTGCCGGTCGGACGCATGCAGCTGCTGGGCAGCCGCACGCGGGTGGCGCTCGCGATGTTCGCGGTCGGGATCCTCGCGTTCATCTTCGTCGACGTCCTGTCGAACGGTCTTTCGATCGTCGACAACGCGCTCGATGGGGTCAAGAACCACCATCAGTCGCTGGGTTATCTGATCTGGCTGGTCGTGCTGCTCGTCGGCGGCTTCACCTTGGGCAGCGCCGGCCTGGCGATGCTCGAGCGAACGATGCGACCGGTGGGCTCGAGGCGGCCGCCGATTGCCGGCGGCGCCGAGGCCGCCACGCTCGACGCCGACCCGCTGGTGCACGAGCTGGATGCCGCTCGCCGGCGCGCGCTGCGCGTCGGGCTGACCATCGCCGCCGCGATTGGGGTGCACAACTTCGCCGAGGGCCTGGCTATCGGCGTGTCCGCGCGAGCCGGAGCGATCAGCCTGGCCACCGTGTTGATCATCGGCTTCGCCCTGCATAACGCGACCGAGGGATTCGGGATCGTCGGCCCCCTGGGCGACGTGAGGCCGTCGTGGCGCTGGATCGGGCTGGCGGGGCTGATCGGCGGCGGACCCACCTTCCTGGGCTCGCTGGTCGGTTACGCCGTGACCAGCCACCCGCTCGAGCTCGCCTTCTACGCCGCGGCCGGCGGCGCGATCCTGTACGTGATCGGAGAGGTGTGGAACGGCATGCGCCGCTACGGGCACCGCGAGCTGGGCCTGCTGATGCTGTCCGCCGGCTTCCTGATCGGCGTGCTCACCGACCTGGTCGTCACCTACGGTGGCGGCTGAGCAGCTACGCGTCGGAGCGCGGCCCGCCTAGTCGTCGTCGGTGTTGCGCTCGCGCCACCGCAGCGATGCCGCCTCGGCGCTGGCCGAATGGCGGTTGGGAACCTCGTCGCCGGGCTCGGGAACGTGCGAAGGCGCGTCGTGATCGACGTCCTCGTCGGGATGGGACTGCCGCCACCGGGTTGCCGCCGCCTCGGCGCTGCTCGAACGTCGCCTCGGCCGATTCGCCTCGTCGGACACCTCTCACCTCCGTCAGTCGACACGCACAGGGTAGTCCCTCCTCGGGCCGATGGCGGATAGGCTGCGCGCCCGATGAGTCCGACCATTCCCCTTCCGCCCCACGACACGCCGTTGACCGGCGGCTCCCCGTTCCCGCCGATCGCCGATTACGGCTTCCTGTCTGATTGCCACACCGGCGCGCTGCTCGCCCCCGACGGGAGCATCGAATGGATGTGCCTCCCGCGTTTCGACTCGCCGAGCGTGTTCGGCTCGCTGCTCGATCGTCGAGCCGGCTCGTTCCGGGTCGGGCCCTATGGGATCGTTGTCCCGCTGTCGGTGCGCTACGTCCCGGGGACGATGATCGTCGAGACGACGTGGATGTGTCCGTCGGGCTGGGTCGTCGTCCGCGACGGTCTGACCATCGGTCCGTGGCACGGCGACCACGCCGACGAGACGAGCCACACGCGACCGCCTACCGACCACGACGCCGATCACATGCTCGTGCGCGTGATCGAGTGCATCGAGGGCCAGGTCCAGGTCGAGGCGGTGTGCGAGCCGATGTTCGACTACGGGCGCACGCCGGCGCGCTGGACGCGCGTGTCCGACGACTGGTCGGCCGCCGAGGCCACCGACGGCGACACCGTGCTGCGCCTGATCAGCGACCTGCGGATCGGGATCGAGGGCAACCGAGCGCGCGCGCGGCACACGCTGAGCGCGGGCGAAGAGCGCTTCGTCGCGCTGGGTTGGCGGCACGGCCTCCACGGACCCGAGCACTGCGCCAACGCCAAGGAGCGGCTGCAATCGACGTTCCACTACTGGCGCGGCTGGCTGGCCGGCGGCCGGTTCCCGGACCATCGCTGGCGCCAGCACCTCCAGCGCTCGGCCCTGACCCTGAAGGGGCTGACCTACGTGCCGACCGGATCCACTGTGGCGGCGGCGACCACATCGCTACCCGAGACGCCGCACGGGGAACGCAACTGGGACTACCGCTATTGCTGGATGCGCGACGCCACGTTCACGCTGTGGGGCCTGCACGCGGTTGGCCTGGACTGGGAGGCCGACGACTTCATGCAGTTCGTGGCCGACCTCGAGCGGGGCGAGGACGGATCGCTCCAGATCATGTACGGGCTGGGAGGAGAGCGCGATCTGCACGAGCAGGTGCTCCCCCATCTCAAGGGCTACGAGGGCGCGATGCCGGTCAGGATCGGCAATGGCGCTTTCCAGCAGCATCAGAACGACGTGTTCGGCGCCGTGCTCGACTCGGTCTATCTGCACACCAAGATGGGCGGCCACATCCCCCAGCGGCTGTGGCCGCTGATCCAGGACCAGGTGCGCGGCGCCATCGGGGTCTGGCAGCAGCCCGACCAGGGGATCTGGGAGGCGCGCGGCGAGCCTAAGCACTACGTGTCCTCGAAGCTGATGTGCTGGGTGGCGCTCGACCGCGGCGCGCGGCTGGCCGAGATCGAGGGCGAGATGGAGCTGGCCGCCCAGTGGAGCGAGGTCGCCGAGCAGATCCGGGCCGACATCCTGGCGCGCGGCGTGTCCGAGCGCGGCGTGTTCCGCCAGCACTACGACACCGATTCGCTCGACGCCTCCACGCTGCTGATCCCGCTCGTGCGCTTTCTGCCGCCCGACGACGAGCGCGTCCGCGCCACCGTGCTCGCCATCGCCTCCGAGCTCCAGCAAAACGGCTTCATCCTGCGCTACCGGGTGGAGGAGACCGACGACGGGCTGAGCGGTGAGGAGGGGACGTTTCTGATCTGCTCGTTCTGGCTGGTCTCCGCGCTATCGGAAATCGGCGAGGCCGAGCGCGCGTCCCAGCTGTGCGAGCGGCTGCTGGCGCACGCCTCACCGCTCGGGCTCTACGCCGAGGAGCTCGAGGCGCAGACCGGACGCCACCTCGGCAACTTCCCACAGGCGTTCACCCACCTGGCCCTGATCAACGCGGTGATTCACGTGATCTCGCAGGAGGAGGCCGCGGCTTAGCTCAGGCGCGCCGCTGGAGTTCCCGCTTGGCCGTGCGCCGGAAGCGGATCGCCTTGCCGGCGTTGGCGCGGATCAGCGCGAGCCGTGAGGCCGGCGCCTCGAGCCCTCCGACCAGCTTGTGCGGGATCAGAACCCAGCAGCCGTCTCGCATCACGAGGTCGCCCCGCACCTGGAAGTTCTGCATCGCGCCGAAGCTCGGATCGTGCGAGTGGGCGGTCAGGCACGCCAGGCCGGGCTGGATTGGCGCGCCCGCGGGTGGGTCCTCGATCCGGATCTCACGGTCGGCCTGGTGGGCGCGGACAGCCACCCGCATGGCGAACGGGAAGCCGTCGGGGCAGACGACCGAGAGGACCGCGGTCGGGTAGGTCGTGCCCAGCTCCTTCAGGCGCGGGTGCCATGTCGTCGCGCCTCCCTCCGGGTCGGCGTGAAAGCGAGGGGGCTCTTCGGAGTGGCCGGAGCGCACCTCCTCCATATGCGCGTCGAACAGCTCGGGCTCCGTGTCCGGGCTGTGCCAGACATAGATCCGCTCGGGCCGGACGTGGACGTAGATGCGCGTGTAGTACCAACTGAGGTAGCGCTTGAGCGCATCGGGCGGGTCGAGTCTGCGCAGCCCCGGCAGCTTCTCGAGCGACTCCGTGCCGTAGCGCCGGCGGTTTGCCTCGAGATCGCGATCGTCGACGTCGGCCGAGCCCTGGACGAGCACGACCGGCGGATCCTGGAGGCCGCTACCCGTCGGGTCGGAGAACAGCAGCGAGACGAACGGATTGGCCTTGGCGTCGTTGGCCTTCTTGGGATAGCCCAGTCCGGTCGTGACGTCGATACACGGGTCCCCGGGCCGGTAGTAGGGCGTCACCGGCCACGTGATGGGCTGACCGGCGCGGTCGATCGTGGTCAGCTCGGTCGTGATGAACCGGTCGAACACCGCCTGGACGTCGGGTGGAAGGGATGCCGTCACGGAAGCTCACTCAGCGTAACCGGGCTCGCCGGGGAGGACGATCCGGGCCGTCTCGCCCTGGAGGAACACCCGAGGCTGCACGGGATGGATCTCGCGCCCGCGCGCGTGCGCGAGAAGCGCGTCGGCGGAGTCGAACCCTGACAGCTGCTCGAGGTGCTTGATGGTCGGGAAAGACCAGGAACAGCTCTCCGCGCTGGCGGGCCTCGAGCGCCGCCGCGGGCTCATACCAACGCGCGTCGACCACCTCGCTGCCGTCCGGTCGCGCCTCCGCGCCCGGCGGCTCCGGGGCCAAATAGAACCAGGTGTCGAAGCGGATCTTCACCTCGGCCGGCGTGATCCAGCGCGAGAACGGCACCAGCTGATCGGGATCGTCGATCGCGATCGCGGCCTCCTCCTCCAGCTCGCGGATCGCCGCCGTGCGCACCGCGCGGTCACCCTCGCCCTCGTGACGATCGACGGCGCCGCCCGGAAACACCCAGGCGCCGCCCATGAAGCGGGCGCTCGGGTTGCGACGCACGAGCAGCACCTGGAGCGCGTCGGCGCCACCCCGCAGCAGGATCACTGTGCCCGCCGCCCGGGGCTCGGTGGTCCGGCCGAAGTTGAGCGCCTCCCCCGGCGGACCGGGCCGGTCGCTACTCATCGTGGCTCTGGCTTCCCATCGGAGCGCATTCTCCCCGACTCGCCGTTAGCCTTCGATCGGTGAAGTGGATTTGCGGATCCTGCGGGTTCATCTACGACCCTGCCGAGGGTGATCCGGACGGCGGGATCCCCACCGGGACCGCGTTCGAGGACATCCCCGAGACCTGGTTCTGCCCGGTGTGCGGGGCGCGCAAGCGGGACTTCGAGCCCTACGACGAGTAGCTCCGCGCGGCCGCTTGATCAGGCGGCGCGAGCGACCTGCTCGTAGTCGTACGGTCCGCTCTGCGAGACCTCGTACTCCTCGAGGGTCTCGTCCTCGTAGGCCTCCTCGTCCGGCTCCTCGAAGGCGACCGCCATCCTCGGGTCGAACCCCAGTGCGCGGCTGACCTGCCCCAAGAGTGCGGCCGCGGCCCGCAGTTCCTCAACGCGATGGGAGGCCATCACGGCCAGGTGCACGCGTGAGACGGCGCCGGCGACGGCGGGTGGCGTGATCGCCTGGGTGAACACTCCGCGCCCGAGCGCCTCCTCGCAGATGCGCACGGTGAGCTCGGGATCGCCGAGCACGATCGGGAGCAGATGGGTGGATGAGCCGCGCAGGTCGAAGCCCTCGGCCTCGAGCCCCGTCCGGAGCGCCGAGGCGTTGACGCGGAGCTTCTCGACCAGGCGGGGACGCTCCTCGAGCAGGTCGAGGGCGGCGAGCGCGCCGGCCACCGCGGGCGGCGCCGGCGCGGTCGAGAAGGTCAGGGTGCGGGCTGCGTTCAGCAGGTAGCGGGTCATCACCCGGTCGCAGGCCACGAACGCGCCGTGCGAGCCGAGGGCTGCGCCGAGCGTTCCGACGAGCACGTCCACCTGATCCTCGAGACCGAGCTCGGCGAGCGCGCCGCGACCGCCCGGGCCGAGCGTGCCGATGCCGTGGGCCTCGTCGACGAGCAGGCGCACCCGGTGGTGCTGGGCGAGCTCCACGAGATCCTCGAGCGGCGCGACGGCGCCGTCTGTGGCGAACACCGCGTCGGTGGCGATCAGCACCCCTCGTCCCTGAGCCTGGGACAGGCCCCAGGCCAGGTGCTCGACGTCGCCGTGGTCGTAGACGAACACCTCGGCGCGGGACAGCCCGCAGCCGTCGATCAGCGAGGCCTGGTTGCCCTCGTCGCAGAACACCACGTCGCCGGGCCGGGCCAGGGCGGCGATCACCCCGGCGCTGGCCTCCGAGCACGATCCGAACAGGAGCGCGCTGTCCCGGCGGGCGAACGCGGCGAGGCGCTCCTCCAGGCGGCGGTGGACGGTCATCGTGCCCGAGCCCAGCCGCGAGGCGCCCGCGCCGACTCCCCAGCGCATGGCCGCGTCCGCCGCGGCCTCGCGCACGCGCGGATGGTCGGCCAACCCGAGGTAGTTGTCCGAGCACAGGAGCAGCACCGGTTTGCCGTCCAGCACGACGTGCGGTCCCTGCGGCCCGCTGACCAGGCGTACACGACGCTGAAGACCCATCGCGCGCAGCTCGCTCAGGCGGGCCTCGATCTCGATCATGCTGTGACCTCCGGACGCGGGGTGGTTGCCTGGCGGGCGATGGGGCCGGCTGCCAGACGCCAGAGTAAGTGTGACGCCGGACGGATCAGCGGCCGAGCCAGCGCGGCGCGCGCTTCTCGGAAAATGCGCGAACACCTTCGCGGAAGTCCTCGGAGGCGAAGCAGGCACGCCGCAGCTCGATCAACTCGCGCTCGACGTCGGGGTCCATCGCGGCCCTCGCGCTCAGCACCGCATTGATCACCCGCTTGTTGCCGCGCTGTGCGAGCGGCGCGTTGCCGGCGATCTCCCTGGCCAGCTCGAGCGCCTCCTCGGCGATGCGCCCGTCCTCGGCGATCGCGTTGATCAGGCCCCACTCGCGCGCGGTGCGCGCGTCGATGCGGCGGCCCACCAGGAACAGCTCGCGCGTGCGGGGAGCGCCGATCGTCTCGATGAACTTGAGGATCCCGGTGTGGGAGTACACGAGGCCGAGCTTGGCCGGCGGCATGGCCAGCGCGATCGTCCCGGCGGCGATCCGCAGGTCGCAGGCCAGCGCGAGCTCGAGCCCGCCGCCGATCGTATGGCCGTTCAGCGCGGCCAGGGTCGGGAACGGATAGGCCTCGACCGCCTCGAGCGCGGCGGTGAACGGATGCGCGACCAGCCGCTCGGCCTCGGCCTGGAAGCCGCCGTCGCGCAGGTCCCCGATGTCGTAGCCGGCCGAGAACGTCTGCTGCTCGCCGGTGATGATCACGCACCGGGCGTCCAGGCTCGGCAGGGTGGAGGTGAAGCCGTCGAGGATCGCGTGGTCGAGCGCGCCGCGCTTGCCCGGGTTGGAGATGGTCAGCCGCGCGACGCCGGGTGCCGGCTCGTCCACGAGCAGTCGGCCGGCCGGCGCGTCGTCACTCGAGGACAACGAGCGCGTCTCCCTCGGAGACCGACTGGCCCTCCTCGACGAGAATCGCCTTGACCACGCCGGGGTCCTCGGCCTCGACGGGCATCTCCATCTTCATCGACTCGAGGATCACCACCGTGTCGCCCTCCGCCACGCTGTCGCCGACCTCGACCTCGATCTTCCACACGGTTCCGGTGATGTGGGCCTCGACCTCGGGCACCTGGGCAACCCTCCTGTTGTGCTGGCGGACGCGCGGGAGGATACGGGCTACGCGGGGCAGTCGAACGAGAACCAGTCGGTAGGCGTGTCGCGGCGCGCCGCGAGGGTAGGTCAGGTGCGCGAGGCCGAACACCGGATGCACGCGGCCGGGGCAGGCACCCCGGGCCTCGACGCGTCACCTTGACCGGCCGGCTGACGGTGTGGCCGGCCGAGCAGGTCGGAGTACAGTTGTTCTCGTAGTACGTCCCGCTGGCGAGCGCCTTGGTCGCGGTCCACCTCGTCCACTTCAGCTTGCTCGAGCCCGATTCCGGCGTCGCCGCAGGTCAGGATGATCCTGGTCGGCTTGTATTGCTCGCGGTCGCAGTTGATCGCGTAGGTGCGAGGCAGTCCGGCCGCCACGGCCATCGTCGGGAGGGCGAGAACCGCTACGCCGACTGCGATCCGGAGTGCACTACGCATGGGTGTGATGGATTTTGCCCCAATACGGGGCCTTTTCCATCACACCTCGGTGGAGTCGATGATCCGCTCACGTCGAGTAGCCTGAGCTTCGTGTCATCCGATAGCGCTGGAGTCGATCTCGATCTGCTGGCCGCATCCCTGCGGGCCGACTCGAGCGATCTGAGCGCGTTCGTGGAGAGCATGGCCGTCAAGCTGGAGGAGGCCGTGCCAGGGCGTGTTCGCGTGGACCGACGCAGGGCCGGGATGTTCGGTCCGAAAGCGGTGCGAAGCCTGTCGGTCGACCTGGGGGACCAGCGGCTCGAGTTGCGAGCCGAGCGTGGAGCCGTCCAGACGCGTTGCGCAAAGCTGTCGGGCGGGATCGTGCTGAAGAATGAGGAGCTCGAGACGGATGCCTGGCTGGGCATGCTGAGCCAGGCGCTGGCCGCCGAGGCGGGTCGCAGCGAAGCCACCCGGCGCGCGCTCGAGCGACTGTTGACTGAGTAAGCAAGGAGAGAAGGCGATGGGATTCCTGAGACGTGATGACGACAACGCGCAATCGGAAATGCAGGCTCAGGCTGACGCCACGGCGGTCGCCCCGATGGAGGCGCCGCACCAGGCCACCTACGAGGCCGGGTCGCTGGCCGGGATCCCCGACTCGGGCCGCGAGCGGATCGCGCGGATGAAGCAGGAGGTCGCGCGCGGGTTCTTCACCAGTGACCTGTCGGTCAACGAGTTCCTGCTCGTCAAGCAGTCCGGGTTCGAGCCGCTCGGGCTTGGTGCTGGGCAGCTCGATCTACCACATCGGCTGGCAGCAGTCGGGCTGGAACCAGAGCCAGGAGCTCGGCGTGCTGACCCAGGCCATGTATCACGCCCGCGAGCTGGCCATGACGCGGATGGAAGAGGAGGCCGACCAGCTCGGCGCCGACGGGATCGTCGGCGTGCGGCTCGACATCGGCCGCTACGAGTGGGGGGCCGACCTGGCCGAGTTCATCTCGGTCGGCACGGCGGTCAAGCACCGCGGCGGCGAGCTTCACCGCGCGCCGAATGGCCGCCCGTTCACGAGCGATCTGAGCGGTCAGGACTTCGCCACGCTGCTCCGCGCCGGGTACCGACCGGTCGGTCTGGTGATGGGGAACTGCGTCTACCACGTCGCCCGCCAGGGGATGCTCACATCGCTCAAGCAGATGGGCAAGAACGTCGAGATGACGAACTTCACCCAGGCCCTGTACGAGGCGCGCGAGCTCTCCATGGAGCGCATGCAGCGCGAGGCCGACGAGCTTCAGGCGGGCGGCATCGTGGGTGCGCGCATCGTCGAGCGCAGTCATGGCTGGGGCTCGCACGTGATCGAGTTCTTCGCGATCGGCACCGCGGTGGTGCCGACCGGCGCCGAGCAAGAGATCGAGAAGCCGGCGATGGTGCTCCCGCTCAGCGGGTAACGGGGACCTGATAGAGGGACCGATGCCCGACGTCGAGCTCAAGCCCCAGGTCTACAAGGACCCGCGGCCCAAGGAGGCGTTCGACCGCTACCACGCGATTGTTCGCGACCACGAGCCCGAGTCCAAGGTGTACGAGGTCGTGCGGGTCGCCACGGTGGTCTGGGCCCTGCTGGCCTATCGCGCCCGCGGCTTCGGCGCCGAGAACGTCCCCAACGGTCCGGTGATCCTCGCACCGAACCACGCGTCGTTCATGGATCACTTCTTCACCGGGGCGTTCATCCGCCGGCGGGTGCAGTTCATGGGCAAGTCGCAGCTGTTCAAGGGAATCGGGGCGTGGGTGTTCAGCCACGGCGGGGTGTTCCCGGTCCGGCGGGGCCACCACGACGAGGAGACGTTCATCACCGCGTTCAGGATCCTGGCCCGGGGCGGGGCGGTGGTCATGTACTGCGAAGGCGGACGGTCGCGCACGGGGCAGCTCGCCGCTGAGGGGCGCCCCGGGATCGGACGCCTGGCGCTCGAGGCCGGCGTCCCGGTCGTCCCGGTGGCCGTCCTCGGCTCCTACCAGGTGCGCAACTGGAAGCGCCTGCAGTTCCCCACGGTGACCGTGCAGTACGGCCGGCCGTTCCGCTTCGAGACGGTCGCGCAATCGACGCGCGAGCAGCAGCAGGAGGCCGCCACCTACATCCTCGAGCGGATCAGAGAGCTGCACACCGAGCTCTCGCGGGTGGGGCGCAAGGGCGCGCGGCGGGCCGCCCGAAAGCGGCTGTCGGCCCGCGCCGCCTGATCGCGGGGCATCCCGGCCCCCGCCCTGCCTCGGAAAGGGGGGGCAATTTCCGCCATTGCCGACGGGGCAGATCGATTAGTTCCGGATTTCGCCCGTGTGGCGGGGAAAATCCGTCAGCAGACGAATCTGCATTCTGAAATGGCGGAAATTGCCCCCTTGGGGGGCGAGGCGGGTGCCGGGGCGAAGGGCGGTGGCTGATCGCTACGCGGTAGCGATTGCGGCGGCCTCGCGCAGGCCGAGCTCCTCGGTGGCCAGCTCGCGCATCTTGAACTTCTGCACCTTGCCGGTCACGGTCATCGGGAAGGAGTCGACGAACTTCACGTAGCGGGGGATCTTGTAGTGGGCGATCTGGCCCTTGCAGAACTCCCGCAGCTCATCCTCGGTAGCCGACGCCCCGGAGCGGAGGATGACCCAGGCCATCAGCTCCTCGCCGTAGCGCTCGTCGGGCACGCCGATGACCTGCACGTCGGCGATCTGGGGGTGGGTGTAGAGGAACTCCTCGATCTCGCGCGGGTAGACGTTCTCGCCGCCGCGGATCACCATGTCCTTGATCCGGCCGACGATCCTGACGTAGCCGTGCTCGTCCATGGTGGCGAGATCGCCGGTGTGCATCCAGCGCTGGGTGTCGATGGCGTCGGCGGTGCGCTCGGGGTCGTTCCAGTAGCCCCTCATGACCACGTAACCGCGGGCGAGGAACTCTCCGGGCTCGCCGCGGGGCACGGTGCGACCGGTGACCGGATCGACGATCTTGATCTCCACGTGCGGCATGACCTGGCCGACGGTGCCACAGCGATTCTCGAGGGTGTCGTCGCGGCGCACCTGGGTGGTCACGGGCGAGGTCTCGGTCATGCCGAAGGCGATGCCCATCTCGTCGATGCCCATGTCCGCCGCCACGCGCTTCATGACCTCGATCGGGCAGGGCGATCCGGCCATGAGCCCGGTGCGCAGCGGGTCGTAGTCGAACTCCGAGAAGCGCTCATGCCCGAGCTCCGCGATGAACATCGTGGGGACGCCGTAGACGCTCGTGCAGCGCTCTTCCGAGCAGGCCTCGAGCGTCGCCACCGGGTCGAAGACCTCGGCCGGATACACCATGCAGGCGCCGTGGGCGGTCGCGGCCAAGTTGCCCAGCACCATGCCGAAGCAGTGATACAGCGGCACCGGGATGCAGATGCGGTCTCGCTCGCTGTAGCCGAGCAGCATCCCCACGAAGTAGCCGTTGTTGAGGATGTTGTGGTGGGTGAGCGTGGCGCCCTTGGGGAAGCCGGTGGTGCCGCTCGTGTACTGGATGTTGATCGGATCGTCGAAGTCGAGCTCCTCGCCGAGCGCGCGCAGGTCGCCGGTGAAGCCCTCGCCCGAGGCCAGCTCCTCCCAGTCGGGCGTCTCGAAGAACACGGACCGCTCCAGACCGGGAAGCTCGGCCCGGACCTGATCGACCATCGCGACGAAATCGGAGCCCCTGAGCTCCTGGGTGGAGACGATCCAGCGGCAGCCCGACTGCCCGAGCACGTACTGCAGCTCCGAGACCCGGTAGGCCGGGTTGATGTTGACCAGGATCAGGCCGGCTTTGGCCGTGGCGTACTGAACGAGCGTCCATTCGGCCCGGTTCGGTCCCCACACGCCGACCCGATCGCCCCGCTGCAGGCCTGCCGCGAGCATGCCGCCGGCGAGCCGGTCGACGGCCTCGCCGAACTCGGCGTAGGTGTAGCGCAGCCCCTGCTGGCAGGACACGAGCGCCTCGGCCTCTGGGACGCGCGCGATCGTCCGCTCGAGGTTGTGGCCGATCGTCTCCCCGAGCAGCGGCTCCGGATACGCGCCGTGTGCGTAGGACAGCATGTCTGGTTCGCTCCTTCCTCGATCGAGCCATCGATCCTACTGGCCGATCGACGCGGCGTCACCGGATACGGTGTGCGTCCCGTGACGCTGTTCAGGCAAGGCCTTCTCGATGGTCGCGCGGTGGCGCTGGCCGGCGGGGTGATGCCCGCGATCGGCCAGGCGCTGACGGCGCTGGGCGCGCGGGTGCACGAGCTCGACCCGGCGCTCGACGAAGACGGTGCCCGCGACTGGGCGGCCGAGCTCGCTCCGCTCCACGCCCTCGTGTTCGACGCCGCGCCGACGTTTGGCGAGGGTGGACAGAGGAACCTCGGCGCGGCGCTCGAAGCGGCGTGGGTGGCCACCCGGGGCGTGGCCACCGGCGCGATGATCCCGCCTGGTGGCGGCAAGGTGCTGCTGCTCGCTCCGCGTCCGGCCGGCGGGTCGTTCGCGAGCGCCGCGCGGGCCGCCCTCGAGAACCTGGCGCGAACGTTGTCGGTGGAATGGGCACGCTACGGGGTGACGGCGGTGGCCATCGCCCCCGGCGCCCGGACGAGCGACGAGGAGCTCGCCGAGCTCGTGTGCTACCTGGTCTCACCGGCCGGCGAGTACTTCAGCGGCTGTGCGTTCGAGCTCGGCCAGGGCGAGCTCATACAGACCTCTTAGTCCTCGCCTACGCGGCTTATATGGGCGAGGTCGAAGCTGATCGCAGGCTTCGACCACTCCTACACATCGACACGAGGTACAACGACACCATGACCGAGAACAACGACCGCGCCGCGGCGCGGACCCGCGGGCAGGCGCTCCGCGGCGAGCGGGCCGCGCGAGCGCGCACGATCCGCCGCCGTGTGATCTCCGGCTCGGTGGCGCTGTTCGTCGCCGCCTGGCTGATGATCGCGATCGTGCTCGTCTCCGGCCACGACCCGGCGCTGGCGCGCAAGCAGTCGACCACGTCGTCGACGAGCACCGTCGCATCGACGCCGAGCACGACCACGACGACGAGCAGCTCCGGCTCGACCGGCTCGAGCTCGAACACCGGCTCGACCGGCTCGAGCTCGAACACCGGGTCGACGTCGAGTTCGAGCGGCGTGAGCAGCGTGACCACGAGCCAGTCATGAGCGTCCTCCTCGAAGCACCAATCGAGCAGCGCGAGTCCTTCGCCTGCTTCGGGTCGAGCTGCACGGTGATCGTGGCCGACCCCGACCCGGCCCCGGCGGCGGCCGCGGTCGCGGCGGCGCGCCGCAGGCTCGAGGGCTGGCACGAGCAGTTCTCGCGCTTTCTCCCGGACAGCGAGCTGACCCGACTGAATGATGACCCCGCCGAGACCGTCCTGGTCACCCCGCTGATGCGGCGCGTGGTCGAGGCCTGCGTCCAGGCCGCGCGCGCCACCGATGGGTTGGTCGATCCGACGCTGCTGGCCGAGATCGAGCAAGCCGGCTACCGCTCGCACTACGACGGCCCCGGAGTGCCGCTGTCAGTGGCACTGGCGATGGCGCCCGCTCGCCGCCCCGCACGGTCGGCACGCGAGGCGGGCTGGCGCCTGGTGAGCACCGATCGGCGAGCGAGCTCGGTGACGCGGCCAGCCGGTGTGCGGATCGATCCGGGCGGCATCGCCAAGGGCGTGTTCGCCGACGAGCTGTCCGCGCTGCTCGCCCGCCACGACGCGTTCGTGGTCGACTGCGGCGGCGACCTGCGCCTGGGCGGGTGCTACGCGCCGGCCCGCGAGGTGCACGTGGCGAGCCCGTTCGAGGACGCCATCCTGCATACGTTCGTGCTCCGCTCGGGCAGCGTGGCCACGAGCGGCATCGGCAGGCGCAGCTGGATCGACGCGGACGGGCACGTCTCGCACCACCTGCTCGACCCGCGCAGCGGCCGGCCGGCGTATACCGGCATCGTGCAGGTCACCGCGCTGGCCCCGACCGCCACCGAGGCGGAGATGCTCAGCAAGGCCGCGCTGCTGCGCGGGCCGGCGCACGCCGGCGGGGTCCTCGTGCACGGCGGCCTGTTCGTGCTCGACGACGGCGACTACGTGGTGCTCGATCCCGGCGCGGGGATCTCGATCGGCGGTCGGCTCAGCCGGGGAGGCTAGGACCCGGCGCCTCGGCCCAGGGGACGGTCACCGCGTCCTCCAGCGGCGAGTCACGCGCCACCACGTACTCGGCGGGCTCGGAGTCCGACACGTTCTCCAGCACGTGAGTCTCGCGCGGGGGGACGTAGACCAGGTCGCGTGGCTCGAGCATCAGCTCCTGCTCGAGCCGATCTCCCCACTTCACACGGAGCGATCCCGACAGCATGTACACCGCGCTCTCGCAGTTCTCGTGGTAATGGGGCCGCGACTGCGCCCCGGGCGGGACGCGGAACACCGCCATGTAGATGTTCTCCGCGCCCGTGGTGGCCTGGGAGACCTCGCTGCCGCCGACCACGCCACGCGGGACGTCCCGATCTGCACCCGGCTTGACGACCTTCATGGCGCCACGCTCATGGCGGCGAGTCTACCGTCGCTCCCGCTCGGCGCCGGTCGGGTCCGGGACCTCGATCTGCAGCGGCGCCGGCTCGTGGTCGACCTGGAGCGTCGTGTGGTGGATGTGGAAGCGCTCCTCGAGCAGCCGCTGCAGTGAGCGGCGCAGCTCGTGGCAATCGTCCCCGGCGCGGACCACCACGTGCGCCGACAGCGCGGCAAAGCCGGAGGTGACCTCCCACACGTGCAGGTCGTGCACCTCGACGACCCCGGGTTGGGCGGCCAGGTCGTTGCCGATCTGATCGGGGTCGAGCCCGGCGGGGGCGGCCTCCATGAACACTCGCCCCGACGCCTTCAGCAGGCCGTAGGCCGCATGGAGCATGAGCCCCGCGATGAGCAGCGAGGCGATCGCGTCGGCGCGGTCGAAGCCGGTGGCGAGGATCACCGCGGCGGCAATCGCCGTGGCGATGAAGCCGTACAGGTCGGTCAGGATGTGACGGTAGGACCCCTCGACGTTGAGGCTCCGCTCGCCGCCCTGACCCGCGGCGAGGATCCGGGCGGCCAGCAGGTTGACCGGGATGCCGACGAGCGCCACGGCCAGCACCAGGCCACCGGTCACCTCCGGCGGGGAGACCAGGTGCGCGATCGCGCCGTAGATGATCAGGCCCGAGAGGACCAGCAGGGTCAGCCCGTTGGCCTGCGCGCTCAGGATCTCCGCGCGCCCCAGTCCGTAGGTCATCGCGCCGTAGGCCGGGCGAGCGGCCAGGCGCGCGGCGGCGAGCGAAAGGGCGAGGGCGACGGCGTCGGTGAGCATGTGGCCGGCATCGGAGAGCAGCGCCAGCGACGAGCCCAATACGCCGGCCACGACCTCGACCGCCATGAACGTGAGGATCAGCGCCAGCGCCGCGATCAGCGAGCGCGACTCGGTGTCGCGGTTGACGTGCGCGTGGCCGTGCGCGTGTGAGTGGTCGTGCGCGATGCCGTGATCGTAGTTGCCGCGCGGGCGATCAGATCAGTTCATCGACGGGTCCGCCGGCATGCGCGCGACCAGGGCGTAGCTTCCGCCCTTGCGGGTCAGCACCTCGGACCACAGACCGCGCGCCTGCCCCGAGAAGGCGTCCTCGAGCTTGGCGGGCTCGAGGATCCAGTCGCCTCGCTCGAGCTCGCCATCGAGCTGCCCGGGACCCCAGCCGGCGTGGCCGAGGAAGGCGCGCCCGGCGCGAACCCCGGCGGGCTGCTCCTCCTCCGAAGGTCCGGTGCCCAGTACGCCGACGTCACCGAAGGCGAGCAGGGCAGCGTCCCCGGGATCCTCGAACTCAGCCAGGACGATGACCGCCGAAGGCTGGACCGGGCCGCCGATGAACAGCGGCTCGGCGGTTTCGAGCATCGACGCAAGCTGGGGAACCGCCTCGCCGACGCTGGTCTCGGACGGACGGTTCAGGACCAGGCCGAAGGCGCCGTCCTCGTTGTGCTCGACGATCAGCACCACTGTCCGCCAGAAGTTCGGATCAAGCAGCGCCGGCCCGGCCACCAGCAGCTGTCCTCGCACGGAATCCATCAGGAGAGCCGGTTACCCGGATCGCCATCGCGCACGCCCGGGGCGAACGCGATGCCCGCCGGGATCAGGGCCGGCGGTGGCTGGGCATCGAGGACAGCCGCTGCCGCGCGTCGGTGGCGAGGCGGGTCGCCTCCTCCGACTGCTCCTCGTCGTCGAGATCCAGCTCGGCCAGATCGGCGATCACCTCGAACAGGTCGACCCCCAGGCAGATCTGAGCCTCTTCGCTGCCGCCGGCACGCAGGGCGGCGAACATGTCCTTCTCGCGCCACACGAGGATCTTCGCACCAGTACTCGTTGTCAGGGTCACGGTCATGGGGAGTTGCCGCGCCGGTGCGGCTCGTCTCAATCCGGTCCCGGAGGAAACGGTAAGGCCTCCGGACCTGGGCAGACCTCCGGAGTCGAGGTAGGGTAACAGAGACACACCGCAAAACGGTGTTTCAGCGATAAGCAACAATCGAAAAAGATAGTGAGGTTGCCCGCGCGGCGCGTGGCCGGCCCGGGAGCCCTCGACTAGTACTCGGCTGCGCCGGGAACCAGAGCCGCGGCGGGGCGACGCGCCGGTGCCTTTGCTGCCGATCCGGCGGCGGCGGGCTCATCGGCGGGTGCGACCATCCGCACGAACGCCTCCGCGAGGTGCGGATCGAACTGCTTGCCGGCGTTCGAAAGCAGCTCGGCCATCGCCACGTCGAGCGCCAGCGCCTGGCGGTACGGGCGGTCGGTGCGCATCGCGTTCCAGGTGTCGCAGCAGGAGATGATCCGGGCCTCGAGCGGGATCTGCTCGCCCGTGAGCCCGTCGGGGTAGCCGCCGCCGTCCCAGCGCTCGTGGTGGGAGCGCACGATCATTCCGACCTCGCGCATGAACCCGCCGACGCGGTCGAGCATCTTCTGCCCTTCCAGCGTGTGGGTCTTGATGATCGTCCATTCGTGGGGGTCGAGCTTGCCGGGCTTGTTGATGATTTCCTTGGGGATGGCGATCTTGCCGACGTCGTGCAGGAGCGCGGCGAACTCGAGGTTGCGCTGGTGTGCGGCGGGGAGGTTGAGGTGCTCGGCGAGCTCGAGTGCGAGGGCCACGACGCTCTTGCAGTGCTCGCCGGTGTAGCCGTCGTCGGCTTCGATGACGTCGCCGAGGACGAGCGCGG
Source organism: uncultured Solirubrobacterales bacterium (assembly GCA_963834625.1). Taxonomy (GTDB): domain Bacteria; phylum Actinomycetota; class Thermoleophilia; order Solirubrobacterales; family Solirubrobacteraceae; genus Palsa-465. Next base: position 446,132 of record CAWICM010000004.1, on the reverse strand, counting down.
TGCCGCGGTAGGCGTTGGAGAGCTCGAGCATGCTCTCCAGCCGGTGGTGGCGCTCATGGGCGAACGTGGCGAGCAGACCGAGCAGTGGCAGCAACGACAGGGCGGCCAGAGACCCGCTGTGCATGTCCTTCGCCACGACCAGGGCGATGCCGGACAGCGACGCGTCGATCGCGTAGACCCATGTGGAGCGAAGCAGCGATGCCAGTTCTGCGCCGCGGAGAAGCCTGAACCGCAGCGACGACACGAGGAAATCGGCGACGAACTGGGCACCGAGGGCGACGAGCAGCAAGAGGGCGCCGGCATGCGAGGGCTCGGCATGGGCGACGGCGAGGACGACGACGGGTCCGACGGCAAACCAGGAATTCAGCGGGATCAGAAGCAGCCGGATGGGACGCATCTCGCGCCTCTTGATGCGGGGCACCCACGCGGCTGCCATCGCGAGCACGACCGCGATCGGGACGAGCGCAAGCGGAACCGCGAACAGGAGCGGGATGAAGCCGATCTGTGTCGCGGGAGCCTGCCCGAAGGGGGTGTCGAAGCACACGAGCATCGCGAGTACGAGCACCACAAAGCACACGCCCGCCGGCGCGGCCGCAAAGGCGTGAGGCGGACGCAGCAGCCACAGGCCCGTCACGGTGAGCGCGAAGGCGAAGGCGGTCGCCGCGCCGAGCAGCAGTTCGTGACGAGACATGCGGGTCGCCTCGCGCTCGAGGCTCTCCGCCAGCAACTCCTGCTCTTCGAAGCTCGGTTCGAAAGACATATCCACCGGGGTATCGGTCGCGAACCGCGGGCGCCCTTAGCAATTCATGGAAGAAGCTGCCCATTCCTCGTACAAGTGTCCAGGTTTGCCGGCAGTTCTCCCGGGCGCCGCCGCGAGGACCGATCACGGCGGGGTAACCCAAACTGAAAAGGGCAAACCTGGCGTGAGCCGGGGACGCAAAGCAAGAGGTCTCACCGGGGGTGAGATGGCTCGGCTGCCAGTAAAGCCAAGGAGGGCTCTACTTGCTCAGTTCACTTGCGTTCCCACGTTCCCCCCGCCGGCTGCTCCCGTTGGGTCTGCTGGTCGCGCTGGGAGTCGCCGTGCTTCCTGCCGCCGCGAAGGCGACGCCACTGATCCAGACCGACGCGTGCGACAACGCCACTCTGACGCAGCCGTTCCTGCAATTCGGAGATTCGAACACCTACAAGCTCGTCCCGGGCGGAGACTTCGAGGGCAGCCTGTCCGGCTGGACGCTCACTCGCGGTGCGACCCGTGTGTCCGGTAGCGAGCCGTTCGGCGCCACCGGGAAGGTCGGGAAGTCCTCGATGTACCTGCCGGCCGGCTCGAGCGTGCAGACGCCCTACACGTGCGTGGATGCCGCTTATCCGATGTTCCGCCTGTTCGGCCGCAACAACGGGCTGCTGTCGACCGTCGCCGTCTCGATCGTCTACAAGGAGCCGCTGCTCGGGCCGGTGGCCGTGCCGGTAGGGGCGATCCTGCTGAACGGGAGCTGGGCTCCATCGGCCCAGATGTGGACGCTGTCATTCGCCCAGGGTGTAGTGAACGCGCTGCTGACTGGCAAGACTCCGCAGGTGGCACTCCGCTTCACCGCGCTGCTCGGGTCCTCGCAGATCGACGACGTGTACATCGATCCACATATGGCCGGATAGATAGAGCGCCGCGGCGTGGTCCGCCCCGCCTATAAACAGGCCCGCCTCGCGTTCGCGTGCGCGAGGCGTGCCTTGTTGCCTTAACCGCTTCGTCTAGCTCGACTAGAGCCCGTACGAGCGCCCGATCACCTCGAGCATGATCTCGTCGCTCCCCGCGCCGATGCGGTTGAGGCGCAGATCGCGCCACGAGCGCTCGATCCCGTACTCCTTCATGTAGCCGTTGCCGCCGTGGATCTGGATGCACTCGTCGGCCACCTCCACCGCGATCCGCGCGGAGTAGAGCTTGGCCATGGTGATCTCGCGCACCGGGTACTCGCCGTTCTGGAAGCGCCATGCGGTGGTGTAGACCATCTGCCGGGCGGTCTCGATCTTGGTCGCCATCTCCGCGAACTTGTGACGGATGGCCTGGAAGCGCCCGATCGGACGGCCGAATGCGGTTCGCTCCTTGGCGTAGACCAGCGTGCGGTCGAACACGTGCTGGGCGCCGGCGACCGAGCCGGCGGCGCCGATCAGCCGCTCGCCCTGGAGCTCCCACATGATGTGGTAGAAGCCCTTGCCCACCTGGCCGAGCACGGCCGACTCGGGGACGCGGACGTCCTGGAAGGCGAGCAGCGCGGTGTCGGAGGCATGCATCCCGAGCTTCTGCAGGCGCTTCTCGCGGATCACGCCGGGTAAGTCCATCGGCACCAGGAGAAGCGTGAAGCCCTCGTGCGGCGCGTGCTCGGCATCCGGCCTCGCTTGATCACGCGCCGTACGAGTCATCCGGCGGCCGGCGTCCGGATCGGTCTTGGTCACCAGCACGATCGCGTGCGCCCGGTGGCCGTTGGTGATGAACGTCTTGGAGCCGTTGATCACGTACTCGCCGGCGGCGTCGTCGCGGACCGCCCGCGTCTTGATCCCGGCCACATCGGAGCCGGCGTCGGGCTCGGTGATGCCCAGACACAGGATCTTGCGCCCGGCGATGGCTGGCACCGCCCATTCCTGCTTCTGCTCCTCGGTGCCGAACTTGAGGATCGGCGGGATGGTCATGTCGGTCTGCACCGCGACGCCCATCCCGAGGCCCCCGCAGTGGGCGTGCACAAGCTCCTCGGCCAGGACCAGCGTCGTGTAGTAGTCGCCGCCCTGCCCGCCGTACTCCACCGGCTTGTCGAGCCCGAGGAAGCCCAGCTCGCCCATCCGCTCGAACACCCAGTCGGGGAAGGTCGTCTCCTCCCACTCCTCGGCGTGGGGCTGGAGCTCCTTGATCACGAAGCGGCGGATCGAGTCGCGGAGCTGGTCGTGATCGTCGGTGAAGATGAAGTGACTGCGCCGGGTGGCGAAGTCGGGCTTGAGGACGTCTGCGGTGGCCATGGTGCTGGACGCTACCGCAGCGACGTACGCTTCCACGCCATGCCCTACGCAACCCTCCGCTATGACACCTCCGATGCCGGCGTCGCGACGATCGCGCTGAACCAGCCCGAGACCCGCAACGCGCTCTCGGACGAGTTGCTCGACGAGCTGATCGCGGCGCTCGAGGCGGCCCGGGACGACCCCGCGGTGCGTTGCGTGGTCCTGACCTCGACGCACGACCGCGTGTTCTCGGCCGGCGCCAACCTGGGTGGATTCGCGGCCGAGGTGCCGCTCGCCCACAAGCACTTCGGGACCGAGCGCTTCCCGCGGCTGTTCCGGCTGATCGGCGAGCTGGGCAAGCCGACGATCTGCGCCGCCAACGGACACGTGCTCGCCGGGGCGCTGGGGATCGCGCTGGCCTGCGACCTGATCCTCGCGCGCGAGGGGGCGCGGTTCGGCACGCCCGAGATCAACGTCGGCGTGTTCCCGTTCATGATCATGGCGCTGATCTATCGCAACGTGCCGCGCAAGAAGACCAACGAGCTGCTGCTGCTCGGCGAGCAGATCTCCGCGGCCGAGGCCGAGCGGATCGGGATCGTCAACAAGGTGTTCGCCCCCGAGGAGTTCGAGGCCGGCGTTCGCGAGTGGGCGGAGAAGCTGGCCGCCAAGTCCCCGCTGGTCATGAAGCTGGGCAAGGACGCGATGTTCCGTCAGCAGGACATGGCGTTCCTGGACGCGCTCGACTTCCTGCGCTCACAGCTCACGATCGCCTTCTCGACCGAGGACATCCAGGAGGGCGTGCGCGCGTTCTTCGAGAAGCGCGAGCCGGAGTGGAAGGGGCGCTGACGCCGCCCGGCTATGCGGCCGGGCCGCAGGTTCCGGGCTTGTAGCTCTTGAGCTCCTGCAGGACGAGCGGCGTGAGGTCGTAGGCCTGCGCGGGGGAGGGCGCCGAGGGAACCGTCTGCTGGCCGTAGTTCGACAGGTTCATGGTCATGCCCAGCTTCAGCCGCTGGGACTGAACGCACTCGCTGAACGAGAAGCTCATCCGCCGGAGCATCTTCTGGGAGTCGACCCAGGCGTCCATCGGCATCGTGTGGCTCCCGATCGCGCCTTCCAGCGTGGACACGCCGCGTGCCGCGGCGGCGCGCCGTGCGGGCGGGAACAGCTTCGGATAGCTGTCGAGGTCCACGACCACGTGGTAGTGCGTCGTCTGCGTGCCGTCGATCGTCTCGGTTCCCAGCCGCTGGGTCTTCACGCCGACCGCCCGGAGATAGTCGACGAACTGCGCCGGGTTGCCGCTCTGAGTGGTCAATCCACCCAATCCGAACGCCCCGAGCGCGCGGCTGAAGTCCAGCTTGAGCCATGGCTTGCCGCCGGTCAGGCGCTTGAGCGCCGGCTGGCCCGGCAGCTTCATATAGATCGTCGTGCCGGACAGACGCTCGTCGATCGAGACCGCCTGGCCGCCCACCGACTCGTTCAGGGTGAACGCACCGGTGTGCTGGGCGGTGTCGATTACGCCCGCCATCGTGCCGTGAACCGTCCCGGTCGAGCCGGTGGCATCGATCGTCGCCGCCAGGCGATAGCCCGCGGCATGGGAGGTGGTGGTCGCGGCCTGCGCCACCGGGTCGACCGCGGCGCTGATCGCGTGGGTCGCACCGCAGCCGCTGATCAGGACCGTCCCCGCGATCCCCGCCGCCGTCACCGCCGCCGTGATGAGCTTCCGGCTCACGGCTGCGACGATACCCGAGTCGTCCACATGCCAATCTTCCTGCCGTGGCGACCGACACGCCCACCTCCCTGCTGCGCCCGCTGGCCGACGACCTGCGCGAGCGGCGCGAGCGGATCAAGCTCGGCGGCGGCCCCGAGAAGATCGCCGCGCAGCACGCCGCCGAGAAGCTGACCGCCCGGGAGCGGATCGAGGAGCTGATCGACCCGGGGACCTGGGTCGAGCTCGGGATCCACGGCCGGCCGCACTTCTCGCAGCGGGCCATGGACGGCAAGGAGGCGCCGGCCGACGGGGTGGTCACCGGCTACGGCAAGATCGACGGGCGTCTGGCCGCGGTCGCCGCCTACGACTTCACCGTGATGGCCGGGTCGATGGGGATGACCGGCGAGCTCAAGGTGGGCCGGCTGCGCGAGCTGGCCCTGACCAAGCGGATCCCGATGATCTGGCTGCTCGACTCGGCCGGGGCGCGGATCCAGGAGGCGGTGGGGTCGCTGTTCGCCGGCAGCGGGCATCTCTTCCGCGAAGAGGTCGTGGCGTCCGGGGTCGTTCCCCAGGTCGCCGCGCTGATGGGGCCGTGCGCGGCCGGCACCGCGTACATCCCCGGGCTGGCCGACTTCGTGCCGATGGTGCGTGGCCGGGGCTCGATGGCGCTCGCCGGGCCGCACCTGGTGCGCGCCGCGGTGGGCGAGGACGTGACCCAGGAGGAGCTCGGCGGCTCGCGCGTGCACTGCCGCAAGTCCGGGGTGGGCGACCTCGAGGTCGAGTCCGATGAGGCCTGCATCGAGGCGATCAAGCAGTACCTGAGCTACTTCCCGCAGCATTGCGAGGAGCCGCCCCCGCTGGTGGCGAGCAGCGATCCGGTCGACCGACGCGACGAGGAGTTGCTCGACGTGCTGCCGGACTCGGGCCGCAAGCCCTACGACATGTACGAGGTGATCCGCCGGATCGTCGACGACGGCGCGTATTTCGACCTCAAGCCGCAGTGGGCCAAGACGATCATCACCTGCCTGGCCCGCTTCGGGGGCCGGCCGGCCGGGATCGTGGCGAGCCAGCCGCGCCAGCTCGGAGGGATCCTCGACAACGACTCGGCCGACAAGGCGGCGCGGTTCATCAACCTGTGCAACGCCTACGGTCTCCCGCTGGTGTTCCTGATGGACGTGCCCGGGTTCATGGTCGGGACCAAGGTCGAGCAGGCCGGGATCATCCGCCACGGAGCCAAGATGCTCTACGCCACGGCCAACGCCACCGTTCCCAAGGTCACCGTGGTGTTGCGCAAGGCCTACGGCGCCGGCTACTACGTGATGTGCGGCCGGGCCTACGAACCCGACCTGATCGTCGCCTGGCCGTCGGCGGAGATCAGCGTGATGGGAGCCGAGGGCGCGGTCGAGATCATCTTCCGCAAGCAGGTGCAGGAGGCCGAGGATCCCGCCGCCAAGCGCCAGGAGCTGATCGAGACCTTCCGGCAGATCATCGACGTGTACGTGGCGGCCGGAAACGACATGATCGACGATGTGATCGACCCGCGCGAGACGCGGCTCACGATCTGCCGCGCGCTCGAGATGGCCGTCGGCAAGCGCGTGCAGCGGCCCTGGAAGCGCAACGGCGTCGTGCCGGTATGAGTGCCCCCCACGGCGGATGCCGTCGGTTTTGGCGGCTGCAAACCATCGCCGGCCGGCGTCCTCACTCGCTTGCGTGCCAGGGGCACGCGGCGCTCGCTGCGTCCTTGACCGACTCGGTTTTCGCTCGCCAAATTCCGACGCCACCCACCGCGGAGGACACATGAGCCTCGTCGACCCGGCCGTGATCACGTGCGCGCTCAGCGGCGCGATCGCCAACCGCGAGCAGTGCCCGGCGATCCCGTACACGCCCGAGGAGTACGGCGCCGAGGCGCGGCGGATCGTGGAGGAGGGCGGCGTCCACATCCACATCCACGCCCGGCAACCGGACGGGACGCCTTCGTACGAGGTCGAGGACTTCCTCGCCATCCGCGACGCGATCCGGGCCGAGGTTGGCGACGCGGCGATCATCAACTTCTCGACCGGCACCGTGGGGGTCCCGGTGGCCAAGCGGGTCGCCTACCTGGAAGCGGGGCGGCCCGAGGTCGCGGCGCTCAACATGGGCTCGATGAACTACGCCAAGTACTCGCGCAGCCGCAAGGACTTCGTGTTCAAGTTCGTGTTCGCCAACCCGTTCGACGAGATCATCGAGCTGCTCGAGGCGATGCGCGCCCTGGGCATCAAGCCCGAGCACGAATGCTTTGACGTCGGCCACGTCGGGTCGCTGGCGCCGTTGCTCGACATGGGGTTGCTGGAGGCGCCGCTGCACGCCGACTTCGTGATGGGCGTGGTTGGGGGGATCCCGGCGAGCGCTCGTAACCTGGCCGCGATGGCCGACAACCTGCCCGCGGGAAAGCACCACTGGGGCGTGATCGGGATCGGGCGCGACCAGTGGATGCTGGTCGCGGCCGCACTGACGCTCGGCGGCTCGATCCGGGTCGGGCTCGAGGACAACTTCTACCTGCCGGACGGCGCGATGGCCCGCTCCAACGGGGACCTGGTGGCCAAGGCGCGCCAGATGGCCGAGGACGTGGGGCGCCGGCCCGCTACCGTCGAGGAGGCGCGCGCATTGCTGGGTATCCGGTCCCGCCCACCCACCCCCACCGCCCATGAGCCTGCCGCTTGAGGGCCTGAGGGTCCTCGATCTCACGCGGCTGCTGCCCGGCGGGTTCTGCTCGATGCTGCTGGCCGACTTCGGTGCCGACGTGATCAAGGTCGAGGACACCGGGATGGGCGACTACGTCCGCTGGGCGCCCCCGTACTACGAGGGAGTCGAGACCAGTGCCCGCAGCGCGCTGTTCCTGTCGCTGAATCGCGGCAAGCGCTCGATCCGGATTGACCTCAAGTCGCCGGACGGCAAGGAGGTGTTGCTGCGCCTGGTCCGCGACGCCGACGTGCTGCTCGAGTCCTTCCGTCCCGGCGTGCTCGATCGCCTCGGCGTCGGCTACGAGCGACTGCGCGAGCAGAACCCCGGCCTGGTCTACGCCGCGATCACCGGCTATGGCCAGGACGGCCCCGGCCGCGAGCGCTCCGGACACGACCTCAACTACCTGGGGCTGAACGGCATCCTGGGCCTGAGCGGCGAGGCGGACGGGCCGCCGGTCGCCTCGGCCGCCCAGATCGCCGACCTCGGCGGCGGCGCGCTGATGGCCGCGGTGGGCGTGCTGATCGCGCTCCGGGAGCGCGACCGCTCCGGGCAGGGACAGCTGGTCGACTGCTCGATGTTCGACGGCTCGCTGTCGTTCCTGGCCATGCTGGCCGCCGAGATGCTGGCCGGCGGGCCGGTCCCGCGGCGGGGCGATCTGCGCCTGTCGGGTGGGATCGTGTGCTACCGCCCGTACCGATGCGCCGACGGATACGTGACGCTGGGCGCGCTCGAGCCCAAGTTCTGGGCCGCGTTCTGCCGGGGGGTGGAGCGCGAGGACCTGTCCGAGCACGCCTTCGATCCGCCGGGCTCCGACGCCCACCGCGCGGTGTGCGAGATCTTCGCCGCGCGCACCCGCGAAGAGTGGCGCGCGTTCGCCGCCGGGCACGACTGCTGCCTGGAGCCGGTGCTGGGCCTGGACGAGGCGCTGGAGGGTGAGCTCGTGGCGGCGCGAGAGATGGTCGTCTCGCTGGACCAGCCGGGCGCCGAGGCGCCGGTCCGGCTACTCGGTCTGCCGTTCAAGCTGAGCCGCACCCCGGGGGACGCGACCCGGGCGCCCGGGCCGGGACTGGGGGAGCACACGCGCGAAGTGCTGACGGCGGCCGGCTACAGCGACGGCGAGGTCGACGCGCTGCTCGGCTCCGGTGCCGTGGCCGGGCCGGCGGAGGCCGTGCAGAGCGGCACGTTCATGGCGTGAGCACGTGCAGCCGGATGATGCTCGCCCGGTCCCAGGGACGCCGAGCGAAGCGAGGCCCCAAAGCGCGCGCCTCGTCTACACTGACTGACTAGTCAATCGATCCCGGGAGGGAGCCGCCGTGCGCGTAGGCGCCGTTCAGCTTAACTCCACCGAGGACACGGCCCGGAACCTGGAGACCGCCGACCGCCTCGTGCGGGAGGCGGCGGGGCGCGGGGCGGAGCTGGTGGTGCTGCCCGAGAAGTGGAGCGTGCTCGGTACGCCGGAGCAGATGACAGCCGGCGCGGAGCCGCTCGATGGACGGTTCATCTCCTGGGCGCGCGGGGTGGCGAGGGAGCTCGGGATCGATGTGGTGGCCGGGTCGATCGTGGAGCGGGTCGAGGGCCAGGAGAAGACCGCCAACACCAGCGTGCACGTGGCGCCCGACGGCGAGGTGCGCGCGGTGTACCGCAAGCTGCACATGTTCGACGTCGAGGTCGACGGCGAGAAGTACGCCGAATCCGCCACCGAGGAGCCCGGCGATGACGTCGTGCTCTCCGAGCTGGCCGGCGGCGTGCCGCTCGGGATGACCATCTGTTACGACGTCCGCTTCCCGGAGCTCTACCGCATCCTGACCGTCCGCGGCGCGCACGTGATCACGGTTCCGGCGGCGTTCACGCTCGCCACGACCCGCGATCACTGGGAGGTGCTGCTGCGGGCGCGCGCGATCGAGAACCAATGCTTCGTGGTCGCGCCCAACCAGATCGGCCCCCATCCGCCCGGTCCGCGTTGCGGGGGGCGCTCGATGATCGTCGATCCGTGGGGGCTGGTCCTGGCCCAGGCGCCCGACATCGAGACCGCGATCGTGGCCGACATCGACTTCGACGTCCTGCGGGGAGTCCGGCGCAGGATTCCCGCGCTGACCCATCGCCGGCCCGAGACCTACGGCTGGAATATCTGATGGCCGCGTCGGGCACCGCGGCCGTCGACAAGCGCCGGATGATCCTCGACGCCGCGATGCGGGTGTTCGCCCGCCAGGGGTTCCACACCTGCCGGGTGTCGGACATCGCCGACGAGGCCGGCGTCGCCTACGGCCTGGTCTACCACTACTTCTCCTCCAAGGACGAGATCCTCGACACGCTGTTCCTCGAGCGGTGGAACGTGATGTTGCAGGCGATCGCCGAGGCGGATCGCTCGCAGCGCTCCCCCCGCGACAAGCTTCAGGCGATCGCCGGCTTCATCGTCGACTCCTACCGGCACGAGCCCGAGCTGATGAAGGTCATCGTGGTCGAGGTGACGCGGGCGGCCAACACCTTCGGGCGCACGCACCTGACCAAGATCCGGGAGGCCTACGAGCAGATCGCGGGCATCGTGGCCCGAGCCCAGGCCGACGGGGTGTTCCGGCCCGAGATCACCCCCGAGTTCGGGGCGCTGGCCTTCTATGGATCGATCGAGCAGGTCCTCACCCGCTGGATCTTCGATCGCGACGCGGTCGGCGAGGCCGAGCTCGAAGGGGCCAAGACCATGATCGTGGAGACGATCTGCCGCGGCCTGGAGCGCGACCCCGCGCCCGCGCCGGGATGACCGCGACTCGGCTGGCACTCCCCGCCGGCCGTGGCCGCCGCCTCCCCGTCTGCTTGAATCCTCTGCGATGACTGAGAGCCCCTTGATCAAGCGTCTGCTCTGGACGGGCTTGCTCGCCGGCACCGGCGCGCTCGCGACGCTCGTGTCCACGCGCGTGGCCACCATGATCTGGACGCGCGTGTTCGGCGAAGAACCGCCCGAGTGACCGACGACGACCCGACCTCGGCCGGCCTGCCCACCGGGGAGGACTCGTCGGGCACGACCGGTAGCTCATCCGCTACGGCCGCCGGCGGCTTATCCGTGGCCGAGCGAGCGGCTCAGGTAGCCAACGAACGCCCGGAAGTCGCCGTCGGGGCAGCCTTCGGCGGCGGTCTCCTACTCGCCCTGATCCTGAAGCGCCTTGGCCGGTAGCAACGGTAAGTCAGACAACCTCGCCACCGCGGTGAGCGAGGTCTCCGACCGGGTCTCGAACCTGATCCGGGAGGAGATCGAGCTGGCCAAGGCCGAGGTGGGCCGGAAGGCCACCAGCCTGCTGAAGGGCACCGTCGCGATCGTCGCGGGCGCGGTATTCGGGGTGTTCGCGATCGTGATCGGACTGGAGGCAGCGGCCTGGGCACTCAACGCGTTGCTCGTGCCGGGCGCGGGGGACATCTGGGAGGGCTTCCTGATCGTGTTCGGGGTACTGGCCGTCCTGGCCGTCCTGGCCTTCGCGCTGGCCAGCCGCCTGCTCAAGCGCGGAGCCCCGCCCACTCCGACGATGGCCATCGACGAGGCCAAGCGGATCCGCGAGACCGTCACCGCCAAGGCCGAGGCCGAGGTGGCGGCCAGGAGCGAGGTCGAGCGCTGATGGCCCCTCGCAGCCCGGAGGAGATCCGCGCCTCGATCGAGCAGAACCGCCAGGAGCTGGGAACCTCGCTCGACAAGCTGCGCCTGGAGGTCGGCGAGCTCACCGATTGGCGGGGGCAGATCCGCCAGCACCAGCGCCAGGTGCTGATCGGGGCCGGCGTCGCCGGATTCGTTCTCGGCGGGGGGATTGCCGCGATCGGCGCGCTCGCCTTCGGAGGACGCCGGCGACGGCGGGACGGTCGCTGAGCCCCGGCTCAGCTCGGTTTCTCAGAGCGCTGCGAGGACTCGGACTTGGCCAGCACGCTCGTCACCGGCGCGACCGGCTTCCTCGGCGGCCACGTCACCCGCCGGCTCGTGCAGCGGGGTGACGACGTGCGCGCGCTGGTCCGGCCCAGCTCTGAGCTGGAGTCGCTCGACGGGCTCGAGGTCGCCACGGTGCGCGGCGACGTCCGCGACCGCCGGTCGGTGCGCCGCGCCCTGCGCGGGGTCGATCGCGTGTTCCATCTCGCCGGCACCACGAACCTGGGCATGCCCCGGCGCGGCCGTGCTCGCGCTGAACGTGGAGGGAACCCGAGTCGTGCTCGAGGAGGCGCTGCGCGCCGGCGTGGAGCGCGTCGTCTACACCTCCTCGGTGGCCGCGATCGGCCCGGCGCGCAAGGGTTCGGTCGCCACCGAGACCAACGTGTGGGACGCGGCGCGCTACCGGATCCCCTACGTCGATAGCAAGCACCAGGCCGAAGAGGTGGTCTTTGGACTGGCGGACCGGGGGTTGCCGGTGGTCGTGGTCAACCCCGCCCACGTGCTGGGCGCCGGCGACCCCGGCCGGTCGTCGACCGCGCTCGTCCGGCGGTTCCTGCGCCGCCAGATCCCGGCATACGTGGACGGCACGTTGAACGTCGTGGGCGTCGAGGACGTCGCCCGGGCGCACCTGCTGGCCGACGAACGCGGTACGCCCGGCCAGCGCTACATCCTCGGCAACCGGAACTTCACGCTGGACCGCCTGTTCACCGACCTGGCCCGCCTGTCCGGGGTCGAGCCGCCCTCGGTCAAGCTGCCTGCCTCGGTCGCGCTGACGATGGCGCATGCGGGGCAGTGGGTGCCCGGCGGACCGGTGCCGAGCCCCGCCGAGGTCCGCGCCGCCTCGCTGCACTGGGCGTTCTCGAGTGCGAAGGCCAAGCGCGAGCTGAGCTGGCGCACCTCGCCTCACGAGGACTGCCTCGAGGAGACGATCGCCTGGTACCGCAAGCGGGAGGGCTCGCGTCTGGCGCCGCCGGGCTCACGCCAGCCCGTGACCCTGCGTCTGGCCGGGGCGTTCGTCCGTCACTCCCCGTTGGGCTGGCGTTAGGAGGCACGCGCCGTGGCCACGCTGTATCGCTGCACGACGCCGACCAACTGGCTGTGTCCGTGCGGAAAGGTGGCTCGTGCGCTGGTCCGCCAGGAGATCCGCTTCGACGAGGTTCGCGTCCCCCAGCGTCGCTCGCGCCGGCCCGAGGTGGAGGCGCTCACCGGGCAGCTGCGCGTGCCGGTGCTGGTGATCGACGGGGAGGCGATCTGCGACTCCCGGCGGATCATCGAGCACCTGGAGTACCGGCGCGGTGAGGCGGGTTCCCGGTCGGGTTAGCGGGCGGTGAGCCGCGCGCTCGACGCGAACATGTCCTTGACCGAGCCACGAACGAGCTCGGCCAGTTCCGCCGGGTCGACGTCGGCGAACACGTCGCCGCCCTCGATCAGCCCACCGAGCACGGCCCCGAGCGCGCAGGCGATGCGAACGCGGTCGGCCAGCGGGACCTCGGGATCGGTCAGCAGCCGCCGGAATCGCTGCTCGATGTCTTCGTTCTCGGCGCGGTGACGCTCGTTGTTGCTGATTGTCTCGAGCGCCTGAAGGTTTCGCTGGTGCAGCCGGATCAGGGCGCGGTTGTCGGCCACACGGTCGATGAGCTCGTCGAGGAGCTCGGGAAATGCCCGGGCGCGCGCCGGACCGTCCTCGAACCGGTCAAGCTTGACCAGCACGTCGCGGCCGATCTCGTGCAGGCGGAGGTGCAGCTCGAGGAGGATGTCCTCCTTGCGCTCGAAGTGGTAGTAGAGCGCGGCCTTCGTGGTGCCCAGTCGCTGCGCGATGTCGCGTAGCGAGGTCTTGTCGTACCCCTGCTCGGTGAACAGCTCGAGCGCGATGTCGAGGATCCGCTCTCGCGTCGAGGGCTGATCGGGCGTTGCCGGGTTCTCGGGCATCCGCATCAGCTTATCACCTGCCTTACTTGACGACCGGTAAGTATGTCGGTATGGTGCCCGCCTCGGTCGGGATTTTACTTGCCGACCGGTAAGGAGGATTTTATGGAGCGCGGCACGATGATCGAAGCGAGCGGATTGACCAAGCGGTTCGGCGAAACGGTGGCGCTGGCCGGCCTCGACCTCGAGGTGCGCCGGGGGACGATTCTCGGCGTGCTCGGGCCGAACGGCGCGGGCAAGACGACCGCGGTGCGCATCCTCACCACGCTCACCCTGCCCGACTCAGGCACCGCCTGCGTGGCCGGATTCGATATCACGCGCGAGGCGGGCGACGTGCGCCGGCGAATCGGCGTGACCGGTCAGGACGCCACGCTCGACGAGCTGTTGACCGGCCGTCAGAACCTGGTGATGATCGGCCGGCTCAGCGGCCTGGGTCGCGCGTGGGCCCGAGCGCGGGCCGTAGAGCTGCTCGATGAGTTCGGGCTGACCGACGCGGCCGACCGGGTGATGAAGACCTACTCGGGTGGTATGCGGCGGCGCTTGGATCTGGCCGCCGGCATCCTCGTGCGGCCACCGGTGCTTTTCCTCGACGAGCCGACCACCGGGCTCGATCCCACCAGCCGGGCCCGCATGTGGGACGTGATTCGAGGGCTAGTCGCCGACGGCACGACGCTCCTGCTCACCACGCAATACCTCGAGGAGGCGGACGCCCTAGCCGACCGGATCCTGGTGATCGACCACGGCCGCGCGATCGCGAGCGGGACCCCCGGCGAGTTGAAGATGCAGGTGGGCGGGGCCCGGCTGGAGATCACGCTGAGCACGGCCGACGCAGAGGCTCGGGTTGCGCTCGAGCCGTTCGTCAGCGGACCGGTCGAGGTCAGTCACGACGGACGGCACCTCCGCGCGCCGGTGCCGAACGGAGCGGGCCTGGCGACGACGGTGGTACGCGCGCTCGACCGGGCCCGGGTCGCGGTCGACGACGTTCAGGTTCTACCGCCCTCGCTCGACGACGTGTTCTTCGCCCTCACCGGTCATCCGTCCGAGCCGCCTGAGCCGGAGACCGACGGTGCCGCCCTGGAAGCCGTCCTCTCATGACCACGCAGCCTTTGTCCTTGCCCAGGGGATCGCTGCGCCTCGGCGAGCGACTGCGGCGGGCCGCACGCGACGTCGCCGTACTCACCGTGCGCAACCTCGTCCACCTGACGCGCGAGCCGCTGCGCTTGTCCGATGTGACGATCCAGCCGATCCTGTTCACGCTGTTGTTCGTGTACGTGTTCGGGGCGGGCGTCGCGGTCCCGCACGCGAGCTATGTCGACTTCGCGATCGCCGGCCTGATCGCGATGAACCTGACCACGTCTGCGATCGGCACCTCGGTCGGACTGAGCGCCGACCTCAGCAGCGGCGTGATCGACCGCTTCCGCACGCTGCCGATGTGGAAGCCTTCCGTGCTCGTCGGGCGATCGCTGACCGACCTGCTGAGCGCGGCCCTGTGCACGGCGATCGTGATCGCCACAGGGCTGGTCGTCGGGTGGCGTCCCGGCAGCGGCCTGGCTGCGACGCTCGCCGGAGTCGGGATCTTCCTCCTCTTCAGCTACGCCCTGTCGTGGGGCTGCGCCTGCCTCGGGCTCGTCAGTCAGGACGCGGAGTCGGCCCAGGGACTCGGCCTGGTGATCCTGTTCCCACTGGCCATCGTCTCGAATGCGCTCGTGCCGACCGCGCACATGCCCGCCGTGCTGCGCGCGATCGCCGATTGGAACCCGGTCAGCGCGGTCACCGCCGCGGCGCGTCAACTGTTCGGTAACCCCAACCCGTCGGCGAGCATCCACGCCTGGCCGATGCAGCATCCGGTGATCGCGTCGCTGCTCTGGTCGGCGGCCCTGCTCGTGGTGTTCGCGCCGCTGGCCAGCGCGCTGTACCGGCGCCGGACGATTAATTGATCTCAGCGTCGTGGATCGACGACCCACTTGAGAGCGGGCCCGCCGTTCCGGGTGGCCAGCGCCTGCGGCAGGTCGTTCAGCGAGATCGTCGGACCCTGGAGCGTCTGCCACGGGACCACGCCGTCGGCCAGCGCGGCGAGCGCTCGGTCGACGTCCGCCGGCGCGTGATGGAAGGTGCCGCGGAGCTCGAGCTCCTCGTAGTGGAGTGGCCCGGGGTCGAGGGTGACCTCGCTCCCGCTCGGGCAGCCGCCAACGAGCACGACCACGCCGCCGGGTGAGGCCGCGGCCGCGGCGGCCCGCCAGGCGTCGGGTCGGCCCACGGCCTCGAAAACGAGGTCGTGACGCTCGGTGAGGCGGTCGCCGGTCCGCGCGCCCAGTTGCTTGGCCTGCGCGCGGCGCTCCGGGTGCGGATCGGCCACGGTCACCGTTCTCTGCTGGGCGATCAGCAGCGAGGCCAGCATCAGGCCCATCGGGCCGCCGCCCACGATGCCGACGTCGGTGGCGTCGCTGCCGCGGTCGACGGCGTGAACCGCGGCGGCCAGCGGCTCGGCCATGGCCGCGGCGAGTGCCGGGAGGTCTCGTGGGATCGAGTGCAGGGCCGCCTCGGGCGCGGCGATGTACTCGGCGAACCCGCCCAGCACCCAGGTCGGGTCGCGGCAGATCTGGGCGCGGCCGCCGCGGCACGGCTCGCACCGTCCGCACGCGACGGAGTCGGAGACGAGGACCCGCTCACCGGTGTCGGTGCGGACGCCGGCCGTCTCGTGCCCAAAGGCGCAGGGATAGGGCGGCAGTATGCGGTGGCCGTGGCGCCACATCTTCGTGTCGGTGCCGCAGGTGGTGGCGGCCTCGACCTCGACGAGGATCGCGTCGGCGGGGTCGGGATCCGGTACGTCCTCCACGCGCAGGTCCTCGGGGCCGTACAGGAGCGCCGCCCTCACGGCTCGACCACGACCTTCAAACCGGCGCCTCGGCGCTGGAGGTCGAGCGCGGTGGCGGTCTGCTCGAGCGGCAGCCGGTGGGAGATGAGCGGGCGTGGATCCAGGCGATGGCTCGCGATCAGGTCGAGCGCGGCGCGCATGTCGCCGGGACCGGCCGAGTAACTGGCGGTGACGGTCAGCTCGCGCAGGAACACGTCGGCGCCGTCGAGCGGCAGCGGCGCGCCGGGGGTGGGGGGCGCGTACAGGCAGAGCGTGCCGCCGGGCGCGGTGGCGCGGGCCGCTTCGGCGATGGCGTCGGGCTTGGGCGTGCATACGATCGCCACGTCGACGAGTTCGTTGCCGTGATGCTCGGCGCCCCATGCCTCGGCCAGCTCGAGTCGATCGGCGCGCGGCTCGCGCACCCACACCGCCTCGACGCCGCGGGCGTGGGCGGCGGCGATCTGGAGCAGGCCGTTGACGCCGGCCCCGACGACGAGGAGCGCGTCGCCGGGATGAAGTCCCGCGCGGTCCTGGGCGCGCAGCACGCAGGCCAGCGGCTCGATGAAGGTGGCGGTGAGCGGATCGAGGTGCTCGGGGATCTCGAGCAGCTCCGCGGTCAGCTCGGTGCTGATCCGTACCCGCTCGGCGAAGCCGCCGGGATCCAGACGCGTGGCCCGGAAGCGCTCGCACAGGGTCTCGTGGCCGCGCCGGCACCGCCGGCACTCGCCGCAGGGCGTGTGGTGGTGGATGGCCACCGTGGTGCCGGGCTCCGGCGCGGTTGCGCCGGGTCCGACCGCGCTGATCGTGCCGACCACCTCGTGCCCGAGCACCGCCGGCAGGCGCGACGCCACGTACCAGTCGGTCACGTCAGAGGCGCACACCCCGCAGGCGATGACCTCGCAGACCACCTCGCCGGGGCCGGGCTCGGGGTCGGGCTCCTCCTCGATCCGGACGTCGGCCGGGGCGAACGACCGCGCCACCCTCATCGGAGCGGCGGGCGCATCACCCCGCGTTCGGTGACCAGCGCGCTGACCAGCGCGGCCGGGGTGACGTCGAAGGCCGGGTTGCGCGTCGGGGTGTCTGGCAGGGTGAGGATCCGTCCGCCCGCCTGCCGCACCTCGTCGGGGTCGCGCTCCTCGATCACGATGTCGGCTCCGGTGGGCGTGGCCGGATCGATCGTGCTGGTGGGTCCCGCGACCACGAACGGGATGCCCGCGGCGTGCGCCGCCAGGGCCAGACCGTACGTGCCGACCTTGTTGGCCACGTCGCCGTTGGCCGCCACCCGGTCGCAGCCCACGATCACCGCGTCGACCGCGCCGGCCGCGATCAGCCCGGGCGCGGCCGAGTCGACGACCAGCTCGTGGGGGATCCCCAGCCGGTCGAGCTCGTACACCGTGAGGCGGGCGCCCTGGAGCAGAGGCCGGGACTCGGTGGCGATCGCCTTCTCCAGGGCTTTGCGGTCGGCGAGCTCGGCGATCACGGCCAGCGCGGTGCCGCGGCCCGGGGCGGCCAGCGCGCCGGTGTTGCAGTGGGTGAGGATGCGGCCGGCGCCGGCGCTGGCCAGCAGGTCCGCGCCGTGGGTGGCGATCGCGTCGCTGGCGGCCTCCTCCTCGGCCTCGATCGCGCGGGCCTCGTCCAGGGCGGCGGCGGGGCGGTGTCCTCGATCGGTGGTGGTGGCGATTTGGACGGCGTGCTGGACCCGATCGACCGCGGCGGACAGATTGACCGCCGTGGGTCGGGCGTCGCGAAGCGTCTCGCACGCGCGCTCGAGCGACTCGGGCTCGCGTGCGAGCTCCAACGCGACGCCGTAGGCAGCCGCCACGCCGATCAGCGGCGCGCCCCGGATCGCCAGGCGCCTGATCGCCTCGGCCACCTCGTCCGCGGTGCGGAGTTCGAGGTAATGCTCGCGCCAGGGAAGCTCGGTCTGGTCGATCGCGTAGAGCACGCCGTCGTCGAAGCGGAGCGCGACCACGCCTGGTCCGCTTGGATCCGCTCCCCTGCGCCCCGGAGGCGCGTGTCACGGTCATCGGCCGATGCTATCCCGCTGGCCGCCTGCCCGGCGGCCCTGTATGCTGCCGCCACCGGCGAGGGAGCCGCCGACCTTTGGGGCAACACGTGCGCCTGCGCCTCCTCATCCTCCTCGCCGCGATCGGGATGCTCGTGCCCGCCGGCGCTGCGCGTGCCGCCGGCGGCGAGATCCTGCCGCTCTCGCAGGTCACCCCCGGCATGAACTGCACCGGCGAGACGGTCGTCCAGGGGACGACGATCTCGTCCTTCGACGTGCAGGTGATCTCGATCGTCCAGTCGCCCGGAGAGGGTCCGCGGATCCTCGTTCAGGTGTCGGGCCCGGCCGTCGCCTCCACCGGGGTGGCCGAGGGCTTCTCGGGCTCACCGGTCTACTGTCCCGACGGCTTCGGCGGGCAGGGCAACATCGGCGCGATCTCCGAGAGCGTCGGGCAGTACGGCAACAACGTGGTGCTGGTCACCCCGATCCAGCAGATGCTCGGCGAGCCGGTGGCCCCGCCCTCCTCGGCGCCGCGCCTGGCGGTCAGGCCGCAGCCGCTGCTCGCCCCGCTGACGGTCGGCGGCCTCTCGCCGGCGGTGTTCGGCGTCGCTCCAGCGCGCGGCGGCGCAGGCCGGCCGCGTTGTGCTGGCCGCGCCCGGTGTGGGCGCCACCACGGTCGGCTTCCCGGTCCAGCCGCTCGTGCCGGGCGCCTCGGTGGCCGCGAGCTACTCCTCGGGCGCGGTTCCGATGGGCGCGATCGGAACCGTCACCTACGTCGACGGCCACACCGTGTACGCGTTCGGCCACGAGCTCGACGGCGCCGGGCGCCGCTCGCTGCTGCTCCAGGACGCCTACGTCTACTACGTGGTCAACAACCCGGACCCGACGATCGGGCCGAGCTTCAAGCTCGCCTCGCCGGGCCACACCCTCGGCACGATCACCAGCGACACGCCGAACGCGGTGATCGGCGAGCTCGGATCGCCACCGCCGACGGTGCCGGTCGACGTCACCGCCCACGACCTCGACACCGGCCAGACGCTCAGCGCTGGACACCCAGGTGGCCGACGAGACCGACGTCGGGTTGCCGCTCGGGGCGTCGCAGGTCGATGCCATCGCGCCGCTCGAGGTCGCCCAGGCCGCCACCCAGATCTACAACGGCCCGCCGGCCAACGAGTCGGGCCGGATGTGCCTGCGGATCTACCTGCGCGAGAGCCGCACGCCGCTCGGCTTCTGCAACCGCTACGTCGGGACCGGGGCGCCCGGGGATGACGGCGTTGCGCCGCCGGAGCTGGCGAATGCCGCTTCGGCCGACGTGGCCAGCGCGTTCTCGGCGCTCGAGCGCGTCGACTTCGCCGCGCTGCACGTCAAGCACGTCGTGGCGCGCGTGGACGCCCAGCGCGGGCTGGCGGAGGCGTCGATCGTCGGCGCCAGCGCTCCGCGGCACGTCCGCGCCGGCCAGCTGGTTCGGGTGCGGCTGCGCGTGCGGGTGTACCGCGGCCCGGCTGCGGACGGTCAGCTTCCGACTGCGGGTGCCGTTCGGCGCCAGCGGCCGGATCGCCGCGAGCATCAAGGGGCCGCCCTCGCTGGTCGGGATCGGCGAGAGCTCGCAGGGCCTCTCCGGCGCGCTGACCAGCCTGCTGTCGATCAGCTCGGGGTCCGGGTCGCCCCCGAGCATCGCTCCGATCTCCTCGCTGTCGGCGCTGCGTCAGGCGATCTCCGGGCTCGCCAACTACGACGGTCTGACCGCCGGTTTCTCCGGGCAGGCCAAGCGGCCCGTGTATCGCAACCTGTCGCTGCTGATCACCGGGCGGGCCAGGCTGTCGTTCGTGGTGGGCGGCTAGAGCCGGTTCTCGATCGTGAGCGGCGCGGGCTCGGGCGCCTGGGGCTCCGGCGCGTCCTCGGCGGGGGCGTCGGCGTTCTCGAGCCCGAGCGCCTGATGCAGCTCGCCCGACTCGTACATCTCGGTGACGATGTCGCAGCCGCCGACGAACTCGCCGTCGACGAACAGCTGCGGGATCGTCGGCCAGTTGGACACGGCCGAGAGCTCCTGGCGGATGCGGGGGTCGGGCAGGATGTTGACCGCGGCGAACGGCCGGCCCATCGACTGGAGGATCGCCACCGTGCGGGCCGAGAAGCCGCACATCGGCTGTTCGGGCGTCCCCTTCATGAACAGGATCACCGGGTTCTCGTCGATCGCGGTCTGGATCTGGTCGCGCAGCGTGTTGGTCATCTCGTCGCTCATGCGATGCTCTCCGTCTTGGTCTGGATTGACAGGGCGTGGATGCGGTCCCCGACCTCGGCACCGAACACGTCGTAGACGAGCCGGTGCTGGGCGATCCGGGACAGGCCCTGGAAGGCCGATGCGCTGACAACCGCGTTGAAGTGGTGGCCGTCGCCGGTTACCTCGGCGCTGGCGCCGGGAATCCCCGCCTCGATGCGGTGCTTGAGCTCCTCGGGCGTGGCGGCCGCTCCACTGGCTGACATCCTCTTTAGCGTAGCGAGATGCCATCGCTATACTGAATGAAGCGCATGGCCGATACTCCATTTGATGATCACACTCACCGACAACGGCGCCGAGAAGGTTCGCGAGTTCCTCGCCGCGCAGGCCGCGGTGGCCGAGACGGCCGGGCTGCGGGTGGGCGTGCGCGGTGGCGGCTGCTCCGGCTTCCAGTACGCGCTGGCCTTCGACGAGCAGCGCGCGGGCGACCTGGTGTTCGAGGACAAGGGCATCCGCCTGCTGGTCGACCAGCCGAGCCTCCCGTACGTGCAGGGCTCGGTGATCGACTTCGTCGACGGCCTCCAGGGCGCCGGCTTCAAGGTCGAGAACCCGAACGTGATCGCGGCCTGTGGCTGCGGGTCCTCGTTCCGGGTCGCCGAAGAGGAAGAAGTCTCCGCGGTCTAGGTGGGCCGGCGGCCGGGGTGTTCCCCGGCGGCCCCTCCGTTTTCGGCACTGCTCTCCCGGCGCGCAGGTCTGGGCTGCGGTCGCACCTGCATAACGCAGGAAAGCCGCCCGCCCGCCGACGTCCTGGCCACATAAGCATGCTCTCCATGCTTATGTGGCGTGCACGCTCCGAGCGGGGGCGACTTTGCGCGTTTTACAGGGCGCCGCCGGCTACACCGGTGCCGTGTGCAGCGAGCGCCACAGGTACATACAGGCCAGCGACCGATGCGGGCGCCAGCGCTCGCCGATCGCCTCGACCTCCGCCGGCTTGGGCATCGCCGGCAGTCCGTAGCGGATCATGACCGCCCGGCGGATGCCGAGATCGCCGGAGACCAGGATGTCCGGGCGCCGGAGATGGAGCATCAGGAACAGCTGGGCGCTCCACGGACCGATGCCGCTGACCGCGGTCAGAGCCGCGATCACCTCCTCGTCGGGCAGATCGTGCAGGCGGTCGAGTTGCAGCGAGCCGTCGAGGACGTGCTCGGCCAGCGACCGCAGATACCGAACCTTGGCGTGGCTGAGGCCGGCCGCGGTTCGCAGTTGCACCGGATCGTCGGCCAGGACCTCTTCGGGCGTCGGCGGACGTCCTCCGAACCGCTCGAGCAACCGCCCGTAGATCGCCGCGGCGGATCGGGTCGAGAGCTGCTGGCCGACGATCGAGCGCACCAGCACGCCGTAGTGCTCCGTGGGTCGGCCCGTCGAAGAAGTCCCCGAGCGGCCCGACCTCGTCGATCACCTGGCGCAGGACGGGATCGGCCTGCCGGAGCATCTCGACGGCTGATGTCTCGGCGGTGGCGGCCATAAAGGGAGTGGGCGAAGGTGGGCTACACGGTCTCCGGCACGGCCAGCGCGGCGCCGTCGAGCGCGCCGAGGGCCCGCTGAACCGAGCACGAGATACACGTGAAGGTCGGTGTGTCGCGCAGGGTGTAGGAGCTCGACTCGGTTGTGCGCAGGCGCTGGACCAGATCGAGGAAGTCGGCCGGATTGTCGGTCTCGAACGCGACCACGAACTCCTGGTCGTCGAGGCCGAACGAGTAGCTCGTGTTGAGGTCGACCGAGGGGTACTCCCGGCCGACGCGAATGTGGTCCTGCATGATCCGCCAGCGCTCCTCGCGGGGCAGCGCGTACCACGCGCGGGTCTTGACGAACGGGTAGACGAACAGGTACTTGCCGTGGGCGGGACGGACCTCGAGGCGCGACTCCTCGGAGTACTCCGAGGGCTTGGTCATGGCCAGGAACGAGTAGGGGACCTCGCACCACTTCATCAGCCCGCTCTGGGCCAGGACGACGTGGAACTCGTGGATCCGCTCGAGGTTCTGGGCCTGGCTGAGCAGCATCAGGTCGGCGTCCCCGCGCGTCCCGACGAGCGAGAAGGCCCGCAGCAGGTGGCCGTCGGCGAAGTCCTCGCAGGCGGCGACGAACTCGCGCTTGTCCTCGGCCCGGCGCTCCTCGTCCAGCCGGCGCCAGGCTGGATCGACCTTGAGGAAGGTGTATTTGACGAAGTGGCGAACGGGCATCGATCCCATGATACGTGGGGCGTTCAGAGCCGATCCGGCCGTGCCATATCCGGTTGCCGCAACCTCTACCATGTAGGCGCATGCGAGTAGCGATCCTGTCGCCGTACTCGTGGACGTATCCGGGGGGCGTCACGAGGCATATCGAGGCGCTCGCGGAGCGGTTCATCGAGGACGGCCACCACGTGAGGGTGCTGGCCCCGTTCGACCCGCCCGATCGCTTCTCGAGCGCGCTGCACCGGGGTGCCCGTCCCCAGCCGGTGGCGCGGCCTGAGTACCTGGTCTCGCTCGGCCGGACCCTGTCGCTGAAGGCCAACCAGGCCGTCTCGAACATCTCGATCACCGGGTACGCGCTGGCCACCGCCCAGCAGGAGCTCCGCACCGGCAACTACGACGTGGTGCACGTTCACGAGCCACTGGCCCCGCTGGCGCCGTGGTGCATCACCGACTCCTCGACGGTGCCGGTCGTGGGGACGTTCCATACCTACAACGAGAATCGGGTCTCGAACGGGATCGCCAACGTGCTGGGCGCGCGGCGCATGCTCAACCACCTGCACGTCCGGATCGCCGTGTCCGAGGCCGCGGCCTGGACCGCCCGGCGGTTCTTCGGTGGGCATTACCGGGTCATCCCGAACGGCGTGCATTTCGATCCGCAAAAGGCCGCGCTGGCGGCGCTCCGGCCCCAGAACGACCATCTCAAGATCGTGTTCGTGGGGCAGGCCGTGGAGCGCAAGGGGCTGCCGCTCTTACTGCGCGCCTTCGAGGCGCTGCGCGAGCACATCCCGACCGAGCTGACCGTGATCGGCCCATCGCACGAGGAGCTCTCACCGCTGATGCTCGACATGCGCGACGTGCGCGTTCTCGGCAAGGTCGACGACGAGACGAAGCGGCGCGAGCTCGAGTCGAGCGACGTCCTTTGCGCCCCGTCGCTGGGCGGCGAGAGCTTCGGCATGGTGCTGACCGAGGCGTTCGCGGCCGGGACGCCGGTGGTGGCGTCCGACATCGCCGGCTATCGCGACGTGGTCCGGGACGGCGTCGACGGCGTGCTGGTGCCGCGCGGTGACGCTCAGACGCTCGCCGAGACCCTGCGCGACCTCTATGAGGAGCCCGTGCGCCGGGCGGCGATGGCCCGGGCCGCCGTTCTCGGCGCCGAGCGCTTCGCCTGGCCGCGGGTGGCCGAGCAGGTGATGGAGGCCTACGAGGAGGCGGCGGCGACGCCCGAGCCGGCCGGGGCGTGGCAGCGTGCCGCGGTGCGGGTGGGTGCGCGACCGGCGGACCTGAAGCCTCGGATCGCCGCCCAACGCCTGGTCAGCCTCGAGCCCAGGCTGACCGGCCCGCAGCGTCACAGCAAGGCTCTGGCCACCGCCCGCCGTCTCGGTCTGGCCACCGTGTCTGTGGGCGGAGCGGTGCTCGCCTTCTTCGCCCTGCAGAAGATCGGCCTGCCCAAGATCGCCGCGGCGCTGATCACCGCCAAGCCCACCTTGATCCTCCTCGGCCTCGCCGTGATGTGCAGCGCGATGGTGATGCGCGCCGTCTCCTGGCGCGCGATCCTGCGCGCTGCGCTGCCCCGCGCGCGCGTGCGCATGGCCGATGCGGCCCAGGGAACGTTCATCGGCGTGCTCATGTCCTCGACCCTGCCCGCCCGCCTCGGCGAGCCCTCGCGTGCGCTGGTCGTGGCCAGACGCACCGGCCGGCCTCGCGAGAACCTGCCGATCGTGCTCGGCACGGTGGTCTCTCAGACACTTCTGAACATCGTCGCGCTGATGATCCTCGGCGCGATCATGTTCTCCTCGGTCGACCTCTTCAACGGGCACCAGAACGCGCTGCTGGTCGCGGCGATCGCGCCCGTTGCGCTGCTGATCGTGGTCCTGCTGTTGCCGGTGCTGTTGCGGGGCACCGGCAACCGATCGCGCTCGTCGCGCCTGCACGCGCTCAGCGCCCAGATCCGTGGGGCGCTGGCCCGGGTGCGCGCCGGCCTGACCGTGTTCCGCAGCCCCCGCCTGGGCATCGAGGCGACGGTCGCGCAGCTGACCGCCTGGGCGCTCCAGTGCCTGTCGTGCTGGATCCTCCTCGTCGCGCTCGGGCTCGACAAGCACGCCGGTATCGGCGCCGCCGCGGCCGTGCTGTTCGCGGTGAACATCACCGCCCTGCTCCCGGCCACTCCGGCAAACCTGGGCGTGTTCCAGGCCGCCTGCGCTGCGGTGCTCCATACCGGATGGCACATCGGCTACGGCGATGGCGTCGCTTTCGGAGTGATCCTTCAGGCCGTCGAGGTCACCACGGCGATCGTGATGGGCATGCCCGCGCTGCTCAAGGAGGGCATGTCGTGGCGCGAGGTGCGGCTCCGGGCGATGCACACCGCGCCGGTCAAGCTGCCGGCGCGGCCGAGCAGCGCTCGCGGTGCCGCCGCCGCGGCCCGCGCCCGGTCCTAGACGCTTCTAGGCTTCGGCCATCGCCGGCTCGCCATCGCCGGCGCTCTCGTCGATGGGCGCGGGCTCGGCGTCGGAGAGCTTGGACAGGCGCGTCGGGTCGCGATCCGTGCCGGCGATCAGCTCGTCGGCGGCCTGCCGGTCGGTCTTGGGCAGGAAGCCCGACTTCATCCCGAAGTACACGGCCTGGGGATGGTGGGCGAGGATGGCCAGCGTGGACTGCTCGGGCTCGACCGCGTAGCCGCCGGACAGCCGCAGCCCGATCGAGGGAGCGTCGAGCAGGTCGAACACCTTCTCGTGCTCTGACTGCTCCGGGCAGGCGGGATAGCCCCACGAGTAGCGA
This sequence comes from uncultured Solirubrobacterales bacterium, assembly GCA_963834625.1. GTDB lineage: Bacteria > Actinomycetota > Thermoleophilia > Solirubrobacterales > Solirubrobacteraceae > Palsa-465. The sequence goes on along the minus strand of CAWICM010000004.1, from coordinate 420,811 downwards.
CGGCCCTGGGTCGGCTTGGCGCCCAGGTCGGCGCGCACCTTGGAGTGGAGCCACTCGGCCATGCCCTCGGCCGTCTGCACGCCGAGGCCGTGCACGAACAGCTGCTCGGCGAACTCGCCGTCGGCCTCGAGCTTGGCCATCAGCTCGGTGACCTCCTCGCCGGCGGTCACCGCTTGCAAGGCCACGACGTCGATCTCGCCGGAGTCGACCGGGCGGTAGAAGTCGGCCAGGCAGATCCGGTCGTGCCTCGGCTGGCGGGGGAACACGAGACGGTGGAGCTCCCGCTCGCCGGGGGCCTCGGGATCCCACACGATCAGCTCGTTGCCGTCCGCGTTGCAGGGGAAGTAGCCGAGCAGCGCGCGCGGGTGCAGGTAGGTCTGCTCGCGCCACATGCGCTCCAGGCGCGGCTTGAAGTCCTCGCTCACCAGCTTGCGCCACTCCTCGCCCTTCACGCCTCGACCGCCCCAGTGGAGCTTGAACAGCACGTGGGTGTCGAGGTGGTGGTAGACCGCGTCCATGTCGACCTCGATCTCGCGGACGCCCCAGAACGGCGGCTCGGGGATCGGGTTGTCAACCGGGACCGGCGCGCGGACCGAGGCGTCGGTGACGGGCGGCGCGCCGTCGTCCCGCTGCTCGGGCTGATCGCGCAGCCGCTTGGCCGCCTCGCGCGTCTTGGCGATCAGCGCCTCGCGGGCCTCGCCGTCGACCAGCTGGTCCATCTTGGCCAGCCCCTCGAACGCGTCCTTGCAGTAGAACACCCCGGCCTCGTACATGTCGTCGGATTCGGTGCCGTTCGGATACAGGATGCGCAGGCCGAAGTTGCGGTTGATCGCCGCCCCGCCGATCAGCAGCGGGAACTGGTGCCCATGGGAGTGGAGCTCCTGCACGCAGGCCGGCATCTGCTTGGAGGTCGAGACGAGCAGCGCGCTCAGCCCGATCGCGGTGGCCTTGTGCTCGACCGCGGCGTCGATGATCGTCTGGATCGGGACCTGCTTGCCCAGGTCGACCACGGTGTAGCCGTTGTTGGTGAGGATCGTGTTGACCAGCGACTTGCCGATGTCGTGCACATCGCCGAACACGGTGGCGAGGACGACGGTGCCCTTGGTGTAGCCCTCCAGCTTGTCCAGGTAGCGCTCGAGTTGCTTGACCGCCCGCTTCATGACCTCGGCCGACTGGAGCACAAAGGGCAGGATCAGTTCGCCGGCGCCGAACTTGTCGCCGACCTCCTTCATCGCCGGCAGCAGCACTTCGTTCAGCGTCGGCACCGCGCCGATCTTCTCGACGCTCCGGTCGATCCATTCCTCGACGCCCTCCTTCTTGCGGCGGAGGATCTGGTAGTGCAGGGCCTCCTCTGGCTCCATCCCGGCCGTCGGATCGGCCTTCTCGGCCTCGGCCTCGGACTCGCCCTTGGACTCGAAGTGGGCGATGAACCGCTCGAGCGCGTCCTCGCGGCGGTTGAACACCAGGTCATCGGCGAGCTCGCGCTCGTTGGTCGGGATCTCGCCGTACGGGGTGATGTGGTTGGGGTTGACCATGGCCAGGTCGAGCCCGGCCTCCACGCAGTGATGGAGGAACACGCTGTTGAGCACGCTGCGCGCGGTCATGCTCACGCCGAAGGACACGTTGCTGACGCCGAGAGACGTCTTGACGCCCGGGATCTGCTCCTTGATCGCCCGGATCCCCTCGATCGTGGCCACCGCGCTGGGCCGCCACTCCTCATCGCCGGTGGTCAGCGTGAACGTCAGGCAGTCGAAGATCAGCAGCTCGGGATCGAGGCCGTGCTCCTCGCAGCAGAGCTGGGTTATGCGCTGGGCGATCTCGAGCTTGCGCTCGGCCGTCTTGGCCATCCCCACCTCGTCGATGGTGAGCGCGATCAGCGCCGCGCCGTGGGACCTGACCAGCGGGAGCACGCGGTCGAGCTTGGCGCGGCCCGCCTCGAGGTTGATCGAGTTGACGATCGCCCGGCCGGGGATCTGCTGCAGCGCGGTCTCGATCACCTCGGGCTCGGTCGAGTCGACCTGGATCGGCGCCGGCTGGCTGAGCGAGATCCGCTTGACCACCTGGCGCATCTGCTCGTCCTCGTCCTGACGCTCGGTCAGCGCCACGCACACGTCGAGGACGTGCGCGCCGCCGGTGACCTGGTCCTCGGCCACGGTCAGGAGGCCGTCGTAGTCGTCGGACAGCAGCATCTCCTTGGCCTTGCGCGAGCCCTGCGAGTTGACGCGCTCGCCGACCAGCGTCGGCGTGGGGTCCTGGACGAGCGGCGTGGCCGCGATCATGCTCGAGACGTGCGGCGGGCGGCGCGCCGGGCGGGGGGCCGGGTTGTGGCTGGCGGCTCGCTCGGCGAGCGCCGCGATGTGCGCCGGCGTGGTGCCGCAGCAGCCGCCCACGATCGAGATGCCGTAGCGCTCGATGAACTCGTTCAGCACGTCGGCCAGCGGCTCGGGCTGCTCGGGGAAGATCGTCTCGCCATTGGGCCCCTGCAACGGCAGCCCCGCGTTGGGGATGCAGTGGACCGGGACCGGGCAGTTCTCGCCCAGGAAGCGGATCGCGTCGCGCATGTCCTCGGGGCCGGTCGAGCAGTTCAGGCCGATCACGTCGACCTCGAGCGCCTCGAGCGTGGCCAGCACCGCGCTGATGTCGGTGCCGAGGAGCATCTTGCCGCCCTGGGGCAGGAGCGAGACGCTGCACTGGATCGGCACGCTGCGTCCGGCGTTCTTGAACGCCTCGCGCGTGCCGAGGATCGCCGCCTTGACCTCGAGGATGTCCTGCGCGGTCTCGATGATGATCAGGTCAGCCCCGCCCTTGATCAGCGCGTGAGCCTGCTCCTGGAAGACATCGAACAGCTCCGGGAAGCGGATCTGGCCGAGGCTGGGGTCGTCGCTGGCCGGCAGGAAGCCGGTCGGGCCGATCGAGCCGGCCACGAACCGATGCTCGCCAGCGGCCTTGCGGGCGATCTCCGCGGCCTTCTGGTTGATCTCGAACGTGTGCTCCTCGAGCCCCCACTCGGACAGCTTCAGCCTCGAGGCCTGGAAGGTGTCGGTCTCGAGCACCTCGGCGCCGGCGTCGAGCATCGCGGCGTGCACGCCCTCGATCACGTCGGGACGGTTGAGCACGAGCACCTCGTGGCAGCGGCCGGGCAGCCCGTAGTCCTTCTCCAGGCTGAGGTCGAACTGCTCGAGCGTGGCGCCCATGCCCCCGTCGTAGACGATGACGCGGTCGCGTGTGGCGGCTAGGAAATCTCGCATGGGAGGCACTCTAGCAAACCTTGACAAGCTCGTGTCAAGGTTGTGCCCCGGTCAGGGGTATAGGCCGAGTAACCGCATCCTGCTCCGGGCCTCGCGCGCTCCGCTTCTAAGTTCCGGGGAGACCGCTCCGCGCGCTCGGCGGTCTCCACAGCCCGGCATCCGGCCGGGCTAACTACCGGCCCGTGAGACCAGTCGCGACATGACGACCTGCGAGCGCGTGCGCTGCACGAGGCCGTCGCGCTGGAGGTCCATGATCAGACGCTCGAGGTCGGCGTTGTCCTGGGTCCGCACGCGCGCGATCGCGTCGGCCTCACCGGTCACGCTCCAGGCCTCGACGACCTCGGGGTGTCCTCGCAGGGTGTCGGCGACCTGGTCGAGCAGGGTCCCGGGAGCGCAGAACAGCTCGATCAGCGCCTCGGTGTGGTCGCCCAGCGCATTGTGATCGACGACCGCGGTGAAGCCCTGGATCGCCCCGCGCCTACGGAGCCGATCGACCCGGCGCTTGACGGCGGGCGCGCTGAGCGACACCTGGCGGGCGATGTCGTCGTAGGTGCGACGGCCGTCCTCGACGAGCAGCGCAAGAATCTGACGATCTTGGGCATCCATATGGCGATTCATTGCAGAGGTTACATCGATTTCGGCATCGACAACCGCCGGAGGCGGAGGTAGCCTGCCTATATGACCGCTTCCGGAACGCTTGCCCGCGTCGTCTTCGACGAGGCTCACAACGAGGCGTGGACGGTCCGGCCAGAGGTGGCCCGGACCATGCAGCCGGCCCATCCCGGCGACGCCTCTTACATCCGCGCCGCGGCCGCGCTGGCCGAGCGCGACTTCGTCGTCGCTCCCCATGTCGAGGGGCCGCTCACCGCCGAGCGGCTGCACGACTGCGAGGTGCTGGTGATCGCCCATCCCTCGGACCCGAGGTGGGAGCGGACGACCGGCATCGGGTCGCCGCGGCTGAGCGCCGAGGAGCTCGAGGCGATCGACGCGTTCGTGTACGCCGGCGGCGGCCTGGTCGTGCTCGGGGAGACCGAGCAGGAGAAGTACGGCAACAACCTGAACGAGCTGCTGGCTCGGTTCAGCCTGCACCTGGAGAACGAGACCGTGCAGGACTACGAGCACTGTGGCGACGCGCCGAGCTGGATCCTGGCCAATCTGTCTCAGGGCGATCGCGGCCGGACCGGCGACGTGCTGGTGCGGGTGAAGGCGGCGTGCTTCTACCGGGCCACGACGATCTCCTCGGGGAACCGCGCCACCGTGCTGGCCCGTACCCACGCCACCGCCTCGTCCCCGGCTCGGCCCCTGATGGTGGCCGCGACGCATGGGCAGGGGCGGGTGGTCGTGCTGGCCGACTCGGACCTGTTCGGCGATGACTGCATCGGCGATCTCGACCACCGCAAGCTGTGGCTGAACATCTGTTACTGGGTCGCGCGCGGCGATGGGGGCACCTGGCCGGTGGCGGGCCAAGCCGGTCCCGAGCTCGAGCCCGCGTGGATCCGGCTGCGCGACGAGACCAACGCCCTGGCCGAGCTTCAGGCCGGGGACGGCTCGCTGAGCGGGGACGCCGGCGCCGCGGCCGGCCACGTTGAGTCGATCATCGGCTCGATCGAGGAGCTCCTCTCGCGCTTCCCGCACGACGTCGAGTACCTGGACGCGGTGGTCGCGGATCTGCGCGGATGGGTCGCCGGCGGCTTCGGCAAGCCCGACTTCACGCGCGCGCTCGAGCTGTTCCGCCCCGAGCTCCAGCGCGAGGACGGGACCCTGCACCTGGTGGTGTTCCCGATGTACAAGCAGAATGGCTCGCGCGACACCTGCTTCGAGGCGCTGGTCGTGCGGGTGCCCTGGCCGGAGTGGATCGCCGAGCTCGAGCGCAACCAGTTCGACAACCCCAAGTTCGTGCCGGTCGAGCTGGTCGATGCGACGCGCGGCTACGACTCGGAGTGCGCCGTGCTGTTCCCCGAGACCGTGTCGGTGGCCGGACGGCCGGTGAGCAACTTCGGAGCGATCTTCTGCGACCGCGAGTCCGAGCGGCTGCGGCGGATGGCCGGCGCGGCGGCCGATCTTCTGCGCCTGAACGTGCCGCCTGACGCGGCCTGCATGCTGGCCAGCCCGGCGATGGCCCAGCAGGCTTACATCCTGTGGGACCTGATCCACGACCGCAACCACAGTCACGGCGATCTGCCCTTCGACCCGTTCATGATCCGCCAGCGCGCTCCCTACTGGATGTACTCGCTCGAGGAGTTGCGTTGCGACCTGACCACGTTCGGTCAGGCGGTCGAGCTCGAGTCCGAGGGCGTGTCGTTCGCGCGCTACGTGCAGTACGCGATCCTGCTCGATCGGCTGCTGCGTTTCCCGATCACCGGCGCGAGAGTGCGCAACTACGACGGTCTGGGCGGGCAGCTGCTGTTCGCCTACCTGCACCGGCACGGCTATCTGCACTGGACCGACAACCAGCTGACGGTCGAGTGGGACCGGGTGGCCGACGGCGTGGCGGCGCTTCGGCACGACGTCGAGAAGCTCTATCGAGAGGGCATCGACCGCACCAAGCTCCAGCACTGGGCCGCGGCCCACGACCTGGTGGCGGCCAGCGTGCCGCCCGCGGCGGGGTCCAAATGGACGGCGGCCATACGCGACTTCACCGACGTCGAGGATCCGCGTCCCTACATCGACCTGGTGCGCGACGACGAGTTCCCGCTGTCGATCTTCTATTCGTCGCTGAAGACTAAGCTCGCGGCGTGAGCTTCGACGCCGCCCGCGGATTCGCCTCGGACAACTCGGCCACCATCCACCCCGACGTGCTCGCGGCGATCGCCCGCGTCAACGTCGGGCATACGTTCGGCTACGGGCACGATGACTACACGCTGTCGGTCGAGGCCCGGGTCGCCTCGGCGTTTGGCGGGGACGCGAGCGCGTTCTTCGTGTTCAATGGCACCGGCGCGAACGTGGTCTCGGTGCGGGCGGCGTGCCGGCGCTTCGAGGCCGTGATCTGCGCCGAGTCAGCGCACATGAACGTCGACGAGTGCGGCGCGCCGGAGGTCATCGCGGGCGTGAAGCTCCTGACCGTGCCAGGCATCGACGGGAAGCTGACCCCCGAGCTCGTGGAGAGCCGGATCGAGAGGATCGGGGACGAACACGCGGTGCAGCCGCACCTGGTGTCGATCTCCCAGTGCACCGAGCTGGGGACGCTCTACACGGCCGACGAGCTCCGGGAGCTGGCCGAGTTCGCGCACTCGCACCACATGCTGCTGCACGTCGACGGCGCGCGCCTCTCGAACGCCGCGGCGGCTCTGGGGGTGGCTCTGACCGAAGTCGCCGCCGGGGCGGACGTGCTGTCCTTCGGCGGCACCAAGAACGGCCTGCTCGGCGCCGAGGCCGTCGTGCTGCTGAACCCCGAGCTCGCCCAGGACTTCCGGTACGTCCGCAAGCAGTCGATGCAGCTGGCGTCGAAGATGCGCTTCCTGGCCGCCCAGTTCGACGCGCTGTTGACCGATGAGCTGTGGCTGCGCTGCGCCCGGCACGCCAACGCGATGGCGGCTCGGTTGGCCGACGCGCTGAGCGACGTGCCCGGAGTTCAGATCACGCGGCCGGTGCAGACCAATGCCGTGTTCGCGATCCTGCCCTCCGCGGCGATCCCCTCGCTGCAGCGCCAGTATCCGTTCTACGTATGGGATGAGGCGGTCGGCGAGGTGCGGTGGATGTGCTCGTGGGACACCACCGAGGAAGACGTCGACGGGTTCGCGACCGCCGTCGCGGACGAGCTCGCGCCTTACGCGGTCTGATCGCCGTCGCGGACGGGCTCCTTACGCGGTTTGATCGGCCACGCAGCGGTTCTCGATCCGGCCGACCTGGTCGACCTCGACCACGACCACGTCGCCGTCCTTGAGGAGGAGCTGGGGCTCGCGGCGGTAGCCGACGCCGCCCGGGGTGCCGGTGAGGATCAGGTCACCCGGCTCGAGCGTGGCGAACTCGGAGATCGTGCTCACCAGGGTGGCCACGTCGAAGATCAATAGCTCGGTGGAGGCCTCCTGCACCTTGTCCCCGTTCACGAACGTCCTGAGCGTGAGCGGCTCGGTGATCTCGTCGCGGGTCACCAGATCGGGGCCGACCGGGGTGGAGGCATCCCACGACTTGCCCTGCAGCCACTGATGGGTCTTGTACTGGTAGTCGCGCATGGAGACGTCGTTGGCCACCGCGTACCCGGCGACGTAATCCAGGGCTTGTGCGGCGGGGATCCGCCGGCCCCGCTCGCCGATCACCACGACCAGCTCGCCCTCGTAGTCGATCGCCGCGCTTTCCGGGGGCAACGGGATCGCGTCGTAGGGCCCGGTAAGCGTGGTGGGGAACTTGGTGAACAGCACCGGGTAGTCGGACCGCTCGCGCTTGGTCTCCTCGATGTGGGCCGCGTAGTTGAGGCCCACGCAGATGACCTTGCCGGGCCGGGGCACGACCGCTCGCCGGCGGGCATCCGCGATCGGGAACGATGAATCGCGGTCCAGCGGCGGGGCGCGCAGGACCGACAGAGGGGTGGGGTAGCCCAGCTCTTCAGTCCGCTGGAGGGGGATGGCCTGATCGCCCTCGACGGCGACCGCCATGAGCTTTTCGTCGTGGATGACCGAGGCGAAGCGCATGGTGGCGGAACCCTACTGGTCGAGGACCGCGCGGCCTGCGGCGCCGGCCGACGGTATCCGTACGGACCGCCAGCTACATTGCGGGCGCAACGTTTACGTGGCTCAGGGGTTTGATCAAAGGTTGCAGGACGTTCTCGGACAACTGAAGGCTGGTCTCAGCAGGGCATTCGCCGTCACCTTCGTGGCGGCGCTCGTGTCGCTGATCGCGGCCCCTGGGGCGCTCGCGCAGCCCGCGGTGAGCGTGTATCCCATCCCGAACACGGCCAGCGCCCTGCCCGGAACGCAGATCACCTTCCGCGGGATTCCCGCCTCGCAGATCGGCTCGGTGCAGGTCGTCGGCTCCAAGACCGGCGCACACAGCGGCAGGATCGAGGCCGACTCGGACGGGCAGGGCGGGAGCTTCATTCCGAGTGCGCCGTTCGCCGCCGGCGAGACCGTGACGGTCAGCACCGGGCTGAACATCGTGAACGGGTCGAGCGGCAGCTTCCATTTCACGGTCACCACGCCGTTCGGGCCGATCGGCCCGATCAAGCTGCCGATGGTCCCGGCCGGATCCAACGGCGTGCAGCACTTCCACACCCAGCCGAACCTCGAGCCGGCCTCGATCACGATCAACCGGCGCTCGAGTGCGACCTACAACGGCGACATCTTCCTGACCCCGCAGTACGGACCGCTTCAGAACGGCCCGATGATCCTCGACTCGGCGGGCAACATGGTCTGGTTCCAGCCCCTGCCCGCCAACGAGCTGGCCACCGACTTCCGCGTCCAGCAGCTGGGCTCCCAGCCGGTGCTGACCTGGTGGCAGGGCTTCACCAACCACGGCAGTGGCCGCGGCGAGGGCGTGATCTACAACACGCACTACCAGCAGATCGCCACGGTGCAGGCGGGCAACGGGCTGCAGGGCATGGACCTGCACGAGTTCCTGGTCACGCCGCAGGGCGACGCCTACATCGTTGCGGCCTCACCCGTCCACTACGGGACCATGGGGCGGCCGCTGATGGACTCCGTCGTGCAGGAGATCGACATCAAGACCGGGCTGGTCCTGTTCGAGTGGCACACGCTGGACCACATCCCGCTCAGCGCGTCGTTCCTCAAGACCGGCTCGCCGGGGCTCGTGTTCGACCCCTACCACCTGAACTCGATCTCGCTCGACCGCGACGGCAACCTGCTGATCTCGCTGCGCAACACGTGGGCGGTCTACAAGGTCAACAAGTCGACCGGCGCGGTGATGTGGACGCTGGGCTCGAACCAGAACAACTTCAAGTGGGGAGCGAACGCCTCGGTGGCGTTCCAGCACGACGCGATCCAGCAGCCGGACGGGTCGATCACGATGTTCGACGACGGGGGAGGTCCCCCGACGATCCATCCAGCCCGGGCGGTTCGGATCTCGGTCAACCAGAAGACCAAGACGGCGACCCTCGTGCGGCAGTACACCCATTCGCCGTCGCTCACCACCCTCTTCGAGGGCAACGCGCAGGTGCTCCCGAACGGCGACGTGTTCGTCGGCTGGGGCCAGCAGCCGTACTTTTCGGAGTTCAGCGCCTCCGGCAAGGAGATCTTCGACGCCCGATTCACTTCGAACACCTCGAGCTATCGCGCCTACCGGATGCGCTGGAGCGGGCAGCCGAGCACGTCACCGAGCATCGCCGCCGCTGCGAACAGCGACGGCACCACCGAGGTGTGGGCGAGCTGGAACGGTGCCACCACGGTGTCTTCGTGGCGCGTGCTGGCCGGCCAGTCGCCCGGCTCCCTGTCGCCGCTCACGACCGCGCGCAAGGGCGGGTTTGAGACGGGGATCGCGGCGTCGACCGGCATGCCGGTGTTCGCCATGCAGGCCTTGGGGTCCAAGGGCCAGGTGCTGGCCACCTCGGGCACGACCTCCGTGGGCCCGCACATCGGGATCGCCGGACGCAGCGCGTTCGTTTCCTCGAGCGGCGTGGGAGGCCTGCCCGCGGTCTGCGTCAACTCGAGTACCTGCCACATCGCGGTCACGCTCAGCGTCGGGCGCACCGTGGTCGCCAGCACCGGCCGCGAGCAGATCCCGGCTGAGGGAGGCGGGCTCATCTACTTCACGCTCAACGGCGCCGGCCGCTCGCTGCTGGCCCACGCTCGGGGGCACCGCCTGCTCGTGCACATGAGCGGCCAGGACATCTCGAAGCTCGGGTTGAGCCGGTTCATCACGCTGGTGCCCTTCTCGACCAGCGGGACGGCCCCGGCGCGCAGCGCCAGCCAGGCCCCGTCCCTGCAGATCCTCGGGCTCACCGACTTCGTGTCCTCGGGCGGGGTCGGCGGGATCCTGGCCGAGTGCCTGGCCAGCTCGCCCTGCCACACGAAAACAACGCTGTCGGTGGGCAAGACCGTGATCGCCTCGACCGGCTCGGAGCTGCTCGGGGCGCGTAGCGTCGGCTATCTGATCTTCTCGCTCACCTCGGCCGGGCGCTCGATGCTCGCGCACGTGCACGGCAACCAGCTCGGGGCGGCCGTGACGATCTCCGACGGCGGCGCCACCGCGCGCGGCCAGGTCGCCCTCGTCGGATTCCGCTGAGCCCGAGCGGGTACTCTGCCGCGAGTGCCCCGACTGATGATCGTCATCGCAAGCACGCGCCCCGGACGCGGCGGAGAGGCCGTTGCGCAGTGGTTCATGGGTCGAGCCGGCGAGCACGGCGGGTTCGACCTGGAGGTGGTGGACCTGATCGAGTTTCGGCTGCCGCTTCTCGACGAGCCCAACCATCCGCGACTGCGCCAGTACACGAATCGCCACACCCACGAGTGGAGCGAGAAGGTCGACGCCGCGGACGCGTTCGTGTTCATCACGCCCGAGTACAACCACGGATATCCCGCGTCGCTGAAGAACGCGATCGACTACCTGCACCACGAGTGGCGCTACAAGCCGGTCGGGTTCGTCTCCTACGGTGGAGTGGCGGCGGGGACGCGCTCGGTCGAGCAGCTTCAGCAGGTCGTGACCGCGGTCAGGCTGACGCCGGTCATCGACCAGGTGAACATCCCCTTCTACCAGCAGTTCCTCGACGACGACGGCGTCGTCCAGGCCAACGACGTCATGGAACAGGCGGCCGGGGCGATGCTCGATCAGCTGGTGCGGCTGGAGGCGGCGCTGCGGCCGCTGCGCGACGAGGTCACCCAGGCGGGCTAGCGCGCGGTCCAGCCCTGATCCGCGTCTAGCGCGCGGTCCAGCCCTGATCCGCGTCTAGCGCGCGGTCCAGCCCTGATCGAGCGTGATCGGGGCGCCGGTGAACATCTTGCCGGCCGGGCTGACCAGGAAGGCGACCACGCCCGCCACCTCGGCGGGCTCGATCAGTTCCTTGACCGCGTGGGGCTGGAGGATCACCTTCTCGAGCACCTCGTCCTCGGGCAGATCGTGCGCGCGGGCCTGGTCGGCGATCTGCTTCTCGACCAGCGGCGTGCGCACGTAGGCGGGGCACACGGCGTTGGCCGTGATGCCTTGCTCGGCGCCCTCGAGCGCGAGCGTCTTGCACAGGCCGAGCACGCCATGCTTGGCCGAGATGTAGGCGGCTTTGTAAGGGGAGGCGACGAGGCCGTGCACCGAAGCGATAGCGACGAACCGCCCGGCCCCGGAGGCTTTCAGCGCCGGCCATGCGTATTTGGCGAGCAGGAACGGACTCGTCAGGAGCAGCGCGACGATCGTGTTCCACTTCTCGACCGGGAAGTCCTCGATCGGAGAGACGTGCTGGATGCCGGCGTTGGCCACCACGACGTCGAGCCGACCGAACTGCTCCAGCGCGGCGTTGACGGCGGCCTCGTTGGTGTTCGCGTCGGTGAGATCGGCCTCGAAGGGCGTGCCCGGTCCGTCCGGGTCGGGTTTGAGGTCGACCGCGAGGACACTCATGCCGTCGTTCTCGAGGCGCTCGGCGACCGCTCGGCCGATGCCGCTCGCGGCGCCCGTGACGATTGCCGCCTTGGCGCTAATGCGAGTTCCTCTTCCCGGTCGGCGACGAGGCCACGAAGGACTCGTAGATCTCGGCCAGCGCCTTGCGCTGGCGGGCGGTCAGGCGGAGATCGACAGCGATCGCCTCGAGGGTGGCGTTGGCCTCGGGCGCCGAGCCCGGAGGGGGCATGCCGGCCTGCTCATAGAGAGCATCCGAGGACAGCTTCAGGGCCTTGGCGATGCCGTCGAGGACCTGCTGGGAGGGGGCTCTGAGGCCTCGCTCGATCTGCGAGAGGTACGGGTTCGAGATGCCGGCCAGGTCAGCGAACTGGCGCATCGAGAGCTCGGCGAGCTCGCGCTGCTGGCGGATGATCTCACCCAGGGCTTGAGTGGCACGCGGCGCCATTGGTCTCAGGATAGAGGCGCGACGCTGACCGCCTGGCCCTGGCCCGCCGATTCGTAGAGCGCCTCGATCGCCCGGGCCTGGCCGGTGGCGTCGTCGCGGCCGAGTAGCGGAGTCGCGTTGCCCCGGATGGCCGCCGAGAAGTTCTCGGCCTCGAGGCCATAGGAGTTCGCTCGTTCGATCTCGATGTGCTCTGTGTCCCCGCCGCGGCCCAGCTCGATGCCCGGGTTGCGGCAGTGCCACGGGTCGTCCAGCAGCAGCGATCCGCCGTCGCCGACGATCTCGAGCAGGTCGCGGCTGTCCAGGGCCAGGCCCGCGTCAAAGTGGCTGATCACGTCGCCCGGGTGGCGCATCGTGGCGGCGAAGGCCACGTCGACACCGTCGCCGCCGAGGACCTGCTCGGCGCTCACTCGCTCGGGCTCGCCGCCGATCAGCCGGGTCGCGCTCACGCAGTAGCAGCCCACGTCCATCAGGGCGCCACCGTCTAGGGCCGTCTGCAGGCGGACGTTGGCAGGGTCGTTTGTGACGAAGCCGAAGGCGGCGCGGATCACTCTGGTCCGGCCGATCACGCCTTGGTCGAGGAGCTCTGAAAGTCGACGGGTCTGAGGGTTGTGGCGCCACATGAATGCCTCCATGAGCAGACGTCCGTTCTGCTCGGCGACGTCGAAGGCTCGCTCGACCTCTGGGGTTCGGCGGCTGAGCGGCTTCTCGCACAGGACATGCTTGCCGGCTTGCAGCGCGCGGATGCTCCATTCGATGTGGAAGGAGTTCGGGAGCGAGATGTAGACCGCCTCGACGTCCGAGTCCTGGAGGAGCTCCTCGTAGCTGCCGTGGGCCTTGGCGATGTCGTTCTGGCGCGCGTATTCCTCGGCCTTGGCGCGGTCGCGGCTGGCCACGGCCGCGATTTCGACGTCGTTTGCAGCGCGCGCGCCCTCGAGGAACAGGCGATTGATGTGCGCGGTCGAGATGATTCCCCACTTCACGGCGGACATCGGCCCGGCACACTAGTGAAATCTTGTCCAGTCACGTCACCGCGTTCGCGCCCGGTCGGGTCAACCTGATCGGCGAGCACACCGACTACAACCAGGGATTGGCGCTGCCGTTCGCGATCGCCGACGGGGTGACAGTCCGGGCTGCCTCGTTGTCCGATCCCCGGATCGAGGCGGTGGCCGTGGATCTCGGCGAGCGCGACGGCTTCTCGCTGGGCGAGGTTCGGGGGGCGGATGGCTGGCGAGCGTTCGTGCGGGGTGCGACGGGCGAGCTGGGTCGTCTCGGAGTGGCGCTGAGCGGCGCATCGCTTGAGATCAGCGGGTCCGTCCCCCGCGGCGCCGGGCTCTCATCCTCGGCCGCGTTGGAGGTCGCGCTGGTGCTCGCGCTGCTCGCGGTCGCCGACGCACCCGAGCCGGATCGCATGGAGCTCGCTCGTCTCTGCTCGCGGGTCGAGAACGAATGGGTGGGGGCGCAGACCGGCCTGCTGGACCAGATCGCGTCGCTGTTCGGCTCGGATGGTTGTGCGCTCCTGATCGACTTCGCGTCTCTGTCCGTGCAGCCCGTGCGACTCGGGCTCCGGGACTTCAAATTGGTTGTGCTCGACTCGGGCGAGGAGCACACGCACGCGGGCTCCGGCTACAACGAGCGGCGCGCCGAGTGCGCGGAGGCGGCCTCACTGCTGGGGCTCGAGACCCTGCGTGACGCTTCCTTGGCGATGGCCTCGCGGCTGCCTGCGCCACTTTCCCTGCGCGTCCGGCACGTGGTGAGCGAGAACGAGCGGGTCTCTGAGACGGTGGCGGCGCTCGAACGCGGCGACCTGCCCGCGGTGGGCCGGCTGCTCGACGCCTCGCACGCCAGCCTGCGCGACTGCTACGAGGTGTCGACCGATGCGGTTGAGGACGCGGTGGCGCGGTGTAAGACGGCGGGGGCGCTGGGTGCTCGGATCATGGGTGGCGGGTTCGGGGGGAGTGTGCTCGCGCTGCTGCCGGGGGATGCGGAGCCGCCTTCGGGAGCGGTGGAGGTCCGACCGGGGCCTGGAGCCCGGGTGTCATCGTGAGTGGTGTTGTGGAGCTCACGCCGACGGGCGTCTCCGCCTCCGATGTCGTCGCGGTGGCGCGCTCGGATGCTCCGGTCGTCCTGGGCTCCGCGGCGCGGGCCGAGATGGAGCGCAGCGCGGCGGTCGTGGCGGCGCGGGCGGATGCCGACGAGCCGGCCTACGGGATCTCGACCGGGTTCGGGTCGCTGGCGCTCGTGCGAATCCCCGCTTCGGCCCGGATCGTCCTGCAGCGCTCCCTGATCCGCTCGCACGCGGCCGGGATGGGCCCGGGGGTGGAGCGCGAGGTCGTCCGGGCGATGATGTTTCTGCGCGCCCGCTCGCTGGCCATGGGGCGGTCGGGTGCCCGGCCGGTCGTGGTCGAGCGGATGCTGGCGCTGCTCGGTGCCGGTCTGACCCCGGTGGTGCCCGAGCACGGATCGCTGGGGGCGAGCGGCGACCTCGCGCCACTGGCTCACTGCGCGCTCGTGCTGACTGGCGAAGGGTGGGTCGTGGATCGTGACGGGGAGCGACGGCCGGCGGCTGAAGCGCTCGCCGCGGCCGGGATCGAGCCGCTCGAGCTTGGGCCCAAGGAGGGGCTGGCGCTGATCAACGGCACCGACGGGATGCTCGGGATGTTGGTGCTGGCCGGATGGGATCTCTCCGCGCTGCTGCGCGTGGCCGATGTGGCCGCGGCCATGTCGGTGGAGGCCCTGCTCGGCACCGATCGGGTGTTCGCCGAGGACCTGATCGCGCTACGCCCGCAGCCCGGGCAGGTCGACAGCGCCTGGAATTTGCGGACGTTGCTGGAGGGATCGCCGGTGGTGGCGAGTCACCGGTTCGGGGATCCGCGCGTGCAGGATGCCTACTCGCTGCGGTGCGCGCCGCAGGTGATCGGCGCGGCGCGCGATGCGCTGTCGTTCGCCCGAGGCGTCGCATCGGTGGAACTGCGGTCGGCGATCGACAACCCGATGGTGCTGCCCGACGGGCGCGTCGAGTCGTGTGGCAACTTCCATGGCGCGCCGGTCGGTATGGCGTGCGATTTCCTGGCCATCGCCGCGGCCGAGGTCGGGGCGATCGCCGAGCGGCGCACCGACCGGCTGTTGGATGCGGGGCGATCGCACGGGCTGCCGGCATTCCTGGCCGCGGATCCCGGGGTCGACTCGGGGATGATGCTGGCCGGGTACACCCAGGCCGCGCTGGTGGCGGAGAATCGACGCCTCGCGGCGCCGGCCAGCGTCGACTCGCTGCCCACGAGCGCGATGCAGGAGGACCACGTGTCGATGGGCTGGGGCGCCGCGCGCAAGCTGCGCACGGTGGTCTCGAACCTGACCCGGATCGTCGCGATCGAGCTGTGCTGCGCGGCGCGCGGGCTCGACCTGCGGGCTCCGCTGTCGCCGGCGCCCGGCACGGGGGCGGCCTTGGCGGCTGTCCGCTCCCGCGTGCCCGGGCCCGGGCCAGACCGGTTCCTGGCACCCGAGCTGGCCGCCGTGGAAGCCTTGGTCAGCTCGGGCTCGGTGCTCGAGGCGGTCGAGGCAGCTGTCGGGCCGCTGCGCTGATCGTGTGGCTTAGTTCACCCCGGGGATGTGCAGCTCCGAGATCGCCAGGTTTCCGGTCGTTGGGTCGTACGGCGCCCGGCTGGTCATGTCGAGCTTGAGGGCGGTCGTGCTGACCGGATCGAATGTGATCGTGGACGGGGCGTTCGAGGCGCCGGCGAACGTGACCTGCTGGTGGCTGACCGGCACCCAGTCGTTGTTGTCGTCCCGGTAGTACACGGTGACCGCGGCGGGCAGCTCGTCGTTCGCATCAGTGATGAAGCTCGGCTGTAGCTGGTCGACCTGCTTGGCCGGGGCCCAGGACACGCTGACCCAGTCCTCAGGCCGCGCGTTGGTTACCTCGTTCAGCGTCTGGGTGGCCGCCTTGCTGTAGCGGTTGGACCAGAAGGTCGAGGGGTTGCCGTCGAGCATGTTCGCCGGCAGCGTGGTGCTCACGCCGAAGTCCGAGTTGTCGTCGGAGAACACGCCGCCGGTGAAGCTCGCGTCGGCGGTCGGCGGGAGCTTGCTCGGGGGCGGCGTAGCCGGGCTGCGCGGGAGCTGAACCTGGTGCGCGGGGGCGTTGCCTCCCGGGTGTCGGCTCGAGCGCAGCGTGATCTCGGCGCCCCTGAGACCCGGCGACGTCACGCTTATCTGCACGGGGCCGGGCCGGTCGGCGGCCTGCACGATGGCGAGCATCAAGCCGTTGAATGCGTCGTGCGTGGTGGACTTGTAGCCCTCGGCATCGTCTTCCTTGCCGTTGTCCGCACCGGCGAACGTGCCGGCGCCGCTCACCGAGACGTGAATCGAGTTGTCGGCGTCAGGAACGTCGACTCCGTGTGCGTCGTCGACGTGCACCGTGACATACGCGAGCGACTTTCCGTCGGCGCCCAGTGAGGTTTTGTCGGTGGTGAGATGCAGCGCATCTGGGTGCCCGGCCGTATCGACCTCGTCGCTGGCGACCACGTGGCCGCTCGCGTCCTTGGCCACCGCGACCAGCTTGCCCGGCTGGAACGGCACGTTCCAGGTCAGGTGCAGCTTCCCGGAGCTCCCGTTCGGGCTCTCGTAGGAGCCCGGGCACGCGCCGCCCGTGTAGTTCCTGTCGTCGCCCGGGCACTCGGTGGTCTCGAGATAGGACTGCCCGAACGTGGTGGTCTTGCGCGTGAACGACTTGGCGCCGAGCGATTTGCCGTTCAGGAACAGCTCCACGTTCGGCTCGTTGGCGTACGTCCACACCTGAACCGTCTGCCCTGGCTTGTAGTCGGTCCAGTTCATCGGCACGATGTGGACCATCGGGGCCGGGTTCCACTGGGACTTGAACAGGTAGTACTGATCCTTGGGGAACCCCGCGGTGTCCTCCAGGCCGAAGAACGAGGTCTTCACCGGGAACGTCGAGTACGGAGTCGGCTCGCCGATGTAGTCCCAGCCCGACCACACGAACTCGCCGGCGAAGAACTGCCGGTCGCGGTCGGACTTCAGGCTGTAGTCGCCGCTCAGCGTCCAGTCGTCGAGGTTGTTGTCGTAGGAGGAGAGCTCCTCCTTGCCAGGCGTGAAGTTCTGGCCGGTGTTGAGCAGGGTCGGGTCCTGGTAGTAGCCGCGCGTCGATGTCTCGGACGAGGACTCCGACGCGAAGAAGAACTTCGTCGGGTACTGGGCGTGCAGGCCGTCGAGCGTCTGGGCGGTGTCGTAGTTGACCCCCAGGCCGTCCAGGTTCTTGAGCATCTCGTCGGCTGTGGACCCGGGGGTGGGGACGCTGCGGTAGCGATCCGAGCCCGCCACGATCGGCCGGGTGGTGTCGATCGACTTGATGTCCTTTATGAGGCGCTGCTCGATCGGGAGCGCCTGCGGCGAGGTCCAGTCCGGGATCTCGTTGCCGATCGACCACATGATCACGGCCGGCGAGTTCTTGGCCTCGTTGACCATCTCCTTGATGTCGTAGTCGCTCCACTGGTTGAAGTAGAGGTGGTAGTCCTGGGGGAGCTTGCCGACGTCCCAGGCGTCGAAGGCCTCGACCATCATCACGATGCCCAGGCGCTGGCAGACGTCGATCATCTCCGGCGACGGCGGGTTGTGGGACGTGCGGAACGCGTTGACCCCCATCGCCTTGAGCGCGCTCATCTGGCGCCACAACGCGTCGTAGTTGTTCACCGACCCGAGTGCTCCCTCGTCGTTGTGCAGGTCGACGCCGTGGAGCTTGAGAGGGTGGCCGTTCAGGGTGATTCCGGTGTTCGCATCGAAGTTCAGCCACCGGATCCCGAACGTCGTGCTGGTGCGGTCGATGAGGTGGCGACCACGAATCACCGTGGTGCGCAGCGTGTAGAGGTTTGGCGTGGTGGTCGACCAGAGGTGTGGATGGTCGACGCGGAGGTCAGTGGCCTCGGTCGTCGGCGCCGTGCCTGTCTCGGCCGATCGCGCGACGGTCCTGCCATTTGGATCTATGACCTCGTAGCGGAGGCGGACGTTGGCCTTGCGGGCACCATTGTTGGCCAGTTGCGTCGCGACGTGGACGTCGGCGTAGCCGGACTTGATCGTGCTCGCCAGGTTCGGCGTGGTGACGGACGTTCCCCAGCGCGCGATGTGCACCGAGTCGACCACGGTCAGGTGCACGTGGCGGGTGATCCCGCTCCCGGAGTACCAGCGGCTGCTCGGCTCCTGGTTCTGGACGACCACCGCGAGCACGTTGCGCGTGTGGCCGTCAGCGTGGACGAGCCTGGAGATGTCGTAGCTGTATCCGGTGTAGCCGTAGGGGTGGTTTCCCAGCAGGTGCCCGTTCAGGTACACGTAGGAGTTGTCGAACACGCCATCGAAGTCGACCGAGATCTGCTTGCCCGCCATCCAGGAGGGCAGCGTGAACGTCTTGCGGTACCAGCCCAGGCCGCCCGGGAAGAAGCCGGTGGCGTTGGTCTGATTGGGCTCAGGCAGCTGGGTGATGCTCCAGTCGTGCGGGAGCGTCACGCGCTGCCAGCCTGCGTCGGGGAAGCTGGGCGCGGCGGCCTTGGGGTCGTTTGCGTTGCCGTAGACGCCGCTCGGGTCGCTCGTGTCGTTGGTGTTGACCAGCTTGAAGCGCCAGCCGTTGTCGAAGTCGAACGTGCGTCCGGCCTGATTAGCGACGCCGAGATTCGGGTCGCCGGTGCCCTCGCCGAGCGATGCCGGGCCGACATCGCTTGGGGTTGTCGGCTGGGCGGTGGCTGCAGACGCTGCCAACGCCAACGCCAACGCCATCATCGCCATGACGAGTGCGGCCGCGGCCGTGGCGGCACGAATCATTTTGAGGTCCATCGACCCCACCTCCTTCTACCTCTCACGCTCGGACGGTGGTCCGGCTCATGCTCGGACGGTGGTCCGGCTCATGCTCGGACGGTGGTCCGGATCACGCTCGGATGGTGGTCCGGATCACGCTCGGACGGTGGTCCGGATCACGCTCGGACGGTGGCGCGGATACCCGGGGCGCTGGCCGCCGAATCTTAATTTGTGAGCGCTAACAGTTCCGGAGCGCCCGGAGGGCGGGGTAGAGCGCGCGGTATTGCTCGCGCTGCGCCGCGTAGATCTCGACCCACTCCGGTAAGGGATCGACTCTTTCGCGTGGCCGCACCGTCGCCCGGACCGCGGCGTGCGCGTCGGGCCAGACGCCGGCCGCCACCCCGCCGAGGAGCGCCGCGCCGAACGCCGCGCCCTCGTCGACCGCGACCCGCTCGAGTGGGAGATCTAGGGCCGACGCGATGATCTGCGTCCACAGATCGCTGCGGGCGCCCCCGCCTGAGATGCGTCCGAGTTGCGGCTCGTCGCCGAGCTCGGCGATCAGGTCGAAGGAGTCCCTGAGTCCGTAGGCGACCCCCTCGAGCACGGCGCGGGTGAGCGCGCCGCGGTCGTGGCGGATGCTCAGACCCGCGAACGCACCACGCGCGTCGGGATCGGCGTGGGGGGTCCGCTCGCCGGCCAGGTACGGGAGGAAGATCAGCCCCTCGGTGCCGGGCGGCCAGGCTTCGGCTGCGTTGAGGAGCTCGTCGAAGGGTGTGTCGGGGGCGGTGGTGTTGCGCAGCCAGGTGAGGGAGCCGGCGGCTGAGAGCATCACGCCCATGGCGTGCCAGGCCCCTGGAACCGCGTGGCAGAAGGCGTGCACCCGGGCCTCGGGGTCGTGGGCGTAAGCGTCGAGCGCGGCGAACACGACGCCACTGGTGCCGAGCGCGATCGACAGCGGCCCGGGCCGGTCGACCCCGACGCCGAGAGCGCCGGCGGCCTGGTCGCCGGCGCCAGCCGCGACGGGTACGCCGGTTTGCGTGTGGCCCGAGACCGCTGGGCTCTCGAGCGGTTCTGGGAGCCATTCGGGGTTGATCTCGAGCGCGTCGAGGACCTCCTGGCTCCAGCCGCGGTGCGCGACGTCGAGCAGCAGCGTCCCCGAGGCATCCGACACGTCGGTGGCGTGCTCGCCGGTGAGTTTGAGGCGGACATAGTCCTTGGGCAGCGCGACGCGGGCGATGTTGGCGTAGGTGTCGGGTTCGTTCTCTTGGAGCCAGAGGATCTTGGGCGCGGTGAAGCCGGTCAGGGCGCGGTTGCCGGTCAGCTCGATGAGGCGCTCGAGCCCGATGGTCTTCTCGATCCGCTCGCACTCGGCTTGGGTGCGCTGGTCGTTCCACAGGATCGCGGGGCGGAGGACCTCGTCCTGGGAGTCCAGCGCGACGAGTCCATGCATCTGTCCGGACAGCCCGATGCCGGCGGGGTCGCCGGCGTCTTTCGCGAGCTGTGCCAGCACGGTCTCGGTCGCTTTCCACCAATCCTCGGGGTTCTGCTCGGACCAGCCGGGGCGCGGGGTGGACAGCTGGTACTCGGCTTCGGCGCGGGCGAGCACCTCACCGTCCGGATCGATCGCAATGCCCTTGGTGGCCGTGGTTCCGACGTCGATGCCTACGAGTGCGGTCACTTGGGGGGGTGGGAATCGCGAGTTGTGGGCTCTTGTTGTACGTGACGCCGCACACCCCGGACCGCCAGAGCTTGGCAGATAACTCGCGTATAACGCGAGATATATGCCAAGCGATCGATGTGGGGGTCGCGACGTTGGCGGCAAAGCAGAACGGGAACATCACCCGGCGGCAGTTGCTCGATCTGGGGTTGGATGACGACGCGATCCGCCGACGGGCCAGGGCGGGGCGGTTGTTCCGTGTCTATGCGGGGGTGTATTCGGTCGGCCGGCGCCCGGTCACGCCACACGAATGGGCGAGCGCGGCGGTGCTGGCATGCGGCGCTGGCGCTGCGCTCTCCCACGGCTCCGCGATGACGCTGTGGGGTTATTGGCGCCACTGGGATACGCCGTTCGAAGTGACCATCCTGGGCAACAGGCGGCCGAAGCGGATCCGCGTGCACCGGAGCACCACCCTGCGCCGGCACGACCTCACCAGGCAACTCGGGATCCGCGTGACCACGCCGGCGCGGACGATCTTCGACATCTCGCCGCGGCAGACCGACAAGGCCTTCAAGCGCACGGTGAACAACGCACTTCACTCGCTCTGGCTGACCGAGAGCCAGCTGACCGAGGCGGTGGCACGGCACGCGAACCTGCCCGGGGCCAGGCGGGCGGCGAAGCTGATCGGCCTGCCGGGGACTCCGACGAGGTCCGGCTGGGAAGACGACTTCCCGGCGTTCTGCCAGCGCCATGGGTTGCCGGCGCCGGTCATGGGCGCGCCCCTGGGCGGCTACATCCTCGACGCGCTGTTCGTGGCCGAGCGCGTGATCGTCGAACTCGACAGCTGGCCCTTCCATGGGGACAAGATCGCATTCGAGACGGACCGCGAGCGAGATGCCACCACGCTGGCGCTCGGCTTCGTGACGGTCCGCGTCACCGAGGAGCGCCTCGATGAGCGACCGCGCACAGAGGCTGAGCGGCTGCACGCGATCCTCGCCCGGCGTCGCTCCGACGCTCACGCACCCAGCGCGGCGTAGCTCCGACGCTCACGCACCCAGCGCGGCGTAGCTCCGACGCTCACGCACCCAGCGCGGCGTCAGCTCCGACGCTCACGCACCCAGCGCGGCGTAGACGATCTCGTACGCGCGCACGGCGTCCTTCGCCTGCTGGGCCTCATGGAGCGCGGCGTCGTCGATCCGCGCCGCCACCGAGTCGATGAACCGCCACTGCAGGACCGAGCGCCGGACCGCGCCCACCTGGTCCTCGGTGTACGGATACAGGTCGAAGCCCAGCCGCTCGCCGCCCGACCCATAGCCACAGCGCCGGAACTCGAGGGCGAGCTCGAGCGTCTCCATGAACGCCGTGGCGCCGACCATGTTGTCGTCGTCGAACGTGCCCCAGCCCGAGTTGGCGTGCTGGTGGCCCAGCAGCCCCTCGGAGGCCAACAGAGCCGCGTACTCGGGGAGATGCTCGCCGTTCATGATCAGGTGCTGCCAGTCCATGTTGATCTGGACGTTGTCGAGCCCCTGGTCGCGCAGCTTGTTCGCCACGAACAGGCACATCCCGATGTTGCGCATGAGGATCTTCATCGCCGGCTCGGAGTTCTTGTGCTCCAGGAGCAGCTTCACCCCGCGATCCCGGCAGATCGATGCCGCCTCGCCCAAGCCCTCGATCAGCCAGCGCCACGAGTCGACGTACGGCGTCTGGAACGGATAGTTGTAGCCCTCGCCACCGGGCCAGACGATCAGATGCGCGCCGAGCGAGCCGGCGAAGTCGGCCGCGTCCCGCACGATCCGCCGTGCTTCCTCGCGCAGCGCCGGATCGGGGTTGACCAGCCCACCGCGGCCGAAGCGCGGATCGAGGTGCAGGCCGCCCGCGATGCAGTACACGTCGTGCTCGGAGCCGAGCGCCGCCCGGACCTCGTCCAGGTTCGAAGGCGAGAGCTCGTCGGGGTAGTGGAACTCGTACCCGTCGATCAGATCCCCGAGGCCCTCGATCGCGCGGTGCACCTTCTCGGCCACCGGCTCGGTCTCATAGCTGTGCTGCGGTTGATAGCCGCCGGGGACGAACCGGGTGATCATCGGTCCGAATGCCCAGATGCCCAGGCTGGTCTTCATCAGCGCTCCTTCGAGATCGACGCGTGCCGCGCGATCTTAGTCCCGGGCTCCAGTTAGCGCTAACATGCCGCGGTCGGCAAGGAGATTCCGGGGGTCGCGCCGCCGCGGGTTGGGCGAGCCGCGAGAGGAGTTCAGATGCAGGCCCGAGATGACATAGGCGTGGCCGGGTCAGACGACGGTGGCGGTGGCGCGCCGAGGGGTGAGAGAGAGCGTGGCGGTGGCGCGCCGAGGGGTGAGAGGGAGCGTGGCGGTGGCGCGCCGAGGGGGGAGAGAGAGCGTGGCGGTGGCGCGCCGAGGGGTGAGAGAGAGCGTGGCGGTGGCGCGCCGAGGGGGGAGAGAGAGCGTGGCGGTGGCGCGCCGAGGGGTGAGAGAGAGCGTGACGGTGGCGCGCCGAGGGGTGAGCGAGAGCGTGCCCGTGGCGCATCGCCACCCGCCGACACGGCGACTCCTTCCCGTCCTCGCCTGCGTGCACCGGTCATGTCCGACGTGGGCCGCCTGGCCGGCGTCTCACATCAGACCGTCTCACGCGTCATCAACGGCAGCCCGCATGTCCGGCCCGAGACCCGCGAGCGGGTGGAGGCGGCCATGGAGGAGCTCGGCTATCGGCCGAACCCGGTGGCGCGGGCGCTGGTCACCGGGCGCTCGAAGATGCTGGGCGTGGTCAGCTTCGACACCACGCTGTACGGGCCGGCCTCGACGGTGTTCGGGATCGAGCGGGCCGCTCACGAGGCGGGCTACTTCATCATCGTGGCCAGCCTGGAGGCGCTGGATCGCTCCTCGGTGGTCGACGCGGTCGACCGGTTGCGCCGGCAGGGGGTGGAGGGGATCCTGGTCGTCGCGCCGCACGCCCGGGCCGGCGAGGCGCTGCTCCACGCGCCCACCGACGTGCCGCTGGTGGCGGCCGAGGCCGGGCCCGAGCACGGCGCGCCCGTGGTGGCGGTCGACCAGGTCGCCGGCGCGGTGAGCGCCACGCGGCATCTGCTCGACCTCGGCCACCGGACCGTGTGGCACATCAGCGGACCTCGTGACTTCATCGAGGCGGGGCAGCGGTATGAAGGCTGGCGCGCCACGCTCGAGGCCGCTGGCGCCGACACGCCCGAACCGCTCGAGGGCGACTGGAGCCCGCAGGCCGGCTACGACCTGGGCAGGCAGCTGGCCGCGGACGCGAGCGTCACCGCGGTGTTCGTGGCCAACGACCAGATGGCCCTGGGGCTGCTCCGCGCGCTGCACGAGGCCGGCCGCGAAGTGCCCGGTGACGTCAGCGTGGTGGGATTCGACGACATCCCGGAGGCGGCGTACTTCCTGCCGCCGCTGACCACGGTCCGCCAGGACTTCATCGAGATGGGCCGGCGGAGCCTGCGCATGCTGCTGCGCACGATCGAGACCGGCCGGCGCGCCTCGGCGGAACCGCTGGTGCCGCCGGAGCTGGTGGTTCGCGACAGCACCGGTCCGACGGCGCCGCGCTGAGCGACCGCGGCTCGCGCGCCGCGCGCGGCCCGAGTGGAGCGCGAGCGGTCACGGCCCCGCGCGGCCCGAGTGGAGCGCGAGCGGTCACGGCCCCGCGCGGCCCGAGTGGAGCGCGAGCGGTCACGGCCCCCGCCCGCCCACGCGGCGGACGCGCCAAATGGCGCGGACTGTTAGGACGGTCTTGCGAGTGGTCCGGCGACATTGACACCCGTCACTTGTGATCGCTAACATGCCCGCGCGCATCGACGGCGAGAGGAGAGCAATCAAGCGTGGGTCAGGCCGACGTGGACGGCGGCACGGGGCGCATGGCGTGAAGCACGTGGGACAGTGCGCATGTCGCGGCGGACGGGCAGCGGGTCGGTGTTGCGACGGCTGCGGACACCCACGGATTCGAATCTAGCCGGGCGCGGTCGGAGTGGACTAGCACGAGCCGCTCGTGGAGGCGTAGGGTAGCGACATTGAACGGAAGAGAGGAAGACCACAGGTGTCACCAGACGATCTGACGGGCGACGCAATCGAGCGGCTCGAGTGGGATGAGCGCAAGATTCCGGACAGCCCGCAAAAGCGCTTCAAGCAGTTGACTCGCCGCACCGCGCTGACCGGTAGCGCGGCGGCGATCGCGGCGATCGCGCTCGAGGCTTGCGGCTCGAGCAAGAGCACGACCTCCGCCGCGGCCACGGGCGGAAGCGGCCCCTTCGGAAGCAGCAAGAGCCACAAGTTCGTGATGGTCAACCACGTCACGACGAACTCGTTCTTCACCGCGACGCAGTACGGATGCCAGGACGCCTGCGCACTGACGGGCTCCTCGTTCCAGTGGACGGGCTCCAACAACTCGATCGTCAGCCAGATGGTCTCGGCGTTCAACTCCGCCATCGCGGCAAAGGCGAGCGGGATCGGGTGCTGTCTGATCGACAACACCGCGTTCAACACACCCGTCGACACCGCGCTCGGCCAGGGCATTCCCGTGATCGCGTACAACGCCGACGTCGCGGCGGGCACCAAGAACAACCGGATGGCCTACGTCGGCCAGAACAACCTCACCGCCGGCGCCGCGGTCGGGAACGCGATCCTCAAAGCCGGCGTGAAGTCCGGTGACCTCGTCGCCGGGATCATCGCGACTCCGGGGACGGGGAACATCCAGCCGCGGATCGACGGCGCGAAGCCCATCCTGACCCAGGCCGGCGTGAAGTTCACCGAGGTCGGCACTTCGGCGACCGAGGGCTCGCCGGAGTACAACAAGATCTCCTCGTGGTACGCCGGCAACAAGGACGTTAGGTGGATGATGGCCGTCGACAGCGGGGACAGCAACGCGGTCGCGCAGTTCATCAAGGCCCAGGGTCTGTCGGGCAAGGTCGGCGCTTCGGTATGGGACGTCGGATTGCCGGTCGCGCAGGCCATCCACGCCGGCTACGTGACCGCCACGATCGACCAGCAGGCCTACCTGCAGGGCTTCGACACGATCATGCAGCTGTTCCTGTGGAACGTCTCGGGTGGGCTGATGAAGCCCACGGACACCGATACGGGAATCGGCATCGTCACCAAGGACAACGTCGCGCCGTACCTCATTCCGAACCGGTTCGAGGGAACGTCCGCGACGAAGAAGTCCTTGGCGACCCCGTCGTCGATCGCCACGTAGTCTCCGGCGAGCGTGGCCTCAGACGCTCCCACCTCTACTGCTGCCCCGGAAGTCGACCCCCCGGGGCAGCAGAGCGAGTCCGTGTCGCCGGGCATTCGAGTCCTGCGCCTGTTCCTATACCAGCGCGAGCTGACCCCGATCGTGATCACGATCGCGCTGTTCCTCTACTTCACGATCAAAGCCGGCTCGACGTTCACCGACTCGCTCAGCCTCAGCTCGGCGGCCGGCTATGCGGGTCCGATCGCCGCGATCGCAATCGGACAGGTGCTGCTGCTCGTGCTCGCGGAGATCGACCTGTCCGCCGGCCAGGTCTTCCTGTTCTGCCCATGGGTCATGTATTGGATGCACAACGACGGTCTGCCGCTCATCCTGGCGATCGTCATCGCGCTCCTCGCGGCGTGTCTCGTGGGCGCGATCAACGGACTCATCACCGTGCGGCTGAACGTGCCCTCGTTTGTCACCACGCTGGCCACGAACTTCATCCTCTACGGGATAGTCCTCGTCGCCTCGCACGATGCGGAGGGTAGCCCGATCCCGCTGAGCGGCCAGACGGGGTTCGTCGCCCAGGCGATGGGCTCCTGGAAGTGGGCCGAGTTCCTCTGGGTGGTCGCGATCACGATCGCCCTCGGTGTGCTGCTCAACCGAACACGCTTCGGGATTCGGATCATCGCCACCGGCGGCAACCTCATCGGCGCTGCCGAGGCCGGCGTGCCCATCCGGCGCGTCAAGGTGTGGTGCTTCGTGATCTGTTCCTTTCTCGCCGGGCTCGTGGGAATCGTCGATGCGATCAAGTACGGGACGCTCGACCCGGGCAACTTCGGCGTCGATTACATCCTGTACGCCGTCGGCGCCTGCGTGATCGGCGGCACGGCACTGACCGGCGGGCGGGGGACGGTGCTGGGGGCCTTGATCGGCGCGATTTTGATCGGCATCCTCGAGGATGGGCTGACGCTGACCGGCGTCAGCACAAACCAGTTCTTCATCTACGTCGGCGTGGTGATCATCATCGCGATGGCGCTGAACGTCCAGTTCGACCGGCTGATCGCCCGCTCGAGGGGCAGATGAGCGCCGCCGCCCAGCCCGCCGAGCCCCCGCCCCCCGCCGCTGACGGCGCGCCCGTGCTCGAGGTCCGAGGAGTGACCAAGCGCTTCGGCGCGCTCTCGGTTCTGCGCGGCATCGACCTCAGCCTGCACGAGGGCGAGGTGCTCGGGCTCGTTGGCGACAACGGAGCCGGCAAGAGCACGTTCGTCAAGATCCTGAGCGGCTTCCATGCGCCGGACGGGGGAGAGGTTCTGCTCGGGGGACAGCGCGTGAGCTTCAGCTCGGTCGAGAACGCCCGAGCCCAGGGGATCGAGACGGTCTACCAGGATCTCGCGCTGATTCCGCAGCTGAGTGTCTTCCAGAACCTGTTCCTGGGCCACGAGTTGACGCGGCTCGGACCGGTTCGCCTCCTCGACAAGCGTGAGATGCGCAAGCTCGCGCGGCAGTACCTCGACGACATCAACGTGCACGTACCGAGCGTGGACGCCGAGGCCGCGCAGCTCTCCGGCGGTCAACGGCAGGCGATCGCCGTCGCCCGGGCCGTGCGCGCGGCGAGGAAGATCCTGCTGCTCGACGAGCCGCTCTCAGCCATGGGGGCGCGCGAGTCGCGTCTCATCATCGACCTCGTCAAGGATCTTTCCTCGAGCGGCCGCGTCTCGATCATCGTGATCGACCACAACTACGCCCATCTGTTCGAGCTGTGCGACCGTCTCAATGTCATGAACGGGGGCCGCATCACCCTCGACGTGCAGGTGAAGGAGACGTCGATCGAGGAGCTCACGGAGCTGATGGTTTCGGCCTACCGCCGACAGCTGGAGGAGGTTCAGAACGCCGGCGCCTGAACCCGCCCCGCGGTGAGCGACTCGCGGTACGCGATCGGCGTGGACTTCGGCACGGAATCGGGCCGTGCCGTGCTGGTCGACCTCGCCGGCGGCGACGTGGTGGCCGCAAGCGCGCTGCGCTATCCGAGCGCGGTGATCGACCAGAAGCTGCCCTCGACCGGCGAGCGGCTGCCCCATGACTACGCCCTGCAGGACCCCGATGACTGGGTGAAGGTGCTCGAGCGCGGGATCCCTGCGGTGATCAAGGAGAGCGGGGTGGACCCCGAGCAGGTGGTCGGCCTCGGGATCGACTTCACCTCGTGCACGGTGCTGCCGACCACGTCCGAGGGCGTGCCGCTGTGCACGCTGAAGGAGTGGCGCGAGCGCCGCCACGCCTGGCCGAAGCTGTGGAAGCACCACGCCGCGCAATCGGTGGCCGACCGCCTGAACGAGGTGGCGCTCGAGCGTGGCGAGGACTTCCTGGCCCGCTACGGCGGGCGCATCTCCTCGGAGTGGTACTTCCCCAAGCTGATCGAGGTGTGGCTCGAGGATCGCGAGGTCTACGACGCGTGCGCGGCGTTCATCGAGGCGACCGACTGGATCGTCTGGTGGATGACCGGCTCGCAGTGCCGGCAGACGGCCACCGCCGGCTTCAAGGCGATGTGGTCTCCGGAGGAAGGCCTTCCGCCAACCGAGTACTTCACCGCCGCCTATCCCGGCTTCGACCACCCCGGCGAGAAGCTCGGAGACAGCTTCGTCCCGCTGGGGTCCAACGCGGGCACGCTCCGACCCGACGTCGCCAAGAAGCTCAAGCTGTCCGAGTCCACCGCGGTGGCGGTCGGAAACGTCGACGCCTGGGTGTCGGTCCCCGGGGTGGGCGTCGAGGATCCCGGCACGTTCGTGATCGTGATCGGGACCTCGATCTGCGACATGATCGTCCACCCCGAGGAGACGCGGCTGCCCGGGATCACGGGCGTGGTCAAGGACGGCATCCTCCCCGGCCTGTTCGGGTACGAGGCCGGCCAGGCCGCGGTGGGCGACATGCTGGCCTGGTTCGTGGAGAAGCTCGCGCAGGATCCCGACAGCTACGCCGCGCTCGAGAAGGCCGCCGCGAAGCTCGCCCCGGGCGAGACGGGCCTGGTGGCGCTCGACTGGTGGAACGGAAACCGCACGATCCTGGCCGACGCCGACCTGACCGGCGCCCTCTTCGGGCTCACCCTGCAAACCACACGCGAGGAGATCTACCGCGCGTTGCTCGAATCGATCGCGTTCGGGAGTCGCCGGATCATGGACAACTTCGAGGAGCACGGCCTCGTGCTGTCGGAGATCGTGGCCTGCGGGGGAATCGCCGAGCGCAGTCCGCTGATGATGCAGCTGCTGGCCGACACAAGCGGTCGCCGCGTGCACGTGCCCGAGATCGCCGAGATCCCGGCGCGAGGCGCGGCGCTGTTCGGCGCGGTGGCCGCCGGCGCGTTCGACGACATCGGCTCGGCGATCGAGGCCACTCGTCCCAAGAAGGTGCGCACGTACGAGCCCGACCTCGACGCGAAGACGACCTACGACCGCGTGTACGAGATCTACCGGACGCTGTACGAGTTCCTCGGTCGCTCCGACGCGCGGCTGCTGCACGACCTGAAGCGGATCGGTACCGAAAGGAGCGGAGCGTGAGCCGGAAACCCAGAATCGGACTGCTGGGCATCATGCAGGAGCTCTACGACGACATGATCCCGGGAATCACCGAGCGCCAGGCGCGCTACGCGGAGTCCGTGGCGCAGCGACTGGACGGAGCGGCCGACGTGCAATTCCTGCGGCCGGCGCGCAACCGCGAGGACGTCGAGGCGATCGCGCGGGAGCTCGTCGCGGCTGGCGTCGATGGGATCGCGATCGTGATGCTCACCTATGGCCCCGCCATGCGCACGGTGCGAGCGCTGCTCGACACGCCGGTGCCGATGCTCCTGGCCAACATCCAGCCGGAGCGCAGCATCACCCCCGCGTGGGACATGTCCGATCTCACCTACAACCAGGGAATTCATGGGGCGCAAGATCAGGCCAACGCGCTCGTTCGCTGCGGGGTGCCGTTCTCGGTGATCACCGGTGACTGGCAGTCACCGCAGTTCGAGCGCGCGTTCGAGGACTGGGCGCGGGCGGCACAGACCGTGACCGCACTGCGGCGTACGCGGATCGGGCTGCTCGGCTATCCGATGAACGGGATGGGCGACATCCTGTATGACGCTCCGGCGATGCTCCGCCGGCTCGGCCCGATGATCGTGGCCGAGGACCTCGGCCCGGTGGTGGCGCGCATCGAAGCGGCGTCCGACGCCGAGGTGGACGCGGTGATCGATCGCCACCGCGAGCAGTTCGAAATCGCGGGCGACCTCCCGCGCGAGCGCCACGCGTACGCAGCGCGGTGGGAAATCGCGCTCCGCGGGCTCCTCGACGACAACGGCTACGCGGGCTTCTCGTTCCACTTCGACTCGATCGGCGGCGACGGGCGGTTCCAGCAGCTGCCGCTGCTGGCCGCCTCGGACCTGATGGCCGACGGCTACGGGTTCGCGGCCGAGGGCGACACGAACACCGCCGCGCTGATGTGCGCCGGCCAGACGATGATCGGGGAAGCGCACTTCAGCGAGATGTACGCGATGGACTGGGAGCTCGATTCCGTGTTGATCAGCCACATGGGGGAGGGCAACTGGAAGATCGCCCGCCGGGATCGTCCGATCAAGCTGATCGACCGGCCGCTCGGCATCGGCGGCCTCGACAACCCGCCCACGCCGGTGTTCTCGGCCGAGCCCGGTCCGGCCACCACGGCGGCGCTCGTCCCGCTCGAGGGCGAGCTGTATCGCCTGGTGGTGGGCCGCGGCGAGGTGCTCGACACGCCCGAGCTGCCCAAGGTCGAGATGCACTACTTTCATTTCCGCCCCGAACGGGGTATCAGGGCGTTCATGGACGATTGGCTCACCCTGGGTGGACCTCACCACTTCGTGATGAACCTCGGCGAGCACGCCGACCGCTGGCGCCGGCTGGCCGAGCTGCTCGACCTCGAGTACGTCGAAATCTGACCCGTGCAGGACCTGGTCAACGAAGTACTGGCCGCCAACTGCGCGCTGCCCGCTCACCGGCTCGCTCCGCTCACCTGGGGCAACGCCAGCGGGATCGATCGTGACCGCGGAGTGGTGGCGATCAAGCCAAGCGGCGTCGCCTACGACGAGCTCACGGCCGAGGACATCGTGGTGCTCGACCTCGACGGCAACGTCATAACCGGAGAGCGCCGACCCTCCACCGACACCCCGACTCACCTGGCGCTCTACCGGGCGTTCGAGGAGATCGGCGGGATCGTGCACACGCACTCGACCTGGAGCGTGGCCTGGGCCCAGGCCCAGCGCGAGATCCCGTTGCTCGGGACCACGCACGCCGACCTGTGTGCGCAGCCCATCCCGCTGACCCGCGCCCTGACCAACGACGAGGTCGCCGAGGACTACGAGGGGGCCACCGGCACCGTGCTGGTGGAAACGATCGCCGACCACGGCGGACCGTCCGAGCTCCCCTGCGCGCTGGCCCGCGGGCACGCGCCGTTCTGCTGGGGCGCGAGTCCGGCCAAGGCGGTCGAGGTGGCGGTCACGCTCGAGGAGGTGGCGCGGATGACGCTCCTGACCAAGCTGCTCGAGCCGGACGCCGAGTCCCTCCAGGCGGCGGTGCGCGACAAGCACCACGAGCGCAAGCACGGCCCGCAGGCATACTACGGGCAACCGTGACGGATCAGGACGGACTCAAAGCGGCAGAGGAGAAGATGCGCGAGGCGGGTCAGCCCGATGAGGCGATCCGCAGCTTCCGCAGCGCGTACGAGCGTTTGGTGAGCGGCGAATCGGCGATGCTGCCGAGCGCAGAGCTCGAGCCGGCCGGCGAGGTCGACTCGCTCGAGGATCTTCCGGAGGCCGACAGCGACGTGCTCGACCGCGTCGCGCTGATCAAGCTCAACGGAGGCCTTGCCACCACGATGGGGCTGCGCAGCCCGAAGTCGCTGGTCGAGGTGCGCGACGGGAAATCGTTCCTGGACATCATCGTCGGCCAGACGCTGGCGCTGCGCAAGCGACACGACGTGCGCCTGCCGCTCGTGCTGATGAACAGCGAAGCCACGCGCGAGGAGACCTTGCGCGCGCTTGAGGCGTATCCGGAGCTCGACGTCGGCCTCCCGCTCGACTTCCTCCAGAGCATGGTGCCCAAGCTCGACGCCGAGACGCTCGAGCCGATCAGCTGGGATAAGGATTCCTCGCTCGAGTGGAACCCGCCCGGCCACGGCGACGTTTACCCGGCGCTGCGCGGCTCGGGAATGCTGCGCTCGCTGCTCGAGCGCGGCTTTCACTTCGCGATGATCTCCAACGCCGACAACCTCGGCGCGACGTGCGAGGCGCGCATCGCGGCGCATCTGGAGCAGCGCGACATACCGTTCCTGATGGAGGTGGTGATCGGCACCGAGGCTGACCGGAAGGGTGGGCACATCGCCCGCCGCAAGTCCGACGAGCAGCTGGTCCTGCGCGAGACCGCACAGACCCCCGAGGAGGACGAGGAGTCGTTCCGCGACTACCGACGCTGGCGCTACTACAACACCAACAGCCTGTGGGTCGACCTGCGCGTGCTCAAGGAGACCCTGGACGAATCGGACGGCGTGCTCGAGCTGCCGTTGATAGTCAACCGCAAGACGGTCGATCCCCGAGACAAGAGCTCGCCGGCCGTGATCCAGCTCGAGGGCGCGATGGGCGCGGCGATCGGCAGCTTCAAGGGCGCGCAGTTGCTCTGCGTGCCGCGCACCCGGTTCGAGCCGGTCAAGACCACCGACGACCTGCTCGTGCTGCGCTCGGACGTCTACACGTTCTCGCCTGAGGACATGATCGTGGCCCCGCTTGCGGAGCGCGCGGAGAATCTTCCCTACGTGGAGCTCGACCCCGAGTTCTACAAGTTGCTCGACGACTTCGAGCAGCGCTTCCCCGACGGCCCGCCGTCGCTGCGCGAGGCCGAGCGGCTGATCGTGCACGGCGACGTCACGTTCGGCCGGGACGTCCGCGTGCACGGTGCGGTGGAGCTCGAGGCGCCGGAGCCGATGCGAATCGACGCCGGCGCCACGCTGGGGGGTTAGTACTAACTCTTCTTCGCGCGCGAGCCGCTCGAGCGGCTGGACGTGGAGCGCGAGGAGGTGGAACGTGGGGCGGTCGAGCGCGAGCCGCTTGCGCGTGAGGTGCTGGCGCGCGTACCGCCGGAGCGCGCGGCGGTCGAACGCGACCCGGAGGCGCGTGAGCTGCTGGCGCGCGTGCCGCTGGAGCGCGTGGTGCCCGAGCTCGAGCGCGCGCTGCTGCGCGTCGAACGGCTGCTCGAAGTGCTGGACTGTGTCAGCGCCGCACGCAGCTTGTCGAAGTCCTTGAGCGCCTGCTTGTTGGTCTTGGCCGCTTCACGTCGCAGCGCGCGCAGCGCCGCGGTGACTTCCTTGTAGCTCGACGTGCCGCCGCGACCGAGGTGCTTGCCGAGCGTCTGGAGCGCGTCGTTGGCGTCATCCAGCCGCTTCTCGAACCGCGTGATCGACTGCTCGACCTCACGGCGGGTCGCCGATGTCGTCGCGTTGGCGCGCGAGCGTGCGGCACCGGCAGCGGAACGCGCGCGCGTCGCGGCACCGGAGGCACCGGCCCGCGCGCGCGTAGCGGCACCGGAACGCGCGGTGGATTTACTGGCAGATCTACGGGCTGCAGGCATCGCTTCTCCCTGTTTGACTTGACGAGTGCGGCAAAGCTTTGCGTACTGGACGCGAACGTGCCAACTCGAACTGTGTCACCGCACGAAATCTTGGCGTCAACGACTACCCAGTCGACGTGCGCGCGAGCTATTGTGCGACGCGATGGAGGAGCCATCGCCTCCGGGGCAGATCACGATCGTGCTGGCTGACGATCACCAGGTTGTCCGAGCGGGTCTGCGCATGCGCCTCCAGGCCGAGGAGGATTTTGACGTCGTCGCGGAGGCCGGCGATGTGGCTACCACCGAGCGCCGCGTGTCGGCGTACCACCCGCGCGTGTTGATTCTCGATTTGAACATGCCGGGCGGCTCGAGCCTGCCGGCCATCCCGCGACTGCGCGAAGCCGCGCCCGACACGCAGATCGTGGTGCTCACCATGCAGAACGACCCGGCCTTCGCGCGCGAGGCGCTACGGGCGGGAGCGATCGGCTACGTGCTCAAGGAGGCGGCCGACTCAGAGCTGGTCCAGGCCGTGCGGCTCGCGGCCGAGGGCCGTACCTACCTCAGCCCCGAGTTGGGCGCGCGCCTCGCCGCCGAGCCGCAGGTCACGCACGGCCCGCCCGATGATCTGTCGGCGCGCGAGCTCGAGGTGCTCAGGCTGATCGCGCTCGGCTACACCAACAGCGAGATCGCCTCGCGGCTGTACCTGAGCGTGCGGACGGTCGAGTCACATCGCGCGCACATCCAGCAGAAGACCGGACGGACCTCGCGCGCCGCGCTCGTCGCGTACGCGCGCGAGAACGAACTGGTGTGAAGCGCTAGCCCGCGCCGCCGGCGCCGGCGATCTCGTCGCGCTTGGCGGGCAGCCGGGCCGACTTCGGCACGGCCAGACGCAGGGCGTGCCCAGCCCGGGCGCGACGGACGTCGGCCGCCGAGGCCATCACCGCGCCCGTGTGCGTCCACGTCACCTGAGCCGGCGCGAAGCGCAAGAGCGCGCCCCACGTGGCGGGACCGACGATGCCGTCGTCGGTCAGTCCTTCGGCGGTCTGGAAGCTCTCGACCGCGGCCTGCGTGGTGGGGCCGTAGTCACCGTCCACGGCGGTGGCGTAGCCGGCGCTGACCAGGTGCTCCTGGGCCCACACCACGAGGTCGCCGACCGAGTGCAGGGCAAGGACCGGAGCGCCGGCGGTGGCGGTCACTCCGGAGAGATTGCCGGCGCCGATCGAGATCGCCTTCCACCCCGTGGTGCTGGCCTGCTGCCAGTTCCACCAGCTGACACCGGACGCGCCGTACGTACGCGAGAGCTGGCGGAAGCGGATGATCTGCCCCATCGGCGGGTTCGCGGACACCTGACCGAGTGGATCGATCGCGCGTTCGTAGACCTGATTCTCCGTGTAGGTGTGCTCGTAGACCCCGCCCACGCTGGTGCCGATGTCCTTCCAGTACATCTGGGGCCAGTTGTACTGCGCGCCACCGGGACCGAGGAACACGGAATATGGAAACCCGGGGTGGTAGTCGATATACGGAAACCCCGCCAGTGCAACGGGATAACTCTGACCGACGAGATGGCGTAGCCAGCTTATGTAACTCTGGGCCGCGATGTATTTGCCCTCGTACTCACCCTCGGCGTCGATGATCAGGCAGTCCGCGCCGTCGTGCACCGCGTCGGCACCGACCTGTGCCTCTCCCAGGGGATGGTTGCCGTACACGTACTGCCAGGCGCACACCCGCAGCCCGTCGGCATGGAGCGTCGATACCAGGCTGCGGTTGAACTGCGACCACATGTTGGGGCCGTCGCCCGATTTGATCATCACCGTGCTGACGCCGTAGTGGAGAGCGTTGGTCGCGATCGAGGACGCCGTGCCGCCGGAGCGCGACACGTACCAGATCCACATGCCCCGTCCGGTCAGCGGATCGCTCGCCTTGTGGATTTTGGTGCTGGCGACCGCCCCACTCGGCGCGAGTGCCAAGCCGCTCACCAGCAGTCCGACGAGCAGGGCCAGCCAGCGCCCACGGTGTTCCGTCAAACGACCCGCCACCAAAGCCACCGTAGCGTAGAACCCGAGCAACGCGGGCAAGTTGCGTTGCGCGGCTGTGACCTGAGCGACTACTTGATGAAGAGAATCTCCGAGTACTTAGGCAGCGGCCACAGGTCGTCGGCGACCACCTTCTCGAGCCGGTCGGCCGAATCGCGCACCGTCGCCATCGCGGGGATCACGCTGTCGCGCATGAACTCCGCGTGCGCCTCCAGTCCCTCGGGCTGATTCTCGGCCAGATTGGCCGACTCCAGAGCCTTGATCGCCTCGTTGAACTCGGCGATCAGATCGGAGACCTCGCTGGACAGCTCGCCGAGCTGCGCCTCGAGCAGCAGGGCCAGATGGCGGGCGGCCGCCGGGAGCAGCAGCGTGCGCGCCATCGAGGCCGCGGTCTCGGCCTCGATGTTGAGCTTGGTCACGTATTGCTCGAGGAACACCTCCTGACGCGACTCGAGCTCGCGGCGCGATAGGACGCTGTGGCGCTCGAACAGACCCACGGTCTCGTCCGAGACGAGGTACGGCAGCGCGTCGGGCGTGGCGCGCAGGTTGAGCAGACCGCGACGCTCGGCCTCGGCGTGCCACTCCTCGTCGTAGTTGTCGCCGCCGAACACGATCTGCTTGTTGGCCGCGTAGCTGCGCTGGAGGATCGGCCGGAGCGCGTCCTCGAGCACGGCATCGTGCAGCGGGTCGCCGGGCGGCGGGCCATCCTTGACGGCGGCCTCGAGCTCGTCGGCAAGCTCGTCGATCGCTTCGGCGACGATCGTGTTGAGCACGGTGTTCGGGAGCGAGGGCGACTGGCTCGACCCAAGCGCCCGGAACTCGAACTTGTTGCCGGTGAACGCGAACGGGCTGGTTCGGTTGCGGTCGCCTCCGTGCTTGGGCAGCGGCGGGAGCACCGGCGTGCCCAGGCCGAGGAACGACTGCGCCCGGGTCTCGGAGGTCTCGCCGCGCTCGAGCGCGCCGAACACGTTCTCGAGATCGCTGCCGAGGAAGACCGACATGATCGCCGGCGGCGCCTCGTTCGCGCCGAGGCGATGGTCCTGACCCGGCGAGGCGATCGACGCGCGCAGCAGCCCCTGGTGCTTGTTGACGGCCTGCATCACCGCGGCGCAGAAGAACAGGAACTCGAGGTTGCGATGTGGCGTGTTGCCGGGCTCCAGCAGGTTCTTGCCGGTGTCGGTGCCCATCGACCAGTTGTTGTGCTTGCCCGAGCCGTTGACGCCGGCGAATGGCTTCTCGTGCAGCAGGCAGACCAGCCCATAGCGGCGCGCCACGTTCTGCATGATCTGCATGGTCAGCTGCTGATGATCCGAGCCGACGTTGGAGTTCTCGAAGATCGGCGCGATCTCGTACTGGTTGGGCGCCACCTCGTTGTGGCGGGTCTTGACGGGGACGCCGAGCTTGGCCAGCTCGCGCTCGGTGTCGAGCATGTAGGCGAGGATCCGCTCGGGGATCGAACCGAAGTAGTGATCGTCGAGCTCGTGACCCTTGGGGGGCTTGGCGCCGAACAGAGTACGGCCGGTGGTGAGCAGGTCCGGGCGCTCGAAGTAGAACTGCTCGTCGATCAGGAAGTACTCCTGCTCGGGCCCGATCGTGGTGAACACCCGCTGCGCCGACACGTCGCCGAACAGGCGGAGCGCGCGGATGGCCGACCGCGACAGCGCGTCCATTGAGCGCAGGAGCGGAATCTTGTGGTCGAGCGCCTCGCCGGTCCACGAGGCGAACGCGGTCGGGATGCACAGCAGCGTGCCGTTGGGGTTCTCGAGGATGAAGGCGGGCGAGGTGGGATCCCACGCCGTGTAGCCGCGCGCCTCGAAGGTGGCCCGGATGCCGCCGGTGGGGAACGATGAGGCGTCGGGCTCGCCCTGGATCAGCTCCTTGCCGGAGAAGTCGGCCAGCGCCGTTCCCTCGCTGGTCGGCGAGTAGAACGAGTCGTGCTTCTCCGCGGTCGAGCCGGTGAGTGGCTGGAACCAGTGCGTGTAGTGGGTGGCGCCACGCTCGAGCGCCCACTCCTTCATGGCCAGCGCCACCGCGTCGGCCAAGGAGGTGTCGAGCGCCTCTCCGCGCGCCAGCGTGTCCTGAAGACGGTTGAATACATCGGTGGGCAGGCGCTGTCGCTGCACGGCGGGGCTGAACACGTTGGCCCCGAACACCTGGTTGTCCGGGAGCGTGAGATCAGGTGCGCCGAGCGCGCCACCGTTCGGGGCCCACTGCGCGGCGAGGACGTTCTGCTGGCGGATTCGAGGCATGGGTCATCGGTTCCTTTTTCGGAGTGGATCCGAGCGTAACGCGCGCCCCCGGAGCGCGTCATTATCCCGATGGCCAAAGTCGCCGTGGCACATGGCCAAACGCGAGGCATGGGATACTCGCGGCGTGCCGTACAACGAGCAGCTCGGCTGGATCCCCTATGTGGCGGACGGCAAGCGCTACGAGCGGATGCCCTACCGCCGGTGCGGGCGCAGCGGCCTGCAGCTGCCGGCGATCACCCTCGGGCTGTGGCAGAACTTCGGCGACGACCGGCCCCTGGCCAATAGCCGCGCGATGATCCGCCGGGCCTTCGACCTGGGCATCACCCACTTCGACCTGGCCAACAACTATGGGCCGCCGTACGGGAGCGCCGAGATCAACTTCGGGCGGATCTACGAGGAGGACCTGAAGGCGCACCGCGACGAGCTGGTGATCTCGACCAAGGCCGGCTACGACATGTGGCCCGGGCCCTATGGCGAGTTCGGCTCGCGCAAGTACCTGCTGGGCAGCCTCGAGCAGAGCCTGAAGCGGATGCGCCTGGACTACGTCGACATCTTCTACTCGCATCGCTTCGACCCCGATACGCCGCTCGAGGAGACCATGGGCGCGCTCGACACCGCGGTGCGCCAGGGCAAGGCGCGCTACGTCGGCATCTCCTCCTACAGCCCGCGCCGGACCGAGGAGGCGGCGACGATCCTCCGCGAGCTGGGCACGCCGGTGCTGATCCATCAGCCCTCCTACTCGATGCTCAACCGGTGGGTCGAGGAGGAGCTGCTCGACGTGCTCGACCGGGAGGGAGTCGGATGCATCGTGTTCTCGCCTCTCGCCCAGGGCGTGCTGACCGATCGCTATCTGGACGGCGTGCCGGAGGACTCGCGGATCCGCATCGGCAACTACCTCCAGGAGTCGATGCTGAGCGAGGAGAACCTCGCGCGCGTGCGCGCGCTGAATGACATCGCGCAGCGCCGCGGCCAGTCGCTGGCCCAGATGGCGATCGCCTGGGTGCTGCGCGACCCCCGCGTCACCTCGGCGCTACTGGGCGCCAGCAGTGTGAAGCAGCTCGACCAGAACGTGGCCGCGCTCGAGCGCCTGGACTTCGACCCCGGGGAGCTCGAGGAGATCGACCGGTACGCGACCGACGGGTCGGTCAACCTCTGGGCCTCCTCGTCGGAGGAGTAGAGGGCCGGGTAACCGCATCCCGCTCTGGGCCTCGCGCGCTCCGCTACTGAGGATCCACGGAGACCGCTCCGCGCGCTCGGCAGTCTCCACAGCCCGGCATCCGGCCGGGCTATTGGGGGTTGTTCTGCGACGTCGTGACGATCTGGCCGTTGTTGTTCACGTAGGTCTGGGCCGGCGCGTTCGAGATATTCACCGTGAACGTCCCGTGGGGCAGCGAGCCGTTCGACAGCACCGCCTTGGCCTTGCCGTTCAGGCCCGCCGCCAGCTCCCACGCGACCACGTGCCGGCCGGGCTTGACGGCGGTCACGCCGAAGTCGAACTTCGCCGTCTGGCCGGGGCGCAGCCGGCCGAGGGCCCAGGTGTTCGCGTAGGCGGTCACCGCGCCGCCGGGTCCGCCGCCGCCGCTCGAGGAGTTGGCCGAGCAGCCGGCGCTGCACGGCCCCGGCGGGTTGTCGACGACCCACACCGGGCGCGAGGGATGGGCCAGGCCCTGCATCTGCAGGTTCTCGCTGAAGGCGGTGGCGCTCGTCCCCTCGCCGGGCGGCGCCGGGAACGCGCAGGTGACGTTGCAGATCGTCACTGCGACGTCCGGGAGGGTCTTGCCGCTCAGGTTGTGCACCGCAAGCACGAGGTGCGTGTGCTCGGACAGGCGCTGCGAGGAAGGGAAGCTCGCGGTCGTTACCTGGACGGTGAACTTCCCGTTCGGCTCCTGGGCGTCCTGGCTCTGGCCGCCACCGCAGGCGCTCAGGAGGAGCGCCGCCAGGACTGCATAGATCACCGCAGTGCGCCTCGAGCTCACGGCAGGCGAACATACCAACCGCCCTCGGCGTTTGAGCCAGTTGCTGCTTGCGGCCGCGCGACCGTGACGTTGATCTGGCGTTGAGCATGGATTGGCCGTGGCGGGGCGACGGTTCCCATTTGTCATTTGCCCACGTGGGCCCGTAGGCTGTTCCGGGTCCAGCCGCGACCGGCGGCACTGCCAGACCCGGGAGGCCAGAGCAGCTTTGATCAGAGCCGTCGCCGATCGAGGGTATGCGCCCATCAAGGGCCTGCTCGAAGAAGTCGGCAACATGATGATCCTGACCGGCAAGACGCTCGTGTCAGCCATCCGCCCGCCGTACCCCTACGGCAGCGAGTTCGTCGGACAGTTCATGTTCGCGCTGCGGCTGTGCTGGTTCCCGCTGCTGATCTCGACGATCGCCTTCGGCTACGAGGCGCCCGGTCTCCAGGCGGCCAACTTCCTGGTGCTGTTCGGGGCGATCGACCGCCTGGGCGGGTTCTTCGTGCTCGCCTCGATCCGCGAGTTCGCGCCGTTCGTGGACGCGATCGTGCTGGCAGGCGTGGCTGGGACCGCGATCACCGCCGACCTCGGCGCGCGCAAGATCCGCGAGGAGCTCGACGCCCTCCAGGTGCTGGGCGTCGATCCGATCAAGAACCTCGTGGTGCCGCGATTCCTGGCCCTGATGCTGGTCACCGGGCTGTTCGACATCTACGCGGTGATCTTCGGCGTCTTCGGAGGGATCCTGGCCACGATCGTCAACCACGCCCCGCTCGGGCCGTTCTTCTCCACGTTCTTCAACAACGCCGAGACCACCGACCTGTGGGGCTCGGTGCTCAAGACCACCCTTTTCGGGGCGATCATCGCCGTGGTCTGCTGCTACAAGGGGATGACCGCCTCGGGCGGCGCCGAGGGGGTGGGGCGCGCCGTAAACCAGGCTGTCGTCATCGCCTTCCTGGGCATCTTCGCGTTCAACTACGCGTTCACCCAGACGCTGCTCGCGACCCATCCCGAGATCACCACGGTTCCGCGATGAACGAGCTCGTCGCCACGCCCAAGGGCTGGATCGAGAGCTTCGGCGAGATCGCCAAGTTCAGCGCCCGGGTGCTCGGCGAGGTATTCCGGCTGCGGGTGTTCAGGTTCTTCGGCGAGGCGCTGCGCCAGGCCGGCATCCTGATCGTCGGCTCGGCGTTCGTGATCTGCACGCTGGTGTTCATCGTCGGTCTCACGTGCGGGATCGAGGGTGCGTACCTGCTGCGCTCCCAGGGAGCCCCCGCGTTCTCTGGTGTGTTCTCGGCGTGGTGTGACCTGCGCGAGCTCGCGCCGCTCGCCTTCGGCTACATGATGGCGGCGAAGGTGGGCACCGGGATCGTGGCCGAGCTCGGTTCGATGCGGATCTCCGACGAGATCGACGCGCTCGAGGTGATGGGGATCAGCGGCATGACGTTCCTGTGCGGGACCAAGCTGCTGGCCTCGTGGATGGTGTTGCCGTTCGTGTACCTGATCTCGATCGGCGCCGGCTTCCTGGCTTCCTACGTCGCGGTCGTGCAGCAGATCGGCGACGTCTCCTCGGGGGGCTACTTCCTGATCTTCTGGGAGTTCCAGAACCCGCCCGACCTCTTATTCAGTTTGATCAAGGCCATGGCCATGGCTACGCTGATCGTGCTGGTCGGCTGCTACTACGGCTACAACGCAAGCGGTGGGCCTGTAGGTGTCGGTACCGCCACGGCAAAGTCGATGGTGCTTAACCTCGTTGGGGTGCACCTCATCGGGATGCTCGGGACGCAGCTGTTCTGGGGAGCCAATCCCCGGGCGCCAATCGGAGGCTGAACATGTGGTTTGACAGAGACGACGAAGACGATTCACTCGAGGACGACGGCGAGTACGAGACCGGGCCCTCGCCAGGCGCCGGCGAACGCGGCGAGGAGCCGGCCGGATACCGCGCCGAGGGCAATGGATCCTCCTCGGATTCCCGCGCGCAACAGGGCGACTCCGAGGAGCAGGACGACGAGCGTCAGCGCGAGTCGGGCTCGCGCGTGTCGGTGGTCGACGAGCAGGCCCCGCGTCCCGGCCCGCCTCCGGGCGCCGACCAGGACGAGTACAAGTGGCACACCTACCGGGTCTATCCCTCCGGCCGCCCCGACGCCGTCGAGTTCATCGACTGCTACAAGTCGTTCGGGCGCTCGCACATCCTGCGCGGGCTGAACATGGGCCTGCCCGAGGGCATGGTGTCGATGATCCTGGGCCCGTCGGGGACGGGCAAGTCGGTGTGCATCAAGCACATCGTGGGGCTGCTGTATCCCGACGAGGGCGACGTCCTCGTGCACGGCGAGTCCGTGCCGGGTATGCCCGACGAGCGGCTGTTCGACATGCGCAAGAAGTTCGGCCTCCTGTTCCAGGACGGCGCGCTGTTCGGCTCGATGGACGTGTTCGACAACGTCGCCTTCCCGCTGCGCCAGCACACCGAGAAGGGCGAGGACGAGATCGAGGACATCGTGATGCGGCGGCTGAAGGAGGTCGGACTGGCCGACGCCCGCACCAAGGCGCCGAACGAGCTCTCGGGCGGGATGCGCAAGCGCGCCGGGTTCGCGCGGGCGCTCGTGCTCGAGCCCGACATCGTGATGTTCGACGAGCCCGACTCGGGCCTCGACCCGGTGCGCACCGCGCTGCTCGGCGAGCTGATCCTCGAGATCCACCGCGACATGATGGAAGAGGCCAAGGAGAAGGAGAAGGAGCACCTTCCGACCTTCTGCGTGGTCACCCACGACATCATGAGCGCCCGGCGCGTAGCCGATTACATCAACGTGCTGTGGAAGGGCCGCATCGTCGAGGCAGGGCCGGCCGAGGACATGCTGAACTCGGACAACCCGTTCATCCGCCAGTTTCTGTCCGGGGAGTCGCAGGGCCCGCTGGCGATGGACTAGAGAGCCGGCGCGCGCGGGATGAACCGGCGATAGCCTCGGCAGGGCAATGAGGGTGCGCATGTTGGACCGGCTCGTACGGGCCGTCGCCGGGAAGCCCGCGATAACGCTCGGCATCGTGCTGGCGCTCGCGCTGGTCGGCGGCGCGCTGGCGCTCAGGCTCACGCCGAACACCAACTCCGACACGTTCGTCAGCCGCTCCACGCCGAGCTTCCAGGCCAGTCTGGACGACGAGCGCCACTTCGGCGGCGACCCGGTGGTGATCCTGATCCGCGAGCCGCTCACCGACCTGGTCGAGACCAAGGATCTCGGCGTCGTCTCCGAGCTCGAGGCCTGCCTGGCCGGCCAGGTGCTGGTGGCCAACCAGCAGCTCCAGGCGTTCACGCCGGCTCCGGCGGGGACGAAGACCCCCTACGGCGGAGTGAACAGCCCGTGCGGGAAGCTGGCCAAGTTGCGCCCGGCCCAGGTGGTGTACGGCCCCGGCACGTTCCTGAACCGGGCGGTGGCCGCGGTCAACCAGGAGGTGCAGTCGCTCGAGAACGGCGCCTCGCAGGCGGTGAACAACGCGCGACAGGCCGCCTACAACCTGGCGCTGGCCAAGCACATGTCCAAGAAGCAGGCGACGGCCGAGGAGAACGCGGCCGGGCAGCTCGCCACCCAGCAGCAGTACGACCAGCTGATCC
Source organism: uncultured Solirubrobacterales bacterium (assembly GCA_963834625.1). GTDB lineage: Bacteria > Actinomycetota > Thermoleophilia > Solirubrobacterales > Solirubrobacteraceae > Palsa-465. The sequence goes on along the minus strand of CAWICM010000004.1, from coordinate 377,535 downwards.
AGCTGTACCTGAACTCGGGGATCTCCGGTCAGCCGACGATCGACGACCCGCAGTTCATCCCCGAGATCGTGTTCGACCAGACGCGGGGCGTGAACCAGCCCAAGTCTCGCTTCGCCTACCTGTTCCCGACCAAGAACTCGGCGCTGATCCAGGTTCGCCTGAAGGCGTCGCTGAGCGCCTCACAGCAGGCCCAGGCGATCTCGTGGATCCGCCAGGCGGTGCGGATGCCGATGTTCCGCTCCGGCTACGGCGGCACGTACACGGTCTCGGGCGTCCCGGTGGTGACCGACGACCTGGCCAACACGATCACCCACTCGATCGCGGGGCTGCTGGCGGCGGCGCTCGTGGTCATGGCCGTCGTGCTGCTGCTCGTGTTCCGCAGCCGGCTGCGGCTGCTGCCACTGGCCCTCGCCCTGGCCGCGGTGGGGATCACGTTCGGCGTCACCTCGCTCCTGGGCGGAACGTTGACCATGGCGTCGATCGCCGTGCTGCCGATCCTGATCGGGCTGGCCGTTGACTACGCGGTCCAGTTCCAGGCGCGCGCCCAGGAGGAGGAGGCGGTGGCGGCCGAGCTCGCGGTTGGGGTGGCGGGCGATGGCGGGCGCGTCGAGGGCATGGCGGGCGCCGACGCGCCGGCGAATCGCGTCGCCCGCGCGACGATCACCGCGGCACCGACCATCGCCACCGCCGCGCTGGCCACCGCGGCTGGGTTCCTGGCCCTGCTGCTCTCGCCGGTGCCGATGGTCCGCGGCTTCGGCGAGCTGTTGATCGTGGGCATCGCGATCGCGCTGGTCTGCGCGCTGACCGCGGGCACGGCCGCAATGGTCCTGGGTGAACGCGCGGCGGCTCGTGTGCGTCCGGACCGCCGGCGGGTCGCGTCGCTGGGGGCGATCGGCGCCTCGGTCCGGGGAGCCGCGGACATCCTGGGCGACGCCGGAGAGCGGATCGCCGGCCCGGTGGCGTCCGGCGCCCGGCGTGCGATCGCCGTGGCGGCCCGGCGCCCCGGGCGCGTGCTGGCCGTCGGCCTGGCCCTGGCCGCCCTCGGCTGGGTCGCCGACACGCAGACCTCGGTCCAGTCCGACGTGACCAAGCTCGTGCCGTCGAGCATGCCGGCGCTTCAGAACCTGCGCACGCTCGAGCACGTGACCGGGGTGTCGGGCGAGATCGACGTGGTCGTGCATTCGCGGAGCGTGGCCACGCCGAGCACGATCGGCTGGATGCTTCGGTACGAGGATTCGCTGCTGGCCCACTACGGATACGTCGAGGCCAAGGGATGCTCCAAGGCCACGCTGTGCCCGGCCCTGTCGCTGCCGGACCTGTTCTGCTCGGGCGGCCAGGTGGCGAGCAGTTCATGCAAGTCGCTCACGAGCAGCTCGATCTCGAACCTGCTCCGGGCGGTCCCGAGCTACTTCTCCCAGGCGGTGATCACGAACGATCACCGGGAGGCCACGCTCGCCTTCGGCATCCGCCTGATGCCGCTCTCGCGCCAGCAGAAGGTGATCGACTACATGCGATCGCGACTGCGCCCGCCGCCCGGCGTGAGCGCTGAGCTGGCCGGCCTGCCGGTGCTGGCCGCCCAGGCCGACGCCTCACTGTCCTCCTCGGCGCGGCGCCTGGTCATGCTGCTGGTCGGCCTGGCGGCGGTCGCCCTGGTGCTGCTGGCGGTACTGCGCAAGCCCTCCCGGGCGCTGGTTCCGCTCGTGCCGATCGCGCTCGCCACCGGGTGGTCGTCGCTGATCCTGTTCGCCACCCGGGTCCCGCTCAACCCGATGTCGGCCACCCTCGGCGCGCTGGTCATCGCCATCTCGACCGAGTTCAGCGTGCTGCTCTCCGAGCGCTTCCGGTCCGAGCGGCGCGCCGGCCTCGACCCCGCCCAGGCTCTGGCGCGGACCTACCGGCTCACCGGCATGGCCGTGCTGACCTCGGGGATCACCGCGATCGCCGGCTTCGGCGTGCTCAGCCTGTCGAGCATCACGATGCTCCGGGACTTCGGGCTGGTCACGCTGATCGACCTGTCCGTGTCGCTGCTCGGGGTGCTGCTGGTGCTCCCCTCGGTGCTCGCGCTGTCCGAGCGCGGCGACGCGTGGCAGCGCGTCCGCGAGCTGGCGCGGCGCGTCGGCGGCTGGCTCCCGCGGCGCCGCCGGGCCACGGTGGCGTGAACGCGTCCGGGCGCGACTCGCCTGCACCGGACGAGCGACCGAGCGCCCGGCCCACCACCCCCGCCCCGTTCGATACCCGCCGTTATGGCTGGGGGGTCGGCCTCTTGGCGGCAGCGCTGGTGATCGGCTTCGTGCTGTACACGCTGACCTCGCACAAGTCGGGGACGGCGGGCGTGCCGGCGGGCCAGCCGCTGCACTTCTTCTCGGCGCCGCGCGCGGCCTCGACGCTCAACGGCGATGCCAACCTGAGCCCGCCGTGCACGCTCGCCCACCACGACCCCCGGGCGCTCAACGTGTGCCTGCTGGTCAAGCGGGGCCCGCTCGTGCTGGACTTCTTCGTGACGGGCTCCTCGCAGTGCGAGCGCGAGGTCGGCACCATGCAGGCGCTCTCGAGGCAGCCGGCGCTGCGCGGCGCGCAGTTCGCCGCGGTCGCGATCAGCACCTCGCACTCCTCCGCCGCCAAGGCGGTGCGCACACACGGCTGGACGATCCCGGTCGCCTACGACGCCGACGGCGCGGTGGCAGGCCTGTACGGGGTGACGGCCTGTCCGCTGCTCGAGCTGGTCGACCGCGGCGGCACGGTGGCCCAGCGGCTGATCGGCGAGCACTGGATCCAGCCGGGCGCCCTGGAAGCCCGGGTCCGCGCATTGCTCGGAAGCGCCCCGCGATGAGCTTCGCCAGCGGACAAGTGGCGGATGAGCTCAGGGCGGAGTTCCCCGGCCTGCGGCTGCGCTGGACCGAGCTCGAGGCCGGGGTGCAGGCCAGCTCGCGCGACCTGCGCCGGCGGCTGCGCGGGCTGTCGGACCGGGTGGCCGGCGCGGGTGTGGTGGCGATGCGCACCCAGCCGATCCCGCATGCCTACCGAGCCTTCTTTCGCCAGGTGGGCCTCGATCCGGACGCGGCGCGGATTCCCAGCGAGGAGGCGGCCGTGCGGCGCCTGCTCCAGGGCCGCTTCCAATCGGCGGGCACGCTGAACGATGCGCTGCTGATCGCGCTGGTCGAGACCGGCATCCCGGTGTGGGGGCTGGAGGCGGGTCGTGTCGAGGTGGACAGCCTGGGGCTCCGCGCCGCGACGAGCGGCGAGCGGCTCGGCAGCGCCCCGGACGGTCTGTCGCTGACGGCCGGCCAGCTGGTCGTAGCGGACGTCGGGCACGTGCACGCCACGCTGTTCGGCGAGCCGGCGCCCGAGCACGTCCCCGGCCCTGGCGCACAGCGGATCGTGCTCTACGCGGTGGCGGTGGAGGGGGTGCCGGCGATCCACGTAGAGGAGGCGCTCTGGCTGTGCACGGACGTGCTGGAGGCTGGGTAGCTCCGGAATTGGCCCCAGATTGCGGCCCATCCCTATGGTCCTGTTAAGCTGCATCAGCTCCCGAAAAGGAGGCAGCGTTGAAGCTTCTGGAACACGACAGCCGAGCAGGGACCAGTTCGCCGCCGGCGGCGCTGCCCGGTCTCGAACAGGACGAGCTGGCCGCTCGCCGCACGCTGCGCTCACAGATCGCCAAGCTCGAGCGCGAGCTGGCCGAGGCATTCGTGACCGCATATCGGATGGGTGGACTCGACGAGGCGCCGACGCGCTCGTGCGCGGCTCCGCGGATGCTCGACCTCGGCGAACTCGAGCGGGTGCGGGACGATCTGGCCGACCGGGTCCGCTCAGCGCGGGCGACGATCAGCGAGCGGGCCGACCGCCAGGCGGCCCATCGTGTCCAACTCGAGCGCATGCTGCTCGAGCCCGGGCGCTATCGCTTCGTGCGCATCTCGAACCGGGACATCGGCGAGCCCGGCTGCGGGGTGTGGCAGGTGCGTCCCCGCCTCGGGCTGATCGGGATGCTGATGGGCTGGTGGCAGGTCAAACTCTCCTCCGGCTGCCCCTTAGCCACCGGCCGCGGCGTCGCCGCGGCCCACTGAACCGCCCCGACCTCGTCTGAGCCATGCGCGAGCTGCTGCGGACAGGCGCGGGCGCGACCCTGGTGCTGCTGATCATGTTCATCGGCAGCCTGGTGCTGTGGATCGGAACGCCACTGCTATGGCTGTGGGTGGGCTCCCAGGTCCAGGGCGCCACCTCGTCGCTGGGCACCGCGCTGGGCGTGAGCTTCATCGGGGTGGTGCTCACGATCATGCTGCTGGCCGGGGTACTGGCCAAGCTGTCGAACGTCTACCAGGCGAACCGGCGCGCGCGCGGCCTGGACGACACCGGGCATTACGTACTCGAGACGGTGCTCGTGGTCAGCGCCGGACTGACCCTGGCCGCGTTCGTGGTGTGGTTCTTCTTCTTCGCCGGCGCGAGCCCGGTGCCGGTGGGGATCCAGATCTAGGGCGATCCGGGGCGCGCGGCGCGGCGAAAAGCGACTCGCCCCGCGCCACTCCGACAGCCAGTGGCGCGGGGCGAGGCAGATGTCCGGTCTAGACGAACGCCAGGGATCGAACGGCGCACGTCTCGAGCTCGTCGGCCAGCAGCCTTCGCTGCCGATCGGTGAGCCCGCCCAGCGTCTTGGTTTCGCTGATGTGATAACGCCCGAGGAACTTCCGGCACCGGGTGTTGCCCCACCGCCGCTGGCTCATCAGCAGCTCCCCTATGGCCCAGCTGAGCGCCTCATCGGGCGGCTCCAAGATGACCTCCGCGGCAGAAGCGTCTCCCTCAGCGATCCTTCGCTTGAGCTCCGCGCGGGCGAGCCTGACCGCGTTGGCTCGTTCCAGGGCTCGCAATCGTTGCGGCGCTGGGCTCAAAGTGGCGGTCTCACTCATTGGTCCTTCGCTTCCTCCCATTAGTCCGCCAGGGCGGATCTGTGGATACAAATGGGCAGGGGTCCTCGCGGCCCCCCTCCCGTGGGTCGTGTCTGCGCACTACTTTCCCGCACGCAGGAGCGCGCGAATGTCCGTCGCCCCCAGTCCGGCCTTCCCTACCCTTCCGGCCGCCTGCTCTGCTCGGCCGTTCGGTAGGGGAAAGAAGCTACGACATCGGCGCGGGTAACAGCAACGTCACAACTGTCGGCCATGCGCTTAGAGCGTGTTTTTTCTGAAGTCGAACGTCTTGTGCGAGTGTGGACAAGGCCGGGGCCGGGAAAGACGGTTTAGGCGCGGCGGGGCAGTGGTCCGTGCTCTGACTCGAAAGCGCTCTTGGCCCGGGCGAAGATGTCCAGCGCCTGGTCCAGCGTGTCGCGGTCATGGGTGGCCATCACGCTGCAGCGCAGGAGCGCTCCGGCCGGCGGCACCGCCGGGTGAAGCGCGACGTTGACGTAGAGACCGAGGTCGTAGAGCGCCTTCCACAGGAAGGCGGCCTTCCAGTCGTCCTTGATCACGACGGGGACCACGGGGGTGACCACCTCGGTCCCATCAGCCAGCGTGGTGGGCTCCACCACCTGGAATCCGAGCTCCGACAGGCCCGAATGGAGATAGGCGGCGTTGCCGAGCACGCGGTCGAACAGCTCGCGGCCCTCAGGTGAGCGGCAGATCCGCATGGCGGCGAGCGCCGCGCCGAGCGCGGCCGGCACGGCCGAGGCGGTGAACATGAACGGGCGAGAAGAGACCCGGAGAAACTCGATCACGTCGGCCGGCCCGGCGATCACGCCGCCGCACGAGGCCAGCGACTTGGAGAAGGTCGCCATGCGCAGGTCGACCTGGTCCTCGACCCCGAGCAGCTCGGAGGCGCCCGCCCCGCGTGCGCCGAGCACGCCGAGCGCGTGGGCCTCGTCGACCATGAGCCGGGCGCCGTAGCGGTGGCTGAGCTCGGCGATCTCCGGGAGCGGCGCCACGTCCCCCTCCATCGAGAACACACCGTCGACGACCACCAGCACGCCGCCGCCGTCGCCGGCCGCCTTCTGCAGCGTGGCCTCGAGCCGGTCCATCCGGTTGTGCCGGAAGGGGCGCAGCTTGGCCCGCGAGAGGATGCAGCCGTCGAGGATCGAGGCGTGGTCGCCCGAGTCGACGACCACCGTGTCGCCCGGGCCCAGGATCTGCCCCAGCGCCCCGACGTTGGCCTGGTGGCCGGTGGTGAAGACCAGCGCGGCCTCGGTGCCGAACCAGTCGGCCAGCTCCTGCTCGAGTTCCAGGTGCAGATCGGTGGTGCCGTTGAGGAAGCGCGATCCGGTCAGTCCGGTGCCATAGCGGTGCAGCGCGTCGAGCGCGCCCTGCTTGACCCGTTCGTCGCCGGTCAGCCCCAGGTAGTTGTTGGAGCCGAGCATGATCCGGCGCTTGCCCTCCATCTCAACGACGGGGAGGGTGGGGCCCTCGAGGACCCGGAAGTAAGGCACCAGATCGAGCTCGCGCGCGGTCCGAAGCTGCTCGAGGCGCTCGTGCTCGCGAGCCTTGGCGAAGACGTCGATTGAGGTTGACATATAACGTTCCGGCCAGATGGCGCTAGACGTGACCCTGCCGGCTCGTCGGGCCTTGGACATTCGGCCTGTCACGAGCAAGCGCGAGCTGAACACCTTCATCAAGCTGCCGTGGCGGCTCTATCGTAACGAGCCCAACTGGGTCCCGCCGCTCGTGTTCGACCGCAAGCGGTTTCTGGATCGCTCGCGCAACCCGTTCTTCAAGCACGCCGAGGTCGAGTTGTTCCTGGCCTGGCGGGGTGATCAGCCGGTCGGCCGGATCAGCGCGCAGATCGATCGGCACTTCAACGAGTTCCAGCACCACGAGTGGGGGATGTTCGGTTTCTTCGAGTGCGAGAACGATCCCGAGGCGGCGGCGGCGCTGCTGTCGAGCGCTTCGGAGTGGTTGCGGGCGCGCGGGCGGGATCGGATGGTCGGCCCGATGGACTTCACCACCAACGACGAGTGCGGGATCCTGATCGACGGGTACGACCTGCTGCCCACGGTCCTGACCAACTGGCACCACCCCTACTACCCGGGTTTGATCGAGGGCGCCGGGCTGACCAAGGCGATGGACCTTTACATGTGGTCGCTCGACGTGACGCAGCGAGATCACGTGCACCCGGCGATCTGGCGGGTCGCCGAGGACGTCGAGCGCAAGTACGGGATCACCGTGCGGAACATGCGTAAGAAGGACATGGAGGCGGAGATCGGGCGCTTCCTCGAGGTCTACAACGCCGCCTGGGAGCGCAATTGGGGGTTCGTGCCTCTGACCGAGGAAGAGGTCCGCCACTACGCCAAGGACCTCAAGCCCGTGCTCGACGAGAACTGGGCGTTCATCGCCGAGAAGGACGGCGAGCCGGTCGGGGCGGCGCTGACGCTGCCCGACTACAACCAGGCGCTGAGGCATCTGAACGGGCGTCTGCTGCCGTTGGGCTGGGCCAAGCTGCTGTGGTACCGGCGCAAGATCGATCGGGTCAGGGTGTTCGCGCTCGGGGTCAAGCCCGAGTATCAGCACACCGGCGCCGGGGCCAAGCTGTACGAGCGCCACTGGGAGGCCGGTGAGCGCACCAATCAGGGGCGCGGGGAGACCGGCTGGACGCTCGAATCGAACAAGCCGATGAACCGGGCGATGGAGCGGATGGGGGGCAAGATCGTCCGCACCTACCGGGTCTACGAAAGGCTGCTTTGAAGATGACCGGCCACGCTGTCACCATGTCGCGACAGATGAACAAATCTGAATCTCCGGTCGGCGGGGACACGTCCGCCGACCCTTTGGTGTCCCCGTCCGAGCCCGGGGGCGACTCGGAGCCCCGGGTCGAGGATCTGCGCGAGACCGAGGACCTGCGGGAGACCGTGGATCTGCACGAGACGGACCCCGCTGAGTCCGAGCCCGACGTCGAGATCGTCGACGGGCTGCCCGTGCTGGCCGAGGTCCGCACGGTGGAGCGCGCGGCGCCCGCGGTGCTCCCCGCTGTCCAGGTCGCCGCCGTAGCGGCCACGGGATTTGTCGCCGGCGCCGCAACGGTGGCGCTGGTCAAGCGGCGGGCCGCGCGGAAGGTCGCCCGAAGCAGCCGGGGCGGACCGCGCCGGGCGGTCGACCTGCTGCCGATCGCGGCGTCGCGGTCGTTCCTGGTCGACGTGCACGTGATCGGTAAGCAAGGGGATTGAGCACGCCCGAGGGCGGGGTTGAGGTCCGCGTTGAGGTGCGGCCCCGCTGGGTGTTCGCGCTTCCGCTCCGCAACGGGCTCGACGGCTTGACGCGCGTCCGGGGCGGCGTGCTGCACCGGCTGGTCCACGCCGGTGGGGTTCCCGTACTCGTGCGGGTGGTCCAGCTTTCGCCCGAGCGGGTGCTGTTCGGGGCCCGGGCGGCCGAACGCGAGGCGGCCGAATGGGGGATCGAGCGGATGCGGCTGGCCCTCGGGCTCGATCAGGACCTTTCGGGGTTCTACGAGCGGTTTCGGTTCGATCCACTGATCGGGCGCTCGGTGCGCTCCTCTCCGGGATTGCGGGCCTCGGGAAAGCCCGATCCGTTCGAGGCGCTGGCCTGGGCGATCTGCGAGCAGCTGATCGAGTTCGGCCGGGCCGCCGGGATCCAGCGCCGGCTGATCTCCCGGCTGGGCCGGCGCTGCGACTGGTCCGAGATGCGAGACGCGCCGACCGCGGCGGTCCTGGCGGCCCAGGCGCCGGCGCTGCTCGAGTCGATGGATCTGTCGGCCGGCCGGGCGGTCGCGCTCGTGCGGGCCGCGCGCGAGGTGGCGAGCGGGAGGGTCGACCTGTTCGATGTTTCCCGGCCCGAGCGTGGATGGCGACGGCTTCGGGCGATCCGGGGGATCGGCAGCTGGACGGTCCAGATGCTGGCCCTGACCGGTCAGGGACGGCTCGACCAGCTCCCGGCCGGCGACGTGGCGTATCTGAAGCTGGTCGGGCGGCTGCGGTCCGGCGGGGATCCGCGGGTTCGAGCCAGCGAGGAGGAGGTCGACGAGTTCTTCGCCCCGTACGCGCCGTGGGCCGGGCTGGCCGGCCTGCACGCGCTGCGGGTGGGGGGCAGCTCGGCGGTCACCCGCGCGGCCGCCTGAAGCGCGGCATCACCTTTGCTCGGGGCGCTTGGCATGAAACTCGGACTATTTCCGAGTTTTATGCCTAGGCGCCGGGGCTACGCTCCCGATCGTGGTGCGACGAGTGCTGTGGCTGTTCGCGATGACGGCGGTCGTGGGGCTGACCGGTTGCGGCGGGTCCGGGACCAAGAGCCGTCCCCCGGTGACGCTCACCCAGGCCGATCAGGGGCGGGTGGTCACGCTGGGGCTGGGGCGCCAGGCGGTGGTGCGGCTCGACCAGCCGGAGTGGGCGTTCCAGCCGCTCGTCGGCCGTGCCGTGCGCGCGGTGGCTCGGCCGCAGCTCGTCTTCGTGCACAAGGGCTGCAAGACGCTGCCGGCATGCGGATACGTGACGCTCACGGTCAAGGCGGTGGCGCGGGGGCGCAGCGCGGTCGTGGCCCTGCGCGGGATCTGCGGAGAGGACGTCCGCTGCCCCCCGTCGAAGCGGAAGTTTTCCCTGACCGTCGTCGTTCAGTGAGGTGGTAGCGGGGGCCCGGGAGGGGCTCTCGGCGACAGGGGAGCGCCGATGTTCGGAAGGTGTCTGGGTTCTCGCCGGCTGGGGTTGACGCTGGCATTCCTCGCGCTGACGGCCGGTGCGTCCGCACTCTCCCCGGGCCTGGCCACGGCGGGCGTGGTCAAACCGGCCGGCGGCACGGCGGGCAAGCGCTCGGCGTCGGGCGGACCGACCGGCACCTCGCCTGCGGCCCACCACTACGGAGGCCCCACGGTCTCGCTCGGCGTCCACGTGACTCCCACGCGTCAGGCCCTCACCGAGCTTCGCAGCACCGGGGGCGTCAGCCCCGCCGCGACCGCCAAGCCCACGAATCTCAAGGACCTCGGCGGCCCGATGATGAGCGACGTCACGGTCTACAACATCTTCTGGGTGCCGGACGCCGCAGCGACCCCCAACGAGTCGCTGATCAACCGGTTCACCGAGGATCTCGGCGGCCAGTTCGTCAACCTGCTCGGCCAGTACGGCTTCCAGAACCAGCTGGGCTTCGGCGGGTCGTGGGTCGACACCGACGCGCTGCCGAGCCTGCCGACGGCGAGCGGCAGTGGCTATCCGATCCTCCAGGACTCGGACATCCAGACCGTGATCACCAACGCCCAGAACGCCAATCCGCAGTGGAATCCGCCGAGCCTCAGCACCCTGTACATGGTGTACCTGCCCGAGCACACCGAGCTCTGCAATCCGACGATCGGCTGCACCTACAAGGGGGATTTCTGCGCCTACCACGGCGCCTACATCGACAAGGCGGATCCGAACATCCCGATCGTCTACGGCGCGATGCCCTATGACGGCGACCGGATGGACGGCTGCTCGATCCAGAGCTCGACGACCACTGGCTCCAGCGGCTCGGACGACCCGAACGGCGATCCGGCCACCGACTCGGAGATCAGCACCGCCAGTCACGAGATCTTCGAGTCGCTTACCGACCCCGAGGTCCTGACGAATCCGGCCTGGACAGGCGGCGCCAACCCGGTCGATCCGGGCTTTCAGCGCGTGGGCGAGATCGGCGACCTGTGCGCCTACATCGACAACCCGGACGGGTACGGCGACGGCGGCGACATCACCTTGAACGGCGACCGCTACATCCTCCAGGACGAGTGGGACAACGCAACCTCCTCGTGCGTGCTGCCCGGCGGCGCGATCCTTGCGACCAGCTACTACGCCGGGTGCACGGACCACACGCTGGCGGCCAACGACGACGGCTCGAGCCCCGAGGTCTCGCTGCCCTTCATGGTCAACTACTTCGGCACGAACTACTCGAGTGCGTGGGTCAACAACAACGGCAACCTGACCTTCACGGGCCCGTTGTCGACGTTCTCGCCGTTTCCGCTGCTCGATGCCAACACGCCGATAATCGCGCCGTTCTTCGCCGACGTGGACACCACCGGCACCTCGCCGCTCCCCTCCGGGCTCGTCACCTACGGCAACACGACATACGAGGGCCAACCCGCGTTCTGCGTGAACTGGCGCAACGTCGGCTACTTCGCCGGGCAGACCGACAAGCTCGACAGCTTCCAGCTGCTGCTTGTCCGGCGCTCGGACGCCGGCCCGGGCGACTTCGACATCGTCTACAACTACGACCGCGTCCAGTGGGACACCGGCGGCCCGGCCGTCGTGGCGACCTCGCGCCCGGCCGTCCAGTTCGGCGGCGGGGCGGCCCGTGTCGGCTTCTCCAACGGCACGACCAACTCACTCGAGCTGACCGGCTCGGGTCAGGCCGGCGAGCTGGTCGATTACGGCGAGTGGGCGCTGACCGCCGGCGAGCAGGGCTCGGCCCAGCCCGGGCGCTACGTCTTCCCGGTCCGGTCGGGGCAGGACGCCGGCCCGGACACGCTGGCCGGCCAGGTCACCGACACGGCCTCGCCGGCCGACCCGATCGCCGGCGCGCTGATCCAGGCCTGCCAGCAGGGCGGGACCCTCGAGTCGTGCACGCTGGCGACCACCAACGCGGCCGGCTACTACTCGATCGCCGGCCTGGCCGACTCCTTCTATGCGGTGACCGCGTCCCCGCCCACGGGCTCCTCGCTGCAGCCCCAGGAGCAGTCGCTGCTGCTCAACTTCGCCTCCACGACCACGCTCAACTTCGCGCTCACCGGTCCACCCCCGCCGCCGCCTGGCGTCACGGTGGACGGCGTGAGCGTCAATCCCGACGGCACTCCGGTCATCTTCTGGCAGGAGTCGACCCCGATCTTCTACTCGGGGGGCTGCCCGGGCGGAAAGGCGACGTGGAGCCTCACGGCCGAGAACACGCAGACCAACCAGCAGCAGACCGTGAACGGCACGATGGTCGAGTCGCCCGCCGGAAGCGGCAACTACGCCGGCACGATCCCGCCCGTCTATCCGATGCACGGGCAGGGGACCCTGACCATCAGCATCACGTGCCCGAACTCCTCGGACGACAAGACCCTGTCGCTGACCATCTACATCGACCCGAGCGGGACCGTGGTCGACACCCACGGCAATCCGATCCCGGGTGCCACCGTCACCCTGCTGCGCTCCGACGACGCGAACGGGCCGTTCACCGCGGTCCCGGAGGGCTCCCCGCTGATGTCGCCCGGCAACCGGCGCAACCCTGACGTGACGGGCGACGACGGCAAGTTCGGCTGGGATGTGCTGACCGGCTACTACGAGATCCAGGCCGAGAAGGCCGGCTGCGCCGATCCGAGCAATCCGGGCAACGACTACGTGGTGAGCCCGGCGATGCAGATCCCGCCGGCCGTGAGCGGGCTCAAGCTCGTGCTGAGCTGCCCGCAGGCGCCCACGCAGATCTCGGGCGTGTCCTCGCCCGGCGGGCAGACCGGACAGCCGGTCCAGGTCGGCGCCACGCTCCAGGGCGCCGGCGGGAAGCCGCTCGCCTCGCGGACGCTGACCTTCACGCTGCCGGGCGGGGAGAGCTGCACCGCCCGGACCGACGGCACAGGCACGGCCTCCTGCCCGCTCACGCCGCACGAGGGGGCCGGGCAGTATCCGCTGACCGTCTCGTTCGACGGTGATTGGGCCGACGCCGCGAGTTCGGGCAGGGCCTCGTTCACGGTGACGGGCGGTCCCTCGGCCCCGGTCAACTCGCCCCCGGCATCGCCGGCCGCGGGCAAGGGCACGCTCCGCATCCGCACCCCGATCAGCGCCTCCGCCGGTGGCGTGGCCACGATCGCGGTGAGCTGCTCCGGGGGTGAGTGTGCCGGCCGGCTCGTCCTGACCCGCACCGTGCCCGGAGCTTCCCACGGCCGCGCACGTCATCTCAAGCGGACGATCCGCGTTGGCGCGGCGAGCTACCGGCTCTCCGACGGCGGCTCGGCCGCGCTGCGGGTCCGGCTCTCCCGGGCGCTCCTGGTTGCCCTGCGGGCTGCCGGGCCGCGCGGCATCACCGTCAGCGTGACCGTGCCAGGGAGCGGCGGGCACCCGGTTGTGCGCACCGTGCGGCTGGTTCTGCGCAAGCCGACCTCTCGCGCTCGGCACGGTCACGCCGGGTAGCGCCCCCGATCACTAGGATCCAGCCCGCAGGATGAGCTTCGAGCTGCAAGAGACGACGATCCACGGGCACCGCGTCGCCTACCGCCTGGCCGGGAGCGGCCCGGCCATCGTGCTGATCCACGGCATCACCTCGTCGTCGGTGGTGTGGGAGTCGGTGGGTCCGCAACTGGCCCGCCATCACACCGTGATCGCGCCCGATCTCCTCGGCCACGGACAGAGCGCCAAGCCCCGCGGCGACTACTCGATGGGGGCCTTCGCCTCGGGCATCCGCGACCTGGTGCTCTCGCTCGGGCTCGAGCGGGTCACGGTCGTTGGCCATTCGCTCGGGGGCGGGGTGGCCATGCAGTTCGCCTACATGTTCCCGGAGCGCACTGAGCGCCTGGCCCTGGTCTCGAGCGGTGGACTCGGCCGCACCGTGCACGGCCTCCTGCGCGCGGCGACGCTCCCAGGCTCGGAGCTGGTCCTGCCGTTTCTGGCCGGCCGCCGCCTGCTGGACGGCGGCCGGGTGGTAGGCCGCGGGTTGGGGCGGATCGGCATTCAGCTCGGCAACGACGCAATCGAGATTGCCCGCGGTCATGCCTCGCTCGGCGACCCCGAGAGCCGCGCCGCGTTCGTGCAGACCCTGAGGGCCAGCCTCGATGTCGGGGGACAGCGGGTACAGGCGCTCGACCGCCTGTACCTGGCCGAGGAGCTGCCCCTCCTGATCGTGTGGGGTGCGCGCGACCGGATCATCCCTCCCGGCCACGGGCGGCGCGCCCACAAGCTCGTGAGTGGCAGCCGCTTTGAGCTGTTCGAAGCGGCCGGCCATTTTCCGTACCTCGACGAGCCCGAGCGGTTCGTGGCCACCCTCGAGGACTGGATCGCGACGACCAAGCCTGGCGACGGCGACGCCGCCCGGTTCCGCGACGCGGTCCGTCGCCACGCCGCCTGAATCGCGCCCGCTCCGATGACTTTTGCCCTCGCCGGCAGTCATTGTGAGGATGGCCGCGTCGCCGCCGAGCACGATCACGTTCGCGATCTGGGGCCCGATCGAGCGCACTGACCTGCCGGCGCTGTGCGATCGCGTGTGCGCGCTGCTCGAGCGCACCGGCGCATCGGTGGCGCTGTGCGACGTGGCCGGGATCGCCGCTGACGCGGTGGCCGTTGACGCGCTCGCTCGCCTTCAGCTGGCCGCGCGGCGCCACGGCTGCCTGATCCGCCTCCAGGGCGCGTCGGATCAGCTGTGCGGCCTGGTCGCGTTCATGGGACTCGAGGACGTGCTGACGTCCTGAGGCCGGGGGAGCGGGGTGGGGTCGGTGCGATGGGGCTCTCAGTTAGCGGCTCCGTCGGCCGTCCTGCCATGTTCGCGACCGAGGGTCCCAGCGGCCTTGCGCCGTGTTCGATAGGACAGGGTCGAGGAACATGGAAGTGTCGCTGAACGCGGTCTGGAGGTCCGCAGCGACTCCGAGTTCGGACGCAAGTGCCCGGAATGGCTGCTGCCACTCCTTCGGCGGCTCGGGAAGCGCCACAGGGAGTGCTTGTCGTCCACGTGTCCGGAACGTCCGCTCGAGAGCGTCGCGCAGTTCCGCCGCGTCAAGCGCGTCAGTGGCCGCGATCAGGAGGATGTCGACTAGATCCTTCGGCCGCGAACTCGCCCGCTGCATCTCGCCGTAGAGCCGCGTGTAAGCATGCACTTTCTCGGCGAGGTGCTGGGCGATGGGCATGGTGGGAACCTCGACCGGCTCGATCCCGGCAAACGCGAGAAGGTCTGAGGTCGTGACGGTGTCGGGGATCCAGGTGATCGGGTCGGCGAAGCCGATGTCGACGCTGAATTGCTCGAATGTTCGCCCGGCCAGCTCCGCACGCACGTTGAAACGAACGGCGGCAAACTCGTCCGTGTCCTCGAAGAAGTCGGTTCGGGTGGCGAGGAACGAGAAGTAGTCGCCGAGGTCAAGCTGCTGAACCGCGACCATGTCGTCGATCGCGGCGTCGGTGCTGTCGTCTCGGCCGAGGTCGATGTCCTTGGTAGGTCGCGTGGGTACGTCCAGGCGGAGGTCGAGTGCGAACGCTCCCTTCAGGACCCACCTGCCGGGCGCGATGATGATGAGCCGGCGTAGGAAGAGCTCAAACGCCACGCGCTTGCGGAGCCGCACGAGCGCGACGCCGGTTCGCCCAGCTTCGGTCTTGAGCCGCTCGTCGAGCGCGGCGCGAAACGCTGTCGCCGTGGCGTACTTCATCGCTCAGCCGCGCCGAGGACCCGATCGATTGTCGCTCGCCGCCCTTGCCGGTCCGCTTCCTCCTCAAGCTGCCAGCGCGTCGTTAGGCCCCGTGCCAGGGCTTGTCGGATAGCCAGCGCGACCTGATCAGGCTGCACGTGATCGGCGACGTCGACGATCGTCCGCGCGGGTGCCGTGGCAGCGATCCCGTTGCGCCGGACGGTCGGAATGGGCTGGTCGTCAGTGGTGGTGTGGATCACGACGCCTGGCGGCTTGCGAAGGCCCCGGTGGCGCCTGTGCACGAGGACGTGCACCGCGTTAGGGATGTGGTCGCTCAGATCGTGCAGAACGAGTGCGCTCTCGTGGGAGACGACAGCCTTGTCTGGACCGACCGCGAGCCATGCTTCGCGGATGTCGTCGTGCTCTTCGCTCGGGAAGCCGCTGACTCGATATAGGCCGCGCCGGACCCGCTCGAACCGTCCGGTGCGCACATAGTGGTCAAGCAGCTGTCGGCTTACGCGGTGGGCGCGTGCCTGGGTCGCGGTGAAGTAGCCGGATTGGTCGAACGCCTCGGCCTGAAGGGCACTGATGTCAGGCATAGGTCAAATATAGCTTTACCTACGCTGACATAGCGGACGGTCAGGTTTAGCGGCGTCGCTGCGCCAGGGCCGAGAGGCTCAAGCCTCGAGGCGGGGAGGCAGCCCGAACAGCGGGAACAGCCGCTCGGTGGAGAGGAAGAACGTGAACTCCGCGACCTTGCCGTCCACGAACTCCAGCACCTGGAGCGCCCACGGGTCGTAGCCGCTTCCCGACTCGCTCGGCTTGTACTGGCCGAAGGCGACCTGGCCGTTGGCCATCTCGACCGGAATGAGCTTCGAGCCGGCACAGCCGATGCCCGGCCCGAAGAACCAGGCCAGGATGTCGTCGCGCCCCGACAGCCACAGGTCGAAGGGCGGCATCGACTGAGTGGCGTCCTCGCGGATCACCGAGGTGAGCGCATCAAGGTCGTAACGCTGGAAGGCGTCGACGTAGCGCGCCAGCAGCTCCCGCTGCTCGGAGTCCATCGGCGCGACCGCGTCGGTGGGGGCGATGTCGCGCTCATCGATCGTCGCTCGGGCGCGCTGGAGGGCGCTGTTGACCGAGGCGACGCTGGTGTCGAGCAGCTCGGCCACCTCGCTGGCCTTCCAGCGCAGCACCTCGCACAGGATCAGCACCGCCCGCTGGCGGGCCGGCAGGTGCTGGAGGGCGGCCACGAAGGCCAGCCGGATGGTGTCCCGCTGGACGGCGAGCTCGGCCGGGTCCGCCTCGGCGGTGACCATGCTGTTCGGGACTGGCTCGAGCCAGCTGATCTCGGGCACGTTCAGGCTGGATTCCACCGGCTCCGAGGCTCCGCCCAGGTCCATCGGGCGGGCCCGGCGGGAGCGGCCGTTCAGCATGTCCAGGCACACGTTGGTGGCGATCCGGTAGAGCCACGAGCGAAACGCCGCTCGACCCTCGAAGCGATCGAAGCCACGCCAGGCGCGCAGGAACGTGTCCTGGACGGCGTCCTCGGCCTCGAACGGGGAACCGAGCATGCGATAGCAGTAGCCGGTCAGCTCCGAACGATGCTGCTCGAGCCGCTGCTCGAGCTCGGGGGACGCGACCTGGGCCATGAGGCTCATCGTAGGGGATCAGACCGACGCGCCGACCAAAAATCATCGGTCGGCGTCGTGAGAGCCGACTTACAAGCCCTGTCCGGCCAAGAGCTCGTTGGTCGAGGCGTCCAGGACGGCGTTGGGGTCCGAGATCAGGTGGTGGCTCAGCATCCACTGGCCATAGGCGGCCCACTGCTTCGGGTCCTGCCAGCCCCAGGGATCCGCCGAATCGCTGGGGAAGAAGACGGGCAGGGTGGCCTTGATGCTGGCCAGCTGGAGCTTGGGGTCGAGGCCCGGGCTGGCGCGGACCAGGTTGGCGACCGCCGCCTGCGGGTTCTGACGGACCGCCTCGTAGCCGCGGCCCAGGGCCTGGACGAAGCGCCGGACCACGTCGGGGTGGTTGACGATGGTGTTCTTGCGCACGACCACGACGAGCTCGTCATAGGTGGGGACGCCGACCTGCTCCATGTGGATGACGTTCGGGTGCTTGTGCAGCTGGGCCAGCTGGATCGCCTCGTAGTTCCAGAACGCGCCCAGCGTGGCGTCGACCCGCCCCGAGAGCATGGCCGGCACGAGGTTGGCGCCCACGTTGATCTCCTTGACCGAGCTCTGCGGCACGCCCGCCTGGGCCAGGATCGTGGTCAGATAGGCATGCTGGTAGGGGATCCCGGCGTCCCCGACGCGCTTGCCTTTGAGCTTGGCCGGGGTGGTGATGTGCTTGGAGCCCAGCGACACGATCGAGGTGAGCGGCTTCTGCACGATCGCCGCCACCGACACCAGCGGCAGGTCCTGGTTGCGGGCCAGTAGCACCTCGGGCTCGTAAGAGATCGCGGCGTCGATCTTGCCGGCGGCCAGTAGCTTGAGCGGCGTGGCCGGATCGGAGGGGACCTGCACGTGCACGTCGAGGTCCGCCTTGGTGAAGTCGCCCTCGGCCAGGGCCTGGTAGATCCCGGCGTGGTCGGCGTTGGGGGTCCAGTCGAGCATCAACGTGAACTGCTGCGTGCTCCGGGCCGCACCGGTGACCGCCTCTGACTTCTCGCCGCAGCCGCTCAGCAGCAGCCCCGTGAGCACGGCGAGCAGGCCCAGGATCGCCGCGCGCCTCATGGCGAGACCTCGGCGGAGCGGTAGACCCACGGCAGCGCGAGTCGCTCGAGCAGCCCGAGCCCCGCGAACAGCCCGACCGCGAACACGGACAGGATCACCGTCGCAGCGACGGCGCGAGCCGCCAGGAGTTGTGGTCCGGACACCAGGATCACATAGCCCAGGCCGGAGTTCGAGCCGGTGTATTCGGCGAACACGGCTCCGATCACCGAGACCGCCACCGCGATCTTCGCCCCGGCGAACACGCTGGGGAGGGCCGATGGCAGCTCGACGTGCCGGAACGTGCGCAGCCGCGGGGCGTCGAATGTCCGCATCAGCTTGATCAGCTCGGGATCCACGGCGTCCAGTCCGGCCGTCGTGGTCACGACGATCGAGAAGAACGACACGACTGCGACCACGACCAGCTTGGGCAAGATGCCGAACCCCAGCCAGAACGCGAGCACGGGCGCAAACACCGCCACGGGCACGGCCTGCGATCCCACGATCAAGGGATAGGTGGCGCGGCGGAGCGTGGGTGAGAAGTGGATCGCGACCGATAGCACCGCCCCGATCACCGTCGCCACGAGGATGCCGAGCAGTACCTCCTGTGCGGTCACCAGGAAGCTGCTCCACAAGAGCGAGCGATCCTCGTACAACGACTTGCCCACCTGGTGGGGCGCCGGCAGGATCAGTGAGAAGGTCGGGCCCTTGAGATCGACGTAGAGCTCCCAGATGCCGATCAGGGCGAGCACCAGGATCACGGCGGGCAGTGCCCTCAGCGCGCGTCTCATGTCTGCGCTCCCAGGGTGGCGAGCGCGCGCTCGCGCAGTTCGACCACGGCGGGGTCCGTGCGCTTGCGCGGCCTCGCGAGCGCCACTTCGATCTCTGCGATGGCGTGGCCCGGGCGGGGGGACATCACGACCACCCGATCGCCCAGGATCACGGCCTCCTCCACGTCGTGGGTGACCAGGATCACCGTCCGCGGCTCCGAGTCGAGCACGTGGCCGAGCCAACCCTGCATCTCTGCGCGAGTGATCGCGTCGAGCGAGGCGAACGGCTCGTCGAGAGCCAGCACGGGCTTGCCGGCGAGCAGCGTGCGCAGGAAGGACACGCGCTGGCGCATCCCACCGGACAGCTCGGCCGGCCGGGCGTGCGCGAACGGCCGCAGGCCGAAACGCTCGAGCCACGGGGCGGCCGCGCGGCGCGCATCCTCGCGCGAGGTGCCGCGAGCGCGCAGGGCCAGCCCGGCGTTGTCGATCGCGCTCAGCCACGGCAGGAGCAGGTCGCGCTGTGGCATGAGCGCGGCCGCGGCCGCCTGCACCCGCCCGGAATTGGGCTGCTGCAGGCCGCAGATCAGCTCGAGCAGCGTGGTCTTGCCGCAGCCGCTCGGTCCGACCACCGCGACCACCTCGCGCGGCGCGGCGCGCAGCGTCATACCGGCGAGGGCCTCGACGCGGCCTCGCTGTGTCTCAAAGGCGCGGGTCACGAGCTCGACGCGGACCGAGTCCTCGCCATTAAGCTCGCGAGGCTCCTTCAGCGGAGCCTCGATCATCTCGGTTGTCGCTCCCTTCGCGGGAATTACCCCACAGGTTCGAAGGGTCAGCGCCGGGCCGCATGTACTGCGCAGGGCGCTATCTCAGCCGGCTATTCCCGCCAGCACCCCTGTTGTCAGGTGGTGTGAATGGTACTGCGCTCGGGGCCCGGGAGCGGCCTCAGCGCGTGATCGCGCGGCGGAGCTTGCGCGACAGATGCCCAACCGAGCCGTGACTGCGACCGGCCAGGCCGGTTATGCCGATGACGGTCACGAACGCGCCGGCCAGCACCGCCAGGCCGGCCAGCAGCACCGGCCAGCGGCGCTGGAGCACGTCGCGGGCGCGGCGCAGGATGCGCTCGGCCCGCTCCGGGGCGAAGATCAGCGTGAGGATCATCAGGATCAGGGGCAGGACGAACGCGATGTTGTAGAGCGCGAGCAAGATCAGCTGCCGGAACGGGTTGAGCCCCGAGCCCACTACCGCCGCGATCACCGCGAAGTAGGGAAGGGCGGTTGGCAGCTCGACCACGGCGATCGTCGCGCCGAGCAGGAACGCCGAGCGGCCCTGGGTCTGGGAGGTGGGAAGCTCGCGCTGGGCCAGGCTCTTGCGCCTGCGCCACAGCACCGCCGCCGCGATCAGTACGACTACGCCGGCCACGGTCTCGGCGATGTACCGGGCGGTGGCGTCCGGCTTGGGCACGATCGCGAGCAGCGCCTCTCCCGGTCCGAGCGCGATGATCGCGCCACCGAGGAGGTTGACCGCGAACACTCCGGCGGTGAACTGGATCAAGCCGGGACGCGGATGGCGGCCCAGCGCCAGGTACAGGCCGGGCGCGATCGTGCTCGGGTTCAGCGAGTCGGCGAGACCGATTGACACGACCAGCCCGATCAAGCGGAGCATGAACCAGTCCTTCCCGGTGCGGCCGCCGGGACACCCCCGGCCGGTGGCTGGAGCAGCTTACGGCTTGCGCGCCTTGGCCAGGTAGCTCTGGCCGGCGTGCAGGATGATCGTCTTGTGGCGGACGAGGTCGGTGACCGCGACGGAGTCGGTGATGTCGTGGGTGAGGGTTCCGTCGCAGCGGTCGGCCTCGGTCCAGACGGTGCCGCGGACGGTGGCGGCGGCATAGCGGCCCTTGGTGCGGAACTTGCCGTGGGCGCTGGCCTTCAGGAGCTGGAGAGTCTTGCTCGAGGCGATCGTGGCGTCGCTGGCCTGGTGGGCCGTGCAGAGCGCGTAGGAGGGCGCGCCCTTGAACGCTCCTTCGACCAGCGCCAGGGTGGTCAGCCCCTGGCGGGTCTGGGTGAGCTTGAAGATCGCACCGCCGAAGGTGCCGTGGTCGGTCTTGTGCTTGCCGACGGCGGCGAGCAGTTGCAGCGATCCGTGGAGGGCGTCGATGACCGCGCCGGTCCGGATCTGGGTCGCGCCGGTAAGCGGTATGAACTGGCCGGACGGGCTCTTGATGAACACCGTGCCGGTGACGGGCTTCGCGTCCTCGGACTGTCCGAGCACGGGCGGCTTGGGCGGAGCCGCCGCGGCCGCGCTGAACGTCTGATCGGCCCCGAAGGTGGTGCCGGCGCCGTTGGTCGCCACGAGGCGCGCGTGATAGAGCGCGCCGGGGATCAGGCCGGTCAGGGATGCAGTGATGGTGTGGATGGTCGAGTCCGACCCGACCGTCTGGGGCGGAGTGGAATGGTCATAGAGCGTGGTGTCGGCGCCGGGGCCGCGCTGGCTCAGATCCAGGCCGTACTGGAAATACGCCTGCGCGGGACTGCCCTCCGGGTCGACGGTGCCCGACAGCGCCGCGCCGGTGGCGGCCGTGGTCGTGGGCGCGCCCCCGGCGACCGTGGGGGGAGCCATGGCTGCGACGGTGTAGTGGATCGTGGCCGTGCCGCCCTGCCCGTCCTTGCTGGTGGCGGTGACCGTGTAGTCGTGAGAACCCGTCGTGGTCGTGTCGAGCGCGCCGGCGCCGTTCGACGCGCCGTTCGAGTCTTTGCACGTTTGGATACCTGGCCCGCCGTTGGCCTCGGTGCATGAGAAGGTGGTCGCGACGTTCTGGCCGAGGTTGTAGGTCTGGTTGTTCGGCCGGCGAGATGATGGTGGCGGTGGGCGGCCCGATCACGGTGTAGTTGATTGACTTGCTGCGCGTCTGTCCGTCCTTGCTGGTGGCGGTGACCGTATAGGTGTGCGGTCCGGCGGTGCTCGTATCGAGGGTGCCGGTGCCGTTCGACGCGCCGTTTGAGTCCTTGCAGGTCTGGATGCCGGGGCCGCCGGTGGCCTCGAGGCACGAGAACGTCGTCGCCACCGTTTGGTTGAGGTTGTACGTCTGGCCGCCGGCTGGCGATGCGATCGTCACGGCCGGGAGCGCGGCGACCGTGTAATGGCGCGTCGCCGTGCCCGTCTGGCCGTCCTTGCTGGTGGCGGTGACCGTGTAGGTGTGCGAGCCGGCTGTCGTGGTGTCGAGCGTCCCGGTGGGGTTCGAGGCTCCGTTCGAGTCAACGCACGACTGGATGCCTGGTCCGCTGGCGCCCTCGCTGCAGGAAAAGGCGGTCGACACGATCTGGTTCAGGTTGTAGGTCTGGTTGTTCGCCGGGCTCGTGATCTGGGCGGTCGGAGGCGCCTCGAAGGTGAACATGTCAGACGACGACGTCGTACTCGTGCCGCTCGGCGTGGTCGACGGTCATGTCGACGGTGCCCGCCGACTTGGCCGGAGCGGTCGCGGTGATCTGGCTGTCTCCGCTCACGGTGAACGAGGTCGCGGCCGTGTTCCCGAAGTTGACGGCGGTGGCGTTCGTGAAGTTGGCGCCGTTGATCGTCACCCCGGTGCCGCCGGCCGTCGGCCCAGCGGACGGGCTCACGCTCGACACGCTCGGTGGCGGAGGCTTGACCGTTGCGGTGCCGTGCGCGGTGGTGCCGGCGCCCCCGACATCGCTGATCGTCACCACCGTCTTGTAGCCGCCGGCCGCGCTGTACGTGTGGGTGCCGTTGACTACGAACCCGCCGCTCGGATTGGTGGCAATCGAGCCGGCCGAGCGGGTTCCATCGCCCCAACTGATGGTTGCCGAGTAGTCCGAGACCGTGCCGTTCGGGTCGGCGTCGGTGAATGTCGCCACCGGGCCGCTGAACGAGACGGTGGCCACGGCGTTGATCGGGAGCCGGCGTCGAGGTCAGGGGGGCGTCGAGGACCTTGACGTCGAACGGCTCGTTGCTGCTGATGCCGTCGCTGTTCCTGTAGTTGATCGCGGCGTGGTAGATGCCCTCCTCCGCGTACGTGTGCGTGCCCGTGACCTGTCCGAGCGAATCGGTCGTGCCCGCCGAGGAGGTGCCATCGCCCCAGTTGATCGACACCGACGTGCCCGAGACCTGGCCCACGACCGTTGTGAACTGCTGCCCCTCGACCGGCTGGTACAGCTCGAAGGCGCCGATGTCGCATCCGGTGCCCTGCGGTCGCGCGACATCGCGCTGGTCGGTGCCCGCACAGCTCTGGTTGGCCGCGGGGACCGCGTCAACCGCGGGGCTCGTCCCCGACAGGGCGAAGGTCTCGGTGTTGCCGCCGTGGAACTGAAGGCCACCCGTAAGGAAGCCGGGGTCGGTGTTCTGGATATCACCGCTGGCCGTGAAGCCGCAGTCCGTGGCCGTCTCGAGGTTGTCGCCGAGCGACGTGATCGCGCCGCCGCAGTTGGACGGCGTCTGACCTCCGGTGGTCGGATTGATCACTGTGTTGTCGGCGACGATCGAGTTCGCCACCGAGATCGTTCCCTGGTTTGCGAGCAGGCCGCCGCCCGTGCTCCCGCGCGATCCACCGTTGTTGAACGCGATCGTCGAGTTGGTGATCGTCGTGGTGTTGGTCGCCCCGGTCGTGGAGCACTCGCTGTTCGCGCCGGCGCACCAGCTGAACACGCCGCCACCGAGCGCGGAGGTGTTGTCCACGATCGTCGAGTTGTCGATCTTGAGCGTTGCGGCCCCGACCGAGTCGTCGCCGTAGTTCATGATGCCGCCCGAGTCGCCGCCGCCGTTCGGCGCCGTGCTCGTGTTGTTGTAGACCAGGGAATGGGTCAGCGTGAGGTTGCCGCCGTCGTTGGAGATCCCCGCGCCCGAGCCAGAGGTGGTTCCGCCGTCCTCGATCGCGTCCTCGCTCAGGGTCAGATTCGCCTGATTGAGCACGTTGCCGCCGTAGAAGCCGTTGCTCGAGTCGGCTCTGCCGAGGGCAATGGTCACGCCCGAGATCGTCACGGTCGGATCGGCGTTGACCTTCGCGTTGCCGGCGATGTCGAAGACGCGGAAGGCGGTGGCACCGCCGGCCTGCGCCTGGGTGTCCTGGTCGATCTCCACAGACTGCGCCCCCGCGCCGGCGATGTTGACGTTCTCGGTGATGCGGAGCTGCCCGTTCGAGAGGAAATAGCCCCCGGTCGGGACGACGATCGTGTCCGTGGGGTTGGGAATGCTCGTGAGCCCGTTCTCGTAGTTGATGAGCTGCCTCAACGAGCACTTCCCGCTCGACGGGGCGCTGCAGGTCCCGGTCGAGTCGCTGGTGACGCCGACCGTGTACGTCGCGGCCTGGGCCGTCGCGGCGAAGCCGACGCCGGCCAGCAACAAGCACGTCAAAATCGTCGCGATTCGCCGCCCGCGCGGGCCGCCGCGCACGACGGTTAACGCGTGCTTCAAGAGCCCCGATCCTGCGTTAGCCACCCCACGGTCCCTTCGTTTGCCCCTCTTGTGACCCGGCCCGAGATCCGTCCCCGGGCAAGCCCGCTGATCCACTGGCGACGGTATCGCGCCGGAAACCCCAAGTCAACAATCCCTGCCTATCCCTGCGCCCACTACTTGTGTGCCTTGGCCAGGTAGCTCTGGCCGGCGTGCAGGATGATCGTCTTGTGGCGGACGAGGTCGGTGACCGCGACGGAGTCGGTGATCACGTGCGTCAGCGTTCCGTCGCAGCGGTCGGCCTCGGTCCAGACGGTGCCGCGCACAGTGGCGGCGGCGTAGCGGCCCTTGGTCCGGAATTTGCCGTGGGCGCTCGCCTTCAGGAGCTGGAGCGTCTTGCTCGAGGCGATCGTGGCGTCGGTCGACTTGTGCGCCTGGCAGAGCGCGTAGGACGGTGCGCCCTCGAACGCCCCTTCGAGCAGGGCGAGCGTGACCAGGCCCTTGTTCGGGCCTGAGCGCTCCTGGGTGAGCTTGAAGATCGCCCCGCCGAATGTGCCGTGCTGGGTCTTGCCCTTCTGCCCGTTCGACGTGATCAACTCGAGCGAACCGTGGCGCGCGTCGATCTGTGAGCCGGAAGGAATCTGATCCGCGCCGGTGAGCGGCACGAACCTGCCGTTGATCTTGATCAGCACAACGCCGCTAACCGGGGTCACGTTGACCGACTTGCCGAGGATCGGAGCACTCGGTGCGGGCGCGGCCGCCGTGGTGAAGGTCACGTCGGGTCCGAACGTCGCGCCGTCGCTGTTGCTCGCGACCAGGCGTACGTGGTAGAGCGCGTTCGGCAGCAGGCCGGAGATGGAAACCGGACCGACGCTGTGGCTCGAGAAGTCGCTACCGACCGACTGCGCCGGCGTCGAATGGTCATAGACGATCGGTCCGCCACCCGAATACCTCGGGTCCAGGCCGTACTGGAAGTACGCCTGCGTCGGCAGCCCGTTCGGGGACACCGAGCCCGAGAAGCCGGCGCTCGTGACCGTCACCGTCTGGGCGCTGGCCGCGCCGACCGTCGGCTCCGCCGCAGGCGGCGAGCTCGGTGCCGGCGAGCTCGGGGGCGGCGAGCTCGGTGGCGGCGAGCCTGCGGCGGTCACCACATCGGTCGGGCCCGAGAGGGCCTCCGACGGCCCACCGTCGTTGCTCGCCGTGACGATCACGCGGATCGTCTGGCCGACGTCGCTCGATGTGAGCGTGTACGTGTTGGCGTTGGTGCCGGTGTTCACACAGTTCTGGCCGTTCGCGTCGCAGTCCAGCCACTGGTAACCGTAGGCCTCGGCGTCGCCCTCCCAGGTGCCGTGGGTCGTGGTGAGCTTCTGGCCCTGCTGGGGGGTTCCGGAGATCGTCGGCAGGATGGTGTTAGTCAGGCCATCGTTATTCGCGGAGATGTCGGCGACCTCGTCGGTCTCGCCGCCCAGGTCCGAATAGTTGATCGTGATCTCGTAGTCGCCGGAAGTGGCGTAGATGTGGCTGTCGCTCAGCGTGAAGTCGGTTCCGTCCTCGCCGTCGTCGCTGCATTGGATCTGTGCGCCGGTGTCGCTGCTGCCATCACCCCAGTCGACCGTCGTTCCGGCCTGACTTGGGCAGGCGAACGTGTCTCCGCCGTCGCTGAGCGTCACCGACTGGCCAGCGGTCCCCTGGATCTGCTGCAGGGTATTGAACGAGCCGTCGCCGCTGTCGACATTCTGCTGGACGTCGTTGCTCGCGACGATGTCGAAATGGGTCGTGCTGCCCGGGTCAAGCCCCGTGAGGTCGACCGTCTTATCGACGAAGCCCGGCGCGGTGCCGACATCGACGGGCTGGGTCTGTTGAGCGTAGTTGTTGGGGTCGGGCCCGTACTCGACGAAGTACGTCGTGTCCGATCCCTGAGGATTGATCGAGAAATGGACGGCTGCGGTCGTGTCGGTGATCGAGTCGACGCTGACGTTCTGAATGACCGGCGGCCCGGGTAGGGTCTTGAACGACTGGGCGGTGGACGCGGTGGTCGAGGTGGTCGCGTTGTCGGCCGCGGCGAGGTAGTAGTAGGTCGTGTCGGGGGTCAGGCCCGAGAGCGTCTCGGTCTGGGGCGTGTCGCTCGAGACGACGCCGGCGGCCGCCACGTCGGTGCTGTTCGACAGGTCGCCGGGTGAGGTGCCGTACAGGAAGTGGAATCCGCCGGCCTCGCCGTGAAGGTTGATCGTTGCCGACAGGTCCGCGCTCGAATCCGTGATGTTCTCCGCGTCACCGGTGGACGCCGTGGGCGGCCCGAGCAGCACCGCCTC
Source organism: uncultured Solirubrobacterales bacterium (assembly GCA_963834625.1). Taxonomy (GTDB): domain Bacteria; phylum Actinomycetota; class Thermoleophilia; order Solirubrobacterales; family Solirubrobacteraceae; genus Palsa-465. Next base: position 351,099 of record CAWICM010000004.1, on the reverse strand, counting down.
GAACGCGCCGATGTCGCACCCCGTGGACGGCCGGGAGGTGCCGCGCTGGTCGGTCGACGGGCAGTCGGTCGTGTTCACGTCACCGATTGCCGGGCTTCCATGGAGTAGCGCCTGGGTGCGCGTCGGACCGCCGTTGTCCGCGATCGGGGCGAGGTGCGCATCGACGTCCGAGAAGTCGGTGCTCTTCGTCAGGTTGCACGAGCCGTCCTCGTCGATGTTGTTGCCGAGGTCGTTCGTGATCGCGGCCGAGGTAGTGGAGCTGGCATCGTTGCCCTTGCCGGCGGCGACACAGGCGAGGTCGGCGTTGTCGGAAAAGCCGGCGCCGATGATCGTGTTGGCGACCGTGGTGGTTCTTCCATTGTCGGTCTCGATCGAACCGCGCACGTTGCCCGAAAAGGTGTCGTTGCTGAGCGTCAGGTTCGCGCCGGCGTTGTCGATCCCGCCACCGAAGCTCGCGGCCCAGCCGTTGCCCACGATGGTCGCGTTGGTCAGGGTGACGGCGCCCCCGGCGAGATAAGCCGCCCCGCCGTCGAAGGTGCCGTTGCCGTTGTCCTCGAAGGTGACCCCGTTGCCGTTCACGGTGCCACCATGGGTGAACAGGGCGCCTCCGATGCTGCCGCCGCCGCCCGTGAACGAGACGTCGGTCATGGTCAGCGTCCCGCTGTCGCCGCCGGTACTGACGGCGCCACCGACCGGCGCCCGGTCGTTTTCGAAGGCTACGTTGTCGAGGACCAGGCTGCCGTTGTCGAACACGGCGCCGCCGCCGTTCAGATTGAGCGTGAGGCAGGGATTGCCGCACGGGGCCTCGTCGGCTCCGTCGTCGCCGCCGGTAAGGGTCAGGTCCTGGATCGTGACGGTGGCACCGTCGACGCGGAGGATTCGGTGGATCCCGACGGCGCCGCCGTTGGTGTTCTGCGAGCCGTCGATCGAGGTGCTGCCGACCCCGACACCGGCGAGCGCCACCGACTTTGCGATCTCGATGTCGCTGCCCTGCGTGAGGCTGTACACGCCCGAGCCAAGCTGGATCGTGTCGCCCGAGTTCGCCTTGTCGACCGCCTGGCGCAGCGAGCAGTCCCCCGCGACGCCGGAGCACTCGTTGGCGTTTGCCGCGGCGTCCGACGTGGTGTTCACATTGATCGTCGCCGCCTGGGCGGCCGCCGCCGAGACGAGGACGAGCAGCGTCGTCAGCATCGGCGCGAGCAATCCGTGCCTGATCCGGTCCCGGTTCACGTCATTCCCCCACGTTGGTCGTTCTGAGTCCTTTCACATGAACGGCGGCTAGGCCGCCGCCCTTGCGGCCTGCCTGGCCCTACTTGCGCGCCTTGGCCAGGTAGCTCTGGCCGGCGTGCAGGATGATCGTCTTGTGGCGGACGAGGTCGGTGACCGCGACGGAGTCGGTGATGTCGTGGGTCAGGGTTCCGTCGCAGCGGTCGGCCTCGGTCCAGACGGTGCCGCGGACGGTGGCGGCGGCGTAGCGGCCCTTGGTGCGGAACTTGCCGTGGGCGCTCGCCTTCAGGAGCTGGAGAGTCTTGCTCGAGGCGATCGTCGCGTCGGTCGACTTGTGCGCCTGGCAGAGCGCGTACGACGGCGCGCCGTTGAACGCTCCTTCGACCAGCGACAGGCTGGTCAGGCCGTTGCCCGCCTGCGTGACCTTGAAGATCGCGCCGCCGAAGTCGCCCGATTGAGTCTTGGCCTTCGGCTTGGGCTTCTTGCCCTTGGCCGCCGCATCGTGCGCGCCGCCGCCGGGTAGCGCGGTCGTGATCTTGAGCGTGCCGTGGAGGGCGTCGACCACCGCGCCCGACGGGATCTGCTGCGCGCCGGTGAGTTTGACGAACTGCCCCGACGCCAGCCTGATGAACACGGTTCCACTGACGGGCTGCGCGTTCTCGCTATGGCCCAGAACCGGCGGCGGTGGCGCGGCCGCCTTCGCGGTGGTGAAGGTCTGATCGGGACCGAATGTCGTGCCGGCTCCGTTGGTCGCGACGAGGCGCACGTGGTAGAGCGCCCCCGGCACGAGCCCGGTCAGTGAGGCTGACACGGTCTGCGCCGCCGAGTTCGCGGGAAGCTGCTGCGCCGGCGTGGACTGGTCGTAGAGGGTCGTCGAGGCGCCGGGACCGCGGAAGCTCGGATCGATGCCGTACTCGAAGAACGTCGTGGTCGCCTGGCTCTCCGGATTGACCGTGCCCGAGAGAGTGGCGCCGGTGCCGGTGGCTGTCGTGGGGGCCCCGCCAGCGACGGCGGGCGGCGAGCTCGGTGGCGGTGGCGGAGGTGGTGCGACGTAGGTGAACCGGTCCGCGGCGCCGGTCTGGCTCGTTCCGCCGCCGGCCGTCGTGACCGTCACGTCCACCGTTCCCGTTCCGGGAGGCGAGGTCGCGGTGATCTGCGTGCCGGCGCCGTTGACCGCCACGTTCGTTGCGGCGCTGGGTCCGAAGTGGACCGCGGTCGCGCCCGTTAGGTTGGTGCCGGAGATCGTCACCGTGGTGCCGCCGGCCGTGGTGCCTGATGAGGGGCTGACGCCGGTGACGGTCGGTGGCGGGGGGCCGCTGCCGATCGTGTATGGGCTCGAGTTGACGGTCCCGCGGTCCGAAGACGTCGAGACCGCGGCCGTGTCGGTGGTGGACTGCGCCGACGGGTTCGTGACGCCGTCGAGTTCGAGGGTCAGGGTGTGCCCGGCGTTGATCGTGGTGCCGCCGAAGATGCCGCAGGTCACGGTGGTCGAGGATTCGCTGCAGTTCCCGCCGACCAGCGTCGTGCCGTCCCTCACCGCGCCGGCGTTCGTGAGCTGCCCGAACCCGGTCCCGGACGGGAACACGATCGTGATCTTGCTCCCCGCGGAGCCGGACATCCCACCGGTGGACGACGTCGTGAACGTCGTCTTGTAGGTGATACCGGTCGCTCCCGCCGCGCTGTTGCTCAGTGTCACGCTGGCGTTGCTGACGGATTGGGCGTTGGTGATCGCGTAGGTGTTGGTGGATTGGGTCGCGCTGGAGTTGTCGGAGGTGGTGGAGACAGAGACGGTGTTGCCGGTCGATTGGGTGGAGGGGTTCGTGACGCCGTCGAGTTCGAGGGTCAGGGTGTCCCCGGCGTTGATCGTGGTGCCGCCGAAGATGCCGCAGGTCACGGTGGTCGAGGATTCGCTGCAGTTCCCGCCGACCAGGGTCGTGCCGTCCCTCACCGCGCCGGCGTTCGTGAGCTGCCCGAACCCGGTCCCGGACGGGAACACGATCGTGATCTTGCTCCCGGCGCTGCCCGACATCCCACCCGTGGTGGAGGTCTTGAACGTGGTCAGATACACCGTCGGCGCGTTCGTCGCGGTCGTCCCACCCGGCGTCGGCGCCGCCGGCACGTTGGTCACCGACACATTGCTCACCGACTGGGCGTTGGTGATCGCGTAGGTGTTGGTGGATTGGGTCGCGCTGGAGTTGTCGGAGGTGGTGGAGACAGAGACGGTGTTGCCGGTCGATTGGGTGGAGGGGTTCGTCACGCCGTCGAGTTCGAGGGTCAGGGTGTCCCCGGCGTTGATCGTGGTGCCGCCGAAGATGCCGCAGGTCACGGTGGTCGAGGATCTCGCAAGCAGTTCCCGCCTGACCTGGTCGTGCCGTCCCTCGACCGCGCGGCGTCGATCGTGCCCAGAACCCGGTCCCGGACGGGGAACTTCGATCGTGATCTTGCTCCTGGCGCGTGCCCGACAGCGTCCCGCCCGTGGTCGAGGTCTTGAACCCGGTCAGTTACATCGTCGCGAGTTCGTCGCGGCCGTCCCACGGCGGCGTGAGGAGAACGCCACCGTCGGCTGGCGACAGCTTGTCACGGCTGGCGTCCGATCGTGTAAGTGTTGTGGATTGGGTCGCGCTGGGTGTGGTGTCCGAGGTCGTCGCCAGATTCAGCGCGACTGTTCCGGTCGTTGGTGGGTTGGTTCTACCCCATCGAGTTCGATGCTGACGCTGTCCCCGGCGGGGATCGATTGGCCGCCGTAGATGCGCGCAGGTCAGGGTGGTGGTGCTGCTCGAGAAGCAGTACCCGCCTGATCTGGTGGTGCCGTCCCTGACGGCGCCGGCGTCGATCTGCCCGAGTCGTGTCCGCCGGGAACTTGATCGTGATCTTGCTGTTGGCCGTGCTCGACACGTCCCGCCCGTGGCCGAGGTCTTGAACCCAATCGTGTACATGGTGCGAGCTCCGGCCGCCCCGCGAGGGTCGGAGACGCCGGCCGTTGGCTAGGAAGCTTGCTCACCGGCGGCGTTCCGATCGTGTAGGTGGTGGGCTGACCAGCGTGTCTGGTGGTCCGAGATCGTCACCAGGTTCAGCCCGACTGTTCCGGCGGGCGGGTTGATCACCCCGTCGAGCTCGACGCTGACGCCGTCGCCCGGCGGGGATCGTTGGCCGCCGTTGAGCGCGCAGGTCAGGGTGGTGGTGCGCTCGAGAAGCAGAACCCGACCTTGTGCAGGGTCGTGCCGTCCGTGACGGTCGAGGCGTCGATCGTGCTCAGGGCTCGGTGCCAGCCGGGGAAATCGATCGTGATCTGTCACCTTGGCCGTGCTCGACAGGCGTCGCCGCCGGACTTCGCCGAGGTAGACCGTGAGCCCAATCGTGAGCCGTCGGGCACCCGGCAGCCGCCAGAGGGGGGTGTGTTGTCGACTGCTCACGTTGCTGACCGACGAGGCCTGCGCGACTCCGCCGACGGCGCCCATGACGACAAGCGCCGTGATCGTCAGGAGGCCGAGCCGGCAGGCGCAAACGACCTGGCCGTGCGCGCTTTCGCGTTGCGCCGTCTTGCGTAAACCTATCAGCCCCGATCCAAGTTCATCGCACCACGCGAGCGCCGTCCCGACACCCCACTCCCCGGCCGCGGCACTCCGCTTCAGGTCCTCACGCTACCGGCTGTCACCCAGGCGAAGTCAACAATTCCTCCCGATAGCTCCGCAGCGTCCCGCCGACCTGCTCATCGCTGCTTCCGTGGGCCCGGGGCGAGGTAGCTCTGGCCGGCATGGAGCATGATCGTCCTGTGGCGGACGAAGTCGCTGACCGCGACCGAGTCCGTGATGTCGCGGACGAGGGTGCCGTCACAGCGGGCGGCGATCGTCCACTTGGTGCCGCGGACGGTCGCGGCGGCTGTAGCGGCCGCTGGTGCGGAACTTGCCCTTGGCGCTCGCGTGCAGGAGCTGGAGCGTCTTGCTCGGCCTTAGCGGCGTGGGCGTCGCCGGCGGCGCCAGCGTTGCAGAGGGCCTGGCGCGGGGCGCCCTTGAATGCGCCCAGGACCATCATGACAGTGGTCAGCCCGCTGTTCGGGCCGCCCTTGACCTGGTGCAGGCGCACGGCCGCGCCACCGAATGACCCGGTCTGGGTCTTGCCCCGCTTGCCCTTGGCGGCCGCGTCGGAGGCCGTCCCGCCGCTGCCGCCCGACGTGATCAGCTTGAACGTACCGTGGAGACTGTCGATCACCACCCCCAGCGGGAGTTGCTCGAGCTGGGTCAGCGGCACGAGATGGCCGTGGATGAGGACCAGCACCAGCCCGGAGACCGGCGCGAGGTTGAAGGTTTGACCGAGGGTCGGAGGTGGCGGTGCGGGGGCCAGCGCGGTCTTGAACGTCGCGTCCTGTCCGAACGTGGTGCCAGCGCTGTTGGTCGCGACCAGGCGGACGTGGTAGAGCGCGTTGGGCACCAATCCAGACACGGTGACCGGCCCGACCACGTGGTCTGAGAAGTCTGCTGCGATCGACTGGGACGGCGTCTGCTGGGTGTAGTTCGGGCCTGACGCCCCCACCTGGCTGTAGCGCTTGTCCAGTCCGTACTGGAAGAAGACCGTGGTCGGCAGCCCCTCCGGATTCACCGAGCCCTGCAGGCCCGCGCCAGAGTCGGTCACCGTGGTCGGTGCCCCGGTCAGCACTGGGCCAGGGGCGGCAGGACCGCCACTGAATGTGGCCGTCACCGCGGTGTCAGCGCTCATCGTCACCTGGCACGCGCCGGTGCCCGAGCAGGCCCCGCTCCAGCCGGCGAACGTGAAGCCCGATCCGGGCGACGCGGTGAGCGTGAGCGGCGTGTTCGCTGTGTACGTCTGCGAGCAGCTCTGCGAGCAGGTGACCGTGTGCGTCCCGTCGGACACGGCAACGCTTCCCGATCCGGCCAGCGACACCGTGAGCGTGTGATTCACCGGCGTCCGCGCGAACGCCGCTATGTCGTTGTTATCGCCACCGGTGACATACAGGCTGGCGCCGTCGGGAGAGACGGCGATTCCGGTTCCGCCAAGCCCGGCGCCATTCTCGTTTCCGGGGCACTCGCTGCCCTCCTGGCTGGCGTCCTGGATGCACATGTCCGGGCTGGCCAGCTCGGTGAGCGATCCGTCCGCGTTGCGGGCGAACTCGGCGACGTCCGAGCAGCCCCCGCTGCACGTGTTGTCCGGGGCGGCGGCGTACACCGATGCGCCGTCCGGGCTGATGGCGAGCCTGAAGCCACTCGCGATCCCGATGCCGGTCTGGGAACAGCCGAAGTTGCCGCCCTCCTGGAAGCAGTCGTTCGGAGCAGGGAGCTGACTCAGCGCGCCGTCGGCCGAGCGGGAGAACTCGGCGATCGGCCCGCCGAACGTCTCGGACGCCGTGTAGACGTTGCGGCCATCCGGGCTGACGACGAGTCCGGCGATGCCCACGACTCCTATCGCGGTGGTGCCGCAGCCGACATCGTCCCCCTCCGGCTCGACGCAGTTGGCCGGGCTGGCGGGCTGCGTGAGCGATCCGTCCGCGTTGCGCGTGAACTCCGCGATCGTCCCGTTCTCGTTGCCACCCTGGAAGCCGATCGTGTAGACGTTCTTGCCGTCGGGCGTGACCGCGACGCCGGTGGCGTTGGATATGCCGGTCGCGCTGTTGCCGCACTCGCTCTCGGTGGTCGTGTCCGCGATGCAGTCGTCGGCTGCATCGGGCTGGCTCAGCGAGCCGTCCGCGGCGCGGTTGAACACAGCGACGTCCTCGTTCGGCTCGTCGACCGCGTACACGTTATTGCCGTCGGGGCTGATGGCCAGCTGGACCGCTGGGACCGTCGCGTTCACCCCCGAATGCTGGATCCCGAAGGCGGTCTGGTCGTCACAGGGCGAGGTCTCGTCGGTCTCGTTGATGTTCTCCGCGATGCAGTCATGACCGGAGATCGGCGTCAACGATCCGTCGTCGTTGCGGGTGAATTCCGCGATCGTCCCGTTGCCCTCGGAGTCCTGGGCCGCCACGTAAACGTTGTCCCCATCCGGGCTGATCACGATCGACAGCGGATCGATCAGGCCGGGCGCGGTAGAGCTCTCGGAGCAGCTGCCGTCGTTGCTCGGGTCGGCGATGCAGTCGTTCGGCGAGGCGAGTTGGGTGAGCGTGCCGTCGGCGTTGCGCGTGAACTCAGCGATTGCGTCATCAGTGCTGCCCGCCACGTAGACGTTCTGGCCGTCCGGGCTGACCGCCACGTCCGATGAGTTGCTCAGGCCATCGCCGTCACCGTTGCTCGGGCACTCGCTGGACTCGGCCGGCGCCTGGATGCAGCCGAGCTCGGCCAGCGACCCAGGCGCCTGGGCGTGCGCGACCTGGGGGATGGCCAGAAGGATGATGGCGGCGGCGGCCGCGGCGATCAGTCGCCGGGTTACGCGAACGTCGAGCGCGAGCATCCGTACCTCATTTCCGTTTCGGTACCTTGGCCAGGTAGCTCTGCCCGGCGTGTAGGACGATGGTCTTGTGGCGGACGAAGTCCGTCACCGCGACCGAGTCGGTGATGTCGTGGGTCAGGGTCCCGTCGCAACGGTCGGCGACGGTCCACTTGGTGCCCCGGACGGTGGCGGCGCTGTAGCGGCCCTTGGTGCGGAACTTCCCGTGGGCGCTGGCATGCAGCAGCTGGAGCGTCTTGCTCGACGCGATCGTCGCGTCGGTGGCCTTGTGCGCCGTGCATGTGGCGTAGGTGGGAGCGCGCTTGAACGACGCCCCCTCGACCAGGGAGAGCGTCGCGAGGCCGTTGTGAGCCTGGGAGATCCTGAAGACCGCGCCACCGAAGGTTCCGGTCTGGGTTTTGACCTTCTTGGGCTTCCTGCCCTTCTTGGCGGCGGCGTCGTGGGCGGGGCTCGGGCCGCCCCCCGCGGTGGTCAGCTTCAGCGTTCCGTGGAGCGCGTCGATCACCGTGTTCTTGGGGATCTGGGAGAGCTCGGTCAGCGGCACGAACACGCCGTGGAGCTTGATCAGCACCTGCCCGCTCACCAGCGAGACATTGAACGTCTTCCCCAACGTAGGGGGACTGGGCGCGGCGCCCCGAGCGGTCGTGAACGTCACGTCCGGGCCCACCGAGGTTCCGGCGCTGTTGGTGGCCACCAGCCGCACGTGGTACACCGCGTTGGGGACGAGCCCGGTGACCGACGCGGTCACGGAGTGGCTCGCGAAGTCGGCGCCGATGGACTGGGCGGGAGTCGAGTTCGTGTACACGACGGGCCCGCCGCCCGTGTACTTCGGATCCAGGCCGTATTGGAAGGCCGCCGTGGTCGGCAGACCGTTCGGGTTGGCGGTCCCGGAGAAACCGGCGCTCGTGGCCGTGACGGTCGGCTTGGCGGTCGTCACCGGAGTGGGCGCTGCGGTGATCGTGGCCGAGTCGTTCACGGTCGAGCTGCCCTGGCTCGTGCCGACCGAGGTGATCGTGACCGCGACCGGGTAGGTGCCGCCCGCTGCGTAGGGGTGGCTGCCGGTGACGTTGAACGTTCCGTTGCCGCCCGTGATCGTGCCCGCGGACGAGCTGCCGTCGCCCCAGTTGATCGTGGCCGAATAAGCGCTCGGGGTCGCGCTCGTATTCGGGTCTTTGATGGTCGCGACCGTGCCGCCGACGGCTGAGCCGGCGGGACCCGAGAACGAGAGACCGCCGGTTGGGACGGTGTCGGCGATCACGGTGTTGAACGACAACGTCTGCGAGTCGCCAGGGTCAAGGCTGTTCAACGTCCACCCGACCAGGTGGCGTTGTCTACGTTGTCTTGGCAACTCTCGCACGAGCCCGGGAGCCTGTTGTCGGAAAGGTCCTGCCAGACGGCCGGGACTGATGTTTCGTCCCGAGAATGCGCCTGAGCTGACCGCGGCAAGCCCCTCGCGGACCTGGTCGTTATTGGCTGCCAGCGTGCAGGACACGCCGACGACCGTGGCGCCGCAGAGGTGGCTCGCTACTGCCGAAGCCCGTGTCCGACCCGCGGAGCTGGCAATCCGCCGCGTGGTAGAGCGTTTGCTGGGCGTCCGGCGAGAAGCTTCCGATGTTCTTGACTGTGACGTCGCTGCGGTAGAAGTCGTTGCCCAGGACGTAGCTGTCAACCTCGGTTATCTGGTAGACGATTGGCCCGCCAGCGGAAGGGTCTGGATCGCTCGCCGTGACGACCGTCGTGACCCGGTATGGGCTCGCGGGCGTGCCCACCCGGTCGCTGTCTGGCTTACGGGGGTGTAAGGCACCTCCGTGGCCCAGAAGTTGCTGGTCGTGTGCGTACCGCCGGCATGGTTGGCGAAGTCAGGACCCTCGATCTCCTGAGATTGTCGTCCGAGCCGGTGAACACAGAACGTCCCGCAGTCGCCGGGCCCCGCGGCATTGGGGAAGAACTCCGTACTCGAGAACCCGCCGCTCCGGACCTGGCAACTCAGGTCATTACCGATGTAGATATCGCTGAGCGGCCCGGCCGAGTGGATGTCGACGAACGGCGTCGACCCCCAGGCCGCCGGCGCGACGAGCAGCAGCAGCGATATCGCGAAACCGATCAGTCCGCCGGCACACCGGACCGATCTCGAGAACCGTCCCCTCACTTCACTCACTTCGACAGCAGGCCCACCTACGGTTTCTTGGCCAGGTATGTCTGGCCGGCGTGCAGGATGATCGTCTTGTGATGGACGAAGTCCGTCACAGACACAGAGTCCGTGATCACGTGGACCTGGGTGCCGTTACAGCGGTCGGCGGTGGTCCACTTGGTGCCTCGGACGGTTGCGGCGGCGTACTTGCCCTTGGTCTTGAACTTGCCCTTGGCGGTGGCGTGCAGCAGCTGAAGGGTCTTGCTGGAGGCGGCGGTGGCGATGACGTCCGCCGCCTTCTTGCCGCCCTTGCACTCGGCGAAGGAGGGCGCGCCCTTGAACGCGCTCTCGACCAGGGCGAGGGTGGCCAGGCCGCTGCCGGCCTGGGAGATCTTGAAGACCGCGCCGCCGAAGTTGCCGGTCTGGGTCTTCACCTTCCCCTTCTTGCCCTTGCCCTTCTTGGACTTGGCCGCCACGTCAGCGGTCGGATGACCACCGGCGGCGGTGATCAGCTTGAGCGTTCCCTTGAGCGCGTCGATCACGGTGTTCTGGGGGAACTGCCGCAACTGGGTCAGCGGTACGAACACACCGTGCACCTTGACCAGCACCAGGCCGCTGACCGTTGAGATGTTGAACGTCCGGCCGAGCGTCGGCGCACCGGGGGTCTTCGCCAGCTTGGTTTTGAACGTGACGTCCGGTCCGGCGGTCTGACCGTTCTTGTTGCTGGCCACGAGATGCACGTGGTAGACCGCGTTTGGCACGAGGCCGGTCACGGTGGCGCTCACCACGTGGTTGGCGAAGTCGCCGCCGACCGTCTGTGTCGGTGTCGTGTGCGCGGAATCGGCCAGCGAGCTGTAGCGCGGATCGAGGCTGAACTGGAACTGCGCCGTGGTCAGCGAGCCGTTCGGATTGACGACCGCGACGAAGCTCGCGCTGGTGGCGGTGACCGTCGGTGGCGCGGTCAGGCCTGCGCCGATCGGCGTCGAGCCGACGTTGATCGCGTTGGCACTCGGCGGCTCCTCGAGGCTGAAGTACGTCGCCTGACCGGGTTGCAAGGCCGGCGAGAAGTTGACCGTGCCCGAGTCCACCGTGCTCGCAACATTCGTGTAGTAGTTCTGCGGCCCCTCGTAACCGTTCGCGCTGCTGCCCGGATAGGGGTCCGGATCCGGGCCGGGCTGCCCCGCCGGCGAGGGGAACGCGCATCCGAGGAGGCTGCCGGTCGTGGGGTCGGTCAGGGTCGGGTCGCAGGGTGTCCCCGCCGCGGCGCCGATTTGCTGGCATGCAGCGGGGTACGGGTCGTCGTCTCCGACCTCGGTGAACGCGTCGCAGAGGCCATCGCCGTCGAAGCTGAACGTGTCCGTACCGGGGGTGGAAATCGGGATCGAGGAGAGTGGCGAAGAGGAATCGTTCTTGACCCCGATCAGCGCGTCCTCCGAATTCTCGTAGGGCATCTGGTTGGCGTCCTGAAGGACCACTGTCCCGTTGGGCGTGATGTCGATGAGGAACTGGCAGCCGGTGTCTACCCCGACCTGGGGGCACTCGGTGAACTGGGGCGTCCCCAGGACGCTGGCCGTGAACGTGTCAGGGGTTCCGGCTCCCGTGCATTGCCCTGATGTGCCGCCCGTGAAGGTGACCGTTCCCGAGTACGCCCCGCCCGCGGCGTACGTGTGGGTGCCGACGACGAACTCGGTCTGAGACAGGTATCTGCCTGCAGACGCGGGGGATCCATCGCCCCAGTTGATCGAGATCGACGTGGCGTCCGTGCATTGCGGGCCGTCGTCGACCACGCCGTTGAACTGGACGCCCGCGGCAGCCGTGATCGTGCCGCCACTGGCCCACGCCGCCGGAGCCGCAACCAACGCCACCGACGCGACCACGCCGATCAGCGCCGCCACGCGGCAAACGAAGCAACGAGTGGTCCCGCTCATGAGTTGTACCCCCCGATAGGTGGCCCCAGGTGTTCCTTGTCGCGCGCTCGTCGGCCCCGAGCGACCAGCGGCACCCTACACCAGGACCGGTGGGGGTGCAAGCAATCGCGGCGTGTGGGCCAGCCGCCGCTCCCGCAAGAACGCTCGCATTCGAGGGAGGCTGTCCCATAAACAATCGCGATTGTTGGTGACGCACAACCAGCCAAAGCGGCCGCGCAGACTTTGGCGATTAAGTTGACCGTATACGCACCTTCATCGCCAGAGTCCGGGCCCTGACGGCTCGTCGCCCAAAGGTGTTTGTGGCTCGATCACAACCTATTTCCGGTGCGTCGAGCTTGCGCGACATCTCGAGGCACACCCGGCGGCGCCAGCGCGGGCCCGCGGCCCGCTCGGCATCCGGCCCCGCCGGCCCGCTCGGCATCCGGCCTTGCGTTTTCGGCCGCGCCGCGGCCATCCGGCGTCCTCGGATCCGCGTGTAGCGCTGCTACACGTCGGGATCGTGCGTCCTGGCCCGGCATCTGCCAGTCGCGCCTGTCAGTGCGGGCCGTACCTGCGGGGACGACTACGAGCCGAGCCGGGTCATGCCCAGGCTCGTGAACGAGTTGGGCGTGACGTCGAGCGCCTTCACGGCGAGATCGCCGAACAGGGCGGCCGGCTCGAGATCGTCGTTGCGGTAGGCACGGCCGTCGCGACGATCGAGGATCGTCAGAGCGCCGATCGGCCGGCCCGCGCGCTGGAGCGGGACGAGGAGCATCGTGTACGGCACGTAGCCGGTGCCGGCGGCGATCCGGGCGGCGAAGCGCGGGTCGGTGCGGCAATCGGGCACCGCCTCGGCGACGCCGGTGGCGACGACCTGGCCGGCGATGCCCGTTCGGGGCGGCAGCCTGACGCCGACGATCTCGCGGGCGCCGGCGCCCCAGGCCGACTGGTAGACGAGCTCGCCGGTGGTCTCGTCGACCAGGCAGATCGAGGCGGCGGCGGCGCCGAACACACCCGCGGCGGTGTGAACGACGGCCTCCATGAGACCGCGCGAGGCGTCCGGATCGTCGATCGATACGGCGAGTGAGACGCCGGTCTCGGTGCGTAGCGGAGCGCCCAGCGCCTTGGCGAAGGCGGCCACCGAGGCCACGCGGCGCTCGGGGATCATCTCCAGGCCGGCGGCGATGATGCTCTCGAGCTCGGGCGTGACGCCGGCGGCGACGGTCGAGAGCTTGGTCGGGTCGGCGTACACGGGCGGGCGACCGGCGATCAGCGACCACAGCGTGGCTGCGACGCTGAACACGTCGGTGCGTGCCGACACGTGGCCGCCGGCGAACACCTCGGGGGCCATGAACCGGGGGGTCCCGATGCCGACGGTTCCCTGCTCCTCGACCTCGTCGAGCAGGCGGGCGATCCCGAAGTCGACCAGGACGACCCCGTTCTCGCTCAAGATCAGGTTCTGCGGCTTGACGTCGCGGTGCACGATCTGCTGTTCGTGCACGTACTGGAGCGCTTCGCAGGTCTGGCGTACGTACTCGATCGCCTGGTCGGCCGGGAGACCAGGCGCCCCGCGCTGCTTCAGCAGCACGCCGAGGTCGATGCCGCGCACCAGGTCCATCACCAGGTACTGGCCGCTCGAGACCGAGAAGTGGTCGATGATCGCGACCACCCGGGGGTGCTTGAGGGCAGAGAGCAGCCTGGCCTCGGCCTCGAAGCGCTGGTCGTGATGGGGGTTGGTGCACTGCTTGAGCGCGACCTCGGTGTCGTTCTCGAGGTCGATCGCGCGGTAGACCGCGCCCATCGCGCCGGCTGAGATCGGCTCGAGGACCCGATAACGGTCCTTCAGCGTCCGACCCAAAACCTGAGACGCCGTTCTTGGCTCGTTTACGCGGTCGAGCGTCGCTAATACTCCTTGTTCCTGCCCCATCCGCTCTACCCCCTGGCAGCGTAGATAGCCCGCCCGTACAGTCTAGCCCAAGGTGCCTAAATCTCGCAAGACATGTCCGCCCTGGCCAACCGGGGGGTTCTGGCCCTGGCCGGCCCGGCCGATCCGGGCGCCGGTCAGTGGACGATCAGACCAACGACGAAGCCGGCGGCGAACGCCAGCAGCGTGATCGCCGCGATCATGGCGACGAGCCGGTTCGAACGCTCGTCGCTGCCGGCCGGGGTGCCCTCGGGCAAGAACCCGGGTACGGGCTCGGCTGCGCCCGCGGCGGGCGACGCCGGCGCGGCCTCGGCGGCGGGTGGCGGTCCGCTCGAGTGCACCGGTTCGAAATGGGGCCGCGAGACGCGCCTGGTCATGCCGGTCTCTGCCCGGGGATCGGGGGATCCTGTCGTGGCCGGCTCTGCGACCGGGCGATCGGACCCCAGCGCGGGCACCTTCGTGGTCTGAACGCGGCGCCTGCGCTCGGCGGTGGCGCCATCGCGCTCGGCCTCTTCGGGCGGGAGGGTGACGATGCTCGACGCGCTCGAGGACAGCGCGCGTGAGGCCGCCTGGATCAACTCCGCGGCCTGTGACGGCCGCGACCATGGATCCTTGGCCATCCCGTGTGCGATCACCGCGTCGAGCGCCGGGGGCAGGTCGGGTCGGCGCTCGCTGAGGACCGGCGGCGGCAGCATCACGTGGGCGTGGAGGGTGGCCGCCTCCGAGGGCTTGGGGTAGGGCACTTCGCCGGTCAGGCATTCGTAGAGCACGCCGGTCAGGGAGTAGATGTCGCTGGCCGGCGTGGCGGGATCGCCCTGGACCTGCTCGGGGGCCACGTAGTCGATCGTGCCGATGAACTGCCCGGTGCCGGTGAGGCGCGCCTCGTCGGGAGCCTTGATCAACCCGAAGTCGGCCAGGTAGGCGTGGTCGCGCTCGCCGATCAGGATGTTCTGCGGCTTGATGTCGCGGTGGATCAATCCGGCCCCGTGCGCGGTGTCGAGGGCATTGGCCACTTGGGCCAGGAGGCGCAGGGTGCGTCGCGGGTCCAGCGAGTCATCCAGGATCAGCTCCTTGAGCGTGGGCCCCGCGATCAGCCGCATGGCGAGGAACAGGCCGTACTCGCTCTGCCCAGCTTCGTAAACGGCCACGATGTGGTCGTGGTCGAGCGCGGCCTGGACCTGGCCTTCGCGCTCGAAGCGGGCCCGGAAGCCGGGGTCGTCGCCCAGGTTCGGAGCCAGCAGCTTGAGGGCGACGACGCGGTTGAGCGACAGCTGGGTGGCTTGATAGACAGCTCCCATGCCCCCCTCCCCGAGTGTCCCGTCGACGCGATACCCGGAAACGATCGTGCCCTCCTGTAGCAAAGCAGGAGGATTCTACCCTCGGGTCAGGCCGCTACCCAGTTGGTTAGGTGATCGCCTACCAGAGCACGCCGCGCGCCCGCCGGGACCGCGACGGGACGGCCACCCGCTTTCTTTGAGCGATCCGATCCCATATCCTCAGGTGCATCGGAGCGCGATGCTTGAATGTCGGGATGCGCCAGAGCGGCCTCGGGGCAACCACTGCCTCTCCAGCACGCGGGCGCGAAGCTCTCCGAGACCGCCCCGGACCTCCGAGACCGAGCATGAGTGAGCGATGAGCCTAAGCGACCCCCGAATCGGCAGCCAGATCGGCGCGTACAACGTGGACTCCCTGCTCGGGGAGGGGGGCATGGGCAAGGTCTATACCGCCACCGGACCGGACGGCGGCCGCGTGGCGCTCAAGCTGGTCAAGGACGACTACGCCCGCGACGAGACGTTCCGTCGCCGCTTCTATCGCGAGGCGCGGATCGCTCAGACCGTCCAGCACCCGAACGTGGTGCCGGTGCTCGACACCGGCGAGCACGACGGGCTGCCGTACATGGCCCAGCGGTTCATCGAGGGCATGTCGCTGGACGAAAAGCTAAAGCGCGACGGAACGCTCGACCCGCAGACCGCGGTGCAGGTGTGCACTGACGTGGCGGCCGGCCTCGAGGCGCTGTGGGGCGCCGGCATGGTCCACCGCGATGTCAAGCCGGCCAACATCTTGCTCGACGGGACCGGACGCGCCTACATCACCGACTTCGGGCTGGCCAAGGACACCCAGGGCAGCCTGCTCACGCTCCCCGGGCAGGCGCTCGGCTCGATGGACTACATGGCCCCCGAGCAGATCCGAGGCGAGCCGGTCACAGCCGCCACCGACATCTACGCGCTGGGCTGCGTGATGTACGAGTGCATGTGCGGTCGTCCCCCGTTCGCCGAGGTTCAGGGGATGCGGATCCTGTGGGCCCACCTTCAGGACCCGCCGCCCGATCCGCGCAGCGTGCGACCCGACATCCCCGAGCGCTTCTCGCAGACGCTGCTGGTTGCGCTCGAGAAGGACGCGAACAAGCGTCCCCAGACGGCCGGCGAGTACGCGCGTATGCTCGCCGACGCCCTCTGACCCGGCTCGGGCGGCGGGCGGGCGGGCCTACTTCCAGAGCAGCGAGTAGA
This sequence comes from uncultured Solirubrobacterales bacterium, assembly GCA_963834625.1. Classification (GTDB taxonomy): domain Bacteria; phylum Actinomycetota; class Thermoleophilia; order Solirubrobacterales; family Solirubrobacteraceae; genus Palsa-465. The sequence goes on along the minus strand of CAWICM010000004.1, from coordinate 335,007 downwards.
CGGTGTGCTCGCCGTGCAGTCCCTTGAAGTGGTACTCGCCGTGCTCCTCGAAGCGGAAGCTCGGGTCGGTCTGCGTGTAGTCCCTCGCGGTCGAGGAGACGAGGATCTCGCCGCCCTTGGCCTGGGCGGCGATCCGCGACGCGAGCACGACGTTGCGACCCATCAGCTGCTCGGGATTGCCCAGCACGAATCCCGAGTGCAGCCCGATCCGGATGGCCAGCGAGCGCTGATCGGCCGGGCCGGCCACGAACGTCCGCTGGAGGTCGGCCGCGGCGTGTAGGCCGGCGTGCGCGCTGTTGAACGAGGCCAGGAAGCCATCGTCCTGGAACTTCACGACCTGCCCGTCGTGGCTCGATAGCAGCCGCTCGACGAGCAGGTGGTGATCGCGCAAGAGCTGCTCCCAGCGCTCGGGCCCGAGCTCCTCGGCCGCCGCGCCGGCGTCGGCGATGTCGCTCAGCATCAGCGTGACGGCACCGTCGGGCGAGCTCATGCGGCTCAGTGCGGGGGTGACCGGCTCGAGCGCCGAGGCAATCACGTCGATCGAGGTCATCTGCATGCGCGGTTGCATGGGCGGGCGAGGATACCTTGACACGTCCGCAGGGCCGGAGGCAGAATCGGCACCAGGGATGTCGGGGGCTCAAACCGATCAAGGGATTCGGACGAGCGCGTTCCCGCCGATAGGCGACTACGCGTTCCTGTCCGACTGCGAGACGACGGCGCTGGTCGCGCCGAACGGCAACGTGGAGTGGCTGTGCCTGCCGAGGATGGACTCGCCGAGCGTGTTCGCCTCGGTTCTCGACCGCGACGCCGGCAGCTTCCGGATCGGACCCTCGGACGTCAACGTCCCGGCCGGCCGCCGCTACATCCCCGGCACGATGGTGCTCGAGACGAGCTGGGAGACGAGGATGGGTTGGGTCATCGTCCGCGACGCGCTCTGCATCGGACCGTGGCACCACCACACCGAGCGCTCGCACAGCCATCGCCGCTCCCCCACCGATCACGACGCCGATCACGTGCTGTTGCGGATGATCGAATGTGTCCAGGGCTCGGCCGAGATCAAGCTCGAGTGCGAGCCGGCGTTCGACTACGGCGGTCTCGCGGTCGATTGGGAGTACACCGGCACGGGCTACGGCGAGGCGGTGGCCCGGTCGGAGGGGATGAACCTCGAGTTGCGGCTGGCCACCGACTTGCGATTGGGATTCGAAGGGCCGCGGGCGCGGGCACGGACGACGCTGCGGGAGGGCGAGGTCGCGTTCGCCGCGCTCGGCTGGTCGGAGCACGCGATGCCGGTGAGCTACGAGGAGGCGGCCGAGCGGCTGGCCCGGACCCAGCGTTTCTGGCAGGAGTGGCTCAAGCACGGGACGTTCCCCGACCACCCGTGGCGCACTCACCTGCAACGCGGCGCGCTGACCCTGAAGGGCCTCACGTACGCGCCGTCGGGAGCCTTGATCGCGGCCTCCACGACCTCGCTGCCCGAGGCACCCGGCGGCGATCGCAACTGGGACTACCGTTACAGCTGGATCCGCGACTCGACCTTCACGCTGTGGGCGCTGTACTCGCTCGGGTTCGAGGAGGAGGCCAACGACTTCTTCTACTTCGTCGCCGACATGGCCGAGGCAGAGGAGGGCCAGCTCCAGATCATGTACGGGATCGGTGGCGAGTCGAGGCTCGAGGAGCAACTGCTCGAGCATCTGTCGGGTTATGAGAACTCACGGCCGGTGCGGATCGGCAACGGCGCCTACAACCAGGACCAGCACGACGTGTGGGGCGCGGTGCTCGACTCGATCTACCTGCACACCCGCTCGCGTGACCAGCTGCCCGACCGCCTGTGGCCGATCATCAAGCGCCAGGTTGAGCGGGCGCTAGAGCGCTGGCGCGAGCCGGACCGCGGGATCTGGGAGGTGCGGGGCGATCCCCAGCACTTCACCTCCTCGAAGCTGATGTGCTGGGTGGCCGCCGATCGCGGGGCACGGCTCGCACGGATCCGCAACGACGAGCGGATGGCGACGCGCTGGGAGGCCGCGGCGGCGGAAATCCATGCGGACATCTGCGCGAACGGCGTCGACGAGCGCGGGGTGTTCGTCCAGCACTACGACACCGAAGCGCTCGATGCGTCATTGCTGATGATGCCGCTGGTCCGGTTCCTTCCGCCCGACGATCCGCGGATCCGCGCCACCGTGCTGGCCATCGCCGACGAGCTGACCGAGAACGGACTCGTCCTGCGCTACCGGGTGGGGGAGACCGACGACGGGTTCGCCAGCGAGGAGGGCACGTTCACGATCTGCTCCTTCTGGCTGGTCTCGGCGCTGGTCGAGATCGGCGAGCTGGCGCGCGCCCGAGGACTGTGCGAGAAGCTGCTCTCGTTCGCCAGTCCGCTGCTGCTCTACGCGGAGGAGATCGATGCCGCCACGGGCCGGCACCTGGGCAACTTCCCGCAGGCGTTCACGCACCTGGCTCTGATCAACGCGGTCATGCACATCATCCGCGCCGAGCAGCAGCTCGAACTGGGCGCGCCGGCGCGCGATAGCGAGCTCGCGAGCCGGTGAGCCCGGCGGCGCGACGTAAGCGTTTGGTCATCGACGGGTGAGATAGGTTCTTCGGCGATGCCCTGGGTTGAGGTCTTCGTCGTCTTCTTCGTGTCGCACGAAGTCGGCGATTACATGCTGCAGACCGATTGGCAGGCGATGCACAAGCGGGGTGGACTGTCCAGCCCCGGCGTGAGGCGACGCGCGCTCGTGTCGCATATCTCGACATACACGCTCGCGTTCGTGCCGGCGCTGATCTGGCTGGCCGGCAGCATCTCGTGGGGTGCGGCGATCGGCGTGGCGGCGCTGATCGCGATCCCGCACCTGATCCAGGACGACGGGCGGCTGCTGACGGAGTACGCCCGGCTGGTCAAGAAGGCCGATCTCAACGCCAACCCGTCTCTGGGCGCGGCGCTCGATCAGGCCTTTCATTTTCTGGCGCTGTTCCTGGTCGCGCTGCTGGTGGGCCACTGAGGACCGCCCGCTCGCATTACCGGCCGCCAAACCCTTAGGATCGAATCACCCAGGCTTCGAACAAGGAGATCCAGAACATGAGCACCACCGAGCAGGAGCTTCCGGGCGAAGTCCTGGAGTACCTGAGCGCTCAGAACACGCTCACACTGGCGACCGCGTCGCCGACGGGCACGCCACACGCGGCGACGTTCCTGTACGTCAACGAGGGACCGTCGTTGTACTTCTGGTCCAAGAGCTCGGCGGAGAGCTCGCGCCACATCGATCAGAACCCGCTGGTGGCGTTCACGGTCGACGAGTACACCGATGATCTCAGCCAGACGCGCGGGGTCCAGGGGGTCGGCGAGTGCTCGCCGCTGCTCAGCGGAGAGCACATCGCGCGGGTGGCGGACCTGTTCGGGCAGAAGTTCCCGTCGCTGTCGCCAGGGGCGACGATGAGCATCTCCTTCTACCGGATCACGCCGACCGAGATCCAGTTCATCGACAACCGACGGAGCCGGAGCCTGTCGTCGCCAGGCGTGTTCGGCGCCGAGTTCCATCGCGAGCGCTCCTACAGCGTGTTCGGCGGCCTCCCCACCCAGACGGCCAAGACGATCTCGGCCGCGCTTCAGGTCGTCGAGGCCGACCCCGACACGGTTGTGGCCCGGCAGGGCGGACCCGCCGACAAGTTCTTCATCGTCGTCGACGGCGAGCTCGAGATCACTCGCGAGGAGGCAGGCTCGACCGAGACCGTCTCGACGCTCGGCCCGGGCGATCTGTTCGGCGAGATGGCGATCCTGTTCGACAAGCCGCGTGGCACGAGCGCGCGCGCGACCAAGCCGACCAAGCTGCTAGTGCTCGACAGCGCGACGTTCCGCTCCGTGGTCGCGCAGTCACTCGGCACCACGCCGGACTTCGACCAGATCATCCGGGACCGCATCGGCGCGGCGTCAAGCACGGCCTAGCGCCGGGAAAGGGGGCTTCGGTGCAGACGTTCTCAGGTAAGGAGTTCCGCTCGACGGTGGGAGCATTCGCCACCGGCGTCACGGTCGTCACGACCCGCGGCGAGGAGCACGCCTACGGCATGACCGCCAACGCGTTCACGTCGGTGTCGCTCGATCCGCCACTGATTCTCGTGTGCGTGATCAACCCGTCCGAGGGCGCCGAGCACATAACCCAGAACGGCGTATTCGCCGTCAACATCCTGAGCGTCGAACAGGAGCCGCTCAGTAGGTACTTCGCCTCGCGCGATCGGCCGAAGGGACGAGACGCGTTTGCGGAGGTGCCGCACCGGTTCGCGGCCAGCGGCTCGCCGATCCTGGAGGAGTCGGCGGCCTTCCTGGACTGCCGGCTGCACACCGCGCATGAGGCGGGTGACCACCTGATCTTCATCGGCGAGGTGCTCGAGCTCGAGGTGGCCGACGGGCACGAGCCGCTGCTGTTCCACGGCGGCGGCTACCGGCTGCTGGCGCACGCGCTGGGTGCGTAGCGCCTAGAGCTCAGGAGGCGGGGCGCCAGACCTCGCCGTCGAACACGAGGCGGATCGGCTCGGCACCCTCCCCGATCGCCACCGCGGCCTCACGCGCGCCGAAGTCGACGTCCAGCCGGAGCGACAGGTTGACGCGTCCGCTGGGTTGATCGCCGGGATCCTGCTCGGAGGTGTCGGGGGCCGGCGGGACGGGCGTGGGTCCGGACCGTCCGGCCGCCGATCGCTCCGGCGCCCGCGCGCCGCGCTCCGAGCGTCCGTGACCAATTGCAGCCGGGGTCTCCTGGCTCCACGGCGTCGCCGGCGCCGAGCTGCCCGGTGCCTGCGTGGGCTGCGGGTGCACCGCCTTCAACGCGCGCTCGGTGTTCGGGACCGGCAGCTCGCGGACGACCATGGTCGTGCCGCCCACCTCGATCGTGTCCCCGACCGAGAGCGTCTGCGGACCGGTGATGCGCAGCCCGTTGACGAACGTCCCGTTGGTCGAGCCGAGATCCTCGATTGCGCAGAAGCCGCTGCGGTCGAGGCTGATCCGAGCGTGCGAGCGAGAGATCTCCTCGTCGTCGGCGAGCCGTCCCGCGCCGTCGGCGTGGCGGCCGATCAACAGCTCATCGTCGAGCAGGATCGACATGCCGATCGCGCGACCGGCCACCACCTCGAAGCGAGCCACGGCTCCACTCATGGGCGGACTGTACCGCGCTGCCGGCGCTCTCAGGACGGCGCCGCGTGCTTGCAGCAATCCGCCACCATCGGTAGGCTGCCGGGCGCTATGGCACGGTTGCGTGTAGTGAGTGGGCCTGCCGCTGGGCAGACGGTGGATATCGACGGCGAAGTCGTGATCGGTCGCGAAGACACCGATCTCGACATCGACGACGTCGAGTTGTCCCATCGTCACGCCGTGGTGAGGCGGTATGCCAACCGCCTTCAGGTGGAAGATTTGGGCTCCACCAACGGAACGTTCGTAGACGGTATTCGCATCGTCGAGCCCACCTTGCTCGGCGGTGGTGCAGAGATCAAGATCGGCACGACCGTGTTGGTCGTGGAGGGGGTGCTGCCGGTGGGATCATCGGAATCGGGACGTGAACTGGGGGATCTGCAGGCGCGAAACGTGACGCGCGTCAGCCCGACTATCGAGACGGAGAGGCCGGTGGGAAGCCCGCAGGCCGCGGCCGCGCCGCCATCGTCGGCGCCGGTGACCGGCGCGCCGAGCACCCAGGCACAACCCACCCAGCCTCTCACGCCGTTCCATCCGCCGTCGCAGCGGCATCAGCGCGGCCTCGCTTCCCGCTCCTGGCTACCGGTGGCGCTGTCGTTCGGCACGGTGATCATCGTCGCCATAGCGCTGGTCATTTACTTCAGCCAGCACACGTAGGCGGCCGCACGTCCAATCGGTGTCCCGTGCGCCGGCGACGCGTGCTGCCAGCCACCGGCCGCGGGCGCGAGGGACTCCGATCGCACGCCGCGGCCACCTCTAACAGCCATGTCGCGGGCCGCGGCGCGATCGTTACTTGATCGAGAAGTAGATGATCAGCGCGATGGCGATCAGCACGAGGAACGCCACCGGCGCGAGCTGCGCGCGACGTCGCACACGCACGTCGAGGTACCGGTCGACGGTGGGGTGACCCGCCGGCGTGGCCGTTGGTTGCGCGGCGACCTGGTCGACGCGCGCGACCTCGGGATTGACGTAGGTCGGGGTCTGCTCGGACATGGCCAGGCCCGGCGGGAGTTGGATCACGCCGGAGCCTCGGGCCCGGAAGTCGTCGGCCGTGCGCAGCTGGAGCACGCTTACGCCGATCAGCAGCTCATCGCCGGCTTCGAGGTGCGCCGGACCCTCCAGCTCGTTCTGGTTGACAAACGTGCCGTTGGTCGATTCGAGATCTTCGACGGTCGCGGTGCCGTCGGGTGACGGCGTGATGCGCGCGTGCTGTCCGGAGACCTCACCGTCGGCGAGCACGAGATCAGACTTGGGATCGCGGCCGATGACGATCGGGCGATCGATGATGAGCTGCTTGCCCGCGTCCGGCCCCTCGATGACTTCCAGATTGATCTCGCCCGCCACGGGCGCGGAGGATAAGGGCTGCGCGCAACGCGCGTCAAGCTCCGGTTCATGAACGCTGCCGAAACTGAACGGCGCTGCTCTTGAAAGATTTACGGCTTTCCGGGTAGGGTGCCGGGCCATGACAGCCAGCGCTCCGCGCGACTCCGTAATTGCCGTGGTGGGCGACGGCTTCGGGTCGCTACTTGTACATGTGACGGCCCACTATCTGGGTTTCACGAACGACCAGATCACGGTCTTCGGCCCAAGTGACAATCCGGTCGGTACCTACCAGCAGTTCGCTTACAACCTGGGTCAGACCGTGCTGCGGTCGGAGTCCGAGTCGCATTTCCTGGGCCCGGACTGGCCGACGTTCGCCCAGCTCGATGCTTGGTCGCACAGGTCGCTAAGGCCGTTGTGGCGCACGACAACGCGCAAGTACAACCCTGGCGTTCCCGAGATCTTGACCGAGGCCTCGGTGGTCGCACGGCGGATCGGATGGAACGACGTGCGCGTGCCAACCAGGGTGGGATGGCTGCAGCGACAGACTCAGCCGACGCCGCACTTCGTGATGTACGACGAGCAGGCGAACTTCATCGGGCGCGCCAAGCACGTGATGCTGTCGCCTGGTCACGGCCCGCTGTCGTTCCCGCCGGTGCTCGCCAAGGCGCGCAAGGACCCCGCGATCGCCGACCGGATCGTGCAGGCCTACGAGCCCAAGCAGTACGCACCGGGCGGGCGCTACATCGTGCTCGGCGCCGGGATCGCCTCGGTCAACGAGTGGGCGAACGTCATCGATGCCGGCGCTTCGTGCCTGGCGCTGACGCGCAACCCGCAGCCCGAGACCCAGGACCTGAACGTCCCACGCTGCCTGTTCGAGTCGATCGGAATCGACGCCTACACCCAGCTTCCCTTCGATCAGCGGATCGAGTTCCTGGGCGAGGTGCTGCGGGGCACGCGCCCGGAGCGCAGGGAGTGGGGCGCGCGGATAAAGACCGGTCAGCAGGAAGGCCGGTTCGATGCGCTGGTCGGCGAGATCGACAAGATCGAGCCGGGGCGAGCCGGCCTGCGGGTGTACCTCAAGAGCGCGCACGGCGAGGACCCCGGCTGGCTCGACGTGACCGGCGTCGTGGCCGGCACCGGATTCAACAAGTCGGTGCTGACCCTCCCGCTCATGCGACGGCTGGTCGAGTTCTACAACATCCCGGTGTCGAACGGGAAGATCAAGTTGCAGACGAACTGCGGGGTGCCCGGACTGGACCGCCCCGAGTCGCGTCTGTGCTGCAACGGGCTGATCGCCAACAACGTGATCCCGCATGCCGACACCATCGCCGGGCTGAAGTTCATCGCCCGTCGCTTTGTCGCCGACTGCGCGCGGGCCGAGAAGCTGCGCAAGCGACCATTCACGTCGCGACTGGCGCTGCAGTTCTCGATGGGAGGCGACGTCGCGTCAGCGCTCCGCACCGTGGCACCGACCCAGCAGCTCGCATAGGAAGGGGAGAGAGCAACATGTGTCCGACCGTTCTGGGCCGCGTACAGACGCGCTGGGCGATCCTCATCATCCCGGCGATCATCTGGACGATCGTCTCGCTGATCACCGGCAACCCGAGCTGGATCGTGCTGATCGGGCTGTACTTCGTGATCGGCGTCGCGCTCGACACCGCGTTCTACCCGTTCATCATCCGATGGCAGCCGCCATGGCTGACGTTCACGCTCGCGGTGGGCGAGTTCATTCTGGTCTACCTGGCCGCCAACGTGCTCAAGGGCATCCACTTCGCCTCGCATTGGGAGCCGATCGCCGTGTACTGGATCACCTGGGTGATCGCGATCTGGACCAAGGTGGTGATCCTGCCGCTGCTGTCGCTCAGCTGGGTCGAGAACGCCGGCGAGTTCCGCTCGACCGACTGGTCGGTCGCCCCGGAGTACCTGCCGCTGCCGATCCAGCCGTTCACGCCCGAGCTGGCCACGGGTGGCCCGCCTGCGCTCGCGCGCAAGTTCTCGGCCGCGGTGATCGAGATCCCCGAGGAGCTCCGGCGCGCGCCGAGCCCATCGGGCGTGTTCCAGATCCCCACCGGACCGCCGCCGACCTCTTAGGCACGCACGCCGAGTGTGGCCAACACCACACTCGGCGCCGCCGCCACGCGTTTGCCCACGTCTGGTGTGGCTGGACTGTTCCGGGAGCGGGCCGCCGGCGGGGGATCACGGGCCGAGGTCGGGCCTTGGACCGGGCGTGGCGATCCCGCGCGGCGGCGCGTCAGGCGGCGAGCCGCGAGATGACCTCGTCGCGGTCGGTGCCGTGGGCGCCGAGCACGCGGTCGAAGTCCGGGCCGTAGAAGCGCATCGCGGCGACCAGGATGTCGCCGGTGCCGACGCTGGCCGCGCCTCGCTTGCGAGCCAGGCGCACCGCGAGCTCGCTGACCGCGCCGACCGGGTCCCGATCGTCACGCTCGGCGTCGGCGGAGGTCTCGTGGACTTCCGGCCGATCGGCGTCACCCAGTGGCGTCTCGCCGACGCCGAGCGCGCAGAGCACGCGCGCCGCCTCGCCATGCAGGCGCAGGATGCGCAGCCAGCGCAGCGCCTCGGCGCGACGCGAGGCCGCGAACGGCATCGCCGTGGAAGCAAGACCGAGCGCCATCGCGGCGTCGGTGCAGAAGGGAACGACGCTGCCGGGGTTCGTGGTGAGCGCCTCGTCGAGCGAGCCGAAGCTGTCGAAGCAGTCGTCGAGGCCGGTCATCTCGAGCAGCTTGCGCTGCGTGTCCGGCAAGCAGGCCAGGGCGAGCTGGGCGCTGCCTTCGACGCGCTTACGGAAGCCGACCAGCACGCCGAGGCCCATCGAATCCATGTGGGTGAGCCCCGAGAGCTCGATCACGTACTGCGCGTAACTTTTCTCGAGCAGCTCGACCAGGGTCCACTTGAGCTGCGGGGCGGAGGCAAGATCGAGGTCGCCCTCGACGGAGACCACGCAGACCCGCTCATCGATAACCCGATGCCCGACCGCGAACGCGACGGGGGCGGGCTCCGGTGCGACTCTGTCGAGCGAGCTCTCCATGCTGAGGAGATTGTCGGTCGCTCGCGCCGATCCGTTACCTGTCCTCGACAGCCTCGACAAACGTACGTATTGCGAACAAAAACGGGTCAGGCCGGGGCTTCGGCCGCCGGCGCCGCGCTCTCGGCGGCCGCCGGCGCGGGGGTGGGCGGGGACTCGTTCAAGCCCCACAGCTTCATCCGTGCCTCCCGGCCCCGGATCTCGACCTCATCGACGAAGACCAGGTCATCGGCCGGCGTCAGCAGCGCCTCGCGGGTCGCGTCCGACAGCAGCAGCTGATGCGGCGTTCCCTTGGTCAGCGACTCGATCCGGGAGGCCGTGTTCGTGGTGTCGCCGACCGCCGCGTACTCGACGCGCCGCTCCGAGCCCACATGCCCGGACATCACGTTGCCGCTGTTGAGCCCGATCCCCATCCGGAATCCGTCCCCCAGGCCTTGTGACCGGATCCACTCGTTGAAGCGCGGCAGACGCACCTCGAGCATCTCACGCGCGGTCCGTAGCGCGCGGTCGGCGTGATCGTCTTGGGCGAGCGGGGCGCCGAACACGGCAAAGATGCCGTCGCCCATGTAGGCGACCAGCGTGCCACCGTTGTCGAGGATCGCGTCCGACATCTCGCTCAGGTAGTGGTTGAGGACGTCGATCACCTGCGACGGCGTGAGCTTCTCCGAGAACGAGGTGAACCCACGCAGGTCGGTGAACATGACCGTTCCCTCGCGCTGGATGCCCCCCAGCCGGAGACCGTCGGCGCTCTTGAGGACTTCGTCGACGACGTTCTCAGGGACGAAGCGGGCGAACAGGTCGACGGTGCGGATGCGCTCGAATGCCTCGGTCACCAGCCCCACGGCGAGCGATCCGATGCCGCTCAGGATCAGCGCGAGCAGCGGATAGACGACCGACACGATCGTGCCGCCGTTGAACAGGAGCTGGACGACGATCGCGAACACGATCCCGACCACCACCGCGATCCCGATCGACACGATCGGACGCACCCGAAGGGCGGCGAGGGGTGTAATCACGCCGAGGAGCACGATCAGGACCACGTTGATCCAGCCGGGCGCGGCGGACAGCGGGAAGCCGCGCAGGACCGTGTCGATCGCGTTGGCCTCCACCTCGGCCCCGGACATCTGCGGATCGGTCGAGGTGGGGTGGATGTCGTGCAGGTCGCTCGCGGTCGGGCCGATCACCACGGTCTTGCCCTTGAAGAAACTGGCCGGGACCTTGCCCGAGTAGACGTCCTCGAATTTGACGGTCTTGAACGTCCCCGCCGGCCCGACGTAATCGATCCACTTGCTCCCGGTGAACGGGCGCACCCGCTTGCCGCTGGCGAGCTCCGCGGTGGCCACGGGGAAGGTCACGACGTTGTTGATCATGTATTTCATCCGGCGGATGTAGTCGCCGGGGTCGAACGGGAACAGGGTGACTCCGGGCTGGATCCCGGCCTGTCGCAGGGCCTTCTGCGTCTGTCCCAGGCCGAACAGTCGGACGTCGCCCTTGGAGTCGGTCTCCTGGAACGAGAGCACGATGTGCCCGTTGATGTTGTTGCCGCCGAGCGCGTTCAAAAGCGCCACGTCGTCCTTCTGACCGAGCTGGCTCGCGTCGGAGAAGTCGACGTCGAAGGCGACCGCCTTGGGGTGTCCGGCGCCGACCCGGTTGAGCAGCCGGGCTTGGGTCGCGCGGGGGAAGGGCCACTGCTTGTTGATCGTCGCGATGCTCTGGTCGTCGATCGCGACCACCACGATGTTGTCCGGCGCTTTTTCGGCGCCGCGGACCGAGAAGCGTGCGTTGACCGTGTTCAAGTCCAACGTGCGCAGCGCCCGCGCGGCGTAGCCGCCGAGGACCAGGCCGGTGGCCACGATCGCCACCAGTGCCAGCAGGAGCACCTTGAGGTTCCGGTTGCTCCCCGTTAGCCGCGTGCCTTTCATGTGTCCATCATCCCTCGCGGTTTGGCCCCAATTCGCCCCAGTCCGCGCCACCCACGGCAGCGCAAAACGCCCCCGGCAGTCTACGCGCTCGCCGGGCAGGCGACAACCCCAGGGTTGACGAGCGGGCGGGACGCGCTCTACCGTCCCCAGGCGGACCGAAACGTGGGACACGGACGACGAGCGATCATCTGGGTGGTGGCGGCAGCGTGCTCGGCGTGTGCCTTGGGCGCGCCCGCGGCGGCCGGCGCACGGCTCCCACCGGCGGTGCCGACGTTCTCCAAGACGGTCATTCTCACCCCGATCAGCGGCAAGGTGTCGATCCTCGTGCCCGGTGCACGCTACGGCTTCGTCCGCCTGTTCAACGGGCCCACGATCGTCCCGGTCGGGACGATGGTCGACACGACCGCCGGCCGGGTCAAGCTCACCTCGGCCGACCCCGGCCCCAAGCCGGCGCAGCTGCAAAGCGGCCAGTTCTTCCGCGGCATCTTCCGTATCGAGCAGAGCCGGACCGGGGGAGGGCTCGTCAACCTGGCGATCCGGGACAACCTGACCCAATCGGCGTGTGCAAGCGGGGCGGCGGGACCACAAGCTCGCGGCACGGCCGTCAACCGGCGGGTTCTCGGCCTGCTCCGGGGCACCGCGAAGGGCCGCTTCCGGACCACGGGACGCTTTGCCGCGGCGACCGTCCGCGGCACCGCCTGGGGCGTGAGGGATCGCTGCGACGGCACCCTGACCGTGGTTCGGGAGGGTGTCGTCGTCGTCCGCGACTTCCGTCTGCACAAGACGGTCGTCGTGCGCGCCGGGCAGACTTACCTGGCCAAGGCGCCCTGACCGCGAGATCATGCCGACCGAGCCCATCACGATCGTGATCGCCGACGACCACGCGGTCGTGCGCCAGGGGCTGCGCCTGCTGCTCGAGGCCGAGGAGGATCTCGCGGTGATCGGCGAGTCGAGCGACATCGCCCAGACGTCCGCGCTGCTGCGCGAGTGCACGCCGGCGGTGGCGTTGCTCGACCTGCACATGGGGCGCGAGCTCAGCCTGAGCGCGCTGTTCGAGTTGCGCGCGGCCTCGCCGGCCACGCGGGTGGTGATCCTGACCATGGAGGACGATCCCGCGTTCGTCGCCCCGGCCTGGAACGCGGGCGCGGCGGGCTACGTGCTCAAAGAGGCCTCGCGGGCGGACTTGGTGCGGGCCATCCGCACCGTGGCCAAGGGCGGGCGCTATCTCGATCCGGCCATCGGCGGATGGGCGCTGACCAGCGACAGCGACGCGGCGCTGAGCGATCGCGAGCTCGAGGTGCTCCGGCTGGTGGCGCTCGGCCACACCAACTCGGAGATCGCCACGCGGATGTACATCAGCCCGCGCACGGTCGAGACGCATCGCGCCAACCTCCAGGCCAAGCTCGGGATCAGCGGACGGCCAGGGCTCGTCCGCTATGCGCTCGAGCACGGGGTGATCCATCGGTGAGCGCCGGCGCGCGGGCCGATGAGCCACCCATGAGCGCGGGGGCGGCCAGAGCGCGGCAGATCGAGCTCGAGGCCGCCCAGCGTCGGGTGATCGAGCGCCTGAGGGCGAGCGCACCCCCGCCGCCCTCGCCCGCCAAGCGCGCCGCGATCGTCGCGCTCGCCGCGCTGCTGTTCGCGGCGGCGTTCACCGCGCGGATCGTGATCAACGACCCCGATGCGCTGCTGGCCAACTTCTACATCATCCCGGTCGCGGTGCTGGCCATCGAGTTCGGAAGCCGGGCCGGCTTGCTCGCGGCCGCGGTCGCCCTCGCCCTGGTGCCAGCGTGGAGCGTGATCGACAACGTGCACGTCCACCCACTCGGGTACGTCGCGCGCGGAGCCGCTTTCGTTATCACCGGTTTGGTGGTTGGCCGGTTCTCGGAGCGGCTGCGTAGCGACATGGCGATCCGACAGAGCGCCCAGCGCGACCTCGCCCTGTACGCCGACCAGCTCGAGGCGAGCAACCGCGGGCTGGCCCGGAGCGTCGAGCGGCTCGAGGCGTTCGCCGAGATCGCCCGAGCGGTCGGCGGCGAGACCGAGCTCGAGCGGGTGCTCGCGCTGATCCTGGCTCAGGGCCGGGAGATCGTGGCCGCGCGCACGCTGGTCGTGTATTTGCCGGAGGGCGACGAGCTGGCCGCGGTGAGCGGCAGCGCGATGCGCTCGGGCTCCCAGCCGCGCCTGCCGTTGAACGGCTCGCTGGCCGGCCAGGTGCTGCTGACCGGGCGCCCGCGGCGGGTCGGTCCCGAGGCCGACCCGGCCCAGCTCGGGCAGCTGGCGCCGGACGCCCGGGCGGCGATCCTGGTGCCCCTGGTGTTTCGCGGCGAGCCGCTCGGCGTGCTGGCCGGCATCAACGGCGAGGGGGAGCGCGCCTTCGCGGAGGAGGACGAGCAGCTATTGATGTCGGTGGCGGCCAGCGCCGCCACCGCCGTGGCCACGGCGCGCTCGGTGGCGGCCGCCCGGTTGCGGCTCAGCGTCGAGGCGGCCGATCAGGCCCGCGCGCGGTGGGCGCGCGAGTTGCACGACGAGACGCTTCAGGGATTGACCGGCGCGAGGATGGTGCTGTCGGCCGGAATGGCCCGGGGCGACCTCGACGCCCTGCGCCGCGCGTCCGAGGCAGCCGACACCCATCTGGCCGAGGAGATGCGCAAGCTGCGCGACCTGATCGCCGAGCTGCGCCCGGCCGCGCTCGACGACCTGGGGCTGGGGCCGGCCATCGAGTCGCTGGCCAAGCGGCAGGCGGCCATTGGCGGCTTCGCCGTCGAGCTCAACGTCCAGGTCGGCTCGGAGCGCCGCCTGAACCGCGACACCGAGACCGCGATCTACCGGATCGTGCAGGAGGCGCTGAGCAACGCGGTCAAGCACGCCCGCGCGCAGGCGGTGGACCTTCGCGTCACCCAGCTGCCCGACCGGGTCCAGGTCGTGGTCGAGGACAACGGCGGAGGCTTCGATCCGGACGCGGTGCAGGCCGGCTTCGGCCTGACCGGGATGCGCGAGCGCGCCTTGCTCGCCGGGGGCCGCCTGTGGCTCAGCTCGGCCGACGGCGGACCAACGCGGGTCGCGGCGGTCCTGCCGCTACCGCCCGCCGGTCAGCGCGCATAACGCTCACGCCGGTCCGGGTGCGGGATCCCGGACCGGCGTGATTAGCCCCCATTCAGTGAACGGTCAGGAGACCGAGATCGGCGGCTCGTCGGGCGAGGCCCCTCCGGCCGGCGCGGTCGGCGCCGCCTGCGGCCCTGAGAGCGACCGGGACGAGAGGCCCAGCATGCCCGGCCCGCCGGCCATCGACCACTTGAACTGGGTGACGTCCTCCTTTGGCGCGAACAGCCCGGGACGCGAGCCGCGACGGACGAACAGCACCGGCGCGGGCGCCGCCTTGGCGATCGCCGAGCGCGTCGGGCCGAGGCCCTCCTTGCGCCACCGCTCGGATAGGCCGAGCACCAGCAGACCGGCCTGCTCGGCCGCGGCAACGATGCCCTCGCGGCCTCCGGCCACGACCAGCGGCTCGGTGGCGATACCCGTCGCCTGCTGGACGAGCAGCCCGGCATCGGCCAGCAGTCGGGTCACCGACTTGCCCTCGTCGGTCTGGCCCGCCGCTCCGAGGAGCTTGAGCGGAGCGCCGGTGCTCGAGGCCAGCCAGGAGCCCAGTTCGAGCGCCGCCCAGTCGTGCTCGGCGCCGCCGAACGGAACCAGGATCGGCTTGTCGGGCCCGAGCTCGATCGGATCGCCCTCCTTGGCAACCAGCACGGCCACGTCGGACACGGCCTGCTCCATGAGCTCGCCGACCTCGCCGAGCGGGACGCCCTCGCCGATCAGCCGCCGGCGACCATCGGTGAGGACCAGATCGACCGGCTCGCGCTCGACGATGTGGGCCAGATCCGAGCCGGGGCTCGACGACATCAACGCCACTCCCCGGGCGACGACGCCTTCCAACGCCAGCCGCTCGCGCAGGTCGTTGATCGAGCGCGAGGCCCGTTCCAGCGCCAGGTTCTCCGACTGCAGGCCGCCCCGCACGCCCGCGCCGGCGCCCCTGGGCGGCTGCACGAGACGGGCGATGATCAGCTCGCGTGCCGGCTCGGCCCGGGCCAGCGGCTCGGCCAGCGCCACCAGTTGCCCGATGGCCCCATCCGTTTGCGGCGCGACCAGGATCGACCGGTCCGGAACCGGGAGCTCCGGGTGCGCCTGGACTGCGGCGAGCGCGGCGTCGGCGAACTCGTCCTCGATGCCACGGCCGTACTCGTTCTTCGGGTCGATCAGCTTCAGCAGCGGCCCGGCCATCAGTGTCGTGACGACGGCCATGATCACGAGCATCGCGAACAGCGTGTTCGAGATCGCGCCCGCGTCGAGCGCGAGGTTGAGCACGATCAGCTCGGTCAGACCGCGCGTGTTCATCAGCGTGCCGATGACCGCCGAGGCCTTCCAGTTGTAGCCGGCCACGCGGGCGGCGATCGCCGCGCCGGCGAGCTTACCGAGGATCGCGACGGCGATCAGCAGCAGCGTGATCAGCCACAGCTCCGGACGGTCGAGCAGCCCGATGTTCGTCCGCAGCCCGGTGTAGACGAAGAACACCGGCAGCAGCAGCGTGACCACGAAGTCGTCGATCCGGCGGGTGACCTCCTCGTTCATGCGCGCGTGGCGCGGCATGATCATGCCGAACACGAAACCGCCGAAGATGAACGCGATGTTGATCTCCTCGGTGACGTAGGCCGAGAGCAGCACGCCGATGATGATCGCGGCGAACCACGCTCCCGGCATCCGTCCGACCTCGTCGTACGCGGTCGCCATGCGGCCGATTATGCGCCTGACGATGAGCACCATGACCAGCGTGTAGGCCACAGCCTCGCCGATCGTCTTGGCGACATCCCCGAACGTGCCCGACGCCGCGATCGTGAGGGCGAGCGCGATCAGGAACCACGCGGTGACGTCGTCGACCGCCGCGCACGCGATCGCCAGCGAGCCGATCGGGCGCTTGATCATGCGGCGCTCGGCCAGGATCCTCGCCAGCACCGGAAACGCCGTGATCGACATCGACACGCCCATGAACAGCGCGAACGAGACGAACTTCGTGGACGGTCCGACGAGCTTGTAGAGCGGTAGCGCGACCGCGATGCCCGAGCAGCATCGGCACCGCGACGCTCGTGTTGGAGATCGCGGTGGCCGCGGCGACCTTGCCCTTCAGCGAGCCGCGGTCGACCTCGAGCCCGACCAGGAACATGTAGAAGATCAACCCGAGGTTGGCGACCACGCCGAGAGCGGACAAGGTGTCGCTCGGGAAGAACGTCGCCTGAAGGTTGGCCGAGAACGCGCCGAGCAGCGACGGGCCGAGGCACAGACCGGCGATCACCTCGCCCATCACGCGGGGCTGGCCGATCTTCACGGCGACCACGCCGAACAGGCGGGCGACGATCAGCACGAGCGCGATGGCCAGGAAGATCGCCGCGATGAGCTTGTTGGCGTCAGCTCGCTGCTTGGTCGCGGTGAACTTCTCGCCGGCCGGTGAGAGGCCGCTTGGAGTGGTCAGCGCCGGCTTGGGCTGCGAGGCCGTCGACGGGACCGGTGTGGCCACCTGGAGCGGGATCACCGTTACCTTCTGGAGCTGCAGGTCGTTGGCGGTCGCGGTCAGTCGCGCCGTGCCGCCCTTGGCGCACTTGAGGTCTCCGAACACCCCGCCGGTCGTGTCCGAGTAGGTGACCGGCCCGAGCAGCTTGTCGCTCGATGAGTAGAGCTGGGCGGTGGCGCCGGTGCCGTGGATCGAGAACGAGCTTCCGAAGCAGGCCGATGCCGGCGAAAGCGCGTACGTGCCCTGGATGTTCTTCGGCGTGCGCGGCGCGGCCGCGCCCGGGGCGGGCGGAGCGGCGCTGAAGCTGGCGGCGAACGGAGTCCCGCCGAGGGTTCCCTTGATCGAAGCCTTCGGGCCAGGAGTGGCGACCGCATCGAGCTTCTGCGACCCGCCAGACACGCAGTTCACCGTGCCAGTCAGGCGGTGGCTGTTTCCAGCAAGCGTCGTCTGGTTGAGCCTCAGCTGGCCGCCCAGCGTGTTCTGGTTGTTCGTGAAATTCACGAACTGACCGGACTGAAGGAGGTTGAACGACGGCCCGGCGGCCGGCACCTGCGTCGGCGCCGTCGGCGGCAGCGGGAAGCCGCCCGCGGGCTTGGGCACCGGTCCGATACACGGGCTCGCCGCGGCGAGCGCGTAGCTCCCGGCGATCGACGGCTGGGGCTTCTCGTTGCCGCCCTTGTCGACGACGAAGATCACGACCGCGACCCCGATCACGGCCATGATCGCGTAGAAGGTGATCAGACGCGTGGCGAGTTTGCCGCGCGGCATGTCCTTCGGTCCCGGCATGCAAGCCCCCTTTAGGCTCCGTGTGTGTTTTTCCCCGGCCGGCGCACCCCGCCTGAGCCCGGTCGCGCGGAAAAGTAGCTCATTGCGGACCCCGGCACATCCGGCACGTGCCATCGAACTACATCCGTAAAGTGCCGCAACATTCGTAGGGGGAACGTCGCGGTGGCGGCGTCTACAGACCCAGCATCGACGCGATCCGCACGCGCTGCGTCTCGTTCGTTCCCGAGTAGATCGGGGCGCCGATGGCGTCGCGCAGCCCCTTCTCGAGCCCGTACTCGCGCGTGTAGCCGCGGGCGCCGAAGATCTGTATGGCCGACAGCGCCGAGGCCACGTTGGCTTCGCTGGTGATCAGCTTGGCCATCGAGATCTCGGTGGTCACGCTGCGGCCCCGGGCGAAGCGCCGGCCGGTGTCATACAGATGCTTGCGCGAGTTCTCCAGGCCGATCTTCATGTCGACGATCTTGCCCGCGATGTACTGGTTGGAGCCGATCGGGGCGCCGAACGCCTGGCGGGTCTTGGCCCACTTGATACAGCGCTCCATGCGCTCCTGCATCTCCCCGACCATCATCATGAAGATGCACAGGATCTCGTAGTTCATGACGTGCTCGAGGATGAAGAAGCCGGCGCCGGGCTTGCCGAGCATGTTCTCCTTGGGCACGCGGCAATCGCGGAACTCGAGCTCGCAGAACGGACAGGTGTTCAGCCCGAGCTTCTCGATCGGCTCGCCGACGTGGAAGCCCGGCGTGTCGGTCGGCACCAGGAACGCGGTGATGCCGGAGGCCCCGCCCTCGGTGCCCGTCTTGGCGTACACCGTGATGATGTCGGCCAGCGGGCCGCTGGTGATCCAGATCTTCTTGCCGTCGAGGATGTACTCGTCGCCGTCCTCGGTGGCAGTGGTGATCATCGCCGTGGCGTCCGAGCCGGCGTTCGGCTCGGAGATCGCGTGGGCGCTGAGGATCTCTCCGTCGATCAGGCGCGATAGATACCGCTCCTTGAGATCGTCGGAGCCGAACTTCTGCAGCGGGATGGCCGCGCTCACGACCTGCGTCGCCAACGCGAACAGCAGGCCGGTGTCGCGACACCCGTAGCCGAGGTTCTCGAGCACGTAGACGAGCGTCATCACGTCATGGCCGAGACCGCCCCACTGCTCGGCGAAGGGGATCCGGATCAATCCGGCGTCACGGATCAGTTGCCACTTCTCGCGGTTGAACCGGTTCGCCGCGTCATCTTCGAGGTGTCCCTCGTTGAGCGCGTCGAAGTGCTGATTCAGCGATTTCCTGAGCGACTTCTGCTCGTCGGTCCATTCGCCGGATGGGGCGGTCAGTGCCATGTCCAGCTCCTAGCTTCCGGCGACGACTTCCCCGTACACCGACGGGTGGACGCCTGACTCGCTGATCCGATGCGCTTCGTCACCCGTGAGCGCCGGTGTGAACATGCAGACGAGCCGCAGGTCCTCGTCCTCCCCTCCAAGCAGCCAGTGAGTGTCGTGCTTGTCGAGCGCGTAGATGCGCCCGGGGAAGATGTCGTGCTCGGTGCCGTCCATCTCGATCACCTTGCCGCGGCCCTCGATGCAGTAGCACGCCTCGAGATGGTTCGCGTACTCGATGAGCGTCTTGGTGCCCTTGTTCACGATCGTGTCCGTCACCGTGTAGCCCATGCCGTCGGCTTCGAGCAGAAAGCGACGGCTCAGTCCATTGCCCCACTCGACCGTCTTCACGTCTTCGAGATCCCGAATGATCATGTATTGCCCCTTGGGTTGATTTGACTACGACTGTGGAACCTGTCCAAGCTCAACGAGTAATTCGCGAAAATCTTCGACCACGTCGCGCCCGGCCTCGCGCGCTGCGGTGACGCGCGCCACGCAGGTGCTGCCGACGATGGCGGCATCGGCGCCCACCTCTCCCAGGCCGTCGATGTGGCCCTTGTCCTTGACGCCGAAGCCGACCGCGATCGGCACGTCGGTGCGCGCGCGCAGGATCTCCAGCACCGGGACCAGCGTGCTGTGGTCGGGTGGCCCCACCGTGCCGCTGCGTCCGTAGGCGGCGACCAGGTAGATGTAGGCCGAGCCGTGGTCGGCCGCCTCGTGCAGGACGGGCTCCTCCGACGTTGCGTAGCAGGTCGTGACGATCGGCAGATCCACGGTGCCCGCCGCCTCGTAGTACTCGGGCTTCAGTCGCGGCGGCAGGCCGTGGACGAGCAGGCCGTCAGCAGCGGCCGCGTGCACGCGCTCGAGGAATTCCTTCATCGGCGTGCCCTTGATCGAGTAGCTCCAGTCGGCGAGCAGCGCGATCTTGAGATGTCCCAGCTCGGGCCGGACGCGCTGCACGAACTCCAGCACGGCGTCGCGATCGATGCCGTCCTCGAGCGCTCGGCTGGCCGAGGCGCGGATGACCGGGCCGTCACTGGCCGAGTTCGGGAACGGGATCGCCAGCTCGAGGCAGTCCACGCGCGCCTCGTCGAGCATCAGCACGAGCTCGCGGAACGTGTCCAGCGGTGGATCGCCCGCGTTGAGGAACAGGGCCAGACCCGGTCGACCGGGCTGGCGATCGGCGAAGAATGTCATGCGTTCGCGGTCACCTGCCCGTGGGCGCGCATGCGCTCAATGAGCCGGGCCGGCTCGCCGGCGCTCATCGCGTCGGCCGCCATCTGCAGGCCGTTCGCCCAGTCGGACGCCACTCCGCAGTTGAGGGCCAGTGCCGCGGCGTTCAGCCGAATGCTCTCGATCGCCCCGGGCGGCCCGTCGCCGCCAATGAGCGCCACGA
The DNA here is from genome assembly GCA_963834625.1 of uncultured Solirubrobacterales bacterium. Lineage (GTDB taxonomy): Bacteria > Actinomycetota > Thermoleophilia > Solirubrobacterales > Solirubrobacteraceae > Palsa-465. Next base: position 314,435 of record CAWICM010000004.1, on the reverse strand, counting down.
AGTGCTCAACGGTCTGATCGAGGTCGGGGACGGGCAGAAGATCGTCGAACGGGCGGTCGCTCAGGCCGAGCTCGCCGGGTCGCAGCACGAACTCCTCGCCCCGGACGCTGTCGTACACGTGGCAATCGACGACGCTCATCAGCTCGTCGACGCCGACGTCGTTCCAGACCACCCAGTAGGCCTTGCTCGAATCCTCGGAGACGAGTCCCCGGAAGGTCGGAAGAACGCTGTGGTCAGACACGCCGGTGATCTGGAGCGACACCGGCACGGCGGCCAGGAACGGGCCGATCAGGTTGAAGAACCGCCCCACCGTCTTCATGTCGAAGGGAAGGATCTGCCGCGCCAGCATGCGGAGCTCCTTGGGATACACGAACGGGCCCGCGCAGGCCATCCCGAACGTGTCGAGCATCTCTTCGGTCTGCTCGTAGGAGCTCGTCTGCCGAATGCCCAGCCGGTCGAGCAGGTCGACCGAGCCGGTCCGGCTGGCATAGGCGCGCGAGCCCGTCTTGATCACCCGCGCGCCCATCGCCGCGGCCACGAACGCGGACGCGGTCGACAGGTTGAACGTGCTCGGGCCGCCGCCGGTGCCCACGATGTTCACCGTGGTGCGCGTCGGCGCCCCGGGCTGGGCGTTGCGCGCCCGGAGCGAGGCGAGCAACGTGCTGACCGAGACGCCGTCGGGCATCCGCGTCGTGAGTGACGACAGCACCGCGAGCGCCTCGCCCGGATGGAGCTCCTTGCCCGCGAGACGGTCCCAGAAGTCCCCCCACACGTCCTCGGAGATCGGGTAGCGCTGGGTGACCAGCGCCGCCAGGGCTGCCGATGGCGGAGGCTTAGTCGGCATGCGCCGCCGAGCGCGCCGCGTCGACGTATTCCTTGATCGCCGCCACGGTACGGAAGCTGTCGGGGCCAAGCTCGGAGTCGTCGACGCCGATGTCGAACTCGTCCTCGAGCCACGCGACCACCTTGAGTAGCCCGAGGCTGTCCACGACGCCGCCGGTCAGCAGGTCGAAGTCATCCTCTAGGTCCTCGACCGGGACGTCCGGCATGAACTCCTCGACGATGAACGCCTTGATCTTCGCAGTGGTTTCATCCATTGGCACGACTCCTCTCTAGTTCGGCCGCGACTGCTTTTCGGTCGACTTTTCCGGTTGATGTTTTGGGCAGAGGCTCGGTGACGATCTCGATCGTCGAAGGCATCTCGGTGCGCGCGAGACGGGTGGCGCAGTGCTGCCTGAGCATCAGGCTGTTGAGCTTGACGTCGGCTTCGCGTCGCACCTGCGCGTGCAGCCGCGCGCCGGCCAGCTCGTCGGGCACGGCGATCACCGCGACCTCGACCACCGCCGGATGCTCCTGGATGGCCTGCTCGACGACCTGGGTCGAGACCCGCACGCCTCGGACCTTGACGTAGAAGTCGGCGCGGCCCTCGAGCGTTAGCGTGCCGTCGTCGTGGCGGCGGACGATGTCGCCCGACTTGTAGTAGATGCGGCCGGCGTCGTCGTCGAGGGTGACGAACCTTCCCTCGTTCAGCGACGACTTCAGATAGCCCCGCGTCTGGAACGGCGTCCACACCATGAACTCGCCGGTGCCGGTGCCCTCGAGCGCGGTGCCGTCTTCTTGTTGGACCCTGGCGATCACGCCCGGGATCGGCTGGCCGACCGGGACGTTCGACGGGACGTTGCCCTCGGCCAGGCCCAGGAACTCGTGGATCAGGCTGTCATTGGTCTCCGTGCACCCGTAGATGTTGTAGAAGCGCGCGTTCGGAAACAGCTTTGGCAGCTCGGCGAGCGACGTGGCGGGGATCTTGTCCCCGGTGGTGATCACGTGCTTGACGCTCGGGAACGTCCGCCCGTCCTCGCGCCTGGAGTCGATCAGGAGGCGATAGAGCATCGGCACCGCCTGGAGCACGTTGACCTGGTTGTCGCCTAAGAGGTCGGCCAGGTAGGCGCCCTGAGTGGCTCGATCCTGGTCGACCACCGCGACGCAGCCTCCGTGCTTGAGCGTGGTCCAGATGTCGAGCAGGCAGAGGTCGAAGTTGAGCGGTGCGTAGTTGGCTACCACGGTGCCCGGCTTGATCTCGAACTGCTCGGCCGCCCAGTCGGTGAACGCGTCGGTCCCGCTCGCCGCGAGCGGAACGATCTTGGGCAGCCCGGTCGAGCCCGAGGTGGTGAGCATGAACGTGACGTCGTCGCCGCCACCGGCGGGCGGCCATTCGGAGTCCGGGGCCTCCGGCGCGCCGCGTACGTCGTCGACCAGCGCGCGGAGGCTGGCCGCGCTTTGGCTGCGCGGGCCGTGGGGTGAGAGCACCTGGCTCACGCCCGCCTGGGCGAACAGCGCCGCCAGGGTCTCGGGTGCGAGCTCGATCGATGGCAGCAGGAAGGACTTGCCGGCGCGCAGGCAGGCGAGAATCAGCCCGATCGCCTCGGGGGACTTCTTGGCCCGCAGTCCGACCGGCCGGTCGTCGGGCAGGCCGGCGTCCTGCAGCTCGGCATACGAGGAGTCGCTCAGCTCCGCGAGCTCGCGATAGGAGATGGGCTGTCCGTCCCAGATCAGCGCGGGGGCGTCGGGCTGCCCCTGAGCGTGCTCGGCAAAGTGATCGGCGATCGACCTGACCGTGGTCTGGCTCATGAGGAAGCTCCCGGCGTCACGGGTGCGCGCAGCTCAGCGCGGTGTCGTTCGAATTCCTCGACCCAGCCGGGGATGCTCTCGGCGCGCAGCAGCCCAGTGCCGATCAAGAGGCCCTTGAACCCGGCGTCCACGAGCTCGGCGGCGATGCGCGGGTCGAGGATGGCGCTGGCTGAGACCGGGCAGGGCGTGCCGGCGGCGATCGTCGCCTCGAGCAGCGAGCGGCTCGTGTCGATGTCGCCGGGCTCGCGCTCGCGCGTGTTGATGTCCTTGTTGTTGACCGCGATCACGCACTCCTCGGGGTGAATCACGCTTTCCAGCTCGGTCTGGTCGACGACCTCGACGAACGGGGTCAGCCCGTGGGCGAGCGTGAGCTCGATCAAATGCTGGAACGTCTTGGCGGGAAGGATCTTCGCCGTGAGCAGCACAGCTGAGGCGCCCATCTCCTTGGCAGCGACGATCTGCCTCTCGCGGGTGATGAAGTCCTTCTTGAGCAGCGGCCGGTCGGTCAAAGCGGCGATCTCTTCGAGCATCGCGTCGTTGCCGCCGAACCACTTGCCGGTCACCACCGAGATGCACGGCGCACCGACCGCCACGTACTGGGAGACGATCTCGGCGATGGTGCGCTCGCCCATCAGCTCGGCGCCCTCGCCGTCCGAGCGCTTGACCTCCATGATGATCGGAAGCCGCCCGGCCAGCAGGGCCTCTGTGAACACGCCCGTCATCGCTTTTCCTCTGGGTCCCGGTCCTTCCAGGCGCGGCTGATCGCCGCGACGTTGTCCGCGCCGATCCTTCCGTCCGCCCCCCGGGCGTTGGTGTCGACGTCTACTCCGAGGAACAACGGATGGGAGGCGAGCTTCTCGTACCGGGAGCGATTTTCGGCCGAGATCCCGCCGGCGAGCAGGAACGGCCGCGTCAGCTTGTCGAGCAGCGGAGCGACCACGTCGGGATCGAGCGCCTGTCCGGTGCTGCCCACGCGCCCGTCGTCGCTCACGACGTCGAACAGGAACACGTCAACGCCGGCCTTCTCGTAGGAGCCGATCAACGACGCCTCGACGCACTCGCCGCCCTTCACGTGCAGCACCTTGATCACCTTGATCTCCGGTCCGATCGCCTTGACCTTGCGCACGAACCCGGGAGTCGGGTAGCCGTGCAGCTGCACCCATTCCACGGGCGCCGACTCGAGCGCACTCCGGAGGAGCTCAGCGTCCTTGGCGAAGGTGACGAGGACCGGCGCCGGCCCTCCGTTGGTGTCGGCGGCGTGCTGCGCGAGCGCACGCCAGCGGTCGGGAGGCAGATCGTGCGGGCCGCCGGGAACCGCCAGCCACAGCCCCACGAGGTCCACCCGGTGTGCGGCCAGCGCGTCGATCTCTTTCGTGTCGACGATCCCACACACTTTCAGGCAGGTTGTCCCGGTCCTACTCGCTTGCCCCGAGTGGCTCCCGCTGAGCAAGGCCACGTAACGATCCCCCTTTGCGATTGTGCGACCCTGGCCACGTACGCGCCAGCCTCGCCCTGCCCGCCACTTTAACCGGTTGCGATCGCCGCTCGCAACCCCTGGACACATAACCATCGGCTTAACGACGCGGGGGCCGCGGTGCTTGACCGCGGCCCCCGCCATTTCTGTGTCGTCTACTGGTGGCTGCGCCCGATGCTCACCACGCTCCGACGCCCGAGATGTTGGGCGGGTACGTGCTGGGCGACGTGCTGGGCAGCGTCTGGATGTGGGTGATGCTCCCACCCTTGCCCAACTTGTAGACCTCGATGTGGCTCCCACCCGGCACGATGATGCTCGGGTCGATCACGTAGAGGTACTTGTCGTCATGGCTGAACGCCTCGTCACCGGGGAAGCCGGGACTCGTGCTGGCCTGCTTGAGCACGTGCAGCTTGCCGTTCGGAGCGACCGACAGGGTCGCCACGGCGCCCGTGCCGCTCGTCGGTCCGCCCGTGGGCGGGGTCCCCGAGGACAGCGTGTTCGTCGTGACCGCTTCCTTGCCGTTCTTGGTGACGATCAGCCAGCAGGCGGCTCGGCCGCCCGACGACGTGTTCGCGACGAAGCTCACCTTGCCGGTGGGCGACACCTTGTAGGTGGCGACCGTACCGGTGAACTGCGAGAAGTCGGCCGGATTCGGCATCGCGCCGGACGGCGTCTTGACGAGGCCCGCGTTGCTGACTTCGAGGTACTTGCCGGTGGCCGAGAACCCGAACGGGTTGGCCACGTTCTTGGTCGCGAACGCCTGCGCCGGTCCAGCCGCGCCGCTGTGGGAGATCACGAACGTGTCGATCTCGCCGTAGGTGCGCGGAAGGCCGCGCTCGGTGACCGCCACGACACCGCCGTCCGAGGTGAAGCCGATGCCGGCCGCCACGCCGACCTTGTCCTTCTTGCCCGCTGGCGTCACCGCGGTGAGCTTGCGGTCAGAGCCCTTGATCGGCGTCAGGACGCCGCCCGACGTGAAGCTCCAGCCGTAGATGTTCTTGCTGGCCTCGTTGACCACGTACAGCAGGTGGCCGCTCGACGCCAGGCTGATCGGAAGCTTCCCGTGCGTCGAGACGACGGACACCCTGTGCACGCCCGAGCTCGTGACCCGGAACGACGTGACCTGGTTCGATCCCGCGTTGACCACGAAGATGAGCTTCCCGTCGGGCGTGGTGTTGATCGAGCCCGACGAGTCGACGATCGGGAAGCCAAACGGCGGTTCGCTGGCGATTCCCTTGCCTCCGGTCGCGACGCTTCCGGTCTGCGTCAGCTTCCCGTTGGCCCCGCGCTTGTAGATCCACAGCTTGTTGCCGGCCGGGCTGTTCGTCGCGGTGACGAACCACCCTCCGGCGGCCTGCTGCCCCTGGCCCTGTCCCTGGCCCTGCTTGGAGGCGGCGTTTGCCACCACCGGTACGAGCAGCGCGACGGCGGCGAGCGACACGCCCACCAGTCGCATGCGCCTCATGGCATCTCTTCCCATCTAAGCCCTCCGTTGAATGTAGTTAGCGCCCGGCCTGCGCCCCTCTCGGCGCAGCACAGTACCGCATGGTCGTTGGAATGTGACGATTTTGGTAAGGCGATACGGCGCATGCAGGGTGGTGCAAGCCCCGGTTGCTGATCTACGATCGCCGCTCACGATCACGCACGACCGGAGGCATTTGTCATGGGGGACGTCTACTCGCTGCCCGACGCGGCGGTTCACACTGCGCTACCCGCCGCTGATCTGGAGCGGGCCAAGCGGTTCTTCCGCGAGAAGCTGGGCCTCGCGCCCGTCTCGGAAACCGAGGGAACCGCGCTATATAAGGTCCGCGACGGTCAACTCGCACTGTTCGCGACCAGTGGAAAGCCCTCGGGAGACCACACGCAGATCGGGTGGACGGTCGAGGACATCGAGGCAACGGTGGCCGAGTTGCGCGAGCGGGGCGTGACGTTCGACGAATACGACTCCCCCGGTTTCAAGACCGTTAATGGAATCGTCAGCTTTGGATCCACGCGATTCGCGTGGTTTCGCGACAGCGAGGGCAACGTGCACAACCTCGCGCAGTACGGCTAGCCAGGCACGCCTTGACTAAACGATGCTGGCCTCGCGCCGAGCCGCCACGAGATCGATCGGCCGGCTCAGCGCCTTGAGCGCCGCCAGTTGCTCGCTCACGGCGACGCGGCCGGCTTCGAGGAACAGATCAGCCTGCTGGAAGTCGCGCCATTCGGCGGGGCCGAAGCGCGGGGTGATCACCACGTCACCGAGTGCCGCGTGGCGAGCGCTGGTGTCGAGCTGGCTGAGGTCCATGGCCTCGAGGATCGTGTCGAGGGGACCGCGACGCCTGGGCTTGGCCGGCTCGCCTTCGGGCTCGTCGGGGACGCCGGGCCAGCGCTCGAGTGTCTCGGTCCCGAGCAGGTTGACCGACACGACGATGTCCGCGCCGTCCTCGATGACGGCGGCGGTCGGCACCGGGACGAGCGCGATCGCGTCGATCAGCCGGTGACCGTCGCGCTCCTGGGTGGGGAACACACCCGCCACCGAGAGCGCCGCGAGCAGCGCCTCCCAGATTGGCCCGCGGCGCTGGGCCACCGGCGCGCGAGCGGTCAGGTCGACGGCCAGGATCACGAGCGGGATCGAGGTGTGGGTGAAGAACGCGCCCTTGGTCGCCTCCTTGAGCAGGCCGGTCAAGACCTCCATACCGGCCGCTCCCACCAGCGGCGACTTGAACAGCCGGGCCGTGTTCTCGGCGCTGAAGGCCTCGCGGAAGCGCGCGTCGATCTCTTGTGCGCGGTACCCCAGCGCCAGCTGGCTCGCCACGAAGCCGCCGATGCTGCTTCCGCCCACGTAGTCCACCGTGTAGCCGGCTCGCTCGAGCGCCTCGATCACGCCGACGTGGGCGTAGCCCTTGGCCCCGCCGGCGCCGAGCGCGAGCCCGAGCTTGGTGCGGGTCAGATGCCGCGCGATCCATGCCGTGTCGGCATCGGCGAGGGGGAAGTCGCGCTGGCGCGGGCACTCGCGCACGATCAGGTTCAGGGCACCGGCCGGCCACATCTGACTGGCTTGGCGCGCCTCGTCGGAGACCAGCACGATCTCCAGGCGTCGGCCCTCGGCGGCCTGCGCGACGTTCCCAAGCCGGGCCGCCTCCTCGGCGTTTCCGACCAGCGCCACCACCCGGTCGGCCTCGTCGAGCAGCACGCCCACGGTCTCGGGATCGAACTCGCTCGGGATCAACACGGTGGCGTGCTCGCCCGCTAGCTCATCGGAGGCGGTCAGTGCGCCGGCGAACGACAGCGTGCGGTCGGCCACGGTGACCGGCTGGGCGCTCGCCATGCGCGCGGCGGCGACCAGGCCCGGGATGACGCCCTTCAGGGAAGGGCCGGCGATCAGGCCGATCTCCTCACCGCGCGTTGAGCTACTGCGAACGCTGGCGCTGAACAGGGCCGCGCTGCGGGCGCTGGCGCGGAACAGGCGCTCGCGCTGGGTCTGGATCACGTTGATGAGGATGCGAGGAAAGCGACCGGCCAACGTAAGCAGGTCGGTGGCGTCGAGCTCGAGCGTGTCGGTGATCGTGCTGGCTGACACCGTGGCGGTACGCTCGGCCCCGGTGATGGCGTCCTGAGCGCCGATCACGTCGCCCTTGCGCATCCGCAGCTCGATCTCGCCGCCGCCGGCCGTGGTACCCGCGCTCCAGATGACCAGCCCACCGGTGATCAGCCAGATGCGGTCGCTCGGGTCGCCCGCCGCGCACAGCTGCTCGCCCGGCGCGAACTGTCGCGGGCGCATGTGCGAGGCGACAGCCTCGAGCTCGGAGTCGGTCAGCCCTTCGAACAGGGGGCTGCCGGTGAGCTTGACGTCACGGGGCATGGCGCCGGAGGGTATGCGGCGCGCCGCTCGCTCGTCAAGGTGGGCCTGAACGGCCGCTTAAATCGTCACAGTCGCGCCCGCGGGCGTGTATAGACTCACGCCGCACATGGAAGCGAGCGAGGCGAGGGCTGTATCGGGGAGTTTGCCGATCGTCACCGGCAAGAAGCTGATGCTGTTCGCCGGCCGGGCCAACCCTGAGCTGGCCGGCGCGATCGCCCACAAGCTGGGGATCGAGCTCGGGCACATCACGCTGAAGACGTTCTCGGCCGGCGAGGTGTACTGCCGGTTCGACGAGTCGGTGCGTGGCGCCGACGTGTTCATCGTGCAGCCGACGTGCTCCAACCCCGAGACCGGGGTCACCGCCAACGACGCGATGATGGAGCTGCTGGTGATGATCGACGCCGCCGTGGGTGCCTCGGCACACCGGGTGATCGCGGTGATGCCGTGGTACGGCTACTCCCGCCAGGACAAGAAGTCGGCGTTGCGCGAGCCGATCACCGCCCGGCTCGTCGCCCAGCTGCTCGAGACCGCCGGCGTCGATCGGATTCTCACCATTGACCTCCACGCCGGCCAGGTCCAGGGCTTCTTCCGTAAGCCGGTCGACCACATGACCGCGCTGCTGCTGATCGCCGACTACTTCCGCGAGCTCGAGCTCGACGACCTGGTCGTGGTCGCCCCCGACGTCGGTCGCGTGAAGCTCAATCACAAGTTCGCCGACATGCTCGGCGCCGAGCTCGCGCTGATGACCAAGGAGCGCCCGGCCCAGCAGGTGGCCGAGGTCGGCTACGTGATCGGCGACGTCCGGGGCAAGACCGCGGTGATCCTCGACGACATCATCGACACCGCGGGCACGTTGACCGCCGCCGGTCAGACCGTCCTCGACGAGGGCGCCCGGCGGGTGTACGCCGCCTGCACCCACCCCGTGTTCTCGGGGCCCGCCTACGAACGGCTCGCGGAGTCGGCCTTCGAGCAGGTTGTGGTCACCGACACGATCCCGCTGCGCGAGAGCGCGCCCGACAAGGTCGTGGTGCTGTCGTGCGCCTCGCTGCTGGCCGACACGATCCGCCAGATCTTCACCGACGGCTCGGTGTCCGCCGTGTTCGGCGGGGAGAACCAACTGTTCTGAGGGGCGCGCGGCGCCCGCCAGGCAGGGATGCCAGGCGGAACCGGCCCCAGGGACGCCGAGCGCAGCGAGGCCTATAAACAGGGCGTGAACGGTCCGCGCATGAGTTGCAGCGGGATGGGGCTTCCGTCATCATGGCCCCGTAAGTGGACCGACGAGGGGGTTGTAACCGGGGCTCGGGCACGCCGGCGCGTGACGTTCGGCGCGTTCGTCGATGCCGGACCAAGGCTCTTCGTCTGCTGCTGCGGGGGCGCACCCGGCCGAGCGGCACTCGGCTCGAAGCGCGTGCGGCAGCGCCTTGTGACCTGGACCAATTGAGGAGGATCTGATGGCAGACGAGCGCTCGGCGTCGATGCTGGAGTTGATGCCGATCGATGCACCCAGCGGCCATTACGACGTGGCGATTCTCGGTGGGGGGCTGGCCGGGCTGACCATCGCCATCCAACTCAAGCGCGAGCGCCCCGAAACACGAGTCCTGGTCACCGACAAGCGGACCGAGCCGGCGCCCGAGGCGGCGTTCAAGGTCGGAGAGTCGAGCGTCGAGATCGGCGCCTACTACTACCGCGAGATGATCGGGATGCGCGACCACCTCGAGAAGTACCAGCAGCGCAAGCTCGGGCTCCGTTTCTACATGCCGGCCGGCGACAACTCGGACATCACCAAGCGGGTGGAGTTCTGCACGCCGGGGCATCTCGATGCGTTCACCCACCAGATCGATCGCGGTCGCTTCGAGAACGAGCTGTTCCGGCGGGCGCGTAAGGCAGGCGCCGACGCGTTCCGGGGCTGGCGCGTGCAGGACGTATCGCTCGGAGCTGACAGGCACACGATCCTCATGTCCCAGGAGGGCGAGGAGTGCATCGCCACCGCGCACTGGATCGTGGACGCCTCCGGGCGCGCGAACATCATGCGCCGCAAGCTCGGCGTGGGTGAGGGAGTCGACACCGGACATCACTGCAACGCCGCGTGGATCCGGCTCGCCGGCGGCATGGACTTCGAGGACTGGACTGACGACGAGGAGTGGCTCGGGCGGATGCCCGAGAAGGGCCTGCGCATCCACTCCACCTCGCACCTGATCCAGCCCGGCTACTGGCTGTGGCTGATCCAGCTCGAATCGGGGCCGATCTCGATCGGCGTGTGCGCGGACCCGCGCTTTCACCCGTGGGAGGAGATCTCGAGCTTCGACGCGTGGATGGACTGGATGAAGCGCAACGAGCCCCAGTTGCACGCCGCGATCGACGGGCGCCGGGCGGACGTCCTCGACTTCTTGCGCGTCCAGGACTACTCGTACGGGTCGACGCGGTTCTTCTCCGGTGAGGATCGGTGGACGTTGGTCGGTGAGGCGGGGGCGTTCTTGGACGCGCTGTACTCGCCGGGCTCTGACTTCATCGCGTTCTCGAACACGTTCAGCTGCGAGTTGATCGAGCGCGAGCTGGACGGCGAGGACGTGACCGAGCTCGCAGACTTCTACAACGACTTCTACCTGGCGCTGTTCAACACGACCGCGCACCTGTACCGCGACAACTTCCAGCTGTTCGGCAACCCGCAGGTGATGGTCGCGAAGTTCGTATTCGATTCCTCGACTTACTTCTCGGGGATCGGCAACGCGTGGTGTCACGAGCGGATGCGCAAGCCCGAGGACATCCGGCGCCTCGGCGAGGTGCTCGCGCCCGCGATCGAGATGCTGCCCCGAATGCAGGAGCTGTTCCGCGACTGGAACGCGATGGAGAACACGCCGTTCGAGGGCGTGTCGGTGCTGCCGAAGACGTCTCGTCCCGTACATCCAGGCGCAGGCCGACATGGCGCACCCCGCCGAGGGCGACGTGGTGTTCGAGAACTCGCGCAAGAACGTCGAGTACCTGAAGGCGCTCGCGGTGTGGATCTTCCACCGGGCGGCGCGGAATTTGCCCGACCCGCCGGATGAGAACCGGCGCATCAACCCGCTGGCGATCAGCCTGCACCCGGAGCGCTGGGACTCGGACGGTCTGTATTCGGAGGATGGCATCAGCTTGGTCGAGGCGCTCGAGGCGCTGCCGGGGATCGAGGAGATGGACCTCGAGAAGCGGGGCGCGGTGGTCGCCGCGCAGGCGTAGTAGTCACTCCTGATGGCAACGAACTTTGCGCGATGGACAAAGGAGACAACAACATGGGGGATAGGCAGCCGGCAGACAGCTACGACGTGGCGATCCTGGGTGGCGGCCTGGCGGGGTTGACCCTCGGGATTCAGCTCAAGCAGGCACGTCCGGAGACGACCATCTTCATCGCCGAGAAGCGCAAGGGCCCGGCGCCCGAGGCGGCGTTCAAGGTCGGCGAGTCGACCGTCGAGGTGTCAGCGCACTACTTCGCCGATGTCGTGGGCGCGCGCGAGCACATGGACAACGACGAGCTGCACAAGTTCGGGCTGCGGTGGTGGTTCCCGGCGGCCGGCAACACGTCTCTTGCCGAGCGGATCGAGCGGGGAATCAACAAGCCGCTCCCTGAGCCGAGTTACCAGCTCGACCGGGGGCGGTTCGAGAACTACCTGGGAGACAAGGCAGTTGCGGAAGGTGTCGACCGGTTCGGGGATTGCCGTGTGCAGGAGGTCTCGATTGGTGATCCGCATGTGATCAAGGTGACTTTCGAGGGCTCGGACCGTGAGGTTCGGGCGCGGTGGATCGTCGACGCGGCGGGGCGGTCATTTTTGTTGAAGCGGAAGCTCGATCTCTTGGAGGAGAACGGCCACGTCGTGAACTCGGCGTGGTTCCGGCTCGACGGCGGGCTGGACATCGAGTCGTGGGCCGACTCCGACGACGAGGAGTTCTTCGGTCGGATGTCCGAGAAGGGCCTGCGTCAGTACTCGACGAACCACCTGTGCGGCCAGGGTTACTGGGTGTGGATGATCCCGCTGTCCTCGGGTCCGATCTCGATCGGGATCGTGGCCGACCCGCGCTTCCATCCCTACGAGGAGATGAAGACGCTGGATGGGGCGCTGGACTGGATCCGCAAGTACGAGCCCCAGTTGGGTGAGTCGCTGGATGGCCGGCTGGATCAGGTCGAGGACTTCCTGAAGGTCTCGGACTTTTCGTACGGATGCAAGCAGTGTTTTTCTGCTGAGGGTCGGTGGTCGCTGGTCGGCGAGGCAGGAGCGTTTTTGGATCCGTTCTACTCGCCGGGGTCTGACTTCATCGCGATCTCGAACACGCTGTCGACCGACCTGATCAGGCGGTTCCTGGACGGTGAGGACGTTACTGAGCGGGCTCGGGCGTTCGACGATCTGTACCTGAACACGTACAAGGTGAACCTGACCCAGTACGAGGGCCAGTACGAGTTCTGGCACAACGCGATGGTCATGACGGTGAAGATCTGCGCCAACAACATCCTGTACTGGGGCACCGAGTGCCTGCTGTTCTTTCACGACAAGTACGCCGACGTCGATTTCATGGCCTCGGTGCGTCCGGACCTGGAGCGGATCTGGGCGATCACCCGGCGGCTCGAGGCGATGTACCGTGAGTGGAACACGCTGGAGGAACGCGAGTGGCGGCGGGCGATCGTCCCCACCCAGGACTTCCCCGGCATGTTCAAGCGCCACGTGGACATGGCCGGCGGGTTCGACGACGACGGCGTGCGCGAGCACCTCGCCTCGACCGCGGACCTGATGGAGGCGTTTGCGGTCATGGCTTTCTCGCGCGCCGCTCAGAACCTGGGCGACGCCGCGCCGGGCGAGAACGAGAAGATCAACCCCTACGCGGTGTCGTTGAGTCCGGATCGCTGGGAGGCCGACGGACTGCTCGACGGCAGCGGGTTGTCGCTCGTCGAGGCGCGCGAGAGCGAGGCGGGCGGGCTGCAGAACCTTTATATGGAGGCGGTGGCGACCCCGGCTCCGGTGTCGTAGCCGGTCGGGGCCGGGTCGGCTTATCAGGTCGCTTCGGGCCGGGTCAGCGCCTTCACGAACTCCTCGAGCTGGTCGGTGCGCCAGCACTCGAACGCCGTGCAGTGCTTCTCGTAGGCGGAGATCACGCTGTCGCCGTAGTTCCAGTACAGGCGCGGCTCGGGGTTGAGCCAGAACGTGCGCCCGGCCTTGGCGGTGATCGCGGCGAACACGTCGTCTCTCGGCGGGCGGCCGTTGGTGCGGGCGTCGCCGAGCACGATCACGGTGGCGCGCGGGTGCAGCTCGTCCTCGATGAGCGCTAGGAACTCGAGCCACACCCGGCCGTAGTCGGTGTAGCCGGACACGTCGGCGACGCCTGCGTCTCTCGAGATCGCCTCGCTGGCCGCGCGGAAGTCGCGCTCGCGCTCGAACACCTCGGTGACCTCGGAGATCCGCTCGATGAACACGAAGCTGCGGAGCTTGCGGAACGCGTCGTGGAGGGCGTGGAGGACGGAGAGAAAGAAGGTCGATGCGCTCGTGACGGACGTTGAGACGTCGCAGAGCACGAAGATCTCGGGCCGTCTTGGTCGTTTCGGACGATATTTGAGGGCAATGGGCACGCCGCCGGTTTGGAGGGAGGCGCGCATGGTCCGGCGGAAATCCACGTGGGCGTGGCGGTTGTGCCCTTTCATCTCGTGGCCCTGGGTGGCCAGTCTTCGCTTGAGCTGAGTGACCACCCTGTGGACCGCGGCCAGGTCCTGGATCGGGCCGGTGGGGAGGGCGCGCTCGAGTTCGTTGAGCGGGCGTTTGGGGGGGAGGCTGGACGTGCGCTGGATCAGGTTGCGCTCGAGCTCGCGTCTGAGGTGCTGCTCGAACTTCCTGAGCTGATCTCGCGGGAGTCCGTGGTGTCGGGGATCGTCTTCGGGCAGGTCGGCTTGGGGCTCGGTCCTGAGTCCGAGGGCGCGTCTGATCCGTTGCACGTCGACCCCGAGCACGCCCGAGCCCTCGCCCCGGCCGAACGCGGCGATGGCCAAGCGGGCCAGGTCCCTCAGGGCGTCGTCGGAGCCGTCCCGGAGTGCCGCGGCGATCTGCTGCCTGAGCGTGTCGAGGTTGATGTCGCTGTTCTGTGGTCCGTGTGAGCCCGGGGACTCCGTGATGTTCCTGCGCGCGGCCTGCGCTTCGGTGGCGCGGAAGAAGAAGCGGTCGAACACGAGCTCGAAGACTCTTCGGTCGTCGTTGGACTTGGCCAGGGTGGCGGCCAGCGCCTCCTTGAAGTCCGGCTGGGTGGTCCAGCTGACGTGTTGCAGGGCTTCGAAGGCGTCGAGGATCTCGGAGGTGCCGATCGCCACGCCCTCGCTTCTGAGATCTTCGGCGAAGGCGAGAAGCTGGCCGTCGAGCGCGCCTGGCGGGTGCTCGGGGATGCCGCCGTAGATTGCCTTGCCGGCGCCGGCGCCGGCGCCGGCGGTCGGCCCGGCGGTCTGCGCGGCGCTCTGCCCGCGATCAGGCGGCGGCATCGGCCTGCTGGAGCGCGACCCCTACCCGGGCCGCCACCGTGTCCAGGTCGGTGCGGTGCTTGACGATGACGCTCATCGTCTCGATGAACGTGTCGTGATCGATGTCGGTGGCGCCGAGCAGGAGCAGCGTTCGGGCCCAGTCGATCGACTCGGCGATGCTGGGCGGCTTCTTGAGGTCGAGCTCGCGCACCTGGTGGATGATCTCGGTGAGCTTGCGCGCGATGGTTTCGTCCAGCTCGGGGGCGTGGAGGCGGACGATCTGAAGCTCGTGCTCGAGGTCGGGATAGTCGAGCCACAGGTACAGGCAGCGGCGCTTGAGCGCTTCCGTGAGCTCTCTTGTGTTGTTGGACGTGAGGAGGACCACGGGGCGTGTCGTCGCCTCGATCCTGCCCAGCTCGGGGATGCTGATCTGGAAGTCGGAGAGCAGCTCGAGGAGCATGGCCTCGAACTCCTGGTCGGTCTTATCGATCTCGTCGATGAGCAGGACGACGGGCTCTTGTGCCGCGATCGCGGTCATGAGCGGCCGGGGGAGGAGGAACTCCTCGCCGAAGATGTCCTCCTGGACGTCCTGCCAGCCGGCGGCCGTTGCCTCGGTCTGGATCCGGAGCAGCTGCTTGCGGTAGTTCCACTCGTACAGCGCCTTGGCCTCGTCCAGGCCCTCGTAGCACTGCAGCCGTACGAGGGTGCGCTTGAGGTGGGTGGCGAGCGCCTTGGCCAGCTCGGTCTTACCCACGCCGGCTGGGCCTTCGACGAGGACCGGCTTGCCCAGCTTTATGGCCAGGAACGAGACGAGCGCGGTCGACGTTCCCGGCAGGTAACCGGCCTGCTTCAGGCCGTCGGCCAGCTCTTGTGGGGTTTGTGGCGTGTCTGCTTCGGCTTGCATCGGCGTCGCTCAAATATAGGCGCCGGTCTGCAACAACCCGGGGTTGGGCGGATGGGAGTGCCTCAGACTGGGTCGCATGTCGCGCGATCGGCTGGGTCAGAACCCCACACTCGCCCCCGCCCCGAGGGTGAATGAGGATTCAGGCCCGTATGTGGGTCACAAGCGCACACTCGAGCTGAGCGGGTTCGTGAGTGTGGGGAAATGACCCAGGTCGACGGGTGGCGGGACGGGGCGGTGGCGCGCCTGGCGGGCAAGCAGCGGACGATGGTCTCGCATGAGCAGCTGACCGGTCTCGGATGCACCCGGCGGGCGATCGCACACTGGGTGAATCGGGGCCGGCTACATGCTGAGTTTCATGGTGTCTACTCGGTGCTCGACGGAGAGCTTCCGCCGTTGGCCCGCGAGCAGGGATCGCTGCTGGCCTGCGGCGAGCGCTCCTTCCTCAGCCATGCCACGTCGGCCGCCATCTGGGGTCTTCTGCCGGCGCTGCCTCGGGTGGTCGAGGTAACCGTGGTCGGGCGCTACCGTGCCTCGAGCGACGGCATCCGCGTTCACCGCATCAAGGAGATCTTGCGGCCGGACCTGCGCCGTCACGTAGGCCTAGTGGTCAGCTCGCCGGCGCGGGCGGTGCTCGAGATTGCCGCCACCGCGTCGACCAGACAGATCGCCGGCGCGATCGACGAGGGACTCGCGCTCCGGCGGTTCACCCCGCGGGAGCTGGAGGCCGTCCTCGCGCGTAGTCGACCCTGCCGGGGCGCCGCCCGGCTGGCGGCGATCCTGGGGGATGAGACAGCGACGGCAGTCAGTCGTTCGAAGCGTGAGAAGCGCCTGCTCAGGCTGATCCGCGACGGCGGCCTGCCCATGCCGGACACGAACGTCAAATTTGGCCGCTTCGAACTCGACTTCTACTGGCCGCGGGAACGACTCGTGGTCGAGCTCGATACGTACACGTTCCATCGAGGCCCGGATGCCTTCCGGCGAGACCGGGAGAAGGACCTTGCGGTCCGGGCGGCCGGCCGCGAGATGCTGCGCTTCACCGGCGATCACGTCATGAAGCGGCCGTGGATGGTGCTGGCCACGATCGCGGGCGCGCTGGCCCGCCTGGCCGGCGGTGATCAGTGACGCTCGTCGAGCGGGAGCGTCGCGTCGTCGCCGAGAGGAAGCGTGTCGTCCTCGGCGAGCACGGCGCGTGTCGTCCTCGGCGAGAGGAAGCGTCTCGTCCTCGCCGAGCACGGCCGTGTCGTCCTCCCTGAGCACCGCCGTGTCGTCCTCGTTGCCGGCGAAGGGGATCGTCAGCTGCTCGTCCGCCGGCTTCGGTGTCTGCCTGCGGATCCTGATGTCGACGTCCGAGCGCTTGGCCCGGCCGAACGGCATCGTCGGCGGGTCGTCGGGGATGACGCGCTCGAACAGCTCGGCCGCGCTCACGCGCCGGCGGGGCCGGTCGGGCGCGCGATCGGCCGGCGGGGCCGGACCGGTGGCGCGGGTCGGTGGCTCGGGCGGAACCTGGACCGGGGGCCGGGCTCGTCGCCGGGGACGGTCGTCTGCCGCCCGCTCGCTCAGGGGCATGCGCGTGGTGGTGGCCGCCGCGCTCGAGCCCGCGGGCGGCCGATCCTCGCCCGGTAGCGGGGGCTCGGGCCGGTGCGCGGCGCGGATCCGTGACCCGCTGTAGGCCAGGAAGGCCCCGGCGGCGAGCGCGATGAAGATGCCCCACTCGATGCCGGACGTGGTGGCCGATGGCCCGTTGGTCGTCGCGCCCTGCTTGTCGAAGATCCGCCAGACGATCAGCACGCAGGTCCAGACGCCGGCGACTGTGATCACGCCACCGTCGCCGCCCGGCAGATGGAAGGCGCGCCCCTCGGCGCGCTGGAAGAGGAGGACGAGCACGCCGGCGGCCACGAGCAGGACGGCGGCCTCGACGAACGAGAAGGCGCCCCACCCGGTGATCGAGGCGCTCGCCGACTGCAGCCTTGTCGTCTTGGCCTGGGCGATCAGCGTGACCTGATACCAGGGCAGGAACAGGGTCACGAACAGCGCCCCCGAGGCGAAGGCGGCGAGGCGAGACTCGTGGGGCAGCGCTCGCCAGGCGCGGGCGACGCGAACTGTGCCCGACCCCACCCGCCGCGTGGTGCCGGCGGCGCTCGGCCCTTCGCTCATGGCCCGATTGTAGGGGGCGGGGGAGCGGCTCCGGAGGGAGTCGCCCGCTACAGGATCGGGATGTCCTGGACCTCCACGGACTGCTCGCGCCGGCGCTCCAGGCGCTCGAGGTACCAGTCGATCAGGGCGCGCAGGGCGAGCAGCAACTCGCGGATCGCCGCGACCAGGCGGCGCTGGAGCTCGGGTGGAACGAGATCGCGCAGGGCCTGGACGAGGGCCATGAACGGATCGAGCTCGGACGCGATGCCCGCGGCGGCGTCCTCGGGGACCTGCCAGCCCGCGGGCGGGGGTTTGCGCGGTTCGCCGGCGTTACCCGGGTCATTGCCGGCGTTACCGGGGTCATTGCCGGCGTTACCGGGGTCATTGCCGGCGTTACCGGGGTCATTGCCGGCGCCACCGGGGTCGTTGCCCGCGCCACCGGTGCCCGCGCCACCGGGGTTGCCGGCGGCGGCCTCCGCGGCCTGCGTCATCAGCCGCTCGGCCGCCTCGGAGGCACGGTCGAGGCGCTGCTCGAGCCGGCGCAGAGCCTCCTCGGCCGAACCGGGAGGTGGGGGAGGCCGGCGCGTGGGGTCCGTGGACCCCTCGGGCTCAGACGGGCTTGCCATCGCGTGCTCCGCGGAAGGTGACCTCGAGCGCCCCCTCCTCGAACGTTGCCCCGGTGGGCTGGAAGGCGGCCAGGGCCGAGGGCAGGATGATCGTCCGCCGGTGCCCATCGACACCGACGATCAGCTCGAGCCCGATCTTCCTGAGCGAGATATCGCCCTTGTGGGAGAACGGAAGCATCAGTCGGAGCTGGGCGCCGTCGTCGGAGACGCTCAGCTCCTGGGTGAGTCGGTCGTGCAGGACCGCTGCCGGGTCGAGCCCGTCAGAGCCGAACAGCGCGCCGGCCAGGCGGTCGAGCATCTCGCCCCCCAGGACCTCCGACTCGAAGTACGGCGCGCACAGGACCGGGACGGGCGAGAACGCGGACCGCACAAGCGAGAGGTGCTCCTCCTGCACTCGCCGCCACCCCGCGAAGTACTCCCCGACTTCCGAGGGGAACACCCGGTTCACGATCACCGCGTCGGTCAGATACCCGTACAGGTTCAGGTAGGTGAACGTCCGCATGGCCTCGCCGATGACCATCTTGTCCGGGTTCATGACCAGCCGGACCGTGCAGCGCTCGCGGTCGCGGAGGATCTCGTTCATCGCGATCAGGTTCCGCGAGAGCCGTTGGATGTCGGCGAACACTGCCGAGCTCGGCAGCTGGATGTCGAGCAGCGAGCGGGCCAGGGGACGCGCCGCCGCGAGAAGCTGGCGCTCGAGGGGGAACACCTTCTCGATCCACCAGCGCGCGACGTCGGGGAACGACAGCAGCCGGAGCGTCTCGCCGGTGGGCGCGCAGTCGACGACGATCGCGTCCCAGTCGGGCGACTCGTACGCGGCCTGTAGCCGCAGCAGCGAGAACAGCTCGTCCATGCCGGGCGGGACGGTCAGCTCCTGGGCGGAGATGTGGTCCAGGCCCCGCTCGACGAACATCTCCCCGAGCCATTCCTGCACGCCCGACCAGTGGCGCTCCATCTCGTCCTGCGCGTTGACCTCCTGCCCAAACAGCCGCTCCGAGACCGCGCTCGGCTCGGAACCCAGCGACGCGCCCAACGACTCCGACAGGCTGTGCGCCGGGTCGGTCGAGATGATCAACGTGCGCAGGCCGGACGCGGCACAGGCGCGTGCTGTGCAGGCCGCCACCGACGTCTTTCCGACGCCGCCCTTGCCGGTGTAGAGGATCGTGCGCGGGGCCATGATCGGGCGAGTCTAGACCGGCGCGGGGGCCGAGACCGACTGCTACATTCGCCCAGGGGCTAGTAGCGAAGGGACGCGATGCACCATCTGAGAACCGCAATCAGGGGCCTGATCTTGGTCGTGTTGGCTAGCCTCGTGCTCGCCGCGTGTGGCTCGAGCAATGGCACCTCCGGCAGCCCCAGCACGGTGCTCAGCCAGACCTTCACGGGGACGCACAAGGTCACCAGCGGGATCCTCAACCTGACGCTGACCATCGATCCTTCCGGGTCGAGCACGCTGAGTGGCCCGATCACGCTGAGCTTCGGCGGGCCGTTCCAGACCCGCGGCACCGGCAAGCTCCCCGAGTCGAACTTCACGGTCAGTGCCAGCGCCCTGGGCCGTAGCGTGGCGCTGGGCATCCTGTCCACCGGCACGAAGGGCTATGTGACGCTGCAGGGTGCGAGCTACCAGATGCCCCAGGCGACGTTCCAGAAGCTCGAGTCGAGCTTCGCCCAGCTGGCCTCCACGGCCGGCACGAGCCAGAACTCGGGCACGCTGGGCAAGCTCGGGATCCATCCGCTGAAGTGGCTGACCCATCCCACCACCGTCGGCACCGAGACGGTGGGCGGCGCGCAGACCACCCACATCCATGCTGGGATCAACGTGCCGGTGCTGCTGGGCGACCTGAACACGTTCCTCGAGAAGGCCTCCTCGGCCAGCGGCGTATCGGCCGCCTCCCAGCTGAAGTCCGGCCTGTCGGCGGCCACTCGGCAGAAGATCGCGGCGGCTGTCCGCAACCCGAGCTTCGACGTCTGGACGGGAACGAGCGACAAGACGATCCGCCGCCTGACCATCGCCCTGACGCTGCCGGTCACGGGCAGCCTGTCGACCCAGCTCGGTGGGGTCAAGTCGGCCGACCTCGGCCTGACCATGCAATACGCCAACCTCAACCAGCCACAGACGATCACCGCGCCGAAGACGGTGCGGCCCTACAGCGAGTTCCAGAGCAAGGTGAGCGGGTTCGTCCAGGGCCTGGAGAGCGCGGCCTCGGGCGTCGTCGGCAGCGGAAGCGGCTCGAGCGGGAGCGGCTCGAGCGGGAGCGGCTCGAGTGGCAGTGGCTCGAGTGGCAGCGGTTCGAGCAGCGGCGGCGCGAGTGCCGGTGGCTCGGGCAGCTCCTCATCCAGCGTCGACAAGTACAGCCAGTGCATCCAGCAGGCCAACGGAGACGTGGCCAAGATGCAGAAGTGCTCGTCGCTGCTCGGTAGCGGCGGCGGCAGCGGCTAGGACGGTCGAACGCGCGGCAGCCTACTCGCGGCCGAGCTCCTCCTGCTCCTCTTCGTACTCCTCTGGCTCCGCGTCGGGATCCGCCTCGAGGTCGTCGACCGCGTGGCGAGTCTGGAACGTCTGAAGCTGCTCGTCCCGGCGGTCCTCATCGACGGGGACCTCATCTGAGATCAGGACCCAGTCCGCGCCCTCGAACTCCTCCATGTTGAAGATCTCGGCATCCATCTCGGGCGAGTCGTCGACTATCAGGAGAACCTCGGT
This sequence comes from uncultured Solirubrobacterales bacterium, assembly GCA_963834625.1. Classification (GTDB taxonomy): domain Bacteria; phylum Actinomycetota; class Thermoleophilia; order Solirubrobacterales; family Solirubrobacteraceae; genus Palsa-465. The sequence goes on along the minus strand of CAWICM010000004.1, from coordinate 293,665 downwards.
CTGAGGGTTGAAGTAGGTGCCCGGTCGGTTGACCAGCTCTTCTATCTCGAAACGGCGGGGATCTGCCATCGCCCGGGAGCCTAGCGGTTAGAGGTCGCCGAACGATTCGATCTCGCGCTCGATCTCGGCCTCGACGTCCAGCGGCGGCTTGCCCGCGCGCACCCGGCGGTGATTGCGGGCCACCACGAGCTGGCGGATCTCCTCGCGCAAGGCCGGATCGATGGCCGGCGCGGTCAGGCGGGCGAGCTCGGAATCGACGTCGATCGGCGCCTCCCCGCGCCGCGCCCGGCGCTCGTTGCGCGCCTCGAGCAGCTGGCGGATCTCGTCGTCACGCTCGGCCACGCCGGCGTTCCGCGGCGTGTCGTGATCCATCACGAAGCGCCCCTTTCCGTAGTCCTCCCAGGTCTTGCGGCTGGCGATCAGCGCTCCGAAGGCGATGATCACGGCCAGGATGCACACCACCCAGATGACGATGTTGAACGCCGAGTGCACGGCTTCTAAGTGTGGCGGAACCTCGGGCGATTTGGCCCCAATCCGACATCCGCGTAGCAACAACGCCAGATGTGCGAGATGAGGTTGGATCCGTCCGTTGTTTGGGTAGCATTAGAGTATTGACTGACTAGTCAATCTACTTCGCCAAGGAGAACCGAAAGTGGTTGATTTCACGCTCACCGACGAGCAGCGGAGCATGCGCGAGATGGCGCACGACTTCGCCGAGAAGGAGATCCGCCCCGTCGCCTGGGACTACGACCGGGACGGGACCTGGCCGCAGGAGCTCATCGACAAGGCTTGGGAGCTCGGGCTGATGAACAACCACTTCCCCGTCGAGTACGGCGGGGCGGGGCTGGGCTACCTGGAAGGCTGCCTGATCGAGGAGGAGCTGGCCTGGGGCTGCTCGGGCATCAGCACCTCGCTGACCTGCAACGGCTTGGCGACGGCGCCGGTTCTCCTGGCCGCCTCCGACGAGCTCAAGAAGGAGTACCTGGGGCGCCTGGCCGAGGCGCCGCTGCTGGCTTCGTTCTGCCTGACCGAGCCCGACGCCGGCTCGGACGTCTCGGGCATGAAGACGACCGCCGTGCGCAAGGGCGACAAGTGGGTCATCAACGGCTCCAAGTGCTTCATCACCAACGGCGAGTACGCCAACTGGTACACGGTCTACGCCAAGACCGACAAGGAGGCGGGCCACCGCGGGATCTCCTGTTTCATCGTCCCCCGCGACGCCGGCGTGATCGTCGACAAGCACGAGGACAAGATGGGCCAGCGGGCCTCGAACACCGCGACCGTCGTCTTCAACGACGTGGAGATCCCGGCCGACCACCTGATCGGCGAGGAGAACAAGGGCTTCAAGATCGCGATGATGACCCTGGATCGCACGCGCCCCGGCGTGGCCGCGATGGCCACCGGCGTGTCCCGCGCGGCGATGGAGTTCGCGATCGAGTACTCCAAGCAGCGCGTCCAGTTCGGCGTGCCGATCGCGATGCACCAGGCGATCCAGTTCATCATCGCTGACATGGCGACCAAGGTGCACCTGTCGCGCCTGGCCACGTGGCACTCGGCGGTGCTGCTCGACCAGGGCAAGCGCAACACGCTCGAGTCCTCGCACGCCAAGCGGTTCGCCGCCGACGCAGCGATGGAAGTGACAACTGACGCGGTCCAGGTCTACGGCGGGTACGGTTTCATCAAGGAGTACAAGGTCGAGAAGCTGATGCGCGACGCCAAGATCCTCCAGCTGTACGAGGGCACCGCCCAGATTCAGCGGCTGGTGATCGCGCGTGAGACGCTGCTGCCGCGGCGTGCGGAGGCGCCGGCACCGGCAGCCGCATAAGCCTGATTTGGTGGGGCTGGGCCAGAGGCGCTGGGACGACCACTGCAGGGGCGTCCCAGCGCCTCATTACATCCAGCGCTTGCGCCGGATGTAGACGACTAACTCAGTCCTGGTCGCGCCCGTCCTCGCCGGCCCGCTCCTTCGAGGCGAGCTTTACCGGATCCGCATCCCGAGCACTCATTTCACCGCGGCCGACCACATCGAGCGCGTCCCACGGTCGGACTGGCTCGTCCTCAGACGGACGGGCGCTCCCATCGCACTTCTCACAGCTCTCGTGCGCGGAATCGTTGACCCATAGGCACTTCGGGCATTGCCATTGCAACTTGTTGACCCAGCGCCCTGTCGGTTTAGGCATCAGAGACCTCGGGATGACGCGATCAGCTTCACCGGAGGGGTAGCGGGAATGACCAGCGCCGCCGCCTTCGGCTTCGCGGGCTTCGATTTCGGTTTCTTCGTCATCGCGTAGACGCCGACCACGACCACCCCCAGACAGAGCACGGCGCACACGAGGGACAGCGCGTAGCCACCTAGCCGTGCTCCGCCGGGACGGTTCGCGACCTTGAGGCCGAGCAACAAGAACCCGAACGCGACGACGACGCCGGCGCCCGCGGCAAACGCGACGACGAAGATCTTCCACATCGCGTTCCAGTCGACGATCGGTGTTGCGAGGACGAACATCGCGCTGGTCAGACCAGGGCGGGGCTGGCAGCGCCCACCGCCCGCTCTGCCTCCAGTTCGGGCGTGATGCTGGTGCGGTCGAGGTCCTCCGCCGTGACGCGGTTGCGCTTCGACAGGGTCCACAGTCCGGCTGCGACGGCCGCGGCGAGCAGCGCGATCACGATCGCGCCCGCCGTGCTGTTCTTGCCGAAGATGTTCGCGATGTTCCAGGCGGCGTCGCCGATCAGTGCTGCCGCGGGCAACGTGATCACCCACGCAGTCACCATCTGTCCGACGACCGGCCAGTGCACGACGCCTGCCCGCTTGCCGAGGCCCGCGCCCATCACACCGCCCGAGACGACCTGCGTCGTCGACAGGGGATAGCCGTAGTAGGAAGACGCGAGGATCGTGGCCGCGCTGGATGACTCGGCCGCGAAGCCCTGCGGCGACTCGACCGTCGTGATCCGATTGCCCATCGTGTTGATGATGCGCCAGCCGCCGCTGGCGGTGCCGAGCGCCATCGCGGTCGCGCAGATGAGCTTGACCCAGATCGGCACGCTGAAGTGAGTCGAGCTGAGGTGGCCGGTGGAGATCAGGGCGAGTGCGATTACGCCCATCGTCTTCTGGGCGTCATTGGTCCCGTGGGCAAGCGAAACGAGCGACGCCGACCCGATCTGGCCGTATCGATAACCGGCTCTGGCCTCCTCCTGGCCCAGCCTGCGGATCAGCATGTAGGCGGCCCTGGTGGCGAGGAAAGCGACGAAGCCGCAAACGAAGATCGCCAGGATCCCGGGAGCCACGACCTTCTGGATGATCCCGTGGACGCTGACCGCGGAGCCTCCGACGGATGCCAGCGACGCCCCGATCAGCCCGCCGATCAGGGCGTGGCTCGAACTCGACGGAATCGTGAAGTACCACGTGATCAGGTTCCAGGTCATCGCCCCGATCAAGGCCGCTTCGACGACGGAGAGCCCGTCGGGGCCGGCGGTCGCCGAGGGCGGCACGATGCCCTTGGCGATCGTGGTCGCGACGCTGATCGAGATGAACGCGCCGGCGAAGTTGAGAACCGCCGACAGCAGGACCGCGACGAGGGGCTTCAGCGCGCCGGTGGCGATCGATGTGGCCATCGCGTTGGCCGTGTCGTGGAAGCCGTTCGTGAAGTCGAACGAGACCGCCGCGACGATCACGATAACGAGGATTAATGTGGATCCCATGCCGGGGCGGCAGCCTGGCAGTTAGGTCCCCGAACGAGGTGAACCTCTTGTGAACGCGTGAGACGAGTCTTACTCGGTGCGGCTGAACTGCCAGATCGCGATGCCCAGCATGATCAGGCCGAGGATCACGACCATCCCGGCCTCGAGCAGCGACGGAACGCGCCAGCCCCACCACGTGACGCCCGGATCGAGGGCAGCCCTGGCCGCCGGCGAGATCGTCAGGTGGTTGAACACCAGCCGGCGCATCGGATCGACCGCGTAGGTGAGGGGATCGAGCCGGTTGAGCACGGTGAGCCAGCCCGGCAGGCCAGCCGGGGGGAACAGCGCGCCCGAGATGAAGAACATCGGCGTGACGATCATCTGCATCACGCCCATGAACGACTGCATCTGCTTGATGCGGATCGCGATCATCACTCCGAATGCGGTGATCGAGAAGGCGAGCAGCAGCTGCAGGACGAAGATCCCGAGGATCAACAGCGGGTCGTAGGGAACGCCCACGAGCCCGGCCAGGCAGATCACGATCACGCCCTGAATCGAGGCCACCGAGGCGCCGCCCAGGACCTTGCCGATCACGATCGAGCTGCGGCGGACCGGAGCGACCATCATCTCGCGCAGGAACCCGAACTCGCGGTCCCACACGATCGATGCGGCCGAGAACATCCCGGTGAACATGACGGCGATGCACAGGATGCCCGGGTAGATGAACGTCTTCAGGCTGACGCCGTGGGTGCCGGCGTTCGACAGGCGCTGGAGGCCGGAGCCGAGCACGAACAGGAACAGCAGGGGCTGGACCAGCGTGGTGACCATGCGCAGGCGATCGCTCCGATACCGGATCAGCTCGCGGCGCCAGACGATCTTGATCGCGCGCAGCTCGGAGGCGAGGCTGCGCTGCGGGACCGTGACGCGGACGATCTCGCTGGGGGGAGCGACGGTTGGGGTCTCGGTGGTCGTGCTCATCGGCGACCTCCACTCATCATCTGCATCATCACCCGGTTGCGATGCTTGGACTGGTCCTCCTCGGCGTCGCGGATGGTCGAGCCCGTGTAGGACATGAACACGTCGTCGAGCGTGGGCCGCGATACGTGGACCCCTTTGATCGGGATGCCGAGCTCGGCGAACAGGCGGGGGACGAACTGCTCGCCCTGCGCCACGCCGAACGTCACCGCCCCCTCCGAGATCCTGGCGTCGACGTCGAAGCGCTGCCTGAGCGCCGCGATCGCCGCGTCGTCATCGTCGGTCTGGATCGAGATGCGATCGGTTCCCACGCCCGCCTTGAGCGTCTCGGGGGCGTCGAGGGCCACGATCTGGCCATGGTCCATGATCGCGATCCGGTCGCACCACTCGGCCTCGTCCATGTAATGGGTGGTCATGAAGATCGTGATCTGCTCGCGCTCCTGGAGCTCGCGGATGTAGGTCCAGATCGAGCGGCGCGTCTGGGGGTCGAGTCCGATCGTGGGCTCGTCGAGGAACAGCACGCGCGGGGAGTGCATCAGGCCGCGTGCGATCTCCAGCCGCCGGCGCATGCCGCCGCTGAACGTGGCCACCGGCGAGTCCTTGCGCTCCCACAGCCCGACCATCGTCATGACCTGCTCCATGCGGGGCTTGACCAGGTCCGAGCGCACGCCGTAGAGCTCGGCGTGGAGCCGGAGGTTCTGGGCCGCGGTCAGGTAGCCGTCGAGCGTCGGATCCTGGAAGACCAGGCCGATGTTCCGGCGCACGTCGTCGCGCTCGCGCACGACGTCGTGGCCGGCCACGCTGGCCGAGCCGGAGGTCGGCTTGACCAGCGTGCACAGCATGTTGATCGTGGTGGTCTTGCCGGCGCCGTTCGGGCCGAGGAAGCCGAACACCTCGCCGGAGTCCACCTCGAAGTTGACCCCGCGGACGGCCTCCACCTGGTCGTAGTTCTTGACCAGCCCGCGGACCTCGATCGCGCTCGTCGGTTGGCCTCCGTTCCTGCCTGTCATCTCGTTTTCAGAGGTTAGGGGGTCAGGCGTCAGTGCTTTCCTCCTCGACGTCCTGGGCGAGGATCCCGTACAGCGCCCGGCGCGTTTCGGCCAGCGTCTGGCAGGCCTTCTCGGTCTGGCGCTCGTCGCCTTCCTGGGCCACCTGCCATGCGGCCTTGCCGATCTGGATGATCAGCGAGGCGATCTCGGACAGGGAATGGTTCTCAGAATCGTCCTCGTCCTCCTGCGCCCAGGGCGCGGGGTCGGTCTTCGACTCCCCGAGCCGTTCATGGCCCAGGTCGGTGATCTCGAACAGCTTGGTGCCGTCGCGCTCGATCGCGCGGACCAGGCCCTCGTCCTCGAGTTGGGCCAGGGTCGGGTAGACCGAACCGGGGCTCGGACGCCAGCGCCCGCCGCTTCGCTCCTCGATCGTCTGCATCAGCTGGTAGCCGTTGCGCGGCTCCTCGGCCAGCAGCATCAGGATCGCCAGGCGAACGTCGCCCCGACGCCGGCGGCCTCGGCCGCCGCCGAAGGGACCTCCGCGTCCCGGGCCTCCGAATGGAGGTCGATCGCCCCACGGACCGCCGCGAAACTCGCGCAGGGCGGCCAGTCGCTCGAGGTGATCCATGCGTGAATAGCGCCCCCGTCCGCGGCTTTCGCCTTTCATCATCGCCCATCGAGCGATTACCGGCCAGGGTGCTGCCATGTCGTCGCGACTCATATACGTCTCCTTCTCTTGCGAATATCAACGATGTATAACGATATATCGCAGACTGTCGCTTTGTCAAGGATCGCCCCGGGTGGGGGTGTGGGCGGGCGGCCTGGGTGTGGTGTGGGCGTGGGCGTGGGCGCGGGCGTGGGCGTGGGCGTGCCTAACACGTCACGCCACGCTCGTCGGCGAAGGCGTGACGTGTTATGCACCTCGGGGACGCTTAATACGTCACGGATCGGGACGGACGCCCGGTGCGACGCGTTATGCACGAGCGCGACCCAGGGGTCGCGGTCACCGGACGCGCCGAAGGGTTAGTCGTCGCCGCCGTCGCGGGGGCCGCCGCGCGCGCGGATCCAGTCGGCCATCTGCTCGGCTACGCCGCCGACCTGCGATCCGAGCGTGGTGATGTTGTCGCCCATCTCGCGGAAGATCGCGCGGAAGCGCTCGGCGTAGAACTCGACGGCGTCGCCGGCTTCCTCGCGGATGTTGCTGTCCTGGCTGCGGGTGCGGTACTCGCCGCGCTGGATGCGGTCGTACTCGCCGCTCTGCACCCACTTCATGACCTCGGAGACGCGGCGGACGGCGAGGGGATGGGTGCGCCCGATCTCGTAGAAGAAGCGCCGGACGCGGTCGCTCGGGTCGTCCCAGTTCTCGTACTCCATGGCCTGGGTCATGAACGCGTCGAGATTGAGCTGGTCGGCGGACATGCCGGCGCCGATGACCATCAGCGCGCGGCACACGATGCGCGGGTCGCGCACGGCCAGCGTGGCGGCGCGGTCGCAGCTGAGCTCGGCCGCCCGGTACCACTCGAGCAGCACGGCCCGGACGGCGCGCAGGGGCAGCCCGATCGGGAAGGGCACCGACATGGTCGCGCCGAGCAGGATGTTCAGCGCGGTCATGTAGAGCACGTGGTCGGACAGGATGTGGCCGACCTCGTGGGCCAGGACCACGCGCTGCTCGCCGGGACCGAGACGCCTGAGCAGACCGCTGTCGATGACCACCATCGGCTTGCCGGCGCCGATCGCCTGGGCTCCCCCGAACACGCCCCAGGTCACGTACAGGTCGTAGATATCGGGCATGTCGAGGATCTTGCAGACGCCGAGGTGTGAGGCCCAGACGTCGGGCAGCTGGTTCTCGCCGATCCGGATCGAGTTGCCCAGGAACGTCTGCCTGAGCGCGCGCTCGTAGCCCCACTCGATCAGCTTGCGCACGACCGTGTCGAGCATCGGCACGGCCTTCAGGGCGGCGGTGGCGGCGCGGTCGGCCGGGTGCTCGTAGGCCTTGGAGGAGATCCCCGGGTAGGGCTTGACGTCTTCAGGGAGGTTCTCGGCCATGTCCGCGTTGGAGCCTACTCCCCGTGACTAGACTCGCGCCGATGTTCGTCCACGCGAGGCGGGGCCGATGAGCGCGACGCAGACCGCTGCTGCCCGGCTGGCCCGGATGATCGAGCAGGCCGACTCGGTGGTGGCGCTAACCGGCGCGGGGATTTCGGTGCCGTCGGGCATCCCGGACTTCCGCTCGCCCGGCACCGGGCTGTGGGCCAAGGTCAACCCGATGGAGGTGGCTCACATCGACGCGTTCCGCCGTGACCCGGCGGCATTCTGGAGCTTCTACGGTCAGCGCTTCAACGCCCTGGACGGCAAGCAGCCCAACCCGGCCCACGCGGCGCTGGTCGCGCTCGAGCGTGCCGGGTTGCTCGAGGCGGTGATCACCCAGAACATCGACCGGTTGCACGCCCGGGCGGGGACCGAGAACCTGATCGAGGTCCACGGCTCGATCGCGCATTCGATCTGTCTCGTCTGCGGCGCACACTATGAATTGGGAGACGTGCGCCGGCGTCTGGATGGGGACTCGGGCGGGGTGCCGCGGTGCGACTGCGGCGAGGCGCTGAAGCCCGGCGTGGTGCTGTTCGGCGAGTACCTGCCGGTCGAGGCGATGACGCGCGCCGAGGAGCTCGCCACCGCCGCCGATCTGCTGCTGTGCATCGGGTCCTCGCTCGAGGTCTATCCGGTGGCGGGACTGCCGGACACCACGCTCGCGGCCGGCGGCCAGATCGCGATCCTGACCCAGGGCCCGACGCCGTTCGACCATCGCGCCGCGGTGCGGATGGGCGGCGATGTGGTGGAAGAGCTCGCGGGCGTGCTGGGCGCGCTCGGCCTGTCCGCCACTAGGACAGCGCCGCCGCTCGAGCCCTGAGCGCGGCCTCGATCCGGCCCAGCGCGAACGATGTCGCCTCCCGCTCCTCCGCGGTGAGCTCGCGCTGCAGCACGGCTTCGGCTGCTTCGGCCACGCCGGCGCGCAAGGCGCGGAGCTCCTCGAGCCGGTTGGCGAGCGCCGACGCGACCGGGTCGGCCGCTAGCTCGGCCAGTGCGGCGTCGAGCGCGATCAGCACCTGGAGGGTGGCCGCTCGCTCGCGGCCCTCGTCCAGGTCCAGGCGCGCCCGCAGGGTCAGCTCCTCGCAGGCCAGGGCCTGCTCTCGCCCGGTCAGAATCGCGGCCAGGCGAGCCTGGGCGGCCGGGATTCGCGACCGGCGCCCGCGCGGGCGCGGATCCTTCAGCTCCCGGGCATCGGTCCACAGGCCGTCGGCCACCTGCTCGCCGGCGCCGTAGCCGAGGCGGGCCACCAGCGCGTCCGCGCGCGCGATGCCGCGGACGAGCGGGTCGGCGCTGGCCACCCGGTGGGCGTGCAGCACCCGGTTGAGCACGGCCAGACCAGCCGCCAGCTCGGACTCGCCGGCGCCACTGAGCCACACGGCGGCGCGCCCGGGGTCGGACAGCGGGTCGCCGACGTCGACGACCGTGGCCCGAGTCGTCTCGATCGGCATAGGCTCAGGTTCAGGTTGAGCCTTATGTTGACGCCGGAGTGGCCCGGTGCGACGGCGTTCGCGCGCTCCGAGAGTGCTCAGGACCAGCACATAGGCGGGCGCGGCATCGGAGGCGTCGCCGTCGCGGCGGATCAGGTAGCGCCCGTCGGGGGGACCGAGGGCCCAGGGCAGTTCGAGCTGGCTGAAGCGGAACAGGGCAGCGATGGGCGCAGGCTAGTGGGTCGATCCACTCCTACGACGCCGGAAGGCCGCGCCTCAGCCCCGTACTACTGCGTGCCGGTCTTGATCGCGTACTTGCTCGGCGAGATCGGGACGATCGGCTCGCTGATCTGGCCGATGCGGTTGATCAGCTTGGTCCACTGACTCGGCTGGAGGATGGTGCCGGCCACCTCGCCGAGCTTCTTGTTGTTGCCATAGAGCTGGGTGTAGGCGACCTGGATGCGATCTGAGTGGTCCGACATGTCGATCGCGGTGGGCTGGCTCTTGTAGCGCATCTGCGAGACGATCTCGTCGGGCGCCATCTCCCCCTGGAGGGTGAGCAGGCGGCGGACGGTGATGTCGGTGATCGAGCCGGCGCCCTGATGACCCTTGATCGGGATGTCGTTGATCGCCGAGATGTCCATGCTCGCGCCGGTAGCGCCCGCCGGATCGATCCCGTTGGAGCCGGTCGGCGTGGTGCCGCACTTCAGGCCGCTGATGTCGGGCTTCAGGCCTGAGGCGGAGAGGAACTCGATGTCGGCCAGGATGCGCCGGTCGATCGCGCCGGACTGGATGTCCCGCCGTCCGCAGGCGTAGATCTTGACGTTGGGGTCCTCGAGCACCCGGGTCTCGAGCTGCTCCTTGGACATGAGGAGGATCTGCCCGACCGTCGGATTCTTGGCGCCCGGGCCGTAGAACGGGTCGACGCCGGCGGCGCGGTAGACGGCGGTTGCCTCGAGCAGCTTCCATCCGTCGAGGATCGGCTTGGGGTCGATGTACGGCGCGCTCTTGCCGGCGGGCTGGATCATGAACTCGAGGTGCGAGGCGTCGGTCGGGGTGCCGGCCCCGAGCCGCCCGAGGATCGTGCCGGCGACGACGACCGAGCCGACCTTGAGCCGCTCGAGCGTGTACTGGTTCTTGGCCAGGTGCAGCACGTCGGAGAAGTAGTCCTGGAAGTTCGAGATCTTGGGACCGCCAACGGAGATCTGGAGCTTGCCGCCCGCCGCGTAGGAGTTCGGACGATTCGGGTTGGCGAACAGCCGCTCCTTGACCATCGGCGCCGAGATCGTCGGCGTAGCGGCCTGGTTCGCGGACGTGGTCGCTGCAGTCGTGCTGGCCGGCTGCGTGGCGGTGGACGGCGTCACGGGCAGGGAGACCTTCGAGCTCTTGGCCTCGCTGGTCGCCTTGGCGGTGCTCGGCGGCGCCGGCGCCTGCTGGGTGCCGGCGGTCGCGGCCGTGGTAGGAGCCGGCCCGGCCGGTGCGAGCAGCGCCTTGGCGACCTGAGTCGCGGTCACCTTCTCGGGCTTGGGCACCGGGTACAGAGTCGGGACCGAGCCCAGGTCCGCGTACGTGTAGGTGTTGCCGGTGGCGTCCTGGAGCTCGATGTAGCGCCCGAGCTTCTGGCTCTGGCCGATCTTGACGATCTTGCCGTCGTTGACCGCGATGACCGGCGAGCCCTGCTTGGCGTAGATCGCGGTGCCGGTGGTGCCCGTGTCGGACTGGACCATGACCGCGGCGTTGGCCTTCTTCACGCGGGTCTTGGCCAGCTTGAGGACGGCGTCGTCGGCGTACTTGGCGGGGGCGGCGACCGGGAAGTGGCCCTGGACCAGCCCGGTGACCGAATTGATGAACTGCTTCGGCATCCCGCCGATCAGCTGAGCGCGGAGCATCACCGACTGCACGTACCACGTGGCGTGGTTGTAGGAGAAGATCGCCTGCTGGATATTCTTGGAGGCGCCCGCCGCGGCCAGATAGCGCGCCGCGCTGAAGATCGCGTCGGCCGGGTTGTAGGGATCGGCGATCCCGTCGCCGTTGGCGTCCACGCCGTAGCGCTTCCAGGTCGAGGGCATGAACTGCATCCAGCCCACTGCCCCGGCGGTCGACACCGAGAGGTTGCGGCCGTAGTCGGTCTCGATCTCGTTGATCGCGGCGAGGATCTGCCACGGCACGTCGTACTGGATGCCGGCCGCCTGGTAGATCGGGAGCAGGAAGGGCGGGATCTGGAAGCTGTCGATGAAGAAGTTCGGAACGCCGATCGGGGCCGCGCCGGGGAGGGCCAGCGAGTAGGTCGGGTTGGACGGCGTGGGGACGCCGCTCTTGGTCACGGGCGGGGGCGGCGTGGCGGGCTTGGTCTTCTTGCTCGCCTTCTTCTTCTTTTTCTTGGTCTGCTTGGTCGGCTGGCTCAGGTTGGTGCCCGCCTGCGCGGTGCCGGGATTGAGCCCCGTGGTCTTCTGGCCCTTGCCCTGACCCTTGATCCCCGTCTTGGGCGCCGACGTGCTCTTGGTCGTGGTCGACGTCGTGGGGGAGGAGCTCCCGGAGCCCGACGACGGCTTGGGCTTGCTCTTCGTCGAGGTGGAGGTTGAGGTTGAGGTCGTCTGGGGCTGCGTGCTGGTCGTGACGGTGGCCGCCGGGGTGGTGGCGGTGACCGGCGGGCAGGACCACGCGGGCGTGCCGACGATAGGCAGGTTGACCGGCAGCGGCAGCGAGCTGGCGGGCGTGCCGGACGGCACGTTCTGGAACGTGAAGGTCTGACCGCCGGCGACCGTGATGACCACGGTGCAGCCGTCGGCGGACGCCTCAGGAAGCGCGGCCAGGCCAAGCACGGTGACCACGGACGCCATGGTCACGGCAGCAATGGTTAGCTTCCGCCTTGTCAACACTGTGGCCTGCTCCTCCCGCGGATTGCCACGCGCAAAGTCGTCCCAGCTACGATCACAGTTAGGCTCGTTTGGACGCTACAAGCTGCCGTTGCGCTTTGCAATTGGGAACCGTCGGGTGTGGTAGATGTCTGTTCGGGTACCAGCGTCGTGACCCGGTCGATTCACGAACGTCCAGGCAGATTCTTCAATCGGCAAGAAGTCGCGGCCACTGTAGCGGTCTGGCCATCTGACCGGCGTCAGCTAACCCTCAACTTGAACGTTAGGGTTGTGTTTCTCAGAGGATTTTCATGACCAGGCGAGGCAAACGAGGCGAGACATGAACGAGGACAACAAAGGGCTACGCGGCCGGATGGCCCGCCAGGGCGAGGAGGCCCTCGGCAAGGTGGCTCAGGAGCTGCTCGAGAATCCGATGGTCAGCCGGGCGCTCGCGGCGACGTTCGAGGCCCGCGAGCGGGCCACTCGCGCCCAGGAGCTCGCCATGAGCGCGCTGAACCTGCCCTCGGCGGGCGATCTGGAGCGGTTGACCCGACGCCTGCGCAGCGTTTCGCAGCGGTTGGAGACGATCGAGGATGGCCTCGACCGTCTGGAGCAGCGGATCGACCAGATGGGATCGGCCAGCGCGATCGACAAGCGGCTGACCTCGATCGAGGAGCTGCTTGCCCGGATCGAGGCCACGTTCGCCGCGCAGTCGGCGGCGCCCGCCGCGGTGGCCGCTGAGACCTCGCGGCCCCGGCGGGCCGGCGGAACGGAAGCTCCTCAAGCCTGAGGCTCGGGCGCCAGGCTCAGCGCCCGCAGCGCCAGCTCGCCCATGCGGCGCTCGGCCGCGCGCAGCTCGTCGGCTCCGATCCGCATGCGAGACGGGAGGACGAGGTCAGATACGACGAGCAGGGCCGCGGCGTCGAACTGTCGCGTCGCGGCCAGTGCGAACAGCGTCGAGGCCTCCATCTCGACCGCGAGGGCGCCCGCCTCGCTCCACTCCCGCTCGAGGCCGCGGCCGTCATAGAACAGATCGGTCGACACGATCGGCCCGGTATGGACGTCTTCGTCCCGGCCGATCGAGGCGCTCAGCGCGGCCGCCAGCTCCGTGCTGGCGGGTGTTCGATCTCCGGCGCCCAGGGCCCGGCTCGTGCCGTCGGCGGAGATCGCCTCGCTGGCGATGACCAGATCGCCCAGCTGGAGGCCCGGCTGCAGGGCGCCGCAGGTGCCGACCCGCAGCACGCGCCGCGCGCCGAGATCGGCCAGCTCGGAGATCACGATCGCGGCGCTCGGCCCGCCCATCCCGGTGCTCTGGATGGTCAGCGGCGCTCCGTCGGGGGCCACGCCCGTGTATCCCCACAGGCCGCGATGATGGTTGAACATCTTGGTGGCCTCGAGCAGCGCCTCGGCCAGCAGGAGCGCCCGAGCGGGATCTCCGGGCAGCAGGACGCGCTCGGCGAGATCCGCGGTCGGTTGGAGCCCGATTGGGGCGGCCACGTTGTCTATTGTCATTTATGTCCTATTAGCTGTCGTTGCCATTGACAGATCCGGCGATGACGAGTAGACCTTCGGACACCCGAAACAGGCAACAGGCCGGAGCGTGACGCGCTGCCCAGGCCAGCTGGGGAGCACGTTCGCGAGGCGCCGCCGGAAACGTGACGAGCGCCAACGGCCGACGCAGCGGGCCGTACCGCCCGCGGGCGGCGGGGCTTCGTGCTCGTCGAGGCCCCGCCGCCGACTTTGAACGCTCCGGGTACGTTTCGCGCGCCCGGGCGCAACCGCGGCAGCCCTGATGGGTAGGAGACTTAGGTCAGGGATGTCGAGCGCAGTCGCAACAGCCCGTAACGGCGCGTCCCCGGGGGCCCTATCGCTCCAGGAGGCGGCCGAGAGAGTCGGCGTGGCCGCCAGCACGCTGCGACGCTGGACGCGCCAAGGCCTGATCCCGCCCTACGACGGGAGCTGGTCTCCGACTGCGGTCAGCCACGCGCGGATCGTCGCCAAGCTCCGGGAGCGGGGCCATTCGCTCCGGGACATCCGCCAGGCCAGTGACGAGGGGCGGCTCGCCTTCGGCTACGTCGAGGAGCTGTTCGACACCGGCGAGGACGTTTACTCGCTCCAGGACGCCGCGCGGGAGACCGGACTCGATCCGGCGCTGATCACGCGGGTGATGGCCGCGCTGGGCACCGCCCCCACCCACACCGAGCGGATCTCGGGCGAGGACCTTCGGCTGCTGCGCTACGTGGCAACCGTCCTCGATGCCGGCCTGCCCCTGGTGGCGCTGCTCCAGCTCGTGCGGGTCTACGGCAAGGCGATGGCCCGGGTCGCCGATGCCGAGGTGCGCCTGTTTCATCTCTACGTGCACGAGCCGCTGATGCGCTCCGGAGCCACCGGGCTCGAGACGGCCGACGAGATGCTCGAGCTCACCCGCCGGCTGCTGCCGCTGTCCTCGCCGGTGATGGACCACGTGCACCAGCGCTACCTCCAGCACTTCGTCGAGCAGGACGTGGTCGGTCACATGGAGTCCGACCTGGAGGACGACACGGTGGACCTTGGTCGCATGCGGGTGACGATCGCCTTCGCCGACCTGGCCGGCTACACCCGGTTGACCGAGGAGGCCGGGGAGCTCGAGGCGGTCGACGTGGTGGAGCGGTTCGTCGAGGCGGTCGAGGGCTCGCTGCCCGACGACGCGCGCGTGATCAAGACGATCGGCGACGAGGTGATGATCGTGGGAAGCGAGCCGGCGGCGCTGGCCGAGTGGGCGGTTGAGTTCCAGCAGCTCATGGAGGAGCAGACCCTGGCCCGGATCGCCGTGCACTACGGCCACGCGCTGTACCGCGACGGCGACTACTACGGACGCGACGTGAACATCGCTTCCCGGGTGGCGGCTCGGGCGTCCGGCGGCGAGGTCCTGGTCACGCGTCCGGTGGTCGAGCGCGCGCGAGGAGAGCTCGACTTCGACCGGATCGCCGAGGTGCGGCTGAAGGGCTTCACCCAGTCGACCGAGGTGTTCATCGCGCGCGCACGAAACGGATTCGACCCGCCGCGAAACGGATCCCGCCCGCCCCGATGAACGAGCACGACGCCACGATGGACAAGCACGACATGGTCGCGCGCGTGCGCGCGGAGGGGCTGCTGTCCGGGGGACGGAACGTCGTCGTGCTGCTCTCGGGCGGACGCGACTCGACCTGTCTGCTCGACCTTGCCGTTCGGATCGCGGGCGCGGACGCCGTGCTCGGGCTGCACGTCAACTACGCACTGCGGGGAGCGGCGTCAGACGAGGACGAGCGCGCGTGCCGGGAGTTGTGCGCGCGGCTCGGCGCCAGGTTCGAGGTGCTCCGGCCGGCCCCACGCGCGCGCGGGAACCTTCAGGGGTGGGCGCGCGAGGTTCGGTATCGAGCCGCCCGGGAGCTCGCCGAGGCGCGCTCGGCGGACGTGGCGGTCGGGCAAACCGCCACCGATCAGGTCGAGACGATCCTGTACCGGCTGGCCTCCTCGCCGAGCCGGCGGGCGCTCCTCGGCATGCGACCCCGAGAGCGCCTGACCGACGGCGAAGGCTCGCTGGTCCGGCCGCTGCTGGATTTCACGCGTGAGAGCACCGCCGCCTACTGCGAGGCCCGCGGGCTGGGCTGGCGCGAGGATGAGAGCAACGCGTCCGATGCCTACGCGCGCAACCGGGTCCGCTCCAAGGTGTTGCCGGCGCTCTCGGAGGTTCATCCGGGGGCGCTGGCCAACGTCCTGGCCGTGGCGGAGGTCCTGCGTGCCGAGGCCGACGTGCTCGACGGGCTGGTCGCCGAGGTCCTGGGCGGTGGTGAGGCCGTCTCGCTCGCGACGCTCCGCGGTCTGCCGTCGGCGCTCCGACGACTGGTCGTCCAGCGACTGGCCGACGAGGCGTCCGGGGGGCTCGCGCCCGGAGCCGCTCGGCGCGCGGATGAGGTGGCGGCGCTCCCCGACCGGGGCACCGTGATGCTCGATATCGGGTGCGGGCTGCGGGCCGTGGCCGAGTACGGCGAGCTGCGGGTTGAGCAGCTGGAACCAGTCGATCCGGGGGCGCCGAAGGGGGTGGTCCTGGCGATCCCGGGGCGCATCGCATTCGGCTCGGTCGAGGTACGCTGCGAGGTCGGCGCGCCGGCGCGCGAGCCGGGCGTGGTCGATCTGGCCGCCCTCGGGTCCTCGCATCTGCTGGTGCGTGCCTGGCGGCCCGGCGATCGGATGGCGCCGCTCGGGCTCGGTGGCGCGACCAAGAGCCTCCAGGACCTGTTCACAGCACGGCGGGTGCCCCGGCTCGAGCGAACGCGCGTGCCGGTGGTCGAGTCAGGCGGCGAGATCGTCTGGGTTGCGGGCGTGGCCACCTCCGAGCGCTTCAAGGTCACGGAGGCCACTCGCGAGGCAGTG
Organism: uncultured Solirubrobacterales bacterium; assembly: GCA_963834625.1. Classification (GTDB taxonomy): domain Bacteria; phylum Actinomycetota; class Thermoleophilia; order Solirubrobacterales; family Solirubrobacteraceae; genus Palsa-465. Next base: position 277,264 of record CAWICM010000004.1, on the reverse strand, counting down.
CGGCTGAGCTGCGGGACCTGATCGCGACCGTCCCCATAGAATCCGCCGTTGTGGAAGGCGACGACGCGATCGGGGAGATCCTCGTCCCAGCCGAGGATCTGACGCGCCGCATCCGGGAGTTGGCCAAGGAGGTGTCGCGCGACTACGCCGGCAGGGATCTCCTGCTGGTGGGCGTGCTCAAGGGTGCGGTGCTGTTCCTGTCTGACCTGATGCGCCAGCTGGAGGTCCCCTGCGAGGTCGACTTCATGGCCGTGGCGTCGTACGGGTCGGCGACCAAGTCCTCGGGTGTGGTGCGGATCCTCAAGGACCTCGACATGGTGATCGAGGGCCGCAACGTGCTGATCGTCGAGGACATCGTCGATTCGGGCCTGACCCTGCAATACCTATTGCGCAACTTGGCGGGCCGGAACCCCCGCTCACTTGAGGTGTGCGCCCTACTGGTCAAGCCAGAGCGGCAAAAGGTCGATTTACGAACGAAGTATGTGGGGTTCGAGATTCCCAACCGCTTCGTGGTCGGCTACGGGCTCGACTTCGACGAGCGCTACCGCAACTTGCCCTACGTGGCCGCGTTGAAGGAGTGAACGGGCGATGAACACGGGCGCGTGCAGCGGTTTGGTGGCCTCAACCCAGATGCTACGCTTGACAATCCCAGACTCCGAGTCCAGGCGCGGCGTACGCCGCACAATTTCCTCATGAGCAGGTTTTTCAAGAGCGCTGCATTCCCGATCCTGATCGTGGTCGTACTCGCGTTCTTCGCGCAGAAGCTGATCGGGAGCTCGCACAGCGGGCCCAAGCAGACGTTCGGCGACCTCATCTACCAGCTCGACCACGGGCAGGTCCAGAGCCTCTCGCTCCACGAGAAGGACAACACCGCCAACGTCACGACGACGGCCGGGCAGAAGTACACGGTTGGATACCCCGACGGATTCGTCTCGCAGATCATCGACAAGGCGAAAGTCGACCTGCAGCCCGGAGCGTTCGACATCCAGGGCAGGGCCTCCAACGGCTGGCTGTCGCTGCTCACCTACATCCTGCCGTTCGTGATCTTCATCGGGTTCTGGATCTTCCTCATGAACCAGGTCCAGGGCGGCGGATCCAAGGTGATGTCGTTCGGCAAGTCGCGCGCCAAGCGAATGTCGGTCGACTCGCCCAAGATCACCTTCCGGGACGTGGCCGGCGTGGACGAGGCGGTGGAGGAGCTGCACGAGATCAAGGAGTTCCTCGAGAACCCCAAGAAGTTCCAGGCGCTGGGCGCGCGCATCCCCAAGGGCGTGCTCCTGTACGGACCGCCGGGCACCGGCAAGACGCTGCTCGCTCGGGCCGTCGCCGGCGAGGCCGGAGTGCCGTTCTTCAGCATCAGCGGCTCGGACTTCGTCGAGATGTTCGTCGGAGTGGGCGCCTCGCGCGTGCGTGACCTGTTCGAGCAGGCCAAGCAGAACTCCCCCTGCATCATCTTCATGGACGAGATCGACGCCGTCGGGCGCCATCGCGGCGCCGGCCTGGGCGGCGGGCACGACGAGCGCGAGCAGACGCTGAACCAGTTGCTCGTCGAGATGGACGGCTTCGAGATGAAGGACAACATCATCTTGATCGCTGCCACCAACCGGCCCGACATCCTCGACCCCGCCCTGCTGCGCCCCGGCCGCTTCGACCGCCAGATCGTGGTCGACCGGCCCGACCGCAATGGCCGCAGGAAGATCCTCGAGGTCCACACCCGCGGCAAGCCGCTGGCGCGCGAGATCGACGTGGACGCGCTGGCCGGCCAGACCCCCGGGTTCACCGGCGCGGATCTGAGCAACCTGGTCAACGAGGCCGCGCTGCTGGCCGCGCGCAACGGCAAGCGCGAGATCACCCAGATCGAGCTCGAAGAGGGGATCATGCGGGTCATCGCGGGCCCGGAGAAGAAGACCCGCGTGATGTCCGACAAGGAGCGCCGGATCACCGCCTACCACGAGATGGGCCACGCGATGGTCGGTCATTACCTGCCGCACTCCGATCCGGTCCACAAGATCTCGGTGATCTCCCGCGGGCAGGCGCTCGGCTACACGATCTCGCTGCCGGCCGAGGACAAGTTCCTGACCACGCGCGCGGAGCTCCAGGACACGCTGGCGATGACGCTCGGTGGCCGCGCCGCCGAAGAGATCGTCTTCGGCGAGGTCACCACAGGGGCGTCGAACGATTTGGAGAAGGTCACAGCTACGGCCAAGCAGATGGTCATGCGCTTCGGCATGTCCGAGAAGCTCGGTCCGCGCGTGTTCGGCCACGACCACGGCCAGCCGTTCCTCGGCCGTGAGTTCAGTGCCGAGCCGGACTACAGCGACGAGATCGCGCGCGAGATCGATGATGAGATCCGCCGGATCGTCGAGCAGGCGCACATCCAGGCCAAGGACATCCTGAGCTCGCATCGCGACAACCTCCAGAAGCTCTCCGAGATCCTCATCAAGCGCGAGACGATCGAGAAGGAGCAGTTCGAGGCGCTGCTCGACGGCCGCTCCGAGGCCGATGTGTTCGGCGCCGAGGCCCCACCGCCGCCCGAGGTGCCGATCCCCGGCACGCCGGCGGGCGAGCGCCGCGAGGCCCCCCGTCCTCTTCCGCGCCCTGGCCTCGCCGGCGGCACCGCCGAGTAGCTGACGGCCTCCGACCGCCGCTGGCGGTGTCCTCGGTCGCTCGTGTGCTGCCGCACACGTCGCTCCCTGCGTCCTTGCCAGCGTCGCCCGGAGTCTCGTCAGCCGTGGCTCAGTCGGTGATCACGCCGATCGCCACGCGTCGGTTCAGCGCGCGGCCCTGGGCCGTCGTGTTCGAGGCGACCGGCTCGGTCTCGCCGAACCCGTGCACGGTCATCCGTGACGGGGCTATGCCCGCGTTCGCGGACAGCCACGCGGCGACCGCCTGAGCGCGCCTGACCGACAGCCCCTGGTTGTAGGCGGCCGAGCCGATCGAGTCGGTGTTGCCGTCGACCTCGAGCCGGGCGTTCGGGAATCGCTTGGCCAGCGAGCGCGCGAGCTGGCGCAGGACCGCGGCCGCGGCGGGGCGGATGTTCGAGCGGTCGAACGCGAACAGGACGTCGGTGCACACCTGGTAGACCGTGGTGGTCTTGTTGGCGAAGACGTGGATGCAGGGCGATTTGATCTCGGGCAGGACCTTCGCGGAGAGGTACGCGGAGGGCACGTAGACCGCAGGTATGTACACGGCCGGGGCGTATACGGACGGCACGTAGACCGAGGGCACGCATTGCCCCTGCGAGTCGCAGATCGAGGGCCGCGCGACGGCCGGGCGCGCCACCGCCGGGCGAGCGACCGCGGCTCGCGCGACCGCGGGCCGCGCGACGGCCGGCTGGATCTGGCCCGGCTGCACCTTCTCCGCGCACACCTGTGGCGTACCGGCCGCATCGACGCTGGCGGCGGCCGTACTCACCGCGGGGGTGCCCTCCGCCGGGTGAGTAGCGCCTGGCACGTCGATCGCGGGGATCCGCACACCTGGGATCGTCAGCGACGGGATCTCGGTGCTCGGGATGCTCACGCGACCGAAGCAGCCGGCCGGCGCGGGGTCGACCGTCGCGCACTGCGCCGGCACGTGCCAGGCCGGTATCACGATGCCCGGCACGACGAAGCCGGGCACCGTGTGGCCGCCCAGCTTCTCAGCCGGCACGCGCACCGGGTCGCTCCTGACCGCGGGCACGCTCACGGCCGGGATGTCGACCCCGGGACGCCCGTTGCAGGGCTGGTCCGGCGGCTCGGTGGGCGCGGGGATCGTGATCGTGGCCGGGCCGCTCGAGGCCCGCTTGGAGGCGGCCGGCCGGGTCGTGTGGGTCTTGCTCGTGTTCTTGCTCGAGCCGCCACATGCTGCGGGCGCGGTCGCGAGGAAGCACCCTGCCAGCGCCACGAGCGTGCGATACCGACTGAAACGACCCATCCGATCTCCGTGCTGGGAAGCGTAAAGAACGTTTCCGGCGGCGGCGCCGGGTGGTCAGCCAGTCAGGGGCGGGTGCAACCCGGCCGCGTGGCACTCGGCCAAGCCCGGGCCGAGCTTCGGGGCCTTCGCGAGCTTGGGCGGCTCGAGGAAGTGCGGCTTGTGGAAGTTGAAGTAGTCGGTCATCGGGTGGGCGTTGGCGTCGCGCAGCGTCATCGCCGGCAGGTTCCACTTGCGCTCGACGAACGCGGTGATCGAGGTGTGATCGTGGACCACGCGCGAGACGTACTGGGGCTTGGCCCAGGGGGAGACCACGATCGTCGGGATGCGGAAGCCGTAGCGGTCGAACGCGCCCGGGACGTCGTCGCTCGTGAGCATCGGCGGGATCGAGTCGGGGACGATCGCGGGCGGCGGGGGGACGTGGTCGTAGTAGCCGCCGTGCTCGTCGTAGGTGATGAACAGGGCGGTGTGCTTCCAGGTCTTGGCGCGCATCAGCGCCTCCACGACCTGGGCGACGTAGCGCTCGCCCAGCTGGATGTCCTGCGGATTCTCCTCTGAGGTGGTCTTGTAGTTCGGGTCGAGGAAGGTGAACTGGGGCAGGTGGCCGGCGGCCACGTCGGACAGGAAGCGGTTGAAATGGCGGATTCGCGGCGCTCGCTCCGGCGTGATGGCCAGGACGACCTCGAACGACGGATAGCTCGGGGGCTCGTAGTAGACGGCCCAGTCGATGTGCTGGGCGTCGAGGCGGTCGAAGATCGTCCCGTTCGCGGGCGGCGTCGGGTTGATCGTGTCGTTGACCGTGCCCGAGGAAGTACCGGCGAACAGGAAGCAGCGATTGGGGAACGTCTGGCCGAGGACCGAGCAGAAGTGGCGCTCGCCGAGCGGGAAGTGCTCGACCAGTGAGTACGTGAACGGGATGTCGTGCTGGTCCCAGTAGCGCATGGCGATCGGGGCGCTGGCCTTGACGAACCCGTCGTTGAAGCCGTTGTCGTACGCCTGATGGCTCGCGTTCCAGGACTGGCTCGGCTCGCCCGAGAGCTGACAGGGCGAGGTGGCGTGCTGGGCCTTTACGAGATTGCCGGTGGCATCCGGGTTGGCGTTGATCGGCCGGCCGTGGCGCAACGTGAAGCCGTCGACCGACCGGCGCCCCGGCACCTGGTGGGGGACCATCCCGAGCAGGTTGTCGAACGAGTGGTTCTCCATCATCAGCACGACGATGTGCTCGACCTCGGGCATGCTCGCGGCGCCCTCGGGCTTTGCCGGGAACGGCAAGCTGCCGGGCTGGCGCAGGCCGGCAGGGTGCGCCACCGGGCGCGCCCAGGCGGGCAGCCCGCGGGTGGCGAGCAGGGCAGCGCCCCCGGCCGTCGCGCGCAGTAGCGTCCGCCGGGTGAAAGCGGGGGGCTCGGACGACGGGCTGGGCATGCTGGCGGGACACTATCTCGTGACATGACCGACGAGCGCGAACAACCGGGCGGCCTCGGCCGGATCTTGCTGGCCCTCACGCGGGTGTGGGTGCCGGTGGCGATCGCGATCGCCGGCGTCGTCGGGATCGTGATCGGCCACGGCAAGTCGGCGGCCGCGGGCGCCGGCGTGGGGCTGCTGCTCGTCGCGGTGATCGTGTGGATGCTCAACTGGATGTTCCGGATGAGCATCGACTCGAATCGGGAGCGCGACCGGGAGGAGGAGGCGCGCGAGTACTTCGACCGCCACGGGCGGTGGCCGGATGAGTAGCGACGAGTTCCGGATCATGGGCGTGGTCAACGTCACCCCGGACTCGTTCTCCGACGGCGGCCGCTACCTCGACGCCCAGGCCGCGATCGCCCACGGTCTAGAGCTCGAGACCGAGGGGGCGACGATCCTCGACGTGGGCGGGGAGTCGACCCGCCCGGGCGCGGCCCCCGTGTCCGAGTCCGAGGAGCTGCGCCGGGTGTTGCCGGTGATCGAGGGGCTGATAGAGCGCGGGACCCGCGCCCGGATCTCGATCGACACATCCAAGGCGGCCGTGGCGGCGCGGGCGCTGGAAGCCGGCGCCTCCCTGGTCAACGACGTCACGGCCCTTCGGGGCGACCCTGAAATGGCGGGAGTGGTGGCGCAGGCCGGCGCGGGCTGCTGCCTCATGCACATGCTGGGCGATCCCCGCACCATGCAGGACGACCCCCACTACGAGGACGTCGTGGGCGACATCAAGGCGTTCCTCAGGGAGCGGATGGGCTTCGCGATCCAGGCCGGTATCGCCGAGGCGCGGATCCTGCTCGACCCGGGGATCGGATTCGGCAAGACGCTCGAGCACAACCTCGAGCTACTGCGACGGCTGAGCGAGTTCCTCGACCTGGGCCGGCCGCTGGTGATCGGGACGTCGCGAAAGTCGTTCCTCGGGCGGCTGACCGGGCGGGATTCTCCGGACGACCGCGTCGCGGGCACGGTGGCCACCAACGTGCTGGCCTACGAGCGGGGGGCTCGCGTGTTCCGCGTCCACGACGTGGCCCCGGTCTACGACGCGCTGGCGGTCACGGCTGCTACGGTCAGCCCGCGATGGACGACCCGGACGAGTACGACGAAGTAGGGGAGGACGACGAGGAGGAGGGGCACTCCGAGCCCGAGGTGACGATCGAAGTCAGCGGGCTGTCGCTGTTCACGCACGTGGGTGTGACCGCGGCCGAACGGGAGGTCGGTCAGCGGCTCCTGCTCGACCTCCGGCTCGACGTCGGCGAGTGCGACGCGACGGTAACCGACCGAATCGAGGACACGGTCGACTACGCGCAGGTGTGCGAGATGGCCAACCTGGTCGCCCAGCAGCGCTCCTACAAGACGCTCGAGCGGCTGTGCGCGGCGATCGCCGACCGACTCCTGGAGCGCTACGACGCCAACGCGGTGTGGGTCAAGGCGGCCAAGCCCGAACCGCCGATGGCGCTGCCGGTCAGCGAGGTGTCGGTAGAGGTGTGGCGCGAGGCCGAGTGAGGCTCGCTTGACGCCGGGCTATCTGGGTCTGGGCTCGAACATCGGCGATCGTCGAGCGCACCTGGAGGCGGCGGTGCGCGAGCTGCCCGGACACGGGGTGCAGGTGCTGGCCTCCTCGAGCGTGTACGAGACCGAGCCGGTCGGGCTCGTCCTCGACCAGCGCGAGTTCTACAACGCCTGCCTGCGGGTCGACACGGAGCTCGGTCCCGAGGAGCTGCTCGACGCCTGCAAGGCGGTCGAGCGGACGCTGGGGCGCGAGCCGGGGGGCCTGCGTCACGGGCCACGGCCGATCGACGTCGACGTGCTGCTGCTGGACGGCGTGCAGTACGAGTCGGATCGCCTCACCCTGCCCCATCCCGAGGTGAGCACCCGCCGGTTCGTGCTCGTCCCGCTGCTCGAGCTCGACCCGGAGCTCACGCTGCCCGACGGCGCGCGGCTCGCCGACGCGCTCGACGCGCTCGGCTCCGGCAGTCAGCAGGTCCGACGGGCAGGCGAGCCACTGGTGCTTGGCAGATAACTCGCGCTATGTGCGAGTTATCTGCCAACGGCTAGGGTTTCCAGGCCATGCTGCTGGTCGTCGACGTCGGCAACACCCAGACCCATTTCGGCCTGTTCCCAGCCGGGGAGAAGACGGTGTCCGAGCACTGGCGGTTCGCCACCGTGCGCGAATCGACGAGCGACGAGCTGGGGGCGCGGCTGTCGAACCTGCTCGGGTTGCGGGGGCTTTCGTTCGGCGACGTCGAGGACTCGATCGTGTCCTCGACCGTGCCCCAGCTATCGGAGCAGTGGACGCAGATGGCCGGGCGCTACCTGGGTCACGAGATGCTGGTGGTGGGCCCGACGATCAAGACCGGGATGCCGATCCGCTACGACAACCCGCACGAGGTGGGCGCCGACCGGTTGGCCAACGCGGTGGCCGCCTACGACAAGGTGCACGACACGTGTGTGATCGTGGACTTCGGCACGGCGATCACCTACGACATCGTGTCGGGGGCCGGCGAGTACCTGGGCGGCATCATCACCCCGGGCGCCGAGATCTCGATCGACGCGCTGTATGACCGGGCGGCCAAGCTGCCCAAGGTCGAGCTGGCGCCGCCGCGCACGCTGATCGGCAAGAACACGGTCGACGCGATCCGCAGCGGGATCGTCTACGGCTTCGCCGGTCAGGTCGAGGGGATCGTGCGCCGGCTGCGTGCCGAGCTCGGCCCGAACACGTGCGTGATCGCCACCGGCGGGCTGGCCGGGGTGCTCGTGCCGTTCATCCGGGAGACGATCGACGAGGTCGACGACCTGCTCACGCTGAACGGGCTGCGGCTGATCTGGGAGCGGAATCGCGATGGCGCTCCAGAGCGTTCGCCGGGATCGGCACGTCCGGCGTCCGCGCCACCGTCGCGGCCAGGATGAGGAAGGTGATCCGCCGGCGCTCGTCGGGGTGCTCGGCCGCGTACGCCTCGTAGTCGTCGAGCAGGCCGCGGATGGCGGCGAACACCGGCGCGTCGTCGATCTCCTCGGGGACGTCGCAGGACAGGCGGGCCAGCGCGAGCATCTCGGTCGGATCGACGCCGCGCATCGCGCCCATCGCGCTGAACAGCAGGAAGAAGGCGACCCGATCGAGGAGCAGATGCGGTGCGCGCTCGCGCTCGCCGATCGCCGGTCCGCAGGGCGCCAAGGGCTCGCGGGCGGCGACGCGCAGCGACTGTTCGCCGGCGATCGAGCGGACCTGCTCGGCCGAGAAACCGAGCTGGAGCGCCCAGCGCATCTGGAACGCGGCGGAGATGAACGTGTTGCCGTAGGGGGCGTCCGAGGCGAACAGGATCTGGCCGGGCGGCACGAGCGTGAACAGCGTCTCGAGGTCAGTCGGGATCCACCAGGCCGTGTCGAACAGCAGGTTCGGGAGATCGGCGGCGACGCGCCAGATCCACGACAGGTCGCAGATGCCGGCGTGGGCCAGGATCAGCCGGGCGTTCGGAAACTGCTCGGCGAGCTGGACGGCGTGCAGGCCCAGCGCGGGAATCCCCCGGCCGGCGTGGATCAGCACGGGCAGCGTGCGCTCGTCGGCCAGGGCGATCAGCGGCTTGACGCCCGGATGGTCGAGCGTGAACTCCTCGGCGCGCGGATGCAGCTTGATCCCGCGCGCGCCGGCGTCGAGCGCGCGCTCAGCCTCAGGGAGCGGATGGTCGTGCGGGTTGACCCGGCAGAACGGGACGAGCAGGCCGTCGGGTGCCTCGCGGGCCGCCTCGATCACCGCGTCATTGGCCGCGCGGTAGCCGTCGGGCTCGTGGAATGGGAACGTGAACGCGCCGCGCGCGCCCGCCCGCTCCAGTGAGCTCACGAGCTCCTCGCCGCTCTGCTTCATCCCGTCGGGATCGTTGAAGCCGAGGTGGGTGTGCGCGTCGAACAGCTCGATTCCCGGCACCTGCTCGATGATGACCTCGGTCCAAGGTCGCAGCGCGTCGAACAGGTTCATGCCGGGCATTCGTACCATGAAAGCCCGTGACCCCGTCCCTCACCGATCCGTGGCGCCTGGGCGGCATCGCGATTCCCAACCGCGTCGTGCTCGCGCCGCTGGCCGGGATCGGCAACTGGTTCGTGCGCCTCCAGGCCAAGCGCCACGGCGCCGGCCTGGTCGTCTCGGAGATGGTCTCGAGCTTCGCGGTGCATTACCGCAACGAGCGTACCTGTCGCGAGCTCCTGCGCATCCACCCTCAGGAGCATCCGATCTCGGTGCAGCTGTTCGGCCACGATCCCGACGTCATGGCCTCGGCGGCCGAGCAGGTGGCGGCCGCCGGCGCTGACCTGATCGACATCAACATGGGCTGCCCGGTGCCCAAGGTGTGCAAGACGGGCGCCGGCGCGGCGCTGCTCGACGAGCCGGACCGCGCGGTGGCGGTGGCGCGCGCGGCGGCGCGAGGGAGCGGGCTCCCGGTCACGGTCAAGCTTCGCTCGGGGCAGCGGCCCGGCGATCTGAGCGGGCTCGAGGTGGCCCGCCGGCTGGTGTTCGACGGCGGAGTGGCGGGCATCTCGATCCATCCCCGGCACGCCTCGCAGCGCCACAAGGGCAAGCCGGACTACGAGCAGGCGCGCGGTCTGGTCGAGGAGCTGCCCGTGCCCGTGCTGATCTCGGGTGGGTTGGATTCGGTCGAGCATGTGCGCGCCGCGTTCGAGCAGACGGGTGCGGCCGCGGTGCTGCTCGCGCGAGGCTCGCTCGGCAATCCGTGGCTGTTCGAGCAGGTGCTGGGCCTGCGGCAGTCGGAGCCCAGTCGCGAGGAGATCCTGGCCGAGGTCGACTGGGTGATCGAGCGCGCGGTCGAGCATCTCGGGCTCGAGCGGGCGACGCGCTACCTGCGCAAGTTCTACCCCTGGTACGTCGAGCGCCTCGGCGGGGGAAAGGCGCTCCAAGCCGCCCTCCAGACCGCGCCCACGCTCGCCGCTGCGCGGGAGCTGATGGAACCGGCGCGCGCCGCCGCGGCGTAGTAGTAGTCTGCCGCGCCGTGTTCCGGCGCATTGGGAGGGTGGCGGTCATCGTGGCGGCCCTGGTGTGCGCATCCGCGCCCGCGGCGACGGCCCAGGTTCAGCCGTACGGCACGAACGACTACGGCGGCTTCCGGAACATCCTCCCGCCGGGTCAGAACGGGCTCGACGACCTGACCCAGGCCGGCGGCGTTCAAGGCCGCCGGCACCTACCCGCCGCACGCCAATGACCAGCTCGGCATGTACTCGGGCCTGACCACCGCGGTGCCGATCACCGAGGCGCAGATCCCGGACTTCTACAAGGACGCCACGTTCGGAGTGCCGGCCGGCGACGTGGCCGGCACGGAGAGCCCCGAGGCCGGCGTCACGATCGAGCGCGACTCTCAGTTCGGCGTGCCGCACATCTACGGCGACACCCGCGCCGCGCTGATGTTCGGGATCGGCTACGCGACCGCCGAGGACCGGCTGTTCTTCATCGACGTGCTGCGTCACGCCGGGCCGGGGCGAGCTCGCGCAGTTCGCCGGCGGGGCCAACGTCGGCATGGACGAGAGCGTGTGGCAGAACGAGCCCTACACCGAGCAGGACCTGACCAACCAGATCAACTGGGCGTCGGCGAACCTGCCCGACGGGCAGCAGATCCTGAGCGACGCGACCAACTACGTCGACGGAATCAACGCATATATCTCCAAGGCCCAGAGCCCGCTGAACGCGCTGACGATGATGCCGGCGGAGTACGCGGCGATCGGGCAGCCGTTGGGGCCCCAGCCGTTCACGGTCAACGACATCGTCGCGATCGCCACGCTGGTGGGCGGCATCTTCGGCAACGGCGGCGGGCAGCAACTCTCGAACGCCGTCCTCTACGAGAACCTCAAGGCGCAGTTCGGTGCCGAGCGTCGCAACGTCGCGGGCTCACCCGAGCTGATCGGCCAGCCGGCCAAGAAGAAGAAGCCCAAGAAACACAAGGGTCGCAAGGGCAAGCCGAAGGGCAAGCCGAAGAAGCCGGCGCTCGAGGCGCAAGCGGCGAGCGCGGGCAAGCTGCGCCTCCGCTCGGGAGCCCGGCGCGCCGGCAAGGCGGGCCTGCAGGCAGCCGAGCTCGAGAAGGTCATCGACGGCTCGGGCTTCGCCACCTTCCTCAGCTTCGACGACCCGTCCGATCCGGAGGCGCCGACCACCGTGCACGGCAAGTCGTTCCCGTACCAGACGCTGCCCAAGCCCAGCAAGGCGGTGCTGAAGACGATGGCGCTCCCGGATCGCGGCTCGGTCCAGTACGCCAACCGTGGTGGCGGCGGGAGCGGTCCCAGCCGGCCAGTCCGGGTCGGCCACGGCGGGATCCAAGGCGCGGCCGGCCGCTGGAACCTCGAACCTGAGTCAGTCGCTCCTGGCCTTCGGCCGCGGCATGTCCAACGCGCTCCTGGTCAGCGGCGCCGACAGCGCCAGCGGCCATCCGCTCGCCGTGATGGGCCCGCAGGTGAGCTACTTCAGCCCGCAGATCCTGATGGAGGAGGACATCCACGGCCCGGGAATCGACGCCCGGGGCGCGGCGTTCCCGGGGACGAACCTGTACGTGCAGCTCGGGCACGGCCAGGACTACGCGTGGTCGGCCACGTCCTCGGGCCAGAACATCATCGACACGTTCGCGGCGCCGCTGTGCAACCCGAGCGGCGGCGCGGTGGCGATGAGCTCCGACTACTACCTGCTGAACGGGCAGTGCGTTCAGATGCAGACCCTGACCCGCGACGAGTCCTGGCAACCCAACCTGGGCGACTCGACGCCCGCCGGCCACGTGACCTTCCAGACCCAGCGGACCGCGTACGGGATCGTGATCGCCCGCGGCCGCATCAAGAGCAAGCCGGTCGTCTACACGAACCTCCGCTCGACCTACATGCACGAGCTCGACTCGGCCGTGGGCTTCGAGCGCTTCAACGAGCCGGCCGAGATGCGAAACCCCCAGGACTTCATGAACGCGGCCTACCACATCGGCTACACGTTCAACTGGTTCTACGCCGACGACGAGCACATCGCGTACTTCAACTCGGGGCAGAACCCGGTGCGGGCGGCGCACACCAACCCGCTGTTCCCGACCTGGGCCGAGGACGCGTGGCCGGGGCTCCATCCCGCGGCCCAGATGACCCCGGCCAGCGTGACCGAGCAGCAGACGCCGCAGAGCGCCCATCCCCAGACCGTCGATCAGACCTACCTCACGAGCTGGAACAACAAGCAGGCACCCGGCTACAACGACACGGCCACCGCCGAGGAGTACTCCTCGGTCTTTCGCTCTCAGCTACTCGACCAGAACATCAACACCCAGCTCGCCCAGAGCGGCGGCAAGATGACCCTGGCCGATCTGATCAACGCCATGGGCAACGCGGGCACGCAGGACCTGCGTGGGGTCGAGGTGCTGCCCTACGTGCTCCAGATCATCGGGCACCCCAGCAGCCCAGGCGCTGGCGAACGCCGTCGACGAGCTCCGGACCTGGGTGGCGAGCGGAGCGCACCGCATCAACCGCGAGCACCCGGGCGCCTCCGGCGACTACGACCAGACCGACGCGGTACGGATCATGGACGCCTGGTGGCCGCTGCTGGTCAAAGCCGAGTTCGGCCCGGTGCTGGGCTCGCAGTTGCTCGGCCAGGTCGAGTCAGACTTCCCGATCGACGACGTGCCGGGGCACGGCACCGGCGGCTCCCACGTCGGCTCCTCGTTCGACGTGGGCTTCTACGGCATCGTCCAGAAGGACCTCCGCGCCGCCCTGAAGGACAAGGTGGCCGGCCCGCTGAACCGCGTCTACTGCGGAAACGGCTCGCTGGCCCAGTGCCGCTCGGCGCTCGACGCCTCGCTCAGCCAGGCGATCGCCGAGTCGCCGCAGCAGGTCTATCCGGCCGACAGCGTGTGCGCCGCGGGCGATCAGATGTGCTTTGACTCGATCCAGTTCCGGCCGATCGGCGTGATCACCCAGCCGCTGATCGAATGGGTGAACCGGCCCACGTTCCAGCAGGCGGACGAGATCCAGGGCCACGGCCCCAGATAGCCGGCTCGAGGGCTCTATACTCCTCCGCCCACGCAGCCCAGCTGCGTAGGAAATTCCCCGCTTAGCAGGCGGGTTTTTTCTCGTCCGGACCGCCGGAGCTCACCGGCGGCGCCCATCCGAACACAGGTCTGCGCCATGCCTAAGGACGTCATCATCACTCCCGAAGGGCTCGCCAATCTCAAGGCCGAGCTCGACCAACTGACTACCACGCGCCGGCGCGAGGTCGCCGCCCGGATCAAGGAGGCGCGCGAGTTCGGCGACATCTCGGAGAACGCCGAGTACGACGACGCCAAGAACGAGCAGGCGATGCTCGAGGCTCGGATCGCCTCGCTGGAGGACAAGCTGCGCTCGGCGACGGTGATCGACCAGTCCGACCTCGGCACCGACCTCGTGCGGGTCGGCTCGGTGGTCCACGTCAAGGACGACGGCGGCAAGTCCAACAAGTACACGATCGTCGGCTCGGCCGAGGCCAGCCCCGGCGAAGCGAAGCTGTCCAACGAGTCGCCGGTGGGGAAGGCGCTGCTCGGCCGCAAGCGCGGCGACGAGGTCGTGATCACCACGCCCAAGGGCGAGCGACGCCTGAAGATCACCAAGATCGACGTCGAATCGAAGTAAGTGGTTTTCCGTGGCCGATCGGCCCGATGGCGCGGATGAGCTCCTAGCCGCGCGTCGGCGCAAGCTTCAGTCGCTGCGCGACGACGGAGTCGAGCCGTTTCCCCACGAGTTCGACGGGGTCGAGCCGATCACGGCCGTGCGCGCGGCGCACCCTGGCCTGGCGCCCGGAGATGAGACCTCTGATCGTCACCGTGTCGCCGGGCGCCTCGCGGCGCGGCGCGGCCAGGGCAAGATGGCGTTCCTGGATCTGGTCGACCGCTCGGGGCGGATCCAGCTCCAGGCCCGGGTCGACGAGCTCGGCGCGGAGGGGATGGACCGGCTGCTGGGCCTGGACCTGGGCGACCTGATCGGCGTCGACGGGTTGGCGTTCATGTCCCGGCGCGGCGAGCTCACATTGCGCGTCGTCGAGTTCACGCTGCTGGCCAAGTCGCTGCGGGCCCCGCCCGAGAAGCACCATGGCCTGACCGACGTGGAGACCCGGTTCCGGCGCCGGGAGCTCGACCTGATCGCCAACCAGGAGGCGCGCGAGCTGTTCATCCTGCGCGCGCGGGTGATCTCGGCCGTGCGGCGGTTCCTCGACGGCGAGGGCTTCATCGAGGTCGAGACGCCGGTCCTGCAGCCCCTGTACGGGGGCGCGGCGGCCCGGCCCTTCACCACGCACCACAACGCGCTGGATCGCGAGTTCTACCTGCGCATCGCCACCGAGCTGTACCTCAAGCGGCTGATCGTGGGCGGTCTCGAGCGCGTGTACGAGCTCGGCAAGGACTTCCGCAACGAGGGCGTCGACTCGACCCACAACCCCGAGTTCACCATGCTCGAGTTCTACGAGGCCTACGCGGACTACGAGGACATCGCGGTGCGCTGCGAGCGGCTGGTGTCGTACGTGGCCTCCGAGGTCGGCTACGCCGGCGAGATCGACCTCTCCCCGCCCTGGCGGCGCGAGACCCTGCCCGAGGCGATCCGGGCCCGCACCGGAATCGACATCATGGAGCTCCGCGACCGCGACTCGCTGGCCGCCGCCATGCGCGCCAGGGGCCTGGCGGTCCCCGAGGACGAGGGCTGGCCGAAGCTGGTCGACGAGCTCGTGTCCAAGCACGTCGAGCCGACGCTGATCGAGCCCACGTTCCTGATGGACTATCCCGTCGAGCTGTCGCCGTTCGCCAAGCGCCACCGGTCGGTGCCAGGGCTGGTCGAGCGCTTCGAGGCCTACGTCGGCGGGATGGAGATCGCCAATGCGTTCACCGAGCTGAACGATCCGGACGAGCAGCGCCGGCGCTTCGAGGAGCAGCGCGCGCTGGCCGGCGCCGGCGACGTCGAGGCGCAGCCGTATGACGAGGGGTTCGTCGAGGCCCTGGAGCAGGGGATGCCGCCGACCGGCGGGATCGGCATCGGCATCGACCGGCTCGTGATGGTGGTTACGGGTCAGCGGTCGATCCGGGAGGTCGTGTTGTTCCCGGCGATGCGGGATTAAGCGTGTCTTTGGCGGGTCTTGGGGCGCGCGGCGGGCCCTCCGGACCCCCGGGCTCAGTTGGGGTGAGGGTCGGTTTGTGGTGGCGCTTCACGCGAGGGGGTCCGGGAGGGCCACACCGCGCGTCCTGCCGCCCGCCTAGTAGCGCCGGCTACCGCCCGCCTGCAGCCGCCCGCCCGCCCCCGCCACCGGCCGAGCCGCCGGCCCGCCACCGGCCGACCGCTCGCCGCCATTCGCTTCGCCGCCGCCCCGCCGCCCTGCCACGGGCTCGCACTAATCGCTCCGCCGTCGATCGAATTAGTGCTTCGACCGGTTCGATACCGTCGACGCCACCGGACTAATCGCACATTCGGCGAGCCGCGGGAGCCGAGATCGCACTTATGACCCATATAGGGGGACTAATTGCGCTCTCGGCGGCCACGGGTTGCCGAATGTGCGGTTAATCGCCGGTGGCCGAACGGGGATCCCGCGGCGAGCGAATCGGGGCACCGGGGCCGCCGCTTGCGATGCATCGACCCGCAAAACCACGCCACCGGCATCGTTCGCTCCGACGTGCTATCCACGTCGGCTCATGCGGATCGGGATCGTGGTGTTCGAGCAGGTCGATTTGCTGGACGTGGGTGGCCCGTATGAGGTGCTGCTGACCGCGTCGCGGCTCGTGGAGCGGGATGGCGGGAAGCCGCCGTTCGAGGTGCTCACGCTGGGTTTGTCGGGGGAGCCGGTGACCGCCTATGGTGGTTTGCGGCTGACTCCCCAGGCGAGGCTGGGCGATTGTGGGCGGCTGGACGTGATCGTGGTGCCTGGAGCGATCAGAATCGACGACGTGCTGGCCGATTCGGGGCTGGTGGAGGCGATCCGAGACGCGGCGGCGGATTCAGGAGTGGTGGCGTCGGTGTGCACCGGGGCGTTCATCCTGGGCGCGCTCGGGCGGCTCGCGGGCCGGCCGTGGACGACGCACTGGGAGGACGTGGGCGACCTGGCGGGACGGGTCGCGGATACCGGGGGCGGCGAGGCCTGGGTGCGCTGGGTCGACGCCGGCGAGGTCGTGACAGCCGGCGGCATCAGCTCGGGAATCGCCATGGCGCTGCACCTCGTGGACCGGTTCGCGGGGCGGGATCTGGCCCTCCGGACGGCCCGGCAGATCGAACACGACTGGGATCCGGAGCCCCGCTCAGCCGCCCCCCGGCGAACATGAACATGCTGTGAAGACGCCGCCGAGGCGCCGCGGACCTTCGGATGGCCTCTACACCCGTTGGTAAACTGCGCTATTGGCCCGATAAATCGAGACCGTTTCGCTTATCAACCGGCGCCTAGCAGCCGATTAGGTGGGTAAAACGGAATCGTCGGTGTCCCCGCAGTTGCGAACTACCATGTAACGCAGCAGCAGGTAGCGGAGGAGACAGACCGGAAAACCCACCCGACCGACTAGCCCGAGACCCGCCACACGCAGAGAGAAGAATATGTTCGAGCGATTCACAGAGCGAGCCCGTCAGGTTGTTGTCCTGGCTCAAGAAGAAGCGCGGACGCTCAAGCACAACTACATCGGTACCGAGCACATCCTGCTTGGCCTGCTGCGTGAGGAGGAGGGCCTTGCGGCCCGGGTGCTCGAGTCGCTGGACATCACCGTCGAGCGCGTGCGCGCTCAGGTGGTGCGCATCGTTGGGTCGGGCGAAGAGGTCACGTCGGGGCAGATCCCGTTCACGCCGCGAGCCAAGAAGGTGCTCGAGCTGGCGCTCCGCGAGGCGCTCAGCCTGGGCCACAACTACATCGGCACCGAGCACATCCTGCTCGGTCTGGTCCGCGAGAACGAGGGCGTGGCCGCCCGGATTCTGCTCGATTTCGACGCAGATTCCGAGAAGATTCGCAACGAGGTGATCCGGATGCTCTCCGGGCCCGGCAGCCGCCAGCGCGGCGCCGGCGCCTCCGGTGCGGCAGCCGCCGGCCAGGCCGGCGAGAGCAAGAAGTCTTCGAAGCTGCTGGATCAGTTCGGCCGCAACCTGACCAAGCTGGCCGCCGAGTCCAAGCTCGACCCGGTCGTGGGCCGGGAGACCGAGATCGAGCGGATCATGCAGATCCTCTCGCGCCGCACCAAGAACAACCCGGTGCTGGTCGGCGAGCCCGGCGTCGGCAAGACCGCCGTGGTCGAGGGTCTGGCCCAGCGCATCACGCACGGCGAGGTGCCCGAGCTGCTCAAGGGCAAGCAGATCTACACGCTCGATCTGGCCGCCCTGGTCGCGGGCTCCAAGTACCGCGGCGAGTTCGAGGAGCGCCTCAAGAAGGTGATGAAGGAGATCACCCAGCGCGGCGACATCATCCTGTTCATCGACGAGCTGCACAACCTGGTCGGCGCCGGCGCCGCCGAGGGCGCGATCGACGCGGCCTCGATCCTCAAGCCGGCTCTGGCCCGCGGCGAGCTGCAGACGATCGGCGCGACGACGCTCGAGGAGTACCGCAAGTACCTCGAGCGCGACTCCGCCCTGGAGCGCCGCTTCCAGAAGATCACCGTCGATCAGCCCTCCACTGAGGAGACCGTGCAGATCCTCAAGGGCCTGCGCGACCGCTACGAGCAGCACCACAAGGTGAACATCACCGACGAGGCGCTCGAGGCCGCGGCAGAGCTGGCCGACCGCTACATCTCCGACCGGTTCCTGCCCGACAAGGCGATCGACCTGATCGACGAGGCCGCGTCGCGGATGCGGATCAAGTCGATGACCTCCCCGCCCGTGTACCGCGAGCTCGAGGATGAGATCGAGGAGACCCGCCGGGCCAAGGAGGAGGCGATCGAGAACCAGGAGTTCGAGAAGGCCGCCAACCTGCGCGACAAGGAGCGCCGCCTTACGCAGCGCAAGCGCGAGCTGGCCGAGCAGTGGGAGGCCGGGGAGTCCACCGAGCGCCCATCGATCGGCGAGGAGGAGATCGCCGACATCGTCTCGATGTGGACCGGCATCCCGGTGTTCAAGCTGACCGAGGCCGAGACGGCCAAGCTGATGCGCATGGAGGAGGAGCTCCACAAGCGCGTCATCGGCCAGCACCCGGCGATCGAAGTCGTCTCGAAGGCCATCCGCCGCTCGAGAGCCGGTCTCAAGGACCCGAAGCGCCCGACCGGCTCGTTCATCTTCCTGGGCCCGTCCGGCGTGGGTAAGACCGAGCTGGCGCGGACCCTGGCCGAGTTCCTGTTCGGTGACGAGGACACCATGATCCGCATCGACATGTCGGAGTACATGGAGAAGCACGCGGTGTCGCGGCTGGTCGGTTCGCCTCCGGGCTACATCGGCTACGACGAGGGCGGCCAGCTGACCGAGGCCGTGCGGCGCAAGCCCTACAGCGTGCTGCTGCTGGACGAGATCGAGAAGGCCCACCCGGACGTGTTCAACATCCTGCTCCAGATCCTGGAGGACGGACGGCTCACGGACGCCCAGGGCCGGACGGTCGACTTCCGCCACTGCATCGTGATCATGACCTCGAACATCGGGGCCTCCGAGATCGCCCGCAACACCCCCCTCGGGTTCGCGGTGTCCGACGACGAGACCGGCATCACCTATGACGACATGAAGACCCGGATCACGGGCGAGCTCAAGAAGGTGTTCCGGCCGGAGTTCCTCAACCGCATCGACGACGTCATCGTCTTCCACAAGCTGGCCAAGGACGAGATCAAGGAGATCGTCGATCTCCTGCTGCGGCGAATCCGCGAGTCGATGGCCGAGCGCGAGCTCCAGCTGGAGCTGTCCGAGCCGGCCAAGGACATGCTCGTCGACAAGGGCTGGGATCCGTCCATGGGCGCCCGGCCGCTGCGCCGAGCGATCCAGCGCTACGTCGAGGACCCGCTCGCCGACTTCGTCCTGCGCTCGCAGGTTCCGTCGGGCTCGACCGTGGTGGTCGATTGGCCGACGGGCGTGGACGGCGACGGCAAGGAAACCGAGGGCGAGGTCAAGCTGACCGTGATCGAGCCCGCGCCCAAGCCTCAGCCCGTGGCTGTGGGTGCCGGCGAGGGCGAGGCCGGTGAGGGCCCCGGCCCGGACGAGCCGGCCGGGACCGACGAGCCCGCCGAGACCGAGTAGCGGCTCCGCGCCGTCCCTCTGTGGTGACGTGCGCCGGCAACTGTGCCGGCAGGCGACCGTCCGCGGGCGCGAGTTACCACAGAGCGGATGGCGACTACGCAGCTTGTTGCGAGCCAGCGGGCGTTCGGCGTTCCCACCGTGGCGGTCGGCGAAGAGCTGTTCTGGGGCGACGACCGGCTCGAGGATGCCGCGGCCTACGCGGTTTCCGTCGGGCGCGCGGCGTAGCCTCGTTCTCGCCGTGCCTCGTCCCACCACGATCCACGTCTGTTCGGCCTGCGGCCACGAGAGCCCCCGCTGGGCGGGCCGCTGCCCGGGCTGCGGGGAGTGGAATACGCTGGTGGAGCAGGCCGTCCGGCCGCGCCCGGCGGCGGGGCGGGGGACCGGGCCCGGCGGCGCGCGGTCGAGTGGCCGTGCCGCCGTCAAACCGGTCGCGCTGCGCGACGTGACCGCGGTCGAGCGCGAACGGCTGAGCACGGGGATCGGCGAGCTCGACAACGTCCTGGGCGGCGGGATCGTCCCCGGCTCGCTCGTATTGCTCGGCGGCTCCCCCGGGATCGGCAAGTCGACGCTGACCACGATGGTGCTGGCCAACCTGCACGAGGCGGGCCGGCGCACCCTGTACGTCTCGGCCGAGGAGTCGGCGGCCCAGATCCGGCTGCGAGCCGAGCGCCTGGGCGCCGCCGCGCTCGGAATTCCTGTGGTCGCCGAGACCGATCTGGACTCGGTGATGGCGACGCTCGAGCAGGAGCGGCCCGAGGTGTGCGTGATCGACTCCGTGCAGACGCTCCACACGATGGATCTCTCGAGCGCCGCCGGGTCCGTCGCGCAGGTGCGCGAGGTCGCCGGGGCGCTGATGCGCGTGGCCAAGGCGCTCGGGATCGCCGTGCTGCTCGTCGGGCACGTGACCAAGGACGGCGCCCTGGCCGGACCGCGGGTCCTCGAGCATCTGGTGGACTGCGTGCTCCAGTTCGAGGGCGAGCGCGAGCGCACCTACCGCACGGTGCGGGCGGTCAAGAACCGGTTCGGCTCGACCAATGAGGCGGGCGTGTTCGAGATGCGCGACGACGGCCTGGTCGAGGTGCTGGACGCCTCGGCGCGGTTCGTGGGGGAGGCCACTCGGGCGCCCGGAAGCGTCGTGCTGTGCGCGATCGAAGGGTCGCGGCCCCTGCTCGTCGAGGTTCAGGCGCTGGTCTCGAGCTCGGAGCTGGTGCCGCCGCGCCGCGTGGCGTCGGGCATCGACCGAAACCGCCTGGCCCTGGTGCTGGCCGTGCTCGGGCGCCACGCTGGGATCGGGGCGGGAACCTCCGATGTGTTCGTCAACGTCGTCGGCGGTGTCCGGGTCGACGAGCCGGGAGCGGACCTGGCCGTCGCGCTGGCCGTGGCCAGCGCCGTCCGTGGCGTGGCCGTGGGCGGCGCCGACGGGCAGCCGCTGGCCTGCTTCGGGGAGCTCGGCCTCACCGGCGAGCTCCGTTCCGTCGCACACGCCGACCGGCGCTTGGCCGAGGCGGCCAAATTCGGTCTGGAGCCCGTGGTGGAGCCGGGGTCGCACAGGACCCTCCGGGCGGCGCTTGCGCACGCCCTCGGGGGTCGCTCGCGCAGCGCGCTCGCGGCGTGAGTGCCTATGCCGGGCGTCAACAAGCGGTAAAATCGGCCTTCATGCCGCCGCGTTCCGGGGAAGAGCTCAAGGGAGAGCTCGAATCTCGACAGGATTCCCGGCTGGTAAGGGCGCTCGAGATGGTCGCCCCGGGAACCGCGCTCCGGGAGGGGATCGACAACATCCTGCACGCCCATACCGGCGGGCTGATCGTGATCGGTGACGCCGAGGAGCTGGCCTTCCTGTTCTCGGGCGGGATCAAGCTCGATCTCGACTATTCGCCCGCGCTGCTCTACGAGCTGGCCAAGATGGACGGCGCGATCGTGCTGAGCTCCAACGCCACCAAGATCGCCCAGGTCAACGTCCAGCTGACGCCGGACCCGACCATTCTCACGTTTGAGACCGGTACCCGGCACCGCACCGCCGAGCGCGTGTCCAAGCAAACCGATGCGCTCGTGGTGGCGATCTCCGAGCGCCGCGAGGTGGTCTCCCTGTACGTCGACGGCATCAAGTACATCCTCGAGGACATCCCGGTTGTGCTGGCCAAGGCCAACCAGGCGCTCGCCACCCTCGACAAGTACCGCAGCCGCCTGGACCAGGTCTCGACCCGGCTGACCGCGCTGGAGTTCGAGGGCGGAGCGACCCTGCACGACGTGCTCACCGTCCTGCAGCGGGCGGAGCTCGTGACCAGGATGGCGGTGGAGATCGAGCGCTACATCGTCGAGCTGGGGACCGAGGGCCGGCTGATCGAGATGCAGCTGGACGAGACGATGGTGGGCGTGTCGGCCGACAAGGTCGCGCTCGTCCACGACTACTTGATGGAGGACACCGACGAGACGTTCGCGGCAGCGTTCGACCAGCTCGTGCGCCTTCCCAACCAGGACCTGCTGGACTTCGGGCGCCTGGCGGAGCTGCTCGGTTACGACCGCAAGCTGAACACCCTCGATTACCCGACCTCGCCGCGAGGCTTCCGCATCTTGGGGCGGATTCCCCGCCTCCCCAAGCTGGTGGTGCAGCGCATCGTGGGCGAGTTTGGCGGGCTCGAGGAATTGCTGGCCGCCACCGATGGCGAGCTGGAGACCGTCGACGGAGTCGGCGAGATCCGGGCGAAGGACATACGTGAGGGCCTTCGCCGCCAGCAAGAGATCAACCTGGTGGACCGGTACCTGCAAACGTGACCGCCACCAGCACACGTAGTTCTTATGGGAGTGACAACCGCGTGCGGGTCTTCGGTCCCGCCCGTTCCGGAAAGAGGAGGACACCATCTCAGAGCTAATGGAAGAGCACCTGGAGGACCTCGAGCTCGTCGAGGAAGTAGCGCACATCGAGTTCGAGATCGGCGATAACGTCGTGTACCCCCATCACGGGGCGGGGAAGGTGATCCGCAAGGAGCTCAAGGACGTTCTGGGCGAACGGCGTGAATACCTGACGATCAAGATCCTGCACAACGACATGACCGTGATGGTCCCGACCGAGAACGCAGCCCTGGCTGGCCTGCGGCGCGTGATTGACGAGGAAACGGTCCAGAAAGTCCTCGCGGTGCTCCAGGACGAGTGCTCCGAGATGCCCAAGAACTGGAACCGCCGGTTCAAGTACAACCGCGACAAGATCAAGACCGGTGACATCTACGAGCTGGCCGAGGTGGTTCGCAACCTGGCCATTCGCGAAGCCCAGAAGGGTCTTTCCACTGGCGAGAAGCAGATGTTCACCCGGGCAAAGAAGATCCTCGCCTCCGAGCTGATGTACGCGCTCGAGATGGACGAAGACGAGGTCGAGGAACACCTCCAGAGCCTCCTGCTCGAGTCCTACAACGGGAAGCGCGCAAGAGCGCGAAAAGTGACGGTGGCCGCCAAGTAGGCGAGTCCCGCCAGGGACGTGGCGGTCGCGTTGATCGTGGCCGCAGGTCGTGGGGAGCGCCTCGGGTCGGACCGGCCCAAGGCGCTCGTCACGCTGGGGGGCCGGCCGATGCTCGAGTGGAGCGTGGAGGCGCTGCGCTCGGTGGCGGCGATCGAGAAGATCGTGGTCGCGTTACCGGCGTCGGCGCTCGGCGCTGCTCCCGCCGGTGTGCTCGCGGTCGCCGGCGGCGCGGTTCGGTCGGAGTCGGTGCGCGAGGCGCTGCGCGCCTGCCCATCCGGCGATCCGGTCGTGGTTCATGACGCGGCCCGGCCGCTTGCGCCGGCGCGGCTGTTCTCGCGGGCGCTGGATCAGCTCGAGCGCTCGGGGGCCGATGCGGTGGTCGCCGCCGCGCCGGTGTCGGACACGATCAAGGAGGTCGACGCCGCCGGCGGTCGCACCGTGATCCGAACGCTGGATCGTGCCCGGCTGTGGGCGGTGCAGACGCCGCAGGTGTTCCGGCGGGCCGCGCTGGAGCGGGCGCTGCTGGACGCCGGCGACGACGTGCTGGCCGCCGCCACCGACGACGCCTGGCTGATCGAACAGGCGGGTGGGGTGGTCGAGGTCGTCGAGTCCTCGCCGGCCAACCTCAAGATCACCACGCCGACCGACCTGACGCTCGCCGAGCTGCTGCTGGCCGAGGCAAGGGCGTGATCGCGCGCCCCGACGACCGCGGGATGGTCGTCTCGGGCCTCGGCTATGACTGCCACCGGTTCACGGCCGGCCGACGCCTGGTCCTGGGCGGGGTCGAGCTCGCCCACGATCGGGGCCTGGCCGGTCACTCCGACGCGGACGTGCTCACGCACGCGATCATCGACGCGCTGCTCGGGGCGGCCGCGCTCGGCGACATTGGCCAGCACTTCCCCGACACCGACGAGCAGTACCGCGACGCCAGCTCGCTCGACCTGCTGCGCACGACGGTCGCCATGCTCACGCATCGGGGCGTGCGGATCCTGCACGTCGACGCCACCGTGGTGATCGAGCGCCCGCACCTGGCGCCGGTGCGGGAGAGCATCCGGCGCTCGCTGGGGGAGACGCTCGGGATCTCCTCCGAGCACGTCAGCGTGAAGGCGACCCGGGGCGAAGGAATGGGCTTCGTCGGGCGAGAGGAGGGCGTGGCCGCGCTGGCGATTGCTACGGTCGAACGGTGAACCGCGTCCACAACGTCCTGTGCTCCTCGGGGTGGTGGGCCCGCCGGGCCGAGCACGAGCTGGTGCCGTTCGGAACCGATGCGGTCGACCTGGGGGACGACGTGCTGGAGATCGGGCCGGGGTTCGGCGCCACCACGCGCGTGCTCGCGGCTCGGCTGCCGCGGCTGAATGTGCTCGAGCTGGATCCGCGCTACTGCGAGCGGCTGCGCGCGGAGCTCGGAAATGGAACGGTCACGGTGACGCAGGGCGACGCCACGCAGCTGCCCTATCCCGACGGCCGGTTCTCGGCCGTGCTGTGCTTCACGATGCTTCACCACATCCCGACGGTGGCGCAGCAGGACAAGGCGTTCACCGAGATCGCGCGGGTCCTGCGTCCGGGCGGCACGTTCGCCGGCACCGACAGCATCGGTACCGGCTGGATGTTCAAGGCCATCCACGTCGGCGACACGCTGAATCTCATCGACCCGGACGCGCTGTCGGCGCGCCTGGAGCGCGTCGGGCTCGACGTGCGCGAGGTTCGGCGCGGCGGCCGCTCGTTCCGCTGGCGCGCGACTAGGCCCTAGCCCGGCGCCGCGCCGCCGCTGCGCGGAGTTGCTCGTGTTCGACGAGGCGGCTCAGCTGCTGCAGCGTGCGGCGCACGTGGCCGGACACCGTGGGCGCGGCGATCCGCTCCGCCAGCCATCCGCTCAGGCCGGCGCCGGCCACCACATAGGCCAGGCGCAGTTCGACCCGGGTGCGGCCCCCGGGCGCCTCGCGCAGGCGCCATCGACCGCGGTGGTCGAGGCCGGTCACCGAGGTCCAGGCGAAGTC
Organism: uncultured Solirubrobacterales bacterium; assembly: GCA_963834625.1. Lineage (GTDB taxonomy): Bacteria > Actinomycetota > Thermoleophilia > Solirubrobacterales > Solirubrobacteraceae > Palsa-465. The sequence goes on along the minus strand of CAWICM010000004.1, from coordinate 252,310 downwards.
ACCGGGCTCGTCGAACTCGACCACCTCGACCAGGCCGCCCACCTCGGCGGCGCCCACCCGGATCAGCATGCGGTAGCGGGCGCCGAGCCCGGTGGCGCGCTCGCCGGCGACCTCCCAGCGGGTGACGCCGGACATGTAGCTGAGCACGCGCTCGGGATCGGTGACGATCGCCCACACGTCCTCGATCGGGGCCGCGAGCAGGGTGTCGGAGCCAACCCTCATCCCAGCACCGGGAACCGGCGCTCGGCGGCGAGCGCGTCGAGGGCGTCCTGCATGAGGCGGATCACGTGGTCGTAAGCATCGTCGAGGTCGGGGTCGGGGCCGAACTCGACGCGCAGGTCGATCGCCGGCAGCGTCTCGATGGTGATCTTGGCCGGCAGCGGGATGTGCCCGAAGTCGCCGATGTTGACGATCCAGGGCAGCGAGATCGAGATCGGCAGGACCTTGAGCCGGAGCACGCGGTCGAGCGCGAGCAGCCGGGCCAGACGCTCGCCGCGGGTGAGGAACAGCGCGGTCTCCTGTCCGCCCACGGCCACCACCGGCACGATCGGGACGTCCTGCTCGAGGGCGAGGCGCAGGAAGCCCTTACGACCGCCGAAGTCGACCCGGTTGGCCTCCCAGCTCGGGCGGTGGACCTCGTAGTCGCCGCCGGGATACACGAGCAGGGCGGCGCCGCTGCGCAGCGCCTTGCGTGCGTTCTCGGGCGAGGCGGCCACGGTTCCGAACTTACGCAACCAGCCCAGGCCGGGAAGCGAGAGCACGAGGTTGTGGGCGAGCTGGTAGAAGGGCCGCTCCACGCCGAAGTAGGTGTTGAACGCCACCGTGAACACCATCGTGTCGGGGATCATGTTCCCGCCCGAGTGGTTGCCGACGAGCAGGACCGGCCCTTCGTCGGGCACATTGCCGAGGCCCCGGACCTCGCCCCGGAACCACAGGCTCGAGAACAGCCAGAACAGCGGGAGCTGCTCGCGGATGTAGTCGGGGTCGCGCTCGTCGAGGTCGGCTCGGGGAATGCGCCGCCCGACGACGCCGGCGAGCTCGCGCCAGGCGCGGCCCAGCAAGGACGGCGACGGCGGATCGCTCGCCGGGATCGCGCCACCGGGCTCGTGACCGTTCCGGCTGGCGGATCGGGTCGCGTGCGCCTGGCTCATCGAGAGAAGACTGTCAGGCTCAGGCCGCCTCGGCGCCGGTGGGGAAGGTTCTCCGGGGAACCGGCGCGCCCTCCATGCGCTCGGCACGCGTGAAGAAGTCGAGCAGGAGCTGGTTGGTCTCCTCGGGGCGCTCGACCTGAGGGACGTGGCCGCAGTGGTCGATCGTCACCTGCTCGGCCTGCGGCAGCCACTTGCGTACGTGACGCGAGAACGCCGCGGGCACGAGCCGATCGTGGCTTCCCCACACGAACAGGGCGGGCGCCTGGAGGTCGGCCAGCCGGCGGTAGAACCCGCTGCGCCCGAACGGCGCCTCGAGGTAGATGTTGCGCGCGCTGGCCAGCAGTGCGTAGCGGGCGCCGGCCGTGTGGTAGATCCGCTGGAACTCGTCGACCACCAGGTCGGCCACGGCGGGGTCGATCAGATCTCGGTCATAGAACATGGCCCAGAACTGGGCCGCCACGGTGGAGCGGCGCAACGCATGCGGCAGCAGACCGAATTCGGGGCGCAGCAGCCGCACGATCGGGTGCAGGCCGCGCTTGATCCAGGCCACGGCGGGGCACAGCAGCCCCAGCGCGTGGATCCGCTCCGGCGCGATCAGGCCGAGCTCGATCGCGATGCGCCCGCCCATCGAGTTGCCGACCACGTGGGTGCGGTCGACCTCGAGCTGGTCGAGCAGGCCGAGCATGATCTCGGCGAACCAGTGCGCGTTGTACGCCCCGTGCCTCGGCTTGCCCGAGGACCCGAAGCCGGGCAGATCGGGGACATGCACCCGGTAGGCGCGACTGAGCGTCGCCGCGGTCTCGAACAGCGAGGCTCGCGTCCCACCCAAGCCGTGCAGGAGCAGCACGTCGGGCCCGTGGCCCATGGTGAGGGTCGAGACGTGGTGGCGGCCAACCGGGATGTCGTGGATCTCGAGCAGCGGCGGGCGGTCTCCGGGAAGCCTGAACATTCCCTCGAAGGCGATCGCCTGGTCCAGGTTGCCGCGCACGGCGAGCAGCCGTCGCTGGAACGCCTCCACGCCCGAGAAGTCGCCGCGGCGCAGCCGCATCCACGTGTCGGAGTCGGTCGCCAGGGTCACGTCCGGTTGCCGGCGCGTCCCGCCCTTGCGCACGCGCGCGGCCCGGCTCGTGCAGCGCACCTCCCAGGTTCGCCCCAGGTCGCACAGCGTGATCTGGTAGGTGGCGTCGAAACCCGGATCGGCGCCCAGGTAGCGGTCGGGCAGCGAGCGGAAGGCCTCGTCGACGGTGGTCAACCGCTCGATGTGCGCAGGCCTCCCAGCCATGGCCGCCACCCTACCGGGGGCTCCGGCCGGACGTACCGGCTGACGCTGGGAACGCGGCGCGGGCCGCTGAGCCCACGGTGGGCAGGGCCACTAAGGTTGCCGCACGATGGGAAGAACCATCCGCCTGCATGACACCCGGACGGGCAAGGTGCTGCCGGTCAAGCCGCGCTCGGGCAACCGCGTGGGCATCTACGCCTGCGGGCCGACCGTGTACGGCCGGGTTCACGTCGGAAATGCCCGCCCGTACGTGGTCTTCTCGTTGCTGGGGCGCCTGTTCGTCCATGAGGGCTACAACGTCACATTCGTTACGAACATAACGGACGTGAACGACAAGATTTACGCGGCCGCCCAGACGGCCGGGGTCGGAAGCGAGCAGCTGGCGACGGACATGATCGGCGCGTACGTGGCCGACACCGATCGTCTGGAGCTCGGCCGGCCCGACCACGAGCCCCTGGCGAGCGCGACGATCTCCGAGATCACCGAGTTGATCGAGACGCTGATCGAGGGCGGGCATGCGTATGCGGTGCGCGGCGACGTGTACTTCTCGGTGCGCAGTTACCCGGAATACGGTGAGTTGTCCCACCGCCATCTCGACGATCTCGACCAGGGCGAGGGCGTCGAGGGCGCCGACCGCAAGCGCGACCCCGCCGATTTCGCGCTGTGGAAGGCGCAGAAGCCGGGGGAGGACACCGCCTGGGACGCGCCGTGGGGGCGGGGGAGGCCGGGCTGGCACATCGAGTGCTCGGCCATGGCCGAGGCGCTGCTCGGGGTCGGCTTCGAGATCCACGGCGGTGGGGCCGATCTGATCTTCCCCCACCACGAGAACGAGGCCGCCCAGACCACGGCCGCGCGGGGCGCTCCGCTCGCCCACCTTTGGGTCCACAACGGCATGATCCGCCTCGACGAGGCCAAGATGTCGAAGTCGGTCGGCAACATCTTCCTGCTCCATCAGGCGCTCGACGCCTACGGGCGGGACGCCCTGATCATGTATTTCGTCGGGAGCGACTATCGCAAGCCGATCGAGTTCGACGACGAGCGCCTGGCCGAGGCGGCCGCACGCGTCGAGCGGATCCGCGAGGCGGGGCGGCGCCTGACCCCGGAGCCTTCGCCAGCCTGGTCCACGCCTCTGCACGAGCGGTTCTTCGACGCGCTAGCCGATGACTTCAACACCCCAGAGGCCCTCGCCGCCGCCTTCGACTGGGTGCGCGAGGCCAACCGGTCGCCCGCGGGCACCGGCGACGCCGATCTGCGCGACATGCTGTCCGTGCTCGGGCTCGACAACCTCCTGGATGTGGTGCAGACCGATGCCCCGGCCGAGGTGGTCGCTCTCTTGCAGGCCCGGGAACGGGCCCGTAACGACCGCAACTGGTCTGAGGCCGATCGGCTACGGGATGAGATCCACGCTCGCGGCTGGATAGTCCGCGACGGCCCTCATGGGCCTGACTTGCTGCCGGGCGCCTGAGCGAGGATCCCGTCAGGGAGGTGCGGAGGCGACGTTCCCGTTTCGGGTGCCTCGCGCCCGCGGCCATTGGCGCCACGCGAACGTCCCGCCGGCGCACGGCACCCGAAACGGGGACGCCCCCGCAGCGCAGCACCTCTTGACATCCGAGCGGTGCTATGTCACCCTGCCGCGCGGGAGAATAACGGTGGACTGAAGCTTTAGGCTTCTGATCCCCGTCGAGGGTGCGCCTCTTATGGCTCGCGCTCGGTCCATATACATAACGGCGCCCACGGGAGGTGAGTGCGCCACGACTTCGGACCCCTTTCGCATTTCGGGCAGGGTCAAGAAGGGAGTTTCGTGGCTCGGCTTTCCCCCTACTCCAACCCTCAACTACAGGTTGAGGATGGATATCTCATCGCGTTGGCCAAGCAGGGAAACGCGGTTGCATACGATTGCATCGTCCGCCGGTACTACGGGTTCGTGCGCCTCAAGGCCTCTTCGTACTTCCTGGCCGGCGGCGACGCCGACGACCTGATCCAGGAGGGCCTGGTCGGGCTCTACAAGGCGGTGCGGGACTATCGGACTGACCGCGAGTCGAGCTTCCGAAATTTCGCGGAGCTGTGCATCACCCGCCAGATCATCACCGCGGTCAAGACCGCGACCCGCAACAAGCACACCCCGCTCAACCAGTACGTGTCGTTCTCGAGCTCGCCGACCAGCTCGGCCGACGGAGAGCCGACCTTGGAGGAGATCATCCCGGGCTCGCCGGTCCACGACCCGGTCAACCAGGTGATCAGCTCCGAGGAGCTGCGCGCGCTGGTGGCGTGCATCTCGACCGCCCTGTCGGAGCTCGAGTCGCGCGTGCTCGCCCTGTACCTCGACGGGCACTCCTACGAGGAGGTGGGGCGGCGGATCGGCTGCGACTGCAAGACCGTCGACAACGCACTGCAGCGGGTCAAGCGTAAGGTCGGAGCGCATCTGGCGGAGCGGAGCGCGCTGGTGCCGGCGGCAGTCGGATAGTGAACTGAGCCCCGCCGCCGGCCGGCACGGCGGCGTCGACGCTCCCGCCCATTGCCGCCACCAGCTCCCGCACGATCGCCAGGCCCAGCCCGGAACCGACCGGCCGCTCGCTGCGGTATCGCCCGTGCAGATAGAAGCGCTCGAAGGCCCGGGGAATGTCCTGGGCCTCGAGCCCCGGCCCGGTGTCGCGCACGATGATCTGGGCGCCCTCGGCGCGCACCACGACCGAGCCGCCCGCCGGGGTCAGGCGCAGCGCGTTCTCGATCAGGTTCGAGACCGCCTGAAGGAGGCGCCCCTCGTCGGCCAGGACCGCTCCGTCCGGCGCGGCCGAGCCGGCCAGCTCGACGGCCAGCTCGTGGGCCTTGGGGAGATGGCGCTCAACCGCCTGGCGCACGACCTCGGCCAGGTCGACCGGCTCGTGTGCGACGGCGAAGTCCGCGCGTCCGACCCGAGCCAGGTCGAGCAGGTCCGCGACCAGGCGTTCCAGGCGCCCGGCCTCGGTCCCGATCACCCGGGCAGCCTCGGTCAGGTCGATCGCGTGCTCCTGCAGACCCTCGGCGTACCCGCGGATCGAGGTGAGCGGGGTCCGCAGCTCGTGGCTGACCGACTCCAGGAAACGCGTCTGGGACTGCCTGGCGCGGCTCAGCTCCCCTGACATCTCGTTGAACGCGCCACCCAGTTCGGCCAGCTCGTCGCTGCCATGGATCGGCACCGCGACGTCGTCCTCGCCGGCGGCCAGTCGGCGCGTGGCCGCCGACAGCTCGCCGATCGGCCTGGTCAGGCGCCGGGCCAGCAGGACGGACAGGGCCACGGCCAGCAGCGTTCCGCCGAGGCCGGCCAGCAGCAGGCTCCCGATGAACGGCCGCCACTCCGAGAAGGCGATGGCGGCCGAGCGGATCAGGACGATGCGCCCGGCCGCGGTCGGGCGTGCGGCGTACAGCAGCGAGCGGTTGGCGACCTGGATCGTGCCCTGGCCGGAGCTCGCGGAGGGGAGCGCCGCCAGCACCGCCGACGCCACCCGCGGACGCAGCCGCCGCGCCCGACCGGTGCCGACCGCGTACACGTGATCGCCGGGCTGGAGCGCGGCCGGCGGTCCACCGACCGCGGCTACGAGGTCGGCCTGAGCCTCGAGCGCGGTCCGGCGCTGCGAGGCGATCTGGCGGCGGACCAGGACGACGCCGACGGCCACGGTCAGCGTGCAGGAGGCGATCGCGGCGAGCGCGAGGTAGGCGAGGACGCGGCGCTGGAGCCTCATCCGGCCCCCGCCACCTTGTACCCGAGCCCTCGTACGGTCTCGATCAGATCCGGGTGGCCCAGCTTCTTGCGCAGCTGGGCGACGTGGACCTCGACCGTCCGGGTCTCCCCGGGCGACACGAAGCCCCACACCGACTCGAGCAGCTCATCGCGCGTGACGACCCGGCCGGCGCGGCGGACCAGGTAGTCGAGCAGGTCGAACTCACGTTGGGTGAGCGACACCTTGCGCCCGTCCACGTGGACCTCGCGAGCGGCACGCGCCACGGTGACCGGTCCGACCTGCGATATGTCCTCCGGAAACGGCCCGGCCGCGGCCCGCCGGAGCACGGCCTTCACCCGCGCCATCACCTCGCGCGGGGAGAACGGCTTGGTGACGTAATCGTCGGCGCCCATCTCGAGGCCGGCCACGCGGTCGGCTTCCTCGTCGCGCGCGGTCAGCATGATCACCGGCACGCTGCCGCCGATGCGCCGGCAGACCTCGAACCCGTCGATGCCGGGCAGGCGGATGTCGAGCAGCACGAGCTTGATCGGATGGCGCCGGAGCTCGACGAGCGCGTCCTCGCCGCGCCGGACCCAGACGACCTTGTGGCCGTCACGCTGGAGATAGGTGCGCAGCAGCTCGCCGATGTTCGGCTCGTCCTCCACGACGAGAACGGTGGCTGCCATGGCGACATCGTAGGCGCGCCTCTCCGCTCCGAAGCCGCACTTTTTACACGCAGCTGACCCGGAGCTGATGGGCACCTTGCGCACGGTCGCCAAGCTGCCCGAGGCAAATCAAACGCAGAGAGGGCAGATGACATTCGTTCGTAGACACCTCAAGGTTCTGACCGTCGGCGCGGCGTGTGCCGCGGTGGGCGCCGGCGCGAGCGCGATCGCCACGGCCGGCGCCTCCGGGACGTCGACCGCGAGCGCCGGCAGCACGTCGGCTCATCCGGCCGCTGCCGGCACCGCGCGGAGGACGATCCTCCGGCGCGCCGTCCAGGGCGAAGTCGTGGTCGCGAGCAAGAGCGGCTTCGGCACCGTCACGTTCAATCGCGGGTTCGTGCAGTCGGTCAGCGGCCAGCGGCTCACGATCCGGGAGGGGACGAAGAAGGCCACGTACAAGTCCGTGACGCTGAGCATCCCCCCCGGCGCCAAGGTGCGCGACAACGGCAAGTCCGCGTCGTTGTCCCAGCTGACCGCCGGCCAGCGGGTCGGGGTGGTGCAGGGTCCAAAGCGGTCCTGGGTGATCGCGCGCAACGCCCCGTAGATGGATTGTCGGCGGCGCCTGACGGCGGCGCCTGAGCGGGTCCGGCCCCCGCCGGTCGCCCGCCCGCGGTTGCGCGCGCCGCGGGCGGGCTGGCTGGGGTGGCCGGACGCCGGTGGTCCCAGGGTCCTAAGCTGTTCGGTCAACCCGGCACCGAACGACAAGGAGCTCCCCGATGAGCGACCATGAGCATGAGCACAGCGGCCCCGGTTATGCCTCGCCGGCGGTGGCGCGTGAGCAGCCGCCGGAGGGCTATGTGTATGTCGCGTCGCTGTATGAGGGCACGGGGATCGAGAGGCCGGATTTCATCGCGGTGGTCGACGTGGATAAAGGATCGTCGACTTACGGTGAGATTGTGCATCGGACGGAGATGCCGAATGTCGGGGATGAGTTGCATCATTTTGGGTGGAATGCGTGTTCGTCGGCGTGTCATTCGCAGCTGGATCGGGACACGATGATCGTGCCGGGGTTGCGTTCGTCGCGGATTCATATGATCGATATTTCCGAGCCGCGGGCGCCGCGGGTCAGGGATGTGATCGAGGGGGAGGAGATCAGGGAGAAGTTGGGGTTGAGCGCTCCGCATACGGTGCATTGCATGCCGGGGGACATCGTGACGATCTCGATGCTGGGCGACGCGGAGGGGAACGCGCCGGGTGGGTTCGCGGTGCTTGATGCGCGTGATTTCTCGGTCGCGGAGCGGTGGGAGCGTGATGCGGGCGGGATCGAGTTCATGTATGACTTTTGGTATCAGCCGCGGCAGAACGCGTTGGTCACGAGTGAGTGGGGCGCGCCGAACACGTTCAAGGATGGGTTTAACCCGGCGGATGTGGCGGCGGGGAAGTATGGACGGAGGCTGCATTTCTGGGATTTGGAGCAGCGCAAGAAGGTGCAGACGATCGATCTGGGGGATGAGGGGTGGATTCCGTTGGAGATCCGCTGGCAGCATGACCCGGATTCCGCGCAGGGGTTCGTCGGGGCGACGTTGTCGAGCAACATCATCCGGTTCAATCGCGATAACGGCAGCTGGTCGACTGGGAAGGTGATCGATGTGGCCAATGAGGAGCTTGCGGGTTGGCCGCTTGAGGGTGGGGTGCCGGGGTTGATCACCGATCTGGTGCTCTCGTTGGATGACCAGGATTTGTTCTTCTCGAATTGGTTGCACGGCGATGTGCGCCATTACGACGTGTCCGATCCCACTCGGCCGCGGCTGAAGTCGCAGGTGTGGTTGGGTGGCCTGTTGGGCCGCGACGGCGGTCATCCGAAGGCGCGCGGGGCGCTGAACGGCGGTCCGCAGATGATTCAGAACTCGTTGGACGGCGATCGGGTGTATGTCACGAACTCGCTGTTCTCGACCTGGGATAACCAGTTCTACCCCGGGATCGAGGGATGGATGGTCAAGCTCGAACGCCAGTCGGACGGCACCTACCAGCTCGACCCGGACTTCTTCGTGGACTTCCACGAACAGGCCGACGGCGCCCGCCCGCACGAGATCCACCTCCCCGGCGGCGACTGCACCACCGAAATATTCCAATAGCGCTTGACTTCGACGCTCCGCTCCGACGCCGTGCGCCGGGTGCTCGAGGACCTGCGCCGCCGCGCTGAGGCCGAGGATCCACGGGCGAAAGCCCGTCTGGAAGCGCACGAGCGTGAGCTTGGAAGGCGGGTGTACGGGCGCGAGCGTGGGGCGGTCTACGGCTCGGCGGCATCGCTGGCGATCACACCCGAGGTCGGAGAGCTGCTGTACGTGCTGGCGCTGGCGCGTCAGGCGCGGACAGTCGTCGAGTTCGGCACTTCGTTGGGGTTTTCGACCATCCATCTCGCCGCCGCGGTACGCGATCTCGGCGCCGGCGTGGTGATCACAACGGAGATCGAGCCCGACAAGGCGAAGGCGGCCCGGGACAACGTCATCGAGGCGGGACTCGGGGAGGTGGTCGATCTCCGGGTGGGTGACGCACTCGAGACGTTGCGGGATGTGCGCGAGGTCGATCTGCTCTTCCTTGACGGCTGGAACAACCTGTACCTGGCGGTCCTGGACCTGCTCGAGCCGTCGCTGTTGGCCGGGGCGCTGGTGATCGCGGACCTGAGCGCCGGCGACCCGGAGCAGGACTCGTATTGCCAGCGGATGCACGATCCCGACAGCGGATACGCGTCGGTCGACGTCCCGCTTGACGCGGGTGTGGTGGTCTCGGTCCGGTTAACCGCGCGGGCGAGCCAGGCCGCCGCCCCGTGAGCGGCGGATGAAGTACAGGATCACGCTCGAGCAGGCCACCGACAGCACGATGCCCGGCACGTTGTGGCCCCACACCAGCCACACGATGATCCCGGCGGTGAAGTTCCCGGCGAGGCCGAGCAGGATCGTCTGGGGGATGGTCATCGGGTCGCGACCGGGCAGCGACAGGCGCGCGAGCGCACCGACGAACAGCCCCGAGACGGCCAGGATGATCAGGTAGACCAGAAGGCTCATCCTGGACTCAGGCTAGCAACGCGATCGCGAGCGCTGGGGGCATGTTCAGTCCACCCGGAGGAGCTGGCGCCCGAGCCGAAGCTGATCGCCGGGATGCAACCGGCAGCGGCCGACGTACTGCCCATTCAGGCGCGTGCCGTTGGTCGAGTGAAGGTCCTGGAGGATCCATCCGCCGTCCCGAAACGTGAGCTGGGCGTGCCGGCGGGACACGGTCTCCTCGGCCATCACGACGTCGCAGCCGGGGTGGCGGCCGATCAGCAGCTCCTCGCGTCCGCCGGTCCAGTCGAGCGCGAGCAGAGTGCTCGGATCGCTCGCGCCGGCATCGGCGCCGGAGCGGCCCCGGCGCACGAGCGCGGTCAGCGACTGCAGGACGCGGCGCGCCAGCGACCGGCCCGACGCGCGCCGGGTCAGGTCGCCGACCAGCCCGGCCGGATCGATCAGGACGTCGGCGAACAGCACGTCCAGGCGGTGCGCCAGCGTGTGCTCGCTGAGCAGGCCCTCGGCATAGGCCGCGTTCAGGGTCCTGGCCAGTCGATGCCTGCGCGCTCCGGGTCCGAGCACCTGCGGAGTGTCTCGCAACCGGAGGCCGGTGTCCATCGGGGGGCTAGGTGGGCAGGGTGTCCCGCAGCGCTTCGGAGGCGGTGTGGTGGGGGTGCCACCCGAGCTCCCGCTTGGCCTTGGTCGTGTCCATGATCGCGGGATGGGTGGCCGCCTCGACCCAATCGGCGGCCGGGGGCACAAACGGCAGGGGCGGGATCAGCGCGGCGGCGCGGGCCACGGTGCTGGCCAGGCCGCCCGGCAGGGGCACCGGCGTCAGCCCGAGCTCGCGAACCACGTCGGCCACGGTGAGCACGTCGTCGGCGGCGATGTTGTAGGCGCCGGGAGGCCCGTCGGCCATCACGCACGCCAGCAGGGCCTGTCCGACGTCGTCCTCGTGGATGAACTGCATCGGCAGATCCGGAGCGGGGACCGGGATGGGCACGGGAAGCCGGTTGGCCAGCGCCAGCATCCGCTGCGCGATCCCCGCAACGGCGGGCGGCAGGACGTCCTTGGCGCCCACCGCGTGCGGCCCGAGCACGATCGGCGGCCGCAGCAGGTACACGCCGACCTCGGCGTGCTCCTGGGCCAGATCGCGCAAGCGCCGCTCGATCTCGGCCTTCTCCTGGGCGTAGAACAGGCGCGAGGCGGGGCGGACCGGCCATTCCTCGGTCATCCCGATCGGGTTGTCGGGATGGAAGCCGTAGGCGGCCACCGACGAGGCGTAGACGAACCGCTTGGCGTGCGCGGACGCCGCGGCCGAGAACGCCCCCAACGTTCCCTCGACGTTGATGGCCCGAATCGTCTGGCGCGAGGCGGTCCCGGTGATCATGAAGGCTAGGTGGACGACGACGTCGGCTCCGGTGAAGGCCTCGCGGAGTGCGTCCGGGTCACGGACGTCGCCCTGCCGGTACTCCATCTTGCTCCAACCGTGGGCGGCGGGATCGAACGGGCGGCGGGCGATCCCGACGATCCGCTCTACGCCAGCGTCGGCCTGGAGCAGGGGAATCAGGCCGAATCCGAACGTGCCGGTCGGGCCCGTAACGGCCACGGTAAGCCCGTCGCTAGCCATCGACGCGGGGGAGTCCGAAGTGCGCACCGATCAGCTCGCCGACCTCTGCGGGTGAGACGGGGCGCGTCGAGCCGCCGGCCGGGGTCTCCTCGGTGAACAGCAGCCCCTGCCAGTCGCTAAGCGAAACCCGGGTGCCGTCCGGGCGCTGGGCGCTCACGATCAGGCCGGTGACGAACGGGGAGCGAGGATAGGTGCACGTGAACCAGTTGCTGGTCTCGATGTCGACGAACGGGACGGGCTCGGGAACGAACCCGTAGAGGTCGACCCAATCCCCCTCCTGAGCGGTCTGCAGGACGAGTTCCGGCCCGTCCTGCACGACCCGGAACTGCCAGCCCGATTGCTCGTACGGGCCGCCCGAACCGAACGGAATCGGCTCGAGCAGGGTGCCGTGGCCAAAGCCTGCGTCGGCGTGCCAATCTCCCCCCTCGCCATGCACGCGCAGAACGAGGTGGCTGCGGGGCCGGGGACTGTCCGGGGAGGCGCCGACCCGTACCCGGGCCAGCAGGGTCTCGACCCGCGCACCCAGCGCCTCGAGCCCGGCCTTCAGGAGCAGGTTCTGCTCGAAGCAGTAGCCGCCGCGGCGCTCGTGCACGAGCTTGCGCTCGAGGTCCTCGGGCGCGAGCGAGACCGGGACGCCGCGCCGGGGATCGAGGTTCTCGAACGGGATCGAGGTGACGTGCGCGCGGTGCAGGTCGGCCAGGCCGGGTCGGCCGCCGAGCCCGATCCGCGCGAGATACGCCTCGAGGTCGAGCATGGGCGCGGGACTGTAGCGACGGCGACTGGCCCGGCGTGGGTCGCGCCCAACCGCGGTGCTCCCGGCGGCGGGCATTTTCAGCCCCAGCCGCCGGGCCGGCACCACAGCTGAGCACCTGGCTTCGAAGAGCCGAACCTACTTGGAGTTGTCGTCCGAGCGCGCCTGCACCTTGAGCCGGATTGTTCGCGACTCGCACAATCCGTCCATCACGCGAACGGCGCGGTGAGGCTAATGGGGCCGCAGCGGCAATGTCAAGGGCCTTGCCATGGTCTTCGATCGCGGCCACCCCGCGCGGGCGCGGGCGATACAGTCGCTCCCCCGCCAAATCGATGAGCTCGCCCGACCCCGACACCCTCCTGGCTGAGACGCGCGCCTTCAACGCCGAGCTCGAGCGGCTGCTCGGCACGATTCCCTCGGTGCACACCGTGCCACCGGAGGAGTCGCGCCGGGCGCGGCGCGAGGGCCGCGGCATCTTTCCCGCGCCCGTGTACGTTCCGGAGGCGCGCGCGATCGAGATCGAGGGGCCTCGGGGCGTCGTGCCGCTGCGGATCATCGCCCCCGAGGGCGAGCCCAAGGGGACGTTCCTGCACCTGCACGGGGGCGGTTGGACGCTCGGCGAGAGCGACGGCCAGGACCTTCGCCTCCGGCGCCTGGCTCGCGACACCGGCCTGACCGTGGTCAGCGTCGATTACCGGCTGGCGCCCGAGAATCCCTACCCGGCCGGGCCGGACGACTGCGAGGCGGCAGCGCTGTGGCTGATCGGCGAGGAGGGCCAGGCCGCGCTGAACGCGCCGGGACCACGCGCCATCGGCGGCGATTCGGCCGGGGGCCAGTTGGCCGCCGCGACCCTGTTGCGGCTGCGCGACCGCCATGGGATCACCGGCGCGTTTGATGCTGCGGTGCTGCAGTACGGCTGCTTTGACCTGTCGATGACTCCGAGCCAGCGGCTGTGGGGCGAGCGCAACCTCATTCTCTCGGGGCCGATCATGGTGTGGTTCGGCGACCAGTTCCTCCCGGCGCACGACCGCGAGGCGCGTCGCGATCCCGATATCTCACCGCTGTTCGCCGACCTGTCGGACATGCCGCCGGCGATCTTCACGATCGGGACCGCGGATCCACTGCTCGACGACAGCCTGTTCATGGAGGCCCGCTGGCGCCAGGCAGGTCACGCCACCGAGCTGCGGATCTGGCCCGAGGCGCCGCACGGCTTCGTCTCGCTCCCGATGAGCGTGACCGACGTGGCGCTGGCCGCCGAACACGACTTCCTGCGGCGGACGCTGGGTATCGCGGTCGTTTAGGACTTGATTTATATAAGCCACCGCTGATACACTTCGCGGTGGATGCACGCGTTCGACGTTCTCGGCGACCCGGTGAGGCGGCGGATCCTCGAGCTACTGGCCGACGGCGAGCGGACGGCCGGCGCGGTCGGGGCGGTGGTGCAGGAGGAGTTCGGGATCTCCCAGCCCGGCGTCTCGGCCCATCTCAGGGTGCTGCGTGACGCGGGCTTCGCCACCGTGCGAGCGGACGGTGCGCGACGGCTCTACGCGGTGAGCCCAGAGCCGCTGCGCGACGTCGACGCCTGGCTCGAACGCTTCCGGCGCTACTGGGAGCCGCACCTCGCGGCGCTCGAAACCGAGCTCGCACGCGGCCGCCGCCAGCGACGCTCGCCAGGACAGACCAAGCGATCGAAGGAGAGGTGAGGGGCATGCTCGACGGCACCGAGGAGATCAATGCGGTCACGCGGCGAGTCGGAGCCCGGACGTTTCACGCCGGCGAGGCGCGGACGGTGACGATCGCGCGGACCTACGACGCGCCGCCCGAGGACGTGTGGGACGCCTGCACCAATCCGGAGCGCATCCCCCGCTGGTTCCTGCCCCTCTCAGGCGAGCTGCGCGAGGGCGGTCGCTATCAGCTGGAGGGCAACGCGGGTGGACTCATCGAGCGATGCGAGCCGCCCCACCGCCTCACGGCCACGTGGGAGTTCGGCGCGAAGGTGAGCTGGATCGAGCTGCGTCTGGAACCGGCAGCGGGTGACGCGACGCGATTCGAGCTCGAGCACATCGCGCACGTGGACGAGAGTTGGACGCAGTTCGGACCGGGCGCGGTCGGGATCGGCTGGGACCTCGCGCTGCTCGGTCTGGGCCGGCACCTGGTCACGGGAGCGAGCGTCGACCCGCAGAGGGCGCTCGCCTTTCCATCCTCCGAGAAGGGCAGGCGGTTCATCGAAGAGTGCGGCCGGGGCTGGTGCGAGGCGGCCATCGCTGCCGGAGAAGACCCCGTCGAGGCCAACGCCGCGGCCGGGCGGACGGTCGCGTTCTACACGGGCACGAGCTAGGGCAGCCGGCCGTTGTCGCGCAGCCAGGTGAGCGCGCGGATCGTGACCATCCCGCGCCAGTCGGCGGTCTGGGCGAGCGACCAGGCCGGCCAGTCGAACATCCACCCGCCGTCGTCGCGCTGCTCGGACTCCACGGCGTCCAGGTGAGCCTCGATGTGGCGCTCGGTCACCAGCGCGCGGCTGCGGCTGCCCGGCCGCGGCGAGAGATCGAGGGGGCGGAGCGCCTCGCCCTCGGTGCCGCCGACCGGGGCGATCCCGGTGGGATCGACGGTCGAGGCCAGGCGGGTCAGGGTGGCGCGTGCCCTGTCCTCATCCGGCACGGCATCGAGAAACGCGCAGGCGAACTTCAGCCAGTAGGCGCTCGACGAGGGCTCGCCCTCGAACTCGCGCCAGCACCAGTCGGTGGCGCGAGCGAGCCATTTGTCGTTCTGAACGTCGCCGGCGTGCAGGGCCGCGACCAGGCCGAAGGTGATAAACGACGATCGTGGCTCGCTCGTCCACCAGGGCGCGTGCGGATAGGACTCGAAGCCCGGCAGCGCGGAGCGAATGCCGCCGTCGGGCTCGGCGACCTCGGCCAACCAGGCGCGCGCGGCATCGCCCATCTCGCTGCCGGCGAGCATGCCGGCCTCCTCCAGAGTCTCGAGCGCGTACAGGGTTGGGCCGGGCTGGCTGCTCGGACCGCGCAGATCGGGCTCGAGCCCGTGGCCGAAGCCGCCGTCAGGGTTCCGGTAGCCGGCGAGCGCCGCGACCACCGGCTCGGTCGGGCCACCGGCGAACAGCATCGCGTAGCGGTGGCGGTCGAGCAGCCTCGCGGTCGACCAGATGAATGTCTCGGCGGCGGAGCGATCGACCGTCACGACGCGCAGCCTAGGCTGTCGTCGGCGCGCGGTCTTTGAGAAATCGGACAGGGGAGACGCCGGCCAGACGCGTGACCTCGGCGGTCATGTGGGCCTGGTCGGCGAAGCCGGCGTCGAGGGCCAGGTCGACGAGCGGTGGACGGGTCTGCGCTGGCCCGCTGGCCGGCATCTCGTGCGGGCCGGTCCGTGATGCTGCGAGCGCCTGAAGGCGGCGGAAGCGCAGGATCCGGGCCAGCAGCTTGGGGCCGTAGCCCACCGCGTCGGCCACCCGGCGCTGGAGTTGACGCGCGCTGAGTCCGAGCTCGTCGGCGACCTCGGCCACGCGGGCATCGGGGCGATCGAGCGCGCTGATCGCGGCGCGAACCAGCGGATCGGGACTGGGCGGTGTCCGGCGCTCGATGGCTCCCAGCAGGATCGTGTGCGGGTCGCCGCCGGCCCGGAGCGCGGCCAGGAGCCGCTGCGCCGTGTCGCGACCGAGCACTTCGGCCGCGTCCGGGGACTCGTCGCACAGTTCGCCGGCGGGCAGGCCGAGCACGCCGCCGGCCATGCCGGGTCGCAGCCGGACGCCCACGATGCGCCTCCCGGGAGCGACCGCGACGAGCCGCGCGCGGGTGTCGGGGCCGGCGATTGTCAGTCGCTCGCCCGACCAGATCAGATCGACGCACGCGTCGGGCACGACCCTCTGCTCGTACAGCGACTCGGTCCACTGCTCCCACGTGCAGCACACCAGCGGCGAGGCGACCACGTGCTCGACGTAGCTCAACGGTCAGTCCTCGACCGCCAGCCAGTCGGCGAGCCCAACCACCGCGAACACCCGCTCGAGCTGTTCAGTGGGCCGGCGCAGCACCACCGTTTGGCCTTCGGAATCGGCTCGCTGCTTGGCCCGGATCAGCACGCTCACCCCGGCGCTGTCCACGAAGTCCAGGCCGTTGAGGTCGAGCATCACACGCGCGTATGGCTGCCCCAGCACCTCGTCGAGCACCTGCTTGAGCTGTGGCGCCGTGACCACGTCGAGCTCACCGAACAGCGCGAGCACGACGCCCCGGTCATCATCCCTGCGTTGGATCGAAAGGTCGGTCGAGACGGCCGCATTCTAGTCGCGGCCGCCCATCCGGCGATCACAAGCTGGTTACATCGGTTGTAGGATCCGCGCGGCAATCAAGGCGCGCGGCTCGGCCGGACGCGCGCGGACCTGGAGCGTGGGGAGAGCGAGGAACACGTATGAACCGTGCTGTCGGACGTATGTCGGCTAAGGCGCGTTGGGTCCTGAGGACCGGCGTCGTGATGGTCTGCGCCGCCGGCCTGCTCGTGGCCACGAGCGGCCCGGCCCTGGCCAAGAAGCACAAGCCCAAGCCGAAGAAGCCGACGATCACGCCGAAGACGGTGATCACCAAGGGGTCGGGATACCTCGCGCTTGGTGATTCGGTCACCTTCGGCTACGAGGAGGCGCAGGTCGTGCCGGCCCCCGACTACCCGGACGCGTCGAGCTTCGTCGCCTACCCCGAGATGCTCGGCAAAGAGCTGCACCTGACGGTGGCCAACGCGGCGTGCTCGGGTGAGACGTCGGCCAGCCTCATCGACGCGACCGCCCCGAGCAACGGGTGTGAGAGCGCCCCCGGCGGCGGCGCCGGTTACCGGACGAACTTCCCGCTGCACGTCCACTACACGGGCTCGCAGCTTGCCTACGCGGTCTCCTACCTCAAGAAGCACCACAACGTGCGGCTGGTCTCGCTGATGATCGGGGCCAACGACTTCTTCCTGTGCCAGGAGACCACGGCCGACAAGTGCGCCGGTTTTGCCGAGCAGGCGGCGGTGATCGGCTCGATCGAGAAGAACGTCAAGACGATCCTCTCGACGATCCGCAACAAGGCGCACTACAACGGGCAGATCGCGATCGTGAACTACTACGCGCTCAACTACGCGGACGCGAGCGCGGTCGCCCAGTCCGGGCTGCTCAACTCGTCGATCGACGGTGCGGCTCGGCCGTTCCATGTGGAGGTGGCGGACGGCCTCAGCACCTTCCAGGCGGCGGCCGCGCACTCCGGCGGCGACAGCTGCAAGGCCGGGCTGCTCACCCAGCTGACGGGCGGGATGACGCCTTGCGGCATCCATCCGAGCTACGCCGGCCAGTCGCTGCTGGCGCAGACGCTCGAGAACGCCATCCGCCTGGGCTAGGCAACAGTCGACCCCGTGGGCCGGCTCGTGCGGGCGAGCCTGTTCACCGGGGCCGGCCGGCTCAAGCAGTGGAGCCGGCTCACGGAGAGCCGCCTGAACAAGTGAGCCGGCCCACTGGGAGCCGGCTCGGGAGGAGAGAGAAGGTCGATCAGAAGCGGACGGTGAGGCGCCGAAGCTCACCCGCGAGCGGCCCTTCCAGCCTGGGCGCCCGCCTTCGATCACTTCCCTTTTCGGCATCGGCGCCGAAATCCTTGAGGCTGGGCGACTACTGTCACTGAGCCGGGTCGCGGCTCGGGCCACTGACCGGCCACTCCGACGTCGGCGCGGGGCGTGGCTGCTCTCCCGCAGGGGCGGCTGGGTTGGCGGGCGATGCGCGTGCACCGCCTGGGTTGTAAGTCGTCGTTTGCGTGTGCGTTTCTCCCGGAACGCGTCGTGGCGCGCACCGCGTCCGGGAGATGTGCATCCCGGGGGTGCTTATGTCCCGCGGGGTGGCGCGGGCAGGGGGGCTTTGGGGGAAATGCACACGCTGAAATGCACACGCCGGAAGCGATCTCGCCGGCACGCCCGAGACGACTGCTCTGTAGCGCCCCGCGCCGCTCCCGGCTCCGCGCCGCTCCCGGCTCTGCGCCTTGCCACCTGCAAAACGTGCCAAAGTCCTCGCCACGGCGGCGCCCGAGTGCAGATGAGCATTGGGTCCATGCTTATGTGCGGTTGGGAGGTCGCCGGCGGGGAGGTTTGGGGCGTTTTACAGGGCGCGTGCGTCTTCGCCTGAGCGACCGGGCAGGGGCGGCGGCTGAGGGGCGTCGGTAGGGCGGGACGATCGCCGGCCCGCTGGGCTCGGCGGGCGGGTCCTACGAGGGCCGCCCGCCGAGGGCGACTAACTGCCACTCGACATCGCCGGAGGGCCGAGATCGCACTTAGCACCCGCGTGGGTGGCCGAATCGTCATTCACCTGTGCGGGGGTGCCGAGTGGCGGGTTCGGCGCGTCGGGCGCAGGCCCGAGTAGCCTTGGCTCATGAAGCGGTGGATGCTCCCCTGGCTGCTTCCGCTGGTGCTGATCGTCGGGGTGGTTCTGGTGATCCTGTTCAGACGCCAGGAGACGCTGGCCGGTGCGGTGGCCGCGGTTCTGCTCATCCCGGTGCTCTGGCGCCTGCACCACCCCACGGATCGCGAAGACCGCGACACGAACTACTGGCGGCTGCCGCGCCTTTAGGAGCGCGCTCAACCTTTTGGCGCCGCCGACCCCTTAACCGGGGCAGATGAACCAACGCCGCGCCGAGTTCGACCGCTTCGTCGCAGATAGCACCGACACGTTGCTGCGCACGGCCTACCTGATCGTGTGGGACCTAGGGGAGGCTGAGGATCTCGTGCAGGAGACGCTGTTCGAGGTGGCCCGCCGGTGGCCGCGAGTGCGTCGCATGGAGCGGCCGATCGCCTACGCGCGGCGGGTCCTCGTCAACCGGGCGCTGAGCGGCTCGGCCCGGCGCACCCGGCGCCGGCAGGAGCTGGTCGCCCCGATTCCCCCCGACCGCGCGGCAGAAACGAATGGCGCGGTCGAACTCGACGGACAGGACGAGCTCATGAGCGCGCTGGCGTCGCTTCCCCCGCGCCAGCGGGCGGTGCTCGTGCTGCGCTACTTCCTGGACCTTCCCGAAGCCGAGGTCGCGGCCGCCCTGAAGTGCTCCCTCGGCACCGTCAAGAGCACCGCCTCTCGTGGACTCGCGCGACTCGAGCAGGCGATGCGCCCGACCAATGACACAAGGAGCATCCCAACATGAACGAGCAACTCGAATCCGATCTGCGCGAGGCGCTTCGAGCCCGCGCAGCGCAGGTGCCGGACGGGGTCGCGGGCGGCCTGACCCGACTCGACTACCGCCCGCGAACGCGCCGTGTGCGGCCGCCGGTGGCCATCGGCGCAGTGGCCAGCGCGGCCGTCGCCGCCGGCACGCTGGCCGTGGTGATCTCGCTCGGCGCGGGCGCCTCGAACGCGTTCGCAGGCTGGAGCGCCAAGCCGACCAAGCCCGCGCCGGGCCAGCTGGCCGCCGCGAGCGCCGCATGCCAGCGATCGCAGGCGTCGGTCGCGGGGCTGCCGCTGGCGCTCGCGGACACGCGGGGACCGTTCACGTTTTCGGTCTACGCGAACAGCGAGTCGACCGCGGCGTGCATAGAGGGCCCGTCGTTCGTGCTGCTCTCGCAGAGCCAGGCTTCGAGCCCGGTCACCGTGCCGGCCGATCAGGTGCTGCTCTCGGGCGCGCACGGCTCAGAGCGCGGCGGTCACGCCTTCGGGTTCGCCTTCGGCCGGACCGGCGCCGACGTGAGCGGGGTGACGCTGGTCCTCGACGACGGCACCAAGGTCCAGGCGACCGTTCACAACGGCTGGTTCGTCGCCTGGTGGCCGAACGCGGCCCAGCTCAAGTCCGCGGCGGTGACGACCCCGGCCGGCGTCTCGACCCAGGCGTTGAACCTGTCGGGGAACCGTGTGATCAGGGGCCCCCATCCTCCGATCCCGTGCCACACGAACAAGGACTGCGCGAACGGCGGCTCTGCCCAGAGCGAGACCGGTGGCGGAGCCAAGGGCAAGGGCTTCAGCTTCTCCGAGAGCGGGGCCGGCAGCGTCGGGGGCGCGGTCCAGGAACAGGGCTCCAGCTCCTCCAAATGAGCGGATCTGGTTTGCTTGGAGGCCGTGCGCAGAGCATGCCTGGCCCTCGCCATCGCGCTCGGAGTCGCCGCCTGCGGCTCCAGCGCCAGCACCAAGACGACCACCAGTAGCAGCACCGGCGCCGCGGCCGGCTCGACGACGAGCACCGCGGCGTCGGGCGGCGCTGCCCCGGCGGCCTGCCGGACCGTCGCGGCTCCCAAGCCCAAGGGTCCTCAGCACCTCCAGCCACCGCGCGCGAAGCTCGACCCGAGCCGCACCTACACGGTGACGGTCCTCACCAACTGCGGGACGTTCGCGTTCACGCTCGACGTCAAGCAGTCGCCCAAGACCTCGGCCTCGATCGACTATCTGGTCAAGCGGGGCTTCTACAACGGGCTCACCTTCCACCGCGTGGCCGCCGGCTTCGTGATCCAGGGCGGCGACCCGCTCGGCAACGGCACCGGCGGACCCGGCTACAGCGTTGTCGAGGCCCCGCCGGGGAACACCCAGTACGTACGCGGCGACGTGGCCATGGCCAAGACGCAGACCGATCCGCGCGGCGCCTCGGGCAGCCAGTTCTTCGTCGTGACCGGAGCCAACGTCACGCAGTCGGCCGGGCTGACCCCCGACTACGCGCTCGCCGGCAAGGTCGTCTCGGGCATCGCGGTGGTCGAGAAGATCGGCTCGCTGCCGACCAACCCGCCGGGGGACGGCGCGCCGACGACGCCAGTGGTGATGTCGAGCGTGACCGTGTCGACGAGCTGAGCCGAAGCCGAGCATGGGGCAGGACGAGATCTCGGTCGACGATCCCGGTGCTCCTGACGTGCGCCGGCTCCTCGCCACGCACCTCGACTTCGCCCACGCGCCAACGCCCCCCGAGGACAGGCACGCGCTGGACGTGGACGGCCTCCTCGATCCCACCGTGACGTTCTTCAGCCTGCGGCGCGACGGAGTCCTGTTGGCCGTGGGCGCGCTGAAGCGGCTCGACGGCGAGCACGCCGAGGTCAAGTCGATGCACACGGTCGAGGGGCTGCGCAGGCAGGGGATCGGGCGCCGGATGATCGAGCACCTGATCGCGATGGCGCGAGCGGCGGGCTACCGGCGGCTCAGCCTGGAGACCGGCTCGATGGCCGAGTTCGCGCCGGCGCGCGCCCTCTACGCCAGCGTGGGCTTTGCGCTGTGCGGGCCGTTCGGCGAGTACCGCGCGAGCCCCAACAGCATCTATATGGCTATAGATATATAACTAGATATATATCTATATCTATATGTATACCTAGAAGGGGCCACGGGGCTCGTAGGCGCCGGGGCGGGCACCGACCGAGACGAAGGTCATGCCCTCGGGGCCGGCCACCGGGCAGCGCGTCGCCTCGGGGTCGAAGCGCACGAAGCTGCCGACCCGGACGGCGACCTCGGTCCCGTCGATGCGCCAGTGGCCGCCGCCCCGGATGACCACCGAGACCTCCTCCTGGCCCGACTTCGCCTCGTCGTGCTCGTGGCCCGCAGCGCCCGGGGGGAGATCGAACCAGTTGATGCCGAACGCCTCCACGCCGAGCTCGCGGCGCACGAAGCGCACCGCGCCGCCCGGGCCGGCGGGGTCGATCTCGTCGACGTGGACGACCGAATAGGCCACGGGGGGACCGTATCGATACCTTCCGGCCGGTGCTAGACCCCGTCCGCGCAGACGAGCCAACCGGTCCGGGCTGGCAGGACCAGCCCACGGTGCCCGGCCGGACCGAGCGGGTCGTGGTCCGGGTGCTCGGTCGCTCGCTGCGCCTGAGGGTATGGTCGCCGGGCGAGGGCCCGCTCCCGCTGCTGCTCGTGCACGATGGTCCCGAGTACGCCGCGCAGGCCGCGCTCGTCCACTGGGCGGGCGCGATGATCGAGTGCCAGGCACTCGCGCCGTTCCGGGTCGCGCTGCTGCCGCCCGGGGACCGAAACGAGTGGTACTCGGCCTCGGCGGCCTACGGGCGATCCCTGTGCCGGCGGATCCTGCCCGCGCTGCGCGACCAGATTCCCGTCTCAGGGCGTCCGGTGGGCATGGGTGCCAGCCTGGGCGCCCTGGCCATGCTCCAGGCCCAGCGCGCCTGGCCCGAAACGTTCGGCGGGCTATTCCTGCAGTCGGGGAGCTTTTTCATGCCGCGCTTCGACCGCCACGAGTCGGGTTTCCCGCGCTACCCCCGCATCGTTCGCTTCGTCCGTGGCGTGCTGCGCGCCAGCGACCACGACGACCCGATCGCGGTGACGATGACCTGCGGGAGCACGGAGGAGAACGTCCACAACAATCGACCGATGGCTGCCGCGCTGACCGCGCAGGGCTACGACCTACAGCTGACCGAGATGCCCGGGCGGCACGACTTCCCGAGCTGGCGCGATGCTCTGGACCCGCACCTCACGCGGCTGCTGGCGAAGGTTTGGTCGACGCAATGAACGGGGTGGCCGTGTACGGGCACTGGGGCCGGCCGGTGCTGGCCTTCCCCACCGAGCGCGGCGACGCCGGCGAGTTCGAGCGCCGCGGAATGGTCGCCGCGGTCGGCGACCTGGTCTCGGCCGGGCGCGTGAAGCTCTACTGCGTGGACTCCTTCGACCACGAGTCCTGGTCCAACCGGGACATCCCGCTCGAGGAGCGCGCCCGGCGCCACGGGGTCTACGAGACGTGGATCCTCGACGAGGTCGTCCCGTTCATCCGCCACGACTGCGGTGGCGCCACCGAGGTGATCGCCTGCGGCCCCAGCCTGGGCGCCTTCCACGCCGCCAATTTCGCGCTCAAGCGGGCCGACGTGTTCCCGCTGGCCATCTGCCTGTCGGGCAACTACGACCCCGCGAGCTGGAACAGCTGGGGCGAGCGCGGCGACGCCGCGTACTTCAATAGCCCGATGGACTACGTGGCCCACCTGCACGGCGAGCACCTGGATTGGCTGCGCTCCCGGCTCAGCCTGTTGCTGGTGTGCGGTCAGGGGCAGTGGGAGGACACGACGGGGGCGCTCGAGTCGACCCGTCGGTTCGCCGGGCTCCTGCAGGCCAAGGAAATCCGGTGCGAGTTGGACGTGTGGGGACACGACGTGGCACACGATTGGCCGTGGTGGCGCGCCCAGCTCGCCCGCCACTGCCACGCTTCTGCTGACGTGGTGGCGCGCCCAGCTCGCCCGCCACCTGCCACGCTTCTGCTGACGCGATGACCGAGACCACCCACCTGATCGGCCTCCTGCTCGGCACCGAGGAGGACTGGCCGCGCGCGTTCGAGACGCTGGTGGCGCGGCTGGGGAGGATCACCGACAGCTCCGGCCATCGCCACCGGATCGCGACCGAGCGGATCACGATCGAGCCGTTCGACCTGCGCGACCGGCCGACCTACGAGCTGGTCATCGACCGTCTGGCCTACTGGTACTACGTCCCTCGAGAGTGGCTCAAGAAGGTCGCGCTGATGAACGACGTGTACCTGCTCAACAGCCCGTTCACGTTCCAGTCGATGGAGAAGCACGCGGCCTACTGCGCGATGATCCGCCTTGGCCTGAAGGTCCCCCCGACCGTGCTGGTCCCGCACAAGGATCCGCCGGACAACTCGCGCTTCCAGTACACGGCGGCCAGGTATAACCAGCCGTTCGACCTGGCCGCGATCGCCGAGCAGATCGGCTATCCGCTGTTCATGAAGCCCTATGACGGCGGGCAGTGGATCGGAGTGAGCAAGGTCCGCAACCGCGCCGAGCTCGAGCGCGCCTACGACGCGTCGGGGCATCGGATCATGCACCTGCAGGCATCGGTCGAGGACTTCGACGCGTTCGCCCGCTCGCTGTCGATCGGGCCCGAGACGATGGTCATGAAGTTCCGCCCCGAGCGGCCCATGCACGACCGCTACGAGGTCGCGCACGACTTCCTGTCACCCACCGTGGGCGAGGAGATGCTGACGATCAGCCGTCTGGTCAACGCGTTCTTCCGCTGGGAGTTCAACTCGTGCGAATGCCTCGTCCGCGGCACGGAGGTCCATCCGATCGACTACGCCAACGCCTCGCCCGACGTCGCACTGACCAGCCTGCACTACTACTTCCCGTGGGCGATGAAGACGCTGCTCAAGTGGTGCACGTTCTGCCTGGTCACCGGTCGGCGCCCGCGGCTGGACCTCGACACGCGCAGCTACTACGAGATCGGCGATCGCGACGACCTCTCCTACGAGGAGAAGCTGGCGGGCTACCGCCGGCTGGCCGACGACTACTTCGAGGCCGACCGCTACCACGACTTCTGCGCCAGCCGCCTCGGGCACATCGACGAGCTCGTGCTCGAGTGGGTCGAGTCGAGTGACTTCGACCGCCTGCTCCTCGACACGGTTCGCGCCACGTACCCCGCGCACGAGCACGAGCGCTTCGTGGCCCACCTGCGCGGGCTGGTCGGGCAGTGGGTGCGCGAGCAGGGCCGCGAACCCGCCTGGACCTGAGCCTTCCGGGTTCGCCCTGAGCCGGGGGCGAACCGGGGCCGGGGCTGTGGCTAGCCGTCGTCGACCAACCCGACGAGCGGTCCGAGCAGCCGGCGGGAGCGCTTGGACAGACCGGGCAGGGCGAGCAGTCGGTGGGTGGGCTCCGCCCCCGCGCGCAGGCGCTCGAGCTGCTCGAAGGCGATCGGGCGCCAGCGTTCGTCGACCGTCCGGCACGGGTCCTCGCCGGACAGGGTGTCGACGTCCACCCCGAGGTGCTCGGCCCACAGGCGCAGACGGGTGCCGCGGGCCAACCCAGCATCATCGGTGACCACGTTCATCTCGGTGTCGTTGAGCAGCGAGTGCGCGTTGAGGTTGGCGGAGCCCGACCGTCAGCCAGCGGTCGTCGACGATGCCCACCTTGGCGTGCACATAGAGCCTGTCGTCGCGCTGCCCCGAAAGGGACCTGATCGTCGTGGCCAGCAGCCGGCCGGCGCCGTCGTCGGCCGCGACCAACTGGCCGAGCTGTCCCATCGTGTCGTCCTGTCCGTTGTTGGCCCGGGAGGGGAGGAGGAGGACGAGGCGGAAGTCGGGGTGGGGTGGCCGCTGCAGCTTGTCGGCCAGCAGGTCGGCGATCTCGGGCGACCACAGGAACTGGTTCTCGAGGTAGATGAGGCGCTCGGCGCGGCGGATCGCCCGCACGTAGCTCTCGAGAATCCGGAAGTCCCCAGACGGGACGGCCTCGTACATGCCTTCGGCGACGGTTCGGACCACCTGGACGGTGTGGCCGCCGGCGGGCAAAGGCTCCGGAGGACGCGCCAGCCGCTCGCCCGTGAGCTCGCGCCAGCGCAGCTCGAAGTGATCGGCCACGTCGAGCACGGCCGGGCCGCGCAGGCGGGTGCCGACGTCGTGCCAGCCGAGCCGCCGGCGAGCGGGATGGCCACCGCCGTCGAAGCGATCGCCCGCGTAGTCGGTCATGTCGATCCCGTTCACGAACGCCAGCTCTCCGTCGACCACCATGGTCTTCTCGTGGTGACAGTGGAAGGGGTGCTCCCGCGGGTCCACCTCGCAGCGGATGCGGGTGCCGCGGGTGAGCTCCTCGACGCCCCGGCGGACCTCCTTGCGGGTGGGGTGGAAGGCGGGTACCGGCGCTCCCGCCCACACCAGCACGCGCACATCGACCCGTTCGGCGGCTTCGGCCAGGAGGTGACCGATCGACCGGCCCCGTTCGCCCCGCACGAGCTCGAAGTGCGGCGCGATGTGCCAGCCGGTGACGTGCAGGTGGTCACGCGCGTTCTCGATCGCCTCGGCCATGGCGGCGAACGCCTCGGCACCGTCGATCAGCACCTCCAGCGAGCAGCCCGGGCGAGGCGGCGGGTCGCCCCGAGCCCACGCCCCCTCGTCGCCATCCGGCGGCGACAGCGCGTGGGCCCAGCCGATGCGGCGCAGGCGCAGCGCGTGCTTGGCGCGTACCGTCGCCTCGATCCCGTTGCCGACGATCGAGTCGACCCGCGAGAGCACCGTGCCACCCGAACTGGACATCCAACTGGATGCTTACCAGTTCGGGATGCTGGTAACCGGCTACCTACCAGCAGGCACGGCGACGGCCGAGGCAGCGACGACGTCGTGCTCGAGCTCGTGCTCCCGCTCGATCTCGTGCTCCCGGACCAGCCAGGCCGCGGCCGCGGCGCCGGCGAAGGCCAGGAGCGCGCCGAGCAGGAGGATCGTGTTCAGCCCGCTCAGGAACCCCTGCCTGGCGGCCCCGGCGACCACCGCGCGGGCGCCGTGGGGCACGGCGGCGAGAGCCGCGTCGAGCCGTCCGGACGAGGCGGCCTCGATCAGCTGGCGGGGATGGTCGCCGGCCGCCGCCGGGGTGCCCGCGGCCGCCGAGGCGATCTTGTCGGCCCCGCGGGCCAGGAAGATCGCCCCCCAGGCGGCGACGCCGACGGCGATCGCGACCTGGCGGAACGTGTCGTTGATGCCCGCCGCCATGCCGCTGCGGTCCTTGGACACGACGCTGACCGCGACGTCCGCGATCACCGGGTTCAGCAGCCCGACGCCGACGCCGGCGACGATGAACCCGGGCAGCAGGGCCGTCCAGCTCGAGTGCGCGCTGAGTCCGGCCATCAGGGCCAGGCCGGCGCCGACGCCGCCCAGGCCAATCGCCATCAGTGCGCGGGCGGGTACACGGCCCATCAGCGCGACGGCCAGCGGCGCGACCAGGAACGGCACCAGCGTGATCGGCAGATAGCGCAGTCCGGCCTGAAGCGGTGAGTAGCCCAGGTAGTTCTGGAGATAGAGGGTGAGATACAGGAACAGCGCGAACAGCGAGGCCGACACCGCGGCCGCGGCGATCTGGACGCCCGTGAAGGCGCCGCTACGGAACAGGTGCAGCGGGAGCATCGGCTCGGGGACGCGCCGCTCGACCGCGGCGAACAGGGCGAGCATCAGGCCCGCTCCGGCGATCAGGCCCACGATCAGCGGGCTGCCCCAGCCCTCGTCGTTGCCGCGCAGGAGCGCCAGCACGAGCATGAGCAGGGCGGAGCTGAAGGTGATCAGCCCGAGCCAGTCGATGCGTGTGGCGTTCGGATCACGCGACTCCCGCAGCCTGGTCAGGGTCAGCGCGATGGCGCCCGCGCCCACCGGGACGTTCACGAAGAACACCCAGCGCCAGCCGAGTCCGCTGGTTATCGCGCCGCCGACCAGTGGCCCGATGGCCACCGAGATGCCGATCGTCGCGCCGTAGATGCCCATCGCGCCGGCGCGCTCCCGGCCGGCCGCGAACTCCTGGGCGACCAGCGCGAGCGAGACCGCGAACATCGCCGCGCCGCCGATTCCCTGCACCGCGCGCGAGACGTTCAGGAATGTCGCATCGGGCGCGAGGCCGGCGGCCAGCGAGGCGAGCGAGAAGATAACGAGCCCGACCGCGAACACCGCCCGTCGCCCCAGTCGATCGGCCAGCGAGCCGGCGGTGAGCACGACCGCGGCCAGCGACAGGGTGTAGGCGTCGATCACCCACTGCACGTCGGTGAAGCCGGCCGACAGGTCCTTCTGAATCGACGGGAGCGCGGTGTTCACGACCGTGATGTCGAGCAGGAGCATGAACGTTCCGACGCTCACCGTGAGGAGGGTCCACCATTTCCTAGTCATTCAAATTCCTCCGGATCAGGTGCTAAAATTGTCAGGCAACCTTGTAAGGCTTCCGAACTGTCTGGGAAACTTATCAGGAGACCTGACGAAATGTCAACCGATATCGAGAATCCGTTTCGCCAGCCGCTGATGCGCCTGCTCGGGAACGGCTTCGATGCGTTCGCGGAGGAGATGACGCGGCGTCTCACGCAGACGGAATACAGCGACATCCGCATGACCCACGGCTGCGTGTTCGGCAACATCGACGCCGAGAACGGCTCGCGCCTGACCGATCTGGCCGAGCGGGCGAACATGACCAAGCAGTCGGTGGGGGAGGTGGCCACCGAGCTCGAGCGCAAGGGCTACCTGGAGCGGGTGCCCGACCCGGCCGACGGGCGGGCGAAGATCATCCGCCTGACCCAACGTGGGCGCGAGGCCCAGGCACTCGGCTTCCAGATCATCGACGAGATCGAACAGGAGTGGGCCGAGCGCTACGGGGCGGAGCGGGTGGCCGCGCTGCGCGACGCGCTCGAGGCGGTGACCGCCGAGCGGCTTGGCGCCGTGCCGGTGGCGTAGCGGCTTCTAGTAACCCTGCGGAAGGCGATGAACGCGCTGGCGGCAGCCGTGCTGCTTCAGCGCGCCGTTGGCCGTCGCGAGCTGCTTGTTGGTCGGGGACGCGTACAGCTTCATGAATGTCGCCTGGTAGTCGCCACACTGCGTGTTCGACCAGTGCTTGGGTCCGGGAACGCGCTGCGCGCAGCCGTGCTGCTTCAGGATCCGGTTCCCGCCGGCGAGCAACCGCCCGCTGGGATGCGGGTGGCGCACGTTGAACAGCGACTGCTGGAGCTCACAGTGGGAGTTCGACCACCGCGCCGCGGGGACGGCGCCCGCCGACGACGCCAAAAGGGCGATGGCGGCGGTGGCGGCGAGGGATGCGACGAGCGACATCGTGGCCCGGGTCATGCCGGTGGATCATGACTGATTAGCCGCGATCAGCGCGGCCACGCCGTCGAGGATCCGCTCGAGGCCGAAGTGGAACTCGCTGTCGGGATCGTCCTCGTCCTCGAGCGCACCCGAGGCGATCGCCTCGGTGAGGGCGGGGAAATCGCCGCCCTGTATGAGGACCCCGAGCATCCGCGCGTAGGTGGGCATCAGCTGTTCGCCGGCGGCTCCGGCGGTCAGGTCGAGGTTCAGCGTCACGTCGTTGCGGACGAAGCCGCTCAGGAGCAGGACTGTCGACAGCTTCTCCTGCTCGGTGAGCTGCGTCCCGGACAAGGCCCGGAGCGCGTTCTCGAGCCACCCGACGTTGTTGGGGCCCATCGGCGGCGCGCTGATCGGGACCCGCAGTGTCCACGGTTGGCGCTGGTAGGCGGCGCGGACGCCGACCGCCCAGCGGTTCAGGCCCGCGCGCCAGTCCTCGCCGGGCGGGGCGTCGGGCGGCGGGCCGAGCGCGCGGTCGACCATCAGCGTCAGGAGCTCGTCCTTGGCCGTGACGTAGCGGTAGAGCGACATCGTCCCGACGCCGAGCTCGGCGGCGAGCCGGGTCATCGACAGCGCTCCGATGCCCTCGGTCGCGGCCACCTTGATCCCGGCCGCGACGATCCGGTCGAGCGTCAGCGCGGGCTTGGGGCCACGCGTCGGCCGCTGGCGGCGTCCCCAGGCCAGCTCGATGCTGGGCGGGATCAGGTTCTCCTCGTCGTTCATCGGAGTCTCGGTATTTGACATCACGGAGCAATTGCGTATGCTCTACGCAGTAAAGCGTATATCGTACGCAGTTTATCCCCGACGAAAACGAAAGGCAGACATGAGCGAGAACGCAGCAGTCGAGGCCCACGATCTGACGAAGTCCTACGGGGCCGTCCGCGTCCTCGACGGGATCAGCTTCTGCGTGCCGGCGGGCTCCGTGTTCGCGATGCTCGGTCCGAACGGCGCCGGCAAGACGACGACCGTGCGGATCCTCGCGACGCTGCTCACGCCCGACGGCGGCGTCGCCCGGGTCGCCGGCCGAAACGTGGTGAGTGACCGCCACGCGGTCAGGCGCCGCATCAGCCTCACCGGTCAGTACGCGGCGCTCGACGAGCTCCAGACCGGGCGGGAGAACCTGGTGATGATGGGCCGGCTGCGAGGGCTGCGGCCGCGAGCCGCCCGCATCCGCGCCACCGAGTTGCTCGAGCAGTTCGATCTCCTCGATGCGGCGGACCGGCGCGTCGGCGGCTACTCGGGCGGTATGCGCCGGAGGCTTGACATCGCGGCCAGCCTGGTCGGCAGCCCGGAGGTCATCTTCCTCGACGAGCCGACGACCGGCCTCGACCCGCGGGCTCGACAGGCCATGTGGGAGGTCGTGACCAGCCTGACCGCGGCGGGCGTCACGGTGCTCCTGACCACGCAGTACCTGGATGAGGCCGAGCGGCTCGCCGACAGGATCGCGGTTCTCGACGCCGGGCGGATCGCCGCCGAGGGAAGCGCCCGCGAGCTCAAGCAGCGGATCGGTGGCGCGCGGCTCGAGCTCGAGGCCGCCGACCGCTCGAGCTTCGACGAACTGGTCGACCGCCTCGGGCCGCGCGCGGTGCAGACCAACCGCTCGGCACTGACGATCGAGACCGCGACCGACGGCACTGCCGCGGCAGCGCGGGCCGTGTTCGACGACCTTGATCCCGAGCGGGTCAGGATCGCCCGGTTCGAGATGCGCACCGCGAGCCTCGACGACGTCTTCATGACCCTGACCGGGGACCCCGCCCCCATCCATCCCGCTGTCGCGGAACAGCACGAACGAGAAAGCGAGATCGCCAATGTCTGAATACGCCCCCCCGCCGCTCCTCACCCGCGCCTTTCGGCTGTCGCTGCGCAACGTCGACGGGATGACGACTGCGCTGGTCCTGCCGGTGATCCTGATGCTGATGTTCGTCTACCTGTTCGGTGGCGCGATCCACACCGGGACCCGATACGTGGACTACGTCGTGCCGGGCGTGCTCCTCGTGTGCGTCGGCTTCGGCTGCGGGACGACCGCGGTCACGGTCGCCCACGACCTGACCGGAGGGATCATCGACCGGTTTCGGTCGATGGATGTCCGCGGTGAGGCGCTGATCGCCGGCCACGTCGCGGCCAGCGTGGTTCGAAACCTGCTCTCGGCGGGGCTCGTCGTGGCGGTCGCCTTCGCGATCGGGTTCCGCTCCCCCGCCGGCATCGGGGGATGGCTGGCCGCGATCGGCATCCTGGCGCTGTTCGTGCTCGCGCTTTCGTGGCTCGCCGCGGCGATCGGGATCGTCGCCCGGTCCCCGGAGACGGCGCAGGGGATCGCCTTCCTGGTGGGCTTCCTGCCCTACGTGAGCAGCGCCTTCGTCCCGGTGAGGACGATGCCAGGGGTGCTGCGGGCCGTGGCGAGCCACCAGCCAGCGAGCGCGGTGATCGACGCGATCCGGACTTCCTTGAGCGGTGGTCAGGTGGGCGCCGACGCGTGGCACGCGGTCCTCTGGAGCCTCGCTCTGATCGTCGGCTCGATCGTCCTGTCCGGCCTCCTGTTCCGCCAGCGTGCCCGGTGAGCCGGGGTGACGCGCGAGCCCCCGCGGTGTCACAGCCGCGGGGGCTACCTCGTCGAAGCTGGTGCAATCGACCTTAAGGAGCCAGAGATGAAAGTGTTCGTTGCCGGAGCGACAGGAGCGATGGGCAGGCAGTTGGTTCCCCGGCTGATCGAAGCCGGGTACCAGGTGACCGGGATGACCCGCACCGAGTCAAAGCAGCGGGAGCTGTGGGACCTGGGCGCCCAGCCGGTGCTGGCCGACGCGCTCGACGCCGAGCAGGTCGCCGAGGCCGTCGCCCGGGTCCAGCCGGAGGTGATCATCCACCAGCTGACCGCGATTCCAGCGATGCTGGACCTGCGTCACTTCGATCGCGACTTCGCGCTGACCAACCGCCTGCGGACAGAGGGCACCGATCACCTGCTATCGGCGGGGCAGGCGGTGGGAGTGCGGCGGTTCGTGGCGCAGAGCTATGCCGCATGGCCATACGTGCGCACCGGCGGTCCGGTCAAGACCGAGGAGGATCCGTTCGACCCGGCGCCCCCGCGTGAGATGCGCGAGAGCTTCCAGGCAATCCGTCATCTCGAGGAGGCTGTCCTGGGCGCGGCGTGGACCGAGGGGATCGTGTTGCGCTACGGCGGGTTCTACGGGCCGGGCACCTCGATGGCCCCCGGCGCGGAGCAGGTCGAGTTGGTCCGCAAGCGCAAGTTCCCGCTGGTCGGCGACGGTGGCGGGGTGTGGTCCTTCATCCACATCGCCGACGCGGCGGAGGCCACGGTGGCGGCGGTCGCGCGGGGGAGCCGAGGCGTGTACAACGTTGTTGATGATGACCCCGCCCCGGTCGCCGAGTGGCTGCCGGCGCTGGCTAAGGAGCTCGGCGCCAAGCAGCCGATGCACGTACCGCGGATCGTTGGACGGCTGTTCGCCGGCGAGGCCGGCGTGGTCATGATGAACGAGATCCGTGGCGCCTCCAACGCCAAGGCCAAGCGTGAGCTGGGCTGGCAGCCGGAGCACGCGAGCTGGCGAGGAGGGTTCGCGGCGTGACCGCGCCCGACCGGCAAGAGCTCCTGGCGGACCTGCGTCCGACGTCGTTCGCGATCGCCTACCGGATGCTGGGCAGCGTCGCCGAGGCCGAGGACGTGGTCCAGGAGGCGCTGCTCCGCGTGCACCGGGCGCTCGAGGCCGGCGAGCGCCTCGAGTCGCCGCGGGCGTTCGTCGCCACCGTGACTACGCGGCTGGCTATCGACTCCCTGCGCTCGGCCCGCGCGCGGCGGGAGCGCTACGTCGGTGATTGGCTGCCCGAGCCGATCCTCACCGCCGAGGACGCCGATCCCGCCCGGCAGGCCGAGATGGCCGACTCGCTGTCGCTGGCCATGCTCGTGCTGCTCGAGAGCCTGTCTCCCGAGCAGCGCGCCGTGTTGCTGCTGCGCGACGTCTTCGACTACGGCTACGACGAGATCGCCGGGATCGTGGGCAAGAGCGAGGTCAACGTGCGCCAGCTGGCCAGCCGGGCCCGGACGCACGTCGAGGAGCGGCGGCCGCGCTTTCAGACCTCGCGCGAGCAGCGCGACGAGCTCGCGCGCCGGTTCTTCGCCGCGGTCGACCACGGCGACCTGGCCGGCCTCGAGGCCCTGCTCGCCCACGACGTCGAGCTGACCGGCGACGGTGGGGGCAAGGTGCCCGCGCTCGCCCGTCCGGTGCGCGGCCGCAACCGGGTGGCGCGGGTCCTGATGACCTGGAGCCGGTGGGGCGCCCGCATCCCGGGCGCCTCGATCAGGCCGGTCGAGGTCAACGGTGCATCGGGCGCGCTGCTGCTCGACGGCGAGTCTCGGGTGATCGCGGTATGGGCGCTCGAGATCTCGGGTGGAGAGGTCGCCGGGATCAAGTCGGTGGTCAATCCGGAGAAGCTCGGGCATCTCGGACCCGTAGCCAACGTTCACGCGCTGCTCGAGCAGGCCACCGGTCGGCCGCGGCGCTCTTAACTCCAGCTCCGCGGGCGTGTAGTAGGGTCGCGCGGGGGACTCGTTGCCGAGCGGAGTTAGGAGCTGCTGATGGGAAAGAGGGCCGGCATGCGCGTGACGATGTGGCTCGGACTGGTGTGCGCGGTGGGATTGGCCGTGCCGGCGCTCGCTTCGGCGTCGAGCGGCTCGCCCTTCGGCAAGAACGTGATCGTGTTCACCCCGAAGATGGCTCAAGGAACGATCCAGGCCGAGCTGAATTCGATCGCCACCCAGCAGGTCCCCAACCAGTTCGGCACCCAGCGCTACGCGATCTTCTTCGAGCCCGGCACCTACGGGTCCGCCGCCGCGCCGCTGATCTTCCAGGTCGGCTACTACACCCAGGTTGCCGGCCTCGGGGCGGCGCCCGGTGACGTGACGATCAACGGCGCGATCGACGTGTTCAACCAGTGCCCGTCCGCCGCGTCCGGCGGCGGCCCCTGCGAGGGACTCGACAACTTCTGGCGCTCGCTCTCGAACCTGACGCTCAACGTCACCCTGCCCAAGAATCCTCCGACCTATGTCCCGGCCACGGGCGAGGCCGCGAGCTGTAACAACACGTTCGAGTACTGGGCGGTGTCACAGGCCGCGCCGATGCGCCGTGTGATCATGAACGAGACGCCCACCCAACAGGTCGCGCTCCAGGACTTCTGCGACCCCTCGGGTCAGGGATTCGTGAGCGGCGGCTTCTTCGCCGACGACACGTTCACGGGCGGGGCCGTGATCAACGCGGGCCAGCAGCAGTTCTTCACCCGCAACAGCAACCTCAACAACAACTGGACCAACGGCGTGTGGAACCAGGTGTTCCTGGGCGACAACGGCGCGCCCACGACACAGTTCGGCGCACCGCCCGGGCAGACCAACAACCAGTACACGGCACTGCCGACCACGCCCGTGTCCCAGTCCGAGCCGTTCCTCTACACCGACGCGCGCGGCAACTACGGCGTGTTCGTCCCCGCCGTCCAGCACGACTCGGTGGGACCGTCGTATGCCGGCGGCGCCTCGGAGGCGGGCCGATCGATTCCGCTCCAGCGCTTCTTCGTCGCGAGCCCGACCACGCCGGTGTGGGCGATCAACGCGGCCCTGGCGTTCGGGCAGAACCTGATCCTGACCCCCGGCGTGTATGACCTGCGTGCGCCGATTGTGGTCAGCCGGCCCGACACCGTGGTGATGGGGCTCGGGTTCGCCACGCTGATCCCGCAGGACGGGAACGTCGCGATGGAGACCGCGAACGTGCCCGGGATCAAGCTGTCGGGGATGATCTTCGACGCGGGCCCGCGCGGCTCGCGCGCACTGCTCGAGGTGGGGGCCGGGCGCGGTCGCTTCCGCCACGCGGGCTTCTCGGACCAGGCTGGCGACCCGACGCTCGTGCAGGACGTGTTCTTCCGGATCGGCGGCGCCGAGGCCGGGCAGGCTCAGAACGCGCTGATCGTCGACACCGACCACACGATCATCGACGACGTGTGGGCCTGGCGGGCCGACCACGGCAACGGGGTCGGGTGGACGAGCAACCGGGCCGACACCGGCGTGATCGTCAACGGGAACGACGTGGACGCCTACGGCCTGTTCGTAGAGCACTTCCAGAAGTTCGAGGTGATCTGGAATGGGCAGCGCGGCGAGGACGTGTTCTTCCAGAACGAGATGCCTTATGACCCGCCGAGCCAGGCGGCCTGGATGTCGAGCCCGAGCACCGACGGCTACGCCGCGTTCCTGGTGACAAGGGGGGTGAGGAGCTTCCAGGGCTACGGGATGGGGAGCTACTCGTTCTTCGACCTGGGCATCCCGATCTTCGCCACCCAAGCGTTCCAGTCGCCCGACACCCCGGGCGTCCAGTTCCACGACATCTTCACGATCTTCCTCAACGCGACCACTGGAAGCGGCGGGATCGACTCGGTGATCAACGGCGTGGGCGGATCCTCGACCGCGGCCAACCCCGACATCCCGGTCGACGTCAACAGCTACCCGTGACACCCGGGGCGCGGCCGTGCTGGTCGCGGTGACCGACCACGCCGCCGAGCGCTATCGCCAGCGTGTGCGCGGCACCCTTGATCCCAAGACCGAGATCGCGTCGGCGGTGGCGCAGGCGTACGCGGCCGGGCGGGTCGAGCGAGACCCGAACGGCACCCTGCGCCTGCGCGACGAGCGCCGGCGTGACCTCGTGTATGTATGCCGGCCGGAGGGGTCGGAGCTCGTCGTGATCACGCTGTGGGAGGAGGGCGAGGACGCGGCGGTGCCGCGCCGGTTCACCGACGCGCTGCGCCCCGACGACGACCAGGTGCGTTAGGTTCGACTCGCGATGGCGGCACCCAGAGAGCGCGTGCTGGTCCGAGCGCCCACGCCTGGCGATCGCGCGGCGTACCTGGAGGCCATGCGCTCGAGCCGCAGGCTGCACGGCCGGTGGGTGCCGCCGGCCAGCGACGAGTCGTTCGACCGGCTGCTCAGATGCGTCGCCGACGAGCGCTACGAGCCCGGGTTCGTGTGCCGGATCGAGGACGGCGCGATCGCCGGTTTCGTCAACATCAACGAGATCGTCCGCGGGCTGTTCCAGAGCGGCTACCTCGGCTACGCCGCGGTGGCTCGCTACGCGGGCCAGGGCTACATGCGCGAGGGACTCGAGCTGGTGCTGGCGCGGGCGTTCACTGAGTTGGGGCTGCACCGCCTGGAGGCGAACATCCAGCCCGCCAACCAGGGGTCGATCGCGCTCGTGCGTGGCGCCGGGTTCGTGCGCGAGGGCTTCTCCGAGCGTTACCTCAAGATCGCCGGGCGCTGGCGCGACCACGAGCGGTGGGCGATCCGCGTCGAGCAGTGGCGCGCGCGCGACCGCGCCGGACGGGTGAGCTAGGCGCCGATATATCGGGCGCCCACGCTCGCGGCCAGCGTGCGGTGAGCCGGGGAGGTGCCGACCAGCGCGCAGCGCGCCGGATCGAGGCCGCGGGCGCGGGCGAAGGCGAGGGGCAGCCCAGGGAGCGGGGGTCGGCACCAGCACCGGGGTGGACCGCCGCCGTGTAGGCAGACCGCGCTCTCGACGGCCCCCGGGATCACATCTTGCAGCCGCGCGGCGAGCGCGGCGAGGTCGTCGGGTGAGCCGTCCGGGCGCCAGTCGAAGACCAGATGCGGCGCGTCCGGATCCGCGTCGCCGAGCCCGAGCTCCCAGCCGGGCCGCTCGAGCGCCCCGGCGGCCACGAACACGCCGGCGCCGGTTCGGGCCGGGGCCGCGCCACGGTCGAACTCGATCACCTCGAGCGCGGCGAAGCCCTCATCGGTCGAGGGCGGCTCGAGCTCGCGCACGGCGCGCATCTGCTGCGTGGGGGCGAGCGCCCCCGGCTCGCGCCGGGCCAGGACCTTCAGGTCCTCTGGAGAGGGCAGCGCGCCGAAGCGCGCGAGCAGGCGCTCCACGAGGTTGACCTGGGCCTGCGCCAGCGATGTCCGAAGCCACACGCACCGGACGGGGGCGCCGTGCCGGCCGGCGGCTTCGATCACGTAGCTGCGCGCCGCACGGGTGAGGTAGGTGTTGTCGAGAACGACGCGGCGAGCGCCGTCGGCAAGGTGCCGCTCGAGCTCGTCGGAGAGCGCGCGCAGGGCGCCCCCGCGCTCGTCGCGGTTCAGGCGGACGTAGCCGCGGGCCAGGTAGTCCTCGGCCAGCCGGGTCTTGCCGGCGCCGGGGATGCCCATGATCAGGACGACCTCGGCATCCGTCGAGGACCGCGGCGCGGGTGCGGCTCGCGGCGAACGGACGGGGCTCAGGGCGGCGGCGAGCTCCGGCTCGAGGGAGAGCCGGGCGGCCCGGGCGGCCGAGCGCACCGTTTCCGGCCGTCGCGCTCCCGGAATCGGCACGATCACGGGCGAGAGCCCGAGCAGCCACGCGAGTGCGACCTCGGCCGGGGTGGCAGACACGGCTCGGGCGGCCTCGGCCAGCGCCTCCCGGCGGGCGAGGCCGCCCGCGCGGCGGGGACCACCCAACGGTGAGTGGGCGATGAGCGCGATGCCCGACTGCTCGCAGCGCTCGACGATGCCGCCGCGCAGCGCCCGATCGTCATGCAGGCTCAGGGCCACCTCGACCGC
Organism: uncultured Solirubrobacterales bacterium; assembly: GCA_963834625.1. Taxonomy (GTDB): domain Bacteria; phylum Actinomycetota; class Thermoleophilia; order Solirubrobacterales; family Solirubrobacteraceae; genus Palsa-465. The sequence continues at coordinate 214,979 of CAWICM010000004.1, read as the reverse complement.
GGCGATCGGCAAGAGCCCGATGGCCTCGTCGAGCTGGTGGCGATTCACATTGGACACGCCAATTCGGGCCACCATGCCCTCGTCGAGCAGGCGGCCGAGGGCGCGAAGCGATGTGCGCCACGGCGTCCGGGGATCGGGAGCGTGGATCAGGTACAGGTCGATGGGCACCCCGCCCAGCGCGGCCAGACTCGCCTCGCAGTCGGCCAGGATCCGCTTGGCGCGCCCGTCCGGGACCCAACCGCCGCCCGGGCGGGTCATTCCGCCCTTGGTGATCACGCGCGCGTGCGCGCCGGCGCCGCTGGGGGCGAGCGCGGCGGCCAACAGACGCTCGCCCCGACCCATGTCCGCCTCGTCTCGCCCGTAGGCGTGCGCGGTGTCGAACACCGTAATGCCCGCCTCCACGGCGGCGCCGATCGTCTCGGCGGCCAGCGCCCCATCGCGCTCGGCCTCGGTTGAGAGCCGCATGCAGCCGAGGCCGATGCGGAGGTCCGAAGAGGCGTCGAGCCAGGCGGAAGGGGACAGGCCGGGGAGCCTACGCAAGGCGCGATCAACTCGTCTACGCTGCCGGATCCGATGCGCGTTCGCCTGTTGACCTGCCTAGCGGCCAGCCTGATTGTGGCTGTGCTCGCCGGATGCGGCGGCTCCTCGTCGGGCAGCGCAGTCGCCTCGGAGTCGCCGCAGAAGATCTTGAACGATTCCCTGGCGGCGGCCAACGGCCTGAAGTCGGTGCACGCCGCCGGCACGATCCACTCCGGCGGCCAGCAGATCGCGATCGACATCTCGCTCGTGGGCGGAGTCGGCGGACGCGGGCAGATCACGCTCGGCGGGCTGAGCTTCAACCTGGTGAGCCTCAACAAGTACGCCTACATGCAGGCGCCGCCCGCGGTCTGGGAGAAGGCCGGGGCGCCCGCGTCGACGGCCCAGCAACTGCAGGGCAAATGGCTGCGGACTCCGGCCACCGGGCAGTTCGCCTCGGTCGCGCAGCTGACCAACATCCACACGCTGTTCGGCCAGCTCCTCAACCAGAAAGGCAAAACCCTGAAGAGGGGCGCGGTGAGCAACGTGGCCGGGCGCAAGGTCGTGTCTTTGACCGGCGGTGGGGGCACCCTGTATGTGGCCGCGACAGGCAAGCCCTACCCCGTCGAGCTGGACAAGACCGGCACCGACGGCGGCAAGCTCGATTTCGACCGCTTCAACCAGTCGGTCACCCTGTCGGCGCCCACCAACACGATCGACCTGGGCGGCTAGGCGGGCGGGCGCGGCTCATCCGCGCGCTTCGCTGACTGGGCGACCAAACACGGCCACCAACCGCGTCCACACGCGGCGGAAGAGGCCCGGGCGGCTCCGGCGTGCGCCGCCGTCAAGGGCCGTGACAGCCGAGGAGCCGGGGGGCGGCGTGCTGGCCACCGGCTCGGCGGTGTGCAACGGTCGCCGGCGCGCGGCCGGGGCGGTGGCGCTCCGGGATCGTGCCGGAGCCGCCGCGGGCCCGCCGAAGAGCGACTCGGAGGCGCTGTTGGCCCACATCAGCGCCTCGAGGTAGAGATCGCCGGCATCGCTGACGAAGCCGATCGCGGGGCCGCCCTCGCCCGTCTCCAGCGAGGTGACGCAGTCCAGCAGCTGGCCCATCTGCCCGCGGCGAGAGACGAGCGCCTCGCGCATGTCCTCGGCCAGGGGAAGCGAGGCGACGACGTCGTGCATGGGCGCGTCCATCATCCCGTCGATCACCGAGAACAGGCCCAGCGTGAACAACTCGGCGGTGCTGCCGATGCCGCGGTGGGCGCCGGCCAGCTCGCAGAAGCGAGCGCGAATCAGCGCGGTCAGGGTCAGCTCGGTCGGCTTGTTGTCGATCGTGGCCAGCGTCGAGAGGGTCGCCCAGCGACGCACGTTCTCCAGGCCGAGCAGTGCGAGCGCCTGCCCGATCGACCGGACGTCGCCGCGCAGCCCGAAGAAGGCGGAGTTCACGTAGCGCAGCAGCCGGAAGCTCAGGGCCACGTCGCGAGCCACGAGCTGCTCGATCTCCGAGAGCTCGATCGCGGGATCGTTGAGCGCGGCGACCACCTGGAGCAACGCCAGCCGGTTGGCCGAGATCCCCCGGGTACCGACCACAGCGGGGCGGCAGAAGAAGTAGCCCTGGAACAGGTCGTAGCCGGCGGCGATGCACACCTCGTGGTCGGGCCGCGTGCCGAGCTTGTCGGCCAGCACCTTGCCCGAGTAGGAGCGCAGTCGCGCCGCGAGCTCGCGCATCTGCTGGCGCCCGAGCTCGGGCATGCTGAGCTTGACGACGTCGAACAGCTCGAGCACCTCGTCGGAGCCCTCCCGGTAGCGGAAGTCATCGAGCGCCAGCTTGTAGCCGGCCTGCTTGAGGTCGCGCAGCGCCTCGACCATGTCGCCGTCGAACCGCTCGGTCTCGTGGATCTCGAGCCCGACCACGCTGGGCGGAACGGCTTGGATCAGGTCGCCGAGGACGAACTCCCGCGAGACGTTGATCCAGGCTGTCTTACCGGCCACGATCCGGTCCATATCGAGTTCGGTCAGCGTGTTCAGAACCACCGTCGCGGTGGCCCGCTCGGCGTCGTCGAACTGCGCGTCGGCCGCGTAGCCGCGGCCCCGAAAGAGCAGCTCGTAGCCGACCACATTGAGCTTGTGGTTGAAGATCGGCTGGCGGGCGATGAAGGCGGCTTGTGACACGGGGCGACTCTCTCATCACATATTCGGCATCTGGGCCCCGGCTATGAAGTCGCGCAGCCCCGATTTCGACGGGTGGATGCATGCGCGCAGCGCCCGGCGCCGCGGCGCCCGGGCGGGACCGGGGGCGATGCGATAATCGGACCGGTTCGAGATGGCTTCTGCGGATCGCACGCGGGTCCTGGTGGTGGCGAATCGGACGGCAGCGACCGCGCTGCTTGTCAACGCCGTGCGGGCCCGGTCGCGCCGCTCGGATTGCGCGTTCGTCCTGCTCGTGCCCCGGCCCTACTGGGACCCCGACACCGACGAGGCTGCGGCGACGCTCGAGCTGGCCATTCCGCTGCTCGAGGGGGCGGTGGGGGCGCACGTGGAGGGCGTCATCGGCGTCAGCGATCCGTTCGTCGCGGTCGAGCACGCCGTGACCCGCCTGGGCGTCGACGAGATCATCATCTCGACCCTGCCCGCGCGCGTCTCGCAGTGGCTGCGGCGGGACCTGCCGCATCGCGTGCGGGCGTTCGGACTGCCGGTGACCGTGGTGACGGCCCGGCAGTCCGAACGTCCCGTCGGCGCGCCGTAGGGGTCAGGCGGCGAGGTCGGGTGCCGGCGCTGCCGGGGCGGCGATCGCGGCGCCGGCGTCGGCATCGGCCCTGAGCTTCAGCGGGAGCACCACGGCCTCCGCGCCGCCGAAGCGCACCTGGGTCACGAACTCGTGCGAGCCGGCGGGCTTGCCCGTGCGCCGGCGCGTGATCTGCACGCGCAGCGGCTTGCGGTGGTGCGACCGATCGAGCGATCGCTGAACCTGGACGATGGACGTTGTGGTCATCATGCTGCCTCCAATTCGAATTCGACGGCTTCGCGGTCCTCGACCCCGGTCACGTCGGCCGTGACCTCATCCGGTCGAGCCGGCGGTCGCAGCCACACGAGGGTGACCAACACGCCCACGGCGACCGCGCCGGCTCCGATCGCCCAGGCCAGGTGAAACCCGCCGGTCAGTGCCTGCAGGTGAGGTTGCCCGAGGCCGGCCAGCACCTTGGCGCGCTCGGCCGCAACCGTGCTCAGGGCGGCGGTGCCGATCGCCGCAGAGACCTGTAGCGATGCGTTGACGATGCCCGAGGCCAGACCGGCGTCGCCGAGTGGCACCTCGGCCATCGCGATCGTGGTCAGGGGCAGGAACGACAGCCCCGCGCCCAGACCGAGCAGGGCGAACGGAACGAAGATCGCCGGCAGGTAGCTGGTCTGTGCGGGCAGGCGCGCCAGCAGGATCAGCGCGGCGGCGATCGAGATCAGTCCCGCCACCAGGACCCGGGATGGTCCGAACCGCTCCATCAATCGCGCGGTCACGCCGACCGAGAGCAGGCCCAGGATCAACGTGAGCGGCAGGAACGCCAGGCCGGTGCGCAGCGCCCCGTACCCGTGCACGTGCTGGAGATAGAGCACCCCGAGCAGGAAGGTCGAGAACATCCCGGTGACCAGAAACCCCCGGACCACGCTCGACGCGGCCAACCCCGGCACGCGCAGGATCCGCAGCGGGAACATCGGGTTGGCCAGCCGCGACTCGACGGCGACGAACACCGCGAGCAGCGCCAGCGCGGCGCTCCCGAATCCGAGCGTGTGCGCCGAGACCCAGCCGTATCGACTGGCCTTGACGATCGCGTAGACGCCCAGCATCAGCGCCAACGTGACCAGCAGCGAGCCGATCACGTCGATGCCGTGCCCGGCCTCCAGGCGATCGGTCTCGTTGATGAGGACGCGCCCAAGCGCGAAGGTCACGATCCCGATCGGGACATTGATGAAGAAGATCCAGTGCCAGCTGACCGCCTGGGTGAGCACGCCGCCGGCCAGCAGCCCGATCGAGCCGCCGCTGGAGACGATGAAGGTGTAGACGCTCAGTGCGATCGCGCGCTCGTGCGGCCGCGGGAACTCGCTGATGAGCAGCGCCAGCACCGCGGCGGACGCCACCGCGCCCCCGAGTCCCTGGACGAAACGGGCGGCGATGAGGACTCCCTGTCCGTCGGCCAGGCCGCAGGCCACCGAGGCCAGCGTGAACATGACCAGGCCGATCAGGAACATCCGCTTGCGACCGAGCAGATCGCCCAGTCGCCCGGCCAGGAGCAGGAAGCTGCCGAACGCGATCATGTAGGCATCGACGACCCACGCCAGGTTGGCCTGAGAGAAGCCGAGATCCCGCTGCATCGACGGCAGCGCGACGTTCACGATGGTCGCGTCGAGGACCATCATCAGCTGGCCCATGCACACCACGGCGAGCGCGACCCACCGCCGGCGTTCTCCTCTGATTAAGCTCGTGAGAATAGTGATCATCCCCTCGTCATAGCTTGTCGCTCGATCATTGATGATCACTGTATCAAGTACTATCATTCGATGCAAGATGATAATCCTGATACCCTGCAAATCGCGATGGCGGTAGAGACCTCGCCCGGCACGGTCGTGGTGCTCATGCGGCTAGCCACGGCCATCAAGAAGCGGAGCACGGAAGAGCTCATGGGCCTCAAGCTGCGGCAGCTGATGCTGCTCAGCTATCTGAGCTCCGGCGCCCCGGCGCTCCAGCAGCACCTGTGCGAGGCGCTGTGGATCGACGCCAACAACTGCGTGCTGCTGCTCAACGAACTCGAGGACCTCGGCTACATCGAGCGCCGGCGCGATCCCGCCGACCGGCGCCGGCACGTGGTCGAGCTCACGGACGCGGGTCGCACCGCGCTGGAGCGGGCCGAACGCGCCCAGGAGACCCTGGGGGACGAGATTTTCGGCTCGCTCAGCGACGAGGAGCAAGCCACCCTGCGCTCGCTCCTCAGCCGCGCAACCGTCTAGTTCACGCCGTCGTAACCGCCTCGGCGGCGGCAGCCTTGGTCGTCCCGCCGAGAGCGCGGATCGCCTGCTGAAGCTCGGCCAGGTTCACTCCGTTGCGCTCGGCGTCCTCGGCGCTGATGAACACCCACGCCTCGAGGTCGCCCCGCTGCACCTCGCCGCCGTCCCAGGCCATCGTGCACTCCTGGAGCGCTCCCCAGGTAACGATGGTCTCGTTGCCGGCCTGCGTGTCGTATTTGACGAGGTAGATGTCGTGGCCCTCCTTCTTGCTCGGCCGCTCCTTGGCCGTGATCGTCCAGGGCTGATGGTTGGCGAACTCCTGCTCGGCCTCGGGGGTGAGGTCGCAACCGAGCAGCACCCCGTTGAAGTTGAGCATCGCCATGTGCACCTCGTCGGCGTTCGAGACGTCGAGCTCGGCATACCCCTCGATCATGCCCTGGTCGAACAGGAACTTCAGCCACGTGGCGTTGTCGACGCCCTCGTCGGGATCCTGACCCGGCTCGCCCATGGCCCGCCCGTAGGCGTAATACGTCGCGAGCGTGTAGTTCGTGGCCGCCGTGGAGTCCGCGGCCAGCTCCTTGCCGTCGTCGTCCAGCAGGTTCTTACCGCACTTGGCCATCCGACCGTGCTCGAACGCGGCCGCTCCGCAGTCGGAGTACTGGTCGTTGCCCAGCATTCCCCAGTCGGTTATCCCGCCGGTTACGTCGCCGGCCGGCGGCGGCGCCGACGCCGGCGGCGGCGCGAAGTTGGTCAGGCGAAGGGTTGGCTCGTGCGACGGCGCGCGGCGTCCGCGCTTGCCTGGCGTGCGGGTCTCGCCCATGGCAAATCTCCTATCTGTAGCCCCAGCTGTTAAGCCCCAACTAACGGGGCGATCTTCTGACTATGAGGCGTGAGGGTCCAGCGGTGATACACGCGCGCTCAGAGGTGCGGTCGAGCAGGGCCGGGCCGAGGGCAACCCACGCCGCGCCGTAGTAGGTGGGGTCTTCCCGGGCGAGCGCGCTCGCCCGGGCGCTCACCCGCGTGCCGATCCGCCGCAACCAGCTGGCACGGCCCAGCGTGTCGCACAGCTCCCACAGGTAGGCGCAGCCGAGGAAGGCGGCCACGACCTCGAGCAGCCACAGCAGCATCCCGCCGATGTCGCCGGCGATACCCAGATGGCTGGCGAACGTCCACCAGGCCATGAACGCGAGGTAGACCACGAACACATACGTGGTCGCCGCCCAGCAGACGTGTGCGCGTGCATTCCAGCGCCGGCTCACCGGCAGCCACAGCAGGCTGGCCAGCGCGAGCCCGATCACCGCTCCCTCGATGTGGCCGGTCGTGGCGCCGATCAGCGCGAGGATCCCGGCCACCAGCAATCAGGGCGGCCGACCACAGCAGGGCGCTGAGCAGTCGGGCGGCCCGCTTCGAGCGCTCTTCGGCTCGGCCGAAGCGACGATCGGTCGGGACGAACAGCGCCAGGGTGGCCAGTGGCGCGGCGAACAGCCCAGCGAGAAGGAGTGCAGAGAGCATGAGTAAGGAGGGACCGGATACCGGTGCATCGTCCCGCCATGCCTTGCATACCCCGCGCCGCGGTCGGCCATGCGAAAAAACGTCAACCGGACTGGACGGTGCGTTGAGCCCGAGGCCCGCGGATCACTCCCACCGGAAGTGACGGGCGGCGGCCACGCCGCAGCCGATCGCCCATGCGGCGAGCACCACCAAGGACTCGAGGCTCGGCGACTGCCCGAGGAAGGAGGCGTGCAGCGCATTGAATCCAGCTCCGGTCGGCAGCACCTTGGCGATGTCCTGGACCAGGTTCGAGTGGATCTCCTGGAGCGGGACGTACAGGCCCGAGAAGAACGCGAGCGGATAGAACGACACCAACTGGAACGCCCCGGCGATCTGCGGGCTGCCGGCCATCGCGGCCACGCACAGCCCGAGTCCGAGCGTCGCCGCGACCGTGAGCAGCAGGGCGAGGAGGGCGACGAGGCACCCGCCGATGCTCGGCGGAAGCGCTAGGCCGAAGGCGATCGCTCCGACGCCGAGGAGGATCGTGATGCCGATCGTGGCCAGTATCAGGCTCACCATCAGCTGCGCGCCCAGCAGCCAGGACGGCGGCACCGGTGTCGTGGAGAGCCGGCGGAGCACGCCCTGCTCCCGGTAGGCCGCGAGTTGCTGGGGGAGGCCTCCCAGACTGACGGCGATGAGCACGAACACGAGCAGTGACGGGACGTAGAGGGTGAAGAACGAGATGCCACCCAGCGAGGCGTCAGCGCGTGTCGTCGCGGGAATGTTGCCGAAGATCACCAGCAGGACGAGCGGTATGAAGATCGCCACGAGCGCCACCACCGGCCGTCGCAGGCCGATCTTCAGCTCGGTGGCGACGAGCAGGCCGAACGCGCGGCGTCGGCGGGGGATGAGGGGAAGGCTCAGAGCGCTCATCGCTGCGTCTCCGGGTTCGCGGTCGTATGGGTCGTCTCATCGGTGAGGGCGAGGAAGGCGTCCTCGAGGCTTGCCGTCTCGGTCCGGACGTGCTCGGCGCGCAGGCCCGCCCGGTCGAACGCCAGCACCACGGCGGTCACGAGGTCCTCGGTGCCGGAAACCACGACGTCCTGGCCGTAGTGCTCGACGCCGATGACCTCGGGCAGTCCGCGGAGGACGGCCTCGCCGAGCGATCCCGGTGTGCGCAGGCGGATGCGCTTGCTCGCCGTCGCGTGCTCGCTGAGCGCGGCCGGGCGGTCGAGCGCGATCACTCGGCCGTGGTCGATCAGCGCGACCCGATCACAGAGCCGCTCCGCCTCCTCCATCAGGTGGGTCACCAGCACGATCGTCACACCGCGGTCGCGCACCGCCTCGATCAGCCTCCAGGTGTCGCGCCGCGCTTCCGGGTCGAGGCCGGTGGTCAGCTCGTCGAGCACCGCGATGTGCGGCCGGCCGATCAGCGCGAGCACGATCGACAGTCGCTGCTTCTGGCCGCCCGAGAGCTTTCCGAAGTAATGATCGCGCGCCGCCTCGAGTCCGAGCGTGCGGAGCAACTCGCCCCCGTCGGCGGGGTCGCGATAGAACGAGGCGTAGAGCTCGACGGCCTCGCGCACCCGGATGCGGTCGGGCAGCGCCGCGTGCTGAAGCTGCACGCCGACGCGCTCGTGCAGCTCGCGACCGTCACGCCGGGGGTCGAGGCCGAGCACGCTGATCGCGCCGCGATCGGGAGGGCGCAGGCCGGTGATGCATTCCACGGTGGTGGTCTTGCCGGCGCCGTTGCGACCGAGGATTCCGAAGATCTCCCCGGCGTAGACCGTGAAGCTCACGTCGTCGACGGCGACCGTCGGGCCATACGCCTTGTGCAGGTGGGCGACCTCGATCACGGCCTTCCGGGAAGGCTCGCTGATCACGTAGTCGGTCTCGATCGGAAGCAGTTGTTCGGTGGACGGCATGGCTCAATCTCCAGGGCCTTCGGGTGGCGATAGCCATGTGATATCACATACGCGATGGCGATGCAATAGCTTTGTGATATCATATCCGTCATGGGATGTACGATATGTCTGTGATATCGGACAAGGACGCACCAGCCGAGTCGCTCGAGCGCAACGTCGCCAGTTCGGGTCAGACGCACGAGCAGCGGCCGGCGTGGTTCACCCCCGGCTTGCCCATGTTGGTGCCGATTGTGGGGGGAATCGGAATAGGCATCGCGCTGCTCGTCGTCGGCACCGCGGCCGCGGGCGGCGGCACGATCCTGGTCGTGATCTTCGGCTCCTGCCTCGGCGGGTTCTTCACCGTCCAGCCCAACGAGGCACGCGTCCTGATCCTGTTCGGCCGCTACAACGGGTCGGTCACGGAGGCCGGCCTGTGGTGGTGCAACCCGTTCAACAAGCGCAAGAAGATCTCGCTACGGGTGCGGAACTTCCAAAGCGACCGGATCAAGGTCAACGACGCCAGCGGCAACCCGATCGAGATCGGCGCGGTCATCGTGTGGCGCGTGACCGACACGGCCAAGGCCACCTTCGACGTCGCCGACTACGAGCAGTTCGTGACCGTGCAGAGCGAGACCTCGCTGCGCCACCTGGCCAACCAGTATCCCTATGACGACTACAAGCCGGAGACGACCTCGCTGCGCGCGAACGCCGATGAGGTGCGCCAGGCGCTGCAGGCCGAGCTCCACTCCCGCCTGGCGCTGGCCGGCGTCGAGATCCTCGAGACCCGCCTGACCCACCTGGCCTACGCGCCCGAGATCGCCGAGGTGATGCTGCGCCGCCAGCAGGCAGAGGCGATCGTCGCCGCGCGCAGGACCATGGTCCAGGGCGCGGTCGGCCTGGTGCAGATGGCACTCGCGCAGCTCGCCGACAGCGACCTTGTCGAGCTCGACACCGAGCGCAAGGCCGCCATGGTCTCGAACCTGATGGTGGTGCTCTCCGGTGACCACACCCCGACCCCGGTGCTCAACACCGGCACTCTCTACACCTAAGCGGGACGAACGAGATGCCTCAGAGCAAACGCTTCCTGCTCCGACTCGACCCTGGTCTGTTCGAGGCGCTGCGACGCTGGGCCGACCAGGACCTGCGCAGCATCAACGCCCAGATCGAGTACCTCCTCACCGACGCGGCCCGCCGCGCCGGCCGCCTGCCCAAGCAGACCATTCCGCGTCCACGCGAAATTTCGACGGACGACGACGTAGCCGACCCCGAGCCGACCGGCATCCCGTCGGGCGCCGCCCAGGGGCGGGGCCGGGACCTGCCCGACTGACCTCCGCGCGGCGCGGCGCGCTATTCGAGCGCGACCGGGCGACTGCTGACGGGTGCGGCGACGGGCCGGCGCCAGCCCGAGAACGCCATTCCCAACGCGGGGATGAGCGCGACGAGGATGAGCGCGAGCGCCCAGACGAACGTCGAGGCGAAGGCATTGGCCAGTGGCCCGGCGATCGCGGCATGGGCCCTCGCCGGCAGGTGCTGGAGCGTGGCGATCCCTCCTGAGCCCGAGCCCGACGCGCGGCTGCCGACGACCGCGCTGAGGTTGCTCGTGATCGCCGAGGCGAGGATCACCGACAGCACCGCGGTCCCGATCGAGGCCCCGGCCTGGCGGATGATGTTCATCGCGGTGCTCGTCCGGGCGATCGCGGCCGCCGGCACCGCCTGCATGGCCGCGGTCATGACCGGCATCATCGCCAGGCCCATGCCCAGGCCCTGGACGAAGCTGGCCGTGCACAGGAGCACATAGGAGGTGTGGGCGCCGACGAACACGAACGGCAGCATCCCGAGCGCTACCAGGGGCAGCCCGGCGGCGGGCAACCAGGTTGGTCCGTAGCGGTCGGTCAGGCGGCCCGCGAGCGGCATCAGCAGCATCGCGCCGAGGCCCCCCGGCGCAATAAGCAGCCCAGCCTGGAGCGCCGACGCGTTACGCACCGCCTGGTAGTACAGGGGAACGAGGAGCATCGATCCGAACACCGAGATCGCGAACAGAAGGAACACTCCCGCTGCCGCGCCGGCCCGCGTGTGCGCGAACGTTCGCAGGTCGATCAGCGGGTGCGGGCTGCGCCAGCTGTGGATGAACCAGGCGGCGATCAGCAGCACGCCGGCGAGCGTCGGGCCCCACGAGCGGACCGAGCCGAATCCGTAGGTCGAGGATTCGGCCAGGCCGAAGATGAACACCGCGAGCCCGGGGGACAGCAGCAGCATCCCCAGCCAGTCGAGACGATGGGCGGGCTGGGGCTGATCGGGTTCGAGCACGATTAGCGCGAGGACGAACGCGACGACGCCGATAGGCAGGTTGATGAAGAAGATCCAGCGCCAGGAGGCGTCGTCGACCAGCCATCCGCCGAGGATCGGGCCCATGATCGGCGCGATCAGCATCGGAACGCCGAGCACGCCCATGACGCGGCCCATCCGGTGCGGACCGGCCTTCTTGGTCATGATCGTCATGACCGACGGCATGATCATGCCGCCGCCGATGCCCTGCAGGACGCGGAAGAAGATCAGCGATCCCGCGCTCCAGGCCAGGCCCGACAGCGCGGATCCCAGGGTGAACAGCACGAGCGACCACATGTAGATGCGCTTGGTACCGAACCGGTCCGCTGCCCATCCGGTGACCGGGATGACGGCGGCGAGCGCCAGGGTGTAGCCGGTGATGACCCATTGGATCGTGGTCAGCGAGGAGCGGAAGGCCACCGCCAGGTGGTCGATCGCGACGTTGACCACCGTGGTGTCGAGGATGGACATGATCGCCCCCAGCAGCACCACGCCGGCCACGACCAGGGTCTCGCGGTCAAGCCCCTCGGGCTGCGTTGACTGCGCTGAGGTCTCGGGCATGTCCCAATCGTAGGGGACCGGCAAGCCCGCTCAGCTGCAACGCCCGATTGGCGGTCAGCGGAGCCGTGACGACCCGCGGTTCTCGGCGTAGTGTGACCAGATGGTGGGCCTGACTCCCACACGCGCGACACCGCCGAGACCGCGGTACCGTTGGTTGATGACGACGGGGTGCCTGGTGCTGGCCATCGTTGGCGCGGCCGCGTGCGGCGCCTCCCATGCGTCGAGTTCGGCGGCCGCCGCGAGCACGCCGGCGCACCGGGTGGAGCCGCCCCCCTGCGCGCAGACACGGAAGCCCGACGCGGTCGCGCACAATCCCTGGGCGCAGGCGCGCAAGCGACTGGCGCCCGCCGGCCCGGACGCCATGCGCCTGTGCCGGTACGGGGGTCTGAACGCCTCTCCTCCGAACGGCCTCGTGCATTCACGGTTGGTATCGGGTCGCGCGATCATCACGAGGCTGGTCGGACAGTTCAACCAGCTTCCGCCGTTCCCGCCCGGCGCTTTCGCATGTCCTTCGGATGACGGCACCCAGATCCTCGCGCTGCTCGCCTACCCGAATGGAAAGCAGGTCACGATCGCCGTCTCTTTGACCGGTTGCGAGGGCGTCACGAACGGCGACGTCGATCGGGTCGCCAACGGCTACGGCTCGCACCCCCGCGTCGGGCCCGACCTGTTGAGCGAGCTCGAACGGCTCGACCCCAAGTAGCCCGCGACCGGCGTAGCCTCTCGCGAGCATCGTCGAGCAGCTGGCGGAGCTCGGTCGAGAGCCTCGCGCGTAGATCGGCTATGCGTCCGCGGCCAGCAGGTCGCAGAACACGAACCCCTCGCGTTCGACGGTACTGCCCACCCGGCAGGCGATCGGAGCGCTGAAGATCGGCCCGGCGTGGACGAAGGTGTGGAACTCGCCGTTCTCACCGCACGGGTCGACGTCCGGCGGAAGTTCCGCGAGCAGCTCGGCATCGAACCGCCTGCCCGCAAATGCAGGATCGAGCCGGCGGGGGTCGACGCAGACGAGAACCGCCTCGAACCCCGACGCGATGAACGCGCGGGCCAATTCGCCCGTGTCGCGTCCCCACAGCGGAAAGATGGCCTCCTTGCCGACCTGGCGCAACCGCTCCTCCCGGTACGCGCGAACGTCGGCGAGGAACAGGTCGCCGAACGCGATCGTCTGCGCCTCGGCGAGCGGCGCCTCGGCCAGCGCCTGCCCCATGCGCTGCTCGTACACGTCGTTGGGGCAGGCGGCGGGGATCTCGACCTCGACCAGGGGAAGGCCGGCCGCACGCGCCTGAGAAGCGAGCAGCTCGCGCCGGACTCCGTGCATCGAGATCCGCCCGTAGTCGGTCGTCACCGTCGTGATCAGCGCGCGCGGAGGCGCCCCCGACCGTTGCCGCAGCTCGTGCAGCACGAGCGCCGAATCCTTCCCGCCGCTCCACGACAACGCCGACACGGGCCGACCGTACCAGCCGTGGCAGTCGCTCGGTTGGGTGTTCGGGCGACCTGGCGGGTCGGCTCCGGCAGGGGTCAGTATCTATCGCGTGGAGACTCCGATCGAGCTACGGCAATTGCGCTATTTCCTCGCGGTGGCGGAGGAGCTGCACTTCGGGAGGGCGGCGGAACGTTTGCATATGTCGCAGTCGCCGCTGTCGCGGACGATCCGCGAGCTGGAGGGTGAGCTCGGGGTGGTGCTGTTCGCGAACTTCCATCTGCATCCGCCAACCGAGGTCCATTTCAAGCGCGGAGATAGAGCGCCGCTGCTGATCGTCGGCGCCGCCGAGGATCACACGGTTCCCGCTTCGCTGTCGAAGGCGCAGTACAAGCACTACGAGCGCTCTCCGGCCAAAACCGACTACCTCGGGTTCGAGGGTCGCCCGCACTTCCACATGGTCGCCTCAGACTGGCAGGAGGTCGCCGCCGCGGTCGACAGCTGGCTCGACGGCATCCTCGACGCGCCCGTCGCTGCGGCCCATCAGGCGACGTAGGAGCGCCTCAGCGATGGACCTTCACCTGAATGACAAGGTCGCGGTGGTGACCGGGGCAAACAAGGGGATCGGGCTCGCGATCACCGAGGCGCTGGTCGCCGAGGGCGCGTACGTCGTCGCCGGGTCGCTCTCCACGGAGAACCTCGAGGGCGTGGACCGAGTCAGCCCGGTTGCGGTGAACCTGCTGGCCGAGGACGGGCCAGCGTTGCTCGTTCAAAAGGCGATCGACGAGCACGGCCGGCTCGACGTGCTCGTCAACAACGTCGGAGCGGTTCGGATCAGAGTGGACGGTTTCCTGGCCACCAGCGACGAGGAGTTCGAGTGGGCACTCCAGATGAACTTCTTCGCCGGCCTCCGGTCCACCCGCGCGGCGCTGGGGCCGATGCTCGAGCAGGGTTCGGGATCGATCGTGAACGTCGCCTCGGTGAACTCGTTCTTCCAGCCCGACGCGGCCACCATCGACTACGGAGCGGCCAAGGCCGCGGTCGTGAACCTCAGCAAGTCCTTGTCGCAGGAATTCGGGCCGAAGGGGATCCGCGTGAACTGCGTCTCACCTGGACAAGTCAGCACCGACCTGTGGCTGGGCGAGCACGGCGTCGCCGCCACATTCGCCGACGCGACTGGGGTCGACGCCGACACGATCCGCAGTACCGCGGCGGCGGCGCTCGCGACCGGCCGGTTCACCACGCCCCAGGAGGTCGCGACGCTGGTCACGCTGCTCGCGTCCAATCGCACCGCCAACGTCACCGGGGCCAACTACGTGATCGACGGCGGCCTGATCAAGACGACTTGACGCACAACGGACGCAGACGACTCTCCAAGCGCAGGGCGATCCCGCGGCGGCTCGCCGGCCTGGATAACCCGACACCCGGGCCGAGCAAGCCGAGGCGTGCCGAATTAGGCGTGCCCCGAGGGTGTCGCACAAAGTCGCGGGTTGTGTGGAGATCACGAGTGGCTGGCAGACGACGCGACTGATGGGCGCGATTCCGGGGAGCTGCGCGAAAAACGTTGTCAGGAAGCTGGCGCGCAAAATTGACGCACCGGAAGTTGGTTGTGATCGGGTCACAAGCACCCTTGGGCGGCGGCCCGTCGGGGTCCGGACTTTGGCGCTGAAGGTACGTATGTGTTAGCTGCATCGCCAAAGAATTCATGCACGCTCGCGTGCGCCCCTGCGGATGAAAGTGCTGCAGACTCTCGCCGTCCGTGTTGAGGCGGCGCCGACCACTTCACCCGCCGCGCCAACCCCGAACAGACCACCCGAGGACTCATCGCCCAACTCGAGCGCCCCGGGCACACCATCACGCTTCAAACGTCAAAAGCCACCGAGCTTGCCGCCGCCCCAGCCTGATTTTCTGACCAAGTCCGCGCGGCCGCGTCGGCTGGTTGTGCGCCACCAACAATCGCGATTTGTTTTTGCGACAGCGTGTCGGGGCCGGTCCGCCGGACAGCTCTGAGGGAGGAAATTCCGGCGTATTTCAGGACAGCCTTCCCCACCTGCGTAGCTCGTCATGGCTGCCGACCGCGGGCTAGCTATCCAGCTCGCCAGGTGAGCCGGCCGGGCGGTCCGTGACGCCTCGCAGGATCGGTTATCGACGCGAGAGCCCCCCTACAGGCGAAGCATCTGCCTCGCCGGGCTTGTAGAACTGCGTCTCGCCGTTGCCGAATGACCAATTCTCGGCGGCCGTCTCCACTACCGAGATGAGCACGTCCTCGGGCCGGACGCCCGGGTTGCTTCCGAGGCGCTCGACGATCCGCTTGTACATCTCGAGCTTGGCCTCGACGGTCTTGCCGGGGGCCCAGACGACCTGGATCTGAACGAGATCATCGCTTCGATCGATCCCGAGAAACCGTCCGTGAGCGAACTCGTGCTCGCGATGCTCGGTGATCGCCATGAAGCGGTCGCCGTCCTTGATCGCGACGGTCTCGCGCATCGCCTCGTAGATCTCATCCATCAGGGCCTGCTTGTACTCGGTTGTCTTACCCTCGCGAATCGCGATCCGGGTGACGGGCATGTGGTGCCTCCTGTTGCATGGATGGTCGAAGTTCTTCAGTGCGCTGCGGACGGTGCACATCTCGCCGAAACGGCATATCGCGCGATGAGTTGGTCTGCGATCGCGCCGAGGTCATCCCCGATGTAATTCGGCTGTGGGCCGACGTCCAGCGGCGCGTTCCCATCGCGGAGGATGAGCCCGGCCTCCCAGCCGGCCGCGAGTGCACCGAGCGTGTCCCAGACGTGGCAGGCGACCAGGCAGATCTCGCCGGGGTCGACCTCGAGCGCGGCGGCTACGGCCCCGTAGGCCTCCGGCGCCGGCTTGTGGCGGCGCACGGTCTCATCGACGCTGAAGCGGCGTTCGAACAGGTCGATGACGCCTGCTTTCTCCAGCTGCCGCCCGGAGATCTCGAGCGTGTTGTCGGTCAGGGTGAACAGGCGGAAGCCCGCATCGCGCAACCGCCGCAGCGCGACAGGAACTTCGGGATGGGTCGGCATCGATGCGAACCGGTCGGTGAGCTCAGCGCCGTCGGCGTGACTGATCGAGATCCCACGGGTGGCGGCCAGCGTTCGCAGCACGGCACCGCCGATGTCCGTGAAGGGGACATAGACGCCCGCGAGCGTGAGCGCCTCGGAGTAGGTGATCAGGTTGGCGAACCACAGTCTCATCGCGCCCGCGTCGTCGAAGATTCGCTCGAATGTGGGGCGCAGGGTGTTCAGGTCGAGCAGGGTCTCGTTGACATCGAAGACGACGATCGGTCGGTCGGGCATCGGAGGCCTTTCGTTCGTGACGGCAAGAAATCGGTGAATGCGCACGGGCGCGCTCAAGGAGGTCAGTGTTTCGGCCGGCGGCCGTCTTACCGTGAGACCCGCGGCGGCCTGCTCATCTGCGCCCAACTCGACGCTGTGTGCTTATGCTCCGTCTTCATGGGCGTTACGGGTCAGGTGCTGCGCCTCCACGAGAAGCTCTACAGGCGAACCGACGGACGGATCGGGCACCGCATGATCGGCGTTCCCACGCTCTTGCTGCGGACGACGGGTCGTCGGTCCGGCGCCACTCGAACCAATGGCTTGGTGTACGCCCGCGACGGCAACGACTACCTCGTGGTCGCCTCCAACGGTGGTGCCGACCGCCCGCCGGCGTGGCTGCACAACGTGAGAGCGAATCCAGACGTCGAGATTCAGATCAAGCGCGAACGTCAACCGGGCACGGGCAGAATCATCGAGCCGTCCGACCCGAGCTATGAGCGTCTCTGGAAGGTGGTCAATGCGAACAACCGTGATCGCTATACCGCCTACCAGCAGAAGACGTCTCGGCCGATAGCGGTCATCGCGCTCACACCGCCGGCGTAGCCGGAGCCCCTCGGCGCGCGGCCTCAGGCGAAATAGCTGCCCGACTGGACGTCCTCGACCCAGGCCGGATGAGTGGGCTCCCAGCCGAGCACCTGACGGGTCTTGTCGTTTGAAACCGGGTTATCGAGCCCGGCGAATGCGGCCAGGAAGCCCAGGTACTGGCCCGCCTCGTCGCTGCTCACGCTCCTGGTTTCGATGCCGAGCTTGCCGGCGATCGTTTCGGCGATCGTCGTGAACGGGATGCCGTTGTCGCCGGTGCCGTGCAGGCGGGACCCGGGGGGCGCCTTTTCCAGCGCGAGCCGGTAGAGGGCTCCGATGTCGTAGGTGTTCGCCGCCGGCCAGCGGTTCGTCCCGTCGCCGACGTAAGCGGCGGTGCCGTTCTCCCGGGCGAAGTTGATCAGCGCGTGAGTGAAGCCGTGGTGGTCGAGGTCCGAATGGCACATCGGCGCCAGCCTGACCACCGATGAGCGGACTCCCTGCTGCGCCAGACCGACCACGTGGTTCTCGGCATCGACGCGGGGGCCGCTCTGCGCAAAGTCGTCCTCGGTGCCGACGCGATCGAGGCCGAGCGCCGTGAGCATCAGCGTGCCACTGGTACCCACGAACGGTTTGTCGGTGCCGCTGAGGGCCTCGCCGAAGGCCTTGACCACCGCTAGGTCCTTTTCCACCGCCGCCGCCATGTCGCCTGAGCGCATCGCCTCGTGGTCATAGGCGAGGTGGATCACGCCGTCGGCGTCGGACGCCGCGGCCTTGAGGCCGTCGACGTCGGCAAGGTCACCACGAAGGACCTCGGCACCGAGCGCCGCGACGGCCTCGGCCGAGGCATCCGAACGGGCCAGGCCGACGACCTCGTGTCCGTTCTTCTGCAATTCAGGGATGACGGCGCTGGCGATGTGGCCCGACGCGCCGGTGACGAAAACACGCATGAGAAGCTCCAGATCAGAGGGATGACACTTGGTGTCATCAACCATAGCACCTCCATGTCACCGGGTGCCATCAACTAGGCTGAGGGGCGCATGTCGCGCTGGAAGCCAGATGCCGCCGGCCGCCTGATGACGGCCGCGATCGTTCTGTTCGACGAGCAGGGGTACGACGAGACAACGGTCGCCGAGATCGCCGAACGCGCCGGGCTGACCAAGCGGACGTTCTTCCGCTACTTCGCCGACAAGCGCGAAGTGCTGTTCGGCGGCTCAGAGGAGCTCGAACGCGTCTGGCTCGAAGCAGTGACTGTCGCCGACGCGGACGCGGACGCCCTCGCTGCGGCGACCGCCGGTTTCGATCCGGTCGCGGAGATGTTCAAAGAGCGTCACGAGTTCGCCCAGGTCCGCGCGCGGATCATCGACGCCAACCCGGAGCTGCAGGAGCGCGAGCTGATCAAGCTGCAGAAGCTCGCCGACGCGATCAAGACCGCACTGCTGCAGCGCGGCGTATCGGGGAACGCCGCGATCCTCGCCGCCCAGTCGGCCGTGACCGTCTTTCACGTGGCCTTTGCCCGGTGGGTGCAGCAGGGCGACCCGGCTGCCTTCCGGCGGCTGATGGAGGAGGCCTTGGAGGAGCTGCGGTCGGTCACCGCTTAGGAGCACGGAGGGGATCGAGGGCCGGCAGCGCCGACCCTCGATCGATCCCCTCCCTTGGCTCCGGCGCTAGCTCGTCGTCCCTAGGCTGACCGACCAGATGTGCATCGCGGTCGCGCCGCCGCCGGTCGTGTTGCTCACGTTGGGGAACGTGACCGACTCGACGGTCTTGTTCGGATCCACCGGCACCGTCGTCGCGTAGACGTACACGGTCAGCTGCTGTGAGCTGCCCGAGGTGCTGTTGCGATATGGCAGCGTGGCCGCCGCGGTCTCGGTCGCGCCCGGGCCCTGCGCCCAGTCGCTCGAGGTGATCGTGCCCGTCGACGAGCTGCCGTCGGTGTAGTTGATCGTGATGGTCCCCTGGCTGCCACCGTCACTCGAGGACTCGAGCAGGCCGAGCGTGTTCGAACCCGCCGGCCCGCTGACCAGCATCGTCTGACCCGCCGCGAGGATGTTGTCCGGCGAGCAGGGCTGTCCGCTCGTCCACTTGAAGGTCAGCCCATCGGTCTGGATGGTGGCACCGGGGGTGAACCCGGCGCTGCTCAGCGCGTTGGCCGAGTAGCTGAAGCCGACGCCGTCGTAGTTGGCGCAGCCCTCGTTGCTGTCGGGCGAGGTGCCGGTGCTGTCGTAGTAGTCGCTCGGATTCGAGGTCGGGGTGATCTCGAGCACCGGGCTGTCCGACATCGCTCCGCTGCCGGTGACCACGGTCACCGACGCCGGCGAGCCGGGGGACACCGATGACGGCACGGTGAACGTGACCGCGGTGTCACTCCAGCTGTCGATCTGCAGCGCCGGCTGTCCCGACCCGCCCCAGCTCGAGCCGTTGTCGCTGAACTCCACGTAGCTCGTGCCTTGGGTGGCGCCGAACCCGGAGCCGTTGATCGTGACGTGCTGAGAGCCGGAGGCGACCCCCGGTGTCACCGAGGTCGCGACGGGTGGACCGAGCGCCGACGTGGACGTGCCCATCGAGAAGATGTGCAGCGCGCCCATCGTCGCCCCGTTCGGCAGGGTTACGCTCGTCAGCGTCTTGCCCGGATCCACCGGGACCGCGGCGTAGAACACGTAGGTCTTGACCGTCTGCTGTGGCGGTGAGCAATACGAGCAGTTGCGGTAGTTCAGTGTGATCGCCGTCTGGTTGCCGTAGGACGGCTGTGCGCTGCCGCCGTTGAGCGTCCAGTCGCTGAGGCCGAGCCAGTACTGTGCGCTCGAGCCGTCGGCGTAGTGCTCGGTCACCATCCCTTCGCTCGGGCCGTTGGTCGCCGAGCCGAGGAAGCCCAGCGTCTGAGTTCCCGCCGGCGCGTTGACGGTGATCTTCTGGCCCTGGGCGATCGCGTTGTCGGGCCAGCCCGGAGTCGACTGTGGCCAGGTGAACTTAACCCCACTGACCGTGTTCGTGGCGCCCGGCGTCCAACCCTGCGCGGCCAGCGCCTGGGCCGAGTAACTCGCCCCGCCGCCGTCGAAGTTCGCCTGGCCGACATTGCTGTCGTTGGAGATGCCGGCGTTGTTGAACGCGGCCAGCAGGCTCCCGGGATTCGCCACCAGGACCGCGAGCTTCACGGTCTGGGTGGCGCCACCGGGCATCGTGAGCGTGGCCGTCACCCAGTTGAAGCCGAGCGGAGCGGACGAGCTTGCGGTGACGGTCAGCGGAAGCGTGCCTCGCCCGTTGGCCGGAACCGAGATCGTCCCGCTCGACGGGGAGACGGACAGGCCGCTCCCGGCCGGAGCCGACACGTCGACGTGGACGCCCTGGTCGCTCGCGGTGGCGTTCTGCGCTCCGACCTGGACCGTCGTGCTCGAGCCCGGCGCGATCGTGACGTTCTGATCGGACAGGAAGCCCACGACGGGCCGCAGGCCGTCGGTGTACGAGGGCGGCGCATCCGCCGCCGCCGAGGCCCAGGAGGTCGGCGTGGTGCCCAGGTTCCAGTCCAGCGAGCCGCCGCGCGAGAGCGTGCCGTAGTCGACCCACGACTTCCCGTACGGCGCGCCGTCGAGCCTCAGGGACTTGACGTAGTAGGTGCTGGGCGAAGCACCGGGCGCGTTGATGTTGATCGCGTGCCCGTTGGCCAGGCGGATCGTCGCCTTCGGGAACCCCGGGCTCGCGAACGCCAGCGTGCCGTGACCCGAGTTCTCCGGATACATGCCCAGCATCTCCCATACGAACGTCGAGCTGTTCGCGCCCAGATCGTCGTTGTTCGGGAGGTCGGGACCGGGCAGATACAGGGTGTTGCGCATGTTGGCGACGGCCTTCTGAGTGCCCGCCGCGTCGCCCGCGTAGTCGAGCGCGAACTGCTCGCCGAAGTCGAACTCGTTCGTGAGCTGGGCGAACATCCCGAACCCGTTCGGCTTGGACAGATACTGCTCGAGCAAGGGCTTGACCTTGGCGTTGCCGCCGAGCAGCGAGAACAGCGCCGAGTAGTCGTTGGGGACGTCCCACAGGTACTCGTATGGGTCTCCCTCGACATACGGCTCACCGTCGGTCGGGAACGTCCCGGTGAAGGTCGGGGTCACGCCCGGCTCGAACTGGCCGTTCGCGAGGCGAGAGGTGAGCAGGTTGTTATCAGGGTCGAACAGGTTCTCCCAGTTGTTCGCCCGGCGGGTCAGCATCCCCGCGTCGGACTTGTCGCCCATGTCGGCGGCGAACTGCGCGAGCGCCAGGTCCTCGCTGTCGTACTCGAGTAGCGTCGACATGAACCCGTGCGGGTTGCAGCACCCGTACGTGCCGTCCTCGGGCAGGTAGCCGTACTGCTGCTCGAGTGCCTCGCCCGGCCGCACGTCGTTGACCGTCGTGGCCTGCGCCAGCATGTCGGCGAGCGCCTGCTTGGTATCGAAATTGTGCGCGCCGAACGTGTAGTAGTCCGCGATGATCGACTGCATGGGGTCGCCGACCATCACGTAGTTGTTCAGCTGGTCATAGCCCCACTGCTGCAGGAGCTTGTCCTCGCTGTAGTAGTTGAGCTGGGACTGGGCTTGGTCGCCGGCGGGCTGGGGATCGAGCAACGCCTGCAGCTCTGCCAGCGAGTGGTAGGTGTCCCACCCCGAATACATGCCGTACTGGTTCTTCTGACCGTGCGACAGGCTATGGACCTTCAGGTCCGCGCCCATGAACTGCCCGTCCACGTCGCTGGTGATGTTGGGTTGGATGAAGTCCTTGTAGAGCGCGCTGTAGAACTCCTGAGTCTGGGCATAGCTACCGCCCGAGACCTGGATCTTGCCGAGCAGCTTGCTCCAGGTGCGCTGGGCGCGCCGGCGCACCGAGTTGAAGTGCCAGCCGGGGTTCTCGGTCTGCCAATCGAGCTTGGCGTTGGCCGCACTCACGTAGGAGATCCCGACCTTGGCCTGGACCACCTGGTGCTTGCTCGTGTCGAAGGTCAGCTCGACCGCCGCGGGGTCGCTCTGGCCCGCGTTGGTGACCACATGCGAGGCGGTGAACGGATGGTCGAAGACGATGTCGAAGTAGACGGTGTAGAGCTGGGACTGACCATCGTTGTTGCTCTCGCCACAGAAGTCGCCACTCGTGTCCGAGCCCTGGATCTCGTCGTTGCCGACCACTTTGGCGCTGTCGCCGGAGTCCCCGTTCTGGCTGGCCATCAGCTTGATCAGGAAGTCGGCCTGGTTCGTGGCCGGATAGGTGAAGCGCCCCATCGAGCTGTGTGGTGTGGCGGTGAACTCCGAGGTGACCGTGTTCGGTTGGTTGCTCTGCGCGGAGTAGTAGCCGGCCTGTGCGACCTCGCCCGTGTGGCTGAACGCAGTCGTGATCGCGTTGGGATCGCCCGTGGTCGGAAGCGCGCCGGTCGTCGGCACCATGGGGACATCGCCCGCCGCCCCGCAGCCGGGACCGGAGACGTGGGTGAGGCTGTAGCCCCAGAGCTTGGTGTCGGAGTAGTCGTAGCCGCCGCCCGCGTTGTAGGTCGGCATGGTGTCCGGGCTCCACTGCACTTCTCCGAACGGCACCTCGGCGCCGGGGAAGGTGTTACCGCCGCCCGAGGTCCAGGTCCGGGTGTCGACGAGGCTCGCCAGCTTCGAGGCCCCGGGTGCGCTCCTGACCCTGCTCCGATTGCGCGCCCCAGCGGGCCGGCGCGAAGGGGCCACCGGCCGGGCGCAGTGGACGGGGCGCCCGGTGCGGGTGTTGACGCAACTCGGCTGGCGAAGAGGGCCGCGGCCCAGGTGCCGGATCGCGGGCGCCACCATGGTTCTAGGCGCTGCGGTTCGAGGCGCCGCGGTCGTGACCCCAGGCGCCGTCGAGGTCGGGGTGGAGCTCGCGGTTCCGGCCAGCGCGGGAACGGCCACAACCGCGAGAGCAGACACTCCACCCAGGATCAGCACGACCACAGCACGACCGAACCGGCTTGAAAGCTTGCCTCTCACCGCTTCCCCTCCTCCTCAAAGCGGGCGGGCGCTGACCAGCCTCTTATCGTGGCTCAATGGACCGGCTGAGCACGCTGAAAGAGACCACCCCCGCCGAGCAAATGATAACGTTGTCAACGGGCTTATAGCTCACGGTGACAAGGTTGTCAATCGGGAACCTCTGGTGGGGACCGGGGACCGTCCGACGCCCCGGAATCGGGTATGTCCGTGGCCCCGGTCAGGGGAGGATCTCGCCCGAACCGCGCGCCACGAGCTCCACGGGCACGACCACGCGCTGGGGTTCGCCCTCCTCGGCATCGATGCGGACGAACGCGAGCTCTGCGCCGAGCTGGCCGATCCGATACGGGTCGGCGCGGATGACCGTGATGCCCAATAGATCGGCGAGCTCGAAGTCGTCGAAGCCGACCAGCGCGATCCGGTTGCGCCGGCCATCCAGCGCGTGCAGGACGCCGACGGTGCAGCGATTGTTTCCGGCAAAGATCGCCGTAGGCCGGCGCGCCGGCGGGAGCGCCATCAGCTGAAGCGTGGCCGCCTTGGCGGAAGCCGAGGTGCCGTTTCCGACCGACACCAGCTCCGTCTCGACCTCGATCCCCGCGCGCCGCATGGCGCGGCGGTAGCCGGCCAGGCGCTCGCGGGCGGTGAACACCCGCACGTCGTCGCCGAGGAAGGCAATCCGGCTGTGACCGCCGGCCAGCAGGTGCTCGACCGCGCGCCGCGCCCCGGCGGCGTTCTCGGCCAGCACCGTGTCGGCCTTGGTCTTGGCCGGGGGCCGGTCGAGGAACACGGTCTTGGTGGAAAAGCCCGCATCGCGGATGTAGCGATGATCGGTCCCGGCCGGGACCACGAGCAGCGCGTCGACACGCCGGCGCAGCAGCGCCATCACGAGCTCGCGCTCCCGCTCCGGATCCTCGCGAGCCGACGCGGTGATCAGCAGGCTGGAGCGTTCCCGAGCGCTCTCCTCGACGGCCTGCGCGATCGCGGAATAGAACGGATTCGCGACGTCCTCGATGACCAGACCGAGCGTGAACGACCGTGCGCGGTGGCGAAGGCTGGCCGCCAGGTCGTTGCGCTCGTAGCGGAGCGCGCTCGCGGCCTCGAGCACCTTCTCCGTCGTGTCCGGCTTGACCCCGGGCTCCCCGTTGATAACGCGCGAGACCGTCTTGAGGCTGACGCCGGCGGCCCGCGCGACGTCGACCATCGTCGCCCGCCCCGACCTTCCGTGATTGGTTTCGCTACCCCTCATGACCGTCCGCCTGGCGCCAGCATACTCCGCTGACAACCGCTATGACAACGTTTCCCTAACGAGTTGACTGTTGACATAGACAACGTTGTCAAATAACGTGCCCGCGAGTACCGGAGGGAGGGAGAGAGACCGTGCGGAGCAACACCGATGGATCACCCACCGCGAACCCCGCGAATCCCGCGCCGGACGGGCCGGATGGAGATCGCGCGCATCGAGGGGACGTAGACGGGCAGCCGCAGCGACCTCGCGAGCTCCCGGCGCCGATGCTGCTCGCACCCAATCAGCTCGCTCGGTTCTATCGGGGCGGCGCCAGGATTCAGGAGCTGCGCGGAGCGCCAGATCAGGCGGCTGGCGGACCGGAGGATTGGGTCGGGTCGACGACAACCGCGCTCGGGGCCGACGGCGAAGGCCTCAGCCGCCTGCCCGACGGTCGTTACCTGCGCGACGCGATCGCGGAGGATCCCGCCGGGTTCCTCGGGCCGGAGCACGTCCGGCACTGGGGCTCGAACCCAGCGTTGCTGGTGAAGCTGCTCGACGCCGGCGAGCGGCTGCCGGTGCACTTTCACCCCGGCCGGGCATTCGCCCGGCGCGAGCTCGGCATCGGCTTCGGCAAGACGGAAGCCTGGATCATCGTGGCGGCTGAGCCAGACGCGGTGGTGCACCTCGGGCTAAAGGCGCCGGTAGCGCGCTCCACCCTGCTGCGATGGCTGCGCGAACAGGACGTCCCGGCCATGCTCGCCGCGATGCACGAGTTGGCGGTGCAGCCGGGCACGGTGCTGTTCGTCCCGGCCGGAACGCTCCACGCAATCGGGTCCGGCATCCTGCTGGTGGAGCTCCAGGAGCCCACCGACATGTCAGTCCTGCTCGAATGGGAGCGTTTCGGGGTCAGCGACGGGAGCGAGCACCTGGGGCTGGGGTGGGAGCGAGTCCTGGGCGCCGCCGACCTCGACCCGGCGCCGGCCGAGGAGCTGCTGGTTCAGGATGGCAGTCGGGCGCCGGGGGGCCCGATCATGGACCTGCTGCCGCCGTTCGCAGCGCCATATTTCCGTGCCCAGCGGATCACGGCGCGGGGCGACCCGGTGCATCTGGATCAGTCGTTCTCGATCCTGGTCGTGCTCGACGGACGGGTCAAGGTGTGGAGCAAATCCGCGCATCTGCTCGAGCTACGCGCTGGTGAGACGGCGCTGATTCCCCATGCCGCGGGGAGCACGACGCTCGATGGCCATGCCAGCGTGATCCGGTGCCTGCCGCCCGCACCGGAGGCAGGAGCAGGGACGTGGTGACGGGGATGCGCCGGACCCGGGACGCTTGTCGTGACTGACCTCGCCCAGGCCGGCGCGGACAACTCAGGCTCTCCAGGAGCGCCGGAGCCGATCCTCGAGGCCCGCGCGATCACCAAGACCTACGGACACGTCGAGGCGCTGCGCGAGGCCAACTTCAGCGCGTACGCGGGCGAGGTGGTCGCGCTCATCGGCGACAACGGCGCGGGGAAGAGCACGCTGATCAAGGTGCTGTCCGGCGTCTCCCAGCCCGACGGCGGCCAGATCCTGTTCGAAGGCCGCCCCGTGCAGATCGGCTCGCCATCCGCGGCCCAGCGGCATGGGCATCGAGACGGTCTACCAGGATCTCGCGCTTGCGCCTGACCTGGACGGAGCGGCGAACGTATACCTGGGTCGCGAGCCGCTGCGAAGCGGCGTGCTCGGGAAGTTCGGTGTGCTCGACAAGCGCGCCATGCGCGAGCAGACCTTGAACACATTCACCGATCTCGGCGTCGGGATCCGGGATCCCTCGGCAGCTGTCGCTTACCTGTCGGGTGGGCAGCGCCAGGGTGTCGCCGTGGCGCGGGCCGCCGTCTGGGCGAGCAAGGTGATCATCATGGACGAGCCGACGGCGGCGCTCGGCGTGGTTCAGCGCGAACGCGTGCTCGACGTCGTGCGCCGCGTGCGCGACCGCGGACTGGCAGTGATCCTGGTCAGCCACAACATGCCGGAGGTGCTGGCCGTCGCGGACCGCATCCAGGTGCTTCGCCTGGGACGCCGGGTGGCCACCTTCACTCACGACGAGGCGTCGCTCGAGTCGCTCGTAGCAGCGATGACCGGCGCTCTGGAGCAGGAGACCGAGCGGTGAGCTCGGTCCAGAACGAGCCGCCCGAGCAGGCCGACGTGGGCGCGCTGACTCCTCCCGCCGACGACCGGTCCGCGCCGACGCCCCTCGGGCAGCGCGTGTCGACGACGTTGTTCTCGTCGAGCAGTCCGCTCTGGATCTTCCTCGCGCTGGTCGTGATCGTCGCGGTCTTCAGCATCCTGCGACCCAGCGCTTTCCTCTCCAGCTTCGACATCAAGACGATCTTCATCAACGCCGCGGTGGTGATGATGCTGTCGGTCGGGATGACCTTCGTGATCATCACGGCCGGGATCGATCTCTCGGTTGGGTCCGTGCTCGTCATCTCGGGAGTGCTGGCGGCGAAGGTGATGATCGCGGTGGGAGGGGGCTCGGCCAGTGCAGCGACGGCGGGTTGGGGGGCGATCCTCGCCGGCATCGCGGTGGGATTGATCGTCGGGCTCGCGTGGGGCGTGATCAACGGGTCGCTGGTCGCGCTGTTGGGGATTCCGGCGCTCATCGTCACGCTCGGCACGTTCGGAATGGCACTCGGCCTGGCCGACGTCATCACCTCCGGAGTGGACGTCGCGGGGATCCCGACGAAGCTGAACAGCACGATCGGGAGCGGTCAGATCGGACCTATCCCATGGTTGGTGGTGATCGCGGCGGTGGTGACGATCGTGTCCGGCCTGTTCCTTCATCTGACCCGGTTCGGGCGCTACACGTACGCCATCGGATCGAATCCCGAGGCGGCCCGACGCGCGGGAATCAATGTCAAGTGGCACCTGATCAAGGTGTACGCGCTGGCGGGTCTGCTCTCCGGGCTGGGCGGCGTCCTCAGCCTCGCCTATTTCACGACCACCACGATCTCGGGGCACACCACGGACAACCTCACCGCGATCTCGGCGGTGGTGATTGGTGGCACGAGCCTGTTCGGCGGCAGGGGAACCATGTTCGGAACCGTCGTGGGGGTGTTCATCCCGGTCGTTCTCGCGAGCGGGTTGGTGATCATGAGCGTTCAGTCGTTCTGGCAGCAGGTGGTCATCGGAGCGATTCTGATCCTCGCGGTGTACTTCGACCAGCTCCGCCGGCGCGCGAGGTTACGGCCGTGATCGTTTACACGCAAAACGCCGTCACTCCAGGGCACTGTGACCCGTCGGTGGCGGCCGTCAAATGATGGAGGAGTGATGCGTCGGAAGTTACCCCCCGTGGTCGCATTGTTTGCCATGGTCGTCGTTGCCGGCTGCGGCTCGAGTTCGAGTTCCACCTCGAGTTCGGCCCCGGCCGCCGCCGCGACCTCGAGCTCAACCACGAGCTCCACGTCCAGCTCCGGCTCGAGCAACAAGTCGCTGGCGCTGATCCAGGGCACGAAAGCCGACAACTTCTACGTGACGATGGGCTGCGGGGCCAAGGCCGAGGCAGCCAAGCTCGGCTACTCGATCAATGTCCAGGGCCCGGCGGACTTCGCCGCTCCCGAGCAGATCCCGATCGTCAACTCGATCACCGCCACGCACCCCGGCGCGGTACTGATCGCGCCCACCGACACGCACGCGCTGATCGCTCCGATGCAGCAGATGAAGAGCGCCGGAATCAAGGTGATCCAGGTCGATACGACGGTGAGCGATGCATCGATAGCGGCCGCCTCGATCTCGTCGGACAACGTCCAGGGTGGGGCCAAGGCGGCGGACGAGATGGCCAAGCTGATCGGCGGGAAGGGCTCGGTGATCGTGATGAACGAGCAGGCCGGAGTGTCCACGACCGAGGGCCGCATCAAGGGGTTCCTGCAGGAGATCAAGAAGTACCCGGGGATCAAGCCGCTCTCCACGCAGTACGTGGGCGATAACCCGGCGAAGGCGGCGCAGGCGATCACCGCTGTGTACGCCGCCCACCCCGACCTGGGCGGGGTGTTCGCGACGAACGTGCTCGTCGCCGAGGGCGTCGACACCGGTCTGAAGACCGCGCACGTATCGAGCAAGGTCAAGATCATCGGCTACGACGCCGACCCGACGCAGGTTGCCGACCTCAAGAGCGGCGTGGTCGAGGCGCTGATCGCGCAGGAGCCCTATCAGGAGGGCGTCGACGGCGTCCAGCAGGCCGTCAACGCGCTCACCGGCAAGCCGACCCAGTCCATCCTGACCGGTCTCGCGGTGCTCACCCGCAGCAATCTGGCCTCGATGAGCCAGTACGTCTACAAGAGCAGCTGCTGACTTTGCGCCGGCGGGGCAGCTCGGGGAGAGCTGCCCCGCCCGACGCGTAACGTGCGAAGCACCTCGCGCGCAATGATCGTCGTCGTCGGAGAATCGCTCGTGGACCTCGTCCCGACCGGGTCTGCGGAACTGGCCGTTCACTGCGGTGGCAGCCCGTTCAACACGGCTCGCGCGCTGGCCAGATTGGGCCAGCCGGCGAGCTTTCTGGGATGCATCTCCGACGATTCGCTCGGGCGGCGCCTGCGGACGAGCCGGCGCATGGAGCTCTGACTCCGGACGGGCGCCACGCGGTCGCCGTGCCTGGTTAGCCTCCGGCGATGATCGCATCGGGTTCTCAGGCCGATCCGCCGAAGCTGGGCAGGCGGATCGTGCGTTTGTTTCGGCCCCATCGGGGCGTGCTGTCTCTGATCATGGCGATGATCTTGATCACGTCGGTGCTGAGCGTGATCAGCGCGCTGTTGGTCCGTCGGGTGTTCGACCATGCTCTGTTCGTCCGGGGTGGTCCGGACCTGGGAGCGCTGTATCCGCTGGTGGCGGCGCTGATCGCGATCCCGATCGTCAACGGGGTCCTGAATGTCGCCCAGACGTATCTGACCGAGGTGGTGGGCAACCGGGTACTGCAGGAGCTTCGCAACCAGTTGTTTGAGCATCTGGAGCGTTTGTCGCTGGCGTTCTACACGGCGACTCGGAGCGGCGAGGTTCAGTCGCGGCTCGCTAACGATGTCGGCGGGGTGCAGACGACGATCACCTCAACCGCGTCGTCGGTGGTCAGCAACATCGTGACGCTGGTGTCCTCGGTGGTGGCGATGCTCTTGCTCTCGCCGCTTCTGACCGCGATCTCGCTGGCCGCCACCCCGGTGTTCGTGCTGTTCAGCCGGCGGGTCGGACGCGCCAGGCGAAAGGCGCGTCGCGATGCCCAGGCTTCGCTGGCGGCGATGGGCTCGATCACACAGGAGACGCTGTCGGTGTCGGGGATCCTGCTGGCCAAGGTGTTCGGGCGCCAGGAGCACGAGATTGACCGCTATCGCGCCGAGAATGCCAATCAGGCCGCGCTGCAGATCCGTCAGGCAATCGTCGGGCGTTCGTTCTTCGCGGTCACCCAGGCGTTCTTCGGGATAAGCCCAGCGCTGGTCTATCTGGTCGCCGGCCTTCAGGGCACACACGGCGATCTCTCGGCCGGGACGCTGGTGGCATTCACGACCCTGCAGAC
Source organism: uncultured Solirubrobacterales bacterium (assembly GCA_963834625.1). Classification (GTDB taxonomy): domain Bacteria; phylum Actinomycetota; class Thermoleophilia; order Solirubrobacterales; family Solirubrobacteraceae; genus Palsa-465. The sequence goes on along the minus strand of CAWICM010000004.1, from coordinate 185,172 downwards.
CCGGCTCCTGTTTCCGATCAACCAGCTGCTGCAGGTTTCGGTCGACGTGCAGTCATCGCTCGCGCTGTTCAGCCGGATCTTCGAGCTGATCGATCTTCAGCCTCGAATTACAGATCGGCGCGACGCGCTCAGCCTCACCGCGGACGAGATCCGAGGCGAAGTTGCGTTCGAGCATGTGTCGTTTCGATATGGCGGCGGCGAAGACGGCGGACGGCCGGCGCCCGGCGAAGCGCTGCGGGACGTGTCGATGCTGGTCTCGCCTGGGCAACTCGCGGCGCTGGTCGGGCCTTCCGGGGCGGGCAAGACGACGATCTCGTATCTGATCCCGCGTCTCTACGACGTCGAGAAGGGGGAGGTCACGATCGACGGCCACGACGTGCGCGACCTCACTGCCGCGACGATTGCACGCGCGGTGGGCGTGGTCACACAGGAGAGCTATCTGTTCGGAGGCACCGTGCGCGAGAACATCAGCTACGGGAGACCGACCGCCACCGACGAGCAGATAGTGGCCGCCGCAAAGGCCGCCTTCATTCACGAGCGGATCGTCGCGCTGGAGCATGGCTACGACACGGTCGTGGGAGAGCGCGGCTACCGGTTCTCCGGCGGAGAGCGCCAGCGGCTGGCGATCGCGCGCGTGATCCTCGAAGACCCGCCGATCCTCGTCCTCGACGAGGCCACCTCAGCGCTCGACACCGAAAGCGAGCGCGTCGTCCAACGGGCGCTCGAGTCGCTCATTCAGCGCCGAACCACGATCGCGATCGCGCACCGGCTCTCGACGATCCGAAACGCCGATGTCATCTTCGCCATCGAGAACGGAACGATCGTCGAGCGCGGCACCCACGACGAGCTCGTCGCTCAGGGCGGACTCTACGCGCGTCTGTACGAGGAGCAGTTCGGCAACGGTGTGGTCGAAGCCCATTGCAGCGACGGCGTGATCCTGGCCAACGGCGAACCGTGCCGCCCTTCGAGCCAGCGATCGCGCGTCGCCCGAGTCCCTGCGCTCCTGGCCACCGAGCCAGGGCAGTCGATAGCCGAGGTCCCGCCCGAGCTTCGTACCGTCCTGACCGCCTAGCTCAGCCGCCCAGGAGTTCGACGATCCGGTTGGTGTCGCCCTGCTTCTTGACGACGCGTGGGACGTCCATCGCCCACGCTGAGCCGTCGGAGAAGCTGATCGACAGCTTCGGGACCAGGCCGCTTGAGAGCTCCGTCCCGGCGACCTGGTCGCGCGGCGCTCGCGCGATGACCTCGGTCGGCTTTGCCGAGATCGCGCCCTGCTTGAGCTTGACGAGCGCGATCTCGTCGTCGGTCAGCGCGAGCAGCGCCTGGCCCTTGAATTCCGGTGTCTCTGCCCGTGCGTCTTTGCCGCTCTTGGCCGCTTTGCCACCCGCCAGCGCTCCGCCCGCAGCGCCGATCAGCCCGCCGACCGCCACGCCGCCCTGATTCATGGCCCGCCCCATCGTCGCTCCGCGTGCCATCACCTTCACGCCTGCAATCTGCGGGGCCCCCAAGAGCTCCGAAGCGTCAATCGCCATTCGCCCTCCGATCCGTTGGTGAGAAGGCGACCCTAACAGGCGTGGTCGGGTGCGGTTCGCGGTTACGCGAAGGCGGGGATCTGTGTGATCGCGCGCCCCATGATCAGGGTGTGGACCTCGTCGGTTCCCTCATAGGTGCGCACGGCTTCGAGGTTGTTTGCGTGTCGCATCGGCGTGTAGTCGAGCGTGATGCCGTTTCCACCGAGCAGCGTCCGTGCTTCGCGGCAGATCGCGATGGCCTGGCGCACGTTGTTGAGCTTTCCGAAGGAGATCTGCTCTGGGCGTAGCGTGCCGGCATCCTTCTGGCGTCCGGTGTGCACTGCGACGAGCAACCCCTTTTGGATCTCCAGGACCATGTCCACGAGCTTCTGTTGCGTGAGCTGGAAGCTCGCGATTGGCCGGTCGAACTGGTGGCGCCGCAGCGCGTAGGCAAGCGCGGCCTCGTAGGAGTCGCGGGCGGCGCCGAGCGCGCCCCACATGATCCCGTAGCGAGCCTCGTTCAGACAGGCCAACGGGCCCTTGAGACCGGTCACGCCGGCAAGGACGTCTTCCTGGCTCAGCCGCACTTTTTTGAGCGTGATGTCGCACTGAATCGAAGCGCGCATCCCGAGCTTTGGCTCGATCACGGTCGCTGTGAACCCCGGAGCGGTTCTCGGCACCAAGAACCCCCGAATGCCGTCCTCGGTCTTGGCCCATATGACCGCAACATCGGCGATCGAAGCAAGCCCGATCCAACGCTTGGACCCGTCCAGCACCCACTCGTCTCCCTCGAGTCGAGCGACCGTCTGCATTCTCGAGGGATCACTGCCGGCATCCGGCTCGGTCAGACCGAAGCACCCGATCAGTTCGCCCTTGGCCATGCCCGGCAGCCACTGCTCCTTCTGTGCCTCCGATCCGAACTTGTGGATCGCGCTCATCGTCAGCGACCCCTGGACGCTCGCGAATGTGCGCAGACCCGAGTCGCCCGCCTCCAGCTCCAACATCGCCAGGCCGTACTCGACCGCGCTGCGCCCCGGGCACCCGTAGCCGTTCAGGTGCATGCCGAGCACACCGAGCTCGCCCAGCTCTCGAGCCAGCTCCTCGGGGAAGTGAGCGGCTTCATACCAGGCGTTGATGTTCGGCCGGATCCGCGCATCCACGAACGCGCGGACCCGGTCGCGCAGCTCGAGCTCTCCGGCCGCGAACAGGCTATCCACGTTCAGGTAGTCGATCGCCATGGGGGTCATGTCGTCATTCGGCTTGGTCATCTGGGCGAAGGCTCCTCACTCTGTGATCTCTCGATACACGGACTCATATCTCACAGAGCGGCCGCGCGGGACTCGAGGTAGCGCCGTTCCGGGAGACTGGTGGTCAGCCGAGCCGCCGCCCGGTAGGCGCTCGCCGCCTGTGCGCGCTCGCCGGCCAGCTCGAGCATGTGCGCCCGGACCGCCTCGACCCGATGGTGACCCGCCAAGCGCGCATCGCCGTCGATCGCGGCGAGCTGCGCCAGGCCCACGGCCGCGCCGTCGGCCATCGCGACCGCGACCACCCGGTTGAGCGCGAATATCGGATTGGGAGCCAACCGCTCGAGCAGCGTGTACAGGCTGATGATCTCGCGCCAGTCCGTTGCCTCGGCCGAGCTCGCTTCGGCATGAATGGCGGCGATGGCCGCCTGGAGTTGATACGGCCCGATTGACGTGTTGGCCAGCGCCTTTTCGATCAGCTCCACGCCCTTGGCGATCGCCCAGCCATCCCATCGGTCGCGGTCCTGCTCTGCCAACGGAATCAGGGCGCCGTCGGGACTCACGCGGGCGGCGCGACGAGCGTGGGTGAGCAGCATCAGCGCCAACAGTCCGGCGCTCTCCCCGTCGGCGGGCAGCAGGCGGTACAGCAGCCGGGCAAGACGGATCGCCTCCTCGGCAAGCTCGACGCGCTGGAGCTCGGGTCCCGCGGTCGCGGTATAGCCCTCGTTGAACACGAGATACAGCACGTGCTGCACCGCGCGTAGACGCTCGGGTCGCTCAGTTTCCGGCGGAAGCGTGAACTTCATCCCGCTCGCCTTGATCGTCTGCTTGGCGCGGCTGATCCGCTGCGCCATCGTCGTCTCCGGGACGAGGAACGCGCCGGCGACCTCGGTGGTGCTGAGCCCGCCGACCGCGCGCAGGGTCAACGCGATCTGCGAGGCGGGTGTCAGCGCAGGGTGACAGCACAGGAACAGAAGCGCCAGCGTGTCGTCGCGCTCCGCCGGCTGCGGCTCCCCGGGCGGCGGCTCATGGCGCTCACCGGACTCGACGACAGCGTCCTCGCGTGCACGCCGCGCACGGTCAGCTCGCATCTCCTCGATCAGTCGCCGGGTGGCAACCGCAATCAGCCATCCGCGCGGATGCTCGGGCAATCCCTGAACGGTCCACTGCCGGCTCGCGGCGAGCAACGCCTCCTGGACGGCGTCCTCACACGCATCAAACTGCCCATACCGGCGTGCCAGCACAGCGAGGACCTGCGGCGACAGTTCGCGCAGCAGGCCCTCGATGGTCTGGGATCCCGGCTGGGTCACATGTCCTGCCCGCCGCCGACACCCATGACCGGGCGCACCTCCATCGCCGCGAACCGGGAGTTCGGCCACCGCGAGGCGATCTCCGCCGCCCGCTCTGGCGTCTCGCAATCGACGATCAGGTAGCCGCCGAAGTGCTCCTTCGCCTCGGCGAGGGGTCCATCGGTTACCACCGGCACGCCGTCGCGCGGCCGGATCGACCGAGTCTGTGCGGGATCGGCGAGCGCCTCCCCGCCGACCAGTTCGCCGGATGCGGTCAGTTCCGCCATCAGCGCGTCGATCTCCTCACCCAGAGCCTTTCCCTCCGGTCCGAAGAACAACTCGCGCGTGTCGGCGTTGTCGTAGATCAACAGCATGTACTTCATCGAGGCTCCTCCTCATTCGATACCAAACCGGATGCACAAGATTGCGAGGTGCGATCACGTGGACATCTGAGCTCCTCTGTGTGGTGAAGGGACGGTTCACCCCACAGTCGATGCCCTCCGGCAATTCTCGACATCCCACAGCGGTCGACTCGAGTTACGCTAGAAGCGAAGCCTGGCGAACTGCCTACGGATCCTGCGCGACGCGCGACCGTAGACGATCATTGTCGTGTGGCCCTCACGAAGCTCCTCGAGATCGATTGTCAGCCGCTCCTTCAACGACCGCTGAAAGGTCAGTGTCGATGGGTCCTGGTAGATCAGCTCGTAACCACCGCCGTTCAGCCCAACCGCCACCGTGTCCAAGACGCTCCTGCGGACCTTCGATCGGCGCCGGCACCTCGATTCGGCGGGTGAACGGACGGATGCCAGGCGGTCCAACGGGAACGTTGGTCGGCGCCTCCTCGATCGGGTCTGGAACGGGGACAGACGGGAGGTCGTACACCATTTCGGCCAGCTCTCCAATAGTGCTGGCGGACATCGCACCTTCAAGACGGCGCTCCAGCTCTTCCACCTCGAGCCGGCCCTCGGCACAGTGGATGCGTAGTTCCTCCGCGACCCTGTAGCGGTCGCGATCAGAGGCGCGTGCGTGCCGACCCTCGAGCTCCTCGTGGCCGCTCATCGGTTGGTTGTCTATCAGGGCGGCAAAGTCGCTGGTGAAGAGGCCCAGAACCTCGGGTCCGATGATGCTCGCTCAGGCGTTGTTCTCCAGCTCGGGTCCGAGCAGATCGAGAAATGCGCTTGCCGCTGGCGACGGTTCGCGCTCCCGCGGCGTCACGAGCATCAGATCGCGTGGTATCGGTGGGTCGCTCGCCAGCCCGATCGCTCGGCCGCCGGCCATCCGGATCGCGGCTGGCGGCAGGAGTGAGACGCCCAGACCGAGAGCGACAAGCTCGACGAGGTCCGCGATCGTGTCGACCTCGCACGCGACCCGCCGCTTTAGTCCCGCGCCTTGACACGCCTGGTCGATGCTGGCGCGCAGTGAGGAGTCCGGGCGGTATTCGACGAAGTCACGGCCGGCAAGGTCGATCAATCGCACGCGGCGTCGACTGGCCAGCGCGTCGTGCTCCGCGACGCCCAGCAGCAGCGATTCCGTGCCGATCGGCTCGGCCCTCACTCGGCCGGCCTGCGGCCCGAGCGGTAGGTCCACGATCGCCAGCTCGAGCTCCCCATCGGCCGTCCGATGTACGAGCGAGGCCACGCCGGCGTGGTGCAATCGCAGCGTGACCGCAGGATGCCTGCGGTGATAGCGGGCCAGCAGGGCCGGGATGTCGACGGGACCGACGGTCTGGATGACCCCGATCGCCAGTTGCCCGCGCACCAGTCCGCGGACCCCGGCAACCGCGTCGAGGCCGTCCTCGGTCGCTGAGACCGCGCGTCGGGCGGCTGGTAGGAGAGCTCGTCCGGCTTCGGTGAGCTCGACCCGGCGCGTACTGCGCACGAACAGGTCGGTGCCGAGCTCTCGTTCGAGCGCGCGGATCGAGCTCGACAGGCTCGATTGGGTCAGGTGCACTCGCGTCGCCGCTCGCGTGAAGTGGTTGGCCTCGGCCACGGCGAGAAAGTGGGTCAGCTGGCGTAGCTCGATTCATTGATCGTATCGCTTGCTCATAGCGTAACTATCGGTTGGACAGCTGGACGCGGCACCCAGACTGACCTGGTGACTGGCACGCGCCGCCATCTCATCAGAAGTAAGGAGCCCAATGCTCACCACCGTCGGATCCGCATTGTCAGGAGTGATCGCCGTCGCCGTCGCCCTGATGGGCACCCGGTATCTCCTCGATCCCCGCCCCGCCGCCGCCGGATTCGGCATCCCCGGCGAGTTCGGTGAGACCGCTCAGGGATCTGCCTGGCTCGCGGTCAAGGCCACTCGAGACATCGCTGTGGCGATCGTCATCGCGATGTTCCTCATCAACGGAGCGCCCCGACTGCTCGGCTCGCTGATGCTGGCCGTCGCGCTGATCCCGATCGCCGACGGGACGATCGTCCTGCGCTGCGGCGGGGCGAAAGCGGTCGCCTTCGGCATCCATTGGGCCACCGCCGCGATCATGCTCATCGTCGCGGCGCTGCTCATCGCCTGAACCCGAACCCTCTCCACGTTCGATGACACGACCGAATGGCCCGACAGCCCGCGGCGGCGTCACGGATCCAGTGGCGTTCGCGGTGGCTCGTTCCGCTTGTCCCCGTCGCACTCGGGGTCGTCACCCTCATCGCCGCAGCGACGACCGGGCACCTCGTGCGCGGCGTCGTGTGGTTCGCGGTTCTCGCGGCCCTCTGTGCAGCTGTCGGCGATCTCCCGACAGTTCGAGGTCCGCCCGTCCGGACGCGGAACAGGTCGAGCACGAGCGCGAGGCGGTCATCAACACCCGCGCGATGTCGATCGCCGGCACGGTGCTCGTCATCGCGATCACGGGGTGTACCGCCTTCACCCTCGTGCGCGGGGAGAGCACCAGCCCGTACACACAGCTCCTAGCCGTCGGCGGGGTCTCCTACCTCGCCGCGCTGCTTTCGCTGCGGAAGTCACGCTCACGGGTCGTCTAGCTTCGTCCCGCCCCCGGGCGAGTCCGCAGGTCGAAGTAGTAGAGCGTGAGCGCGATAGCCGCGTAGGGGACGACCAGCGTGTAGATGATCGAGCCCGTGATGTCGATGAAGGTGAGCGACCGGGCGGTGAGCAGCAGGATCAGCACGCCGAGTAACGGGCCGGACAGGATCGCGATGACATTGACAAGGGTGGTGAAGGCGAATGTTCGCCACCAATGTCGGCGGACCAGCCTGGCGCTGGCGCGCAATGACCCGATCGGGCTCTAGACCGATCACCGGCGAATACCTGTCGGCCAGCGTCGTGGCGGCGCTCGTGTCCGCCGCCGGCGTCGTGGCCGCCGCCGCTCGCGCGCCCAGCGTGAGCAACGCGCACAGCGTCAGGGCGGCAGCCAGCGAGAATCGGCTACGGAAAGGGATGCGCCTCGGGCTGGTGGACATGAGTTGACATCACCTGCCGCTGCGGTGATCCCCATTCGCCCGCGCGATGGCGCGATGCTACAGAGCGTGAGTGGGCGCGACAAGCTCCGGCGCGCGGTTCGTGAGGTGATCGACTTCTACTGGGGTTCCGGGCTGTCGAACGAGGTCCCTGCGCTCGCCTGGTTCCTGCTCTCGTCGCTGGTGCCGCTCGCGCTCGGCTTCACCGCGCTGGCGGCGATCGTCCTCGGCGACTACGCGAGGGCCCAACAGGTGGCCGGGCGGCTTTCGGAGGTCCTTCCCCACAACGTGCACGCGGAGGTCGTGCAGCTGATCCTGAGGACCCACCGAGACTCCCCGCTACTGATCGTCGGTTCGATCGCCGGGATGCTCTGGACGAGCTCGGGTGCCGTGGGCGTGCTCGAGCGCAGCCTGTCGCGGCTGTCGGGAGGGGCGGGCAGTGGCATCGTCGTAGGGAAGCTCCGCAACATCGGCGTCGCCGCGGCGGTGACCGTACTCATCGTGATCATGGTCCTGGTCGCCTCGGCCGGGACGGGCGTCGTGCGGGAGCTCCGACTGAGCTCGGTGCTGACCCGCATCGCGGTGCCGATCGCCTCGATCGGGCTCACCGCGTTCATCTGCGGCGGCGTGTACCGGGTGCTGAGCGGCGGCGAGGCCCGGTGGCGGTCGGCGCTACTCGGCGGACTGGCCGGTGGCGTGCTGCTCCAGGTCACACCGACCGCCGCCGGCTACTACCTGCGCTTCGTGGCAGGGAACACCCCGGTCGAGCTGTTCCTGATGCTCGCCGGCGTGCTGATCACCTGCTATCTCGCCGCGCTGGCACTTCTGATCGGCGCCGGCGTGACGATGCGCCTGCAGCTCGGACCCAGCCTTGGTGATCCCTGACGCAGGTTCGGGATCAGCGCGATGCCCCCTCGCGGATCAGCAACCTGGGGCTGCGCGAGAAACGTCCCTCCAGAGGACGTTTCTCGCGCAGCCTTCACGGGGCGGTCAGCCGATCAGTCATAGGACTGCGTTTCCTCCTCGTGCGCGCTGAGCACCATGGGGTGCGCCGGCGGCTCCGAGATGATCGTCTCGCGGTCGACCTCGAGATCCGGCCCGACGTGAACCAGCTCACCCACGTGGATCTCTTCCCAGCCGGGCTCGTCGCTGATTCGTTCGCTCGCGATCACCACCAGCGGAGCCACCGCTCCATCGTCGGAGTGCAGCCTCAAGGTACCCGCGGCATCTACTTCGTCGAGTGGCGCGGCGCCGCTGGGCCCCCCGGGCTGGCGGCGGTGCAGGAGCAGTGGATTGTGCTCCGGATAACGGAAGGCCCAAATGTGACCGATATAGCCGAGCAGGAAGTTGAGGCTGTAGAGCTCGTACTCGGCGGCCACCTCATGTACGGCCGCGATGATCCCCGCGCGGACGTCGCCGCCGGCCTCGCGGATCGCGAGCGTGATCAGCGCAAAGAAACGCTCGGAGTCGGTGTCGCCCATCACCATCGCCCGGTTGGAGCCCAGCCTCGCCTCGATCCGGTCGAGGTCTCCGACGACTCCATTGTGGGCGAAGAGACGGCCGTCCTGGCTAAACGGGTGAGTGTTTAGGAGCGAGACTTCGCCGGTGCTGGCGTAGCGCAGATGAACCAGCACCTCGCACGCATCCAGCCGCCGGGCGATATGCCGATAGGCGCGATCCTCGGACGCCTGCACGGGATTCCGAATCAGGATCATCCCGCGCCTCGCGGTCAACGCGCCCATCCCGTAACCGTCGGCGTTCCTCTCGCTTTGCCGCGCGACCGACGTCGGCGCATCGAGCAACCAGAACTCGGCAGCCACGTCCCGCTCGCCAGCGTGCAGGGCGAAGAGCCGACACACGCAAACCAGTCTACGTCTCGCCGCAAGTTGGAGTCGGTCGGCGGACCGGGCTTCGTACGCTGACGTCGAGTGATCCTGATCTGTTACGACGGATCGCCGGACTCGAAATCGGCGATCGAGCGAGGCGGCGAGTTGCTGAAGGGACCGCCCGCCACCGCAAGACTGAGTCCGGTCGCGCGCCGCGTCAGGACAGAAGCGGGCGCGGGTCGAAGGTCACCCGGATCCGGGAGATGCGCCCCGCGTCGACGTGACTCCAGTTGACGATCGCGAGAGGTCCTGCCGCCTCGGTGCGGAGCTCAAACCACGTGAGGACATCGGGACCGTCGACCCAGCGGTGAAGCACCTCGACCTGCTTGGTCATGGCAAACATGCGGCCAAGCCCCGCGATCGTCTCCTCGACACCGCGCGTGGATCCTAAGGCGCCATCGAAGGCGACGTCGTCGTGCAGCAAGGGCCGTACTCGCTCGATGTCATCGGTCTTCCAGGCATCGAAGTAGGCGGCCGCGACGCCGGCCGGAGACTCAGTTGATCCGGTCATACCGGGATCTTCCTACAAGACACAAAGTCGTCGGTGCGTGGCCACGGGGCGGCGGTACGCTCCGGACGCCCTGTAAGAATGGCCCGGAGCGGGTCGCTGCCCGGGCCCCGGAACACGAGAGGAGGATCTCGTGATCACCAGCCACCGTACCGTCAGGCGCAGACTCGCGGGGCTCGGCGCGATTGCCCTGGCCTTGATCGCTCTGCTGGTCGGTATCTGGTTGGGGGGCCATCCCAGCGATCTGCCCTCGCCGCTGCGCGGAAGCTTTCTCGAGAGCCGGAGCCTCGTACTGGTCAACCAGGCCCTGAACGTTCTCACCACGCGGTACTACCGCCCGCTCAAGCGCACGAGCCTGGTGGACCAGGGGCTGTCCGGCATGATGGCCAGCCTCGACGACCCGTACTCGCGCTACCTCGACCCTGACATGTACCGCACGCGCGACGAGGAGCCCCAACAAGACCTGGGAGGGATCGGGATCACCACGATCGCCGAGCCGCGCGGACTGCGGGTGCGCAGCGTGGTCGAGAACTCGCCGGCCGCCGGCGCCGGTCTGACGGGCGGCGATCTCATCATCAAGGTGGGATCGACCTCATTGGCCGATGAGGCAGCTGACCGTGGAACCGAGCTGATCAGGGGACCGATCGGCACGAAGGTCCAGCTCACCTTCCTGAGGGACGACGTCCAGCACGTGGTCTCGGTCGAGCGGGCCAGGATAGTCGCGCCGGTGGCGAGCTGGCAGATGGTGACCTACCAAGATCTGCGCATCGGGCATCTGACGTTCACGGGGTTCACGGAGGGCTCCGGCGACAAGCTGCGTACCGTCGTGCGGGCGGCGCTCGACGCGGGCGCCCAGGCACTGATCCTCGACCTGCGCGGAAACGGCGGCGGCCTGATCAGCGAGGCGATCAACGTGGCCAGCATCTTCGTCCCGCACGGCGAGATCATGGCCGCCGAGGAGCGGGGCAAGCCCCGGCGGGTTTACATGGCCCGGGACGACGCGATCGCGCCGCGCATCCCGATGGTGGTTCTCGTCGATGAAGGCACGGCGTCATCGGCCGAGATCGTCACCGCGGCGCTGCAGGACCGCGGCCGAGCCGAGGTGGTCGGCACGGAGACCTACGGCAAGGGAGTCTTCCAGGTGACGGAACGGCTGATCAACGGGGGCGCGCTGGACATCACGGTGGGCAAGTACTTCACCCCCAACGGGCAGAATCTCGGCGGCGGGGGGGCACGCCCCGGTTCCGGCATCACTCCGAACGTCCATGCCGTCGATGACCCGCGGACCCAGCCCGACGAGGCGCTCATCGCCGCCGAACGCACCGTGACTGCCGAGGAGCCCTGAGCGTATCGGCGCCCGGGCCTGAGTGTTTCCACCCGGCGCGTTCGGGATGTCCGCACCCGTATCGAGGCGCACCGGCCCGAGCGACTTACGCTAAAGCTTCCAATTCCCGGGAACCGAGACGAACGAGGTGCGAGATGGCTGGACCGGACATGGGCCCCGATCAGTTCAAGGTGTTGCGTTGGTCACGCTGGGCATTGGCGATCTTGGGGCTCCTCTGCATGGTCGCCGGCGTGATCGTGCTCGCCGAACCCAAGAACAGCCTCGCCAGCATCGCGGTGATCATCGGGGTTTACCTGACCATCGACGGGATCATCACCGTGTTGAGCTCGCTGCTGCTCTCCGGCGCGGACGGGCGCGCGCTGACGGTGCTCATGGGCGTGGTCGGCATCGTGATCGGCGTAATCCTGATCCGCCACCCGGTCAATAGCGTGACCGCGGTCGCGATGTTCGTCGGGCTATGGCTGATCGTGGCCGGCGCGGTGCGGTTGGTGTCGGCGTTCGGCGAGCGTCAGGGCCGCGTGTGGCGGTTGCTGGTGTCGCTGGTGGAGATCGTCGCGGGGATCGTGATCGTTTCGACCCCCGGAATCGGTATAGCCACGCTCGCGCTGCTCATCGGTATCGGGCTCATTCTCCGTGGCATCGCTCTCTCGACGGTCGGCTGGCTCGTGCACCAGGCCGCCAAGGATGAGGAGCTTCCCGCGCAGGGCCCGGTGGCTGCGACGTGAGCAAGTGACCCTGCGGTGCAGCGGACCGGGCTGGACAGTGTGGTTGGCTCGGTGACCGACATGAGCTCATCGGTTGCGCTCAATCACGCTCCGTCCGATCGGCCTCCGATCCGGATCGTCCTCGCGGACGACTCGTACCTGGCTCGTCTCGCACTGAAGCATCTGCTCGAGGGCGTGCCCTCGATGGTCGTCGTGGGTGAATGTGAGGACACCGTGGGCGTGGCGCCGATGGTCGACAAGGAGCGCGCCGACCTGTTGATCACCGACATCCGGATGCCGCCGTCCAACCAGGACGAGGGGATCCGGCTGGCCGCACGGTTGAGGGAGACGCACCCCGCGTTGGCCGTGATCGTGCTCAGCACGTATTCCGAGGTGGCCTACGCGTTGAAGCTGTTCGAGAGCGGATGCGACAGCCGGGGATACCTGCTCAAGGACCGCATCCGCAACCGCCAGCAGGTTCTGGACGCCGTGGTGACGGTGACAGGCGGCGGGTCGGTCACCGATCCGACGGTGATCGAGGAGCTCGTGAGGGCACGCCTGGGGAAGGCCCGGTCTGCTCTTGAAGAGCTCACCCCGCGCGAGCTCGAGACGCTGGCCCTGGTGGCCGAGGGACGCAGCAACGCGGACATCGCCGAGGCGCTCGTGCTCACCAAGCGGGCAGTGGAGAAGCACGTCAACGCGATCTTCGCCAAGCTCGATCTTGGCGATCCTGACCACGTCAGCCGGCGAGTCAAGGCGGCGCTGCTTTACCTGGCCGATCGAGGCGTACGCGCGACGACGAGCACGTAGCCGGCGCCGGGTAGTTCTCGTGAACTTAGCGCGGCTCGGGTAGCATCGTTCGGCGGGATCGGCGGCGCCCAGCCTATGAACCCCTGCATTCCTCGTAAAAGGTGACCGAATCGGTCGCGCACGTGCCCACCAGTAGCCGCGCTCCAGCGGCGTTCGGTGGAAGGACAGCCTGGCTGGGCTCATCCGAGATGGCCCTCGTGGTGCGGGCTTTCGACTGGGCGCACACGCCGCTCGGCCCGATCGAGGCATGGCCGCAGAGCCTGAAGTCTGCCGTGGCCATCTGTCTGCGCTCGCCGTTCCAGATGGCGATCTACTGGGGAGCCGAGCTCAACTGCATCTACAACGACGCCGAGCGCAAGGTGCTCGGACGCTTGCACCCTGGGGCGCTCGGCCTTCCCGCCCGCGAGTTGCTGCGCGATTCCTGGCCGATCGTGGGACCCCAGTTGCAGGGGGTGATCGAGCGGGGGGAGGGCATCTTGCTGGAGGACCAGCCCCTTAGCTTCGACCGGCGCGGACGGCTCGAGGTTTCCTATTTCACCTATTCCTACAGTCCGATCCTGGACGACGATGACCATGTCGCCGGGGTGCTGCTGGTGACCGAGGAGACCACCAAGCGCGTGCTGGCCGCCCGGCGAGCCGACGCCGTTCGGGAGCTGACCGCGCGTTCGCTGGACGCGCCGACACCGGCCCGAGCGTGCCTGCTCTCATCGGACGCACTGACGAGTGGCGAGGACGTGCCGTTCGCGCTCATCTACCTGATCGACGAGGCCGGCAGATGGGCGAGGTGCGTCGCCGCGCACGCGCGCCCGAGCCCCCTCGAGGGGACCCGTGCGGCAGTGGCGCTCGACGCGGCCTCAGACGAGGTCTCGTCGCGGTTCCGAACTCTCACCACGGGGCAAGGTCGCGGAACGCTCGCCCCGGCCGCGCTGTTCGTGGCCGTCGGCCAGGGACGGCAATCGCCCGAGCAGGCGTTCGTGGTCCGGATCGCCGGCGGCGTCACGGATCCGGTCGATGGATATCTGGTGGCGGGAATCCGCCCGGACCTGGCCTTCGACGAGGACTACGAGAATTTCCTCGAGACGGCCGCCGTGGCCATCGGGCGCAGCGTGGCCGCGGCACGGGTGCGCGAGACCCAGCGCCGCCGGGTGAGCGACATCGCGGCAATCGACCGGGCGAAGACGGCGCTGTTCAGCAACGCGTCGCACGAGCTGCGCACGCCTCTGACGCTGATCCTCGGCAATCTCGAGGAGTTGCTCGACGAGGAGCAACTGCCGGGTCGCTTCCGCGAGACGATCCAGGTCGCCCACCGGAGCGCGCTTCGCATGCTCAGGTTGGTGGGCGCGCTGCTCGACTTCTCGCGCCTCGAAGCGGGCGAGACCATCGGCGCGCTTCAGGACACCGACATCGCGCGGCTGACCGGCGAGATCGCGGCCATGTTCCGCTCCACGGTCGAGCGGGCCGGTCTGCGGCTGATCGTCGACTGCCCGCCGCTGCCCGCGCCGGTCCGCGTGGATCCTGAGGCATGGGAGCGCATCGTCTCGAACCTGATCTCGAATGCCCTGAAGTTCACCCCGAAGGGCGTTATCCACGTGCGCACCCGCCGGGAGGACGGACAGCTGTGCCTGACCGTCGAGGACACCGGAATCGGCATCGCGCCGGAGGATCTCGACGATGTCTTCTCCCGCTTCTATCGATCCCCGGACCCACGCGTCCGCGCCCACGAGGGAGCCGGAATCGGCCTCGCTCTGGTACGCCAGCTGGCGCTTGTCCACGGAGGCTCGACCGAGGCGCGGAGCCGGCTAGGCGAGGGGACTCGGATGATCGTCCGGATTCCGCTGGCGCGCAGGCGACGCCTACGCGGTCTCGGCGACGAGCGGCTGACGTTGACCCCGGAGGCCCGGTGGTCGGCCTCGCTGTTCGTGGCCGAGGCCGAGGGATGGCTGGCCAGCGGTGGGGCCAGACCCGACACAACCACCTGGCCCTCCCAGCACGCGCTCGAACCGGGGCCCAGCGAGGGCGCGGGCACGCTGCACCGTCCGCGCGTGTTGGTGGCCGAGGACGACCTCGACATGCGCGAATATCTGCACCGGCTGCTCGCCCCTCACTTCTTGGTCACGCTTGCCCCAGACGGTGGCACGGCTTGTGAGCTGGCGCTGCGTCACCCGCCCAGCCTGGTGATCAGCGACGTGATGATGTCGGGCCTGGACGGCTTCGGCTTGATCCGCGAGCTTCGCCGGGACGCTCGGACCCGCGATGTCCCGGTGATCCTGCTCTCGGCGCGAGCCGATCCGGACAGCACGCTCCACGCGCTCGAACTCGGCGCCGACGACTACATCATCAAGCCGTTCGGCGCCCCCGAGCTCCTCGCCCGGGCTCGCGCCACGCTCCAGAACGCGCGCGCACGCATCGATGCCGCCGCGGCCCGAGGAAAGATCCAGGAGCGCGAGCGCCTCGAGGGCGAGCTGCGCGCCCTGCTCAGCGATCTGCGCGCCGCTCAGCGTCGCGTCGCCGCGGCCCGGGACGCCGAACGCCGGCGCGTGGAGCGTGACCTGCACGACGGCGCACAGCAGCGGCTGATGGCGATTCGCCTGGAGCTCGGGCTCGTGCAAGAGCTCCTGGACCGCGACCCAGGCGCGGCACGCGAGAGACTGGACGAGCTCCGCTACGAGCTCGACGCCGCCGTCGAGCAGCTGCGCGAGCTGGCGCATGGGCTGTATCCGCCCCTGCTCGCCAGCGACGGCCTGTACGCCGCACTCGTGTCGGTGGCCCGCCACTCGGCGATCCCGGTCGCGGTGGACGGAGATGGGATGCCGCGCGCGCCGCGGTCGATGGAGAGCGCGGCCTACTTCTGCTGCCTGGAGGCGCTGCAGAATGCGACCAAGCATGCGGGCCCCGGCGCAAACGTGTCGATCCACCTCAGCATCGCCGACGAGGTGCTCCGGTTCCGCGTCCGCGACGATGGAGCTGGGTTCGACCCGGACTCGGCTCGCTTGGGCTCTGGGCTGATCAACCTGCGAGATCGAATCGATGCGATCGGTGGTCAGGTCGAGGTGACGTCGGCGCCGGGGCAAGGAACCACCGTCGAAGGTCGGATTCCGCTGCTCTGATGGCAGCGCTGCTGCGCTAGTGAACTTGGGGGTGGGTACGACCGCGCTCGGGGTGCGGGCATCCGTATCAAGCGGAGCCTGGATCGGTGTCGCCTAGAGTCGAGTAGCGGGTCGCGAGCAAGGTGTCGCCCGCGTACCCGGTCCACGTCTGAGCAAATTGTGAGGAGAGATTCGTGAGTAATCTGATTGCCGTCGCGTACCCGGACAAGAACACCGCCGAGCAGGTGCGCGACCGGCTCCTACAGCTGACCGCCGAGCACGTGATCGAGCTCGAGGATGCCGTGATCGTCGACCGCGACGAGAACGGCAAGGTGAAGCTGCACCAGGTGCACAGTCCCGCCGCCCGGGGCGCGATGGGCGGCGCGCTGTGGGGCGGACTGATCGGCTTCCTCTTCCTCGCCCCGCTTCTCGGGATGGCGATCGGCGCCGCTGCCGGAGGGGCGTCGGGCGCGATGGCCGACGCCGGGGTCAACGACAACTTCATGCGCGAGCTCGGCCAGAAGCTTCCCGCCGGTGGCGCGGCGCTGATCGTGCTGGTACGCAAGGTCACTCCGGACAAGGTCCTGCCCGAGATCAGCCAATACGGCGGCGAGGTGCTCCAGACCTCACTGGATGACGAGGCCGAAACCCGACTGCGCGAAGTCCTCGAGAGCCGGGAGGCGGCCGGCGCAGCCGCGAGCTGAGCCAGCCGGTGGGTGATGTGTCTTCCGGCGACGGGCCCGCGCTCCTGTGCTGGGACGGTTCGGACGCAGCGGCGCAGGCGATCCAGCACGCCGGTCGCATCCTCGGCCAGGGCCATTCGGCCATTGTGCTGTTCGCGTACGTTCCCACTGAGGCCGCGCGCGGGCCGTTCACCGGGTGGAGCGGGCCGGACGCGCCGATCATGGGAATCACCGACGCGGAGGATCTGCTCGAGCGGGGGGTCCGCGCCGCGTGCGAGGCCGGACTGGAGACCACTGGGCTCAGCATGGTCGCCGAGCGCCGAACGTCGGAGATCATCGCCACGCTCGCCGAGGAGCGCGACGCGGTGCTGATCGTGATGGGCCAGCGCAAGCGCTCGACGTTAGGAACGTTGCTGCTCGGCTCGGTCGCACGCGAAGTTCTCGGCCTACACGAGCGGCCCGTGTTGTTGGTAGGGCCGAACCGCCTGGGGTCATGACCACGATCGGACAACAGCCCGGTGACGCGCACGGGACGCCGGCGGCAGACCGCAAGGCGCAAGCAAGGATGATCGCCGCCGCGGTGCTCGCCGTGCTGTTGACGCTGTTCGCCGTGCTGAACAGTCAGTCGGTGAGAGTGCATTTCGTGTTTACGACGGCACACATCCCGATGATTGTGGTGATCGTGGTGTGCGCCGTGCTCGGGATTGCCGTCGGCTGGCTCATCGCCCGGCGCCGCGCCGCGCGTGGCGCGCCGCCGTGAGAAGAGCCCGCGAGTCAGCGCGCGGTCGGTTGCTCGCGATCGGTGTGGGGTGCGCCCTGCTGGCCGCAGCGTGCGGATCGAGCTCGACCCACACCGCGAGCACGTCGACGGCGGCTTCGTCCACCACGACCACCGCCACCACCGCGACCTCCGCAACCAGCACGGCGGGTGCGGACACGGCAACGACGCCGGCGGACATCGTCGGCACCGAGCTCGGCTCGCTGCCCACGGCTCCGGCTCCAACCCGCCCCCCGCCGACGCCGTCCACCACGACCACGGTCGACCGTGCCTATCTCGAGACCGTGTTCGCCGACGCCCAGCGGCTATGGCGCGACGAGTTCGCCGCCGCGCATGCGACGTACGCGCCGGCCCACCTGGTGTTCTTCACCAGCACGGTTCACTCGAGGGGCTGCGGCGTGGTGGAGGGCGCCGGCCCGTTCTACTGCGGAGCCGACCGCGGCATCTACCTCGATGTCGGCTTCTTCGACCTCCTGGCCCGCCAGGCCGGCGTCGGCCGCTTCGCCCAGGCCTACATCGTCGGGCACGAATTCGGCCACCACGTACAGCACCTCCTCGGAATCGATCGCCGCATCGGCGCGGCCGACGCCGCGGATCCAGCCGGCAAGAACGCGCGCTCGGTCCGGGTGGAGGTGCAGGCGGATTGCCTGGCCGGCGTGTGGGCTCACTCGGTCTACACGCGCGGTGAGCTGACCACGAGCGAGCTCGATGACGCCCTTAAGACCGCGGCGCTGATCGGCGACGATTTCCAGCAGCGCAGCGCGGGACGTGTCGTCGATCCCGGACTGTTCACCCACGGCTCCTCGGCTCAGCGCCAGCACTGGCTGACGGTTGGCTTCGAGTCCGGCAAGCCGAGCGACTGCGACACGTTCGCTCCGTGATGCCCCGCGAGCACCGAACACCGCTCGCCCTCGGCATCATCGTGATCCTGCTCGCCGCCGGGGTGGTCGGCGGCGTGATCGCGAACGCGATCAACTCTCCCTCGAGTAAGACCACCACCGTATCGGCGACCGGGAGTGCGCCCAGCACCGCACCGGCGCCCGCCGCGACCTGCAACGTCACGAACGTGGCCAAGGACGAGCTTCCCTCGGTAGTCACGATCCTGGCCGGCAGCGGCGAGTCGAGCGGGGTCGGCTCCGGCGAGGTGATTCGCTCGGACGGCTACATCCTGACCAACAACCACGTGATCACACCGGCGGTCCCGGGCGGGGCGCTCGAGGTGCAGTTCAACGACGGGACCTCGGCGTCGGCGACGATCGTGGGCGCGACCCATCCACCGACCTGGCGGTGATCCGGGTCAGCGGGAAGTCGGATCTGCGCACGATCTCGGTCGGAAACTCCTCGGATCTGCGGATCGGGCAACCCGTGGTCGCGTTGGGAGCGCCGCTCGGGCTGTCCAGCACGGTCACGGCGGGCATCGTCAGCGCGCTCGGCCGCACCGTTCACGTCCCCGGCGAGGGGTCTTCGACTGCGCTGCTGATCGACGCCGTGCAGACCGACGCGGCCATCAACCCCGGCAACAGCGGGGGCGCGCTCGTCGACTGCTCGGGCGATCTCGTGGGCGTGCCCACGGCAGGGGCGACGGTTCCCTCCCCCTCCGGTGAGGCCAGCGGGGGCAGCATCGGGCTCGGTTTCGCGATCCCGGTCAACCTGGCCACGAAAGTCGCCGACGAGATCATCGCGACCGGCACCGCCACCCACGCGTTCATCGGCGTGCAGACCGAGCCGCTGTCCGCCACCGCCACCGGTCAGGGCGGCCAACCCCAAGGCCTGTTCGTCTCCTCGGTCACACCCGGCGGCCCAGCCGCCACCGCGGGACTGCGCACCGGCGACGTCATCACCACGATCGACGGCAACCAGGCCCTCAGCACCGACCAGCTAGTGGCGGTAACGCTCACCAAACGAGCCGGCGACCAAGTCAAGATCGGCTACGAACGAAGCGGCAGCAGCTCGACCGCGACGGTGACCCTCGCCGCGCGCCCCCTAGGGTGACTGCTCGTCGCTCTCGCCCGGCGCCGGCTCGCCGGCCTGCTCGCCCATTGACCCCCCGCGCTGCCAGCCGTGCTGAATATCGCCAAGGTTCCCCACGAGGAGCACCAGCGCAGCGATGGCAAATACCGCCGAGATCGCCGGCTTCCAATACCGCTGGCTGAGCTCGACGATCGCTGCGAACGTGGCAACCACCGCCAGCAGCAATGCAGCGCTGGCCATGAAAGACAACAGCCGCCGTCGAGCGAAAGCCTCCATGCCGGCGAAGAGCAGGGCCACCGCGCCGAGCGTGGCGACCAGGGCGAGCGGCCGCGCCAGCAGGATCACCGGCACCAACCCCAGCAACAGCGGGGTGCTTATCGCTGCCCACACCCGAAGAAAGCGAGTGCGTCGCCGCTGCTCGGCGCTGCGTGGCAGGTGACCCGTGGACAGGTGCGCCTGCGGCGCAGCCGCTTTCGAGGGGCGGCGCAGCTCATCGAGATGGGCGTGCAGCTCCTCGGCGAGCTCGGCGCGCTCGGCGACCACGCGGCGCAAGTCGGCCTCGAGGCGCAACAACTCGACGCGCCGCGACTCGACGAGCTGCCGAGCGAAGTCATGCCGCTCGAGCGAGTGGACCTCGGCCGCGGCGCGCCGGAGTACGGTGCGCTCGCCCGCGATTCGTTCGTCGGCCTCCTCGAGCCTGCGCTCGAGCGCGGCGACGCTCGCTCGCAGCAGCTCCGTCGCCTCGTGATCGCCGGGCGAGACCTTCTGGAGGCCGGCCCACCCCACCGGGTCCGCCCACGCTTGACGGATCGTTCCGTCGCGCTCGTAGCGCGGCCCCGCCGGGGCCCGCTCGCCTCCGAAGTGATCCTCGGTGTCGAGCCCCCAGAGCCCTCGGTAATCCCGCACCCATTCCGTGTCGTCGTCGATCAGGCTCGCCGTCCAGCCCTCGAGCTGTCCTGGCCCAACTGTCCTGCCGTCGCCACGCGCGTAGTCGATGAATGGGATCCCGAGGCCGGCGCCTGGTCGCGTCTCGTCCCGCCACGGCGCCAGGAACCGCTGTGCCCGGCGAGCCGCCGCGAGAGGTTTTCGAAGCTGCGGCGGGTCGACGGAGACCACATAGTCTCCAGGCACGAAGGCTCCGGAATGAGACCCCGCTGCCGGAAACAGCACAGGGCTGTCGCCGTCGCGCCTCAGCTCGGGATCGTCCCACCGCCGCCGGAGGTCGTCGCCGGTGTGATCGTGCGAGGAGAGGGCGACCCACGCGGGTTCTGGAGGTGCTCCCGGGCGCTCCGCCAGATACACCGTCGCCATCTCCCAGTCGGCCTCATGGTCGTTGACGCCGCTGAACGTCGAGCGCCAGTCGTTCATCGCGTAGAAGTACCAGTACTGCAGGCACAGGTAGCCGCCTGAACGAACGACCCGTCCGTAGTAGGTCATCCGATCGGACTCCAGGCGCTCGCGGTAGGCGATCTCGGCCGCCGCCGTCAACCCGGCCGCAACCGTTCCGCGGACGAGCAGAGAAGCCCTGAAGCCGGCTTCGACGAGTCGACCGAGCATGCCCGTCGTCGTGAAACGGGCTCCGCTCACCAGCCGCTCTCGCTGGGCCCGTCGCCAGCCCCGATAAGCAGCGCGGTTCAGCGGGGCCGCTACGAATCGCAGCGACAACGGCCGGTCTCGCCAGGCAGACGCGTCCTCGCCGAGCCGCTCGAGCGCCAACTCGCCGGCCGCGACGACACACCGGCTCACGCCGTCCGGGTCGCGGCGCCAGAGGCTGCACTGGCCCACATACGGTCCCACCGCGGTAGGAAAGAACAGCTCGCCCCGAGTGAAACGAGCGACCGGCTCATATCTTCGGAGCAGGCTCAGGGCCTCCTCAGCGTCGGGCGCTGCTCCCGGCGCCCCGACGCTCACGTGTGCGCCGGTCATCGAGCACTAGGTTCAGTCAACGTGATCGCGATCGTATCTCGCGCCCCTGCGGGGGGAATCGAGGACCAGGCGGCGCTGCGCGGACCGCTCGATCGCACTCAGGAACGTG
The DNA here is from genome assembly GCA_963834625.1 of uncultured Solirubrobacterales bacterium. Lineage (GTDB taxonomy): Bacteria > Actinomycetota > Thermoleophilia > Solirubrobacterales > Solirubrobacteraceae > Palsa-465. The sequence goes on along the minus strand of CAWICM010000004.1, from coordinate 163,912 downwards.
TCCTCGGCGATCACGACCCGGATCGGTTGCTGTGTGCTGCGTGCTGCGGGCCTTCGACAACCGATCCCGTCAACTGGTTCAAACCTCTCAACCGTGTAGCCATTTGAAACGGTACCGCCCGGATACGCAACCGCGATGACCGGCGTGCGGGCCGCGCGGGCGCCAGGCCGCCGCGCTCGGGCCGCCTCGCATCCGGGCCCACTCGGGCGACCGGGACGGGTAGGCTCGACCCCCGATGACGCCGGCGTCGCAGCATGCGGAACAGGGAGTAGATCCCGCGCCGGGTGGTCCTGGTGTCGATCAGACGGGGGACGCGACGCGCCGGACCCACCTGGCCAACGAGCGGACCTACCTGGCCTGGTGGCGGACCGGGATCACCGCGCTGGCCGCGTCGATCGGCGTCGGACGCATCGTCCCCAGCCTGACCCATCAGCCACGCTGGCCCTACGCGATCCTCGGCGTCGGATATGCGCTGATCGGAATCGGCGCGATCGCGTACGGCTTCCGTCGCCAGCGCGAGGTGCGCGAGGCCGTCCAGCGCGGCCGGTTCAGCCACCCCGAGGAGAGTGTGCTGCTGATCATGAGCGCGGCCGGCGTGGTGCTCGGCCTACTGCTGCTGGTCGTGATCCTGGTCGAGTTCTGAAGCACCCGGCGCTCCTCGGTGGCTGGAGGAGTAGGCTGGATCGTGGCGCCCTCGGCCGCCGCCTCGGCTCGTTCACACCGCGATAGAAGGCCCGCGGATCGTCGCTTCGTCCGACCGCGTAGGGGCTAACGGAACGAGTATGCGAGTTGAGCGACGAACATTCCTTGTTGGAGGTGATCGAGGTGGGTGACGCGTGATGAACACGCTGAACACAGATCTGCCGCGCTCGCCTGATTCGGTCGGCGCCGCTCGCCGGCTCGTGAACGGCCGCACGACCTCGCTCGGATTTCAGCAGCGGGAAGACGCCGCGCTCATGGTGTCGGAGCTCGTCACCAACGCTGTGCGGCACGGCGTCGGAGCGATCTCGCTCCGGATCGACGTCGAAGTGGGCACGGTGCGAATCGAGGTAGCCGACGAGGGGAACGTCGCCGTTGCGCCCAGTCCGGAGCCTGGAGCGAACGGCGGCTGGGGGCTGCGGATCGTTGAGCAGCTTGCCGATGAATGGGGAGTCCTCGCGGGCAGCACGAAGGTCTGGTTCCGGCTCGGACGGCCGCACCCTCTGCGATGACCGGGCCGTAACCTCGCTTACGAGCCGACCGAGGTGTCGACCAAATTCCGCTAGGATCGGCTCTCGAGGCAAGCTGGCGGGACCGCGTTTGTTCGGCCGGGCTGCTTCGACCAATGAGGAGCTTGCGCCCGTGGCGGCCTGATGGCGGCCGTGGGGGTGTTGCGCCCAGCAACTTCAACCCCTTCATCGGAGCGCTCATTTTGCTTCCATCGGAAAGCCGGCTCGTGCGTGAAAGGCTCGCTGCCCACGCGCGTCCCTCCCTCAGGCGGAGCGTGTTCGACATCGTCACTTCTGTCGTGGCCTACCTGGCCCTGTCGCGCCCTCATGTATCGCGCACTTGACGTCTCGTACTTGCTGACGCTCGCGCTGGCGCTTCCCGCCGCGGGCTTCCTGGTGCGGACGTTCGTCGTGTTTCACGACTGCGCGCATGGGTCTTTCCTGCCCTCCAAGCGCGCCAATAGCTGGGTCGGCCGGTTCATGGGCCTGTTCGTGCTGGCGCCGTTTCAGCGCTGGCGCCACGATCATGCGATCCATCACGCGACGTCGGGAGACCTCGAGCGCCGGGGCGTGGGGGACATCGTCACGCTGACCGTGGCTGAATACCGGGAGCGGGGTCGGCGAGGTCGTCTCGCTTATCGCTTGACACGCAACCCCGTAGTGATGTTCGGGCTCGGTCCGGTGATTGCGATGATGGTCGGGCCGCGCATTGCGACCCGGTCACAGCGTCCGCGGATGCGCCACAGCGTGCTTGGCATGGATGTCGTGCTCCTCGTGGTCATCGGCGGGTTTTGCTGGTTGATTGGCTGGCAGAGCTTCCTGCTCGTCTGGGCGCCTTCGGCGATTCTCGCTGGCTCGGTAGGCATCTGGCTCTTCTACGTGCAGCATCAGTTCGAAGACGCCTACTGGCAGGCCGCGGATGACTGGAATTACTCTGACGCGGCGCTTCGGGGTAGCTCCTACCTGAAGCTGCCGAAGGTCATGCAGTTCTTCACGGGCAACATCGGCCTACATCACGTCCACCATCTGAACGCACGCATTCCGAACTACAACCTGCAACGCGCTCACGACGAGAACCCGGTCTTCCATCAGGTCCCGACGCTCTCGCTGTGGGATGCGGTGCGCACGGTTCGGCTCAAGCTGTGGGACGAGGAGTGCGGAAAGCTCGTCACGTTCGCACAGGCGAACCTCAAGCAGCCCTTCGGCGTGTCCACCGCCGGATCGGCGCCGGCCGACCTCGCTGCTCAGCCAGCCCGGGCGCGGACGTAGGCGTTCAACGCCGCGCTAGCCGATCGAGCCCTCCATTTGGAGCTCGATCAGGCGGTTCATCTCCACCGCGTACTCCATCGGAAGCTCCTTGACGATCGGCTCGACGAAGCCGTTGACGATCAGCTTCGAGGCGTCCTCCTCGCCGATTCCGTGCGACATCAGGTAGAAGAGCTGGTCGTCGCCGACCTTGGAGACGGTCGCCTCATGCCCGACGTCGACGTCGTCGTCGCCGATCCGGATGGTGGGGTAGGTGTCTGAGCGCGAGTGCTCGTCGAGCAGCAACGCGTCGCAGACCACCTTGGAGCGGGAGCCGTGGGCGCCCTTGGCTATCTCGAGCAGACCCCGGTAAGAGCCGCGGCCGCCGTCCTTGCAGATCGACTTGGCGAATATGTTCGAGGTCGTGTTCGGGGCGGCGTGGATGATCTTGGCGCCCGCGTCCTGATGCTGGCCGGCGCCTGCGAATGCGATCGATAGGACCTCACCGTGGGCTCGCTCTCCGAGCAGGTAGATGCTCGGGTATTTCATTGTCAGCTTTGACCCGAGGTTGCAATCGACCCACTCGACCGTGGCATCGGCATACGCGACGGCGCGCTTGGTGACCAGGTTGTAGACGTTGGTCGACCAGTTCTGAACCGTCGTGTAACGGATGCGCGCTCCTGGGAGCGCGATCAGCTCGACCACCGCCGAGTGGAGCGAGTCAGAGCTGTATGTGGGAGCGGTGCAACCCTCGACGTAGTGAACGTATGAGCCGGGCTCCGCGATGATCAGCGTGCGCTCAAACTGGCCCATGTTCTCTGTGTTGATCCGGAAGTACGCCTGCAACGGCAGGTCGACGTGGACGCCCTCGGGGACGTACACGAACGATCCGCCGGACCACACCGCCGAGTTCAGTGCCGCGAGCTTGTTGTCGTTGGGCGGGATGACCGTCGCGAAGTACTGACGCACGATGTCCTCGTGCTCGCGCAGCGCGGTGTCCATGTCGGTGAAGATCACGCCCTGCTTCTCGAGGTCCTCGTGAATCTGGTGATAGACGACCTCTGACTCGTACTGGGCCCCGACGCCGGAAAGGAACTTCCGCTCCGCCTCGGGAATTCCGAGGCGATCAAAGGTCCGCTTGACGTCCTCGGGCACGTCGTCCCAAGAACGGCTGGGCGTCTCGGAGGCGCGCACGAAGTATCGGATGTCGTCGTAATCGAGCTCGGCCAGCATGGGGGAGCCCCAGGTGGGCTGCTTGCGGGCAAGGAAGTGGGCGAGCGCCTTCAGGCGGAAGTCGCGCATCCATTGGGGCTCGGACTTGAACTCCGAGATCTTCTCGACAATCTCCCGGTTCAGCCCCTTGGGCGCCTTGTACAGGTAATGCTCAGCGTCGTGGAACCCATAGCGCCGCTCGTAGTCCGCATTGATCCCCGCGAGCTGCGCATTCTCGGTCAGGACGGTTGCCTCGGAGGCAGCCACTACTCCACCTCCTTGCCTCGCAGGGCTCCAGGCTCGGGAAGGGCCACCGAGCGAGCGATGGCGTAGGGCAGCTCGAGCGGGAGGTCCCGTGGTCCGATGAGACGGAAACCAAACGTGAGCTCCAGGCTCGCGATTGGTTGCGGCGGGGCGCCGCATTCGGGGCACGCGATGATGTAAGCGGCCAATTCCGGAGCGAAGCGGAGCCGGCAATCGGCGCAGCAAAGATGACGCGCGGCGGGCGTCACCGACGGCTCTTCTTCGGCAGGCCGTGCCCACCTGAAGCCGTGGTCAGTGTGGCTCCGGCCATTTCGTCACCCGGGTCGCTGCCGGAGTTGCCGCCCTCATCCAACCAACGCTCGGCATCCGAGTCGTCGTTCGGAGCGACGCGGCGCGCACTGAGATCAATCGGCGCCGCCGCAACGGCGCGGGGCTCGAACCGCGCCGAAACCGCACCGCCGCGGACCTGCTGTGCGGCTCGTTCCGCATCGTCGTAGGAAGCGAAGCCCTCCGACTGCGCGAGAATCGCGCCGTCACCCGCACGGAGCCTCCAGTGGTAAGAACCGCCGTTGTCCTCGTAGATCAGGAACTCCATCGACGCCGGCGCATTCGCGACGGCGGCACGGCGCGAGAGCTGCTTCGCGGCACGGGACTTCTTTGGTGCGGTGCCCATGGCAACCGCCTCTCTGCCCTTCTGACAGAAGACGCCGCCCCGAAAGCGAGAAGAGCGAGAGCTCACTGAGCGCACCCATGATCCTACTACATTCCGACCTCCGGGCTCGGAATTACGTGCGCGCGCGACAGAGGTGAACCCAGTTGCCCACGGGTGTCGGCGGTCATCCCGGCCTAACCCCACGCGAGCGGTGCGGCGGTCTAGTTCAGGGTTCCAGCCGGTAGCACGTAGCGGAGCGGGGGGCGGCCTTGCTCTCCGGCCCTGTCGTTGACCCGCGATCCGTGCAGCCCGCCCGTTGAACCAGGCGCAAGCCTGGCCTCGGGCTCCCCGTCGTGGTTCGCGATCCAGGCGATGACCGACGTGAAGTCGGCGGCCTCCGCCAGGATTGCCGCGCGTTCGATGACCGCCCCGCCGGAGCCGTGAGGGCGAGCAAGTCGCTTGACCAGCGCACGAATGTCCTCTTCCTCCATGCTTCCCACCATACTCGCCCCCGGGCAAAAGTCACGCCCAGTCCGGGTTCGTCTGCCGAGCTGCGCTTGATCATGCGATGCGAACAGGTTCGGTGGGCGTCGGCCAACAACTGAGTGCGCCCATCACCGCGCCAACTTTTGAGGTCCGCGCACGTAAACGCGCGAAATGCAAGTACAGTAGTGAGTGCGTTGGCCCTGCGGCCCAGATTTCACCCCACGCCCGGATGCCACCGACGGCGCATAGTGCGTCACGAGGCGGGAGGCATGGGCTACTGGTTTTGACCGCGGGGTCGGCGTGTTGAGCGATCGGCGTCACCCCACCGGCCGGGTGGGTCTCCCAAGCCGATTGAACGCGCGCGCGTTCTCACCCTAATTCTCGCGCGTGGTTCCGGTAAGCGCGGAACTCTCCGGCTTTCGGAGCGAGCTGCTCAGTCCCTGGACCGAGATCTCGGCGCGGCACCCGGCGGGCACCCGGCCTTTCCTTGCGTCTTGCGCAACCGGCGGGACAGCCTTAGTGACTCAGCGGCGCGCTCACGAACCCGCTTAGCGCGTCGAACGATCTCCCGGTAGAACTCGGCCTCATCCTCGCCGCGTTTCACACCCGCCATCATGTGCCTCCAGCATTGGTTTCATGGGCCCGCCCTCCGGTCGCACTGGGCCGTGCAAGCGATCACCTTGCCGTGCTCCGCGCGTGCACGTGGGGGATTTCATCTGTACGTGTGCTTGGTGAAGTCGTTGATCATGCATCAGGGGCTCGTCGCGACTACTCCCATGACAGGGCTGATGTCCCTCTAACACCCCCGCATGCCGCCACTGGCCGCCGCGAGCGCGCCTCGTTTCCTGCGCTGATGCCTGGCTACGCCGCCCGCGGACGCCGCGGCCAGACCTCGAACATCGAGACTACCGGGATCCCGACCGAATACAACGACGCCTCGACACCGGTGTTCGGGTAATCTCGGCGCATCTCGCGGTTCGAGATTGAGGTCGCGCCCTCATGGCCGCCTCAGACGGCGAAGCATCCAGCACCAGTGAGCAGCACCGCACGAAGGACAGCACCAGGAGAAGGGCTATGAGCGCCCGCGAACCCGGCGAGCCCGGGCTCCGGCCGCTTTCCGGCGGCAAGCTGCTCTCCGAGATCACCAATCGGATCGTTGTGCTGATGCGCGAGCACTACGGGCGCGGACCGATCAAAGCCAAGACCTACGTGCTCGACAACCTGATCGTGTGTGTGCTCTCGGACGGGTTCACCGCGATCGAGCGCACGATGATGGAAGGCGGCGAGCCCGAGCGCGTGCTCGAGATGCGCCGCGACTTCCAGCGCATGATGAAAGCCCGCTACAGCGAGATGATCGAGGAGCTCACCGACCGCAAGGTGCTCGCGTTCCTCAGCCAGGCGCACGTTGAGCCCGATCTGACGGTTGAGATGTTCCTGTTGGACGGACCGGTATCCGGGTTCGGCGCACTCGAACTCGTGGAGCCCGCGCCCCCAGAACCATAGGCTTTAGGGACGCGCGGTCTATAGCTTCCGGTGGCGGCGGTCAAGCATCGCCCGCGCCTGTGTAGCGCAGGTGTGCTTCCTCGACGAGTTTGACCATCTGCCAGTAGGCGATGAGATCCCGCTCGGCGTCCGTCGCGTTAGCGAAGAAGCGGCGGGCGATCGTCAGCTCGCCCCGATCGGGTCCGGCCGCCTGCTCAGCGATCCATGCCCGGTCGATCCGCCTCTGGGCGATCAAGCCGATTGCCGACTCGATTTCCGAACCCGTGCAATCGCCGAGTCGCTTGTACACGCCGCGACTGATCTCGAGCGATTCCTCTGGATTGACCTCGCCCATCGCCGCATGATCTTCCCGCACTCAACCCGATTCGGCAAAGCCCACGTCTAGGGCGTCCGCGAGCACTCGCTGCGTGCGAGTTCATCGCGCCTTTTTCGGTCGCCCGAGGCGGGTAGGAGCTGTAGCGTGATCCTGACCTTTGACGACGGTCCCGATCCTGTGTGGACGCCTCGCGTGCTCGACGTGCTCGGGGCGGCCGGCGCGCGGGCGATGTTCTTTCCCATCGCGCCGCGGGCTGCCGCGCATCCAGACCTCGTCATGCGCATGCGGGCAGAGGGGCACGAGATCGGCCTGCACTGCGATGAGCATGTCCGCCACTCGACGCGGAGCGAGGCCTGGCTCATCGCCGATACGCAGTGCGCGCTCGAGCGGCTTGCCGGCCTTGGCATTGCGCCTGCGCGCTGGCGGCCCCCTTGGGGGGACAAAGCGCCGTTCACGCGCGGGGTCGCGGACGCCCACGGCCTGACCCTCACGGGCTGGACGGTGGACACGCACGACTGGCGCGGGGACAGCGCGGCGACGATGTTCGCCGCGACGCGCGACAGTCTTCTCGAGGAGGCGATCGTCCTCGCCCATGACGGGATTGGTCCCGGGGCGCGGCGCGTTGACGCTCGTGAGACGGTCGTCTACACCGCGAGGGTCATCGACTTCGCTCGCGAGAGTGGCCTGAGCTTGGAGACCCTGTCATAACCGCCCTCAAGCGAGACGACGCTTCCCGGCTCGATGACGTCCTGCGTGACGTCGCCGCCGGCGCGGCGCGGCGCGACTGCGCCGCCGTCCCTAGCTTTCCCGAGGATGCGGTCGCCCAGCTCGAGCAGGGCGGCGCGCTTTCCTTCAACGCTCGCCTGGGCACGACCCGCCCGCCGGCCGACGAGGAGCTCGGGCTCGTCCGCCGGGTCGCCGCTGCCGACGGCTCGGTCGGGCGGATCTTCGACGGCCACATCAACGCGGTTGAGCGCCTCGCCGTCCAGGCGCCACCCGAGCTGCGCGACCGCGAGCTCGCCGCCGTGCGGGCCGGGCATCTGCGCGGGGGTGTATGGGGCGGCAGCCCGATTCCCGGTGAGGGACCTCCAGCCGAGATCGTCCAGACGGCAGCAGGGGAGGTTCTCCGCGGCGTCAAGACGTTCTGTTCGGGCGCCGGGGGACTGCACCGGGCACTCGTGCTTGCCGGCGATGGCGACGGGCCCCCGAGCGCCGTGTGGATCGATTTGACCGACGAAGCGCACGTCGAGGTCGACACGGGGTGGTATCGCTCGCACGGTCTGCGCGCGTCGGTGTCGCACCGCGTCGTCTTTCGCGACGCGCCGGTTCTCGCCCGCTTCGGCGTGCCCGGCGCGCTGTCGGCTCACCCGTGGTTCTCGCGCGACGCGGTGCGCACGGCGGCGAGCTGGGCGGGGATGGCCGATACCGCGGTTACCGCCGCGCTCGACACGCTCGCTGCGCGTCCGTCTGGGACCGAGCTCGAGGCCCTGGCCGCCGGGCGGATCCTGACCGCCCAACGGACGATCGATGTGTGGCTCGAGCACGCGGCCGCCGCCATGGATGCGGTCAGCGAGGAGCTGCCCGCCGTCGCGCTTCACGCGCGGGCCGCGATCTCCGATGCCTGTCGAACGCTGCTCGACGAGGCCGCGCGTGCCTGCGGGTCGGGGCCGTTTGCCCGTGCCGAGGCGCTCGATCGGGCACGCCGCGACCTCGAGGTCTTCCTCCTCCAGCACCGGCTCGACCCGCTCCTCGCCCGGGCCGGAAACGCCGCCCTGACCGACCGATGAGCCGGATGACCCTCAGCGATTTCGAGGCGCGCTATCAGGCCGACCCCGATCCGTGGGACTACACGACGAGCGACTACGAGCGCGACAAGTACGCCGCGACGCTCGCCGCCTGCGGGCCCGGCCCATTCGCGCGCGCGCTCGAGCTCGGCGCCTCGATCGGGGTCTTCACGGCGGCGCTTGCCCCGCGCTGCCGGGACCTGACGACGATCGATGCCGCCCCAACCGCGGTCGAGATCGCACGCCGGCGTCTCACAAGCACGCCCGGCGTCCAGATCCTCGAAGGCACGATTCCCGGTGCGATCCCGGACGGCCCCTACGACCTGGTCGTCGCCTCCGAGATCCTCTATTACCTGACCGCCGATGAGCTCGACGCGACGCTTGAGCGGGTCCGCGAACAGACGCGACCCGGAGCGCGGCTCGTCGCGGTTCACTGGCGGCCGGATGGCTCCGAGCGGCCGCTGAGCGCCGACGACGTCCACGCGACGTTGGCCCGCCAGCCCTGGCTTGGAGCAGTCGAGCGCGCCGACACCGATGACTACCGACTCGACGTCCTGGAGCGCCGGTGAGCGAACGTTACGACTGGCTGATCATCGGCGGCGGTCCCGCCGCCATCGCCGCCGCCCGCGGCTATCGGGACGCCGGCGGTGAGGGCAGCGTCGCGATCGTCACCGACGAGCACCGCATGCCCTATAGCCGACCGCCGCTGACCAAGCAGCTACTGCGCGGTGAGATGAGCGAGGACGAGCTCCCGCTCGAATCCGAAGACTGGCTGCGCGAGCAGCGGATCTCACTGATCAGCGGCCGCGCGGTCAGCCTCGACGCCGACCAGCGCGAGGTCATGATCTCCGGCGGCCGGTCGCTGGAGTACCGCGACGCCCTGCTCGCCACGGGAGCCGAGCCGACTCGCATCCCCGTGCCCGGAGCCGACCATCCCGGCGTGCGGATCATCCGCGCCCTCGATCATGTCCGCGAGCTGATCGCGCGCCTGCGCGACGGCGAACCGGTCATCGTCATCGGCTCGGGCTTCATCGGCTGTGAGATCGCCGCCTCGTTGCGCCGGCGCGGCCACCCCGTCACGCTGATCTCCGACGAGCCCGAGCCCAACGGGGCGCGGCTGGGCGAGGAGGCGGCGCAGCAGATCCGCGGCTGGCTCGAGGAGGAGCGTGTCCATTTACTCCTTGGTGCTGCAGTCGAGAGCATCGAACCCGGCTTCATCGTCACCGCCGGCGGCGCGAAAGCGCAGGCCCCGTTTCTCGTCATGGCTGGCGGCGTGGCGCCGCGCGTCGAGCTCGCGGTCTCGGCCGGCATCGAGCTCGAGAGCGGCGCCGTACCGGTCGACGCCCACCAACGCACCGCCAAGCCGGGCCTGTACGCCGCCGGCGACGTCGCCTTTGCCCTGAACGCCACCGCCGGGCGTCATCTGCGCGTTGAGCATTGGGGCGACGCGCTCGGTCAGGGCGAAGTTGCCGGCCGAAACGCGGCGGGAGCCGACGCGCGCTGGGACGCCGTACCCGGCTTCTGGTCGACGATCGGCGAGCACGTCCTCAAGTACGCCGCGTGGGGCGACGGCTTTGACGACTCCCGGTTCGAGGACTATGGAGACGGTGCCTTCACCGCCTGGTACGGGCTCGAGGGACGGATCGTCGGCGTGCTCACGCACGAGCGCGACGAAGACTACGAGCGCGGCTCCGAGCTCATCGCCCGCGGAGCGCCATGGCGCTAGACGCGATCGTCGTCGTCCCGGCGCGCAACGAGGAGGACCGCATCGCCGCCTGCCTGCAGGCGCTCGCCGCACAGACGATCTCGAGCTTCGAGACGATCGTGGTGCTCGACGCGTGCGACGACGCCACCGAGGAGGTGGCCGAGGGCACGGCCGAGCGCCTCGGACTCACCCTCCAACTAATTTCCGGACCCGGCCTGGGCAGCGGCCCCGCGCGCCGGCTCGGCATGGATCTCGCCGCCGAACGGCTCGTCGCCGCCGGCATGCCCGGCGGTCTGATCGCATCCACCGATGCCGACACCTGCCCGGCACCGAGCTGGCTCGAGCGCCAGCTCGCCCACGTCAGCGCCGGCGCACCAGTCGTCGCCGGCCGAGTCGAGCTCGACCCCGCCGAGCGGCGCGAGCTTCCCGACGGCGTCCTGCGCCGCCGCGAGCACGATGCCGCCCGGCGACTCGAGCGCGTGCGCCGAATCGATCCCGGCGCCGAGCATCACCACTTCGCCGGCGCGTCGCTCGGCATAACGGCGGCCGTCTATCGGTCGGTCGGCGGCATAGAGTCGCTCAGCGCGCTGGAAGATGCCGCGTTCGCCAATCGTCTGGCCGTGCACGGTGTTCCGGTCGTGCGTGCTTCCGATGTCAGGGTCTATACCTCGGCGCGGCGCTCGGGGCGAGCGCGGCGGGGGCTGTCGGTCGATCTTGAGGTCTCGACGTGGCTCGAACGCCGCCGCTATGACGCAACCGACTTTCCCATCGACCGTCTGAAGCGGCTCAAACGCGAGACATCGATCGCCGTCGTGATCCCAACCAAGGAGTGCGCAGCGACGATTGCCGGTGTGCTCGCGCGCACGGTTCGTCCACTGGCCCAGGCCGGGCTCGTCGACGAAATCGTCGTAATCGACTGTGATTCGACGGACGGGACCGCAGAGGTTGCCGAGGCAGCCGGCGCCCGCGTCGTCCAGCAGGACGAGGTGCTCGCCGAGGCCGGGCCGGCACTCGGCAAGGGTGATGCGATGTGGCGCTCCCTCGCCGTGACCGAGGCGGAGATCGTGTGCTTTCTCGACGGGGACACGCCAGACCCCCACGTCCACCATCTCCGCGGACTGATCGGCCCGCTCCTCCTCGACGCAGACCTCGCCCTCGTCAAGGGCGCGTTCGAGCGCCCCCTCGTTCGCGGCAGCCTGGAGCTCCCACACGAAGGGGGACGGGTGACTGAGTTGATGGCGCGGCCCCTGCTCAACCTCTACGAGCCGCGACTCGCCGGCTTCCTACAGCCGCTTGCCGGGGAGTTCGCCGGTCGTCGCGAGCTCTTCCAGGCGATTCCCTTCCCAGCCGGCTACGGAGTCGAGATCGCCGTGCTCATCGATGCCTTGCGCCGGTGCGGCCTCGACGCGCTCGCCGAGTGCCACCTCGGGGTGCGCCATAACCGCCACCAGCCCCTCCGCGCCCTCGGCGAAATGGCCTACGCCATACTCGCCGCCGTCGAGCGCCGGGTCGGTGACGGCCGCGCCGTACTCGGCGGTCACTATCTGCGCCCGTGGCAGGACGGAGCCGTCGTTCAGGTCACCGTGCACGAGCGCCCGCCGCTGGCCGACTACAGACCGGGGACCATCGTCGCCGCGGCCCGCTCGGATTGACACCGCCGCGGCCCGCTGCGACGCTTGCGGGCGATCCTCGATCGGCGACTCGGCAGGATGTGGAAGACGATGATGGACGCGTTCGCGCTCACCTACGAAGGCTTCGCTCCGGATCAGGAGGGGCTTCGCGAGGCGTTGACCTCGACCGGCAACGGATATCTGTGCGCTCGCGGCACCGCCGAGTGGGAGGATGCCGACGGGGTGCATTACCCCGGCACGTACGCGCACGGGGTCTACAACCGGGAGACCACCATCCTGGGCGGACTGCCCGTGCTCAACGAGGACCTCGTCAACCTTCCCAACTGGCTGGTGCTCAAGCTGCGCATCGAGGGCGAGGACGCGATCAGGCTCGCCGACGTCGAGCTGCTCGACTACCGCCACGAGCTCGACATCCGCAACGACATCGTCCTGCGCGAGCTCCGCTTCCGCGATCGCAGCTCACGTGAGACGAGGCTGCAAAGCCGCCGGTTCGTCAGCATGGCTGACGTCCACCACGCGGCGATCGAGTGGACGGTGACCGCGGAGAACTGGTCGGGGCGGGTCGAGGTCGTCTGCGCGCTCGACGGGCGCGTGACCAACAGCGGGGTCGCCCGCTATCAGCAGCTCGAGGGGCGGCACCTCGATCCGGTGTCACCGCGGACGTTCGGGCCCGAGGTAATCGCGCTGAAGGTCCAGACCCGGCAGTCGAACCTCTACATCAGCCAGGCGGCACGGAGCCGCGTCTTCGAAGGCGCCAACCCGGTGACGGTGGAGCGCAGCCTGTACCAGACGGAGGACTACATCCAGCAGGTGCTCGCGTTCGAGGTCCGGCAGGGGGCGGCAGTCCGCCTGGAGAAGCTTGTCGTGTTCTCCACCTCTCGGGACCCGGCGACCAGCGACTCGCTGACCAGGGCCGGCACGTCGGCGGGGCGCAGTGGGGACTTCGAGGCCGAGCTCGGGCGGCATCGGTCGGCCTGGGAGGAGCTCTGGCGGGTGTGTGATCTGCAGGTGCAAGCGGACAGCGAGGTGCAGCGCCTGCTGCGCCTGCACACCTGCCACCTGTTACAGGTGTGCTCGCATCAGACCGCCGACATCGATGCCGGGGTTCCGGCTCGCGGACTCAACGGCGAGGCCTACCGCGGACACGTCTTCTGGGACGAGCTGTATGTGTATCCGTTCCTCAACTACAGGATGCCCGAGGTCACTCGGGGCCTGTTGATGTACCGGTACCGGCGCCTTGACGAGGCGCGTGCGGCGTCCCACGAGGCGGGCCTCCGGGGCGCCATGTTCCCGTGGCAGAGCGGCAGTGAGGGCAAGGAGGAGACGCAACGAGTCCACCTCAACCCGCTCACGGGCCGCTGGGAGCCGGATCTCAGCCGCACCCAGCGCCACGTCAACGCCGCGATCTTCTACAACATCTGGCATTACTTCCAGGCCACCCAGGACCTGGCGTTCCTTCGCGACTATGGCGCGGAGATGATGCTCGAGATCGCCCGCTTCTGGGCGTCGATCGCGCACTTCAACCCGGATCGCGACCGCTACGAGATCCACGGGGTGATGGGCCCGGACGAGTTCCACGAGAAGTACCCAGGCGCGACCGAAGGGGGCCTTCGAAACAACGCCTACACCAACGTGATGGTGGCCTGGCTGTGCGAGCTCGCGCAGGAGATTCTCTCGCTGCTACCCGGAAGCCGCGCTGAAGCGCTCAGGGACAAGCTTGGGCTCGGCGACGACGAGCTGCGCACGTGGGAGGACATGAGCCGCCGGATGTTCGTGCCGTTCCAGGACGGGGGCATCATCAGCCAGTTCGAAGGCTGGGACCGGCTGGAGGAACTCGACTGGGATGCCTATCGGGCCAGGTACGGAAATATCCAGCGGCTCGACCGGATCCTGCGCGCCGAGGGCGATGACCCCGATCGCTACAAGCTCGCCAAGCAGGCGGACACCGTGATGTTGTTCTACCTGTTCTCCTCCGAGGAGCTCCAGCGGCTGTTCGAGCGCCTCGGCTACGAGTACGGCCCCGACACCGCACGCGACAACGTCGCTTACTACGACCGTCGCACTTCGCACGGCTCGACGCTCAGCTACGTCGCCTACGCCGGCGTTCTCGCCGCGCTGGACGCCGAGAGCTCCTGGGAGCGGTTCCTCGTAGCCCTCAAGAGCGACATCGGCGACGTTCAGGGCGGGACGACCAAGGAGGGGATCCATGTGGGCGTGATGGCGGGGACGCTCGACCTCGTCCAGCGCAGCTACATGGGCACTCAGGTCTGCGACGGGGTGCTTCGGTTCGACCCCCGGCTGCCGGCGCAGATCGACGGGCTGTCGTTCTCGATGCAGTTCCGGCGGACCCCGCTCGTGGTGACACTCGCCGATCACAAGCTCACGCTGGCGGCCCATCCGGAAGGCGTCAACCGGCCGATCAAGGTCGGGGTCGGAGACGAAGTTCGCGACTTCTGCCCCGGGGACCGTTACACCTTCGAGTTGCAGCCGAGCCGAAGCGTCGAGCAGCACGTCCACAGTTAGAGAGGAGCCCGCGTGTCGACACGATTCCAGGGAGCGATCTTCGACGTCGACGGAGTGCTCGTCGACTCGCCGCACCAGAAGGCCTGGCGCGAGTCGCTGCGTGAGCTGATGGAGAGCGACTGGAGCGATATCCGTGATCAGACGACCTGGTCGCCGGAGGCGTTCACGTCCCGGGTCTACGAGGAGCAGATGTCGGGCAAGCCGCGAATGGACGGCGCCCGCGCCGCGCTCGCGTACTTCCACGTGCCCGACGACGACGACGACCACCGCCTCGCCCAATACGCCGATCGCAAGCAGGCGATGGTCGTGCGCCTGATCGAGGCCGGGGACTTCACCGCATACCCCGACGCCCTGCGCTTCATCATCCACGTCAAGGACGCCGGGATCCGCACCGCCGCCGCTTCCTCGTCCAAGAACGCCCAGCTGTTCCTGAGCCAGATCCGGCTCGACACGTTCGCCGAGGAGAACGGGATCACCTCGGCGTCGGTGCGACCGGGTCTGACGCTACTGGACTATTTCGACGCCGACGTCTCGGGGAGAGACTTTGCGCACGGAAAGCCTCACCCGGACATGTTCCTGGCTGCGGCGCAGGAGCTGGGGACCGCGCCCGAGGACTCGATGGTGATGGAGGACGCCGCGGCCGGGGTGCAGGCCGCCAAGGCCGGCCACATGGCGGCGATCGGCATCGCGCGTGTGGACGACGCCGAGCTCCTGGCCGCGGCACACGCCGACATCGTGGTCACGAGCCTCGACGACGTGGATCTCGGGGCGTTGCGCGATGGCCGTCTGGCCACGAAGGGAACGCAACCCTGAACTCGCTCCGTAGGTGTTCAGTGGCGGGCGACGCACGATCGAGAGAGGCATGGCTGTGGACGAATTTGCGGGCAAGCTTGCGGTGGTGACGGGCGGAGGCTCGGGGATGGGCCGCGAGCTGGTCCGTCAGCTGGCCGGGCAAAGTCAGGGTTCCGCGACGAGCTGCTGCGCGAGCACGCTGCCGATCATGTCGATCTGGTCTTCAGCAACGCCGGCATCGGCGGCGGCGCCAGCTTCATCACGAGTAGCCGGGAGGAGTGGGAGCGCACGTTCGCGGTCGACTGGTGGGGAACGTATTACTGCGCCCGCACGTTCCTGCCGCTGCTGATCGCCAGCGGCGACGGGGTGCTGGTGACTACCAGCAGCGTCAACGGCTTCTGGGCGAGTTTGGGTCCCCGTATGCCGAACAGCGCCTATGCCACGGCCAAGTTCGCGGTCAAAGGCTTCACCGAGGGGCTGATCGAAGACCTGCGCACCAATGCGCCACAGGTCCGGGTTGCCCTCGTCATGCCCGGGCACGTCGGGACCGACATCCTTGCGAACACCCGCCGCGCCCACGGCACCCCCGAGCCCGAGGATTTGAGCGCCGCGCGGATAGAGACCGGTTTCCGGGAGAAGGCGCGACTCACCGCTGCCGCCGCAGCCACAATCATCCTCGACGGGGTGCGATCAGGCGCTTGGCGGATCCTCGTCGGCGAGGACGCCAAGGCTCTCGACGCGGCCGTCCGCGCCAGGCCCGAGGCCGCCTACGACTACGCCAAGCTGGCCATAGGAGCCGTAAAGACGGCGGCAGAAGACCGCGCGAGCAGTTGGTTGGCCGCGATCCGCTCCGTGTTTCCCTCGTGACCTAACACATATCGGCCGACGGATGTAGCCGGGATCGCGCTGGCTGCACGTCACGTCACGTCACGTCGCAACCGCTGTCGGATCAGCCACCACAGGTTCGCTCGCGTGACCGCTCGCGGCTAGCTCGAGTCCTGCCTGCCGCCCGT
The DNA here is from genome assembly GCA_963834625.1 of uncultured Solirubrobacterales bacterium. GTDB lineage: Bacteria > Actinomycetota > Thermoleophilia > Solirubrobacterales > Solirubrobacteraceae > Palsa-465. The sequence goes on along the minus strand of CAWICM010000004.1, from coordinate 147,578 downwards.
AGGCACGCAGCACGCGACGGTGGGTCAGCCATCCGACGAGGCGACCATCGGCATCGGTCACCGGTATCCCCTCGTCATCGCCCGCGGCCAGGACCGCCACGCCGTCCTCGAGCGCGTCCTCCGGGCGAATCGTCGGCGCCTCGCGCATCAGGTCCGCCGCGATGCGCAGCTGGCTCGAGTCGCGGGTGACCGCCTGCTCCAGATCGACCGCGGCCACCACGCCGAGCAGGGCTCCCGTCGGGTCGGTCACCGGCAGCGAGTCGGATCGCTCGTCCGCGAACCGGGCGATGATCTCCGACGCCGGCTGCTCGAGGTTCAGCGGCCGCGGCGGGGGTCCCATCGCCTCGAGCACCGAGGTCCTCGCCATCAGGCGGCGCGCCCTGGGCGCGTCGATGTCGATCCCGCGCCGACGAAGCTTGAGCGTGTAGATCGTGTCGCGGGTGAGCCGATTGCTGAGCGCGGTCGCCACCACGATCGCGAACATCAACGGCAGGATGATGTTGTAGTCGCCGGTTAGCTCGAACACGATGATCACCGCGGTGATCGGCGCGCGGGCCGCCGCGGCGAACACGGCTCCCATCCCCACCAGTCCGTAGGCGCCCGACGCGGCGGCCAGATGGGGCAGCAGGTGGTGGGCGACCGCGCCGTACGTCGCGCCGAGCATCGCGCCCATGAACAGAGATGGGGCGAACACGCCGCCCGAGCCTCCGATCCACATCGTCAGGCTCGTGGCCAGCAGCTTGGCGGCGAGGAGCCCGATGAGTGCCGGGACGAGGTAGTGGCCGGCGACGGCCCGTTCGAGCACCGGATAGCCGACCCCGTACATCTGAGGCACCGCGAGCAGCAGCAGGCCCAACAGGATCCCTCCGACTGCCGGCCGCAGCCACTCCGGCCCCCGCCACAGACGGTCGGCCAGGTCCTCGCCGGCGTAGAGAACCCGAATGAACGCCACTCCCACGAGCGTCGCGAGCAGGCCCAGCCCCGCGTACAGAACCAATTCGAGCGGCGAGCTGAAGCTGAAGGCGGGAAGGGATAGGAACGCGCGGCTTCCGAACGCGGCGCGGCCGATCGCGTCGGCGATGACCGAGCTCAGTACGACCAGCCCAAACGACTGTGTCTCGAAGTTGCGCAGGATCAACTCGAGCGCGAAGAAGACGCCGGCGATGGGCGCGTTGAACGTGGCCGAGATCCCACCCGCGGCGCCACAGGCGACCAGCAGCCTGAGCTGAGACTCCGAAACCCGGCTGGCCTGCCCGATCACAGAGCCCAGGGCCGACCCGATCTGCACGATTGGCCCCTCGCGTCCGACCGAGCCACCGCTGCCGATGCAAAGCGCCGAGGCGAGCGATTTCACCACGGGCACCTGCGGCCGGATCCGGCCGCCGGCGCGGTTGACCGCGAGCATCACCTCCGGGACACCATGGCCCCGGGCTTCGGGAGCGAACCGGGCGACCAGTGGACCGTAGAGGAGCCCGCCGACCACGGGGGCGGCCACCACGAACCAGATGCCCAGGCCCGGAAGCAACGGATTCGACGCGTGCCCGGCCGCGCTGTAGTCGCGGTGACCCGTGAATACGTAGGTGAAGCCGAGAATCAGGAACCGAAAGGCCACCGCGCCGGCGCCTGCGCCAACACCGGTCAGCAGCGCCAGAACCGTCAGGGCGCCCGAGCCTCGCATCAGCGAACGCTGCAGCCGAGCCCTCAGGCGGAGGCCAAGGGCGCGTGCAGATACGCTGAGGCGATCCTTCGCCGGCGGCGCCTCGGGCACGGGAAGACCTTCGTGTCGCACATCTCGAAGGTAGGACCGTTGGCATGGCTCCAACCGTCCGCGCCTTCATGAGCCCCGAATCCGGTAAGCCGCCTGACCAGAATCGCGTCACCGAGCCGAGCGGGGTTTGTCGTGGAGGCGGCAACGGTAGTCAATCCGATACGCCAGCTGCCGCCTCTGCCGCCAAGCCTCCCCCGTCGCGCTCAACGTCGGGTTCCGTCTCGACGCGGGTCTGCCATCTCCTGGCCGAGGACTCGGACCTCGCTGAGGCGGTGGCGCCGGCCGATCGGGCCGGCGCCATCGAGCATTGCGTCGCGCCGGTGGTGCACCTGGCTCGCGGCCGCTGGGAAGGGCAGCGCAAGAACATGACACCGGACGGGATCGGGTTGCTCGTACTGCACGGATTGCTCATCCGCCGCGTCGGGGTCGGCGGCGGATTCGGGGCCGAGCTCCTCGGTCAGGGGGATCTCCTCCGGCCGTGGCAGGGGGAAGGGGCGCAGTCGACGCTCTCGCCCACCACGGGCTGGCATGTACTCGAACCGACGCGAATCGCTGTACTCGACAGGCGCGCCGCCGTCCGCCTCGCCCGCTATCCGGAGCTGACCGGCGAACTCGTCGCCAAGGCGCTGGAACGCTCGCGTAACCTCGCCACCGCGATGGCAATCGCCCATCACGCCCGCGTCGAGCTCCGCTTGCACATGCTCTTCTGGCACCTGGCGGACCGCTGGGGGCGCGTCCGACCCGACGGTGTCAGCGTCCCGCTTCGGCTCACGCACTCGATACTGTCCGACCTCGTGTCCGCCCGCCGACCCAGCGTGAGCACCTGCCTTGCGGAGTTGGCACGCCGGGGAGTCGTACAGCGAGACGGAAGGGAATGGCTCCTGCGCGGCGATCCGCCCGGCGAGCTACTGCAGCTGCAGCCGATACGCGTAGCGAGCGACGACGACTAGCAACCCCTCGTCAGTGACTGAGATCGAGATCGCGAGACCGCGTGACGAGGTAGCCGCGTTCGCGGCCGATCCCAGCAACGCGACGGCCTGGTACAAGAACATCAAGTCCGTCGAATGGGACACCCCGCCGCTCCTGGCCGTTGGGTCCAAGCTGCGGTTTCGCGCCCAGTTTCTTGGCCGCACGTTGGAGTACACATACGAAGTCCGCGAAAACGATCCCGGTCGCCGGTTCGTGATGGCGACCGCTCAGGGGCCGTTTCCGATGGAGACGACCTACTCGCTAAAGGCGCTTCTCGAACGTTGACCGCAGGTTGTGTGGAGATCACGAGTGGCGGGCACGCCACTTGACTGATCGGCTTGATTCCGGGGAGCCGGCGCGAGAACCTCCCTCTGGAGGCCGGTTGCTTGCGCAGGCTCCCGTCGCGGATCAGCGGCCTGTGACGTGCTCACAACAGCCCGGCGCACGCAAGGAGCGCCCAGCCGGCCGTCGCCGGCTACACCTGGACGGAGCAGCGGGCGACGTACACGTGCGTCGGAGACACGGTCAATATCGCGCCACGACTCGCGTCGCATACCAAGGTCGCCAAGCGGCCGACCTCATCGACGAGAACACGCGCAGCGACCTCGCCGACGGTATCGCGGTCGACCCGTAAGGTGAGGTACTGAATGAATGGAAAGACCGAATCGATCACGTGTACGCCGTGCTCGTCGTCGAGAGCGTGATCGACGAGACCGCGGGGCCTCGGGAGAGCCCGCCGGGGGGATCTTGCTCGCCATCGCCTTCTGCGCAAGCGCTCTCGGCCTCACGCACGCGTTCGATGATTGTGGCTCGTGCGTCCGGAAAACTCGGTGTCGCGTCCTGGGGACACGTTTCCGCGGAAACGTGACGGTGAAACAACTTCAGCGTCGCCTATTTGCAGGGCATTTGCCGTACGTACGGGCGATTCTCTCTAGTTAAGAGAGGTTGGAGCGCCTCAGAATTGCCGAGTCGGGACATATTCAGCGATCTCGACAGACTCGACCGGCGCCCAGCCGGTCGGCGGGATCGCCTCGCCGCGCGCCCGTCGCTCGTCGAGGACAAGCGCGATCGCGTCCTTGACCATCTCGCGGGCCTGATTGAGCGTCTCGCCCTGGGTGTCGACCTCTGCCTCCCCCGCACCGCCGCCGATGCGCGACGATGTCAGGTCGGTGGTCGTGGCCTAAGCTTGGGACCTTCGTTGAGCACTCTCAGCGCTGGCCCGCGCACCCACGGCGCGGACGCTCGCGACGGAAGCGTCGCGCGCCGGGGTATCGCAACTTTGGCTGGCGCCGAGCGTTTCCGGGTGTGGATCATGCTGGTTGCTGTGGCGGCAGGGCGAGTCTGGGAGGGCCGCTGATGAGTCTTCGAGCAGTGGTGGTCGTGTCGTTTTTGGCGCTGGCCGGAATTGGGGTGGGTGGCTCGGCGGCCTCGGCGCGTCTGGCGCCTGCGCTGGTGTGGTCGGCGCCAAGTCCGGCGGACCGCGGGGCACCCTTCGGCGAGCCTTCCATGGCTGACCTCTCGTGTCCGTCGGTGTCGCTGTGCGTCGGGGTCGGCGGGGATGAGGTCGTGACCTCGGTCGATCCGACGGCGGGGGCTATGTCTTGGCGTCAGGCGGTGATTTCGGCCGAGCCGCTCAACGCGGTCTCGTGCGCATCGGCCGGGTTGTGCGTGGCCGTCGACTTCGGCGGTGGCGTCAGCATCTCCACGGATCCGACCGGTGGTTCGAGCGCGTGGCGGCGCGAGAGCGTCGACGTCGGTCATAGCTTCCGGCCGGTCGCGTGTGCGTCGACGAGCCTGTGCGTGGTGTTCGACGACGAGGGCAGGATCGTGACGTCGACGGATCCCGGCGCGGCCAAGCCGGCTTGGTCGACGCCTGCCGTCGTCGACCCGAACCGGATCGTGTCGGGCGTGTCGTGCCCGTCTGATCTTTTGTGCGTGGCGGTTGATCTCGCGGGCGCTGTGTTGACCTCGTCCGCTCCTTCGGACCCGAGTCAGTGGTCGGCGACGCCGGTGATCGACCCGGCTGGGTTCACGGGGGTGTCGTGTCCCTCGCCCCAACTGTGCGTCGCGGTTGATCAGGATGGGAAGATCGTTACGTCCACCAATCCGACCGGCGGCGCGGCGGCGTGGTCGACCCCCGAGACGCTCGGGTTGGTGGGACCGTCCAGCGTGTCGTGCTCGGTCGACGGGACGTGCGTCGTCATCGATTCGATCGGCCAGCTTGTCACGTCAACCGACCCGACCGGCGGCGCTCCGGCGTGGTCAGTGCCCGCGATCGTCGACGAGCCGCCTCCTAGCTCTGCCGGCCTGCCTTCGAGGCCGGTCGGGGCCATAGTCGCGTGCCCGTCCGCCGCGCTGTGCGTGCTCGCGGATGCGCACGGGCGGGTCGGCGCCACAACCGACCCAACCGGGCCCGCCTCATCGTGGATGCTGAGCGCGCTGCCTGGCGTCGACAACCTCTCTATCTCCTGCCCGACCGCAGCCCTGTGCGTGGGGCTCGACAGCGCGGGACGCTTGCTGACCGCCGTCAACCCGACCCGCCCGCACGCGCGCTGGCAGCTGACGCACGTCTACGCGCAACCCGGATTCGAACATGAAACGTATGAGCTTACGTGTGGATCGGCGGCGTTATGCATTGGGCTCGACGAAACCGCTGGGGGACACGGGGAGACGGCTGCGACCCAGATCACCTCGATGCGCCCTCGTGCGAAGTCTTGGCACGCCGCCGAGAACGACGCGCTCAGTCTCAGCACCAGTCTTTCATGCGTCGGATCGCGCCTCTGCGTAGCGGTCGGTCAACAAGGGATCGATACCTCGACACGGCCGACAAATCCGTCCCGCTGGATCGGCGCTTACGTCGATTCGGGGCACCTGAACAGCATTTCCTGCCCATCGATTCATCTGTGCGTCGCCGTCGACTACCGGGGCAATGTGGCCAGCTCCATCCACCCCGCCCGCAAGCACTCCTGGAAGGTCACGCACGTGGACACGACAAGCCCGATCGTCGCGGGGGTCGGTCCGCAATCCTCGTTCTACGCAATCTCCTGCCCAACCCGGCGACTGTGCGTCGCACTCGATAATGGCGGCAACATCTTCACCTCGACACATCCAACGGGCCCGGCCAGTGCCTGGAAGCACGTTCACGTGGGCAACTACTTCAGCTCCTCGACGCTGTCGTGCGCGTCAGCTTCGCTGTGCGTAGCGATCGACGAGCTCGGCAACGTCGTGGAGAGCACCAACCCAGCGGGCAGCAAGCGGGCGTGGACGGCGATCCACATCGACGGGGACAACACGTTGACCTCCATTTCGTGCCCCACAGCCAAGCTGTGCTTCGCGAGCGACACGAGCGGCAACATCCTCGTCGGCAGAGCACGGGCCGCCCACAGGTAGACCGGCAGCATCGCGGCGAGCGTGGCAGGCCGCTCCCTCCCGAAGCGAAACACTCGCATGCACACCGCATCCTCTCGCCCTCAGGACTCCTCGCTGGGTCGCCCCCTCAGACGGACAGACAGACGACGCCGAAGACCCGTCCTGGTTCAGGTGCCTGCTTGGGGGCAGTTCAGTAGACGAATGCGGATAGAGCGGCGGCCACGTCGATGGCGCGGAAGGGTCCGAAGCGCAGGGTCCATCCGCCACCGAGCTCCTGGCGGAATGTGTGGGGAACCCAGGGCTGCTGTAGCTTCGCCGGTGGTGCTCGGCGCGTTCGTAGCCCAGGACATATTGGGGACGCGTTTCCGCGGAAACGTGACGGTGAAACAACCAAAAGCGCCGATTACCAGCACTTCGGCAGAGCCCGCCGGGGGACTCGAACCCCCAACCCCTTCATTACAAGTGAAGTGCTCTACCAGTTGAGCTAGGCGGGCGGGTGCCGCTCAGTCTCGCACGGCCGAGACGGCGCGCTCGAGGGAGCCGTGGCCGTTGGACGCGTAGTCGGGCGCGGGCCCGGGCGGCCCGAGCTCGCCGGCGTTGAGCCGGCGCTCGAGTTCGCCCAGCACGTAGCCGAAGAGCAGATGGCGCCAGGTGGCCTGGGCGAAGGCGCGGCGGCTGCCGCTCAGCACCGGCAGTTGGTCGCGCGCGGGATGGAAGCGGTCGGTCAGGCCGACGAGGGGCCAGAGGGTGAAGTGCTCGGCGACCCCGGCGACTGGGCCGCGCAGACCCGGTGCGATCGGCAATCCGGGCGCCACATTCGCGTAGGCCGCCCCGAACAGGGCGCCGTTCTGGGCGTGGAGGAGAAGGCCGATCCGGTACCAGCCCGGCCCGGGGCGGACGGCCCGGCCGAGCAGCTCGACGTCGTCGTAGCGGCTGCGGAACACCAGCTTGTCGAGCGGCTGCTCCATCGCCCAGACGAGCGCGGCGACCCCGCCGGCGAGGGCTCCTTTGAGCGTCCGGGTGGTGACGGTGCCGTTGCTCAAGGGGGCCAAACTGTAACGGGCAGGGCCGGGGCGGGTACGCCAAAGTGCGATGGATTACGAAGCGCTGCACCGCCGGGCGAGGGAAAAAGGGGTCAATCGTGTGGTGCTGCTGATCGTCAGGATGATCCTGACGCCGTTCTTCCTCTTCTACCTGCGGATGAAGCGGATGGGCCGCGAGCACATCCCCTCCAGCGGCCCGGTGATCCTGGCCGCCAACCACCGGAGCTTCTTCGACCCGTTCGTGATCGGGACGATGACCAGGCGGCCGGTGTACTACGTGGCCAAGAAGGAGCTGTTCGGCTACAGCCGCATCCTGAGCTGGGTGCTGAACGCGCTCGGCGCGTTCCCGGTGGATCGCGGCCACGGCGATCGGGAGACGATCGAGACGGCCAAAGCGATCCTGAACCGGGGCGACATCGTGCTGATGTTCCCCGAGGGCACGCGTACGCGACCCGGCTCGCTGGGCAGGCCCAAGCGCGGCGTGGGCAGGCTCGCGCTCGAGACCGGGGCCCCGGTCGTTCCGATCGCCATAATCGGCACCGAGGACATCCGCAGGGGCTGGCGGATCCGGCCGCGCAAGGTGCGCCTCAGGGCCGGCCGCGTGCTGCACTTCCCCAAGGTCGAGGACGCCTCGCCGGCGCTCGCCGGCGCGGTCACCGACCGGATCTGGCCAATGGTGATGCTCCAGTGGGAGTGGCTGGGGGGCATGCCGCCGATCCGGCGGGCCGCGGTCATCGGCGCCGGCCCGGCCGGCACGAGCATGGCCGTGCTGCTGGCGCGGGCCGGGTTCGAGGTCGAGCTGGGCACTCGCAGCCGCGAGCAGGCCGAGGCCATGCAGGCGACGCGCACCAACGACGCCCACCTGTCGGGAATAGACCTCCCCAGCGCCATCAAGGTCTCCAGGGCCGCCGACCTCGAGTTCGACACCCACGACCTGTTCTGCCTGGCCGTGCCCGCCCGCGCCCTGCCGGCGGTGATGGCCGCCCACGGGGACAGGATCCCCCGCCGCGCCGGCGTGCTGGTCCTGTCCAAGGGACTCGTGCCGCCGCTCGGCACACTGCCCTCGGCGTTCGTAGCCGAGCGCTGCGCGGCGCGAGCGGTCGCCGCGCTGGGTGGCCCGGCCGACGCGGCCGGCGTGCTCGAGCACGGCGCCTCGGTGGTGCTCGCCTCGGTCGATCGAGCCTTCCGCCGCCAGCTCTCGGATGCCCTGAGCACGGCCGGCTTCGACGTGACCGCCACCGGCGACGTGACCGGCGTGGAGCTCGCCGGCGCGGCGAAGAACGTGGCCGTGCTGGCCGCCGCCGTCGCCTCGATCGCCGGCCCGAATGTGGCCGGTGCCGCCGCCGGCAAGGTGTTCGCCGAGGTGGACGCGCTCGCACGCGCGCAGGGAGGGCAGCCCGAGACGTTCGCCGGACTCGCCGGAGCCGGCGACCTGGTGGCCAGCGCGGTCTCGCCAAACGAGCTCAACCGCCGGGCCGGGGAGCTGCTCGCCCAGGGCGTGCCGGCGGCCGAGATCGACAGCGCGCTGGGCCAGAGTGCCGAGGCGGTCGAGTCGGCGCCGCTGCTGGCCACGGTGGCGCGCAACGCGCACCTCGAGACGCCCGCGCTCGACAGCCTGGCCGCGCTCATCGAGGGGCGGATCGCGCCCGAGCAGTGGACCGCGACGGTGACCGAGCCGCCTCGGCCCACCCGCAAGTCTTCCATCCGCGCGGCGTGACTGGGACTAGGCTGCGCGTGTGGTGCAAGACGGACTACCCAGTGGCAAGGCGGAGGTCGACGCTCGCTTCACCGAGCTGTACAGAACCCACGTGCGGGACGTTTATTCCTATAGCTACTACCGCGTGGGCAACCATCACGATGCCGAGGACCTCACCGAGCAGACCTTCCTGCAGGCCTATCGCCACTTCGAGCGGGCGCTGCGCGAGGCCAACGGCCGGCCGCTGCGCCCGTGGCTCATCCGCATCGCCCACAACCTGGCGGCCAACTTCTACCGGGATCGCTCCCGCAAGCCCGAATCGGGTATCGAGGACGCGGACTTGATCTCGGCGCCGCACACGACCGAGTCGCTCGTGGAGGGTCGCGAGCAGCTCAAGGCGATCCTCGACGGGGTCCAGCAGCTGCCCGACGACCGGCGCGAGGCGCTGATCATGCGCTTTGCGCTCGGCATGGACAACCGCGAGATCGCCCGCGCGCTGGGCCGCACCGACGGCGCCACCAAGGTGCTGCTGCACCGCGCGATCCGCCAGCTCGAGGGCATGGTCTCCGAGCCGGCGGCGATCGAGCCGGCCGCGACCGAGAGCGGGGAAACGGGATCATGAGCAGTGGCGCGGCCGACTTCGAGGCGCTGCTGCGCCAGGCGCTGACGCCGGTCGACCCGCCGGACGACCTGGTCGTGCGGCTCGAGTTGACGCTGGTCAGCCTGACCGAGCTGGCCCAGGAGGAGCTCGATGCCTGGGAGCTCTCGGCCATGCGCGATCCGCGCAACTGGGTCCGGCCGGCTGCCGCCGCGGTGGTCGGGGTGAGCGCCGGCACCGCGCTGGTGGTGCTGCGGGTGCGCGCGCGCCACCGGGCGCGCAAGCAGCGCTCGGGCAACGTGGTCGAGTTGGTCGAGCGCACGTTCCAGGACGCCGCCGAAGAGGCACGGCGGATCGTCCGGCGCCGTTAGCTCGGCTGACCGCGCCCGCGATTCCCCCGGAAACCGGATTGGCCGCTGATAGCGTGATCTGGGTGACTGCGTAATGGACGTCTGCTACCGCCACCCCAACCGGGAGACCGGCGTGTCGTGCTCCTCTTGCGGGCGTCCGATCTGCCCCGACTGCATGACCCCGACGCCGGTCGGCATGCGCTGCCCCGAATGCTCGCGGGAGCGCACCCGGGTCACTCAAGGGGTGCGCTCGACGCCGGCCCTCCCCCGCGGCACCCAGGCGCTGATCCTGATCAACGTGATCGTGTTCCTCGCCGAGACCGGCGCGGGCGCGCCGCTGGGCGGCGGAGGAGGGGGGACGGTCTGGAATCACGGCGCGCTGTTCGGGCCGGCCCTGACCGCGCACAACCCGTTCCCGTTCTACACGGGCACGCACCAGTACTGGCGGCTGGTCACCGGCGCGTTCCTGCACGACGGGATCCTGCACATCGGGATCAACATGTTCTCGCTGTACTTCGTCGGCGCGGCGCTCGAGCCCGCGATCGGCACCCGCAACTTCGTCGTGGTGTACCTGACCTCGCTTCTGGCCGGCTCGTTCGGATCGTTGCTGTTCCAGCCCCAATATCCGACGATCGGCGCCTCCGGAGCGATCTTCGGCATCTTCGGCGCGCTCATCGTGGTGGCGCGCTACCGCGGGATCCCGTTCTGGCAGAGCGGTCTCGGCTTCATCCTCGTGCTGAACATCGTGTTCTCGCTCAGCGTGCGCGGCATCTCGATCGGCGGTCACCTCGGGGGCCTCGTCGGCGGCCTGCTCGCCGGCTGGCTGATCCTCGAGCTCGACGAGCGCCGCCGCAGGCCGGCGCTGGCCATGGCCGGGTGCCTGGTCATCGCGGTGGCCAGCGTGATCGGCGCTCTGGCCGTGGCCGGCAGCACCGGCCTCACTCCCAACGGCCTGACGATCTAGACGACAGAGAGCTCGACCGTGAACGCCCGCGCGCCCGCCGGCGGCTCGGGGAACTGCTCCGGATGCAGGATGTGGGCCAGCAGCTCCAGTCCGTCGATGATCCTCGGTCCGGGGCGCGAGAAGTAGGCCGCCGCATCGACCGCCACCACCTCGCCGGCGCCGACCAGGACCAGGTCGTCGCGATGCATCTCGGCTTCGCGATGGGCGATCTCGGCGTCATAGCCGCAGGGCATCACGATCACCACGTCGGGCTGCGCTGCCGCGACGGTCTGCCAGGTCGTTTCCTCGGACTTCTCGCCGGCGAAGCCGAGGACGTCCTCGCCGCCGGCGTACTCGATCAGCTGCGGGGTCCAGTGGCCGGTCACGAACGGCGGATCGAGCCATTCCAGCGCGGCCACGTGGGGTCGGCGCGCGCCGCGCACGGCCAACCGCACCCGGTCGATCCGGGCTGAGGCCTCCTGCACCAACGACACCGCCTCGTCCTTGCGGTCGGTGAGCTGAGCCAGGGTGCGGACGTCACCGAGCACCTCGCCCACCGTATGGGGGTCGAGCGAGACCACGCGCGGATGGGTCTCGATGTCCTTGGCCAGCGCCCGGACCTCGTCGTAGGAGACCGCGCACACCGCGCACAGCTGCTGGGTCACGATCAGGTCGGGGCGCAGGTCGTGCAGGAGGTCGCTGTCGAGCTCGTAGATCGACTGGCCGGCCAGCGTGCGTTCCTTGACCGCGGCGTCGATCTGGCCGGCGCTCAGGCCGGGCGGCAGCACGTCGCGCGTGATCTTGGGTAGCTCGAGGGCCGCGGGCGGGTAATCGCACTCGTGGGTCACGGCGATCACGTCGGACCCGAGGCCGAGAGCGAAGAGCGTCTCGGTGGCGGACGGGATCAGGCTGACGATGCGCACACCAGTGAGAATAGAAACCGCGGGCGCCGTGTGGTGCGGCTGCTACCGTTTTCCCGTCGCTGCATGAACGACGACGACCCATCCCGAAGTAGCAGCTCACAGACGCAGAGCGCTCCACCGAGGACGGAGTGCGGGGCAGCCCGAGCGCGGGCATCGCGGGTGACCCCCGACCGGTGAAAGCCCTGTTCATCATCCTGACCGGGCTGCTCGTCCTGGTCAACGCGTTCTTCGTGATCGCCGAGTACGCGCTGGTGCGCTCGAGTCGCGCCCGGCTCGAGAACCTGGCCGAGGAGGGACTCCGGGGGGCGCGCCTGGCGATGTCGCAGATCGACGACATCGGCGACTACATCGCGGCCTGCCAGGTCGGGATCACGATGGCGTCGATCGGCATCGGCGCCCTCGGCGAGCCGGCCATCGCCCACTTGCTTGAGCCGCTGATCGGCGGCCCTCTCGGTCACACCGCGGCGGTCGCCGTGTCGGTGGTCATCGCCTACCTGCTGATCACCGTCGCCCAGAGCATCATCGGCGAGATCGTCCCCAAGCTGTACACGATCCAGCACGCCGAGGGGCTGGCCCGCCGGATCGCCCGCCCGATGCAGTTCTTCCGGTGGCTGTTCAACCCGTTCATCCTGGTGCTGAACTGGTCCTCGTACTCGATCCTGCGGATGCTCGGGACCGACCCGGAGGCCGAACCCGAGGGCGGCACGCCGGATGAGCTCAAACGGCTGATCGCCCAGTCCTCGACCGGCGGGCAGCTCGACGTGGGCGAGGCCAACATGCTGACCGGCGTCTTCCACCTGCACGAGCAGGAGGCCCGGCAGGTGATGACCCCGATCCCCGCCGTGGTCACCGTCGACGTCTCGGAGACGATCGAGGCCGCGCTGAAGCGCTGCGTGTCCACCGGCCACTCGCGCCTCGTGGTCACCGAGGATGAGAACCAGGATCGGGTCAAGGGCATCGTCCACGTCAACCAGCTGGTCAAGAAGATGCTGAACGAAGGCATGGACGCGCGCCTGGACTCCCTCGTCCGCGAGGCCCCGATCGTGCCCGAGACCAAGCCGCTCGACGACCTGCTGGCCGACCTCCAGCGCGAGCGCACCGAGTTGGCCATCGTGATCGACGAGTACGGCCGCACCGCGGGCATCGTCACGATCGAGGACATCATCGAGGAGGTGGTGGGGGAGATCTCCGACGAGACCGATCCCGCCGCCGGAGCCGTGCGCCGACTGGCCAACGGCGACTGGTTCGTCCGCGGGCACGTCGCGGTGTCCGACCTCGAGGACTACGGGCTCGAGCTCCCGGTCGACACCGACGCCTACAACTCAGTGGGCGGTTTCGTGTTCGCCGAGCTCGGACGTCTCCCCAAGCGAGGGGACACGATTTCAGCGAACGGCTTTTCGATCCGGGTCGAATCGGTTCGGCAGAACCGGATCGAGGCGGTTCGAATCCGGCAGCGACGAGCGGTCGCGTAGCGCCCGGCGGCGCGCCAGCGGCATCGCGTACCAGAGGACCGAGCAGGCGAGCACCGCGACGGCCGTGATCAGCGCGGTCAGCCACGATGGAAACGCGACGTCGCTCAGCAGCATCACCACGCCGACCATCGTGAGCCCCATCGAGGCCAGGCCGACGACCGTGAAGCGGTTGGCGATCTCCACCAGATGCTCCTTGTCCCCCCGGCGGAACAGGATCCGGTGCCAGGAGATAGGCGCGGTGAGCATGATCAGCGTGGTCGCCGCGGCGACCAGTGTTCCGAGGTAGTCGGCCTTCTGGAAGCTCGAGAGCTTCTCGAACTTGGGCTGGAAGGCGATCGTGAGCAGGAAGCCGAACAGGATCTGCACGCCGGTCTGTACGACCCGGACCTCCTGCAGGAGCTCGACCAGGTTGCGGTCGTCGCGCTCGAGCTCGGTTTCATCGCGGCCGTCGCCGGCCTTGTCAGCGGCTTCGCTCAACCCACCGGTTCTACCCATGGGCAGCACGCTGACAACGAGCCTCCACGAGTTCGCGGCATTCGTTACATTTCGCGCTAGGCAACGACCGGAGACTTCAACGGATCATCTCCCGGTGGTTGAGAGGAGAGGAGAAGCCGGCCCCCGAACTGGGCCGGCTTCGCCATATCCAGGACAAAAAAGAAGCCGGCCCGCTGGGGACGGGCCGGCTCCGTGCTTCTGGGGAGGAGGTGCTGCTATGAGGTACGTCGCGTATGCAGTGTGCGCTCCTGAGATCAACGCGTCCTAAATACTTCCTCTCAGGTTGGTCAAGGTCCAATTTGGGGCCTCGCTGCGCTCGGCGGTTTCCACAGCCCGGCATCCAGCCGGGCTATTCGTACGCGTAGAACCCGGCACCCGTCTTGCGCCCGAGCGACCCGGCGTCCACGAGCTCGACCAGCCGGGCCGGCACGACCACCCCGATCGACTCGCCGATCGCCTTGCACACGTCCAGCCCGACGTAGTCGAGCAGGGCGATCGGGCCCATCGGCATGCCCGCGCCGAGCGTCATGCAGTTGTCGATGTCCTCGGGCGCCATCCCGGTCTCGGTGAGCAGATCGACAGCGCTGAACAGATAGGGGAAGAGCAGGCGGTTGACCACGAAGCCCGGGATGTCCGGGACCTCGACCGGGGTCTTGCCGAGCGCCTCGCACAGCCGCCGGGCCCGCTCACGGGTCTCCTCCGAGGCCTGGGGCGGGAACGACAGCTCGACCAGCTGCATCCTCGGCACCGGGTTGAAGGGGTGGAAGCCGACGAAGTTCTCGGGGTGGCCGCTGGCCTCGGCCAGCTCGCCGATCGACAGCGAGGAGGTCGTGGTCGCCAGCACCGCGCCCGCGCCCGCGTGGCGGGCGAGCTCGCCAAGATCGGCCAGGATCGCCGCCTTGGAGCTGTGGTGCTCGACCACAGCCTCGACCAGGAAGGTGGCGCTGGCCAGCTCGTCCAGGTCGGTGACGATCCGGATGCGATCAGGGTTGTAGCCCTCGAGCTTGGAGCAGGTCTTGGCGACCCGGTCCCGAGCCCGCTCGGCCGAGCCGTCCGATCGCGCCCATAACAGCACCTCGTTCTGCTCTGCCGCCGCCACCGCCAGGCCGCAGGCGATGATGCCCGAGCCGGCGATTCCCACTCGCTCCTGCAAGTCAGCTCCTCTGGTCGATTGGCTCCCGGAAAGCTTCAGTACAGTAGTAACGAATCAACGGGAACGCGCCATCGGGGCCTTCGCGGCATCCGAATCCGTAAAAAGGAGCAGCCCATGCCGCAGTCTGGTCGCGAAGTAGTCATCGTCGAAGCGGTCCGCACGCCCATCGGGCGCGGCCACAAGGAAAAGGGCTACTACAAGGACACGCATCCGAACGAGCTGCTCGGACGGTGCTACTCCGAGGTGATCGAGAAGGCGGGCATCGACGCCGGCGAGGTGGAGGACGTCGTGGCCGGCTGCGTGCAGCAGTACGGCGAGCAGATGTTCAACGTGGCCCGCAACGCCTGGCTCCAGGCCGGGCTCCCGATCGAGACGCCGGCCACCACCGTCGACCGTCAGTGCGGCTCGGCCCAGCAGGCGGTGAACTTCGCGGCGGCGCTGATCGCCGCCGGGGTGCACGACGCGGCGATCGGCTCGGGCGTCGAGCACATGGCCCACGTCCCGATGGGGATCGGCTTCAAGTGGGTCGACGAGGTCGGCTCGCCGTGGCCGCAGGAGCTGATGGAGCGCTACAACCTCATCCCCCAGGGCCTGTCGGCCGAGATGATCGCCGACCAGTGGGAGATCCCGCGCTCGGAGCTCGACGAGCTCGCGCTGCGCTCGCACCAGCTCGCCGCCCGCGCGACCGAGGAGGGCCGGTTCGAGCGCGAGACGATCCCGTTCAAGGTCAACGGCTCCACTTACGTGAGCGACCAGGGCATCCGGCCCGACACCACGATCGAGGCGCTCTCGCAGCTCAAGCCGGCGTTCAAGCCCGACGGCAAGGTGACCGCGGGCAACAGCTCGCAGATCTCCGACGGCGCCGCCGCCGTGCTGCTGATGGCGCGCGAGAAGGCAGACGCCCTGGGGCTGAAGCCGCGGGCGCGGATCGTGGACCAGACCACGGTCGGGGTCGACCCGGTGATCATGCTGACCGGCCCGATCCCGGCCACCCAGAAGCTGCTCGAGCGCAACGGGATGACCATGGACGACATCGACCTGGTCGAGATCAACGAGGCGTTCGCCCCCGTAGTGGCCGCGTGGCGGCGCGAGCTCGAGCCCGACATGGACCGGGTCAACGTCAACGGTGGCGCGATGGCGCTAGGGCATCCGCTCGGGTCGACCGGCGCCCGTCTGATCACCACGCTGCTGCACGAGCTCGAGCGCTCCGACAAGGAGGTCGGGCTGGTGACCATGTGCTGCGGCGGCGGGCTCGGCACCGGGACGCTGATCCAGCGGGTCTAACGGCAGGTACGCGGACCCCGGCGGCGAACACGCCGGGGTGACCGCCCACCTGGCCGCCGTGGCCGTCCCATCCGGCCAGGGCCTCAAGCAGTTCGGCGAGCTGGCCCTGGCCTTCGTGCTGTCCTCGTTGATCGGACTGGAGCGCGAGTGGCGCCAGAAGTCGGCCGGGCTGCGGACCCACACGCTGGTCGGCGTGGGCGCCGCGCTGTTCCTGATCGTCTCGAAGTACGGGTTCAGCGACGTGCTCGGACCGCGCGTGGTCCTCGACCCCTCGCGCGTGGCGGCGCAGATCGTGACCGGAATCGGGTTCATCGGCGGCGGGCTGATCTTCGTGCGCGGGGACGCGGTCCGGGGGCTCACCACCGCGGCGATCGTGTGGGTGACCGCGGCGATCGGGATGGCCTGCGGCGCCGGGCTGCCGCTGCTGGCCCTGGGCGTGACCGCGGCGCACTTCATCGTGGTGTTCGTCTATCCGGGACTGGCCGCGAGGCTGCCGCGTTCGCGCTACCTCGAGTTCGGTGTGCGCGCCGTCTACGAGGACGGGCGCGGAATCCTGCGTGCATTGCTGGCCGAGGCCACCCGGCTGGGGTTCTCGATCGTCCGGGTTCGGACCGAGCCACTCTCCCACGACATCCATGGTCTGTCGGCGGTGGCGGTCACGCTCGACGTGCGCGGCCAGCCCGACGTCGAGCCACTCGCCGTGGCCCTCGACGAGATCGAGGGGGTGCTCGAGGTGACCACTACCGAGCTCTCGAGCAGCGTCGACTAGTCCGCTTGGGAAGAAACTTCAACATAGTCATGGTTTCTTCCCAAGCACCGTTCTAGGCGCCGCCCCAGCGGAACCCGGTCGGCGCCGGGGCGGGCGGGAGCGGGCTGTCGGGCAGCCCGGGCGGCGGGTCGTTCTGGTTGTAGCCCACCGGCGCGAGGTCGTTCGGGGTGTCGGGATGGAACAGCGAGGCGAGGTACTGGGCCTGGCCGCGACCCGGCCCGAGCTCGAACTGGCCGCCTCCGTAGGCGCCGATGCCGTGCTCTGAGCAGTAGTCGTAGGCGGCGCACAGGCGGGGCAGCCCGCCCAGGCGGGAGGGCTTGAGGTTGACCATCCTCGGCGGGAAGGGGAGCGCCTCGATGTCGGCGATCGAGTGAATCGGGGCGTCCCAGGTGATCCGGTCGTGCTCGTCGGCCAGGATCTCCGCGGTCTCGGGCGTGACCACGTCGGGGTCCTCGATCCAGGCGCCCGGGAAGGCCTCGACAACGCGGCGATACAACACCGGATCGGGCGGCTGGTCGACGACCGTGCCCCGGTACAACGACTTGAAGTCGACCGAGTCGACCGCGCCGGTCGCCACCAGCGACTCGATCAGCTCGGGAGTCCAGGAGCTCGTGGGATCGAGCTTGAAGTGGAGCGCTGGGTAGCGGTTCAGCCGGCGCTCCAGGGGGTCGAGCGTGGGCGGCTCGCCCAGGCGCAGCGAGACGACGAACGTGAGTGGTCTCGGCTCGCGCCCCAGCACGATGGACAGCGGCTTGCCCGCCTGCGCGAGCGCGAGGTCGAGCGCGGCGCTGTGGAAGGTCCAGCGGCGGTAGAGCCGAGAGACCTCCCAGGCCGGCGCCACCGGGAACAGGTCGAGCGAGTCGACCAGCGCGCAGAACTCGCCGAGGGCAAACCGCCCGGCCAGCGCGCCCGCCTGCACCGGGCCGGCCTCCTGCAGGGACACGTGATCCTCGGCCTGGTAGACCACGTCCTCGCCTACGCCCTCCACGCCGCCGCCGGTCAGGTGCACGACGGTGGTCAGTCGCTCGAACCCGCTCGACACCGACGCCCGCAGGCCCTCGAGCGTGTAGCCGTCGACCTCGATCGGCAGGCCCGCGATCAACTCGAACGTGCTCATGGCCTCTGGCCGGCTCCCTCGAGGCGCTCGATCAACTCGTCGAGGCGGAGCTCCTCGAGGCCACGGCTGACCGCCTCGAGCTCGCCGGCGCAGAACTCGACCAGGTTCCGGCCCTCCTGGACGAGGGCGAGCGTCTCCCGCAGGCCGGCCTCGCCCGAGTCGAGGCGGCGGATGATCGCCTCGATCCGGGCCACCGCGGTCTCGTAGGTGACCGTCGGCTCGGGCGCGCTCATTGAGTGACCTCGGCGTCGGCGGCGCCGTCGTGGAAGCGCAGCCGTACCGCGCGGGCCTCGCGGGCGGCGGCGGCCGATCCGAGCGCCTGGCCGGCGCGGTCCTCGACCAGGGCGTAGCCGCGGGCCAGCGTGCGTTCGGGGTCGTGGGCGGCCAGCGCCAGGGCGAACCGCTCGAGCTCGCGCCGGCGAGCGGCGCGGTCGGAGGTGCGGGCGCGCTCGGTCGCGCGGCCGAGCACGCCTGAGTGGGCGACGGCCCGCTCACGGCCTTTGGCCACGCCGCGACGGGCACTCGCGCGCAGTTCGCGCAGCAGCTGGTGGAGCTGCCGGCGCTGGCGGGCGACGTGGTGGCCGGGGGCGGCGGCCAGGCGCTCGAGCGCGCGGGCGCGGTCGGTGATGGCCCGGCGGCTGTGGGTCTCGAGACGGCGGGCAGCCGTTACGAGGTTCGTCAGGGCGGCGCCGCAGTCGATCGGGACGGCGGCCTCGGCCGCGTGGGTGGGGGTCGAGCAGCAGACGGCGGCGACGTCGTCGATCAGCGTTCGATCGGTGTGATGACCAACCGAGGAGATGACCGGCACGCGCAGCAGCGCCACCGTGCGGCACAGGGCCTCGTCGCAGAACGCGAACAGGTCGGCCAGCGATCCGCCACCGCGGGCGACGATCACCACCTCGACCTCGGGGATGGCGGCGAGGTCACGTAGCGCGGTGGCGATCACCGGCGCCGCCAAGCGGTCCTGCACGGGGGCGAAGCCCCAGATCAGTCGCCCGGCCCAGCCTCTGCGCTTCAGGCCGGCCAGAATGTCGTCGCGGGCCTTGCTGCTCTCGCCCGTCACCACCCCGATCGTGCGGGGAAGAAGCGGACGCGGCAGTCGCTTCTGCGGCTCGAAGCACCCGTCCGCCTCCAGGCGCCGGCGCAGGCGCTCGAGCTGGACGAGCAGGTCTCCCTCGCCGGCGATGCGCAGCTCGGTCACCGCGAACGTGAATGACGGTGAAGACGAGGCGCTGCCCGGGTAGTAGTCGCAGCCGCCGCCGACGATCACCCGGATCCCGTCGGTGAGGGGGATGCCCAGGCGCTCGAAGTCCGAGAGCCACATCGAGCAGGGCAGCGCGCCGATCGCGTCGCGCAGCTCGAAGTACACCCGCGCTCGGCTCGAGCGAAATCCCCATACCTCGCCCACCACTTGGACGCGGGCGAACTCGAGCAGCCTCTGCTTGAGCCGGGCGGCGTAGGTGCCCACGTCGTAGGGGCCCGGCAGGTCGCTTTCGAGGGGAGTGGGTGCGGTGGCCGAGGTGCTCATGTGCGGTATCGAGGCTATCGGGCGGCTCCCACGGATAGGATGCGTCGCCCGTGGACCTGACGCTCTCACCCACCGAAGCGGCCTTCCGCGACGAGCTTCGCACCTGGCTCGAGGCCAACAACCCGGGGCGCGAGCCGTCCGGAGACGAGGCCGCCTTCAAGTTCCGCCGTGCCTGGCAGCGCAAGTTGCACGATGCCGGGTGGGCCGGGGTGTCGTGGCCGGAAGATTACGGCGGGCGCGGGGCCACGCTGGTCGAGCAGGCGATCTTCAACGAGGAGATGGTCCGGGCGCGCACTCCCTCGGTGGCCAACGTCCTGGGCCTGGCCATGGGCGGCCCAACCGTGATCGCCCACGGGACCGAGGAGCAGCGCAGGCGCTACCTGCCGGCGATCCTCTCGGCCGAGGAGATCTGGTGCCAGGGCTTCTCCGAGCCCGGCGCGGGCTCCGACCTGGCTTCGGTGAAGACGCGCGCGGTGCGCCACGGCGACGAGTGGGTGGTCACCGGCCAGAAGGTGTGGACGACGTTCGCCCACCACGCGAAGTGGTGCATGCTCGTGGCCCGCACGGACCCCGACGCGCCCAAGCACAAGGGCCTCACGTACTTCCTGATGGATATGAACCAGGAGGCGGTCCAGGTCCGGCCGCTGCGCCAGATCACCGGCGAGTCGGAGTTCAACGAGCTGTTCATCGAGGAGGCGCGGATCCCGCACGAGAACATCGTCGGGGCCGAGGGCGAGGGCTGGGCCGTGGCCATCACCACGCTCATGCACGAGCGGGCCACGCTCGCGTTCGGACTGCAGGTCAGCGTCCAGATCGCCCTGCGCGAGCTGGTCGAGTCCGCGCACGCGGCCCGGGGACTCAACGGCGCGACCGCGACTGAGGACCCGGTGATCCGCCAGGGTCTCGCTCAGCTGATGATCGAGTCCGAGGTCCTGCGGCTGAACGCCTACCGGGGGCTGACGGCGATCATGCGCGGCGGAGTTCCGGGTCCCGAGGGATCGCTCGGCAAGTGGCACTGGTCGGAGGTCAACCAGTCGCTGACCGAGCTGGCCATGCAGATCGCCGGACCGCGGGCGATGCTCAGCGACTCCGAGGCGAACTGGACCTACCGGTTCCTGCGTGCGCGGGCCAACTCGATCGAGGGCGGCACGACCGAGATCCTCAAGAACATCGTGGCCGAGCGGGTGCTCGGGCTGCCACGGATGCGGTGAGCCTCCCGGGTACCGGCGCGAGATGAACTTCGGCTTCACCGACGACCAGCAGGCGATCAAGCGCACCGCGCGCGAGTTCCTCGAGGCGCGCTACCCGGCCGCCACCATGCGCAAGCTGGCCGAGGACGAGCGCGGCTACACCGACGAGCAGTGGGCCGAGCTGGTCGAGCTCGGGTGGCCCGGCGTCATCGTGCCCGAGGAGTCCGACGGCCTCGGTCTGGGCGCCGTCGAGCTGGTGGTGATCGCCGAGGAGATGGGCTACGCGCTGGCCCCCAGCCCCTGGTTCTCGACCACGTGCGCGACCCTGATGCTGGTTGCGGCGGGCACCGAGGAGCAGCGCGAGCGCTGGCTCGGGCCGCTGGCCCGGGGCGAGGCGCGGGGAACCGTGGCGGTGTGGGACGAGAAGGCCGGGTGGGCGCCCGATCACTCCGAGGTCGAGCCAGACTCGGACGGGCGGCTCAGCTGCGTGAAGATCGCGGTGCCGGATGCGGCGTCGGCCGACTTCGTGATTGTGTCGGGGGCGGACGGGCGCCACTACCTTCACAACGTGTCGGACCCTGGCATCACGCTCGTCGCCGAAGCCGCAATCGATCCGACGCGCAAGCTGTTCCGGGTCGAGCTCACCGACGCGCCCGTGGAGCCGCTGGAGGTGGCGCCGGAGGCCATCGCGCGCGCCTACGCCACGATTGTCACGCTGCTGGCGGCCGAGAACGTCGGCGCGGCGCAGCGCGCGATGGAGATGGCCGTCGCCTACGCCAAGGACCGCACCCAGTTCGAGCGGCCGATCGGCGCCTACCAGGCCGTCTCGCACCGCTGCGCGCAGATGCTGCTCGAGGTCGAGGGGTCACGGTCGCTGTGCTACTGGGCGGCCTGGGCGCTCGACAACGAGCCCGAGACCGCGCCTCGCGCGGCCTCGATGGCCAAGGCCTACGCCGGCGACGCCGGCTTCCGGGTCACCGCCTCCGCGCTCCAGGTGCACGGCGGGATCGGCTTCACCTACGAGCACGACCTGCACTTCTTCCTGAAGCGGGCGCACGCCAACGCGCACGCTTTCGGCGACTCGCGCTGGCACCGGGACCGCGTGGCGGACCTGGCTGGCGTGTAGCCGGCACGGCTACAGGGCGCGAGCCGAACCGTCTCGGCCCGCGCCCCGTGGCTCTACACCGCTACGGCACTACGTAGTTGACAGAGGTTCCCCAGTTGGCGAAGCCGTCCCGGGTTCCGCCGCAGGTTCCGATCGTCAGCGTGAACGCGCTGCCGGTGCAGTTGGGGGACTGGATGTACTCATTGGAGAAGTACAACCGGTTGCTGCCTCCGGGCAGGAATATCGCCCAGCCGTAATCGCCCCAACGGGGCCGGGTCCCGCCTGGGTAGCCCTGGTACTCACCGAATCCGTCTTCCGGTGACTTTCCGGCGTCCGCGATGTTGATCACCGACCCGGTCAGCCCGTCGGAGGTGGCGGTGAGCCGGCCGTAGGCGGTGCTCGGGAAAAAGCCGCCATGGTCGGCGCCTGTCGGCCCGCCGTTGCCGTTGAGCGTGAAGGCCATGATCGCCTTGCCGTTGCCACCGGTGCCCTCACCGGCCATGGTCGGGAACTCCATGTCTTCGTGGGCCGCGGTGACGTATCCCTGGTTGGTGATCGTGAACTGGCGGGTCTTGTCGAACGAGCCGGTGTTGATCACCCAGTAGATCCCGCCTTCATGGATCTCCGAACCGGACGAGAACAACTGGTTGACCTCGGTCGTCATACCGCTCCACAGCTGGCCCTGCGCCTGCGACACCTGGGTCATGAAATCCCCGTTGGTGTTGATTCCGTTTTCCGGGCAGGACGCCGGCGGGGGGCTGCCGGTGCTCAGTCCGGCGGCACCGCATTCGTCGCCCAAGGGAATCGGCCCCGCCTTCTGAGGAGCCACGAATCCGTCACCCAGGTTGTTTTCTGGGTCGTAGTAGGGATCCGTGCCGGTGAACAACTGACCGCCGAACTTGACTGCACTGCAGTTACTGCAGCCGCTGCTGTTCAGGTTGTCAAGGCCGGTCCAATCCCACACCGCGATCCGGTTATCGCCCGAGGACGGGAGCGCGGCGAAGCTGTTGAAGTCCAAGGCGGACATCATGAATCCCGTCCCGCCGTAGTGGTTGTCGAACTGCCCGGCGTCGGCTGGCTGAGCGGGAATCACCGCCACCCAGCAGTCAACCCCGGCACTGCCCGCACATGTCCCATCCGGGGTCGCGAGCAGGCCCATGTTCTCATGCGCCACGTTGAAGTTGGTGTTCGGGGACCCGTTTGACAACGTGACACGACGGCCGCTTTCGAGCGCGTTCTTGTCGAAGGCGAACTCCTGCGCGCCGTTGAAGATCCCGCCGCCCATCCCGGGCTCCGAGCTGCTCAGCGGGAACTCGTCGTAGAACACCAGGAACGCGTCCCGAGTCACCCCGATTTTCGCGAAGTCGTTGAGCAGGGATGGGTACCCCGGCTCCTTCGGGTCGTAGTTGGCGTTCAGGTAGTAAACGTAGTAAGGACCGAATGGGCTCGAGCCCTGGCTAACCGCGATGCCCTCGTAGCAGTCGTTGGCGACTCCCGCGAAGCAGCCGGTGAACGCGCCGCCGCTGGACTCTGGGCTCGCCGAAACGATCTCGGTGTAGAACCAGTGACCGCCGTTGCTCGGGTCGTACTCGCACGACGTATCGCCGGCGCTGCTCCAGGCCCGGCTGGTCAGCCCCATGATGGTGTCCAGGGAGATCGGTGCAGACTGACGCTTGAGCGCGGTGTTGAACACGAGGATCTCGCCGATGTTGTTGGCCTGCACGACGTATCCGTTGCCGGCGCAGAATCCTTGGTCGGGTGGCTCGATATCGCCGTTGGGGTTGGTGCTGAGCGAGCCGCTGTCGACCGCGTTGAGACCTTTCACGCCGGTTGCGCCGCCGGCCGATGTGCTGATCGTGTCGCAGCCATCGCCGAGCGGCTGGCACCTGATGTTCGGAATCACCGGGGTGGGTGCCGCCGCGGAGTGAGCTGACACCCGTGCGTGGCTCCGCGCCAGGTGGCTACGTTTCGCGAGACCTGCTGCCGATGGAGCCGGCATCGCGTGCGGACCGGACACGCCGGCCTTCGCGTTGGGCGCCGCCTCGGTCGACGATGAGGTAGTCGCGGTCGAGCTCGTCGTGAACGGGCCGGTCAGCAGCGAGCAGCCCTTGGCTTTGCACCCGGTGGCCGCCGGGCCGACGAACGTCGGCGAGAGCGGGCCGTAGACGGTTGTGCCATCCGCGCTGGCGTGGGCCTTCTTGGCACTTCCGCTGGCCAGCGGCGCGCCACCGAGGACTCCCACCAGCACTCCGGCGACAACGACAAGCATCACCCACCGGCGTGTCGCACCACGGTTGCAGACCGACAGTAACGCACTCATCCGCGCCCTCCCACTATTGGGCCCGCCCCGGTCGGGCCGGGTTGTCATGATGCGTCGAGCAACCTATTACGCCACCGCGTTGTTCGGCAAGCACTGAACGGCGGACGCGGCGGCGGGTGCGCGCCGAGTGCCGGTGACGGGCTAGGGGAACCCGTGCCGATCGGGGTCGGTCTCGGGAGGCTCGTCCGGAACGAGTGGTGCAGGCGTGTACGTCGCGTCGGCTTCGAGCACGGCGGGATCAGCGGCTTGCCCCCCGCGCCGGCTGAAGAAGCCGGGGAGGAACGGCCAGGAGGCGAACATCAGGATCACGCCGAGGATCAGCCCGCCGACGCCGACGAAGATCGGGACCTCGATACCCAGGAACGGCGGGGAGTAGTTGTTGCCCGAGGTGTTGTAGTAGCCGTAGGCCTTGATCGCCACGTAGCCCATCATGATGCCGCCGAGCACGGGGATGAGGCCGGCGAAGAAGAAGTTCCGGAAGCTCTTGAGCAGGTCGCGGCGGAAGTAAAAGGCGCAGGCCAACCCGGTGAAGCCGTAGTAGAAGCAGACCGAGAACCCGAGGGCCGAGATCGTGTCGCCGAGCACGTCCTGGTTGGGGTTGAAGGCCACCAGCGCGACCGTCCAGACGATCGACAGGGCGCCCATCAGCAGCGTCGAGAAGGTCGGGGTGAAGTAGCGGGGATGAACGCGGCCGAACGCGGAGGGGATCGCTCCCCAGCGCGCCATCGACAGCGTGGTCCGCGCCGTCGGCAGGATCGTGGTCTGAGTCGAGGCCGACGCCGAGGTGAGCACGCAGATGATCAGCAGCTTGTCGAGCGGAGAGCCCAGCACTCCCTTGCCGAGCGGGCTGAGCACGTCGTTGGCGTTGTCGGAGAGGAACTTGGTGCCGTGGAAGGCCTGGGCCGCGGCGCTCACGATCACGTAGATCGCGAGCAGGATCAGGGTGGAGATGACCGCGGCCTTACCGGGCCCGCGGTGGCGATCGCGCGACTCCTCGTTGACGGCCACGCCCGAGTCCCAGCCCCAATAGATGAAGATGCCGAGCAGGACTCCGTCGATCAGCGCGCCCCAGCTCAGATTGAACGGGTTGAACCAGTCAGCCGTAGGGCGGATCGATCCCGGGGGATGTCCGGTGTACACCTTGATCAGCGCCACGACCGAGAACAGGGTGAGCGTGAAGATCTCGATGCCCAGTAGGACGGTCTGGATCTCGGCCGAGAGCTCGATCCCGCGGTAGCAGATCCAGGTCATCACGCTGATCCAGATCACCGCGCCGATGATGATCACCCCGGTGTGGGGATGGCCGTTCCAGAGCAGGAACGTGTACTGGCTGGCGATCACCGCCAGCGAGGCCATCACGATGATGTCGGCCAGGAAGATCGCCCAACCGTTGACCCAACCGATCTGGGGGCCGAAGGACCGCGTGGTCCACGCGAACGTGGTGCCGGCGTCGGGATCGGCGAGATTCAGGAACCGGTAGCCGACCGACACGAACAGAATCGGGATGAACGACACGATCAGCACGGCCGGCGAGTGCGTGCCCACGCCGGCCACCGCGACGATGAAGCCGAGCGTGGCGGCCAGGCTGTAGGCCGGCGCGGTCGACGCGATCGCGATGACCAGGTTCGAGATGTAGCCGATCGCGTCGGTTTTCAGACCCTTGGCGCCCGGCGCCGTCGGGTCCAGGGACGTCTCGGTGGATTGTGCGACGGTGCTGCTCTCCAAAGCGATGCGAAACCTATGCAACACGGGCAGGCCGCGGTTGGCATACAAAGTATCGCCTCTTTAGACGCAGCGTCCAAAGGGCGCGGCGCTACGGTGCATGGAGATGGCGCGCGCGCAGGTGTCGGTGGCGGTTTTAGGGGCGGCGGGGACGATCGCGCCCGCGATCGTGCACGACCTTGCCCAATCCGATGAGATCGGGAGCATGGCCCTGCTCGACCTCGATCCGGCCAAGGCCGACGCGGTGGCGCAGGAGCACGGCGCCGGCAAGGCGAGCGCCTCGGGTATCGACGCTCGAGACGTCGAGGCCCTCGCAGGCGCGCTACGCGAGGCGAACGCCGACGTGCTGCTCAACACCGCCTCCTACCGCATCAACCTCGAGGCGATGCGCGGGGCGCTGGAGGCGGGCTGCCACTACCTGGACCTCGGCGGGCTGTACACGATGACCGGCCGTCAGCTCGAGCTGCACCGCGAGTTCGAGCAAGCCGGGCGGCTGGCCGTCCTGGGGATCGGGTCGAGCCCGGGCAAGACCAACCTGATGGCCGCAGAGGCGGTGCGCCGGCTCGGGACCGAGGCCGAGGGGATCGACTCGATCGAGGTGTGCGCGGCCGGCCGGGATCCAGCCGCGCCGGATGACGGGCGTCTACGTCCGCCTTACGCGATCCAGACGCTGCTCGACGAGCTGACGCTCGAACCGGTGGTCCTCCGTCAGGGGCGACCGGCGCGAATCGAGCCGCTCGCGCCCGGTGGGACCGTCGACTATGGCGAGCCGATCGGCGCCGCCGACACGATCTTCACGCTGCATTCCGAGCTGGCCACCTTCGGGGAGAGCTTCGGCTGCCAGAGCGCGAGCTTTCGGCTGTCACTCGCGCCGGCGCTGCTCGAGCGCCTCAAGGCGCTGTCCGACGCGCCGCCCGAGGAGGTGGCCCAGACGGCCCGCGAGGCGGCCTCGCCGTCCAATCGGACGGTGTCGGTTCACCTCGTGTCGGTCCACAGCGCGGGCGACGGGCCGAACCTGACCGCGCGGGCGTTGACCCGCCCACACTTCGGCTTGGGCGGCTCGGTGATCTCCACCGCGACGCCCGCGGCGGCGTGCGTGCGTCTGTTCGCCCGCGGCGCGCTCACCGCCACCGGCGTTCACCCGCCGGAGCGCTGCATCGATCCGCCTCAGATGTTCGCCGAGCTCGAGGCGCGCGGCTGCACGTTCAACTTCGACTGACGCTCTCGATCTCGCGCAGCCATTCCACGGTCTGCGCGATGCCCTCGTGCAGATCGATCTGGGCCTGCCAGCCCAGCAGCCGCTTGGCCTTCTCGACCGACGGCCAGCGCCGCTGCACGTCGACCTCGAAGCTGGGCAGGTGCCTCAGCTCGAACTGGCCGGGGTCGTTCCCGCACGCCTCCCAGATGATCCGGGCCAGCTCGGCCACGGTGAGCTCCTGGGAGGCGGAGACGTTGAAGTCCTCGTTCTCGCCGGCCGGGGCGGCCATCGCGGAGACGATCCCGTCGGCGATGTCGTCCACATGGGTGATCGTCCGGGTCTGCTCGCCCGAGCCGAAGATCTCGAGCGGGCGCTGGCCGGTCAGGGCCTTGTGGATGAGGTCGGGGACGGCGTGAGCGATCCCGGGCTCCTCGGGCTCGGGGAGCTCGCCGGGGCCGTAGGCGTTGAACGGGCGGCAGATCGTGTAGCGCAGCCCGTGCTCCTCGTGGGCCGCCCGGGTGTACACCTCGCCGGCCAGCTTGGAGAACCCGTAGGCCGAACGCGGAGCAGGGCAGTCGTCGAGGTGCTCCTCGGTGGTCGGGAACTCGGTGGCGCGCTCGAACACCATCGAGGAGGAGACGTACACGAACCGCTCGGTGTCGTGGGTGACGGCCGCGTGCGTGATCGCCCCGGTCAGCGCGTTGTTGACCTCGAACAGCGTGAACGGCAGCTTGTGGAAGTTCGCGATGCCGCCCACGATCGCCGCCAGGTGGATCACGTGCGAGCAGCCATGAACCGCCGCCCCGGCGCTCTCGGGGTTGCGGAGATCGGAGGTGCGGATCTCGCATCCCTCGCGCATCCACTGCGGCGGCTCGCGGTGGTCGGCCATCCGGACCTCCCAGCGGCTGTCCGACAGCAAGCGCCGGACGACGGCCGAGCCGATCGTGCCCGCACCGCCGGTGACCAGCACGCGGTTCATGCGGGCTCGGGCGTGCCGCCGATGGCGGCTCCGCCCACGAGCGCGGCCGTTTCCGCCGCGAACAGGAACACCTGCCCGGTCCCGAGCGCGTTCCACGGATCGACGAGCAGGCAATCCGCGGCCGCCCGGGCGACGATCTCCGATCGCACGGCCGGACCCTCGAACTCGGTGTGGTTGGTGGCCACGATCACGACGTCGGCGTCCTGAACGGCCTGCTCGAGGCTCTGCGTGGGCGCATGGGCGTGGGGGTCGCATACCGCGACGTCGGCCAACTCGCGCTCGAGCAAGCGGATCAGCTTGGGCGAGAGCGAGTCGCGCTCGTCGTCGGTGTCTCGCTTGAAGGTGAGGCCGAGCACGGCCACCCTGCGGTTCGAAAGCGACCCGACGCGCCGCTTGACGCCCTCGACCAGGAACAGCGGCACCGACTCGTTGACCCGCGAAACCGCGAGCAGCATGCCGGGCGCGTTGGAGCGCTCCTCGGAGAAGGCGAAATCCTTGCGCAGGCAGGTGCCGGCGGTCATCCCGGGCATCGCGATCCCGCCCCTCGGGTAATCGCGGTTGATCAGATCGATCACCTCGAACACGTTGGCCCCGTAGCGCTCGCAGTCCATCATCAACAGGTTGGGCAGGGCGAACGTGGCATAGCGCAGGATGTTGGTCCAGATCTTGGCCAGCTCGGCCTGGACCGGGGTCGTCTTGACGATCGGGGCGCCGAACACCGTGAAGGTCGCGGCCGCCCGCTCGGTCGAGGCGGCGTCGACTCCGCCGACGATGCAGGGGAGCGTCGAGATCTCCTCCAGGAACCGTCCGGCCGCGATCCGCTCCGGGGCGTGGGCCACGAACAGGTCCTCGCCCACGCGCAGCCCCCGCTGCTTCTCCAGGTAGCCGGCCACGAACTCGGTCGTCCCGGGCGCGATCGTCGAGCGCAGGATCAGCGCGTGACCGGGGCGGAGCATCGGCAGCAGATCGTCCACGGCTGCGCGGACCTGGCGCAGGTCTGACTCGATGTGGGAGAACGAGGGCGTGCCGATCGTGATCACGATGTCCTGCGCGCGGGCGGCGTCGACCGCTCGCTCGGCCAGCTCCAGGCGTCCTGAGGCCAGCACCCGCTCGAGCAGCTCCTGGGTGCCCGACTCCTCGAACGGCATCCGCCCCGCCCGCACCGCGGCGAGCACGGCCGGATCGTTATCGATCCCCAGCACCGGCACGCCCCGATCGGCGAAGGACAGCGCCAGGGGCAGCCCCACGCGCCCGAGGCCGATCACCGAGACGGACCTGACCGAGCTCATGCCGAGGCTCAGACTTCGGCGTCCGCGGTGACGCTCGCGAGCGGGTCGAGCCCCGGCTCGGCCGGGTGCCCGCGCACCTCGCCCACGAATGCGATCCGGTTCAGCCGGGCGATCTCGCGCTCACCCTCCACGCGGGCCGGATGATCGGGCGGTAGCCCGCGGATCAGCGTGCGGATGCGCTCGCGCAGCTGCAACGCGAAGTGGGGGGTGGAGGCGCCCATCAGCTGGCGCACGTCCTCGATCGTGACCTCGTGGTCGGGCTTGAGACGGTCTGGATGCTCGGCCTGGCTCATTTCTGGGGCACCACCTCGAGAAGGCTATCCATCTCGGCCTGAACGGCGACCGAGATCGTGCTGGGGTCGCCGATCACCCATCCGTGGTTGTAGACCGCGGCGGTCGGTCCCTCCTGCGTGTAGCCGGGGGTCGCGTAGTCGAGGAAGAAGTTCAGCACGGGGGACGCGAGCTCGTTCGCCGTGTCCAGCACGAGCTGCGGCCCGTAGGAGCCGCTGGCCGACAGGGGTGCCGACGCGGCGGCGTCGAGGGGCTCGTTTCCGTTGAGCAGCGTGTAGCCGTGCCCCGGGCTGCGCATGGCCCATCCGAAGCTGCCCGGGACGTGGGCACACGGCTGGTTGACCGCGCAGGCGGGGTCGCGGTAGATCGCGAAGGCCACCGAGTTCGCCGCCGGGTCCTGAGCGCCGACCCGCGCGACCGGGCCGTACTTGCCCAGCTGGGTGAGCAGGCTGTCGGGGATCACGCTGCTGGGGCCGAGGACGTAGATGTGGGGGCGCTGGTGGGCGATCAGCGCCTGGGCGGTGGCCTTGGGGATGCCCGAGGAGGAAACGAACAGCACGGGGTCGCCGCTCTCGGCCGCCCATCCGGCCGCCGGCATGGCGTAGGCGGGGTCGTCGCTCGAGGCGATCACCACGTCGGGGCTGGGCTTGCCGGCGGCGGCGGTGGCGAACCGGTCGATCGCCGCGGCCAGCGTGTAGGGATCGGCGCCCGAGATGGTCGCCGCGCGCTCGCCCTTCACCGCGGCCACGTTGCCCACCCGGATGATCCGCGCGCCGCCGATCGACCCGGAGCCCGTGGGCTTGAGCGCGTTCAGCGCGTTCGCGCTCGCCGCCGGCAGGGCGCCGGAGCCCGAGAGCAGGATCGGGGCGCGGATCGGTGCGGCCATGAGCACCGAGGAGGCGATCGCGGCCTCCCAGTCGTCGCTCGGCGCGATCGTCACGGCGCTCGGGTAGGTTCCGGGCGCGGCCGAGGGGAACACGGCGAGGGCCACCGCGGCCGCGTTGGCCACCGGGTCCGCGAAGGACACGCGGGTGGTGTTCTTGGTGGCCAGCACCGGGAAGCCGATCCCCCCGCTCGCCGACACCGGGCTCTGCGCGGCGCTCTCGGTCTTGGTGCGAATCAACGTGGTCGCACCGCCGCACCCGGCAAGCGCGAGGCAGGTCGCGAGCAGCGCGAGCGGGGCAATGCGTCCCATCGCGCCCTGACAGTAGCGGGGGGCGGCGCGAATCGACGCACCTTGCGGGAATGCAGGAACCGCGGCGGGCACGGCGAAGGAACCCTGCGCCACGGCAACATGTATATTGCCGCGACGCCGAATCCGCGGGCCTCTACATCCGCGGAGCGGGGGACCCAGTTTCTTGGGGCGAGTTCCGCGGTGAAGCCGCGGAAGGCGCAGGCTCTTTTAGCGCCAGCCCGTCAGCTAACCCCGCAGGCCTACGAAAGAGACCGCTTGCGGGTAACCCACCTGATAGTCCCCAGCTTGGCCGCGTTGGCGCTCGCGGGGGCTTCGGGCGCGAGCGCCAGCACGGGCGGCGGTACGACACCTTCCGGCGGTGGCGCCGGTGCGCAGACCGCGGCCGGCGGCGCGGCCCAGACCGGCGCCAGCAGCACGGCGCAGCCCAGCTACAGCGGCACGACGCAGGGACCCAGCCAGTGCACGGGTACGCCGACTGCCACCGCGACCTCCGGCGGCGCGGGCGTCGGGGGCACGAACGCGAGCACGGCAGCGATGCCCTGTCCCCACCCGACCGTCCCGGGCTTGACCGCCAAGATCATCAACGGCCTGGCCTACGCACCGACCGACGCGCCACTGCAGGTGCAGAAGGCGATCTGGGCGGGCGACCGGATCCGCTTGAAGCCCTATCGGGTGGGCGGCGGCCACGGCAAATGGAACGACTCGGCGTATGACTGCTCGGGCTCGGTCTCCTACGTCCTGCACGCCGCCGGGCTGCTCAGCGTGTCCGAGGACTCCGGCGAGATGATGAGCTGGGGGCGGCACGGATTGGGGCAGTGGATCACGGTCTACACCAACCCGGGACACGCGTTCGTCGAGATCGCCGGGATCCGGTTGGACACCTCCGCCGAGCAGGACCCCAATCCTCCGCCCGGGACCGGCCCGCGGTGGCGCCCGCTGGTGACCAGCACGACCGGGTTCATGGCCCGGCATCCCCGCGGCCTGTAAGCGAGCTCAAAGCCTGCGCGAGCAACTGCCCCTCGCTACGCTTGAGGGGCTAAGCCAGCAACCGCCAAGGAGGATGCGATGCCGGGTCTTTCCGGGCGCATGTCGGTCGTCATCAAATCGAAGATCTCAAAGCTCCTCGACCGCGCCGAGGATCCCGCGGAGACGCTCGAGTACAGCTACCAGAAGCAGATCGAGCTGCTCCAGAACGTCAAGAAGGGCATCGCCGACGTCGTCACGTCGAAGAAGCGCCTGCAGCTCCAGGAGCAGAAGCTGCGCGAGCAGGTGGTCAAGCTCGACACCCAAGCCCGCCAGGCGCTGTCGGCGGGCCAGGAAGACCTGGCCCGGACCGCGCTCGAGCGCAAGAACGTGGCCCAGACCGAGCTCCAGTCGCTCGACTCACAGGTCGCCCAGCTCGAGCAGCAGCAGGAGCAGCTGACCGCCTCCGAGCAGAAGCTGCGGGGCAAGATCGAGCAGTTCCGCTCCCGCAAGGAGGTCATCAAGGCCCAGTACTCGGCCGCCGAGGCCCAGGTGCGGATCTCCGAGGCGGCGAGTGGCGTGGGCGAGGAGATGGCCGACGTCGGTCTGGCCATGCAGCGCGCGCTCGACAAGACGGAGAACATGAAGGCCCGCGCCGACGCCGTCCAGGAGCTGGAGGCGGCGGGCACCTTCGAGGACCTGACTCAGCTCGGCGGCGGCGAGGACGACATCGACCGCCAGCTGCGCCAGCTCTCGAGCAGTAGCGAGGTCGACTCCGAGCTGGCCAAGATGAAGGCCGAGCTCGGCACCGGAACGCCGAGCGCGGGTGAGCTGAGCGCGGGCTCCGGTGAGAGTGCTGAGCAAGGGCAGGCCTCGTGATCGTCCGGATCGCCACGGAGGGGCAGTACGAGCTGACCGAGAGCGACGGCGAGGTGCTGAACGAGCTCGACAACCAGGCGGTGGTCGCATGCGAGTCCGGCGACGAGGGGACGTTCTCGGGCGCGTTCAAGGAGCTGATCGAGTTCGTGCGCAAGAACGGCCAGCCCGTACCCGAGGATCGGCTCGAGCCCTCGGACGTGATCATCCCGCCGCCCGACGTCTCCTTCGAGGAGGCCCAGGCCGAGTTCAGCGGCGAGGGCCTGATCCCGGGCTAGTACTCGCGGCCGGCAGGTCGTCTGAGCCGAAAACGCGAAGCCGGAAACGGGCCCGGACATAGGCGGTCATGCCGATCGCGACCGGGTCCTGCGGGGCGGGCCGTCGCACGTCGGTCAGTTTCACCGACCCAAGGGGGGGAAGTCTGCGGGTAATCGTCAAGGAGGTAGAGAGGGATGTCCACCGTTGTCATAGTGATCATCATCGTCGCCATCATCGTGCTGGCGGCCGCGTTGTTAGGGCTCACCCGGGGCCGGCGCGTCGCGGCCGAGCGCCGGCGCGAACGTGAGCTGAACCAGCGTCGCGAGCAGGCTGTCACCGAGCACCGAGAGGCGGCGCAGGCACGCTCCGGGAGGGCCGATGAGGCCGAGCACCGGGCCCGCGTGGCGGGCGCTGTGGCGGAGCGCGAACGGGCCGAGGCCCGCCTGCACGAGGAACGCGCCCGCTCGCACGAGCTCGGGCTGAACGACGACGAGCTCATGCCCGAGGAGCAGACGGGCCGCGCGGACCAGGTAACCCGCGCGGACCAGGTAACCCGCGCGGACCAGGCGACCGGTACTGAGCAGGTGACCCGTGAGGAGTCAGAGACCGTCCAGTCGACGCCCCGCGAGCGTAACGGCGACCGCTGAGCGGTCCGGGGGGAGGAGGAGGAAATGTCGAGCACGACCGAGCGCGGCGGCGCTCCATCGGACGCGTCGCTCGCCGAGCTGGTCAAGCAGCTCTCCGAGCAGTCGAGCCGGCTGGCCCGCCAGGAGGTGGAGCTGGCCAAGGCCGAGCTTGTGTACAAGGGCAAGCGGGCCGGCATCGGCGCGGGCATGTTCGGCGGCGCGGGCGCCTTCGGCTTCTACGGCCTGGGCGCCCTGACGGCGGCCGCGGTCCTGGCCCTGGCCACCGCGGTGACCGCCTGGCTGGCGGCGCTGATCGTGGCGGTGGTGTTCGCCGCGATCGCCGGCGTCCTGGCCCTGCAAGGCAAGACCAAGGTGCAGCAGGCGACGCCGCCCGTGCCCGAGGAGGCGACCGAGAGCGTGAAGGAGGACGTGCAATGGGCGAAGACGAAGGCACAGCAGGCGCGCCGGTGACCGAGGCCAAGGATCCCGAGCAGCTCCGGGAAGAAATCGAGGAGACCCGGCGCGAGCTGGGAGACACCGTCGAGGCGCTGGCCGGCAAGGCCGACGTCAAGACCCGGGTGCACGACAAGGTCGAGTCGACCAAGGATTCCGTCGCTCAGAAGCGCGACGACCTACTCGGCAAAGCCCGCGAGGCCTCACCGGACAGCGTCACCACCGGTGCCTCCCAAGCGACCCAGAAGGCCAAGGAGAACCCCTTGCCTGTGGCCGCCATCGGCGCTTTTGTCGGTGGCTTCCTGCTCGGCCGGCTAACGAAGCGACACTAGATCGGGATTCCCCACAGCGGGAACCAGCGCTCGAGCTCCTGCTCGACCGGCAGCTCCCGCCCGAGCTGGGCCTTGAGGACCAGCTCTCGCTCGTTGTCGCGCTGTTCGGCGCCGCCGGCCGGCGCGAACGGGTAGAACGAGCCCCGCTTGTAGTTGTAGATCCAGTACACCGAGCGTTTGTGGGAGTCCTCGAACGCGAACACCGCGCACAGAACCCGGTCGCCGTAGCCGCCGGCCTCGAGTGCGCTACCGACCGCGTTGATCCCGACCACCAGGTCGTCGAACTCGCCGCCGCGCAGGATCAGCCAGCGATAGCGGTAGCTGTCGTCCTCGCTGGTCACCGTGGTTCCGCTGTCGCCGGCCGTCGCCCGCACGACCTCTTCCATGTCGCGCACGATCGACTCGAAGTCCGCCGTGGCCAGCGGCTGGAAGACGATCGCCGCGCTCGCCCGGGAGACCATCCCGAGTGAAGTCTGCATCGTCACGTAGGCGGTGCTGATCGCGAACAGCCGGTCGGGCGCCGGCTGGGCCAGCTTGCGGCGTCCGGTCAGGACGTCGAGGAAACCCACTTAGGCGGTGCCCTGAAGCTGGGCCTCGAGCCGCTGCAGACGCGCGATCCGGGCCTCGAGCGGCGGATGGGTCGAGAACAGCGTCGCGACCGACTGCTTGGCCTTCGGCGGGAAGATGTAGAACGCGGCCAGCTCTCCGGGGGCGGCGCGCAGGTCGCGCTGGGGGATCCGGTTCATGCCGTCGTCGATCGCGATCAGCGCGCTGATCAGGGCGCTGGGCCGGCCGGTGAGGATGGCTGAGCCGCGGTCGGCGGCGAACTCGCGGTAGCGCGACAGCGCCTGCAGGAGCAGGAACGAGATCACGTACACCGCGGCCGAGATCAGGATCACGAAGATGAACCCGTTGTTGTTGTTGTTGTTATTGCGGTTGTTGCCGCCGAAGCCGCCGCCGAACAAGAAGCCCCACTGGGTGATGAACGCGGCGATCGAGGCGAAGAAGCTGGCGATCGTCATCACGACCACGTCGCGGTTGATGACGTGGGTGAGCTCGTGGCCGAGCACCGCCTCGAGCTGGCCGTCGTCGAGCCGGGCGAGGATCCCGGTAGTGGCGCAGACCGTGGCGGACTTGGGCGAGCGGCCGATCGCGAACGCGTTCGGCATCGGGGTCAGCGCGATCGCCACCCTCGGCTTCGGCACGTTCGCCTGGATGCACAGGCGCTCAATGATCGCGTGAAGCCTGCGCGCATCCTGACTGTCGCTCGGTGCCACCTCGTGGGCGCCCATCGAGCGGAGCGCGATCTTGTCGGAGGTGAACAGCTGGACCGCGAACAGCGCCGCGGCGACCACGGCGATCGTGACCGCACCCGCGCCGGCGGCGATCAGCGCAGCGACCAGGATCGCGTAGACCAGCCCGAGCAGGAACAGCGTCAACAGCATGCGCGTTTGCAGGCCGGTGTCGCGGCCGAATGATTTGGGGCGTGCCATCGTGCATTAATCTTGACAGACGGCGTAAGCATTCCCTGAACGGGAAATATGAGCAGTAGAAGTGCAGGCGCCGCGGGACATGGATAGTCGCGTGCTCGATCGAGCCGTCGGTGCCGCACGCGCCGGGCGGGGGTACCTGGCCGGAGTGGGCACCTCTGGCTCGCTCTTGGCGGTCGCGGTCCTGTTGTTCGTCGTGGCCAGCGCGATGGTCGCCTTCCGCGGGTGGCCCCACGTCGGCGCGCAACCCTCGCCCGGTGAGGTGGTCGTTTCGCCGCGTCCGACCGCAGCCACGGGTTCCCGGTCGAGCCGGCGCCTGGCTCTGTTCATCGCCGGGGCCCGCACCACCGGAGCCGGTGCCGGAGCCGGCGCGGGAGCCGGCACGAGAGTCGGCCTGCGTCCGGGCGCCGGACGGGCCGGCGCGGCCGCGCCGCCCCACTCGCTCGGCCGGCCGGCGACCGCCTCGATCCCGGCCACGGGGACCCCGGCCGCGGGTGGCTCGGCGCCGTCGTGCCCCTCAGGCGGCTGCGCGTCGCCGGCCCAGCCGGGCAGCGCGGCCTCAGGCCCGACGCAGCCCGTCCAGCAGGTGATCAGGCAGACGACGAGCGCGCTCGGCCAGGCGGTGTCCGGGGCCGGCAAGCAGGTCGGCTCGGTGACCAAGCAGACCACCGGCGCGGTGTCCGGGGCCGTCCAGCCGGTGAGTCCCCAGGTCGCGGGGGTGGTCAACCACGCCGGTACGGGGACGGCCCAGACCGCGACCGGCGTCACCCAGGCGATCGCCGGCGCGCTCTCGGGTCTGCGCAAGCACTAGTGGCCGCCCCCGCCGCTCGCGATCGCGCGCTCGATGAAGCGGACGCTGACCGCCTGGAGGTCGGGGTCGTGCTGGACCGAGCGGTGATGGCCGCCGGGCACGGCGATCAGTCGGCTACGGGGAGAGCGCGCGAGTTGTGCCAGCTCGCGGGAATGCTCGACCGGGACCTGCTCATCGCCCTCGGCGTGCAGGAGGAGCACCGGCGCCTCGAGTGCGGCGATAGCCTCGCGCTCGTCGTGCGCGGCCAGGAACCCGTGGAGGGCGCCTTCGTCGGCCTGGAAGCTGAACCGGCCCTCGGTCAGCCCGCGGCTGAGCCCCTCGGCGCTCGCCGGGCAGATCGCCACGACGGCGCAGGCGCGGGCGGTCGCCGCGGACACCAGAGCCAGGTAGCCGCCCATGCTCGAGCCGCGCAGGGCGATCGGCGCTTGTGCGTCTCCCAGACGGGCTCGCAGCAGGTCGGCCATCGCGGCGATGTCGCCGAGCCCGCGACCGTCCATGGGGCCCTGGCTCTCGCCGTGGGCGCGCTGGTCGAAGGCGATTGCGCCCAGGTCGCTACCCATGGCGGCGCGAGCGAAGTCGTAATGGTTCTCCTTGCACGAGCCCGCGCCGTGCAGCACGACCACTCCGCCGGGGGCCGGGGTTTTCGGCAGCCAGACCGAGTAGGAGAGGCCGTCGCGTGAGCCGATCTCGCTGGGCATGTCCACCGTGACCGGGCGCGGGCGAGGCACGTCTCGATGATCGCAGGCAGCCGGTGATGCCCGACTTCACCCGCTGGCAGGGCATTTGGCATGATCGGCCGCCGAAGTGAGCGCCGCGACCTCGACGATCTCGCACGTTTTTCCGCTCGGCTCGCGCGTGGACGAGCGCGGGCGGCTGGAGATCGGCGGATGCGACACGGTTGAGTTGGCCCGCGAGTTCGGGACGCCGGCCTATGTCGTGGCCGAGGAAGACCTGCGCCGGCGCGCCCGCGCGTTCCTGGACGCGCTGGCCTCCCGCCACTCCGACTACGACGTCCTCTTCGCCTCCAAGGCGTTCCCCTGCACGGCCGTCTATCGACTGCTGGCCGAGGAGGGACTGGCCTGCGACGTGGCCTCTGGGGGCGAGCTGTTCCTGGCCCTGCGGGGCGGCTTCGATCCGGCGAGGATCTACTTCCACGGCAATGCCAAGTCCGAGGAGGAGCTGCGCGAGGCGCTCGAGGCGGGGGTCGGGCACATCGTGATCGACTCGCTGCACGAGCTGGATCGGCTCCAGAAGGTCGCCGCCGAGCTGGACCGCCGGCAGGAGGTGCTGATCCGCATCACGCCAGGCGTGGCGGGCGACACCCACCACGCGATCTCGACCGGCCAGACCGACTCCAAGTTCGGCTTCGCGCCTGTGGACGCGCGCGTGGCGATCGAACGGCTAGCCGGCGCGCCGCATCTGAAGCTGGTCGGGCTGCACTTCCACATCGGATCGCAGCTGCTGTCGCTGGAGCCGTTCCGAGCGGCGGTGCGCACGCTGGCCGCGCTGGGCGAGTTCCCGGTCTACAACGTGGGCGGCGGGCTCGGGGTGGCCTACATGGCTTCCGATCGCCCACCTTCCGTCGTCGACTACGTCGACGCGATCGTGTCGACCGTGCATGCCGAGCTGGGGTCCGACGTGCGCCTGCTGCTCGAACCGGGACGGGCGCTCGTGGCCAACTCGGCGGTCACCCTTTACACCGTGCAGACCGTCAAGCGCAATGTCTCGACCTGGGTGGCGGTGGACGGGGGCATGTCCGACAATCTGCGCCCGATGCTGTACGGCTCCCGCTACGAGGTCCTCGTCGCGGACCGGCCGTTCGCCGGCGCGGACGCCGGCGCCGGGGAGCTCTGCCGGATCGCCGGCAAGCACTGCGAATCCGGCGACGTGATCGTGCGCGAGGCATGGCTCGCGGACCCGGCGCCGGGGGACGTGATCGTGACGCCGGCGACCGGCGCGTACGGCTACTCGCTGGCCAACAACTACAACGGCGTGCCGCGCCCGCCGGTGATCTTCTGCCGGGACGGCGAGGCCCGCGTGGTGGTGCGCCGCGAGACATACGAGGATCTGGCGGGGCGTGACGTCGGCTGACGGGATATTCCGGGTCGGCCTCCTCGGCCACGGCACGGTGGGCCGGGCATTCGCCGAGATGCTGCCGTCGCACGCTTCGCGCATCGAGCGGCTGACCGGGCTGCGGCCGGAGCTGAGCGGGGTGATGACGCGGCGTTCGGGGTCCTTCGAGGAGATCCTCGAAGGCTCGGACCTGATCGTCGAGCTGATCGGCGGGATCGACCCAACCCGGTCGTACCTGCTGCGCGCGATGCAGTCCGGTCGTCATGTGGTCACCGCCAACAAGCAACTGCTCTCCCGGCACGGCGAGGAGCTGTGGGAGTGCGCGCGGGTAAACGGGGTCCAGCTGCGCTTCGAGGGCGCCGTGGCCGGCGTGGTCCCGGTCATCCGGGTCCTCCAGGAGTCGCTTGCCGGCGCCACGATCGATCGGGTCCACGGGATCGTCAACGGCACGACCAACTTCATCCTGACCGAGATGGCGCGGGTCGGGATGACGTTCCCAGAGGCGCTGGCCGAGGCGCAGCGCCTGGGCTATGCCGAGGCCGATCCCTCCGAAGACGTGGACGGGCGCGACGCCGCGGCCAAGATGGCCATCCTGGCCCGGCTGGCCTTCGACACGCCCGTGCACCTGGACCAGGTGCGCTACGAGGGGATCGAGCACATCCAGCCCGACGACCTCGAGTACGCGCACGAGTTGGGCCTGCAGCTCAAGCTGATCGGAACGGCGGAGCGGGTGGGCGCGGGGCTTTCCGTGCGGGTTCACCCGGCCTTCCTGTACCCGGGTCATCCGCTGGCCTCGGTGAGCGGGCCGTTCAACGCGGTCACCGTCGAGTCCGAGGCGATCACCGAGATCACGATGTCGGGCCCCGGCGCCGGCGGGCCCCAGACCGCCAGCGCCGTGCTGGGCGACGTGATCAGCGCGATGATCCCGCCCGCGTCGACCCCGCCGACTTCGCGCGTGCTCGAGATCGTGGGCGACGTGGTGTCGGCCTTCTACCTGCACCTGGAGGTCGCGGATGAGCCCGGCGTCCTGGCCACGGTTGCGCAGGCGCTGGCCGAGCACGGGGTCTCGGTCAAGTCCGTCGTGCAGCGAGGGCTGGGCGAGCAGGCACGGCTGGTCATGGTCGTTCATCCGGTGCTCGAGTCGCGCTTCTCCGCCGCCAGGGATGCGCTGGGCCGGCTCGACGTGCTGCGGGCGCCCCCGCGGGCCATCCGCGTGCTCGAAGAGGAGTTCGGTTAGGCTGCCGCGCCGATGAAGGCTCTCCAGATCGTCGAGCTGAGCGGCCCGCGCGATGCACTGCGCGTGGTCGACATCCCTGAGCCCGAGGCCTCGCACCCGTCGACGCCCGGACAGGGCGTGCTGGTCGAGGTCCATGCCGCCGGCGTGTCGTTCCCCGAGGTGCTCCAGACCCGCGGCCAGTACCAGGTCAAGCCCGACGTCCCGTTCACGCCCGGCAGCGAGGTCGGGGGCGTGGTCCGCTCGGCCCCGGAGGGCGCGGCGGTCAAGGCGGGCGACCGGGTGGCCGCGTTCTGCATGCTCGGGGGGTGGGCGCAGGTCGCGGTGGCGCCGGCGTTCTTCTCCTTCAAGCTGCCTGACGAACTCGACTTCGCCCAGGGCGCAAGCCTGGTCCTGAACTACCACACGGCCTACTTCGCGCTCGCGGTACGGGGCAGATTGACCGAGGGGGAGACCGTGCTCGTGCACGGGGCCGCCGGCGGGGTCGGGACGGCGTCGCTGCAGGTCGCGCGCGGTCTGGGCGCGCGAACGATTGCGGTCGTGTCGAGCGACGAGAAGGAACGGGTCGCGCGCGAGGCCGGCGCCGACGAGGTGGTGCGCAGCGACGGGCCGTGGAAGGACCAGGCGCGCGAGATCTCGGACGGCGGCGTGGACGTCGTGGTCGACCCGGTGGGGGGCGACCGCTTCACCGACAGCCTGCGCTCGCTGCGCGAGGGCGGCCGGGTGATCGTGGTCGGCTTCACCGGCGGCTCGATCCCCGAGGTCCGGGTCAACCGGCTGCTGCTGAACAACACCGAGGTGATCGGTGCCGGCTGGGGCGCCTACGTGATGTCGAAGCCCGACCTGAACGTCGAGATCGGCAGCGCGATCGACCGCCTGATCGCGGAGGGGGCCGTGCGCCCGATCGTTGGGGCTCGCTTCCCGCTCGAGCAGGCCGCCGACGCGCTCGAGCTGATCGACGGCCGCGGCGCGACCGGCAAGGTCGTGCTCGACGTGGCCTGATCAGGCCGTCACGGCGAGGAATCCGCTGCGCCACCGCACCGGCCGCACTGTAGCGGCCGGCCCGGCTCTGACATTCTCCTCACGACCATGCCGGGGATCATCGAGCGCTACCGCGAACGCCTGCCGTTTGCCCCCGGAGATCCGGTGGTGTCGCTCGAGGAGGGTTCAACCCCGCTGATCCTGGCCGAGCGGCTCTCCGAGAAGGCCGGGGTGGAGGTGTGGCTGAAGATCGAGGGCGCCAACCCCACGGGCTCGTTCAAGGACCGGGGCATGACCTGCGCGGTGTCCGCTGCCGTCCGCGAGGGCGCCCAGGCGATCATCTGCGCGTCCACCGGAAATACCGCCGCGTCGGCGTCGGCCTACGCGGCCCGGGCCGGGCTGCGCGGCGTCGTGATCGTCCCCGAGGGCAAGATCGCCACCGGCAAGCTGGCCCAGGCGCTCATGCACGGGGCGCGGGTGGTGGCCCTGCGGGGCAACTTCGACGAGGCGCTGAAGCTCGTCCGCCAGCTCGTCGAGCGCCACCCGATCTCGCTGGTCAACTCGGTCAACGACTTCCGGATCGAGGGCCAGAAGACCGCCGCGTTCGAGATCGTCGAGGCATTGGCCGGCGAGCTCGACGCGCTGTGCATCCCGGTTGGCAACGCCGGCAACATCACCTCGTTCTGGAAGGGCTTCCAGGAGCTCGGCTACGGCCCGCCGCATGTGCGGCTTCCAGGCCGCGGGGGCGGCCCCGCTCGTGCACGGCAAGCCGATCGAGCACCCCGAGACCGTGGCCAGCGCGATCCGGATCGGCAACCCCGCGCGCTGGGAGGAGGCGATGAACGCCATGACCTCGAGTGGCGGTGCCGTGCGGGCGGTCACCGACGGCGAGATCCTGGCCGCCTACCGCTTCCTCGCCTCCGCGGAGGGGGTGTTCTGCGAGCCGGCCTCGGCGGCCAGCGTGGCCGGGTTGCTCACCCACGGCGCCGGCGAGGGCGTTCGTCGGGTCGTCTGCGTGCTCACCGGGCACGGCTTGAAGGACGCGCAGACCGCGCTCGAGCACGCCGGCGCGGTGGTGCCGTGCGACCCCGAGCTGAGCGCGATCGAGCGCGCGGTGCTGGAGTGACGGCGGGTCTGATTCGCCGGCGCGAGGTGCATTCGTGACGCCCGGCCTCTCGCGCCGGCGCCTGGTCCGCGTCCCCGCCTCCTCCGCCAATCTCGGCCCCGGGTTCGATGCGATGGCCGCCGCGATCGCGCTCCATCTGGAGCTCGAGGTCGTGGAGACCGGCACGTTCGCGGTCCACACCAAGCTCGATGTGCCCCGCGACCGCGACAACCTGGTGGTCCGGGCATTCGAGCGGCTGCACCCGGCCGACGGCTTCGAGTTCCGGATCACCTCGGACATTCCGCTCTCAGGCGGATTGGGCTCGAGCGCGGCGGCGATCGTGGCCGGATTGATGGCCGCCGACCACCTGTTCGAGCTCGACGCCGACCTGCTCGGCATCGCCGGCGAGCTGGAGGGCCATCTGGACAACGTGGCCGCCGCCCTGCGCGGGGGCTTCGTGGTGTGCAACGAGGCCGTGGCGCACCGGTTCGAGCCGCCGATGGGACTCGAAGCGGTTCTCGTCGTTCCCCACGAGGCGGTCCGCACCCACGAGGCGCGCGCCGCGCTGCCGGATGCCGTCCCGCTCGTCGACGCCGTGTTCAACGTGGCCCACGCCTCGATGCTGACGCTGGGCCTGGCGACCGCGGATTGGGAGCTGATCTCGGCCGGGCTCGAGGACCGCCTCCACCAGCCCCGGCGCGCCGACCTCTATCCCCGCTCGGTCGGGCTGCTCGAACACGCCCGCAGCCTGGGTGCGCTCGGCGCCACGATCTCGGGCGCGGGGCCAACCGTGCTCGTGTGGTGCCGCTACGAGCAGACGGGAGCGCTGGTCGAGACGCTCAGGCGCGAGACCGGGGGGTGGGCGACGGTGATGCGCGGGCGCTTCGAGCCTCAGGGCGCCGACGTGCGCAGCCTCTGACTCGCCCGGCGGGCGGTGCTCAGCTCCCCGACTCGGGGTGTGCGACGGGCTTCTCCAATTTGCCGGTGGCCGCGATTCGGGCGGCCGTGTCCCCTCCCGGGCCTCGCAGGATCCACGCACAGGCGACCGCCGCGGCGGCTCCCAGCAACGGCCCGGCGAGATACGCCCAGAATGCCCTCCAGTCACCCGCCACGAGCGCCGGTCCGAACGACCGCGCCGGATTCATCGACGTGCCGCTGACCGGAGCCGCCCACAGCCCAGCCAGGGCGATGTACCCGCCGACGCCAAGGGCTCCGATGGTGCCGACGTTCTGGGCGGCCGACGCGGTGCCCAGGACCACGCTCACCAGCCCGCCAGTCAGGGCGATCTCCATCAGGAACGCCTGCCAGGCGTGGTATCCCGGCCCGGGCAGGGTGGCGCCGAGATGCTCGACGTTGCCGAAGACCCCGAGCAGGAACAGGCACGCCAGCGTCGCTCCGAGAAGCTGCGCAACCACGTACCACGGCACCCGATGCCACGGGAAGTCGCCCCGCAACGCGAAGGCCAGCGACACGACCGGGTTCAGATGGGC
Organism: uncultured Solirubrobacterales bacterium; assembly: GCA_963834625.1. Lineage (GTDB taxonomy): Bacteria > Actinomycetota > Thermoleophilia > Solirubrobacterales > Solirubrobacteraceae > Palsa-465. The sequence goes on along the minus strand of CAWICM010000004.1, from coordinate 104,120 downwards.
GCCCGACACCGCGCCCATGAACAGGATCGTCGCGAGAACCATCAGCCCGGGTGCGACGACGGCCGCCGCCAGGCTGACCTCACCCTTGGCGTGCAGCAAGCCGCCGCCGGCGGCCGCCAACACCAGCAGGAACGTGCCGAGCATCTCGGAGAACAGCCTCCGGTAGGCCAGCCGAGGATCCGCGAACTCGTCCGGCGAACCGAAGGCCAGCCACGCCCGATAGCTGGCACGGACCTCATGCGTCATCGGCTCAGGCGAAGGTGGGGTTGGGTCAGGCACCGACAAGGAGTTCGGCGATGATCCGTCCGTCCCTCCGGACGCCAGTCAGCCGTCGGTGCCGCGCTGGCGCAAGCGGATCCGAAGGCGGCCCCTAAGAGACGCCGACGACTTCGTTGGCCAGCGCGCGGGCGCGCCGGCGGGGCCCGTCCATCCCCAGCCGCTTGAGCAGCTCCTCGGCTATGGCGAGGTAGTCGGCGGCGAGGTCGGGGCGATAGTCGAGGATCGACACGGCGCGCTCGGCTGACTCGGCGTAGGCGATCGAGGCGCGGACCGTGGTCTCGAGCAGCTTCTGGCCGAAGTGCTGGCGCAGCGAGTCGAAGGCCTCGCGGGAATGGCGGGTGCGCATGTCGGCGATGTTCAGGAGCACCCCGAGCCACTCGAGGTCGGGGTTGAGGTTCTCGCGGGCCAGCTCGATCACCTCGAGCGCCTGCTCGACGCCCTGCAGCGAGAAGTACTGTGCCTCGGCGGAGATCAGGGCGTGGTCGGAGGCGACCAGCGCGTTGACGGTGAGCAGGCCCAGCGCCGGCGGGCAGTCGATCAGGATCAGGTCATAGTCGTCCCGGACCTCGCGCAGGGCCTTCTTGAGCGCGAGCTCGCGGCCCATCTTGCCTCCCAGGGCGAGCTCAGCCTCGGCCAGTCCGAGGTTGGCGGGGATGATTCCGTCGTGCACGGCGCCGCGCGCCTTGGCGCGGCCCGAGAGCACGTCGCCGATCGTCGGCGTGGCCTCGGGATCGACGTCGAGATAGTCGGAGAGATTGCCCTGGGGATCGAGGTCCACGGCCAGCACGCGCAGATCGACGCGCCGGAACACGTCGGTCAGGGTGCGGGTAGCCGTGGTCTTGCCCGTGCCGCCCTTCTGGGAGAGAACCGAGATCGTCGACGCCATACCCGCAGCGGCACTATAGGCCAGCGGCGTGGCCGCCGTTGGTCTCCATAACGAGAAGGCTTATTAGCCGGTCTGGGCGGGGGCGCCGTGCTCGCCGGCGTGGCTGTAGCGCATCCCCGTGACCACGGGCACGTCGACGAAGTGCAGGTGATGGCGCCCGATCACGATCTCGTCGCCATCGGCCAGCGTGCTCCACTCGACCCGCTCGCCGTTGACGAACACGCCGTTCAGGCTGCGGTCGTCGAGCACCCGCAGGCCGTCGGGCTGGCGCACGATCAGCGCGTGCCGGCGCGACACGGTGGGGTCGTCGAAGCGGATGTCGGCGGCCAGGCTGCGGCCGATCCGGGTCCATTCGCGCTGCAGCGCATAGGTCACCGGGCTCTCGCCCTCGGCCCGGTAGGCCAGGTACTGCCCGGGCTCGTGCAGGCCTTCGCGCATCTCCTCCAGCCAGCCCTGATCGTCGTCGTCTGGGCTCACCTCGATCACGCTCGTCTGAGCCGTGGTGAAGAGCGAAGCTCGCACGAACTCCGTCCCGCCACAGTTAGGGCAGGTCGGCAGCTCGTCAACCGCGTCGAGCGACACGGGGTAATCGCAATCCGTGCATCTAAAAGTTCCGGTCCCCGCAACATTGCCCGACATCCAAGCTTTCATAGACGGCGATTTCTCCTTGTTACGGGCTGAAGACTTGCCGACTTGGACAAGCCGCTCCAGCCATGATATCCCCCGAGTCAAAGGTGCCGCGCCGGTTGTGGACGGATGGCGGAGGCTTGCAACTGTGTTTAGCGAGGCCTCCTAAGCGGTGCCTCAAGGCCCGGCAGGAACCTCCTGCACAGTGCCGAAACAACGGGTTGTGGCGGATTGGGACTGGGATCAGTTCGACGATGTGGCGCCCGAACTGCAAGTCGCGCTGGTGCGTCGCGCAGTGGATCACGGCGACTCCGTGCGAGAGCGTTGCCATGGCTGTCGGCGCACGCCACTGGTCGGCGAGCGGGTGTATGTCGACCAGGCCGGGGTGGTCTACTGCGAGCTGTGCCGGGCACTCGAGGGCCCGTCGGCGGCGGTGCGCTCGCATCTGGTGCATGGCCCGGAGTTCGGGCACACGATGCGGCTGACCGATCGGCGCGTGGCCTGATTCCGGCCCACCGGATCGGCGCGGGCCATTCGAACCTAGAATGCGCGACGTGGACCCGTACACGGTCGAATCGACGATCTCGAGACCTCGCGAGGAGGTCTTCGAGTACCTGGTCGACATCGCCAACCATGCGGAGTTCAGCGACCACTACCTGACCGACTGGCACCTGACCCGTGAGGACTCCTACGGTGCCGGCGCCGGGGCCCGCTTTCGCATCAAGGCGCCGCTCACCCGCTTCAACTGGGCCGACATGACGTTCGCCGAGGTGCAGTCGCCGTTCCGGATCGTCGAGCGCGGCCGGGGCGGGAAGTTCAACCGCATCCGGATGGTCGGCACCTACACGCTCTCGCCGGGACCCGGCGGAACCACGCGGGTGGAGTACACGATCGAGTCCGTGCCGGTGATGCCGTCGGACCACTTGTTGGAGGCGCTGGGGGGGAGCGCGTGGATGCGGCGCAAGACCCGGAGGGCGATGCGCCGGCTGCGGACGATCCTCGAGGAAGGACGCGACCGGGGCGAGCGGGCCACCGTCGCCGGTCGCTGACTACACTTCGGCGCCCGTGAGCGCCCGCCGTCTGTGGATCATCGCCTGCGCCCTGGGAGTGGCGGTGGCGCTGGCCGCGTGCGGCCAGACCTCTCAGCCCACCAGCGTCCTCAACAACGGCGTGTACGTCGACGCCGGGCCGATCACCTACCAGCTCCAGATCTCCCGCGAGCTCAATCCGTTCGCGGTCGAGGACCGGCAGTACCTCACCGGGCTGCCCACCGGGACCACGACGGCGACCGCCAACCAGCTGTGGTACGGCGTGTTCCTGTGGGCCAAGAACCAGACACAGCATCCGCAGCCCACGGCGCAAACCTTCGACATCGTCGACTCCAACGGCGATCACTTCTTCCCGGTCAAGCTCGATTCGGCGGTCAACGGCTACGCCTGGACCCAGCAGACGCTGGAGCCCGGCGGCGTGCAGCCGGCGCCAAATACGACGGCCAGCTTTGGACCCACCCAGGGCGCGCTGCTGCTGTTCAAGCTGCCGACCTCGGTCTACGCCAACCGCCCGCTGACGCTTCAGATCTACGCGCCGGGCGGCGGAAAGGGCCAGATCTCGCTCGACCTCTGACCCGGGCCGTGGTCAGTGGCTCGCCTGGAGGCCCGCGATGAGCACTTCGCGCACGGCCGGCGCCGCGGTGCCGCCGCCCGCGCCCTGGTTGGGGAACAGAGCGCCAGCGACGATGCGAGGTGCACCAACCGGCGCGTAGCCCACGAACCATGCGTCGGTCAGCGAGTTTGCGTTGGCGACGCTCGACCCGTTCGAGGTGGTCGTGCTCTGGATCTCGGCGGTGCCGGTCTTGCCGGCCACGGTGACGCCCGGGATCGCCGCCGAGGTGCCGGTGCCGAACTGCACCACCGCGACCATCATTTGCTGAAGCAGCCCCGCGACGTGCGGGCTCGTGACGTGCACGAACCGCGGCGGCACGTGGGCCTGGAGGGTGGGCAGCGGGCGCCGGCCGCCCATCGCGATGGTGGCCGCCACGTCGGTCATCTCGAGCACCGTGGCCTGCACCTTGCCCTGACCGATGGCCGAAGAGCCGACCGCCAGGTCGTCGCCGATCGTGCTCGCCGACGGAATCTGGGACTCGATCGCGCCCGGGATGCCCGTTGGCTGGTCGAAGCCGTATCGCTGTGCCGTGGCGACCAGGCGGCGTGCGCCCAGCTTGGCGCCGAGCGGCGCGAACACCGAGTTGCAGGAGACGGCGAAGGCGTTCAGCAACGTCCCACCACATGCCTCGCCGCTCGCGTTGTGCAGCGTGTAGCCCTCGATCGTGGCCGATGTGGCGATTGGAAAGCTGGTCGTCAACTTCACGATCCCGGCCTCCAGCGCGCCGGTGGACGTGATGATCTTCATGGTCGAGCCGGGCGGCTGAACGGCCGAGAAGGCAATGCCGGCCAGCGCGAGCAGGCTCCCCGTGCGGGGGTTCATGACCGCGATGCCGCCGAAGCGGCCGGCCAGCGCGGCGATCGCGGCCTGCTCGATGGACGGCACGATCGTGGTCGTCACGTCGTGGCCGGGCCTGGGAGCAACCCGGGCCAGTTCCCGGTGGCCGGCCCGGAGCACGCCTCCGGGCGTTCCGGCCAGCTGGTTCTGGAAGATGAGCTCGAGTCCGTCTTGGCCCACCTTGGCGTCGGGCGGATAGCCCTCCGCGGCATATCGGGCAGCGTCCGCGGAGGGGACCGGCTCGAGCACGCCGACGATCTGGCCCGCCACGTCGGCGATCGGGGAGGTGCGGTCGGGTCCCTGGGCGAGCGGGGTTCCGTCGGCGGCGAACAGAGCGGCACGGGGCGGAAGCGACATGTGCCGGGTCAGCTTCTCGCGACCAGTGAGGCCGGGGAACAGCAGAGACGGGCCAAAGCGCACGGTCGCGCTCGAGCCGGTCCCGTCGAAGGGCACTTGGACGGTCTCGCGGAGCGTCCCGAACAGCCGGGTCACCATCTGCATCCGCACCGAGATCTCGCCGGCCAGCGGCTTGCCCACGCGCACCGGGGCGAGCTTCACGAGCGTCGCGGTCGTGTCGTCGCGGCGGTAGGCGGCCGCGAAGCGCGTCTCGCTCATCCGCTGGCGGGAGGCCGGGCTGAGGAGCGAGTACATCTGGTGGTAATCGCCGGCGGCCCAGGCATGCACGTAGCTGGTGACCATCTGACGCTCTGCCTGGCCAGGCCCTGAGCGAAGCACGAGCACGACCGCGATCGCGATCGCGGCGAGCACGGCGAAGGGGATCAGCAGGCGCGCACGCCGGCGCCACACGCGACGCCGACCCCGGCGTCTTGTTACCCCCTCCATCAGAACCCCATGAGCCACCTCACCTGGAACGGTAGGGGAACGCTCACCGTAACCTCCCGCCGATGACGAAAGTTGACTGGCTGATCGTGGCTTTCACGGTGCTTCTGGCCATGTACGGCTACGCCCAGGGCTTCATCGTCGGCGCCCTCTCGCTGGTCGGTTTCGGCATCGGCGCGTTCCTCGGCACGCGGGTCGCGCCACTGATCCTCCCGGGAGGCTCGCACTCGGAGTACGCGCCTCTGTTCGGCCTCCTTGGGGCGCTGCTGGCCGGCGCGGTCCTGGCCAGCGGCTTCGAGGGAATCGGCGCGCGGGCGCGCATGTTCCTCCGCCTCCCCGGGCTGCGTCTCGTGGACGGGCTGCTGGGCGCCGCCCTGACCGCGTCGGTGGCGCTCGGGATCGCGTGGATCGTCGGGGCGATCGCCTTCCAATCGACGGGCTCGCTGGTGCTCAAGCGCGACATCCAGAGCTCGGCCATCCTCAAGGGGCTCGACGAGCTGCTGCCGCCATCGGGGCCGATCCTCCACGCGCTGGCCCGAATCGACCCGCTGCCGTCCGTGCGCGGTCCCGCGGCCGACGTGCCGGCCCCACCGCGCGGGATCGCCACCGCGCCCGGGGTGCGGGCGGCCTCCCGCAGCGTGGTCAAGGTCCTTGGCACCGCCTGCGGGCTGGGAATCGAGGGGAGCGGCTGGGTGGCTGCCCCGCACCTGGTGGTGACCAACGCGCACGTGGTGGCCGGGGAGTCGGACACCACCGTCCAGATCGACGGCAACCCGCCGGGCCTGGACGCGGACGTGATCGACTTCGATCCCCATGACGACGTGGCCGTACTGCGCGTGCCGGAGTTGCATGAGCCGACGCTCCAGATGGTCGCACAGCCGAAGTCGGGCACCGCGGCGGCCATCCTCGGCTACCCGCTCGACGGCTCCTTCGACGTCGAGCCGGGTCGCATCGGCCAAACCGAGACGGTGAGCACCGAAGATGCCTACGGCAACGGGCCGGTGCTGCGCAGCATCACCGCCCTGCGCGGCCGGGTGCGCCCCGGCAACTCAGGCGGCCCGATGATCGACGCCGGCGGGAACGTTGTGGCCACCGTATTCGCCGCGATCACCGGCTCATCCACCGGCAACGGCGGCTTCGCGGTCCCCAACGCCCTCGTCCGCGCCCAACTCGCACTCGCCGAGGGACGCGTCCATTCCGTCTCGACCGGAACCTGCGCCGGGTAGGAATGGGTTGTGAGGGGTGCGCTCCTATGAGGCGGGCGGTGGTCTGCACACCGCCCGCCCCTAGGTGCATTGCCCCCGGGACTTTCCGGGCTACAGCCCCCCGACGTCCTCGGCCATTTGACTCACCATCCGAGGTCCCAGTGCCCCCAGCAGCTGGGGATGGTGGTGAGCGAGGTGCCGCTGAGCCGCTGAGTAGAGCTCACGCTCGTCGTCGCCTGCGAGTTGCGCCCCGCACTCGCAGTAGGCGATTCGCCTGTGCCCTCCATTGACTGTGGTCGTGTGGCCGTCATCGCCGCGACCCTGCGGCCCCTCTGATTGCGCCCCGTCGAGAACGTCGCTGCATGTCAGCTCGGTGTCCACTCACGCTGCAAGATGCCGCGTTGACGTTGTCGATACGTTTCCAAAACGTTGCCGCAGGCAGAGCGCCCGCCTGAGAGGACTCGCATCCAGCTCTGTGGACGGTTGTCCCTGGAGATCGATGGCATGCAATTAGCCGAGCGGCTGCGGGGCAAGCAGGTGCCGCTGCTGCTGGCCTACCTGGTGCTCAATCGCGGCCGGCACGTCGGCCGTGACGAGCTGATCGGCGCGTTGTGGCCCGATCAGGCGCCGGTCTCCCAGGACGCCGCGCTGCGCACGCTGCTCTCGCGGCTGCGCTCCACGCTGGGGGCGGCCACGGTGGCCGGGCGCGACGAGGTGATCCTGTCCCTTCCCGCGCCGGTGTGGATCGACATCGAGGCCGCCGCGGCCGAGGTCGCCCGGGCGCTCGAGTCGCTCGATCGCGGAGACGCGAGGCGGGCCTGGGCGCTGGCCCAGGTACCGCTCAACATCGCCAGCCGCGGCCTGCTCCCGGGCTCCCAGGCGAGCTGGCTCGAGCCCCCTCGGCGCGAGCTCGAGGAGGTCCGCCTGCTCGCGCTCGAGGTGATCGGCCGAGCCGGTCTGTCCATGGGCGGCACGCAGCTCCAGTCGGCCGAGCGGGCGGCCCGCGCGCTGATCGAGGCCGAGCGCTACCGGGAGTCGGGCTACATCCTGCTGATGGAGGCGCTGGCCGCGCGCGGCAACGTGGCCGAGGCGGTGCGCGTGTTCGACAGCCTGCGGACGCTGCTGCGCGACGAGCTCGGCACGAGCCCCTCGCCCGAGGCGATCGCCGCCCATGACCGGTTGCTGCGACCGCACACGCACGGCCCGGACGCGGCCGCGGGGGCGGAGCGCGGGGCCGACGGCGCAGTTGGCGCCGCGGGGGCGATCCCGCTGCCCGCCGATCTACGCCATCGCGCTCAGGGCACCCTGGTCGGCCGCGAGTCAGAGCTCGCGCAGCTCGAGGAGCTGTGGCAGCTGGCCAGCGGCCAGGAGGGCTCGGGACAGCTGGTGTTCCTGGCGGGCGACGCCGGGATCGGCAAGACCACGTTGACCGCGGACGTGGCCCACCGGGTGCACCAGGCGGGGGCGATCGTCCTGGCCGGGCGGTCCCCGCGCGAGACCGTGGTCCCCTACCAGCCAATTCTCGAGGCGCTTCGCCACTGGGCGCTGAACGCCCCGGCGAGCGATTTGAGCAGCACCGCACGCGAGTACGGCTCCGAGCTCTCTCGCCTGATCCCTGAGCTGCGCCGGCGCGCACCCGACCTGCCCCCGCCGCCCGCCGACGAGCCCGAGACCGAGCGCTACCGGCTGTTCGAGGCGGTGGTCGGGCTGCTCACCGAGCTCTCGCGCCAGGCCCCGGTGCTGCTCGTGCTCGACGACCTCCAGTGGGCCGACCGCCCGACCCTCCTTCTCCTGCGCCACCTGGCCCGGGCCACGAATCCGGCTCGCGTGCTGATCCTCGGCGCCTACCGCTCGAGCGAGCGCCGCGGCGACACTTTCAACAACGCGCTGGCCGAGCTGCAGCGCGACCGCCTGGCCTCGCAGCTCGACATCCGCGGCCTCAGCGAGGCGGAGACCGCGGAGCTCGTCCGGCTGCGGGCCGGCGAGACCCCGTCTCGGTCGTTTGCTCGCGCCCTGTATGAGGAGACCGAGGGCAACCCGTTCTTCGTGGAGGAGATCGTGCGCCACCTGCTCGAGGCCGGGGTGCACGTCGGCAGCGCGAGCGCATCGGAGCTCCAGCGCTTCGGGCTGCCCGAGGGCGTCAAACAGGTCATCGCCTGGCGGCTGGGCCGGCTCGAGGCGCCGGTCGTCGAGCTGCTGCGGGTGGCCGCGGTGATCGGCCGGGACGTCGACGCGGCGCTGCTCGAGCGAGTGGTGCTGCTGGCCGAGGAGGAGTTCCTGAGCGCGCTCGACGAGGCCCTCGCCGCCGGCCTGCTGGTCGAGTCCGACGAGACGCCCGGTTCGTACGTCTTCTCCCACGCGCTGATTCGCGAGACGCTGTACGAGGGGATGTCGGTGCCGCGGCGGGCGCGGATCCACAAGCGGGTGGGGGAGGCGATCGAGGCCGCCCAGGGCCGCCGGCAGGAGCGCTACCTGCCCGAACTGGCCCATCACTTCACCCGCGGCGTGGCCGATGAGGAGGACGCCGAGGAGGCGATCACATACGCGCTCCGAGCCGCCGCGCAGGCGACCACCATGCTGGCGCACGAGGAGGCGGCCGAGCACTACGCCCGCGCGCTCGACGTGCAGGGTCGCTTCCAGCCCGACGCGATCGCCCGCCGGTGCGAGCTGTTGCTGGCGCTCGGCGAGGCGCGGGTGCGCGGCGGGGAGCGCGCACAGGCCTCCTCGGCGTTTCGCGAGGCGGCGGCGCTGGCCGAGCAGCTCGAGGATGGAGCGGCGCTGGCGCGCGCCGCCGTGGGCGCGTCCAGGCGCTACGTGCAGCCGCCGGGCGTGGTCGACACCGAGCTGATCGCGATGATCGAGCGTGCGCTCGAGCTCGAGCCGGAGCGCACGCTCATGCGGGTGCGCCTCCTGGCCTGCCTGTGCGGGGCGATCTACTACTCGCCCGATCGCGACCGTATGCAGGCGCTCAGCCAGGAGGCGATCGACATCGCCACCGAGCTGGGCGATCCCGAGGCTCGCGCCTACGCATGCGGTGCGCGCCGGCGCGTGCTGTGGGACGCCCCGCACCTGCAGGAGCGGATCGAGGTCTCGACCGAGATGCTCACCCTCGCCCGGCAGATCGGCAACATCGAATTGCAGCTCCAGGCGCACGCCTGGCTGGTCGTCGACCTGCTGGAACGCGGGGATCGGGACGCCGTCGACGCCCAGATGGAGGCGTTCGCCGTCGGTGCCGACCGACTGCGCCAGTCGCTGTTCGAATGGACGTCGATCGTCTGGCAGGCCATGTGGGCGCTCCTCGCGGGGGCGCTCGACCGGGCCGATCGGCTGGCCTCCGAGGCACTCGCGGCCGGAGCGCCGGCCGAGGCGGTGACCGCCTCGCAGTACTTCGCGATCCAGGTCATGGCGATCCGGCGCGAACAGGGGCGGATGGGCGAGCTCGAGCAGGCCACTCGCCGGCTGGTGGCCGAGAACCCGGGGCGGCCGGCCTGGCGTGCCGCCCTGGCCAACCTGCTGTGCGAGGAGGGCAGGCTGGACGAGGCGCGGGAGGAGTTCGAGCGGCAGGCCGCTCGCGATTTCGACGACGTGCCCAAGGACCTCGATTGGATGATCGCGATGACGCTGCTGAGCGACGTGTGCGCCGACCTCGGGGACGCGGAGCGCGCGGCGCTGCTGTACGCGAAGCTCGAGCCCTATGCGGACGTGAACGTGGTTATCGGGCTGGCCGCCGTGTGCCTGGGCTCGGCGGCGAGCTTCCTGGGCAAGCTGGCCGCCACCATGGGCCGGACCGATCTCGCGACCGAGCACTTCGAGCGGGCGCTGGCCGCGGACACGGCGCTCGTGGCCCCCGGCTGCCTCGCCCGCACACAGGTCGATTACGCCAGGGCGCTGGCGAATGCGGGCGACCCCCGCGCGGGCGAGCTGCTCGAAGCGGCCACCGAGGCCGCGGAACGGCACGGGCTGGGCTCGGTGGCGCGCAAGGCCGCGGCGCTGCGCGCCGAGCACCCCACGCGAGGTCAATCGCCGTCGGTTCCCAGCCCGCGGTGACGGTGCCGGTTGACGCGAGCGCTACCCTCGCGAACTCATGAGTAAGACGCTGGTCATCGCAGAGAAGCCGTCGGTCGGCCGCGACCTCACCCGCGTGCTGCCGCCCCCATTCACCAAGCACGAGGGCTACCTCGAGGGTTCTGAGCACATCGTGACCTGGGCGGTCGGCCACCTGGTGCAGCTCGCCGACCCCGACGAGTACGACGATCGCTTCAAGAAGTGGCGGATGGCCGACCTGCCGATCGTGCCCGACCGCTTCAGGCTGGTCGTGCGCGACGAGCGCTCCAAGAAGCAGATGACCGTGGTCAAGCGCCAGCTCGACCGCGACGACGTCGAGCTCGTCGTCAACGCCTGCGATGCAGGGCGCGAGGGCGAGCTGATCTTCGCCTACCTGTACGAGAAGGCCGGTTCGAAGAAGCCGGTCCAGCGGCTGTGGCTGAACTCGATGACCACCCAGGCGATCAAGAGCGCGTTCGGCGAGCTACGGCCCGGCGCCGATCTCGCCGCGCTCGAAGCGGCGGCTCGGTCGCGCTCGGAGGCCGACTGGATAGTCGGCATGAACGCCACCCGGGCCGCGACCATCCGGCTGCGGAGCTCGTTCGACGGGGCGGTGTCGCTGGGGCGCGTGCAGACGCCGACCCTGGCCATCCTGGCGCGGCGCGAGCAGGAGATCCGGGACTTCAAGCCCGAGCCCTACTGGGTGGTCGACGCGACGTTCGACCCGGTCGAGGAGCGTCCGCGGCGGTATGAAGGCCGCTACCACGATGGAGCCAACCCGCGGGTCGCGAGCGCGGATGCGGCGCGGGCGGTCGTCGAGGCCTGCCAGGGCCAGACCGGGGAGATCACCAAGCTCGAGAAGTCCGAGCGCAAGGAGCGCCCGGAGTTCCTTTACGACCTGACGTCTCTGCAGCGCCACGCCAACCGTCGCTACGGCTTCACCGCCCGCCGCACGCTGGCCGCGGCCCAGCGACTGTACGAGGAGCACAAGGCGCTGACCTATCCGCGGACCAACTCGCGTTTCCTGACCAGCGACATGATCTCCGAGATCAAGCCGATCGCCCGGCTCCTCGGCTCTCAGGCCGAGTACGCGAAGGCGTCGGAGTTCGTCCTCAGTCTCGACGTGCTGCCACTGGGACGCGTGGTCAACGACGCCAAGGTCTCGGACCACCACGCGATCATCCCCACCCGCGCCGAGCGCCACCCGGTCGACAAGATGTCAGACGACGACCGCAAGATCTACGACCTCGTGGTGCGCCGGTTCCTGGCCATCTTCCACCCCGAGGCGGTGTTCGAGAACACCCGCGTCGAAACGACGGTGGCCGAGTATGTGTTCCGCACCCGCGGCAAGGTGCTGCTCGTGGCCGGCTGGCGCGCGGTTTACGGGGAAGCGCCGGACGCTGAGCAGTCCGAGGACGACGAGGGCCGCGAGCAGCAGCTGCCCAAGCTCCAGAAGGGCGAGCGGGCGGAGGTCGCGAAGATCGGCTCGGAGGAGAAGGAGACCAAGCCGCCCGCCCGCTACAACGACAACTCCCTGCTCGGGGCGATGGAGACCGCCGGCAAGCTCGTCGACGACGAGGAGCTGCGCGAGGCGATGAAGGAGTCGGGTATCGGCACGCCGGCCACGCGGGCGGCGATCATCGAGCGGCTGATCCAGGTCGGCTATGTCGAGCGCGACGGCCGGTCGCTGGTGGTGACCGAGAAGGGCCTGAACGTGATTCGGCTCCTTGGCGAGCACGTTCTGACCTCACCGGGGTTGACTGGGGAGTGGGAGCACCGGCTGGCCCGGATCGAGACCGGCGCGGACTCCCGCGAGGCGTTCATGGGCGACATCGTCAAGTTCACCGAGGACACCGTCGGCGAGCTCGATCGCAACCTCAAGGACGTGCGGATTCCGCGCGCCAACCTCGGCCCCTGCCCGGTGTGCGGGCGCGACATCGTCGAGAACCGCAAGGGCTACTCGTGCTGGTCGCGGGAGGACCCGGGCTGCGGCTTCGTGATCTGGAAGTCCAAGGCCGGCAAGCAACTGCCGGTGTCGGTGGCGCGTGAGCTGATCAAGACCGGCCGGACCCAGAAGGCGGTCACCGGCTTCAAGGGCCGCTCGGGGAAGAGCTTCCGGGCGCGACTGGCGCTGCAGCAGACCGACGACGGCAAGTGGCGCGTCGAGTTCGACGAGCCGTGGGCGCGCGAGGGAGCCAAGCCGCCGGAGGCCGAGGAGTCCTCGGAGGCTTCGGGCGCGGCCGACGAGGCGGCTGCGCAGCCCGAGGCCGCGTAGGCCCCCGAGTCAGGGTGCCGTGCAGGACTGGGGAATCCGCGCCCAGCACCATCTGTGGACCAGCGCGCCGCCCGGGACGCCGTTGACGGGGATCCTGGTCGGTTCGTACGCGTAGACGACGGTGCTCCGCCGCCAGGTGATCGAGAACCGCGTGTAGTGCCCGCCCCGCACGCGCCACGCCGCGAGCTTCACCACGCGGCGGATCTCCCGGCAGACCGAGCAGGCAGGCGGGAAGCCGAGCCAGTACGTCGCGCGGCCCGCGGCGTGCGCTCCCCATCGCGACCAGACGACGGGCGGTTCCTTTCCGTGGTGCCATCCGCTCCATGTCAGCCCGGGCCCCATCAGGTAGTCGAAGAAGCCTCCCTGATCACCGTGGTAGAAGCTCATGAACCGCGGTCGCACTTGAAGCGAGTAGTGATCGCTGGGCGCCATTGCGAGCAGTTTCGGCGCCGGATCCGCAGCTCGTTCGGCTCCGGCACGCGCTGCTCCGGCACGCGCTGCTCCGGCACGCGCTGCTCCGGCACGCGCTGCTCCGGCGAGGCCGAGCATCAGGCAGGTGACAGCCAGTCCTGCGATTAGCCGCCGCAGCGTTGCGGTGCCTTCTCCGCCAAGCACCATCGTCGACATGATGGCGGTTACGGGCCGGCGGACGCGGAGGGCAGTCACAATCGGCTGAGCGCGAGGATGTCGTCGAGGGCGGCCCCCGGCGCGGTTTCGAGGCGGTAGCCGGTGACGCGCAGGACGCGTAAGCCTGCCCTCTGGAGCGTCGCGTCGCGGACGCGATCGGTCTCGAAGGCGCGCGGGCTGTTGTGGTATGGCCTTCCGTCGAGCTCGACGACGAGCTTCCATTGCGGCCAGAAGACGTCGACGGTGAGCCCGGCGACCACGACGTTGTACTGCGGCTCAGGCAGGCCGGCCTTCGCGATCAGCGCCCGGAAGTCTCGCTCTAGCTTTGACCGCGTGTCCGCGACGCCGCGGTAGTTGGCGAGCACTCGCTTCAGGCGCGCGATTCCGGCGACGCGGGGGCGGCGGGCGATTGCGCGCTCGAGCTTTCGGAGGTCGATCAGCTCCCTGCGGTCCCCGTCCTCGATCAGCCGGGTCAGCGGGTCGTCTTTCAGCTGGGAGGCGAGGTCGAGGATCGTGCGCGCGATGGACGTGACGGGGATGCCGTCGTGCTTGTCGATGTCCTCGGGGTGCAGCGTCGCGGTGTGTGCGCGGATCCCCTTGCGACTCCGCTTACTGTGTGGCGTTGTCACGTCGGTCTTCCAGGAGGCCGGGCCGATGCCCCAGTGTGAGGCCGCGCTGCGGTGGCTGAGTACTGCCTCGGGGCCGTACGCGAGAACGGCCGCCATCCGGTGCCCCTGCCGCGTGAGAGTCCGATAACCCACGGCGTATACACCGCGATGTATCCGATGCAACCGTCCGATGCGAACGCGGTAGCTGATGCCGCCGTAGGTCAGGCCGAGCGAGATCAGCTGCCAGGTCGCCACGACCCCATGCTGCCGGTCCGCCAGTTCCGCAATTAGCCGATCGATCGTCCCATGCGACTGAGGTTTCTCGGAATTATTCGCTGAAAGCTCAGTTCCCCCGGACGACATCGACATTAAGAGCCTTTGGCGCAGGGTTTTCCTCCCCGTCCACCCCGCGCGCCACCATGGGGGAATGCCGCTGACCCTCGTGCTGGGACCCGCGAACTCCGCCAAGGCCGGTGAGGTGCTCGGGGCGTTTGCGGCCGCGGCTGCCGGGCGCGGCGCGATCCTGGTCGTGCCCACCGCGGCCGACCAGGCCCACTACGGGCGCGAGATCGCGACCGACGGCGCCGTCCTCGGCTCGGTCCTGACGTTCAGCGGGCTCATGTTCGAGATCGCCGCCCGCGCCGGCTACAACGGCCGGCGGCTGACCCGCCTGCAGCGTGAGCGTGTCCTGGAGCGCGCGCTCAACCGAACCCGGTTCGACGCGCTAGATACGGCGGCTTCCACGGGAGGGTTTCCCCGCGCGGCCGGCGAGCTCATCGCCGAGCTCGAACGCACCCTGGTAGCCCCGCAGCGGTTCGCGGCAGCGATGGAGAGCTGGGCGCGCGAGGATCGCCGTCGCGCTAAATACGCCCGCGACGTCGCCGCGATCTACCAGGAGTACGCGGCGGCGCTCGAGCAACTCGGCTACGTCGACGCCGAGCTCTACGCCTGGAACGCGCTCGATGCCCTGAGAGCAGCTCCGGGCCGCTGGGGGCCCGAGCCCGTGTTCTTCTACGGGTTCGACGACCTGCATCCGCTCGAGCGCGACGCCATCGAGACCCTGGCCCGCGTGGTCGGGACCCAGGTCACGGTGTCGCTCACCTATGAGGCGGGGCGGGAGGCGCTGTCCGCCCGGGCCGAGGTTCTCGAGGAGCTCCGTCCGCTCGCCCAGGACGTCGTCCAGCTGCCCGCGCTCGGCGAGCACTACGAACCGAAATCGCGCCAAGCCCTGCATCGGCTCGAGCGAGGTCTGTTCGAGCCGGGGGCGGCCGAGCGAATCGAGCCCGGCGACGCGCTGGCGCTGCTCGAGGCGGGCGGAGAGCTGGCCGAAGCCGAGCTGGTGGCCTCCGAGGTGCTCGAGCTCCTCCGCGCGGGCATTCCCGGCGAGGAGATTGCGGTTCTGTTCCGCTCACCCGAGCGCAGCGGCGCCCTGATCGAGCGGGTGTTCCGCCGCTACGGGATCGCCACCGCGCTCGACCGCCGGACCGCGCTGAAAGCCACCGCGCTCGGCAAGGCGCTCGTGGCTCTGGCCCGCTGCGCGCTGCTCGAACCCGGGCGGGCCAGCGCCGGCGACCTCCTCGAGTACGTGCGCGTGCCCGGCCTGCTGGAGTCGCCCGAGCTGGCCGACCGCCTCGAGGCCGAGGCGCGCCGGCAGGGACTGCGCACGGCGGGCGAGGTACGCGCGTGGGCCCGCTCCCGGCACGGGCTCGAGCTCGCGGAGATCGACCTGCTTCGCAGGGCCGAGGATCAGGGCGCGGAGCTGTCCCGCCAGGCCCGAAAGCTGCTCGCTGCGCCCCACCGGGGACGCGCAAGGGTGCTCGACGAGGCCGAGGAGCTGGATGCCCGCGCGGCAGGCGCGATCGAGCGTGCGCTGGCCGAGCTCGGAGAGATCGCGGAGGCGCCGCGAGGCGAGGAGCTGATCGAGCTGCTCGAGACGCTTGACTTCCCGCCCGGCCCGAATGCGGCACCCGGCGCGGTGCTTGTGGCCGATCCGCTCTCGATCCGCGCGCGACGCTTCCGGGTTGTCCTCGTGTGCGGCCTCCAGGAGAACGAGTTCCCGCTCACCGCGGCGCCCGAGCCGTTTCTGCCCGACGAGCTGCGCCGCGAGCTCGCGGCAACCGCCGGACTGCGCCTGCGCCCGCGCGAGGACGCCCTGGCCCGCGAGCGCTACCTCTTCTACACGAGCGTCTCGCGCGCGACCGAACGGGTGGTACTGAGCTATCGCAGCTCCGACGAAGAGGGCAACCTGGCACTGCCCTCGCCGTTCATCGCGGACGTGGCCGAGCTGCTGGTCGAGGACTGGCCCGAGCGGCGGCGCCGGCGGATGCTGGCCGACGTGGTGTGGCCGGCGGCGCTGGCCCCCACGGAGCGCGAGCTGGCCCGCAGCCAGGCGGCAGCGAGAGCGCCGGCGTCCGGAGACGTCCCTTCGCCGATCGGCTCGCTGGGCCCGGCCGCCCTGGCTCACGTGCGCCATTCGCAGATCCTGTCGGCGGGCGCGCTCGAGAGCTACGCCGACTGCCCGGTCAAGTGGCTGGTCGAGCGCGAGCTGCAGCCCGAGGCGCTCGAGCCCGACCCGGACGCGCTGGCCCGCGGCAGCTACATGCACAAAGTGCTCGAGCAGGTGCTGCGACAGCTGGGCGGCCCGGTCACGGCTGACAATCTCGAACGCGCGCTCGAGTTGCTCGACGAGGTGCTGGCCGAGCATGCCCACGGGATCGCCGCGGGGCGCGGCGAGGCAGTGCGGGCCGGGTGGGCGCGGGCGGTGGCGGCCGACCTGCGGCGCTACCTGGCCTACGAGGCGCGCGACGGGTCCACCTGGCCGATCCGCGGGCTCGAGCTGCGGTTCGGGTTCGAGGACGAGCCGGAGGCGCTGCCCGCGCTCGAGCTGGGTGGCGAGGTGCGATTGCGCGGGATCATCGATCGTGTCGACGCGGATGCCGAGGGCCACGCGGTCGTGCGCGACTACAAGAGCGGCTCCGCCCGCCCCCAGCACCAGGGTGCCCGGTGGGAGGCCGACCGTCAGCTCCAGGTGGCGCTGTACATGATCGCCGTGCGCGAGCTGCTCGGGCTCGAGCCGGTGGGCGGCTTCTACCAGCCGCTCGGCGGGGGTGACCTGCGGGCGCGCGGCGTGTTCCTGCGCGACGGCGCCCCCGGCGATCGCCTGGTCGCCAACGACGGCCGCGAGCCGGAGGAGCTGCAGGGGTTGCTCGACGACGCGCGCGCCCGCGCCGTGGCGCTGGCCGCGCGGCTGCGCGCCGGCTCGCTCGAGCCGTGCCCGTCGACCTGCTCGCGTGACGGGTGCAGCTACCCGGGGATCTGCCGTGCTTGATCTTGCGGAGAGCGACATGGCGGAGCGCGTGTTCACAGAGGAGCAGCTGCTCGCGATCGAGCGGCGTGAGGGCGACCTGCTGCTCGACGCCGGCGCCGGGAGCGGCAAGACGTCGGTGCTGGTCGAGCGGTTCGTGCGCTCGGTGCTCGAGGACGGGATCGGGGTCGAGGCGATCCTGACGATCACGTTCACCGAGAAGGCGGCGGCCGAGATGCGCGAGCGCATCCGCCGGCGATTGCGCGAGCTGGACGCCGACGAGGCGGCGCGGGCCACCGAGGGTGCGTTCATCTCGACCATCCACGGCTTCTGCGCCCGGCTGTTGCGCACCCACGCGCTGGCCGCTGGTCTCGACCCGGCGTTCGTCGTGCTCGACGCGCCCGACGCCGAGCGGCTGGCCGACGGTGCGTTCGATGATGCACTCGAGGAGCTGGGCCGGACCGCGCCGGCCGCGATCGACCTGATCGCGGCCTACACCGCCCCCGGGCTGCGCAGCGCAATCCTTCAGGTGCACGACGAGCTTCGCTCACGGGGTGAGCGACGCCCGCGGCTGCCGGCGCTGCCCTCGCCGCCGGACATCGACGCGGCGCGTCGGGAGCTGAGCGAGGCGGCCGCGGCGGCGGCCCTCGAGCTCGCGGCGATCGACGAACCCGGCGCCAAGGTGCTCCAGGCCGTCGCGCGCCTGGAGCGCTGCGGCGAACTGCTCGCGGCTTCGGAGGATCCGTGGCCGGGGGACCTGTGGGCGGTGGCGCTGCCCGGGGGCAACGGCGCCGCGCTGTCGAGCGCGGCGTGTCTGCGCTATACCGACGCCCTTGTCGCCTTCCGGGGGGCATCCGAGCACCGGCATGCGGTCGCCGTCCACGACCTCGCTGGGCCGCCTGCTGGCTCGGTTCGGCGAGCGATACGTGCAGGCCAAGCGGGAGGCCTCGGGGCTCGACTTCGAGGATCTCGAGCTCGAGGCCCGCGAGCTGCTGCGGGCGGACTCCGAGCTGCGCGAGCGCTACCGCGCGCGGTTCGAGCGGATCATGGTCGACGAGCTCCAGGACACCAACCAGGTGCAGCTCGAGCTGATCGAGTCGCTGGCGCGCGGCAACCTGTTCACGGTCGGCGACGCCCAGCAGTCGATCTACGGCTTCCGCCACGCCGACGTCGAGCTGTTCGAGCGCCGAGGCGAGCGGCTGTCCGAGGCCGGCGCGCGCATCACGCTGGACATCAACTTCCGCTCGCGGCCGGAGATCCTCGAGGTGATCAACGGCGTGTTCGAGCGCGCTCTCGACGAGCATTACCGACCGCTGCGGGCGGGGCGAGAGCCCGCGGCGACACCTGAGCCGCTGGTCGAGCTGCTGGTGGCCGACAAGGGGGCCGACTGGGCGATGGAGGGGCTGGGGGCGCCGTGGCGGGTCGCCGAGGCGCGCGCGCTGGCCGCCCGGCTCGAGCGGCTGTTGACTGGGGCCCCACCCACCCTGGCCGCACGCGACATCGTCCTGCTCACCCGCGCCACCACCGACCTGCGTGTCTACGAGCGCGCGCTCGAGGACCGCGGGATCCCGACCTACGTGATCGGCGGGCGCGGCTATTGGGCCCACCCGCAGGTGATCGACATGGTCTCCTACCTGGAAGTGCTGGCCAACCCGCGCGCCGAGGAGGCGCTCTACACGGTGCTCGCCTCGCCGCTGGTCGGTGTGTCGGCCGACGCGCTGGTCGTGCTCGCCTCGGCGGCGCGGGGGCGGGCGGTCGATCCGTGGTGGGTGCTGCGCGAGCCGGCCGGCGCCTTCGACGAGCTCGGGGCGGCGGACCGCGAGCGGCTGGCCGCCTTCGCCGAGTGGTTCGCCACCGAGCGGCTGGCGGCGGGGCGCACCGCGGTCGAGTCGCTGATCGACCGGGTCATCGACCGGACGGGCTACGACCTGGCCGTGCTGGGGATGCCGGGAGGCGCGCGGCGGCTGGCCAATGTGCGCAAGCTGATGCGCCTGGCCCGCGAGCACGAGGCCGCGCACGGCCCCGATCTGCACCGGTTCCTCGAGCTCGTGGCCCGGCGGGCGCGGTCGGGCGGGGGTGCCGGCCTCGAGGCGCGCGAGTCGGAGGCGCCGGTCGAGGGCGAGGCGCTCGACGCGGTGCGCCTGATGACCATCCATCGCGCCAAGGGACTCGAGTTCGACGTGGTGTGCGTGGCCGACCTGGGGCGGGGGCCGCGGTGGCGGGCAGAGCTCATGCGGGTCGGGCGCGACGGGCGCTTCGGGCTGCGGCTGTCCGAGCCGGGGACGGGAAAGCGTGAGTCGGCCCTCGACTACAGGGCACTCGGCGATGAGCGGCAAGCCGCCGAGGCGCGCGAGGAGCGCCGTCTGTTCTACGTGGCCATGACCCGCGCCCGCGAGCGGCTGATCCTGAGCGGCGCGGCCAAGCTCGACGCCTGGCCGGACCTGGAGGGGAACGGCGGCGGTGGCGGGCCGATCGCGTGGATCGGGCCGGCGGTGGCGGAGCGTGACGACGTGTCGGTGGGGTTCGTCGGGCCTGAGGACCTGCCGGGAGCGGAGCCGGAGGTGCGGATCGAGGACCGGCGCGGCGAGGGGCCGAACGTGGAGTTCGAGGCGCCGCCGGCCACGTCCGCGCCGTCGGCGCCAGCGACCCCGCCACCAGCGCCCCCGGTGGGCGCCCTCAGCTACTCCTCGCTGGCCGAGTACAAACGCTGCGGCTACCGCTTCTACGTCGAGCGGGTGTTGCGTCTGCCCGCGGTTCCAGGCGAGCCCAGCGGCGCCGGCACCTCATCGGGAGCGCTCAGCGCCACCGAACGCGGCACGCTCGTGCACGCCCTGCTCGAGGGCCTGGACTTCCGCCGGCCGGCGGTTGTGACCGAGGCGGCGGTCGCGGCCGCGGCGGCGCGGTTTGGCTCGAGCGTGGTGCCGGGCGGCGCCGATGCAGCGCAGATCATCGAGCTGGTCGACCGTTTCGCGGCCGGCGAGCTGTGCCGGCGCCTCGGCCGCGCCACGGGGGTCCGGCGCGAGGAGCGCTTCCGCTTTTTACTCGGATCCCGCCCACCCGAGCTGGTCATCGTCGGGGTGTTCGACGTGATCGCCCGCGAGCCTGGTGGCCGGACCCTGATCGTCGACTACAAGACCGATCGGCTCGATGGCGCCGACCCGCAGGCATTGGCCGACAGTGCGTACGGCACCCAGCGGCTCCTCTACGCGCTGGCGGCGCTCAAAGCGGGCGCCGACAGCGTCGAGGTCGTGCACACCTTCCTCGAGTTGCCCCAGCGGCCCGCGGTGGCCCACTTCACGCGCGATCAGGCGCCCGCGCTGGAGGCTGAGCTGACCGCCTTGGCCGGCGGGGTGCTCCGCCGCGAGTTCACCGTGACCGAAGCGCCCCACCGGGGCCTGTGCGAGGGCTGCCCGGCCGAGGGCGGACTGTGCTCCTGGCCGCTCGAGATGACACGGCGGGAGGCGCCGGACCGGCTGTTCTGAGCGCTCGCACGACGAGTGGTACGCTGGCGCGCGGACCGGGCCGATCGGTCGAGCGTGGAGGTTGGGATATGCGCAGGTGCCTGCGAGACGCGGTGGTGGCGTTCGTGGCCGCTGGCGCGGTGGCGGCCGTGCCGAGCGTCGGCGACGGCGGCGGCGACCGAGCCGACCTCGCCCGTCAACCTCGCCACCCCGGTCGACTTCGGCGCCGCCAGGGCCGCTCCGCAGGCGACCGTGCCGGCCGGCAACGCGCGCTTCCAGGTCCTGGACGACGGACTCATCCGGATGGAGTACTCGCCGAGCGGCAGGTTTGTGGATGCGCCGACGGTCAATGCCGTGAACCGGCGGTTCGCCGTCCCTCGCTACCGGGTCACCCGCTCGGGCGGCTGGCTGACGATCCGGACCTCCGAGGCCACGCTGCGCTACCGCCTGGGCTCGGGTCCGTTCGGTCCCGGCAACACGTCGGTCCAGCTCGCGAACGGGAGCGCGGCCAGCCCGCAGTGGGAAAACGAGTGTCCGTTCGACCAGGTGTGCGATGCCGGCGCCGCGCAGCTGGTCGGCCCGGCGAACATCCAGACCGACCACAGCGGCTATCAGAGCATCGCGGGCTTCATCGCCAACCTCGGACAGGCCAGCCAGGCCGGTGCGAACTGGACCGTGCTCGGGGCGCCCGCCGGCCAGGCCGAGGTGACGCTGCGCTACGCGAACTACGTCGGCGCGCTCGGCGGCCCTGCGGCGCGCACGATCGACCTGACCGTGAACGGCACCGACGTGCGGACGCTGACGCTCCCGGCCACCAGCAGCTGGGACGACTGGTCCACGGTCACCGCCACGGTCGACCTGAAGGCCGGGACCAACACGGTGGGCGTGCTGTGCGCCGCCTCCGACAGCTGCACGGTCAACCTGGACACGCTGTCGGTCTCGCCGGTGAGCGGTCCCGCTCCGACGCAGCCCAACCTGCGCTACCTCGGCGGCTACACCCGCGGGTTCGATACCGCCACCTACGGCGCGGGGTACAGCTGCCCGGCCGGCACTCCGACCGCCGCTCAGTGCACCGCCGCCCTGCCCGAGATGCATCCGGGGATCCTCGACCAGGCCGGCTACCGCCTTCTCGACGACACCCAGAGCGCGGTGTGGAGCTCCGATGGATGGGTGACCCAAAGGCCGGCGAACGGTGATCTGCAGGACGGCTACCTGTTCGTCTACGGCCACGACTACGCCCAGGCCTTGACCGACCTCAACCGCCTGACCGGGTCATCGCCGCTGCTGCCCGAGTACCTGTTCGGAGTGTGGTTCTCGCGCTACTACCCCTACAGCGCCTCCGACTACGAGAACACTCTCGTTCCGGCCTTCCGCGCCAATCACGTCCCGCTCGACACGTTGTCGGTCGACACGGATTGGAAGTCGCCGAACGCCTGGGACGGCTGGGAGTGGAACTCCTCGCTGTTCCCAGACCCCCAGGGCTTCCTCGATTACGCCAAGCAGCAGGGAGTCCACGTCACGCTGAACGTCCACGCGAGCATCGCCGACGACGATCCGAAGCTGCCCGCCACCCAGGCGCTCGCCGGCACTTCGCTCGCCGATGACAACGCGTGCTTCACCCCGAGCGGCACCTGCAAGGTGTGGGACTGGAGCAGCGTGCCCCAGGCCGAGTCGTACTTCGCCCTGCACCAGCCGTTCGAGTCCCGTGGCGTGTCGTTCTGGTGGCTCGACTGGTGTTGCGACTCCTCGACGGCGTCGAACCCGGGCGTCACTCCCGACGCCTGGATCAATCACCTGTACGCGCAGGAGATGGCGAACAAGAACCAGCGCGGCTTCGTGCTCTCGCGCACCGGCAGCTCCTACCAGAACCCCGACGAGGTGTACCCGGCCGGCCCGTGGGCTGGCCATACCTCGACGCTGGCGTTCACCGGCGACACGTGGGGAACGTGGAACACGCTCGCCTTGCAGGCCCAGCTTTCCGGCGACGAGGCGAGCATCGACGAGCCGTATGTCTCAGACGACATCGGGAGCTTCCTCGGGCAGCCGCCGGGCATCCCCTCAGGGGGACCGCCATCGGACGATCCCGACATCTACGCCCGCTGGGTGCAACTGGGGGCGTTCCAGCCGATCCTCCGCCTGCACTCCTCGCACGGAAACCGGCTGCCCTGGGACTATCCGCAGCCGGCCGACGGGATCGCCGCGAGCTTCCTGCGCCTGCGCGAGGCGCTTGTCCCCTACACCTACACGCTGGCGGCCGATTCCGTCTCGACCGGCCTGCCGATCACCAGCCCGCTGTACCTCGACTATCCCGACCAGTCCGCGGCCTACACGAAGGCGACCGAGTACCTGTACGGGCCCGACGTGCTCGTGGCACCGGTGACCACGCCCGGCACCGTGAGCACAGAGTCGGTGTGGTTCCCACCGGGGCAATGGACTGACTGGTTCACCGGAGCCACCTTCACCGGGCCCTCCGAGCACACGCTGACCGTGCCCCTAGACCGGATGCCGGTGTTCGTCAAAGACGGCGGCATCGTCCCGGAGCAGGCACCGATGAGCCACGTCGGCGCCCGCCCGAACGCCCCAACGACCCTGCGCGTGTATCCGGGAGCGCCCGGTCGTTTCTCGCTCTACCAGGACGCGGGCTCGGGCAATGGCTATCTCCACGGTGAGGACAGCCACACCCAGATCACCACCTGGCCGTCGCGCGGCGGGCGGGAGACCAACGTGTCGATCGGTCCGGCCGAGGGTCGCTACCCGGGAGAGGCGAGCATCCGGGCCTTCCGGGTCGAGATCGAGCGCCTGAGCGCGCCCGATCGCGTGCTGCTGGGTGGCCGACGCCTGCAGGCGGGCGCCTGGCGCTATGACCGCGCGACTCACACTGTGATCGTCACCGTCGGCGACCTGCCGCTTCACGCCGGCGCGCTGATCAGCGTGCTGGGAGCCGCGCCGATCAGCCCAGCCGAGCCCGCTGCGGTCGATCTGACCATCGATCCGGCGGCGCCGCTCAGCCTGCCCGCCGAGGGCTCCACCACGGTGACGACGAGCGAGGCCGACGACGGACCCGGCAGCGCCGGCGCACTCGCTGTCAGCCTCAGCGCGCCGACCGGCTGGACGGTGAAGCCGGCCTCGCCGGTGCGCGCCGGCGATCTGGGCGCGGGCGCCTCCGAGAGCCAATCGTGGACGGTGACCGCGCCGAGCGGAGCCGCCTCCCCGGTGACCGGCACGCTCGTCGCCACGGCGTCCTACCGCAGCGCGGGTCGACGCCAGCGTGTGACGACCAGCCAGCAGGGGCCACCGGCACCGGCGCCGCTCCCGCCCCCGACCGTCACCTCGACCTCGCCGCCGAACCCGGCGCCGGGCGACAGCGTGACCCTGACCGGCCAGAACTTCGGCGCCACGCAAGGATCCAGCTACCTGACCCTCGCCCAGCCCGGGATCAGCTGGGGCGCTCCGTTCGACGGCGCCAAGCTCACGATCACCAACTGGAGTGACACGTCGATCACTTTCGACCTGCCCCCCGGCAGCGGTCCGTTCCCGATCGCGCCCGGGACCGCGACGGTGACGGTCACCGTGTCAGGTCAGACATCGAACCCAGAGACGATCACGATCACGTCATGATTGGCGGTGGCGCCCGGAGCACCGGGCGCAGGGACCGACCATGGACGACAAGCGCGCGAACTGGCTCGAGGATTTCATCGCCCCGTTTCGGGTGAAGCCGGGGTCGCGTGTGCGGCTACCGGGCGACTACGACACCCGGTGGGACGCGCGGATGAAGAAGAAGAAGGAGGGCGTCCGCCTCCTCGCCGAGGGGATGCAGGACCTGGCCGAGTACCAGACGCGTCTGGCCGCGCAGGATACGTGGGGCCTGCTGGTCGTGCTCCAGGCGATGGACGCGGCGGGCAAGGACAGCCTGATCGCGCACGTGATGAGCGGCGTCAATCCGCAGGGGGTCCAAGTCCGCAGCTTCAAGGTGCCGTCGGCCGAGGAGCTGAGCCACGACTATCTGTGGCGCTACACCCGGCAATTGCCGGCGCGCGGGGAGATCGGGATCTTCAATCGCTCGCACTACGAGGAAGTCCTCGTCGTGCGGGTCCATCCCGAGAACCTCGACCGGCAGCATCTGCCCCACGACACCCGCCACGGCGACGTGTGGCAGCGGCGCTACCAGGGGATCAACGACTGGGAGCGCCACCTCAGCGAGAACGGGTTCCGGGTCGTGAAGCTCTTCCTCAACCTGTCCAAGGAGGAGCAGCGCCGGCGGTTCCTGCGCCGGCTCGACCTGCCCGACCACACCTGGAAGTTCTCGCCCGCCGACGTCGCCGAGCGAGCGCGCTGGGACGACTATCAAGCGGCCTACTCGGAGATGCTCTCGCACACGAGCACCGAGTGGGCGCCGTGGTACGTGATCCCGGCCGATCGCAAGTGGTTCGAGCGGCTCGCGGGCGCCGCCGTGATCCTGCAGGCGCTGGTCGAGCTCGACCCGCAGTTCCCGGTCGTCGATGAGGAGCAGCGCGCCGCGCTGCGTCAGGTCAAGTCCGCGCTGGAGGCGGAGGCGCCGGAGGGCTCCGCGCCGGATCCATTCGAGTCGCAGGCTCCGGGCTAGTCCGCGCGGTCGGTTCGGCGCGGGCTCCGTCGGTCGGTTCGGCGCGGGCTCCGTCGGTCGGTTCGGCGCGGGCTCCGTCGGTCGGTTCGGCATCCGGGCTCTCGTCGAAGTGGACATCGACCTGCTCGATGTCGTGTCGCTCCTCGACCATGGCGAGCGCGCGCAGGGTCTCCTGATCGGCGGGCACGTGGGGTGGCCCGAGCAGGCTGCGCGGCCACAGCTTGCGCACCACGACCACATTGATCTCGGCCGCGTACAGCGTCATCTGCGCGATCAGGTGCAGCCACACGAGCAGCCCGATCACCGTGGCGAACGTGCCGTAGGCGGTCGTGGCGTGAGCTACGTGCTTGATGTAGATCGTGCCGACGAGCTGGAGGATCCAGAGGAACAGCGCGGCGAAGCCGGCGCCCAGCCAGAGGCAGCGGGTGGGGATGCTCGCCGCGGTGAGAAAGCGGAAGGCGGCCACGTAGAGCCCGAAGTTCACCGCGAGCGTGATCGCGTAGCCGCCGACCTTCACCAGCGGACCACCGATCGTGGTGACCAGGCCGGTGGCGGCCACGGACAGCACGAACAGGAGCCCGAGGGAGACGAGCAGCACGAGCCCTCGCAGGCGGGAGTGGATGAAATCCGGGCGATTCTTGAACGGCACCGCCCACACGCGATCGAACGCGTTCTGAGACGCCTGGGTCACGCCGAGACCACCCCACAGCGAGCCGAGCACGCCGATGATGATCGCGGGGACGCTCCCGGTCAGCGGATGGTCGTGCAGCTGGAGGCCGGGAAACTGGCCGACGACCGAGCTCTCGACCGAGGCCCTGAAGTGAGGGTGCCCCTGGAGCACGTACCCGAGGATCGTGGTGAACACGAGCAGCAGCGGAAAGATCGAGAAGAACGCGTAGTAGGCCATCAGCGCGGCCAGGCTGCCCGCCTGGTCGTTGCCGAACTTGCGGATGACGGCCATCGGGATCGACCAGCCGGTGTGCTTCTGCTGGTAGCGATCGAACCTGCGGACGGGACCGAGCGGATCCACGTTTGTGTAGCTACCCGACGAAAAGGGTGGGAACGCCTGGCCATCGTATAGTGGCGGCGGTGGCGGCAGTACGTGCGAGCGGACTCGTCAAGCGGTTCGAGTCGACGACGGCGGTCGAGGGCGTTGACCTCCTCGTCGCCGAGGGCGAGGTGCGGGGCCTGCTCGGCCCCAACGGCGCCGGCAAGACAACGCTGCTGCGGCTCCTGTTCGGCCTGATCACGGCCGACGCCGGCGAGGTCGAGCTGCTCGGACGTCCACTCGGGTCGGCCGACACCGTGAGTCTCGACGGAGTGGCCGGTTTCGTCGAGGAGCCGACGTTCTACCCGTACCTGTCGGGGCGGGTCAACCTCGAGCTGCTGGCCGAGCTCGACCGCTCGGCCGGGGCGCACGCCCGCGTCGACGAGGTGCTCGAGCAGGTTGGCCTGGCCGGGCGGGGCACCGATCGGGTCAGCGGCTACTCGACCGGGATGCGCCAGCGGCTCGGGATCGCCGCCGCGCTGCTGCGCTCGCCGGCCCTGCTGCTGCTCGACGAGCCGACCAGCGGCCTCGACCCGGCCGGCGTGCGCGAGGTCGGGGCGCTGCTGCGCCGGCTGGCCTCCGAGGGGACCGCGGTCCTCCTCTCGAGCCACCTGATCGGCGCGACCGAGAACGTGTGTGACTCCTACACCGTGCTGCGCCGGGGGCGGGTGGTGTGGAGCGGGAGCGCGGAACAGCTGCGCGAGCAGGCGCCCGGCTCGGCCTACCGGCTGCGCACGAGCGACGATGCGCGGGCGTTGGAGCTGGCGAGGCAGCACCGAGGCGTCGAGCTGCTCCGCGCCGGGGAGGGCTCAGAGCTGCGGATCGCGGTCGGCGGCGGGGCACTCGATCCGTTCGTGCTCGAGCTCGGGCGCGCCGGCGTGGCCGTGCGGCGGCTCGAGCTGCTGCTCAGCCCGCTCGAGTCGATGTTCTTCGCGCTGACCGGCGAGACCGAAGCCGGCTCGGTTGACCTGGCCGAACTCGCCGACACGGTGCTGGCGGGCGCATGAGCGCGATCGCCTCCGACGTGGCGGTGGCCGGGCGCCCGGCGCGCCGGACCAGCGGGGTGCGCGCCGCATTCCGGGCGGAGCGGCGCAAGCTGGCCAGCCAGTTGGCGCCGCGGTTGCTCGCGCTGGTCTGCGTCCTCGGGCCATTCGCCTTTGCCGGCGTGCTCAAGGTGCAGAGCGGCAGTCCGGCCGACTCCCTCTACGGGGTGTGGGTCCACTCCTCGGGGTTCGCCGTCTCGCTGGTCGTGCTCGGGTTCTCCGGCCAGTGGGGGCTGCCGCTGATGGCCGGCGTGCTGGCCGGCGACCTGTTCGGCTCCGAGGACCGCCACAGCACCTGGAAGACCGTGCTCACCAGGTCCTGCACGCGCCGGCACATGTTCGCCGGCAAGCTGCTCGCGGTTGCGCTGTTCGCGGTCGGTCTCCTCGCGCTGCTCGCGGTCTCCAGCGTGGTCGCGGGTGCGCTGCTCGTCGGGGCGCACCCACTGGTCAGCCTGAGCGGGACCGTTCTCTCGACCGGGCACGTCCTGGTGCTGGTGGCGCTGGCCTGGCTGCTCTGCCTGCTGCCGCTGCTCGCCTTCGTCAGCCTCGCGGTGCTGTTCTCGGTAGCCACCCGCAACGGAATCGTCGGGGTGCTCGGGCCGGCCGTGGTCGACCTGGTCCTGCAGCTGCTGGCGCTTGTGGGCACCGGCGTGTGGCTGCACTCGCTGCTGGTGTCCTCGGGCTTCGACACCTGGCACCCACTATTTGTCACCGCGCACCGCTACTACGGGACCCTGATCATCGGCGAGGCCGTGAGCGTGGTGTGGATCGCGGTTTGCGTGGCCGCCTCCTGGTGGTTGCTGCGCCGGCGCGACTTCACCGGCGCGACCGTCAGCCGCCGTCCGGGCTGGGTCATGCCAGTGCGCGTGGCGGTGGGAACGGCGGTGGTGGTCGCGTTCCTTTCCATCGCGAGCAACTGGGGTCCGGCCGGCGTCACCGCCAAGCGCCTGAACGCCAGCATCACCCCGACCTTCAACAACCTGACGCTGCTCCAGCAGCGCGAGCTCGGCCGGGCCGTCGCGCCGGGGGCGCGGCTGAACGTGCTGCCCAACTGCAGCCGCCGCGCCTCGACGCCGACTGGACCGGGGGACTGGATCTGCACGCTGACCGTGTTCATCCCCCAGCCCGGCGCGGTCCCGTTCCAGTCCACGCCGGTCAGCTACGACGTGACCGTGCAGTCGAACGGCTGCTACAAGGCGGAGTCGCCGCCTACGTTCGTGGGCCAGCAGACGATGAGCGACGCGCAGCACCATCAGGTGGTCAATCCGCTGTTCGTGCTCTACGGCTGCTTCAACCCGCTGTAGCCCTCCACGCCCAGCAGCACGCGCTTCTTCTCCAGGCCGCCCGTGTAGCCGCCGAGTCCGCCACCCGAGTGCAGGATGCGGTGGCAGGGCACGACGATCGGGATCGGGTTGGAGCCGAGCGCGTTGCCGGCCGCGCGCGAGGCCCGCGGGCTGCCGGCCTGCGCCGCCACCTGCTTGTACGTCGCGGTGGCCCCGTAGGGGACCTGCGCGGTCGCCTCCAGCACGCGGCGGGCGAAGCCGCGGGTGAGGCGCCAGTCGAGCGGCAGCTCGAAGCTGCGGCGGGCGCCCTCGAAGTACTCGTCGAGCTCGCGGCGCGGCTCGTCCAGGCGGCGTGGCGCGGCCAGGACGCGCGGGGAGACCTTGGTGGCGAGGTGCTCCAGCACGGCGTCCTCGTCTTCGTAGTCGACGTAGGCGAGCCGGATCAGGCCCTGCGGCGTCGAGGCCAGCAGCAGCCGACCCACGGGGGAGTCGAGCGTCGCGTAGGCGACGTCGAGCAACCCCGCCGCGGCGGCGGGCTCGCCGAGGTCCGGTGGGTGCTCGGGGGCCGGCGCGGTTCGTCTGAGCGCGTGCTCGAGGTCGATCTCGATCATGGTTGGTACTCCGTTCGCAGTCGTTTCAAGGCTTCGTGGACGTTGCGGCGCGCGGCGTCCTGGCTCGTCCCCATGACGGCCGCGATCTCCTCGTAGCCGGCATCGGCCACGTAGCGCAGCGCCACCGCGGCGCGCTGCTTGTCGGGCAGCTCGCGGACCCGCGCCCAAAGGGCGTCGTCTCCGGGCTCGGACGGCCCGGACACGGCCGCCGGCTCGGGTACCTCGCCGACCGGTACCGGGACTCGCTGGCGTGCCCGCACGTGGTCGATCACCTTGCGGTGGGCGACCGTGAAGATCCAGCCCTTGAGGTTCGAGGCGTCTCTGAGCTTCGGGTAGGCGCGCAATGCGGCCAGCCACGTCTCCTGGTAGCAGTCGTCGGCGTCGACGCGGCCCACGCTGGCCACCAGGAAGCGATGGATGTCCCGGCCGTAGGCGTCGAGCAGGGTCTGGAAGGGCGGAAGCCGCACTGGAGATGGAACGCTGCGGGGTGGCACCACGTGAGATGGTGGCGCGCCCCTGTAAAACGCACCAAAGTCCCGAGGTGCCCCGCGCTCTGGCCACATGAGCATGGCCACGATGCTTATGTGCGGGATGGGGCGAGTGGGCGGGGGGTTTGCTGCGTTTTACATGGCGGCGGTGGCGGGCGGAGGGGCTGACCGATGAGTTGGCGGCTCGCCTGGCGTCTTATGCACGGCAAGACGCCGATCACCCCTTGCAACGCCCAACCGTTCGCTATACAAGGACATACATGGCTCGAGCAATTTGGTCAGGTGCGATCAGCTTTGGACTGGTCAACGTGCCGGTCAAGCTGTACACCGCGACCTCGCCCAAGACGGTCCGCTTCAACCAGCTCTCCAGCAAGACAGGCGCGCGAATCCGCCAGAAGCGGGTCGACCCGACGACCGATGAGGAAGTCCCGTACGAGGACATCGTCAAGGGCTACGAGATCACGCCCGATCGGTTCGTGACGATCACCAACGAGGAGCTCGACGCGCTCGATCCGAAGGCGACGAGGACGGTCGACATCGAGGAGTTCGTCGACCTCGCCGACATCGACCCGATCTACTACGACCACAACTACTACCTGGCGCCCACGGCGGGCGGGGCCAAGGCCTACCGGCTGCTGCTCGACGCGATGCGCGAGGCGGGGAAGGTCGGGATCGGCAAGGTCGTGCTGCGCTCCAAGCAGCAGCTGTGCGCGCTGCGCCCCACCGGCGACGTGCTCGCGCTGACCACGATGCTGTGGGGCGACGAGGTGCTCTCGCCGGACCGCCTGGACGAGATCGGCGAGATCGGGGAGGCGCAGGCCACCGATCGCGAGCTCAAGATGGCCGAGCAGCTGATCGACTCGCTCTCGGCCGAGTTCGAGCCGGGCAAGTTCCACGACGAGTACCGCGAGCAGGTGCTCGCGCTGATCGAGGCGAAGGCCAACGGCGAGGAGATCGCCGTCCAGCCGCAGGTCGAGGAGCCGGCCGCCGCGCCCGACCTGATGGCCGCGCTCGAGGCCAGCCTGGCCGCCGTGCGCCCCGGCGACGACGATGAGCCCGCGCCCAAGCCCCGTCGGCGCGCGCCCGCCAAGAGCGCCGACGGAGATGGCAGCGGCACTCGGCGCAGCAAAGCCAAAGCCAAGAGCTAGCCGGCGCCCGCTGGTACTCTTCGCGGACCCCCGCTCCGTGCGCCCGTCTGCATCCTCTCCCCATGTACCGACGTCTCACCCCCCCAGGGGCCACTGGCCTCTACGACCCCAAGAACGAGCACGATGGCTGTGGCATCGCGCTCGTGGCGAAGCTGTGGGGCGAGGCGAGCCATGCCGTGGTGGAGAAGGCGCTCGACGCGCTCGAGAACCTCGAGCACCGCGGCGCTGAGGGCGCCGATCCGAACACCGGCGACGGCGCCGGCATCCTGCTCCAGATCCCCGACGGCTTCCTGAGGGCCGCCGTCGCGGGGGTCGACCTTCCGCCGGCCGGGCGCTATGGCGTGGGCGTGTGCTACCTGCCCACCGACCCCGAGCGGCGCGCGGTGCTCGAGCAGCTGATCGAGGAGACGATCGAGGCCGAGGGACAGCGCGCCCTGTGGTGGCGCGACGTCCCAGTGGACGACCGTCACGTGGGGGAGACCGCGAGGGCCTCGGCGCCGGTCATCCGCCAGGTGCTGATCGGGGCCGCCGACGAGATCGAGGACCAGGGCGCCTTCGAGCGCAAGCTGTACGTGATCCGCCGGGTGATCGAGCGCGCGGCGGGCCGGGATCTCGCCCTGCCCAGCTTCTCCAGCCGCACCCTGATCTACAAGGGGATGCTGACCGCGCCCCAGCTCCCGCGCTACTTCACCGATCTCAGAGATCCCCGGGTCGCGTCCAGGCTGGCCCTGGTCCACTCGCGGTTCAGCACCAACACGTTCCCGAGCTGGGAGCTCGCCCACCCCTACCGGATGATCGCCCACAACGGCGAGGTCAACACGCTGCGCGGGAACGTCAACTGGATGCGCGCCCGCGAGTCCCAGCTCGCCTCCGACCTGTTCGGCGAGGACCTGAGCAAGGTGATCCCGGTCGTGCGCGAGGGCGGCTCGGACTCGGCCATCTTCGACAACGTGCTCGAGCTGCTCGTCCTGAGCGGGCGGAGCATCCCGCACGCGGTGATGATGATGGTCCCCGAGGCTTACCGGACCCGAAAGGACCTCGACCCCGACGTCAAGGGCTTCTACGACTTCCACTCCTGCCTGATGGAGCCGTGGGACGGCCCGGCCGCGGTGGTTTTCACCGACGGGCGGCTGGCCGGCGCGGTGCTCGACCGCAACGGCCTGCGCCCCGGGCGCTGGATCCAGGACACCGAGGGCTACGTGGTGCTGGCCTCCGAGACCGGCGTGATGACGGTCGCGCCCGAGCACGTCCAGCGCAAGGGCCGTCTGGCCCCGGGCAAGCTGTTCCTGGTCGACCTCGAGGAGGGCAAGATCGTCGAGGACGAGGAGGTCAAGCGCCGGGTGGCCCGCAAGCAGCCCTACGGCGAGTGGTACCAGAGCTCGGTCGTCCACATCGACGACCTGCCCGACCGCGACCCCCGCACGCCCCGGATCGAGCCGCTGCGCTCCAAGCAGCTGGCCTTCGGCTACTCGCAGGAGGACCTGCGGCTGATCATCGCGCCGATGGCCACCAAGGGCGAGGAGCCGACGGCCAGCATGGGGAACGACGCGGCGCTGGCCGTCATGTCCGACCGCCAGCCGCCGCTGTTCGCCTACTTCAAGCAGCTGTTCGCCCAGGTCACCAACCCGCCGATCGACCCGATCCGCGAGAGCGTGGTGATGTCGCTGCAGGCCGGCGTGGGAGCCGAGGTCAACCTGCTCTCCGAGACCCCCGAACAGGCGCACCAGCTGGTCATGGACCAGCCGATCCTGCGCAACCACGAGCTCGAGAAGCTCCGCCAGGTCTCCCACGAGATCTTCGACGCGGCCACGCTCGACATCACGTGGCCGATCGAGCAGGGCCACGGCGGGATGGAGGCTCGCCTCCAGGCGCTGTGCGAGGAGGCCGCCCGCTACGTCGACAACGGAGCGAACATCCTGATCCTGTCGGACCGCAATCTGGGGGCCGAGCGCGTGGCCATGCCCTCGCTGCTGGCCGTGGCCGCCGTGCACCACCACCTGGTCCGGCGGGGGACGCGCCTGCGGACGGGCCTGGTGATCGAGTCCGGCGAGCCCCGCGACATCCATCACATGGCCACCCTGATCGGCTACGGGGCGGCCGCGATCAACCCGTACGTGATGTTCGAGTCGCTGGATGAGCTCGCGGACCGCAGCCTGCTGCCCGAGGACCTGGGGCGCGAGGAGGCCGAGAAGCGGATCGTCAAGGCGATCGGCAAGGGCCTGATGAAGACGATCTCGAAGATGGGGATCTCGACCATCCAGTCCTACTGCGGCGCGCAGATCTTCGAGGCGGTCGGGCTGGAGAGCGAGCTGATCGACAAGCACTTCACCGGGACGGCGTCGCGGATCGGCGGCGTCGGTCTCGAGCAGCTGGCCCAGGAGGCCCTGGAGCGCCACTTCCGCGCCTATCCGCGCACCGACCGCGAGGTGCTGCCGGTGGGTGGCGTGCTCCAGTGGCGCCGGCACGGCGAACGGCATGTGTGGAACCCGGACACGATCGCGACCATGCAGCACGCGGTAGGGAGTCCCGCCCACCCGCGAAACGGCAGCGACCCCCGAGAGACCTACGACGAGTACGCCCGGATGGCCAACGAGGAGTCGGTGCGCCACGCGCTGCTCCGCGGCCTGATGCGGCTGAGGCCCGCCGGCGACCCGGTCCCGGTGGACGAGGTCGAGCCGGCCATCGACATCGTCAAGCGCTTCACCACGGGCGCGATGAGCCTGGGCGCGCTCGGACGCGAGGCGCACGAGACGCTGGCCATCGCGATGAACCGGCTGGGCGGGCGCTCGAACACGGGCGAGGGCGGGGAGGACGCGTCGCGCTACACGCCGGACCCGAGCGGCGACCTGCGGCGCTCGGCGATCAAGCAGGTCGCCTCGGGGCGCTTCGGCGTCACCGTCCATTACCTGGTCAACTGCGACCAGCTCCAGATCAAGATGGCCCAGGGGGCGAAGCCCGGAGAGGGCGGTCAGCTCCCCGGCCACAAGGTCGACGAGTACATCGCCTGGCTACGCAACTCGACCCCGGGCGTGGGGCTGATCTCGCCGCCGCCCCACCACGACATCTACTCGATCGAGGACCTCAAGCAGCTGATCTACGACCTGCGCTGCGCCAACCCGACGGGCTCGGTGTCGGTGAAGCTGGTCTCCGAGGTCGGGGTCGGCACGGTGGCGGCCGGCGTGGCCAAGGCCAACGCCGACCACGTTACGATCGCCGGGCACGACGGCGGTACCGGCGCCTCGCCCCAGTCCTCGATCCAGGGCGCCGGCGTGCCCTGGGAGATCGGCCTGGCCGAGACTCAGCAGACGCTGCTGCTCAACGACCTGCGCACCCGGATCGTGGTCGAGGTCGACGGCGGGATGCGGACCGGACGCGACGTGATGGTGGCGGCGCTGCTCGGGGCCGACGAGTTCGGGTTCTCGACCGCGCCGCTGATCGCGATGGGCTGCATCATGATGCGCGTCTGCCACCTGAACACCTGCCCGGTGGGCATCGCCACCCAGGACCCCGAGCTCCGCAGGCGCTTCCGGGGCACGCCCGAGCAGGTCGTCAACTACCTGATGCTGGTGGCCGAGGACGTGCGCTCGATCATGGCCTCGCTGGGGATCAGGCGCTTCCAGGAGATGATCGGGCGCACCGAGCTGCTCGACATGGACGACGCGATCGACCACTGGAAGGCCAGCCGGGTTGATCTCTCGATGGTGCTCTCCTCACCCGAGCTGCCGCCCGGCACGCCACGCTGTCGCACCCGCCCCCAGCAGCCGGTGCTCGACGACGCGCTCGACTGGGAGCTCGTGCGCCGCTGCGCGCCGGGGGTGGAGCGCCGCGAGGCGGTCAAGCTGGGCCCGATCCCGGTGCGCAACGTCAACCGGACCGTGGGCGGCATCCTGTCCGGGGAGATCGCCCGCCGGCACGGCGCCGAGGGCCTGCCGGAGGGCACGATCGAGATCGCCTTCACCGGCTCGGCCGGGCAGAGCTTCGCCGCCTGGCTGGCCCCCGGCGTGACCTTCTCGCTGCGCGGGGAGACCAACGACTACGCCGGCAAGGGCCTGTCCGGCGGGGTGGTCTCGGTGCGCCCGCCCGAGAAGCACCGCTTCCGGGCCGAGGAGAACATGATCGTCGGCAACACCGTGCTGTACGGCGCCACCGCGGGCCGGGCGTTCTTCCGGGGGCTGGCCGGCGAGCGCTTCGCGGTCCGCAACTCCGGCGCCTGCGCTGTGGTCGAGGGCGTGGGCGATCACGGCTGCGAATACATGACCGGCGGGCGGGTCATCGTGCTCGGCCGCACGGGCCGGAACTTCGCGGCCGGCATGAGCGGCGGCATCGCCTACGTGTACGACGTGGACCGCCGGTTCGAGGGACGCTGCAACCCCGAGCTGGTCGACCTCGACGAGCTCGCCGACGCCGACGAGGCCGAGGTGCGCGACCTGATCTCCGAGCACGCCGCCCGCACCGGGTCGCTGGTCGCGCGCAACGTGCTGGCCTCGTGGGATCGCGCGCGCGAGCGTTTCGTCAAGGTGATGCCGCGCGACTACAAGCGCGCGCTGGCCGAGGGGGCTGCGGCGCGCGGCGAGACGGTAGAGGCATAGGCGCTCAACAGATCCCGGTATAGGTCACGCCGTCGAGCTCGAGCGCGTCCGGTGCCGTGACCAGCAGCGTGTCGTCGTAGGCGTAGACGACGACGTCGGCTCCCGACGTGGTCGTCCAGCGAGCGCCCACCGGAATCGGCTCACCTGGGGCGTGAACCGTCCACACCGTCACGACCCTCCCGACCCCGCTCGCGAGGGTCTCGCCTGCCGGTTCGATCTCCACACGCCCGGCGTCGGCCATGTCGTAGGCGTGTGGTGGGCCGATCCCCACGGACAGCCCCCATCCCATCGCCGCGCCTTGAATCCTCAAGCCCGCCCCGCCCCGGAGTTTCAGGTAGATCGAGATCAGCGAGCGCTCCGGGCCCACCACGTGCTCCTCGACGCTGATCGCCGCGATCTCGGCGCTGCACAGTTCGTCCAGTCGCGCGATCAGCAGAGCTCGCGAGCGCCGATCTCGATTTCGACCCGCGCGCCGTTTGCGAGCTCCGCGTGCAGACGCTGATCCCGCAGGTGCGCTCGCGTCACGACGTCGGGAAAGTCGACGCGCGATAGCTCGGTTTGCTCGTCGAAGAGCTTGGCCGAGGTCTCGCATACCAGCAGCCAGCCATCTGGCCGGGCAAAGGCGAGCAGAATGTCCTCGTCGACCGAGATCTCGTGGGTTGTCGCGTCGGTCGCGACCGCCACCAGGTGCCGGGCCGACCACCAGTACGCCGCGCCGGGACCGACCCCAATGCCGAGCTCCCGCCATCCCGGCTCCTCGAACCGACGCGGATCCTCGAAGTCGAGCGTGGCCGTCACGAGCATGGAGCGCGGCGCTCGCGTCCGGTCCACCTCGAGCTCGAGCACATGCCCCTCCCATACGATCGAAGCGGCCGTCACGGGATTCATCGTTACTTGGCGGGCGTCGCGGTAATGAGGCGAACGGTTCCGTCGGGATCGACGCCCCACACAGTAGTGATCTTCCACGTCTGACCTGATGGACCCGTGATCGGCCCCGTGACCGTGAACTTCGTGCCGCCGCCGACCATGGCGCCACCGGCACACGCGTCGATGAGGCTGCTGGACCCGAGCGCTTGCTCGAGGCCGGCCCGGCCGGCGCCAGCGGTGCCGGTCAGGCCGGCCGGCGGTCCGGAACCACTACTCGAGGCGCCGGTGCACGAATCGAGCTCGAGGCGCTGTACTTCACACGTGACGGCACGCGCGACCGTCGTGGGAAGCCCGATCGCGCTCACCGCGCCGATGATCAAGGCGATCAGGGCCAGCATCCCCCCGTACTCGAGCGTCGTCTGGCCTCCGGTCTGGCGCAGTCGCGCTCGGACGCGCCGGAAAAGCGGCCCTGCGCACGTCGCTCGATCCTGCCCTCGAGCGGACATCTCGGACAGCTTAATCCTGCGCGCTGACCGCTGCTACGCTCCGCCGCCCATGGGCGAGCTCGGCGCGTTCCTGAAGATCCATCGGGTCGGCTTCGACAAGCGCGACCCGGAGCAGCGCGTGCACGATTACAAGCAGTACTTCGGGCTGCAGCCGGAGGCCGAGCTGCAGCCGCCAGGGCGCCCGGTGCATGGACTGCGGCATCCCCTTCTGCCACGAGGGCTGTCCGCTCGGCAACCTGATCCCGGACTGGAATGACCTCGTCTACCGCGGCAAGTGGCGCGAGGCGATCGATCAGCTGCACGCCACCAACAACTTCCCGGAGTTCACCGGACGGATCTGCCCCGCGCCGTGCGAGTCGGCCTGCGTGCTGAACATCAACGACGACCCGGTGACGATCGAGCAGATCGAGATGGCGATCGCCGAGCGCGCCTTCGAGGAGGGCTGGGTGGTGCCCGATCCGCCCAGCCGGCGGACCGGCAAGCGCGTGGCGGTGATCGGCTCCGGGCCGGCCGGGCTGGCGGTCGCCGACGAGCTCAACCGCTGCGGCCACTCGGTCACCGTGTACGAGCGGGACGAGGGCCCCGGCGGAATGCTCCGCTTCGGGGTGCCGGACGCCAAGCTCGAGAAGCGCATCATCGACCGGCGGGTCGACGTCCTCGCGGCCGAGGGAATCGAGTTCGTGTACGACGTGAACGTGGGGCGGACGGTCTCGGCCACTGAGATCAAAGACCAGCACGACGCGATGGTGGTTGCGACCGGCTCGCGCGTGCAGCGCGACCTCGACGCTCCCGGCCGTTCGTTGCAGGGGATCCACCCCGCGATGGACTACCTCTACCAGCGCAACCGGTGGGTGGCCAGGGAGGAGGGCCGGCGTTACCGGGACCCCGAGCCGGGCCGCGAGATCACCGCGGTCGACAAGAAGGTGATCGTGGTTGGCGGCGGCGACACTGGCATGGACTGCATCTCGAACTCGCATCGCGAGGGCGCCCGCACCGTTGTCATGCTCGACGTGTACATGGCGCTGCCCGAGAACGGGCGCGACCCCCGGCATCCGTGGCCGCTCCCGCCCAAGCGCACCCTCACGACCTACGCGCTCGAGGAGGGCGGCAAGCGCCGCTGGGGCACCGAGGTCACCGGTTTCGGTGGTCGCGACGGCCACGTCAGCCACGTGTACGCCCGGCAGGTCACCGGCACCTCCTCGCGCGACCTGACCCCGGTTCCGGGCTCGGAGTTCGTGCTCGAGGCCGACCTCGTCCTGATCGCCATCGGCTTCTCCGGCCCGGACCGCGCCGGTCCGGTCGAGCAGCTCGATCTCGAGCTCGACCGGCGGGGCAACATCCGCACCGAGATGACGTATCGCAGCTCCACCCCCGGCGTGTACGCCTGCGGCGACGCCCGCATCGGACAGTCGCTCGTGGTCACGGCGATCGCCGAGGGGCGCAAGTGCGCGCGCGTGGTCAACAAGGACCTTGGCGGCAGCCCGATGGACGCCGACCGGGAGATGCTGGCCATCGGCGCCTGGAGCGGCGAGGCAGATCGCACGCTGCGCCACGAGGCCGAAGCGGCCGGGACGGTGCGGGCCGGCGAAGAGTTCTTCACCGGCCCGGGCGCGCAGGGCCGCTGAGGGCATCCCTGCCGGGCGGCCCCGGCGGCCAGAAGCCGTGCAAATGCTGCAGAAGTTTGACCCCCGCGCGGCCGGGGAATGCTAGGCTTCGCGCCGAGATTCGCGGGCGGAGCGACCTGCGGAAGACCGGGCAGGAAACTTTTTCGGTTTAGAGACAGCTTGGGACGGGGAAACTCGCCCCTGTCGGTCAGGGAACTGCGCCCCCACTTCCCTGACTCTCCGGGGGGTCCAGATGGATCTGGGCCCCCCGGGCTTTTTAATGGGTGGTCATGGGTGGCATGCCAGGAGGGCTCTCGGTGGCGTCGGTCGCGGCGGCGGCGCACCACGGTTCGTCGATCGGCTCGACCGTCGACAGCCTGATCAACTCGGCCGGGACGTTCCTCTCGCAGCTGGCCAACCTGAGCTGGTTCTCGCTCCTGCTGGGGCTGGCGCTGTACGCCCTGTACCTCCTGCTGCGCTCCAGAGCTCTATTCAATGCGCTGCGAGCGGCCTACCCCGGCGAGCCGATCCGCTGGCGCGACGTGTGGGGCGCCTACATGGTCGGCTACGCGATCAACAACGTGTTCCCGCTGGGAGGCGGGAGTGTGGCTCAGGTGTTCCTTACGCGGGTGGCGATCCCGCCCGCGAGCTACCCGACCGTGGCCGCCGGACTGGCCACCGGCGTCATCTTCGACTGGTTCATGGGCCTGCTGGTCATGTGCTTCGCCTTCACCCAGGGGGTGTTCCCCAAGCCCCCGGACTTCTCCAAGCTGCCGGCCTTCGACATCAGCTTCTTCGCGTCGCACATGCGCTTCACGCTGTTTGTCCTGACGGTCCTGGGGATGGCCTTCCTCGTGGGGTTCGCGCTGCTCTCGGCGCGCGTCAAGGCGTTCTGGGAGCGCGTGCGCCAGGGACTGACGATCGTGCGCGACTTCCCGCGCTACCGGCGGGAGATGGCCAGCTGGCAGCTCGCGAGCTGGGTCGCGCGGTTTGCCTCGTACTGGGCGCTGCTCGACGCGTTCCACATCGGAGGGTCGGTCCGCAACGTGCTGCTCGTCCTCGGGGTCCAGGTGGTGGCGTCGGTGTTCCCGTTCACCCCCGGCGGCGCCGGCGTCCAGCAGGCGCTGCTGCTCACGATCTTCGCGGGAAGCCCCTACGTCGCGTCGTTCTCGGTCGGGCAGCAGATCGCGACGGCGGTGCTGACCACGGCCTGCGGATTCGGGGCGCTGGTGCTGATCTTCCGTTTCCGCAGTTTCCGGGAGGTGATCGCCCGCGGCAAGGCGCACCGGCGCGACGAGGGGGCCGTGGCGCGAGCTTGACGCGGGCCTGACGGACGCTTGGTACCGTCGCCCGGTGGCCAACCTACCGAGCGCATGCGTGATCGGCGCCGGCTCGTCCGGCATCGCCGCGCTCAAGGCGCTGGCCGAGCGCGGGATCCCGGTCGACTGCTTCGGAGGGCTCAGACCGGGTGGGGGGCAACTGGGTGTTCGCCAACAAGAACGGGATGTCCTCGGCGTATCGCTCGCTGCACACCAACACCTCGCGCGAGCGCATGGAGTACTCGGACTTCCCGATGCCGCGCTCCTATCCGGACTTCCCTCACCACACGCCCCTCCCGTCATGAGGCTCCCGCATCCGCTTCCTCCGCTACGGTCGGCGCCATGACGTCCACCGACACGGGGCAGACGATCACGGCGATAGCCGAGCAGTCGCCGGGCAGCGCGCTGCTGCGCCTGGTCATCACCGGCTCGGTGGATGACGGCAAGAGCACGCTGATCGGGCGGCTGCTCTACGACTCCAAGCAGATCCTCACCGACCAGCTCGAGGCGTTGCGAGCGGCGTCGGAGCGGCGCAACGGCACGCACGCGCTCGACCTTTCGCTGCTCACCGACGGGCTGCGCGCCGAGCGCGAGCAGGGCATCACGATCGACGTCGCCTACCGCTACTTCCAGACCGCCCAGCGCAAGTTCATCATCGCCGACACCCCCGGCCACGAGCGCTACACCCGCAACATGGTCACGGGCGCCTCGACGGCCGATCTCGCCGTGATCCTGATCGACGCGCGCCAGGGAGTGGTCGAGCAGACCCGGCGGCACGCCTTCATCGCGTCGCTGCTCGGCATCCGGCACCTCGTCGTGTGCGTCAACAAGATGGACCTGGTCGACTATGCGCAGGCCGCGTTCGAGCAGGTCGAGCAGGACTTTCGGGAGTTCTGCGCCCGGCTCGAGACGACCGACGTAACGTTCATCCCGATCTCCGCCGTACAGGGCGAGAACGTGGTCGAGCGTTCGGAGTGCATGGAGTGGTACCAGGGGCCGGCGCTGCTCTACCACCTCGAGCACGTGCACATCGCCTCGGATCGCAACCTGATCGACTGCCGCCTCCCGGTGCAGTGGGTGATCAGGCCGGGCTCCGGCTCGGGCCGGGCGACCGGTCCCGCGGTATGGCCGGGCGCCGGACTGGGCAACAAGCGGGGACGGGCCGCCGGCGAGCGCGACTACCGAGCCTACGCGGGCCAGATCGCCGCCGGCGTGTTCCGCGCGGGCGATCCTGTGCTCGTGCTGCCATCGGCCGAGGAGACGCGGATCGCCTCGGTCGAGAGCTTCGACGGACCACTGCCGGAGGCCTGCGCCCCGATGTCGATCGCGTTGCGCCTCGAGGACGACCTCGACGTCTCGCGCGGCGACATGATCTGCCGGCCGCACAACCGGCCCACGGTGGACCGGCACATCGAGGCCACCGTCTGCTGGATGGCCGACGAACCGGTCGTAGCCGGCGCGGTGTATGCGATCAAGCACACCAGCCGCACCGCGCGCGCGGTGGTCGAGGACGTCCGGTACCGGATCGACGTGAACTCACTGCACCGCGACGAGAACGCGCGCCATCTGGGTCTGAACGACATCGGACGCATCCGGCTGCGCACCAGCGTGCCGCTGATCTTCGACGAGTACCGGCGCAACCGGACCACGGGCAGCTTCGTCCTGATCGACGAGGCGACCAACGGCACGGTGGGCGCCGGCATGATCATCGAGACCCAC
This sequence comes from uncultured Solirubrobacterales bacterium, assembly GCA_963834625.1. GTDB lineage: Bacteria > Actinomycetota > Thermoleophilia > Solirubrobacterales > Solirubrobacteraceae > Palsa-465. The sequence goes on along the minus strand of CAWICM010000004.1, from coordinate 62,637 downwards.
ATCGAGCGGCCCGAGGGAAAGCAGAGCACCGAGGTCACCTGGGATCGCGGGGGGCTCGCACGCGCTGCGCGCTGGGCGCTCGTCGGCCACCGCGGTGCCACTCTGTGGTTGACCGGATTGCCGGCCTCGGGCAAGTCGACTATCGCGGCGGCCCTGGAGGAGCGCTTGACGCGCGAGGGATTCCGTGTCTACCGGCTCGACGGCGACAACCTGCGCTATGGCCTGAACAGCGACCTTGGCTTCGATCCGGGCGACCGGGCGGAGAACATCCGGCGGGTGGCGCACGTGGCCAGCCTGTTCGCGGACTCGGGCACGATCGCGATCGTCAGCGCGATCAGCCCCTATGCGGTCGACCGCGCGCTTGCGCGCGGCGTCCACCAGCGGACCGAGCTCGAGTTCCTCGAGGTGTTCGTCGACACCCCGGTGTCCGAATGCGAGCGGCGCGACCCCAAGGGCCTCTACGCCCGAGCCCGGGCGGGCAAGATCCACGGGTTCACCGGGGTCGACGCGCCCTACGAGGCGCCGCGCGAGCCCGAGGTCGAGCTCCGGCCGGCCGAGCAGACCCTGGACGAGCTGGTCGAGGCGCTGGTGGCGGCGCTGCGGGCTCGCGGCGTCATCTAGATCAGGCCGCGATCGGGCCGAGCACGGGCGTCCGTCCGTGCGTGCTGAAGGCGCGAAAGCGCGAGAACAGACGGTGGGCGGGGCCATGGAAGTCGGAGGATCCGGTGCTGAGCAGCCCCAGGACCGAGCAGCGGTCGGCCAGCAGCTCGGCCTGCTCCCGCGTGTGGGTGGCGTAGAAGCACTCGACCCCGTCGAGGCCCCAGGCGCGGTAGCGGTCGATGGACTCCAGCACGGCGTCGGGATCCTTCACGTCCCAGAACGGGTGGGCCCAGACCGCCACGCCGCCGGCGTCGTGGATGGTCTGGATCGACTCGGCTACGGTCGGCTTGGTCCGGGGGCGGAAGGCCGGACGGCCGTCGATCAGGTAGGCCACGAGGAAGGCGGAACGCTCGGCCAGTCCCTCCGAGCCCAGGCGCTCGGCGTTGGCGGGGTGGTTGACCACGGCGTCGGCCAGGTGCGGGCGCCCGATCGACTGGCCCTGGGCGCGCCGGCGCGCGAGCTCGGAGTCGTCGAGCTCGTAGCCCAGCTCGCGCAGCGCGTCGGCCATGGCCTCGGCCCGGCGCTCCCGATCCGCCCGCCAGGAGCGCAGTTGCTCCCGAAGCGCGGGATCGCCATGATCGACCATGTAGCCGAGCACGTGCAGGTCCTGCTGGCTGCCGTCGACTGAGGAGATCTCGACCGCCGGCGCCAACCGCAGGCCCAGCTCCGCGGCCGCGTCGGACGCGGCCTGGACCCCTTCCACGCTGTCGTGGTCGCTCAGCGCGAGCAGCTCGACGCCGGCCTGGGCGGCGGCCGCGACCACGTCCCGGGGCTCGAGCGAGCCGTCGGAGTGCAGCGAATGGCTTTGCAGATCGAAGTTCGGCGGATCGACGCTCAAGCGCCGAGAGGCTAGCTGACCGACTACGCTCACGAGACCGTGCCCAGCTTCTGCCGCCACAACCGACTGATCCAGAACTGCCCGATCTGCACGCGCGAACAGGCGGTCGAGATGCGCCCGATCGTCACCTCGAGCGCCCCGCGGACCGCGCAGATCCGCCCGAGCACGCCTCGACCGGCCACGTCACGCAGTCGCGCGGCCCCCAGTTCGCGCGGCGGGGTCGTCGTGCGCCGGGTGGCCCGCGGCGGGGACGACGGGTACCGCAATCCCTTCGTGGTCGGGCTGAAGTCGAGCGTCGACGCCGGCCGGCTGGCCGAGGAGATCGCCTTCGCCGAGCACCGGCGCGGCGTCCTCGAGCACGACCCACCGGGGCTCTACCGCGAGGTCGCGGACCCGAGCCGCGACACCGAGGAGCGCAGCTGGCTGGCCTTCCTGATCGCCTACCTGTGCCCGCTGGAAGAGGAGGACCCGTTCGCCGAGGTCGCGCGCGTGCGCACCTCCTGGGCCTCCGGCGAGGTCCCCAACCTCGACGAGGTCCGGGCCGGCCCGCGCACCGCCCACGACCCGAGCCGAGGGGCCCGTACCCTCGTGGCCTACCGCACCTGGGCCGCGCGGGCAGGGACTCCAGACGGCCGCCTTCACCGGGGACGACGCCTGGGCGCCGGAGCGGCGCTTCGCGCGGGCGTTCGAGCGCCTCGCGCTGCCCGGCCTGCACCGCGACGCCCGGTTCGATCTGCTCGTCACGCTCGGGCGACTGGGCGTGTACGACCTGCAGGGCGGATCGCTCGCGCTGGGTGGGGCGAACGACGTCACGGTGGGAGCCAAGCGGGCGCTTGGGATCGGCGATCCGCTCCTGCTCGAGCGCCGCGCCGCGGATCTGGCGCAGGCGTGCGGGGTGGCGCTCGAGGCGCTCGACCTCGGCCTGCACAACTGGCAGCGGGCCGAGCGCGCGACGCTCGGGCTGGGACCCGATGCCGAGCCCGACCCGGACACGCTCGCCTCGGTGCGAGCGGCGCTCGGTTTGTGAAAACGCGTTAGCCTTCAGAAACCGGTCTCGCCACCGCTCGTAACCACGATGCGACGCTCGATCGTCTTCACGCTTCTCGCCCTAGCCGCCGCGGCGGCACTCCTGGCCCCCGCCGGCCCGGCCGGCGCTTCGTCGCGCTCCGCGCACATCGTCTGCCCGGAGCGGTCGGGCGTCATACCGCCGCCCTGCTGCCCGACGCCGCCGGGCGCGCAGATGCGCCGAGCCGAAGTGCAGCCGGTCTGCTGCCAGACCGTGCCGTGCTGCCCGGCCACAACGTGCTGTGCCACATCGGGGACGTGCTGCACGCCGACGACGTGCGCCCCGGCCGTCCCGACCATCACGTCGTCCCCGTGGCCTTCGAGGGCCGGCCAGAAGGTCGTGATCTCCGGTACCGGCACGTCGGGCGCACAGGTTGCGCTGTGGCGAGAACTCTCCGGTCAGTCGAGCTTCCATCAGATCTCCACCACCACCGCGGACAGCTCGGGCAAGTACACGTTCACGCGGGGCCGGGGGACGGTGATGACCGACCAGGAGTACTACGTCATCTCAGATGGGGCGCAGAGCGCCACGCTCTCGCAACAGGTCGAGGCGCTAGTCGCCCTGGCCTCGTCGGCCCGCTCGACAAAGGTGGGGCGGGCGATCGTTCTGCGCGGCAACGTGACGCCCTCCCACGCCGGAGACGCGGTGCTGATCGAGATGCGGCGGGGGAGCACCTGGCGGGTGATCGCGCGTCCGCGGCTCGGACGCCGGTCGGGCTATTCGGTGAGGCACCGGTTCGCCAAGTCCGGTTCGTTCACGCTCAGAGTCGTGCTGCAACGCGACAGCCGCAACGACCGGTCGACCTCGACCGCGCTCACGCTCACGGTCAAGCCGTAGCCGGTTAGTCCCGGTTACGTCCGGTCGACCGCTTACCGTCTGCGGCGTTCGCATTCCCGGACCGGAGCTGCAATGTCACTCTGCTTCATCGAACCTCAGGACGCCATCCGTGTGATCGCGGAGTCGGTGGGTCGCGAGGCGCGCCGCCAGATCCTCGGAGAGGTGGTGCGCGCGTGGGTCGACGAGATTCCCGACTCGGAGCTCGAGTCGCACTACGCCAAGGCGCTCGCCGACCTCGATGAACACGACCTGTCGCTGCTGGCCGCCTGGCACGCGTCGCTCGAGGTGGGCCATCCGCTGCCCAATCGCGAGTTCCTGGTCAACGTGTTTCCCTCGCTGGGCGAGAACCGGCGCGAGGCGCTCAAGATCGCCGCCGGTTTCCGCGGCGAGGAGGCGTTCGAGGCCGGCGTCGGCGAGGACCAGGCGTTCGACACCGTGCTGCCGTGGCTGTCCGAGGCCCGGTGCGTCGAGCTCGCCAAGGAGTGCCTCGAGCTGTACTGCTGGGACCGGTTGGGCGTCGCTAACTGACGGCTGCCGAGGGCGTCAGCTCTCAGCGACCACGGAGCTCTCGGCCATCTCGCCGGCACCCGCCGCCGCGTCGGTCGGCGCGCCGACGGGCGTGGCGGACGCTCGAGCTCGAACCACACGCAGAAGCCTCCCTCGGCGCCGGCATACGTTCCCCACTGGCTCGATAGCCCCTCGACCACGACCAGGCCGTGACCGCCGAACTCGCGGGGCCCCGGTGGGAGGCTGCCGACATCGAACCCGGTGCCGGGATCGGTGACCTCGATCCGGACGCGCTCGGGGTAAGCGGTGATCCGCAGCCCCACGGTTCCGGCGGTGTCCGGGCCGGGATGGATCACCGCGTTGGTCACGAGCTCCGAGGTGAGAAGGGTCAGCGTGGCGAGGTCGGTCTCGCCCAGGCGTGCGGCGACCGCCTCGCGCAGCTCGGCCCGGGCGCGGCCGGGGGCGGTCGGCTCGCGAGGGAGCTCGAGCTCGACCCGCTCGATGAACGGGGTCCCCGGCGGTGGATCGCCGACGCGGGGCGCCACCGCCACGTGCTCGCCGATGCCGGTCACCTCGAGCAGCTCGGCCACCGGCCCGGTGGGAGCGCGGACCGTGAGCGAGACGTCGCGCTCGTCGGCAATGCGCTCGATCATGACGATCGCCCGCAGGCCGGCGGAGTCCATGAACGTGAGCTCACCGAGGTCGAGGACGACCTCGCCGGCCAGAGCCGCCACGACCGCTTCGAAGCGCTCGATCAGCTCGCTGCAGGTCGCGCTGTCAAGCTCTCCCGCCAGCTTTATCGTCGTCCCGGACCCGGTGGACGCCGTGTCGATCCGGAAGTTGGGCAGCGCGTCCAGGTCAACCCCTCCTGTCAGTACACAGGAAGGGTACGGCCTCGCTCGCCCGGATGCAGCGGCCGCTGTGTCAGCTCTGACACGGACGGCGCCGGTCGCAGCGCGAGCGCCGCCGTGTCGTCCGCCTGCGCGCCCACCTGGAAGCGCTCCAATGCCTCCTCGAGGTGAGACAGGAGCTCGTCCGGCGCCCGGCCGGCCGCCTCGCGGAGCACTCGCTTCAACCGCTCGGACCCGAAGCGCTCGCGCTCACCCCGCGTGTCGATGACGCCGTCGGTGTAGAGGAACAGCGTCTCGTCTGCGGCGATCGGCAGCGCGCGATCGACCGAGGCAGGTCCGGTCCAGCCACCCAGGATCGGCCCCACGGCGCCGATCTCGCGGACGCGGCCGTCGTCGCGGACCACCAGGGCCGGTGGGTGTCCGGCCGACGCGATCACCGCCTCGCGCTGATGTAGACGGGCGCACAGTGCGGTGCACAGCCACAGGCCGGCCTGCTCGCGCAGGGCGTCGTTGAGCCCGGCCAGGATCCGGCTGGGGCTGCGCTCGTAGCGGCTGAGGAACCGCCCGCCGTGGCGGACCAGCGAAGTGAGCGCGGCCGCCTCGACGCCCTTGCCGGTGACGTCACCCAGCAGGACGATCCAGCCGCCATCGCTCGGGTAGAAGTCGTAGAAGTCGCCGCCGACCTCGACCTCCGCGGCGGCACGGGCCGCCCGGTAGAGGGTGGCCACGCTCCAGCCCTCGATCTCGGGAACGACGTCGGGCAGCAGGCTGCGCTGCAGCGTAGAAGCGGTCTGCCGGCGGGCCGTGGCCAGCCGGGCGTTCTCAACCGCGATCGCCGCGCGCGCCGCCACCTGCTCGGCGAATTCCCGGTCGGCGTCGTCGAAGCGCCGCATCGACTCGGCGTTGACCAGCGTCATGACGCCCAGGGCGCGCCCGCCCGCCTTGAGCGGCGCCAGCACGACCGAGCGAAGGCCGACGGTCCGCAGCAGGCTCAGGTGCTCGTCGTTGACCGCGGCCCGCACCAGTACCTCGTCGGAGATGTCCTGGTAGATCTCCGAGATGCCGGTCGACAGGACCCGCCCCACCCCGCGGTCGGCCCGCAGCGCCTCGGGTTGGAACTGACGCAGGCGCGCCGCGAGCTCGAGCTTGGCCGGATCGCGGTGGGCGACGACGATCTGCTGGCGTTGGCCTCGCTCGTCGACCAGCTCGACCGCGCACCAGTCGGCGATCTCCGGGACGGCCAGCCAGGCCACGTTGCGCAGCGTCTCCTGATAGTCGAGCGAGGACATCAGCGTCTCGGAGGCGCGGGCCATGAACCGGTCGCGTAACTCGGCCAGGTGCTCGCGCGTGATGTCCTCGATGATCGTGACCGCCGCGACCATGCGCCCTTCGGAGTCGTGAAGCGGCGCCGCCTTCAGGACCTCCCAGCGCAGCTCGCCCGTGGCGCGATGGATCGTGCGCAGAACCAGTGGCTCGGCGGGCTCGCCGGCGAGCAGGCGCACCGACGGGATCTGATCCATGGTCAGGTTCTCGCCGTGCTCGCCATGCACCAGGTAGTCCTCGAAGATGGCCTGGGGCGGCTGGCGCTGCATCTCGGCCAGCGAGGCGAAGCCCATCTGACGCACCGCGGCGCGATTGGCGTAGAGGATGTGGTCGTGGGGGTCGCGGATCGTGACTGCCTCGGCCAGCGCGTCGAGGATCTCGCCGAAGCCCGGATCCCGCCCGCGCAGTTGCGCCTCGAGCGCGCCAAGCAGCTGAGCGCGCTCCGAGACGTCCTGGACCCAGGCATGGAAGGTCGGCGCGTCGCCCCCCGGAGCTGAGGTGATCGTCACCTCAACCGGGAACTCTGACCCGTCGCGGCGCAGCGCCTCGACGATCAGGCTGTGGCGGACCGGAGGCGCGAGGCCGGCCGCTCGGGCCAGGCCGGCACGATGCTGCTCGCGGTAGCGCTCCGGAACGATCAGCTCGGCAAAGTCCGATCCGATCGCCTCTTGGCGCGAGTATCCGAACATCTCCTCGGCCCGAGCGTTCCACTCCTGCACCCGGCCTTCGGCATCGAGCGACACGAAGCCGTTGCGAGCGGTCCCGAGGACTGCCTGGATTGAGTCCTGCCTCACGACTGAAGCACCGCCTCGATCGCCTCGATGGTCTGCTCGGTCGAGCGAAAGTGGATCGCCTCGATCCCCAGCTCGCGGGCCGCCTGGCAGTTGATGTCGACGTCGTCGATGAACAGCGTCGCCTCGGGCGCCGTGCCGAGCCGCTCGAGCGTGATCTCGTAGATCCGCGGCTCGGGCTTGCGGCTGCCCACGAACGCGGAGTCGACGACCACGTCGAAGATCTCGTCGACCGGGAGCATCGCCCGCCATCGGGCCTCCCACTCGCGCACGTTGTTCGTGCAGATGGCCAGCCGGTAGCCCCGGTGGCGGAGCTCTCGCATGTAATCGATCATCCGCTCGTTGGGGTCTAGGTGGCGGAAGTAGCGCTCGCCGAACCCGTCGAGCTCGACCCGGCTCCCGCGCCGCGTCGAGAGCTCGTCGGACAGCGAGCCCATGAACCGGGCCTCGCTGAGGCGGCCGGTCTCGAGCTCGAACAATGGGTTCGATCCCTCGCGCTCGGCCAGCGCCGCCATCGCCTTGCCCAGCTCCTCGAGCGAGACCCCCGAGGTGTCGAGTACGCCGACGAACGAGTCGACGAGGGCGGAGGTGAGCACGCCGCCGAAGTCCGAGACGATTGCCTCGATGCGAGGAGTGGCGGCGGCCGGAGGATCGGCGGTCATCGCCGGCGAGCCAGGAGGTACATCCCGGTGCCTTCGCGCATGCGGCTGTGCCAGCGGAACGGCTCAGCCCGGAGCTCGAGGTCGCCGGCGAGCGCCTGAGCGCGGGCGCCGATCGCCTCTCCCGAGGCCCGGCGCGGGTATTGCTGCTCGGAATCGCCCTCGCCGACCGCGGCCAGCCACAGCTCCAGCCCGGCCCGCGACGGCCAGCCGTCGGCGCCGTAGGTGGTCGACAGCCGCGGATCCTCCACCGCCGCGGAGCCCTCCGGGGCGATCACCGAGGCGGCCAGCAGGTCGCGGTCATGGGCCTTGGCCTTGCGGGGCCGGAACGCGGTCAGCGCGTAGGCCTCGTCGGGATCGAACCAAACCGAGACCACGCGGATGGACTCGAACCGCGCCATGTCGACGGCGTCGGGCCACGAGGAGCGCAGTCCCAGGCAGTCGACCTCGTGTCGGCCGAAGCGGCCGGTGACGCGGGTGAGCTGGTTCCAACCATGCACGCCGTCCTGGGCGTCCTGCACGTCGACGAGATCGCCCGCGGGCGCGGCGACGAGCGCGACGGTCTCGGTCTCCAGGCGCCAGTCGTCGCCCGCGCCGCCGTCTGACAAGCGATCGCCGGGGGCCGTCATCACCTCGGGACCAGCGCCCAGCGCGGTCAGCGACAGGTCGGACGAGTCCGCCGACCAGCTCGTGCCCCACAGGGTCCCGTCGCCGAAGGCGAGCGTGCGCAGCGCCGTCATGCCTGGAGCTGGGACTGGTCGACGTCGGTGGCGGTCGAATCGACGTCGTAGGGTCGCTGGGTGCCCTGGAAGCGCGTGGCGCGGAGCACGAAGCGGCTCTGGAGATGGCGCGCAACGCGACCGCGCAGGAGCCAGCGGGTGGGGGGTAGGAGCGCGCAGATGCCGAGCAGATCCGAGAGGAAACCCGGGATGATCAGCAGGACGCCGCCGATCAGGACCAGCACGCCGTCGAGTACCTCGCGGCCGGGCGAGCGGCCCGCGGACACCGCGGCGCTCAGGCGGCGCCACGCGGCACGGCCCTGCGAACGCAGCGCCCAGGCGCCGACCGGCCAGCTCACGATCAGCAGCAGGAACATGTAGAGCACCCCGATCGCCTCCGCGATCTTGATGGCCACGAACAACTCGGCGAGCAGCCAGACGATCGGTACGAAGACGAGGATCACAGTACTAAGGCTAGCTCGCCGGAATCCTGGGCAAAGCCCAGAACTGCCCTGCCAAATCCCGCCAAATTGCCCCTTGACCGAAGCGCTAGCTTGATCCTGGGAGCTCGTGTCATCTGCCACGGGCGGGCGCGTCCAGCCAAAAGCGAGTAAGGGAGCTTGAGCGATGGGGCGTTCTGACAGGAACGAGGCCGGGAATGGCGTCGACGCCGAGATCTCGCCGGAGGTCGAGAGCCAGGCCGCTGAGCTCGTCGGCGCACGGGCCAAGGACGACGACCGCCCGGGCCGGCGGTTCGGAGCCAGCCGTGTGCTGAGCGCGGCCGACCGCGACCGCATCCTCCAGGACGCGCGCGCGGTGGAGTTCTCGGTTGCGCTGCGCGGCTACGACCGCGAGCAGGTCGATCGCTACGTCGAGAAGATGAGCCGGCTGATCACCGAGCTCGAGATGTCCTCCTCGCCCGAGGCCGCCGTGCGCCACGCCCTGGACGAGGTCAGCGACGAGACCCGGGACATCCTTCAGCGCGCGCACCAGACCGCCGAGGAGATCACCGCGCGCTCGCGCGCCAAGGCCGACGACCGTCTGCAGACGGCCGAGCGCGAGAGCCAGGAGCTGCGCGAGGAAGCGGAGCACCAGGCGGCCGAGATGCGCGACGGCGCCCGGCAGGAGACCAGCCGGATGCGCGAGGTAGCGACGCGCGAGACCACCGAGCTGCGCTCGAGCACCGACCAGGAGGTCACCGAGCTCCGCGAGTCCGCGCGGGTCGAGGTGGCGGAGCTGCGCGAGACCGCGACGCGCGAGGTGGCCGAGTTGCGCGAGTCCGCGCGGGTCGAGGTGGCCGAGTTGCGCGAGACCGCGGCGCGCGAGGTGGCCGAGTTGCGCGACGTCGCGGACCGCGAGACCCAGCACCTCCGTGCGGGCGTTCAGCGGGAGTCCGACGAGCTGCGCGCCGACGCGCGGCGCGACGCCGACGAGACGATCGAGGCGGCCGAACTCCGCGCCCACGAGCTGGCCAGGAGCGCCGAGACAGTTTGGCGCGAGCGCCGCCGGCTGATCGAGGACATGCGTGCGGTCGGCGAGCAGCTGCTGGCGATCGGCGAGGCCGAGGGCAAGCGCTTCCCCCGCTTCGGCGAGGAGGGCTCCGAAGTCGCCGAGCTGCTCCGCGATCCGGGAGCCACGGTGGCGGCCGGGCTCCTCCAGGATCAGGCCGCGGCGCAGGAGCCGTCCAACGGCAGCGCCGAGGTCGTGCCCGGGTAACCGAACCGGCGTCGGAGTCAGCCTGAGGGCTCTGCTTCAGGCGAGGATCGGCGCCGGCTCGAGCCGGATGGCGGGCAGGCGGTGCAGCCCGACCTGCTTGATCAGCGCCATGACCTGCGGCTGGGCGCCGCGGACCAGGATCTCGCGGCCACGGACGCGCAGGCGGCGGGCCAGCACCGCCAGGTCGAGCATCACCGACGAATCGGCGAAGGCCAACTCACTGAGGTCGACGACGACGTTGGTCTGAGAGCGCAGCGCGCGCACCATGGCGCGTCGCCGGCATCCCTGCGTTGACCGGTCCTCGTCTCCGCAGCAGCGCAGGGTCGCGGAGTGTTCATCGAAGTCGACGATCGGCAAAACCTACACAAAACGGTGCACTGGCCGCAAGGGGGAACCGTCGCAGACTCCCTAAACTGAGCACACGATGGCAACTGTCGAAGATGTGACCGATGTCCTGCGCGACGTGATCGACCCCGAGCTGGGTCTCGATTTCGTCGAGCTGGGCCTGATCTATGACGTCGAGATCGACGGACCGACGGTCAAGGTCACCTACACCCTGACCAGTCCCGGCTGCCCGATCGGGCCGCAGGTGTCCGAGCAGATCGAGGAGTTCGTGAGCGAGTTGGACGGCGTCCAGGACGTCCAGCCCGTGATGACGTTCTCGCCGCCGTGGACGCCCGAGCGGATGAGCGAGGACGCCAAGTTCGCGCTGGGGTTCTGAGCGCGGAGGCGCTCAGGCTGCCGGCTTGGGGCGCAGCTCGCGGTCGAGATCGATCGCGCGGATTTCGTGCTCGCCGGGCAATTTGGCCAGCACGGCGTGCACGACCTGCTTGACGTCGTGCTCCTCGTGCCCCAGGTCGTCCCAGAGCGATTTCAGCGCGGTGTGCACGATCTTGAGCTGCGCGGCGGTGAGCTCGAGCCGGAAGGCGATTTCGTCGGGAGCGATGAGGTCGGCCATGTGGACCGGAACGGTAGCCCTGTGCAGGCCAAACGGCAAGCGCGGAGTTTGTTATTCGCCCTCGCGGCGCCGGCGCGTCGAGGCGGACCGAGTTCGCTTGGCCCGCATGTCGGCCGCGGGCCCGCGCTTGGGGCGCGTGCTCGCCGTTGGCAGGATCGGCGTGGGCGCGCCATTACGGTCGCTGCCACCCAGCCCGTTGACGCCGCGCTGCGGGCTGGCCTGACGCTCGCGCGGCACCGCATCGAGCAGCTCGTGCAGCGCGGCGTCGATCCCCTCGGCGATCACGTCGATGTCGGGCAGCGCGTCGTAGTCGGCGAGCAGTCCGTAGTCGATGCCGCCGTCATAGGACATGATCGCCACCGCCAGCGCGTGGTTCTTGGGCAGGAACGCGAGCGGGAACAGATCCTCGAGCCGGCGGCCCAGGACGTAGAGCGGGAACTGGGGCCCCGGGATGTTGGTGACCAGCAGGTTGAACAGGCGGGTCGAGAAGTTCAGGCGCGAGGCCTGCGCGAGGACGGTGGGCGGCGCCAGGTTGTTGACCGCGGCCAGCGTCGCCGCGCCCACCGCCTGCTTTGACTCCTTGAGGCCGTCCATCGCCCGGCGCACGAACCGGAGGCGCGCCACCGGATCGCGGATGTAGACGGGCAGCGGCCCGCGCATCACGGTGAGCTGGTTGCCCAGCGTGCCTTGATGGGACTCGGTGCGGACGGAGACCGGCACGAGCGCCCGCATCTCGAGCCCCTCGGTGCGCACCCCGCGCGAGTGAAGCCACCGGGCCAGGGCGCCGGACACCACGGTCAGCACGACATCGTTGACGGTGCCGCCGAAGGCGTCCTTGACCGTCTTGTAGTCGTCGAGCTGGTGGCGGACCACGGCGTAGCGGCGATGCGGACCGATCTCGACGTTGAGGGGCGTCTCCGGGGCCGGGTTCAGGCCGGCCCACACGATCTCGCCCAGGCCCTCGGTCGCATCGCGCAGCGCGGCGAGCGAGGTGCCCGGGTGAGTGGTCACCCCCAACGCCCGCGAGGCCATTTCCCCGGCGACGTTGATCAGCCCGCGCACGCCGGCCGCGACGAGCTCGACCTGCGAGGGCTCGGGCTTGGGCCGCCACGGCTCGAGATCTCCCGAGGGGTCCTCGGGAGAGCGCTCGAGGTCGAGCAGCACGGAGGCCAGATCGACGCCGGAGACGCCATCGACCAGGGCGTGGTGGGTCTTGGAGATCAGCGCGAAGCGGTCGCCCTCGAGCCCCTCGATCAGCCAGTTCTCCCACAGCGGCTTGGACCGGTCGAGCGGTTGGGACGCGATCCGGCCGGCGAGTAGGAACAGCTGCTCCTCGCTGCCCGGGGAGGGAAGCGCGGTGTGGCGGACGTGGTACTCGAGGTTGAAGTCCGGATCGTCGACCCACAGCGGGCGCCCGGTCTCGAGCGGCGGCGTGCTGAGCTTCTGGCGGTAGCGCGGCACCAGGTGCAGGCGCCCCCGCACGTGGTCGAGGTAGTCGTTGAAGGGCGGCGGCGGCCCCTCGAACACCAGCACGCCGCCGATGTGCATGTGCGAGGTCGGCCCCTCCTGGTGCAGAAAGGAGGCGTCGGTCGAGCTCAGGCGGTCCAGATGGCGTTGAGGCATTGGGAGGGGCCAAGGCTACACTCCGGCCCGTGGGGTCAACGCCAGAGAAGCTCCTGCTCGCGGCGCCGCGCGGCTATTGCGCGGGCGTCGACCGTGCCGTGCAGACGGTCGAGCGCGCGCTCGAGCTCTACGGCGCGCCGGTCTACGTGCGCAAGGAGATCGTCCACAACAAGACCGTGGTCGAGCAGCTGCGCGCGCGCGGCGCGGTGTTCGTGGAGTCGGTCGCCGACGTGCCCGAGGGCGCAACGGTCGTGTTCTCCGCCCACGGCGTGGCTCCGAGCGTGCATGCCAAGGCCGGGGCACGTTCGCTGGCCACGATCGACGCCACCTGCCCGCTGGTCACCAAGGTGCACGTGGAGGCCAAGAAGTTCGCCGCCGACGGCTACACGATCGTGCTGATCGGTCACGCCGGTCACGAGGAGGTCGAGGGCACGATGGGGGAGGCGCCCGAGAACATCGTGCTGGTCCAGACCGAGCAGGACGTGGAATCACTCGAGGTCGCCGACCCCGAGCGGATCGCCTACATCTCCCAGACCACGCTCTCGGTGGACGAGACGCGGGCGATCATCAACCTCCTGCGCCGGCGCTTCCCGGCCATCGTCGGTCCCCGCACCGATGACATCTGCTACGCGACCACCAACCGCCAGGCGGCCGTCAAGCAGCTCGCCGAGCAGTGCGACCTCGTGCTGGTGATCGGCTCGCGCAACTCCTCGAACTCCAACCGGCTGGTCGAGGTGGCCCGCGAGCACGGCGCCGACTCGCACCTGATCGACTCCGAGGGCGAAGTGCGCGACGACTGGCTGGACGGCAAGCGGGTGGTGGGCATCACCTCCGGGGCGAGCGCCCCCGAGTCGCTCGTCCAGCGCCTGGTCGAGTTCTTCCGGGCTCGCGGCACCAGCGACGTACAGGAGCTCGAGGTCGTCCAGGAGGACGTCCGCTTCATGCTCCCCAAGGTGATCCGCCAGGGCATGGCGGCCAGCTCGGCGTAGCGGTCCGCTGCGCACCCTCGTCATATCCGACCTGCACCTCGGCGCCCGTGGGCGCAAGGACGTGCTGCGGCGCGAGGCCGAGCGCGCGGCGCTCTTGGAAGCGCTGTCAGGGGTGGATCGCCTGGTCCTCCTGGGCGATGTGGTCGAGCTTCGCCAATCTCCGCTGCGCGAAGCGCTGGCCGCGGCGACGCCGGTCCTGCGGTCGTTGGCGTCCGCGCTCGGTCCCGAGCGCGAGGTCGTGGTGCTCGCCGGCAACCACGACCACGGACTGCTGCGGGGCTGGCTCGAGCGCCGGGACCCGGCTGTCGCTCTCGGCCTGGAGTCGGCGGTCGAGTGGGACTCCCGGGAGGCGCTCGGGGCGGTGGTGGATGCGCTGGCGTCGGACGGGCGTCTCCGGGTCCGCGTGGCCTATCCCGGCGTGTGGCTGCGCGAGGACGTGTACGCCACTCACGGGCACTACCTGGACCGCCACCACACCGTGCCGATCATCGAGCGGCTGGGCGCCGGGCTGACCCTGCGCGTCACCGGCGAGCCCGAGGGCGGCCCGGCCCGCGCCGAGGACTACGAGGCGGCGCTCGCGCCGATGTACGCCTGGATCGACTCGGTCGCCCAGTACGGCGGGCTGCGCGGCTCGGCCAGCGATGGCAGCTTCCAGGTGCGGGCGTGGCGTGCGCTGACGCGGGCCGGCGGGAGCGGAGGGTTGCGCCGGCGTGCTCTCGCGATCGCCTTCCCGGTCCTGGTGGCGGGGCTGGGTCGCGCCGGATTCGGGCCGCTGCAGGCCGACGTGTCGGCGGTCGAGCTGCGCCGAGCGGGCCTGCGCGCGTTCGGCGAGGTGGTCTCGCGGTTGGGCGTGCCGGCGGGGACGCACGTGCTCTTCGGTCACACCCACCGGGCCGGTCCGGTGCCGGCCGACGTGCCGAGCGAGTGGGGATCTCTGACCAACACGGGCAGCTGGGTGCACGATCCGCTGTGGATCGGCGACTCGCCGGGCGACAGTCCCTACCGGCCCGGGTTCGCGGCAGTCCTCGGCGACTCCGGTCCGCCGGAGCTGGTCAACCTGCTGGACCGGGCGTGAAGCACACCGCGTGGCAGACGACGCCGTCGCCGAGCTCGAGCGCCAGCTCGCCGGTCGTGCTGCTTCGGGTGGACGATCAGCTCGTAGCACCCCGGGTGATCGACGGTGACGGTCTCGCCCGTTCGCGGTGACCGTCCCGGCGCCGTCGAGCACCGCCCATACGGCGCCGGCTCGATAAGGACCCGAGTAGGGACCCTCGACGTCGTCCGACTGGGGCTCGAGCTGCGCGTCCGGCGCCTCCTCGGCCCGGAGCGGGTCGATCAGCGGCTGCGCGACGCCGAGTAGCTCCTGGATCGCCTCTTCGGTCTCGGCGTATCCGCCCTCGCCGTAGTGGTAGTGGAGCAGCATCGCGCGCCGGTCGAACAGATAGCGCGCCGGCCAGCCCAGGTTGCCGTAGAGGTTCCACACCTCGTATTCGGCGTCGATCGCCACCGGGTAGGGGACGGCCAGCCGTGTGACGGCCTCTTTGACCGCATCGGGGTGCTGCGATGGCGGGAAGCCGGCGGCATGCACCCCGATCACCCGGAGGTCCGGATAGCGCTCGTGCCAGGCCTTGACGTAGGGCAGCGTGCGGATCGACTGGGGGCGGCAGAAGTCCCAGAACTCGACCAGCATCGGCCGGCCGGGTTCCAGCTGCTGCGGCCCGGAGTTCACCCAGGTGAGGCCGCGGGGGAAGGGGGGAGCGGCGATGTGGTCGACGGGGGCGCGCACCGCGCCGATGCTAGAGGCGCCGCGGACCGCGCCGGCGACTCGTGCAGAAGGCCCGAAAGTCACCTCACAGCGCACACCTTCGGGACATGAGCACCGGGGGGATGCTTATGTCCCGCGCGCCAGCGCGGCCCCATATCTCCCTACGCCTCTACGAGACCCCGCCGGATCGCGTAGCGGACGAGCTCGACCCGGTCGCGCATCCCGAGCTTGCGCAGCACGTTGGCCCGGTGCGACTCGACGGTCTTCTCGGCCAGATGGAGGATCTGGGCGATCTGGGCGTTCGTGTACGCCTCGGCGATCAGCTTGACCACCTCCTCCTCGCGCGGGGTGAGCGACACCGCGGGGCCGCCGTCGCCGTCCTCCATCCAGCGGCGGATGATCTCGCGCTCGGCCGCGTTGGTCAGGAAGGCCTCGCCGCGTCCCACCGCCTGCACCGCGCCGACCAGGTCCTGGTCGGCCTCGCGCTTGAGCACGTAGCCCGAGGCGCCGGCCTTGAGCGCCTCGAACAGGTAGTGCTCGTCGTCGTGCATCGAGAGCATCAGCACGAGCACGTCCTTGATGTGTGATCGGATCTCACGCGCGGCCTGCAGGCCGGTCATGCGCGGCATCCCCACGTCGAGGATGCACAGGTCCGGGCGGGTGGCCAGCGCCTGCTCGACCGCCTCGACCCCGTCACACGCCTCGGCCACGACGTCCATCCCGGCCTGGCGCTCGAGCAGCAGCCTGATCCCCGATCGGACGATCCCGTGATCGTCGGCCACCAGTATTCGCATTCAGAGTCCTTTCGTGTTCATGCGAGGTTCAGCTCCACTCGCGTTCCCTGGTCCCGGCTGGAGAAAATCGATAGCTGGCCGCCGGCCAACAGCGCGCGCTCGCGCATGCCGGACAGCCCCAGGCCGCCATGGCGCCGCTCGGTGAAGCCGCACCCGTCGTCGGCGATCTTCAGGCGCGTGCCTCCCTCGAAGGAGAGCTCCACGTCGACCCGGCCCGCGCCCGAGTGCTGGGCCACGTTGGACAGGCTCTCCTGGGTCACGCGGTAGACGACCAGCTGCTGCTCGGGGGCGAGCTCGGCGACCGGGCCGCGCACGTTGAAGGCGGCCTGGATGCCGGTCTGGTCGGCGAAGTCGCGCACCTGGGTCTTCAGGGCGGGGAGCAGGCCGAGGTCGTCCAGTACGGCTGGTCTCAGCTGGCGGGCCAGGGCCAGCAGCTCCTCCATCGCCTGTCCGGCCAGGCGCTTGGTCTCGGTCAGCTCGCGGCGCAGCTCCTCGGGCGCGCGCTCGATCGACGCCTGGAGGCGGAGCGAGACCGCGGTGAGCGCCTGGTTGACCTCGTCGTGGAGGTCCTGGGCGATCCGCCGGCGCTCGCGCTCCTGGGCCTGGACGGCCGCCCGGCCGGCCTCGCGGCGCGAGGCCTCCAGCCGCGCCAGCATCCGGTTGATGGCGGCCTCGAGGCGGTGGGCCTCGGAGCTGTCCACCCGGTCGCAGGCCACGAGCTGCTTGTCGGCCGCGGCCAGGTCGATCTGCTCCATGGCCGAGATCAGCCGGTCGAGCGGGATGAACCGGCGGTGCAGGAGAAGCCAGTTGCCCAGCAGCGTGGCCACCAGGGCCATTGCGAGCACGAGCATCTCGCGTCCGCCCAGCGCGTTGTCGATACGCGGCTCGAGCGCGATCAGCGCCACGACCGCGGTCCCCGCCACCAGGAGCAGGTTCACGGACAGGACTTGGACGAGTAGTGAGCGAGATTTCATGGGTTCTGGTGGATCGGCCTGGGGCGGTCCGGCCAAGATGGGGTCTTCGCCCGATATCGACCGGATCGGGCTGGGCCGATAACTGCTACTGCAAGCTCTCCACAAGCGTTGAGACTGCGAATTGGGTCTGAACTTGCGCGGGGCGTTCCGTTAGGGGTTTCGGAACGCCCCGCCCCTCCGCGTGTGGGAAGAAACTGTGACTATGTTGGGGTTTCTTGCCGAGCAGCTCGCGATCAGCTGTCGGTCAGCTCGCGATCAGCTGTCGGTCAGCTCGCGCTTCATGACCTTGCCCATGGCGTTGCGGGGCAGCTCGTCGATGAAGTGGACCTCGCGGGGTCGCTTGTGCTTGGTGAGGAGGTTCGACACGTGCTCGGACAGCTCGTCCTCGCTGGCGTCGCCGCCGGACTCGAGCACCACCCACGCCACGATCCGCTCGCCGAGATCCTCGTCGGGCTTGGCGGTCACCGCCACCTCGGCCACCGCCGGGTGCTCGAGCAGCGCCCCCTCGATCTCGCCGGCGCCGATCCGGTAGCCGCCCGACTTGATCAGATCGGTGCTCTTGCGTCCGACCAGCCGGAGCGATCCGGCCTCGTCGCGGGTGGCCATGTCGCCGGTCATGAACCAGCCGTCGCGCATCGCCTCCTCGGTGGCGTCGGGCCGGTTCAGGTAGCCCTTGAACATGTTGGGCCCGCGGACCGCCACCTCGCCGATCGTCTCGTCGTCGGTGGCGTCGAGCGTGTTGCCGTCCTCGTCGAGGAGCCGAACGTCGACACCCGGGAGCGGCGGACCGACCCGGCCGGGCTCGACCTCGTCGCCCAGTCGGGCGCCGGCGTTCATGAGCGTCTCGGTCAGGCCGTAGCGCTCGAGGATGTCCTGGCCCGTCAGCTCCTTGATCCGGTCGTGGACGCTCGTCGGCAGCGCGGCCGATCCCGAGATCAGCACCCGGGCGCGTCCAAACGCCTCCGCCAGCTCGCGGTCCTCGGCCGCCTCCCGGGCGATACGCCCGTACATGGTGGGCACCCCGAACACCATCGTGGCCCCGCGCGTGAGCGCCTCGGCCAGCGCGCCCGGCGAGAAGCGCCCGACGTGCTCGAGAGCGCCGCCCCGGCGCAACGGGCCGAGCAGGCCGAGGATGAGCCCGTGGACGTGGAACACCGGCAGCGCGTGGGCGACCCGGTCATCGGCCGTCCATTGCCAGATCTCGGCGAGCGCGTCGAGGTTCGAGGCGATGGCCCGGCGGGGGATCTGGACCCCCTTGGGAGGTCCCGTGGTCCCGGACGTGTACATGACGAACGCGATCTCGTCATCGCCGAGACCGTCCGGCGGGGCCTGAGGTGATCCATGGGACGCCGCTCGGTCGACGTCGAGCCGCTCGAGCTCGGCCAGCTGCGAGGGCGGCTCGACGCCCGCCCAGGCCAGGAGCTTCTCCGGCGCGCTGTCCTCGATTACGTGCCCGAGCTCCCGCGAGCCCAGTCCGGGGTTGATCGGGACGATCGGGGCGCCCGCGCTCAGCGCGGCGATGACCGCGATGCACAGCTCGAGGGTGGGCTCGGCCCACACCGCGACCCGGCCAGCACCCTCCAGGCGCCCCGCCAGCGCGGCCACCGCGCCGGCCAGCTCCACGTACGTCAGGGAGTCGCCGCCGATCCGGACCGCCTCCCGGTCCTCGGGGCTGTGCAAGGGTGGAAAAAGAGGCTCGCTCATCGCTCTCCGCTCGCTATACTTGCTGAAGTATTGAATCCCTACCGCATTTGAGGAGTTTTTCCTGATGAGTCCGTCCGGAGCCGAAGTTCTCCGTCAGATCAAGGGCAGGATCGACGAGGTGGATCCGGCCGCCGTGCGCGAGCAGGTCGGCAACGGCGCGGTGATCGTCGACGTCCGTGAGCCCGAGGAGTGGGGTGCCGGGCACATCCCCGGCGCGATCCACGTCCCCAAGAGCTACCTCGAGTCGCGGATCGAGGGCGCCGTGCCCGATCGCGAGAAGCACGTCGTCCTGTACTGCGCGTCGGGCAACCGCTCGGCCTGGGCGGCCCGGACGCTGATCGAGGACCTGGGCTACGAGCACGTCGAGTCGATGACCGGGGGCTTCACGCTCTGGAAGGATCGCGGTTATGACGTCGAGACGCCGCGGACGCTGACCGCCGAGCAGCGCGAGCGCTACTCGCGCCACCTGCTCCTACCCGAGGTCGGCCCCGATGGACAGCAGAAGCTGCTCGACGCGAAGGTGCTGTTGCTGGGCGCGGGCGGCCTCGGCTCGCCGGCGGCCCTGTACCTGGCCGCGGCCGGGGTGGGCACGCTCGGGATCGTCGACAACGACGAGGTCGACCTGTCCAACCTGCAGCGCCAGGTGATCCACAACAGTGAGCGGATCGGCGTGTCCAAGGTCGACTCGGCCGAGCAGACCATCACCGCGCTGAACCCGGACGTGAAGGTCGAGAAGTATCCGGTCCGGCTCGGCGCCGACAACATCGTGGAGATCATCAAGGGCTACGACGTGATCGTCGACGGCCTGGACAACTTCCCCACCCGCTATCTGCTGAACGATGCGTCGGTGCGGCTGGGCATCCCGGTCGTGTCGGCCGCGATCCTCGGGTTCGAGGGCCAGCTCTCGGTGTTCAAGCCCTACGACGGGCCCTGCTATCGCTGCCTGTTCCCGGTCCCGCCGCCGGCCGAGCTCGCGCCCTCCTGCGGCGCCAACGGCGTGCTGGGCGTGCTGCCCGGAACCATGGGCCTGCTCCAGGCCACCGAGGTCATCAAGCTGATCCTCGGCGAGGGCGAGCCGCTGATCGGCCGGCTGCTCATGTACGACGCGCTGGCCGCACGGGTCACCGAGGTCAAGGTCCGCCGCGATCCCAACTGCCCGATCTGCTCGCGCCATCCGGAGGAGATCGCCGACGAGGAGCTCGGCGTGTTCCCGGACTACGAGGCGTTCTGCGCCGGCGCCCACTAGGGTTCCACGCGTATGGCGACGGTCCGGATACCACCCGTGCTGCGACCAGCGGTCGGCGGCGAGAAGGAGCTGAGCGCGTCCGGGTCCTCGGTCGGGGAGATCCTGCACTCGGTCGCCGAGGCCCATCCCGACACTCAGTCGCAGCTGTTCGCCTCCGACGGCGGGCTCAACCGCTACGTGAACGTCTACCTCAACGACGAGGACGTACGGGTCCTGGACGGGCTTGACACGAGCGTCGGTGAGGGCGACACGCTCGTGATACTGCCGGCGATGGCGGGCGGTCAGCGGGCGTAACGCCGGCACGGCGTCCCGTGGGTTGGTTTGCGGACGCGCCGCAATTGCACTGTGCCCGAGGGACGCCCTACCGACGTCCACGCCCCCTCCTTGAGCCGGTTGCCGTGACGGCCCGCTGGCCAACGCCAATCCACCTCTTTCCGGTGGCTAGTTTCGGCACACTCGCCGCCGCTCCGCCGGCGAGTGCGCGAGAAGTCGGCTATAGCACGACTTTCGGCACTCTCGATCGGCGGAGCGCGTCGAGTGTGCGAGTTTGGGGTGCGCGCGCGCCCGGTCGAGCTGATCGCCGAGGGCCGTGCGGCGGTAGAGGACCTGGCGGCCGTCCCGGGCGCGCGTGACCAGCGCGGTGGCGTGGAGCACCTTGAGGTGCTGTGAGACCGCGCTCGGCGTGACCCTGAGGCGGCGGGCGAGCTCGATCGTGGGCAACGGCTCGGCCAGCATCTCGAGCAGCTGCGCCCGCGGCGCCCCGATCAGCGACGCGAGACCCGAGCTCGGGGCTGAGGGGGGAGGAGCCCACAGCGTGGCGATGCCCCGGCTCGGATACGAGAGCGCGGGGGGTTCCTCGGGGACGAGCGGCGGCGCGGGCTTGACCGCGAAGATCGAGGGCATGAGCTGAAGGCCCCGGCCGCCCGCCTTGACCGTGTGCTCGCTGATCATCTCCTCGATCTCGAGCACGCCGTCGCGCCAGCGCAGGTTGGGATGCATGTCGGCGAACAGCAGGCGGGCCCCGCCGATCGCCAGCTGACGCGCGCGATAGGTCGTGTCGGCCTCGAGCACGAGGCGCATGTCCGGCCAGCTCGGGGCCAGGGCCATCTCGTGGTAGCGCGCGAGCTCGTTGCAGATGCGATCCCGGAGCGCGGCGATCGCCTTGTTGCCGCGCCGGGTGACGGCGGCCAGCGCGTCGGGGACCGGATCGGGTGCGTGGGTGGCGAGCAGGTCGCGGCGGACGATGGCCGGCGGGGTGGCCCGGACGATCGCCAGCTCCTCCTCGAACCGCGGAGCGAATCGCGTGGGCCGGGGCGTGAGGAAATCGGCCAGGGCCCGGCTTGGGCCGCTCAGGAAGCGCTCACGGCCGCGGGTGGGACCGACCAGCGCGAGCAGGAGACGGATGTCGAGCCCGTCGAGGCGGGGCCGCACGGACCGCAGCCACGGCAGGTGCAGCGCGTGGAAGCTGGGATCGGAGACGGCCAGCAGGCTGTGCACCGTGTCGGCCAGCGGCGAGATCGAAAACCGCGTCCAGGCGAGGTCTTCGACGCCGAGTTCGAACCGGACCATTTAGCTGGAGGCTACATCTATTTCGCGCCCGGCGATCCCACGATGAGATCCGTGCACGTCGACGGTCTGTACCTACGACCGTCCCGAGTCGAGCCCCCAAGGAGAGCCCCTCATGTACTCACCGCAACTGCTCCGCGTCCATCACGACGAGTGGCGTCGCGACGCCGAGACCCGCCGGCTGATCAAGCAGGCGGCGGCCGAGGCGCGCACCGCGCGGCCACGCCGGCGCGCACGCCCACGGCGCGATCTGTTCGTCGCCCTGGGGCTTCGCCGCCCGGTCGGTCACGCCTAGTCCCGGGGCACAACTCGATCTCGATCCACGGGCGACATCCCTCGCAGCTCTTCGCCCGGCGGGAAGGCTTAGCCCCCGCCGGGCGTCCCTTTGCGTAGTGGCCGGGACCCACTACCCACAATCGAAGGGAGCCAGAGGGATGCCAAATCGACTTGTTCAGGCCGGCGCACGCCATCCCCGCCGGTCGGCTGTGATGGCCCTGACAGCCATTGCCGGAGTGGCCGTGCTCGTCGTGGCGAGCATCGCGGTCGCGAAGTCGTTCACGCTCAAGGTGACCAAGAACGTCCACGTCACCAACACGCCAACCAAGCAGTTCCGGGTCAAGGCGGTCAACAAGACCGAGTCGGTGGCGGTCGGCCCGTCCGGCTACCCGGTCTACACATTCCAGGGTGAGACCACCCACCACATCATCTGCAAGAAGACCAGCAGCTCGTCGACGAACTGCTGGGCGTTCTGGCCGCCGGTATCGCCGTCCGGCAGTGGCGCGGTCAGCAAGCAGTCCGGCATCAGCGGCAAGCTCGGGACCTTCAAGAACCACGGCACGACCCAGCTCACGCTGAACGGCCAGCCGCTGTACTACTTCACGCCCGACATCATGTCCAAGAACAAGCACCAGGCCACGGGCGACGAGCTGAAGACCTTCGGCTCGATCTGGCACATCGTGAAGGCCTCCGGCCCGTCGAGCCAGTCGCAGCAGACGCCCCCGATGCAGACCTCGTCGACCCCGACGAATCCGTACCCGAACGGCTATTAAGCGCGGTTAGGCTTAGGAGGCGGGCCCCCGACGCGGCGGGCCTGCCTCCCTATACTTCGTAAAGCAATGGCCGCGGAGCGCCTCGAGAACAAGCCCTGCGGGGGCCGTTACGGCGACATCGTCCAGTCGATCGGCCACACTCCGCTGATCGAGCTGAAGCGCCTCAGCCCCAAGCCGGACGTGCGGCTGTGGGCCAAGCTCGAGTCCCGCAATCCGACGGGCTCGGTCAAGGACCGGGTGGCCCGCGCGATGATCGAGGACGCCGAGGAGAAGGGGCTGATCCGTCCCGGACAGACGATCCTCGAGCCGACCTCGGGCAACACCGGCATCTCGCTGGCCATGATCTGCCGCCGCAAGGGCTATCCGCTCAAGGTCGTGATGCCCGAGAACGTGACCCGGGAGCGCACCGAGCTGCTGCGCATGTACGGCGCCGACATCGTCTACTCCGAAGGCGCCAAGGGCTCCAACGGCGCAGTCGAGATGGCTCTCGACATGGCCGAGAAGGACGCCTCGTACTACATGCCCTACCAGTACGGCAACCAGGCCAACCCGCTCGCCCACTACAACGGCACCGCGCTCGAGATCCTCGAGGAGCTCGACGAGATCGCCGCTTTCGTGGCCGGCCTGGGCACCGGCGGGACGCTCATGGGCAACGGGCGCCGCCTCAAGGAGGAGCTCGGCGATCAGGTCAAGATCGTGGCCGCCGAGCCCATGCAGGGCGAGCCCGTGCAGGGCCTGCGCTCGCTCGAGGACGGCTTCATCCCGCCGATCATCGACCTGTCGCTGCTCGACCGCAAGATCTTCGTGACCAACAGCGACGCGATCGTGTTCACCCGGCGTCTGCTCGACGAGGAGGGCCTGTTCGTGGGCGTCTCCTCGGGGGCGATCGCCCGGGTGGCGGTACGCATCGCGGGCGAGCTCGACGAGGGCAACGTCGTGTTCCTGGTCGCCGACGACGGCTGGAAGTACCTGTCCTCGGGCATCTACACGCGGCCCCTGGAGGAGATCGAGAACCTGGACTCCACCGTCTGGTGGTGACCCAGGAGGATTGCGAGGGCGAGCCCTCTCGTAGAGGTCTCCTGCGCGCGGCCGGGACCGGCGTCGCCGGGTTGGTGCTCGCCGGGTGCGGCGGCGCGTCGCTGAAGGCTCAGGCGGACAACTCGGCGCCGGTCCTGGGCACCGACGTCGGGCTGCTCAACCACCTGCTCCACCTCGAGCACGTGGCGATCGCGGCCTACACCGCCGGGACGCCGCTCCTGCCCGCGGCCACCGTGAAGGCCGGGCAGCTGTTCCTGAACGACGAGCTGGCGCACGCCGGCGCCCTGGGGGCCCTGATCAAGGCGGCGGGCGGCAAGCCGAACAAACCGGCGCCGAGCTTCGATCTCGGGCACCCGCGCACCAGCCGGGAGGTGCTGGCACTCCTTCACCGGGTCGAGGCCGCTCAGGTGTCCGCGTACCTGGCGGCGCTTCCGCAGCTCGAGCCGATCATCGTCAAGCGCTCGGTGGCCGCGATCCTGGCCAACGACGCCCAGCACGTGGCGGTGGTACGGGCAGCGCTCGGGCAGCCGGCGGTCCCGTCCGCGTTCGTGACCGGTCGGGAGTGACCGCGATGCGGCGACGGGCGACTCGACGTGAGCTGGTGGCCGGCGCTGCCGCGGCCGCCGTCGCGGCCGCCTCGGGGGTGGCCGCGGGCCCCGCGTCGGCCGACACCACCCCGCCCAGCGACGCCGAGCTTTTGACCAAGTCGCTCGAGGTCGAGCGGCTCATGGTCCTGGCCTACCGCCAGGTGCTGGCCTCGGGCCTGCTCCCGGCGGATCTCCAGCGGGTGATCACGCCACAGCTCGGCCACGAGGTCTCGCACGTGAACGCGCTCGCCGCTCGACTGGCGTCGCTCGGGGCCGCGGCGCCCACCGGGCCGCTTGACCTGAAAACGGCCGGCGCGCTGATGTCGCAGCACCACGTGTCCGACAGCCTCACCGACCTGCACACTCAGAACGAGTGCCTGAAGCTGCTCGTCGACCTCGAGTCCGTGGCCGAGGGCGCGCACTACACAGCGCTCAAGGACCTGCGCAGCCCCGCGCTGCAGCTGCTGAGCGCGCAGATCATGGCCTGCGAGGCGCAGCACTGGACCGTGTTGAGCGGCGTGCGCAATCCGGGCGAGTACGTCAAGGCCATCCCGTGGCCGTTCGTGTACGGGAGCGGATAAGCGGCTGGTAGGCTCGAAACGGCTATGAGGATCGCGCGGGAGCTGGTGGATCAGATGGTCGCGCACGCCCGCGAGGAGGCGCCCAACGAGTGCTGCGGAATGGTCGGCTCCAACGATGGCGAGGCCGTGGCGGTCTACCGGGCGGCGAACGCCGAGGCCAGCCCGCTGCGCTTCCGGATCGATCCCGAGGAGCAACTCGCGCTCCACAACCGGATCGACGACGCCGGGCTCGAGCTCGGCGCGATCTACCACTCGCACACCCGCACCGAGCCGCGGCCGTCTCAGACCGACATCAACTTCGCCAAGATGTGGCCCGGGGTCCTGTGGATCATCGTGGGCCTGAACGGGGGCGAGGTCGACGTCCAGACCTGGCGCATCGACGGCGGAAAGGTGTCGGACGCCGAGCTGAGCGTGGAGTGAGCGATGCCCGCACAACCCACCGCGGAGGGTGAGCTCTACTGCCCGGCCTGCGGGTCGGCGTACGCGTCCTCGGAGCGATTCTGTCCGGATTGCCGGCTGCCGCTCGTTCAGGGCGAAGGTGTGATCGAGTCCGCCGGCGACCGCCACGAGCGGGCCCGCAAGATCAAGCCGCAGTTCACCGAAGGGCGGCTGGTGCGCGTTGTCGGCGCCCGCAATCAGGCCGAGGCCGAGTTCATCCAGGGGATGCTGCTCGAGGAGGGCGTGCCCAGCCTCCTGCGCCGGAGCGCGGGCTTCGACGTCCCCGACTTCCTGGCCGCCGGGCCCCGCGACATCCTCGTACCCGAGACGGGGGTGGCCACGGCCCGCGAGGTGCTCCTCCAGGGTGAGCTGATCTCGGACGAGCCGGCGGGGCGGGTGGTCGCGCCGGCACGGCTGCTCGCCGGACTGCTGATCGCGCTGGCCCTCGGCGCGCTCGTGGTGTGGCTCCTGAGCCTGACCTAGTCCGCCGGCGGTCCGGATCTAATCGGCCGGCGGCGAGGTCATGTGCGCGAGGTGCGCCCGCCAGGCCTCCTCGGTGCGCGCCGGCGAGCGACCCCCGAAGGCGTCACGCAGGGCGCCGCGCGGTCCGTGCGGATGCAGGCGACAGGCCAGCCCGGCGGCCGCCGGCTCGCCGCGCTCGCGCACGAGCAGGTCGATCACGGTTCCGCCGAGGAGCGGCGCGTCGCGCACGCCAGGTGGGAACGCCGGGCGCCCTCCCTCGCGCAGGCGGCGGGCGATGGCCGGACGGGCGTGCGCGGTCTGGCCGCCGAACCAGCGCGCCGCGCCCTCCAGCAGCCACGCCCAGCGCAGCGCGATCCCGGGGCGGCGGGGACTGAGCCGGCGGGGGAGGTCGTCGTTGTTCTCGGCGATCACGCGCCGGGCGTAGAGCGCCGGCACGGCCCGGTCGAGCATCTCGCTCGAGCCCGGGACGGTCGAGGCCCGCGCCTCGAGCGCATCCGGGAGCAGGACATGCAGCTCGTGCGCTCCGGCCCAGCCGCCGGCGACGTAGCGGCGGGCGGCCGGCGAGCTGGCCATCCACCTGAGCGGCAACAGCGGGCGGGCAATCGAGAGCGACGCCACGCTCGGATGAAAGACGATCGAGGTGCCCTCGACGGCGCGCGGGAAGAACTGAGCCAGGTACTCGCGCGTGCGCTCGAGCGCGTGCAGGACGCGATCGACGTCATCGGCGTGGGTCGACTCGTGCCGCGCCGTAAACGACGGCGACGCCGACTCGACCCACGCCACTGACGTGCTTTGTTCTGCGGCCTGAGGTCAGGCCAGGACCGGGACGCGGTCCGAGGCGATCGCGGCGATCTCCTCGGATGCCCGCTCGAACTCCTCGTCCGAGAGCACCGGGGTGCCTTCGAAGGGAAGCTCGCGAGTCAGTTCGAGCCACGACCGGCACCCGCCGTAGTCGTCGCGCACCTTGACGGTCACCGGCCGCGGGATCCGGTAGGTCCGCAGCAGGATCACGTGGAGCGGATGACGGCGCTTCCACGCCAGTCGCTTCTCGGCGTAGTCGCTGGTCCAGACGTAGAACGGCGACAGCGCGTCGACAGTGCGCCGGTCGGTGACCGTGAAGTGCGCGGCCACCTCAGCCCAGGCCCGGATGCGGACTCGATCGGGCTGCGGGATCTCGGTCCCGCGGCGCAACGCGTGGGGCGGCGGCTCGCCATCGGTCCAGACGCCCTCCTCGAGAGCGCGGGCGAGCTCAGGTTGATGCGATTCGCGCACCAGGTCGGAGCACTGGTGGTCGAACGTGGGGTACAGGAAGAACCGCTCGTGGTCGAGCTTGAAGTGCTTGTCGGGCTCGCGAATGCCGCCCTTGCGGAGCGTGACGAGTTGCTCGCCTTCGGCAAGGGCCCGCACGGTCACGGCCCATTCTTTAAAAGCAATCGGCATGTATTAGATGAGGGAACGGGGGTTAGAAACGAAAAGAATTCCCGTGCGCGGCACCGAGTGCCACGGCAGCACAGGAAGAGGCGATTGTACGCGAGAGATTCCAAATCGCCAAATATGACCGCAAATCGGTGGGTTCAGGGCGGGGAGCCTGGCCGAAGTGTTGCTGGGCCTGCGCCGATTCCGCCGAGAGTGTGCGAAACGCCACGTTTTCCTGGGTCCGAGCACGGTCGAGCGTGCGGATTGACACATAAGGGCACGGGCCATCAGCGCGACTCACTTATCCGCTCTACGAGCGTCTCAAACCGGATGACGAACTTTCATCCGTATAGCGAACGGCGGCGGTCCGATCTAGCCAGGTTGTCCATGGCCGCCGCCTCCGGGGGTTTCGATGCGCAGGCGCTGACCGGGCTCGAGCTTGCCGATGGCCTTGGCCGGAAGCTCTTCGCCGTCGAGAAGGTTGCGGCCGGTGGCGCCGTCCTCGCCACCGTCCGCGCCTGGGGGAGCGTGGCGGCGGCGCTCGGTGATCAGCGAGTAGTTCAGCGGAGCGAGCGCCTCGAGCTCGCGGATCACCCCGTCGCCGCCGTGGTGCTCGCCGGCGCCCCCCGAGTCGCGGCGCAGCGAGTACTCGACCATGCGCATCGGGAACTCCAGCTCGAGCGCCTCGATCGGCGTGTTGAGCGTGTTGCTCATCGCCACGTGGACGCCGCTTGGTCCGTCCGCGTCGGGGCAGGCGCCCTGGCCGCCCCCGATCGTCTCGTAGTAGACGACGTCGTCTGAGCCCAGCGTGACGTTGTTCATCGTCCCCTGACCGACCGCGCGGCCGAAGGCGCGCAGGACCACGTCGGCCACGCGCGAGGAGGTCTCGACGTTGCCGCCCACCACGGCCGCGGGGGAGCGCGCGTTGAGCAGGCAGCCCTCGGGCGCGATCACCTCGATCGGGCGGTAGGCGCCGGCGCTGGGCGGGATGTCGGGATCGGTGAGCACGCGGATCGCGAAGTAGCAGGCCGACCGGGTCACGGCCAGCGGACAGTTGAGGTTCCCCTCGTGCTGAGGATCGGTGTCGGAGAAGTCGAGCGTCATGCGGTCGCCCTCGACGGTCGCCTTGAGCGCGATCCGGAGGTCGCCCTCGCGCGCCTCCAGCACGTCCTCCGCGGTGTAGGTGCCGTCCTCCAGCTCCTCGATGCACGCACGGGTGCGGCGCTCGGCGTAGTCGAGGACCTCCTTGAAGGCTTCGCTCAGCTTCTCGGCGCCGAAGCGCTCGTGCAGCTCGAGCAGCCGCCGCCCACCGACCCGTCCCGCGGCCAGCTGGGCGCGCAGGTCGGCCCGGCGCTGCTCGGGCTGGCGCATCTGGTCGGCGAGCTCGGCGATCGCATCGTCGTCGAGCACGCGCGGCGAGATCACCACGCCCTCGTCCTCCAGCGTCTGGCTGTCGGCCGGCATCGACCCGGGCGTCGGCCCGCCCACATCGGCGTGGTGGGCGCGGCTGGCCGCGAAGGCGATCAGCTCGTCGTCCGCGAACAGCGGCGTGATGACCGTGATGTCGGGCAGATGCGTGCCCCCGGCGTAGGGATCGTTGAGGATCCAGGAGCGGTCGGGCGCGTGCTCGGAGTCGAGCACGGCGGCCACCGCGGCCGGCATCGCCCCGAGATGCACCGGGATGTGCTCGGCCTGCATGACCATCTCGCCGTGGCGGTCGAACAGAGCGGTCGAGGCGTCGCGGCGTTCCTTGATGTTGGCCGAGTGAGCGGAGCGAATCAGCACCGCGCCCATCTCCTCGCAAACCGCGCGCAGCGCGCCGGTCAGGACCTGGAGCTCGACCGGGTCGATGCTCATCCGGATCGCTCCATCCTGACCGTGCCCGTGTCGTCCACCTCGGCCGTCCAGCCCGGCGGGATGAGCAGCGTGGCCTCCGGCAGCTCAACGACCGCCGGGCCTTCGGCCTCGGTGCCCGGCGCGGGGATGCCGCGCAGCACCGCGAGCTCGACCTCCTCACCGTCCAGGGTGGCGGTCCGGGTGGAACGCTCCACCTCGTCGTGGTCATCGCGGTCGCTGGCCAGCTCGACGTCGGTTCCCTGCGCGGTGGCGGTCACCCGGATCGTGACGAGCTCGAGCTCCTGCTCGGAGTCGCAGTAGCCGTAGCGCTCCTCGTGCTGGTGCTCGAAGCGCTCGCGCAGCTCCTCGGGCGTCGGCTCGAGCCCCGCCGAGATCGCCAGCTCGAACGACTGACCGCGGTAGCGCAGCTCGTACACCACGTGCAGCTCGGCCTCCGGCTCGTGCATCGCCTCGCGCGCGCGCTCTCCGAGCTCTGACACGGCATCGGAGATCGCCTCGGCGGTGAGCGAGTCGCCGCTCCACAGGACGCTTCGCTGCACGTCGCGGCGGCGAGGGGAGACGACCAGCCCCAGCGCAGCCAGCACCCCGGACGCGCGCGGACACAGGATCGTGTCGATCCCCAGCTCGTCGGCGATCTGCGCCGCGTGGAGCGGCCCGGCGCCCCCGAAGGCCATGAGCGCGTAACGGCGCGGATCGATCCCGCGCTCGACGGTCACCACCCGCAGGGCGCGAATCATCTCCGCACCCGCCACCCGCCGGATCCCCTCCGCGCAGGCGAGCACCTCGAGGTCGAGCTGATCGGCCAGTGCCTCGACCGCCTTCTCGGCGGCGCCGCGATCGAGCTCGACGCCCCCGCCCAGGGGCGACTCTGACGAGAGGTAGCCGAGCACCAGGTTGGCGTCGGTCACCGTGGGCTCGGTCCCGCCGCGCCCGTAACACGCGGGCCCCGGATCGGCGCCCGCTGAGCGCGGGCCGACGCGCAGCGCTCCGCCGGCGTCGCGCCAGGCGATCGAGCCACCGCCCGCCCCGACCGTGTGCACGGCGAGCATCGGCAGGGCCAGCGGGCGTCCGGCCACCTCGCCGCTCGAGCGCTCCTGCACGGCGCCGTCCTCGACCACGCACACGTCGCACGAGGTGCCACCCATATCCAGGCAGAGCGCGTTCTCCGCCCCGGACTGGCGGGCCACGAACGCGGCCCCGGCGGCGCCCCCGGCGGGTCCCGACAGCACCGTCCACGACGCGTGGCCCGCGGCCGCCGCGATGTCGATCAGGCCGCCGTTGGATTGCATGATGGCCGGCTCGGGGATGTTCGCCTCGCCCGCTCGCTCCACCAGCCGGCGCAGGTAGCGGGCCAGGAGCGGCGAGAGCGCCGCGTCGATCTCGGTGGTGGCCGCGCGCTCGAACTCGCGGAACGTGCCGACCACCTCGTGGGACAGGGAGACGTGGACGTCGGGAAGGGCGTCCGACAGGGCACGAGCGATCGCCTGCTCGTGCTCGGGGTGGCGATAGGAGTGCAGCAGCGCGACCGCCACCGCCTCGGGGTCGGCCTCGGCGACGCGCTCGGCGAGCTCCCGGGCGGCGTCGTCGGTGAGCTCGGTGAGCGGCCCGTCCGGGGTCATCCGCTCCGGTGCGCCGAAGCGCAGCTCGGCGGGCGCAAGCGGCGCGGGCCGGCCCGCGCACAGCCGGTAGAGCTCCGGCCGGTCCTGGCGGCCGAGCGCGATCAGGTCGGTGAATCCCTCGGTGGCCACGAACGCGGTGCGCGCGCCGTGTCCCTCGAGCAGCGCGTTGGTCGCCACGGTCATCCCGTGGGAGAACTCCTCGATGTCGCCGGTCGAGGCGCCGGCCTTCTCGAGCGCGGCGTCGATCGCCGCCATCACGCCCTCGGACTGATCGTCGGGGGTGGTGGGGGCCTTGGCGGTGATCAGCCGGCCGTCGAGCGCGAGAACGGCGTCGGT
Source organism: uncultured Solirubrobacterales bacterium (assembly GCA_963834625.1). GTDB lineage: Bacteria > Actinomycetota > Thermoleophilia > Solirubrobacterales > Solirubrobacteraceae > Palsa-465. Next base: position 31,647 of record CAWICM010000004.1, on the reverse strand, counting down.
GAAGGTGCCGCCCACGTCGACGCCGATCAGCATGGCGGCAACTTACTGGAGCATGGCGCTGGGCCACGCCGGGCGCCGACAGGGCGCGGACGCAAAAGCGCCGGGCAAGGATGCCCGGCGCAATCGGTCCCATGGACGCCGGGCGAAGCCCGGCCCAAAAACTACGCCGCGACGAGCGGCGACTGGAGCTCCTCGGTCTCAGCCAGGTGCTGATGCGAGGGGCAGTAGCCGTTGTGCGGCAGCGGCATCCGCTGGCACGGGGTGCCCTTGCGGGTGCTGGCGCGGCACTGCAACGGATTCCCGTACGCGTCGAAGCCGTTCGCCGGGAGCCGGCGCAGGAACTCGTCGGCGAGTCCCAGATAGCGCTGGATCACGCGGAGCACGCGCAGCTGCGCGGTCATCGGGAAATAGATGCGGATGTCCTTGAACAGGCTCCGCGTGGGATGGGCGAAGTAGTGCCGGTCGGTCGCCAGGCGCTCGACGGCGGCTTCGCAAGCCCGGAGCACCCGCTCGTGATTGACGAGCGGTCCTTCGTAGGGGTCCGAGACGATGTCCTCGGCTAGCTCACGGTAGATAGCTCTACTGAACCGATACATGCAACACACCACTCCTAATAAGATTCCCTTGGCCCCTGCCTGGGGCGGTCCTTTTTGGCGCGGACGGTGACTACCCGGGGTGTATGAAGTTCGACCCGCACCAATTATTAAGTTGGTGTTAAGTGGTTACTGACGAGTAGCCCCCGGCGGAGCGGTTTATCGGAAAGACGGTGTGCTGTGAGCGTTCACTTCCACGTCTCGACGACGGGCCCACCGCCGGCTGGAATCGTCACGTGACGCCCGTCGAGCGCCGTGTCGCGCTCGGGGCAATCGCTGCGCTGGTGCGCGCCTCGGCTCTCGGTGCGCGTGAGCGCGCAGGTCGCGATCAGGCGCACGAGCGGGTGCTCGTCCCGCGCCAACCGCTCCAGGCCCGCGGCGTCGCGCTCCAGGCCGGCGTCGCGCCACAGGGCCTCGCGGCTCGCGGGTGAGATCGGCGGCGGTGGCTGGGGGCGCCCCGCGTCGTCGCCGGCCGCCGTCTTGACAGCGACCGGATCGGGCGCCGGCTCGGCCATCGCCGACCGCGCGGCGCGCGCCCCGAACACGAAGCACTCGGTGAGCGAGTTCGAGGCCAGGCGGTTGGCGCCGTGCAGCCCGGTGCACGAGCACTCGCCGACCGCATACAGCCCGTGGAGGGAGGCGCGGCCGTCCACGTCGGTGGCGATGCCGCCCATCATGTAATGCGAGGCCGGCGCGACCGGGACCAGCTCGTGCTCGGGATCGATCCCGGCCTCGCGGAGCGCGCTGACAACGTTGGGGAACAGCGCCGGATCGACGTCGCGCATGTCGAGGCCGACCGCCGGGGCGCCGGTCGCGGCCATCCGGCGCTGGACGGCGCGGGCCACCTCGTCGCGGGGAGCGAGCTCGTCCACGAACCGCTCGCCACTGGAGTCGAGCAGTCGCGCGCCCTCGCCGCGGACCGCCTCGGTGACCAGCAGCCCGTCGGCTCCGTTCGCGCCGACCACTGCCGTGGGGTGGAACTGCACCAGCTCGAGGTCGGCCAGCGTGGCGCCGGCCGCGAAGGCGAGCATGAGCCCGCCGCCCTGGGCACCGGTCGGGTTGGTCGTGCGCGACCACAGGGCCGCCGCGCCGCCGGTGGCCAGCACCACGGCGCGGCTCGCGATCACGCGCCCGTCCTCGAGGCGCACGCCCGCGCAGCGCCCGTCGAGCAGGAGCAGCTGTACCGCGCGCCGGCCCTCCACCACCTCGATGCCCGGATCCTCCGCGACCACCGCGCTCAGCTGCCTGACCAGTCGCCGGCCGGTCGCCGCCCCGCCGGCGTGCACGATCCGCCGCACGGAGTGACCGCCTTCGAGCCCGAGCGCGAGGCGCCCGTCGCGATCGGTGTCGAACGGCATCCCGAGCCGGGTCAGATCGCTCAACGCCTCGGGAGCCTCGTCGCAGAGCACGCGCGCGGCTGACTCGCGCACGGCGTCGCGACCGGCGGTGATCGTGTCGCGGAGGTGGCGCTCGGGGCTGTCCTGCGCGGACACCGCGGCGGCCAGGCCGCCCTGCGCCCACCAGCTCGAGGACTCGGCCAGCGGCGTGGCCGACACGAGCGTGACGCGGGCTCCCTGACGGGAGGCGCGCACAGCCGTGTAGAGCCCGGCCGCGCCTGCGCCCACGACCGTCACATCCGCGCTCAAGAGCTGCACCTCGCCCGATACCGTACCCCGATGGCTTCCGCGCCCCTGTGGCTCGAGCATCCGTCCTCGCTGCGCCACGACACCGGCGCGCACCCGGAGCGCGCCGCGCGCATCGAGGCGATCGAGCGGGAGCTGTCAGCCCGCGACTGGCTCGGGTTCGAGCGGGTCGAGTCGCCGGCGGTCGATCGCGCGGTGCTCGAGGCGGTGCATCCGGCCGAGTACGTGGACTCGATCAGGCGGGCCTGCGCGAGCGGGGGCGGCTTCCTCGACCTCGACACGGTGGTCAGCCCGGATTCGTTCGAGGCGGCTCTGCACGCCGCCGGGGGAGCCGTGCGCATGGTCGAGCTGCTGCTCTCCGGGGGCGCTTCGTGTGCGTTCAGCGCGCACCGGCCCCCCGGGCATCACGCGACGCGGTCGCGGGCGATGGGCTTCTGCCTGTTCAACAACGTGGCCGTGGCGGCACGGCGGGCGCTGGACGGCCTTGGTGTGGAGCGGGTGATGGTCCTCGACTGGGACGTGCACCACGGCAACGGCACCAACGACATCTTCCACGCCTCCGACGAGGTGCTGTTCGTCTCGATCCACCAGTCGCCGCTCTACCCCGGAACCGGCCCGGCCGGCGACGTAGGCTCCGGGGAGGGCCGCGGGTTCACGGTCAACCTGCCGGTCTCGCCGGGCGCTGAGGACCGGGTGTTCTGCTCGCTGGTCGATCGCGTGGCCGTTCCACTGGCTCGGGAGTTCGCGCCCCAGCTCGTATTGATCTCGGCCGGATACGACGCCCACCGCGAGGACCCGCTCGGCGAGTGCGACGTGACCGAGCAGGGATACGCCGCCATGACCCGTTCGATGCGCCGGGTCGCCGAGGAGCTCGAGGCGCCGGTGGGGTGCGTGCTCGAGGGCGGCTACGCACTCGACGCGCTGGCTCGATCGGTGGCTGCGACCTTGGAGGCGCTGCGAGAACCGGTGGCGGCCGGCGAGGTCCGCGGCGGTCTCGATGGAGCTGCCCCGCCGGTCGTCGACGCCGCGCTCGAACGGCTGTCGGAATGGTGGCCGGCGCTGCGGTGATTGGTGGCCGGCGCCGCGGTGATTGCGGTACATTTGTCGCTGATGGATCCCAGGGTTTTGAAGCTGCGCTGATTTCCGAGTCGTCGCTCCGCGACGGCCCCTCGCTGCTCTGAGTCGTTCCCCGGAGGTCCCTTGTCGTCTCACCGTTTGCAGTCCAGCCGTCTCGCCGATTTCACGGCCTCGCCGGGCGGCCCGGCGCTGTCGATGCATGGCGTGGTCAAGCGCTTCGCGTCGGTGGTTGCTGTGAACGGACTGGACCTGGAGGTCGCGGGCGGCATCTGCTACGGGCTGCTCGGTCCGAACGGCGCCGGCAAGTCGACCGCGATGCGGATCATGACCGGGCAGGCGGTGGCCGACGCCGGGCGCACCGAGGTGCTCGGCTTCGAACTGCCGGCGCAGTCGAAGCTGGCGCGCGCCCGCATGGGCGTCTGCCCGCAGGAGTCGAATCTCGACGTGGACCTGCGGGTGCGCGACGTGCTGTCGGTGTTCGCGCGGCTGTACCGAGTGCCTGCCTCGGAGCGCGGTGGGGCGGTGGCGCGCGCATTGGAGTTGGCTGGGCTTCAGGCGCGGGCGGCGGACCGGGCGGTCACGCTCTCGGGCGGGATGCAGCGCCGCCTGCTGATCGCGCGGGCCCTCATCCACGAGCCCGATCTCGTGCTGCTCGACGAGCCGACGGTGGGACTCGACCCGCAGGTACGCCACGAGCTGTGGTCGCTGATCCTCACGCTGCGCGAGCGCGGCGCCACCGTGGTGATGTCGACCCACTACATCGAGGAGGCCGAACGGCTGGCCGACCGGGTCGCGATCATGTCGGCCGGACGGGTCGTGGCCGAGGGCAGGCCGGACGAGCTGATCCGCCGCCACGCGGGGCGCGAGGTGGTCGACGTGCGCGGATCGGTGGCGGAGTTGCGCGCGCTCGCGCAGCGGGCGCAGGCGGACGGGTTGCCCACTCGCCAGTCGGGTCCAACGCTCACCTACCTGCACGCCGACGCGCTCGACGGGCGGCTGCCCGCCGGAGTGCGCCGCAGTTCCAGCCTGGAGGACGTGTTCGTGAGCCTGACCGGGGAGTACGTCGAATGACGCGGGTCATACCAAGGCGAATCGAGTGGGTCGCGCTGGCCGCGGTGTGGATCCGCGAGTGGACGGTGTTCCTCTACTACTGGCGAACGCGCACGTTCGCGGCTGTGGTGGAGCCCGTGATCATGCTCGTCGCCTTCGGCCTCGGGTTCGGACGGCTCGTGTCGCACGTCGCCGGGATTCCCTACATCCAGTTCGTGGGCACCGGCGCGGTGGCCACCGCGGTGCTGTTCAGCGCGGTGTTCTCGGCCATGTTCGACTCGCTCTACAAGCGGCGCTACCAGCGCGTCTACGACGCGATGCTGGCCGCACCGGTCGACGTCGAGGAGATCGTCACCGGCGAGGTGCTGTTCCTGGGAGTGCGGGCCGGCGTGTACGGCGTCGCGCCGTTGTTCGTCGCGTTCGCCTTCGGCCTGCCGCCCGCGCCCGCGATGATCCTCGTCCCGCTGTTCGGCGCACTCACCGGCATCGGCTTCGCATCGCTGGGAATGCTGTTCTCGGCGACGGCCACGACGTTCGACGATCTCAGCTACGTGATCAGCGGGGTGATCACGCCGCTGTTCCTGGTCGCCGGCACGTTCTTCCCGCTCAGCCGGCTGCCCGGATGGCTGCGTACGGCGGCCCAGTTCAACCCGCTCTATCACTTCGTCGAGCTCGTGCGCCACTGCGCGTTCGGCCTGCGCCCGGGGGTGGACCTGCTGCACGTGGGCGTGCTCGTGCTGTTCGGAGTGCTGGCCTGGCGACTCGCCGTGTGGCGGACCCGGGCGGGGCTGATTCTCTAGCTGCTAGCTGCTAGCTGCTACCTGAGAGATCGCCAAGCGGCGAGCACTTGCGCCGCCGTGCGGTCGGTCGAGTAGGGCTCGGCCCGTGCGCGGCCGTCGAGGCGCAGATCTCCTTCGGCGCTGAGATGCGGTTCGAGGGCGGCGCGCCAGGTCGCTATGTCGAATGGTGCGCACAGCGTGCCGGGGAGGTCCTCGAGTGCGTTCGGGGCGATCCCCACCGGGGTGGCGAGCACCGGCACGTCGCATGCCAGCGCCTCGAGCACGGCGAGGCCGAAGCTCTCGCGCTCGGAAGGGACGAGAACCGCATTGGCCGCGTTGACGTACAGGGGGACCTGCGATGGATCCACGTTGCCCAGCGTGATCAGCTCGGCTTGCGTGTCGGTCGCGAGGGCGAGCGCCCGGTCGTGGCGCTTCTCGGGCCGGCGCGGATCGGCCGGAAAGAGGACGTAGCGACCGGTCGGGCTCAGGCTCAGGGCCGCGCGGGCCTCCTGTCGTGGCATGGGTTTGAAGCGCTCGACGTCGACGCCGGTCGGGAGGACGGCCGTGTGCCCGCGCACGACCCAGGGCGGGAGTTGCGTCGCCAACGACTCGGACACCGTGGCCACGAGGTCGAACATCGGGAGCGCGGCGAGCGTGATCGGGCGGGAGCGCGGGTGCACCAGGTCGGTGCCGTGCAGCGTGACGGCGTATGCGGCGCCCCGCGCGGCGAGCGCCGGCCAGGCGGTCAGCCCGAAGTGGGCGTGGACGACGTCGTAGCGCTGTGCACGGTGCCGGCGGAACAGCTCTTTCGCCGCGCCCACGTACGCGCCGGCGCCACCGGGCGCAAACGCGAACACGTCGAGGTCGACCCCGTCGATCCGGCGCAGGGCATCGACCTGGTCGCGCACGAAGCTGCCCAGCGCGGGGCGGGCCCGAGTCGGGTACATGTTGGTGACGACGAGGGCGCGCATCGGCGGGGGCGAGCGTACCGCCGGTCACCTCTGGCACCATGCCGCGAGATGACCCTGCTTGCACGCGCAGCCGGATGACCCCCCTGGCCCATCAACCCGTCGGGGTGTTCGACTCGGGCGTCGGCGGGCTGACCGTCCTGCACGAGCTGCTGGTGTCCCTGCCGGGGGAGGACTACCTGTACCTGGGAGACACCGCGCGGTTCCCCTACGGCGAACGCACGCAGCATGAACTCGAGGCGTTCGCGATCGAGATCGCCGACTATCTGCTGGCGGCCGGCGCAAAGCTGCTCGTGATCGCGTGCAACGCGGCCAGCTCGGCCGCCCTGGGCGCGGTCGAGGCGGTGATCCGGCGCTCCGGTCGCGAGATCGACGTGATCGGCGTGGTCGGCCCGGCCACCCAGCTGGCGGTGGCCGGCAGCCGCAGCGGCCGCATCGGGCTGATGGCCACGCCGGCGACGGTCGCTTCTCGGGCCTATGAGCGGGCCGTCGCGGCGGCCGACCCGCACGTTCATCTGGAGAGCGTCGCCTGCGCCGATCTCGCGCCGATCATCCAGGGCGGCTTCCCGTTCGACGAGCGGGTGGTGGAGACGGTGCGGGCCTATTGCGTGCCGCTGCGCTCGGCCGAGGTCGACACGGTCATCCTGGGCTGCACGCACTATCCGCTCGTGGCGCCGATGCTTCAGCGCTCGCTCGGACGTGGCGTGACGCTCGTGACCTCGGGGGCCGGCGTGGCCCGCAGCGTCGAGCGCGCGCTGGCCTCGCGCGATCTGCTCAACCCTTCGACGGGCGAGGGCAGCTACCGGTTCTTCTGCACCGGGGACGTGGAGTCGTTCCACGCGCTCGGGACACGCTTTCTGCAGATGCCCTTGGGCGAGGTCGTGCACGTGGAGCTCTCGGCGAGGGCGGCGGCGTGAGCGGTTCGCCTGCCGCTCCCGGTCCCGTTTCCGGTCCGGGTCCCGGTCCCGGTCCTGGGCGAAGCTACGGGCGCGCCCCCGATCACCTGCGCCCGTTGTCGATCGAGCCCGGATTCGTGCGGACGGCCACCGGCTCGGCGCTCATCTCGATGGGTGAGACGCGCGTGATCTGCACCGCCTCGGTGCAGGACAGCGTCCCGCGCTGGCTGGCCGGATCGGGCCGCGGATGGGTGACCGCCGAGTACGGAATGCTGCCCGCCTCGACCGGCGAGCGAAAGCAGCGCGACGTGAGCCGCGGCCGGGCCGACGGCCGCACGGTCGAGATCCAGCGTCTGATCGGCCGCTCGCTGCGCGGCGTCGTCGATTTCTCCGCGCTCGGCGAGCGCACGGTTTACGTCGACTGCGACGTTCTGCAGGCCGACGGCGGCACGCGTTGCGCGTCGATCACCGGAGGCATGGTGGCGCTGCAACTCGCGTTTGCGCGGCTGATCTCGGAGGGGGCGCTCGAGCGGACCCCGTTGACCGGCACGGTGGCCGCCGTCTCCTGCGGGATCGTCGCCGGCGTGCCGCTGCTCGACCTCGACTACCGCGAGGACTCCACCGCCGAGGTCGATGCCAACGTCGTCATGACCGGGGACGGGGGGCTGGTCGAGGTGCAGGCGACCGCCGAGCGGACGCCCCTGTCCCGGGCCCATCTCGACGATCTGCTCGTCCTCGCCGCGACCGGGATCGCGGAGCTGCGCGCACTCCAGGACGCCGCGGTGGCCGGCGCCGTCGCGGGTTGAGGGGATGACGGTGTCGTCCGAGGCGGGAACACCCGATCGCTCGCTCGTGCTGGCGACCCGCAACCCGCACAAGCTGCGCGAGATGCAGCGGCTGTTCGAGCCGGCCGGGATCACGGTCGAGCCGATGCCCGAGGACGTCGAGCTACCGCCCGAGGACGGGTTGACGTTCGCCGACAACGCGCTGCCCAAGGCGCTGGCGGCCGCGGGCGCCACCGCGCGGGCGGCGATCTCCGACGACTCCGGAACAACCGCGCCTACGCGCGGATCGCGCGCTGGTGTGAGCTCGTCACCCACCGCGGCGCCTGCTCGCTGCCCGACGGAGCCGCGACGTTCGTGACCAGCGCGCTGCGCACGTTCCGCCCGGCGTTCGACGACCATGCGCAACACGGTGCCTGCGATGCCTGCATGCGGCGGCGTGTGCTGCCCACCTCGCTGCTCGAGGTCCACGCGCGATGAGCGAGCGGCTGGCGCTGAACCCGATCGCCTGCACCGGCCACGGACTCTGCGCGGAGCTGCTTCCCGAGCGCATCTGGCTCGACGAATGGGGCTATCCCGTGATCGACGCGGGCGAGCTCAGCCCCGAGCTGCTGGCGCACGCCCGCCGCGCGGTCGACGCCTGCCCGACGCTGGCGCTGCGACTGCGGCGCGACCGCCACGCCGCCGCTGCGCGCTCGGTCGCAGGCGTGCGGCCAGCGGGCCGCACGCCAAGCTGATCGTGCCGAGCTAGGCTCGGCGGCATGAGCGAATGGTTTGACGAACTGGCGCAGTTCCTGCGCATCCCCTCGATCAGCGCCGATCCCGAGCACGCCGCCGATGTCATCGCGGCGGGCGAATGGGTCCGCGATCTGATCCGCGACGCCGGCGGCAGCGCCGAGATCGTCGACTGGCACGGGCAGCCGCTGGCCGTCGGTGAGATCCGCGCCTCGCGCGAACGCCGACACGGCGCCGACGGTGCTCTGCTACGGCCACTTCGACGTGCAGCCGGCCGATCCGCTCGGACTCTGGGACTCGCCCGCCTTCGAACCCGAGATCCGCGACGAGCGCCTCTACGGCCGCGGCGTCGCCGACGACAAGGGCCAGCTCTACATGCTGCTGGCCGGCGCGCGGGCGCTGGCGAGGCCGGCAGCTGCCGGTCAACGTGCGCTTTGCCTGCGACGGCGAGGAGGAGACCGGCGGGCACTCGATCGTCGAATTCCTCGAGGCCGACGAGCGGGGCGCCGACGCCGCGATCATCTTCGACTCGGGCATGATCGGCGAGGACGTCCCCGCGTTCAACATCGCCACGCGCGGGCTGGTCTACTTCCACCTCGAGCTCTCGACCGGCGGACCGACCTGCACTCCGGGCATCTACGGCGGCGCCGCGCTCAACGCCGGCCACGCGCTGATCCGCACGCTCGAGCGGCTGCTCGCCGCCGACGGTCGCCTGGCCGAGCCGCTGCGCCAGGGAATCATCGCGCCGACCGCGCAGGAGCTCGAGGACTGGAAGCAGCTGCCCGGCGGCGCCGACGAGCTCGCCGAGCCAGGGCGCGCAACCCCGCCGATGCCACGGCCGCCGAGGAATTCTACATCCGCACGACGGCCGAGCCGGCGCTCGACGTCAACGGGATCGAGAGCGGCTCGCCGCACCTGGAGAAGACGGTGCTGCCGGTGCGGGCCGTCGCCAACGTGTCGGTGCGGCTGGCGCCCGGGCAGGACCCGGACACGATCGCCGACGCGCTTCGAGCGGCTGCTGCGCGACGCCGCGCCCGCCGGCGCCGAGCTCGAGCTGACGCGCTGGTCCTCGGCGCGGCCGGGATCGTGCCGCCCGACGCGCGCGCGATCCAGCTCGGCCAGGATGCCTTCGAACGGGTGCTGGGCGTGCGTCCCGGCGCTGATCCGCTCCGGCGGCACGCTGCCGATCGTCGCGGCGCTGGCGGACCGGGGGATCCCGACGATCATCTCGGGCTTCTCGCTCCCCGACGCGCAGATCCACGCGCCCAACGAGAACATGCTCGCCCGCTACATCCCGCTGGGCATCGACACCGTCAAGGCGCTGTTCGAGGATCTGGGTCCAGCTCCGACTGGGCCCGCCGGCTGCGCTACTACCTGTCGCCGCGCACCGTCACCATTGGCGAGTGCCGCTGACGCTCGTACTGGGACCCGCCAACGCCGCCAAGGCGGGCGAGGTGCTGGGCGCCTACGCGCTGGCGGCGCATCGCGACGCGCTGCTGGTGGTGCCGACCGCGGCCGACGTCACCCACTACGAGCGTGAGCTCGCCGCGCCCGGGCGTCACGCTCGGGCGGGCGCTGACCTTCCCGGGGCTGCTCGACGAAGTCGCACTGCGGGCCCGCCACCGGCGCGAGCGGGTGACGCCGCTGCAGCGCGACCGCGTGCTGCGCCGGGCGATCGCCGTCGCTGCGGCTGGAGACGCTCGCGCCGGCCGGCCGCCGGCGTCGGCTTCGCGCACGCGGCGCGGCGGCTGATCGTCGAGCTCGAGCAGCAGCGGGTCGACCCCGCGCGCTTCGCCCAGGCACTGAGAGCTGGTCATCGCCGGCGGCCGGGCGGGTCGGCCTATGCGCGTGAGCTCGCCGCGATCTATCGCCGCTACCGCGACGAGCTCGAGAAGCTCGAGCGCGTCGACAGCGAGACGTTCGCCTGGGGCGCTCTCGATGCGCTGCGCGAATCGCCCGAGAGCTGGGGTACGACGCCGGTCTTCCTCTACGGGTTCGACGATCTCACCCCGATCGAGCTCGACACCGTCGAGACGCTGGCGCGCCAGGTCGGCGCGGCCGTCACGGTCTCGCTCACCTACGAGCCCGACCGGCCGGCGCTGGCGGCGCGCGCGACCGTCGTCGAGGAGCTGCGCGCGCTCGCCGAGTCGGTGACGCAGCTGCCGGCGCTCGACGAGTACTACGCCGCGGACTCGCGCGCGCCGCTGCACCACCTCGAACGTCACCTGTTCGAACCCGACCCGCCACTTATCGACCCGCTCGCATACGGTGACGCTGATGGAGGCCGGCAGCGAGCGCACCGAGGCGGAACTGGTCGCGGCGGGGGTGCTGGCGGCGCTGCGCGACGGGGTCGACCGCGCGCGATATGGTCGTCGTCTGCCGGTCGCTCGCGCGCTCGGCCGATATCTTCGAGCGCGCGCTCGCCCGCGTCGGTGTCGGCTGCAGCAGCGCGCGCGTGGTGCCGCTCGGGCATACGCCGCTCGGCCGCGCGCTGCTCGGACTGGTGCGCTACGCGCTGCTGCCCGAGTCGCAGCGCGACGCGGGGATCTGCTCGCCTTCCTGCGCCATCCGGGGGTCGTCGACAACTCGCCGATGCGTCGACCGCTTCGAGCGCGAGGTACGCCAGTCAGGCCGGGCGCGTCGGCGCTGCGCTACGGGCCAGCGGCACGGCGCTGGCGCCGCGTTCGCCGAGATCGAGCGGCTGCGCCTGGCGCCCGAGAGCTGCGAGGCCTGGCCGAGAGCACGCGCGCCTGATCGCCGCGCCGCACCGCGGCCAGGCCCCACTGCTCGGGACGCCGCCGAGCAGCTCGACGCGCGCGCCGCGGCGGTGGTGTTCTCGGCGCTCGAGGAACTGGCCAGATCGAGCGAGGCGGCTCGGCGGCGGCGCGAACTGGTCGAGCTGCTCGAGGGGCTTGCAGGTCCCGGTGCACGGCGCCGCCGCGCCGAGGCGGTGTTGATCGCCGAGCCGCTGGCGATCCGCGCCCGGCGTTTCCGGCGCGTGTTCGTGACCGGGCTGTGCGAGGGCGAGTTCCCGAGCGCGCAGGTCACGAGCGGCGACCCGTTCCTCGACGACGAGCGCCGTCGCGAGCTGGCGCTGTCACCGGGCTGGTGCTGGCGCAACCCGCCGACCCGCTCGATCGCGAGCGCTACCTGTTCTACGCGTGCGTCTCGCGCGCGACCGAGCGTGTCGTCTTCAGCTATCGCAGCTCCGATGAGGACGGCAACGTCGTCATCCCCTCGCCGTTTCTGGATGACATCGCCGAGCTGTTTCCGGCCGACTGGCGCGAGCGGCGCCGCCGGCGGCTGCTGGCCGACGTCGTCTGGAGCGTCGAGCAGGCGCCCGACCGAGCGCGAGCGGCAGCTGGCGGCGGCCTTCGAGCAGGCGCTCGCGGGGCGCGCCGCGCGAGCTCAGCGAGCCGCCGGCGACCCGCGTTCCTGTCCGAGCAGGCGCTGAGCACGTGCGCCACCGCGAGCTCGTCTCGGCCGGCGCGATCGAGAAGTTCGCCTCCTGCCCGGTCCGCTGGCTGGTCGAGAGCCAGCTGAAGCCCGACCGGCTCGAGCCCGAGGCCGACCCGCTGACGCGCGGCTAGTTCATCCACACCGTGCTCGAGCGGGTGTTCGCGCGGCTCGGCGAGGCGCTGACCGCGGAGACGCTGCCGGCCGGCCGAGCAGCTGCTGCATCAGGAGATGCGCGGCTCGGCCGCGGCCGAGCACCGCTCGCAAGCTGGCGCTCGATCAGGCCACCGAGGTGCGCGCCGCGATCCTGCGCGGGATCGAGGCCGAGCTGCTGCGCTACCTGCGCTCAGGAGGCCGTCGACGGCGGCGACTGGCCGCCGGCCGTGACCGAATTCCGCTTCGGGCTCGACGGCGAGGGTGAGGACGCGGTCCCGCCGGTCGAGCTCGTCGAACGGCAGCGAGCGGCGCTGCCTGCACGGGATCGTCGATCGCATCGATGCCGATCCGCGCGATCCCGGGCGCGTGATCGTGCGCGACTACAAGAGCGGCGGCAAGCGCGACACCTGGCCCTCGGCGCGCTGGGTCAGCGACAACCAGGTGCAGGTCGCGCTCTACATGATCGCCGTCCAGCGGCTGCTCGGGGTGCGCGCCGTCGCCGGCTTCTACCAGCCGCTGGCCGGTGAGGACCTGCGCCCGCGCGGGGTCTACAGCGAGGGCGCGCAGGTCGGCGCCGGGGTCGTCGACCGCGACGAGCTGCCCGCCGAGGAGCTCGAGCAGCTGCTGGCCGAGATCGAGGATCAGGTCGTCGCGCTGGCGGCGACGCTGCGCCGCGGCGAGCTGACGCCCTGCCCGGACACGCTGCACGCCCGACGGGACCTGCCGCTACCCCGGAATCTGCTGGGCGGCGCGCTGATGCAGTTCACCGACGAGCAGACGCTCGCGATCGAGCGCCGCCGCGGCGAGCTGCTGCTCGACGCCGGCGCCGGTAGCGGCAAGACCTCGGTGCTGGTCGAGCGCTTCGCCCGCGCGGTCCAGGAGGACGGCATCGGCGTCGGCCAGATCCTGACGATCACGTTCACCGAGAAGGCCGCCGCCGAGCTGCGCGAGCGGATCCGCCTGCGCCTGCGCGAGGCCGGCGACGATGAGGCTGCGCGGGCGACCGAGGGCGCCTGGATCTCGACGATCCACGCCTTCTGCGCGCGGCTGCTGCGCACGCACGCGCTCGACGCCGGGCTCGACCCCGAGTTCAGCGTGCTCGACGAGCGCGAGACGGCGCCGCTGCGGCCGGCCGCCTTCGATGCGGCGCTGCAGGCCGCGGCCACAGACCCCGGAGGGCTCGGAGTTGATCTCGGCCTTCGGCCCGGCGACGCTGCGCGGCACGATCGCCTCGACCTACGCCGAGCTGCGGGCACGCGGCGCGCTCGAGCCGCGGCTGCCGCCGGCGCCGCCGCCGCCCAATCCGCTTGACCTGCGCAGCGCCTGTCTGCTGGTCGAGGACCTGGCGCTGGCTGGTGCAGCGCGAGCTCGGCACGATCCGCGACCCGGGCCGGCGGGTGATCGACGCGATCGACGCTGCTCGAGCGCGCGCCCGCGATCCTCGAGTCGGGCAAGCCCGTGGCCCGGGCAGCTCGAGCGCCTGAAGCTCGGCAACAACGCGGGCGCGCTCAAGAGCCAGGCCTGCGAGGACTACCGCGAGGCGCTCGCCGAGCTTGCAGCAGATGGCGGCCGAGAGACGCGGTGGTGACGGCGCGCGACGCCTTCAACGCGCTGCTGCGCGAGTACGGCGAGCCGCTACACCGAGCTCAAGCGCGGCCGCTCGGCGCTCGACTTCACCGACCTCGAGCTGCTCGCGCGCGAGCTGCTGCGCCGACCTGGAGATCGGCAGCCGCTACCGCGAGCGCTTCACCCGGGTGATGGTCGATGAGATGCAGGACACCAACGGCGTCCAGCTCGAGCTGATCGATCTCGTCACCGCAGCTCGACCTGGTGATGGTCGGCGACGCCCAGCAGTCGATCTACGGCTTCCGGCACGCCAACGTCGAGCTCTTCGAGCAGCGCGGCCGGCGGCTCGAGCGGATCGGCGCGCGCGCCTCGCTGGCGACCAACTTCCGCTCGCGGGCCGAGATCCTCGAACGCGCTCAACGGCGCCTTCGCGGCGGCGCTGGGCGAGCGGCTACCGGCCGCTGACCCCCGGCCGCCAGGACGCGCCCGCGGCGCGAGCCGCTGGTCGAGCTGATCATCGCCGACCGCGACAGCACGCGCGCCCGAGCCCGACCCGACGTCGAGCAGCTGGCGGCGCCCTGGCGCGTGGCCGAGGCGCGCGCGCTGGCGGCGCGCGTGCGCGAGCTGATCGACGCCGGGCAGGCGCGCGCCGCCGATGTCGTCGTGCTGTTGCGGGCCACCACCGACATGCACGTCTACGAGCAGGCGCTCGAGGCGGCCGGGGTCCCGACCTATGTGATCGGCGGGCGCGGCTACTGGTCGCACCCGCAGGTGATCGAGCTCGTCTCCTACCTGCGGGCGCTGGCCAACCCGCTCGACACCGAGTCGCTCTACGGCGTCTTCCTCTCACCGCTCTGCGGGCTCTCGCTGGACGGGCTCGTGCTGAGCGCCGCCGGTGCCGACCGAGGAGCTCGCGATCGACGACCGCGAGCGGCTGCGGGAGTTCGGCGACCTGGTTCGCGCGGCGAGCGGCGCGCCGCCGCCTGGCTCGGCCCCGAGCAGCTGCTCGATCGCGCGCTCGCGCACGGACGGCTACGAGCTGCACATCGCCGGCCTGCCCGACGCCCGCCGGCGGCTGGCCAACGTGCGCAAGCTGCTGCGGCTGGCGCGCGAGTGGCAGGTCGAGCACGGCAGCGACCTGCGCGGCTTCGTCGACCTGCTGCGCAGCCGCGCCGAGGGCGGCGACGGCGCCCGGGAGAGCGAGGCACCGGTCGAGAGCGAGGCGCTCGATGCCGTGCGGCTGATGACGATCCACCGCTCCAAGGGCCTCGAGTTTCCGGTCGTGTGCGTCGCCGACATCGGCCGCCAGGTGCTGCCGCGCGCGGGCTCGCTGATCAGGGTCGGGCGCGACGGACGAGCGCCTCGGGCTGCGGCTCAAGCAGCCGGGCGACGGCCAGCGCGTGAGCGTGCTCGCCTACGACGAGCTCAAGCTCGAGGAGCGCGAGCGCGAGGCCGAGGAGGAGCGGCGGCTGTTCTACGTCGCGATGACCCGGGCCAAGGAGCGCCTGATCGTCTCGGGCGCCGCCCGGCTTCGAGAACTGGGAGCAGGCCAACCGCTTCGCGCCCGTCGGCTGGATCGGCGAGGCGTTCGTGCCCGACATCGCGCACGCGCGCGGCCGCCGCCGCGGTGACTCACCGAGCGCGCCGAGGGCGGTGCAGCCCGAGCCGTTTGTCACCGACCGACGGCGTGCTCGTGCGCTTCATGGGCTCGCAGGCGCCGGTGACGCCGCCACCGGCGCCGCGCTCGGACCGCTGGGCGCGCCAGCGTGCACCGGACGCGGGAAGCGTTTCGCGTTGCCCGGCAACGGAAAACGCTTCCCGGAGCCCGTCGTCGCCGGCAGCCGGGGATCCCAGACGCTCGCGCGGTCCCGGCGTCGCTGTCCTACACGGCGCTGGCCACCTACGAGCAGTGCGGCTACCGCTTCTACGTGCAGCGCGTGCTCGGCCTGCCCGACCTGCCCAACCCCGGCCACGCCGCCCGGCGCGGAGCGGAGCGGCGGAGCGCCGCGTCACGTCTGCCGCGCCGCCGCGGCTCGGCGCCGCAGGTCGGCGCTCACCGGTGCCCAGCGCGGCACGCTGATCCACCAGGTCCTGGCCGGCATGGACCTGCGCAACCCGTCGCTGCGCGAGGCGATGCCGACCGACGTGCGCGGCCTGCTCGCGGGTCTGATCGGCAGCTCGACCTTCGGGCGGCTGTCGGGCGCTGCGCGACGTCAGCCGCGAGCAGCGCTTCGCCTTCCCGGTCGGTGAGACGCTGATCACCGGGGTCTTCGACGTGATCGCCCAGGACCGCCCCGGCCAGCTGCTGGTGCTCGACTACAAGAGCGACCGGCTGGGCGGCGCCGACCCGGCGGCGGTCGTGGCCGAGCGCTACGTCGCCCAGCGCCTGATCTACGCGCTGGCGGCGCTCAAGCTGGGCGCGCCCAGCGGTCGAGGTCGTGCATCTGTTCCTGGAGGCGCCCGAGGACCCGGTCTGCGGCCGAGTTCGGCGCCGCCGACATCCCGGCGCTCGAGGCCGAGCTGGCGCGGCGCGTCGCCGGGGTGCTCAGCCGGCGACTTTCGCGTCACCGACAGCCCGGGCCGGCGCATCTGCGACGGCTGCCCCGCTCAGGGCGGGCTCTGCTCGCACCCGCTCGAGCTCACGACCCGCGGCTGAGCGCGTCCACTCCAACGCGCCACCACTCGATTCTGGGTAAGACTCAGTCCAGATGGACCCGCACAGCCCCGATCAAGGCCTTCGACCGCTTCCAGCAGCGCCACGTGGCGCTCGCGATCCCGCTGGCGGTGATCAAGAAGTTCGGCAACGACAGCGCCGGCAACCTGGCGGCGCTGGTCGCCTACTACGCGTTCTTCTCGCATCTTCCCGCTGCTGCTGGTCTTCGTGACCGTGCTCGGGTATGTGCTCCAGCACCACCCGGGCACCCTGCACTCGATCGAGCACTCGGTCAGCGCGAACTTCCCGGCGGTCGGCAAGGTCTTCGACTTCACTGCGCTGCACGGCCACATCGGGGCGCTGATCATCGGCTTGGCCGCGGCCTTCTGGTCGGGGCTCGGGGTCACCGGTCGCCGCGCAGAACGCGCTCGACACCGTCTGGGCGGTGCCGCAGAAATCGCGGCCCAACTTCATCAAGTCGAAGCTCCGCGGGATCGGCCTGCTGATCTCGATCGGGCTGCTGTTCATCATCGCCACCGGCGCATCGGGGCTGGTCAGCGGCGGTCTCGGCGGAGTCGGCACCAAGATCGCCGGGATCGTCGTTTCGCTGATCGCCAACTGCGTCCTGTTCCTGGTGGCGTTCCGGCTGATGACCGCGAGCGGCGTTCCGACGCAGAAGCTGCTGATCGGCGTGGCGTGCCGCCGCTGTCCTGTGGACGATCCTGCAGGCGCTCGGCGGCCTCTACATCGGGCATGTGACCAAGCACATGTCGCCCGCCTATGCGACCGTCGGCACGGTCATCGCGCTGCTGGTCTGGCTGCACCTGGGCGCCCAGATCACGCTCTACGCCGCAGAGCTCAACGTCGTGCTCGAGCGCGGCCTGTGGCCGCGTTCGCTGATCGGGCCGCCGCGGGTGCCGGCCGATCTCGAGACCTATGAGGCGCTGGCCAAGATCGAGGAGCGCGACGCGACCGAGCACGTCGAGGTCAGCTTCGAGGAGCCGAGCGCGCGCCGGCGAATCGACGTCCTGAGCGCGGACAGGAGCGTCCAGGCCGGGGGTCATTCCCCGTCTGAAACCGGATCTCGCGCTGCGAAGCCCATATGCTCCCGGTGTCTGGTAACCGGGAGCTGTGCCTTTGCTGCTTGAGCGCTCACATGAGCTTGAGCTGCTGCAGGCCGCGATCGCTGACGCGCGCGGGGGCAGTGGCAGGATCGTGATAATCGAAGGACCGGCCGGTATCGGCAAGAGCGCGCTGCTCGCACAGGCGCGTGCGCGGCCGCGTCGACGCCGGGCTGCAGGTGCTGTCGGCGCGCGGCAACGAGCTCGAGCGCGAGTTCGCCTTCGGTGTCGCCCGGCAGCTGTTCGAGGTGCCGGTGGCGCGCGCCGATCCCGAGCGGCAGGAGCAGCTGCTCGCCGGCGCCGCGGGCTTCACGCGACCGCTGCTCGGGCTCGATCGCCGTCGCGACGAGCGCGACGCGACGAGCCAGCGGCAGGCGCACCGCGACGGCCCGGCGCCCGACATCGGCTTCACGCTGAGCCACGGGCTCTACTGGCTGACGGCCAACCTCGCCGAGGGCGAGCCGCTGATGCTCGCGCTCGACGACGCCCAGTTCGCCGACCGCTCGTCGTTGCAGTGCCTGGTCTACCTGGCGGCCCGTTGCCAGGAGCTGCCGGTGCTGCTGGCGCTGACGGTCAGCACCGACGAGGTCGAGCGCCGCGACGAGCTGCTGCAGGCGCTGCGCGCCACCGCGGACGCGACGTGATCGCGCCCTCCGCGCTCAGCCAGGAGGGCGTCGCCGCGCTCGTCCGCGATCGCCTCGGCGACGCAGGCCGACAGCGAGTTCTGCGGCGCCTGCGCGCGCGCCACCGGCGGAAATCCGTTCCTGCTCGGGGAGCTGCTGACCGACCTGCTGGCGCGCGATCTGCCGGCGCTCGGCCGCGAACGCCGAGCTCGTGGACCAGGTCAGCCCCGAGTCGGTCAGGCGCGTCGTGCTCGGCCGGCTCGATCGGCTCGGGACCGATGCCGGTCGCGCTCGCGCAGGCGGTGTCGGTGCTCGAGCACGCGAGCGTGCGCGAGGCCGCCGAGCTCGCCCGGCATCGATCAGCGGCCGGCCGTCGACCGCGGCCGACCAGCTGCTGTCGGCCGGGATCCTCACCGAGGAGCCGCTGACCTTCGTGCATCCGCTGCTGCGCCTGGCGGTCTACGAGCAGATCCCGCCGGCGCGGCGCGCCGACGATCACCGCCGCGCCGCGCTCTCGCTCGCGGCCTCGGGCGGCTCGACGCTCGCCGTCGGCGCGCACCTGCTGCGCGCCTCGCCGAGCGGCGATCAGGAGGTCGTCGAGCTGCTGATGAGTGCCGCGACGCGCCGCGCACGCCGGCGGCGACCTCGAGGCCGCGATCGCGCTGCTGCGCCGGGCGCTTGGCCGAGCCGCCCGACCGGCCGTTCCGCGGCAGCTGTGCTCGGACAGCTCGGGCCAGATGGAGGCGCTCGCGCACGATCCGGCCTGCGTCCAGCACCTGGGCGAGGCGCTCGCCGTGGCCGAGCAGCCCGCCGCAGCGCGTGGCGGTGGCGACCGCGCTCGGCGAGGTGCTGGTCTGGGGCGGCGGGCGCTCGCTCGAGGCCTACGAGATGCTCACCCAGGTGCTCGGGATGCCTCGGCCCGGACCTCGATCCGCGGCTGCAGGGCGACGCTCGAGACGCTGCGGATGGCGACCGCCTCGGTCGACGTGCGGCTGGTCTCCAAGGTCGGCGAGCAGCGCGAGCAGCTGCGCGCGCTGGCCGACGCCGCCGGGCCCTTCGGTCGCGGCCTGAAGATCTTCGACGCCTGCTGGTCGGCGCAGACCGAGGGTGTCGAGGTCCGCTGGTGGGATCGGCTCGAGGAGGGGCTCGACGGCGGCCGCTTCGTCGCCGAGCAGACCGGCGGCTCACCGGTCGTGATCTATGCGGCGCTCGTGCTGATCCTCGAGCGACGAGGTCGAGCGGGCCGAGGCGCTGCTCGCCGACATCCGTGCCGACGCGCGCGCCCGCGGCTCGATCATCTCGCACCTGGTCGACCTCGCCTGGGGCGCGTTTCTGCGGCTGCGCCGGGGCGAGCTGGCGACGGCCGCGGAGGACGCGCGCGAGGCGCTCGCGTTGGCCCGCCGGATCGATGCCAGCTGGGTCGAGATCTGGATGGTCGCCTGCCTGTGCGAGGCGTTGCGCGAGCAGGGCGAGCTCGAGGCGGCCGCCAGAGCTGATCGAGTCGGTCGCCGCTCGAGCAGGCGCTCGGGACCGCGGCGGCGCTGCACGCGCTGCTCGCGCGCGCGCGCCTGCGCGCCGCGCTGGGAGATCGTGAGGCGCGCGATCCGCGACCTCTAGCTCGCCGGGGAGAACGTGATCGTCAACAACCCGAGCTTCCTGCCGTGGCGCTCGACGCTGGCGACGGTCCTCGCCTCCTACCGATCCGGTACGCGGCGCGCTGAGCTGGCCGAGCTCGGGCTCGCGCGGGCTCGAGAGCTCGGTCAGAACCGCGGCATCGGCGTCGCGCTGCGCGCGCATGCGCGGGTCGTCGGCGGCAGCGACGGGCTCGGCGAGCTGAGCGAGTCGGTCGAGCTGCTGCGCGACTCGCCGGCCAGCTCGAGCTCGCGCTACTCTCTGGTTGAGCTCGGCGGGGCGCTGCGGCGGGCCGGGCAGCGCAGCGCCGCCCGCGAGCCGCTGCGGGAGGGCCTCGCGCTGGCTCAGCGCTGCGGCGCGGTGACACTGGCCGATGCCGCCCACGAGGAGCTGATCGTCTCCGGCGCGCAGGCCCCGGCGCGAGCAGCTCGCCGGGCCCGACGCGCTGACCCCGTCGGAGCGGCGGGTCGCCGAGCTCGCGGCGGCCGGGATGCAGAACCGTGAGATCGCGCAGGCGCTGTTCGTGACGACCAAGACGGTCGGCACGCACCTCGCGCACATCTACCAGAAGCTCGGGCTCAGCGGACAGCAGGCCCGCGAGCGGCTCGGCGAGCGCCTGCAGGCCGACGGCTCGCTCGTCGGCACCTGAGTCCCCGAGAGCTGAGGCGCGGCGTCTTCAAAGTTAAGGGGGGGTACCCGATGTGCTCTCCGGCCGCGGTCTGGCTTCATATGCGCACGGAGACCGGGTTGCCAGACACAGTCGGGTCTCTCGAACGGGCGCCGCGGCGGTGGGGTGATCTGCCGAGCGCTCAGGGGGTGTGGAACGGCTGGCGCGCACCGGGGCGCGCCAGCCGCTTCCTGCAGACGTGCGAGGCAGCTCTCGGCCGCGGACCGGCGGCCTGGCTCAGCCCGAGGGGCTCGGGCAGCACGCCCTCGATCGCCAGCAGCTTGCGCTTGATCTCCAGCCCGCCGGTGTAGCCGCCGAGGCCGCCGCCGGCGTGCAGCACGCGGTGGCAGGGCACCACGATCGGCAGCGGATTGGAGCCGAGCGCGGTGCCGGCGGCGCGGAAGGCGCGCTCGTTGCCGGCGCAGGCCGGCGATGCCCTTGTAGCTCACCGTCTCGCCGAACGGGATCCGCGCGGTCTGCTCGAGCACCCGGCGGGTGAAGCCCGGCTTGACCAGCGAGTAGTCGAGCGGGATGTCGAAGTCGCGGCGGCGGCCCGCTGAAGAACTCGTCGAGCTCGCGGCGCGGGCGTATCCAGCCGGCGCGGAGCCAGCAGCACGCGCGGCGAGAGCCGCGCGGCCAGCTGCTCCAGCGACTGCTCGAGGTCGCCGTCGCGGTTGACGTAGTGCAGGCAGACGAGGCCGTCGCCGGTGGCCGCCAGCAGCAGCCGGCCGACGGGTGAGTCCTCGACGACATAGGAGACGTCGATCAGGCCCGAGCGCTCGAAGGCCTCGGTGAGGTCAGGCGGTCCACTCATGGCCGTGCTCCTCTCGCAGTCGTTTGAGCCCCTCGTGCACGTTGCGCCGCGCCGCCGCCTCGCTGATGCCCATCGTCGCCGCGACGGTCGCGTACTCGGCGTCGAGCAGGTAGCGCAACACCACGGCGGCGCGCTGCTTGGCCGGCAGCGCAGCCGACCGCGCTCCCAGAGATCGTCGGCGGTCCTCGCGCGGCCACGACGACGCCATCCTCGGGCGGCTCGGCCATCGGCAGCGGCGCCACGCCCGCGGGCGCGGTGCAGCGTCGATCGCCTTGCGGGCCGCGATCGTCAGCAGCCAGCCGCGCAGGTTCGTGGCGTGCTGCAGCTTCGGATAGCCGCGCAGCGCCGCGATCCAGGTCTCCTGGTAGCAGTCGTCGGCGTCGGTGCGCCCGACGTTCGCGACCAGGAAGCGATGCACGTCGTGGCTGTAGCTGTCGAGCAGCGTCTGGAACGGGGGCAGATCCATCTGGTGGATAGAACGCTGCGAGCGGCGGCAGCTGTGAGATCGGGCTCGGGCGAGATCCTAAGCGCACCGCTCGAGCCGGTCCGCAGGCGCCGCGCTGCGCGTCTGTGCGCGCCTGCTCCGACGTTCGGCTTAGACGCTCGCGACGCGAAACCCGGTAACTTGTTAAGCGCAGGTTCCCTGCCCGTCCTCTCCTCTCCGCCCGCTCCCTCGCGGGCCCTCTCTCCTATATGAATCAAGCACCCGCAGCGCCGGGGCCCACTGGCCTCTACGACCCAACCAACGAACACGACGCCTGTGGCGTCGCGCTGGTCGCCAAGCTCTGGGGCGAGGCGACCCACGCCGTCATCGAGAAGGGCCTCGAGGCGCTCGGCAACCTCGAGCATCGCGGCGCCGCCGGGGCCGACCCCAACACGGGCGACGGCGCGGGCATCCTGCTGCAGATCCCCGACGCGTTCTTCCGTGGCGCCGTCGCCGGGGTCGAGCTGCCGCCGGCCGGCCGCTACGCCGTCGGCGTGGTCTTCCTGCCGACCGAGCACGAGCGCCGCGCGCAGCTCGAGCAGCTGATCGAGAAGACGGTCGCAGGCCGAGGGCCAGCGCGTCATCTGGTGGCGCGACGTGCCCACCGACGACCGCTACGCGGGCGACACGGCGCGCGCCTCGCAGCCGTTCATCCGCCAGGTGCTGGTCGCCGCCTCCGACGAGCTGCCCGACCAGGACGCGTTCGAGCGCAAGCTCTACGTGATCCGGCGGCTGATCGAGATCGAGGCCGGCGACGAGCTCGCGATCCCGAGCTTCTCCTCGCGCACGCTGGTCTACAAGGGCATGCTCACGGCGCCGCAGCTGCCGCGCTACTTCACCGATCTGCGCGACCCGCGGCTGGCCAGCCGCCTGGCGCTCGTGCACTCGCGCTTCAGCACCAACACCTTCCCGAGCTGGACGCTCGCGCACCCGTTCCGGATGATCGCCCACAACGGCGAGATCAACACGCTGCGCGGCAACGCCAACTGGATGCGCGCGCGCGAGTCGCAGCTCGCCTCCGAGCTGTTCGGCGATGACCTCGCGCGGATCATGCCGGTGATCCAGCCCGACGCGTCGGACTCGGCGGCGCTGGACAACGTGCTCGAGCTGCTCGTGCTGAGCGGCCGCTCGATCCCGCACGCGATGATGATGATGATCCCCGAGGCCTACCGCACCCGCAAGGATCTCGACCCCGACGTCAAGGGCTTCTACGACTTCCACTCGTGCCTGCTCGAGCCCTGGGACGGGCCGGCGGCGGTGGTCTTCACCGACGGCAAGATCGCCGGCGCCACGCTCGACCGCAACGGCCTGCGCCCGGGCCGCTGGATCCAGGACACCGAGGGCTACGTGGTGCTCGCCTCCGAGGCGGGCGTGCTGACCGTCGCGCCCGAGCACATCCAGCGCAAGGGCCGGCTGGCGCCGGGCAAGATGTTCCTGCTCGACCTCGAGCAGGGCAAGATCGTCGAGGACGAGGAGGTCAAGCGCCAGGTCGCGCGCCGCCAGCCCTACGGCGACTGGTACCAGCAGGCGGTCGTGCACATCGACGACCTGCCCGAGCGCGATCCGCAGACGCCGCGGATCGAGCCGCTGCGCTCCAAGCAGCTGGCCTTCGGCTACTCGCAGGAGGACCTCAAGCTGGTGATCGCGCCGATGGCGGCCAAGGCCGAGGAGCCGGTCGCCTCGATGGGCAACGACGCCGCGCTGGCGGTGCTCTCCGACCGCCAGCCGCCGCTGTTCTCCTACTTCAAGCAGCTGTTCGCGCAGGTCACCAACCCGCCGATCGACCCGATCCGCGAGCAGGTCGTGATGAGCCTGCAGGTCGGCGTCGGCCGCGAGCGCAACCTGCTGGTCGAGGTCGCCCGAGCAGGCCCACCAGCTGGTCATGGATCAGCCGATCCTGCGCAACCACGAGCTCGAGAAGCTGCGCCAGGTCTCGCACGAGATCTTCGACGCCGCCACGCTCGACATCACCTGGCCGATCGAGCGCGGCGCCGACGGCATGCCAGAGCGCCTCGAGGCGCTCTGCGAGGAGGCCGCCCGCTACGTCGACAACGGCGCCAACATCCTGATCCTGTCGGACCGCAACCTCGGCGCCGAGCGCGTGGCGATGCCGTCGCTGCTGGCGGTCGCGGCGGTGCACCAGCACCTGGTGCGCCGCGGCACGCGGCTCAGCACCGGCCTCGTGATCGAGTCCGGCGAGCCGCGCCAGATCCACGACATGGCGACGCTGATCGGCTTCGGCGCCTCCGCGATCAACCCGTACGTGATGTTCGAGTCGCTCGACGAGCTGGCCGATCGCTCGCTGCTGCCCGAGGACCTCGACCGCGACGAGGCGGAGAAGCGGATCGTCAAGGCGATCGGCAAGGGCCTGCTGAAGACGATCTCCAAGATGGGGATCTCGACGATCCAGTCCTACTGCGGCGCGCAGATCTTCGAGGCCGTCGGGCTCGACCGCGAGCTGATCGACCGGCACTTCACCGGCACCGCGTCGCGCATCGGCGGCATCGGCCTGCACGAGCTCGCCGTCGAGGCGCTCGAGCGCCACTTCCGCGCCTACCCGCGCACCGACCGTGACCTGCTGCCCGTCGGCGGCGTCCTGCAGTGGCGCCGCGACGGCGAGCTGCACAACTGGAACCCGGACACGGTCGCCAAGCTCCAGCACTCGGTCCGCGGCGAGACCGGCGACAGCTGGCAGACCTACGAGGAGTTCGCGCGGCTGGCCAACGACGAGTCGGCGGCGCGCTCGACGCCTGCGCGGGCTGATGAAGCTCAAGACGCTGCCGGAGCCGATCCCGCTCGATCAGGTCGAGCCGGCCACGCAGATCGTCAAGCGCTTCACGACCGGCGCGATGTCGCTCGGCGCGCTCAGCCGCGAGGCGCACGAGACGCTCGCGATCGCGATGAACCGCCTCGGCGGCAAGTCCAACACCGGCGAGGGCGGCGAGGATCCGGCGCGCTTCATTCCCGACGCCAACGGCGACGACCGGCGCTCGAAGATCAAGCAGATCGCCTCGGGCCGCTTCGGTGTGACGACCCACTACCTGGTCAACGCCGACCAGCTGCAGATCAAGATGGCGCAGGGCGCGAAGCCCGGCGAGGGCGGCCAGCTGCCCGGCCACAAGGTCGATGCCTACATCGCCAAGATCCGCCACTCGACCGAAGGCGTCGGCCTGATCTCGCCGCCGCCGCACCACGACATCTACTCGATCGAGGACCTCAAGCAGCTGATCTACGACCTGCGCTGCGCGAACCCGACGCGCCAGTGTCTCGGTGAAGCTCGTCAGCGAGGTCGGCGTCGGCACGGTCGCCGCCGGCGTGGCCAAGGCCAACGCCGACCACGTCACGATCTCCGGTGGCGAGGGCGGCACCGGCGCCTCGCCGCAGTCCTCGATCCACGGCGCCGGCATGCCCTGGGAGATCGGCCTGGCCGAGACCCAGCAGACGCTGATGCTCAACGACCTGCGCAGCCGCGATCACGGTCGAGGTCGACGGCCAGATGAAGACCGGCCGCGACGTGGTCGTCGCCGCGCTGCTCGGGCGCCGACGAGTTCGGCTTCTCCACCGCGCCGCTGATCGCGATGGGCTGCATCATGATGCGCGTCTGCCACCTGAACACCTGCCCGGTCGGCGTCGCGACCCAGGATCCGGTGCTGCGGGCGCGCTTCCGCGGCACCCCCGACCACGTCGTCAACTACCTGATGAACGTCGCCGAGGAGGCGCGCCGGCTGATGGCGCAGCTCGGCATCCGCCGCTTCGAGGACATGATCGGCCGCACCGATCTGCTCGACATGCGCGACGCGATCGACCACTGGAAGGCCCAGAACGTCGACCTCTCGATGGTGCTGACCAGCCCGGACGTTCCCGCCGACGTCGCCCGGCGCCGCACGCGCGGCCCGGAGCCGGTGCTCGATGACGCGCTCGACTGGGGGCTGGTGCGCCAGTGCTCGCCCGCGCTCGAGCAGCGTGAGCCGGTCAAGCTCGGCCCGATCGGCGTGCGCAACGTCAACCGCACCGTCGGCGGCATCCTCTCCGGCGAGATCGCCCGGCGCTTCGGCGCCGAAGGCCTGCCCGACGGGCACGATCGAGATCACCTTCACCGGCTCCGCCGGTCAGAGCTTCGGCGCCTGGCTGGCGCCGGGCGTGACGCTCTCGCTGCGCGGCGAGACCAACGACTACGCCGGCAAGGGCCTGTCGGGCGGGATCATCGCGGTGCGGCCGCCCGAGGCGGCGCTGTTCCGCGCCGAGGAGAACATGATCGTCGGCAACACCGTGCTCTACGGCGCCACGTCCGGCAGGGCCTTCTTCCGCGGCCTGGCCGGCGAGCGCTTCGCCGTGCGCAACTCCGGCGTCGAGGCCGTCGTCGAGGGCGTCGGCGACCATGGCTGCGAGTACATGACCGGCGGCCGGGTGGTCGTGCTCGGCCCGACCGGCCGCAACTTCGCGGCCGGCATGAGCGGTGGCATCGCCTACGTGTACGACTCCGACCACCGCTTCACCGGCCGCTGCAACACCGAGCTGGTCGACCTCGACGCCGGTCGGCGACGGCGACGACGAGGAGCTGCGCGCGCTGATCGCCGAGCACGCGCAGCGCACCGGCTCGCTGGTGGCGCGCAACATCCTCGCGCAGTGGGAGCGCGGCGCGGGAGCGCTTCGTCAAGGTGATGCCGCGCGACTACAAGCGCGCGCTCGAGCAGCAGGCCGAGGCGGCCGCGATCGCGGGGGTGTGCGCACCATGGGTGAGCTCGGAGGTTCCTGAAGATCCACCGCGTCGGATTCGACAAGCGCGAGCCGCGAGCAGCGCGTCGCCGACTACAAGCCGTACTTCGGGCTGCAGAACGATGCCGAGCTGCGCCAGCAGGGCGCGCGCTGCATGGACTGCGGCGTGCCGTTCTGCCACGAGGGCTGCCCGCTGGGCAACCTGATCCCGGACTGGAACGACCTCGTCTATCGCGACAAGTGGCGCGAGGCGATCGATCAGCTGCACGCCACCAACAACTTCCCCGAGTTCACCGGGCGGATCTGCCCGGCGCCGTGTGAATCGGCCTGCGTGCTGGCGGTCAACGACGACCCGGTCACGATCGAGCAGATCGAGATGGCGATCGCCGAGCGTGCCTTCGACGAGGGCTGGGTCGTGCCCGAGCCGCCGGCGCGGCGCTCCGGCAAGACCGTCGGCGTGATCGGCTCCGGCCCCGCCGGGCTGGCGGTGGCCGCAGAGCTCAACCGCATTGGCCACCTGGTGACCGTCTACGAGCGCGACGAGGGGCCGGGCGGCCTGATGCGCTTCGGCGTGCCCGGACGCCAAGCTCGAGAAGTCGGTCATCGACCGGCGCGTCGACGTGCTCGAGCAGGAGGGCATCAACTTCGTCTATGACACCGAGGTCGGCACCGACGTCACGATCGCCGAGCTGCAGGAGCGCCACGACGCGGTCGTGATCGCGATCGGCTCGCGCGTCTCGCGCGACATCGACACGCCCGGTCCGCGAGAACAGCCGGCATCCATCTGGCGATGGACTACCTCTACCAGCGCAACCGCTGGGTCGCCAAGCACGAGGGCCGGCCCTACCGCGACGTCGAGCCGGGAGGAGATCACGCGCGGCCGGCAAGCGTGTGATCGTGATCGGCGGCGGCGACACCGGCATGGACTGCATCTCCAACGCTCAGCGCGAGGGCGCCGAGAGCGCGACGATCCTCGATGTCTACGCCGAGCTGCTGGAGTCGGACCCGCGCCACCCGTGGCCACTGCCGCCCAAGCGCACGCTCTCGACCTATGCCCTCGACGAGGGTGGCCAGCGACGCTGGGGCACCGAGGTCACGGGCTTCGGCGGCAAGGACGGCAAGGTCACCCACGTCTACGCCCGCAAGGTCACCGGCACGTCCTCACGTGACCTGACGCCGGTACCCGGCAGCGAGTTCGTGGTCGAGGCCGATCTCGTGCTGATCGCGATCGGCTTTGAGCACCCCGAGCACGAGGGCCTGGTCGCCGACCTCGATCTTGACCTCGACCGCCGCGGCAACATCCGCACCGAGCGGACCTACAAGACCTCGCATGCGGGCGTGTTCGCCTGCGGTGACGCCCGCATCGGGCAGTCGCTGGTGGTGACCGCTATCGCCGAGGGACGCAAGTGCGCGCGCGTCGTCAACAGGGCCCTCGGCGGCACGCCGATGGACCAGGATCGCGAGCTGCTCGCGATCGGCGCCTGGAGCGGCGAGCCCGACAGCACGCTGCGCCACGAGGCGGAGGCGGCGGGCACCGTGAGGCCCGGAGAGCAATTCTTCACCGGACCAGGCACACGAACTCGATTAGTAAGCGCTATTTTCCGGACAGCGGAGCAAAGTTCTTTGCGGCTCGTGGGCGGAAATCCGCAAATTGCGGAGTAGGTTTAAGACGCCTGAACTTGGGTGGGACACACTCGCCCAGTCAGTCAGGGAACTGCGCCCCCACTTCCCTGGCTAGCTGGGAGGCCCGGATGGATCTGGGCCCCCCAGCACCCCTTCCTCCGTGGCCGGCGGCAGCCGGCGTTTTGCTCGCGGCCTGTCAGGATTGATCAGTAAGCGATGCCGACCTTCTGCCGACACAACCGCCTCCTGCAGAACTGCACGATCTGCGCGCGCGAGCAGCACTTCGAGGCGCGCCCGGTGGTGTCGTCGAGTGCGCCGAAAGCCACGCAGCCGCGCGAGCGCGACGCGCGGACGTCCGCGGCGCCGAGCGCGCACCGCGCGCCGCGCGCCGCCAAGGCCGGCACCCTCCGCTCGCGCTCGGCGACGCGTGCGGCGCCTGGCCCGCGGGGTCGAGGACGGCTACCGCTCGCCGCTGGTCCCGGGCCTGAAATCCAGCGAGGACGCCGAACGGCTCGCCGAGGAGATCGCCTTCTCCGCCACGCGCCTGTCGCTGATGGAGCAGGTGGCGGCCGGGGACGAGATCCCCGACGGCCCCAGCGATCTGGCACGAGATTGCCGCTCCCGGCGATCTGCCGACCGCACCATGCTCGTGATTCGAGCACGTGCTGGATGGGCCCAGAGGCCTCGGCTCCGGCGATCGCTGAGCGAGGCCGTTGCCGGATTCGAGGCCTGGGGTGCCCGCCAGGGCTCGATCGAGCACGGCCTTCACCGGCGAGCCCGCATGGACCCCGGAGCGCCGCTTCGAGCGCACCTTCGAGCGGCTGGGTGGCATCCGCGGGCTCGACCGCGACACTCGCTATGAGCTGCTGACGCTGCTCGGGCACCTCGGCGTCTACGAGCTGCGCGGCGGCAGACTGTTCCTGAGCGGAGAGAACGAAGCCACCTGGGCGGCCAAGCGTGCCCTGGGTATCGGCGACCCGTTGCTGCTCGAGCGACGCGCCGCCGAGCTCGCGGAGGCCTGCGAGGTGCCGATCGAGGCGCTGGATCTGGCGCTGCACAACTGGGGCTCGGGACGCGCGGGTGGTCGCCGACGGACTACCCGGAGGACGCCGAGGGCGACGAACTGCTGCTCGGATCAGGCCCAGCGCAGGCGTTCGGCGCCCTGCCGCGCGCCCGTCGCGCGCGTCGCGGCGTCGATATCCTGCAGGCGGCTCCGTCCGGACCGCCGCATACATTCATGCACGTCCATCCGTCCCGATGTTGGAGCCGCTATGTCACTTTGCTTCATCGAGCCGCAGGACGCCATCCGCGTGATCGCCGATTCCGTCGGTCGCGAGGCCCGGCGTCAGATCGTCGGCGAGGTGGTGGCTGCCTGGGTCGACGAGATCCCGGAGCCGGACCTCCTGTCACACTACTCCAAGGCTGTCGCCGACCTCGACGAGCACGATCTCTCGATGCTCGCGGCCTGGCACGCCTCGCTGGAGGTCGGGCACGCGATCCCGAGCAAGGAGTTCCTGGTCAACGTCTTCCCGACGTTGGGGGAGAACCGCCGTGAGGCGCTGCGCATCGCCGCCGGCTTCCGCGGCGAGGAGGCGTTCGACGCCGGCGTCGGGAGGACGAGGCGCTCGACGCCGTGCTGCCGTGGCTCTCGGAGGAGCGCTGCGTGCAGCTCGCGGCGGAGTGCCTCGAGCTGTACTGCTGGGACCGGCTCGGCAGCGAGAACTGAGGCCCCGCCGCCGCTAGGCCTGGCGCAGCCAGCACGTAGATCCCGGCGCCGGTCTCGCCGCGGCTGACGCACTCGAAGGCGTAGGCGCTGAGGCCTGCGCCGGCGACGCGCGAGCCGGTCGCGGTGCCCGCCACGCGGCGCGGCCAGAGGTCGCCCGTCCTCTTCGTCGCCGAGCCATAGCTCGAGGCCGACGCGCCGCGGCGCTCCGGCGTCGTCGTAGGTGGTGGACAGCCGCGGGTCGATCACCAGCGGATGCTCCTCGCCACGGGCGACGACGTCGACGCTGTCGCGGTCATGGCCCTTGGCGCCCCGGGGGCGAGCCGAGACCAGTGCGATCTCATGCCCGGCCGGGAACCAGGCGGCGAACAGCCGCAGCGAGTCGCGGCCGTCGAGCGCGAGGCCGTGGCTGCGGACGCCGCCGATGTCGATCTCACGCTGGTTGCCGTCGAGCGTCGCCGAGCCGCTCACACGGCAGGGCTCGAGCTGAGGCATCGCGGTCCTCGCTGGCGGTCGGTGGCATCGGCGCGCTCGACGCGCAGCGTCGCAGCCGGCGGCGGTGAGCGTCCAGACCTCATCGTCGTCGAGGTCGAGGTCAGCCGGGCGCAGTTCGAGCCGGCGTCGGTGAGGCGCGCGACGGCGGCCTGCGGCTGCCTCGCCGCCGACGACGATGCCCCAGAGGTCACCATCGAGGTCTCCGAAGATCGCGAGGGGCAGCTGGGATCGCCTTCACGGCGCTCATGCTTCCAGCTGCGGCTCGTCGATGTCGGCTGCCGTGCTCTCGGCGTCGTAACCGCGGGGCTCGCCGCGCCGGGCCGCGGAAGCGAGCCGGTCCCAGTTGACGAAGCCGACGGCGCGGTTCAGCCAGGCGCTGCGATGGTTGCGCAGCACGCCGCGCCGCGCGAGCGCGCGCGTCGGCGGCAGCAGCAGCAGCAGCCCGATCGCGTCGGTGATGAACCCGGGCACGAGCAGCAGCACGGCCCCGACGAGCACGAGCGTCCCGTCGAGACCTCGCTGTCGGCGCCCGGCCGGCGCTGAGCGCGTCGCGCAGGCGCCGCAGCGCGGCGCGGCCCTCATGACGGATCAGGCGCCAGCCGACGGGCCAGCTGACGATCAGCAGCAGCAGCACCCACAGGAAGCCGATCGCCTCGGAGATCCCGACGATCACGTACAGTTCCGCCAGTGGCCACAGCACAGCAGCACGAACCAGATCATCGCCGTTCGCCTTAGGGCCAGCGAGCCGCGGCGGCCGGCTCAGGCGACCGCCGGCTGGGCGTGCCGTCGACGAGCAGTTCCACGCCCGGCAGCCGGTGCAGGCCGACGAGCTCGATCAGGTGCATGATCTGAGGTTGCGCGCCCTGCAGCAGCAGGCGGCGCTCACGTCGGCGCAGCCGATTGAGAGCATCGCCAGGTCGACATCAGCGTGGTGTCGGCGAACACGAGATCGCGGAGATCGACGAGGACGTCGCTCTGGGCGCGGAACGCGAGCACGAGCGCGCGTCGTCGAAGACTCTGGGTGTTCCGATCCTCGTCCCCGGCGCAAGCAGCACCGGCGGGTTGTCGGCGAACTCGATGATGTGCGGAAACTACAAACAGACCGGCGGTAATGCAAGCTGGCCCTTCCTCAACAATTCGAAGCCGCCTAAAATCGAGGGAATGGTCACTATCGAAGAGGTAAACGACGCCCTGCGCGGGGTGATCCACCCGGAGCCGGGCCTCGACTTTGTCGAGCTCGGACTGATCTACGGGGTCGACATCGAAGCGTCGGGCGCAATCAAGGTCACCTATACGCTGACGACGCCGGGCTGTCCGATCGGGCCCCAGGTCGAAGGTCAGATCCAGGAGTTCGTGAGTGAGATCGAGGGCGTCTCCTCCGTCGCTTCCGAGCTC
>CAWICM010000003.1:0-1516788 GCA_963834625.1 uncultured Solirubrobacterales bacterium | reverse complement strand
ACCGGCAAGAGCCACCTCGTCGAAGCCTTGGGGCATCTCGCGATCGACAAGGGCAAGATAGTCGCCTGGCACACGCTCGAGACGCTCGCGCAACTGCTGCGCCGCCATCGAGCCGACGACACGATCAATAAGGCGATCGCAAAGCTGATCCGCGCCGATCTCGTCGTCATCGATGACGTCGGTCTCTTGCCCGTGTCAACCGACGCCGCCGAGGCTCTGTTCCGCGTGATCGACGCCGCCTACGAGAAACGATCGATCGCGATCTCCTCGAACATCCACCCGTCCGGGTTCGACGAGCTGATGCCCAAAAGCCTCGCGACCGCGACCGTAGACCGGCTCCTGCACCACGCCCACGTGATCATCACCGAAGGCCAAGACAGCTACCGGCTCGCCCAAGCAACCGCCGGAAAGGGGGTCAAGCCCCTGACCTGACCCCCGACAACCTCATCCCTGTCGGTGGGGGATTCGATGGCCGCCAGTGGGGAGAAAAACTGGCCACCAGTGGGGAATTTTGTGGCCGCCAGTGGGGAGAAACAGATGGCCATTGACACTCTCGGCCGAAATCGCAATAGACGCGCTCCTCGCCAAACTCGCGTCTAGCGATGGAGCTCGGCCGGGAGAGAACGGCAAGCGCCCTCGTTTCCGCGCATAAGAGGTCTCCGCGCGGAGAGGCGGGAAGTATCGCCGGAGAGGCAAAGCGGGTCAGCTCATCCGCGCGGCTCGAGGCGCATCTTCCGCATCCGCGGGAGAGATCGGGACGCCATGGTCGGCCCGGCTCCCTCCTCGCAAGAACGGTGACGTGCGGCGCTTGGGAACGCGGCCGGCCGCGCGGATGACGGCTCGATCGAGGTTCGCCGATTTCCGGTTCACGCGAAGGCTGTCCCCTAAGCGTGCGCCCGTTCGTCGTTAGGCGACAATCCACTCGCCTCCAGGAGGTTTCAGATGAAGTACGCGATGTTGATCCACGTAAAGCCCGGCCAGTTCGAGGCGATGGCCGAGGACGAGCAAAGGGCCGTGTCCGCCGAGTACTTTGCGCTGGCTGATGACCCACGCGCCCAGAGCGGCGCGCACCTCCAGGGAATCGAGACCGCCACCACGGTCCGCGTGCAGGACGGCCAGACGCTGACGACCGACGGCCCCTACGCCGACACCAAGGAGGTGTTCGCGGGCTACTACGTGTTCGAGGCGGACAACCTCGACGAGGCGATCGAGCTGGCGGCGCGGATCCCGGCAGCCCGCTTGGGCGGCGCGATCGAGGTCCGGCCCGTGGTGGAGGAGTAGCGCTGCTGGAAGACGTCTTCCGCGACGAGTGGGGGCGTGTACTTGCCCGCTGGTCGGCTTCCTCGGCGATTTCGACTTCGCCGAGGAGGCCGCCCAGGAGGCGTTCGCGGTCGCCGCAGAGCGGTGGCCCCGCGACGGGGTTCCGGCGAATCCCGGCGCTTGGCTGACGATCACCGCGCGCAACCGCGCGATCGACCGGATCCGACGCGACCGGACGCTCGCCGAAAAGACCCGGCAGCTGGAAGTGCCAGAAGCGACGATGGACGAACTTGACGACACGGTGATCGAGGACGAGCGGCTCGAGCTGATCTTCACCTGCTGCCATCCCGCGCTCGCTCTCGAGGCGCAGGTTGCGCTCACGCTGCGGGCGCTCGGTGGGCTGACGACGGCGGAGATAGCGCACGCGTTTTTGGTCTCAGAGGAGACGATGAAGCGGCGCCTATCGCGTGCGAAGACGAAGATCAAGGCGACCGGGATTCCGTTTGCCGTCCCGGCCGAGCATCTGCTGCCAGACCGTCTCGACGCGGTCCTGGCGGTGGTGTATCTGATCTATAACGAGGGCTATAGCGGACGCGTGAACCTGGCGAGCGAGGCATTCGACTTGGCCGCCTGCTGGCGACGCTTATGCCGGACGAGCCGGAGGTGCACGGACTGCTGGCGCTTATGCAGATCCATCACGCGCGGCGCAAGGCGCGGTTCTCCGGCGAAGAGTTGGTGTTGCTCGAGGACCAGGATCGGTCGCTCTGGGACGCCGAGGAGATTGCGGTCGGTCGGGAGGCGCTCGATCGCGCAATTGCGCTGCGAGGCCGCGGGACTTACGTGCTGCAGGCGGCGATCGCCTCTCTCCAGGCGGATGAGCGGATCGACTGGAAGGAGGTGGCGGCGCTGTATGGCCAGCTCGTCCAGATAACACGCTCGCCAGTGGTCGAGCTGAACCGCGCGGTTGCAGTCGCCCAGGCCGGGTCAACCGAGCAGGCGCTCGAGATCGTCGAGCAGCTCGTGCTCGATGACTATCAGTATCTGCACTCGACACGCGCCGAGCTGCTGCGCCGGCTCGGCCGCACCGATGAGGCGCGCGAAGCGTTCGAGCGCGCACTCGCCCTCGCACGCTCGCCGCGCGAGCGGCGGTTCCTCGAGCGGCGAATCACCGAGCTGTAGACCGCTCCGGGCGACAGCGTCGTGGCTGTCCCCCGGGCGCCCGCCCGTTCGTCGTCAGTACATAGCGATCACGCGACCCGGGAGGACAGCGAGATGACGCAGCCACGCACCCACATCACGCGCGAGCTCGACAGCCGCACGGGCGACGGGATCGAGGTCCGGCTGCCGTGGTGTCAGACCGAGGGCCGCGTGACGGTGGCGGTCACCGACACGAAGACCGGTGAGGCGTTCGAGCTTCCGGTAGGCGAGGGCGAGCGTGCGCTCGATGTGTTCCATCACCCCTACGCGTACGCGGCGCGGCCAAAGCATCGGCCTGTCCCGATCGCAGCATCCCATTCGTCGTAGAGACGAATGCAACACACCCACAACCAACTTTCTGCCCCTGGAGGTCCGATGACATCCACATCCGCAAATATCAATCGCTGGCGTGCGTTCGCGCTGTTGGCGGTGTCGTTCTTCATGACGATCATCGATCTGACCATCGTCAACGTCTCGCTGCCCACCATCGGTCGCGACCTGCACTTCAGCGCGACCAGCCTGCAGTGGGTGGTGACCGCGTACGCGCTCACGTTCGGCGGCTTCATGCTGCTCGGCGGTCGTGCGGCGGACCTGCTCGGCCGCCGCCGGATCCTGATGGTCGGGCTTTCAGTGTTTACGGCGGCGTCGCTGGGAGCCGCGTTGTCGAACGGCGAAACCTCGCTGATCGCGGCCAGGGCCGTTCAGGGGCTGGGCGCGGCGATGATGCTCCCGGCGGCCCTGTCGATCGTGATGAACATGTTCGCCGAGGGCGCCGAGCGCAACAAGGCGCTCGGGATCTGGGGCGGGCTCGGGGCCGGCGGGGCGACCGTTGGTGTGATCGCCGGCGGCCTTCTCACCCGCTACGCCGGGTGGCAGTACATCTTCTATCTGAACGTCCCGATCGGGGCCGCCGCACTGGTCCTCGCACCCAGGATCGTGCCCGACAGCCGGCTCGCCACCACGCGCCGGCGGTTTGACGCGCTCGGTGCAATCGCGGGCACGGGCGGGCTCGTGCTACTGGTCGACGCGATCGCCCAGGCACCGCAATACGGCTGGAGCGCCACGCGGACCGTCGCTCTGCTGGCGGCATCGGCGGCGCTGCTCGCCACGTTCCTCGTGATCGAGAACCGGGTGCAGGAGCCCTTGCTGCCACTGTCGATCTTCCAGATGCGCACGCTCGCCGGCGCCAACGTGGCGGGGCTGCTGTTGGGCGGCAGCTTCTTCGCGTTCATCTTCGTCGGCACCCTGTACATGCAGCAGGTGCTGCACTACAGCGCCCTGCAGACCGGTCTCGCATGGCTGGCTGCGTCGCTGACCTCGGTCGCCCTCGCTGGCATCTCACAGGCGCTGGTCACCCGTGGCGGCGCCAAGGTCGTGATGGCGATCGGGATGACGCTGATCGGCGCGGGCGTGCTGTGGGCGACCCAGGTGCCCGTCCACGGACACTTCCTCGCGAACCTCGCCGGCCCGTTCGTCGTCGCCGGCGCCGGGACCGCGTTCGCCTTCATCCCGATCTCGATCGCCGCGCTCGCCGGCGTCTCGGAGCACCACGCCGGGCTCGCGTCCGGGCTCCTGAACACCAGCCAGCAGCTCGGCGGAGCGATCGGGATCGCGATCGCCTCAAGCCTGGCGGCGAGCCACACCCAGACGCTGGTGCATGCCGGCAACTCCGCACCCGCGGCCCTCACCGGCGGCTTCCAGCAGGCGCTCTGGGTGCTCGGCGTGATCGCGCTGCTCGCCGTCCCGGCGATCTTCGCGCTGGTCCGCCGCGACGAGCTGTCCGACGCAGTTGCCAAGACCACGATCCGCGAGCCGCAGCCCGCGCTCGCCGGCGCGAACTGACCCAACCAAACCACCACATACCTCACGTACGGCCGGCGCCAGTGATCTCGGCGTCTCCGATCCACCGACCGATAGCTGTGCGGGAATCAGCGGGCCGTCACCCGACGGCCCGCAGCCTCAGTATCCCGCGCAAGGCAGGGAACTTGGGGACACGCCCGGAATCCTCGTGCCACCGACAGAGCAGGTCTCTCGTGATCGGTCACTCGCTTCACGGCTCGGCGGCTGCGCGCTGCCGCTTCACGACTGCAGCCGCGCAACGTCGCGCCAGGCGTGGGCCGCTCCAGCGGCAAGCAGACACGTGAGCGACGACTGCGCCGGGAGCCATCCGCTGCGCCTAGCGCCAGGTGCGCGGCCATGGCTGCGGCGTGTTCTCGCTGGAAATCGGTAGCGCCGACTTGGCCCGCGCGGCACCTCGGGCTTGGGAATACCTTCTGGAGCAGCCCACCTCCCCATGACGCGGATGAAGGCCGACCAGACGTCCCAGCTCGCTGCTATGGAGCACGTCTCTTGGTGGACGCTCGGACGCGGATCTTCACAGTTTCTGTATAGGCGGTGCCGCGTTCTTAGCGCGACGTTGACGCGGGCACGACCAGCATTCGTGTCGAGGTGTCTGTCACCGATGATTCGGCTGGTCGCGCTGGGGTCCGCCCGGGCCTGCGCGGTGTTGCCCGCTCGAGGAACGCTTGGTCTTCATGGCCTTCGGGACGAGGAGCGGCAGGGTCTTGGCGTCGGATTCGCCTCGCCTTGGTCGTACGGTGGCAGGGGGCAAGCTTGGATCGCGAGCTCGCCAGGGGTGTAAGTCCTCAAGCCTCTGAGGCTCTGGCTTTCCGCGCGGGAGTGCTCACGGGGCGCGGGAGCCGCGGGAGCGTCGCGCATGGACTGGCAAGGGTGCTCCGGAGCGCTGATGACACCTCTACGGGGTTTACGTCGGCGGTTCCGCCGGCTCGGCGCGAGGTATTGGCGGCCCGGACAGTTATGGAGGCCGTGGAGCGCCGCCTTCGGGCCCCGGAGCCCCTCACGGCGCGCGGCATGGCGATGCTCCGCGAGCTCCTCACCGACCCCACGAGCGCGCTTTACCGGCCTAATGAGCCCGGCGCTCTTGGGAGTCGGCTACGCGCCGCCGCGGCGGCGCTGGAACCTCATCATCGATGGGAGTGACCGCGGCAGAGCAGGCACCGTTCACGAGCGGTGCGCGGGTACTGGTTGTTGCAGACGAGCGGCCGCTCTTGCGCGTTGTGGAGATTGTGTTGCGTCGTGCCGGCTTTGTTATGGAGGCGGCCGGAAGCTCACCGGAGGCGTTTTTACTTCTGGCGGCGCATCCTCCCGCCGTCCTGGTGCTCGACCTCGTGCTGCCGGATGGTGGCGGTGTCGAGGTGTGTAGGGAGGTCCGGCGGCTCAGCCGGTTGCCGATCGTGGTTATGGCGGCGGCGGGTGACGAGCGTGAGACGGTGCGTGCCCTCGACGCTGGTGCCGATGAGTGCCTGACCAAGCCGTTCCGCGATTCGGAGCTGGTCGCCGGGTTGAGACGTGTCCTGCCGGGCCCAGGCGAGGGCGGCGACAGATCGAGGCTTGAGGTCGGCGAGCTGGTCATCGATCTCGCGCGCCGGCGGGTGAGCTGCGCGGGCGCAGTCGTGCTCCTCGCCCCGGTCGAGTTTGAGCTCGTCCGCGTCCTCGCTCAGCGTCAAGGTCGGCTCGTCACCGACCGCCAGCTGCTGCGGGCGGTTTGGGGACGTGAGCACGGGCCGCAAACACATGACCTGCGCCTGCATATGGCGCGAGTGCGCGCCAAGTTGGAGTGGGATCCGTCGCGTCCCGAGTATCTGATGGCCGAGCCGGGTGTAGGTTATCGGCTCTGCCAGCCTCGAGAGGTGCTGACGTGACCGCTCCGAGGCGTCCAAAACGACGGCACCTGCACGAAGCGGCGCACAAGCTCGACCCGGCTCGCGATGGTGTGGCCTCGCCGGCAAAGGCCGTGGGGAGACGGAGCTTCAACGAGGCGGGCCATAAGCTCGACTATTGGGCACCACCCGCGGTCAGCGCCCACGAAGAGGAGTCGGACGCCAGCCGCAGGCGCTTCGCGGCCCTGGCGGATTCGCAGCGAGATGTGATTGGGAACGCTGGCCGTGTCGTGCTGGCGTTGGGCGCCCTGGGGGTGGTGTACGGGGACATCGGCACCAGCCCGCTGTACACCGAACAGGCAATCTTCAGCTCCTACAAGGCCACGTCACACATCACGCCAGCCAGCGTCTACGGCGTCGCGTCGTTGATCTTCTGGGCGCTCATGGTCGTGGTGTCGATCAAGTACGCAGGCTTCATCATGCGGGCGCACAACCGCGGTGATGGCGGGATCATGGCCCTCACCGCCTTGCTGCAGCGCAACCGAGTCGCGCACGGAGCCGTGCTGGTCACGCTTGGGATCTTCGGTGCGGCGCTGTTCTTCGGCGACGGCATCATCACGCCGGCGATCTCCGTTCTCGGCTCGATCCAAGGGGTGCAGGTGGCCACCCCGGCGCTGGCCCATCTGGTCGTACCGCTGTCGGTGGCGATCCTGCTGGCCCTATTCGTGCTACAGCGGTTCGGGTCTGGAACTATCGGCTGGTTGTTCGGGCCGGTGATCGTGGTCTGGTTCTCGGTCATCGGGGTGATCGGCCTCGGCCAGGTGCTCAAGGACCCGGCTGTGTTCCAGGGCCTGTCGCCGACCTGGGCAGCGCGGTTCATGCTCGACCACGGTGTGCAGGGGTACCTCGTACTCGGCGGCGTCGTCCTCGCGGTCACCGGCGCCGAGGCGCTGTACGCCGATCGCGGCCACTTCGGCGCCGGACCGATCCGCCTGGGCTGGTTCGCGCTGGCGCTCCCGGCGCTGGTGCTCAACTACCTGGGCCAGGCCGTGTTCATCCTCCACCACCCGGCGCTGGCACACGACGCCAGCACGTTCAATCCCTTCTACCAGATGACGCCCCGCTGGGCGCTGTGGCCGATGGTGGTGCTGGCCGCGATCGCCACCGTGATCGCCTCCCAGGCCGTGATCTCCGGGTCGTTCTCGGTGGCCAAGCAGGCCGTGCAGCTCGGGTTCCTGCCCCGGCTCAAGGTCCTGCACACGTCGAAGGTCGAAGGCCAGATCTACGTTCCAATCATCAACTGGACGCTGTGCGTGGGCGTGATCACGCTGACCCTCGTTTACCGCTCGGCCACGCGGCTGGGTGACATCTACGGCGTCGCCGTGACGGGAACGTTCATCCTCAACACGGTGCTGTTCCTGGCCGTGGCGCGACTGCTGTGGGGAACCCGGAAACGCCGGCTCGCGCCGGTTGCGGTGCTGTTCCTGACCGTCGAGGTGGCGTTCTTTTCCTCAAACATCGCCAAGATCGCGCACGGGGCGTGGCTGCCCCTGGCCATCGGGCTGATCATCTCGATCGTGATGATCAACTGGCGCCGCGGCCAGGTGATCGTCACCCGGAACCGGGTTGCCCAGGAGGGATCGCTGAGCGAGTTCCTCGACGAGCTCGCGTCCAACCACCCCCCCGTCATGCGGATCCCCCCACCGTGGCGGTATTCCTGTGCCGCGACAACTTCACCACGCCGCTGGCGCTGCGAGCGGAGGTCGAGCACACCCGCACGCTGCCGGAGAAGGTCGTAATCGTCTCGGTCGATACCGTGAGCATCCCGCACGTCGACGCCTTCGATCGGTGCGCCGTGCAAGTACTGGGTCACGGCCTGTTCAAGGTCGTTCACCTGACCACGCGGGTCGGGTATCACGATCCGCTCAACGTTCCGCAGGCGCTGGTCCTGGCGCGCAAGCAAGGCCTGCTCGAGCGCAACCTGGATATCGAGCACGCTTCTTACTTCGTCTCCCGCATCACGATCAGCCCAACCGACGCTCCAGGCATGCGGCGATGGCGCAAGAGCCTATTCATCGTCATGGCCCGCAACGCGACCAGCGCGATCGATCACTTCG
Organism: uncultured Solirubrobacterales bacterium; assembly: GCA_963834625.1. GTDB lineage: Bacteria > Actinomycetota > Thermoleophilia > Solirubrobacterales > Solirubrobacteraceae > Palsa-465. Next base: position 1,508,534 of record CAWICM010000003.1, on the reverse strand, counting down.
GGCTCCCGACCGAGCGCACAGTCATCATGGGCTCTCAGGTCGCTCTCTGAGACCTGGGTTCCCAGGCATACGCTGTTTTTGGCCGGTCGCGCTCGCACCATCCACGGTCGATCGGGGTCATGCTCGGTTAGCGTGAAGCGGTAGGTGCGCATCCGAACGTATGTTCGCATGCGCGTCAAGGGAGGGCGGCCGCACGCAGCTGGGGACAAATCGCGCGCGGCGGGGGTGAATCTTGCCCGGCCACGGGCTCTAGACACCAAGAGAGCCCAGATCGGAAGGAGCGCATCATGATCGGCGTACCGGTCGAGCACAAGCTGTCGCTGGCCTGCGAGCAACGCCTCGGGAGGGTCGTAGACGTCGCGAGCACCGTCAGCCTCCAGCGGGTTACGTCTCCCTTCGGGAGCCTCAAGCCGGGGAAGTCTCTGCGCGTCGTGCTCGCGCTGACCGAGGACGACCTCTGGCTTCTCGAGTTCCGCTACTGGGCCCTCGGCTTCGATGTCGGAGGAGTCCTCTGCCGGTTCCCGCGAGCTGGCCTCGTCAGCCAATGGCGCCACCGCTCGTGGGCTTGGCCGGCGGTGTGGAAGGCCGAGATGTCGTGGCCCGAGCTGGCGACCTACGTCACTGGCTCGCTGCTCGGCGGAGATGATGCCAACCGAATCATGGGCCTGCTGGCGGCCGACGAGTTCGACGACGCCCAGGAGATGGCGGTTCCGGCCGACAAGGGATGATCGGACTAACCGGTCACGACAGGTCGCTATGCCGCGCCGGCACTCCGCCGCGCCCGTCGAGCGGCAGCACGATCCTCGACCTCGACCGCTTCGGCAAGGGCCAGCGCCGCCGTGCTCACCTGGGCGTATGCGTCCGCGACGGCAGCGGAATCGTTCCCCGCGTTCGCATGGTTGAAGCGCGCCACAGCGGTGTCGAACGCCTCCCACAGATCGCTCGGCCCTCGGCGGCCAGTTCCAGGCCGCAGCTCGTAGGGCGGCTCGGCGTTCTCGGCTCCGGGAATCGGGCGCCAGGCCAAGCCCAGCTGTGCTGCATCGCGACAGACCCCTGCCTCGGCAGCGGCGGCCTCTCCGAGCGCTCGCAAACGGCTTGCGAAGCCAAGGTCTGGAGGCGCAACCCTATGGGCTCGCATCGCCGCTCCCCATTGATCCTCTGCCTGATCGAACCGGTCGAGCAACTGCCGCTTGCGTGCGGCGCGCGTCGCAGGGTCCAGTTGTTTACCGCGGGTCGGCGGCATCCGCTGTTACCGAGCCGGCGCTTCTTCGGGATCGATGAAGCCTCGGCGTGGCGTCCGCTCTTCCCACCCGCCCGCCGGCGCGGCCGGGCCGGTCTCGAGCGAGGCCAGCAGCTGCTCGAAATCCTCGCGCGGCACGCGCCACACCTTGCGGACCCTGATGCCGCGGAGCATCCCCTCCTCTATCCACGTCCGCACGGTCTGGGGCGACATCTGCAGCCGCTTTGCGATCTGGCTAACCGTCAGGAATTCAGGTTGCTCAGATGTACTGTCCGCTGCCGTCAACTTAGATGCCAAGTATGAATATTTTGCCTTGTTCGGGTGCTAGGCATGGTATAGGATCGGGTCCTTCGATCGCAAGCGGAGGCCAGGAACGAAAGACTCACGCGAGCCCACCGCGCCCGAGGACGGCAACGTCGTCCCGCTTTTTCCCGAGGGCCTGCAAGAGGACCTGGTGCCGCTTGGCGCCGGTGATGATGAAGCAAACGTCGGACACGAGAGCCTGGAGAATGGACGGGCCGGCGCGTGGAGCGAGGCCCGGGCCGCTCAGCTCCTCGACCCGCCCCAGGGCGCGCACTCGGACGTGGCGCAAGCGCGAACAGGCGCGCTGCGTCGGCGCGGAACCAGAGTCTCGGCTTGGGCGGCGGGCGGCGCCGTGATGGCCGCCGCGGCGATCGCGCTCACCTCAGGGTCCAGCCCGACTCGCGTGACGAACCCTACTCGTACGACCGTAACCCGACCAACGGCTTCTTCGGAGACACGCGCCCCGACTTCACCGGCTCCGTCGCACTTGGCGTCGCGCGCAGCAGGACTGCCGACGCACCACACACAACGGCGGCACCAAACGAAGCTAACAACCGCACATCACACCCAAACGCCGCCGGCGAACCAGCCGAGCGTCGTGCAGGCTGCATACACCACCGGTGCTCGGACGAGCACGACTGCTACGCGCAGCGAGCCGACGACGTCGAGGACGTATACGCCTCCGGTCCCTGCTGCCGCAGTGCCAGAAAGAGCGCCCGCGACGCGCGGCACTAACGCGGGTGCCGCCCAGAGCGCGTCGGCAAAGCGGCCGGCTTTCGGAGCTAACGGAACCTTGGGACCAGGGCATTCGCCGGATGGGTGACACATGAAAGGCATGCCAATGACTCGGATTGCGACGCACATCAGGCACCACTTCGTCGGATACGTGGCGCTCTTCGTTGCTCTCGGCGGAACCTCGTATGCCGCCGTTTCGCTTCCCCGGGGCTCGGTTGGAGGAGCCCAGATCAAAAACCACGCGATCGATCCAGTGAAGCTCGATCCGAAGCTCATCACGGGGAACGTTCGAGCGTGGGCAGTTGTCGCTAGCGCCGGCCACGTCATAGCCGGCGGAGGCAAGCCCCAGATCGGTAGCCCTCCTGTGCCGGGCTCATACGAGATCAAGTGGGGCGTGAAGGTTGGGTCACGGTGTTCGACCCTCGCGACCATCGACGGTGGGCACTCGCCCACAACAGAGACGATCCCTATCCCCGGAAACCCATCCCTCGCCGTGACCGCCGGTTACGCCGTCGCGAATACGACGCGCGGACCGCACGGGACGACCTTCATATCCACCTTCAACCAGCAGGGCGCGCTCACGCCGCTCGGCTTCGACGTGGCGATCGTGTGCTGAGGAAACAGCCGATGTAGCGGAGCAGCATGGCCGGAGCTCGCCTGGCAAGACTCGCCGCCGCTTGCGCGGCAGTAGTAATTGCGCTGATCGTGGCGCCGACGGCGCGTGCCGGTTACTACTACGTCAACAGCTGCAGCTCCTACGGCAACACCGCCCCGATGTTTCAGCCCAGCGCCACGGCCGCCCATCTCAGTCCCTCCGACGAATGCATGGTGTGGAGCGGCACGGCGTACCGGTCGCTTGAGATCAATCAGGTGTTCGGCAGCGTTTTGAAGACCTACGGCGCTCAGTGGATGGCCGAGACCCCGTCTCCAGCGATCATGATCGTGAGCGTTTCCACGCCAGTGAATACCGTTTTCGTCGATTGCAATCTGTTCGGAGACGGGTTTCTGGCGCAGTACTTCTGGGGCGACGGAGGGCAACTGTATGGATCTGCCCCGATCACCTACGTCAATGGCTGCTCGGGCGGGCTCGGTTTCGGCGACGGCATAAGCCAGGCAATCGCTCCGTCGCGCTATTTCGGCTGGCAGCTCGGCTGCTGGCTCAAGGCAAGCTGCACCGCATCGACGGGCGGCGCACTCCTCGCCGTGCAGGGCGTACAACTCCTGGCCCAGGAGAACAGCGGTCCAAGTCTCGCGGCCGTCGGTGCGAACAACCTCTGGTACCAAACCGGGTGGGTCCGGGGTACGTGGCCGGCGACGCTGAACGCGAGCGATCCGTCCGGAGTGTGCACCCTCGTGACGTATGCGAACGGCCGCGCAATCGCTAGCTGGAGCGATCCGAGTCCCGATCCGAGCAGCTGGACCCAATGCCACGGCTCGCAGCTACCTGCCCAGATCGACACGACGAAGTACGCGAACGGACCGTTGTCGCTCACGTACTCCGCGAACAATGCGGCGGCAGTCAGTAGCTCCGCGTCGCGTGGGCCCGGGAGCAATCCGGTCCGTGTCGACAACAGCCCGGTGGCGGTGAGTCTGTCGGGTCCAACAGATGCGGTGGTCACATCCGGAACGCAGGACGTGACCGCCGCGGCGCATGCGGGTCCGAGCGGCGTGGCCGGGATCGAGTGCTCCGTCGACGGTGCGCCGTACGCCTGGCATGCCGGCTCGACCGCGCGGATTCCGGTCGCCGGGTTGGGAGGCCACCAAGTCTCGTGCTACGCCGAGAACAACTCCATCGACTCGAGCGGAGCCCGTGCAGTCTCCGCGAGGCAGACCTGGTCGCTCAGCATCCGTAACTCAACGACGTCCGCGATCAGCTTCAGCCACCTCGCCGATCCGCTGCGTTGCCGCCGCGGTCGCGAGCAGGTCAAGTTGCCCGCTCACTGGATCACCGTCCGTCGCCACCACCGCGCCGTTCGTGTGCTTCGCCGCGCCCGCCGCAAGACAGTCCGCGTAGTCCGTTGCCGCCCGCGCACCGAGCGCAAGAAGATCACGACCTGGGTCACAATCAAACGCCACGGAAAGCGGCTCCGTGTCCGGCGGACGAAAATTATCCGCGTGGTCGTACTCCCGCACGTCGTCGCGAGCACAACTCGCCGCGTCCGGCACGGGCGAGGGACCACCGTGAGCGGCTGGCTCGGCACCCCGACCGGTGCCCCTCTCGCGGGGCAGACTGTCGTTGTTCTCACCGCGCCAGATAACGGGCGGGGACAGTTCCGTCAAGCCGGTGTGGTGTCCACCGCAGCCGACGGGACTTGGGTGGCGCATCTGCGTTCCGGTCCTTCTCGTCTCGTCGAGGCCGTGTACCAAGGCACCGGCACAACCGAGCCGACCGTCTCGGGCCAGGTCCGAGTCGTTGTTCCCGCCAAGCTTAAGCTCGTCCGCGTTTCACCGCGCCGAGTGGCGTGGGGTCACACCGTCCGGATCACCGGTCAGCTGCTCGGCGGCTATCTCCCCCCCGAAGGAGCACTGGTCCGCCTTCGCATCGGCATCGGATCCGGGTACACAACCTACGGCGTCGCGGAACACGTCATCGGCAACGGAAGGTTCACTGCCACGTACACGTTCGGGGCCGGCGACCCGAGCGTCTATCGCACGTTCTGGTTCCAGATCGCCTCGCTACCGATGGGCGACTACCCGTATACACCCGCCGCGAGCGGGCGGATTCAGGTGGTCGTGGGCGGCAATCCTCGCAGCGGCGGGCATCGAAGAAGACATCACCCTGGACGGGCCCGCCGGGGCGGCAAAGCCATGCGACACCATCACAGGCATCAGCGCTCCGGCTGAGGATCGCGGAAATACGAAATGAACTCTCCCCAGCAGGCTTCTGCTCTCGTCCTCATCAAAGAGAGGGGACGAGTCGGTGGCCACGGTGGTTCCCGAACGCCGAGGCAAAGCGAGAGCCCCCGATGCTTCCTTCCGCGCGGGTCAGGAGGCCGCCATCGCTCACATGCGCGCCCCACGAGCGAACGAGGGCGGCTCCGATCTCTCGCGCTTGTTCATACGCACCGGGCGGGGCGAAATCGTCGGCGACGATAACTAGGCTGCGCGGAGTCAGCACGACGGTGACCCTCGAGGGATAGCGACACATCGATCGTGTGGCAGCAGCGTTCCCATGGAGCTTGAACGCAGACAGTTGCTCGCTGAGATGATCGCGCCCGATACGGGCGAGCTGGTCCGCAGCGAGATCGACGTCCGGGTCGACCCGCTGACGGGCTACACCTCGAGGATTCTGCCCAACCGAGGACTGATGCCCCCGAACGACTTCGACATCGAAGCGTTCGCTCGGGACAACCAGCCGAGCTGCCCGTTCTGCCCCGATCGGATCAAGCGGCTCACGCCCAGGCTCCCACCTGCGATCGACCCCGACGGGCGGATCGCTCAGGGCGAGGCCGTCTTGTTCCCGAATCTGCACGCCTACTCCTCGCACAGCTGCGTCTCGGTCTACTCGCCTCGGCTCCACTACCTCCCGTTGGGTCGGATCACCGAGGAGCTGATGGCGGACAATCTGTCAACCCAGGTCCGATACGCAAGGGCGGTCATGGCAGCCGAGCCGGGCTCGCAGTGGGCGTCGATCAACGCCAACCACATGCTCCCGGCGGGCAGCTCACTCTTTCATCCGCATCTGCAGGGGATCGTCGACTCCACTCCGACCACCATCCAGCGCCACCTGGCAGACGTGCCCGCCGAGCGCTTCGACGACTACCTGGACACCGAGCGGCGCTCGGACGAGCGGTTTCTCGCGAACACGGGGCGAGTCGATTGGCTGGTGAGCTTCGCCCCGATCGCGCCGGCCGAGCTGCGCGCATTCGTCCGCGACGTCTCCTCGCCTGCCGAGCTCGACGACGACCTGATCGCCGAGCTGGCCCACGGGCTGACGCTCACGCTCGGCGCCTATGCCGACATGGGCTATGAGAGCTTCAACCTCGCCATGTACGGTGCGCCGCCGGGGAGCGCCGGCTACCCGCTGAACCTCCGCATCGCCTGCCGCTCGAACCTCAAGCCGTTCTACCGCTCCGACTCCACCTTCCTGGAGCGCCTGCACTGGGAAGGCGCGGTCGATCTCTCGCCCGAGGACGTGGCCGAGCGTCTCCGCGACCGCTTCCGCGCGTGACGTCTTCTTTGGCCCCCGAGCGGGAGTTTCTGGAGGCCGTGAAAGGCCTGTTGTACCGCGCCGCGAGTCGGGCGGGCCGCATCTTGTACTGGGCCAGTCAGCTCGGCTCGCCGCGTCGGCGGCCTGGCTCGTGATCCGACGCGCAGTCAGGGGCGTGGATGTAGGGTCGCGTGGACCTCGGCTGACGACTGTCTGACGCGCCTGCACTATCCTCAATGCTGGCGATGAAGCTCGCCGTTGACCGCGCCTCTCGGTGCTGATGGCTTCTACGGTGCCCCTCCCGGGTGCCGCGAGCAGGTGATCAGGAGGTGATCAGCACGGACGACAGGCAGAGCACTCGGAATTCGCCCTCCCAGACCGGCGCTTCCGCCGTCGGCGCGGTTTCCAGGCGTCAGGCGGAATCGCGGCGCGTCCTCTCGGAGCTCGAGCGGTTGCTTACGGAACCCGGCTGTCCGAGCTGCCGCTACGTCGCGGAGACCGAGCGAAGCTTCTTCTCGTGGTTTGAGATCGAGAGCCACACCACGGCCGAGGTGCAGGCGCAACTTCGCGCCGCCATGGGGATGTGCCCTGCGCACTCGCGGCGGCTGCTCGAGGGCGTCGGCGAGGGTCACGTCACGACGATCGTGATGCGTGAGGCTCTCGCAGGCGCCGGGCTCGCACTGAGAGGCGAATCGCAGATCAGCTCCTGCCCGGCCTGCGACTCGGCCACCTTTGCCGTCCGTCATGCCCGCACGCTACTCGTCGACGGGCTCCGCGATCCCGCGCTCGCTCGTCTATATGCCGAGCACGATGGCCTATGCCTGGTGCACCTCCTCGACGCGCTTCCGGGAACCGACCCCTCGACGCTCAGGGTGCTCGCCGAGCGACTTCTCAGGAGCCTCTATGACTTCGCCGGCATCACGCTTGTCGGGCTTCTTGCCGGGGTCGACGCGGACGCGCCGCGGCGAGCCATGTGGCGGGACCGGCTGCCGCACCTTTCTGCGACGGGCTCGACGGTGGAACGACTCCAGGAGCGACTCGAGATCGATGCGTGCCCGGTCTGCCTCGGTGCCGGAATCGCCGGCCGCGACTACCTCCAGTGGCTCGTGGTGGATTCGGCGCAGGATGACCCGTCGCTCGGTACCGACCCTGGAGAAATGTGCGCTAGCCATCTGCACGATGCGGCGCTCGCCGACTCGTCCGTCGCGTGGAACGGAGCTGCGCAACGCAAGCGGGCGACGAGGATCGCCCAGTTGGAGAGCTTCCTCGCGCGCCTAGCCCAGACGCCGATTCCCGAGCGGCGTCGCCGGCGCGCGAACAGCGACGCGCTGGAGCATCTTCTGGGCGAACTGCGCGCCGCGCCCTACTGCCCCGCGTGCCACGCGCGGGACGGCATCGAACACGCGCAGCACGACCTGGTCGTGGCCTCCCTTGCCCTCGCGCCGATTCGCGATTGGTACGAGCACGGCCACGGGCTGTGTGTCCGGCACGCGAGGCGAGTGCCCGAGGGTCCGGCCGCGAGGGTGGCCCGGCAGCACGCAGACGCTCGCCTGGCGCTGATCGCCTGGGAGGTGCAGGAGACCGCCCGGAAGTACGCCTGGGCGTTCCGGCATGAGTCAAGCGGGCCCGAACAAGATGGCTGGCTCCGCGGCTTGGCCCAGATCGACGGCCGGGTGTTCGAAGGTGGGCCGGCGCCGATCGGCGAACGAGGCGATGCCTCGGGTGGACGACCCGATGGGAGCAGCGGTGACGGGCACGGCTGAGCAGATGCTGGAGCAGGTGGCGGCTCGCGCGGGCCGTGTGCTCGACGAGATCGAGCGGGCGGTGGTGGGCAAGCGCCCGGAGCTCGAGCTGGCGTTGTGCGCGATGCTGGCCGATGGCCATGTGCTGATCGAGGACTACCCGGGTCTGGCCAAGACGCTGATCGCGCGTTCGTTCGCGACGGTTACCGGCACCGGGTTCTCACGCGTGCAATTCACGCCGGACCTGATGCCGTCCGATGTAACCGGGGCATCGATCTTCAACCAGCGCACCTCAGAGTTCGAGTTCCGCCCCGGGCCGGTGTTCACCAACGTTCTGCTGGCCGATGAGATCAACCGTGCCCCGCCGAAGACTCAGGCCGCGCTCCTCGAGGCGATGCAAGAGCGCCAGGTCACCACCGAAGACCGCACGCGACCGCTGGAGCGGCCGTTCCTCGTGCTCGCCACCCAGAACCCGATCGAGTACGAGGGCACCTACCCGCTGCCCGAGGCCCAGCTGGACCGCTTCCTGATCAGGATGCGCGTCGGTTACCCGTCGCCGGACGACGAATGGGACATCCTCGCGCGTCGATTGGAGCGGCGCGAGGATGAGGCCGAACTGCGGCCGGTCGTGGATCGCGACGAGCTGGTCCGGATGCAGCACGCGGCCGAACAGGTTCACGTGTCTGAGGCGGTCGGCCGGTACATCGTCACGCTCGTCACGGCGACACGCGAGAGCCCCAGCGTTCAGGTCGGAGCGAGTCCCCGCGGAACGCTGGCGGTCATGAAGCTGGCGCGGGTGAAGGCGCTGCTCGATGGGCGCGACTTCGTGGTGCCCGACGACGTCAAGTCGGTGGCCGTTCCGGCTCTCGCGCACCGGCTGGCGCTGCGGCCCGAGCTCTGGGTGCAGCGGGTCGAAGCCGAAGACGTCGTGCGCGACTGCATGAACTCGGTAGCCGTGCCGACCACCCCGGCAACGTCATGAGTAGGGCGAGCAAGGCTCTATCGGAGCCCGGATGGACGCAGGCCCGTATCCGCCAGGAGCTCGAGGAGTTCCTTCAGGACGTCCCGGAGTGGCCGTCTTACCGCGATTTCCAGCGAGCCGGTCGCCAGAAGCTGCGCGACGAAGTGACGAAGTCTGGCGGCGCTCGGTTGTGGGCGAAGCGTCTCAAGCTGCCGTATCCCGAGCGCAAGCCCGGGTACGCGCCGCGCTGGACCGAGGATCGGGTCCGACGCGACCTGGAGGAGTTCCTCCGCGGCTGGGACCGCTGGCCGAGCCGGCTCGAGTTCGAGGCGGCCGGCCAAACGGCGCTGCGCGATGCGGTCCGCCGCCTGGGGGGGCCGGAACGGTGGGCGGGCGAGTTCGGCCTACCGCTACAGAACCTGAAATTCGGCTCGAGGCTTGCCTGGACCGACGAACGCATCGAGACGGAACTGCGCAAGGCGCTCGACGGGCGTGACACCTGGCCCACGCGTCGCGAGCTCGAACGACTGGGTGTGTTCGGCCTCGCCACCGCCATCGCCCACCGCGGTGGCACGGCCTACTGGGCTCGCCGCCTGGGGCGCGAGCCGCCACCGCGCGCGGGGATCTCGCGGCCGCGGATCTGGACGGACCACCGGATCCGTGCTGAACTTGAGGCGTTCTGCCGGGGCCGGACCACGTGGCCGACCGAGCGCGAGTTCCTCCAGGCCGGAAAGTCCGCGCTCTACAACGCGGCCTGCCAGTACCGAGGGACCGGGCACTGGGCCGCCGAGCTCGGGCTGGTTCGCGCGAGGCGGCATGGACCGGCGCCCGGCTACCGGCGATCCCCTGAGGTCAGGCAGGTCTCACGATGAAGCTGCGCCGCCTGCGGCAAGCCGAAGCGTCGAATGGCACGTCACGGCTGCCGAATAGAGGAGTCGCGCGGCAAGCCCCGTCGGGCGTGGTGACGAGCTGGCTTCGCCAGGGTCTCGCCAACGACATGTGCCCCCTGTGCCGGGTGGCTCACAAAGCCGACCGCGAGTACATCTGGCACTTCTACGACGAGCAGAGCAACGACATGGGCGCCGTAGAGGAAGTCACGCGCGCGTTCGGCTTCTGCGCCGGGCACATCGAGATGCTGCGTCGCATCGACGTCGAGGACATGAAGACGACGCTGAGCATCAGCGTCCTGCTCGCTGACACATTCGCCGGCGTCGTCGACCAACTCCAGGATCTCTCACCGGACGCAGCGTTCAAACCAGCACCGTGCCCGGCGTGCGCCAGCCGCGACGATTACCTCTCCCGGAACGCGCTGTACCTGCTCGACATGGTCGCGGCAAGCAACGGATATCGGGAGCAGTTCAAGGCCTCCTCCGGCCTCTGCTTCCCTCACTTCGAGCTGACCTGGCACGTCGCTCGTACGCGCAGTGATCGCGAGTTACTGCTGGACGTGCAGCAGCGCGCCACCGATTCCCTGCTCCACGAGCTGCGCGAACACGTGCGCAAGCACGATGACAAATACCGGCACGAGCGGAAGGGCCCAGAACGCGACTCGTGGCGGCGTGCGATCTTCCTCACCGCCGGCTGGCCTCCGCCAGCCCAATCGGCGGCCGAACCGGAGGAGCGTCGATGAAGGTCAAAGTCCGAGCCGTGGTCCTCCAAGGCGGCAAGCTGCTCGTGTCGCGCGAGCGTCGCCAGGGGGTGGAGCACGTACTACTTCCCGGCGGCCGAGTGCAGGACGGCGAGTCGATCTCTGACGCGCTAGTCCGCGAAGTGGTGGAGGAGACCGGCCTGGACGTCGTTCCGGAGCGGCTGCTCTACGTGGCCGAAGTCGTCGGCAGCTACGGCGCGCACGACCTGAACCTCGTTTGGCTCGCTGAACCGCGGCAGGACCAGCCCGCGATCGAGGGCAGCGCGCTGGTTGCGCTCGACTCTCCAGAAGCCAAGTCGATCATGCCACCGATCCTCGAGCACATCGCCACCGACGCTGTGGCCGGATGGCCAAACGAACCACGGTGGCTCGGGAACGTGAGGCGCGCGCCGACAAGTTAGACGTCGCACTCAGCGAGAGAGCCCTTAACAGTTCAACGGACTCGGACTGTGGCGGCGACGCTCACCCGAGTCTCGGAGCGATCAGCAGCAGCGCCACAAACGCAAGCAGCAGGTACAGCAGATACAGGCCAAGCGGACCGGCCTGGATGTTGCGCGCGACCTCAGCGGCGCGCAGGAACGCGCCGGTGATCGGCCGATAGAGCCAGCCGGGATCGAACAGGCGTGGATCGGCGCGGATCATGCTCAAGCGCTCGGGGAAGCGCTGATCGCCAATGGTGCGCAGCTGCGTCCGCACGCGGTAGACCACGTTGAAGATCACCCGGACCATGTTCGCGTAGCCGATCGCCGTGTACTGGACTCGCCGTCCGGACACCGTGACTCCCGAGGCCCAGACCGGCACGCGCCTCGCACGACGGAGGCTGGCGAGATACCGAAGCCCAGCGGCTCCGAGAGCGAACCCCGTCAGCGACAGCGCGAGCACCGTTGGGCTGATGCTGGCGAATCCCGCGTAGCCGGGCTCGATCAGCCAGCCCGGCTGGCTGATGTGACCGATCGCGGCCGCTCCGCCGACCGGTGATAGGCCATGTTCGAGCACCTTCACGACCCACGGCGCGGCAATCCCGACCGCGAGGGATGCGGTCGCGAGGAACCCCATGCCGCTGCGCGCAGCCCCCGACTCCGGCGACGGCTCAAACGAGCGATCTCGCGGCATGCCGAGAAACGTCATTCCGGTCGCCCGTACGAACGCAAGCGCGGCTAGCCCAGCGGTCAGGGCGACGAGCGCGCCCGCCACCGCGATGGCGAGGTGAGATCCCACGCCGTTGACCCGGAAACCCTGCATCAGCGCCTCCAGCCCGAGCCATTCGGATACGAAGCCACTGAACGGCGGCAGCGCGGCCAGGGCCGCGCCACCCGCCAGGGTTGCGACCGCCGCCGCAGGCAGCCGCCGGTACAGGCCGCCCAGACGCTCCATGTCGCTTGTCCCGGTGCTGTGCTCAACGGTGGCCACCGAAGCGAACAGTCCGCCCTTGGCGATGCTGTGGGCGGCGACCTGAAACGTCGCGGCGATCAGCCCCAATCCGAGCAATCCCGGCCGATGCTGGGCCTTGCCCATCAGAGCAAGGCCCAGGTCGGTGACGATCAGCCCCGAGTTCTCGATCGACGAATAGGCGACGAACAGCCGGAACTCGCGCTGTAGCACGCCGCCCAAGATTCCGATCAACGCGGTCAACGCACCGACGAGCAGGGCGACCACCGCCCACCACACGGCGGGATGGCCGAGGAAGCCGAACCAGACCCGCAGCATGGCGTAGAAGGCGACGTTGAGCGACACCGCGGCCACGAAGCCCGAGCTGTCGGCGTCAGCACCCCCGTAAGCCCCCGGCAGCCACGTCTGGAGCGGAATCAACGCGGCCTTGACCCCAAACCCCGCGAACAGCAGTCCGAAGCAGACTCCCCGCACCGCCGCAGGCAGATGGGGAGCGAGGTGGCTCAGCTGCTCGAACGAGAAGCTGCCCGCCTCCACACCGAGCAGAACGAGCCCGGCAAGGACGGCTCCCCCGCCCAACTTGGCCAGCGTCAGGGTGAGGGCGGCGGCACGACGGGCACGCTCGTCTTCGTAGCGCACGCTGATCAGCGCGTAGATCGCCACAACCGTGAGCTCGAACAGGATCAGGAACTCGAACACGTTGTCGACCACGATCACCCCGAGCACACACAGCACGAGCAGCGGGCGAAGCACTCGCGCCGCGCGCGGGCCGTGTGTCCCGGCGGCCAGAAACAGCGGAGCGGATACCAGGCCCGCCAAGATGAGGAATAGCCCCGCGAGCTGGTCGACCTGCACCCCACCCCGTCCCAGACCGAACCAATGAAACGGCTGCCACACCAGCGGCTGGTCGAACACGGCCACGAAGCCCGCGGCGGACAGCACCACCGAGCCCGCGAGGGCGGCCAGGACGCCCAGTCGGCACGCGGCGACCGCGCGCAAGACCGCCAGGCCGGAGGACAGCGCCAGTCCTCCGCTGCCGATGATCATCAGGATCGCGAGCGAGCTCATCGCTAACCTCCGCCGGCACGAGCGGCCGGGGCCCGCGTCTCGTCCTGCCTGCGCGGCGCGGACGCTTCGTGCGTGCGCCCGGCGACGAGCAGGAGCCCGTGGAGAAGGGCGATCGGGCTGGGCGGGTCACCCGGGATGTAGACGTCGACCGGCATCACCCGGTCAACCCCACCCAGAACCTCGGGACCGGTCCAGATGCTGCCGCTGCAGGCATCCGTGCCGGCCGCGACGACCACCCGGGGCTCGGGCATCGCCTCGTAGGTGCGGCGCAGCGGCTCCTCCATCGGCCGCGTCACCGGGCCGGTGACCAGCAGGATGTCGGCGTGACGCGGGCTCGCGGTAAAGAAAAACCCGAGCCGATGCATGTCGTAGTAGGGGCCCAGCAGCGCCGCGATCTCCTGCTCGACCGCGCCATCGGAGCCCGCATCGACGTGGCGGATGTGCAGCGACCGGCGGAACGCGCCCTTGAGCGGCGGCGCCGGCATCTCGGGGTGGCGGGCTTCGGGGCCGATTACGAGGCGGTCCCGGCTTCGTACGGCCAGCTCGTAGTCGGGGTCGAGCGTCACTGCGCCGCCATCGGCCGCTTCGACGCACAGGCCGCAGCCGATACAGCGGCTGGCGTCGAGTTGGAGCCGGTCCTGGTAGTCGAGAGTCAGCGCGTTTGGCAGGCAGACCTGTGCGGCGTGCCACGCCTGGTGCGGGCTGATCGTCGTGGGATCGAGCAGCGCCCGGGCCCGGAACGCGGGTGGCGCCGGCTCGACGGCACGGGGATATCGGGTGGTGATCCGGGGGCGCGTCACGCCGCGCAGGAACCAGCGGATCATGCGTCACACCCCGCCGGGGACAGCCCCAGGCTGTGCTCGATGAACGAGAAGTCGGTCAGCACCTGCGAGTCGAACACGCGGTTGAAGACGCCGAAGTTCACGAACGACGCCGCGCGCAGCTTGCATTGGCGCAGCACTTGCGGCCCGTCGGCGGCCAGCCAATAGAGCGTCTCGCCACGCGCGGACTCCGCGGCGCCGAGCGCGCTGTCACGGACGAATGGGCCCGGCACGTTGCGCGTCGCGCCGGGCGCGAGCGATGCCACTGCCTCTCGGATGAGCTCAAGCGACGATGACACCTCATGGAATCGCACCTCCATGCGCGCCATGGCGTCCCCGTCGGAGTGACGCGCCACCGCGAAATCCGGGTAAGCGTCGTAGGTCAGGTCGCGGCGCGTGTCGATGTCGATCCCGGAGCCTCGAGCCACCGGCCCGACGCAGGCGAAGTCGCGCGCGTCCTGTTCGGACAGCGGGCCGGCGCTGACCAACCGATCCAGAAACGAGTCGGTCCGCAGCAGCATCGCCAGGACACGCAGCCAATCGCGCTCCCATGCGGCAAGCGTGGTGCCAACGAGGTCGATCGCGGAGGCGTCGAGATCGATCCGGGTGCCACCCGGCACGACCGCACCCCGGAGATAACGATTGCCGACTACCGCGCCGGCGAGTCGGTGCAGGCGCTCCTTCAGTGCCGCGAACTGAGCCTGGGCGACCGACAACGCCGCGTCCTCACACTCGCGCACGGTGACCTCGAGATGGTTGTAGAGCCGCTCGAGCTCGGCCAGGATCCGCCGGATCGCCTGGGCCCGCGCCGGCACCTCGGTCCCGGCGAGCGACTCCAGTGCGTGCGAGAACGCGAGGGCATGGGCGACGCTCGAGGTGCCCGACACGCGCTCGGCGACGAGGATCGCGAGGTCGAGTGGGACCTCGCAGATACGTCGCTCTGCGCCGCGGCGCTTGAAGAACAGTCGCTGGGCACAGTAAGCGACATCCTCGCCTCCAGTCTGGACCAAGAACTGCGCCGTCTCGACCACGCCCGATCGAACGGGCCCGTAAGGGATCACGAACACACCGGGACCAGCGAGCCGCTCCGCGCCGCGGTGTTCGAGGCGATCGTCTTGCTGCTCGGGCAGCTGCACCTCTCCCTCTTCGGGGACATGCCGAACGAGCGGCTCCAGGCGGGGGTGGCCCTCGGGCGTGATCCCGTGGACATCGTGAATCTCGCGCTCGAACCAGTGCGCGGCCGCAACCCTCGGCGTGACTGCGGCATAGGTATGGCCGTCCAGGGGAGCGCGGAACCTGATCGTCTCCTCGCCGGCGCGCACGATCGCGCACAGCTCCCGCCCGCCGTCGCGGGGATCCGCAACGAACAGCATCATCAGTCGCCCGCCGAAACGCTCGAGCTCGAGCGCGAGCGCACCCGCCTCGACGGTGCGGTCCTGCAGGATGATCACAGCCGTCCCCCGATCACGGCCACGGCACTGTGGAGCAATCGGTCCAGCGGACCTGGGATCCACAGCCCCAGCACCAGAACCACGACGAGGCTCACGAGCATCGCGGTCGCCATCATCGGGTGCTCCGGACGGTGCAGGCGCGTCCGGTTTGCGGCCGTCGGCTCGCCCGGCGATAGGACCATCCGATGGAACACCTGGTAGACCCCGACGAACGCGACGTTGGCCAGCACCACCAGCAGACCGGCCAGGGCAAACTTCGACTGCGAGAAGCCACCTGTGACAATCAGCAGCTCGGAGCGGAAGATTCCGAACGGCGGTACGCCGGTGATCGCCAGCGCCCCTAGCAGCACCATCGCGCCGG
This sequence comes from uncultured Solirubrobacterales bacterium, assembly GCA_963834625.1. Classification (GTDB taxonomy): domain Bacteria; phylum Actinomycetota; class Thermoleophilia; order Solirubrobacterales; family Solirubrobacteraceae; genus Palsa-465. The sequence continues at coordinate 1,492,665 of CAWICM010000003.1, read as the reverse complement.
TGAACGGGGCCGACCGAATCACTCCCCTTACCTCATCGGCGTCACGGGTCTCGTAGCGGCTCAGCACGCCGCCGGCGCCGAAGAATGCCAGCGTCTTGGCGGCCGCGTGCACGAGCACGTGGAAGAACGCGCCGTAGGCCGCGATCGGCCCGCCGATGCCGATGCCGAGCGACACGATCCCCATGTGCTCAATCGACGAATACGCGAGCAGGCGTTTGTAGTTGGTCTGTCGCAGCGCGAAGAACGCCGCCAGGAGTAGCGACAAGCCGCCGAACACGAGCAACAGCACGTGCACGTAGGTCGGGCCGACCGCGAGTTGCGTAACCGCGCCGAGTCGGAGCACCGCATAAAGAGCCGCGGCCAGCAGCGCTCCGGAGAGCATCGCGCTGACCGGACTGGGGCCCTCGGAGTGAGCGTCCGGCAGCCAGGCGTGCATCGGCACAAGGCCCACCTTGGTGCCGAATCCGACCAGCACGAACGCGAACCCGGTACGAACGAGCGAGGGCGTCAGATGCGGGCCAGCGTGCGCCAGCATCGAGTACGTCGGCGCGTAGTGATCGCCAAGGCTCGGCACCCCGGCGGCGTAGATCAGCACGATCCCCAACAGTCCCGCAGCGAGGCCGGAGGACCCGATCACGATGTACTTCCACCCGGCCTCGAGCGACTCGTCCGAGCCCTCGGCGGTGACCAGTAAAGCGCTTACCACGGTGGTCAGCTCGACCGCCACCCACAGCACACCGAGGTTGGCCACGATCGGCGTAGCCAGCAGCGCCAGCCCGAACACGTCGAGCAGCGGCCAGTACCACCGTCGCAGCCGGATGTGGCCGATCCCGGGGAGCAGGTATCCCACCGAGTAGATCGCCACGACGGCGTAGACGAACGCCACCGCGATCAGGAACACTCCGCTCAGGCCGTCGAGGAAAAAGCTGCCGGTGAGTGCGTGCCGCCCCCGCGCGACGTGGTAGGCGAACACCGCCACCAGCGCGGTGGCGAACGAGCCCACGGCGGCCGCGGCCGACAGCCAGCCGCTGACACGGTGGTCGCCCAGGACCAGCGTGGCGGCGGCCGCCGCGAACGGCAGCGCGAGCATGATGAGCAGCCAGACCGCCATCAGCCCCGTAGGACCGCCATGTCCTCGATGCTCGTGCCCTTTGCGCGTGCCGCGATCAGCCGTGCGAACACCCCATAGAACAGAACCGCCGGCAGCAGGTCGAGCAGCAGCAGGAAGCCGATCACGAACGGCAGACCAGGAGCGATCGCCACCGTGGCCAGGAACACCCCGTTCTCGAGCATCAACAGCCCGACGATCTGGCTGATCACGTTCTGGCGGGTAATCATGAAGAAGAACCCGACGAGCACCAGCGCGAGCGGCATCCCGAGGGCGGGCGTGGGCAGCAGCGCCCCGTGGATGGGGAGCGCAGAGGCCGACCAGTAGGCCAGGCCGGCCAGCGTCACCCCGACGAGCAGGGACATCGGCACCTGCACGACGAGCGGGACCTCGTGCTCCGACACCTGCCGGGTGATCTGCCGGTCGATGGAGATCGGGATCAGCAGGACCTTGATCAGCGCCGTCAGCGCAGCGAGCCCGATCAATGCGGCATCCCCTCGGTCCACGCCGATCAACAGCGTGTAGCCGGCCGCGAACACGGACTGCACCGCGTATACCCGCACCTGCTCGTGGACCTGCTTGACCGCCAGAAGCGCCAGCCCGGTCAGCAGAATGGCGATCGCGATCAGTGCGGCGGTGGCGTGCGCGAAGTCATAGTGCGGAGCGGCGTGCACGAGAGCTCAGCCGTTCGCCAGGTAGAAGACGAGGATGGCCAGCACCGAGAGCACGAAGCCGGCGCCCATGAAGTCCGGGATGCGGAACAGGCGGAGTTTGGCGAAGCTCGACTCGATCACCACCATTACCAAGCCGAGCCCCACCATCTTCACCAACAGCCAGCCGAGACCGGCGGCGACCGAGCCCACGGACCGCGTGGCGGCCAATCCCCACGGCACCGCGAGCACATCGAGGAACACGACGTAGAGCAGGAACTGCTTCATGCTCGACGACCAACGGAACAGGGCCATCGCGGGCCCGGAGTGCTCGAACAGGCGGGCCTCGTCGATCATCCCGAACTCGAGCGTCGATCCCTGGCTCTCGATTGGAACCCGGCCGGTGTCGACCAGCAGCATCGCGAAGAACGCGGCCGTCGCCAGCAGATGGCTGGGCCGGAAATATTCCGAGGAGGAGTGCGAGAGCGTGGCGTTCAGCGCGTATGGCAGGTCGGTGCTGGTCACCAGCGCGACCGTGAAGAACACGAAGATCAGGGTGGGCTCGACCAGCGTCGCCACCGACTGGGTACGGCTCGAGCCGAGCGCGGCGTAGACCGAGCCCGAATCGACGCCCGCCAACGCAGTGACGAAGCCGGCCAGTCCGAACAGCAGTGCGCCGCCGAGGATGTCGCCGGCGGTGCCCAGCGGGAGGGGGAAGTTCGTCAGCACCGGGATCAGCAGTGCGATCGAGCAGTACGAGGCGAACGCGATCAGCGGCGCCAGCTCGAAGAACGGTGAGGCGGTCTCAGGACGGACCGACTCCTTGCGGAAGAACTTCCAGATGTCGTAGTAGGGCTGGAAGATCGACGGCCCGACTCGCCATTGGACCCGCGCCTCCGCCTTCGCGATCACTCCGCTGATCAGCGGGGCGAACACGAGCAGGGCCAACACCTGGCAGACCTGAATTCCCCATGACGGCAGCATGATTGTTCCGAGCTGGGCTCCTACGCGGACGTGCGAACACGGTGTGCGTAGGAGCTATCAGCCCGAAGGCGGTTCGGCCACCTGACCCGGCGAACTCCATCGCCGCACTGCACAAGCCGCACGGAATATAGCGGGGCCAACACCCGCCGCCCCTACCCTACGAGCGGGTCGCCGCGTGACTCCGATCGATACGATCGACTCGAGCGATGAGGCTCGCTCGGACCGCGGGGCGCCCGCTGATGGCCTCTACCCGACTGCTACCGATCCAGTGGAGGTCCTCATTCAGCCAGCCTCGGACTCCTGCCGTGCCAGCCGGTCTCCTCGCCTGCTCGCGATAGGGCTGCTCGCGTGTGCGTGCATCGCGCTGGCGGGCTGCGGCGGTGGCGCTTCAAAGCCAAGACCCCCCGTGTCGATCTCTCGCCCGCCGACCGTGGGTGGCTCGCCCCCGAGCGCGCCAACGCGCGTCGCGCGCCAACCCAACATCGTGTTCGTCCTCACGGACGACCTATCGATGAACCTGGTCCGGTTCATGCCGCACGTCCTCGCGATGGAACGACGTGGCCTCACGTTCACGAACTACTTCGTGTCGGACTCGCTGTGCTGCCCCTCGCGGGCGTCGATCTTCACTGGCAACTTCCCGCACGACACCCACGTGTTCGGCAACTTCGGCTCAACCGGAGGGTTCCAGGCGTTCCATCGGCGAGGCGAGGAGCAGCACACGTTCGCCACGGCGCTCCAGCGCGCCGGCTACCGCACGGCGATGATGGGCAAGTACCTGAACGGCTACATGCAGGCCGCCGGTCACCTCGCCGACGGCGCGGCCACCGACGTACCCGCCACCTATGTTCCGCCCGGCTGGAATCAATGGGACGTGGCGGGCTGGGGCTACGGAGAGTTCAATTACACGCTCAACGAGGATGGGGTCCTGCGGAGCTTCGGCCATCGGCCGTCCGACTACCTGACCGACGTGCTTGCGCGCAAGGGCGTCGAGTTCATCGACGCTGCGGCCCGGGCCCACAACCCGTTCTTTCTTGAGCTCGCCACGTTCGCGCCGCACTCTCCGTACGTCCCCGCGCCTGTCGACAGGCAGGAATTTCCCGGGCTCAAGGCACCGCGTCCTCGGAGCTTCGACGTCCTTCCCACCCACCCACCCCAGTGGCTGGCCCCGCATCCGCTCCTCACGCGTCCGCAGCTGGCTCGAATCAACTGGACCTTTCGTCGCCGAGCCCAGTCGGTCCAGGCCGTCGACCGAATGATCGGGGAGATCGAGCAAGCGCTCGCGGTCAACGGGCTCTCAGGCGACACCTATCTGGTGTTCAGCTCGGACAACGGCCTACACACGGGCGAGTACCGCTTGATGCCAGGCAAGCTGACCGCGTTCGACACCGATATTCGCGTTCCGCTTGTGGTCACCGGCCCATCGGTCCCGGCCGGGGCGACCACCAACCTGATGGCCGAGAACGTCGACCTAGCCAAGACGTTCGCGGCGGTCGGCGGGGGCAATCTCGCAGATGACGGCCACAGCCTCCTGCCGCTGCTCGAAGGGAAGCGCCGACCGCGCTGGCGAAATGCCGTGCTGATCGAGCATCGGGGTTCCCCCCTGTCCGTACACGACCCCGACTACCAGCAGCCCGCGAGCGGCAGCCCCACCACCTACGAGGCGATGCGCACACCTTCGTTCCTGTACGTCGAGTACGCGGACGGGGAGCGCGAGTTCTACGACTTGCGGGCCGATCCGTTCGAGCTGCACAACATCGCCGATCGCCTGACGCGCCGCGAGCTGGCGCGATTGCACGTCGAGCTGAGAGCGCTCGAGCGCTGCCACGGGGGTAGAGCGTGCTGGAGGGCGATGCACGTCAGGGCGCGGGGATCATCGGGCCGCCCATCGACACTGTCGGCTTTGATCGGAGCTTGATGAAGCGCAGTCTCGAGATCGCCCCGGAGCATGAGCTGATCCCGATCGAGAAGCTCGCCGAGCAAATCGGCCTCCGGCCTGACGAGCTGGAGCCGTACGGTCGGCACAAGGCGAAGATCTCGCTCTCCCTCCTCGATCGCGTCGGCCGACCGTCCGAGGCCAAGCTCGTGTGTGTCACGGGGATGACCCCGACACGCGGCGGCGAAGGCAACACCACCACGACCGTCAGCCTCACCGACGGGTTGGCCGCTATTGGGAAGAGGCCAGTCGCCTGTCTGCGCCAGGCATCCCTCGGCCCGGTCTTCGGGATGAAAGGCGGCGCCGCTGGAGGCGGCCGGGCTCAGGTCGTCCCGATGGAGGAACTGAACCTTCATTTCACAGGCGATATCCACGCCATCGGCGCCGCGAACAACCTCCTAGCGGCGATGATCGACGCGTCGATCCTACACGGCAACCCTCATGACATCGATGCCCTGCGGGTACCGTGGCGTCGCGCGGTGGACATGAACGACCGCGCGCTGCGCAGGATGACGATCGGGCTGCGTGGCCGGGCGAATGGCTATCCGCGCGAAACCGGGTTTGACATCACCGCCGCCTCTGAGGTGATGGCGATAACGGCAATCGCGCGGGACCTCGGCGACCTCCGCCGCAGGCTCGGCCGAGTCACCGCGGGCTATTCGCGGGATGGCGGGAAACCGGTGACCGCCGAGGACCTGCGCGCCGCGGGCGCGATGACCGTGCTGCTCAAGGACGCCATCAAGCCGAACCTGGTCCAGACGCTCGAGGGTCACCCCGTGCTCGTCCACTGCGGGCCGCTCGGGATGACCGATCACGGCAACAATTCACTGATCGCCGACGTGGTCGGCATGCACTTAGGCGAGTATGTCGTCACCGAGACTGGCTTCGGTTCCGACATGGGGATGGAGAAGTTCGTCAATGTCGTGTGTCGGGTCGGGAGGCTCACGCCGGCAGCCGCTGTGCTGGTGATCTCGGCACGCGCCGTCAAACATCACGGACGTCTCAGCGAGGAAGGACACGCCGGCCGCCGCGCCAGCCTCAACGCGATCACGCTCGGAATGGCGAACGTGCGACGGCACCTCAGGATCATCGAGACGTTCGGCTTGCCGGCCGTGGTGGCGGTCAACCGTCGAGTCGGGGATACGAACGAAGAGATCGAGCTCATGAGACGACTGGCGGTCGAGGCCGGCGCGTTCGCCGCCTGCGTTAACAACGGTTTCGCGAGGGGAGGGCGCGGCGCGGTCGAAATGGCCGAGGCCGTCGTCGAGGCTTGCTCGCAACCGGCCGGCTTTAGCCAACTGTACGGCGACGACGACGCGATTCAGGACAAGGTGGAAACGGTCGCTCGAAGCGTCTATGGCGCAGGTGATGTGTTCTTCTATCCCGAGGCCGAGGAGAAGATCACGCAGTTCACTCGCGAAGGACTCTCCGAACTCCCGATATCGGTCGCGAAGACCCATCTGTCGCTGTCCGCCGATCCCACCCTGCTAAACGCGCCCGAGGGGTTCACGTTGCCGGTGCGCGACCTCCGGGCGTACACGGGTGCGGGTTGGCTCGTACCACTGTGTGGCGAGATCACCCAGATGCCGGGGCTCGGCAGGGAGCCCGCAGCGCTCGGCATCGACATCGACGCCGAGGGCCGAACCATCGGCCTAGTCTGACCCCTGGTTCGGCAGCGCTTACGCGCGCTGTACCGCCCCGAGTGGATCACCTCCACCCTCTCCGTCTGGATTTGACAATCGGATCAAGCCACCAATCGCCAGGCTCTGCATCTGGCTGCGGCGCAGACGGGGACCGGCGAGGCGTCGGGGCAGGCCGTAGCGTGCCCACCGACGCCGACGCTCAGACCGCGGCCTCCGCAATGGCCTCTTGGCCCCACGCCGTTCGGCGCTCTCGATGGGCTCGAGGATCGGGCTGGTTACCGAGGTGGGCTTCCGGCAGGTGCACCCGGACGAATCCCGCACAACCACCGACGAACCGCCAGTCTGCGGAGTGGCACGTCTGGCCGACGCACCCACCGAGCGGCCGACGTTCGGCTGCATTGAGGCGAACAACGCCGGCACAACCACCGACGAAATGTCCCTCTCCGGGCGAGAAGATGCGGCCAACGACTCCACCGATGATGATCGGCGCACGTGCAGGCGAATATGCCTCCATTACGAACCTCCAGAAAGGGAGTGAACCAGTAACAGAGGCCATCAGCGGCATGACACCGCGCTTCGTCGCGAGCCTCATCGCGCACCATTCTGTATAGCAGAGTGATCGGCAGCACTCGCTGATTGCTTGAGTGTGCGGGTGTGCGTTGTCGCGCGGCTTCGGAGAGTGGTGAAGTTGTGGTCTACCCGGAGCGCGCGATCGTCGGCGCTCGTGACCGCACACTTGGCGGCAGCGCCACGGCAACCCCGACAGCCCCGACAGCCGCGATCAGCTCGACCGACATCACCAGAACAAATGAGCGACGCAGCGGCATTCTCCCGCGCGGCCACCCCCCACCCCGTGAATGTAACTCAGTCCGGCCGCCCGAGTTTCGTCGCCGTGCCGCATCCCGTACCCCGGTTCCGTCAAGAACCCTTCGGGCCGGCAGCGCGCTGGGTCCGGAATCGCGATCGCGCCCCGCTGATCAGCGCGATGGCAGCACCCCGATCGGCCCAGCCGTTGACCTTCGAATGCCTGGTGGAGTCGAGGTCCTTGTAGACAGAGAAGAAGTGGCCGATCTCAGCCCGCAGTTGCGCGGGGAGATCGGCAACGTCGTCTAGCTGGTTCCAGCCCGGGTCGTCGCAGGGGACGCACACCACGTGGTCGTCGGGCCCCTTCTCGTCCTCCATCTTGAACAGCCCGATCGCGTTGGTCAGGACGGCACAACCCGGAAACGTCGGCTCGGAGACGCACACGAGCACGTCCAGCGGGTCGCCGCCGGGCGCGAGCGTCTCGGGCACGAAGCCGTAATCCGTCGGATAAACGACCGACGCCGAGAGGAAGCGATCCAGCTTGATCCCGTCGAGCTCGGAGTCGTACTCGTACTTGTTGCGGCTCCCCTTGGGAATTTCGATCATGCAGGTGAGCGGGGGTTCGACCACGACGCCTCCTCCTTTCTAGTCACGCGAGCGCTCGCCGTGCACCGCGCGCACCATGAACGACTCGCTCCGTGCAAGCTGCTCGAGCCAGCCCCGCAGTTCTTCGTGCCCCGCGATGGCGATCGCGCCGCGCAGGCCGCGCGGACACAGGGACCGCTCGACAGAGGGTTCACGCGGTAGCAGCAGTAGCACCAGTGCATCGATCTACGGCCGCAACGTGGCGGACAGTGCCTGGGGGTCGAGCAGCAGGTCCAGCGCGTCGGCGGCCGATGCGCAGACCACGTCGGCCGAGCGCAACGCCGCCGCGCTTGCGCCCTCAGGCCCGAGGACGGCAAAGCCGAGCGCGGCCGCCTCGAGTACGAGTACATCATTCGCTCCGTTCCCGATCACCGTGCAGCATCCGCGGCCAAGCATGTCGAGGGCCGACACCTTGTCCTCGCCGGTCGCTGCCCGTACGGCGCCGACGTGCAGCCGCTCGGCGATCGCATCCAGCGTCCCGAAGGTGTCGGCTGAGACCAATCGAATGTCGAGGACATCGCGCAGACGATCTAGCCGCTCATCGACGCCGTCGATCAGCACGCCACGATCGGTTAGCGTGCCGTTCACGTCCAGCAGGAGGTGCTCGAGCCGCAACTCGCGCCCCGGGATCGACACCGACAGCGTCATGCCGACGGCTCCCATCTGTCGGGATAGAAGGCGGTCAGCCCGGCGAACCTGGAGTCCGGCCCCAACGTCTCCTCGATCCGCAGCAGCCGGTTGTACTTGGTCACGCGCTCATGCGAGGGCGCGCCCGCCTTGATCTGGACAGACCCGGTGGCGACCGCTAGATCGCAGATGCTCGTGTCCTCCGTCTCGCCCGAACGCTGTGCCATCACCGTGCTGTATCCGCTCGCCTGTGCCAGCGCCACGGTTTCGAGGGTCTCGGTGAGGGTCCCAACCTGGTTCGGCTTGATCACGATCGCATTCGCCACTCCCGCGGCGATGCCCTCCCTCAGTCGCTCTGCGCTGGTCACGAACAGGTCGTCGCCGGCGAGCTCAAGGCGCCGGCCGAGATGCGCGGTCAGCTCCTGCCATCCCTCCCAATCATCGTCCCCCATCCCGTCCTCGAGCAGCAGCACCGGATAGCGGTCGGCCAGCTCGTCGTAGTACGCCGCCAACTCATGCGCGGACATTTGTCGCCCCTCGTGCGCGAGCGCATACCCTCCGTCCTGCCGGAGCTGGCTTGCGGCGGCGTCGACGCCGATCCAGACATCCCAGCCCGGCTCGTAACCTGCCGCTCTGATCGCGGCGACCAGCGTCTCGAGCGCACTCTCGTTGGATTCCAGATCAGGCGCGAAACCGCCGTCCGCCCCCATCAGCGCGCCGCGGCCCCGGCCCAGCAGCGTGTAGCGCAGCTCGTGGAACACCTCGACGCCGATCCTCAACGCGTCCGAGAAGGTCTCCGCGCCGGCGGGAACGATCATGAATTCCTCGAAGTCGAGCCGGTTTGTCGCGTGAACGCCTCCGTTAAGCACATCGAGCAATGGCACCGGCAGCTGCGGTGGTCGCTCGACGGCCAAATACCGCCACAGCGGCAGGCCCGACTCGGCAGCCGCCGCCCGAGCCACAGCGAGCGACGTCGCGAGGATCGCGTTGGCGCCCAAGCGTGACTTGTCGCGGGTTCCGTCGAGCGCCAGCAGCAACCCGTCTACCGCGGCTTGGTCGTGCGGATCGCGTCCGCGCAACGCGGCGGCGATCTCGCCACGCACCGCCTCCACCGCCGCGCCGACACCCATCGACGCCCACTTGTCACCTCCGTCACGAAGCTCGGCCGCCTCGAGCCGGCCGGTCGAGGACCCGGCCGGCACCGCCGAGCGACCGACCTGGCCCCCAACGAGTGTCACCTCGACCTCGACGGTGGGATAGCCCCGGCTGTCCAGGATTTGGCGCCCGTGCGTTCCGGCGATCGCGCTCATCGCCAGACCGATCGCTGCTCCGGTGCTTTGCGCTCATCGGTCGGCCACGCGAACATCAGGCATAGCAGCGCGATCGCCGCGAGTTCCGGGTCGCCGCGAGCGGCTGTCGCGGTCGGCGATTGCGGGTGGTTGTCGCCGCCTGAAGCTTCCGAACGGCGTGCGGGATACGGCATGAGGACCTCCAAGTTGATCTCCTTGTAGAGGCCATCAGCGGTTCCCCGCGTTCTGAGCGAGCCTCATCGCTCTACCGCGACAGTCTACCCGGGCACCCGCCGCGCCGATCTGCTTCCTCGACTGCGATCAGGCCGCATCTTCCCCCTTCCAACCCGCGTAGAACCGTTCGAACTCGTGGTGAAGTCGGATCGAGCGTGCCTGGACCCCATCGAGCGGTTGCACGTGACTGCCGCCGATCGGGTCCGTCGGTCCCAGGCAGGATGGGCACCGACCGTAGTGGCGAGGGCTGGCCGGCCAGTCGATGGCGCACATCGAGCAGCGCAACGCGGATCGGGTGACCTCGGGCAGCCGCTCCTCGCGCGTGGCCCTGCGGATGGCCAGCCCGAGCGTCATCAACCCCAAGCCTGCTCCGAGACCCACCATGAACAGCGCAATGTTCGGCATCGCCAAGACCTCCAGACAATGAAACAGAGGCCGTCAGCGAGAACACTCCCGCGGTCAGAGCGAGCCTCATCGCTCGAGTCAAAAGCGTACTCGACGCCGCGAGTGATCGCGCCGACTATGTATCGAAGGCGCGTCGCGCCGGCGTCTCGCCGAGCACGAACCGTCCCCCGTCCAGGACCCGGACCCCGTCGATGTCCAGGCTCGGCTCGATGACCACCGCGTCGAGATGGATCGGAACCGACACGGTTCCCCCGATTCCCGCGCTTGCCCCGAAGGCGACGTGGATCGTGCCGAGGATCTTCTCGTCCTCCAAAACATTGCCGGTGAGTTGGGCCTTCTCGTTTGTCCCGACTCCGAGCTCCGCGAGGTTCGTTCCGAGCGGTCCATGGGCACTCAGCAGGCGGAGGTACTCGGGGCCGAGGCCACGCTCGGCCGCCACCAGCCTGTCCTCGGTGAGCGTCAAGGTCGCGGGTTCGTCCGACAGACCTAGCCGAGCCAGGCTCGCGGCGATGATCCTCCCGTCTCCACCCCGGGGCGCGATGAACGCCTCACCGCAGGGCAGGTTGCCGAACGCACCCGGCGCGGTCAGGTCTCCGTCATCGGCTATTGCGACGCGACCGGTGAGGTCGAGTGTCGCGTCGGTCCCACGGGGGCACGTGACGCGCGCAACCTTCCCGGCCGTCAAGAGCTCAGCGACGGCTCTCGATCGCGCAGCCATGGTGTCGAAATCGACCGCCATCACCCGCCCGAGCATTTCGGCGGTCACCCCGGGCATGGTCGCCCCGCGAATCCCGGCGTCGGTCGCTCGCTTACGGGCTGCGGTATGGCTGAGCGATCTGCTCGTCGCGGCGATGTAGACATGACAGGCACAGAGAGCACCGGCGACGGGAGGCGGCGGCTCCGTGCCGTCCGTGGCGCGCTCGTCCATGATCGTCAGCACCGCATCCGCTCCGCGTTCCGCCGCCGCTTGGCGGAGCGCCTCACCGATCGCGCTGGTCCTGGGATCGACGAGGACGAGCGCGTCCTCGCCGGGCTGGATGCCCAGGCACCGATCCACCACCGTGGCGACGGCAGCGCGAAGATCCACCATCCCCTGGATCCTATGCCGCGGCCGGCGAGATCGATGCTCGGACTGGCGGCGGCGCCCGCCGCTCCTGCGATCCGCCTTCGCCGCTATCGTGCGAGAAGGCGCGATGAGGCTCCGCGCGTGAACCGCCTTCGGGCTGATGGCCTCTGGTGTGATTGCCCACGCCGTCGAGGAGTTCGATGGAGCCGACTGAATCCCGCGCCGCCGACGATCTGACCTCTGACGGTGGTCGCCGGCCGCGGCGGCCAGCGCGGTTCTCGCCTGCCGTCAAGTTCGTCCTCATGGTCGGCGTGATGAGCTTTTTCGCCGATTTCACCTACGAGGGCTCGCGCAGCATCATCGGCCAGTACCTCGGTCTACTCGGCGCCGGCGCTCTGGCGATCGGCATCATCACCGGCTTCGGCGAGTTGCTCGGATACGGTCTGCGGCTTTTCTCAGGCCGCGGCGCGGATCGCACCGGCTTGTACTGGCCGATCACGATCGGCGGCTATGTGCTGCAGATGTCGGCGGTTCCGCTGCTCGCGCTCGCCGGGAGCTGGCAGGTCGCGGCGCTGCTGATCATCCTCGAACGGGTGGGGAAGGCAATCCGCAACCCGCCGCGCGACGCGATGCTCTCGCACGCGGCCAGGGAGATGGGCTACGGCTGGGGATTCGGTATCCACGAAGCGCTCGACCAGTTCGGAGCGATGTTCGGTCCACTGCTCATCGCGCTGATCCTCGCCACCAGCCACCACGACTACAAGACCGCTTTCGCCGCCCTCGCGGTCCCGGCCGCGATCATGCTCTCGCTACTCGCCGTCGCCCGGTTCCTCTATCCCCGGCCGCAGGACCTCGAGGCCGGCCCCGCCCACGTCGCCACCGAAGGACTCCCAGGCGTGTTCTGGATATACCTGGCCGGCGCGGCGCTCGTGGCCGTGGGCTTCGCCGACTTCCCAATCATCGCGTACCACTTCCAGCGTTCGGGCACTGTCCACGCCGACCTTACCCCGGTCTTCTATGCCGCCGCGATGGCGGTCAGCGGGACCGGCTCGCTGGTGTTCGGCCGTCTATTCGATCGCCACGGGATCGGAATGCTCGTCCCCCTCACGCTGATCGCGGCCGCATACGCCCCGCTGGCCTTTCTTGGTGGGTTCTGGGCCAGCCTCATCGGGGTGTGCCTGTGGGGGCTGGGGATGGGCGTGCACGAGTCGATCATTCCGGCCGCGGTCGCGCCGATGGTCTCGCCCGACCGCCGTGCGTCGGCGTACGGTCTGTTCACCGGCGCATATGGAATTGCCTGGTTTCTCGGCAGCACGGCGATCGGCGGACTGTTCAGCGTGTCCCTCGCGGTGGTGGTCGCGTTCGCAGTCGCGGCCCAAGTGGCAGCGATCCCGCCGATCCTGATCGTCGCACGGCGGCTCGGAGGCCCCGGCGCCGCCGACCTCGAACCGGGGAGCGGCTCATGACCGCGGGTAGCTGGCCTTACTTCGCCCGACAGTGTCCCGACTGCCGGTACTTCGAGGCTGAGCCGTCTCCGTTTATCGACGACACGGGCTATGAGGTCCTGGGCTTCTGCCGCCAGCCTCGGATCGGCATGGAGTTGTTCCGCCCCAAGAAGCTCGAGTTACCGGCTGCCGAGCGCTGCCCGGTGTTCGTTCGTCGGGTCTCTCCGGAACGTCACGTCACGTGACCGCGCGGCTTTGTCTGGCCCGATCATGCCCTCGCCGAGCCCGCATCCGGCTCCCGGAGAACGCTGGACGAGCTGCGCGCTCGATCATGTTCACTGGGGCGCGAACGGCGGCGCCGCGCTGCTTCCTGCGCTACACGCGACCCGACGCCGAGCCGCGGAATCGATCGGGCGGCAACGGATCCCTCGGTCCGGGTCGGGTATATTGCGCGGCACGCGATGAGGCTCGCTCGAGGAGTCGGTTGGCTTCTCAAACCGCGGGAGTTCGCTAATGGCCTCTGTCCGCAGAGACGGATCGAACAGGGAACGAGGCCATGGCATCGCCCAACGTCACTCATCGATGCTTCGCGCGCACGAGCGGCGCGGCTCCCGCCCGACATGGCGGCGGATGCTCTCACTCCCTCGGTCCCACAGGCGTCGCCCGGAGTCGCGACGTCAGGCCACGGCAGGGAGCGCCCCACTGACTGGAGGGAGTAATGGAAGCAACCACCGCGCAGACGTCCGACCGCGCCACCATCGATCGAGATTTGGCCGGCGCATCGCAGGGACCGCTCGCGGACCCCGGCGCGTGGGCCGTGATCGCCTTCGCCACGACGTCGTTCATGCTCGGCGTCTACAACACCCACTTGATTGGGCAGGGAAGCTTGCCGATCGTCTTCCCTGTCGCGTTCTTTTTCGGCGGACTGATCCAGATCCTGGTCGGGCTCCTGGAAATTGGACGCGGCAATGTTTTCGGTGCGGTCGTGTTCGGCAGCTACGGCCCATTCTGGGTGATATTCGCGGCGATCGAGGTGTGGTTCGCGAAGATGTCCACGCCGAGCTCGGTGGACGCGGGCGTCGCGCTGTTCCTGGCCATGTGGGCGGTACTCACGTTCTTCTTCCTCCTTGCCTCCCTGCGGACAGACTGGATCCTGGTGGCGATCTTCGCGTTGATCTTCATCGGCCTCGTGCTGCTGGCGATTGGATTCCAGAGTGGATCGTTAACCTGGACCAAAGCGGGCGGATGGGTGACGATCGCGTTTGCCATCCTCGCCTGGTATCACGCCGCGGCGGACATCATCAACTTCACCTTCGGACGCCAGGTGCTTTCGGTCTGGAGGATCTCCTCGTAAGTGGGATGTGAATATCCGAAGACCGAACCAGCGGTCCACGGCCGCCGCGGCCGAACCCGTCGCGTGGACGGATAACGGCCCGGCACTCATCCCCCCACCGGAGTGTTCGCGCTGCACGCGTTCGTTCCAGGTCAGGGCGAGCGACGATTACTCGTCGGTGTCGCCGCGGTACCCGCCCGCTTCGTGGTAGGCCTTCGCAGCCCGTTCGAGCCGCCCGACGGCGGCCGCATCTGCAGCCGCCGTCGCCGCCTCGGATTCCCGGCGCGCCTCGGCGTAGGCGCCAGCCGCCAAGCGAAGGCCTTCCCGGTCGGTTCCAGACATAGCTGCCCTCACCACAGCTTTGCAGTCCTCGGTGCACACACCCGATTCAGGAAGGCATGCGGTCGAGCGTCGGCGGTAAACTGTCAGGCTGAGCGATGAGGCTCGCTCGGATCGCGGCTCCGGCCGCTGATGGCCTCTACGTCCGTTGAAGCGAACGACGTAGAGGTGTCCGCGATGACAGTCGACGATCTGCAAACCGCACTCGAGGGACTCTCCACCGAGCGGCTCCAGCGCCTGGCGGATCGCTTGGAGCAAGGTCCTGGCGTCAAGGTGACAGTCGGTGCCTGGCGACCGCGGTGCCCGATGGCGCTCGCCGGCTTCGATCCGACGAGGGCGGAGCCCAACCAGCCTGAACACCACTTTGCCGTGGTTTGGGATCACTTCGCGAGCTCGGATGCGAGATCGTGGATCCCGCTTCCATCCGCCGGGCGCACTGCTCGGCTGCCCGACGTGCAACTACTGTTCCGGAGGGCGAATGCCGTGCTGGCGTACCGAAGCGCCCGAGAGCGTTCGGGCGACGGTGGGCAAAGCGAGGCGCCACCATCGTCCCGTGCCAGCGGGAGGAGGCCGTGAGCGCGATCGAGCGGCTCCACGCGCGGCAAATTCTCGACAGTCGCGGCACTCCGACGGTCGAGGTCGACGTCCGCCTGGAATCGGGGGCAACCGGTCGCGCCGCCGTCCCGTCCGGTGCCTCCACGGGCCAGCATGAGGCGGTGGAGCTCCGGGACGGCGACGACGACGCCTTCGGCGGCAAGGGAGTGCTCCACGCGGTCGCGAACGTCAAGGGCGAGATCGCGACCGCCGTCGTGGGCAGGAACGCGGCCGACCAGGCCGGCCTCGACCGGACGCTGATCGAGCTCGACGGTACCGAGACCAAGTCTCGTCTGGGCGCCAACGCGATGCTGGCGGTATCCCTAGCCGTCGCGCGAGCCTGCGCGGTCCATGCCGGCCTGCCTCTGTGGTGGTACTGGCGCCGGGAACACACGTCACCGCTGCTGCCGATGCCGATGCTGAATGTGCTCAACGGTGGCGTGCACGCCGACAACCCAGTCGATTTCCAGGAATACATGATCGTCCCGGTGGGCGCGGAGAGCTTCTCCCAGGCGCTTCAGATCAGCGCGGACACCTACCGGTGCCTCAAGCACGGAGCTCCGGAGCCGCGGCCTGGGGACCGGTGTCGGCGACGAGGGAGGGTTTGCGCCGGACCTGCAATCGAACGAGGCGCCGCTGGATCTGCTGGTGGCTGCCGTCACCGCTGCTGGCTATGAACCGGGCCGTGACGTCGCGATCGCCCTGGATCCGGCGAGCAGCGAGTTCTACTCCGACGGCGCCTACCACCTGACGGGCGACGGGTGCACGCTGTCGTCGGAGGAGCTGGTCGCCTACTGGGAGCAGCTGCTGGACCGCTACCCGATTGTGCTGCTCGAGGACGGCATGGCCGAAAGCGACTGGAACGGCTGGAAGCTGCTCACTGAGCGCCTAGGAGACCGGCTTCAGCTCGTCGGCGATGACATCTTCGTCACCAACCCAGCGATCCTGCGCCGGGGCATCGACGAGCACGTGGCGAACTCGATCCTGATCAAGCTCAACCAGATTGGCACGGTCACCGAGACGCTCGAGACGATCGCCCTCGCCGACGAGGCCGGGTATCGGGCGGTGATCTCGCACCGCTCCGGCGAGACCGAGGACACGTTCATCGCGGACTTCGCCGTGGCCACGGGGGTGGGTCAGATCAAGACCGGCGCACCGGCCCGCGGCGAGCGCGTCGCGAAGTACAACCAGCTGCTCCGCATCGAAGAGGAGCTCGGCGACAGAGCTGGGTTCGCGGGCCGGGCTGCGGTCGAGCGTTAATCAGCTTCGCCCCGGCCAACGGCTGAGCTGCGCGCGAAGCAGCTCGGTCAGGTGGCTGGGGCCCGACTGCTGCTCGACCTCGCTCAGCGTGCGGCGGTAGTGGTCGAGCTTGCGTTCGTCCGGTCGTTCATCGAGGCTCATCAGTTTCGCGGCTTTGTCGGCCAGTGAGATCGCGGCCGCATCCGGACCGGCATCGAGAATCTGGGCCCGGAGTGCTGCCTTGCGCCGACGATACTTCTTGATCGAGGGATCCTGAGTCAGCGCCTCCACCAAGCCTGCGATCTCGGCACCGAACGTCGCGTGCAGCTCCACGGCTGTTACCTCGGTGTCCTCCAGCACGTCGTGCAGGATGCCTGCCACGACGATCGCCGGTGAGCGGCCATCGTCAGCGAGGAGCCTCGCCGCCGCGATCGGATGTTCGACGGTCCTGCCCGCACGCATCAAACGGGATTGGTAGGCCTCGTTGATGAACCCGATCGCTGCGCTTGCTCCAGGGATCTGTGCGAGCTCTCGTTTCACACACACCGCCGCGTCAGCGCTGCCCCCCGTCCGGCGAAACGGCCGCTCATACCGCGGCCGCCGGTTGATGGCTTCTGAGTACGGTGTTCGAGGCGATCCGTCTGGGGGCCATCTCCTTCCCATACGCGCGAGCCGCGGCGATCGGAGCGGAAGGCGGCGTAGGCGCTCACGTTCTCGATTCGGCGGCCGGGGCACAGAGAGGCGGCTCGGCGTCGCCGAAGATCCTCTGGTAGGAGTCCTGGCCATAGCTGGTCGGCAGCGGTTCGCCTTGGAGTAGCCGGAACGTGCGCCGGCCGTCCGGCTGCCGTTCGGCGCGGAGGAACAGCGCGTTCTCGAGCCCCTGGGCATGGACGCTGTGAGCCAGGTCGTACATGTGGGTGACGAAGAACACCCTGATCCGCTTGTCGAGCAGCGCGCGGACGACTTGACGCGCGATCTCGGATCCCTCCCGCTCGTTGGTCGACGCGAACGACTCGTTGCAGAGCAGAACCGAGTGAGGCCGGATCTGGTCGATGACCTCGCTCATTCGGCTCAGCTCCTCGTCGAGCTTGCCGCCCTCCATCGCTGCGTCCTCTTCCCGCTTGTAGTGGGTATACACGCCGGCGCAGATGCCGGCCCGCAATCGCTCGGCCCCGACGAACATGCCACTCTGCATCATCAGCTGAACGAGGCCGAGGCTGCGCAGCAGGGTTGACTTCCCGCCTTGATTGGCGCCGGTGATCATCACCAATGATTTGTCGTCGGCATCTACGTCGTTGCCGACGACCCTGTCCTCTAGATGGAGGGTGAGGCAGACGTCGTAGACGCCCCGCGCGGTGAGCGCCAGCTGATCCTGCCGGACCGGCTCCGGGAAGCATGTGGGCTCGCCCTTTGTCTGAAGCCGGCGGTGCAGGTTCAGACATCCGAGGTAGAACGCGAGCTCGAGACGGAGCATGACGAAGAAGCTCTGGACGTGATCGGCCGATTGCGCGACCGCGTCGGCGACGGCATTCAACCCCCGGCCCTTGATCTCGGTGAGCGCGCGAAAGCCGGCCTCGTCGCGGGGATGAAGCTCGAAGCTGTAGCCGGGCGGTTGCTTGCCCGGCAGCAGCCGCTGCCTCCAGCTGCGCTCCGGCGGCGGATGGTGGAACACATAGCTCGTGCCCTTGTCGCCGGTGCCGAGCTCGGCGCTCTCGTGGACGCCCCTCCCGAGCTCGAGTTCGCGCAAATGTCGCTCGACCTTGTCGAGGTAGTCGTCCGCGAGCTCGTCGTGCACCGCCGCGAAGAAGCGCCTGAATCCCTCGGAACGGAAGTTCTCGGCATGCTCGTCGGCGATCTGGCGCAGCCGCCTGAGAATGTCCAGGTACAGCCCGAGCAGCCGCACGGACCGGTGGAGGATCGAATCGGGCATCGCTCCGCTCCAGGACGAGCCGACGTCACGCTCGCGCGCGAGCGCTTCGATGGCGTGCTCGTACAGCTGCTGGACGACGTCGGGATGCTCGAGACAGTCCGCCAGCACATCCTGGCGATATCGGATCTCGCCCGGATCGTCCAGCCTCGAGAGGATCACGCGCCTGGCTGTCTCGTACAGGAACCCGTCCCCGGCGGCCATCGCGTTCCAAAGCGTCTCCAGCTCCAGGTCCTGCGTCAGCCTGTCGTATTTTCCGGGCGACTCCCGCACGGCGCCCACCTTTCGCTGGCGTTCGAGCTCGCGCCAGGCGTTAGGGAGCGCGTACAGATGGCCGCTGCGCATCGCCTCGAAGATCGCGTCGCATAGTTCGGGTTCGACCACGAGGTCCCGCTCTCGGTTCAGGAGGAAGACCTTCATCAGCCGACCCGGTCGATCACCCGCTCGTAGGTAAGGCCGTGCTTCTCGGCGATCGCCCAGGCGTAGGCGAGTCCGTCCGCCGGCTGACGCAGCACCTTGAACGTGCGCTTGGCGGGGTTCTCGGGAACGATCTGAGTGACCATGCTGACCGTCGCGTCACTCAACGACGCGATCTCGTCGACGAATGTCACATACACGCCGAGACACCCGAGCTCCAGGATCAGCCGCATCACCTCGGTACCGACGAACAGCGCGTCGCTCAGGGTGGTCGAGTTGAAGCTCTCGTTCATCACGATCACGCTGCTCGAATTCGCCCGCTCGAGGATCGAGTGCACCCGGACCAGCTCCTCGTCGAACTTGCCGCGCAGGGTCTCGATGTCCTCCTCGCGCTCGAAATGGCTGTAGATCCGGTCGGGAAGGAACAGCTGCGCCTCTCGCCCCGGGACCGGCAGGCCCAGGCTCGCCAGGTGGTGAAGCTGCCCGAAGGTGCGCGCGAACGTGGTCTTGCCGCCGTTGTTGGGACCGCTGACCACGAACATCCGCTCCGGCCCGTCGAGGTGGAAGTCGTTACGCACGATCGTCCGGTCATCGGATACCAGCTTGTTGGCGAGCGCCAGATCGAACGTGTCGGCGGCACTAACCGCCTTCGACCGCGCGGAAACGTGCGGATAGCAAAACGGGAGGCCAGTGTCCCGGAGGCGCCCGATCAACTCCAGGTAGCCCACGTAGAACTGCACCTCGCGGTCGAACCGCGCCACGGTCGCATCGAGGTAGTCGTGATGCCGGGCGCAATACTCCGTCCGGCTGGCGAACACTTCCGGGTATAACTCGGCCACCCCGTCGAGGATCCGTGCCTCGACGGGATTCATCTCCACGTGATCCGGCAACATTCTCCGATAGCTGTTCACGCTCCCCTGCCTGAACCTCGCGAACGTCGCGAGCACCTCGGTGCTGTAGTCCGCGTCCCCCGCATACTTGGTGACCGTGACCCGCCCGCTCCGGATCAGGAGCGAGTAGCGAATGGAACCGAGCGCCTTCCTAAGCGCTCGGGTCTCCTCGACGAGCGAGGTGAAGGGGTGCGCGGCGACGTATTCGGCCAGGTAGCCGCGCAATCCGTTCATGCCCTCGGAGGTGAGCTGCCGCTCGGCGAGATCGTCGGCCAGCGCGTGGACCGCATCGCAGTAGATCTCGACCGCAGCCACGAACCACGATTGCCGCTGGAGCTCGTAGTGGAGCTTCTCGGCCTGCCTGAGGTGTGCGCGCATCCGACTCATGCATTCGGCGAACCTCCTGACCGCCTCGACCACTTCCGGTTGCTCCAGGTCGCATAGCACGGCGTGCCGGTAGCGCACGGCGACGACCTCATGCACCGGCGCGTAGAAGAACGGGGCCAGCTCATACTCCTCGCGGCCAGACGTGATCGCGCGCAGAATCTGGTCGAGGTTCAGGTCCCCGAAGTAGTCGGGCTCCGACGCCGGACCTGAGACACCGTCAGCCGGCTGATGGAACAGGACGCTCTGGAACGGGCGTGTCGCGGTGCGCGGCTCAGCGGGCATCGAAGAACATCCAGTCCAGGCCCGCCGCGAGCCGGGTCGAGTGCTGCGCTGTCCGCGCCAGCTGATCGGCGCGATCACGCCCTACGTGCTCACCCCGCGCGTGGAACTCTCGCGCCAGGTCGAGCCGTGTCCGCAGCGTGTCGATCACCTCCTCGACCATGGTCGCTAGCGTCCGTGGAGCGGCGCGCTGGGTGGCTCCCCGGCGGCAGTTGATCCGTATCGCCGGCGGGCCAGGTGGACAATCGCGGCGAACGCCGCCACTGCGACGAACGCCCCAACCGCCGTGAGGCCCACTGAACGCGCCGGCGCCACCCTCACGGAGAGTGCGGCCGCGCCAGCCGCACACGCGCCGACCGCCGCGGCCAGAAGTGACGCTCCGGTCCGAGCAGCGATGACTTCGGACGTGACCCGAGCGACTTCGCGCAACTCGATGGCCTGCACCGCGAGGTCCTCGATCAGTAGTAGACCGGCTCCGTAGGGGGGCGCCAGGAGCAGTCGCATATCGCGGCGCAGGAGGAAGATCGCGCCCAGCAGTGCCACCGCCGCGTGCACCGGTCCGGGCGATCCCGTCACCATTCCAACCGCGAGCAACAGCGCTGCCCCGCCGGCGCCGAGCCACGCGAACTCGCGTGTCGGACCGGCGTCTGGAACCACCAACGCCGAGAGCCCGGCAAGGACGGTCAACGCCGCCAGTGCGACGACTAGCCGCGCAGGGCGGCCCGGGCGGAGCGTCGGAATGCCTTCACCCCCTCGAGCGCGGGTCCGAGCGCCGTGTCGTGCTCCCATACCGTCACCCCGATGCCCAGCGCCCGCAGGCGCGCGCGCAACGCCTCGCGCTGCAGACGCCAGAGCCGGTATCCCACGGCATCGGATGCGGACGGACCCGGCGAGACATGATCGAGCGGTGATACCTCGATCACCGTCAGGTCGCATCCGCGTCGGCGCAGATCGGTGACCAGCGCGACCGAGCGCTCGTCAAGCAGCGGGGTGATCGCCAGGATCAGCGCTCCTGGCGGGAGTACGCGTCGCGGGATGCTCTCGACGTCGCGCCATGCGTAACTGAACGCGATGTCGCTCGCCAGCAGTGCGTCGATGATCCGGTACACCTGGGTCGTCCCGAACGCCGGCTCGAGCCAGTGCAGCGTGCCGCCGAAATCGACCACCCCAACTCGGTCGCGCCTGGCCAGATGGGCCCGGGCCAGGGCGGCGGCGGCCCGTACGGCGGAATCGAGCGTCCCGCCGGTCTCGTCCCGAGCCTCCTCGAACGTGTCGAGGAGCAGCACGACATCGCTCGAATGCTCGGGATGGCGATCGTTCACCTGGAGGGCGCCACGTCTGGCCGTCGCCCTCCAGTTGACCTGTCGCGCCCGATCCCCCACTCGAAACGGCCTGACGTCGGCGAACTCAATTCCCGCGCCGCGGGCGCGTGCGACGTGAGTGCCGAGGAACGGCTGCGTGCGCAGCGGGGCCACCAGCTCTCGCAGCCACTGCTCGCGCGGAAACGCGCGTAGATCGATTCGCGGTCCAAGCCTCCCCTCCCAAATCGTCACCCCAAGTGGATCGCGCGCGCGGACGAGCAGCGGGCCGACAGCGTGGGCGCCCCACCGCAGTGGCCGCAGCGATAGCTCGACCTCGGCCTCCGCCTCTCCCGGCACGCGGAGGGCCACGATTCCGGACGGCTCCAGCATGAGCTGCCTCGTCCTTGCCGGCGCGAGCTCCAGCGCGATCGCTCTCGTCCGGTCGTTACGCAGCCGCACAGTGCCGGTGACCTCCTCGCCCTCGAGCAGTCGCGTCCGCTGAACCTCGATCTCGACCGCGAGCCGCGGCTCGCCCGCCAAGACGAGCCCAGCCCCAGCGAACACGACGAACGGCGCCGCGAGCAGGACCAACTCGGGGCGGCCGGCCGCGAGGGCGGCGATCACACCAGCCGCCGCGAGCGCCAGCAGACCGGGGGTCCGAGGCGAGATTGACCCCTTCACAACCGCTCGACCAACCCCAACATCGCGTCGAGCTCCTGCGGCCGCACTCCCGGACCGTACCTGTCCTCCGGGAACGGACGACCTGGCCGGACCAGGTCCCACAGGCGCTCCCCAAGGAGCTCGCGTCCAGCGCCATCGGGCAGCCGCTCGAGGCTCTGACCGCGCGCGGCAAGACGGCGCGAGACGATCTCGACGAGCAGCGGCCGCAGATAGGCGTGAGCGTGCACGGCGCCGTTCGCCCCTGAGGTGACGACCAGCCGCTCCAGCTCGACCAGCTGCGCCGGCCGTGACCGGGCGGGGGCAGCCACCCGCCGCCGGCCCGTCGGCAGTGGATGGGGCAGAAGCGACACGGCCGCCGCCAGCGCGATACCCGCGAGAACAACCAGCGCGATCTCGACCAGCAACGTCACTTAGCCGCCTCGGCCTGCAGTCGGCTCCGGAGTGAGCGCAGGGCCGAGAGCGCTACCTCACGGACGCGCTCGGGAATCGGATGGCTGCTGTAGCGTGCCTCCTCGAACAGGCCGGTCAGGGTCGTGGTCTCGTGCTCGGTCGCCCGACTGGCTAGCAGCACCCGCCGCAGGTACTCGCGCGGCGCCTCGGCCGGGAAGCGAGCGACCCCGTGCTCGCCGAGGGTCCGCTGCATCGCACCGTACGCGGCGATCACGGCGCGGCGAGGGTCCCGGTCGGCATCGAGTGCGCTTATCGCGGCGTCGACGGCGGCGCCGGTTGCGCCCGTATCGGCTGACTCCATCTCCGTTTGCGCCGCGCGCAGCCAGAGCACGAACAACCCCCCGGCAACCGCGACCGCGATGATCCCGAGCGCCGTCCACGGGAGCCACGAAGGAAGCACGAATCCGCCTGCCGCTCCTGTGGACCGGGCGGGGGGAAGACGTGCCCCTCCGAGCCCCTGGCCGCCCAACCGTGGCGTCCGGTGCATGGACCTGGCACCAACCACGGCGGCGGTCACCAGTGCGGCCCCCAGCGCGAGCGGCAAGAGGGTGGCGATGAGCTTCGAGATCCAGGACGCCTCGATCTTCGTGGGCTCGCGCTCAGGCGGGTCGTCCTTGCGCCGGCGGCCGGACCAGGCCACCGCGGCCAGCGCCCCCAGCATCACCATCCCGGCGCCCGCCAGCAGCATGAACAGTGCGGTGGTGGGAGCCTGCGCGGAGCTCGCGTTGACCGGGGTCGAGCGCGACAGGGGCGCGCGCGCCGCCATCGCCACGACCACGATGACGGAGATCAGCCCGATTAGCGCGAATGCCGCCGGTGCCCTGCTGCTTGTTCTACGCATCCGGAGAATGGCTTCTTCACTCCTGCCGGTCCGAAGGGGGCCGGCCGCCGCAGAAGCCATCAGCGCCGCAGGGCGCGGTCAATGGCGAGCTTCATCGCCGCGACCAGCATAGCGTCGAGGCTCGCTGGCTTCGACCCGCAGCTCTGCTGACGCCCGGCGCCCACTAGACCCGCTGAGCGACAAACGATCCCTTCGGAGTCTCGACGCGACAGTAAAGCTGAGACCGTGCATACGTCATCCCGCCTCCACGAAACAGTGCTGGCTTATGTAGAGGCCATCAGCGACGGTCGGGCCGCGGTCTGAGCGAGCCTCATCGCTCCAAGCAGCAGTATCCCACGGTCAGTCGCCCGCGGGGACGACTACTGCCGCGCACCATCCGACATCCAGCGTTCGGGTTTTCCGGCGCGGGCGCCCACCGACTGGTCGAGCCGAGCACGATATGATCTCGGAAGGCGATGAGGCCCGCCTTCTAGAACCGCCAATGCGGCTGATGGCTTCTACCGAATCGAGTCCGGTGGAAGCTGATGACGTCAACTGAGGGCCGCAGACCGGCCGCGGTGCCCACATTCCGCAGCATCCTGTTCGACGCCGACGAGGACGGTGTCGGCGGGGTCGTCGAGGAGCCCGACTTCTTCACGGATCTCCACCTTGACCAGGTCGCCGCCTCGCTCGTCGCGGGGCGGGAAGAGTACGACCTCGTTCCCTTCTTCCACCGGTCACTGCACAACGTCGAAGCCGTCCACTACCGCCATCACGTGTTGGGTGACCTTGAGCACGAGTCCGTACTCAGGACCGTGCGCGAGTTCACGGCCAGCATGCAGCAGATGCGCCAGCACCTTGCGCTCATGGAAAAGCTCCGCTACTCCCGCCAGAAGCAGCGCTGGTTTCTCGAGGCGGCCTCGGTGTACATTCGCACGGTCCGCACACTTCAAGAGCAGCTCGAAGCGCTCGAGGTGCGCTCGCGGGGATTCCTCGGGCTTCGCGACTATGTAGACGCTTACGTCAGATCCGAGGAGTTCACCGCGCTCGTGGCGGACGCGCACGTCGTCGAGAACGATCTCGCCGCCGTCAGATATGCGGTTCACATCAGGGGCAACCGGGTGAGGGTTAGCCGGTATGAGGGCGAGGCGGACATGAGCGCAGAGATCGAGCGCACCTTCGAGAAGTTCAAGCAGGGTGCGGTCAAGGACTATCGAGCGCGATTCCGCGGCTACGCCGACATGAACCACGTCGAGGCGCAGATCCTCGACCTCGTCGCGAAGCTGCATCCGGAAACGTTCGCCAAGCTCGAGCAGTTCTGCGTGCGGTATGAGCGATATCTCGACGAAACGGTCGGACGCTTCGACCGGGAGATCCAGTTCTACCTTGCCTACTTGGAATACATCGATCCGCTGAAAGCAAAGGGCCTGGCTTTCTCGCTACCGCGTGTTTCGGCTCGCTCCAAGGACATCACGGCCAGGGCAACGTTCGACTTGGCACTCGCGACGAAGCTGGCCGGCGACGGCAGAACCGTGGTGTGCAACGACCTCCACCTCACGGACCGCGAACGCATCCTCGTTGTCAGCGGCCCGAACAACGGAGGCAAGACCACGTTCGCGCGGACGTTCGGCCAGGTACACCATCTCGCCAGCCTGGGCCTCCCGGTCCCCGGACGGACGTTCGATTGTTCCTCCCCGATCGGATCTTCACCCACTTCGAACGCGAGGAAGACATCGAAACGCTGCGCGGCAAGTTCGAGGACGAGCTGTATCGCATCCACAAGATCTTCGAGCAGGCAACGAGCGCGAGCGTGCTGATCATGAACGAGAGCTTCGGCTCCACCACCCTGCGCGACGCCGTGCTCGTCGGCAGCGAAGTCGTCAGCCAGATCATCAACCTCGACGCGCTGTGCGTGTTCGTGACTTTCGTGGACGAGCTATCGAGCCTCGGCCCGAGCACGGTCAGCATGATGAGCACAGTCGTGCCGGAGGATCCCGCGGTGCGGACCTTTAAGGTCGTGCGAAAGGCCGCCGATGGCCTGGCCTACGCCGCGGCGATCGCCGAGAAATACGGCCTCACCTCCGACACCTTGAGGGAGCGGGTCGCGAGGTGAAGGCATTCCTGATGCACACCGAGAACGATTTCGACCTCGCAGCCGAGCTCCCGCCTCAGGAGCAGGCAGTGATGCAGGACCTCGAGTTGGAGACTCTGCTGAGGACGATGGCGGCCGGAGACGATCTGATCTTCGATGTGGCCAAGCGAGCGTTGCTGCTGAGCCTGCGAGATCCGGAAGCGATCGTGTACCGACAGCGGGTGCTGACCGAGTGCCTCGAGCATCCGACAGTGGTGCGCGAACTCTATGGCTTGGCCGGCGAGGCGCTCAAGGCCGAGAAGAGTGTGTGGGGTTCAGTGCTCAGGGACTCGCCACAAGCCATCCTGGGAACCTCGGTTCAGAAGATGGAGCTGTTCGTTGATTTCCTCCGGCGATTGCGGACGATCGCCGATGAGCACGCCGAGAAGTTCAGCTCCCAGGGGTTCACGCGGTTCTTCGCGATGCTGCGCGACGAGCTCGACGAGCCGTATTTCGAGCTCGTCGTGAGCCATCTCAAAGCGCTCAAGTTCAAGGGCGGGATGCTGATGAGCGCGGCACTGACCGCCGGCAACAGGGGGACCGGATACACGCTTCGCGAGCCGCGGGAGCAGAGCCTGCTCGGTCGGGTGTTTGACCGCTCCGGCTACAGCTTCACGATCCCCGACCGCGACGAGAACGGCTTCAGAGCGCTGTCGCAGCTGGAGGAACGCGGCGCCAACCTGGTTGCCAACGCGCTGGCGCAAGCGGTCGACCACGTCCACAGCTTCTTCGTCATGCTGCGGGTCGAGATCGGGTTCTACGTCGGATGCCTCAACCTGTCCGAACGACTGGCCGAGCTCGGGGAGCCCACGGCCTTCCCACTCCCGGTCGCGAGGGGTGAGTTTGCCCTATCAGCGCGAGGCCTGTACGACGTATGCCTGAGGCTAACCACCTCCGAACGCGTGGTCGGCAACGATGTCGACGCCGATGGCAAGTCGCTTGTGATGATCACCGGAGCCAATCAGGGCGGCAAGTCGACCTTCCTACGCAGCGCCGGCCTGGCGCAGCTCATGACCCAATGCGGGATGGTTGTCGGTGCCGAGTCGTTGCGAGTGAACGTGTGCGACGGGCTCTTCACTCACTACAAGCGCGAAGAGGATGAGACTATGGAGAGCGGCAAGCTCGACGAGGAGCTTGCCCGCATGAGCGAGATAGCCGACCACATCACGGCGAACTGCGTACTGCTCTGCAACGAGTCGTTCGCCGCGACCAACGAACGTGAGGGTTCACAGATCGCGCGGCAAGTGGTGACCGCATTGCTTGAGGCAGACGTCAAGGTGATGTTCGTCACGCACATGTTCGACCTCGCGAGCAGCTTTCACCGCCAGGACCTCGAGACAGTGCTGTTCCTCCGAGCTGATAGGGGGACCGAGGGATCGCGCCCATTCACGATTACCGAGGGCGAGCCGCTGCCGACGAGCTACGGCGAGGACTCCTACCGGAAGATCTTTGGCAAGGACATCAGTGCCCCGCCGGCCGTGATGCCGGGAATCCGGCGAGGTTAGCCCTCGAAGGGGCACGTATGAATAGCATGCTGAGCCGTGCCTGGTCGGGACACACGGGAGGTGGCTGCGATCTTCGCCGGCGGGGTGGTCGGGGCGCTGCTTCGAGTTGCGCTGCTGCAAACACATGCCGGTTCTGCTCCCGGATGGCCGTGGGTGACCTTTACGGAGAACATCCTCGGCACCTTCCTGCTCGGATACTTCGCCACCCGGCTGCAGGAGCGGCTACCGCTGTCGGCCTATCGGCGCCCGCTATTGGGCACCGGATTCTGCGGAGCTTTCACCACCTTTTCGACGATGCAAGTCGAGCTCCTCACAATGATCGACGCACATCGCTTCGGACTCGCGATTGCCTACGCCACTGCCAGCGTGGTCCTTGGGTACGGCAGCGTCCACCTGGCGACGTCGTACGTGCGACGGGCGCGGACAGTGACGTGACCGCCCTGGTGTGGATCGCCGTAGGGTTGCTCGGCGGGGTCGGAGCGCTGCTTCGATTCTTCGTCGATGGGCTCATCGCCGGCCATGTCGGGCGAGACTTTCCGTTCGGCACGTTCGTGGTTAACCTCACCGGGACGGCGGTCCTCGGATTCCTGGTCGGGCTGGGCTTCACGGGCGATCGTCTGCTGCTGGCCGGTACCGCGACGCTCGGCTCCTACACCACGTTTTCGACGTGGATGCTCGAGAGCCAACGTTTGGCAGAGGAGGGCGAGCTTGCCGTGGCCGCGACGAACGTGCTGGTCAGCCTCGGCGTCGGACTCGGCGGAGCGGCGCTTGGTCGTCTGATCGCAGGCCAGCTATGAACCGCGCCCGTGAAGCTCACCACGTATTTCGGGAGTGCCGTGCGACGGGCGGCCGTCTGCGCTCACTCCAGACATCAGACTGCCCGATGCCAGCTCGAGGCCTTGCGGCCCGGAAGCGGCGCGCTTACGCGGGAAGAGGACCGATTCTCGATCGGATGGTCGTGTATCCCTTCGCGACGGCATGGCTGCAGTCCGGCCGGTGAAGGCGTTCGCGCTGGGCATCTGCGATCGCATCCTCCATATGCTCCCGACAAACAGCCGCGCCGCATTCGTCACATACGGCTATTGCCTCGTTGGCATCACCCAAACTCTGACAGATATGACAGTTCATGCTACATCCTCACTGGGTGAAAACACGAGTGGAACAACAGGCCGTAGAGAGCGGGAAGCGGCGATCGGCGCCGGCCACCATCGTGCGCGTCCGTCGTGTGTCGTTGCCGCCAGGCAACGAGCGCCGTCAAGGATCAAGGCTCGCGGCGTCGAGCTCACCGGGAACTCGCGTAGCAATGCTGCGACAGAGCGCATCATCTATGACCTCCACGATTAGCTTGGAACCGACTCGTAGAGGCCATCAGCGGCGCATCCACCGCATTCGGAGCGAGCCTCATCGCTCAGGCAGCATTGTATCCGAGCGCTGCCCCGCTGGCCAGGCAAACCGGAGCGGTGGCAAACGGACTGATGCGACCAGGTCCGGCGACGGAAGCCATGCGGCGGGCGCTGCAAGCGAGCCCCGGCAGCTAAGCGATCTGGTCCGTGAACGCTGACTGCTTGAAGCTCACTACGTACTTCGGGGAGCGCCACCGAACCGAAGACCAGTTCGTGGCCGACGCGCTGCTCGATCTGTACGGGCACAGGGAGGTCGAGGTGAGCGTGATGCTCCGCGGCGCCGAAGGCTTCGGCCTGGGGCACCGTCGTCGCACAGACCGGTTGCTCACCCTCTCGGAAGATCTACCGCTGGTGTCGGTCGCGGTCGACACCAGGGCGCGCATCGAGAGTCTCCTGGGCGAGGTCGTCGCGATCAAGCGCCACGGCCTGATCACGCTGGAGCGAGCCAGGATGCTCAGCGGCGAGATTGCGCCGATTACCCTGCCCGAGGAGCTGCATGAGGCGACCAAGCTGACGATCTACGTCGGACGCGGCGAGCAGATCAGCGGCGTCCCGGCATTCATAGGCGTCTGCGATCTGCTCCACCGACGCGGCATCGCCGGCGCGACAGCACTGCTCGGCGTCGATGGGACGGCCCATGGGGTGCGTCAGCGGGCGCGCTTCTTCGGACGCAATGTCGACGTTCCGATGATGATCATCGCCGTCGGCGCTGGCGAGCAGATCGCCCGTGTCCTGCCCGAACTCGGGACGATGCTGCGCCGTCCGCTGCTTACGCTCGAGCGCGTTCGGGTGTGCAAGCGCGACGGGGACCGACTGGCGCCCCCGACCTCGCTTCCCGCCGTCGACGAGAGCGGTCTCGCGGTCTGGCAGAAGCTCATGATCTACACATCAGAGCAGGCGCGCCACGGGCGGGCCCCGCTCCACCTGGCGCTGGTGCGCCGGCTGCGTGAGGGCGCCGCGAGCGGCGCGACCTGCCTGCGCGGCGTGTGGGGCTTCCACGGCGAGCACCCGCCGCACGGCGACCGGTTGCTACAGCTCCGTCGTCATGTGCCGGTGGTCACAATCATCGTCGACACGCCCGAGCGGATCGCCCGCTCGTTCCAGATCGTGGACGAGATGACCGATGAGGCAGGGCTGGTTACCAGCGAGATGGTGCCGGCGATGGCAGCGTTGGAGGAGGGAGAACCGACGAGCGGCGGGTTGCTGCTGGCCCGGCATCAGTTCTGAGGCCGTCACGAGAACCGACGTCGCGAACCGGCGCCGCGGCCCGCTATGCTTTCGCTCGAGCGATGAGGCTCGCTCGGAACGCGGCCCCGGCCGCTGATGGCCTCTACCTACGAAGTCCACGCCAGTGGAGGTTAGGTGGAGCCAACGGTTCTGAGTGGTGTTGAGAGGACGCGCTCTTCGCTACGGGGCAATGGGTCGGAGCGCGACGAGCGAGCGTCGTGGTTGGGCACGCTCGACGAGCTACTCTCGCTCGCCGAAGGGCTCGTGGCGGAGACCCCCAGGCGACATCTCGCCGCGGCACGCGAGCGAGTCGCCGAGGATCGCTTCAACCTCGTGGTGCTCGGGGAGTTCAAGCGCGGTAAGAGCACGCTGATCAACGCCCTCCTCGGGCGCGATGTGCTCCCCACCGGCGTCGTCCCGCTGACCTCCGTTGTGACCACGATCGGGCCTGGCGAGCACGATCGCCTCTCGATCTCGTTCCAGGACGGTCGCGAGGAGGAGCGGTCGCTGGCGGAGCTCGGCGAGTATGTGACCGAGGCGCGCAATCCCGGCAACCGCCAGGGCGTGGAGCTGGCGCGCGTCGAGCTCGATCACGAGCTGCTGCACGCCGGGCTCGAGCTGGTCGACACGCCCGGGATCGGCTCGATTCACAGTCACAACACCGAGGTCGCCCGCGGTTTCCTCCCGCGGGTCGACGCGGCGCTCTGCGTGCTGGACGCCGGCCAGCCACTGTCGGAAGCCGAGCGTGAGCTACTCCACGAGGCGGCAGACCGCGTACCGCGGCTGCTGCTGGTGATCAACAAGATCGATCATCTCGACGCCGCCGACCGCGCGGTGGCGATCGAGTTCGTGCGTTCGGCGCTGCGCGAGCTGCTTGGAGACCTCGACCGGGAGCTGTTCGCGGTGAGCGCCCGCCGCCGCCAAGGCCTCTCGCCCCTTTCGGCTCGGTTACGGAGGCTGGCCGCGGAGGAGCGCCACGCGCTGCTGCTGCGATCGGTCGCGCGGCTCGCCGGGAGCACCGCGATGGAAGCCGCACAGGCGGCGCGGTTTGAATCGCGCGCGATTGAGCTGCCACTAGATCAGCTTGGCTCCCGGGTTGAGATGTTCGAACGACGGATCACCGAGTTGACGGCGGCGAGTGCCGAGGCCGGGGACCTGCTCGAACGGGGAATCGGTCGGGCGCTCCAACAGCTCGTCAACGAGCCACTCGAGCAGTATGCGCGGCGCGAGGAGGACCGCCTGCGGACGGAACTGCGCAGCCATCTGGACGACCTCGCCAGGACCTCGCCTCGGGAGCTCTCGGACGAACTGGAGGGTTGGGTCGACGCCGCCATCCGCGCCGAGTTCGCGCGGTTAGTCCCGGGCTTCGAGACCGCCATCGCCGAACAACTCACCGAGCTCGAGCGGCGCTATGCAGAGCGGATCGAGCGGATCCTCGAGCAGATCCAGCAAGCCGCCGAGGATGTCTTTGGCACCCGCGCCAGCGACGTCTTGCCCGACACCGGCCTGCGCGTCCCGTCGCGCTTCTCGTTCAAGCTCAGGGACGTCGAGCACGCCCTCGACATGATCGTCGGCTTCGGTCGAACGATCGCACCAGGGGCGCTTGGCCGGAGGCTCGTGATCCGTGACGCCGAGCAGCGCCTGATCGAGATGGCCGACCGACACGCGGGTCGGCTCCGCTCGGAGCTGGTCGGCCGTGTCAGCGAAGCCGTTCGGGAATACCGTCGAGAGCTGACCGCCGCCGTCGACGAGGTGATCGAGGCGATCCGTGCCGCGATCGAGCGTGCGACCGACGATCGGCGCCGCGGCGAGGAACACGCACGTGGGCGCCTTCACGAGCTAACTCAGATCGAACGGCGCTGCGCGCAGCTAGGCGCGGAACTCGAGCAGTTCATCAAAGCCCCTCCGACCGGCAGCGTCGAGGCGGGCTCGTGAGAGTCAAGGCCCGGGCCGTGATCCTGATCGACGGCCGCCTGATCGTCGCCGAGCAGCGCCGCCGCGGCCGCACCGAGCTCTCGCTACCGGGTGGACGCGTCAACCGAAACGAGTCGGTACTCGATGCCGTCAGGCGGGAGGTCGCGGAGGAGACCGGGCTCGACGTCACTCCGAGCCGGCTCCTCTACGTCTCGGAGATCGTTCAGTCGGTCCGAAGCCACGATCTCGAGCTCGTGTTCCTGGCGGACGCATTCGGGGTGCCGCGGCTCAATGGTTTTCAAGCGCTCGAGCTCAGCCAGGACGAACGTCCGGCGGTGCGTCCGCCGATTCTCGAGGAGATCGCTCGCGACCTCGAGTCGGAGTGGCGCGAAACGCCGCGCTGGCTCGGCAACCTCGAACACTCGTCCCGCGGCCGTGGCGGGTCGGACCGTCGCTGAGGGCGCCGTGGCCGTCCAGATCCAATCGATCGAGCGAGCCGCGACCGTCCTCCGTCTCCTGACCGGACCCTCACGCCGCGGCCTGGCGGAGCTTGCCAGTGAGCTGCAGCTCCCGAAGGGGACTGTGTACGGGATCTTGCGCACCCTCCAGACGGTCGGCTTCGTCGAGCAAGACCGCGAGTCGGGCAAGTACCAGATCGGTCCCGCGCTGCTGCATATCGGCTCGAAGTACCTGGAGGGCAACGAACTACGACTGCGCGCTCTGCAGTGGTCCGACACCCTCGCCACCCGGGCCCGGGAAAACGTTCGAATCGGCACCTTGCACGAGAACCGGGTCCTGGTCGTCCACCAGGTCTTCCGTGCCGATGGCACGCCCCAGACGCTCGACGTCGGCAGCCTGATTCCACTCCATGCCACCGCCCTGGGCAAGGCGCTACTCGCTCGGCGCCGCGATCTGGCCGCCGCGCTCGCCGAGCGCGACCTGCCGAGCTACACCTCCGCGACGATCACCGACCGGGACCGGCTGTGCGAGCAGCTCGAGACGATCGCCGACCGCGGATGGGCGTCCGACGTGGCCGAATTCGTTCCAGGCGTGGCGTCAATCGCGGCAACGATCGAAAGTCGCCACCGCACCGTGGTTGGCGCGATCGCGATCTCGGGACCTGCTGAGCGTGTCTGCGCAGATGGCTCCCCGCGGTCTGAGCTCGCCGGCTATGTGATGGACAGCGCGCGCGGGATCGCGCGCGAGCTTGGATGGAATCCGTGGTAGCCGCGGCCTCGAGGCATACGCTCCTCACCACAGCGCTTCGAGCTTCTGAATGTCACGGCGGGAGCGGGCCATCGCAACCGGGTTGTGGATGCACCCTGGACGCACGAGCCCCGCGGGACGGGCGGCGAGTAGTCCCTCGTCCACATGATCACGGCAAAGCGCCAACCCGCAGTCGCGGCAGATCGCCACCGCCTCCGTGGCCTGGCCGACGCTGTCACACAGATAACAGTGCATGGTAATTCGTCCGAAGGTTAGACGGAGAGGCATGAGATATCGCCTCACCGTCAGTAGTGATACACGCATTTGTGGGTAAGGTGAAGCCATGCGCGCGTGCGTCGCGGCGCGCCCTGGTATGGGGTGCCGCGAGTGATCATTCACAGTGCTGCAACACGTCGAACGCCTGCTGCCGGTAGAACCTCCTATCTCGTCAATGAGAGATAGAGGCCATCATCCTCACCGTCCGGCGGCTTGGCGTTACGCGAGCCTCATCGCGTTTGACGGACCGAATGGTATCAATCGCAGCGCTCGCAACGTCGAAGCGAATCGCACACATCAAGAGGAGAGTGAGTGCCAAGCGCCGACAATCCGTCTCGGCTGACGATATGATGCACTCGTTCCACGCGATGAGGCCCGCGCAACTCCAGCGGCCCGGCAGACAGCGGGCGCGGATGATGGCTTCTAGCTCTGTCAGAGATCCGTCTAGGAGTGGTTGGTCCCAGGAGAGCGCGCGTGGGCGATGTGCTGCAGATAATTCAGAGCGCGGTTGTGCTGTTCGCGGCGCCTCTATATGCCGGCGTGCTGGCCCGAGCGGAGGCGATCGTTCAGTGCAAGCGCGGGCCTAGCGTCCTGCAGCCATACCGTGATCTGCGCAAGCTGCTGCGGAAGGGCAGCGCGACCTCCGATCAGGCGTCGTGGATCTTTCGCGGTGCCCCGTTCGTCGCGTTCGCCTGCTACCTGACCGTCTCGGTCATCGTGCCGATCATCACCGACGAGCCGCTGCCCCTGGCCTTTCTGGCCGATCTGATCGGCGGCGCGTTCGTGCTCAGCCTGGCCAGCTTTGCGATCACCCTGGCCGCGTTCGACACCGCCAGTCCGCTCGGTGGCCTGGGCGCGAGCCGCACCAGCTGGGTGGGCAGCTTCGCCGAGCCGGCTCTGATCCTCGTCTTCTTCACAGTCGGTGCGTTATCGCGCTCGGACAACCCGTATCTGGAGAACCATGCGCTGGCTCACTCGGGCGCCGCCTATGTCCTGCCCACGCACGTCCTCGGCGCGATCGCGTTCTTCATGCTGGTGCTGGCCGAGACCGGACGGATCCCGATCGACAATCCGAGCGGAACGATCGAGATCTCGATGATCGAAGAGAGCCGCGTGCTCGAGTACTCGGCGCGCGAATACGCGCTGATCAAGTGGGGGTCATGGATGAAGCTGTTCCTGCTCTCCTCGATCTTCATGAACGTGTTCGTGATTCCGTGGGGGCTGGGCGATGCCACGAGCCTGGGCGGAGGGTTGCTCGGGATCCTCGCCCTGTTCGGCAAGCTCGTGATCTGCGGACTGCTGATCGTGATCATCGACAGCTCGTTCGCCAAGCTGCGCTTCTTCCGGATCGCCGAGTACCTCGGCGCGGCCTTTCTCCTGGCCCTGATCGGAATCGCGACCTCCTATGTGCTCGGAACCTGAGGACGCCATGCCGATCTTCGCCGTCGTCCAGAGCCTGTCGGCCAGCTCCCCGGAAGGGGTGCTGCTCGATGTCTGCGCGGTGCTCATCCTGCTCTGCGCGTTCGCGTGCCTGGGTTCGAAGCTGTTTGATCGCTACGTGATCTACTACGGGGCGCAGTCGATTGTGCTGTCGTTCGCCGCTGCGGTTGTCGCGCTCCACCAGCAGGACGCGGGCCTCTGGGTCCTGGCAGCGCTGACGTTCTCGATCAAGGGCATCGGAATCCCGTACGGCACACGGCACTTCCTGATCGAGCGCTTCGCGCTCAAGCGCGACGTAGCCCTCTCGACGGGGCTGTCGAGCTCGCTGATCTTCGGCGCGTTCCTGACCGCCTTCGCGTTCCTGGCCATTCGCGCCGGGACGGTTGGCACTGCCTTGGTGGCCGAGGCGGTATTGCCGATCTCGACTGCGGTGATCCTGCTCGGAGCGCTCTGCATGGTCGTGCGCCGGCACACGATCGCGCAGCTGATCGGCTGGCTGATCATCGAGAACGGCGTGTTCCTGGGCGCGATCGCCACCGTGGCGACCTTCCCGTTCATCGTCGAGGCCGGCGTGTTCCTCGACCTCGTGGCGGCGGTGCTGATCATGATCGCGTTCGTCTCAGGGCTGGCGCGCCAGCTTGCCGAGGCCAGCGCGCCCGAGTTGAGGCAGCTGACCGAGTGACCGCGCTCGCGCTGATCGTCGTGTTGCTGCCGCTGCTGCCGGCGCTGGCCAGTGCCCTGACCGCTCGAGCCCGCCCGCTCGGCACCGTGTCGGCGATATCGGGGCTCGCCACGCTCGCGGTGGCGATCGCGCTCGCGGTCGACGTCGGCGGTGGGCGTCGGGTACACGGGCTGAGCGGGTTCCTTTATCTGGACGCGCTCAGCGGCTTCTTCCTCGCGACGATCGCGCTCGTGGTCGCGCTGGCCAGCATCGGATCGGCGGCCTACCTGCGCGCCGAAGAGCAGCGCGGCGAACTTCGGCCGCTGCAGGTCCGCCTGTATTTCATCTTCTTCGCGATCTTCGCCTCGATGATGCTGGCCTCGTTCGAGACCGGCAACCTCGGGCTGCTGTGGGTCCTGATCGAGGCCAGCACGCTCGCGAGTTGCGTCCTGGTGGGCTTGGAGGGGAAACCGGTGTCGCTCGAGGCGGCGTGGAAGTACATCATCATCAGTTCGTTCGGGGTGACGATCGCGCTCGTGGGCACGCTGTTCCTGTACCTCGCGGCGAGCAACCTGCCCGGCTCCCCCACCGAGCACCTGACCTGGTCATACCTGTTCGCGCACGCGACCGGGCTGACCGGCCAGAGCCTCCGGCTGGCCTTTCTCCTGGCCCTGATCGGCTACGGGACGAAGGTCGGGTTGGCGCCGATGCACACATGGTTGCCGGACGCTCACTCCGAGGCGCCGAGCCCCGCCAGCGCGATGCTCTCGGCGGCGCTGCTCAACACCGGCATGTACGCGATCATCCGCTTCCAGGCGCTGACCCACGCCGAGCTCGGCACTCATTACGCCGCCCGGATCCTGCTGATCTTCGGCTTCGCGTCGGTGATCGTCGGGGCGCTGTTCATCGTCCTGCGCGGTAACTACAAGCGGCTGTTCGCGTACTCGTCGGTCGAGCACATGGGGATCATCGCGATCGCGCTCGGCTTCGGGGGCGTGCTGGGCCTGTACGGCGCCCTGTTGCACACGCTCTCCCACGCGATCGGCAAGGCGGTGCTGTTCCTGACCAGCGGCGATCTGGTCCTTCGTTACCGCACGCGACTCATCAATGACGTACGAGGAGCGCTGAGCGTGACTCCGCTCACGGGGGCCGTGCTGCTCCTCGCCGCGCTGGCCGTCGCCGGGTCGCCGCCGTTCGGATTGTTCCTGAGCGAGTTCACGATCGTCCGGGCCGGGCTTCAGCGCTCGAGCATCGTGCTGGTCGCGGCGCTCTTGGTCCTGCTGGCGATCGTGTTCATAGCGCTGGTCGGAGCGGTAGCCGAGATGACGCTGGGCGGGTCGCCCGACCGTCCCACGGATGTACCGGCCTACGTCGATCGGTCAAGCCGCGTGCTCGCGGGAACGCCGCTGGTGGCCGGGCTCGTCCTTCTGCTCGTCCTCGGGGTGTGGATCCCCGGCGGGCTCGACACCCTGATCATGCACTCGATCCACGCGATCTCGTGAATGAGCGCGCCTCCCAGATCACCGTGAACGGCGACGGGGTCGCGCTGCTGCCGGGAGCCGATCGGATCCAGACCGAGCGGGTGGAGACCGCGCGACTCGCCTCGCTCAGCCACGAGCTGGCGATCGACCACGGGGCGCGCCTGGCCGACCTGTTCGCCGAGGATGGGCCCGAGGGGGAGGTCATCCTGCGCAGCGTCTATGCGCTCGACGACGAGAGTCGGTATCTCGTGCTCGAGTGCCGGCTCGACGGCGACGAGTTTCCGCCGCTGTCGGACCTCGACCCGGCCGCCTTCGTCGAGGAGTGCGAGATCTACGAGCACTACGGCATCCGGCCGGCGAACGCCAAGCGGCTCAACCGGGTGCTCGTGCCGCCTCATCGCTCCGACCTTTTCCCGCGACTCGGCCGGCGCGAGGGCCGACGGCTCGCCCGGGATTACGAGCGACACGTCGTCAGCGGCGAGGCGTTCGAGTTCCCGTTCGGGCCGGTGAGGGCCGCGGGCTGGGAATCGCTCTATATGGGATTGGTGACGACCGGCGAGGAGGTGCTCGACCTCTATCTGTTCCAGTGGCACAAGCACCGCGGCGTCGAGCGGCGTCTGAGAGGTCTCGATCTGGACCGGGCGACGTTCTTCGCCGAACGCGCCGACGGGCTCTCCTCGGTCGGCGACACGCTCGCGTTCTGCCGCGCGGTGGAGATGGCCACGGGCACCGAGGTGCCCGCCCCGGCCGCGCACACTCGAGCGGTGGCGCTCGAGCTCGAGCGGATCTACAACCACGCCGCGGCGATCGCCGCGATGTGTCAGACCACCGGCTTGTCGGTGGGGCAGGCGCGCAGCGAGATCGTGCTCGAGCGGCTGTTGCGGCTGAACCTGGCCGCGTTCGGCCACCGCTATCTGTTCGGCGTCGTCTCGCCGGGCGGCGTCCGCCGTGGGCCGGAGGCCGGACAGATCCAGGAGCTCTTGCCGGCCATCCTCGACGAGTTCCGCTACGTGGTCGAGGCGCTGTTGGTGACCAACTCCCACGTCGACCGGCTGGAGTCCACGGGGATGGTCACGCCGGAGAACGCGCACCGGCTGTCGCTCGTCGGCCCGGTCGCACGAGCGTCCGGTCAGGACATCGACGTCCGCCGCGACCATCCCACCGGGGTCGGCGATGAGCCAGCGCCCGCGGTCCGAACCCAGGAAGGCGGCGACGTGTTGGCGCGGATGCGGGTCATGGTGGACGAGGTGGCGGACGCGGCGAGGCTGATCGAAGCCCATCTCGGTGAGGCGGGTGCGGGTGCCGAGCCCGTGGCCTCCGGCGCAGGCGCAGGCGCCGGCCTGGGATGGGCGGAGTCACCGCGGGGTGAGGCACTCGCGTGGGTATCGCTCGACGGCAACGGCCGGATCGACCGCGCCCGGCTCCGCCCTGCCTCGGTCCGCAACTGGCGGGCGTTCGACGATGCCGCCCGGGCGCAGAACGTGTTCACCGACATACCGATCATCGAGGCCAGCTTCTGGCTGACCGTGGCCGGGTTCGCCCGCTGATGGCGTTCTGGTTCTACCGAGGCCTGCGGCGGGGGATCGCGACCACGCGTTACCCGAAGACTGTCGACCCGTGGACGGCCGATCTCCCCAGCGCGCCCGCGTTCCACTCGACTCGCCTCACCATCGAGCTGGTCGACCGGCTCGCGCGGGATTGCCCGGCGGGCGCGCTCGCCCGCGACGGCGGTGAGCTGGTGGTCGATCTCGGCCGCTGCTCCGGGTGCGGACGCTGCCTGGAGCTCGGGAATGGCGCGGTGCGGCCGAGCGGCGAGTTCCTGCTCGCGGCCACGGATCGGGCGTCGCTCGTCAAGCGCGTGCCTATTGGTGGAGAGGAGGGGCGTCACAGTGCTTAGCGACGAGCTCGAGCCCGGCGTCGAGCTCGACGAGCTCTCGGGCGAACTGAGGCGCCGTGCGCTGCGCGTGTTCGGCCGCAGCCTCCACATCCGCACGGTCGACACGGGCTCCTGCGCGGTGTGCGAGTCAGAGATCCGGCTGCTCGCCGCCCCGCACTACGACCTTCACCGCCTCGGGTTCTTCTTCACGCCCGCGCCGCGGCACGCCGACCTCTTGATGGTGACCGGCCCGGCGGTGCGGGCCGCCGACAACCTGCTGCTCAAGGCCTACCACGCCACCCCCGACCCGAAGGCGGTCATCGCGGTCGGCGCGTGCGCCCTCGGGGGCGTCTATCCCGAGGACGAGCTGGTACACGGCGCGATCGACCGCGTCCTCCCGGTTGACGTGTTCGTACCCGGCTGCCCGCCCAATCCGCTGGCCTTGCTGCAGGGCCTGCTGGTCGCGGTCGGACGGCTGGAGGAGCGCGTCGTGGCGCTGTCGCTGGATCTCGACGCGGGGAGCACGAGATGACGCACGCGATCGGCGCGCTCGCCGTCGCGGCGGCCGCTGCCTGGCTCGCGGCGGCGCTGTGCGGTCTGGCCGCGACGCGCCGGCTGGGGTTGGTGGTGGCAGCCGCACTGTCCGGGCTGGGCGGCGCCGCCGCCGCGACCTGCGGGGTGCTCCTTGCCGTCCACGCCGCCGGGCCCACGCTGGCGCTGGGTGCCGGTCCGGTCGGCGGCGCTAGCTTCCATCTGGCGCCGCTCGCCGCTCCGTTCATCGCGCTACTCGGCCTGATCGCCGGGGCGATCGCGCTCTACTCGCCGCGCTACCACGAACCCGGCCCGGGCACTGCCACCTACCTCGCCGTCTACAACCTTGCGCTGCTGGCCTCGCTGACCGTACTCACCGCCGGGAACGTCGTCGCCTTCCTGGTCGGCTGGGAGTCGATGGCGCTGCTCTGTTACCTGATGATCCTGCGCCACCACAAGCGGACGGGCGTGGCGGACGGGGCTTTCCTGTTCATCGCGCTGAGCGAGGTCGGCTTCGTGATGATCGTGCTGGCTTTCGCGATCCTCGCCACCCAGACCGGCTCGCTCGACCTCGTCACGATCGCTGCCCGCGCCGGCCGGGTGCACGCCGGCTGGCGCTCGGCCGCCTACCTGCTCGCGCTGTGCGGCTTCGGCTTCAAGGCAGGCTTGGTGCCGTTCCATATCTGGCTTCCCGCCGCCCATCCCGTCGCGCCGGCGGATGGTTCAGCGTTCCTGTCGGGCCTGATCATCAAGCTGGGCGTGTTCGGCATCGCGCTGTTCGGTTTCACGCTGCTTCCGGGCGGACCGGCGTGGTGGGGCCTGGTGACGATGGGGTTCGGCGCGATCTCGGCCGTGCTCGGGATCCTCTACGCGCTGATAGAGCGCGACCTCAAGCGATTCCTGGCCTTCTCGAGCATCGAGAACATCGGGATCATCGTCACCGCGCTCGGCGCAGGGATGACGTTCACCGCCTACGGGCAGCGCGCGATCGGCGCGTTCCTGCTGATCGTGGCGCTCTACCACACGATCAACCACGGCACCTACAAGACGTTGCTGTTTCTCGAGGCCGGGGTGATCGAGCACGCTACCGGCACGCGCGATCTCGACCGCCTCGGCGGGCTGATCCGCCGTCTGCCCCGAACCGCGGTGATCTGCCTGATCGGCACGCTCGCGATCGCCGCCCTGCCGCCGCTCAACGGCTTCGTGTCGGAGTGGATGCTCTTCCAGGGGCTGTTCCAGGGCTTCCGCATCTCCAGCCACCTGGCCGGGATCCTGATCGTGATCGCCGGCGCGCTGATCGCGCTCACCGGCGGGCTGGCGATCAACGCGTTCGCCCGCGCCTACGGGATCCCGTTCCTCGGCATGCCACGGTCCGGGCCGGCTGCTCACGCCAGCGAGGCTCGCCAGCCGCTCGCCGGTCCGGCCCTGCTCGCCGGCGCATGCGTGTTCCTCGGGATCGGAGCGCCGTTGGTCCTGACCGCGCTCGACCGGGTGGCGCGCGCGACTGCGGGGATCGACATCCGCTCACAGCTGATCGTCCCCCAACTCGGCGTGATTCCGGCACACACGAAGTTCTCCGAGTTCTCACCCACCTATCTGGCGGCGTTCCTGCTCGCGATCAGCCTGGTCCCGATCCTCATCTTCCTCGCCGGCAGACCACGCGCCCGCAACCGCCGGCCGCCGGTGTGGGATGGCGGAATCCTGTCGTTCAAGCCGCGCATGCAGTACACCGCCACCACCCACGCCAACCCGGTGCGGGTCACGTTCGAGCCCCTGTACCGCCCGAGCATTCACGTCGAGCGCGCCTCCGATGACCCGGCCGGGCGGTCCGGGCCGGTGCACTACCGCTTCCAGGTCACGCCGATCTTCGAGCGCTACCTCTACCAGCCCGTGACCAAGCTCGCGCAGCTGCTCGCGAACCTGGCGCGGCCGATCCAGAGCGGCGACGTGAACCAGTATTTGTTTTATGTGTTCGTGGTGGTGCTGATTGCGTACGCCGTGTACACCTTGTAACGACTCGCCCGAGACCGGCCGGCGGCGCAACGGCTGATCACAGGGAGGCATGCGACTCACGCACTGGGCGGCGGGTATGCGTTGGACGGCGATGAGGCTCGCCTAAACCGCGCGCGTCGCTGATGGCCTCTACCGCATTGACAGCACTGCGAGTGGAGGTGTGCGATGAGCGCGTCCGTCGAAGACGTGAGCAGCCTGCCGGGGAAGGAAGGTCACCGATCAGGCGGCGGGCGAGATCGGCGAAGTCACCGACGTCTACGCGATGGCGATGGGTGTCCGATGTGGGTGGCCATCAAGACCAAGGCGGGAATAGGCAGCGGGCCCCGGGTGTCCATCCCGCTCACGGCTGAAGCTACTACGGCATCGGCGTAGCTGATCAGGAGCTGTGGTCCGGCAACCAGTGCTACACGACGCTCGTGCCTGATGAGGCCGGACCGGCGAGCCGAGCCGCCAGGCGCACCTTTGATTGCTCAGGACTCGGCTCGCGTCGCGCGGAGCAGCCACATCTCGGCCGCGTCGCGGACCGCTTGATCGGTATCGGTGGAGAGGTAACTGATCACGGGCCCTGGCTTCTCGAAGAGTGCTTCCGCGGTGTGGACCAGGGCGAGGCGAACTTCGGGGTCGGGATCCTCGACAACGCGCGAGACTTCGGGAGCCACCTCCCGCGCGTCGAGGCGCGCGAGCGCATAGAGGCTGGCCCGGCGGCGCTGCGCCCGCCCGGCGGCGAGCTCATCGGATAGCCGCCGCACGGCTCCCGCCCTGCCCAGCAGGTGCTCGAGCCCATGCAGGGCAGCCGCGCGCACGAGCGAGTCCGGATCCTCGAGGCTGGGGAGAAGTAGGTAGGCGACGCGTTCGTCCTGCATGTCTCCGAGAGCGTGGGCGGCCGCGCGCCGAACATCTCGTGCCGGATCGTCGAGGAGCAGCACGGCGAGCGCACCGAGCTCTCGGGCACCGCCCGCGCGCGCCGCGGCCTCTCTGACCCGGATGTCCGGATCTCCGAGCAGCGCTCGGGAAGCCGGCTCCGGAAGGCTCGCGGCGTGCTGAGCGACCGCCAGCCGCACGAGCCGGTCCTCGTCGGTCGCCGCCGGAGCCAGCGCCGGTCCGGGATGGACGATCAAACGCGCCACGGCCCGCACGGCAGCGACCCGGACGTGCGAGACCGGGTCCGATAGCAACCGGGCGCAGCCAGCGCCGGCACCCTCGCCGGCCCGTTCGCCAAGCCCTGCCAGCGCGTCGAGCGCCGCCGCGCGCACGCCAGCAACGTCGTCCTTCAGCGCCATACGCAGGGAATCCGCCGCTCGGCCGTCGGCCAGGGCACCGAGCGCCCGGACCGCAGCGAGCCGACGGGGGTATCCGTGATCACCGAGCGCCGCGATCGCGATCTCGACAACCTCGCTGTCACCGATCCGCCTTAGGCCGTTGGCGATGTCGGCGACGAGAGAAAGGTCGACATCAAAGAGCCGGGCGCGAAGCGCTGCCGCGGCTCCCTGCCCCTCAAGCTCGACGAGCCGACCGATAGCGGCGCGGACGACCTCGGGGCCAGGATCATCGAGCGCCTTAGTCAGCTCATCAGGCGACTCCGACGCCTGTACCGCTCGCAATCGCTGCGTCGCATCAAGCCGACGCATCACGCCAATCCTCGGCCCGGCGCCGCGGCGCGATGAAGCCTGTCACTGAAAGTCTTGACGTCTTCTGTCTCGCCTCCCTTGTTCTCATGGATGCGCGCTCATTGCGCCGGTAGAGGCCATCAGCGCCGCATGGCGCGGTAGGAGGCGAGCCTCATCGCCGCTTTTAAGGATACGCCGAGCCGACGCGGGCGACACGTCCTCGCCGAAGATCGTCTCTTGGGCGGCGAGCGTCACCAAACCGCTTGGCGCGAATGAGCTCCGCCCTATCCGCGGCCGGCGGACACCAGGGTATGCCGGACGCGATTGTGGAGCGTCTCGAAGCTGCCGGAATGCCTTATGGACTCAGCCAGAGCCGCTCGGACAGACCCATCCTTTGGATCACTCCTTGCAGAATCAGGGATGCGTTGCGGATCTCGAGCCTCCGGACAACGTTCGCCCAGCTGACCCACAGGGCGATCGCGGAGCTGTCGGCAAACTCCAAGGCGCCGACGTCGATGATCAATCGCTCGGGCCGGCTCCGGAGGATGGCTGCGAGCTTCGCCTCGAGCTCGGGCACCGTTCTCATATCAAGCTCCCCCGCCAGCTTCGCCAGCGGTGAGCCATCTTCCTCGCCGGTCAGATCGACTGTCAGCCGAGCCCGGGCCGCTTCTCGCAGCTCGCCCACCGGATCCTCTGCCATTTCGTGTCGAACCATCGGCCGCCGAAGTTTGGCAAGGAACGTGCGCATCTCGGGCCTGGTCGCTGCGAATCGACCGACCGCAGTCGCCTCGTCCCGTGGCGCGGCCACCTTGCCAGGTAGCCGAGTGCGGCCGGGCCTTGCCGTGCGCTAGCGGGGAGCTCACGCACGGACGCGCCAGGTGGGGCCGGCAGCAGCGTGCTACTCGTTGTCGACATGCGCAACCACCGACTCAGCCTCGGGGAGGGCGCGCTCGGTGGCAAGTTCGCTGAACAGCGCGAGAGCGTCGAACCGTGCGTCGACCTCATTGGGCGCATCAACGTCGTACACGACCGTGAGCACACGCAGGGCCGGATCGGCCGGGGTCGACGCATCCACGGCGCCTTCATGGATCATCAGATCGACAACGGGCGGCGGAGCGAGCGCCAGATCCCCAGACACGCTTCACAACCTCGTCTGAGTGGACGGCGCCTAGGTGAGGCAGTGGCGACGGCTCGGTCGGGGCATATGACGCCACAACCCGGACGCGGAACCGGGGCACGAGTCCGGTCGCTCAGGCCGGCGGTCCGTCGCCAGAGCGTGACCAGCGGCTGTCCCGTCGTCCTTTGGGCACGCTTCAACGCGGACGGTCGGAGGCCGCTCCTTACCAGTGCCGCCCTCGCGACCGAGCTCGACTAGCCGCTCGACCGGCTCCACCCACGAGCCAGATGCAGTTCATCGTTCCCCCAACCGGCCGCTATCCCTGGTGAATCTGTCGCGGTGGCCTCGGACGTCGGCTACGGCACACTGCTCGTATCGGGCTGACAGCCAATGGCCAGCAGATGCTCGTCGAAGGCCGGACGATCGCGGTCGGGATCGAAGACATCCTGGCCGGCGTGCAGGAGTCCTCGGATCCGGTCGAGATCGAAGAGAAGTTGGAGCTTGCTAACCGGGTCGTTCCAGGCTCCGGTGTCGTATCCGCTGACGAGTGCGGCGAGCGCGGCGAGCGCCTCGACCTGGATGTCGTCTTCCCACCAGGCGGAGCGGAGGACGAGGCGGTACCGGTCGCGCAGCCGGATCGCGTCATCCCAGAGCTGCTCCCACCAGATCGACCGCGCGGCAGGTGACAGCTCCCGCCAGTCGAGGCGCCAGCCGGTTCCTTGACGGAGCTCGGTCACGGCTGACGGCGACGCCAACGCTCTCAGGCGCCGATCCTCGAACCACATCCGCAACCGGATGATCGCCGGCGGCAGTCGGCCGTAGACGAGCAAGCGCGTGGCCATCGGGAAGCTGCCTGAGCTGCTCGGGTGGAGCGAGCGGCCGGCGGGCTGGATTCTCCGACCGGGTCTCGTACCCCGGACCGGTCGTTCGCGTCTGATCGCGCGCCAGCTGATCGCCGACCAGTCCCGAGAAGTAGCGCAGCGTCTCCAGGTCGGCGAGGCCTGGAAGGAGCATCCGCGCGCGGTGGCTGTTGATGACCGTC
This sequence comes from uncultured Solirubrobacterales bacterium, assembly GCA_963834625.1. Lineage (GTDB taxonomy): Bacteria > Actinomycetota > Thermoleophilia > Solirubrobacterales > Solirubrobacteraceae > Palsa-465. The sequence continues at coordinate 1,447,745 of CAWICM010000003.1, read as the reverse complement.
TCGGCGTGGCGGCCGTACCGTGCTCGGGATTGCGCGATGTCGTGGAAGACGGACACGAGCTGGATGTTGTGGCTTGGCGCCGTCGACGCGATTTCGGCGAGATTGGGTACCGGCGCGACGTTCCCGAGCTCGTCAAGACACAGCAGGAGAGGTGTTCGGAGCCGCCCGCCGTTGAGGTTGGCTTCGCTGTAGGCGTGGTCGATCAGCTCGCCCAGCAGCGCGAGGAAGATCGGCCGCAATAGCCGGGACGCTTTTGCGTCCCCGACGAGGTAGAGCGTGTTGTTCCCGTCGAGCAGCCCAGCCGGCGTGATGTCGCTCGAGCCGGCAGACCGCTGCACGCGCCCTGAGCGGTACGCGCGCAGCAGCGCCTGGACGGTGCCTTCGATAGACCCGCGAGTCCGCTCGGGCTGGGCTGCGAACGCGGCGGCTGCGTCGTAAGCGGCCTGCGCGTCCTGGCGTCGAGTCTCGGACTCGGCGCGGCGGACGAGAACCTGCAGCGTGTCGAGGAGTTCGTGCCCTCCCTGCCCGTAGGCCCAGCGGACGAGCGCCGCGATCCCTTTGCCGGTGCAGGCTGCGGCGTAGAGCAGCGGGGCGAGGCGCTGCTCGGCGGCAACCGTCCAGAACTCGCCGCTCTCGACGGATCCGCTGGTCGATCTCGCCGGCAGAGGCCAATCTGTGGGCGACCTCGAGCGCACCGTCGAATGTCGTCGCGCCGCGAAGCGGACGACCAGCGTGTTCGTTCGGCTCGCCGCTCAGCCCGAACGGATCGAAGACGAAGACGCGTCCGAGCGTGCGGCGTCGGGCGATCGTGGCTTGAAGTAGGTCCGTCTTGATCGACGACGCGATCGCCGGGCCCTCCCACTCGAGGAGCGCGCCGACTGCGAGTCCTGCTGACTTTCCCGACTGCGGAGGACCGAACACCACGAGGGCGTGGCGCTCCTCGGCCCGAAGCAACTGCCGTCCGTTCCACCCGAGCGCCATCCGGCCGGGAGTCGAGGCGGGCTGCCTGCGACGGAGCGACTTCAAACGAGACGCGTGTCGCAACGCCACGAGATCAGCGCGACGCGCCCAGCTCGCCCCCTCCTGCCCACCCCGTTGCGGGTGGCCGCGCCCGCGCCTCCGCATGACAACGGTCGCGCCCACGCACACGATCGTCAAGAGGACGACCAACGCCGCGTAGAACCCAAATGGTCCGGGGAGCGATGCGCGCGTGCTCGCCGGCCAGGCGAGCCGGGGGTCGGCCAGATGATGCGGCAGGGTCGCCAGCACGTGGGCCAGCTCTGCGGTGTTCACCGGCGGCGCGCCGGCGCCGAACAGCGCCCCAGCAGTGGCCCCCCACACGGAGACAAGCATCGCCAGTCCGAGTACCACCACCCAACACGGCAGGAAGTAGCCGTCCCGATCCATCCGGGCCTCGCTCGTGGCCATCAGTCATGGCTGCGACCCAGCGCGGCTCGCATGCCCTCATCGGTGGCCGTCATCTGCGCCTCCACACGCGAGCGGTGGTGTTGCACGACAAACGAGCGGCGCCCCACCTGCCACAGCGCCTGGCCGGGACCGAGTTGGGTCACGACCCGCGCCTCTGCCTCGGTCAGGCCGAGCAGCTGCCGAGTGGCAGGCACCTGCCCCTCGTCCTGCTGGTACACGACGCGCGTCGACGCCTCCGCGATGAGGCCTTCGGCGATGCGGGACGCGCGCGAGCCGGCGTCGCCGGCCGCCTGCAGATCGGACACCTTGTGGAGCGCCACGACGTTCATCACGCCGTATCGGCGCGCGAGCTTGAAGTTCTGCTGAAACCACTCGGCGAGGCCAGCGTGCTGGACGATCTTCCACGACTCGTCCGAGACATTGATGAGTCGATCCGACTCTGGGTTCTCCGCCATGCGCTCGAGTAGACCGCTCAGCCACGCGCTCGCGCAGGCCATCAAGATTCCGACGGCGGCGGTGTCGCGGACCGCGTGGAGGTCGATTACCACCAGGCGCGCGTCGAGGTCGAGCCCAGGAGTGGTCGGTCCGTCGAACATCCCGCGAAGCGGTCCCTCGCACAGGTCCTGCAGCGCGAGCGCCGTCCGCCTCACGTCCGATGCGAGGGCCGGCGGGGTGGTACGCATCCGCTCGGCCATCTCACCGGTCGGCTCGAACAGGACGCTCGCGACCTGCGGGAGCGTCGGTTCACCGCGCGACCGGTCACACACCAACGGATAGTGCCTCACGCAGCGCGCCGGCCTCCGCCTGCGTCAGCGGTCCGCCAACGGCGGTCTGGGCGACGGCTCGCAGCAGCTCGAGCTGGGAGTGCTGCCTCGGGCGCGAGATGCAAGCGGGTTCAGGCAGACACCACCGCCCGGCTGCAGCGTGATCGGCTTCACACCGACCAGCTCGACACAGCGGCCCGTATTCGCGCTTGACATCCAGAACGAAAGCACGCCGGCCGAACAGCAGATTGCGCCAGACGAGCGTCTTGATGAGCGCGGACTTTCCCTGCCCGAGCCTCCCGAAGATGATCACGTTCGCGTCCTTGAGAGCGTCGCGCTGGTACAGGACCCAGCCGTCGTAGACGAACGCGCCACCGCTCGAGTCCCGACCGATGAACACGCCCTCGGCCCCGAGACCGCCGGATGCCATGAACGGGTAGATCGCCTCGACGTGCCGACTGGTGGCCTTGTGCGCCGGGGGTGCGGCCGACCCAAGGTCATCTGAGCCCACTGCAAAGCGGCAACGTGAAGGTGAACGCCTCCGCCTGTTGCGCGTACATGGCGCGCAGCTCGAGGCGCGACCGCGACGGCATCGCGCGCGACCTCGGCCGCGGGCACTGTGAAGTTGCTCGACGTCAGGTGCGGAGACGGTCGACGAAGCCTGCGAAGCGGATCTCGTTGTAGCCCGCGGCGAGCTCAGCCTCGCGGCGACGCGTCGCTCCGTAGGCTTGTTGCTGTCGGGCCGTCTCGGCTTGCCCGAAGCGGGCGCGAACTGCCTGGTCTGCCTCGGCACGCGTGACCTGAGCCTCGACGTCGCGGATCGAACGATCCGTGCTGACAGGCTCGAAGGTCACACTCACGGTGCGCACCGCGAAGCTCTGCGAGAGCAACGGATCCAGGAACAGAGCACCCACGTCGACTCGCGGCCAGTCGGCGATCCAGTAGGTCGAGTGGACAGCGCCGTCCGTTCGGTAGTGGTCCCACCCTTCGATCGCTCCAATCGGCCACAGCCCGCCGACGGGAACGGAGGGCACATCGAGTTCCTCGCAGTCGTGCGGAAGGGCGCGCCGAATGTACGGGTCGAACGCCGTCCGGAACAATCGGGCCAGGTGTCGTGGCGTCATTGCTCCCTTGATCTCGGCCCCTGCGCGTCGCAGGCCATCCGCGACCCGCTCAGCCTCTTCGACGAGCGTCGCCGCGGCGGCGTCCTTCGCGCGCGAGGACACACGAGCCGTGTCGATCTGCACCGCGACGAGCACGTCGTGTTCCTGTGAGATCTGGACGCTCCGTTCGATCAGCTCGAGGTAGGAGTCGACGAGCGGGGTTCCGCAGGCTGGGATGTCGGGAGCGCGTTCCGCCTGCAGCCAGCGCGCGAGTTCGTTGCCCTCGGTGGGCGACGTCCGCTCGAGCCACTGGATGCGTCTGACAGACGTGTCGGCGCACCCCGAGAGCACAGCGCCCCAATGGGCGAGGTTGCCTTCCTGGGTTGTCGCGTCGAGCAGTGAGAACGACACGACGCGGCAGGCGAGCACGGCAGTCAGAAGCCGTCCACGGCGGTCAGACACCGCGCCGACGAGACGGCCCCGGTATGGCAACTCGAGGATTCGGATCCCCGATAGCGCTCGCGGCATTGTGAGGTCACGGTCAGCGAGCGTCGCGTCGTCCCGCGCCGAGATGAGGGTGCCCCTCGTCGGCCCGCGGGAACGGAACGAGTTCAGCCCAAGTACCTGCCGCACAACCCATTCCCCGGCCACCAACAGCCATTGCTCGGCCGTGCGGCTCCCTATCTCGGCCGTCGCCAGCGCGACCGAAATGGCAAAGACCACGATCGCGCCTGCCGCCCGTCCCGGCGACGGCGACCCACCGAGGACGAGGAGTGCGCAGACAACACCGCCCACCACCACCCCTGCCTGGCTGGCGCGGATCGGACCGAGGAAGCCGTTTCGCTCCACGGGGCCGAAGCGATAGGTGCGGCGGTCGCTCAGTGTCCATCACCCTCTTCCGGGAGCCACGGCCGGGACTCGTCCGTGGGCATCGGCGGCTCGACGGTGGCTGGGCGGATCCGGCTCGATCCGCTCTTCTCGGAGAACCGTCGTGACGTGGTCGCGCACGGCCCGGGCCTCCTGATCCGTCAGGGCCAATCCCGCTCGCCGCAGACGCCGACGGACGGGCGGGGACTGCACAGCTTCCGTCCGGCGGCGTCGTGACTGTTCCCTTCAGCCTGCGCTGCTCACTCGCGTGCCGTCGGAACGTCGCAGCACCGCAGGTCGGCAATCCCGGCAACACCGGGGCCCGTGCCACCATCCGCTTCCGCGCCCGCGACCTGGCGCGCCCCCGCCTGGAACGTCTGCATCCGTGCGACGAGTCCCGAGACACCATCGCCGATGTTGGCCAGAGCCCGCTGGCCCCGCGCTCCGTCGCGCGACATCCGTGCCTGGGTTTGCTCCCGAACGTGACCGACCGCAGCCGACGCCACCTCGGCGAGCGGCAGCAGCCGCAGGAGTACCCATGGAGCGAACGCTCCAAGGACGACGAGCACGAGCCCAGCAAGTGATCGAACGATCAGGTCTCCACCGCCGTGAGCAAGTGCCGCCGCGGCGAGCGCGAGCACCGACACGATCGCGAACTTGGCGAGGATCAACGCGACCAGGACTTCGACCGCGCGCACCGCCCATACCCGCCTCGCCGGCCACACCATTGCCGCGAACACGAGCGGGAGCATCAGCACGACCACGTAGACCGCGGCCTCCCGCACCAGGAGCTCGAGCCAGAGGATCAGGCCGCCCGCAGTGGTCAGCAGAGCGATCAGGAACGTCACGAACGGAGAGCCCGCCGCGACGCCCAGAGTCCCTAGCGCGACGCCGGCCTCGACAAGGAAATGAGAGCCCTCGTCCCCGGCCGCGGCGGCGACCCAGCTCGCCCATCCAATCGGTGAGCTGGAGCAGGATCATTGCCAGCGGAGCCAGCAATCCCTGTGGCCAGGAACGACAGCGGCAGATATCCGAACACCGCTCGCGCCAGCAGAGCGCCGTCAGAGCGGAGCACCGCCTGGATTGCCGCGGCGATCAGGAAGGGCAAGGTCATGAGCGCGGCGACGCCAGCGACCCGCCAATAGACGGAGGAGAACCATGACGCGGTCAACTCCGGGGAGGTGGTCTGGCCGAGCAGCTTTGCCGTCTCCGAAAGGACGAAGTGCGCGCCGCCAACGGCCCACGCGACGATCGCCGCGATTCCGATCGCGCCCGACGCAGACAGGACGTTGGACTTCGCGCCGCCCAGCAGAACCTTCACGGCCTTGCCCGGCTTGCCGGTCGCGATCGCCTTGACCGCTCCCACTGCCCGCTTCGGATGCGCGACGGCCTTGCACGCCTTACCCCACCAACCCTCACCGAGGGAGCCAACAACCGAGCACAGCTTGTCCAACGGGTTCGCCGCCGCCGGCTCGGGGAAGGTCATAGGGCACGCGAACGTGCACGCCAGCACAACAGCCACAACCGCTGCGCGTGCGCTACGGGACATAGCGATATCCCGAGAACTCTCGTATTGCCGTCGCAAAGTGATCGACTGCCGGCAATGGAGCGTTTCGAGGCGGCGGGGTAGGACCGGGGACGTTGCTCGCCCGGTCGATGCGCCAGGCGCCGGCAAGCCACCGAACCTCGTACGTGGTTGTCGCGTAATCGGTCGTCATCAGACCGAGGGTCGAACTGGCTGCCAGGTCCAGATGCCAGACCGAAACGGTCGCCCTCGCCGCGCTGAAGCTCGTGACCCGGTAGCCGAGGGGCCATCCGTCAAATGCCGCGGGGGTCGTGGTGGACGCGAGCCGGGCCCGCAACGCACGCGCCAGCGCCGGTAGCTCCTGCTCGAGCTGAGCTCGTAGCGAGCCGGTTGTCATCGCGCTCACCCTTGTCCACGCATTGGTGCGCTCGCCCGTAGCGGTCTCGGCAAGCAGGCCGAGGTAGGTCGTGGCCGCTTCTGCGGCGCCACTCGGCGAGTGGGCGAAAGCGGGGGAGAGGCGGTGGCTGGGTCGTGGCTCTCGGCTCGGAGCGTGGTCGCGCGAAGATCCAGAATCGCGGAGTACCGCAACGACGACGACCACGACGATGGCGCCGGCGATCAAGGCGAGCGCCTCGACCCACCTCCCGCTCCGCCAGATCGATTCGAGGCGTGCCCTCATCACCCTGCGGCCGCTACTTGGCCTGCTGCCCCAAGGCGGAGAAGAAATTGACCAGCGCGGGCCCGGCACCGATGACGAGCGCCGCGGCGGCGGATATCAGGGCAGCAGACCGGCCACGCATCGCCTGATGCGGGTTGTGGACGTGCGACGCCACGCCCCATACCGCCATCCCGACGAAGAGGCCCATCAGCGACAGCGCGAGTCCCCAACCCTCGGCACCGTCGATCAGCTTCTGAAGAACGTTGCTGCCCGGAAGCGCATGAACGTCCGGATTCGCGGTTACCGCCAGCCAGCGGATCATTCGTCCATCTCCTTATCTGGCATATCTTGCATACTTGGCGAACAGGCTATAAACTCCCCACAGCGATATCAAGTGATATTTGGCGAAATGAGCAAACTCGCCAGACCAGGGTTTCCAGAAGCGGCGCGGGCACGTCGGGTCGTCGCGGCACTTTCAGTGAGCACAGCGGTCCTCATCGCCTTTGCAGCGTCCCGCAGCACTAGAGACGTCGACCGTTCGAATGCGGCGAGGCGAGCTCCGAAACCGGGCCCTGCTGGCCAAGTGACGCGGGAGGCCACGAACGTTTCGCCCGAGATCGCAGCAAAGATCTTCGCGAGCAGTTACGTGTCGTTCCTCTACGGACGGCGCGCTGCCGCCGCTGTCACCCCTACCGGCGACGGCCTCTACCGCCAACTGCTCCGTGCACGCTCGACGGCAACTCCAGCCGAGTTGACCCGCACGCTCGTCGTCCGTGACCTTACGGTGAGGCCAGACACCGCAGCGACGGCGACCGCCGGAGCCGTCGTCGACGACGGTGCATCCCCGCCGTACGCGCTCAGCTTCAACCTCAGCTACAGCCATCGTCGGTGGCGTGTCACAGCTGTGCAGAGGAGCGGTCGGTGAGCACGATCGCGCACCGGAGGCGGCCAGCTCGCCGGGCGGCGCTCGGGACAACGGCCGCGATCGCGGGCGTGATGACGGCGGGAGTCAGCGCCGCGTTCATTGCGCTGCTCCTCACCGATCAGGGCTGCTCTCTGCCGGCCGGAGCGCCGTCAGCCGAGGCTCGGCGCGCAATTCCGCCGGTGATGCTCGCGGCATACCAGGCCGCCGCTATCCATTACCGCGTCCCCTGGGAAATCCTGGCAGGGATCGGTAAGGAAGAGTGCGACAACGGGCTTAATACCGACCCCTCTTGCGCGGTCCAGCCCGGGGCGACAGGCCCTGGCGTTGCGAATTCAGCAGGTGCGTCAGGACCCATGCAGATCGGCATCGGCGGACTCGCCGGAGAAGCTTACGAGACGCTGCGCCAGTACCTCCCTGCCGCCCAGCGAGACCTCGGACCGCACGATCCGACTGTCGCAGTCGAGCTAGCCGCGCTCGTCCTCATTCGCGACAAAGGCGCTCCGCCCGGGAAACAGATCGATGCGTATCTCCCGTACGTCCGCGCCTATAACGGCACGGGGCCGGCAGCGGATGCATACGCGACGCGAGTGATCGCCGACGCTCGTCAGTACGAGGGCGGCGACGCACTGGAAGCCGCCGGCGTCGGATGCGCCGCAGGACAAGAAAACTACGTGAACCCGTTCTCCCGCGCGACCGGGCTTGTTCCTGAGCGGATCGACATGGGAGTTGACTACTCAGGCCGTGGGCCGATCCTCGCGCTGGGCGACGGGAAGATCACGTACGCCACCACGAATGATCCGGGTTGGGCGTACTGCGGCGCCGCCGGTGCGATCACTCTCCAACTGCTCGACGGGCCCGACGAAGGCCGCGACATCTACATCACGGAGGGCATCGATCCAACCGTGGCTGCGGGCAGCACCGTAAGCGCCGGCCAGACGATCGCGGATTTCGCAGGCACCGGGTGCATCGAGATTGGGTGGAGTGCAATCCCCGATGGGGTGGCACCAAAAGCCGCCGCACTTGGACAGGAGGCGACGGGACCCAACGAGGATCCCGGGGAGCACCGTACCTACTGCGGTAACAGCATGAGCGAACTACTAGCGTCGCTCGGCGCGCCACCTGGGCTGACGGAGGGGAAGACGATCGTGGGCGATCAGTGCTGACGACACGGAAGCTGCAGCATGCTCGGCGATGAGGCCCAGCTGTACCGCGCGCTGGCGGCGAAGCTCGAGCGCACGGTGGGCGTCCAGGTGCACGCACCGCGCGAGGTAATTGAGGACGCGTGTCACCACGCGTGGACTCAACTCATCAACCACGGCGATGCGGTAAATCGCGACACCGCGTTCAGCTGGCTAGCGACGACTGCCGTGCGTCATGCCTGGAAGCTCAGCCGACGCGAACACCGCGAGTTGTCGCTGGAAGCCACCGCGGACGAGCTCGGTGAGCTGTCAATCCCGTCGCCGGCTCCTGGCCCACCTGAGCGCCTTGAGTTTCGCGAGCAACTCGGCCATCTAGCGGAGCTACCCGAGCGACAGCGACGCTTCATCTGGCTGCAAGCCGCCGGACTCACCTATGTCGAGATGGCTGCATATACGGGCGACACGGTTCGCACCGTCGATAGACAGATCGTTCGTGCGACCGAGCGCATACGCCAACTCGAAGCGGACCGCTTGCGCACAGAACGGTCGCTCGAGCGAAGTCCCCCCGGTGCTGGCCGACCGATGGACGAGCGGCGGCGCTCACTCGAAGAGCGGGGGCTGGAACGATGACCGTCCTCGCTACCGGCGATATCCGCGCCTTCTACGAGTCGCTCGGCGTCGTGCTCCCCGACCACGCACTTCACGAGGCCGCCGTGAAGTGCTTTGCGTCACCTGAGTCGCACCGAAACGGCGACCGCTCTCCATCAGCCTCGATCAGTCTCGTCAGCGGAGCGTGGTGCTGCCATGCCTGCGGAGCTCGCGGCGGAGCCTACGATGCCGCGCTCGCGCTCGGTCATACACCGCGCGGAGCGATCGAGCTGATGATCAGCCACGGACTGGTCGAGCGGCGCCCTGGTCCAGCCACACGCCGGCCGGATCGCTCCCAACCGGCGCCCGTCCGCCGGCATCCACAACCCCCGGCTGCGCAGCAACGGCCCCGCCTCGAGGCCACGGAGGCAGACATCACCCGATGGCAGTCGTCGCTGTCGCGGCGGCCCTCCCTGATTCTGCGCCTCGCCCAGGAACGCGAGTGGCGCTATGGCGTCATCTCCGAGCTAGGCGTCGGCCTGGACGCGGGCGGCCGGCTCACGATTCCCATCCGCACCGCTGCCGGCGAGTTGCAGGGGGTGCTCCGGTATCAGCCCTGGCGGACACACGGACCGAAGATGCTCGCCGTCCGTGGCACCCGACTCGGACTAATTCCGCATCCTTTTCGAGAGCCGGCGGCTCACGTGGCTCTAGTCGAGGGGCCGGCCGACATGATCGCGGCGCGATCGAACGGACTCGCCGCCATCGCTGTCTCGGGCACGTACGCATGGCGCTCCGAGTGGGCGCCGGCCTTCGCCGGCCGACGTGTAACCGTGGTGATGGATTGCGACCGTCCGGGACGCGAGGCCGCACACCGCATCGCGGCCGACCTCGCTGCGTTCAGCCCCGTCGCCGTGCTCGACCTCGCTCCGTCTCGGGAGGATGGCTACGACCTCACTGACGCGCTACTCGACCAGGAGCATCGCTCGCTCGAGCTGCCGGCGCTCACACGCCTTGAACGAGGGCAGGCACGGTCACGGCTCCCCGACCCCAGGGGATTGGAGAGATGAGCACGATCCTTGTGACCTACGAAGGCGCTCCGGCGGCGTTGGTTGGCGTGCGGCGCTTCAGCTTCCTAGGTGAGGTGCGACATCTACCGCCCGGGCATCCCGTAGTCCGGGTCGTCGCATACATGGCCTACTACGCGCAGGTCGTGCTGTCCGGCGAGCTGAGTGACTACACCGATCGAGATGCCGAGATGTTCGCGCGCTCCGCGCTCATCGACTACGAGCAGCTCGCTATCCGACCGGGTGCTTCCGCCGAATCGCTCGCGGCCCATTTTCGGGTCCCGGTCGACCAGATCGCTAAGGCGCGGGAGGAGCTCAATGGCGCGGGCCGTTGATCCGGTGTCGATGAACGAGTGGTCTCTAGTGGCTACGTTGCACCATCGCCCCGGTCGGCCCACGGCGGTCGAGCTCGCGCCGGGCACGGAGCGCATCGACATCAACGCGTGGAGCCGAAGCGAAGGCTGGTGCGAACACTGTCGCACGCGCCGGTCCCGGCGGACCACATACCTCCTCCGGCGCCGAAACGGATCGCTCGCGCAGATCGGTTCGACGTGCCTCGCAGAATTCGTCGGGAACGCCGACCCGATGCGGGTCCTTCGGCCGACCGCTCGGCTGGTGTCCCGGCGGCATCGGCGCCATCGTCTTGAGCAAGAGCGAAAGGCGAGCGCCTACATCGACACGTGGGCGTATCTCGCCCACGCGGCACAAGCCGTCTTCGATGGCGGGTTCGTTTCCACAGTGGCAGTGACGAGCGGCAAGCCGGCCACATGGTCTCGGGCGCTCGCCACGCTCGACGTCGCTCGCTCACCGAGCGCCCGCGCTCGCCGGCGCGGGCGCGAAACGGTCGAATGGGCGCGTGACGAACTCAACGCGCGTCCGGAGCTCAACGACTTCGAGCGGCGGTTGGTCCAGGTGCTCGGGCAAGATCGCCTGACGCTCCGCGAGCTGCCCACCGCGGCAGCCGGCGTCCATGCCTACCACCAGCATCTGCGGAGACAAATCGCGGCGCGGGAGAAGGCGGGGGAGTATCTCGGCGAGCCCGGCGAAGTCATCACGGCGTCCCTCAAAGTCAGGCACGTTGAGCGCGTTGCCACCTCGGGCGGCCCGCTACAACGGCACTTCCTAAGGGACGAGCTAGGCCGAATCGCGATCTGGGACACCTCAGACCAGAAGTTGCAGCGCGTCCGAGGCAGCTTCGAGGTCGTAGTCGCCGAGAACACTCGGTTCGACGGGCGACCAGTCACGGTGCTCGCCCGCTGCGAGGCGACGGCATGACCAACACGCCGGACATCGACGACCAAATCATCGCGCTGATCACGGAACGCGTGGTCGCTGCACTCCGGGATGAGCTCGAAGCCATCGCGATGAACCTGCTCGCCGACACTGGTTCCCACCCGCTGACCGTGGGCGAGGTCGCAGAGCGCTTCGGAGTCGCACGCTCGACGGTCTACGCCCACTGGCGGGAATGGGGTGGGTACAAGCTTGGGAACGGCGCGAAGGCTCCGATTCGCTTCGCGGGTCCGGCCCTACCCGCTGCCACCTCGACGACGCAGCCCACCGATGAGCAACCCGGGCAGCGCCAGACACGGAGACGCCGGCGCCGTGAGCTCCTGTCAGACGCACCCCGGTTCGAGCAACCCGTCGAGGACCTCGGATAGCCGCGATGCCCCGCCCGCCGAGCGTTCAGATCACGCGCGACACCCGCACGGACGGCAGCATCACGTTTGGGCTTCGCGTTCGCGTTGGGGGCGCTGACGAGCGCGTGCCATTGGGCAACACCGGTGCCGGTTGGGATGAAGCGCGGGTGGAGACCGCGCGACGGCAACTGCTTGCGAAGATCGAGCTCGGACTATGGACCCCGCGCGTTGAGACCATCGGGAGCGCCTACGACGAGGAGCCGACTTTCCGAGAGCTTGCGACCGACTGGCTCGAGGCTCGGAAACAGAACCCGGCGATCCAGCCGAGGACGACTGAGCTAAACGAGTGGCAGCTGCGCCGCTACCTAACGCCGTTCTTCGGCGAGTTGCTGCCCTCCCGCATCACGCCCGAAAAAGTCAAGCAGTACCGCCGGCACATCCACGCCGAGAACACACACATCCGCGCGGCGGCTGAGGCGGGCAGGCCGCTCCGCGATCCGCGGACCGGGCGACAGCTCCGCACCTTGTCGAACGAGTCCATCAACAAGACGCTCCGCACACTGGCATCGGTACTCGACGAGGCCGAGGATGTCGGCTTCGTCACTCGGAACGTGGCACGCGGCCGCCGCACACGTGAGCCGCTTGAGCGTCGGCGTCCGCGCGACATCATCGAGGTCGAAGAGTTCCTCTCCCTGCTCGACGCCGCCATCCAGCTCGATCGCGAACGGCATCGACCCGGGACACTGGCACGAGCCGCCGAGGTGAGGATGCTTCGCGACGACGCGAACCTGGAATGGGCCGTGATCGCTAAGCAGCTTGGCCTCGCTCGGTCAACGGCGTTCTACCTCTATGCCTGTCGCGACGAGCGCACCGGTCCGATCTGGGGCACCAGGCGCCCCGTGATCGCGACGCTCGCCCTCGCCGGCCCACGGGTCACCGAGCTCTGCCAACTCAACGTCGACGACCTTGATCTAGCCAAGGCAAGGTTCTACGTCAACGATTCCAAGACGCCGGCCGGCATCCGCGCCGTCGACATCCACCCGCGGCTCCTCGAGGAACTGACCACCTACGCCGCGTACCGACCGCCGGCGCCTGGTAACGCGCCGGCCTTTCCCACGCGAACTGGCAACCGTCGCAACAAGGACAATGTCCGGCTCCGGGTGATCGCGCCCGTGGTCTCCCGAGCGAACGAGATCCGAAGCACGCAGGGCCGACCGCCGATCCGCGCTCACGTCACTCCACACACGTTCCGACGCACGTACATCACGTACATGATCGCCGCCGGCTACGACCTCCCCTACGTCCAGGCGCAGGTCGGCCACGCTGATCCGGCCGTGACCTTGTCGATCTACGCGCAGGTGATGCGCCGAGCCGATCGCGACGAGCTCCGGGCCGAGATCCGCGGACTGCTCGGTGTTCCCAGCCTGGGCTCCAATGGAGACCGCCGACAGTCCGATCGCATCCGCGAAAAGGCCGGAAACGGCCGCGGGCTCGAATTGGAGGCCTGATGATGCGCGCGACACTCTCGGCGAACCATCGGATTTGCAGGGCGTTTGTTAGTACCCCCAGCCGGATTCGAACCGGCGATCTCCTGCGTGAAAGGCAGGCGTCCTAACCGCTAGACCATGGGGGCGGGTCCAGTCCATTGTATGAGCCTCGGACCGCCCCTCGACGAGGCACATCGGGGCCATCGGAGCGGACCGCGCTCGTGCGGTTGCCTTGCGTTGGCCCACCTGGAAGCGGGTAGGCACCCAGGAAACAAGCTCGCAAGATGGCCCTCGCCGGCTGGACCGAGCCGGTCCGGCGGGGATGAAAGGAAGAGATGCATCCACTGCTATTCGTCAACTGGTCGTCGGTAAGCTCGATGTTCCGGGGGCTGATGTGGATCATGGCGATCGCGCTTGCCGCCGTGGTCATCGTTCATCTGGTGCCGGCGGCGCCGTCGGCGCACCACGCGGTAAGGCTGATGCGCTAAGCCCGCTGCCCGCACGCGCGCGGGCAGCGAACAGCTGATCCCCCGGCCAGATCGGTCGGGCACGTGCTAGCCAAACCTAACCCAGGGAGATCAGCGCGATCCCCGCCACCACGGCCACCGCGCCGGCAAACCGGGCGGGTCCCAGGTGCTCGCGGCCGCCGATGGCCAGGGCCGCGGCGGCCATGACCACGCTCGACTCGCGTACGGCAGCCACCGACGCGGCCGGCGCCAGTCGTAGTGCGGCCAGGGTGAGGGCGTAGGCGCCGAAGAAGCCGACGCCGGCGAGCACGGTCTTCCAGCTCACCGCGGCGCGAAGGGCGTGGCGGCCACGGACTCGCAACACGCCGAGCACGTACACGACCGCGGTCAGGCCGAACACCACCTCGAGGTAGGCGAGCGGCGAGGCGTGGACGATGCCGTGCTTGTCGACCAGCGTGTAGCTCGCGATGCACACCCCTACCGACAGGGCGAGTGCGAGGTCGCGGGGACGTCCCGCGCGTCCCACCCCGCGGACCAACAAGATCCCCGCCGCCACGAGCACGACCCCTAGTCCGGCCAGCAGCGAAACCCGTGTGCCGCTGACGACCGCGCCGGCGACCAGCACGAGCACGGGGGCGGACCCGCGGGCGATCGGATAGACGAACCCCATGGCGGCCACCGAGTAGGCCGTCGCGAGCAGCACGAGATAAACGAGCTCGAGCGCGCTGGAAGCCGCCACGTAGGGAACGGCCGACGAGTCGAAGCGCCAGGCGAACACGGCCGCCGGCAAGAACACCAGCATCCCCACGGCCAGGGCTACCGCACTGGCGCTGTGGGTGTCCTCCGTGCCGGAGAGCAGCAGATTCCAGGTCGCGTGGACAACGGCCGCGGCGAGCGCAAGCAGGAGGGCGGAAACCGGCATGGGACCACACGGTTTATAGAGTTGCCGGGAGATGACGGTCACCGACGTCATGGCAAAGCTCACGGCCGAGGAGCGGGAGCTGGTCACACCGGCGCCGGCGCCGCGCACCGCCGGCGCGATGAAGGCGGTGCTCACCGACGATCGGTTCTCGGACCCGAACTGGATCTACGAGCGCAAGCTTGACGGCATCCGCTGCATCGCGATCCGGGACGGCGAGGCCCTGCATCTGCTCTCGCGCAACGACCTGAGCCAGAACGACCGTTACCCGGAGCTCGTCGACGCGCTCGCGGCCGAGCGCTGCCAACAGTTCGCGATCGACGGCGAAGTGGTCGCGTTCAAGGGATCTGAGACGAGCTTCGCTCGGCTCGTCGAGCGCCATCAACACTGGGTGCCGGTGTTCCTGTACGTGTTCGATGTGCTCTGGCTCGAGGGTCACGACGTCCGCCGGCTGCCGCTGCGCACCCGCAAGCGGCTGCTGCGAAGCGCGCTCGACTTCCACGGCAATGTCCGCTGGACCCAGTACCGCAACCACGACGGCGAGGCCCTGTTCAAGGAGGCGTGCCGCAAGGGGTGGGAGGGGCTGATCGCCAAGCGCGCCGACAGCCCATACGTCACGACACGGTCGAAGGACTGGCTCAAGTTCAAGTGCGAACATGGGCAGGAGCTCGTGATCGGCGGCTACACCGAGCCGCGCGGCTCGCGCGTGGAGTTCGGAGCGCTGCTGCTCGGCTACTACCGCGACGGGAGCCTGCAGTACGCGGGCAAGGTCGGGACCGGGTTCGACACGGAGATGCTTCACGAGCTGGGAGCACAGCTTCGCGAGCTTGCCCGCAAAGACCCGGCGTTCACGAACCCGCAGGCAATCAAGGAGCGCGACGTCACGTGGGTCGAGCCGAAGCTTGTCGCCGAGGTCGGCTTCACCGAGTGGACGCGCGACGGCCGTTTGCGCCACCCGCGCTTCCAGGGACTGCGGGATGACAAGTCGGCCAGCGAGGTGGTGCGCGAGGGATGACCGAGGAGCTCACGATCGGCCGACGGCAGGTCCGGATCACCCACGCCGACCGCGTGGTATTCCCACAGGTGAACCTCACCAAGCTCGACCTGGCGCGTCATTACGAACGCGTCGCTCCCCTGATGCTCCCGTACGTGCGCGATCGCCCCCTGGCCCTCCAGGCCTATCCCGAGGGAATCGAGGCAGATGGCTTCTTCCTGAAGGCGGTTCCTCGTTACTTCCCGGACTGGATCAAGCGCGCCACGGTGGCCAAGAAGGGCGGGACGATCACGCACATCCTGGCCCAGGATGCCGCCACGCTCGTGTACCTGGCCGGCCAGAACGTGGTCACGGTGCACACGTGGCTCTCGCGCGCCGACAAGCCCACCCAGCCCGACCGGCTGACGCTCGACTTCGATCCGTCCGGCGGTGGGTTCGCCGAGGTGCGGGCCGCCGCGCGCGCCGCGGGCGAGCGGCTGCGCGACCTGGGGCTCGCCACCTACGCGATGACCACCGGCTCGCGCGGCGTCCACGTCGTATGCCCGCTCCGCCGCGGGCCCGGCTTCGATGAGGTGCACGCCTTCGCGCGCGCGCTCGCCGAGGCGATGGTGGCCGACGATCCCGACCATCTGACGCTCGAGTGGCACAAGGCGGAGCGCGGCAAGCGGATCTACGTCGACGTCAATCGGATCCAATACGCCCAGCACGCGGTCGCGCCGTACGCCGTGCGGCCGCGGCCGAAGGCCCCGGTGGCAGTGCCGCTGCACTGGGATGAGCTGTCGGAGCGAAGCCTCAAGCCCGATCGCTGGACGATCAAGAGCATCGCCTCGCGTCTGAGCCAAGGCGATCCCTGGGGCGACATGATGCGCCATGCCCGCGCGCTCCCGAAGCGGGCCGCCATCGCCGGTTAGGGCCGGGATCGCTCCTAGATGCCCTGCCGGCGGCGCCGGCGAAGGCGCTTCCCGCTGACCTGCCAGGGACCGGGCGTGTGGTCGAGGGCCATGTTGACCAACCACACGATCAGTGTCGCCGCGACCAGCGTCCAGAAGCCGTGGATGTGGAAGCCGCTGACGATCCCCTTGGTGATGACCAGCATGAGCATCGAGACGAAGAACCAGGCGACACCCAGCGTGAGGATGGCCAGCGGGAGGGCGACGAAGCGCAGCAGCGGCTTGAGCACGGTGTTGAGCACGCCGAAGACAGCCGCGGCGGCCAGCAGCGAGCCGACGTTCTTGACGGTTACACCCGAGAGCAGCCCGGCGACGATGGCCAGGACGAGCGCGTTGGTGAGCCACGAGATGCCCAGCCGCACGATGAGCGGTGGGGCGGGAGGACGATCGTCAACGACCTCGTAGCGCGCTGAGCTCACGAAGCCCAGCGTACCCCCTCAGTAGCTGAACACGGTAGCCCCGTCGCCGATCCACTCCCACAGCGGCGTGGCACCGCCGATCTGGGCGGCGTCGAGGAGGCTGTCCTGGCTGAGCTTGCGGCCGTTGAAGCAGATCGGGCACACGAGCATCCGGCCGCCGGCCGCCGTGTACTGCTCGAGCAGAGTCTCGAGAGAAGGGCAGCCGTCGCAAGCGACACCGTGCGCGAACTCCGCCAGCGCCAGGCGCACCGCCTCCTTGGTCAGGAACATCGTCAGGCGCGTCCCGACTGGGCGGCCGCGCCACCCACCAGGAAGGCGACCGTGACCCGCTCGGGATCCTCGAGTCCGGTGGCCAGGTTGATCACGACCTTTCCGTCTGCGCTCATCGACTGCTCCTGTCAGTTGGGGTGAGTGACGAGGAGAACGATGCTCCCTGATCGCGGAGCGCGCGTGGGTGCGATTACCCATATTTCACGGGCGCCTCAGCCGAGCGTCAGCTCCCCGTGGGCGTAATCGAGGCTGATGCTGCCGAAGTGAGACAGGACGTCTGACCCGAGCAGTCCAAAGGCCTTCCCGTTGCTGCCGGCGATCACCGAGCTCGTGGCCACGATGCTCGGCAGCGACTGCCCACCGATGCTCCAGTTCTTCAGTCGCACCTTGCGCGCGGCCTCTGAGCAGCCGACCCCGGTGACCTTGATCGGGCGCCCGACCGTCTTCAGATGCAGTTGCTTGGCCAGGGCATCGTCGACCAACGTCTTGGACGACCCGGTGTCGATCAGGAACGGGAACCTGCGCCCGTGGATGCGGACCACGGCGAGGGCCAGGGTCTCGCCGTCCCTTGCCTTGAGGATCTCCAGGGGAACGGTCGCCGCCGCCGTGCGGGCACCGCCGATCGACGCATCTCCCCAGCCGGTGAAGCCGACCAGCACAAAGGAACCAACCAGCCCTGCGACAGCGATGAGACGACGCATCCTTCCTCCTTCTGGGGGCAACCGGTGGAGAGGCGAGCGTAGATGATCGCCCCGGTTCTTCCGCCGCAGGCTCTTGCGGCGAGCCCGACCACGGCCCGTACATGTGTCGAGAACTGACGGGGCGCTCAAGGTTGCACCGCTAGGGTCGAAGACTGAGCAGCTACTGGTAGCCATGTCGAGCTATGGACGGCTGACGTGTTGATAGATGGCTCACCGGTCCGCGGGCAGGAGCGCGCGGCCGGACCCACGAAGGATCTGGACGCGCCGGCGAGCGTGGTCAACGACTACATCGCGCCGGAGCCGCGACGGCACCTGCCGCAAATGCTGCTCGCGACGACCCTGGTCGCGGTGCTCCCGCTCGCCGTGTCGCTGGCTCTCCGCGCGAGCGGTCTGGTCTCCGGATGGGCGTCGGTCGGGCTGGCGGTGGTCTTGTCGCTGGCTTCCTCGACCGCGGGCAGCGCGTACTGGCGCAAACGGGGCGGCCACGGCGAGGTGCTGTTCGGCGAGCTGCTGCTGTGGGGATGGCTCCGGAGATGGCGACTGGAGCGCGAACTCGCCAACGCGACCCGGCTGCTCGATCTGGTCGGTACCGACGCCGCACCGCAAGACGAGCGCGACAAGCTGAGCATCGAGCAGCGCGAGCATCTCCTCCAGCAACTGGCCGCCGCGCTGGAGGGCCAGGACGTGTACCTGAACGGTCACTCCCACCGGGTGGCGCGACACACCACGATGATCGCGCGGGGAATGGGGCTCTCCAGTCAGGAGGTGGCCCGGATCCGCGCCGCCGCGGCAGTGCACGATGTCGGCAAGCTGCGCACCCCGAAGGCGATCCTCAACAAGCCGGGCCGGCTCACGGACACGGAGTTCGAGGTGATCAAGTGCCATCCGGTCGACGGGGCCGAGATGGTCGCAGCGCTCGGCGACTCCGAGCTGACCCGGATCGTCCGCCACCACCACGAGCGCCTGGACGGCGGCGGGTATCCCGATGGCCTGCGCGGCGAGGAGATCCCGCTGGGAGCCCGGATCATCGCGGTCGCCGACACGTTCGACGCGATCACCTCAGCCCGCCCATACCGCGATGCCGCGCCCCATCAGAAGGCGATCGACATCCTGCGCAATGAAGCCGGCACCCAACTCGACCCCGAGGCTGTGCGGGCCTTCCTCGCCTACTACTCGGGCAGCCGCCCCACGGTGGTGTGGGCCGTCATCACCTCCTCGCTGCGCCGGTTCGTGTCCTGGTTGACCGGCGATCCGGCCACGGCCGCGACGATATCGGCCAGCAAGATCGCCGCCGCGACTGCCGCCACCGCGGCGATCGGCGCCGCCGCCGGGGCCGCGCCCGTGCCGGTCGTTCACCACCATGCGCCCCGGGCAGCGATCACCCGACGCGCTCACCCCGTGGCGTCCCGGACGCACGGTACGGCGACCGCTCTGCGCCGACACGGCGTGGGCGTGTCGGTGGTCACGCCGGCAACGTCGGCGATGACACGAGGCCACGCGGCTAAGGTTTCCCGGCCCAAGCCGCGCGTACGTGCCACACACGCCGCCGCCGCGAGTCGACCTCACCCACGGGCAAGCACCACCCGGCACGCGCCCACTCGCACCGCCGGCGCCACAGGGCAAAGCCCGGGCAGCACCACGGTCAACAGCGTGCTCCAGACCACCCCGCAGTCATCGCCAAAGACCACCCCGCAGTCATCGCCAAAGACCACCCCGCAGTCATCGCCAAACACCACCCCGCAGTCATCGCCAACCGCTCCTGCCATCCAGCCCCAGGGATCGAACGCCAACGGAAACGCCTACGGCCACACCAAGGCGCTCGGCAACGGACACGGCAAGGGCCTGGCCAAGGGCCATGGCGACTCCACGCCGAGCCCCGCGGTCCCTTCGAGCTCGGGCACGGTGTCCACCCCGGTCGTCACCGTCCCAACGCCGACTGCGGTCGTCACTTCCCCGACGCCGACTCCGGTCGTCACCATCCCAACGCCGACTCCGAGCAGCAACGGCGACGGCAACGGCGGGGGTGACGGCAACGGCAACGGCCACGACCACGACCACGACCACGGCCACGGCCATGGCCACGGAAACGACGGCGGTTAGCTGGTTCCTGAGGTAAGACTGGTCGAGAGCGCCGCGCCGCCGGTCAGCGTCTGGTAGACGACGCAGTAGCGCTCGGTCAGGCGCTCGAGCGTCGCCAGCTGGTCCTCGTCGGCATCGCTGTCGAGCTCGAACGACAGCCGGATCGCGCTGAAGCCGACCGGCGCGTCGCGGTCCACGCCGAGCGTCCCGCGGAAGTCCAGATCGCCCTCGGCGCGCACGTGTCCAGACCGCACCTCGATGCCGAGCGAGGTCGAGACTGCGCGCAGGGTGACGCCGGCACAGGCCACCAGCGCCTCGAGCAGCATGTCACCCGAGCACAGCAGCGACCCGTCGCCTCCGGTGGCGGGATGAAGCCCGGCCTCGGCGAGCGCGCGAGAAGTCTGCACCGAACAGGCCACGCCCTCGCCCAGCTCGCCGGTGGCCGCCAGCGTAACCAGGGCCGCGTCCGGCTCGGTCTTGTAGCGCTCCTTGAGTGGCGCCTGAAGTGTGCGCAGCTCGTCGCGGTCCACGCTTAGATGGTAGGTCAGACCGTCGGCGCCGGGCCCTGCGGGTTCGCCGGCGCGGGCGATGGCGAGGGTTGGCTGGGCGTCCGGGGCGTGCCGTTGTCGCCAGGATCGCCGGGCGCTCGCAGCCATTCCACGATCCGCCCGTGCTGGATCACGAAGTTCGTCCGGGCCGTGGTGCCCACGCCACCGTCGCAGGTGGAGCCCCCCAGACCCGGCCGGCCGCTGAGACGGAACAGGGCGTTGACGTAGCGGCCGCGCTGGTCGGCCGAGATGAGCTGCGCGCCACACGGCAACGTGGCGTTCGCGTCTTCGGCCTGCCCCTCCGTGACGATCGTGATGACCAGTGCCTCGCCGGCGTCGTCGGTCCCGTTGATCATCACGCTGGGCAGCGCGAAGTACCTGGCCGCGCCGCGGACGTCGCCCCGGCGCAGGGCATCCGCCCACGCCCTGATCACACTGACGGCGCTGGCCGCCGCGGGAACGCCGGTCGGTCGAGGGCTGGGCAGCGGCTGGTCGGGGTTGACCAGCGGCACCGGTGTGGCCGGTGCGGTCAAGGTCCCGATCACCCTGTGCGTGGTGGTGTGGTTGGTCAACCGAGTGCTCCCCCCACACCCGGCTGTCACCGACGCCGCCGTCAAGACCACGAGGAACGAAGCCCGGTGCGCGCGGGCGGTCACACCACCATGGTAGGACGCGGCACCACCGGGCTACTCGTCCTGCGGCTCCTCGAGCTCGGACTCGCCGTCCTCAGCTTCGGAGTAGGGCGTCGCGACCAGCCCGTAGGACTGCTCGATCGCGCGCGTGAGACGGTCGAGTGCCTCAGTCACGTCCTCTCGGTCGGCCTTGCGGTCGAGCGCCAGGCGGATGCCGGCCATCTCGCGCGCCAGGTACTCGGTGTCGGCCAGGGAGCGCGAGTTGGTCTCACGGTCGCGCTCGACCTCGGCTCGCTCGCGGTCGGCCTGGCGATTCTGGGCCAGCAGGATGAGCGGAGCGGCATACGCCGCCTGGGTTGAAAACGCCAGGTTCAGCAGGATGAACGGGTACTTGTCCCAGCGCAGCGACCAGGCGACAGCGTTCATGCAAACCCACAGGACGACGAGGATCGTCTGGAACGCGAGGTAGCGGCCCGTGCCGAGGAACCGGGCGAGACGCTCCGCGAAGCGGGCAAACGCGTCCGGGTCGTACGAAGGACCGCCCGGGGAGCCCCGCGGAGTGCCCAGGTCGTCGCGCCGGGCCATCAGCGGGCCACGCGCGCTATGCGCCAGTCCGCGGGGAGCATGCGGTCGAGCACGTCATCGATCGTAACCGCCCCCACCAACCGCTTCGCCGTATCGGTCACAGGAATCGCGACGACGTCGTAGGCGGCCAGCCGTTCGGCCACCTCGCGGTCGCTCGCGTCGGCCCTGATCGGCTCCCACTCCTCGTCGAGGCAGCGTCCGAGCGGCTTACTCGGCGCCTCACGGAGCAGGCGCTGCACGCCCACCACCCCCTGGTAGCGCCCGGTCGGAGTCTCGAGCGGCGGCTGGCATACGAACACCTGCGCGGCGAGCGGCACCGGCAGATCGGGATCCCGAATCCGGGCCAGCGCCTCGGCCACGGTGGCGTGCGGGGCCAGAATCACCGGCTCGGGGGTCATCAGGCCGCCGGCGGTATCGGGCTGGTAGACGAGCAGGCGCCGGACCGGCTCGGCCTCCTCGGGATCCATCGCGCCGAGTAGCTCGGCCTGCCGGGTAGCGGAGAACTCGCCGAGCAGGTCAGCCGCGTCGTCGGCCTCCATCTCGTCGAGCACGCGGGCCAGGCGCTCCTGGTCCAGTCCCTCCACCAGGCGCACCTGCTCGTCTTCTGAGAGCTCCTCGAGCAGGTCGGCCAGCCGGTCGTCCTCGAGCGCCGAGGCGAGCACGCGCCGGCGCGTGAGCGGGAGGCGGCGCAGCGCAGCGGCCATCTCGGCCGGATGCAGACCACCGAGGGCCGCCGCCTGGCGATCGATCGAGCGCTCATCGGCGAACAACTCGCCGGCCTCGCTCCAGTCGATCACCTCCGGCGCGCGCCGGCGAGTCGTGAGACCGCGGCTGCCCAGCGCGATCGTGGCCACCTCCCACGCGAACGGCTCGGGTGCCGGCGTGAGGCCGACGTCGACCACGCGCGCGTTCCGGACACGGCCTTCGAACAGCTCGCCGATCACCAGCCGCTCCCCCGGCCGCAGCTCGAACTGACGCAGGTTGATCGAGCCGCGCCGCAACCTCACCCCTTCGTTCTCGATCTCCCCGACTCGGCCCGCGCCGACGAACACGCGCCGGCGGCCCACCGCGACGACGAACCCGTTGACCCGCGGCGGGCGGCCCCCGAGATCGAGCACCACGTCGACCACGCGACCGATATCCGCGCCATCGGCTCCGACCAGCGGCAGCCGGGTCAAGCGGCTCACGTACACGATGCGGTCGGACACGAGAACAGGGTAGACCGCGCCCACCGAGGTCGTGTCAGCCGAGCTAAACGGTGATCGCGCCGGCCGCCTACTGTTAGCTTGTGTCCCAGCTCTCTGCTCGTGGACGGCACGGGAATGTTTCATCGTCGTAGGCAGGCCCCCCCGATCGCCCTAGTGCTCGCCGTCGGCGTGGCGCTGGCGCTGGCGCTCGCCGGATGTGGCACGGCCACGACGCTCACCGAGAGCACATCGCAGCCCGGCGCGGCCCCCAAGGCCCATCCGCAGGCGATCGATCCGACGGCGGGCCAGCAGGCGCAAGCAGTCACGCCCCAGGATCCGATCGGCGACCCGAACGCCCACGCGACGCCGCTCTCGGTGGTCGAGCGCGAGCTCCACCAGGAGCACGTCGCGGTCAGGGTGACCAACGCCACCTACATCGACCCGCTCCAGTACGTCAACCGCTGGGAGCGCACCGACCAGGGCGTGGACGCGACCCTCCCCGTCGGCGCCCCGATCCTGGCGCCCTGCCCGGTGAAGATCCTGGCCATCATCCCCGACTGGTACGCGGGCCAACCGCTCGTCTACTTCGAGCTGCTCGACGGTCCGGACGCCGGCAAGACCCAGTACGTCGCCGAGGAGATCACCAGCATCGCGACGCCCGGCTCGATCCTCCAGCAGGGGCAGGTCGTCGCGCGCTACGCCCCGTCCGGTACGGCGATCGAGTACGGCTGGTCGACCCTGAACGGGGTCACGCTGGCCCGCGCCACCACCGGCTATGAGGAGGGCGAGGTAACTCCGGCCGGCGTGAACATGCGCAACTGGCTGAACGCCCTGGGGGCCAACGCCGGGCCCAGCTGATCGCGCGCGATCGTGATCGTCGTCGGAGC
The DNA here is from genome assembly GCA_963834625.1 of uncultured Solirubrobacterales bacterium. Taxonomy (GTDB): domain Bacteria; phylum Actinomycetota; class Thermoleophilia; order Solirubrobacterales; family Solirubrobacteraceae; genus Palsa-465. The sequence continues at coordinate 1,423,919 of CAWICM010000003.1, read as the reverse complement.
GCTGACCGACGTTCGTCCAGGCGGCTTGTCTACGGCCCCGAGCACCGCGATACTGCAAGGTGATGGCCGACTCGCATGAGATCGCGCTGTCCGAGCTGATTGGCGCGCTCTCCCGCGCACTGGACGTCGCCGAAGGAGAGCCTGCGGGGCACGCGATGCGATCGTGCCTGATCGGCATGCGGCTGGCCGACACATTAGATCTCGATGCCGACGCGCGCTCGGACCTCTTCTATGCGCTGCTGCTCAAGGACGCCGGCTGCTCGGCCAATGCCGCCCACATGGCGGCGCTGTTCGGCGCCGACGACCAAACCGCCAAACGGACCTCCAAGGTGGTCAACTGGTCCCGGCCCTTCGATGCCCTCGTCTGGTCGCTGAGGACCGTCGCACCCGGCGGCTCGCTGGCCGAGCGCACCGCCCGGCTGCGCGCGATCCGCAACGAGGGTCAGGTGACGCGGTCGCTGATGCGGGCCCGCTGCCATCGCGGAGCGGAGATCGCCCTTAAGCTGGGGTTCAGCGAGGCCACGGCCGAGGCGATCCGCGCCCTGGACGAGCACTGGGACGGGCACGGGCAGCCGCGTGGCCTGAAGGGGGCGGAGATCCCCCTCGCGGCCAGGATCCTGTGCCTGTCGCAGACGATGGAGGTGTTCCACGCCGCCGGCGCGCGAGGCGCCGCCTACCGGGTGGCCAGCAAGCGGAGCGGGCAGTGGTTCGACCCCGATCTCGTCGAGGCGCTGCGCTCGTTTCGGTTCGACACGCGATTCTGGGCCTCGCTGAAGGAACCGGATGTGTCCGCCGTGGAGCCATCCGATCGGGTGCTCACCGCCGACGAGGCGCGGCTGGATCAGATCGCCGAGGGGTTCGCGGCGGTGATCGACGCGAAGTCGCCGTGGACGCACGAGCACTGCGACCGGGTGTGCGCGATCGCCACCGGGATGGCCACCCTGATGGGCTTCGACGAGCCGGCGCTGCGCATGCTTCGCCGCGCCGCCCTCCTGCACGACCTCGGCAAGCTCTCGATCTCCAGCCGCATCCTGGACAAGCCGGGGGCACTCACCGCCGAGGAGCGCACGCGCTTCCGCGAGCATCCGCTGCTGGCCGAGCAGATCCTCGGGCGGGTAGCGAGCTTCGTCGAGCTCGCGGTGGTGGCCAGTGCGCATCACGAGCGACTCGACGGGAGCGGCTATCCGCGGGGATTGGCGGGCGACGCGCTCACCATGCCGATGCGCGTGTTGGCCGTGGCGGACGTCTACGAAGCGCTGAGCTCGCATCGGCCCTACCGCCCGGCCTATCCGTGGCACGAAGCGCTCGAGCTGATGCGCGCCGACGTGCCGCGGCGTCTCGACGGCCGCGCATTCGCCGCACTCGAGGCGATGCTCCAGGGGCGAGCCGTGGGCGGCGCCGGTGAGCTCACCGGCGGACGGCCTACGCTGCGCCGGATCAAGTGAAGGCGATCCAATTCAGCCGGTTCGGCGAGCCCGAGGTGCTCGAGGTGGTTGAGCTTCCCGATCCTCATCCCGGCCCCGGTCAGGTCCGGGTGGCGGTGCGGGCAGCGGCCGTCAACCCGATCGACTGGAAGGTGCGCAGCGGCATGATGGGCGGCGAGCTCCCCCAGCAGACCGGACGCGAGGCGGCCGGCGTGATCGACGAGCTCGGCGAGGGCGTGAGCGACGCGGCCGTGGGAGGTGCCGTGTTCGGATTCGCCGCCGGCGGCGGCGGCGCGGCGGAGCTGGCCATCCTCGCCGACTACGCGCCGATACCGCCCTCGCTCGATTTCGCCGGGGCCGCGGGACTGCCCGTCGCGGTGGAGACGGCGGTCCGCACGCTCGACCTGTTGGGCGTCGACGCCGGCACGACGCTGATCGTGAATGGCGCGGCCGGCGCGGTGGGCAGCTCCGCCGTGCAGCTCGCGCGGGTGCGCGAGGCGCGCGTGATCGGAACGGCTAGCCCGGGCAATCACGAGTACCTGCGCTCGCTGGGCGCCGAGCCGACGACGTACGGCGACGGACTCGTCGAGCGCGTCCGCGAGCTCGCTCCCGATGGGGTCGACGCTGCTCTTGACGCGGCGGGGGGCGGCGCGCTGCCGGCGCTGGTCGAGCTGGCCCGCGGCCCCGAGCGCGTGATCACGGTCGCTGACTATGCCGGCGCGCAGGAAACCGGAGCGCGCTTCAGCGGCGGGATGGGAACCGAGCGCGCCGTACACGCGCTGCGGGAGATCGGAGCGCTGATCGAGGCCGGGCGGTTCTCGCTGCCGGTGGCGCAGACGTTCCCCCTCGAGCAGATCGCCGAGGCGCACCGCCTGAGCGAGACCGGCCACGTCCGCGGGAAGCTGGTGCTGCTCGTGAGCTGAGCGCGCCGCGGCTAGGCGCGCCGGTGCCCAGGGCGCGTCAGGATCGCATCGAGCGGACGTGTGTTGAGCACGGACGCGGCGGTGGCCCAGCCCCGCCGCGCGGTCGCCACCGAGAAGTCCATGTTGGCCAGCCCGGCCACCGAGTGGGCGTCGGTCGAGCAGACGATCTCGACGCCGGCGTTCAGCGCCTCGCGCACGTGCTCACCGCTCAGGTCGAGGCGAGGCGGAAGCCCGTTGACCTCGACCGCGACGCCCTGCTCGAGGGCGATCTCGAACAGCCGGTCGAGGTCGAGCGCGTTCTCGGGCCGGCGGTTGATGTAGCGGCCCGTGGGGTGGCTGAGGCAGCGCACGTATGGGTTGCGTAGCGCCGCCTCGACCCGCGCGGTCATCTCCCGGCGCGGCATCCGCTGGCCTCCGTGCACGCTGGCCTGCACCCAGTCGAGCTCGGCCAGAACGTCGTCGGGCAGGTCGAGTCGGCCGTCGGGCAGGATGTCGCACTCGATCCCGCGGAGGATCCGGAACGGCTTGAGGACCTCGTTCGCCGCGGCGATCTCCTCGCCCTGCCGGCGGACGTCATCGGGCGTGAGGCCGCGGACCGCACCGACCGCCGGCGTGTGATCGCAGATCGCCAGGTACTCGTAGCCCCGCTCGAGCGCCGCCCGGCCCATCTCCTCGACGCTCGCCCGTCCGTCGGACCAGGTGGTGTGAGAGTGCAGGTCGCCACGAATGTCGGCGAGCTCGAGCAGCTCCGGCGGCTCGCCTCGGAACGGGTGCTCGCGGAGCTCGGGAGGGCACCAGGGAATCCTCAGCGCGGCATACACGGCCGCCTCGTCGGGCGCTTCCGGGAGCGGCTCGAGCGCGGAGACATACGCCGGCGCCCCGGTCACGCGAAGTAGCTCGGTCCCGAACCGCTCCGGCGCAGCGACACTCAGCTCGATCGGCAGCCCATCCACGGTCAGGCCCACGGCACTGCGCTCGTGCCGCTCGATCAGGCTGACGATCTGGGGCAGCTCGGCAAAGCGGTCGAGCACCGGGGCCGGGTCAGCCGCGGCGCGAACCACCGCGAGGTGCTCGCAGGAGTCCCGCCACCGGCGCACGTCACCCGCCACCTCAGCCTCCAGCGCCGCCGCCACCCCGCCGACCAGCTCGCGCGCGCGATTGAGGAGCAGTCCCTCGCGCGGGCGCGGCCGGTGCTCCCCGGCCAAGGCCTCGAGCAGCCTCGCCTCCGTCTTGGGCCCGATACCCGGCACCGTCCCCAGCCGTCCGGCGGCCGCCGCCGCGCGGAACTCCTCGGCGGTGCGGACGCCGAGCGCCCGCGACAGCTCGATCGAGCGCTTGGCGCTCAGGCCGAGGTAGCGGCCCAGCCCGACCATGTCGGGGGCCAGCTCGCGCTCGAGCTCGGCCAGCTCGGCGATCTCTCCGGTCTCGACCAGCTCGCGCAGCCGGCCCTCGATCCCCGAACCGATCCCTCTGAGCTGCCGGACCCGCCCGGTCCGGACCAGGTCGGCTACCGGAACCGCGGCCGCGCGGATCGTCTCGGCCGCACGGCGGTAGGCCCGCACCGTGTACGGGTTGGCCTCCGACAGCTCGAGCAGCGCCGCGAATGCGTCGAGGCGGTCGGCGATGTGGCGGTTGTCCACCCGCCGTAGTTTCGCGGGCTCAGCCCGACGAGAGCGGCGAGCGGTCCCCGACCGACCAGTTGTGCCCGAACGGATCGTGGAAGCCGCCCTGTCGGTGGGTGCCCCAGGGCGTCTCGTGATCGACGACCGCCGAGCCGGGCTTCGCGCCGGCGGCGAGCGCACGCTCGACGAACCGGTCGGGGTCCTCGACGAACAGCTCGACGCGGACGCTGGTGACGCCGGCGCGATCGGGACTGGTCTCGGCCGGATTGCCCGGATTGACCTCGTGCAGGAAGAACGGGGCACCGGCGATGTGCAGGCCCGCCACGCCGCCCAGGTTCCACAGCTCCTGCGCGCCGAGCGCGTCCTTGTACCAGGCAATCGCCGCCTCGGCGTCGGGGACGATCAGCATCACGGATATCGCGGTCATGACACCCGGGGTGAAGGGCGCATCCCCGGCCCGCTCGTACCGCCCCAATCCTCCGGCGCCACATCGGCGATCGACTGCGAGAACGTCCAGTGATGCCCGCCCAGGTCCTCGGCGGTGTACTGACGCTCGCCGTAGGGAAAGTCGGTCGGCTCCCGGATGATCGTGGCGCCCCGTGCGCGGGTCCGCTCGTGGTGCGCCACCGCGTCCGCGACGCGGACCAACAGCGAGCAACGGCCGGGCAGCGCCCTGGATGTCCGCGGCTCGGTGATCGTCACCGTGCAGCGGCCGATCGTGAGCTGAGCGCGGTGATCGCCGACGCGCCAGCGCTCGACCAGACCGAAGGTGTCGCACAGCCAGTCGATCGCCGCGGTCACGTCGTCGTAGGCGAGCTCCGGGATCACCGTGCACTCCGGCATCGTGCGGTTCGCGAGGTAAGGCTCGGCGCGCCGTGGCGCGTGATCGCCGTGCTGGACGATTCCCACCAGGTTGCCGGCCGGGTCGGTGAACGAAGCGAGGAGGCGCGGCCCGTCGGGCAGCGGGCCCTCGCGCAACGTGGCCCCGGCCGCACATGCCTGCTCGAGCGTGTGGCGAACGTCGGGCACGTGGATCCAGCCGACCGGGCCAGCGTCGGGCGCCGGCGCACGATCGGTGATCCATTGGCCGATCAGCCCGGGCGCCTCGAATCCTGCTTCCGGCGGATCGACCTCCCAACCGAACAGCCGCTCGTAGAAGCGCGCCGAGGTGGTCACGTCGAGGGCCGGTATCTGCAGGTAGCAGAGCTGCCCTGGCTGCAGACCGGGAATCGAGGTGGCTTGATGTTCGGGTTCGTTCGCTGTCATCGGTCCGATCTAAGCTTGACAGTCGTGTCAAGTTTTGCCTCAGCCCCTCGGGGCGCGCCGATGCCCGCCGCAACGCCGAGCGGATCCTCGATGCCACCGCCGAGCTGCTGGCCATCGACCCGGGCGTGGGCCTCGAGCAGGTGGCCGCACATGCGGGCGTCTCGCGGGCCACTCTCTACCACCACTTCGCCGGCCGCGACGCGCTGCTCGACGCGTTGACCGAGCGCTCGATCGCCGACGTCACCGCGGCGATCGCCAGCGCCGGGCCCGACGAGGGGCCGGCCACGGAGGCGATGGAGCGCGTGCTGCGAGCGGCCTGGCAGGTGGTCGGACGCTACCGCGGGCTGGTCATCGTCAACCCACGACGTCTCCCCCGCGCCGAGCTGCGCCACCGGCTCGGGCCGGCGCTGGCGCCCGTCCGTTCGCTGCTCCGGCGCGGTCGGCGCAGTGGCGAGTTCGACCCCGAACTACCCGTCGAGTGGATGATCGGCGTGATCACCGATCTGATCCACGCCGCCAGCGGACAGGTCAGCGCCGGCGCGATGCGCCCGCAAGCCGCCGAGCGCCTGCTGCTGCGCACCGCGCGCGGGGCGCTCAGGGCGCACCTCGCGACCCCGGAGAAATATCAGGCCGGCTAGTCCACGACCCGAGCGATCACGACAAACGGCCCACTCGGCGGGCGCCGCGGCTCGAACGTGCCGAACACCGTGCTATGGCCGACCTTTCGCCCACTCGTTGACGACGGCGGGTCGAGTGGGCCGAAAGTCGCTACCGGAAAGAGGTGCGTCGGGTGGGTTCCGTGGGCAGGCGTATCCAGGCTGACAACAGGGACGGCGAGCAACTCCTGCCCCCAGCCCGGGCGGCCGTGGAATCAATCGTCTACCGCTGCCGCGCGCGAAGCACAGTCGAGATCGCGAAGAACAGCGCGATCAGAAACGCGAACACGCCGACCCCGAACGCCACGCCGAGCAGCGCCGGGTGCGGAGCGACCGCGAACGCCAGTAGAGGGGCCGAGAACACCGCGATCGCGACCGGCTTGAAGCGCAGTAGCGAGACTCCAAGTCCCACCGCGAGCACTGCGATCATCCCGGGGCGGTCGTTCACCAGCGATGCGTAGGCCTCCGCCTTCAGCCCGGCAACGGCGACGAAGACGATCGCCCATGGCCAGCGGCCACCGCGCGCCCGCGTGAGGTCGCTAGACGACCCGGTGGGCGCTAACGACCGGTCAGCGCGCTCGCGCACGATGCCGATATCGGGGCCGCGGTGGACAGCTTGAATAAGTCGAGCGAGGACTTGCTCGGGTTCACTCTCCAACTGATACCCAGTCCGGCGATTTCCCTTTGCAGCTGAGGAATGCACGCCGCGTAGGCGGCGAACTCGTTGCGCACGCCCGCCACCTGGGCCTCGCTGGGGACGCTCTGCAGAGCCCAGCTGAAGCGCGCAAGCGCGCGGTGGGCACTCGAGGCCTGGGCCGCGACGCTGCGAATGTGCCGGCGGACGCTGGCCGCGCCGTGCTCGTCGGTGATCACGCGCTGCTGCAACTGGGTCAGGTCGGCCTGGAGCGCGGTGATCCGCAACTGCTCGTGGCCGGCCCGAACGTAGGCCTGGATCCCGAACGTGCCCGCGGCCACGGCAACCACCACGACGACGCCCATCACGAAGCGCGCCGGTCCGAGCGGGTATCCATCGCGCACACGTCCAGCCCGCCGCCCCCGGCGTACCGCGGCGGGCATAGAACTAGGCGGCGCACCCCGGCGCCGTCGCCCGGCACTCACCACATCAGCCCCGACACCGCTGGTCTGCACATTTCTCATCCTTCACCCCTCATCCTTCACCGTCCTTGGCAGGCCCCAGCTAAATAACGTACCGAGTGCCACAAACTTGGTCAACCTTGCCAAATCCGCGGCCCGGCCGTACGTTGTTAACCCGTGGGCGATATGGGGGCTTTGCTCGAGGGACTGAGACGGGCCGGGGATCCGAGCGCGGACGCGGTCATCGACGAACTGGCGCGCACGCAGCAGATCCGAGCCGTCAGCAGCATCCTGCGTCACCTGGTCGACAACGACCAGCCGGTCCCGGACGAGCTGCCGCCGTCGATCGCGCGTTGGCTGGAGGAGACCGCCGAGTTGCCGGGTTGGGTCGACCTCGAGCGGTTCGAGCGCGGCTGCAGGTTGGTGGTCGAGCACGGGCCCCAGGTGTGTGTCGTGCTGGCCACGGCTTCGCTCGTGTACTGCTACGCCGGCTACCCGGGGGTGAAGGTCCTGACGTTCAGCCGCCGCCTGGACCACGACGCCGTGCGCCGCGTGGGCGAGACCGCCCAGTTCGTCCTGGCTGTGATGGCACCCGGATCGCTCGGCTCCGGCGGGCGGGGGATCCGCAAGATCCAGAAGATCCGGCTGCTGCACGCCGCGATTCGCCATCTCGTGACCGCGAGCCGGCGCTGGGACGTGGCCGCCGACGGCGTCCCGATCTGCCAGGAGGACCTGGCCGGGACGCTGATGTCGTTCTCGTCGATCGTCGTGGACTCGCTTCGCAGGCTGGGCGTACGCGTCCACGACGAGGAGGCCGAGGACTACTACTACCGCTGGCGGGCGATCGGTCAGATGCTCGGGATCGACCCGGCGGCAATCCCGCCCGATCTGGCCGCGGCCCGCGAGCTGACCGATCTGGTCGCCCGGCGCAGCCACCGCCGCTCGGACGAGGGGGTCGAGATGACGAACGCGCTGTTCGAGCTGCATTCGAGCTCGCTGCCCCCGGGCTTCGCCGGCGCCGCGCCGGCGCTGACGCGCTACCTGGTGGGCGACGAGATGTGCGCGCTGGTCGACCTGCCGCGCACGCGCTGGGATAAGAAGGTCCGCTGGCAGACCGGCGTCGGGCGCGCGCTCGACCGCGCTCAGTCCGCCCGGGGTCCGGTCGGCTCGCTAACCAAGCTGGTGGGGGCCGGGATGCTCAACCAGCGCGTCGCCGAGATGGCCGGCGGCCGCAGCGCGAGCTTCTCGATCCCCGTCCCGAGCGAACTCGAGCGAAGCTGGACGGCGAGCGGCGTCTTTCCGGCGATCGACAGCGAGTTGATCGAGATCGCCCAGGCCCAGACCGCATGACGACCGCTGGGGACGCGGAGATCGATCGCGCGGCCGTGCGCGCCGCACTCGACCGCGCGTGCAAGGTGCTCTGGCGAACCCAGCGACCGGACGGCTCATGGGAGTCCCCGTGCGACATGGGGGTGGCGCCGACCGCCCAGGTGCTCGTCGTCCTGCATCACGCCGGCGTGCTGTCCCCCGAGGACGCGGCCAGCGGGGCGCGCTGGCTGCGCGCTCGCCAGGAGCCCGACGGCTCGTACCGCTCGCACCCGACCGCGCCGCAGGGCGATCTCGGGACGACCGCCTCAGTCTGGGCGGCGCTTCACCTTTGCGCACCCGGTGACAGCGACGGAGCGATCGACGCCGCTCGGGCCTACGTCGAGGGCCAGGGCGGGACCGAGGCCGTGGTCGGCGCGTTCGCGCGCGGGGATCCAGCCATCGTCTACCTCGCGCTGGCCGGACTGGTCGAGCCCTCGGAGCTGCCCTGTCCGCCGATGGTGCCGGCGCTGATCGGACCGGTCGTGCGCTTCATGGAAGGACGCTTTCACTCCGGGATCCTGATGGTGAGTGGCGCGCTGACGCTGATCGCCCACGGCCTGCGCGGTGACTGGGGCCCAGACGGACCTCCGCGCGGCACCGTCGCGCGGCGGTTCACGACGCGCACGCTCAAACTGCTCGCGACCTTCCAGAACCTCGACGGGAGCTGGAACGCCAACACCGTGCAGACCGCACTGATGCTGCCTGCCCTGCGCGCCGCTGGGCTGCCCGGCGATCACCCCATGGTCGCCCGCACGGTGGCCTGGCTCGAGTCCCAGTGCGTACGCGACGACGACGGCCTGCACCTCGACGCGTTCGGCAGCCCGGTGTGGTGCACCGCGGCGAATATACGCGCGCTGATCGCGGCCGGCGCATCACCGTCTGACGAGCGCATCGTCCAAGCTCTCGAGTGGCTGATCGCGTGCCAATCGCAGCTCGAGCAGCCCGCGGTCGACAACCGCAACCCCGGGGCGCCGCGCATCGGCGGATGGGCCTTTCAGCCCGGCAACGAGACGATGGTCGACAACGACGACACCGGCACCGTGCTCACCGCCTTCGGCGACACGCTGGCCGCGGGGACGCTGACGCCCGAAGCCGCGCGCCTCGTCACCGCCTCGCGCGACCTCGGCCGCGACTGGCTGCTCGGCATGCAGAACCCCGACGGTGGCTGGTCGGCGTTCGTCCACGGCCTGCCGGCCAAGCGGCGGGGGCCGCTGTTCACCGGTCCCGTGGAGGTTTCGCTCGATGATCCCGTTGCCGCGCTGCACACGCTGATAGATCCGCCGCGCGAGCTCGGCGACCCGTCGACCGAGGACCTGACCGGACGGGTGCTGGATGGCCTCGGTCGCATCGGGCTGAGCACCACCTCGCCCGCCGTACGTCGCGCGATCGAGTTCTTGCGCGCTCAGCAACTGGACCACGGTGGCTTCTGGGGCCGCTGGACCGTGAACTACCTGGCCTCGACCGCGTGTGTGCTTCAGGGTCTCGCGCGGGTGAGAACCGACATGTCCGAGCCGTGGGTGGGTCGAGCGGTCGGCTTCCTCACAGAGCGCCAGAACGATGACGGCGGATGGGGCGAGCTGCCCGGCTCCTACCGCGATCCGGCGCTGGCCGGACGTGGCCCCAGCATGCCGCCGCTCACCGGACTGGTGCTGACCGGGCTGATCGACGCCGGCGAGGCGAACTCAGGCGCGGTTGCGCGCGGGATCGCCTACCTGCTCGAGCGCCAGCGCGAGGACGGCAGCTGGCCTCACGGCGACTGGCTCCAGGCGATCGTGCCGCCCGACACCTTCTACATCCTCGCGGAGGCGGCCAAGCACTACCCGGTCGAGGCGCTGGCTCACTTCCTCGGCGCGAGGTAGTCGACGTGCACGCCGTCGATCGACCAGATCTGGCCGGGGTCACCGAGCGAGCGTCAGGGCGTCGCTTCCCTGCTCCGGCACGGGCGCGGCCGCGAACGCGTCGGAGGGACGTCTCGGCGGGATCGCCAGTCCGACGACGACGCCCAAGCCGAGTGCCAGCGCGCACGACGCGAACGCGATCGTGAACCCGTGGATCGACGGGTATCCGGTCACACCGACGGTCCCGGCCAGGATCGAGGCGGTGATCGCGCCGCCGAACGCCCCACCGACCGTGCGCGTCACCGTGTTCATGCCGGTGGCGATGCCGGTCTCGGTCGGCTCGACGTTCTCGATGATCAGGTTGACCATCGCGGCGAAGGCGAGCCCGATCCCGGTGCCGAGCAGGACCGCGGCGAGGTAGATCTCCCACCGCTCGGTCCGCGCCACGGCCAGCAGCGCGTAGGCCGCCGTGGTGAACGCCGCGCCCGCGAGCAACGGCGGCTTGGATCCGAAGCGCTTCTCGAGCCTGCCCGTCTGGGCGCCGGCGATCAGCATGGCCAACGTCGAGGGGACGAGGAACAGCCCGGCGCCCGTCACCGACGATCCGAAGCCGTAGCCGACCTGGACCGGCGTCTCCACGAACTCGGGCAGCAGGATGAAGGACGCGTACATACCGAACCCAAGCAGCGCGGCGACCGCATTCGTCGTCCACACGCCGCGGATCCGCATCATCCGCATGTCGACCAGCGGGTGATCGCTGCGCGCCTCGCTGCGCACCCACAACACCAGCAGCCCAAGCCCGACGACCATGACGACCACGGTCCTCACCGACAGCCAGTGCCACACCGGCGCCTCACTGACCGCGAGCAGCACCCCGGACAGCCCGGCCGACATCAACGCAGCCCCGGCCCAGTTCACGCGCCCGGGTACGCGCACGGGCGACTCGGGCACGAAGCGGTGGATGAGGATCGTGGTCGGAATGAGCGCGACCAGCGGCAGCCAGAACAGCCAGTGGATCGAGAGGTTCTGAACGATCGGTCCCGCCAGGACTACGCCCGCCCCGCCGCCCACGCCCGCGAGGGCCGACATCACTCCCACGGCGCCGGCCACCCGCTCGCGCGGGAACTCGTCTCGGATGATCCCGAAAGCGAGCGGAAAGACACCGCCGGCGGCGCCCTGCACCACGCGCCCGATCAGCATTACGGCGAGTGAGGTGGCCAGCGCCGATACGGTGGTCGCCACGCACAGCAACACGAGCACGACGACGAGCAGCCGCTCCTTGCCGTAGATGTCGCCGAGCCGCCCGATGACCGGCGTCGCGACCGAGGCACTGAGCAGGTAGGCGGTCAGCACCCAGCTCGCCGAGTTGACCGACGTGTGCAGCGTGTGCTGAATGTCGGGCAGCGCCGGTGCGACGAGGGACTGGAGCAGCGCGTAGGACACGGCGGCCATCGCGAGTAACGCAAAGGTCGCGCTGTAGTGCCGGCGCAATCCGGCCGGAGGCTCGCCGCGATCGTCGCGCAGAGCAGTCATCGCCGGTGCGAGCATAAGGGTCGTGAGTGCCCGCGCGCTGATCGCCTCGGCCACATCGTCCGACCCGTGCCGAGCGCGTGCGCTGCTTGCCGCCGATCCGGATCTCGCCCGACACGATCTGGCCTGCGCGTGCGTCTCGGGAGAAGCGGACGAGCTCTCGCGGCGGCTGACGGCGAAGCCGGACGCCGTCAGCGAGCCGACCGGCCCATACGGTTGGGCGCCGATCCTCTACGCCTGCTTCTCGCGGCTGTTGCGCGGAGAGCCGGAGCGGGCGCCCGGCATCCGCGAGGTGGTCCGCCGCCTGCTCGCCGCCGGGGCCGACCCGAACGCCTGGTTCACCAACGACGACGGGTGGCTCCAGGTCGCGCTGTACGGCGCGGCCGGGATCGCCGGGGACCCGGAGCTGACCCGGATGCTGCTCGAGGCGGGAGCGGACCCGACCGATGACCGCGAGGGGTACCACGGAAACGAGGTCCTGTACCACGCGTGCGAGTTCCCCGACCCGACGTGCGCGCGGCTCGTGATCGAGGCCGGCTCTCGCCAGGACCTGATCGACTACGACCTCGGACGTGCTCTCAACTTCCCCAACCCCGAGATGGTCGAGATGTTCTGTGCCCACGGCGCGCGCGCCGACGCCGGCCACCTCGATCAGGCGGTGTGGCGACGTCGCCCGGCTCGCACGGTCGCGGCGCTGCTGGACGCCGGCGCGCCAATCGACGCGCCCAACCGGCATGGGTTCAGTGCGCTGCGGGTGGCCGTCCGCTGGGGCGAGACCGACGTTGCCGACCTGCTGCGCGAGCGTGGCGCCGACGAGGCATCGGTCACCGAGGAGGACCGGGCCCTCGGCGCCTACCTCGCAGGGCCGGGAACGGGAACGGGAACGGGAGCCGGAGCGCCCGCCGGTCTCGCAGTCGGCGTGCTCGACGAGATGCTGACGGCCTCGGTCGAGGGAGGCCGTCTCGATGCCATGCGCCGGCTGCTCGATGCGGGCGCCCGCGTCGACGGCAGCCCCGACAGCGGGGAGATCCCGCTCGGTCATGCCTGCTGGCGCGGGCGCGTGCAGATGGCCCGCGAGCTCGTCGAGCGCGGCGCCGCGCTCACCTTCCGTCACGGGGGCAGTGCGATCGGTGCCGCGCTGCACGGCTCGCGCCACTGCCACGACCCCGAGGGCGGGCCATCGATGCGGATCGTCGACGAGATCCCGAAGCAGCCCTACGCCGAGATCGTCCGGCTGCTCCTGGCCGCCGGCGCGACCGTGCCGGAGCGCGTCGGCGAGAACGGCGCTCGCGGGATCGTGCTGCTTGCCGCGCTCGGGATCGATCCGCCGGCCTAGGTCTTAGGTCTAGGCGAACGGGGCGCTGGGGAGGAACGGGGCAAGCGGACCCGGCGTGCCGCGAACGCACAAGGCCCCATAGGGCACGAGCCGAAGCCCGGCCCGCGCGACCACTTCAATCGCCCACTGCTGAGCGCCCGTGATCCACCGCACCCGAGCGCCGGCCTCGGCCAACCCCAGCGCGTTCCACAGCAGCGCGCTCGCGGTCTCCTCGTCGCGCGCGACCAACAGGGAGAGCTGCCCCTCCGCGGAGAGCACCACGAAGCCGCGGTCGGAGGCTCGCAGCAGTCGCGCGCCCTGCCCGATCATGTAGCGCAGCTCCGCCGTATACGGCGACCCGCGCACCGCGCGGGTGAGCGCGGCGAGGCCCTCGATTTCGTAGCCGCCGCCATCGACCACCGTCTCGGTCTGACGAGGCAGGCGCCGACGGTCGACGACTCCGTCCGCTTCGAACGTCGGGTGCAGCGCGAAGCCCGAATCCGCATACAGCCTGAGAGCCCGCGGGTCGTTCGAGCTCACGATCAATCCGAAGTCGGTCGCGCGACCGTACTGGGCCGCGCGCTCCATCAGGACGCGGCCGGCCCCGCCACCCTGGATGCCGGGTTGGACAGCCAGCATCGACAGGCACCACATCCGCTCGCGAACCATCGCCTCCGCCACGCCCACCACGCGTCCGTCGAGTTCGGTGACGAACGCGCCGTCGGGATCGGTCTGCCACGGATACGCGATCCGCTCGCGCCAGCGGGAAGCCTCCACCGGATCGCCGAGGTTCTTCGAGAACGCGGCGGCGGTCACCTCCACGGCGGTCTCGAGGTCGCTGGCCACCATCGTGCGAACGGCTGCTCCCATCTACCGGAACGCCTCTCGGGTGAATGCCTCGGCCAGCCGCCGGCAGTCCTCGCCCAGCGCGCGGGGCTGGTCAACCGGCGGAAAGTCGACGCGGATCTCGTCGACGAGCGCCCGGAGGTTGGGCGGCGCATCGCGCGCGGCGACGTGGAGCGCCTGCGAGCCCAGGGCGGCGAGCACGGCGAGGGCGGCGTCGAGGCACTCGGCGATCGCGGTCGCCTTGCGCCAGGCCAGGAAGTTGAGGACGGGCACGTCGTTCTGACCGAAGCCGCCGAGCGAGAGGAGCGTGGGCGTGGCGATCGCCCGCGCCTCCTCGGCCCAGCCGTTCTGAACCATGTGCAACGGCTTGACCGACCACTCGTCGTCGCCGACCAGCCGCGCCGTCGTCGGGCTGAGGAACAGGTGGTCGGTCAGGCGCTGGGCGAGCTGGCAGAGGTCGGCGTAGGCGAAGGCCACAGCGTCGATCGCGGGCGCGGCCTGGGCGTTGTGGTAGCCGCCGTTGGCGTACACCGCGCCGAGCGGACGACCCTCGCCGGGTGCCAGATACACCGGGTTGTCGGTCACCGACTTCAACGACACCGTCGCCGCGCGCTCCACGGCCGCCTGAGCCCGTCGCGCCGCGCCGAGCACGCGGGGGAGGATCCGCAGCGAGACGGCGGCCTGATGGTGCTGGCGAGCGCGCTCGCTTCCCTCCAGGTGGGTGCGCAGCGAGTCGAGTGCGGCCGCTTCGTCCTCGTCTCCCCACAACTCCGCGAGCTCGACGTCGTAGTGCTCGTCGGGCGCTCCGCACACCTCGGCGGTCAGCGCGAACACCGCCTCCGCGAGCTCGATCCGGCGACGGCCCGCCAGCGCGACGTCGGCCAGCAAGGCGGCCGCGCAGGGCGACCCGTTGATCAGCGCCATGCGCTCCTTGGGCGTCGTGGCAAGACGCGTGGTCAGCTCGAAGAAGAGGCTTCCGAGCGCCAGGACCTCACCCGAGCCGCCGTTGGACTGACCCGGCACCCGCGGCAGTGCTGGCTCCTCGAGCATCCTGGCCGCCGCCTGCGCGAGCGCGGCCCGGACCGCGGCGTGGCCGCCGAGGAAGTTGGCCAGGCGCGCGACCACAATCGCCCTCACCACCCGGTCGGGCAGCGGATCGCCGAACGACATCGCCGTCCACAACCGGCCGGGTCGCTCCGCCCTGGCTGCGTCGGTGAGCGCCGCGGCGGCCGCGTCGCCCGGTGCCGAGGTCACGCCATAGATCAGGGCCTGCGGGTCGCGGGCGACCCGCTCGGCCACCAACGCCTCGAACGACTCGTGGCGGCGATCCATCAGGGTCAGGGCCTCGGGCGCGATCTCGAGGCCGGCGCCGCGCCACGCGACGGCGTGGACCAGCTCGAGCGTGATGTCGTTCCGGGTGCGTACGCGGATAGGTTCCGGCACGCCCGGATCCTATTGGCGCGTCGGCTCAGTACTCGTCGTGGCGGCGCACCCACAACGCCTCGGCCGGATCCTCGGCGCGTCCCCCGGCAGTGCGGTCGAGCAGCGGATAGTAGGCCATGGCGACCCCCTCGAGACCGCGGGCGGTCGTCACGTAGGTTCGGTAGACGGTGCCGTCCGACAGCGCGTAGACGCTCATCCCCGGGCCCTCGGCGACGTAGCCGCCGGCATCCGTCCCACACATGGCTGCGTTCTGCTCGACGGTGAGCGGGATGTCGCCCTCCAGGAACGGCTTCAGCTCCTCACGGGTGTACAGGAAGCCGAGATCGCGGTTGAAGTCGTTACCGCCGCTCGACACCCACGGGATGTCCCAGCCCATGCGCTCGCGATAGGCGAGGAGCTTCTCGAGCGGTGCGCGCGAACCCAGCAGCAGCGTCGTGTCCCGCGCCCTCAGGTGCGGGACCTGGGGGGCCAGCGTGTCGGCGATCGACGAGCAGACGGGGCAGCCGCCGGTCCAGTCCGGTCCGAACATGAAGTGGTAGACGACCAGCTGAGCGCGGCCATCGAACAGCTCGGCCAGCGTCTTTGCGCCGTCCTCGGTGTCGAACCGGTAGTCCTTTTCGACCGGCACCCATGGCAACTCGCGCCGCTGCTGGGCCAGTTCGTCCCCGCGGCGGGTGAGCTCCTTCTCCTGCGCGAGCAGCTCATCGCGCTCGGCCTGCCACTCCTCCTGCGTGCCGACCCTGTGCTCTGTCATCTCCGTTCCTCCTCGTCGGTTGGTCCGCGCCGTCCACTATATAGTTAGCAAAATGGCTAACAATGTGTTCAAGGCGCTCGCCCATCCTCTGCGCCGGGACATCGTGGAGCGGCTGAGTGGCGGGACGGCCACCGTCGGCGAGGTGACCCGGGACTTCGGCGTCTCCAAGCCGACCATCTCGCGCCACCTGAAGCTGCTCGAGGAGGCCGGCGTGGTCAGCCGCGTGGTCGACGGCAGGACCCACCGCCTCGCGCTGCGGCCGGAGGCGCTGGCCCAGGCTTCGGACTGGATCGAGCGCCAGCGGGAGCGCTGGGAGCGCCTGTTCGACGTGGTCGGGGAGTACCTCGACGAGCGGGAGGGGCGAGAATGAGCGGCGTGTCCGGTCGCGTGCTCCGGATCGAGCGGAGCTTCGAGGCGTCCGCCGAGGACGTGTTCGACGCCTGGACGAGCCCGGAGGTGATGCGGCGCTGGTTCCACCCCGGCCCGGATTGGGGAACGCCCGTGGCGGAGGTCGACCTGCGGGTGGGCGGAGCGGTGCGAATCGTCATGCGCCGTCCCGACGGCTGGAACGCCGGAGCGCGCGGCGAGTACACGGTGATCGACCGGCCGCACCGGCTCGTGATGACGTGGACTTTCGACGATGACCCCTCAAACCAGCAGCGGATCGAGCTCACCTTCTCGGAGTCCGATGGCACGACCACCGTGCTGATGGTCAACAGCGACATCTCGACCGAACAGCGCCGCGACTCCCAGGACCAGGGCTGGCGGGGCTGCCTCGATCAACTCGCGCGCGTACTGGGCGCCTGATCGGCGAGCGCCGGCGCAGCCGCGGGACGATCCGGCACGACGCACACCATGCCCTCGGAGAAGCCGGCGGAGCCGATCCCGAACGCGGCGTTCAGCCGGTCGAGGTTGACGAGGGTCAGCAGCGCCGTCATCTCGACGAGTTGCTCGTCGCTGAAGTGCTCCTTCATCCGGGCGAACAGCTCATCGGTCACCTCAACCGGCGTCCGCATCACGGCCGCGGTGTAGTCGAGCGCCAGCTTCTCGCGCTCGGTGAATAACTGGCTGTCGCGGTATCGGGGCAGCGCCAGCAACTCCTCGTCGGAGAACCCCGAGTTCCGACAGATCTGTGACCCGAGGTCGACGCAGTACTCGCATCCGATCATCTGGGCGCCTTTGAGCTCGACCAGGTACTTGAGCCGCTCGTCGACGCTCTTACCGCCCCGCACCGCCTGCTGGAACTTGCCCATGCCGCGCATCATCTTCGGCTGGACGGCCCACATCTCGACCGGCTCGATGCCGCTCCCATGCGCGGCGGCGCGCCCGGTGAGCTTCTTCATGCCCCTGCGCATGAAGCGGTAGATGAGCTTGGTGAACGGACCGGCCTGGTCCTGAGGTACGCCTTGAATCCGCGCCATGGGTCAGCCTCCTGTCACATCGTCGAGGGAGCGGTCTACGGGCATGACCCGCGGCGCCCAGCAGATGTGACGTCGTGAGCCCTAACGTAGGGGGTGTGCCCAGGATTGCCACGATCGGCGTCTACGAGTTCGACGCCGCCAGCTTCATCCGCGCGCTCGACGGCGCGGGCGTCACCCAGGTCGTGGACATCCGCCAGCGCCGGGGGGTCCGAGGCCCGCAGTACGCGTGGGCGAACGCGCGGCGCCTCCAGGCCCTTCTAGCCGATGCGCATATCGGATACGAGTATCACCCAGAGCTGGCTCCGGACACCGAGCTGCGCCACCTCCAGTACCGGGACGACGACCGGCAGGGGGTCGGCAAGCGCTCCCGGGTGCGTCTGGCACCCGAGTACATCCGCGCCTACACCGAGGAGATCCTCGATCTCGCGCCGCTCGAGCCCCTCGTCGACCGGTTGCCCGTGCACGGGATCGGAGCTCTGATGTGCGTGGAGGCCACGGCCCAGGCGTGCCATCGCTCGCTGGTGGCCCAGCGCCTGGCCGAGCGCTTCGGCTTCGAGGTCATCCACCTCGAGCCGACCGAGCCCACCGAAGCCGACCTTGTGTGAGCGTTACGGCGTAACGGTGACGCGTTCGTCACCGCGCCTGGATCAGTGCGCGCGGCGCTGGTTGTAGAGACGCCGGGCCCAGATGAAGGAGACGAGGGCGATGCCGACGCTCCAGGCGATCGCGCCGACGGCGTTCCACCCGATGTGCGTACCGGTGAGCAGCCCGCGCAACGTTTCGGTCACCGGCGTGAAGGGCTGGTAGGTCGCGAACTGCCGCAGCCCCGCCGGCAACGTCGCGGTGGGGACGAACGCGCTGCTGAGGAAGGGCAGCAGGGTCAGGAACATCGGCGTGTTGCTCGCGGTCTCGACGCTCTTGGCCGCCAGGCCGAGCGCGGTGGCGAGCCAGATCAGCGCGAACCCAAATAGCGCCGTCACCCCGATCGCGGCCAGCCAGGACGCCGCATTGGCGGTCGGCCGGAAGCCGAGCGCCACCGCGACGCCGAGCACGATGAGGATGCTGACCAACGTCTGGATGAGGCTGGCCAGCACGTGGCCGGTGAGCACGCTGGCCCGCGAGATGGCCATCGTGCGGAACCGGTCGATGATCCCGCCGGTCATGTCCATGGCGACCACGATCGCGGTGCCCTGGACGGCGGCGGCCACCGTCATCAGCATGACGCCCGGCGTCACGTAGTTGAGATAGCCGGAGCGGCCGGCATGACCACCGGCGAGCGCGCTCCCGAGCCCGGCGCCGAGCTGGCCGCCGAACACGTACACGAACAGGACCAGAAACACGATCGGCATTCCGATGAGCAACAGCGTCATCGACGGGTAGCGGCGCAGGCGCCGCAGGTTGCGGCGGAGCATCGTGGCCGAATCGCTAACGGTGTACGCGAGGGCACTCATGAGACGGTTACCTCCTCGGCGCTGGGGCGCCCGGTGACGGCGAAGAACACGTCGTCGAGATCGGGAGTTTCGATTGACAGCTGCGCGATCTCGACGCCGGCATCATCGAGTCGCTCGAGCACGCGGCGCATCGCTGCGACATTGCCGTCGCCCGGAACGCGCAGGATCAGATCGCTCTCCCGCGAGGCACTCTCGAGCGCTCGCTCGGCCGCCCACAGGTCGTCCGGAGCCGTGAACTCGAGCCGGATGTGGGCACCCGGAATCCGGCGCTTGAGCTCCGCGGGCGTGCCTTCGGCCACGATCCGGCCGTGGTCGAGCACCGCGACCCGGTCCGCGAGGTGGTCGGCCTCCTCCAGGTACTGCGTGGTGAGAAAGATCGTCACGCGCTCGGCCGCCAGTCCGCGGATTGCCTCCCACATCGTGCGACGGCCACGCGGGTCCAGACCCGTCGTGGGCTCGTCGAGGAAGATCACCCGCGGGGAGCCAACCAGGGTCATCGCCAGGTCAAGCCGTCGCCGCATCCCGCCCGAGTAGGTCGACACGGGCTTGCGCGCGGCGTCGGCGAGATCGAAGGCCTCGAGCAGCTCCGCCACCCGGCGGCGCCCGTCGGCGCGGCGCAGATGGTTCAGATCGGCCATCAACCGAAGGTTCTCCTCGCCGGTGAACAGGTCGTCCACCGCCGAGAACTGACCGGTGACGCCGATCGCTGCCCGCACGCCGTCGGGGTCGCGGACCACATCGTGGCCGTCAACCCGCATCTCCCCGGAGTCTGCGGGGATCAACGTGGACAGGATCCGCACCATCGTGGTCTTGCCCGCCCCGTTGGGGCCGAGCAGACCGAAGATCGTTCCCTCGGCGACCGACAGGTCGACGTTATCGAGCACCACCGTCCCCGCGAACGACTTCCGTACGCCAGTGGCCTCGATTGCCAGTGCGCTCGCGCCGGTCATCGCCGATCACCTCCTGGACGGCGAGCCGGGAGACGCCCCTCGGCCACCAGCTCCTTGCGCCGCTCTTCCCACTCCTGCTGCATCAGCGGTATCCGCTCCAACAGGAAATCGGCGAATGCCGCGACCTCCAGGATCACCGCCTGCCGCTCGATCGGGGCGTCACGCACCACGTCCAGGCCCTCCTGCGCGAGCTCGCGCAACTCCTGGTATTCCGAGACATCCATCCCCATCGACTCGGGCGAGGTCAGATCGATCTGCACCCGGTCCATGCGCTCACCTGCCGTCCGCGTGCGACGGACCGCGTGCATGGCCTCCAGAACCTTGACCGCGCCCGCCACAGCGCTCCGGCTGGCGAGCAACGCCTCGGCCAGATCGCCGATGCTCTGCTCCGGCGGGTCGCAGACCGCGAGGTAGCCGTGCAGGCGGCCCACCATCGGCGGAAATCCGTAGCGGCGCGCGTAGAAGCGCCCCATGTGATCGGCGAATGTGATCTCTGCGTCGGTTGGCATGGCAGCCAGTATACACATAAATCGCTGAGATGACAGAGATTTCTGTGATCTCAGCGATTCTTGATGTTTCTGCCACGACTCGCACCGGCTGGCCGCCGATGCAGCGCGGAGGTGCTGCCGATTTACACTGCGCGCGTGTCGGCCGTGACCGTGACGTTCCTGACGGTTGACGCGCGGCCTACCGCCGTGCTCGCACGGACGACGACGTGGAAGGAATTCCCGCACGTCTGGCGCCCGCTCCTGGACGAGGTCTACCGGTTCGTTCGCGAGCGCACCGATCTCGCCACCGGCGAGGCTGGGGAGCAATGGCAGAACGTGATGCTCTACAAGGACGACCGGCCAGACCTCGAGGTGGGGGTTCTCGTCAAGCGCCCGTTCCAGGCCGAAGGGCCGGTGATCGCGTCAGGGCTCCCCGGCGGAGAGGTCGCGACGGCGACCCATCGCGGGGACTACGCGCGGCTGGGCGTCGCTCACGACGCCGTGCGCGAGCAGGTCTCCGCCCACGGACGGGAGCTTGCCGGACCGCGATGGGAGATCTACGGTCACTGGGGGCCGGACCCGAGCGAGCTCGAGACCGACGTGTTCTGGCTGCTGCGCTGAGGGCAGATCCTCAGCTGAGCGCCGGGATCAACTCACCGGCGAGCCGCTCGACCTGCTGTGCGTCGTCCACGAGCGGGTTGAGCAGAATCAGCTCCGCGCCGGCATCCGCCACCTCACGAATACCGGCCGCACAGGCCTCGGCCGGGCCCGCGAAGATGTGTTCGGACCAGCTGCCCCCGCCGTAGTGTCGCTTGAGCGCCTCCTCGAGTGTCTGTCGTGCGCGCGACGCGTCGTCGTCGACGTGCACGTAGACGCGCTTGCCGATCCGGAATGTGCCGGGATCGCGCCCCTGCGCGCTCAACTCCTCCCTCACCACCTTGACCTGCTCGGTGAACTGAGCCGGCGTCTGGGAGCCGGCGCCCATGAACCCGTCGCCGTGCCGGACGGCGCGCCGCATCCCGGCCGGCACACTGCCACCGAACCAGACCGGCGGGTACGGCTTCTGCACCGGCTTGGGCTCCATCGACGCGCCCTCGAGCTTCCACAGCCGCCCGTCGAAGTTGATCTCGGGCTCCGTCCAGCACGCCTTCATCAGCGCCAGGGCCTCGTTGAACCGGGCGACCGGCCTGTCCGGATCGACGCCAAAGGCGCCGAACGGACGCCCCTTGCCGCCCGTCGCGACGCCGATTTCAACCCGGCCATGGCTCAGGCAGTCCAGTGAGCTGATCGCCTTGGCCAGGTGCAGGGGGTTGTGCAGCGGGAGCACGAACACCGCACACCCGAGCCGCAGCTGCTCGGTGCACGCCGCGGCGTAGGTCAGCGCCTGCAGCGCCGCGACGCTGCCCGCCGCGCCGATCACCTGCTCCTGCACCCATCCGCTCTCGAATACCCCGAGTTCCTCGACACGCCGCAGATGCGCACGGAAGGCGTCGTCGTCAAAGCGGCTCTCGCGGGCGTACTGCGGGATCGAGATCGCGAATCGCATGCCCGTCAGCCGCTGCTCTCCACTTCCAATTTATACCGCACGGGGGGCCTTCATGAAGCCCTGGGTCATGGCGCATAATCGCCCGCCGCAAGGCAGAACTCATGGAGGTGGAGGAGCGAGAATGCATATGACCGAGCACGACGTGGTGATCGTCGGAGGTGGTCCGGCGGGGATGATGCTGGCGGCCGAGCTGGCGTTGGCGGAGATTGACGTCGCGGTGGTGGAACGGCGTCCCGATCACGTGCTGGCAGGCTCGCGGGCCCTCGGTTTTCAGTCGCGCACGATGGAAGTGTTCGATCAGCGCGGGATCGCGGACCGGTTCCTTGCGGATGCAAAGCTGCATCGGGTCGTGCTGTTCGGCGGCAGCGTGTTGGATATGAGCGATTTCCCGACCCGCCATCCGTACACGGTCGGGGTCTGGCAGAACGAGATCGAGCGAATCATGGCCGGCTGGATCGGCGAGCTGCCCGCGCATCTCTATTACGGACGTGAGGTGACGAGCTTCGCGCAGGACGACAACGGGGTCGAGGTCCGGCTGTCGGACGGCGAGTCGCTCCGGGCCCGGTATCTCGCCGGATGCGACGGAGGGCGCAGCCTGATCCGTCGGGCAGCCGGCATCGAGTTCCCGGGGTGGGACCCGACGCGAAGCAATCTGATCGCCGAGGTCGAGATGACCGAGGGACCCGAACGGGACCTGCGTCACGATGCCACGGGCGTCCACGCCATCGCCAGGATGGAGGATGGCAAGTCGGTCCGTGTGGTCGTGACAGAGAAGCAGGTCGGTCCGAGCGGCGAGCCCACCCTTGGCGATCTCAGCGAAGCGCTCATCTCCGTGTATGGCACCGACTTCGGGGTCCACAACCCGACCTGGATCTCCCGGTTCACCGACATGACCCGCCAGGCCGCGGCCTACCGCGACGGACGGGTCCTGCTCGCCGGCGACGCCGCGCACATCCATTACCCCGCGGGTGGGCACGGCCTCAGCCTCGGTGTGCAGGACTCGGTGAATCTGGGATGGAAGCTGGCTCAGGTCATCAAGGGAACCTCCCCCGAGAGCCTGCTGGACACCTACCACGCGGAGCGGCACCCGGTCGGTGCCCGTGTGCTCAAACACACGATGGCGCAGGCCGCGCTGCAGCGACGAGACGACCGCATGCAGGCCCTGGTCGATGTGGTGTCGGAGCTGGCCGGCATGGACGAGCCTCGCAAGCACATCGCGGGTCTCATGTCCGGGCTGGACATTCACTACGAGCTCGGCAAGGGGCATCCGCTGCTCGGACGCCGCATGCCCGACCTCGACGTGAGAACCGCCGCAGGCTCGCTCCGGGTCTTCGAGCTGATGCACGACGCGCGGCCGCTGCTGCTCAACCTCGGTCGTCCCGGCGAGGTCGACATCACCCCATGGGCCACGCGGGTCCAGCTGATCGATGCGAGCTACGAGGGCGAGTGGGAGCTCCCGGTACTCGGCGTGGTCAGCGCCCCCACTGCCGTGCTGATCCGACCGGACGGCTACGTCGCCTGGGTCGGAAACGCAACCGACGCGACACTCACCGATGCGCTGAGGACCTGGTTCGGACCGCCCTCGTCACCTCGGCGGTGACGACTTCAAGCATCCGACGGCTCATCGCCTAGCATTCCCGGTTGGCATGGGCCAGGGTCGAGACGATCCGGTTGGGACGCTCCTGGACCGGCTTGCCGAGCGTGAGCACGACGCCCTCGTTGCCCAGCACCGACGTGCGCTGAACGGCAATCCCGAGGGTCAGACGTTTCTGCTCGAGGCGCTTCGCGAGATCGTGCAGAGCGGCTTTCGCGCGCGACTAGGGCATGAGCGCCTCGGCGCCGAGCCACAGTCACCTGCCGCGCTCGAGCAGGCCTGGAAGCAGCTGAGTGAGCAGTACGACCTGCTCGAGACGCCAACGCCGATTCCGAAGCGGACCGAGTCCGAGGCCGAGCAGACTGCTCTCGAGGCCGGGCAAGCGCTGGGTTTGGCCGGCAGTCCAGTCCGGGCCCGCGCCTGGCGACGGGTTGGCCGAGACCTTGTCGGGCACGGAGCCCTGGTGGCCGAGGTGGCGCTGCTGGCACCGGACGAAGATGCTCGTGAGCCAGGAAGTCGGGTCGAGGCACAGCCTGAGACCACGCGGACTGCGGTCGCGGCCCTCCGACCGGGGGAGACCCTTGAGGCGGTGGCCGTGGCTGCCAACGAGGCAGAGGCCGATCTGATGCGGGCGCGACTGCGCGAGGTAGGGATCCCGAGCCTCGAGGAACGCACAGGCTCCAATACTCCGCTGTTGCTGAGCGGCGGTTATCGAGAGATCTCGGTACCGGCCCGCGTCGCCGGGGAAGCACGACGAGTGCTGGCGCCGACGGAGGTCGAGACGGCGGATACTCGGCCGAGCCGTCGCGTGGGTCTGGAGCGGGTTTGGTTGCGTCGTGCCGGCAAGACCGCCGCCGTCTGGGTTCTGGCTCCGATGGTGCTGACACCACTCGCGCTCGTCGCGGTGGTGGCGGCAACCGCCGGGCTGGTGGCCGGCGCGATCTTGTTGGCGATCGAGTTGGCCGCGGTGGTTACCTTGATCGCTCGCCGGCGACGACACTGACGGCCGGGCTGCCTGGCACGAGTGCTATGGCGAGAGCTTGCGGGCGCGGATGATCGCCGAGCCCGCGTGCTCGTGCACGCGATGGGTCTCGGTGATCTCGATCTCGCCGAAGCCGGCGCGCTCGAGCGCGCTGCGGAACTCGGTCTCGGTGAGCGCACCGGCGATGCACCCCGTCCAAGCCGCCATGTCGGCGCGGGTCCGCTCGTCCATGTCGGGATCGGCGATGACGTCCGAGACGGCAATCCGCCCTCCGGGACGCAACACCCGGGCCGCTTCCCGAATGACCCGCGGCTTGTCACGCGTGAGGTTGATGACACAGTTCGAGATCACGACGTCGACCGTGTCGGGCTCGAGCGGTATGTCTTCGAGATAGCCCTTGAGGAACACCGCGTTCTCGAGGCCCGCCTTCCGCGCGTTGGCGCGCGCGAGCTCGAGCATCTCGTCGGTCATGTCCAGGCCGATGGCCGTGCCGGTCGGGCCAACCCGGCGGGCGGAGATCAGGACGTCGGCCCCCGCGCCCGACCCGAGGTCCAGGACCGTCTCGCCATCGTGCAGGTCGGCGACAGCGGTCGGAACGCCGCAGCCGAGCGAGGCGTTGATCGCCGCCTCGGGGACGCCGCTCTCAGCGCCCTCGACGTAGAGCGAGGCGCCGAACAAGCCGGCATCATCCGCCGGGCCGCAGCAACCGGCTCCCGATGCGGCGGCAACCGCCGCGGCGGCGTACTTCTGGCGAACGGCCTCGCGCACTTCCAGCGCGGGTGCGGTGGGGTACTCGTCGCTTATCTCAGCCATGTCGACAGCTCCTTCAGGGCGTCGGGGAGGACGTAGTAATAGGCCCACAGGCCTTGGCGCTCGGAGCCGACGATCCCGGCCTCGCGGAGCACCTTGAGGTGATGGGACACGGTGGGCTGGGAGAGGTCGAACAACGGCACGAGCTCGCAGACGCACACCTTGCCCGCGTGCTTGCGGAGCACGTCGACGAGCTGCAGCCGAACGGGATCGGCGAGCGCCTTGGCGACCTCGGCCATGCGAATCGCCTTGCTGCGCTCGACGTCGGGATACACGACGGGCACGCAGCATGGCTCGCCCGGGGCGCGCTTCGTCTTTGGGGCCAGTTCCATATCGATCGCCATCTATCTACTTATATCAATTGAACTGACGGTTGTCGATCTATAGACTCGTGCTGCGTTCGTCCCGGGAGGGCGAGATTTGAACCGTGTCGCGGTGATCACCGATATCCACGGCAACCTGCCGGCGCTCGAAGCGAGCCTTCAGGCGATCCACGCGATCGGCGTCGACGGGCTGTTCTGCGGCGGTGACCTCGTCGGCTACGGCCCGCACCCGAACGAGGTGTGCCGCCTGATCGAGGACCGCGCGATTCCGACGATCTACGGCAACTACGACTACGCGATCGCGCGCGATCTGGACGACTGCGGCTGCGCCTACGTGACCCAGCACGACCGCGAGCTCGGCCGGCAGTCCGTGGCGTGGACGCTCGAGCACACCGACCAGCGCTCCAAGGACGTCATGCGCGGGCTGCCGTTCGACCTGCGGTTCGAGCTCGGCTCCCAACCGGTGCATCTGGTGCACGGCTCGCCGCGGAAGGTCAACGAGTATCTGTTCGAGGACAAGCCCGCGCGCCTGTATGAGCGGCTCGCCGCCGCCGAGACCGCCGGCACGCTCGTCTTCGGACACACCCACAAGCCGTGGATCCACACCTATGGCGGCGTGCTGTTCGTCAACTGCGGCTCGGTCGGGAAGCCCAAGGACGGCGACCCGCGCGCCGGCTTCGCGATCCTCGAGCTCGACGGCGCCGGCGAGATCACCGCCTCGATCGAGCGCGTCCCTTACGACGCCGAGGCGGTGGCCCGAGAAGTGGTGGCAGCGGGCCTGCCCGGCGAATACGCCGAGAAGCTCGTCGCCGCCGCGTAGCGAGGGAGTTCGGTGTGCGCGAGCACGTCCTCCGCGGCGCGAGTGAACGCATCGATCTTCGGCCCACGGTTCCCGGTGAGCCAAACGAGCGAGGTCTCTGATGGGGGCAGATCCCGGATGGAGACGGCGACGACACCGGGATGGCTGTGGTGATCGAGGAACGAGCGGACCGTCGGGTGGACCTGCTCACCCAGCGCCACGCGCATCATCGTGTCTTCAGCGCTGTGGTTGGGGATCCGCTTGAGGATCCGGCCGCGCGGGGTGACCGGTGGGACAAACGCGTCCATCACCTCGCGCGGAAAGGCGGGCACGTCTGACACGACGCGGTCGGCGAGTTCCTCGTAGCTGATCGAGTCACGCTGCGCCAGCGGATCGTCCTTGGCGAGGACCACCACGCGTTCCTCGCGCGAGAGAACCGGTCCGATCGTGATCTCCGGCGCGGTGAGCGGGAGGCGAGTCGCGAGCATGTCGGCCTCGC
The DNA here is from genome assembly GCA_963834625.1 of uncultured Solirubrobacterales bacterium. Classification (GTDB taxonomy): domain Bacteria; phylum Actinomycetota; class Thermoleophilia; order Solirubrobacterales; family Solirubrobacteraceae; genus Palsa-465. Next base: position 1,396,976 of record CAWICM010000003.1, on the reverse strand, counting down.
CCTCGCGCAGCACCTCGCGGTAGCTGTGCTCGTAGCCGATGCTGATGAACGCAACCTCGCAACTTGGATGGCGCGCCTTGAACGTTCGCACGATGTCGGTCATGCGTGGGCCGCCGCTGAGGAGGCTGTAGAGCCCGATTCGCAGCGTGCCCCGCACCGCGGTCGCGCCCTGGCGAGCGCGCGCCAGCACCTCCTGCAGCTCTCTGTACGGGTGCGCGATCTCGCGCAGAAGCTGTTCGCCGGCTGGGGTCAGGCGCACGCGGCGGCTGGTTCGGTCAAACAGCGGGCCTCCGACCCTCGCCTCGAGCGAGCGGATCATCTGGCTCACGCGGGCGGGGGTAAGGCCAAGCCGCTCAGCGGTGCGGGCGAACTGAAGCTCCTCGGCCAGCGTGAGGAATGCGCGGATTTCACGGAGATCAGCGTCCGGCCGCATCCGTAAAGGAAATTACATGATGGCGTAAGCAACCGGCTCTTGTTCTTCCTTCCTCCCCGCGTCATCGTCTCGCCCCGGTCGTGATGACAGCACGTAGCGTCGAGGTGCCACATGCTCCGCTACATCTTCAGACGAATCCTCTGGGCCGTCGCCATGCTGTTCATCGTCAGCGGGGTGATCTTCCTGATCTTCTACATCATCCCCTCGGCGGACCCGGCGGTGCTGCGGGCGGGGCGGAACGCGGGGACCCAGCAGATCGCGAACATCCGCCACTCCCTGGGGCTGGACAAGCCGATCTACCTGCAGTACGTGCTCTACATGCGCCAGGTGTTCCTGCACTTCGATTTCGGCTACAGCTACCAGTACGGAGTCACCGTCCGATCGCTCATCTTCTCGCGGCTTCCGGCGACGGCCTGGCTAGTCGTCGGCGGCGCGATCATGTGGCTGGCCGGCGGAATCGCGGTGGGGGTCGTGTCAGCGGTCAGACGCCGGTCCTTGATCGACCGCGCGAGCATGACAGTCTCGCTGGCCTTCATCTCCGCGCCGGTCTTCTGGCTCGGCCTGGTGTCTCTGTACCTGTTTGCCGACGACATCGGGCGGTTCAAGGTGTTCCCGGGTCAGGGCTCGTTCGCCACCGCATCGACCGTCTTCCAGAAGGCGTGGGCCATGACGCTGCCGTGGATCATCCTGGCCGCGACCTCGTCAGCCGTCTACGCCCGTTATATGCGCGCGAGCCTGATCGACGTGTTGGGAGAGGACTACATCCGCACCGCACGGGCGAAGGGCCTGACCGAGCGGGCGGTGATCCTCCGCCACGGGATGCGCAGTGCGATCAACCCAATCGTCACCCTGATCGGGCTGGATGTCGGCACGCTGCTGGCCGGGCAGGCGATCATCACCGAGACCGTGTTCAACATTCCCGGCCTGGGACGGCTCCTCTATCAGGCGGTCAGCGTGTCGGACCTGACCACGATTGAGGGCATCACGCTGTTCGGGTCGTTCTCGATCGTCTTCTTCAACCTGATCGTCGACATCGGCTACGCCTACCTCGACCCCAGAGTGCGGTATTCGTGACGGGGCAGGGCGAGCTCGTGGTAGCTCCGCTCCGACGGGGCCGCGAGCCATCCCAGCACCGGGCCGGATCGCCCGGCCCATCATTTGGCCACCCCCAGCGCGTCACGCCTGATCGTCTGCGTCATGGCCGGGAGAATCGCGCGCGACCGCGGTGTTCGCACCGGCGATCTCGCCAGTCGTACTCGCCGGTCAGGCCGTCAGCGGCTCGCCACTCTTGCCCTCGCGGATCATAAGAGAGTTCGAAGAATTCGCTTCGCTCCGGATTTGAACGAGTTACCGGCGGGTATGCAGCGCGGCGTCCTGAAGTAGCCGTGGGTAGGGACGGCCGGGTCGCTCGCGGCGTCAAATCGCTGGAGGTCCCTACATGTCTAAGTCGTTTCACCTGCCCCGTCCCTCGGCGCCGGTGCTCATCTCGGTCGTCGCGCTGTTCTTCGCCCTCGGAGGGGCCAGCTACGCCGCGATCACGATCCCGAACAACTCGGTTGGCAACAGACAGATCCGCAACAACGCAGTGACGTTTCAGAAGATCGCGCCCGGCACCATCGGCTCCGCCCGGATCAATCAGTCTCTGGTCCAGACGCGTGTGACAGGCACGTGCACGGGCACGACCGGCGCGATCGGCGCGATCACCAAGTCGGGCCACGTGGTCTGTAACCCGAGCGCGCCACAGCAGTTCGGCAGCTCATCGACGGGAACCTCGGTGACGGGCACGTCAGCCAACGTGGCCAGCCGGGCGCTCGGGGCCGGCAGCTATCTCCTGTTCGGCGAGGCCTACGCGAACAACAGTGCCGTCACTGACTCGACGCTCACCTGCACACTGTCGGTGCCGAGCGGAGCGACCCAGACCCGGACGGTGACCGTACCCGCGGGGCACCAGGTCGTCCTACCGGTCAACCTCGCCTCGACGGTGCCGAGCGCCGGCGCAACCTCGGCGCTTGCCTGCACGCAGACGGGCGGCACCGTGACCGTTGACGGGCAGATCAATGCGGTTCAGACCGCGGGCAACAGCTAGCGTCCGTCCGCGGCGTGACCCGGTCCCGGGCCTTGCCCGGGACCGGGTCACACTGGACGGGACGGGGAGTTGACGCAGCCGATCACGATCGTCGCAGTGATCGCGAGGGGCGACTCTCGCCTCGCTGCGCGAAGATGTCGATGTGACGCCTGACGACCTTCGCGATTTCTTCCTGGCCAGCGCGGGAGTCGCCGGCGCCCTGATCGGGCTCTTGTTCGTCGCGATCTCGGTCTCTCAGGAGCGGCTTGCTACGAGCGGCGGGGCGCAAATACACCGTGTGACCGCCTCGGCCGCCCTAACCGCGTTCAGCAACGCGCTGGCCGTATCGCTGTTCGCGCTGATCCCCGGACACAAAATCGGTTGGGCCGCGCTATCGGTGGCGATCGCCGGGCTCATGTTCGTCGTCGCCTCGCTGATCTCGCTGATTCGTGAACCCGGACCATTGCGACGTCAAGCGAGCAACGCCGCCTTTCTCATCGGCCTTGTCGTCACGTTCGTGATTCAGCTGATCGCCGCGGCACACGTAATCGCCCATCCCGATGCCGGAGGTGAGGTGCGCACCATCGCGGTCCTCGTCATCGTCTGCTTCCTGATCGGGATCGCTCGCGCATGGGACCTGATCGGCGGGCCATCGATTGGACTCCGACACGAGTTCGCGGCGCTCGTAGATCGCAAGGATCACACGCGCGACGCTGTCGACGCGGACGACTGAGCGCCTGCCCAGGTCGCGTCGAGTTGTCGTAACGTGCGTCCGATGCTGACCTTCTCGGGGATGACGCTTGATCGCGCTGTTGCGGAGCGGCTGGATCCCGCATGGGTCGCAGCACGCCTCGAGGATCCCGCGAGCCGGGCGCTCGTCGCGAGCGCCGCCGGCGTGCTGGTCAGCCCGGATCCACCCGTCTCGCTGCTGCGCTTGCCGGTGCCGGGCCACGCACGCCGCGCGGCGAAGGAGGCTGGGCCGGTCATGCTCGGGCTCGAGGATGGCGTCGCGCTGTTTGCCGTGGACCTCGATGTGCAACCCCCGGAGGAGCGAGCGCGCCTGAGCGAGCACGGCCGGATCGCGGCCCTACGCGAGGCCGGAAGAGTGCTCGCATCCTCCGAGTCGGCTCTGGCCGCCTACATCGTCGGCTTGCTCAATTGGCATCGTCGCCACCAGTTCTGCCCCGCATGCGCAACGGCTTTGCTGGTCGCCGATGCGGGGTTCGCGCGCACCTGCCCGGCCTGTGGCGCGCAACATTTTCCGCGCACCGATCCGGCCGTGATCATGCTCGTCGAGCACGATGGCCACGCGCTCCTGGGGCGACAGACCGGCTGGCCCCAGGGGCGGTATTCGGTGCTCGCGGGATTTGTGGGGCCTGGTGAGTCGCTCGAGGAGGCAGTCATTCGCGAGGTCAGGGAGGAGTCCGGCATAACCGTCCACCACCCGCGTTTCGTCGGCTCGCAGCCGTGGCCATTCCCGTTCTCGGTGATGCTGGGTTTCGAGGCGGGCTGTGACGGCGGCGAGCCCATTCCAGGCGATGGGGAGCTGGAAGACGTGCGGTGGTTCACCCGCGAGGAAGTTGGTGCGGCACTCGAAGGGCGCGGTACGGGGCTGGTGATCCCGCCGGGGATTTCGATCTCATACTTCCTGATTGAGCGATGGTTCGCTCGGGGCGCCGCCTCCGCCGAGTCGCCGGAGACCACCCGGGGGATCCACCGGCCCGGCGAGTGACCTAAGCGCCGCCTAGATCGTGCAGCGCGCGCACCCGCTGTTCCTCCCCTGGCGGCACCTGTCCGTCGCGTCCCACGTAGCCGTCCTTTCCGCCGACGATCACATACACCGCGTCGACGTCGCCGCGGTTGCGGATCCTGCGCACGGTCGGCGCGTCGACGCGCGCGAACGCACCCTCTGCGAGCTCCTCTCTCGAGCCGTCGCCGAACTCCATCTCGATCGTGCCCCGGTGCACGAAATAGAGCTCCTCCTGCCGGTCGTGGTAATGGAAGCCGGTCTCGATGCCCGGCGGGAGCACGATCGCGTTGACACCGAACGCCGTCACGCCGAGGGCGCGGCGTACCTTCCGAAAGCCCGGCCCCTCGCCGATGCCGTCGATGTCGGCCACCGCCCATCCGTCTCCGCTGCGTACCGCGGGGCTCTCAGCTGAAGTGGCCATTGCACACTCCGTTCCTTGAAAGGGGTTGTCGTCGCCGTACGGCCGAACTGTGACACCCGGTCAGCCGGAGCACGTCCATGGGCTGGCGTGACAGCCGGGCAGTCGGCCGACGAGGTCCTCGAAGTCGTCGTCATGGCCGCCGGGGCGTCTGAGATGCGCGGCGATGCGGAGAGCGAGAGGGTCGCAGCCGACAGTGGCGAGGTGTTCGCGAAGCAAGTCAGATGCTCGCTCGGTGTCGCCGGTGGCGGCGGTCCGGACCACCTCGATGTGGTGGCGTTCCCAGTTCATCTGCCGGTGGCTGGGACCTGCGCTCGCCGTTCCGGTGATGGCGTCGAGATCAGCGATCGCCAGCCCGAACGCCGGGTCGGCGTTGATCGCGAGGCGCAGCGCCGTCGTCGCCTGGCGTGCGTCGACGGCGCGCTGCGCTTGGCGGTAGAACGCGGCCGCCCGCCGGTTTGTGCTCACCACCCGGCCGTGGTCCTCGGCCGCCGGCCCGGTATCGGCCGGGCGATCATGGTGGCTGCGGGGCTGGCCGGGTGTTGGCTTCATGCTTGCCAGGTTGCTCGGATGACCTGACGTGGCGCTGAGGTGAGGCTGAGGACGACCGGGCGAGGCGGACGGCGAGCGCGGCGACGTCTGGCTCGTCGGTCAGAGACCGGTATGCCGGACTGCACGCGCGCTTTTGAGCGAGCGCGACGAAAGCCTTGATGTTGCGAGCGGTGGGGTCGGCGACTGCCTCGGCTGCGGCCACGGCGGTATCGGCGAGGAGTTGAGTCGCCGGATCCCCGCTGGCGGAGGCGGCTTGGGCGGCGTCCGCGAGTTGCGGACGGGCGGCGCCGCGAACGGGAATCGCCTCGCCGACGGAGGCAGCTCGGGCGGCGTTAGCCGCGAAGACGGTGGCGTCGTCTGGGTGCCCGGCTGCGAGGGCCCACCATGCCAAGCCAGCGAGCACCACGGGCTGGCCCTCGGGAAGCCCCGCGTCTCGGTAGCGACTGTCTGCCGCGTCGAGCAGCGCCCGCGACCGCGTCAGGTCGCCGAGGCGACGGGCGACCGCCGCCTGACCGACCATCGCGTCGGCGGATAGCCACGGGTTGAAGGAGCATCCGATCGCTTCGTCGTACAGGCGGTCAGCCAGCACGTCGTCGCCTTGCCTGGCCCGCAGCCCGGCGAGAGCGACCAGGCCGAACGGCACGTAAAGGGGCTGCCCCGTCCCGCGGCATCGCTCCAGGAGCGCTTCGTACGCGACCGAGGCCTCGTCGAGATCCCCCCGGGCCTCGGCGATGCCGGCGAGGGCGTTCAAGGGAGAGACCACCAACAGGACCTCTCCCTCGGCGTCGAACCGTTCGAGACTGGAACGGGCGGCCAGCTCCGCGTCCTCCAGGCGCCCCAGCGACGCCAGGTTCCAGGCGACGATCAGGTCGTGCGCGGCGAGCAGCCAGCCATGGCCGGCCGGTTCCAGCAGCTCGTGAGCCTCGTGCAACAGTTCGAGTGATCGTTCGAACGCGTGCGCACGCACCAGCACCGTCGCGCACAGCACCAGCCCCTCGGCCAAGCGACCCGGGTCGCTGCTGGCTCTCGAGTTGGCCACGGCCTCCTCGCATTCAGTCGCGCCGGCCACTGGGCTGGACGACATCCCCACGCAATAGCCGTGCCAGCCGTGCGCGGCGGCGGCGAGCTCGCGACGGCGGGCCCCCTTCACGCCAAGAGCGTCACCGAGCCAGCGCGCTCCTTCCGCGAAGTCGGTGTTGATCCACCACAGCCAGGCCATCCCCGACGCCAGCGACAGCGCCGAGTCAGCGTCGCCGGTCGCGATGAACCAGTCGAGCGCGGCCCGCAAGTTGCCCATCTCCGCGCTGAGGCGGTCCCGCCACATCGGTCCGGCGGCCCCTCGCAGACCGTCGTGGGCCTCCTCCGCCATCTGCCGGTAATAGGCGCCGTGGTGGGCGCGCATCGCGTTGAGCTCGCCGGACTCGTCGAGGCGTTCCCGGCCGTACTGCCACAGCGTCTGGTGCTGGGTGAATCGGTCTTCGCCAGAGCCGTCCGCGGCGGTGACGAGGGACTTGTCGACGAGTCGGCTGACCACATCGACGATCTCGCCGGCCGGGACTCGGTCGTCGGCGCAGACCGCCTCGGCCGCTGTCAACTCGCAGCCGCCGGAAAACACAGCAAGCCGGTTGAACAGGACGCGTTCGTCGTCGAACAGCAGGTCGTAACTCCAGTCCACCACCGCCCTCAGGGATTGCTGGCGGGGCAGGGCGGTGCGGGCCCCTCCGGTCAGGAGGCCGAAGCGGTCCTCGAGGCGCTCGGCCACCGTGGCCAATGTCAGTGCCCGGAGTCGGGCGGCCGCGAGCTCGACCGCCAGGGGCAGGCCATCGAGTCGGCGACAGATGTCCTCGATGACCTGACGGCTGCGATCGTCTGCGGTGAATCCGGGTCGTACGGCTCGGGCGCGATCGAGGAACAGCTCGACGGCGGCCGGCGGGGCCAGACCGCCCACCTCCATCAGGACTTCGCCTGGAACGGCAAGCGGCTCGCGACTGGTCGTGATCAACCGAAGCGCGGGGACCGATCCGACCAGGGTGTCCGCCAGAGCGGCCGCCTGAGCGATGACGTGTTCGCAGTTGTCGATGACGATGACCAATGACCGTCCGGCCAGGTGGCGCACGATGAGCTCGACCGTCGACCCCGCAGGCTCACGGCCCGGAACGGCAGACGCGGCCGCCCCAAGCGCAACGGCCGCAGCCGGCGCCACCCCATCCGGTTCGGCGACGCCGGCCAGCTCGATCAGCCAAGCGCCGTCTCGGTGCTCTTCGCATAGAACGCCGGCGGCCTCCAGCGCCAAGCGGGTCTTGCCCGCCCCGCCAGGGCCGATCAGCGTGACAAGCCGGTGAGAGCGGACCGTCTCGCACAGCTCTTCCAGCTCGGGGTCGCGGCCGATGAGCCTGCTCAGCTGCGTTCGCAGGTTGCCAGTCGCCGCCGGTCCGGTAGCCGCCCGTGCCGGACCAGGCGGAGTCAGCGCGGGGTCCTGGGCCAGGACTCGGGCCTGCAGTTCTCGCAGGGCGCGGCCGGGTTCGATGCCGAGCTCGTCGACTAACCGGCCGCGAGCTTCGGTATAGGCGCGCAGCGCCTCGGCCTGCCGCCCGGCCCGGTAGAGGGCGAGCATGAGCAGCTCCCACAGCCGCTCGCGCAGTGGATGTTCGCGACACAAGGCCTCCAGTTCCCCGACGAGCTCTCCATGGAGCCCCAACGCCAGATCCGCTCCGGCGCGGGCCTCGATCGCCACCAAGGTCAACTCGTCCAGATGCGCCCGTTCGACGTCCGCGAAGCCGGCGTAGGCGAACTCGGCCAGCGGCTCCCCCCGCCGCAGCGCCAGCGCCTCGCCCAGCGCGGCCGACCCGAGCGCCACCTCGCCCTCCTCCACGAGGCGCCGTCCGGAGGCGACGAGCTGCTCAAAGCGAACGACATCCACGTCGTCGGGACCGATGCCAAGGGCATAGCCGCCTTCGGAGGTGACGATCGCCGTCGATCCCAGGCTGCGGCGCAGCTGGCCGATCTGAGCCTGCAACGCGTTCGCCGGGTTCCCCGCTTCCCCCTCGCCCCACAGGTGGTCGATCAGACGGTCGGCACTGACCGGCTTCCCACGATGCAGGGCCAGCAGGGCGAGCAGTGCGCGCTGTTTGGCGCCGCGGACCGGCACCGCCACACCGTCTCGAACCGCTTCGAGTTCGCCGAATAGCCGTACCTCCATAAGCCCAACCGTACGCCCCTCCGGCGCCGTCGCCGGATCAGTCTCAATGCTCTGGCGTCACGGCGACGGTCCGGCCTACCTCAGCGCCGCGTCAGCCTCACCTCAGCCCCCGAGCGCAGTCTTCCTACCAACACCAAGGGCAGCGAGGAAAGGAAGAGCAATGATCGAGGCGCAGGACCTTACGAAACGTTACGGAAAGACGGTTGCGGTCGACGAGGTGTCCTTCGTCGTGCAGCCGGGCCGCGTGACCGGCTTCCTGGGCCCCAATGGGGCGGGCAAGTCGACCACGATGCGGATGATCCTAGGCCTGGACGCGCCGAGCGCCGGCTCCGTGTCGGTCAACGGCAAGTCCTATCGCGACCTGGGCGACCCGCTCAGGTCGGTCGGGGCGTTGCTCGACGCCAAGGCGATCGTCGGTGGCCGCAGCGCCGCCAACCATCTGACTTGGCTGGCCGACAGCAACGGCATCGACCGCCGCCGCGTCAGCGAAGTGCTCGACATCGTCGGGCTCGGTGACGTGGCGAGCAAGCGGGTGGGGACGTTCTCGCTCGGCATGAGTCAGCGGCTCGGCATCGCCGCGGCCCTGCTCGGTGACCCCGAGACGCTCATCTTCGATGAGCCGATCAACGGTCTTGACCCCGACGGCATCGTCTGGATCCGCAACCTGATGAAGGACCTGGCCTCCCAGGGGCGCACGGTGTTTCTCTCCAGCCATCTCATGAGCGAGATGGCCCAGACGGCCGATCACCTGCTCGTCATCGCCCAGGGCCGGATCATCGCCGACGCCGGCACCGAGGAGTTCATCAACCGAAACGCCGCCGCGAGCGTCCGCGTCCGAGCGGTGGAGCAGACCGACCTGGCCGACGCCCTGACCCGGCACGGCGGCTTGGTCGAGGCCTCCCCCGACGGCGCCCTGCTGGTGACCGGGCTGGACTGCCTGGCGATCGGCGGCGTCGCGTGCGCGCAGGACATCACCCTGTACGAGCTCGAGGCATCCCGAGCGTCACTCGAGCAGGCGTTCTTCGAGCTGACCCGAGATGCAACCGACTACCGCGCCGGCGAGCTCGCCGACGCCACCCAAGGAGCCTGACAATGAGCGCGACCACCTACACCCCCCCAGTGCCCCCAGTACCGACCACCACGATCAACCGGCACCTCAAAGGAGAATGGACGAAGCTTCGCACCCTGCCCTCGACTTGGCGCACCGCCGCGCTGGCCGGGGCGCTGGCCATCGGCTTCACCGTGGCGGTCGACCTCGCGCAGCACAGCCGGGCCAGCATGACGGCTCAGCAGTACCAGAGCTTCGACGCGACGAGCGCGTCGCTGTTCGGGGTCATCATCGCGGCCACCGTGCTCGGAGCGCTCGCCGTGCGCACACTCACCGCCGAGTACTCCACCGGCATGATCCGCTCCACCTTCAGCGCGATGCCGGCCAGGCGAATGGTGCTGGCGGCCAAGGCCGCGACGGTGGCTGCGTTCGTGCTCCCGGTCGCGCTACTGACCGAGATCGCCGGATTCGCGCTCGGCCAGCGGATCTTCGCTGGAAAGCACCTTCAGGTGGCCCTCAGCCATCCCGGCGTGCCGCGAGCCATCGTCTTCGGCGCCGTGGCGGCGAGCCTCATCGCGATCATTGGCGTCGGCCTCGGCGGCCTCATCCGGCACACCGCGGGCGCGACCACCACGCTGACGCTCATCATCGTCGGAGACGTCACGCTCGGCCAACTCCTTCCGGCCGGCCTGCGTCAGTACCTGCCCGGGACCGCCACGCAAGCGGCCATCACGGTTCACCGCTCGGCCGGACTACTCACCCCCGACGCTGCGATCGCGATCCTCGGCGCTTATGCCGCCATCGCCCTCGCCGCAGCACTGATTCGGGTAGCCCATCGAGACGCCTGACCACCCTGATAAGGCCCCAGAGGTACTACCTGAAGTCGCCCCGGACGAGCCTTTGGCCCGTCCGGGGCGCGTATCGGTGCTCTCTCCCAAATCGCCATCGCTCGCGACCTCACGCTAAGCCCAAACACCGTCGCGAACCCCATCGCCAGCATCCTGGCCAGGCTCCACCTCGAGACCGCATCCAAGCAGCCGTCCAGGCAGTACGCAGCGGCATCTTCTGACCGCGACAACCGACTCGCCACGGCCACGCGATGAATCTACGCGGTGGCTTGGTCGAGCTCCTGCAGAAGCTCGTGTGCGGCGAGCTCGATTGCCTTGTGTCGCCACTCGGCGGCGCGGTAGTGGCAGGCGATCAGCCCCGAGCGGTGGATCCGCCGGAAGTCCCCGAACACGAACGCGTAGCGCGCCTTGGTGTCCTCGTTCGCGCCGTCGGTGAGCCCCAGAAACCAGCGTCCGTACGCCCCCCAGTCGTGCGTGTCCAGGTAGGCGTTCTCGGCGTCGGCTGCGGGCTGGACCTCGCCCCACTGGCTGCGCAGCACGTATTGGCGGGCGCTGATCAGCCGCCTCGCGTGCGCGACGCCTGCCACGTTGACCGAGTAAGAGGCCGTCGCCGACTACCTCGGGTCGTTGGCTGACAGAACCACGTGACTCATGCTCGCGCTTTACCCGCACCCCCGACGCGAGAACCGTCGTCGTGGGCTGGGGTAGCCGGTCAGCGTGGACGACCGACGCTCGATCGGGAGGCCCACCGGGCGGATCCCGTGATTAAGGCGTGGCCAGCGGTGGATGGTGGGAGCGGGCGGGCTAGCTGAGGGGGTTCCGGGGTCGAACCTCAGCGCCAGCTCCCTGAACGCCCGGTCGCACGGTTCGCGCAGGGCAGGCACCTGCGCCCATCGGCGGCAACGAAGCCGCACCCCGCACGGTAGCCAGCGCGCCGGACGTGACGTCGCCCAAGCGTGGAGGCCGCACGCCGACCCCACTACTCGACGCTGAAGAGAGGAAGCCGGCGAGTCCTGCCGACACGCGCAAAAAAAACGCGGTCCGGGGGCGACGACCGTGCCTGCTCTCGCGCGTAGCCTGCGCACGAAATAAGCCTTGTCGGTCGCCTACGAGAGCCGCTTCGCTTTGGCTTTCGCGAGCTGTGCTCTCTCCCGAACCGCTAGCAGCACCCTAGCCAAACCCCAATCGACTCGCAACGTAGCGTTCCCGCACTTTGGACGAAAAACCACTTCTCAGAGTTCGTCGATGATCAAGGCTGCGGGCAGTTCCGCGGAACGCCGGTTGGAACACGTCAGGTATGTCACGGCGGTCCCTTCGGGCGATTCGGTTGCGTGGAGTGGCAGATTCGGTTTAGGGTCGCGCTCGTGGACGTCGCCGAGGTGATGCCGGATGCGATCGCGTGGCGGCGGCATTTGCACGCGTACCCGGAGCTGTCGTATCGGGAGCATGAGACCTCCGCGTTCGTGCGCGAGCGGCTGGGGGCGTTTGGTGGTGTGACGCTCCGTAGTCCGACGCCGACGAGCGTGGTCGCGACGCTAAAGGGGAGCCGGCCTGGCCCGACGCTCGCGCTGCGGGCCGATATGGATGCACTGCCGATTCATGAGGAGAGCGGCGTCGAGTTCGCGTCGCAGGCGGATGGCGTGATGCACGCCTGTGGCCACGATGGCCACACGGCAATGTTGCTCGCGACGGCGCGGCTGCTCTCAGCGATCCGCGACGAGCTCCCAGGCGAGCTGCGCTTCGTGTTTCAACACGCCGAGGAGCTGCCGCCCGGTGGAGCGGCTGAAATCGTCGCGAGCGGCGTGCTCGATGGGACCGACGCCGTGATCGGCTGCCATCTGATCTCCGACATGGAGGTGGGGACGATCGCCGCGCTTGAAGGCGCGTGCACCGCTGCGGCCGACGTCTTCTCGGTTCGCATCCTTGGTCGGGGCGGCCACGCGGCATTCCCGCATACCGCCATTGACCCGATCGCGGCGGCAGCGCAGGCGGTGTCAAGCCTGCAGTTCGTAGTGGCGCGAGAAACGCCGCCGCTGGAGCCGGTCGTGTTGTCGGTGACCCGGATTGCGGGAGGAACGGCGGACAACGTGATCCCGGAGTCGGTCGAGCTGGGCGGGACGGTGCGTACCTACGGTGAGGAAAGGCGGCGCGAGACGCGCGAGGCGATGGAGCGCGTGCTGGCCGGCGTGACCGCCGCGCACCGAGCCACCTATGAATTCGAGTACGCCGAGGGTTACGCCAGCGTCGTGAACGACGAGTCACTGACCACCCTGGTGCGGGAGGTCGCGGGCACGCGCCTCATCGAGCGCTCGCCGTTGATGGCGGGCGAGGACTTCTCCGCGTATCGGCAAGTTGCGCCAGCTTCGTTTTTCTTTGTCGGCGCCGGTGGAGACGGGGCGTTCCCCCACCATCATCCACGCTTCGCGATCAACGAAGATGCGCTCGCGATCGGTGTGGAGACACTGGCCGGAACCGCCATTCGCTTTTTACGCTCGTAGCGCGCGGGTGCGCGCGCGGCGGCGTACGACGATCCCATTCTGGCCCTGGGCGCGCAGGTGCTTGCACGGTTGCGTGTACCCATCTCACCCCGCCCGGCGGTAGCAGATGTGCGTCGCCAATGGGGAATGGAGGACCTGGTCGGGCTCGAAACCGAACTCGGCGACACCGGTGAATATGCCCTCGCCGGACCCGAGCAGAACGGGGACGATGTCGAGCCAGAGCTCGTCGATGACGCCCGATAGCAGCGCTTGGCGGACGGTCGAGGCGCCGCCGGCGATGTCGATGCCGTCTGCGCCGGCAGTCTCCCGGGCCTGGGCGTAGGCGGCGTCGAAGCCACCGGTGACGAAGTGAAACGTCGTCCCGCCCTGCATCTCGATCGGCGCGTGAGCGTGATGGGTTAGGACGAACACGGGGGCGTGGTAGGGCGGCTCGGGCCCCCACCAGCCCGACCACTCCTCGTCCCACTCGCCGCGGATCGGGCCAAACATGTTGCGGCCCATGACGTAGGCGCCGCGGGGGCGCATCAGACGGCGCGCGGCGGTGGCGTCCGCCTCGTTCGCGCGCTCGTCGCCAAGGTGCCAGCCGTGAAGCTCGCGGCCCCGCTTGCCGAGCGGGTCTTCGCGGCTTTGATCCGGCCCGGCGACGAAGCCGTCGAGGGAGATCGACATGTGGCAGGTGGTGTCGGCCATTACTGTCCTCCAAAGTGATTGTGATTTGCAAGCGGTGCCGCGGGCGGAGTAGGCCAGTCTCGCCGGTTGAAAACTAGGCCACTTGTGGGTTGGGTTTGCGACGGCTTTTCGCGGAGGGAGTCGTAGGCGAGCGCAGCGAAATGTCGTCCCGGTGCGTCTCCGGACAGGGCGGTGGCTGGGTGCAGGGGGTCAATCGTCGCCGTGTTCTGAGCGGCGGCCGTATTGGTCGGGGATCCATCCCCAGCCCCAGATCGGCACTGGTCCGGGGGGCGCGATCCCGTATTCCTCGAGCGGGTCGGTTTTGGTGGTCGCGACGGTGCAGCGGTGCTGCCAGTTGTCGCCGAGGTCAAAGGTGAATTCGAACTGTTCGCCGGGTTTGACCTCGCGCGTGACCTTGAGCTTGGCATGATCGAGCCAGACCAGCTCGGGGGCGTAGGTGTCGTCGGGGTAGCCGATCACGCGTCCGTCGGGAAGCTCGAACTGGTGCAGGTGCGAGCGGTCCCAGCGCGCGAACGCGGTGTTGATCGCTTCGGCGAACTGCTCGAAGGTATGTCCCGGGCCGACGATGAACACGCGGCCGGGGGTGGGGTCGCACGTGATCCCCCCGCCGCCGAGAAGATCAACTTGAATTCTCATCCATGTGCGAGCCATCGATCGCGGAGCCTAGCCCGGGCGGTCAGGTCGCGGCGGGAGCTGTCGCTCTGTTGGCTAAAGCGTCAGCCGGTGGTGCCGACGGGGCGTGCGTCTTGAGGCAAACTCCGCCGGCTGGCACGCTCGACCCGGAAGACGTGAGCGGTAGGAAAACGAACCGCGCTCATGCGCAGATCGGACGCCCGTCCCGAGCCACGTTGAGGAAACAAAACGTTTCCGCGGAAACGTCCTAATCACGAAACCCGTACCCAGCAGGGCCATCACAATGCCGCCGGCAGGATTCGAACCTGCGACCCTCGGATTAAAAGTCCGCTGCTCTGCCAACTGAGCTACGGCGGCGAAAACGGCATGATCGCGCAGGTCCGCGGACTCTGGTGCTCCACATGACGTATACGAGAGTAGATCGCCAGGGTCCGGGGCGGGCCCGGGCTCAGTGGCGGAAATGGCGGCGCGAGGTGAAGACCATGGCCGCGCCGGCGGCGTCGACGGCCTCGACGACCTCGTGGTCGCGGACGGAGCCGCCGGGTTGGATGATCGCAATCGCGCCGGCGTCCAGGGCCAGCTGGGGGCCGTCGGCGAAGGGGAAGTAGGCGTCGGAGGCGAGCACCGCGCCCTGTAGGGACGAACGCGCCTTCTCGATCGCCAGGCGCACGGAGTCGACCCGGCTCATCTGACCCGCGCCGATGCCGACGGTGGCGAGATCGTGGCAGAGGATGACCGCGTTGGAGCGGACGTGTTTGCAGACCTTCCAGGCGAAGGAGAGCTCGCCCCACTCGGCCTCGGTCGGCACGCGCTGGGAGACGACCTGCATCTCGGAGCGTTCCTCGAGGTCGTAGTCGCGGTCCTGGACGAGCATGCCGCCGACGACCTGGCGCAGGGCGGGGTCGATCATGTCCGGGTTGCGGCGCTCGCGGTCGTCGAGGATCCGCGTGTTGGGCTTGGACTCCAGCACGGCGAGCGCATCCTCGTCGTAGCCGCGGGCGAACAGCACCTCGACGAACTGGCTCGCGATTGTCTCGGCGAGTTGGCGATCGACCCGGCGGTTGAGGCACACGACGCCGCCGTAGGCCGACATCGGGTCACATGCGAAGGCCTTCTGGTAGGCCTCGAGGGCGGTCTTGCCCACCGCCACGCCACATGGGTTGTTGTGCTTGATGATCGCGCAGGCGGGGATCTGGAACTCGCTGATGGTCAGGCGGCCGGCGTCCAGATCCAGGAGGTTGTTGTAGGACAGCTCCTTGCCGCCGAGCTGGGAGATCATCGAGAGCACGTGGGTGCGCGTGCCCACCTGGGAGTAGTAGGCGGCCCGCTGATGGGGGTTCTCGCCGTAGGGCAGCTCGAGCACCTTCTCGAACGCGCGCACCATCAGCGCGGGGAAGTCCGCTCCCTTCTCCTGGAACCAGCGGGCAATCGCCGTGTCGTACCGGGCCGTGTAGGCAAAGGCCTCGGCGGCGAGGGATTCACGCGTGGTCGAGGACAGGCGGCGGTCGAACTCACGCAGCTCGGCGAGGACGGCGTCGTAGCTCTCGGGCGTGACGACGGACGCGACGAACTGGAAGTTCTTGGCCGCCGCGCGGATCATCGAAGGGCCGCCGATGTCGATGTTCTCGATCACCTCGGCGTCGTCCACCCCTCGGCGAGCCGCGGTGCGCTCGAAGGGATACAGGTTCACGCACACGAGATCGACGAGCTCGACCTCGTTCTCCTCGGCCTGGCGCATGTGGGCGTGGTCGTCGCGCAGGGCGAGTAGCCCGCCGTAGAGCTTGGGGTGGAGGGTCTTGACCCGGCCGTCCATGATCTCGGGGAAGCCGGTCAGCTCGGAGATCTGACGGACCTGCAGCCCGGCGCTGGTCAGCTCTCGCGCGGTCCCCCCGGTCGAGACGATCTCGATCCCGAGCTCGGCCAGGCCCCGGGCGAACTCGACCAGGCCGGTCTTGTCCGACACGGAGAGCAACGCGCGGGCCACCTGCACCTCGCCGGGGGCCACGGGCTCGAACCGGCTCAGATGCTCGGTACCCCTCTCCATGACGCCCTCGGACTCTATCGCCCGATCACGACACGGCGCGGGTTGGCCGGATCGAAGCCGACCGCCCCCCGAGCGATCAGCCGGACCGCCTCGGGCAGCAGCTCGTGCTCGATCGGATGCAGGCGCTCGAGCACCGGAGCCGGATCGCGCGCATCGGGAAGCTCAACCGCCCGCTGAAGGATCACCGGCCCGGAGTCGACACCCCCATCGACGAAATGGACGGTGACCCCAAACACCTTGACCCCGTAGGCCAGCGCCTGGTCCACCGCAGCCAGACCCGGGAACGCCGGCAACAAAGCCGGATGCACGTTGATCACCCGGTCCGGGAACCGAGCCAGGAACTCCTCGGACAGCAGCTGCATGTACCCCGCCAGCACCACGAGCTCAACTTCCCGGGACGCGAGCCAGTCCGCCATCGCGCTGTCGCGCTCCAGCCGGCTCACATAGTCCGCCGCGGCGAAAGAGGCCACCGGGACGCCGGCGCGTCGCGCCCGTTCGAGCGCCGGTGCGTCGACCCGATCAGACGCCACGGCGACGATCATGATCCCCTCGGTGCCGTGTACGCGGTCGAGCAACGCCTGGAGGTTGGTCCCCGTCCCCGACGCCAGCACCGCGACGTTCATGTCACGCGGAGCTTGGGAAACCTGCCGCCGGTGGAGCGGAGCCGGCCTTCCTGGAGCAGCCGGTCGATTCGGCCCAGCACCTCGCTCGAGTGCAGATGGGCAAACGAGCCATAGGTCGCCAGGCGGTCGTAGGCATGCTGGACGATGACCTTGGAGCGGCCGCCGCGGAGGATCTCGACCGCTCGGGTGCGACCCACCGGCGGAGCCGCCGCGACGACCACCTGAAGGATCGCCGCGTCGAGATCGCCGGCCTCGGCGGGGCGGGCCTCGGGAGAGGGAGGCGCCGGCGAGCACACGTCGCAGCACGCCACCGACGGTGGCGCAGTCGCCCGATCGCCGAAGTGCCCCAGCAGAGCCGCGCGGCGACAGCCAGATCCCTCCACGTAGGCCCACACGGCGCGGTACTGGCTCCAGCGCGCCCGCTCGGCGTCGCGCGCGGAGCCGATGCACCGGGCCAACGCGCGGCCGTCCCACTCGCCGAGGACCAGTCCGGCGGCCCGGCCCGCCGGGGCGGGCTGGGGCGCCAGTAGCTCGGCTCGAGTCAGGTGGCCGATGATCGCCCGGACCGTCTCCTCATCGCCGTCCGGCCCCACGTCGGTGGCCAGCTCGCGCACCGCGACGTCATAGCGCCCGTCCAGGCCCGCCCAGCGGAGCCGTTCGGCGACCCGCTCGAACACGCCGGGATCGAGCCGCGAGCGCTGGATGAAGAACACGTGCAGACCCTTGTCCCGCTGCTCGGCGAACAGGAGGCAGCGAGCCGGCGCTCCGTCGCGGCCGGCCCGGCCGGCCTCCTGGTAATAGGCCTCGAGCGAGCCCGGCACGGTGGCGTGGGCGACGGTCCGCACGTCGGCCTTGTCGATCCCCATGCCGAAAGCGTTGGTGGCCACGATCACTCGCGCGTGGCCGGACATGAACCGCTCCTGGATCCGCGCCCGGACTCCTCGCTCCAGTCCGGCGTGGTAGGTCAAGACCTCCTCGCCGAGCGAGCGTCCCAGGAACGCGGCCACCGCCTCGCTCGCGTTTCGCGTGCCCGCGTAGACGATCGCGGGCAGGGCGCCCGGCTCGCTCAACGCCGCCGCGAGCCGCCGTCGCTTATCGGCCGCATTCCCGCAGCGGACCACGGCGAAGCTCAGGTTCGGCCGGTCGAAGCCGGTCGTCACCCGCACCGGGTCGCGCAGGGCAAGCCGGCGCGCGATGTCGTCGGCCACCGCCGGCGTGGCCGTCGCGGTGAGGCCGATCGTCGCGCGGGCGCCGACCCGTCGCGCGGCTTCCGCGAGGAAGAAGTAGTCGGGTCGGAAGTCGTGACCCCATTGCGAGATGCAGTGCGCCTCGTCGACTACGAACAGCCCCACCCGAGCCCGCGCGAGCGCCGACGCGAAGGCCGGCGACGCGAACCGCTCGGGCGCCACGTAGAGAAGACGGACCTCGCCCGCGGTCAGGCGCCCCAGGGCCTCCGCATTGGCCGCGCCGCCCTGCTGCGCGTTGACCAACTCGACGCGTCCGGGCGCGACCGTGCGCAGCGCGGCGACCTGGTCCTGCATGAGCGAGACGAGCGGCGAGACGACCAGGGTCAGGTCGTTCCTCATCAGCGCCGGAAGCTGGTAGCAGAGCGACTTGCCCGCGCCCGTCGGCATCACCACCAGCGCGTCGCGGTCGGCCAGCGCGGCCTGCACCACTTCGGTCTGGCCGGGACGAAATTGCTCGAAGCCGAACAACCGCCGAAGCGCTTCACCGGGATCCATGGGGCGCCCGACTGTAGCGTCGCCCTCGGCGGCTCCAGGACCCGGGGAGCTCGGCCGCAACCGGGGTGAACGTCGTGAACGGGGCGGGCGCTAGGTCCTCACCAGCGGCAGCTCGAGCGCGTACTTGCCGCGATGGTCCTCGGTGCCGGCGAGCGGGTAGTCGCCGGTGAAGCATGCGTCGCAGTGACTGTCGCGCGACACCCCGACCGCCTCGTACACACCGTCGAGCGACAGGTAATGCAACGAGTCGGCCCCGAGCTCCTCGGCGATCTCCTCGACCGTCCGTCCGTGGGCGATCATCTCCTCGCGGCTTGACATGTCGATCCCGTAGTGGCAGGGGTGCTTGATCGGCGGCGCCGAGATGCGCAGGTGGATCTCGGCCGCACCGGCGTCGCGGAGCATCTGCACGATCTGGCGGGTCGTGTTGCCGCGCACGATCGAGTCGTCGACGACGATCAGCCGCTTGCCGGCGACCACCTCGGGCAGCGGATTGAACTTCATCCTCAAACCATGCCGGCGGAGCTCCTGACCGGGCTGGATGAACGTGCGGGCGACGTAGCGATTCTTGATGAAGCCGTCATCCTGGGGCAGCCCGGCCGCCCGGGCGAGTCCGCGCGCCGCCGGATTGCCCGAGTCGGGCACCGGGATGACCAGATCGGCCTCGACCGGCGCCTCGCGCCAGAGGATCTCGCCCATCCGACCCCTCGCTACCTGCAGAACGGTGCCGGCCATCCTCGAATCCGGGCGAGCGAAGTAGATGTACTCGAACACGCAGAAGGCGCGGCGCTCGGCAGCAGCGACCATGCGGGTCTGGACCCCGCCCTCGGTCAGCGTGACCACCTCTCCGGGCAGGACCTCCCGCAGGTACTTGGCACCGATCAGGTCAAATGCGCACGACTCGCTGGCCACGCAGTAGGCCGCCTGGCCGCCTCGATCGTCCTCGATCATCCCCAGGGCCAGCGGCCGCAGGCCATGCGGATCCCGGAATGCGACCACGGCCTCCTCGGTCATCACGACGGTCGAGAACGCGCCGCGCAGCCGGGGCAGCACGTCGGCGATCGCGTCCTCGATCCGGTCCGCGGGGTGGGTCGCGAGCAGCGCCGCGATGATCTCCGAGTCCGAGGTCGAGCTGAACGAGAATCCGCGTCCCCGCAGTTCCCCGTGGAGCTCCACGGCGTTGATCAGGTTGCCGTTGTGGGCCAGCGCCAGCGTACGGCGATCGTTACGGACGATCGGCTGGGTGTTCTCCCACTGCGAGGCCCCGGTGGTGGAGTACCGAACGTGGCCGATGGCCAGGTCGCCCACGAGCGAGCGCAGCTTGTGCTCGTCGAACACCTGGGCCACCAGGCCCTGGTCGCGGATCGCCATGATCTCGCGGCCCCGCGGGGCAGAGGCGATCCCGGCCGACTCCTGGCCCCGGTGCTGGAGTGCATAGAGGGCGAAGTAGGCCAGATTGGCGACGTCGTGTCCCGGCGCATAGATGCCGAAAACACCGCATTCGTCGCGAGGTCCGTCTCGGTGCTCGTTCACGAGAGGCTCCATGCCCAGCGTGCCGCCAAGGCTAGCAGCGGGCCTAGACCCATCCGGCGAGCCCGCCTTCCCGGGCCGCGGCCAGGTCGGAAACTGCGAGCTCGAGCAGCCCGTCGATGGCCAGCGTCTCACCGCCGACCGTGCCGATCACGACAAATCCCGCCAGCGCCTCGCGCGGACCGGACACGATGAACCCACGGCCCGGCGCCTCGCCGAACGGGTCAAGACCCGAAGGCAACCGCACCGACGCACCCAGACCGGCGGCGATGCAGCATTCGGCCAGCGCACAAGCCACGCCGCCCTCGGCGATGTCGTGGGCGCTCCGCCACGCCCCCGAGCGGACACGAGCCCGGACCGCCCCGTGGACGACACGGATCGCCCGTGCATCCGCTTCCGGCAGCTCCCCGACCGGCGCCTCACCGCGCAGCTTCGACAGCTCGGACCCGACGGCCGAAGGCTCGAACGGCCCGACCAGCGCGATCGCGTCGCCCTCGGCCACGAACCCGAGCCGCCCGGCCGTCGAGGCATGCGGCAGCTTGCCGACGATCCCCACGACCGGCGTGGGGAAGATCGGGCCGCTCGGCGCTTCGTTGTACAAGGAGACGTTCCCGCCCACGACCGGGATCCCGAGCGACTCGCAGGCCTCGGACAGGCCCTCCACCGCCTCCACGAGCTGCCACGCCACGTGCGGCTTCTCGGGATTGCCGAAGTTCAGGCAGTTGGTCAGGCCGAGCGGCTCGGCCCCGACGCAGGCCAGGTTGGCCGAGCATTCGTAGACGGCTTCCGCGGTCCCGCGGCGGGGATCGACCGCCACTCGCCGGCCGTTGCCGTCGATCGACACGGCGATCGCGCTCGAGTCGGGCAGCCCAAGCACCGCGGCATCGGCCTCGTCGGGACGGCGCACGGTGCGCGACTGGACGATCGGGTCGTACTGCTCGAACACCGGCCGGCGCGAGGCAAGGTTCGGCGAGCGCAGCAACGCGAGCAAAACCTCCCCCGGCGACTCGCTGCCGTTCAACACTGCCTTCGGCGCCCCGTACAGATCGCTCGATGGCGGCTCCGGTTGCAGATCGTAAAGCGGACAATCATCAATCAAGACACTCACGGGAATCTCCGCGACCGCGTTGCCTCGATGCAGGACCCGCAGCGCGTCGCCCTCGGTCACGCAGCCGATCGTGGTGGCCAGCACCTCCCAGCGCTCGCATACGGCGAGCAGCTCGCCCACGCACTCGGGCCGAGCCACGCACAGCATGCGCTCCTGGGATTCGGAGATCATGATCTCGAACGGCTCCATGTCGGGCTCGCGCAACGGGATCTGGCAGAGGTCGAGGGTGAGGCCGACGCCGCCGGCGGCCGCCATCTCCGACGCGGCCGAGGTCAGCCCAGCCGCGCCCAGATCCTGTAGCGAGACGAGCAGCTCGCGATCGAGGAGGTCCAGGCAGCACTCGAGCAGCTTCTTCTCGGTGAACGGATCGCCGATCTGGACCGACGGGCGCTTGGCCTCGTCGCCCTCGCCGAGCTCGGCGCTGGCCAGCACCGAGGCGCCGCCGATCCCGTCCCGGCCGGTGAGCGCTCCGAGCAGCACGACGACGTTGCCGGGCCCGGCCGCCGCGCTGCGGATCAGGCGGCCGTGGGGCGCCAGCCCAAGGCACATCGCGTTGACCAGGCAATTGGCCTCGTAGCTCGACTCGAAGTAGATCTCCCCACCGACCGTGGGCACCCCGATCGAGTTGCCGTAGTGGCCGATGCCGGCGACGGCGCGCTCCAGCAGATAGCGCGAGCGCGCCGATTCAGAGGGCTCCCCGAAGCGCAGCGAATCGAGCACCGCGATCGGTCGGGCGCCCACCGCGAACACGTCGCGCAGAATCCCGCCCACGCCGGTGGCCGCTCCCTGGAACGGCTCCACGGCGCTCGGATGGTTGTGCGACTCGACCTTGAAGGCCACGGCCAACCCCCCGCCGACGTCGACCGCACCGGCGTTCTCGCCCGGGCCCATCAGCACGTGCGACCCCTCCTTGGGCAACCGGCGCAACAGGCGGCGCGAGTGCTTGTAGCCGCAGTGCTCTGACCACATGAGCGACAGCATGGCCAGCTCCACGTCGCCGGGGGTCCGCCCCAGCCGGTCGAGGATGCGGGCGTACTCGTCGTCGGTCAGCCCGAGCTGACGGTGACGGGCGTCAAGCGAGGACGTGCTGCTCGACATGCGCTCGCATCGACTCGAAGATGGTCAATCCGTCGACCGACCCGCCCAGGGGATCGACCGCGTGTTCGGGGTGAGGCATCAGGCCAAACACGTTGCGGGCCTCGTTGCACACCCCGGCGATGTCACGCAGCGACCCGTTGGGATTCTGCCCCGGGGCGTAGCGCAGCACCACCTGGCCCGCATCCGAGAGTCGATCCAGCTCGGAGTCCGGCGCGTAGAAGCGACCGGTGGTGTGCTTGACCGGGACCGAGAGACGCCGGCCGGTCTCAGCCGCGCGGGTGAACGGAGTGGCGGCGTTTGCCACCTCGACCTCAACCTGGCGGAACACGAACTTCAACGACACGTTGGGCAGCAGCGCCCCCGGGAGCAGGTGCGCCTCGCACAGCACCTGGAAGCCGTTGCAGATCCCCAGCACGAGCCCGCCCTCGCGCGCGAACTCCTCGACCTGCGCCATCACTGGCGCAAACCGGGCGATGGCGCCGGCCCGCAGGTAGTCGCCGTAGGAGAAGCCGCCCGGCACGATCACCGCGTCGACGCCCTGGAGGTCGTGGTCGGCATGCCACAGGAGCACTGCCTCGCCGATGCGGGTGGCGGCCTGGAGAGCGTCGATGTCGTCGCAGGAGCCGGGGAAGCGGACGATCCCGAACTTCATCGGTGCTGGGTGGGCGGGGTCCGCATCTCCCCCTCCTCTATCTCCCAATCCTCGATCAGTGGATTGGTCAGCAGACGCTCGCACAATGCGGGCAGCAGTGCCGGGTCTTCCACGTCGAGCTCGATCAGCCGACCCACGTGCACGTTGTGCACGCCCTGGAAGCCAAGCGCGGGCAGCGCGCGCTGCACCGCCTGGCCCTGCGGATCGAGGATCCCCGCCTTGGGCCTGACGAGGACCCGGGCCCTCATCGGGTCCGCGTCAGCCAGTCGTCGAACGACTTGCCGGTGACCCGCTCGTAGGCCTCGATGTACTTCTCGCGGGTGCGCGCGGCCACCTCGTCCGGGATAGCCGGCGCCGGCGGGTTGCGGTCCCAGCCGGTCGACGAGGCCCAGTCGCGCACGAACTGCTTGTCGAAGCTCGGCTGAGTGCGGCCCGGCTCGTACTGATCGGCGGGCCAGAAGCGCGAAGAGTCAGGCGTGCACACCTCGTCCCCGAGGGTGAGCTGCCCGTCCGAGTCCAGGCCGAACTCGAACTTCGTGTCGGCGAGGATGATCCCCCGCTCGCGCGCGTGGTCGGCGGCGTGCTGGTAGACGGCGATTGAGACGTCGCGCAGTCGCTCAGCCAGGTCGCGGTCGCCCACCAGCGACACTGTCCCTTCGAAGTCGATCGCCTCGTCGTGGCCAACCTCGGCCTTGGTCGACGGCGTATAGATCGGCTCGGGAAGCTGGTCGGACTCGCGCAGGCCCGCCGGGAGCTCAATCCCCGAGACCGTGCCGGTCCGCTGGTAGTCCTTCCAGCCGGACCCGGTGATGTAGCCGCGCACGACGCACTCGACCGGGAGCATTTTGAGCTTGCGGACCAGCATGCCCCGGGCGCGGGCCTCCTCGGGGACGCCATCGCTCACCGACAGCATGTGGTTGGGAACGAGCTCGGCCGTGCGCTCGAACCAGAAAGTGGACAATCCGGTCAACACGGCGCCCTTGTCCGGGATCGGCGTCGGGTGCACGACGTCGTAGGTGGAGATCCGGTCCGAGGCGACGATCAGCAGGGTCCGATCGCGCCCTTCGTAGATCTCGCGGACCTTTCCCGAAGCGATCAGGGGCAGGTCGGCAAGGGCGCTCACCGGTGCGACTCTAGCAACGGCCTCGGCGGCGACGCGGGCGCCAACTCAGCTCTTTGCGGCCAATATGCTTGCCGCGCAAGGGGCGGTCGTGCCGGGCATGAAGATGGCGTCGATGAGGTACACCTGATAGGCGTCGGGAGGGGCAACGAAGTCCTCGACGCTCGTCCCGGAGCTGTCCGAGAACCCGGTGTCGGGGCCCGCGTCGTCGATCTCCTGTGGCGTGCCCGCGGTGAGCTGCGAGCCGAACACCTCGCTGCTCGAGGTGCTCGAGGTCACGTCGATCTCGGCGTCGAACGCGCCGGTGCCGTCGTCGTTGCACTTGAGGCTCACCGTGAACGGGCCGAAGCTGGCCAGCTTGGCGGTCTGGCCCCCACTCGCGGTGACCAACCCGCTGCGCACGACGCTCGAGGTGGGCTCGAACGCACTCGCCTTCTCGCCCTCCAGCGTGTCGGCGTCGGCCGCCGTCTTGGCGCTCGGCACCTCACCCAGCGAGCTCACCTTGATCTGCTTGCCGGTGAGCGTCGCGTCGCGCAGCCGGTTGCCGGACAGCGAGTGGCGGGCGATCAGCGAGTCGCCGCTGACCAGCTTGCGCGCCGCGATCGCGGTTCCCGATGCGGCGAGGACCAACGCGATGATCGCGACGACCATGGCCGCGGACGGCCTGCGGCGCAGGCGCAAGAGATGCCTCATAAAGCTGCCCCTCCGTTGGATTGGACCTGACGCGGCCCCGAGTGCGGCCAGCCTAACCGCTCAGAGCGCCGGCAGCACCGGGCTCTCGATGGCCACCGCCATCCCCCGCCGGGCGCCCAGCGCGGCCAGGACCAGCGCGGTGTCGGCGATGGCCACACCGGTGAGGTGCTCGGTCCGCACCTCGAAGTCGTGGACGATCGCAGCGAGCGCCGCCGCGTACGTGTTGGCGTCACGGGCGGCGAGCGCCGCGATCACCTCCGCGGTGCGCGCGAACGCCTCGTTCCCCGCTCCCATCCGGAGCGCCGCGGCCGAGGCCTCGCGGTCCTCACCCAGGACCAGCGCCGCCAGCGCGCCCGCGTAGGAGGCGGTAACGGACGCCGGATCGGCGTCCGCCAGCGCTTCGCGCGCATACCGCGCCTCCGTGGCTCCGTCTCCGGCCAGCACGGCCGACTTGAGCATGCCGACGAGCCGGCCGTATGCGGTTGCCGGTGCCACCTCCCACGATTGCCGGTACAGCTCGGCCGCCTCGGCGAAGGCGATACGCGCCGCGCCGCGGTCGCCCGAGAGCAGCGACTGCTGTGCCGATCCGTCGCGCTCCACCGCCGCCGTCATCAGCTCCTGGTGCTTGCGCGCGGGCACGGCGGCGCAAATCGTAAACGGAGCAGGTATTCATTGTGGCCATGGCGACGGCCAGTCCGCTCAGAAACAGGGTCGCGCTGGTCACCGGGGCGAGCGGCGGGATCGGGCAGGCGATCGCGCGCCGGCTGGCCGCCGAGGGCGCCTCGGTCGCGCTCGGCTACGGCGGAAACGCTACGCCCGCCCAGGCGCTCGCGGACGAGCTCGTCACGCAAGGGGGCCACGCGGTCGCGGTCGGTGCCGATCTACGCCGGGCCGAGGCTCCCGCTGAGCTGCTGGCCAAGGTCGAGCCGCAACTGGGCTCGATCGACGTCCTGGTGGCGGCGGCCGGCCTGGGCCGCCAGCAGACTCTCGAGGAGGTCTCGATCGAGGACTTCGACGAAATGCTCGCGGTCAACCTGCGCGCGCCCTTCCTGCTCGCCCAGCGCACCGTACCCGGGATGCGCGCCCGAGGCTTCGGCCGCATTCTGTTCGTCTCCTCGGTCGCGGCGTTCACCGGCGGCATCGTGGGCCCCCACTACGCGGCGTCGAAGGCCGGGCTGCACGGCCTCACGCACTTCCTGGCCGCCCGGGTGGCCGGCGAGGGCGTCACGGTCAACGCGATCGCGCCGGCGCTGATCACCGCCACCGGCATGCTGCCCGGCGAACCCGACGAACTGCGCGCGCGCGTTCCGGTGGGCCGCCTCGGTCAGCCCGACGAGGTCGCGGACCTCGCGCTGGCCATTCTGCGCAACCCGTACGTGACCAACCAGGTGGTGTCGGTCGACGGCGGGATGCACCCGCGGTAGGGAGCTACGCGGGTACCCGGGGTGCGCTGATCGCGTCGAGCCGGTCGACGATCTCGTCGGCGTAGCGCACGAACGAGGCGTAGTCGAAGATCGCGTCGAGGTCGAGTCCCGCGCCGGCGGGGTCGGCCGCGAGCAGGTCTCGGAGCGGGGTCTTCGAGTCCAGCGCCTGCTGGGCCAGGCTCTGCACCACCCGGTAGGCGTCGTCGCGCACCATGCCGGACTCCACGAGCGCGAGCAGAACGCGCTGGGAGAACAAGGCCCCGCGGGTCAGCTCGAGGTTCTCGCGCATCCGGTCCGCGTCGACCACCATGCCCTCGACTAGCGTGAGCGTCCGGCGCTGGAGGTGGTCGAGCAGGATGGTCGAGTCGGGGAGGATCACCCGCTCGACCGAGGAGTGGGAGATGTCGCGCTCGTGCCACAGCGCCACGTCCTCGAGCGCGGCCTGGGCGTTCGCGCGCAGCAGGCGAGACAGGCCGACAACCTGCTCTGACTTGATCGGGTTTCGCTTGTGCGGCATCGAGCTCGAGCCCTTCTGACCCCGGCCGAACGGCTCGCGCACTTCGCTGACCTCGGTCCGGGCCAGGTGGCGCAGCTCGGTGGCGAAGCGCTCCATGCCCGCGCCCGCGAGGGCAATGGCCTGGAGCAGCTCAGCGTGGCGGTCGCGGGGGACGACCTGGGTCGACACCGGCTCGCGCGCCAGGCCGAGCCTGGCCAGCACGCGCTCCTCGAACTCTGGAGAGGTGGCCGAGTAGGTCCCGACCGCGCCCGAGATCGCGCCGACGGCGACCTGCTCGAAGGCGCGCGTCAGGCGCTCGGCGTTGCGGTGCGCCTCGAACGCGAAGCTCGCCAGCTTGATCCCGAAGGTGGTGGGCTCGGCGTGGATGCCGTGGGTGCGTCCCGCGCACAGGGTGTGGACGTGCTCGCGCGCGGCGTTCGCGAAGGCCTCCACGAGACGGCAAGAGTCGGGCAGGACGAGCTGGCCGACGCGCTTCAGTTGGAGGGCGAGCCCGGTGTCGAGCACGTCGCTCGAGGTCAACCCGTGGTGGATCCAGCGGCCGGCCGGGCCGGCCGAGGAGGCCAGCACGTCGACGAACGCGGCCGTGTCGTGATCGGTCACTTTTTCGCGCTCGGCGATCGCCTCGACCGTGAAGGTGGCGCCTCGGATCGCCGCGAGCTCTTCAGGAGTGGGGCCGTCCATCTCCTCGCACGCCGCCACCTCGACCTCGCGCATCGCCTCGAAGCGGGCGTGGTCGGACCAGGCCTCGGCCAGTTCGCGGCGTGTGTAGCGCGGGATCACCGGGGTTCGAGCGTAGCGAGCCGAGCGGGCGCCACGGTTACCCGCCGGCCAGCCCTACCGACTTCACAATCAGCATCACGAGCGCGACGACCATGTACGCGGCGAGCGCTACCAGCGCCGCATGGCGCCGATTGGAGAAGCGCGGACGCGAGAGCAGTGCCGCCGGCGGCATGGTCCATCGCTCCTTGGGCACCGCCGACCCGCCAGCCGACCCGCCGACCCCACCCGAGCCCGACGCCGACCCGACGCGCGACCCCCCGGAGCGCAGCGCCACCGCCCCCATGACCACGAGCACCACCAGCAGCATCGCCCCGCCGATCGCCGCCAGCGTGGTCACGTCGACCGAAGGCAGCAGCGTCGTCAGCGTGAGGATGAGCGACAGCATCATGAGCACGCCGACGATCACCGCGGCCAGGGCCTTGAGCCAGGGCGGGTTGGTCCATGGCCCGAGCACCTCGGGGTCGTTGCACAGCATCAGGAGGAACAGCGTCGTCATCGGCAGCACGATCCCGCACAACGCCTGCACGGCCTCGGTGATCACGCCGAGTGGCGCCCGCGGGATCAGCACGATCCCTGCCGCGGCGAGGATCAGCACGGTGAACACCGCGTAGAACCGCGGAGCCGCGACGAAGCTGCGGTGCAGCGAGCCGCGCAGCCCGAAGACATCGCCGACCACGTAGCTGGTGGCCAGGGTCACGGCGCCGGCCCCGATCAGAGATGCGTTCAGCAGGACGACCGCGAAGAACGCCCCGGGCACCGCGCCGATCGTGTGATTCAGCGCGTGTGCCACTCCGCCCGCGTCCGTGAAGCGACCGAAGTACCGGGTTCCCTCGAGCGCGAACGCGGTCACGCACATCAACGCCCCCGCGCCTATGACGACCACGGCCGCGCCGAGAAACGTGTCGACCCGCTCGTAGTTGATCCAGCGCGGAGTGATCCGCTTGTCGACGATGTTCGACTGCTGGAAGAACAGCTGCCAGGGGGCGACCGTGGTACCGACGATCGCGATCAGCAGCAGCACCGCGTTCGAGCTGGCACCGCCGTGGATCCCCGGCACGAACAGGTGTCGGACGATCGGCCCGGCACGTGGGTGGCTGAGGAAGAACAGCGGTATCACCAGCAGGTTCGCGAACGCGAACAGGAACATCGATCGCTCCCAGACGCGGAAGCTGCCGCTCGCGGTGACCGCCACGAGTGCGGCCGCGGCGACGGGAACCGAAACGTCGGGCGAGACGCCGAAATAGTCCAGCGCGAGGCGCACGCCGATGAACTCGGTGACGATGATCAGGAAGTTCTGCAGCAGCAGGAAGGACGATTCGAACCAACCCCAGAACCGCCCGAAGCGCTCGATGATCAGTCGGGCGTGACCCACGCCGGTGACCGCCCCGAGCCGCACCACCATCTCCTGGTTGACGACCAGCACCGGAATGAGCAGCAGCAGGACCCAGAGCAGGCTGGTCCCGTAGTTCTGTCCCGCCTGCGCATAGGTCGAGACCCCGCCCGCGTCGTTGTCGCCGATCATCACGATCAGCCCGGGACCGACGATCGCCAGCAGCGCGAGCAGCCGCGAGCGCCAGCCGCGACGGGCGTCCTGCTCGCGGATCGTCCCGAACGCGCCCTGGATGTCGTCGGCCTGCGCGGGGTCGAGCACTGCGCGCTCGTGCGCAGAAGGGGCCTTGCTCGCCATGTGCTCGACCTCCTTTCGCCTGTCCACCGCGTGACCGCGGACCGGCGGGAGGCCGCTCAGATTCCCGGCTTACACCCCGGGGAGTGAGACGACCACCACGACGCGGGCCGCGAGCCTGCTACTTCGCGGTAACTCGTCGCCTTCTAACAACACGTCGTACTGACTCATCCGGAGATCGATGGTATCTGCTCCACTATGCGACTCCCGCCATGGCACACGACCACGACCACCACGCCGACTGGCGCGCGCTCATCCACGAGCTCGCATCGTTCGATCGGCCGTCCGCCTCCGACGGCGAGCGCCGCGCGGCCGAGATGATCGCGGCGCGCCTTCGGAGCCTCGGATGCCGCGTCGCGGTCGAGGAGGAGCGGGCGCACGGCGGCTACTGGTGGCCGATCGGGATCGTCAACTCGATCGCGGCGAGCGCCGGGCTGGTGGCGCTGCGACGGGGGCGCAAGTTCGGGCCGCGGGCCGTCGCGGCCGCCCTGGCCGGGGTCGGCGCCGCCGCCCTGTGGGACGACCTCGGCCACGGCCGCCGTTGGTTTCGACGCGCGCTGCTGCCTCACCGCTCGACCTGGAACGTGGTGGCCGAGGCGGGCGATCCCGCCGCCGAGCGCACCGTGGTACTGATCGCCCATCACGACGCCGCCCACTCCGGTCTGATCTTCCATCCAGTGCTTCCCCGGATCCCGCTCAAGCTGGCGCCGCGTTTGCACGCGAGCTCGAACCGCAGCTTCCCGCTCTTGTATGCGGTGTGGCTGGGACCGGTCATGGTCTGCGTGGGCGCGCTGACTGGTGTCCGACGGCTGCTCGGCACCGGCGCGACGCTGGCCGCGGGGGCGACCGCCGCGATGATCGACATCGGGCTGCGCGCGGTCGTGCCCGGCGCCAACGACAACCTGGCCGCGGTGGGCGCCCTCGTGGCCGTGGCGAGCCAGCTGCGCGACCAGCCGCTCGACGGCGTCCGGGTGCTGCTCGTCTCGACCGGCTCGGAGGAGTCCTTCAGCGAGGGCATGCAGGGCTTTGGCCACCGCCATTTCGCTGACCTCGACCCCGATCGGACCGAGATGGTCTGCCTGGAGTGCCTGGGTGGGCCGACGCTGATCGTGATCGAGGGTGAGGGCATGCTGCGCATGCGCGACTATCCGTCCGAGATGCGCGAGGCGTTGGCTGGGGCCGCGGCCACCCACGACATCCCGATCGTCCGCGGGCTGCGCACCACGGCCGCCACCGACGCGATCATCCCGCTGCGCGCCGGCTACCGCGTGGCCACGTTGGCATCGGTCGACGAGACGAAGCTGCCAATGAACTACCACTGGCCGTCAGACCGCCCCGAGGCGCTGCACTGGGGGACGATCGAGCAGGCGATCGCGGTGTGCGGGGAGTTCCTGCGCTCGCGGGCCGCCTAGCCCCCCGCCAGCCCTCAGTCCCCCGCCAGCCTTCAGTCCCGCGCCGCCCCGGCCCGCCTGCGCCACTCCTCCGGGACGAGCAGCTCCAGCACATCGTCGACCGCGATGATCCCCACCGGACGCCCTTCGCCGTCGAGCACCGGCATCGCGATCAGGTTGTAGTCGCTCATCAGCTGCGCCACCTCGGGCACCTCGGCCTCGGGCGCGACCCTGGGCGTCGAGGCGTCGGCGAGGTCGGACACGCGAGCCGACTGGTCGGCGCGGACGAGCTCGGCCAGCGACACGGTGCCGGTCAGCCTGCCCCCGGCGTCGATCACGCAGACGATCGAGACGTGCTGCTCGCCGAGGTCGCTCGCGCGCACCTGGTCGAGCGCGCGCGCGGCCGTCGCGTCCGCCGGCACCGACACGAAGTCCGGATTCATCATCCCGCCGGCGGTCGAGGGGTTGTGGCTGAGCAGCGAGCGGAGCTTGGCCTGCTGGGCTGGCGGCATCGCCTGGAGGATGGGCAGCCGTCGACCCTGGTCGAGCTCGAGCAGCAGATCGGCGGCGTCGTCTGAGGCCATGCGGGCCAGCACCGCGGCCGCCTCCTCGTCGGAGCGCTCGCGCAGGAACTCGACCTGGTGCTCGTCGTCGAGCTCCTCGAACACGTCGGCTTCGAGCTCCTTGTCCTGCCCGACCGCCTCGAGGATCTCCTCGCCCTCGGCATGGGAGGCGGCTTCGACCAGATCGGCGATCTGCGCCGGATGCAGGCGCACGAGCCGGCGCGCGGCCATCTTCAGGCGCGAGGTCGGCACGTGCCCCACGAACGGCTCGATGTCCGGCCAGGGCACGAACTGCCGGTGCTCCGAGTCGTGCCCACGGAAGCGCCGGGGCAGCAACCGCCACAGGCGAGGACGCAGGCTCGGATCGATGCCCGCGACCCGCCACGTCCCGTCCTCGTCGCGCAGCAGCTCGACCTCGTGCGCGGTGACCAGGTGCGCCGTGTTGACGTTGATCACGCTGTGATCGAGCACGTCGCCGCGCAGCAGGACCTCGCCGGGCCGGCGCTCGAACTGAGCCAGATCGAGCTTGGTGGTCGAGGTCTTGACCGAGTACGGCCCGAGCTCCTGAACATGCTCGATCATCACGAACAGCTCGCGTCCGCCGATCCGCGCCGTCAGCCCGATGACGGTGGCCGCGCCGTCGGCCAGACGGGCTACTACGTCGTCGACCTTGCCGAGCCGATCACCCGCCGAGTCGAGCAGCGGGCTCCCGGCCAACGAGGAGAGATGCGCGATTTCGGGCATCGATCTCGACCCCGAAGGCTAGTGGGTCACGGATCGGCCCACTAGGGGGCGCCGATCAGCACTCCAGGATCCGCGCGGCCAGCACGGCGGCGTTACGTGCGTTGTCCACGCCCACGCACGCCACCGGCACGCCGGGTGGCATCTGGGCGATCGACAGCAACGCGTCGAGCCCGCCGGCGACGGAGGTGCGGCTGGTCAGCGGCACCCCGATCACCGGCAGGTCGGTGTGCGCGGCGACCACCCCGGGGAGCGCAGCGGACAGGCCCGCTCCGGCGATGATCGCGCGCAGTCCCCGCATACGCGCGTTACGCGCGTAGTCGGCGACCTTGTCCGGCTCGCGATGGGCCGACATGACCCGCACCTCGCAGCGGATCCCGCGCTCGATCAGCTCCTTTTCGGCCGCCTCCATCCGCTCGAGGTCGCTCTTGGAGCCCATGACAATCCCGACCAGGGGCGCGTCGACCTCGATCTCCTCGAGCTCGGGCACCGGCTCGGCGAACGTCTCGGGGGCTGGGCGCGGAAACTCGCTCACGCGCGGGCGCCGGCCGCCTCGAGGACCCGCAGGGCGATGTCGCGCCGTATCTGCTTGCCGTCGAACTCGATCATGTCGGCGGCAGCATATGCCGCCTCGCGGGCGGACGCCGCGTCGGCGCCGAGCCCGGTCACGTTCATCACCCGGCCGCCGGCCGTCACGACCTCGCCGGCTTGGTTCAGTGCGGTCCCGGCATGGGTCACGAACGCCCCGGCCGGGACCCGGTCGAGCCCCCGGATCACGTCCCCGCTCGACGAGCTCGCCGGGTAGCCGGCGCTGGCCAGAACCACGCTCACCGCCATCTCGGACGACCACTCGAGCTCGACGCCGGCAAGGCCGCCCGGGTCCGCGGCCGCGTCCAATACGGTCAGCAGATCCGAGCGCAGACGCGGGAGCAGGGCCTGGGTCTCGGGGTCCCCGAAGCGGACGTTGAACTCGAGCACGCGCGGCCCCTCGGCGGTCATCATCAGCCCGGCGTAGAGCATCCCGTTGAACGCGATCCCCCGCCGCGCCAGCTCGTCCAGCACCGGCTGGTGCACGGCGCGGCAGATCTCGGCCGCGCGGTCTGAGTCGATCGCGGGCACCGGGGAGTAGGACCCCATGCCGCCGGTGTTCGGCCCCCGGTCGCCGTCGTAGATCCGCTTGTAGTCCTGCGCCGAGGCCAGCGGCACTGCACGCTCCGCGTCGCACAGCGCCAGCAGCGAGAGCTCCTCGCCCTCGAGATATTCCTCCACCAGCACCTGCCGCGTGTCGAACCGCCGCTCCACGAGCAGCGCGTGCAACGCCTCGCGCGCCTGTGCCTCGTCGGCGGCGATGATCACGCCCTTGCCGGCGGCCAGGCCATCCGCCTTGATGACCACGGGATATCGCTCGATGGCGTCCAGGCCGGCTTGCGCGTCCTGAACCACCTTATAAACAGCTGTCGGGACCCCGGCCGCGCCCATCACCTCCTTGCAGAACGCCTTGGAGCCCTCGAGTCGGGCGGCGGCCGCACCCGGGCCGAACGCACGGACGCCGGCCTCGGTCAGCCCGTCGACCACGCCGGCCACCAACGGGGCCTCGGGCCCGACCACCACGAGATCGATCCGCTCCTCAGTCGCGGCGCGCACGATCCCGGGGACATCCTCCGCGGAAACGCCCAGCACTCGCGCCTCGCGAGCAATGCCCGCATTGCCCGGCGCGCAGAGGATCTCAGGCCGGCGGGGCGAGCGGGCCAGCGCGTGAATCAGCGCGTGCTCGCGACCCCCGCCGCCAACCACCAGCACGCGCGGTGAAGAATCAGATGGAGCCAATGAAGTCGTCGATCGGGATGGCGACCAGCGTCTCGTACTTGGCCGTCCCGCGCGAGCCGAGCTCGAGCGAGATCCGGGCCATCGTCTTCTCGTCCGGCGCCTCGACCACGTTGACGAAGTCGAACTGACCAAGCGTGGCCCACTGCGCCTTGACGGTGGCGCCGAGCTGCTCGACCTCGCGGTTGACCTCCTTGATCCGGGACGGGTTGTTCTTGATCGTCTGCACCCCTTCGGGGGAGAGCGTCGAAAGCATGATGTAAGTCGGCATGAGCGACTTGTACCTCATGCCGACGCATCGTGGCGGCCGCTATGCCGCAGCCACCACCGCCTCTACCCGTTGGAGCACGAGCTCGCCCTCGACCGCGTCGACCCTCACGGTGTCGCCGGTGACAAACCGGCCCTCGAGGATGGCCAGCGCCAGCGGATCGACCAGCCGCTTCTGGATGACCCGCTTCAGAGGCCGCGCACCGTAGGTCGGGTCGTAGCCGAGGTTCCCGAGCAGCATCCGCGCCGCGTCGGTCAGCTCGACCTCGATCCCACGCTCGCGCACCCGCGCGATCAGCCGCGCAACCTGGAGATCGACGATCTCGCCGATCTGGTCCCGCGTAAGCGAGTGGAACTCCACGATGTCATCGAGCCGGTTGATGAACTCGGGCCGGAAGTGCGCCTCGACGCCGTCCCGTCCGCCCGGAATATTCGAGGTCATGATCAGCACCGTGTTCTTGAAGCTGACGGTCCGGCCCTGGCCGTCCGTCAGGCGACCGTCGTCCATCACCTGGAGCAGCGTGTTGAACACGTCCGGGTGGGCCTTCTCGATCTCGTCCAGCAGCACCACGCTGTACGGCCGCCGGCGGACCGCCTCGGTCAGCTGCCCGCCCTCGTCGTAGCCGACGTAGCCGGGGGGTGCGCCGACCAGGCGCGAGACCGAGTGCTTCTCCATGTACTCCGACATGTCGATCCGGACCATCGCGTCCTGCGAGTCGAACATGAACTCGGCCAGCGCACGGGCGAGCTCGGTCTTGCCGACGCCCGTCGGGCCGATGAACAGGAACGTGCCGATCGGCCGGTCGGGGTCCTGGAGCCCGGCGCGGGAGCGCCGGAGCGCGTTGGACACGGCCTCGACCGGCTCGTCCTGGCCGATCACCCGCTGGTGCAGGCGCTCCTCCATATGCACGAGCTTCTCGATCTCGCCCTCCATCAGGCGGGTCACGGGAATCCCCGTCCACTTGGCCACGACCTCGGCCACGTCCTCGGCGTCGACGACGTCCTTGAGGAACTTCGGGTGCGTGCCGGCGACATCCTCGGCCTCGGCCGCGGCTGCCGCCTCGAGCCGCTTCTGTAGCTCGGGGATCGTCCCGTAGCGAAGCTCGGCGGCGCGACCCAGGTCGGCCTCGCGCTGAGCCTTCTCGAGCTCGATCTTGGCCTGCTCGATTTGCTCCTGGAGCTCGGCCACGGCGCCCACCGACTCCTTCTCGCGCTGCCACTCGGCGTGCATCGCGTCCGAGCGCTCGCGCTCCTCGGCCAGGCCCCGCTCGAGCTGCTCGCGCCGTGCCACGGTGCCGGCGTCGTCGTCGTCTGAGCCCAGCGACTGGAGCTCGATCTCGAGCTGCATGATGTGCCGGTCGACCTCGTCGATCTCGGTCGGCTTGGAGTCGATCTCCATGCGAATGCGCGACGCGGCCTCGTCGACCAGGTCGATCGCCTTGTCGGGCAGGAAGCGGTCCGCGATGTAGCGCTGGCTGAGCGTCGCCGCGGCGACCAGCGCCGAGTCCTGGATGCGGACCTTGTGGTGGACCTGGTAGCGCTCCTTGAGCCCGCGCAGGATCGCGATCGTGTCCTCGACCGTCGGCTCGCCGACCAGCACGGGCTGGAAGCGCCGCTCGAGGGCCGGGTCCTTCTCGATGTGCTTGCGGTACTCGTCGAGCGTGGTGGCGCCGACCGCGCGCAGCTCGCCGCGGGCGAGCATCGGCTTGAGCATGTTGCCGGCGTCCATCGCGCCCTCGGCGGCGCCGGCCCCGACGATCGTGTGCAGCTCGTCGATGAACACGATGATCTGGCCCGCGGCGTCGGCGATTTCCTTGAGCACCGCCTTCAGCCGGTCCTCGAACTCACCGCGGTACTTGGAGCCGGCCACCATCGCGCTCAGGTCGAGCGCGACCAGTCGCCGGTCCTTCAACGACTCCGGCACATCGCCCGAGACAATCCTCTGCGCGAGCCCCTCGACGATCGCGGTCTTGCCGACACCGGGCTCGCCGATGAGAACGGGGTTGTTCTTCGTCCGTCTCGAGAGGACCTGGATCACGCGCCGGATCTCGTCGTCGCGGCCGATCACCGGGTCGAGCTTGCCCTGCGCGGCGGCCTCGGTCAGGTCGCGGCCGAAGCGCTCGAGCGCCATGTACTTGTCCTCGGGGTTCTCGTCGGTGACCCGGTGGCTGCCGCGGACCTCGGCCAGCGCCTTGATCAGCTGATCGTGCGTGGCGCCGACGCTGCGCATCACGCGGCCCGCCTCGCCCGGATGGTCGGCGATCGCCAGCGTAAGGTGCTCGGTGGAGACGTACTCGTCCTTGAGCTCGCGCATCTCCTTCTCGGCGTCGCGCAGGATCTGGACGAGCTCGCTCGATCCGCCGGCCGGCTCGGCGCTGCCGGACCCCTGGATCTTGGGCAGCGCGTCGAGCGCTCCATTGTTCGTCTGGCGCACCGCCGTCGGGTCGACCCCCAGCTTGCGCAGCACGGGCACGACGACCCCGCCGTCCTGCTCGAGCAGGACCGCGAGCAGGTGCTCGGGCATCGTCTGGGGATTGCGACGCTCGTCGGCCAGCCGCTGGGCGGCTTGCAGCGCCTCCTGGGACTTGATCGTGAATCTGTCTGGTTGCATGGGCGTTCTCGTTATCGGTCGTCTCGGGATAAATCTAAGTCGCTATGACTTAGATTATTACAGATTTTTTCGGTTTCTCGCGGGAGAAACGGGGTCGCCATCGAGCCACTCATTTCGTCTTGCCCTTCTTGGCCTGTCCGGGCGGCGTTCCGCCCTGACCCGGCGGGGTGGCGGGCGGGCCGCCCGTCGGTCCGGGTGGACCGGTTGTGGTGCTGGGCGTTGAAGGCGTCGTGGTCGTGGTGGTCGTGGTGGTGGTGGTCGAAGTCGAAGGGGTGCTCGTACTCGTGCTCGTGCTCGAGCTGGTGCTCGGCGTGGACGTGCTATGCGACGAGGTCGAGGCGGTCGCGGACCGGCTCGCCGGCGTGGACGGGTGCGACTGAGACGAGCTCGTCGTCGTGCTCGAGCCTCCGCTGGCCAGCGCGTAGGCCACCGCGGCCCCGAGCAGGAGCAGCGCGACCACCGCCAGGAAGACCCACGGCCCGCTGCTGCGCGACCGCCCGGGCGGCAGCGAACGCGTCTGTGCCATGGGGTCTGGAGGGATGGTCGGCGGGGCGCTCGCCGCCTGCGGGACGGTGGCCATCTGCGGCACCTCCGCGGCTGCGGCGGCGACCGCGGTCACCGCGGTCAGCGCCTCAGCCGCCGGCAACGGCGTGGTGGGTGCCGTCTCGGTGTCGAAGCTGGCCAGCCGGTCGCGCACCTCGGACGCCGTCTGCGGCCGATCCTGCGGGTCCTTGGCGAGCATCTGCAGGACGAGCGCGTCGAGCGCCGGCGGGACGGTCGGGTTGAGGTCTCTTGGCGACTTCGGGGCCACGCGCACGTGCTGGTGGAGCACGGCGGCGGCCACGTCGGCCATGAACGGGGGCTTGCCGGTGAGCATCTCGTAGAGCACGCAGCCGAGCGAGTAGATGTCAGAGCGGGCGTCGGCCTGATGCCCCATCGCCTGCTCGGGCGACATGTATGGCGCGGTCCCGAGCACCGATGCCGTCTGGGTCAAGGTGACCCCGTCCGTGGTGCGCGCGATCCCGAAGTCGAGCACTTTGACTCGCTCCCGGCCCGCGCCCACCCCGGCCTCGGGCGCTCCACCCTCCACGACCATGATGTTGCCCGGCTTGATGTCCCGGTGCACGATCCCGGCCGCGTGCGCCGCGGCCAGAGTGTCGGCGACCTGCTCGCCGATGTTCGCCGCCCGCGCGGGCGCGAGGGGAGCCTCGTCGCGCAGGATGTCGGACAGGTCCCGTCCCTCGACGTACTCCATCACGATGTAGCGGGTCGCTCCGTCGGCGCCGGCGTCGTAGATGGTGGCCACGCCGGGTGCGTTGAGCGACGCGGCCGCCCGCGCCTCGCGCTTGAAGCGCGCGACATAGACCGGGTTCTCCTCGGCCCGCGGGTCGTGCGCGACCTTCACCGCGACGACGCGGTCGAGCGACAGGTCGGTGGCGCGATAGACCGTGCTCATCCCGCCGCGGCCGATCACCTCCTCCAGCCGGTAGCGACCGGCCAGCGTGCGCCGATGTGCGCCCGAGCTCACGCGCCGGGCCGTGGGGTCCCGTCGCCGGGCCGCTCCACCTTGACCGTGAACCTCTTGAGGTCGGCGTTGCGGACGATCGCCCCGCCCTTGACGTAGGGCACGATCTCGGCCCGCAACTCACGGCGAAGGCGCTCGAGCCGCTCCACCTCGGACTTCAGCTCGCCGGCGCGCTTCTCGAGCGCCCTGAGCTTGCGCACCATGCCCTCGAGCTGCCCCTCGAGCTCGAACACCCGCTCCACGCCGGCCAGGTTCATGCCGAGCTCGGCCGTCATCTCCTGGATGCGGCGCAGCCGATCGACGTCCTTGTGCGAGTAGAGCCGCGTGCCCTTGGGCGAGCGCTTGGGCTCGATCAGGCCGCGGGCCTCGTACATGCGCAGAGTCTGCGGATGCATGTCCGCGAGCTCGGCCGCCACCGAGATCATGAACACCCCTCGGTCGGAGGAGACCTCGATGCGAGTCGTCCGCACACGACGCGTGGCCATCAGTTTTCCCTCGCTTTCGTGCCGCCGGATCCGGTCTGCGTGAACAGCCCGGACCGGGGGTTGCCGTTCATCACCTTGGAGAGCTGGTCGATCGCGGCCTGTTGCTCGGGCGAGAGCTTCTCGGGGACGTCGATCACGAACCGGTAGTGGATGTCGCCGCGGCCCTTGCCGCCGACCTTTGGTGGACCCTCGCCGCGCAGCCGCTGCACGGTTCCGTGCCTAGTTCCCGCCGGGACGCGCAGGCGCTTGGTTCCGTTGAGCGTCGGCACTTCGACGATCGCGCCCTGGACCGCCTCGGGGATGGTCAGCGGCACCTCGACCTCGAGGTTCTCGCCCACGGTCTTGAACACCGGCGAATCCTGAACGCGAGTGATCACGTACAGATCGCCCGGCTCGCCGCCGCGCAGGCCCGCCTCGCCCTTCCCGGCCAGCCGGATGCGACTGCCGTCACGCACGCCGGCGGGGATGTTCACGCGCAGCTTGCGGATGCTCCGCTGCGCGCCCGTGCCACTGCACGTGGGGCAGGGATCCTCGATCACGGTGCCCGACCCGTTGCAGTTCGAGCAGGGCTGGGAGATCGAGAAGATCCCCTGGCTCTGGGACTCGATTCCGCGCCCGTTGCAGACCGGGCACACCTTCGGGCTGGTGCCCGGCTTGGCCCCGGTGCCGTGACACGTCGGGCACGGCTGCGAAGTCGGCACCGACAGCGGCACCTGGGCACCGTGCACCGCCTGGTCGAAGCTCAGCGAGACCTCGGTCTCCAGGTCGCGGCCCTGGGTCTGAGCTGCCCGGCCGGTCCGCCCGGCGGTGCCGGGTCCGGTGCGACCGCGCGCGCCGCCCGGACGGCCCGCGGTGCCGGTCGCGCCGCCGCCGAACAGGTTCGAGAGGATGTCGCTGAAGCCGCCGGCCATCCCGCCGGGATCGAAGTTGCCGCTCGCGAAGCCGCCCAGCGGCCCCTGCCCGCGGTCATAGGCCTTGCGCTTCTCCGGATCGGAGAGGACGTCGTGGGCCTGCGAGATCTCCTTGAAGCGCTCCTCGGCCTGCTTGTTGCCGGGATTGCGGTCCGGGTGGTACTGCCGCGCGAGCTTGCGGTAAGCCTTCTTGATCTCCTCGTCGGAGGCGCCCTTGCCTACGCCGAGGGTCTTGTAGTAGTCCGGTCGACCGGCCATGGCTCTCCCTTTTCGCTCATGCCGCGACGGCGACTCGCGCTGGCCGGATCACGACCTCGCCCAGCCGATAGCCGCGCTGGTACACCTCGACCACGGTGCCAGACTCGGCGCCCTCGGCCGGGATCTGCGCGACGGCCTCGTGCAGCTGGGGATCGAACCGCTCTCCCTCGGGGGAGTAGGGCTCGATGCCCGCTCGGGCCAGCGCCGCGATCACGTCAGCGTGCACGAGCTTGATGCCCGACACGAGCGTGGCCGCGGTGCCGTTGTCCGCCTGCGCCGCGCCGTCGACACCGCTTGCCGACTGAGCCGCCTGAAGCGCCCGGTCGAGGTTGTCGACCGCCGGTAGCAGCTCCTTGGCGAGCTTCGTGATCCCGCGCTCCTGCGCGGCCGCGGCCTCGCGAGCCGCCCGCTTGCGATAGTTCTCGAAGTCCGCGCGGGTGCGCTGGGCCAATTCGAGGTACTCGTCGGCCTTCTCGGCCTTTGCCGTGAGCTCCTCGAGATCGTGCTCGAGCTGGCGCTCGTGGTCGGGCTCGGCCTCGTTATCGGTCGTGGTCGTGGGTCCGACCGGGGCCTCAGGCTCGCCGGCGGGGGCGGACGGCTCGGGGGCGCCCTTGGGCGCCCCCTCCTCGGTCTCCACGATGCGTGGTTCGCGCGTCATCACTTCTCGTCCACGACTTCGGCGTCGACGACATCCTCCTCGGTCTCGGTGCCGGCACCATTGGTCGAAGCGGCGCCATCACCGTCGGGCGATGCGGTCGCCGCCTGCTCCTGGGCGCGCTGGTACATCGCCTCGGAGACCTTGTGGAACGCAGTGTGGAGCGTCTCGGTCTTGGCGTTGATGTCGGCCGCGTCATCGCTGGTGAGCGACTCACGGACCTCCTTGATCGCGGCCTCGATCTCGTCCTTCGAGCTCGAGTCGACCGCGTCGCCCAGGTCCTTGAGCTGACGGTCGGCCTGGTAGGCCGCGTTCTCGCCGTTGTTGCGGGCCTCGGCGAGCTCGCGCTGCCGGCGGTCGTCCTCGGCGTGCGACTCGGCGTCGGTCACCATCCGCTTGATCTCGTCGTCGGACAGACCGGAGCCGGAGCGGATCTCGATCTTCTGCTCCTTGCCGGTGCCCAGATCCTTGGCCGAGACGTTCAGGATCCCATTGGCGTCGATGTCGAACGCGACCTCGATCTGCGGGATGCCACGCGGGGCCGGCGGAATGCCGGTGAGCTGGAACTTGCCCAGCGACTTGTTGTAGGTCGCCATCTCGCGCTCGCCCTGCAGAACGTGGATCTCCACGCTCGGCTGGTTGTCCTCCGCGGTGCTGAACACCTCGCCCTTGCGGGTCGGGATCGTCGTGTTGCGCTCGATCAGCTTGGTCATCACGCCGCCCTTGGTCTCGATACCCAGCGTCAGCGGGGTCACGTCGAGCAGCAGGACGTCCTTGACGTCGCCGGCCAGCACGCCGGCCTGGATCGCGGCGCCGACGGCGACGACCTCGTCGGGGTTCACACCACGATGAGGCTCCTTGCCGGTCAGCTCCTTGACCTTCTCCTGCACTGCGGGCATGCGAGTCATGCCGCCCACGAGCACGACGTGGTCGACCTTGTCGACGCCCTTGTCCTTGGCGTCGTCGAGCGCCTGGCGCACCGGCGCCACCGTGCGGTCGAGCAGGGTGCTCGTCAGCTCGTTGAGCTTCGCGCGGGTGAGGCGGGTGTCGAGGTGCTTGGGGCCGCTGGCGTCAGCGGTGATGAACGGCAGGTTGATCTGCGTCTCCTGCGTGGTCGACAGCTCGATCTTGGCCTTCTCGGCCGCCTCGTAGAGCCGCTGCAGCGCCATCGGATCGGCGCTCAGGTCGATGCCCTGCGAGCGCTTGAACTCGGCCACCAGCCAGTCGACGAGCGCCTTGTCGAAGTTGTCGCCACCGAGGTGGTTGTCACCCGCGGTGGCCTTGACCTCGAACACGCCTTCGCCGATCTCGAGCACGGACACGTCGAACGTGCCGCCGCCGAGGTCGAAGATCAGGATCGTCTGGTCTGACTCCTTGTCCAGCCCGTAGGCCAGCGAGGCCGCCGTCGGCTCGTTGATGATCCGCTTGACGTCCAGACCGGCGACCCGGCCGGCATCCTTGGTCGCCTGGCGCTGATCGTCGTTGAAGTACGCGGGAACCGTGATCACCGCGCTGTCGACGGTCTCGCCCAGGTACGCCTCGGCGTCCGCCTTGAGCTTGCCGAGGATCATGGCGGAGATCTCCGGCGGGCTGTACTGCTTGCCACCGGCCTCCACGCGCGCATCGCCGTTGGGTCCGGAGACCACCTTGTACGGCACGATCGACTCTTCCTCACGCACCTCGGCCTCCTTACGGCCCATGAAGCGCTTGATCGAGAAGATCGTGTTCTGGGGGTTGGTGACCGCCTGACGCTTGGCTACCGTGCCGACCAGACGCTCACCGGATTGCGTGAACGCTACGACCGACGGCGTGGTCCGGCCGCCCTCCGCGTTCTCAACGACCGTCGGCTCGCCACCCTCGAGCACCGCCATGCACGAGTTGGTCGTTCCGAGGTCGATTCCGATCGTCTTTCCCATTGGGGTTCTACTC
This sequence comes from uncultured Solirubrobacterales bacterium, assembly GCA_963834625.1. Taxonomy (GTDB): domain Bacteria; phylum Actinomycetota; class Thermoleophilia; order Solirubrobacterales; family Solirubrobacteraceae; genus Palsa-465. Next base: position 1,354,670 of record CAWICM010000003.1, on the reverse strand, counting down.
CTGTTTGTTCTGGAAAATCTAAGCCTGAGAGTAGCAGATTTGGGTGGGAGGCAAGCGAGTCTGGCCGCCCGTGGGTCGCCGAGTCGAATGGTTCGGGTCGCCACTGCGCCCGAGGGCGGCCAGACCCGCTCCGCCTCCCCCCAACCTGGCGCGGAAGAGCCGGGCGCCCACCGCCGCCGCCGTCCCGACCACCCCCCGAACTCTCCCGGCCGCCCCCCGAACCCGAGTTTCTCCACACTCGGCCCCTCTCCCTGCGGTGAATTCATATTCACTCGGCCCTGGACCGGGTTTCGCCACACTCGACCCGGGACGACCGCCGAGTGCGGAGTTAGTCGGCCTCGTCAGCCGACCTTGAACGCGCTTGGGCACATGCGCTGCAGCGCGCAGTCTGCGCAGGCGGGCCGGCGGGCGTGGCACGTCCGGCGGCCGTGGCGCAGGAGGTTCAGGTGCAGCTCGAGCTCTTCGCCCGGTGGCGTGATCTCGAGCATCGTGTCGTGCATCTCCTCGAACGGGGCGCCGGGGCGGAACAGGGCCAGCCGGGTGCCCACGCGGGAGACGTGGGTGTCGACCGGCACGTCGCGCATGCCAAGCGCGAACAGCAGCACGCAGGCCGCGGTCTTGCGTCCCACGCCGGGCAGCGAGGTGAGATAGGCCTGCGCCTCCGGCACTGGTTGGCTGGCCAGCCAGTCGAGCGAGAGGGGGGAGTCGAGCGAGAGGGGGGAGTCGAGCGAGAGAGGCGCGTCGAGGGCGGCGGCGTGCTGCGGCGCGGTCTCGGTGATCGCGACCAGGATCGCCTTGATCCGGGCCGACTTGACCTTCGAGATCCCGCCCGGCCGGATCGCCTGCTCGATCTCGTCCACCGGGGCGTCGCGCACGTCCTCCCACGTCGGGAAGCGCTCGCGCAGCGCCAGGTAGGCCACGTCGCGATTGCGGTCGTTCGTCGATTGCGAGAGCACCGTGAGAACGAGCTCTGCGACCGGGTGTCCGTGGGGCTTGGCGAGGGGCACCCCGTAGACGAGGCGCAGGCGGTCGCGGATCGCCCGGACCCGCCGGCGCGCGGGTCGCTGCCAGCTACTCAAGCGCACCCGGCTACTCAAGCGCACCCCATCGCTCGCACGCCCGCGAGGACTCCGCCACCGCCTCGGGCAGGAAGGCAGCCACCGCGGACGGGTAGTAGCCCGAGGCGGCGAGCCGGGCGAGCAGGACGCCGGTCAGGACGTCGCCGGCGCCAATCGTTGAGAGCACGTTCGCGGGCCGTCCCGGGACGTCCAAGCGCAGCTCACCCCGCAGGATCGCTCCCCCGGCGCCGAGCGTGATCACCACCATCCGGGCACCGGCCTTGAGCAGGGCCAGCGCCGCGCGCTCCGGATCGTCCTCGCCGGTCAGCAGCGCCGCCTCGTCGGCGTTGGCGCGCACCAGCAGCGCCCCCGGGACGCAGGCGTTGGCGGTGGCGGCCGCCTCGGTCCGCGAGCGCCAGCGCTCGAGGCACAGGTTGGGGTCGAACACGACCGGCCGGCCCAGCCCCAGCGCGACCTCGCGCACGCGCATCGTGACCTCGCGCTCCTCGGGACCGACAAGCGTGTTCGAGCTGAAGAACACGCCGGACGAGGCGCCGACCGCCGCCTCGGCCCGCGCCGCCACGGCGTGCACGACGGTGGAGATGGCCTCGCCGTAGATCTGGTAGGTGGGCTCGCCGCCGGCGCCGACCGCGACGATCGCCACGGGCGTGGGCGCGCCGGGCACGAGCGCGAACAGCGACAGCTCGACCCCCTCGCGTCGCAGGCGACCGCGCAGCCAGCGTCCCCAGGGGTCCTCGCCCGCCCCGCTGGCCAGCGCCATGTGCGCCCCATGACGCGCCGCGGTAACAGCGATGTTGGCCACCGAGCCGCCGAAGTGCGGGACGAACGCCTGACCCTGCGCCACGTCTTCGAGCGGGCACTCACAGATGAGGTCGACGAGCACCTCGCCCAGGCAGAGGGTCGGAGCTCCGGGAGGCGGGTCGGACACGCTGTCCGAGCTCGTACCAGACCGCGTCTCGGGACTCGTGCCGCTCACGCGCGCGGACGTTATCCTCGCCGGCGGGTGCGCGTCGACGAGCACACGATCAATCTCGACGACTCGCCCGTCTACTACCGCAGCGCCGAACGGTCCGGCGTGCCCACGCTTTACCTGCACGGGATCCCCACGAGCAGCGACGATTGGCTTGAGTTCCTGGACCGCGCCGGCGGAATTGCGCCCGACCTGATCGGGTTCGGACGCTCCGGCAAGGGCGGGCATCTCGACTATTCGGTGACCGGGCTGGCCGGATTCGTCGAGCGGTTCCTCGAGCACCTGGGCATACGGGAGGTCCAGCTCGTGGCCCACGACTGGGGCGCCGTGGTCGGCCTGTCCTTCGCGGAGCGCAACCCCGGACGGGTACAACGGCTCGTGCTGTGCAACCCGCCGCCGCCGGCTCAGGACGACTGGCCGTGGATCCTGCGCGTCTGGCGAGCGCGTGGGCTGGGGGAGGCCGCGATGGGCACGATCAACAAATGGATGCTGGCTCGTGAGCTGCGACGAGGAAGCATCCAAGCCGACGCGTGGCCCGACCCGCGGGTGGCGCAGGTGTGGGACCAGTTCGACCAGGGCACACAGCGGGCGATCCTCCGTCTCGTCCGATCGGGAGCCGGCAATATGCTCGGTAGTGGTGGGCCGCGCCCTCCCGATGGTCCCGGCGCGACCGTGCTGTGGGGCGAGGAGGACCCGTGGTATCCGTCGGCGGTGGCCGATGAGTACGGTGACCGCCTGGGCGGCGCGACGGTCGAGCGAATTGCCGGCGCCGGACACTGGCCGTGGCTGGACCGGCCCGAGGTGGTGGACCGCGTCGCGTCGCTACTCGAGGGATAGGCGCGAGCCGCCGCCGATCAGGCGGGTGCTCCCGACGCTCGCTGCGGCGGTGATCGCGGCCGCGTACGTGCTCATCGCGCCGCGCAGCGAGGATCTGGCCGCGCACCTGCTCCGGGCCAAGCTGTTCTCCACCGAGGGTTTCGGGATCTGGAACAACTGGTGGTACGCCGGCCACAACGTGCCGGGTTACAGCGTGCTGTTCCCGCCTCTCGGTGCGCTGCTCACGCCGCAACTGGTGGCCGCGATCAGCGTGACGGTCAGCGCGGCGCTGTTCGAGTCGCTGGTCCACCGCCGCTTCGGCGAGGACGCGTGGGTGGGCGCGCTGTGGTTCGGGATCGCCACCAGCACCACGCTGTTCACCGGGCGACTCACGTTCGCCATGGGTCTCGCGTTCGCGACCGGGGTGGCGCTCGCCCTGCAGCGCGATCGCCCGGCCCTCGCCGCGGCATTGGCCGCGCTCACGGCGCTCGCCAGCCCGGTGGACGCGCTGTTCGCGGCGCTCGCGGGAGCGGCTCAGGCGATCGGCGCCGTCACGAACGAGCGCACTGCGCGCGCGGCCCTGCCGGGGATCGGGGTCATCGTCGCGGCCGCCGCGCCCGTGCTGGCGCTGGCCATCGCCTTCCCCGAGGGTGGGAGCGAGCCGTTCGCGTTCTCGGCGCTGTGGCCAATCGTGCTGATCTCGCTGTTGGTGATCCCCGCGATACCGCGACGCGACGTGGCCCTGCGCGTGGGCGCGGCCCTGTACGCCGTCGGGTGCCTCGCCTCGTACGCGATCGCCAGTCCCGTGGGCAGCAACGTGACCCGCCTCGCACCGCTGATCGCCGGGCCGCTCGTCGCGCTCCTCTGGTGGCGCCGGCGCGCGGTCGCGCTGCTCGTGGTGGCGCTTCCGTTGCTCTACATCCAGTGGCAGGCGCCGGTGCGCGACATCCGGACCGCGGATGACAACCGGGAGGTGACGTTCGCCTACTTCCAGCCGATGATGACCTTCCTGAGCCGGCAGCCCGGGATGGACGCGGGCCGGTATCGACTCGAGATCCCGTTCACGCTGTTTCACTGGGAGGCCGACGAGGTGGCCCCGGAGTTCCCGCTCGCGCGCGGTTGGGAGCGCCAGCTGGACACCAAGTACAACGCGCTCTTCTACGACGGCAGGCTGACAGCCGCGCGCTACGACGCCTGGCTGCACCAGCTCGCCGTGGGCTACGTGGCGGTATCCGACGCCGAGCTCGATTACTCGGCCAAGCAGGAGGTGGCGCTGATCGACCGCGGCCTGCCGTTCCTGCACCTGGTCTACCGGTCCCCTCACTTCCGCGTCTACGCGGTCCGCCATCCGACCTCGGTCGCCCAGGGGGCCGCGACGCTCACGAACCTCGGCCCGAACTGGCTGCAACTGAACGCGCGAACCGACGGGACGACGCTGATCCGCGTGCGCTGGAGCCCCTATTGGGCAGTCACCCAGGGATCCGGCTGCGTGGCCCCCGCCGGCGGCTTCACCAAGCTCACGACGACCCGCCCCGGCGCGGTCCATATCGCGATCCGCTTCTCGCTGACCCGGATCGCCGCGACCTCGCCCCGCTGCGGCTGACGGCAACCGGACCTCGCGGCCCGCTAGCATCCATGGCTGACATGGGGCGCGTCCTTCGGCTCATCGAGACGCGGCTCTTGCCGCGTGGTTGGATGGATCTGTTCCGACAGATCGTCCTGTTCGTCGGCGCCCTGCTGCTGTACGACCTGGTTCGCGGCATCGTCGCGCAGGACAACCCGTACAAGCCATTCGGCGACGCGATGCGGATCATCGACCTCGAGCGCACGCTGCACGTGTTCATCGAGCCGAACGTCCAGGCATGGGCGCTCAAGGCGCACTGGTTGATCGACGCCGCCGACTGGATCTACCTGAACGGGCACTTCTTCGTCACCTTCGCGGTGCTGGCGTTCATCTACGCACGGCGCAACCAGTCGTTCTACTTCGTGCGCAACACGTTCATGATCGCGATGGGACTGGCCCTGATCGGGTATTGGCTATATCCGACGGCGCCGCCGCGGCTGATGCCCGAGTGGGGCTTCACCGACGCGATCTCGCAGTTCATGACCGGCGGCACCGGCTTCGTTGACGACGGCCCGACCAAGGCGTTCCTGAACTTCTATGCAGCGGTCCCCTCGATGCACGTCTGCTTTGCCGTGATGATCGGCGGGTCGATGTCGCGGCTCACCGCGTGGCGCCCGGGCAAGATCCTGTGGGCGCTCTATCCGCTGCTGATCACGTTCGTGGTCGTGGCCACCGCCAATCACTACCTCACCGACGTGTTCCTCGGGGCCCTTACCGCCGGCGTGTCCGCGCTGCTGGCGCAGAGGCTGCTGGCGCGGGCGCGGCCGGACGCATGGGCGTTCGTTCGCGTCACCGCGTGACGATGACCGGGACCTCCGCGGGGACGGCGTGAGCACGCCCGACCGCACCCGGCCCCCGCGCGCCGGCAAGAACGGCGCGCGCCGGAACCGCCCGGGTGGACGCGGGCCCATCCTCGGTCCCACCGCGCAGGAGATGATGCGCAATCGGCTGATCGAGTCACGCCTGACTCCCAACGCGATCTCGCTCACCGGCTTCGCGCTCAACCTGGCGGCCGCCGGGCTGATCGTCGGCCGCCTGTTCTTCCTGGCCGGCATCGCCTTCATCGTCGGATCGATCATGGACACCCTGGACGGGCGCTACTCGCGTATGTCGGGCAAGGGCACATCGTTCGGCGCGTTTCTCGACTCGACCCTCGATCGCCTCGAGGAGGGGATCGTGTTGATCGCGGTCGGGGCGTACTTCGCCTCGCGCCACAATCAGGTCGCGGCCGCCGCCACGGTGGCCGCCGTGCTCGGCTCGCTGATGGTGTCCTACACCCGCGCCCGGGCCGAGGCGATCGGCGTCGAGTGCAAGGTCGGTCTCGCCACCCGCCCGGTCCGCGTGGTGATCCTCTCGATCGGGCTCGTATTCGCGAAAGGCGCCGGTATCGGCCACTTCGAGTTGCTGGCGCCGGCGGTGTACGTGCTGGCGGGGCTGACCGTGCTTACTACCCTGCAACGTATCTTCCACGTTCGCCGCCAGCTGAAGGTCATAGCCGACCAGCCGGTGTAACGAACGCGCCCCCGCGGGATACCTCTAAATGGCCGCGGGACCTCTCGTAGAAAGGCACACCTGAAAGTGAGTACCACCAACGGCTCCACCAATGGCGCCGCGCGCTACCAGGACGAAAAGGTCCGAGTGGCGATCATCGGCGTCGGCAACTGCGCCAGCTCGTTCGTCCAGGGCGTCCATTACTACCGCGACGCCGACCCGCGCGAGCCAGTGCCCGGGCTCATGCACGTCGACCTGGGCGGCTACCACGTGCGTGACATCGAGTTCTCGGCCGCCTTCGACATCGACGCCGACAAGGTCGGCAAGGATCTTTCGCAGGCGATCTTCGCCGGCCAGAACAACACGCTGAAGTTCGCCGACAAGGTGCCGGCGCTCGACGTCCCCGTCCAGCGCGGGATGACCCACGACGGGCTCGGCAAGTACCTCAAGGAGAAGATCACCAAGGCGCCCGGGCCGACCGCCGACATCGTCGACATCCTCAAGGACACTCACACCGACGTCGTCGTCTCCTACCTTCCGGTCGGCTCCGAGCAGGCCACCAAGTGGTACGTCGAGCAGGTGCTCGAGGCCGGCTGCGCGTTCGTCAACTGCATCCCGGTGTTCATCGCGCGCGAGGACTACTGGAACAAGCGCTTCAAGAAGGCCGGGCTGCCGAGTCATCGGCGACGACATCAAGTCGCAGGTCGGCGCCACCATCGTTCACCGCGCGCTGGCCAGGCTCATGCACGATCGCGGCGTCAAGCTGCAGCGGACCTCGCAGCTGAACGTAGGCGGCAACATGGACTTCTACAACATGCTCGAGCGCGAGCGGCTGGAGTCCAAGAAGATCTCCAAGACCAACGCGGTGACCTCGATCATGGGACACACGCTCCCCGCCGACGACGTCCACGTCGGTCCCTCGGACTACGTGCCGTGGCTGACCGACCGCAAGTGGGCCCACATCCGGCTCGAGGGCGAGGCGTTTGGCGACGTCCCGCTGAACATGGAGCTCAAGCTCGAGGTGTGGGACTCGCCGAACTCGGCCGGGATCGTCATCGACGCCGTGCGCTGTTGCAAGCTCGCGCTGGACAACGGCCTCTCCGGCCAGCTCGACGGCCCCAGCTCCTACCTGATGAAGTCGCCGATGAACCAGCGCCCCGACTCCGAGGCGCGGGAGCTGACCGACAAGTTCATCGCCAAGTACGCCCGCAAGGCGGCCGGCTCGACGGCGAAAACCAAGGCCGGCAAGAGCTGAAACCAGGGCCGCGTTAGCGGCCAATCAAAGTAAATAGACTCCCATCCGTGCCCAGCGCGGCCCAACCGCCCGCTCGCCATCCGGGCGAGCATGAATGGGCGGGGGCCGCGTCCTCCGGCCGGCTCGCGATCGCGCAGGTGACGCCGTTCGCCTGGGAGGTGGCCCACGAAGTCAACGACTACGTCGCGCGGGTCTCGGACGAGCTCGCCCGCCGCGGGCACCGCGTGCTGATCGTGGCGCCGTCGGAAAACGGGGCGCTGGTGCGCGACAGCCGGCGGGCCATCCGCAGCGACAACGGGTCGCTGCTGGAGCGCGCCGACGGCGAGCCGCTGGTGCTCGGGGTGGGCGAGGTGCTGCCGTTCTCGCCCACGCGCCGGCGCGCCGCCTCGCTCCCGCTCGACGTGGCCCGGACGATCGAGGAGGCCCTGGACAACCTGCCGCTCGACATCGTCCACGTCCATGAGCCGTTCGCGCCCAGCGCCTCCAGCTCGGCCCTGCGCCACTCGCGCGGCCTGAACGTCGGAAGCTTCCACGCTCCCACCGAGCGGATCCTCTCCACCCAGCTGACCCGCCCGCTCTCGCGGCTGCTCTTCGGCCGCCTCGACGCCCGCACGGCCAGCTACGGCGCCACCCGCGACCTGCTTCAGCGCTACTTCCCGGGGGACTACCGGGTGATCCTGCCCGGAGCCGAGGTCGAGCGCGCGGCGCCGGCTGGGGCCGGGGACCCGGTGCGAATCCTGTTCAGCGCCGGCGAGGAGCGCGCGGCCCTGCGTCTGTTCCTGCGCGCGGTTCGCTTGCTGGACTCCGGTGCGGACTGGCGCGCCACCGTCTGGTCTCCGCGACCGCTCGCTCCGCCGGCCACGCTCAGCCGCGCGCTCCGCGAGCGGCTCGAGTTCGTGGACGCCGACCAGATGCCCGAGGCGCAGGCGCTGTCCCGGGCCGACGTGCTCGTGCTGGCCTCGGAGGGGCTGCGACCGGTGCCGGGCACGCTGGTGCGCGCTCTGGCGGCGGGCGTGCTCCCGATCGCCTCGCGCCTGGCCCCCTACGAGGAGCTTCTCGGGCAGGGTGAGTACGGCTTCGAGTTCGAGCCCGGCGACGCGCAGACGCTGGCCGCGCACCTGGCGCGCGCGATCGGCGAGCCGGCGCTCCGTGAGCAGGCGCGCGCCCGGAGCGAGGAGCTGCGCGCCCGGTTCTCCTGGACGCGCGTGGCCGACGAGCTCGAGCAGGTGTACGAGCGGCTGATCGCCCGCCGGCACGACACCCGCGGCAACGACGGCGTGCGCCAGCGCCTGAGCAGCCGCCGGATGATCGACGTCGATCTGCACATGCACACCGACCACTCCTACGACTGCGCCACCCCGGTCGAGGTGCTGCTCGCCGAGGCCAGGTCGCGCGGCCTCGGGGCCATCGCCGTCACCGACCACAACGAGGTCTCCGGCGCCCACGCGGCGCGGGCCAAGGCGGACGGGATCGCGGTGATCGTCGGCGAGGAGGTCATGACCGCCGACCAGGGCGAGGTGATCGGGCTGTTCATCGAGGAGAAGATCCCGCGAGGGATGACCCTCCAGGAGACGATCGCGGAGATCAAGCGCCAGGGCGGGCTGGTGTACGTGCCCCATCCGTTCGACCGCCTGCACTCGGTCCCCGACTACGAGCACCTGCTCGCCGTGCTCGACGACGTCGACGCGATCGAGGTGTTCAACCCGCGCGTGGCGATCACTGAGTTCAACGACGAGGCGGCCCGCTTCGCGGCCAAGTACCGCGTCCCGGCCGGCGCCGGGTCCGATGCCCACGTGCCCCAGGGACTGGGCTCGGTACGGATCCGCATGCGCGAGTGGGGCGGGCCGCAGGAGTTCCTCGAGTCGCTCCGGGACGCCGACATCATTCGCAATCCGGCCAGCCTGCTGTACGTGCAGGCGCTCAAGTTCCTGCAGACCAAGGCGCTGCCCGAGGCGGCCCGGAGGGCGTCGCGGGAGCGGCGGGTGCGGCGCGCGATGGGGCGCGACAGGCGCCGGGCGGCACCGCCGTCGAGCCGCAACTCCTGATGCACTCGCAAGGACAAGCTCGCGAGCCGTCCAATCGGACAGCGATGCCGGCGACCGATGACGAGATCCGGGAGAAGTACCTCGAGCGGGCGATTCGCGAACTGAACGCCTTCTCGCGCGAGGTCCAGTCCTGCACCCACTGTCCCCGCGGCGCGCTGATGCCCGTGCTCGGCTCGGGACACCCCCAAGCCGACATCTTCCTGATCAAGCACTCGGCGCGGCCGTCCGAGGTCGAGGAGGGCGTGGCCTTCTACGGACGCGCCGGCAACGCGCTGATGAAGTCTCTGAAGCGCCTCTCGATCGACCCGCTGGCCGTGTACGGCACGTTGTGCGTCAAGTGCCCGGTCCCCGATCCGGCCATGGCCGATCCGGGCTGCGTGGCCCGGCTGGTCGAGGAGATCACGATCGTCTCACCCAAGGTCGTGGTCGTGATGGGGCCCGACGCGCTCACCGTGGTCAACGAGCTCGACCTTCCGCTTCGCCGCGACCTCCATCCGGTGCACGGCGAGCTGCAACACCTCACGCCATCGATCGAGGCCATGTACGTGCCCAACATCGACGACTCGCTGGACGAGGAAAGCGCCAAGCGGGAGTTCTGGGCGGCGTTCCGGCTGCTCGGCCAGTGGTGGTCGGACCTCCCCCCGTACTAGCGGACCTCCCCCCGTACTAACAGCGGGGTTAGACTCGGCGCCATGGACCTTGAAGAGAAGTCCCTCGACCACATCGGCGACCGCTGCGAGGAGTGCGGAGCCAAGCTGACCAAGGCGGAGATCGAGGCGGCGCTCGAGTCCGGCGGGCCGGCCCTGTGCACGGTCCACGCAGATGAGGTCGTTCCCGTCGCCGAAGAGGACGACGCGTTCAGCGAGGGATAGCCGGCGGAGTCGCCGGCCGGCGGGTCAGCCGCCCATCTCGAGCACGATGTTGCCGAGCTTCCCACCCTCGGCAAACCGGTCGTAGGCAGCCGGCGCCTCCTCCAGCGGATAGGTGCAGGCGATCGGGACGCGGACGTCGCCTGAGGCCAACAGCGGCAGCACCGAGCGCTCCATCGCCCGGGCGGTCAGCGCCTTCTCCTCGAGCGGGCGGGGGCGCAACGTCGAGTTGTAGATCCGGGCGCGCTTCTGCATGGCCAGCCCCAGGTTGAGCTCGGCCTTCGCGCCGGCGCCGATCCCGATGACCATGATCCGGCCCCACAGGTTCAGGGCCTGGAGGTTCTGCGGGAAGTTAGGCGCCCCGACCAGCTCCAGGATCACGTCGAACGGCCCGTGCTCCTCGAAGCCCTCGGGCGCGATCACCTCGGCTCCGAGCGCTCTGACGGCCTCCCGATGGTCCTGGTTGCGTACGGTGGCGGTCACCCGCGCCCCCGCGGCGCGCCCGAGCTGGACCGCCGCCGTGCCGACTCCGCCCGCGCCACCGTGGACGAGCAGCCGCTCCCCGGCTCTCAGCCCGGCCTGCGAGAACACGCCGTCGTGTGCGGTCGTGAATACCTCGGGGACCGCGCCGGCCTCGGTCCAGCTCAGATTCTCAGGAACCGCCATCAGGATCCGCTCGTGGACGACCGCCAGCTCGGCCTGGCCGCCGCCGGCCACGATCCCCATGACCCGGTCACCGACCTCGAACCGGTTGGCGCCGTCGCCGCGCTCGATCACCTCGCCGGCCAGCTCGAGTCCCGGGATCTCCTGGGGTGCACCGGGAGGCGCGGGGTAGTGGCCCCGGCGCTGCATCATGTCGGCGCCGTTCAGGCCGGCGGCCCGCACGCGCACGAGGCACTCGCCGGCGCCGGGCGCCGGATCCGGAAGGTCCTCGACGGTCAGGTTCTGGTCTTTGATCGTGACGGCTCTCATCGGGACTCCGGTCGCGGCGCGAACCCTACCTACGGCCGCTCCAGCAGCGCCACGCACTCGATGTGCGGGGTCTGCGGGAACATGTCCACCGGCCTCACGCGACGCAGCACATACCCGGCCTCGACCAGCTGGGCGGCGTTGGGAGCCAGAGTGGTCGGATTGCACGAGACGTAGACGATCCGCCGCGGCCCGGCCTCGATGATCCGCCGGACCACTTTCTGGGAGAGGCCCGAGCGGGGCGGGTCGACGATCAGCGTGTGGGGCCGGCCGGCGCGCTCCACGAGCTCGCGCATCGCGAGCCTGACATCACCCGCGAAGAACTGCGCGTTCTCGATCTCGTTCACCCGGGCGTTGGCGATCGCGTCGGCGATCGCCTCCTCGACCAGCTCGAGTCCCCACACCTCGGCCACGCGGGGGGCGATCAGCAGCCCGATCGTGCCGATCCCGCAGTACAGGTCGTACACGCGGTGGGTGCCGTCGGGAGCGGCGTAGTCGATGGCCAGGCCGTACAGCCGCTCGGCCATCTCGGTGTTGGTCTGGAAGAACGCGTTCGGCGAGATGCGCACCCGCATGCCCCCGATGTCCTCCTCCAGGCGATCGCCGCCCGCCAGCAGCTCGGTATCGCCGTCCTGGGTCGTCTCGGCGACGCTGTCGGTCTGGGTCCAGAGCAGGCCGCCGACGGGCTGTGCGGCCGCCACCAGGCCGGCCCGGTCGAGCTCGCCGGGCGAGGTCACCAGGCGGACCTGCAACTCGCTCGTGCTCCGGCTCTCCCGGACGACGAGGTTGCGCAGGAACCCCTCGCGGGTGCGGCGGTCAAACGCGGTGAGGCCCTGATCGCGACACCAGCTGGACGACCCGTTCGCGCGCCGCATTGGCGGGCTCAGAAGCGAGCAGGCAATCGGTCAGCTCGACGATCTCCTCCCAGCGGCCGGGGGCGTGAAAGCCGCAGACCAGGCGGCCGCCGGCGTCGGTTCCGAAGGAGTACTCGAGCTTGTTGCGGTAGCGCCAGGGATCGATCGCGGGCACGATCGGCTCGAGCTCGAAGCCTTCCAGCCGCCCGATCCGGCGCAGCGCATCCTCCACCTGGGCGTGCTTGACCTCTAGCTGGCGCTCGTACGGGAGCACCTGCCACGGCGCGCCCGGATGGTCGGCGAGCGGCTCGATCCGGTCGGGGCTCGGCTCCAGGATCTCGATTGCCCGCGCCTCGGCGTAGGCGCGCTTGGCCTTCTGCACCTCGGCCCGGACGCGGTCCCCGGGTATCCCGCCCTGGACGAACACCACATACCCGTCGCGGCGGGCGACTCCCGCGCCGCCGAAGGCGAGGGAGTCGACGGTGAGCTCGAGCAGCTCGCCGCGGGCAGGACGAGCTCCGGAGTGGGTTGTGGCCGATTCCATGTCCCCTAGGGTAGGTCGCCCGGACTACTCGGGTGCGAGAGCCGAGCGGATCGCAGCTGGGTCGGCGTCGAGCTGAAGCAGGATCCGGGTGGCGGCGCCGTCGCGCTGATGGACCAGGGCCAGGAGGATGTGCTCGGTACCGACGCGCCGCTGGTCGCGGATCGAGGCCTCCGCGCGCGCGCGGTCGATCACGTCCTGCGCGGGGCCGGTGAGGCCCAGCTCGCCCTCGGGCGGCTCGACCCCGAGCCCCATCATCCGGACCACCTCGGCACGAATATGCGCGTGGGTGGTGCCCAAGGAGGCGAGGACCTGGCCCGCCGTCCCCTCGCTCTCGAGCGATAGGGCGAGCAGGATGTGCTCGGTGCCGACGAAGCTGTGGCGCAGCTCGCGCGCCTGCGCCTCGGCGAGCCGCAGGACCTCTTGTGCGCGCTCTGTCAGGTGCTCGGTCAGTCTGCGCTGAGCTGCTTGTCGATGGCCGCCAGCACGGACTTCCGGTTGGCATGACGGCGCTCATAGTCGCGCACCCTGCGCAGCTCGGCCGGAGACAGGCCGTCCAGCCGGCCCTGCACCTGGGCGGCGGTCAGCTCGTCGTAGCCGAGGACCGGCAACGACTCGTCCGTCCCCACCGTCCGCCGCGCCCGGTCGGCGCTGCGCATCAGCAGGTCGAGCGATTCGCTGCGCCGAGCGCGCACCGTCGCGGCGCCGATCTGCTGGCGGCCGCGGCCCAGCAGGCGCTCGACGTCCGAGAGCAGCTGGTCGGTCTGCTGGCGACCGCGGTTGACGAGCTCGGTGGCCAGCTCGTTGGCGTCCGAGCGCGTGACGCGCCCGCGCTCGGCGGCGTCGTCGAGGACCTCCTGGATCCGGTCGCGGGTGAGCACCACGAGGCCAAGCGGCGTGATGATCCGGCTGACCAACTGCTCGGTCAAGCCGGCCAGCCCGTCGCCGCCGGCGTTCGTCTCGCCGCGGGTCGACGAGCGCGGCGCGGGGTCGGATTTGGTTCGGGTTCGCGTCGAGGATCGCGCCTTACCGCCAGCGCGGGAGCCCCCGGACGGGGACTTGGGTGAGGGCATGGTCTGCATCTCTCCTTCCCTGAAAGCTCCGTCCTGAGCGTACCCAACCGCCCCTTGATCACGCGCCACTGGCCCGAACGTCAGGGCCGATCAGCAGCTCGAGCAGGGCCTTCTGAGCGTGGCGGCGGTTCTCGGCTTGATCCCAGATCCGCTGGCGCTGACCGTAGAGGACCTCCGCGGTGATCTCCTCGCCGGGGTGGGCGGGCAGGCAATGAAGCGCGATCGCCTCCGGTGCCGCGAGGTCGAGCAGCTCGTCGTCGAGCCGGTAGGGAGCGAGGCTCCGCCGGCGCTCGGAAGCCGTCTCGGGGGCGTCGCTCATGCTCACCCACACGTCCGTGTAGACGGCATCGGCTCCCTGGACCGCCTCGCGCGGATCGTCGGTCAGGACGGCGCCGTCCTGCGCTTGGAGTTGGTAGCCGTCCGGGGAGGCGACCCGGACGTTGACGCCCGCCAGCCTTCCCACCTCGATCAGTGACCGCGCCACGTTGTTGCCGTCGCCCACGTAGGCGAGGGTGAGGCCATCGAGCCGGCCGAACGCCTCCCGCAGCGTGAGCAGGTCGGCCAGCGCCTGGCAGGGATGGTGGCTCGGGGTGAGCATGTTGATCACCGGCACGGTGGCGTGCCCGGCCATCTCGGCGACCAGCTCGTCCTCCCCCGTGCGGATCCCTATCGCCGCCGCATGGCGAGACAGCACGTAGGCGGTGTCGCGCACCGACTCGCCGCGCGAGAGCTGGAGCTCATCGGTCCGCAGCACCATCGGATGGCCGCCGAGCTCGGCGATGCCGGCCTCGAACGACACGCGCGTGCGCGTCGAGGGCTTCTGGAAGATCAGCGCCACCGTGAGCTTGTGGAGGGCGTCCGAGCTCCGGGGCGCCGCCTTCAGCTCCAGCGCGCGCTCGATCAGTCGATGCAGCTCCTCGGCGCTGAGCTCGGTCCCGGTGATGAAGTGGCGCGGCAAGCGGCGAGTGTACGTTGCGCCGATGCGCCTGCGCGTGCTGACCTGGAACCTCCTGCACGGGCGGTCGGTGCCTTCGGCCGGTCGCGATCTGTGCGAGGCGTTCTCGGCGGCGCTGGCCGGGTGGGACTGGGACGTGGCGCTGCTCCAGGAGGTGCCGCCGTGGTGGCCGCCGGCGTTGGGGGATCGCCTGCGTGCCGATCACCGATCCGTTCTGACCTCGCGGAACGCGCTCCCCACAGTCCGACGCGCGGTCGCCGTCCGCTGGCCGGACCTGATCAAGTCCAACGGCGGCGGGGCCAACGCGATCCTGGTCCGCGGCGACGTCGTGGCCGAGCACCGCTGGCGACGGCTCTGCGTCTGGCCCGAGCGCCGGTGGGTGCACGCGGTGCGACTGGAGCGCGCCGGCGTCTGGGTGGCCAATCTGCACGCTGGCGGACCGATGCGCGACGCGGTGCGCGCCGCGGACAGCGTTTTGGGCTGGGCGGCCGGCGTGCCGATCGTGCTCGGCGGGGACTTCAACATCCGGCAGCTGGCGCTCGAGGCGTTTGAGCTCGCCGGCGCGCATGACGTCGACTATGTGTTCGTGCGCGGCCTCCGGCCGGTCGGCTCAGACGTCCCGGAGCGCGGGCGGCTGTCCGATCACGCGCCGGTCCTGGTGGAGCTCACGACCGAGTCCGGGCCAGCTCGATGATCTCGGGGGAGGCCTTCTCGGTGGACCCGCTGTCGAACGGCGGCTGCGGGTCGTATTCGATGGCGAGCTGGATCGCCCGCGCGACGTCGTCGCCGGCGATGCGGGCGGCCAGCGTCAGCGCCATGTCGATCCCGGACGAGACGCCGGCCGCGGTGATCACCTTGCCCTGCTCGACGACGCGGCGGCTGACCGGCCGGGCGCCCAACTCGCCCAGCTTGTCCAGGAGCAGCCAGTGGGTCGTCGCCTCGAGCCCATCGAGGATGCCGGCGGCGCCGAGGACAAGAGCGCCCGTGCAGACCGAGGTCGTCCATTGCGAGGTCTCGTGGGCGGCGCGCACCCAGGCGATGATCTGCTCGTCGTTCATCAGCTCCCGGGTGCCGTAGCCGCCGGGAAACACGACCACGTCGGGGTGTGGGACGTCGTTCAGCGCTCCGTCCGCGCTCAGCCCGAGCATGCCGTTGTCGGTCCGCTTGGGGCCGGGCTCGAGCGCCAGGAAGTGCACGCGCGCGCCCGGCAGCCGCGAAAGCACCTCGTAGGGCCCGATCGCGTCGAGCGCGGTGATGCCGTCGAAGATGGGGATCGCGACGTCCATCGCCTCACGTGCCCCGTCCGGCGCGCAGACCGAAGCCCCGCAGCACGAGCAGCGCCTTCTCGCCGATCGTTCCGTGGCCGGGCAGGATGCCCAGCTGCGTGGCGGCGTCATAGAGGTCGAAGAACCCGCGCACCCGGAGCAGGCGGTTGCGGCGGATCTCGCAGTAGAAGAGGCAGTGCACGACCACGAACCGGTTGGTCGCGGGCAGGCCCTCGAGCGCCGCGCGATGGGTGCCCAGCAGCTTGCACGGCGCGGCCACGAACCGATCGTTGGTCAGGCGATCACCGGTCTGCTCGAGACGGGCGTCGGGGAACGCTGCCCACAGCCGTGTGGGGTGGCGCAGGAACTGCTCGAGCCCCTCGAGCGGCTCGCTGGTGAGCGGATCCTCGTAGTGGATCTTGCTCGAGCAGACGGAGGCGAAAGCCGACTCGTCCTTGCCCGACCAGGCCGCCTCCCAGTCGTCGATCAGGTCGTCGACGGATCGCTCGGCCACGCTCATGGGGAGGAAGTATCGATCGCCGGGGTCACCGGGGTGGTGTCGATCGCCGGATCACTGCGCGGCAGTATCGAACACGGGAAGCCCCTCGTCGGGTGTCGAGGCCTCGGCATAGCGCCGCCGGGGGATCCGGCCGGCGCCACGCGCCAGCCATCCGGCCTCGACCGCCAGCCGGATGGCGCGGGCCATCGCCGCCGGGTCGTGAGCGCGCGAGATCGCGCTCGCGCACAGCACCGCGTCGCACCCCAACTCGATGGCGAGGGCGGCGTCCGAGGCGGTGCCCACGCCCGCGTCGAGGATCACCGGGACGCCCGCCCGCTCGACCACGATCGAGATGTTGTACGGGTTGCGGATCCCCATGCCGCTGCCGATCGGCGAGCCGAGCGGCATCACTGCGGCGCACCCCACGTCCTCCAGCCGACGGGCCAGGATCGGGTCGTCGGTCGTGTAGGGCAGGACCACGAACCCATCGTCGACCAGGGCTTCGGCGGCGCCCACGAGCTCGACGGCGTCAGGCAGCAGCGTGCGGTCGTCGCCGATCACCTCGAGCTTGATCCAGTCGGTCTGGAACGCCTCGCGGGCGAGCTGGGCGGTAGTGATCGCGTCGCGGGCCGTGTAGCAGCCGGCCGTGTTCGGGAGCACCTCGACTCCCGCGGCGTCGAGGACATCGAGGATCGAGCCGCGGGCGGCCGGATCCAACCGGCGCAGCGCGACCGTGCACATCTGCGCGCCCGACGCCTCAAGGGCGGACGCCAGCACCTCATGATTGGTGAAGCCGCCGGTCCCCAGGATCAGGCGAGACTGAAACTCGCGGCCGGCGATCGTGAGCGGATTGTTCATGGACATGGGCGGGTCATCCTCCTTGAACCGCGACGACCACCTCAACCGCGGCGCCGTCGGGCAATTCGGTATCCAACCACTGCGCGCGTGGAACCACCTCGCCCTCGAGTGCCACGGCCACGCCGCGGCCCTCCGGAGCATTGTGCAGTGAGGCCACGACGCTGGCCACGGTGGCGCCGTCCGGCAGCTCGCGGTCCTCGCCGTTGATAGTCACGCGAAGCGTCATGCCGCCACCGGAACGCCGGCGAAGCGCGTCGGCAGGAAGGCGGACGCGAGCGGGCCCGGATCCTGGCCGAGCAGTTCCGCGGCCACGATCTCCGCCGTGATCGGCGTGAGCAGAACCCCGTGGCGGAAGTGCCCGGTGGCCCAGTGCAGGCCCGCGAGCGCGCCCGGGCCGATCGCCGGAGCGTTGTCGGGCGTGGCCGGACGCAGGCCGGCCGAGAGCTCGTCGATGACCAGCTCCGTGATCGACGGCAGCAGCTCGGAGGCGTCGCGCAGCAACTCGAACACCGCGCCGGCGGTCACCGTCGTATCGAAGCCGCGCTCCTCCATCGTGGCGCCGAGGACGTAGCGCCCGTCGCCACGGGGGACCAGGTAGCCGCCCGTGAAGCGGACGACGCGCGTGAGCAGACCGGGACCGCTCGGGTCGTGCAAGCGGAGGATCTGGCCCTTGACCGGGTGGACCGGCACCCGTGCCTCCTTGGGCAGCCCGTCGATCTCGTCCGACCACACCCCGGCGGCAATCACCACGTGCTCGGCGGCGATCTGCTCGCCGGTCTCGGCCAGCCGGACGCCGGTCACGCGCTCGCCGGCGACGATCGGCCCGGCCACGGCGGCCTGGGTGCGCAACTCGCCGCCAGCAGCGGTCAGAGCCTGGGCCAGCGCCGCGGTCAGCTTGCGCGGATCGATCGCGTGGTCGTCCGGGACGTCGAGGGCCAGTCGGAGCGTGGGGGCGAGGGCGGGCTCGAGCCGCCGGGCCTCACTCGCGCGGAGCCGGTGGGCGGCAAGCCCGAGGCTCTCTCGCAGCGCGAGCTCCCGGGCCAGCGCCTCGGCCTCGTCGCCGTCGCGGGCCGCGAGCAGCGTGCCACAGCGCAGGTAGCCGGTGTCCATGCCGGTGGCCTCGTGGAGCGCGTCGAGGAACTCGGGATAAGCGTTCACGCTGGCCAGGCCGAGGCGCATGAGCGGCAGTTCCGTGGCCAGCGTCTCGCTGATCGGCGCGAGCATCCCCGCCGCCACCGACGAGGTCTCCCGCGCCGGCTCGGCGCCGCGCTCCAGTACGACGACGTTCACGCCGCGCTGGGCCAGGCGCCACGCGACCGCCAGGCCGATGACGCCGGCGCCTACGACGGCGACATCAAATGAGCTTGATCGATTCGGCAAGATGTGCGACTCCCTGCGCCGGCATTACCCGGTTCAGGTTCAGACGGTCGGCGGGGAGGGGTGTTACCCGGCCCGCCCTCTCAGCCCGCTGGTAGGGCTCCCGTTCGGTCAATCCTAGCGTCTAGGTGGCGGGGGCCTGGGGTGCTCCTGCCACACTTGGGCGCGTGACCGACCGCCGCTCACGTCTGAGCACCGCGCGGCTGTACCTCGTCTGCGACGAGCAGCCCGACGGGTTCCTCGACGCCGTCCTGGGCGCCGGCGTGGACCTCGTCCAACTGCGCATGAAGCACGCCGGCGATGAGGCGATCGTCGCCGCGGGGCAGCGCTTCGCGCGCGCGGCGACGGCGCACGGGGCGCTCTTCATCCTCAACGACCGCCCGGACCTGGTCGCCGCGACGGGCGCCGACGGCGTGCACGTCGGCCAGGACGACGTCGCCGTGTCTGACGCCCGCGCGATCGTCGGCCCGGACCGGCTGATCGGCCTCTCGACTCACAGCCCGGAGCAGGTCGACGCCGCCGCGGAGCGTTCGGTGGACTACATCGGCGTCGGGCCCGTGCACGCCACGCCGACCAAGCCCGGGCGGCCCGCCGTGGGACTCGAGCTCGTCCGCTACGCCGCCGAGCACGCGAGCCTGCCGTTCTTCGCGATCGGCGGCATCTCGCCGGCGAACGTGGACGCCGTGAGGACCGCTGGGGCCGAGCGCATCGCGGTGGTCCGGGCACTGACCGAAGCCGCCGATCCCGCCCGGGTCGCGCGAAGCCTCCGCCAGGGGATCTCGGGTTTGCGCCGGCCCGAATCCGGCGCCCCGGGGGTCCGACTTGGCGCAGCGTAGTCGCAAGCGCGGCCGGCGGCGGCCTCCGAGCGCGCCAAGACCGCGTCCCAGCGCGACGACGACACAACCCCGGCCCGCCGCCGCGCCGAGATCGGCCGGTCGGTCGGAGGAGCGCAACGCGGCGGTCCGGGCGACGCTCACCCCGCTCGCCCCCGGCGAGCGCCCGTGGGCGCTCAAGATCGCCTCCCTGCTCGCGCTCCTGATCGGGGGCGGCGACCTGATCGCGGTGATCATCAACGGCAGCTTCAGCGTGGGCAAGGCCCACGCCGGTCCGAGCGGGGTGATCCTGTTCTCGGTCCTCATGCTCGTATGCGCCGTCGGCATGTGGCAGCTGCGCTACTGGGCCGTGCTCGGCTTCCAGGCGATCCTCGCCTTCGTGATCCTGTTCTTCTCGCTGCTGCTCCTCCGGGCCAGCAACCTGCTCGCGGTCGTGGCCGCGGTCGTCGTCGTGGGCGGTGGCGGCTACCTGTTCTACAAGCTCGTCCGCGTCCTGAGCCGCCTCAACATGCCCAAGCCCCCCGGGCGGACGTAGCAGCCCGCGCGAGCCGCCCCGATCTCGATGCGTCTGAGAAAACCGGGAACTATTCCCGGAAAACTCAGTCGCCCCCGGGTGAGGCCCGAAACCGCCCCGCTAAGAAGCCTTTCTATAGTGTGCGCCCGCATGCCAGACGCGTCCTACGACTGCATCGTGATCGGCTCCGGCCCCGGCGGGTACGTGGCCGCGATCCGGGCCGCGCAGCTCGGGATGAAGGTGGCCGTGGTCGAGAAGGACCAGGTGGGCGGACGCTGCCTGAACTACGCCTGCATCCCGGCCAAGGCGATCTTGCGCGTGGCCGACATCCTCACCGAGGTCCGCGAGGCGGGCGACTTCGGGATCAAGGTCGGCGACCCGGAGGTCGACTGGAACGGGGTCCTCGCCCGGCGCGAGAAGGTCGTCAAGACCCTCACGGGTGGCGTCTCCGGGCTGTTCAAGAAGAACGGGATCGAGGTGATCCAGGGTGAGGCCGCGCTGGCGGGCGACGGCAACGTCACCGTGAACGGCAGCACGGTCCAAGCCAAGACCATCGTGCTCGCCGCCGGCTCGGTGAAACGGCCGATCCCCGGCACCGAGTTCGGAGGCCGCGTCATCGGCACCGAGGAAGCGTGGGCCCTTCCTCAAAAACCGAGCACCCTCGCGGTCGTGGGCGCCGGCGCGTCGGGCGCCGAGATCGCCTCCGCCTACGCCCGGCTGGGAACCGAAGTCACGCTGTTCGAGGCCCTCGAGCGCGTGCTGCCCACCGAGGACGCCGACATCTCGAAGGTGGTCGACCGGGGTCTGAAGCGCCAGGGCATCACGGTCCACACGAACACGTTCGTGGAGAACATCGAGTCGACCGAGGCGATATGCCGCTACACGCACGGCGACACGCAGGCCGAGGCTGAGTGGCTGGTCATCGCCACGGGTCGCGGCCCCGACGTCGAAGCACTCGGCCTCGACAACGCGGGCGTCAACCGAGGCGTCGCCCGCCTGATCGAGGTCGACGGGCGGATGCGCACGACCGCGCAGGGCATCTATGCGATCGGCGACCTGGTCCCCGGGCCGGCGCTCGCCCACAAGGCCTCCGATGAGGGGATCATCGCGGTCGAGGACGCTGCCGGCCTCGAGACGCACCCGATCGAGTACGCCGACGTTCCCAGGGCCACGTTCTGCACGCCCAACGTGGGCAGCTTCGGCCTGACCGAGGAGCAGGCCCGCGAGCAGGGCCACGACGTCGTCGTGGGCAAGGTGCAGTACGGCGCGGTGGGCGCGGGGACCGTGTACGGCGACCGCACCGGCCTGGTCAAGGTCGTGGGCGAGAAGCAGTACGGCGAGCTGCTCGGCGGGCACATCGTCGGCGCGCGGGCGACCGAGCTGATCCAGGAGCTGGTCAACGTGCGCGTGCTCGAGGGCGGCTACCCGGAGGTGGCGCGGATCATCCACGGGCATCCGACGCTCTCCGAAGCGGTGATGGAGGCGGGCCGCGCCGCGGATGGTTGGCTCATCCACGGCTAAGAGCCTCTCTCAGCCCGATCAGCCGGTCTTCTACTACGACCTGGGCCGGCCGCGCTGCTACACCGTCGCCGAGACGATCATGGCGACGCTCCCGGTGGTTCCCGAGTGGGAGCCGGTGCTCGGCTCCGAGATCGCACCCCCGAGCGCGCACATCGACCCCGAGGAGGTCGAGCGCCTGGCGGCCGCGCTGGGCCTACAGCCGGTCCGCTGGCCGTCCCCCTGGCCGCCCGACACCGAACGCGCGATGCTGGCCGCCACCTACGCCAAGCAGATCGGGCGGGCCGTCGCGTTCTCGCTGGCGGCGTTCCGGCAGGCGTTCGCCGGTGGCCGTGACCTCGGCGACGAGAACACGATCCTGATCGCGGGCGCGGCGTGCGAGATGCACCCGACCGCGTTACGCAAGGGAATCGAGCTGCGATCGACGCGCCACGCGCTCGAGCAGGCGACCCATCGGGCACAGAAAGCAGGCGTCACGACGCTCCCGGCGATCCAAATCGGCGACCGCGTCTACGAGACGATCGACGAGGCGACGAATGCCCTGGCAGGAGTGCTGCGATGAGGGCGAACCGGGCCTACGAGCTGATCGTCTCGCGTGGGGGACGCGAGCCCGCGTTCATGTCCGATCCCAAGCGCACCGATCGCGTCGAGGTCGTGTCGATCGACGACGGCGAGGTGATCCTGTACTGGGAGGTCAACGCCAAGGATGCCGCCAAGCTGCTGAAGCTGCTCCGCGCCGACCTGGTCACCCTCCAGGCGGAAGAGTTCTTCGACAAGTGGCTCGACGCCGACGCCGAGGACTTCTGAGAGACGCCATGTCGCCGCGCCAGGCCGCCGATCTCGCGCAGCGCCTCCGCCCGGCCATCGCCGACGAGCGCGTGCTCGCGGCCGTCGCCAGCATTCCCCGCGAGCGGTTCATCCCGGCGTCCCAGCAGGAACGCGCGTACGCCAACGTGGCGCTTCCGATCGGCGCCGGACAGACCATCTCACAGCCGCTGGTGGTGGCGCGCATGCTCGAGGTCCTCCAGATCAAGGCGACCGATCGTGTGCTGGACATCGGCACCGGCTCGGGCTACCACGCCGCCCTGCTCGCCCTGCTCGGCGCGCACGTCTACACGGTCGAGCGCCACTCCGAGCTGGCCGAACAGGCGCGAGCGACCCTCGACGAGCTCGGCATCGACAACGTCAGCTCCCGCGTCGGCGACGGCTGGGAAGGCTGGCCCGAGGAGGCCCCGTTCGACGCGATCAACGTCGCGGCGGCGATGGGCGACGACCCGCCGCAAGCCCTCGAAGCTCAGCTATCGGAAGACGGGCGTATGGTGGCTCCGGTGGGCGCCCGGCAGCAGCGCCTGGTCCTCACCGAGCGGACCGGCGAGCGCGTCATTCACCACCCGCTAGAGGCAGTGCAGTTTGTCCCGCTGGTGCGGGGCGAGCAGGAGCAGTAGACAGCCGCGATCGCATCACCTCGATCGCCATCGGGTTGCGATCGACCAGCACGAACCGCCGCCCCAGCCCGCGGCACACGGCACCCAGCGTGCCCGAGCCGGCGAACGGATCCAGGCACCAGGCGCCCGGTCGCGACGATGCGGCCACCATCCGCCGCAGCACGCCCTCGGGCTTCTGGGTCGGGTAGCCGGTCTTCTCGCGCCCGTTGGTGGGGACGATCGTGTGGAACCACACGTCGGTCGGTCGCTTGCCGCGCGCCGCCTTCTCGGCGCTGACCAGCCCGGGCGCCATGTAGGGCTCGCGTTCGACCGCGTCGGCGTCGAAGAAGTGCCCGCCGGGAGTCCGCACGTACACGAGGATCGTGTCGTGCTTGGCCGGCCAGCGCCGGCGCGGCTTGGCGCCGTAGTCGTAGCTCCAGATGAGCTCGTTCAGGAACGCGTCGCGGCCGAACACCTCGTCGAGGAGCAGCTTGCAGTAGTGCGCCTCGCGGTAGTCGATGTGGAAGTACAGCGTCCCGTGCGGCGCCAGCAGCTCGCGCGCGCGCTCCAGGCGCGGCGCCAGGAACCGCAGGTAGTCATCGAAGACGTCGTCGTAGCTGAGCGTCCCCAGCAGCCGCGAGCGATAGCGCCGGCCGCCGAACCCGACCCGGTCCCCAGCCGTCGGGTCCGCCACCGTCGACAGCGACCGCCGCGCTTGCGCCCGGCCCGTGTTGAAGGGCGGATCCATGTAGATCAGGTCGAACTTGCCGCCGGGTAACGCCGAGAGCACGCCGGCGTTGTCCCCGGCGACCACGAGGTCGTCGTCGAGCACCAGCGGTTCGCTGGCCAGCTGAATCCGCATGCGCCCAGGACCGTACCGAGGCGCCCGGCGACTCGCCTACGTCTGGGCCAGCGCCTGGCTCGCGGTGGTCTGCGGCAGCTCGCTGGTCGTCTCGCGCCAGCTCACGGTCGGCATGACCGCCGCCACGTCCACGCGGTCCCTGTGGCGCTCGACCACGTCGAACAGGTGGTCGATCAGCGTCATCGACAGCAGCGTCGGCTTGAGGCCGAGGTCGACGAGCGCGGTGTGCTTGGCGTTGTAGTAGTGGTCCTCGGCCTCGACGCGGGGGTTCTCGACCGTCTCGATCCTGGCCTCGCCCGGATACTCCTCGGCGATCGTCTCGGCGATCTGGCGCACCGACAGGGACTCGGTGAACTGATTGAACACGCGGAACTCGCCCCGGTCCGCCGGGTTCTCCGAGGCAAGCCGGATACATTCGACGGTGTCCACGATGTTGATCAGACCCCGGGTCTGCGAGCCGTTGCCGTACACGGTGAGCGGATGCCCGAGTACCGCCTGGATCGTCATCCGGTTGAGCACGGTGCCGAACACGCCGTCGTAGTCGAAGCGGGTGGCCAGCCGCGGGTCGAGCTTGGTCTGCTCGGTGTCCGCGCCGTACACGACACCCTGGTTCAGGTCGGTGGCGCGCATGCCCCAGATGCGACAGCCGAACTCGATGTTGTGGCTGTCGTGCACCTTGGACAGGTGGTAGAAGGAGCCGGGTCGCTTGGGGTACAGCACGCGATCGCGACGGCCGTTGTGCTCGAGCTCGAGCCAGCCCTCCTCGATGTCGATGTTCGGCGTGCCGTACTCGCCCATCGTGCCCAGCTTGACCAGGTGGATGTCGCGATCGATGTCGGCGATCGCGTACATCACGTTGAGCGTGCCGACGATGTTGTTGGTCTGCGTATAGACGCAGTGCGCCTGGTCGATCATCGAATACGGGGCGGCGCGCTGCTCGCCGAAGTGGACGATCGTGTCGGGCCGGAAGTCGCCGACCATCTCGTGCACGAAGGCCGCATCGCACAGGTCGCCGACGTAGGTCTTGATCGTCTTGCCGGTGTTCTCGGACCAGGCCGCGACCCGCTCCTCGAGCGAATAGATCGGGACCAGGCTCTCGACCCCCATCTCTTCGTCGTAGCGGCGACGTGCGAAGTTGTCGTTGACCGCTACCTCATGCCCGAGGGCACTCAAATGGAGTGCGGTGGGCCACCCGAGATATCCGTCACCGCCAAGAACCAAGATTTGCATATAGCCGCTCCAATGCCTGACGTTCGACTAGGGGATCTTCTTCAGCGCTCTCGGCCGATGAGGCGGCGCGTCGATGGGCCAATGTCCAGGCGATTCATGGCCCGCGAGCGCAGCAGGATAGCCGACGAACCGTACGCGACACGTAAGACGCCTCGGCGGCCAGAAAAAGAGATTAGAGGACCCTCACTGATTTTGGGGCCGCTACGCGGCGTCCATGGGGCGGTGGGGGTGGGAGGTGGGGCCAGTTTCCCCATCCAGTCAGTACCGGCCGGCCCCCGATTGCTACCGTCAGCGCCGCCCCCGTGTCCGAGCAGACCCTAGACGCACCCCGGATCGAAGAGGTCCCGCCCCGGCCGCCTCGCGGCGAGGGGCGGCCGGCCACCAGCGCCGAGTGGGCGGCCCTGGCCTATCGCTATCGCTGGCTGCTGACCGCGGTCGGGCTGTTCATCGTGTCGCTGGTCATCGTGCTCTACGCGCGCACCCGCCCGGGCTACGACCCGTGGGGCTGGCTGGTGTGGGGCAAGCTGACCGTCCATTTCAGGCTCGACACCAACGGTGCGCCCTCCTGGAAGCCACTGCCCTACCTGTTCACCGTCCCGTTTTCGCTCGTCGGGCGGTATGCGCTGTGGCTGTGGATGGTCACCTCGGTGGCGATCTCGCTGAGCGGCCTGATCTTCGCGTGGCGGATCGCCTTCCGCCTGACCTACTCGCGTCCGGAGCGCCGCTACGCCTCCTACGTGGCCGGGCTGTGCGCCGCCGGGTTCGTGCTCGCCATGCAGGATCCGGTCGGCAACTTCAACTACACGCACTACATCCTGAGCGTGGAGTCCGACACGATGATCGTGTCGCTCTGCCTGCTGGCGGTCGATCTGCACCTGAACGGCCACCACAAGTGGGCGTTCTGGATCTGGTGGCTGGGCGCGCTGGGCCGGCCCGAGGTGTGGCCGTTCTACGGCCTGGCCGGGCTGTGGCTGTGGCGCTACGTCCCGAGCTATCGCCGCTGGCTCTACGCCTCTCTCGTGCTGCTGGCCTTCCTGTGGTTCGGGATCCCCGGGCTGTCCTCCAAGAGTCTCCTGACCGCCGGAAACATCGCCGAGAACTCGCCGCGGGCGATCCACGGCAACAAGATCACCGGCACGATCAGCCGCTTCCACGAGCTGCTGCCGAACACCGTATGGATCGCCGCGGTGCTGACCGTGGTCTGGGCCGCCTGGCGCCGGCGGCTGACGATCCTGGTCCTCGCGGCCGGCGCGGTGCTGTGGGTGCTGATCGAGATCGCGTTCGCGATCCATGGCTTCCCGGCCGTGCCTCGCTACATGTTCGAGGCCGGCGCGATCGTCGGAGTGCTGGCCGCGGTCCTCATCGGCCGGATCGTGCACGAACTGCCCGCCCTGCTGGCGGCGGGGACCCGCCGTCTGGGCGGTGGCGGGCTCGGCTCCCGGCTGGCCACGCACGTGGGCACCTGGGGCACGGTCCTGGTGCTGGCGCTGGTCGCCGGCTCGATGCTCGGCGCCGCCCACCGGCAGTACCACCTGGAGCGCACCGACCTGACGAGTCAGCGCGCCCGGACCACGCTGATCAACCACCTGGCCGGGGTGGTCAGGACGCTCGGCGTCGCGAACGTGTTCGCCTGCGGGCAGCCGAACATCCCGATCGGCTACCAGAGCGCCTTCGCCTGGTACGCCGGCATCAAGACCGGCGTGCTGTACGTCAGCCCGGGCTTCGTGAAGGCCCACCCGCACCCGCTGGTCAACATCTACCCGATCGGCGGGCTGGGCTGGAAGGTCTTCCCGAGCGGGGTCGATCCCGCCCACGCCGCCGCCTGCAGCAAGATGCACCTCACCTACCACGGCTCATGAGGCCGTGCGGTCCGTGCGCACGGCGAGGGCGGCTGGTCGCCGGCGCCTGGCGGTAGCTGGCGCTGCCCTCGCACTCCTGATCGTCGCACTGATCGTCGTCCTCACCTCCTCGGGCGGAAAGCCCGGCCCGCCGCCGCTGCCCCTTCCCGGCATCGGGCAGCCGGCCAAGCCCGGCGATCCCTTCGCCTACGTGTCGAGTCGCGAGTCCGACTTCGTGGGCCGGGCCATCGCCGGATCAGACCACGTCCTGTACACCAAGAGCCCCGGCGGCGCGCTCTCCACCGCCGCCCGGGTGGCGCAATGGCGGCCGCTGATCGACCGGGCGGTCGCCGGCACCGGGTTCGACCCGAGCCTGGTCGAGGCGCTCGTGTTCGTCGAGAGCGCGGGCCGGCCCGACGTGATCGTGGGCGGCGACCCGGCCAACGCGAGCGGGCTGACCCAGATCCTGGCTTCGACCGGCCAGTCGCTGCTCGGGATGCACATCGACCTGGCCCGCAGCCGCAAGCTCACCGGCCAGATCTTCCTCGCCTCGGCGCGCGGCCAGGCGGGCACGGTGGCGCGCCTGGACCGGGCACGGGCTCGCGTCGACGACCGCTTCGATCCGGCCAAGGCCCTGGCCGGCACGGTGCGCTACCTGGAGATCGCCGAGCGGGACCTCGGGCGCACGGACCTCGCGTTCGAGTCCTACCACATGGGGATCGGCAACCTGCAGCGCGTGCTCGACCTCTACGACGGCGGCCATGACGTCCCCTATCCGCAGCTCTACTTCGACACCGCGCCCGACCACAACCCGAACGCCTACGCGCTGATCTCGAGCTTCGGCGACGACTCCTCGCTCTACTACTGGCGGCTGCTCGGCGCCCAGCGGATCATGCGGCTCTACCGGACCGACCGCAGCGCGCTGGAGCGGCTGAACAGCCTGCAGACGGCGACCGACTCGAACGCCTACGTCCTGCATCCCCTGGACGCCGTGCATGCGTTCGCGACCCCCGATGCCCTCGATCGAGCCTACGCCGCACGGGCGATCCTGCCGCTGCCCTCGGATCCGGCGCGGCTCGGGCTGAGCTACGACCCGGGTATCGGGTCGTTGGCATCGCAGCTGAAGTACACCCCGGCGCTGTATCGGGGCCTGCGTCCGGCCGCCCTCGATCTCCTGATCGAGCTGGCCGCCCGGGTTCGCACGCTGTCGCACGATCCGCGCAGCACGTTGAGCGTGGCCAGCGCGGTCAGCGATCAGAGCTACCAGCGGCTGCTCGGAGTGAGTGACCCGCCGGCCGCGGCCGGCTGGTCGTTCACGATCGACCGCCGCTACTCGGGCGGCGCCCAGGCGGACGCCTTCCAGGCCGTGCTCGACCGGTTGCAGGCGCTCGACCTGATCGCCTGGGAGCGCTTCCCGTCCGAGATCGAGGTCACGGTCGCCTCCGACGCCTCGCAAGCGCTCGTGCACGGGCCGTGAATCGGACCTCGATCGGCTCGCGGGTCGATACCTTCAGGCTCCCGTGGTGAGCATCGAGCGTACCCCCGACAACCTGCTCTCCCGCGTGCCGGACTTCCCGTTCAAGCCGCGCTACCGGAAGTTCCAGGGCCTGCGGCTGGCCCACGTCGACGAGGGCAAGGGGCCGCCGGTGGTGTTCCTCCACGGCGAGCCGACCTGGTCGTTCCTGTGGCGCAAGGTGATACCGCCGATCCGCGACGCCGGCTACCGCTGCATCGCGCCCGACCTCCCCGGGTTTGGCCGCTCCGATAAGCCGATCGACGTCGAGTGGTACACCTACGACCGCCACATGGCCAGCGTGGCCACGCTGTTCGCGGAGCTCAAGCTCCAGGACGCCACGATCGTGGTCCACGACTGGGGCGGGCCGATCGGGCTGCGGTTGGCGGTCGAGCAGCCCGATCGGGTCGGGCGCATGGTCGTGCTCGACACCGGCCTGTTCACCGGCCACCAGAAGATGACCGACGCCTGGCTGGCCTTTCGTGAGCTCGCCCAGCGCAGCGAGGACCTGCCCGTCTCGTTCCTGATCCGCGCCGGGTGCAAGACGATCCTGCCCGCCAACGTGATCGCCGCCTACGAGGCGCCGTTCCCGAACCCGGCGGCCAAGGCCGGCGCGCGCGCCTTTCCGCTGATCCTGCCCACGAGCCCACAGATGGAGGGCGCGGCGGTCGGCCAGCGCGTGCTTGCCGCGCTCGGCTCCGACCCCCGGCCCAAGCTGATCATCTGGGGCGGGGAGGATTCGATCCTGCCGGTCGAGTCCGGCTGGCGGTTCGCGCGGGCGATCGGCGCCGAGGTCGACCACGTGATCAAGGGCGTGGGGCACTACCTCCAGGAGGACGCCGGCCACCAGTTGGGGCGCATGATCGTACGCTGGCTGAGATCGTACGTTCCCACCGGCAAGCGATGACCGACGCGATCCGTACCCCCGAGGAGCTGCTGAGCGGGCTGCCCGACTTCCCGTTCGAGTCCCGCTACCGCGAGTTCGACGGGATTCGTCTCGCCCATCTGGACGTCGGCGACGGGCCTCCGGTGGTGTTCGTGCACGGCGAGCCCACCTGGTCGTTCCTATGGCGTCACGTGATCCCGTCGGTGCGCGACGCGGGATACCGCTGCATCGCGCCCGACCTCCCCGGGTTCGGCCGCTCGGACAAGCCGATCGACCTCGACTGGTACACCTACGACCGCCACACCGACAGCGTGCTGGCCCTCGTCGACGAGCTCGACTTGCGCGACGCGACCGTCGTCGTGCACGACTGGGGCGGCCCGATCGGCCTACGGGTCGCGGTCGAGCGCCCCGAGCGGATCGCCCGGATCGTCGTGCTCGACACGGGGCTGTTCACCGGCCATCAGCCGATGAACGACGCCTGGATGGCGTTCCGGGCCTTCGTCGAGCGCACCGAGGACCTCCCCGTGGGGTTGCTGGTGCGGCGAGCCTGCCTCAACGACCCCGGCGACGAGGTGATCGCGGCGTACGACGCCCCGTTTCCGAATGCCGCCGCCAAGGCCGGCGCCAGGGCGTTCCCGCTGATCCTGCCGCTGACGCCCGACGCGCCCGGGGCGAGCGCCGGCCAGCGCGTGCTGGAGGCGTTGCGCGGCGATACCCGACCCAGGCTGCTCCTGTGGGCGGAGTCCGACCCGGTGCTGCCGCTCGAGACCGGCCGGCGCTTCGCGGCCGCGCTCGGTGGCGAGATCGACCACGTGATCGCCGGCGCCTCGCATTTCCTGCAGGAGGACGCCGGCCCCGAGATCGGACGTTTGATCGCGGACTGGCTCGGCGCGGAATCCTAGGCCGCGGTGCGCTCCTGCTCCGGAGCGGCCGCCTCGACGGCCCGGCCGTCGATACGCGCCTCGTAGGCCGCCCGGGCGGCCGGGTCGGCGCTGATCAGCAGCTGGTCGCCCTTGGTGAAGCGGATGATCGCCTCGGCGAGGCGGCGCGGCATCAGCGCCTGCATGCGGGTGATCAGGCCCACCTGCCTCGGCACGTAGAGCTCGAACTTGCCGGTCTGCAGCAGCTCGACGATCGTGTTCGCGACATCCTCGGGCTCGGCCGTCGGGAACCCGCGGGCCGCCGCGACACCGGAGTAGAGCTCGGTGTTGACGCCGATCGGCAGGACCTGGTGCATCTCGATCCCGGTGCCCCGCAGCTCGGAGCGCAGCGCCTCGGTCAGGCCCACCACGGCGTGCTTGGTGGCGCAGTAGGTGACCCCGCCCGGGAAGCCGCCCTTGCCGGCGATCGAGGCCAGCTGGACGATGTGGCCACGTCGCGCGCGGCTTGAAGCGCTCGATGGCCAGCTTGGAGCCGAGGATCACCCCGTGGATGTTGATGTCGACCAGCCGCTGGGCGCAGTCGTCGGTCTCGTTCTCGAACGGCGCCGACCGGCATGATCCCGGCGTTGTTGATCAGCACGTCGAGCGGGCCCAGCTGACGCTCGACCTCGTCCAGGAAGGCGCTGAAGCTCTCGCGGTCGGTCACGTCGAGCGGCAGGCCGATGGTTGCCGGATGGGGCGGGCGGGACCCCAAATCAAACGCGGTCTTCTCGGCCAGCGGCGCGTCGATGTCGCCGATCGCCACCCGGGCCCCCTGAGCGATCAGCGCCGTCGCGGTGGCGCGGCCGATCCCGCGCGCTCCTCCGGTGATCGCGACCACCTGACCGTTCAGCGATCGCAGTGTCTTTCCCATTGAGCAGTGCCTCCTGTTGATGTCGCCCCTGCAAGGTAGCGCCCGGAGCCCTCCGACGCGCTCCTGGCTGGCTAGCCAGTTCAAAAGTAAGGGTATCCTGAAATGGATGCCCCACTTCCGCTACGAGGGCCACAAGCTGGCCTACACGATCCACGGCGAGGGCGAGCGCACGACGATCCTGATGCCGGGCCTGCTGCTCTCGCAGAAGATGCAAACGCCGCTGGCCGTCGATCTGGCCAGCCACGGCAATCGCGTGGTCACCCTCGACTTCCTCGGCCACGGCGACTCCGATCGCCCGGAGGAGATGGGGTGCTACTCGATGCCCGCGTTCGCCCGCCAGGCCGTGGCCCTGCTCGACCACCTCGAGCTCGAGCAGGCCGTGGTCGGGGGCACCTCGCTGGGGGCCAACGTGGCGCTCGAGGTGGCCGCCCTGGCCCCCGAGCGCCTGCGCGGGATGATCATCGAGATGCCGGTGCTGGACAAGGCGATCCCGGCCTGCGGCGCCGCGTTCACCCCACTGCTGTTCGCCCTCACCTACGGGGAGCCGGTCATGAAGGCGCTGGCCTTCGCCGCCCGCCGCGTCCCGCGTCAGGTCGTTCCGTTCACGGCCGAGCTGATCCTCGACTGGATCGCCCAGGACCCGGGACCGAGCGGCGCCGTTCTCCAGGGCATCCTGTTCGGCCGGACCGCGCCCGAGCGGGCCGTGCGCGAGACCTTCGAGGCGCCCGCGCTCGTCATCGGCCACCCGCGCGATCCCGCTCCACCCGTTCTCCGACGCCGACATGCTCGCCGCCGAGCTGCCCAACGGCCGCCTGATCGACGCCAACTCGATCATGGAGCTGCGGGTCAGCCCGGAGCGCCTGACCCGCAAGATCGCCGCCTTCGTGGATGAGTGCTGGGCCGAGCGGCCGACGCCGACGCCGGCGGCCGTCGCGCCGGGGCGGCCCGCGCCTGACCGCCCGCCCCGCGCCTGATCGCGGTGGCGGATAACTCGTCACCCACCCCCACCCGCGCGGGGCGTGACGACTAATCCGTGTGGGACGCGGTTAGCGCGTCACACCCGGCGGGGCGGCGATGTCGTGACGAGTTATCCGCGTCCGGGACGACGCTGCCCGCGCGGTGGCGGCGGACCCGGCGGCGAGATGATGTCGCGGCCGGTGGGCTGGAGCGTCTCGTCGAGCTCGAGCTGCCAGTAGTAGCGGGTGAAGGTGACGCCGGCGCGGAACTCGCCCACGTGCGGCTCCACAACCTCGCCACGGGCCATGCGGACGATCAGCTCGGGGTAGGTGCGACCCGGCAGCGCGGCGTACATGGGGGCGGGGAAGGCGCCGCCGAAGCGGGTGTTGACGTCGGTGATGCCCAGACCGATGTCCTTGTCGCGGAAGACCTGAATCGTGGCCGGCCCGCGGAAGTGCAGCGTCTCGGAGACCCGGCGGCCGAGGTCGATCAGCTCATCGTCGGCGATCACCTTGCCCTTGATCGACTCGCCGCCGCGGGACTCGATCATCGTGCGGGGGATCGCGTTCAGGCAGCGCCCGCGCAGGTCGCAGAGGACGTCGATCGAGAACTCGGGGCCGTCCATGAAGCGCTGGACCATGGTCGGCTCGCGGATGTAGTCGACGAAGAACTCGGCCGCGGGCGCGTCGTCGGCCCGGTGGATGGAGCGCGCCCCCGATCCCCAGCGCGGCTTGACCATGACCGGGAACCCGGAAACCGGCTCGCCGGGCAGCACCGTGGGCGGCGAGGGCAGCCCGAGCCGCGAGAGCAACAGGTGCGTCTCGTACTTGTCGAAGGTGGCGCGGGCGATCTCGGGGTCGGGGACGAACGCGGGCAGCAGGCCGTCGACGCGGGCCTGGCCGAGCACCTCGAGGTCGAGATCGGTGAGCGGGACCACGGCCCGAACGCCGAACTCCTCGCATAACCCCTGAAGCGCGGGCACGTACTCCGGGTCCTCGATGCGCGGCACGGCACGCCGGTGGTGAGCCGCGTACTGGGCCGGCGCCAGCGGGTTCGGGTCGGCGGCCACCACGGTGGCGTGCTGGGCGAAGGCCGACACGATGTCGTAGCGCTTCCCCACGCCGGTGAGGAGCACGGCTACGGAGTCGGAGGAACCCAACCGCCCCTCTCTCCCTTGTAGATCCCTTCGCCCCGGAAGACCATCTGCACCGTCCGGGCGAGGATGCGGAGGTCGAGCCGTAGCGAGCGATGCTCGACGTACCACAGGTCGAGCTCGATCCGCTCGGGCCAGGGCAGGGAGGCGCGTCCGTTGACCTGGGCCCAGCCGGTGATACCCGGCTTGACGGCCAGGCGGCCCCGCTGGCGCTCGGTGTACTGCTCGACCTGCACGGCGAGGGTCGGGCGGGGACCGACGATCGACATCTCGCCCCGCAGCACGTTCCACAGGTTCGGCAGCTCGTCGAGCGAATAGCGGCGCAGGAAGGCGCCGATGCGGGTGATCCGATCGTCGCCCTCCTGGATGGCGAGGCCGGCGCCGGTGAACTCGGCGCCGCGCACCATCGTGCGCAGCTTGTAGATCGAGAACAGCTCGCCGTCCTTGCCCACCCGGGCCTGGGTGTACAGCGGGTGACCGGGCGACTCGACCCGGACGAGCAGGGCCAGCACGGCGATCAGCGGCGCGGTGAGGAACGCCAGCGGTCCGGCAATGGCCAGGTCGAGGGCGCGCTGAACGCTCACCGCGTTCCCTCCGCCGGCTCCCAGCCCGCCGAGGTGCCGTGGACCAGCCAGTCCCACAGCCCGGCCGCCAACGACGCGGTGGTCAGCACGTAATAGCGGGCCACGAGCATCGGACGGGACGGGACGAGACCGGCGACACCCGCGGCCGCCAGGACTCCCACCTGGACGATCAGCGCCACCACGTACACCCACCCCTGGCCGAGCAGCGCGATGCTGGCGATCAGCGCGATCACGTGCAGGAACGGGGTCAGGTAGCGCAGGATCCGATGCGAGACGATCATCAGCGCGTACAGGGGGTCGTAGCCACGCGGCGAGAGCATCCCGCCGCGCACGACGATCGGCCAGGTGTGGCTCATCATCCGCCGCTTGCGCGCGAACTCCCCCTCGATCGTGGGGACCATCTTCTCGGTCGCCTGGGCCTCGCGGACGGCCAGCGCCAGCCAGCCGCGCTTGACCATGTTGAACGGGAACGACAGGTCGTGGCCCATGATCGGGTCGACCACCAGGTAGGCCTCGCGCCGCGTGGCGTAGATCGCGCCGTTGCCGCCGGTGACCGAGCGCACTCGTGACTCGAGCGCGCGCAGGGCAAGCTCGTAGCGCCAGTAGAGCCCCTCCTGGTTGGACCCCTGCGGGTCGACGAGCTGCACCTCGCCGCACACGTAGCCGACCCGCGCGTCGGAGAACGGCGCCATCAGGCGCCTGAGCGCGTCGGGCTGCCACGTCACGTTGGCGTCGGAAAAAGCCACGATGTCTCCATGCGCCCGCTCCACGGCGGCGTCCTGAGCGCGGATCTTGCCGCCCCGCGGCAGTTCGAGCACAAGGTCGGCTCCCGCCTCACGAGCACGCAAGGCAGTGGCGTCGGGCGATCCGTCACAGGCGACGATCAGCTCCACGAGTTGCGTCGGATAGTCCAGAGCCTGGATGTTCGCCACGCGCTCGGCGATCACGTCCTGCTCGGCGTAGGCGGCCACGATCACCGACACGCTCGGGAGCTCGTCGTCCGGCGGAATCCGCGGACGGAAGCGCGCGCGCGTCCGCGGCGTCCGGTCCCGCACCCACGCGAGCAGCCCGAGCAGCACCGGATAGCCGACATGGGCGTACAAGATCAGGCCGACCGAGGCCCAGAAGACGATGGCGACGAAGGTCACGGCGGGCTATGGAACCAGGTCCCGGTACAACGCCAGGGTCTGGTTGGCCGCCTCCTCCCACGAGTAGGCGCCCTTGGCGGCGGTGAGCGCTCCCCAGGCCAGGCCCTCGCGCTCCTGCGAATCGCTCAGGAGCCGCTCGATCGCGTCTCGCAGAGCGGGCGGGTCCTCAGGCGTGACGAGCCGGGCGCCGCCGGCCGCGGCCACCTCGGCGAAGCCGCCCACGTCGCTCACCAGGGTCGGCTTGCCGAAGGCCAGCGCGGTGGCGAGCACGCCCGACCAGTCGAGGCGCTCGGTCCGTGAGTACGGCAGGACGACGACGTCGGCCCGGCGGAAGAACGCGGGCAGCTCGGCGTCCGAGACGAATCGGGGTATGAAGCGAACGCCCGCGGGCGCCCGGGTGCGCAACGGCTCGAGCGGCATGCGCGGCCGGCCGACCACCCACAACTCGGCGCCCGAGGACATGTCCCGCCAGGCCTCGAGCAGCGTCTCGAGTCCCTTGTAGGGGCGCAGGAGCCCGAAGAACAGCACCACCGGGGCTTGGACGGCTCGTAGCTCGTCGGGCAGCGGGTCCTCGTGCGCCTGCGCGGTGAGGTGCTTGAACGCGCCGTGGTGGATGACCCTGACCTTGGCCGGGTCGACGCCCAGGCTACGCACCAGGAGATCGCGGCCGTACTCCGAGTGCACGACGACCGCGTCCACCGTGTCGTAGAGCTGGCGCTGGGCCCGCGCCTGCCCGGGGCGAGGCTCGCGCGGGAGCAGATCGTGGGCGGTGAGGACGGTGGGTCGATCGGGCAGGAGATGGCGGTCGATGGCCTGGACGGCCAGCCACTGAAAGTGGACCACGTCGGCCGCGCGAGCCGCCGATCGGTAGCGGATCATGTCCGGCACGTGCTCGAGCAGCTTGCCGGCCAGCCGCACGCGCGAGCCGGGCGCGCCGACGGCGTGGCGGTAGAACAGCTCGCGAATCGCGTAGCCGTCGGGCTCGGGGACGGCCCCGTAGCCGAAGCGGCTGGTGATCAGCTCGACCTGGGCGCCGGCCTTGGCCAGCGCGCCCGAGAGGGCGTGGTCGTAGGGGGGCGTGAACGCCGAGGGGTCGACGATGTGGACTCGCATCAGGCTCACGGCTCGTTCTGCGAGTGCATCAGCGCCGTGGCTCGTCGAGCGGTCGCCCGGCCAGCCGGGCGAGCCGCCGGGCGATGGCGCGGACGTCCTCGCCACCGAGGGCATGCACCCGCGCGCGCCGGTCGCTCTGAAGCCGGAGGACTGCCGGGGCCAGGGCCAGCAGCGACGCGTCGCCGGGGCCGCGCGCGAGGACGTCGGCCGTACAGCGAAGGGGATGGCGCGCGACCAGCGCGAGCAGCGCACCGGCTCGGACGGCGACTCCGTCGTCCTCGCGGTAGTCGACCTGGAGCGGGCCGGCCGGGTTGCCATCGGGCAGCTCAGGACGGGCCACCGCCTCGACCCGGACGCGATCGAGCGCGCGCACGAACTCGACCCGGGGGTCTCCCCGGACCGGGAAGCGGTCGGCCACCATGACCACGTCCGCCGCTGTGCGCCGGCGACCGGCCGGCCGGTTCGATAGAGCCAGCCCGGCGAGCTCCTCGGCCGACAGGAGCGCGTCCAAGGCCAGGAAGCGCCCCCGCTCGAGCCGGCTTGCCTCGACCGCCGCCGCGCCGCGCCGCGCTCCGGGCGAGCCGCCCGTCGCCGCCCCCGACCCGATCGCTGCCCGCGTCCGGTGGCGCAGCCGGCCCACCACTCGGGCCACGGCCGGATCGGGCGCGAACCCGTCGTAGCGCCTGGCCAGCCAGGCGCGGCCGGCCGCGTAGCCGCGCCACTGACGGCGGAGCTCACCCACGGTGGCGCGGTAGCGATGCTCGACCTGGGCGCGCCGGCGGAGCTCGAGCCGCCAGCCGGCGGCCTGCAGACGCCAGCTGAAGTCGGTGTCCTCGGCCGCGCGCACGCCCTCGTAGAAGCCACCGATCTGCTCGAAGGCGACGCGGCGGACGAGCAGGTTCGCGGCCACGGCCCGCGGCCGGTAGGGATGGCTGATGTGGACCTGCTGAGAGAGGAAGCTGCGAGCCGAGCCGTAGCGCGAGGCCAGCGTGTCGCCTTCGGGCAGCGGAACCACTTCCCCGGCCAGCGCCCCCACATCGTCGCGGACCGGCGCGGCGAAGAACGCGTCGAGCAAGCCGGTCGGGGCGCGGCAGTCCGCGTCGAGGAAGAGGATCCACTCGCCGTGGGCCCGCGCGGCCCCCACGTTGCGGGCGTGGGCGGGCGATCGCTCCTCGCCCGCCCGGACCACCGCCACTCCGCCCCGGGCCACGGCCGTGCCCGAGTTGTCGGCCAGGATCAGCTCGTCGCCGACGCGCAGCTCGAGCGCCAGCAGGGCGTCCACGGCGGCCTGGGCGGCGCGCTCGTCGCCCGCGAACGGCATCACCACGCTGATCTGGGGTCGCTTCGGAGAGACGCCGCTCTCAGGCCGGTTCACGCGCCCACCTCCGAGCGGCACGGTTCAGCAACGATCGCGCCTGCTCGAGCTCCTGCCGGTGGGCGAACCCGGTGCCCAGCAGCACCAGCGGCATGGCCGCCAGGACCGCGGCGCGACTCAGGAGGCCAACCGCGCCGTGGGTGGGCAGGAGCAGTTCGCCGGCGGTCGACATCCCACCCAGCACCACGGCGAGCTGGAGGAGCCGGCGCCATTCGAAGGCCGCCGCGAAGGCCCGGCGGGTCAGCAGGTGCATGACCGCGATCATGACCACGTAGGCCCCGCAGAGTGCGATACCGGCTCCGGCGATGCCCATTCCCGGCACCAGGACGAGCAGCAGGATCACGTTGGCCGCCAGACCGGCCAGTGCAGCCGGGAAGTTGCGCGTGGTCACCTTGGCCCGGCCGGCGATGACCAGGAACACGACCCACAGCCCGTATAGCGCCCAGCCGAGGGCGACCCACGGCAAGGCCTTGTAGGCCCCGAAGAAGGACGGCGTCGTCAGCAGGCGCAGGACCCAGCGTCCGAGCAGCGCGAGGCCGGCCACGACCAGGCCGCTCACCAGCACGTAGTACGTGGTCACCAATCCATACAGTCGGGCAGCCTCCGCATCATCGCGAACCGAGTAGGCCAATGGCGGCCAGGCGTACTGGAAGCCACGGACGATGAAAGCGACCGCACCCGCCAGCTTGACCGCGATCGAGTACAGCCCCGCGAGCGCCGGCGAGCGGTGGTGGAAGATGTAGTAGCGGTCGATGATGCTCAGCGCGTACACCGAGGCCTCGGCCGGGACGGTGGGCAGACCGAAGCGCAGCAGCGCCCGGGTCGACTCGACGATCGGGTGTGCACTCAGCAGACGCCGTCGCATCGTCCACCACAGCGCGAGCAGCACCAGCGTCGCGGCGCCGTAGTTGCCGAGCAGCAACCCCCGCGCGCCGTCACCGAGCACCACCACGAGGACGACCGAGGAGACGATCGTGATCGCCACGTTGGCCAGCGAGGCGATGGCGTAGGCGCGCAGGCGCTCCTCGACCCGGAGCAGGGCATAGGCCAGCTCGAGGTTGGTGAACGCCCACAGGCCGAGCACCGCGATGCGGAACGTGGTCGGATCGCGGTAGCCCAGCACGAGCTTCGAGAGCGGCGTGGCGGCAGCGGCCAGGGCCACGGAGGCGACCGTCGTGGTGAGCAGCAGGAAGCCGACCGTCCGCCGGGTCAACGCGCTGCGCCGCTCCTCGTCCTCGTCGGAGAAGTAGAAGCGCAGGAACGACTCGATCATGCCGAAGCGCACGAGGATGCTGATCAGGATCACGCCGTTGCCGAGCAACTCGACCACGCCATAGCCGGCCGGCGAGATGTAGCGCGTGTACACCGGCAGCAGCAGGACGGCGAGGAACTTCGAGACCACGTCGGCGACCTGGTAGGCCGCCAGCGAGCTGACCAGGCGCTTCAGATAACCCGTCACACCGGTGATTTCACCGCACGGTGACCACGTCAGTGGCCGAAGACCCGGCCGGCGGCGGGATTCGCGCCGGATACCGGCCGGTGTTGCAGGCCGCGTCGGTCACCTCGAGGGCGAGGAGGTAGGTCCCGGGCGGCGCGGGGCGCTGGTCGAGCACCGTGCCGTCCCACACCGCGCTCTCGCCCTTCCAGGGAGTGAGGAAGGTCTTGAGACTGCGCGGTCCGCCGGGCCGGCCCAGCCGGTAGAGCACGATGGTGCCGCCGCGGTTCTCGTTGCCGGCGTAATGGATGGTCACTCGCGTGGACCCCGAGGCAGTGGGGATGGCCGTCGGCGTCACGCTCCTCACCACGGGATGTGGCGGCACCGTCTTGACCGTGACCGGCACGCCGGTGAGGTCGATCGTGCTGTTCTGGTGGATGAGCGTGACCCGGAAGTAGTAGTTGCCGTCAGGGGCGACGCGCCCGTCGGACAGCCGCCCGTCCCAGTGGAAGACGCCGTCGGGCCTGCGCACGCCCTTACGCATGTGCCGCCCGTCCGCCACCGTGCGCACGACCTCGTCGTCGCGCGCGTCGACCACGGACACGATGACGTCGTCGCTCTGGTGCTGGAGGTAGAACGAGATCGTGGTCGAGCCGGTGTCGTAATCGCCGCACTGGACCGGGTGAATCGGGTTGATCACCCCGGGCACGGGGCGGGGAGCGCTCTGGCCGCCCGCAATCAGCGGCGTGGTGACCTTCAGGTGTTGGGTGACGAAGAAGGCCGCGATGCTCGCCGCGACCAGCGCGCTGAACGCGGCGATCGAGAGCCTAGTCGTCGCCATCGGACGCACGACGGGCCATCACAGGGGCACGACGGCCACGTTCGGGACCTCGAAGGTGTGGAACGCGTCGAGGCCCCGCGGATCGCGACTGCACAGGACCACGCGAATCGAGCCGCCGTGACACACCGCCAAGGCGGGCAGCTCGCCCTCGGCGTCGATGTCGGCCAGCGCGGCCAGCACGCGATCCTGCTGCTCCTGCAGCGACTCGCCCCCGGGGAACCGCCACGACGCCCCACCGCGCATCCAGGCCGCGAACTGGACCGGATCCGACTGCTTGATCTCGTCAAACGTGTAGCCCTCCCAGCGTCCCCGGTTGGCCTCCCGCAGCCGGGGATCGAGCCGTGGCTCCAGAGCGATGCGCGCCCCAACGATCTCGGCCGTCTCGTGCGCCCGGCTCAAATCAGAAGACCACAGCGCCCTGATCGGCTCCTCTCGAGCCGCCACCCGATCGGCCAGCTCCTGCGCTTGGGCCCGGCCCGTGTCATTGAGCGGCGTGTCGCGAAAGCCCTGGAAGCGGATCGGCTGACGGTTGTCGTCGGTCTCGCCATGCCGGGCCAGCAGCACGCCCCGTAACCGGTCCTGCGCGTCGCCGCTCACTGGCCACCGATGCCCAGCGTGTCCGAACGCAGCCCGAGGCGCAGCGTCTCGAGGGCGACGATCTCGCCCACCGGGACGTTGCTCAGGTTGACCTCGGGCCCGAACCGCCTCACGAACCACACCTGCTGGTCCTTGCGCGGCGCGTCGAACATGATTCGGTCGGGGGCGATCTCGTGCACGATCTCGCCGATCAGGCCCTCGCGAACCTCGCCGCTGGGCCTGAAGATGCCCGCGGTGCCCGCCTCGCGCCCCTCGGCGATCACCTTCCAGGCACCGGCGGCCAGCTCCGCCCGCATCTGCTCGACCCATACGTAGGGAGGCGTGATCGCGCCCGTGTCGTCCTTGGAGCCGACCTCCGAGAGCACCGTGAACTCCTGGGCCAGCCGCTCGATCAGCTCGAGCTTGCGCTCATGCTCGAGCGCGATCGTGCCGTCGGAGATCTCGAAGTACGAGAGCCCCAGCTCGTGCACCCAGGCGATCAGCTCGTCCAGGCGACCGCGGCTGATGGCCAGCTCGGTAAGCGTCCCTCCGAGCACCACGGGAATCTCGTGCTCGCGATAGCGCGCGAGCTTGCGCTCCAGGTTGCGCGTGACCAGTGCCGTCCCCCACCCGAGCTTGACGATGTCCACGAACTCGCCGGCGACCTCGATCATCCCGTCGATTTCGGCGATCGACAGGCCCCGATCGATCACGTGGGTGACCCCACGGTCCCGTGGCTTGCCACTCCGCTCCGGGAGGTTCAGGAGATCTCGCACGGGCGGAGCGCTACGGCTGCGCGAGGTCCGTGCCGACGGTCACCACGACCGTGGAGGCGCACGCCTGGGCCGGTGGGCACGCTGTCGCCTTGGTGGTCGGGTCGATCGCCTGCACCGCGGAACGATTAAGTTTGAGCGAAGTGGCGACCGCGAGCGCCTCGCGGCGGTCGGCCGGTGCCACGTAGGCCACGATCGTCGACGTGTGCGTCTGATCCGAGGCGTTCGTCACCGATCCCTTCCGGTAGCCGGCGGCCACGAGCTTGTTGGACACGCCCAGGGCGAGCCCCTGCATATCGGTCCCGTTGAGCACTGACACGGTCACCGACGCGGGCCGCACGGTGGAGGGCGAGGAGGTGGTCCGGCGGCCGGCCAGCGTGGCGCTGCTCGAGGACTTGGTGGCGGTCGAGGCGCCCTTGCCGACGCCCGTGAGCTCGATCACGCCGACCACGATCGCGGCCACGGCCACGGCCGCGATGACGGCGCCCAGCACGAGGCGACCCCGGGAGCGGCGCGGCGGCGGGCGAAGTGGGGCGCCGGAGGGGCGCGCCGGGCCGCCGGGACGCGGCTGATTGAGCCCCGGGGGACGGCCCTGGCCCGCTCCGGGCCCCCGACCGGGGCGACCGCCAGCACCGCCGGCGGCGCCACCACCGCCAGCGCCGACGCGCGGCGGAGCGCCGGCAGCCCGCGCGGGACCGACCGGCGGCGCCTGCACCGGGCGCTGCACCGTCCCGGCAGAGGCGGCCACGACCGGCCGCGAGGGGGAGCCGTTGCCGTTCCCGGCGGCGGTGGCCGGCTGGTACTCGGGGAGCGGGCTGACGGGGTCTGGGATCAGGCGAGTGGCCGCGGCCAGCGCGGGAGCCGCCACACCGGCCGGCGCCGCCGGCGGAAGCCCCGACCCAGCGCCCGCGGCGACCGAGGCACCGGGCGCGGCGGCCCCGTAGGCGGCGGCCACGCGCGGGCTCGCCGCCCGGACCGAGATCTCCGCCGGGATCGCCGCGACCTGCTCGGCCATCTCGGCCAGCTCGGCCTCGAGCTCCCGGATCCTCAGCGCCGCCTCGTCGGCTCGGCCGCGCAAGGTGGCCGTCTCCCGGGCCTGCGAGAAGAACAGCAGCACGAGGAGAGCCAGCCCGATCAACGAGGCGAAACCGACATCGGCTCCGACCGACGAAATGAAGTGATGGACCGAGAGAGCGAACGGAACCTGAGCCATTTGCAGGGCCAGTCTACGTGGGAAGTCGGGGGAGCCTGGGGTCTGACTCGCGCGCTGAGGAGCGGGGAACCGCTTCCCGCGAGCTGGACAGCTTCGCCACGTGCTGGGCCAGTGCCGCGGCGTCGCCTTCCAGCACCAGCAGGTTGATCTCGGCGAAGATCCTCTCCACGGACTGCGGGTCGAGCGGCTCGCGCGCCGCACGGAGGATTTTCTGGGCCGGCGTGGGCTGAAGGCGCTCGTACGGGTTGAACAGGTCCTCGTGCAGCTTCTCGCCGGGTCGGGCGCCCACGATCTCGATCGCGATGTCGCGCTCGGGCTCGAGGCCGGACAGCCGGATCATGGTCTCGGCCAGCTCGATGATCGGCACCGGCTCGCCCATCTCGAGCACGAACACCTCGCCGCTGCGTTCGCTCAGGGAGCCGGCCCGGATGATCAGCTGGACCGCCTCGGGGATCGTCATGAAATAGCGCTTCATCCGCGAGTCGGTGACCGTCACGGGGCCGCCGGAGGCGATCTGGCGCCGGAAGATCGGCACGACCGAGCCCGACGAGCCGAGCACGTTCCCGAATCGCACGGTGGCGTAGCGAGTGCTCGTATAGCGCAGCGCGGCCGCCTCGACCGCCCATTCGGCGAGCGCCTTCGACGCGCCCATCACGGTGGCCGGCTTGACCGCCTTGTCGGTCGAGACCAGCACGAAGGTGCCCACCTGGGTCTCGGCGGCGATGCGAGTCATCACGCGCGTGGCCAGCGCGTTGTTGCGAATCGCCTCGACGGGATTGACTTCCATCATCGTCACGTGCTTGTAGGCGGCCGCATGGAACAGGATGCTCGGCCGGTGCTCGGAAAGGACTTCGCGCATCCGCTCTTCTTCCCTGCAATCGGCCAGGACCGGCACCGCCATCCGGAAGTGGCGATCCTCCTCGAGCTCGCGCCGGATCTCGAACAGGTTGTCCTCGGCGTGGTCGACCAGAATCAGCGCCCGGGGCGCCACTCGGGCGAT
This sequence comes from uncultured Solirubrobacterales bacterium, assembly GCA_963834625.1. Classification (GTDB taxonomy): domain Bacteria; phylum Actinomycetota; class Thermoleophilia; order Solirubrobacterales; family Solirubrobacteraceae; genus Palsa-465. The sequence continues at coordinate 1,311,550 of CAWICM010000003.1, read as the reverse complement.
CTGCCGGCACAGCTCAGAGCCGATCGACCCGCCCGCGCCGGTGACCATGACCACCTGTCCGGAGAGATACGCGCCGACTCGCTCGATCTCCATCCGCACCGGCTCGCGGCCGAGGATGTCCTCGACGCGGACCTCACGCAACTGGCGTGTGACATTCAGATGGCCCGTGCTGTCCCGGAGCAGCTCGAACACGGTGGGGGTGGTGCGGACCGGGATGCCGCGCTCGCGGCAGGCGGCCGCCACGCGGGCGCGCAACGTGCCAGGCGCGGAGGGGATCGCGATCACCACCTCGTCGGGCTCGGACTCATCCAGCACGCGCGCGAAGTCCACGGTTTCGGTGGTGCCGAGGACCTTCAGGCCGTGCTCGTCCTTGACCCCCAGCTTGCGGGGGTCGTCGTCCACGAACCCGACCGGGCGCAGGCGCAGCTGCGGGTTGCGGATCAGCTCGCGCACGACCAGCCGGCCGCCGTCGCCGCCGCCCACGATCAGCGCGTCGCGCGCCCCCTTGGCCGCGCGGAAGCTGCGCACGCGGCCCTCGACGACCAGGTGCACGAGGAACCGCCCCCCGATCAGGAAGGCCAGCGCGAGCAGGAAGAACAGCACGATCACGCTCCCGGGCAGGTTGACCGCGGTGGCCTGGAAGCCCACCGTGGTGGTCACCGGATGCAGGAAGGCGATCGCGCCCTCGATCACGAGGGTGGCCACGACCAGGCCTTTGACGACCGCCTCGTAGTCGCGCTGGCCCACGAACGTCCATAGGCGCTGGTACTGGCCAAAGGCGGCCAGGACCACCAGCGTGAGCGGAACCACCCAGGGGATCGTGTGCGAGAGCAGATCGCCGTAGCGATCGTTGGTGCCGCCCAGCCCGTCCTCGAATCTCAGCCGGAAGGCAAGGTAGTAAGCGAGCGCGACCAGAATCCCGTCCACGAGCAGCTGGGGCACCGAATGGCGATGGACGGGGAAGGCCGCGGATCTAATCCGCCGCCGCATGCGGCCGAGATTGTAGTCAGGATCCCGTCTTCTCCGACTAAGACCCGGTTAGCCGCCAGCCCGGTTGACGGCCGACTCCGTCAGCCGCCGACCTTGATCACACCCGATCGGGCCAGCGGTCGGGCCTTGGCGCCGAGCGCCACGACCTGCACGTAGGCGGTGGCCCGAGCCCGGAGCACGGTCTCGAAGCCTCGCTTGTCCGTAGTGGCCACGGGCCGCAGCGCGCTCGGGCTGGGACCGCCCAGAGCCCGCCAGTAGCGCACGCCGGTCGCCCCGTTCCAGCTCGCCCAGACCGTCATCTTGCGGCCATCGCGGGAGGCGGCCAGCGCCGGGGGCGTGGACGGGGTGGCGTTCCAGGTGAAGCGGTACGCCCGGTAGCTGAAATTGGAGTCCACGAAGCGCCCGTCGAACACGAGCTTGCCTGCCGCATTGAATTGGCTGAAGTACGGCTCCTGACCCCAGCCGACGAAGTCGTCGGAGTCCGACAGCGTCTGGTCGTCGCCCTCGAAGGCCGCGAGCAGCGGCGGCGAGTGTTTGAGCTGGGTGGCCACGGTGGCGGTCCGCTGCTTGAGGTTCAGCCGCAGCGTGAGCGCGCGCGACTGCGAGTGCACGTAGGGCGGCCCGGCGCCGTCGTCGAACATCGAGAGCAGCCGATCGCCGGCGGCCTGTATCCGGACGTCGTGCTGGAAGGCGAACGCCGCGCCCGGTCCGAACTTGAAGTTCGAGCGCTTGCCACCGAGCGTCCAGATGACCCCGCCGGTGTGGTAGCTGACCTTGTAAACGGACCAGGTGTTGCGGGCCGAGATCACCACGTTGCCGTCGCGGTCGAGCCCGATCGAGTTCACGTGGAAGTAGTCGTAGGGATCCCAGGAGCCGTTCGGCACCGGCTTCTTGTGGCTCTTCTTCTTGGGCGCGTTCGGCGGGATGGTGTAGCCGGCCCTCAGAGGAACATGGTCGAGGCTGTCCCATTGGAACAGGACCAGCCCGGTGGAGATGTCGATCTCCTGCGCCACCGAGTCGAGGACCACCTCATTGGTGGAGCCGCGGACCGAGGAGGCGTTGACGATCACCGGGTACTCAGCGGTGATCAGCGCGGTGCCGCGCGATGTGAGCTGGAACTCGTGCAGGTCGGCGGACAGGCCGTTGCCGGCCGAGACGGTCTTCACGACCTGGTAGGAGCTGTTCATGATGATGTCCTGCCCGATGCCGACGCCGGCGCTCTCGTTGCCCTGCCACCAGGTCAGCACCGGCCGCCCCTGGTAGGTCTGGACCCGGAAGTCGGTGGCGGCGTAGTCCGTCGGCAGCGGGTAGAACCAGATCAGCCCGCCGCCCGGTCCGATGATCTCGGGGCCCTGCTGGACGGGGCCGACCTGCGGAGCGATGAAGATGTCGCCCGCGGCGTCCGGATCATGCTTGGTGATGGTGACCGCGGCGGGCACGAGATCAGGGCGGGAGCGGAAGTACCACACGTCGCCGTTGACCCGCGGCGCAGCCGGTCGGTGCGCGAACGGGAGAGGCGCGGCCGGCGTCGCGACCTGGAACTCGTAGCTGCCGGTGTGCGAGCCCTCCAGATTGAGCGAGGTGCTCACGGTGACCGTCTCGCCGGCGGCGAACGGCGCGGACGGGATGAAGCTGCCGCCGTCGCCGTCGGAGTCCGGCTCAACGGTGCCCGTATGCGGTCCACTGGCCGACCCGGTCACCGTGAGGGTGCCGAGCCGCCCGACCGGCAGGCCGCGGAAGGCGATCTGGGTGCCGGGCGAGGCGAAGTGGCTGCCGGGGGCCGGGAACACGTAGACGGGCGGCGGGCCGGCCGGCTTCTTGGCCGGCGGCGGGTGCTTGGTCTTCGTCGTGGTCTTGGCCTTTGCGCCAGCGGCGCCCCCACCGCACAGGCACAGCAGGGCCACGAGGCACAGCGCCCAGGCGGTGCGGCGCGTGCTAGTGCTCACGCCGCCCGCCCTCACGATCGCTTCTAGTAGCCCTGCGGCAACCCGGAGTTGGGCGAGCTCTTGGTCGGGAACGTCTTGGACGTGCCCAACACGTGGTGGTGGGCGTCGAGTGCCTGCACCTCGTAGACCTTGAACGAGCTCGTAAGCGGGATCGTCGTTTCAAAGCCGGTTTTCGTCTTGCTCGCGACCGCCTTCAGGCTCTTGGCGCTCGAACCGGCCAGGACCTTCCAGCTCACGACCTGGGTATCGCCGTCCCAGCTCGCGTACACGGTGCCTTTACCCTGATTGTCGCGCACCGCCCCGGTCGGCGGGAAGAACGGGATGCCCGTCCACTTCTGGACGTAGGTGCGATAGCTGAGGTCGAGACCGGGCCATACAGCGTCGAGCAGGATCTTGCCCTTGCTGTTCTCCTCGGAGAAGAACGGCGTCGAGCCCCAGCCGAGCGCCACGTTGCCGCCAGGCAGCAGCTGCGCGTTGCCCAGGAATGCCGCGTTGAAGTTCTTGGCGCGGAGGTATTGGCCGACGAAGCTGCCTGTGTGCTTGGTCAGATTGAGCTTGATCACGAGCCCTCGCGAGGGTCCGCTCGGCTTGCCGAACTTGACGTGCCCACCGGAGATGCTCGCGAAGGAGCAGCAGGCGTCGTCGAACACGCTGAGCACGTTGCCGTTGTGCAGCTGGACGTCGTGCTGCCACTGGAACCGAGCCTTGGCCGGTAGCGCGAACGTGCTGTTCCTGGGGTTGCCGCTGACCTTCCACTCGATCCCGCTCGTGAGCCGGTTGACCAGGTAGGCCGTCCATGTGTTGCGCATCGAGACCAGGAAGGTCTCGTTGCCGGTCAGCTGGATCGAGTTGATGTGGTAGGCGTCCCAGGCGATCCCCGGGAAGGGCTTCTGTTGTGACTGGGTCAGGGGGATGTTGGGCGTGCCACCCGGATTGAGCGCATCCCACGTGTAGAGCAGCTGGCCGGTCTGGAGGTCGTACTCCTGGACGGCCGCGTCGAGCACCTGGCCGTTCGCGGACCCGCCGTACGGGGTGAGGTTCATCGGGACGTTCTTATACGCGGTGACCCACGCGTTGTGGCCGCTGATCACCAGCTCGTGCTCGCTGATGACCCAGCCGTCGGCGCCCTTGAGCGTGGCGACGTGGCGGTAGTGCTGGTCGACGACCACGTCCTGGCCGCTGGTCGTCACCCCGCTCGAGCTGACCGTTCCCTGCCACCAGGCCAGCACCGGCTTGCCGTTGTAGGTCTGGACGCTCAGGTTCGCCGCCAGCGCATTCACGCCGATCGGGTCGAACCACACCGGCTGGAGGTTCTGGTCGAGGATCAGCGGCCCGCTCTGGCCCGTCATCGGCTTGTTGACCGTCAGGTTCTTGAACACCCCGGTCATGAAGTAGCCCGGCGCGAGGCCCCGCTGGGTCTTCACGTCGGTGCTGAGCTTCGGCGGGTGCAGCCTCGGCGCCGAGACGAAGCTCCAGGCGCCCTTGGTGGTGTACGCCCCGATCGGGGCAGCCTGGGCGGCGGCCGGCGCCAGCGCCGCGACGCACGCGAGGGCGGCGACGACGACCGGCAGTCGAAGCTTGGGCAAGAGTCCAGACACGGGGCTACCTCCTCAGGCGGGTTGCGGACCCTAACACGGCCCGGCGGCTCAAGGTTGCGCCCCGATCAGCAGCTCGGCGAGCACGCCGGGGTCGCGCCGGACTCGTTCAATGGCGTTGTTCGGCGCGGCTCGCTTGGCGGTCTGGAGCTGATCCGGGCTGGTCAGGCGCCTGAGCCGACCCTCCGCAATGAGGCGCTCGTCGACCGCCCCGAGGCGACCCTCGAACACCGTGTAGACCGGCGTCCCGAGCGCGACCGCCTCGCGGTTCATGGTCCCGCCGGCGGAGACCACGACGTCGGCGTAGGCGATCAACGACTGGGCGTCGATCGCGCGCTCCGGGACGATGAAGCCACCGTGTCGCTCGAGCTCGGCGCGTTGCTCGGCGGTTCGCGGGAGGACCACGGTCTGCACGTCGGTCAGCCGCTCGAGCACCCCGGCGAACAGGTCGTTTTCGAAGCGGTGATAGAGCGAGACCGCGGGCGGCGTGCGGACCACCGCGATCGGCTGCGCCGGGTCGAGCCCGAGGCCGGCGAGAATCCCGCGATCGGGCTCGAAGTCGGCCAGGTAGTACTCCTCCTTGAGCCCGGGGTAGGCGCGGACCTTTCCCCGGGCGCCGTAGCGGTAGAGGCGCTCGGGCGGGATCGCGTCGGGGACCACCACGGCGGCGGCCAGCCGGCAGTTGACGTTGTGCTGGACCGTGGCCCACTCGTAGTCGAACGTCGTGGCGGATGGGATGCGCAGCAGCGCCGCGGCGATGGTTATGTCGTTTGAGCCGTGGCCGAGCGCGCGGTCGAAGCGCCGGCCGCGCGCCCACCTCACGAGCTCGTACGAGCGCTCCGCGAGCCCCCTCGCCTTAGCGCCGATCCGCCCGCCGCGGTGGCGGCCGATCGCCGTGTTCGCGATCCCGAAGCGCTCGAGCAGGCCCAGCGTCTGCGCGAAGTCGCGCGCGGTGACCTCGACCTCGTGGCCGCGCTCGCGCAGCTCGTCGATGACGGGCCGCATCACGAGGACGTGGGGCGAGTTCGTCAGGTCGATCCAGATCCGCATCGCGCCCATTGTGCATTGGACGGCGGGTGAGCAAACCCTCATCCGCGGCCTCGATCGCCGATCCGGCAGCGGCCGCTACGCTTGCCGCGTGCTGCTGTTGCTTGCGCCGGCGTCGGTCACCGACTCGCTGGTCACCCTGGCCACGCACATCATCCGGGACCTTGGACTGGCCGGCGTGTCCGCGATGACCCTGGCCTCAGGGGTGGTCGGCGTGCCCGGATCCGAGCCCACGATGCTGTTCGCCGGCTTCAACGTGTTCCAGCGCCACCTCACGCTGTTCGGGATCATCGTGTTCGGCGTGTTGGGCGACATGCTCGGCGCGTCGATCGCGTATGCGATCGGCTACTACGGGCGCCGCGAGTTGGTCGAGCGGCACGGCAACAAGCTGCACATCTCGACCCAGCGCCTCGACCGCGCCCACCGCTGGTTCGATCGCTATGGCGCACCGATGATCGTCGCCTCGCGGTGCATCCCGTTCGCCCGCGCCGCGTTCCCGTACGCGGCCGGCGTGGCCCGGATGGGATATCTCCGCTTCCTGGCCTTCGCGACGATCGGATCGATCGTCTGGATCAGCGCACTCGGCGTGCTCGGCAAGGCGGTCGGGAGCAACTGGGAGAGCTGGCGGCACAACCTCGAGTACGTCGACTACGTGGCGGCGGCACTGCTCGTGGCCGCGATCGCCTACCTGATCGTCCGGCTCACGCGCAACCGGCGCGGCGATCCAACCGCCGTGGCGTAGGAGGTGCTGCGCGCGGTTGGCACGGTCGAGGAACTGCCAGCGCGCGCGCCTTCCCCTTCCGACGACGAGCCGCCGGAGTTCCCGATCTGGCAGGCCGTCGCGCTGGGCGCGCTGCACGGACCGGCCGAGTTGCTGCCGATCTCCTCCTCAGGCCACATCGCGGTGGTGCCCTGGCTGGCCGGCTGGAACCACCGCCGGCTCGACGACGAGCTGCGCAAGTCCTTCGAGGTTGCGCTGCACACCGGGACCGCCGCCGCCCTGCTGATCAGCCTGCGGCGTGAAGTGAGCGACGCGGTGAGCGGGCTGAGTCCGCGCCGGGTGTGGCAGATCGGGCTCTCGTTCGCGCCACCGGCGTTCTTCGGCTACCGCTACGAGCGGGCGATCGAGCGGCGGTTCGGCACGCCTCCCACGGTCGCCGCCGGCCTGGTCGCGGGGGCATTGGCCATGGCGTTCGCCGACCGCGCCCCCCAGGAGCGCGGGGCCGAGGAGGCCGGCACCGCCGACGCGCTGTGGCTGGGCGTGGCGCAGGCCTGCTCACTCATCCCCGGCGTGTCGCGGAACGGGGCGACGCTCGCCGCGGCCCGGTGGCGGCGGTTCACGCGAGTGGACGCCAACCGTTTGTCCCGGCACGCGGCCCTGCCGATCATCGCGGGCGCCACCGTTCTGAAGGGGGTTCGGCTCCACTCGCGGGGTCTGCCGGCGGGGGCCGCGGTTCCGTTCGCGGCCGGCGCGCTCGCCGCTTTCGTGTCGACGCTGGGCTCGACCCGGCTGATCCGGGCCCTGGAGCGCGACAGCTCGCTGCTGCCCTACGCGCTTTACCGGATCGCGCTGGCGGGTCTGATCGCCCGCCGCCTGGCCCGCGACGCTGGGTCATAAGGCCACACTCGGCGCCGCGTGGCGGTCAAGCGTGCGGTCGTGACCCACATGCGTGCCTGAATCCTCATTCACCTCGAGTGGAGGGCCGAGTGGGGTGTTGTGACCCACTCAGGCCAGCGACCAGAGGTGCCCGGTGCCGAGGCGCTCGGCCTTGACCCGCCACTCCAGAGCCAGGCGCCACAGCTCGGCCGGCGCGCGCGGGCCCGGGAGATCGCACACCGCGGCCACCTCGGACGTGGCCATGGTGCCGAAGCGCCGCAAGGCGTCTTCGACCGAGATCCGGCCGCCGGCCCCGGGGCCACCGGCGGGCTCAGCGCCGGCCGCCACCGCCGCGGCCCGCAGCGCCGAGTAGTCGGAGGGTCCGTAGACCCCGTGCACCGAACCGTCCGCGCCCACGAACTCCAGCGAGGGGAGCTTGACCCGGTCGCTGCCCTCCGAGTGATGCTCGGGCGAGACCGCGCCGCAACGATCGAGATCGGCGGCAAATGCCTCCAAGACCCCGTGGGAGGCCAAGCCCAGCCGCAACCGGTCCACGTCGAGCCCGGGAATCGACCGCGCCTCCTCGACGAGCGCGTCCGCGGTGTCGAGCTTGCGCCGCCGGCACTGAAGGCCCTCGCGCAGCCGGCGCAGATAAGGCGCCGGATCGCCCTGCTCGGAGGCCGCCTTGACGGCCAGGCAGGCCGGGTGCGAGCTGCGCGGCGCCCCCGCGAGCCACAGCCGCGCGTCGACCGGCATTCCGCTCGCGTCCGAGGCCTCGAGCATCTCGCCGATCAGGTGGCTCGGGTCGCCCACCTCCCGGGACATCCCGCACATCACGAACGTCACCTCGAACGCCCCGGCGAACTCGACCGTCAGCTTGCGTAGGGCCGGCTCGAGCGCCCAGGACCAAGGGCAGACAGGATCGGTGTAGTAGTAGGTGTGAATCACGGCAATCTCGACGAAAATAGAGATCACACGATGAGCACGCTGCTCGGGACCACGCTCAACGGTCGATACCGGCTCGAAGCACGGATCGGTGCGGGCGGAATGTCGACGGTCTACCGCGCCACCGACGAGACCCTCCAGCGGCCGGTGGCGATCAAGTTGATGAACCGCGAGATCGCCAGCGACTCGGACCAGCTCGAGCGCTTCCGCCGCGAGGCCCGGGCGGTGGCGCAGCTCTCGCACCCCCACATCGTGGGGGTGATCGATTACGGCGAGGACGACGGGCGGCCCTACATCGTGTTCGAGTACGTGGAGGGCGAGACGCTCAAGGAGCGCATCCGCCGCAACGGCCGTCTGCCCATCACCGAGGCGGTGGCGTACGCGATCGAGATCGCGCGGGCGCTCGGCACCGCCCACGCCCGGCACATCGTCCACCGCGACGTCAAGCCACAGAACGTTCTGATCGACGAGGAGGGCTCGGCCAAGGTCACCGATTTCGGGATCGCCCGCACGATGGACGAGGAGGGACTCACGGCCGACGGGCGCGTGCTCGGCACGACCGATTACGTCTCGCCCGAGCAGGCCCTCGGCCGCCACGTGACCGGCCAGTCCGACCTGTACTCGCTGGGCATCGTGCTCTACGAGATGCTGACCGGCGAGGTGCCCTACAAGGGCGAGAACCAGGTGGCGGTGGCCATGAAGCACGTCCGTGAGCAGCTCCCGGACGTGCAGTCCAAGCGTCCCGAGGTGTCAGCGGCGCTGGCCTCGGTCCTCGACGCCGCCACCGCCAAGCGCCTCGAGGACCGCTACGCCGACGACGCCGAGCTGATCGCCGACCTGGAGGACGCGCTGGCGATCGAGACCGCGCGCGCCGGCAGCGCCACCGGCGAGGTGACCAGCGTGCTGCGGACCCTGCCCTCCCAGACCCAGGGTCGAATCCCGTTCCGGATCCGCCACCGGGCGCGGGCGGTGATCCTGATGCTGCTTCCGCTGGCCATCGCGGGCGGGGTCGTGGCCTGGGTCCTGGCCACCCGAACCCACAGGGAGGCGCCGAAGCTGGATGTCAAGCCGCCCGCGTCGCATCTCGCCCAGATCCGTCCCTGCTCGAGCTGCGCGCACGACTACAACCCCGACGCAATCAGCGGCCCGAAGAACCAGAATCCCAATCTGGTCGGCTACGCCATCGACGGCAACGTGAACACCCCGTGGCTGACCGAGCACTACTACAACGGCTCGCTCCAGAAGCGCGGCGTCGGCCTGTACGTCGACATGAGCCGACCGGTGGCCGCGCGCGAACTCGTGCTCTACACCCAGACTCCGGGCTACCACGCCCAGATCTACGGCTCGAGCTCGCCACCGGATCCCGCCGTGTTCAACACGGGTCCCGGCGGCTGGAGCAAGCTGGCCGATATCGCCTCGGTGCAGCGCAAGCAGCCGATCCAGCTCTCCCCCGGCAAGACCGGTTACCGCTACTACCTGGTCTGGATCACCTCACTGCCGCCCGGCAGGCTGCTGGCGGCGATCAACGAGGTGGCCCTGTACCACCTGACGCGTTAGCCGTACTCGTAGAAGCCGCGCCCGGACTTCCGCCCGAGCCGTCCGCTGGCCACCATCCGCTTCATCAGCGGCGGCGGTGCGTACTCGTCGCGCTTGAACTCCTCGTAGAGCGAGTCGCAGACCGCGTACAGGACGTCCAGCCCGATGAAGTCACACAGGGTGAGCGGGCCCATCGGGTGACCGCAGCCGAGCTTCATTCCGTTGTCGATGTCCTCGCGGGAGGCGAAGCCGTCCTCGTACATCCGCACCGCGGCCATCAGGTAGGGGACGAGCAACATGTTCACGATGAACCCAGAGCGGTCCTTGGTCTCGATCGGGCGCTTGCCCAGGCGCTCGATGAACCGCCGGGCCCGGCCGACCGTCTCCTCGCTCGTGTCGAGCGCGACCACGACCTCGACCAGCATCATCACCGGAACGGGCGAGAAGAAGTGCAGCCCGAGCACGCGCGTGGGATCGCTGACGGCCTGGGCGAGCTCGGCGATCGGAATCGAGGACGTGTTGGAGGCGACGATCGCACCGTCCGAGACCACGTTGTCGATCGCCTCCATGACCGACAGCTTGAGCCGCGCGTCCTCGGGCACGGCCTCGACCACCAGGTCGGCCTGTCCGACCGTCTCGAGGCTGGTGGTCAGCTCGATCCGCTCGCGCACCGCCCGAGCCGAAGTGTCGTCGAGCTTGCCGCCGCGCACGGCGCGCGCCAGCGAGGTCTCGATCCGTTCTCCAGCACGGCTCAGCGACGCCTCGTCGACATCGCGCACGATCACCTGCATGCCGGCCACCGCCACGGTCTCGGCGATTCCGGTGCCCATGAACCCGCCGCCGACGACGGCCACCGACTCGATCTCGCTCATGCAGGCAGATTAATGACGCCGGCGGTGACCCGCTGCGTGACGCTCGAAGGCGAGCTGGACCAGGCGGTCGAGCAGCTCGGCGTAGGGGACGCCGCTGGCCTCGAACAGCGATGCGTACACACTCGTCGTGGTGAAGCCGGGCATCGTGTTGAGCTCGTTCAGCAGGACGCGCTCGCCCTCGATGAAGAAGTCGACCCTGGCCAGTCCGCTGCACCCGGCCTGCTGGAAGGCTCGTACGGCCATCTCCTGGATGCTCTCGCGCACCCAGGGCGGCACCCGCGCGGGCACGACCAGCTGCATGCCGCCCGGCGTGTACTTGGCCTCGTAGTCGTACCAGCCCGCCTCCCCCGCGCCCAGCACGATCTCGCCCGGCTCGGAGGCGACCGGATCGCCGTTGCCGAGCACCGAGCACTCCACCTCGAGCCCCCGCGCGACCGCCTCCACGATCGCCAGGTCGTCGTGCTCGAACGCAGTCTCGAGGGCCGCCGGCAGCTCTTCAAAGGCCGCTACCCGGACGATCCCGACCGAGGAGCCCAGGCGCGCCGGCTTGACGAACATCGGTAGGCCGAGCGCCTGCAGGCGCGCCAGCACGCCGCCGCGGTCGGAAACCAACTCCTCGGCTCGGACCGCCCGGTAGTCGACCTGGGGCAGCCCGGCATGGCTCATCAACTCCTTGAACATCACCTTGTCCATGCACAGGGCCGAGGCGAGCAAGCCGGCCCCCACATAGGGGACGTCGAGGCATTCGAGCAGCCCCTGCACAGTGCCGTCCTCGCCGAACGGCCCGTGCAGCACCGGGAACACCACGTCCACGCCGTCGAGCCCGCACCCGGGCTTCACCGCGACCACCGCGCCGTCACGCCGCCAAACGCCGTCGCGACCGACCTCGATCGGGACGGGATCGTGCCCGGCATCCCGCAAGCCCTCGCGGACCGACGCCGCCGAGGCGAGCGACACCTCGTGCTCGGACGAGCGGCCCCCGCCGAGCACCGCAACACGAGCGGGCCTCACTTCTTCTTCTTGCCCGAGGTCGTGCCGGTCGGCGTGGTCGGCGTAGTGGTCGTCGTCGTGGTGGTCGGCGTCGGGGCCACGTACTTGCCGACCACGATGGTCACGTTGGTGTCCTTCTTGGACTGGGTCCCCGCGGTCGGGGTCTGGCTGAGGACGACGTTCTTCTGGCTCTGGTTGGTCACGGTCTGCGGCTGCGGCGTGGCCGGGAAGCCGGCGGCACCCAGCGCCGCCTCGGCTGCGCCGCGCGTCTTGCCGACAACGTTGGGAACGGCGACCGTGGGTGGCGCCTTGGCCACGACCAGGTTCACGGTCGACCCGCTGGCGGCGAACTTCTCGCCGACGGGGCTTTGGCTGAGGACGGTTCCGGGCGTCGCCGTGCTCGTTACCGACGGCGTTGTCGTCACGAGGAAGTTGCGGCCCTCGAGTGTGGACTTGGCCTGCCCCACGTCCTCGCCCGTCACGTCAGGCACCTGCACGGCCGGCGGTCCGCTCGAGACGAAGATCGTCACGGGCGTGGCCACCGGCGGCTGGGCCCCGGCGGCTGGGCTGGTGCCGGTCACCTGACCCTTGACGTACTGCGTGCTCGTCTGATGAACGACCCTGCCCACCTTGAGGTTGGCGATCTGTATAGAGGACTTGGCCTGCTGGAGCGTCTCGCCGACCACGGTCGGCACCGTCGTGTTCCCGGGGCCCGAGGAGATCGTGAGCGAGATGTTCGAGCCCTGCTTGACCTTGCGCCCGGCCAGCGGGTTCTGGGCGATCACCGTGCCCGCGGACTTGGCATTGGTGACCTGCAGCTGGCTCACCGTGAAGCCGTCGTTCTGCAGTTGGGCCTGCGCGGCGGAGAACGGCTCCCCGACGACTGGCGGCACCGCCTGCTTGACCGGACGGAGGAGCAGGTAGGCGGCCACCCCGCCGCCGGCCAGCAGGAGCACCAGCAGCAGGACGATCCAGGGCCACAGCGCGCGTCGGTGTGGCGGCTCCTCCTCGGGCGGCTCGATCCCGGTGTCGATCACGTCGAACGGTCCCGTGCCGGGCGGCGGGGCGGTCGGCGGGGCGCTGATCGCCGCGGCTGTGGCGTACCGCCCGGCCGCGACACCGGCCAGTGCCGCGATGCTCGCGGTGCGCTGGCCGCGCTCGCCGGAAAGGAGCGCGGTCCGCGCCTGCTCGAGCGCGGTGATGAACTGGTCGGCGTTGGCCGGGCGATCGACCGGGTTCTTGTTGAGCGCCCACATCACGATCTGGTCGAGCTCGGGCGGGACCTCGGGGTTGAGCACGCTCATCGGGGGCGGCGCCTCGGACACGTGCTTGAGCGCGATCGAGACCGCCGACTCGGCGTCGAACGGCACCCGCCCGGTGAGCATCTCGTACAGGACCACCCCGATCGAGTAGAGGTCGGAGCCGGCGCTTACCGCATGGCCCTGGGCCTGCTCGGGCGAGAGGTACTGGGCCGTTCCCATGATCGAGCCGGTCTCGGTCATGTCCGACGCGCCCGCACGCGCGATGCCGAAGTCGGTGACCTTGGCGTTGTCGGAGTCGTCGATGATCACGTTGTGCGGCTTGAGGTCGCGGTGGATCACCCCCCGGCGGTGGGCGAATCGGGCGGCCTTCAGGATCTGCAGCGCGATGTCGATGGCGCGGATCGGGTCGAGCGGGGCCTCGGCACGGATCAGCTGCTTCAGAGACCGACCCGGGAGGTACTCCATCGCGATGTAGTAGGTCCCGTCGTAGGCGCCGCGGTCGTACACGCTGACCACGTTGGGGTGCTGGAGCCCGGCGGCGGCCTGGGCCTCGCGACGGAAGCGCTCGACGAACCCCGGATCCTCGGCGAACCGCTGATACAAGAGCTTCAGCGCGACCTTGCGACCGAGTTGCTCGTCCTCGGCCAGGAACACGTCGGCCATGCCGCCGGCGCCCAGCCGCGAGAGGAGCTTGTAGCGGTCGTCGACGATCGTGCCGGGACCGAGGCCGGCCATCACTTGCCCTCTGCCAGAAGTGTCTGGATCACGTTCCTGGCGATCGGGGCGGCCACCGTGGCGCCGAAGCCACCCTGGGTCTGCGCGACCGTCACCGCAACCGCCACCTTCGGGTTGTTAGCCGGTGCAAAGCCGATGAACCACGGCTCGGTGAGGCCGGAGCCGGTCGCGCCGATCGAGGCGGTGCCGGTCTTCCCGGCCACCGAGATGCCGCCGAGCTGCGCGGGCTGTCCGGTTCCCTCTTCGACCACACGGCGCATCATCTGCGACAGCGCCGCCGCTGTGGAGGGTTTCATGACCTGTTGGTAGACCGTGGGGTCGATCGTCTTCACGGTACGCCCGTCCGGATCGACCACCTTGTCGGTGAAATGCGGGGTCATCAGCTTGCCACCGTCGGCCACCGCTGCCGCCACCATCGCCATCTGGAGTGGGGTCACGAGCAGGCCGCCCTGGCCGATCCCGATCCGGCCGATGTCCTCATCCGGGCTTGCCGGGGGGAAGGCGTTTCCGTGGAAGTCGATGGGGACGCTGGCCCGGATCTGCGCCGAGGGGTAGTCGAGCGGCGGCTTGGAGTAGAAGCCGAACCGCTTCATGTACTTGGTCATCGTTGGCCGACCCACGTTCTGCGCCACCTGGGCGAACACCGTGTTGACACTGAACGTGAGCGCCTGGGTCAGGCTGATGTCGCCGAAGCTCTGGTTGTTGTCGTTCTGAAGCGGGACTCCGGAGATCGTCTTGGGCGAGTTGCCGTTGATCACCGAGTTCGGCGTGTACTTGCCGCTGTCGATCGCGGCCACCGCGGTGACCACCTTGAACGTCGAGCCGGGCGGCCACGCGGCCTGGGTGGAGTTGTTGAACTCCGACTCGCCCGGCCTGAGCTTGGCGGCGTGGTTGTTGTCGTAGGTCGGGTTGGCGTACATGGCCAGCACCGCCCCCGTCCGCGGATCGAGCGCGACGACCGAACCGGTCCGGCCCGCCAGCCCCGAGACGGCGACCCTCTGGGCCTTGGGATCGAGCGTCGTGTAGACGTCGTCGCCGACCGGGCGCGGGGCGAGCTGTCCGAAGATCGAGCTCAGCCCGGTCTGCACCCCCCGGAGCTCCGGCCCTCGGGATTCCTCGAGTCCGGCCTGGCGCCCCTGGGCGGCGATCGAGTAGCCGACCGGCTGGGAGAACAGGCTCCCGGTCGGATAGGTGCGGGTCCATGTGTTCTGCGGCGCGGCCACCGAGCGGGCCAGCACGGTGTTGCCGTCGTCGGCCAGGATTCGCCCTCGCTTGATCTGGAGCTCGTCGAGCAGCGTGCGGACGTTGAGCGGGTTGTTGTTGAGCGAGGAGGCCTGGAACACCGTCCAGCGCGAGGTGAACACCACGAGCAGCGCGAACAGGAGCACCACGACTCCAAACAGGCGGACGATCGGGCCGCTCACTCGGGCCTCCGGGCGCGATCCGAGACCAGCAGGAGCAGCGCCACCAACACCAGGTTGGCCACGATCGAGGAACCGCCGTAGGAGATGAACGGCAGCGTCACCCCGGTGAGCGGGATCACTCGCGTCACGCCGCCGACGATCACGAACACCTGGAGGGCGAACATCGCGCTGAGCCCCACGGCGAGCAGCGTGGAGAACGAGTCCCGGGCCAGCATTGCGGTCTTGAACCCGCGCGCCACGAACAGCAGGTAGGTGATGAGGACGGCCACCGCGCCGAACAGCCCGAGCTCGTCGGTGATGACCGCGTAGATCATGTCCGTCTGGGGCGCCGGGAGCAGCGGGCCCCCGTTGATCGTGGTGAGTGCGGCCCGGCCGAAGCCCTGGCCGAACAAGCCCCCGGCGGCCTGGGCGAACATCGCGTTGGCCACCTGGTAGCTGCCCAGCGGGGCGTGGTAGAGGGTCGGGTTCAGCGGGTGCAGCCAGGTCTCCACGCGGGCGTGGATGTGGGGTATGTGCGTGCCGAGGTACCAGAAGCCGATCGCCGCGGCGATCAGGCCGATGACCACGAACGAGACGCGGTTGGTCGCGACGTAGAGCATCGCGAGCAGGCCGCCGTAGAACATGACCGAGGAGCCGGTGTCGCTCAGCACGACGAGGATCGCCATGGCCAGCCCCCAGATCACGACCACGGGCCCGAACTGCTTGAGCGGCGGCAGCGTGATCCCGAGTATCCGGCGTCCGCCCTGCACGAGCACCTGGCGCGTGTCGCGCAGATAGCTGGCCAGGAAGATGACCAGGCCGATCTTCGAGACCTCGGAGGGCTGGAACACGAACACGCCCGGGATCCGCACGCCCAGGTACGCGCCGTTGGCGGCGTACCCGATGCCGGGCAGACGCGGGAGCACGAGCAGCCCGATCGAGACGAGCACGATCGTGTACCGGTAGCGCTCGAGCTTGCGGTAGTCGCGGAAGAGGAGGATCGTGCCGGCGAACAGGATCAGCCCGAGCACGAACCACTGCGCCTGCTGCCGGGCCAGGGTGGGGTCGATCCGGTAGATCATCACCAGCCCGAAGCTGGCCAGCACGGCTATCAGCGGGAACATGTAGGGATCGGCGCGCGGCAGCGTGATCCGGATGAACACGTGTGCGGCGATGCACAGCCCCAGGAACAGCGCGCCGTAGGTCAGCGACACGTTCGAGAGCGCGTTGGAGCGCTGGATGAACACCCCGGCGAAGCCGGCGGTGACCAGCAGCGATGCCGGAACGAGCCCGAGCAGCTCGCGGTTACGCGCGCTCATCCCCTGCCCCCATGCCCTCGCCTCACCGCAGGCTCCGGGTGGGTGGGATGGGGGTGGGCGGGATCCCCATCAATCCGGTCATGGCGAGATCCTCCCCTGCTCGAGGTCCATCACGAGCGAGGTCGCGTCCGACTGCGAGCGCAGATCGTTGTTCAGCAGCTGGGTCCGCCTCGGCGCCGGGATGGCTGCGGCCGGCACCCCCGAGACGTAGTAGGTCTCATACAGGGGCACGCCGAACGGCAGGTCGTAGGGGAACCCGCGGTAAATCGTGACGATGCCCTGGGCGTTGGTTCCGACGAAGTACAGCTGGCGGCTGGCCAGGTAGCCGGCGCTGCCGATCAGCGCCAGCACGATCAAGGTGGCCAGGAGCGCCGCGACCGGCTTGGCGAACCGCCTCTCGGGGCGCTCGGCGACCGGTGGGATGGGCTCGAGCCGTCGAGCGCGGGGCGGGGGTGGCGAGCGCTGCAGCGCCTGACGCGAGGGTGCCGGTGCCACCGCCACCGCGCCGCGACCGCGAGCCTCGAGCGCGGACTGCTCGCCGATGCCTCGAGACCCGCCGCCGTCATCATCTCGATCGGAGTCGGTGGCGCGCGGCGGCACCGCCACGCCGACCATCGTGTCCTCGTTCGCTCCGTCGTCGTCGCCGAGCTCCTCGAGTCGGAACAGGACCACGGTGATGTTGTCCCGCCCACCGGCCTCGTTGGCCGCGTGGATCAGCGCGTCGGCCGCCTCGTCCAGGCTGGGATGGGCTCCCAGGACCTCCCGGACCTGCTCCTCGGAGATCATCGAGGTGAGGCCGTCCGAGCACAGCAGGATCACGTCCCCCGGGCGCGCCGGGTACGTCCACGTGTCGACCTCCACGTCGGGCTCCGGGCCCAGCGCACGGGTGATGATCGAGCGCTGGGGATGCTCGGCCGCCTGCTCCTCGGTCAGCTTGCCGCGGCGCACGAGCTCGTCGACCAGGGAGTGGTCCTGGGTCAGGCGCTGGAGCGTCCCGTCGCGGAACAGGTAGGCGCGGCTGTCGCCGACGTGGGCGATCGCCACGTGGGCGTCGTCGACGTACGCGGCGGTCAGCGTGGTGCCCATTCCGGCGCGGCCCCGGTCGGCTCGCGAGCGCTCGTAGATCTGCTGGTTGGCCTCGCGCACCCGGGCGGCCAGCCGCTCCTCGGGGCTGCCGTCGTCGGGCAGGCCGTGCTCGAATGCCTCGATGGCCAACCGGGAGGCGACCTCGCCGGCCTGCGCGCCACCCATGCCGTCCGCCACCACGAACACGGGCGCGCGGGCGAACGCGCTGTCCTCATTGTCGCGGCGCTGACGGCCGGTGTCGGTCTTGCAGATGGTCTCCGCCGCGCGCAGCATCATCACAGGGCTTCCCGTTGCGGCTCGATCTTGGTCATTGCTCGTAGGAGAACTCGCAGTCGCCGATCCGGATGCGGTCGCCGGGATGCAGCGGCTGCGGGCCGGTCAGGGGCTCTTCGTTCAGGTAGGTGCCGTTGGTGGATCCGAGGTCCTCGATCACGACGACGTGGCCCTCCCGCGAGATGCGGGCATGATGCGTGGATGCGAACGGGTCGTCGAGCCTGATCTCGACGTCTCCGCGGCCGAGAGTAGCGCCCTGGGTGGGAATTTCATACGCGCTGCCAGTCTCGTGCCCCGCCGCGCGCTCGACCGTCAGACGCGGTTCGAACCCGTCGCCATCCGGTTCGACAAGGCTGCTCGCGGCGTCGTACATGCCCGTGGCGTCGTAACGGGCGGCCGAGTCGGCGCGCACAACGCCTCCCCGACCCCGGCGCAGATCGCGCAGGGCGCTCCAGGCCACCCAGACCAGGAACAGGTACAGGACGATCAGGAAGCCGAACTTGAGACCTACCGAGACGGGCGCCAGCATCTGTCGTCGGCCTACTCGAGGGTGAACGTCATCATCGAGGCGCCGAGTTCGATCTCGTCGCCGGTGCGGAGCACTTCCGAGCCTTCGAGGCGGCGACCGTTTAGCTGCGAGCCGTTGGTCGAGCCGAGGTCGGCGATGACCCATGAACCGCCACGAGGGCGGATCTCGGCGTGCTGGCGCGAGACGTTGGGATCGTTCAACACGATGTCCGAGGACCGCCCGCGCCCGATCGTGGCACCGGCCGGGCTGATCACCACCCGCTTGCCGTCGATCAGGAGCAGGGCTGTCTCGGCGCGGGCCGGGTGGGTGGGACCCGAGTCTCTGAGCGGTTCGGACAAGCGCTCGGCGGTGCTGTAGACCATCGTGCGCCCCGACTGCCCCTCTTTGGGCACGCTCACCGGCTCGTCCTCGGGCTGGGCCACTCGGGTCTGGATGCCGAACTCGCCGAGGCCGAGCCGGTCGTCGGTCTCGAACTCGATCACCGGGCGCGACAGCAGGGTGAGGCGCTCGCGCCGGGCATGCTCGAGCAGGTAGCCGGCCAACTCGGCGGTCAGCGCCGCCTCGTAGCCGGCGAAGCGCTCGCGGTCGCGCGGGGACAGGAACACCCGGTACTCGTTGGGCGCGTACGTGCGCGAGACCGAGAACGATTTGTGCTCCTCCATCTCCCGGGCCAGCTTGCGCGCAATCTCGACCGGCCGGACCTCCGAGCGAAAGGCACGGCTGAACGTGCCTTCGACCAGGCCGGCGATCTTGTTTTCCAGGTTCTTCAGGACGCTCATGGGTGGACCGCGACATCCCGTCGCAGACGCGTTTCATGCTACGCGAGTGGGGCCCGATCGTTCCCCGATCTGGTCAGGGCTGACCGGGTCCCGTAGCGCCTGATGAGGAACGTCACGAGGGCACCGGCGGCGGCGCCGAGGAAGACCATCTTGGTGGGCACGGCCCCAGCGAGGTGCTCGGCCGCCAGGGTGGACAGCGCGAGAGTCGTCGCCCACAGAGCGAGACGCACGCACTCGAGAGCCGGCCAGCGCCGGCTCCGCGTGAACGGCAGGGCGAGCGCGGCCGCGGCCCAGATCGCGGCGGCAATCGGCGTGCCGATCGTGGCGAGCGGCGCGAGCACGTGGTGGAGCGCGTCGGGCAGGCTGGTCGCACTCCCGATTCCGCTCGTTACCAGCGCGGTCCACACGTAGCCGGTGGCGCCGAGCGCGGCGCGCCGATGGGCTCGGCGGGTCAGGCCGGCCAGCGCCGGCCACGCTGCCGCGAGCCCCAGGGAGCCCAGCGCCGGAGCCACCGCGGCCAGCGGCCAGGCCGGGCCATCGAGTGGATTCGTGACGATCGGCACAATCGCTCCGGCGAGGAGCGCGAGTGCCGCACCGGGACGGGAGGCGACAATCAGCGCCGAGGCCGCGGCGGTGGCCAGGACCACCCACCCGGCCCGGGGGAGGACGGCGACGAGCAGGCCGGCGAGGCAGACCGCGAGCGCTGTGGGAAAGGCCGCGGCTCCGGGCACGTGGTGCGCCACCCACGCGGTGAGGGCCGCCGCCGCGAGGCCGGCCAGGGCGCGGCGGGGCAAGGGAAGCGAGACGGGGGCATCCTCGCGGCGGACGGCATCCTCGCGGCGGACGGCATCCTCGCGGCGGAGGGCATCCTCACGGCGGGGCGCTCGAGTGCCAACGCCGCGGCCGGACCTCGCGGGATCGCCGATCGCGTCTTCGGCGGGCTCCCTGAACGGCGCGTCGTCGTCCCGGGCCCCTGTCCGCGCGATTGTCCGAGTGGGCCACGGAGCGGCGACCACCCCCGGCTCGTCGGCCACCCGCCCGATGCTCGCCACGAGCGCGGCGCGCAGCTCCGCAAGGCTTGCCCGTTCGCTCGGTCGCGGGCGCAGCGCCAGGTCGATGGCGTGCCCGAGCTCGCGCGGGAGTTCCCGGCGCTGCCGGCGCAGCGGCGGCAGATGCGCGGCCCGGCGGCTCGTGACCCCGGTGAGCATCGGGTTCGTGCCACTGAGGCCCTCGTAGAGCACGAGGGCGAGCGAGAACACGTCGGCGGCGGCGCCGGCCGGGAGGCCCTGCGCCTGCTCGGGCGCCATATAGGCCTCGGTGCCGATCACGTCACCGGTGCGCGTGAGAGAGTCCCCACCGAGCACACGCGCCACCCCGAAGTCGGTCAGCCGGGCGAGCTGGGCCGGGGTCGTGGGGCGATCGGGCACGAGCACGTTGGACGGCTTGACGTCGCGATGGACGATGCCGTGGGCGTGGGCGTGGGCGAGCGCGTCGCACAGGGCGATGCCGATGCGGACGATGTCGCGATCGGACAGCCGCCCCGCGGCGAGCAGGTCGTCGAGCGTCGACCCGTGCACGAGCTCGGAGACCAGGTAAGCGCCCTCGTCGTCGACCGCCGCCTCGTAGAGGGTCACGATGCCGGGGTGGGCCAGCCGGGCCGCGGCCCGCGCCTCGCGCTCGAAGCGGCCACCGGTCGCGCCGGCGTGCCCCTCGCCTGTGCCGCCGCGCCCCCCGCCACTCCCGGCGCGCCCCCCGGCCACGCGCGCACGGGGCAAGATCTTGACCGCGACCTGCCGGTCGAGGCGCTCGTCGTGGGCCAGCCACACGGTGGCGAAGCCGCCCGTGCCCAGGCGCCGGCGCAGGCGGTACCGCCCGAGCACCAGCGGGGCGTCGGACGGCTGGCGCAGGTCGCGGGCGCGCAGGGTCCGGTGCTCGGCCTCGGCCGCCGGATCGGTGGGCGCGCGAGCGGCCCGATCGGTCGGCGCGCGAGTCGGATCGGTGGGCGCGCGGGCAGTCCGATCGGTGGGCGACCGGGCCGTCGGAGCCTGTGAGCCGTGCAGGATTCGCGTGCGCACGTGCACTTTTTCGAGGTCACCGGGCGCTTCCCCTGCGGCTGCACCCGTTCAGGATCGTCTTACCGCCGCCCTGACGGTCATACTGACCGTTCCCGATTCCGCCAAGGAGCGAGCAAAGCGTGTCGTTCTTCGACGAGCCGGAGGAGACTCGTACAGCGTCACGGACGGCCCCGCGCAGGCGCCGACCAACCGGGGGCCCTCGACGCCCCGGCCCGGCCCCACAGCAGGCCATCCTCGTGCGCCGCCTCGTGCTGGCCGCCGTCGTCGTGGTGGCGATCATCCTGATCGCCGTCCTCGTGAACAGCTGCGAATCCAACGCACGCAACAACGCGCTCAAGGACTACAACAACAGCGTCGCCTCGCTGAACGCCCAATCGGTCAACACCGGGCACAGCTTCTTCAGCGCCCTGTCCGGCCCCACCGGGGATCCGACCTCGCTCCAGACCAGCCTCAACCAGTCGTGGAACGACGCCACCGGTCAGCTCAACAAGGCGAAGGGCCTCAGCGTCCCCGACGAGGTCAAGGGGGCCCAGCAGAACTTCGTGAGCGCGCTGCAGATGCGAGCCGACGGGATCCACAACATCGCCGCGGAGGTTCAGCCCGCTCTGCAGTCCCAGACCGCGCAGCAGGCGGTCAACTCGATCGCCTCAGACATGGCTCGCTTCTACGCCTCCGACGTGCTCTACAAGGACTACACCGTGCCGGAGATCATCGGCGCGCTCCGCGCGGCCGGCATCACCGTGGGTGGCCTGGGCGGACAGCAGATCAACTCGGGGCAGTTCCTGCCCTCGATCGAGTGGCTGGATCCGCAAACCATCGCCGGTCAGCTCAACGTCTCGCTCCCGTCGACTCAGAACAACAAACCGCTCGCACCCGGTAGCCATGGCCATCAGCTGAACACCGTGAGCGTGGGCGGAACCCAGCTGCAGACGGGGTCGACCAATGCGATCCCGGCCAGTCCCGCCCCCACCTTCACCCTGAATTTCGACAACACCGGGCAGAACACGGAGACCAACGTCGTCTGCAAGGTGACGGTCGGCGGCTCCAAGGACAGCGGCCAGACCACGGTGCCCCAGACCACGGCCGGCGAGTCGACCAGCTGCCAGGTCACGCTGAACCAGATCCCGGCCAAGGGCTCCTACCAGCTGACCGCGACGATCGTTCCGGTCCGGGGCGAGAAGAACAAGGCGAACAACTCGCTGACGTTCCCGGTCGACTTCCAATAGCGGTCGCCCGGCGGCCGGGCTCGGCGCCGCGCACCCCGGAGGTCAGGTGCCGATACGGCCCGAGGTGATCGTATGCTGTCGCGAGTGCACAACCTGACCAGCACGGCGGGGATCGTCGCGATGGCCGCCGCCGCCGTCGCACTACTGGCCCTCCTGCTCTGCGCGATCCTGGCCCTCAAGCTGCGCCGCCTCCGGGCGGGCCAGCGCAAGATCCTGGGGGATCAGGAGCGCGACCTGATCGGGCACGCGGCCGCGCTCCAGGAGCAGTTCGAGACGCTGTCGGGGTACGTCCAGGACGCCGCCGAACGACTCGACCGGCGCATGGGGACGGCCGAGCGGCGGATCGACGGCGCGGTGGCCTACCGTGCGCTGATCCGCTACGACGCGTACGGCGAGATGTCGGGCCGCCAGTCCACCTCGATTGCCCTGCTCGATGCCAACCGTTCGGGAGTCGTGCTGTCCTCGATCCACCACCGCGATCAGGCCCGGCTGTACGCCAAGGAAGTCCGCGAGGGCAAGCCCGAGCTCGAGCTCTCGCCCGAGGAAGACGAGGCCATCCGCCGGGCGCTCGAGGCCGACGGGCAGCAGTCGGGCTAGCGCCGGCCGTCGGGGGTCCTTCGGGGGATGCGCGTCGCCTACTTCGGACCGGAGGGGACCTTCACCCAGGAGGCGCTGATCAGCGCCACCGCGGGCCAGGACGGGCTGGACCTGATCCCCCAGCCCACGATCTACGACACCGTGATGGCGGTGCATTTCGGGTCGGCTCAGCGCGCGCTCGTGCCGATCGAGAACTCACTCGAGGGCTCGGTCAACGCCACGCTCGACGCGCTGGCCATGGAGACCGAGGACGTGGCGATCCTCGGCGAGGTCGTCCACCCGATCCGCCACTGCCTGATCGCGCGCACCGCGCTCGAGCTGGCCGAGATCGAAACCGTCGTCTCCCATCCGCAGGCCACCGCCCAGTGCGGCCGGTTCATCCGCTCGCGGCTGCCCCACGCGACCGTGCTGGTGGGAGCCTCAACCGCGGAGGCGGTGCGCACGGTGGCCGAGCACGACGGGCGGTGGGCGGCGCTCGGCAACCGCCTAGCCGCCGAGCGCTACCGGTGTCACGTGCTCCGGGCGGGCGTGGAGGACGTGCCCGGCAACGAGACGCGGTTCGTGTGGCTGGGCCCGGTCGGCGCGTCGCCGGGCGGGGTGGGCGGGACCGAGTCGACCCAGCCGCCCCTCGGTCCCTGGAAGACCGCGGTGGTGTTCTGGGGCGTGGGCTCGGAGGCGCCCGGCTGGCTCGTCCACTGCCTGTCGGAGTTCGCCAACCGCGAGGTGAACCTGACCCGGATCGAGTCGCGTCCTCGCAAGCAGGGACTCGGGCGCTACATGTTCTTCCTCGACCTCGAGGGGCGCGATGTCGAGCCGCACGTGGCCGACGCCCTGGCCGGTCTGCGCGCCCACGTCGAGGTGCTGCGCGTGCTCGGGTCGTTCCCGGCCGCGGTCGCGTGATCCTGGCGCCCGGCCGCCGCCACGTGATCCTCGCCCTCGCCCTCGCCGCGTGAGCTTCATGTGAAGAGCGCGCGAACGGCTCGTGAACCGCAATCTGTCCGGTAGACGCACCGGTAAACTGCCGACCAGCCATGGCCACCTCAGCACCAGCGCCAGTGTGGTCCGCGTCGCCTCCCGAGCACCAGCGACGCGGACGTGAGGTTGGCCGGGTGCTCGTATTGAACGCGACGTTCGAGCCGATCAATGTCTGCACAGTTCGGCGCGCGGTGGTCCTCCTGCTCAAGGACAAGGCCGAGGTGATCGAGCGCGGTGACTGGGAGCTGCACTCGGCGACGCGGACGATGTCGCGCCCGGTGGTGATCCGCCTCGTCACCTACGTGCGCATCCCGCGCGATACCCACCGGCGCAAGATCACCCGTCGCGCCGTGTTCGCCCGCGACAACTGGACCTGCCAGTACTGCGGCTCGCGCTCCAACCTCACCGTCGACCACGTGATCCCGCGCTCGAAGGGCGGCGGCTCGAGCTGGGACAACATCGTCGCCTCGTGCGCCCCGTGCAACCGTCGCAAGGGCGACTCACTGCCCCGTCAGGTCGGCATGAACCTGCTCAAGCAGCCCCGCACGCCAAACGCCACCGTGTTCATCCACGTGGCCAGCCCCACGATCCCGGTGGCCTGGCAGCAGTACCTGGCGGCCTAGCTAGCGCCTACAGAAAGAGGAAGGGCGCTGTGGATACAGCGCCCTTCGCAACTGACTGGCATCACCGAAGCGAACTGGTGCGTGCCGGAGGGACTACTCCCGGCGCTCGCTCCGACGGTGTCTCGGGGGGACTCCGCTAGGCGGGGTCAGCCTCCGGCTTAGCGGCCGGACACCTCCAGGGTCCCGCAAGTACTTTCAGACAGTCGGACCACCTCCTTTCTCTGGTGATGAGCAGATTAGCGGATGGCGCACCCGGACTTCGAGCGCGACGGACGTCTGTCCGATCGACGCGCCGGGGCCGAATCAGGTCGGCTCCGGGACCTCGGTCAGGACGGCCATGACCGTCGAGACCTGGGCCGTGTCGCGACCGGCCGCCTTGCCCCCGTACAGGGCGCGGTCGGCGCGGCCGACCAGCTCGTTCATCTCCTCCTGCTGCCACTCGGCGACGCCGATCGTGACGGTCACGGGCAGGGCGTGCTCCTGGGCCTCCGCGGGCTGATCGGCGGCCAGGGCGGCGCGGAGGCGCTCGGTGGCGTGGACCGCGCCTTGCTCGTCGGTGCCGGGGAGGACGACCAGGAACTCCTCGCCACCCCACCGGCCTATGGCGTCCTCGGCTCGTAGCGCACCGTCCAGGACGCGAGCTGAGTGCGCGAGCACGGCATCGCCGCTCCGGTGACCCAGCCGATCGTTGAAGGTCTTGAAGTGATCGACGTCGACCACGAGCAGCGACAGCGACAGATCGTGCCGGCGCGCGGTGCTCAGCGCGTCGTGCAGGTATTGCTCGATCGCGCGGCGGTTGCGCAGGCCGGTGAGCGGGTCGACCGCGGCCAGGCGCGCCAGCTCGTCGTTTAGGTCCGTCAGCTGGGTGCGCTGCCGGGCGAGGCCGGCGATCAGCAGGATGATGGCCAGGCCGGCCACCGTGAGGCCAGCCAGAGCGAGCCAGCCCACCCACCGGCCAGGCCCGTACAGGAAGCCGTACAGCTGGCTCTGCGGATCGTTGACCACGATGCGCCACGGCGTTCCGGCTACGTCGGCCTGGAACGACACCGAGTCGGCCGGCCGCGAACCCGGCTGGCCGGCCGCGAGCCGACCTCCGGTCGAGTCGATCAGGAAGGCCTGCCAGCCGTGCGTCGAGAGCATGTGGTAGAGCGCGGTCGGCAGCACGGTGTCATCGATCGCGTACGCGCCGGCGAGCACGCGCGGACCTGACGCGGTCGGATAGCGAATCGCGAACGTGATCAGTGGCTCGTTCCCGACCTGGACGAGCGAGATTCTCGAAGCATCGCCGGCGCCCGCGGCGGCGAAGGTTCCGTAGCGCCGGGTCAGCAGCGCATCGGACGGCTGGGCGGCGCGCGAAGGAGTGACGATGGCACGGCCGTGAGTGTCGAGGAGCACGGCGCCGCTCATGCCCAGAGCGGCACGGACGTGCTCGAGCGCGTCCCGGCTCACGTCCTGGCCGGCGAACCAGCTACGCGCGGTGGAGCTCTCACGAGCCAGCAGGTCATGGGCGTAGATCGAGATGAAGGCGGCCGCGTACTTCGTCCGCGCGTCCAGGCGGCTCGCCATCGCCCGGCGACTGCTCGCCAGGGAACTGGCGAGAAGCCAGCCGCCCGCCGCCATCACGGCCAGCCACGCGAGAACCACCAGAACACCCAGCCGGCCCAGACGCAGACGCGGCGGTAGCTGCCGCCCGATCTGCTGCGCGCCCTCGGGGTGCGGCCCAGACACCCCCGGTTCTGGCCGTTCGGATCCCATTTCTCCGCTTATCGGTATTGCGGGAGAGCCGCTTGAGCGATTTCAGCGCCCACCCGGCAATCCCCCGAAGAAACGGCCGGGGAGCCCCCCGGATGGGGGGCGGGATCGGCTATTCCTCGTCGGTCACGGTCGCGGCGGTCGGCGCATCGGACTCGACCACCAGCGCCACCGCGCTGACCTGATCGTCGTCGCGGATGTTCATCACGCGAACGCCCTGCGAGGCGCGGCCGTAGCGGTTGATGCCGCGCACCGAGGTGCGCTGGACCATGCCGTTCTGGGAGATGAAGACGAGCTCCTGATGCTCGCGCACGACCAGCGCGCCGGCCAGCGCGCCCTTGTTCTCGGTCAAGGTGATCGTCTTGACGCCCATCGTGCCGCGGCCCTTGACCGGATAGTCCGAGATCGGCGTGCGCTTGCCGTAGCCGTTCTCGGTCACCACGAGCAGCTCCTGGTCGTCGCGGGCCACGTCCATGGCCAACACCGAGTTGCCCTTCTGCGAGACGTTCATGCCGCGCACGCCACTCGTGTCCCGGCCCATCGAACGCACCCGGTCCTCGTTGAACCGGGACGCCTGCCCCGAACGCGAGACCATGATGATGTCGTCGTGCCCGCTCGTTCGGCGCACCGCGATCAGCTCGTCGTCGTCGCGGATGTTGATCGCGATGATCCCGTCGGCCCTGATCGGGGTGTTGTACGCGCCGAACTCGGTCTTCTTGACCATGCCGTTGCGGGTGGCGAAGACCAGGTACTTCCCCTCGCTGAAGTCGCGCGTGGAGAGCACCGATTGGACCCGCTCGCCCTCGCGCAGCGGCAGCAGGTTGACCAGCGCCCGGCCGCGCGCGGTGCGCGAGGCCTCGGGCAGCTCATAGACCTTGAGCCGGTAGATCTTCCCGCGGTTGGTGAAGAACAGCAGGTAGTCGTGCGTGGAGGAGACGAAGAGGTGCTCGATGTAGTCGTCGTCCTTCATGTCCATCCCGGTCACGCCGATGCCGCCGCGGCGCTGCTGGCGGTAGGTCGAGAGCGGCAGCGACTTGATGTAGCCAGAGTGGGTGATCGAGATCACCATCTGCTGGTCGGCGATCAGGTCCTCGATGTCGATCTCGCCCTCGGCGTGGACGATTTCGGTGCGCCGGTCGTCGCCGTAGGTCTCGGCGATCTCCGACAGCTCCTCCTTGATCAGCGCGTTGACCCTGCTCTCATCGCCCAGGATCTCGCGCAGCTCCTTGATCCGCTCGACCAGGTCCCTGTGCTCCTGCTGGATCTTGTCGGCCTCGAGCGCGGTGAGTCGGCTCAGGGTGAGTTGGAGGATGGCCTGCGCCTGGACCACGGTCAGCTCAAAGCGCTCGACCAGGCCGTTACGCGCTATCTCCGGCGTCTGGGAGCCGCGGATCAGCGCGATCACCTCGTCGAGGTTGGCCAGCGCGATCAGCAGGCCCTCGAGCACGTGCGCGCGCTCCTCGGCGCGGCGCAGCTCGTACTTGGTGCGGCGGATGATGACCTCGCGCTGGTGATCGACGTAGTGGCCGATCACCTCGCGGAGCGACAGCGTGCGCGGCACGTTGTCGACCAGCGCGACCATGTTCACGCCGAACGTCTGCTGCATCGACGTGTGCTTGAACAGCTTGTTGAGCACGACCTTGGGGATCGCGTCACGCTTGAGCTCGATCACGATCCGCATCCCGTTGCGATCGGACTCGTCGCGGATGTCGGTGATCTCCGAGAGCTTCTTCTCGTGGACGAGCGTGGCGATCTTCTCGATCAGTCCGCCCTCGCCGCCCTTGCGGACCTGGAATGGCAGCTCGGAGACGATGATCGCCTCCTTGCCCTGACCGATCGGCTCGATGTGCGCCTTGGCCTGCACACGGACTCGGCCGCGACCGGTGGCGTAGGCGTCGCGGATCCCCTCCCGGCCGAGGATCGTCCCTGCGGTCGGGAAGTCTGGGCCCTTGATGTGCTTCATCAGGCCCTCGACCTGGATGTCCGGATCTTCGATATACGCCAGCGTCGCCGCCACGACCTCGCGCAGGTTGTGCGGCGGGATGTTCGTCGCCATGCCGACCGCGATCCCGGAGCCGCCGTTGACCAGCAGGTTCGGGAAGCGCGCGGGCAGCACCACCGGCTCCTGCTTGGAGCCGTCGAAGTTGGGCACGAAGTCGACGGTCTCCTGGTCGATGTCGCGCAGCATCTCGGTGGCCAGCGCATCCAGCCGCGCCTCGGTGTAGCGCATGGCGGCAGCGCCCCAGCCGTCGATGTTGCCGAAGTTCCCGTGCCCGTCGACGAGCGGATAGCGCATCGAGAAGTCCTGCGCCATCCGAGCGAGCGTGTCGTAGATGGCGGAGTCCCCGTGCGGGTGGTACTTGCCCATGACCTCCCCGACGATCGTCGCGCACTTCACGTGCCGGCGCGGCGGGCGCAGGCCCAGCTCGTTCATCGCGTAGAGGATGCGGCGGTGGACGGGCTTGAGGCCGTCGCGCACGTCGGGCAGGGCGCGCCCGACGATCACCGACATCGCGTAGTCGAGATACGCCGAGCGCATCTCCTCCTCGAGCCCGCGTGGCTCGATGTTGCCGCCGCCGATGGTGTCGATCGATGCCATGACGCCCAGTCCTTAGATGTCCAGGGTGGCGGCCAGCGCGTTGTCCTCGATGAACGCGCGCCGCGGCTCGACCTGGTCGCCCATCAGCATCGAGAACACGAGGTCGGCCGACGCCGCGTCCTCCATCGCGACCTGGACCAGGGTCCGGCTGGCCGGATCCATCGTGGTCTCGCGCAGCTCGTGCGCGTCCATCTCGCCGAGGCCCTTGAACCGGTAGTACTCGATACCGCGCTGCGCGACCGCCAGGACCGCTTCGCGTAGCTCGTCGAACGTCGCGGCGTCCTTGGAGCTCTCACCCAGTTGGACGTGGAACGGCGGCGTGCCCACCAGCTCCACGAGCTCCGAGTGCACCTCGGCCAGCTTGTGGTACTCCTCGGCGTCGAGCGTGGCGCGAGGAATGTGATGCGTGGCGGCCAGGCCGGTCTTGGCCTCGACCGTGCGGATCACGACCTCGTGCTCGTCCTCGGACATGAGCTCGGTCGCATGGGACTCGCCGTTGTGGCCGTCCTCGGCGATGTGGCGCATGAGCGCCTCGACGTCGGTGATCTGCTCCTCGAGCAGCCGCGCCTCCTGGAGGAAGTTGATCACGCCGTGACCGTGCGCGGCACGGAGGGCGGAGGCCCACCCGTCGTATTGCTTGAGCAGGCGGTTGAAGCGCTTCCAGCGGGTGTCGGTCAGCTTGAGCTGCTTGTTGTAGCGATCGAACACGTCGATCTTGTCGAACTTGTCGCCGAGCAGGATGTCCTCGAGCTCTGACTCGCGCTCGATGTAGCGATGCTTCTGGCCCCTGGTCAGGCGATACAACGGCGGCTTGGCGATGTACACGTAGCCGGCCTCGATCAGCGGCTGCATCTCACGGAACAGCAGCGTCAGGGCAAGCGTGCGAATGTGCGCGCCGTCGACGTCGGCGTCGGTCAGCAGCACGATCTTGTGGTAGCGCGCCTTGGCGATGTCGAACTCGTCGCGCACCCCGGTGCCGATCGCGGTGATCAGCGCCTGAACCTCCTGGTTCTGGAGGACCTTGTCGATCCGGCTCTTCTCGACGTTGAGGATCTTCCCGCGTAGGGGCAGGATCGCCTGGGTGCTGCGATCGCGAGCGCTGACCGCGGAACCGCCGGCCGAGTCGCCCTCGACGATGAACAGCTCGGCCAGCGCCGGGTCCTTGACCGAGCAGTCGGCCAGCTTGCCGGGCAGCGCGGAGTTCTCCAGGGCGGACTTGCGGCGGGTGAGATCACGCGCCTTGCGCGCGGCGGCGCGAGCTCGCGCCGCGTCGACGCTCTTGCGGATGACCCTACGGGCGTCCTGCGGGTTCTCCTCGAGGAACTCCGACAGCCGGGCGTAGACGACCGACTGCACGAAGCTCTGCATGCCGGGATTGCCCAGCTTGGTCTTCGTCTGGCCCTCGAACTGCGGATCGGTCAGCTTGGCCGAGATCACCGCGGTCAGGCCCTCGCGCACGTCCTCGCCGGTCAGGTTCTCGTCCTTCTCCTTGAGCTCGCCCTTGTCGCGCGCGTACTTGTTGAGCGCGCTGGTGAGGGCCGAGCGGAAGCCGGACAGGTGCGAACCGCCCTCGATCGTGTTGATGTTGTTGGCGAACGAGAACACCGACTCCTGGTAGGAGGAGTTCCACTGCATCGCGACCTCGAGCGCGCCCTCGTCGCTCTCGCCCTCGAACGAGATGACCTTGCTGCTGATCGGGTCCTTGTTCCGGTTCAGGTATTTGACGAAATCGACGATCCCGCCCTCGTAGTGGAACTCCGCCCGGTGACCCTCGCCGCGCTTGTCGACGAGCGTGATCCGCAGACCAGCGGTGAGGAACGCCGTGTCGCGCATGCGCTCCTCGAGCGTGGTGAAGTCGTATTCGAGCGACTCGAAGATATCGGCGTCGGGCAGGAAGGTGATCGTGGTTCCGGTCTCCGTAACCGGCTCGCCCTTCTTCAGGTCACCGAGCGGTCGACCGCGCTCGTAGGACTGCGTCCACACGTAGCCGTCGCGGCGAATCTCGACATCGAGGCGCTCGGACAGCGCGTTGACGACCGACACGCCGACGCCGTGCAGCCCGCCGGACACCTTGTAGCCGCCGCCCTCGCCAAACTTGCCGCCGGCGTGCAGCACGGTGAGCACGACCTCGACCGCGGGCTTCTGCTCCTTCTCCATAGTCGCCACCGGGATCCCGCGCCCGTTGTCGACCACGGTGACGGAGTTATCGGGGTGGATCGTCACCTTGACGTCGTCGCAGTATCCGGCCAGGGCCTCGTCGACCGAGTTGTCGACGACCTCGTACACCAGGTGGTGCAGCCCACGCAGCCCGGTTGAGCCGATGTACATGCCCGGGCGCCGGCGTACCGCCTCTAGTCCCTCCAGGACGGTGATGTCCTGGGCGTCATAACTACCTTGATTGTTGGGGCGCGCAGTGGCGCCGTCGTCTGTTGCCACGATCCTCCGATGACATCGAGACGCCCCGGTTGCGCGCAACCTGGGCTCGCGCTCCGGGGCGTCAAAGACTGTGCAATTGAGGATAGCACAAAAGACACCGGAAACCGTGTACAGCGGCCCCGCATTTTGCCTGCAAACCTCGCAAAACGGGAAGGATTTGCAGTGCTGTGACAAACGAGTTTGGGGGGTGTCGCGGGGTGCCGGCGTGGCGTCTGCTGCGACGGCTCGCACGGTGCCAACCTGGGCCGTCGTTTGGGCACGCCTGAGCGGCCGCGGCAATGGGTGCTCCTGTGCGGATTTAGGAGGTTTTAGGCGGCGCAACGCTCAACTTTTCAGCGGGCGCGCCGATGCATACGCGAAGGGCTGCCGGCGAGACGATGTCGGCGCTTTGACGGATGACCGCGCAGACCGCCACCGAACCCCAGCCCAACTTGCCTGCCCGCCTGGCCCGGGCGTTCCGTGCTGCCCGTCGGGTCCACCCCGTCTGGGGCCTCAATCTGGCGCTGATCGCCACCGCCGGCGCGCTCTACGCCGGCCCGGTGCACGGGCTGTCGCCGCTGGCTCATCCGCATCTGCCGTGGTGGACGATCGCGGTCGCGTTCGCCATCGCCGAGCGCTGCGTGGTCCATCTGCACTTCCGTCGCGGCGCCCATTCGTTCTCGCTGGGAGACATCCCGCTCGTGTTCGGGGTGATCTTCTGTAGCGCCGAGTCGTTCGTCCTCGGATGTCTGCTCGGTTGCGGCCTGGTGCTGCTGTTCGACCGGCGCCTACCGCCGGTGAAGTTCGTGTTCAACATCGGCCAGCTCGCCGTCCACGCGTGCCTGGCGATCCTGATCGTGCACCTGTTGGCGATTGACACCGGCCAGGTCGACACGCGCACTTGGGTCTCGGCGCTGATCGCCACCCAGGCCTCCGCGCTCGTCGGCTCCTCATTGATCCTCGCCGCGATCTCGCTCTCGGAAGGGATGGTCAACTTCCGCACGCTGATCCACATGCTCTCGATGGACCTCGTCGTGACGACCAGTAACGCCAGCCTCGGGCTTTGCGGGGCGGTGATCGCCGCCGAAGACGCGCACGCGCTTCCGCTGCTGCTGGTCCCGGCGGCCACGCTGTTCGCGGCCTACCGTGCGTACCTGTCCGAGCGCGAGCGGCACAAACGACTCGAGTTCCTCTACGAGGCGAACCGCACGCTCGCACGCTCGCGCGAGATCGCCCCGGCGCTCGAAGGACTGCTGGTGCGCTCGCTCGAGGCCTTCCGGGCGGAGATCGCGGAGATCATCCTGTTCGGCTCCGAGGAGAACCCGTCGCTGCGCACGATGCTTGGGCCTGGCAGCTATCGCGAGCTGATGGAGCCCGTCGACTCCGATGTCGCCGACGAGATGCGCGACCTGCTCGAGCGCACCGGCGGCGCGATCACGCTCGACACGCCGTTCGGCGGGGGCCGGATGCAGCGCTACCTCGAGGCACGCGCCGTGACCCACGCCATCATCGCGCCGCTGCCCGGCGAGGAGAGGGTGATCGGCGCGATCATGCTGGCCAATCGCTTCGGCGTCGTGCGTTCGTTCGATCACGACGATCTGCGACTGCTCGACACCCTGGCCGGCAACGCGAGCGTCGCCCTTCAGTACGACCGCCTCGAGCAGGCGGTGATGCAGCTCAGCGTGCTCCAGGAGCAACTCCACCACCAGGCTTACCACGACCCGCTGACCGGCCTGGCCAACCGGTCGCTGTTCACCGACAAGGTGCGCGAGGCGATCGCGGGCGGCCGCGGCGAGCTCGCCGTGCTGTTCATCGACCTCGACGACTTCAAGACGGTCAACGACAGCCTCGGACATGCCGCCGGCGATGAGATGCTGGTCTCGGTCGCCTCGCGCCTGCGCTCCAGCCTGCGGCCCGAGGACCTGGTTGCCCGCCTGGGCGGCGACGAGTTCGCGGTCATGGTCGAGGATCCCCACGACGCCGAGGCGGCCGCGGTCAGGGTCTCGCGGCGGATCATGGAGGCGTTCGTCCTGCCCGTCGGCGTCGGGTCGGAGAGCGTGGCCGTGTACGTCAGCGTCGGGATCGCCACGAGCCACGCCGGCAGCTCCTCGGCCGAGGAGCTGATCCGCGACGCGGACGTCGCCATGTACAAGGCCAAGACGACGGGCAAGGGGCATTTCCAGGTGTTCCACCCCAGCATGGGCGCCGCCGTGCTCGAGCGCCACGGGCTCAAGGAGGAGCTGCGCCTGGCCATCGAGCGCCAGGAGCTGACCCTCTACTTCCAGCCGATCGTCGACCTCGACACCGGCCGATTGGTGGCCGAGGAGGCACTCGTGCGCTGGGAGCATCCGCGCCGTGGCCTGGTCGGCCCCGCGGAGTTCGTCCCGCTGGCCGAGGAGACCGGGCTGATCCTGTCGCTCGGCCAGTACGTGCTCGAGGAGGCCTGTCAGCAGGCCTGCCGCTGGGAGGCGCGCCGGGCGGCGGATCCCACCGGCGGGACCGAGGTCGCGGTGCACGTGAACCTTTCCGCGGTCGAGTTGCGCGACCCGAAGCTCGTCACCCGCGTTCACCGAACGCTCGTCGAGGCCCAGGTCGATCCTCGCAGCGTCATCTTCGAGATCACCGAAACCGTCCTGCTCGACGACTCGGAGCGCGTGTCGACCGCGATCGGGGACCTGCGCGCGCTCGGCGTGCGCTTCGCCCTCGACGACTTCGGCACCGGCTACTCCTCGCTCAGCTACCTGCATACCCTGCCATTCGACATGCTCAAGATCGCCAAGTCGTTTGTCGACGGCCTGGCTCGCGGTGGCCGCGAGGCCTCGTTCGTGCGCATGATGATCGAGTTGGCTCGGACGCTCGGCGTGACCGTGATCGCCGAGGGGATCGAGACCCAGGAGCAGGTCGACGCGCTGGTCGTGCTCGAGTGCGACCTCGGCCAGGGCTTCCACCTCGGGCGCCCCGAGCCGGTGCGCCCCGAGCTCGCGCTGCGCCCCGCCGCGTGAGCCCGCGGCCAACTCACACCATCTCTCCTCCTACATACGTCTAGTCACTCTCAGGTTCTCGCCCCCCGGGGCCGATGAACTCCGCAACAAGGACTGACTCAGGGCAAACCCGTCGCGAGGCGGGGGCGCAAAGCCAGGGGTCTCGCGTGACAGTGAGACAGCCCAGCCGCCAGTTCAATCAAGAAGACTGACTCAGGGCAAACCCGTCGCGAGGCGGGGGCGCAAAGCCAGGGGTCTCGTATGACACGAGATAGCCCAGCCGCCAGTTGGATTTCACTGGTAAGTGGTTTTGCAACACGGAGGTTGCCCTGAAATGACACGTTCCGTCCAAATCGTTGAGCGCATGCGGTGGATGTCCGCGCCCGCCGGCGCTGCCATCGTGGCGCTTATCGTCGGCATCGCGCTCGCGATGTCCAGTGGACAGCTGCGGACCGTGGTCCCCGGCTCCTCCAGCGCTCCGGCGCCCGCGGCGGGAGGCTCCGCTGCCGCGCTCGACCCGCGCATCGCGACGCTCGCACAGCGCCACCCGGCCGTGAGCGTGCAGGCGATCATCCAGTTCAACGCGCCGGTCAGCGAGGCCAAGGCCCAGACCGACGCGAAGGCCCACGGTCGGATCATCGGCAACCTGCCGATCATCCACGGGCTGGCCGTCCAGACCACCGCGGCGCAGGCTCGCGCGCTGGCCGCCAACCCGGACGTGCACGCGGTGTCACTGAACACCACCGTGACGCCCCAGAGCATCCCCTTCGGCGGCCACGTTCCGACCATGCCCGGCAGCCAGGGTGTCGCCGCCGATCAGCTGCAGAGCACCTATGACCAGACCCTGGGCGTGATTCCGCTTTGGAAGTTCGGTGTCACCGGCACGGGTGTGGGTGTCGCGGTGATCGACACCGGCATCGACGGCGCGCTGCCCGACTTCGCAACCACCAACGGCCGTGACTCACGCGTGATCGTCACCGCGGTCGACAACCCGCACGCCACGACGGCGAACGACGGCTACGGCCACGGCACCGACGTCGCGGGCATCATTGCCGGCAACGGCAACAACCGCCCGGCGTCTGACCCGCTTCACGGTCAGTACATCGGTGTGGCGCCGAACGCGAACCTGATCTCGATCAAGGTCGCCGACGAGGCGGGCGCCACCACGGTCCTGGACGTGATCTACGGGCTCCAGTTCGCGGTGGTACACCAGGCGCAGTACAACATTCGCGTCGTCAACATGTCGCTGAACGAGGCGACGCCGCAGTCCTACAAGACCGACCCGCTGGACGCCGCCGTCGAGGCGGCCTGGATGCACGGGCTGGTCGTGGTCGCCTCCGCCGGGAACCGCGGCAGCGCCGCCGACGCCGTCCAGTACGCACCCGCCAACGATCCGTACGTGATCACCGTCGGGGGCGTCGACGAGAACGGCACGGCCGATCCGAGCGACGATGCCGTCGCATCCTGGTCGAGCCGCGGCACCACGCAGGACGGCGTCCAGAAGCCGGACGTGTACGCACCCGGCGCCCACATCGTGTCGGTGCTGGCGCCGAACAGCGACTTCGCCAGCAGCAACTGCTCGGGCTGCGTCCTGGCCGGCGGCCAGTACATCCAGACGAGCGGGACCTCGATGGCCGCCCCGACGATCGCAGGCCTCGTGGCCGACCTGCTCCAGGTCCACCCGCGCTGGACCCCGGCCCAGGTCAAGGGGGTCCTGACCAGCCCGCAGGTGACCGAGAACGGTTCGCTCCAGGAGCCCAACGCGGTCAAGGCAGTGCTCGACTGGAACCCGCCGGTGGCCGATCAGGGCCTCACGCCGAGCAAGCTGATCAACCCTGCCACGGGCAACGTCAGCCCTTCGCTGGCGACCTGGAACCTCGCCACATGGAACCGCGCGACCGGCGATCTGCGCGCCGGCTACGCGAACTCCAGCTACTCCTGCAGGACGTGCTCGGCGAACAGCGGCAGCGGGGTCAATTCGAGCCTCGCTACCTGGGGCCTCGCCACCTGGGGCATCGCGACCTGGAACACCGCATCGCTGAAATAGCTTCGGTTGGGGGATCGAACGAAAAAAGGCCGGCGGCGGGGCTGCATCCCTGCCGCCGGCCTGCTTTTTCTCCGGTCCTCACATTCGGGCGGGCAGCGCGACACAGCGCAGCCGCGAGACGTGCCCGGAGCCGAGCATCCGGTTGAGGCGCTCGAGGATGGCCGGCGCCATCAGGTCGAGCTCCTGGGCCCACACCGAGGCCGAGCACGACACGGTGACTACGCCGCCGCGCTCGGCGGTCGGCTGTGCCTCCTGCGCGATGGCCGCGCCAACCGCAGCGGGCCAGGCGCGCTGGACATCGGCCAGGAGGCTCTCGGGCGCGAGGTCGTCGCGGACCTGATCGAGGGCCAACGACAGCGGTCGCGGGCTCCGCCGGTAGGGCGTCATCTCATTCCCCCACCATCGCCAGCAGCTGTCCGTTGGCGACGGCCAGGTGGGTGACGTCCGGATCGGTCGCCCCCGGGACATGCTCGAGGTCGGTGGTGGTGATCACAGACTGCCCCTGGCTCGACCGCAGTAGATCGACCAGAGCCTGCCGGCGGTCGCGATCGAGCTCCGACATCACGTCGTCGAGCAGCATCATCGGCGCGGCCGTACGATACGCGGCGATCGCCTCGCGCTCGGCCAGCAGCAGCGCGAGCAAGGCCAGCCGCTGTTGCCCCTGGGAGCCGTAGGCGCGCAGATCGTGTCCATCGTGCTCGGTGGCGAGATCGTCACGGTGGGGCCCGTGGCCGGAGAAACCGCGCTCGAGGTCGAGTTCGACGCGCTCGGCCAGCTCGGCGGCGAGCTCGTCCGGGCCGGTGGCCATCGAGCGCGGTCGGTAGGTCACGGTCGGTCGTCCATCGAGCCCGAGTTCGCGGCCCAAGCGCTCGAACCGGTCCCCGATCAGCTCGATGGCGGTCTGTCTGTCGGTCATCAGGGCGAGGCCGTGGCGGGCGAGTTGGGCGTCCCAGCTCTGCAGCGAAGCGCGGTTGGCACGGCCGGCGCGGATGCGGGCGATGAGCGCGTTTCGCTGGGCGAGCGCCTGCCCGTAGAGCCGGCGCGTACCCACCCGGCCCGGCCACAGCGCGGCCACGAACTGGTCCAAGTGTGCGCGCCGCACCGCCGGCGCACCTTTGATCAGCTCCAGGCGATCGGGCAGGAACACGCTGACCAACGGTCGGCTGCTCAGGTCGAGGAGCCGCTCCACGGTCGCCCCGTCGGCGCGCATCAGCTTGGGCTGCCCGGCCGCGAAGCCCACCGACAGCTCGTGCAGGCCGTCCTCGCCCTGGCAGGTCAGCTCGGTGCGGGTGGTGCCGGCGCCGAACCGGATCATCTCGCGCTCGTTGTTGGTCCGGCAAGACCGGCCGGTGCACGCGAAGTAGAGGCCCTCCAGCAGGTTCGTCTTGCCGGCGCCGTTGGGCCCGGTAACCACGGTCAGTCCCTCGCCGAGCTCGACGCTGGCGTCGTGATAGCCGCGGAAGTCACGCAGGGTCAGGCTGAGTACCTGCACCGCACCGGTTTTTAGACGTTCAGCCGAATCGGCATGATCAGGTAGCGGAACCGGCTCTCGTCGCCCGACTCGATCAGGCCCGGCCGCAGCGGGCTGATCAGCTTCAGCACCACGTCGCCCTCCTCGACCGCCTCGAGGCCGGCGCGCAGGAAGTCCGGGTTGAATCCGATCTCGAGCGGTTCGCCCTGGAAGGCCACCGGCAGCGACTCGACTGCCTCGCCGATGTCCGGCGTCTGGGCGGAGATGGTCAGCTCTCCAGGCTGGAACGACAGGCGCAGGGGAGCGTTCTTCTGCGCGAGCAGGCTGATCCGGCGCACCACGTCGGTCAGCTCGGATCCGGCCAGTCGGAGCTCGTGCTCGAACGCCTCCGGTAGGAGTTGGCGATAGTTGGGGAACTGGCCGTCGATCAGCCGCGAGGACAGGAGGACGCCGTCGAGCTCGAACAGGATCTGGTTCTGGCGCACGCTTATCCGTAGCTGCTCCTGTTCCACGTGGCCGGCCACTCGAGCCAGCTCCTGGAGCGCGCGGGCGGGGACGTTCACCTCGAAGCCGGACGGGAGCGCGGTCTCGAGCGCGGTCTCCTTGACGCTCAGCCGGTAGGAGTCCGTCGCGACCATGCGGAGCTCACGGTCGGAGGCCGACACGAGGATGCCGGTGAGCACCGGTCGGGTCTCGTCCCGGGAGGCGGAGTTCGCGACCTTCAGCGCGGTCGAGACGAAAGCCTCGACCGGCAGTTCGACGGCCGAGTCGGAGTCCGGCTCGGGGAAGGGCGGGAAGTCCTCGGCCCGCAGCGTCCGGATATGGAAGGTGGCGTTGCCCGAGACGAGCTCGACGTCCTGCTCCTGGGGACGCAGCTCGAGTGAGACCTCGGGCGCGGGGAGGAGTCGAACCACGTCGAGCAGTAGGCGGGCGGGGAGTACCACGACGCCGTCGCGGGTTATTTCTGCCTCGACCGGCACACGGAGGCCAACGTCCATGTCGGTCGCCCGGAGTTCGCATCCGCCGTCGGATGCGGCGAGCTGGACCCCCGAGAGCGCCTGGATCGCACTGCGCGTGGAAGCCACTCGGCTCACGGTCTGAAGTTGTCGGAGCAGGGCCTCGCGCTCCAAGGAGATCTTCACGATGAATACCTCAGATGGGATGTAGAAGTCATAGGTTTGTCAAGGTTGTTGAAAACCGCTCGATTGGCCGCATCGAGCGGGGTTGTTGTCGTCTTGGGGGAACAGGCAAGTCTGTCAACGGGAGCGGTCGTCACGGGGTGCTCGGAAGGGTTGCGGCCAACTCCTCGAGTTCGTGAGCGGCTTGTTGATCGTTGCGCACACGCTCTTCCACACGTTTGCACGCATGGAGCACGGTGGCGTGGTTTCGCCCACCGAAGGCCTCGCCGATGGTCTGGAGAGAGGCGCCGGTGAGCTCGCGGGCCAAGTGGATGGCGACGTGGCGAGGCCAGCTGAGCCGCGCCGCCCGGCCGGCGGACTTCAGCTCGGCCACGGTCACGCCGTAGTGATGAGCGACAGTTTTCTGAATGTCCTCGATCGAGATGGCTTGGCGCTGTGGACGCGGGTGGATCTCGTCGAGAACGGTCTCGGCCAGACGCGTGTCGATGGGCAGCTGCGTGAGCGAGTGGTAGGCGACCACTCGGATCAGGGCGCCCTCGAGTTGGCGGACGTTGTCGGTGACCCGCGCGGCGATCAGCTCCAGCACCGACTGGTCCTCGATGTAGACGCGGTCGAGCGCGGCGCGCTTGCGCAGGATGGCCACGCGGGTGGCGAAGTCGGGCGCCTTCATGGTGGCCACGAGGCCGGACTCGAAGCGCTCTCGGAGGCGCTCCTCGACCGCGACGAGCTGGCGGGGGAGGCGGTCGCACGTGAGCACGAGCTGCCGTCCGGTCTCGTACACCGCGTTGAAGGTGTGGAAGAACTCCTCCTCGGTCTTCGCCTTGCTGGCCAGGAACTGGACGTCGTCGATCAGGAGCACGTCGGCGTCGCGGTAGGCCTGTTTGAAGCGATCGATCGAGCGGGCGCCGAGGGCGCGGATGAACTGGTTGGTGAACGCTTCGACGGTCGTGTAGCGAACCCGGGCGCCCCCACCGAACGCCTTGACGTAGTTGCCGATCGCGTGGAGCAGATGGGTCTTGCCGAGGCCCGGCGGGGCGTGGAGGAACAACGGGTTGTAAGCCTGACCGGGGTGCTCGGCGACGGCCAGCGCCGCCGCGTGGGCCAGGCGGTTGCCGTCTCCGATGATGAACTGGTCGAAGCTGTAGCGGGGGTTCAGCGCGCTCGCGTCGAGGTTCAAGGGCTCGGCAGTGCCGGCGGTGCTGTGGCCGCCCGGGCCCGAGGCGTCGGAGACGTCTGACAGGTCGGAGAGCTCGACCTCGACGTCGGGCCCGAGGACCTGGTGGGCGCAGGTTTCCAGCACGCGCCCAAACCGCTTGGCAAGCCAGGCTCGGGTGGCGCGAGGGGCGTCGATCACCAGCTTGCCGTCGCGGATTGCCACGAGCTCGAGGGGCTCGAGCCAGATCTCGAATGTGGACTCACCTACCGCTCGCCGGAGCTCCGCTCGGAGCTCGCGCCAGGCAGCGTTGGGCGTGGCGTGGGCGGACAGCGACAAGCAACCCCTTGCGGGACGAAGCGGAGATGATGAAAGAGGCGTGGCGCCAACCGGCGCGCCCGGGGCGGCGAATATACCAGCGGCGCCTTGTCCGGATCGGCGCCCAGGCGGGCCTTGACGCAAAGCGCGGGAAAAAGCGCCGGAGCGGGAAATCCCCTGTCGCCGGCGGGTTTTTGACCGGCTCGGAGGGTGGCGAGCGGAGCCCGGATCTACCCGAAACCGCGCTGCGTATACTGGCCGTGAGCCCCGTCGGGCCCGTGAGCCATGAAACGTACCTACCAGCCGAAGAAGCGCAAGCGCGCCCGCACGCACGGATTTCGCGCCCGCATGCGAACCCGCGCCGGCCGCATCACGCTCAAGCGCCGCCGCGCCAAGGGTCGCAAGCGCCTGACGGTGTGATGATGGGCGTCCCGGGGGCTCGCCCGCGGGCCGGGCGGGTGAGACTGTCGCGCAGCGCCGATTTCGACCGGGTCTTCCGTCACGGTCGCTCACACGCGGGTCGTGAGCTCGTCTTGTACGTGTTCCCGCGCGGGGACGGGGTCGATCTCGACGGTCCGCGCTTGGGCTTGTCGGTGTCTCGCAAGGTCGGTGGCGCCGTCCAGCGCAACCGGGTCAAACGCCTGCTTCGCGAGGCGTTCGACCTGGAGGGCAGCCGGTTGCCGGCCGGCACCGACGCGGTCGTCGTGGCCCGACGTGAAGCAAACGCTCTAGCTGAACGTGAGGGCCTTGCCGGAGTTCGCCGCGAGCTCAGTCAACTGCTGGACCGCGTGGCGCCTCCCGAGGGTTCCCGATGAGGGTTTTGCGATCGGTGGCGAGATGGGTCGCGATCCTGCCGATCCGGATCTACCAGCGAATACTCTCGCCGCTGTTCGGCGAGCGCTGCCGTTACTACCCCTCTTGCTCGGAATATGCCGCGCAGGCGATCAGCAGATTCGGCATACTCAAAGGGCTTGTCCTGGCCGGCTGGCGGCTACTCAGATGCAACCCCTGGAGTCATGGGGGGTTTGACCCCGTCGAGGACCAGCGGCTGTTCAAGCCTCGAGCTCCCGCCCCCAGCGCCTGATCATGCTCGTCTCCGCCAACATCTTCCAGCCGCTAATCGACGTCTTCGAGGCGGTCCTCAAGTTCTTCCACAACCACGTGGGGATCTCCTGGGGCTTCTCGATCGTGCTGCTCACGGTCGTCATGCGCGCGATCCTCGTGCCGCTGACCGTCAAGCAGTTCCACTCGATGCAGAAGATGCAGCGGATGCAGCCGCAGTTGAAGGCGCTGCAGGCCAAGTACAAGGACGATAAGCAGCGCCAGCAGCAGGAGATGATGAAGTTCTACAAGGAGAACGAGATCAATCCGCTCGGCTCCTGCCTCCCGCTGGTCGCGCAGCTGCCGGTCTTCATCTCGCTCTTCTACATGCTGCGCCAGGACCTGCGCAAGAACATCTGCCCGGACACGCAGGCGGCCTACCAGGCGGCCCACCACGTGTCGGCGTCGCACACCATCCCGTGCGGACCGAACAACGGCGCGGGCTTCCTGTTCATCCCGGACCTGACCAACAAGGCGACCGGCGCGGTGCTGGTCGTCCTGCTCGTGCTCTACGTCGGCTCGCAGCTCCTCTCGAGCCTGATGATGTCGAGCCCGATGATGGACCCGACGCAGCGGAAGTTGATGCTCTTGCTGCCGCTGTTCTTCGTGGTCATCGTGATCAACTTCCCCGCGGGGCTGCTCGTGTACTGGATCACGACGAACTTATGGACGATGGGCCAGCAATACACGGTGAAGAGAATGATCGGGCCTCCCACGCCCCCGGTCGGGGGCACCGACGATGCTGGGGGCGGCAGCTCCGGAGGAGGTGGTGGGCCACCGACAAACGGCGGACCGAACGGCGCCGGAGGCGGCGGCATCGGCGGCATGTTGCGTGGCCGGCTGAAGCCCGAGCCCGAGCCGGCTGCGGTCGGCGCCGGCAGCCGGAGTCGTGCGCCGGGGGCAAAACCGCCACCGCCACCGCGCAAGAAGAAGAAACGCTCGGGGCGGAGGCGATAGCCCGTAAGCGGCGGAGGAGGTAGCGAGTGAGCACCGACATTGACGTGGCCGGTTCCCGCGTGCACGAGATGCTCGAGCGGATCGTCGACGCGATCGGCGTCGACGCCACCGTGCACGTCGAGGAGGACGACGACGAGGTCAGGGCCCAGCTGGAGGGCGAGGATCTCGGCCTGATCATCGGCCGTCACGGCCAGATGATCGACGCGATCCAGCACATCGCCTATCGCATCGCCTGCCGCGGCACCACAACCCGCAAGCGGGTGGTGGTGGACGCCGCCGGCTATCGCGAGCGGCGCGCGGTGGCGCTCCGGGCCGCGGCCGACCAAGCCGCCGAGGCCGCCATCCACGACCGCCGGCAGGTCCGGCTCGAGGCGATGACCGCGCTCGAGCGCAAGGTCGTTCACGAGCATCTGAAGAGTCGCCACGACGTCGAGACCTACAGCGAGGGCGAGGAGCCCGATCGGCGGCTCGTCGTGGCGCCCCTGGTGCACTGAGCACCTCTCGCTTTCCGCACCCGGCCTCGATCCTCCGCACCTCTCGTCGTCACCGGGCCCTTTCTTCCCGCGCCCCTCGGAACCGTGTCGCGCTACCCAACCCGAGAGGCGTGATCGATTTGGTCGCAATAGGAGCCCTTTTCCATCACACCCCCCGGCGGCCCGCGGAACTTGCGCCCCATTTGTCACGACTGTGCCACCACTTTGTTTCACGTTCTTCTCCCCGGTGAAACAACCCGCGGTGTAGAACTCCGCGGGTGAGCGAGCTCTCGGACTTCGACGAGGGGGTCGTGGTGGGCGTCCTGATCGCCGGCGGGTCTTTCGGTGGCGACGGGAAGCAGCCGCAGGTGACGATCCGGATGCACACCCGCCACGAGGCGCTGTTCGCGTGGTTGATGGAGTGCTTCCCGGAGGCGCGCCTGTATGGCCCCTACCACCATGGCGGCCGCTCCTACTACCAGTGGATGGCGCGGGGAACGACCCTGGTGCGCGACGTTCTGCCGCTGCTCGAGGCAAGACTCCGCCCCGGTCTGGACACCCCCGCCGCGGAGCGGCTGGCCGAGATGCGCGAGCGCTATGGCGGCTAC
Organism: uncultured Solirubrobacterales bacterium; assembly: GCA_963834625.1. Lineage (GTDB taxonomy): Bacteria > Actinomycetota > Thermoleophilia > Solirubrobacterales > Solirubrobacteraceae > Palsa-465. Next base: position 1,268,136 of record CAWICM010000003.1, on the reverse strand, counting down.
ATCGCGCGGGAGCGCCGGCGGCTGGGGCTCGAGCCCGGAGGAAGCGACGGCTAGGCCGCCGGCCGAGCCGGCCGGCCGGATCGCGGCGCTCGCCGAGCGCTACGACCTGCCCGTCGGAGCGGCGGCCCGCCTCGAGCGGCTGCATCGCCTCCTCGCAGAGGATCCGCTGGCGCCGACCGCGGTGCGCGACCCGCTGAAGGTGGTCGACGACCACCTCGCCGACTCCCTGGTGGCGCTCGAGCTCGACCCCGTCCGCGGCGCGCGTTCGCTAGCCGATCTCGGGAGCGGCGCCGGCGTTCCCGGTTTGCCCCTGGCGATCGCGCTGCCCGACATGGCGGTGTCGCTTGTCGAGAGCGCCGCTCGCAAGTGCGCGTTCCTGGAGCGTGCGATCGCCGAGTGCGGTGTGGACAACGCTCGCGCGGTCCATGCCCGGGTCGAGTCGTGGCCGGAGGGTCTCGAATCCTTCGACGTGGTGACGGCACGAGCGCTGGGGCCGCTCGAGGTGGTCGTCGAGTATGCGGCGCCGCTGCTCGTTGTCGGCGGGGCCCTGGCGGCGTGGCGGGGCCGGCGGGATCCCGACGCCGAGTCCGCCGCCGCCCGCGCCGCGGCCGAACTCGGACTTGAACCCTCCGGGATCGTGCCGGTGAAGCCATATCCCGGCGCTCAAAGCCGGCATCTACACCTCATGTCGAAGGTTACATCGACACCTCGAGGGTTTCCCCGACGGCCCGGGATGGCGGCCAAGCGCCCACTCGGCCGCCGATGAACGACTGATTGCACCGGGCGGATCTGACCGCACCCGGCGCTAGCTTCCCGCGCGCATGGGAACCGTGTACGCAATCGCCAATCAGAAGGGCGGAGTGGGCAAGACGACCACCGCCGTGAACCTGGCCGCGTGCGTGGCCGAAGCGGGCTACGACGCCCTGCTCGTCGACATCGACCCCCAGGCCAACGCCACGATCGGCCTGGGCATCGGCAAGGACGAGCCGGAGACGATCTATGAGGTGCTCGTCGGCTCGGCCCGCCTCGAGGACACGATCCGGCCCACTGACATCGAGCGCCTCTCGCTCGTTCCCGCCGGGCCTGACCTGGCCGGAGCCAACGTCGAGCTTCCGCGGATCGCGGGCTCCGAGACCCGGCTCCGCGAGGCGCTCTCGGACGTGCGGACGCGGTACGCGTTCATCCTGCTCGACTGCCCTCCGTCCCTCGGACCCCTCACCGTCAACGCGCTGGTGGCCGCCGATCGCGTGATCGTTCCGGTCCAGGCGGAGTACTTCGCCCTCGAAGGGCTGGCCGGGCTACTCGACACGCTCTCGCTCGTTCAGCGCGAACTCAACCCATGGCTTACTGTGGCCGGGATGCTCCTGACCATGCACGATGGTCGCACCCGCCTGGCTCAGGACGTCGAGCGCGAGGTCCGCGAGCACTTTCCCGAACTGGTGTTCGACACCGTCATCCCCCGCAACGTCCGCATCGGCGAAGCACCGAGTTTCGGTAAACCGGTGATTCACCACGACCCACACTGCGCCGGCGCCGACGCGTACTTTGAACTGGCCAAGGAGGTGGCTGCCCGTGGCTGACCGACCGAAGGGAATGGGCCGCGGCCTGGCGGCGATCCTGTCCGTGGCGCCCCGGGACGAGCTCCAGGAGCTCCGCCCGATCCCGGTCGACATGATCGACCCCAGCCCCAACCAGCCTCGCCGCGCCTTCGACGAGGAGTCGTTGGTCGCGCTCGCCGGCTCCATCCGGGCCCAGGGCGTGCTCCAGCCGGTGCTGGTCCGGCCGCTGGCCAACGGCCGCTACGAGCTGATCGCCGGCGAGCGTCGGTGGCGAGCCTCCCGCCTCGCCGAGCTCGAGTCGATTCCCGCGATCGTCCGTCGGCACGACAACGCGGCCTCACTCGAGGTGGCGCTGGTCGAGAACATGGCCCGCGAGGACCTCAACCCCGTGGAGGAGGCCCGCGCCTGCGCCGCGCTCGTCGAGGAGCTGGGCCTGACCCGCGAGGAGGTGGGCGTCCGCGTCGGCCGCAGCCGCGTCGCCGTCTCCAACCTCATCCGCTTGCTCGACCTGCCCGACGAGGCGCTCGAGCTGATCGAGCGCGGCGACCTCACCGAGGGCCACGGCCGCGCCCTCCTGCTCACCGACGACCATGCCGCCCGTCGCTCCCTCGCCCGCGACGCGGCACGCAACCGCTGGTCCGTGCGCGAGCTCGAGTCGCGCGCCCGCGCCGCCGCCACCCCGTTGCACCGACGTCGCCGCGCGCGCCCGTCGCCGGCGCTCCATCCCGACCAAGCCGCGGCGATCGAGTTGATCGCCGACGCGCTGGGCGCGGCGCTCGGCCGCGAGGTGGACGTCACGCCGGCCAAGGCGGCCGGCTATCGCGTACAGGTCAGCTTCGAGTCGCTCGACGATGCGCTCGACGTTGCCCGGCGGCTGCGCGTCCGTGCCGTGGGCTGACGGGACACCCGGCACAGGAGAACGATTCCGCGGAATCGCAACCTGCGAGTAGCGCACCAACCCCGCGCGGCGGGCGGCGCCCGCCGGGTTAGAATCTGGTCGCCACCCGGGCGATTAGCTCAGTCGGTTAGAGCGCTTCTCTGATAAGGAAGAGGTCCCAGGTTCGAGTCCTGGATCGCCCACTCGCGGATTTGCAGGGGAAACGTTCACTCCGCGATCCCGCTTCGAACCCGGTGTCGGCCGCTTCGGAACTCTCGCGGAACATCAGATCGGCTCGTGCCGCTGCGACGAGCGCGTCGAGGTCGGCGTAGCGCTCACCGGTGATCGCGTCGATGACGTGCGCGTAGTGCAGGAAGTGCGTCTGCTGCGAGTGCCCGAGACGGCGGCAGATCTCCGGCACAGTGAGGGTGCTCACGTAATGGCATGCCGACGCGTGTGAGTGCCGGAGCGTGTACGTCGTGGCGCCGGTGACCCGCCCCTCGGTCGCGGCGCTGACGGCGGGCCGAAGCCGCTTGTAGCCCCACAGCCGGAGCGCATTTGCGGTCATATCGCCGACGATCGGGTCCCTCCCGCGCCCCGCGCACTCGAGCTGCCACGCGCGTAGCTCGCGGATGGAGATTGCGGGGCCGGCAATGACGCGCGACCGACGAGCTGCCGCCTTGGTCTGAGCGCGACCGATCGTGACTGCGCCGTCGCCGAGCTCCGTCCAGCGCACCTGGCGGATCTCGAGCGGCCGCAGCCCGAAGTGGCCGGCGAGCTGCGCGATCGCGTGATCACGACCTTGCAGGGACGCGAGAAGGCGCTCGAGTTCGAGCGGCGTCAGCGGGTCTATCTCCTCGCCGGCCGCGGCCGGGACGCTGCGGACGGCACGCGCCGGATTGGCCGGGATGTGGCCGTGCTCCGTCGCGATCTGCAGGATCCCCGACAGCTTCGCGATCACCTCACGAACCGTGCTCGGCGTGGCGCCGCGCTCGATCAGCAGGCTCTGGTGGGCGGCGATCATCGGCGCATCGATCAAGATCAGCGGCTGGTCGAGCAGCTCGGACAGATGCTTTTCCAGGGCCCATGCGTACTTCAGGCGGGTCGGCGACGCGAGCGTTGCCGCGTGGGCGCGCCAGGGGCCGCGGATGTAGTCATCGAGGGTCATCGCCTCGCGGTCGAGCTCGGCGGCGAGCAGCGGTCCCAGCTGGCGCCGGCGGGTGACCTCGGCGTCGAACGTCCGGGCGTCGCTCTTGCGATCGAACGTGCGTGAGCGCTGCCTATCGGCGACTCGGTACTTGACGCGCCATTTGCCCTTCTCGTGATGAATGCTCATCGCTTGCTCGCCTTGCGCTCCTCGGCCTTCAGAGCCTTCTCGAGCAGGTGGCGGACGTATGCCTCGCGGGGGACGAGTTCGCCCTTGAGCGCGTCGATGCGCGTCACCATGTCGGGCGGGATGCGGACGGGGACGGCCTTAGCGCGTGAGGGTGAAGTAGGCATGCTGCATACGCTAGCATATGCAGCACTCGCTAACACGCCCTCTCCACCGGAGCCCCGTCAGCGGCGCGCAGGAAGTCGAATCTCCAACCCGAGGCGCGGCGACGAGGCGGCGATCCACCCACTGGTTCAAGTTGGTCGATGTATGCGCGAAGCTCGTCGCCGCGCACCATCGTGCGCCCGTGCTCAATCACGGCGGGGAGCGCACCGCTGGCGATCCGGCGTCGAATCGTTCTCGGTGAGCAATGGAGTATTTGAGCCGTCGTCGCGACGGACAACAGGGCCGGAACGTTGAGCACCGCACTTGTATCGACCACGGGCCGCGAACTGGCGCGGGTGTCCAGCTCGCCGACGACCGGTAACCCCCCCGGCTTCGCAGCTCCTCGCACCGCGCGCATGTGGACTGGCCGCCGAGCGACTTGCGGCGCCGGTGGATCAGGCGAGTCCCAGAGGAAGGGGAGCCCCTCGGTGGTCGTGAGCGCGGGTTGCTGGCCTGGCCGCGACATGCATCGGTTAAGCGAACGAGGGGGTCGTTTGACGACAAAACTTTGGCGGTCCTGTTTCTCAAGCACGCCGCTGGGCGCGCGGCCCGACGCCACCTACGCTCAGGTCGAAGCGTCCGACGCCGATACCATCCTTGGTTCAACGGGAAGGCTGTGACCATGACCACCGACACGACAGAGACGCTGGTGCCTGAAGTCGAGGAGCTGGACCGCGACGCCGGTCGCGCACTGCTCGACGAGGCCGCGCGGCACTACCTCGGAGTGAGCGGCGACGAGTTCATGAGCGCTTGGGACGCGGGGAAGTACGACTCCGATCCGGATCGGCCCGAGGTCATGCGCGTAGCGATGCTTCTCCCGTTTGGCCGGTAGGACTCCGCACGAGGCGGTTCGCGAGTTCGTCGGGCCGCTTCAGTTGGCGCTCTCTTGCGTCACGCCAGAGGTTCTACGAGCGGGCGGCTATCACGTCGCCGACGAACCGCACGCGCTGACGCTTGGGCGTGGGCTGCCGGTTCGACTGCGGGGCGAAGGACGGCTCTCGCTAACCTTTGACCACCACTACCGGATCGTCGAGGACCCCGGACCGCGCGGCCCGTACAAGTGCTCGACCACGAGCTACCTGTACGGGCTCGACGACGCCGACGGGCGGGAGGTGCTCTCCTACCAATGGCACCCAGGTGGGCGAAGTCCCGTCACCTGGCCCCATCTGCACCTAGGCGCGGGGGCCGAAGTCAATCGCGTCGACCTGGCGAGGGCTCATCTTCCGACCGGCCGTGTGTCAGTCGAGGAAGTGCTGCGGCTGGCGATCGCCGAGCTCGGCGTCGAGCCGTTGCGGGACGACTGGCGGGAGATCCTCGAGCGCACGCAGGAACGCTACGAGACCTGGCGTACCTGGCCATAGTGCCGGCGCCACTTGTTGTTTCGCACGCACGCCCCTGCAGCCACAGCTGTACTCCTGCCCGCGCCAGCCGCCTGGCTGGCACCGAAATCCCGTAACCGACTTCGACCGGCGGCATCCGCGCTTACCAAGCCGCCCGTACCTCGCCTCCTGCTCGCCCCGAGCGAGCCCTGTAGCGCCGCACCCCGCACCTACAAGCCCGCCCACGCATTTGCATCGCCATGCGGATTTGTGTCAAACCGGTCGCTCGCTCGCTTAAGGAGCGACATGTTGTCGATCGGCAAGGTCGGGCTGGCGCGAGACCAGCAGCTGTACTACGAGCAGAAGGTCGCTCGCGGCCGCGAGGACTACTACACCGGGCGCGGAGAGACGCCCGGCCGGTGGGTTGGCGGCGGGGCCCGACAGCTCGGCCTCTCGGGCGAGGTGGACTGTGAGCAGCTCAAGGCGATGATGGACGGCAGACACCCGATAACCGGCGAGGAGCTTGCCGTGCGCAGTCCCCGTTCGAAGACAGCGGCATTCGATCTCACGTTCTCGGCGCCGAAGAGCGTCAGCGTGCTGTACGCGGTCGGCGACGAGCGACTTTCTGGCGCGTTGGTTGAAGCGCACGAGGAGGCCGTGGACGCCGCGCTGGGCTACCTCGAGCGGGAGGCGTGCCGAGTGCGTCGCGGGCACAACTGCAGTCGCGCGGAGCGCGAGGCTGGTGATTCGGAGGGTTGGCGGCGTGCGTGCGCTGCACCGGCTGGCGGCTTCGTTGCCGCGGCCTACCGGCATCGGATGTCCCGCGCACAGGATCCGCAGCTGCATACGCACGTGGTGTGCGCGAGCATGGCCCAGGGTCGGGACGGGCGTTGGACCGCGCTTGACGGCACCGCGGTCTACGCGCACGCCAAGGCCGCCGGTTTCGTGTACGAGGCGCATCTACGGCGGGCGGTGAGAGAGCGCCTGCCGTGGGCGGAGTGGGGGCCGGTGCTTAACGGGATCGCGGAGCTGGTGCAGGTGCCGGAGGCGGTGCGCTCAGAGTTCTCGCAGCGGCGGCGGCGGATTCTCGAGCGCGAGGCGGAGCTCCAGGCGGTGGGTGTCGCGGTCGGGCATGCCGGCCGGGAGCGGATCGCCCACGACACCCGCGAAGCGAAGCGCGAGGTTATCGACGGTGATTGGCGGGCGCAGGTGCGCGCGCGGGCGGCCGAGCACGGCCTCGGCCGCGAGGCCCTCGCTCAACTCACGCAGCGGCCCGCTGCCGCGGGGCGCGAGAACGTGTCTGAGGTGGAGCTCGCACGCCAGCTCCTGTCCCCGGGCGGTCTGACCGGGAGGCAGAACACGTTTCGGGCTCGCGACGTAGTGATCGCGGTGGCCGAGGCGCACGGCGACGGCGCGACCGCCGAGGAGGTGCTCGATCGGGCAGACCGGCTGCTGCGCGACCCAGAGGTGGTGCCGATCGGCTTTGGGTTCGACCGCCGCTACACGACGCGGGAGCTTCTGCGTGCGGAGGAGTTGATTGTCCGTCACGCCGAGCAGGGCAAGGGCCAATGTGCGGCCCGGTTGGACCCCCGGCGGGCGAGCGGCACCCTGAAAGGATTGGCGCTCGGTTTATCTGGAGAGCAGCAGCGGGGTGGTGCTGGCGATCGCCGGCTCGGGCAATCGGATCGACACGGTGGAGGCGCTCGCGGGCACCGGCAAGACGACCTCCTCCGCCGCGCTCAGGGCGCTCTACGAGGAGGCGGGGTACCGGGTGCTTGGCGCCGCCCCGACCGCTCGAGCGGTCCGGGAACTGCGCGAGCGTGCCGGGATCACCGAGGCCAGGACGCTGGACGCCTGGGCGATCAAGCTCGTGGCCGACTCGGAGGCGTTCTCGTTCACCCGGCCGACCTACTCAGACGCACGCCGCCGGCCGGCGGTTCTGGTCATCGATGAGGCCGGGATGGCGCACACACGGGTCTCGGCGGTCGTGATCGAGCGCGCGATGGCCGCGGATATGAAGGTGATCGCGCTGGGCGACTACGGCCAGCTCTCCTCGATCCAGGCGGGCGGCTGGCTCGGCGCGCTCACACGCCGGCTCGGTTCGCTCGAGCTGCGGGAGGTGATGCGCCAGCGCGACCGGGCCGAGCGCCGCGTCCTGGCGAAGGTTCATCGCGGCGAGCCGGACAGCTATCTGGGCCTGAAGAGCCGCCGTGGCGAGCTGCGAGTGTTCGTCGGCCAGCAGTCAGGGCCGGATGCCGAGCGGCAACTGATCGAGCGGTGGGCCGTCGCGTGCGAGCGCCACGGCCTGGCGGAGGCGGTCATGGTCTGTCGCGATAATGCGCGCCGCGAACGGCTCAACGAGCTCGCTCGTGAGCAGCTGCGCGAGCAGGGCAAGCTCGGGGAGAACATCGCGTCCGGCGGCGGCGAGTGGGCGGTGGGTGATCGTGTCATCGCCAGGCGAAACGACCGCGGACGCGATCTCGATAACGGGATGCGCGGCACGATCACCGCGGTCGACCAGCACAACGGCGCGACCCTGCGCCTGGACGCGGGCGACGCTCGTCACCTCGATGTCGGCTACCTCGGCCAGCACGTGCAGCACGCCTACGCGCTGACCGGCCACGGCCTACAGGCCGGGACGGTCGAGTGGGCCGGCGTGATTGGCGAACCCCGCGACTTTTCGCGCAACTGGGCGTACACCACGCTGTCCCGGGCTCGCGAACCAATCGAGATCTTCCTGGTCGGCGCGCCTGTCGATGAGGAGCGCGATGAGTACGCGCCTGGACTCCGAAACGGACCGGGTTCTGACGCGCTTTGCCGGATGGCGGCGCGGATGCGGGAGCGCGACGAGGAGGACCTTGCGCTTGAGCAACTCGAGTCCGATCCGCCGGCGCCAGATCGGGGGCTCGACCACGAGCCTGATCCCGCGACGCCCGAGGGCTCTCCTACTCGCGTGCGGGTGTACGCGCTCGAGCAGCAGCTACAGACGATTCACGACCAACTCCAAGACCCGGCAATCGAGGACGCGAATGCGGTCGCGCGCGTCGAGGAGACGATCGCCGCGATCGAGCAAGAGCACGCGCGCGACGGGAAGCCGCGCGGTTGGCGCGACCGTACGGCGTACCGCACCCGCCGCCATCTCCGCGAGCAGCACCTGGCCGAGCTTCGACGCCACCAGGAACTGCTACGTGATCGCGTGCCGGACCCGCGCCGAGTCCTCGAGCGCGCCGATCAGCTGCGTGAGCACCAAGGCGCCCTGGGCGTAGAGCACCGCCGGATGCGCGAGCATGCGATCACCGAGGAGCTCGCGACCAAGCCGCCCTGGCTCGAGCAAGCCCTCGGCCCCGAGCCGCACGACAAGCACCTCCGCGAGCGGTGGCAAAAGACAGCCCGCGAGATCGCCGGCCACCGGATCGACGACCACATCATCAACCCGCACATCGCGATCAATCAGCACGGCCGCGACCACGCGCTGCACCGTGCGATCGCAGATACGCGCGCAGCACTCGGCATCGGACCGCCGCGGCAAGAGATCGACATAGGGGTGGAGCGATAGCCGTCGGGAGACCTCCACAGCCAGAATACCGACCCGGCGGTCTTCGAGCCGGTCGGTGCTCTCCCTATCCGTCCTCAGCAGTCACCGGATTGGCGCCGAGGCGAGCGCGCGGCCGCACAGACAGAGCCCGGTTCACGTGTCCCGGATTCCGCGCCACTCAGGTGCGCGGTTCAGAGGCTCGCCCCGGTGGCGGCCGACCGAGACGAGGTGTCTCGCGTGGCCAGCTTCCGTATCGTCCCCGCTCGGGGACGAAGTACTAGCGAGCTCGAACTCCGGCTGGCTCATCGCTCGCTGAGGGCTCATCACGGGGGGGTCTATCGGCGCGCGCGTCTGAGGGCGCGGAGAGCGGCAGGTACGGTAGGCGCCAGCGAACACGCGATTAGACCGAATGCGACGATGCGTAGTCTGCGGCGGTCGGCGTTCGCTGTCGTGATAGCGGCAATCCGATCCTGCGCAAGCTGGGCCCGTTTCTTCATTGGCTCGGGCTTCGAAGCGTCGCAGTACGCGATGAGCTGGTTGAGGGTGCGCGCCGCGGCGCGACTGCGCCGGCGCTTGAGGAGCAGGTCGGCTTTGTGCGCCATGGCATCGGCGACGCGTTCCCTGGTGAAGTTGTTCTCGTCGTTGCCGTACTCGGAGATGACACGGTCACAGATTTCGGTCGCTTGTCGGGCGCGTCCCCGTGTGTCGAGCGCAATGCTCTTTTCGCATAGCGCGTTGACGACCGCCATGCGCGCAGGGGCAGCCGGGGAGCCGCCGAGGGCGCTGATGATCTCGTCAGATGCCGCGATCACCGCGCTGGTGGATCCGCCGGTGTCACGGATCAGCAGAGGTCGGTACAGCCACAAGCCTGCAAGGTGGTCCAGCTCGGTCAGGTGCGGGCGTAGCTGTCGCAGCGCGATGTCGACGAGCTCGAGCACGCGGCGATGCTCTCCCGCTCGGGCGAGCTCGGGTACGAGCGCCGCGATCGCACTGGCCACCCGCTGCGCGTGTGCGCCAGCAACGGCGAGCAGGTCATCGCGTCCTGCCAGCGTCCGCAGCGTCGACGCTGCAGCATCCAGGTCTCCTGACAGCCGTTGCGCGCGGGTGAGCATTAGCAGCACGCTCAACTCCACCGCAGGGTTGTCCGGCAGCGGTCGCGCGTTCAGCAGTCGTAGGAGTTTTGCGGCGACTTTCTCTGCATCTCTCGGCTGGCTGGCTTCGATCAATGCCGAGCCGTGTTGAACGCCGGCGATCATCGCGACCTCGCGGAACTGCCGGTCCACGCAGCCGCCGTACTCGTCGATCAGCCCGACCCGAATGCCTGCCGCCTGCTTCCCGTCGCCGAGTCGTTGGAGCGCCCGGGCCTGTTGCACCCTTGCCTTGGCCATCACCAACACCACCGAAGGCGTCCCGTCCTGGCCATAGTCGTCGATCAGATCCGCAAAGGCCGCCTCCGCCGGCCCGGGCTCGTCCTGGGCCAACAGCATCATCGCCCTCGTAAATCGCGCGCCCGCGACCACGTTCGCCCGCTTCGGCCCGTGCACCGGGTCGTCGGCAAACTCTGAAATGATCTCCTCGGCCACCCTCTGCGACTCCGCCGGGCGCCCCAGCGCTCCGAGCGCAGCCGCCCGGGCCCCAAGTGCCATCGCCCGACTGCGACGCAGCGTCTCCGTCTGGCCATCAGCGACGCTGCCCAATGCCTCCGCGCTCGCCGCCATCGCATCATCCGCACGCTTTACCTGTACGAGCGCGACCGCTCTAGCCGCCCGCGCCAGCGCTCCTAGCTCCCTGCCACGTGGATCATCCGCCGCCTCCGGACCTAGGCGCGTCAACGCCTGCTCATAGCACCCAACTGCCTCGTCGATCTCCCGCATCTCGCGATACGCATCACCCTGATCAATCAGCGCGCGGACAACGTCAAGACGTGCAGAGGAGTCCTCCGCAAGAAGGCCAGCGGCGACAACCTCCTCAGCGGCGCGGACACGTGCCTCTAGCTCCTCTCGTGATGCCGTCAACTTGGTCGCCATGCCCGGGGGCTACCCGACAGGACACGACCACTACGCCCATTCGCACGCAACGGCCACTGCCGAGGACCCGGTGCGAGCTGAATTCGAGCTAAGGTCGACCGCCCCTATGGACGAGCAGCATCAGCGGCGGCGCTCCCGGCTGAGGCCTCCTTCCCCGCCTGAGCGGAAGTAGCCAGTGCACAACAGAGCAGCTCTCGCCTGGACGCTCGCGCCGCACGTCCCATTCGCCAGTAGCGGGACGGCTGGCATCGGGCTGCGCGAGCCGGCGGGTGGATGTCGCCTAGCACGTGCACGCTTCGGACGACTAGAAGTAGGCTGCCCGGGACGCGCGTGTATCCGCACCGGGGGAGGCCGCGGGGAACATCTGCGGAACATCAGACGCCACCAGATGACCCACGATGCCGCTCTGGAACCAAGAAAACGCTGCAAATAACGGGACATTCCCGGTCACGGAGTGTCATCGAAGTTCTCTGATAAGGAAGAGGTCCCAGGTTCGAGTCCTGGATCGCCCACTCTCGGATTTGCAGGGCAAACGTCCCACTCGAGCAGGAGCTCGCACCAGACACAAGTAGGGCCGAGGTCCTGCCAGACTCCCCATGTCTCGCAGAGTTCGTCGACGAGCAACAGCCCGAGGCCGCCCGGAGTCTCCGGATCAGGCGGGAGCATGCAAGGTCTCAAGCCTGAGCCGGGATCGGTGACGGCGATTCGAACTCGATCATCGAGCGTCGCCACCTCCACGGTCAGCGCTCGCCCCCGGCCGACATTTGCGTGGACCACGCTGTTGGTCACGAGCTCACTGACGAGCAGCCCAGCATCCGACGCTGTGGTGGCAGGGATGTGGCCGGCGAGCTGTGAATGCACCGACCTGCGGGCCCGGGTGGGTGCATCGTGACCGCCGGGAATCCGTATGGAGATCGATCGTTTGAGTCCGGGGCTGGAACGCCGACGCCGTCATGCGCCGCCTCGCGTCCGAGACCCTTGCGGCCGCGACTGAGTGGTGCGAGGCCCGCCTTCGCCCCAGCGCGTGGCCGACGCCTCCTCCTTCGTGTGAGCGCACGATCGCTCGTGAGTGCCCCACCCACGAGGCGATCGTCGCGAGGAGGGATCGAGCGGTTCGAGGGCCGCGCGCTGCGGGAGGTGCAGCGCGCGGCCGACGAACCCTCCTTCGAGTACTCGCGCGATCTCCTCGTGGGTGCCCCCGGACCCGACGAGGAGATCCCCGTGGGTGGCTGCCCCTTGCCACTCGCACGGCAGCGCGATCTCGGAGTTGATGAAGCGAGCAAAGTCTGTGATCAGCAGCCCGAGCTTCCGGCCGCCGACCGCGTTCGATGGCGAGCGCGACCAACCCGGATTGATCGCGGCCGTAGCACCCTGGTCGCAGCGCAAGCCGTGTTCACCGATCGCCGCCCGGAGCGAGACGCAACTGGCCACGGGCAACGCAAAACGCTTTGCTGAAATCCGGATTTGCGGAGTTGGCATAGCGCTTCTGCGGTGGGTGCGACGTTGCTGCTGCAACCACCCCCACATGCCGCCATCGGCCGCTGCGAGCGCGCTCTTAGCTCCGCGCTGATGCCTGGCTGCCCCACCCGCGGGCGGCGCAGCCAAACCTCAACCGGCCCGAGACTACTCCGATCCCGACCGAATACAAGGGTCCAAAACACCGCGTTCGGGGTACCCTCGCAATGCGTTGAGGTTGAGCCGTGCGTCCGCTTCAGGCGCAGCTCAAACGGCGGAGAACTCGTACCAGTGAGCAGCGCAGACAGCAGAGCACGACGAGATCGGCGATGAGCGACGCCGGGCCAGAGGATCGGCCGCTCGTGGGTGGCCGGCTGATGGCCGAGATCACCAACCGGATCGTCGCGTACATGCGCGAGCACTACGGCCGCGGACCGATCAAAGCCAAGACCTACGTGCTCGACAACCTGATCGTGTGCGTGCTCTCAGACGGGTTCACCGCGATCGAGCGCACGATGATGGAAGGCGGCGAACCCGACCGCGTGCTCGAGATGCGCCGCGACTTCCAACGGATGATGAAAGAGCGCTACAGCGAAATGATCGAGGAGCTCACCGGCCGCAGAGTGCTCGCATTCCTCAGCCAGGCGCACGTTGAGCCCGACCTCACGGTCGAGATGTTCCTGATGGACGGGCCGCTAGCCGGATTCGGCGCACTCGAGCTCGTCGACCCACCACCGAACAACCCCGGCACCGGCACCGGCGACGACTGACGCCGCCGCCGCGGTCCGCAGACGGGCCGACGGCGAGTCCTGGATCGCGCATCAGCGATGGCCGGCGGATGATCGCGGGTAGGTAGCGAGCGTGCGCCTTCTACGCCGGGCTGCCGGCCCGTTCTTCGTCTTCGCCGGTGCTATGCACTTCGTCGTCCCGGGCGCCTATCGACGGATCGTGCCGCCCTATCTGCCCGTCCCTGACGCCCTCGTGTACGCGAGCGGAGTGGCCGAGATCGCGGGCGGAGCGGGGCTCATCCCGAAGGCAACGCGCCGGTCCGCTGGGTGGTGGCTGATCGCGACGTTGGTGGCCGTGTTCCCGGCAAACCTGCACATGGCGCTGCACGCCGACGAGTTTTCCAAGGTCCCGGGCGGCGCGCCCAGCCTGTGGGCTCGGCTCCCGTTCCAGGTCGTGTTCATCGCGTGGGTGGCCACCGCGATGCGCCGCTAGGCAGCGGGGGCTTCGCACTGACTGTCCAGCTTCGGCTTGGTTGACGCGGGCAACGCGTAGGCCCGGCAAGATAACGGCGGTGTTCAAGAGGTATCTGGCTCTGGCCGTCCTTGCCCTGCTCACGCTCGCGCCGCCGGCGCTCGCCGCCCCGCGCGAGGCGCGGGTCACGCTGACGAGCGCCAACCTGCACCGGGCCCTGACGCCGATGCCGGCGGTCACGTTCGGCACGCTCGAGCGCAGCGTCCGCACGATCACGGTCTCCGACGCCACCCGCTACCAGCGCATCACCGGGTTCGGCGCATCGATGACCGACTCCTCGGCGTGGCTGTTGAACGGCCTTACGACGGCGACCCGCGACCGAGTCGTGGCCGCGCTCGCGAAGGTCGTCAACTACGAGCGGATCCCGATGGGCGCGAGCGACTTCATCGTCGGCCAGCCGTACACATACAGCGACGGCCCGGGCCAGTTCTCGATTGCCCACGACGAGGGGTACATCCTGCCGATGCTGAAGCTCGAGCGCACGGACAACCCGAGCACGCTCTACATCGCGACGCCGTGGACCGCCCCGCCGTGGATGAAGTCCAACGACGCGTACGACAACACCAACTGGACGGGCAACCTCGTGGCCTACCAGCCCTACGCCGACTACTTCCTGGACTTCATCCGGGCGTACGACGGCGCCGGGATCCCAATCGGCGCCGTTAGCCCCATCAACGAGGGCGGCACTCCGAGCGAGTACCCCGGGCTCACCCTCAACGAGCCGCAGTTCATCACTCAGAACCTGATCCCCACGCTGCGCGCCGGCGGCCTCGCGACGAAGGTGTACGACCTTGACGGATCTGGTTTCTCCGGCGAGTTGCAGTGGCTCTCGAACTCGAGTTACCGCAGCCAGATCGCCGGCACGGCCGTGCACTGCTACGCCGGGCTCAAGCAGCTGTCCGCGATCCACGCGGCCAACCCGGCCGGGGACATCATGGAGACGGAGTGCTCGCCCGGCATCGTGAAATACGCGCCTGCCGAGATGGTGATCGCCTCGCTGCGCAACTGGGCCTCGACCGCGATGCTCTGGAACCTCGCGCTTGACCCGCGGGGCGGCCCGAAAGAGAACGTGCCGGGATGCTCGCCCTGCTACGGCCTCGCGACCGTCGACGGTCAGCGGGCTCGCCTGAACATCAACTACTACGAGTTGGCTCAGGCATCGCTGTTCATCAAGCGCGGGGCGGTTCGGATCGACTCGACCCGGTTCGTCCGCGACTACGCCTCGAACACGGGCGTCGACTACGGGGTCACGCCCGGCCTCGACAACGTGGCCGCGGAGAATCCCGACGGCTCGAAGGCGCTGCTTGCGTACAACAACTCAGACCACCCGATTCGCTTCCAGGTCGCGTGGCGCGGACGCGGCTTCCGGTACGTCCTCCGCGCTCACAGCACGGTCACGTTCGTGTGGCGCTGAGCGCCCTAGCTCACGGCGCCGCCACGAATCCACCCGCAGATCCACCCGTGGGCTGATGACAGCGTTCCAGGCGCGTCGTAGCGTGCGGGGGTAGATGCACGCACTGCAATCCGCCATAGGCATCACCTGGGCCGTGTTCTGGGTCTACTGGCTCGCGTCGGCCTTCGGCGCGAAGCGGAGCACCGGCCGGTTGCGCCGGCTCCCGTCCAACGGCGTGACCGCGGTGGCGGTGGTCGTGCTCGTCCGTGTACTCCGCGGGGGCAGCCTGGAGGTCCATAGCCCGGTTCTCGGTGCGATCGGAGCCGTTCTGTTCGTGTCGGGAATCGCCGTTGCCGTCTGGGCCCGCCTTAATCTCGGCCGGAACTGGGGAATGCCGATGACCCAGAAGACGGAGCCCGAGCTCGTCACCTCCGGCCCCTACCGATTCGTGCGCCATCCGATCTACTCGGGATTGATCCTCGGTCTGATCGGTACCGCGCTCGCCACGAATCTGCTCGGCTTGGGCGTCGCCGTGATCGTCGGCGCGTACTTCTACTACTCCGCGTCGGTGGAAGAGAGGAACCTCATCGCGACGTTCCCCACCGCGTATCCGGCGTACCGGCTCAGCACGAAGATGCTGATCCCGTTCGTCCTCTGAATCTCTCGCTGGGTGCTCCGCTGACCCGGGATGTCATGCTGCGCGCATGACGGCGGTCATCCTGGACTGCGATCCCGGCCACGACGATGCGATCGCGCTGTTGCTCGCGCTGGGCAGCCCGGAAGTCGATCTCCTCGGCGTGACCACGGTGGCGGGCAATCAGACGCTCGAGAAGACGACCGCGAACGCGATCCGCGTTCTCGATCACGTCGACCGCAAAGACATTCCCGTCGCCGCCGGCGCGCCGAGACCGCTGGTCCGTGAGCCCCGCACGGCCGGCGAGGTGCACGGCGAGACCGGGCTGGACGGGCCGAACCTGCCGGGACCATCACGCCTCCCGGAGCCGATGCACGCGATCGACTGGATCGCGCAGGCGGTCGGCGAGAGCCCGGAGCCGGTCACGCTGGTCCCGACCGGGCCGCTAACGAACATCGCCCTGTTCCTCGCGCGCTATCCGGGACTCGAGTCGCGGCTCGAGCGGATCGTGCTGATGGGCGGCGCGATCGGCGAGGGCAATGCCACGCCGGCGGCCGAGTTCAACATCTGGGTTGACCCAGAGGCTGCGCACCGGGTGTTCCAGAGCGGGGTCGACATCACGATGGTCGGCCTCGACGTCACTCACCAGGCACTGATGACGCCGGCGCACGCCGAGCGCCTGGCGGCCGCCGGGAAGGCGGGCAAGCTCGTTGCCGACCTGTACGCGTTCTATTCACGGTTCCATCACCGTCATTACGGCTGGGACGCAGCCCCGGTGCACGACGCGGTAGCGATGGCGCACGTGATCGACGGCACGCTGCTCACCACCCGTCACTGCGGCGTACTGATCGACACGGGGCCCGAACTCTCGCGCGGCCGGACACACGTCGACGCGTACGGAAACATGGGGTGGGAGCCGAATGGTCACGCGGCGGTCGGCATCGACGCGGAGCGCTTCCTCGAGTTCCTGATCACCCGGATCTCTGCTCTGGGGTGAGCGCCGGACCCCGGATGTGCACCGGGTTGCCGTCCGGGTCCTCGACGTAGGCCACCCGCTCGCCCCACACCTGATCGTCCGGCTCGGCCAGCACGGTGACTCCGGCCCGTCGCAGCTCACCCACGAACGCATCGACATCGGGGACCTCGAGGCACAACTCGAACGGCCGTCCGGTGACCGGGCGTTGAGGCTTGCCGTGGATCCCAGGGAACTCGGCGCTGCTCAGCCCGATCTTCCCGTCCTCGAGACGAAGGGCCACGTAACCGGGCTCGTCGGTGTCGGGGAAGCGGTACATCTCCTCAAAGCCCAGCAGGTCGCGATAGAAGTGCACCGAGGCGCGCACGTCGTCGACGTAGACGATCGGGAACGACGATCGGACCTCCACGGGCCCCGACGCTACCAGCCAGGTAGCTTGTCTCACCGGACCGAAACGACGAGACAGGAGCAGACGGCGACGTGGACTACGTGAACCTGGGCCGGACCGGCTTGCGCGTCTCGCGCATCTGCCTGGGAATGATGAGCTACGGCAAGCACGAGAGCCGGGAATGGGCGCTCGACGAGTCCGGTGCCGAGCCGATCGTGCGCTGTGCCGTCGAGGGCGGGATCAACTTCTTCGACACCGCCGACGTCTACAACGGGGGCCAGAGCGAGGTGGTGACCGGACGCCTGCTGAGCAAGCTGTTCGGGATGCGCGAGGAGTACGTGGTGGCCACCAAGGTGAACGGCCGGACGATGCCCGGCGAGAACGGCGCCGGGCTCTCGCGCAAGCACATCATGGCTTCCATCGACGCGTCGCTCGGGCGCCTCGGGCTCGACTACGTCGACCTGTACCAGATCCATCGCTGGGATCGGGGCACGCCGATCGAGGAGACGATGGACGCGCTTCACGACGTCGTGCAATCGGGCAAGGCGCGCTACATCGGAGCCAGCAGCATGTTCGCCTGGCAGTTCGCCAAGGCGCAGCACGTCGCCCGCACGCGGTTTGTCTCGATGCAGAACCACTACAACCTGATCTACCGCGAGGAGGAGCGCGAGATGATCCCCCAGTGCCTGGACCAGGGCGTGGGGGTCATCCCGTGGAGCCCGCTGGCGCGCGGCCTCCTGGCCGGCAATCGCACCCGCGAGGGCGGGCGACTGACCACGCGCGCCAACACCGATGCGTTCGGCGACAACCTGTACAAGCCGGACGACTTCGACGTCGTCGATCGCCTGGCCGAGGTGGCGGCGGGACGCGGCGATCCGCCCCAGCAGGTCGCGCTGGCGTGGCTGCTGCACAAGCCCGGGGTGACCGCGCCGATCGTCGGAGCGACCAAGCAGGCGCACCTCGAGGATGCGCTCGCCGCCGAACGGCTATCCCTGAGCGCCGAGGAGGTCCAGCGCCTCGAGGAGCCCTACGTGCCCCACGCGATCGCGGGGCACCAATGACCTGAGTCAGTCCGGGTACTCGTCCTTGCGCCGGACCGTGATCTCCTCCCCTCCGCCTATCGGAGTGCGCCGCTCGAGGAACGAGTGGTAGGGCGCGACGAACGGGTCGGGCGCCGTCACCGTGTAGGTGTGGTAGACGGTGCCGTTCTCGCGCGCGAAGGCGATGAAGCTCGGTGCTTCGCGCAGGCCGTCCTCGAGCTTGGCGCCGGTCTGCCGCGACCAGTCCTGGAGGAAGGGCTCCGGGTCGTCGATCAACTGCTTCAGCTGCGGGATCTGTTGTGCCTGCTCGGGCGTGAGGGCCAGGCCAAAGTCGAACGGAAAGTCCGAGCCGTAGGTCGAGACGTAGGGGAACTGCCAGCCCATCCGCTGCTTGTAGGCGACGAGCCGATCAATCGGCGCGCGCGAGAAGGCGATGAGCGTCACGTCGCGGTGACCCAGATGTAGGCGGGGAGCGTCCAGTTCATCCCCCAGGCTCGTGCATCCCGGGCACGCCCCGATCTCGTAGTCGGGTCCGTACATGATGTTGTAGGCCAGCAGCTGGGAGCGCCCCTCGAACAGGTCGGCCAGCGTCTTCTTGCCGTCCTCGGTGTCGAACTCGTACTCCTTGTCGACTCGGACCCAGGGAAGCTGACGGCGCTGCTCGGTCACCTTCTGTTCCAGCTCGGCGTACTCGGCTTCGAGCTTGGCCAGCTCGGCGCGAGCGGCCTGCCATTCCTCGCGGGTTCCCGTCGTGTACTCGGACATTTCCAACTCCTCTGACTTAGCGGTCCAGACGTACCCTAAGACCTGTCCGCCCCCGAGAAGTCATCGTCGCGGGCTGCGGGCCAGGAGATCGCCAAACGCCCGCTCGGGGTCGATCAGCAGGATCAGCCGGTCACCCACCGCCGCAACCTCCTCGCCGAGCCCATCGTCGGCCGTGGCGAACGGCAGAGGCTCGATCTGCGCGGTCGGGATCGGCAGGATCCCGTCCACGTTGTCCACGATCAGCCCGAGCGCGCCGCCTGGCACCTCGACCACGAGGATCCGGGTCCTGGCGTCCACCTCGAGCTGGTGCCCGAGCCGGCTCGAGAGATCGACGATCGGCAGTGTCCTCCCACGCAGATTGATCATGCCCCGCACGGCGCCGCGGGCGGCCGCCGTGGCGCCGGGTTGGACGTAGCGGATGATCTCGCGCACGTCGGTGATGGGCAGCCCGTAGTGCTCGCCGTGCAGCGAGAACACCACCACCAGGCGCTCAGACTTGGCTGCCGTCATCGACCCCATCGCTCCGTCCTGTGCGCATCGTCCTCGCCACGCTCTCCGGCCGCGAAACAGCGGCGGCCAACCCTCAGATCCCGGGCAATCCTAGTCTGCGCGCCGACGAGGACTCAAACCGATGGACGTGTCCATTCGCGCCAGCCGGGTAGACGAACAGGCGTCCCCGACAACGGAGGCATCGATGAAGAGTCTCGGCCGTACGATCGGAAAGAAGGCCACCAAGGCGACCGTCCGGCACTCGGTGCGCGGCGTCGCCGCTAAGGCGCAACGCAAGCCGATGCGGAGCGCGACGCTGCTCAGCCTCGGCGGACTGTTCGGCGCGATGGCCGGCTGGCTCGCCGGCCGAAAGACCGCCAAGCCGGCCTGATCCGGCTACCCCACCGGAACCGGTCATCGCACTGACCGCTCCGTGACATCCCGGACCTTCGTCCGGGCCATCACGCCTGGCGGCTGGATCCGGTCCGCCTTCGTCATCGGCGGGGTAGGCCTGCTCGTCTACCTGGCCTGCTGGCTGGTCATCCCTCGCGCCACGAGCTCACCCACTGGGCCGCGGCTCGGGGGCTGATCGGCGACGACGAGGCCGAAGACGACGCCTGACGTCCGCCGCCACCGCAACACTTCTATTTCTGGGCGAACAGCCTGGACGGATGTTTGGCCCTGTGGATATGGAGTCTGGCCGCCTGCGGCCGAAATATATGTCCATATGCGCGCGCGTCCCCTGATCGCGGTCACCACCTCGGAGCTCCGTCGGCCTGAAGACGTGGTCGCGCGGCCCCAGGGCGAGCCGCCCAAGCTCGAGGTGGCCCTCGCCACGATGTATCCCGAGGCGATCGAGCGCGCCGGCGGCATACCCGTGATCGTGCCGCTGCTGCGCCCCGACGCGATTGCGGCGCTGCTCGACCGGGTCGACGGCGTGTGCCTGCCCGGCGGCCCCGACGTGCAGCCGAGCGTCTACGGCGAGGAGCCGCATCCGCAACTCGGGCCGACCGAGCCGCGAGTGGACGCCGTCGAGTTGGCCCTGGCCAGGGCGGCTGACCGCCGGAATCTCCCGATCCTGGGCATCTGCCGCGGCATGCAGGTCCTGAACGTGGCACGGGGCGGGACGCTCCATCAGCACCTCCCCGACATCGTGGGCGACGGCCTCCAGCACCGCCAGCCCGAGCACGGCAGCATCACCACCCACCACGTGGAGACCGCCCCGCACAGCCGTCTCAGGTCCACCCTGGGCGGACCGAGGCTCGAGGTCAACTCGTTCCACCACCAGGCGGTGCGCACGCTGGGCGACGATCTGACAGCGACCGCGTGGGCCGAGGACGGCACGATCGAGGCGATCGAGGACCCCGGCGAACGGCTGGTCCTCGGGGTCCAGTGGCACGCCGAGGGCCTGCTGGCTCACGGACTGCTCTTCGATCTGCTGATCGACGCGTCGGCGGGTGGGCACGAAAGCGCCGAGGAGCCGCGTCGCATCACCACGGCCCGCAGCGCCACGCGCTCCCGCCGGGCTCGCGATACCCAGCGCCTGGCCCAGGCCGCGGGCTGATCGGACCGACCGACCCACCCTTTACCCACGGGCTGTTCGGTCCGTGGTTAACTGCTTCCACGGGAACTCTAGAAACACTGGCGGGGCGCACGTCGTCGACCCGACGCGGAGAGTGGGCGTCCTGGCGGCCGTCCGAGGCTTACACCGTGGGGATCGAGGAGGAGGTCATGCTCCTCGACCCGTCGGACTGGGCCCTGACGCAGCGAGCCGACGAGGTTCTCTCCCAGGCGAGGGAGCAGCTGGCGGGGCGCTGTGCGGCGGAGACCCACGACGCCGCGCTCGAGCTGAGGACCGCGCCGCACCGCAGTGTGCGCGAGGCGATCGCGGAGCTGCGCGAGCTGCGCGGCCTGCTGGTGGAAGACCTGGCGCGCCGGGGCCTGGCCGCCGCCTCCTCGGGCATGTATCCCGGCCCGATGGACGAGCCGAGCAGGGTCTCGCCCTCGAGCCGCTACCAGCTCATCCACCGCACGATGCGCGGCCTGGCCCGTCGTGAGCCCACGTTCGCGCTCCACGTGCACGTTGGCGTGCCCGACGCGGCCCGGGCGATCCGGTTGGTCAACCGGCTGCGCGCCCATCTCCCGATGCTCCTCGCGCTGTCGGCGAGCTCGCCGTTCCTGCGCGGCCGATCCACCGGCCTGGCGTCCAACCGCACGATCCTGTTCCAGGGCTTCCCTCGCACCGGTATCCCGCGGCGCTTCGAGAACTACGGGGACTGGGTCTACGCGGTCGATCTGCTCCTTCGCTCGGGCGCGATCCCCGAGCCCACCTTCCTGTGGTGGGACGTCCGCCCCCAGCCTCGGCTCGGCACGGTCGAGATCCGGATCATGGATGCGCAGCCTCGCCTGGCGGCCACCGCGGCTCTGACCGCGCTCGTGCAGGCGCTGGCCCGGCTCGAGCTCGAGCAGGGCTACGCCGCCCCGGCGCTCGTCAACGCCGGCGAGGTGCTGGCCGAGAACCGGTTCCTCGCCGCCCGCGACGGGGCCGCCGCCGAGCTGATCGACCCGGCGCAGGGCACCCTCGTGCCGGTGGCGCGACTGCTCGACGACGTGCTCGCCGCGGCCCGTCCCCACGCCGAAGCGCTCGACGCGCTCGACGAGCTCGAACAGACGCGGACGCTCGTCCTGGCCCCCGAGCCCCAACGGCAGGAGTCCTTGATGGCCTCCGCCGGACTGCCCGTGCTGATCGCAGACCTTGCCGCGCGGTTCGCGGCCTAGACGCTCGGCGCCGGATCCTCCTCCTGGGCGATCGCCGCCTGCGCGCTCAGCACGAGCATCTCCGCCGGCGGATCAGGGACCGCGATCGTCGAGCTGACCCGCAGGTGCTGATCGACCTGGATCAGCTCGCCGGGCTCGAGCAGCCGCCACAACGGGTTGGTGTCCATCGGTTGCGAGGCGATCACGGTCGAGGGCAGGATCGACAGCTGGCCCGAGAAGACGCGCGTGATGCCCGACATGCTGCGCCCGTCAAAGCCGTCGGAGCCGTCGGAGCCGCCGCCCGGAGCCCCCAACCCCGCGATCGACCGCTCGAGGATCCACAGCTCGTTCGTGTCGGGGTAGCGCAGCGCCCACACGTCCGTCGGCGTCGTCAGCAGCATGTTCAGTGAATACAGCGGGATCTCGGCGGCGATCTCCTGGGCCGCCTGGGCGATACCCGCCGCGACGTCTCCGCCCTGCTCCTCGATCCGCTTGGTCATGAGCGTGAAGTAGAGCTCGGAGTCGGTACCGCCTCGGAGCAACGCCGCGTGCTCACCCAGCCGACCGCGCAGCGCCTCCAGTCCGCCGAGTACCCCGTTGTGGGCGAACAGCCGTCCGTGCTGCTCGAACGGGTGGGTGTTCTCGAGCGTCGGCGGCTCGGCCGTGGCGTGGCGGATGTGAGCGAGGAACGTGCGCGAGTGCACCTGGTGGGCGTCGGCGATGAACGTCTGGCTGCGGTTCGCCGCCACCGGCTTGCGGTACACCCAGGGCGTTCCTTCGGCGTTGAATGTCCCCAGCCCGACTCCATCCGGCTGGGCCTCGCTCAGCGCGAGCAGGCTCGTGGGCGCGTCGAGCAGCCAGAACGTGGCCTGAACCTCGTTCTCTCCCCCGCTCATCCCGAACAGCCGGCACATAGCCGCGGGATTCTAAGGGCCGGAAAACAGTTCGACCCAAATGACGCTGGCGTAGCCGACAGCCCGCGCTGCGTGGTAACCGTACTCGCGCGTAAGTGCCGTGCGCAACGCGACATACCGCGCGAAGTGCGCCCGCGAGGTGGCGGTGCCGGACGGCAGCCCCTGGTGGCTGACCACCAGCCAGACCCGGCGGCAGCCCGAGGGCAGGCGCGGAGTCTCGTAGCGCTCGACGTAGGGCTGGATCGGCTCGTGGGCGTAGTAGGCGAACGGCATCCGCCCGTCGAGGGGGTAGAACGCCAGGCAGTCGCCGGGTCGCTCCGAGGCCGTGACGAACGCGGTGGCGGCCCGCCAGTTCTCGGGTGAGACGCCGTAGCTGGGCGCCAGCGCCACCGCCCGGAGCGCGATCACGACGCCGAGGGCGATCCAGCCGACGCGCGAGCGCGCGAGCAGCCATCCGACCACCAGCGCGACCGCCGGCAACGACACCAGCAGGTTGCGCGGCGTCAGCAGTGGCTGCCCGATCAGCGACCAGAGCCACATCAGCGCGACCGGCACGAGGAGCCAGGCCAACCCCAGCCGGGCGCCCCAGGGGAGTGGCCTGCGCACGATCGCCAGCAGCACCAGGAGAACGGTCACGATCGCCAGCGCGCCCGCCGCCCAGGTCGGGTGGAAGTTCGGCTCAAAGCCCGCCGAGGTCAGGGCAAGCACCACCTGCTTGCCGACCTTCAGGGTCGGCCGAGGAATCCAGAACAGCTGCCCCGACCCGCGGCTGACCGCGAGCACCGCGAGCGGTATCCAGCAGACCACGCACACGGCGAGCGCGGCCGCGACCCGCCGCCACGCCTCCCGTCGCCGGACGAGGACGACCAGCTGGGCGGGCACCGCGAACACCGCGACGAAGCTCGCGTACACGGCCAGAGTGGTCAGCACCGCGTAGCCGATCCAGGCCCGGCGCCCGTTCGACTCGACCAGCGCCGCGAACGCCGCGAACGACCCCGCCACCAGCGCGACCATCGCCGCGTACCCGCGGGCATCCTGACCCCAGTAGACGAGCGGCAGGCTGACCGCCGTGAGCAGCCCCGAGGCCACCGCGACGCGCCGGTCGAAGCACCGCAGCGCGAGCAGACTGACTGCGCCGGCCGCCGCGCCGGCGGCCAGCACCGAGGGCAACCGGATCACGAACGCCCCGTGCCCGAACCACCCGATCAGCACGTGCTCGAGCGCGTAGTAGCCGAGCATGTTCCCGCCGTCGTGGGCGATCGCGTTCCACAGCGCCGAGCCGTGCTGGCCGGCGATGGCCACGGTGGCGGCCTCGTCGAGCCACAGGCTGCGCGTGGTCAGCTCGTACAGGGACAGGGCGATGGCCAGCGCGGCGGGGCCGGCCACCACCGCGATGCCCCACCAGCGCGCGCGTGCGGTCGGCGACCGCGGCGGCTCCGTCGCCTGGACCCGCGGGAGCTCGGTCTGCGTGGCCATCAGGACTCGGTGAGCGCGCCCGCCCGCCACCGGTCAGCCGAGAGTCGCGGGCGCTGGCGCGTCGTCCACACGAGCGCCGCCGCGACGTACAAGGCCACGAACACGGGCGCGGTGTGGAGCGGGAAGGCCAGGATCCCGTCTGCCTTGACCACCAACACGCTGAGGACGGCCGCGAGCGCGAGCCCGCGCGACTCCTGGAGCTCCGGAGTCGCGGCGAGCAGCACGAGGCCCCAGCTCAGGTACCACGGCCACGCGGCCGGCCCCGCCACCGCAGCGAGGACGAGCACGATTCCCAGGTAGCGGACCAGCGTCTCGCGCCGCACCCGCCAGAGGAGCACGAGCCCGACCACGACGCTCAGACCGAACGCGATCACGCTGAGCGCCGACTCGAGTCCCCGAGCCCCGACCGGCACGATCTGCGCCACCGTCCATCCGATCGCCGTGGCCGGGGTGATGGCGAGGTGCACCTTGCCGGGCGTCGAGAACGCCGAGGTCGAGAGCCAGCCCAGCCCGAGTCCGCTCACCAGGCCGACCGCGACGATCACACTCGCCGCGAGGAGCACACCCCGCACCACGTTGCGGCGATCGGTGCCGGCCACCAGGATGAAGGGAATCGCCGCCGCCGCCGGCAGCTTGATCGTCGCGGCCAGCGCGCACAACGCCACCGCTGGCAGTGGTCGTCCCTCGACGGCGAGTGTCACGCCGGCCACGAGCACCCCGATCATCAGCAGGTCGTTGTGCGCGGCGGCCACCAGTTCGAGCAGCACGAGCGGGCAGGTCAGCACCCACCACGTCGCGCGCCCGGGATCGGCCCCGAGCGCCTCCGCCAGCCGCGGCGTGAACACCGCCAGCAGCCCGAAACCGATCAGCTCCAGTGCCCTGATCAGGAGCACGCCGAGGACCAGATGCGATCCGGCCAGGGCGACGAACCCGCTCACGATCCACAGGAACAGGGGCCCGTAGGGAGCGGTGGTGTGGCGCCAGAACGGCGACACCGCATTCAGGACGTGCGCCTGACCGTGGTGGGCGAGGACCGTCGGCGCGTCCCGGTATGGGTCGAGCCCCAGGTGCACGAGCGTGCCCTGGGCCAGGTAGCTGTAGACGTCCTGGCTGAACAGCGGCGCCGTGAGGAACAGCGGCGCGCACCAAAGCGCTCCGATCATCCGGAGCCGTCGTGGAGCGAGGGCGAGCCGGCCCAGCGCTAGCCACGCGACGCCCAGTGCCACGATCCCCGCGTAGAACACCACGACCCCGCCCCCGATCGCCGGGTGAAACCACCAGCGCACCGGCCCCCCGGCCAGCCGCGGTCCCGCGAGGGCGACCAGGATCGAGCCGGCCAGGCCCAGGGAGGTCCACGCCCAGACGACGCGCTGCGCTCGGATGGGACTCTGCGGCATCCCGGGTATTGTCGCCCGGGAGCCGCAGATTCACCTCATGTGGCTACCAGCGACCGAACGGGAACGGGAACGAGCCGCCGGTGAACGGGTCGAACGGGCCGTTGTCGCCGGACAGCCGCGCCGGCTCATACGGGATGAACGCCGGCGTGCCGAACGCACCGAGGCCGGTGGCATTCGCCGCCGCGTTCAGTGCCCCGGGGTCCGCCAGGTGGTCCCAGCGCCCGGTCTGCACGCGCTGCTGGACCGCCTGCACACCGGCCACCAGCTCGGACGGCGTGAAGTTGCAGTGCAGCTGGCGCTGGACGAACGCCTGGCGGAGCAGGTCGCTGCGGCCGGCGAACGCGACCGTGTCGCGGTAGTAGTTCTCCTGCTGCACCGGCACGAGCTGGTCGGAGATCGTGTGCATGTCGAGCTCGGGCACCTGCAGTCGCCCGGTCGGCACCGAGGTCTGCTCCAGCGAGCGGACGGCCGCCGCGTTGGCCGTGGTGCTCGCGTGGCGGGTCAGCGTCGCGAGGTCGCGGCTCAGATTGAGTCCCGCCTTGCGGTAGAGGCTGATCACCTCGGGCGCGTATGACGACTCGGCCAGGAGCCGGCCGAAGTTCACGTCCTTGTCCCAGGCCGCGTTGCCGCCGTCGGCCTGCTCGATGTAGAAGCGGCCGAATTCGACGAAGTCCATCGTGGTCTGGATCGGCGACGCTCCCCCGGCCTTGTTCCCGAACTCGATCGCGTACTGGCCCGCCTCCTGGCCGGTGTAGTCGTGGGCCGCGGGCATCGGCTGACCCACCGGCCAACTCGCCACGTTCATCAGCGACATCGCGAGCGCCAGACGTGCGCGTCCCTGCGGCGTGGCCTGCGCCTCGGTTGCGGCTGCGTCGAGCTTGTACGCGGTGTTGACCAGGGCGTCGTTGACCGGGTCCGTGAAGCCCACCAATTTGAGGTGCTCATCCGGTACGAGCAGCTGGCTCATCGTGTACTCGCCGTCCAGCTGGTAGTTGTTGAGCTGGACCGCGCCCGCGACGATCCCGCAGGTGGTCAGCGACGCTTGCAGCCGGCCGTTCGAATGCTCATCCTCGAGCGAGCTGATCAGCCCGCCCATCGAGGTCCCGAACGCGAATACATGGGTCGGTCTGTGCGGAAGCAGCGCCTCGACGGCGGACAGCGTCTGGAACTGATCGTTCAGCGCGCTGTCCAGCGCCCACCACGACCCGTTCGGGTCGTACGAGGACCCGGCCATCGCGTAGCCGCGAGCGAGCAGCGCCTGCTGGGTGTTCGGGTCGGGCGCGTCGGCTGCGACCGGGGGACCGAACCCGTGGCTGTAGAGCAGCAGCGTGCCATTCCAGTTCGAGGGCACGTCGGCGATCCACTGGCCCCCGTCCGCGGTGGTGCCGCAGTAGGTGGAAGTGCACGGCGGTTGGGCTTGCGCGCCCGAAGCGGCGAGGAGCGCCGCGAGCATCCCCGCGGCCACCAGCGCGATGACTGCCTTACGTCCGATCACGAGACCCTCCCTCAGGATCCACCGGCGTTGACCAGGGCGACAAACTTACGGCAGTGCCAAGTGCACTGTCAATGTTTTTGATCACGCCGAGTGACGCACGCGTCCGGATAGGCACTAATGTTGCGCCCCGTGACCTCGGGGGCCACTGCCCAGCTGGATTCGGCCGAGGCGAGAGCCGTTCCGCGCGTCGGCTATCTCGTCTATCGGGTTGAGCGCAGGCTGCGCGCGCGGCTGGACGAGGAACTGCGGCAGCACGGCGTCTCGACGCCCGAGTACACCGCGCTCAGCCTGCTGCGCGAGCGTGACGGCCTGTCCTGCGCGCAGCTCGCCCGGTGGGCGCTGGTCACGCCTCAGGCGATGAATCTGGTGATCACGGCGCTCGAGCGGCGCAAGCTGGTCCACCGGCGCCCCGATCCCAAGCACCGCCGCGTGCTGCGGGCCTCGGTCACGGCCAAGGGACTCGAGCTGCTGGATCGCTGCGACCAGTCGGTGGATCAGATCGAGGCCGACATGGTGGGCGATCTGCCCCCCGAGACCGTCGAGGCGGTGCGTGACGCGCTGACGGCGTGTGCCCACGCGCTCAAGGCGACGAGCCCGACACCCCGGCCCCGGCCGCTCGACCGGACGCGCTAGCCGAGTGGGCTCGGGGCGCCTGTTCGCCGGCCTGTTCGCCCATGGCGAAGCGGCAGCGGCGGTCAGCGACCGCGCTCTGATCGAGGCGATGGTGGAGGTCGAGACCGCCCTGCTCGGCGCGCTCTCCGACCTCGACCTGGCTCCGGCCGAGGCGGCTCGCGAGCTGGCTGAGACGGTCGCGTCGGGGGGCCTTAAGTTGGATGTCGCCGAGCTCGGCCGTGGTACCGGTCAGCAGGGGACGCCGATCCCCGCGCTTCTGAAGGCCATGCGCCGACAGCTCAGCGACGGTGCCTCGGCGCATCTGCACAAGGGCGCCACCAGCCAGGACGTGATCGACACCGCGATCATGTTGGTGACTCGCCGCGCGCTTGATCTGATCGCGGCCGATCTGGCCGGCGCAGCCGACGCCTGCGAGTCGCTGGTGGAGCGGTGGCGCGACGCGATCGTCCCCGGACGCACGCTGCTCCAGCAGGCCCTTCCGGTCACCTTCGGCCTGAAGGCGGCGCACTGGCTGTCGGGGCTGGACAGCGCCTCGGCCGAGCTGCGCTCGATCCGTGAGCGTGAGCTCGCGGTCCAGTTCGGCGGCGCGGTTGGCACGCTGGCGAGCCTGGGCGACTCCGGCCTTAAGGTGGCCGCGAGGCTGGCCGAGCGCCTCGAGCTCTCGGAGCCCGCGCTCCCCTGGCACACGATCCGGCTGCGCCCGGTGCGCATCGCCACCGCGCTCGGAGCCACGGTCGGACTGCTCGGCAAGATCGGACGCGACGTGGTGCTGCTGGCCCAGAGCGAGGTGGCCGAGGTGTCCGAGGGCGGCGGGGAAGATCGCGGCGGCTCCTCGACCATGCCGCACAAACGCAATCCGGTGGGGGCGGTGGGCCTCGTCGCCTGCGCGCAGCGCGCCCCCGGCTCTGGTGGCGACCATGCTGGCCGCGATGCTCCAGGAGCACGAGCGCGGCGCCGGGGCGTGGCAGGCCGAGTGGGACACGCTGCTCGAGCTGCTGCGGCTGACCGGGTCGAGCGCGGCGATCGCCCGAGAGCTGCTGGCCGGCCTTGAGGTCGACCCTGAGAAGATGCGTTCGGACATGGACCTGACGGGCGGGTTGGTGATGAGCGAGAGCGTGGCGGCCGTCCTGGCCGCGACGCTGGGTCGCGCCGATGCCCAGGACGCGGTCGAGAAGGCGGCACGGCGCTCGATGCAGTCGGGACGCGAGTTTCGCGAGGTGCTGCTGGAGATCCCCGGGGTGTCGGATGGACTCGGTACCGACGGCCTCGATGCGGCGCTCAACCCGGCCGGGTATCTGGGGGTGACGGCGCTGCTGATCGACCGGGCGCTGGCGGGACACCGTGGCGGTTGAGCTGGACTACGAGCTCGGTGGACGCGAGGGCGCGCCGGCGATCGTGTTCACCGGCTCGCTCGGTACCGACCTGACGATGTGGAAGACGCAGGCCGACCGCCTGGGCGAACGGTTTCGCACCCTGCGCTACGACATCCGCGGCCACGGGCGTTCCGCCGTGCCGCCGGGGCCGTACTCGATTGCCGACCTCGGGTCCGACCTGGTGGCGCTACTCGACCAGCTGGGCATAGAGCGCGCGTTCCTGTGCGGGCTCTCGATCGGCGGGATGACCAGCATGTGGGTCGCCGCGCACGCACCCGAGCGGGTCGAGCGCCTGGTGCTGTGCTGCACCTCGGCCAGGCTCGGGCCGCCGGAGGCCTGGCATGAGCGGGTGGCCGCGGTGAGGGCGGGCGGAATCGAGTCGATCGCGGACGCGGTGCTCGCGCGCTGGTTCACACCGGGCTTCGCCGACGAGCACCCCGAGGTGATCGAGCGCATGCGAGCACAGCTGATCGCCACCCCGCGCGAGGGCTACATCGGCTGCTGCGAGGCGATCGCGGCGATGGACCTCACCGGCGATCTGCCTCAGGTCAGTGCCCCGACCCTGGTGCTGGCCGCCGAGCAGGATCTGGCCACCCCGCCCGAGCACGGCCGGCGGATCGCCGAGCTGATTGCCGGGCGCGCGCGTTCGAGACCGTCTCGCCCGCGGCGCACATTGCCACCATCGAGCGGCCCGACCTGACCACCGCGATGATCCTGAGGTTCCTGAGCGATGAGTGACTTCGACACCGGTATGCAGACGCGGCGCGAGGTACTGGGCGACGAGCACGTCGACCGCGCCGCCGCCAACGCGGGCGGCTTCGGGGCGCCCTGGCAGGAGTTCATCACCCGCTATGCCTGGGGAGGCGCCTGGTCGCGGCCGGGGATCGACCGCCGCATGCGCAGCGCGATCACCCTCGCCGCCCTGATCTCGATGCGAGCCGAGAACGAGATCGGCATGCACGTGCGAGCCGCCCTGCGCAACGGACTGACCGTCGAGGAGATCACCGAGATCTTCATCCATACCGCGATCTACGCGGGGGTGCCGGCCTCCAACAGCGCCTTTGCAGTGGCGCGTAAAGTCCTCCAGGAGGAAGGCGCGATCGACTGAACTGGTGTGCGGAGACCCGCCGGATAACCCCCGGTGCGGGCCTATACTTGCCAGACCCTACGATCTAGGAGCAGTACGTGCAGGAGATGGTCATCTACGGCGTTAGCTTCGACATGGTCGGCAAACAGCCCATCGTGTTGCTGAAGACCGTCGAGAACAACAAGTTCCTGCCGATCTGGATCGGCCATCCCGAGGCGGCCGCGATCCTGATGAAGCTCCAGGGGGCCTCGACGCCGCGTCCGATGACCCATGACCTGCTCTCGGACGTCCTGGGCGAGCTCGACGTGGAGTGCACTCGCGTGGCGGTCACCGAGTTGCGCGAGAACACCTTCTACGCCTCGATCAGCCTCCGGGTGAACGGCCGCGAGCTCGAGATCGACTCGCGCCCCAGCGACGCGCTGGCCCTGGCCGTCCGCGCCGGCGCCCCGATCTTCGCCGCCGATGAGGTCATCGCCGAGTCGGCCATCGAGTTCGAGCACGAGGTCGAGGACACCGAGGAAGTCGTCGAGAAGTTCAAGGACTTCCTCGACCACGTCACGCCAGAAGATTTCGCCGGCGAATAGGGGCCGCCGGATGCCGGCCGTGGACATGCCGGCACGCGAGCGGCTCGTGGACCGAGCGACGTGCGAGGCCGAGCGGATCGTTACCGCCCGACCGCGCCGGCGGCGGCGACGATCCGCCCGATCAGCTCGTCGAACCCGATCCCGGCCGCGTCGGCGGCCTGAGGCAGCAGGCTGGTCTCGGTGAGCCCCGGGATCGCGTCGGCCTCGAGCACGTACAGCTCGTCGGTCTCGGCCTCGAGCATCAGGTCGACCCGGGCGAATCCCGAGCAGCCGAGCAGCCCGTACACCTCGAGCGCGATGGCGCTCGCGCGCGCGGCGACGGCGTCGTCCAGTGAGGCCGGGCACACGAACCGGGTGCGGCCGATCTCGTAGCGGGCCTCGAAGTCGTAGAAGTCCTCCTGCTCGGGCACCGCCTCGACGATCGGCAGCGCCCGCGGCGTGCCCTCCTCGTCGAGGATCGACACGGCCAGGTCACGGCCGGCCACGTAGCGCTCGAGCAGCACCTTGCGGTCATACGAGAACGCGGCGACCAGCGCGCTCGGCACGTCAGCCGGCGTGCGGGCGAACTTGATCCCCAGAGCCGATCCCTGACCGGCTGGCTTGACCACGATCGGGAACTGCAGGCGCTCCTCGATCGCCGGCAATGCGTGCGCGGCGCCGAGCTCGCGGAAGGCGGTCTCGCTGAACGCGTAGAAGTCCGGGGTGGGAATGGCCAGATCGCGCATGGCGTGCTTGGCCAGCACCTTGTCGGCGGCGCGGATGCAGGCCGAAACGCCGGAGCCGGTGTGCGGGATTCCCATCACCTCGAGTAGCTCCTGCACGGTCCCGTCCTCGCCGTCGCGGCCGTGCAGCGCGACGAAGGCCAGATCGGGGCGGACCTCGGTCAGCCGTTGCACGAGGTCAGCGCCGACGTCGACCGGCAGCACCTCGTGGCCGAGCCGTTCGAGCGCGTCCTCGACCCGGGCGCCCGACTTCAGCGATACCTGCCGCTCGAGCGAGCGACCGCCCTTGAGGACCGCAATGCGGCTCATCTAAGCCCGTTTGCGCCTCAGCGGGAGCACGCGGCCGGGCTCGGCGGCCGGCGGCTCGGCGTCCCGACGTGCGCGCGCCGCTTCGCCGCGCTTGCCGGCCGGGGTGAGCCCGGTCAGTGTGCCGTACAGCTCGACCTGCTCGCGCACGACCTCGCCGATCCGGCGGATGCCCTCGCGGATGTCCTCCTCGCCCACGCCGGAGAAGTTCAGCCGCATCGCCGATCCCCCACGCCCGTCGACGAACGCGGCGCGGCCGGGCACGAACGCGACGTGCTCCTCGAGAGCGCGCGCCAGCAGGTCCGTGGTGTCGATGTATTCCGGCAGCGTGGCCCAGATGAACAGACCGCCCTCCGGGTGAGTCCACTCCGCCTCGCGCGGGAAGTCCTCGGCCAGCGCATCGAGCATCACATCGCGCCGGCGGCGGTAGATCTCGTTGACCGAGCGGACGTAGTCCTCCCACGGACCCGAGTCGAAGTAGGCCGAGACGAAGTACTGCGAGATCGAGGACGAGCACAGGTCGGCCGCCTGCTTGCCGAGGTTCATCTTGGCCAGGACCGGCGCCGGCGCGCAGGCCCAGCCCAGGCGCACCCCGGGCGAGAGGATCTTCGAGAACGTCCCCGCGTAGATGATGAAGTCCTGATCGAGCGAGCGCAGGGTGGGGAGCGGAGCCCCCTCGTAGCGGAGCAGACCGTAGGGGTTGTCCTCGAGCACGAGGAGCTCGCGCTCGGAGGCGATCCGGACTAGCTCGTGGCGGCGCTCGAGCGACATAGTCACCCCGGCGGGATTGTGGAAGTTGGGAACGGTGTAGATGAACTTGGGACGGTGCCCTTCACGCTCGAGCTGGTCGAGCGTGCTCTCGAGCTCCGCCGTGCGCAATCCGTCGCGGTCCATCGTCACCTGGACCACCTTGGCCTGGTAGGTGCTGAACGTGGGCACCGCGCCGGGATAGGTGGGCGCCTCACACACGACCACGTCGCCGGGATCGACCAGCGTCTTGCACACCAGGTCGATGACCTGCTGGCCACCGGTGGTCACGAGCATCTCGTCCTCGTCGGCCTCCATACCTTCGGCCAGCATGACCTGGGCGATGCATCGCTTGACCACCCCCAGACCCTCGGTGGGCCCGTACTGGAGCGCGCGCGAGCACGAGCTGGCGGCCACCGTGCTCATCACGGATGCGTATGAGTCGGCCGGGAAGGTCGAGGTGTCCGGCAGGCCGCCGGCCAGCGAGATCACGTCGTCGCGTTCGGTCAGCGCCATCAGATCGCGCATGGCCGAGGACTTCATCACCTTGGTCCGCTCCGCGAACA
The DNA here is from genome assembly GCA_963834625.1 of uncultured Solirubrobacterales bacterium. Taxonomy (GTDB): domain Bacteria; phylum Actinomycetota; class Thermoleophilia; order Solirubrobacterales; family Solirubrobacteraceae; genus Palsa-465. The sequence goes on along the minus strand of CAWICM010000003.1, from coordinate 1,234,828 downwards.
GGGCGCTGTAGCGCTCGATGTCCCGGGCCGTGGATCGCGGACGGGAGCTTGGGCTCACAATGCCCTCTCCTCTATCGTCACGGGTGGTCACGGTACAGCACGGTGCATCTCGTCTTCGACATCCTCACCGGCATCGGCGTGGCAGCCGCGGTGGGTATCCGTCCGTTCCTGGCTGCGCTGGTGGTCGGCGTCCTGGCACTGGCCAACGTCGAGATCCACTTCAACGGCACGACGTATTCTTTCCTGCAGCGCTGGCCTTTCCTGCTCGCGCTGGTCGTGCTGGCGTTCCTGGCCACGGTCCTCGAGCGGCGGATCGGCCAGGACCGGGGGTTGCGCAGCCCCGAGGCCATCGCCCTGGGCCTCTGCTCGCTGGCGCTGGGGGCGCTGCTGTTCGCCGGCTCGCTGTCGGCACGCGGCACGCAGCACTATGTCGCGTGGCCGGGCTGGATCGGCGGCGTCCTGTGCGCCGCGGTGGCGTTGTTCGCCACCCGCCCGATCTTCGCCCGCGCGCGTGCCCGGCTCGACGCTCAGGCGGCGGGCGCCGTGACGCTGTATGCCGAAGGCGCGGCCGTGTTGCTCGCGGCGCTGTCCGTCGTGGCGCCGCCCATCGGGTTGATAGGGCTGCTGGCGCTCGGGTACCTGTGGCTGGCGGGCCGCCGCCGGGAGGGCCAGAAGTACGCGGGCCTCAGAATCCTGCGTTGAGCCGACCCGATCGGGGGACGATCGTTTCGTGAGCGCGCCGAAGAAGCCGAACACACGCAAGTCGCGCGACGGCGCCGGCAGATCCCGCCGCGGTGGCGCCTCGGGCCGCGGTGACGCCTCCCCCCGCGCCGGAGCGGCTCCTCGCGGTGACGCCTCCCCCCGCGCCGGCAAGAAGCTCGTCCTGGTCGTGATCGACGCGCTGAAGCCCGCGATGCTCGAGCGGGCCATCGCCAACGGACGCGCGCCGGCGCTGGCCCGGATCCGTCGCGACGGCTGCTACGTCGACGAGTGCGTGGCCGCGTTCCCCTCGGTCACCCCGGTGTGCGCCGCCACCATCACCACCGGCGTAGGACCCGACGGCCACTGGATCCCGAGCATGAACTGGTACCACCGCGAGGAGGCCCGCTACGTCGAGTACGGCTCCAGCTTCAGCGCCTCGCGGCAGTTCGGCGTCCTGCGGTCACTCACGGACACCGTGTACCGGATGAACGCCGAGCACCTGAATCCCGACGTCGAGACCGTGTACGAGTCCCTCGACGACGCCGACGTCCGCACCGCCGGCACCACCTACCTCATCTACCGGGGCCGCTACCACCACGAGGTCTCCAACGAGAGCGCGCTGGCCCGCATCGTCACCTCGACCCTGTTCCGGCGCACGATCGACGGGCCCCGCGAGCTGTTCTACGCCGACCTGTACGCCAGCCGTCGCACCGGGTGTCGCGGGCAGCTCGGGATGCCCGGCATCCGCGACCAGCACACGGGCTGCGTGGGGGCCTACCTGATCGAGAACGAACTGTTCGACTTCATGCTGTTCTCGCTCCCCGACAACGACGCCTGGTCGCACAAGAACGGGCCGCACGCCCAGGTCACGTCGATCGCGGCCGCCGACCGTCAGCTGGAGCGTCTGATGCACGCCGCCGGCGGCCCCGACCAGTTCCTCGATGAGTACGCGGTGATCGTCACCTCCGACCACTCGCAGGCCGCGGTCGAGGAGCGGATCCGTCTGGATCGGGCGTTCGCCGAGTTCGACGTGGCGACCCGCAGCGCCGCCCGCTCGGCCGGGGCCGAGGTTGCCCTGAGCCCCGCGCAACGCGCGGCCATGATCTACGCCCTGGACGAGGAGCGACGCGATGACATCGTGGCCCGGTCGGTCGAGGCGGCGTGCGGCCTGGACGGGATGGACCTGGCGATGTGGCTGGCCGGACCGGGGCGAGAGGAGGCGGTGGTCCGCAGCCGGCGGGGAGAGCTTCGCTTCGCCCCGGGGGATGGCGTGGAGGACGATCGCGGCATCGGGTGGGACGTGGAGGGCGATCTGGCCGCGCTGCGCGCCGAGGTCCAGGATGGGCGCTTCCTGTGCAGCGAGTATCCCGACGCCCTGGCGCGGGTCTGGTCCGCCCTGAACTGCCCGAACTCCGGGGATATTCTGCTCTCGGCGTCGCCTGGCTACGAGTTCGTCGACTGGGGAGGCGCCGACCACGTCGGGGGCGGCAGCCACGGCTCGCTGCACCGCACCGACTCCCTGGGCGCCTTGCTCTGGTGCGGCACCGGGCCGGCCTCGGCGGCGGCCCGGGGGCGCTGGTCTCTGCGTGACGTGGCGCCCATGGTGAGGGACCATTTCGGGGTTAGCGACGGTGCCTCCGGGTTAGGAGGAGAACGCAAATCCGAGTTAGGAGCCGATTAGTCCGCGTCGAACCTCTTACGCGAGCCTGACATCGCGCCGATACATTTCCCCACCATGCCCGACGAGCTAACCACGACCGTTGCCCTTCCCAGCCGCACCAGGGAGGATGCAGTTCCCGCCCGCCAGCGGGTGGGCCAGCCGCTCCTGCGCGTCCGCGACGGTCTCCGTCACACCCACAACTGGCTGCAACTCGCGCGCTTCGGCGCAGTCGGCGCCAGCGGCTACATCGTCAACCTGGCTGTATTCGCCGCCTGCGTCCACCTGCTGGCGATCGACTACCACCTCTCGGCGGTGATCGCGTGGGCCGTGTCGGTGGCGAACAACTTCTGGTTGAACCGCCACTGGACGTTCGCCGCCAAGCAGGATCATCCGGTTCTCCAGGCGGTGCGGTTCTTCACGATCTCGCTCGTCGCCTTCGGCTTCACCTACGCGACGCTGGTGCTGCTCGTGGACGCGGGAATGATGAAGGTGCTTGCTCAGGCCATCGCGATCGTGGCCGGCACCCCGCTGTCGTTCATCGGGCAGAAGCTTTGGAGCTTCCGGGCCTAGTCGTTCTTGGCCGGCCTCCCAAGCTAGCCGCGCTTCTCGTAGCGACTCTCGTCAGCGCCATCGTGGTCGGCGGCGGGTGGCCCGGGGTGGCCGGTGCCGCCGGAACGAAAATCGGTTCGACCCTCCCGGGTGGAGTGTCGGGCACCACCGCGGCCGCGTCGGGCAGCACGGCGGCCGCCGCGATCCAGACGACGACCACCACCACGACGACGACCGTGGCCGACCCGAACACCCCGGTCCTGGTCACCTCGCAGAACACCCCGCCCAAGGGGTACCGGCTGACCGCCGCCCAGGTCGAGCGCATCGCGGCGGCCACGCTGACGATCAAGGCCGAGCTTCGCCGCCATCCGAAGGCGATCGCCTACGAATACACCAAGGGGCCCGGGCAGTGGCAGGTCAGCTGGTTCTCGAGCGGCAAGAACCAGGTCGAGCTCGCGCAGGTCTACATCGACGACGCCAGCGGCGCGGTCACCCAGGTGTGGACGGGCTTCCAGGTGGCCTGGACGATGGCCCGCGGCTACCCGGGCGCATTCGGTCGGCGCGTCAACGCCTGGTACGTGTGGGTGCCGCTGTGCCTGTTGTTCATGGCGCCGTTCATCCCCTGGCGGAAGAACCGGGTGGGGGCCGATGGGCGCCGGCGCCGCGCCTGGTCGCTTCTCCACGTGGATCTCCTGGCGCTGGTCAGCCTGTCGTTCTCGCTGGCCTTGTTCAACCACGGCACGATCGGGCTGTCCACTCCGCTCATCTATCCGTTCATGCTGTACCTGATGGTGCGCATGCTGGCGCTGGGCTTCGGCCGCGGTCGCCCGCGCGAGCCGCTGCGCCTGGGGATGCCGGTCGGATGGATTGCGATCGGGGTGATCTTCCTGGTCGGATTCCGCGTCGGCCTGAACGTCGTCAACTCCAACGTGATCGACGTCGGCTACGCGGGCGTGATCGGGGCCGACAAGCTGCTGCACGGCAAGCCGCTGTACGGCGGCTGGCCGAAGGACAACGCCAACGGCGACACCTACGGGCCGGTCGCCTACTACGCCTACGTCCCGTTCCGGGCCATCTTCGGCTGGAGCGGCACCTGGGACGACCTGCCCGCCTCCCACGCGGCCGCGATCGTCTTCGACCTGCTCACGCTGTTCGGGTTGTTCTGGCTCGGCCGCCGCGTGCGGGGGCCGACCCTGGGCGTGGTCCTGGCCTACGCCTGGGCCGCCTACCCGTTCACGCTCTGGACGCTCAATTCCAACACCAACGACGCGCTGGTCTCGTTGCTGGTGGTCGTCGCCCTGCTGGTGATCACCTCGGCGCCGGCGCGGGGGGTGGTCGGCGCCCTGGCCGGCCTGACCAAGTTCGCGCCGCTGGCGCTGGCGCCGCTGTTCTTGCGCGGCGTCGACCCGCCACCGAGCCGGCGGTCCGTCATCCGCTATGTGATCGCGTACGCGCTGACGATCATCGTCGTGATGTTGCCCGTGCTGCTCGACGAAAACCTGCACGCCTTCTGGCACGACACGATCGCCTACCAGGCCGGGCGCACCTCCCCGTTCTCGATCTGGGGCCTGTGGGGCGGGCTCGGGGCCGTGCAGCATCTGGTCCAGGGCGCCACCGCGGCGATGGCGCTCGGGCTCATGTTCATCCCGGAGCGCCGGGGGTTGGTCGAGGTGGCCGCGCTCGCCGCCGCGATCCTGATCGCGCTCCAGCTCAGCGCCGGCTACTGGCTGTACTCCTACATCGTGTGGTTCTACGCCCCGCTCCTGGTGGCGCTGTTCGGCAGCTTCCCTTCGGAGATCGGCCAGGCCCTGGGAGTGTCGGTCGGGGACCAGGCCGCTCGGGACCGCCCGCTCGCGGTCGCCGGCACCCCCTGACCCTTAGGCCACGCCGGGCGCCGGCTCGAGCACCTGCTCGATCGAGGAAGCATGCCGCGGCGCGTCGGCCCGGATGATCACCGCGTTCAGCCACGGATCGTCGCTCGAGGTCTCGAAGCGGATGGGCATCTGGGTGACCATCGAGGTCACGGCCTGCTCGCGCCGGACGCCGATCACGCCACCGCGCGGCCCGGTCATCCCGACGTCTGAGATGTAGGCGGTTCCCCCGGGCAGCACGCGGGCGTCGGCGGTGGGGATGTGGGTGTGCGTGCCGACCACCGCGGTCACGCGGCCGTCCAGGTACCAGCCCATCGCCACCTTCTCGCTCGTCGCCTCGGCGTGCATGTCGACCAGCACGTGATCGACCTTTCCGTCGAGCGCGTGCAAGGCGGCATCGGCCTCGGCGAAGGCCGGCCGCCCCGCCTTCATGAACAGGTTGCCTGACAACGAGACCACGCCGAGCCGGACGTCATTGGAACCCCGAACCACGCACCACCCGTGCCCGGGCTGGCTGGCCAGGAAGTTGGCCGGCCGCAGGATCCGCTCCTCCTCATCCAGGTAGGGATAGATCTCGCGATGCCGATAGGTGTGGTTGCCGAGCGTGATCACGTCGACGCCGTTGGCCAGGAGCTCGCGGGCGATCTTCGGCGTGATGCCCACCCCACCCGCGGCGTTCTCGCCGTTGACGATCACGAAATCGGGGCCGAACCGGTCGCGCAGCTTGGGCAGCAGCGCGAGCAGTGTGCGCTTGCCGATCCCGCCGACCACGTCGCCGACGAACAGGATGGAGACGGTTTCACTCATGTCGTGTAGGCGCTCATACTTCCAGTTGAATGGCCCTTAGGTTCCCCAGGCGGTCCGGCGGCCAAGCACCGAACGCGGGCGATACCGAGTCGACAGGCGGCGACCGCGACCGCGCCCAGGGCGTCGACGAGCCCGGCGCGCCGGCTGACGAGCCCGTTACCCCACCGCGCTCGCCGCTACCCCAGGGGGTCGTGCCGGTGGCGCCGGTCGTCGTGCCGCGCTGGATCCAGCTGGTCGTGGTTCCGCTCGCGCTGCTCGCGCTGTGGGCGCTGGCCCGGGCGGCCGGAACCGTCCTGCTCGTCCTGCTCGCGGCGAGCACCGTCGCGCTGATCCTCAACCCGCTCGTGAAGGTGCTCGTCCGGCGGGGACTGCCGCGGGGCCTGGCGATCTTCGTCCTGTACGTGGGCGTGTTCGCGTTCGTGGGCGGCCTCGGCGTCGTGTTGGCCAACCCGGTCAGTTCTCAGGTCTCAAGCCTTGAGCGCGACGTGCCTAAGTACGTCAACCAGGCCAATCACAGCCTGGCCAGTCTCCAGCGCTGGCTCGACGCCCGCGGAATTCACGTGCAGATCCAGCGGCAGGGCCAGACGGCGCTGCAGACCCTTCAGCACAACATCCTGAAGCGCTCGAGCGACATCGTGTCGTTCTCCCGCGACCTGCTCACCCAGGTCGTTACCACTGGGTTCGATCTCGTCCTTATCTTCGTCCTGTCGATCTACCTGTTGATCTATGGGGATCAGATCGGCGAGCTGGTCAAGCGGATCATGCCGCCGGGCGACGGCACGCCCGAGGACGACTTTCCGCTGCTGATCCAGCGCGCGGTATTCGGTTATGTGCGCGGTCAGCTCTTGTTCAGCCTGATCATGGGCGCCAGCGCGGCGGTGGCGCTTTACATCTTCGGCCTGCTCGGCATCTTCCCGGCCGGTCGACAGCTCGCGGTGTTCTTCGGCGCCTTCTATGGCCTGATGGAGTTCATTCCCTACATCGGGCCGATCATCGGACCCCTGCCCGCGGTGCTGGTCGCCCTGTTCGTCAACCCGATCAGCGCCGTGTGGGTGATCCTCCTGTTCGTCGGCCTCCAGCAGCTCGAGGGTCACGTCGTGGCCCCCCAGGTGTTCCGGATCTCGTTGCGCATCAACCCGATCCTCGTGATCCTCGCGCTGCTGATCGGCTACCAGCTCTACGGAATCGCCGGTGCGCTCTTAGCCCTGCCGATCTCCGCGGTGATCCGCCAGACGGTTCTGTATCTGCGCCGCCACCTGGTGCTCGAGCCGTGGGGCACGCTTGGCTCGGGGATCCTCACCGACGTCGGCGTCGACCGCTGTCCGGAGTGCGGCGCGCCCGCCGGCCCGGGCGACGCCTACTGCCGCTCGTGCGGCGCCTCGCTCGAGCCGCGGGTGAGGATGCCCGGATAGCGCGCGCTAGCCTGAGCCGCGCCTTGACGATTGACGGCCAAACGGCGCAGCGCGTGGCCACGGTGGCGGTGCGCGGCCTGACCCGCCGCTTCGGTACGCGGGCCGCACTTCAGAACGTGAGCTTCGAGCTCCTCCCCGGCGAGGTCGTGGCGATCATCGGCCCCAACGGGGCCGGCAAGACCACGCTGCTCTCGATCCTGGCCGGCACGCTCGAGCCCACCGAGGGCGAGGTTGTGCGCGCCACGAGCCAGCGCTTCGGCTGGGTGCCACAGGAGCCGGCGCTCTACTCCAAGCTGTCCGTGGCGGAGAACCTCAGGCTGTTCGCCCGCCTGGAGCGCGTGCCCGACCCCGAGGAATCCGTAAACCGGATGCTCGCCCAGACCAGCCTCGAGGAACGCGCCGGCGAGGAGGTCGGGCGGCTGTCGGGCGGCAACCAACAGCGCGTGAACATCGCGATCGGCCTGCTGTCCGAGCCCCCGGCACTGTTGCTCGACGAGCCGTCGGCGTCGCTCGATCCGCGTCAGCGCGAGCGGCTGTGGGAGTTCATCGCGGGGCTGGCCGAGCGCGGCACGACGATCCTGTTCTCCACCCACAACGTGGCCGAGGCCGAGCGCTACGCCACACGCGTGCTGGTCCTCGGGGACGGGGAGCTGCTGTTCACCGGCACGCCGGCCGCGCTCGAGCAGGCGGTGCACACGCGCGATCGCGCACCCGGCGACTTCGAGAGCGCGTTCGTTCGCTTCCTGCACGACCGCGGTCACTGAAAGCGCGCCCGTGCGCTGGCTGCTCGTCAAGGACCTCCAGATCCTCAAGCGCTCGCCGCTGCTGGTCGCGCTGCTCATCGTCTACCCGGTCGTCATCGCGCTGATGATCGGCTTCGCGCTGTCCAGCCCGCCCGGCAAGCCGACGGTGGCGGTGTACGACGCCGTCCCCACCGGCCGGGGCGCGGTGAGCATCGGCAACCAGAAGATCGACATCGGCCACTACGCCAACCAGTTGTTTCAGTCGATCACCCCGATCCGGGTGAGCTCGCGCGCCCAGGCGATCGCCAAGGTACGTAGCGGTCAGGCCCAGGCCGCTCTGATCATTCCGGCCGACATCATCGGACAGATCAACGGCCTGATCACCCAGGGGGTCGGCAGCCCCACGGTTGAGCTGATCTTGAACTCGCGTGACCCGCTCGAGCGTCAGTTCGCCCAGCAGGCCATCAGCGCCCGGGCGAGCGAGGTCGAGCAGGCGGTGTCCAAGCAGGTGCTGCGGGTCGCCGTCACCGACCTTCGGCAGGTGCTGAACGGCGGCACGCTTCAGTTCCTGGGCCAGAACGTCCCGCTGCTCGGGCTGCACAACGCCCGCGCGATCGTCCAGGGCACCATCGCGAGTCTCCCGGCCGACTCGCAGCTCACGCCCGCGCTGAAACAAGTGGTCAACTTCGCCGATCTCGCGATTGGTGGCTTCAACTTCGCCGAGCCGATCCTGGGCTCGATCGGCTCGCCGCTCACGATCAAGCAGACCGAGCTGACCGGGAAGACCACGCCGACCGCCTCCTACGCCGCGGCGATCGCGGTGATCGTGTCGCTTATGTTCGTCGGCGTGCTGCTGGCCGCCGGGCTGCTCGCGCTCGAGCGCTCCGAGAACGCCTACTCGCGACTCGTGCGCGGGCTGATCACGCCCGGCGGGTTGCTGTCCGAGAAGGTCATGCTGTCGGCCGGCGCGGCGGCGGCCGTCACGCTGGTGATGTCGGCCTTCGTCTCGCTGTTCGTGCACCTGGACTGGGGCCGCTTTCCTCTCTGGGTCGCCGCGCTCGCCCTCGGCGGCTTGGCTTTCGCCGCGCTGGGCGTGGCTATTGGCGGCCTGGCCCGCGACGTCAGCGTGGCGTCGCTGATGGCCTTCGTGCTCTCGCTGCCAATCGCCTTCGTGGCGCTGGTCCCGGGCGACGCGGTGTCAGGCACGCTGAGGTCGATCCTCAATGCCGTGGCCTTCGTGTTCCCGTTCAGGGCCGCGCTTCAGGCCGTGACCAACGCGTTCAGCGGCGCAGCCCCCGGGATCGGCTGGCCACTCGTCCACCTGGCCGTGCTGGCGCTCGCGTTCGGGGCGCTGGCCCGCCTGGCCATGCGCCGGTTCGTGTGAGCTTTCAGCGCCTCAGCGCGAGCCGACCTGGCGCCGGAACAGCGCCAGGCAGACCACGGCCACGATCAGCGAGATCACCGGCAGGGTGCCGCTGATGACGCCGGCGATCGACAACACCAGCGAAACGACGAACACCGCGCTCGCCACGCCGCCGGTCACGACCAGCTGGTAGGCCCGGCGCTCGCGCACCCGCCGCGGCGTGTAGCCGCCTCGTTTCTCGATGTCCGCCATACCAGCAGCGTATCGCGGCAAACCCGTAAGGTGTTAGTGGATGGCCGACAAGCGTCACGTCCTGTTCTACGAATACGTCGCCGACATCCTCGAGCGCCGTGAGCCATTCCGGGCCGATCACCTGGCGGCCATCCGGTCAGCCAAGGAGGATGGGCGGATCGTGCAGGCCGGGCCGCTCGGCGATCCGCCCCACGGAGCGGCGATCGTGTTCGTCGAGCCGGCGGCGGCCGAGGCCTTCGCCCAGTCCGACCCATACGTGACCAATGACCTGGTCACGAGCTGGCGGGTCGAGCCCTGGACGCTCGTCTAGAGCCGGTCCGTACGCGCACTCATAAGGCAGCCCGCGGAGCGCCACCCCGCGGGTATGCTCAAAACGCAATGCCGTTTCCGCAAACCCGTCTTCGCCGGCTGCGCGCCACCGGCGCGCTACGCGGCCTGGTTCGCGAGACGAGCCTCACGCCCGCGGATCTCGTCTACCCGATGTTCGTCGCCCACGGCATCGACCGGCGCGAGCCGATCGAGGCCATGCCCGGCATCGACCACCTGTCGATCGCTCACGCCGTCGACGAGGCGGCTGAAGCCGAAGAGCTCGGCATCCCCGCGGTCCTCCTGTTCGGTCTGCCCGCCGCGAAGGACGAGGAGGGCTCGGGCGCGTGGGATGACGAGGGCATCGTTCAACTCGCCACGCGCGCCATCAAGAAGGCGCACCCCGAACTGATCGTGATCACCGACCTATGCCTGTGCGAGTACACGAGTCACGGGCACTGCGGCGTGGTCCGCCCGGACGGCCACGTCGACAACGACGCAACGCTCGATCTGCTCGCCCGCACCGCCGCATCTCAGGCCCGTGCCGGCGCCGACATCGTGGCGCCCAGCGACATGATGGACGGACGGGTCGGGACGATCCGGCAGGCTCTCGACGACGAAGGCCACTCCGACACCCCGATCCTCGCCTACTCGGCCAAGTTCGCGTCTGCCTTCTACGGGCCGTTCCGCGTCGCCGCCGACTCCGCGCCGGCGTTCGGCGATCGCCGTGGCTATCAGATGGATCCGGCCAACGGCAGCGAGGCGCTCAGGGAGGCCCGGCTCGACGTCGAAGAGGGGGCCGACATCGTGATGGTCAAGCCGGCCCTGCCCTACCTCGACCTGATCCACCGCATCAAGGCCGAGACCGGGATGCCGTTGGCTGCCTACAACGTGAGCGGCGAATACTCGATGCTCAAGGCCGCCGCGGCGGCCGGCTACCTCGGCGAGCGCGCGGCGGTGCTCGAGGTCCTGACCTGCATCCGCCGCGCCGGGGCCGACATCGTCATCACCTACCACGCCAAGGAGGCGGCGCGATGGCTTCAGTGAGTTCAGGCTTCGGTCCCAAGCTGAGGAGTCGCAAGCACGGCGCCGCGGCCCCGCTCGACGACCTCGACAAGCGCCTGCTCAACCTCATGCAGGGCAAGTTCCCGATCGCCCAGAGGCCGTATCAGCACGTGGCGACCGAGGCCGGCATCGAGGAACAGCAAGTGATCGACCGAGTTCGGAAACTTCTCGACGAGCGCATCATCCGCCAGGTCACGCCGATCTACGACACGCGGGCGCTCGGCTACTCCTCGATGCTGGTGGCAGCCAAGGTCGATCCCGAGAACCCGTGGCGCGCGGCCAACGTGATCAACGAGCACCCCGGGGTCTCCCACAACTACCTGCGCAACCACGAGTTCAACATCTGGTTCACGATCGCCACGGAGCCGGACTCCAAGCTCGGTCTGGACGGAACCCTGGAAGCCCTGGCAAAGGAGGCCGGCGCAGAGTCGGTTCGCCAGCTTCCCACGCTCAAGCTGTTCAAGATCCGCATGGACCTCGAGATGGAGGGCGGCACCGACGCACTGGCCAAGGCGGTGGAGGTCGCTCCGCCGGCCGAGATCGAGCGCCAGCCCTACGACGAGTTCGACATGGCCGTGATCCGGGCCACCCAGGGAGACATGCCGGTCGTGCCCGAGCCGTACGCGCCCGCGGCAGAGAGACTGAACATCCCCCAGACCCAGCTGCTGACCCATCTGCTACAGATGCAGGAGCGTCGCCTGCTGCGGCGCGTCGCCGCCATTCTGTTCCATCGCCGCGCCGGCTTCAGCGCGAACGGCATGGGTGTCTGGAAGGTGCCCGACGAGCAGATCATGGAAATCGGCCCCCGAATGGCCGCCTTCCGCGGCATCTCGCACTGCTACCAGCGCCCCACCTACGCGGACTGGCCGTACTCGATCTTCACCATGGCCCACGGCCGCTCCAAGGAGGAATGCGACGCGATCCTCGACTCGATCGCGGAGCAGACCGGCGTCACCGAGCGCTCCACGCTCTATTCCTCGACCGAGTTCAAGAAGATCCGGCTGCTCTACTTCACCGACGATCACCGGGCCTGGGAACGCGAGCACGCGGGCGTGTGAGCGGCGCTGAGCGGACCATCCCAGCGCTCGACACGCGACGCTCGACCGAGCTTTATCAGCGGGCGCTGAGACTCCTTCCCGGCGGGGTCAACTCACCGGTGCGCGCGATGCGCTCGATCGGGCGCGACCCGATCTTCGTCGCGGCCGGTCAGGGTGCGCGGATCAGCGACGTCGACGGCAACCAGTACATCGACTGGGTGTGCTCGTGGGGGCCGCTGATCCTGGGCCACGCCCATCCGGCCGTGATCGCGGCGATCGGCGAGGCGGCGGCCCACGGGACCACGTTCGGCGCCCCCACCGAGGCCGAGGTGCGACTGGCCGCCGAGATCACGCGGCGAATGCCGTCGGTCGAGATGTTGCGCATGACCTCCTCGGGGACGGAGGCCACCATGAGCGCGATCCGTCTGGCTCGTGCGGTGACGGGCCGCGAGGAGGTGCTCAAGTTCGCCGGCGCCTACCACGGGCACGTGGACGGGCTGCTCGCGGAGGCCGGCTCGGGACTGGCCACCCAAGGGATCCCCGCCAGCCCAGGCGTGACGGCATCGGCGGCCGCCGCCACCGTGATCGCGTCCTGGAACGACGAGGCCATGGTGCGCCGGCTGACCACCGACTCGGACCTCGCCGCGATCTTGCTCGAGCCGGTGCCGGCCAACATGGGCGTGGTGCCGCCCGCCGACGGCTTCTTGGCGATGCTCCGCGACCGGGCCGATGAGACCGGAGCGATGCTCATCTTCGACGAGGTGATCAGCGGCTTCCGCGTCGCCCCGGGCGGCGCTCAGGAGCGCTATGCGATCCAGCCCGATCTGACCATCATGGGCAAGGTCATCGGCGGCGGGCTGCCGGCGGCGGCCTACGGCGGCCGCCGCGAGTTGATGGAGCGGATCGCGCCGGCCGGCGACGTGTACCAGGCCGGCACCCTGTCCGGCAACCCGCTCGCCACCGCCGCCGCGCTCGCCACGCTGGAGCTGCTGGACGATGAGGCGTACGGGCAGCTGGCGACCACGACCGAGGCCCTGGCCACCGGCCTGCGCGACGCCGCGGCCGCGACTGACGCGAGGGTGCAGGTCCAGCACCTCCCCGGCCTGCTCACGATCTTCTTCTCCGAGTACCCCGTCCACGACTACGACACCGCCACCGGCGCTGACACCGAGGCCTACGGCGCCTGGTGCCGCGCTCTGCTCGCGCGCGGCGTCTACCCGCCGCCCTCCCAGTTCGAGGCTTGGTTTCCCTCGCTTGCGCACTCCGCCGAGGACGTCCAGCGGACCGTCGAAGCGGCCGGCGAGTCCTTCGCAGAGATCACGTCGCGATGAGGACCGCTCGCGACGGAGCGAACGCACTCCGCGAGGCTCTGCACAGCGAGGGCGGCACGGTGGCGAGCGTGCTCGGCGAGGCGCCGCGCGGAGCGCGAGCCGCCCAGCTCGACCTCCCCGGACCGGCCCAGATCGCCGCGACCGGGCCGCGTACCCGCGGCCGGGAGCGCGAGTATGAGCTGCTGCTCGAGATGATCCTCGAGGGCTACCGGCTGCACTACGACGAGCCCCTGGTGGTCCGTCCCGGCGACCAGGACCTCGCCCTGCTGCTGGGCGACCAGCTGTATGCGCTCGGGCTGGCCCGCCTCGCCGAGCTGGGCGACCTCGAGGCCGTGGGCGAGCTGGCCGACGTGATCTCGCTGGCCGCCGAGGCCCACAACGCCGCGGACCCGGACCTGGCACACGCCGTGTGGGAGGCCGGTGCGGTGTCGGTTGGATGGGGCCCCACCGAGGCTCACCACGGCGCCAAGGCCCGGGCGCGGACGCAGCATGCGGGGGCGAGCATCGCCCTTCGGGCGGCCGCGGCGGCGGCGCGTGAGCCCCAGGGTTTGTGACGTTCGCCGCAAGCTCAAGGCGACTTAAAAGTCCCTGCTTGTGAGGTTCGTCGCGAGGTTGTTAGGCAACCGCGTACCGAGGCTGCATGTGACGGCGGTTTCCCCGCCGTGGCGGTACGCTGTCGGGCGTCTAGTCGCCGTAAAACAAGCCGCGAGGCGCCGTGCCCAACCGTCACAGGCAAACCAAGTCGAAGTACACCGCCGACCGGAACATCCCGGGCGCCTTCGAAGGCGAGACGGTCACCCGGCGCGGGTTGATGAACCTGTGGGCCAATGGGGTGGGCGGCGTCGCGGCCGCGGCCTTCACCCTGCCCGCGCTCGGGTTCGCGATCGCCCCGATCTTCAAGCGGCAGGCCTGGAGCTGGCAGGCGATCGGTCAAATCGCCGACTTCCCCGACAACACCTACATGACCAAGGTGATCGCGATCACGCCGGGGATCGGCGAGGCGGGTAACACGATCGCCTACGTGCGTAAGCGCAACCCCGGGATCGACACCGAGCCCGAGGACCAGTACAACCACTACGTCGCGCTGTCCTCTCGATGCATGCACCTGGGCTGCCCGGTGCGCTACGTGTCGGCCGCCGAGCGGTTCATCTGCCCGTGCCACGGCGGCGTCTACGACTTCCGCGGGATGGTGGCCGGCGGCCCGCCCGTGCGGCCGCTCGACCGCTTCTACACCCGCGTGACCAACGGGCTGGTCGAGATCGGCCCGCGCTACTCGGTCAACAACGAGCTCCACCGCTTCTCCCCGCGCTTCCCGGGCGAGCCGCTCGACGGCATCGGCCAGTTCCTCTATCCGGCCCAGTTCGACACCGCCAACAAGCCATAGCAGCCATGCCGAAGCTCCCCGCGCCACCGCTGCCCAAGGCCCTCCAGCCCCGCCCCAAGCGTCCGGGCGAGCAGTCAGACGCCGGCGCACTCAACCCGGTCGAGGCCGGGATCACCGTCGTCGACTGGCTGGACGAGCGCACCGCGCTGTCGCCCGGGCTTCGCTGGCTTCTCTGGCGCAAGGTGCCGCGCGGCGTCAACTGGCCCTACACGCTCGGCTCGGCCACGCTGTTTGCGTTCCTCAACCAGGCCGTCACCGGCGTGTTCCTGGCCATGTACTACCGGCCGGACGCGTCCGGCGGTGCGTACGAGTCGATCCGCAACATCAACGACAACGTGTTCCTCGGCCAGCTCGTGCACGGCATGCACAAGTGGGGCGCGTCGGTGATGATCATCCTGATCTTCCTGCACATGGGGCGCGTGTTCTTCTTCGGCGCCTACAAGTACCCCCGCGAGCTGACCTGGGTGATCGGTGTCGTGCTGCTGATCCTCACGCTCGCCATGGGCTTCACCGGGTACTTGCTGCCGTTCGACCAGCGCGCCTACTGGGCGAGCGTCGTGGGGATCAACATCAACGCCGGCGGGCCTTTCATCGGGCCGTTCCTGTCGAACTTCCTGCTCGGCGGCGCGGACTTCAACGCCACGACCCTGTCGCGCTTCTACTCGATCCATATGCTCCTGATCCCCGGCGTCATGGCCGCGCTGATCGGGGCGCACCTGTATCTCGTCACCAAGCTGGGGATCGCCGCTCCCCCGTGGATCAAGCCTCACCTGGCAGAAGACGGCGACCACGCCCTGGCCGAGGCCGAGGTATAGCGCCGTGAACCAAGCCCAGAAGGAGGAGTACCTCCGCGAGTACTCGCAGCTGAAGAACGAGGGAGAGCCGTTCTTCCCCTACGCCGTTGCCCACGACGGAACGATGGCCGTGATCGTCATGGCGGTGATCATCTTCCTGGCGCTGATGTTCGGCGCCGAGCTCGGGCCCAAGGCAGACCCGACCACCACCACCTACGTTCCGCGCCCGGACTGGTACTTCTTCTTCCTGTTCGAGGTGCTGCGCGTGATGCGCAACGTCCCGAAGTTCACGCCGATGGCCACGATCGGCGTGCCGACGATCTGCATGATCCTGCTGTTCCTGCTGCCGTTCTACGATCGCAGCCCCGAGCGCCGGATCGACCGGCGCCCGATCGCACTGGCCGCTGGCATCACGACGATCGCGGCGATGGCCTACCTGACCTACAGCGGCGCCAACACCGGCTCGCCGAACTCGGTGGACCTGAAGCCGCCCTCGACCCTGACGGCCTCGCAACTGAAGACGTGGCACGCAGGGGCGGACGTGGTCGGCGAGTCGGGCTGTCTGGCGTGCCACGTGCTCGGCGACAACGGCAACAACGGGCCCGGGCCGATCCTGACTAAGATCGCGAACACAGTTCCGACTGAGCAGATCGCCTCCACACTGCGCAACCCGACCCCGCCGATGCCGTCGTTCAAGAACCTCCCGCCGCAGAAGTTCAACGACCTCGTCTACTTCCTGTCGACCCTGCAGTAGTCGCCTCCGGGGAACATGGCGAATGCAGACGACGCGCCGGCCGGCGCACCTGAAGCGCTAGACCGACGCCCAGGCGCGAGGCTCGACGAGCCCCAGGTCCAGGCCATGTTCGACCGGATCGCGGGTCTGTACGACCGCATGAACTCGGTGATGACCGCGGGCCTGCATCACCAATGGCGCCGGCGGGCGGCTGACCTCGCGGGGCTGTCACCGGGCGGGCATGCCCTCGACGTGGCCACCGGGACGGGCGACCTGGCGCTCGAGCTGGCCTCCCGCGTGGCTCCCGGCGGCGACGTGGTCGGGATCGACTTCTCCGAGAAGATGCTCGAGCTCGCGCAGGCCAAGGGCGGCACGCGAGTGCGCTTCGCGCCCGGCAACGCGCTGGCTCTCGACTATCCCGACGGCACGTTCGACGCTGCCACCGTGGGCTTCGGCGCGCGCAACTTCTCAGACCTCGAGCGGGGGCTGTCCGAGATGTCGCGCGTGGTCCGTCCCGGCGGCCGGGTGGTCGTGCTCGAGATCACCACCCCGCGGCGCCCGCCCCTGTCGACCTTCTTCGAGCTGTGGTTCGACCGCGCCGTCCCCGCGCTCGGGCGCCTGGTCGACTCGCAGGCCTACAGTTATCTGCCCAGCTCGGTCCGCCGCTTTCCCGGGCCGGAGGAGCTCGCCGCGGTCATGTGGCGCTGTGGCTTGCGTGAGATCCGCTACGTACTGACCGCCGGGGGGATCATCGCCCTCCATGTCGGGGTAGCCCCCGCGCGATGACCACAGGGGCGCAGGCCGTCGTCGACGCGGGGGGCGCGGAGCTCACCCGGGTCATGGACCGGGTCGAGCAGCGCATGTCCGAGCTGGCCACCGGCCACGGGCCGGCGCTGGCCCGTCACGCGGGCGACACGATCGCCGCCGGCGGCAAGCGCCTGCGCCCGCTGCTGGTCTGTCTGGCCGCCGGCACTCCCCCGCCCGAGACCGCCGGCCTCGTGCGCGCCGCGGTGGCCGTCGAGCTCGTTCACGGCGCCACGCTCGTCCACGATGACGTGCTCGACGGCTCAGCCCTACGCCGCGGTCGGCCCACGGTCGTCGCCACCGGCGGCCGCGCCGCCGCCACCGCGACCGGGGACCTGCTGTTCTCGCGCGCGTTCGCCGAGCTCGCCGGTGGAGGCTCACCCGAATCGGTTCGGATCCTGGCCGCGGCCAGTCGCGAGCTGGCCCTCGGCGAGCTGGCCCAGCGCGAGGATGCCTACCGCCTCGACGTGAGCGTGGAGCGTTACCTGGCTCGCTGCCGGCTCAAGACCGCCGTGCTGTTCCGCGCCGCCTGCGAGCTGGGCGCCCTCGAGGGGGACGGGGAGCCTGCGGCACTCGGTGCCTTCGGCGAGCGGATCGGCCTGGCCTTCCAGATCCTCGACGACGTCCTCGACATCTCGGGGCCGCCCGAGCGCACGGGCAAGCCCCGGGGCGCGGACCTGCTCGACGGCACCGTCACGCTGCCGCTGATCCTGGCGCGGGAGCGCGATCCCGACATCGATCTGCGGCACGTACGCACGACCGAAGACGCTGCGACGGTGTGCGATCGGATCGCCGCCACCGGAGTGCTGGACGTCGCCCGCTGCCGGGCGGCCGAGCTAGTCGCCGAGGCCAAGCTCGGGTTGCCGGCGCTCACGTTGCGCCAGCGAGGAGCCCTCGAGCTGGCGGCCGACGTGATGGTGGAGCGCTACGCGTAGGGCTCTTGGCCCTTACGCGTAGCGCGGCCCAGAGGCCCCAGCCCTAAAAGTCTTCCGGCAGGATCTGGTCGGCGTACAGGGCGTTCACGAACCGGTCGATCTGATCGGCCATGTTCGCCTGCGTGAGCCGCTGGAGGTCCCGGAGCATGTCGGCCAGCCCCTCGTCGAGCTGGTCCTCGAGCTCACGCACCTGATCGGCGCTGTAGAGGCCCTCGGTGTACCAGTTGCAGTTGGGGCAGTTCAGCAGCAGGTTCCAGCAGTCGTCCGGAGCCTCCGACCAGTCGATCGGCTGGACCAGGTCGGAGCTGCAATCGGGGCAGACGTGCAGGCCGCGCTGGGTGTGGCTCGGGTCGCCCCACCTGACCACCTCGATGCTGCGGCCGCTCGGCAGGACGATGCGGCGGACTGAGGGTTGTTCTGGCTGCTGATTCATTGGTGCCTCCGTGCCCTTAATCGGCCCAGCCCGCGGGCAACTTGAGATGCTTTTTCAGGACTGGCCGAGAGGGGGTGTGGCACGCCCACGAAGGACCGCTAATCTTGGAAAAACCCCACCTGGAGGCGGCCTCCCATGTTCATCAAAAGTCCGAGCACCGACCTGATCATCGTCCTGGTGATCGTGCTGCTGATCTTCGGCCCGAAGCGTCTGCCCGGCCTGGGGAAGCAGTTGGGTCAGGGCATGCGCGAGTTCAAGGACTCGATCACCGGCAATTCCAAGGACGACGAGGCGGAGTCTCGGCCCGAGCTCACCTCGGCGACCGCGTCGACGCCCGAGGCGCCCGCAGCCCAGCGCGAGCCGGCTTCGCAGCGCCCCGCCTGAGCGAAAGGTCCGGAAAGTAACGTCGTGCCGAAGGTCGTCCGGCCCATTTCGCACGACGACCGGCTGAGCATCGTCGATCACCTCGACGAGCTCCGCTCGCGCCTGGTCATCTGCCTGGCCGTCCTGCTCGTGGCGTTCGGCATCTGCTTCTGGCAGAACCACGCCCTGCTCTCGCTCCTCAACCGAGCCCTCCCGCACAACTCGAGCGTGACCACCGAGCAGGGGCTCGGTTCGGTGGCCTACCAGTCGGTGGTCGAGCGCAACTTCTACGAGAGCCAGGCCGCGGCGAACCGCCTGGCCGCCGCCTCGCCAGGTCTCTCCGCCCAAGCCCGGCAGGCGTATCAGCGAGCTGCCGCCGCCGCGCAGCGCGCCGCGAAGGTCCTCCCGAACAAGGCGCCGGCCCAGGAGAAGCCGATCACGATCGGCGTCGGCGAGCCGTTCACCACCACGCTGACCGTGGCCGCCTACTTCGCGCTGCTGTTCTCACTGCCGGTTCTGCTCTATGAGATCTACGCGTTCGTGGTCCCGGCGCTGAACCGCTCAGAGCGTCGGATAGCCACCCCGCTCATGATCGCAGCGCCGGGGTTGTTCCTGGCCGGGGCGGCCTTCGCCTATCTGTTCGTCCTTCCGCCGGCCGTCCACTTCCTCCAGGGCTACAACCATGAGCAGTTCGACGTGCTCGTCCAGGCCAAGGCCTACTACACGTTCCAGGTCGTCACGATGCTGGCCATCGGTCTGGCCTTCCAGCTGCCCCTCGTCCTGCTCGGGCTGCACCGCATCGGCGTCATAACAGGAAGCACTCTGACTCGTAACTGGCGCTACGCTACGGTAATCATTGCCGTTATCGCTGCGGCGATGCCTGGGGCCGACCCAGTCACTACCGGACTGGAAACGGCTCCCCTCGTCATCCTCTTCCTCGTCAGTATCGTCATGCTCAAGATCGCCGATCGCCGCGCAGCGGCTCGCGCCGCCGCCGAGGCTCAGGCCTCCTTCGGCGACGGCCTCGATCCAACCATCTGATGCTGTTCGACCTTCGCAGCCGCGGTCGCCGGCGGACCGTGCAAGCGGTCTACCTGTTCCTCGCCATCCTGATCGGCGGCGGGCTCGTGCTGTTCGGTGTGGGCGCCGGCAACGGCCTGGGCGGCCTGCTCAATGGCCTGACCGGCAGCGGCTCGAACTCCGGCCAGCAGTCGGCCGTCAGCGCGGCCGAGAAGAGCGCGATCAAGGCCACACAGCTCAACCCGAACAGCGCCAGCGCCTGGGCCAATCTGGTCCAGGCCCGCTGGAGCAACGCCCGGTCCAGCAGCGCCGACGTCAATGCCAACACCGGCCAGTTCACCGCCGCCGGCAACCAGGAGCTCACCACCCTGGGACAGGATTACCAGCGCTATAAGTCCCTGGTGAAGCAGCCCGATCAGAACATCGCGATTCTCGCCGCCCGCGCCTACCAGTATCTCGGCAACTTCTCCGCCGCCACCAGCGCCTGGTCGGACATCACCGCCGCCAACCCCAGCGAGGCGACCGCGTTCGAGTGTCTGGCCGCTAACGCCTACGCCGCCAAGAACACCCGCACCGGCGACCTGGCCTCGGCCAAGGCCGTCAGCCTCGTCCCCAAGGCCCAGCAGACCCTGCTCCAGCAGAAGATCAGCCAGGCCAAGACCGATTCGTCGGTCGCGCAGTCCTGCTGAGCCGCCCGGGCGACGCCCCACTTCGTCCCCGCGCCCCACTTCGTACCCGCGCCCAGCCGGCCTCCGCGCCCACGGAACGCGGGGTAACATCGCGGGCGAGGGCCGTTAGCTCAACTGGTAGAGCAGGGGACTCTTAATCCCAAGGTTGGAGGTTCGAGTCCTCCACGGCCCACTCCAGCTCTGTGTGGTCGCGGTGATTCTGCTCTGGCTCAAGTTTGCTAAGCCCTGGAAGCCCAAGTAGCCCCGGCAGGACGTTTCCGCGGAAACGCAACCAGCGAATTGCACGCCGCCGTTCGCCGTGAAGCCCCGATCCTCAGCTGTGACGGGTGATGAGGAGCACGTAGAGCTCGCTGGCGGAGCTGCGGGCCAGTCGCGCACGGCGCTGATGTCGATCGGGGCCGCGGCCGTACTGGTGGCGCTCAAGCTCGGCACCGGGATAGTCGCGGGGAGCCTGGGTCTCGTGTCGGCGGGGATCGAGTCCTCTGGCGATGTGGTCGCCGCCGTCTTGACGTTCTTCGCGATCCGGTTCGCTGTGCGCCCGGCCGATCGGGATCATCCGTACGGGCATCGGCGAGCCGAGAATCTCGGCGCGCTCGGGGAGGCCGCGATCCTGATGGCCGGCGGCGTCTTCATCGTGGTGGAAGCGATCATTCGGCTAAGCGAGGGTCGCCACGAGCTGGCCGCGCGGTGGTACGTGTTTGCCGTCATCGGTGTTGCGTTGGTGGTCGACGCGTCGCGGATCGCCGTGTCGCTGCGCACCGCCCGGACTTACCAGTCCGCGGCGCTGCGCTCTAACGCTTTCCATTTCGCCGGCGACATGGCCGGATCGCTGGCCGTGCTCGGTGGGCTGGTTGCCGTCGCCGCCGGGTTGGGGGACGGGGACGCGATCGCCGCGATCCTGGTCGCGGCCATCATCTTCGCCGCCGCGAGCCGGTTGATCTACGAGAACGCGCGGGTGCTGATGGACACTGCCCCCGCGGATGCCCGGGCCAGGGCCGAGGCGGCCATCAGTGAGCTCGGCGATGAGGTCGAGTTGCGCCGGCTGCGAGTACGCGAGTCTGGCGGGCGCTATTTCGCCGACGCCATCGTCGGCGTTCCACCAGGACAGGCGGTGGTCGAGAGCCACAGCACCGCCGACGCAGTCGAGGCGGCCGTGCAAACCGCGCTACCCGACACCGACGTCGTGGTGCACCTCGAGCCACGCCGCGAAGGTCTCGACCTCCGCGACCGCGTGCTGGCGACCGCGCTCGCCGAGCCGCTGGTCAGAGAAGCGCACGACATCACCATCTACGAGCATGCGGGACGCGTCAGCGTCTCGCTGCACCTCAAGCTCGCACCCGACGTCGCCATCGACCAGGCACACGACGTCGCCGAACGGGTCGAGGCTGCACTGCGAGAGGAACCTGGCGTCCAGGACGTCCAGACCCATCTGGAACCGCTGGAGCAGCCGGTCGCGGCCCGCCCCGACGAGGACCGCGATCATCCCGACGATCTCCAGCGGCAGCGCATCACCAAACTCGTCGTCGACCGAACGGGTGAGCCGCCGCGCGCGTTGCGGCTGCTGCACGCCGCCGGCGGACTGGTCGTGTTCGTCAGCGTGGCCGTGCCGGTAGGCACAACACTGCCTGAAGCCCACGATCTGGCCAGCCGCCTCGAGGACGACATACGCGACGGGCAGCCACACATGCAGGACGTCGTCGTGCACACCGAACCCTAGGTCCGGCGCGCTCTCAGACTGGTGATTGCGGCGGGGTTTATGATCGTCTTGCGCCGCAGGGCGCACCCGGTCCGCGGAAAGGGCGAAGCCCACCTGCAGCTGATGGTCGTGGTTGTGGTCGGTGTCTCCTTTCCTGCCTGAGATTGCGGACTCCGGGCCCCGGTGAAAGGAGGCCTTTGTGCCAACCCGCGGTCTTCCCGGCAACGCCAATCTCGAGCAGCTCAGGAAGGGCGCCAAGTCGTTCCAGCGCGCGGTGCGCTCCGGCGATCCTGGTGCAGCGGTTCTCGTACGTGAGTTCCATCCGCGCCTGCACGACGTGCAGCTGGGCGCGCCGGAGCTCGAGCGGTTTACGCGCGCGGACGCGCAACTGGTCCTCGCCCGCCAGTTCGGGTTCTCGAGCTGGCCGAGGTTGAAGGCGCATCTGGAGCTGGTCGCGCGCTACGCGCGCTCGCCCCACGAGCAGCCGGTCGGCGGGCCGCTCGGCGATGAGCAAGCCATCGAGGATGAGTTCCTGCGGCTGGCGTGCCTGACCTACGGTGAGGATGATCGTTCCAGGCTGCGTCAGGCTGAGACGCTCCTGAGCGAGTACGACTGGCTTGGGCGCGCGAGCATTCACACGGTAGCCGCGACCGGCGAGCTCGACGCCGCGCGCGAACTGCTGGCTCATGACCCGTCGTCGGCGTCGCGGGTCGGTGGACCGTACCGGTGGGAGCCGCTGCTCTACCTTGCCTACGCTCGTGTCCGCCCGGGCTCGGGACGCGACTGGGTCGCGGTCGCGCGGCTGTTGCTCGAGCACGGGGCGGATCCCAACGCCGGGTATCTGTGGGAAGGGCTGGTCCCCCCGTTCACGGCGCTGACCGGCGCGCTGGGTGGCGGCGGCGCGCTGCCGCTGCACCCACAGGAGCTCGCGCTGGCCCGCGTGTTGCTGGAGGCGGGCGCGGATCCGAACGACGGACAGGCGCTCTACAACCGCGGCGGGGACTCGGCGGAGGCGTGGGTGGAGCTGTTGCTGGAGTTCGGATTGGGCACTGGCGATGGCGGCCCGTGGCGGCGGCTGCTCGGCGATCGTCAGGACTCGCCGCGGGCGATGATCGAGGATCTCTTGATGGCAGCGGCCGGGCACGGCTTCACGGATCGGGTTCGCACGCTGCTCGGTCGCGGGGTGGACCCGCAGGGCCGGGGTTCGAGACATCCGATCTACCAGGGACGCACGCCGGTGCAGGAGGCCGCGCTGGCGGGTCACATGGACATCGTCTCGCTGCTCGTCGACGCTGGCGCCTCGTGGGAGCACGATCAGGTCGACGCACTGATCGCGGGCGCGATGGCCGGCGACCGTCAGGAGGTGCGGCGGTTGCTGGCGGCTGACCCCGGCTTGCGTGATCGTGGGATCGAGCGTGAGCCGGCACTGCTGGCTCGGGCGGCCGAGCAGGAAAACCTCGCTGCGGTGGCGCTGTTGCTCGATCTCGGGTTCGACGTCAACGCTCTCGAGCGAAGCGCACCGCTGCACGAAGCCGCGATGCGTGGGAACGTCGAGATCCTCCGGCTCCTGCTCGACCGTGGCGCCGACCCGAACATCCACGACACGGGCTACGACGCGACCCCGGCAGGCTGGGCCGAGCACTTCGGCCACGCCGAGGCGCACCAGCTCCTCGCGGCCCTCGAGCGCCCCGACACGCACACGCCGCAGGCCGAGGAACGCGTCCACGCGGCCGCCGGCGCGCAAACGGGAGCGGCGATGCGGACTGTCGCGGCAGCGTTCACGGCCGTATCCGAGGGACGATTCGACGATCTCGGTGCACTCCTCGCGCCGAATATCGACTGGCGCGGTCTACCTGAGGAGGACGGCCAGGTTCCCCGATGCAGCAGCCGAGATGAGGCGCTCGAGCGGATGCGCATTGGACTGCTCGCGAACCGCGAGGTCTCGGTCAGCGCGTTCGTCGAAGAAGGCGATCGTGTGCTCGCCCACGTCCACCGCGTCAACGACGATGACGAGGATGACGACGATGCCCCGGTCGAGCGGTTCGTGGTGGCAGAGGTCCACGACGGCCAGATCAGCGACCTGCGCGGGTACGCGAGCGCGGCCGAGGCACGCGACGCGCTGTACGCCGGCTCCCCGCCCGAGGTCGACGAACCCTGACGGCCCCGGTGTGCGAGGACGTCGAGGACGTCGACCGCGCCGCGCCGCTTGGGCGGCGCGGCGCGCCTACTGCAACCTCAGCCGAGGGTCGGTTCCCGCCGGCTGGCGATCCGGAACAGGAAATACGCCCACACCCAGTCGGGCCGGATCTCGCGGGTCACGGCCCGTAGGTCGTGCCAGAGATCGACGAACGAGGGACGTCCCCAGAACCAGTAGCCGTTGTAGATGCTGTGGATGACCAGCCCGGGCTTGAGCACGAGGGTGTGGGGGATCATCGGGTCGTGCTCAGGGTCGGTGTACTCCTGGATTTCGAGGTCTTCTGGACGGTCCGCTCCGGGTCGGAGAGGAAGGGCCACTGGGCGCCGACTGAGGCTCGGAACTCCTGGCTGGAATGATGGGTGTCGGTCGAGATGGTGGCGACCTTCGTGTAGCCCACGGCGATCTTGGGGTAGTTGGCCGCGAGCTCGAGGTGCTGCTGGTGCTCTTTGGGGCAGTACTGCCCGCGCGCGAGCGTGAGGATCAGAGGGTCGTCGCCTTGGGCTAGGCAGCCTCGGCCTGTCGTGGTCCGATGTCGCTGGAGCGGTGGTTCGTGAAACGGCAGCCCTCACTGACCGGCCGTTTGCCGGCAACTTCGTTCTGAGATCCGATCAGCGCCGTCGGGTCGAGCAGGCCCTCTCGGCGGGGCTGCGAGTCGTGTCGCTGATCTGGGGCGATCCTCTCGGCTATGTCGACCTGGTACATGACGCCGGTGGGCTGGTCATGCACACCGTTGGCAGTGCCGAGGAAGCGCGGCACGCCGCGGGGTGTGGAGTGGACATCATCGTCGCGCAGGGCTGGGAGGCCGGCGGGCACGTCTGGAGCGGCGTGGCGACGCTCCCGTTGGTTCCGGCGGTAGTCGACGCGGTGGCGCCGATACCGGTGATTGCGGCCGGTGGGATTGGCGACGCTCGAGGAGTCGCGGCCGTGCTCGCCCTGGGCGCGCAGGCCGCCTTGCTCGGCACGCGGTTCCTGCTGGCCGAGGAAATGCCGATCCACGAGGAGTATCGGCGGCGCCTGGTAGCCGCGACCGAGACCGATGCGGAGTGGTACCCCAACCTCTATGAGGTGGGATGGCCGGACTCCCCCCACCGCGCCCTTCACAACTCAACGGCCGAGCGGTGGGAAACTGCGGGCCGGCCGCCGCCGGGTAACCGGCCGGGACAGGGCGAGGTGATAGCGCACTTCGCTTCCGGCGAACCCATCGTCCGATATGAGCCCGCGCCCCCGATGGTTGGAACGACTGGTGAGATCGAGGCGCTGTCCCTGTGGGCCGGACAGAGCATTGCGCTCGCCAAACAGACACAGCCCGCTGCGGAGATCATGGCTGAACTCGTCTCGCGCTTGTAGCCCCCACCCAGGTCAGTTGGAATCAATTCCAACCACCGTCACCCGTCGATGCCCAGGATGGTTCTCAGCGAGCCTGGTTGACGTGTAACGCGCTTGACCGGATGCAGGTAGATTGCTCGTATTCGCCGCGCTCTCTTGTGTCTGGCTGCGATCTTGCTGGTCACCGTCGCGTGCCCGGCGTGGGCCGCTCCCAGACCAGCGGCTCGCCCGCCTCGTGTCGTGTCTTGCCGTAACAGCAACCTCGTCTTTGGCCTTGTCTTCGTCACCTCGGCCCGCAATATGTCGTGTGCCAGCGCCATCCGCGAGGAGCGGACGACATTCGGTCACTCCTTCGGTTCTATACAGCGCACGAAGCACGGGTTCGTATGCCGACCCCTAGATCGCCGGCACGACCACTGGCGCTGCGTGAAGGGCGTTCGAGCGTACCGCTGGGAGTACGGGGTCTAGCGCCCGGAGAAGCACTCGTGCGAGTAGCCGTTGGCTGTCCGGCAGGGACTGACTGCCCGACGCTGCGCTCGAGCGGTCTTGACGACGACTACTGGCCTGTCCTAGGCTGGTTCCTTGGAGCAGGAGGGGGACGGTTCGTCGACTAGGAGATAGCGATGGCTGAGGGTTCGCAGGACACCCACCCGGACGAGCTTAGGTCGGATCTCGACTTGTTGATCGAGATGGCCAAGGACGTCGAGCACGATCAACAGGCAATCAATCGGCACCTGGAGTCACTGAAGACGAAGCTCGACGGCTTCGTCCACAGAAAGGCGAGCCAGTCCGGCGGCGGCTCGGGCTAGGTCTGGCCCCGCGTCCTGCGGTCAGCGTCTCGTCACTCAGACTGCGCCGCCTGATCCAACCTGGGCTTGGAGTAGCTCTTCGCTGCTCCACCCGGGGGTGGACGGCCGAGATCGGCCCGCAGGCCGATGACAGCTTCAGCGCCCAGACCTAGTCTTGAACCCATGCCAACCAGTCGACAAAGGAGCCGACGATGATCCTTGTACTCCCGCTGCTCCGGTACATCTTCCGTGCCTGGCGCCGCCGCCGCGCCGCCGGCGACGTAACCAACTGAGCCATGCACCTCGAACTCGTGGCCCTGATCGTGGACGACCACGACAGGGCCATCGAGTTCTTCGTCGGTGCGCTCGGCTTCGAGCTCGTCGAGGACAAGCCGTCGCTCACCAACGACGGGCGGCCCAAGCGCTGGGTCGTCGTACGGCCACCGGGTGTGCAAACCGGTCTGCTCCTGGCGCGAGCCGACGGGCCCGTGCAGGAGGCTGCCGTGGGCGAGCAGTTCGCCGGGAGGGTCGGCTTGTTCCTCAGGGTCGACGAGTTCGACACTGCCTACACCAGGATGCGTCGTGCCGGCGTTACGTTCGTCGATGGGCCGCGTGACGAGCCTTACGGTCGGGTGGCCGTGTTCCTAGACGTGGCCGGTAATCGCTGGGACCTTCTCGGTCCCCCCGGATGACGCGTCCGTGGCGCTGAGTGCGCCGGCCTCGCCGATATCCAGGTTGCGATCGATGCCGTGCGAGACGACGGTCTGCCCGGGCTCGAGTTCGAGGCGCCGGCCGTCCAGGGTTAGCTCGACGCGGTCGGGCTCGAACGAGACCAGGTCCCCGATCGCGGCCATCTCGTCGAACGGTGCGCGGTATGACCAGGCGGCGTTCGGCGTGCCGCCGATGTCGTAGTAGGACGCGATGCCCTTGTATGGGCAGAACGTCTGCTGCTCGTTCGCCGCCAGGGCATCGGTCGCGATGTCGTCGCGACGCACGTACCAGCGTGGCGCGAAGCCGGACTCGTACAGCACCACGGGATCGGTGGTGTCGGCGATCACGCGGTCTCCGGCGCGCACGATGAGGTGGCGCGAGGTGTGGCGGATGTCGATCCGGTGATACGGGTCGGCGGCGTGGCCGAGGATACGGTCGTCCTCCTCGTAGAAGGCATCCATCGCCCGCCAGGCGAGCGCGACCATGCCGTCGAGGATGGCCGCGTGGTCGGGAAGCGCGACGTGCTGCCAGGCGCCCCGGGCGGCCTTGCGGGCGTCGCCCACAACCTCGAACCAGGCGGTCTCACCGAGCTCGGGGTGTGTGGTGCGGTGCTCGATCGGCCGGAGCGCGCCCGGGGCGAAGTCGGCGATCGGGAAGTACGCGACCGGGTAGCGACCGGGCTCGAAGAGCAGGACGGCGTCGTCGCTCTGCACGACTGTCCGTCCGCCGAGCTGGGCGCGCATCCGGCGGCGCAGGGGCTCGGCGTAGAGCACGCGTTCCGGCACGCCGGGCACGAGGAATTGTCCGTTGGGGTTGCGGCCGAGTGGCCCTTGCTGCCACGAGAGACCCATTTCTGCTCCAGTCGTAAGAAATCGGGGACCGTCATTCTCTTCGTGGCGCTGGGCGGCGCCGTCTTACCGATGGCCGCTCAGCGGGGCGAACCCGGGCCGGTCTACGATCCGCTGGTGGCCGTCGAGCACCCATCAGCGGATACGGTCGAGCGAGGTTCCCCGCCCAGCGACCCGGTCTCGCGCCGCTGGGTCGAGCAGCTGCATTCCGACGATCCCCGCCACCACCACGCGGTAGCGCGCCTGCACGAGGTCCTTCGACGCGCCGCGCTGCACGAGCTTCACCGTCGCCGCGTGCAGCTGCCGGCCCTGGCCGGCCCGGAGCTCGACGATCTCGCGCAGCAGTGTGCCGACGACGCGCTCGTGAACATCCTGGCGAGAATCGACGACTTCAAGGGACTCAGCCGGTTCACGACCTGGGCCTACAAGTTCGCGATCTTCGAGGTGTCGAACAAGCTCGCTCGTCACGCGTGGCAGCGCCACCCGCCCAGCCGCGATGAGCTCGAGTTCGCGGATCTTCCCGACCGCTTCGCGCCCCGGCCGAGCGAGCAGGCCGAGCGCCGCGAGCAGCTCGTGATCCTGAAGGAGGCGATCGACACGGACCTGACCCAGCGCCAGCGGGAGGTGTTCGTCGCGATCGCCTTGAACGAGGTGCCGATCGACGTGCTCGCGCTCGAGCTGCGCTCCAACCGCAACGCGATCTACAAGAACCTGTTCGACGCCCGGCGCAAGCTGCGCGAGAGCCTGGCCGCCGCCGGTCATCCGCTCGCCGGCGAGGAGACGCGACCGTGAGCGACCTCCACGCCCTCGATGAGCTGCTGCGTGCCCAACCGGGCGATGCGGGGTGCGGCGTCGGCGTTCCGATCATGGACCAGTACGTCGAACTCGAGCTGCGCGGTGAGGATCCCAGCGAGCACTTCCCCGGGACCGCGATCCATCTGCGCGTTTGCGCGGGCTGTCGCGCGGATCACGACGGGGTGCTCGAGGCCGCGCGACGCTTCGGCGACCTCGTTCCGGAGTAGCGCGGTAAGAGACGACCGCATGGCGGGACTCATCTCAGCGACGGCGCGACACCCGAGGCGCCGGATCCGAGAGGAGCAACCATGACCCGCCGACACCATCCCAGCTTGTTGCTCGACCTCCAGGCCACAAAGCGGGCACGGCCGTGAGCACCGGACGCCTGGTCTCGGTCAACGTCGGGGTTCCGCGGGTTCTCGCCTGGGAGGGCAAGACCGTCCGGACCGCGATCTGGAAGGCGCCGGTCGACGGCCCACGGATGGTCCGGCGGATCAACATCGACGGCGACGACCAGGCGGACCGGCTCGCCCATGGCGGCGAGCATCGTGCTGTGTTCGTCTACCAGCTCGACTCCTACCGCTACTGGGAGCGCGAGCTGGCGCGCGATGACTTCACCTACGGCCAATTCGGCGAGAACTTCACCGTGGAGGGCCTCGCCGACGACGAGGTCTGCATCGGGGACCGCTACCGCATCGGCGAGGCGGTGTTCGAGGTCACCCAACCGCGCGTCACGTGCTACCGCGTCGGCATCCGCATGAACGACCCCAGGATGCCGACGCTGCTCGTCGCGCACCACCGGCCCGGGTTCTACCTCCGCGTGCTCGAGGAGGGAGTCGTGCAGGCCGGAGAGGAGATCGAGAAAATCGCCGACGGGCCCGAGCACCTGACGGTCGCGGACATCGACGCGCTGCTGTACCTCCCGGGCAAATCGCGTGCGCTGCTCGAACGCGCGCTGCGGGTACCGGCCCTGAGCGAAGGCTGGCAGGGAAGCTTTCGCGAGCTGCTCGCCAAGGACAAGCCGGCCGCCCCCGCCTGGGGTGGCTTTCAGCCGTTGCGCGTCGCCGAGATCCGCCGCGAGAGCTCGACGATCTCCTCGTTGCTGCTCGTATCGACCGCGGACACCGCGTCGACACCGGCGGTAGCGCCCGGCCAGTACCTCACGTTGCGGGTGAGGCCCGACGCCGACGCACAGCCGCTGACTCGCAGCTATTCGCTGTCGGACCTCGTCGACGCGCGTGGCTACCGGATCAGCGTCAAGCGCGAGGGCGCCGCGAGCCGCTATCTCGATGACCACGTCAAGGTGGGCGACGTCTTGGACGTCGCTGCCCCACGCGGGAGCTTCGTGCTGCGCGACGGCTCCCGTCCTGTGGTGCTGATCAGTGCCGGTGTGGGAGCTACTCCGGTGCTCGCGATGCTGCACGCGCTGGCTCGCGCGCACACCGAGCGAGCGGTGTGGTGGCTTCACGGTGCACGCAACCGCCACGAGCATGCCTTCCGAGCCGAGGTCGCGGAACTGCTCGCGGCGCTTCCCGGCAGTCACCGGCTGATCGCGTATAGCAGGCCCACCGACGCGGACGCTCTCGGTGACGACTACGACATCGCAGGCCGGCTGAACGGTCAGGCGTTTGACGAGGCCGGTGTACCAACCGACGCCGATTACTACCTGTGCGGGCCCGACGAGTTCATGCGCGCGACCGGGGCCGGGCTCATCGCCCGCGGCGTCGCGCCGGAACGCGTTGCCACCGAGGTATTCGGCGCCGTGGCCATCCACAGCTCCGGGATCGTGAAGGCCGGCGACCGCGCACCGCACCCGCCGGACGGACCACCCGGGCCTGGCCCGGTCGTCACCTTCTCGCGCAGTGATCTGGCCGTGCCGTGGCACGACCGATACCCGAGCCTGCTCGACTTCGCCGAAGCCTGCGACGTCCCAGTCGCCTTCGGCTGTCGCAACGGGACCTGCCACAACTGTGAAAGCGGCCTCCTCGCGGGCGAGGTCACCTACGACATCGAGCCGCTGGACCCGCCCCCGGACGGACGAGTCCTCGTCTGTAGCACTCGGCCGATCTCCGAGTTGACGCTCGATCTCTGAGCGGAGTTGAGCGCGCGGCCCGGACGGGTCGCACGAGGTCTTGGGTCGCTCGGGGCGTGGGTCCTCTGGCCCACAGGGATTGGGCCCGCCCGGACGCGAGTTGAGCTTCGCGGCTCTTGGCAACCCGGCCGTGAGCCGGTCGAATGTTGCTCGATGCGTCAGAGCCTTTCATCGGAGCGCGGGCAGGCCACTTTGGAGTGGGGCGGAGTGCTCGTGATCCTCGCACTGGTGGTTGGAGTGCTAGTCACCTCCGGCGTGGCGGCGTCGGTGGCAAGCGGCGTCGAGTGCAACGTCGAGAAGATCGTCAGCACCCCTGCCAACTGCACCCACCAGCCGGGTCAGCAAACGTCTGATCCGACCGCACCCTGGACCTCACCCGATCCGATCACGCGGGCGACTTGGGGAACGTACGTGTCACTCGGCGACTCCTACTCGGCCGGCGAAGGGCTCGGGAACTACGAGGCCGGCAGTCACGTCAACCAGAGCCAGTGCCGGGTCTCGGTGCTGGGCCACTGCGTCTACCACAAGGATCCGAAGGTGATCGACGGCTGCGACCGCTCGAGCTCGGCTTACAACTCGACCGTCTCCGGCACGTACGACTTCCAGGGCGGCAAGCAGACATGGGCCTGCAGCGGCTCTATCACACGTGACATCTATGACGGTCCGGGTGACCCCAACTGCAGTCAGGGTCACGCCTCGGGCTCCTACGGCGAGGGCTGCCAGGTAGACCGGGCAGGCGCGAACACGAGTCTCGTGACGATGACCATCGGCGGTAACGACGCCGGGTTCGCGAATGACCTGAAGAACTGCTACATGTCAGAGCGCCCGGGCGGCTCACACCAGGCGGGATGCGTTGGCCAGCAATCCGAGATCGACGGCGAGATCTCCGGCCTGAAGCCCCGCCTGGTCGCCGACCTGCAGGCGATCCGAGCACGCGCGCCACACGGGCGGATCATCATTCTCACCTATCCGCGTCCGTTCCCCCAGAACCCCACGCAGACCGGTGCGTGCCTCACGCTCGGCGCGTCGATCGCGAGCTATCACCTGTGCCTGTCACCCGGTGACCAGCGCTTCCTCAATGACGAGGCGGCCAAGCTCGACGCGGCGGTCTGCTCGGCGGTGCAGTCCGCGAACGTCGGCGCCGAGTGCGTCAACGCCTACAACGCGTTCGCCGGATGCGAGATGACCGACGCGCACTCGTGTCTGCAGGCACCTACCGCCCACGTCAGCGGCACCACGGTCATCGGCATCAACCCCGGCGCCTACCATCCCACCGCCCAGGGGCAGCAGATCCTTGGGCAGCTCATCGACCACGAGATTTCAAATCCACCGCCGGGCGCCGGCGGCCCTTAGCGCAGACCGGTCCTGGCCGCTGAGCTAGAAGTCGGGGCGCTCGACCGTCGCCACTGCGTCCTGGAGGTCCTCTTTGATCGTGATCACCTCGGCGAGGCCGGTCAGCTCGATGGCCCGGCGCATCACTCCATCCTTGGGAACGACGAGAGCCAGCGCCTGCTGGCGGTCGACGAGCCGCTGGCGGAGCCCATGGATCACGAAGATCCCGTAGCTGTCGATGTACTCGACCTCGCTGAGATCGAGCACGACCCCAGATGCGTCGGGTGGGGCGGCATCGGCGACCTGGATGCCGAGTTGCTCCGCGTTCGACAGATCGATCTCGCCGCTCATGCGGGCGACGAGGACGTCGCCGCGGGAGTCGAAGCGGACCGCGCCGGGACTCATCGGGATTCCATGGCTGCGTCGCCCACGATGAAGGCGACTGTAATAGCACGAAGCGCGCTCGCGCGAGGAAGTTCGGGTTAGGTTGCTGGTGAACAGAGCATGCCCTCCCCCGCGGACGTTCTCAACGGCCGGGCCCGTAGACGGCGGGCCGTCTACGCTCCTCAGCGTGAACGCATCGGCCACGTCCTCGGCGGAAGGTGAGTGATGTCCGCCATGAAGTGGTGGGGATGGGGTCACGAGGGGGTCGAGTTCTCGCACGCCGACAAGCCGGCGCTCAGAGCGTTCATCGCGGACAAGATCGGTGTGGACGTCCGACTCAAGGGCACTGCGCCGATCCGGTTCGAGGAGCTGAGCATCGCCGATCCGGTGCTACCCGACGATCTGCGCGCCGACCTGGAGCAGGCCGTCGGCGCGGGGTTCG
Organism: uncultured Solirubrobacterales bacterium; assembly: GCA_963834625.1. Classification (GTDB taxonomy): domain Bacteria; phylum Actinomycetota; class Thermoleophilia; order Solirubrobacterales; family Solirubrobacteraceae; genus Palsa-465. Next base: position 1,201,964 of record CAWICM010000003.1, on the reverse strand, counting down.
TGTCCACCGACCCGCTCGACCGCGTGGTCCATGCCCGCGGCAAGTCGTTGCGTGATCTGATCCGGCAGCGCCAGGGTGACCTGCCGCGCCTCCCGGACGTGATCGTGCGGCCGGGCAGCGAGGAGGAGATCACGGCCACCGTCGAGGCGGCGCTGCGGGCCGACGCGGTGCTGATCCCGTTCGGCGGGGGCTCGTCGATCTCGGGCTCGCTCCAGGCGCCCGATGCCGAGGCTCGACCAGTGATCTCGGTGGACGTCGAGCGCCTCGACCAGGTCCTCGAGATCGACAGCGAGTCGCGGCTGGCGCGCGTGCAGGCAGGCGTGTTCGGACCGCGCCTCGAGGAGCAGCTCGGCGCACGCGGATACACATTCGGGCACTTCCCCGACTCCTTCCCCCACTCCACGCTGGGCGGCTGGATCGCCACGCGCTCCTCGGGCATGCAGTCCGACCGCTACGGCGACATCGCGGACATGGTCAAGGGCCTGCGGGTAGTGACGCCGGCCGGCACCCTGGTGACCCGTCCCGTCCCGGCGGCCTCGAATGGACCCAGCGTGGGTCAGATGGTGCTCGGCAGCGAAGGGCGCCTGGGGATCATCACCGAAGCCACCGTGCACGTCCGACGGATCCCCGAGCAGCGCACGATCCTCGGCTATCTGTTCCCCACCTTCGGCGACGGCCTGAGCGCGATGCGCGATCTGGCGGGCAGCGAGTACTCGGTGTCGGTGACGCGTGTCTCGGACGCCCACGAGACGCAGTTCTCGTTCGCCATGCGCGTGAACCCGACCCTCGTCGACAAGCTGCAGTCGGCCGCGCTGAAGACTTATGTGCAGCGCCGGCGGGGCTTCGACCTCGACCGCATGTGTCTCTCGTTCATCGGCTACGAGGGCAGCGACCGCCACGTCGCCACGCAGCGCCGCGCGGTCGGGCGGCTGGTCAAGCGCCACGGCGGTCTGTGCGTGGGCTCCGGGCCGGGCGCTCTCTACGACCAGAAGAAGTTCGACATCCCCTACATCCGCGACTTCCTCCTGGACCGCGGCGCGCCCGGCGACGTTTCGGAGACGGCGACCACGTGGAGCAACCTGACGGCGCTCTACGACGCCGTGGTCGGTGCGGCGAATCGCGCCTTCGACGAGCTTGGCGTCCAGGGCTATGTGATGTGCCACCTGTCGCACAGCTACCACGCCGGCGCGTGCCTGTACTTCACCTTCGCGTTCAAGGGGAGCAGCGACGAGGCCATGCTGGTCGAGTACGAGGTGGTCAAGTCGGCGATCCAGCAGGCGTTCGTGGACAACGGCGCGACGCTGTCACACCACCATGCGGTCGGTACCGAGCACGCGCAGTGGCTGCTCGAGGACATCTCCGCGCCCGGCGTCGCGATGCTCGACGCGCTGTTCGACGGGTTCGATCCGGGCAGGCACCTCAACCCCGGCAAGATCGTGTCCGCGGGCTCGGCGCTCCCGATCGAGCCGGTGGGTCGCGGAGACTAGACCGGAATCGGCAGCGGTTGCTCGTCGCCGGCCGGCTCGGGCTTGCGCTTGGGCAGCGCGAGCGAGCCGGCGAGATGGGTCTCGAGCGCGCCAGCGCGCGGTCGGGCGGCTCCCACTCCGACACGCCTGGCGACTCGAGCGCGGCCCAGAAGTCGCGATCGCCACAGAAGCGTTCGAACGCGTCGACCAGGCGGGGGTCGAACCACCGGCCGCGACGGGTCCGGGCGACGGCGCGGGCCGCCTTCAGTCCACGGCTGGAGTGGAAGACCTCGACCGTCTGCGCCAGGCACAGGATCCGGGCGGCCAGCGGGATCTCCTCGCCGCGCAGGCCGTCGGGCATGCCGCGCCCGTCCCAGTGCTCGTCGAGGCTGCGAATCGCCGTCGCGGTCTGCTCGGAGAGGAACAGCATGCGCGCGATCTCCGCGCCGCGCTCACAGCGGGCCTCCATGAACTTGCGGGTGACGTCGCCCTCCTCGCCGATGCTTCGCAGCACCTGCAGGCGGTGGCGCAATGCGGCACCGGGGGCGGCCGTCCGCAGCGACCACATGAACGCCGCTCGCCGGTCCGTCCAGTCGACCAGCTTGGAGGTCGCCTTGGCCGCCCGGTCGTCAGTCGCGAACAGCAGCGCCATGCGATTGGCGTTGGCCGAGCAGCCGGCGTCCTTGAGCAGCAGGGCATAGAAGAGGTCTGAGCGCTCGGTGGCGGACAGCTCGAGCTCCGCGGCCAGCCGCATGCCGATCAGGCACGATCGGATCGCGTGTCCCGGGGGTTGCCCTTCGGCGACGTCGAGCGCGTAGGAAAGGGCCCCGATCACGCCGGAGAGGGCAATCTGCGTCATATAAGTGGCAGATCGGGTCGGGCCGGGCCGGGCTTGAGCAAACCGGGCCAGATCTGGCGGGGATATGGTCGCGAGCCGCTCGGCGCGTCGCTACTCGATCACGGTCCGAACGGTGCGCTGACTCAGCGCGACGTCGGGGTGCGCGGCCGCCGCGGAGTGCGACCCCTCCGCACGTGAGCCCAGAAGGAGCGCTCGAACTCGTCCCAGTCGATCGGCGGAACATCGGGCTCTCCGCCACCGCCGCCCCCGCCGTCGTCCCGGCGCAGCCAAACGGCCAGACCGGCCAGCGGCGTCCCGACCCAGTACATCAGCGTCCCGAGCAGGCCGGGCAAGAGCGCCACCCCCAGGCACATCATCGCCACGCCAGTCCAACCCGCCATCAGGCAGCCGGTGTGGTGGAGGGCGATCTGGCGGAGGAGTCGGCGATCGTGCGAGATCACCGCGATCACCACGAACGGGGAGGCGAGCCACATCCATCCCACCAGTGCCACGCCGGATCACATCCCCCGCACCGTCGGCGGCGAAACCTCGACGATGTCGGGCTCAGCCATCTTCACGGAAGCATGTCCCCGGGGCGGATCGGGTAGGCGGAACCCCTATCGCAACACTGGAGGAGAGAGATGACCGCGCCGATCGAGGACGTCAGCAGCCTGCCGGGCAAGAAGATCTCCGACCAGGCCGAGAATCCCGTCGGCAAGGTCAAGGAGATCTACGCCACCGACGGTTATCCGATGTGGGTATCGGTCGAAATGTCCTCGGGCATAGCCAAGAAGCGCACAGTCTTCATCCCGCTCGCGCGGATCAAGGACGAGGACGGCGAGCTCCGGGTTCCCTACAGCGTGCAGCGCATCGGCGACGCGCCGGAGGTCGACGAGGGCGACAGCATCTCGGCCGAGTGTGACCGCGAGCTGCGCGACTACTACGGAATCGACACCGGCGACCAGGAGCTGCGCGCCGACAACAAGTCTTACGCCACGCTGGTGCCCGAAGAAGGCGGGGAATCGCAGCGCGTCGAGAACGCCGACGAGCTGGAAACCCCCGACGCCGACACGCGTACCGACGAGAGCCGCGAGCGGCTGCGCGACCCGGGCAGCTCCGAGATGCGGCAGGTCACCGCCGAGGACGTGACCCACAACACGCAGAAGACAGGGGATGGGGAGGACTCAGACAGCTGAGGCGCGGCCTCAGCGCACCGGACGGCAGACGGTGTCCAGCAGCGAGCAGTGGACCACGGTCCCGATGATCCACGCGCTCGGCACGGGCCCCCAGAAGCGGCTGTCGTCCGACACGCCGCGATTGTCACCCAGCACGTAGTACTCGCCCGACGGCACTCGCACCGCTGCGGGAAAGCTGCACGCCGCGCCCGGGCTGCACGCCGCGATGTAGGGCTCGCTTTCCCGAAGCCCGTCGCGAATGACGTGTCCGTCCTCGATCGCAATCAGATCGCCTGGCCCGGCCACGACCCGCTTGACGAACACCGAAGGCGACTCCTGGGCGACGGGGACGTCGCACGGCTGACTCGAGCCGGTGCCCTGAAAGCCCGAGCCGCACACCGGGTCCTTGGCGCGCGCGCCGGCCGGTGGATGGAACACCACGATGTCTCCGACCCGGGGACTCCCCGAGTGCTCGGCCGCGACCCGCTGGCCGATCTGGAGGGTCGGCTCCATCGAGCCCGACGTGACCGTGTACTGCGTAACGTTCTTGTGCAGGCCAAAGGCGAGGCCGGCGAGCACGACGGCCGCCGCGCCGAACGCGCGGAGGCCAATCCGGCGGCGGACCGGTCTTCCCAGCGGCACGGGCAGCACGTGCGTCGACAGTTGATCCATCCTGGCGCTGATCGGCACAGTCCGCCGCGGGCTTGAACGAACCGCCCCCTGTTTCGGCCGCGCGATGGGTACTGTCTCGCCGACATGCCCGATGACGGCGTCCATCGCGTGGTGGTGGTCGGCGGCGGCTTCGGGGGACTTGCCGCGGTGCAGAAGCTCCGCCGCGCTCCCGTCGAGGTCACGCTGGTCGATCGGCGCAATTTCCACCTGTTCCAGCCCCTGAGCTACCAGGTGGCGACCGGCGCCTTGTCTCCCGGCGAGATCGCCTATCCGCTGCGGGCCATCTTCAAGCGCTACGCCAACGTCCGGGTGATGCTGGCCGAGGTCGCGGGCTTCGATCTCGCCGCCCGTGAGTTGCAGCTGCGCTCGGTGGCCGGCGTGCCCGCACCCCCGACACTTCCCTACGACACGCTGATCGTGTCCGGCGGCTCCCAGTACTCGTACTTCGGCCACGACGAATGGAGCGAGTACGCCGGCGAGGTCAAATCGCTCGAGAGCGCGCTGCTCGTCCGGGGTCGCATTCTGGCCGCGTTCGAGGCAGCGGAATACGAGCCGGACCCCGAGCGCCGCGCCGCCTGGCTCACGTTCGTGGTCGTCGGCGGCGGGCCGACGGGTGTGGAGATGGCAGGGCAGATCGGCGAGCTCTCGCGGGACACGCTCCGGCACGACTTCCGAACGATTGACCCGCGCTCCGGTCAGATCCTGCTGGTCGAAACGGCCGATCGCCTGCTCACGAGTTTTCCTCCGAAGCTGTCCGCCAAGGCCAAGCGGTCGCTGGAGCGGCTGGGCGTCACCCCGATGCTGAGCGCTACCGTCACCGGAGTCGATGCCGAGGCGGTCACCGTCGAGGAGGCCGGCGCGCAGCCGCGGCGCATTCCCGCCCGGACCGTCATCTGGGCGGCCGGTGTGACCGCGTCCGCGATGGCCAAGACGCTCGGCGAGCTCACCGGCGCCGAACTCGACCGGGCGGGGCGGCTGGCGGTCGAGCCGGATCTCACGCTCCCCGGCCATCCCGAGGTGTTCGCGTTCGGCGACATGACCCGGGTGCGCCAGACCGACGGCAGCGTGGTGACCCTACCCGGGGTGGCGCCCGCGGCCATGCAGCAGGGCCGCTACGCGGCCAAGGTGATCAAGGCGCGGCTGCGGAGCCAGAGCACAGGCCCCTTCGACTATCGGGACAAGGGCAACCTGGCCACGATCGGCCGTGGGTCGGCGGTGGCCGACATCAAGGGTCTGCGGCTCAGCGGTGCCGTCGCGTGGCTGACCTGGCTGTTCGTCCACCTTTGGTACCTGGTCGGCTTCCAGAACCGCATCGTGGTGTTCATCCGCTGGTCGTTCAGCTTCTTCACCCACGGCCGGGGCGCCCGGCTGATCACCGCGCAGGCAATGGAGAACCCCACCGACCACCGGGCCGCTTGACGCGGCGCGCCGGCGCGGTGGGCGGGGACGGCGTGGCGTCCCGTCGCACCAGGCTCCCGCCGCACGCTCGGCAGCAGGCCACGTGGCGGACCGCCTCGTAGGTCCATTCGGCGTCGCACACGGTGCAGCGGTAGAGCAGAACAGTTGAAACGCTCATGGCGCGATTCTCGGCGCCGGCGGCACGGCGCGCTAGACGGAACCACCCGGAGACATATGAGGGATGTTCCGGAGGGGCCGGTGCAACGGACCATACGCCCGCGCACGTAACATCCGCGTAACCGGACCGCGGGGTCAACCTGCGGTTAATGTCCGCAGGCCAGGACCTGTCGGGGCGCGGACGCCGGGAGTGAGACGTACGGGCAGGGCCGGCCGTTCACCTCGAGCGCCAGCCGCCACACACCGTGGATCCGGCGGAGGATCACGGTCGCATCCACGCGGTCGCGCCGGCACGGCCCGGCGCGGTTGGTGCGGGCGCCGCGCAGCGTGACGTTCAGACACCCGAGGGGAAACCGATAAGCATCTGCCCTCACGCTCGGCGGTCCACTGTCCACGAGCACGCTCGTGGGCCCTGGCGGCGCGGCCGGTGGCCCGGGCGCCGGCGCGAGGTGCGGCGCCGACGCGGGCGCGGGGTGCGGCGCGGACACGGGCTTCGAGCCCCCGCCGCTTCCCGGCAGCACCTCGAGCAGGATCGCGAGACCGACGAGGCCGAGCACGACCACCGCGGCCAGACGCAGGGGACCTCGGCGCCCGGCCCGATCCGCGCGCCGTCCGGCTGGATGCGCGCGCCGTCCGGCCCGATCCGCGCGCCGTCCGGGCCCCGCTTCGACGGTGATCTGCACGACCGAAGGCCGATTCGCGGGCGATTCCCATCCGTCGCCAGCGTCGTGCTGCGCCATGCTCGGAAGTATCGCGCGGCCGCACATGGGTAACACTGCAGCCATGCGCAGGCTCGTCGTCTTGCTGCTGCTGGCGATCGCCGCGATCCCGGGATCAGCGGCGGGCACCACCGCCCGGAGGGCGTCCGCGAGGACGTCGCCGTCGCGACCCCGGGTCGTCTGGGACCCGATCCCGTTCGGCGCGAAGCGCAAGGCCGAGATGGTCGCCTACGTGCGCCGGCATTACGGCAGCTTCATGAAGCCCACCTGGCGGCTGATCGATCCGCACGTGATCGTCATCCACTACACCGACGGCCCTACGTTCTCGTCGGCCTGGAACACGTTCGCCGACGACGTGCCCGACTCAGAGCTTCACGAGCTCCCCGCCACCTGCGCGCACTTCGTCATCGACACCAATGGCACGATCTACCAACTGGTTCCGCTGGACACGATGTGCCGGCACACCGTCGGCCTCAACTGGACGGCGATCGGCATCGAGAACGTCGGCTTCAGCGACGCCCAGGTGATGGACAACCCGCGGCAGATGTCGGCGAATCTGCGTCTGGTCCGCTGGCTGCGCTGCCGCTTCAACATCGAGATCAAGAACGTGATCGGGCACAACGAGAGCCTGTCCAGCCCGTATCACCGCGAGGATGTGGTGGCGCTCCGCCACCAGACCCACAACGACTTCGATCACGCCGACATGCGGGTCTACCGCCGGCGGCTCCGCGCCCTCGGCGGCTGCCCCTGAGCCTCAGGCGCCGAGGTCCTGCGTCACGTCGTGGCGGATCAGCACCCGGGCCTGCCCGCCCGGGCTCAGGCCGAGCCTGACCAGCGAGCGCCCCACCGGCACTTCCTCGACCCACACGCTCTCGTGCTCGTTCAGCTGGCCGAGCGCGGCCACCTGCTGCATGGCCCTGGCCAGCCGGGCCAGCTCGTCGGGGCTGCCCTCCAGCCGTTCGATCCCTCGTTCGGTGGCGAACGTGACGGCCATTCCCTCTTCCGTCTCGTGCGCCTCAAGCAGTTCCAGGCTCATGGATCCCTCCAGTCTATGTACGAGAGCAACGCGGCCGCCTCGCTCTCCCTTTCGATTAGGCTGGGCGCTCCAGCAACGCAAAGGAGAGGCGATGAGCGAGGAGCGGGTCAAGTTCGTGCTCGACGAGCCGGACATCCCGACGCACTGGGTAAACCTGATGGCCGATCTTCCCGGTGAGGCTCCCCCGCCGCTGCATCCGGGCACCAAGGAGCCGGCCGGGCCGGACGATCTGACCCCGATCTTCCCGATGGCCCTGATCCTCCAGGAGGTCTCGGCCGAGCCCGAGATAGAGATCCCCGAGCCGGTGCGGGAGGCCTACAAGCTGTGGCGCCCCACCCCGCTCTATCGCGCCCGGCGGCTCGAGCGCGCGCTCGACACCCCCGCCCACATCTACTACAAGTACGAAGGCGGCTCGCCGCCCGGGTCGCACAAGCCCAACACCGCGGTCGCGCAGGCCTACGAGAACGCTCAGGCCGGCATCAAGAAGCTGACCACCGAGACCGGTGCCGGGCAGTGGGGCTCCGCGCTGGCCTTCGCCTGCGGCCTGTTCGGCCTCGAATGCGAGGTGTGGATGGTCGGCTCGAGCTACGACCAGAAGCCCTACCGCCGCTCGATGATGGAGACCTGGGGTGCCACCGTGCACCGCTCGCCCTCGGACGTGACCCAGTCGGGGCGCGCGCAGGCCGAGCACACCACCGGATCGCTCGGCATCGCGATCTCCGAGGCGGTCGAGGTCGCGGCCCAGAACCCCGACACCAACTACTCGCTCGGCTCGGTGCTCAACCACGTGCTCCTGCACCAGACCGTGATCGGTCAGGAGGCGCTGGCCCAGATGGCCATGGCCGGCGAGGAGCCCGACGTCGTCGTCGCCTGCGTCGGCGGCGGCTCGAACTTCGGCGGTCTCGCGTTCCCGTTCATGCGCCGGGTGATGCGCGGTCAGGCCAAGACCCGGTTCGTGGCCGCCGAGCCGGCGGCCTGTCCGACCCTGACGCGCGGCGTCTACGCCTACGACTTCGGCGACACGGTCGGCCTGACCCCGCTGATGCCGATGTACACCCTCGGCCACGACTTCGTCCCGCCGCCCGTTCACGCCGGCGGCCTGCGCTACCACGGCGACTCGCCACTGGTGTGCGGGCTGGTCAAGCAGGGTTTGGTCGAGCCGCGAGCCTTCAAGCAGAACGAGACGTTCGAGGCGGCCGTGCGGTTCGCGCGCGCGGAAGGAGTGATCCCGGCCCCGGAGCCGGCCCACGCGATCCGCGCCGTGCTCGACGAGGCCGAGGCGGCCAAGCAGGCCGGCGAATCCAGGGTGATTCTGTTCGGACTGTGCGGCCACGGCCACTTCGATCTGAGCGCCTACGACGCCTACCTGGCCGGCAACCTCGAGGATCCCGAGTTCTCGCAGGCGGATCTGGACGCGGCGCTGGCCGCCCTTCCGGACGCGCCGGCCCTCGCCTAAAGCCCGGCCAACTCCTCGAACAGCGCTCGCGCCGCCGCGATCCCCTGCGTGACGTACTCGACGCGCAGGCGTTCGTTCGGCGCGTGGATGTTCGCGTCGGGCAGCGAGAACCCGGTGATGATCGTCGGGATGCCCCGGTCGGACAGCGCCGCCGCGATCGGCAGCGTGCCGCCCGTGCGGATCAGCGCCGGCCGGGTGCCGAGCGCACGCTCGAACGCGCGTAGCCCCAGCTGGATCGCCGGGCTGCCGGGATCGATCAGCGCCGGCGGCGCGGAGCTGAGCCTCGTCACCTCGAGTGCGGCGCCGGCGGGCGCGGCGTCGTGCAGGAGGCGCTCGAAGGCGTCTGCGATCTCGGCGGGGTTCTGGCCGGGGGCCAGGCGAATCGACACGTTGGCGTCGGCGCGCGCCGGGAGCACGGTCTTCTGGGCGTGGGGCGAGCCGCTCTCGATCCCGTTGACGTCGAGGGCCGGCTCGGCGGTGGTTCGCACGTAGAACTCCTCGGCGGCACGGGCGTCCGCCGCGTGCGCGCCCTGGTCGCTCAGCTCGTCGGCGCCGGCGGGAAGCTCGCGCCAGCCTTCGAGCTCGGCTTCGGTGAGCGGCGCGATCCCCTGGCGCAGCGGCTCGGGCAGCCGTCCGTCGGTCGGCAGGACAGCGGCGAGCGTCTTGATCAGGGCGTGCGCAGCGTTCATGGCGGCGCCGCCGTACATGCCCGAGTGCAGATCTCGGGCCCCGCTGTGCAGGGTCAGGTGGAAGTAGACCAGGCCGCGCGTGGCCACGTCGAAGGCCGGGCGCCCGAGCCCGATCATCCCGCTGTCGAAGATGATCGCGGCGTCCGCACCACGCTCGTCGGCGGCCAGGAACTCGACGATCGAGTGCCCGCCGGTCTCCTCTTCGCCGTCGCAGGCGAAGCGCACGTTGACCGGCAGCCGGCCGTCGCGCGCCAGCTCGCGCGCGGCGCACAGCAGCATGTAGAGCTGTCCCTTGTCGTCGGCCACGCCGCGCCCGTACAGTTCCTCGTCGCGGATCTCGGGCTCGAACGGCGCGGAGTGCCACAGCTCGAGTGGGTCGGGCGGCTGGACGTCGAAGTGGCCGTAGCAGAGCACGGTCGGCGCATTCGCCGGGTCGCTCGACGCCTGCACCGCTCCGATGGCCAGAGGCTGCCCATGCCAGTCGACCAGCTCGCACTCGCCACCGGCGTCACGCAGCGTCTGGCACACCCACTCGCCGGCGCGCCTGACGTCGTCGGCCCGCGCGGGGTTGGCGCTCACCGACTCGATGCGCAGGAACTCGGCGAGCTCGTCGAACCAGTCGAGCACGCCGGGCAGCCTACTGGCTCGGATCAGTAGATCTCCGGCACGAAAGTCTGCTCTTCGATCGGGGGGCGCACGTAGGCCTCCTCGACCCGCGGCGGCAGCTTCACCGGGGGCGGCGTCAGGTCCTCGTAGTCGACCTGCGAGAGCAGGTGCGCGATGCAGTTCAGGCGGGCGCGGCGCTTGTCGTCGGCGTTCACGACCCACCACGGCGCGAGCTTGCTGTCGGTGTAGCGGAACATCTCGTCTTTGGCCCGCGAGTAGGAGACCCAGCGGGAGCGTGACTCGAGGTCCATCGGGCTGAGCTTCCAGCGGCGCATCGGGTCGTGCACCCGGGCCTGGAAGCGGCGCTCCTGCTCCTCGTCGGAGATCGAGAACCAGTACTTGATGAGCTTGATCCCCGAGCGCACGAGCATGTGCTCGAACTCGGGGCAGGAGCGCATGAACTCCTCGTACTGAGACTCTGTGCAGAAGCCCATCACCCGCTCCACGCCGGCGCGGTTGTACCAGGAGCGGTCGAACAGCACGATCTCTCCCCCGGCCGGCAGGTGCGAGACGTAGCGCTGGAAGTACCACTCGCTCTTCTCGCGCTCGGTCGGCGCCGGTAGCGCCACCACCCGGCAGACGCGCGGATTGGTCCGCTCGGAGATCCGCTTGATCACCCCGCCCTTGCCGGCCGCGTCGCGTCCCTCGAAGATCACCACGATCTTCAAGCCCTTGGTCCGCACGTACTCCTGCATGATCACCAGCTCGCGCTGGAGTTTCAGAAGCTCCTTGTCGAAGCCCTGGCGGGTGAGCTTCTCGGGCTTGCGGCCGTCCTGGACAGCCTTGCGCTTGTTGTCGGTCTTGGCCATGGGCGCAGCCTACTCCCGGCCGACCGCCGCGGGAAACTCACCTCTTTCCGGTGGCGACTAACTCATCACTCGCCCCCGGCCCGAGAGGTGAACGGCGGTTCACTCGGCCATAGCCCGAGTTCCGGCCCACTCGGGCCGCGGCCATATAGGGCGCCGTACAGCTCGGAGAAGCGCTGCGCCGGGTCGTCGCTCACATGCACTTATCCACGATCGCGCGCGGAATCTTTCACCTCAAGGCTCGTTTCGATCACGTGGACGACGAACTCGGTGGCCGTCCGGGTCCGCCGGACGGGGCGCCGGCGATAGGCCGCCGACGGCGGGGTGCCACGCCAGAAGGCCAGTGCGTCCTCGACGACCGCCCGCCACTCCGGCCCGAACGTCTCGAGCGCGTATTCCCCCGCCGCTTCCTTGCTGACGATCTCGCCGGTGGCGAGCGTGTGGTGAAGCCGCGTGACCCCCAGGACGCCCGAGGCGGCGAACCGCCGGGACGCGAGGAGGCGCTCCGCGGATCGCCCCGGCCGGCGCGCCCGCGCCACCCAGGCACGCCAGTAGCCGTCCAGGTTCGCCCGCGTCCAGGCCCGCAGCTCCGCCGGATCGGTGCGAATCGCGAGCTCGTCGGGCTCGGGCCCGCGCACGGCGATCCCGTGGCGCGCCAGCGTGTGCCAGGTCACCGGATTGACGTCGAAGCCCCGGGCGGGGGCGATCGCGAAGCGGCCCGCCACGTGGCCGGCCAGCGCGCTCACCGCGAGCGGCGATCGAGCCAGGGCGCCGCGCTCGAGGTAGCTGCCGTTGCACACGAGCGGCCAGCGCCGGCGCAGGGCCGCGTCGCCGGCCAGGGCGGCCGCCCAGCGGCCCAGGTGCACCGCGCGCAGCCGGCGGAGCTCGCGCGGATCGAGCCGGCCGGCGAGGACCGCCACGAAGTCGATGTCGCTGCGCCCCTCTCGGAATGCTCCCAGACAGACGGAGCCGACCACGTAGAAGCCCTCGACCCGGCCGGGCAGTGCCCGATCCAGCCGGGCCAGCAGGTCATCGACCCGCGCCTCGACCGGCGCCGGGAGTCGAGACTGGCCGCTCGCGCGGACGCTTTGACAAAAGGTGTGCTCTGACAACCCTTGGGGGGTTTTATCCGACCGCCCGTCTGGGCAGACTTCTCGCCAAGGCATTGCTGCGCTCGTCGGGACGAGCGGCCCAGGTAGACAAACCCGCGCTCACCACCGCGAGGAGGAACGCCACGGCGTGAACTCTGAACTTCTCGTCCCGACGGCTTGCAGGCGACCTCACGACGCGGTCGCCACGGAGGGCTCGCGGGGTGCATCCAGCTTCGGCGGATGCCGGAAGGTCGGCGATCCGGTGGCAGCCAACGCAAGCACCAGCGCCCATCCGGTCAGGGCGAGGATCGTGGCGCTCTCGCCGGCGGCCTGAAGCAGTAGGCCGACCGCGAGGGGTCCAACCCAACCGGCCGAGAACGAGATCAGCGTGGAGGCGGCCTGGACGCGACCCTGCAGCCGGTCGGGGGCGAGGGCGACCCGGAAGCCAACGACGAACGAGTTCGTCACCGGGGTGATCAGCTCCGCCACCGCGACGATCGCGCCGATCAGCAGGGCATTGTGCACGAGCAGCAGCAACGGGAGCGACAGCGCGATCGCCCAGCTCTCCCCGACCAGCGCCCCGCGGGCGGTGAGGCGTCGCCGGAGGCGCGGCGCGAGCAGCGCTCCGAGCAGTCCCCCGCTGGCGGCGATCCCGAGCATCAGGCCAACCGACGCAGAGGAGGCGCCGTAGTGCCGGGCGAGCACGACGACCAGGAGGTAGACGCCGGTGAAGATCGGGTTGCTGCCGGCGAACAGCAGCATGCAGTCGCGCAGGAACGGACGCTGCCAGAGCCAGCGCAGGCCCTCACGCGCGCCGCCGAACGGCTCATTGCCGCGGGCCTCCTGGAAGTCGGAGCGGATCAGCAGCTTGTTCGTGCTCGACACGGCGTACGACAACGCGTCGGCCAGGAACGGGACCGCCTGCCCGATCCCGAACAGCAGGCCACCGAGGGGCGGCCCGGCGAGCATGGCGCCGAACGTACGCGACTCGTTGAGGGTGACCGCCTCCGACAGCTGATCGGTCGCCACGAGCCGGCGCAACGCGCCGCGCTCGGTGACATAGCTGATCACGAAGCCGATCCCGTCGATCGTCGCGACGACCAGGATCAGCGCGTAGGGAACGTCCCCGGCGGCGGCCGCGATCGGGATCGACGCCAGGGCCAGCGCGCGGAAGCCATCGGAGGCCACCATCAGATACTTGCGGTTCACCCGATCGGCGAGCCACCCGGCCGGGAGCGCGAGGACCGCGACCGGCGCGTTGGTCGCAAAGCCCACCAGACCCGCCCTCGCCGGCGAGTGAGTCACGGCGAGCACGAGCAGCGGGTAGGCGACGAGCGAGACCTGCGAGCCGAGCTGCGAGATCGCCTGACCGCTCCAGAGCAACTGGAACTCGCGGTTGCGGCGCAGCGGGATCGAACTCGTTAGCAGTCCTCGCTTCCGGACCCCTCGGCACACTCGCTCGACAGGCCGTCCTTGACCGCGACGAGCAGGACTCGGAGCTGCTCGCGCTGGCTCTCGTCCAGGCCGGCGAACAGTTCCTCCTCGGCCTCGCGCTGGGCTCGCGCGGCTGCGGCCAGCCGGCGCTCACCCGGGGCGGTCAGCGTCACCAGATGCCGGCGGCGGTCGAGCGGATCGCGGCGCCGGGACAGGAGCCCCTCGGCCTCGAGCGGGTTGAGCAGCGTGACCAGGATGCTGGGATCGGTCTGCATCTCCTGCCCGAGCTCGCGCTGCCCGAGCGGGCCGCGATCGTGCAGGAGCCCCAGCAGCTGGAACTGGCGTGGGCTCAGCTCGTGCCGGGTGTGGACCTCGCGCAGCTTGCGCATCGCGTGGTGCCCGAGCAGCGCGAGGAGCAGGCCGGGGCTCGAGCGGCGCTCCTCGAGCAGCCCGGCACCCGGCGACTGGGCGGCAGGCTCCGGTGTGGCCCGGACGGACACCGGTCGGAATATATCGTGCACATCCGATGATCGAGGTGGCTATATGATTCGCCGACGTCCGCATCGGCCCGCCTCCGAGGGGCGGTCGATCCACACTCGATACAGGAGGAGCTATGAAGATCGGCCGCTTGCTGCTCAGGCTCACCGTCGGGGGCTTTTTCTTCGGACACGGCACGCAGAAGCTGTTCGGTTGGTTCGGTGGCCACGGGCTCGAGCCGACCGCCCAGATGTTCGAAGGACTCGGGATGCGCCCGGGTCACCGCAACGCCGTTGCCGCGGGCGCCGCCGAGGCCGGGGGCGGCGCGGCACTCGCGCTCGGCCTGGCCACCCCGCTCGCCGCCGGGGCGCTCACCTCGGTCATGCTGACCGCGATCCACCGCGTCCACCTGAAGAACGGCCCCTGGGCCACCAATGGCGGCTACGAGTACAACGCGGTGCTGATCGCGGCCGTGCTCGCGCTGGCCGAGGTCGGACCCGGCGATCTGTCGTTTGATCATGCCCTGGGCCAGGAGCGAAGCGGCCCCGGCTGGGCGCTGGCCGCCGCGGCGATGGGCGCCGCCGGCGCCGTTGGCGCTCACCAGTTGGCCGCGGCCTATCCCGAGCCGCCCGCAGCCTCAGCGCCCGCCGACGGTTCCACGCCGACCGACACGGCGAGCAGCGCGACCGAGCCTGCCACGTCGGACGCCACCGCTCAGTAGCCGGGATCAAGCCATGACCACGGGCGAGGCCGCGCTCGAATCGCTCGACCAAGAGGCGAGCGGCGAGACCCAGCGGGTGCGCGTCATCTTCGGCGCGCTCCTGCTGGTCCTGCTGCTCGCCTCGCTAGACCAGACGATCGTCTCGACCGCGCTGCCGACGATCGTCGGCGACCTCGGGGGGCTCTCACACCTGTCGTGGGTCGTCACGGCGTACCTGCTCGCCTCGACGGTGGTGACTCCGCTCTACGGCAAGCTCGGCGACCTCTACGGGCGCAAGGTCATGCTCCGGGTCGCGATCGGGGTGTTCCTGGTCGGCTCGGCGCTGTGCGGCCTGTCGCAGAGCATGACCGAGCTGATCGCCTTTCGCGCCCTGCAGGGGCTGGGCGGCGGAGGGCTGATCGTGACCACGATGGCCGCGGTGGGCGACATCATCGCGCCCCGCGACCGCGGCAAGTACCAGGGCCTGTTCGGTGGTGTGTTCGGCGTATCCACCGTGATCGGCCCGCTTCTCGGCGGTTTCTTCGTAGACAGCCTGTCGTGGCGCTGGATCTTCTACGTCAACCTGCCGCTCGGCCTGCTCGCGCTCGTCGTGATCGGGATCGCCTTCCCGGCCCACACAAAGCACGTTCACCACCGGATCGACTACCTGGGCGCGGCGGTCCTGGCCGCTGGCCTGTCCGCGATCGTCCTGTTCACGAGCCTCGGCGGCACCAGCTACGCGTGGGGCTCGTCGCTCATCATCGCGCTGATCATCGTCAGCGCGGTAATGCTCGTGCTGTTCCCGTTCGTCGAGGCGCGGGCGGCCGAACCGATCCTGCCTCTGGCGCTTTTCCGCAACCGGACGTTTGTGGTGACCAGCGCGGTCGGGTTCATCATCGGGCTCGCCCTGTTCGGCGCGGTCACCTTCCTGCCGCTCTACCTCCAGGTGGTGAAGGGTCACAGCCCGACCGTGTCGGGGCTCCTGATCACGCCGATGATGGCGGGCCTGCTGGTCACGTCGATCCTGAGCGGCAACCTGATCTCCCGCTTCGGGCACTACCGGCCGTTCCCGATCGCCGGCACCGCGATCATGGCCCTCGGGCTGTTCCTGCTCTCGAGCATCACTGTGTCGACGCCGACGCTCAAGACGGCCGGGTTCATGGTCGTCCTGGGCCTCGGGCTCGGCATGGTCATGCAGGTCCTCGTGCTCGCCGTGCAGAACTCGGTCGACTATCGGTACCTGGGCGTGGCCACGTCCGGGTCCACGCTATTCCGTCAGATCGGCGGATCGATCGGCGTGTCGGTGTTCGGCGCGATCTTCTCGAGCAACCTGGCCAGCGAGCTCGCGAGCCGGATCCCCAGCAGCGCTCACGTCCCGACCGCGGCCAACCCGGCCGTCGTCCGGCATCTGCCGGCGGCGATCCGCGCTCCGTACATCGATGCGTTCTCTGCCGCGCTACAGCCGGTGTTCCGACTCGCCGCCGCGGTGTCGGTGGGCGGCTTCCTGCTCAGCTGGCTGCTCCGCGAGCTGCCTCTGCGTCAGTCCGCCGCCGCCGAGGGCGTCGGCGAGAGCTTCGCCGCCCCGCGTCACGACAGCTCCGAGCACGAGCTCGAACGGATCCTCAGCTCGCTGCTCCAGCGCGAGAAGCGCCAGCGCGTGTACGACGCCCTGGTGCAGCGCTCCGGCGTGGAGATCACCCCGCCGGAAGGATGGCTGCTCAACCGGATCGGCGAGCGCGCGCCGACGACCGCGCCGGCGCTGGCGGCCGAGCTGCACGTCCAGCCCGACCAGCTACGCGAGCCGCTCGCCGGCCTGGCCCGGCGCGCCTACGTCACCACCGACCCCGACCGCGAGCTCGAGCTGACCGAGTCGGGCGCGCATGCGCGAGAGCGGCTGATCGATGCCGGCCGGGCCGAGCTGTGTCGCCTGCTCGACGGCTGGGAGCCCGAGCAGGACGAGGATCTCCAGCCCGTGCTCAGGCGCCTGGCCGGCGCGCTCGTCGTCGAGATGCCGGCCTAAGCTGGCACGGTAACGGGGGGCGCCGCCGTCACCTCGGCCAGCCACGGATAGCGCGCGGTGTCCTTGCCGGCGTAGTCGGGGTCGAGGTAGATGAAGCAGCGGTGGATCTGCCAGTCGCGGATCTCGAACACGTCGCACCAACGCCCGGCGGCCCACTCGGGCACGCCGGCGCGCCACGGACCGTCCTGGTGCTCGCCGTAGCTCGTGCCCTCGCACACGACCATGTCGCTGCCCGAGAAGATCCAGTTGAAGTTCGCGTAGTCGTGCCGGATCGACTTGAGCGTCGCGCCGACGTCGCCGAACATCCGTCCGATCTCCTCGCGCCCGTTGGCGATCCCCCACTTCGGGAACGCCACCTGCGCGTCCGGGGAAAACAGCTCGAGGATGCTCTCGCCGCTCGACGTGACGCCGCCGTTGTCGAAGGCCTTCAGGTACTCGAGCGCCACCGATTTGCGCTGCTCGTCGGTCATGGTCTGACGGGCCAGGGTCACCGCCGTCTCCTTCCTCGCATGCTTCAGATATCCGTGTGCCGCGGCGCGTAGCGGTGGTGGAGCATCAGCGCGTTCCCGTCCGGGTCGCTGAAGAACGCCATGTGGCAGACGCCCGTGTCGAGGATGTCGCCGTGGAACTTGACGCCCCGCTCCTCGAGCATCGACCGAACCGCCGCCACGTCGTCAACGTGGAGCGCCACCGGATTGGGGCTGCGCTCGTGCGTCATCCCCATCTTCTCCGGGTCGTACACGCCCAGCGTCAGGTTGCCGGTCTCGTACTCCGAGTAGTGGCGCTCGGGGAAGTAGACCGACCGGGGCAGGCCGAGGGTCACGCCGTAGAACTCGGCCGCGGCGACGATGTCGTGGGTCGGCATGCCGACGAAGTCGACGCCCCGAACGAATTCCGAGGTGGCTCGAGGCTGTGCGTTCTCCGAGGTGGTGCTCATCGCTCTCCTAAGAGTTCTTGATCACGATGCCTTCGAGAATGAAGGCGGCCCGCTCGGTCGAGTCGATCGCGTTCTCGAGCCGCTCGAAGATGTCCTTCCAGCGGATCACCACCATCGGATCGATCCCGGTCTCGAACAGCGACGCAATCGCCTCCCGCGTGATCCGGTCGCCCTCGTTCTCCAGCCGGTGGACCTCGACCATGTGCTCCGAGATGTCCTTGAACCCCCGGATCAGCGGGATCGCCGCCGCTATCTGGCGCGTCGCGTCACGCAGCACGCCGGCCAGCCGCTGGGCCTGAGCCATCGGAGCCTCGATCTTGTACAGCCCGAGGTAGTCGGCGACCTCCTCGATGTAATCGACGATGTCGTCGAGCGCCGAGGCCAGTTGGAGGATGTCCTCGCGATCGATCGGGGTGACGAACGTCTGGTTCAGCCGCTTGATGACCTCATGGGTGAGGTGATCGCCCTCGTGCTCCGCGGCTCGGATGTCGCGCGCGAGACCCGCGGTCTCGGGATAGCTCGCGAGCATCTCGTCGAGCAACTCGGCCGCATGCACGATGTTCGCGCCGGCCCGCTCGAACAAGTCGAAGAACTCGCGCTCTGAGCCCCGCAGGAGATTCGCGATCGACGCCACTTCCGCCCCGTAGCATAGGTGCGAATGCAGACGCCGGTGGGAAAATTCAGCATCGCTATATGCACTTGCCGCCACGGGACGGCGAGCTGAGATGGCCTACAGCGCGGGAGAGGCCCGGCAACAGCTCCTGGACGATGTAGCCGCCGCGACCGATCAGCTGGCCCTGTCCGTGGCCGCGCTCGGTGAGGCCTACGAGGAGCTCGACGAACAGACCGCCGATCACCTGGAGGAGGAACTGTTCCGGCCCGTCCAGTACGCCTACGGCCGTCTGCGGCGCACCCACTCGGAGTTCGCCGAGCGCTTTCGGCTGCCGGGCCGGGCCTTCGAGCGCAGCTCGGGCGGCATGCACTCGGCGGACCCCCGGGTGTACGTCGATCGCGCCGTGGAAGCGATCGAGCGCGCCGATCTGATCCTGGCCGAGCTCCAGGACTCGATGAGGCCGGTCGACGTGGGCGACCGCGAGCTCCGCGACGGTCTCTCAGAAACCCGGGAGGCAATCGCGGAGCTGCCGGCACGCGCCCGCCGGCTCATGAGGGCCCAAGGGCGCTGAATCACGCCCGGCCGGATGCGGTTACCCGCGCATCTCGGCCAGCGTCTGCTCGAGTGCGGCCATCAGGTCCGGCGCCTCCTCGGGCGCCGTGTCGCGCGGCTCGGGCGCCTTGATCGTCTGGCCCTTGCGCTTACGCGCGACGACGTCCTGCAGGCGCCGCCGGTAGCGGTCCTTCCACTCGTCGGGGTCCCAATCACCGGAGAGCTCCTCGATCACCGCCACCGCCGCCCGCAGCTGCTCGGCGGATGGCTTGTGGGACTTCTGCCCGGCGTTGTCCACGTCCTTGCCGTCGCGAACCTCGTCGGCGAACAGCATCGTCGAGAGCATCAGCGCGCGATCGTGCGCGCGGACGATCGCCAGGTGCTCCTTGGCCCGCATCACGAAGCGCCCGAGGGCCGCCCGCTCGCTGCGGGCCATCACCTCGACCAGCAGCCGGTAGGCACGCGCGGATCCATCGTCCGAGCCGGCCGGGAGTAGGAAGTAGGGGTGATCGAAGTAGATCGGGTCGACCTCCTCGACGTCGACGAACGACTCGATCTCGATCGTCCGGGTCCGCCGCGGCTCGATCGCCTCGAGCTCCTCGTCGGTGACGATCACCTGGCTCCCGTCGTCGAACTCGAATGCACGCGCGATGTCCTCGAACGGCACCTCGACATCCTCCTTCGAACACCAGCGCTGCACCTCGATGGGCGCGCCGTCCTTCTCGTGGAGCTGACGGAAGTGCAGGTCGCGGTCACGCACCGCGGTGACGACGACCACCGGGACGTTGACGAGCCCGAAGCTGAGCGACCCGCTCCACAGCGAACGCGCCACGGGTCAGCTCCTCGCCTTCGATCGCGACTTCGAGTTCGGTCGCGGCTTCGCCTTCGACCTCGACTTCGCCTTCGACCTCGACTTCTTCGACGTGCCCAGGCTGGCCTCGAGCGCGGCCATCAGGTCGTCGGTCGCCTCGATGTCCTCGGGCTCGGGCAGCTCGATCTCCTCGCCCTTGGCCTTGCGCTCGATCAGCCCGGCCACGCGATCGCGATAGCTGTCCTTGAACGCTCCCGGGCGGAATGCCTTGTGCAGAGACTCGACCAGCTGCTCGGCCATCTCGAGCTCGCGCTCTGACGGCTTGCGACTCGGTGCCGGGATGTCGAGCTTGTCCACGCCCACGAGCTCGTCGGCGAAGCGCATCGTGTGGAGCATCAGGACGTCGTCGCCGGCGCGCACCGCGGCCAGGTACTCGCGGTTGTGGAACACCCAGCGTCCGAGCCCGGTGCGATCCGCGCGCGCCAGGGCGTCGTGCAGCAGACGGTAGGCGTCCGCGCCGTCCTTGCCCGCACCGAGGTAATAGGTCCGGTTGTAGAACACGGGATCGACCTGATCGCGCGCGACGAATTGTTCGAGCTCGATCGTGTGCGAGCGATCGCCGGCCGCCGCGTCGATCTCCGCCTGGTCGAGCATCACGAACTCGCCGCCGCGCACCTCGTAGCCCATCGCGACCTCCTTGTAGGGCACCTCCTTGTCCTCCTTGGAGCAGATCCGCTTCTGCTTGATCCGCGCGCCGTCGGACTCGTGCACCTGGTGGAAGTGGATCGTGTGACTCTCGGTGGCCGAGTGCACCTTGATCGGTACGGCGATCAGCCCGAACGTGATCGTCCCGTTCCAGATCGAGCGCGCCATGAGCCTCTCCTACCCGAGTTTATGCCGCGCATGCGATCGGGTAGCCCTTGCCCAGGAGGTGAGGAACATATGGCAATAGGACTCGCACGTTTGGTTAGAACCCTCGCCGGGCTCATCGCCCTGGTGATAGTGGCGGCGATCGTCTTGTTCGTGCTCGGCGCAAATTCCAGCAACGGAATCGTCAGCGCGATCCACGACGCCGGGCAGTGGCTGGTTGGGCCGTTCAAGAACCTGTTCAAGATCCACCACGCCAAGGTGGCGATGGCGGTCAACTGGGGTCTGGCGGCGCTGGTCTACCTGATCGTAGGCCACTTCATCGCCAGCCTGCTTGTGCGGATGGCACCGCGCAGGCGCGCAGTCGCAGTCTGATTTCTGGGCCTTCGGCGGCATTCGTGGGACCGGGTACCCCGTCCGGACATTCCCGGTCCCGATCCGGACGGGGTACCGGGCCCCACGGATGCCGAGCGAAGCGAGGCCCAATCAATCGAGCCGACGAATCGGTAAGCGCGCGTACGACTCCCGTCCACTCGGCGGAGATTCGTGCTTGAGTGAACCTACTCGCGGGTATCAACGGCGCATGACTTCTCTAGCCATCGCCCGCACCGAATCGGCCGAGCTTTTCGTCCGATGGCAGCAACACGGAGACCGAAGCGCGCGCGACGAGCTCGTGACCCGCTTCCTTCCCCTCGCGCGCAAGCTCGCCCGGCGGTACGCCGGCGCCAGGGAGCCGTTCGAGGATCTGCTTCAGGTCGCCAGTCTCGGCCTCGTGAAGGCCGTCGATCGGTTCGATGCCGATCGCGGAACCGCCTTTTCGTCGTTTGCCGTGCCGACCATCCTCGGTGAGCTCAAGCGCTACTTCCGGGATCTGGGCTGGTCCGTGCACGTTCCGCGCGGCGCCCAGGAGATGGCCCTCAAGGTCGAGGAGGCGCAGCAGCAGCTGACCAGCAAGACCGGCCGGCCTCCCAGCGTGCCGGACCTGGCCCAGTACCTCGAGATGAGCATCGAGGACGTGCTCGACGCCCTGGAGACCGCGGGCGCCCACCACTCGACTTCGCTCGACGCTCCGCGCGAGGACGCCGACGGCGAGTCTGGCTCGCTGGCCGACGCCTTCGGGCAGGAGGATGAGCGCTTCGAGCTGGTCGACGCGAGCGTCACGATCGCCGCCTCGGCGCACCAGCTGACCCCGCGGGAGCGCCATGTGCTCGCGCTGCGTTTCGTGCAGGACATGACCCAGACCCAGATCGCCGAGGAGATCGGCGTCTCGCAGATGCAGGTCTCACGGATCCTGCGTCGCGCGCTGGCTCGCCTGCGCGAGATGACGGAGTCCGACGGCGAAGCATCCGTCACCTGACGGATGCTTCTGGTCACAGGGGCGACGGGGCCGTACGTCGGGAGCGGTCAGCTCTCAGGCTCGCGCGGCTACGTCACGTCACGAGCAGTGGCGTTCGAACCATACTTCGGTTCGCTGTGGCGAACTCTGCAAGCCCCATCGGTCGGCCAGCTGCTCGACGACCTGAAGCCCCCAGCCCCCGGTCTGCTCGCCGCGGGGAGCGTGCGTCGCGAAGCCGTGGCCGTGGTCCATCACCTGACAACGGATGTCCCCGTTGACCACCAGGTCGAGCATCATCGGCTCGTCGGGCTCGGTCGATCCGTGCACGATCCCATTCGTGACCAGCTCTGAGACCATCAACTTGACGTCATCGAGCACGGTGGTGGGCACCCGCGTGGCAAGCTCTTCGGCGATGATCTGCCTGGCCTGCGCCGGACCCTCCGGCTGGGGCTCGATCTTGTACAGGGCTCGAACGCGTGACTCCATGATTACTAATAGGTGTACCCGGCAGGCCTGCGTCAAAAGCGTCCCAACCGAAGTTGCGCGCTTCCTGCCGAAGGCGCGCCGCCCCGGGCCCGCTGATCCGGGGGCGTCGTGGCGCTGAACGACGACGCTCCAGCCGTACGTCTCGAGCTCGATTCTCGGCCCGAGACCTTGACGCTGGTCCGTGGCGTGCTGGCCGGCGTGGCCGAGCTCATCGGACTCGATCCCGAGCTCCTCGACGACCTCAAGACCGCCGTGAGCGAGGCGTGCAACAACGTCGTGATGCACGCCTACGACGGCGAGACCGGCCCGCTCATCGTGCGCATGTACATCGAGCCCGAGGCCATCGAGGTGGTCGTGCTCGACGAAGGCTCGGGACTGCCCGCGCTGGCTCCGGCCGACGAGACGATCCGCGGCGTCGGCCTGTCGGTGATCCGGGCCCTGGCCGAGCAGGCCGAGTTCCGCTCAGGACCCGAGGGCGGCACCGAGGTGCGGATGTCGTTCGCCGGACAGCGCGACGGCAAGCCGCTGTTCCACCTGCCGAGCGGCGCCGGTCCCGACGACCAGGACGCCGCGTGGCTGTCGGGCGACGCCGTGGTGTCGCTGTCGCCGATCAGCCTGCTCGCCGGCGTGCTCGGCCGCGTGGCGCGAGCGCTGGCCGCTCGAGCCCGCTTCTCGCTCGATCGCTTCTCCGACGTCTACCTGGTCACCGACGCGATTGCCGCCCACGCCGGCCGGGCCGCCAAGGGTCCCCGCATGTCGTTCGCGATCTCGACCGATGCGCAGCGGCTGGAGCTGACGATCGGTCCGTTCGTGGACGGAAGCGGCAGCCAGCTCTCGCACCAGGCGCCCGAGTACAGCGCGGCCTCGGCCCTGACCATGCTGAGCGACCAACTCGACATCCGCAGGGACGACGAATCCGAGGTGCTGCACGTGGTGATGGTCGACCGCCGGCGCGGCTGAGCCGCGCGTCAGTTTCTGTTCAGGAGCTCCTCGGGACTGTCGATCAGTCTGAGCCGGTCGGCCACCCCGGTCAGGTTGAGCAGGCGCTGGACCTGTTGCGGTCCCTTCACCATGGCCAGCTGTCGCCCCTGCTCCTCGATCCGCTGATGGGCGCGAACCAGGACGCTCAAGCCGGTCGAGTCCATGAAGTCGAGGTCGCGCAGATCGATGATCAGGAGCTGGGATTCGGAGGCGGCGACCCGGTCGAGCTCCTCCTGGAGCGCAGGGCTAGAGGCCAGGTCGAGCTCGCCGCTCACCGTGATCACGGTGGAGTGACCCTGGTTTCGCACCTCTAGCCGGAAGTGACTCTGCACGGGGGGGCGAGCCTACTGATCTTGGCCGGGGGATGCTGGGCGTCCCGTTGCCGGTGGGGCCCGTTTGCCCGGAAATCGGGCGGGTAAGCCATTCTCATGCCAACTCCCGATTCATCCCGAGAACAAGCCGAAGCAGCCGCGGCCGAGGCCGGCGCGATCGGCGGCCGCACCAGCTCCGAGCCGCCGTCTGAAGAGCAGATCGACGAAGCCTCGCGCGCGGTCGTCGAAGGCGGCGGCGGCGAGGCCGAGGGCTTCGAGCAGGCCGAGCGTGAGCTGATCGAGCACGCGAGCCACGGCGACCAGCACGCCGCGCGCAAGGCGAGCGAGCGCGCCGAGGACTGATCCGGCGTTGCAAGCCGTATGCCTTCGTTGACGGGGCTGCGTCACTGGGGCCGATACCGGGTAGCCACGCCGCGAGACGTTCGACAGCATCAAAGGAGGAGTTGAATTGGTCGCACTGATCGTCTTGCTTTTGATCCTGGCCATCTTCGGGGGACTGGGCTTCGCCGCCCACATCCTGTGGATCGTCTTGATCGCGGCGGTGATCCTGTGGGTGCTCGGCTTCCTCATCGGAGGAGTCGAGTCCGGCGTGGGACGCCGAAGGTGGTATCGCTGGTAGCTCTCTAGCTCTCGGTTGACTCCGGCGGGCGCCCGATGCGCGGCCCCGCCGGGCGGCCAACAGCTGGATTTCAGCGAGTTTCGCCGGTGAGTTGGCGCAGCCGGTGCAGCGAGCGGCGCAGCAGCCGCGAGACCTGCATCTGTGAGACGCCCACTCGCTCGGCGATCTCGGACTGCGTGAGATCCTCGCCGAACCGCAGGTAGAGGATCTCACGCTCGCGTTGGGGCAGGTGCTTGGCGGCGGCGAAGATCGTGGTCTGGTCGTCGACCAAGCCGAGGCGCGTGTCCTCGTCGCCGATCGCGTCGAGGCGACTCGCGTCCTCCTCGCCGGCCATGGGGGCGTCGAGCGAAACGGTTCCGTAGGCCTCGGCAACCTGAAGGCCGTCGAGGACCTCCTCTTCGCTCAGCTCCAGGTACTGCGCGAGCTCGTCGACGCGCGGGGGGCGCCCGGTGCGCGCACTGATCGCCTGCCGGGCCTCGTTGATCTTGCGCGCTCTCTCCTGTGCGCCGCGGTCGACGTGGATGGCCCAGCCGGTGTCGCGGAAGTAGCGCTTGAGCTCGCCCACGATCGTGGGCACCGCGAACGACGTGAAGGCGAAGCCTCGATCCGGGTCGAAGCGCTCCACCGCCTTGACCAGGCCGAGACTCGCGACCTGCACCAGGTCGTCGTACGGCTCACTCGATTGCACGTAGCGCCGCGCCAGCTTCCGCGCCAGCGGAAGAAAACGAGCAATCAGCTCATCACGCGCCTCGCGGTCGCGACTGTGCCGCCACCGCTCGAACAAATCTTGCGAGTCAGCGGCGGACACGGGTTCGCCGACCGGGATCCCCGACACCGGGGTCCTCCTTTCGCAGACCGTCCTCTTTTAGCACAGGACTGGTCGGCCGTGCGCCAGGCAGCGCCCGCACCGGCGCCCCCAGGCCGGCGCGTGGGTACTGCGCCCTTCTCTCAGGGTCAGGAGACGCGGCGCCTCACTTGACGGCGGCCGCGGTCGATGGCCCGCGCGCCACGGCGCTCGAACTGGTTGAGCTGGCGCGCGAGGCGGCCGGAGTTCGTGTAGGTCAGGGCGCCGCGCTTGACCGCGTCGCTGGCCGTGGCCAGCGCGCCGACCGCGGTGTAGAGCACGCGCTGCGCGCTCGTGGCCACAGCGCCGACCTGGGTCTGCGCGGCATCGGCGCTGCGTGCCGCCGTCTCGGCTGCCCGGGCGCCGGTCGTGCGGGCGCTACGGGCCGTGGTCCGGGCACTCGTGCGTGCCGTGACCGACGCCGAGCCGGACGTGCGCCGGGCCGACGTACGCGTGCTCGCGGCGCTTCGCTTGGCGGCATTCCGCTTGCGGGTTGCCGCCGCGCGCTTGGCAGCGGCCGAGCGTTGCGTTGGAGTCTGGGTTGCCATCTGTGTCTCACTCCTCACTTCTGTTCGGGGTCTAGGCAGCCCTCCTCCCCCTTACGTTGCGATACTCACCACAATGCCCGTTTCCTACACCTCGGCGTTGGCGGAAGAGCTCGCCCGGGACACGCTGGAGCGCTTTCTGCGTTATGTGCGGATCGACACGCAGTCTTCTCGTGACCGGCGCCAGTCACCGAGCACGCCGGGCCAACTCGAGCTGGGACGCGTGCTGGTGGAGGAGCTGCGGGAAGCCGGACTCGAGGACGCCTCGCTCGACGAGAACGGCTACGTGGTGGCGACGCTGTCCGGTAATCGCGACGGGGGTGGCGATGGCGCCGCCGACGGGGAGGGCGACGGGCGCGGCGACGCGATCGGTCTGATCGCGCACATGGACACCAGTCCGGATGCTTCGGGTCACGGGGTCGAGCCGATCGTGCACCGCTCGTACGACGGCGGCGTTTTGGCGCTGCCGCGCGAGCAGACACGGCTCGACCCGTCGTCGATGCCCGAGTTGATCGCAAAGGTCGGCCACGACATCGTCACCAGCAGCGGCGACACGCTGCTCGGCGCCGACGACAAGGCCGGAGTGGCCGAGATCATGGCGGGCGTCGCCTACCTGGCCGCCCATCCCGAGCTACCGCGACCCAACCTGCGGATCTCCTTCACCCCCGACGAGGAGATCGGCGAGGGCGCCACGCTGTTCGACATCGAGCGCTTCGGTGCCCGCTGCGCGTACACGCTCGACGGCTCCGACCTCGGCGAGCTGCAGGACGAGACGTTCAGCGCATACGAGGTGGTGCTGACCGTGCGCGGCGTGGAGGTGCACCCGGGTCAGGCCACCGGCAAGATGGTGAACGCGCTGCGCCTGGCTGCCCGTATCGTGACCGCACTGCCTGCCGAGACGCTGACCCCGGAGACGACGAAGGGGCGCGACGGCTTCATCCATCCGCACGAGCTGACCGGCTCGCCGGCCAAGGCGACTCTGCTGCTGATCGTGCGCGACTTCGACGACGAGCAACTCGACCGCCACCTTGCGCTGCTCGAGCGGACCGCGCGGCAGGTGGTGGACGCCGAGCCGCGGGCCCATCTCGAGGTCAATGTGCGCGAGCAGTACCGCAACATGCGCGACGTGCTGCGTCAGGTGCCCGAGGTGGCCGACGCCGCCGAGGCGGCCATCCGCGCCGAGGGGATCGAGCCGATCCGCCGGCCCATCCGGGGCGGGACCGACGGCTCGAGGCTGAGTGCGATGGGCCTGCCCACGCCGAACATCTTCACCGGAGGGCACGAGTACCACTCGGTGCGCGAGTGGGCCTCCGTCCAGGACATGGCGGCCGCTGCCGCGGTCGTGGTGCGCCTGGCGGAGGTGTGGTCGCGTGACGGGCATGCCGGGTAACTTCTCCGCCTCGCTGGCCTCCGTCGACGGTGCGGTGATGCTCGCCTCGCGCGCGACGATCCCGGCCACCGACGAGGGGCTGCTGCGTGGCGACGGCGTGTTCGAGGTGATCCGCGTGTACGACGGCCGCCCGTTTGCTCTCGACGAGCATCTGACGCGGCTCGAGCGCTCGGCGTCGAATTTGCGACTGCCGGTGGATGTGGAGGCGGTGCGGTCCGACGCCTGGCGGCTGCTCGCCCACGCCGGGGTCGGTCCCGACCACGAGCTGCTGCGGATCGTGATCACCCGAGGCGGCCGCCGGCTGCTGTTCACCGAGCCGATGCACGCTCAGCCGGAGGTGATCCGCTTGGGGTCGGTGACCTATTCGCCTACGCGGGTTTTGGATGGGGTGAAGTCGCTGTCGTACGGGGCGAACATGCTGACTTCCCGGCTCGCGCGCGAGCGAGGCTTCGACGAGGCGCTGCTGGTCACGCCCCACGGCCGCGTGCTCGAGGCGCCCACCAGTTCGATCTTCTGGGTCACGGATGGTTCGCTGTTCACCCCGCCGCTCGACGAGCACATCCTGGCCTCGATCACCCGGGCCGTGGTGCTGGCGGTAACCGGGGCGATGGAGCAGCCGTGCACGCTCGAGGAGTTGCTGCGCGCCGACGAGGCGTTCCTGGCTTCCACGACCCGCGAGGTGCAGCCCGTCGCGGCGATCGACGGTCGGGTGTTCGATGCGCCGGGTCCGGTCACGCGGGGGGCTGCGCGCGAGGTCGCGGCCCGGATCCGCGAGCGTTTGGCCGACGGGGCTCGATGAAGATCCTCACGGTGATCGGGAACCGCCCCCAGTTCATCAAGGCGGCGGCGGTCTCTCCGCGCCTGCGGGATGCACACTCGGAGGTGCTCGTGCATACCGGGCAGCATTTCGACGACGAGCTCTCGGCGGTGTTCTTCTCAGAGTTGGGGCTGCCGGCACCGGATCTGGAGCTCGGGATCTCGCTGGGATCGAACAGCTCCCAGACCGCGCGGATGTTGGGAGCACTCGAGCCGGTGGTTCGCGAGACGCGTGCCGACGCCGTGCTCGTCTACGGAGACACGAACTCGACGCTGGCCGGCGCCCTCGCCGGTGCGCAGGCCGGCGTGCCGGTGGCGCACGTGGAGGCGGGGATGCGCTCGTTCGACCGCGCGATGCCCGAAGAGCTCAACCGGGTGCTCGTCGATCACGCCTCGTCGTTGCTGTTGTGCTCGTCGTCGGTGGCCGTGGGCAATTTGCGCGCGGAGGGCGTCGCGGGGGCTGTCGAGGTGGTGGGGGACGTGATGGTGGACGTCGCGTCGGCGGTTCAGCCGCGTGCCCGCTCCGCGGTCGAGCTCGTGGCGGCGCGGGGACTCGAGTCGGGGGGCTATCTGCTGGCGACCGCACACCGGGCCGGCAACGTCGACGACCCGGCACGGCTGCATCTGCTCGTGGAGTTGCTGTGCGAGATGCCGTCGCCGGTGCTGTTCGCGATTCATCCTCGCACCCGGCGGCGGTTGGACGAGGCCGACCTGCTCGGCCGTCTGGAGAGCTCCGGGGTCATCACGGCGCCGCCGCTCGGCTACGTGGAGACGTGCGCGCTGCTCTGCCACGCGCGGGCGTTGCTGACCGACTCGGGCGGGTTGCAGAAGGAGGCGTATCTGGCCGGGGTCCCCTGCATCACGCTGCGATCCACGACGGAATGGACCGAGACCGTCGAGCAGGGCTGGAACGTGTTGGTCGATCTCGACGCCGGCGCGGCGCGTGCGGCACTCGATAGCCCGATGCCGGCTGAGCGTCCGCTGTTGTATGGGGACGGGCACGCGGGGGAGCGCGTCGTCGCCGCTCTTACACTGCACCTCACATGAGCGAGCGGCCGCTTCGCATCGCGGTGGTCGGCCTGGGCTACTGGGGGCCGAACCTGGCGCGCAACTTCGTCGCGATCGACGGCTGCGAGCTGGCCTGGTGCTGCGACCCCTCGGACGCGGTGCGTGCGCGAGTCGCGGGTCGCTTCCCCCAGGCGCGCTTCACGGGCGATCTCGACGAGGTCCTCGCCGACCCTGCGCTCGACGCGGTGGCGCTGGCCACCCCCGTGCCGAGCCATGCCGACCTCGCCGTGCGCGTGCTGGAGGCCGGCAAGCACTGCTTCGTGGAGAAGCCGCTAGCGCAGTCGGTCGCCGACGCCGAGCGCGCGGTGGCCGCCGCCGAGGCGAGCGGACGCGTGCTGATGGTCGGGCACCTGCTCGAGTACCACCCCGGCGTGCAGCGGCTCAAGCAGCTGACCGAGTCGGGCGAGCTGGGCGAGCGGATCTACTACATCTACGGCAACCGACTGAACCTGGGCAAGCTGCGCGCCGACGAGAACGCTCTGTGGAGCCTGGGAGCCCACGACGTCTCGGTCGTGCTGTACCTGGCCAACGAGGAGCCGTGGGAGATGGTCGCCCACGGCGAGTCCTACGTCCAGGAGGGCGTGGAGGACGTCGTGTTCTGCTTCCTGCGCTTTCCCTCGGGCCTCTCGGCGCATCTGCACCTGAGCTGGCTTGACCCTCACAAGGAGCGGCGCTTCACCGTGGTGGGCTCGCGCCGGATGGCCACCTTCGACGACATGGCGCACGAGGGCAAGCTCCAGGTCTTCGACAAGGGCTTCGACGCGGGCTCTCGCGGCTACGGCGAGTACATCACCCGCACCGGGGACAGCTTCTCCCCCTCGATCCCGAACCTCGAGCCGCTGCGCGTGGAATGCGAGCACTTCGTGGAGTGCATCCGGAGCGGTCGCCGTCCGCGCTCGGATGGGGCCAGCGGGCTGCGTGTGGTCCGGGTGCTCGAGGAGCTCCAGCGCTCATTGGATGCCTCGGCGCGGGTCGCCGCTGGGTCCTCCGAGTAGAGTGCAGGCGCGATGGAGAGCTGGGATGTCCGTTCCCTGGAGATCGAAGCGCATCACCCGGTCGTGCTCCGGTCCGACGCCGAGACCCGCGCGATCGCGATTCAGTTGCCGGGCGGCGAGCAACTCTCCGAGCATCAGGTCCACGAGCGGACGTACCTGGTCGTGGTCGCCGGCGAGGTCTCGATCTCCCAGGACGGCGGGACCACGTCGGGCGGTCCGGGCCTGCTCGCGCATTTCGCCCCGAACGAGCGGCGCACGATCAGGGCCGTGAGCGACGCCCGCCTGGTGCTGGTTTTGGCGCCGTGGCCGGGCGAGGGCCATCACTCACACGCGGGCTGAATGGTCCAGCCCCGCGGTGAGTCAGGCAGCCGCCGACGCGGCGCCTGAGCTGAGCAAGCTCGGCGCACCCTGGGACCAGATCACCTGATCGCGGCCCGGGCCCACCCCGATGAGCGCCACCGGGACGCCGACGAAGTCAGACACGAAGCGCAGATAGTCCCGCGCCGCCACCGGCAGGTCGGACTCCTCGCGGCACTCGGTGAGATCCTCGCTCCAGCCCGGCAGCTCCACGTACTCGCCGGTCGCGTGATGCAGCACCGTCTGGTGGTAGGGGAAGTACTCGAACTCCGTCCCCTCCGGCCCGGTCGAGCGGTAGCGCGTGCACACACACAGCCGGTCGAAGCCGGATAGCACGTCGAGCTTCATCACGGCCAGCGCTGTGAGCGAGTTGATCTGCGCCGCATAGCGGAGCGCCACGAGGTCGAGCCACCCGACGCGCCGGGCGCGGCCGGTGGTGGTGCCGTACTCGCCGCCGCGCTCCCGGATCTCGTCGGCCAACTCGCCGTCGAGCTCGGTGGGGAACGGCCCGGCGCCCACGCGGGTCCCGTAGGCCTTCATCACGCCCAAGATCTCGTCGATGTCCTTCGGTCCGACGCCCGCGCCCACGCAGGCCGCGCCCGCCACCGGGTTGGACGAGGTGACGAACGGATAGGTGCCGTGGTCGATGTCGAGCAGCGCGCCCTGGGCGCCCTCGAATATCACCGTCTCACCGGCGTCGAGTCGCTCGTGCACGAGACGCACGGTGTCCGCGATGTAGGGCGCCAGCCGGTGACCGTAGGTGAGGTACTCCTCGGTGATCGTCTGCAGGTCGAGCTGTGGGTCCTTGGCGAATGGGCGCAGCGACAATCGCTTGGGCTCGAGCGCCGCGACGATCTTCTTCTTGAGGATCTTCTCGTCCAGCAGATCCTGGACCCTGATGCCCAGCCGCGCGGCCTTGTCCGCGTAGCAGGGGCCGATGCCGCGCCGCGTGGTGCCGATCTGCAGCTTGCCGAGCTTGGCCTCGCCGGCGTGGTCGAGCATCATGTGGTAGGGCATGATCAGATGCGCGTTGGCCGAGATCCGCAGCAGCCGCGTATCGATCCGGCGCCGGCGTAGCTCCTCGAGCTCATCGGTCAGCACGCGCGGATCGATCACCACCCCGTTGCCGATCACGCACATCGTGTCCTTGTGCAGGATCCCCGACGGAATCAGATGCAGCTTGAACGTCTGGCGGCCGCGGACGATCGTGTGCCCGGCGTTGTTGCCGCCCTGGAAGCGCACCACGGCGTTCGCTCGCTCGGCGAGAAGATCGGTGACCTTTCCCTTGCCCTCGTCACCCCACTGGGCGCCAACCAATACGATTCCTGGCATCGGCGACGGAGTGTACGCACGGCATGGGCGGACCCGCGCACGGATCGCGCTCTGGTCGGGCGTGCATGGGCGGACCCGCGCACGGATCGCGCTCTGGTCGGGCGTGCCTTCCCCGCCCCCGATTGCGCCTCGGTCCGGCATACCTTCCCCGCCCCCGATTGCGCCTCGGTCCGGCATACCTTCCCCGCCCACGCCCGGTCCCGATCCGTCCCCGCCCACGCCGAGCCCGGGTTCACCGATCCCAGGCCCGGATCCAGCGCCACCGGGACCCGACCCGACTCCGCCGGCGCCCACCCCCGATCCCTCGCCGCTGCCCCCGCGCCCCGGCCCGCAGATCTAGCCACCATCCTCGCGCCGCGGGGTCACCCCGCCAGGCGTTTGTGCCGGATCTCACATTCGCTTCCGACCCCGCCGGGTAGGAGTTCGCCATGTCGTCCCGCTCGCTTCCCGCCGGACCCAGACTCCCCAAGTCGGTCCAGAGCGTCGCGTTCTGGACCCGGCCGCTCGCCTTCCTCGAGCAGTGCCGCGCGCGCTTCGGGCCGCGCTTCACGCTACGCCTGCTGGGCGCGCCGCCGTTCGTGATGCTGTCCAACCCGGACGAGATCAAGCAGGTGTTCACCGCGCCGGCGGACGTCCTGCATCCCGGCGAGGGCGCGCGCGTGCTTGCGCCGGTGGTCGGACAGAACTCGGTGATCCTGCTCGACGAGGACGCCCACATGGAGCAGCGCAAGCTGATGCTGCCCGCGTTCCACGGCGAGCGGGTGGCGCGACTGGGGGACCTCGTGGCGTCGGTGACCGAGCGCGAGGTGGATCGGTGGCCCGAGCACAACGCGACCGAGCTTCATCCGCTGCTGCAGCGCCTCACGCTCGAGGTCGTGCTGCGCGCGGTGTTCGGGCTCGACCCGGGCCCCCGCCTCGACGCCCTGCGCGAGCGGCTGTCGGCCATGCTGTCCTTCGGCGATCGGTTCATCAGCGTGATCCCACCCGAGCCGGGCGGCCGCGCCGAGAAGGTCCTCGAGCGGGTGGGGCCGTTCGCCCCGTTCGCGCGCATGCAGCGCGAGGCCGACGCGCTGCTGTTCGCGCTGATCGATGAGCGGCGCACGGGGACCGAGGAGCGCGACGACATGTTGGCGATGCTGCTCGAGGCCGGTCACGCCGACGGCTCGCCGATGTCCGGCCAGGAGCTCCGCGACGAGCTCATGACGCTGCTGGTGGCCGGGCACGAGACGACGGCGTCCTCTCTCGCCTGGGCCTTGGAGCGGCTCAGCCGGCATCCGGACGTGCTCGGCGAGCTCGAGGCGGAACTGCGCTCCGGCGAGGATGACGCGTACCTCACCGCAACGATCTACGAGACCCTGCGGCGCCGGCCGGTGCTGCCGAACGTGGCGCCGCGGATCGTCAGGCATCCGGTCGAGGTCGGCGGGCGAACCTATCCGCCGGGCGTTGGGTTGGTGCCAAGCGCCTACCTCGTCCACCACGACCCGACCATCTATCCGGACCCATACGCGTTTCGGCCCGAGCGCTTCCTCGGCCAGCAACCCGGCACGTACACCTGGATCCCTTTCGGTGGTGGACGGCGGCGGTGCCTCGGATCGAGCTTCGCGATGCTCGAGATGAAGCAGGTGCTTAGGGCGGTGCTGAGCGCGCGCAAGCTTCGCCTTGCTGCCGAAGGCTCCGAACGTCCCCAGCGGCGGAACATCACGATCAAGCCCGGGCGGGGTGGCCTGGCCTGGCTGCCGCGCCGTCCGGCGGGATCCTCGCCGGCGCACTGAGAACCTCCGCCGTGGCGGCCCGGACGCTCGATAATCGTGGCGTGACGGCTCCGAGCGCTCCCGACCGATCGCAACTGCCCCGAGCCGGGCTGATTCACGTGCGCCTATCCGCGATGGGCCACCGCGGGCGTCGGCGCGCTGGTCGTGTTCTTGGCGATCGGCTTTCTCGTCCCGCTGTTTGGCAGCCTGCATCAGCTCGCCCGGCTGGCCCTCATCAACGGTCCACTCAGCCAGGGCGTCCAGCTCGGCGGCGAGGAGCGCGAGATCGCCGCCGTGTTCATCGACATGGCCGGCTTCACCCCACTCTCCATGGCCGTGGCGCCGGGCGAGGTCGTCCGTCTGCTCAACCGCTTCTTCCGCGAGGTCATCGAGGTGGTCGAAAGCGAGCGCGGCATGGTCAACAAGTTCGAAGGCGATGCTGCGCTGTGCGTGTTCGGGGCGCCGGTCAGCCGCGAGAACCCGACCGTCGATGCACTGCGGGCGGCCCGCTCCCTGGCGAGCGTCTGTCGGCCGAGTTGCCCGAGGTCGACTTCGGCATCGGCATCTCGGCCGGGCTCGCCGTGGCCGGGCACGTCGGCGCCGAGCGCCGCTTCGAATACACCGTGATCGGCAATCCCGTGAACGAGGCCGCGCGGCTGGCCGAGCTGGCCAAG
Organism: uncultured Solirubrobacterales bacterium; assembly: GCA_963834625.1. GTDB lineage: Bacteria > Actinomycetota > Thermoleophilia > Solirubrobacterales > Solirubrobacteraceae > Palsa-465. Next base: position 1,167,838 of record CAWICM010000003.1, on the reverse strand, counting down.
GAACGCCCCGGCCGCGTCCTCGCCTCCGACGCGGCGCTCGATCGTGCGCCTTCGCACGAAAGCGATGGCTGGAGCGTGACCGAGGCCGCCCTGCTGCGGGGTCGTACGGTCCCGACCGGGCTCGGCCGGCCCGAGCCGCGGGTGAGTTAGCCGGGGCCGCGGCCGTCGCGGCCAGGACTTTGGCGCTGAAGTTACGTATGTGTCAGGTTCATCGCCAAAGTCCGCGCATCCGCGTCGGCTGGTTGTGCGTCACGACAATGGCGATGGTTTATCTGACAGCGATCCCCACCAACTCGATCCGGTTGCCCCACGGATCGGCCGTGTAGAACCGGCGGGTGCCGGGGACCGCCTCATCCCAACGCACGGTGCAGCCCGCGGCGGTGAGCCGGTCGGCGAGGCGATCGAGATCGGCCGCCCGCACGGCGAGCGCCGGATGCGCCTTGGTGGCGGGCGCGAACGGATCGGCGATGCCGACGTGGAGCTGATGCGCTCCGCAGGCAAACCACACACCGCCTCGGGCCTGCAGCGTCGCGGGCTTGGGCAGCTCCGGGAGCTCGAGCAGCCGGCCGTAGAACCGGCGGGCTTCGTCCTCGCTTCCGGCCGGCGCCGCGACCTGCACGTGGTCGAGGCCGATCAGCCGGATCGGCTCGGGCTGACCGCCGTGTCGCGCCGTCCCCACGCCACGATCATCGCACGGTGGCCTCGCGCCGCCGGCGCCGGCTACCCGTCCCCGACGCGGCCGAAGCAGCGCCTCTGCGCGTCCGGACGGCCAAACGCCTGGGTTGGCGCTAGGTTCTGGGCATGGCCGAGGATCCCATCACCGAGGAGCTCAAGCTGACTCAGCGCGAGCGCGAGGAGGCCGAGCGCCGGCGCGCCCGCGACGTCCCCGACGCGGACGAGGCGGCGCAGCACGAGCGCCGCGCCGACAAGGCTCGCTACCTGGCCGACAAGCTCGAGGAGCGGGCGGAGTCAGAGCGCCGGCAGGACGACTAAGCCGCGCCGCTGGCCACGCTCAAGCGGAATACCGATCCATTCGCCGGTCATCGCCGTCGAGCGGCATTTCGTCGCACATCTCGGTCAGCCGCGAGACGGTCCGTCCGCTGATCTGCTCGCACAGCGCCTCGCGATCCAGGATGTTGGTCGTGATCACCATCGCTCGCTTGTCCTCGTAGCGCGCGTTGACGATCGAGTAGAGCTCCTCGAGCACCCAGTCGGTCGTGCGCTCCGCGCCCACGTCGTCGACGTGCAGCAGGTCGACCGAGGTCAGGCGGTCGAGCAGGTCGACGTGGGAGCGCTCGGCCCGGTGCGTGTCGCGGATCTCGTTGAGCAGCCGGGGCAGTGAGTAGATCGCCACCGAGCGCCCCGCCTCGAGCGCCGCCTTCGAGACCAGCATGGCCAGGGTCGTCTTGCCGGTTCCGACCGGGCCCATGAACCACAGCCCCCGCCCGGCGTCGAGATGCTCGTCGATCCGGTCGACGTACGAGCGAACCTGCCGGACGACGACGCGAGGCTCGATCTCGGTCACCGGATTGCGGTCGAAGGCGACATCCTGATAGCGCCGCGGGATGACCGCCGACAGGCTACGCGCCTTGCGCACGGCGATGATCTGCCGCCGGCAGCGGCAGTCGTACGCCGTGTTCGATGCCTCGTCGTAGAGCATCCCACTGCCGTCGCACAGAGCGAACGGGCACTCCCTGAACTCACGAAACTCGCGCGGCGCTCCCATGCCCCCGGTCCCCAGGTAGCTCATGCCGCGGCGAACCGCTCGCCGGCGTAGTTCATGAACTTCGGATACTCCTTCTGGAAGGTCATCACGACATCGCCGACGGGTCCGTTTCGGTGCTTGGCGATGATCAGGTCCGCCTCGCCGGGCCGCTCTGAGTCCTTGTCGTAGTACTCCTCGCGGTAGATGAACATCACGAGGTCGGCGTCCTGCTCAATCTGGCCCGATTCACGAAGGTCGGACAGGATCGGACGCTTCTCGCCGCCGCGCTGCTCGACCGCCCGGCTCAGCTGCGAGAGCGCGATCACCGGGACGTTCAGCTCGCGAGCCAGCCCCTTGAGGCCGCGGGAGATCTGACCGACCTGCTCGACGCGGCTCTCCACCCGGCCTTCGTGGCGCATGAGCTGGAGGTAGTCGATGATGATGAGCGCGAGGCCGCCCTCCAGCTGATGGTGAAGGCGGCGCGCCTTGGCTCGGACCTCGAGCACGCCGGTGTCACTCGAGTCGTCGATCCACAGCGGCGCCTCGGACAGCCGCCCGCAGGCGGCCAGGATCTTCGGCCACCGGTTCTCCGCCACCCGCCCCTTGCGCAGCTCCTCGCCGCGGATCCGGGCCTGGGAGGCGACGAAGCGCTGAGCCAGCTCTGACTCGGACATCTCGAGCGAGAACAGCGCCACCGGGCTCGGTCGCTGCTCCGGGTGGCCGAAGCCGAGCACGGCGTTCTCGGCGATGTTGGCCACCAGCGCGGACTTCCCCATCGAGGGACGGGCGGCGATGATGATCAGGTTGCCGGGCTGAAAGCCGCCGGTCATCTCGTCGAGGTCCTTGAACCCGGACGGCGTGCCGGTCAGCGGCGTCTTGAGCGTCGAGAGCCGGTGGAGCTTGTCGGTCTCCTCGTGGAGGACCTCGGCAATCGGCCGGAACTTCTTCTGGCGGTCGTCGTGGGCGACCTCGAGCACGGAGCGCTCGGCGCGCTCGACCAGGTCGCGTGGCGGCGCCTCGCGAGAGAGCACGCTGGCCTGGATCTCATAGGAGGTGGTGAGTAGCGCCCGCAGCTGAGCGTTGTCGCGCACGATCTGCCCGTAATCCCTGGCGTGGCCGGCGGCGGGCACCCAGCCGGCCAGCTCGTCGATCGCCGCCGGCCCGCCGACCTCCTCGAGCTTGCCCCGCTGGCGCAGCGTCTCCGCCACGGTCAGGTGGTCGATCTTGCGATCGCTCTCGTAGAGTTCGATCATCGCCGCGAACACCGCGCCGTGCTGCTCGCGGTAGAAGTGCTCGGGGCGCAGGTGCTGCTCCACCAGCAGCCCGTGGAGGTGGCGCTCGTCCAGCAACACCGCCCCGAGGACCGACTTCTCGGCCTCGAGGTTGTGAGGCGGGACAGCGATGCTTTGGACGGCGCTCATGCTCGGCCGAGTCTAGGTTTCGCGCGGACGTCCCCGCAGGGGCCGTTCCCGCTCCCAGCGAGGACTTCCTGAAGACAGCGAGCTGGGTGGCTCCGGAGCAGCGCAACCGGCGCCGGCCTCGGAGGACGCCTGTGGGGCCGCCGGCTACCTGTCGGCGGGAACCACCATGGTCTTCACGGCCGCGGTCACCTCGTCGGTGACCTCGACCACGACCATGTAGGTGCCGGTGTGGCGGATCGGCTCCTCCAGATGGACCTTGCGCCGATCGAGCTTGATGCCGCGTGCGTCCCGGATGGCGTCCGCGATGTCCTGGGTGGTGACCGAACCGAACAACCGCCCATCGTCGCCAGCCTGCTGCGGAATCGTCAGGACCGTGCGGCCAAGCAGCGCCGCGTTCTCCCGAGCGCGATCCTCGGCCTCGTGCAAGGCCCGCTCGGCGTCCTCGCGCCGACGCTGGGCCGCCTGGATCGAACCCGTCGTGGCGGGCTCGGCCAGCTTGCGCGGCAACAGGTAGTTGCGCAGGTAGCCCGGCGAGACGTCGATGACCGTGCCCTTCTCACCCAGCGTCTCGACGTCCTGGAGCAAGATCGCTTGCGGCATGGTGCCTGGCCTAACGGTCGCGGTCGCGGTCGCGATCGCGGTCGCCGCGTCCCCCGATGCCACCGCCGGGCGTGTCGGCCACGTATGGCAGCAGCGCGAGCTCACGCGCCCGCTTGACCGCGCGGGCGACCTGACTCTGGTGGCGCCGGCACGCGCCGGTGATCCGGCGCGAGCGGATCTTTCCGCGCTCCGAGATGAAGCGGCGCAGCATCGAGATGTTCTTGTAGTCGACCTGCTCGATCTTGTCCCGGCAGTACGGGCACGGCTTGCGGCGCGAGGAGGTCTGTGCGCCCTTTCGATCGCGCCGGCGAACCGGCCGTCTACGCTGCTTTGCCACGCTGAATCACCTGCTCGATTGCTTTCAGATCTGTCGTTGCCTCAGAACGGAATGTCGTCGTCAGACACTCCGGCAGCCACCGGCGCGGACTCGAAGTCACTGGTATCGGCCGGGATGTCGCTCTCCGGCGTCCGGATGCCGCTGGAGTAGCCGTTCCCGTTTCCGTTTCCAGCGTCATCGCGACCGCCGAGGAACTGCACGTTCTCAGCGATGATACCCACGGTCTGGCGCTTCTGTCCGTCCACCTCGTATTCGCGCCACTCGAGCCGTCCGTCGATGGCCACCGGCCGACCCTTCTTGAGGTACTGCCCGCAACTCTCCGCCTGACGGCCGAACACCGTGACGTCGAAGTAGTTGGCCTTGTCCTCCCAGTCCCCGCTGGCGTTGTTCTTGCGGCGGGTGTTGACCGCGAGCCGGAGCTTGCAGATCGACAGTCCCGATTCGGGAGTCGAACGGTAGTCGGGATCTTTGGTCAGGTTCCCGGTCAGCACGACCCGGTTGATGTTCATGGAGGCTCCTTTCCAGAGCATTTGAAAGCCTGTTGGCCGAGTCTAAGCACGCCTCAGGCGGCAACCTCCGTCCTTCTCGGAAAATGGACAGACAAGTTGCTGGTCGGCCGCCGAGCCGTGTCGGAGCGTTGCAATCCCGTCGCAGAGGCTCTCGGCCAGGACGACTTCGATTCTCGTCGCGGGGATCTTGGGGACCATGCGTCGGCCATCGCCGAGCGCCGTCCGCTGTACCCGCGCGTCGGTGCCGCGGCGATCGTCTAGGGATCGTCAAAACTTCGTTCCAACTCGGTTCCGTTTGGGGCTGGGGCTGGGGCTGGGGCGGGTCGGCGGGACGATTGCGGGTTGATACTGGCCATCGTGAGCCAGAGACGACGCGTAAAACACGTCACGCCGACCCGACTCCCGGAGGCGTGACGAATTGTCCGCCTGGGGGACGGCTAATTCGTCACGCCCGGCGGGCGGCGGGTGGCGTGACGCGTAATGCGTGCCGTGGAGAGCGGGATCGCCCGGATCGCCGCGCGTCAGGACAACGGGCGGCGGGTGGCGTGACGCGTAATGCGTGCCGTGGAGAGCGGGATCGCCCGGATCGCCGCGCGTCAGGACAACGGGCGGCGGGTGGCGTGACGCGTAATGCGTGCCGTGGAGAGCGGGACGCCCGGATCGCCGCGCGTCAGGACAACGTGATCACCGCTGGGGCAGCTGCTCGCGGCGGGGCTTGGCCCCGACGCGGTGGCGTACCGCGTCAAGGCTCGCATCATGCAACGGCTCCACCGCGGCGTCCTCCTGCTCGCCTGCGATGTCTCGGAATCGGGCGGCTTGCGCACGGCCAGCGCCCAGCTGTTAGGGGTCTGGGAGAACGCCAGGATCGTGGCCGCGCTGGGGCACCGGGGGGCGTCGACAGCGGGACCTTCGCCCCGGCGAGCGCGGTGTGCGGTCTACGCCTCGGGAGTCGCCTCGGCGGGGCCGGACGGCGCACCCGCCGCGGCTGCCGGGGCCGCCGTGGCCACCACCGGTGGCGCCGAATCCGGCGCGGGCGGCGTTCCCGGAAGGTTCTTGATCACCCGGAAGCGCACCACGCCATCGGTGATCCGAAGGTCGTGGGAGAGCGTCTCGATCAGCGACGGCGGACTGTGGAACTGGAGCAGGTGGTAGTCGGCGTCCGGCTGATGCTGGATCTGGTAGGCCATCGGACGCTGGCCCCAGTCGTCCTTGCGCTCGATCGAACCGCCGGCGCCGGTGATCGCCGTCTCCACGTCGGAGAGGATCTTGGTGCGCTGCTCGTCGGGCGCGGCCGGCGCGAGGAGCAGCACCAGGTCGTAGAGGGGCGGTTCCTGGGCCATAACCGGCGGTCGACTATAGCGACCGAGTCCCGCTCGCGTTGATGGCAAGCCCCGCTAGCGTTGACACCCCCGTGACCCGCGAAGACCTGCCGCTCCTCGAGTTCGCCGACCGGGCGGCATGGGCCCGCTGGCTCCACGAGCAGCCCGAATCGGCTCCGGGCGTGTGGCTGAAGATCGCCAAGAAGGCCTCGGGCATTCCCACTGTGACCCATCCCGAGGCGCTGGAGGAAGCCCTCTGCTACGGCTGGATCGACGGACAGCGAGCGCCGCACGATGAGTCGTACTACCGCATGCGCTTCACGCCCCGCCGGGCTCGCAGCAAGTGGTCTCAGATAAACCGCGCGAAGGCGACCCAGCTGATCGAGCAGGGACGGATGAAGCCCGCCGGCCTCGCCCAGGTCGAGGCGGCCAAGCGCGACGGGCGGTGGGAGGCGGCATACGCGCCACAGAGCAGCCAGGCGATTCCGGAGGACTTCCAGCGGGCCCTCGAGCAAAACCCCGCAGCCCATGACTTCTTCAAGACTCTGCGCGGCACCCGCCGCTACAGCTTTCTCTACCGGATCCAGGACGCCAAGCGCCCCGAGACCCGCGCGCGCCGCATCGAACAGTTCGTGGCGATGCTCGCCGAGGGTCAGACGCACTACTGACGCCCACCGCACGCCCCCGCGACCCAACCTCCCGCCCTACGCCGACATCTTCCCCTTGCGCCGGATGTCGGCCAGCTGATCGTCGATCCAGTCCCCCGGATTGCGCGCGGTGACCACCGAGCGCAGCCCGGCCAGGCGCCGCTCTCGCTCCTCGCGCGGCATCGTCAGCGCGGCGTGGATCGAGTCGGCCAGCTCCTGGATGTCGAACGGGTTGACCGATAGCGAGTACTCGCCCAGCTCCTCGTGCGCGCCGGTGTTCTCGCTCAAAATGGAGACACCCCCGCGCTCGTTGACCATCGGCCCCTCCTTGGCCACCAGGTTCATGCCGTCGAACATCGCGTTGACGATCAGCACGTCGTAGTGCTTGTAGGAGGCGACCGCCTCCTCGAGATCGTCGCGCAGCTTGAGCTGAATCGGCATCCAGTCGGGGGAGCCGTGGCGGTGATTGACCACGGCGACGACCGCCTCGATCCGCTCCAGGTACTCCGCGTACTCCGGCACGTCGGTTCGAGAGGGCATCAGCTGGGCGATGAACGTGACGCGCTCACGGAACTCCGGGTGCTGCTGCAGGAACAGATCGAACGCGCCGAAGCCGCGCAGCACGTTCTTGGACAGATCGGCTCGGTCCACGCGCAGGATCAGATGCTCGCGCCGGCGGCGCAGCAGCTCCACCTCGAACTCCGCCACTCGGTCGCGGCCGGCCACGGCCTGAACACCCTTGGGGTCGATCGGCAAGGGGTACGCCCGCACCCACACCTCGCGTTCGCCGCAATGGACCACGCCCCCCTCGTGATCCACCTCGAAGCCCATCAGGTCCTCGCAGCACTGCAGGAAGTTGCGCCGGTAGGAGCGGGTGTGGAAGCCGATGATGTCGTTGGACAGGATGCCCCGGTAGATCTCCTCGCGGATGAACTTGGGCAGCACTCGCCAGGAGTCGGACTGGCTCCAGGGGATGTGCACGAAATGGGTCAGGAACACGTCGGGCCGGATCGCGCGGATCAGCCCGGGAAGCGTGTAGAAGTGGTAGTCGTGGACCATGACCACCGGGTGCTCGAGTCCCTCGATCTCCTCGAGCACCGCCCGTGCCAGGTCCTCGTTGACCGCGTTGTAGCCGAACTCGAACGCCTCGGTTTCGTTTCGGCGGATGTCCGGCGCGTTGGACAGGTCCCACAGGTAGTGCTGGATGAACCACAGCATCGGGTTCGCGGTGATGTTGTAGAAGCGGTCGTAGGCATCGGGATCGGAGGTGACCAGCTTGACCCGGTACTCGTCACCGCCCGGCGCCTCGACTGTGAACGGCTTGCCTTCGTTCTCCTCCGAGGCGGCCACGTCCTCGTCGGTCATCGCCGAGGCGATCCAGGTCACCTCGCGGTGCGAGGCTAGCCCGATCAACGCGGTCACCAGCCCGCCGGTCCCGCGGCGAATCTCCCCGTCGGGCCCGAACGTCACCGGTCCTCGATTCGAAACGAGGATCAGAGGCGTATCGGAATCGGCCGCCACCGTTCACGCCTCCAGCTGCTCGAACAACGCGAGCCAGTCCCGCAGCAGGCGCGGCATCAGGAACCGCTTGCGCACCGCCTCCTTGCCGGCACGTCCCAACCGCTTGCCCAGCCCCGGGTCCTGCAAGATTTCCAGACTGCGCTGAGCACACTCCTCGACGCTCGAGACGAGGAACCCGGTCTCCCCGTCAGACACCTGGAGGGGGATGCCGCCGACCGCGCCGCCGATCAGCGGGCGGCCCTTCCAGATCGCCTCGGTGACGGTCAGGCCAAATCCCTCGCGCGTGGATTTCTGGATCACCACGTCGCAGTGGGACTGAAACGCATTGACTTCGATCGCGCCCACGTTGTTCAGATTGTTCAGGATATGGATGTCCGGGTCACCGTCGGCGTGGGACACGGTGGCGTTGAAATAGTCCCACCCCTCGGGATCGTCGGTGGCCATCGACCCCACCAGCGCGAGCTGAACGTCGGGCATCTGCTCCTTGACGATCCTGTATGCGTCGATCACCCCAAGCGGGTCTTTCCACGGATCGAACCGTGAAACCTGGCAGAGCAACGGGCGGTCCACGTCGATCCCGAATTGTTCGCAGATGTACACCGCGTCCTCGGGCGAGAAGGCCATGTTCTTGGGGGCCAGCGGATCGATCGCCGGCGGGATGATGTGCGCCCGCCCATCGAGGCCGGTCGGCACGTACTTCGGCATGTGGAAGACCGCCGCCGGATACGGGTCCAGGTACGGAACCAGCCGCTCCAGGGTCGCCGAGTTGGGCGTGGACAGATCGATGTGACAGCGCCACACCCATCGGCGCGACTTGTCCGGGACCAGCGACGCCAGCGCCGCCGGCTGGGGATCGTGGACGATGATCACATCCCATCCCGACGACAGGTCGCCTGCGTTGATCTCGTTGTACTTGCGCCATATGTCCCACTGCTCGTCGCTCAGGTCCTGTGGGTTGCCCTGGAGCGCGTTGTGCATGACCTTCGTCGCGTTGAAGAACTCCTCGCGGCCGTAGATCACGTGCCACTCGGCCTCGAGCCCGACGTCGATCATCAGCGGGACCAGGGTGTACAGGATCTCCGACACGCCACCGCCGAACGAGGTGGCCGACACATGGAGCACCCGCTTGCCCTTCAGCCGCTCGGCCCGCTCCCGGATCTCATCGGCCAGGGCGCGTCCGACAATGCTCGCGTAGTCGGCGAGGTGCTTGTTCGGGACGGTGATCGGCTGGAGCATGCGATCTTGACCGGGCGCCAGGAGGGACCGACGGCGGGACAGTAGGAACCGACGGCGGGACGATAGCGGCCGCCGCCCGGGGCATGTAATCAGCGGACGGCGCTCGTTCCCGGCCGGCGCGCGAGACTCACGCCGGCAGCACGAGTGTGAACGTGGTCTCCCCGGGCCGCGAGTCGACCGACAGGCGCCCGGCCATGCGCTCGGCCAGTTCGCTCGCGATGGCCAGCCCCAGACCCGAGCCCTGCGCGTCGTCGGCGGTGTAGAACGGCTCGAAGATCCGCCGCAGCGCCTGCGGGTCGATTCCCTCGCCGTCGTCGCGCACGGCCAGGTTGACGTGCCCATCGCTTCGCCGGGCGGTGACCACGATGCGAGAGCCGGCCGGCGTGTGCACGAGCGCGTTGTCGATCAGGATGCGCACGATCTGGGCCACCCGCACCGGATCGCACACGGACTCGATCCTGCCCGATGACAGCCGCACCTCCAGGTGCGCATCGTGCTGGGCGAGCACGGGCTCGAACTCCCCGGACACCGACCGCGTGAGCTCGCTCAGATCGACCTGCTCGGGCCGCAGCTCCAGCGACCCCGATTCCAGCCGCGACAGGTCCAGCAGGTCGACCGACAGCTTGCGCAGCCGCTCCACCTGATCTCGAACCTGCTCCAGGAACCTCCGGCGCGTCTCGGCATCCAGATCCTCGTCCTCGAGCAACTCGACGAAGCCGCCCAACGAAAAGATCGGCGTGCGCAGCTCATGCGACGCCGTGGCGATGAACTTCTTGCGCGCGGACTCGAGCTGGGCGAGTTGGCGCTGCATCGCGTTGAAGGCGACCGCGAGCTGCCCGAGCTCATCGCTCGAGTCCACCGGAATCGGCTGCTCGAAATCCCCCGCCGCGACCTTCTCAGCCGCCAGCTCGAGCCGTTTCACGCGCAGCGCCAGGGCGCGAGCCACGAGCCAGCTGCCGGCCAGCGCCAGCAGCAGTGCGATTCCGCCGGCGACCAGGATCTGGTGGCGGACAGTGGTCACCGCCCGCACCACCGCCGAGGCCGGCGCCGAGTAGACGATCACTGCCGCCGTACGGCCCCGGAAGACGACCGGATCGGCCGCCTCGGCCACGGTGCCGGCACTCGTGCGCTCGGTCCCGGTGATCATCCGACCCCGCTGCACGGCCTCCCGCGCCACCGCGAACCGCAGCGCCGCCGTGGCCGAGCGCCGGCTCGAGTCGGCCAGGTCGGACAGCTCGGCGCCGCCGGGCACATGGTTGACGAGCAGCAGCGTGACCCGGTCGCCGGTGGCCAGCGCGGCGGCGTTCACGCGGTTCTGCACGCTCGAGAGCGGCTGCGAGCTGCCCACGGTCCGGCTGACCGTCTTCGAGTGGGCTCGCGCATCGCTCGAGAGCTGCGCGAGCTGGTCGCCGAGCAGGCGCGTCTGAAGCCCCGGGGCGACGTACAGGTACAGGACCGCGAAGGCCATCAGCGTGATCGCGGCGAAAAGCAGAGCGAGCCGGTTCGACAGCGAGAGGCGGATCCGCCCGCGGAACGACCCCGTGCCGGTCAACCCGCTAAATCTCCGTGTCGCGGAACCGGTAGCCCACGCCGCGCACCGTGAACAGGTACTCGGGCTCCTTGGGGTCGGCCTCGAGCTTCTCGCGCAGGTGGCGGATGTGCACGTCGATCGTGCGCGGGTCGCGATACGCGGAGTCCCCCCAGATGCGGGCCAGGAGCATGTCGCGCGTGAACACCCTGCCGGGGGCGCGGGCGACCGCCGACAGGATCTCGAACTCGACGAACGTGAGAGGAGCCTCGCGGCCGCGAACGCGTACGGTCCGCTTGGCGAAGTCGATGCGCAGCTCGCCGGTCTCCAGCGGCGCCTCGTCGGGGGACGTCTCCATCGGCCGGACCATCTCGGCCCGGCGCAGCGCCGCCTTGATCCGGCTCGAGAACTCGCGCAGCGAGAACGGCTTGGTGATGTAGTCGTCGGCTCCCAGCTCCAGTCCCACCACCTTGTCGATCTCCTCCGACTTGGCGGTGAGGATGATGATCGGGACCGAGCTGCGATTGCGCAGGCGCCGGCACACCTCGAGCCCGTCGACCTTGGGCAGCATCAGATCCAGGACCACCAGATCGAACGCCTGCTCGTCGAAGCGGTCGAGTGCCTGGCGGCCGTCGGTCGCCTGCACGACGTCGTAGCCCTCCTTTCGGAGCGGATATGAGAGCAACGTCTGGATCGACTGCTCATCGTCCACGAGCAGGATGCGCGCCAACCGAGTCCTTCCTGTTTGCAGCAAAAGAGTAATGGCCGCGGCGAGCGTCGCCTCACTCCAGCCGCCGGTCGGCGGTTACCCTGGGTGGGCCGATGCTCGACCCTCGGATCTACCGGACCGCTCTCATGGTCGTCGTCGTCGTTGTCATCGTGGTGGCGTTCTCGCTCGGCAATCAGCCCAGTCCGCTGAGCGCGACGCTGGTGCCCGACGCGTTCGACGGCGGCGCCGCCTACGGCACGATGCAGTCGCTGGCCGCGGGGTACCCGGACCGGCCACCGGGCTCCGAGGCCGACGCCAACATCGCCGACTACGTGGCCGGCAAGCTGAGCCACGACGGCTTCCTCGTCCAGCGCAGCCAGTTCCGGGCCCAGACGGTGGACGGCTCGCAGACGCTCGAGAACGTCGTCGGAACGCTGGCCGGCACCATGCCCGGTTCGATCGTGGTCGTCGCGCATCGCGACGCCGCGCACTCGGGCTCGGCCGCAGATCTGTCCGGGACCGCGGTGCTCCTCGAGCTCGCCCAGGTGCTCTCCCAGCAGACCCAGCAGCGCTCGATCGTGCTGGCCTCGACGAGCGGCCAGGTCGGCGCCGCCGGCGCCGCGCAGCTCGCGCGCAGCCTGCCCGGGTCCGTCGATGCGGTGATCGTGCTGGGCGACATGGCCGGCCTCGAGGTCCGCTCGTCGGCCGTGGTCCCGTGGTCGGACTCGCAGCTCGTGGCGCCGCCGCTGCTGCGCAACACGGTCACGGCCGCGCTCTCACAGCAGGCGGGCGTCAACGCGCACGACGAGAGCCTGGGCGGGCAGTTCCTGCACCTGGCCTTCCCCCTGGCCACGTCCGAGCAGCGTCCGTTCGTACAGAGCGGCACGCCGGCCGTGCTCCTCTCGGCCTCGGGCGCGCGGCTTCCCGCGACCGACGAGCCGACCAGCTCCGGCCAGATCGGCGGGTTTGGCCGCGCGGTTCTGGAGTCGGTCAGCGCCCTGGAGGCAGGACCGGCCGTGCCCGGGCCGTCGTCCTACCTGCGCTGGTCGGGCAAGGTGGTCCCGGCCTGGGCGATCCGCCTGCTCGTCCTGGCGCTGATCGTCCCGGTGCTGTGCGCGACGATCGACGGGCTGGCCCGCGCGCGCCGGCGCGGCCACCGGGTCATGCGCTGGGTGGTGTGGGTGCTCTCGGCTGCCGTTCCGTTCGCGCTGGCCGTGCTGGCCGTCATCGGCCTGCGCGCGGTGGGGGCGATCGACGCCGCCCCGCCCGGTCCGGTGGGCGGCGATGCGCTGACGCTGTCCGGTCGCGCGGTGGCGATCCTGGTCGGCCTTGGCTGCCTGATCGCCGGCGGCCTGGCGATCCGCTGGCGGGTCGGGCGGCACGTCTGGGCGCCGTCCGAGCCGCCGTCCGCCCCGGAGCCGACCAACGGCCACACGCGGACGCGGTCACGCCACGCGGCCGTGGCCGATGACCCCGCTTCGCCGGGCGCTGCCGCGGCGCTGCTGCTCGTGCTGTGCGCGATCACGCTTCTGCTGTGGCTCGAAAACCCATTCGCCGCCGCGCTGCTCGTCCCCGCGCTGCATCTGTGGATGTGGATCGTCGCGCCCGAGCGCCGTCCCCGCGTTCCCTGGGCGGTGCTCCTGTTCGGTGCGGGGCTGGTGCCGGCCGCGCTGGCCGCGGTCTATTACGCCGCGGCGTTGGGGCTTGGCGCGGCGCCGGCGGCGTGGAATGCTGTGCTCATGCTCGCGGGTGGCTCGGTGTCCGTGATGAGCGCGCTCGAGTGGAGCGTGGTGGTGGGCTGCATGGTCAGCCTGGCCGCGATGATCGTGCGGATCGCCCGCCAGCCCCAGCCGGAGCCGGCCGAGGTCCCGATCACCGTCCGCGGCCCGATCACCTACGCCGGTCCCGGTTCGCTCGGCGGTACCAAGTCGGCGCTGCGGCGATGAAGACCAGGGTCCTGAGCGCACCCGCGGTGGCCCAGCGGCGGATCGGCGGCCTGCCGCTGCGGCGCCTGGTGCGCGACATCTCCTCGGTGCTGATGATCTCGGGCCTGCTGCTCGTGGTCGACGCCGGGGTCACCCTGGTCTGGCAGGAGCCGGTGACCGCGGTGATCGGGATGGTCAAGCGCTCGGAGATCGACAAGCACTATCTGAGCTTCCAGACGGCGCCGCTGACCACGGAGGAGAGCCATACGCTGGTCAAGCTGCCGAGCTTGCCGGACCGGGTCGCTTACCTGGCCCGGCGCGAGCAGCACCAGGTGGCCACGGGCGACGCGATCGGCCACATCAGCATCCCGAAGATCGGCGCCAGCTATGACGTGGTCCAGGGGACCGACGAGGCCAGCCTCGAGAAGGGACCGGGCCATTATCCGGGCACCGCCTTCCCCGGCCTGGGTCAGACCGTGGCGATCGCCGGTCACCGCACCACCTACCTGGCGCCGTTCCGGCACCTCGATGCGCTGAAGCCCGGCGACCACATCGTGCTGAAGATGCCCTACGCGGTGTTCACCTATGCGGTCCAGTACCGGCGCATCGTCCTGCCCACCGCGCTGTGGGTCACGAACAACGTGGGCTACGAGCGCCTGGTGCTCTCGGCCTGCAACCCGCTCTACAGCGCGGCGCAGCGGATCATCATCTTCGCCCGCCTCAAGGCGGTGACCCCGCTGGGTCCCGCGCGCCAGGCCTAGTTTGCTGGGCCGCCTTCGGCGGCGTCCGTCGGATGTGGCGCGGCAGGCCCGAATGGAGAGGCATGGATGCCGAGCGGGCCGTCGCCGCGACCCCCGGGCAGGGCCCGTCCGGTCTGGACGCGAGCCGCGCCGGCGGACCGTCGTCCACACTTAGGGTCCAGACCCCATGCAGTAGCCCTCGAACGGGGCCGATGCCTTGAGTACAGTGACGTTATGGACCCCGCAGTGTTGAAAGAGCAGATCGCCAAGGGCGAGTACCGGGTGGACACCACCGCGGTGGCGGACGCGCTGCTCCGGCGGCTTCAGAACGTGTGCTCGTATCCGGTCAGCGGCCCGTCGGCGTCGGTGTACACCACGCCCGGTGGTCCCTCCACGACCGACCCGATCCAGGTCATGCTGCTCAGGCTGCTCGCGCCCCGCGGCGGTACGCAGGCGCACAACTCGTAATCCTCGCCGGCCGTGGCCGCGAGCTCCCGCGGGTCGATCCCCAGGTCGGCCGCCACCTCGGCGACGCCCGGCGCGAGCGGCAGCGACGCGAGCGCCAACTCGATCCGCACGCCGCTGCGCCGAGCCAGGTGCCCGGCGTCGGTGGCCAGGCCGTCGGAGAGGTCGATCATCGCGGTGGCGCCGCTCTGCGCGAGCGCGCGGCCTTCGTGCAACCGAGGGCGCGGGCGGGCATAGCGTTCGCGCAGCGTCGCCCTGGTGGTCTCCTCCAGGCGCGCGCCGGCGCGGCCCTCGAGCAGCGCCAGCCCGGCGCCGGCGGCTCCCAGCGTGCCGGTGACGCCCACCCGGTCGCCGGGGCGCGCCCCATCGCGTCCCACCAGCTCCTCGGCGTCGTGCGCCCAGCCGACCACGGTGAACGACACGGTCAGTGCCGGGGCGCCCGTGACGTCGCCGCCGGCCAGCACGAGGTTGAGCTCCGTGGCCAGGGCATGCGCACCCTTCACGAGCGCCAGTGCCCGATCGGACCCGAACCCGGTCGGTAGGCCGAGGACCATGTAGGCCTCGCCCGGCCGGGCGCCCATCGCCGCCAGGTCGGAGGCGGCCGCCGCCAGGGCCCGGTGCCCGATCTCCTCGGGCTCGAGTTGGTCGGAGCGGAAGTGCACGCCATCGACCATCGCGTCGACCGACGTCACCGCGTAGCGGTCGGCGCGCACCACCGCGGCGTCGTCGCCGATCGAACGAATTAGGCGCCCGCCCGCCCCGGCGTCCGCCAGCAGGCCTTCGAGTGCCTCGATCAGCTCGAGCTCGCTCAGCGGTGCCTGTAAACGATCCGCGCCCGGTCGAGGTCGTAGGGCGAGAGCTCGACCCGGACCCGATCACCGGGGAGGATGCGGATGCGGAACCGGCGCATCTTCCCGGCCACGTGACCGAGCACGACGCGGTCCATGTTGTCGAGCTTGACGCGGAACATCGCGTTCGGCAGGGCCTCGACAACCTCGCCTTCGAGTTCGACCTTTTCTTCCTTGGGCATGCGTTTAGATCCTAGAAGCCGTTTCCGTGCAGCCGCGCGCAAGCGTGGGCGCGGGCCCCCGGGTTACCGTAAGAGTAGTGGGTATGCTTGGCGCCCGGTCCGGTCCGCCGGGCGTAGTACGCAAGCTAAACCTCCTGGAGGTCAGTTGTCCGCACTCAAAGAAGCGCTGAAGAACGAATACACCAAGCAGATCCTGCGCGCCACGGGCGTGAGGAAGGTGGGGCTGCAGCAGCGCAAGACCCCCCACTACCGGATGCCGCTCCTGGAGGAGGCCGGCGGCTGGATGCGCCTGAACAAGTACCAGGGCCCGGAGATCCCTGCCTCTGAGTGGGAGAGTCTGACCTACACCACGTACTCGAGCGATCCGACCACGTTCTTCGCCCCGATCACCTCCGCCACGGGCGAGATCGAGCTCAAGGGCTTCTGGGAGTACGGCAAGGCCGACCTGGACGGCGTGTGGACGCCGAACGCCGAGAAGTGCCCCTCGATCGTCAAGTGGGTCGAGTCGATCGGCGCGCGCTTCGGCCGCGTCCAGCTGCTGCGCATGAAGTCCAACACCATGCGCGAGTGCCGGTGGGGCCTGCACCTGGACAACAACAACCAGGGCAACCCCGAAAGCCAGGGCTGGGTCGTGCGGGTCTGGCTCGAGCTGACCGACGATCCCTCGAGCGCGCTGGTCGTCCGCCCGACCGAGTTCGACCGCAAGGGCGAGGTCGACATCCAGCTGCCCAAGTACCAGCAGGCCGTGGTCGACTCCGAGTACCTGTGGCACGGCGGCCATCACGCCTCCGATCACATGCGCTACGCGGTGATCGCGTCCGTCGAAAGTGGTCCGGCGCTAGAGCGCTGGATTGAGACTCAACGGGCGTAGGACGTAGCTCAGCTTCGCCGGCTGTAGCGGGCGCGCGAGACGATCGCGCGGTCAGCCGTGTTTGCCGTGCCCGCCGTGCCCGCCGCCACCGGGTGACTTGCCCCCGCCGGTGCTCGGCGGAGACACCCCGCCGCCACCGGACTGGACCGTGGTCGTCGGGCCATGCGGCGTCGTCTTCTGGGTGGTCGGTGGCTGGGCGTACAGGTTCGGGTTGGCGTAGGCGTTCGGTCCGGTCTGCCCCGGGGTCCTGCTCGGGCTCGGCGCGCGGGACGACGAATTCGGTCCGGTGAACGCGGTGCCGGTGAAGTACGTTGTCGGCGTCGGGAAGTCGCCGCAATAGCCGTCGGAGGCAACCTTCATGAAGTCGTGCCAGATCGGCGCGGCCGCCGTCCCGCCGAACCCGTACGACCCCATCGGGATGTTCCCCTGCGGATAGCCGACCCACACCGCTGTGGCCAGCTTGGGGGTGTAGCCGACGAACCAGGCGTTGTCCTCGTTCTCCGCCGTGCCGGTCTTACCGGCCGCGGGGCAGCCGTAGTTGGCGTTGGTCCCGGTTCCGTCCTGGATCACGGTCTTGAGCACCTGAGTGCCCTCGTACGCCTCGCCGTCTGAGAACACGCGGTTGCCCTGCGCCTCGCCGAGGTTGTCCACCTTGCCGCCGGGGAACACCACCTTGCTCAGGATCGTCGGCGCGATGTGGACGCCGCCGTTGGCCAGCGTCGCGTAGGCATCGGCCATCTCGAGCATCGTGCAGCAGTACTTGAGACCCCCGATCACCTCCGACGGGAATCCGTCGAGCTTCGAGGTGATGCCCATCGCATGGGCAGTGGCGTCAAGCTTGCTGTAGCCCTCGTCCTCGGCGAGCTGGGCGAACACCGTGTTGTCGGAGACGGTCGTCGCCTTGGTGATGTTGATCACGCCCTGGTAGGTCTCCTCGGCGGTGTGGACCGACCACGTCGGATCCAGCGGATTCCAGCCGGCGGGCAGGAACTTCGACGTGTAGTAGGTGTCGTTCGGATTGCCGTCGTAGTCGTGGATCAGCGTCATCAGCGCGAACACCTTGAACGCCGATCCGGTCTGGCGCTCGGCCTGGACGGGGAAGTCGAACTTGGTCTGGTCGTAGGTGGCCGAGGAGGCGATGTCCAGGATGTTGCCGTTGGACGGGTCAACCGTGGCGAGGGCGGCGGCGGGCTGCGCGTCGAGCACGGGCCCGCCGACGTGATTGTGGATCGCGTTCTCCGCCTCCTGCTGCATCTTCAGGTTGATCGTCGTGTAGACCTTGAGCCCGCCGTGCTCGACGGTGTTCAGGCCGAACTTCTGCTCGAGCTGCTGCTGGATGTAGTCGAAGATGTAGGGCTGGCTGTGGTCGATGAACCGCGCGTTCGGGTGGAGCTGGAGCCCCTGCTTCTCGACCGCGGCGGCCAGGCCCGGCGTGATGTCGTGCGACACCACCATCGCCTGGAGCACCTCGTTGCGACGGTCCCTGGCCAGGTCCGGATTGACCGTCGGGTTGTACTGGGTCGGTGACTGGGGCAGCCCAGCGAGCAGCGACATCTGCGCAAGGTTGATCTTCCACACCGGCTTGTCGAAGAACATCAGCGCGGCCGCGCCGACCCCGACCGCCTCCTCGCCATTCGTCGTCCCGTAGGGGACGTTGTTGAGGTACTCGTTGAGGATCCAGTTCTTGGAGTGCTTGCTCTCGAGCTGCTCGGCCAGCTTGGCCTGGGCGATCTTGTACTTGAGGTCGCGGTGCTCGTGGAGCGACTGCGGGAGGTAGACCTGGTTGACGAGCTGCTGGGTCAGCGTCGAGGCGCCCTGGAGCGAGTTGCTCTGCCCGAGCAGGTCCTTGACCCCGGCGCGCAGGATGCCCTGGTAGTCGAGCGCGCCGTGCTGGTAGAAGCGCCGGTCCTCGATCGCGATCGTCGCCTCCTTGAGGCGCTGCGGGATCTGGTTGGGCGAGATCTGGGTGGAGATCGTGTCGTCGTGGACGTAGCCGAGCAGGCTCCCGTCGGAGGCATAGATCGCCGTGGGCGGATTGACGTGGCGGACTGGCAGCGAGCTCAGGTTCGGCGCCGAGTCCGCGGTTGCCACCACCCATCCGACCGCCAGCAGCCCGCCGATGGCCGTGGCGCAGATCGTGAGGATCCCGGTCATCAACAGCACTCGCCCAACCGGATGTCCGCGGTTGTGACTTCGGCGGCGCTGTCGTTCGCGTCGGCTCATGGCGGGAAGCTGCGGCGATCGTTGCCGGTGCGCAGGGGCATCTCTGCACCGGAACGGGTTCAGTGTAGCTGTCAAGCCTTTTCGGGCCGCCGGTACGGGCTCCTCCCCAATGGGCGCGTTCGCCCGGGTCCCCGCTGCCATGCCAGACTGCGCCGCCCGCGAACCGCCCCGGACGCCCCGTCTAAAACCAGCCCGGATGCGCAACCCCCAGCCAGCCGCGATTCTGCTCGATGCCCTCGGCACGCTGGTGGCCCTCGAGCCGCCGGCCCCCCGTCTCCGGGCCCAACTCGTTGAGCGGTTCGGGCTGGAGGTCAGCGAGGCCGAGGCGGCGGGCGCGATCGCCGCCGAGATCGCCTACTACCGCGCCCATCTCGACGAGGGCCGGGACGCCGCGGGCCTCGAGTCGCTCCGGCGGCGCTGCGCCGAGGTGCTGCGCTCGGCCCTCCCCGGCGACGGGGCCCGGTTGGAGGTGGATCCGCTGGTCGAGGCACTGCTCGCGTCCCTGCACTTCACGGCCTTCCCCGACGTACGCCCGGCGCTCCGGTCCGCCCGCGAGCGCGGCCAGCGTCTGGTCGTGGTGAGCAACTGGGACGTGTCGCTCGTCGCCGTCCTGCGCCGGCTCGAGCTCGAGCCGCTGCTCGACGCGATCGTGACCTCGGCCGCCGCCGGCGCGCGCAAGCCCTCCACCGCGATCTTCGAGCAGGCGCTGGAGGTGGCGGGGGTGCGGCCCGCGGAGGCGATCCACGTCGGCGACACTCTCGACGAGGATGTGGCCGGGGCGCGCGCGGCGGGGATCGAGCCCGTCCTCATCCGCCGCGGCGACGGTCCGCCCGTCCCCGGCGTGCGCACCATCTCGAGCCTGGCCGAGCTGGCGCCGGCGCCGGGTACGTGAAGCCTCCACGCGGCCCCTAAAGTCTCGATGGCCATGTCGAGCGCCCCCCCGCCGAGCGTGAGCTCGCAGTCGCCCGGGCCGCCGGCGCCGCCGACGCCGCCGGATCCGCGGCCCGATCGATCCGAAGATGTGCCGTGGCCCCTCTGGACCGCTCCGGCCGCCGTCCTCACCGGACTCGTGGTGGGCGTGTTCGGGAGCGTGATCGTCGCCGGCATCGGAACGGCCGCCGGGGGAAGCAAGAACTCGCCCGCGGTGAACCTGATCAGCGACTTCGTGTTCGACGTCGGATTCGTGATCACCGCGCTGTACTTCGCGTCGCTCCAGCGCCGCCCCCGCCCGGCGGACTTCGGCTACCGCCGGATCTCGCTGTCGCTCGGGATCGGCGCCTGCGCGGCCGGCGGCATCGGCTATTACGTGGTGACCGCCGTCTACCAGTCGCTGGTTCATCTCCACGGCAGCGACAAGCTGCCTCAGAGCCTGGGCGTGGGCTCGAGCACCGCAGCCCTGATCGGCGCCGGCGTGTTCGTCTGCGTGGTCGCGCCGATCGCCGAGGAGTTCTTCTTCCGTGGCTTCATCTTCGGCGCCCTGCGCCGGTGGCATGTCGTGATCGGCGGCTACGACATCGGGACCTGGCTGGCGGCGGCGATCACCGGGATCCTGTTCGGGCTCGCCCACACCGGCTCGGCTGCCTCCCAGTACCTGATCCCGCTCGGCTTCCTAGGGTTCGTGCTCTGCCTGGTGCGCTGGCGCACCGGGTCGCTTTACCCGTGCATGGCGCTCCACTCGATCAACAACGCGCTGGCCCTCGGGGTCAACCAGCTGCATTGGGACGTCGGCCCGATCCTCGCTTTGCTCGTGGCCTCGGTGACCGTGATCGGCGCGATCACGCTGCCCCTCGCCGGGCGAGCTCCAGCGGCGTCCTGACCGCGGACCCCCGGTGCTCCCAGCCCCCCGCGATCGCCCGCCGCCCCGCCCCGCCTGCCCGGCATGATTTACTTCCGACCATGCTGGGGGTGCTTGCTGGCCGGGTCACCGCCCTCGCCGCGCTCGTCGCGGCGATCGTCGCCATTGCCGCCGCCTCGGCGGGCGCCGCCACTCCGGCGACCCAGCCGGTCTTCAGCACCCTGGGCTTGACCGTCCCCGACGCGTTCGTGGTCGGCGGCCATCCGGTGACCGTGCCGGGCCGTGTCGTCCACGTCGACGGCGTGGTCCGCCCGTACGTGGCCGGCCAGATCGTGCTCGTCAAGGCGTCCGTCGGCGGCCGGCAGTTCAAGACCAGCCGGTTGCTGATCAGGCCGGCGCCCGGCGGGAAGTACGGGCGCTTCAGCGAGCCCCTTTCGAGCCCCCGGGCCGGCGAGGTGACCGTGCAGGTCGGCCACAAGCGCACGGCGACGATGGGCTCGCTGCTGGAGCGCGAGCATTTCGCCGCGCTCGACGAGCGGGTCGGGTTCGGCTCACGCGGGCCGTTCGTGGAGCTGATCCAGCAGCGTCTGGCCGCGCTGCACTTCTACATCCCGCAGACCGGCGTGTACGACTCCGGCACGGGCCTGGCCATCGACGCCTACCACCGCCTGCTCCACCGGGGCACCTCCGAGAACCTCGACGGGCGCACGATCAGCTACCTGCTCGACGGCTTCGGAGCGTTCACGGTTCGCTTCCCCAGTCACGGCCAACACGCCGAGGGCAACCTGTCGCTCCAACTGCTGGCCCTGGTCAACGGCTCGCACGTCTACCGCATCTATCCGATCAGCTCGGGCAAGCCATCCACGCCCACGATCCTGGGCGACTTCCACGTCTACTCGAAGGTCCCCGGCTACCTGCCTGACGGGATGTACTTCTCGAACTTCTTCATCCGCGGCTACGCCATCCACGGCTACAACCCCGCCCCGGACTATCCCGCCAGCCACGGCTGCATGCGCGTACCGATCCCGGACGCGCTCTCGATCTACGACTGGCTGCAGATCGGCAACTGGGTCGACGTCTACTACTGAGCCTAGGCCCGCGCGGCGGAGTACCGGGCCAGGTAGCCCAGCCCCAACCCATACGCGAGCACGGCGAACAGCGCCGGCAGCCCGTG
Organism: uncultured Solirubrobacterales bacterium; assembly: GCA_963834625.1. Classification (GTDB taxonomy): domain Bacteria; phylum Actinomycetota; class Thermoleophilia; order Solirubrobacterales; family Solirubrobacteraceae; genus Palsa-465. The sequence goes on along the minus strand of CAWICM010000003.1, from coordinate 1,146,083 downwards.
CTTGACCCATAGATTGCTCGACTGCACGATCGCGCCGAATGGCGTGGTCAGGTCCTTCGCGGCGGCGTCGATGAAACGCCGCGGCTGCGCGTGCGGCTTGACCGGGCCCGTGTCGGGCGTGGTCGGGTGCGCGCCGGCGACCAGCTCGGTCTGCTGGTGCTGCGAGGCGCCGGCCATCTGGTCGCGGGCGAACATGCCAAACGAGGCCACGACGAGCGCGCAGCACACGAATGCGGTCAGCCTGAGAGTGCGGGAGATCACGTTGCCGGTGTCGACCTCGCGCGCGATTAGCATGAGGCTCGCCCATGGATCTCGACACACAAACGAGCACGCGCGAACGCCTGATCGAAGAGCTCCGCACGCACGCTCTGGTGATCGGCGAAGTGGTCCTGACCAGCGGCCGGACAGCGCAGTACCTCATCGACGCCAAGCGCGCGATCCTCCGACCCGCCGGCTTCCGGGCCCTGTCGGAACTGGTGGCCGAGCAGGCCCGGACCTGGAGTGCCACCGCGGTGGGAGGTATGACCATGGGCGCCGACCCGATCGCCTGCGCCGCGCTCGCCGGCGGCGCCGACGTCAAGGCCTTCTTCGTGCGCAAAGAGGCCAAGACGCACGGCCTGTCCCGCCGGATCGAGGGCCCATTACTCGAGCCCGGCGAGCGGTGCATGCTGGTCGAGGACGTGGTCACCACCGGTGGCTCGACCCTGCGCGCCCTCGAGGCCCTGCGGGCCGACGGTCGCGAGGTCTGCGGCGTGCTGGCGATCTGCGACCGGCTCGCCGGTGGCGCCGAGGCGATCGAGCAGGCGGCCGGCGCCCCCTTCTTGGCGCTGACGACGATCGACGACGTCTACCCAGAGCGCCCCGACCGCTGAAGCGCGGGCGGCTGAGCCGCCGCCGCCCGGTTCAGGCGTCGCCATTGTTCGTGACGCACAACCAGCCGAGTCGGTCGCGCGGACTTTGGCGATGCGGCTAACACATACGTAACTTCAGCGCCAAAGTCCGGGCCAAGTGGCAGGGCTCGCCCGTGCCCACTAGCGCGGCAGTGACCGGCAGGCCGCCAATCGCTGGTGCAGCGCCTGCACGTGCCACCCACCGTGCGAGAACGGCGTGAACAGCACGACCGGTCGGCCGCCGGCGATCGCCGGGGAGTACTTGTAACCCACGGTGGAGACGTTGACGTGGAGCGTCCAGGCCAGGATGGTCTGGTACTCCAGTCGGGTCAGCGGCTCGCCGCAGGGCTTGAAGCGGGCCGAGCCGCCGAGCGAGGCGACCGTGCTCGAGAGCTTGCCGATCTCGTCGGTGCGAGTCCGCTGCCCGACGATGTCGTGATGCTCGTCGCGGGCCCGGGAGAGCGCCGGGGGCACGAGCGCCACCGCGATCACCACGACCAGTGCCGCGCCCGCCCAGCCGACAGCGCGCGAGACGCGCGGCGCCTCGATCAACAGCCGTCCCACCGCAACGCCGGCCAACGCGACGACCACCCCCGCAGGCTCGTACATGTAGCGCCCGAGTCCCGGCCAGCCATGGAGCGCGAACGCGATCTCGACGATCACCCATGCGCACGCGCCCGCCGCGAGCGCAAGCGTCAACCGGTCGCGCCGGATCACCGCCAGCACCACCGCTATGAGCGCGGTCAGCTCGATCACGGCCGTGTTCAGATCAAGGAAGCGACCGATCGTCCCGAACACCCGGTCGCTGCGCAGTCGGCGCCCGGACCCGAGCGCATTCGACGCGGCGACGAACGGGCTGCGCGAGGTCAGCGCGGGGATCCCGAACCACAGCAGGACGGTCAAGACGAGCCCGGCGACGATCAGCCGGCGCATCGAGGGCACCCTGAGCCAGGCCCAGATCGAGTAGAGGCCGAGGAACAGCCAGGCTTCGGGCCGGCCGAGCGCGGCCAGCACGGCGAGCGCGAACGCCCACCGGAAACGCCCGCTCAGGTGGCAGTCGATCGCGGCCAGGCACAGCGTGACGATCATCGGATCCGACTGGGCGCTCAGCATGTAGTGCCAGTAGGTGCTGATGCCGAAGTAGGCCGCCGCCGCGAACGCCGCGGCGACCCACGCGGCCCAGCGCTGATCCGAGGCATCGTCCCCCAGCGTCAGGCGATACGCGATCCGCGCCGCGAACACCGCACCGGCCAGCGACACCGCCAGCGAGGTGACCATCCATAGCCACAGCTGGTAGTGGCCGAACAACCCGAACGGAGCGGTGAACAGGAAGGGGAGGGGCTTCCACGACGGGGCGGCGTTGGTGTCGAGGTTGCCGGCCACCGTCTGATGGCCCCACACGAGCCAGCCGTAGGGATCGAAGCCCGGCCGGGTGCGGGCCCACAGGAGGATCAACAGCGAGAGGACGAGCAGCGCGGCCGCGCTCGCGAGCACCACGACGACCGGCGTGCGTTCCCGCGTCAGCCAGCGGCGCTCTCCCGGTCCCGCCGCGGCCGGCGCCGGACTCGGCCGTTGCTGCGTCGTCGCCACTTTAACGCCGGATCAGCGCGCCGTTGCTGGTGTAGGTGACGTGGAGCCCGGCGCAGGCCGCGACCTGAGAGGGCCGCGTGTGCCATGGCTCGACGTTCCACCCGCTCGGGTTGATCGGGTTCATCAGCACCTTCGGGATCGCCGGGTTCGCTAGTTCCGCCCCCTCGACGTGCTGCTGGAGGCCGCCGACCGAGCCGACGTCAACGTGGTAGAGCCAGGCCACCGAGCTGACGTATCCCACGTCGGTGACCGGCTGACCACAGTCGAGTATGTGGTGCGTGCCGCCGATCGCACGGGTCACGCTCGTGAGCAGCGAGATCTCGTGAGTGCGGGCGTGCTCGTGGGTCAGGTCCCTGTGTTCGGCGCGCGCTCGGGAGACCGCGCCGGGGAGCATGGCGACGACCAGCGCCGCGGCGACGACCGCGCCCGCCCAGGCCGGGGCGCCCCGCACGATCCGGGGCAGGTCGCGCAGCAGCCAGCCGATCGCCACGCCGGCCAGCACGGCGACCACCCCCGCGGCCTCGAACATGTACCGCGGCAGGGCCGGCCAGCCGTGGTAGGCGAACGCGATCTCGACGACCAGCCACGCCACGACGCCGGCGCCCAGCGCGATCACGATCCTGTCGCGGCGGATCAGTGCGAGTACGAAGGCGACCGCCGCGGCGATCCAGACCGGCAGGTATTGCATCTCGTGGAAGCGCTTGATCGTCCCGACCAATTGGTTGCTCTTGAGCTCGCGAGGCGACCCCTTGGCCAGCTGCCCCGCGACGTCGGGCCGCCCGTTGGTGATGGTCGGGATCCCGAACCACATGAACCCGATCAGGACAACGCCGGCGATGATCATCCAGCGCATGCGCGGCACCTTGAACCAGCACCACAGCATGAACAGCCCCAGGAACGGCCACACCTCGGGCCGACCCAGCCCGGTGAGCACGGCGAACACGAGCGCCCAGCGGTAGCGGCCGATCAGACCCATGTCGAGCGCGGCCAGCAGGAACGTGACGAGCATCGGGTCCGACTGCGAGCTCAGGATGTAGTGGAAGTAATCCTCGATCCCCAGCACGGCGGCTCCGGCGACGAACGCGGCGGCGTATGGGGCGAAGCGCTGGAGCGCCTGGGCATCGTCCGCCGAACCCGCCGAACCCGCCGAACCCTCATCACGAACACCGCCGCCGGACAATCGGAACGCGATCCGAGCGCCGAATACCGGCCCGGCCAGCGCAACCGCGCATGCCGTGAACATCCACAGCCACAGCTGGTAATGCCCGAACAGCGCGAACGGGACCGTGAACAGGAACGGCACGGGCTTCCAGGAGGGGGCACCCCCGAGGTCCAGCGAGAGATGCAGGGTCTGGTAGCCCCACACCATCCAGCCGTAGGCGTCGTAGCTGGGTCGCGTCCGCGCCCACAGCACGAGAAGTGCCGAGATCACCAGGAGCACCGCGCCGGTCGCGATCCCGGGGTGCTCGGACACGTATCCGCGCAGCGTCCAGGGCGCGGGCTCGCGCGGGGGTGCCTGCTCCGCCGCAGCCGCCGCCGGGATGGTGGGTGCTTCTAACGTGCTCTCGGCCACGGAGAAGCGCGGACGGTAGCACGCGTCCCGGTGAGCACCTTCACACCTAAAACGCCCGCGCCGACGCGACGCCCCCGGCAGGAATCGAACCTGCATCCCGCGCTTAGGAGGCGCGTGCTCTATCCATTGAGCTACGAGGGCGGCGGCGAGGAGAGCGTATCGGCGGGACGCCGCGGGCCGCCGAATCGCCCCGGACGGCGCCGCGAATGCGCCCCAATCGCCCCGGACGCCGCCCCGAATGCCCCCGAATCGCCCCGGACGCCGCCCCGAATGCCCCCGAATCGCCCCCGACGGCGCCCCGAATGCCCCCCCGATCACGCCAGAATCGCCCCGGCAAAAACCCCACGCCGAGTTGGCGCCGCATCGTAAATTCGTTTACCGCTGGTTAATGTTGGCTAGCACGGGCCCCCCAGATGTGGTATCCCTGGGCTGTGGAGGAGGTCCACTTGCGTAGGGCGCCGAAGGTGCGCAGGCTTAGCCCATGAGCGTCGGCATATCTGACCTATCACTCGAAAGCGCAGAAGCCGAAACCGGGGCAGTCGAGCTGGTCAGCGGCGAGATCGCCGCGCGATCGCCTTGGGAGCTGTTCATGCGGCGCTTCCGGGAGGACAAGTTCGCGATCGCGGGCCTGGCCTTCCTGCTCGTGGTGATCCTGGTCGCGATCTTCGCACCGCTCGTATGCTCGCTGGTGGGGGCGCCCGGACCGTACAACGCCGATCAGAGCGCGCTCGACATCTTCGGTCAGCCGACCGGACCGAGCGCGGCCCACCTGTTCGGGGTCGACCAGATCGGCCGCGACGTATTCAGCCGGGTCATCTACGGCGCCCGGGTGTCGCTGATCGTCGCGTTCGTCTCGTGCATCATCACCACCGGCTTCGGGGTGCTCTGCGGTCTGCTCGCCGGCTATTACCGGGGCTGGGTCGACACGCTGGTCTCGCGCGTGGTGGACGCCTGGCTGGCCATCCCGTACCTGCTCCTGGCCATCGGGCTGGCGTCGGCCTGCTCGTTCGGCAACGGGTGCGTGGGCGGGCTGATCAAGCCGGGGATCCCAGTGGTCGTCGCGGTGATCTGCTTCACGAGCTGGACCTATCCGGCCCGGATCATCCGCGGCCAGGTCCTGTCCTTACGCGAGAAGGAGTTCGTCGACGCCTCGCGCTCGCTGGGCGCCTCGAACTTCCGGATCATCAGCAGGGAGCTCTTGCCGAACCTCACGGCGCCGATCGTCGTGTTCGCGACGACGTTCCTGCCCCAGGCGATCCTGTACGAGGCCGCGCTGTCGTTCCTGGGCGTGGGCGTCCAGCCGCCGACGGCAAGCTGGGGTCAAATGATCGCCGACGCCTCGCCGAACATCTCCACGCAGTGGTGGTACATGCTTTTCCCGGGTCTCGCGCTGCTGTTCACCGTGCTCGCCTTCAATTTCGTTGGCGATGCGATGACGGACGCGCTGAACCCGAGGGCAAGGCGCGTCTGATCCCGGGGGGGAGCAGCGCGCAAATGAAGGTACGTCAATCGAAAGGAACGAATATGCGATCCAGGTCCAGATTGCTCGGGGTGTTCCTGCCCGGGCTACTGGCTGTGGCATCGATCGGGCTCGCCGCCTGCGGTGGATCGAGCAGCAGCACATCGAGCAGCTCTGGGAGCTCGAGCAGCGGTAGCAGCTCGGGCAGCAGCTCGGCGATCACCGCGGCCCTCGCCAAGTACCCGCCGCAGTACACGGCGCCCGCCGGCGCCAAGAAGGGCGGATCGCTGGTCGCGATCGCCAATGGCGACGTCGACTACATCGATCCGGGGGCGGCCTACTACCAGCCGACCTACATGGTCGACATGGCCGCCGATTCGCCGCTGATGGGCTGGCCGCCCAACGACACCGCGGCACCGCAGCCGCTGCTGGCCTCGGCAGCGCCGACGGTCACCGACGGCGGCAAGACGATCACGTTCAAGATCAAGCCGAACATCCATTACAGCCCGCCCACGGGCGGCGGACCCGGGTGGAGCAAGCCGGTCGTTTCGGCCGACGTCAAGTACGCGATAGATCGCAGCCTGATGCCGGGCATACCGAACGGGTACACGACGCTCTACTTCGCGGACTTGGTCGGCCTGGCCCAGGCGCAGGCCGCGGTCAAGAAGGACCCGACCAAGGCGCCGGACATCAGCGGCATCACCACGCCGGATTCCTCGACGATCGTCTTCCACCTGAGCAAGCCGTCGTCGATCGGCGTGATCGACGCCCTGTCACTGCCGGTGTCCTCGCCGGTGCCGCAGGGCTACGCGGCGAAGTTCGACGCAAAGACGCCGTCCTCGACCTACGGGCAGCATCAGCTCGACGTCGGGCCGTACTACATCTCGAACTACTCGCCCGGTAAGCAGATCGTCCTGTCCCGCAACCCGAACTACACCGCGGGTTCGGACTTCCGTCCCGCCTATCTGGACAAGATCACGGTCCAGGAGGGCTTCTCGGATGAGAACTCCGCTGTGCGCAAGATCCTCACCGGCCAGAGTGAGGTCAACTTCGACTTCCCGGCCAACGGTGAGTCGCTGAAGCTCGCGGCGACCCAATACCCGAAGCAGCTCACGCTGACTCCGGGCGGAAGCAACCGCTACATCGCGTTCAACACCCAAAAGGCGCCGTTCAACAACCTCAATGCCCGGAAGGCGGCCATCGCGGTCTCCAACCGTGAGGCGCTGCTGGACACCCGCGGAGGCCAGCTGGCAGGTGGGCTGGCGACGCACTTCATCCCGCCGGGACTTCCCGGTTACCAGCAGGCCGGCGGAGCCACGGGCCCGACCAGTCTCGACTTCATCCAGCACCCCACCGGGGACCTGGCGCTGGCCGAGTCGTACATGAAGAAGGCCGGCTACTCGAGCGGTAAGTGCACCGGTAACTGCACCGTCACGATGGTCAGTGACAACACCCCGCCGGGGAGCAACACGGCGCAGGTGTACAAGGCGCAGCTGACGCAGCTCGGCTTCAACGTCCAGCTGCATCCGGTCGAGCACGCGACGATGTACACGAAGTTCTGCTCGGTCGTGGCCAACGAACCGAATGTCTGCCCGAACGTCGGTTGGGCGAAGGACTTCAACGACGGTCAGGCGATCATCGACGTGCCGTTCAACGGCGCCACGACCAAGGGCAGCCCGACCAACAACTCGAACTGGCCGCAGTTGAACGACCCGACAATCAACTCGGCGCTGGATTCGGCCAAGTACATCACCGACCCGACCCAGCGTGCCGCGGAGTACGGCAAGATCGACGACATGATCCTGGGCCAGGCTGCGGCGCTCCCGTGGGACTGGGACTATGAGGCGAACGTCGCCTCGGCCAACGTCGTCCCGGTGGTCAGCTCGTTCAACTCGCTGATCGACCTGTCCTACACCTCGCTCAAGTGAGGTGAGTGAGGTCGCAAGACTGAACTAGTCAGCGAAGGGCTCGCCGCCTCCCACCGAGGCGGCGAGCCCGCCGCACTGAAGCCTTCATGTTCCGCTACATCGTCAGAAGAATCCTGTGGGGCGTCGCGATGCTGTTCATCGTCAGCGCCGTGATCTTCCTGATCTTCTACATCCTGCCGTCGGCCGACCCGGCCGTATTACGGGCCGGACGTAACGCGGGTCCGCAGCAGATCGCAGCTATCCGACACAGCCTAGGGCTGGATCAGCCGATCTACGTTCAGTACGCCCGCTACATGCGGGACGTGTTCCTGCACTTCGACTTCGGTTACAGCTACCAATACAGCATCCCCGTCCGCCAGCTGATTCTCTCCCGTCTGCCGGCTACGATCTGGCTGGTCACCGGCGCGGTGATCCTCTGGCTGGGACTGGGCCTCAGCATCGGCATCATCTCGGCGGTCAAGCGCCGCTCGGTCATCGACCGGGTGAGCATGACCACGTCACTCGCCTTCATCTCCGCGCCGGTGTTCTGGCTCGGACTGGTCTCCCTGTACCTCTTCGCCAAAGACATCGGGCAGTTCAAGGTGTTCGACGGCCAGGGCTCGTTCGCCGGCGCGACGACGGTGTTCGAGAAGGCGGGCGCGATGGTCCTGCCGTGGCTCGTGCTGGCCGCGGCCACGGCGGCGATCTACGCCCGTTACATGCGCGCGAGCATGATCGACACGATGGGGGAGGACTACATCCGCACCGCGCGCGCCAAGGGCTTGCCCGAGCGCACGGTCGTCCTCCGGCACGCGCTGCGCAGCGCGATCACCCCGATCGTCACGCTGGTCGGACTCGACGTCGGCACGCTGCTGGCCGGCAACGCGATCCTCACCGAGACCGTGTTCAACATTCCGGGCGTCGGCCGGCTGCTCTACCAGGCCATCAGCGTCTCCGATCTGACTACGATTCAGGGCATCACGCTGTTCGGAGCGTTCTTCATCGTCTTCTTCAACCTGGTCGTCGACATCGCCTACGCGTACCTCGATCCGAGGGTGCGGTACTCGTGAGCGAACCGCTCTTGTCGATCGAGGACCTGCGCGTCAAGTTCGCCACCGACGACGGCATCGTCCACGCCGTCGACGGGATCTCCTACACGGTCGAGCCCGGGCATACACTGGGCATCGTGGGCGAGTCGGGCTCGGGCAAGACCGTCTCCTCGCTGACCACGCTCGGTCTCACACGCGCACCGAACACCACGATCGAGGGACGGATCATGTTCGAGGGCCGTGACCTCGTGGCGCTGGGTGACGACGAGCTGCGCAAGATCCGCGGCAACGACATCGCGATGATCTTCCAGGATCCGCTGTCCTCGCTGCACCCGTTCTTCAAGGTCGGCAAGCAGCTGATGGAGGCGGTCCTGACCCATCGCAGCGTCGGCAAGTCCGCGGCCCGGGCGCGTGCCGTCGAGCTGCTCGAGCTCGTCGGGATCCCCGATCCGGCCCGGCGCGTGGACCAGTTCCCGCACGAGTTCTCGGGCGGCATGCGCCAGCGCGTGATGATCGCGATGGCGCTGGCCAACGAGCCCAAGCTGCTGATCGCCGACGAGCCCACCACCGCGCTCGACGTCACCGTCCAGGCGCAGATCCTGGCGTTGCTCGATGATCTCCAGCAACGTCTGGGTATGGCGATCATCGTGATCACCCACGACCTCGGCGTGGTGGCCGAGATAACCGACCACATCGCGGTCATGTACGCGGGACGGATCGTCGAGCGCGCATCCACCGAGGCGATCTTCGGCTCTCCGCAGCATCCCTACACGTGGGGGCTGCTCAAGTCGATCCCACGGCTGGACACGCCCCGCGACGAGGAGCTCGTGCCGATCGCGGGTCGGCCGCCCAGCCTGATCCGCCGGCCATCCGGCTGCTTCTTTCATCCCCGCTGCCCGTACGTGCGTGACGCTCACAAGCGGATCGACCCAAAGCTCGAGCCGATCACCGGAGACCCCGAGCACTCCGCGGCCTGCCTGCTCTCCACCGAGCTGCGCGGCCGGGTCTGGCGCGGCCTTCAGGAGGGCGAGGCCCCCGGCCAACTCCGACAGCTGGTGGTCGAGGAGGACCAACCGGTGCGAGCCCACGCGCGCTTGAGCGGCGACGGAGTGACGACTGAGGAAGGGTCGTCGTGACCGTCGAGACGCCCACGGACGCGGGCGCGCGCACGAACGGCGACGTGCTGCTCGAGGTGCGCAACCTCGTCAAGCACTTCCCGATTTCGCGCGGGATCATCTTCCAGAAGCAGATCGGGGCGGTCAAGGCGGTCGATGACATCTCGTTTGAGGTCAGGCGCGGCGAGACGCTCGGGATCGTCGGCGAGACCGGGTGCGGCAAGAGCACCACGGCCAGGCTGCTGGTCCGCCTGCTCGATCCGACCTCCGGCCAGATCCTGTTCGACGGCCACGACGTCGCGGCAGGGGGCAAGGATGATCTGAAGGGGCTGCACCGCGAGATGCAGATGGTCTTCCAGGACCCGTACTCGTCGCTCAACCCCCGCAAGACGGTCGGCTCGATCATCGGCGAGCCGTTCGCGATCCACGGGTTGCTCAAGGAGTCCGGGCAGCGGCGCAAGCGGGTGCAGGAGCTGATGGACCGGGTGGGGCTGAACCCCGAGCATTACAACCGCTTCCCGCACGAGTTCTCGGGCGGGCAGCGCCAGCGCATCGGGGTGGCGCGCGCGATCGCGCTCGAGCCCAAGCTGCTCGTGGCCGACGAGCCGGTGTCGGCGCTCGACGTCTCGATCCAGGCCCAGGTGCTGAACCTGCTGCGCAACCTCCAGCGCGAGATGGGTCTGACGCTGATCTTCATCGCCCACGACCTGTCGGTGGTGCGCCACATGTGCGACCGCGTGGCGGTCATGTACCTGGGCAAGATCGTCGAAGTGGCGTCGAGCGACGAGCTGTACAGCTTCCCGCGCCATCCGTATACGGGTGCGCTGCTGTCGGCCGTTCCGGTGGCCCGGCCGAGCGGAGGACGCCGGCGCGACCGCCAGCTCCTGACCGGCGACGTCCCCAGCCCGGCCAACCCGCCGCGGGCCTGCCGGTTCCACACCCGCTGCCCGAAGGCCCAGGAGGTGTGCAGTCAGGACGAGCCTCTGCTCGAGCTCAAGAGCGCCAACGACCTGACGGCCTGCCACTTCCCACTCACCGAGGCCGAGGTCAAGCTTCGGGTCCCGACCGCGCTGTCCGGCACCACCGCCGCGACCGACGGCGCCGGCGCGGTCCCCGATCAGTCCTCCTCGTCGTCCTCCACGTAGAGCGACTCCTGGGCGAGCTCGTCGCCGCCCTTGTCCCACAGCTTGATCTCGAGCACGTCGCCTCGATAGTCATCAGGCGCGATCAGCGTGAAACGCTCCTCGACCAGCTGGCATTGGTCGACGGCCAGGTTGGCCAGCTCGGCGGTGACGATCGCGCCGCCCGGCACCAGGGAAACGCCCCACACCAGCCTCATGGCGGCAGCGTTTCCCTCCTCGCCTCGCCAGGTGCCGATCATCTCGTCGCTCAGGTCGAGCTTCCACTCGGGGTTGGACTCGGCGAGGTCGGAGGTGAAGTCGACCTGGGCCTCGAACTCGCTGGGGCCCTGGGACCCCTCGGCAAAGGCGACGAACCCGAGCACCTCGTAGCCGCCGCTGGTGCGCGCCACCGCGGGGATGTAGGTCCGGCCGGCGTAGGTCCGGTCGGGAAACCAGGCGATCTCAGTTTCGAGCTCGCCGATGTCCTCGCCCTCGGTGTCGAGCTCGCGCACGGCACCGCGGAAGTGGCCGGCCAGCGTGTCGGCCCAGCGGCCGTAGGGCAGCGGCTCCTGCGGCGGTTCCGCGGCAAACGAGATGACGAATCGATCGGTGGGAGGCACGGGCGCTCGGACAGCCTACGCGGCTGATCTAGAACGCGCCGCGCCGCGTCAGGACGGCCGGGATCGTCTTGAGCAGAATCGACAGATCGAGCATGATCGACCAGCGCTCCAGATACAGGAAGTCCAGGCGCACCAGATCGTCGAAGTCGAGCTCGGCGCGACCCGAGACCTGCCACAGGCCGGTGATCCCAGGCAGCACCAGGTAGCGCTTCTTGTGCCACTCGGCGAGCCGGTCGAAGTCGCGCATGGGCAACGGACGGGGCCCCACCAGCGACATCTCGCCGCGCACCACGTTGACCAGCTGCGGTAGCTCGTCGAGCGAGAAGCGGCGCAGGAACCGTCCCACCCGGGTCAGGCGCGGGTCATCGCGGATCTTGAACAGCGCTCCCGACAGCTCATTCAGAGGCTCGAGCTCGTCCTGGATCTGCTCCGCGTGCTCGCGCATCGTGCGGAACTTGAAGCAGAAGAACGGCTTGCCCGCCATGCCGGGCCGGACCGAGCGGTAGATCACCGAGCCGCGCGAGCTCAGCTTGATGGCCGCCGCGATGGCCAGGAAGACCGGGGCGAGCACGACCAGGCCGAGCAGGGACACGACGAGGTCGAACGTGCGCTTGAGCGCGTAGTCCACGCCCTCGAACACCGGCGGGCGCAGCGTGAACAGCGGCACAGTGTGACCCGGAGCGAACTCGGCGCGATCGATCAGGATCTCCATCGTCGACGGCGCAACCTGCACCGTAACCCCGCGCTCGTGGCAGGAATCGACGAGCTCCACCGCCTTGTCCTGGGGGAAGTCCGGATCGGCGATGATCACCTCCTGGATCCCCTCGTGGGCCAGCACGTCGGGCAGGTCGGGCAGCTGCCCGAGCGAGCGCAGGCCGTTGCGCGGGCGAGGGGTGAGCGAGATGTAGCCGACGATGTCCACCCTCGTGCGCGATCGGTCGGCCAGCGCCCGGGCGACCTCCTCGATGTGCTTGCCCGACCCGACCAGCACCGCGCGCCGGGCGTAGCCGGCCCGGTCGAGCATCCAGCCGGTCACGCGCAGGTGCAGCTCGCGCAGCGTCGCGATGTACACCGTGGCGAAGAACAGCGTGCCGTAGAAGATGAAATAGCTCGAGAAGTGCTGCCCGTCGGCCAGCGCGAACACGAGCGCGATCACCGTGGCCTGGAACAGGCCGGTGGCGATCCGGGCCAGCCCCGGCCGCTGCGTGCGACCGGCATAGAGATCGAGGCGGGCGAAGGCCAGCACGGTCATCAGGTAGGCGAAGGCGATCCAGTGCCTGATGTCCCGCCAGGCGAGGGCCGCGCTCGCGTTGTCGTGCACGGCCAGCTTGAGCATCAGCGCGGTGAACAGCGCGCCGACCACGCCGACGAAGTCGAGCACCAGCAGCGAGATGACCCGCGCGACCCTGCGCAGGGTCTCCCAGCGGAGCACAAAGGACAGGAACGGCGGCTTCTTGCGCCGGACGTCGCGCTCAGGCAGCGGCAGAGGGGCGGTCCCATGTGTCCCGCCACCTGAGTGGATGTTCCCGACCTCTCTCTGCTCGACCGTCAAGTTTGCGACCTCGCACGACATCGGCCCCCGCCGGCTATAACGGTAGCTCGATCTCGAAGTATCGGCGTAGCGGGGAAATCTTTCGTGCGCCGAGCCGCTGGGGCCCGACGCGGCCGGGGGGCGCTATGCCGCGCCCACCAGCGCCTCCGATCCGGACTCTTCGATCGTACGGCGAAGGCCATCGCGCAGGCTCACCTTTGGCTCCCAGCCCAGGATCTGACGGGCCAGCGTGATGTCGGGCTGGCGCACCTGCGGATCATCGGTGGGCAGCGCCTCATACACGATCTCCGACTTCGAGCCGGTCACCTCGAGCACCGCGTTGGCCAGCTCGAGCAACGTGAACTCGTCGGGATTACCGATGTTGACCGGCTGGTGGTATCCGGACTCGGACAGCGCAATCAGACCCCGGACCTCGTCCTCCACGTAGCAGAACGAACGGGTCTGGGAGCCGTCGCCGAACACCGTGATCGGGCGGTCCAGGAGCGCCTGGCGAAGGAACGTGGGGATCGCACGGCCATCGTGAGGCCTCATCCGAGGCCCATAGGTATTGAAGATGCGAACAATGGCCGTGTCCACGCCCTGCTGGCGGTGGTAGGCCATGGTCAGGGCCTCGGCGTAGCGCTTGGCCTCGTCGTACACGCCCCGCGGCCCGATCGGGTTGACGTGGCCCCAGTAGCTCTCGGGCTGGGGATGGACCTGCGGGTCGCCATACACCTCGCTGGTCGAGGCGATCAGGAACCGCGCCCGGTGGAACTTGGCCAGCCCCAGGGTGTGGTGGGTGCCGTAGGACCCCACCTTCAGCGTGGCCAGCGGCAGGCGCAGGTAATCGATCGGCGACGCCGGCGAGGCCAGGTGGTAGACGAAGTCGATCGGCTCGTCGACGAAGTACGGCTCGATGATGTTGAGGTTGCGGTGGACGAACATGCTGTCCCGGATGTGCTCGATGTTGGCGAGCGACCCTGTCTCGAGGTTGTCGACGCAGATCACCCGATGGCCGCGGCGCAGCAGCTCGTCACACAGATGCGAACCCAGGAAGCCGGCGCCGCCGGTGACAAGGCTGGTTGGCATGGCTGGTCAATCTACGGCTTCATCGCGCGGGATGCGTGGCAGCCCGGCGCAGCACGTGCGCGTCGCCGCGCCGGATCGTCACCTTCTCGGAGTCGAAGTGCTCGAGCAGGGCCTGAGCGAACTTGCGCGAGGTGGACAGTTCGTCGCGCAGCTGAGCCAGCGTCACCTCGCCGCCGTTTCGCTCGGCGACCGCCACGACCCGGCCCCGGATCTCGTCGAGCACCTCGGCGTGGTAGTGAAGCGCCCTGGACACGCGCACCGCCCGGCCCGCCTCCCGGAGCGCCGTCAGGTCGCCGGCGTCGAGCTCGGCGTCGAGCGGCGGCTCGACGCCGGCCTCGCGCAGCCGCTCCTCGAGGGCCCGTGCCGAGGCCGGCAGCGGCTGCTCAGCAGATGGCTCTGGGGCCGGCTTCGCCGGCGTCCGTCGGATGTGGCGCGGCCGGCCAGATTGGCGAGGCACGGATGCCGAGCCGGCCGAAGCCGCGACCACCGGCCGGGCCCGTCCGGTCAGTTCCGGCACCTCCTCGCCGCGAGCCAGGCGCTCGAGCCGGGCCAGGACCTCGCGGCCCGGCCCGTGCCGCCGGGGGCGCGGATCGAGCACACGGCCGCCACCCAGCGTGTCGGGCGGCGCGATCTGGCGCACGACCAGCCGGTCGCCGGCGGCGGGCACGATCGGCTGCTCGAGGCGGACCTGCCAGAAGCGGCCGCCCAGCCAGGCCAGCCGGGCCGGCGCCTCGCGGGTGCCGTGATGGACCTGCACGCGGTCGCCGCCTTCGGGTTCGGCGCCGCGGCGAAAGTCGAGCTCGGCATCGACGCGATAGGTCGGTCTGAGCTCCCCGCCCCCCGACACGAGCACATCGCCCCGCTCCAGATCGTCGACCGCGGTGCCAACCAGGTTCACGGCCACCCGCTGCCCGGCCGGCGCGTGGTCCACCGGCTCGTCGTGCACCTGGACCCCGCGCACGCGCACCCGCAGCCCCCGCGGCAGCACCTCCAGCTCATCTCCCCGGCCGAGGAGACCCGACCACAGTGTTCCGGTCACCACGGTTCCCGCCCCCCGGATCGTGAACACGCGGTCGATGTGGAGGCGGGCCGGCGCCACGTCTGCATCCGCCCGGGAGTCCACGTTGGCGCTGGCGCGCTCGAGGGCGGCGCGCAGCTCCTCGATTCCCGCTCCGGTGCGGGCCGAGACCGCTACCGCCTCCGCGTCCGGCAACAGCTCGGAGGCTTCGATCAGGGCCAGGTCGGGGTCGGCCAGATCGCTCTTGGTCACCGCCACCACGCCCGTGGAAACCTCGAGCGCCCCGAGCACCGCGGCGTGCTCGCGGGTCTGGGGCATCACGCCGTCGTCGGCCGCGATCGTCATCAGGAACAGGTCGATCCCCGTGGCGCCGGCGACCATCGTGCGGACGAACCGCTCGTGGCCGGGGACGTCGACCACCGACAGGCGCCGGCCCGACGGAAGCGTGAGCTGCGCGTAGCCGAGCTCGATGGAGATCCCCCGCTTGCGCTCCTCGGGCAGGCGGTCGGTATCGACGCCAGTGAGCGCTCGGATCAGCGCGGTCTTGCCGTGATCGATGTGGCCGGCGGTCCCGAGCGTCAGCGGATTCATGCGCCGAGTGCGCCTCGAGCGGCGCGTACCACCAGCGGCACCTCGTCCTCGGTCAGCGTGCGCGGGTCGAGCAGCACCTGTTCGTCGTGGATGCGGCCGATCACCGGCGGCTCGTGCTCGCGCAGCGCCCGCGCGAGCGCCGCGGGGTCGCCCTCGAGCGCCACCGCCGGCCCCTCGAGCTCGAGCAGCGGCAACGCCCCACCGCCCACCCGCCCGACCGTCCGCACGATCCGCGCTCCGGCGCCGATGGCCTCGGCGATCCGCCGTGCCCGCTCCGCCAACTCGCCCTCGGCGACGTCGAGCATGGCGAGCACCGGGATCTCGGCCCGGGCCCGGTCGGGCTCGCGGTACAGCCTGAGCGTCGCCTCCAGCGCGGCCAGCGACAGCTTGTCGATCCGCAGGGCGCGTGCCAGCGGATGCCGGCGGGCGAGCGACACCGCCTCGCGCCGGCCGACCATCAGCCCGGCCTGGGGGCCGCCGAGAAGCTTGTCGCCCGAGCAGCACACGAGCGCCGCGCCCGCCGCGATCGAGTCCTGGATGAGCGGTTCGCCTCCCTCTGCGATTGAGCCTGGCTGGCTAGCCAGCCAGCCCGAACCGACGTCGTCGATCACCGGCACGCCGAGCTCGCACAGGGCCTCCACCGGTACGTCCTCCACGAACCCCACCGTCCGGAAGTTCGACTGATGCACGCGCATGATCGCGCCCACGTCCTCGTGGGCCTTCAGCGCCCGCTCGTAGTCGCCGAGCCGGGTCCGGTTCGTGGTCCCCACCTCGATCAGCCGGGCACCGGACTGGGCGATCACCTCGGGGATCCGGAAGCCGCCGCCGATCTCGACCAACTGTCCCCGCGCGACCACGATCCCCCGGCCGGGCCCGGCCAGCGCGGCGGCGGCCAGCAGCACCGCCCCGGCGCCGTTGTTGACCACGATCGCCGCCTCCGCCCCGGTCAGCTCGCACAGCAGGCTCTCGACGTGCGCATGCCGGCTGCCCCGCTGACCCGCCCCCAGGTCGAGCTCGAGGTTCGAGTAGCCCTCCGCGGCCCGCGCCACCGCCTCGCGCGCGCTCGCCGCCAGGGGGGCGCGTCCCAGGTTCGTGTGGAGGACCACGCCGGTGGCGTTGATCACGCGCCGCAGCGAGGGTCGCTCGAGCGTGAGGAGGACTTCGCGCGCCCGCGCCAGCAGATCCCCCGGCACCCCCCAGCGATCCCCCGGATCCCCCGAGCGATCCCCCGGATCCCCCGAGCGATCCTCCGGATCCCCCGAGCGATCCTCCGGATCCCCCGAGCCTGGCTGGCCAGCCAGCCAGGCCCTTCGATGATCATCGATGGCACGGCGGGCGGCCGCCACGGCCAGAGCGTGGGGAGCGTCGAGGCGCGCAGCCAGCTCGTGGACCGCGGGCAGCGACCTCAGGCCTGCGGCGGCGGCGTCACCCCTGGCACCCATTCGCCCTCCTCCTTCTTCCAGATCGGGACCCGGGCCTTGAGCTCGTCGATGATCTCCCGCGCGCCGGCGAATGCCGCGTCGCGATGCGGAGCCGACACCGCGATGGCCACCGAGGGCTCGGACAACGGCACCGTGCCCACGCGGTGCTCGGCCGCGGCGGCGCACAGGCCGTGGCGCTCGAGCGCTCGGGCCACGATCTCGGCCATCTGCGGCTCGGCCATCTCGGCGTAGGCCTCGTACTCGAGCTCGGCCGCCTCGCGCGTCACGCCGAGGAACGTGACCACCGCGCCGGCGCGCGGGTCGCGGACCATCTCGATCAGCGGGTCGAGCCGAAGCGGCTCGCCGGTCAGCCGGACGTGGAGTGCGCCGATCGAGCCGCCCGACACCGGCGGGATCAGTGCGACCTCGTCGCCCGCGTGCAGCGGTGACGCGGGGTCCGCGTACTCGTGGTTGATCGCCATCACGACCGGAACGCCCTCGGTGAAGGCACGCATGCGTTCGAGCGCGTCGGCCACGAGCGCCCCGTCGGGCAGCTCGATCTCGAGCTCACCCGAACCGGCGCGCTCGCGCAACCCGGCGAACAGTCTGACGCGGATTTGCACGCTTCAAGGGTAACCTCGCGGACATGGCCACGGCCGACGAGCACCGCACGATCGCTCCGATCGTCGGTCCCGATGACCCCAGGCGGTTCACGGACTCCGGGATCGAGATCAAGCAGCTGTATGGCGAAGGGGACCTGCCCGACGACCTCGCCGAGCAACTCGGCGGGGCGGGCGAGTACCCCTACACCCGGGGCATCCACCCCGACATGTACCGCCGCCGGCTGTGGACGATGCGCCAGTACGCCGGGTACGCGAGCGCCAAGGAGTCCAACGAGCGCTACCGCTACCTGCTGGCGCACGGCTCGACCGGGCTGTCCATGGCCTTCGACCTGCCCACCCAGCTCGGACTGGACTCGGACGATCCCCGCTGTCTGGGCGAGGTGGGGCGCACCGGCGTGGCCATCGACTCGATCGACGACATGCGCACGGCGTTCAACGACATCCCGCTCGACCAGGTCTCGACCTCGATGACGATCAACGCGCCGGCCTCGGTGCTCCTGCTCCTGTACGAGCTCGTGGCCGAGGAGCAGGGCGTGCCCGCCGAGCAGCTGCGTGGCACCACGCAGAACGACATCCTCAAGGAGTACATCGCGCGGGGTAACTTCATCTATCCGCCGCACGGCGCGATCCGGCTGACCATTGACCTGTTCGCCTACTGCCGCGAGCGGATCCCGCGCTGGAACACGATCTCGATCAGCGGCTACCACTTCCGCGAGAAGGGCTGCTCGGCCGTGCAGGAGGTCGCCTTCACGCTGTGCAACGGGATCGCCTACGTGCAGGCCGCGCTCAACGCCGGCCTGGCCATCGATGACTTCGCCCCCCGCCTGGCCTTCTTCTTCAACGGCCACAACAACGTCTTCCAGGAGGTGGCGAAGTTCCGTGCCGCGCGGAGGATGTGGGCGCGGATCATGCGCGAGCGCTTCGAGGCCAAGGACGAGCGCTCCTGGCGGCTGCGCTTCCACACCCAGACCGGCGGCGTGACGCTGACCGCCCAGCAGCCCGAGAACAACATCGTCCGAGTGGCGCTCCAGGGCTTCGCGGCCGTGTGCGGCGGCACTCAGTCGCTGCACACCAACGGCTTCGACGAGGCGCTGGCCCTGCCCACCGAGCGGGCGGCCAAGATCGCGTTGCGCACCCAGCAGATCATCGGTTACGAGTCGGGGGCGGCGGACAGCGTCGACCCGTTCGCGGGCTCGTACTTCGTGGAGGCGCTGACCGACGAGATCGAGACCCGGGCCTTGGAGCTGATCGACAAGGTCGACGGCCTGGGTGGCTCGGTGGAGGCGATCGACTTCATCAAGAACGAGATCGAGGAGTCCGCCTTCGGCTACCACGAGCGCTACCGGACCGGTCAGGACATCGTGGTCGGGGTGAACAAGTTCGTCGACGAGGGCGAGCCCGAGGTGCCGGACATCCTGCGCGTCGACCCGGAGTCCGAGCGCGAGCAGGTGGAGCGCCTGAAGGCGTTCAAGGCAGATCGCGACCGTGAGGTGGTCGAGCGCCGGCTGAAGGAGGTTCGGGCGGCGGCCGACTCCACCGAGAACCTCCTGCCGCCGTTGCGCGCGGCGCTGAAGGACCGCTGCACGCTGGGCGAGGTGTGCGGTGCGATGAGGGACGTCTTCGGGGAGTACCAGCCGACGTTTTGAGGCGCCTGCTCGGACCGGCGCTCGTCGCGCTCGCGGCGCTGGGAGCTCCGTCGGTCGCTTGGGCGCTGCGACCGATCCCGAACACGGGCGCCGCCGTGCACGTGTGGGACGACCAGTTGCCGGACTCGATGACCGGCGCTCAGGTCCGCTTCGTGGCCGGGCACGTGGACGGCACCCAGAAGGTCTCGCGCCAGACGGCCGGGCGGCTGCGCGGGGTCAACCCAGGCTTCCTCGTCCTGCACTACCGGCTGGGGATCGGCGACGGACCCGTCCCGTTCCGGATCGGCAACCGCTGGGCCTCGGACTTTGGCTTCGTGACACGGCACGAGTCGTGGTTCTGGCACCAGGGCGGGCGGCGCGTCTATCAGACCCAGTGGGGCTGGTATCTGATGAACCCCAACAGCGGTTGGCGCGCCTACTGGGCGCGCCGCGTCCTCTACGAGGCATCGTTGCTCGGCGATGACGGCGTGTTCGCCGACTCGCTGAGCGTGCCTCAGTACCTCGGGGCGAACGGCTTCTCCCCACCGCTTCAGTACTTCGTGGGCGAGGCGGCGTGGACCGCGCGCATCGATTCCTTCATGCGCTATGAGGAGCGGCGCCTGCGCGGAAAGCTGTGGTTCATCCCCAACGCCGGCTCGTGGATCACCACCCGCGAGCGCACCGACTACGCCATCCCCGATGGGGTGATGATCGAGGGCTTTGCCGAGGGCGGCCCGCAGAGCTTCTATGCGCCCGGCGACTGGAGGCTCCAGATGACGCGCGCGCTGTCGCTGGTGCGGCGGGGCAAGGTGCTGATCGCCCAGTCCTATCTGAGCCCTGGCGACATGCGCGCCCGCGGCTTCGTGCTCGGCTCCTACCTCCTGATCAAGGGCTCGCACACGTTCGTGAACATGGACATCGGCTCCGAGCCGCAGTGGTTCCCGGAGTACGGAGTCGACCTCGGCCCGGCGCTCGGCCCGCCGCCGGCGAATATCGACGCCCTGCGCGAGGCCGGCGGCGTGTACGTTCGCCGCTACGCCCACGGTGAGGTCGCGGTCAATCCAGACGATCGCGGCCGTGTGCTCGCCGTGCCCCGAGGCGCTCGGCGCGTGGTGCCGATCGGCGGCGGGGGCCTGGGCAGCACCGCGAGCACGCGCGGGTGGGGCTTGCGGCTCGTCTCGGCGCCCGGACACGTGGTCCTGCCCGCGCACGGCGGACTTGTGCTGATTTCCTCCGCGCAGGGCTAAAGGAACCGCCATCCGGTGCCGATATGCCCGATAACCTCCTCCTCACCCCGTGGCAGGGGCGCGAGTTTGCGCTGCCCCCAGCGGTAGTTGCACAGGCGGAGGGAGTCAACGGAGCCTGAAGGGACCCTCGATTTGCCGAGGCTTTGGATAGCCGCCATCGTCGTCGTCGCCGCGCTGGGAGTGGCCCCTGCCGCTGCGCAGGCGACGGTCACCGCGACAAACATCGCCACCTGGACCTCGAACGCGAGCGGGACGCCCGCGAACAGCCCGTACCTCATCTCCTACGACAACCAGCCGACCACGCTGGCCGTCACCGGCACCGCCCCGGGCGCCACGGCCGGAGACCGGGTCGACATCGTCTGCTACTACGGCTCGCCTCCATCCCAGTTCAAGACCCTGGCCAGCAACCTGGCGGTGTCGGCCCAGCAGACGTTCGCCACCCCCACCGGTGCATCCGCTCCCCAGCTGCGCCCGCTCGTCGGCCACGCCTGCCGGCTGCGCGCCGTTCCGCACAACGCCGGGAGCAGCAGCGACCTCACCAAGTTCGCCGGTCCCCAGGTCGCGGTCGCCGAAATCGCCCTGCTCCCCACGATCTCGGGTGGGCCCAACAACGGCGAGCCGTACGACTACTACGTCAACGGGATGACGTTCACGTCGTTCGCCGCCTGGAAGGCGCCGGGGACGCCCGCCTCCGCGCCCGGGGTCGGCGCGTGCGGGGGACCCTACGCGGCCCCCGTCGACCAGGCCTTCGACATCGGCAACTACCCGATCGACTGCGCGGGATCGCTTTTGGACGACGACCTGAACATCTGGGGCGGGCGCTCGGAGGTCCAGATCGACGGCCGCAACGCCTACGACGCCCCGGCGGCCCAGGACCTGTTCCCGCGGACCTTAGGCAACAACGGGAGCCAGGACCTGACCGGCTTCCCGTCGCTGAGCGTGTCCGTCGACTGGGACCCCGCCACCGGGTCGATCTCCTCCACATCTCAGGAGTCCTACGTCAGCTGCGACGGGACCGACCCGTACCTGCCGAACGCGGCCAACTGTCTGAGCTTCGACGACACCGGCGTCAGCCTGAAGCGCGTCGTCACGACGAGCGACGGCGGCCGGATGATCACGCTGACCGACACCTGGTCCTCAACCGACGGGCACGGCCACTCGCTCGACCTGCTCTACGACGACTACGCCGGCGTGGCCGGCAATGCCGACAGCGAGCGAGGCTGGCAGTTCCCCGGACAGAGCGGCTTCACGCAGTACACCGCGGGCTCCTCGGTGCCGGCTACCAGCTCGGCGCCCGGGTCGATTCTCCTGCGCACCAACGTGACTGCCCCGGACGGCGATCCGAGCGAAGGCTTCGGAGCGATCACGTTCGGCAGGGTCCCCTCCGGACTGCGCTTCGCCACCGGCAGCGAGCTCGAGGAGCACCAGCTCCTGACCGTGCCCGCCGGCGGGAGCGCCAGCCTGAGCTACGTGTACTCGATCGGTTACACGCTGGCCGACGTCAGCGCGCTGGCTCTCGCGGCGCAGGACCGCTTCGAGCCCGCCCAGGTACAGATCACCTCGCCTGCCAGCGGCTCCACCGTGGCCACCCCCAACATCACGTTGACGGGCATCGCCGACGCCGGCTCGGGGGTCAAGTCACTGATGGTCGGAGGGCAGGCGGTTCCGGTCGCCTCCGACGGCTCGTGGACCGCGCAGGTGCCCCTGAGCCAGGGATCGAACACGATCACCGCGCTGGCCACCGACGGCGCCGGCGCCACCTCTCAGGCGCAGGTGGTCGTCGTCTACCGGCCGCCCGCCCCGCCCGCTCCCACCACCCCACCGACCGCGAAGTGCAAGGTGCCCAAGATCAAGGGCATGAAGCTCGCGGCCGCCGAGAAGGCACTGCGCAAGGCTCACTGCAAGCCCGGCAAGATCAGGCACGTGAGCTCGCACAAGATCGGCCGTGGCCGGGTGATGAGCAGCACCCCGCGCGCCGGCCGCAGCCTGCGCGCCGGGAGCAAGGTCGCGCTGGTCGTCTCGAAAGGGTCCTAACCCCACCTACTAGCCTGGGGGAATGCTCCGTCCGCGGCGGGAGGAGGACGTGGAGCGTTGCGTGGCGCTCCTGCGCGACGTCTATCCGGTCGATCGCTATCCGGCCGTGTGGCCGGCCGAGCCCGTGCGGTGGCTTCTCGGCCGCGAGTGCATCGCCGCCTGGGTCGCCGAGGACGCCGGTCGCCTGCTCGGCCACCTCTCGCTGCATCGCACCGACGCCTCGCGCGAGCGCTGGCAATGGCGCGAGGCGCTGGCAATCCCGCTCGAGCGGCTGGCCGTGGTGTCGCGGTTCTTCGTCGCTCCCGCGGCCCGCAGACGCGGCGTCGGCAGTGCGCTCCTGGACGGCGCTGAGCACCACGCCGGCGAGCACGGCCTCAGCCTCGTGCTCGACGTCGCCGAGCACAACCGGGGCGCGATCGCGTTCTACGAGCACCGAGGGTGGCGGCGGGTTGGGACCACGGAGCTGACGCTGAGCGGCGAGCCGTGGACGCTCCCGCTCGTGCTGTTCGTGTTGCCCGGCTCTTAGAGCCTGTCTCAAAACCCGTCGCACGCGTCTGGCGGCGGCGGATCTGCGCGGATGCTGCGTCCTCGGAGTCTCACGTAGCTCCGCTACGCATCGACTCCTGCGTCCCTGCCCCGCTTGATCCGGCGCTCGCCAGCCACGCACGCCGGGCTATCGAGACAGACTCTTAGTCGCGCTCGCTGTCGAGGTCGGCCATCTGGGGCGCGCCGTAGCGGTCCCCGGCCGCCGCGTCGGGCGGGATCGCCTGCTCGATCCGCTCGCGCTCGTCCGGGCTCAGCTCGAGCGTGAGCGCCCCGAGCGCCTCGTTCAGCTGATCGCGGCGGCGGGCGCCGATCAGCGGCACGATGTCCTCGCCGCGCGAGAGGGCCCAGACGAACGCGACCTGGGCCACGGTGGCGCGTTTGGCCTCGGCGATCCCGCGCAGCTCGTCGACGAGAGCCAGATTGTGCTGGAGGTTGTCGCCCTGGAAGCGGGGCATCCGGCCGCGGATGTCGCCGCCCGCCGGCTGCGCGTCGGGCCGGTAGCGGCCGCTGATCAGCCCGCGCGAGAGGACTCCGTAGGCGGTCACGGCGATCCCGAGCTCGCGGCAGACGGGCAGGATCGAGCGCTCGATCCCGCGCGAGATCAGCGAATACTCGATCTGGAGGTCGCAGATGGGGTGCACCGCGGCGGCCCGTCGGATCGTCTCGGCGCCGACCTCCGAGAGGCCGATGTGGCGCACGTAGCCGGCCTGCACCATCTCGGCGATCGCGCCCACCGTCTCCTCGATCGGCACGCTCGCGTCGAGCCGGGCCGGGCGGTAGACGTCGATGTGGTCGGTGCGCAGGCGCTGCAGCGAGTAGGCCAGCGCGGTCTTGACCGCGGCCGGGCTCGCGTCGTAGCCAAGCCAGCTTGCGTCGGGGCCGCGCTGGGCGCCGAACTTCACGCTGATCAGCACCTCTTCGCGGTCACGGCCGGCCAGCGCCTCGGCGATCAGCATCTCGTTGTGGCCCATCCCGTAGAAATCGCCGGTGTCGAGCAGCGTCACGCCGGCGTCCAGCGCCGCGTGGATCGTGGCGATGCTCTCCTCGCGATCGGCGGGGCCGTACATCCCGGACATCCCCATGCAGCCGAGTCCCATCGCCGAAACGGCCGGTCCGGCGGCTCCCAGGCGTCGCCGTTGCATCGCGATCACGTTAGAGGAGTCGCGCTGGAGCGGGCGAAACCACCACCCATGACCGAGCTCCAGGCAAGCCGAACCCTGGTCAAGTCGCCACCCGAGCTGTGGGCCGAGTGCAGTGACGCCGCTTCCCTGGCCCGTCATCTGGACCGGTTCGGAGACATCCGGATCACCCGCCTCGATCCCGAGACCGCCGTTGCCTGGGAGGGCGAGCGCACACGCGGCACGGTGCGGATCGAGCCCGCCGGATGGGGGACCAAGGTGATCCTGACCGCGGTGTCGGAGGGCGAGGAACCTCCGACACCAGAGCCCGTCGAGAAGCCTCCGCCGCCGGAGCCGATCGGGGAGTCGGAGGCCGAGATGGTCACCGCGGCCCCGACCGAGGAGGCGCCGCGCCGAGGAGGCCCCGGCCGAGGAGGCGCCACCGCAACGTCCGCGCCGCTTCGCCCGGCTGCGGGCCTTCCTGCGCGGGCCGGAGCCGTCAGCCGAGCCGCCGGCGACAGCGATCGAGGAGCCGTCGGCCACTGAGGAGCCACCGGCGGTCGAGGAGTTACCCGTCGCCGAGGCGCCACCGGTCGCCGACGAGTTACCCCTGGCCGAGGGGCCACCGACGCCTGAGGGCCCTCCGCAGGCCGTCGCGGCCACCGAGGCCGCCCTGGCCGCGGCCCTCGACAGCCTCGGCCAGGCCCACCACCGTCCCTTCTCGCGCGCCTAGCCCTCGATCTTTCCGGGCGGCCCGCCCAACTCCGCGATCAAGGCCGAGAAATCCTTGCCGGCCGGGCTCGGAACGCTGTCGGCGTCGTCGCCTCCGGCCCACTGGCCATGTTGCATGGCATACGTCTCGGTGCCGACTCCGGCGCCCCAGCCGATCTCGATGCCGCTCGAGTTGCCGGCGATGATCTGGGCGATCGGCTGTCCCGCGCGCACGCTCTGACCGACGCGCAGTCCCGATGCCGGCGCGACACCCTCGGCGTAGTAGACGTACCGGCCGGCGTCGGCGCCGTCGGTTAGCTGGTACTCGACGAACGCCCCCGGCCACCCGGTCCCACTGGTGGCCACGTAGGTGACCTTGCCGTCGCCGATCGCGCCGAGCGGACCGGATCCCGAGTAGTCGACGCCCTGATCGATCCGCTCGGGCGTTACGTGGGCGCCGGCCAGCGGGTTGACGTAGTGACCCGGTGCCACCGCCGGCGGCGCGGCGGGCGCGGGCTTCTTGGGCGCCGCCTTGACCGTGCTCACGGGATGGGTGGATGTGACCGGCTTCGGATGGCTCGGGTTCACCGGGTGACTCAACTTCACCGGATGCGGCGTGCTCGTCGGATGGGTGCTCGCCGTCCCGCCCGAATGGGTCGGCGCGTGCGCTGTCACCGGCACATGCGCGGCCCGCGTAGGCGAGTGCGTTCGCGAGGCGGCCTCGATCCCGCCGCCGCCCGTGCTCGGGTGCCCGATGGGCTGGGGTTCCGCGGGCACCCGAGGCGCTGCGGCGGCGAGTTTGGGCGCGGTAGGCGCAGCCCCTCCGCTCAGCGCATGGGCGACGGTCGTGCCGGGATGGTGGTCGGCGGCGTCATGGGCAAGGGCGAGATGCTTCGTCGTGGTCGAGGAATGGGGTGCAGCCGGGGCGCTGGCGTGCGGATGCTCGATCGTCCGCGCGTGAACCACGTGCGATGGCTCGGCCGGCGCGCTCTGCGTGGTGGCGGCGGCCGGCGGCTCGGTCGTGTTGACCGTTGCGGCCTTGGTGGCGAGCTTCGGGTCGGTGGCGAGCCCGGCCACCGTGGCGTCGGCCTGCCGTGCGTCGGTGGCGTCGGCGATGTGGCTGGCCGCGGGGTGAGCGCCGGCGCGACCGCCCAGCAGACCAGGAAGCGTGGTCGCCGCGAGCAGCGCGAGGGCCGAGATCCCGCCGGCGCCGGGCACGACCATCGACGGTCGCCGGGTGGCCGCAGAGCGGCGCAGCTGCGAGTACATGAGCGACTCTCTGAGAACCTGGGGCTCCGAGAGGTCTCGCTCGGCGCGGAGATGGAACAGCTCGAGTGAGCTGCGGGTGGGTCGGCCACGTCGTGCAAGCGAGCGCTCGAGCGACTCCTGCCACAGGGCAGGGCAAGCGAGGTCACGTCCTGTGTCCACCAACTCCTCCTTCTTCGTGAGCCTGCGGAGTTAGCTGACGGGCTCGCGCAACGCGCTACGCCGCACAGTGGCGGCGATTCGCCCCCGCGCCCCCAGATTGGGTCGCTTTGGGTCCTCCGTTCGCCGGCCACGGATGACTCGGCGATTCGGCTCTATGTCGTACGGCGTCGGCGCCGACGCGCCGATTCCTGCAAGATCGCGAAGTTGTATCGCATCTTGCAGCGGCGGGGCAAGCGGGATGGTGGCTCATGGTTGGATCACAACGCCATAAACTCGCCGCCCCCATGCGCGACAAGGCCCCTGAGACTTATACCGAGAAGCTCGACCAGCTCGAGCACCTGAGACACGAGGCGATCCACGCCGGCTCCGAGCAGGCCGTGGCCAAGCAGCACGAGCGCGGCAAGTACACCGCCCGCGAACGGATCGAGAAGCTGCTCGATCCCGGCTCCTTCCAGGAGCTCGACGTGTTCGTGCGCCACCGCACGCACGAGTTCGACATGCAGAAGAACCGGCCCTACGGCGACGCGGTCGTGACCGGCCACGGCACGATCGACGGCCGCCGGGTGTGCGTGTTCAGCCAGGACTTCACCGTGTTCGGGGGCTCCCTGGGCGAGGTGATGGGCGAGAAGATGTGCAAGATCATGGATCTGGCGGCCAAGATCGGCTGCCCCGTGATCGGGATCAACGACTCGGGCGGGGCCCGGATCCAGGAGGGTGTGGTCTCGCTCGGCGCCTACGGCGACGTGTTCGTCCGCAACGTGATGTGCAGCGGGGTCATTCCCCAGATCAGCCTGATCATGGGTCCGTGCGCCGGCGGCGCCGTGTACTCCCCGGCCATGACCGACTTCATCTTCATGGTCAAGGAGACCTCGCACATGTTCATCACCGGGCCCGACGTGATCAAGACGGTCACCGGCGAGGAGGTCGACTTCGAGTCGTTGGGCGGCGCCATGTCGCACAACAGCAAGTCGGGCGTGGCCCATTTCGCCTCTGACGACGAGGACGCGTGCCTGGAGGACACCCGGTACCTGCTCTCGTTCCTCCCGCAGAACAACCTGGAGACGCCGCCCCGGGTGCAGCCGACCGACGATCCGCTGCGGATGGACGAGGAGCTGGACCACGTCGTCCCCGACAGCTCCAACAAGCCGTATGACATGCGCGACATCGTCCGTCTGGTCGTCGACGACGGCGAGTTCTTCGAGGTCCACGAGCACTACGCGCGCAACCTGATCTGCGGCTTCGCGCGGTTGAACGGATACACGGTGGGCGTCGTTGGCAACCAACCAAATCAGTTGGCCGGCGTCCTCGACATCGACTCCTCGGTCAAGGGCGCGCGCTTCGTGCGCACGTGCGACGCGTTCAACATCCCGCTGATCACCTTCTGCGACGTCCCCGGCTTCCTCCCGGGCACGGCGCAGGAGTGGAGCGGGATCATCCGCCACGGCGCCAAGCTGCTCTACGCCTACACCGAGGCGACGGTGCCCAAGATCACGATCATCACCCGCAAGGCCTACGGCGGCGCCTACGACGTCATGGCCTCAAAGCACATGCTGGCCGACTTCAACTTCGCCTGGCCCACGGCCGAGGTCGCGGTGATGGGGCCCGAGGGCGCGGTCAACATCATCTACCGCCGCGATATCCAGAGCTCGCCGACGCCCGACACGCGCCGGCAGAAGCTGATCAACGACTACAAGGCCCACTTCGCCAATCCCTACGTGGCGGCCGAGCGAGGCTACATCGATGACGTGATCATCCCGCACGAGACGCGTCCCAAGATCATCACGGCGCTCGAGACCCTCCAGAACAAGCGCCAACCAGGGCCCCGCCGCAAGCACGGCAACATCCCGCTCTGACCGGCCCCCTCGGTCAGTCTCGAGACAGCGGCACTCGACTGTTCGGATAGCCGTCCGGGGCGAGAGCGACTTTCATGGCTGATTGGCCCAGTCCGTCGATAGGACGGGCATGCTCGGGCCCCGCTGTAACCGACTGCTCATCGCTGCGCTGACGTCGACTGCCATCCTGGGCGGTGGGGCGTCCCCAGCCGAAGCGACCTCGAGGGTGACGACTTTTCACGCCACAGTAGCCATGGTGCCGCGCAACGCGTCCGCTCTGGCGGCGTACGCGGTGGCAGTCACGACCCCTGGATCGCCGCTGTATCGCCACTATCTGACGGTCGCGCAGTTCGCGCGCCGGTTCGGTGCGAGCACGAGTGCCATCACCAAGGTCAGAGCGGCGCTCGCCGCGCGAGGCGTGAGGGTCGGGGGCGTCACTACCAACCGGCTCGCGCTCGAGGTGACGGTTGCGGCCGGGTCACGCAAGGCCTCGGCGCGGCCGCTCGCGCTCTATCGCGACTCGGACTCGTTGGCGATGCCCCTGATGGACGCGGGGGTCGATCGCCTCGTGCAAGCGGTGATCGGGTCAGATGCGCCGGCGCCGAACGCGTCGGTGACCGTGGACCCCGGACTGGTTTTCGATCCCACTCGGACGGGACGCACGAGGGTCGTACTGCGTCCGCGGGCTGCGCGGACTGCCGGGCCGCAGCCCTGCGCGGCGGCCCAGGCCGACGCGGCCTCGACCGGAGCCCACACCGCCGATGAGATCGCCTCCGCCTATGGCCTTTCTGGCTATTACGCCGCCGGGGACGAGGGACGCGGCGTGACGATCGCCGTGTACGAGCTCGAGCCGTTCAGCGCCGCCGACATCGCCGCCTACCAGGCGTGCTACGGGACCGCCACCAGCGTGGCGACCGTGGACGTCGACGGCGGAGCAGGCAGCGGCGCGGGCAGCGGCGAGGCCGCGATGGACGTGGAGGACTTGATCGGGCTCGCGCCACAGGCATCGATCAAGGTGTACGAGGGCCCGCCCACCGGCAGCGGCGCCTACGACACCTACAGCCGGATCGTCGGTGACGACGCGGCAGAGGTGATCTCGACCTCATGGGGGCTGTGCGACGCGCTGAAGGGCTCGGTTCCCGTCTCAGCCGAGAACACCCTGTTCGAGGAGGCCGCCGTCCAGGGTCAGTCGTTCCTGGCCTCCTCAGGAGACGACGGCTCGGATGACTGTGGCGATGGCGTGCGGTCGGTGGACGATCCCGCCAGCCAGCCGTGGGTGACCGCGGTCGGCGCCACCTCGCTGCAAGCCTCAGGCGACGTGGTGTGGAACGACCCGCTGGGCGCCGGGGGCGGCGGGGTGTCGAGCGTGTGGGGCCGCCCGGAGTACCAGGACGCGGTGGCGCGGCCTCAACCGGTCGTGACCTGCGGATCCTCGGGCGTGGCGTGCCGAGAGGTTCCCGACATCTCGGTCGACGGCGATCCACTTACGGGCTATGCCGCCTATTACGAAGGATCTTGGCGGGCAGTCGGCGGCACGAGTGTCTCGGCGCCGACCGTGGCCGCGCTCGCCGCGCTCGCCGACGCTTCACCGGCCTGCGGTGGCCACTCGATTGGCTTCCTGAACCCCGGCCTCTACCGCGCTGCGGCTGACGCCTACGGGGCCGACTTCCATGACGTCACGTCGGGGAGCAACGCCTTTGACTCCGTCGCCGGGTTCCCCGCCCGCCCCGGCTATGACATGGCCTCGGGGTTGGGCACGCCTACGGCCTCGCTCGGCCAGGCCCTGTGCGACGGCGCTGGGGCCGCGCCCGCGACCGAGAACGGCCCCCGGGCTGTCACGAACAGCGTGCGGCTGGGCCGGCTGACCGATCACTCCGGCCGCGTCGGCACGAAGGTGAGCGTGCGCGTGAACGGGCACGATGCAGCCAGCCTGCGGTTGAAGTTCACCGCCGCCGATCTTCCCGCCGGGCTGACGATCAACCATCGGACGGGGCTGATCTCGGGCACGCCGCTGCGCCCGGGCTCGCGAACCGTTCGCGTGCGGGCGACCGATGAGCGCGGCACCGCGGCGACGGTCGTCTTTCGCTGGACGATCCGGCGCGCAAGGAAGCGCTAGCCGGCACCGGCGCTGGGCTCGCGAGCATTGCGGGTGCGCCCCCCACAGCAGGCGAAAGCGCCCCGTCCGAGGACGAGGCGCTCGCGCTGTTCGCGGGCTAAGCCAACGACCAAGAACCCGCCCGGCGCGCCGGGGCGGGCCAAGCTCGCTCAGCCGGTGGCCGAGTTGCTCTTGATCGGGAACGACCCG
Organism: uncultured Solirubrobacterales bacterium; assembly: GCA_963834625.1. GTDB lineage: Bacteria > Actinomycetota > Thermoleophilia > Solirubrobacterales > Solirubrobacteraceae > Palsa-465. The sequence goes on along the minus strand of CAWICM010000003.1, from coordinate 1,115,640 downwards.
CCGTTGTCCGCCACGGGGACGCACAGCGCCCACACAACGAGGTTGGTGTCGGCGTTGCCGACGTGAGCGAACTGGATGATCCACCCGTCGGTGCGCCCGGGCATCGGCGTGTCCGTGTTCCAATCCATGCGGCCGGGGAACGACGCCGCGACGGCGACCTGATTGTTGTTGGTCGTCATGTCGGTGTTGTCGTCGGTGTCCTGTACGCCGCCGCTGATCGCCGTGTACTTCTGCGACTTGGCTGCGTCGTTGGGATCGCACGCGGCGGTGGCGATTGCGCCCACGCCGATCTGCTCGGTGTACGTCTCGCGCGAGAAGAACGCGCCCTCGAACCCGGTCGGTCCCTGCGGGCCGGTCGTGCCCTGCGGTCCCTGCGGCCCTGCCGGACCCTGGGAGCCGCTGACCGTTCCGCGGGGCTGGCCGGCCGTGGCCAGTGCCGTCCGGACCCGCCGGGAGAGCTTGTTGACGCCGACCGCGCCGTTGGCGATCTTCTCACCGGTCACCGCTCCGTTGGCGATGTTGCCGGTGTGCACCAGCAGCCGGGTTGCGGCCACCGCGCTTCCACTCAATGCGACGAACAGCGCCACCAGCGCCACCACGAGCGCCGGCGACGGCATCCGATCCTTCAAACTAGACATTGCGCCTCCTGATGTACAGGCGTCTGCACGGTCGGCCGTGCGACGACTATGGGTAGGGGCGAGTGACCGGCACTCGCCCAGCCGATATCGAGATCCCGCGTGGCCCGACGGGCCGACGCTGCCCACAACCCCAGTTGTCCGTCACCGACACCGAGCGGCGGCACGCCATCCTTGACGGCGATTCACCTCTCGCGCCAGCAGGATCCCTCCTCGACGCAACGGTGACGTTCAGCTTCGTGGCATCAACGGTCGTAGATCCGTCCACTTTTCGTGCCCACACTCACGCTCCGCCCGATGGTCACTACGCGGACAACTCGACACGAATCAACTCCCGGGGCTGCCGCGCATGGTCGACGCACCGGAAATTGGTTGTAGATCACCAACAATGGCGATTGTTTTATGCGACAGCGTCCCGGCAGTGCAGACGTCGGGCGATGAGCGGCGGCGAGGCGCTCAGAGTCTCACCGTCTGGGCTCTGACCTTGCGATCCTCCCAGGCGGCGAACGCGGCCGACGCGACCGCGAGGTCCTGGATGGCGAGCCCCGTGGAGTCGAACAGCGTGACCGCCTCGTCTCCCGGCCGCCCGGGCGCGTCGCCGGCCAGGACCGCGCCCAGCTCGGTGACCTGCTCGCGACTGATGAGGCCCGCCTCGATCGCCCCGGTCAGCTCGCCACCGTGGGAGGCCTGCTCCCACTCGTCGCAGAACAGCACGCACGAGGCGACGGCGCCGACGCTCGCCTCGGCCTTCCCCGGCCCGTCGGCGCCCAGCATGTTCAGATGCAGCCCTGCGTGGAGGCTGCCGGCATCAACTACGACGTCGTTGCCCGGCGTCACGCAGCAGACGACGTCGCAGGCGAGCGCCTCGACCGGCGTGCCTATCCGCCACTCGAGCTCGTGCGCCAGCGCCTCGGCCGCCGCGATGCGCGGGTCATGGCACACGCCCGGGCCGTAGCCGGCGGCCGCCAGGCAGCGCGCCGCCCAGGTGCCGTGCAGCCCGCACCCAACGATCCCCACCGTGCGGGCGTCCGGCCGGGCCAGCGCGCGAGCCGCCACCGCCGCCACCGCCCCCGTGCGCAGGGCGGTCACCGAGCGCGCGTCGAGCAGCATCAGCGGCTCGCCGGTCTCGGCGCTCGACACGCAGATCACTCCGGTCACCGTCGGCAGCCCCCGCTCCGGGTTCCCGGGAAACGAGGTCACCCACTTGAGTAGCGCCAAGCCGTCGCCCCGCGCCGGCATGGCCCGGAAGTCGCCGAACGGCGGGCTCTCCAGATAGACCTTGGCCGGCATCGCCCACTCACCCGCATGGAAGCGCAGCAGCGCCTCTCGGACCCGGTCGATCGCCACCTCCGGGGAGACCGCCTGTAGCACGGCTTCGTGGTCCAGCACGGGGAGCTCGGGCACGACCGGGGACGATACGCTCAGGCACTTGGTGAACCGTCGGCCGAAGCTCACGATCGTCGCGCCCACGGCCTCGGAGGAGGAGGCCGCCGCGGTCGTCGCCGCGCTCGAGCGCTTCATGCGCGAGACCGCGCCACGGCCGGCGCCGCCCGCGCCACGGCGAAACCCGTGGCAGCGAGCCGCCCTCCAGGAGGGCGTCACTCGTGCTCCGGATGACGCGCCATCGTGGGCGTGACGGAAGCGTTCCTTTTCTGCACGCTGGCTTGACAGACCCAGGCGCTTGTGCGAGCGTCCAGTGAGTTGGTGGGTCGGCCAACCGGCGGTTTGCCGGGAGATAGTGCCTGGGGGCGCAATGATGTGGGGTCATTTCTGTCGTGCTTGTTGGCGGGTCGCGTCACCCGTCAGGCTGCGCCTCTTGTTGTGGCCGTTGCGTCGTGTCTCGCTCGACGCGCCCAGGCTCGCGCTCGCCGCTGCGACACCCTCGATCGGCATCGCTCGGCCCCCAAAGTCGATGCCGCTTCCCGGGTAGGCGCCGGCCCAGAGCGCGCCGGCTGCCGCGGCGGTTGCCCCCACCGTCGCGGCGCCGGTCACTTTCTTCGGATGCCCACTGTTCCCGTGGTCGCTTCGGCTGCCTGCCCGGCCGGCGGCACGGTGCTTTCCGGAACGTTTCCCGGACTACAAATCCCCGGTCTGCGCCGAATTGCCTAAACGCCGATTGGGTTTTGGTACATTCCGTGGTCCGCCCGCGACCCGGAAGGAAGACCGATGCACAGCGCACGCACCGGATCACTCGAGAATCCCGAGGTGCTCGAGAACGTTCCCGGGCACATCATCCCGATCCTCGAGCGCGAGTTCGATGACTTCGACACCGAATCCACGCGATTCCTGGCCGGTGAGGTCGAGGACGACGAGTTCATCAAGTTCCGCCTCAAGCAGGGCGTCTATGGCCAGCGCCAGCCTGACGTGCAGATGGTCCGGGTCAAGCTCCCGCTCGGGGGTGTGACCCCGGAGCAGCTCGACGCGTTCGCCGACGGGATCGAGAAGTACGTCCCACTCCGCAAGGGCCACATCACGACCCGGCAGAACATCCAGATGCACCACGTGCCGCTGCCCGACGCGGCCGCGCTGATCCGCGACCTGGGTGACGCCGGCCTGTCGAGCCGCGAGGGGTGCGGGAACACGATGCGCAACGTGACCGGCGATCCGCGCGCCGGCACGCTCGATGGCGAGCTGTTCGACATCACCCCGTACGCGGGCGCGTACGTGCGCTACTTCGTCCGTCACCCCACCACGCAGGCGATGCCGCGCAAGTTCAAGACCGCGTTCGCCGCCACCGACGAGGACAACGCGATCACCAAGATCCACGACATCGCGTTCATCCCGCGCGTGCGGGACGGGGTGCGCGGGGTGGAGGTACGGGTCGGCGGCGGCACGTCGATCATGCCGCGCCTGGCGCCCACGCTCTACGACTTCGTCGAGCTCGACAACGGCGACTACCTGAAGATCACCGAGGCGGTCGTCCGGATCTTCGACCGCCAGGAATGGCTGCGGGTCAACCGCGCCCGGGCCAGGATCAAGGTGCTGATCGACAAGATCGGCATCGACGAGTTCCGCGAGCTGGTCGAGGACGAGCTGAGCGGCGACTGGGTCGACGAGCGCGACTTCAGCGTCGACAGGATCATGTTCGAGCACGACGAAGAGGCGAACGCGGCGGCCCAGCCGCACACCTTCGCCACGCCCAACGGCGACAACCGTGAGTTCACGCACTTCGTGCAGACCAACGTCCAGCGTCAGCGCCAGACCGGCTTCTCGACCGTCGAGGTCAAGGTGACGCGCGGGGATCTGACGCCCGACCAGATGCGTGGCCTGGCGGAGATCATGCGCGACTACACAGGTGGCGCGGCGCGCACGACGGTCCATCAGAACCTGATCCTGCGCTGGGTCCGCGACGAGTCGGTCTACGACGTGTGGCGGGCGCTCGGCGAACTCGGGCTGGGCGACGCCGGCGCGGACGAGATCACCGACGTGGTGAGCTGCCCGGGCACCGACTCGTGCAAGCTCGGAATCACCAGCTCGATGGGGCTCAACGAGGCCATCCACGAGCGCCTGGTCGAGATGCAGATCTCAGATGAGCTGTCTCGCCGGATCCACGTCAAGATGAGCGGCTGCCCGAACGGGTGCGGCCAGCACCACATCGCGAACATCGGCTTCTACGGCGCCTCGATCAAGGTCGGCGCGCACACCATCCCCGCCTACATCCCGCACGTCGGCGGCGCCTACGAGGGCGGCGACGTCCGCTATGGCCAGCGCCTCAAGGCTCGCTTGCCGGCCAAGCGCGTGCCTGAGGCGGTGCAGCGGTGGGTACGCTTCTACGAATCCGAACGGCAGGAAGGCGAGGAATTCAACGCTTTCGTCGACCGCGTCGGGACGCAGGAGTTCGAGGCGCAGGTCAAGGATCTCACGATGCCGATCGAGTTCAGCCTGGAGAACATGAACCACTTCATCGACTGGACCAAGCAGTCGCCGTTCGAGGTCATCCGCGGCGAGGGCGAATGCGCCGTCTGAGCCCATGAGCGTCGCGATCCCCGATCTCGAGACCGTCTCGGCCCAGGAGGTGCTCGCGTACGCGATCGAGCGCTTCCATCCCCGGCTCAAGGTGGCCTGCTCCTTCCAGAAGGAGGAGTCCGTGCTGCTGCATATGCTCAGCGAGATCGAGCCCGAAGCCCGCGTGTTCATGATCGATACCGGCGTGCTGTTCCCGGAGACGCTCGGGACCTGGAAGCGCTTCGAGGAGCGCTTTGGCGTGAGCATCGAGGTCGTCGACGCCCGCAGCCCGGACGAGCCCTGGACGATGACGCGCTGCTGCGGCGAGGCCAAGATCGACGCGCTCGAGCGCGCGCTCGACGACGTCGACGCGTGGATCAGCGGGATCCGCCGCGAGCAGGCCTCCACGCGCGCCGGTGCCGCTAAGCTCGAGCGCGACGACCGGCGGGGGATCTGGAAGGTCAACCCGCTCGCCGACTGGTCAGAGAAGGACCTCTGGCGCTACATCTTCGCCCACGAGTTGCCCTACCACCCGCTGCACGACCAGGGGTACGCCTCGATCGGCTGCGAGCCGTGCACCCGTCCCGGCCTCGGTCGCGAGGGTCGCTGGGCGGGGCTCGACAAGACCGAGTGCGGCATCCACGAATGAAGAGGACCAGTTAGTTGAACCCCCTGCATTACGAGCTGTCACACCTCGAGACACTCGAGGCCGAATCGATCCACATCTTCCGTGAGGTGGCGGCCGAGTTCGAGCGCCCGGTGCTGCTGTTCAGTGGCGGCAAGGACTCGCTGGTGCTTCTACGCCTGGCCGAGAAGGCGTTCCGCCCCGGTCGCTTCCCGTTCCCGATCATGCATGTCGACACGGGGCACAACTTCCCTGAGGTGCTCGAGTTCCGTGACCGGCTGATCGAGTCGCTCGGCGAGCGGCTGATCGTGGCCAGCGTGCAGGAGTCGATCGATCGCGGCCGCGTGGTCGAGGAGACCGGGCCTCGGGCCTCGCGCAACCGCCTGCAGACCGTGACCCTGCTCGACGCGATCGCCGAGCATGGCTTCGACGCCGCGTTCGGTGGCGCCCGGCGCGACGAGGAGCGCGCCCGGGCCAAGGAGCGCGTGTTCTCCTTCCGTGACGACTTCGGTCAGTGGGAGCCCAAGCGCCAGCGTCCCGAGGTGTGGGCCCTGTTCAACGGCCGCATCCGCAAGGGCGAGCACGTGCGCGTGTTCCCGCTCTCGAACTGGACCGAGCTCGACGTGTGGCAGTACATCGCGCAGGAGGGACTCGAGGTCCCGAACATCTACTTCGCCCACTCCCGCCAGGTGTTCGAGCGCGACGGCATGCTCTACGCGCTCAGTCCACACGTGCAGCTGATCGAGGGCGAGACGCCGTTCGAGGCGTCGGTTCGCTACCGCACCGTGGGCGATATGACGTGCACCGGCGCCGTGCGCTCGCTCGCGACCACCCTCCCCGAGGTGGTCTCCGAAATCGCCGCCACGCGCGTGACCGAGCGCGGTGAGACCCGCGCCGACGATCGCGTGACCGAGGCGGCGATGGAGGATCGCAAGCGCGAGGGATATTTCTGAGCCGGTGACTCCGGGAGCCGCCACCAACGGGCACGCGCTGCGTACCCGCACCAGCGAGCTGCTGCGCTTCGCCACCGCGGGCTCGGTCGATGACGGCAAATCGACCCTGATCGGGCGGTTGCTGCACGATTCCAAGTCGATCCTCGAGGATCAGCTCGAGCACGTGATCCGCACCTCGGAGCGTCGCGGCGACGGCTACGTGAACCTGGCGCTGCTGACCGACGGCCTGCGGGCCGAGCGCGAGCAGGGAATCACGATCGACGTCGCCTATCGCTACTTCCAGACGCCCCGGCGCAAGTTCGTGATCGCCGACACCCCCGGCCACGAGCAGTACACGCGGAACATGGTCACCGGCGCGTCGACCGCAGACCTGTCGGTGATCCTCGTCGACGCGCGCAAGGGCGTGATCGAGCAGACCCGCCGGCACGCCTACATCGCCTCGCTGCTGCGCATCCCTCACCTGGTGGTGTGCGTGAACAAGATGGATCTGGTCGGCTACGACGAGGCGGTGTTCGAGCAGATCGTCGAGGAGCTGACCGACTGGACCGCCCGCCTGGACATCAGCGACATCACGTTCATCCCGATCTCCGCCCTGCTCGGCGACAACGTGGTCGAGCGCTCGCTCGAGATGGCGTGGTACGACGGCCCGCCGCTGCTCTACCACCTCGAGCACGTGGTGATCGCTCCCGATCGCAACCTGAACGATCTGAGGTTCCCGGTCCAATGGGTGATCCGACCGAACTCCGACGCGCACCATGACTACCGCGGCTACGCCGGCACGGTGGCGGGCGGCGTGCTGCACCCCGGTGACGAGGTCATGGTGCTGCCGAGCGGCCAGCGGACCAGGGTCTCCGCCATCGACGCCTTCGAGGGACCGCTCGAGACCGCGTTCCCCTCGATGTCGGTCACGGTGCGCGTGGCCGACGATCTCGACATCTCGCGCGGGGACATGCTGGTCGAGCCCGATGACCCGCCGGTCGCCGCCCGCGAGCTCGAAGCGGTCGTGTGCTGGATGGGGCCGGAGCCGCTGCGGCCGGGCGCCCGCCTGGTCATCAAGCACACCACGCGCGGCACCCGCGCCCGCCTGGAGGAGCTCGACTACCGCGTGGACGTCAACTCACTGGATCACCTGCCGACCGACGAGCTCGCGCTCAACGAGATCGGGCGGGTCCTGATCCGCACCGGGTCACCGCTGATCGTCGACCCCTACGCGCGCAACCGCACCACCGGCAGCTTCATCCTGATCGATGAGGCGTCGAACGACACGGTGGCGGCGGGCATGATCCTCACCGCGCGGTAGCCGGCGCGACGGCCCGGCCGGGTTTGGCATAAAACTCGCGATATGTCCGAGTTTCCTGCCAAACGTGGAGGGGGCGAAGAGGAGAGCTACCACTCAGGGCACCGCGTCGATGTCCACGGACGCCGCGCTGGACGACTCGTTCACGCCCGCGCCACCGGTCGAGCCGCGCACGGTGACCGAACCGGCGCGGGAAATCCCCGTCCACGCCGAGACCGAGGTGCTCGTCGTGGGTGGGGGGCCGGCCGGGTTCGCGGCGGCGCTGGCCGCCCGGCGCGCCGGCGCCGCGGAGGTCCTGCTCGTCGAGCGCTACAACCACCTCGGCGGCCTCTCCACCGGGGGTCTGGTGGTCTGGATCGACCGGATGACCGACTGGAGCGGGCAGCTGGTCATCGCCGGGATCGGGCACGAGCTTCTACAGCGGCTCCCGGAGGATGCCGTGGCGGGCGCGCCGCGTGCCCTATGGGGGTCGACCGAGGCCGAGCCGGTCGCCCACTGGCGCGAGCGCCAGGGCGCGTTCCGCGACACGGTCACCTGGTCGCCGATGATCGACCCCGAATGGCTGAAGTACCTCTCGCAGGAGATGCTGATCGAGGCCGGGGTCAAGTTCCTGCTCCATTCCTGGGTGGCCGAGCCGCTGCTCCCAGAGGGGGAGCGCCGGCTGCGCGGCGTGACCTTCGAGAGCAAGGAGGGACGCCGGGCGATCCTGGCCGGCGTGGTGATCGACGCCACCGGCGATCTCGACCTCTGCGCCCGGGCCGGTCTCGAGTTCGAGGCCGACGCCAAGACCGGCGGGGGCGGAATCGCGCACTGCCTGAACACGGGCTGGCTGTGGGCCGGGGTCGACTTCGCGCGATGGCTCGCGTTCAAGCGCGAGAACCCGCAGGCCCACCGGCAGCTGATGCAGGATGCCGGCGGCGAGCTGGGGTTCGTGGAGCGACCGGTCGTCGGCTGGAGCAATGACGTGGCGCTGTTCCTCGGGCCGAGGCTGACCGGCTACAGCGGGGTGGACGTGTCCGACCTGACCCGCGTGGAGGTGGAGTCGCGCCGGCGCATGGTGAGACACCTCGACTACTTCCGCCGCCACGCTCCGGGGTTCGAGCACGCCTGGCTGATGCTGTCGGCGCCGCAGATCGGGGTCAGGCACACCCGCCGGCTGCTCGGCCGCCACAAGCTGACGATCGAGGACTGGCGAGCGGGGACGGTGTTCGAGGACGAGATCGGCGTCTCGCCGTCGCCCTCGCAGAAGTTCGCCAACGTGTCGGTGCCCTATCGCGCGCTGGTGGCGCGCGATCTCGACAACCTGCTGGCGCCCGGGCGTCACATGTCGTGCGACGCGCAGACCCAGGCGTTCATGCGCGAGATCCCCCAGTGCTGGTTGACCGGGCAGGCCGCCGGCGTGGCGGCGGCGCTCGCGGCGTCCGAGGGCGTTCCGGTGGCCGATGTGGAAGCCGAGGCGCTCCAGGCCGAGCTGCGCCGCCAGGGCGCCTATCTGACGGGCGCGATCGCCGGAGGACCGCCGCGCGGACCGAAGGTCTCGATCACGGCGGACACGCCGGCGTTGTGAGCGCCCGCGACCACGATCTGGATCGCCTGCTCGGACCCCAGCACCTTGACGACGTCGGCGTCGGGAGTGCTGTCGGGAACCGCTTCGGCGTGCGTTGAGGAGAGCCGCCAGCGCGTCTTGCCGGACACCGCGTCCTTGCCGGCCGCGGCCAGCGCCTCACGCGTGTTCACGGCGTGCTCGAACACGAACCGGCGAAGGTCGTCCTTGCTCCAGCCGGCGCGCGCGAACAGGTGCGCGTGCTCCGGGCCGAGCGCGATGCAAGCGCTGATCGTCTCGTGGATGAGCGCGCCGGTGCGCGAGATGGTCCCGGCGAGGTCGAGGGCCAGCTGGTCGGGCACCGTCGTGTGGCGCGCCTCGATATGGGCCACGCTGCGCATCGTCATCGCGGTCACCGTGCTGACCTCGGGCTCGAACCCGTGTTCCACGTGGAACGGCAGCCACGGCGACTCCTCCTCGTTCTCGGCGATGCACGCCGTGTACTTGGCCGGGTTGCCCTGCGTGGCCTGATCGAGCTCGCCGGGACGCAGGCCGAAGGCGTTGATCGCGGACAGGCGGATCGCCCGTCCGATCGTGGCGTTGGCGCGGAAGCCCGACCCGAACACGTTGCCCTGGCTGTTCAGGCCGATCCGCCCGCGGACCGGCCCGTTGACCAGCAGCATCGGGGCCGTGCCGGTGGTGCTCTGCCAGATTCCGCGGGTCACGTAGTTCTCGGACTTGAGCGCCGACCAGGCCGCGAGCACGACCGGGAAGTACTCGGGACGGCAACCCGCCATGGCGGCGTTGATCGCAGCCACGCGCACGGTCAGTTCACGGTTCAGGTGGGGCATGGCGAGGAGCACCTCGTCGGGGTCGCGCCCGGTCTGGGCGAGGAACTCGGCCAGAACCGACTCGGTCACGGGCATCACCGGCAGCCCGTCGGTCCACCCCCGCTCGAAGTAGTCCTCCATGACCCGGCGGATCTCGTCGATGTCGACGACCGGCAGCTCAGGCGCCGCGGTCATGCCTGGGTGAGGATCCGGACCACGTCGTCGATGACGTGCTGCACGTTCGACTCGATCTCGGCCGGGCTCAGGCTCGCGATCGGGTGGGGGATGGTCACGAACTGGAAATCGGGATGGCCGAGCACGTCCGCCATCGCCCGGGCCGGCACCACGAATGCGTCGGTGCAGATCGAGACGGCCGGCACTCCCGCCCGCTCGAGCACGATCCCGTCGGCCAAACTGGCCGCCGAACAGGAGCCTCAGTCGCCGACACCGGCGATCACGGCGTCGCAGCTCTGGGCGATCTCCTGAGCGCGATCCTCCTCCACGGGCGTGCCGAAGTACGACTTCGTGTAGGTGCTCACCTCGCCGATGTGATGCTGGGCGCGAAGCTGCTCGGCGACCGTCTCGAGCACGCGCGCCGCGTTCGCCTTCGTGTTGTCGAGCAGGCCGAGCCGGATGCCGGCGAGGTCACGAACGCGCGCGGTGAGGACGGCGGCGCGGCCGCGCTCGGATTGACCCGTGGGATCGAGAATCGCCTCCCGGTGGGGCACACTGGGACCGTAGCAGCGACCAACGCGCCGCGTCAGGCACCGCCGAGAAATTGATTAGGCGCCGCCGTCAGGCGCCGCCGACAAATCAAATCTCTAAAGTCCCGCGCCGCATGTTCTCGAAGGTCCTAGTAGCCAACCGCGGCGAGATCGCGGTCCGCATCATGCGCGCGTGCGAGGAGCTCGGGATCGCCACCGTGGCGGTCTACTCCGAGCTCGACCGCGACGCCGTGCACGTCAAGCGCGCCGGCGAGGCGTTCCTGCTCGGGCCGGGGCCGGCCACCGAGAGCTACCTGGCCATCGACAAGCTGATCGACGCCGTGAAGCGCTCGGGCGCCGAGGCGGTGCACCCGGGCTACGGGTTCCTGGCCGAGAACGCGGCCTTCGCCGCCGCGCTCGAGGAGGCAGGCATCACCTTCATCGGGCCGCCCGCCTCGGCCATCGAGGCGATGGGATCGAAGACCCGTGCCCGCGAGCTGATGGCGAAGGCCGGTGTGCCGATCGTTCCCGGGACGACCGAGCCGGTGGCCACGCTCGAAGACGCCCAGAGCGTGATCGAGGAGACGATCGGCTACCCCGTCGCGGTCAAGGCCGCCGGCGGCGGGGGCGGCAAGGGCTTCCGGGTGGCGCTCGAGGAATCCAAGCTGAAGGACGCGTTCGAGGGCGCCGCCCGCGAGGGCGAGAAGTTCTTCGGTGACGCGACCGTCTACCTGGAGCGCTACCTGCCCGATCCGCGCCACGTCGAGGTGCAGGTGCTGGCCGACACGCATGGCAACGTGATCCACCTTGGCGAGCGCGACTGCTCGCTCCAGCGCCGCCACCAGAAGCTGATCGAGGAGGCGCCGGCACCGGCGGTCGACGAGAAGCTGCGCGAGCGGATCGGGAAGATCGCCACGGACGCCGCGGCCGCGGTGTCCTACACCGGCGCCGGCACGATCGAAGGCCTGCTCCAGGAGGGCGAGTACTTCTTCCTGGAGATGAACACGCGCGTCCAGGTCGAGCACTGCGTGACCGAGATGGTGACCGGGATCGACATCGTCAAGGAGGGCATCCGCGTGGCCGCGGGCGAGCCGCTCTCGATCAGCCAGGATCAGCTCGAGCTGCGGGGGCACGCGATCGAGTGCCGGATCAACGCCGAGGACGCGTCGAAGAACTTCGCCCCCGCGCCGGGTCAGGTCGCGGCGTATCGCGAGCCCGCCGGTCCGGGGGTGCGGGTCGACTCCGGTGTCGAGGCCGGCTCGGAGATCTCGCCGATGTACGACCCGATGGTGGCCAAGCTGATCGTGTGGGACGTCGATCGCGAGCAGGCCACCGCGCGCATGCTGCGCGCGCTCGGCGAGTACCAGATCGACGGGCTGAAGACGCTCCTGCCCTTCCATCAGGCCATCCTCCAGACCCGCCAGTGGCACGACGCCGAGACGTGCCGCGACCTGATCGAGGACCGCGAGTGGCTGAAGCAGCTGGCGTTTCCGAAGGTTGAGAAGGGCACTGAGGCGGAGGAGGCGGGCGAGCCGGTCGAGCAGAGCTACACGGTCGAGGTGTCGGGCAAGCGCTTCGACGTAAAGGTGATCGGGCCGCCGCTCGCGGGCGCCGCCGTCAACGGCTCGGCCCCGGTTGCTGGCGCCGAGGGTGCGGCCGCGACCCGCCGGCCGCCCCGCCGCAGCGAGAAGGCCCGGGCCGGCGGCGGCGGTGGCGGCGGCGACACCCTCGCTTCCCCGCTCCAGGGCACGGTGCTGAAGGTGGCCGTCGAGCAGGGCGCCAAGGTCGAGGAAGGCGCGCTGGTGGCGGTGATCGAGGCGATGAAGATGGAGAACGAGATCACCGCGCACAAGGCCGGCGTGGTCTCTGAGCTGCCGGTCGCCGTTGGGGCCTCAGTGGCCACCGGCGACACGCTGGCCGTGATCAGCTCGGGCGAGTAGCGGCCACGAACTCCACGTTCTGAGCGTGGATGCGGCGCTGGGCCTTGGTTCGGCGATCGGCTGGCAGCGGCGCGTCGGCGCCTTCGGTCTGAAGTGCGCGTAGATACACGACGTCCTCCTCGAGCAGCCGTAGCGCCTCGGCGCTCGGCTGGGGGCGTCCATGCCCCGGGACGATCGTCTGCGCCCGCTCGAGCAGCGCGCGCAGCCGCTCGAGCGTGGCCAGGTAGGCCTCGACCGACCCCCCGGGGGACAGCCAGGGGATCTCGACGGGACTCAGATAGTCGCCGCACACGAGCGTCTGCAGCCACGGGATGTAAAAGGCGGCTCCGTCGGCCGTGTGACCGTCCGCCGGGTGCAGCTCGAACTCGTGCCCGCGCTCGTCGGGGCCGATCGACAGCCGTCCGGGCACCGGCAGCGACTGGATCCCGCCCAGCGACAGCGGCGGCCGGTCGTCCACGTACTGCTCGTCGTCGAACTCCCGCAGCTTGCGCTGGGCCTGACCCGGCTCGGCGGCCAGCCGCTGCGCGGTGCTCTCTCCGCATCCGAGCGACGCCTCGGGGAACGCGATGCGGCCCAGCAGGTGATCCCAGTCGGCGTGGGTGGCGAGCAGCCCCGACACCGGGAACCCGGCCTGCTCGAGCACGCCGCCGAGCGCCTCGAGCTCGTCCGGGTAGACCGGCGAGTCGATCACGAACCCCTCGTCGCCGGCGCGGACCGCGGTGCACGTGGTCTGCCAGAAGCGGCTGATGAAGACGATCAGGTCAGCGTGGACACTCAGCGCGCGCATGGGGACCGCATCCGGCGCAGCCCGCTATGACACGCCCAGGAGCTTCGCCGCCTCGCGCAGGTCCTTGGCCTCGGCGTCCGGCTTCTTCTGGCTCGACTCGAGCGTCTCCTTGCTGCGGTTGACCCACACCACGGGGACCTTGCGCTTCAGGCACGGCTCGACGTCGTAGTAGTAGCTCTCGGCCACGTGGATCCAGCCCTTCTTGCCGCCGATCCGCCGCTCGCACTCGGCGAAGTGCGCCGGGTCGGGCTTGTAGGAGCGGACCTGCTGGGCGGTGACCACGAGGTCGAAGTCGAGAGGCATGTGGCGGCGCGTCTGGCCGAGCAGCTTGTCGTCGATGTTCGAGATCAGCCCGACCTTGTACTTCTTGGCGATCTTCTGGAGCACCGAGTTGGTCTCCTTGAACGGCGGCCAGCGCTGGACCGAGTCGGGGAGAAACCCGGCGCGCGAGGGCTCGAGCGGCCAGCCGAGCGTCTTGGCGATCTGCACCGCGGTGCGCCGCAGCACTTCGGCGTACAGCTCGTAGGAGCCCGCCTGGATCTGCTTCTGAACCTCCTTGAACAGCGGGATCAGCTCATCCCGCTCGATCGTGAACCCGTCCCGGTCGGCCTCGCGCTTGAACGCGTCGTAGGCCCCGGTCTCCCAGTCGATCAGGGTTCCGTACACATCGAAGGTCACGAACGTGATCTCTTTGGGGATCGCCATGGCGCGGCCATGATGCCACGGCGAGAGACTCCCGCGCTTCCAGGGTTCCCCGGCCGTGCGACCCGCCTCGCACTTGACCTACTAGAGTCCAGCCGCGGATGGATCTGCTCGAGTATCAGGGCAAGCAGGTGTTCGCGCGCCACGGCGTCCCCGTGCCTTCCGGGCGCCATGCCCAGACCGTCGATGAGGCGGCCGCGGCGGCCGATGACATCGGCTACCCGTGCGTTATCAAGGCCCAGGTGCAGATCGGCGGCCGGGGCAAGGCCGGCGGCATCAAGGTGGCCCAGAACCGGGGCGAGGCGCGCGACCACGCGCAGGCCATCCTGGGCATGGACATCCGTGGCCTGACCGTCCACGAGCTGTGGGTCGAGGCCGCTTCGGAGATCGCGTCGGAGTACTACGCCTCGGTCGTGTTCGACCGCTCGGCCAAGGCGCCGCTGGTCATGCTCTCGACCAAGGGCGGGATGGACATCGAGGAGGTCGCCGACTCAGATCCGCAGGCCATCGCCCGCCTGCACGTCGATCCGCTGCTCGGCTTCCAGGAGTTCCACGGCCGGCGCCTGGCCTTCGAGGCGGCGGTCGATCCCGACGTGGTCCGGCCGGTGGGCGCGATGCTCACCAAGCTCTACGACGTGTTCGTCTCCGAGGAGGCCACGCTGGTCGAGGTCAACCCCCTGATCGTCACCCCCGAGCGAGACGTGAAGGCACTCGACGCCAAGGTCACCCTCGACGACAACGCCCTGTTCCGCCATCCCGACAACGCCGAGCTGCGCGATCCCTCGGCCGAGGACCCGCAGGAGCGGATGGCCAGGGAACGCGACCTGACCTTCGTCAAGCTCGACGGCAACATCGGGATCCTCGGCAACGGCGCGGGCCTGGTCATGTCGACGCTCGACGTGGTCGCCCAGGCGGGAGGCTCACCGGCCAACTTCCTGGATGCCGGCGGTGGGTCGAAGGCCGAGGCGATCACCAGCGCGGTCGAGGTGATCCTCTCGAACCCCAACGTCAAGGCGGTGCTGTTCAACATCTTCGGCGGCATCACCCGCTGCGACGAGGTGGCGCGCGGGTTGATCGAGGCCTTCAACCAGATCAGCCCGACCGTGCCGTTCGTGGTGCGCTTGGACGGGACCAACGACATCGAGGGCCGCAAGCTGCTGGCCGAGGCCCAGTTGCCCAACGTGTTCGCCGAGTCGACGATGGACGGGGCGGCCCAGAAGGTCGTGGAACTCGCGGCGGGAGTTCCGGCATGAGCATCCTCGTCGACTCGAACACGAAGCTCGTCGTGTCCGGCATCACCGGCCGCGAGGGCACGTTCCACTCGCTGCGCAACCGCGACTACGGCACCCAGGTCGTCGGCGGGGTGACCCCGGGCAAGGGCGGCCAGGACGTCGAGGGCATCCCGGTGTTCAACACCTTCCACGATGCCGTGGCGTCGACGGACGCGAACACGGCGATGATCTTCGTCCCGCCGCGATTCGCCGCCGACTCGATCCTCGAGGCCGAGGACGCGGGCGTCGAGCTGATCATCGCGATCACCGAGGGCATCCCCGCCCACGATGAGCTGCGCGCGTTCAACGTGATCAAGAAGAACCGCCGGGCGCGGCTGATCGGCCCCAACTGCCCGGGCATTCTCTCGCCCGGCAAGGCCAACGTGGGGATCATCCCCGCCGCGTTCTTCAAGGAGGGCAACGTCGGCGTGGTCTCGCGCTCGGGCACGCTGACCTACCAGATCGGCAACGTGATCGCCCAGCAGGGCTTCGGCAACTCCACGATCGTCGGGATCGGCGGCGACCCGGTGCCCGGATCGGACTTCATCGACATCATCGGCCTGTTCCAGGACGACCCGGAGACCGAGCTGATCGTGATGTGCGGCGAGATCGGCGGAGACGCCGAGGAGCGCGCCGCCGACTTCATCGCGGAGAACGTCACCAAGCCGGTCGTGGCCTACATCGCCGGCTTCACCGCCCCGCCCGGCAAGACCATGGGGCACGCCGGCGCGATCGTGTCGGGCTCGCGAGGGACGGCCAAGGCCAAGGCGGAGGCGCTCGAGAGCAAGGGCGTGCGCGTCGGCCGGACGCCGACCGAGGTGGCCGAGCTGGCCGCCTCGCTGCTCGGCGCGGCCGCGTAATCGATTCCGGTCGGCTCGGCCAGACGCCGCCGCCGGGGCCGGTAGGCTGCGACGCTGGCCGTGTCGAGCGGAGGATCGAGCGCACTGGGGGCCCGTCTGGTGGACATGGACAGGCTGCTGCGCGACATCCAGTCCGAACTCGTGCCCGACCGCGAGCCGGAGCCGCTCCTTGCCGCCCCGGACGAGCCGGTTTCCCCGCCCGCGGCCCCTGCGGCTGCCCCGGTCGCCGGGCCCGCCGCGGACACCACGCCGCCGCCAACCCCCGACCCGCATCTCCAGGCGCTCACCGAGCTCTCGGCCCGGCTGCTCGCCTCGATGCGCGAGCTGCTGGCCGGCTACGAGCGGATGCTGGTCCCATCCGCCTCGCGTCAGCCGGGCCGCCGAGCGGAGTCGCCGCGCGTTCGTGCCCGTCCCGACGATCCGAGCGTGACGGTATCGGCCGCCCCGTTCGCCACCACCGAGGCGCTGCGCGAGTTCGAAGCCGCGGTCGCGCGCCTGCCCGGCGTCCGCGAGGTCGCGGTCCAGGGCTACGAGGGAACCGACCGGGCGATCATCGCGGTGCGACTCGACCAGCCGAATCCGTAGTCTTAGGACCAGTGGCCAAGTCGATCTCGTTCGCACGGGGCGCGCCGTCCCTCGACATCGTCGACGTCGAGGGCCTGCGCGAGGCCGCCGACCGCGCGTTCACGGCCGACCCCGGCGGGATGACCGGCTACGGCACGGCGATCGGCTACCCGCCGCTGCGGGAATGGATCGCCGAACGCCACCAGGTCGCGCCGGAGCAGGTCGTGGTCACCAACGGCTCGATGCAAGCCGATGCGTTCCTGTTCGACGCGCTCGTGCAGGCCGGGGACTCGGTGATCGTCGAGCGCCCGACCTACGATCGGACGCTGCTCTCGCTGCGAGGCCGGGGGGCCGACGTGCGGATGGTCGAGCTCGAGCCCGACGGCATCGACGTCGCCGCGCTGGAGCGCGTGCTGGCCGCGGGCGCGAGCCCCAAGCTGGCCCACATCATCCCGAACTTCCAGAACCCCGCGGGCTACACGCTGTCGGCCGAGAAGCGATCCCGGCTGCTGGAGCTCGCTCGCCACCACGAGTTCACGATCTTCGAGGACGACCCCTACGTGGCGCTGCGGTTCGAGGGACCGCCGTTGCCGACGATGCTCTCGATGGATCAGGGCGAAACCGTGGTCTACGCGTCTTCGTTCTCCAAGACCGTGTGTCCCGGGATCCGGGTGGGCTACCTGGTCGGGCCGGCCGAGGTGATCGCGCGGGTGGTGAAGATCGCCACCCAGACCTACATCTCTCCCAACATGGTCGCGCAGGCGATCGTCCACCAGTTCTCCCTGTCGGGCGCACTCGAGCGCTCGATCGAGAACGTGCGGGTGGCGCTGCACGAACGGGCCAACACGCTCTGCGAGGCGCTCGAGCGCGAGCTTCCCGAGGCCCGCTTCGTCAAGCCGACCGGCGGCTACTTCCTGTGGGTCGACCTGCCTAAGGCAACCGACGTGGGCGCGCTGTTCGAGGCCGCGGCGGAGCGTGGCGTGCTGTTCGTCAAGGGCACCGATTTCGTACTCGACGGCGCGGAGTCGAGCCTGCGCCTGGCCTACTCCGGCGTCACTCCCGAGGAGATCGAGGAGGGCGTCAAGCGGCTCGCCGAGGCTTACCACGCATTGAGCGACGCGGCGGACGTCAATGCGGCGTGAGGAGATCGCCGCCTTCGGCGAGCTCGCCGGCGAGGCCGCCGCGGGCGCGACCCGGCAGATCCAGGAGCTCCACACCGGCATCGCCGGGCGGGTCTGGAGCCGCGTCGGCCCGGCTGCCCTTCCGGTGAAGCTGGCCCACGACCGGATCGCCCGCAGGGCCTACTCCGCCGCCGGCGAGCTGACCCGCACGGTCGTCCGCGCGGGCGCGCAGGCGGCCAGCCGAGCCCAGTCTCCCGACGCTCCCTCGATCGAGCGCTCGCCGGCCGGACGGCTCGTGGTCAGCGCGATCAATGGCGCGTTCGGCGACACGCTGGTGCAGCGAGGCAACCCGCTGGCCTTGCGGATGACGGTGCGGCGGCGCGGGAGCGACCTCGAGCTGACCCGGCCGTCGCTGGCGCGCGCCTACCCGAACGCGAAGCCGCGCGTGGCCGTGTTCGTGCACGGCCTGTGCGA
Organism: uncultured Solirubrobacterales bacterium; assembly: GCA_963834625.1. Classification (GTDB taxonomy): domain Bacteria; phylum Actinomycetota; class Thermoleophilia; order Solirubrobacterales; family Solirubrobacteraceae; genus Palsa-465. The sequence goes on along the minus strand of CAWICM010000003.1, from coordinate 1,097,389 downwards.
GACCGACGAGGCCTGGAAGCTCGGCGCCGGCCGCCACGTCCCTTACGGCCACCGGATGGAGGTGGAGCTCGGCTACACCCCGGTGTACCTGCGCTACAACACCGGCCGCCACATCTCCGAGAACGGGCGTGAGCTGGCGACGCTGTTGGAGGCGCTGGTGGCGGCGTGGCCGACTCGCGTCGACGAGGTGGCGCTGATCGGGCACTCGATGGGAGGCCTGGTCGGGCGCAGCGCCTGCCACTACGGCGCCGACAGCGCCTGCGTGGCCAAGGTGCGGCACGTGTTCACCCTGGGCACTCCGCATCGCGGCGCGCCCATGGAGCAGGCCGCCAGCGCGGCCAGCGCGGCGCTCGCACGCCTGCCCGAGACCCGCCCGCTCGCCCGCGCCCTGAACCTCCGCAGCTCCGGGATCAAGGACCTGCGCTACGGCTACCTGGTCGACGAGTGCTGGATGGACCAGGACTGCGAGGCCTACCTGCTGGGCACCTCGCAGGAGATCCCGTTTCTGCCCACCGCGCGGCACTACTTCATCTGTGCCACGCTCAGCCGCGAGGCCGACGCGCCCGTCGGTCGCATCATCGGTGACCTGCTCGTGCTCCAGCCGAGCGCCTGGGCTCATGAGGGACGCGGCGCGCGGATGCGCTTCCCGATCGAGCACTACTACCACCTGGGCGGCGCGAACCACTTCGATCTGCTCAACCACCCGGCGATCTTCGACCAGATGCGCCGGTGCCTGGCCAGCCAGCGCGTGCTGGCGGCGGGCTAACCGGGAGGCCGTGTTCGATTTGGTCGCACTGTGCGACCAAATCGAACACACCCCCTACCGGCCCCAGCGCTCGCGGCTGAGCACGAGCTGCTCGGGCAGCGCGGTGCGCGGCGGCGGTGACGGGTCGGCCAGCACCGACACCGTCTCGGCCACGCTCGCGGTGACCGTGGCGAGTGCGCCGTCGGAGCGGACGCCCACCGTCTCGCCGTCGTTGGAGGCCACCTCGCCGCGCAGGCCCGGCTCGATGCCCGCCTCCTTCAGGTAGTGCAGGAGGTCCTCGGCCTCGTTCTCCAGGCGCAGGATCGTCACCGTCGCCCCGGGCGCACAGTCGGCCAGCGGAACCCCGTCGATTCGCTGACCGACCTGGATCGGGTGGCCGTGCGGGCAGGTCTTGGCGTCGCCTACCGACGCGCGCACGTAGGCCTCGAAGCGCGGTGTCATCGCGTGCTCGAGCTGCTCGGCCTCCTCGTGGACGTCGTCCCACGGCACCCCCACGACGTCGGTCAGGAAGCGCTCGATCATCCGGTGGCGGCTGACGATCTCCTCGGCATGCTGGCGTCCGGACCCCGTGAACTCGATCATCCGCTCGGCGTTGCGCGCGACGTACCCGTCGCGCTCCAGCCGGCCGAGCATCTCATGCACGGTCGGGGCGGAGAGCTGCATGGCCCGCGCCAGATTTGCCCCGGTCATGGGCAGCCCGACCTCGAACAGCCAGAACAGCATCTCGAGGTACTCCTGCTCGGCGACCGTGCCCGTCTGTGAGGTCATGGACGGATCGTACTGACCGCGCATCGCATAGCATCGCGGCCCGTGTGCCCGCTTCCCCTGAAGCCCCCGGTTCAGCCTCAGCTCGCCCGCTCCCGGGCTGAGTTGCCGGTGGGCGAGCAGTGGTCCTACGAGCCGAAGTACGACGGTTTCCGGGCCATCGTGTTCATGGACGGCGAGCCGCGCATGATCCAGTCGCGTGCCGGCAAGCCGCTCGAGCGCTACTTCCCCGAGCTGCGCTTTCCGCCCGGTCGCTACGTGATCGACGGCGAGATCGTGATTGACGACCCGGAGGGCGGTCAGGACTTCGGTGCTCTCCAGAACCGGATCCACCCCGCGCTGTCCCGGATCACCATGCTCTCCGAGCAGACCCCCGCGCGCTACGTGGCCTTCGACCTGCTGGCCGTGGACGACGAGTCGTGGCTCGACAGGCCGTTCTCCGAACGCCGGGCTCGGCTCGAGGACCTGGCCGACGACCGCATCGACGTGACGCCGCTGACCGGCGATCCGCACGAGGCCGAGCCGTGGCTGCGCAGCGGCGAGGGCGTGGTGGCCAAGGACTGCCATGCCCCCTATCGCCCCGGCGAGCGCACCGGGATGATGAAGATCAAGCGCGTGCGCACGATCGACGCGGTGGTGGCCGGCTGGCGGCCCGGCAAGGAGCCCGACACCGTCGGCTCGCTGATCCTCGGCCTGTACGACGACGCCGGCAAGATGCACATCGTCGGCCATTCCTCGGGCCTGAAAGCGGCCGAGAAGCGCGCGCTCGTCGGCAAGCTGGCGCCGTATGAGACCGGTGAACGAGGCCACGGAGACCCCAGTCGCTGGCAGAGCGAAAGGGAGCTCGAGTGGATCTCCCTGCGCCCCGAGCTGGTCGTCGAGGTGACCTTCGATCACGCCAGCGGCGGGCGCATTCGGCACGGGACCAAGATCCTGCGCTGGCGCGAGGACAAGGCCCCGCTGGACTGCAAGCTCGAGCAGATGTCCCAGTGAGCGACGCTGACGCGATCGTCGTCGGCGGCGGCCTCGCCGGCCTCGTGGCCACGGCCGAGCTGGCCGATGCCGGCCGGCGCGTGATCCTGCTCGACCAGGAGCCCGAGGCCTCGCTCGGCGGCCAGGCCTTCTGGTCCTTCGGTGGGCTGTTCTTCGTGGACAGTCCGGAGCAGCGCCGCGTCGGGGTCAAGGACTCGCCCGAGCTGGCCCTCCAGGACTGGTTGGGCAGCGCGGGGTTCGACCGACCCGAGGACAAGTGGCCCCGGCGGTGGGCCGAGGCCTACGTCGAGTTCGCCTCGGGCGAGAAGCGACAGTGGCTCCACGACCAGGGCGTGCGCTTCTTCCCCACGCCCGGGTGGGCCGAGCGCGGCGGCTATCTGGCCACCGAGCACGGCAACTCGGTGCCGCGCTTTCATATCACCTGGGGCACCGGCCCCGGGCTGATCGAGCCGTTCGAGCGCCGCGTGCGCGAGGGGGTGGCCCGCGGCGACGTGACCCTGAAGTTCCGCCATCAGGTCGATCGCCTGGTCATGAATGGCGGGGTGCTTTCCGGCGTTGCGGGAACGGTGCTCGAGCCGAGCTCGGCGGCGCGCGGCCAGCCGAGCTCGCGCACCCCGGTCGGCGAGTTCTCGCTCTCGGCCGGCGCGGTCGTGGTCACCTCGGGTGGGATCGGCGCCAACCACGAGCTCGTGCGGGCCAACTGGCCGGCCACTCTGGGCAGCCCCCCGCAGCGGATGCTCTCCGGCGTGCCCGACCATGTCGACGGGCGCATGATCAAGATCTGCCAGGACGCCGGGGGCAACGTGATCAACCCCGATCGCATGTGGCACTACACCGAGGGGATCGAGAACTGGAGCCCGATCTGGAGCCGGCACGGGATCCGCATCCTGCCCGGGCCGAGCTCGCTGTGGTTCGATGCGCGCGGCCGGCGCCTGCCCGTCCCGCTGTTTCCCGGCTTCGACACGCTGGGCACGCTCGAGCACCTGATGAAGACCGGCCACGACTACAGCTGGTTCGTCCTCACCCAGAAGATCATCGAGAAGGAGTTCGGGCTGTCGGGCTCCGAGCAGAACCCCGATCTGACCGGGCGCGACGTCCGCAACGTGATCTCGAGCCGGCTGGGCAAGGGAGCGCCGCCGCCGGTCGAGGCGTTCAAGCGCCACGGAGCGGACTTCATCGTTGAAGATGACCTCGGCGCGCTGGTCCGCCGCATGAACGCGCTGACCGGCGACGGGCTGATCGACGCCGGCGACCTTACGCGAGAGATCAAGGCGCGTGACCGCGAGATCGCCAATCCCTACACCAAGGACCTCCAGATCACCGCGATCCACGGCGCCCGCAGGTACATCCCGGACCGGCTGAGCCGGGTGGCAAAGCCCCACCGCCTGCTCGACCCGGGGGCCGGCCCGCTGATCGCCGTGCGCCTGTGGATCCTCACCCGCAAGACACTCGGCGGCCTCGAGACGGATCTGTCGGCGCGAGTCTTGCGAGGCGACGGTGAGCCGCTGCCGGGGCTGTACGCCGCCGGCGAGGTGGCCGGCTTCGGCGGCGGTGGCGTGCACGGCTACCGCTCGCTCGAGGGCACGTTCCTGGGTGGGTGCCTGTTCAGCGGGCGCACCGCCGGTCGCGCGGTGGCGCAGGCCGTGGCCTGAGCTTCTGGGCCGCCTTCGGCGGCGTCCATGGGGCCTGGCAGGCCCGTCCGGACCGGTCGCGGACCCCGATCCCTGACCGGACGGGGCCGCCGGGCCCCACGGACGCCGAGCGCAGCGAGGCCCATCCCGAGTAACTCCACACTCGACGCCCCGCCGGCGGTGAATTCATATTCAGTCGGCTCTGGACCGAGTTACGCCACACTCGGCGCGGGGAGACCGCCGAGTGTCGAGTTAGTCGGGGTTGGCCATCTGGAACGTGAACATCCGGTCAGCGTCGATCCGCATGTACACCGGCCCGCTGTCCAGGAACTGCTCCCACTCGCCCCCGTAGCGCGGCACGTACACCTCGAGCAGCGTCTCGCGTAGACCGCCGGCGACCTCGACCGGGACCGCCCGGCCGTGGACGTTGACCGCGAACTCCTCGCGGGGCATGTGGGTCGCGCTGACCTGCGGTCGCTTGAGCAGATGCCGGTAGCGGATCGAGTCCGGCGCGGTCCCGAAGTGGAAGGCGCCGCGGTAGAAGATCCCGTCCAGCGGCCCGGCGATCGGCCGGCAGTCGGCGGTGACCGTGGCCACCACGAGCAGGCACATCCCGGTCAGCCGCTCGACCAGCCCCTCCGCGGCGACTCGTCTCTCGGGGGTGGTGATGCTCCGCAGATGCGAGCCGGCGCCGGCGTAGCTGCGATCGAGCAGATCCTGCAGGGCGCGGATGTCCTCGGGCGTCTCGTGCACTCGGCGATCACGGAAGATACTGCCGCAGTGCCTCACATTCCCGGAATTCCCACCACGGTCCTCGTCGCGCCCGACTCGTTCAAGGGGACGATGTCGGCCGCCGAGGTGGCGCGCGCGATCGGACGCGGCCTCGAGGCGGCCGGTCGTCCGGTCGACCTGTGCCCGGTGGCGGACGGGGGAGAGGGCACGCTCGAGGCACTGCTGCCCGCCATCGAGGGCGAGCTGCGCACCGCCACCGTGTCCGATCCGCTGGGACGACCCATCGAGGCGTCGTTCGCGCTCGGGGACGGCGTGGCGGTGGTGGAGACCGCGGCGGCGTCCGGACTGGGGCTGGTCGACCCAGACGAGCGCGACGCGATCGAGGCGAGCACCTTCGGTACCGGCGAGCTGATCGCCGCCGCCGCTGAGGCCGGCGCCGAGACCGTTTATCTCGGGGTGGGGGGAGCGCCACCACCGACGGGGGCACCGGCGCGCTCGAGGCGATCCGGGAGGCGGGCGGCCTGGGGAGGGCGCGGATCGTCGTGCTGTGCGACGTGCGGACGCCGTTCGAGCAGGCCGCCAAGGTGTTCGCGCCGCAGAAGGGCGCGGATGCGGAGGCCGTGACGCGCCTGACCAAGCGGCTGGGCGACCAGGCCCGCCGGTTTGACCGCGATCCTCGCGGCGTGCCCATGACCGGCGCCGCGGGCGGGCTCTCGGGCGGGCTGTGGGCGGAACTCGGCGCCGAGCTCGTGCCCGGCGCGCAGTTCGTGCTCGACGCGGTCGAGTTCGACCGGCGGATGCGGGCGGCTCGAGCCGTGGTCACCGGCGAGGGCAAGCTCGACCAGCAGAGTCTGGCCGGCAAGGTCGTCTCCGAGGTCTCGACCCGGGCCCGCCAGGCCGGGGTGCCGTGTCACGCGATCGTGGGCACCCGCGAGCTCGACTCGTTCGGCGTGCGCGTGCTCGATCTCCAGGCCGTGTACGAGGCGAGCACGCCGCGTCAGATCAGCGCGGCGGCGCAGCGGCTGGCGAAACTGCTATAGCTATAGATATAGATATATAAATAGTATATAGGTATCGCTAACCGCTGCGCCGCCGGCGCGTGTCGGTCGGGACGGCGTCCGATCAGCAGAGCTTGCCGGACGGTGCGTCCGCTCCAAGACCCGGCGGGTCCTGGACCTGCGCCCCAAGGGATTTCAAGAAGCGGGCCATCTCCCGGCCCGAGTGCGTGACCTCGCCCTCGTGGTAGCAGGTGTTGGCGCGGGTGGCCCCGTCGGCCTCGGCCCAGCCCCACTCGGTGCCGGTGCCGCCCGGCAGCGCCTCGGCGATCTTCTGACCGGCGCGCACGTGGGCGCCGACGGGCAGCAGATGCGTGATGTTCTCGGCGACGTAGATCATGTCGCCGGCATGGCTGCCGTCGAGCAGCCGGTACCAGATGAAATGCTCTTCCGGCCAGCCGGCGTCGTGGGAGTCCGAGCCGACGATCACGGCGTCGCCGATCGCCAGCACCGGCAGTCGACGCGTCACCAACCAGTCGACGCCCATGTCGGTGCGGGCGGGCTCCCAGCCGGAAGCGGTGAACGGATCGATGTAGCGCTGGTAGAGCGAGTGCCGGATCGGGGTCTGCGCCTGGGCGATTTGCACCGCCGGCACCAGGATGACCGCCGCGGCCAGCAGGCCCAGCAGGAGGAGTCGCTTGTGCATAGCCCCCGTCATCGGACCCCTCCGGGGGACCTTGAGCGCGGCTGGACGGCGCTGTCAGAGTCTCGACAGCGCCGTCAACGGGCTTTGGAACCGCTCAGTTGTGCGAGAACGCCGTGCGTGTCTCGTTCTCCTCGTCGGGCAGCGGCGCGTCGAGCGACTCGAGGAACTCGGTTTGCTCGCGCAGGTACTCGAGCAGGTGATCGGCCATCTCGCGGGTCATGCCGGCGCGGACCACGATCCGCAACACGCTGAGATCCTCGCGGTTCTTCGGGAACGAGTAGGCGGGCACCAGCCACCCGCGCTGGCGCAGGCGGTCGGAGACGTCGAACACCGTGTAGTTCTCGACCTCGGGTGCCAGCCCGAAGGCGAAAACGGGCAGGTCCTTGCCTTCGGAGACGAGCCGGTAGTGGCCGATCTGCGCGATCTCGCTGGCCAGGTATTGAGCCACCTCGCTCGCGCCTTCCATCACGCGACGGTACCCGTCGCGGCCCAGCGTGGTGAACATGTAGTACTGGGCGATCACCTCGCTGCCCGGGCGCGAGAAATTCAGCGCAAACGTCGGCATGTGTCCGCCCAGGTAATTGACGTCGAACACCAGGTCGCGCGGCAGCGCCTCCTCGTTGCGCCACACCGCCCAGCCCACGCCGGGATAGACCAGGCCGTACTTGTGGCCGGAGGCGTTGATCGACTGCACGCGATCGAGCCGGAAATCCCACTCGATCTCAGGCTGCAGGACCGGGGCCACGAACCCGCCCGAGGCGGCGTCCACGTGGATGGGGATGCTCAGCCCACGCTCGCGCTCCAGCCGGTCGAGCGCCGCCGCGATCTCCTTGACCGGCTCGTAGCTGCCGTCGAACGTCGAGCCGAGGATCGCCACCACTCCGATCGTGTTCTCGTCGCACAGCGCGACCGCCTCCTCGGGACCGAGGTGGAAGCGATCGCCCTCCATCGGAACCTGGCGCGGCTCGACGTCCCAGTAGCGGCAGAACTTCTCCCAGCACACCTGGACGTTGATACCCATCACCAGATTCGGTCGGTCGGTCGGCTTGCCGGCCTGGCGCATGCGCTCGCGCCAGCGCCACTTGAGGGCCAGGCCGCCCAGCATGCAGGCCTCGCTCGAGCCCGTCGTCGAGCAGCCGGTGGCCTGCTCGTGATCGGGCGAGTTCCACATGTTGGACAGGATGTTCACGCAGCGGGACTCGAGCTCCGCGGTCTGCGGGTACTCGTCCTTGTCGATCATGTTCTTGTCGGCCGTCTCCGCCATCAGGCGGCCGGCGATCGCCGGCATGTATGTGGTCACGAACGTGGCCAGGTTCAGGCGCGCCTGCCCGTCGAGCAGCAGCTCGCTCGAGATCATCTCGTAGGCCATCTCGCCGCCGAGCCCGCTCTCGCCGAGCCGATGAACCGGCAGGTCGGCCGCCTCCTCGCGGCGGGCTGCGGCCTCCGGCATGGGGTGGCGGGGTGGATGCTTGCGCTGAGTCGAGAGTGGCATCGATTTCTCCTTCGGGTTGGCGCGACCGGTCCGCCCAGATCATCCCGCTACCACGCGCTGCGGGTCCCTAACATCGCTGCCCGTGGATTCACATCAGCAGGGGGTGTGCCCTGCGGTCGCAATCCTTGGCGACGTGACCGTCCGTCCCGCCCAGCTCACCCAGCGCATCCGCGATCACCTATCCGGCGGCGGCTGACACCCCAGCTCGATCAGATACCTCGCGAAGGCCAGCCGGTCGCGGTCCGGGTGAAACGGCTCGCCGCCGCTGCGCAGCAGCACGGCCAGGCGCTCGAGGTCGTAGAGCAGGGCCAGCTTGCCCGGTGGGTCGTCCCACTCGCCGGAGTCGTAGCGCTCGACCCAGGCCGACAGCGCGGCCAGCGCCTCCACCTGCACCTGGTCCTCCCACCAGCCGCTGCGCAGGGCGAGGCGGTAACGGACCCGCAGTGCGCACACGTCGGACCACAGTTGCTCGAACCACATCCACCGCTCGCGGGGATAGAGCCCCTCGCAGCTGAGCGGCCAGCGCGCGGTGACCGGCTCTTCCCACTCGCTCTCGGGCTCGTGCCAGTCGTCGGGCTCGGAACGGCTCATCGCGCACCCTTGGCCAGCCTGCGCAGCCGCCGGTCCTCGAACCACAGCCGCAGGCGCAGTCTGGTCGGCGCGATCCGGCCGTAGAGCAGGAGGGCGTGGCGATCGGGCAGTTGGCGCAGCGCCTCGGGCGCGACCAGGGGTCGCCGCCGGCGTGCCGTCGATCGGGTGGTACCACCGGACCCCGTGGTGTGTGTGCGATCGCGCGCCTCCTCCTCGCCGGCCAGCCCCGCGAAATAGCGCAGCGTCTCTAGGTCGGCCACGCCGGGCAGCAGCATCCGCGCCCGGTGGCTGTTGACGACCGTCTCCGCCTGCTGGCCGTAGCGCGACCGAGCCTGGGCCAGGTCGTGGAAGATCGTGACCAGCTGGATGTTGTGCGAGGGCGCCGTCGAGGCGATCTCGGCCAGGTTGGGCAGCGGCGCCACGTTGCCGGCCTCGTCGAGGCACAGGAGGAGGGGCCGCTCCAGACGTCCGCCGGCCAGGGAGGCGCGCTCGTAGGCCCGATCGATGACTTCGCCCAGCAGCGCGAGAAACAACGGGCGTAGCAGCTTGGACGCCTTGGCATCGCCGATGAGGTAGAGCGTTCCGGCTTGGTCGAGGAGGCCGTCGGGGGTGATCTCGCTCGATGCCGCGGAGCGGAGCACCCGCTGGAAGCGGTAGGCGCGCAGGAGCGTCTGCGCGGTCGCCTCGATCGAGGTCCGGGTTCGATCGGCCTGGGCCTCGAACGCCCTGATCGCGTCGTAGGCGGCGTACGCATCGGCCGCCCGCGCCTCGTTCTCGGCCTCGCCGCTGATCCGCATGAGCGTCTCGTCGAGCTCTCGTGCCCCCTGCCCGTGGACCCAGCGGATCACGCTGTCCATGCCCGCGCCGCCGGCCGCGGCGGTGTACAGCAGGGGCGCGAGTCGCTGCTCGGCGGCCACCGCCCAGAAGTCGCCGCCCTCGACGCTGCGGCGGTCGACCTCCGCCGCCGAGGCCAGTCGCCAGGCGACCTCGAGCGCGCCGTCCCAGGTGTGGGCGGCGTGCAGCGGCGACCAGGTGTGCGACGGCATCTGGGCCAGCCCGAACGGATCGAACACCAGCACCTGGCCGAGCGCCCGGCGCCGGGCCAGCGTGGCCGCCAGCAGATCGGTCTTGATCGAGCAGGCGACGGCGGGGCCGTTCCAGTCGAGCAGCGCCGGGATCGCGATGCCGGCCGACTTGCCCGACTGGGGCGGGCCGAAGGCGACCAGCGCGTGACGATGCTCCGCGTAGAGCAGGCGACCCGCACGCCGCCCCAGGGCCAGGCGACCGGTCCGGCGCGACCCGGTCGCCCGGCGCAGGGCGCGCAACTCGCCGGTGCGAGCCCAGGCCGCACCGCCGCCGCTGCCCAGGCGAGCGAACGCTCCCCCGCCGGCTCGCGCGAGGATCACCGCCACGGCCGCGCCGACACCGGCGAGGAGCGCCAGCGCCGCGTAGAAGCCACCGGCTCCGGGGAGGCCGCCTCGTGCCCGGGCCGGCCAGGCGCGGGCGGGGTCCGCCAGGCGACTCGGCAGACGGACGAGAACGCTCAGCAGGTCCGACAGGTCCACGTGGGGCCAGCCCGTGCCGAACAGCGCGCCGGCCAGGCCACCCCAGAGCCACAGCGTCGTCGCGACCCCGGCCAGGGTCCCGATCGCCGCCAGCACCGTGGCGTCGGAGACCAGGTCGCTGCGCCCAGGGCTCATCCGCGGCCAACTCCTGCCTCGCTCACCAGCATCCCGGTGTCGGTGTTCGTCAGCTTGGTCTCCAGACGCGAGCGGTAGTGCTGGACCACGAACGAGCGGCTGCCGACGCGCCACAGCGACTGGCCCGCCGAGAGCATCGAGATCAACCGCGCCTCGCTCTCGGACAGGCCGAGCAGCGAGCGGGTGAGCGGGACCTGGCTCTCGTCCTGGTGGTAGACGATGCGGGTCGACGCGTCGGCCACCAGGCCCTCGGCGATCCGCGCCGCCCGCGATCCGGCGTCCCCCGCGGCGCTGAGGTCGGCGAGCTTGTGCAGGACGACCAGATTCATCACGCCGAACTGGCGCGCCAGCTTGAAGTTCGACTGGAACCACTCGCCCAGGCCGGTGTGCTGCACGATCTTCCACGACTCGTCCGCGACGCTGACCAGCCGCTCGCGGCCCGGCCGCTCGGCCATGCGCGCCAGCAGCGCGCTCATCCAGGCGCTGGCGCAGGCCATCAGGATCCCGACCGCGGGCGAGTCCTTGACCGCGTGCAGATCGAGCACGAGCAGCTTCGCATCCAGGTCGAGGCCCGGCGTGGTGGGGCCGTCGAACATTCCCTTGAGCGGCCCCTCGCACAGATCCTGGAGCGCCAGGGCCGCTCGCCGGGTGTCGCGGGCGAGCCTCTCCGGGGTCGTCCGCAGTCGTCGCGCCATGTCCGCGACGGGCTCGAACAGGACCTTCGCGATCTGGGGCAGGGTCGGCTCGGTCACTCCGCTGGCCCGCACCGCATGCAACCCCTCGCGCAGGCCGGCCGCCTCGATCTGGGTGAGCGGCCCGCCCACCGCGGTCATGGTGACCGCGCGCAGGAGCTCGAGCTGAGCGTGCTCCTCGGGGCGGGAGGCGAGCGGGTTGAGGCGGATCGAGCCGCCGGGCTCCAGCGACACGGGCCTGACCCCCACGGCTTCGCACAGCGGTCCGTATTCGCGCTTGACGTCGAGCACGAAGGCGCGGCGTCCGAACAGGAGCATGCGCCACAGCAGCGTCTTGACCAGCGCGCTCTTGCCCTGGCCGAGCTTGCCGAGAACGATCGCGTTGGGGTCGTCCAGCGTCCCGTCGCCGTACAGGACCCACGGGTCGTAGCAGAACGCGCCGCCGCTCGAATCGCGTCCGATGTACACGCCGCGACCGCCCAGACCGCCGTCAGCCACGAACGGGTAGACGGCCTGCGCGTGCCGGGTGGTGCAACGGTGCGCAGGCCGTTCCGCCCGCGGCCAGCTCATCGCAATCCCCGGCAGAGCGGCAGCGTGAACGCGAAGGCATCGGCCTGCTGTCCGTACATCCGGTGCAGCTCGAGCCTGGCCCGGACCGCCTGTTCGTGCACCTCGACGCAGGCCCGGCGCAGATCGTCGGGATCCCGCCCGGTGACCGTGACGAAGCCGGCGAGTCGCACCTCGGCGTGCCCGGCGGCGAGCTCGGCCTCTCGGCGCATGGCGGACTCCTGGACCTGGCGCTGGCGCGCGGTCTCGGCCTGCCCGAAGCGCTCGCGCAGCTCGCGGTCGGCGCGGTCGCGCGTGATCGCCGCCTCCGCCTCGCGGGTGGAGCGCTCTGGCGCGATCGGCTCGAACGTCACCGCCACCGTCCGCACCACGCTCGAGCGCCCGAGCAGGGCGTCCATGAACATCGGCGAGACGTCGACCCGCGGCCACTCCCCGATCCAGAACGTCGCGTGCAGGGCGCCGTCGCTGCGGTAGTGCTCCCAGTGCTCGCGCGCGCCGAGCGGCCAGGCGTTGGCCTCCGACAGGCCCCGGCGACCGGGGTCGGCCGCCTCCAGCGCGGTCAGTTCGGCTCGGGCATAAGGGTCGAACGCGGTCCGCAGGACGCGCGCGAGCTGACCGGGGCCGAGAGCGCCCAGCACGGAGACTTCGGCGGCCTCGAGGGCTTCGGCGAGGCGCTCGGCCTGCTCGATCAGAGCGTGCACGCCGGCGTCGCGGCCACGGTCGGCGGCGCGTCGCGGATCAATCTGGACGGCGATCAGAACCTCGTGCTCCTGGGCCGCGCGGGTCGTGGCGCCGATCAGCTCGAGGTAGGACTCGATCATCGGTGTGCCGCGCAGCGGAACGGCGGGATCGCGTTCGTCGTGCAACCAGCGGGCCAGCTCGTCTCCCTGGGCGGGCACGGTCCGCTCGATCCACTGGAGGCGACGCACGGGTCCGCCGGCGGCTCCCGAGAGGATCAGCCCCCACCGTGCGAGCCGCCTCTCCTGCGCCTCCGGATCGAGCAGCGAAAAGGCAATCACGCGGCAGGCCAGGACCGCGGTGAGCCGGTGCCGTCGCTGCTCGGACAGCACGCCGATGGCCCGGTCTCGGTAGGCGACGTCGAGTATCCGGACGCCCTTGACCGTGGCGGGCGGATCGGGCTCGGACGGCCTCTGTAACCGCCGCCATGGCCTTGAGCGCTCGGCCGCGAGCGCGCCTCGGGCCGGCACGCCCGAGCGAAACCGCGTGCGCCTACGCGTCGTGCGCCACGCGAACCCGAGGGTGACCGGAGCCCATTCCTCGGCCGTCCGCGGGCCGACGGGCGCGAAGGCGACCGCCACCGCGGTCCCGAACACGAGCACCCCGAGAAACGCGCCGGCCGCCGTCGGCTCCCGGTCAAGGGCCGCGATCGCGGCCACCACGCCGGCCACGACCAGCCCCACCTGGCCGACGCGCAGCTGGCCGAGGATGCCCCGGCGCTCCACCGGGCCGAACCGGTAGGTCATGCGCTCGCCGGTCATTCGGCATCCGGGTGCGGCGTGACGACGATGTCGCCGATGTTCGGCCCGAGCTCGAGGGTCGGGCGCTCATTCCAGGGGACGTCGCGGGGTGGCGGTGGTTCCTGCTCGCCGCCGCCGAGGTCACCGCCCCCGCCGCCGGGAAAATCCGGCGGGCCGTCGCCACCGCCGAGGTCACCGCCCCCGCCGCCGGGAGGATCCGGCGGGTCGTCGCCACCGCCGAGGTCACCGCCCCCGCCGCCGGGAGGATCCGGCGGGTCGTCGCCACCGCCGAGGTCACCGCCCCCGCCAGCGGACGGGCCGGCCGGACCGTCGCCGCCCCCCGCGTGACCACCGCCGGCCGCCTGACCTCCGCCGCCGGGACGCGGCGGATCGTCGACATCGGCCATCCGGTACTCGGCGTCGCGCTTCATGTCCGCCGTGGTGGCGCGAGCCCAGTCCGCGCCGCTCTGTGCGTACCCGACCGCCGCGTTGCCCGAGTTGGCGGCGGAGCGCATCTCGCCCCGCAATGCCCCCGCGGCCCCGGTGGCGATCTCGGCCAATGGGACGAGGCGCAGGAGCGCCCACGGGGACATCGTGGCGAGCATGATCAGCACGGTGCCGGCCATCACTCCGGTCACGCCCAGGTGGCCGACGCTGGCGGCGATCGCGGCGCCGCCCAGCGACAGGACCGCCACGATCGCGAACTTGGACAGGATCAGGGCGACGAGCAACTCGACCGCGCGGATCGCCCAGATCCGCCGCGCCGGCCAGGTGAGCGCGGCGAACGCGAGCGGCAGCATCAGCACCACGACGTACACCGCGGCCTCGCGCAGCAACAGCTCGATCCACAGCGCGAACGCCGCGGCGATCATGAGCAGCCCGATCAGGAAGGCCAGGAACGGCGAACGGGCGGCGATGCTGAGGCCGCCGACGAGGATTCCGACGCGCTGGAGCAGGTGGGTCCCGGAATCGCTGGCGGCCGAACTGATCAGCCCGCAGAGCTCGTCCGAGGCGGCCAACAGCAGGGTCGTCACGGGCGCCGCGATCGCGATCGAGAGCATGGCCAGCGGCAGGTAGCCGAACGCCGCCCGGACGAGCAGCCCGACGTCCGAGCGGAGCGCCGCCTGGACGGTCGCCGCGAACAGGAACGGGAGCGTGAGCAGCGCCGCGATCGCGGCCATCCGCCAGTACGTCGAGGAGAACCACGTGGTCTGAAGCTGGGGCGTTGTAGTGGCGCCCAACGCCGCCGTGGCTCCGTGCAGGACCGCGGCGGCGCCGCCGACCACCCAAGCGCCGATGGCGACCAGGCCCAGGGCCGTGCTGGCGGTCGCGGCAACGCTCCCCGAGCCGGCGCCCAGCAAGGTCTTGGCCGCGCCGCCGACGTGTCCGGTGATGAGTTGCTTGCCGCTCTTGATCAGCGTCCCGCCGTCCGTCACCGCACCGCAGGCGATCCCGAGCCCCTTGCTGAGGACCGAGGCGACACCGCAGGCGGCGCTGGAGACGTTGAGCTCAGACACCGGTGAGACCCCGACCGGTCTCGCCGCCGCGGGTGCAGCCGTCAGCGCCGACGTGACCGCGGCGAGGAGCACCGCGAGCACGGCGATCCTGGGCATGGTCATTTCGCGGATGCCCCCAGGTGCTCGAAGAAGTTCACGAGCGCCGGCCCTGATCCGATCACGAGCGCGGACGCCGCCGAGATGACCGCCGCCATCCGGCCCCGGGCGGCGTAGTGCGGGTTGTGCGCGTGCGAGGCGAGCGCCCACATCGCCGCGCCCACGAACGCGCCGAGCAGCGCCATGGCCAGCGCCCACGCCTCGGCGCCGTTCACGAGCTGCTGCAGCACGTTGCTGCCCGGCAGACCACTCGGGTCGGGGGTGGCACTGACGCCCTGCGAGCTCGCGGCGGCGAAGGCGAGCACCGCGCCCGGTAGCAAACCGGTCATAAAAACCTCCGAGTCCAATTGAGCCAAATAGAAGCCACTTGAACCTAGCAATACTCACTGAGAGCTGCTAGGGTCATTCGCATCAATTTAGTCTCAATTAGGCTCAATATGATCAAAAGCGAGAGCGTAGGCGCGGGGGATGTGGGCGAGCTGTACGGACTCCTCGCCAAGCGGCTGGAGCAGATCGTCCGGCTCGACGTGCGCGCGCCGGACGTCGTGATCGAGGACGCCTGCCAGTTCGCGTGGACCCGGCTGCTGCACCATCACCAACGCGTCCATCGCGAGACCGTGCTGAGCTGGCTGATCCGCACGGCGGTGCACGAGGCGTTCAAGCTCCTGCGCCGCGAGCGCCGCGAGCTGTCCCTGGAGGCGGCCGTCGAGCTTGCCACGACCCCGGCGTTGAGCCGGCTCCCCACGCCGCTGGAGCTGATCGAGTGCCGCGAGCGGTTCGCCGAGCTCGACGGTCTGCCCGAACGCCAACAACGCGCCGTCTGGCTGCATGCGCTCGGCTTGAACTACGCCGAGATCGCCGGTCACGAGGGGTGCACGAGCCGCGCGATCGAGCGCCAACTCCTACGCGCCCGGCGGGCGATCAGGGAGTTGGAGGCCGCCTAGTGAGGGTCCTGGAAACGATCCACTAGCGCGCGCGGCCGCGCTTGCGCCGGCGGCGCTCGGCCGGGCTCAGCTTGCGCGGCTTCTGGGGGCGCTTTGAGCCCTGTCGCCGACCCTCCCCGACCGCCATCGCGGCGCGGGCCGGGGCGCGACGACGGGCATCCCGCCAGATGAAGAACGAGATCCCGCCGAGCACGATGAGCGCGCCGACCGCGACGACGACCACCGAGCTGCCGGTGAACCCGCTTCCGCTGCCGGCGGTGGTGGGGGTGGAGATGGTTGGCGCGACGGTCGTCGACGTCGTGGGGACCGACACGCTCTGCTGGGGAAAGCCCGGGGAGAGCGGATTGCTCCCGGGCGACTGCGCCGCGGCGGCCGGCGGCAGGGCAAGCGCCGCTCCGACGAGCGCGGCGAGAAGGACCCGGATCGCTTTCACCAACTGCCCCGGAAGCTCTTAGGCGAGCGGGTGCTCCATCGCCGGCGTCTCGGGCGCGTCGACGTAAGGTTGCTCGTCCGGGACGTCTTCCTCGTGGTACACGCTCTCGGCGTTGACCGCCCAGATGTCGTGGTTGGAACCGGTGAGGATGTTGTCGACGGCGCGCATCGCGGTCAGCATCGAGTGATCGGAGTTGTTGTAGCGGTGCAGGCCGTTGCGGCCGACCTGCTGGAGGTTCTCGATCCCGGCCAGCCAGCCGCGGATCGTCGCCACCCGCTCCGGATACTCAACGTCGTACATCGGGTACGCCTTGTGCACGCGCACGACGAAGCCGAACTTGACCTGGTCGGCCCGGGCCAGGTGAAGCTTCGCGAGCTCCTGGGTGGCCATGGCGACGAGGTCGTCGTCGGGCATGCTCCAGAGCTCATCGCCCTCGAAGCAGAAGTACTCCATCCCGATCGAGGTGTCAGTGTCGTTCGGAACGAGCCACTTGCTCCACGAACGGAAGTTCTGGATGCGCAGCACCTTGACGCCGGGTTGGTGGATGTAGATCCAGTTGTCGGGGAACAGCTCGGGGCTGTCGATCACCAGCGCGACGGTCATGAAGTCCCGGTAGCGCAGTCCGCGAGCGGCGTCGCGCACCTCGCCGGGCGCCTCGGGGTCGGCAATGCCCACCGTCGTGCGCAGCGGCAACGACGAGATCACGTAGCTCGGAGTCAGGGTCTCCCCGCCGGCGACCACTTCCACGATCCGGCCGTCCTCGATCCGCAGCCGCGTGACCGGCGCGTTGAGGCGCACTTCGCCGCCGTGTGCGCGAATGTCCTCGGTCATCTGCTCCCACATCTGACCGGGGCCGTAGCGGGGATAGTTGAACTCGGAGATCAGGGACTTGATCTTGTTGCCCTTGTTGCCGAGGAACGCCGCCTTGGCCGCCGCGAAGAACGACAGTCCCTTGATCCGCTGCGCCGCGAACTCCGAGCGGATCTCGGTGCACGGCACGCCCCACAGCTTCTCGGAGTAGGTCTTGAAGAAGTGTTGGTAGAGGCGCTTGCCGAAGCGATTGGACACCCACGCCTCGAACGTCTCCTCGTTGCCCTTGGGCCTGACCGCCGCCCACAGGTACGAGGCCATGCAGCGGACCAGCTCGACCGGGCCGAGCTTGCGGATCACGTCCATCCCCTGGAGCGGGTACTCGAGGAACTTGTCGTTCCAGTAGATCCGTGACTGCCGTGGCCGGCGGAGGAACTCCTCCTTCATGATCTCGTGCCACAGGTCGTCCACTTCCTTCGCCTTGGTGAAGAAGCGGTGGCCGCCCAGGTCGAACCGGTATCCGTCGCGCAGCTCGGTCCGCGCGATGCCGCCCACCTGGTCCGTGGACTCGAGCACGATCACCGGCTTGCCCTGCTTCGCCAACAGATAGCCCGCAGTCAGCCCCGCGGGGCCACCGCCAAGGGCCACGACGGGTCGCTCGGGCGTGATGTCCGCGCCGTGGCCGGCGGCGTCTAGGCTATGGGAGGGGCTGGATTCGGTCATCTCGGGCTGTCAGGAAACCTTCTTGTAGAGGACGGCGCTGTAGGCGAGGATGCTGGCTCCACGGTAGTTGTGCGGCGCGACCGCCACCGCCTTCAACACGCCGCGGTCGACGTCGTCCTGGAGGATCTGACCCCACTGCGCGGCGCGCAGCCGAACCAGAGACGTCCAGGAGGCCTTCCAGTTGTTCGCGCCCTCTGTCAGCGGTCGTATGTACAGCAGTTGCTGTCCCGGCCTCAGGCTAGCAACCAGGGGGTCGAGAATCGGCGCGGGAGTCGCGTGCTGGAACCGCGTGAGCGCGTCGACCCAGTTCATGTAGCTCGGGTCACTGACCCGGCCGATCGTGGTCGCGTACTGGAGGCCGGGCGGGAGGTAGTACCAGGCCAGCGGCGCGGAATCCGGCTGCGCGCTGACCACCAGGTCGCCGCGGTGCAGCAGCGGCGTGACCTCGCCGCTCACATCCTGCATGTCGCTCTTGTACCTCGGGGCGTAGGAGGAGATGTGGACGACGAAGAGCAGGAACAGCACGATCATGACCAGGCCCACGACTCCCGAGCGCGCCGCCCCCCACGCGGCGAGCAGCAGGATTGCGCCCAGGAGCGGCGCCATGTAGCGCGCCACAAAGGCCGGCGTGATCTGCGAGGCCAGCCAGGCGATGATCAGCGTGCCGGCGATCAGCCAGATCAGCGCCCACATCTTGGTGCCGTCGCGGGTGCGCCGCTGGCGCTTGGTGAACAGCGGCGCGAGCCCGATGATCCAGGCCGTGATCAACGCGACCGTGATGCGATCGGAGCCCAACAGGTCGCGCGAGAGAAGGACCGGTACGCCGAAGCGGATCGTCGGTGCCCACGGCGCGCCGGTGTGGGTCGCCTGGTAGAAGAAGTTCGGAACCCACGGCAGGAACAGGATTCCGGCGCCCACGTAGGCGAGCACGGCGTCGCGCACCACGCCTCGGCGATCGTCGCTCACCCGCCAGATGGGGATCAGCGCGACCAGCAGGCCGGCGCCGAAGAACAGGCCCCACGCGTGCGTGTAGAGCATCAGCGCTTGGCAGATCGCGAACAGGATCAGGTAGCCGCGTCGCCGGTACACGAACGCGTGGATGAACGCAGTCGTCTCGAGGATGCCCAGCAGAGCCATCAGCTCGTACATCCGCGTCTCCTGGGCGTACGCGGTCAGGAACGTGCTGAAGGCACAGAGCACCGCCATGTACAGGCCCGCGCGGCGGCCGAACAGGCTCCAGCCCGCCCACATCCCGGCCGGGATGCACAACAGACCGAACACGAGCGAGAGCGCGTGCGTGGCCGACTCGCTGGGGCCGAAGATGCTGATCCAGACGTGGAGCAGCATGTAGAAGAGGGGCGGCGAGCCGTCGTGCCGCAGGATGCCGGGGATGGCGCTCAGCGAATGCGAGGCGATCCCCGTGGTGATGGCCTCGTCCTCCCAGAATTGGCCGATCGGCGCGCTGAGGTAGCGCGTCCGGACGTAGGCCGAGATCGCGGTGAGCACGATCAGGAAGACGGTCGTGCTCACCCAAACCGGGATGCGCTCGAGTCGCTTAGGGGTCCGGACGTCGACTACGCGTGGGATCCCGCCCGGCGGCGCGGTGACGGTGGCCATTAGTGGTTGCCCCCCACTTAGCCGTTCACCTTCCCGGCGCAGGTCGAGAACACCCTGAACGTGCGTACGTGGGCCACCAGCCGGTAGGGGGCGCCGTCGTGCTCCCAGGCGAGGATCTGCTGCGGGGTCGGGAGCAGCGTCGAGTTCGACTGGGCGCGGACCTGGAGGATCACCGCAGGCCACGGAGGGGCGGCGAGCTGGCTCGGCTCCGCCTCGATGCGCAGGGTGTGGACGCGGAGCGCCCAGGCGACCATCGGGACCTGGAAGCCTTCGGTCATCACCGGGCCGCACCGGAGCAGGGCGTCGGCGCCGCCGGCCTTGGCGACCGCCGCATTCAGGTCGGAGCGCAGGTGCGCCTGGTAGACGAGCGCGTGGTGGGTGCGAGGCAGGCTGACGATGCTCTTCCCTAGCCACGAGGGGACCGTGAGGAAGATCGCGAGCGCCACCGCCGTGGCGGCGGGGAGCGCGAATCTGGGTCCGCCGATACGGCCCAGCCCGTCCGGCTGCGAGCGGCGTCGGGCCAGCCTCCGGATCAGCCCGGCCAACGCGCCCGAGAACCAGCCCCACGCGATCGCGCCGGCGATCGCCACCGGGGCCGTGCCCAGGACCAAGTATCGGTCGTTGCCCGAGAATCCGGCCTGCGTCTCGAGCGAGATCCCCAGCCACCATACGTACCCGAACAAGCCGATCCCGAGCAGCCAGGCGCGGGCTCGGATCCCCGGGTCGGCGGTGGCGGCGCGCTCGGCGGTCGCGGTGCGATCGTCGGTAGCGTCGTGGGCGTCGGCAGGCTGGATCCGCGCGCCGTCGACAGACCCTGAGGCGCCACGGCGCCGGATCCGCGGCAACGCGCGCCGGATCCCCGGCCACCACACGGCGCGCGTGCGCCACAGCCCGACAGCCGCCACCAGCATGGCGATGAGCCCGGGCACCTTGACGCGATCGAACACGGTTGGCCAGGCCTCTTTCCGGAACACGGTGCACACCGGGCACTTGGTGAACGCGGCGCTGTTGGCGCGCGGGTGCTGGGCCCGGGTGACCCCGCGCAGCAGGTGGCCCGAGCCCCACAGCTCAGGCAGGAACCAGAGCACGGGGATCAGCGCGAACAGACCCACCACGAGCTTGCGCGCGCCCGGATCTCGCCAGAACAGGAACAGCCCGTAGGGCCCCCAGAAGAACCACAGCTCGGGGCGGTCGAGCGCGGCGAAGAACCCGACCGCGAAGGCTTGCCGGGGTGCCCCGTCCATGTAGCGGTCGACCGCGATCAGCGCGAGCGCGGTGGCTAAGCCCTCGGAATAGCCGAGCGCGTTGTCCGAGATGAACCCGCCTGAGTTGATCAGGCTTCCCGCCGCGATCAGCCCGGCCAGGAGCGGTGGGATCAGCGCGAGACGTCCGCCGGACGATCCCTTCGCCGAGGCGCTGGCGAGCAGGTCGCGGGTCAGCCGCCAGGCGATCTTGAACACCATCACCACGGCCATCACCGCGCCCGCCCGCGCGACCACCAGCCATAGGTCCGGCTGGGCCTTGCCGAACAGCGCGAACACGGTCGTGAACAGCATCGGCAGTGGCTTCCACGACGGACCGCCGGTGGTCTGCAGGTTGACGTGGGTTATCTCCCGGCCCCACACCAGCCACGCCCAGGGGTCGTAGCTCGGGGTGGACGGGATCAGAAGTGAGAAAACTCCAATGAGGAGCGCCGCGCCGCCGATCCAGAGGTAGAACCGCCCACCGCGCAGCCAATCGGCCAGCACGCGGACGCGCGCCGGGACATCAGTCGCGGGCGCCGGTGCAGTCAGCTCTGCGGTAGGAACGGACATCGGGACCGGAAGATCTAGTTGTCGCCGCGCTCGCAACTTACGCACGGCGGCGGCAGACGCGGACATGACCTGCGCACCGAGCGCGGGCGTCGCGCGTGCATTCTAGAGACCGACTAACTCTGGACGCCCTGCGCCAGGCAGGCCCCGATCGTGCCCAGCTCCGCATCCGACCCCTGGTGCGGATAGACCAGGGCGCTCCCGATGACCTCCGCCCCCTGCGCGCCGCCGGTGATCTGGTAGGCCTGTGCGGCGCCGGGCGTGGCCGCGAACACGATCGTCGGACCGGCCGGCGGGGCATCGACCTGGAGTCTGGTCGGGCTCACCACGTGCACGGCCAGGTGATGGTCGCGCAGACACCCGAGGTGGTTGCGCACGGTCACCGGATCGTCCACCTTGCCGCGGCTGGCCAGCTTCGAGGATCCGGCCGGGCTGCTCGGTTGCACCTTGACCGCGCCGCAGCCGGCGAGGGCCAGGGCGGCGACTACGACGGGGGTTAGCAGTTTCTTAGGGCGCATGCGCAAAACAAAGGTAGAGGATCATTGGGACCGTGCTTCTGCTCGGCGCCCTCAGCGGACCGCTCCCCAAGCTCGGCGTAGTGGCGGTCGCGCTGCTGGCCGCCGTGGTCATGCTTCATACCGACGCCCGCGTCCAGGCCGCGGCGATGGTCGGTGCCCTGCTGCTCTCGCCGGCGCTCCTGCTGGCGGACATCTGGCACTCGCCTCAGCTCGATGTCGTGCACCGCCACCCCGCGGTGGCGGCAGCCGGCGCACTGGTGGCGCTGGTGGCGCTCGCCGCCGCGGCGCTGCTGGTGGCGCGCCGCCCGGCGCTGCTGGCGGGCGCGGTGATCCTCGCGCTGCCCTTCCGGATCCCGATCCAGGCCGGCGGAGCCACGTCCAACCTCCTCGTGCCGCTGTATTTCGTCGTCGCCGCCGGCGCGCTCGCGTTCGTCGTCGCGACGCTGCGCGGCGACCGGCCCGGTTCCCTCGCGTCCGGCCTGGGAGCGCTGCGCGTTAATCGCGCCGGCCCCTCCGACTCCGACTCCGACTGCGCGGGCCCCACCCGCTCCACTCCCGTCCGGTGGCTCGAGCGGCTACTGGCCGCCTACGTCGTGCTCTATGCGGTGCAGGCCGCATACTCGTCGGACTTCGAGAAGGCGCTGCAGCAGATGGTGTTCTTCTACGTGCCGTTCGCGCTGGCCTTCTGCCTGCTGCGGCGACTCGACTGGACCCCGGAGCTGACGCGGCGCTGCCTGTGCCTGCTCGCAGGGCTGGCCGTGCTGTTCGCGCTCGTCGGCTTCGTCGAGTACGCCACCAAGTCGATCTTCCTGAATCCCAAGCTGGTCGCGGCCAACCAGGATCACGCGTACTTCACGGTCAACTCGGTGTTCTTCGACCCGAACATCTTCGGCCGCTTCCTGGCCCTGGTCATGATCATGCTCGGGGCGGTCCTGCTCTACGCGCGCCGGCAGCGGACGCAGCTGGTCACCTTGGCCGTGCTGGCGATCCTGTGGGGCGGACTCGTACTCACCCTGTCGCGCTCGAGCCTGGGCGCGCTGCTGATCGGACTGGGCACGCTCGCCGCGCTGCGCTGGCGGGTCGGCCGGGCCGTGTTCGTGGCCGCCGGCGTCGTCGCGCTGGCGGCGGCCGCGGTCGCCATCTCACCCACCACGTTCGGGCTGAACCAGGGCCTGAACGGGGCCTCCAACGGCCGTCCCAGCCTGATCTCGGGGGGAATCGACCTGTTCGCGGACCGCCCGGTTTGGGGGTTCGGGTCCGGGTCGTTCGAGACCGAGTACGCCGCCCATCATCACGAGCCGGGGCAGACGCTGACCGCTTCGCACACGATCCCGATCACGATCGCCGCGGAGCAGGGCCTGATCGGGCTGATGGTCTATCTCGCGTTCGCGGTGGCGGCGCTGGTCACGCTGCTTCACCGGGCTCGGTCCGATCCCGCCCGCGTGGCGGTGGCCGCGGCCTTCATCGCCCTCATGTTCCACACGCTGCTCTATGCCGATTTCCTGGAGGACCCGATCACCTGGACGCTGCTGGCGATTGGCGCAGCGCTCGCGGGCCGGGCGCCCGCGAGCCTGGCCCCCGCCGAGCCGCCGGCCGGTGATCGCCGCCTCCAGGAGCAGTTCGCGTAGCCCGCCGGCCGAATCCACCGCCGGCGGTCAGCCTTGGGACAATCCGCACGTGACATCGGTTCTCGATAGGGGTAGGATCGCGACCACGTGACTTGGGGACTCGTCTGGTTGATGCTCGCCCTGAAGATCCCTCTGGCAGGGTTGATCTACATCGTCTGGTGGGCGATAAAGCAGGAGCCGGACGAGGCGTCGTCCTCGGATGACGACGGCGGCATGCGCCGCCACCCGCGCCACCCACGCAAGCCGTTCCCGCGCCACCCCCGCCGCGGGCCGCATGGCGACCCCGCGCCGCTTCCGCCGTCGCGGGTGCGCACGGCCAGGGCCCGGATCCGCACCGTCGACCGGTAACCGCGGCACTACCCGCACCTGGGTCCACACGGGTAACCGCGGGACGACCCGCACCTGGATCCGCACGGGTAACCGCGGGGCGACCCGCACCTGGATACCCGTCGCTCGGGCGCGTCCAGCGAACCGGGACGAGTACCGCAGGTGGGGAAGCTGTCGCGCACAGTCGACGCACCGGAAATTGGTTGTGATCGAGTCACAAACACCCTCGGGCGGCGAGCCGTCGCGGCCCGGACTTTGGCGCTGAAGTTACGTATATGTCAGGTTCATCGCCAAAGTCCGCGCGGCCGCTTCTGCTGGTTGTGCGTCACGAACAATGGCCATTGTTGATGCGACAGCGTCGGAGCATGCGTAACTCGTCACGCCATCAGGCCGAGGGTCCGCGTGTCGACTCATCCAGGGTGGCCGGACCGCGCCCGCCTCTGACGGCACGCCCGCCTCTGACGGCACGCCCGCCTCCGACCGCGCCCCCGCCTCCACTCCCCGCAGATCCGCCCCCGCTGGCAGACTTGCGCTGAATGAGCGCGCCCGTCTCCGTCCTGTCCGACACCACGATCCTCGAGCTGGTCGAGACCGGCAAGATCCGGATCGACCCCTGGGATCCGGGCCTGGTCCAGCCGGCGAGCGTCGACCTGCGCCTCGGCGACTCGTTCCGGGTCTTCCACAACCACCGCGCTTCCGCCATCGACCTGCGCGAGCCGCCGGCCGGCCTGACCGAGGAGGTGGTCATCGAGAGCGGCGAGTCGTTCGTCATCCATCCCGGCGAGTTCTGCCTCGGGCGCACGCTCGAGTGGGTCGAGCTGCCCGACGACATCGTGGCGAGGATCGAGGGCAAATCGAGCATCGGCCGGCTCGGGTTGATCGTCCACGCCACCGCCGGCTTCTGCGACCCGGGTTGGAAAGGAACGCTTACGCTCGAGCTGAACAACCTCACGCGGGTGCCGATCAAGCTGTATCCCGGGCTGCCGATCGCGCAGCTGTCGTTCATGGCGCTCGACCGGCCCGCGGCGCGCCCCTACGGCAGCCCCGAGCTGGGCAGCCACTACCAGGGCCAGCGGGCGGCGACCGAAAGCCGCTACGAAGGAATCCGGCCGCGCCAGAACGAGCCGAGCGGCGCCGCGGACGGCGGCCCCATCGAGTAGGCTCGCGGACCGTGAGCGCGCTGCTGATTGCCGCCGGCGAGCCTTCGAAGGTCCCGTTCTACATCGCCGGCGGGCTGCTGGTCGTGTGGGCGCTGGCGCTGGCCGGCATCGGTCTGACCCGCCCGGCTTTCCCGTACAACGCGCGCGGCGCGCGCGGCGTGGTGGCCGTCACCGGCGTGCTGATGGTGCTCGCCATGGCCACGGCCGTCCTCACGAGCGCCTTCCCGAAGTAGCTCCGCCGGGCCCGTCGCCCGGTCGACGACGTCGCCGATCTGACCCTCCCGGCTCCAGTGGTGGCCTCCCCCGGAAATACGCTCGCATTCGAGGCGGCCGGCCTGCGACCTGCTCGGCATCCTTGCCTCGGTTACCGGCCGCGCCGGCGTCGTCCGGAGGTGGCGCTGCGCTTTGTCCTCGGACCCTCGTGGAGCGCTGCTACGCGTCGGGCCCTGCGTCCTCGCGCAGCATCCGCCGGTAACACCTCTCGGAGCGACCGTACTCACGCGGGCGACCACTAGCGACTCGCCGATGCGATCGGGGTACTAAATTCAAGGGTGGTGCCTCGGCCATACCCCCGGCCGCTGGACCCCGGCAATCGCGCGAGAGGAGCGCCATGACGACACAGACCGAGCAACAGGACGGCGCCGGCGCAGCGACGGCGAACGAGACCCTGACCATCACCGACAACCGGACCGGCAAGCAGTACGAGGTCCCGATCGAAGACGGCACGATCCGGGCCACCGAGCTTCGCAACATCAAGGTCGACGAGGACGACTTCGGCCTCATGACCTACGACCCGGCCTACATGGCCACGGCGTCGTGTCGCTCTGCGATCACGTTCATCGACGGCGAGAACGGCATTCTCGAGTACCGCGGCTATCCGATCGAGCAGCTCGCCGAGCGCTCGAGCTACCTCGAGGTCGCCTACCTGCTGATCCACGGCGAGCTGCCGAGCCAGAAGCAGCTCGACGAGTGGGAGCACCAGATCACCATCCACACGTTCGTGCACGAGAACGTCAAGGAGTTCATGCAGGGCTTCCGCTACGACGCCCATCCGATGGGGATGCTGCTGGCCTCGGTCGGCGCGCTGTCGACCTTCTATCCCGAGGCGACCGCGATCAAGGATCCGGACATCCGCTACATCCAGGTGATCCGGATGCTGGCCAAAATGCCGACACTGGCCGCGTTCTCGTTCCGTCACAACCAGGGCAAGCCGTACGTCTATCCCGACAACGACCTGTCCTACCCGGGCAACTTCCTCTCGATGATCTACAAGATGACCGAGATCCGCTACGAGCCCGATCCGCGGCTCGAGCACGCCCTCGATGTCCTGTTCATCCTCCACGCCGACCACGAGCAGAACTGCTCGACCAGCGCCGTGCGCAGCGTCGGGTCCTCCCAGGTGGATCCGTACTCGGCCGTCGCCGCCGGCGTGGCCGCCCTGTACGGGCCTCTCCACGGCGGCGCCAACGAGGCGGCTCTGCGAATGCTCCGCCGGATCGAGACCAAGGACAACGTCCCGGACTTCATCAAGGGCGTCAAGGACGGCCAGGAGCGGCTGATGGGCTTCGGCCACCGGGTCTACAAGAACTACGACCCGCGGGCCAAGATCATCAAGAAGGCGGTCGACGAGGTGCTCGAGGTCACCGGCACCAATCCGCTGCTCGACATCGCCCTCGAGCTCGAGAAGATCGCCCTCGAGGACGACTACTTCATCGACCGCAAGCTCTACCCGAACGTCGACTTCTACTCGGGGCTCATCTACGAGGCGCTGGGCATGCCGATGGAGATGTTCCCGGTCCTGTTCGCGATCGGGCGCACCAGCGGCTGGATCGCGCAGTGGCTCGAGATGATCGACGACAAGGAGCAGAAGATCGCCCGCCCGCGCCAGATCTACACGGGTGCGCGGGGCCGGGACTACGTGCCGATGGACCAGCGGTAGCGACGGCCGACGCGGGCGGAACCACGTAGCCACCTGGTCGCTCACGATCCGGGTCGAAGCCCGCGTCGAGCGGCTGCGCTTCGACACGCTCGAGCGCGCCCTGGCCGAGCTCCAGGCTCGGGTCGATGAGATCGCGCAGGCGACCGCCATGAGCCCCGAACAGACCAAGCTCCGGCGCTACGGCGCCGAGGAGCAGGTAGTGGCCAGGCTCGAGCTGGCTGGGCCGGAGCGTCGGCTGGCCCGCACCCACGCCGGCGTCGACGTGCGGGGCGACGGCTCGATCGAGGCGTACCTGGGCCGCGTGCGCCGGCAGACGGTCGATCGGGCGGGCGGCGAGGACGCGGTGAGCGCGCTCCGCCGGGTGCTCCCCGACGGTTGACGCCGCGCTCCGGGAGGCGCCACGCCCCACGGCGCGCCTCGCGAAAAGCCACAACCACGCAAAACAATCCGGTGCGAGTCTGGCGCTGAGATATCGTTGTTCTCGTATGAGAAGAGGCTTAACAGTCGCGCGCTTCCTGGCGCGCCCGTTCGGCTATCTCGCCTTCGTGGTAGCGCTGGCAGCGCTCTCCACCGCGGCCAAGGCCCTGGGCGATCGGGATGAGCTCGGGTACTTCACCGACCGACTCGCCCGGATGATCTGGCGCTATCCCGAGGTCACGCGGCGCGGCGTCCAGATCGCCTGGTGCGTATGGGCGCTGGCGTTCCTGGTGGCGGTCTCGCCGTACGACCCGTTGACCACTACCCCGTGGGACGAGGTTGCACTTGTGGCCGTTGCGATGGTCGCGATTTGGCGGCGGATTGTCGTCGGGCGCCAAGTCGAGCGTTGAGATTCTCGAGCGCCTGCTCGAGCCCGACCTCGGCCGGGTCCAACTCCCGCATGGCCGCGGCGAGCCGATACTCGGCGAAGTAGTCCGGATCGACCTCGCAGGCGGCGGCGATCAGCTCCATGGCACGCATCGAGGGCTTGTCGTGCCCGTTCGCGAGCATGTTGATGTGGGCATGGGTGATGCCCTTGCCGTCAAGCCGGCGCGTCGCCTCCGCGAGCCCGCGGTAGGTGACCGAGCGCGCGTCCATCAACGCTCTGAGCGACTCTCCGAAGGGTTTCGTGCTTGGGCCGGTCATCGACTGTGATCTGGGCTACCGCAGAGTAGCGCCCCCACTGGTCATCCACGACACCATGGACTTGACAGTGGTCGCTATCGCTTGGTAGGTTACCTAACACTGTAGCGGCACGCAAGCCCTTAGTGGACCGGCGGCTACATCCCCCACACGCTCGCGTAGACCGGCAGGCAGGCGTGAGGGGTGCGCCGGGCCGAGCTCGACCTCGCCAAGGGGGTGCAGACCCCACGTCTGTGCGAGGTCCTCGGCCCGGCTTTCTTTTCGCCCGCTCGCGCTCGCGTCGCCCGGTCGCCCGGTCGGGCGGCGCCGGGCCTACAGCACCAGAGTCGGCCCGTTGACCCGCAGCCACCGGACCTGCTCGCGATATCCCGGGCTGCGGCTGGCCAGCAGCCGCCAGAAGCGAGACGAGTGATCCATCACCTCGAGGTGGCAGACCTCGTGCCACACGACGTAATCGAGCACCGCCTCGGGCGCCAGCAGGAGCCGCCAGTTGAAGCTCATCGCGCCGCCGCGCGAGCAGCTCGCCCAGCGCGTCCGCTGGCCACGGATCGTCAACCGGGAGTACGACGTGCCCGCGAGCGCGCAGGCGCGCTGCAGCCGGGGCTCGATCTCGGTCCGCGCCGCCCTCCGGTACCAGCGCTCGAGCGCCGGCACCCGCTCCGAACCCTCCGGAACGAGCAGGACATCGCCACGCCGCGCCACGCGCACCCGATGCGGCGAATCGCTGAGCAGCGCCAGCGTTTGCCCGAGATAGGGCACGGTGTCGCCCCGAGCGGCCACCGCCGCGCGTGCGCCGGCCAACTCGGCCACCCGGCGCTCGATCCACGGGCGCAGCTCGCGGATGGCCGCCGCCGCCTCGCGCTCGGGAGCCCGGCGGGGGAGCACGACCTCGACCCCGCGCACGGCATCCACCGTTACCCGGACCCGCCGCGCGCGGTCGGAGCGCCGCACCTGATAGACGACCTCTTCCACGGCGCGACAGAGTACGGTCAGCGTCCGACATGAGCTCCTTCCCTCGGCTTGCCGACCCGCTGACCGACGGTGGGGTCGCGCTCCGCGACTACGAGGAGCGCGACATCCCCGAGATCCTGATCGCCTACCAGGATGACCCTCGCCTGCATACGCTCACCGGCGAGGACCGGCCCCCCAGCGGGGCCGAGCTGGGCAGCCGGGCCGAGCGCGAGGCGGCCGCCCGAGCCGCGGGCGAGCGCGTCACGCTGACCGTGCTCGCGACGGGCGAGGACACCTGCCGCGGCCAGATCCGGGTCGAGAACGTCGACTCCGACCACGCCCGGGCGGAGCTCACGATCTGGCTGGCGCCTCAGGTCCGCAGCCGCGGCCTCGGCCGTGCCGCTCTGCGCCTGGCCGGTGGGTGGCTGCTCCGGGCCTGCGGCCTGGCCCGCCTCGAGGTGCTGGCGCCGCCCGACAACCAGGCGGCCATCCGCGCCGCCCAGGCCGCGGGCTTCGTGCGCGAGGGCGTTCTGCGCGAATATCAGCGCAAACGGGGAAAAGGAGTTGACATGGTCGTCCTTTCGCTGATCTCTGCGGACCTCGGCTAACCGAGATGCCGTACTGGCGCGTGAAGCTCCCGGCCGGTGTCAAGTCGCCCTTCGAGGTATACGTCAACGGCGTGCGTCAGGAGCTCGGGACCGACTACCGCGTGTCCGAGGGCGATCTTCTGTTCGGGCGCGAACTGGTCCGTCAGCGGCTCGGCCTCAAGGCCTGGCTGCTCGGCTTCTGGGGGATCGGGACCTACAAGCGCAACGACGAGATCGACATCCGGTACGAGACCGGAGGTCAGCCGCACGTGGTTCACGCCACGGAAATTATTCCGCCGTAGTCCTGATGACCTCGCGGCGCACCCACGGCCGCAGCAGCCGCAGCGCGGCCAGGATCGCCCGCGTGGCCGGCGAGCGGTTCAGCGTGTAGAAGTGGATCCCGGGGGCGCCGCGCGCCAGCAGCTCCGCGCACTGCAGGGTCGCGTAGGAGACGCCGAGCTGGAGCACTTCGCCAGAGAACGGCGCGCACGCCTCGAGCTGCTGGAGCAGCGACTCGGGGATGGACGCCCCGCACATGCCGGTGAACCGCTTGATCTGGCCCACATCGGTGATCGGCATGATCCCCGGAATGATCGGGACGTCGATCCCGACCGCGCGCGCCTCGTCGACGAACCGGAAGTACGCCTCGTTGTCGAAGAACAGCTGGGTGACCAGGAACGAGACGCCGCTGTCCACCTTCTGCTTGAGGAAGCGCAGGTCGCTCGCCAGGTCGACCGCCTCGGGATGCACCTCGGGGAAGCACGCCGCTCCCACACAAGCGGGGTAGCGATCGGCGATCAGGGCCGCGAGCTCGCTCGAGTAGCGCAGGCCGCCGGGATGGGGCGTCCACGACGCCTCCCCCCGCGGCGGGTCTCCCCGCAGCGCCAGCACGTTCTCGATCCCCGCGCCGACGATGCTGTCGAGGATCACGCACAGCTCGTCGCGCGTCGCGCCCACGCAGCTCAGGTGGGCCATCGCCTCGATCCCGAGCTCCTGCTTGATCCACCTGGTCAGCTCGAGCGTGAGTCCGCGGGTCGAGCCGCCGGCGCCGTAGGTCACGGATACGAAGTCCGGTTCCAGCTCGCGCAGGGCCCACAATGCCTCGCGCAGATTGCGCTCACCTTCGTCGGTCTTGGGCGGGAAGAATTCGAACGAGAAGACCGGCTCGTCCCCCTTGGCCAGGATCTGATCGATTCGCATAGTGCGGGCACTCTACCAACCTTGACAAGATCGTGTCAAGGTTTTGTCTCACGAATTCGACAATGCCGCCGTCCAGTGCTCGACCTCCCCGTCGGACTCGCGCACGACGCGTCCTGAGAGCTCCAGGTGCCGCAGGTAGCACAGCGTCTCGGGCAGCCACCATCCGGCGTTGGACTCGGTCAGCGGCTCGCCGTGCACGTCCGGGGTGATCTCGAGCGCGGTGCGCGGACCGTCCGAGAGCGCGGTCAGCGCCGCGTCGAGGCGCTCGCGCACCAGCCGGCGGTTGCCCTCGATGTGGCCGTGCACGTCGAGGAACGGCTTGCCGTGGCCCGACAGGGCGAGCCGAGCATCCAGTTCGTCGACCACCTCCAGCGAATTCATGAACTCGCCGACGGGATCCGGGCTCCAGCCGTAGTCGAAGTAGAGCGAGATGCGTCCCAGGACGTGATCGCCGGAGATCAAGAGTCTGTGCTCGGCCTGGAACAAGCACACGTGCGACGGCGCGTGCCCCGGAGTCTCGTACACCCGCCACGGCCCCAGGTCGGTGTCGATGCAGACGCCGGCCACCAGGTCCCGGTCGGGCTCGATCGGCCGCGCGATCCCCGACGGGGACTCGCGCGCGTGCTCGGCGTAGCGCTCGAGCGCCACCTGCGGCACGCCGCTCTGGCGTCCGATCTCGAGCCGGCGGGCCACCTGCGTATCCGGGTCCACCGCGCTGGCGTAGCCGTGGGCGTGGTTGGGGTGCATCCACATCTCGCACCCCGTCCGGTCGCAGATCGTCGCCGCCTGCCCGCAGTGGTCGGCGTGGGCGTGGGTGCACACGACCAGCCGCACGTCGTCGACCGACCGCCCCACCTGAGCAAGGGCGCGCTCGAGCTCGACCATCGATCCCGGCTCGTGCATCCCCGTGTCGACCAGCACGAGCCCGTCGCCCGCCGCCAGAGCCCAGGCGTTGCCGTGGGGCACGCCGGGAAACGGGAGCGCCAACCTCAGGCGCCACAGTCCAGGGATCACGCGCTCTCCACGCCCGAGCTCGCGTCTGGGTGGCATGACCGGGGACGATATTGCCCGCGTGGACCTCGATGCAGCCCGCGTAGACTCAGCCGCTGCGATGTCCAGCGCACCAGACCTGGCCAGGCGGTACTTCGCGGCGATCGACGCGCGTGACTTCGACGCCGCGTTGGGCATGTGGGCGTCGGGCGGGATCGAGCGCGTGGTCGGGCAGCGGGAGATCCCCGCGCCCGATGGCGTCCGGGCCTTCCTGACCGAGCTGCACGGCGCGTTCCCCGACCTCGCCTGGGAGGTCCTCGACGTGATCGGCTCCGACGAAACCGAAAGCCGCCGGGTCGTGGTTCAGTGGCGCGCGGCCGGGACGTTCGCGGGTCCGGGCACCTTCCAGGGCTTCGTGGCCAACGGCGCGCACCTTGAGATGGAGGGCTGCGACATCCTGACCTTCACCGCCGAGGACCAGCTTCAGCGCCTCGAGGCCTACATCGACAGCGGCGACATCGCCCGCCAGCTCGGGGTGCTGCCCCCGACGGGCTCGCGTGCCGAGTCGAACCTGACCAAGCTCGCCAACGTCCGTACCCGCGCCCGGACCTGGATCCAGGGCGGCGAACCTGAGCGGATCGCGGAGGGCGTCTGGGTGCTCCGCGGCGGCGTCCCCAAGGTCATGAACGTGTACCTGATCGAGGACGACGGTGGCGTGACCGTGTTCGACGCCGGCATCGCCGACATGACCGCCGCGGTGGCCGCCGCCGCCGCGCGTCTGGGCGGGATCAAACGGGTCGTACTGGGCCACGCCGACGCCGACCATCGAGGCGCGGCCCCGGGCCTGAACGCGCCGGTGTACTGCCATCCCGCCGAGCGCGAGGCAGCCGAGTCGCCCGAGCCCTACCGGCCGTACTTCGACCGTTCTAAGCTCGACGTCCGCGGGCGCACCGTGCTGTGGCGGCTGCTCACGCACCTGGGACGGCGGCGCCGTGCCGATCGCCGGCACCGTGGACGAGGGAGACGACATCGCCGGCTTCAGGGTCGTCCACCTCCCCGGCCACGCCCCCGGCCTGATCGGCCTGTTCCGCGAGTCCGACCGGCTGGCGCTGGTGTCGGACACCGTCTACACGCTCGATCCCCAGAGCGGACGCAGGGAGCCCGCCCACGTCCCGCACCCGGCGTTCAACCAGGACACCGAGCAGGCACGCGCGTCGATCCGGAAGCTGGCCGCGCTCGAGCCCAGCTCGGTCTGGGCGGGCCACGCCGACCCGGTGACGGGAGACGTCCACGCCCAGCTCGAGCACGCCGCGACCACGTGATGGCCAAGCGAAAGCAGAAGCGCGAGAAGCTCGAGATCCCCACCTCCGAGTACCGCGACGCCGAGGGCAACGTGCTCGTGTTACGCGGCTCGCTGAAGCCCGGCGCCCGCCGCGAGTACGCCGACATCCTGGCCGGCGGGATCGAACGCGAGGATGCGTGGCAGCGCGCCACCGAGCTGCTGTTCGAGCGCCTCGCGGTGGCCTGGACGATCTCGGACCTCGAGATCACCCGCCAGAAGGAGCTCCTCGGTCGCTACCGGATGGCCACCGGCGACGAGCGTCAGTTCGTCCGCGACGCGCTGCGCGAGCACTCCGCCGAGCACTTCCCGGAGCTTCAGGCGCCGTGACCACCGGGTACCCCGATCCGGAGGCCTTCGCCACGCTCCTCTGCGACTGGTGCCTCGACGTCCACGAGCGCGACTACGTGCTCGTCTTCGGCACGCCGCTCTCCGCGCCGCTGATCAGGGCCTTCCACCGCGCGCTGATCGCCCGCGGTGCCTGGGCGCCGGGACTGCGGATCGGCCTGCCGGGCCTGACCGAGGACTTCTACGAACTGGCAAACGACGAGCTGCTGGACAGCTTCCCGCCGCAGGACCTATCCGAGATGGAGCGGACCGACGCGTACGTGAACATCCAGGCTCCCGAGAACACCCGCTCGCTCGTCGGGGTCGATCCGGCCAAACTCGCCCGCGCGTCCCGCGCCCGGTCGCCCATCCAGGAGGTCCGGCTGTCCAAGCGCTGGTGCGGGACGATCTGGCCGACCCCGGCGCTGGCCCAGGACGCCGGGATGAGCAACGACGACTACGCCGCGTTCATCAACCGGGCCCTGTTCCTCGACCGCCCCGACCCGGTGGCGGCGTGGCGCGAGCTGAGCGACCGCCAGCAGCAGCTGGTCGACCGGCTGAGCACGGCCAACGAGATTCGCATCGAGGCCGAGGGCACCGACCTGACCCTGCGCGTCGACGGCCGCACCTGGATCAACTCCAACGGCCGCCGCAACATGCCGAGCGGCGAGGTGTTCACCGGCCCGCTCGAGGACTCCGCCAACGGCACGATCCGCTTCACGGTCCCCTCGAGCCCGCGGGGCGTGCTTGTCGAGGACGTCACGCTCACGTTCGAGGACGGGAAGGTGACCACCGCCACCGCGCAGCGCGGACAGGACTACCTCGACGCAGCGCTGGCCAGCGACGACGGCGCGCGCTTCCTGGGCGAGCTGGGGATCGGCACCAACACCGGGATCGATCGCGCCACCGGCTCGGTCCTGCTCGACGAGAAGATCGCCGGCACCGTGCACCTGGCGCTTGGCCGCTCCTATCCCGAAACCGGCGGCGTGAACCGCTCGGCGCTGCACTGGGATCTGATCTGCGACCTCCGCGCCGGCGGCCGGCTGACCGCCGACGGGGAGGCCGTGAACGTTGGCTAGCTCGTCCGCAAGCCTTGACTGATCGCCGCTTAAGCGAGCGCTCACATCGCGGAAAAGAGCCGCGCGTCCGCGTGCAGTAGCTTCCGTTGTTGTGGCGCTCCTCGGAGGAACAACCTGATGCGCCGGACCAAGATCGTCGCCACGATCGGACCCGCCTGCCAGGACCTGGAGACGCTCAGCCGCATGGTCGAGGCCGGCCTCGACGTGGCGCGCCTGAACTTCTCCCACGGCAATCGCGAGATGCATGCCGAGAACGCCGAGCTGGTGCGCAACGCCGCCTCAGCCGCCGGTCGCCAGGTGGCGATCCTTCAGGACCTGCCGGGGCCGAAGATCCGCATCGGGCGGCTGGAGGACGACATCGCCGAGCTCAAGCCAGGGGAGAAGCTCGTGCTGCTCTGCGGCGCGAACTCGCTCGTCGGCAACGGCGAGCGGATGGCGGTGTCCTGGGGCGGACTGGCCAGCGCGGTCGATCCGGAGGACATCATCTACCTGGCCGACGGCGCCATCCGCCTGCGGGTCCAGACCGTGCGCGAGGGTGACGGCGAGGTCGAGACCGCGGTCGAGATCGGCGGGACCGTGGCCTCCCGCCAGGGTCTCAACATCCCCGGCTCCACGCGCGGCCTGCCCGCGGTTCCCGAGGAGGATCTCGACATGCTCCGCTTCGGCGAGTCGATCGGGGTCGACCTCGTGGCCCTGTCGTTCGTGCGCACGGCCGAGGACGTGACCAGCGTGCGCCGCCACACCCGCCTGCCGCTGATCGCCAAGATCGAGAAGCCCCAGGCGGTCGACGCGGCCGAGGAGATCATCCGAGCCGCCGACTGCGTGATGGTGGCGCGGGGCGACCTGGGGATCGAGCTCCCGATCGAGGACGTCCCGATCGTGCAGAAGCAGCTCCTGCGCACCGCCGGCAAGCTGGCCCGACCGGCGATCACCGCGACCCAGATGCTCGACTCGATGGTCAACTCCTCGCGCCCCACCCGCGCCGAGGTGGCCGACGTGGCCAACGCGATCCTCGACGGCACCGACGCGGTGATGCTCTCCCAGGAGACCGCGATCGGCTCCTATCCGGTCGGCGCGGTCGCGATGATGGCCTCGGTGGCGGAGAAGACCGAGCACACCCTGCCCTACCGGACGTGGAACGAGGAGCGCGTCCGCCGCGACGCCCGCGACCCGGCCTACACGATCGCCTACAGCGCCTGCGCCGCCGCGCGCGACCTGCACCTGGCCGCGCTCGTCGTGCCCACGCTGTCCGGTCGCTCCGCCCGGCTGATCTCGGCCCACCGGCCCCAGGTGCCGATCTACGCGCTGTCGCCGGGCAAGGAGACCGTGCGCCGCTGCAGCCTCATGTGGGGAGTCCAGGCCGGCCCGATGCGCCGCCACGAGGTGACCGAGCACCTGATCGCCGACGCGGCCAGGCGCGTGGTCGAGCTGGGTTGGGTCAAGTCAGGCGCGCGCGTGGGAATCACCGCGGGACTGCCCTCCGGCCGCCCCGGCACCACGAGCCTGTTCCAGATCCAACGGGTTTAGATCTGGGGCCGGCTTCGCCGGCGTCCATGGGGCCGGGCAGGCCCATCCGGACCGTGGTCGCGCCCCGCCATCCCCCGCGGGCATTTTCCGCCATTCCGTACGCCGCCCCGCCGCCAATTCCGGATATTGCCTCTGTGAGGGGCAGAATCCGTCACTCCACGGAGCGCGTGTCCGTATTGGCGGAAATTGCCCCCTGTGGAATGCAGTGCCGGGGTCAGGCGGCGCGGCGCCCGTAGAACTCCGCCTCGGCCTCGCCCAGTTCCGTCGCCGGCGGATCGTCGTAGAACCACTCGCGG
The DNA here is from genome assembly GCA_963834625.1 of uncultured Solirubrobacterales bacterium. GTDB lineage: Bacteria > Actinomycetota > Thermoleophilia > Solirubrobacterales > Solirubrobacteraceae > Palsa-465. The sequence goes on along the minus strand of CAWICM010000003.1, from coordinate 1,061,343 downwards.
GCGATCCGGTGGAAGTTCCCGCGCGCGTGCAGCTGGGCGAGCACGGCCAGCGTCAGCACCTCCATGCGCCGGCCGAAGATGTGATCGGGCGGCGCCGATTCGTGGCGGAGCTGGCCGAAGTACTCCGAGCGCGGATCGCTCATGTCGATCAGGACCTGGGTGGCGTACTCCGGGGTGAGCTCGGTGTCCTGGTCGACCGTGTACCAGGAGGTGGCGGCGCGGAAGTGGGCCAGGACCCGCTGCGGGTCGAACTTGTCGGGCTCGGGGAAGAAGCCGATCTCGCTGCCCAGCTGCATGATCGTGTCAACGTCGCCCTCGATGATCGCGCGGGCCACCTGGATCTCGAGCTCGACCGCGCCCGGCGGCATCCGCTTGAACAGCCCGAAGTCGAAGAACACCATCCGCCCGTCGCCGAGCAGGGCCGAGTTGCCGGGGTGTGGGTCGCCCGAGAACTGGTGGTGGCGGTACAGGCACCCGAAGTAGAAGCGAAAGAGGATCTCGCCGATCCGGTCGCGGTCCTCCTGCGGGTAGCCCTTGAGCTCCTCGAACCCGGTGCCGTGCACGTACTCGCTCACCATCACGCGTTCGTGCGAGAGCGAGGTGATCACCTCCGGGATCACGATGAACGGGTGGCCGCGGAAGATCCGGTGCAGCGTCCGCTGGTTCTGGGCCTCGAGCTCGTAGTCGAGCTCGTCGTGGATGCGCTCGGAGATCTCGCGGCCGATCGCCTGAGGGTCGAGGCCGGGCGCGATCCGCTTGGCCAGGCGCAGGATCAGGCCCAGGTTCTGCATGTCCGAACGCACCGCGGCGGCCACGCCCGGGTACTGGACCTTGACCGCCACGTCGCGGCCGTCGTGCAGCCGCGCGCGGTACACCTGCCCGATCGAGGCGGCGGCGATCGGCTCCTCGTTGAACTCGGCGAACACCTCCTTGAGCGAGCCGTCGAGCTCCTGCTCGATCACCTTGCGCATGTCCTTGAAGGCGACGCTGGGTGCCGCGTCGCGCAGGGCGGCCAGCTTGCGCTGGAACTCGTCGCGGTACTCGTCGGGGACCAGGCCGACGTCGAGGAACGACAGCACCTGCCCGAGCTTCATCGCGGCGCCCTTCATCGTCCCCAGGGCGGCCACGATCTGCTCGGCGGCCTCGAGCTGGCGCTTCTCCAGGGCCACCTTGCGCTGCTCGGTGTTGCGCGTCACGTTGGCCGCGCGCGTGCCCGCCTGCCGAATCGCCTGCCCCGCAGCCAATCCCCCGATCCTTGCCGTGCGCCCCACGCGCGAGGTGGGGATCTTGTCCTTCGCCACGGACTTAGATCCTAGCCGTCGCCGGCTTCGCGCCACTCACATGCGCAGGTACGACGCACCGTTGACGTCGAGCACCGCGCCGCTCGCCAGCTCCGCCTCGGGCGAGGCCAGGTAATGGACGGCGGCGGCGATCTCCGCGGGCGTGGCCACCCGGCCGAGCGGGCTCTCGGCCCGCCGCCTCCGACCGCTCTCGCCGGCGAGCTCGACGGCCGCCATCTCGGTCTCGACGAATCCCGGCGCGACCGCGGTGACCGAGATCCGCCGCTCGCCGAGCGCGCGGGCGAGCGATTGCCCGAACGCGATCAGACCCGCCTTGCTCGCGCCGTACGCGGGGTGGTTGGGCTCACCGCGGAAGGCGCCGCGCGAGGAGACGTTGACGATCCGCCCGCCCGGCCCCATGTGCCGCAGAACGCACCACGTGACGTTCGCCGCCCCCACAAGGTTCACGCCCAGCGTGTGCTGCCAGGCCTCCTGCCACTCCTCATAGGTCGTTTCGGTGGCGGCGTGGGGCTCGAACACCCCGGCGTTGTTGACCAGCACGTCGATCGCTCCGAGCGCCCCGGCCACCTCGTCGACCATGCTCCGGATCGCCTCGGAATCGGTCAGTTCGGCGCCCGCCACCACGTGCCCGTCGCCGGGAAGCGACTCGCAGACAGCGACGGCTGCATCGCGGCGCGATCCGTAATGCAGCGCCACCCGGTCCCCGGAGGCCGCGAACGCGCGCGCCACCGCGGCACCGATGCCCCGCGAGGCCCCGGTGACGAGCACCGCCCTGCCGCCGGGCACCACCCCGCCGCCGGTCGGCACGGCTCAGCCGCGCTGCACCCGCGACCCGGCGACGATGTCGTCCGAGCCGTCGGGCCAGCGGACCCACGCCTTGTGGCCGCCGTCGTAGTCGTCGCCGAACAGGATCAGGGTGGCCGGCTCCCCCAGCGCCGTGCACGGCTCGTCGCCCTCGGGGTCGACACCCCGCCAGATCCGCACGAACGCGTTGTGCTCGAGCTCGTCGGCCACCGTGGTCGGATCGGTGTGGCCCGGATGGATGCGCGTCTGGGGCGGCAGCTTCAGGAGCTTGTCCATGATCGAGGTCTTCAGGTCGGCGTACCCGCTCGCGCCGGGCGCGCGCACTCCTCCCACCGAGCCCTTGAACAGGGTGTCGCCGGTGAACACGTCGGAGCCGTCCACCAGCAGCGAGAGCATGCCGGCCGTGTGGCCGGGGGTGTGGATCGGCTCGATGCTCAGCGCGCCGCTCTCGATGGTCTGACCCGGCGCCATCGTGCCGGTCGCTGCCGGGACCCGATCCCGCTCGAGCTCGTGGATCAGCACGGGCGTCCCGGGATGGCGCTCCAGCACCTTGCCGACCTCCGAGACGTGGTCGTGATGGTGGTGGGTGAACAGGATGTGGGTGAGCGCGAACTGCCCACGCCCGATGTAGTCGAGCAGCGGCGCCACCGGACCGCCGGCGTCGATCATCACCGCGTGCCCGCCCGGCTCGTCCGCCACCACGTAGGTGTTGGACAAGAAGTCGTCGTTCATCGAGCGCTCGACGATCACCGCCCGCAGCGTACTCTTACGCCGCATGAGCCTCCTCCATACCTGCTATCGCATCACCGACATCGACCGCTCGGTCGCCTTCTACGAGGCGCTCGGCTTCGAGGAGCGCCGGCGCGCGCCGATCCGCGACGAGGCGATCAACGTGTTCATGAGCCTCCCCGACGACGGTCCCGAGCCCAAGCTCGAGCTGACCCACAACTTCGGCGTCGACTCCTACGAGCTCGGCACGGCCTACGGCCACATCGCGATCGCGGCGCCGGATCTGGACGGCACCCTCGCAAGACTGAAGGAGCAGGGCATCGAGCCCGAGCGCCCGCCGTACACGGTCAGCGAGGGCGGCAACCGGCTGTGCTTCGTGCGCGATCCCGACGGCTACAGGATCGAGCTGATCGAGCGCGGCTGATCGGTTAGCCTTGGAGGGGTCGATGGCCGACCCGTCCAAGATCGCCATCCTGCTGAAGCAGGTCGCCATGGGCGTCAACGCTCACGATCGCGAGAACCCCGACCACAACACGTGGGGGATCGGGATGGCCCACTTCGACATCGAGCGGCTCGGCCTCGACGAGGGCGAGGAGCTGATTCCCGGCATCGTCCTGCAGGCCGACGGCGGGCAGACCGGGCAGTTCCGCATTCTGTGCGACGGCCAGCACGACCAGGGCGAGGTCGAGGAAGAGGAAGAGGTCCTCGACGCGGTGGCCGAGCAGGAGCTCGCGGAGCCGCTTCAGGCGCCGGGTCCGGCACCGCGGGTCAGGCCACCCTTCTAGGCCTGCGTCGGGGGCCGGACCAAGGATCGAGGGGTCGAGGATCGTGACCGGGACCGCAGAAACCGCCGGGACCGCAGCGACGACCGCAACCGGCGCGGTCCGCCTGCTCGAATCACTCGAGCGGCTCGGGGTCGAGCTCGTGTTCGGCCTGCCCGGCGTGCACAACCTCCCGATCTGGAAGGCGCTGTCGGAGTCCGGCATCCGCCTGGTCGGCGTCCGGCACGAGCAGACCGCGGTGTACGCCGCGGACGGATACGCGCGGGCGACGGGGAAGCTCGGAGTGGCCGTGGTGACCACCGGGCCGGGCGCCGCCAACACGCTGGGCGCCACCGGCGAGGCCATGGCCGCCGGCTCGCCGGTGCTCGTGATCGCCACCGACATCGCCACGGGGCTCCGGCGCGAGGGCGTCTACGGCGGCACCCTGCACGAGACGCGCGATCAGACGGCGATGTTCGGACCGGTGACCAAGGCCGCGCGGCTGCTGGCCGGCGCGGAGGAGATCGCCGGCGCCGCCCTCGAGTCGGGCTCGCAAGCGCTGAGCGCCCCGACCGGCCCGGTCTATCTCGGGGTACCGACCGACCTGCTCTCCAAGGAGGCCGCGGGGGACGCGACGACACCCGGGCGCGTGGCTATGGAGCCGCCGCCCGACGGCGCGCTGCTCGATCGCGCCGCCGAGTTGCTGACGGGAGCCGAGCGGCCGCTGATCTGGGGCGGCGGCGGTGCGCTCCGGGCTGACGCCGGGGCTCTGGTCGGCGAGCTCGCCCGCCGGCTGGCCGCGCCCGTCGTCACCACCTACATGGGCCGCGGCCTGCTCGCGCCCGATCATCCCTGCGCCGTGCCCGGTCCGGTGCACGCTCCCGAGGTGGGTGCTCTGTGGGACGAGGCCGACGTGGTGCTGGCGGTCGGCACCGACTTCGACGGCACCAACACGCAGAACTGGAAGATGCCCACGCCCCCGACGCTGATCGCGGTCAACGTCGACGAGACCGAGGCGAGCAAGAACTACGCCGCGGACGTGGCGCTGATCGGCGACGCCCGTGCGCTGCTCGAGAAACTGCTGCCCCGGGTCACCCCCCGTCCCGGCCTCGACGAGCTCGAACGCCGCCTGGCGCAGATCGGCGCCGACGTCTCGGCCTGGGTGCGCGACGACGAGGCCGGCGCCGCGGACCTCCTCGAGGTCATGCATCGCGCCCTGCCCAAAGACGCGGTGGTGGTCACGGACATGTGCATCCCGGGCTACTGGCTGGCCGGCTACTGGCAGGTGCCGGCGCCCCGCAAGCTCGGTTACCCGCTCGGTTGGGGCACGCTTGGCTTCGGGTTCCCCGCGTCACTGGGCGCGGCGCTGGCCGGCGCCGGTGCGACCGTGTGCGTGTGCGGCGACGGCGGCTTCATGTACGCCTGCGGCGAACTGGCGACGGTGGTTCAGGAGCGCATCCCGGTCACGATCGTGCTGGTCGACGATGGCGGCTACGGCATGCTGCGCTTCGACCAGCGCCAGGCCGGTGAGGAGCCCTTCGGCGTGGATCTCCTCACCCCCGACTTCGGCGCGCTCGTCGGCGCCTTCGGGCTCTCGACCGATCGGGTCGACGGGTTCGGACCCGAGTTCGAGCGGGCCCTGCGCGATTCGATTGCCGCCGGAGAGCCGCGGGTGATCCTGGTCCGCGCCTCGCTCAAGCCGCCGCCCACCACCTCGCCGCGCTGGTACCGAAAGGCCTGACGCGCCGGTGACGTACTCGATCGTCGCCCGCGATCCGGACGCCGGGGAGCTCGGGGTGGCGGTCCAGTCGCACTGGTTCTCGGTCGGCTCGATCGTGACCTGGGCGCGCCCCGGCGTCGGCGCGGTGGCCACCCAGGCCAACGCCGAGGCGGCCTACGGCCCACGTGCGCTCGACCTGATGGCTGCGGGCGTCCCCGCGCCGGACGCGCTCCAGCGGCTGGTTGCCGAGGATCCGGGCGGCCCCTCGCGCCAGGTCGCCGTGGTCGACGCCGCTGGACGGGTCGGCGCTCACACCGGCCCGGGATGCATCGCCTACGCCGGCCACGTCACCGGCGTGGGCGTCTCCTGCCAGGCCAACATCATGGCCTCCGAGCGCGTGTGGCCGGCCATGCTCGACGCGTTCAATGCGGGGGCGGGAGCGGCGTCGCTCACGACCCGGCTCCTCGACGCACTCGACGCCGCCGAGCGCGAGGGCGGCGACCTCCGCGGCCGCCAATCGGCCGCCGTCCTGGTCGTCCCGGCCGAGGGAGAGCCGTGGCGGACGCTCGTCTCGCTGCGCGTTGAGGACCATCCCGAGCCGCTGCCCGAGCTGCGCCGGCTGGTCACCTTGCACGACGCCTACAGGCTGGCCGGCGAAGCCGACGAGCTCCTGAACGACGGCCGCCACGACGAGGCGGCGCGCCTCTACGTCGAGGCCGGCGAGTCGGTCCCGGACAGCCACGAGCTGCTGTTCTGGGCGGGGCTGGGGACGGTTCAGGCCGGCGATCTTGAGGGCGGCGTGGCCAAGGTGCGCGCCGCCATCGCCATGCAGCCGGCCTGGCGCGAGCTGCTCACGCGGCTGCCCGCGGAACTCGCCCCGGCCGCGCCGGACGTCCTGGCCCGCCTGGCGGCCGGTGGTTAGGCAGATAACTCGCGGATAGTGCGAGTTATCTGCCAAGCGGCTCTCAGACCGGCTGTCGCGCAGGCGTCTCGACGCCGCCGCGCTCGCGCCACTCCTTGAGCACCATCAGCGACGCGTCGACGATCCGGTCGACGTACATCTTGCTGTCGTTCAGGCGCGGGAACTGCGCATCGGGTACCTCGACCCCGAGGAAATTGCACAGCGGCTCCCAGCCCTCGCCGACACTCCAGACGAGCAGGCGGTCCTCGGGGATGTGGCGCTGCACCTGCTCCTGGTAGCGGGCGATGGCCTCGGCCAGCTGGCCGGGCTGTATCTCGCCCGTGAAGATGCCCTGGGCGGCCCACATCCTCGACATCAGCCGGATGTATTCGCGCCAGGCGGGATCGACGAGCTCACGGGCCTGCGAGATGTGCGCCGCCGGCGAGCGGCCGTAGATCGTGTCCCAGATCGTGGTGCGCATGCTCTTCTCCCAGGCCTCGGGGTCCCGGGTGCTGAGCACGATCTTCGCGTCGGGATAGGCATCGGCGAGCTCGCGGTAGAAGAAGGCTCCGGGCCAGTCGACGGTCGATTCGTGCTCGCCGAACACCTCGTCCCAGTCCACCTCGCCGTCGATGGCCTGCTCCCACTGCCTCGACAGCGGCAGGTTGGTGAGGACGTTGACCATGTGGTAGCAGGGGCCGAATCCGAGCATTTCGAGCGCGACCTTCTGCGAGAGGGTGCCGGTGCGGGGCAATCCGGCGCCGATTACCTTCATCTACGTCTCCTGTCTGTCTGTTGTCTCGGCGGTGATCAGGTAATAGCCGAGCTGAAGCTCATCCATTGAGAGCAATTCGCGGTGGCGCTTCTGCCACCTGCCGGTCTCCAGGTCCGCGCCGAGCGCATCGACCGCGCGGTCCACGGCGCCGGAGCTTACCTGCGCGAACACCGAGATGCCCGCGCGGACCGTCGGATCCAGGTACGCCTCAGGCCGTCGCCAGTACGCCCCATAGAAGCCGTCGGCGCAGTCGTGCGGCACGGGGACGGAGGTCAGCTGGACGTCTCCGAGCGCGTCGCGCAGCTCGTGCTCCCAGGTGCCGGGGACCCGGTAGCGAGCCGGGATCAGCTCGAGGAACTCGGGCAGGTAGTCGGTGGTCAGCCAGAACCGGTCCGCCTGCCCGGGGTCGGCGTTGAACAGCACGATCCGCCGCCGCGCCACGCGACGCAGCTCCGCGAAGCCTCGCCGCCGATCGCTCCAGTGGTGATCGCTCAGCACGGCCATCACGGCATCGAACGAGTCGTCCTCGAACGGAAGTTCCTCCGCGCGTCCCGGCACGACCGGGGCCGCGCCGGGCGGGCGCTGGGCAATCATCACTTCCGAGGGCTCGAGCGCCACCACCTCCCGATCGCCCGGCTCGTAGTGACCGGAGCCCGCGCCCACGTTGAGCACGCTTCTCGCGTCGCCGAGCGCATTCCACACGGCGGCGGCGATACGGGGATCGGTCCCGCGCGTGCGGATGTACGTGCGCCCGATGCGGTCATACAACTCCGGGCTCACGGGTCGACCAGCACTCCGGGGTTGAGTGCGCCGGTCGGGTCGAGCGCCGCCTTGGCCGCGCGCAGCGCCGCCGCGAACGGCTCGGGGCGCTGGCGGTCATACCAGGGACGGTGCGCACGCCCGACCGCGTGGTGGTGGGTGATCGTGCCCCCGCCATCGATCACGGCCTCGGACGCGGCGCGCTTGAGCTCGGCCCATTGCTCGAGCTCGGCGCCCCGCCGCGCCGGGGCGAGGATCGTGTAGTACGGCGCCGGCCCGTCGGGATATACGTGGGTGAAGCGGCAGGTCACGAGGCCCTCGCCGCAGATGTCTCGCACCCCGGCCCGCACCGATGAGAGCACCCGGTCGTGGAAGGCCGGGAAGCGCTCCCAGGTGATCGCGGTCTCGAACGTCTCGGACAGCACTCCAATGGCTATGAACACATCACGCAGGTAAGGAGCGCGCAGGAACGCCTCGCGCCAGCTGCCGACCGCCTCGCCCGATGACCCGGGGCCGCGGCGCTCCCACGCCCCATCGTGGTCGGCGCAGCACTCGAGCGCGACCGTCATCGCGGGCTCGACGTCGCGCTCGGCCGACTCGAACCCCAGCACGAGCAGCGCGCGCGTGCCGTCCCCGGCGCCGGTCATCTCGGCCTCGCGGGCGTCGATCAGCCGGCAGTTGGTCGGGTACAGGCCGGACTGCGAGAGGGCCCGAACCGCCTGCGCCCCGGCGGCGAAGTCGGCGAAGCGAACGGCGGTCGAAGCGCGGTGGACGGGGCGGTGCCGCACCCGGACCCACGCCTCGGTGATGATCCCGAGCGTCCCCTCCGAGCCCAGCAGCATGCGGTCGGGCGAGACGCCCGCCCCCGAGCCGGGGAGCCGCCGCGACTCCCACGCCCCGGCCGGGGTGAGCGCGCGGATCGACTCGACCAGGTCGTCGATGTGGGTGTACAGCGTGGCGAAGTGGCCGCCGGCGCGGGTCGCGATCCAGCCGCCCAGCGTCGAGAGCTCGAACGACTGCGGGAAGTGGCGCAGGGTGAGCCCGTGCTCGCCGAGCTGGTGCTCGAGGACCGGGCCGGTGGCGCCGGCCTGGATGCGCGCCGCCTGCGAGACCGGATCGACCTCGAGCACGCGGTCCAGGCCCTTCAGGTCGATCGTCACCACGCTGGGAAAGGCCTCGCAGCCGGCGCCGGCCTCCACGCCGCCGACCACGCTCGTGCCGCCGCCGAACGGGATCACCGCGGCGCCGGCCGACAGCGCCCAGTCCAGCGCGGCCTGCAGCTCAGCCTCATCGCGCGGATGGACCACCACGTCCGGGGGATGGTCGAACCGTCCTCGGAAGGCGCGCACCACGTCGGCGTAGGACCGGCCGTAGGCGTGCAGCACTCGCTCGTAATCGTCGGTGGCGCAGATGTCCCGCAGCGACGGCGGGGGCGTCAGCCGCGGTGCCGGCAGTGTGATCTCCGACAGCGGCACAGCGGCCTCGGGATCGGTCGAGCCGAAGCCGAGACGGCCGACCAGGAACTCGGCGGCGCCGCGCAGCTCCTCGGGTGAGGGCTGCTCGTCTTCGTAGCCCCACCCCCAGTGCTTACGCCGCCGCTCCACGGGTGCCGACGGTACCTTGTGCTGCGTGGGCGTATCTGCCGGTGTCCTGGCCCGCGGGCCGTGGGAACCAGCTCAGGTCGACGTGGCCTGGCGCGAGGAGCCGTTTGAGGCGCCCGGAGAGGCGACCGACGCCGCGGACCTTGCGCTCGATGCGCTGCGCCGTCGCGGCTCGCCCAGCCACGACGGGTTCGCCGCGCGCATGGTCGACTTCTCAACCACTCACGATGGACTGTCGCTCGTGCTCCAGCCCGTGCGCTGGGCGCTGCGGCTGATCCCCGAGGGCGCGGCGCGGAGCCTGTCGATCCAGTGCACCGTGCGATCGGCCGACGGCCGCTGGCTGGCCGGGCGCCGCGCCGAGTGGCTCGCCTCGTGGGCTGGCCGGTGGGCGCTCGGCGCTGCGGGCTCGGTCGAGGTCGACGAGAACCCGGTCGACACCATGCGCCGCGAGCTGCGCGAGGAGTGGTCGGTCGAGCCAGCGCGGATGCGCGCCGAGGCGCTGATCATGCTGCCCAGCGAGGCGGTGATGCTGGTGGGCCAGGCCTGGCTGGCCCCCGGCGCCACGGTGACTCCCGACGACGAGCACGACGAGTTCGCCTGGTGGCCGGCCGACCCGGACCGCTGGCCGGAGGAGGCCCATGATGCGCTGCGCCGGGTGGCCGCGCTGGTCTCGAGCTGATGCGGGCGATCACCTTCGGCCGGCTGAAGGCGGTCTCGTTCACCCATTCCTGCGTGTACCTGGCGCTGCTCATCTGCGCCTTCGTCCTCGGCAATCCCGAGCCTGCGACGTTCATCCTCGGTCTGTCGCACGGCTTGCTCTGGATCGCCATGTCGCTGATCTGCATCGCCGCCGCCCGCGCCCGGATCATCCCGTACTGGCTCGCGGTGACCGTCGCCGTGCTCGGCGGCTTGGGTCCGTTTGCAGGGTCGATCGGGTTCGTCGTCGAGGAGCGGCGGCGTAGGCAGGGACCGGTTTCCCGGCTACCCTCTAAGGCACTAAATGGCAGTCAGTAGCGGCACTGTCGAGGTCGTAATGCCGGCGATGGGAGATTCCGTCGCCGAGGGCACCGTGCTCGAGTGGCACAAGCAGGAGGGCGACACGGTCGAGATCGACGAGACGATCGTCGAGATCTCGACCGACAAAGTCGACGCCGAGGTGCCCTCACCCGCCGCCGGGCGGCTGGTCAAGATCCACGCCGCCGAGGGCGAGACCGTCGCGGTCGGCGCCGTGCTGGCCGAGATCTCGACCAACGGAGGCTCGGCGAGCGACGGCGCGGGCGTGCCCGCGACACCAGTCTCCGGCGAGTCGCCGCCCGCCACCCCCGAGGAGGCCGTGGCCAGCGCGACGACCGAGGCCGAGGGCGTCGCCGCCGCGGAGGCCTCGAGCGGCGAGACCGTCGACATCGTCACCCCGACCGGCGGCGAGTCGGTCACCGAGGGGACCATCCTCGAGTGGAGCGTCAAGGTCGGCGACGACGTCAAGCAGGGCGACACGGTGGTCGAGATCTCGACCGACAAGGTCGACATGGAGCTTCCCGCGCCGACCAGCGGAACGATCACCGAGATCCTGGCCGAGGCGGGCGAGACGGTGAACGTCGGCCAGGTCATCGCGCGGATGCGGGCGAGTGCCGGCGCCGCGTCCGGCTCTGCCACCCCGGCTCCCGCCACCCCCGCCACCCCGGCTTCCGCCACCCCCGCTTCCGCCACCCCCACCACCCCGGCTTCCGCCACCCCCGCTTCCGCAACCCCCACCACCCCGGCTTCCGCCACCCCCGCCACCCCGGCTTTCGCCACCCCCGCCATAGCCGCACCTGAATCCGGTGCATCAAGTACGGGAGGGGATGGTGGCGACGCCACAAACATCTCCCCGGTCGCCCGGCGCATCGCCGCCCAGCGGGGCGTCGACCTGGCCGCGCTGCGCGGGACCGCGCGGGGCGGCCGGATCACCAAGGCGGACGTGCTCGCCGCCAAGGCCAACGGGGGGAACGGCGCCACCGCCGCCCCGACCGCGCCGGCGCCCCCGTCCGCGGCGGCCCCGCCGAGCGCTCCCGCGCCGGCCGGCGCGCAGCCGATCCGCGGTGGCGCGGCCGCCCTGGCCCGCTACATGGACGAGAGCCGCTCGATCCCCACGGCGACCTCGTTCCGCACCCTGACCGTGAGCGTGCTCGGACAGCGGCGCGCCCAGCTCAAAGACGCCGGCCTGCGGATCTCGTTCACGCACCTGATCGCCTACGCGATCGCCCGCGTGGCCACCGACGACATGGCCGTGATGGCCCACCATTTCGCCGAGATCGAGGGCAAGCCCCACCGCGTCGACGACGGCGCGTGCAACCTCGGCCTGGCCGTCGACGTCGAGAAGAAGGACGGTACACGCACGCTGATGGTGCCGGTCATCCGCGACGCCGGCCGCAAGACGTTCGTGGAGTTCCTCGAGGCCTACAACGCGCTGGTCGAAAAGGCGCGGACCAACACCCTGACCGCCGACGACCTGACCGGGGCGAACATCTCGCTGACCAACCCGGGCGGGATCGGCACGATCGCCTCGGTGCCGCGGCTGATGGTCGGGCAGGGCACGATCATCGCGACGGGCGCCATCGGCTATCCGCCCGGCCTGGGCTCGATCGGTGCGGCGATCGGCGCCGAGAAGGTCATGACCATGACCTCGACCTACGACCACCGGATCATCCAGGGCGCCGAGTCCGGCCGCTTCCTTCAGCGCATCGAGGGACTGCTCCAGGGCGAGGAGGGCTTCTACGAGCGCGTGTTCGGCGACCTCGGCCTGGCCCTGCCGGGACTGAAGCCGGTCACGCCCACCGCCCCGGCGGCTGCCCCGACACCCCTCGCGGCCCCGGACGCCGCTCCGACGCCGGCCGCCGCCCCGGCCGCCGCCCCCGAGGAGGAGCTGCTCCAGGCCGTGCAGGCGGCCACCTCGCTGCTCAAGGCCCACCGGACCCACGGCCACCTCGCCGCGCGCCTCGATCCGCTCGGTCGTGAGCCCGAGGGCGACCCGGCCCTCGATCCCGAGCCGCTGGGCCTGAGCCCCGAGCTGATGGAGCGGATCCCCGCGCGGATCCTGCGCATGTACGTGCCGGGTCAGAACCTGGCCGACGCGCTGCCGCACCTGCGCGAGACCTACTGCGGGCCGATCGCGTACGAGATCGAGCACATCGCCTCACATCGCCAGCGACTGTGGTTGCGCGAGGCGATCGAGTCGGGCCGGTTCCGCGCCCCGCTCGACGCCGAGGAGCAGACGACGCTGCTGCGCCGCCTGACCGAAGTCGACGCGCTCGAGCGCTTCATGCACAAGGCGTACCTGGGTCAGAAGCAGTTCTCGATCGAGGGACTCGACATGACCGTCCCCATGCTCGACGAGCTGATCCAGCTGGCCGCCACGCGCGGCGGGCGCGAGGTGGTCATTGGGATGGCCCACCGCGGGCGGCTGAACGTGCTCGCCCACAATCTGGGCCGCGCCTACGGATCGATCTTCGCCGAGTTCGAGGGTTCCTCGACGCTCGAGCCGATCACCACGATCCCTCAGGGCGGGACCGGCGACGTCAAGTACCACCACGGCGCCCAGGGCTCCTATCAGCTGCCCAGCGGCGAGTCGATCATCGTCCGCCTCGAGTCGAATCCGAGCCACCTCGAGTTCGTCGCACCGGTGGCCGCGGGCGCCACGCGCGCCGCTCAGACCACCCGCCAGGGTCCGCACGCCCACCGCGACACCAATGCCGCCGTCCCGGTGATCCTGCATGGGGACGCCGCTTTCCCGGGGCAGGGCGTGGTGGCCGAGACGCTCAACCTCCAGGCCATCGACGGCTACACCGTCGGCGGCACGATCCACATCATCCAGAACAACCAGGTCGGCTTCACCACCGATCCCGACGATTCGCGCTCGACGACCTGGGCGTCCGACCTGGCCAAGGGTTACGACGTGCCGATCATCCACGTCAACGCCGACGACGTCCCGGCCTGCGTCGCGGCGGTCAGGCTGGCCTTCGCCTTCCGCCAGGAGTTCGGGCACGACGTGCTGATCGACCTGATCGGCTATCGCCGCTTCGGCCACAACGAGGCCGACGAGCCGGCTTACACCCAGCCCGAGATGTACCAGGTGATCAAGAAGCACCCGCCGGTACGGGAGCTGTTCGCCCGGCAGCTGATCGAGCAGGGGGCGGTGTCCGAGCAGGGATCGACCGAGCTGACCGACGAGGTGTGGGAGGTTCTGAGCAGCGCCCATCAGGAGCTCAAGGACCGCATCGCCGCCGCCAAGGACGTTCGTCACGCCACCGGCGAATACGAGCTCGACCGCACCCCCTCGCCCGAGGTCAACACCGCGGTCGCGCCCGATCGCCTGCGCGTGCTCAACGAGGAACTGCTGGCCGTCCCCGATACCTTCACGGTCCATCCCAAGCTGGTGCGCCAGCTCGAGCAGCGCCGCGAGGTGTTCGGCGAGGGAGACGGGAGCGGGATGCTGTGGGCCCACGCCGAGGCGCTCGCCTTCGCGTCGCTGCTCACCGAGGGGATCCCGATCCGCCTGACGGGCCAGGACACCGAGCGCGGCACGTTCAGCCAGCGCCACCTGGTCCTGCACGACCCCAAGACCGGCCAGGAGCACTGCCCGATCCAGCATCTGCCGGGTTCGCTGGCCCCGATGGAGCTGCACAACAGCCCGCTGTCGGAGATGGGTTGCCTCGGATTCGAGTACGGCTACTCCCAGGAGGCGCCCGAGACGCTGGTGCTGTGGGAGGCGCAGTTCGGCGACTTCGCCAACAGCGCGCAGGTGATCATCGACCAGTTCATCGTTTCGGGCCTGGCCAAGTGGGGGCAGACCTCGCGCCTGACCCTGTTGCTGCCGCACGGCTACGAGGGGTCGGGACCCGAGCACTCCTCGGCCCGGCTCGAGCGCTTCCTGCAGCTCGCCGCCGAGGGCAACATCCGGGTGGCCAACCCGACCACGCCGGCCCAGTACTTCCACCTGCTGCGCCGGCAGGCTCGGGTGGCCAAGCAGCGGCCGCTGGTGGTCATGACGCCGAAGAGCCTGCTGCGCCTGCCGCAGGCCACGAGCTCGGTGCACGAGCTCTCCGAGGGCCGCTTCCAGCCCGTGCTCCGCGAGGCCCGCGAGCACGACGCCGAGCAGGTCAAGCGGCTCATCCTCTGCACCGGGAAGATCTACTACGAGCTGGCCGGCCACGAAGCGCGCTCGGAGAATCCGGATGTCGCGATCGGTCGCGTCGAGCTGCTCTACCCGTTCCCCCAGGCCGAGATCCTGGCCCTGGCCGAGAGCTACCCGAACCTGATCGAGGTCGTGTGGGTCCAGGAGGAGCCGCGCAACATGGGCGCGCGCGCCCACATGGGTCCGCGCCTGATGCAGATCCTGCCGCACCACCTGCAGTTCGGGTACATCGGCCGGCCCGAGCGCGCGGCCTCCGGCGAGGGCTATCCGGTGGCCCACGCGGCCGAGCAGAACCGGATCATCTCGACCGCGCTGAACGTCGGCGAGGCGGTCTCGCAGTACCCGCGCAAGCTGCCGGGCGAGCGGTAGGCCCGTCCGCCGGGCGGTTTGGCCTCTTAGCGGGAGATTCTCACTCTCGCGATCCATTTCTGGCACCCTTCCAAACGTGGGCTTCCGCAGAGACGGATCGCGCAGAGACAATTCGCGACGTCACCTGACGCCGGCCATCGGCGTGCACGACATGGCGATCGACCTGGGCACCGCCAACACGCTCGTGTACGTGGGCGGGCGGGGCATCGTGGTGTCCGAGCCATCGGTGGTCGCGTCCGACGTGGGCACCGGCGAGGTCCACGCGGTCGGCTCGGACGCCGAGCGGATGATCGGCCGCACCCCGGCGACGATCGCGGCCACTCGGCCGCTCAGGCACGGCGTGATCGCCGACTTCGACGTCACCGAGCAGATGCTCCGCTACTTCATCCGGAAGGTGCTCGACCGGCGCATGGCCCACCCACGCCTGATCGTCTGCGCGCCCTCGGGGGTCACCGAGGTGGAGAAGCGGGCGGTCGAGGAGGCCTCGCTGGCTGCCGGCGCTCGCCGCGTGCACCTGATCGAGGAGCCGATCGCGGCCGCCATCGGCGCCGGCATGGAGATCGACGAGCCGGTGGGGAGGATGGTCGTCGACGTGGGCGGCGGCACGAGCGAGATGGCGGTGATCTCGCTCGGCGGGATCGTGGTGTCGCGCTCGGTGCGCGTGGGCGGCTACGAGATGGACGAGGCGATCATCTCCTACCTGCGCGGTGTGCATCAGCTGGCGATCGGTTCGCGGACGGCCGAGCGGATCAAGATCGAGATCGGCTCGGTCACGCCGCTGAGACCCGAGGAGACGGTCGAAGTGCGGGGGCGCCACCTGGTCACCGGGCTGCCCACGGCCGTCGAGTTGCACTCAGAGGAAATCCGGGCGGCGATCATGGCGCCCGCACGGGAGATCATGCGGGCGATCCGCGACACGCTCGAGGAGACGCCCCCGGAGCTGGCGAGCGACATCGCCCGGGACGGCATCCTGCTGGCCGGGGGCGGCACGCTGATCCGCGGCTTCCAGGAGCTGGTCGCCGAGGAGACCGGGATGCCGGTGTACTCTGCCGAGTCGCCGCTGACCTGTGTGGCGTTCGGCTCAGGCCAGGCGCTCGCGCATTTCGATCAGCTCACCCGGGCGAGCCGCCATCGCATGCCCAGCCTGACCCCGGACTGGCGCACGGTTTCCTAGCCGGGTACCGATCGACGCCGCCGCTGACGCGAGGGCGGCCGCGGCAGGCAGGATCAGGAACGGGTCGATGGGGGCGCGGAAGCGGGGCGTCTCCACGTTGACCAGCACCACGCTCAGCGCGAGCAGCAGCGGGACGAGCCAGACCCACTTCGGCGCGGTCCGGACGGCCCGCGTGAATGCGCCGGCCAGCGCGAGCAGACACACGATCCAGAAGCCGATCACCCCGATTCGGGCCACGCTGACCGGCAGAGAGACGGCCGCAGCCGAGGCGCGCCAGGCGAAGGTCCCCTCGAGCTCGAACATGCGCCGCGTGTTGTCGAAGGCCACGCTCAGGGGCGCCAGCGGGTGGTCCGCGATGTAGTGCAGGGCTTGGTGCTCGAGCTTGCCTGAGATCTGCGGCTCGGTCAGGCCGCCGGCCTCGCTGATCAGCCGCCGCTCGCCCGGGATGCCGTAGAAGATCCGCCACTTGTACGGCAGCGCGGGGTAGGCGGCCGAGGCGGCGTTGTAGGTGCCGACCAGGGTGATCCCCGTCTCGTCGGAGACCGGGATGAAGCCGCGCATGACCACCGCGTTGCGAATCGTCCAGGGCAGGATCGTGAGCGCCACGGTGGCGAGCAACAGCGCAGGGGCCGCCAGGGAGCGGGCTTTGAAGCGCGGGCGGCCCCGCCATACCGCCACGAGCAAGGGCAGAACGAGCACGACCCCGTTCTCGTGCGTGAGCGTGGCCAGCCCGGTCAGCACGCCCGCGCCGGCCACCCAGCCATAAGTCGTCGCCGGACGAGCCGCTCGGCGCACGCGCAGCCCGGCGTACACCGCGCCGACCACCAGCGGGGTCAGCAGGTTCTCGGCCACCAGCGTTGCCGACAGCCCGATGCCCACCGGATAGACCGCGGCGATGATCAGGGCGATCAGTCCGGCCATGGGGCCGAATAGTTCGAGCCCGACCAGGCCGGTCAGCGCCACCGTGATCGTGCCCAGCACCGCCTGTGAGACACGGGCCGGGTGAATGACACTGCCCCGCGGTGTCTCGTGCCCGTCGATCAGGTCGACCAGGGCCAGGAAGTAGGGATAGCCCGGTGCGAAGTACGCGCTCGGACCCCGCGTGCCGCCCGCGCCCGTACCCGGGTCTCGGCTCAGCGAGTAGTCGCCGGTGTGCGCGACCGCGCTGGCCAGGGTGAGGTACCAGCCGGCGTCGTTGATCGGGTGGTAGGAGGAATTCGTCCGCTGCACCTCGCCGAGGCGCAGCGCGAACGCGACGATCAGGATCGCGACGACGACGACGCCCTTCACGGCGGCGCGGGGCACTGCGCGGAGGTTATGCCCTGGGGCGGGCGGGAGTCGGATCTGCGCGCGTCAGTGAATCCCGACGATGCCGGCGCAGACCCAGTTCGAGGCGCCGGCGCCGCCGTTCCAGATCCGACTGGCCACCGCGTCCTGCTCGGCCTTCGAGGCCAGGTAGGCGGCCGGGCCGGTGCCGTCGAACAGCTTCCACGTGCTCGGGAGGATCTGGTAGTAGCCCGAGGCGCCCGCGCTGTTGGGCGTGAGGTTCTGACCGCCCGACTCGCACAGCACGATCGCGTAGGGAATCGCCCAGCCGCCACTCGGGCCGTAGGTGGGGCCGGCCGGGGTCGGGCTGCCGCTGGGCGCCGACTGCGTGGTGGCGGCGGCGGCGGCGGCGCGGGCGGCCGCGGCCTGCTCGGCCTCGATGTGGCTGATCTCCCCCTGGAGTTGGCTCCCGCGCGCGCGGCTGGCCACCAGTGCGCTCTGCTGGATCGAGCGCGCCCGCGCCAGGTCCGCCTGCTTTGAGTGCAGCAGCCCGTTCATCCCGGCCAGCGCGAGCACTCGTTGACCGGTGGCGTAGGTGATCTGGCGGTCGCTTGACCGCAGCGCTGCCAGGTGGTTGGCCGCGGCGTCGGCCCGCGCCCTGGCCTCTCGAGTGATCGTGATGATCGACTGCTGCTGATGCTGTGCATCACGCAGGAAGGTCAGCTGGTCGAGGAGGGCCTTGAACCCGTTCGATTCGAGCACCACCGAGACCAGATTGGGCTTGGCCTGCTCGTAGTTGGTGACGAGTTGCCGGGCGAGGAGCATGCGGGCGCGGGCCAG
Source organism: uncultured Solirubrobacterales bacterium (assembly GCA_963834625.1). Classification (GTDB taxonomy): domain Bacteria; phylum Actinomycetota; class Thermoleophilia; order Solirubrobacterales; family Solirubrobacteraceae; genus Palsa-465. The sequence goes on along the minus strand of CAWICM010000003.1, from coordinate 1,043,173 downwards.
ACGGGCCCGGAGCAGGGTGAGCAGGTGCTGTTCGCGGGTGAGCGCGCGCTGCACGGCCGCGAGCTGCGCCCGGTCCCGGGCGAGATCGCTGCGGACCGCCGCCTCGCGCGACTCCACCAGCGTGATCTGTCCGCTCAGCGAGCTGATCAGGCCAGACAGGCTGGCGATGCTGCCGGCCAGGGTGTGCTGATGCGCCTGCTCGGCGCCCAGCTGGGATTGGAGATTTCCCAGGCTCGGATCGGCGCCCGAGCTCACCGGCACCGCGGCCAGTCCCAGCACGACCGCCACCGTGGCCGCGCAGGCGACCAGCGGTCGAGGAATCGTGCGCCTTCCAAAGCTCATATTCGTTGCCTACGGGGTTAGCTGTCGGGCTCGCGCGGCGGCTGCGCTACACGGCCATCAGACCGTGATTCGCCCCAGGGAACTTTGGGTCCCCCGCTTTCCCGCTCGATTGGCGGGAAACTCGGCGTCGGGCACCTTATCAAGGTAAGCCGGCCATATGCTCCGACCGTGGCCTCCGATCGTGAACGCCAGATATTGGCCCGTGTGCGGGAGATTCCTGTCGGCTTCGTGCGCACCTACGGCGACGTCTCGCCGGGTGCGCCGCGGGTGGCGGGCGCGGTCCTGCACGGGTGCGATGACCCGCGCCTGCCTTGGCACCGGGTGGTGCGCGCCGACGGCACGCTGGCCAAGGGCGAGCGCCAGCGCATGCGACTCGAGGCCGAAGGCGTTCCGTTCCGGGGTTCGCGTGTCGATCTGCGGGTAGCGCGACTGCCCGAAGCGTGATGTGGGTCCAGCGCGAGATCGACCTCGACGCGCGCCCGCGCGGGTTCCATCTGGTGACGCGCGAGGTTCTCCACGCACTACCCGAGCTCGACGACGTCGACGTCGGGCTGCTGCACCTGCTGATCCAGCACACCTCGGCCTCGCTGGCCTTGAACGAGAACGCCTCGTCCGACGTGCGCCGGGACTTCGAGTCCTACTTCAACGCCGCGGTCCCGGAGGACGCCCCCTACTGGACCCACACGCTGGAGGGCGCAGACGACATGCCGGCGCACATCAAGGCCGCGCTACTCGGTCCGTCGCTCACGCTGCCGGTGGCGCGAGGCCGGCTCGCCCTCGGCACCTGGCAAGGGATCTACCTGTGCGAGCACCGCGACCGCGGGGGCCCGCGGTCGGTGGTGGCGACGCTGTGGGGTTCATCGTCGGAGGGCTGATCCCGACCTCGCGCGCGCACCCCGAGCCCCGACTCGAACCCCGAGAAGCACCGACTCGAACCCCCGGAGAAGCCCCGACTCGAACCCCGGAGAAGCACCCGATCGAACCCCGAGAAGCCCCGACTCGAACCCCGAGAAGCACCGAGTCGACCCCGAGAAGTCCACACTCGGCACCTCGCGGGCGGTGAATTCATATTCAGTCGGCCCTGGACCGACTTTCGCCTCACTCGCGCCTAGAGTGCAGGCGAGTGTGGGGTTTTCGGCCTGAGCCGCGCGGAACGGTGCGCTGCTAGCGGCCCTTCCAGACCGGGTCGCGTCGCTCGGCGAACGCCGTGGCGCCCTCGCGGGCGTCCTCGGAGGCGAACACCGGGTCCGAGATCTCGGCCTGGCGGGTGAAGAATTCGGCGTCCGGCCAATCGGCCGCCTCGACCAGGATCCGCTTGGTGGCGGCCAGGGCCAGGGGTCCGTTGGCGGCGATCGTCTCAGCGAGCGCCAACGCAACCTCGAGCGCCTGCCCCGGGTCGGCGAGGCGGTTGACCAGCCCGAGCTCGTGCGCTCGCTCGGCCTCGATCGGGTCGCCGGTCAGGGCCAGCTCGTTGGCCACGTTGCGGGGCAGCGCCCGCGGCAGCCGGAGCAGGGCGCCACCGGCCGCGACCAGCGAGCGCTTGACCTCGGGTACTCCGAGGCGCGCGCCGCGGGAGGCGACGATCAGGTCGCAGGCCAGCGCCACCTCGAGCCCGCCGGCGACCGCGAATCCTTCGACGGCCGCGATCAGCGGCTTGTCGGCCGCGCGCTGGGTGATGCCGGCGAAGCCGCGGCCCTCGACATACGGCCGCTCGCCGGTCACGAACGCCTTCAGGTCCATGCCCGCGCAGAACCCCTTGCCGGCGCCGGTCAGCACGCCCACGCTCAGCCCCGGCTCGGCGTCGAGCTGGTCGAGCGCGGCGCCGATGCCCTGGGCCACGCCGGCGTTGACCGCGTTGCGCTGGTCGGGGCGGTTGATCGTGATGATGAGGACGCGCCCGCGACGCTCGGTCAGGACGGGAGCCGGATCGTGCTCGGCGCTCACGCCGCGAACAATCGCAAATCCGGCTCGCGCTCGCCTCGCAGCACGGCCAGATCCACCTCCACGCAGTCGATCCCTCGGGCCGCCGCCAGCACGCAGGCCTGAGGCTTGATGGCCTGGGCGGCCAGGATGCCGCGGCACGACGCGAAGGCCGGATCGAGGCGGATCCGCTCGAGGTAGCGGCTGAGCTGCTCCACGGCCTCGATGCCGGCCACCCGCTTGATCTCGACCGCCACCCACCCGTCCCCCGGGTCCCGGCACATCAGGTCAACGGGCCCGATATCGGTCGGCCATTCGCGCCGGACCAGGCGAAGGCCCTCGCCGCACCAGGCCGGCCGCTCGGCCAGCAGCTCCTGCAGGTGGGCCTCGACCCCGTCCTTGGTCAGCGCCGCGTCCTCGTCGGGCGGTCCCATGTCGTGGGTCACGTCGGAGAGCACCTCGGCGATGTCGATCTCGAGCCGGTCCCCGTCGACCTGCGCGCGCTTTCGCACCACGATCTGGGCGGGAGACTCCTCGATCACGGTCGGCGGGGTCATCCAGTTCAGCGGCTTGTAGCCGCCGGCGTCGGCGTGGATCAGCACCGAGCCGTCGGCCTTGACGATGATCAGCCGGAGCGCCTCCGGCAGGAGCGCGTTCAGGCGTCCGCGGTAGCGGACCTCACAGCGGGCGACGATCAGCCGCATCGGCTGACCACCCTATGATCAGAACCGGACGGTTTCACGCCATGCGCCAGCTACTTCGCCCCCTGTTCGACCGCGTCGTGATCAAGGAGCTCGACCCCGATCGGGTTCGCCGCTCCGGGCTGATCGTGCCGCCGGGCTCAGAAGAGCCGCCACCCCAGCACGGGATCGTGCTGGCGGTCGGGCCGGGGCTGGACTGGTGGGATCACGTCGGCATCGCGATGCCGGTCCGCCCCGGCGACCACGTCGTGTTCCCGGCCTCGGCCGGCTCCTGGATCGAGGTCGAGGAGGAGCGGCTGCTGGTGTGCCGCGTGGGCGAGCTCCTCGGCGTGCTCGAGTCGGTCGAGAACTGCGCGGCGTGCGGCGGGCGCCCGCTGGCCGCCGGCGAGTCCTGCCCGGTGTGCGGGCGCGAGGGCTCGATCGCGTAGAGGGCCGCTACGCGGCGGTGCGCTCGGCCAGCGAGCGCGGCTGGGCGGCCTGGACGCGCTCGAGGAGGTCGGCGACCTCGGGATTGTCGCCCAGCGACAACGCTCGGTGGCAGGCCTCGATGCACTCGCTGGCCCGGTCGGTGCGCGCGAGCGCGTGGGCGTACGCGTTCCAGGCGCTCTGGGAGTCGGGCTCGAGTCGCGTGGCGGCCTCGGCCGCCGACACCTCGGCGCCCACGTCTCCGGCCAGGTGATAGGCGAGGGCCAGCGACAGCAGGCCCTCGACGCTCGGGCCGACCAAGCGAGCCCGCTCCAAGGCCGAGATCGCGCCGGGACGGTCCATCAGCCGCAGCCGTAGCCGGCCCAGGCGCTCCCACGAGGAGGGGTCCTGCGGCGCCCGGTTGGCGGCGCGCTCGGCCGCCTCGGCGGCCAGGTCGATCGCGCCCATGTCCTCGTAGATGCGGGCTGCGAACCGCTCGGGCGTGGGGCGATCGGTCTCGGCTCGGGCCCAGTCGCGTACCGCGCGGGCGGCCGCGGGCAGGTTGCCGGCCTGCCAGAAGGCGCTGGTCAGCAACCGCAGCACGACCGGGTTCGTCGGATCGGCGTCGCGGGCGTAGACGAGGCGCTGAGCCGCCAGCAGGGCATCGCCCTCAGCCAGGGCGTGCTGGGCGGCGGTCATGAACCGCTGCACCCTGTCGGCGCCGGGATCGGGCGTGGAGAAGTCGACGAACTGGAGCGAGCCCGCCGGCACCGTGCGGATGCCGACCGCGAACTTCACCCGGGCCCACTGCTGGACGTCCTCCTCGTCGCCGGAGAAGTAGATGCCGGTGACGCTGCCGACGCCCCACTCGGGATAGGACACGCAGCGGGCGTAGCGGTGCACGACCGAGTGATCGGGCACCCGCGAACCGAACGGATCGTGCTTGGCCCGCTCCTGAGCCGCCGCCCGCGCGCGCTGCTCGGCCTCGTAGGCGCGGCGGCCGGCCTCCTCCCGGGCCTTGCGCGTCGCCGCGGCCGAGACCTTGACCGCATTGCGGCTGACCCGGCCCCCGCGTGACTGCTCTGCCAGCTCCGCGAGCTGGTCGGCTGCCTCGTTGATCGCCTGCAGGTGGCGCTGATGCTCGTGCTGACGACCCGGCGGCGCGATGTCCGGATGCCAGCGCTTGGCCATCCGCCGGCGCGCGAGCTGGACCGCGCGCTGATCGAACGGCGGTTCGAGCTCCAGCAGGAGGAGGGCCTGCTCAACGTCGAGGATGCGCGGCATGACCTATCTAAGTTAGCGGGGCCGCCAAGTTATCGGAGGAACTACAGACCGCTGGGACGTGCAACAACTTAGATTCAATTAGACTCAGTTAGCTTCATAAGCCGTATTCTGGCGCCAATGCGGCGCGGACAAGGTAAACGGAGAGGAGCCGGCGGGCTGGTCCTCCTGGCCGGTGTTGGCTCCTTGTTCGCGGCCGGACTTGGAGCGGCGGTGCTCGCCGTGCTGAGCAGCGTGTTCGGTGGCGTGGGCGATCAGTGCGGCGCGCCAGCAGGCAGCGTCGCGGACACCCCGGCGGGCGCGGCTCAGGCGGCTGGTCCGGGAGGCGGGATCGTGCTCGGGCCGCCGGGTACCGGTCAGCTCGTGGGTGCCACGGAGTACGGCGGTCCGGGCGATCCGAGCAGCGGCGAGTTCGGCTCCTCGGGCGCCGACCTGCTCGATCTCCCCGACAGCTACGCCGAGCTCGGAGGCACCAGCTTCGCCACCGCCACCGCGATGGGCGGCCTGCCGTACCTGACGCCGCTTCGCATCACCTGGGGGGAGCACTCCGCGATCGCCTACAAGCGCGACATCGGGCTCGGCGGCGGTCCCATCGACGGGCTTCCGCGCGTGCTCGACCTGTGGTGGGAGCTGGCCGGCCAGCTCGGGATCCCCTACGAGGACGGGCTGTGGTCGGGGCCCGTGCAGATCGTGCGCCCGCCGGCGACGGGCACCGGGAACGTCCTCGGCCAAGCGGATGCAGCGTCGGACGCGCTGATCCCGCCCAACTCCGACGCCGAGGATCCGGGCGCATGCGCCCCGGAGAGCGTCGAAGGCGTGCCGATGACAGCCGGCGATCACTCTCAGTTGCTGCCGGATGGCCAGGCCGCCGCGCCGGCCGACGCGCCCCCCGCCGTCCAGCAGATCATCGCCGCCGGCAACCAGATCGCCGGCAAGCCCTACGAGGTGGGAGGCGGTCACGGTCTGGCGCTCTCGGAGATCGCCTCCACGTATGACTGCTCCAGCAGCGTCGAGCACCTCCTGTACGGGGCACGGCTGCTGCCGGTGACCTACGACGCGCCCTCGGGGACGCTCGAGTCCTTCGGCGAGCCGGGCCCGGGCCGATGGGTGACGCTGTACGCCAACGCCGACCACGTGTTCATGTATGTGGCCGGGCTGCGCTGGGACACCCACAACGCCGCCGGTCCCGACGACGGCAGCACCGGCATCGGCTGGCATCCGCTGATCCGGAGCTCGGCCGGCTTCGTGGCGCGCCACCCAGCGGGGCTGTGAGACGCCTGCGCCGTACGGCCGCGATCGCGTTCGGCATCCTCGCCTGCGCGGGTTGCGGCGCCTCGCATCACAAGACCGCGAAGCCGCCGTCGAAGCTGGCCCGGGCGCAGACGACCCACGAGTACCCGTCACCACCCCCGCCCCCGCAGACGGGAGCCGGCGCCACCGGATCGGCGCCGCAGGCGGTCCGCGCCTTCGCCACGGCCTACATCAACTGGACGGCCCAGACCGTCGCCGGCGACATGGCCTCGCTGGCCGCTCGCAGCGTCGGCCAGGCCCGCTCTGCGATGACGCTGGCCGCGGCCGAGACGGCCGGCGACTACGAGCTGAAGCGGGGCGGGATCGCCAACCAGGGGACGGTCGAGGCGGTGGCGCCGCTCCCCAGGCAAAACAATCAATACGTGGTCGTGACCCTCGAGTCGACCAGCGCCACCAATACGACCGCCTACCAGGGGCTACGGCCGGCCTGGCACGTCGCGCTCGCCACCGTGACCGAGCAGCAGCCCGGCCAGTGGGTGGTGAGCGGGTGGCAGCCGGAGAACTAGAGGCCCGGCCGGATGCCGGATGCGGCTACACCGCCTGTCCGTTGGCGGTCAGCGTGACCTCGACGTTGCCCCGCGTCGCGTTCGAATACGGGCAGATCTGGTGCGCCGCCGCGACGATCTCCTTGGCCGCCTCGGCGTCCTCCACCTGCGGGAGCGTCACGTCGAGCTGCACGGCCACGTTGAACCCGCGGTCCTCGGTCGTGATCAGGCTGACCTTGCTGTCGATCGAGGCATCGCCGACTTCGGCCTTGGCACGACGCGCCGCCACGCCGAGCGCGCCCTCGAAGCAGGCGGCGTAGCCGACGGCGAACAGCTGCTCGGGGTTGGTGCCGCCGCCCTCGTTGGGCGGGCGAAGCTGTACGTCCAGCTCGCCGTCCGTGGTCTTGCCGTGACCCTTCTCTCGTCCGCCCGTGACGGTCGCCTCTGCGGTGTACACGACCTTCGCCATAGCTCTCTCCTGGGGTTAGGTTGAGCGCGCAAGCTTACGGTCCTCGATCCCTTACGCCGCGTCAGTGCGCGGCGCTGTTCAACACCACCGCCGTGGCAAAGCACACCACCGCGGCGGCCCGGAGAAACCAGCCCGCGCGGTCGCCGGGACGGCCGGTGACCATGCCGACGATCGCCACCGTCATGCAGGCGACGGCGATGAGCGCAAACCCGGCGGCCAGAGCGCGCACGACCGGGCTCCTATCCTGTGCACGACGACATGTCCACCCAGTACATCTTCACCACCTACAAGCTCTCGCGCCGCTTTCCGCCCGACCGCCAGGTCCTGACCGACATCTCGCTGTCGTTCATGCCGGGCGCCAAGATCGGCGTGATCGGCTACAACGGCGCCGGCAAGTCGACCCTGCTGCGGATCATGGCCGGCCTCGACACCGAGTTCGACGGCCACGCGCAGCTCGCCCCCGGCGCCACCGTGGGCATGCTCGAGCAGGAGCCCCACCTCGACGAGGCAAAGAACGTGCGCGAGAACATCGAGGACGGCGTCGCCGAGACCAAGGCCCTGCTCGACCGCTTCAACGAGCTCTCGATGAACTACTCCGACGAGACCGCGGACGAGTTCGCGCGGGTGCAGGAGCAGATCGATGCGGTCGACGCCTGGAACCTCGACACCACGCTCGAGATCGCCATGGACGCGCTGCGGACGCCGCCGGGCGACGCGGACGTCACCACCCTCTCCGGCGGCGAGAGAAGACGCGTCGCTCTGGCGCGGCTGCTACTCCGGCAGCCCGACCTGCTGCTCCTCGACGAGCCGACCAACCACCTCGACGCCGAGTCGGTGGCCTGGCTCGAGCAGCACCTCCAGGACTACAAGGGCACGGTCGTGGCCATCACCCACGACCGCTACTTCCTCGACAACGTGGCCGGCTGGATCCTCGAGCTCGACCGCGGCCGCGGCATCCCCTACCAGGGCAACTACACCGGCTGGCTCGAGCAGAAGCGCAAGCGCCTGGAGACCGAGTCCAAGCAGGAGAGCGCGCGCCAGCGCACGATCGAGCAGGAGCTCGAGTGGGTCCGACTGAATGCCAGCGCCCGGCGCAACAAGCCCAAGGCCCGCCTGAACGCCTACGAAGCGCTGCTCGCCCAGGATCGCAACGTCAAGCTCGACCAGGTCCAGATCCACATCCCGGCCGGCCCCCGGCTGGGCGGCGTCGTGGTCGAGGCGGAAGGGCTGCGCAAGTCCTACGGCGACCGCCTGCTGATCGATGAGTTGTCTTTCAACCTCCCCCCGGGTGGGATCGTCGGCGTGATCGGCCCGAACGGCGCCGGCAAGACCACGCTGTTGCGCATGATCACCGGCCAGGAGCAGCCCGATGCCGGTGCGCTTCGCCTCGGTGAGACGGTCGAGCTGGCCTACGTGGACCAGTCGCGCGATGCGCTCGACCCCGAGAAGACCGTGTGGCAGGAGATCTCGGGTGGCCAGGATCAGATCGCGCTGGGCGACCGCTCCGTGAACAGCCGCGCCTACGTGGCCGGCTTCAACTTCAAGGGATCCGACCAGCAGAAGAAGGTGGCCAAGCTGTCGGGTGGCGAGCGCAACCGCCTGCACCTGGCCAAGCTCCTGCGGACCGGCGGCAACCTGTTGCTGCTCGACGAGCCGACCAACGATCTCGACGTGGACACGCTGCGCGCGCTCGAGGAGGCGCTGCTCACGTTCGCCGGTTGCGCCGTGGTCGTCTCGCACGATCGCTGGTTCCTGGACCGCATCGCGACCCACGTGCTGGCGTTCGAAGGCGACTCCGAGGTTCGCTGGTTCGAGGGCAACTTCGAGGCGTACGAAAGCTTCCGGCACGAGCAGCTCGGGGCCGAGGCCGACCGGCCCAAGCGCATCACCTATAAGAAGCTGGTTCGGGGTTAGGCTCCGGGCATGCCGTCCAAGGCAGTCCTGATCACCGGCTGCTCGAGCGGCATCGGACACGCCACGGCATCGCTGCTGGCGCGAGAAGGGTGGACGGTGTACGCCACCGCGCGCCGGCTCGAAAGCCTCGCGGAGCTCGAAGCGGAGGGCTGCAAGGCGCTGGCCCTCGACGTCACCGACGAGGCCTCGATGGCCGCGGCCGTCGACACCGTCGAAAGAGCCGAGGGCGCCGTCGGCGTGCTGATCAACAACGCCGGCTACAGCCAGTCCGGCGCCGTCGAGTCGGTGCCGCTCGAGCAGGTGCGCCGGCAGTTCGAGACCAACGTGTTCGGGCTGATCCGCATGTGCCAGCTCGCGCTGCCCGGCATGCGCGAGCAGCGCTGGGGCCGGATCGTCAACCTGAGCAGCATGGGCGGGCGGCTGACCTTCCCGGGCGGCGGGTGCTACCACGCGACCAAGTACGCGGTCGAGGCGATCTCCGACGCGCTGCGCTTCGAGGTGCGCGGCTTCGGCGTGAAGGTGCTCATCGTCGAGCCGGGCCTGATCGTCACGAACTTCGGTGACACGGCGGCCGCGTCGGTGGGAGACGCCGGCGGCCCCTATGCGAGCTTCAACCGCGACGTGGCGCAGGCCACCGAGCAGGTCTACAAGGGTCCGCTGGCCAAGCTGGGCGGCGGGCCGGAGACGGTCGCCGAGACGATCTCCGGCGCGCTCACGGCCAAGCGTCCGAAGACCCGCTACCCCGTCACCGCGAGCGCTCGCGTGATGATGGGACAGCGTCGCCTGATGCCTGACCGCGCGTGGGATCTGCTCATGCGCACCCAGTTCCCGGTGCCGAAGCCGTAGACGAACACGCAGGCCGGATCAGGACCACACGCTCCGCTTGCGCCTGCCCAGTCTCAGGCCCGATCTTCAGCCGCTGCGCGACAGTCGCGACCTGCGGCTGATCGTCGGCGGCGGCTTCCTCTCCGGTCTCGGCTCGCAGGCGACGCTCGTCGCGCTGCCCTACCAGGTCTACGTGCAGACGCACTCGGCGCTCCTGGTCGGGCTGCTCGGCTCGGTCGAGCTGATGCCGCTCGTCGCGGCATCACTGCTGGGAGGCGCGGTCGCCGATCGCGTCGACCGCCGCAGGCTCCTGCTGCTCGATCAGGTGGGCCTCGTACTGACCGCCGCCGGGCTCGCGGTGGCGGCATGGCTCGGTCATCCCCCGCTCGTGGTCCTGTATGGGCTGGCGGCGCTGCTGGCCGCGTTCACGGCGCTCCAGAGCGTGTCCACCTCCGCGATCGTGCCCGGCTTGGTCGCGCCGGTCCAGCTGCGCAGCGCGCTGGCGCTCACCTATGGCCTGAGCACGCTCACGATGGTGGTGGGCCCGGCGGTGGGCGGCGTTCTGATCGCCGCGCTTGGGCTCTCCTGGGCGTACGGGGTGGACGCCCTCAGTTGCGCGGCGATGGTCCTGGCCGTGCTCGCGATGACGGCGCAGCCGCCTGTCCAGGTCGGCCCGCACGAGCGTCTCGGACGCTCGATCGCCGAGGGGCTTCGCTACGTGCGAGGCAACCAGGCTCTGCTCGGCTCGTTCGCGATCGACCTCGTCGCGATGGTCTTCGGCATGCCGCGGGCGCTGTTCGCGGTCCTGTCAGTCAGCCTCTATCACGCCGGCGCGGCGGGCACGGGAGCGCTGTACTCGGCCGTGGCCGCCGGCGCCACCGTGGCGGCGCTGACCACCGGGTGGCTGCGCCACGTGTCTCGGCTGGGTCGCGTGGTCGTGTGCGCGGTGATCGTCTGGGGCGTGGCGGTGGCGCTGGCCGGACTGGCCGGCTCGTTGTGGGTCGCGGCCGTCCTCTTCGCGCTGGCCGGCGCGGCCGACTCGGTCAGCGCGGTATGCCGGACCACGATCAACCAGACGGTCACCCCCGATCACATGCGCGGGCGGATGTCCGCCGTCTTCTCGCTGGTGGTCAGCGGCGGGCCTCGGCTCGGGGACATCGAGTCGGGCGCGGTGGCCGGCGCCGCCGGAGCACGCTTTTCGGTCGTCTCGGGCGGGGTGTTGTGCGTGCTCGGCGTGGCGGGCGTCGTCGCGGCGTTCCCGGCGCTGCTGCGCTACGACGCCGACGACTGGATCGCCTCGAGCGCGTCGCGAAGCTCGTCCGCGTCGCCCGCCACCGCGTCCGCGCCGGAGAGCTCATCCGCCACGTATTGACCGGTGGTGACGGCCACGCAGCGCACCCCGTCGGCCCGCGCGCAAGCGATGTCGCGGGGGGTATCGCCGATGACCACGGTGTCCTCCCGTCGCACATGGCCGGCCCGCCGGCGCGCGATCGCGGGCAACGCGGCGCGATCCTCGGAGTCGGACCCGAACGCGCCCGGCGCCGAGGCGAACCACTGGCCGATCCCGGCGCGCCCCAGCTTCAGCCGGCCCACCGGCTCGTAGTTGCCGGTCACCAGGCCGAGCGTCAGGCCCTCTCGCTCGCCTGACCAGGCAAGGACCTCGGGGATGCCGGGAACCACGTGCGAGCTCAGATCCGGCGGGCAGGTCTGGGCGTAGATGCGAGAGCAGGCCTCGCACACATCGTCGGCGAGTTCGTCGATCCGCCGCGCCGACACGCCCAGGTCGAGCAGGATCAGCCGGGCGATCTCGCCGTCGGTCCGGCCGGCCGGATTTATCTGCGCGCGTCGCCCGGCTGGATCGACACCGTGCACCTCCGTGATCGCGCGATCCAGCGCCACGCTGTGCGCCCGGGTGGCGCCGCGCAGGAGCGTGCCGTCGATGTCGAACAGCAGCAGCATCCGCGCCGCCGCGTCCTAGCGCTCGAACGACGTGCCGGGCTCGAGCCGCCGCGCGAAGGCGGCGATCAGGCGTGCCGCCGCGTCGACGTCGGCGACCGAGACCATCTCGACCGGGGAGTGCATGTAGCGACACGGGATCGAGACCAACCCGGTGGCGACCCCGGCCCGGCTCAAGTGGATCGCGTCGGCGTCCGTGCCGGTGCCCTTGCCGAGCGACTCGAGCGTGAAGGAGATGTCCTCGGCCTCGGCGGCCTCGTGGAGACCCTCGAACACCAGGGGGTGCAGCGAGGTCCCACGGGCGATGACCGGCCCGGAGTCGATTGGATGCCGGGTGATCGGTCCGAGTTCGACGCCCGGTTGATCGGTGGCGAACGTGAGGTCGACGACCACCGCGATGTCCGGATCGTGGGCGAACGCGCTGGTCCGGGCGCCGGCGAACGTGGTCTCCTCCTGGGTCACGGCCAGGGCCAGCACGTCGCCGGGCGCGCCGCCCGCTTCCGCGACCAGACGAGCGGCTTCGGCGGCCACGTAGCAGCCCACGCGGTTGTCCAGCGAGCGCGAGACGATCCGCTCGTGGCGGAACTCCACCGGCTCGGCATCGATCACCGCGACGTCCCCGATGCGGACCAGGCCGCGGGCCTCGTCGGCGCTCTTGGCGCCGATGTCGATGTGGAGCTCCTTGAGCTCGGGCACCTTCTTGCGGTCCTCGTCCTTGAGCAGGTGGATCGGCTTTCGGCCGATCACGCCGGGCACATCGCCCTCTCGGGTGTGCAGGCGCACGCGCTGACCGATCAGCACCCCGGCATCCCAGCCACCCACCTGGCCGAAGCGCAGATACCCGTCGTCGTCGATGTGCGAGACGTGCAGCCCGATCTCGTCGATGTGGCCGACCACGATCATCCTCGGCCCACCGGCGGTGCCCGGCACCAGCGCGTACGACGAGCCCACGCGATCGCCGCCCACCTCCGCCGCGAAGCTCGAGCAGTACTCCCGCCACACCCGCGCGGGGGCCGACTCGTGGCCCGACGGACCGGGCGCGCTCAGCAGTCGCATGAGCAGTTCCGGCGCACTCATCCACGGAAGGCTATTCACTAACGCGCTCAATTGCGGAGCGTGCGGCTGGGGCGGGTGTTTAGGGCGGCTCCGGTGGGTAGCCATTCAGGGCATGGCTTCGGACCTGAAGGTAGACGAGCGGGAGTCCGAGCTCGAGTCGCTGCGCGGGCTGCTCGCCGAGCGCGGCATCGAGCTCCGAGCCGACCGCGAACTCGGGCGCGACGGTGCCCGAGCCGGCGAGCCCGAGCCCGCATGGCGGGCCGGTGATACGGCGGATCGCACGATGGACGCGATGTCGCTGTTCCTGGCCGAGGTGCGTCGCCACCGCCTGCTTACGCGGGCCGAGGAGGTGACCCTGGCCAAGCGGATCGAGCGGGGCGACCTGTCCGCCAAGGAGCGCCTGGTCAACTCCAACCTGCGTCTGGTCATCTCGAACGCCCGCAGCTACGAGGGTCTCGACCTGCCGCTGCTGGACCTGATCCAGGAGGGCATGCTGGGCCTGATCCGCGCCGCCGAGAAGTTCGACTGGCGCAAGGGCTACAAGTTCTCGACCTACGCCACGTTCTGGATTCGCGAGTCGATCCAGCGCGCGATCGCCAACCGGGCCCGGCCGATCCGGGTACCCGTCCACATCGGCCAGCGCGAGCGGCGGATCGGGCGCGCCCGGGCGACGTTGGTCGCCCAGTTGGGGCGCGAGCCGAGCGACGAGGAGATCGCCGAGGCCGCGGAGCTCGATCTGCGCGAGGTGCTGGCCACCCGCGACATCGCGCGCGTGGTGACCAGCCTCGACCGTCCCGTGGGCGAGGAGGAAGAGACCACGTTGGGCGCGCTGCTGGCCTCGGACGCCAACGCGCCCGACGAGGAGGTCGAGCTTGCCGCCCGCGACGCCGCGCTGCACAGGGCGTTGCAGCGCCTACCCGAGGCGGAGCGCAACGTGGTCAAGCTGCGCTACGGGATCGACGGCGACGAGCCGACGCCGCTGCGCGAGGCGGGGCGCCGGCTGGGCATCTCCTCCGACGCCGTCCGCAAGCTCGAGCGCAAGGCGCTGGCCGACCTGGCCGCGTCGGATGAGCTCGAGTCGCTCCAGCCCGCGGCCTAACCGGACCGCCGCCAAGAGGCTCGCGGTCTAGAAGTCTTCGACGCCGTCAGTCGAGAAAACGGTGATGTGCGCCGGCGGGTGCGCCGGTGACCCCTCGTGATCGCCGATCTGCCAGGCAATCCAGCGGGCCAGATGTAGCAACGCAGCCATTGTGAGCGCTTCCTACCCGAACAACGGGCTGCAAACTCATAACTTTGGCGCTCCACATGACAAATACGGGAGTGCAGCGCCAAAGTCCGGCGCGGGACTAGCGGAGCAGCGAGCGCAAGACGTATTGCAGGATGCCGCCGTGCTGGTAGTAGAGCTGCTCCTTGGGCGTGTCGATCCGTACGGTGACCCCGAACTCCCTGTCGTCGGCGTGCACGGTCAGCTCGCGCGGAATCGGGTCGGCACCGGCGATCCCGTCGATCGTGTACGTCTCGGTGCCAGTCAGGCCGAGCGACTCCACCGACTCGCCGGCGGCGAACTGAAGCGGCAGCACGCCCATCCCGATCAGGTTGGAGCGGTGGATGCGCTCGAAGCTCTCGGCGATCACCGCCCGGACGCCCAACAGCCGAGTCCCCTTGGCCGCCCAGTCGCGAGAGGACCCCGAGCCGTACTCCTTGCCCGCGAGCACGATCAGCGGGACGTCGGCCTCCATGTACTTCATCGCCGCGTCGTAGATCGACATCTGCTCGCCGTGGTCGTCGGCTCCCAGATACACCGTGACGCCGCCCTCGGGAAGAGGGCCCCCACCCACCCCCGCGAGCCGGTTGCGCAGCCTGATGTTGGCGAACGTGCCGCGCATCATCACCTCGTGGTTGCCGCGGCGCGAGCCGTATGAGTTGAAGTCCCGCGCCTCCACGTGGTGTTCGTTGAGGTACCCGGCGGCCGGGCCGTCCCGCTTGATCGAGCCCGCCGGGGAGATGTGGTCGGTGGTCACGCTGTCGCCGAGCACCGCCAGCACTCGCGCCCGCTCGATGTCTTCCGGCGGCACGGGCTCGCGCGGCATCTCCTCGAAGAACGGAGGCCGGCGGACGTACGTCGAGCGCGGATCCCAGGCGAAGATCTCCCCGCCGGGCACCTCGAGCGAGTTCCACCGCTCGTCGCCGTCGAACACCTCGCCGTAGCTCTTGTGGAACATGTCTGACTGGACCGCCTCCTCGACGGTCGCCGCCACCTCGGCGGCGCTTGGCCAGATGTCCTTGAGGAACACCGGCTCGCCGTGCCGGTCCTCCCCCAGTGGCTCGTCATACAAATCAATATCCATCGTCCCCGCGATCGCATAGGCCACGCACAGCGGCGGCGAGGCCAGGTAGTTCATCTTGACGTCGGGGTTGATGCGCCCCTCGAAGTTGCGGTTGCCCGACAGGACCGAGACCGCGGCCAGATCGGCATCCTGCACGGCGGCCGAGATCTCCGGTGGCAGCGGGCCGCTGTTGCCGATGCAGGTCGTGCAGCCGTAGCCGACCAGGTTGAAGCCGAGCTCGTCCAGGTACTCGGTCAGCCCGGCACGGTCCAGGTACTCGGTGACAACCTTCGAGCCGGGGGCCAGTGACGTCTTGACCCACGGCTTGACGGTCAGCCCCTTCTGCACCGCGTTGCGCGCCAGGATGCCCGCGCCCAGCATGACCGACGGGTTGGAGGTGTTCGTGCACGAGGTGATCGCAGCGATCACGACATGGCCATGGTCGAGCTCGGTCTCGGTCCCGTCGGCAAGCGTGACCGCCGTGCGCGTGGTGGGACGGTCGGCTACCTGCGCACCGCCCGTGCCGCCGGCCGGCTCGTGGCCCTCGCCATTGGGCACGTGCGTAGCCACAGGATCCGAGGCCGGGAAGCTCTCGGCCACGGCCTCGTCCTCGAGGTCCTCTTCGGGCAGGTAGCCCTCGAGGGCCATCCGGAAGGCCGGCTTGGACTCGGTCAGCGAGACGCGGTCCTGGGGGCGCTTGGGGCCGGCGATGCTCGGCACGACGGTCCCGAGGTCGAGCTCGATCTTGTCGCTGAACGTGGGCTCCTCGGAATCCGAGTCGTGCCACAAGCCCTGCTCGCGGGCGTACGTCTCGACCAGCTCGATCAGCTCGCGCGAGCGCCCGGAGAACTCCAGGTAACGGAGCGTCTCGGCATCGATCGGGAAGATCGCGCAGGTGGAGCCGAACTCGGGCGACATGTTGCCGATCGTGGCCCGGTCGGCCAGGGGCAGCCGGGCCAGGCCCTCGCCGTAGAACTCGACGAACTTGCCGACCACGCCCCGCGCCCGAAGCATCTCGGTGACGGTCAGCACCAGGTCGGTGGCGGTCGCGCCCTCGTGCAACTCGCCCGTCAGCTTGAAGCCCAGCACCTGCGGGATCAGCATCGACATGGGCTGGCCGAGCATGGCCGCCTCGGCCTCGATTCCGCCCACGCCCCAGCCGAGCACGCCGAGCCCGTTGATCATCGTGGTGTGGGAGTCAGTGCCCACCAGCGTGTCCGGATAGGCGCGCGCGGGACCGTCCCGGGAGTCGTCCACGAACACCACGCGCGCCAGGTACTCGAGGTTCACCTGGTGGACGATCCCGGTGTCGGGCGGAACCACGCTGAAGTTGTCGAAGGCGCCCTGGCCCCAGCGCAGGAAGGCATAGCGCTCGCGGTTTCGCTCGAACTCGAGCTCGGCGTTGCGGGCGAAGGCAACCTGCGAGCCGAACACGTCGACCTGCACGGAGTGGTCGATCACGAGCTCGGCCGGCACGAGCGGGTTGATCTTGCGCGGATCTCCGCCCATCTCGCTCATCGCGTCTCGCATCGCGGCCAGGTCGACCACGGCGGGCACGCCGGTGAAGTCCTGCATGATCACGCGCGCCGGCGTGAAGGAGATCTCGGTGCTTGGCTCGGCCTTGGCGTCCCAGGTGGCGAGCGCCTCGATGTCCTGGGCGCGGATCGACTGGCCGTCCTCGTTGCGCAGCAGGTTCTCGAGCAGCACCTTCATCGAGAACGGCAGGCGGGCGATGTCGTGAGAGGCCTGAAGCGCGTCCAGGCGAAAAATCTCGTACTCACGCCCACCGACGGTGAGCGTTGCCTTGGCGTCGTAGCTATTGGGGTTCAAGGTTCGTTCTCCTGGTCATCTGGGTCCTTCTTACTCTAGGACTCGCGGGCGCCCCGGCACTCCTACGCGGGTCTTAGGCACGTCTTCACGCGGGCTTCACCCGCGGGCCGATTCTCCTCTCAGACCGACCAGATCCCTATCCCCGAGGAGACCGACCATGACCATCCTGCACTGGACCCTCGTCGCCGCAGCGGCGGCCGTGTTCGCGGCCATGGCGGCGGCCGGTGTCGCCGCCGAGGCGCACCGCGCGCCGGATCAGCCATGAGCTGGGATTCGATCTCCTACCCCGCGCCGGGGCGGACGGGCACGCGGCTGCACGTGCGCTCCGGACGGTTCGCGCGTCTGCGGGCGCTGTTCGTCCTGCCCGAGATGATCGGGCTGATGGGGCTGGCGGCCGTGCTCAACCTGTGGAACCTGAGCCTCAACGGGTGGGCCAACACGTACTACGCGGCGGCGGTTCGCTCGATGAGCACGAGCTGGCACGACTTCCTGTTCGTCTCGCTCGACAAGACCGGCCTGATGACCGTCGACAAGCCGCCCCTGGCCTTCTGGGTGCAGGCCCTGTCGGTGCGTGTGTTCGGCTTCCACCCGCTGAGCATCCTCGTGCCCGAGGCGCTCATGGGGGTGGCCGCGGTGGCGCTGGTCTACGACATGACCCGTCGGATGTTCGGCCGCGTGGCGGGGACGGTGGCCGGCCTCGCCTTCGCGCTCACCCCGATCACGGTGGCGATCGCGCGCCACAACAATCCGGACGAGCTGCTGATCCTGTGCTGCGTCGCCGCCCTGTGGTGCACGGTGCGGGCGCTCGAGACCGGACGCACCAAGTGGCTCGTGCTCACCGGCGTGTGCGTGGGGCTGGGCTTCGAGACCAAGATGGGCGTGGCTCTGCTCGTCGTGCCCGGGATCGCGCTGGCCTGGATGTGGAGCCGGTGGGGCGAGAGCTGGGGCACGAGACTGCGCGCATTCCGCCAGCTGCTGGCCGGCGGCGTGGCCCTGGTCGCGGTCGGTGGCGCGTGGCCGCTTCTGGTCACGCTCACCCCGGCGGCGGACAGGCCCTGGATCTCCGGGACCTCGGACAACAGCATCTGGTCGCTGATCTTCGGCTACAACGGCCTCGGTCGCGTGTCAGGGCAGAGCGGTGGCCCCGGAGGTGGGGGCGGAGGCTTCGGCGGCAACAGCCTGTTCGGCGGCGCCACCGGACCCTTCCGGCTGCTGCAGTCGGCGCTGGGCGACCAGGCTGGCTGGCTGCTCGGGTTCGCGGTGGTGGCCGGTCTGGCCATCCTCGTTCTGACCCGGCTCCGGCGGCGCGATCCCCGCACCGGCTGGGTCATCGCCATGGGCGGCGCGTTCCTGGTCACCGCGGTCGTGTTCAGCCTCTCGGCCGGCATCTTCCATCCCTACTACGTGTCGTTCCTGGCGCCGTTCGCCGCCGCCCTCCTCGGCGCCGGCGCCGGGCTCATGCTGCCCCGCTCGCTGGGAGGCGCCGCCGACGACGCCCGGACAACGAGGGTGATCGCGCCGCTGGCGATCGCGGCGGGCGCGGTGACCGAGCTGATCGTCCTCGGCGAGCTGAACGGCTCGCTGTCGTGGTCCAGGCCGCTGATCATCGGCGTGGCCGGGGCGGGTGCGGTGATCCTCGCCCTCGATCTGCCCCGGCGCGTCCGGGGAATTCTGGTCGCAGTCGTGCTCGCCGTTCTGCTGGCCGCGCCGGCGACCTGGGCGGCCGAGACCCTCGGCCACGCCACCAGCAGCACGTTCCCGGCCGGAGGCTCCGCGAGCGCCTCGGTGGGCGGCCCGGGCGGCGCGGGCGGCGGCCCAGGCGGCGGGCGCTTCGGCGGCACCGGCGCCGGCCGGTCCGGCGGCACGGGTACCGGCCGGGGTGGCTTCGGGCCCCCACAAGGGTTCGTCCCGTCGCAGTCGGGTGGCGCCGGCGGCTTCGCGCCGTCCGGCGGCTCCACAGCGTCGCGATCGGGGACGGGCGGCGGGTTCGGCGGCGCCGGCGGATTCGGAGGCGACAGTTCCTCGTTGACCGCCGCGATACGATATGCCGAGCAACACGGTGGGGGTGCCATCGGGGTGTCAAGTCAGAGCAGCGCCGCTGCGGCGATCCTTTCTTCCAACGCAAACGTGGCCGGACTCGGCGGCTTCTCGGGCCGCGAGAGCTCCGTGAGCGCGACCTGGCTCGCCCAGGAGGTCGCGGCCGGGCGTCTGCGCTGGGTGATCGTCGACGGCACCCAGACAGGTGGTGGCCTGCCGGGCGACACGCGGACGGGCAGCCAGGCGGCGATGAGCATCGTCGCAAGCACCTGCCGCCGCGTGACGTTAAGTACGAGCGGGTCAACAGTGACGATGTACGACTGCCAGGGACGCGCCGCGGCGATCCTGGCAGCGGCCAAGGGGTAGACGCTTGCGAGCAGGGCTTGGACGGGAAGTCAAATGGGGGCTGATCGGTTTGCTGGTCCTCGTCGTCGGCGTGACGGTCACGCCGGCGGCGCTGGCCAACACGACCAACAGCACCAACTGGGCGGGCTATGCCGTCCACCGAGATGGCGTGTCGTTCCATCAGGTATCGGCCAGCTGGATCCAGCCGAACGCCGTCTGCAGCCCGGGGAAGGCGAGCTACTCGTCGGCCTGGGTCGGCCTGGGCGGCTACGACCCGGCCTCGGACGCGCTCGAGCAGATCGGTACAGAGCTCGACTGCAGCGCCGACGGCACGGCGGTCTCTAGCGCCTGGTATGAGCTGGTCCCGGCTCCCTCGAGGACGATCTCGCTCGCGACCCAGCCCGGCGACGTGATGCACGCCAGCGTGACCGTGACCGGCCACCGCGTCGTCGTCGAGCTCGACAACCTGACCCGCCACCGCAGCTTCCGCAAGACCCTCCGGACCGCGGCGATCGACGTGAGCTCGGCGGAGTGGATCGTCGAGGCGCCCTCGGAGTGCATCAGCCAGTACGCCTGCCAGGCGCTCCCGCTGGCCGATTTCGGCTCGATGGCCTTCGGCTCGGCGAGTGCGGTGACGAGCACCGGCCGGGCCGGCACGATCGCCGGGACCGCCTGGACCCGGACGAAGATCAAGCTCACGTCGGGGGCGCAGCGCCTGATCGTGTCCCGCACGACGAGCGACACCGCCGGAACCGCGGCCCCCTCGGCTCTACGCGCCGGCGGCAGCGCGTTCGATGTGACCTTCGTCAGCGCGGCCTCCCAGCCCAGCCAGTCCTACACGCGCGAGTCGCGCCTGCGGGCCGGGTATCTGAAGCACTAGCGCTCTTACGAAGCTCGTACGCGCACCCTACGCGCGTCTACCGGACCCGGCCGAAGCTTGATGCATGACCGATCCGACGCCTCACCTGTTCTGGATCACGAGCCGCGCCGCCGGATTCGCCGCGCTCGTGCTGGCCAGCCTCGCCGTCTCGGCCGGCCTGCTCATGAGCACCAAGCTGCTCAAGGGGCGGACCAGCGAACTGCGCTCCGCCCACGACACGCTGGCGCTGGCCACGGTCGTGGCGATCGTCGTGCACGGCGTCGCGCTGCTCGGCGACGGGTTCCTGCATCCCTCGATCGCCGACATCTCGATTCCGTTCGTCTCGAGCTACAAGACGTTCTGGACCTCGCTCGGGATAGTCGGTGGGTGGGGGCTGGCCGTCCTCGGCCTCTCCTACTACGCGCGTCGCTATGTCGGCGCCACCCGGTGGCGCAAGCTGCACCGCTTCACCGCTCTGGCCTGGCTGGCCGGGCTGGCCCACGCACTGGGCGAGGGAACGGACGCAGGTCAGTTGTGGTTCCTGGCCATGATCGCGCTGGTCGCGATCCCGGCGCTGGCGTTGCTCGCTACCCGGCTGGCCCGCAGCGGCGCGGGCGCGCCGCCGATGGCGCAGCCTCACACCTCGAAGAACCGTCCTTCCGGACCCACGTTGACCACCGGTGTGGTGCCGATCCCCGCCTCGGAACCCCAGCACTGATGAATGTGGCCGCAGACCACGAGCGCGGGATGCTTGCGCTCGATTGCCTCGAGGATCGAGCGGCTGCCCAGATGGCGGCCGTGGGCCTCGTCGACATAGCCCTTCGGCGGTGAGTGCACGACGAGGACGGCGCCCTCGGGACAGCTCTCGAGCTTGGCCGCCGCCTCGTCCTCGCTGAGGTCGAAGCTCCACGGAAACGGCGTCGGGGGCACTCCGCCCCCCAGCCCGAAGAACCGACCGCCCTCCAACTCGAGCGCCTCGCCGTGGAGCACGTGGGCGCTCGGCCAGTCGGCGCACGCCCGCCACAGCTCGGTGTCGGACTCGGCGTTGCCGGGGACGAGTACGGTCGGTGCCGCGATCGCGCTGAGCACGTCGATCGTGCCCTCGAGGCCCATTCGCATCGTGGCGTAGTCGCCGGCGCCGAGCACCACGTCGGCCTCCCGGGCCAGCTCGACGAGCCGCTCGGCCTGGTCGCGATCGCGGTGCAGATCGCTGAAGGCGAGCAGCTTCACCACTGGCTACGGATGCGCAGGATCACAAACATGCCGCTAGCATGCCGAACGCGCGACCTCCGCGTCCCCGCTCCACGCCTCGATGACATGGCCGGCGTGGTGGGAGGCTGGGCTGGAGGGCTCCCGCCCGAGAAGTACATCGTTTCTACAGGAGGTATCTGCCAAGTGTCATCACGACTTAGGCGGGCCCTGGTTGGGCTCGCAGTAGCGGCCGCTGCGGTCGCTGTGCTGCCGGCGTCCGCGCTGGCCGCCGGCGAGACGCTCACGGTCACGCCCGTCAGCACCCAAGCGGGCGGCGGCACCAACGTCAGCGCCACGCTGCACTTCGCCGCCGGCGACACGCCGAAGACCGTCGTTACATCGCTGGCCCCGGGCATGCTGGGGAACCTGAATGCGAATCCGAGCTGTCTGGCCTCGCAGCAGCTCACGTCCGCATGCCAGATCGGCAGCGCGACCGTCGCCACCAACGGCGGGGACGTGCCGGGCACTCTCTACCTGGTTCCCGCGCAGCAGGGCTCCAGCGACGCGGCCGGGATCGACCTGGTCACGGTCACCGCACCCTCGACGCCGCAGTACATCGGCGTGTCGCTCAACCCGAACGCGCCGGGCGGCCTGAACCTGACCACGACGTTCCCGAACCCTGCCCCGGCGCAGATCACCGGGTTCACGGCGAACTTCACGACGCTGAACGGTCAGGAGTTCACCCGCCTGCCGTCGAGCTGCACCGCCGCCACCAGCTCGTTCAACGCCACGTACTACGGCGCGACCCCGGCGGGCTCCGCGTCCGGTTCGTTCACGCCAACCGGCTGCTCGAGCCTCACCTACGCGCCGGTCCTCAAGGCGGCGATCGCCAGGGACACCAATGACCAAGGAGCGGCGCTGAACATCGGGCTCACCCAGGGCGCGACCGAGTCGGCCAGCAAGTCGATCGTGTTCGCGCTCCCCAAGGGCCTCAGCCCGAACGTCCCTGCACTCGGCGCGTGCCTGAACGCGACCGGCTGCAAGATCGGAACGGCCACCGCCAGCTCGCCGCTCGTGCCGAGCGTCGCTCTGGCCAATGGCTCGGTGACGTTGACGAGCTCGGGCACCGTGTTCACGATTACGGTGTCGTTCCCGGCGCCGTTCGCGATCAGCCTCGCCGGGACGGTGAACCTGAACAACAACACGGTCACGTTCGCCAACGTTCCGGACGTGCCGCTGACCGCCCTGACGCTGAATGTCACCGGTCCCAGCGCCGGCAAGGCATTCAACACCGATTGCGCGCCGGCCAACCTCGGCGGCACGTTCACCTCGCAGAGTGGCGTCACCAAGTCGGTGTCCACGCCGATCGTGTTCACCAACTGCGCGTCCAAGCCGACCGTTTCCGGTTCCACGAGCGGCCTGGCCAGCGGCCACCCGAAGCTGAAGTTCAAGATCACCCACGGCAAGGGTGCGGGCAACGTCGCCACCGTGGCCATCGGCCTCCCCGGCGGGCTTGAAGTTCTCCCGCTCGGCGGTCGTCACCCACAAGACGTGCACGGGCACGGGCAAGCACAAGAAGTGCTCGACCAAGACCCTGATCAAGGGCCTCGGGATCGTCGGCGGCAAGGCCAAGTCCGTCGCGATCAAGGGCGGCAAGCTCGTGATCTCGCTCAAGAAGCCGGCCGGCACCGTGACCGTCACGGCGAGCGGAGCGCTCGTGAGTGAAACCAAGTCGCTTCAGACCAAGGTCAAGAAGCACAAGGTGAAGACCCTGAAGTTCACGCTCAAGGTCACCGACGCCAAGCACAAGTCGACCACGGTGTCGGCGAAGCTGAAGGCGCATTAGCACTACGTCGCTTCCCGCGGCACCGCTCGTCTCGGGCGGTGCCGCGGGGTCGGCCCGCATAATGCGCTGATGCGACGGCGGCGGCGCGTCACCAATCCCTCGCCCCTGCCCTGGAAGGCGGCGGCACGAGCGGCCGTGCAGCGCGCGGGGTTGGACCCGCGCTACCTCCGGCGCGTCAGATGGCTCCACAAGGCGCGGTCAGTGAAACAGAATGGCCAGCCCCTGCAAAGGCATTGGCGGTTCGTCCTCACCTCCCCGGAGCCCGACAATTACACCTACGAGATCGCGAATGAGGACGATCTCGCCGTGTGGGCGGCGAACGTCGTTCACTGCGACGTGGCGCTGGCGAGGCGATATGTCATGGAGCCGCACCTGGACGCGGCCCTGAGCGCTCGACTCCGGGCTGCGACCGCCGGTCATCGACTCTGGAGCAAGCGGTCGCCGGCGTTTGGAAAGCGACTGGGTTGGTACGCGGTGGCCCGAGCGCTCCGTCCTCGTTTGATGATCGAGGTCGGGGCGCACGACGGCCTCGGATCGCTCCTGCTGCTCCGTGCGCTCGAACTCAACCAGGGCGAGGGATCGCCCGGCAAGCTCGTGTCGTTCGACGTCAACCCGTCGGCGGGATGGCTGGTCGGTGACCATCCCCTGTGGCAGCTTCGGATCCAATCGTCCGACGAGGGAATGGCCGCGGTTCTCGCCACCGACGGCCCGCTCGACATGTTCGTTTACGACGGCTGGCACACGTTCGAAGCCGAGCACGCCGACCTGGAGATCGCCGCCGAGCACCTCTCCGAGGAGGGTGTCCTGCTCAGCGACGATGCCCAGGTGACGCAGGCCCTGAGTCGCATATCTCAGGATCGCGGCTTCGACTATCAGGCCTTTCAGGAGAGGCCGGTCGGCCACTTCTATCCCGGGGCGGTCCTCGCCGCCGGGCGCCCTCGGACCGCGACTAGCGGCTAGGTCTCATTTCGCCGCGAGGGCTCACCCTCGCGTTCCGCGGCCGGCGGCGCATCCGCATCCGCCTCCGGCAAACCGGCGGCGAGCGCCCGCGATTCGCCTGGCTCGAGCTCGCCGTTATCCGTCACGCCGGGCGCGCTCGTATCGCTCTGCTGCTGGATCGCGCTCAGGATCGGCTTGATCAGGTCGATCGGCATCGGGAACACCACGGTCGAGTTCTGGGTGGCGCCGATCTCGCGCAGGGTCTGCAGGTAGCGGAGCTGCAGCGTGGTCGGGTTGCGCCCGATGATGTCGGCCGCGTCGGCCAGCCGGGTGGCGGCCTGAGCCTCACCCTCGGCGTTGATGATCTTGGCGCGCCGCTCGCGCTCGGCCTCGGCCTGGCGGGCGATCGCGTGCTGCATGCGTTCCGGGATCTCCACGTCCTTGATCTCGACCGTGGTGACCTTGATCCCCCATGGCTCGGTCTGCGCGTCGATCACGTGCTGAAGTGCCTCGTTGAGGCTCTCGCGCTCGGAAAGCAGCGAGTCCAGGTCGACGCCGCCCAGCACCGAGCGGAGCGTGGTCTGGGAGATCTGGAGCGTCGCGTGGTGGTAGTTCTCGACCGCGTTGACGGCGGAGTTGGGGTCGACCACCCGGTAATAGGCCACCGCGGTGACGCGCGCCGGGATGTTGTCGCGGGTGATCACCTCCTGGGGCGGGACGGTCAAGGTCACCGTGCGCAGGCTGATCCGCACCATGCGGTCGATCGTCGGCACGAGCAGGATCAGCCCCGGACCGCGCAGATCCATGACTCGCCCGAGGCGGAACACCACCCCGCGCTCGTACTCCCTGAGCACCCGGATCGAGGCGCCCGCCACGGTCAGGGCGATCACGGCCAGCACCACCAGCACGACCACGATGGCAACGATCATCAGATCAACTCCCATTCTTCGGCACGGCGAACCCCCACCGTCAGCCCCTCGAGGTGGTCCACCACGACCTGGTCCCCAGGATGCAGCTCGGCCGGCTCGTCAAGATCATCCAACACCGATCGGCGCGCGCGCCACAAGGCACCGTCGACCTGCACGCACCCGTTCACGGACTCCCAGCTTCGCACCACGCCGAGGTGACCGATCAGGCTCTCGGGGCCCGCCCGCACGCGACGGCGGCGCACGGCGACCCCCTTGCCGACCGTCACCGCGAGCACGCCACCCGCGGCGCCGGCGAGCAGCAGAGCCGAGACGACGCCTAGAACCACCCCACCACCAAGTCCGAGCACCGCCAGCACCGCTCCGGCCGCCAGCGCGATCAACCCGGGCCCGCCCAGCACGCCCAGCGTCGGCACGTGTGCCTCGAGCAGGATCAGCAGCCCCCCCACGAGCAGCAATGACACGCCTAATGCGGTCATACCGTAATCGTAGTCCCCGGCACCCGCCGGGCGTGAAAGCTCCTAACGGGTGCGCGCCGCGTGGACCTGGTGGGCGGGACCCAATCTCCGGGAGTAGGTGCTGCGCTTGACGCCGAACATGGCGGCATCGGCGCAGCGAAGCAGGCCGTCGGGCGTGTCGGCGTCGATCGGGAACACCGCCCGGCCGATGCTGGCCCCGAGCTGCAGCTGATGTCCGTCGATCATGAACGGCTGAGTGAGAGCCGCCGCCAGGCGGTCGGATATCTCCTCGGCATCGCCGGCGGCGGTCTGCGAGTCGATCAGCACCGCGAACTCGTCGCCGCCGAGCCGCGCGACCATGTCATCCGATCGCGTGCAGGAGGCCAGGCGCTTGGCCACCGCGACCAGCAGCTCATCGCCGATGTCGTGACCGAACTCGTCGTTGACGGGCTTGAAGCCGTCGAGGTCCATGTAGAGCAGCGTGACCGGGTGAACCTGTTCGCGCGCGTGGTCCAGGGCGCGCCGCAACTGCTCGGTGAACTGGAGGCGGTTGGCCAGTCCCGTGAGCTGGTCATGCATGGCCTGGTGGGTCATCTCGTCTACCAGGTGCCCGTTCTGGAGCGCGGTGATGGCCTGGGCGGCCACGCCCGACAGGCGATCGAGCAGATCCGGGGTGGGACTCAGCCGGTTTGGGCGGTCGAACACCGAGACGATCAGCACTCCGAGGAACGAGTCGCCGGACAGCAGCGGCACCAGCATCGCCGCCGCGAGCCCGAGCTCGGTGAGCATTTCCTGTAGCCGCGGGTCGTCGACCGTCTCGTCGACGAACACGGGCGCGCTGCTGAAGCCGTTGACGAGGCGGTCGAGCAGGCTCCCCGGAATCGGCCTCCACACGCGCGTCTCCTCGTCAATCGCGCCGTCGTGCGTGGTCACCGCGCGGCGGATGAGCTCGCCGCGTGCCCCATCCCAGAGGCACACTCCCACCCGATCGCAGTCCACCACGAGCGGCACCGCGTCGGCGAGCCGGCGCGCGATTTCGCTGCTCGTTCCCGCGGCGGCCAGCGCGCGTGCCAGCGACAGGAGCGCGTTCGCCTGATCGCCCTGCTTCTTGGCCTGGGCCAGGGCCGACGCGCCATCCAGTGCGCTGGCGGCATAGCGCGCGTAGACCTCGAACAGCTCGCGCTCCTGCGGATAGAAGCTCTGGCCGGGCTCGCGCATGGCCACCAGGCGGCCGTACTCGCGCCGGTTGGAGCCGACGGGCACGACCAGCCAGTGATCCGGTCCCGGCCCACCCTGCTCGGCGGGGTCCTCTCCGAGGAGCTGCTCGACGTAGCCGTCGACATCCTCCTCCTCGAAGCCCTTGTGATGGCAGTGCAGGTCTCCGTTGCCCCTGACGCGGACGGCGAGCAGGTAGCGGGTGGCCCTGACCTCGAGTGCGGCTCGGGCGGTGATCCGCGCCAGGATCTCGTCGAGGTCATCGACCGCGATCAGGTCCGAGGCGGTGGCGAACACGCTGCGCAGGCTGTCCTTCATCGCGTGTAGCTGGTGGCGCAGCGCGGCGATCTCGCCGGACCCGTCGTCCGCGCGGCGTTCGGGGATGGCATCCCAGCGGACGTCGTAGACACAGCGCTCGGCGCCCATCGCCTGGCACTCCTCATGTTCGACGACCGCAGCATCGAGTCCAAACAGAACCGGCTGGCAGGTGAGTAGGCCGCACGTCCACGCGCAATGCTCGACGCTCCGGGGGAATCCCTCGGCCGCGACCGCGACCACCTGCGCATAGCCCGGACGGGCCTGGGTCACCTCGAGATCGGTGACCGTGCTGAACTTGGCGGCGCCTTTGGCCACCGCGCCATACGCCTTCTCGGGGCTGCCGAGCGACCGCAGCATGGCGGCGATCTGGGAGCTGCCCAGCCGGTGGGCCGCATCGACCCCCACGGCACGCGCGAACTGCGGGTGGTGCGTGACTCGGGCGCCGGCCTGCCAGAGCGCCACCGCCTCGTCATAGGCGATCCAGTTCGTGATGTCGAGCAGGTACCCCGGATCCCGCCGGCTCTCAGCCAGCCTGAGCACCTCGGCGACAGCCTCCGGTCCGCCGAACGCGTGCACGCGCGCGAGCAGGACCGCGCTCATCGAGCACGAGAAGTGGTTCCCGGCGCTGGTGCGGGCAGGGTGGGTGTGGGACGTCATCAGGTACGTATCGGAGCCGGGGACCTTGTCGATGCCGTACCCGCTGGGGATTGGACGAACGGCTGTTGATAGCGTGCCTTGCCCGGAACCTTCGATTCTTTGGAGCGGCAGATGACCAGCGCGAACACCGAGGGCCTGGTGACCGACATCGCGGGACTGCGCGACCGCGCGGGCACTCACGTCGGCTATACCGACTGGCAGGAGATGACCCAGGAGCGGGTCAACCAGTTCGCCGACGCGACCGACGACCATCAGTTCATCCACGTCGATCCTGAGCGGGCCAAGCAGACGCCGTTCGGCGGCACGATCGCCCACGGCTTCCTCACGCTGTCGCTCGTAGCGCCGACCTCGCAGAGGTTGATGAAGGTCACCGATGCCCTGATGGGCGTCAACTACGGGCTCGACCGGGTGCGCTTCCCGGCGCCGCTACCGGTCGGCGCGCAGTGGCGCGGAGGCATGGAGATCCTCGAGGTGTCGGAGATCTCCGGCGGTCTGCAGATCAAGTCGAAGATCACGATCGAGGTCAAGGACTCCGAGAAGCCGGCCTGCGTGGCCGAGTCCCTCGTGCGGGTGTACAGCGGGCAGTGAGCACCGTCGACCTCGAAAAGCTGGTCGCGATCGACGTGCACGTGCACGCCGAGCGCAACGCGGGCGAGTCGCAGGATCCGGTGACCGAGGAGCTTTTGGCGGCGGCCTCGAGCTATTTCGGGTCGGCGCCGAATCAGCCCACCGCGCAGGACGTGGCCGACTACTACCGCGAGCGCAACATGCTCGCGGTGGTGTTCACCGTCGACGACGAGGCCGGGATGGGTCGCAAGCGCCTCGGCAACGCCGAGGTGCTGGAGGCGGCTGGGGCCAACCCGGACGTGATGCTGCCGTTCGCCTCGGTCGATCCGCACAAGGGCAAGCTCGGCGTCCGTGAGGCGCGTGAGCTCATCGAGGCGGGCGCGCGGGGGTTCAAGTTCCACCCCAACACACAGGCGTTCTGGCCCAACGACCGGTCCTTCTACCCCCTGTATGAGGTGATCGCCGAGGCGGGGTTGATCGCGCTGTTTCATTCCGGCACGACCGGGATCGGCGCGGGCATGCCCGGCGGCGGGGGCGTGCGCCTGAAGTACTCGAACCCGATGTGCGTCGACGACGTCGCGGCGGATTTTCCCGAGCTGAAGATCATCCTCGCCCACCCCTCGTTTCCCTGGCAGGAGGAGGCACTGGCGATCGCCGTGCACAAGCCCAACGTGTACATCGATCTGTCGGGCTGGTCGCCGAAGTACTTCCCGGAGATCCTGATCCAGTACACGAACACGCGGCTGAAGAACAAGATGCTGTTCGGATCGGACTTCCCGCTGATCGCCCCCGATCGCTGGCTGTCGGACTTTGAGAAGATCCCGATCAGGGACGAGGTTCGTCCGCTCGTCCTCAAGCAGAACGCCGCAAAGCTGCTGGGCTTGAGCTGAGGCTCCGGCCCGCCAATCGAGACACGAACCCCCTGGTGATGCAGGAATTCGGCGCGATTAGCCGAGCGGATTGTGCAACTTCAGTGCACGCGGATTTCGTGAACTTACTCTCGGGTATTGCCGCGGCAGCCGGTGTGGTCGAGACCGCCTCGTTTCGCCAAAGCGAGGCCGGGCCGCACTTGCCTCTCCTCTCCTCCCTCACCTGGCGGCAGCCCTATACGGGCTGTCGTCAGGTGCTGGTATCCGAGAGCGCCTCGGACGCGGCGTCGAGCCGTTGGCGCTCGAGGCGCCGGCGCTGGGTCAGCGCCCGCTCGATCAGCGCCTGGAGCTCGGCCTCGGGAACGCGATGATCGGCGGCGCGCCCGAGCGCCTTCCACATGGCGAGCTTGCCCTCCACTCCGAGCGAGAGGATCTCCAGTTCCTCCAGCCGGCTGAGCGGCGAATAGCCGGTCAGCTGACCGTTCAGCTTGAGTCTTCCGAGCTTTTCGGCGCTCCATGCGACCGCCGCCTTCGCCCGGTCGGCGCGGACGCCGACACGCTGCATGATCAGCTTGAGGGCCTGGCGGTCCTCGTCGATCTCCGCCGCCAGGATCGACAGCCCTTCGCCGTAGCGCGTTCCCCGGTTGCTGTGAGCGGCGCGGTGCGCGAGCTGCGCGGCGGCCACGGACGCGGCGTAGTGATCGTTGAGGTAGATACCGAGCTTTCGCATCGCCACCACAGTACGTGAACCCGGCGCGCCGCTGGGTAGTAGCAGCCCATGCGAGTCGTCGTCGTCGGGGCCACCGGGAACGTCGGTACGAGCTTGCTGGAAGCGCTCGAGCCCGAGGCTCGGGTCGACCAGATCGTCGCGGTGGCGCGTCGCCCGCCTGGCCGCGCGTTCGCACGTACGACGTTCACCGCGGCCGACGTCGCCTCATCCGACCTGGTCCCGATCCTGCGCGGCGCCGACGCCGTGGTCCATCTGGCCTGGCTGATCCAGCCAGGCCGTACGGAGGCCATCACCCATCCCGTCAACGTGGCCGGCAGCGAGCGGCTGTTCCGCGCGGCCGTCGAGGCGAACGTGTCGACTCTGGTCTACGCCTCGTCGGTTGGTGCCTACTCCCCGGGCCCCAAGGACCGCCTGGTCGATGAGTCCTGGCCCACCGAGGGCATCCCGAGCTCGTTCTATTCCCGGCACAAGGTCGCCGTGGAACGGCTGCTCGACCGTCTCGAGCACGAGCAGCCGGGGCTGAGGGTGGTGCGCATGCGGCCGGGCCTGATCTTCAAGGCCGACGCGGCGACCGAGATCCGCCGCCTGTTCGCCGGGCCGTTCTTGCCGCGGGCGCTGCTGCGGCCGGGGCTGATCCCGTTCGTGCCCGACGTCGACCGGCTTCGCTTCCAGGCCGTCCACTCGCGCGATGTGGGCGACGCCTACCGGCGCGCGCTGCTCTCCGACGCGCGTGGGGCGTTCAACCTGGCCGCCGATCCCCCGATCGGTCCCCCCGAGCTGGCCGAGATGCTCCGCGCGCGGCGGGTGAAGCTGCCCCGCACCGTCCTGCGCGGCGCCGCCGCCGCGACGTTCGCGCTGCGCCTGCAGCCGAGCGAACCGGGCTGGGTGGACATGGCGTTCGGGGTGCCGCTACTCGACAGCGCCCGCGCGCGGCGCGAGCTCGGATGGGAGCCGGCGCAGTCCGGCACCGAGGCGCTATCGGAGCTGATCGAGGCCATGCGGCAGGGCACCGACTACGCCACGCCCCCGCTGGCCCGGGCCACCAGCGGCCCGGGCCGAATCCGCGAGTTCCTCACGGGCCTGGGCGCCCGGCCCTAGGGCTGCAGCAGGATCTTGATCGCGCCGTCCTGCTTCTTCTGGAAGATCTCGTAGGCGTGAGGCGCCTGCTCGAGCGGCAGCTTATGGGTGGCCAGGTCCTCGACCCCGAGCGGGTCTGAATCCTCCTGGACCAGCGGCAGGATGTCGTCGATCCAGCGCTTGACGTTGGCCTGGCCCATGCGCAGCTGGATCTGCTTGTCGAACAGGTCCATCATCGGCATCGGGTCGACCATCCCGCCGTAGACCCCGCTCAGGGAGATCGTCCCGCCCCGCCGGACCGTGTCGATCGTGGCGTGCAGGACGCTCAGGCGGTCGACCCCGACCTTCTCGGTTACCTTGGCGGCCACCGCATCGGGGAGGAAGCCGGTCAGGGTCTGGGCCAGCTTGCCGAGCGGCGCGCCGTGCGCCTCCATCCCCACCGCGTCGATCACCGAGTCGGGTCCGCGGCCGTCGGTCAGCGAGCGCAGCGTCTCGGCGATGTCGTCGTGCTCGCGAGCGTCGATCGCGTTCACGCCGTGGCGGCGCGCCATCTCGAGCCGCTCCGCAACCAGGTCGATGCCGAACACCTCCCGCGCCCCCCGGTGGAGCGCGATCCGCGCGGACATCTGGCCGATCGGCCCCAGGCCGAATACCGCGACCGTACCGCCGGACGGGATCGCCGCGTACTCGACCGCCTGCCACGCCGTGGGCAGCACGTCGGACATGTACACGAAGCGCTCGTCGGGCGGCCCCTCGGGGACCTTGATCGGGCCGAAGTGCGCCTGGGGCACGCGCAGGTACTCCGCCTGCCCACCCGGCACCTGGCCGTACAGCTTGGTGTAGCCGAGCAGCGAGGCGCCTTTCCCCTGCTCGCGCACCTGCGTGGTCTCGCACTGCGAGTAGAGCCCCTGGTCGCACATGAAGCAGTGTCCACAGGAGATGTTGAACGGGATCACCACGCGGTCGCCCTTGGCGATGTGCGTGACCTCCGAGCCCACCTCCTCGACGATCCCCATCGGCTCGTGGCCGAGGATGTCGCCTTCGTCCAGGAACGGGCCCAGCACCTCATACAGGTGCAGGTCGGAGCCGCAGATGCCGGTCGAGGTGATCCTCACGATCGCATCGGTCGGCTGCTCGATGGCCGGATCGGCCACCTCGTCGACGCGCACATCGCGCCTTCCGTGGAACGTGACCGCCTTCATTGCGGGCTCGCGGAGTGGGTGGAAAGCTGATTATCGAGCGAGGCATCAAGCGCGCTATCGAACGCGCCACGGATCTTGTCCGCGGCCGCCCGCTCGTCGCCCAGGATCGTGTCGGCCATAGCCTGGGTCTGGTCATCGCCGGCGCGGCGAGCCACCCGGCGCAGCAGCTCATAGGCGGCGATCTCCAGATGCTCGAATGCGTAGGAGAACGCGGCCAGCTTGGCTGGGGTGTCGGGCTGAGCTCCAAAGAACAGGCCCCAGTTGAGCGCGCCGAGGCGCAGGGCGGCGTCCTTCAGCCGCGAGGGCCGGGCGCCGTAGCTGGCCAGACGATCCTCGACTAGCTGCTCGTGCTCCTTGCTCTGGGCCAGGTGCTCCTCGTAGGCGCCCGCGAGCTCGCTCGTGCCGGCCAGATCGGGACCCTTGGACAGCAACTGGATGGCTTGCGCCTCGATCGCGTGCGCGTCCTCTAGGTACTTGCGGACCTGATCGTTCAGATCGTCGGGGGAGAGCTCATGGAGCGAGGCCTCCACGGCGAGGTCGAACAAGCTGGCCACGCGCTCTGCCATCGCTGCCTCCTGCTCCTCGATCCGGCGAGCCACCTCTGCGGTCTCGGTGTCGCCTGCGCGATCGGCTACCCGGGCCAGCATGTCGTAGGCCGCCAGCTCCATGTGCTCGTAGGAGAACGCATGGGCCACGAGCTTGCCGGGCGTGTCGGGCTGGAGTTTGGCGAACAAGCCGAAGCCCATGCCGGTAACCGCTCCAGCCACGTCCTTCACCTTGGAGGGGGACGCGCCGAGCGCGCTCAGTCGCTCGTCCACGAGCCGTTGGTGCTCCTCGGTCTCGGTGCGGTGGCGCTCGAACGCGGCCGCGATCTCGGAGTCGCCGGCCATCCCGGGCGCGGCCTTCATCTGGATCAGGGCTTGGCGCTCGATCGAGTGCGCATCGGTCAGGTACTTGATCAGTTGGGACTGCAGGTCATTGGGGGTCATGACCCCCACGTACCCGGGCGAGAAGTCGCAAATCCGGCGGCGTATCGGCATGTGCCCGGGTAGAGGAGGGCACGATGGCTGACGAGACACGCGTCGCGGTGCTGGGCGCCGGCAGCACCATGGGCCTCGGCGTGGCCGGCAACATCGCGCGGGCCGGCATCCGAGGGCGCCGACGTGATCCTGACCATGTGGCCGACGCCGATGCGGTGATCGGCGCGATCGAAGACGCGGTCGAGCGCGTCCAGTCGGATGCGATCTGGCTGCAGATGAGCACGATCGGGGAGGCCGGCACCGACCGATGCGCCGAGGTGGCCGAGAAGCAGGGGCTCACGCTGATCGACGCTCCCGTGCTGTGTACCAAGCAGCCGGCCGAGGAGGGCAAGCTGGTGGTGATCGCGTCAGGTCCCGAGGCGGCTCGGGAGCGCGTGCAGCCCATCTTCGACGCCGTGGGGCATAAGACGATCTGGGTTGGGGAGGCTGGTGCCGGGACGCGGCTGAAGATGGTGGCCAACAGCTGGGTGCTGACCGTCGTGGAGGGCGTCGCGGAGACATTCGCGCTTGCCGAGGGTCTCGATCTCGATCCCAGCCTGCTGCTCGACGCCATCGAGGGCGGCACGCTCGATCTGCCGTACCTGCGGATGAAGGGCCAGGCGATCATCGAGCGCAACTTCGAGCCGTCCTTCCGGCTGCTCCTGGCCGCCAAGGACGCGCGGTTGATCGAGGAGTCGGCCGAGCGTCACGAGATCGACCTGCCGCTGTTCAGCACGATCCGCCGGCGTCTGGCCGAGGCGGCCAAAGAGCACGGGGACGAGGACTTCAGCGCCACCTACTGGACGAGCGCACCGCGCCGCGACGGCGCCTGACAGGAGTGGTAGCGTTTTCCTGGCTCACTGCTCCGTAGGGCAGATGGGATGTCGTGTCGCTGGAAACGGCGGCGATCCGCGCGCTCGGGTCGAGGCTGGGTCCATCGCATCCATCGATGACGGACCACGCCCCGCGATTGGAGGGGCTAGGGATGGACGGGAGCATGCAGAGCAACTTCGCCGTACGGACGCACACGATCGAGCGGACGGCCACGCTCGCCCTGAGCGGCGAGCTCGATCTGGTCTCGTGCCCGGCCCTGGAACGGGCGATCGATGAAGTGGCCGGCTTGGACGTCGACCTGATCGTCGTCGATCTCAGAGAGCTCGATTTCATGGACTCGACGGGTCTCCACGCCCTGCTTCGGGCCCACCAGCAGGCGCAGGAATCCTCCCGGCGGCTCGCGCTGATCCGGGGCAGAGAGCAGGTACAGCGCCTGTTCGATCTGACCGGGGTGGCCGACTCGCTAACGGTCGTCGACTCCCCGGAGCCCCTGCTCCAGATGGACCAGGCGCCAGGAACCCCCTGATCTCGCGCGCTTACGCGCGGAGGGGATCTCGCATCGAGACCCGTAGCGTCTCGTGGCCGTCGCGCGCCACAATCGCGACCTCCTCGGTCAACGAGGCGAGCACCTCGGCCGAGGGCGGGGAACCGCCGCGCTCCAGGTGGGCGCTCGTGCCGACGCGCAGCGGCGCCAGCGCGAACTCGAGTTGCCGATCGCTCGCGCCTAGAGCCACGCTGATCGACGTGCTGTCAGCGGCCTGCTCGGCATGAGCGCCGAGCACGTCGCTCAGGCGGTACACGTCCGAGCAGCGTTGCAGGGAGAATCCGGCGCTCGGGGCCAGCGCCCGTCCGATGCGTCCGAGCACCGGCGCCAGGAGGGGGACCGGGGAGACGGTCAGGACCACGTCACCGGTCAGGCCCGAATGAAGCTCCGCCTGCCAGGCGCCGGACCCATCGCTGGTCTGAGCGTCCGCCGCCCACGGATTCCCCGGGCGCCCGGCAGGGGCCCGGAAGGACAGTCGCACCTCGGTGCCGCCGTCGGGAACGTGGATGAACTCGGCGCGGTCGGCAACCGCGCTCATGAGGGCGAGCCCCACCTTGAGCCCGTCGAGGTCGGGCACCGCCCGATGGATGCCGCATCCGCGATCGCACACCCGCGCCTCGACTCCTTCGGGTCCAGAGCGGAGCTCCACGGACATCGGACCGGGCCGGCCCGCGTAGGCGTGCACGATCACGTTGTTGCACGCCTCGGTCACCGCCGTGTTGACGTCGTGAAGCAGCTCGGGATCGAAGCGCAGCGCCTCTCCGGCAGCGGTGGCCATGCTGCGAACGAGTCTGGCTGACTCCGGCCGGCTGGTCAGCTCGAGCCGCAGCCACGGTTCATCGATCTCTCTCGTCATGACGCTCGTACGAAGAGAGGTACCCAATGCACCCGAGCGCGATGCGCCCGATGAGCGCATCCGCGCCGGGTCATCGACAACGACTCGAAGCTCAGCCGGCCATCGCAGCGGCGTCCAGGCGAACCATCGAGCGGCGCAGCAGCCGCGAGACGTGCATCTGGGAGCACCCGATCCGTTGGCTGATCTCGCGCTGGGTGAGCTCATCGACGAGGCGCAGGCTCAGTACCTCTCGCTCCACCTCGCTCAGTGTCGACCAGCTCGCCGCCAGGGCCTGACGGTGCTCGGCGAGCTCGAAGCCGGCATCCTCCTGTCCGAGTGTCTCGGCCAGCGCAATGCGGTCCTCGCTGTCGGGCGCGACGGGCGCGTCGAGCGAAGCCGGGTGGTAGTTGTGGGCGGCGTCGATCGCCTCCATCACCTGCTCGATCGTGCACTCGAGTGCCGCGGCGAGCTCATCCAGGGTGGGTGAGCGGCTCAGCACAGCGGACAGGCGCTCGGTCTGGCGGCTGACCGCGAGCGCTCTTTCCTGCAGATCGCGAGGGACGTGGATGGTCCAGCCCTTGTCGCGGAAGTGGCGCTTGAGCTCGCCCACGATGGTGGGAGCCGCGAAGCTTGTGAACTTCTTGCCGCGTCCCGGCTCGAAGCGCTCGATGGCGTTCAGCAAACCGACCGACGCAACCTGCACGAGGTCGTCCAGCGGCTCGCGGCTGTGGACGTAGCGCAGCGCGAGCTTGCGCGCGAACGGGAGAAAGCGTTTGACCAGCTGCTCACGGGCAGCCGGCTCGCGGTCGAGGTGGTAGATCTCGAGTAGCTCCTCGTCCGGCAGGCGCGCGAAATCACGCGCCGTCATCGTGGTGACACGCATGGAACCTCCTGTGGTGGTGTGTGCCACGCGAGGTCCGTACTGGGGCCGCTAACTCGCGACCCGTATCCGTCCCAGGCTGGTGCTGGACAGCCCTGCAATGCGTGCTTGTAGCTACACCGCGGGGGCCTCCTATCATTCTCTCCCTGCCGTCAACCCGCAAAACCCCCACGACCGGAATCCAGGCCGGGTTTGCGTGGAAATCCAACCTTTCCCGGGGTAGCTGAGTCAGCATGCGGACCGAGCTGCACTTCCATCTCCTCCCGGGAGTCGATGATGGCCCCACCGACGACGCAGAGTCGATCGAGCTGGCTCGCATGGCCGTCGAGGATGGAACCTCCCGGATCGTCGTCACCCCCCACGTGCGGCTGGCCGACGTCGAGGCGGTGGGGGGACTGACGGAGCGCCTCGAGGGGGTGCTTCGAGAGGCCGGACTCGAGCTCGAGTTGCACCCGGGCGGCGAGCTATCCCCCAACGACGTCGCCCGACTGGATCAGGGCGAGATGGAGCGGCTCGCCCACGGCCCGGCCGATGCTCGCTGGGTCCTGCTCGAGTCGCCGCTGTTCAGCGGCACGAGGGATTTCGACTCGGCCGCCGAGGAGTTGCGCGACCGCGGCTTCGATGTGCTGATCGGCCATCCGGAGCGCTCGCCGGTCACGCCGGACTCGGTGATTCGCGGGCAGGTGGCCCGCGGTGCGCTCCTCCAGCTCAACGCGTCGTCGCTCACGGGCGCTCACGGCGGCGAGGCGCGGCGCAGGGGGCTCGCCCTGGCCCGGTCCGGGCTGCCCTTCCTGCTCGCCTCCGATGCGCACTCCCCCGCGCGTCCTCCCTCGCTCACGCCGGCCACGGCGGTGCTGATCGCGGCCGGGATCGACGAGAGCACGGTCCGCGCGGCGGTCGATCTACTCCCCGAGGCGGTTCTCAGCGACGGCCTGGCCGCGGGGCGTGCCCGCTGGCCGCGTGCGGCGCACGGCGGCCGCTCACGACTCGGGCAGCGCGAACGAGCCACCTCTCCGGTCGCTCGTGCCGCGCAGATCCTCCTCGATCGCCGCCGCGGTACGTAGGGCCAGGGGCAGGAAGTCGCGCCGGAGCACGGCCATCGTCGCCCGGCTGGCGTGCACGGAGAGGTTGAGCGCCGCGGTCACCGCCCCGGAGGGGCCACGCAACGGGACCGCGAGCGAGCGCAGGCCCTCCTCGAGCTCCTGGTCGGTCGCCGCGTAGCCCTGCCGGCGTACCGCGGCCAGGATCGTCTGCAGCGCCTCCATGTCCTTGACCGTGCGCGATGTCAGCGGCGTGATCTCGATCCGGGCCAGCCGCTCCTCGCGTTCCTCGTCGGGCAGCCCGGCCAGCAGCACCCGGCCCATCGACGTGACGAACGCCGGCAGACGGGTCCCTACCGCCAGCGTGATGCTCATGATCCGGCGCGTGGGCACCCGGGCCACGTACACGACGTCGGTGTCGTCGAGCACCGAGATCGAGCACGATTCGTTGACCTTGGCCACCAGGCTCTCCATGTGGGGCAGCGCCACCTCGGGCAGGCTCAGGCTCGACAGGTAGGCGTAGCCCAGCTCGAGCACGCGCGGGCGCAGCGAGAAGCGGCCCTGCGAGAAGCTCACGTAGCCGAGCTTGACCAGCGTCAGCAGGAAGCGCCGGGCCGCGGCCCGGGTCAGGCCGGTCGAGCGGGCCACCTCGCTCAGGGCCAGGTCCCGGTGATCGGAGTCGAACGCGCGGATCACCGCGAGGCCCCGCTCGAGAGACTGCACGAAATCAGAGTTCTGTGCCGGTTTGTCCGCCATCGTGCGCTTCGTTCGGTATGCGAACAGTACCGGAGATCCCGGTGCCGGCCCGCGCCGGAACCGCCCTCCGCCGCCCGGCCGCCCCGCGCAGGCCCGTGCCGGGGCCGCCCCCCACCGCCCCGCCGCCCGCTGCCAAGACCGGCGAGTAGGATCAGCCCGATGAGCCAGACGACCGGCGTGGAGACGGTCCCGGGGCGGGGCAACGGCAGGGGACAGGCGCCGAGCGTCCGCACCGTACGGGACGCCGCCTTCGAGGTGATGCGCCGGCACGGACTGACCACGATCTTCGGCAACCCGGGCTCGACCGAGATCCCGTTCCTGACCGATCTGCCCTCCGACCTGCGGTTCGTGCTCGGCCTGCACGAGGGGTCGGTGGTGGGGATGGCCTCCGGCTACGCCCTGGCCCGCGGCGAGCCGGCCTTCGTCAACCTGCACACCGCCGCCGGCCTGGGCAACGCGATCAACGCGATCGCCAACGCCCGGGACTGCCGCGCCCCGCTGGTCATCGTCGTCGGGCAGCAGGACCGCCGCCAGATCGCCTTCGAGCCGTTCCTCACCGGGCGAGCGTTGGAGCGGTTGGCCGGTGAGTACCCGGTGTGGCGCCAGCTGCCGAGCCGCGCCCAGGACGTCCCGGGCGCGATCGCGCGCGCCTACCACGAGGCGCTGGCCGCGCGCGGTCCCGCCCTCGTCGTGGTGCCGATGGGCGACTGGTCAGAGCCGGCCGACGAGCTCGCCGCCGGTTCGCCCGCGCGGGTGTTGCGCCCGCACTCCGTGGCGCCTTCGCACGTGCAGGAGCTTGCCGACCTCCTGGCCGGCGCCGAGACGCCCGCGCTCGTCGTGGGCGCTCCCGACTCGGGGGACTGGGATGACGTGGTGGCCCTGGCCGAGCACATGGTCTGCCCGGTCTGGCAGGAGCCGTTCAGTCGCCGCGTCGGCTTTCCTCAGGACCATCCGCTGTTCGCCGGCCACCTGCACTGGCAGCGCCGGCTCATGCACGACGACCTGGCGCGCTACGACGTCGTGCTCACGGTCGGCACGGGCGCGTTCCGGGCCTATCTGTTCGACGAGCCGGTCGCGCTGACCGAGCCCTCGACGCGTGTCGCCGTGCTGACCGCCGACCCGGCCGAGGCGCACCGCAGCCCATGCGAGCTCGCCGTGGTCGCTCCGGTCGGGGCCACCTGCCGGGCGCTGGTCGAGGCCCTGCCCGCGCGCGCCGCCGGCGCCGGGAATCCCCCGGAGCCGCTGCGCCGTCCGGCGCCCCTGGCACCGCCGGCGGATGGAGAGATGCTGCGCCCCGGTCACGTGCTGGATGCCCTGGCCGCGCGCCTGCCCGACGACGCGCTGCTCATCGAGGAGTGTCCTTCGAGCCAGCCCGAGCTCTACCAGCGCATTCCCGTGCGCATCCCGTTCGGGTTCCTGAGCACGGCCAACGGCTGCCTGGGGTTCGGCCTGGCCGGCTCGATCGGCCTGCGCCTGGGGATGCCCGACCGGCCGGTGGTCGCCGTGCTCGGCGACGGCTCGACCATGTACGCGATCCAGGCGCTGTGGAGCGCCGCCCGGTACGGAGTGGGCGTGCTGCTCGTGGTGCTGGCCAACGGCCGCTACGCGGTCATGGACGGGCTGGCCCGGCGGGCCGGCGGGGCCGCCGCGTGGCCGGCCTTCGAGTCGGTTGACATCGGCGCGATCGCGCGAGGCCTGGGTTGCCCCTCGGTGCGGGTCGAGACGCACGCCCAGCTCGTTGCCACGCTGGACGAGGCGGTCGCCGGCCTGGCCGCGCGACGCGAGCCGCTCCTGGTCGAAGCCGTGGTTGGGGAGTAGGCGTGGCGACGACGGGCGCGCGCAAGACCACGCCGGCGGACATCACCGCCGCGGCCGTCGGGAGCTTCGACTCGTGCGCGGACGCGCGCCTGCGCTCGGTGATGCAGTCCCTGGTCCGGCACCTGCACGGGTTCGCGGCCGAGGTCGGGCTAACCGAGGAGGAGTGGCGGGAGGTGATCGCCGTGCTCACCGCCACCGGTCACATCACCGACGCGCGCCGTCAGGAGTTCATCCTCTGGTCGGACGCCCTGGGCCTGTCGATGCTGGTCGACGCGTTGGCCCACGAGGTGCCGGCCGGCGCCACCGAGTCGACCGTGTTGGGCCCGTTCTATGTGCCCGGCTCGCCGCAGCGCTCGTATGGGGAGAGCATGGTCATCGAAAGTGGCGCCGGCGTTCCGGCCTGGGTCTACGGCCGTGTCCTCGACGTGTCCGGCGCGCCGATCGCGGGCGCCGAGCTCGACGTGTGGCAGAACGGCGCCGACATGCTCTACGCGGTCCAGCGTCCCGAGGCCGAGGAGGACCATCTGCGCGGTCGCTACCTGACCCGCTCAGACGGGACCTACGCGTTCGTGGCCGTCCGTCCCGTGCCCTATCCGATCCCGGACGACGGACCGGTGGGGCGGATGCTCGCCGCCACCGGTCGCCATCCCTGGCGGCCGGCGCACATCCACATGATCATCCGCGCGCCGGGCTACAAGACCGTCACCACCCACATCTTCGACGCCGTCAGCGAATACCTCGACTCCGACACCGTGTTCGCGGTCAAGCCCTCGCTGCTGCGGACCTTCGTCGAGCGCTCGGCCGAGG
Source organism: uncultured Solirubrobacterales bacterium (assembly GCA_963834625.1). GTDB lineage: Bacteria > Actinomycetota > Thermoleophilia > Solirubrobacterales > Solirubrobacteraceae > Palsa-465. The sequence continues at coordinate 1,002,582 of CAWICM010000003.1, read as the reverse complement.
ACCCCGAGCGGCCGGCCAGCGTCGACGGGCCCTGGGTCTCGCTCGAGAACGACATCGTGCTGGTTCCGGTCGAGGACGGCCACGCTGGCGACGGTGGCGCCGTGGTCGACCCCGGCCGCACCGCGTAGCCGCGGTCGATCCCGGCGGCACCGCGTAGCCGTGGTTGATCCTGGCGGCACCGCGTAGCCGCGGTCGATCCCGGCGGCACCGCGTAGCCGTGGTTGATCCCGGCCGCACCGCCTGGCGCGACCCGGATAACTCGTCACGTGCGGCCCGGCGCGGAGCGCCGTGACGACTTAGCCGCGTGGGGCACGGCTAACGCGTCACGCGGTCGAGCGATGCCGCGTCGTGACGAGTCATCCGCGTCTATGGCCCGCGGCTTGACACACCCTTCCGGCCCGCGGCTTGACACACCCTTCCACCACCAGCTACCTTGTACCGCATGGTAGCGATTGGCGAAGGCGTGATCTCCCAGCTACGCCGCGGCGTGCTGCAGTTCTGCGTTCTCGCCCTGCTGCGCCCCGACGAGCGCTACGGGTTCGAGATCGTTCGCACGCTGTCGGAGGCCGACGGCCTGGTGACCACCGAGGGAACGGTGTATCCGCTGTTGGCCCGGCTGCGCAAGGAGGGCGTCGTCGAGACGACGTGGCGAGAGTCGTCGTCCGGACCGCCGCGCCGCTACTACCGGCTGACGCCGGCGGGTCGCTCCACCCTCGACGCCTTCACGGCGGAGTGGGTGCGCTTTCGGGACTCGGTCGACACCTTGCTCGGAACAGGAGCGCTCACATGACCACCACCACGATCCATCCGCTGGCGGCCGACTACCTCCACCGCCTCGAGCGCGCGGCCCGGCGGCTCCCGCGTGCCGAGCGGCGCGAGCTGGTCGAGGAGATCAGCGTCCACCTGGCCGAGGCGACGAGTGCCGGCATGTCCGACGCCGAGATGCTCGCCGTGCTCGAACGCCTCGGCGATCCCGAGGAAATCGTCGAGGCGCAGCTGCCACCCCGGGGTGAGCAGCGCGGCAAACACGAATGGGCGGCCATCTTCCTCCTCCTGTTGGGCGGCTTCATCGCCGGAGTCGGCTGGATCGCCGGCGCGATCCTGTTGTGGAGCTCGCGCGCCTGGAGCGTGCGCGACAAGGTGATCGGCACGCTCATCGTTCCGGGCGGACTCGCCACCGTCCTGCCGGCAATCCTCATCCTCGCCACCAAGCAGCGGTGCACGAGTCTCAACGGCGTCACACAACACTGCACCCCCGGGCCGAGCACCGCTCACCACATTATCTCGATCGTCATACTTGTCTTCCTCCTGCTCGGCCCGGTCTGCACGTCCGTGTACCTGGCGCGCCGGGCCCGCTAAACCGCCTCGTAATCGGCCCCGGAATGACAAGCAAGGCCAGCTCGCGCGCGGTAAGCTGCGCGCGATGGTTGACGAAATTGTCAACAATTCTCCGGCCAATCACATCAGCCCCGAGGATCGGCTGCGCGAGGCGATCGTCACGGGCCGCTTTCAGCCCTCCGAGCGCCTGATCGAAGTCGACGTCGCACGTGAGCTGGGTGTGGGCCGCTCAGCGGTGCGCACTGCCCTGGCCCGACTCGAACACGAGGGCCTCGTCGAGCACGAGCGCCACCGCGGAGCCCGCGTGCGGCTGGTCAGCGCGCAGGAGGCCGTGGAGATCCTCGAGACGCGCGCCGTGCTCGAGGGCGTCGCGGCTCGTCACGCGGCCCGGAACGTCCGGCCGCCCGACATCGCGGACCTCGAGCGGATCCTCGATGGGATGCGCCGGCGCCTCGACGCCGGAGACCTGCTCGGCGCCTCCGACGAGAACGCGGTCCTCCACACCCGGATCCTCGAGATCTCGCGGCACGGCACGGTGGCCCGCCTGATCGCCACGCTCAAGTCCCAGCTGGTGCGCTTCCAGTACCGCACGATCCTCTTGCCCGGGCGCAGCGAGGTTTCGTTCGGCGAGCACGCGGCGATCGTCCAGGCGATCGCGGCCGGCGATCCACAGGCCGCCGAGTTGGCCATGCGAAGGCACCTCTCCCACGTCGCAGAAGCGCTTCGCGGAGAGGCAAATAGCGCCGAGGCGCTGCAGGGACAGGCCGAGTAAGTGAGCGACGAGACACCGTCGCAGCGCGCCCGCGACCTCTTGCGCGGCGCCTACGACACCCACATGCACATCTCGCCCGACGTGGTCGAGCGCAAGATCGACGACGTCACGCTGGCCCGGAAGTTCGCAGACCTCGGGATGGCGGGATTCGTCCTCAAGTCGCATTACGGCTCGACCGCAGAACGGGCCAGCGTGGTCCGCGCCGCGGTCCCGGAAACGGACGTCCTCGGCGCGATCGCGCTGAACCGTGCGGTGGGGGGGATCAACCCGCTGGCGGTCGAGATCGCCGCCCGCGAGGGCGCCCGCACCGTCTGGCTTCCCACGGTCGATTCCGTCAACGAATCGCACGAGCGCGACGCGCCCCCGGGCGCCAAGGTCCCGGTGTGGGTCAAGCTCCAGCTCGACCTGCGCGAGCAGGGCATCGAGATCCCTCCCGTTCCGGTCCTGCACGAAGACGGGACGGTGCTGCCGGCGCTGCGCGAGGTCCTCGGCATCATCGCCCGGCACAACATGCTGCTGGCCACCGGTCACCTGAGCCGGGACGAGATCTTCGCGGTCCTCGACGCCGCGCTCGAGGAGGGCGTGCGCGACATCGTCATCACCCATCCCGAGTTCCCCTCGCAGGACCTGAGCGTCGAGGACCAGAGGGCGCTCGCCGACAAGGGCGCGCTGCTCGAGCGCTGTTTCACGACCCCCCACACCGGCAAAGTCACCTGGGAGCACTGGATCGAGAACATCCGCGCCACCGGACCCGAGAACTCGGTGCTGTCCACCGACCTAGGTCAGGTGTTCAACCCGGCGGTCGAGGACGGCATGGCGCTGATGGTCGATCGGCTGCTCGAGGCCGGCTTCAAAGACGAGGAGGTTTACGTGATGGCGGTCGTGAACACGCGCATCGTGGCGGGGGCGGAGGCTCTGTGAGTGCCCGCAAGCTGATGGTCATTGGGGCGCACTCGGCCGACTTCGTGTGGCGGGGCGGAGGCGCGTGCGCGGTCACCACGACGAATGGCGGCGAGGCTCGCGTCATCGCCCTGTCGTACGGCGAGCGCGGCGAGTCCGGCGAGCTGTGGAAGGAGGAGGGCCAGACGATCGAGAACGTCAAGAAGGTTCGCCATGGGGAGGCGGAGAGAGCCGCCCGTGCGCTCGGCGCAAGCTTCGAGTGCCTCGACCTGGGCGACTACCCGCTCGAGATCGACTCCGATGGCCTCAAGCTCATCTCGGACAAGATCCGCGAGTTCGGGCCCGACGTGCTGATCACCCACACCGACACCGACCCATTCAACCCCGACCATCCGATCGCCTACGCCGCGGTCAACCGGGCCCGGGGCCTGGCCGCCGGGGCCGGCGTCTCGAGCGCTTTCGAGACGATCACTCCACCGGTTTTCTACCTGTTCGAGCCCCATCAGCCCGAGCTGTGCAACTTCACCCCGAACACGTTCCTCGACATCACGAACGTGATGGACGCCAAGCGCGCGGCGATGCAGGAGATGAAGGCGCAGAAGTATCTCCAGACCTACTACGACCAGCGCGCCGACCAGCGCGGGAACCACGCCCGCCGCTCCTCCGGGAATCAGGACATCCGCCAGGCCGAGGCGTTTCAGCGGGTCACCCCGAACGTCGTGAACGCGCTATGAACGCTGCGCTCGAAGAATTCGCCGAGCTCGGCTCTGCCACCGTGTACGAGGCGGGCGGACGACGTGGCTACGTCGACGCCGATCTGACCCAGATCGTTCCGCGCTCGCGCGTCGCCGGTCCGGCACGCACCGTGCGCTGCGGCCAGGACGACAACCTGATGGTCCACGCCGCGATGGCCGCGGTCCAGGCTGGCGAGGTGCTGGTCCTGACCATGCCCGAGCCGCGCCCGGTGGCCCTGGTCGGTGACCTGTTGGCCACTCAGGCCAAGGCCCAGGGCGCCTCCGCGATCCTGGTCGACGCGTCGGTGCGCGACGTCGAGGAGCTGGTCGAGCTCGGACTGCCGATCTGGGCGCGTTGGGTGCGGGTCAAGGGCGCGGCCAAGGACGCCGTCGGGTCGATCGGCCAGCCGGTCATCGTGGGGGGCGCCACGATCCGCAACGGCGACATCCTCGTGCTCGATGCCGATGGCGTGGCCGTGGTGGAACAGGAACGCACGAACGAGGTGCTCGAGGCATCCCGCGAGCGGCTCGAGCGCGAGCGCGTCAAGCGTGAGAAGCTCCAGGCCGGAGAGCTCTCCTACGACCTGGACGGCCTCAGAGAAAAAGTGGAGGCATGACCGAAGGGCCGATTCACGACCTCGCCCACATCGCCCACGCCGAGCTGCTCACTCCGTACCCCGAGGACAGCCTGAGCTTCTTCGTCGAGCTGTTCGGGATGCACGTCGAGCACCGCGAGGGCCAGTCGGTGTTCCTGCGCGGCTGGGGCGAATACCAGCCCTACGGCCTGAAGCTGACCGAGTCGGCGCTGCCCGGCCTTGGCCACACGGCGCTCCGGGCCTGGAGCCCGGAAGCCCTCAAACGCCGCGTCGACGCCATCGAGGCCACCGGGCTGGGCGCGGGCTGGAACGAGGGCGACCACGGTCACGGGCCGGCCTACGAGTTCAAGGACCCCGACGGGCACGTGTTCGAGATCTTCTTCGAGCAGGATCGCTACGTGCCGCCCGAGCACCTGCGCCCGCGCTTGAAGAACGTCCCCCAGCGCCACGTCGACCGCGGCGCGGCGGTCAAGCGGATCGACCACGTCAACGTGCTGGCCTCCGACGTGGCTGCCAACCGGCGCTTCGCCAGCGAACAGCTCGGCTACCGGCTCTACGAGCAGGTCGTCAACGACGACGGCTCCGAGCAGGGGGCATGGATGAGCCTGTCGATCGCGGCCCACGAGCTGATCTACACCGCGGACCACGGCGGAGGCCGCGGGCGCCTGCACCACCTGGCCTGGTTCGTGGACACGCGCGAGGAGCTGCTCCGCGCGGCCGACCTGTTCCTCGACGCCGACGTCCCGATCGAGGCCGCGCCGTCCAAGCACGCGGTGGCCCAGGGGATGTTCCTCTACGTGTACGAGCCGGGCGGCAACCGCGTCGAGGTGACGACCGGCACCCACTTCATCTTCGACCCGGTGTACGAACCCGTGAGATGGACCCAGGCCGAGCGCGCCCGCGGCCAGGCCTGGGGCGTCAAGACGATCGAGACCTTCCACACCTACGGCACGCCTGACCTCAGCGGCAACCCGCCCGGGCCGCCGATCCCGCCGACCAGCCAGATCCCGGCGCTGCCGGGCGCGACGGTGCTGTGAGCGCGGGGTCGGGGGGGCGAGATCGGATGAGCGCCGCCGAGGACCGGGCGCTGATCCGGGATCTCGTCGAGAACTGGGCGATCTGGCGCGACGCCGGCGACTGGGAGCGCTTCGCCACCGTCTGGCACGAGGACGGCTTCATGATGGCCACCTGGTTCCAGGGTCCGGCCACGGACTTCATCCGCGTGAGCCGCGAGGGCTTCGAGCGCGGCGTGAGCATCCTGCACTTCCTCGGCGGGACCTCGATCGACCTGGCCGCTAAGGCGCCGCCGTCAGGCGCCGCCGACAGCCCCCACGACGGCCGGCGCGCGATCGCCCAGACCAAGATGACGATCTCCCAGCGAGCCGAGGTTCACGGCGCGATCTGCGACGTCGTGTGTACGGGCCGCTTCTACGACTTCCTGGAGAAGCGGGCCGACCGCTGGGGCATCGTCCTGCGCCAGCCCATCTACGAGAAGGACCGGCTCGATCCGCTCGATCCCGGGACGACGCTGACGCTGGACACCGAGCTCCTCGAGAGCCTGCCGGTGGGCTACCGTCACCTGGCTTATGTCCAGACCCGGATCGGCTTCGAGGTCAAGCGCGACATGCCCGGCCTGGTCGGCCCGGCGGTCGAGCGCCTGTATCGCCGCGGCGCCGACTGGCTCGCCGGCGGCGAGCTGGGCGATCCGCTGAAGACGGTCGATTGAACCGCTTCCACATCCAGCGGCCGCGCTCCTCGGTGCTGCTGGCCATCGGCATGGTGCTGCTCGCCACCAATCTGCGGCCGGCCGCGGCGGGCATCGGTCCGCTGATCGACCGGATCAAATCCGACACGGGGTTGTCGGCGACCGGCGCGGGCGCGCTGATCACGCTCCCCGTGCTGTGCTTCGGCGCGCTCGCGCCGCTCGCGCCGACGCTGGCCAAGCGTCTCGGTGAACGCACCACCGCGGCGCTGGCGCTGGTCGTGCTCCTGATCGGCCTGCTCGTGCGGCTCGTGCCGGGGCTCGGCTTCCTGTTCCTGGGGACTGCGCTGGCGGGCGCGGCCATTGCCGTCGGCAACGTCCTGTTGCCCGTGCTCGTGCGTGGCAACTTCCCTCACCGGATCGGTCTGCTCACGAGCATGTACACGACCGCGCTGGTGGGCTTCGCGGCGCTCGCCGCTGGGATTTCTGTGCCCGTGGCCGACGCGCTCGGCGGCGGGTGGCGGCCCGGCCTCGCCATCTGGGTCGTGCCGGCGGTGATCGCGCTCGTGGTCTGGTCGCCGCAGCTCGCGCGGCGCCGGCCGGCCCGCGTCGATCCCGGCGCACCGGTGACCAGTGCGCGGTCCCTACTCCGCGATCCGGTGGCCTGGTCGGTCACGCTGTTCTTCGCCGTCCAATCGGCCGGGTTCTACGCCACGATCGCGTGGCTGCCGAGCGTGTTCCACAGCCATGGTGAGAGCACTTCATACGCGGGGTTCCTGCTCAGCCTGTCGCTTCTGGTCGGCCTGATTCCCGCGCTCACCGTCCCGTCGCTGGCCGCCCGTTCGCACGACCAGCGTTCCTTGGTGTTCGTGTTCGTGACCTGCGTCGCGGCCGGTTGGCTGGGCGTGCTCCTCGCTCCGAGCTCGGTGCCCTACGTGTGGGTGGTGCTGCTGGGGCTCGGCCAGAACGCCTCGTTCCCGCTCGCCCTCACCCTGATCGTGTTGCGCGGCGGGACGGTCACGAGCACCTCCGGCCTGTCGACGATGGTTCAGACCTTCGGCTACCTGATGGCGGCCGCCGGCCCTCTCGCGATCGGGGCCATACACGACATCACCGGCTCCTGGACCCCCGCGCTGATTCTGCTGCTCGCGCTGCTCGTCCCGCAGACGGTCATGGGCCTCGAGGCGGCGCGGAATCGCACCGTTAGCCCGGCTGGATGCCGGGCTGTGGACTAAGCCGAGCGCGCGGAGCGGTGTCCGTGGAATCCCGAAAGCGGAGCGCGCGAGGCCCGAAGCCGGATGCGGTCACCGAGCGTTCCCCTGATAAAGTTCGGTATGTGATCGGACGTTCACGATGCGAACGATTGCAGGGAGCGCATTGGCCGAGTTGATGTCCCTGACCGACGCCGTCGCCGACCTGGTGAGCGACGGCGACTCGGTGGCGCTCGAGGGGTTCACGCACCTGATCCCGTTCACCGCGGGGCACGAGATCATCCGCCAGGGTCGGCGCGAGCTCGAGCTGATCCGGATGACCCCCGACCTCCTGTACGACCAGATGATCGGGATGGGGCTGGCCCGGCGGCTGGTGTTCTCCTACGGCGGGAATCCCGGCGTGGGCGGACTGCACCGCTTCCGCGACGTGATCGAGAACGACTGGCCGCGCGCGGTCGAGATCGAGGAGCACAGCCACGCCGGCATGGCCAATCGCTATGCCGCCGGTGCGGCGGACATGCCCTGCGCGATCATGCGCGGGTACGTCGGGACCGACCTGATGGCGCGGACCACGGTGGCGCCGATCACCTGCCCGTTCACCGGTGAGACGCTGACCGCGGTGCCCGCCCTGCGACCCGACGTCGCGATCGTCCACGCCCAGGAGGCCGATCGCCAAGGCAACGTGCAGCTGTGGGGGATCCCCGGCGTGCAGAAAGAGGCAGTGCTCGCTGCGAGGCGGTCGCTGGTCACGGTTGAGCGGATCGTCGATGAGCTCGAGCTGAGGCCCGGTGGCATCGTCATCCCCGAATGGGTGGTCACCGCGGTGGCCGAGGCCCCGGGCGGCTCACGCCCCTCCTACAGCCTTGGCATCACCGACCGCGACAACGACTTCTACAAGTTCTGGGACAAGATGAGCCGCGATCGGGATCAGTTCACGGAGTGGATGGAGGAGAACGTCATGGGTAAGGAGACGTCCAAGACATGACAGCTACGACCACCGAGGTGACCGCGGGCGAGGTCCAGACGATCGTCGCCGCCCGGCGGCTGCGCGACACCAAGACGGTGTTCATCGGCGTGGGCCGCCCGAGCGCGGCCGCCCTGCTGGCCCGAATGGTCCACAACCCGGAGCTGATCCTGGTCTACGAGTCCGGGACGATCGGGGCCAAGCCGTTTCACGTTCCGCTCTCGATCGGCGACGGAGAGCTGGCCGAGACGGCTGACTCGATCGTGTCCGTGCCCGAGATGTTCAATTACTGGATCGGCGCCGGCCGCATCGACGTGGCCTTCCTCGGCGCCGCCCAGATCGACCGCCACGCCAACCTCAACTCGACCGTGATCGGCGACTACGAGCATCCCAAGACGCGGCTGCCCGGCGCGGGTGGCGCACCCGAGATCGCCGCCAGCTGCGGGGAGGTGATCGTGATCGCCCCCCACGCCAAGCGCACCTTGGTCGAAAAGCTCGACTTCGTGACCACGGTGGGACACGGCGACGGTCCGGGCGCGCGCGAGAAGCTCGGCTTCCGCGGGAGGGGGCCGACCGCGGTGATCACCGACCTGGGCGTGCTCGAGCCCGATCCCGATACCTGCGAGCTCGTGCTCACGCAGATCCACCCGGGCGTCGAGCTCGACCACGTCCGGGAGGAGACCGGCTGGGAGCTGAAGGTGGCCGATGATCTGAAGACAACCGAGCCGCCGACCGACGAGGAACTCGCCAAGCTGAGGGAGCTGCTCGAGCGATGAGCGCCGCCTACGTGCTCGACGCGGTGCGCGCGCCGTTCGGCCGCTACGGCGGCAGCCTCGCCAAGGTGCGTCCCGACGACCTCGGCGCGCACGTCGTCAGGGCCCTGCTCGACCGCTCGCCGTCTCTCGAGCCCGAGCGCGTCGACGAGGTGCTGTTCGGCGACGCCAACCAGGCCGGCGAGGACAACCGCAACGTGGCCCGCATGGCCTGGTTGCTCAACGAGCTGCCCACGAGCGTTCCCGGCTCCACGATCAACCGCCTGTGCGGGTCATCGCTCGACGCGGCTATGCAGGCCAGCCGCGAGATCGAGACCGGCGAGGCCGACGTCGTCCTGGTGGGCGGGGTCGAGTCGATGAGTCGGGCGCCCTGGATCATGCTCAAGCCCGAGCGCGCGTTCCCGGCCCAGCAGCAGGAGCTTTACTCGAGCACCCTGGGCTGGCGCATGGTCAACCCGAACATGCCCGACCAGTGGACGATCTCGCTCGGCGCGAGCGCCGAGAAGCTGGCCGGCATCTACGAGGTCTCCCGCCAGGCCCAGGACGAGTTCGCTCTGCGCAGCCACCAGCGCGCGCAGGCCGCCTGGGACAGCGGCTTCTACGGCGAGTGGGTTATCCCGGTGCCCGACACCGAGCTCGAGCGCGACGAGAACATCCGCGCCGACACCTCGCTTGAGAAGCTGGGCAAGCTGAAGCCGGCGTTCGTCGAGGGCGGGACGGTTACCGCAGGCAACTCGTCACCGCTCAACGACGGCGCCGGCGCTGCGCTGCTCGTGTCCGAGGAGGGCGCGAAGCTCGCCGGCCGGGACCCGATCGCCCGGATCGTCTCCCGCGGCGCGGCGGCGGTCGATCCCGACGTATTCGGGATCGCGCCGGTCAAGGCGGCGAATGTCGCGCTCGAGCGCGCGGGCATCACCTGGGACGAGGTCGCTGTGGTGGAGCTGAACGAGGCCTTCGCGTCGCAGTGCCTGGCCGACATCGGACAGTGGAAGGGCCTCGACCCCGACAGGGTGAACCCGAACGGCGGAGCGATCGCTCTCGGTCACCCGCTCGGGGCGTCGGGCGTGCGCATCCTGGGCTCGCTCGCCCACGAGTTGCGCCGTCGTGGAGGTGGATACGGGGTGGCCGCGCTGTGCATCGGCGTCGGCCAGGGACTGGCCGTGGTCCTCCAGGCATAGTTATAGATATAGACATATAAATATAAATATATGTATAGGGGAACCGGGAAATGACCGAAGAGCTTCAAGCCGAGACCGGGGCCGACGGGGCCCGCGTTATCTACGACCCGATCGCGGACACGCCGACCAGCTATCTGCGGGAGCCCGAAGAGGCCCACCCGCCGATGGACTACGAGGGCTACAAGTCGACCGCGCTGCGCCATCCCAAGCAGCCGTTGGTCTACCTACCGCAGACCATCACCGAGATCACCGGACCCCAGCTCGGGCCGGTGCTGATGGGCGAGAACGACCACGACCTGACCGTGCAGCACGGCGGCGAGCCGATCGGCGAGCGGATCGTGGTCTCCGGCCGTGTGTTCGACACCGAGGGAAAGCCGCTGCGGGGGACGCTCGTCGAGATCTGGCAGGCCAACGCGGCCGGGCGCTACAAGCACCGCTGGGACCGCTGGCCGGCTCCACTCGATCCGAACTTCAGCGGCGCCGGACGGTGCATCACCGACGACGAGGGCCGCTACACGTTCACCACGATCAAGCCGGGGCCGTATCCGTGGGGCAACCACTACAACGCCTGGCGCCCGGCCCACATTCACTTCTCGCTACAGGGGCGGGCGTTCACTCAGCGCCTGGTCACCCAGATGTACTTCCCGGGTGACCCGTTCTTCCCCTACGACCCGATCTTCAACTCCGTTCGTGATCCGAAAGCCCGCGAGCGGATGGTCTCGAGCTTCTCGATCCACGACACCGTGCCCAACTGGGCCCACGCCTACCACTTCGACATCTATCTGCGCGGGCCCGGCGCCACACCGTTCGAGGAGGCGCACTGAGGTGATCTTCGAGACCACCCCCTCCCAGACGGTCGGGCCGTACTTCGCGATCGGGCTGCCGTTCGACGTGGGCCCGTTCGTCGTGCCCGAGGACACGCCCGGCGCGATCCACATCGTCGGCACGATCTACGACGGCGCCGGCGTTCCCATCCCGGACTTCCTGCTCGAGACCTGGCAGGCGGACTCCGAGGGGCGCTTCGCCGACGTGCACGGTCACGGCGGTCGCTCCGAGCAGGCCGGCTTCCGCGGGTTTGCCCGCTACGGCCTCGAGGACGGCGACGGCACCTTCGACATCGTCACGGTCAAGCCGGGCCCCGTGCCCGGGCTGGCCGGTCAGACGCAGGCGCCGCACATCGACGTGTCGGTGTTCGCCCGCGGCATGCTCAATCGCACGGTGACCCGGATCTACTTCGCCGACGAGGCAGAGGCCAACGCCGCGGATCCGGTGCTGGCGCGCGTGCCGGTCGAGCGCCGGGCCACCCTGCTGGCCGAGCCGGTCGACGGCGGCTACCAGTTCGACATCCGCTTCCAGGGCCCGCACGAGACGGTCTTCTTCGCGGTCTGAGCGTCGGACCGTTGGGCTACGGCGGCGTCAGGCCGGAAGTCCGCGGGCTGCCATCGTGGCTCCAGGAGAGCGTGTCGCCGTTCAGCGACAGCCCGGTCAGGAATGGCCCCGATCCTGGTTGCTCGCTCGAGTCGACCGTGTGCAGGCCCGTCCTGTCGGACGCCTCGATCGACTCGATGCTGCACGGGTGACCGTCGGTACAGGGATTGCCCTCGAGCAGGATCGGGGTCCAGGCTGAGAGACCGCCGGCGGGGTCCGTCGAGGTCACCACGTGACCGTTCGCATCCGTGGCCACGCACAGCGACACCGATGCGCACGACACCGAGGTGAGTCCCAGCCCGTAGTCGATGGTCGTGCGGGCCCACGTGCCCGACGCGGGATCGGTGGAGACGTAGAGCGCGCCCTGCGTGCCGACCGCGACGCACAGCGAACTGGAGGGACAGCTGACGCCGACCAGACCGTCGGGGATCGACTGCCGCGTCCACACCGCTGCGGCGGGCGCGGTGGTCGTCGCGATGTCTCCGATCCCGACCGTGACGCACAGGCTGCTCGTCGGGCACGCGCCCGCTTGGAACGCCGGCGTGGTGCTGCTCGTGCTCCACGCCCCTGCTCCCCCGGTGGGATCGGCAGAGGTGAACACGGTGCCGGCGCTGTTGGTCATGAAGCATCGAGGCTCGGCCGAGCAGACGACCCCGTCCAGAGCGTTGAGCGGGTCGATCTGGGCGACCGTCCACGCCGCCGGGCCGCCGGTCGGATTGGTCGACGTTGCGATCGTGCCGTCCGCGCGGGTCAGAACGCACAGCGTCGTCGTGGGACAGCTGATGCCGACGCCAAAGGATGGACCGCCATTCAGCGTCGTCGTCTGCCACGTCGAGGCGCCGCCGGCCGGATCGGACGAGGTGTAGACGTCGCCGTTCGCGCCGACGCACAACGACTGGGCGGGGCACGCCACCGTCCACAGGGGCATCGGTGGGGAGGTGATCTCGCCAGAGCTCCATCTCTCCGCGCCGCCCGAGGGATCGTTCGAGGTGCGCAGGCTGCCGGCCTGGTCTGCCGCCACGCAGACCGTGCCGCCCGTCGCGCAAGCAGCCGCCTGGAACGGGGTGGATTCCGAGCCGAGCGGAGCGACCCCCCAGGTGCGCGCGGCCGATACCCCGTCACTGCCCAGCACAAGCTGAGCCATACCCGTGCAGACCGGACCGGCGCAGAGGGCGGATTCGCCGCCGAGGTGCTTCCCCAGCTGGCCCGTCCGCAGGTCGTACACCTGGGCCCCGCTGCTGCTGCCTCCGTAGTGCACGTCCTCCGTTTGCTCCACGAGCGCCGCATAGGGAGGGGCGAGCAACGCGGACGCGATCCAGGTGGCCCCGTCGATGCTGTTGTCGAAGAAGCGCTCGAGCAGACGCTCGCGGCCATCCGCCCGCAGGCAGCCCATGTAGGCGATCGGGGCAGACACGGCGAAGTCCATCGGCGGCTGGCGTGGTCCGTCACCGCTGACCACCGCCGCCGGCGTGCTCGCGAGGACCTTCGAGCCCGGAGGCGAAACACAGCCGGGGTTTCGACCACGGGGACGGGGCTGCCAGTCGACCGACACGGCGCGGACGTGTCCGACCGGTCGCGGCCGCGCACGGCCGCCCCGGTCAGCGACGACCATCAGCCGGTGGTTCGCCGCCACAAAGGCAATCCACCGTCCATCGGGCGAGAAGGCCGGGGCGCTTCCCCGCGCGAGCCGCCGCACCCGGTGGTCGCGCACGCTCACGATCACCACCCAGCCATTCTGTACGGCGGCGATCGCAGCTCCGCTCGGGGACCACGAGGGCTCGCCGGCCACCGCGATCCGGTGAAGCTCGCCCGGGCGCCCCGCCCACAGCGCACCATGCCGAACCACGGCGAGGCCACCGGTCGCCGACCACGCCGCGTCGGTCACGGCCGCCGTCCCAGGGGACGATTTGCGCAGCGTGTCGATCCCGTCCGCCGTCACGCGGCCGTGCTGGATGAACGAGATCACCGTGCCCCCGGCTTCGAAGGCGGGATTCGGGGCGGCGCCGAACTGACAGTCCATGCACGAACCGTCGGCGTAGACGATCCTGATCCGCGGTCCGGCGAATACGATCGCGCGGCCGTCGGGGGACCAGTGCGGAGCGCGCGGTGTGCCGCAGCGTGACTTGGCTGTGCAGATCCGGTGCGCGCTTCGCCCGTTCGGGGCGACGAGCACGATGCCGCCACCGGACTGCGGTTGCACAGCCAGCAATCCATTGGCCCCCGGAAAGGCGGCGAGTGCAGGCGATGCGAACCACAGGCCCAGAGCCACCACGATGCCCCCGACGACACTGCTCATCCGTCCCACGTCATCGGCGCTAACGGTGGCCGGCGCCGAGAGTTGCGCGCTTACGGCACGGGCATGCCCATGAGCCGCAGGTAGCGCGTCACCGCCTCGGCCCGGTTGGCCGCGCGCAGCTTGCGCAGGACGCCGCCGGCATGGAACTTGACCGTGCCGCTGGAGATGACCAGTGCGTCGGCGATCTGACGGTTGGTGGCGCCATCGGCCATCAGCCGCAGGACGTCGAGCTCGCGGCGGGTGAGCAGGCCCTGGAACACGACGCGATCGTCCCGGCCGGCGGGGCCACGGGGTTCGGCGGCGCGGACAGACTCGGGCAGCGGCGCCGGCCCCGCCAACGGCCCCCCTACCGGCGCATGTCCGCCGGCCGACAACGTGACCGGTGCGTCGGTCAGCTCGCTCGAGCGGGCTCCTACCCATTCCAGGAACTCCCGCATCTGGTCGCGCTCGTCGCGCAGCGTGCGGCGCAACGCGGCGTTCTCGTAGGCCTGGGCCAGGCCGGTGGCGAACTCCCACAGGACGTCTCTGTCGAGGACGTCGAGCGGCTTCCCGGGGCCGCGGTCGGCGTGGATCACGCCCGCCACCTGGGAGCCGACGACGAGCGGCGCCGCGGCGTAGGAGCGCCAGCCCATCAGCTCCGCGGTCGGGCGATCGACCCGCGGGTGCATGTGCGCGTCGAGCACGATTGTCGCCCGGTGCCGGCGCAGCAGCTCGGTCTCGATCAGCGTGTGCTCGAGCCGCACCGGACTGCCCTGCATCTGACGCAGCACGCTCGCCGCGGCCGGACCCTGGCCGGCTCCGTCGAAGTGCGCCGCCTCGGCGATCATGCGCCCACCCCTGACCAGGCTCACGATCACCCGCTCGAACGCGGATCTCCGGCACAGGGCGGCCGGCGCGCGGCCCAGCATCTCGCGCGGCGAGGTGATCTCGCGGAGCTCGGCCACGGCCCCCTGGGCCCGATCGAGCGCCTCGAAGCGCGCCTCGAATCGGTGGCGCAGCCGCGCCATCGCGGTCTCCTGGTCCTCTATCGTCCCCAGCCGCGAGTCCTCGCCCCCGAGCTCCTCGCGCAGGGCGGCAATCAGCGCCCGCAACTGCCCCACGTTGGCCGGCGCGGATTCGTCGGGCAGACCGAGGATCTCCCGCGCCTGGATGCTCGCGAGCTCGAGGCGCCGCTGCAGCTGCTCGCCGGGCGGACCGCCGACCACATCCGCGCGAACCGTGCTCACGGCGTCGCCCCCGGAAGCGATCGCGCGTAGCGCGACACCGCATCGGCACGGCTCGTGGCTCCGAGCTTGCGCAGGATGTTCTTCACGTGGTACTTGACCGTTCCCTCGCGCACGACTAGGGCGCGGCCGATCTCGAGGTTGGTCTGTCCGCGCGCGAGCAGCCGCAGCACATCGAGCTCCCGGGGGGTCAGGGCGTCGGCGCCGGCCAGATCAGGGCCGTCGGCCCGCGTGAGCCCGTCGCCGCCGGCGGCCGCGAGCTGGCCCAACCGCCCGCTCAACCACTCGACCGCGGAGCGCAGCTCGTGGTGATGGAGCTGGAGCATCTCGCGCAGCACCGCCCGCTCGAACACCCCGGCCAGCCCCTCGGCGTAACGAGCGGCGACCTCCGCGTCGAGCGAGTCGAGCGCTCGAGCCCTCCCCGACGCGTCGGCGTGAACCAGGCCCACCGTCTGTCCCTGCACCACGAGTGCGGTGACCACGTACTCCTCCCACCCGAGCACGTCGACCAGCCGGCGGGCGGCTCGCGATCGCGCGCCCCGCGCGGTCACGATCTCGGTCCGCGGGCGGCGCGCGACCTCGTCCTCGATCGAGGGGTACTCGAGCGGCACCGGCCCGGAGCGAAGCTGCTCGAGTGGGGCGGCCCCTCCGGCGGGATCCTCGCCGCTCCACAACGATCGTGCGCGAAGTCCATCAGGACCAACCTCACCGATCAGCACGCGACCGAAGTCCGAACTCATACCGAGCTCCTCGGCGGCGCGCTCGAGGATGCCCTGAGGGGACCCGACCTCGCCCAGTCGCCTGACCGCGTCGGCCACGCGCTCGAGCGCGTCCGACCGGCGCACGTAGTCAGCTTCGAGGATCTCGCGCTCGAGCGCGAGCAGCTCGACCAGGGTGCGCTGAACCGTGGCCGGGTCAGCCACGTCCGACCCGCCGGCTCGAGTGCCTCAGATGATGTGAGGCGCCGTGGCCGACCGCAGGCGCTCGGTCAGCGCGTAGCGGCAGGCGGCCTCGTGCCCGACGCAGGAGATGCCGAACGGGCGCCCCGCACGCTCGATCGCCAGCCACACCTCGCCGGCCTGCTCGCGTGGCACCAGCGCCAGGGCGCGACGATCGGATTGGAGCAGCCAGGCGGCCGGGATTCCAGCGACCGTCCCACGCGCGAACGGCCTGGCGTTGCGAGGGTCTCCCGACTCCCCGTAGACGCCGAGCGCGGCCAGAACCTTGCTCGTACCCAGCCCGAGCAGGCCGATCGCGGCCAGCTGGCCGGAGAGGTCGTGCACGGCGACGTGGCGAGCGGCCACGGGGTGCAGGGAGTCGGCCAACCGGCCACCGAGCCGCGGATCGCACACCACGAGGACCCGGTCGGGCGCCTCGCCGCACCACCAGGCGTTGCCTCCGGCAAGCAGGCCGCCGGGGGAGACGGTGGCGCCCGCGAGCCGCGTCACGAGTGCCGAGAGCTGGGCCGGCGGGGCCTCGAGCGCCAGCGTCGAGAGCTCGGAGCGATCGACCAGCCCCACGGTCCGCACGCACACGGCAAGCTCCGCGGCCGCCGAGCCGAAGTGGACGGCGGTCGGCCTGCCGTCGCGCATGCCTACCACGGCGCCGGCCCGACTCATGACAGCCTCGAGCGGAAGCCGGCTGGGAACGATGGTCGCCACGACGCAGAACGTACCGCCGGGCTCCGCGCGGTGCCCTGCCCCTTCGGGTTAAATTACCTGTCCGATCGAGAGGGGCGTCGTTCCTCTGCGTCATGACCACCTCGCCCACCCTAGCCTTCAGGCCCTCTCTAAAGTCTAGGGTAATCCGGCGCAGCGGGGGTGGCGAACCCCCGGCCGGACAGGCAAGCTGTGGCGATTGCCTCGACGGGACGGAGGAGAGAGAGTGAGCACGCACCTGACCCCGATACATGGTTCCGGCGGTGCCGCCACCCCTGTGACGCCGGGCGCGACGCCCGGCGAGGGCCCGTACGCGCGTCTGAACCGGCTGATCGCCACCGACCACGCGGTGGTCATGGACGGTGCCACCGGCACCGAGCTGATCCGCGTCGCCGGCGAGCGCCCCGAGCTCGAGGAGCACCTGTGGGGTCTGACGGCGATCCTAGAGTCGCCTGGTGAGGTCAAGGCCGTTCACCGCCGCTACGTCGACGTCGGCTGCGACGTGATCTGCACCGACACCTGGGGCATGGCCACAGCGCTACGCGACGGGCAGGCCAGGCTGTGGGAGACCAGCGAGCCGATCCACTGGATGGACGTGGCCCGCCGAGGGGTCCATCTGGCGCGGGAGGCGGCGGCCGAGGGCGGTCGCGCCGACGAGGTGGCGGTCGCCTTCAGCATCAACGGCGACGTCGACACCCCCGACGGCCGCGAGACCATTCGCCTGCTGGCGCGGGCGTTCGAGCACGATCCGCCCGACCTGATCCTGGTCGAGACGCTCACGCTGGTGCGTAGCTCAACCTACGCCACGGTCGAGGCGCTGCTCGGCACCGGCCTGCCCGTTTGGCTCAGCTTCCGCCGCTGCCGTCACGGCGTGTGCGGCGTGTACGGCGAGCACTGGGGCGGTCCCGAGGGCGATGCGTTCGGACGCGCCGCCCGGCGCTTCGAGGAGATGGGGATCGGGGCGCTGGCGATCAACTGCCTGCCGCCCGATCACGTCACCGGCATGCTGGCGTGGCTCCGCGACTTCACCGACCTGCCGCTCGGCGTCTATCCGAACCTGGGTTACCTGTCGGCCGCCGGCTGGCGTCAGGAGGCCGGCGTGGGCGCGGCCGAGTACGCGGACTTGGCCCTGCGCTGGCGCGAGGAGGGAGCGCAGATCGTGGGTGGCTGCTGCGGCGTCGGGCCCGCGCAGATCGCCGCGGCGCGAGCCGCGCTCGAAGACACCAAGCCTGGCCACGCCCGCCCGGATGCACTGCCCAACGAGGGCTCCAAGACGGTGTCGCTGGACTCGAGGCGCCACCCGCCCGAGCGCTGGAGCGACGCCCGCGGGCGAGCGATGTTTCCGCTGGACTTTCCCGACATCACGCTGGAGCCCGGTGTGTTCGTCCCCACCCAGGGAAGCCTGACCGTCTGGAAGTACCTCTACGAGGAAGGCGTGGGCGCTCACCAGCGTTGTTTGGACATCGGCTGCGGATCGGGGCTGCTAACGGTTCAGCTCGCTCGCAATGGCGCGGCCCACGTCCACGCCATCGACATCAGCAATGCGGCCATCACGAACACGCTCGCGAACGCGTTCCGCAACGGCGTGGCCGATCGCGTCACCGCCGCCGTGCAGGACCTCTATCCGTGGGTCCCGGAGGAGCGCTACGACGTCATCGTGGCCAGCCTCTACCAGACCCCGGTTGACCCGTTCGAGCCGGTCGTCTCCCACCGTCCGCTGGACTACTGGGGGCGCAGCCTCATCGACCACCTGTTGCGGATGCTGCCGGACGCACTGGCCGACGACGGCACCGCATACGTGATGCAACTGTCTATCATCGGCGAGCGGCGGACCACCCAGCTGCTGGAACGCCTGGGCTTTCAGGCTCGTGTCGTGGACTTCGGTCTGTTCGAGTTCACGGAGCTGTTCAGGGACGCGCGCGATCAGATCGCCCGGGTCGAGGAGCTCTCTGACGCATACCACCTGAAGCTCGGCGGGACGGATGTAATGGCCGCCTACTTGCTCGAGATCACCCGTAAGGAAGGTAAACGCGCATGACTCACGCCGACAACGAGTTCCTGTTCACGTCCGAATCGGTGACCGAGGGGCATCCGGACAAGGTTGCCGACCAGATCTCCGACGGCGTGCTCGACGCGGTTCTGCGTGACGATCCGACCGGCCGGGTGGCGTGCGAGACGCTGGTCAACACGGGTCTGGTGGTGGTCTCGGGAGAGATCACGACGACCACGTACGTGGACATCCAGGACGTCGCGCGGGAGACGATCAAGCGGATCGGCTACACGAATGCGGAGTTCGGGTTCGATTACCACACGTGCGCGGTGATCAACGCGATCGACAAGCAGTCGCCGGACATCGCCCAGGGCGTCGACCGCGCGTGGGAGACCCGCACCAACGAAAAGGACGAGGACGAGCTCGATATCGCCGGCGCGGGTGACCAGGGGATGATGTTCGGCTACGCGTCCAACGAGACCGAGGAGCTGATGCCGCTGCCGATCGCCCTGGCGCACAAGCTGGCCAAGCGCCTCGCCGACGTGCGCCGGGCGGAGATCCTGCCGTATCTGCGTCCGGACGGGAAGACGCAGGTGACGGTGCGCTACGTGGACGGCCGGCCGGTGGAGGTCGAGAAGGTCCTCATCTCCACGCAGCACCGCGACGGCGCCGAGTCGCTCCTCAAGGAGGATCTGTGGGAGCACGTGATCGAGCCCGAGCTCCCCGAGGAGCTGTTCGAGTCCAGGAAGCTTCGCCGCAACCTGCTGGTCAACCCGACCGGCCGGTTCGTGATCGGTGGTCCGATGGGTGACTGCGGGCTGACCGGGCGCAAGATCATCGTCGATACCTACGGGGGGATGGCGCGCCATGGTGGTGGCGCGTTCTCCGGTAAGGACCCGTCCAAGGTGGATCGTTCGGCCGCCTACGCCGCTCGTTACGTCGCGAAGAACCTGGTGGCCGCGGGTCTGGCCGAGCGGCTCGAGGTGCAGGTGGCTTACGCGATTGGCGTGGCGCATCCGGTGTCGACGATGGTTGAGACGTTCGGGACCGAGAAGGTCTCGCGGTCGAAGATCCTCGAGTTGATCAACGAGCATTTCGATCTGCGGCCGGGGGCGTTTCGCCAGTACCTGCGGCTGCACCGGCCGATCTATCAGAAGACCGCGGCCTACGGCCACTTCGGCCGCGAGGACGCCGACTTCACCTGGGAGCGGACCGACAAGGCGGACGCCCTGCGCGCCGCCGCCGGGCTGGGCTCCCCCGAGGTCGTCGGCGCGTGAGCATCACGGTTGTCGGCTCGGTCGCGTTCGACGCGGTCAAGACCCCGTTCGGCGAGCGCGAGCGCATGCTGGGCGGCGCGGCCACGTATTTCGCGCTCGCGGCTTCATTCTTCGACCAGGTGCACGTGGTCGGGCGCGTCGGTGAGGATTTCGGCGACGAGGATCTTGCCGTGGTGGCCCTGCGGGGCACGGACGTCGGTGACATCGAGCGGGTGCCAGGCGGGAAATCGTTTTTCTGGGCCGGCGAGTACGGCTGGGATCTGAACTCGCGCGAGACGCTCGACACGCAACTGGGCGTGTTCGAGGACTTCCAGCCGCGGCTGTCGGATGCCTCCCGGGCGTGCGATTCGTTGTTCCTGGCCAACATCCAGCCCGAGCTCCAGCTGAGCGTGCTCGAGCAATGCGGCGAGACCAGGTTCGTCGCCATGGACTCGATGAACTTCTGGATCGACAGCGCGCCTGACGCGCTGCGCGAGGTGATCCGGCGGGTCGACTGCGTGGTCCTGAACGACGCCGAGCTACGCCAGCTGACCGGCCGGCCGAGCATCGTCGGGGCGGCACGTGAGGTGATCTCGATGGGCCCGTCGGTCGTGGTGGCCAAGGAAGGGGAGTACGGCGCGGCGCTCATCACCGCGGAGGACTTCTTCGCCCTGCCCGCCTTCCCGCTCGAGACCGTGGTCGACCCGACCGGCGCCGGCGACACCTTCGCCGGCGGGTTCGTCGGCTACATCGCGCGCCAGCTGGACGGCCCGCTCACCGAGTCGCTGCTGCGCCAGGCCATGGCCTACGGGACCGCGTTGGCGTCGTTCACGGTCGAGGAGTTCGGGACCGAGCGAATCGAGCGGCTGACCGCGGGCGAGGTGGACGTCCGCGTCGAGGAGCTCCGGCGCATCACGCAGTTCGAGCACGCGCCGGTGCCGCTCCAGACGTCGTGACCGTGTCGTTCCAGACATCGTGACCGTGTCGTTCCAGACATCGTGACCGCCGGCGGGCCCCAACCCGGGCTGCTGCGACTCCTCATCTCCTGTCCTGATCGCCCGGGAATCGTGGCCGGCGTTTCGCGGTTCCTGTACGAGGCGGGCGCCAACATCGTGCGCTCGGATCAGTACTCGACCGACCCGTCCGGCGGCACGTTCTTCCTGCGCATGGAGTTCGCGCTGGCGCCCGATAAGCGCGAGGGGCTGGGCGAGCGCTTCGGTATGAAGGTTGCCGAGCCGCTGGGCATGACCTGGCGGCTGTGGGACGGCGCCCGGCCCAAGCGGATCACCGTGATGGTCTCCCGTCAGGACCACTGCCTGCTCGACCTGCTGTGGCGCTGGCGTCGCGGCCAGCTCGATGCGGAGATCGTGATGGTGATCTCCAACCATCCCGACCTGCGCGACGACGCCGACCTGTTCAACGTTCCCTACCACCACGTGCCGGTCGAGAAGGACCGCAAGGACGAGGCCGAGGCGCGGCAGCTCGAGCTGCTCGACGGCTGCTGCGACCTGGTCGTCCTGGCTCGGTACATGCAGGTCCTCTCGCCCGAGTTCCTCGATCGCGTCGGCGTCCCCGTGATCAACATCCACCACTCGTTCCTGCCGTCGTTCGCGGGCGCGAATCCGTACGCGCGGGCCAAGGAGCGGGGGGTGAAGCTGGTGGGCGCCACCGCGCACTACGTGACCGAGGAGCTCGACGCCGGCCCGATCATCGAGCAGGACGTGATGCGGGTCAGCCACCGCGACGACTCCGATGCGATGGCTCAGCTGGGAGCCGACGTGGAGCGCCTAGTGCTTGCGCGAGGGGTCCAGGCCCACTGCGAGGACCGCGTGCTTCGCCACGGCAACACGACGGTGGTGTTCTGAGCCTTTGCGCCGCGCCACCCTCGCCGGGTGCGCCGGAGCGAGCTGGACGCTCATGAGGGCCGCGCTCCGGCGATACACCGTGAGCTCGTAGCCGCCACGGTTGCCGGGCGTGACCGTTTCGGTCCGAGCCGGGCCGGTCCAGTCACCGGCGTAGTTCAACTGCTGTCCGTCGAGGGTGACGCCCGAGCGCGAGTAGGCCGACTGGGCCAAGAGCCTCTGGACGGTGCCGGTCGCGCTTGCGGGGAGGCGCAGATCGACGCGCACGGTCCGGCTGCCCTTGTCGATCAGCAGCACGTGCAGGATGCGCCCGCGGACCTGGACGGCCCAGGCGCTCAGGTCGAGCGACCGAGCGGCGTCCAATCGCAGCCGCACCAGCTGAGCCTGTGGCCCGAGCGTTCGCGTGAACATCAGCAGCCCGTAGAGCAGCGGCCGGGGGTGCAGCCCGTAGCGGTTGATCGTGAAGGCCGCGTTGATCGTATTGGGATGCACGTGCAGGTTGGCGCCGTCGGCGCCGGCCCGCATCGCGGTGAACAGCGCGTCGGGCGCCCACAGGGCGGTGGCGAACGTGTCGCTCACGCCCCGCTTGCCGCCGCAGGTCACCGAGTTGAACTCGGTCAGGCGGAACTTCAGCCCGGCGTGGTGGGCGAGCGCCACCGCGGAGGAGATGTCCTTGGAAAACGCCCCGGTGGCCTGGCGGCTCAGCAGGCGCGCCACCGTCGGATAGCTGCTCGCCCGCGGGTCCGTCATGCAGGCGGAATAGGGATACAGGTGGCCGGTCACCATGCCGAGCTCCGAGCGCTGATCCTCGATCAGGGTGGAGATGAACGGAAGGCTGGTCCGCGGGTGCGCCACCGCCGGTCCGACCAGCGGTATGTCGGGAGCGCCGTCGCCGAGCACGCGGGCGTAGGCGGCGAAGTCCTGCACGTAGGTGGTGGGCGTCAGTTCGAGCGGCAGGGGCTGGGTATCGAACGGCGAGCGAGCGACCGTAGCCACCCAAAAGCGTCGCGAGTACAGGTCCGGCTCGTTACCGATCTCGAAGCCGATGATGCTCCCGTGGGGCAGCGAGGTCTCGGCCGCGCGAGCCCAGGCCGCCGCGGTGAGCGGCGTGGCGGTGAGCAGGTTCAGGTCCACGATCAGCTTCACCCGATCACGCAGGACCAGCGCTCGCAGGCGCGACAGGTACGCCGGCGTCAGCTCGTACGCCCAACGAGGCACCTTTCGGGACCGGCGCTCGTAGAACGATTGGTCCGCCGAGTCGCCACCGATCCGGAGGATCAGCGGCCCGTCGCCGGCGACGTGCAGGAGGGAGAGCACCCGCTCGAACGCGGGCGTGTCACGGTCGAACCAATTGAGCGCCCAGTACTCGGTCGAGAGGCCGAAGAACGAGCTCGGCACCGGCTGGGTGCTCGGGTTCGGTCCGATCGTCAGGGTGGCCTGCGTCGACGCCGGCGCGGAGCGCACGCGGTGCCTGGCTCTGGCCGCCCGGGAGTGCCTGGATCCGGCGTCCAAGCCGCCCAGGTGAGGGGGTGCCGGCGGCGCGGCCGTGGTCGGATCGATGTCGGCCACGGCGAACCCAACCAGCAACGCGAGCGTCAGGAGCGCCGCGCCGATCGCCCCGAGCCAAAGGGCCCGGCGTCGACCCAACCGCCGTGCGGCTGCGCCCACACTCGTCAGACCTACCACCCGGGGTTCCCTCCCATGTAGGAAGATTTACGGCGAGCATAAGCCGGGAAGTCCGGTCCCGACCCGTTGCCGAGGCGGGCTTAACCGAGGCTGATGGGCAGCCTAACCGGCCACTAACCGGAGCATCGTGTAAGGAACATCTCACAGCGTGCTGGCCGTTCTCCAGGCATGGGGGCGATGGGAAGCCAGACGGCGGGCCGGGACGGCCCTCCCGACCGCGGTGCAAAACGTCCCAAAGCCCCCCGCCCGCTGCCGATGTGGGGAGATAAGCATTGGGTCAATGCTTATCTGCACTCGGGGCCGGTGCGGGGGGAGGGTTTGCTGCGTTTTACATGGTGGCCGGACAGATCGACATGCAGTGCAGAACGTCGGGGACCCTCGGGAGGGGAACCGCGATCACGGTTGTTCGGAGCGATGTCTGCGACTCGTCTCGCCCTCGTGTGGCGGACCGGTGTGGTGATCCGTTCGCGGTGAGCGCCCGAAGGTTTTGGTGAACCCCCTGGACCCAACGGGTCCGGGCGCCCGCTATCGAAGGAGAACCGATGTCCGAACCAACGACTACCGAGAGCGCCCGCCGTGAGCCGGGGGTGGTGGAGGCGCTTGCGCGCGATGACCTCGAGCGCAAGAAGTTCCTGACGATGGCCGGTCGCAGGGTTGGCGCCGGCGCGGCGGCGACGGGGCTTGCGGCTTTCGTCGCCGCGTGCGGCTCCTCGAAGTCGTCATCGTCGTCTCAGGCCCCGGCGAGCTCGAGCTCGGGCTCGGCCACGGCGGCAGGGTCGTCCACGAGCAGTTCGGGCGGCATGTCCGATCCGAGTGACTTGACGATCGTCAACTACGCGTTGACTCTCGAGTACCTGGAGTCGCAGTTCTACGCCAAGGTGGCTAAGAGCGGACTGTTCCACGGCAAGACGCTGTCGGTGCTGAAGTCCTTCGGGGCCGAGGAGGAGCAGCACGTGATCGCGCTCCATAAGGTCGCCAGCGGGCTCGGCACTCCAGCGGCGAAGCCGACCGGCAAGTTCCCGCTCCACACCGCCGGTCAGGTCGCATCGCTGGCAGGCCAGGTCGAGAACCTCGGGGCGGCGGCGTATCTCGGGCAGGCCGGAAACATCAAGAGCAAGGAGATCCTGGCGGCCGCGCTGGCTATTCACACCATCGAGGCGCGTCATGCGGCGACGCTGAACACGCTGCTGAACCTGTCGCCGACGCCGCAGGGTGCGTTCGCCAAGCCGATGTCGATGTCGCAGGTGCTGGCTGTCGTCAAGCCATTCATCGCCTAACCCTGTGCCGCGACCCAAGAGACTTCAAGAAAGGAATATCGAAATGAACAGTTCTGACATCGCCAGTCCCGAGCTTGGCGCCGTGGAGGTCCACGGCATGAGCCGGGCGAGCTTCCTCCTGCGCGGCGCGGTGGCCGCTGGCGCGGTGTACGGCGCGAGCGCGGTCGGTCCGTATGTGTCGAGCGCGCTAGCGCAGGGTGGCAGCTCGGACTTGGACATCCTGAACTTCGCGCTCACGCTCGAGTATCTGGAGACCGACTTCTACAACGTGAAGGGCGCCGCGGTCGGGCTCGGTGGCGAGGCTAGGAATCTGGCCATGTCCTTCGGGGACGAGGAGGCCGAACACGTCGCCGCGCTCACCAAGGCGATCACCGCGGCCGGGGGCAAGCCGGTCGCCAAGCCGAAGTTCGCGTTCCCGGTCACCGACCAGGCTGGCTTCCTCAAGCTCGCCTACGTGCTCGAGAACACCGGCGTGGGCGCCTACAACGGCGCCGGGCCTTCGCTCAAGAACAAGCAATACCTCGCCGCAGCCGGGTCGATCGTGCAGGTCGAAGCGCGCCACGCGGCGGCGATCGCGCTGCTCACCGGCGAGCCGATCACGCCTTCGGGCGCGTTCGACAAGCCGCTGTCGAAGAGCCAGGTGCTGGCCAAGGCCGGGCCGCTGATCAAGCAGTAGCCCGACGACTCGTCCGCTGCTCGTCACCTGGCTACGTGTGTGGTGGCGAGCCGTGGGTTTGACCCGCCCGCGCGTCTCGACTACCCCCCGATGACCACCTTCATGACCTCGGTCGGGTGCTCCATCGCGAAGCGCAGCGCCTCGGGCGCCTCGTCGAGCGCGAACCGGTGGCTGATCAGGCGCTCGAGCACGTCGACGTTGCGCTCCACCACCGCCACCGCCTGTCCGAACTCGGCCGCCCCGCAACAGCTCACGCCGAGCAGGTCGAGCTCCTTCTCGGTCAGGCTCCCGATCCGCAGCGAGACCTCCTCGCCGGACATCCCGACCTGCACCGCCCGACCCGCCGAGGCCACCATGTCGACCATGGCGCGCACGGCGGCCGGCGCGCCGGTGGCGTCGAAGACTACGGGCGGCCCGGCGGGCCGCGCCCATCGGCGAGCGAACTCGACGACCTCGGAAGCGCCCGTCCACACCAGCGTCTCGGCTTCCATGGACCGGCTCAACTCCAGCCGGCTCTCCTGGAGGTCGACGACCAGCACCCGGGCCCCGCGCTCGCGCGCCACCAGGCAGATGCACTGCCCGATCGGCCCGGCGCCCAGCACCACCACCCGCTCGCCGCGCTCCACCTTCGCCCGGTTGACCGCGCGCACCGCGATCGACACCGGCTCGGCCAGCGCGGCCACGGCCGGGTCGTCGGTCCGGATCGCGTAGACCTGGTCCTCGGGCACGGACAGCCGCTCCTGCAGGCCGCCGTCCACGTGGATCCCGATCAGCTCGAACGCGTCGCATGTGTTGGGCCGACCGACCGTGCACGGATAGCACTCCCCGCACGCCTGCAACGGCCACAGCGCCACCCGCTGGCCCACCGCCAGCTCGCGCCGGCAGCCGGGGCCGACCGCGACCACTCGCGCCCCGATCTCGTGACCCTGGATGCGCGGGAACTGAGAGCCGCCGGCCGCCTCGGACAGCTCGCCGGTGAAGAAGTGGTAGTCCGAGCCGCAGATCCCGACCGCCTCGGGCGCGACGACCACCTCGTGCGGTCCGGGCTCGGAGGGCTCGGGGCGCTCGCTGAGCGCCATCAGCCCCACGTTCTCGGTCACCGCGGCTCGCATTCGGTCAGCCCCAGACTTCCGCCGCGGTCTCGACGATCAGCTCGAGCTTCGCGCGCTGCTCGTCGACCGTGAGCGCGTTGCCCTCGACCGTCGAGGAGAAGCCGCACTGCGGCGAGAGGCACAGCTGCTCGATCGCCACGTACCGCGAGGCCTCCTCGATGCGCCGCTTGAGCAGGTCCTTGGACTCGAGCTCGCCGCGCTTGGTGGTGATCAGCCCGAGCACGACGTACTTCTCCTGGGGCACGAACCGCAGCGGCTCGAACCCGCCCGAGCGGGCGTCGTCGTACTCCAGGAAGAACCCATCGACGCCCAGGCCGCCGAACAGCGCCTCGGCCACGAAGTCGTAGCCGCCCTCCGCCGCCCACGACGATCGGAAGTTCCCCCGGCACAGGTGCGTCGTGACCGCCATGCCGGCCGGCCGCCCCTCAAGCGCGCGGTTGATGTTGCGCACGTACTGCTCGTGCAGATGCTCGACGTCGCTCGTCCCCCGCGCGGCGATCTGCTCGCGCTGGCGCGGGTCGTTCAGATAGGCCAGCGAGGTGTCGTCGAACTGCAGGTACGTGCACCCCAGCTCGCCGAGCGCGCGCAGCTCATCGGCATAGGCCGCGCACAGGTCCTCCCAGAACCCCTCCATGTCCGGATAGACGCGCTCGTCCACGACGGCCCGGCCGCCCCGGTAGTGGACCATGTTGGGGGAGGGGATCGTCAGCTTCGGGGTCTGGCCATCGCCGACCGCGTCGCGGACGAACTCGAACGGCTCGGCGAAGATCGTGTGGTCCAGGTGGATCTTCTCGGTCACGTGCAGCGCCGCCGGCGTCCACTCCACCGTCCCCTCGGCGTTGCGGAACTGGACCTTCAGGTCGCCCGGGGCCTGCTCGATTCCGCCCAGCTGGTAGATGAAGTCCATGTGCCAGGTGGCGCGGCGGAACTCGCCGTCGGTAGCCGATTGCAGTCCAACCTCGCGCTGGAGTGCCACCACGTCGCGGATCGCCTCGTCCTCGACCCGCCGCAGCTCTTCGGCATCGATCCGTCCGTCCGCAAATCCCGCTCGGGCGTCGAGCAACTCGGGCGGCCGGAGCAGGCTGCCCACGTGGTCGGCCCGGAACGGTGGCGTCGTACGGCGCCCGGTCGGGGCCTCGCTCCCAACTTCAGCCATGCGCTACCTCGCTTGGTTTGTTTCGGGGTCCCATACGTTGATCTCTACCCGCACGCCGTTGGGGTCCTCGAAGAACAGCTGGCGCGGCCCGCCGGGTACGCTGTTCGTCACCGCCTCGACCCCGGCCCGATCCAGACGCTCCACCATCCGTTCCCAGTCGCGCGCGCTGAACGCCACGTGGTCGATCGGTCCGACGCCGGGCTCGCGCTCGGGCACTGCCAGGCCCACGCCGGCGGCGTGGGCCGCATAGGCGCGTCGATCGGCGACGTGCACGCACGCCGCGCCGCCGCTCCCGTCCGGCTCGGCGTACAGCCAGTACCCCGGAAACGCGAGTGGCGGGCGTTCCCCGACCGCGAGCCCCACCACGGAGCAGTAGAACTCGCGCGTGCGCTCGATGTCGTCCGAGAGCACGAGGACGTGCTCGAGGGATCCGACGCTCATGCCGGGCGCGGCTGGGCGCCGGCCGGCGCCGGCGAGTCGGGCGCACCGTTGCGCCCGCGCAACAGGTAAGCCGACTGGAGCAGGTCCGGCCTCTCGCGCAGCTCGCTGGCCAGCCCGGAGAAACGGATCCGACCGCCCTCCATCATGTACGCGTGGTTGGCGAGGCCGAGCGCGAGCGTCGCGAACTGCTCGATCAGCAACACCCCGATTCCCGACTCGGTCATCGACTCGATCGTCGGCACCAGCCGGTTGACCACGACCGGAGCGAGCCCGAGCGAGAGCTCGTCGATGATCACGTAGCGGGGGTGGGACACGAGTGCCTGGGCCAGCACGACCATCTGCTGCTCGCCGCCCGAGAGCGAGCGGGCCGCGTAGTCGAGCCGCTTCTCGAGCTCGGGGAACAGCTCCAGCGCGCGCCCCCGCCCGGCCTCGGCGTCGCTGCTCGAGAGCGTGTAGGTCGCCACGCGCAGGTTCTCGGATAC
Source organism: uncultured Solirubrobacterales bacterium (assembly GCA_963834625.1). GTDB lineage: Bacteria > Actinomycetota > Thermoleophilia > Solirubrobacterales > Solirubrobacteraceae > Palsa-465. The sequence goes on along the minus strand of CAWICM010000003.1, from coordinate 973,871 downwards.
GGTCAGGTCGGGAAGCAGGCGCCGGCCCTCGGGCACGATCGCCACGCCGGCGCTTCGGATGCGCTCCGGCCGGCGGCCCGCCAGGTCGGCGTCGTCGAGCAGGACCTTGCCGGCGACGGGCTTGATGATCCCGCCCACCGACAGCACCATGCTCGACTTACCGGCTCCGTTGGGACCGAGCAGCGCGGTCACCTCGCCGGCGGGGATCTCCAGCGACACGTCGCGCACGACGTTGCGCCCGCCGCGCGCAACCGTGAGCCCTTCCAGCGTGAGCACGTCGCGGCCCGTGCTCACGCCGCGACCTCCTCGGTGCCGAGGTAGGCGCGCCTGACCTGGTCGTCGCGGAGCACCTCGGCGGTCGGACCCGACGCGATCAGCTTGCCGAAGTCGAGGACCGCGGTCACCTCGCAGCACGACGACACGAGGCTCATGTCGTGATCGACGAGGATCACGAGTGCCCCCATGTGCTCGGGGATCGCCTTGATCACGTCGCTGAGTACCCCGGTCTCCTCGTCGGGCAGTCCCGCGGCGGGCTCGTCGAGCAACACCAGCCGAGGCTTGCCGACCACCGCGCGCGCCACCTCGACCAGTCGGCGCTCGGCCGCGCCCAGCGTCCCCACCTTGGCGCTTGGATCGACGTCGAGCTTGACGAAGTCGATGGCTCCGAGCACGTCGTCGCGCCGGGAGCCGCCGGTGGCCTTGGAGTGCTCGTGGATCATCGCCACGTTGTCGTAGACAGACAGCTCCTCGATCGCCTGCTCGGTCTGAAAGGTGCGGCGCACGCCCCAGCGCGCGCGGCGGTAATGGGCCATCTTCAGCAGGTCCTCGCCGTACGCGGTGATCTGACCGGAGACGGGCTTCACGAACCCGCTCAGCACGTTGAAGAATGTGGTCTTGCCGGCGCCGTTGGGCCCGATCAGGCCGCACGTGCCGGCCTCGAACTTGACCGTCATGCCGTCGAGCGGAGTGACGCCGCCGAAGCGGACGGTCAGGTCTGAGACCTCGATCATTCCGCTTGTCCCCGCGCCGTCGCCGGACGCCTGGCGAGCCCGCGCAGGAGCCGCCACAGCTTGGCCAGGTCCTTGGGCATCTGCTCCACGATTCCGCGCGGCGCCGTGGTCAGGACCTGGAGCACGCCGATGCCGAACAGGATCGTCAGCCAGTCGGGGGAGACGCCCCAGTCGTTGAGCAGAGCCTGCAGGAACTTGAGCAGGATGGCGGCCACGACCGCACCCGTCATGCTGTAGGCGCCGCCCATCAGGACCACCGCGAGCAGCGTGATCGAGTCCTGGGTCGAGAACGTGAGGGAGTTCAGGTAGCGGTAGCTGCCGGCCACCAGGCCTCCGGCCACGCCGGTGACGAACGAGGCGAGCGCGAACGCCCACAGCTTGTAAAGCGTGGTGTTGATCCCGCCGGCGAGCGCCGCGGACTCGCTCTGGCGGATCGCCGCCCAGGCGCGCCCTGGCTTCCCGCGCAGATGGACCAGCACGAGCAGGAACATCAGGATCGCCGCCACGACCGAGTAGCGGAAGAAGGCTGGATCGCTGGTCGCGATGCCGGGCCGGCGGATCGGCGGGATGTGCACCGTCGAGCCGTCGTAGCCGGTGAAGCCGTGCCCGCCGTTGGGGAAGTTGATCGTGGCCAGGGCCACCGTGATCGCGCCGGCCAGCATCAGCGTGATCAAGGCCAGGTAGAGGCCGCTCATGCGCAGTGCCGGCAGCCCGACCAGTGTGCCCAGAATCATCGTGATCAGTCCCGCGGCGAGCAGGACGACCTCAAACGGGAGCCCGGTCGCGAACAGCAGACGCGCGGCCACCCACGCGCCCAATGCCAGGACCGCACCCTGACCGAGCGACACCATGCCGACGCGTCCGACCAGCACACCGAGCCCGAGCGTGACGATCGAGTAGATCGCTACCTGCGTCCAGGCGTCGACGTAGTACAGGCTGAAGATCGACGGGACGAAAAGCAGGAAGCAGATGACCAGGACGGCGATCACCAGGGGGCGCACCAGCGAGCGCGGCTCTACGCTACGCCCCGCCCACGCCGCCGCTCTCCCCGAGCGCTCCGGAGAGCCTCCCGGCGGCTCCTCTTCGGCCGCGCCCGTCTCGGTCTTCACACCGGACTCGATCGTCTACACCCCCTGCCGTCCCACCGTGATCACGCGCCGGCGGTTGAGCACGAGCAGCGCGATCGCCGCGAGCACGAACGGGGTCATGTCGCGGTAGTTCGAGAGCGACTGGACCGGCGTGAGCTCGGCGTCCACCACGCCGATCACGAGCGCGGCGAAGAACGTGATCATGATCGAGCGCAGCCGCGCGATCAGCGTGGCGGCCAGCGTGAAGATGACCAGGAAGGTCAAGGTCGTGGGATCCAGCGCGACCAGGTCGGCGAGCAGCACGCCGGCGATGCCGGCCAACACGCCACACCCGAACCAGGCGGCCGCGGTCACCCGCCGCACGGGCACGCCCAGCGCGGCGGTGATGTCGCGGTCGTTGGCGATCGCCCGCATGGCCGTCCCGAGCTTCGTGAAGCGCAGGAAGGCGGCGGTGACGACCGTGATCACCAGCCCCAAGGCCAGCGCGATCACGTTGGTGTACGTGACCGAGATCACGCCGATCTGGAACGTGTTGTTGTCGGTGGGAACCGTCAGCGCGCGTGAGGCTCCCCCGCTCGAGGGCCACAGAAGGTCCATCACCCCGAGCAGGATCAGCGTCAGCCCCAGCGTCGCCGTCGCCTTGACCAGCGGGTCGCGGTGGGCCAGCGCGGGACCGAACACCATTCCGTAGGCGAGCGTGATCACCCCGCCGAACAGCACCGAGACCAGTGCCGCCGGCCAGAACCCGAACCCGGAGTGGTTGATCAGCTGCCAGGCGATCAGGGCGCCCATCGCACCGACCGCGCCGAACGAGAGGTTCAGCACCCCGGTGGCGCGATACAGGACCACCATGCCGACCCCCGACAGGGCATACACCCCGCCGAGGGACAGGCCGGTGATCAGGAACTGCTCGAGGTCGGTCGTGCTTGGCATTGGTGCTCAGGCGCCCTGATCGAATTATCCCAGCGCCGCGTCCTAGCCGGTCGGAGGATTCGTCGACGGAGCCTCCCCCGCCACCTTACGGTACGCCGCAATCTGCGGATCGGAGGACGAGATCGGAGTGCATCCCTGCGCCGTGACCATCCTCCCGTTCTCCGGCGTCACGGTGAAGTCGGAGTTGTTCGGGATGTGCAGCGGGTAGTTCCCGTACACCCACGGCTGGCACTGCATCTCGTTGCTCTGGTCCTTGATGGACTTGAACGCCTGGTTCACGCTCTGGATCGTGTAGGGACCCTTGATCGTGTCGAGCGCGCCGACGCTGAACTTCCCGAGCAGGAAGCCCATCTGGCTGAACGAGCCGATGCCGCCGGCCACGGACGAACCGTACTTGGCCAGGATCCCCTTGTAGAGCTGCATCTCGGGGCCGTTGTGGTCGTCGGGATCGGTCAGCTCGGAGTTGATGAACAGCTTGCGGTTCCACTTCGGTCCCAGCGCCTTGGCCAGGAAGTCGGTGTCGCACGGCGTCGAGCAGCCCCAGCCCTTGACCCGGTCCTCGAGGCCGAGCTTCTGCGCGGCCTGGAGGATGACCAGCGCCTCGGGCGGGGTGAAGTTCAGCACCACCCAGCCGTTCGAGCCGGCGTCGTTGACCAGGTTCAGCGCCAGCGAGTTGGCGTCGTTGATCGGCACGTTCGCGGTCAGCTCGGTGATCGGCACGTGCTGCGCGTCGGCCAGTGCCTTCGGTCCCGCCGCGATGTAGCCGGTGCCCGGAACGTTGGACTGCACGAACACGATCTTCGAGACGTGCTGCTTGAGCGCGTACTGAACCGCGCCGTCGGAGCTGTAGCGCGGACCCATGTTGACCGCCGCGCTGTGCGGCGTGGACCAGCACTCCGGCGCGATTCCCGCGCCCATCTCGTAGATGCCGAGCTGATTCCAGTAGCTCTGGTCGATCGTGCACTCGAGCAGGTCGAACACGCCGACGATGCCGACCACGTGGTCGGTTTGGATCAGCTGCTTTGCCGCCGCAGCGATCTGCGCCGGCTGGGTCTGGTCGTACTGCACGTAAAGCTTGAGCGGATGGCCGTTGACCCCGCCGTTTGCGTTCACGCACGCGAAGTAGGCGTTGATCATGTTCGGGCCGTCGCTGAAGTCGGTCCCCGGCTGCTTGGTGTCGATCGTGCCGATCTTGATCGGCGTCCCGGTGGCAGCCACGCCGGGCTTCGGCCCGCATTTCGACGTGTCCGTCGACGCGCTGCTCGAGCTCGAGCCGCCCGAGCTGGACGCGGCAGTCGAGCTGCCGCTGCTGCTACTGGCGGCTCCGGGAGCCGAACTGGTGCTGCTGCTACTGCTGCCACACGCCGCCAGCAGCACTGCCCCGATGACAACCGCCAGGGCAACGCCCAAGCGCACGCGTAGCGCGTGCTGATGCATCCCTCTCACCTCTGTCCTCCTCCGTAAATCACTCGGTGGAACCCGCCCCGGTTTGGCGAAGGGGAGATCGTATCCACACGGCCAGCTGTATGCAATGCCGCCCTAACGCGACCACAAGAAACGATTGCAGTCGCTCCTCGGACGCATTTCTGCATGCAACACATCGACGGGGAATACACTCCGCGCGCCCCATGTCCCTCCATGCCAACCGTACACAGATGATGCGGGCGCTGCTCAGCCTGCGCGAGCTGATATTGAGTGGCGAGTTCAAGCCGGGGGACCGGATGTCGGAGCTGCCGCTGGTCGAGCGCCTGGGCGTCTCGCGCACGCCGCTGCGCCTGGCCCTCGTCTCGCTCGAGCACGAGGGGCTGCTGCGCAGCCTGCCCGCGGGCGGGTATGTGGTCCGCGAGTTCACCCGGGACGACATCCGCGACGCGCTCGAGATCCGCGGCGTGCTCGAGGGCACCGCCGCCCGGTACGCCGCCGAGCGCGGAGCCAGCCGCCGCGACCTGCGCGCGCTGCGCACGATCAACGAGTCGGTCGAGCCGCTGGTGCGCCGGGCGGACTACGAGTCGTTCGAGCGGTACGTGGCGCTCAACGAGGCGTTCCACGCGCGCCTGATGAAGATGGCGGGCAGCCCGCTGCTCGAGCGCACGATCGAGGGCGTCCTGTCGCTGCCGTTTGCCAGCCCGAGTGCGCTCGTCCTCCAGCACGCGCAGCTCCCCGAGTCGCGCGAGATCTTGGTCGTCGCTCATCGTCACCACCTGGGGCTGGTCGAGGCGATCTCCCAGCGCCAGGGAGCCCGCGCCGACGGGATCGCGCGCGAGCACGCACGGCTGGCGATGACCAACCTCGAGATCGTGCTCAGCCACCGCGGCCTGCTCGACGAGGTTCCAGGAGCGGCCCTGCTGACACTCGCGCCCGAGAAGTGATCCCGAGCGCGAGCCGCTCCGGCGACTACGGGGAGATGACCGCACCCTTCTCCCACGGTTCGGCGTCGTACTGGCCCCAGTCGAGTGCCACCCGCGCCGCGCGAACGATTGTGTCGGCGTCGGGCCGGTAGGCATCCTCGAGCGGCGGACTGACCGGCACGGGCGTATAGGGAGCGCCGACCCGCTGGATCGGCGCCTCCAGATAGTCGAACGCGGCAGCCTGAAGCTGGGCGGCGAGCTCGGCGCCGAAGCCGCCGGCGGTCACTGCCTCGTGCGCGACGACCGCGCGCCCGGTGCGCCTGACCGACTGAGCGAGCGTGTCGAGGTCGAGCGGCACCAGCGTGCGGGGGTCGATCACCTCGGCCTCGACGCCGCGCTCGCGGGCGAGTTGGTCGGCCGCGTCCATCGCTTCCCCCACCATCCGCGACAGCGCCACGATCGTGACGTCGCGTCCGGCGCGCAGCGTACGCGCCTTGCCGAGGGGGATCGGCTGGGGTGTGTGCGCGACCGCCTCCCGCCGGAAGTACAGCGACTTGTTCTCGACGAACACCACCGGGTTGGGGTCGGCGATCGCGCTCATCAACAACCCGGCGGCATCGGACGCGCCGCTCGGCATGACGACCTTGAGCCCGGGGATGTGGGTCAGCCACGCCTCGAGGCTCTGGGAGTGCTGGGCCCCGTTGCGCTGCCCCGAGCCGCCCTGCGTGCGGAGCACCAGCGGCACCGACAGCTGGCCGCCCGACATGAAGTGCGCCTTGGCCGCCTGGTTGACCAGCTGGTCGAGCGCCAGCGTGACGAAGTCGATGAACATGATCTCGACGACGGGCTTGAATCCCGACTGGGCCGCGCCCACGGCCACGCCGCACACCGTCCCCTCGCTGATCGGCGTGTTGCGCACGCGCTCGCGCCCGAACTCGTCCGCGAGTCCGGCGGTGACGAGGTACGGGCCGCCCTCGGCGACGTCCTCGCCGAGCACGATCACCCGCTCGTCCTCGCGCATGGCCCCAGCCAGCGTCCGGTTGACCGCCTCGACGAACGTCGCCTCAGCGCTCACGTGGCGTACACCAGCCCGGCGGCGATCGAAGGATCAGGGAACGGGCTGTCACGGGCGAACCGGACGGCGGCTTCGATCTCGGCCGCTGCGTTGGTCTCGATCTCCGCGGCCGTCGCCTCGTCGAACCAGCCTTCGGTGGTCGCTCGCTGTTTGAACTGTGTCACCGGGTCGCGCTGCTCCCACTCCTGCTCGGCTGCCGGGTCGCGGTACTTCTGCTGGTCGCCCTCGTAGTGGCCTCGGCGGCGGTAGGTCAGGCACTCGAGCAGAAACGGCCCTTGCCCTCGCCGCGCTGCTTCCAGGAAGGTCGCGAATGCCTCGTGGACCGCTGGGACATCGCTGCCCTCGACCGTCACGCGCTCGAACCCGTACGGCGCCACCACGTCGCTCACGCGCTCGATCGTCGAGTGCTCCTCGCGCGAGGTGAACTCGGCGAAGCCGTTGTTCTCGCACACGAAGATCAGCGGCAGCCGCCACAGCGCGGCCAGGTTGATCGTCTCGCTGAAGTGGCCGGCCTGCACCGCGCCGTCGCCGAAGAACACGACCGTGACCTGGTCGGTGGCGTGCAGATGGTTCGCGAGCGCGGTGCCGAGCGCGAGCGGCAGGTTCCCGCCCACCACGCCCGTGGCGCCCATGAATCCGTGCTCGGAGTCGACCAGGTGCATGGATCCCCCAAGCCCCTGGCACAGCCCATCCGAGCGGCCCATCAGCTCGGCCATGAGGGCGCCTATCGGGGCGCCCTTGGCGATCGCGTGCCCGTGAGCGCGGTGACCGCTGTACAGCGCGTCGTCGTCGCGCAGCTGCCCGCACACCGCGGCCGCCACCCCCTCGCCACCGATGCTCAGGTGGATCAGGCCGTGGACCTGCAGATTGCGCTTGAGTTGCGCCACCCGCTCTTCGAACAGGCGGATCCGCCACATCGTGCGCAGCAGTCCCTGCGCGAGCTCCCCGTCCATCTAAGGCGCTACCGCCGAAATATCCCCATCAGTCGGGTCTACGCGGCGACCGGCGCTTCGCCGAGCACCTGGCGCACCGTCCCAGCGATCTTCTCCTCGTTGGGCATGACGTAGGCCTCCATCGGCTCGCTGTAGGGCACGGTCACGTCGAGCGCGGTGACCTGCGCGATCGGCGCCTTGAGAGACCCGAATCCGTGCTCGGCGACCTCCGCTGCGATCACCGCCGAGGCGCCGCCGTGGCGCGTGCCCTGATCGGCGATCACCAGCCGTCCCGTCTTCTCGACCGAGGACAGGATCGTCGGCATGTCGAGCGGGTTCAGCGTGCGCGGGTCGATCACCTCGGCGTCGATGCCCTCGCTCTTGAGCGTCTCGGCGGCCGCGAGCGCGCGGCCCACGGTCCACCCGGTGGCCACGATCGTCACGTCGGAGCCGGCGCGCCGAATGGCCGCCTCGCCGAACGGCACCGTGTACTCGCCCTCGGGCACGTCGCCGTGCTCGAGCACCATCAGGTAGTTGATGAGGTAGCAGACCGGGTTGTCGTCCCGGATCGCCGTGGCCATCAGGCCCTTGGCGTCGGCGGGGGTCGAGGGCAGCGCGATCTTCAGCCCGGGGAAGCCCATGAACATGCCGTAGATCGAGCCCGTGTGCTGACCGGCCCAGCCGGCGGTGAACCCGTAGCCGGCCTTGAACACGCACGGGACCTTGACCTGGCCGCCGCTCATGTACCGCAGGCGCGGCGCCTCGTTGACGACCTGGTTCATCGCCACCAGCATGAACTCGGCCATGAGCAGCTCGACCACGGGGCGGTAGCCCGCCAGCGCAAGCCCCACCGCCATGCCGATCTCGGCCGTCTCGGAGATCGGCGAGACGCGGACGCGGTCGCGCCCGAAGGCCTGAACCAGCGGATCCTCGTCGCTGGGCGCCACGTCCTGGCCGTAGAAGACGACCGTGGGGTCGCGTTCCATCTCGACGCGGATCGCCTCCTGGACTGCAGCGATGTAGGGGATCTCTCGTGCCATGGCTGTCTCCTAGGCGTACACGTAGTCGTTGCGGGCGGCGTCTTGGGCATCCGGGAAGGGATCGTCGAGCGCGAACTGGACCGCCGCGTCCATCTCCTCGCGGATCTGGCCTGCGATCTCGTCGGCTTTCGCCGGGTCGAGCGTGCCCTGCTCGACGAGCCTCGCGCGGAACCGGGGAACCGGGTCGCCGCGCAGCGCCGCCTCGTACTCCTCGCGGTTGCCGAACGTCGTGATCGCCTCGTGCTCTGGGTAGTGCAACGGCACGCCGGGCGGGGCGATGATGTTGCCGTGGGCCGATAGGCGGTAGACCTTCGACTCCACGAGCGTCGGTCCCTCGCCCTTGCGCGCGCGGTCCGCGGCCGCTCCGACCGCCTCGTAGACCGCGACCGGATCGCCTCCGTCGATGGTGACGCCGGGCATGCTGTAGGCCGTCGCCTTGACCGACAGCGGCTCCCCGTGGGCGGCGTTCGCGTCCTCCTGCTCTGAGCGCGTCGACACGTTGTAGTTGTTGTTCTCCATCACGTAGACGATCGGGAGCTTCCACAGCGAGGCCAGGTTGAGCGATTCGTGGAAGGCGCCCTGCTTGGAGGCGCCGTCGCCGAAGAAGCCCAGAACGACCTCACCTTGCTTACGTAGCTGCGCCGCCCAGGCAAGGCCTGTGGCCTGCGGGATCCCCTGCCCGACGATGCCGCTCGTGCCCATGAAGCCGCGCCCGGGATCGACCAGGTGCATCGAGCCGCCGTACCCGCCGCACAGTCCGTGCTTGCGGCCGTAGATCTCGGCCATGATCGCCTTCGTGTCGGTGCCCAGCGCGATCGGGTAGCCGTGGCAGCGGTAGGTGGCCATCAGCTGGTCGCCTGACTGCATGGTGGCCAGCGAGCCCACGATCGACGCCTCGGCGCCGTCGGCGAGATGCGTGTGGCCGCGGATCACGCCCGGGTGCTCCTCGAAGGTCCGCTTGACCCGCTCCTCGAACTCCCGGATGCGCAGCATCTGGGTGAACATCCACACGAGCCTGTCGTTGTCCAGCTCCTGCATCTCGTCTCCTTCTACGGATTCGCCACGCCGGCGCCGAACTGCGCCACGGTGGTCTCGTACGTGCGCTTGACCGCCTCCTCGAGCGGCAGCGCGCGCAATTCTGCGGAAAGGATCTCGGCCCCCCAGGGACCGTCGTAGCCGATCGCCCGGCACGCCTCGATGTAGCCCGGGATGTCGAACTCCCCCTCGCCCGGGAGCCGGCGGTGGTTGATCACCTCGTCGATCGGGTCATCCATGTACTGCACCGGACCGTCGCTCAGTTCCACCCAGGCGAGTTGCTCGCCCGGGATGCGCTTCAGCTCCTCGGGGGCGATGCGGAGCTTGCCCATGTGCCACGTGTCGATGGCCAGGCCGCCGTTCTTGCGGCCCGCCTCGGTCACCAGCCGGATCCCATCGTCGAGCGTGTTCACGTTCGGGTCGAACGGGATGATCTCGTAGGCCACCTTGGCGCCCGTGTGCTGAGCGGCGTCATCGCACAGTGCCGCGTATTCCTCGATCAGCCGATCGAGCTCGCACGGCGTCTCCGGGATGTTGCCCACCTTGATGTGGTGCGCGTCGAACGCCGCCGCCGTCTCGAACAGCTGCTTTCGCAGCCGATCCGACTCGGCCCGCGCCGGCTCGCCCGTCGGGACCCAGAAGTCGGCCAGGAACTCCACCTCGAGGTTCTGCAGGCCGGCGTCGTCGAACACCCGCTTCATCTCGTCGTACGTGGTCGACTCGAGTTGATGCGAGACGTCGGCGTGCCACAGTCCGATGCCCTGAAATCCGCCCTTGGCCACGGTCTCGCACCGCTCTCGCCAGCTGAACGTGCTCCATTCGCGCCCTGCGTGGATCTCGACGGGCCCCGCGACCGTCCAGTACAGCGCCATCAGGGAGATGTCCGCCATCGTCGCTCCTCTCGTGTCCGAGCGACCGTACCGCCGCAGACTGGAATCAGTCCAGTCATCCCGTGCATTTGTGCTTGCCGATGCGCGCCTCGCCGCTTTTCGCGCACTCCGGCCCCTGTCCGCCGACACGCGGTCGCCCGGCCCCGCGCCCCCCGCGCCCCCGGCCCTCGTACCCCCGAATTTCGCCCACTCGACGCCGGCCGCACAGCGAGTGGCCGCCTGGTCGGCTATAGCCCGAGTTTCGGCCCACTCGCGCCGGGCGGAGGTTCGAGTGGGCCGTTTGTCGCCCTACGGCGTCGTGCTCGTCGTGGAGGTCGTGTCCGTGGACGTCGGGGTCGAGGTCGTCCCCGTGTCGGTCGTCGTCGTGCCCGTGGCCGCCGGGGTCGTGCTCGTGCTGGTCGACGTCGTGGCGCTGGGCGTAGTCGACGACGGCGTCGAAGTGGTCGGTGCCGGCGTCGCGCCCGAAGCGGTCGATGTGCTCGGCGCCGGCGTGCTGCTCGACGTCGTGGGTGTCGCGGTGGTCGACGTGCTGCTCGAGCTGGGCGGATTCGTCTCGAGGCCGCTGTTCTTAAGCGCCGTGTCGATCTGCTGCTGGACGGCCCCGACCTCGGACGCGACCGCGCTCGGGGTCCCGCCCGCGCCCAGCGCCGTCAGCGCGCCCAGCTGCTTGAGGTCGGCCGTCAGCGTGTCCAGCAGCTGCTGCGAGGGCTGGGACTTGAGCGTCACCACGATCTGGTCGGCCAGCGCCGTGGTGGTGCAGGCCGGGCAGTCGTAGTTGAGGGAGCCGGCCGCGTTGATCGGCGCGATCACCCTGCTCCGCCCGACGATCAGCACGAGCTGGAACGACACCGCCACCGTGGTGCATGCCTTGCAGTGGGCCAGCGCGTAGGCGCTGTTGGTGTTGGTCACGTCGGCGCCGCCGCTCACGGTGACCAGCGCGTAGGCCACGTCGTACATCACGCCACCGTCCTTGGTGTTCGCGGCCACGGCCTGCGTGCCGCCCGGCCCGGGGGCCGATGGCAGGGCGAACGGGAATGCGGTGGCGTCGGTCGGGGTCGGGGATGCCGCGCTCGCCGGAGGCGGAGAAGCCGGCGCTGGAGTCGGCGTGCCCGACTGTCCGGCCGTGCCGCTTGCCCCCGAGCCGCTCGCCGTCGGTACGCCGCTGGGATCGGGTGCCGAGGTGCTCACGATCGCCACCGGCGGCTGACCCTTGCCCCCGCGGATCACGAACAGCGCCGGGTGTTGCTTGGTGGCGCCACCGACCGGGACCATGGCCACGGCCAGATGCTTGCCGGGCGTCAGCTGAGGCGCCGTCGCCGCCGCGGGCCCGACGAAGCCGATCTCGCCACCGGGCCGCGCCAGCGTCGTGGGCGCCGAGACCCACCGCACCAGGGAGCCGATCGTGCCGCCATCGGTCGGGCGGACCGGCTGGTACTGGCCCGACGGCCACCAGGCCCAGGCCGCGCCGGCCGCGACCAGGCCCGCGCCGGCCAGCACTACGCCGCGGCGCACGGGACGGCCGCGGCTCCAGGCCAGGGCCTTGCCGCCGGTCGTACGCACGATCTTGTTCGTGACCAGAAGGCTGCCGGCCACCGGCAGGACGAGCGCGAGGAGCCGGACCAGCGAGGCCAGGACATCGAGGACCTGAACGTGGCTAACTTCGTGCGGGAGGGCGGTCACGAGCACGCGGCCGCTGTCCCAGGAGCTCGTGGCCAGCTTGGGCAGCAGCAGCACGGCGCCGAGGGCCAGGCTCATCAGGACGGGGACGACGATCAGCACCCACGCGGTGACCAGCAGCCGCGCCCGCCCGCTGAGCGCCGAGGGCTCGTGGCGATGCCCGGGCAGAAGTCGGCGCATCGTGGGGCCCATGTGGGAGTACAGGTCGGGCACCCCGGTGGCGTCGGACAGGATGTGGTAGCCGTCGGCGCGGATGATCGGCGAGAGCTGCTTGACCATCTGCAGGACCTGCAGGGCGACGAGCAGCAGCAACGCGTCCATGCGCCAGAGGAGCCACACCAGCATCGTGACGTCGGCCACCACCGCGTTGAAGTACAGGCCGCCGAGATCGACCCGCAGCCGGTCGCGCCGGGGCAGGCGGTAGGAGTCGGTGACGTCGGTGTAGAACGCCGGCCACACGAGGTAAAGGCCCATGCCCATGCCTGCCGGGGTGGCGCCGCCGTAGCGGCAGGCCGACGCGTGACCCAGCTCGTGGAAGCCGGCCGAGGCCACGGCCAGTGCGAACACCAGGAGCAGCAGACCCGGGCTGTGGAACGCCTGCGCGGTGGCGCCGGCGACGCCCTTGTGGAACAGGACGAACCAGAACACCCCGGCGAAGCCGGCCAGGACCGGCCACATGATCCAGCGCGAGAACAGGAACGTGAACGGCGCGGTCAGCCGTCGGGTCAGGACCGGGTCGGTGACCAGGACCTTCCAGCGCAGCGCCAGCAATGGATTGCGCTTGGGGGGCGCCTTGTGCTCGGTGCCGGCCAGCAGCCCCTGAGCCGCCAGCTTCTCGGCCAGCGCCTCGACGTGCTCGGTGTCGAGCCGACGGCCCAGCCGCTCCGAGATCGCGGTCGCGAGCCCGTCGCGGTCGAGGTGACCGTCGGCGCACTCGAGCAGCGAATACATGAGCGGCCCGAGCTGCACCATCTGCCCGTCCGCCCGCCGCACGAGGGCGGCGCCCTCCCGGTAGCCGGACCCGTGGATCGGGCCGAGCAGTTCGACCCCGTCGGCTCGGGCCAGAGAAGACACACCCTCCCCCCGAGTGAGGGGAGGGTGTGTGCTGGCCGGGCTTGGGACGGGGGGTTCAGCTGTCGCGGTCATCGCGGCGGACTCCCCAGGCGTTCAGTATGTGGCTACTGCTGCTGGACGTTGGCGTCCTGCGTCGCCGTGGCGTCAGCCTCGACGTGGTCGAGGTTCTGCGAGATGTCGACCTCCTGCGGCGCGAGCGCCTCGGACACGGCATCCGGCGAGCCGACGTTGGCGCCCACCGCGGCGTCGACCGGAGCCGCGACGTTGCCGTTGGCGGCCACCGCGCCGTCGATCGGCGCAGCCAGGTTGGCGTCCGCGTGGATGTTCACCTCGGCGTCGAGCAGGCTTCCGCCGTTGAGCAGAGAGTCGACGCCACTGCCGACGTCGCCGACCGTGCTGCCGGCCGCGCCGCCGACGTCACCAACGGCACCACCGGCCGCGCTGCCGACCTCGCCGACCGTGCTGCCGGCCGCGCCGCCGACGTCACCAACGGCACCACCGGCCGCGCCGCCGACGTCACCAACGGCACCACCGGCCGCGCTGCCGACCTCGCCGACCGTGCCACCGGCCGCGCTGCCGACCTCGCCGACCGTGCTGCCGGCCGCGCCGCCGACGTCACCAACGGCACCACCGGCCGCGTCGGTCGCGCCGGAAGTCGCACCATCGACCGCGCCGGCGGCGCCGGAGGTGGCACCCTCCACCGCGCCCGTGGCGCCGGACACCGGGTCGGCCGTGCCGCTGGCCGGCGCGTCCGTGGTCGGAGTCGTGCCGTCGGCCGGCGTCGCCGGATGGGCCGCGTCGGCGGGGGCAGCGGCGTCGGCAGGCGCAGCGGCCTCGGCCGGAGTACCCGTCGTGACCTCGGCGCCCGAGGTGCCGGTGCTGACACCGGTACCGGTGACGGCGCCCGAATCCGTGCCGGTGCCGGGGGTTCCGCCGCCCGACGTCTGATTGACGTCCGCGTGCTGCGGCGCCACGGCGTTCGCGGTACCGCTCAGCGACTGGTCGATTGAGCCGTGCTGCTCGGCGTACCCGACCGACTCTGCGCCGGAGCTCAGGACGTTGGCTGCGGCGGAGGCCTCGATCGGCGCGGCGACGTTCAGGTTCGCGGCGGCAGCCAGGTCGACTGGTGCGGCGAGGTCCAAGCCCAGGTCGACATTGGCGTTGACATCGAGGAGCGACAGCACTTCCTTGTTCGGAAGCGACACCGCGTCCTCGGCCTCGATCTCGTCTCTGGATACGCGCTCTTCGTCCATCTCAGCCTCCTTGTGTGGCCAGCTCCATTCCGGCTTGTGGCCGGAGAGTTCCCGGCCCCGGGTGGGCCAAACGCCGGCCCCGTCAGCGGCTGCCACCGAAATCCGCGATTTACAGGGAAATCGCGTTCAACCCGAAATTCAGTGCGTCATCATGATGTGACGGCGCTGTCAACCGCGATTGCCGGTCCGGCGGGCGGGTATAGCCGATTCATGACGGCGCTTCCGGCGACGATCGAGCAACTCGCACACGAGACGGCTCAGATCGCCGATCCGGAGACCGCCCTGCGGGCCCTGACCGCACTGCGCCGCGAGCTCGACGCCACCGAGCCCGAGATCGTCCGGCGGGCTCTCCAGGCCGGCGCGTCGTGGAGTCAGATCGCGCGTGCACTGGGCGTCACCAAGCAGGCTGCGCACCGCAAGTACCGCCACCTGTTCGATCTCGCCTGGGGAGACGTGCCCGGCTCCCCGCGCCTAACCGTCTCCGGTGACGCCCGCCGCGCAGTCCAGTTCGCGCGCGAGGAGGCCAAGCACTTGGGGCAATCGGCCGTCGGAACCGAGCACATCCTGCTCGGCATCCTGCGCTGCGAGGACAGTCTGGCGGCCAAGGCCCTGTACGCCGAGGGCGTCACGCTCGAGGCCGCCCGGGGCTGCCTTCAGACCACGATGCCCGGCATCCCGCCGAGCGAGCTCGAGCGACCCGCCGAGGACTACGCAGTCAGCGCACACGCTCGCCGGATCATCGAAGGCGCACGCCGCCAGGCGACGCAGCGCGGCGACCGCCACATCGGCCCCGAGCACCTGCTGCTGGCGCTGCTCGCGGACTCACGCAACGGCGCGGTGCAGACACTCGAGCAACTGCGCGCCACGCCCGCCCGCGTGGAGCGCCAGCTCGAGACCGAGCCTTCAACCGTCCCCGCCGCGCCTCTTCCGTGCGACGTGGCGGACGATCAGGACACCTCGCGCAGCCGGCCGGTCTCGACCTCGTAGACGAACCCGCGGACTGCGTCCTTGCGCGGGATGAACGGAGACGCCTTGATCCGGGCGATCGACTGGCGCACGTCCCCCTCGAGGTCCCCGAACGCCTCGGCCGCCCACTCCGGCTTGATCCCGGTGTCCTGCTCGATCGAGTTGCGGAACTCGTCGTCGCTGAAGGTCAGCATCCCGCAGTCGGTGTGGTGGATCAGGATGATCTCCTCGGTGCCGAGCAGCCGCTGCGAGATGGCCAGCGAGCGAATCGCGTCGTCGGTGACCACGCCGCCGGCGTTGCGAATCACATGCGCGTCGCCTTCGGACAGGCCGAGCGCCCGGCCGACGTCCAGGCGCGCGTCCATGCAGGCCACGACGGCCGCCTTCTTGGCCGGAGGCAGGGGCAGGTCCGCCTTGTCGAACGAGGCGGCGTACGTCTCGTTGTTGGCAAGCAGGTCATCGGTCGAGCTCATTCGTTCTCCTTCGCGGCGTCACGTGGGAATGGCAAAGTACCAAAAGGCGATCGAGTTCCTGATGTATTTCTCGCCGCCCGCGTTAGGATCGTTCGCGCCGGCCGCGTGAGGACCCGCGCCCCTGGGTAAGCACGAACCGGATGGCCTACCGACTGCAACCAGGCGAACCCGTGCCAGACGGTCTGCGCCGCTGCGCCCGGGAGCAGCTCGACCGCGCGATCGAGGAACTCACCGCCGGCGTGCACGACGATCCGGTCGAGGCGGTGCACGATGCCCGCAAGGCGCTCAAGAAGGCCCGTTCCTTGCTTCGCCTCGGCCGGGGCGCCCTCGACTCCGGCGAGCGTCGGCGGGAGAACGCCGCGCTGCGCCAGGCCGGCCGCGAGCTGTCCTCCGCGCGCGATGCCGAGGTCATGCTCGAGGCCACCGACGACCTGGCCGACCGCTTCGCCGGCCGCGTCCCGCAAACGGCGTTCGACGCGATTCGCCGCCATCTCGAGGCCCGGCGCGACCCCGCTCGCCGTCGGCTACTGGAGTCGGGCCTGACCGCTCAGGTGGCCGAGGAGCTGAAGGCGGTTCGCTCGAGGATCGACGAGTGGTCGCTCAGCCGGGACGGGTGGAGGGCGCTCGAGCCCGGGTTGCTCCGCACCTACGCGCGCGGCAGAAAGGGCCTGGAGCAGGCGCGCAGCCATCCCACGGTCGAGAACCTCCACGAGTGGCGAAAGCGCACCAAGGACCTCTGGTATGACCTGCGCCTCCTCAAGCCGATCGCTCCGGGGATCGTGGGCGGCGCCGCCAACGAGGCCGACAAGCTCTCCAAGCTGCTCGGTGACGACCACGACTTCGCCGTTCTGCGCCAGGCCCTGGTGCGCGGTGCCGGCGAGCTCGCGGTCGACATTGACGCCGCGCTCGAGCTGATCGACCATCGCCGGGAGCAGCTGCAAGCCGACGCCCTGATCCTCGGCCGACGGCTTTATGCGGAGTCGCCCCAGGTGTTCGTTCGCCGTGTGCGTCGCTATTGGAAGGCGTCGCAGGCCGAACGCTCGGCTATCGCGCGGCAGTCCTAACCGTCGCGCGAGACTACCCGGGGATGGGGGCCGCTTCGCGGCGTCCCTGGGGCCCTGTACCCCGTCCGGTCACTCCGCGCAGCTCGTAGGCCGGCGCGTCGAACTGGCGCGTCTGGCGCCAGAAGCGGAACGTGAAGGTGGGCCAGATCGTCGCGTTGCGACCGTTGGCGTCGAGGTACCAGCTCGAGCAGCCGCCGGTGTTCCAGACCGTTCCGTCCAGACGGGACTGCAGGTGGGCGTTGTAGCCGTCGTAGGCGTCGCGTCGCACCTCGACCTCGGCCACGCCGCCCTGCTCCATCCTCTGCAGAGCGTCGAGCAGATAGTTGATCTGGGCCTCGATCATGAACACCATCGAGTTGTGTCCGAGCCCCGTGTTCGGCCCGACGATCCAGAACATGTTGGGGAAGCCGGGGACCGACGCGCCCCGGTAGGCCTGCGGGCTGCCCTGCCAGAGCTCATCGAGGCGCGCACCGCCACGCCCGCGGATGAACTGAGCGAACGGAACGTCGGTGACGTGGAACCCCGTCGCGAAGATCAGCGTGTCGGCCTCGTAAAGGACTCCGTCGGCCCCGACCACGCCCTCCGGACGAACCTCGGTCACCCCGCACGGCACGACGTCGACATTGGGCTGGGTGATCGCGGGATACCACTCGTTGGACGGGAGGATCCGCTTGCACCCCAGCACGTAGTCCGGCGTGAGCTTGGCGCGCAGTTCGGGGTCGGATACCTGCTTGGCCAGGTGTGCCTCGGCGGCTTTCTGCAGGCCCTTCATCAGCTTCGGGCGGTAGGCCAGGCCGGTCACCAGCAGCTCACGGCCCAGGTACACCGCGCTCCGCACGGTCCGCTGGGCCGCTGGCAAGCGGCGGTACAGCGCGTGCTCGAAGCCGGTGATCGGGCGGTCGCGGTGCGGGACGACCCACGGTGGGGTGCGCTGGAACACCGTCACGTGCTCGGCGATCGGCTGGATCCGGGGCACGGTCTGGATCGCACTCGCGCCGGTTCCGATGACCGCGACCTTCCGGCCGGTCAGGTCCTCGTCGTGATTCCAGCGCGCCGTGTGGAACACCGCGCCGCGGAAATCCTCCAGACCGGGAAGGTCGGGGACGCGCGGCTCGCTGAGCGCCCCCGGCGCGGCGATCACGACCCGGGCCGTGAATGTGCCGTCGCTCGTCTGGAGCCGCCAGACGCGCTCGTCGTCGTCCCACTCCGCCCGCTCGACGGCGCAGCCCAGCCGCAGGTGCGGCCGCACGCCGTAGCGGTCGGCGCAGTCGCGCAGGTAGTCGCGGATCTCGGGCTGGAGCGGGTAGGTCCGCGTCCACTCGGGGTTGAGCGCGAACGAATAGCTGTACAGGTGCGAGGGGATGTCGCACTGGCAGCCCGGGTAGGTGTTGGCCCACCAGGTGCCGCCGACCTCCTCGTCGCGCTCGAGCACCACGAAGTCCTCGACCCCGGTCTCCTTGAGACGGATGGCCATGCCCAGGCCACCAAATCCAGCGCCCAGGATCACGATTCGAAAGTCGCGTCGATCAGTTGCGGTCATGTGATCTCTCCGGTCCCTAAAAGAAACAGTCGCGTTCTCCAGTGTACACTGGTGTTCCCTTGAGCGCGTCCCCGGAAACCGACATCCTCGCCGTTCTGCCCCGTGGCCGCCACGCCGCGCCGCGCGCCGTCGTCCGCGAGACCCAGCGCGCGCGGATGCTCGAGGCCATGGTCCAGACGGTGGCCGAGAAGGGTTACGCGAACGTGGCCGTGGCCGATGTCATCCAGCGCGCCGGCGTGTCGCGCAAGACCTTCTACGAGCAGTTCGCCAACAAGGAGGGGTGCTTCCTGGCCGCCTACGACGTCGGCGTCGACCGTCTCCTGGCCGCGATCGATGACGCGCTGGCCGAACGGGCCCCCGATTGGCTGGCCGCCTCCCGCGCCGCAGTCGAGGTGTACCTGGCCAGAATGGCCGCCAGCCCGGCCTTCGCCCGGGCCTTCCTGATCGAGGTGCTCGGCGCCGGCCCGGCCGCGCTGGCCCGCCGCGACGTCGTACAGGGCCGCTTCGCCGACCAGCTCGCCGCGATCCACCGTCGTGCCCGCGCCGACCTCCCCGAGATCCCCGACGTCGGGCCCCATACCTTCCGCGCCGCCGTCGGCGCGGTCAACGAGCTGGTCACCGCGCACGTGCTCGCGCGCGGGGCCGACACCTTGGCCGAGCTGACCGACGCGATCCTCGACGTTCACCTGGCGCTGCTCGTCGGCCGCGAACTCGCCTCCCGCATCGCCGCACCCAACCCGTAGACGATTGATCCCCACGCCTCCAGCGAGGTCTGGTCGGTAGGGCGCGCCTACCGCATCGGGTGGGTGCGGACTAACCCAATAGGTTTGGCTAGGTTTTCTCATTTCCGGGAAGCCTTCCTGTTGAGTGAGAGATCTTCGTAAGCGGTTCTGGTCATTCGCCGCAGCGCTATCGCTGGTGGCGGGCGTCGCGGTGGTCCCGAGTCGAGCCATTGCCGCGGCGCCGGGTCCGGCCGCATCCCTCGCCTCGGCGGCGTCTACCGCTCGCTTGGCGACGTCGGCGGTCGCGCAGCCCAGTTCCCCGGTCGGCGCAGTCGCGAAGGCCGTGACTACGTCGCCGGCCACGGCCGTGACCAACCCGGTCAAGACCCCGGCTGCCCCCGTCAAGACCGCCGCCACCGCACCAGCGACGACCACCCACCCAGCCGCCCCGGTCAAGGCCCCCGCCACCACCGCGCCGGCCCCTCTCGCCAACCCGGTCAAGGCCGCCACCACCACCGTCAAGGCCGCCGCCGCCACCACCGCGCCGGCCGCCCCGGTCAAGGCCGCCGCCACCACCGCGCCGGCCGCCCCGGTCAAGGCCCCCGCCACCACCGCGCCGGCCGCCCCGGTCAAGGCCGCCACGACCGCACCGATCGCTCCCATCGCCACCGTCAAGGCCGCCACCACCACCGTCAAGCGCCGCCACCACGACCGCGCCGGCCGCTCCCATCGCCAGCACCGTCAAGGCCGGCCACCACCGCGCCGGCCCCTCTCGCCAACCCGGTCAAGGCCGCCACCACCACCGTCAAGGCGGCCACGACCGCGCCGATCGGCCCCGTCGCCGCCACCGTCAAGGCGGCCACGACCGCGCCGGCCGCCCCCGTCGCCGCCACCGTCAAGGCCGCCACGACCGTCGCGCCGATCGCCAACCCGGTCAAGGCCGCGGCCACCGTCGCGCCGATCGTCGCCACCGTCAAGGCGGCCACCGTCGCGCCGGTCGCTCCCATTGCCACCATCGTCAGGGCCGCCGCGACCACGGTCGAGTCGGTCATCGCGGTGCCGACGACGGTCGTGCGGCGGGGTTTTCCGAGCACGGTGATTGGCTCGGTTTCGGGCTTGGCGAGGACGCCCGCGGGCGTGGTCGCGCACGCGGCGCCGGCGCTCGCGAGAGCGACGGAGGCTGTCGCGACGTCGACCGCTCTCGTGTCGCACCTCACCGGCGCTGTTACCCAGGTGCTGCCCACGGCGACCGCGTCGGCGAGCCATCTCCTGGCGAGCGCCCCGGCCGTGAGCCTTCTCAGGAGCGTCGCCGAGCCCGTGGTGGCGACGGGTGGACGCGTGATTGGTCTCGTCGTGACTAAGGTCTCGGCGACGGGTGGACGGGTGACCGGCCTCGTCGTGACCAGGGCCTCGGCCTCGAGGGCGAGCTCATCTCGGTCTAGCTCGAGCGTGCCGACGCGGCGGTCGCCCGCGTCGACGCCCGGGCGGCAGATGGGCGCGGCACCTCGGGCGGGGAGCGCAGCGGCGCCGGCGGCGGGGAGCTTGGCGGTTCCGTCGTCGAGCTCTTCGCCATCGACCGGTGTCACGACGGGCGCCGCAGCGGCGCCTCCGGAGCGGATCGCATTCGCGAGCCCGCGGCGCGCGTCCTCTCGGTCGATCTCGCAGACGCTTCGCGTATGGCCACAGGGCCCGCGTCCGGTGTTCCCGGCGTCGGTGCGGACGGGTTCGAGCGCGGGGTGGAGCGGGATGAGTTCCGCGGCGTCGTCGCGTGGGCTTTCGGCCGCGACGATCGGCTCCTCGGTTCGCCGCGTCATTGAGCATCGAGTCCCGCCGGTCGCGCCGGGACCGCATCCGGTTGGTGTGCCCGGTCCGGTCCCGGCGGCTTCGACGCTCGGGGGTAGCGCGAGTGGTTTGGGTGGGTTCTTCTTCTTCGGGCTGGCGGCGCTGCTGGCGTGGGCTGGCCTGGTCCGCGCGCGCGTGATCTCGGTGCTTGGTAGGACCGCTGAGGCGGCTGCTCCGCAGCCGTTTGTCTGCTTGCTAGAGCGGCCTGGCTGAGACCTAGAGCTGTCCTCTAGGTCCGGCACGCGGGCTTCATAGGCCCGGGTGCACCGTCTAGCAACGTAGAAGGAGAACAGACTCGTGTCACGCTCGCTACGGGCGTGGGCGAGGGGCTGTGAGCTCGTCGGCGCGGCAGTGTCCAGCGCCCGGCGTGCCGGTGGCCGCGAGGTGGTGCGGGATCACCTCGCAGTTCAGCGGCGGGTTCGCACGGCTCCTTCGCTCGCGGCCCTGACCTGGGTGGCGACATCAGTGGTGTTGATGCTGGCTTTCGCTCCGGCCGTCGCGTCGGGAAAGTCCGTCAACCGGAGTGGCAGGGTTCCGGCAACGCGGACGGCGCAAGGCGCATCGCAGATTGCTGTCGCCCACAACAAACACGCTTCAAACCCGTCGCATTCCGCTGATCGATCTGGCCGGCGTGGGAGGACGCGCCTGGAGTTGCTCGCGTTCGGTAGCGGTTACGCCAGCGCTCACGGCTCGGATGCGGTTCGGGTGCTCCAGCGTCGCTTGGCCGGCCTCGGTTACGCGCCGGGACCGATCGACGGTCGCTACGGCCGGCTGACCGAGCAGGCCGTGCGCCGCTTCCAGGCCGCGCATGGCTTGGTCGTCGACGGAATCGACGGGCCGGTGACCAGGGCCGCGCTCGCTTCGGCGCGGCTGATCCTCCGTGCGGGTGATGGGTACGTGCCCGGCGGATCCGGTCCGGTGCGAGCGCTGCAGCGCCACCTGGCCGCCGCCGGGTTCTCGCCGGGCCCGATCGACGGCCGGTACGGCCCGCTGACCGAACGCGCGGTGAGGCGCTTGCAGGCCGCCCGCCACCTCCGTGTGGACGGCGTCGCCGGCCCGCAGACCCTCGGTCAGCTCCGCCGCGCCCCGCGCCACCAGATCCACCGCCGGTCGACCCCGCGTAGTGGCGCGCACCATCGGGCGGCCCCGTCCCGGAGGCGTCCACCTCGCGCGCGGAAGCACAACGCCCCGCGTCTGGCGAGGCATCCGGGCGGCGTCTCGCTGGCCCCGTGGCTGATCGTGCTCGCCAGCCTGATGCTTGCCAGCTTGCTGCTGGCCGCACTGGCGGGGCTGTTGTGGCACGGGCGCCGACGCGACGGTCGGACGCCGGCCGCACCGGCCGGCGCTGATGCTCACCGCGATCCGCTCCCCGATCCGGTTTCGGAGCCAATCCCCGAGCCGATCTCGAACCGGGCCGAACCGCCTGAGCCCCTGCCCGAGCCAAACCTGCCCGAGGATCCACAGGCGGGCGAGGGTGTTCTCCGGCTCGCCCACGTGCTCGCACAGGCCGGAAAGCCCGCTCCGGCCATGGATGCGCTGCGCCGGGCTGATCAGCTCGGGCATCCCGACGCCGCGCTCGAGCTCGGGTTGCTGCTGGCCCAGGCGGGTGATCTGGCCGGCGCGATGGAAGCACTCGTGCGAGCCGACCAGCGCGGACACTCCGAGGCCGCGTTCCATCTCGGGGAGCTGCTCGAGCGTCACGGCGATCCCGCGGATGCTCAGGAGGCCTACCGCGTCGGCGATGCGCGCGGCCATGCCGGCGCCGCGTTCAACCTCGGAGTCCTGCTCTTGCGCGCAGGGGACGCCGCCGGGGCGGAGGACGCCTTCCGGCGAGCCGACGAGCGCGGTCACGGCGGAGCTGCGTGCAACCTCGGCGTACTGCTCGAGGAGCGCGGCGACTTCGCGGGCGGCCGCGCCGCCTACGAGCGAGCCGACCAACGAGGCGAGGCGGTCGGTGCCTACAACCTCGGGCTACTGCTCGAACAGGAAGGGGACCTCGAATGCGCCGAAGCCGCCTTCCAGCGAGCCGAGCAGCGCGGCGAGCCCGCGGGCGCGCTCAGGCTCGGCCGCCTGCTCGAGCAGACGGGCGACCGCGACGGCGCGCGCCGCGCCTTCCAGCGAGCCGGACAGGCCGGACCGCCCGAAGTGGCCGAATTCGCGCACACCGCCCTACGCGAACTCCACACCAACCCCGAGGAGACCGACCCGTAAACGCCGCCTGACCCGATCACCGACCCCAGACACATCGACGAGCCCAAAGCCTGGTGGGGCAACCAGGGCCAAAGGGGGCCAGAGCCGGACGGGGGTGGCCGCCACGCCACCCCCGTACCGGCCATCCAACTCACGGATCCTGCCTCTACAGAGGTCGACTCATGAACAATCGCCATTGTCATTCACTCACAATCAGCCGAAGCTGAGCCTTATGGACATCGAGCGCCGCGCAGCGCTCGAGCAAACGTCTCATCCCGCTCCTCTCGACTCGCTCAACAGAAAGCGTCCGCGGGGAGCCAAATCGTTCAGAACTTGATCAACCTGCTCGCAGCACACTCACGGGCTCCCCCAGGCTCCCGGGCCTTCTTTGGCTCGGCCTCAACCGGCCGTTGTCCGACGGCCTCAACACGGACAGCGAGAGTCTGCAACGTTCTCCGACGGCCTCAACACGGACAGCGAGAGTCTGCAACGTCTTCACCCGGGGCGCACGCGAGCGTGCATGAATTCTTTGGCGATGCAGCTAACACATACGTACCTTCAGCGCCAAAGTCCGGGCCCCGACGGCCCGGTCGCCCGAGGATGTTTGTGACTCGATCACAACCAACTTCCGGTGCGTCACCTTTGCGCGAAAACCCGAGCCGGGGGCGGAATCCGTCACGACGCGCGTCACGCGCACGAAATGGCGAAAATCGCACGATCACAGGCGAGTCGTCGATCACACGGCGAGTCGGTCGATCACACGGCGAGTCGGTCGATCACACGGCGAGTCGGTCGATCACACGGCGAGGCGGTTGAGGGCGGCGACCAGCTCGTCGGGCCGTGACGCCCACACGCAGTGATCGGTGTCGATCTCGATCACCGGATCGCAACCGGCCCGCTCGAGCATCAGCCGCTGGAGCGGAGGGCGGATGGCCCGGTCCTGCAGGCACGTGACATAGGCGCGCCGAAGCTGGCCGAACGCCTCGGCCGACGGTCCAGTGAGGCGGACGGGGTGCGTGAACGGCGCCACCGGCTGGGATGCCCGCAAGGACATGCCCCACTCAGCCGCCTCGTCGTCGCAGCAGTGCATCAGCCCCTGGCGGGCCGCCTCGGGCGGCATCGTGGCCACGGGCGGGTCGCCCTCGACGACCAACCCGGCCTGCACCGCGTCGCCCGCGCCCTCGGGCCGCTGGGTCAGGTCGACCAGGCTCTCGCCGTCGGCGGGCAGGAAGGCCGCTACGTAGACCAGCCGATCGATCCGCTCAGGACACGAAGCCGCGGCCTGGGTGATCACCATGCCGCCCATGCTGTGACCGACCAGCACCGCCGGCGGGCCTTCCGCCAGCGCCTCGCACACGCGCCGGGCGTAGCGGTCGAGCGTGACCTCGGCCACGGGCGTGTCGTCCTCGCCCTGGCCCGGGAGGTCGAGCGCCTCCACGTCGTGCCCGGCCGCGCGCAGGCCGGCCGCCACGCGGTCCCAGACAGCGGCCCGTCCGAACGCCCCGTGAACCAGCAGGATCCTCGCCATCTCTCTCCTTAGTCCGAGGGGCGATCAGCCTACGCCGAACGCGCACGCGTCGCGAACGACCGTTCGCTGGACGGTAAGTATGCGGGGATAGACTTCGGCCGCAGCCGAGAGCGAGCGAGGAAGGCAAGAGGCATGGCAACAACAGCGCCGAAGGCCGGGGCGTTTCCGAGCCCCTATGAGATCGAGACCCCGCCCGGGTGCGAAGGCTGGGAGGAGATGTATCCCTACTACGCGCTGTTCGACGAACGGCGCCGCGAGATCGACGAGAACCGGTTCTGGTTCTGGAACTCGATGCACTTCCCCGTTCCCATGCCGGCCTTCGACGTGATCTGCATCGACTCGCCCTACCAGGCGGTGGGCGCGTGGCAGAACCGCGTGTTCGCCGTGCCGCCGGCCATGGGCATCGACTATCGCTGCGTCAACGGCTACATCTACATCTCGGGCAACCCGGTCACCGACCCGGCCAAGATCGCCGAGCGCGCCGAGTTCTTCCAGAAGCGCGCCGGCTACTACTTCCAGAACTGGTCCGACCTCTACGGGAAGTGGCGGGCCAAGATGGAGGCGCTGATCCGTGAACTGGGCGAGCTCGAGGTCCCCGACCTGCCCGAGTACGAACCCGACGAAGTCGCCTTCGGCGAGGACCGCAACACGGCGTTCTACGAGCTGCTTACCGCGTACGGCCGCGCGCTGCGCCTGGCCGATCTGATGTGGCAGCACCACTTTGAGTTCCTGTTGCTCGGCTACGGCGCCTACGGGACGTTCGTCGAGTTCTGCAAGGGCCACCTCCCGGACATCCCCGACCAGCACATCGCGCAGATGGTGGCCGGCATCGACGTGCTGCTGTTCCGTCCGGACGCCGAGCTGCGCCGGCTCGCGCGCCTCGCGATCGAGACCGGCGTCGACGATGCCTTCGTGCAGGGCCGCACCCCGCGGGAGGTCGACGCCGAGCTCATGCAGTCCGACCCGGGTCGGGCGTGGCTCGAGGAGCTCGAGAAGGTCAAGGACCCGTGGTTCAACATGGCCACCGGCGACGGTCTCTACCACTACTACCGCAGTTGGCTGGACGACCCGAGCATCCCGTACGCGTCGCTCATCGGGCACATCAGCGCGCTGCGGTCCGGCGAGCAGATCGACCGTCCCACCGAGGAGATCGTGCGCGAGCGCGACCGCCTGGCCGAGGAGTACGGCGCGCTGCTCGACGAGGCGTCGCGCGGAAGCTTCAACGATCTGCTCGCGCTGTCGCGCACGGTGTTCCCCTACGTCGAGGAGCACAAGTTCTTCTGCGACTACTGGTTCCTCACGCGCTGGTGGAACAAGATCCGCGAGTTCGGGGCGCTGCTCGCCCGCAACGGGTTCCTGGAGGACGGCGAGGACGTCTTCCAGCTCTCGCGCTACGAGGTGGCCTCCGCGCTCGACGAGCTCGTGCTCGCCTGGGCCACCGGCGGCGTTCCGCTCGGCCCCCACCACTGGCCGCCGATCGCCGCGCGGCGCAAGGAGCTGCTGAAGAAGCTGAGCGAATGGACGCCACCGCCGGCCATCGGCGTCACGCCCGAGGCGGTCACCGACCCGATGACGATCATGCTCTGGGGTGTGACCACCGAGCGCGTGCAGGAGTGGGCCCGCCAGCAGGAGGGAGGCTCGGTCCTGAACGGGGCGGCCGCGTCACCCGGCGTGGTCGAGGGCGCCGCGCGCGTGGTCAGGTCGGTCGATCAGATCGCCGACGTCCGAGACGGAGAGATCCTCGTGTGCGGCTCTACGTCGCCGGCGTGGGCCCCGATCTTCTCCAAGATCAAGGCCACGGTCACCGACGTGGGCGGCGTGATGTCCCACGCGGCGATCGTCGCCCGCGAGTACGGACTCCCCGCGGTGGTCGGAACCGGGCGCGCCACCTCATCGATCAAGACCGGGCAGACGATCCGGGTCGACGGCTCGGAGGGCACGGTCACCCTCCTCGACGGCCGGGAGGGGTAGTGACCGCGGAGTACGTCCGGCTGCTCGACCAGCTCGCTCGCAGCGACGAGCCCGCCTTCGGCGGCAAGAGCGCGAACCTGGGCGAGCTACTGGCGGCCGGGATCCCGGTTCCGCCCGGCTTCGCGCTGTCGACCGCCGCGTTCGAGGTGTTCGTGCGCGACGCCGGCCTGCAGGACCGGATCACCAGCGCTCTCTCGGGCGTTTCGACGGGGGACGTCGACGCGATCGGCCGGGCTTCGCACGCGATCAGCGAGGCCATGCGCTTCGCCCCGGTGCCGGACCCCGTGCGCCGGGAGATCGCCGAGCAATACGCGCAGCTCGGCGAGGACTCGCCGCCGGTCGCCGTCCGCTCGAGCGCGGTGGGCGAAGACAGCCAGGACGCCACCTTCGCCGGCCAGCAGGAGACCTATCTCTGGGTGCGCGGGGCCGAGCACGTCTGCGACGCGGTGCGCGACTGCTGGGTCAGCCTGTACAGCCCGCCGGCGATCAGCTACCGCCTGCGCCTCGGCGACGCCACCCGCCCACCCGCCATGGGCGTCACGGTGCAGCGGATGGTTGACGCCGAGGTCTCGGGCGTGATGTTCACCTGCAACCCGGTGAGCGGCGATCCGAGCATGGTGGCGATCAACGCCAGCTGGGGCCTCGGGCTGGCCGTGGTCGGTGGGGAGGTCACGCCTGACGAGTACCTCGTCAGCAAGGTCACGCGCGAGGTCGTGCGCGAGCACGTGCACGATAAGGACGTGCAGTACGTCCCCGACGCGGGTGGGGACGGCGCGGTGCGCGTCGCGGTCCCGGATGACCGGCGCGAGCAACGCTGCCTTGACCTGCCGGCGCTCGAACGCCTGGTTGAAGTCGCCCGCAACGTCGAGCGCCACTTCGGTTGCCATCAGGACATCGAGTGGGCGATCGCCCGAGACGACGAAGACGCCCTGTTCGTGGTGCAGGCGCGCCCGGTGACCGCGGTGGCCAAGAAGCAGGAGAAGCCCAAGGCGGAGTCCGCGATGTCGCTGATCATGAGCACCTTCGGCGCCGGCCCGCGCTCCGAGTAGCAATGGCGCTGAGCGACGAAGACGTCCGGGAGATCCTGCGGATCATCGACGAGTCCGACCTGGCTGAACTCCAAATCGAGACGGATGGCTTCTCGCTCTACGTTCGCAAGGGTGGTGGGGGGGATGCCGAGGCGTCGGGCCGCCCTCGGGTTCCATCCGCCCCCGAGAATGCGGCGGTGCGGCACCCGCCGGGCGGCCCCGAGGCCTCGGCATCCGCCGCGCCCGGCGAGGACGGCAGCGAAGGCCTCGTCTCGATCCCCGCCCCGATGCTCGGAACGTTCTACCGGGCCGAGGCGCCGGGCAAGCCGCCGTTCGTCGAGGTGGGCTCGAAGGTCGAGCTCGACACGATCGTGTGCATCATCGAGGTCATGAAGATGATGAACTCGGTGCCCGCCGGCGTGTCCGGGACGGTGGCCGAGGTCATCCCCAAGAACGCGCAGCTCGTCGAGTACGGCGAGCCGTTGTTCCGGGTGGAGCCGGCATGAAGCGGATCAAGCGCGTGTTCGTGGCCAACCGGGGCGAGATCGCGTTGCGCGTCGTCACCGCCTGCCAGGAGCTCGGGATCGAAACGGTCGTCGGCACCTCGGAGGCCGACCGCGACGGCCTGGCCGCGCGGCGGGCCGACCGGGCCGTCTGCATCGGCCCGGCCTCCGCGTCAGAGAGCTACCTGCGCGACGACCTCGTCGTGCAGGCCGCCCTCGGCACCGGCTGCGACGCGATCCACCCCGGCTACGGCTTCCTGTCGGAGAGCCCGAAGCTCGCATCGCGGGCGCGGGAGCACGGCATCACGTTCGTGGGACCGCCGGCCGAGGTGATCGAGTTGAGCGGCGACAAGCTGCGCGCCCGCGAGGAGGCGGCCCGGGCGGGCGTCGCGATCCTCCCCGGCGAGGAGGTCGACTCGGCCGCCAACGCGCTCGAGGCCGCTGAGCGCATCGGCTATCCCCTGTTGGTGAAGGCGGCCGGCGGCGGAGGCGGCCGTGGCATCAAGCTCGCACGCGACCCCGACGAGCTCGAGGGCCTGCTCAGCCTGGCCCGCAGCGAGGCGGGCGCCGCCTTCGGCGACGAGCGCCTGTACCTGGAGCGGTTCATCGCCGCTGCCCGCCACGTGGAGGTGCAGATCGCCGCCGACGAGCGGGGCGAGGTCGTCCACCTGGGTGAGCGCGACTGCTCGGTGCAGCGCCGCTACCAGAAGGTGATCGAAGAGGCGCCCGCCCCGACGCTCGAGCCCGCGACGCGGAACGCTCTGTACGCCGAGGCCGTCGCCTTCGCCCGTGCGATCTCATACCGCAACCTGGGGACCGTGGAGTTCGTGGTCGATGCCGACACCGGCGAGCACTTCTTTCTCGAGATCAACTGCCGGATCCAGGTCGAGCATCCGGTCACCGAGGCCGTCACCGGACGCGACCTGGTGGCGATGCAACTCCGCATCGCCGAAGGCCGGCCGCTCGGCTTCACCCAGGACGACGTCGTCTTCGACGGCCACGCCATCGAGTGCCGTCTGAACGCCGAGGACGTGGCGCGGGGCTTCATGCCGAGCCCGGGCACGCTGTCGCTGTTCTCGATTCCCGAGCTGCTGCAGCTGCGCGTCGACACCCACCTTTGCGCGGGCGGCGTGATCCCGCCTTACTACGACTCGCTGATGGCCAAGCTGATCGCACACGCCGAGGGGCGGGACGCCGCCATCGACGTCCTGCTCGAGGCGCTCGAGGACCTCGACGTCGAGGGAGTCGAGACCAACCGCACGCTGCTGATCAGCGTCCTCGGCCACGACGACTTCCGCCACGGCGCGGTGAGAACCGACTGGCTGGAGCGGGCGATCGTTTGAGCCGCAAGATCGAGTTCGTCGACACAACGATGCGGGACGGCAATCAGAGCCTGTGGAGCGCCACCGGCCTGACGACGCCCGACGTGCTGGCGATTGCGCCCACCGTCGACCGGGTCGGGTACCACGCGTGCGACTTCACCTCCAGCACGCACATGGCCGTGTCGGTTCGCTTCCACCGCGAAGACCCTTGGGAACGCATCCGGCTGGTCAGCGCCGCGATGCCGAACACGCCGCTCAGCATCATCACCACCGGCATGCGGTTCATCTCCTGGGTGCCGGCCGACCAGGACGTGATCGCGCTCGCCTTCCGGCTGGTGGCGCGCAACGGCGTGCGGCGGATGCAGATTGCCGACCCGTCCAACGATCCGGAACGGCTCAGGCGCATCGCCGCGATGGCGCGCCGCGAGGGCATGGAGGAGGTGGTCATCGGGCTCACCTACTCGATCAGCGACGTGCACACCCACCAGTACTACGCGGAGCGCGCGATGGCGCTGGCCGATTGCCCGGACATGGACCGGCTTTACCTCAAGGACCCCGGGGGCCTGCTCACGCCCGACGCGGTCAGGGAGCTCGCTCCGCATTTCGTCAAGGCAGCCGGCAAGAGAACCGTCGAGCTGCACAGCCACTGCACGATCGGGATGGCTCCGTTCGTCTACGTGGAGGGCGTCAAGGCCGGCTTTGAGGTCGTGCACACCGCGTCGGGACCGCTCTCGCGCGGGACCTCACAGCCCGAGGTCATCAGCACCGTCCGCAACCTCGAGGCGAGCGGCTTCTCGCACGACCTCGACCTCGAGGCCGAGGCGGCCGTCGCCGAGCACTTTCACCAGCTGGCCCGAGCCAAGGGCCTGCCGCCGGGCGCTCCGCGGGAATTCGACGCCGCCTATTACCGCCATCAGCTCCCCGGGGGGATGGTCACCACCACCCGGCGCATGCTCGAGGAGCTCCGCCGTCCCGAGCTGTTCGACGCCGTGCTCGAGGAGGTGACCCGCGTGCGGGCCGAGATGGGCTATCCGATCCTGGTCACGCCGGTCTCGCAGTTCATGGCCAGTCAGGCCGCCCGCAACGTGATCGATCCCGAGCGCTGGGCCAACGTGTCGGACGAGACCGTGCGCTACTTCCTCGGTCACTACGGCGAGCCCGCGGCGCCCGTCGACCCGGACATCGCCGAGCGCGTCCTGTCCCGTCCCCAAGCCGCGAAGCTGCGTGACCTGCAGCCAATCAGCCTCGAGGGAGCGCGCGAGCGGTTCGGCCGGCGGATCCCCGAGGAGGAGCTGCTTCTGCGCCTGACCATGCCCGAGGAACAGGTCGACGCGATGATCGAGGCGCGAGGCAAGGCCGCGCCGGCCCCCGCCGCACGGCCGGGGCGAAGCCCGCTCGTCAGCCTGCTGAACGAGCTGGCCCGCCGGCCCGCGATCTCCGAGTTCGAGCTCACCCAGAACGGAGACACGGTGGTGTGGCGCCGTGCTTGACGGGCTGCTGCGGGATGTCCGCGGCTTCGTGTTCGACGTGGATGGGACGTTGGCGCATCGCGGACCCGACGGGCGCGCGCACCCCCAGCCCGGCGCGGTGGAGGTGCTCGAGCGGATCCGAGCCTCGGGTCGCCCGCTCGCCGTGTTCACCAACGGCAGCCACGTCACGTCGGAGGCGATGGCCGGCGGCCTGCGCGAGGACGGCATCCCCGTGGAGGATCACGAGATGCTCACGCCGGTCGAGAGCGCGATCACCTACATCCGCCGCCGCTATCGGGACCGCCCGGCGCTGCTGTTCGCTCACGACGTGATCCGGGCGCGGATGGTCGCGGCGGGGATTCCCGAGGCCAAGGGCGAGGACGCCGGCGTGGTGTTCGTCGCCCACGTAGACGAGGCCGACTTGAAGGACATGGAGCGCGCGGCCCGCGCAATCACCCGCGGCGCGCCCCTGCTGACCGGCAGCTACGCGCGCGGCTACGCCGGCGCGAACGGGATCATCTTCAGCCGCGGCGCGATGGTCACGGCGGGGATCGCCAAGGTCACGGGCGCCCGCCCGAGGATCGTCGGCAAGCCGTCGCGGGCGGCGGTCGAGGAGGTCAGCGTGCGTCTCGGCCTGCCGACGAACGAGATCGCCGTGATCGGCGACGACGCCAGCATGGACATCGCACTCGGCCGGATGGGCGGTGCGCGCACCGTGCTCGTGCGCAGCGGGATGAGCGGGACGATCGACGTCGAGAAGCTGCCCGAGCGCCAGCGCCCCGATGCGGTGATCGACGGCGTGGCGGATCTACTGGACGTGTTGTAAGAGCCGTCCCGACCTATCCTGCAGCTATGGCCACGACCGACCAGCAGAGCCCCGCCACCATCCTCGCCAACGCCGGACTCTCCGTGGAGGAGCTCTACGACGAGCTGACCGACGCCTGCACGAAGACCGTCCGGCTCGACGACCTGCTCTACGAGGCGGCCGAGCGAGTGCCCGGCCTGGTGCCGACCCGGGCCGAGGTAGAGGCCGAGCGCGAGCGAAAGCTCTCCGAGAAGACCGGCGTCGAGCTGCCCCAGGGGCTGCTCACCGCGGAGATCCTGGCCATCCCGAGGATCGGGCGCCATCTGGTCGAGTCGATGCTGCAACCGACCCAGCTCGCCCAGGAGCACCTTGACGAGCTGCGCACGAAGGGCAGCGTCGACCTGGGCGCCGCGCGCGTCACCCGAACCGGTCCCGCCGGCGTGCTCGAGCTGTGCAATCCGCGCCACCTGAACGCCGAGGACGGGACGACGCTCGCGCAGACCGAGGCCGCCGTCGACCTGGTCCTGCTCGACCCCGACATCCAGGTGGGCGTGTTCCGAGGTGGCGTGGTCGACCACCCGCGCTACGCCGGCGAGCGCCCGTTCGGCGCCGGCATCAACCTGACCCACCTCTACTACGGGCGGATCGACTTCCTGTTCTACGTGATCCGCGATCTGGGCTACGTGAACAAGATCTACCGGGGGCTGGCCGGGGGCGGAGCCGAGGGCGGGCGGGGCCCAATCGAGAAGCTGTGGATCGCCGGAGTCGAGAAGTTCGCCATCGGCGGCGCCTGCCAGCTCCTGCACGTGATGGACCACGTGATCGCCGTGCGCGGCGCGCGGCTGTACCTGCCGGCGCGCAAGGAGGGGATCATCCCCGGCGCCTCCAACCTGCGCCTGCCGCGCTTCGTCGGCGACCGGGCGGCGCGCCAGGCGATCCTATCCGGCCGCGAGTGGACGGCCGGCGAGCCGGACGCCGATCTGATTTGCGACGAGATCGTGAACCCCGGCGAGATAGACGAAGCCATCGACTCGCGAATCACCGCGCTGACCAGCTCGGGGCTGATCAACGCCGCGGCCAACCGCAGCGCGATCCGAGTCGGCCAGGAGCCGCTCGACCTGTTCCGCCAGTACATGGCCACGTACGCGCGCGAGCAGGCCTACTGCCACCTGAGCCCGGCGCTCGTGCGCAACCTCGAGGAGCACTGGGACGCTGACCGCAGGAGTCTCTGAAACCCCGCAGATCTGGGACCCCGCCGAGACGCTCCCGCGCGAGGACCTGCAAGCCCTCCAGCTCGAGCGCCTGCGCGCCACCGTCGCCCGCGTTCTGACCCGACAGCCCCTCGGGGCCGATCGCCTACACCAGGCCGGCATCGACTCCGAGCGAGACGTGCAGTCGCTCGACGATCTGACGCGCATTCCCTTCGCGCTGAAGTCCGACCTGCGCGAGAACTACCCCTTCGGGCTGCTCGCGGTGCCCCGCGAGGAGATCGTGCGCGTGCATGCCTCGAGCGGAACGCACGGCAAGCCCACCGTGGTCGGCTACACGCGCGCCGACCTCGAGACGTGGACCGAGCTGATGGCCCGCTGCATGACGATGGCCGGCGTGCGGCCGGGCATGCTGATCCACAACGCCAACGGCTATGGGCTGTTCACCGGCGGTCTCGGGTTCCACCAGGGCGGCGAGCGGATCGGCGCCACCGTCGTGCCCGTCTCCGGCGGCATGACCGCGCGCCAGGCGATGCTGCTGCGCGACTTCGGCGCCCACGTGCTCGTGTCGACGCCCTCGTACGCGCTGGTGATCGCGCAGGCCCTCCAAGACGCGGGCGTCGACCCGGCCGACACCTCGCTCGAGCTCGGTCTGTTCGGCGGCGAGCCGTGGACCGAGGGACTCAGAACCCAGATCGACCGTGCGCTCGGCATCAAGGCGATCAACTTCTATGGGCTCTCGGAGATGTGCGGGCCGGGAGTCGCCACCGAGTGCCTCAACGCGCGTGACGGTCTCCACGTCAACGAGGACCACTTCATCGTTGAAGTGATCGACCCGGAAACCGAGCAACCGGTAACCGCCGGCGCCGACGGGGAGCTCGTTTTCACGACCCTGACCAAGGAGGCGCTGCCGCTGATCCGCTACCGGACCGGCGACCTTG
Organism: uncultured Solirubrobacterales bacterium; assembly: GCA_963834625.1. GTDB lineage: Bacteria > Actinomycetota > Thermoleophilia > Solirubrobacterales > Solirubrobacteraceae > Palsa-465. The sequence goes on along the minus strand of CAWICM010000003.1, from coordinate 939,944 downwards.
GCGCGGTCACCCAGGACCCATGCCCGTGCGGCCGGACCACCGCCCGCCTCCTTCGGCTGGGCGGGCGCCGGGACGACATGATGATCATCCGCGGCGTGAACCTGTTCCCCTCGCACGTCGAGCAGTTGCTGTTGAGCGTCGATGGCGTGGCGCCGCACTGGCGGCTCGTCCTCGAGCGCACGGGCCCGATGGACGAGCTGTCTCTGGAGTGCGAGCCGGCGACGTCCGACGTGGACCGCGGCGCGCTGGCCAACGATCTCGAAACCCTGCTCAAGGAGAGCACGGGCGTGCGGATCGTCGTGGCCGTGCTCGACCCGGGCACCGTGCCCCGCAGCGAGGGCAAGGCCGTCCGGGTTCTCGATCGCCGTTCCTAGTCGGAACCCCGCGCCTGGTGGCGCACGTCGCTCGGCGTGACCCCGAACGCGCGCTTGAACACCCGCGAGAAGTGCGCCGCGTCGCAGAACCCCCACCGGAACGCGATGTCGGTCACCGAGCCTCCGTTCACCCGCTGCAGGTCCTCGAGGCACCGGGCCAGCCGCTCGGCGCGCACCAGTCCGGCCACCGACTCGTCGACGTCCTCGAACAGCGCGTGCAGCGCGCGGACCGACATCGCATAGGCGCGGGCGATCGAGGCAGGGCCGACCGCCGGATCCTGCAGGTGGTTGCGCACGTAGCGCCGGATCTCGGCTCGCATCGCCTCGCGGGTGGCGGCCCGGCCGCTCGGCACGGCGGGCTCCACGGCCGCCCGGAGCAGCTCGAGCGCGGCGTTGGCGGCGGCCACCCCGGCGGCCGCCTCGAGCCGCGGTTGCTCGAGCGCCAGGGCGTTCATGTAGCGAACCAGCAGGCGGGCTGGGCCGCTGTCGTTCAGCGGCGGGAGCGCGCGGAGCTCGGCCAGCCGCGGGCACACCGCCAGCACCCGCTCGCGGGGAAAGATCAGCGTGCGCTTGTGGAACGCTTCGACGATCTCCACGTCGGTGGGCTGGTGGCCGTCCCACAGCACGACGTCGCCGGCGGTCAGGGCCAGGCTGCGCGACCCCTCGTGCACGGTCTCGATTCCCCGGCACACGAACTGGAAGCCCAGGATGTCCTCCTGGTTGGTCTCGGGGCTCATGACCGCCCGTCCGCGATGGCCCAGGAACGGCGAGGCGGCACAGTCGACGAGCATCAGGTCGCCGATCGGCCGGCGGGTCACCGCCCCGCGGAAGACACCGGGCGTCTGGTGGGTGGCGTGGACCTCGAAGGCCAGATGCGTGGCGGCCAGGATGTCCGCCCAGGAGCCGAGGCGGCGGGCCGTGTCGGCGCCGGCGGCGCGCCACCGCTCCGGCTCGCGGACCGCCGGGGACGGCGCCACAGCGGATTCGAGCGTGTGGGCCAGGGCAGCTGTCCTCTCTCTCGATCTCTCCGTGATCAGACGCGAATTATCCGATTCGCCGACCAATCCTAGCGCCGGTCCAGAGCCGTCCTAGACGGATGTGCGCTCGGCGGCCAGGGCGACGAACGCGTCGAGGGCGGCCGGATCGAGCAGCGAGTCGCGGCTGGCCACGCGCTCGGAGGCCTCGCCGAGCAGGATGCGCTTGACCGGCGCCTCGAGCTTCTTGCCGGTCAGGGTGCGCGGGATCGCCGGCACCGAGACGATCGTGTCGGGAACGTGCCGCGGCGAGAGCTCTGAGCGCAGCGCGCGCGCGATCCGCGTGCGCAGGTCCTCGTCGAGCACCGCGCCCTCCCGCGGGACCACGAACAGCAGCAGTTCGCCCGCGCCGCCGCTCCCGTCCTCGAGGTGCACCACCAGCGCGTCGACGACCTCGGGGATGTCCTCGACGACCGCGTAGAACTCGCCGGTGCCGAGCCGCACCCCGCCGCGGTTCAGGGTGGCGTCGGAGCGGCCGGTGATCACGCAGCTCCCCCGCTCGGTGAACTTGATCCAGTCTCCCTGGCGCCACACGCCGGGGTAGCGATCGAAGTACGAGCTCCGGTAGCGCTCGCCATCCGGGTCGTTCCAGAAGCCGACCGGCATCGACGGCATCGGCCGGGTGATGACCATCTCGCCCAGCTCGCCGACTGGGACGTCGTTGCCCTCCTCGTCGAAGGCGTGCACGTCGATCCCCAGGCACGGCCCGGTGATCTCGCCCTCGTACACCGGCTGGGCGAAGTCGCCCGAGACGAGCCCGGTGCACACGTCGGTCCCGCCCGAGCCGTTGTTGAGCAACAGGTCGGGGCCGAGCTGCTCGTAGGCGTACAGGTAGCCCTCGGGTGGCAGCGGCGATCCCGCCGTGCACAACACCCGGATGCTGCTCAGGTCGCAGTCGCGCCCCATCTGCACGCCGGCCTTGCGGCAGGCCATCAGGTAGGCCGGGCTGACCCCCATCACGCTCGGCTGGAGCTCCTCGGCCAGCCGCCACTGCTCGAGCAGGTCGGGCCAGGCGGGATCGCCGTCCAGCATCACGATCGAGGAACGCAACAGCAGCGCGGCCACCAGCGCGTTCCACATCATCCACGCGGTGGTCGAGAACCAGAGCAGCCGGCCACCCGGCTTGAGGTCCCAGCCGAACCCGAGGTTCTTCTGATGCTCGATCAGCTGGAGCCCGTGACCATGGACGATCGCCTTGGGCAGGCCGGTCGTGCCCGAGGAGAACAGCACATACAGCGGGTGATCGACCGGCACCGGATCGAATTGCAGCGTCTCGGCCTCCGCCGTCAGGTCCTCCCACGCCACCGAGTCGGGCACGCGCGCCTCGCCGTAGGGAACGCTCACCACGTGCTGGAGCGTGGGCAGCCGGGCGCGGATCGCCTCGACCTCGGCCCGCCGATCGACATAGCGATCGCGATACCCGTAGCCGCCGACCGTGAGCAGCACACTCGGCTCGATCTGCCCGAACCGGCCGACCACGCTGCGGGCGCCGAACTCGGGCGCGCAGGTGGCCCAGATTGCGCCCAGGCTGGCCGTGGCGATGAACGCGGCGAGCGTCTCGGGGATGTTCGGCATGTAGGCCGCCACCCGATCGCCCTTGGACACCCCGAGGCGCTGCAGTCCGGCGCGCACGCGGCCGGCCAGGTCGCGCAGCTCGGCGAACGTCACCTCGCGCGCCGGCCGGGTCTGGGAGCGGGCCACCACCGCGACGCGGTCGAGGTCCTCTTCGCGGCCCACCAGGTGTTCGGCGTAGTTGAGCCGCGCGCCGGTGAACCACTGCGCTCCCGGCATCGCCGCCTGGCCGAGCACCCGCTCATACGGCGTGCTGGCGCGGATGCCGAAGAAGTCCCACACGCCACCCCAGAACCCCTCGAGGTCGCCCACCGACCAGCGCCACAGCTCGTCGTAGTTGTTCAGCTCCTGTCCGCGCTCGTCGCGCAGCCAGTTGATGAACCGCCCGATCTCGGTGGTCTCGCGCCAGTCAGGGCGGGGCGTCCGAAGAATGTCGCCGATCATCGACTCGGGCGCAGGATACCCGCGGCCGAGTCAAGCGGCTTGTCAATCCGCGAACTACAGGCAGCCGTCGCCGTCGCTCGGCGCGCCGTGGTTATCGCCGTCGGCGTCGCCGCCGCCGCCCTGCGGGATGCAACTCCCGGTGGGCGCCGTCGTGTGCGTGGTGGTGGCCGGCGGGGGAGGCGGAGGCGGCGCGGCGTGCGTGGTGGTGGTCGGCGGCGGCGCGGCGTGCGTGGTGACGGGCGGTGGTGCCACGGCGTGCGTCGTCGTCGTGGGCGGCGGTGTACTGGTCTGGGCGGTCGGCACCGCGGTCGCGGCCGCCTTGTGCGCGGCCGGCTTTGCGTGGGCGTGTCGCTTGGCCTTGTGCTTCGCCTTCGGCTTGGCCTTGGCGGCGGTGGTCGCGGCCGCCGTGGACTGCGTCGTCGAGGTGCTGCTGCTCGCCGCCACGCTCTGGGTCGAGGTGGATGAGGAGGCGCCGCAGGCGCTCACGATGAGCGTGAGCAAGACGGCGCAGACTGCGATGCGTAGGTATCTCATGTTGTCTCCTGACCCCCGGCGTGTGGTGGCTTGTCTCAAAGGACGCCGGTGGCCGAGGGTTGCTTCCCGGATCTGAACAACCCGTGAAGGCGCGGCCTGCTCGCCCCACGCGCCACCCGGCCGCTGCGACAATCCGGAACATGGAGGACCACATCCGGGGCTCGGTGCTCGTCGTCGACGACGAGCCGACGATCACCGAGGTCGTCGCCCGCTACCTGAACCGCGCCGGCTACGCGACCCGGGTGGCCGCGAACGGACGCGAGGCCCTCGACGCCGCGGCCGCGCAGCGCCCGGACCTGGTGGTGCTCGACCTCATGCTGCCCGGGATCGACGGCCTCGAAGTCATGCGCCGGCTGCGCGACCAGGACCGCGACCGCGTGGCGGTGATCCTGCTCACGGCCAAGAGCGAGGAAAACGATCGGGTGATCGGGCTGCGCCTGGGCGCGGACGACTATGTGGTCAAGCCGTTCTCGCCGGCCGAGCTGGTCGCGCGAGTCGACGCCGTGCTGCGCCGCTTCGACAACTCGCGCACCCAGGAGGCGCCGATCGAGCTGAGTGACATGACCCTCGACCCGGGCGCCCGTCAGGTGTTCGTTCGCGGCGAGGAGGTCCAGCTCACGCACCGCGAGTTCGACGTGCTGCTGTTCCTGGCCCGCCACCCGGGCCAGGCGTTCTCGCGCAACCAGCTGATGGACGCGGTGTGGCAGTACTCGTTCTACACCGACACCTCCACGGTGACCGTTCACGTCCGGCGGCTGCGCTCGAAGATCGAGACCGACCCCGCCCGGCCCCGCCACATCCAGACGGTGTGGGGCGTGGGCTACCGCTTCCAGCCATGACGCCACGGGATCCCGTCGGACGGATCCGCGCCCGCGCGGGATCGCTCAGGCGCCAGTTCGCACTGGTGGTGGCGATCGTGGTCGCCCCGGTCCTGGCCGCGCTCGTCGTGGGCGACGACCTGATGGTGGTGTCCGAGCGCGGCGTCGCGATCGTGGCGGCGATCGTCATCGGCGCCGGTCTGATCGCGATCGTCGCGGCCCGGCTGGTGGCCGGCGGAATCATGCGCGACGTGGAGGCCATCCGCGATGGGCTGGTGGCGGTCGGGCGGGGCCGGCGCGAGGTGACGATCGAGACGACCGCCCAGGACGAGCTGGCCGAGCTGGCCACGGCGGCCAACGCGATGATCTACCAGCTGCGTGAGGAGGAGGCCGGGCGCGATCAGTCGGAATCCGCCCGCCGGGATCTGATCGCCGCGGTCTCGCACGACCTCCGCACCCCGATCACCTCGCTGCGCCTCCTCGCCGACGCGATCGGCGACGACATCGTCGAGGACGCCGAGACCCGCCGGGCCTACCTGCGCCGGATGGGCACCCACATCGACGCACTCAGCGTGCTGATCGACGATCTGTTCGAGCTCTCCCGCCTGGAGGCGGGCGACATCAGCTGGACGCGCGAGCAGGTGCCGCTCCAGGAACTGGTCGGCGAGACCGTGGAGGCGATGCGCGTGCAGGCCGAGGCCAAGGGCGTGGCCGTCCTGGCCCAGGTGCCGGAGACGCTGAAGCCCGCCCAGGCCAACCCCGAGAAGCTCCAGCGGGTCCTCTTCAACCTGATCCAGAACGCCATCCGCCACACGCCGGCCGACGGCAGCGTGGTCGTGCGGGCGGAGTCGGTGGCGGCCGGGATCGAGTTCGAGGTCGCCGACACCGGCGACGGCATCGCGCCCGAGGAGCGCGAGCGGGTGTTCACCGCGTTCTACCGCGGGGGCACGGACGCGGCGCGGACCAGCCCGGGCGCCGGCTTGGGGCTCGCCGTCTCGCGCGCGATCGTGGAGGCGCACGGCGGGCGCATCTGGCTCGCCGAGGCGGCGGTGGGCACGCGGGTGCGGTTCAGCCTGCCTGCCGCGTAGCACCCTGCGAGTCTGAGAAAACCGGGAATAATTCCCCGAAACCTCAGTCGCAACGATCCCGGGGCGGCCGGGAAGGTTCTCCGAGGGCGCGGGGTCTGCCTAGGAGATGCCGATCGCCGCCGACCATGCGCTACCGCGCGCCGCCGCCACCGCGGCCACCGGCGTCGGCACCTCGGCGCGCCGCCTCGATCCCAACCACCTCGGTGACCACCTCGACCGCCTGTACCGCGCGGCCTGGGCGCTCTGCGGCTCGCGCGAGGACGCCGAGGACCTGGTCCAGGAGACCTACGCGCGCGTGCTGCAAAAGCCTCGCATGCTGCGCTCCGAGGAGGACCTCGGCTACCTGCTGCGCGTCCTGCGCAACACCCACTTCTCGCGGCTGCGCGCCGCCGCGCGCCGCCCCCGCCCGGATGCCCTGCCCGATGAGCTCGACCGCGTCGAGGACCGCAAGGCTCGCGGCCCCGAGGCCGCCCTGCACTCCTCTGAGCTCTACGCACTGATCGCCGATCTGCCCGACCCGTTCCGCGAGGCGCTCGTGGCGATCGACGTCGTCGGCCTGTCCTATCGCGAGGCCGCGCGCGCCCTGCGCGTCCGCGAGGCCACGATCACGACCCGCCTCTACCGAGCCCGCCAGCGCCTGGCCCATTCGCTCGGCGACGAGTCCTCGCGCTGAAAGCCATGCGGGTGCCTGGTCGTCACTCGCGTGGGGGCGCGTCAATCGACCGTGACCTCGCGCGCCTCGCCGACGGAACGCTCGACACGGCGCGCCGCGAGCGCATCGCGGACCTCGTGGCGGCCTCGCCCGAGCTCCAGGCCCGCCTGCGCGAGCAGCGCCGGGCGGTGGCGGCCGCCCGTTCGATCGCGCGACGGGAGCGCGCACCCGTCACCCTGCGCATCCAGCACACGGCGCTCCTCTCGCGCAAGCGCCACCGGGCGCCGGCGCTCGGCCTCGGGCTGGCCGGCGTGGCCGGAGCCATGGTCTGGACCCTCGCCGCGCTGGGCGGCGGGCAGGCCACGCTCACGGTGGCGCAAGCGGCCACGATCGCGGTTCGGCCGGCCACGGCAGCCGTGGCCGAGCCGCCCGAGGACCAGGTGACGCTGCCACGCGTGCAGGCGGCCGGGCTGGCCTTTCCCTACTGGGAGGATCGGTTCGGCTGGCACGCCACCGGGACGCGCACCGATCGCGTCGACGGCCGCGTGCTCATGACGGTGTTCTACCGCCGCGGCGCAGAGCGCATCGCCTACACGATCGTCCCCGGTGAGGCGCTCCCACCGGCCGCGGACGCCGGCACCACCGTCCGGGGCGGCACCGTGCTGGCCAGCTCGAGCACCGGCGGGCGCCCCGTGGTCACCTGGCTCCGGCAAGGTCACACCTGCGTGCTCTCCGGCGCGCGGGGCGTGCCGATGAGCGCGCTGCTGGCGCTGGCCGGCTGGCAGGCCCACGGCCGGATCCGGTACTGACGCCGCGCGTTACGGGACGAGGACGAGCTTGCCGCGGGTGTGCCGGCGCTCGAGCTCGCGGTACGCCTCGCGCACGTCGTCGAGCGCGAACATCCCGGCGATCGGAACCTCGAGCTCGCCGCGGTCGATCAGCCCGGCCAGCTCGGCCAGCACCTCGGGGCTGGCCCCGACGGTGCTCGCGTCCATCTTCGCGCCGTACTTCTCGGCCGCGCCCCAGTCGATGATCGTGTCGACCCGCTCGGGGGCGACGCCCAACTCGTCGACCGCGAGCTCCACGTAGCCGTCACCGAACGTGTCGATGAAGGCGTCCACGCTCCCGTCGGCGGCGGCCTCTCGGATGCGATCGGCCACGCCATCGCCGTAGGCCACCGGCGTCACGCCGTGCTCGCGCAGCCATTCGTGGTTGGCCTCCGAAGCCAACCCGATCACTGTCGCCCCGGCATGCCGGGCCAACTGCACCGCGAGCGAGCCGACCCCTCCGGCGGCGCCCGACACCACGACCGTGTCGCCCGGCGATAGACCAACCGCGCGCACCGCCGCCCAGGCGGTCACGCCGGCAACGAACAGCGCGCCGCCCGCCTCCCACGAGACGCCGGCCGGCTTGGCGACCAGGTGCTCGGCCGCTGCCACCACCAGCTCGGCGTGGCTGGCCCGATCATCGGTCCACCCGATCACCTCGTCGCCCACGGCGACGCTGTCGACACCGGGGCCGACCTCCTCGATCACGCCCGCGAGGTCGCTGCCCTCCCCCGACGGGAAGGTGGCCGGCCAGCGGTCGTGCAACAGCCCCTTCCGGATCGAGGCCTCGCCCGGGTTGATCCCCGCCGCCTTCACCCGGACCAACGCCTGACCGGGTCCCGGTACGGGGCGCTCCACATCGACGACGTTCAGGACGTCGGCGTCGCCGTACTGCTCGAAGCGGACCGCGCGAGGCACCCGCGCAGTTCTATCAGTCGCTGGGCTGCACGCTCAGGTAGCGCGCCGGCAGCGGCCGCTCGCTCATTTCTCCGTCCGGTGTTCGCTCGACGCGGCAGGCACCCGCGTGAGGGCGCGAGCTAACCACTTCCACGAGCTCCCGTCCCGCGAACACCAGCGCGGCGCCGTCGTCGGCCGCCCAACCGCCGGGCAATTCGCCGGCTGCCACCAGTCCTGTGAAGGTCGGCCGGCGCTGTTCTTCGGCGTCGTAATGAGGGCAGGCGCTCCCGGGCAGCAGCCCGAGGCCGTCGCGGAGTGGTGCGAGCTGCGCGATGCTGAACGAGTCGGTGACCGAAGCTTCGAACCAGCAATTCATCCCGGCGCTCACGCCGCACAGGACCACGCCCTCCTCCCACGCGCGGCGCAAGATCCGGTCGAGGCCGTGGGTTCGCCAGACCGTCAGCAGGTTCGCGGTGTTGCCGCCCCCGACGTAGACCACGTCCTGGGCGAGCACGAACGACTCGAGGTCGCCGACCGTCCGGTGGAACAGCTGGAGATCGCTCGGCCGGCAGTCCAGCGTGGAGAACGCGTGGTAGAAACGCGCCAAGGGTCCGTCCGCGTCCCCACTAGCCGTCGGCACGAAGCACACGCGCGGTGACGGAGAGTCCACCAGCGAGAGCACGAAGCGGTCGAGCAGCGGGTTCTCGGGCTCCATCAGGAACCCGCCCCCGCCCATCGCCACGATCCGTCGCTGGTCCATCCGGCAAGGATGGCGACTATCTGCGCTCAGGCGAGCAGCGAGACCGTGCCGCCGGCCGGGGTGGTCGACGGGGGCAGGGGCCGGGCGTTGCTGGCGTACGAGGCCGTGGCCGCCGCCTCGAAGCTGGCCGGCGGAGTCGAAGTTCCGGCGTCCTGCGTCGTACGACCACGGTCGAGCGCCCGGTTGACCAGCCGCTCGACACCTGCGTCATCGAGGGCCGGCTGGCCGCTGTAGAGCCGCGCTCGCTGGATCTGGGTCCCGATGTACGTCCCGATCGACTCGCGCGACACGCCCTGCTGCTCGGCCAGGCTGGCGATTGACTGGCCCTGCTTGAGCGCACCCTGAAGATCCTCGGCGCTCATTCCGAGTTGCTCGGCGATGCCGGCGAGCGTGCCTTCGCCCGCGGATGCGGGCGGCAGGCTGGCCATGGCAGCGGCGAGGGAGCCGGTGGCGGCGGGGAGGCTAGGGGTGAAGGCGCTCGTTGATGGCACGTCCACGCGGGGGCGTCGAAGGGTCGAGGGAACCCGGCACCCCTGGTCATCGGCAGCGCCCCCGCGGACTTCAGCCCGAGGCGGGCATCCCGCCGAGTTCCGTCAGCGGAGGCCTGGCCAGCACGACGGAGGTCTCGACCTGACGCTCCGGGATCGCCCAGTAGCGTCGAAGCAGATCCGCGGCCTGCTCGGGCGCCACGAGCGCGAACCCGTGGCGTAGGTAGAAGCCGATCGCCCATCCGGCTGCCGCCCACGTTCCGACCAGGACCTGCCGGGTGCTGCGCCGCATCAGTTGCTCGAGCAACTCGCCCCCGATCCCGGCACCCTGCCGCGCCGGGAGGACATAGGCGTGCCGGATCAGTTCGACGTCCCGCACCGGTTGGATGCCCATCACCCCGGCCAGCACGCCGTCGGCCTCGCAGCCCCAGAACGCCACGCCGGCGGCAATCGCCTCGTCGAGCTCGGTGCGAGGCATGTATGGCTCGCACCACCGGTCGGGCGGGATCACGCCCCGATACGCCTCCGCGGCCTGGTTCACGATGGCGAGGATCGCCTCGTGCTCGTCCTCGCGACAGGGCCGGATGATCACGAAAGGCAATCTAAGCGCCGTGCCGGGAATATGCTCGGAGCCGCCCCATGACTACCCGCGCCCGCGCCCGCATCCGGATCGCCACCGAGTACGTGCCCGAGAACGCGATGGACGAGCCGGGTGAGATCGCGCGCTTCTACGACCGCTGCAGCGACCTCATGCGCGAGCTGCTCGATGGGTTGGCGCAGGCGCCGGACCGCCCGCGCCCGTTCCCCGAGATCGAAGATGCGATCGGCTGGCCGCGCCGCCGGATCGCCTCGGTGCTGGGCGGCGTGTGCCACCTGCGCCGGATGGAGTTCGCCGGACGCCGGCCGTACCACTTCAACGAGCCCCGCGGGGCGGCCTCGGGCCGCTGGGAGATCTGGATGGACGCCGCGCAGGCGCACGTGATCCAGGCCGAGCGCTCGCAAAGCGTCCAATAGGCGCTTCCTATTCGGACGGGTGGTTGCAGTCGACCCTCTCGGCTGCCGATACTCGCACTTACGATGTGGCTGTTCCGTCGACTGCGCCGCCGCTCCCTGACCCCGGGTCGCTACCTGACCGATGGCCGGGGGCTGTTCCGCGTGCTCTCACGCTTCGACGACGGTCGCTCGCTGCTCGTCGTGATCGAGCACTGCATATCGCTCGAGACCTACGCGCTCGCGGGGCTCGAGCTCGAGCGACTCGGCTTCCGGCGGGTTCGCAGGCCGGCCCTCCCGGCGGTCGTCGCGGCGGCCGTGTAGCCCTCAAGCCCATGCATGCATGGACGCTGTCGGATGAACAATCGCGATTGTTGGTGACGCACAACCAGCCGAAACGGCTGCGCGGACTTTGGCGATCCAGCGGACTTTGGCGATCCACTTAACACAGACGTCCCTTCAGCGCCAAAGTTCGGGCCCCGACGGCTCGTCGCCCGAAGGTGTTTGTGACTCGATCACAACCAATTTCCGGTGCGTAGACGTTGCGCGACAGTCTCATACGATGCGAAAACCTGTCAACGTGCTGGTCGGGGCCGGTTCCGTGACGCGCGCCCGGTGGGGCGGCACGCCCATCGATCAGACGACCACGGTGTCCGCGGCGACCGGCGCCGGCATGACGGTCAGCTGTCTGTCCTGCCCCGCGTCGAGGGGTTGACCCGCGAGCTGGCCGCCGGCGCAGTCGGCGCAGCTCACCTCCCGCTTGGGGTTGCGGATGCCGACCAGGCCGAGCAGCCCGCCCAGCGCGACGAGCGTGGCCGAGATGCCGATCCCGACGTGGAAGGCGTGCACCGACGCCGACTCCACGGCCGAAACGACCTCGGGCCCCGCCGACGCCGGCGCCCGCGCCAGCGTCTGCTGACGGGCCTGGGCCACCGCGTGGCTCGCCGGTGGCGGGAGCGATACCCCGGCCAGGCTGTGGTCGAGCGACGAGGAGAACTGAGCCGAGATGACCGCGCCGACCGCCGCGATGGCCACCAGGCCGGCCACCCGCGCGATCGCGTTGTTGATCCCCGAGGCGATGCCGGCGTTCGCCTCGTCGGCGTCGGACAGGACGGCCGCGGTGAGCGGCGCCACCGTGCTCGCCAGCCCTAGCGAGAACACGATCAGGGCGGGCAGCAGCTCGGTGAAGTAGTTCACGTGCCCGCCCAGGCGCAGCATGAGCGCCAGGCCGACCGCCGCCAGCAGCGGCCCCAACCCCATGAACAGCCGTGGCCCGAAGCGGTCGGCCAACCGGCCCACGCGCTTGGAGAGCAGGAACATCACGATCGTCGACGGCATGAGCGCGAACCCCGCGTCGAGCGCGCTGTAGCCCGCCACCTCCTGCAGGTACAGCACGAGCAGGAAGAACGTGATGCTGAGACCGCCGTACATCGTGAACGTCTGCACGTTGCCGATCGCGAAGTTGCGCCGCTTGAACAGGCCCAGCGGGAGCATCGGCGCCGGCGCGCGCCGCTCCCAGGCCAGGAACACCGCGAGCAGGAAGAACCCGCCAAGGCCGGGACCCCATACCTCGGGACTGCTCCAGCCCACCACGGGCTGGCGGATCAGGGCCAGCACCGGACCGGCCAGGCCGAGGAACGTGAGCACCGCGCCGAGCCAGTCGATCCGGACGTGCCGAGAATCGCCGGACCGCGCAGGCACGGCAATCGAGACCAGCATCAGCGTGGCCACCACGAACGGCACGTTGATCGCGAAGATCAGCCGCCACGACACGGAGTCCACGAGGTAGCCACCGGCCAGCGGACCGATCACGGTGGCGATGCCCGACCACGCCGTCCAGGAGCCGATCGCGCCGCCCCGCTCCTCGCGGGGGAAGGCGGCCACGATGACCGCCAGCGAGCTCGGCATGAGCAGCGCGCCGAACGCTCCCTGCAGAGCCCGGCAGACGATCAGGAACGTGATGCTCGGCGAGATCGCGCACAGCAGCGACACCACCCCGAAGCCGCCCACTCCGATCGAGAACACTCGCCGCTCGCCGAACAGGTCCCCGAGCGAGCCCCCGATCAGGATCAGCGAGCCGAGCGCGAGCAGGTAGGCGTTCGAGACCCACTGCTGGCCCGCCAGCCCACCGCCGAGGTCGGCGCGGATCGCCGGCAGCGCGACGTTGACCGCCGTGGCGTCGAGCCCGGCCACGAACGAGCCCATGATCGCCGCGAGGAGAGCCAGCTGCTTGCGCCGATCGGCCATCGGACCACGCTACCCCCGCTCGAAAAGCGCCGGGGAAAGCTCATCGAGCGAGTCGAGCACCACGGCGGCCAGATCGAGCGCATCGCGCTCCGGAGGGAACTCGCGATTGGGCAGCGCCACCACGAGCATTCCGGCGGCCGCGGCCGAGCGCAGTCCGTTGGTCGAGTCCTCGACCGCGGCCGACCGCGCCGGATCCACCCCGAGCCGGCGCGCCGCCTCCAGGTAGATGTCCGGGGCGGGCTTGCCGTGCGCGACCTCCTCGCCCGACACGGTCGCGCCGAACACGCCCGCCAGCCCGCTCGCCGTCAGCACGGCATCGATCACCTCACGGTTAGCCGACGACGCGAGGCCCACCGGCCAACGCGCGGCGATCCGCTTCACCGCATCCACGGCGCCCGGCAGCATCGGCAACGAATGCGAGTAACCGGCCAGCAACCTCGCCACCACCCGATCGCTGACCTCCTCTGCCTCCAGCCCAACCCCCAGCTCGTCGCGCAGGTACCGCGACCACTCCGGCGCGCTCATCCCCATCATCGCCCGCGTCGCCTCGTCCTTCCAGTGCCCGCCGTTCTCCGCCACGACCGCCCGCCGCGCCGCATCCCACGCGCCCTCGGAGTCGACCAGCACCCCGTCCTGGTCGAACAGCACTGCCTCGGGGACGTAAATTGTCGGATTCATGTTCGACCATGTGACGATACGCGCTGCCGATCGCGCCGCCTCGGAGCGCTTCTACAACACCGTGCTGCAGACCCTCGGCGTCGACCAGAGCTACCGGACCCGGACGATCTCGGAGTGGCGGGACTTCATGGTGACCGGCGCCGACTCCGAGCACCCGGTCACGCGCCGGCTCCACGTCGGCCTCGTCGCGCCCGATCGCCAACGCGTCGATCAGTTCTGGCAGGCCGGCGTCGACGCCGGCTACCGCGACGACGGAGCGCCGGGCCTCAGGCCTCAGTACGCCCCGGATTACTACGGCGCGTTCCTGCTCGACCCCGACGGCAACAGCATCGAGGCCGTGCACGACGATGCACTACGGCAGGGGGGCATCATCGACCACCTCTGGATCCGCGTGGCCGACCTCGCCAAAGCCCGGGCGTTCTACGACACGATCGCCCCCCACGCCGGCCTGCGCAAGTACCACGACACCGACGAACGGGTGGGTTACCGGGGCGAGACCGGCTCGTTCTCGCTGCTCCCCGGCGACCCCACCGAGTACCTGCACATGGCCTTCCCCACCCGCGACGACGGTGACGTGCGCCGCTTCCACGCCGCGGCCGTCCAAGCCGGCTACGAGAGCAACGGCGAACCGGGCGAGCGGCCGCGCTATCACCCCGGCTACTACGCCGCGTTCGTCCTCGACCCTGACGGCAACAACATCGAAGTCGTGAACCACCACCGCGATCGGTGACCGGCGTACGATGGGGACATGAGCGACGAGAGCATCGCCAACCGCATCGAGAAGCTCGTGTCCGAGGAGCACGGCCTTCGCCAGCGCGAGGAGGCCGACACGCACGCCGCCGACCGGCTCGAGGCCGACCAGGAGCGCCTCCGAGCGGTCGAGATCGAACTCGACCGCTGCTGGGACCTGCTCCGCCAGCGGCGTGCCCTGCGCGACGCCGGGGCTAATCCCGACGACGCGCACGTCCGCGACCCGAGCACCGTCGAGCGCTACCTCCAGTAGCCGACTTCACACGCTCCGACAGCCGTCCCTTGACGACTTTGTCATGGTGGTGGTGAGGCGTCGCGTACGAATCGAGGGACATGAAACTGGACGGCATTCACCACATCACGTGCATCACGGCCGACGCGCCCGGCAACGTCGATTTCTACGCGCGGGTGCTGGGCCTGCGCCTGGTCAAGAAGACCGTCAACTTCGACGCCCCCGAGGTCTACCACCTGTATTACGGCGACGAGCGCGGCGCGCCCGGATCGATCCTGACCTTCTTCGAGTTTCCCGACGCGGCTCGCGGTCGGCCCGGCGCGGGGATGATCCATCGGCTGCGCTGGCGCGTGGGCTCCGACGAGGCGCTGGCCTTCTGGTCCGAGCGCCTCGCCGACGAGGGCGTCCACGTGGAGCAGGTCGACTCAGAGGGCGCGATTCGCTTCACCGACCCCGAGGGGCTCGGGCTCGAGCTGGCTGCCATCAAGACCGACGATGAGCCACTCGCCGCCCGCGCGGAGGACATCCCGCCCGAGCACGCGCTGCTCGGCTTCGACGGCGTCCGGGCGTACGGCCCGGACGACGAGGAGCACACGATCCTCACCGGGGTGATGGGGTTCGAGCGCGTCGGGGCCGGCGAATACCGTCTGAGCGGCACGCGCACGGCCACCTACGGCTACGACGATCCGCCCGCCGCGGTCGGCCTGCAGGGCGCGGGCACCGTGCACCACATCGCGTGGTGCGACCGCGACGACGAGCACGCCGCGTGGCGCGGGCGACTCGCCGCCGCCGGCGAGCGGCCCACGCCGGTGATCGACCGCCAGTACTTCCTCAGCATCTACTTCCGCGAGCCGCGCGGGGTGCTGTTCGAGCTGGCCACGCCGAGCCCCGGCTTCGCCATCGACGAGGAGCCCGAGCACCTGGGCGAGCAGCTGCGGCTACCTCCCCAGTACGAACAGCTCAGGGATCGGCTCGAGGCCACGCTCACCCCGTTGGTCAACCCGCGCGTGAAGGCGGCTCGGTCATGAGCGCGGTCACCTGCGCGCATCTCGACCAGGTCGAGGTCGAGCGGCCCGACCACATCGCCGGCTGCGAGGACTGCCTGAAGATCGGCGGGACGTGGTTGCACCTGCGCGTGTGCCGAACCTGTGGGCACATCGGCTGCTGCGACTCCTCACCCAACCGCCATGCCACCCGCCACGCCCACGAGACCAGCCACCCGATCGTCACCTCCGTCGAGCCGGGCGAGGACTGGTCCTACTGCTACGTGGACGACGTGATGTTCCGGCTGGTGAGCTCGTGACCACCACCGAGTCGCTGACGACCGCAGAGCCGCTCGGCGCCGGCATGGCGGAGCCGATCGACCGCAACGGCGCCTTCCCGCGCCTCACCGACGAGCAGCGTGCGCGCCTGCGCGCGGTCGGCCGCACGCGCGCGGTCGAGTCGGGCGAGGTCCTGTTCCGCGAGGGCGACGCCGGCTACGACTTCTTCGCGGTCGAGTCGGGCGCGGTCGCCGTCGTCGAGGGCTACGGCCACGGCAACCGGGTGATCGCCGTGCACGGCCCCAAGCGCTTCCTGGGGGAAGTCAACCTGGTCACGGGCGCCCCGCCGTACCTGAGCGGGGTGGTGCGCGACGCCGGCGAGCTCATCCAGGTGCCGGCCGAGCGACTGCGCGCGCTGCTGGCCGAGGACGAGGAGCTCTCGAACCTGATCCTCCGCGCGTTCATGTCCCGCCGCTCGATCCTGATCGACATCGGGGCGGGGGTGAAGGTCGTCGGCTCGCGCTACACCCAGGACACCCGCCGCGTGCGCACGTTCCTGGCCCGCAACCGAACGCCCTATCACTGGATGGACGTCGAGGACGACGAGGAGGCCGACGCCCTCCTGCGCGCGCTCGGCGTGGGGACTTGCGAGACGCCGGTCGTGATCGCCGGCGAGCGCGTGCTGCGCAACCCGAGCAACGCGGACATCGCCTCGATGCTCGGGTTCGGCTCGAGCGGGGCCGCGCCGCCGATGTGCGACCTGGTCATCGTGGGCGCCGGCCCGGCCGGACTGGCCGCCGCCGTGTACGGCGCCTCCGAGGGCCTCGACACCCAGGTGATCGACAAGGTCGCGTTCGGCGGCCAGGCCTCGACCTCGGCCCGGATCGAGAATTACCTGGGCTTCCCGACCGGGATCTCGGGCAGCGAGCTCGCCCAGCGCGCGATCCTCCAGGCGGGCCGGTTCGGCGCGCGCATGGTGCTCCCGGCGATGGCGGTCGCGCTCCACCCCGAGAACGGCCACTACACGATCGAGCTCAAAGACGGCTCGGAGGTCAACGGGCGGACGATCATCGTCGCCACCGGTGCGCAGTACCGCAAGCTCCCGCTCCCCGACCTCGAGCGCTACGAGGGGCTCGGCGTGTACTACGCCGCCACCCAGTCCGAGGCCCACCTATGCGCCGGTGACCCCGTGCTGATCGTCGGCGGGGGGAACTCGGCCGGACAGGCCGCGATGTTCATGTCCCAGCAGGCCGCGAGCTGCCGCCTGATGATCCGCGGAGGCGATCTGGCCAAGTCGATGTCGCGCTATCTGATCGACGAGCTCGACCGTCGCGACCAGGTCGAGCTCATGACCTACACCGAGGTGGTCGAGCTCAAGGGGGAGAACTCGCTCGAGGCGGTCGTCGTCCGCGACGCTCGGACCGGCACCCGCTCCGAGCTCGAGTGCAAGGCCCTGTTCGTGTTCATCGGCGCCGACCCGCACACGGACTGGCTGCGCGGCCACGTGGCCATGGACGAGCACTGCTTCCTGCTCACCGGGCGCGACGTCCAGGGCGAGGACCTGGTCGCGTACAGCACCGAGCCGTTCTTCCTCGAGACGAGCCGGCCCGGGATCTTCGCCGTGGGCGACGTCCATTCCGGGTCGATCAAGCGCGTGGCCTCGGCGGTGGGCGAAGGGTCGATGGCGGTCCGGCTCGTCCACCAGCGCCTCGGCGCGATGGTCTGAGAGTCAGGCCAAGGCCGGCGCGGCGAGCTTGTCGAGCTCGGTCCTCAGCTGCACGACGAGCGGTGAATCGATCAACAGGCGCTCGAGCAGCTCCAGGCAGCGACGGTAATGCGTAAGCCGCCGCTGAGGCCGGCGCTGATCGCGCGTGAGCTCGCGGACCTTCGAGACCTTGTCGGCGGCGAACACCATCAACGCCTCGGGCCCGGCGGCGGCCACCTGCGCGCGGAGCGCGGCCTTGCGCCTGGCGTAGGTCGGGATGCCGTCGTCCTCGCTGACCGCCGCCACGAGCGTCGCGGTGCGCTCGCCGAAGCGCTCCCGCAAATCGGCGAGGTCGGCGCCGGCCTTCTCGATCGTGTCGTGCAGGACGCCCGCGGCGATCACGTGGTCGGGTGCGCCGGCGCTGTACAGCAGCCAGCCCACCTCGGCCGGGTGCTCGATGAACGGGGCTCCGTCCCCCTTGCGCCGCTGGCCGGCGTGGCGCTCCTCGGCGTAGGCGAGCGCCGTGCGTGTCTGAGGCAGTCGCACGCTCAGGTCGGACAAGCGTCGCAGCGGACTCATGCGAGGGCGGCAGTGTACGCCTACCCGGAATTTGCGAGGAAATCTTTTTCAGTGGCTGCTCGGCCGGCGTGAACGCCATCGAGCGAGGCGCTCTTTAGGTGGACGCCGGTACCGCCGCCGCTGGCTCGGGCTCGGGCTCTGGCTCTGGCTCGGGCTCCGGGACGCGCATGGGGACCCCGGCCGCGGCGTAGGCCGCGGGCGCGTCGAGCGTCTCGGCCACCAGCAGGGCCTGGGTCAGGCTCTCGAGCTGGCCGCGATGGCTGCCCAGCAGCTCGGTGACCTCGGCGTGGAGATCCTCGACCATCCGCTGGACCTCCTGGTCGACCAGCCACTGGGTCTGCGGCGAGGTCTCGCTCGCCCCCGGGAGGAACGGTCCCTGACCGTCGGAGGGGAGCAGGGTGAGCGGGCCGAGCTTCTCGCTCATGCCCCACCGCCCCACCATCTGACGGGCGATCTGGGTCAGTTGCTGGATGTCTGACTCCGCCCCGGTGGTGATCTTCCCGTAGATGACCTCCTCCGCCGTCCGTCCGCCCAACGAGACCTTGATCTTGGCCTCGAGCTCCTCGCGCGAGTAGGACACCCGATCGGCGTCGGGCGTCGAGAGCGTCACGCCCAGGGCCTGGCCACGGGGGATGATCGACACCTTGCGCACGGGGTCGGCGTCGGGGGTGAGCATCCCGACCAGCGCGTGCCCGGACTCGTGGTAGGCGGTGCGCTCGCGGTCCTCCTTGCTCAGCAGGATTCCCCGCGGCGCGCCGAGCAGGATCTTCTCGAGCGAATCGGTGAAGTCGGCCATCTGCACCTTGTCGTGATCGCGCCGGGCGGCCGTCAGCGCCGCCTCGTTGGCCAGGTTGGCCAGGTCGGCGCCCACCATCCCGGGCGTCGTCGAGGCAAGCTGACCCAGGTCGACGTCGTCGCCCAGCGGAATCGAGCGCGTGTGCACCTCGAGGATCTTCTTCCGGCCGGCCCGGTCGGGCGCGGACACGGCCACCCGGCGATCGAACCGCCCCGGCCGCAGCAGGGCGGGATCGAGGATCTCGGGGCGGTTGGTGGCGCCGAGCACGACGACCGCCTGAGTCGGCTCGAACCCGTCCATCTCGGTGAGGATCTGGTCGAGCGTCTGCTCGCGCTCGTCGTTGGCGCCGGTGACCGAGATCGATCCCTGGCGTGAGCGGCCGATCGCATCGAGCTCGTCGATGAAGATGATCGCCGGCGCGGCCTCCTTGGCCTTGGCGAACAGGTCGCGCACGCGCGCGGCGCCCACGCCGACGATCGCCTCGATGAACTCGGATGCGGCGATCGAGAAGAACGCCGCGTGCGCCTCGCCGGCCACCGCCCGGGCCAGCAGGGTCTTGCCGGTGCCCGGTGATCCGTAAAGCAACGCACCGTGGGGCATCCGCCCGCCGAGCTTCTCGTAGCGATCGGGCGTCTTCAGGAAGTCGACGATCTCGGTCAGCTCGGCCTTGGCCTCATCGATCCCGGCCACGTCGTCGAACGTGACCCGGATCTTCTCGGGATCCACCCGGCGCGCCTGCGAGCGGCCGAACTGCCCGAGGCCGCCGAGCCCGCCCCCGCTCGCCATCGCGCGTCGGGCGAAGTAGTAGATCACGGCGAAGAGCAGGATGGTCGGACCGAACCCGAGCAGGAGCTCGGCCAGCACCGAGGTTCCCTTGTTGGGGTTGTTCGCGTTTACCTGCACGTTCTGGGCGCGGAGCTCCGTGGTCATCTCGTTGGTGTTCCAGAACGAAGGCACCTGCGTGGAGAACAGGGTGGTGGGCGTCGCCTTCTTGTCGTTCGGCGGGTAGCGCACCTTCTTCTTGAACGTCCCGTTGATCGCGCCGCTGGTGGCGGAGATCGACCCCACCTCGCCCCCCTGGAGCTGGTTGAGGAAGTAGGGGTTGAACGGGACCCTGACCCGCGGTTGGCTCGACGGCTGGAACACCAGCACCGACAGCCAGTTCAGGGCCAGCAGCACGACGAAGAAGATCCACAGGCCCCGCCACCGGTGCGGCGGAGTCGGCTTGTGCTCCTCGGGCATCCCGCGACCGTCGGGCGCCGGCGCCACCCGCCACCCTTGCTTGTCGCGCGGCATCGGGGCGGGGGGGACCGCCTTTTCGCCCGTCTGCGACGTCCTGGCTGCCGGTTGTTGATCGGTCACCGCTCCATTGTGCCGTGCCCAGACGCCGGGCAGCCGAAAATGATCGAACCCGGTGCCGCTTGGGGTTTAAGCTGAGGGCTGCGAGCGGGCGCAGCGGATCTTTCTACTCCAGACAAGGAGGCCGGATGTCATCGACCACGCAAGCACACCTTCCGCCCATCGGCGAGCATCAGCGCGACGACGTCGGCAACCAGCTCCAGGCGACGCTGGTCGAGCTGGTCGACCTCTCCCTGCTCGGCAAGCATCTGCACTGGAACGTCACGGGGACGCTGTTCAAGCCGCTGCACGAGCAACTCGACGAGCTGGTCGATTCGTGGCGCGAGCTGTCCGACGTGGTGGCCGAGCGGGCGGTGGCACTGGGCTACGCCCCTGATGGCCAGAGCCCGGCCGTCGGCGGCAGCGGGCTCGCGCGACTCGAGCGCGGAGCGCTCCTCGACCACGTGGTCGTGCGTGAGCTGACCGAACGCCTGGCCGACGTCGCGGAGCGGGTGCGGGAGCGCATGGATCGCATGGGCGAGATCGACGCCGCCTCCCAAGATGTGCTGATCGAGGTCGTGCGCGAGCTCGAGAAGCAGCTGTGGATGATCCGCGTCCAGTTCGGGCACGCGATCGTCGAGGCTCGAGGGCGCCCGCTCGGCGACACCTGATGTCCCCGATCTCGCGTGGCTTCACCGGCCGGCGCCGGCCGGTGGTCGACCCGTCGCGCCTGCCGCCCGGTCAGTACGCGGAGACGGGCTTCCCCGTCCTGTCAGCCGGACCAACTCCGCACACACCGCTCGATCAGTGGTCCTTCCGGATCGACGGCGCGGTCGAGGCGTCGGCGTCGTGGACGTGGGAGGAGCTCCTCGCGTTGCCGGCCGAGACGCCCACCGTCGACATTCACTGCGT
Organism: uncultured Solirubrobacterales bacterium; assembly: GCA_963834625.1. Lineage (GTDB taxonomy): Bacteria > Actinomycetota > Thermoleophilia > Solirubrobacterales > Solirubrobacteraceae > Palsa-465. The sequence continues at coordinate 918,967 of CAWICM010000003.1, read as the reverse complement.
GACCAAGTGGTCGAAGTTCGGCACGGCCTGGAGAGGCGTGTCGGTCGACACCCTGCTCGAGGGCGTCCTGACCGAGGCGGAGTACGTCACTGCCTGGTCGGACGGCGGCTACACCACGAACCTGCCCCTGAACGACGTGACCGATGGCAAGGCGTGGGTGGTCTACCAGTTCGCCGGCGAGCCGCTTCACCCCGAGCATGGCGGCCCGGCCCGGCTGCTCGTCCCCCACCTCTACTTCTGGAAGAGCGCCAAGTGGGTCCGCGGGTTGACGCTGACGCTCGACGACGAGCCCGGCTTCTGGGAGACCTACGGCTACCACAATCGCGGCGACCCGTGGCTCGAGCAGCGCTACCAGGGCGACTGACCTGGCAGACGGCGCGCCTGCGCGAGCTGGTGCCCGAGACAGCCCGGGTGACGAGCCTCGTGCTCGACCCGCCCGACTGGCCCGGGCACCTCGCCGGCCAGCACGTCGACGTGCGGCTGACCGCCGAGGACGGCTATCAGGCTGAGCGCAGCTACTCGATTGCCTCGCCCCCCGAGGACGAGCGGCTCGTGCTGACCGTGGAGCGCCTGGACGACGGAGAGGTCTCGCCGTACCTGGTCGAGGAGCTGCGCCCCGGCGACGAGCTCGAGCTGCGCGGTCCGATCGGCGGTTTCTTCGTGTGGGAGGAGTCGCTCGGCGGGCCTCTGGTGCTGATCGGCGGCGGCTCGGGCGTGGTGCCGCTGCGCTCGATGCTCCGCCACTGGGCCGCGGGATCACACGCGGTGCCGGCGCGCCTGCTCTACTCGTCGCGCTCGGAGGAGGAGATCATCTACCGCGACGAGCTGCTCGGTTACGCCTCAGCCTTTGAGGAGGCGAGCGTCCGCTTCGCGCTGACCCGGGAATGGCCCGAGGACTACACCGGGCACACCGGCCGGATCACCCCGGCGCTCCTCGCCGAGGTCGCCGGCCCGCCGGTCCGGCGGCCGCTCGTCTACGCGTGCGGACCGAACGCGTTCGTCGAGGCGGCGGCGAGTTGGCTGGTCGACCTCGGGCATGCGCCCGAGCGGATCCGGACCGAGCGTTTCGGCCCGACCGGAACCTGAGCTCAGAGGCTCAGGTGCAGGGTCACGGCGCGGTTGCCGGCGCGGACGGTCAGGGTGTACTGCCCTTTGGACGCGTGGCGGCCACCCAGCAGCGAGGTCAGCCGGTAGCGGTTCTGACCCCGGCGGGCGCTCACCGTCAGGCGCAGCACGCGTCGGCCCGCGCGGGCCAGCGTGAGCCCCACCCTCGAGCGCGTCGACAGCGTGAACACCAGCGCCTGCGCATGGGCGCTACCCCGCTTTCCGACCAGCGCGACGTGGGTCAGTTTGAGCGGGATGTTCCGAGTGTGGGTGGTGGGGACGGCTGGGGTGCTCACCGGCGTGGTTGTGGTGGGGCTCGGGGTGGAGGCGGGCGGCTGGGTGCCGCCGGGCAGGCCAACCGCGGCGGTGAGGGCGCTGGCCGCCTGCGTGGAACCGGTCGCGTTCGTGGCGGTCACGACGACATCGAACGTCGCCCCGTAGTCGGTGGCGGCCGGCGTGTAGCTCGTGCTCGTGGCGCCCAGGATCGGCAGGCAGGCGCCGAGCAGGCAGCGCTGCCACTGGTAGGCATAGGCCGTCGGCTGGCGGCTCCAGCTCCCCGGGCTCGCGGTCAGCGTGACGCCCACGGCGGCGTTGCCGCTCAGCTGCGGGCGCTCCCGGTTGCCGGGGGCCGCGTACGGCGCGTCGCCGCCTGCCAGCGCCACCGCGGCGGCCGCGTCGAGCTCGCCGCCGGTGACCGAGAGGCCGTCGAGCTGCGGCGCCTGGTCAACCGAGGACAGCAGGTCGCTCTTGAGCTGCGCGGCCGTGAGCGACGGATTGCGGGCGAGCATCAGCGCGAGCGTGCCGGTGACCATCGGGGTGGCCATCGAGGTGCCGTCGTCGTAGGCGTAGCCGCCCAGGTAGGTGGAGGCGATGCTTACGCCGGGGGCGAACAGATCGACCGTGGTGGCGCCGTAATCGGAGAACCACGCCGGCTGGTCGTTCTGGTCGGAGGCGCCGACGCAGATCAGATTGGGGGCCGAGACGTCGCACGGATAGAACCCCGTGCTCGGATCGTCATTGTCGGTGGAGTCGTTGCCGGCCGCCACCACGTACAGCGTGCCCGGGTGTGAGGTGATCGCGTCGGTTAGCGCCTGCGAGGGATCGGGGCCGCCAAGGCTCGCGTTCACGATCGGGATGTCGTTGTCGCCGGCGTAGTTGAACGCGGCGGCCACGTCGTCGGTGGTGCCGGACCCGTTCGCGTCGAGCACCCGCAATGGCATCACGCTGGCCGACGGGGCCACACCGCTCACGCCGATGCCGTTGTTCTGGTCGGCCGCGATGATGCCGGCCACGTGGGTGCCGTGACCGTTCTGGTCCTGGGCGTCGTTGGTCGGGTCGATGTAGTCCTGGCCGGGGAGGAGCCGCCCGGACAGGTCGGGCGCCGTGTAGTCAGCGCCCGTGTCGACCTCGGCGACCGTCACGCCCGAGCCGGTGGAGTGCGGCCAGGCATACGTCGCGCCGATGTCATCGCCGGGGGTGCCGGGCGTGCCCAGCACCGACTGGCCGGTGTTCAGCAGCGCCCACTGGTACTCGAAGTCTGGGTCGTTGGGGACACTGGCGGCGTGGACCTCGCCGTTGGGCTCGGCGTACTGCACCTGGGGGTCCTGCCGGAGCGTCGCCACCGCCGCCGCGAGCCGGCTGACCGGCGCCCGGTCGAGCTCGGTGTTCGGCAGCGGCCCGGGCCCGACGTAGCTGATGCCCGCCTGAGCGCGCAGCGCGGCCTCCTCGGCCCCCGACAGGCCCGGGTCGCGCTTGACGATGATCTCGCGCACGCCATGGGCCTGAAGACCGCGAACCTGGGCAGCCGACATCGCCGGTCCGTATCTGGCGGACGCGTGGGCGACGGGGGCGGCGATCAGCGCCACCGCCACTGCCGTCATGGCAGCGGGAATGCTCCGTAGAGAAGTCACGGCTACCCGTTGCGTCGGCCGCCGCCGGCGCCGGGATGACGGATTGGCCCGCCTCTAGACGCTTCACCGACCCACCCCGATGCACCTCTTTTCGGTGGCGACTAATCCCACACTCGACGACTCCCGCGCGCCGAGTGCATCAGAAGTCGGCTATAGCCCGGACTTCCCGACACTCGCCGCCCGCGAAGTGTCGAGTGTCAGGAAACTCGCGCTCGGCGCGCTACGGGCGCGGTTGCAGCGATTGCTTTACCGTGCGCGCGCCCGGCCGTAAGATCGACCCCGGGCGCATGATCGTTCGGATTCGCCTCGGCAGCAGTCTGGCCCGGTTCGCGCCGGCGGGTGGGCACCTGATCAAGCTCGAGCTTCCAGCCGGCGCGACGATCGAGGACCTCTACGCCGGCCTGGCCAGCAGCACGCCCGAGCTGGGGCCGGCGCTCGCCTCGGCGCTGCCCGTGGTGGCCGGCGCCCACGTCGAGCGCAGCCGGACCCTGTCGCCAGGCGAGGAGGTCGCGCTGTTGACCCCCGTTGCGGGAGGATGACCCTCGCCCCCCGTGAAGCCGCCCCTGCAACCGTCCCATGAAGCCGCCCCTGCAACCGTCCCGTGAAGCCGCCCCCCACAACCGTCCCCAAGGAGTGACCCGTGGCCATCGAACCCGCTGAAGCCCGCGTCAAGGAAGCCCACCAGACCGTGTTCGTCGACACCTTCACCGACGGGCTGCTCGGGCCCGAGGTGGCCATGCTGGGGCCGGTGGCCGACGGCGGCCACGTGGTGTGGAACTCGACCCCGGGCTGCTGGGGGCCGATGATCACCCCCTCGATCCGCGGCGGGCACGAGGTCGCTCAACCGGTGGCCGTGGCCGGCACGCAACCGGGCGACGCGATCGCCGTCCGCATCAAGGACATCGAGGTCACCTCGCTGGCCACCGCATCGGGCACCGATCAGCCGATGGAGGGGCGCTTCAACGAGGATCCGTTCTGCGCCCCGGTCTGCCCGGGATGCGGGACCGAGTGGACCCAGACCCGGATCGAGGGGATCGGCCCGGAGGCGATCCGCTGCGTCAACTGCGGCGCCGACGCCAGCCCGTTCACGTTCGCCAACGGGTACACGATCGCGTTCGACGAACTGCGCACGGTCGGCTTGACGGTGCCGAAGGAGGTGGCCGAGTCGTTCGCGCGCGAGGCTCCGCGCTTCGCCGCCCTGCCCGACAACTCGGCCCAGAACCCGATCCTCACGTTCGCGCCGCACGACATCGTGGCGCTGGCCACCCGCCTGCGGCCGTTCCTGGGCCAGATCGGCACATCGCCCTCGATCACGATGCCCGACTCCCACAACGCCGGTGACTTCGGCTCGTTCCTGATCGGGGCCTCGCACGCCTACGCGCTGACCGCCCAGGAGCTCCAGACCCACAAGACCGACGGCCACATGGACATCGACGCGGTGCGCGCCGGGGCCATCCTGGTCTGCCCGGTGAAGCTGCCCGGCGCCGGCCTGTATCTGGGCGACATGCACGCGCTCCAGGGCGACGGGGAGATCGCCGGCCACACCTGCGACGTGTCGGGCACGGTCACCCTCCAGGTCGAAGTCCTGAAGAAGCTGTCGATCGACGGCCCGGTGCTGTTCCCGGTGGCCGAGGACCTCCCGTTCCTGGCCCGTCCGCTCTCATCCGAGGAGCGGATGCGCGCGAGCGCGCTCGGCCGGCGCTACGGGGTCGAGCAGATCGAGGACTCGCTGCCGATCTCGGTGATCGGCACCGGCCCCGACCTCAACACCGCCACCGACAACGGCCTGGCCCGCGCCGCCGAGCTGCTCGACCTCCCCGTCGGGGAGATCCGCAACCGGGCCACGATCGCCGGCGCGATCGAGATCGGCCGCCACCCGGGAGTGGTGCAGGTCACCTTCCGGGCGCCGGCCGGGCGCCTCGACGCGTGCGGGCTGCTCCGCTACGCGGTCGATCAGTACGGCGAGCAGCTAGACCCGCGCCTTGTCGTTCTCGCTCTCCCCGGCACGCGCCGCGGCGGTCGCGTCGCACGCGATGGTCGCCACCGGGCAGACGCTGGCCACTCTCCACGGTCTCGACGTCCTGCGCGAGGGCGGCAGTGCGGCCGACGCGGCGATCTGCGCGGCCGCCGTGCTGTGCGTAACCGAGCCGCACGCCACCGGGGTGGGGGGCGACCTGTTCGCGCTGATCCGCGAGCCGTCGGGCGCGCTGCACGGCCTGGACGCCGCCGGGCCGGCTCCGAGGGATGCCCCGCGCGATCCGCCGGACTACGAGGGCCCGCACTCGGTCGACGTGCCGGGAGCGGTTGCCGGCTGGGGCGAGCTCTCGACGCGGTTCGGCCGGGTCGGGCTCGAGCGCTGCCTCGAGCCCGCGATCGAGCTCGCCGCCGCCGGCGTCCCGGCGGCGTTCAACTGCGCGGCGCTCTGGCAGGCCAGCCCCCGGGCCCCGGTCGCGCTCGGAGCACCGCCGGACTTCGGCGAGCGCTACCGCCTGCCCGAGCTCGCCGACACCCTGCGGAGCATCGCCGCCCAGGGGCCCGGCTGTCTGTACACGGGCGAGATCGCGGAGGCGATCGCGCAACACACCTGGCTCACCGTCGATGACCTCGCCGCCTACCAGGCCCGGTGGGTCGAGCCGCTGACCGTCACGTATCGCGGGATCGAGGTGTCCGAGCTGCCGCCGCCGACCCAGGGCGTGGCCGCGCTCGAGGCCCTGGCCATCCTGGGTGAACGGGACGCCGGCCTGCGCGAGCAGGTCTCGGCGGTCGGCCTGGCCCTCGAGGACGCGCTGGCCACCGTCCGCGACGGCGCCGACGTGGCCGGGTTGCTCGCGCCCGAGCACCTCGCTGCGCGCCGCGGCCAGCTCCCCGGGCCGGTCGCCGAGCCGGCCGGCGGCACGACGAGCGTGTGCGTGGTCGACCGCGACGGGATGGCCGTGTCGCTGCTCCAGAGCCTGTACGAGTCGTTCGGCTCGGGCGTGGTGGCCGGCGACACCGGCATCGTCCTGAACAACCGTGCCGCGGGGTTCGCCGTGCAGGGCGAGGTGATCGGCGGCACCCGCCCCTACCACACGCTGATCCCGGGCATGCTCACCCGAACCGGCGAGCTCGTCGGCCCGTTTGGCCTGATGGGCGGCATGATCCAGGCCCAGTCCCACACGCAGTTCGTGTGCGAGCTGATGCGCGGAGGGGAGGGGCCGGGCGATCCGCAGGCCGCGCTCGATCGCGGCCGCTTCCGGATCGACGGCCGCACGCTGAATCTCGAGCCGCCGCTGTGGGACAAAGCTGATGAGCTCGACGGTCTCGGACTGACGGTCCGCAACGCCACCGACCGCGCCCCGTTCGGCGGCGGCCAGGCGATCATCCGGCGCGACGGCACGCTGTTCGGCGGCTCCGACGCACGCAAGGACGGCTGCGCGCTCGGTTACTGAGGTGGGCGTCAGTCGCCGGCGGACCGCCGGACGTCAGTCGCCGGCGGCCCGGCGACGGAGCCGGCGCTGCTCGGCCGGATCGAGCAAGGACAGGCTCCGCGCGAAGTGAGCCAGCGCCGCTTCCCCGAACCGGTCGACCAGCGCGCGGACCTCGGCGCCCGCTCGCCGGTCCTGGTACTGCTCGCGGGTGAGCGCCGCCTGGTAGATGTCGGCCCGGCCGCTTGGCCGGCGGCTCAGGAGGCCCTTGTCGTTCAGCCGGCGCATGACCGTCATGTAGGTGGTGTAGGCGCGCGGCGGCTTGGCCTTGCGGTTGAGCGCGTCCATGACCGACCTGACCGTGGTCGGCTCCCCCTGACGCCACACCGCCTCCATGATCTCGGCCTCGAGCGGGTGGAGAACCGGTGGCGGCTTGGGCGTCCGGGCGCGTGGCATCGAACAAAGAATAGCGCCGGTCCTACGACCCCCCATAGTAGGTGGCATGATTGACGGTGCGATGACGCCTGCTCTCCTGGAGCCGCTCGACGAGGCCGTCGACCACGTCCGCGGCGACGCCGCCGGACGCGTGATCCTCGAGTACGGCGACTACGAGTGCCCGTACTCGCGCCAGGCCTACCGGACGATCCAGCAGGTCGAGCACCAGCTCGGTGACCGCGTGCGCTTCGCCTTCCGCCACTTCCCGCTCACCCAGATCCATCCCCACGCTGCGAACGCCGCGGCGGCGGCCGAGGCCGCCGCGCTCCAGGGCCGCTTCTGGGAGATGCACGAGCTGCTCTTCCATCGCCAGCACGCGCTCGAGGACGACGATCTGCGGCGCTACGCCGCCGAGCTCGACCTCGATCAGGAGCGCTTCGAGCATGACTGGGGCTCAGAAGGGGTGCTCCGGCGGGTGGCGCGCGACATGAGCAGCGGGATAGCATCGGAGCAGGTGCGCGGAACCCCCACCTTGTTCATCGACGGCGCGGTACACAACGGCGCCTTCGACGCGGACACCCTGCTCGACGCCCTGACCCACGACTGACATGCCGACCTGGATCCTCGAGCCGGGACACACCGAGGCCGAGTTCCGCGCGCGGCACATGATGGTGACCTGGGTCCGTGGTCTGTTCAAGGACATCCACGGCCGCATGGAGCTCGACTTCGATAACTGCACCGACGCCACCTTCGAAGGCGAGATGGCGGCGACCGGGATCTGGACCGGCGAGCCGGACCGCGACGCGCATCTGCGCAGCGCCGACTTCCTCGACGTCGAGAACCATCCGAAGATCACCTTCACCGGGCGATTCACCGACCGTACGGGCGCGACCACCTTCAAGGGCGAGGTCGATCTGACCATCCGCGGCGTGACCCGGACCGTTCCGCTCGACATCATCTCGCTCGGCGAATGGAAGACGCCGTTCTGGGTCGGCGAGGAGAACAGGGAGAGCTCCGCCGGATCGGCTTCGAGGCGAAGGCGACGATCAACCGCCACGACTTCGCCGTCTCCTGGCAGGACGAGCTTCCGGGCGGCGGCGTCGTGGTCAGCAACGAGATCGAGCTCACGCTCGACGCCGAGGCGATCCTGCTCGAGGACCTCGAGGCCACCGGCGCGATCGAGTACTACCGCTGAACCGGCGCATCCGCTCGATGGCGCGGCCGCCGGCCCAGCGTCCACTTGGTCCTATCCTTCAATAAATGAAGCGCATCGGGTTCCTGTCCTTCGGGCATTGGCAGAACGCTTCCTGGTCGCGTACGCGCACCGCGGCGGACGCGCATCGGCAGACGATCGAGCTCGCCGAGGCCGCGGAGGCGCTTGGCATCGACGGCGCGTTCGTCCGCGTGCATCACTGGGCTCCCCAGCTCGCCTCGCCGTTCCCGCTGCTGGCCGCGATCGGCGCCCGCACCGCCCGGATCGAGATCGGCACCGCGGTGATCGACATGCGCTACGAGAACCCCCTGTACATGGCCGAGGAAGCCGCCGCGGCCGACGTGATCGGCGGCGGGCGACTCCAGCTCGGGATCAGCCGGGGCTCGCCCGAGCCCGCGCGCAGCGGCGCGCACGCCTTCGGCTACGTCCCGCCCGAGGGCAAGACCGACGAGGATCTCGCGCGCGAGAAGACCGCGCTGTTCCGCGCCGCCATCGCAGGCGCGGGCGTCGTCGAGGCCGACCCGGCCATGACCGGCGCCACCGGCCGGCTGTCGATCCAACCCCAGTCTCCCGGGCTCGACAAGCGCATCTGGTGGGGCTCGGGCAGCCGGGGCAGCGCCCGCTGGGCCGGCGAGCAGGGCATGAACCTGATGAGCTCGACGCTCCTGCTCGAGGACACCGGCGTTCCCTTCGACGAGCTACAGGCCGAGCAGATCGCGATCTTCCGCCAGGCCTGGTCGGAGGCCGGCTGGTCCCACGAGCCGCGCGTGTCGGTGAGCCGCAGCGTGATCCCGATCGTCACCGACGAGGATCGTGCCTACTTCGGCGCCCGCGGCGGCGAGGACCGAGACCAGCTCGGCTACCTCGACGGGGCGTTCGCCCGCTTCGGGCGCAGCTACACAGGCGAGCCCGACGCGATCGCCGAGGAGCTGGTCCGCGACGTCGCCGTCCAGGCCGCCGACACGGTGCTGCTCACCGTTCCCAACCAGCTCGGCGTCGAATACAACGCCCGGCTGCTCGAGACGATCGCACGGGACATCGCGCCCGCGATCGGCTGGCGTCCGGATACGATCGGCGTATGACCGACGTATCCGCGTTCGTGGACGAGATCGCCAACGAGCTGGCCACCTGGCCGGGGGTTCGCATCGAGCCGCGGAGCGAAGGCGTCGCGGCCGTTCGCTACGAGCACTCCAAGCTCGGGTTGCTCTACCGCGATCGTGGCGTCGTTGAGCTGCCCGTGCTGGAGGAGGAGCGCGACGAGCTGATCGAGCACGGAGACGCCGAGCCGGCCGAGCTCGGGGGGGCGGGCCCTAATTCATCCGGGGTGAGCCACAGTCTGCGCGGTCCCTCCGACGTCACCGCCGTGCTCGAGCTGTTCGATCGCCGCTACCGCGACGTGCGTGGTGAGGGTGACCCCTACAGCTCGCAGGATCCGGCCTGATGGCACCGGTCCGCCGGCTGGCCGATGGCACCGAGATCCCGCTGCTCGGGCTCGGGGTGTGGCAGGTGCCGGACGGCCCGGAGGCGTGAACGCCGTCCGCTGGGCGCTCGAGGCGGGCTACCGGCACATCGACACCGCCCAGGCCTACGGCAACGAGGAGAGCGTCGGCCAGGCCCTGCGCGAAAGCGGCGTGCCGCGCGAGGACGTGTTCATCACGACCAAGTTCTATCCGCGGCGCGGAGGGGATCCGGCCGCCGAGGCCGAGGGCAGCCTGCGCCGGCTGGGCGTCGACCAGGTCGACCTGTACATCATCCACTGGCCGCAGAACGGCCCGACCTGGGCCTGGCCGGGGATGGAGAAGGCGCGCGAGCATGGCTACACCCGCGCGATCGGCGTGTCGAACTTCAGCGTGGGGGAGCTGGAGGAGGTGTTCGGCGTCGCGAGCACGCCGCCCGTGGCCAACCAGGTTCAGTTCAGCCCGTTCGAGACCGTCGCGCGCTGCTCGACGAATGTGACCACAGAGGCGTGGTGCTCGAGGCCTACAGCCCGCTCGGCACCGGCCGCCATCTGGGCGACGCGACCGTGACCGGGATCGCCGAGCGGCTTGGGCGCACGCCGGCCCAGGTGCTCCTGCGTTGGTGCGTCGAGCGCGAGATCCCGGTGATCCCCAAGTCCACGCACCGCGAGCGGATCGAGGAGAACGCGCAGATCTTCGACTTCGCGCTGACTGACGACGACATGGCCGCGCTCGACGCGCTCGACAAGACTCGGGGGACGGACACCGCGCGCGAGCGCAAGTGGTGGTGAGCTAACCCGCTTTCACGGCGCCACCTGCGAGGCGGGCGCGCTCAGAACCTCTAAGTAGGACGCCGCGGCCTGGTTGCGCTGGACCTGATAGACGCCGCCGAGGAGGTTGGGGAGGTCGGCTTCGGTGGGGAGCAGCGTCGGCGCATCCGAGGTGGTCAGCGTGAGCCGCAACCGGTCGCCGGCCGCGAGCTCGGCGAACGTGGGCCGGATCTCGATGTCGAAGCGCGTGACTGTCCCGGCCGGCACGGGCTGCTTGGACTGTGTCGTGTACGGGTGGTAGGGCAGGATCACCCGGCCGTCGGGCTCGGTCCAGCTGCGCGACGAATCGACCGATCGTTGCGACCCGAGCAGCGCGCCGGTGGTGATCGGGGTGGCCGTGCCGTTGGGCGCGACGTCCTCGAGCGTGGCCACCCACTCCGTGTCGGGGCGGGTCGAGGTGGCGTAGATCGTCGCGTCGACCGGACCGCCCAGCACGGTGCCCTGACTGAACGGCGCGGACGTGTAGGTGAGCGCGCCGGGGCCGGTCTCGGTGAGCGCGTCGTTCTGTGCGCACGGATCGCTGTTGGGATTCGACGGGTCGGCGACGTCCTCGAATGCGCCCATGCTCCACTGATCGAGCTCGCGGGAGCACGGTGCGTTGGCGCCCACGTAGAGGATCTGATCGGCGCCCGTGGAGCCGGTCGGGGCGGTCTGAGTCAGCGTGCCGTCGTTCTGGGAGGAAGCGCCGCTCCCGGACGGCCCGGCGCCGAAGTACCACGTGGTTGGCTTCAGGCCGGCGGGCGGCCATTGGCTCTCATCGACGTACTTGTCCGCACCGAGCAGGTACAGGTGGGCGGGCGTCGTGGTCTGATCTATACCGGTCGGCTCGTTCTTCAGCCAGCGGTCGAACCAGGCGAGCATCGTCGGGTCGAAGTCCTGACTGGAGGCGGTCAGGTGGTACCACGGCCCCATCTGCAGTTGGTAGCGGCCGCTCGAGGGGACCGAGGGGGACATCGGCGCGTACACCGAGCGCCCGGCCAGCGCGTTCTGCAGCCCGGAGAAGTTGAGCGGCTCGCCGCGCTGGAAGATGTCGTACCAGCCCCCGACGAGATAGGCCGGGACGTGATCGCGCACGACCTGCTCGAGCGCGCCTAACGGGCTGCGCGCCTGCCAGTAGGTCCCGTCGTAGGCCTGATCGCCGTCGAAGGTCGTGTTCAGGAGCAGCGGCAGATCGAAGCTGGCCAGGTCAGCCGTGTGCTGGAGCTCGACCTCGAACGTGTCGAGGGGGTCCTGCGGGTTCTCGGCCACCGGGTTGACCTCGTTCAGCGAGCCCGTCAGCCCGACGTACAGCGAGCCGAACTCGAGATCGATCAGGCCGCCGTCGAACGAGGTGTCGCGGTAGATGTCGTTGGCGGAGACGACCGGGAAGATCGCCTTGACCGGCGAGTTCGGCCCGAGCTGGCCGACGGTCAGCAGCTGGTTGATCCCGAGGTAGGAATCGCCGTACAGCCCGACCTTGCCGTCGGAGTGCGGCAGCCCGGCGGCCCAGCGCACGAGCGTGGCGCCGTCCTGCTGCTGAGCCGGATCGAACAAGCCGAACTGCCCGCCCGAATCGCCGGTGCCGCGCACGTCGGCAACCACGTCGATGTAGCCGCGCTCGACCAGGTAGCTGTCCTCGCCGGTCCCGCCGCCGGCGACGCCGCCGGCCGTGTCCTTGCCGTACGGGGTCTGCGTGAGCAGCACCGGGAACTGGCCCGGCGCGGCCACGCCGCCGACCGCCGGTGAGTAGATATTGGCGCGCAGGACCGTGCCGTCACTCATCGTCACCGGCACGTTCTGCTGCTCGACAACCCCGTAGGTGGCCGCCTCGGGCGACCAGGCCAGCGCGGTCCCGTTGAACAGGCCGATTGACGCGCCCACCGTCAGCGCCAGCCCGACAGCCATCTTCCAGACACCGTGCTTTCGCATGCGCGCTCCCGTTCGCGATCGACTGAACCTGGCCGCCGAGCGGCCTACGTACCCCTGCCAGGGCATTAGGAACGAATTCGTACCAGACGGAAACACTACCCGTCAAATTTGGTACGTATTCATATCGGGGCCCGCTCACCCCGCTATCGTTCGCGGGACATGGCAGCCACGGAGTCCCTGTTCCTCTACTCGGTGCGCGCTCCCCGGAACTGGGACGACGCACGCACCTCGATCGCCCGCGCCCGAATCTGCGAGACGATGGCCCACGTGGTCGCCGAGCGCGGCTACGCGGCGGTGACGGTCGCCGACGTGGTGGCCGGAGCGCGGATCTCCCGGCGCACGTTCTACGAGCACTTCGAGGACAAGGAGGCCTGCTTCCTCGAGACCTACCGGATCGGGTGCGAGAACGGGATCGCCCAGATCGACGACGCGCTTCGTGCCCTGGAGAACCCCGATTGGCGCACGCGCCTGCGGGTCTCGCTCGAGGCCTACGTCTCGATCCTGGCCGCCGAGCCGCACGTCGCCCGGGTCCTGTTGATCGATGTGCTCGGGGCCGGGCCGCGCGCGCTGGCCATGCGCGAGCGCGTGCTCGCCGAGTACGTCGCGCACTACCGCGGCCTGTGCGAGCTGGCCCGGGCCGAGGACCCCGACCTGCCCGACATCCCCCACGAGTTCCTGCGCGCGCTGGTGGGCGGGATCGCCGAGCTTGTCCAGCAGTGCCTGCTCGAGAGCCGCCCCAAGGAGATCCCCGATCGTCTCCGGGGCCTCACCGACACACTGGTCGCCTTCGCGGAGACCGTGCTGACCGCCGGCGCCTGACCCGCTCAGCCGAACCGGCCGAGCCGCCGACTCACGGCGAGAATGAGATCCACGACTTGCCGGCGAAGCTGGCGGCACTGGACAGCGCCTCCTGGGCGTCGGTGAGCCCGAACGGCTCGCCGAGGATCCGGCCGGGGTTGGTTTCTCGCCCGGACAGCAGCTCCAGCGTGCGTTGGAATCCGCCGGGGTGGTCGTAGATCAGCGAACCGAGGACGTGGACCTGCCGGCGCACGAGCGAGGCCACCGGAACCGGGATCTCGCCGTGCGGGATCCCGATCAGGATCACCGTGCCGCCCGGCGCGACCAGGCGCAGGGCGGAGAGGACGCCGTCGCCCGACCCCGAGGTCTCGAACACGAGCGGGAACTCCTCCTCGGGGCGTGCGGACCTGGCCCCGAGCTGCTCCGCCAGCGCGAGGCGCGCGGGTTGGGGCTCGATCACCGACACCGTGGCACCGAGCGCGACCGCCAGCTGGCAGAGGAACAGACCCTGGGCGCCGGCGCCGACGACCAGGCAGCGCTCACCCCGGCCCAGCCCGCTCGTCTCCACGGCGCTGTGGGCGACCGCGACGGGCTCGGCGCAGACGAGGTCCTCGTCCGAGATGGCGGCCGGCGCCGGCCAGGCAAACTCGGACGGCACCGCGGCGCGTTCCCGCAGTAGCCCCGGGGCGTTGATTCCGACGGCGACGCGGTCAGTGCAGGTCGAGGTACGTCCGCGTCGACAGGACAGGCAGACCCCGCACGGGTAGTTCGGCTCGATCACGACCCGTTCGCCCACCGCCCGGTCCGAGACGTCGTCCCCGATCGCCACGATGCGACCGATCGCCTCGTGACCGATGATCCACGGGAACGCGTCCGGCGGCCGGTGGCCCGCCCACACGGCGAGATCCGAGCCGCAGATCCCGAGCGCGGTCATCTGCACGATGACCGCCTCGGGGGACAGCCCGGGCTCGGGCCAGTCCTCGACGAGCTCGAGCTGCTTCGGGCCGACGAGCAGCGCAGCCTTCATGGCATCAGCTCGTGCCCGTGTAGTAGTACTTGGTCACGCTGGGCGAGCCAGCCTGCTGCGTGGTGACGACCACGTTCGGAAGCAGCACGCTTGCCTTGATCGCGGATTTGTGCCCGGTTAGGTAGTCGTCGCCGTACTGCACGCCGAGCTGCCCCTCGAGCGCCGGCTGCTGGATCACCAGTGCCGAGATCTTCCCGCTCTTGAGCAGTCCCACCTCGGTGGGCGACGCGTCGTAGCCGAGGTTGATCACGTGCTTGCCAGACGAGGCCATGGCCTGAGCGACGCCCTCGGCGTTCGGCTCGGCCGCCCCGAAGAACGCGCCGACCGTGGGGTGGGCGCTGAGGATCGCCCGCGCCGTCGTCTCAGACGACGTCGGGGCCTGCTCGGTGTATTGCGTGCTGACCACCGAGATCCCGGGGTAACCGGACCTGAGTTCCTGCTTGGCTCCCTCGAGGCGCTGTACCTGAGTGCTCGCGGTCGCGCTCAGGCTCATCAGCGCCACCTCGCCGTGGCCGTGCAGGTCCTGGCCCATGATCTTCCCGGCCGCCTGACCGCCCTGGATGTTGTTGGAGGAGATCGCGCTGACGATGCCGTGGGTGTCGGTGAGGCTCGTGTCCACCGTGACCACCGCGATCCCCTCGTTCATGCATCGCTGGATCGCCGGTCGCAGCGCGACGGGGTCGGTGGGCGCGATCAGCAGGAGGCTCGGGTGACGCGAGCACACGGCGTCGACCACCGGGGTCTGCGCCGCGGGGGTGAAGTCGGCGGCCCCCTGGGTGGTGTAACTCATCCCGAGCTTCTTCGCCTCGGCCTGGACGCCTGAGCCGAGCGAGTTGTAGAACGCCACTCCGGTGGCGCCCGGGATGAACGCAACCGAGTAGTGCTTCCCTGAAGAGCTTGATCCCGACGAGCTGCTACTCCCGCTCGTCGAACTCGAACTGCTGCTGCCGCACCCGGCGAGTGCAACGACACAGACGACCACAACCACCGGCGATCGCGCTGCCGCGACCCGCGCCCGTCTACTCATGGAGATCTCCTCCTCGTCATTGATGGTTACTGCCCCGACTACCGAGCTGGTCGATGTACACAGCGGCGATCAGCACCACGCCCACCGCGACGAGCTGCCAGAACGGTGGGACGTTGACGATGATCAGGCCGGTCAGCAGCACCGAGATGATGCAGGTGCCGATCACCGATCCGAGCATCGTGCCGCGGCCGCCGAACAGGCTCGCGCCGCCGATCACCACGGCCGCGATCGCATTCAATTCGTCGTTTGATCCGGACGTGGGGGAGGCCGCGCCGAGCCGGGTCATGACCGTGATGCCGGCAACTCCTGCGAGCAGGCCCGACAGTACGTACACCTTGGTCAGGTGACGTGTGTCATTGATCCCGGCGCGAACCGCCGCCTGCCGGTTGTCGCCGATCGTATAGGTGTAGGTGCCGAACCTGGTCTTGGCCAGGACCACGCCGGCGGCCACAGTGATCACGACCGCAGCCAGCACCACGACCGGAATCCAGCCGGCGATGTTGGCGTTGCCGATGTTGCCGATCAGAACCGGCAGCGTCGAGATCTCCTGGCCGTTGCTGATGAGGTCGGCGAGGCCGTGCCGATTCCCAGCGTGCCCAGGGTCACCACGAACGGGGGTATTGCGTAACGCGAGATCAGCGTTCCGTTGACCGCGCCGGCCAGCATCCCGACCAGGATCGCGACGATGAAGCCGATCGCGGTGACGACGCCGCCGGGTGTGCTGCCGCCGGCGAAGAAATGAGCCATGACCCACGCGCTCACCATCCCCGACAACCCGAGCGTGGCGCCCACTGACAGGTCGATGCCACCGGAGACGATCACGAACGTCTGTCCGACTGCCAGCAGCAGCACCTCGGTGGCCGTCGAGGACGTGTTCAGCCAGTTCGCTTGCGTCAGGAAGTTCGGTGACGCAATTGAGAACCCGATCACGATCGCGACGAATACGCCGAAGATCCAGCCGTCGCGGAGAAGCGACAGCGCCCGCGCGTCCAGGCGCGGCTGAGCGATGTCGCCTTGCGCCAGGGCTGGTGAGCCTCGGTGCTCGCCGACCGGGGCCTCGGTCATCGCGGATCCTCCTCGGGCGACGAGGGTGGCTTGTCGACCCTGGCCCCCGTGATGTAGGCGACCAGGTCCTCGAGCGTGATCTCGTCCTTGGTCAGCCTCGCGGCGACGCTGCCGAGGCGCAGGACGGTCACCCGGTCACACACGCTGACCACGTCCTGCATCTGATGGCTCACCAGCACGACGGCGACCCCGCGGTCGCGGATCCGGCGTATGAGCTCCAGCACTTCGTGCTGCTGCTTGACCCCGAGGGCACTGGTCGGCTCGTCAAGGAGCAGGACGCGCTGGCACCACGCGGCGGCGCGAGCGATCGCGAGAGCCTGACGCTGGCCCCCGGACAGCTCCCGGCAGGACACCTCAACGTTCGGGATGCGCGTCTGGAGCCTGGCGAGCTCTTCCCTGGTCCGCTCCGTCATCGCCGGGCGATCGAGCCATCCGAGCCGCCGGCCGAGCCAGCCGCTCGACGTCAGCTCGCGTCCGAGAAAGAAGTTCGCGACGACGTCGCGATGCATCGCGAGCGCGAGGTCCTGGTAGACCGTGCTGATGCCCGCCTGAACCGCGTCGATGGGAGTCGCGAACACGCGGTGCTCGCCCTCGATCTCGATTTCACCCGACGTTGGCGGCTGGGCGCCGGCCACGATCTTCATCAGCGTCGATTTGCCGGCTCCGTTGTCGCCGACCAGCCCCACCACCTCCCCGGGGAAGGCGTCCATGGTCACCTCGTGCAGTGCCCGCAAGCCGCCGTAGGTCTTCGAGAGGTTCTTGACCTTCAGGATCGGCGCCGCGCCGCCGGTCATCGGTTCAGCGCTCCGGTCTCGTGGCGGCGCACGAGAGCGCGCTGCGCCGCCATGCGGACCGGAGCGTTCGCCGCGCCGTATCCGCCGTAGCCACCCCGTCGCTCGACCACCTCGAAGAACAAGCGGCCGCCGGTCGTCGCCGAGTAGAAGTGCAGGAACTCGCCACCGGCCTGGTCTCGGTCGTAGAGCACGCCGAGCTCGCGCATCGCGCTCAGCGCGCCCGGATCGAGCTCGGATCGGGCGGCGAGGTCCTCGTAGTAGTTGTCGGGTATCGCCAGCGGGACCAGGCCGTGGTCACGCATGCGCTCGCCCACCGCGAGGATGTCGGCGCACGCGAACGCCACGTGCTGCAGTCCCGCCGGCTGGATCGAATCGTGAGCGAGCAGCGGCACGTTGAGGGCCAGGCGGACGCTTCCGGCGGCGTTGGTGACCGCGCGGCTTCGCACCAACCCGCTCGGCGCGGCCAGCTCGAGGCTCTCGAGCGGTTCCAGCCCGAGCACCGAGCGGTAGAAGAGCGCCGCCTCGTCGAAGTAGTCGAACGGCTGCGCCAGCGCGATGTGGTCGATCCGCTCCAGGCCGCTGGACGAACCGCCTCCCGGCGCCAGCGCCTCGAAGTCGTGAAGCCAGCCGCCGGCCTGCTCGCGTTCGTCGGTGCGGCAGAAGAAGACCGAGGTCCCGTCGGGCGCGGCGATCGCGGAAAGCTGCGCCTCTCCGGGGCCACGCTGGCGGTCGAGCACCGGGGCGAGCAGCCCCTCGGCCCGCTCGGCCGACCGGTCCGGGTCCGAGCTCTCGACCGCGATCGCGACGACGCCCGGTGGCGCCGGGGCGCCGGCGTTCAGCAGCACGCGGATGTCCCGCTGGCGCCACAGGGTCACGGGCTTGCTCCGATGCTGCGCGGCCGGCGCCAGGCCCATCGCGTGCAGAAGGCGCTGTGTCTCGCCGACCGAGGTTGGCTCGACCGCTACCTCGACGAACGCGTAGCCGTGCAGGGAAGGGGTCGCCGGCAGACGGCGGCCGCCGGGAGCCTGCATCGCCTCCTCGAGGATCAGCAACGACCGCATGGCATCCACCGCCATGCGGTCGGGGTCGGCCTGACGGAACACGTCGTTGAACACCTCGAGCGAGAGCGGGCCCGCGTAGCCCGCGTCGAGCACTCGCGCGGTGAAGCCGGCGAGGTCGAACCCACCCTGGCCCGGGAAGCAGCGGTAGTGCCGGCTCCACTGCAGGACGTCCATGACGAGGTGCGGGGCGTCGGCGAGCTGAAGGAAGAACAGCTTGTCGGCGGGAATCTCGCCGATCGCGTCGAGGCTCGTCCCCCGCGAGAGGATGTGGAAGCTGTCCAGGCAAGTGCCGAGCGCCGGGTGGTCGGCCTCGCGCACGATCCGCCACGCGTGGTCGTACTCGCTCACGTGACGGCCCCAAGCCAGCGCCTCGTAGGCGATCCGGATTCCCCGCTCGGCCGCGCGGTCGGCGAGCGCGTGCAGCTGCTCGGCGGCCAGCGAGTCGTCGTCGATGGCTTCGCCGGAGACGTTCGAGCAGACGAGCATCAAGTCAGCCTCGAGCTCGTCCATGACCTCGAACTTCGCCTCGGCGCGGTGGAGGTTGCGCTCGAGCCGTTCCGGGCTCACGGCCTCGAAGTCCCGGAACGGCTGGTACAGATCGATCGTGAGGTCGTGTTCGGCGGCGCGGGCGCGAACCTCGCGGGGCGACAGGCGCGAGCCGATCAGGTCGGGCTCGAACAGCTCGACGCCGTCAAAGCCCGCCCGTGCCGCCGCGGCCAGCTTCTCCTCGAGGGTGCCGCTCAGACAGACGGTGGCGATGCTGCGGCGCACCTCTCAGCGCTCTGACTCGAGTCGGCGGATTTGGTCCATCTCCCTCTGGTCGGGACTAATGTACGGACTAGTTAGTTATATCTGAAATCGCCAAGACTGATGTCGGCCGCGGTGCAGCTGACCCGGTGGTGTCGCTCGCCTAGCGCGCGGAAACCGGCGGTCGCCCGCGGGTCCTCGACACGCGCGCCGTCCGCCGTTCGGCGCCCGGCGCCCCTGCTGCGGTCGGCTCCGCGACCGCATCGATTTCGCTCAGCGGTATGCGGCAGGTCTCGCGTGCCGTCGCGATCGCGACCGCGGCCAGGACAGACGCCGCGAACGTCAGCGCTGCAACCGGCACCCAGCCGTCCGGGCCGGGGCCGGCGATCGCGCTGGCCAGGGTCGGGGCGAGTCCGCCGAGGGCAAAACCGATCTGGGTCCCGATCGCCACTCCGGAGAGGCGTACGCGGGTCGGGAACATCTCGCTGAACAGCGAGGGCCAGATGCCGTTCTGCGCGCTGTACACGAGGCCGGACATCGCAACGGCGGCGAGGAAGATCAGAACGTAGCCACGGCTGGCGATCGCGCCCAGGTAGGCGAACATCAAGGCGCCGCTGCCGAGCGCTCCGAAGATGAACACCGGCTTGCGACCAATCCGGTCGGCCAGCATCGCCCACGCCGGGATGGCGGCGAGCGCGACAAGGTTGGCGACGATCGACACCCACAACATCGTCGTGTCGTCGAGTCCGACCGTCTTGACCGCAAACGACAGCGCCCAGACGGTGAAGATCGTGCTTACGGTGGAGGCAAGCGCGCCGAGTGTCACGCGGATCAAGCCGCCGCGATGGTCCCGAACCAGCTGCCCCAGCGGGACCCGCTCCACGGCGCCCTCCGCCGCGGTTTGCAAGAACGCCGGCGTCTCCTCGAGCTTGCGGCGGATGACCAGTCCCGCGATCGTCACGACCGCGCTGAGCCAGAACGGGATCCGCCAGCCCCAGGTGTTGAGCTCATGATCGGGCAGCGAGCCGATCGGTAGCCAGATCGCGGTGGCGATGACCAGGCCGGCCTGGGTGCCGCCCAGAGTGAAGCTGGTGTGCAGGGCACGGCGATGGTCTGGCGCGTGCTCGAGCGTGAGCGAATTAGCGCCGGCCTGCTCGCCCGAGGCGGCGAGTCCCTGCAGGAGCCGGAGCGCCACCAGTAGCGCGGGCGCCCACAGGCCGATGTCGGCGTACGTCGGCAGGCACCCGACCAGGAACGTCGCGAGCCCCATGACGGAAACCGTGAGCACGAGGACGCGCTTGCGCCCGTGCTTGTCGCCCAGGTGGCCCATGAAGATCGCGCCGACGGGACGCGCCACGTACGCCACGCCATACGTGGCCAGCGAAAGCAGCGTGCCGGTGGTCGGGTTGGCCGTCGGGAAGAAAACCTTGCCGAAGACCAGCGCCGCGGCGGTGCCGTAGATGAAGAAGTCGTAGTACTCGAGGACGCTGCCGATCCAGCTCGCGACCGCGGCCTTCCTCGGGGTCTTAGCCCAGCGTTCCGTTTCCGGTGAAACCGAGTGGCTGTTCGTGCTCTCCACGTTCTTCCTCCCTTTCTCTCCGTTTACGAGGGCGGGCCCTCGGTCCTGCCGTGGCACAACGCCACCGGCGGCGGCTGTCCCGCGAGCTCGCGGAAGTGCCGTTCCATCCGGTCCCGATCGGGCTCCATCCCGGTGAACAGGGCGAACGCCAGCGCCGCCTGGTTCACCGCCATGCCGCCGCCGTCGAGCGTCCGGCAGCCACGCCTCCGGGCCGCGAGGAGCAGCTCGGTCTCGAGCGGCCGGTAGACCACTTCCGCCACCCACAGGCCGTCGTGCAGGAGCTCAGCTCCGAAAGGCATGCCCGGATTCGACGCCATCCCGGTGGGGGTCGCGTGGATGAGGCCGTCGGCTGAGGGCAGCTCGTCGGCCACCCGGTCGCTGGCCACGGCGCGACCGCGGCCGTGACGGCGAGAGAGCAGTCGTGCGAGCTGCTCGGCCTGCTCGCCGCGAGCGTCGATGACCACCAGCGACTCGATTCCCAGCGACAGGGCCGCATGCCCCACGGCGGCGCCGGCGCCCCCAGCCCCGAGCAGGACCACGCGGTCGCTCGCCACATCGGGCAGCCCACGGGCGAACGCCTCACGGAAGCCCGAGCAGTCGGTGTTGTGCCCGATCGCGTCGGAGCCGTCGAACACGACCGTGTTCACCGCTCCGACCGCGGCCGCGTCCGGGGACAGACTCTGCAGGTGCTCGACCACGAGCTGCTTGCAGGGATGGGTCACATTCACCCCGCGGAAGCCGAGTCCGCGCGTGGCGCGCAGCAGCTCGCCTACCCGCTCCGGGGCCAGGCCCAGCGCCTCGATGTCGATCAGCTCGTACACGCAGCGCAGCCCGAGCTCCTCGGCCTCACGCTCGTGCAGGGCCGGGCTGAGCGACGGGCCGATGTGGGCGCCGATCAATCCAAGCCGATGGGTGACGGCGCCGTGGTTGGGTTCCGTGGCCAGCATTGGACGAACTAGTTAGTTCTTACCGAGGCCGCCCGTCCCGAAACGTGCTTAGAATCGGCGGCGATGCCCAGGGCACCGGACGTCGCGGGAGGTAACCAAGCGCTGCGCCGCGCCGCGAAGCCGCGCGCCGCGCGGTCTGACATCGCGCCAGCCCGTCAGCGGGACCCCGAGCAGACCCGCGCCGACATCCTCGAGGTCGCTACCCGGGAGTTCGCCGAGCTCGGCTATTCCGGCGCCCGGGTCGACCAGATCGCGGAGCGCACGCGCACGACGAAGCGGATGATCTACTACTACTTCAGTGGCAAGGAGCAGCTCTGGATCGCGGTGCTCGAACGGGCCTATGCCGGTATCCGGGCCGCCGAGCAGGACATCGACGTGGAGCACCTCGACCCGGTCTCGGCCATCCGTCGCCTGGCCGAACTGACATTCGACCATCACGAGTCGCACCCCGACTTCATCCGCCTGGTCAGCATCGAGAACATTCACCGCGCCGAGCACCTCGAACGATCGCCCGGGTTTGCCAGCCTCAACTCGCCGGTCATCGAGCTGATCGCGCGGATCCTCGATCGGGGCCGGGAAGCGGGCGCGTTCCGGCGCGATGTCGGCCCTCTCGACCTGCACATGCTGATCAGCTCTTACTGCGTGTTCCGAGTCGCCAACCGCTACACGTTCCGGGCGATCTTCGACCTGGACCTGGGCAGTCGCGACTTGCGCGAGCACTACCGGGCGATGCTGGGCGACATGGTCGTCGCCTACCTCACGGCCGAATAGGCCCACAGGCAACGCAGCGGGCCGTCCACCCCAGCGGCAGCACCTGTACCGCCAGTTTCCGTCCACACCGGACGCAGAACCGGGGCGGGTCGGTCTCGCGCCGGCGGCGGCGACAGCGCTCGTGATCGTCCGCGTCGGCCAGGGCACGGCCGCAGCCGTCGCAGTACGGCCCCGCGGACGCCGTCAGAGCGTCTCCGACAGCGCCTTGACCGGCATCGAGAGCTCCGTGAGCAGCGCGAGATCCTGCTCGGGCGAGCGGCCCAGCGTGGTCAGGTAGTTGCCGACGATCATCGCGTTGATCCCGCCCAGCATGCCGTCGCGCGTGCCGAGGTCTCCCAGGGTCAGTTCGCGGCCGCCGGCGAAGCGCAGCACGGTGTGGGGAAGGGCGAGGCGGAACGCTGCGACCGCCCGCAGGGCGTCCCGCGCGTCGAGCACGGGCAGGTCGCTGAACGGCGTGCCCGGGCGCGGGTCGAGGAAGTTCAGCGGGACCTCGTCGGGACCGAGCTCGCCCAGCTGCCCCGCGAACTCGGCGCGCTGCTCGAGCGTCTCGCCCATCCCGACGATGCCGCCGCAGCACACCTCCATGCCGAGCTCGCGCACGAGCTCGAGCGTCTCCATCCGCTCCTCCCAGGTGTGCGTGGTGACCACGTGCGGGAAGTGGGACCGGGCGGTCTCCAGGTTGTGGTTGTAGCGGTGGACGCCCAGCGCGGCGAGCTCCTCGGCCTGCTCACGCATGAGGATGCCCAGCGAGCACGCGATGTTGATGTCCACTTCGGCCTGGATGGCCGCCACCGCGTTGCCAACCTGCGCCATCAGCCGGTCGTCGGGACCCCGCACGGCAGCCACGAGGCAGAACTCGGTCGCACCCGTCGCCGCCGTCTGACGCGCGGCCTCCACCAGGGCCGGGATGTCCAGGCGAACGGCCCGAACCGGCGTCTCGAAACGGCCCGACTGAGAACAGAAGTGGCAGTCCTCCGGGCAGCCGCCGGTCTTGATCGACACGATGCCCTCGACCTCGACCGCCGGGCCGCACCATCTCATACGCACCTGATGCGCCAGCTCCAGCGCGTCCGGCACGCGATCGTCGGGCAGCTGCAGGATCGCCAGAGCCTGGACTTCGTCGAGGCCGACGCCGCGTTCGAGCACCTGATCGCGCGCGGTCAGCAGGATCTCGTCGCTCATCGCCGCGGGATTGTGACCGAGGAGCGACGGAGATGGCGCCCGGCAACTCTCGGCGACCATTAGCAACATTGTGAATGGTCGGCTACGCTTCGCGGCGTGGCGAGCGCCGATCTTCTACTGCATCCGGTCCGGCTGCGGATCGTCAAGGCGTTCCTGGGTGACCGCGCGCTGACCACCAGCCAGCTCGCCGAGGCGCTTGACGATGTGCCCTCGGGCAGCCTGTATCGCCACGTCGCGCTGCTGGCCAAGGCCGGCGTCCTGCAGGTCGTCGCCGAGCGGCGCGTGCGCGGCGCGGTCGAGCGCACCTACACGCTGCGATTGTTCGCGGCGAGGATCAGCCCCGAGGAGGCGAAGCGCATGAGCGCCGAGGAGCACGCTCAGGCGTTCATGGTCTACGTGGCGGGCATGCTGGCCGACGCCGACCGCTACCTCGCGGCCGGCCAGCCCGATCCGGCCCGCGACGGCGCCGACTATCAGGTCGGCGCGTTGTGGCTGTCCGACGCCGAGTTCGCCGAGCTGCTCCGCGACCTGTCGATCGTCTTCCGGCCGCGGCTGGCCAACCCGCCCGCGCCGGGACGCAAGCGCCGGATGGTCTACACGGTGTTCCTGCCGGCGCCCTAATGTCCCGCGACGAAGCGGGCCACGGCCGCCCTGGTGAGGAACCCGTGGGTCACGCCCACGCACGCGTCGGCGGCCTGCACCACGGCCGGTTGATGCAGGTTTATCCCCGCGCTCGCGAGCGTTTCGTGCGTCAGCTCGCCGCTGCTGGTCGGGTCGGGAAAGCTCGGGAATCCGTGGCCGCGCAGGCAGCGAGCGAACGCCAGCTCAGCGGCGAGCTGCGCTCGACTGGGCGGCGCGCTTTGGCTGTGCTGCCCACCGCGCGGCAACAGGTGCTGACATGCCGTCTCGGCGGTCCGGAACGCGAGCGTCTTCGTTTCGAGCGCATCTTTGAACTCGTGGGGAGAGGTCGTCGGGTCGGGGAAGTCCGCCACCCCGTGGGAGCGCATGCAGGCGGCGAAGGCGACCGCGTCCTGCTCCCCTTGTTGGATCTGGGCCTGGGTCGGGTGGCTGTCGGAGGTGGACGAGGCGGCCGAGCTGGGTGAGCTCGAGCCACATGCGGCGATCATCGTCGCGGCGACGATCGCGGCTGTGGCCATCGGAAGAAGTGAAGTGGCTCTGGGCATGACCCAGGTGGTATCTGGTCACCGGTTACACGAGTGCAACGCACCGTCGCGGACCGGAGGTGGTTCTGGAGGTGTTACGGCGTTGTGATGCGTTGTGGTGGAGGATGTCCGAGTGCGCGTACTGGTGGTCGAGGATCACGTCGAGCTCGCCCGCGACATCGCCCAGGGGTTACGCGATCGCGGGATTGCCACCGACCTCGCGTACGACGGGACGACGGCGCTCCAGAAGGGTGTTGTGTACTCCTATGACGTGATCGTGCTGGACCGCGACCTGCCGGGTGTGCACGGCGACGCGGTCTGCGTCGGGCTACGCGACCGTGGATCGGACGCGCGGATCTTGATGTTGACCGCGGCAGCGGCGATCGGCGACCGGGTGGAGGGCCTGAACCTCGGCGCGGACGACTATCTGCCCAAGCCGTTCGCATTCGACGAACTCGTCGCGCGGGTACACGCCCTGGCCCGGCGCGAGCGATCGGGACCACCGGTCCTGCTCAGGGGCGATCTGACGCTCGACCGGGCGCGCCGCCAGGCCACCCGGGCGGGCAGGGAGCTTTTACTGACGCGCAAGGAGCTGGGCGTACTCGAGGTGCTGCTGATGGCCGATGGCGCCGTGGTCAGCGCCGAGGAGCTGCTCGAGCGCGCGTGGGACGAGAACGCCGACCCATTCACCCGCACGGTGGCCGTGACGCTCGCGCGTTTGCGGCGCAAGCTCGGCGAGCCCGAGGTGATCGAGACCGTGGTCGGCGCCGGCTACCGCGTGCGATGAAGCGCGCGGACCTGCCCGCCGGCGTGCGGCGGCTCTGGCCGCAGCGGATGCGCACCCGGCTTGCCGTCATGTACACCGTTCTGTTCCTGCTGGCCGGGGCGGCGCTGCTGGTCCTGACGTACACGCTGGTGGCCAACGTTCTCCTCCCGGCCCCGGTCGGCACTCCGCAGAAGATCTCGCCGCGCCTCGGCGAGCTGCTGGGACTGTGCAAGCCGACTCCCACCTCCGCGCCCCTGATCGCCGAGTGCAAGCGCGCGATCGCCGCCGTCGGACCGAGCGCCGGAGACCAGCGCGCCAGCGAGTTGCACGCCCTCCAGGACGCGTCGCTGATCGGTCTCGGCGTCCTTGCCATCGTCTCGGTCGGCCTCGGCTGGCTGGTCTCCGGACGAGCGCTGAGGCCGGTGCGGTCGATCACCGAGGCCGCGCGGCGGGCCTCCGAGCTACGCCTGGGCCAGCGCCTCGCGCTGAGCGGACGCGATGACGAGTTCAAGCAGCTGGCCGACACCTTCGACGTGATGCTCGAGCGGCTCGATGCCGCTTTCACCAGCCAGAAGCGGTTCGTGGCCAACGCCGCGCACGAGCTGCGCACGCCGCTCACCGCTATGCGAACGGCGATCGAGGTCACGCTCTCCAACCCGACGAGGACGCCCGATCAGCTGGAGGCGATGGCCGCTCGTGTCGAGCGATCGGTCGAGCAGGCCGAAGCCACCATCGAGGCGCTCCTGACTCTCGCCACCAGCGAGGTCGGCCCGGCCGGCCAGGAGACAATCAATCTCGCCACGGCCGCCGAGGACGCGCTCGACGCCACCCACGCCGCGATCGATCGGCGCCATATCAAGGTCGACGCGAGGCTCGAGCCCGCGCTGGCCCGCGGCGATCGCGTGCTGCTCGAGCGCATGATCGCGAACCTCGTCGAGAACGCCGTGCGCCACAACCAATCGGGTGGCTCGATCGAGATCCGCACGAGCCAGCAGCCCGACGATGCGATATTCGAGATCGCGAACACGGGGGCGAGCATCCCCGCCGAGCAGATCCCAACCCTGTTCGAGCCGTTCGGCCGTGCCCGGGAACGGCTGGGCTCCGGCGACGGCGACGGCGACGGCGTCGGCGTCGGCCTCGGCCTTTCGATCGCCAGTGCGATCGCGCGCGTTCACAACGCGACGATCATCGCCCGCCCGCGCCCCGGCGGGGGACTGGAGATGTCGGTCGCGATCCCCGCCGGCCCGAGCTGACGTCCTCCGGACTCGGTGGCTCGGAGGGGTACGCTCCCGCGGTGATGCATTCCCAATACGCCCGGCGGTTCAACGTCCGGATCCCGCTGCGAGACGGCGTCACGTTGGCCGCGGACCTGGTGCTGCCAGACGAGTCGCCGGCGCCCGTGGTGGTCATGCGCACTCCGTATGGACGCAGTGGCGATCGGCAGACCATCCGGGCCGATGCCTTCGTCAAGGCGGGATACTGCACCTGCTGGGTCGACGTGCGCGGACGCGGCGATTCGGAGGGTGTGTTCGACCCCTACCGCAACGACGGGCTGGACGGGGTCGACGTGATCGCCTGGGCTGCCTCCCAGGAGTGGTGTGACGGTTCGGTGGCCACGTACGGCGGAAGTTACCCGGGACGGATCCAATGGCTGACCGCGCTGCACAAGCCACCGGCGCTGAAAGCCATGGTCGTGTTGGTGACCCCGTCGGATCCGTTCGTCGAGAATCCGACCGGTGTGCCCGATCCGATGCATATTCACTGGTTCCGGATGACCGACGGCCGCGCCATGCAGTACACCGAGTCCGTTGACTGGATGGAGGTTTACCGTCACAGGCCGCTGGTCGAACTCGACGAGGTAGTGGGGTTTCACTCGGCGCTGTGGCGCGAGCAGTGTCGCCACCAGACCCTGGATGCCTGGTGGGAGCCCGTGCGCTATCAGCACCGCATCCACGAGGTCGACGTCCCGGTCCTGCACATCTCGGGCTGGTATGACGATGAGGAGATCGGGACGCCGGCTAACTTCGCTCGGCTTCACTCCGCCGGACGGGCCGGGCAGCGGCTGCTCATGGGTCCATGGGGCCACCAGGTCAACGACGGCCGCAGACTCGGTGAGGTCGACTTCGGTCACGATGCGGTGATCGATCTGGAGGCGGCGATGACGGCGTTTCTGGATGAAATGGTTCGCGACCGTCGTCCGCCCACCGCGCCACCCGCCGCCCGGATCTTCCTGATGGGAGCCAATCGGTGGCTTGACCTGACCGACTGGCCTCCGCCCGGCAGCGGCGAGATGGCGTGGCATCTCGACAGCGACGGGCGCGCCAACTCGCGTTACGGGGACGGGCGACTTGTTCGCGAGCGCCCGGTGAGCGGCGAATCACCGCCGGACGCCTGGGTGCACGACCCCGACCGGCCGGTTCCCTTCGTCACGCCAGCATCCTCCGCCCAGATCGGTGGCCCGGATGACTACTCCGGCGTCGAGACTCGTGGCGACGTGCTCGTGTACACGAGCGAGCCGCTCACCGAGCCACTCGACGTCGTCGGTGCCGTCCGCCTCGTGGCGTTCGTCTCGACCTCGGCCGGCGACACCGACGTCACCGCGAAGCTGATCGACGTGCACCCCAACGGGTTTGCCCAGCGGCTCTGTGACGGTCTGTTGCGGCTGCGCTACCGCGCCGGACACGAAAGTCCGCAGCCCGTGCAACCCGACAACGTGTACGAAGTGGAGATCGTCATGTGGGATACCGCACAGCGCGTTCTTCCCGGCCACTGCATCCGCTTGGAGGTCGCCTCCTCCGCTCACCCCAAGTTCGCCGTCAACCTGGGAATGGGCGAAGACGAGACCGAGGCCACCAACGCCGTCGTCGCTCATAACCGGCTCTACCACGACGCCGCGCGCCCGTCACGCCTGCTCCTCTCGGTGCTCGGCGGGTCCGTTAGCTGAGCCCCGGCGAGCCGTCAGTCGCCGAACTCGCTGCGGAGCTCCTCCGGCGTCAGGGCGTCAAGGTAGTACGTACTGCGGGAAGTGGTCGCGAGAGACGCGTGAAAGGGGATGTGACGGGTCAGCTTGATCGACTTCGCGACGATCGCCAGCGGCGCGGTGGCCAGCTCGGACAGGCTTCGCAGCTGCTGGCGCGGACGCGCGCTGGGATGCCATTCGCCGCGTTCGCCCGGCGGTAGGTACCGAAACTCTGGTCCGAAGTGCTTGTACGATCCCGCCGCCTTCGGCGGGACCTGGGGAACGACGTCGTTGGCGTACACGTAGCGCATCAGCTTGGGTCCAATCTGGCTGCTCGCGCACGCGTCGGCGAACGCCGGATTGCCGACCATCGGGGATCCGTAGGTGTATACGGCCCGGAGCCGATCGAGGATCTTCGGCCCGGTATCCGGCGCAACCGCCGAATGCATGATCGGCTCGAACACGAGGGACGCCGCGAGCAGCGCCGCGCTGGCACCGCCCAGGCTGTGGCCGGCTACATATAGAGCCTCCAGCCCTTGCCCGGGCGACGTCCGCGGCGCTGTCCGCGACGTCGTCCGCCGGCCCGAGCACCGACGTCGCGTCGAGTGCCTGCTGCAGGAGCTCAACGATCTTGAACGAGTCGAGCGGACGTTGCGGTAGAACCCTCCGTGCACCCTCCGCTCCGGCGCGCCTTTCGGACCGGGGATCTCGATCGTCACCGGCTCGACTTCGAAGTCGGTCAGCCACGTGATCGCACTGGTCGGCGGAGTCCCTCTGTAGCACAGGATCGCCACCCGTCTGTCACGACTCTGGATCAGGTAGGCGGCCGATGTGAACAGCGCAGCGACGTACTCGGAGATCATCCGGCTAACCGCCGGCCTGTCTTCACAAGACCTGGAGGCGATCGCCGACCTCGAGCGCCGGGTGATCGAGGCCGACGGCGGTCGCTTGAAGCTCGAGTGGGGAAGGCTTCGCCGTCGCAGCGGCGACCGCGTCGAGGACGTGATGTGGCGTCACGGCGATCGGCTGCTCGGCTTTCTCGGGATCTATGGCCGTGACTCGTCGCCGGAGCTGGCCGGAATGGTCTCGCCGGACGCTCGGCGCCGCGGCATCGGCACCGCGCTGTTGGACGCCGCGATGCCGCTGTGCCGCGAGCGCGGCGATCGGAGGCCGCTGCTCATCGTGCCGCGTGCGAGCAGCTACGCGCCGCGGGCGCGCGGCGCATCGGCCTCGAAGTCGACGTGGAGAACGATCGCGCACTCACGCTTTACACGTCGGTCGGCTTTACCCCCGTCATCACCGAGGATTACTTCGCGCTGCCGTTCAGGTGACTACCCACCTGGTGAACCGTTTGGTGGCCGTGCCGGGTCTAACCCAGCGTGAACAGAGACGAAAGGGACCTCAAGATGATTTTCAGAGATGAGCGCTCGGAGAGCTCGACGCCGGAGCTCGAGGGCATGCAGCGCGCCACGTTCGCGGCTGGCTGCTTCTGGGGCGTCGAGGCGGCATTCCGGGAGATCGAGGGGGTCGTGGTGACGCACGTCGGTTACACCGGCGGGAGCACCGTCGATCCGATCTACGAGCAGGTCTGCTCAGGCGCCACCGGCCACGCGGAGGCCGTCCAGGTCTGGTTTGACCCGAGCGTTGTGAGCTACGGCGAGCTGCTGAATACGTTCTGGTCGATCCACGACCCGACCACGCGCGACCGGCAGGGCTGGGATTTCGGCAGCCAGTACCGCTCGGCGATCTTCTTCCACGATTCCGAGCAAGAGCAGCAGGCCGGCGCCTCCCGCGAGAAGCGTCAGGGCTCGGTGGCCAGGCCGATCGTGACCCAGATCGTCGCGGCATCCCCGTTCTATGACGCCGAGGAGTACCACCAGCGTTACTTCGAGAAGCACGGCGGCGCGGCCTGCGCGACCACCGTCCGCTAAAGCGGTTCAGCCCTCCTCGAGCTCCAGATACGGCTCGAGGAGGGCTCGCAGTTGCATCCGCCCGCGATGCAGGCGGCTCTTGAACGCCGCTTCGCGGATGCCGGCGATCTCGGCCGCATCATGGGTTGACAGACCCTCGACGTCGCGCAACACCACGGCGGCTCGCCAGTCGGCGGGAAGCTGGTCGAGCGCGCGCTCGAGCGCCCGCTCGAAGTCACGGTCGAGCGCCTGGGCCTCCGGACCGGACTCGGGCGCCTCCTGAAGGGAGACGATCGGATCATCGCGCTCGGGCTCCGGCTCCTCGCGCGGGGGCGGGTGCCGTGCCAGCCGCCGCTGTGCCTCGTTGAACGCGATCCGGTAGAGCCACGTCGAGAACTGCGAGCGTTCCTCGAAGCGATCCAGGCCGCGCCAGGCGCGCACGAATATCTCCTGCGCCACCTCGTCGGCCTCGTCGGGACCGAGCCCGAAGCGCCGGAGCGCTCCGTGCATGCGGCTCGCGTGCATGACGACGAGCTCGGCGAATGCGTCCTGATCACCGGCACGTGCCTTTCGAATCAGCTCATGCTCGGAGCTCGGCGCGCCGGTCACGGCGCCGGTTATAGCGCCTGACGAAGGGGCGCCGCCAACGCGGCGCCCCGTCGGAGCCGGTCTAGTGCTCGTCGAGCTCGAGCGAGCAGGAGTTGATGCAGTACCGCTCTCCGGTCTGGCCGGGACCATCCGGGAAGACGTGGCCGAGGTGGCCGCCGCAGGCGGAGCACGTCACCTCGATCCGGTGCATGCCGTAAGTGAAGTCGTCGTGAAGCTCGACGCTGGCGCGGTCCGCCGGCTCGGTGAAGCTCGGCCAGCCGGTCCCCGAGTCGAACTTCGTCTCGGAGGAGAACAGCTGGGCGCCGCAGCCGGCGCAGCGATAGGTGCCCTGTCGCTTCTCGTCGAAGTACGGGCCGCTGAAGGCCGGCTCGGTTGCCTTGTGGCGGAGCACCTCGTACTGAGCCGGAGCGAGCTGCTCGCGCCAATCGCTGTCGCTCTTCTCGACCCGTCGAGGGTCAGGGGGGTTCTGGATGTGAGTCTGCTTGTTCATATTGTGTTTGACCCGCGGAACGGCCGAAACGGTTCAGTGCCAGCTCACTCGAGTTGCGCCCGCACCGACGCTGCGACCCGGCGCGGATCCACGTCTGCGGCGGGCGCTGAGAGTCGATGCAGCCCATCCAGGGTCCGGCGCAGATCAGCGAGCAGCCGCCGGCACTCGGCGCACTCGCCGAGGTGGCGCTCCATCCGCGTGCGCCTCGCCGGCGCGAGCTTTCCATCGAGATAGTCCGACATGCGACCCGGCGCCCACCGGTGATCCCGCCTGAAGCGCTCTCGATCCAGCACGCCGCCGCTCATTTGGGTTCAGACCCGCTCATCCGCGCGGAGGGTTCACCAGGCTTACTCCCGGTTGCCGAACAGCTGGAGCAGCAGGAGGAACACGTTGACGATGTCCAGGAAGATGCTCGCGGCGATCGGGACGGCGTCGGCGATCCCCGCGCGGCGCAGCCGGTTGAAGTCGAAGATCGTGTAGCCGCCGAAGATCACCAGGCCGAGGACGGCGTAGATCACGTTGGCATGAGGGATCGAGACGAAGATCGCGACGACCCCGAACACGATCAGCCCGAGGAGCGCCCAGAACAGCACTCGCGCCCATGACGACAGGTCGCGTCGCGTGGCGTACCCGAACGCGCCGAGCCCCGCGACGAACGCTGCCGTGGCCCCCGCCGCCTGCCAGACCGCCGCTGGATCGGCCTGGGCATACGCATTGATAACCGGACCGACGGCGAGCCCGAGCAGCAGCCCGAACCCGAACAAGAGGGTGGTCGCGAGTTGGTGGCTACCTCGTTTGGAGGCGACGTTCAGTCCGATGAGGCAGGCGAAGCCGGCGATGAAGAAGACGATCCCGAGCCCGCCGCTCATATCCCTGCCCAGGTACGCCCCGAGCGCCAGGAAGCCGACCGTGAAGGCCACCAGGCCCATCACCTGGCCGAAGACGGCCCGTGCCTGGTCGCCGGTTATCGGGACCTGGCCGGCGAGGCGGTCGGCCGCGAGGGCGTTGTTGGAAAAGCGCGTTCTCATGGTCTGCTCCTGTCTGCGGCGAGGCTTCCGCTCATTCCACGAACTGCTGCCCGCCGTCGATGTCGTAAGTCGCGCCGGTGATCGCCGTGTTGCTCATGAGGTGGACCGCGAGCGCGGCAATGTCCGAGGGTCCCACGACGCGCCCGGTCCGCAGGGTCGAGCGCAACTGGTCGCGGCGCTCCTCGAGCCCGTCGCCCAGCAACTTCGCCGACAAGGGCGTGTCGACGAACCCGGCCGCGATCATGTTGACCCTGATCGGGGCGACCTCGAGCGCGAGGTTGGCGATGAGCGTGGGCAGGTAGCGGGGGTGGCTTCGGTGGCCATGACTACGCCCTCACGTCGACAAGCTTGCCATCTGTGCGTCCATTGGCCCCACCGGGCGAGGCATGTCCATGATCTCCATGCGGAGCGCCATCACGGCCGCGTCGTAGATCCCCGAGAAGCTCGGGAAGGGCTGGATCGTGTCGCCCAGCACCTCGAGCGGTACGTGTGCGCGGATGGCGAGGGTCGCCTGCTGCAGCCACTCACCGGCCTCGGGACCAACCGCGTACGCGCCGGTCAGCCGCTGACCGTCCGAGAGCAGGGTCATAAACCCGTTGGATTCCGCGTAGGCATGGGTGTAGGTCGCGGTTTTGGGCACCTCTGTGAGTGGCGCGGTAGCGCTGTACGGCGCCTCGGTCGCGCCCACCGCCGCGGCCTGCGGGTCGGTGTAGGTGACGCGCGGAACGGCCTCGTAGTTCGCCGGCCACGGGTGCCCGGCGATGTTCGCCGCGACCACGTCGCCCTCGTATTCGCCGACGTGGGTGAGCGGCCAGACGCCGGTGACGTCGCCGATCGCCCACACGCGCTCAGCCGCGCGCATGTACTCGTCGACGTGGATGCCGTGCGGATCCGCCTCCACGCCGACCGTTTCCAGCCCGATGCCCTCCACGCGCGGGCGCCGCCCGGTGGCCACGAGCAGCCGGTCGCCCCGCAGCTCCGCCCCGCCGTCGAACTCGAGGACGAATTCATCCCCGTCGCGCCGGGCGGCCGAGGCGTGCATCCCGAGCCTCAGCTCGATGCCGTCGCGGCGCAGGGCCTCGCTGAGCGCATGTCCGAGCTGAGCGGCCTCGCGGGGGATCACGCGGTCGCTGCCTTCGACCAGGGCCACCTCGCCCCCGAGGCGACGTACGACCTGCGCCAGCTCTACGCCCGCGGAGCCTCCGCCCAGGACGAGCAGGCGGCGCGGGACGGCCTTCATGCCGGTCGCCTGGCGGGTGCCCCACACGCCCTCGAGCTCTCGAAGCCCCTGGATCGGGGGCACGACCGGATCCGATCCGGTCGCCACCACGACGTGCTCCGCGGTGTGGCGCGCGCCGTCGACTTCGACTACGCCGGTGCCGGCGAGCCGGCCGGTCCCGCGCAGCAGGTCGATGCCATGGTCGGCCAGCCAGCGCTCCTGGCCCGCGTCGGAGTAGTTCGAGACCATGAAATCCCGCCACGCGAGCGTCGCCTCAACATCGACCTCGGCTCGCGCCCCGGCCTCGAGCGCGCCGTGCACGGCCTCTCCGGGACGCAGCAGCGATTTCGAGGGAATGCACGCCCAGTACGAGCACTCGCCGCCGACGAGGTCTCGCTCGACGAGCGCGACGCGGAGGCCGCGGGCCGCGATCGCCGCCGCGCAGTGCTCGCCCGGCGCGCCGCCGCCCAGGACGATGACGTCGTAGTCGTGGCTCGAGTTCATCGTTACCTCCGTCGGTTGGTCTGAGATGTCCGGCTGGGCGACATCGCGACGCTAGCTCTCGGAGCTGATCGGCGGGTCGATGTCGTCGTAGATGCGAGCGCTCGCGAGCTTGCCGGTGCTTCCGCGGACATACACGCCGAGGCCGGCCTCCGGCGACAGCTCGGTCTGCCCCCATCGGACGATGTTGTATTCCAGCGCGCATCCGCGACCGTCGTCGGTGAGGGCGCAGTGCTCGAGCCGGATGCCGCCGTCGTTTGAGAAGAATCGCCGGTAGAGCGCGACCAGTTCGTCGTGGCCACGGTGGAGGTACGCACTGCCCGCGGGCTCGCGCACGTAGGCGTCGGTCTCGAATGTCGCCAACACGGCGTCGGCGTCCCCGGCCGCGAGGGCGCGCTGGTACTCGCCGACGACATCGGGTTCGCGGAGGTCGGGATCGGGCTCGAGCAGCGGGGATCGGTGGTGGTGCTCGCCGGTCAACGGCCACATGCTCCAGTAGATCCGGAGCTCGACGATGCGCCCATCGTCGCTGCGGTCCGCCGCGACCGCGACCGGCACCTCGACACGACCGTCCTCGCCATCGAGCGTCATCACGGTCTCTTCGATTCCGCGCCGCGGTGTGAGGATGCGCTGCACGGGGCTGAACACGGCGTGGCGCTCGGTCAGCCAGGTGTTCGTGTCGCTCACAAACCGCTCGAAGCCGCGACGCCCCCTGACGCGGCCGCGGACCGGATGATGTAGCTCCGGCTCGCCGGCGAACGAGCCTACGAGCGCGTTGGTCTCGCCGGACATCACGCCGTCGAAGTACGGCACCGGCTCCGCCGCTCGAGCGTCGGCGGCATCGTCGCGAATGCGCTCGAGCACAGAGGCGGAGAACATCTCTGGGAACCACGGCATCAGTCGAAGCCTCTCACAGTGGATCGGCCCGCCGTTATCGGACGAGATACGTCTCGTAGATGACGCCCGCGGCCTCCCGGCCGCCGACGCTGATGAACACCCCTTTGTTCAGCCAATCGAGGCCGGGCGCGGCGCTCTCGATCTCCGTGGCGGCGCGGAACGTGTATTCGCTGGGATCGACGTCCTCGCCGCGGCCCAGTCGGGCCAGGACCTCGGGGGGTCCGTGCCGCACGCTACGCGAGCGGACGTAGAGAAGATCGCCGCCATCCGTCTGCAGCGTGTAACGGATGTCACCCAGCGCGGTGCCGTCCGGCAAGACCGTCTGCCAGTCCGCGCTGGCGCCCGGGACCAGCGTCCCGCTGACATCGGGGCCGGTGAACGTACCGCCGGTCAACGGCACGATACGCCGACGGCCTTGCCCGATCGCACCGAGCTCGAGCGGCTGGCCGAGGCTCGCCTCCAGGCGGTAGACGAGGGTCAGGCGGGGATCAGGGAGCGCTGACAAGGCCGGCTATCCGAACGTGAACACGTAGGCCTCGGCGCCGGGCTCCTGAAACACGATCTCGACCGTGCGCTCGCGGACCGGGCCGTGCTCGCGCACGAGCTGGTACAGGCGGCCGTCGCCCACGAGGCCGTTCCCGTCCTCATCGACATCCACGCCGCCGGCGGACCCAGGTGCCTCGCCGTCGAGGAGGACGTGGAAGGGAATCGGCTCTCGCCCGCCGGAGGACAGCACCAGGTGTGCGTCGCGCGCGTGGAAGCGGCAGACGATGCGGCCGGAGCCCCGGACGAGCGTGACCTTCTCGGGCCCGATCGTCCACTCGCCGGCGAGCGCCCACTGGTTGAGGCGCAGGCGACGAGGGAGCTCGTAGTCGCGGGGGTTGTCGAACCCGACGCCGTCCGGAGAAGCGAAGTTCCCGCCGCGCTCGTAGCCGAGATAGGTCTCGGGCGTACGCAGGCTCTCCCAATCCGCCGGTGCCTCCACGCCGAGCGCCTGGACCGGAACCAGCCCGCGCTCGACGCCGAGCAGCCGCTGGAGCACGCCCTCGGATTGCTCGTAGCGTCCCTCGCCGAAGTGCCGGTCGCGGATGACGCCGTCGGAGTCAATGAAGTAGAGCGCGGGCCAGTAGTGGTTCTCGAAGGCGCTCCACACGGCGTAGTCGTTGTCGACCGCGACCGGGTAGTCGATCCCGCGTGTCTCGGCGGCCTGCCGTACGCGGTCGAGATCGTGCTCGAACGAGAACTCCGGAGTGTGGAACCCCGATCACGATCAAGCCGTCGTCTCGGTACGCCTGCGACCACGCCCGCACGTGGGGTTCCTGGCGCAGCCAGTTGATGCACGTCAGCGTCCAGAAGTTCACCAGCACGACGTGGCCGAGCAACCCGGCGGGACCGCGTGGCTCGGATCCGAGCCATCCCGTGGCCCCGTCGAGCGATGGCATATGCACCCGTGCTGCGGTCATCGTTCCTCCCGTGACGGGTCGGCTCACTGTGCGTCGTCGACGACGCATAACAGCGGGCGAGCTTCGGCCGAGTCCGACAGCAGGCTCAGCACACCTAATCCGACGAGGAACCGATCCGGTGCAGCGCCGTCGCTCAGCCCAAAGACGATCTTCAGCGCGTGGCGCTGTGGCGCTGGAAGCCCTTCGAGCCGATCGAGCAGCGGTGCGCAGACCTGATGCAGACCGGCGTAGGCCAGCTCCATCTCCGACTCGACGCCGACGGCTCGCACGACCGTCATATCGGAGGACGACTGGATCAGGTACTCCAAAAGCGCCGTCTTCCCGATCCGGCCTCGCCGCGCAGCACGAGCGGCCGGCTCTCGCCCCGGCGGATGTCCCCAGTCAACCCGTCCAGCAGAGCGCATTCGCCGGCCCGCCCACGCAGGGCCGTGTCCCAGCCCGATGCGGCAAAACGAGTCGCCATGGTCCCAGACGGATGCTAAAGGATGACAAGTCCGCAATGTCGATCGAATTCGTGAAGCCGGCGCTAGAGCACTGCCGGAACCACGACCCGAAGGCCACGCGCGCGCAAGGCCGTGACCGGAACGCGTGCGACGTCGAGCCGGAAGCAGTCCTCGAGCTCGACCAGCCGATCCCCTTCGCCGGCCACCAGGCCCACGACTCGGTAAAGGAAGACCTCGTCGGTCAGGTACACCGCGACTCTTGTAGCCGCCTGTGCCGGGCCATAAACCGGTCAGGTGCGATCGCCGGTGGGACCGCGAATCAGGGTGCTACGGGCTCGGGAAGCGGCATCGCGGCCAGCAACTCCTCGGTCGGGGCCTCGGCAATCGCCCCGTGGTCTGTCTCGCTGGCCTCTGAGGCCCTGACGATGTCGATCGCGATCGAACGCACCTGGCCGGCGATGCCGTTGAGAGCGATGGTCGGATCTTGCGTCCCGGCAGCCGTCGCGCGTCCGGCGGCCTGCAGCGCGATGCGGAGCACGTCACCGCCGCGCCACGGCTCTTCGAACTGGGCCGGCAGCTCCCACGCCGCCAGGCCGAGATCCCGGATCGCATCCGCGAGCTCGGGTTGTGGCGGACCGCCGCTGCGGGCGTACTGCCGCACGTTACGCACGAGCACCCGCGCGCTGCGCGCCGCGAGGTCTGCGTGGTCCACGATCCGCGCGTAGCGCTCGAGCTCAGCCCGCGCACCGCGCCGCAGGGGAGCCCAGCGAGCCGTGTCGCCGCCCACCACGACCGCGTGCCTCAGCTGGCCGACGTGGATCTCAACACTCTCGGCTGCCTGCGCCGCGGCCTCGCCGCGAAGCGCATCGCCGCCGGTCAGCACCCCGGCGGTATCGCGTAGAACCGCCCCCAACTCGCCGAAGACGCTGTTGGTGGCGCGCGCGACTCCGACAATCGGGTCGGGCGGGAACACGAGCGTGTGGACCGCCAGCGCCACCCCGCCACCGATCAAGACGTCGAGCAGTCGTACCTCGGGGGTCGAGGACAGCGTCGCGACGAGGATCGCCGATACGGCCGCCTCGGTTACCAGCAGCTCTCCGCCTCCGAGGATTACCGCGGCCAGCATCGCCAGCACCACCAGCACGCCGATCTGCGGCAGTCCGGCGCCGATCACCCGGACGAGCAGGTCGGCGAGCACGATTCCCAGCATCACCCCCGCGATCAGCTGCACCGCTCGCTGTCTGCGCTCCCCGAACGCCGCGCCCAACGAGATCACGGCCGCGATCGATGCGAACGCCGGCCGATGCTCGACCCCCAGCAACACCGCGCAGTACCACGCGCCGACGGCGGCCACGCCCGTCTGCAGAATCGGCCACAGATGGCCATAAACCCGTCGACGAGCCAATGAGATGAACTGCTCCACGCTAGAAACAACCCGCGCTGACGAACCCGTTACACCCGCGCGGGCGTGTTCACCGCGCCCTAACACCGCGCGCAAAGCGTGTCCGCTGAGTATCAGGCTCGCGTCGGTCGGCTCTTCTGCAGCAGGAGCGATGACCTCCGGGGACCGCGTGATGAAGCTGCAGAGACCAAAAACTCTTCTGGCGCTGCTCGTAGGGGCGGTGACCATGGTGCTGCCCGCGGCTGCGCAGGCGGCAAGCTGCCCGGATCTGCCGGGGCCGCAGCTCGTCACCTTCCAAGCGGCGGGCCAGGAACAGAGCTGCGTGATCCCGCCCGGCGTCGGCCTCGTCCGCGTGATGGCGGTGGGGGGTACGGGCGGGAGCGATCCCGCCGCTCCCGGCGGGCTGGGCGCCGTGGTGTCCGGCTCCATGCTGCTGCTCGCCGTGAGCTTCACGCCGCCTGGCGGCCAGACCAACACCATTACGAAGAGGGGGGTCCATGTCGGCTGACGGTTCCAACGATCTCATGTCGAGCTCCGGAGCGGCTGGTCATCTCCGTCACGTGGTCCACCGGCTCGGGCTGACCGCTCTCGCCTGCGGCCTGGTGTGCCTCGTGGCGGCTACGTCGGCGAGCGCACTCACCGCCTACCAGGAGCCTCCGTTCACGAAGGGGACCACTAACACGTGGTGGTTCGCCTATCAGGACACGGCAGTCGCCGGTCACGCCTACAGCGTGTGCCTGACGCTGTACGTCAACGGCCAGGCGAGCAGCGACGGCTGCTACAACGAGACGGGTTCGGGCAACCTCTGGGTCCGGCACTCGGGGCTCGTCTCCGGCCAGCTCTACGACGAGTGTGCGGCCGTCGAGATCGATGGGATCGGCAACGGCGAGGTGCAGTGCTCCCAGACGACGATGGACGCCTCGATCCCGACGGTCTTCACCGGGGTGGACGGGAACGCCGCGTACACAAACAGCCCGAACATGCACCTGACGATCACTTATGCGGATTCG
Organism: uncultured Solirubrobacterales bacterium; assembly: GCA_963834625.1. Taxonomy (GTDB): domain Bacteria; phylum Actinomycetota; class Thermoleophilia; order Solirubrobacterales; family Solirubrobacteraceae; genus Palsa-465. The sequence goes on along the minus strand of CAWICM010000003.1, from coordinate 879,848 downwards.
ATCAGCGAGGCATGGCCCGGCGCCGGCACCTTCGACTGCTGGCGCAAGACGAGCGACACGACCGCGACCGGGTGCCAGAACGCTCCCGGAGGAGCCGATCAGTTCCAGTTCGACCAGGGGTGCTCGAGCCCCCCAAGCTGGGACACGGCCGCATACCGGTCCGCTACCTGGACGTGCGACTACAACATCTCAGGGCTTCCCGGCTACTCGGACGGTCGCTGGTACTACTGCGTCAAGGAGTCCGACTTCGCCTTACCGGACAACCCGAGTGGGCCCAACCAGTTCGTCTCCCCATCCGGCGAGGCGAACCAGTCGCCGGACACGCCGGCCGACTGCGGCTACGTCACCCTCGACACGACACCGCCCAACGTGTCGCCGTCGGCAAGCACGACTGCGGCGCAGGTCGGAAAGCCGGTGACGTTCGGCGTCAACGCGAGCGACGCCACCTCGGGCACAACCGGCACCTATGACTGGGACTTCGGCGACGGCAGTGGCCACGGCTCCGGAGCCGCGCCCAGCCACACGTTCACCCAGGCTGGAACCTACGACGTCCACGTGACAACCCATGACCAGGCCGGCAACGCGGGGACGGGAACGATTCAGATCACCGTCAAGACCGCTGGCGGTGGCGGCGGTGGTGGTCAGGGCGGCGGTGGTGGTGGTGGCCAGGGCGGTGGTGGTGGCGGTGGTGGCCAGGGCGGTGGGAGCGGTGGTGGCCAGGCCGGGGGCGGTGGCAGTCGTGGAGGTGGCGGTGGCCAGGGCGGCGGCGGTGGCAGTCAGGGTGGCGGCGGCAACCAGGGCGGCACGGGTGGGCACGGCGCCATCTGCCACGTGCCCAAGCTGACGGGAAAGACCGAGCGCGCCGCGCGGTCGGCGCTCGCTCACGCCCACTGCGGGGTGGGGCGAGTGACGCGGCCGAAGCACGCGCCCCACGCCCGCGCCCCCCACGGCAAGAAGTGGGCGCTCGTCGTAATCGCACAGTCCCCTGCGCCGGCCCGGACCCGACCAACCGGCTCGAAGGTCAACCTGACGCTCGGCTATCGCCAGGTCAAGGCGTAACGGAGAGGAGTCCTGATGCTCAAGGCACTACTACATTCGGTCCGCCGTCACGGTGGCCGTCGTGATCACCACCCGGCCGCCCGACGCACCATCGTCGCGGCGATCGTCATCGGCTGTGCGCTCGGCGGGGCGGCACCCGCGCTCGCCGACAGCCTCGTCTACGTCAAGAGCGACATACCGTACATCTCGGCGACGGACGGCACGGATGCCCACGTAGTCACCAATGACCAGCCCGAGGGCGGCACATGGCAGTGGGTCAGCGCCACGAGCGCAGGTACGGTCTACGTCGCCTCCACCGACGGCGACGTCGGCGTGTACGCGCCGGGTCAGCCGGCGCAGGCCAACCCGCCCGACGTCCCCGCCTACAACAACCTCGACGATTTCGTCGTTGCCCCTGACGGAAGCTCGGTGGCGTACATGCTGCTGCAGGGCTCCAACCTCGACCCTTCGGAGCTGCGCAACAACAGCTACTTCAAGAACGTCTCGAGTGGATCCAGCGGTACCGAGCTGTCGGAGTACTGGCCCACGTATGCCGATCCGACGGATCTATGGCTGGAAGGCGATCAGGGCCAGCTGGATGTCAACCCCGGGGCTGCGACACAGCAAAGCACGACTCCGCCGAGCAACGTGAGTGATCCGCTGGAGGTCGCCAAGGACGCCAACGGGCTGATCGTGGTCTACCGCGACGGCGGCAGCATCGAGGACTTCTCGCCCGGTAGCTGCCCGGCCGGCTTCACGTGCGAGACGAGCAACAGCACGCTGTACTTCGTCCAGTACGACGCGCAGAACAACGTCATCGGCGAGTGCGCGACGACCACGGCCTTCCCGTTCCAGAAGCTGGCGATCAACAGCTCGGGCACCCTCGCCGCCTTCGAGGAGCAAGATGGCATCCACGAGTACGGCATCGGGAACCTCAGCGACTGCTCAGGCTTCCAGAACCTGGGGCTGGTCGTGCCCGGGGGGAGCTCGCCCGGATTCACCGCGTCCGCAAACCACGACTTCCCGTACGTGGCGAGCAGCCAAGGCGGCCAGGGCGGCAACCAGGGCGGTCAAAGCGGTCGGGGCGGTCAGGGCGCAACCAGCACCAAGGACAAGATCACCGCGGCGAAGGCAGTCCACAGCAGGGTGAAAGTCGGCGGGGCCGTCGTGCTCGCCGTCGATCTCACCGCGAGCTCCCCGATCCGCGTGCAGGTGCTGCGCTACGTCCCCGCGTCCGGGCACGGCAAGCACCGACGGAAGGCGCATTACGTCGTCGTCGGCACGATCGCGAAGGCGGGTGTTTACGGCGCGAACACGATCAAGCTAACCAAGGTCGCCGGGCATCGGCTCGGTCGCGGTACCTACGAAGCTGAGATCTCGGCCGGTGGCAAGGCGCACACCGTCCGCTTCTCTCTCATCGCCTAGCGGTCAGTCTCGTAACCACGATCGCACCGCCTGTCCACGGCCACAGCGATGGCGATGGACAGGGCGGGGCGTCCGAACTCTCGGCATCTCGCACGCCTGAGGAGAACCTGATGAACCGAAAAATCATGAACCGCGTGTCGCGGCCGCGCACTGTCTGCTGGCTAATCGCGATCATGTTCGTGATTTTGAGCAGTACGGCTCCGGCCGGGGCTCTTGCAAAGGGTTCTGCCGCACCCTTTCCGAGCGTGTATATCTCGATTTCGGGTTCGGAGATCAGCGGCGCTGGGCAGGTTCTCCCGATCGCCTATCACGGGGTGCTCTACTACCGGGGACCAGAGGGCGGCTACGCGGGCACGCTTCGGGGTCACGGGGGACCAACCTATGTCTGGCGAGGCGCCCAGCTGGCGCCCGGCACCGCTGATCGGGCGACGGAAGGCCCGGCAGCGGCAGGTGGGTGGACGCAGGCGTCACGACGCTCGCCACCAGACCGCACGCATGATGGCCAGCCGCAGGACCGGCCCGGGCGGCGGGTCCGCGTGATACTGCGGGTAGCGGTCGGCGAGAGCGCGGAGCACCTCGGCGGCCGGTGGGCCGTCGAGCACGGTGATCTCGCCGATGAGTTGGATCCAGCGCAGCTCAGACCAGTCGTCCTCGTAGCGGTCGACGGTGAGAGCGGCGTGTGGGTGCTCACGGAGCCACCCGACACGCGCCGGTTCGCGGCCGGGTCGTTTGGGCTTATTGTCAATCGCCATCCACACGGCGGCTTCGTGGATCGCGTAGGTCACCGGTAGGACGCGCGGCCGCCCGTTCGTGTCGATCATCCCGAGGTGGCCCACGCGGCTGTCCCGCAGGAGGTCACGCGCCCACTGGGGGAGCTGATCTAGCGTTCCGGACACCACGCACCAAACCGTATCGGCGGGCAAGCAGACGCGATCGGCGTAGCACTCGCCGCCTACAAACGCCTCGATCCCGAGGCTATAGCTCCGGGCCGACAAGAGGCGGCAGGATGTGGAGGTGGATCCCATGTTGGTGCTCGGTCGGGGTGGTCGGCGTGGCGGACGGCGGCAGAAGAGCTGGGGTTTGCTGGCTGGCGCCTTCGCGGCGACCACCATGCGCATCCCGCGCTGCCCTCTGTCGCAAAACCAGGCGTGTCGTCGATCACGTCGACGGCGCTGCTCCCATTCGTCCGACTCGAGGCCGGCGTAGGCGACCGCACGCGCTACTGCTCACCAAGGCGAAATGGGCACCGCTTCATGCGTTCGGCGAGATGGAAGACCTGCTCCGCAACGAGGCGCGGGCGATGATCTTGTTGGCGTCCTCGACGGGGATGCCGGCACCGCAAATCGCGACCACGGTGCTTGGATGAGCCACATGTGCGCGAGGTGATCCACTCGTCTACGAGCGGAGGTTCAGTCCGTCGGACTCTGACACTCGGGGCGGGCGCCGACGAAGACCACGCCGAGCAGAGCGATCGGATCATCGCGCTCGCGGGCCTGCCCGGACACGTAAGGCGTGCTGTTGACGCGCTGGTCGCTGTCCAAGCTGGCGCATCATCTGGCGGGCGTGCGCATCGGCTCAAGCGAGCGACGCGCTGGGACAGACACTGATCGGCGATGGGCTCTCGGATCAGCGCACCCGATCCTGGAAGTGGAGCTCCGACCCCGATCTCCGAGCCATCCAGTTGATCCCGCAGCCGGGCTCCCGCAACGGCTCCCACCGCGACCAGCGGCCGCTGAAGGCCGAACGCCGATCCTCATCGCCGCCTGACCGATGACGTTCCAGCGCAACGTTCCTCGGAGATCCACGCCCCTGATCGAGACACGCGCGGCGGGCGTCGAGACGCGCATGGTAGGCGATCATCGCGGTAGGTTTGAGGAGGTCTGAGTGAAGGAGGACGGATGGAGCCGCTCTACGGAGGCGTCGAGACAGGAGGCACCTGGTGCGTGTGCGCGCTGGGCAGCGGGCCAGACCTGCTCGAGAGACGTGAGGAGTTTCGCACGACCACGCCGGTGGAGACGATCGAGCGGATCGTCGCGTTCTTCGACCAGAACCCCCGTCCGGTCGCAATTGGCATCGGCTCGTTCGGCCCTGTCGACGTCGATCCGGCCTCGCCGACATGGGGTTCGGTGACCACGACTCCGAAGTCCGGTTGGCAGCATGTGGCGCTGGCCGGGCCGATCGGCGCCGCTCTGTCTGTGCCAGTCGCTTTCGATCACGATGTCGCGACGGCTGCGCTCGGTGAGCATCGCTGGGGAGCGGCACGGGGCATCTCGGCGCTCAGCTACGTCACCATCGGTACGGGGATTGGTGCCGGGCTGCTCGTCGACGGACGTCCGTGGCACGGGCTGCTGCACCCCGAGGTCGGGCATCTCCGTATCCCTCACGATCGCGGGCGGGACCCCTTCGAAGGCACGTGTCCGTGGCACGGTGACTGCTGGGAGGGCCTGGCCTGCGGCCCGGCGATCGCGGCCCGCTGGGATGCCACGGGCGACGACCTAGCGGACGACCACCCGGCCTGGGAACTCGAGGCGGAGTACATCGCGCTTGGCCTCCTCGGGATCGTCACCGTGTTCTCGCCCCGGATGGTGGTCCTCGGCGGTGGCGTGATGGAGCGGGCGGGCCTGCGCGAGCGCGTCCGCATTCACCTGCGGGATCTCCTCGGCGGCTATCTCGCCTCGTCGCTGATGGGCGAGCGCATCGACGAGTTCATCGTTGCCCCCCAGCTTGGCGACGATGCCGGCGTGCTGGGCGCGATCGCGCTGGCGCAGTCGTTTGCATGAGCCGGTGATGGGAGCGGGCGGCACGCCACCCGAGGCCGACTCGCGACGCCAGAGCGATGCAGCTCCCGACGGACACCGGTCATTCACGACCCGACCCGTGAATTTCAGTCTGATCCAGTGTCGCTGTCCACCGACGCTTGCCATCCCGCGCCCTGAACGAACGACCGCGCACCGTTTGAAGCTGTGCACCATGTCAGATGGTTATTCCACGGCCTCAGACCTGATCGCCCTGCCGCTGGGCGGATCGAAGAAGTGCACACGGTCACCCGACAGCCTCAGCCGCACACGGTCGCCGACCGCCACCGGCGTCCGCGGGGGGACGCGCACGATCCCGTCGCCGAGGATGCCCGCCATCTCCTGCTCGTCAACGTCCTGGATGGCGTGCACGCGGCGGGCGTCGAAGGTGAAGTGAACCAGTAGCTCGGAGCCGAGTGCCTCGACGAGTGCGACCTCGACGAGCACACCGCCCTGTGCCTGATCGTCGTCCGATATGGCGAGATCCTCCGGGCGGATTCCCACGATGACGTTGTGCTCCGCGTAGGCTCGCAGCTCCGGCCGCTTCGCGGCGAAATCGGACGGCAGGGCGATCGAGCTGCGATCCGAGGCGCAGCGTCGAGAGATCGGCCCCCAACCAGCCCTCGTAGAGGTTCATCGCCGGAGAGCCGATGAACCCGGCGACAAAGAGGTTGGTGGGCCGGTCGTAGAGGACCTGGGGGTGATCGCACTGCTGCAGCACGCCGGCATTGAGCACCGTGACGCGATCGCCCATCGTCATCGCCTCGGTCTGATCGTGGGTGACGTACATCGTCGCTACTCCGAGGCGACGGTGGATCTGATTGACCTCGGCGCGCATCTGCACCCGCAGCTTCGCGTCGAGGTTGGAGAGCGGCTCGTCCATGAGGAACGCCGCCGGCTCCCGCACGATCGCCCGCCCCATCGCGACCCGCTGACGCTGACCGCCGGAGAGCTGCGCGGGCTTGCGATCGAGCGAATCCGCCAGCCCGAGGATCTCCACGGCCTCCCTGACCTTCCTCTCGCGGTCGGCCTTCGGGCCCCGGCGGAGCGTGAGCGCGAACATGATGTTCTCCCGCACGGTCATGTGGGGATAGAGCGCGTAGTTTTGGAAGACCATCGCGATGTCGCGGTCTCTCGGGTGCCGCGTCGCCACGGACTCCTCGCCGATCCGCAGCGTGCCCGAGGTGATCTCCTCCAGGCCGGCGACCATCCGCAATGCCGTCGTCTTTCCGCAGCCCGAGGGGCCGACGAGCACCATGAACTCTCCGTCGGCGACAGTCAGGCTCAGGTCGTGGACGGCATGAAAGCCGTTCGGATAGACCTTGTTGATCGCGTCGAGTTCGATAGATGCCACACTGCCTCCTAGCCGGTGGATGGCGGCGGTCCGCCGCCGCGCGGGGCGGCGGACTCGCCTTCGTTAGTGAGGATCAATGGGCCTGGGCGATCGGAACGACCCGCAGCAGCGCGACGCCCTCGGGTGGCACCTCGGCGCGCACTATTCCTTTCGCCGACACGACCCGCGTGGCGCCCGACCACAGGTTCACGATCCTGTAGCCGGCCCTGTCGGCTGGCAGCCGGAGCGCCGACGCGGTGGTCGTGATCAGCTCTGGGCGGGCCCCGGCCGACTGATCGGTATTGAACAGCCCGACGACCGCGTCACCCGCAGCTTCGCGCTTGGCGAAGATCTGCACGTGGCGCTTCTCGGCGATGCGGGAGGCGTCGATCGCGTCCTGGTCGACCGCGATCACGCGACGGTTCTCCAGCAACCGCCGATCCGCGCGCGTGAGCCCGCCGCTTGACCCGAACGCGTTGGTCACCTTGCTCGTGAGGTTGACGCCGAGGATCAGCGGCGCCGCACCGAGCGCCCAGAGGCTCAGCTGACTCTTTTCAGCCGCGGGCGACATGCCGGCCCTGTGGGCGCCGTCACCCACCTCGATCGAGTCGTAGTCGTTGAATCCGCCCGGACCGCCGTACGGCTCCCACTGGGCGACGGCGTTGAAGCGGTCAAACCAGTGCGCATAGCTGGTGAATGGGAAGACGCTGCGGCACCCCGTGTAAGGCGGTGTGTTGCAGGTCGACCCGCTTCCTTCGTCCGGTCCGTTGATCTCGATGTCAGGCGCAAATTCCCACTGGTTGGCGTACCGCGTGAGCGTGGGCGCGAGCTTGATCGTGTAGCTGCCCTGGGTGATATTGAGCACCATCGGCCGGCCCGACTGCGCGACCGCCCGCGACCACGCCCGCACGACAGCGCTCTGGCGGTCTGTGATCCCGTCAAGCTTGATGTAGTCGATGCCCCACGAGGCGAGCTCGTCGACGACCGAGTCCACGAAAGCCTGGGCTCCGGGCGAGGAGTACTTCAGACCGACCATGCCGCCGCAGTTGTAGTTGTTCTGGGGCTGCTTGGTGGCGATCTCATCCGCGGTGTAACTCGTGCCGGCGACGGGCGTGTTGGCCTTCACCGCCTGCTTGGAGATGCCAGGGGTCAAGTAGATCCCGAACTTCAAGCCGAGCCTGTGCACGTAGGCGGCCACCGCCGCGATGCCGTTCTCGGAACCCACCTTGGGGAACTCGTGACTGTCGACGACCCACCGCCCGTTACGATCGACCTTCGGCCCCTGCGGACCCGGGCACACGTACCAGTTGTCGTCGACGTTGACGTAGTCGTACCCGTACTTTTTGAGGCCGGTGGTGACCAGCGCCTTTGCCTCCGCCTCGATCCGCTGCGTGTCAACGCCGAAGCGCAGGAAGCTCCAGCTGCTCCAGCCCATGACGGGTGTCCTCTCGACACCCCCGGCGGCCGCGCTCGCGGCCGGCGCCCACGCCAGCGCCGACGCAAGACAGGCCGCGATGAAAATTGCGGCCACGCCTGCCCTTCGCACGTGGTTCCCTCTCCAATGTCTGGTCATCCCTGGCACCCTCCTCCTATCGTTTGACATGTGCTCGATCGACCGCGGGACCATCGAGCCCTCTAGACACGCTCCACCGGTACGCCCGCCTGCGCGAACGTGGCCAGCTGCTCGTTGGTCGCGCTGCTGTCGGTGATGATCAGCTCCACGGCGGAGACGTCGCAGATCCGCGCGAAGCCAGCGTGGCCGAGCTTGCTGGCGTCGGCGACGACGATCGTGCGCGCCGCCCGCTGAACGAGCGCGGCGTTGGTGTACGCCTCGGCGTGGTCATAGGTCGTGCAGCCCGCCCAGACGTCGACCCCGTCGACGCCGATGATCGCCAGGTCGAGGTTGAACGCCTCGATCGCCGACTGCGCGAGCGGGCCGGAGAGCTCGAAGGACGCGGTTCGTGCCTCGCCACCGCTCATGATCAGCCGGATATTGCTGCGCGGCGCGAGCTGCATGCCCACGCTCAGGCTGTTGGTGACGACGGTGAGCCGCCGCCGGCTGGCGATCGCCCGGGCAACCGCCAGGGTGGTCGTGCCGCCGGTGAGGCCGACGAGCATCTCATCGGTGACGAGCTTGGCCGCCGCCTCGCCGATCCTCTGCTTCTCCGCCGGATGCTGGGAGGCGCGCTCGCCGATCGGCTGCTCGACGAACCCGCCGACGCGGCCGACCCGCCCCCACGACCGCGCGACCGCGCCCTGCCGTTCCAGTAGGACCGTGTCACGCCGGATCGTCGCCGCCGACACACTCAGCTCACCCGCGAGCCAGTCCACCGTGACCGGCCGCTCAGATTTCTCGACCAGCTCAACGATCGCGCGCAGACGGTCATCCCGATGCGCCGCGTCATTTCCTTTCACGGACTCTCCTTGAGTAACCTTGATTCACCCTTGCACCATTCGCCTACTTCACGCTCCCGGCAATGATGCCATCGACAATCCAGCGGTTCAGGAAGAACACGATCACCGCGGGAATGGCGATGGCGACGATCGCGGCAGCGTTGATGATCGTGTAGGGGACCACGTGGCGCCCTTCGCAGCGCGGACAGAGTGACCGTTAGCGGCTGCGTCGCATTGGTGCTGCCGAGAACGAGGGGGAAGATGAACTGCCCCCATCCGAAAAGGAACGTGATGATCGCAGTCGCCGCCATGCCAGGCCGGACGATCGGCAGCACGATGCGACGAAAGATCTGCAGCGTGGTCGCTCCGTCGACCGTCGCCGCCTCCTCGATGCTCGGCGGCAGCGCCTGGAACATGCTGTACATGATCCACATCGCCAGCGGAAGGAAGCCCGAGGTGTAGACGAGGATGATCCCGAGATAGGTGTTGACCAGACCGAGTTGCGTCATGATCTTGTAGAGCGGGATAAGCGTCGCGTATACCGGCAGCGTCAGGGTGGCCAGGACGGCGTAGAACAGCGCGCCGCGTAGCCGGAAGCGAAGCCGGGCGAACGCGTATCCCCCCGACGACGGCGATCACCAGGGTGAGCAGCATCGCGCCGAGACTCTCGATCGAGGTGTTGACGATCGCCCGCCCGATGCCGCCGGTCGAGGCGCTCGATGGCCCGGAGCCGAAAACCGCGGCGTAGTTGCTCCACTCGAAGTGGCTCGGGAACCAGCGCACGGGGCTGCTCTGTGCCTCGGCGTTGGTCATCAGACTCGTGTTGAGGGCCCAGTAGACCGGGAACACCGACCAGACGATGAGCACGGCCAGCCCAACGGCGCGCAGCCAGCCGAAGCGCTTGGAGCGAGAGCGCATCAGAATTCCACCCTGCGGTAGATGATCTTTACCATCGCCAGCGCGAGCACGATCGTGGTGACCGTCGCAAGCAGCGAGAGCGCGTACCCCTGTCCGAAGTTCAGGTCCTGAAAAGCGATCTCGTACGTTTGGCTCATCAGCGAAGATGCAGTCGACGCGCCCGCGTTGAGGACGTACACCTGGTCGAAGATGTTCAGTGACATGATGAGTCCCTCGACGGCGGCGATCGCGAGGCCCGGGCGTACCAGTGGCAGCGTGATCCGCCACACCGACTGCGCCGCCGTCGCGCCGTCGACGCTCGCCGCCTCGTAGAGCTCTCCGGGGATCGCCTGCAGTGAAGCCAGCACGAGTATCGCTGCGAGCGGCGTGATCTGCCACACCTGGACAAGCGAGATGAAGAAGATGCTCTGGACCTGGTGAGTGCCGATCCACAGGTGGTACTGATTGATGACGCCCAGTGACTTGAGCGCCGAGTTGAGCACGCCGAAGGTCGGGTCATAGATCCACGACCAGATCACTCCCTCGACCACGCCGGGCAGCGCCCACGGCAGCACCATGAGCGCGAGCACGATCCCGCGTCCGCGGAAGCGGCGCTGCAGCAGCACGGCGAAGAAGGTCCCGAGCGCGACCGACAGGACAACTCCGAAGACGACGTAGAAGGCGGTGTTCTCGAAGCTCTGGCGTACCTGGGCGTTGTTGAACACCGACTGGAAGTTGCCGAAGCCCGTGAAGTGCTTGGGAGGGGCGAGCGCGTCGTCGTGCACGAACGCCCCGTAGGCGGTGAGCACGGTCGGATAGAGGGCGAGCCACCCGATGAACACGAGCAGCGGGGCCACCATCACGTAGGGGAGGGCGGTCTCCTTCCTACCGCGACGGATCGCCAACCCGCGCGGCACGGCCACCCGCCGGGAGCGTTGTAGCAATGCGGCCACGGCGATGGGGCCTACTCGGCGGACCGGGAACCGCCCACCGCGGTGGGCGGCCCGTGGGTCATTCAGCCGTTCAGGCCCTTAACCGTATTCGCGATCGCGCTGACCGCCGCAGCTACCGACTCCGACCCGGACGCCGCGCTGTGGATGTTCGTGTACACCGAGTTGCTGAACTGGGCGTACCACGGCGGTGCACCCGCGGGGAAGATTGCGCGCGAGTGATTCTCCAGCAGATTGGCGAGTGTCGCCGCCCCCGGGAAGTTGTGGGACGCGACGAGAGCACTGAGGCCGGCCCGGTTTGAAGGCAGCGGGAAGCCGCTGATGATGTCCTTCGGTCCGTTTGCGCCCGCGAACGCGGCCTGGTTGGCCGGCTGCTCCATCCACTTGATGAAGGCGACGGCGGCGGCAAGATGCTTTGCGTTCGCCGGGATACCGATCCCGTCGGGGTTGCCGAGGTTCGGCCCGGGGCCGCTCATCCCGGGCGTGGGGATGTAGCTGATGTCGCCCACGACCGTCGACTGGGAGGGAACGTTGTAGATCGTCCCGAGGTTGCCGGAGTAGTCCGAGAATACGCTTGCCGTGCGATTGTGCGCCTGGTTGGTCTCGAAGGCCTGCTCGTCCTCCATGTTGAGGTTCGCCTTGGGGACGAGGCCGGTCTTGTATGCGTTGACCATCCATGCGAGCGCCTGGTAGCCAGGCGAAGACGGCGAGGTGAACTCGGGCGCATAGGAGGCGCTCAGGACCTGACCGCCGAAAGCCCCGGTCATCTCGTACCAGTAGGTCGAGAGCCCCTCGGCGGCGGCAAAAGGTATGTTGAGCGGGTTTTGCACGATGTGCTTGGCCGCGATGGCCTTTAGGTCCGCCTCGTACTGAGACAACGTTTCCGGGGTCGACGACACCCCGGCGGCTTTGAAGTCCTTGTCATTGACGGTCGTGACGAGCATCGACGCGTCCATTGGCATGCCCATCAGCGTGTTGTCGCGGATGAAGGAGGCCGCCTGCGGATACTCGCTGTCGACGCTGCCGATGCTGAAGTAGGAGTTGAGCGGGCGGAACCACTTCGTCTGGTAGTACTCCCCGACCTTCGACCAGTCGACATCCGCGACGTCGGCGAAGTAGCTGTTGGCCTGCGCGGCCGACGCGATCTTGGTCTGCAGGTCATCCCACTGCAGGTAGTCCCAGTTGACCTTGACGCCCGTCTGCGCGGTGAACTTGGCGAGCATCGCGCGCGGCGCGGGGTACGCGATCGCCACGTTGATGGTCTGCCCCCGGATCGGCCCGGTCGCCGCCGGCTGCTTGGTCGAGGTGGTCGAGCCGCTGCTCCCGCAGGCGGTCAGGCCCGCCAGCGCGATCAGGCCGACAGCACACGCCGCTGCCAGCCGCTTTGTCATCCGCATTTCACTTCTCCTCCGAGATGGTCTGGTCTGACAGTTGATCACTGGTGCTTCACCACCGAGCTGCCGTGCGCCCAGCGGGTGCCGTCGTCCGCAGGAGCGTCCAAGGGTGTTTCCCGAGCCGCCGCGAGCGCCGTGGCGACGGCTCCGCGCAGCGAGGCGTCGGCCCCAAACCGAGCGGGCATGACCTGCGGCGGATACGGGACCGCGCGCCGCACAACCTCGCGAACGCGGTCGAGGAGCCCGGACTCGCCCCGAACATACCCACCCCCGACGACGAGCGCGCTGGGATCAATCGCGGTGCAGAGGTTCGCGGCGGCGACGGCGATGCCGGTCCACAGCTCCTCCAAGAACTCGCTCACCGCAGGATCGGCATGCCGCCGGGCCACGAGGTCGGCCACCGTCCCGGGCAACTGCGTCGTAGCGAGGCGCCGGGCGACGCCAGCGCCCCCGTACCACTCCTCCAGGGGGGCCGCGCCCTCCGCAGCCATCCGCGGCTCGGGGACGCCGCGGAACAGGACGTAGCCGATCTCCCCAGCCGCCCCGTGCGCGCCCCCCAACAGCCGCCCACCCGAGATGATGCCGGCGGCGATCCCCGTTCCGAGGTTGAGGTACACGCCGTCCTCGACGCCCCGGAGCGCTCCCCAAGTGATCTCGGCCTGCGCGGCAAGCTTGACGTCGTTGCCGATCACGATGGTCTGACCGGGGAATGCCTCGGTGAGGACGTCGCGGATGCGCAACCGGTGCCAGCCGGGCACGTTGGGCGACAGCTCCACGTGGGTTGGACGGGTCAGACCCATGGTCGACACGCCGACCGCCGCGATGCGCACCGCCTGCCTCGAGCTCCGCCTCGTAGCATCGATGGGCGAGAGCCACCGCGCGCGCGAGCACGGCCGATGCGCCCTCAGAGCCCCGCGTGGGCTCGACGTCCTGCCGGGTCACCTCCCCGTCGGCGGCGCCGATCCCCACCGAGAGCTTTGTCCCTCCGATGTCGAGCGCGAGAACTCCTGCGTCCGAAACGGCCAATGCTGCTACCGGTCCTGTGTGAGTACGACCGAGCGGGTCAGGTGCGGCGGCTCGTCCGGGTTGATCCCTCGCAGGTCGGCGAGGCCCTCGGCGAAGCGGTGGACGCGGACGAGCTCCGCAAGCGGGTCGCCCTCGCTCCGGATCACGCGCGCACCGGTCGCCCGGATCTGGGCGTCAATCGAAGGCTCCTCCGCGTCCATGATCCAGACGAGGCTCCGCTCGTTGATCGCCGAGATAGGGCCGTGGCGGTATTCCATCGTCGGGTACGACTCGCTCCAGGTCCGGAGGATCTCCCGGAACTTGAGCGCCGCCTCGCTGGCGATCGCGGCTCCCACCCCACGGCCGAGGAACACGAACTGCTCCACCGCCTCCGCCCAGTCTGGAAGGGCTTCGCAGAGGAATGCCTCGGCGCGCCGGGCGGACGCTTCGACGTCCCAGCCGTACACGCCGAGGAGAAGCGAGAGCGCGGTCGTGGCGAAGCGGGTCTGCACAACCGAACGCTCGTCGGCGAACGGGAGATCGAGCTCCGAGGTGACCACTTCGGCGAGGGGAGAGCCGGCGGTAGCCGTGAGACCGAGGACGGTCATCCCACGCGGGAGGGCGCGGACAGCCTCGAGGATCTCCGTGGTCGTGCCCGAGCGGGAGACAACGATCATCTCCTCCCACGCGCGGGGCGGGGGCATTTCCGATCCCGGATAGGCATCGGTCTCGCCGGCACCTTGCCGCTCCCGATAGCACGCGGCTGCCTGAGCCACGTACAGCGAGGTCCCGCAACCCACGATGGCCAGGCGCGAGCCATCGGGCGCGAGCTTGGACCTCAATTCATCCGCAAGGCTCTGAGCGGCCCGCCACACGGACGGCTGGCTTGCGAGCTCTGTCGAGAAGTACGTCACGGCGGCGATGGTATCCCGAATACGCGCAGAATTCAAGCGCTTTTACGCATACTTGGGCTCGAATTGCGCCGGAGCCACGCGGGAAGCAGCTCTCCGTGCGCGACAACCAGCTCGTCGACCATCTCCCGCGACTGTGCGGTGGTGAGTGAAGCCGCGGCGTTCGGATCGAGCAACACCGCCTGCTCAACGAACTCACGCCGCTCCTGCAGCACGGCGCGGACGGTGAGTTCGACGACACCAAGGAACGTCCGGTTGAGTGCTGCGCACTGCGGGGGCAGCGAGCCGACCGCGAGCGGATGCACGCCGCCGGCGTCGATCCGGCAGGGAACCTCGACGCAGTCGCCGGCGGGCAGGTTGTCGATCAGCCCGGCGTTGCGCACGTTTCCGTGCTCGATCCGAGCCTGGCCGGTAACCATGGCATGCACGTAGCGCGGCGCGAGCTCCGCCGCCGAGGCCAGTTCGAGCGTCTCGCCGGCCTCGAGCCGCCCCCGCATACGCTCGTACTCCTCGATGTTACGTCGCGAGCGACGGATGTATTCGCCCACCGGGATGCGGAAGCGCTCGAGCTGGTCGTCGTGCCGCATGAACCAAGGCACGTACTCCGCGGAGTGCTCGCTCGACTCGGTGGGGAAGTGCCCGAAGCGCCGGTACAGCTCGACGCGCACGCGGCGGCCGAGGCCCTCGGGGTCGCGCGCAATCGCTTCGTCGAGCAGCGGATAAAGGTTCTCGCCCCCGCGTTCGAACCTAAGCACGAACGACTGGTGGTTGACGCCCGCGGTCTCGAAGGTGATCTCAGAGTCGGGGACGCCGACGATCTCGGCGAGGAGCCGGTGGGTGTTCTGCACCGAGTGGCACAGACCGACCATCCGCGAGTGCAGACCGGCGCCGTCAAGCGCCTGCATCAGCATCGCCATCGGGTTGGTGTAGTTGAGAAGCCACGCGTCGGGGCAGACGGCGGCGATGTCCCGCACGATCTCGAGCATCACCGGGATCGTCCGCAGCGCCCGGAACACGCCCCCGACGCCGAGTGTGTCGCCGATCGTCTGGCGCACACCATGGCGTGCCGGGATCTCGAAGTCCCGCAGCGTGGCCTCGAGCCCGCCGACCTGGATCTCGTTGACGACGAAGTCCGCACCCTCGAGCGCGGGTCGGCGCTCGAGCTCGGACTCGAGCACGAAGCGCGAGCCTGCCTGGCGGTTGACGCCGTGCGCGATGCGCGTGGCGGTGTCCAGACGGTCGGCGTCGATGTCGTGCAGCGCAATCGTCGCGTCGGCCAGTTCAAGGAAGCCCGCGAGGTCAGCGAGCAGGCCGCGCGTGAACTCGACGCTGCCCGCTCCAATGATGGTGATCTTCGGCATAGCGCAAAATGATCCTCTTTGTGCGCGAATCGCGCAAGAGTACGCATCAAACCTTCATCTTCGATTGACTTCCGCTCACGATCTCGTTATCGTCGCGAACGTGGCGCACCAGCCGCTGAGAAGCTCTCGGCTGCTGGTCGGTGGAGGCCTCGGTCCGTAGAGAGCAGAGAGAGGATGTGGTATGCGGCGCTTTCGTATCTTTTCGTTGCCCCTGATCTTCGGCCTCATGTGGTTCGGTGCCGTGGCGTTCGCGCCGACCGCGAGCGCATTGAGTCCCAACCCGCTGCACATCGCCGAAAGTCCGGTGCTCGGCTGGAGCAGCTGGAGCACGTTCCGGCATGTCTCGACGGCCGCCATCGACGAGGCCGAGGCGAGGGCTATGGTGAGCGACGGCCTGAAGGCCGAGGGCTACCAGTACATCAACCAGGACGACGGCTGGTATGAATGCCCTGCGGTCTCTTACACGGGCGCGAACCAGAACTACGGGCCCACCGTCGGTCAGTGGGGGCGCTGGGTCACCAGCCAGACGACCACGAGCGACACGGGGGCCTTCCCCAACCAGGGCTCAGTCGACGGCATGAAGGTCCTCGCCAATTACGTCCACAGCCTCGGGCTGAAGTTCGGCATCTACCTCACGCCCGGCATTTCGGGCAACGCGCTGTACGAGAACAGTCCGGTAGAGGCCAACGCCAACGGTCACCTGCTCGGTACCGCCAGCGGCTATACCGCGGATGACATCACCCTCGGGTTCACCCCCGGGCTCCAGCCGGCCCAGTACCCCAGCACTTTGACCGACGCCGAGAACTACAACTGCGGTGGCACGTGGGAGCTCAACTACAACTCGCCCGGCGCGCAGCAGTTCGTAAATGGCGAGGCTGACGAGTTCGCGTCTTGGGGGGTCGACTTCGTCAAGCTCGATGGTGTGCTCGACAGCAACACGACCGACCTCGAAGCGTGGTCCAAGGCGCTCGCCCAGACCGGTCGCCCGATCGCTCTCGACATCACCGAGGGCGCGTACGACACGGCTATTGCCCCCCAGCTTGACCAGTACGCCACGCAGTGGGAGTACACGCCGGACATCGAGGAAGGCGGCGGCTCAACCGGCCTGACCACCTACCCCTCCGCGTACCTGCGGTTGAACGCCGCCGCCCTGTGGCAGCCCTTCGCCGGGCCTGGCAAGGGCTTCAACGACCTCGACTCCGTCGAGGTTGGCAACGGCCAGACCGCGACCAACCCGACCGCGATCACCGGGGTCTCGCAGCGCTACGACGGGCTCACGCTCCCCGGGCGGGAGACGGTGCTCAGCCTGTGGTCGCTCGCGTCCTCGCCGCTCATTCTGGGGTCTGACCTGGCGACGCTGAACCGCAGCCAGAACCCGGTCGATCTGGCCTTGCTGCTGAACCGGAAAGTGCTTGCCGTGGACCAGGACAAGATTCCTGCTTCGCGCATCGCGATCACACCGACCCACCAGGTCTTCACGAAGACTGAGCGAGATGGGGATGTGATCGTCGGCCTCTTCAACACCAACTACTCGCAACCACAGGTGATCACAACGTCCGCGGCGAAACTCGGGCTGCATGACCGTGGTCCCTACCTCGTCCGAGACCTCTGGGGGCACAACAGCGACCTCTGCACAGCTCAGTCAGTGCTGGCCGCCAACCCGACGCCAACGTCGGTGACGACGCCCCTGTGCGGGGGCGGCACCCCGACCAGCTTCGAGACCGCCGGCGCGATCAGTGCCAACGTCCCAGCCGAAGGGGTAGCCCTGTACGAAGTCACGCCGCTCCACCAAGGTCGGTCGTTTAGTGACCACGGATACCGTGCTCAGCTGCCACCGAGCACGACCCTGAACCTCGGAGGCATCTCCAGGCCGACGGCAGGCCAGCCGGCAACGGCTACCGAGACGTTTACCAACAACGGCGCTGAGCCAACCGGGCCGGTGAGTTTCAGCCTCTCCGCCCCGAGCGGATGGACCGTGACGCCGGAGTCGTGTGCCGTCACGCCGAGAGTCGCGCCGGGCCAGGTAGTGCAGGCCACGTTCCGGGTTACGGCCCCGACAGCGGATACGACCGCCACTTTGACCGCGACCGCTTCGTCCGGACCGAGGGTGTGGGGCCGGGGTTGCCAACCGAGCGGATCTGGTGCTGGCGGTCCGGCGACCGTGATCCAGAACGTGTCGGACGCCGTTACCGTCGTCCCGGCGGCTGTGGTGATCAACGAGGTGCAGACTGGCACCGCTACGACGCCCAATCAGCAGTTCGTCGAGCTCTACAACGCCGGCGCATCCCCGGTGAACATCTCGGGCTGGCAACTTCAGTCCGAAGGTGCTTCAGCGCCAAGGAGTGGTGTGGCCACCGTGCTGACGAAGATCCCGCAAGGCACCTCGATCGGGGCCAAGGGTTACTACCTGATCGGTGGGGCAGGGTATGTGTCAGCCGGGACGCAGCCGGCCGATAACGCGAGCTTCACCCAGACCTCCACAACCCAGCTTTCGAGCATCGGGGGTGGGGTCGGTCTGGTTGATACCAGCGGATTCGTCGTGGACAGCGTTGGCTGGGGCGTGGCCTCGAACGAGGGGTTTGCCCCGACTGCGTTCCAGCGGGCCTCGAACACGTTCGTGGAAAGTTGCCCCGCACAGGCGAACGGGGTCGTGCCAACCGTGAACACCCCGACCCTCAGTTCCCTGATCTCGGCCGCTCCAACTCCCCCGAGCATCCCGCCGGGTGACAGCCTCGTGCGCCTCCCCGACGGCTCCACCACGGGCTCTAGCTGCGGCGACTTCTCGGTCACCTCGGCTCCGAGCCCTGGATCTACCAACTCCGTCGAGCCCCAACTGACGATCACCGCGTCCAGCCCGTGGGTGTCGTTCGGGCGGCCGGTGCCGGCGATCACACCTTCGTACTCGGGTTTCGTGCATGGGGACACACCCGCCTCGTTGCCGCTCGCTCCGACGTGCACGACTACGGCGAACGACTGGTCGCCGCCGGGTACATACCCGACGTACTGCTTCGGGGCGGCCGACCCGAGCTACGTGATCGACGCCGGCAGCTATGTGAACGGAACCCTCACAGTCAGGGGCGGCCGACCCTGAAATGAGGGAGTGCCTCGGGCTCCTCGTCACGCGCCATCCTCGTCGAGGCCACGTCGAATCAGGTCAATCAGGACGGGGGCTACACGGGCATGCGCCCGCCGGATTTCCGTGAGCTCGTACACGCCGCGGCCGGGGACGCAGGCGTCGCGGCCGACCGATTGCTGCTCGGCGGCGATCATCTCGGACCCAATCCCTGGCGGGAGCGGCCCGCGGACGAGGCGATGGCGCTTGCGGCGGAGCTCGTCCGCAGCTACGTCGCTGCCGGTTTCACCAAGCTCCATCTCGATTGCTCGATGGCCTGCGCTGACGATCTCGACCCGCCGAGCGACGGCGTTGTGTCGCGGCGGGCGGCACGGCTCGCGCGAGTCGCCGAGGACGCGGCCCCCAACGGACAGGAGCTCAGCTACGTGATCGGCAACGAGGTCCCGGTGCCTTGGGGGTGCCGCGCAGGCGATCCGAGAGCTTAGACCGACCTCGCGGGCGGACGCCCGGGCGACGCTCGCCGCTCACCGCGAGGCGTTCGCTCAGGAAGGCCTGAGCCACGCCTGGACGAGAATGCGCGGGCTTGTCGTTCAGCCAGGGGTCGAGTTCGACGCATGGGCGGTCGCGGACTACGAGCCGGAGAGAACGCGGGAGCTGCAGTGGGTCCTCGACGACGAGCCGGGCATCGTGTTCGAGGCCCACTCGACCGACTATCAGACACCCGAGCGTCTCACCGACCTCGTGCGGGACCACTGGGCGATCCTTAAGGTCGGCCCGGCCCTCACCTTCGCGCTACGCGAGGCGCTGTTCGCGCTCACCGGCATCGAGTCAGAGCTCCTCCCGCCGCAGGGGCAATCCCGGCTGCGCGAGGTGCTCGAGCGCCAGATGCTCGCGCATCCTGCGCACTGGGCCTCCTATTACCTAGGCGATGACGAGTCCCAACGAATCGCACGGGCGTATAGCTACAGTGATCGACTGCGCTACTACTGGCCGGACCCCGAGGTCAACGAGGCGTCTGGCGCCTTCTTGAGAACCTTGCACGGGTCTCGATCCCGCTGCCGATGCTCGCCCAGCGACTTCCGCTCGAGTACGCCCGGGTGCGCGCGGGCGCGATACCTGCCGAGGCGCGGGCCCTCGTCTGTGACCACGTCGCAGCGGTGCTGCGCGAATACCGCGCGGCCTGCGAGCCCGCAGCGGGGGGCTGACACCGCTCACCGACGCGTCGGGCGGGTGATGTGCCGTGTCGACTTGCCGCCCGCGCCTGCTTACGGCCGATGTCCGCTGAATCTGGTGGAGCCGGCGCATCGAGTTCGTCGGCTCCTAGATCTGGAACCACTGACGGCACCCCAATGACCGCTGCGGCTTGCCAGTCCACTGCTCAGCTGGTCGCACAGGTAGCTCGGTCACAACAAAAATGCCCCCGCCGTGCGCGCGAAGCAGAGGCGGCGCCTTGCCTCGCTGACCGGGAGGCGCCGCGGTCGCCGACTTCGCTCCCGAGTAGGACGACAGGTAGCCGTCGCGCGCCCGAGCTGGCGACGGCAGCGAGAGACGAGCGTTTTCGTTCCGGAGCGGTCATCCCAGAAGGACCGAATCGCCGCTGCGCCGCTTCCGCCCCTCGGGCGACCAGCAGTCTCTCGCTGTGCGTTGCCCAGCACACGTCGACGCGGGTCCGTGGACGGTTGCCAGTACGCAGAGCCCCAGTTTCTCGGCACCCTTGCCACTGAGCGCCACGCGACCGAGCGCCCGACGTTAGTCTTCGGAGCTCGATCAGTCTGGCCGAGGTGAGAGATGGCGCGAGGAATATGGGGTTGGATCGTCGCCGCGGCCTTGTCGGCTGGCGCCGGGCTCGCGGCTCCGGCCGTGCTGGAGCCGACAATCGCCCAGGCCCGCGCAGGCAAAGCTGAGGTGGCCTGTGTCCAACTGCGGGGGCTCGAGAGCTTTGTCGTGACCCTCAGGAAACCGCGCACCTGCATATTCCACTCCGCGAACGCCCCGTTCGATAGCGCCCACGAGGTGCCTGTCGTGAAGATCCGGTGGACCGGTTGGGGCAAGCCGGTCGTCCACGGGCATGGCACCTTCCGCGGCAACATGGACTTCAAGGCGCCGGCCACGATCGTGCTCAGCCGCGCTCGCCCCTGCGGCAAGAGCGCCCGGCTCTACACCCGCGCCCGGATCACCTTCAACGGCCGCACCACCAGGGCGAAGCTCCCCGGTTGTAGCGGCTGATCCGGTGTAAATCTCCGTCTGGCCGATCCCTGATCGCCAGACACGGGGGCTGCGACGAACGCAAGGAGGCGTGATGGAACAGGGGGAGCGTTGGCGGATTGTCGCGTGAGACGACGGGCGCGGTGATCGCAAGTAGGCGGTCCTTGATCTGGCGACACGCCTGGTCGTTGGCAGCTACCCGAGCCGGGGTGCTGCCGTCTCGGCCGGCGAGCTAAAGACCGAGCCAGCGAGTTGGGGGAAGGTCCAGCCCGCCGACGGCGCTATCGGATCGCCATTCTGTGACCAGTTGTCGCCGGATAACCAGGGGATTCTTGGCTATCTGGTCACAGGTTCGGCGATCTTTGACCGGATTACCCTCCACCGTTACCGAAGTTCGGTCGGTAGCCAGTGGGCCCAGTTGGCGGGCTGCGGGTTCGTTCTGGCCCCGCGGTCTAGTGCGCTGGCCAGCCGCTTGGTTAGCGACGCGGACGGCCACCACACTTTCAGGACGAGCAGCACGGGGCATGAAGTGACGGCGGCGAAGTCGCTGGCGTTCTCGGTGACGATTACCCGGTGCTCGGCCGCCGCGAGCTCGATGAGTACGTCGTCGGGAAGGTTGTGCGCGCCCAGCTCGGTAGGGGTCGTCGCGTCGTGTCCCATCGTCGACAGCAGCTCGGCGGTGCCCGGCGGGAGCATCGAATCGATCAAGAACCTCACGCCAGCAGGCGCTGGCGCTCGGTCGCGAGCCGCTCGGCCTGCGCGAGCGCTTCGTCGTTGGCCGCCAGCCGCGCCTCGATCTCGGCGCGGTGCGCGGCGGCGTACTCGAGCGCGATCAGCACTTGGCGCTCGTGCAGCCCGAGTTGCTCAGCGACCGCGGTCACCCGCTCGGACTCCGCGCCCGTGGTATCTCGCAGCGCCGCGAGAACCTCCCAGACGTCGGGACCGCCGGCGAGCGCGGCGCGCCGTCCGGCCGGGCCGGGTTTGAACACGATCCCAGGGTGCGCAGCGCTCGCGAGTCCCTCGCGCACGAACCGCTCGATCAGCTCAGTCACCGTCGTGCCCTCTGCAGCAGCCTGCGCCGCGAGCTGGCGGCGGAGCTCGTCGTCGAGGCGGATGCTGGTCGTCGATCTTCCCATTGGCTGTCCTGGTTGCAATAAGCTGCAATCCATCGTAGTACACCTTGGTCGCCAAGTTCTCCATCCGCGGCTACGCTTCTCGCCGACGCTGCTCGGCCGGCAGTCGTGCGGCCCGGTGGCGGCTTCCGCTACACGCGAAGCGGTGCTCCACCACCAGTGCTCCTCCTCGCTGGACGTCCTGACCGGCTCGGTGATGGGCCAGTGCCTTACCCCGTCACCGCCACATCGAGTTCTTGAAGTTGTTGCGGACGATCGATCGCGAGGTCCCCAACGCCTACAGATCCATCTGATCCTCGATAACTACGCCACCCACAACCACCCCAACGTCAAGGCCTGGCTCGCGAAGCACCCGCGGTTCGAACTGCACTTCACGCCCACCTCGAGCTCGTGGCTGAACATGGTCGAGATCTTCTTCTCACAGCTCACCGACAGCCATCCGCCGCGGGATCTTCTACAGCGTCCCCGCCCTGATCGACGCGATCGAGGCCTACCTCGCCACCCACAACTAGCGACCCGAGCAATCGCGCGAATCACGGCCGACTGGTGGGCCACGCCAAACGCAGCCGAATCGCTTGGGCTCTGCGTCGAGATGATGACGGCATCAGGATCCAGGCAAGTCGCCGTCCGCTTCCGAGTCCCGGGCGTTAGGGCTGCGGGGCGGCAGCTGCCAGGGTTCCGGGCGCGGGTCCGCCCGTCGAGCGCATCGTGCGCGCTTTGCACTGGTAAGTTGGGTAAAGCTTGACAATCTATCGGTGGTTTGTGATAGTGCCAGTACGGTCTGTGTGAACGCGGCCGTGTTTGCTGAGTATCTCTTAGTGGGGATGAGGTTGGGATTTGGCTGCCGGTGGCGGGCGGCGACAAACGCTTAGGGCGACACACCGACAGTGACGCGGTGTGCGACGTGTTGTTGTGCTGATTAGCGTCACGGTGGGCATGGGTGGCCTAGTGCCGGCTGCCGGGCAGTGACATCAGGTGATACGCCGTGGATCGTGCCGCGCCCGCTGTTCGCCGCTACGACCGCATGGACGCGCTGATCTCGGGCGTTCTTCTGATGCGGCTGGAGGGCCGCCACGACGTCGCCGGCAGGAGCGCCGGCGGCTCGACGGGCCAGTCGAGGATGTGCTCGGCCGGTTCGTGCAAAGACGGTAACGGCGCGACGAGGTGACATCAACGAAAGGAGCAGTACATGCGTAGGTTGATCGGCGGTCCTCTGATCGCCATCGCAGTAGGAGCGGCAGCCGTCGGGGCTGTATCCGCGCAGGCAGCCGCGACGGTGGCGAACTGCCCGACCGGACCCATCAACATCGGGGCTACGAAGAAGCCGGTCAGCATCAAGATCACGGGCGCTCCGGCGCGCGTGACGGTCGCCGTCGCTCGCGGAGGGCATGTCGGCACGGAGAAGGTGAGCCGCTGCGAGCTGGCGCAGGCCGTCGCCTGGAACGCCCCGCTCGTCACGGGCCGGGGCGGCGGATTCATCGAGGGGGGCCGCCGCGATCCATTTCAGGGCGGCGTCTGGCACGCCACGCACCGCGGAGCGAAGTGGCGCGTGGCCCAGGTCAACGTCCACGGGCCCAACTGGGCCAACGACAAGACGCCCTACACGGGCATGGTCGTGACGTTCACCTGGAAGACGATCCCGTGCTACGGCGGAGCGAACGCGTGCAGCGAGCCGCGGACCTGACCGACAAGTAGGAGGGCAACGCGCCACCGGGCTAAGCTCCCGGCGGCGCAGCCTCCCGCGATGAACGAGTTCAACGGCCAGCTCTCCCGGCTGCGCCGACCCGATGGACTGGACGTGGTGCATTTCAGACTCGGCCGAGGCAGCGTCACCAGGGCCGGTGAGCTGCCCATCCGGGCACGTCCCGCTCGGATCGACATACTTGTACACAGGTAGAGACCCCGGTCAGGGTTGGCGCGGCCGGCATGTGCAGCAGCGAAAACCCTCTGAGTGACACCGAACTGGGTGTGCGCACAATCCCGCGGGGCTGCGCCGCGGGCCGGGAGAAGCGGTTCGGGCCGCGGGCGGTGAGGATCGACTCGACCGTCGTGGAGGCGGATGTGCAGTACCCGACGGACGCGGGACTGGCGTCTGCTGGCGTCAGGACGCTCGCGCGGGAGGGGCGCAAGCTCGCCAGGCTGTTGAACGAGAAGGCGGCGCGGGTGCGGGATCGGTCACGGTCGATGGGCCGCAAACTGCGGGCGATCTCGCGGACGATCCGTCGGCGCTCGGGGGAGGCGACGGCGGAGGTCGTGGGGTTGACCGGGGAGACGGGCGAGCTGTTGGAGCGCTCGATCCGGGAGGCGCGCCGGCTCGCTGCGCTGGCCAGGCGCACGGCGGGTGGGCGTGGTGCGAAGGCGAAGCTCAAAGCGGCCACCCAGCTCGAGGAGCTTGCCGGCCGGTGCGAGAAGGTCACGCGGCAGATCAAGCAGAGGGTCGCGGGCGAGGCGATCAAGGACCGGATCGTGTCGCTGGCCGATCCCGACGCCCGGCCGATCCGCAAGGGGAAGCTCGGTCAGCCGACGCAGTTTGGCTATGTGACGCAGTTGGCGGAGGTGACCGAGAACACCGGCGTGGGGCGCGGGGGCTGATCCTGCCAGCGTCCACGACACTCGGGAACCCGGGCGAGAACACGCTGCTGCCCGGGACGGTCGCCGAGCTCAAGCGGCTCGGGGTCTCACCGCGGGAGGTCGCTCTCGACGGCGGGTTCCGCACCGAGCTGACCAA
Organism: uncultured Solirubrobacterales bacterium; assembly: GCA_963834625.1. Classification (GTDB taxonomy): domain Bacteria; phylum Actinomycetota; class Thermoleophilia; order Solirubrobacterales; family Solirubrobacteraceae; genus Palsa-465. The sequence goes on along the minus strand of CAWICM010000003.1, from coordinate 855,206 downwards.
CACCGCGCTCGAGGACCTGGCGCCCAACACAGTGTTCATCGCTGGCCGCCAACAGCCCGGCTCCAAACGCACCCAACGGCGGCTGCGAAAGTACCGAACCGGCGCCGAAGGACGGATCAGCCACCTCAAACGCCGCTACGGAATGGACCGATCCCGCCTCAAAGGCGACGAAGGCCAGCAGTCTGGACTGAGTGGGCGATCCTCGCCTACAACAGCGACACGCTCGCCGTCCGAACCCGGTGAAACACTCCCAACCGCCCCCCGATCAGGAGCAAATCCATTCACTGCGAACCGGCCGCGCGAGATCACTCCGCGGCCGTTGCGCATCTCAAGAGTTATTCCGCGGCAAGCAGGTTAACGCGGCGACCGGGTCTCGACGCCTGCCTACTTGTCTGCCCGAGCTCCCACACGTACAAGTGACAGCGCACGCCCCGCCCGCGCCGCATCGAAAACCAATGACAGGATCGACGCGAGGCTGTTCTGCACAACCCACGAACCAATCAAGTGTCGGTCGCCATCGAGGAAGGCCCCGCCGGTGAGGCTTTCGAGCTGGAAGTGGACCCCGGCGACGCGCTCGAGGCCCTCCACCGCCCCCAGCGTACGCCCCAACAGTCGCCTCGATGTTGAGGCGTAGCGAAGGGTCGGTGAGCCACAGCAAACGGAGACCGACATGTCCACCATCTCAAGACCGCGATCGAGCTCCTCACGCGCTCGGCGGGCGAGTGGCGCTCGCGGGCCGAGCCGCACCGCGAGCCCTCGCCAGGGGCTGAAATGACGCTGCGAAACCTCGGCACTACCGTGACGCTTCCGCGGCTGAGTTGCTCGACGATCTCGCGCCTTCGATTCGCCACAACCGTGAAATGAATCGTTAGCTATTCTGCTAACTACATGCGCGCCCGCGAGAGAGGACTGACGATGTCGGACCACAAAATTGGGACCCGTGAGGAATGGCTGGCGGCTCGCCGCGAGCTGCTCGACGCCGAGAAGCAGCACACTCGCCGAGGCGACGAGATCGCCCGCATCCGCCAAGAGCTGCCCTGGGTTCCGATCGAGAAGGAGTACGTCTTCGACACGGAGAACGGCACGCAGAGCCTGGCGGAACTCTTCGACACTCGCTCCCAGCTGCTCATCTACCACTTCATGTTCGGCTTCGGGGCCAGGCTCACCCCAGAGCGGCAAGGATGCGTCGGATGCTCGTTCATCGCTGATCACTTCGACGCGGTCGTCCCGCACCTGAACGGCCGCGACGTGACCCTCGTGTGCGCGTCGATCGCCCCACTCGAGCAGCTCCAAGGCTACAAGAAGCAGATGGGCTGGCAGTTCCCGTGGGTCTCGTCACTCGGGACCGACTTCAACTACGACTTCGGAGTGGCGTACACCGAAGAGCAGCAACAAAATGGTGCCGAATACAACTTTCGCCACGTCGACCACCCGCTTCCGCAGCGGGAGGGTATCGGTGCCTTCGCGCTCCAAAACGGCATGGTCCACCACACCTACTCCGCCTACAACCGAGGCGTCGAGGCCTTTTTGGGCACCTACCAGTACCTCGATCTCGCGCCGGCAGGCCGTAACGAGGACGCGTTCGAATACCCGCAGGCATCGTGGCGACGCCACGACGAGTACAGCCTCCCATAATCAACACAACGGACGGCCCGGGCTGCGGGTCGGCCTGCGGTCTTCTCATCGCCCACATCCGCAACCCGCCGAATGCTTGCCGCGATCCCGCCAGCCGCAAACGCATCGCGGAACCGGCGGGTGCGCGGGGATTACCCCTGTTCTACCGAAGCGGCCACCGCCGCCGCGTGGCCGCTGTTGGCGTCAGGCAGCAGCAACGGCGGGCCGCCCTCCGTGGCTCCTTTCTACGGGCCGCGATCGTCTTGGCGGACGATCGCTTCGATCGCAGTGACGGTCCCGCGCCAGCTTGCTCGTTGGCGACATCTGAATCACGCCGATCGTTGCGGTCTGGCGCTGGCCGCATGATTGCATTCGCGCCGGCGGGCGTTCGGCGGCGCCGCGGAGCGCGATTGCGCGTTGCCACGCATTCAGCCGTCCTGCTGCGCGCAGCGGACGGCTGCATTCCCCGGATGATGCGCAAGTCGAACCAAGCGAGGTCGCCGTCGGACGCCTCGCTATTGCTCATAGGGCGTCTGACTACTGGTTCGCCTCGTTCCCGGCTCGCGGCTTGCGGCACGCTATGCCGCGCTCATCACCGGGCGGCCGGCGTTCATCTCTTTCCAGACGGCCTGAGCTCAACCGGTAGTCGGCACGCGTGTGTGTTGCAGGCGGCGTTAGGCCGCGGCGGTCAAGTACTCGGTGAGTGCCTCAGCGGGTGTTCTCCACCCGAGTGTCTTGCGTGGCCGACCGTTCAACGCCGCCGCGACAGGCTCGAGTTCTTCGGCGCTGTGCCGCGCGAGGTCGGTGCCTCTGGGGAAATACTGGCGCAGCAGCCCGTTGGTGTTCTCGTTCGTCCCGCGCTGCCACGGGCTTCGTGGATCACAGAAATAGATCTGGAAACCGGTATCGAGCCGCAGTTGCACGTGCTGGGCCATCTCGATCCCTTGGTCCCAGGTCAAGGAGCGCCGAAGCTGTTCGGGGAGCGTCCCGATCGTCTCAGCGATCGCATTGCGAACGGCGCCGGCCCCGGCCCCCGTGATCGGCGGGCCGGCCTTCACCCTTGGGCTGTTGTGACCTTCGATCGGCGGGAGATGCAACAGCATCGTGAACCGACTGGAGCGCTCGACCAGAGTCCCGATCGCCGAGCGGTCCACACCGAGGATCAAATCGCCCTCCCAGTGGCCCGGCACGGCACGGTCATCAACCTCAGCCGGCCGCTCGCTGATCAACAGCTCATCGGTCACGAAGCTGCGGTTGCCCCTTGATGTCCTGTTCCTGGGGGCTCTGAGCGCCCGGCCTGTCCGCAAGCACGCCGTCAGCTCCCGGCGCAGCGCTCCGCGGCCCTGCACATACAGGGACTGATAGATCGCCTCATGGGAAACACGCATCGACTCATCATCGGGGAAGTCAACGCGGAGCCGACCGGAGATCTGCTCCGGGTTCACAGCCAGCTTCGCCGGCTTCGGCCGCTTGGCGCGCGGTCAGCATGCGTCTGCGCGGTCGAGGCCCGATACTCAGGCCGACCGGTCCGCAGCGCCGCGTTTCGCTGCAGCTCCCTGGAGATCGTCCATGGTGCGCGACCGAGCTGACGCGCGATCGCTCGCACCCCACAACCACGCGCGAGCAGGACCGCGATCTCCTCCCGCTCGGTGGACGACAGATAGCGCCCCGACACCGGCGCGAGATCGAGAGGCGGCATCCCGCCACCCTTGCGGAACCACCGGACACCAATGCTCGGCAGGCCACCAGCCTCGACGGCAGCCCGTTCGCTTGACGCCCCTCGAGCGATCGCCTCCCAGAACCGGACCCGATGTTCCCGCCGCCCCGCAGGCGGATGTCCACCCCAACGCGTTCCGGCTGCAGCGGCACGACTCCACGCCCGGTTTCTCCTCGGCATAGCAACTCCTCATCGTCAGGCGTTGCGACAACCAGTTGAATCCGCCACGACGGGATCTTCAGTGGCGCGCCGGGCCTACGGCTCGAAACGCTCCGGTCCGGCTGAATGAACCGAATCCCGGATTCCGCATGTACCCGTTTGGTACCCGCGGCCGCATCTGCGGCGGTGATGGCGCCGCTGCGGGCAAACAAAAGGTCCTGTTTTGCAGGGGCTTTTAGTGATGGAGCTAGGCGGACTCGAACCCCCGACCTCCTGGGTGCGATCCAGGCGCTCTCCCAACTGAGCTATAGCCCCGTGCGGCGGCGGATGCCGCTCGGTTGCGGACAGTTTAGCCCCGGGTCGCGCCCTCACGGTTGGCTCGTCGGGTCGCGCTACGGCTATGGGCGTGTGGCGGATCTGGCGCGGTGGGCCGATAGCCTGAGCAGCGGTCGGGAGACCCGATGAGCTTTCGCGCGCGCCTTCTCACCTTTTTCGTGCTGATCGTCGTGGTGCCGATGGTGGCCATGGGCGTGCTGATGTTCCGCCTGATCAGCGACAGCCAGCAGGGCAAGGCGGATGCCCGCGCGAGCGGTCTGGCGAGCGCCGCCGCCAGTCTGTATCAGAGCCAGGCGGGGTTGGCCCGTGCCGATTCCGAGACGCTTGCTCGTGCGGTTGGACGATTGCGCGGGCAAGCCCTGGCGACTCGCTTCTCGGCGCTGGCCAGGCAGGCGGGATTGGCCCGCGCGACCTTGACAGCGGGTGGAACGACGCTGGTCGACGTCGGCAGCAGAAGCGCGATCGCGCCCGGCTCTGCGGTTCTGGTGCAGACCGGAACACGCCGGACAGCCGCCGTGACGGTGTCGGAGCTCACCGCTTCCCAGTATGTGCGCGAGCTGGCGGCTCCCGGAGTGGAGGTCGTCGTACGCGACGGACCCAAGCTCCTCACCGCCAGCCTTCCCGTCTCCAGCGGCGCGTCGCTCCCGAGCAGCGGGAACGTGACGGTCGATGGCGACGCGTATCGAGCTGTTGGCCAGTCGTTTGAGGACTTCGATCACACGCGCGCGACCGTCACCATGCTCTCAGCCCTCTCGGCGACGAGCGCGACGTTGGGCGGCAGCCGGGCGGTCGCTGCTGCGCTGATCGTCGCGTTCCTTCTGCTGGCGTTTGCGTTCTCGGTCCTGGCCTCGCGTGCGTTGCAAGCCCGATTGCGAGGCTTTCTCCAAGCTGCGCGACGTCTGGGCAGCGGCGACTTCTCCTCGCCGATCAAGGTGGACGGCCGGGACGAGTTTGCGTCGCTCGCGGAGGAGTTCAACAGCATGTCAACCGAGTTGTCGCGCCGGATGGACGAGTTGTCGCGCGAGCGGGCCCGCATGCGGGAGGCGATCCGGCGCATCGGCCACACGTTCGCCTCGAGCCTCGACCGTCCGGCGTTGCTGGAGCTCGCGCTGACGACGGCGGTCGATGCGGTTCAGGCCAGTGGGGGTCGCCTCAGCGTCATAACCGATGGCGACGGGCCGCCGGCCGAGACCCTCCGGGAGGGTTCGCTGCGCGGCCTCGAGGACGCCGTCCAGCAGGCTGAGCTTGCGGCGTTGCAGGACGGCGGTTTCGGCGAGGAGCAGGCGGCGGGTACATGCGTGGCGGCGGTCACGATGGCGATTCCCGAGTCCCGCGGTCGCACCCACGGCGTGATCGCCGTCGCCCGGCGAGGCCGGCCGTTCAGCGACGACGACCGCGACGTTCTGCGCTCGCTGGGCGCCGAGGCTGCGCTCGCGCTCGAGAACATCGAGCTCCATTTCCAGGTGAGCCGGCAGGCGGTGACCGACGAGCTGACGGGCCTCGCGAATCACGGTCGATTCCAGGAGCTCCTCGATGCGGAGATCGAACAGGTACGTCGCTATCACCACCCGATCGGTCTGATCATGCTCGACATCGATGACTTCAAGGCGGTCAACGACACCTACGGCCACCAACAAGGCGACGCCGTGCTAAGGCACGTCGCCAGCGTCTTGCGTGAGAACTCCCGCGACGCCGACTCACCGGCTCGCTATGGCGGCGAGGAGTTGTCGCTGATCCTCCCGCACACGGATCTCGAGGGAGCCTTCGCGATTGCCGAGCGTATTCGAGCGGCGGTGGAGGGCCTCCGCGTGGCTCGGACCGACGGAGGCGAGGTTCTCCGGATCACGACGAGCGTCGGAGTCACGGCCTCAACGGTCGGCGATAAGGACAGGCTTATCGCCGATGCCGATGGCGCTCTGTACGAAGCAAAGCGCAGGGGCAAGAACTGCACGGTCGCCGCGGCAACTCGGACTGCGGACGCGCCGGGGGGCGGGTAGGCTTAAGGCGTGGGTCTTCTGGACGACGCGATCCGAGAGCACCTGGACCTCAAGCGCCGCCATGGCGCCGACCCGGGCGAGATCGAACGCGCCGAGCGCGAAGCGCTCGGACCGGTTCGCCGGGGACCGGAACTGACTGAGGAAGGCGCGGCTCCAGAGCCTGCCGCAGGGCCTCAGACGGAACATGAGCCCGCCGAGCCCGAGCAATGGGAGCGGTTCCAGGAGGACCCCGAGCTGCAGGAGCTGGAGGAGCCTCACGAGAGCGGTCCGTACGAGCCCCCGCACGCTCCGGACGGAGATCCGCTGATGGACGACGAGCCATTTTCCGGCGAGGCGCAGGAAACCGTGGAGCCCGACTTGGCATCCCCGCCTGAGCCCGAAGGCCGTCCGGCGCCTCATCCAGCCGATCCCCCGCCAGCGCCTGCCGCCCCCCGTGAACCTTCTACTCGCGTAGACCAGGAGACCGAGGAATACGAGCTGGAGCCCGAGGAACAGGAAGGCGACGACGTTCTCGAAACAACGCCCGAATTCCTCCAGGATGCCCCTGAGCACGACCGGCTCTGGTTTGAGCAGCGGCCTCCGCGCGATTTCGACTTCGACGGCTGAACCCTCCCCAGGCCCGAGCTTTAGACTCGACCGCCGAACGGGGCCATAGCTCAGTTGGGAGAGCGCCTGCTTTGCAAGCAGGAGGTCACGGGTTCGAATCCCGTTGGCTCCATCCCGAAAAGCCTCGCGTGTGCGGGGCTTTTCTTGTGGCTGAGTTGGCTGTGGGTCATCCTCGGGTGGGTGTTTGTTACTTGCGTGGACCAGAGCGTGGACCACGTGGACCAGCGATGACTCCCGACGAGGCTTCTGTGCTGCGGTGCGGCCCGGATCGTCAGTCAACTGCGACATCTTGTCGCCGGTATCGGTCGGAACCTCGATCGTCGCGCCAGCGTTGCCTGCGCTCGCGAGCAGGTCATCGAACGCTCGGTGCACTTTCTTGCGGCTGAGTCGCTTCTGCACCTGGGCGTAGATCTCGAGTGTCGTCCTCGAGTCGGCGTGCCCGACCTGGCTCATGACGTAGGGCAACGGAGCGCCGGCCTCGATCATGAGGCTGATGTACGTGCGCCGGAGAGCGTGCGGTGTCACCTTCGGCAGCGGCGGGAGATCGCGCTCTGCCCGGAGCTCGTTCACACGGTTCACGGTCGGCCCGAGAACGCGACGGGAGATGTTCTCCTTGTCGCGCGGCCGGCCGCTCGCGGTCGCGAACACGTACTCGTCGGGTGAGGCGGGTTGCCGCTCGGCGCGCCACGCCATGAGCTCCTCGATGACGTCGAGACTCAGGTCGACGTGGCGGTTGCCCGCGTCGGTCTTTGCCTCGTCGATCACCAGGCGCTCGTGATGGACGTCGACGTCGCGCCATCGGAGCCGGCACATCTCGGTTACGCGTAACCCTGACTTCGCCATCGCCGCGATCATCGGCCGCCGACCGATCCGGTGGCCCCGGTAGAGGTTCCGGTCCATGTCGCCGGCGACGGCGAGCAGCTCCTTCAGGTCGTCGGCCTCGAGCTGTCTCCGTACTGGTTTGACTACCTTGAGCCGGCGCCGCTTGCCGCGGGCCGGGTTCGACTCCAGGAGGCCTCGCTCGACGGCACTATCGAGGACCTGCGTGAGCGTGACGAGCGTCTTGTTGATGCTCTCGTTGCTCAGCGGAACGCGACGCTGTCCGCGGCTGTCCCGCAGCGGCTCGCCCGCGGCGATCGCCTCGGCTACCCGCTCGCGCTCGATGACCTTCTGCTCGCGATAGCGCTCGACGAGCGCGACGTCGATCTCCGAGATCGCGTAGTCGCAGAAGAACGGCAGCAGGTGCTTGCGCAGCCGCCACTCGTAGTTCTCGCGAGTGCGCGGCCGGAGCTCGCCTTTGCGGGCAGCCCACCAGCGGGAAGCGCACTCATGGAAGGTCTGGGCTTGATCGGTGTCCCGACTCGGCGGAGCGGGAGACTCCCAGACGCCGGCTCGGATTCTGGCTAGCACGTCCTCGAGCTTGCGGTCGGCCTTTCGGAACGTCCACCCGTCAGTGTCGGTTCCCAGCGTAAGGATCTCGCGCTTCCAGTTCACTCTGAAGCGCAGGCTGTACGTCACCTGGCCGTCTTTCCGTTCGTGCACGCGGATCTCGCCTCTCGCGCGCTTCTCCATCCGGACCTCCTGACTCGTGATGTCGGCCCGGCTGGCGGATCTGCGGCCGGGGCCGCGTGCGCCAAGTCTAAGTTCGCTGGTGCTCAAGGCTCGCGGTCGAACTCCAGGAGGAGATCCTCGTCGTGACGTTGGGTCGCGGGTCGTCGTTCCCGTGATCGTCGGCGCCGGGGCCGCTCGTCAGGCAGCGCGCCGCCGATCTGCGCCCAGCGCGCTTGCAATGCGACCGGGTCGAAGCGCAGGCGCGCGCAGGTGCCGCCGCCGAGGCGGACGCAGCCGAGCTCGTCAGCGTGCTGGTACACGAAGCTGATGCCGACGCCGTAGTGCGAGGCGACACGGCGAGCAGTCCACAGCTCAGGCGCGCGGGAGCCGTCGGTTGGTGCGGCGAGGCGGCTTAACTGGGGCCCGAGACGGAGCGCGACACGGTCTGCGATCTGGTCGGCGAGCGCCGCGATCGGATCCTCCGCTTGCTCGAAGCTTTCCAGTGTCATTGCGTCCTCAGCCGTGTTCCACCAGGCCGTCGTAGCACGGATAGTATCGGATAGCAGCTACCTTCGCAATGTATGACAGGATCTATCACCTCTAAACCGCTATTATCCGCCCATGGAGTCGAACGGGATGAAGTACACGCCGGCGATGCTCGCGCGCCTTGCGTACTCCGACAGCGCGTGCGAGCTGAGCGAGCGACTTGTGTCGGACGTCAGCACCTACGCTGACGAGTACGGGCCGCGGCGCGTTCCTCGCCGAGGAGGCGGTCACGATCGCGTCTGAGGCGAATGCCCTCCTGGAGGCAGCCGTCGTCGCCGACCGGCTCCGCGTGGCGTCGTGGGCCGCGGTGGCCGAAGCTCTCGATATGTCCGCCGAGGCGGCTCAGGAGCGATTCGGTTTGGCCGAGCGGCGGTTCCGCGAGGCTGTGTTGTTCCCGCACCGGTAGCCAGAGACCGAAGGCCTCGGATACACCGCGGCGCCGCACGCGGGTGAAGAGCCCGATCGCATCCGAGACCGCCTCGACGCTTGGGTGGTCGAGCGCCACCGCAGTAGCGGGCCGGATCGCGACAAGTCCGAACCGGTCACCCGTGGGCTCGCGGCGATGGCAGGGACGTGGATCGCTGAGCGGATCCGCCAGGTCCTCGAGCTATCGGATGCGCTGATCAAGCGCGCGCTCCCGGAAGGTGTTAGTTACAAGGGCGCCGAGCTGCGTCATGCGCTGTTGAAGGTCGAGCTGTACGAGGCGATGGCTGCTGAGCGACGCGGGAGTCGTGAGGTCGAGGTGCAGCTCACGGAGGCCCGGAAGCGCCTCGCCGGACTCTGCGAGCGCGCCGCGAAGGATCAAGTTTGAGTCCGTTGGCTTCGGTGGCTCGCTCGCAAGTGGGCACCCGTTGCGTGCTACGACTGGAGCCAGTCTCGGTCGCGTCGGAAGTGGAGCGACCGGATCTGGGATCGCGTCTTGCCGACCAGGTCGCCCTTATGGGAACGTCGTCATCAGGGCGATCATGGGACTCCCGGGTTATGTCCCGTCGGGCTAACGTGCACCGTGTTGTTGGTTCCGTTCGTGCGAGCAGGGACGCATAACGGAGCCGGGCTGGCCGTGATGGGTCTCGCCGGTCAAGCCGGTCGGCAGGGACGCTGCGCGCGGGTCAAGCGCCTTCCCGCCGACGCTATCCGTGACTGATTCCCACATCGCTCGGGGTCCGATCCGTCTCCGCGGTGTTCGTCATGGTGCGGGTGCCGGGAGCGGCGCGATGGAGCTGCCTGGGGCGATGTCGGCGCAGACGTTGTGGAACGGTAGGTTCTTGAGTCGCCGGGCTAGGAATGCTTGCGCTTGCTCGAAGAACGGTGTGCCGGCGGCGGAGTGGTTCAGCCCTTTGTAGATGTGGAGCTCAAGCGGGACGCCTCGGTGACAGTAGATGTAGGCGAGTTGTTGGACGTCTTTTGTAACCGTGACGCCGTCGCCGGTCGTGTCCGAGAGGCCGTTCGCGATGAATAGTGGTCCGCGTGGGGTTCCGCTTCGGCTCATGATGCTTTGGTCGAACATCCGGGCGATGACTGGGAGCTTCTCGACGTCCCGGTAGCGCGGCTTGAAGATGTGGTCGGTCGTGAGGCCACTGAAGCTGCCCGCGCATTGGGTCTGATCGGTGGTGGCGACCTTGATGCCCTCGGGGGTATAGAACCTGTAAACGTCGCGGACGCCAAAGCCTCGCGCCAGGCCGTCCAGGTAGGAGGGGATCTGCCCGGTCCATGGTGAGCCGGGGTGGTTGATGTAGCTCAGCTCGTGGAACAGGTCGACCGGTATTCCGCCTTCGGCCACGCCGACTATGTCGAGGTGGGGGGCGTAGGTCGGGGCCAGTTCGGAGGCGAACTCGGTGGCGACGGCGCCACCGGAATAGCCGAGCATTGCGACTGGTGTCGAGGCCTCCGGGACACCGAGCCGACGCTCGGCGGCCCGGACGGCATCGAGCGTTTCGTATCCGCTGAGCTGGCCAACTCCGTAGGCGGCGTCCTCTCCCTCGTAGTCCGCCATGATCACCGTGTAGCCCGTATTGACGAGGCTCGTGATGAAGCCAGTTTCGCCCTCGGTGCCGGCCTTGAGGGTGTAGCTCGGGTCGCATTGGGAGCCGAGAGCGTCGTAGGACGTTTGATAGGAGAACAGTCGGCTGGGGTTGGCCGTCGATCCGCCGTAGGGCTGGAAGATGGTGACCACTGAGATCGTTCTGCACCCGAGTTCATCGGTGGTGACGTAGAGAAGCTGCGTCGTCTTCAGTGACGGGTTCGCGCTGCCGTCCACGAACGCGATCGTCCGGGTGCGCAAGATGGTCCCCGCTGCATCGTGGGTAAGCGGTCTGCCCCATTTGTAGAACGGATCTCTTGTGGGCAGCGCTGCGCCCGGTGTCGCGCGGTTCGTGGCTGGGGCTTGAGCGTTGGCGTTGGCGCAGGTCGACGAATTGCCGAGGGCGGAAGCGGCCCTCGTTCTTGCCGGTCGCGCGCTGGTGGAGCTTCTCGCGGTCGTGACTGAGGCGGACTTCGACGAACCGTTGGCGCCGCAGGCCGGCAACGCGATCGCGACACTCAGGAGCGCGACGATCATCAATGCCACACGGAGAAAACGAAATCGCCATCTCCGACTTCGAGGCCGGTCAAATGCGAGGCGGTAACAACTTCGCGGCGGTGGCGCGAGCATGGCCCTGCGCGCGCCAGTGGTGGTCCGCGACGGGGCGGACGGGCCGTTCGCTGATCGTTGGCGTGATCTGCGTGGCGAGCGGGGGAGCGAGTCATTGCGGGGCCTGCTGGCGGCGGCCTTGCGTGCGCCGCGCGGGCCGACGCGCCAGATCGCGACGGCGATGAGAGCGACCGCGGCGCCGAGGAAGATCGCGGTCTCGAGCGCTTGCAGCGGCCAGTAGTGGCTCGGTGGCTGGTAGGTGACGAGCTGGTGGACCTGGTGCGAGAGCCTTTGCTCGCAGGCGAGGATCGGGCCGCCCGCGGGCCCGCGCGGGCCCTTCGGGGGGCTGCCCGCGCGCTGCGGGAGGCCGGCCACGATCGCCGGGCAGGCGCGGGTCAGCAGATCATGCAGGTGTGCTGCGCTGAGGGCGTGGCCGGCGCGATCAACGAGCGCGGTCGAGAGGATCCACGCGTTTGGGGATGGGGGTGACGTTCGGGGCGACGCTGACACCCGACGCGCTCGAGACAAACCCGACGCCCTGCCCGTAGGCGACCGAAACCAGGACTTCCTTGGCGTGGAGGAGGTGCGGGCGCACCCAGAGTGTGATCACGCTTCTCGTGGCGATGAAGGTGAGCAGCGTGGCGGCCATCGCCGGCAGCGTGCGGCGGGTCAGTGTGCTCGCCGCGATGCCGAGCGCGAACGCGAAGCCGGCATAGCCAATCGCGACGATCCCGCGGGCGGTGAACACACTCGGCGCCAGGCGGTTCATATGGACGGCATCGAGCGGCGCGAACCACCAGCTGATAAGCCAGCTCGCCAGGCCGGCGACGATGAGCGCGATCACGCCGACGAGGGCGACCCTGACCGACAGCCAGCGGCGGCGCGTCACGCTCTGCGTCCACGCGAGCCGGTAGATCCCGCTCTCGAACTCGCGCGCGACGAGCGGTGCGCCCCAGAACATCCCCAGCAGCGCCGGGATCGCGAGCAGCGCCGGGCCGAGGCGTCCGCCAGCGCTGTGTCGTGGTCACTCAGCGCCGTACAGTCGCTGCGCGCCGCGCAGTGCGCGCCGCCCAGCGAGTCATAGACATGCCGTAGGTGCAAGCCCGTCACGAGCACGAGCACAGCCAACGCAGCGAACAGGCCGAGCGTCGCGAGCGCCTGCGTGCGGAACTGGCGCCACGCCAGCCAGATCATCGGCCGACCCTCGCCGGCGGCGCATCGGCTGCCGGGCGGCTCATGTACGCGAGCACGATGTCCTCGAGGCTGACCTGCTCAACGCTCCAGGCCGGGTCGATGATCGGCTCCTCGGTGCGGACCAGCAGCGTGCTTTGGCGCGCGGCGTGGCTCTCCTCGACCACCTGCTGGCTTGCCGGCAGCGGCGAGCTGTCACGACGCGGGCCGCTCAGCCGGCGATGGGTCGCGAGCAGCTCGTCGACCTCGCCAGCGAGCTGGACGTGACCGTCGGCAAGCAAGATGAGGTAGTCGCACACCCGCTCAAGATCAGCGATGAGGTGGGAGGAGAGCACGACGGTGACCGGCTGCTCGGCCGTGAACGCCATCAGGTCCTGAAGGAACTCCCGGCGAGCGAGCGGGTCAAGGCCGGCGACCGGCTCGTCGAGCATGAGCAGCTCGGGCCGCTTGGCGATCGCCAGCGTCAGCGCGAGCTGCGCGCGCTGCCCGCCCGATAGCGTGCCGGCGCGCTGCCCTGCGTCGAGATCGAGCCGGTCGATCCGACTCTGCGCGAGCGCCGCGTCCCAGCGCGGGTTCAGCGCGGCACCCAGGCGCAGGTGCTCAGCGACCGAGAGGGACGCGTATAGCGGCATCTGCTGCGCGACGAACCCGATGCGCCCGAGCTGCTCGGGCGTTGCGGAGGTCTTCCCGCCGAGCACCGCGATCGATCCGGCGCTCGGCTCGATCAGGCCGACCGCGAGCTCCAGCAGCGTTGTCTTGCCTGCGCCGTTAGGTCCGACGAGACCCGCGACATGGCCAGCGGGAAGCTCGAGCGAGCAGTCCGACAGCGCCCACCGGCGCCCGTAGCGCTTGCCGAGACCGCGCGTCGTCAGGGCGATGCTCACGCTACCCCTTCGATCCGGGCGGCGCGAACTGCGTCGCGAAACAGCGCCTCGATCGACTCCTCGTCAAGCCCCGCGCCGCGCGCCTTGATAATCCAGCCGCGTAGCTCCCGGCGCAGCGGACCGTTCGCGGCGATCGCGGGATCGGCGAGTGAGCCGGTGACGAACGTGCCGACGCCTGGCCGCGCGGCGACCAGGCCGGCGTGCTCGAGCTCGCGGTAGGCCTTCAGCACGGTGTTCGGATTGATCGCCAGCTGCCCGACGACCTCCTTGACCGTTGGCAGCTGATCACCCTCGCCAAGCAGTCCCAGCCGCAAGGCCTGGCGTACCTGCTGCACGATCTGCATGTAGGGCGAGACGCCGGAGCGAGTGTCGAGATGAAAGTCGATCATGGAAGGACCAAACAACTAGGTAGCTAGCACTATAGGTCTCTGAATAGTTAGCTGTCAAGAGAGATGCGAGCCCGTGACGCGTCATGCTCGACTCGGCCCGCCGGGCCGAGCTTGCCTTCACCGACACGGCAGAACGCGTTCCCATGGCCGAGGGAGGGGACCACGCAGTCAGAGCCCGTCTAGGAATCCGAGGAGCGCATCTGGCGGTCGGTAGCGGCCGGGTTATCTGTCCAGTGGCTTCGTCCGGGCCAATGCTCGCTCTTTGATGGCGAGGTCGGCGTGCAAGTACATCTGCGTGGTCTCGACTTGTTCGTGTCCGAGCCAGAGCGCGATCACTGTGGTGTCGACGTCGGCGTGCAGGAAGCGCATCGCCGCGGTGTGGCGCAGGACGTGTGGCGTGATCGCTTGGTGGTCAGGGACCGGCAGCGCTGGGCGGCGTGGCCGGCGTGCTTGGCGATCCGGCGGGCGAGCGCTTTGCGGGTCAGCGGCTTGCCGGTGCTGGTCGGAAACAGCGGCTCGGCGGGCTGGCCGGCGCGTTCGTCGAGCCACACGCGCAGCAGGGCGACGGTGCCTTGGGTCAGTGGGGTGATCCGCTGCTTGCGGCCCTTGCCGGTGGTGGCGACGTGCGCGCCAGTGCCGAGGTGGATGTCGCCGCAGCCAAGGCCGGTCAGCTCCGAGGCCCGGAGGCCAGTCTGGGCGAGCAGGACGATGATCGCGTGGTCGCGGCGACCGGTCTAAGTCGAGCGGTCGGGGGCGTCGATGAGCGCGTCGAGCTCGGGCTCGGTGAGATAGGTGACAAGCGCGCGTTCGTGGCGTTTGGGTCCGATCTGCAGGACCCGCTCGATCGTCGCGGCGTGCTCCGGGTGACGGAGCATGCAGTACCGGTAGAACGTCTGGATCGCGGCCAGACGGGTGTTGCGGGTGCGGGCTCCGCACCCACGGTCAGTCTCGAGGTGGTCGAGGAACGCGCCGACCAGCGGCGCATCGAGCTGGCCGAGATCGAGCCTTGATGGCTCGACGCCCAACTCTCGGGACGCGTAGGTGAGCAGCAGCCGGATCGTGTCGCGGTAGGACGCGATCGTGTGCGGCTCGGCCAGTTCTTGGACTACCTGGACGCCATCGGCGATGACGGGATCACAGTCGAGCACGCGGTTGCGTGGGCGACCCTCCCCGGCCGTGGGCAGCACTGGCACGCGATGCGGCTCGGGGCGGTCCGCGGATTCGCGCGCTACCTGCACGAAGTCGATCCGCGAGTAGAGGTGCCCGCGGCGGACCTGCTGCCGGACAAGTCAGGCCGTGCGGCCCTACCTCTACACCGATGCGCAGATCCTGGCTTTGATCGACACGGCACGGACGCTGCGCGTCGCGCACAAGACCGCGACGTTTCAGACGCTGTTCGGTCTGCTGGCCGCCACGGGCATGCGGATCGGGGAAGCGATCGCGCTGGACCGATCGGACTTCGACGCCGACGCCGGGGACGCTGACCGTCCGCAACGCGAAGTTCGGGAAGTCCCGCGAGCTGCCGCTGCACCCGACTACGACCAGCGGGCTTATGCGCTACCTGCGTCGCCGCGACCGCCCCCACCCGGTGGGTCCGACCGAGGCGCTGCTGCTCTCAAGCGTGGGCACCAGACTGTGGATCAGCGACGTGCAGACCTGCTTCCGGGCGTTGCGCGCCCGCGCAGGGATCATGCCGCGCTCGGCGGCGTGCCGGCCGAGGCTGCACGATCTGCGCCACAGCTTCGCGGTGAACACGCTGCTTGACGCCTACCGCACCGACGGCAATCCCGCCTCGCGCGTGGCGGCGCTTTCGACCTACCTGGGGCACGTCATCCCGGCAAGACATATTGGTATCTGCACGCCGCGCCCGAACTGCTCGAGCTCGCCGGCGGACGCCTGGAGCGCCACCTCGGAGGCCGGCGATGAGCACGCTCGCTACCTCGCTGCAGGCGTGGTTCACTGACCGGCTGATCCGTGAGAGCGACGCCAGTCCGCCTCTCGGTCCCCTCGAGCTTGTAGCCCAGCGCTCGACGCACGGCCAGGTACTCGGCCATCGAATCGTGCAGGGGGCTCATCGGGTCGCTCCTGGCCACGGGCGCGCGATCTGCCTGAGCGCCTCGCGGTCGACCTTGGCGTAAATCGCGGTCGTCGCTGCTTGGCGGTGACGCAGCACCTGGCCGACTTCCGGGAGTGTCGCGCCGCTGCGCAGCAATCTCCGACGCCGCCGTGTGCCGCAGCCGGTGCGCGTGGACCAGGCCGAGCCCGGCTCGCTGCGCGGCCGCCTTGACGACGAACGTGACCCCGCCCGGCGACAGGCGATGGTGCGGCGCGCGGACGCGCACGAACACCGCCCGGTCCTGCGCGGTTGCGGGACGCCCGTCACGCAGGTACCCGACGATCGCCTCCCCGACGTCGTGCGGCAACGGCAGCCGCTCAGACCGCGCGCCCTTGCCACGCACGACCAGCTCACCCGCGTGCCAGTCGATGTCCTCCAACGACAGGCCAGCGACCTCGCCGGCGCGCAACCCCAGCCGCGCCAGAACCGTCAAGACCGCCAGATCCCTGAGGCCGATCACCGTCGACCGGTCGCACGAGCCCAGCAGCGCGTCGACCTATCCGGGCTCAAGACGCTTCGGCAGGCCCGACAGTCGCCACCCCGCGACCGACGGGGCCGCGCCGGCCAGTGCCGGCGATCCGGACCGGCCAACGCGTAACAGCGCGCTGTCGGGTAGCGACGGTTGCAGGCGGCGGCCCTTCCCCGCAGCGGCGGTGGCAGCAGCAGGCACGGGGGTAGGCGTCGGCTGTAGCAGCCATGGAGCGGCGCCTGCATCGAGTCCGCCGACGCACGTAAGCTCGCAGCATGCGGTTGAAGCTTGTTCACGTTCGCGGCTACAAGCGGTTCGGCGCTGAGAGCAGGCTCGACACTCGCGGTCCGATAGTCGCCGTCGTGGGCCCCAACGAGGCGGGCAAGACCTCGCTGCTCGACGCGATGGTTCACCTGTCATCCGACCAGCCGTTTCACGCGCGCGAGCACACTCGCGGTACGAAAATCGACCCTGGCCAGTGGGTGGTGGCTGCCGAGTTCTCATTGGACCCGGACGACCGCGCTCTCCTGGGGGACCTCGTGCCCGCAGACATGGACCTGACGTACCGCCATCACCGGTACCCCCAAGGCCACTCCAAATACAGCGCCCGCCCGCCCATGCCCCGCGATAAGACCGCCCTCGATCCCGCTCGCCGTCCGCTCGCCGTACCCACGACGTGGCTACCGTCGACGGTTCTGACCGGGGCGGTGCCCCGTTCTGAAACGGATCCGCGCGGGGACTCGCCGGCCTGATCCGAATCGACGGGGACTGTGGTCGTCGTTGTCGCAGGCGGTCGCGCGGCCCCACATTGCCCATAACACCCGTCGCCGCCATCGGATTCTCCAACCGGTCCTCGCGGGGGAGTTCTTCATCGCGGTCGGTGCTCGTAAACCGGCGCAAACAGTTCCCGCTTGACACCCCGCGGCCGACTTCCTAGAGTTCGGTCGCACGTGCTGTAAACCTTTACAGCGGTCGGGAGAGCGCCGTTCCGACCATCGCATCGGTCGGACGCCGTCCAGCGCTACACCAGCCGTCCAGGTGCTTTCCGCCGGCCGCGGAGAACGGAGGACGCGATGTCGAGGCGCCTGCTGGCCACGCTGATGGCCGGATCTATGGCCTGTGCCCTTGCTGGGGCAGGCCTGACGTGGACCGCGAGCGCCGGTGCGAGGCCCGGTCATAGGCTCGCCGGCTCGCCCCGGGGCACGATCGGGACGGGACCGTCGTGGCCAAGGCAGGGACAGGGCAGCGGCCTGGCCACGGGCGACCCCCGCTTCGTTCGCCGGCCCTCGGTTCCACCCACCTGTCGGTGGGTGTTCGCCAATCTATCGACGAGCAATGGGACCTTCAGCGCCCAGGACGAGAGCGCTCCTCCGGACACCCAGCGCATCCAGTCCGCGCTCGACGCGTGCGCCGGCACGGGCCGGGCGGTCGAGCTCGCGCCTGGTTGGGGCGGGAACGCGTTCCTGAGCGATCCGGTGACGGTGCACGAGGGAGAAGTGCTCCTCGTCGACGGCGGCGCGACGCTTTACGCCTCGCTGGACCCGAGCGCCTACCAGATCCCGGGCTCGACGACGTGCGGGACGATCAGCGGCGACGGGAACGGCTGCGTGCCGTTCATCGACCTGGCCGGGTCGCACTCCGGCGTGATGGGGAGGCCGGGTCGCGGCGGCCAACTGGGCGTGATCGACGGGCGGGGTCAGATGACCATGCTCGGCTCGACGCTTTCCTGGTGGGGGCTGGCCGAGGAGGCCAAGTCCGGCGGCAACCAGAACAACCCGAAGCTGATCCAGAGCGACGGCGCCAATGACCTGACCATCGCCGACATCGAGCTGGCCAACTCGCCGATGTACCACGTGCTGATCCAGAACGGCCGCGGCTTGACCGTGTGGGGAATCGTCGTCGACACTCCGGCGGCGGGCGCCCGCAACACCGACGGTGTCGACCCGCTGAGCGAGAGCGACGTCACGATCGCGCACGACTTCCTCCAGGACGGGGACGACTGCATCGCGATCAAGTCCAACCCCGGTCTGATCTCGAGCAACATCACGGTCGAGGACAACCACTGCTATGGCACCCACGGAATCTCGATCGGCAGCCAGACCGCGGGTGGGATCGACAACATCCTGATTCGCGACGACACGATCAACGGCACCGACAGCCTGGGCAACGAGTCCACGAGCAACAACGGGATCCGGATCAAGAGCGACGCGCTGTACGGCGGAGTGACCCAGCGAGTCACCTACCACAACATCTGCATGACCGGAGTGGAGAACGAGCTGTACTTCAATCCGTTCTACGCGGCCGGGGGGACGAGCATCCCGACGTTCACCGACATCGTCGTCAACGGCGTCGCCGCGGTGAACAGCCCGAAAAAGAAGGACGGTACGTTTGACGGCTCATCGCTATTCCAGGGCTACGACGCCAATCATCTCTCCCACCTCGACCTGGAGAACATCAGCCTCGACAACACGACCCAGACGGCCTCGGACGCCAACATCGGGCTCTACAACTCCAACGTGGTGCCGTCGGGGCCGAATGTGACCGTGACCCCGATTCACGCGTGGGGGCAGATCCCGACGTGTAGCTTCCCGGCCTTCACCTATCCGCCGGTCCAGTAGCGCCGCCGCGCTTGCCACGGCGGGGTGGGGCCGCCGTGGTGGCGCGGACGATCAGCGTGGCCGGAAGCTTGCTGGCGGTGGGCGGCACCGAGCCGCGGCTCCCCAGTCGCTCGAGCAGCACCTCGACCGCGGCCTCACCGGCACGCATGGTCGGCAGCGAGACGGTGGTGAGCGGCGGGATCACCATCGCGGCGAGCGGGATGTCGTCGAAGCCGACCACGCTGAGCTGCTCGGGAACCCTGACTCCGAGTTCGGCCAGACGGCTGAGGATGCCCACCGCGACCAGGTCGTTGTACGCGAGGACCGCGGTGGCGTCGGTGTTCAGGATCTGTTCGGCGCTCTCCACGCCGCTCTGGAACTGGGGCGCCACCGGGCCGAGGATCTCGTACTCGACGTCATGCGCCCGGGCGGCCGCGCGTAGCCCGCGCAGGCGCTGCTGGTTTGACCAGGAGCGGCGCGGCCCGGAGACGAACAGGCAGCGCCGATGCCCGAGTTCGGCCAGGTGGCGCACGGCCTGCTTCATCCCGTCCGCGCTGTCCAGCACCACCGACGCGCGTTGGGGGACGCGGCGGTTGAGCAGGACCATCGCCGGGGGGTTATCCAGCCCTGCCAGCTTGGTGGTCGGCAGACGCGAGGAGCAGAGCACGATCCCATCAACCTGTTTGCGCATGGCGTTGATGAGGGACTCCTCCTCATCTGCGCGCTCCTGGCCATCAGCCACGAACAGGGCATAGTCGGCCCGACGGGCGCGCGCCTGCGCCCCCTTGAGGACGGCGTGGAAGTAGGGGTTTCCGAGATCGGGCACGATCAGGCCGATGTTGCCGGTCCGGCCCGTGATCAAGCCGCGCGCCGCCCGATTGGGTTCGTAGCGAAGCTCGGCCGCGACCGCCAGCACCCGTGCGCGGGTCGCCGTCGCCACCGAATCCGGGACGGTGAAGGAACGCGACACCGTCGCGACCGACACGTCGGCGGCGCGGGCGACATCGTGAATGCTGGCGGGCAGATCTCCTCCTGATCGAAGGCCGATCGAAAACGTTTACAGCGTACTCACGACCTCCCGCGCGCTCCGACCGCAAGCTCGTAGTGGATCGGCTCGCCGGTGGTCGCGAGGCGGTGCTGGAAGCGGGATCGACGCATCAATCGCAGCTCGCCCGAGTCGAGCAGCCGGCCCACGGCGGTCCGGTACCCGCCCGGGCTGGCGAAGCAGGTGGCCGCAGCGGTCGCGAGCGCGCTCTTCCAACTCGTCCGCTGCAGGAGCCACGACCGACTCCGGTGGTCGCTTCTGCTTCTGGCCCGTTCCTGGCAGAGATCTTGCGAGCACCGGGGCTCTCGCGTGCTCGACTTTCGCGCCAGCGAGGACGCTCGTCGACACGACCGCGATACGCGTTGGACCATGAAAGCGGGAGCTGGAGCCGGCGACGTCGGCGGGTCGATGTCGCTCGGCGGAGATGACGGTGATCATGGTTGCGAGGAGTTGCGGCGCTGGCTGTCGCTTGGCTCTTGTGATCTGCGTGTTTTGTGGCGGATAGGGGGTAGAGGGACGTGGGGCCATGTCATCTGCCGGCGTCACCGGCGGTTCTTGATTGGAGCAGTTATGTCCGAGTTCGATAGCAGTTCGCCCGTCACGCGTCGTCGGGCTCTGGCGATCGGCGGAGGCCTCACCGCCGGTGCGGTCACGGGGGGTGTGTTTCCGTTGAGTGCCACGGCTCGCGACCGCCGCGATGCTCGCGGTGCTCGCAAGCAACACGGCAAGCTCCCCGTGGAACGGATGGAGCGACTCCTCGATGCTAAAGGTAAGGTTTCCAAGGGCGTGCTGGGCATCGATATCGATCGCGATGACATTGGCGACGTGGCCGGACCGATCGGAGTGACGTTCACACCGGCCTTCGAGATCAACGGGACGTTGACCTTCGAGCCGCTCGGTGACCACTACGCCTTCTTCAACGGTGATCTGGCCCTCAAGCCTGACGAATGCAACCCGTTCATCGACGCGATCATCGCCAGCGGGCTCAAATTCCAAGCCTTTCACCAGCATTACATCGAAACCACACCGAACGTTTGGTTCATCCACTGGCGGGGCGAAGGCGAGCCGCTGAGGCTGGCGCGCGCGGTCAAAAAGGTCCTCGACGTGACCTCCACGCCATTTCCGCAAATGCCGCCGGCTCATCCGACGACGCCTCTACACGCCCACCGGTTGGCTTCGATCCTGCACGGCAGCGCGGAGGTCGGCGACGAGGGCGTCGTCACGGTGACCGTCGATCGCAAGAACCGGATCGTCATCGACGATATAGACGTCTCGCCGGAGTCCAACATCTACACCGAGGTTCAGTTCAAGCCGCTGTCCACCACCGGATCGCACGCTGCGGTCGGTCCCGATTTCGGCATGCTCGCCTCCGAGGTGATGCCGGTGGTCACTCTGATGCGCCGCCAGGGGTGGTTTCAGGGCTGTCTCTACAACCAGGAGACCAACGAGCACCCGCAGCTGTTCTTCGACCACATGCTCAAGACCGGTGATGCGTACACACTCGCCGCCGAAATCAGGCGCGGGCTTGACCTGACCGACAGCGAATAGGATTCCTTCCGGCGCGGCCCGCGGGTCGCGTCCGCGATTGTCTGTGCCGCCAGCTAATTGCCGCTGTAGGCGCTCGGAAGCACACGGTCCTGCCTTTCGCCAATTTGCGCACCCGCGCACATGCCTGGTGCAAGGTCACTGCTAACGATCTGGCCGGAGCAGAAATGCGCCACGGGCTCGGGTCGACTACTGGAACGGACGACCAGGGCGCTGTGTTCCGGACTTCTCCTCGGCGATTCTGGACGGGATAGCGTCGTCGTGCGGGAGCGTCGGAGCGCTCCCGCAGAACGAGCGCTCGTCAGAGCTCGAGCCCGGCGCTGGCGTGCATCATCGGCGCCTGCCGGCGATGCATCGCGCCGATGATCTCCTCCGAGGAGATCCCTTCGAGGTAGGTGCCGGTGGTCGAGAGGTACGCGTGCCCGACCTGGCGCTGGATGAGCGGCGGCGGGATCCCCTCGTGCAGCAACTCGACAGCGTGCGCATGTCGGAGCTGGTGTGGTGCAAACCGGCGCCGCACCCCGGCCTCAGTGGCGAGGTGACGCAGCTCCGCGCGCACCGCGGTGGCAGACCACGCGCGGCTGCGGGTCGGCCCGTCGATCACGCAGAACAGCAGGCCTGGCGGCAGCGCCGCACGGTCCGCCGTCCAGCTGGCCAAGACCGACCATGCCCATGGATCCATCCCGACCTCGCGACGCCGGTCGCCCTTCCCGTGCCGGATTAGCAGGCTGCCGCGGTTCTCGTTCAGGTCGGTCTCGGTGAGCGTGAGCGCCTCGTGGATGCGAAGACCGGCTCGCCACAGCACAGCGATCAGCCCGCGCATCCGCCGACCGTGACGACCGTCTCCGGCTTGGCACGTGGCCGCGACGATCTCATCGACCGTGGGCGGATCGGCCGGATACCGACGGCCCTTGTTCGGTGGGATCCGCCCAGCGTGATGGCCGGGCATCGTCGCGGGTGAGCGCGGCCGGCCGGCGGCATCCGACAACTGATGAGCAGACATGGCTCCCTCCTTTGGAGAGTGGATCGGTTAGCTGCCTGCTTTAGCCGAAGCGGGCTAGGACCGCCGGTTCTCCGGGTCGTGGCCGCTGGCAGGCTCGCCTGCTGCCGCGTACCCGGCCCGTCGCGGAAGCGAGGCGATCAGCGCTCCTCATCGTCCAAGCCGGAAGAGCTCGGAGCGCGCGGGCTGGCGCCTGCTCGATCGCAAGAGCGACAGCGCCAGGGCGCTTGCTGGTCGCCACGAGTCACGCGATGGCAAGCATCGTCGCGGCTACACATCGCGCCGGCGTCGCACTCGAGTTCATGCCACACCAGAACTCCGCGCTGGTCGGCAATGGCAGCCCCGAGATGAGCAACGCGGCGCGTCTCGAGATTGGCGAACAGGAGTAGTCGGGAGCGGCCGTCGTGGGAGATCTGCTGGCCGGGGCTGTCAGGCACGGCGCGTTCATGTCGGCGGTGTTCGTATAGCGCCCCGTGACCGGGACGGATCACCGGGACCTACGGGACGCGTCATCTCGCCGTCACCAACACCGCACAAGCATCAGGAGCGCCCCTTGAGACATGCCCTTATGAGATGAGTTGGCTCCTGAGGTACCGCCGGGCGTGTTCAGTCAGCGCGTGGGCGGCGGGGCTGGTGCGTCCTTGCTGAGGGCGCCAGGCGAGCTTGAGGCGGGCTCGCACCTGGGGACGGATGATCTTCACGGCTTTAACATCGGGAGCGGAGGTTTCGGCGGCTGCGTGCGTGATGATCGCGATCCCGAGTCCTTGAGCGGCGAGGGCGACGAGGGTCTGGGGGTCTGAGGCCTGAAAGGCGATCCGGGGTGTAAAGCCTGCGGCGGCGCATGCCTGTTCGAGGCGTAGACGCAGTCCGCTGCCGCGCGGGAGGCTGATCAGCGGCTGGTCTTTGAGCTTGCCGAGCGCGATCGCGCTCAGCGTGGCGAGCGGATGGTCTGGGCTGACGGCGGCTACCACTTGCTCGTCGGCGACGATCTGGGTCTCGATGCCGGCGGGTTGCGGATCGGTTTCACCGACTAGCCCAAGGTCGATCAGGCCGTTTTGGAGTGCGGTGACGATCTGGTCGGAGCTGTCTTCGAGCAGCGCGATCTCGATAGCCGGGTGTTTGTGGTGGAAGTCGACCAGTAGGCGCGGCAGGTTCACCGCACCCGACGCGACAGATGGGACGGTGGCGATGGTCACGTGGCCGCGTAGTAGCCCGGCGAGCTGGTCGACGGTGTCGCTGACCGCCGTGACGGCTTCGAGCGCGGCGCGCGCGTGGGGGACCACGGCGGCACCGACCGTGGTCGGGCGCACGCCGCTGGGTGAGCGATCCAGCAGGCTTTGGCCGACCTCTGTCTCGAGTTGGCGAACTTGGGCCGAGACCCAGGGCTGGGCAACGTGCAGACGGGCGGCGGCCTTCGTGAAGCTTTGTTCTTCGACGACAGCGAGAAGGTACTGAAGCTGGCGCAGCTCCATAGCGGATCACTCTAGTAGTTAGCAGTGATAGATCTTTGACTTATGGGCTGGTTGGTCGGACCCTGTGGGCATGCAAGCTTCCGGATACGTCCTCTCCGTCTTGCCGGTAGCGGTCGCCACGGCATGCGCCATGTGGGGGTTCCGCGGCGCGGTTCGTGGGCTCGGGACGGCAACCTATGTCGTGGCCTTTGCGCCCAGCCAGCTGCCGGTACCCGTCGCGGGCTACCTGCTCGCGTCCACCGCACTGTGTCTTGCGCAGAGCGAGCTGTGGTCGGCGTCCGGCCTGATCGGCCTCGCCCTCACGCTCTGCGCATTGGCCGGCCTGGGGACGCTGGTCGCGCGTGCCTGGCTCACTCGGCGGGTAGTCGATCGCGCATTGACTGCCTACGGGCTGGCAGAGGATCAGCCCGACGGAGCCGGCCCACTGGCGGTGATTTCACGGGGGCGCACCCGCCCGGTGGCCGCT
This sequence comes from uncultured Solirubrobacterales bacterium, assembly GCA_963834625.1. Classification (GTDB taxonomy): domain Bacteria; phylum Actinomycetota; class Thermoleophilia; order Solirubrobacterales; family Solirubrobacteraceae; genus Palsa-465. The sequence goes on along the minus strand of CAWICM010000003.1, from coordinate 830,877 downwards.
GCGCTGCTGCTGCCATTCCTGAGACGCCGCCGCGACGTGCAACGCATAGCCGATCTGGCCTACGGCGACGCGAAGCGATTTCAGCGGCTGGACCTCTACCGGCACCGCTCTCGCCCACGAAACGCACCGGTGTTTGTCTACTTCCACGGCGGCCACTTCCGCTCGGGTTCCAAGAACCGTGAGGCGCTGCCGCTGCTCTACCGGCTGGCCGCAAACGGCTGGATCGTCATCAGTGCCAACTACCGGATCGCTCCGGCCGCGTCGTTTCCTGACGCCCACGTGGACGCCAAGCTGGTCCTGGCTTGGGTCGGTGAGCACGTCGCGGCGTTCGGCGGCGACCCGCGCACGATCGTCATCGCCGGCGACTCCGCGGGTGCGCACCTGGCCGCGTTCGCGGGACTGACCGCGAATGACCCGACTTACCAGCCAGGCTTCGAGCAAGCCGATACGACGATCACCGCGGTGGTCGGCCTGGGCGGCTACTACGGACCCCTCGACGCCGCCCGTCCCGAGACCTCCCCGCTGGCCTACGCGCGCCACGACGCGCCGCCGTTCTTGCTCTTGCACGGCGACGCCGACTCAGTCGTTCCAGTTCAATGGGCGCGCGAGTTCGCCGTCGCCCTGCGCGCCATCTCCGACGCCCCCGTGGAGCTTATTGAGCTGCCCGGCGCCCAGCACGCCTTCGACCACTTCCAGACCCTCCGTACCGCCCCCGTCGCCGACGCCATCGAAGCGTTCACCGGATGGACACGCCGCCAAGACCAAGGGCGCCCGACCACCATCGGGCGGAGGCCCCTCGAGCCGGCTCACTGATCTATCGGTTAGACGGACACCTGTTTCTTTGGCAACGCGCGCATCTCGACCCCAGTCGCCGGCCTCCCTGCCGTGCGCGGCACGCAGGGCGGAGGCGGGGAGGATCTGCCCACGGTCGGTTTGCTCAACCTCCGCAACGCCGAGCAAGCTTCTGTCCATGACCTCGATCGAGACCGAGGAGGAGCTTCGGAAGGGCGACCTGACCCTGAGCTCGATGAATCCGCCTCGATCGAGCGCGACGGGCCGGCGCGTCTCCGTCGAGCTGTACGACGTACACGTCATGGTCGACGCTTGACGCGCGGGGCGAGCGAGCTCAGCCTGGGCTGCCGTTCACCGGCCTCCCAGATTGAGCTGACCGTCTCGCTCTCCCGCGCCGCTTGCGCTCTGCCAGCGTCCAGAGCCGCGTGTGTCGTACGAATAGACAGGAGGTCGGGACCGATCGCCGACAGCGACGCCTCGTCCGCCATGATCACGCGCACGGCCGCGTCGCGCAGGGACGCGATCTCGGCATCGAGTAACCGTTGGAGGTAGGGGTTCGCTCCCAGTGGGCTGAGTACGATCACGACCCCGTGTCCTGCCGCGAGATCCGCGTTGTATGGAGAGCGCAGCCCGCCGTCGGCATAGCGTGCCGCGTCGATCGGGATCGATGAGAACACACCGGGTACGGCACAGCTTGCACGCACCGCATCCAAAAGCTGCACATCCGAGTCGACATCGAACGAGACGCGAAGACCGGAATCGGCGTCGGTCGCGGTGATCACGAGGTGCTTTTGCGGCCATGCCGCGAGCTGGAGCAAAGCATCAAACAAGCTCGCGGCCTCCTCGTCGGACACGAAGCTCGAGCCGAGCGGGTCGAGGTTCGCGGTCCGCTTGACTGCCTCCTGCGCGTCCGGCGCGTCGGCGGCAACGCGCCCCGCGGCCGCCATGAACTCGTCGAAGGTGGCCGGAGCCCGAAACGGCAAAATCTCGGAGCGGCCGTAGATCTCAACCGCCCGATCGAGCGCTCCGCCCGCTAGCGGAGCCCCAGCCAGAGCGCCCGCTGAGGTACCGACGATCAGGTCAGCCTCGGAAAGATCGACACCCGCGCCGCGCAAACCATCGAGCATCCCGAGCATCCACGCAGCACCAGGAAGCCCGCCGCTTGACAAGACCAGCGCTCTGCCGATGTTCACCACCTCACGGTCCGCTCGAACGGCGAAACACGAGACCTCGGCAGCCTACCCTGCTTTGGTCATGAGGTGCGTATCTCACGGCGCTTCAGATGAGCTCTCCTATGCGCGGCCAGCAAGGCGGTCGCCGGCTCGGTCGCTCGCCCGAGCTGCGTGGTCGCGCTCATGGCGAATACGAGGGCGGTCAGTCTGCTGGCCGTGGCACCTGCTTCGCGCTGACGGGGGTGCTCCGCTCGGGTTGCGGGAGGTCCTATCTTCCGGGGCGTCCCCGGGCTACCTCGCGGGCGGTGTGATCTTGGGCGCTTGTTGGCGGGCGAGAGCGATGCTGGTGATCGCCGTGAGCGCCATTGCCGCAATGCCGATCAGTGCTGCCGTAGTTTAGGCGCCGTCGACTGGGGAGCTATGCCCGGTGTTGGTGCCTGCGGCCAGCATTAGGCCGCCGAAGGCGCTTCCGAGCGAGAACGCGACGCTGCGGACGACCTTGTTGAAGCTCATCGCGCTCGACGTCTCCCTTTCTGGGGTGACGGCCAGGATGACTCCGGGCATGGCGAATGGGAAGCAGACGCGAACACGGCGAAAGCGACGAGGACAACAACGGAGCCGCCGCCCAGGAGGACGAGCGCGACGATCCGTTCGCGTAGGCGAGGGGTGAGCTTGCCAGAAAACGAACCCAGCGCTGAGAACCGCACTAGAACCACGCCAGCTACAAAGGTGCTGAGCCCGAAGCCGTAGCCGGCATTACTCACTCAGGCCCACTCTCTCGCGCGTAATCGAGTCCTGCGAGGTGGAGGAGTTCCGTGATCTCGTCGAGCTTCGTTAGGGGAATGGCGCCCGCTGGTTCGAGGAGATCTGAACGGGACAGCGTCGTCAGCCAGGTGCACGGGACGAGACCTGGACGCGGAAGCGCGACGCGCACGACGCCTTCGAAAGGCAGTCCTTCGACGTTGCCTATGGCGACCTCCAACGCGACGCCGGTGATGTCGGTCGGGGCGGCAGCGACCACTTGTATTGCCCGAAAGCCCGAGGGTTCCTCATCGCCGAGCAGTAGAACGGGGCGGCGCTCGTCGAAATCAACCCACCAGACTTCACCGCGATGCATTGGGCCTCCTGGCCTGGGGCTGTTGGCTTTGGCGAGGATTTGGTCGGTGGTTTGGTCCGGACGAAGGGTGGGTGTGGAACCATTGCCTCGCACCACCAGCCAGCTACGCACTAACGACGCGCATCGCTAGCTGTGACCACCAGCCAAGTTGCCGACGCGGTACTTGACTGGTGCCGACGCGCGCTCGCCGGGGATGCGCCCGCGCGCGAGTTGCAGGAGTAAAGCAGAGCCATCGACCCGCTTTGATGCAGCGACGCGCTAGCGAGGCACAAATCGCCGGACGCGCTTTGCGCGGACAGGAGGCGGACCGCAACAGCGGCCCGCCATTTCCTCTGCGCCGCCGGTGCCGCTCCTACGGATTCGGCCCGAGGCCAGCAGTCGCCGAGATCACGGGGGCGGGTCGGGCGTGAACCGCCTCGATGATCTCCGAGCTGTCGATTCCCTGCAAGTAAATCGACGTGATCCCGAGGTTGGCATGTCCGAGCTGGCGCTGGATAACGACCAGCGGCACACCCTCGTGGGCCATCTCGATCGCGTGAGCATGACGGAGCTGGTGCGGCGCGAAGCGGCGACGCACGCCGGCCGCGGCGGCGGTCACCCCGCAGCTGCTTCCGCGCCGCTGACGGGTCCCACCGCCGTCCAGCGGTCGGCCCGTGGATCACGCAGATGAACGCGCCGATCGGAAGCTGAGATCGGATTGCGCGCCAGGACTCGAGCTGACTCCAAGCCCACCGGTCCATTCCGACCTCGCGGCGGCGACCACCCTTTCCCTTGCGAACGATGACTGCGCCGCGAGCGGAGTCAAGATCGGTCTCGGCCAGCTCGAGCGCTTCGCGGATCCGTAGCCCAGCGCGCCACAGAAGAACGATGAGGGCACGCAGCCGAGCGCCCTCGGGTCGGTCGCCCGCGGCACGCATGACCGCGATGATCTCCTCAACAGCCTGCGGGTCGGCGGGATAGCGCAGACCCTTGTTCCTTGGCGGTCGGCCTTGGTGGTAGCCAGGCATCGTGACCGGAGACCGGCGATGACCAGCGGCGTCGTACAAAACGGATTCCATCGTGCCCTCCTTTGGGCGTTTGACGGGACCCGTCGATCCTCCACGAGCGCCACCAGCGGCCGAGAGCGCATCGGCGCCTGTGGCACGACCCGCCGACACACCCTCAGGTGGCGATGAGCAGGTGCGCAGAAACGCGCGGGTCCAGACCCGCTTTCGTTCTTTCGCGGGCATCGAGCGGACGACATCGTGGCTGGCTGTGTCCGATAGGGCAGGGGTTCGACGGCGGGCAGCATGGCTGCTTCGTCACGGATGGAGCGGTCGGTCGAGTTAGCCGGCGGCCGTCGCAACCGTCCGCGGCGAGAGCATGCCGAGAGCTACTGCGAACGCCTGCCTCGGTCGCGCAGCAGCAGTCCGGTCTCGACGATCTTGGTATCCGTGTGCTCACACCTCGAAGCGCTCGACCGTCGGGGTGGTCCCGGGCGCCCAGAGAGCCACAAGGGTGTCAATGGCTGAGCGGCTGCGCGTGCGCTCCGCCACCATGTGTTTGTCGAGCAGCTCCTGGCTGGCCCAGCGTTCCAGCAGCACAACCTTCTCGGGCTCGTCGATGCTTTGGAACAGCTCGTACTGCTCGCAGCCTTCTTCTTGCTGCGCGATCGCCTGCACGGTCTTGAAAGCACCGGCGAAATCATCTGCTCTGCCGGCGGCAACCTGGATCGTGATGACGTGTCGAATGGCCATGAAGCCTCCTTCGGATCTGCTCGCTGCAGAATCGCGGGAGCGGCCAACGGCGTTCAGGCGAACGGAGTAGCCTCGCTAGTCGAACGCCGTGTCGCGCGCCACCGCGTCCCACTCGTCGAGGTCGGCCCGCAGTCGCTTGTGCTTGGCGCGGATGGCGTCCACCGCGTCGGCGCCAAGCGCGAGCCGCAGCGGCGGGTCGGAGGTGTCGAGCGCGGCGAGGATGGCTTTTGCGGCCTTGCGCGGGTCGCCGGGCTGGGTGCCGCCCGCGCGGTCCATGTACGCGCGCGCCCGGCCCACCGTGTCCGCGTACGCGTCGAGCTCGCGCGAGCGGTGATAGCGCGCACCCATGAGCTCGGTCCGGAACGCGCCCGGCTCGACGATCAGCGTTCGGATGCCATGCGGTGTGACCTCGCCGGCCAGCGCCTCAGAGAGCCCCTCCAGCGCATGCTTGGCGGCGGAGTACGCGCCGCCGCCAGCGAAGGACATCTGGCCAGCCTGCGAGCTCATCTGCACGATCGCGCCGCTCTGGCGCTCGCGCATGTGCGGCAGCACGGCCTTGGTGAGCGCAACCGCCCCGAAGAACGCCGTCTCCATTAACGTCCGGAGATCATCCATGTCGATCTCCTCCACAGCGCCGATCGAGCTGTAGCCGGCGTTGTTTACGAGCACGTCGATGCGACCAAAGCGCTCCAGCGCGGCGCGCACCGTCGCGTCGATCTGGTCCTGGCGCGTGACGTCGAGGGCGACCACCAGCACGCGGTCGCTCGCAAGATCGGCCAGGGATTCCGGCCGCCGAGCGGTTGCGACGACGCGGTCGCCCCGGGCCAGCGCCGCGTCGACCAGAGCGCGGCCAAAGCCCGAAGAGCAACCTGTGATCAGCCAGACCGGCGCGCTGTCATGTTCGGTGATCATGTCCGAACAGTAAGGCACACGCGCGTCGCTCGCGTCTGCTCCCGCGGACCCAGTAGCGTCTCGTCGCCTTCGTTCGAGACGCTTCGTGCGGACGAGTTGCGACGGCCGCCGGCTAACTCGGCAGGCTGTGCCATCCGTGACCGAGCAGTCACGTCACCCGCCCGCCGTCCGGCCGTTCCTTTAGGCGTAACGCGGCAGCGCGGACGGGTGCGCGCGGAAGCGCGTGAGTAGTCGTGAGAGACCTGCTCTGCGTCCGCTACAAGCATGCCGAGCTCCAGCGGCGCTGACCAGCTTGGCGCGGACTGCGGGGAGGATCGCAGCGAGCCCGCTGCCATCGACGTTGTCGCACCGGGGACCAACACGCTCGTGGCGATTTCCAGGACTGTGATCCGCCGCTGGTTGCGTCCCGCTTCGATGCCGACGCGATATGTCGCGCCCGGGCTAGGCGTGACGCTCTCGGACTGATGCTCCGCGGTTGGGCAGACAGTTCGCGCATGCTCCGCTTCTTAACAGCGAATTCGTTCTCCACTCGATCCACTTTCGTCGAATCATGTGGCCAAGATGCGCTCGAGCTCGTCGAGGCAGCCGTGCCATCCCTTGTCTTGGGCGTCGCGGCGCTCGTCCGTCGAGATGCCGCCGTTGATCATCAGGACCGTGGTCGAGCCCTCGGACTCCGAGAAGAAGAGCTCGATCCGCTGCTCGTTTGAGGGATCGTCGTCGAAGGTCCAAGTCATTGCCAGCCGGTGCGGGCGGTCGATCAATGTGTACTGGCCCTGCGCTTGGACTTCCGTGCCGTCGGGCCGGCGCATCACCACGTGGACTTTCCCCCCCACGCGCAGATCGGCCTCGGCCTCGGGGGTGTCCCAATCCGGGTCGCAATGGAACCAGCGTCGCATCACCTCGGGGCTGGTCCAGGCGTCAAAGACGTCTTCGGCTGGAGCGTCGAAGGTCCGCTCGATCCGCACCACCCGACCGCCGTCGGTCACGATGGCTCCTCTCCTTTCCGTTCCTCTAGGTACTCGCCAACGACGTCAAAGAGGCGCTGCCAGCGCGCGCGTTGGCTTTCTATCCAGTCCGAGGCCTCGGCAAGCGCTTCCGGCCTCAGGGTGAGTCGGTGATTCCTGCCGTCGATCACGCGGCTCAAGATGCCTGCCTGCTCCAGCGTCTTCAGATGCCGTGAGATCGTGGGCTTCGACACCGTGAGGTCGTGGGTCACCTCCCCGACCGTCGCCGGACCTCGAGTGAGGCGCTCAACGATCTCTCGTCGGAGCGGATGAGCGAGGGCGCCAAAAATATCGTTAGCCATTATGCTAAGTATAAGGCCTGTCACCGCGAGCTGAAAGGAGGAGCAGCCGATGCCTGAGCACAGGACCGCAACTCGTGAGGAATGGGCTGCGGCGCGCTCCGAGCTGCTCGAGCGCGAGAAGGAGCTCTCACGGATGGGGGATGAGCTGGCCCGACAGCGTCGCGATCTTCCTTGGGTGCCGGTGGAGAAGGAGTACACGCTCCAGGCCGCAGACGGGACCAGGACGCTGGCGGAGTTGTTTGACGGCCGCTCGCAGTTGGTCGTCTACCACTTCATGTTCGGCCCTGACTACGAAGCGGGATGTACCACCTGCTCCTCGACCGCCGACAGCTTCAACGGAGTGCTGGCCCACCTCAGGGCCTGGGACGTGACGATGATCTGCGTGTCGCGTGCGCCGATCGAGAAGCTGCTCGCCTATCGGCAGCGCATGGGTTGGAGCTTTGACTGGGTGTCGAGTCATGGCAGCGACTTCAACGTCGATTACGGTGTGTCTGCCGTCGACGGGCGTCCGCGCGACCCGGCCGTCCCCGGGCTCGAGGCCAACGAGCTCGCGTTCCGCAAGCTTCTCAAAGAGCGGCCCGAGCTGCGGGAGAACCTGCCGCCGGTGGCGATCCGCAACGCGAGCGCGAGCGGCACGGATATCGACGGCTATTTGTGCGAGGGACACGGCGTGAGCGTGTTCGCGCGTGAGGGCGCCACCGTGTATCACTGCTATTCCAGTTACGCCCGCGGTACGGAGTTCCTGATGGGCTACTACGCGATCCTCGATCGCGTTCCGGCCGGGCGCAGGGAGGACGGTCCGGTCACGTTCCAGCTCCGCCGCCACGACGAATACGAACGCGGGTAACGGGCTGTCGAGGGTTCGGTTCCTCGCAGATGCGAGACGCGAGTTCTCGTCGTAGCCGGGCGAGATCTACGAGGCAAGAGGGAGGCACGAAATGGCCGAGATAACCCCCGAGTACAACGCCAAGATCATCGCGGAGTTTCGTGCCAACAACGGGCGTGTTGGTGGCGCGTGGGGGGAGACACCGCTGCTGCTGCTCCACCACACCGGCGCGAAGTCGGGAGTGAGCCGCGTCAACCCGGTCGCATACCTGCCTGACGGTTCGCGCTACCTGATCTGGGCAGCGAATGGAGGAGCGCCGAACCATCCCGACTGGTACCACAACCTGGTGGCGCAGCCGAACACGAGGATCGAGGTCGGGCGCGAGACGATCGATGTTGTGGGCGAGGAGGCGACGGGCGAGGAGCGCGAGCGCCTCTTCGCCAGAGCAGCCGAGCGCTACCCGCAACTCGTCGGACTTGCGCGGAGCACCGAGCGGGTCATCCCGATGATCGTCCTGACGCCCCGCGAGAGCGCCTGAGTGGCTCGACCACGCGCCGTGCGGCCGCCGGCGCCTGCGGTCCGGCGAGCACGACGACGGCCACGAGTGCCGACGGACGGTCCGCGATCCTCGCCGTCGCGCGGTTGACCTGTGACTCGTGGGAACTGGGGCCGCCGGTGACGGGCCACGACTGGAATCCGCCGGGCCACGACTGGAATCCGCCAATCAAGCGCTGCGCGATTCGACTCGGGAGCGGAAATGGCTGAACCAATGCTGGCCGACGGACCGCGGGCGCGACGCCCGCTGCGGAGCTCGCCCTCGCTCGTGCCGGCGGCCGCGCTCGTCGTGGCCACGCTTGTCACCTGGATCGTGACGATCGACCGGATGCAGGGGATGGACGCCGGCCCCTGGACCGACCGCGGCGGCCTCGGCTGGTTCATGGTGTGGGTAACAATGATGGCGGCGATGATGCTCCCGTCGGTGAGGCCGACGACGCTCATCTTCGCTCGCGTTAGCGCGGGGAACCATCGCAGCCGAGGTTTCGTGCGCACGTGGTTGTTCATCGGCGGCTATCTGGCCGCGTGGATCGCCTACGGCCTGTTGGCGTACGGAGTCTTCCGACCCGTCAGGTGGGCCGAGATCCCCGCGCTTTCGTGGCACGGTCAGGGACCGCTGATTGCGGGGGCAACCGTCGTCGCGGCCGGGCTCTACCAGCTCAGTCCGCTCAAGCGCCGCTGCCTGCGCCAGTGCCGCTCCCCGCGGCAGTACGTCGCCGGCGGCTGGCGCCCGGGATGGGCGGCCGCGATCCGTATGGGGTTTGAGCATGGGGCGTTCTGCATCGGGTGCTGCTGGGGGTTGATGCTGATTCTCTTCGCACTGGGGGTCATGAGCATCGCGTGGATGCTGGTGGTGGCCGGGCTGATCTTCGCGGAGAAGGTCGTCCCGTTCGGCGAGCGGCTCTCGACGAGGTTCCCGATCGCATTCGTGGTCGTCGGGATCTGGCTCGCGGCCGCACCGACGAGCGTCCCCGGCCTCACCCCGCCGGGAAGCGCTCAAGCGACGGAGGCCATACGAGCTATCGACATGCACGGCATGAATAAGGCATGAGCATGCCGAAGTCTCACACCATCGGCGCTGAGAAATCAGGATCGATGACGATGAACAAGGGCTCACCGCCAATCACATACTTGAGCGAAGGAAGTGATCATGAGCAGCGAGGATCTCCGGCAGCAGAGCGCCGACATGAATGACGCAGCGGTCCCGGCTGTCGTGGATCGGGCTACGTTTCAGGCCCAGCTCGATGCGCTGCGAATCCGAGAGAAGGCGCACACCCGCGAAGGCGACGCGATCGCAGCCGCTCGTCGCCGGCTGCCGATGGTCGAGGTCAACGCGGCGACGCAGCTGATCGGCCCGCACGGTCCGGTGACGCTGCTCGACGTGTTCGAGGGGCGCCAGCAGCTCATCGCCTACTACCACATGTGGTATGACGGCCAGCCGGCCAAGGACCAGTGTGAGGGCTGCACGTTCTACAACGGGCAGGTCCGTGAGCTGTCGATCCTGCATTCCCGCGACGTCACCTACGCCACCCTGTGTCAGGGGCCCTACGAGGAGAGCGTGCGCTACCGCGACTTCATGGGCTGGGATGTGCCCTGGTACTCGGCCCAGCAGGCGCTTGACACGCTGCTCACCGGGCGCCAGATCGGCAAATTTCACGTCGTGTGCTACGTGCAGGACGGCGAACGGGTATTTGAGACCTACTGGACCAATGGGCGCGGCGACGAGGCGCTGGACAACAGCTATGGGCTGCTGGACCTGACCGTGTACGGGCGACAGGAGCCCTGGGAAGACTCTCCTCCAGGGTGGCCCCAAGCACGGGAAAACCTGTCCTATCGTACGAACGGTCGCCCCTACGCCCAGTGGTCCCGCATCCAAGCCGGGCGCTCCGACGACCTCGGAAACACCCCGTCGCACGATGACGGCCGCTGAGGCAACCGGCGAAGTTGTGGCTTGGCGCTGCCCGGATGCGAGATCAGACGAGGACCAACCGCCTGGGTGACCCGCACGGAATGCCGTGACCAACTGCGGCAACGGCTCGCCGGCGTCACCCAAGACTCATCCGCAATTCTGCGATCACTTCGAGGAGACCAACATGCCCGGACCGCTCACCCACGCCCACACCGTCCCAAGCTCCCCGCTCAGGATCTCGAGCGGGCGCGCGTCTTCTACCGCGAAAAGCTCGGGCTCGATCCGGTTGAGGAGCGCACCGGCGGCCTACGCTACGTCTGCGGCCCGACCGAGTTCCATCTCTTCAGCTCGGCGGGTGCGCCCTCGGGGAAATCAACCCAGATGGCATTCGAGGTCGAGCACCTGGAGACGACCCTGGCCGATCTGCGAGCCCGGGGTGTGAACTTCGAGCGCTTCGACATGTCTGGGTTCGATGTCCGTGGCGACACGATCGCCGCGCCCGACAACTATCCGAGCAAAGGCACCGGTGAGCTCAGCACGTTCTTTTACGACAGCGAAGGCAACCTCATCGGCATCGCCCAGCCAATCCGAGAGGGGTCGACGCCGGGTTAGAAGCGTTCGCCCGAGGGCCGGGCCGTGGAAGCAGGCCCTCCTTTCATGCCACGACGGAAACCTCGCCCAACCGAACGGGCGACCCGCTATGCGCGGGGGAAGGAAGACGCAACTCACAGCGAATCGAACCGACCCCCTCGTCGCCAGAACCAGGGCGCGGGTCCGGCCGGCGGCGACGGGAACGGCGCGAACAGAGCGCCGCCCTGCGAGCGCTCGATTTCGGCCCAGTGCGAGCGCCCGACTCCCGGTCGGCGACGCGCGCCGGCTGCGGACGAGATTCGGAAGCCACCGCGGACGATCGCCAGGCTCCTGGATTCCCCACCGATCGAACGTCTCTGACGCCGCCGCCAACCTCCCTGCCTTGCGCGCGGAAACGATGGCTCGAGCAGCGGGGCGAGACGTCGCGATTCGATCATCGCGGACGATAGCTATGCTGGTAATTGAGGTCACAATCGCCCAAGGAGAGTCATGTCGACCAAGCAACGTCTCATCCCCGGCCCTGACCACCCGATTACCGTCGCGCCGACCGGCAAGCACGTCGTCGTCAAGGCGGGGGGCAAGGTGATCGCCGAGACCGACGGCGCGCTGACGCTGCAGGAGTCCAACTACCCGCCCGTCCAGTACTTGCCGCTGCAGGACGTCGACGCCGACGTCATCAGTCCTACCGACCACGAGACGTACTGCCCTTACAAGGGCGACGCGTCCTACTACAGCCTCTCGACCGCCAACGGCGAGCTCGAGTATGTGATCTGGACCTACGAACAGCCCTACGATGCGGTCGCCGAGATCAAGGACCACGTCGCGTTCTATCCGAACAAGGTCGAGATCAGCGTCGGCTGATCGCCTGACTGCTTCACCACCAGCCTGATCGGTGGCTGGCGTGCGCGCTAGACCTCGGGCGCTGCGCCGTCAAGGGCTTACCGAATTCACGAGCAGGCCCGCGCATGATGCGCGGCCCGCGCCCCCTTAAGCGCGGAAAGCTGTCCCGGCGCAGAGTGTCGGTTCGATCGACAAGGAGGAGCCATGTCGTCGTGATTCCTTCAGGCGTGGCAGCAGCGCCAGACCATCGGCGCCCCGGGCCGGCCAGCCCTGCATCCATGACGGCACGGGCATCTTGAAGCCCGCGACAGCAGTCTCGGAATGCGGGGAAAGCGCGCACAAGTCGGCTCCTCCAGCCGTCCCCGACGGTATGGCCGGACGAGTGTCGCGGATCCCGCGCTGAGCAGGTCGCTCGCTGGTTAGGAGGAGGTTCGCGTCGCCGCGCGAAAGGAGGTGTCCGCATCGACGGCCCGGAGTAGCGCTTCTGCATCCACCCGGCGAGGGAGGAGTCCGCCGACGCGCCTCCCTCGCTCGTGCTGCTCGTCCGATCCGGAAGCTGGGATCACCACGACCGCATTGCCGCCGGAGCGGCAGCGCTCGTGCTTGCATCCCGGCGATCCTTCGGCAAGCACGCGGCTCGAATCCGACTGCCGCTCGGTGGCGAAGCGGAACTGTCGACGCATCGGCTTTTCGAAGTAGTGGATTTCGTCCGCAGCGACACAGCTGCGCCAGCCTCCCCGCTATGCGGGAAGGGAAGTCTCGTGGCCAGCTTGGAGACCGACGGATTGCGGGCGGGGCAGGAGGGTTCGCCCGGAGCGCGTCTGGCGGCGGGATCGACGCGCTGATCATCCATCCGTCGGATGCGTCAGGTAGCCGCTCGGGATCTCGCGCTGATCCAGACGCTCGGTGGTGCCGGGCTGCGGTCTCAGGAGGCGCGCACGCTCCCGACCGATCCGTTTGACCAGGGGCGCTCTGACAACAGTGGCGGCGGGGTGTATCTCCGCGTTCAGGGCAAGGGCCGCAAGGTCCGGGCGGTACCGCTGTTCACCGACGTGCTCGACGCACTCGAGCTGTGGCGCGAGCAGCGCGACCGGATCCCGGAACTGGCCGACGACCCCTCGCTGTTTCCGCGGCTGGGGCGCCAGCGCCGCGACGGTTCGTTCCCCGACGCCGGCGGTCGGCTGTCAACGACGGCTGTGATTCGAATCGTCCGGCCGATCATGCTCGCCGCTGGCGTGCCCGCGGAGCAGGCCCACCCGCACACGCTCCGACACACTTTCGGCAGGCTGTACATGTCCGCCCGCGGCGCCGAGCTTTCCCGGCTGCAACGCATCATGGGACACGCGTCGCCGGAGACAACGAGCCGCTACGTCTTCCACGACGACGTCGAGCTGGCCGCCGAGCATCGCCGCATCGAACGACTGCAGGGCGATCCGCTTGCCCGTCGCCAGAACCATCGGCGGGCACGGGCGGCGGCTCGAGGCGGCGGCTCCGCCGGCCACAATTAGCGGAGCGTCAGTCCCAGATCTCGTTGCGAGCGAGCTCATCAGCGATCATCCGGGCCATCGCGACCGGCTCGGGCCGTCGCTGACAGCAGTAGCTCACGTCGACGCCAACGGCAGGGAACTCGCACAGCTGCGCGAACTCGGCCATCACGATCGCGGCGTAGCTGTCCGGGACCGGCTGGCGGTTGATCTGCAAGTGCAGACCGTGGCCGCGGCCGACCTCCAAATCGACGTTCGGGTTGTACGGGGCGCTCATCGTTTAATCCTCGATGTGCGCAAGGTAGCGACCGAGGGGAACGTGCATGGGAATCACGCCGTGGCGCTCCGCCTGCTCGACGTACTATGCCGACCCCTTGAATATGCCGATCGGGATGCGATGTCCCTGGTGCCTCGTGGGTCGTTCGCATGCGGGTGTCGGCATATTCGAGAGACGCTTGCGCTGAAAGTTCGGGCTCGGCCGCGCGGTTCGTGCGTGTGATGAGAGCACGCTCGTGTCTGAGCGCGCCCTCTCGAGGTGTTGGAGCCGCGGGGTCAGGTGTTCGGGCTTCGTGAGGCGACCGTGCTCGCTGGTCATTGAACGAGCGCGGGTCGCCGGTGAGGAGCGCGCGAGCGATCCGACCATCGCGGAGGGTCGCTGATCGGCGAGGGTGAGCGGGGATCGCGGACCGCGGGGGTGATGGCCCGCGGTCCGTGAATGGGGAGGGTCTGTATGGCAGTTCGTGGATCAGGCCGGCGCTGGGACCGGGTCGCCGCTGTTGACTTGCGGGTCGGCGGTGTCGGTGCTCTCGATCGTCTTGGTGTCGCCGGCTGGGCGGGTGCCGAGGGTGATCTGTACTTGTCGGGGTTTCTTTTGCTCGGGTTTGGGGATTCGGATCTCCAGCACGCCGCGGTCGAAGTGCGCGTGTACCCCGTCGGGGTCGACTCCCTCGGGGACGGTCAGCGAGCGGGCGAAGCCGCCGAACGCACGCTCCAGTCGGTAGTAGCCCTCCGGCTGGGTCTCGTGGTCGGCCTTGCGCTCCCCGGAGATGGTGAGCACGTTGTCCTCGAGCTGCACGTTGACGTCCTCGTCGGAGAGGCCGGGGAGATCGGCGCGCAGCACGTAGTGATCGCCGCTTTCGACCAGATCCATCGCCGGGATCCATCGCCGGCCGGCCCCGCTGTTGCGGCCGGTTGGATTGGGCTGGTCAAAGAAGGTGTTGAAGAGCCGGTTCATCTCGTTCTGGATGGTGCCCAGCTCGGCGACCGGCTCCCAGCGGATCAGTGCCATAGCGAACCTCCTAAGCGAGCAAACAACGGGTTGTGGCGTTCATCTTCGCTAATAGATCTCAATCAAGGACTGTCAAGTCTTTCGTGGATGCGGACGCGAAGGACGATCAGCTCACCGCGGTCGCGCAGGATGAGCTGGTCGCCGTCACCGGTCCCGGCCGGAACCACGATGCGGCCACCGTGGGCGTCGGTGAGTGTGAGAGGAAAGTGCGCGAGGTGAGCCGCTTCTCGGTCGGTCAGCTCGAGGACTGCGCGCCGACCGACCGCGGGTCGGGACCTGGACGATCGGCGGATCGGGACAGGTCGGGGGAAGCGGTTGTCGTAGCGGGCGCGCGCGGCCGGATCATTGAGGATCTCGTAGGCGCGCGCAGCCGCGGCGAACCGCTGTGGTCCGCCGGGGTCTTGGTTGACATCGGGGTGATGGCGACGGGCGACCTGTCGGTACGCGCGACGGATCTCCTCGCTCGATGCGTCTCGCGAGACATCCAGCTCGGCGTAGGGGTCGACCTGGCCGCCGCCAGTCATCACCAGCGATCGCGGTCTGCATCGCCGGGCGTGGCTAGGAGCCTGCCGTCCATGGGACCCGGACGGGGGAGCGCAGCAGGCTCGTGAACGGGCTCAGATTCCATCCCGCACCGGTCGATGTCGACTGGACGGGGGTTGGTGTCGCGGTCGGTGAGCCGCTGGCCGAGGTGGACGTGAGATCGTTCAGCGTGCCGGCGAGCAGCAGTGTGAGCACGATCGCCAGGGCCGCGCAGGCTGCGGCGATCGTTGCGGCGTGGGGAAGATGAGGACGATGGAGTGCATGCACCGGGATCACCTCCAGCTGTCGGATACCTTCACCTCCGTGTCAATAGGCCTGCCGCCCCGACCGTCAACCCTGGCGACCGCAAACGTCCGGTCAGTCGCGCTCGCCGCGGGTGGCGCCGGCGCGAAGCTTGCCGAGCGCGCGTTGTTCGATCTGCCGGACCCGCTCCGCGCTGAGCCCGGTCCGCTCGCCGATGTCGCGCAGCGATTGCTCGGGGCCGTCGAGGCCGTAGCGGGCGCGCAGGATCATCCGCTCGCGGTCGTTGAGGCTGCCCAGCAGCGCGCGGATCTGCTCGATCTCTGCGTGATCGAGCAGCTGCTCGTAGGCGTCGCCGGCGAGCGGGTCGCCGAGCAACTCCCCGAACGCCCCCAAGTCGCCCTCGGTGCCGCGTATCGCTTCGTCCATCGACTGTGGCGCACGCTCGAGCGCGAGCATGTCCGCGACCTGCGCGTGTGAGAGACCGGTGCGGTTCGCGAGCTCGTTTCCGCTCGGCTCCCGGCCATGTTCGACCAGATACTCGCCGTGTGCGCGCTTGAGCTGTGAGAGCTGGCGAAGCGCACGGTCAGAGAGGACCATCGGCCGGGTCAGCTCGGCGACTAGCTGCTGCATCGCCTGGCGGACCCACCACGCTGCATAGCCCCAGAATGGCACTCCCAAGCTCGGGTCGTAGCGCTCGAGCGCGCGGAGCAGTCCGACGACGCCTTCCTGCATCAACTCGACGCGGGTGATCGCCTGCGATCCTCGGTAGACCCGGGCGACCCCCGCGATCAGCGGCAGGAACGCCTCGACCAGCTCCTCGCGGGCGCGGCGGTTCCCGGCCTGAGCAGCCTCGACGAGCCGTTGCTCGACCGCGGCCGGGAGCCGGGGGCGATCGCTGAGGTCACGCAGGTAGCCGGCGGAGCTCGTCTCGCCGCCGAGCCGCCGGTGACGCAACCCCGCGGCCAGGTCCTCATCAAGCCCGCGTGCCGCCAGCGACTCGGCTTGGAGCAGTTCGCTCTCATCGTGGGTGATGTGGTCCGATTCCGCGGCCATCTCGTCCAACCCGCCCACCGTGTGTAGCGCGGAGCCATTGTGGATGCTGGCCAACATGGCCGCGACCTGCTCACGACCCAGCGGTTCCGCCGGCTTGCCGCCGGCGGAACAGGATCTATCCGAGAGCATTCCTCAGGCGGCCGGCCGGAGCCGGGGCAACACGATCGCGCTATGCGCCGGCGAGCCAAACCCCCGCCGCACCCAGCCGATCCGCCAACGACGACGAACAGACATACGAACGCTCACCTCCTCTCCGGGACAACCACGCGGCTCAAAGATGCGAGGGAGAAATGGTGGTGGAGGCCGGGACCGCCAACAGAGCCTTTGCCAAAGGCGGTGGGTGCCAACCGTCAGGCAACCCCTCTCGACCTGGGCCCCGGCCCTCCACCGAACTGATGAGCCGCTAGTTCTATGTCAATCCTCTCTGCTCGCTGTAATAGGCCGCCAGCGAGCATTGTCAACCCCTCTCCGAGAAAATTTCTCGCGTTCGTCACTGCCGGCGGGCCTGGCGCTGACTCGAGCCGCGAAGTTTCAGTGAGGAGCGGGCCGTCAGAGTGCCTCCAGGAACGCGAGCAGAGAATCGGGCGGCCGGTAGCGCGATCGATCGTCGCGTCCTGGACCTGGCTTTCACCTCCGGACGCGCACCGCCCCGCAGCCGCGCGTTCTGCGCAAACGGAGACGCGCCAGAGGAATGTTGTTCACGGCCGCCGCATGATGACTGGGCGGCGGGACGCGGTTGCTCAACTCCGACAGGGTGTGGCGAGGGACCGGTCGGCTCCCTTGGCAGGGAGAGTGGCGCGGCGCCGCTGCCGACGGTCGATCACATCGACATCCCGCCGTCGACGGCGAGGACGACGCCGGTGATGTATCCCGCCTCACGGGATGCCAAGAAAAGGACCCCGTCGGCGATTTCGGCAGGGTCGGCGATGCGCCCCAACGGCGTTGCTTGCTCGAACTCTGCGAAGCGCTCCGGAGGCATCGAAGCAGTCATCGCGGTATGGGCGTTGGGTGAGATCGCGTTTACTGTCACGCCGAATCGCGCAAGCTCCTTCGCCGCCGTCTTCGTGAAGCCAATCACGCCGGCCTTTGCCGCCGCGTAGTTGGCCTGTCCGAAGTTGCCATGCAGTCCGGTATAGGAGGTGACGTTGACGATGCGGCCGTATCCGAGCCGTCGGAATGTCGGCACGCACGCTCTCGTGAAGCGAAACGTGCCCCCAAGGCTCACGCCTACGACGCTCTCCCAGTCCTCGTCGTCGATCTTCCACAGAACCTTGTCCCGAAGCAAGCCGGCGTTGTTGAACAGGACGTCGATGCGGCCGGTCGCGTCCACGGCGCTCGCCACTACTTGCTCGACCTGCTTCGTGTCGGACACGTCCGCCGGGCATGCGGTTGCACCGATCCCCGCCGCTGCGGAACGCAGCAACTCCTCCCGCACATCCACCATGAACACCGTCGCGCCTGCCTCCATCAAGCGTTGGGCCACCACGAGCCCAATACCGCGAGCGGCTCCGGTCACGATCGCGGACTGTCCCGTGAAGTCCATGTCAGACCCCCAGCCCCTGGTCGCCAACGCCGGGGACGCTGACTTTCAGCGTCTCGATCCGCCCCTGCTTGAGCGCGCGGCGGTCCGTCGGTTCGAAGTCGGGAGCGGTGGCGATGAACAGGGTTTGGCGATCGCGGCCGCCGAGTACACATGCAAAAGCCATCTGGTCCACGCGATGCCGTTCCCTTTCGCCGTCCGGGCTGACCCGAACGACCTGTTTGTCGTAGACGGAGCTGATCCAGATGTGGTCCTCGGCGTCAATGCAGAGACCGTCTGGAACGCATTCGCCGAGTGGCAGCGACGTTGTACGGCGGAGGCTTCCGTCGTCCTTGACGCTGAAGGTGGTGAGGCAGTTGGCGAATGTCTCGGCGACCACCAACTTGCCGTCCGAGCGCATCACCATCCCGTTCGGGAACACGACCTCGTCGGATTGCATGGCGATGCTGCCATCTTGCCCGACCATCGCAAGATGTGTCGGGCGCGGATCTTCTGAGAAGAGGTCGTAGCCGAAGTTTCCAGCGTAGATGTGCCCGCTCCGATCGACGAGCATGTCATTGAGCCAGCCTGGAACGACGTCGGCAAGGTTCGCGTAGATGCGGTTTCCGGATTCGCCGATCTCGAGGATCAGCCGGTCTTCGCTCGCGACGACCAGCATCCGGCCGTCCGGAAGCCAGCCGATCCCGCCCGGATGAAACACCTCGGTGATCGTGCGCAACTCGCCGGTATCAGGATCGAACGAGTGGACGCGGTCACCGTACATGTCGGAGAAGTACAGGAGGCCGTCGTGCCACCTGAGGCACTCCGGGAAGTGCAGTCCGTCGACGGCGAGCTCGGTCTGGCCGGTCGGGTGAGTCTCTTGGCTGCTCATGGGGCGCTCCTCTCTGGTCATGGCTGCTCCGCGCGGGTGGCGTGCCGGTGGCGTACCGCGAAGCCGGTCATCTTCATCCGAAGGTCAGGGGCGTCGGCGCTGACCACCACCAGCAGCAGTCCGCCGAAGACGATCTGCGTGGTGGAACTCGAGAGGGCGGTGATCGCGAAGAGTTGCTCCAGCAGTGCGACGGCCAAGGTGCCGAGCAACAGGCCCCAGACCGTGCCTCGGCCGCCGCTCAGCGACAGCCCGCCGAGCACGGCGGCGGCGACGCCGAGAATGAGCGGCTGCAGGCCTGGGTCCAGCGACGCGCTGGCGTTGGAATAGGCGAGCAGCGCGCCCGCAAGACCGGCGAGCGCCGCCGAGCAGGTGAACAGCGCAATTACCCGTCGCTCGACCGAGATGGCGGAGACCCGAGCGGCTCGCCGGTCGCTGCCGATCGCCTTGAGTTCGGGGCCCAGTCGCGTCGCGCCGAGGAGCACGAAGGCCACGGCAAAGGCGCCGAACGTAATCAGGCTGCGAGGTGAGAACCAGGTGAGGATCGTCTGATCCACCCACACCGATACGCTGAGATTTCCGTAGGTAAGCGTGTTGTTGGAGGCGATGACGTTGGTGAGCCCGAGCAGTGCGATGTAGGTCCCAATCGTCACCGCCAGCGACTGCAGGCGCAGGCGCGCGATCAGTGCTCCCTGGAGCGAACCGAGCAGCGCGCACGCCGCGACCGAGGCGGCGACACCCGCAGGCCCCGAGTGCGCGCCCGCCTTGACCGCCACCACCCCGCCGAGGGCCTGCATCCCGAGCACCGACACGTCGAACTCACCCGCGATCAGTGTCAGGCCGAGCGCCAGCGCCACGAGGCCGAGCGGAGCAAAGCCCTGCATCCCGGTGTAGATGGCGCCGTTGTTGACCTCATCGCCGAAGAGGCCAGGCACCGCGATGAACGCGATTAGCACCCCGACGAAGGAGATGCACGGCAGGACGTGTTCGACGCGGCCACGCCGCACCGCTCGAAGCGTCCGGCCCACGATCACAGTGCCTCCCGACGCATCCGCGCCTGCGTGGCGATCACGACGGCGGCCACCAGCAGGCCTTTGAACAGCACCTGCGCGCCGGTACCGAAGCCGCGCAGCAGAAGCAGATCGGAGATGGCGGCGATGGTCAGCGCACCTCCGAGGGTTCGCAAGGTCGATCCGTGGCCGCCGGCGACCGACGTGCCGCCGACTAGGACGGCGGCGATGGCGTCGAACGTGAGCGTCCCCTCAAGGTACGGGGACGCTCCGGCGTTGAACGCGCCCAGGAACGCGCCGCCGATCGCGAAGCCAACCCCGGCGAGGGCAAAGGCTGCGATCACCACGCGGGCCACCGGTATTCCCGCGGCTCGAGCCGCCGCTCGATTCGTGCCGACCAGGAAGACGTAGCGGCCCAGGACCGTGCGCCGCAGCACGTACTGGAGCACCAGCGCCAACGCCACCATCACGTACACAGAGACGGGGATCCCCGCCGGAGTCGCGTTCAGGATGGAGAACCCGCCGCCGGCGGGCTGCACGATCTTGCCGCTGTTGACGCCCTGGGCGAAGCCATCGATGAGGAAGCCGGCGCCGATCGTCAGGATCACGGGGTTGGCGTTCCAGGCGCCGATGAGCACGCCCTGGATCGCGGTGACGGCTGCGCCCACGGCGATGGCGAGGACCAGCGCGGGGACGAGGCCGAGACCGAGGGTGCCGAGGAACACCATCGCCGCGACCACGGCGGTCTGGGCCACGGCCAGGGATGCCACCGCGCCGACGAGCGTGATGAAGGTCAGCCCGAGCGCCATGATTCCGACGAGCGACGCCGAGTTGAAGATCGCCTTGACGTTGGCCCACGTGAGGAAGCGGTGCGTGGTGACGGCGAAGACCAGCACCATCGCTAGGCCCACGGCGGCCACAGCCAGGAGCCCGGCGCGCCGGGCGCGCTGGGCACGGCCAGCGCCCGGGGCCGGGCGCAACGCGTGCGGACCGCGCGCGGCGTAGGCCAACACCCTCATCGCACCGGCTCCGCCTCGTCGTGGCCGGGCTCGGCGACGTCGGTCGTCTCACCACCCCGCCGGTGGGTGAGGTCGGTGAGCATGACGTGCCGCGAGACACCGTCGCGATAGACGCCGACGACACGCCCGGCCCGCATGGTCACCACGATCATCGCCAGCTCGAGCATTTCCTCCAGATCGCTGCTGGCGAAGATGACCGTGGTTCCTTCCGCGGCGGCGCTGAGCAGGACGCGGTGGATCGCCGCCCGGCCGCCGACGTCCACGCCACGGGTCGGCTCGTCCACGAGCAGGACCTTGACGCTTGAGCCGAGCAAGTACCGGCCGACCAGAGCCTTCTGCTGATTGCCTCCCGACAGCTGGCCGACCGCAGTCTCGAGACGTCCGGCGTCGACCCCGGCCGCCTCCGCCAGCCGGAGGCCCTGGCCGCGCTCGCGTCTGGGGGAGATGAGGCCGGCGCGAGATATCTCATTCAGCTGCGTGGCCAGAAGATTCTCGGAGACCGACCGGCCAAGGAACAGACCATCCTGCTTGCGGTCGTTGGTGACAAAGCCGACGCCCTGGCGCCGCGCCTGCACCGGGTGACGGAGGCTGAATGGCTGTCCAGCCAGCTCGACGCTGCCCACCGCGGTCGGCATCAGGCCGGCGATCGCGCGTAGGACCTCGGATGCCCCCGCGCCGATCTGACCGACGATGCCGTACACGCGCCCGGCCGCGAACTCGAGTGAGAAGTCATGGACGCGGGAGTCCACGCGCAGCCCGCGCACCCGCAGGATCATCTCCTCCACACCCTGGCCGCCCGCCTGCGGTGCGGGCTCGAGCTGCTCGCCCAGCATCGCCTCGACAAGGCGGTCAGGCGATAGCTCGCCGACCGGCCGCTCTTCGACGATGCGGCCGTCGCGCAGCACCGTCACGACGTCGCAAAGCGACAGCACCTCCCCGAGGCGGTGCGAGACGAAGATCACCGAGCAGCCCTCCCGGGCGACGCGCCGAACGGCGTCGAACACGAGCTCGATCTCCAGGTCGGTGAGGGTCGCGGTCGGCTCGTCGAGGATGAGCAGCCGAGCGCCCCGACCGAGTGCTCGCGCAATCTCGACCAGCTGCCGCTTGCCGAGGCTGAGGTCACCAACGAGCTCATCCGGATCGTGATCTTCAAGGCCCACCTTCGCCAGCAGCTCTCGGGCCGAGGCCCGCTCTCGGCGGCGGCGCCTGAGCAGCCCGCCGCCGCTCTGGCCCAGTGCGACGTTCTCGGCGATGCTCAGCGTCGAGATCATGCTCAGCTCCTGATCGACCCAGGCGATCCCGTCCTCCTGCGCATCGCGCGGACTGCGGAGCACCAGCGGCCGGCCGTCGAGCCGGATCTCACCCGCGTCGGGCGGGAGCAGCCCGGCAAGGACGTTGAGTAGCGTGCTCTTGCCCGCCCCGTTGTGACCGCACAGCCCGCGGATCTCTCCCGGGGCGATCCGCAACGACACCTCGCTTAACGCCCGCACGGCGCCGAAGCTCCGCGTGAGCCCCGCCAACTCGAGGCGGGGCGTGGCGGCTGCGCTCACGTCGCGCGCCGCGCGCCTGCGCTGAGATCCGCGGGCAGCGCGATGGCACGTTTGAGGATCTTTCTCGTTGGCCCGGTGGGAAGCCGGTCCACCTTCCACACGTGGCGGGGGTACTTGTGCGGCGCCACGCGTTTCTTGACCCCAACGGCCGCGAGATACACGGTCTCGGTCATGCGGCGGCTACGCTTTCGAGCACTGCGCGGCGTAGCGGGCCAGCGTCTGCGGGGTGACGCGGGCCTCCTGGACGGTCTCCACGAGGGGCACCTGGTCGCCCTCCAGCAGTTGCGTCCCGTACTGCGCCGCCTTGAGCGAGATCGTCCCGGGATCCTCGGTTGCGGTGCCGAACATCTGACCCGCGCGGATCGCCTGGATGCCGATCTTGAAGCAGTTGCTGCCGGTGATGATCAGCCCGTTGTGCTTGACGCCCACGGTCAGACCCGCCTGCTTGGCCGCGGTGACGATCGGGACGGCCATGTAGTCCGCCATCCCGTACATGCCCTGCAAGCCGTGCCCGTACTTGGCAAACAGCTGGGTCGCGATCCGGCCGCTGAGCGCCGGGTCCCAGTTGCCGTCCTCGGTGATAGCGACCTTGTATTGGGGGTAATTGCTCATGACCGCGTCGAACCCCTTGATGCGGTCCTGGGTGACGAGCATCGCGGCGGTGCCCTCGATCACTCCGATCTTGGCCGTCTTGAGGTGCTCGGTCTGGAAGCCCTGGACGAGGTTCTCGGCGGCGTACTGGCCGAGGGCGTAGTTGTTGGACAGCACTTGGTGCAGCCCCGAGGTCACGGCCGGGTCCGCTGGGCCGTCGGTGTTGAGGATGGTCACGCCCGCGGCCTTGGCCTTGGCGATGGCGGGCGCAACGGCCTTGCTGTCGAGTGCCTCGAGGAAGATGAGGTTCGGGTGCTGGGTGACGGCGCTGTCGAGCAGCTGCACCTGAGTGGCGGGATCGGTCGAGCCGAGGATGTTCACCTTGGCGCCGCGAGCGCTCAGGTAGCTCTTGATCGTCGTGTTGTAGACCGCTGCCCACGGGTTGCTGTTGGGCAGGGTCACGATGGCAACCGTCTTGCCGGCCAGCGGCTTCGCGCCGGACGAGGCGGACGATGTCTCACCCGAGGACGACGAACCGCACGCCGCCGGCCCGAGGCAGAGGGCGGCCAGACTCACTGCGGACAGGGGCCGAAGCCATGTGTGGCCCGTTGCTTTTCGCGCAGCACGAAATGCACCATCACCGGCGGGAAACATCGTCTCACTCCTCTCCTTACGCGACTTGCGCGCCGCATCCAACGGTGGCGAGGATCGTAGGTCTCCAACCCGCGAGTGTGAATGCGTGAAAGCGAGAAATTCTCGCCAATCCGTTTGTTGGATACCTACAACGCCGGGAGTGATCGCCCGGCCACACGGTGCGCGTTGATGACCCGCTCGGGACGGCGTGGCATCGCGCACGATGGCGTCGATGAGCACGTCATGGACGGCGACCACGGGGCATGCTCTACGGGGAAGCATGTCGCGCATCGGAGAGCCGACGCGGAAGGAGTTGCCGCGGCCGCATCGCTACGAGCCGATTGGCTCCTAACCACAACGGATCGATGGAAAGTTTGGCTCCGAGAGCCGAAGTAGACCGGGTCGATCAGGGGTAGAAGTGCCCGCCACACCGGTAAATCGAGGGAGAGGCGGAATATGAACGTGAAGCAGGCGGGATCCCATCGTCGTGGAGAGCGAGGACATCGTCGGTTTGCCTCCCGAAGGCCGTCGCCCGCGCGTGTCCTGTCGATTGCGTTCGCGCTCTTGTTCGTGGCGGCGCTCGTCCCCTCCGCGGCGAGCGCGCTCACGCCGCCGGCGTCCGACCCGTTCTACAAGCAGCCGGCGAACATCGCGAGGTATCCGCACGGGACGATCGTGCGCGAGCGCGCGGTGACGCTGAGCGGACCGGCGCAAGCCGAGACCGCAGCCGCCTACCAGATCATGTATGCCACGACGGACGCGACCGGCCACCCGGTCGCGGCGGTGACGACGGTGATGGTTCCGACCTCGCCGGCGCTGGGCCCGCGCCGGCTCGCCTCCTACCAGACCTATTACGACAGCCTGACGCTCAACTGCGCGCCCTCGTACACGTTGCAGGGAGGCAACAACGGGGGCGGGACCAACGGCCCGACCGAGCAGACGATGATGGCCCAGCTGCTCGCACAAGGCTGGGATGTCGTGACCTCCGACTACGAAGGGCTGAACAGCGAGTGGGCCGTCGGCCCGATACTGGGGCACGCGACGCTCGACTCGATCATCGCCGCTGAGCACTTCGCCCCGGCGGGTCTGGAGGGAACCAAGACGGAGGTCACCCTCAACGGCTACTCCGGCGGTTCGGAGGCTTCGACGTGGGCCGCGGCGTTCGCGCCGAAGTACGCGCCGCACATCGACATCGTCGGCGTCGCCGCCGGCGGCAACTTCCCCGATCTCGAATACACGACACAGTACTTCGACGGCTCGCTCTGGTACGGCACCGAGATCGGCATCCTCGAGAGCTTCAGCCGCGCCCTGCCCCGGGACTTCGACCTGAGCAAGATCCTGAACGCTTCGGGCCAGGCCCTGGCCGCAAGAGATGGACAGGACGACAGCGGCTGTGCCGGCTCGACGCTGAACGAGCCGTACGCGAACGCCTCGCAGTACACGAACTTCCCCGACTCCGAAGATCTGGCCCTCTACCCGCCGGTCGAACGCGGCCTCGAGTATCTCAGCCTGAAGAACGGTCCGCTGCCCAAGGCGCCGCTGTTCCTCTACAACTCGGTGGACGACGACCTCGCCTACATCCAGCCGGTCGACGTGTGGGTCGCCAACTACTGCCGGCACGGCGTGACCGTCGACTACGACCGCGACCCGAACGGAGGCGATCACATCGGCGGGCTCGGGGCTTATTGGAAGGCCACGCTGACGTATCTCGAGAATGCGTTCGCCGGGGCCACGCCGCCGAACAACTGCTCGACCTACGGCGGCTTGCCGGGCGGCTAGTCGAGACTCTGATAACCGGAGCTGCGGCGCGATCACCCGGTCGCGCCGTATGCTCGCGTCATGACGACGCTGGGCTCTACTGACCCGCGTGCGCGACGCGACCCGTCAGCGGGCCGCGAAGCGGTGTGGGCGATCACCAACCGGGTGCAGGCACAGCTCGAGACGATCGCCCGAGGGCTGGTCCAGCGATATCGGGAGGAGATCGCCGACTACCGACTCGCGACGAACGAGGAGCTGCTGGAGGACGTGCACAGGGTCACGCTCGGAGCGCTCCACCTGATCCTCGCCAACCTGGCGAGCGGTGATCGTCCCGGCCTGGATGAGCTCGAAGTCGTGCGCGCCGGCGCCGCCCGTCGCGTCCATCAACACGTCTCGCTCGAGTCGTTCCTGCACGCCGTGAGGCTCCAGGGGCGCATGTTGTGGGAGGCGATCATGCAGTGCACCGACCACGAGAGACCGGCCGAGCTCCAGGCCGCGCTGATGATCGCCGGACAGCTGCTCGAGCATGTCGACCTGCAGTCGATCGCGGCCGCGCAGGGCTATATGACCGAGCTGCACAATGTATGGACCGACCAGGAGCTGTTGCGCCGAGATCTCCTCGACGCGCTGCTTGCCGGCGACGGTGAATCCGAGGCGGTCACGCGACTCGCCCACTCCCTCCACCTTCGGCTGTGCGCTAACTACTTCGTCGTCATGGTGCGGACCGACCGACGGGTCGTCGAGGACGTCGCCGACCACATGCCGGCCGCGCGTGGAGCGCTGCGCCGGATCATGGACGCGACGCGGGCGCACCTGCGCCCTCAGACTGGTGCCCTCCTGGTCGGGATGCGCCACGGCGAGGTCGTCGCACTGCACCCGTTCGAGGCCCCGGCGGAGGGGCAGGAGTTGCGGGAAGCGTGCCTGCGGCTGGCGGAGGAGCTGGCCTCGCTCCACGTTACCGTTGGTCTGAGCGGCGCCAACTCGGGACTTGCCGCGCTCCCGGTGAGCTACAGCGAGGCCCTCGAAGCCGTCGAAATGGTCACCACCGACCCCGACCGAGGCCCCGTGGTCGCCTTCGATGATGTGCTCATCGACTCGATCATGCGCGATACACGCCGTCCCGAGCGGGTCATCAACGCGACCGTGGGACGGCTGCGCGAGTACGACCGAGCCCGTCACGCGGAGCTCGTGCCGACGTTGCGGGCGTATGTCGCGTCTGGATCCAACCTCGCCAAGAGCGCCGAGGCGCTCTGCGTGCACCCCAACACGGTCGTCTATCGCCTCGGCCGGATCAAGAGCCTGACCGGCCGTAATCCGCACGTGCCGGACGATCTGCTGCTTCTCCAAGTTGGGCTCAAGCTGCTCGAGCTGCGGCCGGACGAGTGACTCCGGCTTTGTAGACATCCGACAAACCGACTGGCGAGAATTTCTCGCTTTCGCGGATTCACAGTCGTCTGTTGGAGACCTACCATCCGTGCCACTCCACGTACGTGGAGCGCGAGGCAGAGATAGTCAGCCGACCCACGTGTCCCGCTGACTGAATTTCGGAGCCCGCGGTGAGCGACTGGGAGGGAAGGTCTAGTGCGAGAAGCGTTCGCGTTCGCGCGCCCGACGCAGTCCTTCCAGATAACCAACGTGTTCCCGCGGATCACGGTGCTGGAGTCGATTCAGATCGCGATTCTCGCCCGGCGCCGCCGTTCGGCGGACTTTCTGACGATGTTCCAGCGCCGGGTCGCGGCAGAAGCCCGCGAACTGCTCATGCGCGTGGGCCTCGAGGATGCAGCGGACACGGAGGCGCAGACGCTTTCGCACGGCGACCAGCGCGTGCTCGAGGTCGCGCTCGCGCTGGCCGCGCGACCCCGATTGCTCCTCCTCGACGAGCCGACCGCGGGTATGTCTCCGTTCGAGACCGATCGCATGGTCGATCTGATCAGGGCGCTCGCCGAAGCGGACGGACTCACCGTGCTCTTGTCCGAGCATGACATGGACGTCGTCTTCGGCGTCTCCGATCAGGTGACCGTGCTTCACCAGGGCCGGGTCATCCGCCATGGCACGCCCGATTCGGTCGAGCAGGACGAGCGAGTGAGAGAGGTTTACCTGGGGAGTGGGGATGAGTCTCGAGCTCACTGACATCGACACCTACTACGGGCAGAGTCACATCCTCCAGGGCGTTTCCCTGCGGGTGGCCGAAGGCGAGGTCGTGGCGCTGCTCGGCCGCAATGGCGCGGGCAAGACGACGACGATGCGCAGCATCACCGGGCTGACCCCGCCCCGCGCCGGGCGTATCACGCTGGACGGCACGCAGTTGGCTCGCCGCCCGCCGCACGCGGTGGCGCGGGCGGGAGTCGCCTACGTCCCCAGCGGGCGGCGGCTGTTCGGCGGGCTGACCGTTCGCCAGAACCTGGAGCTGGCGCGGCGCGACGCCAAGGTCGTGCGACCGACCTGGACGGTCGAGCGATTGCACCAGGTATTCCCCGAGCTGCGCGAGCTAGACGGTCGACGCGCCGGACTGATCAGCGGTGGCGAGCAGCAGATGCTCAAGCTCGGGCGAGCGCTCCTGGCCCACCCGAAGGTGCTGCTCCTCGATGAGCCGACCGAAGGCCTGGCTCCGAGGGTGGTCGGCCAGATGCGGGGCTGGATCGAGCTCATCAAGCGGGAGGAGCGGATGAGCATTCTCCTCTCGGAGCAGAACAGCCTGTTCGCGCTGGGGCTCGCCGACCGCGGTTACATCCTCGAGAAGGGACGCATCCGGCACGAGGCATCGGCTGCGGAGCTCTCCGAGAGCGCCGAGATCCGCACGTACCTGGGCGTTCAGGAACGCGGCACGGCGCGCCGACGACGACCCCGACGGGCGGGCGAAGTAGTGACGGCGGTGCCGCGGCCATGAGCGCCGTCAGCCCAGGCATGGTCGCCGAGCGCCGCGGAGGCGATCGCAGCCGTGGGCGCCCCGGTCAGCGTCGCGGGCGCTCCCGGGCGTCCGGTGTCGCCCCGTTGCACGAGCGCTACAAGGAGCCTTCGGACCGGCGGGCCGCTGAGCGCGAGCGCCTCCTGGGTCCGCTGCTGCGCGACCTCGACGCGCTTGCCGGCGCGGCGCTCGCGGCGCTGCGCAGAGACCTGCCGGCGTACGCGGACCGGGGTGAGCCATTCCACCAGGAGGTCCTCGACCAACTCCGGCGCAACTACTCCGTCCTGCTGAGCGCGCTGATCGAAGCGCGCCTGCCGAGGGCTGAGGAGTTGGCCTTCCAGCGCGGCGCTTCGATGCGTCGAGCGCGAGCGGGCTTCGCCCTGGAGGACTACCTGAGCGCTTACCGGGTCGCGCAGCAGGTGCTGTGGGACGCAATCGTCGCGCACGCCGAGGGGACCGGCACCGACCACAAGCTCGTGCTGGAGCTGGCCGCGGAGCTGATGCGCGACATGGACTTCGCGACGACCCACGCCGGTCGGACCTACGCCGAGTATCGCGAGCATGCCTCCGCGGCGGTCGGCGAGGAGCGCCGCGATCTCCTCGAGCAGCTGCTGCGAGGCGCGCTGCCAACGGACGGCCCGCTCGCCGCCGCGGCTGACCGGTGCGGGATCGGTGCCAGGACGCCGACGCTCGTCGCGGTTGCGGTTCCGCTCGCCGCAGGCTCGGATCGCGATGCCGCGGAGCTGGCAAGCGCGACCTTCGCCGGCGTCGGGCTGCATGAGCCGTGCGCGCTCGTCGTCGTCCGCCGGCACCAGCTCGTCGCCGTTCTCAGCCTCACCGGACAGCCGGACCCCGAGCGGCTGTGCGTACGCTTCGATCATGCGCACGAACGTCTGCGGAACGAGGGCGCACCGATGGCGATTGGCGTGAGCGCGATCGCCCGCGGCATCGGCGAGCTGTCCGCCGCGCACGACGAGGCGGTGTCCGCCGTCCGGTTCGTCGGCAAAGCCGGGAGGCGTCTTCGCACTCACGCGCGTGTCGCTGATGGACTACCTCGCGCTCAGCGGCGGCGCGACGGCGCGCCGCCTCATCGAGCCGCGGATCGTGACGTTCCTCGCCGACGACGCCCGCCGGGGCGGCATGCTCGTCGCGACGCTGGGGACGTTCGCGGCGGCAAACCTCAGCCTCAAGCACGCCGCCGCACGGCTGCACGTGCATCCGAACACGCTGAACTATCGCCTTCAACGCGTCGAGTACGCGACCGGCCTCAATCCGCGGCGGTTCGATGACCTCCGCGCGCTGCTGGTGGCGGTCGAGGTCAACGAGCCGAACAGGGGAGGTTGCAGCGGTGCTGCCCGGCCTGATGCAGGATGACTACCAACTGACGCTGCAGCACGTTCTGCAGCGCGGGCGCTTCGTGTACGGCGATTCGCTCATCGTCACCCAGACGGACGCCGGCCCGGTCCGGTCGGAGTTCGGCGAGTTGGCCGAGCGCGTCGACCGGCTGAGCGCGGGGCTGAGTGCGCTCGGCGTGCGGCCCACGGACCGGGTGGCGACGCTCGCGTGGAATACCCAGCAGCACCTCGAGCTCTACCTATCGGTTCCGTCCGTGGGCGCGGTCCTCCACACCCTCAACCTGCGGCTCTCCGCCGATCAACTCACCTACATCGTCAACCACGCCGAGGACCGCGTGGTGTTCGTCGAGGACAACCTCGTCGGGCTGGTCGAGCCGCTCCTCGAGCGGCTGCCGAAGGTGAGTCAATGGGTCGTGATCGGCGACGGCGACACCGGGTCGCTCGATCCCGTCGTTCGCTACGACGAGCTGCTCTCGCACGGCGCCGGATACGCCTATCCCCGGCTCGACGAACGCCAGGCGGCAGCGCTCTGCTACACCAGCGGCACCACCGGGCACCCCAAGGGGGTGCTGTACTCGCACCGCTCCAGCCTGCTGCATGCCTTCGGGGCGCTCGGAGCCGACAGCTTCGGGCTGTCCTGCAACGACCGCGCGATGCCGGTCGTTCCGATGTTCCACGCCAACGCGTGGGGGATCCCCTACGCCGCGGTCCTGACCGGCGCCGACCTCGTGCTGCCCGGCCGGTTCATCGCGCCGGAGACGATCGCGCAGCTGATCGAGTCCGAGCGGGTGACGCTGTCCGGCGCGGTGCCGACCGTGTGGTGGGATCTGCTGCGGCACGCCGATTCCCAGGACTGCGACCTCTCGAGCCTGCGGATGCTCGTGTGCGGCGGGGCAGCCGTCCCGCTGACGCTGATGCGCGCGTTCGAGGAGCGGCACGGCGTGCGTGTTGTCCAGTCCTGGGGGCTGACCGAGGCGAGCCCGCTCGCGTCGCTCGCCCTCCCGCCGACGTCGGGGTCCGAGGACGAGCACTGGAGCTACCGCGACCGCGCGGGCCGGGTGGTGCCGCTCATCGAGGTGAGGCTGATGGACGATGCGGGAGGCGAGGTGCCGTGGGACGGCACGTCGGTCGGGGAGATTCAGCTGTCGGGACCCTGGATTGCCTCCGGCTACTTTCGCGAGGAGGAGAGTGACGGCAATTTCCAGGGCCGCTGGTTTCGCACCGGCGACATCGGCTCGATCGACGAGCACGGGTTCATCCGGGTCACGGATCGCAGCAAGGACGTGATCAAGTCAGGCGGAGAGTGGATATCGTCGCTCGCCCTCGAGTCGGCGCTCAGCGCCCATCCGGCGGTGGCCGAGGCCGCCGTCGTGGCCAAGCCGGACGAGCGCTGGACCGAGCGACCCCTGGCCTGCGTCGTGCTCACCGAAGGTGCGAGCGCGAGCGCTGACGAGCTCCGCGCCCATCTGGCGACGCAGGTGCCGAAGTGGTGGCTGCCCGAAACGTTCGCGTTCATCGACGAGGTACCCAAGACGAGCACAGGCAAGTTCGACAAGAAGCGTCTGCGCGAGTGGCTGCACGACGGCAAGCTGCTCCGCAAGCCCGGCGTGGCCTCCTCGCCCACCGCATGAAGGGAGCGTCGGGGTCCTCGGTGAGGCAATCGGCTGGGCGATCGGGCGGTCCTTGACGGGCGTGGCATCACCGTCGTGCTCAGCAGCGGGCGACATCCTGCTGCTCACGCTCGGCGGCTCGCCGGCGCGGTCGTGTGGGGCGCGATCGGCGCCGGCCTCGGAGGCGATCATCGACAACCAAGCCGGCGGCGTCATCACGCTACTTGCCCGGGGCCTCGTCGTCGACAGCCTGCTATTCAGCCAGGTCCCTTTGGAGTGCGGTTCACGCCAGCCCGTGTTTCGGACGCACTCATGGGGCTGCGAGTCCATCACCTGGTCTCGCCAGGCGCCGGCGCGATCACGTTGATCGCCTGGGCCGGCGCACTGGGGGTTGTCGGTATCGCCCGGTCCGTTCGGCAGGACATCAACTGACACCCCCCTGTGCGGCGCTGCTGCGCGTTGGTAACCAGTAGCGGGCACGCTCGTTGACCTGACTTCCGGTTGGATGCAGAAGGGCCGCTTTGACTATTGACCGGCACACCTGCTTTCGCAGAGCGACGCGTACCTCGTCCGACTGAACGAGCGACCTGCTATGCGGATAGCGCGTCTGCCGCCGCGCGTTGCGCACCTCATGCTCACACTGGCAACGTGACGCCGGGCGGCCAGCCGCAGACCGTCCGGAGCGGTGGGCATAGGGAGCCGGTCTCGATTCGTTGCCGCACGTGGCCCAGCCACCGATGTGCCCGTCGTGAGCTGCTCTATGTAGTGATGGCCTTATCGTGGCCGCACTGAGCCGCCGGGAACGACGTCGACCGCCTTCCACCCGCCGTGAACGCGGCTGAGGATCAGCGTAAAGTAGCCCCAGTTGCGGCCATGGCCGAGTTGCTGCGCCTCGACCGCCGCGGGTCGGGCCATCCTGCAGCACGTGGCGGATGCGGAACGAGCTGCTGCTCAGCGAGCGGTAGTAGGTCAGGCAGGAGTGGCCGGTGTCGGCCTTGAATGCGGCGGCGAGCGCCGGCGCGAAGAGTTGCTGGCACACCTTCGCAGGGCTATCGAGCGACGCGGCCGTCCACTGCTCAACCCACTGGCTGGGGCTCGATGGCCGGCCAGCCGGCGATGTCGACCGGCCATGCCGGTGGCCGGCGATCCCCGCCATCACGATGATGGCCGCGACACCGATGACGGCCAACCATCGCCGCGGCCCAGCCGGCCGGCAGTCAAGTCGGATGAGGTGGTGTAACGCTGGGAGCTCGTCGACGTTGACGTTCGCTTCTCAGGCGGGGTTGAGCTCTGTCACCTCCTCGTGATGTTGTTCTTCGAGCGAGAGTTCCTCAGACCGCCCGGCGGAGAGGATCAGGGCCATGGACTCGGCTGAGAGGTAGCGGCGCTGGACGAGCCACTCGTCGTTTTGCTCGGAGAGCAGAGCGCCGGCGAGGCGGATGACGGCGGCGTCGTTGGGGAAGATCCCGACGACGTCGGTGCGGCGGCCGATCTCCTTGTTGACGCGCTCGAGCGGATTCGTTGACCGGAGCTTGGTCCAGTGCTCGGGCGGGAACAGGTAGAAGGCGATCAGATCTTCCTCGGCGTCCTCGAGCAGCCGGCAGACCTTTGGGGCGATCGGCTCCAGGCGGGCGATCACGTGACCGATCCGCTCCCGCGCCTGGTCGCGATCCTCGGCGTT
This sequence comes from uncultured Solirubrobacterales bacterium, assembly GCA_963834625.1. GTDB lineage: Bacteria > Actinomycetota > Thermoleophilia > Solirubrobacterales > Solirubrobacteraceae > Palsa-465. The sequence goes on along the minus strand of CAWICM010000003.1, from coordinate 797,990 downwards.
GAACACCTCGCGCAACGCGGCGGCGACGAGGCCGCGGTGGTCGCGGCGGCAGTGGTAGAGCATGTCTCTGACGAAGTGCACCGTGCAGCGCTGCCACGGGCTGGCCAGCACGCGCGCGATCGCCGTCTTGAGCCCTTCGTGGTCGTCGGAGACCGCCAGCCTGACGCCGGCCAGGCCCCGCTTTCGAAGGCTGCGGAGGAACTCGACCCAGAACGCGCCGGACTCGACCTCGCCGATATCCAGGCCGATCACCTCTCGGACGCCGGTCTCGTGCACCGCGTAGGCGATCACCAGCGCCTTGGACACCACCCTCCCGTGGTCGCGGACCTTGACCTGTTTGGCGTCCAACCACAGGTAGGGGTAGGCGCCCTCCAGCGGCCGCTGACGGAACGCCTCGACCTGTTCATCCAGCGCCCGGCACAGCGCACTGACGCGGTCCTTGGTCATCCCTTCGATCCCCAGCTGCTCGACCAGCCGGTCGACCTTCCGAGTCGACACGCCATTGACATAGGCCTCGAGCACGACCGCGACGATCGCCTGCTCAGAGCGTCGCCGCGGCTCCAGAAACCCCGGGAAGTAGCTGCCATGACGCATGCGCGGGATCAGCAGCTCGATCTCACCGACCCGCGTCTCCCACGGCCGCGCCCGGTAGCCATTGCGATGCGTCACCCGCACGTCCGGGGCGACCTCGCCGAGCTCCGCGCCGATCTCGGCCGAGATCTCGGCCTCCATCAACTCTCGGGCGATCAGCACGACCGCCTCCCTGACGAAATCCTCAAGGCGCCCATCGCGAACCTGCGCGACGACATCAGCAGCCGTCATCCTCTGACCTTCGGCCATCGTGGTGCCTCCTTCTCGTCCGACTCTGTGGTGGAGTCGACGAGTCTGAGCGCCACGGTGGTCGGAACCACTCAGGCGCTCGTTACACCACTTCTACCGATACGACCCGGCCGGCGATCGAGAAGCTCTGGCTCAATCAGGTCCGGGTCGAGCGGCTCTGTGAGTTCGGGATCCCGATGGACGACTCCAACGCCTGTCGCTACGCTCGGGCGCCACCGGTGGACGCGCTCCTCGCCACGATCGCGAGCGATCATCGTCGAGCGTGCTGCTTTCTCCGCTTGCGCCCACGCTTGGGCCGCTCCGCACGATGGTGGTGCTTGACGGCCGCTCGCGGCGGAGTCGGCTCACCGAGCGTGATGACGATCCGCTTGCTCGTGCCGGGCGCGTAGGGGAATGCCGACTCCGAGAGCGTGCCGACGCTGAACCAGGGATGCAGCAGGCCTTGGCGCCGCGTGGCTGCGAGCGCATGGCCGGCGGCGAGTCCTTCCCTTGGTTGAGATGCAGTGGACGGAGCAGCATCGATTCCCTTTCGCTGCTTGCCTACGTGCAGCCACTGACCCAGGAGCCGATCCCGCCGAACGGGCTGGCGTTGGTCGGGCCTGCGGGGTGCGCGCTACTAGAGCTGGACGACGCCCCGCCCGCTGACGACCGGCCTGAGCTTGCGGATGTCTGTTGCGGGGATGTCGGGGTCTGAGACGATGTTGGCGGAGGCGACGCAACGTGAGCCGGCTGGCTTTGCACCGCCGATGTGGACTGCGTCGTTCGCGCGTGAGGCTGCCGCAGTCGGACGTGCGCGTGCTTGATCACGCGCGGGCCGGGATGCACCTGATGAGTTGCTCGATGGGTCAACGCCTCGAGCTCGCGGTCGAGCGTGGTGATCGTTGTCCGCATGGCGGATGCGGGACCGGGGTGTCGCCAGGCTTGGCGGCTTTGGGTCGTGGCGATCCGGCGTCCGCCTGCGGAGCCCAACGAGAGCGCAAGGGCGACGGCCGCGACTAGCACCACGGCGGCCGCGGCCGCCCAAGGGGCTCGCCGCTTCGGCTCGCCCGGATGCGAAGTAGCTTCGACGGCGCGACGGCCGGCTCGCCATCGCGCGGGGTTCGGGGTTGAAGCGTCGGCGGAAAGGTCGGCGGTGCGATCGGGGCGACCCCCGGCGAGTCGCGCGTTCGGCCTCCGCAGCCGCAGTCTGCGCGCCGGATTGCACGCGCCGAACTAGCTCGTCGACACCTTCGCCGTTTCGACGCGCGGCGACTTGGCGTTTGCCTTCCGTCGCAGTCGAACCGTTCCCGCCCTCCTCGGCTTTGACACCTGTCGCGTGTATAGAGGCGGCAACCGTTTCGTCGGCCCGGCGATCTATTCGTGATCAGGTCGCGCAGTAGGTCCCGCGCTTGGGCGGCAGTGTTCGCGCTGCGAGGCGGTTTCTCTGGTCGAGCTTGGGCCGCATTCCGCTGCTGGCGCCTCCGGCGACGCTCCTCGAGCTCGTTGGTGTGCTCACCGGTAGTTGACGACATCGTCTAGCAACAGTGTAGGATAACAGTGGTTGGACGTGGTTAATCGATATCGACACGGAAGATAATGGCGGACACGGAGGATCGGCTGCTCAGCGTCGCGGACGTCGCCCGGCTGCTGAGCGTCACGGAACCGACCGTGCGCGAGTGGATCAAGGAAGGCAAGCTGAAGGCCCACCGTGCCGGCGCGCGGTTCTGGCGCATCAGACAAAGCGAGGTCGACCGGATGCTGGGCCAGCAGGCCAGCACCAAGCCGATAACAGCCGGCGGCAGGCGCCCCGGCCCGGCTGAGCAGGCGCGCGATTTGCTCTCGTCGTTGATCACGAATCCGGATCGGGCGAGCGATGCCGGTTGAGGTCGCGAAGATCGTCGAGTGGATGATGTCCGCGGGGCAGAGTTGGGAGTCCGCGCTCGATGCGCACGCCCTCGCCCCGCCGGACGCAGGATTCCCCATTCGCTTGAGAGCGCTTTCCGATGCGGCGGCTGAGCAGGCCGACGCTTTCGAGCTGGCCGCGGACGGCGGTTTGGGCTGGCGATCGCGGACGATCGAGGGCGAGTTCGCGCTGGCACCGGAGCTCACACCCGGGATGACACGCCCTGGGCCCTCGGAGTTGTGGGAGCGCTTTGACAACGCGACCGCCGGATTGGCCGCCGCCCTGTCGGGGACGTCGCCGGCCGCGCTCGCGGCCGCGTTCCGCGAGCTGGCTGATGTCTCCGGGCTACTGGCGGCAGAGCTCCAGCGCACGTACCGCGCGGCCCGGGCCGCCGGATAGTCAGATGCGCACCGCCGTCCGCTTGTACCTCGGCTGGCGCTTGATTCGGCTCCTCCGACCTCGCCTCGCTGCGGGTGTTCTGGCGGCAGTCCTTTTCGCGTTCCATGGCCACCGCGTCCAGGTGAACCGACCCTCTGGGAAGGCGTTGCAGGGCGGGGCCGCTGGGGCATCGCGTGACCTTGCTCGGGCATGCGAGCGCGGCCTTGCGGCGCCTCATCGATAAGCCGCGGAGCGGTGCCCCGTGGATCGCGGCCGTGACGAGCTGATCGGTTCGGGCCGAGGGCTGGGCCGCGGCTCATAGTCCCCTCCCACTTACGGGATCGGGGCCTGTCTGGCCTTCCGCGTCGCTGTCGCTGGAGCCCGTCGGCGGCAAGGTCTGTTCAGGGTGCACCAGTACCTCGCAGGGGTGGCGTAATCCGGTGCCGATCCGCTCTGGCTGATACTCGTCGAACTCGACCGGGATGATCGTCGCCCGCCGCGGGTCGGGCCCCAAGGTTGTGTAGATGACTGCCTCCCCGCGTCCGAGCTCGGCGAAGGTGTCCCGATCCGATCCGGAACTCCCGAACGCGTCTAGCCGACCCACGACCAGAATGCTGGGAGCCGTGGCCAGTCGTCTGGTTTGTCGATTGCCACAGCGCTTTCGTTCCCATCAGCTTCGCGAGCCAGTCGCGGGATTCGGGAGCGGTCTGCCTGTGTGCGACGACGCCTGAGAAGTTGTCGGTAAGGCTCGGCAGCAGGCCAGGCTGACCTGACAGGTGGGTGTCCTCGACAAGGATCGAGTCCGGCGGGCTCCCTCCTTCAGGGAGGCTGGGGGGGTGTTTCTTGGTTCTGGGGTTCTGGGGTTCCTTCCCCCCGTGCGCGTTGGCTGCCGGGGTTTGTGCCGGGGTTTCGAGCGATCCCAGCTCGAAAAGTGTCTGATCCTGACCGCCCTTTCGCTCGGAAACCCCGGTCAGGATCGGACTGTTTTCTGCGGTAAGTGTCTGATCCTGGCCGCCCTTTTCGGCCGCCCCCGACGCCGGTTCCTGAGCCTGAGTCGCGAGGGCGGGCGAGGTCGCCGACGCGACCAGCGGTCGCGCGCCCGCCGGCGGCGCAATGCGCCGCCTCGACCCGGCTATGCCCGCGTCCCTGGCCGCGCGCGGATCGCGCACGATCCATACGTTCGTGTTGCCGCGGCCGCCGACGCCGCTGACCAATTGGAGTTGACCCGTCGCGAGCAGCGAAGCTCGCGCGCGTCGGTAGGTGCGGTCTGCGATTCCCGCTGCGGCGCACAACTCGTCGGTCGACAAGTCGCGCACCTCGCCACGCTCGTCGGCGACCGCGGCCATCGTCGCCAGCAGAAGCCGCTCGGGCCCTCGCGCCGGGCCGCGGGACAGGACTGCCTCGAAAAGCTCGACGTTGATGTCGCCGTCCCACCACGGCCCGACGTCAGCGAACACGAGAGTGACCGTGCTTGCCCGGCCACGTCCGGTGGTGCGCTCATCGACAGCCAGGAGACCGCGCACAACCAACTGTTCCCGGGCCTGCTGGTAGCGACTCCTGCTCAGTCCGGCTCGCGCCGACCCGGCCGGCGCGCCCGGCCAGGCCCGGTTCTCGCGGCCGGCGGAGCTTGCGAGCGAGAGCGCCACCAGGCGCTCGCCAGACGCAAGATCTGACCGTGCGAGCACGGCGGCGATCGCCTCTCGGCTCATCCACCACACTCCACGGTCGCGCTCGTGCATCTGGTCGTCGGATTCGGTGAGTTCGTCCGAGGCGTCGCTAGACTTGACCCCCGTCCCGCTACGGACCAAGAGCTTCGGTTGTTGCCTCGATCCCCCTCAGCTGTTGGCGCAGCTGGCCCGGGGGTCGAAGCCGTTAAGGGGCAGAACGCTCGCCCGCTCGGCGGGTGAGGCCCCGGCTGTGGCCATCTCAACGGCTAGCGCTCACCTCCTCGGAGCGTCAATCGCCCCGAGGAGGACCCGCGGCCACCGGGCCGCGCTGCTGGTCCACGCACCTACTTCTGTGGAGCAACGTCCCGAAAAGCCCCTGCAAGTGGAACGAGCCTTGGCGCCCGTGCCCAGCGCGGGAAATCGGGGAATGCCCAGCAAATCACGCCACTTCGCCCGTTCTGGGGGTTTCTTTGCAAGCAGGAGGTCACGGGTTCGAATCCCGTTGGCTCCATGCGCGAAACACCTGCTCATCGCCGCCTTTCGCAGGTCAGCGGCGAAGCGCACCGGATGCGCCGAGGCGGGCGAACACGGTAAATCCGGCCGGTTGGCGGTGCCTGGAGCGGCGGCGCCAGTCGAGGTGCCACGTGAATCTTCTATTGTGAGGTGTGTGACGGCAATAAGCGCCGAGGACCTGACAGAGATCAACCGCCGCGGGCGGCGTTGCGAGGTTTGCCGTTCCGGACGCCATTGGCGCAAGTTGGAGCTGGTTCGACCGGACGGTGCTGAGCCGGTGGTGATGTGCGCCGCGTGCCGGACCCGGTATGGAAGCGCTCCTCCTGTGCGTGAGCGGCGTGTCCCCGCGGTCCCGGCCGAGCCGGCCTCAGCCGCGCCCAAACCGGCGTCGCCAGCACGCGAGGGCCGTGCCGAGGAGCACGAGGATCGGGTGAAGAAGGTGCTGCGTGAGTTGCCGCGCGGCGAGCACTCCACCGGGCGGATCGCCAAGGCGGCCGGGCTCAACCACACAAAAACGCTGAGGCGACTGCGTCAGATAGAAGCGTCGGGCGGGGTCCGCGAAGTCGGGAAGCGTTGGTCGACGGAGCCGCCTTCGAGCGATCTGGAGGGGGCGTTCGACCGGCTGGAAGCCCGCACGAGCAACATCAGAATCGTTCGGGACCGATCCCCGATCGCCTGATTAGCCGGCTCTAATCTCAAATCAAGCTCGCGGCCGGATCTCAGGCTCGCCAGCACGCGAGTGCGCACTGGACCCGCGAGCGGGGGAGTTGCTGTTTATGGTTCTCGCCGTGGGAGAGTGGGGAGCGGCGAGTTTTGAGAACGATCCGGCTAATGACTGGTTCCTCCTGGTTGAGGAAGCGGTTGACCCAGGCGGGGTTATCGCCTCAGCGCTTGACGTTGCCGTCGGCGAGCCGGAGCACCTTGGTTTCGATGAGTCGTGTGAAGCGATCGCGGCGGCAGAGTTGTCCGCCTCCTGTGCCGGCCAACCGCCTGCCCGCTTGCCCGACAACGTGAGCTACTGGGTCGACACGCATCCTCATCAGCCGCACGACTCCGAGATCGACCAGGCAGCCCAGGCAGTGCAGCGGGTCCGAGCGGAAAGCGGCCTGCGCGAGCATTGGGATGCAAGCGTCGACGGGGAAAAGTGGCTCCGGGAGGTCGACGACCTCATCGCGCGGTTGAAGCACTCCGGGGGCGGCGAGCCGGCGACGCTCTCGCCGTAGATACGACGCCGCGCCGGCGCGCCGGCATGGGGCGGCGAGTAGAGTCAGAACCAGCCTCCACCGCCTGAGTGCCCGCTCTTGCATTCTTCCAGTGGCCGAGCCTTCCATACGGAGCGACGAGGAGTGCACGCATGCCGAAGCAGAATCAGAAGCCCGAACGGCCCCGTGAAGAACCAGGCCCGGGAAAATCGACCTCGGAAGCGGCCTTCAACGATGTCCGCAGACAGATCGCCGCACGTAACGAGCAGGCATCTCAAGAGGCACGCAAGCGTCGAGCGGTGCGCGAGCAGGACCAGATCCTGAGGCGTCGCGAACGCGACTCCTAGGTCTTCCCGGCGGGGAAAGGCCCCTGTTAGCCGGTGTCGAGGCTTGGGAACAGGTCGATCCCTTGACCTGCCGCGTGAGCGACCAGGAGGCGGCTGACCAGTCCTGATAGCGCGCGCGGCGATCTGGTTTGGGCAGGCAGTTCAGCAGCGCGGTGACGTCGGCTTCGAACTTCGATGCGGCGTCAGAGACGAGTGCACGACCGTGGTCGGTGAGGCTGACCAGCACGGCACGTCCGTCCGCGGGCGAGGGAGCGCGGACGACGAGTCCGCGGCGCTCGGCGCGCTCGACCAACCCGCTCGTGCTCGACTTGTCGGCGCGTGCCGCTCAAGCCCGGCCAGAGCGTGCTGGTCCTGGGAGCCACCGGAAACGCTGGAACGATGGCCGTCCAGGTGGCCAGGCTGCTCGGTGCCGGACACATCGTCGGCGCCGGGCGGGACCCTGGACGTCTGAACGCGCTGCGCTCAGTCGGTGCCGATCAACTCGTCCAGCTGACCGACGACCTTGACGCGACCAGCCATGCGCTGGGTGCAGCAGCGGCAGAGGTCGACATCGTCATCGACTACCTCTGGGGCCAGCCGGCCGAGCAGTCGATCATCGCCCTGCTCACCGCCCGCACGGACCGCAGCCGTGCGCTTGACTGGATCCAGATCGGGGCGATCGCGGGTCCCACCATTCAACTGCCCTCCATCGCCCTGCGCTCAGCGAACCTCCGTGTGCAGGGGAACGGCCAAGGAGCCGTCTCCACACGCGCCTACCTCGCGGAACTGCCGTCTCTGATCGACGAGATCAACGCCGGCACGCTCGCGCTCACCGCTACCACGAAGGCCCTGGCAGACGTCGAGCAGGCCTGGGCCACCACCGATTCTCCAGGCGAGCGCACCGTACTCGTGCCGTAGCCCCCCGGCTGACCGCGCGCGGTCCACCAAGGTCCGGCACGCCGTATCTGTCATCCGGTGTGGGCGATTACCGTGACCTCGACGAGCATCCCAGCAACCAGATCGGCCCGAACGGTGGTCCGGACCGGTTTCACGCCCGGGAACTGCTGCTCGTAGATGGCGTTGAACGCCGCGAACTGAGCCAGATCGGTGATGTGCACGAGGCATGAGACGACATCGTCGAGCGATGCTCCGGCCGCGGCGAGCAGCGATTCGATGTTGCGGAATGTCTGTTCCGTCTGCTTGGCGAGGTCGTCGCTCACGAGCTGACCGGACTCGGGATCGAAACCACCCTGCCCGGAGAGGAAGACCCAACCGTCCACGGACAGGCCAGGCGAGAATGGTCCCATCGGGGCCGGTGCTCTGTCGGAGCTGATGAGTGCCTTCATCGGGGGCCTCCTGTGACAATCGGATGGGTTTGGCGCCGCAGCCGACAACTATAGAAAGCTAGCTATGTATCTAACTACAGACTCTCGCGCAGCCGCCGCTTGAATGCGCGTATCGCCGCCTCGTCGCGCTTGTAGAAGGTCCACTGGCCGATGCGCTTCGCGGTCACGAGGCCTGCGCGGGCGAGCGCTTGCAGATGGGTGGTCGCGGTCGGCTGGGCGACCCCCAGCTTCTCGGCGATGAAGACCACACACACGCCGTCCTTGACGAGGTCGCCGTCACGCTGAGGTGGGAAATGGGCAACTGGGTCGCGCAGCCAATCAAGGATCTGCAGCCGCTTGGGACTGTCCAGCGCCCGGAAGATCTCGATCATTTCGAGCGCGGGGGCCGACGTCGCCATGCCGATCATCGTAGAGGATGGTGAGGCGCGCAACGCACTTGCGCTCGACGGCCCAGAAATATAGCCTACTAGCTATATAGCTAATAAGGGGGTTGTCGATGTTAGCTGAAGCGAAGGTCATCCCCACCCTGCTGGATTGGCACGGTGCGTCGCAACTTCACCCATATTTCGTGTGTGATGTGTTCACATCCGAGCCCCTGCAGGGTAATCAGCTCGGCGTGTTCGTCGACGGTCGGCCGTTCACGTCTGAGGAGATGCAGCGCCTCGCGCGTGAGATGAACTTCGCCGAGACGGTCTTCCTGCTCCCGCCGAAGATCGGCGGCGACGTCTCGATGCGGATCTTCACACCCGGGGATGAGTTGGCCTTTGCGGGTCACCCCATCCTGGGAACGGCATTCGTAGTCGCCTCGGCGCTCGGCGCCAAGGCGGTTACGCTGGAAACGGGCGCCGGCCTCGTGCCGGTCCGCTTGGCCCGCGAGGGTGATCGAATCGCGTTTGGGCGGATGCAGCAGCCGGCGCCCCGTTGGGAGCCGTATGCGTCCGCGGGCAAGCTTCTCGATGCGCTTGGTGTGAGTTCCTCCCGGCTGCCGGTCGAGCTCTACCGGAACGGACCTTCCCACGTCTTCGTGGCGCTCGAGAGCGAGCAGGCGGTTGCTGCTCTCGAGCCCGACCTAGGCGCACTGAAGAGTCTCGAGGTAGCCGCGAACTGCTTCGCCGGCGCCGGCCGTGCCTGGAAGACGCGGATGTTCTTCCCAGGCGCTGGTATCTCGGAGGATCCCGCGACCGGCTCGGCGGCCGGCCCGCTGGCCGTCCATCTCGCCCGGCACGGTGAGATCGCCTTTGGGGACGAGATCGTCATCCGGCAAGGTGTTGAGATCGGACGGCCCTCGCTGCTCTACGCGACCGCCACCGGAGAGGGCGAGCGGATCGACTCCGTCGAGGTCGGCGGGGTGGCCCTGATCGTCGCCGAGGGTCGCTTCCGGATCGCCCAGGCATGACCAAGCCCTGTCCTCGCTATCGACAACGGAGAAGCCATGAACCTAGGACTTCAAGAACGGACGGCGCTCGTCCTCGGTGCGTCATCGGGGCTGGGCCTCGCCAGTGCCGAAGCGCTACGTGAAGAAGGGGCAAACGTGGTCATGTTCGCCCGCCGCGAGGAGTTGCTGCGCCGGGAGGCGGCACGGCTCCGCGCGACTGCCGTCGTCGGCGACGTCCGCGACCACGACGCACTCGAGCACGCAGTCGAGATGGCGGTGCGGACGCACGGTGGCCTCGATGTCGTGGTCCTGAACGGCGGTGGTCCGCCCCCCGGTGCGGCTTCCGAGGTCTCCGAGGAGTCCATTCAGACTGCGGTCGAGCTGCTCCTTCGCCCGGTTGTGACGCTGGTGAACGCGGCGGTGCCGCATCTGCGCGAGAGCGGCCAGGGTCGGATCATCTCGATCTCCTCGACTTCGGCGCGTGAGCCGATCCGCAACCTCGCTCTCTCCAACGCAGTCCGGCCAGGCGTCTGGGGCTACCTGAAGACGCTCGCGGGCGAGCTCGCCGCGGCGTCGATCACCGTCAATGCCGTCGGGCCGGGAAGGATCGCCACCGCGCGGATGACCGACCTGTACGCCGGCGAGCCTCCGCAGGCCGAGCTCGACGCGATACCGCTCGGGCGCCTCGGCACTCCCCGAGAGGTCGGCGACGTCGTCTGCTTTCTCGCCTCGCGTCAAGCCGCCTATCTGAACGGCGTGCTGATTCCGGTGGACGGCGGGTCGTCGAGGTCTCTGTGAGTGGCGGCGGGGCCGCCTCGGTGCTGTCGGCTGGCATTTGGGGCTCTCCGGCCCCGTGCTGCCGTTGCCGGCCGGGACCGCTGTCAACTTCTTCGGTTATTACGCCAGCGGCGGCGCGCTCGCCTAGGAACGCTTGATCGGGGTAACTTGGCGCCATGAACAGGTGGACGTTCGCCAACTGGGTCGCCTACGCGGTCGCGGCGCTAGCGATCATCCTCGGCCTCGTCGTGACCTTCGCCTTCCACGGCGGCGTGGTCACGCTGCTGATCTTCCTCGCGGCAGCGGGCGTCGCCGTGATGCGCCAGGCTTTCCGCGGCGGGCGCTGAAAGCACACTCGCGCTCTGGACAGGCGTGCCCAATCTGAGGCTGCCCGGGACTCCGCGCGTGACGAGCTTGGTGCGCCAATACGCGCGGATCGGCTGCGATGTAGAGCAGCCTCTGGGTGGTCGCGCGGGATTGGACCTGCAACGCTCTCGGTGTGGAGCGATCGATCGAAATCGCCGGCGACATGATCCGTCTTGGCCAGCTACTCAAGCTCGCCGGCGCGGCCTCGGGCGGAGCGGATGCCAAGGCCCTGATCGCCAGCGGACAGGTGAGCGTCAACGGTGAGCCTGAGCTGAGACGCGGCCGGCAGCTCCATCCCGGTGACGTTGTGCGCGCGGGTCCGGATGATCTGCGCATCGTCGCCGCGTGAGTGCACGTGCACGATCAGCGAGACGATGTCGAGAAGCGCCGGCCGGCTCCGCTCATCAGCGTGAAGGGCCTCGACAGGCGCGGCCCACGACACCAGGAGACCACGATGCCCAAGTACCTGCTGCTCAAGCACTACCGCGGCGGACCGGAGCCGCACCATCCCTTCCCGCCGATCGACCAGTGGGCGCCTGAGGACGTGGAGGCGCACATTGCCTTCCAACGGCACGTCAGCGAACTGCTCAAGGAGAACGGCGAGTACGTCGACGCGCAGGCGCTCACGCCGGCGCGGACCTGGGTGCGCTACGGCGGCCCCGACGCGGCGCCCGTCACCACCGACGGCCCGCATCCCGAGACCAGCGACCTCATCGCGGGCTGGTACATGATCGACGTCGAGTCCCGCGAGCGCGCGCTCGAGATCGCGGCGTACGTCTCCTCCGAGCCCGGCCCCCGCGGCGAGCCGCTCTACGAGTGGCTCGACGTCCGGGAGGTCATGTCCGGGGCGTCGTCGGAGGACTGATCCGGCGTGATCGGCGAGCCGACGCAACAGCTGGACGAGGGCGGCCTGCGCGCCCTCGTCCCGCGGGTGCTCGCGGGCCTGGTCCGCCGGGGCGAGGACTTCGATGCCGCCGAGGACGCGCTCCAGGAGGCGCTGCTGGAGGCGCTTCGGGTCTGGCCCGAGCACCCGCCGCGCGACCCGCGCGCGTGGCTGACCACGGTCGCGACGCGGCGGCTCGTAGACGCCCGCCGCAGCGAGGCCGCCCGGCGGCGTCGCGAGGAGACCGAGTACGCGGAGCCGCATCGGGGTGCCACGGAGGAGGGCGATGACACCCTCTTCCTGCTGTTCTGCTGCTGTCACCCCGACCTCGCGCCCGCCTCCCAGGTGGCGCTGACCCTGCGCGCCGTCGGCGGCCTCACCACCCAGGAGATCGCCGATGCCTTCTACGTCCCCGAGGCGACGATGGCGCAGCGGATCAGCCGCGCCAAGCGCACCGTCCGCGGGCGCCGGCTCGACCAGCCTGGCGATCTCGCCGTCGTGCTGCGCGTTCTCTATCTCGTCTACACGGCCGGCCACGCGGGGCGGGTGGACCTGGCCGGCGAGGCGATCCGCCTCGCCCGCCAGCTCACCCTCGCCACGGAGGAACCCGAGGCGCGCGGGCTGCTCGCCCTGATGCTCCTCAACCACGCCCGGATGCCGGCGCGGCTCGATCCCCAGGGCCGGATCGTCACGCTCGACCGGCAGGATCGCGGCCTGTGGGACACGCGCGAGATTGCCGAGGGCGTGCGCGTCCTGCAGTCAGCGCTCGCCATGCAGACGGCGCAGCGGCGCCCGGGTCGTTACCAGGTCGAGGCCGCGATCGCCGCCCTGCACGACGACGCGACGAGCGCCGAGGAGACCGACTGGCCGCAGATCCTCGCCTGGTACGACGACCTCGTCGCCCTGGCCGAGGACCCCGTGCGCCAGGACCCCGCCGCGGTGCTCGGGCGCGCGGTCGCGGTCGGCCATGTCCTCGGTGCCGCCGCCGGGCTGCGCGAGACCGATCGGCTGCGCGAGGTGATCGGCGAGCGGCACCGGTGGCATGCCGTGCGCGGGCATCTGTACGAGCTCGACGGCGACCTGCCCGCCGCCGCCTCGGCGTACGCTGAGGCCGCGCGCCGCGCCACGAACGTCGCCGAGCGCGACCATCTGGTCCGTCAGGCCGCCCGCGCGCGAGCCGCTTGAGCTTGCCCCGTCTGCGGGCGCCACCGCGGCGTGATCGGTTCAGACGCTACGCGTAGTCGAGTCCTGGGAAGTTCGGTCCGCCGCCGCGGCCCTGGGGTGTCACGTCAAGCACGCTCCAGATCGGCCAAATCAGGTCCACATGACGGGCGTCCTGGCCCTCGCTGCCGGGGGCAAAGAGCAATTCGCTAGCCCAGGTGTGGCGAATCTCGTGGCCGTCGCGGGTGAATACGTTGAGGATCGGGAGCTGCTGCCCCTCCGGCGTTTCGGCGCGGTAGTCGCGGTTGTAGGTGTTCTTTCGGGAGGACAGCATCCGCAAGTGCCCCCAGCCGCGCTCGTGCGCGAACGCGAGGAGTCGTTCGGGTGCCGATTTCGCGACCACTGCCAGGTTGAGACGCTGGGCGAGGTGTGGCGCGGCACCGTCGAGCCCGTCCAGGATCGACGTGCAAGATGGGCAAGGCATTTCCGTGAGCGCCAGCCCGGCGGTCTCGCCCCTGACTGGCCCCGGTCTCGTGTCGCCGGGCGAGCGCGGGAACATGAAGCTGTAGATAACGAGTGTGTCCCTTCCAGGCGCGAACAGCTCTGAGAAGCTGACCTCACCGCCTCCGTCAGCCGCCTCGAAGCGGTAGTCCTCCGGCACAGCTCCGCCCGGCGGTAGCGCCCGCCTCTGCGCGGCGACCGTCTCAAGCATGCGCCGGAGCTCAACCTCCGAGGCCAACAGGTCGTTGCGGGCCCGACGGTACTCACCGGACTCCCCGGGGAAGCGAATGTCAGGGTCTACTGTCACGAGGCTTCGGTTCCTGTCTTGAAATCCGGCATTGCTCCTCCTCTTGGGCTGCCGTGAACCTTAACCACGTAGAGGCAGCCTGCATGCCGCGACGGCCGGCGCGGAGTACTCCGATGAGCTCAATCCAGGGCTCGTGGCACAACGCGGATGTCCCTGGTCTTCGCCAAAACGCGCATCTCACGGTGGCCGCAGCGTCCCGTTCGCCCGTCCCAGCAACTCACCCGAGAAACGCGTCGGTCGCGCACCGAGACCTCCCCACCACCAAGTAGCGGAACGACGGCGACCCAATACAGAACTTCGTCAGCCCGCTTGCGGATCGCCGGCGTTGATCGCCCATTGGGCGGCGAAAGCCCGTTTGTATGCGGGCCGCGCTTCGCCGCGGGCAACATAGGCAGCCAGTTTCGGAAACTCGTCCAGCAGGCCCGAAGGTCTCAGCCTGAGCAGCACCGACACCATCATGAGGTCGCCCGCGCTGAACGCCGCATCGAGCCAGTCGGCATCGCCCAAGCGGGCAGAAAGTTGGACCAGTCGATCGCGAATGCGCTCTTTGACCAGAGGCGTGCGCTCTTCGGCCCAGGGCTTGTCGCCCTCCGCGAACTTGGCGGTTACGAGTTCGAGGATCGGAGGCTCCACCGTGTTGAGCGCGGCGAACATCCAGGTGATGGCCCGCGCTCGCGCATCGGCATCGTCCGGGAACAGGCCCGCATGCTGCTCGGCGATGTGGAAGACGATCGCGCCGGTCTCGAACAGGGCGAGGTCGCCTTCCTCATAGGTCGGGATCAGGCCGAAAGGATGAAGGCGCAGATGCGCGGGCTCCGTCTTCGCTCGGAGCGAGACGAGGCGAACCTCGTAGGGCTGGGCGACCTCTTCAAGCGCCCAGCGAACGCGCATATCGCGCGCGAGGCCCATGCCACCATCGGGCGACCGGTCCCAGGCAGTGATGACGATGGTCATCGGGAGACGCTCCTCACGAACTCGTCCCGCTGCTCGGCGCCACCGTCGAGGGACGGGAACGCATAGGCCACGACTTCGCGCATCGGTCGATCTCTTTGTTGCGCGGTCACTGTCATGCGCATAGGACTCGGCCCACTCCGAGAACTCATCGCTGGCCGCCGAAAGCCGATGTGTTGCCTGCGGGCGCGGACGCCGGCGTTCGTGACACAACGTCGATCGCCGCGGGATTTGACCGAGCAACTCACGGCCACATCCCGAGACGGCCGGGCCAAGTCGGTGCCGCGTACCCGCAGAACGGCATGCACGACGGCATCCTGCGCCCCACCTGGACGTTGCGGCCACCGCCGACGACATCACCGGCCGGATGCTCGCCCGTGGCGACCCTCGCCGGGTCGTGCGCACCGCGCGATTCAGTGGTCGGACTCGACCGTGACGCTGACGCGATCCGCGCCATCCGAGATGCACGAGAGCCGTGCGACCGAAAAGTTGAGGGACGATCCCACACGACAACACGCCGCCAATCAACGAACGTTGCGTGTCGTGTTCGGACGGACCGCGTCGGAGCCAGTCGCATCCGTGCTATCGCCGGCCATGTTGAGCGTCGAGTCCACTCCGGGAGGTCTCCATGAGGAAGCTGCTGACCGAAACGCGCGTCGCGAACGTACTTGCGGTGCTTGCGCTGTGCATCGCCCTAGGCGGCACGTCGTACGCGGCGCTCCCGGGCCGGTCAACGTCGTGATGCGAATCGGCAGCGCTACCGCGGTTGCCTCGAACGCCTCGGCGACCGCTTCCGCGGACTGCGATGCCGGGGAGATGGCGACCGGCGGCGGGTTCTTCAGCCAGGTCGACGTCCAGGTAACGACCTCCCGCCCGGTCCCCCTAACGGCCGGCGCCGAGGCGACGGGCTGGCAGGCGACGGTCAAAGAACACCACTGCGTCGTCTGCCTTCTTCGGCGCCTGCACGATGTGCACGCCAATTCCCTGACGTAGCTGCGACACGGAATCTGCAATCCGCTCCGCAGCGACCCGTGCACGGGCGTTGTGGCCCCCCCGCGACGCGGCGTCCCTTTCGGCGGGGGTTAGTCGTCGCGTGGTGGGGGTGCGAAGACGATTCGTTTGAGTTCGGTGAGGGCGTGGCCGCTGAGGCGGAGTGCGGTTTGGAAGCCTTGGAGTCCGAGTTCGCCGGCGTTGAGCGTGCGGCGGAGTTCGTCGAGGGCGGGTCGCTCCTCGTCGTGGACTTGTTCGCGGGGGGCGTCGAGGAGGATGAGGTGGCGGGGGCGTCTGAGGCCGTGCGCGAGGCGGACGTAGCGTTCGCGTTCGGAGGCGTCGAGGCCTTCGAGGGGGAGAACGACGGTCTGCTCGGAGCGCAGTCGTTTCAGGACGGCGCCGGCGAGCAGTTCGCCGGCGCGCGCGTCGATTTCGCTGTCGGGGACCTTGCCGGCGAGGAGCGCCCTTACGCGGGCGGGCGCGAGGATCGCGCCGCGTTCCTGGATGACTCGTTCGGCGAACTGGGCGGGGTGGGAGGCGTCGGCGCCGGTGATGATGAGCAGGCTCGCGGGGGAGTAGCGCAGCCGGTCGGAGGGAGCCAGCACGCGGCAGCGGACTGACACGTCGACGGGGCGGGGCGGCGCGCCGTGGGCGCGGGGGCGCTCCGATGACCAGCCGGTCCGCTCATCGGCGGCGATCTTCACGCTTCGGGCGGCGGGTTTCTCAGACACTCAGACATCATCGTAGCCCCCGCCCACCCATGCGCCGCCCCCCCATCAAGACGAGCCACACGCCTCCGTGCCCGCGGAGTAGCTCTCAGTCGTCGTCCTCAGTATCCATGTCGGTCTCGCGCGGGGGGATCTCGCCTTCGATCAGCCGCCCGAGCTCCGAATCCCAGTCGATGAAACTGACGAGCAACGCCTTGACCGCTTCGAGCTCGTCCTCGAGGACGAGAACGTCGTCTCGTAGCTGCTCACGGGCACCGTCGTTGATGTCGACGGCACGGCTCTCGAGTTGGTGCGCAACCTCCGCGATAGTGCCGCCCGCCTGGGCCAGGAGCCAACGAAGCGCGGGGACCAGCTCGTCGTAGATGAGCTGGGCGACCCCCTCGACCACATGAGGTCCGTTCCCGAGCTGGCCCGTCTCCCGTTGCCTGCGTACGGCGAGTTGGAACTCGATGACCATTTGCTCGTCATTGCCCAGAGCAGCAAGAGTCTGTTCGCAGGCTTTCGCGAGGGCCTCGCACGGTTTCCTGTGGACTGCCGGCAGCGAATGGTCGTTCGGGACCTTGACGTCCCACCGATCGCGGACATAGGTCTCGAACGAAGGGTAGGTGTCGCGGTAAAGGCGCCGATCCCGGATCTCGGTCAGGGCGTCGCCGACCTGGACATACGTTCCCAGGCCGTCCTGCGTTGTCGCCTCGAGGCGGTCGAGACTCTGGATCTCGGCCGGGGTTAAGTTGTCTTCAGGGTTAGTGCTGCTCATCGAATCCAATTCCTGTCTTGGCCCGGCCTCGGGGCTGTGCGCCGGGAGGCAATGGGGATTTTGCTCTCTGTGTTACTTATCGCGTTAGTGGACACGGGTTACGGCACGCGATCGCAGACTTACTCAACTCATAAAGAGCTCGAAGCAACCGCGTCCTAAACGAAGCCTGCCGTCGCGCCGCGATCAGCCTTTGGCCCGTCTCCCGGGCTTCACCCCTGTCGCTGGACACCTACCAGCGTTCTTCAGAGGTTCGTAATTCTCGCTGCTGAAGTCGGTCGCGCAGGGTGGCGCGAGTCACTCGGCCTCGAACAGGCTCGGCGGACGGAGACTCCTCGTGCCGCTGCTGCACAGCGACGACCTGAAACGGTTCCGAATGAAACAGTTGGTGGCAGGCCTCGGCGGCCTGTCAGAACATCGATGGCTAAGACCCGCTGGCTTGGCGCCAGCAGGCGAGGCCATAGCGCAGACAATCGCGACCGGCGCAGTCAGCAGTCCGCTTGACCGTCGGGGAAGCTCCCGTCCCAGTCCTAGGCTGCGTAACCATTTGGATGTGTCCGGGCGAAGGCCCAGGCGTCCGCGACCATTTCATCGAGCGCCGGTTTGCGTGGCTCCCACCCGAGTTCGGAGCGGATGAGGTCGCTGGCGGCGACGAGCTTGGCCGGGTCTCCGGGTCGGCGCGGCGACTGCTTTGTCCTGACGCGAATCCCGGTGACCCCTTCCACGGCCGCGATCACCTCGTGGACAGAGAAGCCGGTTCCGTTCCCCAGGTTGAATATCCGGTGGCTCCCGCTGTCGGTGGCCTGCAGCGCGAGAACGTGGGCTAGAGCGAGATCGTCGACGTGGATGTAATCCCGGATCGCTGTCCCATCCGGGGTGGGATAGTCGGTTCCATAGATCTCGACGAATGGGTTCGTTCCCAGCGCGGCGCGCAAGATGTTCGGAATGAGGTGTGTTTCGGGGTCGTGATCCTCCCCGAGGCCATCGCTCGCGCCCGCGACGTTGAAATAGCGCAGGCTTACCGCCCCAAGCCCGTGGGCCCGGCAGAAGTCGCCGATCATCCAGTCGACCGCCAGCTTCGAGCGGCCGTAGGCATTCGTGGGCCTCGGTGGCGCGCCCTCGGGGATCGGCACCACGTCCGGCTGCCCATACACGGCGCATGTCGACGAGAACACCAGGCGTCGAACCTGGGCTGATCGCATCGCCTCGAGCAGGTTCAGGCTGCCTTCGATGTTCGTCCGGTAATAGCGCTCGGGATGGGTTCCAGACTCCCCCACCAGCGCGAGTCCTGCGAAATGCAGCGCCGCGTCAAACCCCTGAGCAACGACGCCGGCGACGGCCTCGTAGTCGAGTAGGTCCGCTACGACCAGCCTCGCTCCTGAGGGCACGGCCAGCCTATGGCCCTGCTGCAGGTTGTCGAGAACGACGACTTCGTGGCCGCCCGAAAGCAGGACTCGGGCGACGATCGAGCCGATGTACCCGGCGCCGCCGGTGACGAGAAGCTTCATCGGCGCTGTCGCTGCTGTTCGGTCGAGGCGCACATGCCGCGCCGTTTATCGACGGTTGATCTGCAGTTCGCCCACCACGGCGCCGTTCTGGACGGCCGGGATGAGCTGTCCGTTCGATGTCGCGGCGATGATCTGGATGGCCACCATGACGGTGTGGCTGTGGTTCAGGATGGGCTGCGCGTACTTGCGGCCGGGGCAGTTCGAGCTGAGGCTGCACGTGTTGATCGGCAGCGTGCGGGTCTGCCCGGCGGGAACGGTGATGTCCTCCGCTGCCAGCAATACCAGCCCGGTGCTGAAGACGCCGATCGCTCCGCGGCACGGGGCCGTCCATTGGCAGTGCAGCCGAATCGGGACCACGCCGTTTGGACCGGCCTCCAGAAGCGGACCGCTTTGGCGATGACGGCCCGCGGGGAAGGACGTGCGCCGGTTGAGGATCCGGAGCTTTGGACATGTGGTCGGCGCGGGAACGTTCAGCGCGATCAGGTCGGCGACGCTGCTGCCCGAGGTCGTGATGCCGGCACTGCGAGCACCGGTCGCGCCGGCGGAGGACCACCGTGCGAACGCCATGCCGACCCCGTTCGGCGGATATGGGAACTTCGGCGACGGACCGTGGATCGGCATGTTGGGAGCCACCGCCGTCGGCGCGGTCATGCCCGCGGGCGCCGTCCACTTTTCGGGACCTCCGGCGGCACCGACGAACACGAGCAGCGAGTGAGGGGTCATCGGAGTGACCGAGGGTGCGAGGACCTGGGTGGATGAGGCCGGATTGGCCTGGCCGCCGGAGGCCGCGATCGGCTGGCTCTGGCTGACGTCCTCGTAGTCGGTCAGCGTCCCGGTCATTGCCTGTGCGCTCGGCGACCTGAACACGTAGGTCTGGGCTCGCAGCTTGTTCGGCGTGCTCAGCGGGATCGGGATCTTGTAGAAGACCTGGAGGTGGACGGATGCGCCAACCGAGTACTCGGTGTTCGGCACCTCCGTCCAGCCGGACGGGGGGACGATGCCGCCCGTCTGGCTGTCGATCGCCGCGAGGAGCAGATCGCCCGCGTTCACCGGGTTGACGTTGGGGACGGGGACGCTCAGCGTCGTGGACGCCTTGACGCTCGCGCTGGTGAGCCACGGCTGCGCGCCGCAGTAAGCGCCGCCCACTCCCTGCGGGATCCCCAGCTGGCGGCACGCCGATCCACAGCCCGAACGCTTTGGCTTGCGCCTGGCAGGCGTCGCCACGGCTCGAACCACGCGCCCCGCCGCGGATCCGCCGGCCCTAGCACGTCCCTGGCCACCGCTCGCCGCAGCGGCGGCGGTTCCGAGTAAGAGGATCGCCACCGACAGCCCGCACGCGGCGAGAATCGCCCTCCGTCGCACAGATTGACTCTAACGTCTCATTCGCGAGGGTGTTCTGCAAAATGGCCGCGCTCGTTGACGACGGCCGGATCGGGAGTCAAACTGGCGGCGCATGGGGAGGGCAGCATCTGTCGACCCGCGGCGCTTGATCGGACCGGTCGGACGACGTGGTTTGTTGCTCGCTGTGTTCGTCGCGGCCGCCGCGATCGCCCTCGTGGCGCGCGGAACGGGCCTCTTGAATTCGCTCGAGCTGAGCAGCGTCGACGCGCGGTTTCACGTCCGGGGGGCCGACCGGCCGCGCGGTGACGTCGTGATCGTCGGCCTCGACCAGCGGAGCATCGGCGCGCTGGCAACGGCGGGTGGGATCGTCCCTCGAGCGGTCCACGCCGAGCTGATCAACGACCTGCACCGTGACGGGGCACGGCTGATCGCGATCGACTTCCAGTTCATCGGCAACAGCGCGGGAACCCCGGCCCTCGAGAGCGCGATCTCCGCCGCGCGGCCGGTCGTGCTCGCGACGCACGACACCGATGCCGGGCCGGTCCCGATTCTGGGGCTCCAGCATCCGTCGAGCCTCGGCGCGGTGCTCGGCAGCGTCGGGATCCCGACCGACTCGGACGGCGTCGTGCGCCGGTTTCTGTACGCCCCCGTCGAACTCCCGTCGTTCTCGGTCCAGGCCTCCCAGCTGTGGCTGGGCCATCAGGTGTCGCAGCGCGACTTTCCGAACAACTCGGCCTGGATCGACTACGCCGGTCCAGCGGGCACCTATCGCACGGTCTCATTCCTCGACGTGGTGCGAGGACGTGTTCCGGCATCCGTGTTTCGTGGCAAGGCCGTGTTGGTCGGGGCCACGGATCCCCTGCTGGGAGACATCGTGCAGACGCCGGAATCGAGCACGCCGATGCCCGGGGTCGAGGTTCACGCGAACGCCTTCGCCACGATCCTGGCCGGCTTTCCTTTGCGCTCGGTGCCGGGGTGGATCGACATCGTCCTCGTACTCCTCGCCACCGCGGTTCCCATCGTGCTCGCGCTCCGGCTCCCGGCCCTCTACGTCCTCGGCGGGTCGGTGGTTGCGCTCGCCCTGTGGTTCGTTGCCGCACAGCTGACCTTCGATGGCGGACGGATCGTGTCGCTGGTCTATCCCGCCCTGGGGCTGGTGCTGGCCGGGGCGGGAGGTGCCGGCGTCGACGCGCTCATGACCACCCGCCAGCTGCGGACCCTGTCCGAGTCGGTCGAGCACCTGGCCAAGACGATCACGCCCGGTCAGATCATCGGCGACTACCGCGTCGAGGAGCAGGTCGGCCGCGGCGGCATGGCGGTCGTCTATCGGGCAACCCAACTATCGCTCGACCGCAGCGTCGCGCTGAAGGTGATCGTTCCAGAACAGGCCGATGACGCCGAATTCCGAGCCCGCTTCCAGCGAGAGTCGCTCATCGCCGCCTCGATCGACCATCCGAACGTCGTGCCGATATACGAGGCCGGCAGACAGGGCGATCTCCTGTTCCTGGCGATGCGATACGTCGACGGCGTGAACCTGCGGACGCTGCTGCAGGCGGAGGGTCCGCTGGCGCCAGATCGAGCCTCCCGCCTGATCGGTCAAGCCGCCGGGGCGCTCGCCGCAGCGCACGCTCACGGCCTGGTTCACCGGGACGTCAAGCCGGCGAACATGCTGATCGACGCCAACGACCACCTCTATCTGACCGATTTCGGCATCACCCGTCGTGTGGACTCCACGACGGCGGTGACCGAGGCCGGGATACCGGTCGGCACTGTCGACTACATGCCTCCCGAGCAGATCAACGGCGAACCGGTCGACGCTCGCACGGACGTGTACGCGCTCGGCTGCGTGCTCTATCAGGTGCTGACCGGAGCGGTGCCCTTCGAACGCGATAGCGATGTGGCGAAGATGTTCGCCCACGTCAGCTCAGACCCGCCGGCGGCCAGCTCGCGCCGGGCAGGGCTGACCGAGCGGGTCGACGAGGTGATACGCCGAGCCATGGCGAAGCGTCCCGAGGACAGGTACTCCTCAGTCCAGGAACTGGGCCAGGACGCGGCGAGCGCGCTCGCGGAAGTTCACATAGAAGCGCCGAGTACCCCGCGGGCGCCATCTTCTTAGCGCGACCCGACGCGACGCGACGTCAGATTTCGGACTGTTGGCTTACCTTGCGCGGAACTGACTAAAGCTATAGGTTGGGAATAATATTTGCTGGCCGCGTTCGACGGATCTCGTGCGGCGGGGCACTGCGAGACATACGCCGGCTCGCCGACACGGACGAGGCCGCATTCCATGAGGACCGGAATTCAGGAGGGCGCAGTGTCTACCGATGCCCGCCGCGCGTGTCGGCCATTTGGCGAGTCGGTCAAGAGTGGGGGTCCTCGCCGACTTGCCGGTCTGCCGACCAAGACCAGGTGTGTAGCCGTTACCACGGTGGTCCTCTTGTTGGCGATTGGTGGCACCGCGGCGGGGCACCCGAGGCGCATCTCGCCGGCTTCGGCGTTCACCCTCCCATCCGGCGTAGCCTGCATCAGCGGGCATACGCTCACGGTGCAGTTGCGCGCTCTGGCGGGCGTCACCTGGCGGACGCTGAACGTGTACATCAACGGCAGGCATTTCAAAACCATCAAGCGCCCGCAGCTCAGCAAGCCGGTCAAGCTGACGGGCCTTCCAAGCAGCAAGTTCACGCTGTCGATTACCGCGAGGACGACGGACGGGCGCAGCGTGACCGTGACGCGGACATACAAGCCGTGCGCCGCGCGAGAAGCGCGTCTTTTATCCGTAGCTCTCGTTGGGAGTGGTTCGGGGCGCGTGTCGGGCTCGGGGATCGCTTGTCCCGGGACTTGCTCGCGTGCCCTCCCGGCCGGAACCGTGGTGACGCTGACCACGTCTCCGGCCTCTGGGTCGAGCTTTGCCGGCTGGTCGGGCGGCACCTGCGCCGGCACTGGCACTTGCAAGGTGACGATGAATACGAACCGGTCAATCACAGCGCGCTTCACGGCAAACCCTGCGCCCACGCACACTTTGTTGGTGACGCTCGCGGGCAGTGGCTCCGGCAGCGTGTCGGGCTCGGGTATCGCTTGCCCCGGGACGTGCACACGCACATTCCCAGGCGGAACCGTGGTGACGCTCACCGCCTCGCCTGCGTCGGGATCGAGCTTTGCCGGCTGGTCGGGCGGCGGTTGCACCGGCGTTGGGACCTGCACGGTGACACTCAGCGTCGATCAGTCGGTGAGCGCGTCGTTCTCGCTCAGCGGACCGTCCGGCGCGTTGCCGGGAAGCTACTCCGGGTCCAGCTCACAAAGCTTTGGCCTCACTCTGTACGTGTCGCCGAACGGCACGCAAGTCGAGGACGTGGTCACCCCGACGGCGCTCGGGTGCACGCCTACCAAGAACTTCGACGACGAGCTTCAGTTCGCGTCGATCCCGATCAGCGCGGATGGCTCGTTCAGCGGGACGGCTACCCAGACGGGGGTCATGTTTGGCGCCTCCGCTCAATTCACCTACGTGTTCAGTGGGCGATTCACGGGAACGAATGTCGCCGGCCAGCTTCGCGAGGACGTCACGTTCAACGACGGCACCGCCTTCTCGTGCACGACGAACCTACTGACCTGGTCGGCGACGCGTGACAACCAGGGAACGCAGACCGCCTCGGCACCGCCTGCGGGCAGCTACTCGGGGTCCAGCTCGCAGAGCTTCGGCCTCTCGCTGAATGTGTCGCCTGATAGCTCGCACATCGAGGATGTAGCCGTGGCGACCGCGCTTCAGTGCGTGCCGACGAAGACGTTCGACGATCAGCTTCAGTTCGCGTCGATCGCGATCAACGCCGACGGCTCGTTCAGCGGGACGGCTACCCAGACCGGGGTGCTGTTTGGCGCCTCGGCTCAGTTCTCCTACACGCTGACCGGGCATTTCCATGGCCCCACCGCTGCGGGGGTGGAGCGGGTCGGCGGGCAGCTCCGCGAGGACATCACGTTCGACAACGGCACCGCCTTCTCGTGCACGACGAACCTACTGACCTGGTCGGCCACGCGTGACACGCAGGGAACAGCGGTTTCGCCACCTCCTCCGGGCAGCTACTCGGGGTCCAGCTCGCAGAGCTTCGGCCTCTCGCTGAATGTGTCGCCTGATAGCTCGCACATCGAGGATGTAGCCGTGGCGACCGCGCTTCAATGCGCGCCGACGAAGACGTTCGACGATCAGCTTCAGTTCGCGTCGATCGCGATCAACGCCGACGGCTCGTTCAGCGGGACGGCTACGCAGACCGGGGTGCTGTTTGGCGCCTCGGCTCAGTTCTCCTACACGCTGACCGGGCATTTCCATGGCCCCACCGCTGCGGGGGTGGAGCGGGTCGGCGGGCAGCTCCGCGAGGACATCACGTTCGACAACGGCACCGCCTTCTCGTGCACGACGAACCTACTGACCTGGTCGGCCACGCGTGACACGCAAGGAACGCAGACGGCCGCGCCGCCCCATCCGGGCAGCTACTCAGGGTCGAGCTCGCAGAGCTTCGGGCTCTCGCTGACCGTGTCGGCCGACAGCACGCAGATCGAGAACCTCACGGTCTCGACCGCGCTTCAGTGCGTGCCGACGAAGACGTTCGACGACCAGCTCCAGTTCGCATCAATTCCGATCAACGCCGACGGCTCATTCAGCGCGTCCGCCACGCAAAGCGGCCTCCTAAACGGCGTGTCCGCCCAGTTCACATATTCGCTGGCGGGTCACTTCCATGGATTGACCTCAGCCGGATCCGAGCGGGTTGGCGGGCAGTTGCGCGAGGACGTCACGTTCAACGATGGGACCGCCTTCTCGTGCACCACCAATATCCAGACCTGGTCGGCCACTGGGCCGTGAGCTGCGGGCGGCTCATGCTGGTCTCCGGGCGGTCGATTCAGGCTGAGAGTTAGCACCGTCCGCTCGCCACCTCGACGATCTTAGACCTGCGATCGCGGCCCTCGAGGCGCTCGTAACGTCCCTGACGCCCCGACCGACGGCGCGCGTGTTAGTTAGTGCCGTCGCCCCGGCACCTCCACCAGGAACCGACTGGACGCCGTCGGGGTCCCTGCCGCGGTTGCCGTCACTGTGACGAGGTACTGGCCCGCGCGGGTATACCGGTGACTTCCGCCGACCGTGTACAGGCCGTTGACCGTGGTCGGTGTCGCCGGTGTGCCGGTCACCGACCCGCTGCTGGTCGTTCCGTCGCCCCAGTTGATTGTGGTTGTGATCGCGCTCGTCGGACGGCCGGGCGCGGACAGGGTCGCCAGCGTGCCGTGGACGGCGCCGTCGTGCCCGGTCGTCTGGCGCCCCGCCGACAGGTCGAGCCGCCAAGGCACTTCGGGCGTCGGATAGAAGTTGACGCCGCTGGCCAGGAACCGGCCGCCCTGCGCGGCCAGCCTGCCGACGAAATCCTGGTAGGCCGGGCTCTGCTCCGACGTGCGGTCGGCCTTCGGCGACCAGCCAACCTCAGCGAGCGCGGGCAGCCGTGGGAACACCATGTAGTCGACGTTGCTCAGGTTGACCACCGTCTCCCCCCACATTGCGCCTTCCACGCCGATGACATTGCTGTCCGTGACTCCGGTGACGTAGCTGGCGGGGTCCCAGTTGTAGAACTGGTCGACGTCACAGCCGGTGTTGCAGGCCCAGCTCAGCCCGAGGGTCGGCGGGATGTTGCCGGCGCTGCCCGCCACGTATTTCTGGTCCAGGTACGTGTGGTTCGCGGGAGCCATCACGACCTTCATTCCCTTGGCCACGGCCTCGGTTCCGGTCTCGGTCCCGGGGTCCGAGCCGGATGCCGGGTTCCAGTACTCGGCGACCGAACCCTGGGGCAGGTTCGTTCCCGCCCCTGCGATGTCGGCCCAGCCCATCACGGTCTTGCCGGCGGCCTGGACGATGCCCGCCTCCTTGTTGATGAAGGCGGCGTACTGCGACTGGGTGAGGATCGTCGACGGAACCTCGTCGCCGCCCAGATCGTGGTACGGACCGGGCGTCAGGGCGGCCAGCTGGTCGATGATCGCGGTCATGATCGTCCAGGTGTTCTGACTGTCGGGACACAGCGCGCTGTAGCCGACATCCTCGGTGTAATCCCACATCGGCGGATTGTTCGCGCTGCAGTTGATGTCCTGCGGATGACCGTTGAGCAACGGGTTCGCGGTGTCGTCCCACTCCGACATGATGATCGCGTTGTTGTGACCCGGCGAATCGACTTCTGGGATGAGCGTCATGAAGTGCGCCTGTGCATAGGCGACCACCTGGCGGTACTGGGCCTGGGTCCAGAAGCCACCCGGGTCCATGGTGCGTCCGTCGGTGCCGACGGAGCCCTGACCGCCGATCTGGGTGAGGTTCGGGAAGCCGTTGATCACCAGTCGGAATCCCTGGTCATCGCTCAGATGCAGGTGGAACACGTTGATCTTGTATGCGGCGGCCTGGTCGATCAGTCGTTCGGCGGCTGCGGGCGACTCGTAGTGGCGGGCGATGTCGAGCATCACCCCGCGGTAGGTGTAGCGAGGGAAGTCGGTGATCTGGACCGACCGCATCGTCCATGGGCCCGGCATGACCGAGCTCGAGTTGATCCACACCGGCAGTAGCTGGCGGATCGTCTGTACGCCGTTGTACAGGCCGTGCGCGGTGCTGGCCACCAGCTGCACGCCGCGAGGGCTGACGTCGAGTCGGTAGCCCTCTCCGTCGGGATCGGAGCTGACCGCGGCCCCGGGAGCAATGCTCAGCGAGATGTCCCCGCGGCCGCCGCGTCCGTTGACGGGCAAGCGGTATCCGGTTGCCGGCCGCAGGTAGTTCGCGAGGTCTTCGCCGACCGCCTGTGCCTGGGCGCCGCCACGTACGGCAATGCGGGTGTGGCGGGTGAGCGTGAACCACCCGTCGCCAACCTGCATCGAGGCCGGTTTGGGGACGATCTGCGGCATCGACTGGGCCGCGCCTGGCGGCGAGCCGGCTTCGGATGCTCGAGCCCGGGAGCCCGCGTGGGCTGCGCCGGCGAGCGCCGATGCGGCAACCAAGGTCAACGCTGAGATGACTGCGGCGTGCCGAAGACGGCTCGCGGCTGCTGAGCGGATGCTCACGGTTCCTACCTCCCAGTAATCACCCAGGCCGGGACTCGGACGCCGCCGCCCGGGCAGGACGGACGAGCACGCTCATGCACACTTCATGCTCGAACGTGCAAGATCCATCGATCTTCACGCATCAAGATGCCGCTGTCAAGCAATTCGTGCAACTTCGACCAGGTGGCGCCAGCGCGCGAACGCTTCCCGGTCGAAGTCGCCGGCGACCGAGGATCTGACCGCGGCCGCCGAGAGCGCCGCCGCGTCGGCCAGCTGCACAGGCCAAGCCTGCCCGCGTGCGAGCCCCAACGTGAGCGCGGCCATCGCCGCATCTCCCGCACCGGTGGGATTCCCCGCCACGTGCTCGGGCGGCCGGGCGTGGAACTGGCCTTCCGGGCAGAACACCGATATTCCGTCCGCGCCGTGCGTGATCACGACGGCGCCGGCGCCCCCGGCCCGGAGCTGCTCGGCGCCGACGCGCGGCTCGATCTCGGCTGTCGCGCGCGCGACCTCATCGGCGTTGACCTTGACAACGTCGGGCCGGCCCACGAGGGCCAGCGACAGTGCCTCACCGTCCGCGTCCAAAGCCACCGGGACGCCGGCGCCGTGTGCAAGCGTGCTCAGCGTCGCGTACGCGTCGGGCGGCGCCCCCGGCGGGAGGCTTCCGCACAGGGCCACGGCGTCGGCGCCCCCGAGGAGCGATTGGTATCGGTCCAGGAACGTCTGCCACTCGTCGTGCGTGATCGGCGCGCCGGGTTCGTAGAACCCGGTCGTCTCCTCGGCGACGATCGTGACGGTCCGACGCGACGGGCCGTCGATTTGGACCAGCTCATGGGGGAGGCCCGCCGCCTCCAGGTCGGCGCGGATCGCACGACCAGCCTCACCCCCGACGAAGCCCATCGTGAGGCCGGAGATTCCGAGCCCGTCCAGCGTGCGCGCGACGTTGATGCCCTTTCCGCCCGCGCGAGAGGAGACCGCGGTGACGCGGTGCGTTTGCCCGGCGACGAGCCGCCCGACGGAGTACGTGATATCGAGCGCGGCGTTCGGGGTCGCGCACAGGATCACTCCCATTTGGCCTCCGCGCGCATGTCGGTCAGGAGTCCTCGTGGGATCGGCGCGCCGCGAGCATCGCCGCACCGACGCACCCGGCTTGGTCGCCGAGCGCGGCAAGCGCCAGCTGGGGGCGGTGCTCGAATGCGAGCCGGCCGCCGATGCCCGAGGCGAGCAACTCGAGCAGTTCCTCGCCCGCGCGAACGAGGCCGCCGCCGACGATGATCAAGTCGAGGTCGAGCACCGTTTGCATCTGGGCGAGCGTCCGGGCCAATGCGTCGATCGCTTCGGCCCACACCGCCACGGCGACCGGATCCTGCTCCGCGCGCCGCTTCCAGACGCCGGCGGCATCGAGATTCGACCCCGCGCCCGCCCGAGCGTTGTATCGGCGGGCGATCGCGGCGGCGGAGGCGACCGTCTCCAGGCATCCGCGTTTGCCACAGCCGCATGAAGCTCCCGCAGCCTCTACCTGGACATGCCCCAGCTCGCCGGCCAGACCGTGTGCCCCACGCCACAGGCGCCCTTCGAGTACGAGCGCGGCGGCGAGACCCGTACCGACAGCGATGAACGCGTACTCCCGAACACCGCGTGCTGCGCCCACGGCCCCCTCGGCAAGCGCCCCCGCACTCACGTCGTGACCGAGCGTGACCGGGAGGCCGAGCCGAGCTTCGAGGAGCCGGCGCAGGGGGACTTCACGCCAGCCAAGGTTCGCGGAGAAGCTGGCAACTCCCGCGGCCTCGTCGACGACCCCCGGCACCACGACGCCGATTGACTGCGGCGGCTCTCCGTCTTCGCGAAGCGCCTCCCGCAGTGTGTCGAGCAGGACGACGGCCTTGTCGATCACGGCCTCGGACCCGGCGTGGCGATCGGTGGGCGCTCGAGCCCGGCGCAGAATCGTTCCGTCGCCGGCGACCGCAACGGCCTTGAGCGCGGTGCCTCCCACGTCCAAGCCGAGCACGGTCATCTAAGGGCCCGGAGGCGGAGCGCTCACGGACGTAGGATCACCGAGCGGCCAAGGTGACGCGGATTGTCCGGATCGAGATCCCGAAGGTGCGCGAGCTCGACCGCGAGTCGCTGAGCACGAATCAGATCGGCGAGGGGATCCAGCTCTGAGGCGACCAGGATCGCGCCGGTGGGCAGGAGATCTTCGTCCAGCCCAGCGGGCGCCGGTCCAAACGACCATATGAGGCTGTTCGCGTCGGCCACGCTGATCGGGCCGTGCCGAAACTCCATGCCGGGATACGACTCGGTCCAGGCCCTGGCCGCCTCGCGAAGCTTCAGCGCCGCCTCATGCGCAAGGCCTACGGTCCAGCCGTGGCCCAGGAATGTGAACTGGGTGCGCTCGGTCGCGCCCTCCGGAAGGGGGGCCGCGATCGCTCGCGCCGCGGCCTCGGCGAGCGGCTGAACGTTCTCGCCCAAATGCGCACGGAGCAGGACGAGCGCGCTGGTGGCAAACCGGGTTTGCACGACCGAGCGCTCGTCGGCGAAATCGAGCACGATCGCGGAATCGACGGCGTCGACGATCGGCGTTGCGCCGTCCGCGGTGATCGCAAGCGTTGGAGTGCCGGGCGGGAAACGGTCGATCGCGTCGAGCACCTCGGTCGTCGAGCCGGAGCGCGAGAGGAACACGGCTCGGTCGTACGGCCGCGTGCCCATAGCCTCCGAAGCCGCCACCGCGTCGGTCTCGCCGGCGCCGCTGGTCTCCCGAAGCGCCGCATAGGCGGTCGCCATGTTCCACGAGGTGCCGCAGCCCACCACCGCGACGCGCTCCCCCGGAGCCGGCAGCTGACTCGTCGCCCTCGCGGCGTGGCGCGCGGCGAGCTCCCAACATTCCGGCTGGCTTGCGATCTCCTCGGCGGCGAATGACACGCGCTCGGCATCTCCGATCATCTCGACGGCTCTCGTGACCCGGCGACCGGGCCTGATGCTCCGAGATGGTACTTAACTGCGTGAAGCAGGGATATTTACAGCATAATCGAGCACGAGACGTGCAACCTCTCGCGTACACTTCTGCCTCGATCGCGATCGGAGGAGAAGAGAAGCCTGTCCCGATATGAGCGCTGGAACGAGCTCCTCGACCTCGTGGCGGGGCGCGATCGATTGACGGTCGAGGAGGCGGCCGAGCGGCTCGGGGTATCGCTGGCGACGATTCGACGGGACTTCGATGAGCTCGCCCACCAGCAGATGTTGACGCGCGTCCGAGGCGGCGCCAAGCGCAACTCGGTTGCGTACGACCTTCCGCTTCGGTACAAGACCGCGCGGCACGCCACGGAGAAGCAGCGGATCGGCGTAGCCGCCGCCGATTTGATCCCCGCCGGCGCGACGGTCGCGCTCAACGGGGGAACCACCACCACTGAGGTGGCGCGCGCGATCGCGACGCGTGGAGACCTGCACGAGGCGCGTGGTGAACCTACGACCACCGTGGTCACCAACGCGCTCAACATCGCCAACGAGCTCGCGGTCCGCCCACACGTCAAGATCGTCGTGACCGGTGGAGTTTCCCGACCCCAGTCTTACGAGCTGATCGGCCCTCTGGCGACACTCGTGCTCGAGACGCTGGCGCTCGACTACGCGATTCTCGGCGTCGACGGGTTGGGCGCCGCCCTCGGAGCCACCGCCCATCACGAGGGCGAGGCGAGTATCAACCAGTTGATGGCGCGTCGATCGGACCACGTGATGATCGTCGCCGACGGGTCCAAGCTGGGCACGCGGGGCTTCGCCCGGATCTGCGGCACGGAGCAGATCCATACGCTCGTCACCGACAGCAGTGCGCCCGCCCCCGAACTCGACCGCCTGCGCGAGCGCGGCGTTCGAGTAGTCATCGCTTAGCACGAGTCACGTCCCACCCCGGACTTGACGACACCGTCGTGGGTCCGATACGTTTCCGGGCGGCAAATGGTCTAGACCAGTTGTGTTCCTGATCTGCCCCTCGTCGGGTCTGGCCGACGAGGATACCCGCGATGGCGACTATCAGCTACATCGACGCGACCTGCGTGTATGAGGGGATGACCGCCCCCGCGGTCGCCGAACTCAGCCTCGAGGTCGACGACGGCGAGTTCATGGTGCTCGTGGGTCCGTCCGGTTCGGGGAAGTCGACGGCGCTTCGGATGCTCGCCGGACTGGAAGCGACCACCGCCGGCGAGATCCGGATCGACGGCGCGGACGTCTCCCGGAAGGCCCCGAAGGATCGGGACATCGCGATGGTTTTCCAGAGCTACGCGCTGTATCCGCACATGACCGTCGCTCAAAACATGGGCTATTCCCTCAGACTGCGCGGCTTGCCCAAGCAGGAGCGCGACGCGAAGGTCAGAGAGGCGGCCGGTCTGCTCGACCTCCAGAACTACCTCGATCGCAAGCCCAAGGCGCTGTCCGGGGGGCAGCGCCAGCGCGTAGCGATGGGCCGCGCGATAGTGCGGGAGCCGAGCGTCTTCCTGATGGACGAACCGCTATCCAATCTCGACGCCAAGCTGCGGGTCGAGACGCGGGCGAACATCGCGAGCCTGCAGGCGCGCCTGGGGACCACGACTCTTTACGTGACCCACGACCAGGTGGAGGCGATGACGATGGGTCATCGCGTCGCCGTGCTCAACGACGCGCGCTTGCAGCAGGTCGACACGCCACGCAGCCTCTACGAGAACCCGGCCAACGTCTTCGTTGCCGGCTTTATCGGCTCGCCGGCGATGAACCTGCGGGTGGCCAAGCTCGTCGGCGGGGGCGCGCTGATCGGTGGCACGACGTTGGCGCTGCCCGCGGAGACCCTGAGCGCCGCGCGGGCGGCTGGGCCGGACGAGGTCATCATCGGGATCCGGCCGGAGTCGGCCGGCCTGGCGGCGGCGGAGACGCCGGACGCGCTTACGCTCACCGTCGCGCTGGTGGAGGAGTTGGGCGCCGACGCCTACGTCTACGGCAAGTCCTCGGGAGACACACCGGAGGACAAGCCGTGGGTGGTCCGCTGCGATGGCCGCACGGTGCCCCGCATCGGCGACCACGTCGGCGTCGCCGTCCAGGCTTCCGAAGTACACCTGTTCAACCGCCAGACAGGTCTGCGTCTCAATTGAGAACAGCACGGGATCTCGATGACCAGCGCGGGTGATCTGCGGGCGGCAGAGCCGAAGTACTACGGTGTCAAACGCCACCTGCTCGAGTTCATCGGCTCCCTCGAGCCAGGCGCGGCCGTGCCGACCGAGCGCGAACTCGCGCTGCAGATGCAGACCTCGCGGACGACGGTCCGGCAGGCTCTCGGGGAACTGGTCGTCGAGGGTCGCCTCGTCCGTCGCCAGGGCTCCGGCACCTACGTGGCCGAACCGAAGATCACTTGGCCGCTGTACTTGGCGAGCTTCACCGAGCAGGTCAGAGCGAGTGGCTTCACCCCATCGGCGGAGGTGCTGGGCACACACAGGATCGCCGCGACCACCGACCTCGCCCAGCAGCTCGGAGTCAGCTTGCGAGCCCCCGTGTACAAGCTCGAGCGTCGCAGGCTCGCCGACAACTGGCCGATCGCCGTCGAGACCTCCTGGCTCCCCGCCGGGAGGTTCCCCGGGCTGACACGTCTGATCCGAATGCACGGATCGCTGCATGCGATCCTTTCCGACCACTATCAGACCAAGCTGCAAACCGGGGAGGAGTCGATCGAGACGGCGCCCGCGACACCGCGCGAGGCGGGGCCGCTCCGCGTGGATGTGGGGACGCCGATGCTCGTAGTGACACGGCAGAACTTCGATGCCTCCGGAACGCCCGTGGAGCTCGGCCGCACCTGGTTCAGGGGGGATCGAGTGACCCTGGTGACGCGATTGGGATCGAGGCAGGGCTGACCGTCCCCGCAGTCATCGACGTGCCGGCGCAGCTCCTGGCCGGTGGACGTGTGGTCACACCCGGCGGCGTATTGGACGACGCTTGGGTGCATATCGCCGGCGGCACCGTTGTCTCGGTCGAGGCGAGCCGGCCGGCGATCGACGCGCCGGTCGTGGACCTCGCCGGGGCCTGGCTGCTGCCGGGCTACGTGGATCTCCACATGCACGGCGGCGGCGGCCACAGTGTGGCGCACTCGCTCGAGGCGATGGAAGCCGCCGTCGCATTTCATCGGGGGCGGGGCACCACCGCCACGCTCGTATCGCTCATGACCGCGTCCGTGGCCGAGATGTCCGAGCAGCTTCGCTGGGCGGCAGAGCTCACGCGGCGGGGCCCGACGGTGCGCGGCCACGTCCTCGGGTCGCATCTGGAGGGTCCGTTCCTGTCGCCGCGGCGCCGCGGTGCCCAGAACGCGGCGCACATGATCGCACCCGATCCATCGATCCTGAATCGGATGCTTGTCGCCGCCGAGGGCACGCTGCGCATGATCACGCTCGCTCCCGAGCTGGATGGTGCGATGGGCCTGATCGCTCCCCTACGAGAGGCCGGCGTGATCCCCGCAATGGGGCACTCGGATGCCACCTACGAGGAGGCGGCGGCGGCAATCCACGCGGGCGTAGTTCACGTGACCCACCTGTTCAACGGCATGCCGCCGCTGCATCACCGGGCGCCGGGGCTCGCCGGCGCGGCTCTGGAAGCAGGGATCTCGTGCGAGCTGATCAACGACGGCCGGCACGTACATCCAGCCATGATCGGGCTCGTGGCAGAGCTGATCGGCTGCCCGGTGCTGATCACCGACGCGATCGACGCCACGGGAGTAGGCGACGGAAGCTTCGTTCTGGCTGGACAGGAGGTACACGTGCAGGACGGTGAAGCGCGTCTGGCTAGTACCCGGTCGCTGGCCGGAAGCACGCTGACGATGGACCAGGCACTTCGCCGCGCGGTCAAGGACAGCGGCTTCAGCATCGAGACCGCGTCAGCGGCCGCGTCAACCAACCCGGCGCGCGTGCTCGGCCTGGACGCATCGATCGGATCGATCGCCCCGCGACGGCAGGCCGACCTGGTGGTCCTCGACGACGACCTCCAGGTCACGGCGGTGATGGCGGCCGGGGTCTGGCAGGCCGAGCGCTAACACCATGTTAACCATGAATTGGTCTAGACAACTTCGTCTGCAGCCTGTAGCGTCCCGAGCTCACAACACTCCGGAGTCACCGGGAGGAGGAGATCAACCCATGAGGAAACGGCTATTCGTCACTGCGGCGATGGCGGTCGCGGCGATGCTCGCCGTAGCTGCCTGTGGCAGCTCTAGCTCAGGCGGCTCCGGCGGGTCTAGCGGCGCTGTCACGCTCAAGCTGGTCGCGGCCGATTACGGCACAGGCCCCGGTAACACCAGTGCCAAGTACTGGCAAGGGATCGTCAACGCCTTCCACACGGCCAATCCGTCGATCAACGTGAAGGTCACAGTGGTTCCGTGGACTAACTTCGACAGCCAGATCCAGACGCTTGTGCAGAACCACAACTATCCGGACATCACCGAGGGTGACTATTTCTCGGCCTACGCTCAGCAGGGCTTGCTCTATCCGGCCAGCCAGGTCCTCTCAAATCCTGGAAACCTGCTGTCGGTGTTCGCCAAGCAGGGGACCTACAACGGGACCCAGTACGGCATGCCGTTCACGACCAGCTCCCGCACGCTGTTCTACAACAAGAAGCTGTTCGCGAGCGCGGGTATCACCTCACCGCCGACCACGTGGGCCGACGTCGAGTCCGACGCGGCCAAGATCAAGGCTGCGGGCAAGATCGGCTTTGGCCTTCCTCTCGGGCCCGAGGAGGCACAGGCGGAGTCGCTGCTGTGGTTCCTCGGTGACGGGGGCAACTACCAGGATGCCCAGGGCAAGTGGACGATCAACAGCGCCCCGAACGTCGCCGCCTATACGTTCCTCAAGGGTCTCGTCGCCGCCGGCGACACCGAGCCACACCCCGGAACTCAGAACCGCACCCCGCTCTGGGAGGAGTTCGCGCAGAACAAGATCGGCATGATCAACGGCTCTCCCGCCCTCATACCGATCATCCAGCAGGCCGGCGTGCTGAAGCAGTCCGACTGGAAGTCGATCGCGATCGCCGGCAAGGCCGGGCCGCTCACCGACACGCTCGGCGTCTGCGACAACGTGGCCGCGTTCAAGCCCAACGGGCACGAGGCGCAGATCAAGAAGTTCTTGGACTTCGTCTACCAGAACAAGTATCAGCTGCAGTTCGATCGCGAGTACGACCTGCTTCCGGCGACCACCACGGCCGCCAACGCACTGGCCAGCGATCCGATCTTCGGCTCATTCATCAAGGCGCTGCCGCATTCGGTTCAGTATCCGAGTAACACCACCTGGGCGCAGGTCAAGA
Source organism: uncultured Solirubrobacterales bacterium (assembly GCA_963834625.1). Lineage (GTDB taxonomy): Bacteria > Actinomycetota > Thermoleophilia > Solirubrobacterales > Solirubrobacteraceae > Palsa-465. The sequence continues at coordinate 762,858 of CAWICM010000003.1, read as the reverse complement.
CGCAGGTCCAGAACACGATCGGGACCGCCGTCACTGGGAACCCGGTCAGCGTTCTCGGTGCGCTCCAGAACACCGCGGAGAAAGTGAGCTGACGACGTCCTGGCGGGGTGGGGCGCTGCGCGGGCGCCCCACCCCGGTTTATCGTCTCCCGCGAGTTCGAATGCGCGCACCGTGACCACTGAGTCCCAGATAGTGATCAGACGCCCGTGGACGGCGCGTGTCGCCGGCTCGCTGCGACCGGCGCTATGGATCGGACCAGCGGTGGCGCTGATCGCGGTTGTGGTGCTCTGGCCGGTGGTGGTGCTGGTCCACAGTTCATTGCAGAACATCGCCGCCGACGGCTTCGTTGTCGGCAGCGCCGGCACGAAGAACTACATCAACCTGTGGCACGAGGCCGCGCTGAAGGGGGTCGTGCTGCGGACGGTCATCTGGGTGGTTGCCGTGGTGGCAGTGACCCTTCTGATCTCGCTGGCGCTGGCCCAGCTCTTCAACCAGAACTTCCTCCTGCGGCGCGCGGCGCGCACGGCGCTGATCGCTCCGTGGGCAGCTTCCGTGCTGATGACCGCGTTGATCTTCCGCTGGGCGCTGGACCCGAACGTCGGCGCGATCAACATCATCCTGCATGCCCTCGGCATCGTTCACCACCTGGGGTCCAACCAGGCGGACTGGTTAGGCAGACCGGTCTGGGCGCTGGTGTGGATGATGGTCGTAGCGATTTTCGTGTCGCTTCCATTCACCACCTACGCGCTGCTTTCGGGCCTGCAGACGATCCCCACCGAGCTCTACGAGGCGGCGCGCGTCGACGGCGCCGGGCGCTGGCACGCCTATCGCACGATCACGCTGCCGTTGCTTCGGCCGGCGATCCTCGTTGCCACCACGATCAACGTGATCAACGTCTTCAACTCGTTCCCGATCATCTGGGAGATGACGAGAGGCGGCCCGGGTTACGAGACCAGCACGACCACGACGTTCATGTTCATCCTCAAGCAATCGTTCATCGGCGAGGCGGCCGCCATGTCGGTCGTGAACTTCCTGTTGGTGATCGTCGTCGTTCTTGCCTTCCTCAAGTTCAGCCGCTGGAAGGAGCAGGTGACCTGACGATGAGCGCCGTCAGCAGTCCATCGCTGCCTGTCGCATCCGGAACCGACGAAGCCGAGCCGGTTCCGGCGCGGCCGGCACGCCGGCCGCTCACCCGGCGCACCTTGGGCCTGAGCATCGCCGCCTATGCCATCGCGGCGATCTTCCTGCTCCCGTACCTCGAGATGGTGATCGCCGCCCTGCGGCCGAACAACCAGCTGCTGGCGGCGAATCTGCTGCCGAGCCATTTCACGATCAAGAACTTCACCACGATCTGGCAGACCGGGTTCGGCGGCAATCTCGGCGCCAGCCTGATCATCGCCGGGGGCGCCACGGTGCTCGTGATGCTCGTGTCGGTACCCGCGGCTTACTACTCGGCCCGTCACCGGTTCCGGGGACGGTCACTGTTCCTGCTCTTGGTGCTCGCCACGCAGATGTTCCAGCCGGCGGCGATGCTCGTCGGTATCCAGCGCGAGTTCACCACGTTCAACCTGCCGCCGACGCTGTCTCTGATCCTGGTGAACGCGGGCTTCAATCTCGCGTTCGCGGTGTGGATCATGAATGCCTATTTCAGCGCGATTCCGGTCGAGCTGGAGGAGGCGTCGATGATCGACGGCTCAGGCCGCCTTGGCGCGATGCTCCGGATCACACTGCCGCTGGCGGCGCCCGGGATCGTGACAGCCCTGATCTTCACGTTCATCGCCGCCTGGAACGAGTTCATCGTCGCGCTGACGCTGTCGCTCGGCGAGGCGAGCAACCGGCAGCCGCTGACCGTGGCGATCAACAACTACATCGGCGAGTACTCGATCGACTGGGGGCATCTGTTCGCGGGCGCCGTCATCGCGACGATTCCGGTGATCATCCTGTTCGCGGTGATCGAGGGGCGCGTGGTCAGCGGCCTCACGGCCGGCTCGATCAAATAGCCCGGGAACTCTTAGGCGCGCAGGTCAAGGCGCCAGTCGTTGCAGGTCATGAAGTGGCCCTTCGGGAACTCGAACTCGCACGCCTCGAGCAGTTCGAAGCCGAGCTTGCGGCAGATCGCGTTCGACGGCGCATTGTCGGCGTTCGGGAAGGCGTGCATGAAGCGGTGCCCGTCGTCGCGCTTGGCTAGCCCGATCGCCTGCGCGGTGGCCGCCACCGCGATGCCACGGCCCTGGAACTCCGGCACCACCATCCAGCCGACCTCGTAGACGTGCTCATTGCGCCACTCCTTGGCCCAGAAGCCCACCGAGCCGACGCCGGCGCCGCTCGCCACCTCGATGATCTTGAACATGCGATCGCCGCCCTCGAGGCGCTCGTAGCGGCCCTGACGCTCGCGCAGCTTCTCCGGGCTCTCGGGGCCACCGAGGTGCTCGGTCATGCGCGGGTCGCCCATCAGCCGCTCGAGCAGCGGCAGGTCGCCGCTGCCCCAGGGCTCGAGGCTCACCATCGCGCTCACGTCGCGCAAGGGGTAGCTCTCAGCATCGCCTCGGATGGTGACAGCCGCGAGCGTCATCTATCGTGCGCCAGCAATGAGCGTCGAGATCGACGTGGTGAGGTCGTACTGGGCTGCCGCCGAGGAGCGCGACTGGGACGCCTTCGGCGCACTCGTCGCCGAGGACGTCGTATACGAGGCGCCCCAGAGCCGGGAGCGCGTGCGAGGCCGCATTGCCTACTTGCGCTTCAACCGCGAAGGGTTTCCCGGCGCCTGGCACCTAGAGGTGGTCAAGGTCGTGGGCGGGCATGGTGCCGCGGCGAGCTGGATCAGCATGACCGACGCGGACGGAACCGTTCAGCCCGGCTTGTGCTTCTTCGAGATCGACGAGCGCGACGTGATCACGCGGATCACCGACTTCTGGCCGGAGGCCTACGAGCTCCCGGCCAGCCGCGCGCACCTCGTCGAGCGATACTGAGCGCGGCGTGGGGCGCTGACCGGCGCCAGCGCCACCGTCGCGTGCGCTGATCGGCTCAGGCGGCCTTGAGCTCTTGCTCGGCGCGCAGCCAGTTGCCGAGCTCATCTGATCCGGGCGTCTCCAGTGCGATGAAGTACGCGCGCACAGAGATCTGGTCGTGGGTCGGCTTGCGCCGACGGGTCCTGGGCTTGCGGAGGGTCGCGCGCTTGGGGGTGGGCTTGGCTGATTTGTCGGTCATGGCACTCTCGCGGTGAGTCGGGACGTTTTTTCTCGAGCCCGCCGCACACGGCGGGCGCAGTCGTGTTTCGACGCGCACGCGATCAGCCCTGCTCGCCCCCGAGTGGAGGGAGTAACCCCAGAGCGGAGGGAGTCACCGGGTCCAGGGGATCGCGGGCTGCGCGATGGCCAGTCCCGGCGAGCCGTCAGCGCCTGCGGCGACTCCGCGCTGCCAGCTCGGCGGCGCGCTCGCGGATCCGATCCTCGTCGGTGATCGCGTGCCAGCGCGTCGAGCGGCGCTGGCCGCTGCGGCGAACCCGGCCTGCCGCCTCCAGCTCTCGTAGCAGCGTGAGGATCTGATCGCGGTCTCCGTTGGTCCGTTCGGCCAGCGTCGAGGTGGTCAGTCCACCGTTCTCGGACAGCAGCATCTCGAGCCGGCCCGCCGGCACGACCTCTGCCGCCCGGGCCGCCCGAGCCGCCCGGCGCCGGGAGCGGCCGCGGCCGGCGGTCGACCCGCGTCGGGTCCGTCGGGGCGCGCTCTCCGGTGTCGCGGCCGGCGCCGATGAAGCGGCTGGCCCAGCCTCCCGGCCGTCGAGCGCGGAGCGCGCGGCGGTCAGGGTCTCGATCTCCTGGTTCAGTTCGCGGAGGCGATTCTCGATCGAATCCACGATGGCTTCGGTTGTTCTCATATCCGAGATCGTACGCACCCCCGGTCCCGGACGGCCCACACCCGGCCCCGCCGGGGGCGCGGCGGCGGTCCTCAGACCTCTATGCCGCGATCGGCCAGCCAGTCTTGCACGCCCTCTGGGGGCTTTCCCTGCCACTCCGCGCGGGCCGCCATGCGAAGGATCTTGTGCGGCTCGTCACCCAGTTCGTCACGTCGGCGGGCCAGGTACAGGATCGTGGCCACCGCCATCGACACCGCGGGGTCGGTGAGCTCGATATCCACGCCCTCGGTGGCGACCGCGAGTCGCTCCTCCAGGTTCCCGATCGCGGTGACCGGCTCGTCAGCGTCCTCGAACTGAAGCAGCAGGCGATCGAGGCGTTCGTCCGAGTCGTTCGGGTCGCAGATCTCGACCGCTCGCTTGACGATTTCGAACAGCGTGATCGGTTCTGGCTCGGCCGGCACGGGCCATCAGACTAGCTGGAGTGCGGACGATTAGGACTTGTGGGTCATTGCAGGTGATGCCCAGCACCCACGACCCGCCGATCTTGACGAAATCTCTATGCGAGCCCGCGGATTCTTCATGGCTTCTTGACGGCTCCGCTGCCAGCATCGAAGCACAGTGTCGATCGCGGGCTTCGGTCAAGGGATTCGCGCGTCGCGGCGCGCCGGGCGCCCGCGATCGGGCCCGGCCCTGGGCAGACCCGCTCCCCTCCTCGCGCTGAACGCCTGGTGGCGAGGGATCGAACTCGACCGCCGGCTCGCTGCCGGCGAGGACCCGTCGAGCAGCGACGTCCTCGCTATGCGGGCGCGCAGGCTGACCACCGCGCGCGGCCGCAGGCACGTTGCCGACGGTCTCGCCGGCGCACTGCGCAGCGCCGGGAACGGCCGGCACGGCTTCACCGCGGCGGTGCGCCCCCGGTCCGATGAGATATGCGACGCGGCCGCCGTGATCGCCTCGATCGAGCGCCGTTTGCGGGCGCCCGTACCGGTGCCCGCCCGAGGGGTCGCGCTCATCAGTCTGCTGCTCATCGACGGCAACGGCCCGCTTTACGGGCGTGGCGAGCCGGGGTCGCTGGGGAGTCGATTGCGGGCCGCTGCGGTGGCGCTCGAGGCACCGGCCGCCGGCGACTGAGAGCCGACAGCCGACCGAGAGCCGGCGGTGAGCGGGACTAGGGCGTGGCGGCGGACCCCCAGCCGGTGTGCTGGCATGTGACGGGTGTCCCTCCTGCGCGATCGCGACTTCCTGCGCTTCTTCGGCGCGCAAGCGATCTCGATGTTCGGCGACCGGATGGTGTCGGTTGCGCTCGCCTTCGCCGTCCTCCAGCAGGGCGGCTCGGCGACCGAGGTCGGGGCCGTCCTGGCCATGCGGGCGCTGCCGCTCGTCGCCTCCCTGCTGATCGGTGGCGTGGTTGGCGACCGGACCTCGCGCCGGGCCGTGCTCGTGGCCGCCGACCTGGTGCGGCTGGTTAGCCAGGGTTCGCTGGCCGCCTGGCTCATCCTGGGCCGGCCGACCGTGCTCGCGATCGGGTTGCTGGCCGGCATCACCGGTGCCGGCAGCGGATTCGCCGCGCCCGCCACCACCGGCCTGCTGCCCGAGGTGGTCGGGCCCGAGCGGCTGACCGAGGCCAACGGGCTGCGCGCCACCGCGTTCTCGGCCGGCGAGTTGGGCGGGCCGGTGCTGTCGGGGGTGCTGGTGGCGGCCGCCGGGCCGGGTTGGGCGCTCGGCATCGACGCCTTGACGTTCGGCGCCAGCGCCGCGCTGCTGGTCGGGCTGCGACGGGTGACCCCCGGTGCCCGGCGACCGGCGGCCGGAGCATCGTTCCTCACCGATCTGCGTCAGGGTTGGAGCGAGTTTCGCTCGCGCCGCTGGCTGTGGACGTTCGTGCTGTGGGCAGCGGTCGCGAACCTGTTCTGGGGTGCCTGGAAGGTGCTCGGCCCTGTGGTCGCGCATCGCGATCTGGGCGGCGCGGCCACGTGGGGCGCGCTGGTGTCGGCGTTCGGCGCGGGCACGGTGATCGGCGGGATCCTCGCCCTGCGGCTGCGCCCGCGCCGCCCCCTGCTCGTGTGTGCCGCCACGGGGTTCTTGTTCGGCGCGCCACTGGCCGCGCTCGCCGCGACCCGCTGGGTTGCACTGATCGGGGTGGGCACGCTGCTCGCCGGCCTGGGGCTGATGCTCGGCAATACTCTGTGGGAGACCACGCTTCAGCGCCACGTCCCGTCCGAGACGCTTTCGCGGGTCAGCTCGTATGACTGGTTCGGGTCGCTCGCGCTCGACCCGATCGGGCTGGCCATCTGGGGTCCGATCGCCGGCGCGATCGGCATCGACGCCTCGCTGTGGACGGCGTTCGGATTGCTCATGGCCGGCGCGCTCGCGCTGCTCGCGGTGCCCGAGATCCGCCGGCTGCCCGCATTCCCCGCCCACCCAAGCGACCGTGGCGAACTTGAAACTCGCCGCGCCCTCGCCGACGAGAGCTCAGTCAGCCACATCAGAGGTGGCTGAACCGACATTCACCCCGGGCGGCCGGGCGAATCCACAGTTAGTACGGTGCGTGACGTGAACCTCCTGATCTGGGGCGACACCGAGACCTCGCCGGCGCTCCGCCATGAGGTGCCGGTGGACATCGGCGATCCGTTCTTGTACCTCGAGTCGGACGGCCGCCGCGTGGTCGTGACCAGTGCGCTCGAGGAGGTCCGGATCGCCCGCGCCGCCCCCGATCTGGAGCGCATCCTGATCGACGATCTGGGGCGCGACGAGCTGATCGCCGACGGCCGCTCGTCGATCGAGATCGACCAGGAGCTGTGCGTCCGCGCCGCGGGCCGGCTGAGCATTCGCGACGCCGTGGTCCCACCCGAGTTTCCGGTCGCGATCGCCGACAGCCTGCGCGCGGCCGGCGTCAGTCTCGCTCCCGACGATGAGCCGTTCACCGAGCGCCGGCGCCGCAAGAGCGCCGCGGAGCTGGCGGGTATCCGGCGCGCCACGAACGCCGGGCTCGGGGCCATGCGCGCCGCCGCCGCGATCCTCCGGGACTCTGAGATCCGCGGCGCGGACCTGATCAGCGGCGGCGAGCGGCTCACTTCCGAGTCAGTTCGAACCGTCATCCGCGAGGTCTGCGCCCGAGCGGGCGCCCCGGCCCCGGCCGACATCATGGTCAAGGCGATGGGACCGAATCCGAACATCGGCCACGACCCGGGATCGGGGCCGCTGCCCGCGCACGCGCCGATCCTGATCGACCTATGGCCGCGCGACGAGGAATCGGGCTGCTGGTCGGACATGACCCGCACGTTCGTCCGCGGCGAGATCAGCGACGCCATCGCCGACCTGCACGCGCTGGTCCTCGCCGCCCACGAGCAGTCGTGCGCCGCGGCCAGGCCGGGCGTCCCGGGGGTGCAGTTGTACGGGATCGCCTGCGACGTGTTCGAGGCCGCCGGCCATCCCACGGCGCGCACCAAGGCGGCCGGCGAGACGCTGCGCGAGGGCTTCTATCACGGCCTCGGGCACGGGGTCGGTCTCCAGGTCCACGAGGCACCGGGCCTCGGGCGCAGCGGCACCGAGCCGCTGGTCGCCGGCGATGTGATCGCGATCGAGCCCGGGACGCTCGTCAGATCGGTGGGCGGCGTGCGGGTGGAGGATCTCCTGTTGGTCACCGAGGACGGCGCCGAGTCGCTGACCAGCAGCCTCCCGTACGACCTGACGCCGTAGGCGGGCCGCCGCGGCGCTTCAGCCGCGGTCGTTCCCGCAGTCGGCCATCACCACCAGCGCCGCGCAGCGCGTCTTGGCGCCGTACAGCTGCTTCTCGCGCTTGGTGACCGCCGTTTGCTTGGCGGTGGCCGAGCCCTTTTCTCGCGCGGCGAGCTGGCCGAAGATGATGTTCACGCGGATGCGGAACCGAACGTCCTGGTCGCTCTGGCCGGTCTTGGTGAGGAAGGCCTGGTAGCCCTTTCCGTTCGGGAACTGCTGCTGCTTGTCCTTGCTGAACGAGCGGTCCACCTGCGCGTCGCTCGGGGCGATGCCCTGGCGGGCACCGTCCGCCTGGATCCAGTCGGCCTTGATCAGGAAATCCATCACCTGGCTGGAGAGCGTCGTGTAGAGCTGTTGGCAGTCAGCCGTGAGCGTCTTGACCGACGCCTTCTTCAGGCTCGGCAGTTGCTTGTGGACCTGCGCTATGCAGCTCTTGAAGTCGGGCGGATCGGGCACGATCACCGGCTGACCCGGCGACCCAGCCACCTGCGACTTGGCCGCCACGTACATCCAGTGGTCGAAGGCCGTCCGGGTGATCGGGGTATCGACGACCACCGCCACCGACCCCGACGGGATGGTGTCCGGGGCCGGACTGCTGCCCGCCTGCTTCGCGGTCGTGGTGCTCGTGCTGTTCGTACTCGCGCTCTTCGTACTCGCGCTCTTCGTACTCGTGCTCGACGCGCTTCCGCACCCGGCGGCAACCAGCACCACCAGGGCGACCACGACCATTCCGGCAGTTCGGCGCCCGCATCCGCTCACTGTCAAGCGAGGCTAGCGAGGCCGATCGGATCCGCGCGCCGCATGCCCGGTCGAGGCCCGCAGCAGGTCGACCCGCATCGGCGCCAGGAAGCAGCGCTCGCCAAGCCGCTCGCCAGGCGAGCCCAGCCGCGTGAACGCCTCGGCCAGCTCAGCCTTGTGCGCCTCGAACACCTCGCGGCGAGACGGATCGACGCTGATGATCCTGGCGGCGAACGCATCGAGGTCGGCGAGGCAGAAACGTACGTCGTACTCGAGCGTCCGCGCCCGGTCCAGGCCCACCGTCCCCGCGTCGGCCACCGCTCGCTGCGCGGCGGCACGCACCTCGCGCTCGTCCTCGACCACGCTGGTCAGCTCGAAGAAGTCGCCCTCGGGCAGCGGCTCGGCCACGTACACCTCGCCGCCCGGCCGCAGCACGCGGTAGGCCTCACGCATGGCATCGAGCATGGAAGCCTGCGGGACGTGGTGCAGGGCACGCATGAACATCACGAGGTCGACTGACTCCGCGGGGAGCGGCAGCGCCTGCGCCAGGCCGACCAGGTAGCGGGCGCCGCTCCGGTCGTCATCGTGGATCGCGGTGGCCAGCTGCGACTCCGAGATCTCGATCCCGGTCACCCGCGACCCCCGGACGGCGAGGGCCCGGACCAGCGCGCCGCCGCCGCAGCCGACGTCGACCACGTCGCGTCCGTCGAGCGCCACCAGCCGCTCGAGCACCTCCAGATCGCTTGTCAGCACCCGGCTCAAGACCGGCAGATCGTAGACGCGCCGCCACGCTAGCCTCGCATCGATGGTCACGAGGTACCGCGAAGTGCTGTCGCTTCCCGGCGCCCCGCGAGTGTTCGCGAGCGCGCTGGTCGCCCGGCTGCCCCAGGGCATGTCGTCGCTGGCCGTGCTGCTGCTCGTCCGCGGCGCCACGCACTCCTACGCCGCCGCCGGCATCGCGGTGGGCGCCTCCGCGTTCGCCACCGCCGGCTGTGCGCCCCTACTCGGCCGCCGCGTCGACCACCACGGCCGTGGCCGCGTGCTCGCGCCGCTGGCCGCCGGCGAAGCGCTCGCGTTCTGGCTCCTGGTCGCGGCTGCGCAGGCCCACGCCGGCGCCGTGATCCTCGTCGCGCTGGCCGCGCTGTCGGGCGCGCTGCTGCCGCCGGTGGCGCCGGTGGTCCGGGTGCTGCTGGGCGAGATGTTCGCCGACCCCGATGTGCGCGACACGGCCTACGCACTCGAGGCGGTCATCCAGGAGGCGGTGTGGATCACCGGTCCGCTGTTCGTGGCGCTGCTCGTTGCTCTCGGCTCACCCGCGCTCGCGGTAGCGCTGCTCGGCGTGGTCTGCCTGGGCGGAACCGCGCTGTTCATCCGCTCGGATCGGCTGCGCTCCGGCCCCGAGGACGCCGGCGCCGCCGGATCCGACCGACGGGAGCGCCGCTCGGCGCTGGCCAATCCCGAGTTGCGCGCGCTGCTCGGGCCGGTGGCGCTCAACGGCGCCGGGCTGGGCGCGATCGAGGTGGGGCTGCCCTCGCTGGCCCTCCACGCCGGATCGCGTCCCGCGTCGGGGCTTCTGCTGGCCCTGTGGAGCCTCGGCAGCATGGCCGGCGGGCTCTGGTACGGCGCGCGCGTTTGGCGCTCGTCGCTGAGCCGGCGCTACCGGATGCTGCTCGCGCTCGCGGTGCTCTGCACGGCCCCCCTGATCGCGGCGCGCTCGATCCTCGCCGGCGTGGTGTGCAGCCTGCTCGCCGGCGTGACCATCGCGCCCGTGTTCTCCTGCCAGTACGCGCTGGTGGGTCGCGCTGTGACCGCGGGTAGCGAGACCGAGGCATTCACGTGGGTGTCGGCCGCGCTCGTCGGCGGGCTGGCCGCCGGCTCGGCCATCGGCGGCGTGGTGATCGGGCTGGGCGGGGTGAGCGCGCCGTTCGCGGTCGCCTGCGGGGCCACCGCGCTGGCCGCGCTCCTCGCGGCTGGGTTCATGGCACCCAGCGCTCGCCGGCGGGCGTCACCTGCAGTTCGTGGGTGAGTCCGCGCGGACCCTGCTGCACCAGATACGACACGGCGCGCGCCACCTCGCCCATGTCGGCGAGGGAGTCGGGCGCCACGTCGCGCGTGAACGCCTCGGTCTTGGGTGACTCGATCGTGGCGTCGACGGCCAGCAGGGCCACGTGGATGCCCTGAGCGCGCAGCTCCTGGGCAGCAGCCTGCACGAGTGCGCGGGTGGCGAACGCGCCCGCCGCCCATAGCCCGCGCCCCGGAAACGCCCGCCGCGAGGAGCCGCCGGTGATCTGCACCAGCGCACCCCCGCTCTCACCGAGCTCCGCGGCGCCCGCCGACAGGAACACGAAGGCTTGTTCGGCTACCGCCACCGTCCAACCGCGGAACGCTTCGAGATCCGCGGCGGCGAGCTCGCCGCCGCCGAAAGCCCCGCCGGCCGGCGCGCGAAAAGCGGTGACCGCATTGACCACCGCGTCGAGCGACCCGTACTCGGCTCGCGCCGTGCCCAGTGCGCCCAGCAGCGAGTCCTGGTCTGAGGCGTCGGCCGAGATAGCCAGCGCGCCGCGCTCACTCACGCGAGCCAGCGTGTCCTCGCTGCGCGCCACGCCGGCCGCATTCCAGCCCAGCTCCAGGAAGTGGTCGATGATCGCCGCGCCCAGGTTGCGGGCGCCCAGTACCACGACGGTCTTGCTCACGAGCGGACCTCCAGCCCGGCTGGGTCGAGGCGGGCGACGCCATCCTGAAGCCGGGCCGGATGGCGTCCGCTGATCGAGGACGTGAGGAAAACCGCGTCGGCGCGAGCCAGTCGGGCCAGATCGAACCGCTCCTCGCGGGCACACGGATCCGCGGCCAGTAGCGCCGCGCGCGCGGTGCCGGGCAGGATCCGTCCGTCCGCGGAGGGCGTGATCAGCTCCTCGCCCTCCACGATCCACACGTTCGCATACCCTGCTTCGAGCACGGAGCCGTCGGTGTCGAGGAGCAGTGGGGCGGCGCCGTCCGCGGCATCGACCAGCGCCTCGAGCAGGCGGCGGTCGCGCCATTTGTGGGCGCCGAGGCCGCCAGGCAGCGCGAAGGGGACCAGCGGCACCGGCTGATCGCGTGCGGCTCCGGCCGGCGACACGGTGATCCGGACCGTGCCCTCGGGATCGGCCAGGACCCGCATGCGCGCCCGAGGCGCGTCGACCGCCTGCCCCGCTGCGGCCTGCGCGCCGGCCTCGAGCGTGGGCGGAAGCACCGCGCCGTAGAGCGTTTCCAGAGAGGCGGCCAGCCGGGCCAGATGGCGCTCGAGCCCGACCGGGCGGCCGTGCTCGACGAGCACGGTCTCGAACACGCCGAGGCCGGGGTCGGGTCGCTGCCCCTGGGCCAATGCGGATCGCAACGCGCGCCCGCGCGCCTGCGCGCCGCCGGGAGCGTTCGACCGCACGAGCTCGCCGCCGAGCGCGGCGATCGGCCCGGCGGCCTTGTCGAACGCCTCGGCGAGCTCGCGCTCGGGGTCGGAGTCGGCGACCACCGCGCCGCCCGCGCCCAGCCAGATCGCGTCTCCGGACACCTCGAAGGTCCGGATGGCGACGCTCAGGTCGAGGCCGGCAACCGGGCTGGCGATCCCGATCGCGCCGGTGTAGACCTCGCGCCGGGTCGCCTCGAGCGCCGAGATCACCTTCATCGCCTGGACCTTGGGCGCGCCGGTCACCGACCCGGGCGGGAAGCTGGCTCGCAGCAGCTCTCCGTCCCCGACGCCGTCGCGGAGCTGTCCGGACACCGTCGAGACCAGGTGCCACACGCCGGCATGCGGTTCGATCCGCGGCTTGTCCGCGCGCACGCTCCCGTACCGACACACCCGGCCGAGGTCGTTGCGCATGAGGTCGACGATCATCACGTGCTCGGCGCTGTCCTTCTCAGACCGGGCCAGCTCTTGGAGCGCGGCGGCCTGCGCGGCCTCCGTTCCCACCCGAGGCCGCGTGCCCTTGATCGGCTCGGTCCACACCTCGCGGCCAACGCGGCGCAGGAAGCGCTCGGGCGACAGGCTGACCACGCCGTCGGCCAGCGCGCCGAACCGAGGCGAGGCCGCCGGCACCGCGCGCGCGAACAGGTCCACCGGGTCGCCCTCGAACCGCGCCTCGAGCCGTACGCACAGGTTGGCCTCGTACAGCTCCCCGGCCTCGATCCGCCGCCGGCAGTCCGCCACCGCCTCCACATGCCCGGCCGCCCCGTTGGCGGCCAGCCGGAAGGGAGTCAGACCAGCCCGGGAGCCGTCCGATCCGTCGGCTACAACCGGCAACGTACGGAGACGGTGGCGCCACGCCGAGACGCGCTCGCGGAGGACGGCGTCGCGCTCGGGCGACCAGAGGCCCTCGAACCACCACCGCTCTCCGTCGTGCACGAGCACGTGGTCGTAGAAGGCGAGCGAGAACTCCGGGCGGGGGATCGGCGCCGGTGGGCTGGGCGGAAGCCGCTCGATCCGAGCGCCGAGGCCGTACCCCAGCCACCCGACCCAGCCGCCCCCGACACGCACGGCGTCGCCGCTCGCCGGACACGGACGGCTGCGAATTGATCGCGTCAAACGGATCCTGATCGGCCGAAGCCACCCGCGCCGGCGCCGAGCCCAGCACGGCCAGGCCGCCGAGCCACTCGCCGAGCAGCGCGAACGGCCGCTCCTCACCGCGCAACCACCCGACCGCCTCCGCGGGCGACAGATCGCTCTCGAGCGCCACCCTGAACGGCCGCGCCATCCGCCTCACCCCTCCGCGAAGCGCTGCTCGAGCTCGCGAATCTCGGGCAGGCCGATGAAATCGACGAAATCGCCGAACCCCAGCAAGGAGGGCAGCAGGTCGATCGGGGTCCCGTCCGCCTTCACGCGCGCCAGCGCGCCGCGCATCGCGCTCGGTCGCCGTCAGCAGCAGCGTGAGCGGGAAGATCACGAGCGAGAAGCCCAGCGACCGCAGCCGGTCGTACGTGACCGGCGGCGTCTTGCCGCCCTCGGCGTAGTTGAACAGGAGCGGCACATCGGGAAACGCCTGGGCCACCGCCTCGATCTCGACCTCGCTCTGCGGCGCCTCGACGAACAGCGCGTCGGCTCCCGCCTCGCGATACAGCCGGGCCCGCGCCAGCGCGCCGTCCAGACCCTCGACCGCCCGCGCGTCGGTCCGCGCGATGATCAGGAACTCGGACGACCTGCGCGCCGCGACGGCAGCCGACACCTTGGCCGCCATCTCGCGCGCCGGCACGACCTGCTTGCCCTCCATGTGGCCGCACTTCTTGGGCATGACCTGATCCTCGATGTGGATCGCGGCGACCCCGGCCGCCTCATACTCGCGCACCGTGTGGATCACGTTGATCGCGTTCCCGTAGCCGGTGTCCGCGTCCGCGACGAGCGGAATGTCGATCGCCGACGCGATTCGTCGGGCGTTCTCGACCATCTCGGGCATCGACATCAGGCCGACGTCCGGCCGGCCGAGTCGCGAGGCGGCGCTGCCAAAGCCCGTCATGTAGGCGGCCGGGAACCCAGCCTCCTCGATCAGCCGCGCGCCGAGCGCGTCGTAGCAGCCGGGCGCGAGCACCATCTCACCGGCCGCGAGCATGTCGCGCAGCGATGCGCGAGCACCGTTCGCGGACCCCAGCAGCCCGGCCATCGACCGACCTCCTAGTCCCCCGTCGGCTGCACGCCGGTCGCCTCGACCATCAGGATCGCGGTGCGCACGGGCGCGCGAGTGCGGTGCTCGACCCGGCGCGGCACCGTGTAGCCCTGATGCGGATCGAGCACGACGGTGTCGCGGTCCTGCAGGTCGATCAGCAACTGCCCCTCGAGCACGAGGAAGAACTCGTCGGTGTCGTCGTGGTGGTGCCAGTGGAAGTCGCCCTCGATCACGCCCAGACGGACCACCGCGCCGTTGACCGTGGTCAGCGTCTGGTTGAACCACGGCTCGTTCGCCGCGATCTCCGCCGGCAGGTCGATCAGCGTGAGGCTGCCGAACTTGTCGTCGAGGTGGATGTCGTAGTCGCTCATATGACTCACCGTGTCCCGGCCGCGCCAAGCAGTCCGTACAGCTCATCGAGGTCGCCCGGCGCCGGCTCCCATCGGCCGGCCGCGACGTTGGCCCGCACCTGCTCGGGCTTGGTCGCACCGGCGATCACGCACGAGACGGCCGGCTGCGCGACGAGCGCCCCGATCGCGACCTCGGTCATCGAAACGCCCCGGTCGGCCGCGAACCGCGCCACCGACTCGACGACGTCGAATTGCTCGTCGGTGGCGACCTGCTCACGCGCGGCCAGTCGCGTGCCCGCCGGCGCCGTCTCACCCCGGTGGTACTTGCCGGTGAGGAGCCCCGAGGCCAGTGGGAAGAACGGGACGAAGCCGAGTCCCAGCCGCTCGCAGGTCGGCAGCACGTCGCGCTCCGCGTCGCGCACGAGCAGGCTGTAGTTGTTCTGGATGGCGGTGAACCGGGCGAAACCCCGCTCGCGCGCCACCGCATCGGCCTCCTCGATCTGCTCGGCGCTGAAGTTCGACGCGCCGATATAGCGCACGGTTCCGGCCTGGACGAGCCCGTCGAGGGCCTCGAGCGTCTCGGCGATCGGCGTCACGCCGTCGGGCTGGTGGTACCAGTAATAGTCGATCACGTCGGTGCGCAGCCGCCGCAGCGAGGCCTCGACCGCCTGGCGGACGTACTCGCGCGAGCCGCGCGGACCCAGCCCGTCGCCCATGTCCATCCCGAACTTGGTCGCCAGCACGATCTGATCGCGGCGGCCCTCGAGGACCTCGCCGAGGAACTCCTCGCTGTGACCGCGAGGATCCCCGTAGGTGTTGGCGGTGTCGAGGAACGTGATGCCCTCGGCAAGCGCGGCGTCGACGACCGCCCGCGTCCCGGCCAGGTCGACCCGCCGGCCGAAGTTGTTGCAACCCAGCCCGATCACCGACACCTCGGGTCCGAGCCGGCCGAGCGGGCGCTGAGGCAGATCAGCCATTCGTACGGTCTATAGCAAAGCGGCTCAACCGGCCGGGATCCGTATCCGCGAGCGCAGCGCCTTCCGGTCGAGCTTGCCGACCGCGGTCAGCGGCATGGCCTCGATGATCTGGACCTCGCGCGGGTACTTGTAGCCGCCGATCCGCTGCCGCGCCCACTCCACGAGCTCCTCGCCGGTGACCGCGTCCGGATCGCCGAGCGACGACGAACGCCACCACCTCCTCGCCGTGGCGCTCATCGGGGCGCCCGACCACGCCGGCCCCGAGCACCGCGGGGTGCTCGAGCAGCGCGTCCTCCACGTCGCGTGGATAGACGTTGAAGCCCCCGCGGATGATCACGTCCTTCTTGCGGTCGACGATGAACAGGTAGCCGTCCTCGTCGAGGTATCCGACGTCGCCGGTGTGCAGCCAGCCGTCGCGAATCGTCTCGGCAGTGATCTCCGGCGAGCGCCAGTAGCCGCGCATGACAGCCGGAGAGCGGCAGCAGATCTCGCCCACCTCGCCTGTCGCCACCGGACCGTCATCCTCGTCGACGATCCGGACCTCCGCTCCCGGAATCGGCATCCCGACCGAGCCCGACTTCTCTCGTCCCGCGGGATTGGTCGAGATCAGCGCGGCGGTCTCGGTCAGCCCGTAGCCCTGCCGAACCGTGACGCCCGGGATCCGGCGCTCGATCTCCGCCGCGGTCTGCGGCGCGAGCGGCGCCGCCCCGCAGCCGAAGTAGACGAGCGAGGAGAGGTCGAACTCCTCGAGTGGCTGGGCGAGCAGCAGGTGGAGCATCGACGGCACCACGGCGCTCGACTGCAGGCGGTGCTCGGCGATCATCTCGAGGAACACGCGCGGGTCGAACCACTTCAGCAACACGGTGACCGGGGGCTCCGAGGCGTGCATCCCTGAGATCGTCACCAGGATCCCGTAGGAGTGAGACAGGGGGAGGGTCATCAGAAATCGGCTCACCCCGGGCACGTGAGCGGCCTTCTGCACCGCTTCCCCGGTGAACCATAGGCTCGCGTGCGAGAGCATCACGCCCTTGGCCCGCCCGGTCGTCCCGCCCGTGTACAGGAGCGCGGCCAGGTCGTCATCGGCACGGGCCACGATCGGCCCTGCGTCGGCCTCCTCGAGCGCGCCGAGGCTCAGCACGCCGCCCTCGTCCGAGTCCTCCGAGGTCGAGATCACGTGACGCACCGAGTCGAGCCCGTCCACCGCCTCGCGCACCTTGTCCACCAGATCGGGCGTGGTGATCACCGCGACCGCCCCGGAGTCCTCGATCACGTGGCGCAGATCGGGCGTCGTGAGCAGGAACACGGCCGGCGTGACCACCGCACCCGCCCGCCACACGGCCTGGTAGACCACGGTCACCTCCGGGCAGTTGGCCATGCTGACCACCACCCGCTCGCCGGGCTCGATCCCCAGCGCGGACAACCCCGAGCCGAGGCGAGACGCCCGGGAGAACAGCTCGGCGGACCCGTACCAGCTCCCCTCGAACAGCATCGACTGATAGTCGCCGCGCCGCTCGAACGCCGCCTCGGCCAGGCGAGCCAGGTTGAGCGTGTCGGTCACGGGTGGCCGCCCGGCAAACCGGCCTGGCGGAGCAGCCGGGCCGTCTCGTAGAAGCCGTTCTGGAATTCGGTCAGCACGCGCGGTGGGTTCGCTGTGGCGGTCGGATCGCTGAATCGCGCCTCGGCGTACTTCGCCCGCCAGTCGGTCATGATCCGCGCCGCGGTCGAGTGATCGGGGACGTCAGACCGCGGCGCGCCGTCGGTCAGCAGGTGGCCGAGGTGGTTGGCCGCCGCCGCGCGCGCGGTCATCGCCGGTATCTGGCCGTCGCGTTGGCAGAACCGGGTGAAGATCGTCTTCATGATCGAGGTGTGGTCGAAGTGGAAGTCGGCCCCGAGCAGCGCGCTCGACGTCGAGCCGGGCTTCACCAGCGGCGAGACGAGCAGCGCCGGGACCCGCACCCCGAGCCGCCGGAAGTCGGGGTGGTCGTCGGTGGCTGGCGGTGGCGGGACATGGTCGTAGAAACCGCCGTGCTCGTCGTAGGTGATGATCAGCAGCGTCTTCGCCCAGGTCGCGGCGTTCGAGGAGAGGGCGTGGTAGACGGTCAGGATCAGATCCTGGCCGGCGATCACGTCGGACGGCGGATGGTCGTCGTTGGAGTCCGGCCCGAGCACGCGCAGGTCCTTGAAGTGCGGATCGATCCAGGACACCTGCGGGAGCTTGCCCTCGGCCACGTCGTCGAGGAACGAGCCCTTCTCGACCAGCCTCCCGACCTCTTCCTCCTCGATGCTCAGCTTGCGTTGATCGACGTATCCGAAGCGGTCGTGATGGCTCAGCCGGTACTCCGGGTCGGCCGCCCGCAGCGTGCCCGGGTCGAACGAGTACCAGCGCCAGTCGACGCCGGCCTCGTCCAGGTAGCGGACGAACGTGGGCAGCGCGTAGATGGGCACCGTCTCGTCATCGCGGCTGCCCGCTGCCTGCCCGCACATGGCGTAGAGACGGTTGGGCCAGGTGGCTCCGGGGACCGAGCTGAACCAGCGATCGACCACGCAGTATTCCGCGGCCAGGTGGTCGTAGACCGGAAGGTCATCGCTGTCGTAGTAGCCGATGACCAGGCTCGGATCCGGCACCGGCACTCCGAGCCTCGCCGCCCGCGCCGCCGAGATCCGCGCGAAGTTGTCGACGAAACCCTGACCGCCGTTCGCCAGCTGCTCGTCGACCGACGCGCCAGAGTGGTCCGGGTCCTCAGCCTCGCCGTCGAACTGCGTCCGGTCGAGATGGTGGATCGGGCAGCGCTGCCCCGCGTGCTCGTTGAAGTTCACCTCGGGTCCCTGCAGCCCGTCGACGTCGGTCCGCGCGCGGCCGCCCGCGGAAGCCGGAAGCGACAGGTAGCCGAGCATGTGGTCGAACGACCGGTTCTCCATCATCACCACGACGATGTGGTCGATCTCGGCCAGGCGACCCGCCGACTCGTCGGTCGGCGCCGGGATTTGCTCTTCGGGCGCCGGGGGGATCGGTGCCGCAGCGATCTCTATTACCTGCCGCAGCTTCTCCGGCAGGAGATGAGCGAACTCACGGAGCGCGCCCCGCTCTACGTTCCCCCACATGCGGCCCAGCCTACCGAGCCAGCGCGGCCCGCGCGGCGTCGATTGCCGCCCGGGCAATCGCGTCGCCGGCGCCGCCCACGGGGACGAAACCGGGCACGAACGACGCGGCCGCGTCGAACTCGAGCTCGAGCCGCGTCGTCCGGGCGCCCCCCACGCGCCAGGTCAGCTCGAGCCGATCCTGATCGGCCGCCCCGTCCGGAACGCGGGTGAGCGTGATCGTCGCCGCTCGCTCGGTGCGCACGGTCACGAACAGCTCGAAGTGGGTGCCGAACGGGCTCTGAGGGACGTACAGCTCGGCGCGGGCCAGCCCGGGGGTACCGTTTCGCTCCTCCTCGAGCACCTCCACCGCGCTCACGACCTCGAACCAGGCCGGGTAATCCTCGAGTGTGGCCAGCAGCTCGTAGCACTTCCGGGCCGGCACGTCGAGCTTGGTGCTGGCCCGTCCCTGCAGCTCCTTCACGTGATCAGCAGCAGCTTTCCGGTCGTCTTTCGTGCCTCGAGATCCTCGTGGGCCCGGCGGGCCTCCTCCAGCGGATAGCGGGCGCCGATGCGGACGTCCAGCTTGCCGGCCTCGATCAGCGCGAGCAGTTCGCCGGCCCGCTCCTGCAGCAGCTCCGACGTACGGGTGTACGTCTGGAGTGTGGGGCGCTGGACGTACAGCGATCCGGCCGGGGCCAGCGTGGCCAGGTGGAGGGGATCGGGCTGGCCGCTCGCCGCGCCGTAGAGGATCATCCGCCCGGTCGGCCGCAGCGCCTTGAGCCCGTCCTGGAAGGTGGTCTGGCCGACCCCGTCGTAAACGGCGGCCACACCCTCGCCGCCGGTGATCTCGCGGGCGCGCTCGGCAAAGCCGTCGTACCCGATCACCTCGTCGGCGCCGGCCCCGCGGGCCAGCTTGGCCTTCTCCTCGGTCGAGGTCGTGGCGATCACTCGCCCGCCCCGCAACTTGGCGAGCTGGGTCAGCAGCAGGCCCACGCCGCCGGCCGCCGCGTGCACGATGACCCATTCGCCGTCCTCGATCGGGTGGGAGTCGGCGGCCAGGTAGTGCGCGGTCATGCCCTGCAGCAGCGCCGCCGCGGCCACCTCGGCCTCGACGTCGTCGGGGACCGCCACCAACCTGTCCCGCGGCGCGGCCACCTGCTCCGCGTAGCTGCCCGCCACGTGCGCCCAGGCCACGCGCTCACCGGTGTCGTGGATCCTGCCGGCGCCCTCCACCCCGATGATCGCCGGCGGCTCAGAGCCGTAGCCGCCGCCCTTGCGCTCATAGACGTCGCGGTAGTTGATCCCAACCGCCTCGACGTCGACCAGCACCTCGCCCTCGCCCGGCGTGGGCTCGGGCACGTCCTTGCATTCGAGGACCTCCGGCCCGCCGTTTCGCTCGAACACGATCGCGCGCATCCCGGCGGCGAACGCTACCGAAGTGCCGTCGGGCGGACGCCTCTCGGATCGGCCACGCCACCGAACGATCGCGTCAGGCCCGCCACCACCAGCAGCAGGGCGAGCGCGAGCGCCACTCCGCCGACGACGTACCACGGCCACGGTCCCATGAGGTTCAGCAGCGAGTGGTGCACCGGCTTATTGCGCAGGTACATGTAGTTGCCGCCGGTGATCACGTCGCCGGCGCCGGCGATCGCCGCCCACACCAGCGTGATCCCGAATACCTTCCAGACGGCTCTCGGCCGCGGGTAGAGCCGGCATCCGAACACCAGGAAGCTGGCGGCGACGATCGCGCCGACGTGGTAGGTGAAGTACGTGAAATAGAAGACGCTTGGGAAGTTCTGGCCAAGGTCGGGGGTGAGGACCGCCTGCAGCGACGCGGTGTAGGACCAGAAGTAGGTGAGCTCGACCAGCATCTGGCGGCGAGTCAGGAGCGCCGCGATCGACACGGCGGAGACCACGTCGGTGAGCTGGAGCGGAAGGGTGTACTTGACCGACCACGTGCCAACGATCACGTCGGCGACGTACTCGCCGGCCCAAGCGGCGAAGATCAGCCCCGCCACGGCGGCCGCGAACCACTTCATCCACGGCCCGGGATGCCGACGCGCCCCCCAGACGCTCGCGGCGATGCCGATGGCCATCGTCGCCAGCGCCGCCAGATGCGGGTCCGAAAACTGTTTCAACCCGCGGCTGTCCCTAGCGTCAGGAAGTGGTCAAGCGGCGCACTTCGGGCACAGGCCCCAGACCACGAGCTGGGCGTGGTCGGGCACGAATCCGGTCGCGCCGGCGCGGGCGAGCGCGTCGTCGGGTGCCGCCGTGCCTTCGAGATCGGCCATCGCCCCGCAGCGCCGGCACACCGTATGGGCGTGCGGCTCGACCCGCGAGTCGAACACCACGGCACCGTTGCCCGTGCCCACGCGACGGACCAGCTCGAGTGACTCGAGCAGCTCGAGCGTCGAATACACGGTGGGCAGCGAGGTGCCGGGGAGCACCTCGGAGACCCGAGCCAGCACCTGCTCGGCGGTCATGTGCTGGGACTCGCCACAAAGGGAGCGGTGGATCACCATCCGCTGTGGGGTGACCCGCATTCCGCGCTCGCGGAGCTGTCCGACGAGGCGCTCATCGATTTTTGCGGCACCAGACATCTTGTTAGAGCATAGCTGCCATTAGGGCGTCCTTATTCTAACTCACTTGCTATAGTGCGCGCAAGCATGAACCGGGACGTCGCGACCCCCGCCGAGGTGGAGGAGACCGAGCCGGCCGCGCCGTCCAGCCTGGACCGGCCGTTCGCCCGGTCCACCTTCCGCTTCACCCATTGGATCGCCAGCCTCACCGGCTTCGACGATCGCGTCTTCGTGCTGCGTGTCGTCCAGCCCGCGCTCGTCGGGATGATCGACGGAACGGTCTCGACACTGGCCCCGATCTTCGCGGCGGCGATCTCGAGCAGCTCGCATACCGCGCTCGTGGTCGGCATCGCCACCGCGCTCGGCGCCGGCGTGAGCATGGGCTTCTCGGAGGCGCTGTCGGACACCGGCGAGGAGACCGGTCGTGGCTCGGCCGTCGTGCGCGGCGCGATCACCGGCGGCGCCACCGCGTTCGGCGGCGTATTCCACTCGCTGCCGTTCATCATCCGCGACGTCCACACCGCGCTGATCGTGGCCGGCACGGTGGTGGTGATCGAGCTGTTCGTGATCTCGTGGGTGCGCTACCGCTTTCTGCACGTGCCGCTACGCAACTCGATGGTCGCGGTGACCGGCGCCGGCGCGATCGTGGTCGTGATCGGCGTCCTGATCGGCGCCTCCTAGGAGGCTTCGCCGAGGAGCGCGGGCGGCGAGGTCGATTCGTCCACGCCGGTGGCGCCGCTCGACGTCGGCTGCACGTAGGCGCCACCCGGCGGCGCGCCGGCGTTGACGCTGTCCCAGGTCGGGTCGCCCGTGGAGGGCTGTGGCCACAGCCACCAGCCGGGCCAGGTGCGCGCCGGGTTGGGCACCACATAGACGTCCTGCACGTTCCAGGTCAGGATCGACCCGCTCGCGTCGCCCGTCGGCGCATCGTTCACGTCCCCGAGCCACAGCGCGTAGGCGCCACGGGAGTCGTCGATGTCGATGTGTCGCAGGTCGAAGACGGTGGGCGCAGGCCCGTCGTCGTATTGGTTGGGTTCCAGGAACAGCCCCTGGTAGGTGGTCGAGCCAGTCAGCCCGTCGATCATGAGCCGGCTCGGCCCCGCCCAAGTCTGGATCAGCTCGGCGTGGTTGGTGTCGAGGCTCCCGTACACGGTGTCGAACAGCACGTCGCGCATCACCACGGTCGCGCCCGGCTCCTGCATCTGGATGCCCCCGGTCAGGTCCAAGCCGCCGAAGTGCACGTCGTGGATCCACAGGGTGCCGCTCTGATCGCTGAACCGCGCGGCCCAGTCGGAGTTGGTGAGGTCGATATCGCAGTTCTCGAACACGACGTTGCGCCCGCCCCAGATGTTGAGCGCCGCGCTGAGCTGGAGCGTCCCCGGCGGGCACTGCACGATGTAGTCCTGGCTCTGATTTAGGACGAGCACGTGGTTGGCGTCGCTGATCTGGACGGTGGTCGGGTTGCTGAGCGACGGGCGGTCCCAGGCCGAGGGCACCGGCAGCGACTCCGGCGGTGCATCCGGAAGCGCCGGCTCCGGTGCGCTCGGGGCCAAGGGTGCGCTCGGGGCCAAGGGTGCGTTCGGCGCCGGCGGTGCGTTCGGCGCCATAGGTGCGCGCGGCGCCGGCGGTCCGCTCCTCGTCGGATGGGCAGCCGTGCGCTTGACCTGCCGGCGGCAGCGCTTGTGCTTCTTCGGGATCGACCGGCACCGGTGCGCGGCTGGCCGGGTGTGCCGGCCCACCGGCTTGGCCACGCCCGTGCCGGCGAAGAGCATCACGGCACATGCGATGACCAGCACGGAGGCGATCAGCGAGCGGTTCACGGTCCCGCGGGTCGGATACCACCCGCCGGCCCGGGTCAACCGCGTCGTTCGATGCGCGAGCGGTTCGCCCTGGAAACGTGCGCACGTGGTCGTCCCCCGCAAGTACGCTCGCATTCGAGGCGCCCCTGGCGGCGCTGCGCTTTGTCCTCGGATCCTCACGTAGCGCTGCTACGCATCGGATCCTGCGTCCTCGCGCAGCATCCACCAGTGGCACCTCTCGGTGCGACCGTACTTACGGGGGACGACCACTTAGCCCTGGCGGGCGTTCTGCACGGCGCGCCACACGGTCTCGCCGTTGAGTGGCATGTCGATATGGCGCACGCCGTAGGGCGAGAGCGCGTCGATCACCGCGTTGTGGACGGCCGGCGTGGCACCGATCGTCCCGGATTCGCCGATCCCCTTGACGCCGAGCGGATTGATCGGCGTGGGCGTCTCCATGTTCACGACCTCGATCGCGGGCAGTTCGCTGGCCGCCGGGATGCAGTAGGTGACGAGGTTGGCGTTCTGCGGATTGCCGTCCGCGTCGTAGGCGAGCTCCTCGAACAGGGCCTGGGCGATGCCGGCCGCCACGCCTCCGTGCACCTGGCCCTCGGCCACGAGCGGGTTGATGATCCGCCCGGCGTCGTCGACCGCCACCATCCGCTTGAGCGTCACCGATCCGGTCTCGGTGTCGACCTCGACCACGGCCACATGGGCCCCGAACGGGAACGTCGGCTGCGAGGCCTGGAAATCGACCTCAGCGCTCAGCTCCGCCAGACGGCCTTGGGACTCCAGGCGCGAGCCGAGATCGTCCCAGCCGAGCGAGGGCTGCGGGGCGCCGGTGACGTGGAAGCGACCCTCCTCGACGTTCAGCACCATGTCCTCGGGGTTGGCCTCGAGCTCGGCCGCGGCCAGCTGCTTGGCTTTTTCGACTACCTGCTCGGAGGCCTGTCCGGCCGCCACGCCGCCGATCTGGGTCGACTTCGAGCCATAGGTGCCGGTGCCGCGCGGCACCACGTCGGTGTCCCCCCGGGTCACGGTGATCTTCTCGATCGGCAAGCCGAGTCGTTCGGCCACGATCTGGGCGAACGTCGTCTCGTGTCCCTGGCCCTGTGACAGCGAGCCGGTGCGGACGATGGCCTCCCCGGTGGGGGTGATCGCGACCGCGCCGAACTCCTGCTCGGAGATCCCGTTGGTCACCTCGACGTACACGCTCAGGCCGATCCCCAGCTGCTTGGCGGCGTTGCCGTTTTCTCGGCGGTTCGCCTGCTCGCGGCGGAGCTCGTCGTAGCCGGCGCTCTCCAGCGCCAGGTTGAGCGCGCCGCCGTAGTCGCCGATGTCGTAGTTGGCGCCCGAGGCCGTGGTGTAGGGGAACGCGTCGTTCGGGATGAAGTTGCGCCGCCTGATCTCGGCGGGATCTACCGAGATCTCCCTCGCCAGCAGGTCGATTGCACGCTCGAGCATCTGGCTGGCCTCGGGTCGGCCCGCGCCGCGCACCGGACCGGTCGGCGTGGTGTTGGTCAGCACCGAGCGGATCGTGACCTCGATCTTGGGGATCTTGTACACGCCGCTCGCCATCAGAGCGGTCAGGTTGGGCAGGAAGGCGCCGAGCCCGGGGTATGCGCCGGCGTCGGCCACGATGTCGAGCTTCAGCGCGTCGATGACGCCGTCACGGTTCGCCCCGAGCTCGAAGTCGAGCACCATCGCCCGCCCTGGCATCAGCGCGACCATGTTCTCGCTGCGCGTCTCGGTCCAGCGGACTGAGCGCCTCGTCGCGCGTGCGATCCATCCCAAGATCACGTCCTCGACCCTGGCCCCCTTGGCTCCGAACCCGCCGCCCACGTCGGGGGCCACCACCCGCACGTGCTCCTCGTCCAAACCGAGCATCGCGCCGAGGTACGCCTTGTCCTGATGGGGCGTCTGGGATGAGATCCACATCGTCAGGCGCCCGTCCTCACCGAACTGGGCGGCCGAGGAGCGCGGCTCAATCGGCAGCGCCGCGATGCGCTGGCTGATCAGACGGCCACGCACGCGCACGTCGCTCGACTCGAGCAGGTTCGGATCGGGGTTGTCAGCAGGCCGGTGGAAGCAGATGTTCGTGCCCACCTCAGGGAACAGCAGCACCTCGTCCTTGACCGCCTCGAGCGGGTCGGCCACCGCCGGCAACGGGTCGTAGTCGACCGCGACCAGCTCGGCGGCGTCCACGCTGGCGTCGCGCGTGTCGGCGAGCACTACCGCCACGATGTCGCCCACGAACCTGACGGTGTCGCGAGCGAGAAACGGCCTGTGCATCTCGGGACCGACGGGGAGCATCGGCGGCGCCGGCTCCGCCGCCAGGTCGGTATCGGAGGCGGTGAACACCTGGGCGCCGGCCGCCTCGGCGGCTGACTTGTCGATGCTCGTGATCTTGGCGTGGGCCAGGTAGGAGCGGACGAAGGTCGCATGCAGCGCGCCGGGCAGCTGCAGGTCGTCCACGTAGTGGCCTTCGCCTCTGAGGAAGCGAGGGTCCTCGCGGCGGCGGATGCGCTGTCCCACGACGTTGGCCAAGGCGCGCAGAAGCTTTGCACACCGCCGGCCTCGGCAGTTGTCCGGGAGCGCTCAGGTGATGCCGGGAGCGCTCAGGTGATGCCGGCGATCGTCAGCGATCCGACGTCGTCGAGCTCGGACGGAGGCTCACCGGGGAGCAACCAGTCGCTGCCGGTCCAGATCACCGCGCCACGCCCGGCCAGCTCGCCGAGCGCCTTGGTCACGGTGGGCCGCCGCGCCGCCACCAGATCGGACAACGTGGCGTGCGTGAGATGCAGCGGCACGTGGATGCCGTCCTGGCGGACGATTCCCCACCGGTCGGCCATCTCCCAGAACAGCATGTGCAGCCGCAGGTCGATCCTGGGTTGCTGCACGATCGCCATGTTGGTGGCGATGTGGCGGGCGCGCCTGAGCGCTCGTGCCAGCAGCGCGGAGACGACCTCGGGATACCGGCTGGCGCGCAGCACGAACTCGCTGTCGAGGATCGCCATGCGCGAATCTTGCAGCACTCGCCATTTGCCGGTCCGGGGCAGCGAAGTCCCCATATCGTGCGGGTGGAAGGGGTTCACCAGGTCTCCGGCGCCGAGCAGTTCGGCGCCGAAGCGCCCGGCCACCCCGACCCGCCGGACGATCAGCCCGTCCAGGATCAAGAGGCCGATCCCGAACCGCATGTCGCCGATCTCCTCCGTCGGCGACCAGGCGCCGGAGCGGCAGAGGCACGTCCCGGCGACGCAGTCGCGCACGGCGTCTTCCATGCGCGCGCCGGTAAGCCCATCGGTGAGGTCGGGATCCTCTGCCAGGATCCGACTGACGGTGGTCGTCATGCGGCTTCGCCCAGGAGGGTACGCCCGAGCCGGTCCCGGATGCGCCGCTCGGGTCCTACGCGCCGCTCACGCGGTCGGGTCGAGTGCGCGCGTCCGGGCCGCGATCACCCGAGCCGACACGCGCTCGTCGCGCTGGCCGGTCGCCAGGAGCTCGTCGACGAGGGCGAGCGCCGCGGCGTGGGTCTGGTCGGTGTGCTTGGGGATGACGTGGACCGCGTAGGGGCCGACCGCGTCGATCGGGGGCCTGCGCAGACGGGTCAGCGCCCGCAGCGGAGAGCGCAGGAACCACGTCCGGCGGCTGCGCAGAACGTCGTCGGCCCATTCCGCCAGACGGTCCGCCCGCGCTTCCTGAACGCGCTGGCCGGCGCGGCTGCCCACGACCCTTGAGGCGTACTCGTAGAGCGACTGACGGCGGTGCTCGTCGATTGCGTCGTTGTAGGAGCGAAGGAAGGACCCGATCACCGGACAGACAGTCGCGGGGTGATCGGTGAATGGCTCGCCACCGAGCATCGAGGCGAGCTCCATCACACACGCACCGTCCTCGGGACTCGCGTGCTTGCCTTTGCTGAGCTTGATCGTCTGGTAGCTGACGGGGGACATCTGCCTTCCTTCGTAGAGCCGCGGTTGCGCTGAGACCTCGGGTTTGAAGTACCCGGCGCGGGACGCGTTCACACCGCGCGATGGGTGGTTGTCCGGGCGCGATCAGCTTTAACGAACCTTTGCGAATCCGGCGCTCAGAAGCTGCTGGGCCTGGGTCGAGGTGTCGCCGGAATGGAGCAGCACCACGCCGAGCCACGTGCGGCCGCGGCGCGCGGTGGCGACCAGGCACTGGCCCGCCGCGTCGGTGAACCCGGTCTTGACGCCGTCGACGCCCGGGTAGCGGAGCACCAGCAGCGGGTTGTTGTTGTAGAGGTACAGCTTGCCGCCCTTGATCGGGAAGGGCAGGATGGCGGTGCGTGAGCCGACGATCCTGGCCAGCAGCGGCTGCTTCAGGACGAGATGGGCGATCAGCGCCAGGTCCTGCGCGCACGAGTGGTTGCCCTGGTCGACGATGCCCGAGACCGTCGTGAAGTGGGTGCAGCGCAGGCCCAGCGCGCTCGCCTTCTTGTTCATCAGCCCGATGAAGCGCGTCTGGGTCCGAGCCACGTGGTCGGCCAGGGCGATCGCCGCGTCGTTGCCCGAGGGCAGCAGCAGCCCGTAGAGGAGGGCGGTGAGTGACACGTGCTTGCCCTTGGGCAGGAGCCCCACCCCTGAGCCGGTGTAGTGCAGAGCGTCGCTGGTGATCAGCACTCGATCGCTCGAGCGGGCGTCCTCGGCGACCAGGAGCGCGGTCATCATCTTGGTCAGGCTGGCGATCGGCACGACGCGCGTCGGGTCCTTCTGCCACAGCACCTGGCCCGTGTTCACGTCGAACAGCAGGCCGCTACGGAGCGGAAGCTTCAGCTTGACCGCGACCTGCTCGCTCGCCGGCGCCGCCGCGATCCCATAGTTGCCGCGCTGGGGAACCGTGGGCTTGGGGCGCATGATCGTGATCGGACGCTTCAGGGCCACTGTCGCCGGCCCCTGCGCTCGGGCGGCCATCAGCGCGAGCAGCGTCGCCGCTGCGAGGACCAGGACGACGAGCGCGCGTCCGGCACGCCGGAGGGCGAGGTGCGGCCGCCGCCGGCGGCGGCGCGCGCGGCCTTCCTGAAGCACGGTCATCGTCGCGGAGGATGCAGCAGCGCGCCGACGATACCGGTCGTGAACAGCACGAGCACGATGATCGCCAGCACGTCCACGGGGGTGGCGCCGTGCACGCGAATGTCGCGCACGGTCAGCACGCCAAACGCCACGATGAACAACAGCGCGACGGTGAAGACGGCTTGACGCAAGATCGCCTAGTACACCGGATCGCGCGGCGGGGGGAGCTGCCTCCGCCTGGTGGCGAGGAGCTTGACCGTGGCCAGGCCGAACGCGAACCCGCCGACATGCGCGAAGTAGGCGACGCCACCGCCGCCCCCGGTGGGGTTGGTCAAGCCCGCGGCGCCGAACACCGCCTGCTCTATGAACCACAACCCCAGGACGACGAGAGCGGGCAGCTCGATCACCGTGAAGAACAGGATGATGAACACCAGCGTGAGCACCCGCGCTCGGGGATAGAGCAGGATGTAGCCGCCGAGCACCGCGGCGATCGCGCCCGACGCGCCGAGGGTCGGGTCGACGGAGTTCGGACCTACCGCGACCTGCAGGGCAAGCGCCGCGATCCCCCCGAGGATGTAGAAGCCGAGGTACTTGACCGGTCCCATGGCGTCCTCGACGTTGTTGCCGAAGATCCACAGGAACAGCATGTTGCCGCCAATGTGGAGGATCGAGGCATGCATGAACATCGCGGTGAACACGGTCTGCCAGGTGGGGATCACGTCGGTCGGTGTCCCGCTGACCCCCGGCTGACCCTGGCAAGCGATCCCGGCCCCCTGGACGGTCTGGACGATTCCGCAGTGCTTGCCCCAGTGGGTGAACGTGAAAGGAATTGCGCCGTACTTGACGACCTCCTGCGTATCCGGTCCGCTGATGATCGACCCGCCGTGACGGATGGCCAGCAGGTAGACCACCACGTTGGCCAGGATCAGCGCGACCGTGACGAACGGGAAGCCGTTCGTCGGGATGTTGTCCTTCAGCGGGATCACGGACTGGCGGGCGAGGTTACGCCCCGCCGTGGTGTCTCACGCCTGTGAGACGGCGCCGCCGACGGCGGTCAGCAGCCAGGGCTGGCGTGCGTCGCCGTCGAGCGAGAACGTCCACTGCTCGGTGAACGTCGTGGGGCGAGACTGACTTCCGGCCAGAACCGCCGTGGTGTCCCGGTCCTCGATGTAGCGCCGCCCGTGCAACTCAATTTCCACGGTCATGGTGGGCGGCTGAGCCGCGGCGTCGAGGCTGGTGATCCGGATCCGGCGGACCTCGGGGCCGCGCACGACCAGCCGGGTCCGGGCGCTCGGGTCGCCGGGGTGGAGCAGCTCTCGGACCGCCTGGCCATGGGCGATCGAGCGCAGGCGCGCGTCGTCGCCGTCCACGGCCTCTGCCCACGCGCGCGCGGCGCGCCGGGCCGTGACCTCGAGCACGTCGGGCGCGAAGCGGCCGTCGGCCAGGCTGAGGTCGAGTGCGGCGGCGCGGGCGTCCCCGGCGTAGTCGAGGTCGGCGACCTCGGAGATCTTGGTGCCCTCGGGGACGGCGTCGGCGACCGCTTGTTCAACCAACGTCTCGTCTCGCATGCCCGTGTCGTCGGACAGGGCGTCGGCGACGATCTCCTCGTCGAGCACGTGCGCGCCCTCGGCGCCCTGCTCGATGCTGGCCAGCATCCACCGGCCGTGGTCGTCGCGTTGGAGGGTCCAGAACTCACGGAGGTGGACGGTCTCAGAGAGCCGACCGGCGCGCTTCAGGTGGTTCCCGAGACGATCGGTGACGTAGTCGCGCATCTTCGCCTCGATCCGGACCGTGACCCGGTCCGACTCGTCGCCGCGGTGGGTCAGGCCGACGTACTCGACGGTCGGCTCGCCCAGCACCTCGACGTGGTTGTGCCAACCGCGGCGGTCGAGGTCGTCGAGCCGGCGATCCCACTCCGCGAGCAGGTCGGGGCCCACCAGGCGGCTGAGCCTCACCCGGTCCGCCCGGTCCCAGGCGGCCTGGACCTGCTTGAACAGCGCGGTGGCGTTGGCCTTCACGGCGTCGGGGGCGAACGCCGGGTCCTCCTCGGCCGCCACCGCGGCCGCGAGCTGAACCCGTCGCTCGCGGTGGGCGGTACGTCGGCGGGCCCGCCGACCGCTGCTGCCTCGGGCCGACCAGGAGCCCTGCGCGCGCGGCATGACCCGGGTGAAGAAGAGGTAGAGCAGGAACAGGGCTATGAGGACGAGCGCGCCGAGCCCGTGGCCGAGCACTGCGACGCGGATCAGCAGCTGGATCACGATGAAGATGCCGAAGCCGCCCCGACCGCCTCCACCGCCGCCCTCGCCACCGCCACCGAAGCCGGCCGAGCCGCCGCCGGCGGCCGCCAGGGCTGCCGGCGCGAGCGCCAACGCCACGAGCCCCACCGCCACGAGGATGAGCGCCCGCCGCCGGTTCACGACGCCACCTCGGCCAGCGGTCCAACGCCCGGCTCCTGCTGGGGCACGTGCTGGTCCGCGTGGTAGCTGCTACGCACGAGCGGCCCCGCGGCAACGTGCTCGAAGCCAAGCGCGTACGCCGCCTTCTCGAGTTCCTTGAACTCGTCGGGGTGCCAGTAGCGCACGATCGGGAGATGGTTCTCGGTGGGTCTGAGGTACTGCCCCACGGTCAGGACCTGGACGTGGTGCTCGCGCAGCGTGCCCAGCGCGTCGACCATCTCCTCGAAGGACTCGCCCAGGCCCACCATCAGGCCCGACTTCGTGGTTATCTGATCGCCGCCGATCTCCTTGGCGTTCTTCAGGACCCGGCAGGAGCGCATGAACTTGGATCCGCGCCGGGCCACGCTGTAGAGCCGGGGCACGACCTCGACGTTGTGGTTGAACACGTCGGGCCGTTCTCCGACGACCTTGGCCAGCGGCATCTCCTCGCCGCGGAAGTCGGGGGTCAGGACCTCGACCTTGCAGCGCGGCGCCTGCCTGCGGATCTGACGGATTACGCCCACGAAGGCCTGCGCTCCGTAGTCCGGGAGGTCGTCGCGGTCGACGCTGGTGATCACGGCGTGCCTGAGGCCCATCCTGGCGACCGACCTCGCCACCCGCGCGGGCTCCAGCGGGTCGTTCCACGTCGGCTTGCCGGTCTTGACGTTGCAGAACCCGCATCTGCGCGTGCACGTGTCCCCGAGGATCATGAAGGTGGCGGTGCCCCGCTGCCAGCACTCCCCGATGTTCGGGCACGCGGCCTCCTGGCAGACCGTGTGGAGGTTCTCCTTCGTGATCAGGCCCTGGAGCTCGCGGTACCTGGGCCCACCGGGCGCCGGCACCTTGAACCACGGCGGCTTGCGCGAACGGAATGGCTGCACGTCAGGCCCGAGCACTTCGAGCACGTTCGCGATGCCCCCGGGGTTGGCTCTGGACCTCGTCACGTGCTCGCGAGTCGCCACGCTGTTTAGGCTAGCGGCACGAGCCGAATTGCAACACACCGTTGCAGACATGTCACACATTTTGCGGGACCATCGCGCCCATGTCAGAGCCTGCGCGAGAAACGTCCCGTGGGAGGACGTTTCTCGAGCCGCCTTCGCTAGATGCGGCCCTGGCGGCGCTCAGCGTCGCGCAGCACGGACCGTTCAGCCTCGACCAGCTAGGCGAGCTCGGACTCACCACGAGCGCCGTGCGGAACCGCGCCGCCACCGGGCGCCTCCATCGCATCCACCGCCGCGTCTACTCCCTCGTCCCGCGTGAGCTGCTCACCTACAAGGGCCTGTACATGGCCGCCGTCCTCGCCTGCGGCTCGGGCGCCGTCCTCTCGCACCGCTCTGCTGCACGCCTCAATGAGCTGCGCAACTACGGCTACACGCGCAGAGAGGTCACCGTCCCCGGCCGTTCCAGGCGCACCCACGCCGGCGTCAAGGTCCACTGCTCGACCATCCTCACCGACGCCGACATCACCGTCGTCGAGAACATCCCCGTGACCACGGTGGCGCGGACCCTCCTGGACCTCGCCGATGTCATCAACGCCGCGCCAGCTCGAGCGGGCCTTCGACCAGGCCGAGATCCTGGAGGCGCTCGACCTGGGCGCCATCAACGACCAGCTCGCCCGCAACCCCACGCGCCCCGCCGCCAGACGGGTCCGCAAGGTCCTGAACGAGCACTACATC
Organism: uncultured Solirubrobacterales bacterium; assembly: GCA_963834625.1. Taxonomy (GTDB): domain Bacteria; phylum Actinomycetota; class Thermoleophilia; order Solirubrobacterales; family Solirubrobacteraceae; genus Palsa-465. The sequence goes on along the minus strand of CAWICM010000003.1, from coordinate 730,972 downwards.
GGCCGCACGCCCACCTGGAGCGAGAACGAGGAGCTGCTGCTGTCGATCACGCGGTCGTTGAACCTCCCCGACCCGGACACCAACCAGTTCATCGTGCTCCCAGATGGTGGCCCCGCCATTCGCGTGGACTTCGTCTGGCGCGAGCAAAAGGTCATCGTCGAGGCCGACAGCGACAAATGGCACAACACGCGCCAGCGATTCGAGATCGACCGCCGCCGCGATCAGCGCCTGACGGCCGGCGGATGGACCGTCATCCGGACCACCTGGCGCCAGATGAAATACCGGCCGCACGAACTGCGGGAAACGCTCCTCAAGCTACTAACGCCCGCGTCTCCAGACGGGCAAGAGAAACCAGCCGTTGCCGGCGCCCCAAAGCGCGCGCGACCTCGTAGGCAGCGCGCCGCCGGAAGCACTTCATAACACTCGGCGTCCGACCCGTCTCGCGGAGAAGCGACGTCATCTGCACCCCATCCAACCCACACGGGACGATCCACGAAAACGGCTGCAGGTCGTTCTCGACGTTGACCGCGAACCCGTGCGTGGTCACGCCCCGGGACAGATGGATTCCGACGGAGGCGATCTTGCGCTCCTCCACCCACACGCCCGTGTACCGGTGGCCCTCGCGCGGACGGGATCGAGCAGAAACCACGCCCTCGTCGACCAACGCCCGCACCAACGCGTTCTCCAGGGAATGCACGTACCCGACGACGTCGTCGACGCGGACGATCGGATAGCCCACGAGCTGGCCGGGACCGTGGTAGGTGACGAGTCCGCCTCGGTCGGTCTGGACCACGTCGATCCCCTGGGCCCGGTACCACTCCTCGCCCATCGGCAGCTCATCCGTCCGCGAGCGCCGTCCGCGCGTGTACACGGGCGGGTGCTCCAACGTGAGCAGGACGTCGGGCAGCTCGTCCTCCTGGCGTGCCGCCCGCACACGCTCCTGCAACGCCAGGGCCTCGCCGTACTCGACCACTCCCAGGTGGCACACCCAGAGCTCCGAGGTCACGACACGCTCTCCAATAGCCGCTTGACCGTGGCCAGGAACTGAGCCGACAGCGCGCCGTCGAGCGCCCGGTGGTCCCAGCTCAACCCGAGGATCGTCATCGGCCGGATCGCGATCGAGTCGTTTCCGTCGGCGTCGGTCACCACGACCGCCCGCTTGATCACCGCCTCGAAGTCGAGGATCCCCACCTGCGGCAGGTTGATGATCGGGGTGGCCATGATCGATCCGTACTGGCCGGGGTTGGTGATCGTGAACGTCCCATCCTGCACATCGTCGGGGGTCAATTCCCGAGCCCGCGCCCTTCGCGCGACATCGCGAATCCGTGCCGCCAGCCCTTCCACGGACAGCTCATGGGCGCGATGGATCACCGGGACGATCAATCCATCGTCGCCCAGCGACACCGCGATCCCCAGGTTCACATCCGAGTGACGCGTGTACTGCGAGCCCTCGAGCCAGGCATTCAGCGCCGGGTGCTCGCGGATCGCGTCTACGGTCGCGCGCGCCACGAAGGCCAGCGCCGTGACGCCCAGGCGAGCCCGCGCCGCCTCGACCCGGCTCATGTCGACCTCGATCCACGTGGTACAGGTGGCCGTGGTGTCCAGCGAGCGCTTCATGTGCTCGCCGATCTGCCGGCGCATCCGCGACAGCCCTCCGCCGTCAGAAACGACCGGCGCCACCGGATCGGGCCGGTAGGGGCTCTCGATGTGGAGCGGCGGCTCTTCGACGGGCGAGGACTCCACCACAGCCAGTACATCCTGCTTGCGCACGCGTCCGCCTCGCCCGGTCCCCGGAACCTGCTCCAGATCGATCCCGTGCTCGGCGGCGATCCGCTGGACGACGGGCGAGTACCGCCTGTGCCCATTGCCGGCTCGTGAGGTTGCTGGGGATGGGGATTGGGTTTCAGTGGGCGCTGGGCCAGCGGTCTCGCCATCGAGCGACTGGGGCGCGGAAGCGCCGTCGCCAGTGGCGATCCGCGCCAGCACCGTCCCCACCGTCACGGTCTCCTCCACCGGGACGAGGATCTCCGCCACCACGCCGGAGGCCGGCGACGGCAGCTCGGTGTCGATCTTGTCGCTCGAGATCTCGCAGATCGTCTGATCGGACTCGATCCGGTCCCCGACTTCCACGCGCCAGGCGACCACGGTGCCCTCGGCCACCGAGACGCCCATCTGGGGCATCGTCACATCGACCAAAACGTCAGTAGGCGAGGAGCTCACGGCACGCCTCCCTCACTCGGTCGACTCCCGGCAATACGGCCGCCTCGAGCGGCGGCGAGAACGGAATCGGAACGTCGGGCGTCGCCACCCGCACGACCGGGCCGTCGAGCGACTCGAACCCCTTCTCGGCGATCAGTGCGGCGACCTGAGCCCCCGCGGCACACGTCGAATTCGCCTCGTCCACGATCACCACCTTGGAGCAGCGCTCGACCGAGTCGAGGATCGCCTCCTCATCGAGCGGCACCAGAGACCGCAGATCGAGTACCTCGACCGACGCACCGTCAAGTCCGTCGGCAACCGCCTCCAGCGCCACCGGGACCATCGCGCCGTAGGCGATCACCACGAGGTCGGAGCCCGGCTGGGCGATCCGCGCCTCAAAAGGCGTTTCGAACACCCCGGAGGGCACCTCCCCCTTAACCCTCCGATACAGGTGCTTGTGCTCCATGAAGCAGACCGGATTGGGGTCGTGGATCGCTGCGTGCAGGAGCCCCTTGGCATCCGAAGCCGTGGACGGCGCCACCACCTTGATCCCGGGCGAGTGCATGAACCACGCCTCGGGATTCTGGGAGTGGAAGGGGCCGCCGGAAAAGCCTCCGCCGGAGGGCAGCCGCACGGTGATCGGCACGGCCAGGCCCTGGCGGTAGTGCATCTTGCCGGCGACGTTGACCAGCTGGTCGAAGCCGCAGGAGATGAAGTCCGAGAACTGCATCTCGCACACCGGCCTCATTCCCACGACGGCGGCGCCGATCGCGGTGCCGATGATCCCCGACTCGGCCAGCGGCGTGTCCATCACCCGGTCGGTGCCGAACTCGTCGACGAACCCGTCGGTGACCTTGAACGCACCGCCGAACACGCCGATGTCCTCGCCCATCAGGAGCACCCGCTCGTCCGCGCGGAGCTCGTCACGGAGCGCGGCCGAGATCGCCTGCAAGTAAGTCAGTGTGGGCATCAGGCGACCTCCCCGGAGAACCCGCTCCACGGAGCCTGACCGTCGCCCAGCGGCTCGGCTTCGCCGTCGCAGAAGACGCCGTCCAGGGCGGTAGCCGGATCGGGCATCGGCCCGGCCAGAGCCTCCTCCGCCGCCGCGTCGATCTCGGCCTTGATCTCGGAACGCAGCGCGTCCACGTCCACCCCCAGCGAGAGCAGCCGAGCCTCCTGGCGCTCGATCGGGTCGCGCTTGCGCCACTCCTCGACCTGCTCCTTGGGCACGTACTTCATGTCGTCGTGGGCGGCGTGGCCGTGCATCCGCATCGTCACGGCCTCGATCAGCGTCGGCCCCTCCCCGGCCAGGGCCCGCTCGCGCGCGGCCCGTGCCGCCTCGAACATCGCCTCCGCGTCGTTGCCGTCGACGGTCACGCCGACGAACCCGTAGGCGGCGGCGCGCTCGACCGGGTCGACCGCGTACTGCTTGTCGACGGGGGTCGAGTAGGCGTATTGGTTGTTCTCGAGGACGAACACGACCGGGAGCTTCTGCACGCCGGCCCAGTTCATCGCCTCGTGGAAATCGCCGCGCGAGGTCGACCCGTCGCCGAACCAGGTCATCGCGCAGCGGCGCTCGCCGCGCAGCTTGAAGGCCATCGCCATCCCGGCGGCGACGAGCATCATGTCGGGCAGCATCGAGACCATCCCGACGCAGCCGAGCTTGCGATCGCCGAAGTGGACGTTGCCGTCGCGACCGCCGGTGATCCCGGCGTCGCGGCCCATGTACTGGGCGAGGATCCGCGCCGGGGTGACGCCGCGGATCAGGTGCGCGGCCAGGTCGCGGTGCAGGATGCACAGCCGGTCCTCGGGGCCCATGGCGAAGGCCGCTCCGGCCGACACCGCCTCCTGCCCGTAGCCGTCGTAGAACGACCCGGGCACCTTGCCCTGGCGGTACAGGGTCATCGCGCGCGCTTCCAACCCGCGCATGAGCAGCATTGCGCGCAGCAGCCAGACGCGGTCCTCAAGTGTCAGGTGCTCGACCGCCGCCGCCCCGCCGGCGGCCGGCTCAGCCGTGTGAGTGGCCATCTCTCCAGTTTTCCCTTTCTCCGTGGGCCGGACGGGATCTCCGCTGCCGGACCCGGGTCACCGAGCCCTCCGGGATCGCCGGCGCTGGCTCTGAGTTTGGGCACCCCGAGTGTATTGGACGCCTCCGGTGAAGACGCTTACCCTTGGACGCATGGACAGCGCCCGGCTGTCGGACACGCGCGCCCGCCTCGTGCGCCTGCGCTGGCGGCGCGCCGGCGCTTGGCTGTGGCCGTCGTTCGTCGCGTTCACGATCGCCGACGCCGTGGTCGGACACGATCTCCCCCCCGCCGGCTCGACCGAGACGCTCGCCGCGGCAGCCCTGCTCGGACTGGTCCTGAACCTGCTCGGCGTCCTGCTCCTGTCGCGCCCGATCGGCTGGGTGCTTCGCCGCCTGAGGGGCGATCTACCGAGCTTCATCGCGCGCGACTACGGCGGAACCGTCGTGGTCCTCACCCTCACCGCGACGCTTGTCACGGTCGGGCTCGTTCACCGCCCCGCCATCCAGGCGTCCCATCGCGCCATGCAGGACGCGATCGTCCGGGCCCAGGCCTACATCGGCGACCGCGCGCCCGACGACTTTCGCCGCAACCTCCAGTTCGTCAGCCTGCTCTCGATCCAGGGAGGCACGATCTACCGGGCGTGCGTGCCAAACGTCGAGAACACCAAGAACTATTGCGTGATCGTCGACCGGAGCAAGCCGTTCGAGCAGAGCGTGAGGTTCTCGGGCTACGAGCCGAACGCCACGCTCGCCTCCGGCACCGACTGAGCCCGCCCCTGCGCGACCAGGACGTCAAGCGCGCGGTCCTGGTCGCGAGCATTCTGGGCTCGGGCATCGTGTTCCTGGACCAGACGATCGTCAACGTCGCGCTGCCGGCGATCAGGACGAGCCTGCACGGCAGCCTGGCCGACCAGCAGTGGGTGGTCGAGGCGTACCTGCTCACCCTTTCCTCGCTGCTGTTGCTCGGCGGGTCGCTGGGCGACGTCCTCGGCCGCAGGCGGGTGTTCACGGCCGGCCTGCTCGGGTTCGGCACCTTCTCGCTGGTCTGCGCGCTGGCGCCCACCAGCGCGGTGCTGATCGCCGCGCGCGGGCTTCAGGGCATGGCGGGCGCGCTGCTCGTACCCAGCACCCTGGCGCTGATCGTCGACCACTTCGAGTCTCACGAGCGCGCGGCCGCGATCGGGACGTGGACGGCCTGGACCGGGATTTCCACGGTGATCGGGCCGCTGGGCGGCGGCGCCCTCGTCCAGGCCGCCTCGTGGCGCTGGATCTTCGTGATCAACGTGATCCCCGTGGCGATAACGGTCGCGCTGCTCAGGCGGCTGCCCGCCGACAACCGCGTCCCGCGCCGCCCCGACTGGATCGGAGGCGTGCTCTGTGTGCTGGGGCTGGGCGGTCCAGTGTTCGGGCTGATCGAACAGTCGCGCTACGGCTTCGGCGATCCGCGCGTGCTCGTGCCGATCCTTGCCGGCCTCGCGCTGCTCGCGGCGTTCGTGGCCTGGGAGCGCCGCGTCCCCGAGCCGATGATGCCGCTTCGGTTGTTCGCGGTGCGCAACTTCGCGGTCGGCAACCTCACCACGCTGGCGGTGTACGGCGGCCTCGGCGTGGCCACGTTCTTCCTCGTGGTCTTCCTCCAGCAGGTGGGCGGTTATGACCCGATCGCGGCGGGGGCGTCGCTCCTCCCGATCACGCTGCTCATCTTCACGCTGTCGCGGCGCTTCGGCGCGCTCGCCGACCGGTTCGGGCCGCGCCTGTTCATGTCGGGTGGGCCGATCCTGGCCGCCGTGGGGCTGCTGCTGTTCGCCCGCGCCGGCGCGAGCCCGAGCTACGTGACGGTGGTCCTGCCCGGCGTCCTGGTCTTCGGGCTCGGCCTGGCCGCCACCGTGGCGCCGCTGACCGCGACGGTGCTCGGATCCGTGCCTCCGGGCTACGCCGGACTGGCCAGCGGCACGAACAACTCGATGTCGCGGATCGCCGGGTTGCTCGCGATCGCCGCAGTCGGCGCCGCCGTCTCGGCCGGGTTCGCGTCACGGCTCGACCACGACGTCGGTCACCGCAGGCTGACCCCGCAGGTGCAGGCGGCGAGCCGGCGCCCACTGGTCACGACCGGGCCGCCTTCCATCCACCCCGCGCTCGTCGACGCCTCGGTCCACGCGTTCAGGCTGGGGATGGAGATCGCGGCGGCGCTCGCCGCGCTCGGTGGGCTGATCGCCGGCGTCGGGATCGAGAACCCGCGCGAGCGGGGTAGCCTTCCGGCCTCTTGGCAGACCGAGAGCCATTCGTAGCCGTTATCACCGGCGCCTCCAGCGGCATCGGCGAGGCCACCGCGCGCCGACTGTCGCGCGAGCCCGGTGCCCGCCTCGTGCTGGTGGCCCGCCGGCAGGATCGCCTGGACAAGCTGGCCAGCGAGCTCGGCGGCGCCACTGTGGTCGCCGTCGACCTGACCGACCCGGACGCTTCGCAAGCCGTACTGGAGGCGGTCGGGCGCGCCCATGGCGGCGAGCTCCATCTGCTCGTCAACAACGCGGGCGCCCGCTGGGCCGGCTCGTTCGCCGAGACCGGCTGGGACAACGTCGAGCGGCACATGAAGATCAACTTCGAGGCCCCGATCAGGCTCACCGAGACGCTGCTGCCGATGATGCGCGCGACCGCGAACAAGAGCCGACGTCCGGTCTCGATCGTCAACGTCTCGAGCACCTCGGGCCGCGTGGCCCGCGCCAACGCGGGCGGTTACTCGGCCGCCAAGTTCGCGCTGGCCGGGTGGAGCGACACGCTGGCCGCCGAGGAGCGTCCGCACGGCGTGCACGTAGGGCTGGTCCTGCCCGGGTTCGTCGCCACCGAGGGCTTCCCGCAGGCCGAGCTGGTCGCCCACCCCGTGCTGCGCCGGATCGTCTCCCGCCCCGACGCGATCGCCGAGGCGATCGTCGAGTGCGGGCTGCAGGGCAAGGTCGAGCGCTATGCGCCGCGGCCCTACTGGCTCGCGGCGGCTGCCCGGATCCTGGCGCCCGGCCTCGTCCGGCGCGCGATCTCAGGCGACACGCTGACGCCGTCCACCGGCTCGGATCAGCGCGAGCCGAACTAAGCTACACATGTGTAGCTAACGAAATCCAGGGGAGTAACAACACATGAATGCCAACGCCCGCCGGGTGGCCGTGCTCGGCGGCATCCGAATCCCGTTCGCCCGGCAGAACGGTCCGTACGCCAGGGCCTCCAACCAGGACATGATGACCGCCACGCTCGAGGCGCTGATCGGCAAGCTCTCGATCGAGGGCGAGACCCTCGGCGAGGTCGCGGCCGGCGGTGTGCTCAAGCACAGCCGCGACTTCAACCTGACCCGTGAGTGCGTGCTCGGGACGCGCCTGGATCCGCACACGCCGGCCTACGACGTCCAGCAGGCCTGCGGCACCGGCCTCGAAGCCACGATCCTCGTGGCCAACAAGATCGCGCTCGGGCAGATCGACTCGGGAATCGCCGGCGGCTTCGACACGACCTCGGACGCGCCGATCGCGGTCAACGAGGACCTCCGCCAGGTGCTGCTCGGGCTGGGCCGGGCCAAGGGGAACGCCGCCCGCCTGAAGGCGCTGGCGGGACTCCGTCCCCAGCAGATCGTCCCCCAGATCCCGCGCAACGCCGAGCCGCGAACCGGCCTCTCGATGGGAGAGCACGCCGCGATCATGGCCAAGGAGTGGGGCGTGACCCGCGAGGAGCAGGACGAGCTGACCGTGGCCAGCCACCGCAACCTGGCCGCCGCCTATGACACGGGGTTCCTCGACGACCTGGTCACCCCGTTCCTCGGCCTCGAGCGCGACCAGAACCTGCGCCCCGACACGAGCGTCGAGAAGCTCGGCAAGCTGAAGCCGGTGTTCGGCGGCGAAGCCGGCACGATGACCGCCGGCAACTCGACGCCCCTGTCCGACGGCGCCTCCGCGGTGCTCCTGGCCAGCGAGGAGTGGGCCGCGGCGCACGACCTTCCCGTCCAGGCCTACATCGTCGACGCCCAGACCGCCGCGGTCGATCATGTGCACGCGCGCGAGGGGCTCCTGATGGCCCCCACCTACGCCGTGCCGAAGCTGCTTAAGCGCAACAACCTCACGCTCCAGGACTTCGACCTCTATGAGGTCCACGAGGCGTTCGCCGCTCAGGTCCTGTGCACGCTCAAGGCGTGGGAGGACCCGGTCTACTGCCGGGAGAAGCTGGAGCTGGAGCAGCCGCTGGGCTCGATCGACCGCGACAAGCTGAACGCCCACGGCGGCTCGCTCGCCGCGGGCCACCCGTTCGGCGCCACCGGCGGTCGCATCGTCGGCGGCCTGGCCAAGACACTCAAGGAGAAGGGCTCCGGAAGCCGCGGACTGATCTCGATCTGCGCCGCCGGCGGCCTCGGCGTCACCGCGATCATGGAGGCAGCATGAGCGACCGCTATCAGCAACTGGTCAACACCCCGATCGGCAAGATCGTCTCCAAGCAGATCGGCCTGCCGGCGCCGGTCAAGCTCGAGCGCTACGAGCGAGGTCAGCCGGTCATCGACGGTCCCGTGCTGCTTGGCGCGGCGCCGGGCGGGCGGCTCGCCCCCGCCATCGCGCAGGTCTTGAACGGCATCGAGGCCGAGGTGCACACCGCCCTGGACGACGATGTGCGCGCGGCCGCGGCCGACGCGGGCCTGAACGCCCAGGTGTTCAACCCAGAGACAGCATCCGAGGGTCAGAGGTTCAAGGCGCTGGTGTTCGACGCCAGCGGCATCGAGGACAGCACGCAGCTTCAGCACGCGTACGAGTTCTTCCATCCCACGATCCGGCGCGTCAAGACCTCGGGGCGGGTGATCGTGTTGGGCACGCCGCCCGACGACGCGCAGAGCCCGCGCCAGGCCACCGCCCAGCATGCGCTGGAGGGCTTCGTGCGCTCGATCGGCAAGGAGGTGCGAAAGGGCGCCACCGCGCAGCTGATCTACGTCGGCCAGAAGGCCGAGGACCAGATCGAGTCCACGCTGCGCTTCTACCTTTCGCCGAAGTCGGCCTACGTCTCCGGCCAGGTGGTGCGAATCGGCGCCAGCGTCCTCAAGGCGAACGGCGTCGACTGGGAGCACCCCCAGGCCGGCCGCTTTGCGCTGGTCACCGGCGCCTCGCGCGGGATCGGCCGCGCGATCGCCCAGGTCCTGGCCCGAGACGGCGCCCACGTGATCGGACTCGACGTCCCCGCGCTCCAGTCAGAGCTCGAGGAGACGATCGGGGAGCTCGGCGGCTCCACGCTGGTCCTCGACATCACCGAAGAGGACGCGCCTGAGCGAATCGCCGATCACGTACTCGAACACCACGGCGGCATCGACGTGGTCGTTCACAACGCCGGGGTCACCCGCGACAAGACGCTCGGGCGGATGACCGATGAGCAGTGGGACCTGGTGCTCTCGATCAACCTGACCGCACAGGAGCGGATCAACGAGGCGCTGCTGGCCCGCGAGGCGCTCCGCGAGAACGGCCGGATCGTCTCCGTGTCCTCGATGAGCGCCGTCGCCGGCAACGCCGGCCAGACCAACTACGCCGCGTCGAAAGCCGGCGTGATCGGGATGGTGCACGCGATGGCGGCCGAGGTCGGCAAGCGGCGCCTCACCATCAATGCGGTGGCGCCCGGGTTCATCGAGACCCAGATGACCGCCGCCATGCCGATTGCCACACGCGAGGCCGGGCGCCGGATGAACAGCCTGGCCCAGGGCGGGCTGCCGGTCGACGTGGCCGAGACGATCGCCTGGTACGCCAGCCCGGCCTCCGGCGGTCTGAACGGCACCGTGGTGCGGGTGTGCGGGCAGAGCCTGGTCGGGGCGTGATGGCGACCCGCGAACTGAACAGCTCCCCCTCGATGTTGCCGCTGTTCGCGCGGGCGGGCGCGGCGATGATCCCGGGCGCCTCGAACCTGCCCTTCGTCGGTGGGGGCGGCCGGGAGGTCCCCGACCTCACGCTGAAGCTCTCAGACGTGGCGATCGACCCCGACCGCCTGAGCGCATACAACCGCGTGTGCGGATTCGATCTGCGGGACACGATCCCCGCGACCTATCCGCACATCCTGGCCTTCCCGCTCCAACTCTCGCTGATGACCGACTCGAGCTTCCCGTTCCCGGCCATCGGACTGGTGCACATCCACAACCGGATCACGCAGCACCGGGCGATCAGGAGCTCCGAGCGCCTCGACATCGTCGTCTGGGCAACGCAGGTCGAAGAGCATCCGCGCGGCAAGCAGTTCGCGCTGCATTCGGAGGCCCGCGTGGGCGACGAGCTCGTGTGGGAGGAGGTGTCGACCAACCTGAAGCGCGGCGGTGGCAGCGACGGCGGTAAGGCGCCGGGCGAAGAACTGCCCAAGGCCGAGGATCTGCCGGCCACGGCCACCTGGACGCTCGGCGGCGATCTTGGGCGCCGTTACGGCGGGGTGTCGGGCGACCTGAACCCGATCCACGTGCACCCTCTCACCGCTCGTCTGTTCGGCTTCAAGTCCGCCATCGCGCACGGCATGTGGACCAAAGCGCGCTGCCTCGGCGCGCTCCAGGCCCATCTGCCCGACTCGTTCACGGTCGAGGTGGCGTTCAAGAAGCCGATCCTCCTCCCCGGCAAGGTGGAGTTCTGCGAGGCGGTGCAACCCGGAGCCGCGTTCAACGTGCAGTTCGGCGTGCGCGATCCGCGCAAGGGCCGCTCGCACCTGGACGGGCTCGCCTTCAGCGGCTAGTGCATGCGGCGGTCCGTAGCGCCGCCGCCCGTACAGCCGCGTCCGCTCCCCGCACGGTTCGCCTAAGTCCCCGGCCTTCCCGGTCGATAACCGGGGGCAATGGCCATCGCGGCGCCCGAACGGGCGATCTCACATCAGAACGTACGCCTGGGGCCGGGCCGTCACCCGCGCCCGGGCGAGGTCGTGTGCGTGATGGAGCTCGCCTCGATGCTGGCCGGCGACCGCTTCGGCGATCGTCCCGTGTCGGTGTGCCCGGTGATCGGCGCGATCCTCCGCACCTACAACGACAACGTCGACGACGACCGCCGCCAGGACCTCTATCGCTTTGCCGCCGATGCGGTCGACACGCGCCGCGACTACCGCGTGCAGCGCCTGCGCGCCGACGCGGCGCTCGCGTGGGCGTTGACTCGCTACGAGAGCCGCGGGGGGACACTGCTGGCGCCCCCGGATCCCGAGGGCCCGCGCGATGACATCGGCTACTACGTGGTAGGCGCGCTATACCGCCGGGGACGCTGGTCCGACGAGGAGCACGCCTCGATGATCGCCCTGGTCGAGGGACTGATCGAAATCGGTCCCGAGCCGGTCCTAGACCTCGCGGTCGATGAGGCCGCCTTCGACCTGGTCGTCGGCCGTCCGGACCTCGCGCAGGACAGGGCGCTCATCGGCGATCTGCTCGAACAGATCGCGCAGCCGCTCGAGCACGGCAGCCGCTACCACGAGTTCGTCCTCGCTGAAGGGCTCCAGTGCGGCACGGAAGTGGGGCTCGAAGCGGGCCCGCCGCTCCTCGACCAGACCGCGTCCCTTCTCGGTGAGCGAGGTGAGCACTACACGCCGGTCCCGGTCGGAACGCCGGCGCTCGACGAGGCCGGCCGCAGCGAGTCCTTCCAACATCTCGGTCACGCTCGCCGAGCTCAGGTCCGCGGCCTCCGCGAGATCGCGAACCGACATTTGACTGTGATCGCGAAGGCAGAACAGCAGGCTGTACTGCGCGTCGGTGAGCTCGCCCGGGCGGCTGGTCTCGCGCCCGCGCAGCCGCCGCACCGCGGCCATCGCGCGCTTGAACGACCGGGCCACCTGCTCGGCGGCGTCGCCCTCGCTGCGCTCGCCTACCACGTCGCCAAGCGGCGCTAGCTGCCGATCCTCGGCGCTCATGCCGCCATCGCCTCGGCCAGCGCCTCCGGCGAGGCCTCGGTCTGTGCGCCCTTGGCCGCTCGCGCCGCCCGCTCGGCCCGGAGCAGGACCACGCACGGGAAGATGGCCAGCGCGGACAGGATGGCCGAGGCCCAGAACGCGGTGCCGTAGGCGTGAGCCGCGCCGCTCAACGTGTGCACGCCGATCAGCGCACGCTGCAGGACGACCGCGAGCACCGCGGTGCCGATCGAGCCGCCCACGCGCTGGAGCACGTTGAGCTGGGGGGTGGCGCTCGCCAGCTCGGAGCGCTTCAGCGAGGCGAACGCCGCCGCCATCGTCGGCATGAAGCCGAAGCCGATGCCGACGCCTCGCAGCAGCATCGCCACCGACAGCCACACGATCGAGGTGTGGGCGCCGATCAGCCCGAACGGGATCGTCGCGACCGCACACAGCGTTACGCCGAACAGGGCCAGCGGCCCGCCGCCGACCCGGTCGGTCAGCTTGCCGGCGATCGGCATGGCCAGCGCCGCCCCGAGGCCCTGGGGCGCCGTCAACAAGCCGGTGTCGACCACGCTCTCGAGGCGGACGCCCTGCCAGTACAGCGGCAGCAGGATCATCCCGCCGAACAGGGCGGCTCCCAGGCAGAACATGGCGAACGAAGCCGATGCGAACGTGGCCCGGCGATACAGGCGCACGTCGAGCAGAGGCTTGGGCACCCGGAGCGCGTGCACTATGAACAGCGCCACCAAGACGATCCCCACGAGACAGGGCACGATCACCTTGACCGAGCTGAAGCCGCCGGTAACGCCGATCTCGGCCAGGCCGTAGGTGAGCAGGGGAAGCCCGGTGGCCATCAGCAGCAGTCCTCGTACGTCGAGCCGGTCGACCTTGCCGCGCTCGACCCAGGGCAGGACCCGAAGCGCCGCCACCACGGCGACCGCGCCGATCGGCACGTTCACGTAGAAGATCCAGCGCCAGCTCGCGTTCTGCACGATCAGGCCGCCCAGGGTGGGACCGAGGATCGGGGCGAGCATGGCCGGGACCGCGACGATGCTCATCACGCGTCCCATGCGCTTAGGACCGGCCGCCTCGGCCATCATCAGCTGGCCGATCGGGAGGATCATCCCGCCGCCGACGCCCTGGAGCACCCGGAACAGGATCAGCTCGGAGGTCGACGTCGCCAGGCCGCACAGGGCCGAGCCGGCGGTGAACAGGACCAGGGAAACCAGATAGACCTGCTTGGCTCCGAACCGCCGCGCGGCCCAGCCGGTGACCGGGATCACCGCGGCCAGCGCCAGCATGTAGCCGGTCACCACCCACTGGATGTCGGCGATCGACGCGTGCAGCTTGTGCGACAGCGTGTCGAGCGCCACGTTGACGATCGTGGTGTCGAGGATCGACATGATCGATCCAATGACCACGACCGCGCTCACGCGCCACACGAGGGGGCTGATGGTGTCCGTCTGATCGGTCATTCGCAATTCCTTGGTCGGGTTCAACCCTCGTATCGGCAAGATCGTTCGGTCCCTAAACGTTAGGACCCGAAGGATATTCTGTCAATGGGCGCCACGCCGGGGCCGGCGTCAGCTCGGAGCGAAACCCCCCACCGCCGACTATCTTCACGTGTGATGGCCACTTTCGCCGACCTCGGGCTCGATTCCGACATCCTCGACGCCCTGCACGACGTCGGGTACGAGTCGCCTACCCCGATCCAGGAGCAGGGGATCCCGCCGTTGCTCCGCGGGCTCGACGTGATCGGCCAGGCGCAGACCGGGTCGGGCAAGACGGCGGCCTTCGGCCTGCCGATGCTCCAGTACGTCAACCCGGGCGAGCACGAGGTCCAGGGCCTCGTGCTGACACCGACCCGCGAGCTGTGCATTCAGGTGACCCAGGCGCTGCGGGCGTACGGCCGGCGCAAGGGGGTGGATGTGGTGGCGGTGTTCGGCGGCGCGCCGATCCGCTCCCAGTCCGCCCAGTTGCGCGCCGGAGGCCACGTGGTGGTCGGAACGGTCGGCCGGGTCAAGGACCTGATCTCGCGCCACATGCTGATGCTGCACGGAACCCGCTTCGTGGTCCTCGACGAGGCCGATGAGATGCTCGACCTGGGCTTTCTCGAGGACGTCGAGCGGATCCTGGCGCTGACTCCGTCGAGCCGCCAGACGGCGCTGTTCTCGGCCACGATGCCGCCGGAGATCAGGCGGCTGGCCGACCAGTACCTCTACGACCCGGTGACCGTGAAGGTCCAGACGGCGACGCTGACCGTGGAGACCGTCGAGCAGTTCTACCTGGAGGTGCGCCCGCGGGAGAAGGCCGACCGGCTCGTCGAGGTCCTGTCGGCCGAGCGGCCCGACCAGGCGCTCGTGTTCGTGCGGACCAAGATCCGCTGCGAGCAGCTCTACCGCACGCTGCGCGACCGGGGCATGAACGTCAAGGCGATCCATGGCGACATGTCGCAGGGCGCCCGCGACGGGGTGATGATCTCGTTCAAGGACGGCCGGCTCCCGCTACTGGTGGCGACCGACGTGGCCGCCCGCGGCTTGGACATCTCCGGGGTCTCGCACGTCGTCAACTACGACATCCCCACCTCGCCCGACGTGTACGTGCACCGTATCGGGCGGACCGGCCGGGTGGGTCGCAGCGGTCGCGCGATCACGTTCGTGGAGCCCCAGCAGCGCCGCGACCTGCGCGCGATCGAGAACCACGCCGGCGTCACCCTGGCTCCCTGGGTCGAGCATGCCCACGTCGCGCCGACCCCGGTCAAGGCCAAGCCGCGCCGGCACTCCAAACCCCGCGTGTCCGGTGACGGCGACGGCCCGGCCCGCAAGCTGATCGTCTCGATGGGGCGCGCCGGCGGGCTCGAGCCCTCCGACATCATCCACGCGATCACCGCCGCCACCGGCCTGGACGGGGAAGCGGTGCGCAACGTCCGCGTGCTCGAGCGCTTCACCCTGCTCGAGGTCCCCGAGCGCGACGCCGACCGCGTGGTCGATAGCGTCAGCGGCACCGAGGTGTGCGGCCAGCCGGTCAGGCTCGAGCGCGCCGCCACCTGACCCGCGTCAGCTCTCTGTCAGCTCCTGCTCGCGCCGCCGCGACTCGCGCGGGCCCGATGTGTTGCGAGAGGAGACACGTGGGCCGGTTGTTAGGCCCATAACCAAACAGCTCGGAGGTATGGATTTGCGGTTCTCATCGCTCCTGCGCCGGCGCCCGTCGGCGCCCCTGGTCATTTCGTTCGCGGCCCTGTTCGTCGCCCTCGGCGGAGTCGGCTACGCCGCGACCCAGCTGCCGAGAAACAGTGTCGGCAACGCTCAGCTCCAGAACGGGAGCGTCGGCAACTGGAAGCTGAAGTCCAACGCGGTCGGCACGCGAAAGATCC
The DNA here is from genome assembly GCA_963834625.1 of uncultured Solirubrobacterales bacterium. GTDB lineage: Bacteria > Actinomycetota > Thermoleophilia > Solirubrobacterales > Solirubrobacteraceae > Palsa-465. The sequence goes on along the minus strand of CAWICM010000003.1, from coordinate 715,538 downwards.
AAAACGGCGCGGTCGGGGCCAAGCAGGTCAATTCGACCCAGGTGCAGCTGCGCGTTGCCACTCCCTGCTCCTCCGGCGCCGTCAAGGCGATCGGGCTGTCGGGCAGCGTGACCTGTACTCCGACACTGCCGAACGAGGTCGGGACGAGCGCGGCGGCGGTCACGCTCGGGAGCGGCTCGACGCAGGTGGCCAGCGAGTCGCTTCCGGCCGGATCGTCCTACCTGGTGCTGGCGTATCCGCACGCCGTGATCAGCGGGACCGCCACCATGCGCCAGCGCGTCGAGCTCGACTGCACGCTGTCGGTCCCACCCGGCAGCGGAGCGTCGACCACGACCAAGAGCCTCGCGGTCGACCTCGGAACCGATGGCAGCTCCCAGGCCGGGACGATCCCGCTCGTCTTGCCGGTGGCGTCGGCCACCAGCGCCCAGTCGGCCACGGTGAGCTGCACCGACAGCGCCACGCCGAGCACGCCGGCGCCGACCGTGGCGGTGGACAGCACCCTCAACGCGATCCAGACCGCGGCGAACGGCTGAGGCTGAGGGAGCGGCCGGCCTCGCGGGGGCGCGCGGGGCCGGCCGGGGGGCGCTCTTGGCTCACTTCCGCGAACCGGCCCCGGCCGATACGGTTGCCCTGGGACCGTCTGATTCACGGAGGTGGCTCAATGAGTCTGCGCTCACTGGCGCGCCGTCGTCCGTCCGCGGCGCTGGTCGTCTCGTTCCTCGCCCTGTTCGTCGCCCTCGGCGGGGCCGGCTGGGCCGCGCTGCGGATCCCACCGCACAGCGTCGGCAACGCCCAGCTTCAGAACTTCTCGGTCGGAAGCGCGAAGCTGAAGCCGAACTCGGTGGGTCCGGCCAAGATCATCGCCGGCGCGGTCGGGGCGCGGCAGGTGAACTCGGGCCAGGTTCAGCTGCGCGTGTCGGGTCCATGCAGCGTCGGGGCGATCCAATCGATCGCGGTGTCTGGCGACGTGACCTGCACCCAGGTGCTCCCCAACGAGTACGGGACCAGCGGTCAGGCGACCCTGGGCAACGGGCAGACGAGGGTGCTCACCGAGTCACTTCGCGCCGGGTCGCCGTACGTGGTGCTGGCGTATCCGCATGTGGCGATCAGCGGGACGACCGGGCTGGCCCAGCGCGTCGAGGTGGACTGCACGCTGTCGGTTCCGCCCGGCAACGGGGCTTCGAGCACGACCGAGAGCCTGGCCGTCGATCTCGGAACCGACGGAAACTCGCAGGCCGGGACGATTCCGCTCGCGCTGCCCGTGGCCTCGGCGACCAGCGCCCAGTCGGCCACGGTGAGCTGCACCGACAGCGCCACGCCGAGCACGCCGCCGCCGACGGTGGCGGTGGACAGCACGCTCAACGCTCTCCAGACCGCGTCGAACAACTGAGCGCCGCTACGCTGGGCCGCATGTCTACCGCGAAAATGAACACCAGCCAGGGCACGATCGACCTCGAGCTATTCGACGACGACGCGCCAGAGACCGTCGCCAACTTCCGCAAGCTGGCGGGGGATCACTTCTACGACGGGATCATCTTCCACCGGGTGATCCCGGACTTCATGATTCAGGGCGGCTGCCCGGAGGGCACCGGCACGGGTGGGCCCGGCTATACGTTCGCCGACGAGTTCAACTCGCACAAGGTCGTGCGCGGCGCGCTGGCCATGGCCAACGCCGGTCCCAACACCAACGGCTCGCAGTTCTTCATCGTGACCACGCAGAGCGCGCCCTGGCTCGACGGCAAGCACACCGTGTTCGGCCGGGTGACCGATGGGATGGACGCGGTCGACAAGATCGAGGCCCTGCCCACCGGCGCCGGCGACCGTCCGGTCGAGCCGCCGGTGATCGAGTCGATCGACCTGGGTGATTAGTGGTGGCTCAAGGCGTTGAACACGCCGAGGCCGAGCGTCGACAGCCCGGGCGTGCCGGCATAACCGAGCCGGTGCAGCCCGAACAGGTTCTCAATCGAGGCGGGCAGCTATGCCCAGTGCTTCGGATCCGGTTCGATCCACGGTAAGTTCGATCTGACACCGACCGGAGGCTCGGGAGATCTGACGGGCACCGGCTTCGCCAGCGAGTCGTGGACGGGCACGGTGACGAGTCACCGGCGGCACTGGCACGCTGGCCAGGGCAGCCGGGAAGAAGGGCACGCTCAATTGCACGAGTGGTGACTCGGTGCACCTGACATGCACCGAGAAGCTCAAGCTGAAGCAGTTGTGAGTAAGTAAGCGGTGGTCGTCCCCGTCCCGGGCGGGGGCGGCCACTCTTAGCGGCTGACGCACGCCGGGATGCCCAGCGTCCGCCAGGCGGCGTCGCTGTCGGCCTCGGCCGGTGCGAGCCTGTGCTGCAGGGTCTTGATCGTGGTCAAGGCGTCCGCGCCCCGGTCGAGGTCGTGGGCTGTCGAGGTGAGGATCGTGAGCTCCCGGGCGAACGAGCCCAATGCGGCCGAATACGCGCCGGCTTGCCGGCTCGGAGCCCGCAGGCGGTGGAGCGCGGCGAGCTCCGGTCCGAGTACGTCGATACCCCGGCGCAGGAACGCGGCGGTTTGAGCCGGAACCGGGGGCGAGGCGATCCGCGCGCTCTCCGTCAGCGCTCGGTCGCACACCCGGCTCGCATGGGTCCGGAGCTGAGCCAACGTGGGCGACGTCCCTCCACAGCCCGCGACGGCGAGCGTCGCGACGCTCGCCAGGATCGCGCGGCGGATCATCGAAGCGGGACGCCCAGCAACGACTCGAGCTCGGCGATGGTCTCCTGCGCCGTGCGGTGGTGCACCGTCCCCATGCCGATCTCGGCGGCCGGGGCGAGGTTGAACGCGAGATCATCGACGAACACGCAGCGCTCGGGCGCGAGCCCGATGCACTCCGCTCCGAGGGCGTAGATCTCCGGGGCCGGCTTGCGAATCCCCGCCTCTCCGGAGATCACCACGCCGTCGAACAACTCGGACAGGAGCTCCCGGGGATAGCGTCGCGTGCCCCATGAGTTCGACACCAGCCCGGTCCGGATGCCGCCGGCCCGGGCTCGCCGAACCGCGCTCAGCATTTCCTCGTCGGGCGCCGAGCCCGCAAACAGCCGGTCGATCAGGCCCGGCGCGGCCACCCCGAGCAGCCCGGCGAACTGAACCTCGAATTGCTCCTCCTCGACTCCTCCGGTCTCGAGCGCGATCAACAACTCGCGGCAGTCGCGATCCTCGCGAAAGCGCCGCCTGACCGTGTCCGGCTCGAGGCCCTCGAGCTCGCAAAAGGCGCTGAACGACGCGAACAGGTCGCTGGTGAGGACGCCCCCCCAGTCGATCAAGAGACCCCGGTAGTGGTCGTTCTCAGAAGCCATCGCGCATGACCGCCAGCGCGCGCTCGGCGATCTCGATCACGCCCTCGCCGAACGTCTTCAAGTACGGATCGTCGACCGACCCGGCCAGGGCCCGCTTGTAGTTGCCCTCCATGAACACGACCGCCTTCCACAGAGCCAGCGTGACGTACCAGTCGAGGGCCTGGACGGAGCGCCCCGAGCGCTCCTCGTAGGCGGCGGTGAGCTCGGCGCGCGTCGGGAACCCGGGCAGCAGGGTGACGTTGTGTGCGTTGAACTTGCCGAGTGCGTCGCCCGCCTGCGTCCATTGCATCAGCATGTAGCCGACGTCCGCCAGAGGATCGCCGATCGTGGCCATCTCCCAGTCGAAGATCGCCACCAGGCGAGCCGGGGCCTGCGCGGCGAACATCGTGTTTCCGAGCCGAAAGTCGCCATGGACGATCGTCGCCGGCGGTGAGGCCGGCAGGTTGGCCGCCAGCCATCGCCCGACCTCCTCGACCTGGGGTAACTCGCGGGTCTGGTTGTGCTCCCACAGGCCGCCGAAGCGCCGCAACTGGCGCTCGAGGTAGCCCGTCGGCTTTCCGAAGCCCTCGAGCCCGAGCGTCGTCCACTCCACCCGGTGCAGCTCGACCAGGGCGTCGATCAGCTCGTTCGCGATCCGCGCGCGCTCCTCGGGCGTGTCGAGCCCGGCCGGGACCCTGTCGGTGATCACCTCGCCGGAGATCTGCTCCATCACGTAGAACGGCGCACCGATCACCTCCGGGTCATCGCACACCGCCAGCACCGCGGGCACGCGGACCGGGGTGGGCTGGAGCGCTCTCAGCAGCCGGGCCTCGCGCAGCACGTCGTGCGCGCTGGGTGGCAGGGGACCCCGAGGCGGACGGCGCAGCACGACGCCGGTGGACAGCACGAACGTGGCGTTCGAGTGACCCTCGCCGATCGGGGCGGCGCTCAGGTCGTCGGGCGCGCCCAGGCCGGACGCCGCGAGCACCTCGGCCAGAGGTTCGAGCACGAGCAGCGGCTCGCGGGCGTTCGCTGCCGCCTCGGCGTGCGTGCGCACGACGTCGTCGGGGGCAAGAGTGGCGACCATCGCGGTAGCGAGAGTAGTACGACTGGCTACTCTCGAATCACCATGCCCGAATTGCCCGAGGTCGAGATCACCGCGCGCCTGATCGGCGCTGCCGTCGCCGGCGCCGAGATCGAGTCCGCGCTCGCGCCCGGGATCAACGCGCTGAAGACGTTCGACCCGCCGCTCACCGCCCTCGAGGGCAGGCGCTTCGAGCGTGTGGGCCGCCGCGGCAAGCTGTTCGTGGCGGAGCTCGACGGCAATCTGGCCCTGGAGATCCATCTCATGTCCGCCGGGCGCCTACAACTGTTCGATTCCCGCGCGTCGCTGCGCGACCGGACCTCGCGGCTGCTGGTCCGGCTGGCCGACGGCCGGGAGCTTCGCCTGCGCGAGTTCGGCACGCGCCAGCGGGCCTGGGTGAAGCTGCTCCGGGCCGATCAGATCGAGAGCGAGGAGACGATCGCCGAGCTCGGCCCCGAGGCCTGGCCCGACCCGCCGCCGTTCGCCGAGCTGCTCGATCAGCCGCGGCCGCTGTACGCCCTGATGCGCGATCAGCACGTGATCGCCGGGATCGGGCGCTCGTGGGTCGACGAGATCCTCCACGCCGCGATGATCTCGCCGTTCAAGCGCGGCTCCGACCTCGAGCCGGCCGAGGCCGAGCTGCTGCGCGAGACGACCGTCCGCGTGCTCGGCGACGCGATCGCACATTACGAGCAGGTCCTGTCGCTGCCGATCCCCGACAAGCTGCCGATGCCGCTCACCGTCCACCGGCGCAACGGAGAGCCCTGCCCGCGGTGCGGCGACCAGCTCGAGGCGGTCTTCTACGAGGACTACGTGATGTGTTACTGCCCCACCTGCCAGACCGAGGGCAAGCTGCTCAAGGACCGGCGGCTGTCGCGGCTGCTGAAGTAGAGGGGGTCGCTCACCCTCGCGCGCTCAGGGCCTCGAGGCCCGAGATCAGCGCGTCCAGCCCGGCTCGCGTGCGCGATGGCCAGGCGGTCGCCCCAGAGGACGAGATCCCGCGGGTCGTCGCCGGGGCCGCGTAGACGCCGACTCCGGACGCGCGTCGGTTCGGACACGCCCCCTAGCCTGCAAAACCTGCCATCCGACCTGTCCGCGCCCGACCGTGGCAGGTTCCGGATCACGCCCTCCTGTGATCCAAAATCGCCGCGGCTGCGAAATGACTCTTTAGACCGGACGCCAGGGATCCGGGCTAAGCAAGGCAGGGAGATACTTTGGTACGTCGTCGTAGCCGCGGCTTGCGCCTGCTCGCGGACGAGGAGTTGATCGGGCACGTCCGCGAGGGGGACGCGGTGGCGTTCGAGCTGATCTTCGATCGTCATGCCGCGGCGGCGTTCTCGTTGGCCTACCGAATGTGCGGCCGGCGCGGGCTGGCGGAGGACGTCGTCCAGGACACGTTCCTGTCGTTGTGGCGAAGCGGGATGCGCTACGAGCGCTCGCGCGGAAGCATCCGGGCGTGGGTGCTCGGGGCCGTGCGCAACAAGGCGATCGACACATTTCGCCACGAGACCGTCACCACCGGCCTCGACGTGTATGACGAGACGGCGGCCCTGCAGATGCCCGCACGTGAGCGGACCGACGACGAAGCCGAGCGACGCGCGGACGCCCAACAGGTTCGGAGCGCGCTGGAAGGGCTTCCGAGCGAGCAGCGGCGTGTGATCGAACTGGCCTACTTCGGCGGGTTCACCCACAGCCAGATAGCCGAGATGCTGGAGCTTCCCGCGGGGACCGTGAAGGGGCGGATGCGCATGGGCCTGAACAAGCTGCGACTCGCGCTTGGCGTGCCCGCCGGAGTCGCATCATGAGCGAAAAGGACCAGGTGTTCGGTCCCGAGGGCTGCGGTGGCGATGCCGCGGCATACGTCCTTGGGGCGTTGGACCCGGCCGAGGCGAAGGCGTTTGAGCGTCACCTCCAGGACTGCGGCTCGTGTTCGAAGGACCTCGCGGGGTTCGAGCACGTCGTCGATGCGCTGGCGATGAGCGCTCCGCAATACGAAGCCCCGGCTGGGTTGCGCGCCCGTGTGATGAGCGACGTACGCCCTGAGCCGTCCCGGAGCGCTGCGTCGCGCCGGCCCTGGCGCGGGGCTTCCCGCAGTTGGCCGCCACGCGCGGCGCTGGCCACTGCGATGGCGGCCGGGCTCGCGTCAGCGGTATTCGCGATCGCCACGCTCCTACCGGGCGGCTCAAACGGGGTTCGAGTTATCAACGCGAGCGTCGTCGACTCGCCGGGGAGCGCGCAGATGCGCCTCGCCCATGGCCGCGCCGAGATGATCGTTCGCGATCTTCCCGCGCCTGCGGTCGGAGACATCTATGAGGTTTGGCTGAAGCGACCGGGTCACGCTCTCGAGCCGACGTCGGCGCTATTCAGCGTGAGCGCTCGAGGAGCAGGCGACATCGGCGTGCCTGGCGCGTTGCAGGGAGTCGCACAGATCCTCGTCACCGAGGAGCCGGCCGGCGGAAGCACCGTTCCCACGCATCGGGCCGTGATCGTCGCGCGCCTGAGCTGAACACACGGTGATCCGATTCGGGCGCCGGTCCGAAGTAACACTGAGAACCACGATCGATAGGAGCATTCCCCATGATGGGACTCGACAACCCGATACATATCGCTTTCCTGCTGGTCATCGTGCTGCTGGTGTTCGGCGCCAAGCGTCTGCCGGAGATGGGCCACTCACTTGGGGCGGGCCTGCGCGGCTTCAAGGACTCGCTGAGCGGCGAGACCCACACGACGCAGCTCGGCTCCGGTCCTGAGACGACGCCCCTCGACGGTCTGACCGCGACTCACGCCCGGTCCGACGTCGCCGAGACGGACGCTGAGACTGTCCGCCGGGTTGCGTAGGCGAACCCCGCCGAGGCCCGGCAAAGGAGCAGTCAGCATGCGGATGCCTGGCGCGATCGCGCTGCGCCGATTCCAGCCCATCGGCCACGACACGCGGCTGAGCATGGTCGACCACCTCGACGAGCTCCGCACGCGGCTGATCGTCTCCCTGGTCGCGCTCGCGGCGGCGTTCGGCATCTGCTTCTGGCAAAACCACGAGCTCCTGCGCCTGGTCAACGATCCCCTCGCGAACCAGACTCAGCAGCAGGTCCGCGACGGTCACGGTCCGCTCGGTGCCACCTACTCGGTGCAACAGAACGCCAGAGATATCGCTAGCCAGCTCGGCAGCGTGATCGGCGTGCTCCGCGCCGAGCCACACACAGCCGCCGTGTCCGCCTCGCTCGCCCAGGCTCAGGCCAGCCTGCGCCGAGACGTCGCACGGCTGTCGGCGCCGCCCCAGGGCAACCGGCCGGTGACCCTCGGGATCGGCGAGCCGTTCACCAGCACGGTCACGGTCACGTTCATTTTCGCGCTGATCCTGTCGCTCCCCGTCCTGCTGTTGCAGGCCTACGGGTTCTTCATGCCCGCGTTCGAGCCCAAGCAGCGGCGGCACATGCTGCCAATCACCTTTGCGATCCCGATTCTGTTCGCCGCGGGGGTGGCGTTCGGCTACACGGTTGTGCTGCCGGCCGCGCTGCACTTCTTCCAGAACTTCAACTCGGACCAATTCAACGTCCTGGTGCAGGCCAGCCAGTACTACAAGTTCGCGGCGACCGTGCTGCTCGCCATGGGGCTCGTGTTCCAGGTCCCGGTCGCGATCATCGCCGTCACCCGCGCGGGCATCATCAGCACGTCCCAGCTGCGACGAAACCGCCGCTACGCCGTGCTCGCGTGCGGCCTCGTGGCCGCGGTGCTTCCCGGCGACGCGATCACCATGCTGCTCGAGACGCTGCCGCTGTACCTGTTGTTCGAGCTCAGCCTCATCGTCGCGGGGATCGCCGAGCGCCGCTCCTCAGCGCGTCAGCTGCAAGACCAGGCGACCTAACCGTCGCCACTCAGCAGCGCTCCGGCATCCGATTGATCCGATCTGCCGCGGAGCGCGAATCACTTAGTGAAAGCGCGGGCAGGGCGTCGGCCATTTTGACATCCCTTCCCGGTAGCGAATGACGCAGCGGCATCGCTGCGAAAGGAGAACGTCTAATGGACCAAATCAACCTCGAAGCCATCGATGTGGACGGCGCCGTCCGGGAGGCGACAGAAGCGATCGCGGGTGACACCCGGCTGAGCTTCCTGCGTAAGGGAGCGGTCGCCGGCGGGGCCGCCCTCGGCGGTGGGGCAATCCTCAGCGCCCTCGTGCCGGGAACGGCCCTGGCCGCCGGTAGGCCGCCGAGCTCATTCGGCGCGGGCGACGTCGGCATCCTCAACTACGCCCTGACCCTGGAGTATCTGGAGAGCTCGTTCTACAACGAGGCGACCAGCCGGGGCAAGATCACCGACCCCAAGCTCGTGCAGCTGCTCCGGACCGTGACCAAGGACGAGAACGCCCACGTCAAGTTGCTCAAGTCGGCACTGGGTCGCCACGCGGTCAAGAAGCCGAAGTTCGACTTCCAGGGGATCACGGGCGACCAGGCGAAGTTCGCCGCCACGACGTACGTGCTCGAGAACACGGGCGTGCACGCGTACCTCGGGCAGGCGCCGAACATCAAGGAGGCGAAGGTCCTCCTCGTGGCCGCCTCGATCGTTACCGTCGAGGCCCGGCACGCCGGAGCGATCGGCCTCTACCTCGGCAAGGCGATCGCGCCGAACGGCCCGCTCGACAACGGACTCACCGCGTCGAAGATCCTGGCCGAGGTCAAGAAGACCGGCTTCATCAAGTAAGTCGCCAACCCGCGGCTTGCATGTCGGGTGGGCGCAAGCCCGCCCGACACTCCTTCTTAAAGCCCGCGGTCGCGAGCGTCCCTGCTCAGCGCCTCGCCGAGCGCCGCCGGCTGGATCTGAGCCTCGAGCTCGGCGATCCGCTTGTCCTGTCGCAGTGACTCGCGGTGCACCGAGTCCTGAAGTCCCTCCAGCAGCTGCTCCAGGTGCGCCATGCGGGCCTCCAGATTCGAGGCACGAGTCGGATCCGGGCCGCGGCGATCGGCTGCCGGCGGTGGCTCGGGGCTCGGGGTCCCGACTACGCGGCGGATCTGTCGGACTCGGGTGACCAACCCCTCGCGGTCGCCGATCTTCATCGTCGGTCGTACCGCCTGGACTCGACCGGGCGCGGCGGATACTGAAGGCGCTCCGCCGGCGTCATCGGACGAATGAGGAGCGTGCCACCATCGACCTGCTCGCGGATCTCCTCGAGCTTGGCCTGGCGCTTCTCCTCGGCCCTCTCGCGCTGCGTCTTCATTTGGCCACCTCGCGTTTGCCGTGCGAGCAATAGGAAGCTGGCAAGGAGCAGGTCGGCATCGCTCTCCTTCCTTCGCCGGCGCCATGTGCAACGGAACGAGATCCGCTCCGTCGGCAAGGAGCACCTCGCGGGCGACAGCGTCGCCCTCTCACACCACGGTAGCACCACTCGGCTCACGCGATCTGAATCTGGCGGGCGGGGGGGAGGCCCTGATAGAGTCACACCATCAGGCCGAGCTTGCGCTCGGTACCGTAGTGCCAGCGCTCGTAGCCTTTGCCCATTGCAATCTCCGCGTTCGCAGCACAATCGACGCCGGAGGAAACAATGGCAACCGGAACCGTCAAATGGTTCAACGACGACAAGGGCTTCGGCTTCATCACGCCCGACGATCAGTCCAAGGACCTCTTCGTCCATCACACCGCGATCATCGGGAGCAACGGTTACCGCTCGCTGAGCGAGGGCGCGAAGGTGTCCTTTGACTCCGAGAGCGGTCCCAAAGGCCCAAAGGCGGTCAACGTCCAGCCCGTCTAGGCATCGCCGTGCCTGTCGAGACTCCTCGGCAGGCACGACTCGCCTTCAGCGGCTCGTCTCGCGCGGGGCGCTAGGCCACGGTACGTGGCACCTGTAACGGAGATAATCGTCGTCGGCGGAAAGGGCTACCGGGTCGAGGGTGATGCCCGCACTGTCGAGCGGACTATCCTCGATGCGGCTCGCGGCTCGATCATGCAGTTCGCGTGGCTGCTCGAGGCGGACACCGGCGAGCGCATAGGGGTGAACCCCGACCACGTGGTCACGATCAGAGCTACCGAACCGTAGGCCGCGCCACTGCGACCTGTGGCGAGGAGTGCTGTCAGTCGCCCGTTGACGCGAAACAAGAAGTTTTCGGCATCGTGCACATAGACCGGCGCGATAGGAGTACATTCGTTCTACGCGCTGGCCCTGCGGCCGGGATTGTCGCCCGCCCACCGAATGCCACCTACGGCGCAAATCGCGCTACGAGGCGAGGGGCGCGGGTTATTGGTTTTCGCTGCGGGGTCAGTGCAATGAGTGGATCGGCGTCGCTTCACCACGCTTGGCCGGCTCGTTCGATCTGAGCGAGCGCGCGGGGGTCAATGCCCTCTCCCTTCCGCGTAAACCCGACAGAGGTTGCGAAAGGCATGTCAGCAGCGGAACTCGAGGAGTTCGACGAGGTCAAGGGCCTGATCGCGCGCGGGCTCCAGCTGGGCGTGCTCACATACGCCGAGATCATCACCGCCACGGTGGAACTCGAGCTCGAGGAAACCGACGCGGAGGAGCTGCTCGGCCTGTTCGAGGCCCGGGACATCGAGCTGGTCGAGCAAATAGACGCGACCACGTTGGATAGCCAGGCGATCGAGCGCGTGCCGCAGAAACGGAGCCGTCGCAAGTCCCGTGCCGATCAAGAACCGGTGGGGACGACTGACGGCTTGCAGCTGTTTCTCCGGGACATCGGCAAGGTGCGGCTGCTGACCGCCCAGCAGGAAGTCGATCTCGCCAAGCGGATCTGGCGGGGTGACGTCGATGCCAAGCGGAAGTTGGTCGAGGCGAACCTGCGTCTGGTCGTCTCGATCGCCAAGAAATACCGTAACCAGGGTCTGCCCTTCCTGGACCTGATCCAGGAGGGAACCCTCGGGCTGGTGCGTGCGACGGAGAAGTTCGACTATCGCCGGGGGTTCAAGTTCTCCACTTACGCGACCTGGTGGATCCGCCAGGCGATCGCTCGCTCGCTGGCCGACAAGGCGCGGACGATCCGCATCCCGGTGCACATCGTCGAGAAGCTCAACCACATCGGCCGAGCGGAACGCAAACTAACGACGGGCCTCGGCCGCGTGCCTACGGCCGATGAGATCGCCGAGGTCACCGGCCTGGAGCCACACGAGGTCGAGTCGATCAAGCGCGCCGCGCAGGTGCCGATCTCCCTCGAGAAGCCGGTCGGCGACGAGGATCAGTTCGAGTTCGGGCACCTGATCGCCGACGAACAAGCCGAGTCACCATACGACCGGGCTGTGGAGATCCTGACTGGAGAGGCTGTGCGCGACGCGCTCGAGGCGCTCGGCTACCGCGAACGCCGCGTACTCGAACTGCGCTACGGGCTCGGCGGCGCCCCTCCGCGAACGCTCGATGAGATCGGACGCACGTTCAATGTCACGCGTGAGCGCATCCGTCAAATCGAATACCAATCGCTCAAGAAGCTCAAGACTCTCGCGGAAGCTCAGCGGCTGCGCAACGATTTCCGTTAGACCGGGTGGGCGCGTTCTCGGTTAAGGTGGAGGCATGATTCAAGCCGGCGATCAAGCCCCCGACTTCACGCTGCCCGACCAGCGCGGCAACCAGGTCAAGCTCTCCGACCTCCAGGGCCAGACCGTCGTCCTCTACTTCTACCCCAAGGCCGACACGCAGGGCAGCAAAAGCAGTAGCGCCCGGTCCCACTAGCAAGCGGGGTTCAAACGCGGTAGCGCCGGTCCTGGGGTCGGGCACAAGATAGGGCGAACTCCTCATGTACCGCGCGCGAGCGCCACGTACGGTCTTGCATTCGAGACGCGAGCGTGCGATGGAACCGAGCCCGATCGTCAATGAGCTGAATCTGCCGCCGTTGGGCCGACTTGGGCTTTGGATGGCCGACCACCGCCGGCTCGTGGCTGGCATCTGGCTGACGATCCTCATCTGCCTGGGGGTGTTCGCGCCATTCAGCGAGCGCGTTCTGTCGGGCGCGGGCTGGGAGGTATCAGGCTCCTCGTCGGTTGCCGCGCGCCAGGTGCTGGACGCCGACTTCCCGGCGGCGAGCCCGTATTCGCTTCAGGTCGTGATATCTCATTCCGACGCGGCGGCGATCGCGCGCGTTCGCTCGACACTGGCTCGGAGCGGCGTTGTCGGCGCCGTGCACATCGTCGCGCGACGAGGCGCCACCGTGGTGCTGCAGGGTGACGCGGCGGCGCGTCCAGCCACGATGGTGAGCGCAGCGGAGCGGCTCGAGGCGCGCGTGCGTGCCGCGGCCGATCCGACGGCGCAGGCGCGATTGACCGGGGCCGCCGCGACGTGGGCTGAGTTCAACCAGGCGAACAAGGCCGCGATGCTGAGATCTGAGCTGCTGTCGTGGCCCCTGACTTTGACGCTGCTCGTGATTGCGTTTGGCTCGCTCGTCGCAGCTGGGCTGCCGCTTCTGCTCTCGATCTTTGGTCTGACGAGCACGGCGGGTGCGCTTTTCTTCGTCGCACATGCTGCGAGCGTCTCGATCTGGGCGATGAACTTCGCGCTGATGTTCTCGCTTGCGTTGGGGATCGATTATGCGTTGTTCCTCGTCGTGCGCTTTCGGGCCGCACTGCACACTGGCCATGCGCCGCGGGCCGCGGTCGGCGTCGCGATGGCCATGGCAGGCAGGGCCGTGTTCGCGAGCGGTCTGACGGTCATCGCCGCACTGTCGGCCGTGATGCTCGTTCCGAGTCCCGCGTTTCGCTCGGTGCCACTCGGGATCGTCGTGAGCGTCATCTTCGTGCTCGCCGCCTCACTGACGCTGCTGCCGGCGCTCCTCGCCCATCTGGGCCACGGCATCGATCGGGGCCGCCTTCCACTCCGGCACTCGATCGAGTACCGCAGCGCCCGCTTCGAGCGCTGGGGGACGATCCTGTGGCGCCGGCCCAAGGTCGCGCTGATCGCCATCGCCGTGCTCATCGTGCTCGCCGTCCCAGTCGCGGGACTCCGCACGGAGATGCCGTCAATCCTCGTGCTGCCGCAGGGCGCGAGCGCTCGCCAGGGGTTCGACACGATCCGGGCGACGCTTGGCGCAGGCGCGCTGACCCCGCTTCAGGTCCTCGCGCCGGCAGCTGCCACGGCGCGCACTGACGCGCTGCTCGATCACGATCCCGGAATCGCGCGGGTGGCGCCCCCGGTGCGGCGCGCCGGATGGACGTTGCTGACGGCAACGCCGCGCGCCGGCCCCTCGACGCCGGCGCTCGCTGCCACGCTCGATCGGGTGCGGAGCGAGCTGTCACGCGGGGCGTTGCTCGGCGGCGCCGCGGCCGAGCAACGCGACCTCGAGCGCGTACTGGCCGAGCGGACCCCGCTGGCCATCGGCCTCATCCTCGCGATCGGCTTTCTGCTGCTGGTCGGCCTGCTGCGAGCGCCGATCGCCGCGGCCGCCGCCGTCATGCTCAACCTGCTGCCGACCGCCGCCGCATTCGGGGTCGCACGTCTGGTGTTCCAGGACGGATACCTGGCCGGCGTGCTCGGCTTCCGCTCGCAGGGGTTCGTCGATGCGTGGGCGCCGATCTTCTTCTTCGCGTTGATCTTCGCGCTGTCGATGGACTACACGGTGTTCCTGCTGGCGTCGGTCAGGGAGCGCTTCGAGCGTGATGGCGATCCACGGACGGCCCTTGTCGGTGGTCTCGGCGACTCGGGGCGGGTGATCAATGCCGCCGGCGGCGTAATGGTCGTGGTGTTCATGACGTTTGCGCTCTCCGGCCCGATCCCGCCGAAGGAGATGGGGGTCGTGCTCGCGGTCGCCGTGGTGCTCGACATCTCGCTGGTGCGCCTGCTGCTGCTGCCTGTGGCGTTGCGGTTGCTCGGCGAGTGGGCGTGGTGGCGACCGCGGTTGCCCGGCCGACCCGCGGTGGGTGTCGCGCCGCTCCGGCAAAGCTGACGGGCTCCGTATGGGGGGGTGCGTTCGCCTTAGAGTCTGCAGGCGTGGGCGTCGGGAACGAGGACGAACTGCGTCTGGCGGAGCTGGTGGCCGCCCTGTCTCTGGCCGTCGATCTCGGCCTTGGGCAGCCGATGGAGCATCTGTTGCGCTCATGCATGATCGCGCTGCGCCTCGCCGAGGAGATCGGGCTGGGCGAGGACGAGCGCGCCGTCGTCTACTACGTGGCTTTGCTTGGGTGGGTGGGCTGCCATGCGGATGCGCATGAGCAGGCCGCGTGGTTCGGGGATGACATCGCGCTGAAGGCCGACCGTTTCCCGGTCGACATGGTCGGTGCCGCCAGAGCGAGCTTCGTCCTTCGTCATCTCGGGTCCGGGGGCAGCGCGCTCCACCGAGCGCGTTTGCTGGGCTCGCTGGTCGCGTCCAGGGGGGAGCTCGCGCGTGCGCTGGAGTCGACGCACTGCCGCATCGCCGGGAGCGTCGCGGTTGGACTGGGGCTCGGCAGGGCGGTCGACGAGGCGTTGCAGCAGGTGTTCGAGCGCTGGGACGGGAAGGGGACACCGAAGGGTTTGACAGGCGAGCGAACCGCGATCGCCTCACGGCTCGTGCAGCTCGCGTTGATCGTCGAGTACTACCGACGGCTGGCCGGCGAGCAAGCGGCGGTCGAGGCCGCGGCACGGCGGCGAGGCACGCAGCTTGACCCGACATTGGTTGACCGGTTCCGCGCGAGCGCGCCGCGGCTGCTGGCCGGGCTCGACACCGCGCCCAGCTGGGATCAAGTCATCGACTCAGAACCGGCGCTTCGCCCGACATTGGAGGGAGACCGATTCGAGCGCGCGCTGGAGGCCATCTCCGATCTGGCTGACTTGAAGTCCCCGTTCACAACCGGCCACTCCCGCGCGGTCGCGGACCTGGCGAGCGCCGCAGCCCGCCGCTCCGGGTTCACCGACCAACGCGTCCACGAGCTTCGTCGGGCAGCGCTGCTCCACGATGTGGGTCGTCTGGGTGTGTCGAATGCGATCTGGGAGAAGCCTGGAGCGCTGTCTGGCGCCGAACTCGAGCGCATGCGTATGCACCCCTACTACACACTTCGCATGTTCTCGCGGGCACAAGCGCTGGCCGGCGTCGCCGAGCTCGCATCTACGCACGCGGAGCGCCTCGACGGATCGGGCTACCCACGCGGACTGACTGCGGCCGCACTGACACCTTCGGCCCGGCTCCTGGCCGTCGCCGATGTCTACCGAGCGCTTGTCGAGCCGCGGCCCCACCGTCCCGCGCACGAGCGGCTCGAGGCGGCGCGGCTGCTCCAGGCGGAGGTCAGGGCTGGGAGGTTGGACGGCGAGGCGGTCCAGGCCGTGCTCGGAGCGGCCGGCCAGCCGGTCTCGCGCCGCCGCGAATGGCCGGCGGGCCTGACCGCCCGGGAGGTCGAGGTGCTCGCGCTGCTGGCGCGTGGCCATTCCAACAAAGCGATCGGAGCGCAGCTGTACATCTCCGCCAAGACGGTCGGCAATCACGTCGAGCACATCTACATGAAGATCGGCGCGACGTCGCGAGCGGAAGCGAGCCTGTTCGCGATGCAGCACGGCCTCCTCTGACCCGAGCGGAGAGCGGGCCGGATATGGGGCGAATGCCTCATGAACGGGGCGCCGGCGCCGCGTAGGTTTGACGCCGTTGAACGACCCAGGAGGCGGAGATGGCCGTAGCAGACCAACCCTTGACGGTGGACGCCGACAAGCTCATGCAGTTCGTATTCCGCGCGGTTGATGAAGTCGGGGCAACCCTCAATGCCGCCCTCGTCGTAATGGGCGACAAGCTCGACCTGTACCGCGCGCTCGCCGAGGCGGGCCCGGTCGGCCCGGACGAGCTGGCCAAGCGGACCGGCACCGCGGAGCGGTACGTCCGCGAGTGGCTGAACGCCCAGGCGGCCGGCGGCTACGTCGAATACGACCCCGAGACGGGCACATACCGGCTGCCGCCCGAGCAGACCGTCGCGCTCACCGATCCGAACAGCCCCGCGTATCTGCCGGGCTTCTTCCAGCTCGCGCTCGGGTCGGTGCTCGACTCACCGAGGATCGTGCAGGCAGCCCGCAGCGGCGAAGGAGTCGGTTGGCACGAGCACGTCCACGACGTGCACGAGGGATGCGAGCGGTTCTTCCGGCCGGGCTACAACGCTCACCTGACCACCGAGTGGCTGCCGGCGCTGGACGGCGTCGTCGAGAAGCTCGAGAGGGGAGCGCTGGTCGCCGACGTCGGCTGCGGGCACGGCTCCTCGACGCTCCTGATGGCCGAGAGGTATCCGGCCTCGACGTTCGTCGGCTCGGACTACCACGCTGGCTCGATCGAGACCGCGCGCGCAAGAGCCAGTGATGCCAGGGTGGCGGATCGCGTGCGTTTCGAGGTCGCTCCGGCCTCCGCATACAGCGGCCGCGCATACGACCTCGTAACGATGTTCGACTGTCTGCACGACATGGGCGACCCGGTCGGCGCCGCGCAGCACGTGCGCTCCACGATCAAGCCGGATGGAACCTGGATGATCGTCGAGCCCCACGCAGGTGACCGGGTCGAGGAGAACCTGAACCCGATTGGACGCGCCTATTACGCGTTCTCAACCCTGCTGTGCACACCGGCGTCGCTTTCGCAAGAGGTCGGTCTCGCGCTCGGCGCCCAGGCCGGCGAGACCAGGATCCGGGAAGTCGTGACCGCCGGCGGCTTCAACCGCTTCCGGCGCGCCGCCGAGACGCCGTTCAACCTCGTGTTCGAGGCGCGCCCGTGATGCGCCGGGGATTCCAGCGGTGTGTGGCATTGAGGGAGTCGGCATGACGACCCACGAGTCACACCGGGGTTCCTCGCGGCGGGGTTTCCTGAAGGGCGTCGGGGCCGCCGGCGCGGGGCTGCTCGCAGGATCGGTTCCTGCCAGCCCCGGCTCGGCGGCGGCGGATCCCGTCACGCGCCCGCTGCCGCCGGGGCGCTACGCCCGATCCCACGCGGGCGCGCCGGCGAGCAGCATGGACTTCGGGCGGATCTTCCCGGACCTGGCGCCGTTCGCTGAGGCGAGCGACACGGTCCGGGCCGCGCTGCTCGAGGTGGGTGCGCAGGGCGGAATCATGGACGCGGGGGACCAGCTATCGGCCGGGCCCAAGGCGCTGATCGTCGACCCGACGGTCAACGGCAACCCGAGCGCGAGCAATCCGTACGGGACCAATCCCGACAACCCGACGATGACTGCCGGCTCCACGTTCGTGGGGCAGTTCACCGATCACGACATCACGTTTGATCAGACCTCGCAGCTGGGGGTACCGCAGAACCCGCTGCTCTCGCCCAATACCCGCACCCCTGCGCTCGATCTCGACTCGGTGTTCGGCGGCGGCCCTGGCCTGCGGCCCGACCTCTACGTCGAGAACGCGGACGGATCGGTCGGACCGAAGCTGAAGCTCGGGACCGGCGGCGTGCACGAAGACGTACCGCGAGTGGCGAATGGCGACGGCACCTACACGGCCCTGCTCGGCGACCCGCGCAACGACGAAAACGTGATCATCGCGGGGTTGCACTGCGCCCACATCATGTTCTACAACCGGGTGCTCGACGAGCTCTCAGAGCACGATCTGGGGCGATTCCCCGCGGCCCGCGCTTTCGGGGCCGATCGTGGCAACGCCTATGTCGCCTTCCTGCTGGCACGGCAGGTGACGCTGTGGCATTACCAGTGGCTGCTGGTCAACGAGCATCTGCCCCAGATCGCCGGCCAGCAGGTGGTCAACGACGTGCTTCAGAACGGCAACCGGTGCTACCGCCCGGCGGCCGGCGATGCGTTCATGCCAATCGAGTTCGGCGCGGCCTGCTACCGGTTCGGCCACAGCATGGTCCGTCCCTCCTACCGCGCGAACTTCACCAGCGGCACCGGAGACAGCACCAGCCCGACCGCCGACCCGTTCTTCGCCCTGGTATTCGACGCCACCGAGCCGGACTTCTCGGCCCCGGTCCGGTATGACCGCGACGACCTGCTGGGCGGCTATCCCGCCCGCCGGCGCTACGTCGGCTGGCAGACCTTCTTCGACCTCGGCGACGGGCAGGTCAAGAACAACAAGAAGATCGACACCACGATCTCGAGCGTCCTGTTCACCCTCCCGGTCCCGGCGATCGCCCCGCACACCCAGACCAGCCCGACCGTCCTGCCGCAACGAAACCTGCTGCGCCAGCTCACCTGGGGGCTGCCGTCCGGACAGGCGATCGCTCGCGCGATCCGGACGCCCCAGCTGAGCACCACCGATCTCGCCGACATCGCGAGCGTGCATGCACCATTCGCCGCCAGCACCCCACTCTGGTACTACGTCCTCGCAGAGGCCAAGGCGACCGCAGATGGACTGAACCTGGGGCCAGTGGGCGGGCGGATCGTGGCCGAGACGCTGATCGGACTGCTGCGCGCCGACCCCACCAGCTATCTCAGCGTGTACCCCCGCTTTCAGCCGTTCCTGGGAACCGACCTGGCGATCGGTCCCACACCCAATCCCAGCATCACCGGCAACCGCACGTACACCCGGGCGCACTTCCTGCACTACGCCGGTGCGCTCGAGCCGGGTGTCTACCGTTGACCGGACCCACGCCGCAATACCGCCACGGCGGCCGATACGATGCCCAGCCGTGATCGGCCCCGGCGACCCCGCCCCCGACTTCACGCTGCCCGACCAGCGCGGCAACCAGGTCAAGCTCTCCGACCTCCAGGGCCAGACCGTCGTCCTCTACTTCTACCCCAAGGCCGACACACCCGGCTGCACGACCCAGGCGTGCAGCGTGCGTGACCACCGGACCGACTACGAGCGCGCCGGGGCGGTCGTGTTGGGGGTCTCGCCCGATCCGGTCAAGCCGATCGCCAAGTTCGACGAGAAGTACGGCCTCGACTTTCCGCTCCTGTCCGATGAGGACCACGCGGTGGCGGAGGCCTACGGGGTGTGGGTGGAGAAGTCCATGTACGGGCGCACGTACATGGGCAACGAGCGCACGACGTTCGTGATCGGGCCGGACGGCACGATCCGCGAGGTGTTCCGGAAGGTCAAGCCGGCCGAGCACGACGAACTCGTGCTGCGCGCGCTGGCCTCGTAGACAGCGAGCTTCACCACGGCGCGTCAGGCGCCGCGGCGGACGCCGGCCGGGCGCTACTGCAGGCCCTCGCGGGCTTCGCGCACGAGGGTCACGGCCTCCGGGAAGATATGGGCCATCACGGTCCGCAGCTGCTCGGCCTGCTGCTCGGTCGTTCCCTGGATGTTGATGCGGTTCATCGCGGCGACCGTCAGGTCGACCGCGAGCTTGATCGCGTTGTCGGCCCAGGCGAGGCGCTGAGCGCCCTGCATCTGCTCGGCGAACTCTCCCAGCCGGCGCTGAAGCTCGTCGGGATCGCCGAACATGCCTCCGAATCCACTTCCTTCCATGGACCCTATGGTACCCCCAGGAAGGACTCGGCCTCTTACACTGGCGGGAATGAGCACCGAGGAGCGCCTCGCCTACGAAGCCCAGGTCCGAAACCGACAGGCGGCACTGGCCGCCGCGGCCGGGATCTTGCTGATCATCGGGGTGGCGATCCAGCTGGGCGGCCCGCACGTAAGCGTCAACGAGAAGACGCTCGGGCTGATCACAGAGCACAAGCGCTTCACGCGCGATCTGATCGGCTCGATCTTCACCGCACTCAGCCTGGTCGCCGTGGCCGTGACGCTGCACTATTTGTGGGGAGCCGCCCGGGCGCGGGACCCCAAGATCAGGCCGTCCTTCATGGGCTGGTTCGCGCTCGCCGGTGGCGTGATCGAGGCCGTCGGCGTGATCGCCTACGTGGCGGCCTTCGGCAGCGCGGCCAACGACTTCGTCAGCCACGGCAGCCAGACCTATCCGCAGGCCAACGCCCTGCTCAGCCGCTCCAGCCTGCTGATTCCCCAGCTCGCCAACTACCTGGGGCTGTTCCTGCTCGCGATCGCGATCGTGCTGGTCTCGCTGAACGCGATGCGGGTGGGGCTGCTGACCAAGTTCCTCGGCTACCTGGGCATCATCGGCGGCGTCCTCACGATCGTCCCGCTGGTCCCGATTCCGATCGTCGAGGCGTACTGGCTGCTGGCCCTGGCCTATCTGCTGAGCGGCCGCTGGCCGAGCGGGGTACCGCCGGCGTGGAGCAGCGGTCGGGCGGAGCCATGGCCGTCGAGCCAGCAACTCCGGGCGGCCCGAGGCCAGCCGGCCCCGCGGGGCGCGCGCGGCGCGCGCGGCGCGCGGGCCAAGCCGACCCCGACGCCCGCTCCCGAGGCGGTGGGCGCGCCGGCACCGGTGCCTACCAGCACGCGCTCGACGACGTCCAAGCGCAAGCGCAAGCGGCGCAAGTAGCCGCGCCCGAACATCCGTCCGTTGAGCTAACGGCACCCCTGGCGGACGCCGATGCTGCGGTAGCTGTCCCGGCTCCTGTCCACGCCGGGGGCCGGGACAGGTTCGCCTCGCCAGATACTGGAAGAGCGAAACATGCAGCGCTGCTACCGGTCTTGGGCCACTCGCCTGGGGCGCAGATCGGGAGCGGGGCTGTGCGGGCTCGAGTCGGTGACCGCCGGGCGGTCCCACGCCGTTCGGCGGTCACCGTTCATCCTGCGCTGAGTGCCGCTCAGCGTGGCGAACCGACCGCTCGCCGGTCTCGCCCTTGAGGTGCATCCGAACGCGGGGCAACGTACGCGCCGACTGTCAACCCCTCATCAGGAGGATTAGATGGAAGCCGCAAACATCGGGGCGCGCGAAGCTGACCTCGCGCCGGCCGCCGACCCCGTCGGCGGGCGGATGGCCGGCTGGGCGCCGGCCGATCCGGGACCACTCGGTCTCGCTGCATTCGCCGGCACCACGTTCGTGCTCAGTCTCATCAACGCCGGTCTGGTCGGCGTCCAGCACCTTGCCCCGGGCGGCGGCCTGCTGCCGCTGGTGGCCGCGCTGGCGCTCGCTTATGGCGGCGTTGCCCAGCTGATCGCCGGGCTCTGGGAGTTCCGGACCGGCAACACGTTCGGCGCTGTCGCGTTCTGCTCCTACGGAGCTTTCTGGATCTCGTTCTTCTTCATCGTCCAGTCGGCGAGCAAGAACGTGCCGACCGTGTTCTTCAGCGGCCTGGGGCTGTACCTGTGGATGTGGGGCATCTTCACCGCCTACATGTTCATCGCCTCGCTGCGGACGACCGGTGCGGTCGCGCTCGTCCTCCTGCTCCTGGCGATCACGTACATCATCCTCGGGATCGGGAACTCGGCGCTGGCCGGCACGCACTCCGTCACCAACGGCACGATCAAGCTCGGCGGCTACGTCGGCATCATCACGGCGATCGCTGCCTGGTACGCCTCGTTCGCGGCGGTCATCAACTCGACCTTCGGTCGGGTGTTGATGCCGGTCGTGCCACTCCGGCGGTAACGGAGGGCAGGAAAGGCCCACGGCGAAGCTGCGCTGGAGTAGAACTACAGGCAGAAATCGCCACAGAGCTGCAAAGCAGTGGAGCGCCGGCGGAGACGCCGGCGCTCTGGGCTGTTCAGCGGTCGAATGCCGGTTCGTCAGAAGGAGAGGTTTAGATGGCCGATGTGACTCAGGAACCCACGACTGAGCCGGAGGGCGCCGACGACGGGGCGTCGGAGGCGCAGATCGCGGTCCACTGGCGCGAGGAGGAGTACTACCCGCCGCCGGAGCACTTCAAGGAGCAGGCGAACGCCGGCGACGAGGCGATTCTCGAGCGCTTCGCCGCGGACCGTTTCCCGGACAGCTTCGTCGAGTACGCCGACATGCTCGACTGGGACCGCAAGTGGGACACGGTGCTCGACACGAGCGACCCACCGTTCTTCAAGTGGTTCGTGGGCGGAAGGCTGAATGCATGTGTGAACTGCGTCGACCGGCACCTGGACACCCGGGGCGACCGCAACGCCCTGATCTGGGTGCCCGAGCCCGAGGACGTCGACCCGGTCGAGATCACCTACGCCGAGCTTCACCGGCGGGTCAACGAGTTCGCGGCCCTGGTGCATGACTTCGCGGGTCTCGGAACCGGCGACCGGATCACCTTCCACCTGCCGATGGTGCCCGAGCTGCCCGTCTCGATGCTCGCCTGCGCTCGCCTCGGGGTGATCCACTCCGAGGTGTTCGGGGGCTTCAGCGGCGCCGCTTGCGGCCAGCGCATGGCCGATGCCCAGAGCACGGTGCTGGTGACGATGGACTCCTACTACCGCAACGGGGACCTGATCGATCACAAGGTCAAGGCCGACGAGGCGATCGCGGAGGCCCGCAAGGAGGGCATCGAGGTCGAGAAGGTGCTCGTTTGGAGGCGCATCCCGGGCGAGTACCACTCCGAGAGCCCGATGGTCGAGGGACGCGACTACTTCGTCGACGACGTGCTCGAGAAGTACTCGGGCGCGGGCGTCGAGCCCGTGTCGCTCGCGGCGGAGGACACCCTGTTCCTGATGTACACGAGCGGCACGACCGGCCGGCCGAAGGGCGCCCAGCACGCCGTCGGCGGCTACCTGTCCTACGTCACGGGCACGTCGAAGTACTACCAGGACATCCACCCCGATGACACGTACTGGTGCTTCGCCGACATCGGCTGGATCACCGGGCACTCCTACATCGTGTACGGGCCCCTGTCGCTTGGCACGACCAGCGTCATGTACGAAGGGGTGCCGACCTATCCCGACCCGGGCCGCCCGTGGCGGATCGCCGAGAAGCTCGGCGTGAACATCTTCCACACCGCCCCCACCACGATTCGCATGCTGCGCAAGGTGGGGCCGGACGAGCCCGCCAAGTACAACTACCACTTCAAGACCATGACCACGGTGGGCGAGCCGATCGAGCCCGATGTGTGGCGGTGGTATCACAAGGTGGTCGGCAAGGGCGAAGCGGCGATCACCGACACGTGGTGGATGACCGAGACCGGTGGCTTCCTCGGCTCGACGCTGCCCGGGCTACAGCCGATGAAGCCCGGCAGCTGCGGACCGGCGGCGGTGGGGATTCAGCTCGTGATCTACGACGAGAACGGCGAGGAGATCCCCCGGGGCTCGGGCAAGGCGGGCTACATCTGCGTGCGCAATCCGTGGCCCGGCCGGATGTTGACGGTGTGGGGGCAGGACCAGCGGTTCATCGACACCTACTACGCCCGCTTCAACAAGGACAAGGACTCGAAGGACTGGCGCGACTGGCCGTTCATGTGCGGCGACGGCGCGGTCGAAGCGCCGGACGGCTACTTCCGGATCCTCGGCCGGATCGACGACGTGATCAACGTGGCCGGACACCGGCTAGGAACCAAGGAGCTCGAGTCGGCGGCGATCACGGTCGACGACGTCGCCGAGGCGGCGGCGGTCCCCGTGGTCGACGAGATCCGGGGCAAGATCGTCGAGATGTACGTCTCGGTCAAGCCGGGAGTCGACCCGGCGGGAGTAGACCGCAAGGTATCTGAGGCGATCGTCAGGGAGATCGGGGCGATCGCCCGGCCCAAGAACGTGTGGATCGTCAAGGACATGCCCAAGACCCGCTCGGGGAAGATCATGCGGCGTGTGATCGCCGCCGTCTCGAACTTCACCGACACCGGCGACGTGAGCACGTTGGCCAACCCGGAGATCGTCGACGAGATCCGCCACCACGTGCAACGCGAGAAGGTGGCCAGGGGCGAGGTCCCGCGCGAGCTCTCGGAGGCTGAGAAGCAGGAAATCGCCTCCTACGGCCAGGCCGAGTAGCGCCAGGCCGGCGCCCCCGCCAAACCTGGTTTCCGCGCCCGGTCCCCGGACCGGGCGCGCCGTCCACGCCGGCGAAATCGCCGTGTGCGCAACCGAGTCGGGCGATTTGCCCTGCGCGGCTCGGGTAAGTACTTGTGTAGAGCCCGTACAAGGAGAGGATTCCTGTGGCAGACACGGCAACCGAGAAGAGCCTCGAGTCCAAGCTCGAGGAGATGCTCGACACCGAGACGTTCGAGCCCCCCGAGGATTTCGCCAAGCACGCCCTGTTGAACGACGCGTCGGTCTACGACGAGGCCGACAAGGACTGGAAGGGCTGGTGGTGCAAGCAGGCCAAGGAGCTCCACTGGTTCAAGGAGCCATCCGAGGACCTGGACGACTCCGACCCGCCGTTCTACAAGTGGTTCTCGGACGGCAAGATCAACGCGTCCTACAACTGCCTGGACCGGCACGTCGAGGACGGCAACGGCGACCGGGTCGCGTTCCACTGGCGCGGCGAGGAAGGCGAGGAGGAGGACCTCACCTACGCCGACCTGCTCCGCGACACGCAGAAGCTGGCCAACGCCCTGAAGGATCTCGGCATCGAGAAGGGCGACATCGTCGGCATCTTCCTGCCGATGATTCCCGAGGTCGTGGTGGCGATGATGGCCTGCGCCCGGATCGGTGCTCCGCACAACGTGGTGTTCGGAGGCTTCTCGCCCGACTCGGTCAAGGAGCGCATGGAGTTCTCCGAGGCCAAGGCGCTGATCACCGTCGACGGAGCGCGGCGTAAGGGCAAGACGGCCCCGATCAAGCAACAGGTCGACGAATGCATGGGGGGCCTCGACGCCCTCGAGCACATCATCGTGGTCAAGCGCACCGACTCCGAGTGTGAGATGAAGGACGGGCGCGACGTCTGGTATCACGAGATCATCGAGAAGGCCGACGACGAGTGCCCGGCCGAGGAGCTCGACGCCGAGCATCCGCTCTACGTGCTCTATACGAGCGGATCGACGGCCAAGCCCAAGGGCGTGCTGCACACGACCGGCGGCTATCTCACCGGGATCTCAGCGACGCACAAGTACGTGTTCGACCTGCATCCGGACGAGGACGTCTACTGGTGCTCGGCCGACGTCGGCTGGGTCACCGGGCATTCGTACATCGTGTACGGGCCCATGACCAACGGCGCGACCAGCGTGATGTACGAGGGTGCGCCGGACTACCCGCACAAGGGGATCTGGTGGGAGCTGTGCGAGCGCTACGGCGTGACCAAGTTCTACACCGCGCCGACGGCGATCCGCGCGTGCATGAAGTGGGGCGTCGAGCACGTCGAGAAGCACGACCTGTCCAAGCTGCAGCTGCTCGGGACGGTCGGCGAGCCGATCAACCCCAAGGCCTGGCTCTGGTACTACGTGGTCATCGGCGGCGAGCGCTGCCCGATCGTCGACACCTGGTGGCAGACCGAGACCGGCGCGATCATGATCACGCCGCTGCCCGGGCTGGTCGACGCAAAGCCGGGTTCGGCCACGCGGCCCTTCCCGGGCATCGCGGCCGACGTGTTCGACGAGAAGGACGGCAAGCCGGTCGACGACGGGCAGGGCCTGCTGGTCCTGACGCGCCCATGGCCGGCGATGCTCCGGACCCTCTACAAGGAGGACGACCGGTTCGTCGAGACGTACTTCGACAAGTTCGGCAAGGAGACCTATCTGGTCGGCGATGCGGCGCGCAAGGATAAGGACGGCTATTTCTGGATAATCGGGCGGATCGACGACGTGGTGAACGTATCCGGGCACCGCATGTCGACCGCCGAGGTCGAGTCGGCGATCGTGGCCCACAACAAGGTGGCCGAGGCCGCCGTCATCGGCCA
Organism: uncultured Solirubrobacterales bacterium; assembly: GCA_963834625.1. Taxonomy (GTDB): domain Bacteria; phylum Actinomycetota; class Thermoleophilia; order Solirubrobacterales; family Solirubrobacteraceae; genus Palsa-465. The sequence continues at coordinate 689,746 of CAWICM010000003.1, read as the reverse complement.
GGCCGACGAGGACTCAGGCCAGTCGATCACCGCGTTCGTGACCCTCGAAGGCGACGACACCGAGGGCTCCGATGAGCTCGTCAGCGAGATCCGCGAAACGGTTGCCAAGCGGATCGGCAAGCTGGCGCGGCCCAAGCGGATCATCTGGGCCGACGACCTCCCGAAGACGCGCTCGGGCAAGATCATGCGCCGGCTGCTGCGCGACATCGCCGAGGGCCGCGAGTTCGGAGACGTCACCACGCTCCGCGACCCCGACGTGATGAAGCAGCTCGAGGGGAAGGTCCAGGAGGAGCAGAAGGCTGAGGAATCCTAAGAGTGGTATGAGGCCGCGCTCGGGAGCTCCCGAGCGCCGGCCTCTGCGTGCAAAGGTTCGAACGTGGTCGGGCGCGAGGGAGCTACGAGCGCATCCTCACACCACCCGTCCGTTCCGTCACCCGTCTTCCTCCCGGCCTCTTCGGCCCTCTTCGTAAGCCAGCTAGACGCCGAGGCGTTTACTCAGCTCTGAGACGTGGCGGCGCGCCACCGGGATCGCCTGCTCGTCGCCAAAGCCCAGCTCCGCCGTGCCCCCCAGCAGGGGGCGAAGCTCGACCGCGCGGGTGAGGTTGGCCACGTACTGGCGATGGACGCGGATGAAGTCGAACGACGCCCAGCGCCGCTCGACCTCGCCGAGCGTGGTGCGCAGCAGGTAGCGCCCGTCCTCGGTCACGATCCGGACGAAGTCGCCGTGCGACTGGACGTAGAGAATCGACCCGCGGTTGATCAGGCGAGTCGAGCCGGCGCGGGCGCCTGACACCGCGATCATGTCGCTTTCGCCGCCGGCCGGCGGGCGTGTGCGGCGCCCGTTCCCGTCGGCGTGACGGTCCTCGGTCGCGTCGAGCGCCCCCGCGATTCGCTCGAGCGCCTCCTCGAGCCGCCGGCGGCTGACCGGCTTGCGCAGGTAGTCGAGCGCGCGCAGCTCGAAGGCGTCGACCGCGGCGCCGTCGTGGGCGCTCACGAACACGAGCTGCGGCGGCGAGGCGAACCGCCGGAGGACGCGACCGAGCTCCAGGCCGTCGAGATCGGGCATGCGGACGTCGAGGAAGATCGCGTCGTAGGCCTGGCTCGAGGCCTTGAGCAGCGCGTCGTGGCCACCGAACGCGCACTCCACCTCGCGAACGGCCGGGAAGCTGCGAAGCAGCCGGGCCAGGTCCTCGAGCTGGGTGTGCTCGTCGTCGACGGCCAGGATGGTCAGCTGATCAGAGCTCATATCTCAACCGCGCCCGCGAGCTCGGGCTCCGGGATCTCGCCGCGGAGGTTGGGCACGGTCATGACCGCGGTGGTCCCCTCGCCCGGGTCGGACTCGATCCGCAGCGCGTAACGCTCGCCGAACGTGGCGCGCAAGCGAGCGTCGACGTTGGACACGCCGATGCCTCCGCTGGCGCCGGCCAGCACGGCCTCCAGGCGCTCGGGCTCGATCCCGATGCCGTCGTCGGCGACGCGCAGCTCCACATCGCCTCCCACGATCCGCGCCGAGATGGCGACCCATCCCCGCCCGGCCTGGCGCTCGACCCCGTGGCGCACAGCGTTCTCGACCAGCGGCTGCACCGACATGGCCGGAACCACAGCCCCGCGCGTCTGCGGGGGAATGTCGATCGTGACCTGCAGGCTGCTGCGGAACCGCGCTTGCTCGAGCCTTAGATAGCGCTCCACGTGCTCGATCTCCTCGCCCAGAGTCACGTAGGAGCGGCCATCCCGGAACAGGTAGCGGGTGAACTCGGCGAAGTCGATCAACAGGTCGCGCGCTTCCTCGGGGCGGGCGTGGATGTCGCCCGCCACCGCGGCCAGCGCGTTGTAGATGAAGTGCGGCGAGATCTGGGCCCGGAGCGCCCGCAGCTCGGCCTGGGCCACCCGCTCCTCCTGCGCGGCGACCAGCGACAGCTCGACCTGGGCGGAGACCAAGCTGGCGGCCTCCTGGACCACGCGGAGCTCGTGGTGGCTCGGCCGGCCGACGGTGCGGTAGAAGGCGATCAGGGTCCCGATTCGCCGGCCCTGGGCCAGGAGCGGCGCCAGCACGGCCGAGCGCAACGGGCAGCTCGGATCGGACGAGACCAGACGCGGCACGATGTGCAGCCGGTTGTCGCGGGCGCGCTCGAGCAGTCGCGAGAGCAGATCGCCGGGTCGCACCTGGTCGCGGCCTTCGCCGTCGATGGCGAGCACCGCTCGCGTGTCGGCCAACGCGATCGCCGCCGCGCCGGTCAGCGCGCGCAGGTGCGGCACGGCCCGCTCGGCGTTTCGCCCGGTCAGTCCCTTGCGGAGGTGCGGGAGCGTGGTGGTGGCGGCGTGAAGAGCGGCCTGCATGGCCGCCTCGGGGATCCCCGCCGTGGACGGGGAGCGCATGGCACGCCACACCGCCAAAACGATCGCGGCAATTCCGACGCCCAGTCCTACGCCCAGAGCCAATTCCATGGTGAGCTCTGTAGAGGTTACCGGCGCTTGTGGCGGTTGTTACGGAGCGTCGGGCCGCCCGTCACATTCCTGACCGCGCTTGTGTGACCGCCCGACGGGCGCGATGATGCGAGCCATGAGCTCGACCACCACCTTCACCTCCTACGAGCAGGCCCGCGAGCAGCACCGCTGGAATGTGCCCGACCGCTACAACATCGCGATCGACGTATGCGATCGCCACCCGCGCGAGAAGCTCGCGATGATCCACGAGGACTTCGGGGGACGGATCTGCGAGGTGAGCTGGGGCGAGCTCCAGGACAACTCGAATCGGTTCGCAAACGTGCTGCGTGCGCACGGCGTCGAGCGGGGCGACCGGGTCGCGATGCTCCTGCCGCCGACGCCGGAGACGGCAGCGGCGTTCTTCGGGGTGTGGAAGGTCGGCGCGATCCTGCTCTCGATGTCGGTCCTGTACGGCGACGAGGGCATCCGCCACCGGGTCCGCGACTCGCGGCCCAAGGTGCTGCTGACCAACGCCGCCAATGCCGGCCGCGTCGAGCGCGATCTGGTCGAGCACGTCCTGATCCTCGACGACACGCTGCTGGAGCGCGGCAGCACCGCGTTCGAGCCCGTCGACACCGCGGCCGACGATCCCGCCCAGCTCTACTACTCCTCGGGCACCACCGGGCTGGCCAAGGGCATCCTCCACGCCCACCGCTACATCCTCGCCCACGAGGAGTTCCTCTACTGCCACGACCTGCGCGACGGCGAGGTGTTCCACGGCATGGGCGAGTGGGCCTGGGCGGCCGGGATCTGCCCGCTCCTCGGCCCGTGGCGGATGGGGGCGGTCCAGGCCGTCTACCAGCGCGAGGGCGGCTTCGACCCGCACAAGCAGCTCGACTTCCTCTCCCGTCACGGCGTGACCAATGTGTTCGGCACGCCGACCGCGATCCGCTCGATGATGTCGATCTCGGACGCCGGCACCCGCTACCCGCAGAGGTTCCGCATCGTGTGCTCCGCGGGCGAGCCGTTGAATCCCGAGGCCATCCGCTGGGTCCGCGAGCAGTACGGGATCACCGTCCTCGACTACTACGGCCTGACCGAGTCCTATCCGCTGTGCGCGAACTATCCGTTCATGGACGTCCGGGAGGGCTCGATGGGCAAGCCGATGCCCGGCTGGGACGTGCAGATCCTCGACGAGGACGAACGGCCGGTTCCGGGCGGCGAGCGCGGCGAGATCTGCCTTCGTGCGCGGTCGAACCCCCATTACCCGCTCGGGTACTGGAACGTCCCCGAGGAGGACACCGAGGAGGCGTTCGGCGGCGACTGGTTCCACACCAAGGATGCCGCCCGGGCCGACGAGGACGGCTACTTCTGGTACGAGGGCCGCGCTGACGACGTGATCATCTCGGCGGGCTACCGGATCGGTCCGTTCGAGGTCGAGTCGGCGTGTCTGGAGCACCCGGCAGTGGCCGAGGCTGCGGCCGTCGCCTCACCCGACGAGCGCCGAGGCAACGTGGTCAAGGCGTTCGTGGTGGTGGCCTCCGGGCACGAGGCCTCGCCCGAGCTCGCCGAGGAGATCAAGGCCTTCGTCCGCGACCGGCACTCCGCCTACGCGTATCCCCGCCTGATCGAGTTCGTCTCCGATCTGCCCAAGACGCTGACGGGGAAGATCAGGCGAATCGAGCTGCGCCAGCAGGAGCAGGAGCGGGTGCGCGGCTCCAGCTGACGCTTTATGTGAAGGCTCTTATCCGTGCTTTCGCCGTGCTTGCGGTAGCAATCCGGCTGGTATAGGGTGGCCCCGTTCTCTGGGGGGCACGAAGCCTACAAGGAGAGGTGATGCTCAGATTCAAGCGCGCGCACGCGCTTCTGCCGGTTGTCGCGTGCCTGGTGCTGGGGGCTTCGGCGTCCCCGGCTTTCGCCGCACAGAAGTTCCGCCCGCGCGTCGGCGGGGCGATGGGATTGACTCCCACGTTCAACAAGCAGGGCGTCGCGTTCAACCCGGACATCGCGAGCGGCGGGGCGACGCAGGTCACCTATCACGGCGGCTCCGTGATGGCCGGAGGGGTCACCGTCCACGCGATCTATTGGGACGGCGGCACGAACCCGTTCTCAGGAGCGCCTCAGGCTGGCGCGCCCACCTACGAGGGACTGATCAATCAGTTCTTCACCGACGTCGCCCACGACAGCACCATGACGTCGGGAGCCTCGGGGGCGTGCACGACAGCGGCGCAAGCCAACTGCAACGTGTTCACGGTGTTGCCCGCGTACGCCGAGGGCACCAGCCCGGGAGGCATCACCTCGGGCTCCTACGACATCAGCTTCGCGACGCCGATCGTCGACCACGACGCGTATCCGCCGAAGACCGATGGGAGCGGGAACCCCGTGCAGTGCCAGTCCGCGGACAACGCTCCGGTGTGCATCACCGACGGTCAGATCCAGACCGAGATCGACAACGAGATCACCGCGACCGGCGGCACCCGCGGCCTGCACAACCTGTGGTTCGTGTTCCTCCCCGCGGGCGTCGATGAATGCATCACCCCCGGGGTGTGCGGCACGAACGATTTCGGCGCCTACCACTCCGATTTCGACGATGGCAACGGCACGACGATCTACGCGATCGCGATCGATCCGGTGATCGAGGTCGGGCCGATCAGCCAGGGCTCGGATCCGCAGGGGAATCCGGATGCCGAAGGCGCCGCGGACGCCGCCGGGCATGAGACCGTCGAGGCGATCACCGATCCGACCGGGGTCGGCTGGCTCGATTCGAACGGGTTCGAGGTCGCCGACAAGTGCGAGTTCGGATCGCAGTTCGGCACGATCCTCGGCAACAGCGGTCCCGACAACGCGGACTACAACCAGATGATCAACGGCCACGCGTACCTCGAGCAGGACATGTGGTCCCTCGATGAGCAGCAGTGCGTCCAGGGCACGACGCAGACGGCCAATCCGCTCCCGCTGCCGCAGGTCAACCTCACGCAGTTCAGCCCGACGGTCACGGGCAACATCGGCTCCACCGCCTCAACGGTCACGGTCACCGTCACGTTGGTGCGGATGGGCGCCGATGGCAACCCGGTGAGCTTCTCGTCCACGCCCGTGCAGACCACCAACGGAAACTGGACGGCCACGTTGCCGCATGCGGTCGGTGACGACCGGGACGAGATCGACGTCGACTACTCGGGCACCGGGGCGCCGACGCCGAACCATCAGGTGATCCTGACCGGTAACGGAGGAAACCCCTTCACCGAGTCGGGCTGGACGGGGTGGAACGCCCTGGACAACGGCTACCTGTTGACCAATGGCGATTCCAGTTCGCCGAGCGGAGCGTCGGTGACGATGGGCCCGTGCTTCCAGACGGGCGTGCTCGCGGTGACCTTGAACGGCGCCGCGGTCACCGAGCCGCCGCCCGGCGATGAGACGTCACCGACCCAGTTCTGCAGCACGTCGCTCGACACGGCGGATTACGACCTGCCGGCGCAGGTCGCCCCGACGGATGTGGTGACCACGAGCTCGAACGACAACCGGGCCTTCCAGGGCCCGGACCTGGCGGAGATCGGTGAGACGTCCAACCCCAACGGCGGGCTCGTCAACCTGACGATCAAGACCGGGGAGCCGGACGCATTCTCGGCGTTCCAGAATCCCCTCGGTTTCACCTTCCCGACGGTGAGCGGCTTCCCGACCTGCACGGCGGATCTCGGCGTGCAGGCAGTCACGTGCACCGGACTCGTACAGGGTGATGACTACACGGTGAACGGAAACGCGGGAACCGCCGACGACAGCGGCACGGTTGTCGTTCCGATGACGATCCACCGGGGCGAGCTCCTGACGCTGAAGAACGACGGCGGCAGGACGCTGACGGCGCTCCGCGTCGCCAACCTCAAGGTGAACATCGTCGGCGACGGTGCCAGCCTGGCCAGTGGCAGCTGTCAGGGCGGCGAGTACTACGGGGCGCCGGTATCGGGCGTGCCGACGAACCTGTCCGCGGGTGACCCGTCGGCGCTCGCGGGTGGGGCCGCGCTCACCGGCGAGATCTGTCCGACCAGTGGCGACGCCACCGGGCTGCCGACCGACGACATCGCGCAGACCGACGACACCAGCGGCGGCCAGACCATCACCGAGGTCGCGGACGTCGCCGACACCTCGCCGATCGAGGGCGAGACCGTGTACGGCGCGTTCACGGCGCTGGCCGAGGCGACCGACGGCGGCTCGCCGATCGCGCTCACGATCAGCCACGGTGGAGCCCCGGTGTTCCAGAGTGCCAACGTGGACACGGCCAACGGTGCCGCGGTTCCGGCGCTCAGTCCGGGGAACTACACCGCCACCTGGGTGGTGAGCGACCCGAACGGCGACACCCGCACCGTCACCACCCGGTTCGTCGAGCAGTCGGCGCTCCAGGGCGCGCAGGGACCGCAGGGTCCGCAGGGAGCGCAGGGACCCCAAGGCCCACGGGGACCGCAAGGACCTCGGGGACCGAAGCCGAAGGTCACGTGCAAGCTGCTCAAGCACGACAGGATCGAGTGCACGGTCACGTTCCCGAAGAACAAGAAGAAGCACGGGATCGTGCGCCTGGCCGTTTCCCGCGGCGGCAAGCTAGTCGCGCTCGGTCATGCCACTGTCAACCGCGGACGGGCGACGCTCACGATGCGTGAGCTCCGGGCCTCCTCGCACGGGAAGTGGCAGGTCGTCGTGGTGTTCAGCCGCACGACGAAGGCATCGACCAACACGGTCGGGGTGTCAGTCAAGTAGTGAGGCTGGTCGGCCTCCGGTCCGCACCGAAGCGGGCCGGAGGCCGCCGCCCCTGACGGCCGTCATCGCGCGGGGTCGCCTGATCAGCGGCCGGCGCTCACGCGCGCCTGGCCGCGCATCTCGGACAGGATCCGCTCGAGCCGGGGCTCGGTCTCCCGGTCCACGTGAGTCATCATCGCGCCCACCGCGGGATGCACAGAGCCGATCTGGGCGTGCATCTCGTGGGCCACCGCGCGGTAGCTTGGGTGTCCCTCGCGGCCCGAGCGCAGTTCGATCAGCTGCATCGCCTCCCGAGCGTTCAGGTCGAGGACGAAGCGGATCCGGTAGCCCAGGCACAGTGCGTAGGGTGCGGCGGTGGCCAAGCCGTCCTCGACGAGACGCGCGTACTCGCTCCTGGAGATCTCGAGCGCGCGGCGGTACTCATCGCCACAGCCGGCGTGCTCGACCTGCTCGGGTACGTCGGCGCCCAGATCGGGCGTCAGCGACTGCCACTGGATGGTCAGCATGCGATGGCGCTGCAGGTCGCGGAAGGCGCCGTAGTCGGCGACGATCTCGAACCGGTAGCGCAGGCTCTCCAGGCCACGGCCGGGACGGTGGCGCCGGTTGGTGCGGTGTCCGGTGAGGTCGGCCAGCAGGGCGGCGCGGGCGTCGTCGTCGAGGCTGGCCACGGCGCCGCGGATGCGCTCCTCGGAGCTTCCGCCGGCCTCGAACAGGAGGGCAGCCAGCAGGTCGTCCTCCTCGCCGTCGGCGCGGAGCAGCGTGACCGAGGGACCGGCGGGTCCGTCGGTCGTCTCGAGGCCGAGCCGCTGCGCCCAGCGAGCGCCGCCGCGCGCGCGGGACTCGAGGTACTCGATCCACCGGCCGCCCCGGTCGGGTCGCTCCACGCGGGTCAGGAAGCTCGGGATCACCGTCTGAAGCTCCCCAAGGAGCATGTGACCGTAATCCCGCGCCTCGGGCAGCGGATGGGCGAGCAGGTGGAGGATCAGCTGCTCGTAGGTCTGGCCGGTGGCGAAGATGCCCATGTGCGACAGGGAGCTGGCCGGCAGGAGCCCGCGCAGCAGGTCGAGCGCCTTGGCCTTGATCGCGCGCGCGTGGGCGGCCGGGGGCTCGTCGGCGGCGCGGGGAAACTCCCCCTCGGCCCACGCGCACACCGTCGGAAGCGCCCGGGCGTAGATGCCGAACAGCTCATCCATCGCGTCCTCGTACCGCGGCCCGAGCGCCGCGTCCCGGTAGTAGCGGTAGCTCGGGCGGGCGGGGTCCGATCCGGGCATCGGGCCGTCGTAGGCGATGTACCGGGTGGACTGCTCGAGATATGCGCCCAGGCGGGGGCGCTGGAGGAGCTTGGTGAGGACGTTCGAGACCCACTCACAGGCCACGTGGGCGCCGCCCAGCTGAGCCACCGAATCGTCGCCGTAGCCGAGAAAGATCCGCTCGTAGAGCTGAGCCGCCCGCTCGCCCTCCCCGGCCTCGGTGAGCGATCCGGGCTCGGGGAGATCGTCGGCGAACTCCTCCAAGAACAGCCGTCGCAGCGTGCCCGGGTAGCGCGAATAGCGCGCGAACAGGGCCGCCTTGACCGTCTCCGGCAGGTTGACCAGCGCGAACACGGGACGGTCGAGGTTCGTGAAGTGGGGGCGCAGCCGTTCGCGCTCGGCCCCGGTGAAGCTCTCGACCGGATAGTGCACGGGCGGCGGAGACTAGCGGCCTGTCCGGCCGAACCTGGGGAGACCTCCCGGGCCCGTGCTCAGACCCCCGTGATCGAAGCGCAGTGCCGAGTGCCGTGCTCGAGCCCGCGGCTTATACGAGCGCCACGTTCAGGATTGGTTGCGGGATTGCTAACAATCTCGTGCAGAATCTTGACAACAAATATCGCCGGGCCATAGGGTGCGAATCGCCGTTCTCCCCCACGTGTACTCACGGAGGTCTCCATGCGGTTGGGTTTGCCATCGGTTCTTTGTCCTTCTCGGTACACGGGCCTCCTGCTGGCGGCGGTCGTGGGGGCGGTGGTCATCGCGGGCTGTGGGAGCAGTGGCAGCAGCACGAGCGCCGCCCCGGGCGCCCCGAGCAGCGGCTCGTCCTCGGCCACGTCGTCCACGGCCGCGTCGAGTGGCTCGGCGTCGTCGAGTACCTCGCAATGCGGTCCCAAGGCGGGCGTGGCCGCGACCGGCACGCCGATCGTGCTCGGCGCGATCAACACCAAGCAGCCGGGCACAGACTTCACCGACATCTCGAACATGGAGGCTGCGTACTTCGCGTGCGTGAACGCCAACGGCGGCGTCAACGGCCATCCGGTCAAGCTCGACCTCCAGACCGAGGCGACCCAGCCGCCGCAGATCGCGGCGGCTTCCAAGCTCCTCGTGCAGACCGACAAGGTCGTCGGAATGTCCGGCACGTCGAGCATCCTCGAGTGCACGATCGACCACACCTACTGGGAGAAGCTCAAGTACAAGGTGATCGCAGCGGGTATCGCGCCCGAGTGCTACTCGACGGCGAACTACGCCGACGTGAACATGGGCCCGCGCTACAGCTCCGACGGCGCGGTCCAATACGCCATCACCCAGAAGGTCTCGAAGATCGTGTTCGATCAGTCCAACGTGCCGGGCACCGGGTACATCGCGGCCGGTCCGAACGCGATCGCGAAGGCGTCGAATGTGCCGATCACGGACCTCACCGAGAACGTGCCGATCAACGACGCCAACTCGGTGGCGCTCAAGCTGGTCAACGCCGCGGGGTCGAACGGCGCGGTCGTGTTGAACTTCACGCCGCCGGAGGCGCTCGTGATCCTGCAGGCGGCCCAGAAGCTGGGGCTCGAGGACCGGGTCAAGCTGTGGGGCTGCTCGACGCCGTGTGACACCGACTTCCTGGCTCAGACGCTCGGGTCTAAGTGGAACCACAAGTTCTTCGTCAACGCCGAGCTGACGCCGCCGGATCCCACCAACTCGCCGACGATGAACCTCTACAAGGCGATCCTCAAGCAGTACGGCAAGAACGTGTCCGGGGGGATCGGCAGCTTCAGCCAGATGGGATTCACGATGGGCGAGATCGCGACGCACGCGCTCGAGACGATCAAGGGTGCCTACACGGTCCAGAGCGTGAATCAGGCGTTCGAGAGCGTGAAGGGCTTCGACACCGGGATGCTCTGCGAGCCATGGACATACGGCACGTACTCGTTCCACATCGCCAACAACGTCGACTACACGGTCACGCCCGAGAACGGGAAGATGGTCGTCGCGCAGGGATGCACGCCGATCTCGGCCTCCGATCCGCAGATCGCGGCCTACCGCAAGCTGACCGGCTCCTAATCGGCGCGGGTTTCCCGGGGACGCGTCAGCCCGCGTTCCCGGGATGCCCCGTGGACTGACCGCCCTCCTTGGCCGAGCCGGGGTCATCGGTGGGGCGGCGCGAGCCGCCCTTGTCGGCGGCCTGACCGCCGCTCTGATCGGGCGCCGCGGGTTCTTCCGCGTTCTGGTCGGAGACCGAGCCCGGCGGATCCTGGCTGCCGAACGTCTCCTCGGTGTCGCTCTTGCGTTCGTCTTTCATCGTGGTGCACCGCCTACCCGGCCTGGCGGCGGCGAATCCGTCAGCGCGCGGACACTGGACCGGCCGCGGCTCAAGCTCTCCGTGCCGGTGGACGATCTGTCCGGTGGACCGGGTCGCACTGCCGTGCACGCCCGAGGGAACGAGCCCCAGGAGGACGAAGTGCAGTCACTCGCCGGTCTGTACCACATCACGCCGGAGAATCTGGCCCTCCGGCGCCAGTTCATCGGTCTCGACGGCGAGGTGATCGCGCTGCTGACCAAGCTTGCGCCGTGGGCCGACGAGGTCGCTGATGCGGTCGCGGAGGACCTCACCGAGCACCATTTCACGTTCTCGGCCTCCCGCGAGTTCCTCCGTGGCTACGTCGCGGCCAGGGGAATCGAGCTCGACGCGCTGCGCGCCGGCTGGCACACGGCGCAGGCCACACACTGGAAGGCGATCTTCGCGGAGCCGGCCGGCGCCGACCCGTTTGGTCTCGACTACTTCTCCGCTCTGCTCGGGGTGGGTGCGCTGCACAACCGGATCAGTCTGCCGCTGAAGTGGTACCTGGGCAGCTATCCGACCTATCTCGATGCCGTCCGGCGGCAGCTGCGCGAGAACCCGCCGCAGCTCGGTGGCGAGCAGTCGCGCCGCGCTGGCTGGCCGCGCCGCCGCGGACCGGTGGCGGATCAGAACCTCGCCCGGGCCGCCGAGCGGGCCATCGGCATCGTCTTCAACTACGACATCCAGGCGATCACGGACGCCTTCTACTTCGACACGTTCGCGGCCCTGGGGCTCGATCTCAGCGCGATACGGCGCCACTCCGCCCGGCACGACCTGTCCGATCGCGGCGCCGAGCTGAAGAGCACCGTGCAGGAGTCCCTACGCCTGTTCATCGACTCCTCGCAGAACATGCACGAGGTCTTCGGGCAGGTGCGCGACAACATCCAGCAGACCACGCACGCGATGACCGGTATCGCCGCGGCCAGCACCGAGGTTGCCCAGGGCGCCGAGCGTCAGGCCGCGATGCTGGCCCGCAGCCGCGAGCTGACCGACGAGGTGACGACGTCCACCGCCCGCGCTCAGGAGCTCGGCGCGCGAGGCGTCGAGGCGGCCGGCGAGTCCAACAGCGTGATGGAACGCGTGCGGATCTCCGGCCAGGACGCCCAGACCGGAATCGACGAGCTCGCTCGCAAGTCGAACGAGATCGGCGGGATCCTCCAGACGATCACCGGCATCGCCGACCAGACGAACCTGCTGGCGCTCAACGCGGCGATCGAGGCCGCGCGGGCCGGCGAGCACGGTCGTGGCTTCGCGGTCGTCGCCGAGGAGGTGCGCAAGCTGGCCGAGGAGTCGGCCGGATCGGCGACCACGATCGCCCACCTCGTCCAGGAGATCCAGCAGGACATCGACCGCGTGGTCGGTCTCGTCCAGCAGTCCGCCGAACTGGCCGACCAGGGTGTCGAGAGCTCCGAGCGGGCCCAGCAGGCGTTCACCGAGATCGGCGAGGCGATCGCCGGCATCGCGGCCAGCGTCGGCGGCATGGCCGAGAACTCGACCGAGATCGCCTCCGTCGCGGAGGAGTCCTCCGCGTCGGCCGAGGAGATGTCGGGCGCCACGCTCGAGACGAGCTCTCAGTCGCAGGAGCTCAGCGCGTCACTGGCGGACCTGGCGACGACGGCTGACCGCCTGCTCGAGGCCTCGCGGCAGTTCAACCTGTCCGAGTAGCCGGCGCCGAGCTCGCGTTCGGCCCGGTCGGTTAGAACAAGCCGGTGAGTGCGTTCGCCGCGTGCCCCGCGAGGTGGAACAGCGGCGCGGGGAAGATGCCGAAGAAGATCGTGGCGGCGGCGAACCCGACCGCGACGAGGGTGAGCTCGGGATAGGCCAGCGCGGCGCCGGCGCCGGCCGGACCCTCCTCCCATTCGTCGGACTCGAGTGAGCCGCCGGCGATCGGTGCCAGCTCGCCCAGGCCTGGGGCGCGGGGCCCCGGCGCCGGGGCCGCCACCGCCGGGCGCATCCAGATCGTCGCGATGACCCGCAGGTAGTACCCGAGCGAGATCATCGAGCCGATGACCAGCACGATGGCCAGCCAGGTGTAGGCGCCCGAGACGAGGGCGCTGATCAGCTGGAACTTGCCGATGAAGCCGACGGTGCCGGGGATCCCGGCCAGGCCGAGCATGCCGATCGTCATCGGCCAGGCCAGCCACGGCCGGCGAACGCCCAGGCCGGCCAGCGCCGGCAGGTAGTCGCCGTCGGGCCGCTCGTGCTCCTCGGCCACGATCACCGCGAACGCCGCCATGTTCATGGCCAGGTAGGCCATCAGGTAGAACACGGTGGCCTGGACGCCGAGCCGGCTCCCGACGATCACCCCGGTCAGCATGTAGCCGGCCTGGGCCACGCCCGAGTAGCCCATCATCCGCTTGAGCGAGGATTGGCCGAGCGCACCGACGTTGCCGACCACGATCGTGATCGCGGCGATGGTGGCCAGCAGCGGCGCCCAGGTGTTCTCGGCCCCGATCGCGGCCACGTCGAAGAAGCGCAGGAACGCGGCCAGCGCCGCCGCCTTGGTGGCCGTGGCCATGAAGGCGGTGATCGGCGTGGGCGCGCCCTCGTAGACGTCGGGGGTCCACTGGTGAAACGGCGCCACCGAGGCCTTGAAGGCGAAGCCGACGATGGTCAGGCCGAGGCCGGTGAACACCATCGGGCTGCCGAGAGATCCGCCCGCCAGCTTGCCCTGCGAGAGCGCGGTTCCGATCGCGGAGAAGTCGGTCGATCCGGTGGCGCCGTAGATCATGGCGAGGCCGTAGACGAGCGTGGCCGAGCCGACCGACCCCACCACGAGGTACTTCAGGCCCGACTCGAGCGAGCCCTCGCGCCGCGTCTCCGAGGCGCACAGGACGTACAGGGGAATCGACAGCAGCTCGATCCCCAGGAACAGCGTGACCAGGTTCTGGGCCGAGGCGAACACGCTCATGCCCAGCACGCTGAACAGCAGCAGCGCGCCGTACTCGCCGTGCCCCGATTCCTGCGGAGCGATCGCGCGCCAGGACATCAGCGCGGCCGCGATTCCGGCCACCGCGAAGAGCATGTCGAACTCGGTCCCCAGCCGGTCCATGGCCAGGGGCGCCGACGTGCACTTCGTGCTGGCGATCAGGCAGAACCCGCCCTTGCCCCCGGGGTGGTGGTGATAGACCCAGATCTCCGAGGCGAGCGCGCACAGGAAGGCGAGCACGGTCAGCGCAGGCACCACCTGCCGGCGGATCACGGCCGGGCGCAGCAGGCCAACCAGCAGGACGATCAGGCCGCCGGCGGTCAGCACGACGAACGGCGACAGCGCACGCCAATCGATATATGGCGCGACGATGTGGGTGGTGGCGGCGGCGATGATGTTCATCGCGACGCGACCCTCCGGGGACTGTTGGCGGCGAGCGCCTGAACCTGGGCCTGGGTCGGCGCGAGCGCCGCCCGGACCGAGGGCTCGGAGCGCCGCAGGCCGAACTGGGGATAGAAGGCGAGCACGAGGATCACCAGAGCGATCGGGGCGATCGCGGTGGCGTCGGCCAGACCGAGCTCACGCGAGGCCACCTTGGGGCCGGCGCGGTTGTGGAAGGCGGTGATGAACAGCCTTAGGGCGTACACGGCGGCGCCGACCACGCCGGCGAACGCGATGATCGAAATCGCCGGCTGGGACTGGAACACGCCGAGCAGGATCATGAACTCGCCGACGAAGTTCGAGGAGCCCGGCATGGCCAGCGTGGCCAGGGTGACGATGAGCGCGAGGGACGCAAGGATCGGCGCTCGGAAGGCGATCCCGCCCATGTCGGCCAGAAGCTCCGAGCCGCCGGCGCGGGCCGCCGCGGCGGCCACGACGAAGAACAGCGGCGCGGTGACCAGGCCGTGGTTGAGCATCTGGAGCAGCGCGCCCTGGTCGCCCGTGGGCTGCAGCGAGAAGATCCCCAGCGTGATGAAGCTGAGCTGCGCGACGCTCGAGTAGGCCACGACCATCCGCGCGTCGGGCGTGGTGAACGCGACAAGCGTCGCCCAGATGATCGAGACGAGCGCGATCACCAACATCAGCGTCTGGAAGTGCGCCGAGGCGTAGGGGAACAGGGGCAGCACGATCCGCAGGAACCCGTAGGCGGCGACCTTGGAGACGACGCCGGAGAACACGGCCACGGCCGGGATCGGCATCGACTTGTAGCCGTCGGCCAGCCAGCCGTGGAACGGGACCAGCGGCATCTTGACCAGGAAGGCGAGGGCGAAGCAGAGGAAGATCCAGTTCTGCGAGGCATGGGGCAGGGGGAGCGCGCGCAGCGCTGAGAGCGCGAAGTTGAGCGACGTACCGTGATCGTTCGCGGCCAGCACCCCGGTGGCGATCGCCGCGACCAGCATGAAGAACGAGCCGACAAGTGTGTAGACGACGAGCTTGGTCGTGGCGCGCACACGATCGCCGCTGCCCCACATCCCAACCAGGAAGTAGAACGGGATCAGCATCAGGTCGAAGAACCCGACGAACAGGGCCAGGTCCTGGGCGCAGAACGCGCCGAGCACCGCGCTCTCGGCCAGACCGAAGTGGAAGTAGTAGCTGCCCGCGCGATCCCACTCGTGGAAGGCCGACCACACCAGCGAGGCGCTGAACAGCACCGCGGTGAGCACGACGAGGGCCACGTTCAGCCCGTCGAGCCCGAGCTTGTAGTGGATCCCGAGCGCGCCGATCCACACCCTGTCGGTGACGAACTGGAGCCCGGAGTGGCCGAGCTTGAAGCGCACCAGGAACGAGATCGCCACGCCCAGCGTGACCAGGCTCCCCACCGCCGCGACGCGCCCGGTCCACTCCCGCGGGAACACCGCGGCGACCAGCGAGATCACCAGCGGCAGCCAGATCAGGATCGACAGCGTCACGCCACACCTACATATACATATAGAACTATATATATATCTATATCTATAGGCATTGGGATTAGCTGCTCGAGATCAGGAAGTAGAGGGCCACGCCGGAGATGCAGACGATCATCAGCGCCACGTAGTAGCGCAGGAAGCCGGTCTGGGCGCGTCGCACGGCGGCCGACCCGGCCCGGACCGCGCCCGAGGTCCCGCCGGTGAAGACGCCCTGGATCAGCGAGCGCTCGAGCACCGTGTCGACCAGCCGCCCGGTCCACAGCGCCGGCCGCACGACCAGGAAGTCGATCAGCTCATCGAAGTACCACTTGTGCGACAGGAACCCGTAGAGCCCGGCGAAGCGCTCGCGTATGCGCGTCGAGGTTCCCGGCTGGGCGACCCAGATGCGGTAGGCGACCGAGATCCCGATCACCGCGATCGCCGCGCCGATGATCAGGCCGAGCCAGGCCGGACCGGCCTTGACCTGCACGTGGGCGAACTTCGAGTCGGCGAAGCTCGGCTCGAGGAACCTGCTCACGGCATCGTCGACGCCCGGGATCTGCACGGCGCCGCCGACCAGCGCGAGCAGGGCCAGCGCGCCCATGGCGATCCGCATCGGCCACTCGCGCTCGGCGATGTAGTGACCGGGGCCGGGGAAGCCGACGTCCGTGTCCTCCTCCTCGCCGGTCAACGGATTGCGCGGCACCTCGGCGTGGGCCAGGTGGCCGTGCTCCAGCTCGCGGGCCTCTTCGCACGGCTCGCCGAAGAAGGCGCGGAAGATCATGCGGAACGTGTAGATGCCGGTCAGCAGCGCGCCCAGGTAGCCGACGATGCCGAGGATCTCAAAGCCACCGCCGCGATGGTCGAGGAACGCGATGATGTCGTCCTTGGACAGCCACCCGGAGAACGGCGGCATTCCGCTCAGGGCGAGTCCTCCCACCAGGAAGCAAACGAACGTGAACGGCAAGGCGCGCCGGAAGCCGCCCATCCGGTCGAGTGACTGATCGCCGGCCATGGCGCCGATGATCGAGCCCGCGGCCATGAACAACAGCGCCTTGAAGAAGGCGTGGGTCATCAGGTGGAACAGGCCGGCCGAGTACGCCCCGACCGACACGCCCATGATCATGTAGCCGATCTGGGACATCGTCGAGTAGGCGATGACGCGCTTGATGTCGGTCATCACGATCGCCACCGAGGCCGCCACGACCAGCGTGACGCAGCCACCGATCGCGCCCACGTCGGCCGCCGTCGGGGCCCACTCGAACAGCACGTGCATGCGCGCGATCAGATACACGCCGGCCGTCACCATGGTGGCGGCGTGGATCAGCGCGGAGACCGGGGTTGGCCCCTCCATGGCGTCGGGGAGCCACGTGTGCAGTGGCACCTGCGCCGACTTGGCGAAGGCGCCGACGAGGAGCAGCAGACAGGCGGCGACGATCGGGGTGCCGTTGTGCGCGAACACGAGCGGCGTCCGGTGAAAGACCGTGGAGAACTGCACGCTGTGGGTGTGGTGAAACAGGATGAACGTGGCGAGCACGAGGCCGACGTCGCCGACCACGTTGATCACGAATGCCTTGATGCCGGCGCGGGTGGCGGTGGTGCGCCGGTACCAGAAGGAGATCAACAGGTATGACGCCGCGCCCACGAACGCCCAGCCGACGATGAGCAGGAAGAAGTTGCCGGCCAGCACCAACAGCAGCATCGAGAACACGAAGTAGTTCAGGTAGCTGAAGTAGCGCGAGAACCCCCGGTCGAGGTTCATGTAGGTGACCGAGTAGAGGTGGATCAGCGTCGAGACACCCGAGACGACCAGGATCATGAACACCGACAGCGGGTCGACCAGGATCTGCAGCTTGGCATCGACGCCGACCGAGACGTCGTAGTTCCACAGCGTCGAGGTGAGCGACCGGTGATCGGGGCTGAGCCCGAGCAGCTTGACGAACGCGATCACCGAGAACACGAACGACAGGCCGATGGCCAGCGTGGCCAGCCAACCCGCGCTGCGCCCCGGCCAGCGCGCGTAGCCGACCGCGATCACGATCGTGCCCACGAGCGGGCAGAGCAGGACGAGCCAGCCGGCGGTGGTGCCGCTCATCAGGGCCGGCGCTCCGAGCGCTCCGGGCAATGGCGAGCGCGGTCGCCGGCGCGCAACCCAAACAAGATCATCATCCCGACAACTCGTTGAGCTCGTCGACGTCGATCGGCAGGCGCCGGCGGTGGATCGCGACGACGAGGCCGAGCCCGACCGTCACCTCGCACGCGGCGATCACCATCACGATCAGCGCGAACAGCTGGCCGTCCTCGCCGCCCCACATGCGCGAGAACGACACCAGCGAGAGGTTCGCGCCGTTCAGCATCAGCTCGAGGCAGAGCAGGATCACCAGCGGATTGCGGCGGACGAGCACGCCGGCGGCGCCGATGCAGAAGATCAGCGACGAGACCACGAGATACCAGCCGATCGCCATCTACCAACCGCCTTTGGCGGCCGCGGAATCGTCAGTGGTGGTCCCGACCGGCTCGACGTCCGGTGTGAGCGGCTCATCGTGCGCGGCCGGCCGAACCCCGGCTGCCTCCGCCATCGACCCGATGTAGTCCGGGCTGGGCACCCGCACGTCGAACTGGGTCTGTTCGGCAGGCTCGAGCCCGCGCCGGCGCCGGGCCAGCACGACCGCGCCGATGGCCGCCACGAGCAGCACGATCGAGGCGATCTCGAACGGAAACAGGTACTGGGTCAGAAACAGGCGGCCAAGGTGGGCCGGGCTGCCGAAGCCGGGGGCGAAGGGCGCGCCCTTGGAGGACACCCCCTTCAGGCCGGCCCCCAGCATCGCGATGCACAGCTCGATCGCGAGTGCCAGCGCGAACAGCGGCCCCAGCACGCGCAGCACGGCGCCGCTGGCCAGATGCTCTCCGCCGCCGATGTAGGCGACGACGAACACGTACAGGACCATCACGGCGCCGGCGTACACGATGACCTGGGCGGCGGCGACGAATTCGGCGCGCAGAAGCAGGAACAGCGCCGCGAGCGAGACCAGGTGAAGGGCCAGCGCGAGCACGCTGTAGAAGGGGTTGCGGAGCATGACCACGCCGATCGCGCCGGTCAGCACGCCGATCGCGGCGATGAAGAACAGGACCGCGCTCATGGCGCGCGCCGCCCGCGAGCGGGGTTCGGGGCTCGCTGGTCGCGCGCCATCACTCACCCTCCCGACGCAGCGGCGTGCGCTCGAGCGGGTCGGCGAGGAGCATCTCCTTCGTGAAGATCAGGTCGGAGCGTTGGTAGTCCGACATCTCGTAGTCGTGGCCCATGGTGATCGCGTCGAACGGGCAGGCCACCTCGCAATAGCCGCAGAAGATGCAGCGGCTGAGGTTGATCTCGTACACCGCGGCGTAGCGCTCGCCGGCCGACACGCGGTTCTCGGGCGTGTTCTCCGCCGCCACCACCCGGATGCAATCGGCGGGACAGGCGGCCGCGCAGAGCGAACAGCCGACGCACTTCTCGAGGCCGGTGTCCTCGAAGCGGTGGAGCTTGTGGCGTCCCCGGAAGCGCGGATAGACCGGGGTCTTTTCCTCGGGATACTGGATCGTGACCGGTCCCTCGACGATCCTCGCGAACGTCGTCTTGAGGCCGCGGAGAGTCTCACCGAATGCCCGGTAGGCACCGGCCAACGGACTCGCGGAGGGTGACCGCACCACCTCGATCACGTCGTCGCCGAGGTCGTACGGACTCATGAGGCCACCACGATCGCCGTCACAAGCAGGTTGAGCGTCGCGAGCGGGAGCAGGATCTTCCAGCCGAATGACATCAGCTGGTCATAGCGCAGGCGTGGCAGGGTCGCGCGGACCCAGACGAAGAAAGTGAATATGAGGAAGATCTTCGCCAGTACCACGAAGGGGTCGACCCACCCGGGCGGGTGGAGTCCGAACGGAAGCAGCCAGCCGCCGAAGAAGATCGTCACCGCGATCGCGGACACCACGATCATGTTCGCGTACTCGGCGAACAGGTAGGCCACGAACGGAGTGCCGCCGTACTCGGTGAAGTAGCCGATGATCTCTGTGTCGGCCTCCATCAGGTCAAACGGCGCGCGGTTCGTCTCCGCGAATGACGCAACGAGGTAGATCAAGAAGCCTGCGAACTGAGGGATGAAGTACCAGAGGCGAGCTTGGGCGTGGACGATTCCAGTGAGTGAGAGCGTCTGGGCGGTGATGACCACGCCCACGATCGCGAGGCTCTGGGAGACCTCGTAGGAGATCAGCTGGGCGGCCCCGCGCATCGCGCCGAGGAACGCGTACTTCGAGCCCGACGCCCAGCCGCCGAGCATGACGCCGTAGAACGAGATTCCCGCGAGGGCGAACACGTACAACGGCCCGATCGAAACGTCGATCCCGTAAAGCCCGACGCGCTGTCCGAAGATGTGCTGGACGTTGCCGAACGGGATCAGTGCCATCGCGGCGACCGCGGTGACGATCGAGATCACGGGAGCGATCCGGTACAGGGCCCCGATCGAGGTCGCCGTCCGGAACGGTTCCTTCATGGCGAACTTGACGATCTCGGCCAGGGGCTGCAGGAGACCGAAGGGACCCACGCGGTTCGGGCCGTAGCGAGCCTGGAACCGGCCCAGGAGCTTGCGTTCGTACACGATCAGGATCGGGAGAATCCCGAAGATCACGCCGAAGATCACGATCGACTTGATGATCTGCACCCACCAGGGCTCGAAGTAGTTGACATCGGCGAAGCTGATCACCGCTTGTGCACCTCGACGGTGGGCTCGGTGAATGCGTTGGCCGAGCCGTTGGCGATGCCCTCGGCCAGGAAGACGCTGCCCGCGGGGACGCCGGTCCGGACGTGGACGGTGCCTCGCAGCCGCGTCCCGTTTTGCGAGACCTCGACGGCGTCGCCGGGCGCGATGCCGAGGCGCTGGGCGTCCTCGGGAGAGAGCTCGAGCTGCTGCTGGGCCACGGCGAACTTGAGCGCCGGCGAGACCTCGACCTCCGGGGCGGCCCAGATCGAGCGGTAGGTGCCGAGGCGCAGGGCCCCGTTGGCCGTGCCATCGCCGTGCGCGGCGCCGGCGCGCGGACCGGCGGACGCCACGCCGCCCGGCGAGGATTCCGCCGTGGCGGGGACGGTTCCGGCCGGGGCAGGGAACTCCGAAGCCGCGTCGCGCTCCTGCCAGCGCACCCCGCGCCCGCCGATCTCCTCGAGGGTCAAACCGCCGTAGAACGGCACCGCGGCGACCAGCTGCTTGAACGCCATCGGCGAGGTCAGCACGCCCAGGTCGAGGCCGGCGCGCTTGGCGATCTCGGCGATCACCGACCAGCCGGAGCGGACCGAGCCCGGATGCGCTATCGCGCTGCGCATGCGCTGCATGCGTCCGTCGGGATGCACGACCGTGCCCTCCTTCTCGGCGTGGGACTCGGCCGGGAAGATCACGTTGGCGTGTTCGGCGAGGCCTCCGGTCAACACGCTTGCGTGGGCCACCACGAGGCTGGCGTGATGGAGCGCCTGCTCCCACAGGGCGCGGTCGGGCTGGTCACGCAGCGGGTCGGTCTGGAACAGGTACAGCGCGGTGATGTCGCCATCGGCGGCGGCCCGAGCGATCTCGCGGGCGCCGCGGCCGGGGGCGGGACCGTCATCAGAGAGCTCGGCGTACCCCGGACCGCTGCCCGGGACCACGCCGGCCTCGCGCAGTCCGCGCCCGTTCGCGCCGGCGGGGATCTCGAGCAGCCCGGCGCCCTCGTGGTCAGCGATCTCGAGCCGCGCTGCAACGGTCAACAGCGTGCGTAGAGCATCCGGCGTCAAACACCGCTCGCCCCAGATGATCACGATGTCCTCGCCGCCCTCGCGCAGGAAGCCGGCCAGCTCGGCCACGTCGGCGTCCGCCCCGGCACCGTCCGAAGCCAGCGCCCGGTCCAACCCGGCCAGGAGCGCGGCCTCGCCGCCGGGCGGATAGCGCAGGACCAGTCCGGCGTTGGGGTCCAGCGAGCTCGGACGCGCCGTGGCCACGGCGAGTCGGACGCCCCGTCGGCGCACGCCCTTGCGGATCCGCAGATCGAAGATCGGCGCGTCGTCCTGTGGCTCGCAGCCCAGCACGAGCACCGTGTGGGCGAACTCGATGTCCGGCACGGTGGCCTGCAGAGCCGGCGCCGCCAGCGCGCGGGCCAGCTCGGCGGGCAGGGTCTGACCGCACCCGGAGTCGAGGTCACCGGACTCCAGGGCCTCGCGCATGAACCGCTGAATGAGGAAGCCCTCCTCGTTGGTGGCCTGGCCGCCGACCAGCGCGCCGACCGCGCGCTTGTGGCGGGCCAGCCCGGCCGCGGCGTCCAGCGCCCGCTCCCACGACACTCCTCGCAGGTTGCCTCCGTCGCGCACGAGCGGCTGGGTGATGCGGTCGTCGACGTGGATGGCCTGGTAGGCGAAGCGGCCCTTGTCGCACAGCCAGCCGTCGTCCACGTCCGAATTGCCCATGGGGCCGCCGCCGGCCGGCGCGCCGGTGGCGTCGCGAGCCCGCACCCGCAGGACCTTCTCGTCGCGCACGGTGAACTCGACGTTGCACTGCGACGGGCACAGGGTGCAGATGCCGCCGGCGCCCTCGATGTCCCACGGCCGGGCGCGGAAGCGGTACGGCCGCGAGGTCAGCGCGCCCACCGGGCAGAGCTCGATGATGTTGCCGCTGAACGGGGCCACGTACGGGTGCCCGTTGTGGGTGCCGACGAACGTGTGGGCGGCGCGCTCGGTGAAGATCAGCTGGTAGTCCTCGGAGATCTCCTGGGAGAAGCGCACGCAGCGGTAGCAGAGGATGCAGCGCTCGCGGTCGATCGCGATCAGGGGGCTCAGAGCGAGCGGCTTCTCGAAGTGGCGCTTGGGCTCAATGAACCGCGAGCGCCCGAGGCCCCACCCGAACGTGATGTCCTGGAGCGGGCACTCGCCGCCCTTGTCGCACACCGGACAGTCCAACGGGTGGTTGACGAGCAGGAACTCGACGATCGCATTCTGCGCGTGGTGCACCCGCTCGGTCTGGGTGTGGACGACCATGCCGTCCTTGACCGGGGTCGAGCACGACGTCTGGAGCTTGGGAATGCCCTCGATCTCGACCAGGCACATCCGGCACGCTCCCACCGGATTGCCGAGCTTGGGCTCGTAGCAGAAGTAGGGGATCTCGATGTCGTTGGCCTTGGCGGCGTCGACGAGCATCATGCCCTCGGGGGCGCGGCATTCGCGGCCGTCGATGGTCAGCTGGATGATGTTCTGGGACGGTCTGGGCATTGGGGCGCGGGATTAATGCACCGGGAAGGGGCCGGCGTGCTCGTCAGCGACCCCGACCGGGATCACGTCCGCCATCTCCGCCCCCTCGGCGCGCTCACGAGCTGCCTCGATCTCCGCCTCCAGCTCGGCCCGGAACTTCTCCACCATCGAGCCGATCGGCATGGCCATCGCGTCGCCCAGAACGCACAGGCAGTTGCCGATGATCTGCTCCTGCACGGAGGCCATGATGTCGAGATCCATCGGGGTTGCCTCCCCCGACTGGATGCGCTCGAGCATCTTGACCGTCCAGTTCGTGCCCTCGCGGCACGGCACGCACTTCCCGCACGACTCGTGTGCGTAGAACTTGGCCACCTTCAGCGCGACCTCGAGCACCGTGTGGGAGTCGTCGACCACGATGACCGCGCCCGAGCCGAGCATCGACCCGGCCTTGGCCATCGAGTCGAAGTCGTAGGGGACGTCGAGGTCGTCCTTGGTCAGCACCGGCGAGCTCGAGCCGCCCGGGAACCAGAACTTGATCTCGCGCCCTTCGAACGGCCCGCCGGCCAGGTCGTAGATGAGCTCCCGACTCGGGATCCCGAGCTCGATCTCGTAGTTGCCGGGCCGCTGGACATCGCCCGAGACCGAGACGAGCTTCGTGCCGGTGGAGCTCTCGGTGCCGATCGAGGCGTACTCCTTGCCGCCCATCCGGATGATCGCGGGTACGGTGGCCAGCGTCTCGACGTTGTTGATCAGCGTCGGTCCGTGGTAGAGGCCCTCGATCGCGGGGAACGGCGGCTTCAGCCGCGGGTTGCCGCGCTTGCCCTCGAGCGAGTCGAGTAGGCCGGTCTCCTCGCCGCAGATGTACGCGCCGGCGCCGCGGTGGAGCACGAGCGAGACGGTGTGATCCGACCCGAGGATCTTCTCGCCGATGTAGCCGGCATCCCGAGCCTCGGCGATCGCCGCCTCGAGGATGTCGGCCTGGTGGTCATACTCGCCGCGGATGTAGATGAAGGCGCGGCTGATCTCGGCCGCCCACGACGTGATCAGGATCCCCTCGATCAGCATGTGCGGGCTCTTCTGCATGAGCTCGCGATCCTTGAACGTCCCCGGCTCGGACTCGTCGGCGTTGCACACCAGGTACTTGTCCATGCTGCCGTGGGGCAGGAAGCCCGCTTTCTGGCCCATTCGGAAACCGGCGCCGCCGCGGCCGCGGATGCTCGAGTCGACGATCTGCTGGAGCACGTCCTCCCGGGGCATGTCGAGCGCCTTGCGCAGCGACTGGTAGCCGCCGCGGCGCTCGTAGACCGCGAGCGTGTTGAGCCCGGGCTCGTCGATGCGGTCAAACAGGATCTTCATCTACGAGTCGTCCTCCTCTGACGCTTCTTCGGCCGCCTCTTCCGCGGGCATCTCGATCGCGGCAGTCGGACCGGGTCGGTCGACGTTGTCGCCCTCGGGCCCGAGGCCGGCCGTGTCGGCCATCTCGGCGGTTGCGCGGTCGGGCGGACCGAAGTCGCCGGTCTCCTCGGCCACGCCGGGATCGACGGAGCGCCGGTAGCGAAGCTGCTTGTGCTCGAGCACGGCGTGCCCCGCCTGGATGTCCTCGATGATGCGCTGCGCGTCGTCGATGTCAAGGGGGCCGACGTACTCGCCGTCGACCGAGGCCATCGGGGCGATGTCGCACGCCCCCAGGCACTCGAACGAGCGGACGTTGACGTCGGCGACGTCCTCGGCCGCGGCCTTCATCGCTTCGAAGAGCTCATCTGCGCCGCGCAGCGAGCACGAGATGTTCGTGCACACGAACACGTCGTGGCGCCCCAACGGGACCGTCTTGAACATGTCGTAGAACGTGGCCACCGAGGTCAGGTAGGCGGGGGTGAGCTGCATGACCGCGGCGACCTGGTCGATCGCCTCGGGCGAGCACCAGCCGTGCTCCTCCTGCGCGGCGTGCAGGGCGGGAATCGCGGCCGAGCGGCGGTCGGGGTACTTGGCCATGGCCTGGGCTATCTGCTCGCGTAATTGCGGTGAGACGGGTGTCGTCGCGGGGTCGGGGATCGTCGCCGGATCCTTGGTCAGGTCGACCGCCTCGTCCCAGCCCGGCACGCGCGACCCGTGCCCGAAGCGGGGAACCTGGACCCGCCCACCCCGGTCGGTCGCGCTCACCGGTCGATCCCCCCGAGGATCGGGTCGAGCATCGCGAGCGTCGCGATCAGATCGGCGATGTAGCCGTCGCGGACCATCGGCGCGAGTGCCTGGAGGTTGGAGAAGCTCGGATCGCGCATGTGGACGCGCGCGGGCTTGGCCGAGCCGTCGGCGCGGACGAAGCAGCCGAGCTCACCACGCGGTCCCTCGATCGGATAGTAGGCCTCGCCGGGCGGGACGCGGAAGCCCTCGGTCACGAGCTTGAAGTGGTGGATCAACGCCTCCATGCTGGTGGCCAGCTCGTGGCGGGGCGGGAGCGCGACCTTGCGGTCGGGCGTGATGTGGGGACCCTCGGGCAGACCGTCGAGCGCCTGCTCGATGATCTTCACCGACTCGTAGAACTCGGCGTGGCGGACGCGGAAGCGGTCGTAGTTGTCCCCGACCGTGCCCACCGGGATCTTGAAGTTGAAATGCTCGTAGCTCGAGTACGGATGGGCCTTGCGGAGATCCCACGGCTCGCCGGCCGCGCGCAGCAGGGGACCGGTGACGCCGAGGTCGATCAGTGTCTGCCGGTCGAGGATGCCCGTGCCGCGAAGCCGCTCCAGGAGGATCTGGTTCTTCTCGAACAGGTCGGCGTACTGGTCCGCGCGAGGCGGCATGATCTTGAGGAACTGGCGCACCTTCTGCTCGAAGCCGCGCGGGATGTCCTCCATCACCCCGCCGACCTGGAAGTAGCGGGTGTGCATCCGCTGCCCGGAGGACATCTCGAACAGATCGAGCACCAGCTCCCGCTCCCGGAAGCAGTACCAGAACATCGAGATCGCGCCGAGGTCGAGCGCGCTCGTGCCCAGCCAGACCAGATGCGAGGCGATCCGGTTGAGCTCGAGGTGGATCACGCGCAGGTACTGGGCGCGCGGCGGGACCTCGATCCCGAGCAGCGTCTCGACGGCGCCGCAGAACGCCATCGCGTTGAAGTAGTAGCTCAGGTAGTCCATCCGCTCGACCACCGGGATCACCTTCCAGTACGCCTTGTCCTCAGCGGTCTTCTCGATGCCGGTGTGGACGTAGCCGATGATCGGCTTGATGTCGCGGACGACCTCCCCTTCGAGCGTGGCGAGCAACCGCAGCACACCATGAGTCGATGGGTGGTGAGGTCCGATGTTGAGCGTGAACAGCTCGTGGGTCTCGCCCGTTCCGGCAGGCGAGCTCGAGAGCGTGATCGAATCCTCCCGCTTGCGGTAATCCTCGGTGAGGCTCACATGTACTTCCCGTAGCTCTGCTCTTCGTTGTAGGTGAACAGCACAGGCTCGCCGCCCACCGGGAAGTCGCGCCGCTGCGGGTGACCCTCGTAATCCTCGGGCATGAGGATCCGGCGCAGGTCCGGATGCCCCTCGAACACCACCCCGAACATGTCGAAGACCTCGCGCTCGGGGAAGTCAGCCCCCGGGAACATGTCGACGACGGACTCGATCCGAGGATCCTCGGTGTGCACCCTCGCCTTGACCGAGATCCGGTCGACGCGTGCGCGGTCGAGCATCTCGTAGAGCACGCCGAGACGGGGCTCGTGGGGGTAATAGTCGACGCCGTGGAGGCTCGCGAGGAAGGTGTAGCCCTTGCCTCTCAGGTGCTCAAGGACGGACTTGACGTTCGGCGGGCTGGCCACCAGCACGGCGCGCCCCCGGTGGAACTCGGTGTCGAGGACGGACTCGCTATCGGCGTCGCGGAGCTCCTGGGCGATCAGCTCGAGCCCCGTCGCGTCAGGCACCGGCGGTGTCTCCAGGCTTGAACACGCTGATGTCGGCGCTGTCGAGCGTGCCAGCGCCGGGTAGCACCTCCTCGGTGCCCTCGGCGTCGTAGCGCTCGCGCCATCCGTCCGGGGCGTGACCCTGGATCTTGTCGCGCAGCCTGAGAATTCCATGCATGAGCGCCTCGGGGCGGGGCGGACAGCCCGGAACATGCACGGCGATCGGCATGAACTTATCCGAGGGCACGAGCGCGTAGTTGTTGAACACGCCCATCGAGGAGCAGCAGGCGCCCATCGAGATCGCCCACTTGGGCTCGAGCATCTGGTCCCAGATCCTTCGTATGACCGGAGCCATCTTGATCGAGACCCGGCCGGACAGGATGATCAGGTCGGCCTGCCGGGGCGACGCGCGGAACGCCTCAAAGCCGAAGCGGGCGATATCGACGCGCGCGGCGACGATGTGAATCTGCTCCATCGCGCAGCAGGCGAGTCCGAACGTGAGCGGGTAGAGCGAGTTGCCCTGGGCCCAGGCGACCGCCCGGTCGACCGTGGTCGTCAGCACCCTCTCCTCGACGTAGCGCTCGAGGTCCTCCTCGGGGAGGTCCCCGCGGAGCATGTCGACGGCCGTGAGCTGGCGCACGCGCAAGTCGTTCAGCCGCTCTCGCTTTATTTCCATTCGAGCGCTCCTCGTCGCCAGACGTATGCGAACGCGATCATCAGCAGGACGACGAAGACGACCGTCTCACTCATCGCGAACTTGCCGAACGACCGTAGCTCCACCGCGATCGGGTACAGGAAGACCACCTCGATGTCGAACAGGATGAACAGCATCGCGATCAGATAGAAGCTGATCCCGAAGCGGAACCCTGCCCTGACCTCGGACGGCAATCCGCACTCGTATGGTTCCATCTTGGACCGATTCGGGGCGCGGCGCGCGACGATCAGGTTGAGCGTTGCGAAGAGAACCCCGACCAGCGACCCCAGGATCAGAAATACGAGCGCAGGCAGGTAGTCGCGAAGCACGGCAAACCGTTATATCACTGGCACCAGGAAGCTTGTAACACGGTGTTACTTAGTGCTGATTGCGGCTATCTTCCGGGAGGTTCGGCGCAAGTTGACCGGAACGCCCGGCTCGGGCGCCGAGGGGGTGATACCCGCATATGAAGGACGTGCACCTCGTTGTCGGCGTGGTGACCATCGTCCTGGCCGTGGCCGCCGGGGCATGGGGAGCATGGTGCTGGTGGCGGGTGCAGGCGAGCGCGTGGTTCTGGCGGCTCCTGCGGGCCTCGCAGGTGGCGGTCGTGGTGCAGGCGGCGCTGGGCGGAGTGCTGTTGCTGATGCATCGGAAAGCCCCGGGCTTGCACGTCTTGTACGGGATCCTGCCGCTGTTCGTGTCGTTCGTCGCCGAGCAGCTGAAGATCTCCTCGGCCCAGATGGTGCTCGACCAGCGCGGGTTCGAGTCGGCTGCCGCGGTGGGGAAGCTGCCCGCGGAGGAGCAGCAGGAGATCGTGGTCTCGATCTTGCAGCGCGAGGTGGGGGTGATGGTGCTCGCCGTGCTCGTGAACATCGTCCTACTGGCTCGGGCGGCCATGACCGGTTGAGCCGCTCCGGACTTTGGCGATCGCGTTGACGTATGTGCGACATCAGCGCCAAAGCCCTCGCGATCGGGCCTCAGTGGTCCACCCTCGTGAAGAGGTCGTGGTAGCGGCCGGCGTACCAGAGCAGGGGCTCGCCGTCGCCCAGGCCCATCTCGACGACCTCCCCGAGCGCGATCGTGTGATCGCCGCCGGCGATCAGCTCGGTCAGTGAGCAGGCCACCCACGAGAGGGCCCCGTCGATGATCGGGACGCCGGCGTGATAGCGGTGGCTCACGCCCTCGAGCTTCTCGGACTCCGGCAGCTTCGAGGCGAACACCCGCGCCACATCCTCCTGCTCCGTGCTCAGCACGTTGACCGCGAACCGCCCCGACTCCCTCACGATCGACAGCGTGCGCGCGTTGTTCTCGAAGCACACCAGCGCGAGCAGAGGCTCGAGCGAGAGCGAGCACAGGGCGTTGGCGGTCATGCCGCCCGAGGCGGCCGCCGCGGCGCTGGTGATCACGGCCACGCCGGTGGCGAACCGGCCGAACACCTCGCGGAACAGCTCGGGATCGGGCTCGAGCGCCATCGCCGGCTCGTTATAGCGCGGGTTCCCCCGACGGTGGCGCGCTCGCGGATTAGGGGGCCCCGGCGCCGGCCCCTCTGGTTGCCGCCGTGGGACGATCGCGATCTGGGGCTGAGGCGAACGTCATGCCGGCGCCGGGATCGTGCACAGCTTCGGCGCCGAAGGGCCGGGTCCTGCTTTACGGGCGCCGGCGGTCAGGCGCCGGGGGCATCCCGCCGGCCGGACCTTCCGTATGATCCTGCCCCGAATGAGCCGACCCGCCAAGGTCCTCCTCTCGGGTGCGTTGCTGGTGGTTGCGGTCCTGGCGAGCGCGTGCGGGACTGAGAAGATCAGCACCCCGCAGGCGAGCGCCTCGATCCACGAGGGTGCTGTGCTGTTCAACCAGCGCTGCGGCGGCTGCCACACGCTGTCCTACGCCGCCACTCACGGCTCCGCCCAGAACGTCCGCACGGCGCAGTTCAACAACGGCCCGAACTTCGACATCCGCTGCGAGCGGCCGGTGGCCCGGGTGCTGTACGCGATCCAGAACGGCGGCTTCTCGGGCGTGGTGATGCCGCAGAACATCGTCGTCGGGCAGCAGGCGATCGACGTGGCCGAGTTCGTGGCCAAGTACGCCGGGCACAAGGCGCCGAAGATCCCGGGTGTGGTCCAGTGCAAGCAGACGCCGATCGGATCGATCGCCGAGGCGCTGGCGCCGGCACCCACGCCGACGACGACCACCACCACGGGTCCCTCCCCGGGCACGGTGACGGGGACGTCCGTGACCAAGAAGCCCAGCGCTAAGAAGGGCAAGACCTCCCACAAGTAGGAGGGATCGTGCTCGATATCCAGCTGATCCGCCGCGACCCGGACGCCGTGCGGGCGGCCCTCGCCCGGCGCGGCCCTACGGCCGCGGACGGCGTCGACGCTGTGCTCGAGCTCGATCGGCGCTGGCGCGAGATCCGTACCGCGCTTGAGGAGCTGCAGGCCGAGCAGAACAAGGCCAGTCGCGGGCGCAAGGGCCCGCCGACGCCCGAGGAGCGCGAGCAGCTGGCCGCCCTGGCCGCCCGCGGGCGCGAGCTGAGCGACGAGGAGACGGCGGTCCGGGCGGGGCGGGACGCCGCGCTCGCCGTGCTTCCCAACCTGCCCGCGCCCGACGCCCCCGCCGAGGACACGGTTCTGCGCGAGGTGGGCGAGGCGGGCGCCACCGGCCGCGATCACCTGGAGCTGGCCGGTCCGCGGATCGACATGGAGCGGGGCGCCCGCCTGTCCGGCTCGCGCTTTGCCTACCTGCGCGGCGACCTGGTGTTTCTCGAGTTCGCGCTCGTCCGTTACGCGCTCGAGAAGCTCCGCAGCGAGGGCTTCGAGCCCGTCATCCCGCCTGTGCTGGTGCGCGAGCGCGCGCTGTACGGGACCGGTTTCCTCCCCGACACCGAGCAGCAGATCTACCGGCTGCCCGACGACGACCTGTACCTGGTCGGCACCTCCGAGGTCGCCCTGGCCTCACTCCACGACGATGAGATCCTGGCCGCCGCCGACCTGCCGGCGCGCCACGCCGGGTTCTCGACCTGCTTCCGCCGCGAGGCCGGCGCGGCCGGCAAGGACACCCGCGGCATCTTCCGGGTCCACCAGTTCGACAAGGTCGAGATGTTCAGCTTCGTCGAGCCAGACCAGGGGCCGGACGAGCACGAACGCCTGCTGGCGATCGAGGAGTCGATCCTCACCGAGCTCGAGATCCCCTACCGGGTGGTGGCCATCGCGGTCGACGACCTGGGGGCCTCGGCGGCCAAGAAGTACGACTGCGAAGCGTGGCTGCCGGGCCAGGGCCGCTACCGCGAACTCACGTCGACCTCGAACACCACCGACTACCAGGCCCGGCGGCTGGGGATCCGCTACCGCCCGGCCGACGGGCGGCCTGAGCACGTCCACACCCTGAACGGGACCGCCGCGGCGGTCGGGCGGACGATCATCGCGCTGCTCGAGAACGGGCAGCAGGAGGACGGCTCGGTGCGGCTGCCAGCGCCGCTCGTCGGGTTCGGCGCGCCCGAGGCGCTGCCGCCGGCGAGCTGAACCGTCGCGGTCAGCTGACGACGTGCAGCCGGCGCGCCTGCTGGTCCTCGAGGACCACGAGGGCGGCCCGGGGCGGACCGCAGGAGGCCACGCGGGCCCGGAGGCGCACGCCGAAGGTGTTCCACGGGCGCACGAAGGCGCTCACCGGCTCATCCGCGCCGGAGGCCGCCTCGGCCAGGGCGGCGGCGAACCGGGCCGGCCGGCCGGCCTCGGCGTCCGCCGGGACGAGCAGCTGCATGACCGGATGGTTGACCGCGCTGTCCTCGGTCACGCCGAGGAGCGTCTCGGCGCGCCACGACATGGCCTGGACGAGCAGTGAGCTGTCGATGACCAGGAACGCGTCGCGGTGGCTGGGAACGATTTCCCGCCGGGTCTCCAGCATGACTCCCAGGCCGCACGACCGGCACACGCGCGCCAGCGGCGCAGGCGGTTGATCGCCGCGCGCTGCCGCCGCACAGTGGCCGCAGAACCAGGTGAACTCAACCGGTTCGGCGGCGGCTGATTGGACGAGTCGTAATGCTGGACGTAGTTCTGTGTTTCCCCTCATTGCCCCTGCGCTGATGCTAACTCGTAGGGTGGCGGAACGGAAGCGACCGCCAAAGATTTGTGCAACTTGTAGAGCGCCTCGGCGGTTGTTGGGCCGACCTTGAAGCTGGAAACGTCGGCTGGACGAATGGCCAGGTGGCCTGGATGGGGCCGAAACCGGCGCAGGGGCCTGGTCCGGCGACCCGGAAACATGCAAATTGCGAGCTACCCACGTGAACTGCGCCCGCGTATCCGGGTGCCCGCCAATGACACCCACGCGCGCGTGAGACCTCCCTCTGCTGCCAGCTTCGTTACCCACGAATGCCCGTTAGCGCTCACAACCGTTGCCTGTGAACCCCCCAGATGGGGGGTTCTGAGCAGTTTTCGGCCGGTTCGGGAGTGTTTGGCGACGCGAACCTCCCAACAATCGACATCGAAATAAGTCGATTCGAAGCCGGCCACCCCCGGGATGCCGGCACGCTACGCTAGCCCGGCCCAAACGGAGAGGTGCCGGAGTGGTTGAACGGGCGCGACTGGAAATCGCGTAACGGGGGTTAACCTCGTTCGGGGGTTCGAATCCCCCCCTCTCCGCTGCTCGGGATCGCATCAGCGCCGCGGGCAGATCTCTCGGGATCGCATCAGCGCCGCGCTCAGATTTGCTGCGCTTGATCGTCCGGCGCCGTGGTCAGATCTGCCAGGCGCCGTCGCGCAGCAGCGGCACCTGACCGCCCCCGCGCTCGATCCCGGTCACCGCCACGGCGCTCGAGCCGATCATGAAGTCGATGTGGAGCTCTGAGCGGTTGATCCGCGCGTGGTCCTCCTCGCCGACCGTGAAGTCGAGGCCCTCGCCGAGCGCGATGTGGCTGGCCGCGTTCTCGTCGATCAGCGTGTCGAAGAACACCGTGTCGAGGTGGCCGATGCGGCTGTGGCCGTCGACCAGGGCGACCTCGCCGAGTCGGGAGGAGCCGGCGTCCCGGCCGGTCAGCGTCCGGAGGGCATCGGCGCCCTCGTCCGCATCGATCTCCACCGCGCGGCCGCGCTCGAATCGCACCCGCAGCCCGGTGACCATCGCACCCGAGACGAACAGTGGCTTGGTCGAGCAAACGTAGCCCTCGGTCCGCTCGGGGTCCGGGGTGGTGAACACCTCCTCGGTCGGGAGGTTGGGGGCGTGGACGATGCCGTCCACGGTCGCGATCCTGGCGCAGTGCCAGCGGCACGAGGGAAGCAATCCCACGGTCAGGTCGGTGCCGGGTCCTTCGAAGCGCAGAGCGTCGAGGCGAAGCTCGTCGAGCTTGTCGGCGACCGCGGTCAGGCCGTCCATGCGCTCCTCCCAGGCGCTCACCGGGTCCGGCTCGTCGACCCGGCAGACGTGGGTCACCTCTCGCCACAGTCGCTCGAGCGCGTCGGCCGGGGGGAGGTCCGGGTGGACCAGCTCGGCCCAAAGAGCGGTCGGGCATGGGGCGGCGGTCCAGTTCGTCGTGCGCTGGTTGACGATCTCGATTGACTCGCGCACGCGCGGGAGGAGATCCTGGCCCAGGAGCGCCGGATCGATCCCATCCATGATCCGCGGGGCAACCGGGCCCGTCAACGCGATCACCGCGCACCGGTTCTCGCCGAGCGCGCGCATCCGCTCGCCATACCACGGGGGCACGAACCCCAGCGTGTCGGGGGCGGCGTGCAGCATCCGGGCGTGC
The DNA here is from genome assembly GCA_963834625.1 of uncultured Solirubrobacterales bacterium. GTDB lineage: Bacteria > Actinomycetota > Thermoleophilia > Solirubrobacterales > Solirubrobacteraceae > Palsa-465. Next base: position 656,637 of record CAWICM010000003.1, on the reverse strand, counting down.
TTGACGTGGATGTCGAACACCGACACGTCGACGAACTTCGCGCCGGCCTTGTAGGCCGCCTCGGCGATCGCCCGGGCCAGAGGCTCCTTGCCGGGCTCGGACCCGATCGACACGATCTGCCCACGCTGTACGTTGGCGCCGAAGCGGACGATCAGGTCGGCCAGGGCGTTGATGCGTGCCTGCGTGTCGTCGGCGTTCATCGCTTCCAACCAGGATGCCAGTCCGCTCCCATGCACGCATCGGCAACCATCGGAGCCCCCAGCGACTGGCGCTGAACCTCGGGCGGCGATTAGAGTCGCATCCGTGACGGGCCCGCCCAGCAATCTCGACCCGCAGCGTGCCGCGGTGCTCGAATCGCTGTGCGAGACGATCGTGCCCGGCTCAGCCGTCGTGAAGCCCGTGGTCTACATCGACGCGCTGATGTCGGCCATGTCCGAGCCCGAGCGCGAGGCGGTCGAGCAGTCGATAGACGCCCTGGCCGAGGCGGCGCCAGGCGGCGCCGAGGCCCTGCGCGAGCACGCGCTCACTCCGCAGTTCCTGCAGATCCGGGCTCTGGCCATCGAGGCGTACTACTCGGACTTCCTGGCCCCCGGCGCGGCCGGCCCGAGCGCCTACCACGCGATCGACTTCCACTCGCCGCTGGCCATGCGGATCGACAAGGACTGGTCGTATCTGGGAGTCGGCGGATGAGCTCCTCGACCGAGCAGTACGAGGTGATCGTGGTCGGCTCGGGCGCCGGTGGCGGGGTCGTGGCTGGCGAGTTGGCCGAGCGCGGGCGAAACGTCCTCCTGCTCGAGGCCGGGGGCCACTACACCGCGGCCGACTTCACGCGCTGGGAGAGCCGGGCGGGTCATGACTTCTGGTGGCCGATCCGCTTCGCCTTCCCCGCGGACGACGGGCCCGCCGCCGCCCTCGGGCCGGTGGTCCTAATTGGCGGCCGCTGCGTCGGTGGGAGCACGGTCATCAACACCAAGGTGGCGCTGCGAGCCTCTCAGCGCGAGCTCGACAAGTGGCACGCCGCCACCGGGGTTGGCCTCTCCCGCGAGGATCTCGATCCCTACTACGAGCGGGTCGAGCGCTACCTCGGCGTCCGGGAGCGCAGCGACGACTGGGATCTCAAGCCGTGCGTCCAGACCGCGAAGCGCGGCTTCGAGGCGGTGGGCGCGAACCTCGAGCCGACCCGCGCCTATACGGATCACAACTGCATGCAGTGCGGCTCGTGCCTGCAGGGCTGCCCGACCAACGCCGGCAAGTCCACGCTCAACACCTACATCCACCGTAACTGGCTCGGCCCGTACCTCACCCTGCGGCCGAACTCGTTCGTGGAACGTGTGCTGATCGAGGACGGCGAGGCCACCGGGGTCGAGTACACCCACGCGACGACCGGCGAGACCCAGCGCGCGCACGCGGACGCCGTAGTCATCGCCTGCGGATCGCTGAGCACCCCCCAGGTCCTCATGCGCTCGGGCCTCGCGAATCCCAACGTCGGCCGCCACCTCGGCCTGCACCCCGCCCAGTTCGTGTTCGGCCTGTTCGACGAGCCTCAGGACGCGCACATGGTGGCCCCCATCAGCTCGCACTGCTTCGACTTCGCGGCCGACGATGACGGCGGGTTCGCGGTCGAGGCGGTGACCGTCCAGGACCCGATCGGCTTCACGGTCAGCCTGTGCGATGAGAACGGCCCGATGTGGGGTGAGCCGCTGGTCGAGGCGGCGCGCAAATACCGCCGCTGGGTCGGGCTGCTCAACATGTCCAACGACGACAACCACGCGAGCGTCAGCCTCGACGAGAACGGCCGCGAGGTGTTCCTGGCCGCCTTTGGACCGAACGAGCTCGACCGGATCGGCGCCGCCCGCGAATTCTCGAGCCGCGTGCTCGAGGCCGCCGGGGCCAGCCAGATCCTGTGGTCGGGAATGGCCACCACCCACATGCAGGGGAGCTGCCGGATGGGCGCCGATCCGGCCACCTCGGTGGTCGACGTCCACTGCCAGTCGCACGAGGTCAAGCGGCTGTACGTGGGCGACAGCTCGCTGCACGCCCGCACGCTGTCGGTCAACCCCTCGCTGACGGTCATGGCGCTGGCCAGCCGGCTGGCCGAGCATCTCGACTCCGGCGCCGGCGGACAGCTCGGAGCCCCGCGCGACGAGCAGCTGGTGGCGTGACGGGCGACCGATGACGGCCAAGGACGGCCTGTTCACCAACCCGAGGCCCGTCGAAGCCCTGGCCGACCTGCTGGCCAACGTGTGGCAGCTCGGCTACGTGACCACCGACCTCGACCACGCCATCGAGTTCATGGCCGAGCGCTTCGGACTCGAGGACTGCCGCCGCCTGCCCTCCGACACGGCAACCTTCCTGGCCGGCGATCAGCCGGTCCCGTGGGAGGTGAAGGTCGCGATGGGCGCGCGGGGCGGCCTGATCGTCGAGCTGATCGAGCCGGTGGCGGGCGAGATCGACTTCTACACCGAGGTCTTGCCGGACCGGGGCGAATTTGCGGTCCGCCTGCACCACGTCGCCACCCACACCGCCACCGGCGAGGACGAGTGGCGCCGCCTCGAGGCCCTCCTGGCGCAGTCGAGCCTGAGGGTCGACTACACGGTGCTGATCCCCGGCCGCGTCCGCGCCGGATACGTCGACACCCGGGCCGAGCTCGGCCACTGGCTCGAGATCTGCCAACTTCAGCGCGAGGACATCGAGTTCTTCACGTCGCTGATCACCCAGAGCGCGTAGCCGGCCGCCGGGGAGCTCGGGTTCGACCTGGCGGGAAAGCGACAAGCGCGTCATGCTGTGCGCGACGCATATCCCAAGGAGGAGAGCATGGGCGATACGAACCTCACCGGGCTGATGATGGACGACTATCCGCTGTCGCTGACGGCGATCGTTGAGCGCGCCGAGCTGCTCACGCCGGGCCGGAAGGTCGTCTACCGGCGGCCGGACTGCAAAGTTCACCGCACCACGATGGGCGAGTGCGCGAAGCGGGCCCGGCAGCTGGCCACCGCGCTCGCGGAACTGGGCATCCAAAGCGGCGACCGCGTCGGCACGCTGATGTGGAACCAGCCCGAGCACCTCGAGGCCTACTACGGGGTCCCCTCGATGGGCGCCGTGATCCACACGCTGAACCCGCGCCTGCACCCCGACGAGCTCGGGTTCATCGCCGGCGACGCGGAGGACCAGGCGATCATCATCGACGAGTCGCTGCTCGGAGTGTTCGACTCCTTCCGCGACGCTCACAGCTTCGAGCACGTGATCGTCGTCTCGCATTCGGGCGAGACCCCGGAGGGCGCCATTGCCTATGAATCGTTGATCGACGAGCACGAGCCGATGAGCTGGCCCGATCCCGACGAGCGGCGGGCCTGCGCCATCTGTTACACGTCGGGCACGACCGGGCGACCCAAGGGCGTTCTGTACTCCCACCGCGCACTGGTCATGCACTCGTTCATGGCCGCGCTGCCGGACCAGATGAACGTGTCCATGCGCGACACCGTGCTCCCGGTCGTCCCGATGTTCCACGCCAACGCCTGGGGAATCCCCTACACCGCCACCATGGCGGGTGCGAGCCTCGTGCTGCCCGGGCCGCACCTGGATGCCGAGAGCGTGCTCGACCTGCTGGCCGACGAAAAGTGCACGCTGACCGCCGGCGTGCCCACGGTGTGGATGGCCATGCTCAAGGCGATCGAGGCCGAGCCCGAGCGGTGGGACCTCAGTGAGGTGAACCGGCTTCTGGTCGGCGGGTCGGCCGTTCCCAAGAGCATGATCGAGGGCTATCAGAAGCACGGCCTCACGATCGTCCAGGGCTGGGGCATGACCGAGACCTCTCCATTGGCCAGCACCTCGACCTTGCCTCCCGAGCTCGACGACGCCGCCGACGACGAGAAGTTCGACTACCGCGCCCGGCAGGGCATCCCGGCGCCGTTCGTCGACATCCGGGCTCGGGGCGATGACGGTGAGCTCATCCCCTGGGACGACGAGGCGATGGGCGAGCTCGAGGTCCGCGGACCGTGGGTCGCGGCCGCCTACTTCCAGGGCACCGGCGCCGAGAAGTTCACCGACGACGGCTGGTTCCAGACCGGCGACGTGGTCAAGATCGACAAGCGCGGCTCCATCCGGATCACCGACCGCTCCAAGGACCTGGTCAAGTCCGGCGGCGAATGGATCTCCTCGGTGGACATGGAGAACCTGCTCATGGGTCATCCCGCGGTGGCCGAGGCGGCGGTCATCGCCGTGCCTGACGAGAAGTGGGACGAGCGGCCGATGGCGATCGTGGTCCTGAAAGACGGCGCCGAGGCGACGCCCGACGACCTGCGCCAGCACCTCTCGAGCAACTTCGCGAAGTGGCAGTTGCCGGAGAGAGTGGAGTTCATCGACGAGATCCCGCGTACCGCGACCGGCAAGTTCAAGAAGATCGCCCTGCGTGAGCAGTTTGTGAAAACCCCGGTGTGAAAGGTTCCATACACACCAGGTAGCCCCACTGCTGAAACGCGTCACGGGTGCTATACACGTCAACCGTGGCAGCAGAGGAAATCGGAGTCACCGCGTCGGCGACGACGACACTCGATGGCACCGTCGTACAGGCACGCGATCTCCAGCGCCAGTACGGCGAGGGCGCGACGGCTGTACACGCGCTGCGCGGCGTCTCACTCGACGTCCCGCGCGGCAACCTGGTCGCGGTCATGGGCCCGTCCGGCTCGGGCAAGTCGACGCTGATGCACATCCTGGCCGGCCTCGACAAGCCGACCAGCGGAACCGTGACCATCGCGGGCACCGAGATCACCGGTCTCGACGACGCCGACATGACCCATCTGCGCCGCGACCACATAGGTTTCGTCTTCCAGTTCTTCAACCTGCTCCCGATGCTGACCGCCGAGGAGAACGTGCTCCTGCCGCTCTCGATTGCGGGCGAGAAGCCGGATCGCGCGTGGCTCGAGGAGTTGATGGCCAAGACCGGGTTGTCCGACCGCACGAGCCATCGCCCGTCTGAGCTTTCCGGTGGCCAGCAGCAGCGGGTGGCGATTGCCCGCGCGCTGGTCACCAAGCCGACGATCCTGTTCGCCGACGAACCGACCGGCAACCTCGACTCCAAGACCGGCGGCGAGATCCTCGATCTGCTCCGCGATTCCGCGCGCGACTACAACCAGACGATCGTGATGGTGACCCACGAGGCGCGGGCAGCCGCGATCGCCGACCGGATCATGTTCCTGGCCGATGGGCTGATCGTGAAGGAACTCACCGACGCCGATCAGGCCCAGGTGCTCGAAGTGATGAGTACTTTGCAGTAATGACCAGGGTTGCACTCCGCGGACTGCTCGGCCGTAAGCTGCGTGCGGCGCTGACCGCCTTTGCGATCGTCATCGGGGTGGCCATGGTCAGCGGGACGTTCGTGCTCACTGACACGATCAAGTCGGCCTTTTCGACCGTGTTCACCCAGGCCTACAAGAACGCCGACGCGGTGATCACCGGCAAGAGCGCGATCGGCAACGGCAACGGCGGGGGCAACAACAGCCCAGAGGTCCCCAGCCTGCCCGCCTCGCTGCTGACCAGGGTACGGTCCCTGCCGGGAGTGGCCCAGGCCGACGGGGCGATCGCCGATCAGGCCCAACTGGTGGGGCGCAACGGCAAGGTGATCTCGAGTGGCGGCGCACCCGGCCTGGCCTTCAGCCACGACACGGCGGGCCAGCGCTTCACCCCGCTCAGCCTGACCGGCGGGAACTGGCCGAGCGGCCCGAACGAGGTCGTCATCGACGCCGCGACCGCGAGCAAGAAGGGCTTCAAGGTCGGTGAGGACATCGGGGTGATCGCGCGTGGCCCGGTCGAGCGCTTCCACATCGTGGGCACGGCCAAGTTCGCCAGCGTCTCCTCGCTGGGCGGGGCGACGATGGCGATCTTCACCCTGCCGGAGGCCCAGCGGCTGTTCCACAAGCAGGGCGCCTACGACCAGATCAACATCGCGGCCAAGTCCGGGACCTCGCCCGCCCAGCTGGTCAGTCAGGTCAAGCCGCTGCTCGGACCGAGCGCCCAGGTCAGGACCGGCCAGGCCCAGGCCGCGCAGGCCACCAAGGACACCAGCGGCTTCCTCAACATCTTCCAGGACTTCCTGCTCGCGTTCGGCGGCATCGCGCTGTTCGTGGGGAGCTTCGTGATCGCCAACACGCTGTCGATCACGATCGCCCAGCGCACCCGAGAGCTCGCCACGCTGCGCACGCTCGGCGCCACCCGCCGCCAGGTCCTCACCTCGGTGCTGGTCGAGGCGTTCGTGATCGGAACGATCGCTTCGGTGATCGGCCTGTTCCTGGGGCTGCTGCTGGCCAAGGCGCTCAACTCGCTGCTGGTCTCGTTCGGGATCGACCTGCCGCAGACGTCCACGGTGTTCAAGACACGGACGATCGTCGTCGCGCTCCTGGTCGGGATCATCATCACGATGATCGCCGCCGTGCGGCCGGCGCTTCGCTCCACGCGCGTACCGCCGATCGCCGCGGCCCGGGAAGGCGCGCTGCTGCCGCCATCGCGGTGGGCGAAGTACGGCACCCAGGCGGCGCTCGCCACGATCGTCGTCGCGATCGCGCTGATGCTGGTCGGCCTGCTCGTGAGCGGGCTTTCCACCGGCCCGCGCCTGCTCGCGGTCGGCGTCGGCGCGATCGCGCTGTTCATCGGCGTGGCCATGCTGGCGCCGAAGCTCGTCCCGCCGCTGGTTCGCGTGCTGGGGTGGCCGTCGGCCCGGCTGGGCGGCTCGGCCGGCCAGCTCGCCCAGGGCAACTCCGGGCGCAATCCCGCCCGAACCGCCTCGACCGCCTCGGCCCTGATGATCGGCCTGGCCCTGGTCACGCTCGTGGGCGTGCTGGCGGCGGGGCTCCGGACGAATTTCGAGGGCTCGGTCAAGAAGGCGTTCCTGGCCAACTACGCGATCACGGCGGAGAACAACTTCTCGCCGATCGGCCTGGCCTCCGAGAACGCGGTCCGCACCGTCTCGGGGGTGACCGTGGTGTCCGGCGTGCGAGCCGGCACGGCGCGGGCGTTCGGCTCGAACATCAACCTCACCGCCGTGGAGCCGAACGTGGCAAGCGTGATCAAGGTCGACTGGCAACACGGCAGCCAGGCGGTGACCGCGCAACTGGGCTCCGACGGCGCGTTCGTCGACAAGGACTACGCCAAGGCCCAGCACCTGCAGGTCGGCTCTCCGCTCCCGGTCGAGACGCCGAGCGGCCACGTCCTGCATCTGAAGCTGATCGGGATCACCAACCCGCCCAAGGGCGGCTCGCCCTACGGGGACGTGACGATCTCCCAGCAACTGTTCGACAGCCTCTACCAGAACCCGCAGAACCTGTTCACGCTGATCAACATCCGCGGCGGCGTGACCCCGGCCAACACCAACGCGTTGAACGCGGCGCTGTCCGGCTTCCCCGACGCCAAGGTCCAGAACCGGACGCAGTTCATCAACAACCAGCTCTCGGGGCTGAATACGTTGCTGAACCTGCTCTACGTCCTGCTCTCGCTCTCGATCGTCGTGAGCCTGTTCGGGATCGTCAACACGCTGGTGCTGACCGTGTTCGAGCGCACCCGCGAGCTCGGGATGCTGCGCGCGGTCGGCATGAGCCGCCGCCAGGTGCGGCGCATGATCCGCCACGAGAGCGTGATCACGGCGCTGCTCGGGGCAGCGTTCGGGATCCCGCTGGGCATCCTGCTCGCGCTGATGGTCGGCGGCGCAATCGGGTCTGTTGCGTTCACGATCCCGGTGGGCACGCTGATCATCTTCGTGATCGCCGCGATCATCGCCGGCCTGATCGCCGCGATCTGGCCGGCGCGCCGCGCCGGCAGGCTGAACGTGCTCGAAGCGCTCTCGTACGAATAGGGGCCGCCTTCGGCGGCGTCCCTGGGGCCGTTCCGCCGGGCGTCCACCGGATGAGTCGCGGCAGGCCCGTGAGGCGAGGCACGGATGCCGAGCGGGCGTCGCCGCGACCCGGCGGTCGCGACTCCGCGACGCGCGAGTAATCCGCCACTCGCCGCCCCGCCCGTGGTGAACGGCGGTTCACTCGCGTATAGCGCGACAATTCGCCACTCGCCCCACGGAGGTCGCCGAGTGGCGGATTCTCGCGTTCGTCGTGCACCGGAGAGCGCATCAAGGCGATCGAGGTGGTCGCGTGGCCGACGAGCTTGCCGCCCTCCGTCCGCGCGTGTGCCTCGGCGAACGCGACCTGACGGCCGACGCGCAGGGACTGCCCGGTCACCTCGAGCGGCTCGCCGCCGGCCGTGACCGGGGACAGGAAGCTCACCTTGATCTCGATCGAGGACATGCCGACGCCGGCCGGAAGCTGGGTGTGAACCGCGCAGCCCGCGGCCGAGTCGAGCAGCGTGCAGATCATCCCGCCGTGCACGACCCCGAGCGGGTTCAGCGTGGACTCGTCCGGCGCGAAGCGGAAGACCGCGACACCGTCGTCGACCGCGACGAGCTCCGCGCCGGTCAGCGCCGCGAACGCGGGCCGGGGCACGTGACCATCGATGATCGCCTGCAGGAATTCGCGGCCGGTCAGCTTCGCCGCCGACGCAAGCGCGATCGAGGGGTCATACCACGTGACGGTCTTCGTCCGGGCCGGGCCCCAACCGTTGGCCGCGCTCCTCATGCGTCGGCGGGGACGTTCTGCAGACGGACCTGCGCCGCGGGCGACCAGCTTCCCGTCGTCCGGCCGGCGCATCTCGACCTGCCACAGCTGCTGGGTGCGACCCTGGTGGATGGGGGTGGCGATCACGTCGAGCCGCCCTTCGCGGTGGGGACGCAGGAAGTCGGTCAGGTTCGAGACGCCGACCGCCACCATGCCCTGGTCCTTCACCGCCTCGAACGCGCCGGTGGTGGCGAACGACTCGATCGCCGTCGTGTACAGGCCGCCGTGCACGAGTCCCCACGGCTGGTGGTGGCGCGCGTCGGCGGCGACCGAGCCCGTGACCCGGGTGGGCCCGCGCTCCACGAACTCGATCTCGAGCAGGCGCATGAACTCGCTGGGTGCCGACAGCTCCACGGTCATGGAAGGCAACGCTATCCGCTGCTCGCGGCGATTGCCGGGGCCTTCCTCACCGCGCGGCGCCGGCTGGTCACCAGCGCCAGCGCGACGAGCCCGCCGGCCAGCGCTATCGCCGCCGTCACGACCCACGCTCGCTGGTAGGCAGCCAGCGTGGCCGCGGGCGATGCCGGCGACCCGAGCACCGCGATCAGGATCGCCACCCCGACGGCGAGACCGACCTGGCGGATCATGTTGACCACGGCCGAGCCGGTGGCGAACGAAGTCGGCGGAAGCGACGCCGCCGCCGTGGCCATCAGCGTGGGCAGGGTCAGGCCGACCCCGGCTCCGGTCAACAGCAGCCCGCCGAGGACGTCGCCGACGTAGTCGGGACGGAGTCCCGCCGCCAGCGCCATCCAGACCATGCCGGCGGCGAACGACGTCGAGCCGGCGGCGATCACCAGCCCGGAGCCGAAGCGGTCGATCAGGCGGCCCGCGACCAGGAACGAGAACACGGGAACCATGATCGGGCCGGGGACGATCGAGACGCCCGTGGCCAGCGCCGACCAGTGCCAGACGTCCTGGGCCCACAGGACCCGCGACAGGAGCATCGCGCCGAAGGCCATCGAGAACAGCAGCGCCACCGCGGAGGCGCCGGTGAACGGACGCACCCGGAACAGGGCGCGGTCGATCAGCGGGTTGCGGTGGCGAGCGGTGTGGGCAGCGAACAGGATCAGTCCGACGATCGCCAGCGCCAGCACGCCGATGGTCCGAGCGCCACCCCAACCCCAGCTGCCGCCCTCCACCAGTCCCAGCGTGAGCGCGCGCGACCCCGGCGGTGATCAGCAGCGCGCCGAGCGCGTCGGGGCGGCGGATCGGGTGGCCCGGAACCTCGGGGAGGAGCCGCCAGCCGGCCACGAGCGCGGCCAGGCCGATCGGCACGTTGACCAGGAACACCCACCGCCAGCTGGCTTCGACGAGCACGCCGCCCACGGCCGGCCCCAGGGCGGCGGCAAACCCGCCCACGGCGGTCCAGGCGCGCACCGCCCCGTGCCGGCGCTCGGGCGGGAAGCTGGCCAGGATCAGCCCCAGCGAGGTGGGGGTGAGGAGCGCCGCGCCGGCCGCCTGGAGGACTCGGAAGGCGACCAGCATCGGCAGGCTCGTCGCCGCGGCGCACGCTGCGGACGCGGCGACGAACACGCCGACGCCGAGCAGGAAGGCGCGATCGCGGCGGTAGCGGTCGGCCAGCCGGCCGAACAGTACGAGCAGCGCGGCGTACACGATCGCGTAGCCGTTCAGCACCCAGGACAGGCCGCCCAGGCCATGGGCGCCGAAGTCCTTGCCCATCTGCGGGAGCGCGACGTTGACGATGAACAGATCCAGGCTGGCCAGCACCACGCCGGCACACACGATCACCAGGACGAGGTTGGGGGAGGCTGCGCGGCGGGTGGACAAACGCTGGCTTAGTCCTGACATAGCCAGGACCCTAGCACACTGGCTAAACCATCCACAAGTCAGCTATCATTCGCGACATGGCAACCACCGTCCGCCTCACTGGAGAGCTCGAGCCGCGCTCGGGCTGGAAGGCCGAGCGGTGCACGATCGCCAAGGCGCTCGAGGTGCTGAGCACTCGCTCGGCGCTGCTGATCATGCGCGAGGCGTTCTACGGCACCACCCGCTTCGACGACTTCGCCGAGCGGGTGGGAATCAGCGAGCCGGTCGCGGCGGCTCGCCTACGCGACCTGGTCGACGAGGGCCTGCTCGAGCGCGAGGACTACCGCGAGCCCGGGCAGCGCACCCGCCAGCAATACCGCCTCACCCCCAAGGGCGCCGACCTGTTCCCGGTCCTGGTCGCGCTGATGCAGTGGGGCGATCGGTGGCTCGACGATCGAGGCGGCCCGATCGAGCTCCTTCACGCCGACTGCGGCGAGCCGGTCACGCTGAAGCTGCAATGCGCCGCCGGCCACGAGGTGGACAGCGGCGAGATCGACGTGGCCCGCCGCCGGCGCCGTTAGGCCGGACCGCTGCTAGGCGGCGAGGAACGACATCAGCGCGGGAGCCGCGCTGCGTGGCTCGTCGAGCAGGAACAGGTGGCCGGCGCCGCTGACCACGTGCAGTCGGCCATTGGGCAGCGCGTCGGCCAGGTAGCGGCCGTTGACCAGCGGGACGACGGGGTCGCGGTCGCCGTGCAGCACGAGCGACTCGTGGGGGACGCTGCGGATCCAAGGGTGGCTGCTCCACCCGGACAGCGCGTAGAGCTGGTAGAGGTAACCCAGGGCGCTGGGTGGTTGGACCAGGCGCTGCTCGAGCCCTTTCCGCAGCACCCGGGGATCGCGCGCGGTTCGTCCGCCGGCAATGATCGGCAGGATCACCTCGGCCAGCTGCCGGTTCCAGTAGCGAGCCGGAGTGAGCATGAGGGTCGTGACGATCGGATCGGGCGGAACGCTCGGCAGTCCGGGCGTGGTGGCGCACAGCACCAGCCGGCGGATCCGGTCTGGGGCTCGGTGGGCCAGCTCCTGGGCCACGATTCCGCCGAGCGAGTAGCCGAGGACATCGAGCTGCTCATAGCCGAGCTCGTCGAGCAACTCGGTGACGAGCCGCGCCAGCTGGGGCATGCGCAGCGGCCAGCGCGGGCGGGCCGAGCGCCCGGTTCCCGGAAGATCGAACGCGATCAGCTCGCGGCTCTCGGCCAGCTCGCGCACGAGCGGCTGCCACATCTCGAGATTGGCCCCGAGCCCGTTGATCAGCAGCAGCGGCTCGCCTTCGCCGATCCGCGCCACCCGCACCGACGGGGCCGCCGCGGTCGGCCACGAACTCGACCGCTGCCCCCGGCCATGGTTCGCTGCGGTTGCGTTCGTGCGTGCTCAGCTTCATCCCCGCCGCGGTGCACTATATGCGCTGCCGCGGGCGCTCAGCCCCGCTCGACGGCCCGGCCGAGGGCCCCGCTAACCCCCGGTCCTGGGCTCGGGCGGCTGCCGGCGATCGCGTGCGCGCACGATGGCCACGTCGTCGACCCCGAGCTCGGCCAGCAGGGGCCCGGTGCGCTCGTCCCGGGTGAGCGCGAGTAGGACGTCGTAGGGCTGGATGTCCTCCCGGCCGTCGTCGAGGGCGCGGGCGGCGGCGATCATCAGCAGCCGGCGCAGGCCCGAACCGGGGCCGACGCGGATCCACTCCTCGAACCCGTTGCCGCTCGGCGGCACTCCCTGAGATGCGGCGGGCTGGGCCCGCACTGCGGTATTCGGGAGCATCCGGTCGACCGCCTCACGAATCTGGTCGGGCTTGGCATCGCAGTCGAGCAGGATGCGCATCGGGACCCCCTCGCCCAGGGTCAAGAGGCCGAGCAGGATGTGCTCGGTGCCGATGTAGTTGTGGCCGAGGTTGATCGCCTCCTGCAGCGCCAACTCGAGCACCCGCGTCGCTTCCGGGGTGAACGGGATCTGGCGGCCCGTGGCGTGTTCCTCGCCGACGCCGACGATGCGTACGACCTCGCCTCGCGCGCGCTCCAGCGTGATGCCGAACGACTCGAGCACCCGGCCTGCGACTCCGTCGTGCTCGCGAAGCAGCCCGAGCAGCAGATGCTCGGTGCCGATGTGCGCGTGGCCGAGCGTGCGCGACTCCTCCTGAGCCTGGACCACGACCTGCCGGGCGCGCTCGGTGAACCGCTCGAACAAGGAACTAGGATCTCACCGCCGGCGCGGGCAGGCAAGCACGCGCAGTACCCGGACACCCGACTGACGCGGCGCACGGCGATCTGCGCGAACATCGGCGAATGCTCACTAAACGACTTCGTCTCGCCCTGTCCGGGGCCGCCGTGCTGGCGACCGTCGTGACGCTCGGACCGGCCCTGTCGGCCGGCGCCAGCCCGACGCGCGCTCACGCCCGCCGCCTTCCGGTGCTGGCCACCGGGTACGAACATGCCGCTGTGCGGCCGACCAGCATCGGCTACACCGGCGACGGGAGCGGGATCATCGGCAAGCTGCCGGCCAACGAGTTTCACCGCGTGGTCGGCCAGCGCCCGGGGTTCCTGCATTGGACGGCCTGGACGAACACCCACGCCGATGCCACCGGCACCGTGTGGCTGCTGAGCTGCCAGCCCGACTGCGCGGGCAGCCCGTTCTACCGCTACGCGCTGACCCTCACCGTGGGGCGGGTCCGCCACGGCCATTTCACGCGGATGACCCTCCACTACCGCTACCAGGGCAAGGCGGTGTCGGACACCCGCTGCGTCCCCGACCGGCCGCCCGCCCAGGTGTGGGGCTTCGTCGACCGCGGTCGTTGCGACTAAGAGGCTCTGAGCCCGCTGGACGACGCGCCGCCGCGAGGGGAGCGGTGGCGCGCCGTCCACGCGGCGCTAGAACCGAACCTTCAGCGTCGTGCGCGGTCCGCCGATGACCGTCACGGTCAGGACGTAGCGCCCGCGCAGGTGTGCCCGATGGTGCAGGGCGATCGTGTGGCCGATCGTCCCTTGGCCCCAGCCCACGACCCGCTTTCCGTGGCTCAGCGAGAGGACCGCCCGCGCGCTGTGCGTGCCGGTCTCCTTGCACGTGACGCTGATCACCTGGCCGTGGTGGATCTTGACCGTGCAGGTCACCTTCGGCGTCTTGCCGGCGGGACCCTGCGGACCCCGCTTGCCCTGCGGCCCTTGCCCGGCCCGGCGGGTCCTTGTGGCCCCTGCGGCCCCTGCGGTCCGGCGGGTCCCTGCGGACCGGTCGGGTTGGGCGGGGTGCCGCCGCAGAGGTCGTAGTTGGGCGGCGTCGCTGACGAATTCAGCTGCGCCATGTCGGTGACCAGTTCGTTGGCCTGCTCGGTCAGCGACTGGGCCGTGAGCGGGTTGATCATGAACGCGGAGTTGAATGCCGCGCTGTTCAGCATCGAGTTGATCTGGCTGACCAGCGGCGTCCGCAGCGCCTCGCAGGCCGCGAGCTGCGCATTCCAGGCGTTGTACGTCCCATCGTTCGGCGAGCTGCTCGACACGGCCTTGGTGCTGACCATGAGGCTGTCGCGGCCGAATTCGCCGAAGGGCGCATCCAGCTGCTTGTAGGCCGTCGACAGGGAGTCGTAGTCGTTCTCGTCGTTCTTGATCGGCGACGGCGTGTCCGCCGTGGTCATGATCTGCGAGATCGCCCGGCCGTCCGGCGTGTAGTCGTCGCTCAGGCCGGTCAGCGAGAGGATCGTCGGCTGCGCGTCTGTGTGGTCGGTCCAGACGCTCGCGGTCGTGCCGAGGTTCTGGATCCCGGGACCGACCCAGCCCTGCCACGTGCTCGCGATCGACGGCTGGTCGTCGCCGTGGTTCCAGGCGAACCCTCCGGGCTGCTGCGCGCAGCCCGGATCCAGCCCGGGCTGCGGACATGGAACGTCAAATCCGTCGTCGAAGAAGAAGTCGTCGTTCCCGAACAGCACGAACGAGGGCGTCCGCAGCGGGTCGGCGTTGATCATGTGCAGGATCTGAAGCTCCTGCTGGTCGGCGATGTTGTCGGTGATCGGCTCGGGTGAGTCGGTGATCAGGTCGAACTCGCTCATCCCCGCCATCTCGCGCGCGAGATTGCGCACCGTCGAGGTGCTCGCGCCCGGCTGGCCCTTGACCATGATCTCCGGCGCGTCGTCGCTGTCCTCGTCGAACACCGTCGAATCGCCGGTAGTGCCGCTGATCAGCGTGTTCAGGTTGACCTGGACCTCGCCCACGTTGCGGGCACCGGTCGACGAGTTGGTGTACACGCAGGGCGTGGCGACGCCGTCGCAGCCCGGGTTGAGCGGCGGGCCTCCGGCGAAGTGGTCACCCTCGTCGACGGTGACCAGGAACAGGGTGTTGCTCTTGGTGATGCCGTCGTTGGCGAGCCGCTGGAAGAATGCGGTGAAGGCCGCGTTGTACTCGCGGAGTTGGGCCTCCATCCCGGCCTCACCCGGACCGAACGCTTTGCCGTCGTTCTGGTCGTACTGATCGTCGTGGACGTCCGAGAGGTAGGTGTAGGTGACGGGGATTCCGGCCTCCTGAACCGCCGCCGTGTAGCCGAGCGCGTTGTTGGCCTCCATCCCGTTGAATCCGGGGAAGCCGATGTTGCCCGAGCTGTCGATGATCTTGGAGGTCGGTGTCTGGCCCGCTGTCCCGGTCGCCTCGTAGCCGCTGAAGGTGGACGGCGGGATCCCGGCGGGAGTGCTCGCCGGAAGGTTGTTCACCGTGGTCGCGTCGGGACCGGTGTTGTTCGGGTCGGGGGCGAACACGTCGTACACGGGGTTGAATGTCGTCGACTGGCTGCCGTCGTAGCTACCGGTCGTCACGAACGGGTTCACTTGGAAGGCGCCGAACAGAGCCTTGTACCCGGTGTAGCCGCCGGGCTCGTCGCCGAGCGTGTCGGTCTCGCCGTTCGCGCACACGCCGGTGCCGGTGCTGTCCGCCTGCGAGCAGTGGATCGCCAACCCTTCGATGTCGGTCGCGTTCTTCAGGCCGGAGGGCAGTCCGCCCGGGAATGCCTGGGTGACGTCGCTGGTGGTGTTCTCGAGCTCCATGTCGGCCGCGCTGATGCCCGCGAAGTCACAGCCGTGCGATGTGTAGGGAACCCACGGAGCCGGGGTGTTCTTCCCGCCGGTCGTGATCAGCGTCGGGGTTGGATCCGCGCTCGCGCTGGTGGGGTCGGTCCAGTACTTGAAGGCCGAGCTGAAGCCCGATCCCGAGCCCGCCGACGGGTTCGAAAACAAGTACGTGTTGCCCACCGTGATCCCGTTCTTGTCGGGATACAGCCCCGTCTCGGTCGAGACGATGCCGCCCGAGGTGTGCGAGATCAGAACCGTGTGGTCGTTGGTGAGCAGCGTGCCGTTGCTCGTGATGAAGTTGCGCAGCGCCGGCATCTGCTCCAGGTCGGACGGCACGTTCGGGTTGTCCCGTTCGGAGTGCACGTTGTCGAACTGGAGGATGACCACGTGCTGGACCCCGTTGCCCAGGTTGCAGGTCGAGGTAGCCAGCGCGGTCCCGGGTGACAGTCCGGCCATTCCGAGCGTCCACAGTCCGGTTACGGCGATACCCAGCGCGAGCACGCGTGCCCGCACACCAACCAATGTCCACAGCGACATCATGCTTGACGACACCTCCGCCCACGATCGATTCTTACCGCCCGGGCGTCCCGCGGACGCGCAGGGCAACCTATTTCTGGCGCGACGTGCTGTTGTGACCGGGAAGTGTTCCTCCCGTGTCCAAGTTGTTAGAAGGCCTTCAGGCGGTTACTCGCCGCTCTCGAACTTGAACGAGATGCCCAGCCGGACGCGGTAGTTGACCAGCGCCCCGTTCTCGATCGTTATGTCCTGGCGGAGCACCTCGGCCACGCGGAGGCCGCGAACGGTCTTGGCGGCGGTCTCCACCGCGTTGCGCGCGGCGGCTTCCCACGACTCGCTGCTGACGCCGATCACTTCGGTGACGCGGTACACGCTGTCTGCCATGCTGCGCTCCCCTCGTTGGATGGTGGTCTGCGGCGACCCTACCGTGCCCGGGCCGGCTCGGGCAAATGCGGCGCCGACTCGACTGTGCTTCGATCACCTCCGTGGATACCGAGCCGCAGATCGGGTTCGAGCTCGACTGGCATCCGGCGCGAGCACCCGAGCGGACCGTCCTCGAAGGCCGTCACATCCGTTTGCGTCCACTGAACGCGGCCGCCGACGCCGACGTGCTCTACGGCGAGTCTCACCCACCCGCCGGCGATCCCCAGCTCTGGGACTATCTGCCGGCCGGCCCGTACCCGGACGCCGCCGCTTTCGGCGCCGACCTGGCCGTCGCCGAGCGCTCCGCGGATCCGCTGTTCTACACGCTGGTCCGCCTCCCGGACGGGCGCCCCGTAGGCATCGCGACGTATCTGCGGATCACGCCCGAGCACGGGAGTGTCGAGATCGGCCACATCTGGTTCGGGGCGTCGCTGCGCCGTAGCACCGCGGCCACCGAAGCCATCTACCTGCTCGCCGCCTACGCGTTCGACGAGCTCGGATACCGCCGGCTGGAATGGAAGTGCAATGCCCTCAACCAGGCCTCGCGTCACGCCGCCGAGCGGTTCGGGTTTCGCTTCGAGGGCGTGTTCCGCCGACACATGGTGGTCAAGGGCCGCAACCGCGACACCGCCTGGTACGCCATCACCGACGAGGAATGGCCGGCGGTCCGAGACGCCTTCAACGCCTGGCTGCGCCCGGAGAACTTCGACGACTCCGGAAGCCAGCGTCAGCGGCTGGGCGAGCTGATCGCCGCCGCTCGAGCGTGAGCGGAAGCGGGACGTGTCGGCCGAGAGCAACAAGCGCCTGGTCCGTCGGCTGGTCGACGAGGCCATCGCGCGGCGCGACCCCGAGGTCATCGACGAGATCGCCACCGGCGAATTCGCCCGCGCGGCCAAGGGGTGGGTCAGCCCGTTCCGCAGCGCGTTTCCGGACTTCGAGATGGAGGTCGTCGAGCTCATCGCCGAGGGAGACGCGGTCGTCGCGCACTTCAGATGCTCGGGCACCCATCGTGGGGAGTGGCTCGGGGTGCCGGCCACCGGCCGGCGATTCGAGGGCGTTGACGAGATCTACATCTTCCGCGTGAAGGACGGAAAGCTCTCCGGTGCCGTCGGCGTCGAGGACAACCTCGCGCGCATGCGCCAGCTCGGCATCCGCACCGCGGAATAGGCTCCGGGGCGCCATGGGGGGGACCTCGCCACCGTTCCGGGCGGTTCCGAGTCCGCTCACGGTGATCCCGCTCGTGGCGGGCGTGGCGGTCGGCGGTGGCGACTGAGTCGCGTGCCCGCCCTAAATCGCCCGCATCCGGTTGTTGCGGGGGTTGTGCTCGACCTCGGCCAGACCCAGTCGCTCGAGCACGGGCAGGACGTAGTTGGCGAACCGGCCCCGCAGTCCTCGCTTGAGGCCGTACCAGCCCCCGACCGGGTTGTCCGCCGATCGGGCCCACGCCTCGACCGTCCCCTCGGCGACGGGCTTCTGCTCGTCGGCGCTGCCGAGCGCCATCCAGTCCCCTTGCGCGTGGAGCATCTCGTTCAGGTCGGCGATGCAGCGCAGGTCGTAGCGCAGCTCGGTGCTCCCGACCTGGACCACCAACGCCGGGGGCTCCGCGTCGGGATCCTCGTAGGCCTCGTACTGAGACTTGCCTGGCGGCGTCCGAAGGCGTGGAGGCCATCCGGCGCTATTTCGCCGAGGTATGGGACGAGGCCATCTCCCGCTTTCGCATCGTCGCCGAGAACACGCGTGGGGACGAGTCGTGACGCTCGAGCCGCTCGTAGTCGAGTTCGAGGTCGGCGTTGCGCCTGCCCAGGCGTTCGACGCCTGGACGCGCCGGTGCGCGACCTGGTGGCCGCCCTCGCACACCGTCTGCCGCGCGCCGGCGGCGATCACGTTCGAACCGCGCCGCGGCGGGCGGATCGTCGAACGGGCTCCCGACGGCAGCGAGCACGAGTGGGGCACGATTCTCGACTGGGAGCCGCCCACACGCCTGCGCTACCTCTGGCATCTGTTCTTCGATCCGAGCGAGGCGACCGAGGTCGAGGTCACCTTCATCGCCCGCGACACCGGGACCGGGGTGCGGCTGGAGCAGCGGGGATTCGAACGGCTGGGCGACGCTGGACCGCCTCGACGAGACCGGACCGGTCAGGCCTGGGCGGCGATCGCCGAGCGTTTCGTCGCAGCGCTCAGGGAGCCCTAGCGATCTCGCTTGCGCCTGGCTCGGACCACGAGCCGGTCGACGAGGATCCCGAGCAGAAACGCGAAGGCGATGACCACGATCAGTGGCGTGCGACCGGTCGTGAGGAGCCAGTGAACCTTCACGTCGCCCAGGTTGAGCAGAGCGAACGCCGTGATCACCGCCGCCACGACGGCAGCAGCCATCTGGCGGCCGCGCTCGCGGCGCCTGGCCGGCGCCCCGGAGGCCGGGGCTTCCCCCACGCCGGCCCCCGGCGCTCGGCTCAGCTCGTCGAAGTCAGTCCCCTCGCCACTCACTCACGTGGAGGCTACTCCTGGACGCGCCCCGGCCGGGCGCCGCTCGTCACATTCCCGCACCGGGACGTGTCATGTCTATAGACCCACAAAATTCGAACCGGAGGATCAACCCATGCAACCCCGTATCGAGAATCCCGCTCTGACCGTCCCCGGCGCCCTGCCGGCCCTGCAGAGGCTGGGCGCCGCCGTCCGCCACTCCGGAGTGCCTGAGAGCACCCTGTACCTGATCGAGCTGCGGGCAAGCCAGATCAACGGTTGTGCCGTGTGCGCCGACATGCACTCACGCGAGCTCAAGGCCGCCGGCGAAGCCGACGAGCGCATCTTCACGCTTGCGGCGTGGCGCGAGACGCCGTACTTCAGCGACGCCGAGCGCGCCGCGCTGGCGCTGACCGAGGCGGCCACTCGGATCGCCGATCGGCCCGACGCGGTCTCCGACGAAATCTGGGAGGAAGCCGCTCGGCACTACGACGAGACGCAGTTGGCCGCGCTGGTCATCGCGATCGCCGCGATCAACGCGTTCAACCGGATCAACGCGACCACCCGGCAGATCACCGGCGAGTGGGTCGGCCAGTGGGTCGCCGCGAACCAGCCCGCCGGACACCCGGCGGCCTGAAGGAGGGTCAACGATGGACGATCAGCAATGGCTCGCCGAGCGGTTCGAGGAGCACCGCCCCAGGCTGCGGGCGGTGGCCTACCGGATGCTCGGCTCGCTCAGCGAGGCCGACGACGCCGTCCAGGACGCGTGGCTGCGGGTCAGCCGGGCGGACGCGAGCGAGGTCGAGAACCTCAGCGCGTGGCTGACCACGATCGTGGCGCGCGTGTCGCTGAACCTGCTGCGCTCGCGCAAGACGCGGCGTGAGGCGCCTCTCGACGTGCACGTTCCCGACCCGGTCATCGATCCGGCCGATGGCACCGATCCGGAGCACGAGGCGCTGCTCGCCGACTCGGTCGGGTTGGCCCTGCTGGTCGTCCTCGAGACGCTCACGCCGCCGGAGCGGCTCGCCTTCGTACTGCACGACATGTTCGGCATGCCGTTCGAGCAGATCGCGCCGATCGTGGAGCGCTCCTCGGATGCGGCTCGGCAACTGGCCAGTCGCGCGCGGCGTCGCGTCCGCGGCGCCACCCCGGTGCCGGACGGCGACCTGGGTGCCCAATGGGAGGTGGTCGAGGCGTTCATGGCTGCCGCGCGAGGCGGCGACTTCGACGCGCTCGTCGCGGTGCTCGACCCCGACATCGTGCTCCGCGCCGACGGCGGCGAGAGCGGCCTTTCGCGTCACATTCGCGGCGCCGAGACCGTGGCCAGCCAGGCCCAGATGTTCTCGCGGCTCGAGCTCACCCACCGGCGGGCGCTGATCAACGGCACGCCCGGCTTCGTGGCGATGCGCGACGGGCGTCCGTTCTCGGTTGCCGCGGTCACGGTGAGCGGCGGCCGGATCGTCGAGATCGACATCCTGGCCGATCCCGAGCGGCTCGCCAGGCTCGACCTGGCCGTGCTGGACGGCTGAACCGGGACGGCTCGGCTACTCGAGCCCGTGCTGGAGGATGCCCAGCGCGCGCCTGCCGTGCGTGACGACGTTGCGCGCGATGCGGCGGTTGGGAACCTCGGCCAGCGCCTGACGGTGCGTGTAGGCGATCAACGCGCGGTGCACGCCTATCAGCGCGTTGGCCATGACCCACGGCTCGGGATCTTCCGGAGCCATCTTGCGCTCCTCGGCCAGGAAGGCGGCGAGCGTGGCGGTGTAGCGGTCGAGGATCTCGCGCTGGCGGGCCTTCAGAGCCGGGCTGGCGGTCAGCAGGCGCGCGGCGGCGCGCATCCCGTCGGTCGCCGCCTGATCGTCTGACGCGAGGAACCCGCGAGCGGTCAGCACGAAGCGGCCGAAGGCCTCCACGATCGTCTCGCCCTCGGCCCGGTCCCGGATCGCGTGGAGGAGCTCCTCCTCGAAGGCCTCCATCCGATGAAAGACCAGGTCCTCCTTGGTAGGGAAGTAGTTGAACACCGTCGCCTCGGAGACCTCAGCCTCCCGAGCGACCTCCGCCACCGGAACCTCTTCGAATCCGCGTTCGCAGAACAGGCGCCACGCCGTGTCGGCGATCAGTTGCCACGTGCGCTGCTTCTTGCGCTCGCGAAGCCCCAGCTCGGTAGCGCTCATCGCGGGGATCGTATCGGCTTGACTCATAGTCTCCCCAATGATACTGTCACCCTAAATTTCTTGCAACACCAAGATTGGAGTGGCTGTGATTCGCGTCGTGAGGAACATCCAATCTCGGGGGGATGACGCCGCGGTGGGTGTGGCCTTCTGGGCGATCGTGCTGGCGATGCTGCCCGCCGTGCTCGATCAGACGATCTTGGCCACCGCGCTGCCGACGATCGCGTCCGACCTGGGACGGCTGGCCGATGTGTCCTGGGTGGTCACCGCCTACGTGGTGGCGGCCGCCGCCACCGCTCCGCTGTGGGGCAGGCTGGGCGATCGCCATGGACGCAAGCTCGTGCTGGAGGTATCGCTGGCGTTGTTCCTGGCCACCTCGGCCGTCTGCGGCCTGGCCCAGAGCCTGTGGATGCTGGTTGCGGCTCGGGGCATCCAGGGCGCGGCCGCCGGCGGGTTGATGGCGCTGGCCCAGGCCGCGGTGGGCGATCTCGTCTCGCCGCGAGAGCGCGGTCGCTACCAGGGCTACATCATGGCCGTGTTCGCGGTGGCCGCCTCGGTGGGCCCGCTGATCGGCGGGCTCCTGGTCGATCACGCGAGCTGGCGCTGGGTGTTCTACGTGAACCTGCCGGTCGGCGCGATCGCCCTGGCCGGTCTTCACCTCCGCCTTCCGGCTGCCGAGATCAGGACGCCACGTGGCCGCTTGGATCTGCCCGGCGCGGGTCTCCTGGTCCTCGCCGCCACCGCGCTGATGCTGGCCTTTATCGAGGCTCCCACCCAGCGTCACGGCTGGGCGTCGGTCCAGATCCTGGCCCTGCTCGGCGTCTCTGCGCTCGTCACCGTGATGCTCATCCTGCGCACCCGGCGGACCGCGGATCCAATCGTGCCGCTCAGCCTGATCGGCAATCGCCCGGTGGCGCTGGCCAGCGCTGCCCTGTTCCTGGTCACTGCCACGATGTTCGCGATCACAGTGTTCGTGCCCGTGTTCCTCCAGACCACGACCGGCGCGACGGCGACCGAGGCCGGGCTGCTGCTGATCCCGATGATGGTCGGCATAACGGTTTCGACCAACGTGGCCGGGCGCCTCATCCAGCGAACCGGCCGCTACAAGGTCTTCCCGGTGGTCGGCCTGGTCATGATCTCGGTAGCGCTGGTGGGCCTGGCGGTGGCGGTCGAGCATCCGTCGCGGATCAGCACCGGGATCGCGCTGCTGCTGTTCGGCCTGGGCTTCGGGATGGTCGGCCAGGTCCTGATCACCGCGGTGCAGAACAGCGTCGACCGCCGGGAGCTCGGGCTGGCCATGGCCGTCACGGGCTTCTTCCGCGCCCTCGGGGGCGCGGTCGGCGCGGCTGCCCTGGGGGCGGTATTCGCCGCCCGCGTCGGGCACGCCGGCAGCGGAACCCTCGCGCTCGCTCACGCCGGCCGCAGCGGGGTGATCTCCGGGGTGCACACCGTGTTCCTGGTGGCCGCGCCGCTGGCGCTGGTTGCGCTGCTCGCCGTGCTGGCGCTCCGGGAGGTCCCACTGCGAGGACCCGACGGTTCGGCCCGGCCGCCCGACGGTTCGACCCGGCCGCCCGACGGTTCGTCCCGGCCGCCCGACGGTTCGTCCCGGCCGCCCGAGGGCGAGCGTCAGGCTTCCCAGCCGCACGCGACCGCAGCGGCGCCACGATAAACGTCAACCCCATCAAGCCGCCGGAGGACGATATGCCGCTCATACCCGCCAGCGAAGTGCCCACCGGAAACATCAAGGGGATCGACTACGGGGCGAGCGTTTCCCTGATCCTCGATCACAGCCAGCCCGGCGAGGGACCGCGGCTGCACCGGCACCCCTACGACGAGACCTGGGTCGTTCTGGAGGGCAACCTGACCTTCCAGTCAGCGGAGGATCGCTTCCAAGCCGGTCCGGGCGACATCGTGATCGTCCCGCCCGACGCGCCGCACAAGTTCACCAACGACGGCCCCGGTCGCTCGAACATGGTGTGCATCCACGCCAATCCCACGATGGTCACCGAATGGCTGGAATGAATGAGCAGGTCGGCTAACCCCTAAGGCCTCGAAGCGGCCGGGTAAGCGGTCGCGCTCGGATCGAGGCTGCGTTCTCCCGATGCGCGGCCGCGGGTCTCAGTCCATCCTGCGCCTCGATGACATGTCGAGCTGAACGACAGGAGGCTGCCGTGCCGGTCAGGCGCGTCAACGGCGTGCAGTTGTTCTATGAGGTCAGCGGGGTCGGCGAGCCGCTGGTCCTGGTGCATCCGTCCTGGGGCGATCATCACACCTGGGATCCGGTGGTGGCGCCGCTCAGCGAGTCGTTCGAGGTCGTGGTCTACGACCGCCGCGGCCACAGCCTGAGCGAGTGTCCAGCGGCGCAGGGAAGCGTCCACGAGGACGCGGAGGATCTCGCCGAGCTGATCGAGGCGTTGGAACTGGGGCCGGCGCACGTCGTCGCCAACTCGTTCGGTTCGATCGTCGCCTTGGATGCGGCAGTTCGCAGGCCCGAGGTGTTCGCGTCGTTGATCGCCCACGAGCCACCCGTGGTGGGCATGCTGGCCGGGTCCCGGTTCGAGCCGGTGCTCCAGGAGGTCGGCCGGCGCGTCGGCGCCGTGCTCGAGCGGTTGGCGGCGGGCGAGGACGAGGCCGGGGCGAAGCTGTTCGTCGAGACGGTCGCTCGGCGGCCTGGGGCGTGGGATGGGGAGCTCACCGCCGAGCTGCGCGAGGCCTTCGTCGGCAACGCCGCAACGTTCCTCGACGAGGCGCGCGACCCGGACGGGCAGCGACTCGATCTCGACCAACTGCAGCGGTTCGACCGGCCCGTGCTGCTCACCAAGGGCACCGCCTCCCCGCCGTTTCTGATAGCGGTCGTCGAAGCGATCGCGGCGGCGCTGCCGCGCTTTGAGCTCGAGACGATCGAGGGCGCAGATCACGCCCCGCACCAGACCACAACCCAGCGGTACGTCGAGCTCGTCACGCGGTTCGCCAGGTCCCGGAATCGCCACCTCAGAGTCACCTCACGTTCACAGCGCTAGCCTCACGGGGGCCTAACGTGGCAGCCGCTTTCTGACTGCGACGACCGGAGGAGTAAGTGGGACAATCATTTCGGGAGGTTGCTCTTGGTGCGAGGCGTCGTACCGTAGGACGCGCGTCGGTGGTCGGCGTGATCGCCGCGACGGTCGCGCTGGGCGCCGCGGCGACGGCGACGGCGCAGACCCGGCGGCACTTCGCCTCGCCGGGGGCGGCCGGTGCCGGTGATTCGACCGCGTTCGTGCACCACATCCGGTGGACCTCGACCTCGCCGGCGCCGGGGGTGACGCTGCTCAGCGGCGTCTACTCGGACCCGACCGCATCGCCATCATGGACCGTGACGATCCAGGCGCCCGTGCCGAGCCCGTTCGGAGGCAGTGCCGAGGAGGCGGAGGCCGGCGGCTTCGGATGGGCGAGTGGCACCGAGGCCTCACTGAGGGCCGACGGATTCGATCCAACCGCAACCGTCCTGCCGTGGCCGCACTACGCCGACGATCCTCGCGGGGTGATGGGGGTGCGAGTGCGCGTCGGCGAGTTCGCCACCCAGGCGGATGCCAACGGCGTGGCGGCAACGCTGACCGCCGACGGGTTCGCGCCGCTCGTCGAATGGAGCGGCTTCGATCCGCAGCCCGGTCCAGACGCCGAGCTCGTGCACGTCGCGGTCGTCGACCCACGGCGCTTCGCTGGGCGAGTGATCGCGTATCACGGCTCCGCGATCGCGAGCAAGGAGACCGTCCCGGCCGCGTCGGCTGCGCTGCACTCGGTGGCGGCGACGAACGGCGGGTTCTTCACGATCGACACGCCGCTGGCCGCGGTCAACGGAGCCAACACCGGCCTTAGCGCCTACGACGGGCAGATCGAGTCGCTGGCCAACGGCGACCGCGCCGCGCTCGTGCTCGACGGCCGTCGCTCCGCCAGGATCGAGAACCTGACCTCGCTCGCGACGTTGCGCTCCGGCGACAGTTCGATCCGGATTCTCGGCGTCAACCGGCTTCCGGGCAGCGCCGAAGACTGCGGGGTGAGGGGCTTTGTGCCGACCAGCCGGCCGCGCCAGAACACCCTGTGCACCGGCGCCAACGACATCGTGCTGTTCACGCCGATGTTCGGGGCGCCGCTGCCACCCGCGCCGAGTTCAGGCCCGGTTCTGCAGGCGGTGCTCACCGGGCAAGGCCGGGTCGTGTCGGTCGGCCCACCCGGCGGGACGCTTCCGGCCGGCGACTCCGCCGTGCAGGCGATCGGGACCGATGTCGCCTGGCTGAGCGCCCACGCCCAGGTCGGGCAGCGGCTGAGCGTGCTCGAGCAACTCCGGACCGCGTCCGGACTCGCGTTCTCACTGAACCCGGACACGAGCATCGCCAGCGCCGGTCCGGTTCTCCTGCGTGATGGGCGTACCGCGATCGACGCGGTCGACGAGGGCGTGCTCGACCCGCGGGACCTCAATGACTACACGTTCTCGGTCTACCGCCACGCGCGTACGTTCGTCGGGGTCGACGGCCGGGGCCGGCTGCTGCTAGCCACTGCCGACGGGATTCCCGGCGTGAGCGACGGACTGACCCTGACCGAGGAGGCCGACCTGATGCGCTCCCTGGGCGCCCTCGACGCGATGAACCTCGACGGCGGTGGCTCAACCCAATTCGCATCCGAGGGTCAACTGCTAAACGACGCCTCCAGCTCCCCGCTGCGCCCCGTCGGCGACACGATCCAAGTCGTGCCGTAGTACGCGCTTTCAGGCCTCGGGCGCGATCATTTCGTCGTGGTCGCGGCTGCTGTCACCCTTCGGCCGTTCTCCCGGGAGGATCTGCCGACGGTGAAGCCCTGGTTTCTCGACCCAGGCACCCGCCGGTTCCTGGGGTGGCCCCGAGTGGCCGGCGGTGATGATGGCGCGCGGTGATCGGATCGTCGGCCAGGAGTTCCGCGGCGCCGTGCAGACCGGCGCGTACCGCTACCTCGCCGACGCGGACGGGCATCCGGTCGGGTACGTCGATTGCGGCACGTTCGATCGCTGCACCGTCTACGACGGCCCGAGTTGCGGCACGTGGACCTGTTCGAGGCCGGCATCGAACCGGAGAACATCACCGCGCGCAGGTGCCTGGAGGCGGTCGGGTTTCATACGCGATCCACGCGGCCGGACTTCGAGGGGATGCTCTACTACCGTGCCTGGCGCGCGGGCCCGGGTCCCAGGTGAGTCACGGAAGTGGGATCGAGCCTTCGACGCTGGTCCCTTGGTCAGGGGTGGACCGAATGGACATCGTGCCGCCGACGGCGGCGAGACGGTCGCGTAGGTTGCGCAGGCCGGTGCCGATCGGCGTGGCGTGAACGTCGAATCCAGCTCCGTCGTCGCGGACCTCGAAGTGGAGCTTCCGGTCGCCCCGGTCGGCCAACAGCCAGATCGTGACCCCGGTGGCCCCGCGAGCGTGCTTGCCAGCATTCTGCAGCGCCTCCGAGCAGAAGAAATAGACGGTCGTCTCGAGCTCTGGCGGATAGCGGCCTAGCCCATCCGAATGTACGGTCGTTGGCAGCGCTGAATTACGACCCGCCGACCGCAGCGCTTCACCAAGCCCGATCTCGGTCAGCATCGAGGGGTAGACGCCGCGCGCGAACGAACGAACCTCTTCGATCGTCGCGTCGATCGCCTGTCCCAGCGCGCGGATCACCTCGGCGCGTGCCGGATCGTCATCCTCTAGCTGCTCTGCGACCAGGGCGAGCTTTATCCGGAGCGCGACCAGGCGCTGCTGGGCGCCGTCGTGGAGGTCACGCTCGAGCTTTCGGCGTTCGCGGTGTTCGACGGCACCGGCGCGGGCCCGGGATTCCGCCAGCGCCTCGAGCGACGCGCGGAGTTCGGCGCTGAGGTGGTCGTTCTCGAGCGCGGCGAGCGCGTAGGACCCGGCGGTCTGCACCAGGGCGCGATGCTCGCCGAGCGCCGGGTCGTGGACGATCGCGATCTGCCAGCGCCCGCTGACGACCTCGGTCACCTCGCTCTCAGCCCGAGCACGCGCTAGCGACACCGGCACCCCACATTCGTCGACCCAACCCTCCTGCTCACCCGGAAACGAGTGGAGGATGCGCACCGAAGGGTCCTCGAGTGCATCCGCCACCGCACGCGTGACCTGAGCGGCGCTTCGGCTTGCTCTGAGCGCGCGCGCGAGGCGCTCCAGCGCGTTCCCGGCGAGCACGCGTCGATAGTTCCGGCCCGCCACGCACGCGATCCCGACGGCGGGAAGCGAGAGGACGTTGATCCACATCAGAACGTGCAACGCGGTGGACGTGGGAGCGGCGTGCCGAACGGCGAAGAAAGCCCCGAACGTGACCGCCTGACCAGCGGCGATCAGGAGGATTGGCAGATACATCCTGCGCAGCAGCGGTCCCGCCTTCCGCCCGTGTTGCGCAACCGCCACAGGGACCACCAAGAACACGGCAACGGTCAGGAACTCGCGCAGCGGGACAATGAGATCCTGCACGAGAGCGGGGCTCGAATGGGTAAGGGAAAACGCGTTGCTCGGGCAGTCCGAGACGCACGACAACCACACTCCAGGACTCGGAAAACGCTGCGCGATGAGCGCCGTCGGGAGGTAGAGCATGACCACGATCAACGCCGCGGCGAACACCGCCCGGTCGATCGTCTCCGTGAGTCGTCCGGACGGGTAGCTGAGCAGCAGGTAGACGATCGCCACGCTCACCAGCCAGTAGCTCACGCGCCCGGCGCTGTACAGGGTGGGCTCGGAGGATGTCGCGAGCGCAGACAGCGACCACAAGCCCCCGGCGGCGACGACGGCTCGCGCGAACCGAGAGTCCCGCGCTCTGACCAGATCGGACAGGCCGAGGCCAAACAACGCCCCAATCCCGACGACGAACACCGGGAGGGCGGTCCTCCTCGTGCCGGCGGGAGCGCTGAGTACTGTGGGAGCAGCCGCGGCGATCGACGTAACACACGCCGCCACCGCGATCGCCAACGAACTGACGGCCGGTGCCGTCCGCGCACGCAGCCCGGCAACGTCGCTCACAGCCGCGCGTTCAAGCATGCTGCACTCTTCTATCGTTCCGAGCGACCCGCCTGCCAGGGGCATCGACGACGCGGCCCGGATATGCCATCGACGGGACACGCCGGCGGGAGTCGACAGATTCGCCAGCGCCGCGCTGGGAAGGGCGGCGCGGAGCCGCTACCAGCCGGCGCCCAGGGTTCGGCGGGATCGATGAACTCCAATCCGAACAGGTGCGGTCGCTATCGGCGGATCGGGCTGCTCTTGAGGCCTGCACGCGCGTGAACGTCTCCGGGCTTTGGTGGCGCCTCCGAGCTACCACGGACACGGGGCCCTGCGGTCAACCGTGACCGTCCACCCGTTCCGCTTTAGGCGAGCAATCCTCGTCGCGATCGCCGACCCCGTCAAGAATCGCCGCAAACGAAGATACCACCGCCGTTCCTCGCCGGAGATGTCCAAGACGTGACCGGGCTGATCGTTGGCCACCAGGGTCTTGGGGAGGTGCTCACGCTACTGGCGGGTCGGGCATCGCGTCCGCTGATCTGTTTGTAGGGTCGGAGGTCGGCCCGATCGATCCCGTGCCCAGCGACGGGCTCACGTGTCCATCGGCGCTCGGTCGCCGGGAGATGGCAGGCCGTGCGAGTTCGTCTCTGAGCGCCCGGAGCTCAACTGCCAGCTCGTCGAGCTTCTCCGTGATCGGATCGCTCCGCGTCGCGACCTCGCGAGCCTGGGCACGAGACAAATCCGCTAGTGACGGCTGCCGTAACTACTGCGAGCAGCGATAGGCCTCCGAGCATCAGGACCCCGGCGATCACCTTGCCGACCGTTTGGTTCGGGACGATGTCGCCATAGCCAACGGTCGTCACGGTTTCGATTGCCCACCACATTTCCCAGCCAGACGCTGTGGAAGGTCTTCGGGTCGACGATCCGCTCGAGGACACCGCCCACGATCACCGCAACCGCCCAGAACGCACCGATGAGATAGGCCGCGTCTCGCGGGCGCAACCCCCTTCGCTCGATGCGCCGCTCCATCCACCGCTCGGTCCGCGACATGCTTGCCCGCTCCATCCGAGCTCACCCCAGCAGGCCGACGAGTCCCTTGAGGACCAGGAGCGTGCCGATCCCGGCGAACCCCCTCACCGCGAACACGTGTGCGTGGCGGCTGACCCACAGCTTGGCTCGCTGGATCGCGTGAGGAGTCCATTCCGGAGCGATCAGGAAGCTTGCGAGCGGAACCTCGAGCAGCCATAGCATCACGAGATTGAAGCCGATGACCAGAAGCACGACAACCGGAGTCGAGTACTTGAGCTTGTGGATCTGATCGAGGCCCGCGAGATATGAGGCGCCGGGAAGGGTGAGCAATGCGCCGATCACAAGTGTGGTCCGGGGAGATCCCTTGCTCAGCTCGCGCTGCCACCGCGGTGGGCCCTTGTCCGGCTTCGCCTCCCTACGCGCGCGTCGGCGCTCCCTGAGGCGTTCCTGGCGTCCCGTGTAGAGCACAAACGCGATGGCCAGCGCGACCGCACCCAACCCGATATCGACCGCAGGGCTCAAGGTGTTCTCGGTTGTGTTCTTGGCGCTCGAGTTCGACAGCGAGAAGACGATCACCAGCCCCAGGGTGATACTCGTGAGATACGCACCCACCAGATAACCAGTCATCAGCTTCGCTGGACTGGGAAGCAGCAACATCACCGTCGTAACCCCAACCAGCGTCGGGTTCAACGACGCCGTCAGCGACAGAAGAATTACCTCGCCCACCGGCCATCAGCCTCCCGCACGACGCGCCGATCACATCGTCCGAAACGGGTGAGAGCAGACGAGACCTCTTAGCGCCGAGTGGGGGCAGGTTGAGCGCCGCTGGTGACCCGGAGGCAAACGTCGGCGATCAGCGTCCGACCTTCAAGCCCCCGCGCCCCGGCTCAGGGCCGGTCCGCTTCCCCCGGCTAATGGGGAAACGGCCTAGTTCAGCGGAGAGGGGGGGATTCGAACCCCCGATGGACTGATAGCCCATACCGGTTTTCGAGACCGGCGCATTCAACCGCTCTGCCACCTCTCCGGTGGGGCGGGTCTAAAGGTAGTAGAAGCCGCAGCGGGAGGTCCCGGCAGTGTCGGCGGCGGTGATCATCGCCGGGGCGCGAAGAACGACCGCAGGAGGTCGGCGCACTCCTCCGCGAGGAGCCCGCTCTCCACCTGGGGGCGGTGATTCAGCCGCGCCTCCTCCAGCACGTTGAACACGCTTCCGGCGGCGCCGGCCTTGGGGTCGGTGGCGCCGAACACCACCCTGGGCAGGCGCGCCAGCACGATCGCTCCGGCGCACATCGCGCACGGCTCGAGCGTGACGTACATGACCGAGTCGAGCACCCGCCAACTGCCCACGGCGCGGGCGGCCTCGCGCAGGGCGATCATCTCGGCGTGGGCGGTGGGGTCGGCCCGGAGCTCGCGCTCGTTGTGCCCGGCGCCAATCACCTCGCCCCCGCGTACGACGACGGCGCCGATCGGGACGTCCTCGTGCTCGAGGGCGCGCGCCGCCTCGCGCAGGGCCAGGCGCATGAAGTACTCCTCGCGGGGGAAGAAGTGGGAGCTCACGGAGCCAGCGACGGTACCCGCTCCCGCGCCGGTACCGTTAGGTGGGGCAACTTTGCCGCCCGCGAGGGTGTCTTAGCGTCCGGGGCCGACTCCCACGTCCAAGAAGCTTTGTCT
The DNA here is from genome assembly GCA_963834625.1 of uncultured Solirubrobacterales bacterium. Classification (GTDB taxonomy): domain Bacteria; phylum Actinomycetota; class Thermoleophilia; order Solirubrobacterales; family Solirubrobacteraceae; genus Palsa-465. The sequence goes on along the minus strand of CAWICM010000003.1, from coordinate 625,866 downwards.
GCGGTCACGCTTACCCGCCGTCTCGCACCCGTGGCGCTTGCCGTCGCCGCGCTGCTGTGCGTCTCCGGGCCGGCGGCGCCGGCCAGGGCCAAGTCCGCGCGCCCCGCGGACTTCGTTCCGGGCGTGATCGTCGTGGGCTACGCGCCCGCGCCGGAGGTGGCACATTCCGCGCGCCAGGCCGGCGCCGGCGCTGGGGCGAGCCCACAGGAGAGCACGCGGATCGTCAAGGTCGCGCGCGGCCAGAGCATCTGGCCCACGATCGCCAAGCTGCGCCGCCGGCGCGGGGTGACGTACGCGGTTCCCGATTACATCGCGCACCAGGCCGGCGGCTGGATTCCCAACGATCCCGGCAACACACATCGCAAGCAGGGCTGGCAGAAGCTCCAGTGGAACTTCCTGGCCGGGGCGGGGATCGACGCGCCCGCCGCGTGGGCGCACATGTTCCGCGTCCACCGCGCCGGCGGGCGCGGCGTGACGATCGCCGTGCTCGACACCGGGGTGGCCTACCGTGACTGGCAGCGCTTCAGCGAAGCGCCGGACTTCAAGGGGACGCGCTTCGTTGATCCGTACGACTTCGTGGCCAACGACCCCTTCCCGCTCGACCGCGAGGGTCACGGCACGTTCGTGACGGGCATGATCGCGGAGAGCACCAACAATGGATTCGGGCTCACCGGCCTCGCCTACGGCGCCACGATCATGCCGGTCCGCGTGCTCGACGCGAGCGGAAACGGCGACTCGGTCACGATCGGCAAGGGCATCCGCTACGCGGTCACGCATGGCGCGCAGGTCATCAACCTCAGCCTGGAGTTCGACAAGAGCGTCACGGCCTCGGAGATCCCCGAGGTGATCAGCGCGATCGGCTTCGCCCACCGTCATGGCGTGGTCGTGGTCGCCGCCGCCGGCAACGACAGCGAGACGCGCCTGGCCTATCCAGCAGCGGCGCGGTCGGTGATCTCAGTGGGTGCGACCACGCGCGATCGCTGCCTGGCCGACTACTCCAACGGCGGCACCCGGCTCGACCTGGTCGCACCGGGCGGGGGCGATGACGCCAGCGTGACCGAGCGACCCCGACTGCCACCCGTTCCGCACCCTGCCGCCGGTTCGGCAGATGACCTTCCAGGACTTGAACTCGCTGACGCCGGGGGCCAACGCGACCCGGTTCGGCTACCCCGGCGCGTATGGGACGTCGATGGCCGCTCCGGCGGTCTCCGCGACCGCGGCGCTGGTCATCGCCAGCGGCGTGATCGGTCGCCACCCCTCGCCCGACCAGATCCTCACGCGGATCGAGCAGACCGCGACACCGCTCGGTGGGCCCGCCCGTCCGAACGACGATTTCGGCTGGGGTCTGTTGAATGCGGGCGCGGCCACGGCGCGAGGCGCACCCGGGCCGCAGTAGTCCGCGACGCTCAGGTCGTCCGCACGATCAGCACCGAGCACGGCGCGTGGTGCGAGACCTTGTTGGGCACCGAGCCGAGCAGGAACCGCTTGGCGCCGGTCATGCCCTTGTTGCCGACCACGACCAGGTCGCAGCCCTGCTCCTCGGCCACGTCGACGATCGCGTCGGCGGCATCCCCTTGACGCGCGAACGTCTCGACTTCGGACACCCCAGCTTCCGTGGCCTCGGCTCGTGCCCGCTCGAGCAGCGCCAGCACGTCGTCGTGCGGGTTGATCGCCCACTGCGCGTCCTTGGGCGCCGCCACCTGGTCGCCCCGCAAGCGCGGATCGGACACCGGCTCGTAAGCACTGACGATGTGCAGCCGCGCGTGCAGCCCGCCGGCCAGCTCGATCGCTCGCCGCAGCGCGGCGTGGGCGGTCTCCGACCCGTCCGTTCCCACCAGGATGGACCGGAACATCTCGGTGGCCGCCCCGCCACCGTCCTAGGCCAGCCGGGTGATCGCGATCACCATCCCGGCCAGCACGAACACGACGATCGCGACCTGCATCCAGAACCAGTGGCGCGGCATAGCCGACGAGCCTAGCGGTCTATCTTCACAACGGGATGACCGAGCAGCGCCTGAACCCGACGCTGAAGGCGGTCTCGGACGCCGTCCTGGGCGTGGCCGCCAACCTGTCGGTCGACGAGGTCCTGCAGAGGCTGGTCGACGCCGCCCGCGAGCTCGCCGGCGCCCGCTACGCCGCGCTCGGCATCCCCGACGGGGCGGGAGGCTTTCGCCGTTTCCTCGTGACCGGGATGAGCGACGAGCTGATCGCCTCGATGGGGCCGCTGCCCCGCACGCACGGGATGCTCGGCGCGATGCTCGAGCAACGCCCGTCGTACCGCACCGACGACATCCGCGACGATCCCCGCTTCCGCGGCTGGTGGCCCCGCCAGCACCCCGACATGCGCTCGTTCCTGGGCGTCCCGATCGCCTCGCCGGCCGGAGCCATCATCGGCGCCTTCTACCTGACCGAGAAGGCGGACGCCGAGGCCTTCGACGCCGAGGACCAGGCGCTGATCGAGCTGCTGGCCGCCCACGCCTCGATCGCGATCACCAACGCCCGCCTGTACGAACAGAGCCGCGAGCTGACGATCCTGTCCGAGCGAAACCGCCTGGCGCTCGAGTTACACGACGTGGTCAGCCAGAAGCTGTTCAGCGTGATGCTCACCGCCGAGGCGGCCGCGACCCAGATGGACCGCGATCTCGTCGCCGCGCGGGCGCAGCTCGAGCGCCTGCGCGAGCTGGCCGGCGAGGCGCTCGAGGAGCTCCGCTCGTTGATCCTCGGCCTGCGCCCGCCCGAGCTCGAGCGCGACGGGCTGGCCGCCACGCTGCGCAAGGAGGTCGAGATGGTGGCGCGCACGCACGGGAGGCAGATCGAGCTCAGCATCGAGCCCGGGTTCACGGGCGACGGCGGCGACTCGGACCGTGAGCTGGCGCTGCTGCGGATCGCCCACGAGGCGCTGCACAACTCCGTCCGCCACGCCAACGCCGACCACGTGACCGTCCGCCTGGCCGGCGAGGACGACAAGCTCGTGATCGAGGTCTCCGACGACGGGGTCGGGTTCGACCCCCACGCGCCCGACGTCCGCTCCCGCCACCTCGGGCTGACCTCGATGGAGGAACGCGCGCGCGAATCGCACGGCCGTCTGGAGATCCGCAGCGCCCCCGGCCACGGCACCACAGTCCGCGTCGAGCTGGCCCGCGATGGCGGCTGATCCGATCCGGATCCTGCTCGTCGACGACCACGCGGTCGTGCGCGAGGGCCTGCGGGCGTTCCTCGCCCTCCAGGACGGGTTCGAGATCGTGGGTGAGGCGGCGGACGGCGACGAGGCGGTCGAGCGGGCCGCCGAGCTCGAGCCCGACGTGATCCTGATGGACCTGGTCATGCCGAAGCTCGACGGAGTCAGTGCGATGCGCGAGCTGCGCCGGCGCGGCGGGCGTGCATCGAAGGCGCACGTGATCGTGCTCACGAGCTTCCTGGACGACGATCGCCTCCTGCCCGCGCTGGAGGCGGGAGCCGCCGGCTACCTGCTCAAGAACTCGCAACCGACCGAGCTGGCGCGGGCGGTGCGCGCCGCCCAGTCCGGCGAGGCGATCATCGATCCGACCGCGGCGGCGCGGCTCGTGCACGCCCTGTCGGATCCGGATCGGGCGCGTTCCGGCCCAACCCCTCTGGATCAGCTGACCAGCCGCGAGCGCGAGGTGCTGATCCTGATCGCCCAGGGCCGAGCGAACAAGCGGATCGCGCTCGAGCTCGGGATCTCCGAGAAGACGGTCAAGACCCACGTCGGCCATGTGCTGGCCAAGCTCGGGGTGACCGACCGCACCCAGGCCGCGGTGCTCGCCGTGCAAGAGGGCCTCCTCACAAGGTCCTAGGACCAATTACGCCTGGTAACCGGGACCGCCCCCGGCCTACCGTGGCGCCCATGCCTCTTGCCATCATCACCGGATCATCGCGGGGCCTCGGCCTCGCTCTCGCCCGTGCCCTGGCCGAGCGCGGCTGGGCGCTGGTTCTCGACGCCCGCGGCGCTGCCGACCTCGAGCGGACCGCCCGCGAGCTGGGCGCGATCACCGAAGTGCTCGCGCTCCCGGGCGACGTGGCCGACGACTTGCACCGCGGCGCACTCGTCGACGCTGCCGGCGATCGCGTCGACCTGTTGGTCAACAACGCCAGCCTGCTCGGCCCGGGAGGGCGGGATCCAATACGGCCGCTCGGGCGCTACTCGCTCGACACGCTCGAGCGCGTCTACCAGGTCAACGTACTCGCGCCCCTGGGCCTGACCCAGCTCGTCCTGCCGCGCATGGCCGACGGCGGCGTGGTCATCAACGTGAGCTCGGACGCCGCGGTCGAGCCGTACGCCGGATGGGGCGGATATGGATCCTCCAAAGCCGCGCTCGATCAGCTCAGCGCGGTCCTGGCCGAGGAGCATCCAACCGTGCGCGTCTACTCCGTGGATCCGGGCGACATGCGCACCCAGATGCACCAGGAGGCGTTCCCGGGCGAGGACATCTCCGACATCCCGCCGCCCGAGACGAGCGTGCCGGGCCTGCTCAGGCTGATCGAGGGCACGCTGCCGAGCGGACGCTACCTGGCTCGCGAGGTGGTGCCGATGGAGCCCGCGCTTCGATGAGCGCGCTCGCCTTCCAGATCGCGCCGGACCTCGAGGCCCACGAGCCGCCCGAGGCCCGTGGGCTGTCCCGCGACGGCGTGCGCCTGCTCGTCGCGCATCGCTCTGACGGCTCCGTCGAGCACCGCACCTTCAGTGACCTGCCTGACCTGCTGAACCCCGGCGACGTCCTGGTCGTCAACGTGTCGGCCACGATTCCGGCGGCTGTCCCGGCCCGGCGCGCCTCGGGCAGCGGCCGCGTGCGCGTGCACTTCGCCACGCGCGCGCCGCACCTCGACGACGACTGGCGCGTGGTCGAGATCCGCAGCGCCGACGGCTCTCGCCCGGCGCGGCTGCCGGTCGGAGAGCGTCTCGCCCTGCGCGGCGGCGCGACGCTCGAGCTGGTGGCGCCATACGCGTCCGGCCAGCGGCTGATGCTGGCCCGCTTCTGCTGCGAGCTGCTCGTCGACGACTACCTGGAGCGCCATGGTGAGCCGATTCGCTACTCGCACGTGCGGGGGCACTGGCCGCTCGAGGCCTACCAGAACGTGTACGCGATCAGCCCGGGCAGCGCCGAGATGCCGAGCGCCGGCCGTCCCTTCACGCGAGAGCTGCTCTCGCGCCTGGTCGCCCGCGACGTCGTGATCGCGCCGATCACCCTGCACGCCGGCGTGTCCTCGCCCGAGAGCCACGAGCCGCCCTTCCCCGAGTGGTTCGAGGTTCCCGAGCGCACCGCGGAGACGATCTGCACGGCGCGGGGACGCGGCGGGCGCGTGATCGCGGTCGGCACCACGGTCGTGCGGGCACTCGAGTCGGCGGTCGCCGCCGAGGGATGCAGCTGCGCGCGGTCGGGCTGGACGGGCCTGGTGGTCACGCCGGAGTGCGGCGTGCGCTCGGTCGACGGCATGATCACCGGCTGGCACGAGCCCGAGGCCTCGCACCTGATGATGCTCGAGGCCCTAGCCGGACCCGAGCTACTGCACGCCTCCTACGCCGCCGCGCTCGACGCCGGGTACCTGTGGCACGAGTTCGGTGACTCGCACCTGATCCTTCCGTGACTTTGGGCCTCGCTGCGCTCGGCGTCCATGGGGCCGGTTCCGCCCGGCATCCCTGCCGGGCGGGCGCCGCGCGGTCCCTACGGCACCGTGGACCTGCGGCGCGCTGGAATCCGACCCGGATAAGTCGTCACTCGAACGCTCGGCGTCCGGTCGTGACGGCTTATCCGCCTGGGAGGCGGCCAACGCGTCGCGGTTTGGGAGTCGGAGCCCGTGTGACGTGCTATCCGCCTCACCGACCCGGCCGCCGGGCAGGGATGCCCGGCGGAACGGCCCCACGGATGACGCGCCGCAGGCGCGGCCCAATAATCCCTACGCGGCGTGTGCCAGTACCGCCGGGAAGTCGAGCGACACCCCGCGCGGCACGACCAGCACCGGGCAGGTCGCGCTGTCGATCTCGTTCTGGGACTGGGCACTCAGCAGCACGTGACCGACCGGCGCCTCGAGGCGCGAGCCGACCACGAGCATGTCCACCTGGCGCTCGTCGCGAGTGAGGGTGGCGCCGAAGCTGTCGGCCAGGGCTCGGGCGGTCTCGAGCGTGGTGTCGTCGCCCGGGATCGCGATCACGCCGATCCGGTGGATGCGCCCCCCGAAGTACTCGGCCGGGGCGATCGCCACCGCGGCCGGGCCACACTCGAGCAGGCTCAGGGTGGTGTGCTGCGGCGCGACGCGCCCGGGCGGGGTGCGGTAGTCGGACCCGAACACCACGATGTCCGCGTGTACCTCCTCGACCAGACGGCGAAGGCCCTCGGGCGTCGAGGGGCTGATCACGACGCGGGTGTCGACGTCCAGCCCGCCCAGCCGGCCGGCTCCGCGCGCGAGCAGCGTCTCGGCCTCGTGCTCCTCGAGCTCCTCCTGGGAGCAGTCGCTGCTCGTGCAGTGACGTACGTAGGCCAGGGTCAGTGACGCGCCGGCGTCGGCCAGGATGCGCCCGAGCATCAATGCGTCGTGGTCGCCCGGCGTGTCGTCGTAGGAGATGATCGCCCTGGGTGCCATGGGGACCTCCATTCCTTCAGGGGTTCGGGGGTTGAGCCTCCTGTTCGGCGCGAGGATCTCACCTACCTAGTATCAGCGCTAATGAAGTTGTTCATGCCGTTGATAAGCTGCGCTAATGCTGCACGTCGGGCGTCTGAGGGTGCTCTGCGAGGTGGTGCGCCGGGGCTCGTTCTCGGGCGCGGCCGAGGCGCTGTCCTACACCCAATCGGCCGTCTCGCAGGCCATTGCCCGACTCGAGGCCGAGACCGGCGCGACGCTGATCGTGCGCGACCGCAGCGGGGTCCGGCCCACGGCCGCGGGGGCCAGCCTGGTCGAGCACGCGGAGGGCATCTTCGCCCGGATCGAGGCGGCTGAGACACAGCTGGCCGCGGTGCTCGGCATTCGCGCGGGCCGGCTCCGGATGGCCTCGTTCCCGTCCGCGGGCGCCACGCTGATGCCGCAGGCGATCGCGCGGTTCAGCGCTCGCCATCCCGACGTGGCGCTGACGCTCGCCGAGGGCGAGCCCGAGGACATCGCCCCCCGGCTGCGCGCGGGCGAGTTCGACCTCGCGCTGCTGTTCGAGTTCCCGGGCGCCAGGGAGCGCCACGCGGCCAGGCTGCGTACCCAGCCGCTGCTGCAGGATCCGATGCTGGTGGCGCTGCCCGCCGAGCACCCGCTGGCCGGCAAGCGGGCGCTCACGCTGGGCGACCTGCGCGAGGAGGACTGGGTGCAGACCTCGGCCTCCAGCCCGTGCGCGAGGTTTGTCGTGCGCTCGTGCCTGGCCGCCGGGTTCGAGCCCAAGGTCACCTTCGAGTCAGACGACTACGAGACCGTGCAGGGGCTGGTGGCGTCCGGGGTCGGGGTGGCGCTGATCCCGCGGCTCGCCCTGACGCACGTGCACCCGGGCATCGTCGTGCGCTCGCTCGCGCCCGAGCCGCCGTCGCGGCGCGTGGTGGCGGCGACGCTGGCCGCGGCCGGGGTGGCGCCGGCCGCCGGCACGATGATCCAGATCCTGGCCGAGGTGGCCGAGCGCTACACCGACGAGTCCGCGGCCAGGAGCCTGTCTAAGTCCGCGGCTTGACCTTGGCGGTCAGGCGGGTGGTGCGCTTGAGCCCGTCGGTGGCGCGGACGGTGAGCGACACGCGCGAGGCATTGTGGCGCGCCATGTCGGCGACCAGGCTGCCGCCGGCCTGAAGCCTCGGGTAGCCGATCGTCACGTGGACCTGCTGGGCGGCGGTCTTCAGCTTGAGCACGAGCGTTCCGTGCTGAAGCGACACGGTGTATCTCAGGCGACGGTTACCTCGCCCGGTCACGGTGACCTTCGCGCGCGAGCGCGTGAAGCGCAGACCGCGTGGCAGGGTCACCGTCACGGTCTTGAGCTTGGGCGCGTCGCGCCCCTGGGTGACCATGAAGGACAGCTTGGGGCGCGCCGCGCGGACGCCCGGATAGCGAGACCTTGGACAGGCCGGGGTTGGCCTGGATCGTCCAGGCGAACGACGTACGGGACGCGGTCCCGGCCGGATCGGACGCGCTCAGGGTGACCGTGGAGGTCCCGGCGTGACGCGGCCGGCCGCTGATCTTGCCCGTCGAGGAGTTGATCGAGAGCCCGGCCGGAAGGCCGGTGGCGCCGTAGCTGAGGCTCGCTCCGCGCGTGTCGGACGCCCTGATCTGCAGGCTCACAGCGGTGTGCACGACCGACCGCTGCGCGCCCGGGTTGCCGAGCGAGATCGAGTCCTTGCACAGGGTGGTGGCCAGCGCGGAGCCGTTCGGCGTTCCCAGGCCGGTGGCCATGTCGTAGCCGGGCCCGGCGGCGAACTGTCCACTGTTGGTTCCGGTCATGTCGTTGTCGCCGGAGGCCGTGTCGTTGAAGTCGGCCGCGTAGCCGCCGCCTGCGGCGTTGTAGAGCGCGGGGTTGGCGAAGCCCACCGCGGTCCCGGTGCAGCCGTTCGAGGCGTTGGTCAGCGCGATCAACGCGGCCCACGCCGGCGCGGCGCCGCTCGTGCCCCCCACCACCTGCCACCCGGTGGGCTCGGAGACGCCGGCGCTTCCGCTGCCGTTCCAGTAGATGACGTAGCCGGTGTTGGGAGAGGCGTCGGCCGAGATGTCGGGCACCTCGCGGCAATCGCCCGAGGAGGCTCCGCACGGCGATCCGGACGAACCCGAGTTGATCACGTGCAGCGAGGCCGGTGCGTCGAGCTGGTAGGAGGGCATCTTCCAGAAGGTGGAGATGCCCCCGCCGCCGGCGCCAACCTGCACGCCGTCGTTCCACACGCTCTCGACCGGCCGGGGGCCGAGCGTGTCCACTCGAGTGCCTCCCACGCCGGTGACGAACGGCTGGCTGGCCGGATCGTCGACCTGCGCGGTCGGCGGCGTCGGGAAGCAGTCCTCCGCACCGTCGTCGCCCGAGGCCGAGAAGATCGACTGCCCCTGGGTCGCGGCCTCCTGGAACAGAGTGTTCTCGGCCGCGGCCTGGCTGAAGCCGTTGATGAACTCGCATTGCCCCCAGGAGGCGGTGACCACCTGCGAGGTGTGGTCGCTGATGATCTTGCTGAACGTGTCATACGGTCCCGAGCCGGAGTTCGGCCCCTCGTACACCTGGATGTTCGCCTTCGGTGCCAGGCCGATCACGTTCTCGATGTCGAGTGCGGCCTCTCCCGACCCCGCACCCGTGCCCGCGCCGCCATCGACCGCGACGTTGTCGAACAGTGCGTTGATGCCGTAGCACTGCTCGTAGGCAGCGATGTCGGCCGGGTCGTAGGGCTCGAGCTCGAGAATCGCGACGGTCTCGCCCGCGCCGTCATCCGCCGCGCCGGCCGGGCCGCCCGAGCCGTACAGCCCCGAAAGTCCATAGGCCGAGGCGATCTGGTCGGCGGTGAACCCGCCTTGGGTCGCGCCGGCCGAGCTGGCCGCGGCGCACGGCTCCGGGCCGCCGGTGACGACGTGGGGTCGTAGTTGCGGCGTGGCAGCGACCGCGTGGGAGCGGACGAGCAGCGGCCTGGCGGCCTGGAGGGTGTCGAGTCCGAGGATCGACTGCACGTCGGTGCTGACGTCGGCAGCGAGCGCGGGCGCCTGCTGGTTGACGATCGCGGTGGCGCCGTTTTGCAGGGTCACGTGCGCGAACGACACGTCGAAGGCGTGGCCGATGGCGCCGGCGGTGGCGGTGACGGGGATCGAGAGCGCGTTGGCGCTGGGCGAGCCGGGGGTGAGGCCGTGAGCCTTCAGCGATGCCTCGACCGCCGCGACCGCACCCGGCGCGGCGCCGAAGCGCTTGGCGAACTGCGCCGGCGTGATGTATTGCCGATATTCGGGCGAGCCCGGCGTTGCCACGGCGGTGGCGAAGGCCTGGAGCGCCGCCCGGTCGCGCGGCTGCAGCGTGATCGTGACGTGCATCGGCGTGCCGGTCGAGACAGCGCCGGCGATGTGGGCGCCCTTTGGCAGGCTCGGCGCCGCACCCATGCGTGTGGCGCTGGCCGCGGTGGGCGCGAGGAGCGCGATCACCGCCGCGCAGGCAAAGGCGATCGAGGCCAATCGGGTGGACGGAGGCATGACCGCTGTTCGAGCCTAGCGGACGGATTCGATCTCGGCGCCGGAAGCGACCATCACGAACCAGTCTCCGGCATGCAGCACGGAGCCGCCGCCGAGCTCGTCGGCCAGCTCGTCGGGATCGAAATAGCGCTTGTAGACCTGGTGGCGCGAACCGTCGTTCAGGACGCGCGTCTGCCACTCCTCGCGCTCGTGATCGGGGCGGACGGCGGAGTCGACCACGACGAGCTCGGGGGCGAGCCGGCGCGCCTGGGCCAGGAAGGCCTCGCGCGCGGCGCGCTCGAGATGCCCGTAGAAGTGGCCGGTGAACACGCGGTCAAACGATCCGCCCTCGAACGGGAGCTGCATGGCGTCTCCCTGCACGAACTGACCACGCGGGGTGCGCTCGCGGGCGATCTCGAGCATCCGCGCGCTCTGATCGAGGCCCGTTATGTCACCTCTGAGGTGACGGGTGAGGAAGCCGGTGCCACAGGCGACGTCGAGCGTGCGAGCGGACGGCAGTGACGCGACCGCGTGCTCGAGGGCGCGCACCGCGTCGTGCCAGCCCGGGCGCTCGCGGGCCGCGTACTGACCCTCGTCCCGGTACCACTCGTCGTATTCGGTGGCGCGGGCGTCGTAGTACTGCTTCATGGCCTGGCATGCTGCCAGGTCATGGCCGATGGGATCGTGCTCGGTGAGGACGGCGTGGCGCGCTGCTGGTGGGCGGATTCGGCGCCCGAGTACCGGGCCTACCACGACCAGGAGTGGGGGTTTCCGGTGGCCGACGACGTGCGGCTGTTCGAGAAGCTGAGCCTCGAGGGCTTTCAGTCCGGGCTCTCCTGGATCACGATCCTGCGCAAGCGCGAGGCGTTCCGGCGCGCGTTCGCCGGGTTCGACTTCCGCGTGGTGGCGGGGTTCGACGAGCAGGACGTGGCCCGGCTGCTGGCCGACGCCTCGATCGTGCGCCACCGCGGGAAGATCGAGGCGGTGATCAACAACGCAGGGCGGGTGGTGGAGACTGTGGCGGAGTACGGGTCGCTGGCGGCCTTCGTGTGGGGGTTCGAGCCCGAGTCGCGGGCCGGCGGGCTGTACCGCGGTGCGATCGAGGCCCACACCGAGGAGTCACGCGCGCTGGCCCGCGAGCTCAAGCGCCGCGGCTGGCGGTTCGTCGGCCCCACCACGGTGTATGCGTTCATGCAGGCCATGGGGCTGGTCAACGATCACCTCGAGGGCTGCGATGCGTGGGCCTCGGCCGACCGGGCCCGGGCGAAGTTCAAGCGCCCTAAATCAGCCTGACGATCGCGAAGACTCCCACCACGACGATCAGCGCGCGCAGGGCCGACGGGGGCAGACGCCGGCCATAGCGCGCGCCGAGTACGCCGCCGATGGTCGAGCCGACCGCGATCAGGAGGGCGGGCAGCCACGCGATGTGCGCGGCGAAGACGAAGACGATGCCCGCGATCAGGTTGACCAGGCCCGCGAGCACGACCTTGACCGCGTTGATTCGCTGGAGATCCTCGTCGGGCAGCGAGAGCCCGAGGATCGCGAGCAGCATGATCCCCTGGGCGGCGCCGAAGTAGCCGCCGTACACGCCGCTCGCGAACACCGAGAGGAAGGACAGCGGTCCAGGCTGTCCGGGTTCGCGGGCGCGGCTGGCGCGATACGCCTCGAGCGCACGGCCGATACGGGACTGCAGGATGATCAGCAGGAGCGCGATCGCGATGAACGCCGGCACGATGTCCTTGAAGGCGGAGGGGGGCAGGCTGAGGAGCAGAATCGCGCCGACGATGCCCCCGGCCGCCGAGGCACACGAGAAGCGCAGCAGGCGGTCGCCCTGGCCGGCCAGCTCGCGGCGATAGCCGATCGCCCCGGCCACCGACCCCGGGACCAGCCCGACCGTGTTGGACACGTTGGCGGTCACCGGGGCATAGCCGAAGCCGAGCAGCACCGGGAAGGTGAACAGCGTGCCGCTGCCGACCACGGTGTTGATCGTGCCGGCCACGATGCCCGCCCCGAAGATCCCCAGCGCGTGCGGCAGGGTCATGGGCTTGTTTCTATCCGGTTCTAGGTCCGGTACGCCCGGACGAGATAGCCGCTGCGGCCGGGACTTTGGATCTCGACGCGATCGAAGCCGCTGGCGCCGAACATCAGCTCGAGCTCTCGTCGGCTGTAGTTGAAGATCGGGCAGTTGCCGATCCACTCGTAGCGCACCTTCCGGACCGGACCCTTGACGAGCGACCAGGTCGGGAACGAGGCGACCACGCAGCCGCCCGGGGCGGTGAGCTCGAACATCCGCCGCGCGAAGTGGTGCGGCTCGGGCAGGTAGTCGAACAACCCGACCGCGAGGACGACCTCGAAGGGGCCGGTCAGCGGGGCGGTCAGGAAGTCGTCGACGATCAGTTGCGTCCGGTCGCCGAAGCGGCCTTCCAGTCGCGCGCGGGCGAGGTCGATCATCGGCGCGGAGAAGTCGACCCCGACGTAATGCGCGGCGCCTCCCTCGTCCAGGACGAACTCGCCGATCCGGCCAGAGCCGCAGCCCACGTCGAGCACGCGAGGCGAGTCGTAGCTCTTGACCGTGTCGACCGACAGCTGTCGGCGCCGGAACAGGCCGGGGCGCAGCGTGCGGACCAGCCAGCGCTCGTCCTCGTAGAGGTCGTCGAACTGGTGCGCGCGCTCCTCGAAGCGCGTCCTGACGCGTTCAGGCGCCGTCGCCGAGTCGTGCATGGGCCTCACCATAGGGGATCAACTCAAAGCGCCGCGCGATCGCCTTCAGCACGCGCGGGGCGCGGCGGCGGGCGCCGTTGCGCTGGGCCTCGCGCAGGCGGGCGTGGATCCGTTGGGAGGGTGTGGCGCCGTTCGGGAGCCGCGCCCGGAGCGCTTCGGGGTCGAGCTCGTTCGGGTGCAGGTAGAGGCCGGCCATGCGACCGGCACGTTCGAGTCCGGTGATGATCAGCGGCGTGGGGAGGACCTGCCAGTAGGACGCGCCGCCGACCGGGACGGTGGCCGGGCCGGGGTGCCACACGGCCACCGGGAACTCCCACAGGCCGGCGTCCAGGCGGTGCGGTTCCCGGTTGGCGGGGACGGCGTGATCGCGGATGGCCGGCGAGTCGTGCTGGCTCGCGTCGTAGGCGAAGCCCTCTTGGGCGAGGACCTCGTAGGCCCAGCCGGCGGCTTGCGTGATCGAGAAGGCTGGGGCGCGGTAGCCGATCGGGGTGCGGCCGGTGAGGTCCTCGATGGTGGCCTTCGCGGCTCTCAGATCCTGCGCGAACTCCGCCGGCGTCTGGGTGTGGACGGGGCGGTGGGCGTCGCCGTGGCATCCGATCTCGTGCCCGGCCTCGACGATCGGCTTCAGCAGCTGCGGATGGGCCCGGGCGGCCATGCCGAGCACGAAGAACGTGGCGCGGGCGTCCAGGTCCGCGAAGGTCTCCAGGAGCGCGTCGGTCTGGCGGGCGAGCGCCGGCCCGGCCCGTTCCCAGTCCGCGACGCCCACGCGCCGGCGGACCAGCTGATGCCAGTCCTCGAAGTCGACGCTGAGTAGGAGGGTGGGGCGGGAGACGGGCACTCCGCAACGGTAGCTCGGGTCGCGGGATGGTCCTTGGCAGATAACTCGTACATATCGCGAGTTATCTGCCAACCGACCGGGGGCGGAACGCGTCAGCCCCCGGCGAGCATGCGCTTCCCGACCACGCGCTGGCCCGACCCGAATCGGCGTGAGCAGGCCGAACCGAGAGGCGAGGCGCATCGAGTCCGCCCAGCGCGAGAGCCCGGAGTGCTGCGAGTCGGCGAACGCGCCGGCCTCGATCAGCTCGAGGTACCAGTCGATCGTCTCCTGCAGCGTGTCGTCGAGCTGCCGGGAGTCGTACCCGAGCTCTTCGCGCGCCTTGCGCGAGCTGAACCGCCAGTCCTGACCCATCAGGTTCGAGGCCTCGGCCGACAGGGCGCCGGGCAGGCCCACCGCCTCGCGAATCTGAGCCAGGCGCCGCACCGCGGCAGGCAGAACCATGATCGGGTAGCGCACGCCGGAGAGGTCGGCGACGCGATCGATCAGCCGCGGCCAGGGCAGGTTCTCCCCGCCCAGGATGTAGCGCTCGCCGGGCTTGCCGCGCTCGGCCGCCAGCAGATGGCCGGCCGCAACGTCCTCCACGTCGACGAAGTTCATCGGCGCGTCGAGCACGCCGGGCAGGCGGCCTCGCAGGTAGTTGCCGATCGTTCGCGTGGACGTCTCGCCGGGCTGGGAACGATTAACCGGCACGCCGAGCACGTAGGCCGGGTTGACCACCACCACGTCGACGTCGTGCCGCTCGGCCGCGTCGAGCGCGGCGCCCTCGCCGGCGTGCTTTGAGTCCGGGTAGGCCAGCCCGAGCCAATCCGGCGGGTAGCTCGTCTTCTCGTTCGCCGGCCGTCCGTTGGCCACGCCGATCGCCGAGATGGTCGAGGTGACCACGACGCGCGGAACGCCGGCCGCGGCGGCCGCCTCCACGGCGATCTCCGGCCCGCGCGCGTTCAGCTGCCACACGCGCTCCTTCGGGCTCGAGGCGACGTAGCCGGCCACGTGGAACAGCAGCTCGGTGTCGCGCAGGGCGCGCTTCATCCCGCGGAAGTCGAGCACGTCGCACTTGGCGCGGCGGTACTTGATGCCGGTCAGCGCCGTCAGGCGATCGGGGTTTCGGTAGATGACGCGCACGTCGTCGCCGCGCTCCGCCAACGCCCGCACGACGTGGGCGCCCACGAAGCCGGTGGCTCCGGTCACGCATACCTTCATGATTGATCTCTCTCCTTGGTCGGTCCCCCCAGTGCCTTCCCGCCCAGACCGATCCCCATGCGCCGGATCCCGAAGTCTGATCAGTCGATCGCCCGCCGGTAGAACCCGCGGACGCCGATCGCCATCAGCGCGCTGAGCGAGCTCACGAGCACCACGATGCACACCCACACCGCGATGTGGGGCACGCTCGGCACCAGCGCGGCGCGCATGGACTCGCTTACGTAGGTCATGGGGTTGCAGGCCGTCACCACCTGGAACCAGGGCAGTCGCGAGAGTGAGGGCCACGGGTACTGGCTGCAGCCGGTGAACAGCAGCGGCGTGAACACCAGCGAGAACACGATGTTGATCCGGTTGGGGACGACCGCCGTTCCGAGCACCAGGCCGAGTCCGGCCCCGAGCATGCTGCCGAGAACCAGCGCGAGCACGAGCAGCGGCACGCCGCTCCAGCGCCACGGGATCGACCCGAGCACCAGGATCCCGACCGGGATCATGACCGCGGTGGCCGTCATCGCGCGGAGCGTCGCGAACAGGACCTTCTCCGCCGCCACCAGCGCGGTGGACATCGGGGCGAGCAGGCGATCCTCGATCTCCCGGGTCCACCCGAACTCCACGACCAGCGGGAAGGCCAGCGTCTGCATGCCGGTGATCACCGCAGTCAGCGCGAGCAGGCCGGGGAACAGCAAGTCGGCGTAACCATGTTGGGTGTAGCCGAGCGACCCGAGCACCTTGCCGAACACGAACAGCAGAAAGAGCGGCTGAAGGATCACCTGGGCCAGGAAGACCGGCAGCTCTTTCAAGGTCACGTAGAGGTCGCGGCGCAGCACCGCGGAGAACGCGCGAGCTTGCCCGGCCGGCGAGACGGGAGCCACGGCGGTGGCGCTCATCGCAGCGTCCGCCCGGTCAGATGGATGAACACGTCCTCGAGCGAGGGCGTTCCCAGCTCGACCCCGGATAAGGCCAGCCCGCGGTCGGCCAGCAGCGTCGCGGTGGGCGCGATCAGCTCGGACGCCTCGCCGGTCACGTACAGCCGCACCCGCCACTGCGCGGGCTGTCCGTCCCCCGGGTCGTCGGGCAGCGACTCGACCTGCTCGACGCCCCCGAGCTCCTCGAGCGCCGAAACCACCGACGCCGGCGCGCCGCCGTTCTGCGCGCGGACGCTCAGCTCCAGCGTCGAGCTGCCGGGCAGGCCGCGCATCAGCGCCTCGGGGGTGTCGAGCGCGAGCACCTTCCCGTGGTCCATGATCCCGACCCGGTCGGCCAGCGTCCCCGCCTCGATCATGTCGTGCGTGGTGAGAATCAGCGTGACGCCGCGGTCGCGGAGCTCGCGCAACCGGTCCCACACGAACAGGCGGGCGGCCGGGTCCAGGCCGGTCGACGGCTCGTCGAGGAACAGGACCTGCGGTTCGTGCATGAGCGCCCGGGCGATCATCATGCGCTGCGACTGACCGCCCGAGAACAGGTCGGGCTTCACGTCGCCTCGCTCCCGCAGACCGAACTGCTCGAGCAACTCGTCGGCCCGGCGGCTCGCCTCGGCCGCGGGCACGCCGTGGTAGGCGGCGTGAAACGTCAGGTTGCGCCGGATCGAGATCGAGCGGTCGAGATTGCTGCGCTGGGGCACGACCGCGAGCAGGCTGCGGGCGCGCACCGGATCGGCCGCGACGTCGACGCCGCCGATCATCGCCCGGCCGCTGGTCGGTCGCACCCGCGTGGTCAACATGCCGATCGTGGTCGTCTTGCCGGCGCCGTTGGGACCGAGCAGGCCGAACACCTGACCCGGCGTAACCGCGAACGAGATGCCGTCGACCGCGTTGACCGGTGACTTGGGGTAGCGCTTGACGAGCTCGGAGACCTCGACGGCGGGGACGTCGGGCGCGGCAGTCTCGGGGTAGGGGGTCACCGGTTCGAGGTTACCGGCGGCCCTTCCGCGATAATCGGCGTCGTGGTCCCGGAGGCTCCGCTCGAACGCACCGAACATGGCCTTGAGTCCGCCGGCGAGGGCTGGTTCGTGCTGAACGCCCGCGCGGCCAAATGGGTCGACGGTCATTTCGGTGCGTACACCCGGTTCGAGGGCAACGAGGCGCGGTTCAAGAAGCTCGGCTTCAACATCGCCGTACTGGAGCCCGGTCAGGCCGCCTGCTACTACCACGGCGAGGAGGACCAGGAGGACTTCCTGGTCCTCTCGGGCGAATGCGTGCTGTTGATCGAGGGAGAGGAAAGGGCGCTGCGCCAGTGGGACTTCGTGCACTGCCCGGAATGGACCGAGCACGTGTTCGTCGGCGCCGGCGCCGGCCCGTGCGCGCTCCTTGGGGTCGGCACGCGCCTCGGCGAGGGCGTGGTCTACCCGCGCTCGGAGCTGGCGCTGCGCCATGGCGCGGGCGTGGAGCAGGAGACGCGCCAGGGGAGCGAGGCCTACGCCGAGATCCCGCGTGACAGCGAAGTCAGCTACCGGGACGGCTGGCTTCCCGGCGACTGATCACCCCGAACAGAGTGATGGATCTCCGCCGATCCCGCCGTCCGCGAGTTGGCTCGCCGCCGGCGCCCGGCTCCCCGCCGGCGCCCGGCTCCCCGTCTGAGCCCGGATCCCCGTCTGAGCCCGGATCCCCGCCTGAGCCCGGATCCCCGCCTGAGCCCGGATCGCTGGCGGTCGCCGTGCGCGAGGCCGCCCGGTTCGACCGCCGGGCCGTCTCCGCCTCCGCCGGTCTGCTCGCCGCCATCCCCGTGATCTCGGTCCTGGCGCTGGGCACGGTCGCCTGGTCCTCGGTCGCCGGCGTGACCATGGGCGCCGGCGCGATGCTGGTCGGGATCGCGTGGCGGGTGCGAGGCGGCCGGCCGCCGCTGGCGGTGCTCGCCGCCGATGCACTGGTCATGTCGCTATCGACCTTCGTCGGATCGCTGACGGGCTCGGTCCCGTGGCTTCACTTCGTGCTGTTGTGCCTGTGGGCCCTGATCGGCGGCCTCAGCGTGGGGCTAGGCAACCGGGGCGGGATCGTGGGAAACCAGGCCGTCATCGCGTTCGTCGTGTTCGGGCGCTTCAGCCAGCCCGCCGACGCGTCCGCCGCGGTGGCCGGGCTTGTCCTGGCCGGCGGCCTGTCGCAGGTGCTGTTCCTCGCCGTGGTGCGCTGGCCGACCCCGCTGAAGGTGCAGCGATCGGCCGTCGCAATGGCCTACCGCGTCCTCTCAGGACTGGCCGCGGCCTCATCGGAGACCTCGACGTTGCCCGCAGCGACCGCGCTGGACGAGGCGCAGGACACGCTGGCGTCGCCCACGCTGTTCGGCGACCCGGCGCTGATGACGCTGCGCAGCCTGGTCAACGAGGGGCATCGGATGCGGATCGAGCTGAGCGCGATCCACGCGGTGATCGTGCGGCCGCCGGCGGCAGGCGACCCGCCCCGGGAGGTGGCGCAGCGCATGCTCGAAGCAACCGGGCGCGTGCTCGACCTCACCGCCGGTGCGATCGAGGGCGACCACGACCGGGCGGCCGATCTGGCCGGTCAGGTGGCGCGGCTGAGCGAACAGACCGATGGGCTGATCGGTGGGCGAGAGGACGACGCCGCGCCGCTGGCCCGGCGACTCGCGGCGCTCGCCGGTCAGCTCCGCGCGGTGGCCGCGCTGGCCGTCGGCGCGGGAGAAGGCGGCAGCCTCCGCGAGCGCCGCCCCCGCCGGCACGCCCACCGACCGCTCGAGCAGTTGACCGCCGCTGTGGGGGAGATCCGGGCCAACGCCAGCCTCGAGTCGCCCGCAGGACGTCACGCCCTGCGCCTGGCCGTCGTCGTGCTGCTCGCCGAGCTCATCTCCCGTCATCTCCCGCTCCAGCGCGGCTACTGGATGGTCGTTGCCGCGGCGACCACCCTGCGACCGGAGTTCGGCGCCACGTTCACCCGCGGTACCGAGCGCGCGCTCGGCACGTGCCTGGGCGTCGGCCTGGCCGGTGCGATCGCGGTTCTCCTCCACCCGGCCGGCGGCGCCACGATCGTCCTGGTCGGCTTATTCGCCTTCGCCGGCTACTCGGTGTTCCCGGCCAGCTTCGCCACCGGCTTCGCCTTCATCACCGCGCTCGTCGTGTTCCTGCTGAACGCGATCAGTCCCGACACGCTCGCCACGGCCTGGGCGCGGCTGCTCGACACGCTGATCGGCGGCGGGCTGGGGCTGCTCGCCTACGCGGTATGGCCAACGTGGTCGCAGATGCCGGCCCGGCAGGCCCTCGGTGATCTGATGTCGGCCCAGCGCGCGTACCTCGATGCGATCCTGGCGGCGCTGCGCACCGGCCGCCGCGCCGAGGAGGGCGGGATGAGGACATTGAGTCGCCGAGCCCGGCTGGCCCGGACGGCGGCCGAGGCCACGGTTGCGCGCTCCCTGTCCGAGCCCGCTACGCGACGGATCGACGCCGAACAGAGCCAGGGGCTGCTGGCCGCCATGCGCCGGCTGATCCAGGCCGGGCACGTGCTGCGCCTCGACGTCCAGGACGAGCGACCACGCCAACCGCTCCCCGAGCTCGAACCGCTCGCCACGGGCCTGAACGAGCTGCTCTCCGGCGTGGAGGCGGCGCTTCGGGCCCGGCCGGAGGAGCCCCCGCCGCTTACGCGAGACGGGCTCCCGGACCTCCGGGCCCGATACGTGGCGTTCGCGCGCGCGGCGCCGCCGGCGGTTGACGAGGAGGGGGTGCTGGCCGAGCTCGACGAGATCGTGGACACCGCCAACGGTCTGGCCGTCCTGGCCGGACTCGAGGCCGCCGACGACGATGCCGTCCAGGCGGTGGGCGCGGCTACGTCGCCGCGGTGACCGTGGCCGGGTAGCCGTTCCAGCTGCTCAGCACCGACAGCTTCACGGCCGGATGGCGCGCCGTGGCGCTCAAGAAGGCTCGGCTCACGCTCAGGTTCACGGTTGTGGCCCGGTTGCCGCGCAGGTTTGCCTGGCCGGCGGCAATCAGCCGCGAGCCGGAGCGCGCCTGGAGCTTGACCCGGCATGGGCCCGAGCCGTAACAGCGGAGAGTGGCCTGGAGGCCCTCATCGCGGATGATGAGCCTCGAGATCGTGACCGCCGAGGTCTTGAAGCGGATGGTCGCGCTCGTCGTCGATCCGGCGGCGCCCGTCACGACGGCGCGCAGGTAGTAAGTCCGCCCGGGTTGGAGGTTGCGAACGATGGCGCCGAGGCTCGTCGCCGATGAGGCCAGCGCCCCGGCGACGCGGTGTCCAAGCGCGGGTGTGGTCCCGTACTGCAGCGAATACGTCACACCGGCGCCGCCGGTGGCCACCGTTGCCCGAATGGTCGCCGTGCCCGAACCGGCCGAGGTCACGCGCAGGCCGGACAGCACCGGCTTCGCGGAGGCTGGGCGGGCGCCGTTTCCCGGACCGGTCGGCGGCGCGCTCGAACCGCCCGGGCTCGTCGCCGGCGGGGTCGTCGTCGCCGGCGGGGTCGTCGTGGTCGTGACGGGAGGCGTCGTGGCCGGAGGCGTACTGGACGTCGAACCGGACGTATCGCCGCCCGATTGCGGCGTCGAGGAGTTGTTGGTCGCTCCGCTCGCGGTGGTCAGCGTGAAGTCATACCCGTACTCGGTGCCCAAGCTGTTCTGCGCGACGAGCCGGTAGTGATATGTCGTGCCCGGCTCGAGCCCGTCGAGCGCGTCGGTGACTCCGACCGCCGCGTTGCCCGAGCCCACGTCGACGGCCGGGGTCTGCTGACCGTAGGCCGTGGTCGTGCCGTATTCCCACCAGTAGGTGGTGTCGGCGCCGTTCGGATATACGCCGCCCTGAAGCTGCGCTGTGCTCGCGGTCACGCTCTGGCTGTAGGAGCCATTCGTGCCCGGGCCGCCGATGCCGGGGGCGCCGGTGGTGACCGCCCCCGAGATGCTCCCCGCCCCGGTCGGGCCGTCGTAGCCGTCGTCGCTCTGGCAGATGTAGGTGATCGACGACGCGCACGAGCCGTTGGAGCCGCTGGATGGATCGCCCAGCACGCCTGCGTTCGCGTACGCCCACGACGGCCCCTGCGCGGCCGATCCGAGCAGCGCGTAGTAGGCCGCGATCAGTGGCGTCGCCTCACTCGTCCCGCCCACGACGACCCAGCCGTTCTCGCCAGAGTCGTAGACCTGCATTCCCGTGTCGGGGTCGGCGTCGGCCGACAGGTCGTTGTACGCGCGGCCGTCGCAGCCGGTGTCGGACTGCCAGGTGGGCTTCGCGACCTGCCATGCGCAGCCGGACCCCGTGCCGGACCACGCGGACTCGCTGAAGTCGCGCGGGCTGGACACGCCGCTCGCGCTGGCGGGCTGGAGCGTGGTCCCCCCGGCCGCGGTGACGTCGCCCAGTGCGGCGGGATAGTCGTTGGTGCGCGACCCGAGATATCCATCGTCGCCCGATGCGGCCACCGTGGTGATGCCCGGGAACGTGTAGGTGCCCGAGGCCTCGAAGCTCCGTGTCGCGTTGCGGCCGCTCAGGGCCACCGCCCAACTGTCGGAGATGGCGCTGGCCCCTTGCTGGGCAGCCTCCGCCTGCGCGGCGGAGAGGTCCGCGAGGCCGTCGCTGTCTGCCTCGACGAGCACGATGTGGCAGTTGGGGCACAGCGCGGACACCGCGTCGAGATCGAGGGAGGTCTCGAGCTCCCACCCGGAGTCGGTGGTGGACGGGTAGCTCGTGCCCCCGGTCTGATCGACCTTGCTGAAGCATCCGTCGGCCGTGGTGCAGGCTGGGAGGGAGAACTTGGCGCGGTAGGCGGCCAGGTCGGCCTCCGCGTTCGGGTCGTCAAATGCATCGACGATGGCCACGGTCGCGCCGGCGCCGCCCGTCTCGGACAGGTAGGCGAGGTCGTAGGCCTGCTGCAGGTAGGCCGGCGTCCCGGGCTGGGGAGCGGTCGCCGCCGCGACGGTCTGCGGAGCGGCGCCCCGGGCCAGGTGCGCCCGTCGCCGGCCGCCGAGTCGGTCGGGAGAGGCGGCCGAGCGGAGCCGTGGGTGGACGAACGAGTGGGTGCCGCGCACGCCCAGGACCTTGGCTAGACAAGCCGCGCGCAGCGCCGTGGGCGACCCGCACGGGTCGAGTGCCACCACGGAGGAGGCGTCGGGGACGCCGGTCGTCGCGTCCGTGATCGACGCCGTGGACGCGGCGCCGGCGGCTGGCGCAAAGGCGCCGTAGAGACCGAGGAGGGTCAGGGCAAACAGCCACGCGCGCAGCATTCGGACCGGGCGCAGCGGAGTCAGATGGAGATGCAAGCTGGTGCGGATTCGTCTCATCAGTCGAGGGCAGGCCGCGAGGCCCCAACTAACTATCGGCAGGGTTCGGGAGAACCTGAAGTGCTCTGCATGCGCCAACGACAGATGTACGACGCCCCGGAAGTTGGTCGGGGCACCGGCCAGACGCGTCGCGGGAAGATCACAAGCCCGCGATGCGTCCGTGCTACACAGTTAATCTCTAGGTCACTCCGCGGGCGCAGGGCGCAGGTGACCGCTGCCCCCACTGGACCCCAGGAGTTACATAGTGCTGAAAGTCACACGCTGGTGTATTGCCCATCGCCGTCGGGTGTTCCTGGTCTGGCTGGCGGTTGCGGTCCTGACCACGGCCATCGCCGGCGCGGTCGGCCGCAACTACGCCACGAACTTCAGCTTGCCGGGCACCGAGTCGCAGCGCGCGCTGGACTTGCTCAAGCGCGACTTCCCGGCCCAGAGCGGCGATGTGGACACGATCGTGTTCCGGGCCCAGAACGGGACGGTCGACTCGCCGCAGGTCAAGGCCGCGATCACGCGGCTGCTGGCGCAGGTCGAGAAAGACCCGCACGTGATCAGTGTGCTGAGCCCGTACGGCCCGGCCGGGTCGGTCGCGGTGTCGCGCGATCGGTCGACCGCGTTCGCGACGATCAACTACGACAAGCCGGCGAATCTGGTGCCGAACGCCGCCGGCAAGCCAGTGCTCGACCAGATCAAGGCGGTCGATGTGCCGGGGCTGACGGTCGCCGCCGGCGGCCAGGTGATCGAGAACGCCGAGGGGTTCTCGGTCGGGCCGGCGACCGAGATCGGGGCGATCGCCGCGCTGGTCATCCTGTTGCTCACATTCGGGTCGCTGGTCGCGGCGGGGATGCCTTTGATCACCGCCGGCTTCGGACTGATCACCGCGGTGGCGCTGATCGGGCTGGCCACCCACATCACCTCGATGTCGAACGTTGCGCCGGAGTTGGCGCTGATGATCGGCTTGGGCGTGGGGATCGACTACGCGCTGTTCATCGTGACTCGGTTCCGCGAGAACTACCTGAAATTTGGCGATGTCCAGCGCTCGGTCGTCGAGGCGATGGACACCTCGGGGCGCGCGGTCCTGTTGGCGGGGACCACGGTCATCATCGCGCTGTTGGGGATGTTCGCCACCGGGGTCAGCTTCATGTACGGCCTGTCGATCGCGTCGGTGCTCGCGGTGCTTCTCACGCTTACGGCATCCCTGACGGTGTTGCCCGCGATGCTCTCGAGGTGGGGCCATCGAATCGTGTGGGCGCCCGGCACGCGCCGGCGGCGGTTCTCCCGGCGCGGGCCTGCGCCGGGTGGGGTCGATGCGGTGACGGTGGCGTCTCGGTCTCGTTGGCGCCAGTGGTCAGAGATCGTGCAGGCGCGGCCGTGGCCGTTGGCGATCGTGTCGCTCGGGTTGATGGTGGCGCTGCTGTTGCCGGTGTTCGCGCTGCGGCTGAACCCCAGCGATGCCGGCAACGATCCGTCGGGCACGAGTACCCGGCAGGCCTTCGATCTGTTGGCCAAGGGGTTCGGCCCCGGGTTCAACGGTCCGCTGCTGATCGTGGTCGAGGGCCCGCATTCCGCCCAGACCGTCGCGTTGCCCCGGCTCCAGGCCGCGATCCGCCAAACCTCCGACGCCGTTGTGGTGACCCCGCCGCGGTTGGCGCCGTCGGGTACCGTCGCGGTTCTCGAGGCGTATCCCGGCTCGGCGCCGCAGGCCGCCGCGACGACCAATCTGGTCAACCAGCTACGCCACGAGGTGTTGCCGCCAATCAAGGCTCAGACCGGCGTAAACGTCCTCGTGGGCGGGTTCACCGCCGGCTCGATCGACTTCTCGCATGTGCTCTCGAGCAAGCTGCCCCTGTTCATCGGCATCGTCGTGGTGCTCTCGGCGCTGTTGTTGTTCGTGATCTTCCGCTCGCTGGTGATCCCGATCCAGGCCGCGTTGATGAACCTGCTCAGCATCGGCGGGGCGCTCGGCGTCACCGTCGCGGTGTTCCAGAAGGGCTGGGGCGGGGGCATCATCGGCGTTGAGAAGGGGCCGATCGAACCGTGGATCCCGGTGCTGATGTTCGCCGTGGTGTTCGGCCTGTCGATGGACTACGAGGTGTTCCTCGTCTCACGCGTGCGCGAGGAGTGGGTCCGCCACCGAGACGCGGGCGCCGCCGTGGCCGACGGGATCGCGTTCACCGGACGCGTGATCAGCGCCGCCGCCGCGATCATGGTCTGCGTGTTCCTGTCCTTCATGTTCGGCGACGAACGAGCGATCAAGGAATTCGGCTTCGGCCTGGCAGCCGCGGTGCTGCTCGACGCGCTCGTAGTGCGCTGCGTGCTGCTGCCCGCGGTGCTCGAACTGCTCGGTCCGCTGACCTGGCGGCTACCCCGCTGGATCGACCAGCGACTGCCCCACATCAACATCGAGGGCTCTAGCGCGCGGGCGCAGCCGGCGGCCGCGCCGGGCGACGATGAGGCGCTTGAGCGGGAGCCGGCTCAGGTGTAGCGTCGCCGGCCGCCGTGGCCCCGGGGCGCGGGTAGGCGCGCAGGGTCCCGATCAGCTCGGGATCCTCGCCCTCGAGCGCCATCCAGGCCGCGCGCAGCCCCTCGGCGCCGGCGCTCTGCAGGACCGAGGCGCGATGTTCGAGCTGCCCGATCACCACGCACCCGGACGGCGGGCGGATCACGCAGGTGGCGGGCGCGTGCTCGGGGTCGGCGGCGTGGCCGGCCAGCTCGGCGGTCAGTGCGTCGTAGCGCGCTGACCGCGTCAGGCGAAGCTCGACCAGCGCGGGGTTGATCGCGCGCAGGTAGCGATCGGTGAGGCGCGCCACCAGCGGGGAGAGGGGGGTGTGGGCGACGCCGTGAGGTCGGGTCTGGAGCACGAGCATGTCGGTGGCCGACGAGCCGGCGAGGTGAACGGGGATGGCCTCGGCCAGGGTGGCGTCGAGGAGGCGCATCCCGCGGAAGCCGACTGGCCCGCCGGCCAGCCAGGGCAGCCGCCCCGACGCGCGGAGTGCACAGCGGATCTCCTCCTGGCTGTGCAACCCGGCGAGATCGACGATCGCGGCGCGGTCGGCGTCGGTGGCCGTGCAGTGGAGGTCGATCCCGCTCGACAGGAGGGCTTCGAAGCGCAGCGGCCGCTGGCGGGTCCACACGTGGTTGACGACGTGATCCATGTCGAAGGCGGGCCCGCCCCGCACGGCCCGGATGAAGCTGACGAAGCGCGGATCGCCGAACCCGTACTGGTAGAGCGTGGCCAGGTAGGCGGCCTGGCCGGACAGCAGAAAGGCGGCATTGAAGGCGCCGGCCGACGCGCCGTGCACCTCGTCGAAGGTGTCGCG
The DNA here is from genome assembly GCA_963834625.1 of uncultured Solirubrobacterales bacterium. Lineage (GTDB taxonomy): Bacteria > Actinomycetota > Thermoleophilia > Solirubrobacterales > Solirubrobacteraceae > Palsa-465. Next base: position 600,476 of record CAWICM010000003.1, on the reverse strand, counting down.
CAGCCCGAGTTGCTCGATCGCGGCGGTCATCCCGGCCGACACCACCCCGCGCATCCCGCCGCCCTCGATGACCAGGGCAACCCGCCGGCCGTCGGTCCTCTGTCCGGGGCGCGAGCCCTCCTCGCGCCGGCGCCGGATCGTCTGCACGACCGGGTGCGCGCGGAGGTCTTCGGTGACGACCGAGGCGGGCCGGAACGGGTCGTGGGAGAAGCGAGGTGGCCGCACGGAGCGGCTAATCGTAGAAGCCGCCGGCCCGCCCGGCGCCTGCCCCATCAGGTCCGTGTAACGAATGTCACAGGAGGGGGTAACACCCCCGGTGATGCAGTTCCGCCGTGAGCGCTCCCGTAAGCGTCGAGTCCTCGACGCTGCTCGCGCTGCTCCGGCGCGCGGTCTCGATGTGGCGCGCGCGGCACCCGCGCGCGGTCTCGATGTGGCGCGCGCGGCACCCGCGCGCGGGCGCGAGCTGCGCAAAGCCGCTGCCCAGCTGGACATTCCGTGGGCGCGCTCCTGGCCCGCCGGGGTGGTGCGCGGAAGCTTGCTGCGGTTCGTCCTCGACCCGATCATGGACTACTACGCCGCCCGCCGGGCCACGGGTAAGGAGCTGCTCGAGGGCGTCAAGGGTCCGGTGATCCTGGTCGCCAACCACGCCAGCCACCTGGACACCCCGGTCATCCTCTCCGCCCTGCCCCGCCGGCTGCGCAAGCGAACCGTGGTGGCCGCCGCCGCGGACTACTTCTACCGCAACCGGGTGGTCGCCTCGCTCGTGTCGCTGATCTTCAACACGGTCCCAGTCGAGCGCCGCCGGGGTGGCGGAATGTCCAAGAACGGCGGCCACCTCGACACGCTGCTCGACCAGGGCTGGAGCCTCCTGCTCTACCCCGAGGGCACCCGCTCGCGTGACGGCATGCCCGGTCCGCTGCGCCGTGGCGCAGCGGTGCTGGCCGCCAGCCACAACCTGACGATCGTGCCCATCCGGGTCACCGGCACCGCCGAGGCGATGCCACCCGGCCGGTTCTGGCCGCGGCGCCGTCGCGATCGGCCGATGCCCCGCCGGCACCGGATTGAGGTTTCCTTCGGCGCGCCCATCAACGCGAGCGGGGACGCCGACGAGGTGATGGAGTACGTGCGGAACTTCTTCCAAAACGGTTCCGCCAGCCCTTACCGTTCGCCTTACCGCAGGCGCGCGACGGCCGGCACCCGTAACTGACCGCCGTCCAACGGGTCTCTCGGCGGCCCTTACCTTCCACCGTTAATTGGAAACAGCGTTTGACATTGTCGCACGGCCGCTGGTAATCTCGGCCCTACCCGCGGACGCGAAGTGGGCCGACGCGGCGCCCATCGGGCGGAGGATCTGAGGGTGGTGTCCAGTGAATTCACGTAGGACCGGAGCCGGGCCCAGATGGCCCGTGCGCGGTCTGCACGGATCACGGGTGCAGACCATGCCGCCGCGCGGGAGCGGTGATGTCCTCAGCCCGGACGAATGCGCCGGCGGCCACGCGAGCGTGGGAGCGCGTTTCTTGAACCCAACGTCTCACAGGAGGAGGTTGAGTGTCGACCGTAGCTGAGTCAAGAGCGGTCCAGCCGCTGCCGCTGCGATGGCGGCAGGGCATGATCGGAGAGCTGTGGGCCGAGTTCTTCGGTTGCTTCATCCTGATCAGCTTCGGCGACGGGGTGGTGGCGATGCTGTGGGCCCTGATCGGGTCGGGGCGAACTGCGGCCGGAAACACCGCTGCCCCGTTCAATTCCTCCGGTGACTGGTTGCTGATCACCTGGGGATGGGCTCTCGCCGTCGTCTTCGCCGTGTACACCGTGGGCGGGGTGACCGGTGCGCACATCAACCCGGCGATCACGCTGGGCGCGGCAATTCGTAGACAGCTGCCGTGGAACAAGGTCCCCGGTTACTGGATTGCCCAGGTGCTGGGCTGCTTCGTCGGCGCCGCGCTCGTGTTCCTGGTCTACAACAACGCGATCAACCACTACGACCAGGTCAACCACATCGTGAAGGGGACGCCGGCTTCTCTAGCCACCTACAGCACATTTGCCACCTTCCCGGCACCGTACTTCCACAGCGTTCTGGGACCGTTGATCGACCAGATAGTGGGTACGTTCTTCCTCGCGCTGTTCGTGTGGGCCGTGACCGACGAGTACAACCTGCCGGTCGGGGCAAACATGACGCCGTGGATCGTCGGCATGATCGTCATGGCGGTCGGCGTCTCGTTCGGTGCCAACGCCGGTTACGCGATCAACCCCGCTCGCGATTTCGGTCCGCGCATCTTCGCCTGGATCGCGGGCTGGAAGTCAGTGGCGTTCCCCGGCAACTACGCCAACATCAGCGGCTACTTCTGGGTGCCAATCGTCGGGCCTCTAATCGGGGCGGCGATCGCCTCGGTTGCCTACGACGTGTTGATCCAGGACATCCTGAAAGCGCGAAAGCCACCCGAGCCCGGAGTGTTCGCGGAGGGCGAGACCGTGCAGGACCGGCCCACGCTGCAGTAACCCCGGGGGCGACGACAGTCACCGGAGACGGCGGCACCCCATACGGTGCCGCCGTCGCCATTTGTGTGTGGCCGGCCGGTGACCCCCGAGGGTCACTCGTCGTCGTCGACCCAGTCGACCGTGCGCGCCACCGCCTTCTTCCACTTGCGGTAATCGTGCTCGCGGGCGGCCGGGTCCATCATCGGCAGCCACTCGGCCGCCCGGTGCCAGTTCTTGCGCAGGCTCTCGATGTCCGGCCAGAAGCCAACCGCCAGGCCCGCGGTGTAGGCGGCGCCCAGTGACACCGTCTCGGCCACGATCGGCCGCATCACGGGCACGTCGAGCGCGTCCGCCAGGAACTGCATCAGCAGGTTGTTCGCGGTCATGCCGCCGTCGACGCGCAGGGCAGAGAGCCCGTGGCCGTAGTCGGTGTGCATGGCCTCCAACACCTCACGGGTCTGCCACGCGGTCGCCTCCAGCACGGCCCGCGCCAGGTGACCCTTGTTGATGTAACCGGTCAGGCCGGCGATCACCCCTCGCGCGTCGCTGCGCCAGTGCGGGGCGAACAGCCCCGAGAAGGCGGGGACGAAGTAACAGCCGCCGTTGTCCTCCACGGTCAGGGCCAGCGTCTCGATCTCGGGAGCGCTTCCGATCAGGCCCAGGTTGTCGCGGAACCACTGGACGAGCGCGCCGGTGACCGCGATCGGTCCCTCCAGCGCGTAGACCGGCTCGGCCGAGCCCAGCTTGTAGGCCAGGGTGGTCAGCAGCCCGTTCGACGATGTCACCGGCCGCTCCCCGGTGTTCAGCACGAAGAAGCTTCCGGTCCCGAACGTGCACTTGGCGTCGCCGGGGCTGAAGCAGGTCTGCCCCACCAGCGCGGCATGCTGATCGCCCAGCGCCGATGCGACGGGCACGCCGGCGAGCGGCGGGCCGGCCTCGCCGTAGGCCTCCGAGGAGGCGCGGATCTCGGGGAGCATCGCCGCGGGCACGCCCAGCACGTCGAGCAGCTCGGGATCCCAGTCGAGCGTGTGCAGGTTCATCAGCAGCGTCCGGCTTGCGTTGGTCACGTCGGTCACGTGGCGCCCGCCGTCGGCGCCACCGGTCAGGTTCCAGATCAACCACGAGTCGATCGTCCCGAACAGCACCTCGCCGGCCTCCGCGCGCGCCTGCAGCTCAGGGATGTGGTCGAGCAGCCAGCGGATCTTCGGGCCCGAGAAGTAGGTGGTCACGGGCAGGCCGGTCTTCTCGCGGAACATGTCCTGTCCGTGCTCGCGCGCGAGCTCCCGGCACAGGCGATCGGTCCGGGTGTCCTGCCAGTTGATCGCGTTGTGGACCGGGGCCCCGCTGCGGCGGTCCCACAGCACGGTGGTCTCCCGCTGGTTGGCGATGCCGAGCGCGCACAGGTCCGCGGGCGACAGGTCGGCCTTGTCGAGCGCGACTCGCACGACCAGCAGGACGTTGCGCCAGATCTCCTCGGGGTCGTGCTCGACCCAGCCCGGGCGAGGGAAGTGCTGGCGGTGCTCGTGCTGGGCCACCGACACGATCTGCGTGCGGTCGTCGAAGACGAAGCACCTCGATGACGCGGTCCCCTGGTCGATCGAGGCTACATATCGCCCATTCATTGGCAAGGGGGGAGTCTATGCAGGTCGTGTCGGCGCAGGGAATCGGCGCGCGTGCCTACCAGGGAATCGCGCCGAGCTCGCGCGATACCGCCCGCGCGGATTCCATCACGTAGTCCACGAACTCGGCCCGGGGCTGGCGGCCGTCGCACAGCCGCTCGATCGGGCCGGCGATGCCCATCGCGCCAACGGTGACCCGCCGGCGGTCCTCGATCGGCGCCGCGATCGAGGCCGAGCCGTGGAACAGCTCACCCACGTCGACCGCCCAGCCGCGCTGCGCGATCGCCTCGAGCTCGGAGCGAAAGCGGTACACGTCGGTGACCGTGGCCGGTGTGTACCCGGGTAGCGAGCCGGGAGCGAGCTCGGCCACCAGGTAGTCGTGGTGGGCGAGCAGCGCCTTACCCAGCGCGGTGGCGTGCACGGGCAAGAGACTTCCGACCTCGAGTGCCTGATGGGTGTCGTCGGGCCGGAACACGTGGTGGACGATCAGCACCTGGTTCTCGTGCAGGGTGCCGATACGGACGCTCTCGCCGCTGCGGGTGGCCAGCCCGTCGGCCCAGTTCAGGGCGCGGGTGCGCAGCTCGTTGCCATCCAGGTAGCTCGAGCCCATGTGCAGCAGCGCCGGCCCCAACTGGTACTTCCCCGAGTCCCGATCCTGCTCGACGAATCCGACCGCCTGCAAGGTCCTGAGGATCCCGTACACCGTCCCCTTGGGTAGGCGCAGCTCGCCCGCCAACTCGGCCACGCCGAGCCGGCGCGAGCGTCCCGAAAGCAGCCGCAGGATCGCGGCAGCGCGCTCGATGGATTGGATGCGTCCCGGCACCTCAGTAGCGCCCAGCAACCCCGACCTCTATACCCAACGCGGGTGCGAACGTTGTTTGACATTGTCGCACCGTTTCCGTTATTGTCGCAACCTAGGCTCGTGGGTGGAGAGCGTCAGGTCCTGAAGGAGGGTGCTTGCTGGGCATTATCCGTGCTGAGTCAGCGTGCGGGGCCGTTTACGCGTGCCCGCGCCGCGCGCGTGGGTCACATCTCGACACTCGGCCATCCACTCGCGGTGAATGTGGATTCAGGCACGCATGCGGGTCACAACCCCACACTCGGGTGGTCAGGGTGGTCGAGTGTGCGGTCGTGACCCACCGTTCTGTTGATCTCGCTTAGAAGGAAAGGGCATGAAGAAGCTCATCAATGCGCCCGACGCGGTCCTCCAGGACGCGCTTCACGGCGTCGAAGCCGCACACGGTGACCGCGTGCGGGTTTCCTTTGACCCCCCGCTCATCGTGCGCCGTGACGCACCGGTTCAGGGAAAGGTGGGCCTGATCTCGGGAGGAGGCTCGGGACACGAGCCGATGCACGGCGGCTATGTGGGGCCGGGCATGTTGGATGCCGCCTGTCCGGGTGAGGTGTTCACCTCTCCGACCCCGGATCAGATGGCAGAGGCAACCAAAGCCGTCAACGGCGGCGCCGGCGTTGTGCACATCGTCAAGAACTACACGGGCGACGTCATGAACTTCGAGATGGCCGCCGAGCTCGGCCAGGGTGAGGGCATCGAGGTCGAGACCGTGCTGACCAACGACGACGTCGCGGTCGAGGACTCTCTGTACACCGCGGGTCGCCGCGGTGTCGGTGTCACCGTTCTGGTCGAGAAGATATGCGGTGGCGCGGCCGACGATGGAAAGTCACTTAAAGAGGTGGCCGACCTCGGACGCCGGGTCAACGCCAACGGCCGCTCGATGGGTATGGCCCTCACCCCGTGCACCACGCCGGCCTCCGGTAACCCGAGCTTCGAGCTCGGTGAAGACGAGGTGGAGATCGGCATCGGCATCCACGGTGAGCCGGGCCGCTTCCGCGAGAAGATCGGCCCCGCGTCGCAGATCGCCGAGCGCCTGATGACGCCAATTCTTGAGGACCTTCCGTTCAGTAGTGGCGACCGGGTGCTGGCGTTCGTCAACGGCATGGGCGGCACCCCGCTGATCGAGCTCTACGTGATGTACGCCGAGGTGGCCAAGATCGCTCAAGGCCACGGGCTGACCATCGAGCGCAACCTGATCGGCAACTACATCACCTCATTGGAGATGCAGGGATGCTCGATCACGCTGGTCAAGCTCGACGACGAGATGGTCAAGTACTGGGATGCTCCGGTGAACACCCCCGCCCTGCGCTGGGGCGCCTGACGGCGCACGCAGACCGTGGCCATCACACGCGACGCCACGCTGGACTGGATGAACCGGTTCGCCGGGGAGATGTCCGAGCACCGCGCCGAGTTGGTGGCGCTCGACACCGCGATCGGCGACGGCGACCACGGGACGAACATGAACCGGGGGATGACCAAGGCGATCGAGAAGCTCGGCGCCGCGGAGCAGGCCGACCCCGGCGCGGTGCTCAAGACCGTGGCGATGGCGCTCGTGTCCAGCGTGGGAGGGGCAGCGGGACCCCTGTACGGGACGCTGTTCCTCCAGATGGGCGGGGCACTGGCGGGCGAAACCGAGGTCGACCTGCCGCAGTACGCCGCGGCCTGGCGCAAGGCTCTGGAGGGAGTCCAGGCACGCGGCAAGGCGGAACTGGGCGACAAGACGATGGTGGACGCGCTGACTCCCGCCGTGGAGGCACTCGAGGCGGCGTCCGATCTCGACGGCGGCCTACGCGCGGCAGTGCAGGCGGCCGAGGAAGGCATGAAGGCAACGACGCCGCTGATCGCACGGAAGGGACGCGCCAGCTACCTGGGCGAACGAAGCAAGGACCACCAGGACCCCGGTGCGACCTCCACCTACTACCTCTTCAAGAGCGCCGCTGAAGCGCTGGCGGGCTGAAAGGAGAACACGCATGGCGAAGTACGCAATCGCACTGGATCAGGGAACCACCAGTTCGCGGGCGATGGTCTTCAACCACGAAGGCCGGGTCGAATCGGTCTCGCAGAAGGAGCACGAGCAGATCTATCCCAAGCCGGGCTGGGTCGAGCACGATCCGAAGGAGATCTGGGCGCGCTGCCAGGAGGTGATCGACGAGGCAGTTGAGAAGGCCGGCGCCAGCGGCGATGACATCGCGGCGCTCGGTATCACCAACCAGCGCGAAACAGCGGTGGTGTGGGATCGCAACACGGGCGAGCCCGTGATGAACGCGATCGTCTGGCAGGACACCCGGACCGACAAGATCGTCGACGAGCTGTCCGGCGACGGTGGTCAGGATCGCTTCCGTGAAAAGGTCGGCTTGCCCCTGGCCACCTACTTCTCGGGTCCCAAAGTGCGCTGGATCCTCGACAACGTCGACGGGGCGCGCGAGAAGGCCGAGGCGGGCGACCTGATATTCGGCAACATCGACACCTGGTGCATCTGGAACCTGACCGGCGGCACCGACGGCGGCCTGCACATCACCGACATCACCAACGCCAGCCGGACGATGCTGATGGACCTCAAGACGCTCGCCTGGGATGAGGAGATCGCCAAGACGATCGGCGTGCCGATGTCGATGCTGCCCGAGATCAAGGCGTCGAGCGAGGTGTACGGCGAGGTCAAGTCCGGCGCGCTGAAGGGCATCCAGATCGCCGGCGACCTCGGCGACCAGCAGGCGGCGACGTTCGGGCAGGCGTGCTTCGACACCGGCGATGCGAAGAACACGTACGGCACGGGCAACTTCATGCTGCTCAACACGGCCACCGAGCCCGTGCAGTCCAAGTCCGGCCTGCTGACCACCACCTGTTACAAGATCGGCGACGAGGACGCGGTATACGCGCTCGAGGGTTCGATCGCGATCACCGGGGCGCTCGTGCAGTGGCTGCGCGACAACCTCAAGATGATCAAGGCCGCGCCCGAGGTCGAAGAGTTGGCGCAAACCGTCGACGACAACGGCGGCCTGTACATCGTGCCGGCGTTCAGCGGCCTGTTCGCCCCGTATTGGAAGTCCAACGCTCGCGGCGTGTTCGCCGGGCTCACGCGTTACGTCAACGCCGGCCACATCGCGCGGGCCACGCTGGAGGCGACCGCCTTCCAGACCCGTGAGGTGATGGACGCGATGGAGGCCGACTCCGGCGTCACGCTCAACGAGCTCAAGGTCGACGGCGGCATGGTGGCCAACGACCTGCTGATGCAGTTCCAGGCCGACATCCTCGGGGTGCCGGTGATCCGTCCCCAAGTGGCCGAGACGACCGCGCTCGGCGCGTCGTATGCGGCCGGACTGGCCGTCGGGTTCTGGAGCAGCACGCAGGAGGTCCGCGACAACTGGGCCGAGGACAAGCGCTGGGAGCCCAAGATGGACGCCGAGAAGCGCGACGAGTACTACAAGTACTGGAAGCGCGCGGTCACGCGGACGTTCGACTGGTTCGATTCGTCGAGCTAACAGGGTGATGGTGAGGGCGGCCCTGGCGGCCGCCCTCGACCGCCCGGTAGGCTGCCACCCATGGCCACGCTCAGCACCGACGTCCTGGTGATCGGTGGGGGCGCCACGGGCGCCGGCGTGGCCTGGGACGCGGCGCTGCGCGGCTACGACGTGGTGCTCGCCGATCGCTTGGACCTGGCCGAAGGCACGAGCGGCCGGTTCCACGGCCTGCTCCATTCCGGCGGGCGCTATGCGGTCAAGGATCCGCACGCCGCCGAGGAGTGCATCCACGAGAACCGCATTCTCAGGAACATCGCCGCGGACTGCATCGAGGACATCGGCGGCTTCTTCGTCACCACGCCGTGGGATGACCCCGCCTACGCCGACAAGTTCAAGCAGGGGTGCCGCGCCACCGGCGTCGACTGCGAGGAGGTCGATCCCGCGCAAGCGCTACGCGAGGAGCCGCGGCTCAACCCGGATGTCTCGCGCGTGTTCCGCGTTCCCGACGGGAACATCGACGTCTGGAAGACCGTCTGGGCGATGGCCCGGGGCGCTCAGCAGCGCGGCGCACGGATCCTGCCTTACCACGCGGTGGTGGCGATCCATCGCAGCGGCGAGGAGATCACCGGAGCTCGCCTGCGCGGTCATGTGACCGGCGAGGAACTCGACGTCGAGGCCCGGGTGACGGTGAATGCGTCCGGCGCGTGGGCCGGTCAGGTGGCCGACATGGCCGGCATCGAAGGCGTCCGTGTGCTGCCGGGCCGCGGAATCATGATCGCGATGAATCACCGCATTGTGAACACGTGCATCAACCGCTGTCAGATGCCGACCGACGGGGACATCATCGTGCCGATCCGGACGGTGTGCGTGATCGGCACGACCGACGAGCACACCGAGGATCCCGACGACCACCGGGTACCCCCGTCCGAGGTCGATCGGATGCTCGACGACGGCGAGAAGCTCGTGCCGGGCTTCCGCGAGGCGCGGGCGATGCGCGTCTGGACCGGCGTGCGTCCGCTGTTCGAGGACGCCAAGGCATCCGACACCCAGACGCGCGATGTCACACGTGCACACGCGCTGCTCGACCATGCCGAGCGCGATGGTGTCAAGGGGTTCGTGACGATCACCGGCGGCAAGCTCACGACGTTCCGGCTGATGGCGGAGGACACGATGGCCGCGGTCAGCCGCCATCTCGGGGACGAGCGTCCGTGCACGACCAGGACCGAGCCGCTCCCCGGCTCCGAGGAGCGCTCGACGTACATCCTCGGCGAGCGGCTCGAGCGCAAGGAGAAGCACCTCGCCGACGAGCAGCTCATCTGCGAATGCGAACTGGTTCCGCGCTGGAAGCTCGAGGAGTCGATCCGCCGCCGCGCCACCACGAACCTCGACGACATCCGCCGCCTGCTCCGGCTCGCGATGGGTCCGTGTCAGGGCGGCTTCTGCATCTACCGTGCCGCCGGGGTGCTGCACGGGCTCGACGGCTTGACCGCCGAGCAGGCCGACGCATCGCTGCTCGACTTCCTCAAGGAGCGGTGGAAGGGCACGTGGCCGATCCTCTACGGCGACCAGCTCCGGCAGGCCCGCCTCGACGACTGGATCTTCCAGGGGGTGCTCGACGTCGAGCATCTGCCCGCGACGCCGCACGCGGAGGCGGTGCCCTCGTGAGAGGCGAGCTTCACTACGACGCGGTCGTTATCGGCGCCGGCACCGCCGGCCTCGTCGCGGGCGCGCGGCTCGCCGAGGGCGGCGCGCGGGTCTGTGTCCTGGCCAAGGGAGTCGGGTCGACGCATCTGGCGCCGGGCACCATCGACGTGCTCGGGTACGCGCCCGATCGTGTCGAGTCGCCGAGCGGCGAGATGGCGGAGTTCGTCTCCCGCCATCCGGATCACCCGTATGCGACGCTCGACGCCGACGCCGTCGCCGAAGCGGTCCGGTGGCTTCAGTCGCGCGTCGACGCCGGACCGCTGCCCGGGTATCGGTACCTCGGCAATCTGGACCGTAACTACCTGCTTCCAAGCGCGGTCGGCGTGCTGCGCCCGTCGGCGGTTGTTCCTGAGACGATGGCCGCGGGCGACTCGGCGGCGGCCGAGCGCGTGTGCGTCGTCGGCACCCGCACGCTGCGCGACTTCCATTCAGCCCTGTGCGCGGCGAACCTGAGTCGGGTCGGCGTCCCGGCGCGCTCCGTCGAGGCGGAGCTCGAGGCCGATCGCGCCGATCAGAACTCCCTCGGCCTCGCGCGCCGCTTCGACGACCCGAGCTGGCGCGCTGCGTTCGCGGGCCGGCTCGCGCTCAAGCTCCAGGCCGATGAGCGCGTCGGACTGCCCGCCGTGCTCGGCATCCGCGATCCGCACGGTGCCTGGTCCGACCTTCAGCATCGACTCGGCCGTCGCGTGTTCGAGATTCCCACGCTTCCGCCGTCCGTCCCGGGCATGCGGCTGTACGAGATCCTGCGGACGGCGCTGCGAGGTGCGGGCGGACGACTCGTGCTCGGCGGCGAGGTCGTGTCGTATGAGCGGGACGGGTCGCGGGTGGCGTCGGTGGCGACCCGGTCCGCCGGCCACAACGCGCGGTACGCGGCACCGTGGTTCGTGCTCGCGGCCGGCGGGTTCAACTCGGGCGCGATCGAGCTCGACTCCCATTGGGCGACGCATGACCGCGTATTCGGTCTCACCCTGAGAGGCCTTCCGGCCGAGGGCGAGCCGCGCTTCGTCGGCGATTACCTCGCGGAGCAGCCGATGGCTCGGGTCGGCGTAGCGGTCGACGGGGAACTGCGGGCCGAGGGGGCGGAGAACGTGGTGGTGGCCGGTGCCGCGCTCCCCGGCGCGGTGCCATGGCGCGAGGGGTCGGGCGAGGGGATCGCGCTGGCCAGCGGCTCGCATGCCGCCCAGCTCGTCCTGTCCCGGTCCGGGACTCCCGCGGGGGCTGCGGCATGAGCGATCACAACGTGCTCGAGCAGCTGATGCGCGGATCGCTCGACCACTGCGTCAAGTGCACGATCTGCGAGACGCAGTGCCCGGTCTCGAACGTGAGCCCGCTGTTCCCAGGGCCGAAGTACGCCGGCCCCCAGGCCGAGCGATACCGCATCGCCGACGAGCCGTCGGTCGATTCGTCGGTCGACTACTGCTCGGGGTGCGGCATCTGCTCGATGGTCTGCCCGCAGGGGGTGAAGATCGCCGAGATCAACTCGCAGGCGCGCAACAAGCTCAAGCGCCAGAAGGGCTTCCCGCTGCGCGACCGGATCATCACGCGACCGACCTGGCTCGGCCGCGCCGGCGGCGGCCCCGTGGCGCCGCTCGCCAACCTGACGATCGACATGAAGCCCCTGCGCATCCTCGGCGAGAAGCTGCTCAAGATCCACCGCGACGCGCCGGCGCCGGAGTTCGCCCGTCAGCGCTTCTCACGCTGGGCGAAGGCGCACCCGAGCCCGAAGACCGGGCGCAAGATCGTCTACTTCCACGGCTGCGGGACCGAGTACTACGAGCCCTGGGAAGGCCAGAAGGTCGTACAGATCCTCGAGCACCACGGGTTCGAGGTCGTCGTGCCCAAGCAGGACTGCTGCGGGTTGCCGCTGCAGTCGAGCGGCTTGTTCGACGACGCGCGCAAGGTCGTGCTGCGACTGGCGCATGCGCTCGTGCCGTACGTTCGCGATGACCCCGACACGCTGATCGTCGGGAACGCCACCAGTTGCACGCTGATGCTCAAGCGCGAGGCCCGCGAGATCCTGTCGCTCGAGGAGGATCCCGACCTCAAGTTGGTGTCGGAGCGGACGTACGACATCTGCGAGCTGCTGCTCGAGCTCCACGACCGCGGCGAGCTGAAGACCGATTTCAAGCCGGTCAACGAGCACATCTTCTACCACGCGCCGTGTCAGCAGCAGGGCCACTGGATCGGCAAGCCCGCGCTCGAGTTGTTCGCGCTGATCCCAGGCCTCGAAGTCACCGAGGGGAACGCCCGGTGCTGCGGCATCGCCGGCACCTACGGGTTGAAGGCCGAGAAGTACGACATCGCGATGGCGGTTGGGGCGGACCTGTTCGGCCAGGTTCGCGACTCCGAGGCAACCGAGGTCGCTTGCGACAGCGAAACGTGCCGCTGGCAGATCGCCCACGCCACTGGGCATAAGTCGGTCCACCCGATCGACTATCTGCACCGCGCCTACGGGCTCTGAGGGCTGAGCATGGTCGGGATCGTGGTCGTGTCCCACAGCGACGCGCTGGCCGAGGGCGTCGTCGCGCTCGCGCGGGAAATGGGGGGTGAGGAGCTGGCGATCAAGGCCGCGGGAGGCACGTCGGAGCCCGGGGTCCTGGGGACGGACGCCGAGCGCGTGCGGGCCGCGATCGAAGAGGCCATGTCCGACGACGGGGTGCTCGTGCTCATGGATCTCGGGAGCGCGCTGATGAGCACGGAGTTCGCGATCGAGCTGCTCGAGGACCCGCCGGGAAAGGTGTTGATGAGCGAGGCGCCGCTCGTCGAGGGCGCGGTGGCGGCCGCGGCGGCCGCGAGCGGTGGCGCGTCGCTGGATGAGGTGGCGGCGGAGGCGCGCGGGGCGCTCGCCATGAAGTCCTCGCAACTCGGCGTCGCGGAAGACGAGCCGCACTCGCCGGAGGCCTCGCCGCCGGCTGCGCCCGCCGACGCCGAGGCCTCGATCACCGTGCGCAACGCGATCGGACTGCACGCGCGACCGGCCGCCCGCTTCGTCGAGACCGTGCGCGGATTCGACGCGGAGGTGTACGTTGGTAAGGCTGGCGGGGGCCCGCCGGTGAAGGCGACCAGCCTGACAAATGTGGTGGCGCTCGGCGCGCGGTTCGGAGACACGCTGACCGTCACCGCCTCTGGGCCGCAGGCCGACGAGGTGCTCGCCGCGCTCGCCGGGCTCGCCGACGACGGCTTCGGCGACGGTGTCGCGACAGGAGCGCCGCCGTCCACGGCCGCCACCCGCCCCCCACAGCCTGGCTGGCCAGCCAGCAAGGCACGCGAGGAGGTACCAGCTCCGGCCTCCGGCGACATCCTCGCTGGCGTCCCCGCCTCGGCCGGCCTGGCCGTCGGTCCGGCCCACCACCTGCACGGCGCGTTCGGTCCTCCGCCGGATCGACCGGCCGGCGACGCGGACGAGGAGCGCCGGCGCCTGACCGAGGCGACCGACGCCGCCAAGGCCGCGATCGAGCGCGACCGCGAGACGGTCGCCGCTCGCGCCGGCGACGCCGAGGCCGCGATCTTCGACGCCCACCTGGTGCTGCTCGACGACGACGCGCTCCTCGATCCGGCTCAGCGGGCGATCGATGCCGGCGCCACCGCCGAGCGATCGTTCTACGACGCGGCGCAGGAGGTCGCGGAGCGCTACCGGGCGCTCGACGAACCGCTGCTGCGAGAACGTGCGACCGACGTGCTCGACGTGGGGCGCCGGGTGGTGGGCGCCTTGACGGGCGAGCCCGCTCGCAATGCCTCCGAAGGCATCGTGATCGCCGGGGAGCTCACGCCGGCCGACGCGGCCGCGCTCGACCCGGCGACCGTCACCGGAATCGTCACCGCGCACGGCACGGCGACCGCCCACGCGGCGATCTTGGCCCGCGCGCTCGGGCTCCCCGCGGCGGTCGGCCTGGGCGACGCGGTGCTGGGCATCCCCGACGGCACGACCCTGCTCCTCGACGGCGACGAAGGCACTCTCCAGATCGACCCGGCGGAAGAGGTCCAGCGCGATGCCGAGGAGCGCCGTGAGCGCGCGGCGCAGCGCAGCGCCCGAGCCCGCGAGCGGGCGCACGAAACCGGCGCCACCAAGGACGGCAAGCGGATCGAGGTGTTCGCGAACCTCGGCTCGGCCGCGGAGGCGTCCAAGGCCGTCGAACTGGGGGCCGAGGGGGTCGGGCTGCTGCGCACCGAGTTCCTGTTCCTGGACCGAGCTGAGCTGCCCGGCGAGGAGGAGCAGGCGGAGACGCTCAGGGAGATCGCCCGTGCCCTGGACGGCCGGCCGCTCGTCGTACGCACGCTCGACGCCGGCGCCGACAAGCCGCTCCCGGCGCTGCCGATGCCGCCGGAGGCCAACCCGTTCCTGGGCGTCCGTGGCATCAGGCTCACGCTCGAGCGCCGCGAGGTCCTCGCCACCCAGCTGCGCGCGATCCTCCGTGTGGCCGCCGATCACCCGCTCAAGGTGATGCTCCCAATGGTCGCGACGCTGACCGAGATCGAGGCCGCCCGCGAGGCGCTGACGCAGGCGCGAGCCCACACCGGGATCGACGCGCCGCTCGAGTTCGGGATCATGGTCGAGGTCCCCGCCGCGGCGCTGACCGCGAGAAACCTGGCCGAGCACGTCGACTTCTTCTCGCTAGGGACCAATGACCTCACCCAGTACACGATGGCGGCCGAGCGTGGCGACGAGCGCCTCGCATCGCTCCTGACCGGTCCGCAACCGGCGGTGCTCCGACTGGTCCAGGCGACCGTCGATGGAGCACGTGCGCACGGGCGCTGGGTCGGGGTCTGCGGCGAGCTCGCCGGCGACCCGCCCACGGCGATGCTGCTGGCCGGGCTGGGCGTCACCGAGCTGAGCATGGCGCCGGCGCTCGTGCCGGAAGTCAAAGAGGCGCTGCGCGGCGTTGAGCTCGCTGAGGCCCAGGGGGCGGCGCGCCAGGCGCTCGACGCCGACGGCGCGGCGGCCGCCCGGGCGCTCGGGGCCGCTCTGCTGTGAGATACGCTCATGCCCACGTGGAGGCCGGGATGACCAGCTCGCTGCGCTCCTCGAGGGTGCTCGCGGCCGGCACCGGCCTGAGGGTCGTCGCCTGCCCGGCGGTGATGGCACTCGTTCTGACCCACTCCTACACCGCCGGCGCGATCGTGTTCGTGCTCGCCGCCGCCACCGACTGGTTGGACGGGCGGCTGGCCCGCCGCTGGGGAGTGACCACGCGCCTGGGCGCGTTCCTCGACACGACCGCCGACAAGTTGCTGGTCACCGCGGCGCTGATCGCGTTGGTCGCCGTGCACCGCGCCTCGCCCTGGGTGGCGCTGGTCATCGTTGCGCGCGAGTTCACGATCCTCGGGCTGCGCGCCGCGGTCGAATCGGGCGGCCGGCGCTTCGAGACCTCGATGCTCGGCAAGTGGAAGGCCACGGTGCAGTTCATCGCGATCACGCTGGCGATCCTGCGCCTGGACGTGGTGATCGCCGGCGCCTACCTCGATCAGTGGGCGATGGTGATCGCCGCCCTGGTCACCGCCTGGTCGGGCATCGACTACATCGTCCAGTTCTCGGCGGCGTTGCGCTCCTAGGAGTCCGCGTGGCGCGTGTGTTCGTCACCGGCGGGACGGGCGTGATCGGCACCGCGCTGGTCAGCCGGCTGCTCGAGCGTGGGGACGAGGTGGTGGGGCTGGCCCGCTCCGACGCCGCGGCAGACTCCCTGTCAGCCCGCGGCGTGCAGGTCGTGCGCGGTGAGGGCTATGACGTCGACGCGCTCGCGAACGGCATGGAGGGGTGCACGTACGCGTTCAACGTCGCGGGCGTGAACTCGCTGTGCATCGAGGATCCGCGACCGATGGAGCGCATGAACGTCGACGGCGCGGTGGCCGCCGTGCGGGCCGCCGCGCGCGCCGGCCTCACGCGGCTCGTGCACACGTCCTCGGCGGCCACCATTGGCGAGCCGCCCGGAACGGTCGGCACCGAACAGACCGTGCACCGCGGTTGGTATCTCTCGACCTACGAGCGGACCAAGACCGAGGGCGAGCGCGCGGCGCTGATTGCCGCACGCGAGCTCGGACAGGACCTGGTCCTGGTCAATCCCTCCTCGGTACAGGGCCCGGGACGCGCCGGGGGGACCGGTCGGTTCCTGCTCGCCTTCCTCGACGGCCGGCTCAAGGTGTTCGTCCCCACGGTCGTGAGCCTGGTCGACATCGACGATTGCGTCGCCGCACACCTCCTGGCCTGCGAGCGCGGCGCGCCCGGCGAGCGCTACCTGATCAACGGCATGACGCTGCCGATCGAGCGAGCACTCGCTCTGGCCGCCGACGTGGCCGGCGTTCAGGCCCGCCCGCGGCTCGTGCCCCGCGGCGTCGCCACGGTGGCCGCGGCCGTCACCGAACGCGCTTTCCGGCTGGCCGGGCGGCGCCCCCCGGTGTGCCGGGAGATGGTCAGAACCCTGCTGCACGGCCACCGCTATGACGGCTCCCGGGCCGAGCGCGAGCTTGGCCTGCGCTACACCGAGCCGCGCGAGACGATCCGCAAGACCGTGGCGTGGGCGCGCGCCGAGGGCCTCATTCGCTGAGCTAAACGGGCGGGCGGTACGTCCGTCTAGAACACGTCCGGAGCGGAATCGAGGCCCGCCGATCGGTCGATGCCGATCGCGATGTCCGCGACCGTTGTCGATCTCGCCCGCACCCGGCGCTCGCCGGTCACGCGCCTGCGTGACGGGTCGGTGCTCGGGCTGCGGCCGGTGCGCGCCGGCGATCAGCCCGCGCTGCGCCGGTTCCTGGAAGGGATCTCGGCCGATGCGCTTCGTTCCCGCTTCTTCGGGGCGATCGATCCGGATCGGACCGCCGCGTCGCTGGCAGACTGCTCGCAGCCGGGCGACGTCGGGGTGGTCGCGCGTGTCCCCGGCCACCCGACGGTGGTCGCCCACGCCGCCCTATACCGCCTGGGTGGGGACCGGGCGGAGGTCGCGTTCCTCGTCACCGATCAGTGGCAGGGCCGCGGCCTTGGTTCGATCATGCTCGCGCACCTGATCGCGGCCGCCCGCGAGCAGGGGATCGCGACCCTGGTGGCCGAGGTGCTCCCGGGCAACCGCAGCATGCTCTCGGTGTTCGAGCGATCGGGGCAGCCGGTCGAGGTCCGTCCGGGCGCTCACGCCGTGGAGGTGCGGATCGCCACCGCGCCACTCGCGGCGAGCGCCGCGCGTGCGGCGTGAGGACTCGCTGTGACGCTTGCCCGATGATGTAACCGTGCGGACATCAAGTCCGGAGCGTCCTGGACGATTCCCCTGAGGGAACTGATCTCATGATGACCACCGGACAGCTCACCGAGACCGACGACCGCCTCGCCGCGCGCGAGCCCGGCGGAGCCTGGTCTCTCGACGATCTGTCCCGCCGCGATGGCGAGCTCGGAGAGCTCAGCGGCGACGTCTCGCGCGCGTTCGATGCGCTGGCCCAGATCACATCCGAGTTCTCATGCGGAGCTGCGCGCAGCTCGCTGGCGGTCTCGTTCATCAGCGACAGCGTGCAGCACCTCGCCGATCAGCTGGAGGATCTGACCGCGCGCTCGTCCTCGCTGCGGGCAAGCGCCGAGCAGGCGGCGCAGTCGGCCGACGAGTCGGCCGGACTCGCCGATCAGCTCTCGGAGGAAAGCTCGCGTGGCCTGGAGGTCCTCCGACCCCTGATCGACTCCACTCGCCAGATCGGCGAACACGTGGTCCGCGTCCACGAGCTGGTCGAGTCGCTGGCTCGCAACGAGCTCGCCAGCATTGGCGAGTTCTCGGCAATCATCAGCCGGATAGCTGACCAGACCAAGCTGTTGTCGCTCAACGCAGCGATCGAGGCGGCCCGCGCGGGGGAGCACGGGCGCGGGTTTGCGGTGGTGGCCGACGAGGTTGGCAAGCTGGCCTCGGAGACGGCATCGCAGACGGCCCGGATCCGGGAGACCGTGACCCGCACGCGCTCGCACATGGAGGAGGCGGTGGCGGCTGCGTCGACCGCCCGCGAGCAGTCGGCCGAAAGCACCAAGGACGCCGACACCGGCCTCGAAGTCCTCGAGCGGATCGCTACAGCGATCGGCTCCTCGAACGACCGGGCGGTGCAGATCGCTGAGCTGGCGGGCGACCAGCGCGCTGACGTGCAGGCGATCGATGCCAGTCTTCGGGCGATCACCGCGGGCAGCGCCGAGATCGAGCAGCAGGCGGAGGCGGTGGCGCGCGCACAGCTCGACCTGACCGCGGGCACCGAACGCGCATCGGTCATCCTGGGGAGATTCGACACCGGCGGAGTGATCTCGCGCCTGCGCGACCGCTGCGAAAAGCTGGCTCACGAGCTCGAGACGATCTTCGAGGCGGCCATCGACGAACGCCGGGTGAGCCTCTCGCAGGTGCTCGAGCTCTCCTACCAGGAAGCGACGGGCGCGCTGATCGCGCGCTTCGGACGGCTGTTCGACGTCTCGCGGGCGGATCCGGCGGGCTTCTCCCCTCCCAAGTACCACACCGCCTACGACGCGATCGTCGACCGGGCGATGATGGAGCGGATGGATGCGGTGCTGAAGGCCGAGCCCGGGTTGACCTTCGCACTGCCGTTCGACCTCAACGCGTACGCCCCGGCGCACAACAGCGTGGTCACCCGGGACATCACGGGCGACCCGGCGAAGGACCTGGCCGGCAACCGCACCAAGCGCTTTTTCCTCGAGTCACCGGCGCTGACGCGCGCCTCGCGGATGGGCCTCGGGGTCGAGCTGCCGAGCGAGAAGCTCACTCGACGGCAGATCACCGCAGCCGGCGCGGTCCTGACCGAGCCCGAGCACGACGGCCGCCCGTTCCTGCTTCAGACCTACGCACGCGACACCGGTGCGGTGCTGACGACGCTGTCGGTGCCGCTACACGTGAAGGGTCAGCGCTACGGCTGCGTCTGCCTGGGCTGGGACCCCGAGCAGTTGCGTAACTGACCGTTCGCGCTGTTAGAGCCAACTGGCCGGGGTCAGCCCAGGTTCAGCCCGTCGAGGTGTACCTCGGACAGCGCCGCCAGGTTCAGATCGTCGATCCTGGCCACCGCTTCGCTGACGCAATCCCGGATCAGCACGTAGCTGATCGTGCCCCGCCTGAGCCCGAAGTTCTGCACGGTGCGCCGGTCGACGATCTCGTACAGGTGAACCCCATCCGTGAGGTACGCCATTCCCATTCTCCCGCGTTCGGTCGCGCACGCGCGACCTGTACACCAAGTGCGTTTCTGTACAAGATAAACGCGGCGAGCCTGGACCGATTTGCGCAATTTGCGCTCAGCGAACCTCGGACAGCGCGGCGAGCTGCAGGTCGTCGATCGTGGCGGTCGCCTCGCTGACGCAATCGCGGATGATCACGTAGCGGATGGTCCCGCGTCGCAGCCCGTAGTTCTGGACGGTGCGCTGGGCGGCGATCTCGTACAGGTGGATGCCGTCGGTCAAATACCTCATCGCAATCGTGGCTCGTCTTTCTGTGGGTCACGTGAATCCGGTCCAAAGCTACGCAACCGTAGGTTCCTGGGCAGCAGGTTTTTACCCTGCAAGCCCGCGCTTTACACGCTCGCAGGTTGGATACCAACCGAGCCGGGAGACGGCTATGGCCGTAAGTACAAAACCGGCGGCTCTAAGGCTCAGGCAGCCGGCAGCGCGTCGCCCAGGCCCGCGATCGACAGCCGCCGCCGGCACAGGTTCACGGCGTACTCGCGGGTTGCCTCGGGCACCGCGTCTCCCCACGCGGCCGCCGCCTCGGTGGCGACGGCCAGAACCTGGTCGAGGAGGACGTCGGGATCCTTGGCCTCGGTCAGGCAGCGCACGCCGAAGCCGACGTGCCAGCGCTCGTCGCGCTCGACGTTCTCAACGCCCTTGTGTATTCCGGGCAGCGCGCCGTCCTCCAGGTCGTCGAGCAGCGCGCGCTGGCCGGCCGTGAACACGGCGCCTTCGAGCACCATGTGGTAGAACCGGACGCCCTCGAGGATGCCGGTGCGCTTGGCGCCGATCTCGGCCGCCATCTTCGGGAGCCGCTCTTCGAACAACTCGAGGAACGCGGCCGGGACGTGCTCGCGCGCGGCGGCCCGTCGCTCGTCCGGAGTGTCTCCCGGCAGCCCCAGAACCTCGGCCGCGATGCGGTCGAAGAACAGGGCGTGCCGGTCCTCGTCGCGGCGTTGCAGGAAGAAGATCCACATCATCATCGTGTCGACGTGCTCGGCGCGGTCGGCGAACGGCGTGAGGTGCTCGGCGACGGAGTCCTCGGCGACGCGGAACCCGGACAGCAGCGTGGTCAGACGGCGGCGGCGCTCGTCCGGAAGCCCGGGCCAGGCTTCGGCGTCGGGGGCGAGGTCGATCGCGGCGGGCTCCCATTGGAGCTTTGCCACGATCTGGGAGTACGTCGAGAGCCGCGGGAAGATCGACAGCTGGGAGCGGTCGGCGAGGGGAACGCTCAGACCGCCTGCCCCGGCTGGAATGTACGGGTCTTGCGTCATCAGAAATAGTTTGCCGAATTGGCCCCCGCGCCCATCGATCAGACTCGAGCCGGTCTCTTCATCGTGCGATACACGAACTCGTCCGTCTGCGCCGACTCTCGCATCGACACGACGTGCTCGTGATGGGATGAGAACTGGCACACCGGATCGGTGGCGGTCGCGTCGCCGGTCAGCCGGAGCGCCTGGCAACGGCAGCCGCCCCAGTCCTCCTCCTGGCGTCCGAGCGGGCACGAGCGGCAAGGCTCCTGCATCCAGTCGGTGCCGCGGAAGCGCGTGAACGCGTCGGACTCGTTCCAGATCCACTCGAGTGGATGCTCGCGGACGTTGGCGAACTCGAGACCGGGGATCGTCGACGCCGCCTGGCAGGGCAGCACGTCGCCGTTCGGGGCGACCACGATCGCCGTGCGCCCCCAGCCGCCCATGCACGGCTTGGGAAGATCCTCGTAGAAGTCGGGCAGCACCCACAGAACGTCGACTGACGGCCCGACTCGCTCGCGGAAGCGCTGCACCGCCTCCTCGCCGCGCCGGAGTTGCTCCCAGGTCGGCAGCAGGGCCTCCTGGTTGACGACGGCCCAGCCGTAGTACTGGGTGTTGGCGAGCTCCAGCCGCCCAGCCCCGAGCTGCAACGTCAGATCGAGGATCTCCTCGATGCGATCCAGGTTCTGTCGGTGCAGGACGCAGTTGATGGTCAGCGGGAAGCCGAGCTCGCGGGCGGCATGCGCTGCCGCGATCTTCTTCTCGAACGATCGGTTGCCCGCGATGCGGTCGTTCTCCGCCGGGTTGGGGCTCTGGATCGAGATCTGCACGTGGTCGAGCCCGGCCGCCTTCAGGGCCTCGGCACGCTCGCGGGTGAACAGGGTGCCCGCGGTGATCAGAGAGGAGTAGAGGCCCGCGTCGCGCGCGCCGGCGCACAGCTCCGCCAGATCGCGGCGCAGCATCGGCTCGCCGCCGGTCAGGGCGAGCTGAAGGACGCCCAGCGCGCGTGCCTGGTCGAACGTGCGCAGCCAATGTGCTGTCTCAAGCTCCTGGTGGTACTTGCCCGCGCCGATGTCGACCGGGTTCGAGCAGTACGGGCAGTGCAGCGGGCACTGATAGGACAGCTCCGCGATCAGCGTGAACGGTTTAGGTGGCGGCATCGACCAGGAGACCCCTCTCCGCCATCCCGTCGACCAATTCGCGCACGTCGGCGCTCAGGTCAGCGCCTTCGTAGCGCGCGGCGAGCACGCCCACGATCTCGTCCACCGAGCGCTGGCCGTCGCATAGCTCCAGCACCTCCGCCGCGCTCGGATTGAGCCGCACGGCACCTTCGGGAACCAGCAGCAGATGCTCCTCGCGCACGTCGTCGTAGCGCAGTCGCGCGCCGGTGGCGAGGCGGGGGTGCGTCATGCCGCCGGTCCCGGTGGTTGGGAGTCGCCGAGCTCGATGGCATCGAGCTGCGCCCACAGCACCTCGGTCTTGAATCGCAAAGCCGCCACCGCGGCATCCTGTTGGTCGCGTGTGCGACAGCGTTCGACCACGAGCTCGAGCGCGTAATCCGCGTCGCGGGGCGCCTTCACGAGCCGCGTGCGGAAGTACTCGAGGCCGGCCGGATCGATCCAGTCGTAGTGACGCTCGAGCGCCTCGAGCCGCACGCGGATCGCGGCCGGGCCGAACAGCTCGGTCAGCGAAGACGCCACCGCCTCGATCCACGGACTCTGGCGCGCGAAGTTCACATACGCGTCGACCGCGTAGCGAACCCCCGGGAGGACGCCGCGCTCCGACTCGAGTTCACGGCGCGAGACGCCGAGCGCCTCGCCGAGGCGCAGCCACGACTCGATCCCGCCCGTCCGGACCGCCGTCCCATCGTGGTCGATGATCCGCTGGATCCACTCGCGCCGGACCTCGACCTCGGGGCAGTTGGACATGATCGCGGCGTCCTTGAGCGGGATGCATTTCTGGTAGTAGAAGCGGTTCGTGACCCACCGCTGGAGCTCCTCGCGGGTCAGCTCGCCGCCGTCCATGCGGCGGTGAAAGGGATGCAGGTGGTGATAACGCGTCCCCTGTGCCCGCAGCTCGGCGATGAACTCTTCGGGCGCCGCCGGTTTCCGCTCGCCCGTCGGTGTGGTGACAGTCTCGATCACAGCTCGACCTCGAGTCCATCGTAGGCGACCTCAACGCCCGCGCGCACGACCTCGGCCCGCTCGGGCGAGTCTTCGAGCAGGATCGGGTTGGTGTTGTTGATGTGGACGAGCAGCTTGCGCGGTCGCTCCAGCCCGGCGAGTACCTCGAGCGTCCCACCCGGCCCCGACAGCGGAAGGTGTCCCATGTCACGCGCGCTCCGAGTCGAGATGCCGAGCTGAGCTAGCTCGTCGTCGCGCCAGAAGGTGCCGTCGACCAACACGACGTCGCTGGCGGCAAGGTGCGCAAGGACGGCGTCGTCCAGGCGGGCCAGCCCGGGGACGTAGGTGAGCACCCCGCCGCCGGCGCTGTCCCGGAACACGAATCCGCTCGCCTCGAGCTCGACGCCCGTCCCATCCAGGTAGCGCGGCGCGTCACCGCCCGTGCCGAACGGCACGACCACGAGGCTCGAGCCGTCGAGCGGTTGCGCGCGCTCCGGCTCGAGCGTCTGCCACTCCGCTCCGCAGTAGCGCTCGAGCATCGAGAGCACGGGGTACCCGTGTCGGAGCGCGTGCTCGACGCCCGCCTCGCCGTAGACGCGCACAGGGGCCCCCGACTCGCGCAGGAGCAGGAGTCCGGCCGTGTGGTCGATCTCGGCATCGGTCAGGAGCACGCCGGCGATCGGCGGCGCTCTGACCCCGTCGAGGTGCGGCTCGGTGATCGCCTCGAGCTGCTGGCGCGCGTCCGGCGAGGCGTTCACGAGAAACCACGGGCCCTCGCCGCCGCGGATGGCCAGCGACGATTGCGTCCGAGGTCGCGCCCGGACGCCGACCCGGGCCGCCTCACACGTCGGGCAGCGACAATTCCATTGCGGAAACCCACCCCCGGCGGCCGAGCCGAGAATCCGAACGCGCACGTTTGGCCGAAGCGGTGCGCAGCCCCAGGCGGACGCCGGAGGCTACGCCAGCTTCAGAGTCCTACCGGTGATAGAGGTAGGAAGTGACCTCCGAGCACATCTCGATGAACTCAAACTTTGGCTTAATCCAAGTCATGGGATGCCTCTCTCCTCTTAGAGTTCAACTTCCGTCCCCATCTTACACACCCAGTGCAAGCCGCTGAAAGGGCCTCCTCCGAACGATGATCATCCAGGTAACTTCGGCCGGCCCGGACTCGGTCGGCGCTGATTTCGTCGCGGTGGCGGTGGGCGCGCGGGCCTCCGAGCTTGGCGTGCCGGAGCGCGCGGCAGCGGATGCTGACCCGGTCGCGATCGTGTATCGCGACCGCGCCGCGCCGCTCGCGGTGATCGCGGTCGAGCCCGATGTCGAGGGACTGCGGACGGCCGCGGCGCGCGCCGTGCGCGCGTGCCGGGGCGGCGGAACGGCCGCGTGGGCGCTGGATTCCTCGCTCCCGCTCGCTGTCGAGGAGCAGGTGCGCGCGCTGGCCGAGGGCGCTGTGCTCGGTGGTTACGACGGGCGTCGTTGGCGTCGCGCAAGGCCGTCGCGTGGCGTCGAGCGGTTCGTGATCTGCGGGTGCCCTGACGAGCTCGCGTCGGTCGCCGACCGCGCGGCGCTCGTCGCCCGCTGGACGAACGTCGCCCGCGAACTGGTCGACGCGCCGCCCAACCTGATGTCGCCGACCGGACTGTCCGATCGGGTAGTGAAGTTTGCCCACCTGGACAGTGAGATTGTCGACCCGGTCAGTGCCGGGCTGGGTGCACTCGCCGCGGTGGGCGGGAGTAGCCCAATTCCACCGCGTCTCATCGTGCTTCGGTACGCCCCAAGCGGTGTGCCGGAAACGCTGCGACTGGCGCTCGTCGGCAAGGCAGTGACCTTTGACACCGGCGGTTACTTCCTGAAGCCTCAGCACGACATCGTGCGTCAGAAGGCCGACATGGCGGGCGGCGCGGCCGTCGTGGCGGCGCTCGGCGCGATCGCGGAGCTCGGGCTGCCGCTGTCGGTGACCGGGGTCGTGCCGGCCTGCGAGAACATGCTGAGCGGGAGCGCGATCCGGCCCACCGACGTGATCACGACGGCGGCCGGCCTCACGGTCGAGGTCACCAACCCAGACGCTGAAGGACGGCTGATCCTGGCCGATGCGCTGTGGTACGCGCGCCGCGACGGCGCCACGCACGTCGTCGACCTGGCCACGCTGACCGGCGCGATGCGCGCCGGCATGGGCGACCTCTACGCGGGCGTCTTCGCGCCGGACGAAGAGTGGCGCGACGACGTAGTGCAGGCCGGCAACGCGAGCGGCGACCTGGCCTGGCCGTGGCCGCTTCATCCGCGCTACCGGCCGCTGATCGACTCGACCGTGGCTGACCTGCGCAACACCGCGGGCAAGAGCTTCGGCTTCCCGATCGTCGCCGCGACGTTCCTCCAGCAGTTCGCCGGCGAGGGACCGTGGGCGCACGTCGACATGCTCGGCCCGGCCCTGCTCGACGAGGACCGCGGCGATGCGATCGGTCGTGGCGCGTCCGGCTACGGCGTGCGCATGCTCGTCGAGCTGGCCACTCGACTGAGCGTTAGGCTGACGAAATGAACCAGGGAGACGGCGATCGGCGGGCGGTGGCTCCGGCAACGCCCGGACGCGTTATCGACACCGCGAAGATCGACCTTGCCGCGGCCGAGCGTGCCGCGCGAGATCTGCTGGAGGCGATCGGCGCCGACGTCGACTCGCCGGACCTGCTCGAGACGCCGCGCCGCGTGGTCGCTTCGTTCGCGGAGCTCGTGACCCCCGCCGAATTCGGTGCGACCGTGTTCCCCAACGAGGGCTACGACGAGCTCGTGCTGGTGCGCGACATCTCGTTTCAGACCCTCTGCATGCACCACCTGTTGCCGTTCCACGGGGTGGCCCACGTCGCCTACCTGCCCGGGGAGAGCATCATCGGGCTCTCCAAGCTCGCGCGCGTGGTCGAGTTCTTCGCCCGCGATCTCCAGCTCCAGGAGCGGATGACCGTCCAGATCGCCGACTGGCTCGAGCAGGAGCTCGCGCCGCGGGGCGTGGGGGTGGTGCTGAGCGCCGAGCACATGTGCATGACGATCCGCGGCGTGCGCAAGCCAGGAGCGCGAACGATCACCTCGGCGTTGCGCGGCTCGCTGCGCTCCGATGCACGCACGCGCCAGGAGTTCTTCAGCCTTGTCGGCTGATGCCGGTGAGCCGTATCCGCTGATCGAGACCGTGGTGACCACGACCGGACCAGACGGCATGGTCAACTGCGCGGCGATGGGGGTGCGCTGGGGCGAGGAAGAGCTCACGTTCTGGCCCTTCGACGCGACGCGGACTCTGCGCAACCTCCAGGTCCGCGGCGAGGCGGTCGTCCACCTCACCGATGACGTGCTCCTGTTCGTACAGGCGGCGCTCGGCCATCCCCGCCCGGCCTTGCGCCCCGCCACCGCGGTAGCCGGTTCGGTGATCGAGGACGCCAACGCCTGGCGCGAGGTGGTTGTGACCGAGATCACGCCGGTAGACGGCGAGCTGTCGCGGTCGTTGGTCCGCGCGCGTGTCGTGGCCTCGGGCACCGGCGCGCCCCGGGAACCGGTCGGACTGTGCCGCGCCCGGCACGCGGCCGTCGAGGCGTCGATCCTGGCATCGCGGCTGGAGTGGCTCGGGGCCGGGCACGTGTCGGCCGAGCTCGATCGGCTTCAGGAGCTGGTGGACAAGACGGCCGGACCCCGCGAGCGCGCCGCCATGGACTATGTGCGGCGCCACGTCGCCGAGCGGACATGACCGAGATCGTGGTCACCGCGCCGGCCAGGCTGCACTTCGGAATGCTCGATCCCGCCGGGCTCGGCGCGCGCCGCTTCGGGGGATGCGGCGTGGCCGTGGAGTCACCGCGGGTGGTCGTCGCGGTCAGGTCAACGTCCGGCCAGGAGGTGACCGGGCGGGGGTCCCAAGCGGAACGCGCCACCGCGTTCGCGCGCCGGGCCCGGGACGCATTCGGACATCGCGGGCGGCATCGAGGTGGACGTGCGCGAGGCGATCCCGCCCCACGTAGGGCTCGGATCGGGCACCAAGCTTGGCCTGGCGATCGCGCAGGGGGTGGCCGACCTCGCCGGGGTCTCTGCGGCGCCGGAGGAGCTGGCGGATGCGAGCGGCCGCGGCGCGCGGTCGAGCGTGGGCTGCTGGACGTTCGCGGCGCCGGGTCTGGTGGTCGAGGCCGGCGTGCGCGAGGGCGGCTCGATCAGCCCGCTCGTGGCTCGGCACCCGATGCCGGGGCACTGGCGCTGCGTGCTCGCGCTTCCGATCGGGGACGAGGGTCTGTCCGGGAATGCTGAGGAAAGGTTTTTCAGTTTGCTGCACCAGGAGCGGGTCGCCATCGAGCCACCCGTGTCGCGGTTGGTGCTGACCGCCCTGCTGCCGGGGCTCGTGACGGGAGACATCGACGAGTTCGGCGCCGCGCTCTCAGAGATCCAGCGCGAGATCGGATCGATGTTCGCGGCCCAGCAGGGCGGCGTGTTCCATCCACGCGCGGCCCCCGTGGTCGAGGCGCTGCACGCGCTGGGGGTCGGGGCGGTCGGGCAGAGCTCCTGGGGCCCCGCGGTGTACGGGATCGTCGACGGTCCGGAGCGCGCCGCCGACGTGGCAGGTCGGCTGCGCGCCACGTTGGGACCGGGCACCGAGGTGCGCGTGGTCGACTTCGATCGCACGGGAGCACGGGTGGCGCGAGACGGCTCGGGACGCGCGGCGGCGTGAGCCCCAGGCTGCTCGTGAGTGTCGTCTCGGCCGAGGAGGCTCGGCGCGCCGTCGCCGGCGGAGCGGACATCGTCGACGTCAAGGATCCGCGCGAGGGTGCGCTGGGCGCGCCGGCGCCGCGGGTCATTTCGGAGGTGGTGGAGGTCGTGGGCGACGCCGCTCCGATCAGCGTGGCCCTGGGTGACCTGCCGGACCTCCCGCACACCGCGGCGCTCGCCGCGCGCGGCGCCGGGCTCGCCGGGGCCGCGTACGTCAAGGTCGGGCTGCGCGGGGTGCGTGAGCTCGACCGCGCGGTGGCGATCATGAGCGCGGTCGCCGACGCTGTGGGGCCCGGCACCGCGGTGATCGGCGCCGCCTACGCCGACGCCCGCGCCCTCGATCCACCGGCGCTCGCCCCGTCGTGGCTACCGCAGTTGGTGGAGCGCACGGGGATCGCCGGTGCGCTCGTCGACACGTTCGTCAAGGACGGTCGGGGCCTCTATGGCTGGATGTCGGAGGCCGAGCTGGCCGACTTGATCGCACGCACACGCGCCGCCGGCGGGAGCTTCGGCGTGGCCGGGCAGTTGCGGTTGGGCGAGCTGGGTCGGGTCGCCGCCGACGTCGTCGGCGTGCGCTCCGCGGTGTGCCGCGGGGGCGACCGCACCGCCAACCTGGACGCGGAGTTGGTCGCGGCAGCGGTGGCCGAGCTCCGGGACTTTGGCGCTGAAGGTACGTATGTGTTAGCTGCATCGCCAAAGTCCGGTGTTTAGCGAGGGGTGACGCGTGTGCCGGACCGGCGTCCTGGTGCCCGGACCGTCACGGTTACACCGGTCCGGCACACGGCCGTCGTGAGGTAGGGATCCACCGCCGCCCCTTCAACCGCTTTCAGGAGGATCGCCTCCTCGGCGCCGATCGCGGCGGCGGCGAGGACGGCGAGCGAGTCGCTCGTGACATCCCACGACTCGGGAACATCCGCTCGTCCGGCGAACGCCGGCGCGGCCACGAGCAGCCCGAGCGAGCGCGGAGCGACCAGCTTTCGGAGCAGTTTCGCCCCCGGCAACATCGGCGCGAGCAGCAGCCCCAGTTGATCCATCGCCTGCAGCGCCAGCCGATGCGCCACACCGTCGCCCAGTCCCACCTGCGCGTCGAGTGCACGCACGACATCCGCGAACGGGCCGCCTCCGGGCACGACGAGAACCGGCCGGTCGCGGGCAAGCTCGAGCACGTCCGCACAGCCGCGGCGTAGTCCTTGGAGCCCCTCGGCGCTCAGGAGGCCGCCGCCGACCTTGACGACCAGCGGGCCGAGCTCACTCACGGCCCAGCACCGACAGCGCGACCGCGGCGGCGACCTCGCCCCCCCGGCCCGCGAAGGGCGGCACCCCCAAGTGAACCGGGAGCCCACAGCGCGCGGCCGCCGCACGGGCCAGGAATGCGCCCACGCCGACCGCGAGCACCGTCACGCCGGCATCCAGCCGGGCGGCGACGCGGCCGAGCGCCGCGGCGATCGCGGCGACCTGCGCGTCCTCGACCGCGCCGGCGATCGCCTCGAGATCGCCGTCGGCCAGCTGCTCGGGATCGGCGCACACGACGCGCGCCAGTCGGGAGCGGACCGCACCGGCAGACCCGCCGCGGCCGTCCGGGAACGTGCACGTGCACTGCTCCGGGCTCAGGTTGCCCCGCAGCAGATGCGCGTCGGCGGCGATCGCGAACAGCTCGGTGCTGACCGGACAGGGCTGACCGCCGATCGGCATGTGCGAGAGCACCGCGGCCACATTCGTGCGCAGCGCGCCCGTGTAGACGAGCTCGCCGGCGAGCAGCCGCTCGAGGTCGGTCCGCCCGCGGGCCACGACCTCGCCGGCGGCGATCGGGATCACGTCGGTGGTCGTACCGCCGCAGTCGACGAGGATCGCATCGGGCAACGCGCGCGCGACGAACAGCGCGGTCGCGATCCAGTTGGCCGCCGCGCACTCGAGCGGGGCGGCCCGTGCCTGTTCGAGCGAGACCAGCCCACCGCCCGTGGTCATGACGCGCAGCCGATGACCGGAAAGCCCCCGCCGCGCGGACTCGAGCACGTGCAGCACGCCCTCCCGCTTGGTCGCGAACGCGTCGACGAGCTCGGCGGTGGTGCTCAGCGCGACCGGCGCGCCATCGAGGCCGAGCCGGCCGACGACGCGCTCGATCGCGCCGGACATCGCGTGCGGATCCCGCCACACCTCGAACGGCTCCGACACGATCTGCACCCGGTCGGAGCCGTCCACCACCGCGGCCTTGGTGTTGGCGCCGCCGACGTCGAGCCCGATGGTCAAAACCATCGGGCCATCATGACGCGGACGACTAGCCGTTGATCAGCGCCATCTCCGCATCGCGGTAGCGCCCGCCGACGACCGCATCGGCCGGGACGGCCTGATCGAGCGTCGCCACGTTCTCGTCGCTCAGCTCGATCTCGGCGGCGACGGCGTTCTCTTCGAGCCGCTCCGGGCGCTTGGTGCCCGGGATGGGCACGATGTCCTCGCCCTTGGCGTACACCCACGCCAGCGCGAGCTGCGCCGGGGTGACTTCGCGCTGCACGGCCAGCTCTCGCACCCGGTCGGCCAGCTCGACGTTCTGGCGCAGCGCCTCCTCCTGGAAGCGCGGATTGCTCCGCCGCCAGTCCTCCTCCGGCAGGTCGTCCACGGAGCGGATCTGCCCGGTCAGGAAGCCGCGGCCAAGCGGCGAGTAGGCGACCAGGCCGATGCCGAGCTCGCGCAACGTGGGCAGCACCTCGGCCTCGGGATCGCGGGTCCACAGCGAGTACTCCGACTGCACCGCGGTCAGCGGATGCGTGGCGTGGGCCCGGCGGATGATCTCCGGCGAGGCCTCGGACAGGCCGATGTACCGCACCTTGCCCGCCTCGACCAGCTCGGCCATCGCGCCCACGGTCTCCTCGATCGGCACCGCCGGGTCGACGCGATGCTGGTAGTAGAGGTCGATGTGGTCGGTGCCCAGACGCTCGAGCGACGCGTCGCAGACGCGCTTGACGTTCTCGGCGCTGCCGTCCAGGCCGCGGGGGCCATACGGGTCATCGGGATCGAAGCTGAACCCGAACTTCGTGGCGATCTCGACCTGGTCGCGACGACCGGCGATCGCGCGCCCGACGAGCCGCTCGTTGGTGAACGGCCCGTATACCTCGGCGGTATCGAAGAACGTCACACCAAGCTCCAGCGCCCGATGGATCGTCTCCAGGCCGGCCTGCTCGTCGCCCGTCCCGTAGGCCCAGGTCATGCCCATGCAACCGAGTCCCTGCGCCGAGACCTCGAGTCCTGCACTCCCGAGCTTTCTTCTCTGCATCGGTTTCACTCCTCGTTCGCTTACGTGATCCGAGTGTGTGACGGACCGGACGACCCGACAAGGGAATAGCCGATCCTGGTAGATGAGCTTCCCCCATGCAGATCGTTCCGGTCCTGGATCTGAAAGGCGGCGTCGTAGTGCACGCCCGGCGCGGGCAGCGGGCCGATTACGCGCCGCTGCACAGTCCCCTGGTCGAGGGCAGCGAGCCGGTGGCCGTGGCGCGGGCCCTGTGCGCCGTCTGCCGCACCAGAACCCTGTATATCGCGGATCTCGATGCGCTCGCGGGCGAGCCGGTCGACGAGGCGGCGTTGAACGCGCTGTGCGCGGTCGCGGAGCCATGGGTCGACGCCGGCGCGACCACCCCCGAGCGGGCGGCGTTGTTGGCCCGCGCGGGCGTCGCGCGCAACGTCATCGGCACCGAGTCGATCGGCCCGGGCTACGGGGCCAACCCCTCCGCCGCGCCCTCCCTCGTCCTGAGCGTCGATTTGCGCGAGGAGCGGCTCATCTCCCGCGACCCCGCGCTCGCCGGCCGCGAGCCGGTCGCCGCGGCGCCACTCGCCGCCGCACTCGGGGTGCACGAGCTGCTGGTGATCGACCTGGCCCGCGTGGGCAGCGGATCCGGGCCGCCGCTCGATGCCGTGGCGGAGCTGGCGCAAGCCCTGCCCGGCGTGGCGATCTACGCCGGCGGTGGCGTTCGCGACGATGACGACCTGCGGGCGCTCGAGTCGGCAGGGGCCGCCGGCGCCCTGGTCGCCACCGCGCTGCACGAGGGCCGTATCACGCCGTGAGGAGCCCCTCGCAGGCGCTCACCACCAGGTCGGTCAGGTCCTGATCGCACACCGACTGCAGCGCCTGCCACCCGGGAATCCCGTTGACCTCGAGCACGAAGGTCTCCCCGCCCGGTGCCGCGAGCAGGTCGACGCCGGCGACGTGCGCTCCGACCGCCGCTGCCGCGGCGAGCGCCAGTTCGCGCTCGGCATCTCCGAGTGCGACCGCGCGCGGACGCGCGCCACGCGCGACGTTCGCTCGCCACGAGTCGGTTACGCGCTCCATGGCGCCGGCCACCTCGCCGGCGACGACCAGCGCGCGAAGGTTCCGCCCGCCTCCGCGGGGCGCGACCGTGCGCTGGACGTAGTACACGGTCCGCTCGAGCTCGAGCGCGCGGAACACCCGGTGGGCGACGTCACGATCCTCGACGCGCGCGATCCCGTTGCCCATGGCGCCGAACATCGGCTTGACGACGACGTCGCCGCCGAGCTGCTCGAAGGCCGACATCGCGTCGTCGTAGCGCTCGCACACGACCGTCGGCGGAGTGGGCACCCCGGCCCGTGCGAGCAACGCGCTCGCCCACGATTTGTCGACGGTCCGCTCGATCGCCCGCGGGCTGTTCACGCAGTGCACCCCCTGGTCGGCCAGCACGTGCAGCGCGTCCATCCGGAAGATGACCTGCTCGAGCGAGCCGCGCGGGAGTCCGCGGACGATCAGCAGGTCGAGCGAGCCGAGCGACGTGCCGTCGGGCCCGAGAATGTGCGCCTCCCCGGCCTCATCGACGATCGACCGAAGACGCGTGGCGGGGATCGCCAGCACGTCGTGGCCCCGGACCGCGAGCGCCTCGATCAGTCCGCGCGAGTGCCAGGACCCCGACGCGCCGAGGACGGCGACCCGGAGCGATCCGGTCACGAGGTGAACGAACGCTCGAGAACGTCGGGGGCGAGCCCGCCGCCGTGATGCGCCCGTCCGGATTCGGTGCTGGTTAGCGTGGCCGCGGCGGGGCTGAACAGCATCGGGTCGATCTCGTAGAAGTCCCAGTCCGCGTCGGCGAGCAGCTCGCCGAACGGCGTGCCGAACGCGTCCGAGGCGGACGACGGTAGCTTCGTCGCGAGCTCGGCGACCTCGTCGTCGGTGCCCTCGATCCACAGGTGGACGGTGCCCCCGTAGAGAACGGCGTCGTTGGTCCGTCCGATCGCGGCCTGGTCGTCCTTGGCCACGGGAGCGATCGGGCAGCAACCCCAGCCGTGGCGCACCCGGGCCGGGTCGACCCCGAGCTCGTGCAGCTTGTGCAGGGCGGTCTCGACCACCCGGGCGCTGATCTGAACCGAGCCGCAGACCGAGGCGGTTGGCGCGATCAGGAACGTGACCGCGGCCGGCTCCACGCCGCAGCGCTCGGCAACCTTCTCGACGATCTCCGTGGGCGGGATCTGACGCGTCTCCAGGCAGAGCACGGCTTCCCTGGCCTGTTCGCGCCAGGCCAGCTCGTCGAACAGATCCTCCGCGCGGGCCAGCGCGCGCCCTGGGCCGCTCGCCATCGCGAAGAAGTCGTCGTGCTCGAGCTTCCAGCCGGCGTATTGGGAGGCCAGGCAGGCAGCGGCCGGCTCGTCCACCGACACGCCGACGCCCGGCCACGTCCGTTCACCGACCACGACAGGCACCGGGTCGACCCGGCCGAGGGCGCCCATGCAGGCCGCTGCGAACACGAGGCCGGCGTGGAGTCCGCCGCGGGCCTGGGCACCGCAGTCCAGCAGCCGCGCGCCGGAGTCGAGTGTGCGGACCTCGATTCCCAGCTCGTCGGCGTTGGTGGCCATCGCATCGATGAGTGCGGCGGCGCGTTCGTTCATCGACAGGCTCATAGGCCGCCATTCTCCTCGTCGTCGAAGATCAGGATCTCGCCGCGGGTGAGCTTGGTGCGGTCGCCGGCCCACCTCGCCCAGGCTCCGCGGAGCAGCGCGTCGTCGACGGTCAGGCCAAGCTCCTGTGCGCGGCGCAACTGAAGCCCGAGGGCGGGTGGCCGGTAACGGGTGGCGAAGGCATAGATGGGCAGCGGCTCGAGCGCGCGACCGGACACGAGGCTACCCCGCTTGTTGCCCAGGCCTGCCTCCGCGCCGATGCCGCCGAGGGCGATCACCGTGCCCGCCAGCATCTGCAGCCCGGCGCCGCTTCCCGTTTGGCCCCCGACCGCGATCAGCCCACGCCGCATCCCGGCGCCCGTCTCCTCGCCCGCGTCGCCTGCGACGATGATCTCGCCGCCCGTCATGCCCACCCGGGCGCCGGGGTAGGCAGCCCCGAGGCGCGCGCCGGCGTCTCCGAAGATCCGCAACACCCCGCCGGCCATCTCGGCCCCCGCCCAGGCGCCGACGGCGCCGCGAGCGACGATCTCGCCGCCCGACATGCGAGCGCCGATCCAATCGAAGCGCCTCAGGTCGCCGGCCAGCACGAGCCCCTCCTCCTCGGAACCCGCGCCGGAAACCTCGAACAGGTCCCCGACGGTCACCATCTCGCCACCACAGCGGAGCTCCAGGGCCGCGACCGCGGAGGCGTTCAGCCCCCGCAACTCCTTGGGGATCAGCGGGGCGGCCAGCACCTGGGCCGGCGGCTGCGTCCGGAGGGTCAGCGTCAGCGTCACGGCGCCTCGCTCAACTCCGAGAGCGGGAAGTGAAATTCGCCGAGCTTGCCGCCGAAGTTGGCGGCGGTCACGTGGGTGGCGCCGGCGCGCGCGGCGGCGTGCAGCCCGCGGCGCATCGCCTCGCGCACCGCGTCCTCGGACACACCGTCGATCACGACCTCGAACAGCGCTCCCACGTCCTCCGGGACCAGCGTGTCATCGACCTGCACGCGCAGCGTGGGCGCCAGCTGATGGTTGGTGGAGGCGGGCATGGACTTCGACGTGAGCGCGCCCACCTTGCTCCCGCTGCGGACGATCCCGCCCGGGAACGGCAGCGCGATGCCCTCGCCGCGCATCGCGTCGGCGGCCGCCGCCGCGGCGGCGAGCGCGGCATCCTCGTCTCCGGCCCCGATCACCAGGTTGCCGCCCCCTACGCCACTCCCCACCCCGACGGAATCGCAGACCAGGAACTCGCCCTCCATCACCGGGATCCGCCAGAAGCGCTGCCCCGCGATCATCTTGCTGGCCTGAAAGCCGTCGCCGAAGTAGCGCAGGCTGTGGCCCAGCGGCACGGTCCGCTCGGCCCCGGGAAGCCCGTCGAAGCACGCCGTCGTCGGGCACGTCATCACGCTCTGCCCGACGCGCTCGAGCACACGCTTACCGACGCTCTCGCGGTCCATGGCGAACAGCAGCACGGCGATGCCCGGACGGCCGTCTGGGGTGTCGCCGGCCGCCACCGCCCGCTCGATCGCAGCCTCGCACTTGCAGCCGATCACGGAGGTGGCAAAGCCGGTCATCGAGCGGGCCGCCTCGAGCGCCCAGGCCTCGTTGGCGGCCGTGATCACGAGCCGGGCGAAGCGCATCGGGAATGCCTCGGCGAACGTGTCGGCGACCTCGGCATCGCCCAGCGTGTAAGCGGTCATGAACCTCGGGCCTCCACCACGCGCGCCGGCTCGCGCAGGCCCGGGTCGCGGACCGGGTAGTGCTCGAACGCCACCGTGTAGCGGTCCCCGAACAGCGGCTCGAGCACGCGGCTCACCTCGGGATCGAAGCCGGCTCGGCTCGAGAGCAGCACGCCGTCCTCGACGCGGCGCAGCTCGCCGTCCTCGACGACGACCTGCCCGCCCTTGATCACGTAGCGCGGCGCGGCGAACATCTCCTCGCGGTCGGCGCGATCGTGGTAGATCGTCACGTCGGCGTCGGCGCCGACCCCCAGGTGGCCCTTGTCGGGCAGGCCGAGGCGCCGCGCGGGGGCGGCGCGGGTGATGATCGCGATCTCGTTGAGCGTGTACTCGCGGTCGAGCCCGTCGGTCAGGGCGGTGCGCCGGATCGCTCGCTGATTGGCGCGGCCCATCTGATCTTCGCGGAAGGCGCGGTCCATCAGCAGCCGGATCAGCTTCGGGTAGGACAGGAACGATCCGCCGTTGGGGTGATCGGTGGACAGCATGACCTGCCAGGGATCCTTGCCGAGCAGGAACAGCTCGAGCCCGATCCCCCACTGCATCGCGTGGACGTAATTGCTCGATCGGTAGCGGTAGGGGACGATCCCGCAACCCGTCTCCACCTCGGTGTCCTGGTTGATCCACTTGTCGGCGCCGAGGTCGCGGAGCATGGCCGCCACCGGACCGTCGGCCGTCATCGTCACCGCCGGCCCGAACATCACCTGGCCGACGTCGGCGGTGATCTCGGGGTGGTCGCCCAGATATTCGAGCAGCTCGGGCGCACGTGATTTGATCCCGCCCGCCCCGCCTCCCGGCTGGGTGGGCGGGGATCCATAACAATGAAATTGGAGGTGGGCGAAGTGCGCCTGACGCCCCGCGAGCGTTCGCATCGTGTCGAGCGTCATGTCGGCGTTGCCCGGGACGCCGAGGTTGTTGGCGTGGACGTGGACGGGATGCGGCAACCCGAGCTCGTCCACCGCTCCGCCGATCGCCTCCAGCACCTGGCGCGGCGTCACCTCGAAGCCCGCGACGTGGTCGTCGAGCGAGTGGACGTTCCCGTTGTCCTGCTTGTACAGCTCGACGCCGCCTGGGTTGACCAGCTTCACGCCGTACCCGCCGGTCGCCTCGAGCCACCACGCCACGGCGTCCTTGACCCAGTCCCCGCCCGTCCCGACCGTGCCGTGCGAGCGCCGGATCAGCTCGAACAGCACCTGGTTGTTGCCCATCAGGATCAGGAACGCCTTGTCGATCATCGGCGTGTCGCGCAGCTCGGACAGAACGTGGCGCGCCGCCAGCGGCGGGGCCGCAGCCTCAACGACCGTGGTGTAGCCGAGCAGCGAGTACCGGTAGCCGGTGGTGAACGTGGAAGGGACCAGGCCGCCCGTGCCCGAGCGAAGCAGGGCGGTGCGATCGAAAGGATCGTCGCGCCGCTCCTCGGGGATCAGCTTGCGGGCGGCGTTGACCTTGGGTCCCGCGATGTGGGCGTGGATGTCGACGCCGCCGGGCATGACGACCATCCCCTGGGCGTCGATCCGCCGCGCGTCTGCGCCGACATCGTCGACCACCTTCCCGTCCTTCAGGCACACGTCGCGGATCTCGCCGTCGACGTCGTTGGCGGGGTCGTGCACGGCACCGCCGGTGATCCGGATCGCGGTCACCGCTCGACCACCGCCAGCAATCGGGTGAGCAACGCGGCCGCGGTCGGCGCGTCGTCGGGACGGGGCGCCTGCAGCGTCAACGGGACTCCGTCCAGGCGGTGGGCGGTGCCGCCGGCCGATACGCCGGGCGCCGCGGTGCGAATCCACACCTCGGCCCCCGGTCCGGTCACGAGGCTCCCCGCCGGCCCAGACTCGACGCGCAGCGTGACGTCAACACCCTCGAGCGGCTGCGTGGCCGTGACCAGTTCCGGATGGCCAGCGGAGTAGTCGACGTTCCCGACGTATCCGGACTGCCAGGCCAGCACGTCGCCGGTGCTCCTGGCCCCGGGAGCGCGCGGCAACTCCAGCGTGACGACGTGGCGCCCCTGGCACAGGGCACGCACGAGCTCGTGCAGGGCGAGGGCTCGCCGCTGGCCGCCGGCGCCGCCGGTCAGGCCCGCCCCATAGATGAACGCTGCGTGCGGGACGGCATGCAGTCGTTCGATCAGGCCGACCAGATCGTCGGACCGTACCTCGAGCCCTCGCTCCAGGACGTGCAGGCTCGTCAGCGCCATGAGGTCATGCTCCCGTGGCCATGTCAGCCGCACGTCGGCGCGCCCGACCGTGGCGGTATCCACGTCATCGATCACCATCAACATGCGCCCCTCGCGACCGACGCCGAGGCGTTCGAGCAGCCGCGGATGGGTGCTCTCCGGGTCCTCGCGCCAGATGATGACCAGCTGCGAGCGGTCGCGGATCTCGCCGAGGGTGCCGGTGGAAGCGCCGCGCAGCGGGACCGCCGGGGCGCCTGGCCAGTCGCCGTCGTCGGTCGTCACCAGGGCCCCCAGCCGGTCGGCGAGCGCAACCGCGGCCCGGGCGTCCTCCACGGTGGCGCCGTCGAACCCGTGCAGACGCGGGCGGCGGGCGCCGCGCAGGAGCTCGGCGGCCCGGGTCAGCGCCGACTCGACGTCGGCCGGCTCGCCGTCGATGGTCGCGGCCGGCGCATCCGCGGGTCCAAACAAGCGCTCGGAGAACCATTGCGCGCCCAACGGGCACTCGGGCCGCAACCGCACGCCGGCGCTCGACTCCTCGACCGTCACGTCGTCGCACAGAAGGCCGCAGCCGGCACAGGTGACGGGACCGAACTCAGCCACCGATCAGCACCGCCTCTGGTAGGGCAGACAGGAGGCGGGCTCCATGCTCGGCGAGCTCGTGCACGCCGGCCGTGCCCGAAATCAGCGTGCACACCGGCGCTCCTCGCTTGATCTCCTCGCCGGCGTGAGGGACGTCGCGAACGACACCTTCCGGCCACCAGCCCGGATCGGGAGCGCGAACGAGGCGATCGGCATACAGCACGAGCTTCGCGCCCGTTCGCGGTCTCCCGGCAGGCGGCAGGCCGAGGCCTCGGACGCCCCGTACATGCGCCTCGAAGCACCCAGGCCCGAACAGCTCCAGCGATGCAGGCGGCCGTGGGTTGACCTCCAGGACCCAGACGTCGCGGCCGTCCCAGATCGCGTCAACGCCGAACGCCCCGCGTACGCCGAAGCGTGCCGAGACCTCGTCACACACCGCGCCGAGCCGGCCCTCGAGCTCGTCCGCCTGCTCCGCCGGCAAGCGTGGAGGCGTCAGGTTGCCCATCCACTGAAAGCCCCGTGAGCGGTGAAGCTGCTCCGTGAGTCCGAGCATCACCGCGCGCCGGCCGTCGCCGATCGCGACGCCCGAGCAGGACAGCCCATCGATGCGGCGCTGGAGCACCTCGGTCGGACGCAGCGAGCCGCCCTTCCACGCCCGGACACCGCGGCCGCCGCCGCCCAGCCGCGGCTTGCGCAACCACGCGCCGTCGCCGCTCTTGGCGGCCCCGAGGGTCTCCGGGAAGCGGGCCCCCGCCGCGTGCGCGGCGGCGCCGAGCGCCCAAGGATCGCGCACGGCTGCCAGCCGCTCGGGCGCTGTTCCGAGCAGCGTCCGGCCATGAGCAAGCCCCCGCACCAGATCCGGGCGATTCTCGAATCCCGCGCCGTACACGACCGCATCGGCATCGACGCTCTCGGCCAGCTTGACCAGCGCGAGGTTGCTGGGCGCCGTCGCGCCGGGAGCGACCGCGCGCAGGTCGACGTCGCCGAAGCGGTCGAGCGCGATCACCTCATACCCGTCGGCAACCGCCAGCTCGGCGAGCATGCGTGCGCTCACGGCTACGACCAGGATTCTCATGGGAGGCTGACTCCGCTGAGGAGCGCGGCCAGCAGCGTGGCCGCGACGAGGTCGGCGGTCGTCCCGGGGTTCAGGCGGTTGTCCGCGCCGCGCAGCGACGCGTCGAGCTCCGCCGGCGACCGGGCTCCATCCTGCACCTCGCGGGCGGCCTCCGTGACCGCCCGTGCGGCATCGTCGCCCGCCTTGCGGGCGATCAGGGTGTCAGGGTGGGAGGCGAGCAGGCCGATGTGGAGGGACACGATCGCATCGAGCGTGGAGAGGCCGCCCTGCAGCCCATCATCGAGCAGCGGCAGGCCGCTGTCGAACACGATCGCGTAGCCGGTTGCGTACTCGGAGGCGACGCTGTCGCGGTACGCCGCCGCGGCCATGGCCTCGCGCAGCGAGACGCGGGCCGGCGCCCGGACGTCGTGCTCGGGCGCCTCGCCCAGGCCGCCCGGGTCGGCCCGGGCAATCGCGGCGAACGCGGCGTCGGCATCGTCGACACCGAGCTCCGCGAGCGTCCGAGCGACCGCCGCGCGTAGCGTCTCGTCGCCACGACGGGTCACCGCCGCCCGCACCAGCGGTGCGAACAGGAGCACGATCCCCAGGTTGGTGTTGGCGCGGGCGACGCTCGCGGTGGCCGCCACCCCGTCCGCGATCAGCTCCCCGACGCTTCGCTGCATGACCCGACGGCGCGCGAACACCGGGCCGAGCGAGAGCGCGGATCGCACCATGTCGGCGTAGGTCGTGTCCGAGAAGTCATGCGCAGGCGTGATGTTGCCCGGCTTGGGTGCTGACACCTCCAGCAGGCACGCGAGCTGCACGTGGCGCTCAAGCAGGTCCCCGCTCAGTCGCGAGTGAGCTAGGGTTGCATTCACCCCGTCACCATACGATAGGAGAGAGGAGACTCACGTTATGGCCATCACCCTGGCAACTGGTGAGGCGCTGGTCGGTGAAGGTAACGAGGTCGCGCACATCGACCTGCTGATCGGGTCGAAGACCGGACCGGTCGGTGAAGCGTTCGCGGAGGCCTTCATCAACGAGTCCCAAGGTCACACCAACCTGCTCGCCGTGGTTACCCCCAACCTGCCGGCCAAGCCGGACACGGTGCTCAGCAACAAAGTGACGATCGGGGGCGCGAGGCAGGCCGTGCAGCTGTTCGGTCCGGCTCAAGCCGCGGTCGCCCGCGCCGTGGTGGACTCGGTCGCCGAGGGCGTGATCCCCAAGGACCAGGTCGACGATCTATGCATCATCGTCAGCGTGTTCATCCACTGGGAGGCCGAGGACGACAAGAAGATCTACACCTGGAACTACGAGGCCGTGAAGGCCTCGATCGCCCGCGCCCTGGGCGGTGAGCCGAGCATCGACAAGGTCCTCGCGGACACGCCCGACTCGCGCCACCCGTTCGCCGGCGGCGCCGAGGATTAAGCGGGGAGCAGTTGACCGCGCAGGCCGGAGAGCCTTCGCTCGCCGGTCTGCGCACCGTCGTCACCGGGGCCAGCTCCGGCATCGGCAGGGCGATCGCGACCGCGTTCGCCACCGCCGGGGCTCGCGTCGGGATCGGGTTCTACCGCTCGGCCGACGCCGCTGGGGCGCTGGCCGGCGAGCTTGCCGGCGGCCCTCATCCTCTGCTCCGGGCGGACCTCAGCGCCCCCGACGGATGCGCCTCGATCGTGCAAGACGCGTTCGTCTCGCTCGAGCACGTGGACGTCTGGGTCAACAACGCCGGCGCGGACGTGCTCACCGGCGAGGCGAGGGACTGGCCGGACGAGCGTAAGCTCGAGGCGCTGATCGACCTCGACCTCAAGGGCACGATTCGCTGCTCGCGGCTCGTCGCCGCCCGGATGCAGCCCGGCGGTTGCATCCTCAATATCGGCTGGGATCACGCCACAATCGACGGAATGGCCGGTGATAATCCGGAGCTGTTCGCGGCCGTGAAGGCGGGGGTGCTCGGCTTCTCCAAGGCGCTCGCGCGCTCGGTGGCGCCCGACGTTCGCGTCAACGTTCTGTGCCCCGGTTGGATCGAGACCGCCTACGGCGAGGGGGTGGACCGCGCGTTCTACGAAAAGGTCGCGTCTGGCACGCCGCTGAAACGCTGGGGCACGCCGCGCGACATCGCGGACGCAGCGCTATGGCTGGCTTCGCCGGCCGCGGCGTTCGTCACCGGCCAGGCGATCAACGTCAACGGCGGCGCAGTTGGCTGACACGCTGTTCGTCACCGGCCGCCTGGCGGAGCCGGCGGTGCGTAACGTCGTGTCCGAGCTGGAAATCGACCACCAGATCGCCGTCATGAACATCAGCGTCGCCGCGCTGATGACCACGCGCTGGATCGCCCGGCGCTTGGAGGTCCCGGCGGGGGTGGACAACATCGTGATTCCCGGGCTTTGCGAGGGCGACGTGGACACGCTCGAGCAGGCCACCGGGCTGCCGGTGCGCAAAGGCCCGGCCGATGTCCGGGCGCTGCCGGAGTGGTACGGACGCGAGGCCGTCCGAGCGGAGCTGGGGCCGCGGGATGTGCGCGTGTTCGCCGAGATCAACGACGTGCAGTCGTTGACGCGTGAGCAGGTGATCGAACGGGCGGAGGCCTACCGCGCGGAGGGGGCGGACGTGATCGACCTGGGTCTCTCACTCGATCGCTCGTGGCTCACCGAGGGGCCGGAGACCATCGCCGCGCTACGTGAGCGCGGGCTGTCGCTCAGCATCGACACGCTCGACCCCGAGCACATCCGCATGGCCGACGCTGCCGGCGTGGACTACGTCCTCAGCCTCACACCCCAGACGATCGACCTGGCCGAGACCCTGCGCGCCACCCCGGTGCTGATCACCGAAGATCCCGACGACCTCGATGGCCTGGGCCAGATCGCCGAGCGGATGGAGGGGCTCGGCCGGCCCTACCTGCTCGACTCGATCCTGGCCCCGATCAACTCCGGCTTCGCCGCGTCCCTGGCCCGCTACGTCGAGGTCCGCCGCCGCCATCCCGACGCCGAGATCCTCATGGGGATCGGGAATCTCACCGAGCTCACCGAGGCCGACTCGACCGGGGTCACAGCGCTGCTGATCGGCTTCTGCCAGGAGGTCGGCATCGGCGCCGTGCTGACCACCGAGGTGATCGGCTGGGCGAACGGCGCGGTGCGCGAGACGGTGCTGGCGGCGCAGATCATGCACCTGGCTCAGCGCCAGGCCCGGCCCCCCAAGCACATCGACTCGGGCCTGGTCACGAGCAAGGACGAGTCGATGCGCGCTCCCACGGAGGAGGAGTTGCGCGCAATGCAGGCCCAGGTCTCGGACGCCAACTACCGCCTGTTCGCCGATGCCGACTGGCTGTACGCGTTCAACGGCGAGCGGTTCGTCCGCGAGGCCAATATGTACGCGGTGTTCGACCAACTCGGCGTGAGTGACGCCTCGCATGCCTTCTATCTCGGCAAGGAGCTGATGAAGGCCACGATCGCCCGAGGGCTGCGTAAGAACTATCGCCAGGAAGGCCCGCTGGACTGGGGCCTGCTCAGCTTTCCCGAACCTCGACGGGAGGATGTGTCATGAAGAAGATCCTGATCCAGCTGGACACCGATCAGCACCCCAGCGCGTTCGATGCGATCGCCGCCTACGACGCGGACGTCGACGTCGTGATGTCGTATGGCGGGATCACCGACGAGAACCTGGAGGGGGTCGTCCAGGGCGCGATCTTCCCGCGCGGTCCCGATGGCCTCGCCAACACCGCGTTCTGGGTGGGTGGATCGAAGGTGCGTGACGGCGAGTCGGTGTTCAAGGCGGCCCAGAAGCTGTTCTTCGAGCCGTTCAACGCGTCGATCATGCTCGACTCGGATGGTTCGAACACGACGGCGGCGGCCGCCGTGGCCCGCGTCCGCGGTGCGGTCGACCTGAAGGGCACGAAGGCTGCGGTGATCGGCGTCGGACCGGTCGGGCTGCGCACGGCCGAGCTGCTGCGACGCGAGGACGCCGAGGTGACGATGTTCACGTTCCCGCCCGACACGATGGAGGGCAAGCATCGCCGCGCTTCGGGCATCCCGATCGCCCAGGACGCCGGCTTCGAGGTCGCCGAGCCGGAGTCGAGTGACGAGCTCGACACCGCTTTGGCCGACCAAGCCGTCGTGTTTGCCGCGGGTCCTGCGGGCACCCAGATCCTCCGGCGCAGCGGCTGGGCGCAGAAGGGTGTGAGGGTGGTGGTCGATTACGCGGCCGCCGACCCCGTGGGGGTAGAGGGCGTCGACCGGGGCGACAGCCTTAAGGAGGAAGACGGCGTCCTCAAGCTGGGCGCGCTGGCCGTCGGCGGACCCAAGATGAAGCTTCAAAAGGCCTGCATACGAGCCATGTTCGAGACCAAGGGCACGGTGCTGGATCTCGACGGCGTCTACGACGTCGCTCGGGAGGCGCTGTGAACGCGAGTTTCAGTCGCGGGACTTCGAGAACACGAACTTGCCCATCGGCCCGTCAAGCGGGCTGTCGGCCTCGGGCCGCCAGAGGATCGTGTCCTCGATCTTCCTCGCCAGGGTGAAGTCCTTGTCGGTGATCCCGCCCGCCGAGTGCGTGGCCAGCTTGACCCAGAGCTTTCCCCAGGTCACGTTCAGGTCGGCGTGATGGCCGGCGGCCTCGCACAGGTAGCCCACGGCATTGACCGCCATCAGCGTGCTCGGCCAGCCGTCGGTGTTGAACTTGCGCCGGATCCACTTGTCCTCGTAGTACCACTGGTCGAGTCCGTACTCGGAGAACTTGGCGGGGATCTCCTCCTCGCTGTACGTGCGCGGTTTGTCCTTCGTTGAGCTCATGACCGCATGATATGCCCCGTGTAGCCGGCGTCGATCCGGGAACCGTCTCGTT
The DNA here is from genome assembly GCA_963834625.1 of uncultured Solirubrobacterales bacterium. GTDB lineage: Bacteria > Actinomycetota > Thermoleophilia > Solirubrobacterales > Solirubrobacteraceae > Palsa-465. The sequence continues at coordinate 556,849 of CAWICM010000003.1, read as the reverse complement.
TGACCTGTGCGTGCTCGAGGACGGCGAGCCGGTGGTCGAGCAGGTGTTCGAAACCGGCTCGCTGAGCCAGGACAGCGCTCCGCTGGTGGACGCGCTGATGCGCCACGGGCCCTACGCCCTGGTGTACGGCCCGAGCGGCTACGGCCTGCCGCTGGTCGCGGCGGCCGACGTGGGTGAGCGGGAACTGGCCGAGATGGTGCTCGTCCGGTCCGACGAGGCCCGCGCCGAAGCCGGTATCGGCGGGATGCGCTCGCTGCTGCGGTCGCTGGCGCGCAGCGACCTGCCGGTCGTGTTCGGCCCCGGCGTCATCCACCTGCCGACGGTCCCGCGGCACCGCAAGTACAACCGGATCGACATCGGGACCGCCGACAAGGTGTGTGCGGCGGCGTGCGCGATCGTCGACCAGTCCGCGCGGCGCGCGATCCCGCCCGGCGAGACCGCGATGGTGATGCTGGAGCTGGGAGGTGGGTTCACGGCGGCGCTGGCGATCGATCATGGACGGATCGTCGACGGCGTGGGCGGGTCGTCGGGGCCGCTGGGCGTGCGGGCCGCCGGGGCCCTGGACGGCGAGCTCGCATATCTGCTGGGGCCGGCGCTGCGCAAGGACACCCTGTACAGCGGCGGCGCCCTGGATCCGGCCGGCGAGCTCCAGATCACCGATCTGGAGTCGCTGTGGTCCTCGCCGGAGCATGCGGAGGGCTGGACGGCACTGCTCGAGGCCGCGGTGAAGGCGGTGCGAGCCCTGGCGGTGAGCGTCGCGGCCGCGCACGAGATCGTGGTCTCCGGTCGCCTCGCCCGCCTGCCGGAGCTGATCGCGACGCTCGCGTCCTCGCTCGAAGCAGTCGCTCCCGTGGTGGCGCTCGTTCCGGGTCAGGCGAGCACCGCCGCGCGCGGTGGCGCGCTGCTGGCTGACGGGCTCCTCGGCGGCCGCAACGCCGCGCTGGTCGACGTGCTGGGGCTGCGCGAAGCAAGCGGCACTGCACTTGACTATCTGCGGGTAGCCGGTGCCGGGACGATCTCGCTGGGGTGACCGCAGTCGGCCGACGTAACTGATCGGTCAGTGTAAGTACCTGTCCGACCGGACAGGTACTTACAGCCCGGTCGGCCAGTAAATTTTTTGCTGACGGTCAGGTTGTGTCGCGGTCGCGCCACTGTTAGTTTCTTTTCCACCATTTTCCGCATTGGAAGGAGAGAGAGGCCGTGACCGCGACTGTCGATGAGAGTGTCATGGAGGGGCTCGGCAAACAGAACGGGGTGACGTTGGGGCGTGTGCTGGGCCGGGGGAATGTCGGGATGGCCGAGGAGGGCTCCGACGGCAAGATGCACGCCACCGTTCGGATCCCGCTGGACGAACTGGTCTTCGATCCCGGCGTCCTGGTCCTCCCTCACGGAGGGACGCTCGAGCTCGACATCATCAACGACGACAACAACTCCCATTGCGCGGTGCTGCCCTGCAACGGCGACAGCAAGTTCATCTGGCTGGTGAACTTCTCGAAGGGAAAGGCGACCCTCGAGCTCGACGGACCGGGCTACTACTGGTACGGCTCCCGGACCGGAAACGATGAGGGTGGCGGCCTGACCGGCACGATCGTCGTCGGGGGCGAGGTCCCAGACGAAGCCAAGCTCGACCGTCCGCCCCAGCCGCGGCCGTAGAAAGGAGCACTTGATGGCAACTGAGACCGAATACGTTGACGCAGGCGAGGCGGTTGATTTCCGGAATCTGAGCCCCGGCTACGTCGGCAGCGCGCCGGACGTCGCCAAAGGCGTCAACTACGACCGGATCCTCAAGGCCCGGGATGCTGAGCCCCACAACTGGCTCACGTACTACGGCGCCTACGACGGGCAGCGCTACAGCCCGCTCGACCAGATCAACACCTCGAACGTCAAGGACCTGAGGCCCGCGTGGGTGTTCCAGTGCGGCTCGATGGGCATGCACTCGGGCGCCTCGACGTACTCGTTCGAGGCGTCGCCGCTGGTCGTCGACGGCGTCATGTACGTGACGGGCTTCGATGGCTGGATCTGGGCGCTGGACGCCAAGACGGGCGCGGAGCTGTGGCGCTATCACCGCGCGTCCCCGTATGACGTGCGCCTGTGCTGCGGCAATGTCAACCGCGGGTGCGCCGTGGCCGACGGGAAGGTCTTCATGGCCACCCTGAACGCCCACGTGATCGCCCTCGACGCCAAGAACGGCCAGCTGATCTGGGACCAGCCCTACGGCGACGTACGGGCCGGCGAGAGCGCGACCGTGGCCCCGCTGATCGTCAAGGACATGGTGATCGTCGGGAGCTCGGGTGGCGAGTTCGGGGTGCGCGGCCACGCCGACGCGTTCAAGCTCGAGACCGGAGAGCGCGTGTGGCGCTGCTACATGGTTCCGAAGCCCGACGAGCCCGGGGGCGACACCTGGCCGGCCGAGGGCGAGCCCTGGGCGCGGGGCGGCGCGAACTGCTGGACCACGCCCACGTTCGACGAGGAGCTCAACCTCCTCTACTTCAACACCGGCAACCCGTGCCCCGACTTCGACGGAGGAGTTCGCGAGGGCGACAACCTCTTCACGAACTGTGTGGTGGCGGTCGATCCGGACACCGGCGAGAAGAAGGCGCACTACCAGTACACCCCGCACGACGTGTGGGACTACGACTCGACGATGGAGAACATCCTGTTCGAGATGGACGGGCGCAAGTGCTCCGGACACTTCGACAAGAACGGGTACTTCTTCGTCCTTGACCGCACGGACCTCAGCCTGATCCGGGTCGTCCCGTTCGTCGATCGCATCACCTGGGGCGAGATCGACTCAAACGGCAAGGTCACGCCGCGCGTGTTCCCCGACAAGGAGGGGGAGCCCGTCCACTTCTGGCCCGGCCCGGCCGGCGCGAAGGAATGGACGCACGCGTGCTACAGCCCGAAGACGGGGCTGTTCTACGCGCCGGTGCAGGACGTCGGCGCGACGGCTACCCGGCGCCGCCGGGAGTTCAAGGAGAGCATCCCGTACTGGGGCGCGGGCGTCGCGGTGGACACCGAGGACGTCTCCGGCTACCTGTCCGCGATCGATCCAGCCACGGGCCAGGAGAAGTGGCGCTTCCGCAATGAGCACCCGATGACGGCGTCGGTGCTGGCCACGGGCGGCGACCTCGTGCTCACCGGCGACCCGGCGGGCATATTCCGGGCGTTCAACGCCAGCAGCGGAGACCTGCTGTGGCAGTTCACGTGCGGCAGCGGCCACCACTCGAGCCCGTGCAGCTACAGCATCGACGGCAAGCAGTACATCGCCGTTCCCGTCGGGTATGGCGCGTGGACCGAGGGGTTCTACCCCGGTGCCCTCGCGCAGGCGGGTGGATCCTCGCTGTTCGTGTTCACGCTGCCGGAGTAGAGCTAGCGAATCGAAGCCATCTGCGATCTGTCGCGGCGGACGCGTCGTGACAGATCGCCGGCCTCGACACCGACCCCTTTCGGGAGAACCAGGTGTTCGCGCTTCTGTCTCTCGGGTTCACGCTGAGTCTCGACAACTTCCGGATGTCGATCGCGCTGGGGGGGCTGAAGCCGACCCTGCTTCGGTCGGTCAAGACCTCGTTCATCTTCGGCCTGTGGGATGGACTCGCGCCGCTGCTCGGGATCATCCTGGGCGACTTCCTGAGCAGCAAGATCGACTCCACCGCCGATACGATTGCCGCGATCGGCCTCGGGGCATACGGCCTGTTCATCGTCGTCAAGGCATTGGTGTCAGACGAGCATGCGGATCCGGACCTGCGGATGGCCACGCGCGGGCTGCCCATACCGCTGAGTGTCGACAACGTGGCTGCCGGCGCGAGCCTCGGCCTCCTCGGATACTCCCCCTGGATCGCGCCCGTCCTGTTCGGAGTGACCACGTTTGTGATGTCGGTCGCCGGGCACCAGATCGGCCGCACGGCGGCCCACCTCATACCTCGCCTCCGCACCGACCTGTTGACGGGGATCGCGTTCGTGGCCATGGCGGTGCTGCTGGGACTGGGCGTCACCCTTCCCGGGGGCAACTGAGCCGGGACTCGGACAGGATCGCACGCGCGATTCGCCGTGGGTCCGGCCGGTGATGTCGGACCGTAAAAGCATCGATTGGCCGCGGACCATCAAAAACTCCCGCGATTTGCGGCCTTCCCGCGCTAGGATCGCAGGGCAACCCGGCTCAGCAGGAGGAAGGATTGGAGCAGCTGACCCCGACACCGCCCGCGGTGACAAAGGGCGTGCCCGCGAGGCCGCTGCGCGGGCGGGTCAGCAAGTTCGTGATTCCCGAGGTGATCTTCGGGGTCGGCACGCTGTCCGAGGTCGGCGGCGCCGTCCGCCGGGTCGGCGGCCGGCGCCCGATGCTGGTGAGCGATCCGGGCGTGCTCGCGGCCGGGTGGGTCGAGCGCGCTGAGCCGTACCTCGCCGACGTGCGCGTGGAGTCGCGCCTGTGGCACGACCTCACGCCCAATCCCAAGGACGTCGAGGTCCACGAGGCGTTCGAGAGCTACCTCGAGAGCGGCTGTGACGCGCTGCTGGCCATCGGTGGCGGGAGCTGCATCGATCTCGCCAAGGCGGTGGCGATCCTCAGCGGCAACGGTGGCCGGATCCTCGACTACGAGGGCATCGACCGGGCCACGAGCCCGATCCCGCCGATGGTGATGGTCCCGACGACCGGCGGCTCGGGATCGGACGTGTCGCAGTTCTGCGTGGTCACCGACACCCGGCGACACCTCAAGGTGACGATCGGAGGCCGCGCGCTCGTCCCCGAGATCTCCGTGACCGATCCGGAGCTCTTGACCACGATGCCCGCCGAGCTGACCGCGCACACCGGGATCGATGCCCTGAGCCACGCGATCGAATCGGCGGTGTCCGAAGCCTGCGACTTCTTGAGCAAGGGGCTCGCGATCGCCGCGATCCGGGGCATCGTCGAGCACCTGCCGGTGGCGGTCGAGGATCCGCTCGATCTCACCGCGCGCGAGGGGATGGCCCGCGCGAGCCTGCAGGCTGGGATGGCGTTCACCAACGCGCTGCTCGGGGCGACCCACGCGATCGCCCACCAGATCGGTGGCGCGCTGGATCTTCCGCACGGGTTGCTCAACGCGATCCTGCTCCCGCATGTCATGCGCTTCAACGCCGAGACGCACGCCGATCGCTACGTCGACGTGGCTGCCGCGCTCGGCATCGCCACCGACGGACTCGACGCCAAGACCGCCGCCGAGCGGGCGATCGAGCGCGTCGAGGAGCTCAACCGCGCCCTGGGGATCCCGAGCGGGTTGCACGAGATCGGCGTAGATTCGGCCGACTTCGGCGCGTTCGCGGTGAACGCGCTGCGCGACACCTATATCGCCACCAACCCGAGACCCGTCAGCGAGGACGATGTCCACCGGATCTGCGTCGCCGCGTACTGAGCGCCCGAGCGTCGATCCGCTGGCGCTCGAGCGCCTGATCGGCGTGCGCTCTTCGAAGCCGAGCTTCTACGCCGCGTTCCGCGACAAGTCGGCTCGGCTGGACCATACGATCGAGACCCTGGAGCGGATTTCGTCGGCGCTGTGCGCGGCCCCGGCTGGGCCGGTGGCGGTGTGCGACGCCGTCGTCGAGGCGGCCGCTCGCCACTTCGGCGCGCGGTGGGCGGCGATGGTGTTCTCTGCCGAGCATGCCGGCGTCGGGACGGCTCGAGTGTTCGTCCATGCCAGCGACGGGGTCATCCAGCGCTGGCAGGTGCCGCCCGCGATGCTCGCGGCCCTAACCGACCAGACGCTCGCTGCCAGGGGCCCGGTGCTCGCCGAACACGACGAGGGGCTCGAGTTCGGTGGCGAGCCGTGCGTGATCGTGGCGGCTCCGATGGCGGTGCACGGCACGCACGGGGGGATCCTCGTGGTCGGGCTGCCCGAGGGTGTCAAGGTCGCGCCGAGCGACGTGTCGATCCTGGTCACGCTGGCGAACCATGCCGGCGTCGCGCTGCACAACGCCTCCCTGTTTCAGGAGAACGGGCGCCGCGCGGCCGAGCTCGAGCGCCGCAGAGCAGAGCTCGAAGGGACCCTTCGGCGCCTGGAGCAGGCCGGACGCCGCCAGCTCCTGAGCGAGGAGCGCAACCGGATCGCGCGCGAGCTCCACGACAGCGTCGCCCAGCATCTCCTGACCATCGGCATGAACCTCGAGTGGTGCCGGCGACACGCATCGACCTCCTCCGCCGTGCTCGACCGGGTGCTGGCCGCCCAGGCGCTGGCGCGCTCGGCCGTGGACGAGATACGCGAGGTGATCTTCGAGCTGTCCAGCGATGGCCAGATCGAGCTGCCCCGGGCGCTGCGCGATGTGATCGAGGACGTCGAGGCCGGCAACCGTCTGGAGGTCGGGCTGCGCGTGTACGGGCAGTGCCAGCCGGTGACCGCCGCCACCCAGCACGCGCTGGTCCAGATCGCGCGCGAGGCGCTGTTCAACGTGGTCCGCCACGCCGAGGCGCGTCATGCGTGGGTCACCCTGCGCTGGCGGCCGCAGGTCGTGTCGCTGGCCGTCGCCGACGATGGTTCGGGCAGCCACCGCAAGCTCCAGCACCAGCTGTTCATCTCGCGTCCGGACGGTGCTCATCTGGGGCTGGCCGGGATCGCGGAGCGGGTGCGTGGCGTGGGCGGCGCGACCTGGTTCGAGCGCCGGCGCGGTGGCGGCGTCAAGCTGCGAATCGAGGTGCCCCTGGGAGGGGCAGTTGGCGTCGCCTGAGCCGGCCCAGGCACCTGCCCGGGTGATGCTGGTCGACGACCACGCGATCGTCCGCCGCGGGCTGCGCTCGATCCTCGAACTCGAGCCTGACATCTCCGTCGTCGCCGAGGCCGGCAACCGGACCGAGGCTCTCCACGCTCTCGACCGCGCGATGCCCGACGTGATCCTGCTCGACCTCAAGCTGAGCGCCGACCACGACACCGAAGGGCTCGAGCTGTGCAGCGAGATCGTCCGGCGCCGTCCCCAGTCCAACGTCGTGATCCTCTCGACGTTCCTCAACGAGAACCTGCTGAACCAGTCCCTTCGTCGCGGCGCCAAGGCCTATGTGCTCAAGGACGTCGACCTCGTCGAGCTCGTCCGGATCATCCGCCGCGTGTCCCGCGGGGAGTCCGGGTTCGACGGGCGCAGCGCCGAGATGGTCCGGGCGCTCGTGACCGGCGAGCGCGGCGGTGGCGACCCGGACTTCACGCAGCGCGAGCGCGAGGTCACCGAGCTCATCGCGGGCGGTCTCACCAACGCCGAGATCGGCCGGCGGATCTTCGTCTCGGAGAGCACGGCGAAGTTCCACGTGCGCAACGTCATGCGAAAGCTCGGCGTCCACAGCCGGGCCGAGGTCGCCTACGCCGCCGGCAAGCGCGGCCTGCTCGACCACGTCGCCAGCCGTTAGCGGCGCGCCGGCCCCCCGCGGCCACCGCCCCGCACCATCCGCCACCGTCACCGCCCCGCGTCACCGCCCCGCGCCACCGCGCCACTGTCCCGCACCACCGCCCCGCGCCACCGCCACTGCGCCCACCGCCCCGCGTCACCGGGCCACCGCCCCGCGCCACCGGGCCACCGCCCCGCACCACCGGGCCACCGCCGCACCACCGCCACCGCCCGCCACCGCCACCGCCACTGCGCCCACCGCGCCGCCCCGGATCCTGATGCACTGTTTTCCGGTGGCGAATAACCTGCCACTCGTCGCTCGCGCCGGGGTGAATCCCGATTCAGCGCCATATACGGGTGCTAAGTGCGCTCTCGGCCGACAGGAGACGCCGAGTGACAGGAGACTCGCGCTCGACCACCACCTCGCCCGCCGGTAGCCGACGCACCTGTAAAACGTCGCAAACCTCCCCACCAGCTAGCGCCTCGGCCACATAAGCATGCTCTCAATGCTTATGTGCGCACGGCGGGCACCGGGCGGGCGGTTTGCTGCGTTATACAGGGGGCGTTCGGGCGCTCAGCAGTTGCCGTCGACGTCGCAGGTCTCGCCGCCGGCGACGATCGCCGGGGCGGGCTCGCGACGCGTCCAGCCCTCGCGCAGCAGCTGCAGCAGCGCATCGGGTGGGTGGGCGCCCGAGGCGCCGAGGGAGCGGTCGACGACGAACGTCGGCACCGCGCTGATCCCGAACCGGGCCGCGGTGCGCTCGTCCTCGCGGACCTCGTCGGCGAAGCGCTCGCCGGCCAGCATCTCGCGCACCTCGTCCTCGGCCAGACCGACGTCGCCGGCCAGGCGGACGAGTGAGTCGCGATCGCTCATCAGCTCGCCCTCGCCGAAGTAGGCGCGGAGCAGCCGCTCCTTCATGGCGTCCTGAAGCCCGTGCTCGGCGGCCAGGTGGACCAGGCGATGAGCGTCGAAGGTCGTGCCCGAGCGGGCGATGTCGAAGCGGAAGTCGAGGCCCTCGCCGGCCGCCGTGTCGGTCATCTGGTGCTCCATCTCGCGGGCGCGCTCGACGGTCATCCCGTATTTCTCGGCCAGGCGCGCGGCGCGATCACCCTCGCGCTCGGGCGGGGCGGCGGGATCGAGCTCGAAGCTCCGCCAGGTCACGCGCACCTCGTCGCGGTGCTCGAACTGGGCGAGGGCGGCTTCGAAGCGGCGCTTTCCGATGTAGCACCAGGGGCAGGCGATGTCAGACCAGATTTCGATGTCCATTAGTTCCAGGGTAGCTCGCCGCGTTTCTCCCAATAGGTCTCCGGGGCCTCGACCATGCCGTCGAACCCGTCCCCGAAACCGGAGGCGACCCCGAGCGCCCCGAGGTTGCTCTCGAGCTGCTCGACGGTGGAGGCGCCGCTCAACACGACATCGACCCAGGGTTGGGCCAGCACCGCGGCCAGGGCCAGCGCGTCGGGCGCGACGCCCTCTCGACGCGCGGCGGTCCTCAGCTCCGGCACGTTTCCTCGGACCGTCAACCGGCCGTTGGCCAGCGCCTCCTTGATGATCACGCCCAATCCCGCCTGGTGCGCGGCGGCCAGCGCCGGGCCCGCCCAGCGCTCGAGCAGGTTCCAGGTCGATTGGACGCAGTCGAACCCACCGACCTCGAGCGCCCGCGCGATCGTCGCGGCCTGGTGCGCGCCGCTCGTGGTCAGGCCGATCAGCACACCGGTGGCGCGCAAGCCCGCTAGCTCGTCCAGCAACTCGCGGTCGTCGAGCACGCCGCTGTCGAGTGTGGCCGAGTGGATCTGGTAGAGGCGCAGGTGGTCCCCAAGGAGCTCCTGCGTCTCGGCCAGCTGGCGGCGGAACGTCGCCGCGGTCAGGTCCTTGACCTCGTGTACGTCCACGTCGGTTCGCCAGTCGGCGGTGTACGTGTAGCCCCACTTCGACCCGACCGTGACGTCTTCAGGCCCCAGCCCGCGGGACCCCAGCCAGCTCGCCAGGAAGGCCTCGGCCTTGCCGTAGGAGCGCGCGGCGTCGAAGTAGCGAACGCCGCCGGCGTACGCCGCGTCGAGCACGGCATGCGCGCGCTGCTCGAGCGCCGCCACGTCGGTCTCGCCCTCCACGTCGAAGGCGTGGCCCACGTTGATGTAGGCCGGCCGGCCGAGCGCGGCCAACCCCAGTCCGATCCGCGTGACCCGCAATCCGGTGGCGCCGAGGGTGGTGATCATCATCGCTGCAGGAGATCCGGGAGCGCTCGCATGTCGTCGAACACTACGGTCCGCGGCCCCTCGAGAACAGCGGGCGGGGTGAGTCCCCCGGCGTAGCCGAGCACGTCCATCCCCGCCGCCCGCGCGGCCTGCACGCCATAGCGGCTGTCCTCGACCACCACGCAGTCCCCCGGACCGACACCCATGCGCGAGGCGGCGTGCAGGAACAGATCGGGCGCCGGCTTGCCGTTGGCCACCTCGGCGGCGCTGAAGACGTGGCCGGCGAACCGCTCGTACAGCCCGGTCAGCTCGAGCTTGAAGCGAAGTCGCTCGGGCGGGCTACTCGACGCCACGCACACCGGCAGGCTGATCAGCCCGAGCGCCTCCCGGATGCCGGCCACCGGCTGAAGCTCGGCCTCGAACGCCCGGCGCAGCCGCCGGTTGCCGCGCTCCTCCCACCCGTCGGGAGGCGGGTGTCCGAGGTGGTCCTCGACCGCCTGCACCAGGACCTCGGGCGAGCGACCGACGAACCTCTCGATCACGTCCTGCTCGGACAGGACCATCCCGACCTCGGCGAACATCTCGACGTCGATGCGAACGGAGATCGGCTCTGAGTCGACGAGCACGCCGTCGCAGTCGAAGATCACCAACTCGGTCATCCCACCAATACCTCGGCCCCGCGATGGGGGACCAGCACCAGCATGCTGCGCCGGGCCCGCTCGGGATCGGAGCCTGCCGGCCGCAGCGTCAGCCCGCCCGCGGCGCGGAGGACCTCGCGCATCTCCATCTCGGCGAACGGTGAGCCGGCGCACCGGCGCACGCCGCCACCGAAGGGGATCCAGGAGAGCGGGTTCGGCGCGGGCTCCTCGCCGAGCCACCGCTCGGGGCGGAACTCCGATGCGGCTGGCCAGAGATCCGAGCGCCGGCAGGCCAGCCACAGGCACGCCGCCACCTGAACGCCGGCCGGAATCGTGTGTCCGGCGATGTCGGCCGGCTCGAGCAGCAGACGCGGCGCGATGGTCAGCGGCGGCCGGGCGCGCAGGACCTCCTTGACCACCGCGTCCAGGTAGGCGGGATCGCCCTCGCGCAGACGCGCCTGCACGTCCGGGTGGCGGGCCAGCCGCTCGAAGGCCCAGGCCAGCGCAGCCGCCGAGCTGTCGTGTCCGCCGACCAGCAGGGCCACGAGCTGGTCGCGCAGGTGCCGGTCGCTCGGCGGATTGCCGTGCTCGTCGCGCTGGGCGAGCAGCAGGGACAGCATCGAATCGCCGGCTTCGTCGGCACGCGCCCGCCGGCGCGCCAGCAGCTCGAAGAGCGTCGCGTCGAAGCGCTCGACCGCCACCCGGAAGCGCCCCCAGGGGCTGCGCGGGCCCAGGTCCTTGCGGACCACGGCCATGGCCAGCACCCAGGGGAGCGAGCGCACGGTGTCCAGGGCGGCGTCGATCACCCCGCGCAGCGCCGCGACCTCGCCGGCGTCCCGCGCGCCGAACACGACCCGCAGGATGATCTCGAGCGTGAGCTCGCGCATCCGCTCGAGCGCGACGACGCGCCCGCGCCCGCTCCAACTCGCGAGCTCGGCCTCCGCCAACCGAGCGATCATCGGCGCGAACGCGCGCATCCGCTCGCCGTGGAACGGACCCTGCATGAGGCGCCGCTCGCGCAGGTGCTCCTCCCCGTCGAGCAGGAGGATCGAGTGTGGACCGGCGAACGGGCGCAGGAACTCCCAGCTCTGACCGGCCGGCGCGATCGCCGGGTCGAGCCGGAACACCGCGCGCACCGCGTCCGGGCTCGAGAACAGGACCATCGGCTCCTCGGTCCAGTACGTGCGGATCGTGGCCGGATCGCCGTAGCGCGCGTGCACTTGGCGCATGAAGGCGCCCGGGCGCGACATCCAGGCGATCGTCTGCCAGGCGGCCGGAGCGTCCGGTCCGGGTGGCAGCCCGGCGGGGGGCGAAGCCATGACCGGAGAGTGTCAGACCTCTCGCGCAAGCGGCACTAGGACGGGCTCAGCTCTAGCCCGAGCCCGGCGCGCAGCCCGCGCGCGCCCGCCAGGTGGGGTGCTCGCTCGGTCGAGTCGAGGGGTCGGCCAGCTCGTAGATGGCCTGGCGCCCGCTCCGGCGCACCGTCACCAGGCCGGCGTCGCGCAGCCGCCGCAGGTGGTTCGAGAGCTGGGGCAGCGACAACGCCGAGCTCCGCGGCCAGGCGGCTCACCGACACGCGGCATTCATATCTAATGAAATCGTGGATAGTCAATGCACAGTTCAGGGTATGGTGAAGTGTAGTGGTAGCGCAGGGTCCATTGCGCCGGCTCGCTGCCGGCACGCTGATCTCGGCCGTCGGCAACGGCGCCTGGTACACGAGCTGGGCGATCTTCCTCACGCGCTGGATCGGTCTCTCGCCGGCCGCGGTGGGAGTCGGCATGACGATCGCCGGCGCCTGCGGAGTGGCGACGGCCACGCCACTCGGCTGGATCTCCGACCGGGTCGGTGCGCGCGAGATGTTCGGCGGCCTGCTCGTCCTCCAGGGTCTGAGCGCCGGCGCCTACATCTTGGTGCACGGAAACCTGAGCTTCCTGGTCGTCTCCTGCCTCGCCCAGATCGCGGGAAGCGGCACCGGCGGTCCCCGCAACGCCCTCGTGCTCGGCCTGAGCGACCAGGAAGCTCGGCTCGAGGTGCTCGGGCAGCTGCGCGCGATCAGCCACATCGGGTGGGCGCTGGGGGCGGTGGCGGGCGGCGCGGTCATCGCGATCGGCACCCAGCCGGCCTACCTTGCCCTCCTCGCCCTGAACGGCGGCACGTATCTGGTCTACGCGCTGCTCGTGTTCATGGTTCCCCGCGCGCCCGCCCCGTTGTCGGCTACGCCGCGTGGCAAGCTGCGCGTGGTCAGGGACGCGCCCTACATGTCGCTCGCCGGCCTGATGGGCGTGCTCGCGCTGTGCTGGGCGATGCTCTCGAGCGGCCTGCCGCTGTGGGTGACCCTCCACACGCACGCGCCCCGGGCGATCTCGGCCGTGGTGGTGCTGATCAGCTCGGTGGGCATCGCGGGCTTCCAGGTGCGCGTCAGCCGCGGGATCACCGCGCCGCGCAAGGCGGCCACCGGAGCCCTCCTGTCGGGTTGCGCGCTGGCGATGTCGTGCCTGCTGTTCGCGCTCACGGCGGGCGGGGCCGGGCTGACCGTGATCGTGCTGATGGTGGCCGCGGCGGGCCTCCATCTGGCCGGCGAGCTGCTGTTCGTGGCCTCGTCCTGGGGGCTTTCGGTCCCCTTGATGCCGCCCGACGCGCCGGGCGAGTATCAGGGCGTGTTCGCCACCGGGGAGGCCGTGGCGCTGATGGCGGCGCCCGCGCTCATGACCACGCTGCTCGCCGGGTGGGGCCAGCCGGGCTGGGTGGCGCTGGCCTTCATCTTCCTGCTGCCCGGCGTGGCCGCCGTACCGGTCACCCGGTGGGCGCTGCGCACGCGGCCGGCTACGCCAACGCCGCCCGCATCGCCGCATCCACCGCCTCGGCCCGTTCGTGGTCGCGCATCCACCGCGTGACGTACGCCTCGGCCATGCCGAGCCGCGGATCGGCCAATCCGAGCGAACCGCCCAGGCCGCCCATGCCGTAGCCGTCGGCGTCGATCGCCACTCCCAGGCCCCACGTCGTCTCGGCCTCGAACACCAGGTCGGGTCCGGTCATCTCGCCCGCGGTCATCGCCTCGACGATTTCCGGCGAGAAGATCCGGGCGCCGTCTAGCTCGCCGCCGGCGAGCAGCCCGGCGTAGAAGCGGGCGACGCCGACCGCGTTGCCGTGCCCGTTGACGGCGGGGATCTCGGCGGCCCGCCACCGCTGGCTGTTCACGACGGCCAGGTCGCGCAGCCCGGGTGGGTTCCCGACCGCGAGCTCGTACAGGCCCTCCCCGGTGCCGGGCAGCCCTCCGGTGAGGTCCACCGCGCGCCGCTGCTGATGCTCACTCAGGCCGATGACGAAGTCGAGGCTCCACGGCTCCGCCACCTCCTCGCGCCAGAACGTGCCGATCGTGCGGCCGTCGATCCGTCGCACGAGCTCGCCGCACAGGTGCCCGTAGAACAGCGCGTGCTCGCCGTGCGCGGTGCCCGGCTCCCACCGGGGCGCCTCGGCCGCCAGGAGCTCGCAGATCCGAGTCCAGTCGAACATCGTGTCTAGCGTCTGCGCTTCGCGCAGTGCCACCAACCCGGCCTGGTGGCTGAGCAGCTGTCGAACCGTCACGCCCTCCTTGCCGGCCTGGGCGAACTCCGGCCAGTGGCGGCTCACCGGGTCCTCCAACGACAGCGCGCCCCGATCGACGAGCACGAGCACGCAGCAGGCCGCCATCGGCTTGGTGACCGAATAGACGTTGACGAGCGAATCGCGCGCGATGCCCTCGCCGCCCCAGAGATCGACGACGAGGCGCCCGTCGAGCAGCGCGGAGAAGCTCGCGCCGGTCTCACCGAGGTCCGAGAAGCAGCGCTCGAACGCGTCGCGGACGCTCTCAAACCCGGCTGCCACAAAGCCCTCGATCACCGCCCGACCGACCTTAACCGAGAAACCCGGGCGGCACGCACGCCGCCCGGGTCTCTATCGGTCCGTCCGTTTTGGAGCTGCGACTCAGGCGGCTGCGAGCACCGACTCGCGCTCTGACTCGTGCCGACGGCCAACCCCATGGTTGAACCGGGGGAGCCACTCGAGCCAGCTCGGCAGGTACCAGTTGCGGTCGCCGAGCAGCTTCATCGCCGCGGGGAGCAGAACGGCGCGGACGATCGTCGCGTCGATCAGGACGGCGGCGGCGAGGCCGACGCCCATCTCCTTGAGGTCGATGATCGGCAGGGTGGCGAACACCAGGAACGCTCCGACCATCACGAGCGCGGCGCTGGAGACCGTACCGGCCGTCGTCTTGATCCCGTGCGCGACCGCGTCCTCCGTGCTCATGCCCCGGTCGTACGCCTCGCGGATGCGGCTGAGGATGAACACGTGGTAGTCCATGGACAGCCCGAACAGCAGGACGAACATGAACAGGGGCAGCCACGGCGCGATGCCACCGTAGGGCTTGAAGCCCAGCAGGTGCTGGCCCCAGCCCCACTGGAAGGTGGCCACGACCACGCCGTAGGCGGCCGCCACCGACAGCAGGTTGAGCACGACCGCCTTGGCCGCGATCACGATCGAGCGGAATGACACCAGCAGGAGCAGGAACGCGAACGTGAGCACGAAGGCGAACACGATCGGGATCGAGTTCTTCATCATCTGGTTCCAGTCATACGAGCCGGCTGTGTCGCCGGTCACCGCGTACTGCGCTCCGGCCACGTGACCGATCGTCGCGGGCAGCAGCTGGTTGCGCAGCGTGAGCAGCGCGTGGGTCGAGGTTCCATCGGTGCCGTTGCCCGGGAACGGGATGCTGAGCTCGGCCGCGGTGTGCGACCGGTTCGAGTCGACGTGCACCGCCCCGTAGCCGATTACGCTCGAGGCGACGCGCGCCTGGAGTTGGTGGACCGCGGTGCGGAAGGCCGCTGAGTTCGTGTCGGTCTTGACCGCGACCAGCGCCGGGCTCGAGTCACCCGGGAACGCGGCCTGGATCCGGTCGAGCGTCTCGACCGTCGGTGCGCTCCGCGGCAACGACTGCGCGCCCGACTGGGCGGTGTGGAGCTGGAGCGTGGGGATGGCCAGCGTCGCCATCAACGCCGTGGCCAGGACCGCCGCCACCGCCGGCCGCCGGAGCACCGGGGTGAGGAGAGCCGACCACACCCGGTTCTCACCGGACCGGCGCCGGAGCCGGCCGATCAGTGGGATCCGCCCCTTCTCGACCCGGTCGCCGAGCTTGGAGAGGACCGCCGGCAGCACGGTCAGTGAGCCGATCATCGCCACGGCGACAACGATCATCGTGGCGATCCCGAACGACTCGAACGTCTTGTCGCCCGAGAACAGCATCCCGGCCATCGCGATCATCACGGTCGCACCCGAGATCAGCACGGAGCGTCCCGAGGTCGCGGCGGCGGCCTGGAGCGCGGCGCTCTCACCCCGACCTGCCGCGCGCTCTTCGCGCTCGCGCTTCAGATAGAACAGCGAATAGTCGACGCCGACGGCGATCCCGACCAGCGTGACCACCGATCCGACGCTCGGGTCCATCGGCACGAGGTGGCTCACGATGGCAACCAGTCCGATCGTCGCGACGACCGACTGCAGAGCCAGCATCAGCGGCACGAACGCGGCCAGCAGCGAGCCGAACACGAGCACGAGGATGAGCATCGTGAGCGGCACCGAGCGCACGCCAGCCTGGCCGACCTGCTGGTTGAACAGGTTGTTCAGCGCCTTATCGGAGCTGGCTGCGCCGGCCTCGCCGACGTAGAACCTCGGGTTGGCCTTGGCCACCGATGCGACCGCGCTGGTCAGCGGGTCGATCCGGTTCTCGGCCTGCTTCTCCGTGCCTTTCATGTCCCACTCGACGAGCGCGGTGTGCCCGTCGTGGGTGACCTGGCTGTGGTTCGCGGCGTCGAGCGGGGACCGGAGGTTGTGGATCGCGGTCGACGGTGAGACCGCACCCAGCACGTCGCGCACCACCGCCTGGAAGGCGGGATCATGGATTGTGAGCCTGTGGTTCTGGATGACCACGAATTCGGTGAGCGGACCGGAGTCGCCGAAGCCGGTCTGCTTGAGGATCTGGTCGGCGTGATGCGCCTCGCCGACGTTGTTGTTCTGCTGGTCGATCGTCTTCTGCCCCATGGCCGTGCCGATCACGACCGCGGAGAGGACGAACGCGAGCCAGCCGAAGATCGCGAGCTTGCGATGGCTCGCGCTCCATCGACCCATGCGGGCGGCGATGTTTCGGGGGGACTGCGGGACGGACATTGCTTGCCTTTCGTTCTGCCTCGGAGGGCGTCTGAGCGATAGGTGCAGCTTGAAGTCGCCGGTCCGTCCCGGCTACGGCGTGTCCTGGCGTTTGGGGGGTGGGGATATCCCCCCTATGTGCCACCCAGCTTCCCCACCGGATGCTGGCTTGCGAGCGGCGTGCCGAGCTCCCGCGCGGGGAAGCGCGCGCCGCCCTCGAGCCGGACGCGGACGCGCTCGCCGGGCTTCGGCGCGGGCAGCGAGGCCACCGTGTACAGGCTCCCGTGCTCGAGCTCGAGCTCGAGGCGCACGCCGTCCTCGAGCGGGATCGCCCGGGTGACGCGGGCGTCGAGCGGACCGGCCGGATCGAGCGCGACGTGAGCCGGCCGGGTCAGGATGACCTCCTGGCCGTCATCGAGGCGGCCGTCGAAGCCGAGGAAGCGGGCCACCTCCAGGCTGGGCGGGCGCTCGAGCAGCTCGCGGGGTGGCCCTGAGGCGACCAGCCGGCCGTCGATCAGGATCAGCAGGCGATCGGCCAGCGCCCACGCCTCGGCGCGGTCGTGGACCACGACCAGCGTGGCCCGAGTGCTCGAGCGCAGCGCCGAGAGCGCATCCTCGAGCAGGCTGGCCCGAACCTCGGCGTCGAGCCCAGCGAACGGCTCGTCGAGCAGCAGCACGTCGGGGCGTAGCGCGATCGCGCGCGCCAGGTGGACCCGGCGGCGCTCGCCGCCCGACAGCGTCGCGGCCGGACGCGCCGCCAGGTGCTCGGCGGCGATGGCACGCAGGGCCTCACGCGCCCGGGCGCTCCGCTCGGCGCGGGGAACTCCCCACCAGGCCAGCCCGAGCACGACGTTGGCCAGGACGGTGCGGCGCGCCAGGTCGGGCGACTGGAGCGCGATCGCGACGCGTCCGTGGCGCTCGATCCGCCCGTCCGTCGCGGGCAGGGCGCCGGCCAGCGCGTCGAGCAGCGTGCTCTTGCCCGCACCGTTGGGGCCGAGGAGGGCGACGATCTCGCCGGCTCGCAGCTCGGCGCTCACGTCGCGCACGACCTCACGGCGGCCGCGACGAACTGTCAGGTGCTCGCAGCGCAGGAGTACCCGGGCGTCGGTCACGCCGTCGACCGGAAACGCATGCGGATCCCGCCCGTCTGGTGCTGGAGGAGGCCGAGTCCGCACATCAGGATCAGGATCAGGCCCAGCAGCACGATCGCGATCGCGACCGCCTCGGCGAAGAACGCGCCATCGACCTCGTACAGCGTCGCGCTGGCGAGCGTCTGGTCGTAGCCGTAGATGTTCCCGCCAAGGATCGTCACCGCGGCGACCTCGGACAGCGACGTCCCGAGCGCCGCGATCACCGCCGCCATCACGCCGATGCGGGCTTCCCGAAGCGCGAGGATCCCGAGTTGCCGGCGGCTGGCGCCCAGTAGCCGGGCCTGGGACAGGAGCCCGGGCGGCAGCGCCTGGACCGCGGCCGCGGTCAAGGCGACGATGAACGGGAGGGCGAGGATCGTCTGCGCGATGAACACGACTCGCCTGGTCCAGATCAGGTGGAGCGAGCCGAGCGGGGCCTGGGGGAGGAACAGCACGAACAGGAACACCCCGACGAGCACGGGCGGAATCGCCAGGCTCACGTTCGCGATCACGCGCAGCACGTTCCGGCCGCGGAAGCGCCCCAGGCCGATCGTGAGCCCGATCGGCAGGCCGATCACGGTGGCGGCGACGGTCGCGACCAACGCCACCTGGAGCGTGAAGCCGATGATCTGGAACAGCGTCGGGTTCCCATGCAGAATCATCGGAAAGGCCCGGCGGAGCTCGTCCCAGATGAGCTGCATGTCAGGCCGTCCGGAAGCGCAACTGAAGGCCTCCTGATCGCTGCTGGATCAGCGTGAGCGTCCCGATCAGCACGAGGATCAAAGCCAGCAGCACGAGCCCGATCGCCACCTCATAGGGCTCCTGCGTGGTGTAGTTGAACTGGTCGAGCAGGGCGCTCGCGAGCGTCTGGTCGTGGCCCTGGATGTTCCCGCCGACGATCACCACGGCGCCGACCTCTGAGATGGCCGCGCCCGTCGCGGCGATCACGGCAGCGATCACCCCGACCTTCGCCTCCCGGAGCGCGAACGCGGCCAGCTGCGTGCGACCCGCGCCGAGCGCGCGCGCCTGGTCCAACAGCCCGGGCGCGAGGCCCTGGATCGCGGCTGGCGTGAGCGCGACGATGTAGGGGAGAGCGAGTACCGCCTGGGCGATGTAGACCGCCTGCAGCGTGAACGCGAGGTGCAGCGATCCGAGCGCGCCTTGCTGAAGGACGAGCAGCAGCACTCCGACGCCCACGACCACGGGCGGGAGGGCAAGGCTTGCGTTCGCGAGCAGTTGCAGCGCACGCCGGCCGCGAAACCGCCCGACGCCGAGGGCCACGCCGAGCGGCAGGCCGATAACGAGCGCGGCCGAGGTCGAGACGACCGCGACGCGGATCGTGACCCAGATCAGGCCAATGACGTAGGGGTCCCGGTGGACGATCAGCGGGACCGCGCTGGTCAATTGGTCCCAGAGGAACTTCATTCAGTGACTCTGTGCGGGCGGCGCCTGCTGGACGTATACGAGCTGGCCGTTGCTCAGCCGGTAGACGACCCCGACCTGCGTGCCCTGGCCGATCGTACGCTGCCCGGGCTTCGGCAATGGCGCGACCTTCTGCCCAGGTTGGACGACGATCGTCTTGGCGGCCCGCGCCTTCAGTCCCTGGCTCGTGATCGCGTTAGACAGGTGAAGCGACGAGAGCGCCGCGAGCAGGAACGCGACCGACAGCACGATCCCGAGGTCGAACAGGTTGACCAGGCCGTCGAGCGGGTCGCCGGCGCGGTCCTCGCGATTTCGTGCGCTGGGAGTGACCGAGATCATGCGGTGTCTCCTACGGGTCGTGGATCGTTGACGACCGCCGCGAGGTATTGGAGGTCCGACAGATCCTGGCTGTACATACGGTCGCGCGAGAGCGAGAGCCCGAACGCGACCGCGCCGATCAAGAGGCCGACGACGGTCACGCTGAACGCCACCCGCAGGTCGTGGCTGAGCTGCGCGGTGTTGCCGGCGGCGAGACCGGTCAGCGCCGGCGAGAGCGGGATCAGCGTACCCATCAGGCCGAGCGCCGGTCCGGCGCGGACGAGCATTCGCGTTCGGGCCAGCCGGCGCTGGGCGTCGAAGTCGAAGTCGGCGAGCGCCTTGCCCAGCTGATGGTCGGCTCCGTCGGTACGCGCGTTCTGCAGGATGAAGGCCAGCGTCGCAGACATCGCGGGACTGCGGGCGATCGCGCCGGCCGCGGCGGTGGCGGCGGGGCGGTCGTTTTCCAGCACCGCCTTGCGGGCCTGCTCGGCGCTGGTCCGGAGCGTCTCGAACCGGCGCCGGCTGCGCCCGCGAAGCTCGATCAAGTAGCTGCCGAGCTCGTAGATGACCAGCGCGAGCGCGAGCAGGGCGAGAATCAGCACCGGCACCTCCAGGGCGCTGGCGACGTGGAAGATCGCCTGATCGATCGAGTTTGTGCTGAGGGCGTAGAACGAGGGCACGTCGGTGACGAGAGGCAGGATCTCAGCTGCCGAAGCGCAGCGCCCGCCAGTCGCGGCGGGTGCGCAGCTCGCGCCGGGCGCCGAAACCGAGCAGCAGGACCACCGCGAGCGCTGCGCCGAAGGCTGGCAGGAGTGAGGCCCGAATCGCCTGGCGAGCCGGGGGAGCCGTCGCGACAGCGGCGGGCACGGTGTGAACGAGCGGGCTGACCCCGGCGGGGACCGTGGTGACGTCGCTGATCAAGAGGCCGGTGATGCGCGGCCCGGCCAGCGGCACCGGCGTGATGGGCTCAGTCCGGGGGACCGTCGTGCGCCTGGGTCTGGCGCGCCGGGTGCTCGTCGGGTGCGGGGTGGACGTCGTCGTCGAAGTGGTCGACGGCGTGGTGGCGGTCGTCGTGGTGGCGCCCGAGCTCGGTTGTGGCGTCGCTCCACCCGTGTTGCTCTTGGCCGGCGTCGTCGTCTGCCCCGACTTCGGCTTGCCCGCTGGGCCGCCCGTGTGGTGGCCGCTCGACTTCTTCGGCCCGGTCGGCGAGTGGGACTTACGGTTCGTGCCCGCCCCTTTCTGGTTGTGTCCGCCGGTGGCGGGAGCGGGCGGCGTGCCGACCGTGATCGGAATCGACGCGACACCGCCGCCCCCGGCGGTGTCGGTGACCTGCACGGTCATGGTGAACTGGCCCGCGTCGAAGAACGTCACCTGGGGATTCGCCGACGTGGAGTCGGGGGCGGTTCCGTCGAAGCTCCAGCTGTAAGTCAGACCACTGTCGTTCTGAGGACTCACCGTGGCGCTGAAGGTGACCGTGCTGCCCACAGGCACCGTCGTCTGCGAGGCGTGAGCCGTGACGGAGAGAACCGGCCCTTCGAAGACCTCGATCGCGACCGGCTGGGCCTGGTCGTTCGCGCTGTTGGTCACCTGATCGAGGTAGTCGAGGTCGCTCTGCCCGCGCCACGGCCGGTCGTAGCGGATCGCGGTTCCGAGGTCGGACACCACCGGAGCTTCCTGCGGATTGTCGAAGTCGGTCGAGCCCGGCGCGGCGAGGTCCGCGCCGGTGAGTTGCGAGCCCCCGTCCGACTGGGGGGTCCCGTCGGCGCCCAGCACGGTCACGCTCCCCTGCCCGGCGAGCGAGACCGGCTTTGGCTGCAGGCAGCCCAGGACCGTCGACAGCGCCCACACATTCGACGGAAAGGTGACCGGCACGAATCCTTGCCGCCCGAGCTCCTGCATCGTGCTCGGGCCCGAGTACGTGGGGCACTGCTGGAGCGCCGACAGGGTTGCGGTCTCCATCGAGGTTCCGCTCGACGAGTACACCGTCGCGACGACGATCTGCTGCGAGCTGTCGTCGGCTCGGGCGAGCGGACTGGAGGATCCAACCAGGACGGCCGCGACCGCCAGCGTCAACGCGAACCGCCGCCCCGGGAAGATCCCGGGGCGGCGATCGGCCGGCCGGTCGTTTTCGTCCGAGCGAATTCCCCGGCGCTTCACAGCGTCCTAGCCTACGTTGACCGTTCTCAACCCCGAGAAGCTCGGCGCCTCTCCCGGTCGGACGTACTCGAGTTGCAGCACCCAGCGCGTGCCCTTCTTGGCCTTCGCGTGGAAGGTGACCTTGGTCTTGCCGGCGCCGAGCTTCGTGGTCTTCAGGACCTTGAAGCCCGCCGGGGCGCTGCTCGCCGTGTTGAGGCCGAGCAGCTCGACCTTCGCTCCGCTCTCGCCGGCGGGCGCGGCAGCGCCCTTCACCGTGAGGGACGGCGCCTTGGCCTTGACGGAGCTCAGGCTCACTCGCGAGGCCGGCTTGGGTCCAATCGTGACCCTGACGGTCTTCGAGCTCGCGGCGACGACCTGCTTGCCGTCGCTGAACTTCACCTTGATGTTCCAGCTGCCCGCAGCCCGGGAGACCGAGATGGCGAAGTTGCCCTGGGTCGAGGCGAGCCGCTGAGTGGCGACCTTGTGGAACGCACCCTTCTTACCGACGGCGCGGGCGAACACGGCGACGGTGCCCTTGACGTGTCCGGTGCCCGGCAGGACCTTGCCGACGACGAGCGCCTTGCCGCCCTGCGACTTCACGCTGAACTTCTGCAGCGCGCTGTGCACGGTGATCTTGGTGGCCGCCGTCGAAGCCGGCGACAGGATGTCGCCGTACACCGGATTCAACGTCGTGTTCTCGACCTTGGAGATCGCACCGGTTGAGACCTCGTATGAGCCGGTCGAGCTCGGGGTGAACTTGATGCTGTAGCCGCCGGTCGAGTTGGTCTGGCCGTGGGCCACGGTCAGCGGCAGGCCGCCGACGATCTGCTGGACGTTGACGGTCTCGCCCGACAGCGCCGGGAAGCCCGGCTCGGCGTTGACCAGCGTGCCCTTCACCGTCATCGGCTTCTTCGCGTTGTAGTTCTTCGCGAAGCCGGAGACGGTCAGGTTCGGCGAAGCGTCCGCCTTGAACGGCGGACCACCCGAATCGACGGTCGGCAGGTAGTTCTTCAGCTCCGATTGGAAGAACTGCGAGGTGAGGAAGCTGACGAAGTCCTGGGCGGCGGTGAGGTTCGCCGTCTCGCCCGGCTTCGACGGGTTGATGATGTAGACGTGGAAGTAGTTGATCAGCTCGTTGGCGCCACCGGGAGCCGACGCGCTGTTGTCACGAGTGACGATCTTGAGGTTCGGGATCTTCCCCGCCGGATCGGTTCCGGACGCCAGATAGTCGAACGTACCGCGGTCCGTCAGGACGTAGCAGCTGTTCGGGCCACTCGAGAACCCGTTGCAGTTGTTGGCGGCAATCACGCTCGCAGCCTGGTTGACGTTGTTGATCACGTACCAGCTCGGGACGTGCGAGCTGTTCACGGTGCCGCTGTCAGGACAGGGCTGACCCGATGTGGCCTGGACGGTCGACTTGATCGGGGTCATGCCGCCACCGTCGGCTGAGCTCACATCGCACAGCACGAGGCTCGCGGGCTGCAGCCCAGAGGAGTGCAGCAGCGCCCACAGCGTGTGTTCCTCGACGGTCGTACCTGAGGCCGTGGTGGTCCCGCCGCGAGACAGGTAGGTCGCGGTACCGGCGTTGCCGGCGGTCGCGACGTCCGCATACGCCTGCGCGATGTTGTTCGCGGCATTCGAGCCGACGGCCGCGGGATCGCCGGTCGGTCCAGCGAGTACGAAGTCGTTAGTGAAGATCGCGTTCCCGTATTGGCTGTTGAACGAGAAACCGTTCGCGACGAACTGGTTCTCGAGCGAGGGGGCGTGGACGATCAGTACGCTCGGCCCGCCCGTGCCGTTCTCGGCGGATTGGATCGCGGCGCCGGTCGCCGAGCCCACATACTTGAACGTGAACTGCGGGTAAGCCTGGGTGAACTGTGGCTGGATGGCGTTCGGGATCAGGCCCGAGTCGTTGACGTCGCTCGTGCCGACGACCGTCAGGGTCGACGAGGTGTCGGCGCTTGCAAACGAGGGCGCCACGAGCAGCGCGGCGGCGGTCAGGAGGCTGACCAGGGGTACGGCGAGGATCCGGCGCAGAGCAGCGGATCGGTCACCAAACGCACCCGGCCGTGCGAGATGACAAAGGGAAGTAGAGGTTTTGCGCATCGGGCCAGCATATAGGCATTGCCTATGCAAGGCATTCGGCTGCGCCGTCCGCTACCCCGCCGGTGGCTAGGCTGTGCCCCGTGTGGGGCATCCGGCACGGTCGCATCGTTGGATTCCTCGCGGTCGTCGTGTTGCTGTCGGCATGCGGGGGCGCCAGCGGCAATACGAAGGCGGATTTCGTGGCCCGCGCCAACGCGATCTGCACGAAGACTCTCAGTCAGACGCGAGCGCTGACGCCGCCCTCGTCGACCGCGCAGCCGGGTGGGGCGCTTGCCGCGTACCTCGGTCAACTGGTACCGCTCGTGGCGTCGGAGGCCGACCAGATCCGGGCGCTGAAGCGGCCCTCGGGTGGGACCGCACAGGACCGCCAAACGCTGTCGCAATATGTTGCCGCGATAGGCCAGGTTGTCGCGGCCTACCGCCAGCTTCAGGCGGCGGCCAGGCGCGGCGACACGCAGGCGATCGCGAGCGTCGAGGCGACGCTCAGGGCCAGCCCAGCGGCCGACCTCGCGGCCAGCTATGGGTTGCGCTCGTGCGGCACGCCCGGGGCCACCACTGCGTAGGTACACGTAGTGACACGTGGCGAGCGGACCCGCACAGGCCAGGTGCGGCGTGTACCGTCTGCCCTCGAGATGCCCGATGAGCTTTCACTCGGCGAGGCGGCTGCGGCGCTCGGGGTGAGCGTCGACACGCTGCGGCGCTGGGATCGCAAGGGGCGGATCCGAACCACGCGCGACGCCCGCAACCGCCGCCTCGTGCCGGCCTCGGAGGTCAATCGGCTCAGCACCCGACCGACGCGCCACCGGACGGGGACCGAGCGTTCGGCGCGCAACCGGTTCGCCGGCGTGGTGCGCTCGGTGGAGTGCGACGGCGTGATGGCGCTCGTCGAGCTCGAGGCGGGCCCGTTCCTGGTCACCGCCGCGATCACCCGCGACTCGGTCGAAGAGCTCGGCCTCGCGACCGGCGTCAGCGCCACAGCGGTGGTCAAGGCGACGTCGGTGATGATCGAGCGCGGATCGATCGCGTAGGCGTCGTGGCGGGGCAGACAGCGGCGTCTCGCTCGAGAATCTGGTGAACGGCGCCGGTCCGACGTTGCCAGCGGGCGCCAAGAACGCGCTGCTGCGGGTCACCGTCACCGTGAGCGGTCGCTGGTCCTGGCCGGTGACGTTGGCCCTTGGCGAGCTCGACCCCAACTTCGGCAACCATCCGGCGTATCTCGTTCTCAAGCAGGACCGACGGACCCTGTCGGCGCCGGAGCTCGTGGTGCCCGGCGACGTCGACGGGGCTCGGACCGTGGAGGACGTGGACCGCGTGACCGTCGGCGTCGAATCCGACACCGACCACGCCGCCGTCGGCCGGCGCGCTGACGATCGAGGACGGTCCATTTACGCGCGTCCTCAGCGCGCGCCAGCTCGCGGCGCTCCCGGCGCGCACGCTCACCGTCACATTCCTGGCCGGCACCGCGAGCCAGACCCACACCGAGGTCGGACCGACGTTGGCCGACGTCCTGCGCGCCGCCCGCATTCCGTTCGGACCCAACTCCTGGGTGGCGGGCGTGGGCTCCGACGGCTATGTTGCCACCGTGACTCCGGATGAGGCGTTCGTCGGCAACCGTCCCCTACAGATTTCGTTGGATGAGGATGGCCAGGCGCTGTCGGAGCCGCGCCTGGTCGTGGACGGCGACGTGAAGGGAGGCCGCTACGTGTCGGACCTCGTGGATCTCGTGGTCGGGCAGGGAGCCGTGCGGTGAGCCGGACGGTCGCGTTCGCCGACGCGCTCACGATGACCGTGGGCGACGTGATGATCCGCCAGCCCAAGACACTGTCCGCCGACGCCCTCGTCGGCGACGTGCGGGCGATGTTCGAGCGTCCCAGCGTCCGGAGCGTGCTGCTCGCCGACGGTGGACGATTCGCCGGGGTGATCGAGCGCGACGGGCTCCCAGCTGACGCTCCGGATGACGCCGCCGCACGCTCGTACGCCGAGACCGACGTGCACACCGCGACCTCCGCGATGCCCGTGCGCGATGCGATCCCGCTGCTCGAGGGCCGCGACGAGCCCCGGCTGGTCGTGCTCGACGAGGACGGCGTCACGCTTCGCGGGCTGCTCTGCGGCAACCCCACCGCCACCGGCTTCTGCGTGCGCTAGTCAGCTGACCGGCGGCTGCCCGGCAGCCGGTCGGCGATTCGGCCGATCGGCTCGAGCGAGCCGCGCAGCGCGTTGACGTTGCCGTCGAGAGTGTCGATCGAGGCGAGCAGGCGATCCATGAGCGCGGCCAGGTTCTCGAGCCCGGTGCCGATCGTCTGCATGACCTCGGGCAGCATCGACAGGTGCTGCTGGACCTCGAGGAGCACCGGCATCGACTCCTCGATGTGGGCCATTCGGCCGTCCATCGCCGGCAGGACGTCGGTCGATTCCCGAACGCGCGCGAGCTCCTGTCGCATCTGGGCCATCTCGTCGGCCAGCCGGCCCAGCGCGGCCTCGACCCCTCCCAGCGCGCTGGTGTCCTCGGCCACCGCGTCGATCCCGGCGCGCATCGTCGGCAGCTCGCTGGTCGACTCGGCGATCGTGTCCAGGCGATCGGCCACGAGCGGCAACGACCGGAGCACCTTGGCCACCTCCGCGGGCATCGACTCGATTCCGAACAGCACGACCGGGGACCTACTACCCGTCATGCGCCGATCAGATCCGCGGCCGTGGCTCGGTGCAGGTACGGCGACACGGGGTCCCGGATCCCGAGTTTCGGCACACTCGACGGCCTCCGAAGCTCGAGTGGGCCGAAAGTCGTGCTATTGCCGACGTTTCGCGCATTGGACCCTGGATCGGCGGCGAGTGTGCCGAAAGCCGCCACCGGAAGATGTGCATCACGGGGCGGCGTCCGGAGATGAGTCAGATCCGCGCGCGCAACTCGTCGGCGTCGATGTCAGCGATCCGAAGCGCGCGGGGGACGCGGCCGTGCCGGGCGGCCAGCACGCCGAGCAGCACGTGCCCAGCGTCCAGGCGCCGGTCGCCGCGCTTGGCCGCCGCGGGCTGGGGTCGGTAGCACCAGCCTCACCCTCAATGCCGGTCAGGCGCGCATCGTGCGGGTCGTGCTGAACGGCACCGGCCGGAACCTGCTGGGCGCCCCGCGCCTCCTGAAGGTCAAGCTGACCGCGACCCAGTCGCTCGACGGCGGTCAGGTCAAGACCATCAGCACCCAGACAGTAATCATCAAAATCAAGCCTCATGAGCACCACTGACGAAGTGAGGGTCCGGAGCCCCGTCCTCGCTGGAGAGGGCGGGGCCTCGTATATTGAGGACCCTCGATGGCGGTGACTCCGGAGTTCACGCCGCAGGAGGCCGAAGCGCTGCTCAGCTGCGTACGCGAGTACATCGCGATTCTGCTCGAACGCGGCCGCCTCGGCGATCAGAACCTGTCGTCAGCCGCGTCGCGTCTTTACTCCGCGATGCTCGAGGCGGGGGTCACGCCTCCAAGGCTGGAATAGCCGCCACGGCCGTGAGCAGGCGCGCGCACGGGTCGCCGACGCCGAACTTCGCAGCGAGCGCTCGGAGCGCCTGCTCGTCGTCCGGATACAAATCCCGCCGGCCCGCCGGCAAGGCGATCGGCAGATCCGCGACCGGGGCCACGACGCTCATCGCGCTCTCCAGGTACGCGCGATCGGCGTCGCTCAGCTGCCGGTCGCGCAGGATCCCGGCGATGCTGCCGTGCCGGCGGATCATGCTCGCCGCGGTCACGCCCCCCACGCCCTTGAGGCCCGGCAGCCCGTCGGAGGGATCCCCGCGTAGGATCGCGAAATCGGCGTAGCGCCGGCCGGGTATGTCGTAGCGCCGGGTCACCTCGGCCTCGTCGATCACAGCCAGCCCGGACTTCTCCGGATAGAGGATCCGGACGCGCGGGTCCTCGACCAGCGCGAACAGGTCGCGGTCCCCACTGGAGATCTCGACGGTGCCCGTGGCGAGCCGGCACCAGGTGGCGATGACGTCCTCGGCCTCGTGCTCGGCCACGCCCACCATGTCGATCCCGATCGCCGCGAGCAGATCGCGGATGATCGGCATCTGCGGCACCAGTCCGGACGGGATCGGCTCGGCCACCCGGTGTGACTTGTAGGTGGGGATCAGCTCGACCCGCCAGTCGGGTCGCCAGGCCTCGTCGTCGGCCACCGCGAGGTGGCGGGGTCGCCGCTGCCAGATCAGTCGCGCGAGCCGGTCCAGGAACCCGTGGACGGCGCCCAGCTGGCGGCCGTCCGGAGCGCGTGGGGCGTCGCGCACCCCGTAGAACGCGCGGAAGATCATGCTCGACCCGTCGATCAGCAGCCAGTCGCACCCCACGGGTGGAAGGCTACGACCTACGACGTGCGAACCGGTTCGCCGGCGCCGAGCCAGGCGCGCAGCAGCGCCACCAGCTGGTCGACGTCGACCGGCTTGGCGATGTAGTCGGAGGCGCCGGCCTCGAGCGCCTTGTCCCTGTCGCCCTTCATCGCCTTGGCGGTCAGCGAGATGATCGGCAGCTGCTCGAAGCCCGGCGTGGCGCGGATCGCTCGTGCGGTCTCGTAGCCGTCCATCTCCGGCATCATGATGTCGAGCAGCACGATGTCGGTGTTGGCGTGCTGCTGGAGGCGCTCGATGCCCTCGCGCCCGTTCTCGGCGTAGACGACCTTCATTCCGTGCTGCTCGAGCATTGAGGTCAGCGCGAAGCCGCTGCGAATGTCGTCGTCGACGATCAGCACCTTCTTGCCGTGCAGCGGCATGTCGCCGCTGCTCAGGCGATCGAGCAGTCCGCGCATCGAGCTCGGCAGCGTTCCCTGGGCACGGTGCAGGTACAGCGTGGCCCGGTCGGCCATGAGCTCCGGCGAGTCGACCACCGCGATGACCGCCGCCTTGGCCACGGCATCCAGCCGTGAGCGCTCCAGCCGGCTCAGCTCGCCCGGCACGTAGGCGATCAGGGGGAGATCGCGGAGCACCTCGTCGGTGACGAGATCGCGCAG
Organism: uncultured Solirubrobacterales bacterium; assembly: GCA_963834625.1. Lineage (GTDB taxonomy): Bacteria > Actinomycetota > Thermoleophilia > Solirubrobacterales > Solirubrobacteraceae > Palsa-465. The sequence goes on along the minus strand of CAWICM010000003.1, from coordinate 528,412 downwards.
CGTCGCGAACGGAGCGAGCTCGTGGCGGTCGAACGCCATGATGGCGAGGTCGTACGAGGCAGCCCGCAGTGCGACCGCGGCATCGACGGGATCGATCCGCACGACCTCGACCGCGTCGATGCTCCGCAGCCCGCCGGCGAGCCGCTCGAAGGCGCCGGGATCGGCGACCAGCCCGACCCGTCTGGCCTCCGTCCCGACGATGCCCTCGACGCGCGACATGGCCAGATCGAGCTCGGCGGCGTCGATCGAGCGCTCCACGAAGGCCGCCGCCCCGAGGCGCAGGGAGGGCAGGCGAGCGGCCAGGCCGCCGATGGCCACCACCGGAAGATGCCGGGTGTCGGAATGCCGCTTGAGATCCGCGATCCCGGATTCGACGCGCTTGGCGTCTCCCGCGAGGAGCACCGCCTTTGGCTGGTGCTCGCGGGCCAGCTCGACGGCGGCTGTCGTCTCAGCGGCCACGATCGCCTTCTCCCCGCGCGAGTGCAGGACCTCGATCATCGCGACGGCCCGCTCCCCGTTGGCGTCGATCACGAGCACGGGACGCTCGCCGGGAAGCACGTTGGTGCGGTCGTCGCTCACCGGCCGCTGGGCGGGCGCCGGCGCGAGAGGCGCGGCGGGCGCGGGCGCGACGCCCTCCGGTTGACGGCTCGGCTCCGGCTGGCTGATCGGAACGAGCAGCGAGAATCGGCTGCCCAGCCCGAGCACCGATTCCACCTGGATCTCGCCACCGAGGAGGCGAGCGATCTCGCGCGAGATCGATAGGCCGAGACCGGTCCCGCCGTACTTGCGCGAGGTGGTGCCGTCGGCCTGCTGGAAGGCCTCGAAGATCAGGTTCAGCTTGTCGTCGGGAATGCCGACTCCGGTGTCGGTGACCGAGAACTCGACGACTCGCTCGGCCGCGCGCAGCGCATCGCTGCGCAGATCGGTGCCGGCCGCCGGGCAGCCGATCGAAAGCCTCACGCCGCCTTCCTGCGTGAACTTGAAGGCGTTCGAGAGCAGGTTCTTGAGCACCTGCCCGAGCCGCTGGTGGTCCGACACGATCGAGCTTGGCAGCGCCGGATCGACCTCGACGCCGAACGACAGGCCCTTGTCATTGGCGATGTGGCGAAACGCCCGGTTGGCGTCCGCGCACACGTCGGAGAGAGCGAGCGGCGCGAACTCGAGCTCCATCCGCCCGGCCTCGACCTTGGACAGGTCGAGGATGTCGTTGATCAGCGACAGCAGGTCGTTGCCGGCCGAGTGGATCGTGCTCGCGAACTCGATCTCGCGCTCGGGCAGCGCGCCGTCGGCGTTCTCGGCCAGCAGGCGGGACAGGAGGAGCATCGAGTTGAGCGGCGTGCGCAGCTCGTGCGAGACGTTGGCCAGGAACTCCGACTTGTACTTGGAGGAGAGCGCGAGTTGAGCCGCCTTCTCCTCGAGCCCGCGGCGCGCCAGCTCGATCTCTTCGTTCTTGAGCTCGATGTCGCGGTTCTGCTGGACCAGGAGTCGAGCCTTCTCGTGCAGCTGGTCGTTTGTCTGGCGAAGCGCCTCGGACTGCTGCTGAAGCTCCTGAGTGAGACCCTGCGACTCTGCGAGCAGCGTCGCCGTGCGGCGGTATGCGCCCGTAAGGGCCAGCGAGTACTCGAGGCGTTGCTGGCGCTCGCGGGCCAGCATGCCCATCAAACCGACCAGCGGCAGAGCGAGGAGCACCAGGCCGGGGCGCGAGGCGGCCGAGGCGGCAACCAGCAGCCCGACGCAGGACAGGCACGCATCGGTGACGTACAGCCACAGCATCGGCAGTTGACCGGAGGGGCGGACGCGCTCGGCAAACCAGGTGCGAGCGAAGCCGCCTCCCGCGTCGAACGCGACCTGGGCGGCAAACGCGAGCACGAACACCGGCCAGTGTCGCCACGTGAACACCTGCGCGTCGAACAGGACGAGCACGAGTGCCGGCCCAAGCGCGTAGTAGCTGTCGCCGACAGCGGCCAGCAGTCGCGTCGGCCCGAGGCGCCCACTGGCGACGCTCGGCAGCCGCTCGAGGACCGAGCACGCCGCGACGACCAGCGGCACATACGGGGTCGGTAGCACGAACAGCATCGGCACGAACACCAACTGCGTGGGGGCGGTCCACGCGCTGCCGACCGGGTACTGCACGCGCCGGGCGATGACGTACGTCACCACCATGACCACTGACGCCCACAAGGAGAAGCCACGCGCCGACGTGGCGAGTGCGGCCAGCGCGGCGGCGCCGGCGAGGAACAACGCCGCTCCGGCCGCTTCGGTTCTCAGCAGGCGCCGCGCCTCGCCTCCGTCGGCGTGACGTTCGCGCCCGAGGACGAGGAGGTTCTCGGCACCAGGGGTCTCGTATGAGTCGATCAGCATCGTCCCGGCCCCTGGTCCCGATCTATCGACCTGCTCCGATCAGCTGCGGTTCCAAGGATCGACGAACACGTCATCGATGCGCACGTTGCCGAGCAACGTAGTGAAGCGCAGCGACACCTGAGCGCTCCCGTCCGAGGCCAGCGCCATCAGGGCCGAGCTCGTGACCGCCGGCAGCGACGGCGACCAGCCGCCGGCCGCCACCGTCACGCCGGCCGGAAGGGTCACGTCGCCATAGACGACGCTGACCGCGACGAGGCCGGTGCCGGAGGTGAAGAAACGGACCGTCGGATACGCCGCGTCGACGCACGTAGGAGGCGACTGCGCCGTGGCGCCGGCTGGAAGCGACAGCGACGACGAGCCAAGCGAGCCGGTGGCTGCGAACGGCTCGCTCCCGCGGACGAGCGCGGCGCCCCGGCTCAGCGTCCAGCTCGAGCTCTCAAAGTCGCCGCCGGGCGCGAGCTCATACGACGATGAGTCAAGCCATGGCGCGAATGGCTGGCTGAGCGGCGACAGGTTGCACGCGCCCAAATCGATGATGTCGGCCTGGGCGCTCGAGACGGGCACGATGAGGGCGCCCAGGACGGCGAGCGCGCCGATCGTCGCGAGGCCGGCAAGGGTACGTCGCAGTTGGCTCACGCACGCATACACGAAGGCTGTCCCCCAACCAAAGCTTGTCGGTTCAAAACGCTACTCCGCCCCGGTGGGTCCCACACCGGTTCGGTAGGTTCTATGCAGAATTCGATGCACTAACAAGCCGCCCCAGCCCCCATACCGGCTGATCACCTTAGAAGCGGCGACGACGGACGATACACGCTGAGCCGCGACTGGCAACCGCGTTCAACGATTGTTCGAGTGGGGTGTCCAGCGCGCGTCCAGAACGCGGACGCGAGAATCTGAGCCATGAGCGATTCGAGAGCGGTTCGTGTGTCGGTGGCGGGTTCCGTATCGGGGACGTCGCTCCGTGACGAAGTGCGCGCGCATGCGGAGCGACTCGGTGTGCGCGGCTGGGTGCGGTCGATGGAGGACGGCACGTTGTCGGCCCACCTCGAGGGCTCGGGTCCGGCGATCGACGAGCTCGAGTCCTGGCTGGGATCGCTGCCCGGCGCCCAATCAGTGTCGGAGCGCGCGGTGCGGGTCGAGGGGCATGAGCAGTTCGCGATCCGCGGAGTCGCCGCGGGCGTGTTCGTCGTCCAGGAGCACCAGGCGACCGCGCATCACTTCGATCTTCGCCTCGAGGTCGACGGCGTCATGCGGTCCTGGGCGGTGCCGCGCGGACCGTCGATGGACCCGACGGTCAAGCGACTGGCGGTCCAGGTAGAAGACCACGGCCTCGCCCACAACGACTTCGAGGGACGAACGGGCGCAGGCGGCGTGATCATCTGGGACCGGGGCGCCTACGAGCAGGGCGGCCGCGTGCCCTGGCCCGAGGCGCTCGAGCGTGGTCATGCCGTGTTCGTGCTGCACGGTGAGAAGCTCCATGGCGGCTTCGCCCTGCAGCGGACCGGCGGCGCAGCCAAGCCGCAGTGGCTGCTGATCAAGCGCCGGGACGAGCACGCGCAGCCGGGATCGGACGTCGCCGCCGAGCGGCCCGAGTCGGTGCACAGCGGGCTTACCCTGGATGAGCTGCTCGGTCGCTGACGTGGGTTCCCGGCGTGTGACGGTCGCGCTGATCGCGCTGGCGAGTTGTCTCGTCGGGTGCGGCGCGGGCCATCAGCGCTCCGTCGTCGCGCGCGGCGGCGCCGCTGCGCATCCGGCGCGGCTCACCGACACGCACCCGTGCCCCCGGCAGCGGGGCTTCACGTGCGCGACGCTGCGGGTGCCGTTGGACCACGCCGGCCAGAGCGCCGGCACGTTGGCTCTGGCGGTCGGCCGCGCGCCCGGGCGTGCAGACCCTCGGGGCGTGCTGCTGTTCCTCGCCGGGGGTCCCGGACAGCCCGGCGTCCCGTTCCTGACTCGGGTGCAGACGCGACTGCGCGCCCCGCTCTCGGGATACCGGCTCGTGATGTTCGACCAGCGCGGCACGGGTGGCGGCGCGCTCGAATGTCCCGCCTTGCAGCGCGCCGCCGGCGCCTCCGATCTGACTGTGGTGCGGCCGGCCGTCGTCGCTGATTGCGCCCGCGCGATCGGGGCGGCCCGGCGCTACTACTCGACCTCGGAGACCGTCGCGGACATCGACCAGCTTCGGGCTGCGCTCGGCGTCTCGCGATTGACGCTCGACGGGGTGTCGTACGGCACGTTCGTCGCCGAGCGCTACGCCCTGCGCTACCCGACCCACGTCGCGCGGCTCGTGCTCGACTCGGTGGTTCCGCAGACCGGCGTCGATCCGCTCTATCGCGCCGCCCTCACGCGGAGTGCGGTCGTGCTGCGCTCCGTGTGCGCGGCCGAGCGCTGTGGCCGGGATCCGGCCGCCGACCTGGCGTGGGTCGTAGCTCACCTACATGACGGCCCGGCTCTGCTGAACGCCCTGGTCGCCCTGAGCGTGGCGGCGCCTGATTTCCCCGGGATGCTCGACGACCTGCGGACCGCGCGCGCCGGCCGGCCGGCGCGGCTCGATGCACTGCTCGCCACCGTGCAGCGCGATGAGGCCGTGCCCGCGAGCTTCCTCAGTCAGGGTCTGCACGAGAGCACGCTGTGCCAGGAGCTCGCCTCGCCCTGGGACCCGGCCGCGTCGGCGGCGCAGCGTTCTTCGGCCCTCTCCGCGCTGGCAGCGTCAACGCCGGCCTCTGACCTGTATCCGTTCGACCGCGCGACCGCGATCGGGAACGGCCTCGTCCAGGGCTGCCTCGCCTGGCCGGCCACGACGCGTCCCGACGTGCCCGACGGCGCTGCGGCCGCCGAGCTTCCACCGGTGCCGGTCCTGCTGCTTTCGGGCGAGCGCGATCTCTCCACGCCGCTTCCGTGGGCACGCGCCGAAGCCGCCATGGCCCCTCGCGGGCGGCTGCTCGAGGTGCCGGGCGCAGGTCATTCAGTTCAGCTCCGGGCCAGCGACGCGGGCGTGCGCCGGGTGGTGGCGCGCTTTCTCGGTGGTGGCTAGCGCGGCGTGACAGTGGGTAGCGTCCGGGAATGAGCGATCGAGGCGTAAGCCCGGTACAGGGCGCCGACGGATGGAGCTATGGCCCGTTCGAGCACGGTCAAGAGCGGGGCCCGATAAAGATCGAGCTGGTCCGCGATGACGGAAAGTCAGCGGAGTTCAGCGTGCCCGATTTCGTGAACGATCCCGAGGACCTTCGCCAGATTGCGCTTGTCGTGATCACCGCGTTCGAGAAGTGGGGCGACGTCCAGGGCATGGGTGGCTGAAACCGTCCAGGGCCAGGATCCCGAGGACCGGACGGAGGCCTGAGTTCTGACGGGGAGTCCTGAACCCCGACGGGGGGCGTGCCAGTGGACACGCCCCCCGGGGAATTGCGTCTGTACTACCGGCGCAGGCGCGCCCGCAGGGCGCGCATGGAATGGTCGCCGTGGAACAGCGAGCCGAAGCCGCCGAACACCTGTGCGAAGTTCGGCGAGCCCCAACCGGTGGCCAGATCCCAGCCCGGCGTGGCGCTGTAGCCCGGGATTCCTTCGATCGAGTTGTTGCCCACGGTGACGTCGTGGAACCCGCGACCGCTGTACCCGAGCGCATACGCGTACGGGTCGAGCAGGCCGATCCCATGCCCCGCGAGCTGATCGAGGTCGGCGACGGCCCCAGCCCACGAGGGTGATCCCTCGCTCGTGCCACCGATCCGGTAGTAGCCCGGAGTGAGGAACGAGAGATAGATGAGGATCGAGGTGCCTGGGTCGGCGTTCCAGGACACGTCCGGGATGCCACGGTTGCCGCCGAGCTCCTTCTGCACCGAGCGCGGCAGGAACGCCTGGTAGATCGGCTCACGGAACTGCTGGCTGATTCCACCGCCCGTCGCGGCGTTGCCCTGGTTCCACACGGTCTCCGATTGGTAGTTACCGCTGGTGTCCGCGAACAGGCTGGTTCCGCCGATCGCGGCGACGAGCGGCGACGACGCTGGGAAGTTCACCGTCGGGAACGGGTAGATCGTCGACAGGTCATTCTCCAGGTTGGCGGTTCCGTTGTCGCCTGTGGATGCAATCGCGGTCACGCCCGTCGCCGCGGCGCGGGCGTAGCTCCGGTTGAAGTCGGAGATGACCTTCTCGCCGGCCGCGTCGAACAGCCCGTTCTCGGTGGCGCCCCAGCTCTCCGAGATGACGTTGCCGAGGTGATGGTCGAGCGCGTAGTTGATGAGCGCGTCGAATTGGGGCATGCCCACGGTGCCCTCGGTCTCGTCGACCGGGCTCGTGAGCAGGTCGATGCTCGCCTTCGGGGCCATCGCGTGCGCCCACTCGACGTCGAGGGTGGTCTCCTCGGCCCAGCCAACCTGATCGGGGATGGCTGTCGGGTCGTATGGCACGGTCCCGAGCGGGGCGATGATCTTGAACGACGGCGGGTCGGGCAGGCCGTAGCCGGCGTCGAACGTCTTGAGGTCCGAGGTGATCGTGGGGCTCCCGAACGAGTCGATGATCACGATCGTCTGGCCCCTGCCCTGGTCGCCGCGGTTGATGAGCGTGTCGACGCCGTAGGCGTGGCGGATCTCCTGCGGGCTGTAGCAGGGACGGGCTCCCGCACCAGCGCGGCACTGGGCATCGGTTGGGGGCGTCGCCCCCTGTGTCGCGAGTCCGTCGATCTCCAGGAAGCGCTTCTGACTCTGCGACTGGGCTGGAACAGATCGCAAGCGAGGCGTCTTCGCTGCACTCGCGCCGCCTACGAACACCAGGGCAGCCAGCAGGGCGGCACCGATTGCCGCCAAAGCGGATCGTCTCCGCATGGTCCTCCTCTCCTCTCGGAACACATATCGGCCGGGCAGCGCAGGTCCGTGGAGCCCGGCAGCGTCATGTTTCCACACGGGGCGGTTTGGTGACATCTCCTCGCGTCCGCCGCGGGGCGGCTGGTGGACAATGTGTGACCGAGGAGACCCCGGACGAGCGCGGAGGGATGCCATGACCAGGAAAGCCGACTTCAACGCCGAGGAATGGTCGAAGGTCGTGGATGGCCCGGTGTACGCGGGCATGCGCGTGATCAGCGCGGAGCGCGGCGGCACGCTCCGCGAGACCGTCGCCATGAGCCGCGTCTACCAGGAAGCGCGCCAGGGGCACGGCGATAGCGAGCTGCTCGACGAGCTGATCAAATCGCCGCCGTCGATCGACCCCGACCGGATCCGCGCGGCGGGCGGGAACCTCGCCGCGGTCACCACGCAGGAGCTGCGTGACGCGATGACGATCCTCGAGGCGAAGGCGAGTCCCGCGGAGGTCGACGACTACAAGCGGTTCGTGATGACGGTTGCCCAGGCGGCGGCCAGCGCGCACAAGGAGGGGGGCTTCCTCGGCATCGGTGGCAAGCAGATCAGTGACGCCGAGAATCAGGCCCTCGATGAGATCGCGGGCGCGCTCGGCGCTCCGCCGGCCTCATCTGAGGTTCCTGGATGACGAGCTCCGCGTCTGGACCGCAATCAGTCCGAGCTGGATCGCAGCTGGGCATCCAACTGGTTGGAGGACCGACCGCGATCCTCGAGTACGGCGGCCTTCGCTGGCTGACCGATCCGGCGCTCTCGCCCCCCGGCGAGTACGCAGGGCTCACCAAGCTGACGGGTCCGGCGCTCGACGTCACCGAGCACGACCCGATCGACGTCGTGCTGCTCTCCCACCATCACCACAGTGACAACCTCGATCCGGCCGGGAGGGCGTTCCTACCCTCCGCGGGACGCGTCCTCTCCACGACCAGGGCCGCCGAAGAGCTGGGCGGCAACGCGGTTGGCATGGAGCCGTGGTCAGAGCACGAGATCGAGAGCCCTCGCGGCGGCACCGTGCAGGTGACCGCGGTGCACGCGCAACACGGCCCGGACGGCACCGACGAGATACAGGGCCCGGTCCTCGGGTTCCTGCTCGCGGCGCCGGACGCTGAGCGCATCTACGTCTCGGGCGACAATGCCTCTCGTGAGGTGGTCCGCGCAATCGTCGAGGAGACCGGCGAGCTTCCAATCGCGATCCTCAACGCCGGCGCTGTCCAGCTGCCGAAGTTCGACGGCGCCTACCTGACGCTCTCCGCCGACCACGCGGCGGACGTGGCACGGATCCTCGGCGCTCGCGTGGTCATCCCGTTGCACTTCGAAGGCTGGGCCCACTTCACGCAGGGGGCCGACCAGCTCGAGGCGGCGTTCCGGGGCAATGGGATGCGCGATCGTCTGCTCATGCTCGAGCGGGGTCAGCGCGCCGAGGTCTGAATGCGCTGCTCGGCGATCGCGTCGGCCGCCGCGGCGGTGGAGATGCCTTGTTCCTCGCTGCGGCGGAACACGTCTCGCAGGGTCTCGCCGATCCGCTCGAGAGCGGCTTCCACCTCGGCCTCGCTCCACCCGAGCTGCTCGAGTCCGGCCACGCCGATCGCGCCACCGGCGTTGATCACGTAGTCGGGCGCGTACAGGATGCCGCGCGCTCTCAGGATGTCGGCGGCCTCGGGCTCAGCGAGTTGGTTGTTCGCCGAGCCTGCGACGACCGCGCAGTCGAGCCGCGACGCGGTCTCGAGGTCGAGCACGCCCCCGACGGCACAAGGGGCGTACACGTCGGCGCGCGTCTGGAGGACGCGGTCCGGCTCGACGACCTCGCCCTGTACACGGCGCGCGACGGACTCCGCGCGCGTCCCATCGAGGTCGGTGACGAGCACCGAGGCGCCGGCGCGGGCGAGATGGTCCGCGAGCTGCGAGCCGACACCGCCGGCACCCTGCACGAGCACGCGGCGTCCCGTGAGGTCGGCTGAGCCGCTGGCGTGCGCGAGGCTGGCACGAATGCCGAGGAAGACGCCCCGCGCCGTCGGCTTCGACGGGTTGCCCGAACCGCCCGCGGCGACCGATCGCCCGAAGACGTACGCGGTCCGCTCCCAGATCACGTCCATGTCGGCTTCGTCGGTGTTCATGTCCGAGCTCGTGCGGTACGTGCCGCCGAGCGACGCGACGAGCTCGCCGTAGCGGAGGAGGAGCGCGCGCCGGCTGGGGCCGCTCGGGATCTCAGGAACCGCGATGACCGCCTTGCCGCCGCCGAACGGAAGGCCGGCCACCGCCAGCTTCCGGGACATGGCCGCCGACAGGCTCATCGCATCCTCGAGCCCCTCGTCGGGGCTTCGGTAGACCTTCATGCGCGTACCGCCGCCGGCCGGCCCGCGGCGCGTCGAGTGGATGCAGACGAAGATCCACCCACCGGTCTCGCGATCGCGGCGGATCACCGCCGTCTCGCCATCCCATCGCTCGAGCAGATCCTCGAAGCTGGCCACGCCGCCATGCAATCACAGCGGCGCGGGTTTGATCAAACGCCGGCGCTAGCCGCGGCGAATCGCGGCCCGCACGCGGTCCAGGGCGCGACGGATGGCACCCGCCGGACCCTGGCCACCGTCATCGTCCTCGTGGCGGCGTGCGTACGCTTCCGCCTTGATCTCCAGCTCGCGCTCTCTCTGGCGCGCTGCCTCGATTTCGAGCCCGGGATCGGTCGGGGGGACGTAGTTCACCCTCGACCACCCTCCTGGTCTGTCGATGTACCGAACACCGGTCAGGAATGCTTCCACGTATCGCTGAACACCGAACCCCCGGAGGTCAGGGCCGAAGGCTGAGCCCTCACGGTGCCGTTGCTCGTCTCCATCACGATTTCGTTGTTCGTGAACGAGCTGATCGGGCCAGTGACTGAGCCGCCGGTGGCGGTCGAGCTGGTGAACTTCATGGTTCCGAAGTCGGCGAGCGACGCCAGCTTGCACGTGCGGGAGCAGATCTCGGGCGACTCCGCGATCCATTCGGCAGAAGAATCCGCGGCGCCGCTCAACGACTTACTCACGTGATAAGTCCCGCTGCGCGAATCGGTGATCGTGAGCGTGTAGGTACTGCCACTCACCGCGACCTGTGCAGACAGCGAGTCTCCAGGATCAATACTGAGCGGGATCTCCACCGATCCTGCCGGGTACATCTCATACCAGGCGTAGTAGCTGGGACGGTTGCGTCCCTGGCAATCGGAGTCGGCGCCGATCTGTTCCACGGTGCTGCTCGAATAGCCGTCGATCCCGATCCAGAACGACGAGTACTGGGCCCCACTCGAGGAGCAACTCACGGTCGGCTCCACCCAGGATCCCTTGACGTTGGTGAATTTCTGACCCGTCGCGGCGTATCCGGACCAGTTCGTGCTGGTGACTGTCGAGTTGCTGACTCGGCCAAGCGAGCTGAGTGGCCGGACGCCTGGTCGGCCGGACTGAACCAGCGGTCCCACGCTTACCCGGCCGGCAGACGGCGCCGCCGACGCGCTTGCTGCGCAAATGAGCGCGACCGTACCCACCAGCGACACCGCGGCCAAAGCGCCACGGATCTCCCGCCGAGACATATTCCCCTCCTCCGAATTTGACGCGGGAACTATGACACGGGCAACCCCAATGTCAAGCCGGTACTGAAGATGCGCCGAGCGCAGGTAAGCACCCCGACACACACCTCACCTGACGCCGCTGCATCCCCAGGCTGGTGGTCTCGCACCCAGGATCACCAAACCTCTTGTTCCGGGCTGACACATATCGCAAGCTATCGGCATGAATAAGACATCCTTCCTCGGCAATAAGCCCATCAACCGCATTGGCTTCGGCGCGATGCAGCTCGCGGGTCCCGGCGTCTTTGGCCCACCGCGCGACCCGGACGCCGCCCGTGCGGTGCTGCGCCGGGCAATCGAGCTCGGCGTCGACCACATCGACACCGCTCAGTACTACGGCCCGGACGTCGTCAACGACCTGATCCGCGAGACCCTGCATCCCTATCCGGAGAATCTCAAGCTCGTCACCAAGGTCGGCGGCCGCCGCGACGGTCAGGGCGGCTGGCTTCCGGCCCAGAGCCCGGCCGAGCTACGCGCCGGCGTCGAGGACAACCTCCGGTCGCTGCAGGTGGAGCGGATGGATCTCGTCAACCTCCGTCTGATGGACGCCGACGCGTCCGGCGACCTCCTCCCCGAGCAGCTCGGGGCGCTCGAGGATCTGCGTGGCGAAGGCAAGCTCGACCTGATCGGGATCAGTGAGGCCGGCGTCGGTGCCGTCCGCCGCGCGCTCGACCTCGTCGCCATCGCTGAGGTGCAGAACTCCTACAGCGTCGTGAACCGATCCGGCGAGGACGTGCTCGAGCTGTGCATCGAGCGAGAGATCGCATTCGTGCCCTACTTCCCGCTCGGTTCGGCATTCAGTGGCGGCCCCAGGCAGCTGGCGCAGGATGCGGCCATCGCCGGGGTTGCGGAGCGCCGCGGGTTCAGCGTCACGCAGGTCGCGCTGGCGTGGCTGCTCGCACGCTACGAGCGGATGCTGCTGATTCCGGGCACCAGTTCGGTGCGGCACCTCGAGGAGAACATGGCCGCGGCGGACGTCGAACTCGGCGAGCAAGACCTCGCCGAGCTCGAGAGCGCCACCCAGCTGGGCGATCCGCTGCCCGCCGCCCACGACTGACCCCGGTGCGCTCGGGCAAAGCGGTCGGAGCTCAGAGGGTCGCGAGCGCCGCCCGAGTCGCCGCATCGGCCGGCGCGTAGACGGCCATCCGCAGCTCCGGCTGGCCCGTTCCAGGCCAGGATCCTGGTCATCGGCCCGAGCAGGTAAGCCGGGTTCGGGTGCATCGAGTCGACCAGCGCGATCAGCTCGCCGATATCGCCGTCAAGTTGCCCGGGAGCGGTGCCCGTCACGTCGTCGGCCAGCGGTAGCTCGGTACGCGCGAGCGCGAACAGCGTCCTGCGCTCCGCGGGCTCGAGCCGCAACGCGCGAGCGAGCGCGTCGAGCACCTCCGGTGAGGGGTTGATCTCGCGCGCTCGCAGCTCATCCCGCCGGGAAGGGGAGGACGCCAGCGCCATGATTCGACTTTAGCCTCCCTGCGGGGTGCTCAGTTCCCGATTCCGAGCGCGGACGCGAGGGCCGTCCACTCCGAGCGGGGCACTCCCGCGGTCCCCACCGTCTGCAGGCACACGTGGTTGGCGCCGGCTTCGAGGTGCTGGCGCGCCGCGGCGGCGATCTCGTGGGCGCCTCCGTGCGGGATGATCGCGTCGATCAGCCGGTCGGACCCTCCGTCGGCGATGTCCTGCTGGCTGAAGCCGTGACCGATCAGGTTGTTCGTGTAGTTGCGCAATCCGAGATAGAGCGCTGCGTAGGTCCGCGCCTTTGCTCGGGCCGATTCGACGTCGTCGTCGAGCACGCACGCGAGCTCCGGCGCGAGGAGCGCACCTTCACCCAGGCGGTCGCGCGCCGCTCGGGTGTGGCCCACCGGGACGAAGTACGTGTGCGAGCCCAGCGAGCGCTCGGCGCTGAGCGCGAGCATCTTGGGGCCGAGCGCCGCCAGGCACCTCCGCGTCGGCGCGACCGGCGCGGCCGCGGCGTCCAGACCGTCGAGAAATGCCTGCATCGAAGCCAAGGGCTTGCTGTATTGGCTCGTGGCCTCGGGATGGCCGATGCCGATCCCGAGCAGGACGCGTCCGGGAAAACGGGCCTCGAGCTCGGTGAAGTCACGCGCCACCCGCTCAGGCTCGCTCGCCCACACGTTGAGGATCCCGGTGGCGAGAACGATCCGCTCGGTCGCCTCGAGGAGCGGCCGAAGCGCCGGCAGTTGCGGCGAGCCACCCAGCCAGAACGCGCCGAACCCGAGGTCCTCGACGAGTCGTGCCGCCACGCCGGCGTTCTCCTCGCCGATCGCGCGATAGCTCGTCCACACGCCGAACTCACCGAGCTGCATCCCCTAGAGCTTCGCAGACGAGGCTGGCGTGGGTTTGAGCCTCGGCCCGGCAGCGGGGTACCGGGTCCTAACGCAGACTCGATACCTGATCGATCAGACTGGGTGACGTGAACGGCGACCCGAGCACTCCTGTCCGGCGGCGTTTCAGGCCGGGGCGAGGGGCTCGCAGGCTCGCGACGGTGGCTGTCGGCGCCGTGTCGATCGCCGTGCTCGTGTGGGTCGCGCCGCCGGGGCAGGTGGTCGACACAGTCGCTGATATGAGTCCTGTGTGGCTGGCGGCGGCGGTGGGGTTCGAGCTCGCGTCGTGCCTGAGCTACGTCGTGGTGTTCCGGCGCTTCTTTCCGGAGGCCTCGCGACCCCTGAGCCGGCAGGTGGCGTGGATTGCGATGGGTGCCGGCGCGATCCTTCCGGGCGGGAACTTCTCCTCTGCGGCGGCCACCGGCTTGCTCCTGCGTGATCATCACACTGGCGCGCGTGGTCTGGTGGAGCGCTGCGGCGCGCTCCTGTGTTTCTTGACCCTGTTCGGGTTCGTCGTCAATGGTGTGGCCGGGGTGTTGCTCCTGCTCGGCATCGGTCGTGGCCCGCACGACCTCGCGCACGCCGGGATTCCCATATTGGTCTCGTTCTTCGTGATCGGCTCGGCGACGGCTGCGATGCTGCTCGGCCGTCGTTTCGGCACGCGGGCTCCGGCGCCTGTGCGAGCGGTTGTGGAGTCGCTGGAAGGCGCCCGCGAGTCGCTGTTCGCGCCGCATTGGCGTCTGCTCGGCGCGGGTGGATTCCTGTGGCTCGACATGGCCGCGCTGTGGGCCGCGTGCCGTGCGACCGGCCATCCTTTGGGCGTGTTGGCGCTGGCTGTGGCGTACTTCGTCGGCTACTTGGCCACGATGGTCCCGATACCGGCCGGGCTCGGCGTGCTCGACTCCGGGCTTGCCGGCGCTCTGGTCCTCTACGGGTTCTCACCCGCCGCCTCAGTCGGAGCTGTGCTCGTCTACCACGCGATTTCGATCTGGGTGCCGTGCGTTGGCGGACTCGCTGCCTGGCTCCCCACCCGCCGAGTGCCGCGGCCGGCTGCCGCGGCAGCGCCGCTGGTTGAGCCGCCTGCGAGCGCCTCCGCGGTCAGCGGCTAAGCGAGGCTCGCCGGCGCCGCTGCCGGCGGGGCGGGCTGTGGCGGTAGGAACCCGGGTGGGCCGCGGACTCGGCGGTCACGCTTCGGGCACTCTTCCTGCCGAGGCCGTGCTGAAGCCCTAGCTGGCCGGCGAGTTTGATGACATCGCGGTGCTGGTCGGGTGACAGAAGCGTGATCCCGGTGCCCTTCCGACCGGCACGGCCGGTGCGGCCAATCCGATGCACGTATGTCTCGCTGTCGGCGGGCGGGTCGAAGTTGATCACGTGCGAGATCCGCTCCACGTCGATTCCGCGCGCAGCGACGTCGGTCGCGACGAGGGTGTCGACGGCACCGGACTCGAAGCTGGCGAGTGCCTGTTCGCGCTGGCGCTGCGACTTGTTGCCGTGCATCGCCACTGCCTTCACGCCGCGGGCTTTCAGGCGCTTGACGAGCCGGTCCGCCCCGTGCTTGGTTCGAACGAAGACGAGGGTGAGGTCGCGATCGCGCCCCAGCTCGCGGACGAGCGCCTCGACGCGGTGCTCGTGCGAGACCTCGACGAACTCGTGCTCGATCTCCTCATTTGCGCGGCGCGATTCCGGACCGTGACGGTGGACCACTGGGTCATTCGTGTAGGCCCTGGCGATGCGGCCGGCCTCGCCGTCGAGGGTGGCGGAGAACAACATCGTTTGACGCTCTCGGGGACAGGCGGTGACGATCCGGTCGATAGCCGGGCGAAAGCCCATGTCGAGCATCCGGTCGGCTTCGTCGAGGATCAGCATCCGGACGTTCTCGAGCGTGAACGCCTCACGCGCGAGCAGATCTTCGAGCCTGCCCGGCGTTGCGACCAGCACGTGTGATGTCGCGGCCTCCTTGGCCTGCTTGACCAGGCCGACACCGCCGTAGACGGCCGTGACCCGAAGCGCGCGCGAGTGCGCGATGTGGCGGATGTCCTCGACGATCTGCGTCGCCAGCTCGCGCGTCGGCGCGAGCACGAGCGCCGCCGGACGCGGATCCTCCGCGCGGATCCGCTCAGCCAGCGGGATCCCGAACGCGAGCGTCTTGCCCGAGCCGGTGGGGGACTTCGCGATCACGTCCCGGCCGGCGATCGCGTCACCGATTACGACACGCTGAATCGCAAACGGCTCGGTGATTCCGGCTGCGGAAAGTGAGCTGATGACGGCGCGCGAGACACCGAGACCAGGAAAAGAACCTGTCGACATGCACAACTCCTTGGCGGCGCAATGGGCCGCGGACGATTCGGGAGGCTATGGCTGACCCGAACCGCTGCGAGCGAAACCCAAGCAAGCTGCCTCGCAGCCGGAGACTCCGACTGCTCACGTCAACCTAGCAGGTCGTCTCAGGGCCTCAGGCGAGTGCGCTTCTCGCCGAGGCGCTGCATGGTGCGCTCGAGCTCACGTGTCGAACTCCAGCACCGAGTACGCGTGGCACCCCAGGACCTCACGAGTTCCTTCGCGGCTCCCGAGCTCTTGCTGGCGGCAGATGATGTACGGGCGATGCGGACCCATGTCGAAGATCGCGACCACGATGCCGCCGCGCAGCGGGTCGCGGCTGCCGACTTCGGTGATGCAATCAACCGTCCCCCGGCGGGCCCACAACCGAGAGATCCGGCGAACGCTCGGCCGACTGCCCAGCTCCACCTCGATCCGTCTGCGCATCTCGGCGTAGGCGTCCTCGACGCTGTGCGCGTCGCCCGCGATGCCGGGGATGAAGAAAGCGGTCACCCCGAGGCTGCTGCGCGTTCAATCGCTCGCGCCGGCGTACAGCTCACCATCGGCTCGGTCGCTTAGGCGAGACCGGGCGGGGCGGATACTTGCGCCGCTCTTCCTTTGTCATCTTGCGGATTACGAGCGAACCGCTCTGGACCTGCTCACGCATCAGTTCGAGCTTCTCCTCGCGCTTCTCGTCGGCTCTCTCGCGGGCTGTCTTCACCCCATCACCTTACCCCCAAACGTAGCACCCTTCACATCCGGCGCACGCCGGGTCCTCCCACGCGACCGGCGGGACGATAGGCTCCCCCACCGGTTGTGAGGCCACTGGCGCGAGTCCACACTCGCACGCGGGCGGCGCACAGCCAGCACCAACTCGCCTACCCGAAGCTGATGAGTTCAAGCGAGCGCCCGTTGCCGCCCACAACCTCGATCACGGAGCTAACCGTCGTGACCGGTGATCGCTACCGCGTCGAGGGAAGCGTCAAGCAGGTCGAACGGATGATCCTGGACGCGGCTCGCGGTTCGATCATGGAACTCGCGTGGATGATGGAGGCCGAGACCCGAGCGGAGCTGGGCGTCAATCCCGAGCACGTGGTCCTGCTGCGAGCTGTCGGCGGCGAGCAGAGCTAGACGATCCAGAAGGCCACTACCGCGTATTGCAGCGCTGCGGCGGCGACCACCAGCAGATGGAACAGCTCGTGGTAGCCAAATACGGCCGGCGCCGGGTCCGGTCGCTTCCGCGCGTAGATCACCCCGCCCACGCTGTAGAGGATGCCGCCAAGCGCCAACGCGAGGACCGCGGCAATTCCGAGCCGGTCCAACAGATCGGGAAGCGCGATTACGGCGAGCCAACCGATCGCGATGTACGTGGTCGCTCCGAGCCATCCGGGCGCGTCGATCCACACCAGCTTGAACACGCCGCCAGCCAGCGCCGCGGACCACGCCGTGATCAGAACCACCGTGCCCACCGGGCCGTGCAGCACGAGCAACCCGAACGGCGTGTAGCTACCGGCGATCAGCACGAAGATCATCGTGTGATCGAGCCGGCGCATCCACCGCCGCGCGCCCATCGTTCGCCAGTCGACGCGGTGATAGAGCGCACTGGTGCCGAACAACGCGGCGACGCTCAGCGCATAGACGGCCAGCGCCACGCGAGCGCGCGCGGATCCGGCCCCGAGCACCAACCAGACACCAGCCACCAGCGACACCACGAAGGCCCACTGATGAAGGACGCCCCGCAGCCGCGGCCTGAGCATCGGGTCAACTGTCGCAGCGGGCATGAGCTCGCAGCTCCGTGAGCGCCGGCGCAGAAGCGGGCGGCAGGCCGCCGCCGGACGATCGGCGAGCTAGATCAACTGGACGTTCGCCGCCGCCGGGCCCTTCTGGCCCTGCTCGGTGTCATAGGACACCTTTGCGCCCTCGGGCAGCGACCTGAAGCCGCTACCCACGATCGCGGAGTGATGGACGAACAGGTCCTTGCCGGCCTCATCAGGTGTGATGAACCCATAGCCCTTTTCGTCGCTGAACCACTTCACAGTTCCGGTCGCCATGCGTTTCCTCCGGGGGATCAGGTGCTGCGAAACGCGGGAGGTGCAAGACCAACCACTACGAACGCGGGCACAACTCCGTCGAGCCTTTCGCCCGACGCGAGAACCGCAGTCTAGCCGCGCCGGGCCCTGGCGGCCGGTGCGCCCCCAGAGCAACGACCGAGGCTGTCTGCGGCAGCCTCTTTCCGAGCGGCTGACTAGCATGGCCCTGTGAGCGGCCAGAGAGTGCCCGGTGGCGTCGTGCATACGCTGCCCGCGGACCTGCATAAGGCGCTGATCGCCAACGCCACGGCAATGGATGCCTGGAAGGACATCACGCCCTTGGCCCGCAACGAATTCATCTGCTGGGTCGAGGATGCCAAGCAGGCCGCTACCCGAGAGCGCCGCATTCGTCGGACCCAGGAGGAGCTAGAGCAAGGCCAGCGCCGGCCCTGCTGCTGGCCTGGATGCCAGCACCGCGACCGCACCGGCGGGTAGCGACGCTCGACCCAGGGGAGGTCATCGGGCAAATCAGGCGTTCTGACGGGCGCCGCGTTCCGCCGCCGATGGGACGAGTCAGCGGCGACCGGCGACGAAGGCGATCAGGGCGAAGATGGCGATCACGAACAGCACGGGATGGATGATCACACCGCCGGCGATCGCGATGATGAGAAGGACAACACCAAGAATGAGAAGCATGGGTAGCCCCTACCCGGCGAGTGGAGCTTCAGAACCCTTAAGCCGATAAAGAACCCCCTAAGTGGGGACGGCTCGGGCGAGGGCGAGCGTCGCAGCTGTCGAGGTCGGGGGCCAGGACGAGAGCCCGGGTAGCATCTGCTGGACTTACAGGTGAACAGAGCAAGCGATCACGAAGCCGAGATCCGGACTCGGATCCAGCAGCACTGGGAGGCCTCCGAAAGCGGAGACATCGACGCTGAGCACGCGATGTATGCCGACGACGCGATCCTCGACTACCCGCAGTCCGGCGAGCGATTCAGCGGGAGGTCACGGATCCAGGCGCAACGTGGCGGGCACCCAGCCGAACGCCACTTCACCATCCGCCGGATCCTCGGCATCGGCGATGTCTGGCTCAGCGAGTGCGTGATCACCTACGACGGCGTGCCCACGTACTCGCTCAGCATCATGGAGATCACCGACGGTCTCGTGACGCACGAAACCCAATACTTCGCCGACCCTTTTCCGGCGTCTCCCGACCGCGCTGCCCTGGCTGAGCCGATTCCGCCGGCCGGCGGGTAAGCCGATCCCGCGGGTGATGCCGCGACGTCACCGTCAGTGGTTCCAGGTCACGTTCTGGGCCGTAGTTGGCGGGCAGGATGTCGCCCGCGGCGTTGATCGCCCGTAGGCTGTCGCACCCGTCGCAGTTGCCGGCTCGCCGGGCGACCATCACGAAGTAGCGGTCACCGATCAGCGGCACTGTCTGTCCAGTGACTGGGTCTTTGACACCCGCGGCGCCGCCCGCTGAGACGATCCCGTAGTAGATGCCCCACCAGCGTCCCGTCGCGTCCTTGATCGCGACGGATTGCTCGTCGACCGACATCGGCCCCAGGCCGACACGGAGCTTCCCTCCTTCGGCCGCGGTCATCGCCGCGACGACCTGTTGGCGGGTCGGCTCGCAGCCGGGTACCTGTCCGCCGCTGGTGCCCCTATCCGAGTAGCCGGCCCAGCTGCCGTTGGGGCGACGCATCGCCTGGCACAGGCCATGTTGGGCAGTGTCAGCCACCCAGTACTGCACCGCACCGACACCCGGCACCTGGACGGTATCGATCACCCGGACCGTCGAGGGAATCACCGTCTGCCTTCGCGGGAGCGGAACGCCTGTCGAGGCGGACCGACTGTTCTTCTGAAACAGCGCAGTGGGATCGGCGTGCAATACCGCGAGGGTCCCGGCCGCCGCTGTCGTCGCGCCGGCCATGATCAACATGGCCGGGATCAGCGCGAAGCTCCGATTGCTGAACGGCAGACGCACGCGACGGGGTCGGCGGCGCCCGCTCATCTCGCGCTCGAGCGCGCCCCGCACTTGTTCGTCTCCGCAGTCGCCGGCAATCGGGCTGGTGACTCCGACGTCGCCCAACGCGGTCAATAGATCCGTCGCGTCACCCATTTGCCTCTCCGTTCAATACAGCCTCCGCCGAGAGCGCCGAGGGCGTCTGTCCGAGCGCGAGCACAAGTCGCTTGCGAGCCCGGGTGACACGTGAGCTGACGGTCCCGACCGGTAGTCCAAGCGCGACCGCCGTCTCCTCCTGGCTGAGCTCTCCCCAAACGACCAGCAGCAGCGTGTCCCGCTCGACAGCCGGGAGCTTCCGCAGTGCCGCAACCAGCTGCGGCGCAAGACCGCCGTCCTGATGCTCCACCACACCCGGTGCCTGGCCGGCCAAACGCGCAAGCGCGGCCAGACGACGGCGCTCCAGCCGGCGATGATCGGCGGTCACATGGTTGGCGATCCCCAATAGCCACGGCAGCGCAACGTCACGCTCGGCCCGGTAGCGGCCCCGCGCTCGGAAGGCGCGGATAAACACCTCAGACGCGAGATCATCACCCGCGGCGTCCCCGACCCGTCGCCTGACATACCGCCTCACCACCAGCCCGTGTCGCTCGTAAAACGGGCCGAACGCCTTGGGCTCTTCCACCGACCGCGCGAGCAACTCGGCATCCGTGAGGAGAGGCTCCATGCCCCTACATCGTCCAGCGCGACGAAATCCCTCGCACTGGCTGCACGTGCGACTGCCCGATCAGGCCCTCACGTGGGATTGAGCGGGCTCGTGCAGGTGTGCTGCAGGGTGACGCCGAGCGCCGCGACCAGATCCTCGGTCGGGGCCGAGGTGAGCGCGTCGAACGCCAGCGCGTAACGGGCCAGACCGAACCCGAGGAGCTGCGAGGCCAGCAGCGCGGCGCGGAACCGGGGTCGGTCGCCGCCGACGCGCGCGACCGCGGGCAGGGTGAGGTTGACGGTGATGAACTCGCGCAGCAACGTTGCCGCGGTGGGGTCCGCGAGCGCCGCATAAATCAGAGAGATGATCGGATTCCGGTGCTCGTCGCGATCCCAGTGGCTGATGAACCTGCGTGCCACGAACTCGCCGATCTGCTCGGCCGGAACCTCCCGGATCTCGGCAGCGATCTGGCTCGCGTCGAACGGCCACTCGACGACGGCTCCGAACAAGCCCGCCTTCGATCCGAAGAACTGAACGATCAATGAAGGGTCGACGCCGGCGTCGCGAGCGATGCCGCGCAGCGAGGTCTCGGCATAGCCGTTGGCCGCGAAAGCAAGACGAGCCACCTCGAGGACCTTCTGACGCGAGGAGCTGCTGCCGGGGCGGCGGCCGCCGCGGCGGCGCGCGCCGGGGCCCGGCGCGTTGGGGGGGACATCGGACATCGGATATAGTTTGACACACGTTTACTCAACATGTAGAGTAAACGTGTAACGCGGAGGAAATGGATGGATGTGCCCCATGAGCCCAACCTTGCAATCCCCCCAGGATCCCGGCGCGGACCGTCTGATCCCCCCGCGCGAGAACCTGGTAGCGCCGGCGATTCCCAGTCCGCGACGCCTGTTCGCGATCGCGGTTTTCGCCGCCCTGCTCGGGCTGGGAATCACTCTCTCGTTCGGCTACGCCGATCATGACCCCAAGCCGCACGATGTTCGGGTTGCCGTGGCTGCCGCACCCGCGGTGCGCGCCAAGGTGGCGGCCGGCCTTCAGCACGCCGAGCGGGGCGGCTTCGATCTCGTGAGCGTCCCCAGCGCCCGGGCCGCGACTCAGAGCGTGCGCTCGCAGTCGACCGCCGGAGCGCTGATCGTGCCCCCGGCCGGCGCGGTGACGGTCGTGACCGCCGGCGCGGAGGGCGTCCTGCAGCAGCAGGCCATCACAGCCGCCCTCGCCGCGTCGTCGCAGTCGATGCATCGTCCCGCGAAGCCGCTCGACGTTGCCCCGCTCTCAGCCGGCGACCGATCCGGCCTGTCGAGCTTCGTCTTCGGCCTCGGGCTGCTCATTCCCAGCGTGCTCGGCAGCATCGGCCTCTTTCTGTTCGGCATGCGCCTGCGGCTGTGGTGGCGCGTCGCGGCCGCGGCCCTGTTCGCAGTGCTCGCCGCCTGCGGCGGCGTCCTGGCCCTCGACACGGTGCTGGGCGCCTTCACCGGAGCCAGCGGCGCCCTGATCGGCATCGGGTCCCTCGGCGCACTCTCCTTCGTGCTCTTCGTCGCGGCGCTTCAAGCCGTCGTCGGCCTGCCCGGCACCGCCCTGGCCGCGGTCGCGTTCATCTTCGTCGGCAACGCGATCTCCGGCGGATCAGTGCCGGTCGGCTTCCTGCCCGGCGGCTTCCGCCAGATCGCACCATGGCTCCCGAACAACGCGATCATTCGCGGCGCACGGGACGTCGTCTACTTCCACGGCCACGACCTCGGCCACCCGCTGCTCGTGCTCGGCCTGTGGCCGGCGCTGGCACTGAGCGTCCTGGTAGCCGTCGACCTCATACACCTTTCAGAGCGCCGGCAAAGTCCACACCGCGCGGCCGAGATCTACCGCACCCCGGCGGTCGTGCACGTAGGCCGGCGACTCGGA
The DNA here is from genome assembly GCA_963834625.1 of uncultured Solirubrobacterales bacterium. Lineage (GTDB taxonomy): Bacteria > Actinomycetota > Thermoleophilia > Solirubrobacterales > Solirubrobacteraceae > Palsa-465. The sequence continues at coordinate 506,362 of CAWICM010000003.1, read as the reverse complement.
GCTCGACCCCACCGAGCCGACCCGGCACCCGCCATGCCGCCGTCGTGAGGCGACAACGCGCCCGGAGAGATTCGAACTCCCGGCCTTCGGTTCCCCTGTCGTCATCGGTCAGCGTACCGTGGCGCGGCGGGTAGTCGCACCGTGACGCGGAGCCCGCCAGCGGGGCGGGGGGTGAGGGTGAGGGTTCCGTCGTGTGCTTGGGTGATGCTCTTGACGATGGCCAGGCCGAGGCCGACGCCTGCGTAGTCAGTGCGTATGCGTTCGGTGCCGCGCTGAAACGCTTCGGTGAGCGTAGATACGAGCTGTGGGGTGAGCTTCTCGCCGGTGTTCTCCACGGTGAGCTCCACGCGGTTGGGGTGAGCGCTGGTCGTGACCCATACGGTGCCTCGTTGGGGCAGGTTGTGGACGAGCGCGTTGTGCACGAGGTTCGTCGTCATCTGTAGTAGGAGGGCGTGTGATCCGACGGTGGGTGTCGCATCGCCGGAGGTCTCGATGTTGACGCCGTGCCTTTCGGCGACGGGGAGGAGCGTTTCCGTGGCCTCTTCTGCCATCAGCGACAGGTCGACGTGTTCTGCGGTGAACGAGCGCTGGTCGGCGCGGCTGAGCAGAAGCAATGCTTCGGTGAGGTCGATCGCTCGGGTATTGACCTCGTGGAGGCGGTCGACGAGTTCGCCGTTGGCGCGGTCCGGATCCTTGCGGGCCACGTCGAGGAGGGTCTGCGTCAGGGACAGCGGGGTGCGCAGCTCGTGGGAGGCGTTGGCCGCGAATCTCTGCTGTTGGGCGACGTGTGCCTGGAGCCGCGCGAGGAGGCCGTCGATGGTGTCGGCAAGATCCTTGAGCTCGTCGCGGGGTCCCGAGAGCGCGAGGCGCTCGTTCAAGCTGCGCTCGGAAATCTGCCGCGTGGTCGCCGTCATCGCGCGCAGCGGGCGCAGGACCCGGCCGGCAACCAGCCAGCCGAGCGCGATCGAGACCACGGTCATGATCGCCAGCGCGATCCCGGACTCGATGAGTCCCCGGTGGAGGTCGTGGCTCCGACGTGCGACGGACGTCTCGTACATTTGGCGCACCTGCCGGATGAGGTCCGGGTTCCGCGAAACACCGGCGCGGGCCCCCGAGCTGGTCGACCCATGCCCAATCCCGGTGGGGACGATCAGGTCGACCCCACTGTTGCCACGGAAGATCAGGTAGGTAGTCACGAGCAGCGCAGCTCCCGAGACGAGGAACAGGCCGCCGTAGAGCAGGGTCAGGCGCAGGCGGACGGTCCGTGACGGCAGGTGGAGCAGCCGACGCGGAGTAATCCTGGCGAGCGAGAGGCGGGGCATCCTGAGGCCGGAGGCTCTATCCACGGTCCCCGCCTTCGCCGCCTGTGTCTGGTTGGGTGTCGATGCAGTATCCGACGCCGGCAACGGTGGCGATGATCGAGGGTTCGCCGAGGCGTTTGCGTAAGGCGGACACGGTGATGCGTACGGCGTTGGTGAACGGATCTGCGTTCTCATCCCACGCCCGCCTCAGTAGCTCTTCGGCGCTGACGACACCGCCTTGGGCGGCGATGAGGGCTTCGAGCACGGCGAACTGCTTGCGGGTGAGCGCGACGTAGCGGCCGTCGCGGTGGACCTCGCGGCGGAACGGATCCAGCCGCAGACCGGCGATCTCTCGCACGGGTGGCCGGTGGTGGGCGCGGCGGCGGTCGAGTGCTCGGAGACGCAGCACGAGCTCTCGGAGTGCGAAGGGCTTGGTGAGGTAATCGTCGGCGCCGAGTCCGAATCCGGTGGCCTTGTCGTCTAGACGATCCGCGGCGGTGAGCATGAGGATCGGCATGCCGCTGCCGGAGGCGACGATACGTCTGGCGATCTCGTCGCCGGAGGGCCCGGGGATGTCTCGGTCGAGAACGGCGATGTCGTAGGCGTTGACGCTCAGTAGTTCGAGAGCGCTGTCGCCGTCAGCGGCGATGTCTGCCGCGATGGCTTCCAGGCGCAGGCCATCGCGGACGGCTTCGGCCATGTAGGGCTCGTCCTCGACGATCAACACCCGCATGCCCGCCGATGCTGCCAGCCCGGACATATCGGCGTCGTATCGAAAAACGCATACGTGCGGGCAACGTCCGGCCGCCTTGACTGGGAGGCGTGACCGACGGGCAACCAGCACGATCAGCAGCCCGCCGCACCCGGTCAGCCGAGCCGGCTCGATATGGGCCGAGAACCGTGTACCGCGTGCGCCGCCGCCGCGCGCTGCTCTGCGCCGCGCTCGCGCTGGTGCTTGCCCATACGGCATTCGTGGCAGCCCGCCACTTGTTCGCCGGCAGGGCCCGGATACCCAACGGCCGGCATCGCACCTACCTGTCGAACACGCATCGCACCGCAGGCTCGGCGGTGAGGTGGCCACTGCAGGGGCAGGCCGCACTGGTGCTCGGCAACGGCCGGCCGGCGGCGAGCCCGCACGAGCAGCCGGTCGCGGTCGCCAGCCTGGCCAAGGTGATGACCGCCTATCTGGTCCTCGAGCGCTATCCGCTGAGTGGCGCGCAGGACGGGTTCACGATCACCGTGCCTGCGGCCGAGGCGCAGGCGGTGGCCCAGGACCGCGCCGAGGGCGAGTCGGTGGTCACGGTGGCGGCCGGCGAGCAGCTGACCGAGCGCCAGCTGCTCGAGGCGCTGCTGATCCCGTCGGGCAACAACATCGCCGAGATGCTCGCGGCCCAGGTTGCGGGCAGCGTGACCCGGTTTATCGCCGAGATGAACGCGCGGGCTCACGCGCTCGGGATGGACCACACGACCTATACCGATCCCAGCGGGTTCGATCCCAGCACCGTCTCCACCGCCGCCGACCAGCTTCGCGTCTTCCAGGAGGCGATGCGCTTCTCGGTGTTCCGTCAGATCGTCTCGACGGAAAGCGTGCCGCTGCCGGTCGCCGGCACGCTCACCAACTACAACCCCCTGGTCGCCGAGGGGTACGCCGGCAAGACCGGATCGGACCTCGCCGCCGGGGGGTGCCTGGCGTTCTTCACCGGCGTGACGGTCGGCGGGCTCCGGGTGACCGCGGTCGGCGTGGTGCTCGGTCAGGGGGAAGGCAGGGACACCTCGGCTCTCCTTGGCGCCGCCGGCGAGGCGGCCGAGCAGCTGGTCGAGTCCGTCGCCCCGACGGTTGGCGTGCGCACGACCGCTCCCCCCTTGGCACAGCCTTGATGTCAACCCGATCACGACCCTTGGAGAAAGAAGACATGAGTGGAAGACGACGGCCGCTCGCCGCCCTCACCTTGGTCGTCATGGTGGCCCTGATCGGCGGGTGCGGTTCGAGCGCACCCGTTGAGGCCGGCACCGGCGGCGGCAACAACAACCCCGCCGCCAATGCTCAGAAGGCGGTGAAGTTTGCCGAGTGCATGCGTCGCAACGGGGTCAGCCAGTTCCCAGACCCGGACGCGTCGGGCAAGCTCACCATCGACGAGGTAGCGAACGGCTCGTCGGTGGACCCCAGCACCCCGGCGTTCGCCCAGGCCATCAGCGCGTGCAAGGACCTGGAGCCAGCGGGGTTCACCGGCAGCAAGCGGAGCTCCCAGCAGCAGCACGCGGCCCTCGAGTTCGCCGAGTGCATCCGCGAGAACGGGGTGCCGGACTTCCCGGACCCGATCCCAAATGGACCCCTCGTCGACACGAATCGCATCCCATCCGCCGCGACGAGCAGTGGAATGAGCTTGCTCCACGTCGCGATGCAGAAGTGCCGCGGTGCGGCAGCCGCAGCGGGGGTCACGCGGTGAGGCGCAAGACGTGGGCACTGGCCGGAGCGGCGATCCTGGTCGCCGTAGCCGCCACGGGCAGTGTGGTCATGTCCGGCGCCAAGCAAGCGACCGCGGCCGCACGGCAGCTGCCGGTTGACACCGCGCAGGTGAAAAGGAGGACGCTCTCGGCGATGGTCTCCGAGGCGGGGACCCTGACCTATCGGGCGCGGTCGGACGGTTCGCCGTATTCGGTGATCAACCAGGCCCGGGGGACATACACCAAGCTGCCCGAGGCCGGCCAGGTGATCGCGCAGGGTCACGTGCTCTACCGGGTCAACGACCGTCCGGCGGTGTTGCTCTATGGCTTGACGCCTGCCTATCGGACCCTTTCGGCCGGCGCGACCGGCGCCGATGTGGCCGAGCTCAACGCGGATCTGGTTGCGCTCGGGTATGCCACTCGGGCTCGGCTGAGCCCGAGTTCCGGGTCGTTCGGGCCGGCCACCACTACGGCGGTGATGAAGCTGCAGGCCGCCCTGGGGGTGACCCAGACCGGCACGCTGACTCTCGGCCAGGCGGTGTTCGAACCGGCCGCCATGCGGGTGACGACCGTGTCAGCCCAGCTCGGGGGCCGCACGCAGCCCGGCCAAACGGTGATGCAGGCCAGCTCGACAACGCGCCAGGTGCAGGTGGCGTTAAACGCGTCGCAACAGACCGATGTGGCGGTCGGGGACAAGGTGACGATCACCCTGCCCAACAACCGGAGCACCCCAGGTGTCGTCTCCTCGGTGGGGACGGTCGCCACATGCCCCTCGAGCTCCGGGTCGGGCGGGCCGGGCTCCAGCTCTGCCGCGCCGGGAACTGACACCTGCTCGTCAGGCAACTCGGGGAGCACCACACCGACCATCCCCGTGGACGTCACCCCGTCGCATCCGGCCGCGACCGGCACGTGGGATCAGGCCCCGGTGCAGATTGGTATCACCACTGCCAGGGTGCCCAACGCCGTGGTGGTGCCGGTGACGGCGCTGCTGGCCCGGTCCGACGGTGGGTACGCCGTCGAGGTCGTCGGTGCTGGCGCGAGAACCCATCTTGTGCCGGTGTCGCTCGGGCTGTTCGACGACGCTGACGGAGTAGTGCAGGTCACCGGCTCGGGGCTGGCCGCCGGCCAAGCAGTGGTGGTCGCGGGAGCATGACCCACACCCCGCCACCCACGCCAAGCAGTCTCACCGTCGCGGCCGGCGACGGGGTCACGATCGACGATGCGGGGCTGCCGGTGCTCGACGTGGACGACGTGACCAAGAGCTATCCCGGCGAGCCGCCCGTCCAGGCCCTGCGCGGCGTGAACCTCACTATCAGACAGGGGGAGCTGGTCGGGATCGTCGGCCCCTCGGGGTCAGGCAAGACCACCCTGCTGCAGCTGATGGGCACCCTCGACCGCCCCACCAGCGGCCGCATGCGGATCACCGGCCTGGACGTGGCCACGATGGCCGACGACGACGTGGCCTACCTGAGGGCCACGCGAATCGGGTTCATCTTCCAGCAGTTCTTCCTGGCCGAGCACTCCACCGTGTTGGACAACGTCGCCGACGGCCTCCTGTACGCCGGCGTCCCGCTCACTGGGCGCCGCCAGCGGGCCCTCGGCGCCCTCGAGCTGGTCGGCCTGGCCGAGCGCCCGCACGCCCGTCCCACTCAGCTCTCCGGTGGGCAACGCCAACGCGTCGCGATCGCCCGGGCCCTGGTCGGTCAGCCCGCCATCGTGCTCGCCGACGAGCCCACCGGGAACCTCGACCAGGCCACCGGGCAGTCCATCCTGGCCCTGATCGACCAGCTCCACCGGGCCGGCTCAACGATCGTGGTCATCACCCACGACCACGCCATTGCCGAGCGCATGGCTCGCAAGGTTGAGATCGTCGACGGCCGCATCGTCGCCGACACAGCTGCGGAGCCTTCGTGATCGCCATCGCCACGCCGGCCCGAGGACGGCTGTCGCTCTCCGACCTGGCCCGGCTCTCCACCGTCGGACTGCGGACCCGCAAGCTGCGGGCCGGGCTGTCCGCTCTCGGTATCGCCATCGGCGTGGCCGCGATCGTCGCCGTGCTTGGCCTGTCGGCGTCCTCCCAGGCCGGCCTGCTGGCCGAGATCAACCGGCTCGGCACGAACCTCCTCACCGCCAGTAACGGGCAGAGCCTCACCGGTGGCACCGCCGAGCTGCCGACTATCGCACCGCCCATGATCGGCCGCATCAGCGGTGTGGAGCACGTGCAGAGCACCGGCACCGTCAGCGGCGCCAACGCCTACCGCAGCCCGTACATCCCTTCGGTCGAGACCAACGGCCTGACCGTCGATGCCACCAGTCTCAACCTTCTCCCCGTCCTCGCCACCAGCGTCGCCCGGGGCCACTACCTCAACCCCGCGACCGCGCAGGAACCCATCGCCGTCCTCGGCGATGTCGCCGCCCAATTGCTCGGGATCGACCGCATCTACACCGGCGAGCGCATCTGGGTCGGCGGCCAGTGGTTCTATCTGGCCGGCATCCTCAAACCTGCGGTGCTCGCCTCGCCCATCGACAGCTCGGTGCTGGTCGGCTACGCCGCGGCACAGAAGTACCTGGGCTTCGACGGCCATCCCTCCACCATCTACCTCCGCGCCCAGAACGACCGGGTCAACGCCGTCGACAGCCTCCTGGCCGCCACCGCCAACCCGGAGAGCCCCAGCGAGGTCAACGTCAGCCAACCCTCCGACGCACTCGTTGCCCAGGCCGAAGCCAAGAGCGCGCTGAACGGCCTGTTCCTCGGCCTTGGCGCCGTCGCCCTCCTGGTCGGCGCGGTCGGCGTGGCGAACATCATGCTCATCTCCGTTCTCGAACGCCGCTCGGAGATCGGACTGCGCCGCGCGCTCGGCGCCACCCGGGGCCACATCCGCACCCAGTTTCTCTCCGAAGCCGTGCTGCTCGGATTGCTCGGCGGCACGGTCGGCGTCGCCCTCGGCGCCGCCGCCACTGCCATCTACGCCCATACCAAGCACTGGGCCACCGTCATCCCCGTCGAGGCCTGGGGCGGCGGCATCGCCGCGTCCCTCACCATCGGCGCGGTCGCCGGACTCATCCCCGCCCTACGCGCAGCCCGCCTCTCACCCACCCAAGCCCTCTGGTCCGTCTAGACCAGCGGCCCCGACTGGCGCGCCTCATCCGGGGACGCCCTTCACCGGCTCGCGACCAGAACCGGGGACCACTTCCGTTTCTCGATCCCCCAAGAACACAAAAAGACCTCCATTGGAGGCCTTTTGTAACGCGCCCGGAGAGATTCGAACTCCCGACCTGCGGTTCCGTAGTTCGGCCAAAGACCGTTTCGCACGGCAGAAAACCCGTGAATATGCGGGAATACTTCGAATTGGTTAGTACGGTCCAGCTGTTCGGGGAGAAAATTCGGGAGAGAAATGCCCAAGCGCCGACGGACGATCAGCGCGAGGCGGTGCTAGTCGGGGTCAGGATCTCCAGGCAGCGGTGGGCGCGGTTGGCCACCAGGTCCAGGAGCCTGCTAGGCAGCTCGCGTTTCAAAGCCGTCACCTCCGGAGCGCCGACCGCCGCGGCGAACGCGTCCGGCGCGATCTCAGCCAGCTCGCGTGCACGGTCGACGAGTGCCTCGGCGCCGAGTCCGAGATCGCGCGCGGCATCCGGCCAGCGGTTGCGCTGGGGGTAGACCTCGTAACTCGAGCCGATCTTCATGGCCAGTTTCAGTTTGCGCTCGTGGATGCCGTACGGGAGCGCGGACGCGATGTCGTAGAGCGGCGCGAGCCGCACCTGATCGCCGGCGAGCAGCAGCGAGTAATTCTTGGCGTGCGCGTTGGTGCCAGCGATCAGCCAGTTCCAGATCAGCGCGTCGGCGAATCGCCACACGGCGTCCTCTCCAACCCTCGGCGGCATCGCGTCGCGCAACAGGCGGCCGATCTGCGCCGGCGTCGGACCGGCCTCGTTTTGGTACTTCCTGCTCGGCGGCACCCCGAGCGCCTGGCAAAGATCCTCCTGATGGACCCGCACAATCGCGCTCTCGTCACCCCCCACCCGGTCGTACCGCGTAACGACCACCGCAGTCTCGTCTGCGAACTGTGCGATCGTCGAGCGCGCGGCCACCAGGCGGGCGTGACGCGCCGCCTCCAGGCACAGGTGCTCGTTGAGGTCGTGGTCATCGAACCCCGTCACCGCTGGCTTGAGGATGTGAGTCGTCGGGATCGGCCCCGACGGGACCCCCCAGCGGCCGTCGTCGAGCAGTAGCGCCGTCTTGGCCTGCGCGCCGGCGAGGCTGAACTGGCCGGTGAACGACCGACCCAGCCACGCGGTCGAGTCCTCGCGCAGCTCGCGCAACCGCTGGGCGACCTCGTGCTCGTCGAGCCATGTCACCTCGCCGCCACGGCCGAGCACGCGTTCGAGCTCGCCGGGGGGGGCGAACCGCACCGCACCGGCGCAGTCCTCGCCGATCGGCGTTGACAGCAGCGAGAACGCCGAGGACGGCGACACCTGGAAATCCCGTGCCCACCGCCGGAGAACCGCGTCGTTGTCGGGCAGCAGGCCCCACAGCCACGGGTCGACCTCCTGATGGGGATGTGAGCTCACTTGGATCGGCATGGACAGCGACAACGGTGTGTGCCCCCGCTGCTCTTGATAGGCGGCGTCGTAGTCGAAGCGCAGTCGCCCGCCGGGCAGGCGCGTAAGCGTCCCAGCGACGACATCGTCGAGGACGACCAGCAGCGAGTCGCTCATGGATCGCGATGCTCGTCCAGCAGGGCGTCGAGATCGACGGTTCCCACGACCGGCGGCTGCGGCCCTCCCGTTGCATCGCGCGGCTCGAGGCTGAGGTACAGCCCGAGCGCGTCGAGCAGCCGGATGACGAGCGCCAGCTCGGCGGTCGGCTTGCCCGACTCGAACTCGCTGATCCACTGCCGCGAGACGCGAGCCCGTCGTGCCACGTCGGCTTGGCTCAACCCCAGGGTCTGACGTCGCCCGCGCACGGCGGCGGCCACGTCGCGGATGGAGGTGATCGGTCTGGGCATCGTTGTCGGCGTTCGGCGACGGTTAGAAGGTGTAGACGTACGGCGACACATCAAGGCTGTCACCGTACGACGACAAATCTAGCATGTCGCCGTACGACGACACCACGCGCTCGATCGCGAGCGCGCCGTGCTTGCGCAGCGGATCGCCGCGATGCGGTCGGTAGCTGGCGACCCGGACATTCGGACCGCCGAAGGTCGCGTGGCGCTCTTTCGCTCGCTCTTCCGAGGGCGCCCAGACGTGTTCGCCACTCGCTGGGAGAGCACGAAGACACCTGGCCGGACGGGGTGGGCACCACGGTGCACCAATGAGTGGCGGCCGGGAGTGTGACGCCACCCTCGCATCGGCCAGCGCAATGATGCTCATCGTGCATCGTGGTCGAGCTCGTGCTCTAGACGGTCAGCTCGTCCATCGACGCGTCGAGCTAGGCGGTCCCTCTCATGCTGCCGCTCGGAGCGCCTCGAGGTTGGGGATGAGGCCCAGCCGGCGCTCGGCCGCAGTCATGTGCGGTGACTGCGTGCCGTCGAACAAGAAGTTGACCTGTGCAACTACATAGAGCGCGCCCGCCGCCCAGATGCGGGCATTTCCGCGCGCTAGGGGAGATGGCCGCTGACGCGCCAGCCTTGCGACAAGACGTTGCGCGAGCGTGGCGTACTCGGCGTCGAGGTCTTTGAGGCATACCTCTTCGGTGACCGCGATGACTTCGGCCGCCCGCTCTTGCATGGCGGCAGGGATCCGAACACTCTGAGTCACGAAGCTGATGTTTGCGCTCGTGTCGGACGCGGTCAGCCTGCACGAGCGAGCGGCGCGAACAGCGTGTCGCGGATGGGCTCGAGCCTTCGTTTCTGGGACCGAAGGTCAGCCCGGGAGAATCGGGGGGGGAAACCCCGCAAGCGTCAACCTGGAACCGCGTGATTTCCAGGAATTTCCAGCGCGCCCGGAGAGATTCGAACTCCCGACCTTCGGTTCCGTAGACCGACGCTCTATCCAGCTGAGCTACGGGCGCTCGCTGTCCAGCGAACGCCGACCATCGTAGCGTCCCGGCGTCGGGCTGCGCCGGGGCGGCTAGGCACGGACCGGGCGGTTGGAGGGACCCACGGTCTCGGCGAGCCACTTGACCAGCGGGCGGGCGGCGCGCAGCTGGGAGCGGATCCGTTCGTCGCAGGCGGGCTCGTGCAGCCAGGGCTCCAACGCATGCCGACAGCTGACGGTGAGCTCGCGGCGTCGCAGGTGATCGATGCGTGGATGGTCCATCTGGTAGCCCCGTGGCGCTCGCTTCAAGGCTGGCTCAGCCGGCGACAGGCCGGCGCGCCGGGCCGCCGACAGTCCCCGCACGTACCCCTGGGCGCGGCGGTCGTCGCCCATCGCGGCGCGAAAGCGCTCGAGCTGATCGGGCGCGGGATGGTGCAGGCCGGCGGCCACGAGGAGGCCGTCGAGCGAGAGCTCGACGTAGAAGCCGCCGGCGGCGCCGTAGCCGATGGCCAGGCCGAGGTGCTCCTTGAGCGGCGGCCCGGGTCGGAAGCGCAGGTTGTTGTACGGGCGGAAGAAGTGCGGCCGGCCGAGGTCGCTCAGCTTCTCGGCGAGCTCGCGGGCGGGCGCCAGGAGGAACGCGTCATAGCGGTGGCGCTCCGCGCGGAACCACTCGGCGTCGTTGTTGTCCTCGAGGTCGCGGAGGAAGTCGAGGGCCTCAGGGGGCCACACGATCGCGAGCGTCGGCATAGCGAGCCACGGTGAAGCCGACGAGCATGGGGACGTGGACCGCGAACACGGCGAGCGACAGGGTCAGCACGACGAGCCCGCCACCGCCGAGGTGATCGCGCACGAACGTGTACTCGATCATCCCCGCGATCACGAGGTAGGCCAGCAGCGACCACTTGCCCACCTCATAGAACCGATCCCAAGCGAAGTCGCGGACGCGGGACAGCCCGACGATGTTCACCGCGAGCACGAGCACAGACGCGGCGAGCAGCGCCCACGCCGGGCCGAGTGGCACGTGCTGGGGCAGGTGGGACGCGAGGTAGATGCCGCCGGCGACGATCAAGGCCAGCGACAGCATTCCGAGTTGGGTGACCGGGGGCAGGCGGCGATCGCTCAGGGCCATCGGGGACACGCCGTGATCGGTCATCCCGACGCCAGCTTGGTCATGATCACGAGTGTCGCGACCTGCATCGCGCCGAGGACGCCGGCGCAGTAGATGAAGCGCTTCATGAGGTGCTCGATCACGTGCGGGTTCGGGCGCGGCTTTTTGAGCTCGATCAGAACCGCGATATTGGCCGGCTCGAGCAGGCCGAGCGCGAGGACCGCCATCACGCCGACCACGATGTAGCTCGCGACGACCCAGCCGTGGTTCTGGGAGATAGACAGGACGTTCCCGGTCTTGATCCCGAGCTGCCAGCCGGCCGCGAGCGTCGCCGTGACCACGGTCGGCATGATCAGGAGCATCTTCGGCATCAGCCGGGTCGTGAACTCGATGCGAGCCGGGACCGACAGACGTCCCATGATCGGGCCCAGCACCAGACCGAGGAACAGGTCGATGATCGTCCACGCGGCTCCGAAGGCGACGTGGAAGAACGTGAGCGGCCAGATCTTGTTGACCTCGATGGCCACGATCAGGCAGATGAGCGTGATCGCCACCAACACGAGCCCGGCTCGCGGCACGATCTGGAACGCGGGAATCTCGATGCCGCCAGCGGGTGGTGCGGCGGCCTCAGCCGACGCCTCGGTCGGCGGGGCGGGGATCGCGATGTCGGTCATGGGGCGGATCTTATTCCCGGCCGCCGGTCGTGGCTAGGGCGCCAATCTGACAGGCCGCGAGAGTGAGCGGAGGGGGCGGGATTCGAACCCGCGGTCCGGGTTCGCCGGACGCCAGTTTTCAAGACTGGTGCATTCGACCGCTCTGCCACCCCTCCGGGGCTCGCCGGCGCGATGCTAGCGCCAGACCCATGCGTCGAAGCGCCCCAATCAGGCTCTAGACTGCCCCCCAACCGGAGAGGTGGCCGAGTGGCTGAAGGCACTCGCCTGCTAAGCGAGTATGGGGTTAACACTCCATCGCGGGTTCGAATCCCGCCCTCTCCGCTGGCCCTCCTCAACGCGCCACCCTCGACGAGCAGCCCTCGGCGCGGAGCGAGCGCCACCCCGCGCCCTGGATGGCAGCCGTCGGCGAAGCTCGTTAGCATGACGCCACCAGGAAGCTCGTTCGTCCGCGAGCAAGATTTGAACCCCTGGGTGCGGGCCGGCGCGCCGGGTGATGTACGGATGCTTGGATTGCTCCGATTCCGACCCCGACACACGCTTACGACGGTTGTCCTGCTCGCGTTGCTCATGAGCGCGGGCGCCGCTCGGGCAGCGACGACTGCCTCGAGGACCAAGGTGGTTCGCTACCACGGCTACACGCTGGTCGTTCCCGCGACGTGGCCGGTGTACGACCTGGCGGCCAACCCGAGCGCCTGCGTGCGGTTCGACCGGCACGCGGTGTACCTCGGACGGCCCAGCGCCCGCCAGCGCTGCCCGGCTCACGCCGTCGGCCGGACCGAGGCCATCCTGGTGACGCCGCTGGCCGCGCACGGCGCAAGCGCCCAGGGCAGCAGCGGTCAGGGCAGCAGCGTTCAGGCGCTACCCCCGGCGCGAGAAGCGAAGGCGCAGGGACGCTCAACCCAGCTGGCCGTGCCATCCGCGGATGTGCTGGTCACCGCGACCTGGGCGGGCGACCCGGCCGTGGTGGCGCGGGCGCTCGGGGTCCGCTCGCTCGCCGCGCACACGGCAGGCGCGACGGCGGCCGTTCGACCCTACGGCACGGTGACCGCGCGGCCGAGCACCGCACGTTCCCACGCCATCCACCGCGCCGGCGATCCGCTCTACACCGGTCCGGGCTTTGACGCCTGCTCGACCCCGAGCAGCTCGGCCATGTCGGCCTGGGGCGCCTCGCCCTACCGGGCCGTCGGGATCTACATCGGCGGCGCCAACGTAGCCTGCGCCCAGCCCAATTTGAGCGCCAGTTGGGTGGAGCAGGAGTCGGCGGCGGGTTGGGTGCTGCTCCCGATCTACGTCGGCCTGCAGGCTCCCAACAACGGCTGCGGCTGCGCCTCGATCGTGCCCGCGCAGGCCTCGGCCGAGGGCACGGCGGCGGCCGACGACGCCGTCAACCAGGCCGAGGCGGTCGGGATCTCGCCCGGCAACCCGATCTACGACGACATGGAGGCCTACAACCGCAACGGCACCAACACCCCCGCGGTGCTGGCCTTCCTGAGCGCTTGGACGACCGAGCTGCACGTCCACGGCTACGCGTCAGGCGTCTACAGCAGCGCGACGTCCGGGGTCACCGATCTCGTCAGCCAGTACGGCAGCGGCTACACCGAGCCCGACCAGATCTGGAACGCGGAGTGGAATGGCCAGCAGAGCACCAGCAGCGCCTACCTCCCGAGCGGGGACTGGGCCAACCATCAGCGACTTCACCAGTACCAGGGCGGTCACAACGCCACCTACGGTGGGGTGACGATCAACATCGACAGTGACTACGTCGATGCCGGCGGCGCCTCGGGCGGCGCCCTGTTCCCCAACGGCACGTTCGTGCAGGTGAGCGGCGAAGGGGTGTTATACGAGATCGCGGGAGGGGCACCGTTGCTCGTGACCGACTGGAGCGACGTCGGCGGGGCGCAGCAATACACGGTGATCACACAGCAGGAGTTCGACGCGCTCAATCCCGTGCCGGCCGACGGCACCATGTTCGAGACCGATACCGGTGCGGTCTACGTGGTGGCGGGAGGAGCGCCCATGTACGTCACCAGCACCGCGGTGTTCGCCGGCGATCCGCAGCCGTTCCTGGTCGACGAGTGGAACGTCGACAACGTCGGCAATCCCCTTTCGCATCTGAACGCGCGGCCCGCCAACGGAACCTTCCTGAGCACGACGACCGGACAGAACTACCGGGTCGCGGGCGGTGCACCGATCGCCGTCACCAAATGGTCTGTGTTCGGCGGCACCCAATCCGCGGTCGCGATCGATCCATGGGACATCGCCAACATCTTCAGTCCGCTCGCCCATCTCACCTACCGGCCGGCGGTGAACACCGTCGTCGAGGGACTACCGTCCGGCGCCTACTGGCGGTTCGGGCCCAAGAACCGCTACCTGGTGCCGGCGACCGCAGGCGCGGTCCGCGTCGACGATCACGGCCTGGTGCCGTTCTCGGCCACCCGCTGCCGCGTCCCGAACCTCATTCACCAGACACTCGCACAGGTCAAGAACGCGCTCATCAAGGCCGACTGTCGCCTCAACAAGGTGAGCACTCACCGGGTGAGCAAGCGCCGGCATGTCCTGCGGGTGACCAAGCAGAGCGCGCGGGCCCGGACCGTGCACGTCGGGTACTACCCGATCGGCATCACGATCGGGTGACCGCGCCGCGCTGCCGGTGCCGGCGCGCTCCAGCCGACCGCGCTGCCGGTGCTGGTGCGCTCCACCCGACCACGGTGCCGCCCCAGGTGAGCCCGCCACCGAACGCGGCGAGGAGCACTCGCCGACCAGGCTCGAGCCGGCCCTCTGACTGGGCGACCGACAGCGCGATCGGCAGCGTCGCGGTCGAGGCATTGGCGAAGCGGCCCACGTAGTCGACCACCCGATCTGGATCCAGGCCCAGCCGCTGGCCGACCGCGCGGATGATGCGGGAGTTCGCCTGGTGGTAGACGAACAGATCGATGTCCTCGAGGCGACAGCCGGCCGCTTCGACCGCCTCGCGCGTGACCTCGGTCATCGTGGCGACCGCCGCGCGGAACGAGTCCTGCCCCTCTATCCGGATGTGGTCGCCGCGGTTCAGGCGGATCAGGTGCGATCCGGAGTGATCCGAGCGCAGAACGATCGGCCCGACCCGGCCGGTCGGCGAGTCGGTGGCCGACACCACGGCGGCGCCGGCGCCGTCCGCGAACAGCGGAGCGGTGTCGCGATCGGCGAAGTTGAGGAAGCGCGAGAGGAAGTCGGCTCCCACGACCAGCGCGTGATCGGCGCGCCCCGACTCGATCTGCCCGCACGCCATGGCCAGGGCGGAAACCCAGCCGGTGCAGGCCGCGCCGACGTCGAGGGCGCCGGCGCGCTCGGCCCCGATCAGCCCGGCCACCAGCGGAGCGGCGTTCGGGGTGATCTCATCGGCGGTCGAGGTCGCCACGAGCACCAGGTCGAGTTGACCGGGCTCGACGCCGGCCCGCTTGAGCGCCGCCCGCCCGGCCTGCGCCGCCAGCTCGCTGAGTCGCTCCTCGCCGGAGGCCCACGGCCGCTCGCGGGTGCCGGTGCGCTTGGCGATCCAGGCGGGATCGACGCCGAGCC
The DNA here is from genome assembly GCA_963834625.1 of uncultured Solirubrobacterales bacterium. GTDB lineage: Bacteria > Actinomycetota > Thermoleophilia > Solirubrobacterales > Solirubrobacteraceae > Palsa-465. The sequence goes on along the minus strand of CAWICM010000003.1, from coordinate 491,303 downwards.
CGGCGGCCAGCTCGTCGTTGGAGACGATCCGCTCGGGGAGCGCCATCGCGACACCGGCGATTGCCGCACCCACGCTCATGGAGCCGGCGCCGCTAGCGCGGGTTCTTCGGGGCAGTCCCGAACACGTGGTCCCAGAACGGAGCGCTCACCCCGTAGCCCCGCTCGTGGTTCTGGAAGTGGTGGCGCATGTGCAGCTCGCGCAGGCGCTTGCCGAGGGCGGACTTGGGCCGATGGTGGTGCACGTGGTAGTGCAGCATGTCGTAGCCCAGGTAGCCGGCCAGGAAAGCCGCGCCGAACGGGAGGAAGCCGGGGCTACCGATCACCAGCGAGAAGACCCACACGAACAGGGCGGCGAGCGGGACGCTCAGCGCCGGCGGCATGACCAGCCGCAGCGGATCGTTCGGGTGGTCGTGGTGCACGCCGTGGATGATCCAGTGGAGGCGCGCGCCGATGCCCTTCTCGGGCTCGAAGTGGAACACCACGCGGTGCAGCCAGTACTCGGTGAGCGTCCAGAACAGGTACCCGGCGGGGAGCCAGTAGACCGCCGACCAGCCGACCCCATGGACAAAGCCCTCGATCAAGAGGATTGTGATGACCGGCACAAAGATGATCGGCGGGACGGTCCAGTGGACCCGGGAGAACTTCTCGAATAGGGTCGAGTCGAACATCCGCGGCGAGGCACGGAGGACCTCGCTGCGACTGAGGCCCTCGAGGTCGTCTGCGCGGGGCGTGGCCATACACAAAACATACCTCGCGGCGCCAGCCGGGTTACGGTCCGCTTCCCGACAGCCCCGATTCGTTCAGTCCATCGGCTGCCCGTCGAGCGGCATGGCCAGCACGACGTGGGCCAGCGACAGGGCCAGGAACGGACGCCGCTCCGACTCACCGCCGTCGAAGGGCACGAGCTCCACGTCGGTCAGGGCCACGAACGTCCGGTCGGACGAGTTGAGGTAGTCGGTGAGCCGGCTGCGGTAGCCATCGCGCGGCAGTCGCAGCACCCCGGTGATCCGGTAGCGATCGGTCTCGACCAGGATGCGCTCGTCGCGGTGCTCCACCGCCCTCGAAGATACCGCCCGGCCCCGCCGGCGGTGCGATGCTTGGACGCATGGCCGATCCGCGCTGGTGGCAGCTCCGCCGGGCCCAGAACCTGAAGCCCGCGACCTACCGCTGCCCGCTCTGCGGCCGCCAGCTGCCGGCCCTGAGCGAGCACATGCTGCTGTTCCCCGAGGGCGACCACAGCCGGCGCCGGCACGCACACACCGATTGCGTGATGGCCGCCCGGAAGCGCGGCAAGCTGCCCACGCGCGAGGAATGGCTGAAGACCCAGCCCCGCCCACCGAGCGTGTGGCGGCGCCTCGTGGCGCGCGTCAGCCGGCGGGAGGCGGGCTGAGGCGGGGAGCTGCGCCCCTCAAGCGTCGTGATACAGCGCGAACTCCCAGGGATGCGGCCGCATCCGGATCGCGTCGACCTCCTCGACGCGCTTATACCGCACGTAAGCCTCGATCAGTCCGGGCGTGAACACGCCGCCCTCGCACAGGAACGAGTTGTCGGCCTCCAGCGCATCCAAAGAGGCCTCCAGAGACGACGGCACGGTGGCAATCCCGGCGAGCGTCTCCAGCGGCAGGTCATACAAATCCGCATCCAGCGGCTCACCGGGGTCGAGCTCGCGCCTGATCCCGTCGAGCCCGGCGAGCATCAACGCGCTGAACGCCAGATAAGGATTCGCGGTCGGGTCCGGCGAGCGGAACTCGACCCGCTTGGTCTTGGGCGCCTCGTGGTACATCGGCACCCGCACGCAGGCGGACCGATTCCGCGCCGAGTACACGAGGTTCACCGGCGCCTCGTAGCCCGGCACCAAGCGCCGATACGAGTTCGTGGTCGGGGCGCAGAAGGCCAGGAGCGCCGGCGCGTGGGCCAGCAGCCCCGCGATGTAGTGCCTGGCCAGGTCGCTCAGGTGCGCGTACCCGCCTTGGCCGTACATCAGGGGGTCGCCGTCCTTCCACAGCGACTGGTGCACGTGCATGCCCGATCCGTTCTCCTCGAAGATCGGCTTGGGCATGAATGTCGCCATCTTGCCGGCGGCGCGCGCCTCGTTCTTGACCACGTACTTGTAGATCATCATCTGGTCGGCCATGCGCAGCAGCGGCTGGAAGCGCATGTCGATCTCGCCCTGGCCGCCGGAGGACACCTCGTGGTGGTGGAACTCGCAGCGGATGCCGAGCGACTCCATCGTGGCCACCATCTCCGAGCGCAGGTTGGCCATCGAGTCGGCCGGCGGAACCGGGAAGTAGCCCTCCTTCTGGCGAAGCTTGTAGCCCAGGTTCGGCACCGAACTGACCGGGCTGCCCGTGTTCCAGAACCCCTCGCCCGAGTCGACCTCGTAGAAGGCTCGATGCCCCACCTGCTCATACGCGATGTGGTCGAACACGAAGAACTCGGCCTCGGGTCCGAAGTAGGCCACGTCGGCGATGCCGCTGGCCACCAGGTGCTGCTCGGCCTTGTGGGCCACGAAGCGCGGATCGCGCGCGTAGGGCTCGCCGAGCACCGGATCGGCCACCGAGCAGATCAACGACAGCGTCGTCCGCGTGTAGTACGGGTCGATGAACGCGGTCGAGGAGTCCGGGATCAGCAGCATGTCGGACTCGTGGATCTCCTGGAAGCCGCGAATCGAGGAGCCGTCGAACCCGAGCCCGGACTCGAAGTCGCTCGAATCGAGCGCCCCGATCGGCAGCGTCATGTGCTGCCAGGTCCCCGGCAGGTCGATGAACTTCAAATCGACCATCTCGACCCCGCGTTCGGCGGCGAACTCCAGCACCTCGCCGGGGCTGGTGGCGCCGACGGCCATTGCGGTCTGTTCGCTCTCTGTGGTGGCCACGGTTCTCCTCCTTACATTCTCGATAGGCGCGAGCCTATCCGGGTTGTGACAGTCGTTCCCCCGCCTCCAGGATCTGCGCGGCCTTGAGTCCCAGGCTGAGCCGCTCGCGCCCGTCGGACTCGTACGGGGACAGCCCCGAGACCTCCTGCACGCGCGAGAGCCGGTAGCCGACGGTGTGACGGTGCAGCTGCATGGCGTCGGCGGTCTCGGTGGTCGAGCCGTGATGCGTGAGGAACGTCTCGAGCGTGACCAGCAGCATCGCCTCCCGCACCACCGGTGTACCCGACAAAGAAGAGATGACCGCCACCGGATGCCCGAGCGCCTCCGATGCCGACCGGGCCATCCTCTCCAGGCTGTCGCTGGCCACCGTCCCGGAAACGATGGCCAGCGACGTGGAGTGCGACATGCTCGTCGTGCCCCGCCGATCCTCGGTCAGGCCGTGGTCGGCTCGGGAGTCCGGCCCGGATCGCCGGCGGCGATCCCCGGGATCCCGCCCGGGTACCCGAGCGACGGCACGTCGGAGGGGTAGACCTCGTGGCCGTGCTCGGCGACGTCGCCGATCTCCATGTTCTTCTCGGACATCCGCAACGGGATGAACCGCCCGACCAGCTTGAGCAGGGCGAAGGTCACCAGCGCCGTCCAGCAGATCACGAACAGCGCGGCCAGGAACTGCCACTTGAGCAGCGTCACGTTGCCGTGGATCAGGCCGGCCACCGAACCCCCGGCGGTCAGGCCGTGGCCCCCGCCGGTCTTGTAGAACAGCGCCATGTTCGGGTCGGCGAAGACGCCGACCAGCAGTCCACCGGCCAGACCGGCGAACCCGTGCGTGTAGATCACGCCGAGCGTGTCGTCGACCAGGCGGAAGGGCCGCAACCGGCTCAGGTAATTGAGCGCGAAGTACACGAGCGTGGAGGCGATGATCCCCATCGCGATCGCGCCCCAGCCGTTCACGTAACCGGCCGCCGGCGTGATCGCCACCAGGCCGGTGATGCACCCGTTGACGCCGCCGAGCAGTGACGGCTTGCGGCCGGTCAGGTAGTCCCACCCGACCCAGACCATGAACGCCACCGCGGTGCACAAGTTGGTGTTGAGGATCGCCGCGGAGGCCGACATGTTGGCCGCGTACGGGTCGCCGCCGTTGAAGCCGTTCCAGCCCAGCCACAACAATCCGGCGCCGACGGCCACCATCGCGACGTTGTTCGGTGCGTCGATCTCGCGGTCGCGCTGCAGGCGCGGCCCGATCACCGCCGCCGACACGAACCCGGCCACGCCCGCCGACAGATGGATCACGTAGCCGCCCGAGTAGTCGACCGCGCCGTGGTGAGCGAAGAAGCCGCCGCCCCAGATCAGGAACGCGTCAACGCAGTAGACGCAGGTGATCCACAACAGGCAGAACGGGATCCACGCCTTGAAGTTCACGCGCCCGAGCACCGACCCCAAGGCCAGGATCGGCGTGATCGCGGCGAACACGAGCTGGAAGTAGATCAGCGCGGAGTTCGGGAACGCCATCGACCCGATCAGCGGGATGTTCGCCTGGTGCTGGAGCTCGGTGTGCGAGAGCACGGGCCCCGGCTTTCCGATGAAGTTCCCGAAGAAGCCAGTGGCGCTGTGCGAGATCCCGTGGAACGGCGAGCCGAAGCCCATCTTGAACCCCCACAGCACCCATACGATGAGCACAGTCGCGAACGTGGCGAAGGTCAGCATCATGCTGTTGATCGACCAGCGCTTCTGCATGACACCGCCATAGAGGACGGCGAGGCCCGGCACGCTCATCAGGCCGACCAGCGTCGCGGCGGTCATCTGCCACGCGGTGTCGCCCGGATTGAGCCAACTAGGTGCTTCGACTGGCAAGTTGATCTCCTTGTACTCGGGTACGCCGCACAAGCCGTGGCGACGCCAACTTGCCGAGGAGTCTCGTTTTGGGCCGCTCGAGCAACCATGTCCCCACGTCCAGCAAATGGATAGGGGGTCTGGACACTTGGATAATCGGATCCCGCAAGCACCGGGTTTGCGGGAGATTTGGGGCCGCCTGCGGCGGCGTCCATGGGGCCGGGGAGGCCCCGTCCGGTCAGTGATCGAGGCCGCTACCCGACCGACAGGCCGGCCTTGCGGCACTGGGCGGCGATCGTCTGCGCCGCCTGTGGCGGGTAGGCGACTTTGACCGTGCGGCAGGTGGCGCGCGCCGTGGAGCCGCACTCGTGCACCTGCTCGGCGCCCACGGCGCCCGGGATCGTGGCGTAGATGCACCCGTGCCCCGAGCTCGGGCCGGAGCTCACGAACGAGATCACCAGCACCACCGCGAGCGCGGCGACGACGCCCAGGACGCCGCCGGCCATCCATTTCTCGCGCCTGGACAGGCGGTACATCGGGGTTCGCTCGGACGGCATGATCAGCACGGGCCGGAGTGTAAGCCGCGTGGTGTGCCACGATCGGAGGGCGTGTTGGTCCTCGCGGTGCATATCCACTTCCTGCACCGTGTCCCCGCCGCCAACATCGACTACGTGGCGCTGGCGCTGGGGGCGTTCGTCAGCTGGGCAGGGGTGCCCGGGCCGGGCGAGCCGCTGCTGATCGCCGCCTCGATCGTCGCCGCCAGGCACAAGCTCGACCTCACACCGGTGCTGATCTGGGCCTTCGTGGGGGCCACCGCGGGCGGAATCGTCGGGTGGTGGGGCGGCTGGGTCTTTGGGCGCAGCGTGATGACCGCCCCGGGGCCGCTCCGGCGGCTGCGGCTGAAGGCGGTGGAACGCGGCGAGGAGGTGTTCGAGCGTCTCACGGTGATCGCGATCCTGCTCGCGCCCTCCTGGGTGGCCGGGATCCACCGCGTCGGCGCCGTGGTCTATCTGATCACCAACGCCGTGAGCGCGGCGGTCTGGACGGTGGGCATCGGACTGGGGGCCTACTTCGCCGGTCCGCCCGTGCTCGACGTGATCGCCGACGTGGGTGTGGTCACCGCGGTCGGAGTCGGCCTGCTCGTCCTTGTGGCGATCGGGTTCGAGGTGACCCGCCGGCGCCGGCGCGCGCCGCTCGGCCGCTAGAGGTTCGTCCCGGCGAACGAGATGATCTTGGGCGGGACGGTCGGCGCTCCGACGTCGAGCTGGATCGAGGCGTGCGGCAGCAGGGGGATCGTGCGGGGATCCTGCGTCCAGCGCTTGCCGTTGAGGAACGCGCTGACCTTCCCCTTGTCGCTCGCCACCTGCGTGCGGCTGAGCGGCTGGCGCCACTCGTCGAAGAAGTTCCCCAGGGTGTAGACCCGCTTGCTCGGCGACTCGACGTGGATGATCCCGTCCTGGGTGTGCGTGTGCAGCCAGTAGTAGCACTGCTGGGCGCCGTAGAACGGCCCATAGGCCGTCTGCTGCGCGACCGGGCCGATCAGCCCGATGGCCGCGGGCAGCGAGCGCGGCTGGCCGTTCACGTACACCTGCAGATGGGAGTGGATGTGGTAGACGAGCTGCTCGAGCGGAGCGCATTGGATCCCGTCCACGGTGGCGCCCTGGGTCGTTGTGGAGGCCGGCGCCAGCAGCGGCCCGGTCTCGAGCGGGATTCCCTCGGGGCCAAGCTTGGGTGCCGCGGCTGCGCGTCGATGTCGAGCTCGCGCTGCTCGGCGCGGCCGTGCTGCTCGACGCGGTGCTCTGTGTGCTCGTGCTGTTGTTGGCGCTGCTGCTCCCGCACGCGGCCAGGGCGCAGGCGGCGAGAAGCGAGAACATGATGCAGAGACAGCGGGCAGGCATCGGAGCGGCCCCGAACGGTAGCGGGCGCCGGGCGGTGCTAAGTTGCGCGCGGATGAGCGTTTCCTCCGACCTGCCCATGACCACCGCGCTCGAGCTTCCGGGCATGCGCATCAGCGAGAACCTGGGCGTGTGCTACGGCCTGGTCGTGCGCAGCATGGGCGCGATCGGAGGGATCAGCGCGTCGTTCAAGGCGCTCAGGCGCGGAGAGATCTCCGAGTACACGCAGCTGCTCGAGGACTCGCGCCGCCACGCGATCGACCGCATGATCGACAACGCCCGGCTGCTCGGCGCCGACGCGATCGTGGCGGTGCGCTTCGACTCCTCGGAGATCGGCAACCAGTTCACCGAGATCGTGGCCTACGGCACCGCGGTCAAGATAACTCCGACCCAGTAGTCGCCCGTGCTGCTCGGCGATTCCGATCGCGAGCTTCTCTACGAGGCGCTGAAGCGCCATGCCTCCGAGGGGCGGCTGGACGTCGCGGAGCTCGAGCGACGCGTGTCGATCGTCGTCGCCGCGGACACGCGGGAGGCGGCGGCCGAGGCGATGGCCGGTCTACCGCCGCTCGTCCCCGCTCCCACGGAGCCCCGGGCGCGCTGGGGTCGCGGTCACGGCGAGGCCGAGAAGCCCGAGCCGGACTGGCAGCCAACCAACGAGCGCTTCCGCGACCCGCGCACACGGGCCGTCCTGCGCGTCTGGGTTGACCCGCACGGCGCCCGGCACTACGTGGCGGAGTGAGTGCTGATCAGCGCGTTGACTTCTTGACCGCGCTCCGGGCCTTGCCGACCGCGTTCTTGGCCTTGCCCTTGAGCTCCTCGCCGGCGCCCTTGGCCTCGGTGCTCCGGTCGCCGGTGGCAGCACCCGCGCCGCGCTTCACGCGACCCTTGAGCTCTTCCGCCTTGCCTTCTGCTCGTTGCTTTCGATCGGCCATCGATCCTCACTCTCCGGTGGTGGGTTTATCGATGGCTACCCGCCCGGGAGTGGCCGAACACCTTGGTCAGCATCCGGGGCCAGTGCTCGCGCAGCGCCTCGTGGCTCATGAACAGCCCGAGGTGGCCGCCGGTGCTCATGTGCCGCGTGACCCGGCGGGCCGAGGTCGACGCGTGGGTGGCCAGGGCGAAGACCTGGTCGGGCGGGGTGATGTGGTCGGTGGCGCCGGCCATCAACTCGAGCGGCATGTCGATCCGGGACAGGTCGACCTTCTTGCCGCGGACCTTCAGTGAGCCGGCGACGAGGCCGTTGTCGCGGAACAGGTTGCGGACGATCCACAGGTAGAAGGCGCCCGGGACGTCCTGGGTGTGCTTGAACCAGTCCTCGAACTCGCGGTAGCGCGCGACGTGGGCGGGATTGTCGAGGTTCAGCAGAAGGTCGATCTGGCGCGAGATCTCGGCTCCCGGCTGGATCATGATGAAGCCCGAGAGCATGTGCCGCCCCTCGAGCACCCCGCCGCCCATCGCGACGAGCGCCTCGTAGAAACGCAGGTCTCCGTTGGGGGCGACCCGGCGCACCACCTCGTGGATGACCGGCTCGCCGGCGTGGAAGTCGATCGGCGCGCCGGCGATGGTCAGCGTGTTGACCCGCTCGGGATACAGGGCGGCGTAGATCGTGGCCAGCCAACCGCCCTGGCAGTCGCCGATCAGGTTCACGCGACCTCCGCAGTGCTCGACGGCGCGGTCGACCACGTCCATGTAGTCCTCGACCGAGGCGTCCTTGGTCTCCCGGGTCGCCCCGACCCAGTCGAGCGAGAAGGCTCGCTCGAGTCCGGCCTCGAGAATCGTGCGCATCTGGCTCTGCTCGGCCGAGTAGTCGACGATGCAGGAGTCGTGGCCGGCCTGGGGCGGAAGCACGAGCGTGGGAACCACGCGCCGCCGGGACACCGAGAAGTCGCGCAGGCGAGCCAGCGGCGCCTCGAACACGATCTCGTGCGGCGTGGTCCAGGCCGGCCGCGCGCGGGTGGTCGTGGTGGCGACCCAGCGCGGCAGGTCAAGCGCGGCCGGCCCCCGCCGCAGCGCGGCGGACCAGCACTTGCCGAAGCCGTCGAGGGTGGCCGCGTAGCCCTCGAGCCAGCTGTCGAAGAGCCCCGTTCCCAGGCTGCTGGGGGCGGGGACCGGGGGACATTGCGTAACAGCGCTCACGTTCGACCTCCTTGGCGAAATCCTCAAAGCACCTTAAAAACGACGAAGCACCGGCGGTATTGCCACCGGTGCTTCTATCAGTCCCGGCTGACGCCAAACTCTACTTGAGCAGGCTGCGCGCGGTGGTGGTGTAGGAGCCCGCGAGCTCACGCGTGACGTCGACCTGGGCCTCGATCAGGCTCTTGAGCCACTCCTGCTGGCTCAGGCCGGCCAGCTTCAGCTGAAGCTCGGTGGTCCGGTCGACGGCCTTCTCGTACGAGTCGAGGTACAGATTGCCGGCCTTGCGGGTGGCCGTCAGCACCTGCTCGCTGCTGTCGCGAACCTGCTCGAAGGCGGTGTCGAACGAGGGGATACCGGTCTTGGCGTGGGTGGTGGTTGCCATGTAATCGTCTCCTGGATGATCGGATACTGTGCTTGCAGCTTAGCAAATTTTCGGCAAGCGTGCAAGCATCCATTTGCGGGGTCTCTCTGCTTGCTGCTTGCAGTATAGCCGCTAAGTAGCTAGCACTGGTAGGCTGCGCGCCGTTTTCTCAATTCTCAGCGAGGAGGTCAGATGACTGACCATGTCTACTCCGTCTCAGAGATCGTCGGGTCGTCTCCCGGCACGATCGACGACGCGATCCGCAACGCGCTCGAGCGCGCCGGCAGGACCCTGCGGCACCTCGACTGGTTCGAGATGACCCAGGTTCGCGGCCAGCTGAACGAGGACGGCTCGATCGCCTACTACCAGGTGATGCTCAAGGTGGGCTTCCGGCTGGAGAGCTGAGCGCCACCTCGCGCGTGGCCGGGGCGAGGTGCACGACCCGGAGCGGCTTGAGCTGTGGCGTGAAGATTGCCAGCGTGCCGCGCAGCAGCGAGGAGACCACGACGTAGCGGCCGTCCGCGGCCAGCTCGAACGAGCCGTGGGGCGTTCTAGCCCGGTGAAGGATCCGGCCGGTGCTCGCGTCGACCTGCTCGATGACGCCCCCGTATCCGCTGGTCAGGTAGGCGTATCGCCCCGTCAGGGCCACGTGCTGCGGTGGCGGGCCGACCGGGACGCGGAACACGACTCCCTGATCGAACCCGTCCACGAGCGTGACGTCCGGGCCGGTGGCGGAGGTCAGCCAGACCTGGCCGCTGTCGGGCGAGCACCCGAGGTCGTGCACCGGAGAGGCGGGCGGGAAATGGCCGATCACGCGCGGATGCGCGATGTCCTGGGTGCCGAGGAGGACGAGCATTCGAGCCGACTCGCCGAGCGCGACCCAGGCCATCTGATCCTTGATGTCGAAGCAGAGGTGGTGAGCGCCGGCACCCACGCGGACCGTGGCGGTCACGCGCAGGTTGGCCAGATCGATCACGGTCAGCGTGCCGCGCGCGTCGTCGGTGACGTAGGCGTGCTGACCGTCGGGCGCGATCGCCGCGATGTGGGGTTGGTCGAACCCGGCGAGCACCTTGAGCGGGCGGAACGTTTCGCCGTTCAGCAGCGTGACCTTGCCCGCGGCCGCGCTGACCACCACGATCTCGCCTCCGTTGCCCTCGGTGGCGAGGTCCTCGGGGTCGGGCGCCAGCGGGATCCGCCTGACCACGCGGCCGCTCGGGAGCTCGACGACCAGCAGGCGGTTCTCGGTCTCGGCGGTGACCAGTGCCTGGTCCGGTGGCGGAGGCGCCGGGCGGATCGGGGGAGACGGGGGGGCCGGTTCCGCCGAGGCGACCGTCGTGGCGTGCGTCTGTCCCGGCTCGTGCTTGTGCCTATGCGACCCCGAGCCACCGCAGGCCGCGAGGAGCGCCGACAGAATCAGCGCCGCGAGGGTCCTCCGCAGGGTCATCCGGCCGGACCCTGGACGGTGCAGCACCAGCCCTCGAGCTGGGGGAAGTGCGCGGCCGACCGTCCGGCGGACGAAGCGACCCCCGCGCTCGCCGAGAACTGCTCCGCGATGCGGGACACCGCGGCCACCCGGGGCTGACCGACGGCGTGGACGAACACCCACTGATCGGCGGCCGGCCAGCCGACCAGCACCCATTGGCCGTTCGGCGACCAGCTCACGTCGCGTAGTCCCGTACCGGCGAGCAGCTGCCGGAATGGGCTGTGCGGTGAGCCGGTCCGCGCGACCACGACCTCGTCGCCGCCGAGGATGAGCGCGACTGTTCTTCCGTCGGGCGACAGCGCCGCGTCCCCGACCGCGCCATCGGGCACGTGCAGGGTCGTGTGCCGTGAGCCGTCTCCTGAATACGTCCGCACCGCCCGCGCGGCGATGACGAGGAGGCGTCGCCCGTCGTTCGACCACAGGAGCTCACGCGGGCGCGCGCGGAGTGCCGGCGTGCTCCAGAGCAGTTGCCCGGTGTCGGCGTCACGGACCGCTAGCGCGGTTGCCCGGGGTGACGTAGGCGAGCTGGAAGGAATAGCCCGGACGCCACGCGGGCGCGACGTCGGCCACTCGCGCGGCCACCAGATGGTCGGCTGTGCCGTGCCCGCCGATCACCCGCAGCGTCCCGGCCGACAGGTAGGCGATCCGGTAGCCGCTCGGCGAGAACCACCGGGGGTCGCTGACGTCCGGGCGGGCGATTGCCCATCGGACGTTGCCGCGCGGGTCGACCGCGGCCAGACGGTCGCCCGAGGCTACGGCCAGGTACAGACCGTGGGGAGACCAGCTCGCCTGCGACCAGTCGCCGAGGTGGCGAATCGAGCCGTCGGCCGCCGCGGTCCAGGTGCCGCCCGGGCCGGACACGAGGATCCGCCCCGCCGAGGGCAGCGAGGAGAGCATCGGCGCCGGGTGGCGGACGCCGAGCGCCTTGGTGATGAACCGGCCCACGGTCGCGCCGGCGGGGGACAGGACCAGCCCGCCGGCGATCACCGCGAGCACCGGGACGACGGCCAGCCGCGCGCGTCGGCGCGCGCTCGTGCGCCCCGGCGCTCGCTCGAGGTACGTGGAGTGGAGGACGCTCCAGGCCCGCCGCTCGGCGCCGCCCTCGTCGGGGGCGCGGAACTGGCGCAGCGCACGCTTGGCATCCGGAGTCATCCGAGCTCCACCTCGCTCAGTCGCGACTCGAGCGCGTCCAGGCCCCGGCGAAGCCTGGAGTTGACCGTTCCGCGGGGCAGCTCGAGCGCCCTGGCGATCTCCCCCGGGCTGTACTCGAGCAGATAGCGCAGCACGATCACCGCGCGATGCTCGGGTGAGAGCGAGGCCAGCGCGCTCAGCACCTCCTGCGAGTACCGGCCGACCGGGGTCTCGGGAGGCGACGGGATGTCCGGCGTCTCGCCGCCGGCCTCCCGCCGCGCGGTCCGCGCCCGGGCCCAGTCGATGGCCCGGTTGACCACGATCGTGCTCAGCCATGGGCCGAACCGCCGGCGGCGGTCGAATCGGTCCAGGCGGCGGATCGCGGCCAGGAACGCCTCCTGCGCGATGTCCTCGGCGGCGGCGTGATCGTGGACGATCAGGAAAGCCGCCCGGTAGGCCCTGGGCCAGTAGCGGCGGAAAAGCGCCTCCAGGTCGGCCTCCGAGCCGGCCAGGATCCCGCGGATCAGGGCCTGCTCGCTGCGCGGCCGTCGCGGCCGGTGGCGGCCGAGCTCGCCGCCGATCACCAGGCTGTCCGCTGCCGCCACGGGTTCACCCGAACTGGACACGGTCGATGCGCATCGTCCCCCTTACGAGTGGGACAAGGCAAGAGGTCCCGTGCGCTGCACCGTCCGGCCGCTCGGAGCGCCGGCAGTTACGGCCCGATGACGGCCTGGGCCTGAGTGGTCTGCGTGACCAGGCGGCCATCGTCGTCGCGCAGCTCGGTCTGCACCACGATCACAGTGCGGCCGACGCGCAATGGACGTGCGGTCGCGGTGACGACACCCTCGCGGACGCCGCGCAGGAAGTTGGTCGAGGAGGAGATCGTCGCCGTGCCGGCGTCGGCGGGCAGGTTGAGGTAGGCGCACACGCCGCCGAGGTTGTCGGCCAGCGACATGAGCGCTCCGCCGTGCAGGGCGCCACCGATCGTGCACAGCTCCTCGCGCCAGGCCAGCCGTCCGACCACCTCGTCGCGTGTCGCTGACACCAGCTCCATCCCGAGCGTGACCCCGAACGGGACCATCGCCAGCAGGTCGGCGAGCGGCGGCTGTTCTTCCGGGGGCACGGGCGGCGAAGCCTAGTGATCGCACGTTTGGCGAGCCCGGGCGTGGTGCTCGCCCGGGCCCGCCTGAAGGAGCCTCAGGCTTTGACGGTCGTGAACCTGCCTGCAACCCAATTAACGCTGCATAACGCGCTCCGCTTGCGCGTTCGGTCCCGGTCCTATCGGTTGGACCCGCGCTCCTTGGAGTGTTGCCACAGCGCCTTGTCGAGCGTGCGGATGCTGACCCCGGCGCGGTGGGCGAGCGTCCGGCACGCGCTCAGATACTCCAGCCAGAAGCCGACCGGGTACGTAGAGCGCGGCCTGGCGCCGAGCGACTCGAGCGCGCGCACGTCGAGGATCGGATAGTCGTCCGGGAACACGAAGTACAGGAGCGTCGAGGCGGTCGGTACACCGACGCCTTCCAGCTCGAGCAGCGCCGAGATCCGCGTCGCCTCGTCCACGGCCGACAGCGCGCGGCCGGTGGCGTCGACCACCACCGGCTCGGAGTTGGCCGCGACCTTCGGCCGGCTGCGCACGGTCTTCCAACCGCACACCTCGATGAACTCGGCCCGCGTGTAGTGTCCGCGCGCCCGGGCAGCGCTGCCGAGGGCCAACCCGGGAGCGTCGTCCATGACCGGGAACCGCGCCGCGAGGGCCGGGACGTCCTCGATCGGGAACCGCAGCTCGAAGCCGGGCGATGGGCGGGCGGTGATCGCGGGCACTCCGCTTCACATCATGACGGCGGTCCAGCCCCGCCCACGTGAACTCAAGGCGACCTCGCATTGGCCCGATACGGGCGTCGTGTCATTTCTGGATGAGCCGGTCCGAGCATCCGTCGCACCGCCTGGCTGGTCGACGCCCCCAGAGCTTGCGCCACCGGCGTCCGCGGCCGCTTTGACGCCCCACGCAGCGGTCGCCGTAGCCGACCATGCCGCCGACGCCGCCGTGCGCTGGAGGATGCGGGCGGCACGGATCGACAACCTGATCGTGTACGGCGGTTATCTGCTCGTGGCCATGTTGTTGAACTGGCGTCTGGCGAGCGTCACCAGCGTCATCCTGCCCGCGCTGGCGGCCGCCGCGTATCACTTCGTGTTCGAAGCGCGGGGTGGCCAGACCATCGGCAAGCGCCGTTATGGCATTCGCGTGGTGGCCGCGGACGGCGGTCCAGCCAGTCCGCGTGCGGTGGCCATCCGCTCGGTGGTGCGGATCTTCGACTCCCTGCCGCTGTGCTACCTGGTGGGCCTGATCAGCATGGTCCGGACCGGCTCGGGCCGCCGGCAGCGGATCGGCGACATCGCCGCCGGCACGATCGTGGTCGCAGTCGACGGGCGCGCGGCCACTCAGGGAACCCCCCGGTGGATGCTGCCGGCCGCGACGCTGGTCGCCGTGATCGTCTCGGCGCTGTCGATGGTGGCGCTGGCCGGACCCGACCGCCAGGCGCTGACCAGCCAGTCGCTCAGCCCCGCGAGCGCGCCAGCGCACGCGCCATGATCTCCGCGATCACGTCGGTCTTGGCGTCGGCGTACTGCTGCATGTACTTCCACTCACGCGCGGCCAGATCGCGCTTGAGGGCGGCGTAGAGGTCGCGGTCGGCGGCGCTGGCGCGGAGGTGATCCCGGAAGCGAACCATCCGCTCGGTCTCTGGGCAGCCGGCCGAGAACACGTGGAGATGGACGCGTTCGTCCGGGTCCCGGAGCATTCGGTGCTCGAGCCACGACGTCTCGCGGATACGCAGCACGTAGCCCGCCGCCTCCAGATCCGGCACGTAGGCCGCCTCGTCGGATGAGTCGGGCACCTCGAGGACCATGTCGATGATCGGCTTGGCCGGCAGACCGGGCACCGACGTCGAGCCGACGTGCTCGAGTGCCACCACCCGTTCGCCGAGTGCCGCGATCACCCGGCTCGCCTCGTCCGCGTAGGCGTCCGGCCAGGTGGGGTCGTAATCGCGTACCTCGAGCGGAGCGGACAGCGGCGAGGGCGGACCGACCGTCACGCTGGGCAGGACGGCGTCGTACGCCGTGGTGTCATGCGGGTCGGGCAGTCCCACGTACGCGATTCTCGCGCACGTGCGACCGGCCCGGGCGGAGGAGGGGGCCCGGGCCGATCGCTTGCGCTGTGTGTCTTCGAGCGTTACCCGGCCGAACTGGGGACGATCACCGACACGCCGCCCACGGGCTGCCCGGTGGTGAACAGGTTCTTCCCGAGTACCTGATTCAGTGATGCGGCGCCCTCGCTCGAGAGCGTCGCGAGCAGGCCCTGCAGGTCGAGCGTGCCGTTAGGCAGAGCCGACTGCAGGAGCTTGGTGGTGTCGAGATCCAGCAGCTTGATGTCGGGGCCGCCGTTGAGCTGGAAGCTCAGGCTCGAGCCCTCGGTGCCGGTCCCCAGCGTCAGCTGCGGGTTGGTGAGCGACACCGAGACGGCGCCGTTGCCGAGTTGCAGCCCGCCGCTCAGCGGGAGCGTCCCGGTCAGGGTCCCGTTGTCGAAGCCCGCGCTCGCCGTCGAGCCGTCGAGCGGCAGCGTCACGCTCGTGCCGTCAGCCCCTGGGATCGTCGTCGTCCCGAGTGGGGCCGGCAGCCCGTTCGACCCCGGCAGCAGCGGTATTGCCGCCAGCCCGGCCGAATCGAGCAGCGACCGGAACGCGGGAGCGAGCGATACTCCGACTCCGGTGCTCGATGCACCGGTGACGCCGGGGGCTCCGGGTGTGCCCGCGGTCGGCCCGGCGATCGGCGAGTTGCTGATCGTGACAGTGAACGAGCCCAGGCTCTGGTTCTTCTTGAACAGATTGCGTCGAAGCGCCTTGTTCAGCTTGGTGGCACCCGGCTTGGTCAGCTTCGCGGTCAGGCCGCTGATCGTTTCGCTCGTCGCGCTGCGCTTGACCTTCGCCTTCCCAGTGATCGTGAACAGCTTCACTTTTTTGCCGGCAAGCTTCACCGTCAACTGCCCGTTGCCCTTGGCTGGGCGGTTGAAGGTCACCGTGTTGATCTTCACCTTCCGTTTGCCGGCAGCGACGGAGAGCACACCCTTGAGGTTGAGCGTGCCGGTGGCCTTGGCAAAGTTCCACTTGCCCGAGCTGGCCGGAAGCGCATAGCTCGACTTCTTGCGTGTCGCCGGGCGAAGCGCGCGAACCGTGACATGTTGGCGCGCCAGGGACTTCTTGGCCTTCACCGACAAAGTCAGTGTGGCGGCATTCGTCGGTTTCGCGGCCGAGCCCGCGGCGGCGGTTGCCACAGCAGCACCGCCAATCGACAGCGGAACCATCAGGATCACTGCAAGCAGTGAGTACTTCAAGCGTTTAGAGGACATGGCCCCCCCTTTCTGGACGGCGGAAGTGAGACGCGAGCGTCGGTGCTCGGGCCTCCCCGCGACATCGGGGAGCACGCCCAATTTGGAAGCTGTTGTTACAGCTTGCCTGTGCGGCCCTGCCTCCGCACCGGCCATCGTAAGTCTCGCCGTGAGCGATGCCCCTGGTCAGGAACAACTAAACGGAGCGACGCGTCGCCCCGGAAAACTGATCGAGCCGATTAGCACAGTTTGCGCAGGACCGGGCAGCTTTAGATCGCGCACGCGGCCGTGGCGGCGCACTCGCTACCATCTGTTGCTGCAGGCCGGGCGCTACCCGAGGGGAGCGCCGGCGGGCGGGACAGTCGAGTCATCGTGACGCTCTCCGTCGGGGTGTGGTCGGGATGACTCATCAACGCCACGCCGGAGGAACGCCTTGCCCTGCCATTCATCGCCCTCGTCGGACCTCGACTCCCATCCACACACTTGTGGTCTCTCGCCCCCCACAGCGCTAGCGTATGAGCGCCATGGACGAGCAGGGTCACCCACCCCAGCAAGCCTCCGCTCGCGAGCTGATCGAGTCGGCCGGCGGCCGGATGCCGCAAGAGGCGGGCGGGTCGCTGCGCACGGCGCTGGCCAACGCGATGATGGGGATGAAGAAGCAGCTCTACGGTCGGGGCCCCACCGCGGCCAAGGCGTGGATTCTCGACGACTACGTGTTCGTGGTCATGGAAGGTGGTCTGACCCGCAACGAGGAGACGTTGCTGGCCGACGGCAAGGCGGATCTGGTGCGCGAGTACCGGCTGAGCTTCCAGGAGACGGTTGGCGCCACGGCGATGGGTGCCGTGGAGGAGCTGCTCGGCCGTCGCGTCCTCACCTACCACAGCCAGATCGTGTTCGATCCGCCGCGGACGTTCGAGATCTTCGTGCTCGAGCCGCAGCCGAGCTAGTCCGCCGCTCCGCGCGGCACGGGGCGCGATCGTGAGGATCCTGCCCTATCCCGACTCCCGGGCATCGGCTGACGGGGCCGAGCGCCGCTCGATCTCGAGCAGTCCGCTGCTCGAGATCTCGAACGCCACCGTGCGCCTGTACAAGGCCGCCTTCGGGCGCGGGCCGACGCACGCGCGAGCGCGCTTTGCCGGGACCGACAGCCTGGTCGTCCTACTCCAGGACACCATGACGGTCTCCGAGCGCAAGCTGGTCGCGCTCGGCGAGCACGAACGGTTGCGCGCTCATCGGCTCCTCCTGCATCAGGTGGTCGAGGACGAGATCCGCGCGGTCGTCGAGGAGATCCTCGAGCGGCCCACCCTGTCTCTGATCAGCGGCCTCGACACCGAGCGCGACGTAGCCGCCGAGGTCATCCTGCTCGCTCCGGTCCCGCACCTCGAGCCCGAGATCCCGTCCCAGGGATAAGCCTCGGTGGGGCGCCGGCGGGGACGGCCGGCGCCCCATCGAGCACTTCGACGGGCGCGTGCGCCATTCCCGGGCACGGCTAGCCGAGCCAGACACGATTTCAGTTCTTCTCTCGCGCTAAATCTCAGCCTGTCCAACTAAGATTTTGGCGGCAGCAGGGTTTGAGCCACGCGGGGACGAGAGGAACGTCTGCCGACCCGGGCGGGCGGACTCTTCGGATTCCGGGACGAGCGGCCGATATGGCGGGCGATGGTCACCTCCCTGGCAGATATCCGGACCAACCACCGGATCATGGCCTACACCGCTGCGGCGATTTACGGAATCGCCGGGCTCGACGGTGCGATCGAGGGCCTGCTGCCGAACGATCCGCCCTTTGCGCTCCTCCCCGTGATCGTCGTGTTCGTGATGTTCGGGCTGCTGATGGCGTTCGGCCCGCGGCTGCCCCGCCGGGCGCTCGCGCTGCTTGGCCCGCTCGGGGTCGCGCTGATCGCCTACGCTCTGGCCACCAGCCCCGGACCCGGTGACGGCGCGGTCCTCTACGCCCTGCCGGTGTTCTGGACCACGTTCTTCTTCGGCCGCCGCGGGGCGGCGGTGATTCTCGCATGCGTCGCCGTCGGCCATGCGGTCACGCTGCTCCTGCTCCCCGCCGTCGACTCCTACCCCGGTCGCTGGCTCGACGTGATGGTCTCGGTGTCCGGTGTCGCGATCGTCGTGCTGGTCCTCGAGGGCCGCAACGAGATGCTGGTGGCAAGGCTGGCCGGCGAGGCGCGGACCGATCCGCTGACCGGCCTGCTCAACCGGCGCGGCTTCGACGAGCACGCCGCGCGCGAGTTCGCCCACCTGGGCCGCGGCGGCAGCCCGATCGCGCTGGCCATGCTGGACATCGACCACTTCAAGCAGGTCAATGACGAGTGGGGGCACGTGGCCGGGGACCGCGTGCTCGCCAACCTGGCCCGCCTGCTCCTCGGCGAGACACGGGTCATCGACGTGGCCGCGCGCCTCGGCGGCGAGGAGTTTGCCGTGCTCATGCCGGGCAGCGACGCGGCGGGGGCCACGGCGTTCATCGAGCGCGTGCGCGCCGGCCTCGAGGCGAGCGCCCGCGCCGACCTGCCGGCGGTGCGGATCAGCGCCGGGGTCGTCGCCACCAGCGAGCCGGTCGATGCTCAGGTCATGCTCGAGAACGTCGACCGCGCTCTGTATGCGGCCAAGCGCGGCGGTCGCGATCGGACGGTCGTGCTCGGCGGGCACGACTTCCCGCTCGCCGCGTAATCGGCGCGTTAGGTCAGCGCCGGGCCTCGAGTAGGCGCAGCCAGACCTCGCTGACCGTGGGATAGGACGGCACGACGTGCCACAGCGTCTCCAGAGGCACCTTGCCGACGATCGCGGTGGTGGCGCTGTGGAGCAGCTCGGCGACGTCGTCGCCAATGAACGTGGCCCCGACCAGGGTGTCGGTCGCGCGGTCGACGACCAGCTTGGCCCGGCCGACGTAGTCGTCGCGCAGGAGCGACGCACCGGCGACCGATCCGATGTCGTATTCGACCCCCTCAACGTCGAGTCCCTTCTCGCGCGCGCGTGATTCTGTGAGTCCGGCCGAGGCGACCTGCGGGTCGGTGAACACCACCGCGGGCACCATGTCGTGGTCGGCCACGTCGCGGTAGCGCGAGCCCTCGATCGACCGTCCCTCGGCGCGCGCCGCGATCACGTCACCGGCAATCCGGCCCTGGTACTTGCCCATGTGGGTGAGCAGGGCGAGCCCGGTGACGTCGCCGACCGCATACAGCCAGACGGCGGCGGCGGCGCGGACGTTCATGTGCTCGTCGGTGACCAGGTATCCGTGCGAGCCGCTCACGTCGATGCCGAGCGGCTCGAGGCCAAGGTAGTGCGTGGCCGGGGTGCGGCCGGCCGCCACCACGATCTCGTCGACCTCGAAGCTCGATCCGCCGGCGACGATCGTGGCCGGGCCGCCGTGGATCCGGCCCACCCCGGTGTCCTGCGCGGCCGGCCGCGCCACCGAGTCGACGCCGGTGTCGACCAGGACCCGGATGCCGCGCCGCTCGAACTGCTCGGCCATCAGCGCGCCGACGAACGGCTCCTGCTGGGCCAGCAACCGTGCCTCCGGCTCGATCACCGTCACCGTTTGGGCGCCGAGCCCGTGGAGCCATGTCGTCGCCTCGCACGCCACCACCCCACCGCCGATCACCGCGACCCGCGCCGGCACCTCGCGCAGGTTGGTCACGTCGCGCGAGGTCCAGGGATTGGCCTCGCGGAGGCCGTCGATCGGCGGGATCGACGCCGTCGAGCCGGTGGCGACGACCACGGCGTGGCGTGCCCGCAGGGTGCGGGTGGCGCCGTCGCCGGCGGCTACCTCGACCGTCTTCTCGCCGGTCAGCCGGGCTCGGCCGCGGATCAGGTCGATCCCGGCCTTGGCCGCCCACTCGACCTGACTGCTGTCGTCGTGGTTGTGGGTGAATCGGTCCCTGCGCTCCAGCACGGCGTCCAGGTCGATTGCGCCCGAGGAGACTCCCGGTAGTGCGCGGCCGGCGTCGAGCAACTCGACCGGACGCAGCAGCGCCTTGCTCGGCATGCACGCCCAGTACGAGCACTCGCCACCGAGGAGCTCGGCCTCGACGATGACGGCCGTCCGGTCGCTCCCCTTGATCGCATACTGGGCGGCGTTCTCACCGGCCGAGCCGCCACCGATCACGACCACGTCCCAGGTCTCGTCGCGCACGCTCACGCCCCGCACCCTACCCAGCCTGCGCGCACAGGCCACCGGCCCGTGATCTCGATCCGGCGGACGTGGCCAACTTGCAACTCGGCCGTCCCCGTCAGGTGAATACCGATTCGGCCACCTCCAGGGGTGCTGAGTGCGACCTCGTCCCCCCGGCCGCGCCGAGTGTGCGGTTAGCCACGAAGCTCGGCTGTGCTCGCCCCTCGGGGTCCGAGGCGGTGGGTCTGGGTCACGAACGCACACTCGGCAACCGACCGCCGCCGAGCGTGCGCTCGTGACCCACATACGTGCGTGAATCCACACTCGGCAACCGACCGCCGCCGAGTGTGCGCTCGTGACCCATGTCCTCGTACCCGGCCGGCATCGATTCGAAGAACTTCCGCAGAATCGGCCCCTCGCGCCCCGAAACCACGCCCGCGCGGCGCTATGTTCATTCGTGCCGGGGGCAGTATCCCCGAACGGGCGTTGCTCGTCAGTACGGCCAATACGGCCCGGGCGCGCCGGGGCGGATCAGGACCCACCCGCCCGGGTGAAACCTTCGGCTGATCGTCAAATCACGGCGCTCAGTCGAAAGGAGACTCGAGACCATGAGCATCACAGCGACTCGCTTCGCTACCGAGATTCGTACCTGCGATCGCGCGATGGCGCTGGCCGCGTAGCGACGTGCGCCAGGCGGCGACCCAAGCGGCCAGGCTCAGCGACGAGCTCGAGCAGTGGCTGAATGACGAGACCTCCGAGAAGACTCTCGGGAGCCTCGTCGAGGCGTTCGGCGAGAAGAGCTTCGCGATCCTGTTCGTGGTGCTGCTCGGCGTGCCCGCCCTGCCGGTCCCGACCGGCGGGGCGACGCACGTGTTCGAGGTCATCGCCGCGCTGGTCGCGCTGCAGCTGATCGCCGGGCGCCGCGCGGTCTGGTTGCCCGAGCGCTGGCGGGGGCTCCGGCTCGGCGGCGAGCGCCAGCAGCGCTTCCTCACCGCGCTGATGCGCCTCATCCGGCGGCTGGAGCGACTCTCGCGCCCCCGGCTCGCGTTCGTGTTCCGGCACCGGCTGAGCGAGATCGGATTCGGCGTGCTGGTGATCGCCGGCACCACCGCCGCGTTCCTGGCGCCTCCGTTCACCGGGCTGGACACGCTACCCGCGCTGGGCGTCGTGCTCCTGTCCCTCGGCGTGCTGCTCGAGGACGCCTTGATCGCATTTGCGGGGACGCTCCTGGGAATCGTGGGGGCCGCGCTGGAAGTGGTACTCGGTGCGGCCGCTGTTGACGGTCTGAGCTCGCTGCTCTAACGGCCTTCGGCTCGCCCTGGCGCGGACGGCGTCAGATCCACGACATCTCCGTGGCCTTGAGCACGGCCTGGGCGCGGTCGCGGACCTCGAGCTTCGCGTATGTCTTGTGCAGGTGAGAGCGGACCGTGCTCTCGGACACGCGGAGATCCAGCGCGATCTCGGCGGCGGCCATGCCCTCAGCGACGAGCCGGAGGATCGCGCGCTCGCGCGTGGAGAGAGGCGAAGACTCGGCGCGCCGGCGCGCGCTCCCGCCAGCGTGGGGCAGATCGAACACGACATCCCTGAGCGAGCCCGGTGACAGCTCGCAAGCAGCGGCGAGTCGCAACATCACATCCCGGTCGACCGCCTCGCCGTGCGCGTGATGCACAACCATGTCGGCGAGTCGCACGAAGGCTGCCGCGTCCCCCGCTCGGTGGGCGCTGTGATGCTTCGACACCGCGGTCATGAGGCGCCCGCCGAGGCCCCACCTCTGCATGAGCATCCCGCCGAGCGTCGCATGGTCGTATCCGAGGCTCCGGCGTTCGTGCGCGGCCAACTCCTCCGGGGTGTGACTGAGCGCCGTGAGGGTGCCGAAATCGGGCCAGATCTTGGCGAGCAGCAGCTTTCCGACGTCGTGGAGGACCGCTTCGGTCACCAACTCGTCTCGCTCGAACGGCCGCACGATCTGGGCCAGCCGGTCGGCGGCCCGGGCCACCGCCTGTGCGTGGATGCGGCTCTGCAGGAGCAGCGCCTCGAATCCGGTCTGCCACGGGAAAGACAGCCGGGGGAGCCGCGCGATTGCTCTGCCGATGGCCGCCGAACCGAGGCTCCGCACCGAGGCGGCGACGCTGTCGACCGCGGTTTGGCCCTTCGGCTGCGCCAGCGCGAGGACCGCGACGGTCAGGCCGATGTCGCTCTCGATCGCGCCGACCAAGTCGGCGTGAGCGTCGATGAACGACGCGGCGGCGAGCGCGCGCTCGCAGGCGGGGCCGAACACCGGGATGACGTCGAGCTCGGCGATCGCCGCGGGCAGTTCGCTGGCGCGCTCGGCTTTCCGGGAGGCAGGCGCTCGCCGATTCGTTCGTGGCTTGCTCTCGCCGGACGGCACGAGTTGCTCGCCATCGTCCTTTCCGGTGATCGCCATCACCAGACAGTCGACGACCGTCGGGTCGAACTGGGCGCCGCGCTCCTGGACGATGTACTCGAGCGCGCCCGCGGCGCCGGCGCCGCGACGATGCGGGCGATCGGTCGCGATCGCCACGAACGCGTCGCACACCGCCACAACGCGGCTGCCCAGCGGGATCGCGTCGCCATACAGCCCGTCCGGGTAGCCCTCGCCATCCCAGCGCTCGTGGTGGGCCCGCACGAGCCGAGCCACAGCGGCCATCCCGGGTAACGGCTGCAGCAGCTCCGCTCCGAGCTCCGGGTGGCGATTCATCGCGTCCCAGTCTCCGGGCGACAGCGGGCCGGTCTTCAGGATCACCGAGTCAGACAGCGCGATCACCCCGACGTCGCGCAGCTGGGCGCACACGTCGACCAACAGGGTCTCTGGTTCGCCGAGGCCGAGGGCGCGGCTGACCCGCCGCGCCAGCTTGCGCACCAGTGGCGTGCCGGTATGCAGCGTCGGTGCCCGGACGCTCAGAGCCGCCTCGAGCGCCGCGGCGGTGATCGTGACCGACGCGGCGTCGCGCTCGGCGGCGCTGCCGTCGGCCAGCGTTCTCCGAGAACGATCGTCCAGCGTTGTAGTAGCCACCCCGCGTACCTTCAGGTTCGGGGACGGCGGCCGTGCGGCCGCCGACCAGCTTTAGCCCCGCGGTTTGTGCAGACCGGTTCGGCCGCGGGCGCGGAGAACCTAAAGCAAGTGGCTTGCGACAGTAAAGCTATGTGTCCGCTTGCAAACGGATTTGCACGACATCGCGATCCCGAAGCGGCTTTATAACTCCCCTGCGCGCAGCTGGCGTCGCCGCGCGTCCTTTGCCTCCTGACCGCACTCGGCCATCTGGCACCAGCGCCGGTTGCCGCGCTTGGTGGTGTCCAGGAAGAACCAGCCGCAGTGATCGCCCGGGCACTGCTTCAGGCGAGGCGAGGGCTCGGTTTGCAGCAGCTCGATAGCGCTGGTCACCACGACGTGGCGAACCGTGGCGAGATCCGTGCGGCTCCAGCGCCAGCGCACCGCGCCGTTGGCCTCGGCGCGCAACTCGGCGGCGCGGTATGCGTCGGCCGCGAGCTCGGTCAAGCGCGCGAGCGCGGGCCTCGGCGTGGGGCGGTGGCGCGCCCGCGCATAGAACACGGTGTAGAGGAGCTCGCGCGCTTCCCGCGCCCGCTCGAGCTCTGACCGAGCATCGTCGTCCAGCTTGGCCGAGGAGCCGATGAGGCCGTAGCGCTGTCCCCATACACGCAGATCGGCCGGTGTGAGCAGGGCATCACCCGAGTCGGGATGGCCGCGCTCTTCGGCCGTGTTGGCGAAGTCGAGGGCGGGGTTGCCGGCCACGAAGGGCACGTTGCGGATCGTCTGCACGCTGGACCAGTGTACCAGCAATCTCGGTTTTGCCGGAGCTAAGATCGGCTAACCTTTCCACCAGTGAACCTCGTTTTGCTGGAGCAACGGTTTGTGAGATGAGCCTGATGGCGATCCTGTTGGCGGCGGTGGCCGCGGCCGGCTGGGGCGCCTCCGATTACTTCGGGGGCGACGCCTCGCGGCGCGAGGTGCCCGTGCTCATGGTCGTAGCGATCGCCGAGCTGCTCGGCGTCGGGCTGCTGGTCCCCGCCCTGATCGTGCGCGGGGCCGCGCCGCCGGCTGACCCCAGGCTGCTGTTCGCCGCGCTGGCCGGTGTGTCGGTCACCGTGGAGCTGAGCCTGATCTATCGCGCGCTCAGCCGCGGCCAGGCGTTCATCACCGCGCCGACCGGGGCGCTCGGTGCGGCCGCAGCGGTGACCGTCGGTCTGATCGGCGGTGACCAGATCAGCGTGCCGCTTACGATCGGGCTGGCGTGCGCGCTGCTCGGCAGCGCGATCACATCCCGGGGC
Organism: uncultured Solirubrobacterales bacterium; assembly: GCA_963834625.1. Taxonomy (GTDB): domain Bacteria; phylum Actinomycetota; class Thermoleophilia; order Solirubrobacterales; family Solirubrobacteraceae; genus Palsa-465. The sequence continues at coordinate 466,783 of CAWICM010000003.1, read as the reverse complement.
TCGTCGGACGGGACGCCGCGCGGCAGGGCCGACGCGCGGCAGGCCGCCGTCACCTGCCTCGCCGCCGGCGCGGCGGTTGGCACGACCCTGACCTCGCTGCACGCCGCCGCTCACCTCGATCCCTACTGGGTGACCGCCACCGAGCACGTCAGCACTGCCGTCTCGGCCGGTCTGGCCGCCCCGATCGGTGCGCGTCGGAGCTTCCGCGAGCTCCTGCCGCGCCGGCCGCAGATGCCGGCGCTGGCACTCGTGGCCGCCGTGGGCGTAGGCGGAGACCTCGCCTATGTCAGTGCCTCACGCACTGGGGCGCTCAGCATCGTGTCGGCGATCTCGTCGCTGTATCCGGTCACCACGATCGTCCTCGGCCGGCTCTTGCAGGGCCAGCGCGCGACGCGGATCCAGCTCGCCGGCATCGTCCTCGCCCTGGGCGGCGCCGCTCTGCTCGGAGCGACCGCAGGGTGAGGGACGGCTACTCGAACCGGGTCCAGACGTCGCCGAGGACGATCTGGTCGGTGGCGTTCAGGTGGTCGAGGAAGAAGCGGCGGATGCCCTCGTGGTGGGTGGCGCGGGCCGCGCCGATCTTGGCCAGGCCCGGCTCGGTGAGCTGGGCATAGAGCCCGCGGCCGTCGCAGGCCGCGGCGCAGCGGCTCACATAGCCCTGCTCGGCGAGGCGGTCGACGAGCCGGGTGCAGCCGCTGCGACTGAGCAGGACCCGGTCGGCGATCTCGGACATCCGCATGCGGTGCTCGGGTGCGTCGTCGAGGAACATGAGGACTTCGTAGGCGGACAACGAGAGCCCGTGCTCGGCCTGCATCTGTGCGTCGAGCTGCTGGGTGACGCGCGCGTGCACCTGGAGCAGGCCGCGCCAGGCGGCGAGCTCGTGGGTGCTCAGTGGGGAGGTCTGTGAGTCGGTGTCGGTGGCTGTCATGGCTGGTGTTGGGGGTCGGCCGGCGCGTCCGTGGGTGCCGGCCGACCCGCAGGTGCTTATTAGGACTGCTTGACGGCGGAGATGTCGAGGGCGAGCTTGACTTTGTCGGCGACCAGCATGTTGCCGCTGCCGAGGGCCTGGTTGAACTTCATGTCGTAGTCGCCGCGGGACAGCTGGCCGGTCACCTCGAGGCCGACCCGCTCGTTGCCCCACGGGTCGACGTCGGTGCCCTGAACGTCGGCGTGCAGGACGATCTCGTTGGTGACGCCGTGGATGGTCAGCTCGCCCGTGATCCGGAACTCCTCGTCGTCGAGCGCCTCGATGCTCGTGGACTCGAAGCGCAGCTCGGGGAACTGGGCGGCGTCGAAGAAGTCGGGCGAGCGCAGGTGGTCATCGCGCTGCGGCTCGTTGGTGTCGACCGACTCGGTCTTGACCGTGCCGTAGACCTTGGCGGCCGAGAGATCCTCGCCGATCTCGAGGCTGCCCTCGAAGTCGGTGAACTCGCCGCGGACGTTGGCGATGCCCATGTGCTTGACCGCGAAGCCGACCTTTGAGTGGGCGGGGTCGACGCTCCAGGTGCCGGTCGGGATGAGGGTGGAAGTGGTGGTGCTCATCAGAATCTTTCCTTGGTTTGCAGGGCTGTTGCATGCCCTATCGGTTGGTTGCGAGCACAACTATAGCAAATCATTGCCCGTACAACTACTTTGATGGCGAGTTCGCCCTAGGCCGGGGTATCGTATAGTTGCGCTAGCAACCATATTCCCAACTAGGAACTCGACCATGCGCAAGATCCAGAGCCAGGGCGTTCACCACATCACGCTGGTCGGCGCCGGCCGCCAGACCTCGATCGACTTCTGGGAGGGCGTGCTCGGGATGCCGTTCGTGTTCGAGCAGCCCAATCTCGACAACCCGGCGGAGAGCCACCTGTACTTCGATCCCGGCGACGGCCGCCTGATCACGGTCTTCACGAACGAGGAGCGCGCGCCCGATCCCGAACGCACGCCGACCGACCCGGGCTGTGTTCACCATCTCGCCTTCGCGCTCTCCCAGGCCACGTTCGCCCAGACGGTGGAGCGCCTGGATGAGCGCGGGATCAGGCACAGCGGGGTCAAGGACCGCGGCTTCATGGACTCGATCTACTTCACGGATCCGCTCGGCCTGCTGATCGAGCTAGCCGCCTACCGGTTCGAGCCGCCGGCCGGCCACACCCACGCCGAGGTGCTGCTGGCCGCGCACCGTATTCGCGTGGCGCGAGGCGACTACAACATTGCGCCGGTCCATCTAGCCGACGCGATCGAGCAGCTCGTCACGGGCTCGCGGGAGTCGCTGTCCGAGGATCGGACGCCCAAGAATCCCTACCGGTCCGCGCGGCCAGAGGCGGGACCGGAGCCCGAGGAGTGAGGCTAGGCGTCAGCCGCCTCCGCTGACGATCCCGCTGCCTCCGCCACCGGATCCGCTGCTCCCGCTGCCGCCGTGGGAGCTGCCGGATCCCGACCCGGTCTGCGTGCTCGAGCCGCTGCCGGAGCTGCCGGTGAGCGATCCGCTGCTGCCGGTCGACGTGCTGGTGCCCGATCCCGTGTGAGTGCCCGAGCCGCTCGTGGTCGGGGCCGGATTGCTGCGCACGGGCGGCGTGTAAGTGCTCGCCGGTCGGGTCGGCTGGGTGGGGGTGATGGTCCTCGCCGGCGCCGTGTGGCTCGGCGCGGGGCTGGTCTTCTTCGCGACCGCGGGTGTCTTCTTCACGACCGCGGCCTTCTTGACCACCTTAGGTTTGGCCGGCGCCTTCGTCTTGGGACGAGCCGGCTTGTGCGAGGCGGCCGCCTTCGTGGGCGCCGGCGTCGTCTGCGCCGGCGGGGTTGGGGAGGCGGTCGTCGGGTCGTCCTGTGCGCTCTCGATCGCGATCCCGTGGGAAGACTTGGCGCCATTGCCGGCGAGCGTGGTCGCTGCGGCCGATGTCACGAGGACCACGAAAACCCCCACGCCGACGGCGAGCCACCTGCGGCGCCGCTTGATCGTGAGGGCGCTTACGCTCGCTCGCTTACGGCGGCGGCGGGGGCGCTGCGGCTTTACGCGAGCTCGCCTAAGGCGACGCTCTCGCGGCGGCTTATCGGCGAGGGGGTGCTGCTCGGCCGCGGCGGGTTCAGCACCGTCCGGCTCTCGCTCGGTGGACGTGGTCGAGCCTGGAGCAAGCTCGACCACCGGCTCGGCGACCGGGGCCACGTCGGCGAACTCGGTGAACGCCGGCACGTGGTCGGGAAGCGGCTCCGGAAGCGGCTCGGCCATCCTCGCCACCACCTCAGGCTCACCCTCGAGTTGAGGCTCAGGCTGAGCCTCCGCAGCGCCCATCCGATAGTCCTGCAGGACGGCGAGATTATGAGCCGCCGCGGCATGACCCCGCTCATGGGCGCGGGCGAACGCCTCCTCGGCTTCGGCCAGGCGGTCGTATTGGGCGAGCAGCATGGCGACCTCGAACGCGCCGTCGGCGTCGCCGCGCTCATCGGCGCGGACATAGGCGGCAACGGCAGAATCGATGTCGCCGCGCTCCTCGAGCAGGACGGCCAGCTTTGCCGCGGCCGCGGCATGACCGCGCTCATCCGCGCGCGCGAACGCATCTTCTGCCTCGGCCAATCTGTCCCCAGCGGCGAGCAGCATCCCGAGCTCGAACGAGGCGTCGGAGAGGCCGCGATCGTCGGCGCGGCGGTAGGCGGCCTCGGCGCCCTTCACGTCGCCACGGTGGCTGAGGAGAAGGCCCAGATTGAACGCGGCAGCGGCGTGACCCCGTTCATCGGCATGCCCGAACCACTGCTCGGCCTCGGCCAGCTTGTCCTCGCCGACGAGCCGAACGCCGAACTCGAATGCAGCTTCGGCGCCTTTGGGACGATCGGTCGCGACGGAATCAGTCAAGCGCCACCTCGATCGTGGAGGTGGTGTTGGCCAATTTCGATTCCATGGGCTTTGCAAGCTGCGTCACGACATGCCTCCCCGGGCGGTCGAGATCCTTGCCATGCCCCTAGCGACCTCATCGATTGCTTGCTCCTTATTCCAAACGCGAGGTGCCGAGCGACTGAAGATACCGACGCGTGTGAAATCGCCAAAGCGCTGTCCCCGGCCGAAAGTCCAGTCGGCGCAGGAAAAACCAGTCGCACGATGGATGTGGCGGGCACTTCGCGCGGACATGATTCCTCGCAGACCCGGCACCAGGCGGTAGCCGGAGCAACTTGCGTGGGATGGAAGCGTGGCACGAGACAGGCGATGGAGCACCCGGCTAGCCGGCCCGGCTAGGCGGCTCTTGGTATTGGCGGTGCTGGGCACCGCCTCAACGTGGTGGCTCACCGCGGCAATCGCCCGTGCCGATACGCCGCCGGCGAACGACGGCAACCCGCCGTCGATCTCAGGCGTCGCGCAGCAGGGCGACGACCTGACCGCCGATCCCGGCGGGTGGTCGGGCGACGCGACCATCACGTTCACATACGCCTGGTCGGACGGTCAGACCGGCCAGAGCATCACGCTGACGCCGGACGACGTCGGGCAGTCCCTGACCGTCACGGTCACCGGCACGAACGACTTCGGACAGGCCTCGGCGACGAGCGACAGCGTCGGTCCCGTCGTGCCCCCGCCGCCGACCCCCGGCGATCCGCCCGTGATCACGGGCATCGCGCAGCAGGGCGACACGCTTTCGGTGAGCAGCGGATCCTGGGGCAACAATCCGACCGGCTTCTCCTACGTCTGGGAGGATTGCGACGGCTCGGGCAACAACTGCACGCCGATCACGGGCGCCACATCTAGCAGCTACCTGCTGCAGCCAACGGACGTGGGGAGCACGATCGTGGCCTCGGTTACCGCGTCGAATGCGGGTGGGCCGGCTTCGGCGACGAGTGCCGCTTACGGTCCGGTGCTGCCCGCGGCCCCGACGCCTGGCTCGGCCAGGCCGGCGATCACGGGCGTCGCGCAGCAGGGCGACATGCTTTCGGTGAGCAACGGAACATGGGGGAATACCCCGACCGGCTTCTCCTACGTCTGGGAGGACTGCGACGGCTCGGGCAACAACTGCGCGCCGATCACGGGCGCCTCGTCGAGCAGCTACCTGCTGCAGCCCTCGGACGTCGGGAGCACGATCGTGGCGCAGGTGACCGCGTCGAACGCGGGTGGGCAGAGCTCGGCGACGAGCGCGGGTTATGGTCCGGTGCTGCCGGCAGCTCCGACGCCCGGCGCGGTCAAGCCGGCGATCACGGGCATCGCGCAGCAGGGGAACACGCTTAGCGTCAGCAACGGAACCTGGGGCAACATCCCGACTAGCTTCGGCGACGTCTGGGAGGACTGCGACGGCTCGGGCAACAACTGCGTCGCGATCACCGGGGCCACCTCTAGCAGCTACAAGCTTCAGCCGTCGGACGTCGGGAGCACGATCGTCGCCTCGGTTACCGCGTCGAATGCGGGTGGGCAGAACTCGGCGACGAGTGCCGCTAACGGTCCGGTCCTTCCGGCAGTCCCGACGCCCGGCTCGACCAAGCCGGCGATCACCGGTACGGCGCAGCAGGGCAAGACGTTGAGCGTGAGTAACGGAAGCTGGAACAACAATCCGACCAACTTCTCCTACGTCTGGGAGGACTGCGACAGCTCGGGCAGCCCCTGCACCGCGATCACCGGCGCCACCTCGAACGGCTACACGGTTCAGGCCACGGATGTCGGCAGCGAGATAGTCGCCGCCGTCACCGCCTCGAATTCAGGCGGTTCGAGTTCGCCGTCGTCGAGCGCGGCCACCGCATCGGTGCTTCCGGCCGCGCCGGGCATCGGCACCGCCCCCGGCATCACCGGGACCGCTCAGCAAAGCAAGACACTGACCGTCAGTAACGGGGCTTGGAGCAATAACCCCACGGCGTTCGCCTACGCGTGGCAGGACTGCGGCACCGCTGGGTCCGCCTGCTCGCCCATCTCCGGCGCGACGTCGAACAGCTACACCCTCCAGGCCTCCGACGTGGGGCAGTACGTGAGCGTGCAAGTGACCGCGTCGAATGCGGGCGGGCGCACGCCCGTGTTCGCCTCGAGCGTAGGTCCGGTGTTGCCACCCCCGCCAGCCAATAACGGGCTCCCGGTCATCTCTCCGACACGAGGCACGCTGAGCGTCAGCAATGGGACGTGGAGCAACAATCCGACCGGGTACAGCTATGCATGGGAGAGTTGCAACGCCTCAGGCGGCAACTGCACCGCGATAGCCGGCGCCACGTCAAATGGCTATGCCCTCTCGGCAGCCGACATCGGGAGCACGATCTTCTGCGTGGTCACTGCGACAGGGGCCGGCGGGAGCACCTCCGTGAACACCGCGAAGACCGCGGTCGTCTCCGCCTCGCAGATCCCGGCCGCCTCCCAAGCAACGACAACCGATCTCCTGGCCACTCCGACCGCGGTAGTTACCAATCAGGGCGTGACGCTGATCGCGACCGTGTCCGCAGGCACCAGCAGCACCGCGTTGTGGGGGGGCGTCACCTTCGAGAACGGTGGGGCCCCAATCCACGGCTGCGCGAACATGGCGGCCGTGCCGAGCGGCCATAGCGCAACGGTGGCGTGCTCGACATCGTTCGCCTCCTCCACCGCCCAGCTGAGCGCCGTGTTCGCTCCGACCTCGGGATCGATCCTCGAGGGGTCGAGCAGCCCAGGTACAGGCCTCACCGTCGGCCGCGACTCGAGCTCGACTTCCCTGAACGCCCCGTCGGCGGTCACGATGGGAGCGAGCATCACCTACACGGCCACGGTCGCCCCGCCGGCGGCCCGCCCGGGCCCCATCCAGCCCACTGGATCGGTCGAGTTCCTCGATGGTGGACAGCCGATCGGCTCGTGCGCGAGCCGGCCGCTGGCACAGGGTGCCGCCGCCTGCACGGTCAGCTACGCGGTCGCCGGCGCGCATCAGATCACCTCCCGCTATTCCGGCGATGCCAACTTCAACGGCTCGAGCTCACCGGCACAGCAGGTGAGCGCCGCCTCGCCGCCCACCAGCGTGCTGGGCACGATCACTGCGACCATGCAGTGGGCTTTCTATTTCACGCCCAAGTACACGACGGTTCGAAACCTGGTCGTGAACGGGGGATCGCCCGGGGCCAAGGTGGTCGTGAAATGTCAGGGCCGCGGCTGCCCGTTCGCCAATCGCGCCACCATGCTGACCAAGGGCAAGCGGTGCGTGCGCAAGGCGAAGCGATCGTGCCTGACGCCCGGGACGCTCAACCTGACGCCCGCGTTCACCGGACGTCACCTGGCGGTCGGCGCGCGGATCACGATCAGCATCGTCCGTTCGAACTGGGTGGGCAAGTCCTACCGCTTCACGGTCAAGGCCCGGCACGCGCCGCGCGTCCAGATCGGCTCACTTCCGGTGCTTTGACGCCCGGCGGCGGCTGACCGCCCTAGCGAGCCGGCCGGCTCAGGATCTCGCCGGCGACGGCTCGAGCTGCGGGATCACCTCGGTGATCAGGAGCTCGAGCGTCCGCCGGGATTCCTCGAAGGTCATGTCGCCGGTGGGGAACATGAAGCAGATGTAGTCGGCCATCCCGTCCTCGAGCAGCGCGCCGACCCGTTCCACCATCTGGGCCGGCGTGCCGGACCCGATCTGGATCGCCGGTTCCATGTTGGCGAGGATCGCGCGCAAGGCGCCCTGCGCGTCGTGGCACTCCTGCTCGGAGAGCTTCAGATGGTCATAACGGTGGGCGTTGCGGGTGCGGCGCACGAGGCCCTCCATGCCGCGCCGGGCGATCTCGCGCGCCTCGTCCTCGGTGGGCGCGATCGCCAACAGCATGCTGTAGCCCACCCGCGGCTCGGAGTCTGGACCGTCGAAGCGGATTTCGTCATCCTTGTGCGCATGCCATGCCTCGAGGTACTGCTCAAAAGCCGCCTCGCTGATTTTTCCGGGCCACATCAGGCTCATGCCGTGACTTCCCGCGGTCACCGGGCTGCCGGGATACCAGAACGGGATCCGCTCCTGAAGCGGCTTCGTCGACATCGGCATCGTCGGAAAGTCGTAGAACCGGCTGTGCTGGCTGGAGATCTCGCCGGCGCTGAGCGCGTGCCTGATGATCCCGAGCACGTCGGTGAATCGGTCCCGGGACTCCCACCAGTCCTGGCCGAACCAGTAGTGCTCGATCGGGACCGCGCCGCGGCCGACCCCGTACTCGAGCCGGCCCTCCGTGAGCTGATCGAGCACGCACATGTCCTCGATCAGGCGGACCGGATGGTGCATCGGTAGCAGCTTCACCATCGTCCCGAGTCTGATGTCGCTCGTCACCTGCGACGCCGCGGCGATGAAGAGCTCCTGACCGGGAGCCATGCACAGGCCGCTGCCGTGGTGCTCGGCCAGGTGGTAGCCACCGAACCCGGCTTGGTCGGCCATCTTGATCAGCGTGAGGCGATCCTTGTAGAGCTGGCTCGTCGGCGTGCCGGGGATGTCCTCGATGTGGTCGAAGATGCCGAGCTTCTTCGCGATCACGCGCGACAGCCTAGCGGCCTGAGCTGAGCGGTCGCTCGGGCGACACGGTGCGATTACGTGGGCACTGTCAAAGCCGGCGCTTCCTCGTCTCAGTGGACGAAATGCGACGAGGGGGAGTCATGAAGTTCTTCGTGGCCGGCGCCACGGGCGCCCTCGGCAAAGCAGCGCCCGCTCGGCCGCGTGTCGCGACCGCCAGCGAAGCGACTCACCAGCGCCACGACGCTAGCTGGAACTCGCGGCGACTGGCTTTCGTTGATGATGGGCACGGCTGGGCTTGAACCAGCGACCGCTCGCGTGTGAAGCGAGGGCAGCACAGCCACAAGAAGTCTCGAATTTGCAGGGTTTTTAGGGCTGAACCGGCGTCACGACGGAGTACGACCGAGGTCGTGTTTGCAGGGGTTTCTCTTCGTGTTGGGCCACGGAAATGACCCGTGGCCCAGGACGAGCTCGGATTCCACAGTGAGGTGGGCGCCGGAGGAGCGAACCGCTCGTTTGGGTGCTGCCCGCAAGCGGTTGCCGATGTCGCTTCGGCGGCGAGCCTGAACGGTGGGTAGCGATTGGGGAGTAGTCCGACGTGGGCCTCAACGCGAAGCGCGTAGCGAAAGCCGCTGACGCGAGGAAGTCGGGACCGGCACCGAGAGCCCGTCCCGGGTGTCTTTGGGCGTCCGCTCGTTAACAGTGTTCAGAGCAGCAGTTGTGATCGGCGTGTCATCGAGCGTCCCATTGGAACCACCGGATGCCGATGGCGGCGAACACGACGATGTACCCGCCGCATGCCAGCAGCGCGAGCGAGTCGTTGGTGTCCCACGTGGACAGGTTGAGGACTGCGGCGAAGAGCGTCATGACCACGCCGACAGGGGACCAACGTGAGATCGATTCCCAGGCGCTGCCAAGCGTCCCGGCCTGGCCCAGCGATGAGAGCAGAACGAGGCCGATCACGAGCACCCGCCCGGCGGCGTTGATGCTGTCGGCGGATTTCACCAGGCCGACGAGCGCCTGCCCGATGCTGAGGAAGACAGCACCACCGACGATCGAGGCCAGCAGAACCAGAACGTACGTGCCGGCCGACAGCGAGAGGTGGTGAAGTCGACTTCCGGCGATCAGGACGATCACCGTGATCAACAGGTTCGACACGGCCTGCATCGTCAGCCGGCTGGTCATGATCGTCCACGTCGGGGCGGGCGTGACGCGGAGACGTTGGAACACGCCCTGCTCACGGTCTCGCGCGACCGCGAGCGCGTAGCCAAGGATCGAGTTGGAAACGAGTCCGAGGGCGATCGCCAACCCGATGATGAACAGGGATCCCCCGTAGCTCTTCGTAGCTTTGCTCGAGTTCGTCGAGAAGAGAATCACGACCGGTAGGAAGAGGCTGATCAGCAGCGCCCGCCGGTTCTTCAAGAGCACAGCGAAGTCCGCCTGCAGCAACGAGCTCATAACCAATTGAAGCGGCGGTCCGGTGCTGGGCTGAGAGCTATTCACGGATCTCGCTCCCGGTGAGCCCGATGAACACATCCTCGAGGGTCACATCGCCGTGGGCGACCTTGCGAACCTCGGGGTCGTCCTTATGCTTGGCGATCAGGTTCTGTGGTGTCTCACACGTCAGCAGCGTGCCGTGGTCGATGATCGCGACGCGATCGCACACGGCTTCGGCCTCCTCCATCGAATGGGTAGTCAGCAGAATGCTCCCGCCCTGCTGTCTGATTCGCTCGATTCGACCCCAGAGCTGACGGCGGGACTGAGGATCGAGACCAGCCGTCGGCTCGTCCAGCAGCAGCAATGCAGGATCGTGGACGGCCGCGACGTACAGGGAGAGGCGCTGCTGCTGCCCGCCCGACAGTTGCTTGAAGGGCTTGGTCGCCTCACCTTCGAGCCCGATCTCCTGCAGCGCCTCCGTGACGTCGCCCTCAGACAGACGGACTCCGTAGAGCCCCGCGTACAACCGCATGATCTGCTTGATCGTGAGCTGCGACTGAAAACTGGTCGCCTGCAGTTGCACTCCCAGCTTGGCCTTCGCCTGCGAGGGATGGCGCCGAATGTCAACCCCATCCAGGAACACCGTCCCGGATCGCGGGTTGATCAGCCCCTCGATCGCGCTCAGCGTGCTCGTCTTACCGGCCCCGTTAGGACCGAGAAGCCCAAAGATCTCCCCACGGGTCATCTGAAGACTGATGCCGTCCACGGCCGTCTTGGAGCCATACGCAACCGACAGGTCCCGGACCTCCAAGATGACGCCCGAGCCGGCTGGCGCCCCCCGACTCACGTGGTCATTGACGTGCTCCGCGGGCCGGGGTCGGACCACGAAACGGTCCAACACCGCCGCGGCGATCAGCTCCCCAACACCACGGGCACCATCGCTCGTCGCAAGCTGATCTCCCAGTGGACCTGCGGCGAGCAGCTCGCCGGAGATGATCTCAGCAAGCGGCTCGAAGGAATCCGCTGACCTCCCATCCCGTCTGGCCGGGTCAAGGTCACCGTGTCCGCTCATAGGCCTGTCGTCACTCATCAGCGCCATTGTCGCCCCCTGGCGCCAGACCACGTTGTCCGTAACGTACCCACAATCCGCCAGACCCATCTCGCCGCACGCGTTCGCCGGGCAAAGCCGGCACGTGGTCGGCGCTTCTCGCGATCCGAGCGAGGCTGCCTGTATCCGCACGGGCACCTGGGAGTGACTCCGCATCACGCACGTTATCGCCAGCCGTCTTCGACGAAGCAAGAGTCATAGCGGGATCGGCGGCTAGCTTTTCGGGCGATCCTTGCCGCTCCACCAGAAGAATGAGCCGGTTCGACGCTTTCGCTGCGCCTTGATCCCGATGGTGACTAGCGCGACGACGATGATAATGATGATTGGGATGCTCATCGGGAGCCTCTAGACCCTTGGAACTGCTCAGAAAGAGTCGAGGCCTGACGGGTCGAGTCGCGACGCCTTGCTGAAAACAACCAGCTTGCTCCAACAATACGCGGCGACAGCGACGCCATGAATGGTTCGAGCGAACCAACTTTCGGGTTGGCGGGGGGTTCGATCTAACTACTGAGCCCCGTTCTTCGGATGCGGGCATCGGAGATTCGCCACGTCGGTAGATTCCGCAGAAGACGGGAACCGGGGGAGTGTGCATGCATACCGAACTGAGCCCCCACGCGGTGTTGCAGCCGCCCACTACGGTCGTGCTGGTCGACGATGAGCAGCTCATCCGTGGTGCGATCGCGCACGCGCTAGCCAGCAGTGGCCTCCAGCTCGTCGGCGAGGCCGCCAACGGAGAGGACGCGATCAAGATCGTGCTCGACGTGCGCCCGGACGTCGTCCTGATGGATCTGCGACTCCCGGGGATCTCGGGCGTGGAGGCAATCGAGCAGCTCGGGCTACTCGCTCCCGCCTCGCGTGTACTGGTGCTCACCCGCTCAGAGGAGAACCGCGTGGTCGAAGCGATCATCGCTGGCGCCAGCGGTTACATTCTCAAGACCGTGGCGCCCGAGGCGATCGTCAGCGCTGTCAGAGCCACCGCCGCTGGGGAATCCGTGCTCTCCCCTCAGGTCGCCGGAAAGCTCTTGCAGCGCATCCGTGAGCTAGACCTCCCCGTCAAGACGAGCGGTAGTACCGCGACCGCGATCCGCGCCGCCCTCACCGAGCGAGAGCTCGAGATCTTCACCCAACTCGCCAGCGGCCACAGCAACCACCAGATTGCGCATGACCTCTCGGTCAGCACGAACACCGTCGCCAACCACATCGCCAGCATCCTCGCCAAGCTCCACCTCGAGAACCGCATCCAGGCGGCCGTGCAAGCCGTACGCAGCGGCATCTCCTAACCAGCTACGCGTGACCGTTTTGCTTTGGCGGCCTATACGAACATCGGGTCGACCGGGACGCGGTACCGGACGCGCGCCATCATCAAAGCAGAACACACCGATATCCGCGGCCGCCAGACCTGCTCCGTGGCTGTCGGGCAAAGTTGTGACGTCCGGCGGGTTTAAGACCATGTCGCTATGGGTCAGAACTTTCTCGCTTGTAATCGGGGGCAGTCGTTGTTGTTGCCGCCGGATTTGATGGATTGGGTGCCGGAGGATCATGTGGTGTGGTCGATCCTGGGCGCGGTTGATCAGATGGATTTGAGCGCGTTCTATGGGGCGTATCGCGCGAATGGTCAAGGCCGTGCTGCCTACGAGCCGTCGATGATGGTGGCATTGATGATCTACTCGTACGCGCGGGGGAACCGATCGTCGCGGGGGATCGAGCGGGCGTGCCGGGAGGACGTGACCTACAAGCTGATCAGCGCGATGGCGATCCCGGATCACTCGACGATCGCGGAGTTCCGCCGCCGGCACGAGCGCGCGTTGGGCGAGTTGTTCTCCGCGGTTCTGGCGCTGTGTCGCGAGGCGGGCTTGGTCGAGGTTGGCGTGATCTCGATCGATGGCGTGAAGATCCGAGCGAACGCGTCGCGCGGCGCGAACCGCACCTACGAGAAGCTCGTCGCAGACATCCTGAAGGAGGCCGAGGAGACCGACCGCTGGGAGGATGGCCTGTTCGGGGAGGATCGCGGCGATGAGCCGCCCGAGCATCTACGGACCGCGGAGGGACGCCGGGCGGCATTCAAGGCAGCGAAGGAGCGGCTGGCGCAGAAGGCTGGCCGCAGCGAGGAGCCGGAAGTCGCGCGGATCGAGCTTGACCCGGACCGGGTGGCGGCCGGCAGGGGTCGGCGCGCGTGGCAGCGGACGGCGCACAAGGAGCTGATGCGACAGCGCGAGCAGAACGCGAAACCGATCGCGCGCTCACGAGCTGAACGGTTGCTCGAAACGCTGCATCGGCTCGAGGAGAACCGGCAGGTCGAGATCGAAGCCAACTCTGCCTACGAGGCATGGCACGCTGCGCGTCGCGCCGGCGGGGTGCCGGGTCAGAAGCTCGGGATGCCGCCCAAGCCGGTCACGCCGCCTACAGAGCCAGAAGGCGTGATGAACAAGACCGATCACGATTCGCGGATGATGCGCACGCAGGGACAACCGACCGTTCAGGGTTACAACGCGCAGGCCGCAGTCACTCGTGGGCAGATCATCGTCGCCGCGGAGATCGCGGTCGAGAGCCCCGACTTCGGTCACCTCGAACCGGCCGTCCGCGCCACGCTGCGCGAACTGGACGACGCCGGTGTGACCCAGCGACCGGAAACCGTCCTGGCCGACGCGGGTTACTGGCACACCAAGCAGATGGAGAACATCGTCAGCGACGGGATCCAAGTCCTCGTCCCGCCCGACGCTGGCCTACGACAGGGCGCCAGGCCGGGCTGGGACGAAGGCCCTTACGCGTTCATGCGGGCAGTGCTCTCAAGCGACGCCGGACACGAGCTCTACAAGCACCGCAAGGCGACCGTCGAGCCGGTGTTCGCGCAGAACAAATTCAACCGCGGCTTCCGCCGTTTCCAGCGACGAGGCAGATCCGCGGTCCGCTCGGAGTGGCGCTTACAGGCCGCTGTGCACAACCTCCTGAAGCTGCACAGCCACTGGATCACCCCGGCGATCGCCTGATCGACCGCGGCGGGCCACCCCGACAACCCCACACTCATCCAATTCAGAGCGATTCGTCCCGGCTCGCGATTCTTTGCCCGACAGCCACCGCCACGAGCAGGGAAGTCGCCGAGTCACGGCGGTAATGAGCCGTGGCGTTTACACCAGCAGGCAGATCACATCTGCGGTCGCCCTGGATGATGCCGGGATCGCCACGGACCACCGTCCCATGGCAGGCCTTCAGGCACATCTGCCCATCCTTGGCTCGGCGTCCCATACCAAGATCTTGACCGGTTCAACGTCCGCCGCCAAGCCAGACGCTGGCCCTGTGCGGCCGACTACCCGAACGACCTCGTGGAGGGCGGGTAGTCGGCCGCACCTGTGGTGCAATTCCGCCGTGGCGGCGGGCGATTCGCGCCCCGTGGTCCCGCAGGCGGTGCGGGACTCAGCGCGGGACCTGTCGCGGCACTTGGGGCAGGAGTCCGAAGCAGGTCAGCTTCGTCAAATGGGGGCGGCCATCGCCGCAATCAGACGTAGACTCGCGAGGGGATGGAGAAGCGGTCGCACGGTCAGATCCGGAAGCACGAGCGCAAGGACGGGCTGACGACCTACAGCCTGCGTGTCCGCGCCTATGGCCGGCGCGAGGTCGTCACGCTCGGAACGGACGCTGACGGCTGGACGTACCGGAAGGCGGAGCGCAAGCTCGAGCAGGTGCTCGCCGAGATCCAGGTCGGGGTCTGGCGGCCGCCGAGCGCCGGAACCGGCGGAGAGGATCAGACCTTCCATGAGTTCGCCTCTCGCTGGTGGGCGGCGCGTAAGTCGGAGCTGCGGCCGACGACGCAGGCTGACTACGAGTGGCGGTTGAAGAAGCACCTCCTCCCGTTCTTCGCGCCTGCCCAGGTCTCCTCGATCACCATCGCGCTCGTCGACGACTACCGCAGCGAGAAGGTAATCGAACGCGAGCGGATCAAGGCCGCGGCGATGGCCGGGCGGCCGATCCGCGACCGGCGAGGCCAGCGACGGGTGGCGCTGAGCAATGAGTCGATCAACAAGACCCTCGTCCTCTTGGCGAACATCCTCGACACCGCAGTCGAGCACGGATTGCTCGCCAGCAACCCGGCGCGTGGCAAGCGACGGCGGCTGAGGGCTGCTCGGCCCACCCGCCGATTCCTTGAAGCTGACGAGCTCGCGGAGCTGCTGGCGGTCGCGAGCGATCTCGACCGCTCGGCCCGAACCGATCACCGGATCGGGCGGCGGCCGATGATCGCGGTGATGGCGCAGTCGGGATTGCGGGTGGGGGAGGTGTGCGGGCTCCGGTGGCGCTCGGTCGATACTGCGCATCAACGGCTCATTGTCGAGGAGGCCAAGACGGCTGCCGGTGTCCGCGAAGTCGATCTCAGCCTGGACCTGGTCGAGGAGCTGAACGTGTGGCGCGCGGAGCGCAAGCCTGCGAGGGTGGACGAGTTCGTGTTCGCGACCGCGAGCGGCCGGCCGCGGGACAAGGACAGCGTTCGCGAGCGTGTGCTCGCGCCGGTCGTGGGCCGAGCCAATGAGATTCGGGCCGAGCGCGGGATCGCGCCCCTACCCAGGGTTACGCCGCACGCGCTCCGCCGCACGTACATCAGCTTGATGCTTGAAGCAGGCGCTCCGCTGCCGTACGTGATGGACCAGGTCGGCCACGCGGATTCGAAGACGACCCTCGAGATCTACGCGCAGGTCCAGAAGCGCGTTTCGCGCCAGAACGTCCACGCTGCCTTCGATGAACTGCTGAACGGCGCGAACAGGTCTGCGATCACAGGAACGCGCTGAAGCGGAGCTATCCGCCTGGACCGCTGGGCCTGCCGAGCATCAGGGCCTCCTCCGTCAACTGCACGAAGTCCGCTTCCTCGAACGCTGTGACGATCGCGTCGATATGAAGCTCGACGAGCGAGAGGAGGGCATTGTTCGTCACGTTCCCGGTTGCGACGACGAGGAGTTGGCGCGGCGATCCGTCAGGAGGTGCGTCTCGCGGAAGTCCCGGTCCTTCGTGACCACAACGCGACCGTCTGCATCCGCGCGCCGTGCGATCTGGCTGTCGGTCGAGCGATTGCCGTCCGGCAGCTCGCTCGTGTGGAGCGCGTCATGCCCAACGCGGCTCAGGAACTCGGCGAGCCGCGCCGGCAACTGTGCGTCGACGAGGAACTTCACGCCGCGGTCAGCGGGACCACGCGGCGCCCCGCAGCGCGGGCTCCGAACTCCAAAGCGGCGAGGATGTCATCGCGCTCCAGGTCCGGGTAGTCGGCGAGGACCTCGTCCACGGTCATGCCCGCCGCAAGCAGTTCGAGCACGCTCTCGACCGTGTACCGCAGCCCCCGAATCACCGGCTGTCCGTGACAAACGGCGGGATCGGAAGTGATGCGCTCTAGCCGCGTCATGCGCTCACGATACAGCCGTCGGCAACCGCGTGGGCCACGCTCTGGGCCGCGGAGTCCGTCACGAAAGCGGACAAAGCTCGCGACCGACAACGAAGTCCCTGCAAATAAGTATGGGCACGGCTGGGCTTGAACCAGCGACCTCTCGCGTGTGAAGCGAGCGCTCTCCCACTGAGCTACGCGCCCGGGAGACGCGATTCTACGCGGTAGCGCCCCAGGGTTTCAGCCGCGGCGCCGCGCTCCGGCGGTTCGCTAGAGCCGGACTAGGTTCTCGACCTGCACGCCCCGCGTGACCCCGCGCAGATCGACGAACAGCGCGCTGCGCTCAACCAAAGCGACGTGATCGATCTCGGGGTGGGCGGTGACCAGCACGACCGCGTCGGCCTCGGCGACGGCCTCGTCCAGCGGCACGCTCTCCAGCCCGAAGGCCGACAGCGAGGGGACGTAGTCGTCGTGGTAGGTGACGATCCCGCCCCGGCTCTGCAGCACCTCGATGATGCGCAGGGCTGGGGACTCGCGGATGTCGCCCGTGCCGCCCTTGTAGCTCGCTCCCAGGATGAGGATCCGCGAGCCCTTGACCGGCTTGGCCACATCGTTGAGGGCCTGCTCGACCCGCTCGGCGCAGTGATAGGGCATGTACTGGTTGATCTTGCCTGCGAGTTCGATGAACTCGGTCGACATGTGGAACTCACGCGCGCGCCAGGTCAGGTAGAACGGATCCACCGGCAGGCAGTGGCCGCCCATGCCAGGGCCCGGCTCGAAGCGCATGAACCCGTACGGCTTGGTCGAGGCGGCGTCGACCACTTCCCAAATGTTGATGCCCATGCGCTCGGTGAGCATGGCCAGCTCGTTGACCAGCGCGATGTTGACCGAGCGGAAGATGTTCTCGAGCAGCTTGGTGAGCTCGGCCGCCTCCGTGGTGGAAACCCGGACGGTGTGGTCGCAAATGCGGCTGTAGAGCTCGTCGGCGCGATCGAGGCATGCCGGCGTGACACCGCCGATGACCTTCGGTGTGTTGCGCAGGTTGTAGTCGGTGCGGCCGGGATCGACCCGCTCGGGCGAGAAGGCGAGGTTGACGTCCTGGCCAACGCGCAGGCCCGAGGATTCGAGCAGCGGGAGCAGCCGCTCCCGCGTGGTGCCGGGGTAGGTGGTCGACTCGAGCACGATCAGCTGGCCGGGCTGGAGGACCTGAGCCAGCGACTTGGCGGCGGCGTCCAGCGGACCCAGGTCGGGCTCGCGGTTCTCGGTGAGCGGCGTGGGCACGCAGATGATGACCGCGTCGGCCTTGGCCAGGTCGGCGTAGCGATAGGTGGCCCTGATCTTGGGCAGCACCGCCCGCAGCCGATCCGACGGAATGTCCTCGATGTACGAGTCGCCGGCGTTAACGGCGGAAATCTTCAGCGGATCGACATCAAGCGCGACGACCTCGTCACCGACCTCGGCGAATGCGACCGCCAGCGGCAACCCGACATATCCGAGCCCTACAACCCCTACTTTCATATCTCGTCGAGCCTCCGAAGCTGGTCGGTTTGCGTGCGTGAGGAAGATAGCGGTGGCGGAGCACGTGCTCCGGGTCCGGCCAACCGCCCATCACTCCAACAACGGTGAGGGCGGCTCCGTTTTTCGCGCCCGGAGCGCTACGATCCTCCTTGGACCGTGCTAGGCGGGGTGCTAGCGGTGCCCTGTACCCGCAATCCGCTCTAGCGGGGCTGAATCCCCTCCCGAGGGGCACAGGCCCCGGGGTCTGCGCCCTGTGCGCGATGTCGATGGTTCGGTCCCTAGGCGATGAAGACCCGTGAACCAGGTCAGATCCGGAAGGAAGCAGCCTTAAGCGGCCACCTTCAGGCGCCGCGGGAGCACCGAGCAGGAGTCGCGATACGGCGGCCGCGCCCCGGGTACCGGCCTCGACGGAGGGTGCACGGTCCGCCTTTTCTGCTGCACCCGGCGCGCCGGGAGAGCGCGCCCCGGACCCGTCGGGCGCGTCACTAGACTCGACTCTCCCGTGTCCACCGGCCCCTCGCTCTATCGCCGCCACCGTCCCCGCACGTTCGCCGACGTCGTCGGCCAGGAGCACGTGGTCCGGACGCTCTCGAACGCGGTGGAGCAGGGCAAGGTCCATCACGCCTACCTGTTCGTCGGATCGCGCGGGACCGGCAAGACCAGCATGGCCAAGATCTTGGCCGCCTGTCTGAACTGCACGAACGGCCCCACCACCAGCCCGTGCGGCACCTGCGACTCGTGCGTGGCGATCGCCAACGCCACGTCGCTCGACGTGATCGAGATGGACGCGGCTTCGAACAACTCGGTGGACGACATCCGCGACCTGCGCGAGCGGGTGGCCTACGCCCCGGTGTCCGGGCGGCACAAGGTCTACATCCTGGATGAGGCGCACATGCTCTCGCCCCAGGCCTGGAACGCCTTCCTGAAGACGCTCGAGGAGCCTCCGCCTCGGACCATCTTCGTGCTGGCCACGACCGAGGCCCAGAAGGTCCTGCCGACCGTGGTCGATCGCTGTCACCGGTTCGACTTCGGCCGCCCCACCGTAGAGCAGGTGACGACCGTCCTGGATCGGGTGGCGGCGGCCGAGGGGATCGACGTGGAACGCGGTGCGCTGGCCCTGATCGCGCGCCACGCCACCGGCAGCTTCCGGGACGCGCTCGGCACGCTCGAGCAGCTCGTCACCTACGCCGGCGGCCGGGCGATCGAGCCGGCCGACGTGCTCGCGGTCCTCGGCGTAGCCGACGCCGAGCAGCTGTTCGAGGCGGTCGACGCGATCATCGCCCGCGACCCGGCCCGGGCGCTGCGGGCGGCAGCCAACCTGACCGGGTCCGGCCGCGATGCTGGCCAGCTGCTGCGCGACCTCGAGGTCCATGGTCGCGAGCTGCTCGCGGTTCAGGTGCTCGGCGACGTCCCGCCCGAGCTCCAGGTCACGCCCGAGCGAGACATCCGTCTGGCCGAGCAGGCCAGTGCGCTCTCGCCCACCGACGCGGTGCGGCTGCTCGACCTCGTCTCTGCCGCGCTCGAGGCCACGGCCAACGGCGCTCAGGCTCGGATTCAGCTCGAGCTGGTGCTGGTCAAGGCGGCCGCGCCCGAGGTCGATCCGTCGATGGCGGCGCTGCTGGCACGGATCGAGCGGCTCGAAAACGGCCCCGCCCATCCTGGGGCCGCCGGCGGAGGGCTGCGGGCCACGCACCGCCAGGCGCCGGAACCGCCGACCCGCCCCGCACAGCCGGCGCCGCGCAACGCGGAGCCGCTGGCGCGTGACCCTGAGCCGGTGGCGCCGGAGCCAGAGGCCACGGCGCCCGCGCCGCCGCAGCAACCGACGTCGGCGTCGATTACGCCCGATCGGCCTGGATGCCGCCGCCGCCTGCTGGCCCGCGGTCGTCGACCTGGTCCGAGGCGAGAACGCGATGCTGGCCGCGCTCCTGTCCGACGCCCGGCCGATCGCGGTGCGCGACCAGGAGCTGACGCTGGCCTTCCCCGGTGGCGCGGCCTTCCTCAAGAAGAAGGCCGAGCAGGATGACTACCGACGCGTGGCCGGCGAAGCGCTTCATGCCGTCACGGGACAGCGTCTCGTGCTCCGCTACGAGCTCCGCGACGCCGCCGACGAGCCCGATGGGGACCCGGTCCTCTCGGGCGAGGAGCTCGTCCGGCGCTTCGTGGAGGAGTTCGACGCGGAAGAGGTCTTCGAAGACGAACCCAACGAAGGCGAGGTCAAGGGCTGATGCCCCAACCGAACATGCAACAAATCCTCAAGCAGGCCCAGAAGATGCAGGAGGACATGATCGCCGCCCAGGAGGCGCTCAAGGATGAGGTCGTGGAGGCCTCGGCCGGTGGCGGGATGGTCACGGTAAAGGTGACCGGCGACATGGTCGTCAAGTCGATCACGATCGACCCCGAGGCGATCGACCCTGATGACGTCGAGATGCTCCAGGACTTGGTCCTGGCCGCGACCAACGAGGCGTTGCGATCGGCCCAGGACCTCGCCTCGACGAAGCTGGGCGGGATCACCGGCGGCCTGGGCGGCGGCCTGGGCGGTCTCGGTCTCCCGGGCCTGTAAAAACCCGACCCGTGTATGCCCCGCCCGTACAGCGGCTGATCACCGAGCTGTCGAAGCTGCCCGGGGTCGGCGGTCGCACGGCCCAGCGGCTGACCTTCCATCTGCTCCGGGCCTCAGACGAGGAGGCGCTCGCCCTGGCTCGGGCGATCACCGAGGTCAAGGAGCGGATCGGCCTGTGCGAGACCTGCTTCAACCTCGCCGACGGCCCGCTCTGCCGGATATGCGCCGACGAACGTCGCGATCCCGAGGTGATCTGCGTGGTCGAGGAGCCCTCGGACGTGATCTCGATCGAGCGCACCCACGAGTTCCGAGGCCGCTACCACGTGCTGGGCGGCGCGCTCTCGCCGATCGACGGGGTCGATCCCGAGGACATCAAAATCGCCGAGCTGTACGCGCGGGTCACGGACGGCGGGATCCGGGAGGTGGTGATCGCCACCAACCCGACGACCACTGGAGAGGCCACAGCGCTCCACATCGCGGCGGGACTCCGCGAGCGGGGCTCCGAGGCGGCGGTCACGCGGCTGGCGAGCGGGCTGCCGGTGGGAGCCGACCTCGAGTACGCGGATGAGCTGACTCTGGGGCGGGCACTGGTCGGGCGCCGGGCCGTGTAGGCCACTCGGCGTGCTCGATCGCGAGGCCCTGCTCCGCGCCACAGCGGCCAACCATCGGGCGTGGTTCCGGCGTGCGGCGGACTCGAGGATCGAGCGGCCCGGCGGGATCGAGCTGGTCGTCCACGGCCCCGAAGGAGCCCTGCCGTTTCCGGTCAAGCGCGATCGGCCGGCCGTGGCGGGCGCGGTGCAGCGCGCGGACGAGCTAGAACTGCGCACCGTCTCGTGCTGGTCGCTCGATGAGGACAAGGCGCTCGGGACGCTGCTGATCGCGCGCGGATTCGAATGGGGCTGGCAGCCGTGGTGGATGGCGCTCGAGCTCGATCGAATGCCCGCGGAGAAGCCGCGGCACCGGGTCCACGTGCGCCGCCGAGGCTCGGTGCACCGCCTGGCGGTACGCGACGGGGACGGCCGCAGGATCGGCGGAGTGTTCGTCAATCCGTGGCGCGGGATCGCCGGTGTCTACGACATGGGCGTCCGTCCGCAGCACCGTCGGCGCGGCATCGGGCGGGCGCTGACGCTCGCTGCCTGCCGGCTCGCCCGCGACCTCGGGTGTACGCATGCGGTGCTGAACGCGACGCCCGACGGTGAACAGCTCTACCGGACGGTGGGCTTCGAGCGGCTCGGCGAGGGGCGGACCTGGTGGCGGCACCCCGGCGAGCACGCCACCCCCCGCCAGACCGAGCTGGTCGAGGCGATCGGACTCGGCGATCTCGCCGCCCTGGATGCCCTCCGGCCGAGCCGCGCGGAGCTCGAGCGGTCGATCGGCGGCGCCGGGCCGCCGCTGGTCATCACCGCACTGACTGGGCAGCCGGGCGTGGCCGCGTGGATCCTCGAGCGCCGTCCCGAGCTGATCTCGGCGAGCCTCGGATCCCCGGGCTACACGCTGCTGCACGCCGCGGCGGAGTGGGATGCGCCCGAGGTGGCGGCGGTGGCGCTGTCGCACGGGGCGGACCCGACGATCCGCGACGGAACCCATCGCGGCACCCCGCGGAATTGGGCGGAGCATTTCGGCCGAGAGCGGATCAAGGCCCTCCTCAGCTAACTTTGCCCTCATGAGCCGCGAGACGGTCGTGATGAAGTTCGGCGGCACCTCGGTCGCCGATGCCGAGGGGATCAAGCGGGCCGCCGGCAGGATCGTGGCCCAGCGCGACGCCGGCCGCCGGGTGGTGGCCGTGCTGTCCGCCCGCGGCAAGACCACCGACGAGCTGATCGCGATGGCCGAGGAGGTCTCGCCCAGCCCTGACCCGCGCGAGATGGACATGCTGCTCTCCACCGGCGAGCGGATCTCCTGCGCCCTGTGCGCGATGGCGATCAACTACCTGGGCCATCGGGCGATCTCGCTGACCGGCTCGCAGGCGGGGATCGTCACCGACACCTCCCACACCAAGGCGCGGATCATCGACGTGCGCGCGGACCGCATCCGCCAGGCGCTCGACGACGACCTGATCGTGCTCGTGGCGGGCTTCCAGGGCGTCTCGACGAGCCGCGACGTGACCACGCTGGGCCGGGGCGGCTCGGACACCACGGCGGTGGCGCTGGCCGCGGCGATCGGCGCCACGGTATGCGAGATCTACACCGACGTGGCCGGCGTGTTCACCGCCGATCCCCGCGTGGTGCCCACGGCGCGCAAGCTGCCCCAGGTGAGCTTCGAGGAGATGCTCGAGATGGCGGCCTCGGGCGCCAAGGTGCTCCAGCTGCGCTCCGTCGAATACGCGCGCACGCACGGGGTGAGGATCCACTGCCGATCGAGCTTCGACCAGAGTCCCGGTACCTTTGTCATCGGAGAGGACGAAACGATGGAGCACCCACTGATCACCGCCGTCACCCACTCCACCGAGGAGGCGAGGATCACGCTGACCGGGGTGCCCGACCGACCCGGCGTAGCGGCGGCGATCTTCCGCGCATTGGCCGACGCCAACTGCAACGTGGACACGATCATCCAGAACGAGCCGCGCGAGGAGGGCCGCGACGCCGAGGTGTCGTTCACGATCGCCTCCGAGGACGTGCGTGCCGCCGAGGCCGCGCTCGGACCGATCATGTCCGACCTGGGCATCGCCGAGATCGAGACCGACCCAGAGATCGGCAAGGTGTCGATCATCGGCGCCGGCATGCGCTCGCATCCCGGCGTGGCGGCGCAGGTGTTCGAGACGCTGGCGACCCGGGAGATCAACATCGAGATGATCTCGACCTCGCCGATCAAGATCTCATGCGTGATCCGCTCCGAGTCGGTGCCCGCCGCCGTGCAGGCGCTTCATGAGGCCTTCCAGCTGAGCCTGGCGGAGGTCCAGCGCGAGCGACCGATCGGACAGGAGGCGAGATGAGCGGCGCCTACCGCGTGGCCGTGGTGGGGGCTACCGGCGTGGTCGGCACGACCATGCTCGAGCTCCTGCGCGAGCGGCGCTTCCCGGCCTCGGAGATCGTCCCGTTCGCCAGCGAGCGCTCGGCCGGGCGGGAGCTGGACGGGGGCCTGGTGGTGCGCGCGCTGAACGACGAGGCCGACCTGCGCGGGTTCGATCTGGCCCTGTTCTCGGCCGGAGCCGGAGCCTCGCGCGAGTGGGCGCCTCGGTTCGTCGAGGCCGGCGCCACCGTGGTCGACAACTCCTCGGCCTGGCGGCGCGACCCGTCGATCCCCCTCGTCGTCTCGGAGGTCAATCCCGACGCGCTCGAGCGCCACCACGGTCTGATCGCCAACCCGAACTGCTCGACCATGCAGATGCTCGTGGCGCTGGCCCCGATCCACCGCCGGGCGGGGATCGAGCGGCTGGTCGTGGCCACGTACCAGTCGGTGTCGGGCACCGGCAAGAAGGCGGTCGACGAGCTCGAGACCCAGACCAAGGCCGACCTGAGCGGCGCCGAAGCGCCGGCGCCCGAGGTGTATCCGGAGCCGATCGCTTTCAACGTGATCGGTGCCGCAGGCAACTTCGTCGATGGAGACGACCACACCGACGAAGAGCGCAAGATGATGTTCGAGACGCGCAAGATCCTGGAGGACGAGTCGATCGGAATCGCGGTGACGTGTGTTCGCGTGCCGGTGCGGATCTGCCACTCCGAGGCGGTCAACCTCCAGACCCGCGAGCCGCTGAGCGCCGAGGAGGCCCGCGAGCTGCTCGCCGCCGCCCCCGGCGTAATCGTGGAGGACGTGCCGACCCCCCTGCGGGCGGCCGGCCGGGACGAGGTGTTCGTGGGCCGGATCCGGCGCGACGAATCGCACCCGCGAGCTCTCAGCCTCTGGATCGTGAGCGACAACCTGCGCAAAGGGGCGGCCACCAACGCCGTCCAGATCGCCGAGGTCCTGGTCGAGCGCGGCCTGCTCGACCGCCGGGACTCGGTGGCCGCGTAGCTTGGCTAACGATCGCCGAATGGTCAGGTCCGGAACCTGACCACATGTTCATGTTTGAGAAAACCGGCGAGCTGGGTATCTCTCGGCTCAGACTTCGAGCCCAGGCTCCACCAAGCTTCCAACGGGCGGACAAAGGGGTATGACGAGGGCGAGGCTTATGCCTCGCTCTTCGTCGTTAAGGGCTCGCCGCCGCGGGGGCCACGTACACCTAGGCCGGCGAGCCGGCCACCACCGACGTGGACCAGTCGATCACCGACGTCGGCTTGACGATGTGCTTGTTCATCCCGAGCTCCTTGGGGGAGAGCCCGAGCGCGAGACCCACCAGCTGCGGCAGGTGCAGCACCGGCATGCCGAGCTCGCGGCCGACGACCTTGGAGGCCACCGGCTGCTGGAGGTCGAGGTTCAGGTGGCAGAGCGGGCAGGGCACGACCAGGCAGTCGGCGTCTGCGTCGATCGCATCGCCGAGATGCCGCCCGGCCTGCTTCAAAGAGACTTCCTTGTTCATCGTGATGATCGGGAAGCCGCAGCACTTGTAGACCCCGGCATAGTCGATCACGGTGCCGCCGAGCGTCTCGATCACCCAGTGCAGGTAGCGGTCGCGTGGATGCTCGTCGTCGACCCCGAGCCGGTCCACCGGGCGCACGATGTAGCAGCCGTAGAACGGGCCCACCCGCAGGTCGGTGAGCGGGCGCTTGACCCGGGACTTGAGCTCGTCGAGGCCGATGTGCTCGACCAGCAGCCACAGGAAGTTCTTGTTGGTCAGGCCCTTCTCGTAGCGCAGGCCCTCGTCGGACAGGTTCGCGTTGACCTGCTCGCGGTACTCGCTGTTGGCGTCGAGGCGCTCCTGGCACTCCGATTGAGCGCCCTGGCAGGTCGAGCAGATATTCATCATCAGCTCGCCGTCGGTCTGCTGGGCCAAGGCGAACGTGCGGGCGTTGAGCGTGTCGGCCAGTTCTTGGTTGTGCTCGGCGATCACGCCGGCGCCGCAGCAGGAGGCCCGGTCGAGCTCGATCAGCTCGATGTCGAGCAGCGGCGCGACCTTGGCCATCGACCCGTGCAGCTCGGGGGTGAAGCCGCGGCTGACGCAGCCTGGCCAGTAGGCGACCTTCATGACTGCCCCTCGGTCTCGGGCGCCGATTGCTCCTCCGACGGTTCGCGCCCGGCCGCGCCCTCCGCGTGCTCCTCGGGCTCGTCCTCGTAGCCGGTCACGTACAGGTTGAGCTCGTTGCGCTCCGGCTTGCCGTCGATCTCGTCGAACAGCCGCTTGACCTCGGCGGGCGCCTTATGCTGGTGGAGCAGCAGCTTCTGGGGGGTCATCTTGCCGCGCATGAGCCCGGATACCGCCGTGGGCAGTCCGCTCACGAGCTCTCGGCCGGCGCTCGGGTTGAACTTGCCGCCGTAGGAGTCGGCTAGCAGATCGGGCTCGTGGAGGATGCCGTTGCGCCGGATGTTCTTGACGAACGCGTGCTCGTGGCGGTAGCCGTTGTTGCGGTCCTTGATCTCGAAGTCGGAGCCGGCCACTCGGCGCAGGCGCATGATCTGGTTCATCGGGTCGACGCCCTTGGGACAGGCGTCGATGCAGTTGAAGCAGTGGGTGCAGTCGTAAAGCCCGTGCTGGTCCTCGGACAGGTCACGCAGGCGCTCTCCGTGCTGCGCGTCGCGCGGGTCACCCACGAAGCGGTACGCCTTGGCCAGCGCCGCCGGGCCGACGAACAGCGGGTCGACCTCCATGGCCAGGCAATCCGAGACGCATGCTCCGCACTGGATGCAGGCCATCGGCTGCGTGACGTCGACCATGGCCTCCCGCGGGACGATGTATTCGCGCTCGGGAACCGGCTCCTTGTTGATCAGCCAGGGCGTGACGCGGCGGATCTTCTTCCAGTGAACCGCGTCCATGTCGACGATCAGGTCCCGGATCACGGGCATGTTGCCCATCGGCTCGACGTTGATGACCGTGTTCTTCTGACCCTCGTCGGGCGGGTTCCAGCCCGTGCCGTGGCCACGCTTGGCGGCCTCGTCGAGATGGGTGTTACAGGCGAGGCCCGGCTTGCCGTTCATCCGCACCCCGCAGGAGCCGCAGATGGCCTGCTGGCAGGAGCAGCGAATGCCGATCGAGCCGTCCTCCTCGTCCTTGATCTTGAGGATCGCGTCGAGCACGGATTGCGTTCCTCCGAGATCGACCGTATGGGTGTCCCAGTGAGGAGCTTCGCCCGTCTGGGGGTCGTAGCGCCGGATTCTGAGCGTGTATTCGGGCATCAGTGCTTCCTTCCACGCGCGCGTGAGTAACTAATAGGTCCTCTCCTCCGGCTGCCAGCGGGTGATCGTGACCGGCGAGTAGCTCACCTGGGGGACATCGCCTCCGTTGGCCGAGATGTCGATGTGCTTGAGCCACTCGTCGTCGTTGCGGCCCGGGAAGTCCAGGCGCCATTGGGCGCCACGGCTCTCCTTGCGCTCGATCGCGCCGACCACGATCGTCTCGGCCACGTCGAGCATGTACCCAAGCTCGATCGCGCCGATCACGTCCTGGTTGAAGATCGAACCCCGGTCGTCGATCGCCGCGACGGTGGCTTCCTCCTTGAGTCGTCGGACGATCTCGTGCGCCTTTTGCAGGCCCTCCTCGTCGCGGAACACCGCGACGTAGCGGTTCATGGTCTCGCCGAGCTCGTTCTTGATCGCGCCGATCCGGCGACCGCCCTGCTCACGATCCATGATCGCGGTGATGTTGCGCTCGGTCTCGGCCACCCTCGAGGACGGGATGCTGGGCATCGTCATCTGGAGCGCCTGGGTGGCGGCGTGGTGGCCCGACCGGCGGCCGAACACCAGCGTGTCGAGCAGCGAGTTGGCACCGAGGCGATTACCCCCATGGACGGAGACGCAGGCCACCTCGCCCGCGGCATAGAGCCCGGGAATCGTCGTCTGACCGTCGGCGTCCGTCTTGACGCCGCCCATGATGTAGTGCATGCCGGGGAGGATGTGGATCGGCTCCCGGGTGATGTCCACGCCGGCGAAGTCGCGGCCGATGTTGACGATCTCTCGCAGCGCCTCGAGCGTGCGCCGCCGGGGGACCTTGGTGATGTCGAGCGCGACCGTGCCATCCTCGAAGCCGCGGCCCTCGTTGATCTCGGTCTGCTCGGCCCGCGACACCACGTCGCGCGAGGCCAGCTCGAATTTGTTCGGCGCGTAGCGCTCCATGAACCGCTCGCCCTCGGCGTTGAGCAGCCAGGCGCCCTCGCCGCGCGCCCCCTCGGTGATCAAGAGGCCGTTGCCGGCCAGCGTGGTCGGGTGGTACTGGACCATCTCCATGTCCATCAACTTGGCGCCGATCCGGTAGGCCTGGGCGATGCCGTCGCCGGTCACGATCAGGCCGTTGGTGGTCGGTTTGTAGACCTGGCCGCAGCCGCCCGAGGCCAGGATCACGGTCTTGGCGTTGAACACCTCGAGCGCGCCGTCGCGCAGGTCGCGGCAGATCGCGCCGGTGCAGCGCCCATCCCCGTCCTGAAGCAGGTCGGTCGTGAACCACTCCTCGTAGCGGTCGATCTGCTCCGAGCGCTTCATCAGCTGCTCGTAGAGGACGTGCAGGATGGCGTGGCCGGTGATATCCGCCACGTAGTACGTGCGGGCGGCCGAGGCGCCTCCGAACGCGCGTGTCCCCAGATGCCCGTTCTCGTTGCGGTGGAAGGTGACGCCCAGATGCTCGAGATAGAGGATCTCGTTGGGGGCCTCCTGGGCCATGATCTCGATCGCGTCCTGATCGCCCAGGTAGTCCGAGCCCTTGACGGTGTCGAACGCGTGCGACTCCCAGCTGTCCTCAGGGTTGAGCGCGGCGTTGATGCCGCCGGCCGCCGCCACCGAGTGCGAGCGGACCGGGTGGACCTTCGAGATGATCGCCACCGAAGCGCCGGCCTCGGCCGCGGACAGCGCCGCCCGCTGGCCAGCGAGCCCCGCCCCGATGATCAGCACGTCGTGCGATGGCACGACTGGCAATTCTAGGTGGGCGGCTCCCCCGGCGCGTTCTGCGCCCGCGGAGGCCGGCAACGCCCCGGGAGCACAAGTTGAGCCACCGCGCGCGCGTTAAGTAGTCGCCTGCCGCACCGACAAGGACTCCAAATGGCTGCTAACGATTTGGTAGGGACCAGCCCATTGCGCTTGGATCCCGCCGACGCTCTCCCAACGCATCCGCTCGCCGCGGATGGCAAGCTGCTCGGCTGGCTCGCCGGGATGATGGCCCAGGAGCGGCACTACCACAGTGTCATGGCCACGCTGACGGCCAGCGAGAACTACCCGAGCACGGTGGTGCGCGCGGCGGCGGCCTTCTTTGGCGGCGAGCACTACTTCTTCGACGCGCCAACCCCGGGGCACTGTGGCGAATGGTCTTTCCCGCGATCCGAGACGTTGCCCGCGCTCCAGACGAAGTTTCTCGCCCAGATGAAGCGTTTGTTCGCGGCCGACGTCGCCGACTGGCGCCCGAACGGGGGATCGATGTGCGAGCAGGCCGTCGTGATGGCTGCCTGCACGGCCGGAGACGCGTTCGTCGAGCTGGCACCCGAGGACGGCGGGCACTTCGGCGCATCGGTCCTCGCAGAGCGGCTCGGCATCGAGTCGTTCGCGTTTCCGATGCGCGGCGATCTGATCGACGTCGAAGCGACGGCCAGGCTCGTCATACAGCATCCAACCATTCGCCTGCTCCTCGTCCAGCCGTCGCACTGCCGCCGGCCGCAACCGATCGAGGAACTTGCGAGCGCGCTCCCCGAGCGGGTGACGCTGGCGGTCGATGTCAGCCACACGGCCGGCCTGATCGCGGCCGGGCTGCTTCCGCAGCCTCTGCTCCAAGGGGCCGACATCCTCACGTTCAACACCCACAAGACGGTGCCGGGGCCGAACAAGGGCGTGATCGCCTTTGCCGATCGGGACCACCCGCTGGCCCACACGATGTGGGAGACGATCTGCCCGCAGCTTCAGTCCAACAGCCATGCCGAGTGCCTTCCAGGGCTGGTGCTCGCGCTCGAGGAGATCGCGATCTTCGGCCGGGCCTACGCCGAGCAGGTGATCGCCAACGCTCGAACGCTTGCGCAAGTGCTCGACTCAGGCGGCCTGACCATCCCCGGCATGGAGTACGGCGGCACCCAGACCCATCAGGTTCATGTCCACGTGGGCACGGCCGACGCTGCGAACAGGCTCGCCAACGACCTGCTGCCGTCGTGCGGCATCCGGACCAACTCGGTCAACATCCCCGGGACGAGCGGTGACTTCGGGCTTCGGCTGGGCTCCCAGGCTCTGACTCGCCGCGGCTTGACCGAGATCGAGTTCGCCGAGCTGGGCCGTCTCCTCGTCCAGGCGATGCGATGGACCGCCGATTCCGGGCGCATACGCGCCGAGGTCGCTGCGCTGCTGGCAAACCACCCGCTGTTTCCGCTGCAGTTCAGCTTCGACGAGTTGGGCGAGGGTCAGCACGTGGGGCGCTTGCTCAGCGAGTTTGTGCGCTAGCACCTAGCCCGCGCGGCCGCACCGGCAGCGCGATCGGGCGGTCGATCGCCGTGATCGGTCGCCGCGAGGCGGGCAATGACGCCGGGCGCGATTCGAGTTTCTCAAGATCGGGTAAATACCCGTCGAAATGAGAGGGCGGCTGGCGGCGACTCGACGGGGCCACGGGTCTGGTGGCTGGCTCCGTCGCGGGGTGCGATGGGGGTCCGGACTCGGGCTGCTGGCGCTCGTTCTCGCGCTCCTCGGCGGACCTCCGCGGGTCGAGCACGCCAACGCGGCGCTCACAGTCCCCTCGCTGACGGTTCCCTCCACGCCCGCGACGCCACCGGTGACCACGCCCTCAGTTACGGTCCCGACCGTCAGCACGCCGTCGCTTCCGGTCCCGACGGTCAGCACGCCGTCGCTACCCACACCGACCGTACCCAAGCCGTCACTGCCTAGGCCCTCGGTGCCGAAGCCGTCGCTGCACACGCCGTCGGTGTCGGCGCCTTCGGGAGGCGGCGTGTCCAAGTCGCTCGGCTCTGCGGGCTCGCATCCCGCCGCGTCGTCGGGCACGTCCAGCGCCACGCATGGGACCGGCTCGGCGTCGGGCGTGCGCGCGCAGGGATCGAACGCGGGCGGATCGAGCGCCGGCGCATCCAGCTCCGCCGGCGGGTCCGGCGTGGCGAGCTCGGGGACGGCCTACGCCGCGCGTAGCAGTCGCGGCGGGGGGCGTGGTCGCGGTCATGCCGGCCAGCCGCAGTCGCCCCAGCAGAAACTGGTCGCGACGGTGTCGCGGCTGCGCGGATGCCTCGGGTCGATCCCCGCCCGACAGAAGCGGGTGCTGGCCCTGCGCACCGGCGTCGGCGGCGGCCGCGCCCACAGCCCGGGGCAGGTCGCGCGGATCCTGCACGTCAGCGGCCGCCGCGAGAGCCGGATCGAGCGGGCCGCTCTCGCCGGCCTGCGGAAGGCGAACACCCGCACCTCGTGCGCCACCGTGACCCAGCCGGGCTCGGCCATCGCCGTCTTGGTGGCAACTCCGTCGATGGCGGCAATCGGCCAACTGCTGCACCCCGCGCCGGCGGCAGGGACCGCGCCGGCTCGCGCGCAAACGGCTCCTGCCCACGCGCCTTCGCGCTCCGTGCGAGTTCCCCGGCCGCGAACCACTCCCAGCGCGCCCGCACCGGCGCCCGCACCGCCTAAGAGCGCGGTCATCTCGGCACCTGAAAACAGCGGCATGGATTGGCTGTTGCTGGCCGCGGCGATCGGGCTGCTCCTGCTGTTGACGGCGGCTGCAGTCGTGATCACCCGACGCCGCTCCCATCTCGCCGGCGGCTCAGCGGCCGGCGCGGCTGCTGCCGCCGGCATCGCCGGGGCGGGCTTCCCGCGCCGGCGATCTGGTCTGCCGGCCTGGCCCGCCCTCCCGACGCTGCCCGCCGGGTGGCGCGCGCGTGTGCGTCGACCGCCAATGCGGGTCCCCCGGCTCAGGCTCCGCCGTCCGCGGATCGCTCGTCCCTCGTTCGGCGGGCTGCCACGTCTGTCGGGCCTGGTCGCGCTGATCGGAGGCTTGACGGCGCTGCCACTGATCGCTCGCCGTCGGACGGCGTCGCCGGCCGCGGAGGACGAACCCGACCTCGCCACTGCGCCGGCCGCATCCTCGCCGGTCGCCAAGCGCCGGCCGGCAGAGAACGCCTTGGCCGAGAGCGCCCCGCCCGCGGAGTCCGCGGTCCCTGATGCCGCGTCGGCCTTTGCCCTGGCCGTGGCGCTCGAGGAGCGGGGCGACCGCGCCGGCGCGGAGGACTCGTACCGCTCCGCCGATGCTCTGGGCCATCCCGAGGCCGCGTTCCACCTGGGCGGCATGTATGCCGAGCGCGGCGACTTCGAAGCCGCCGAAGGCTTCTATCGGCGTGCCGACCAGCTTGGCCACGCCGACGGCGGGTTCAACCTGGGCGTGCTGCTCGAGCACCGCAACGATCGCAGCGGGGCCGAGGCGGCATACCGCCGGGCCGACGAACGGGGCAATGCGCTCGCCGCGTTCAACCTGGGCGTTCTCCTGGAGCAGCGCGACGATCACCGGGGCGCGGAGGCGGCCTACCGCCGGGCCGATGAGCGGGGCGACGCCGGCGCTGCCTACATGCTCGCCACCCTCCTGCACCGGCGCGGCGATCGCGAGGGCGCTGAGGCCGCCTTGTGGCGCGCTGACGAGCGGGGCGACGCCGCGGCCTCGTTCAGCCTCGGCGGTCTGCTGGCCGAGCGGGGAGACATGGCCGATGCCGAGGCCGCCTTCCGGCGTGCTGACGAGCGGGGCGACGCCGCGGCCTCGTTCAGCCTCGGCGGTCTGCTGGCCGAGCGGGGAGACATGGCCGGCGCCGAGGCCGCCTTCCACCGAGCCGACGAACGTGGCCACGTCGCCGCCGCGTTCAACCTCGGGGTGATGCTCGAGGAGCGGGACGAACTAGCGGGCGCCGAGGCAGCCTACCGCCGTGCCGAGCAACGTGGCCATGGCGAGGTGGCTGAGATGGCTCGCGTTGCGCTGCTCGAGCTGTGGGGCCACCGGTAACCGGACCGTCAGCACAGCGCGACTTCGGTGCCCTCGCCCACCCGCAGGCGAAATGCCCGCGGGAGCGAGAAATCGCGGAACACTCGCGCATCCCGCCCGACGACGCTCGCGACCAGCCGGCCCCCGACGTGCTTCACGCTGGCACCGGCGGAGATGATCGACCGCTCGACCTCGGCCCCCTCCACGCACGCCCGCTCCCCGATCGAGGTGTAAGGGCCGATGTAGGAGTCGGCGATTTGCGCGCCCGGCCCGATCACTGTCGGCCCAACGATCACGCTCGCGTGGACACTGGCGGCCTCGTGGATCCAGACGCGGCCCTCGATGCGGTTGCCGTTGTTGGATGGGCGGCGCATGCCGCTGTCCAGCCTGTCGAGCACGATTCGATTTAGCTCGAGAAGCTCGAGGGGATCGCCCCGGTACTGGCGCCAGCTGTCGGCCAGTTCGACGTGGAACGCCCCGCCTGCGGCGCCGATTCGATGGCCCAATCGAGTGAGGTCGACATCGCCGCCCAGGGGCCACGGCGAGGACGCCACGATCGGCATCGCGCCGGACCCGAACAGCCACACGCCCGCCATGCCCAGGGCGTGGTCGTCGTTGAATTCGGCCACATGGAGCATGTCCTGCGTGGCCGGGCTTAGATGCTCGTCCGGGCTCGATGCCTGATGCACGATCAGGAGCGCATCTGGCGCGTCCCTCAGTCGGCTCACGAAGCGCGTGAGGGGCTCATCGAGCAGACCGGTGGCGCGGTGGACGATGCACGGGGCGTCGCCGATCGCCGGTGCAGCCAGCCGGATGGCGGTGGGAAGGTCGAGCGGCGCCTCCTGCTCCAGATACCGGAGCTCAAGGTCGGCGCGGGGATGCTGGCGTTCACGCATCTCGCACGCGACCGCGGCCGACGAGGCGACCAGAACCTCGTCGACGCCCGCCTCCTGCAGCGCGTCGAGAACGTGCTCGACGATCGGCCGATTCGCGACGTGCTCCAGCGCCGGAACCCGGTTCTGGGTATCGAACGGGCGGGAGGGGACGCCATCCTCAACCACCAGGAGGCCGCGCAGCTTCATACCCGAGTAACGGCCCGGGCGGGCCGCTACTCGCGCCGACGAGCTGAGCCTCCCTAGGAGGCGATGGCCAGCGCGGGCCGCTGGGTCGCCGCGGGCACGAGCGGTTCGCCCGGGGAGACCATACCGTTGACGTGCGCGTAATGGCAGGCCTCGGTGCGGTTGGCGACGTCGAGCTTCCGGTAGACGTTGGACACGTGGAACTTCACAGTCTGCTGCGTGATCCACAGCTGACGCGCGATCTCGGCGTTGGTCGCTCCCGACGCGACGAAGCGGAGGATCTCGGTCTCGCGGTCGGTGAGACTGGAGTGCTCGGCCGCCACCGCCACCGGAGCGGCATTGCGCGCGCGCAGCCGCGCAGGCGAGTGCACGATATGGCCCGCGACGGACTCTCGGATGAGCGTGGCCAGGGCCGCTGGATGGATCGCCTTGGACATCGCGGCGTTGGCGCCGGCGGCGAAGGCGCGCTCGAGCCACTCGCCGTCCATGCGGAGCGCTAGGACGATCACCTTGATGCTCTCGTCCTGCTCCCTGAGGCTCTGGATCAGCGCGAGGGCCGGCTCGGCATCGTCACCCTCGTCGACGAGGACGACCTCGGCTCCGGCCTGGGTGATTCGCGCCGCGGTGGTCTTACGCGGGTCGACGTAGCCGAGCAGCTCAAATGCGCCGCTGTCCCGAAGTCCGGTACGAATCGCCCCTACGATCAGTGGGTTGTCGGCTACGACGACAAGTCGCTTCATGGTGCCCTTCCGTTTGATTGCCCCAAGACCTAGCCCTGTCGCCTCCGCGCCCCTCACGAATCGGCGGCGGACAACCTTCGGTCTTTCTGTTAAGACGGGAATCGGTCCCCGTTGATACTGCCGGGCCCCTAGCGGTTCCTCGCTTCGGGCCCTCCGTAGCAGAAGGATGCGGTCCGGGAGCCAGCCCGGCAATAGGCCGTGGCGGCCGTCGAGCCGTTCAACTCGCTGAACGCTTCAGGAGGTGCGGTAGACTGCCAATGGCACGAACAGAGTGGATCGGCGTTCGGTGCTGGAAGCGCAGCGGGCTGGATGCGCGGCTGGGCCAACCGGACCGCCGTGATCGGAAGAGCTAAGGACCCGCATCCATGTTGAACCTACTTGCCTCGGGGGCTGGCGCATGAAGCGTCTGGTCGTCGTCGCCGAAGACTCGCTGATCGTGGAAGCGATCGCGATCGCGCTCCGCAGGAGCGGCGAGTTCAACATGGTGGCGCACCTGGACGCTCGCTCGGCATCCGCGCAGGGGATCGTCGGTGCAGCTCCGGAGGTCGTCCTGATCGACGAGATGGAGCACGCGGAGCAGCCGGTCGCGCTGATCCGTGAGATCAAGGCGGCCAGCGAGAGCGTCACCGTGATCGTGCTCACGCTTTCGCCCGAAGGGGCTCATCTCGATCAGCTGTTCGACGCGGGTGCGAGCGCGGCGGTGTCGAAGGCGGCCAATCCGGCCGCGCTCGCCACCCTCATCCGCGAGACGCTGGAGGGACGCGTCCTGCATCTCTACAAAGCACCCGGTCCGGCACCTGGCACGCGGGCCCAGCCGGGGGCGCCCCAGGACTTGCTGCTCTCGGGGCGCGAGCTCGAGGTGCTGAGGCTCGTAGCGGCCGGCGCGACGAACGGCGAGATCGCCCGCAAGCTGTGGGTCACCGAGCAGACGGTGAAGTTCCATCTCTCGAACATCTATCGCAAGCTCGAGGTGGGCAACCGGACCGAGGCCAGCCACTACGCCCACGTCAACGGTCTGTTGAACGGCGGCGAGTCGGTGGTCGCTTCCTGAGCGGGGCGGCCGCGAGTCAGTCGAGCTGAGTGCGCGCATCGCGGGGCAGGATGAACGCCGATTGCGCTCCCGCGCTAGTCCAGGAACATGAGAGGGCACTAATCCCGGTCTCGGGACCGGGGCTGAGCAGGGGTGCACCTGGACCTTCGTCCAGCACGGAATCCCCGGGGGCGGGCTACGTTACTCGCGGGCTCGAGATGCCTGAGCAAGGGGGGTGGGACCGCGAGGACGCGATCCGTACCAATCACAACACGAGGGGACCGATGAACATGCACGTCGTGGGGGCGCAAGGTCCGACAAGGCGTCTGGTGGTCGTGGCCGACAACTCGCTGATCGTCGAGGCGATTGCGATCGGCCTGCGCAAGAGCGGTGCGTTCAAGCTGCTCGGGCATGTCAACGCCCGCACCGGCCCGATCAAGGCGATCATCGACGCGGCGCCAGATGTCGTCCTGGTCGACGACCTGGAGGGCTCCGACGAGTCGGTCGAGCTCGTCGCGCGGATCAAAGCTGAGGAGGAGCGGATCGCGGTGATTGTCCTCTCCACATCCATGGATCCTGATTGGCTCGACGCGATCTTCGCCGCCGGTGCCGCGGGAGCGATCTCCAAGGCCACTCATCCGGCCGCACTCGCGACCCTTGTGCGCGAGACGATTGACGGCCACGTCGTTCACGTCTACAAGAGCTCCGGCGTCGCCCGGACCGCCCGGCCGACCGCCGTCGCAGGTGATCAGACGCCGCTCACCTCGCGCGAGCTGGAGGTGCTCCAGCTCGTGGCGAGCGGCGCGACGAACGGCGAGATCGCCCAGAAGCTTTGGGTGACCGAGCAGACCGTGAAGTTCCATCTTTCGAACGTGTACCGGAAGCTCGAGGTCGGAAACCGCACCGAGGCCAGCCACTACGCCTACGTCAACGGCCTGGTTCGAGCGGCCGAACCGGCCGGCGTCTGCTAGTCCGGATGCACCGGCGGATGGCACGGAAGGGCCACGCGTCCCAGTAAGGATATGGCGGGCAGGGGCCTCATTTGGGAGCGGGTCGAGGAGATCGTGTGCGCAACGGACGACGTCGACGCGCTTCGACATCACGGTGTCGAGCTCATCGCCGCTCGTGCCTGGCGTCGCCGGGGGCGGCCGATTCCCGACGAGTTGCTGGTCGACGAGCGCATCGCGGCGATCAGGACGCTGAGCGTCGCGAGTCCTGCTGAAGCGCATCCGAGCCGCCTACGACGGCACGCTCGTCTTGATGAAAGGACCGGAGGCGGCGGCCGGCTATCCCGAGCCGGCGCTGCGGCCGTTCTGTGACCTCGACTTTCTCGCCGATGACCCCGTCGCCGCCCATCGGGCGCTGACGGCCGCCGGCTTCGTCGAGATCGGCGATGACACGCGCTACGAGGAGACGCACCACCTGCGCCCGCTCGTCTGGCCGGATATGCCGCTCGGAATCGAGCTGCACCGTGCGTCGAACCGGCCCCTCTGGCTCGCCGTTCCCGACACATCGCAGCTCCTCGAGCTGACGCAGCCCGAGCGCCACCGGCGTACCCGGTATTTCCGCTCCGGTACCCGCGGTACACGCGCTGCTGCTCGCCGCGCACAGCTGGGCCCACGAACCGCTCCGGCGCCTGCTCGATCTGATCGACGTCCTGGTCGTACTCGAGAACGAGGACGATCGCCGCCTGGCGCGCGAGCTCGCCTTCCGATGGGGTCTCGGGCGAGTGTGGCGGACGACGATCACCGCGGCGGACGCGCTGTTCGGACGCTCGGCCTCGATGCCGGCCCTGCGCATCTGGGCTCGTCATCTGGCCGCGGTGCGTGAGCGGACCGTGTTCGAGACACACCTGACGCGGTGGGCCGGACCGGTGTCCGGGCTGCCCTACAAGCGCATGCGCGCGCTCGGTGGCGCCACCCGGATCTTCGCGGATGCGGCTCGCCCCAGGGGAGGCGAGCGCTGGACCGACGCCGTGCGTCGAACGCGTCTGGCCATAGCCAACGCTCCCCGTCCTCAGTCCGAACACGATCGCATCAAGGAGACAAGGAGCGGAACATGACATTGAGGCTACGCACGGACGATCTCGAGTGGCGCGAGATCGACAGTGACATCGTGGTCCTGGACGGGCGCGACGCCACCTATCTGACCCTCAACGGCTCGGGCGCACTGCTGTGGCGGATGCTGGCTCGACAGCGCCACGCGGGATGAGTTGGTAGATGCGCTGCTCGATGCCTACGAGGTGGACCATCCCACCGCGGCGGCCGATACCGACGCGTTCCTGGCGGCGCTGTCCGAGCAGGGACTGCTCGCTTCGTGAGAAGGCCCCCTGACCTCGCCAGTCTGCGTGCCGCGTGGTGGGCGCGCCGGTGCGCTTGAGCACTGCGCGGCGGGCTCTCGCGCGGGGAGAGATCAGGAACATCGAGCTGCCGGCGCCGCCCGCACTGCCTGCATCGGCCGTCCGCGGGGTGGACGGGCTGCTCCGCCGGCGGGAGCACACCTGCCTGGAGGGCGCCCTGGTCCGCCAGCGCTGGTTGGCCGCACATGGCGAGCCGCGCGCGATCGCCATCGGCGTCACCGCCCCCTCGCAGGGATTCACCGCGCACGCCTGGCTCGTCGGCGAAGACGATGCCCAGGCGCCGATCTTCCACGAGCTGACCCGGCTGGAGCCATGACCGCGACCGCGACGCGCTCACTTCGCTCGACATCGCCGCCGGCATGGTGCTGCCGCCGGCGTCGACCCTTCGTCGCCACGCCGCCGAGCCGGCCGGCGCCGACGCACGCCAGTCGTCACCGCGCGAGGCGCTCGAGCAGGCCATTCTCCCGGCGCTTGCTTCGCCCGCCGTGCCTGGTCAGCTTCTCGGGCGGCCGCGACTCGGCCGCGGTGCTGGCGGTCGCGACCGCGCTGGCTCGGCGAGAGGGTCTGCCCGTGCCGATCCCGGCCACGAACGTGTTCTCCTCCGAGCAGGACGCCGACGAATCGAGCTGGCAGAAGCTGCTCGTCCACCATCTCGGTCTCACCGACTGGATCCGGCTCGAGTACACCGACGAGCTCGACCTGCTCGGCCCGTACGCGCAGCGCGTGCTGAAGGCGCACGGCCTGCTCTGGCCCGCCAACGCTCACTTCCACCTTCCGCTGCTCGAAGCGCGCGCGAGGCGGCTCGCTGCTCACCGGGGTCGGCGGGGACGAGCTGTTCATGGCCGCGCGACGGCTGCGCTCGGCCGCCGTCCTGACCCGCGCCGTGCGTCCGCGCCCGCGAGACGTCCTCAGCCTGGCGCTCGCCTTCGCGCCCCGCGTGCTGCGCAGAGCAGTGATCGCCCGGCGCGCCACGCTCGAGACTCCGTGGCTCTCGGCCCGCCGCCAAACGGCTGGTCATCGAGCTGCTCGCCTCCGAGGCCGCGGCGGAGCCGCGCCGGCTCAAGGAGCGCTTAGCCATGGTGGCGGCAGCTTCGCTACCTGGAGGTCGGGCACCGACGTCGCTGGGTCTCCTCGCCCGCGACACCGAGACGTTGATCCTCCACCCGTTGCTGGCCCCGCCGTTCTGGACCGCCGTGGCCCGGCGTGGGGGCCGCATGGGTTCGCCGACCGGACC
This sequence comes from uncultured Solirubrobacterales bacterium, assembly GCA_963834625.1. Lineage (GTDB taxonomy): Bacteria > Actinomycetota > Thermoleophilia > Solirubrobacterales > Solirubrobacteraceae > Palsa-465. The sequence goes on along the minus strand of CAWICM010000003.1, from coordinate 428,040 downwards.
GAAGGCGATGCGGCGGTTGTTCGGTGACCTGCTCCCGGACGAGATCGTGCAGCGCAGCTCCAAGACGAACTTCGACAAGGTGTTCTGGACCGAGCGCGCGCGGGCGTTCGCGCGCGGTTGGGACGGCTCGGGCGTGCCGCTCGAGTGGGTGGACGCGCGCGAGCTCGCGCGGCACTGGGCGGGGAGCAACCCGAGCGTGCCGTCGAGCTTCCTGCTTCAGGCCGCCTGGCTGGCCTCAGCCTGAGATCGCGCCGAGCAGCAGCTCGAGCGCGTTGTCGATCGCGTCCCAGCGGCGAGGTCGGCCGAACTCGAAGAACGGCAGGCCGGCGAGGTCGAACACGTTCGCTCGGCGTCGCGCGGCGGAATGAGCAGCGCACGGTCTGCAAGCAGCTCGCGCAGCCGCCCGGCGCCCTCCAGCGGGCCGATCGCGGGTCGCTCCGACCAGCGCAGCGCGACCCAGCCGCGGAACGGAAGCTCGGGCTCGATCGGCCTCCAGCCCGACGCGCCAGCGCTCGCGGTCGCCCACCACCCCGAGCGGCTCGCCGATGCCGAGCTGCTCCGGCCGCGTCCGCGCGAAGATCGATCGAACGCGGCCCCGCGAATGCGCTGTCCCCGTCGAGAACGAGCACGTCGTCGCAGACGATCGGCACCCCCGCGCGCGCCAGGGCGGCGAGCATCGAGCTCTTTCCCGAGCCCTTGTCTCCGAGCACTCCCCACACGCCACCGTCGGCGAGGAACGCCCCCGCGTGAAACCCGTCACGGCCGCCCCAATGCGCCCACACCGCGGCGACTGCCGCGAGATGCGGGTGGAGCAGCGCCGATGGCGTGGGCCGCGCGGCCAGCGTGAAGGTGGCCGCGCCGGCCAGTCGATCCATCGTGACGGTGCCGCCGGCGCGAACGTTCAGCCGAGCGGCTGTCTCGTCGACGTACTCGAGCCATGCGGCGCCGGGACGACACGCACCCGCAACTCGACCGCCGGCCAGTGCGCAGGCGCATCGATCAGCTGCCCCGGCGGACGTCGACCCCGCGGACGCGCAGCCCATAGGCCCCGCCGGACGCGCCGGCGCCCGGATACGGCGTTAGTGCTTGCCGGCGTGCCGCCGAGCCCCACCAGCATCGACGGCGCGGCCGAGGCCATCGCAGACCGGCTCTAGTCAGGGCTGGACGCAGCCTCGGCTTACGCCGAGCAGTTGGAGATCGGCACGCCGACGATGCCGGCCCAGCTGTCGTGCCCGCCCCACTGCTTGCCCAGGACGCAGAAGTTCTGGGTCTCGACGTGGAAGAATCCGAGCCGCTCGACGCTCGGTGCCTCGTAGGCCGCTTTGCCCCCGGCGCCGGTATCCATTCCGTTTGCCTTCATGCTGTTTCCCCTTCCTAGTTGCGCCCCATGTGTTCGGCAGGAACATAACAGTCCGTTCATCAAGCGAATAGTGGTCCTGGACGACCGTCTAGGTCCGGCCCACCTGATGGTCGAGGTCGGGTCCGCCCGCCGGACGCAGCCCCGATCACGCGGATCGGCGGCGCGCACAAGGATCGCCCCCTCAGGCGTTCTTCGGAGGATGAATCCAGCAGCGATCGCCACCGGGCCGCTGCTCGGCACGCCCTCGGTTGCGCCGCCCGCCGGACGCGCCGCTGGTCTCGCTCGCTCGGCGTCTGGCGCTCCTGGGGCCGGGGCCGTTCACGGCGGGAGATCCTGCGCGGCATCGATCTCGAGATCGCCGCCGGCACCGCCACGTGCATCAGCGGCCGCAACGGCGTGGGCAAGACGACTCTGCTCCGGATCGTCACCGGGATCCTGGCCCCCGACCGCGGCACGGTGATGGTCGACGGCATCGGGCCCACCGACAACTGGCGCGAGTATCACCGGCGGATCGGGTTCCTGTCCGCCGGCGACCGGGGCCTGTACGCGCGCGTGACCGTGCAGGGCACCTGGAGCACTGGACTGCGCTGGCGCTTGTCCCTCGGCGCGAGCGTCGGCGGAGCGTGGAGGAGGCACTGGCGGCGTTCGATCTGACCGAGCTCGCCAGTCGGCGGGCCGACCGGCTGTCCCAGGGCCAGCGCCAGCGGCTGCGGCTGGCCTTGACGGTCGTGCACCGGCCCAGTCTGCTGCTTCTCGACGAGCCGCGCAACAGCCTCGACGCCGACGGCCAGGCGCTGCTCGCGGCCGCGGTGCGCGATGTGCTGCGCCGCGGTGGCGCCGTGCTGTGCTGCTCGCCGGCCGGCGAGGATCAGCTTGAGGACGTCGATCGCCGGGCGGTGATCGAGGATGGCAGGCTGAGGTTCCTGTGAGGGCGGCTGCCGAGTACCTCGACGCAGTGGGCGCCACCGTGAAGCGCGACGCCGCGGTTTTCGTGAGCTACCGCTTCCGTTTCGTCAGCCAGCTCCTGACGATGCTGCTGACGATGACGATGTTCTATTACATCTCCAAGCTGGTGCGGCCCGGCGTGGTCGGTCCGCATGGTCGCTACTTCGCCTATGTGGTGGTCGGGATCGTGAGCCTGTCGGTCCTGACCGCGGCGCTCAACACCGGCCAGCTCGTCCGGATGGAGCTCCTCACGGGGACGTTCGAGCGCATGGTGATCTCCCCGGTGGGGCCCGTCGGCGGCATCATCGCGCTGTCCGCCTTCCCGATCCTCTACGCGATCGCCATGGCCGGGATGATGCTGGTCGTCGCGGCCGGCATCTTCGGCTTCCCTATGCATGTGAGCGGGATACCAGCGGCGCTCGCCGTGTCTGGGCTGGCGGCGCTGGCCTTCACGTGCATTGGCCTGCTGTTCATCGCGGGCCTGCTGGCCTTCAAGTCCACGATGGGCGCCTCGTGGGCGATCGCCGGCCTCAGCATCCTCGGCGGGGTCTACTTCCCGCTCACGCTGTTTCCGGGATGGGTGCGCTGGTTTTCCGACGTGCAGCCGTTCACCCCGGCCGTCGACCTGCTCCGTCACCTGCTGCTCGGCACCGCCACCTTGCGCCCGTCTGGCTCGAGCTGGTCAAGCTGGCCGGCTTCAGCCTGGTCCTGATGCCCGCCTGCGCGACCGCGCTGTGGCTGGCGATCCATCGGGCGCGGCGGCTGGGCACGCTGATGGAGTACTGACCGCGCCGGCGAACCGGCGCACGCCTCGGGAGGTTCGGCGACTCAGAACGCGCCGGCGTTCCAGGGCCCGGCGGGTGGTCTTGGTACGCCGTCGATGTTCGAGCACAGCGGCGCGAGGAGTCCGGTGCAAAGGCTAGTGAGGTTCGCACCGGCGCCGATCGCCGGCGAGCCTGCCTGTGGAGAGCCGTTGCTGTTGAGTGCCGGGTTGCTGGCCGCCGAGGAGTGGCTGTCTCCGCCGATGCACGACTGCCATGAGCCAAAGCGGCTGAACGATTCGAACTGGCTGCCGCACAGGAACGCGTTACCACCGCCTCCTGCGTACAAGTCATAGTCTGGGCTGCCGGCAGCGTAGATCGAGGGCAGGTTGTTGTACATGAGCGTGCTGCAGGTGGACAGGAGGTTGTTCTCGAACGCCTCGTGCGTTGCATCGCTGTTGGACGTGTAGCACGTACCAGAGCGGGTGTCGTGACCGATCAAGGTGTTGTCGAGAACATGCGGCTGCCCCGAGGCCGGATCCATCAGGCCGTTGTTGATGTCCTGTCCTGCCGTGAGGACGTTGTTGAAGATGAAGATCGGGGAGCTGCTGTCGGCACACGGCGTCGAGCCCGAGCCGGAGCCGCCCTCCATGAAGATGTGGGAGGTCATGTCAGTTCCGACCTGCCCGTCGAAAATGTTGTCGTAGATGTAGAAGCCGTCGTAGTGGGCGGCTCCGCTCCCACCGTACGTGTAGCAGTGGATCCCGTCGTGGTGGTAGGCCGCGTTGGTCGTGTCCCAATTGGCGTAGTCGTGGACGTGGTTGGCGTAGAACAGGACCGGACCGATGCTCCCGCCGCTGAAGCCGGCCGTGGACGCGAACCCGTGATCGTTGTTGTAAACGTCGTTGCCGAAGATCCGCTCGTTCGAGTCGCCATTGGCCCATTCAGCCACCAGCGCCCAGTCGTCGTCATGGAATGTGTCGTCCTGGATCGTCACATCGCTCCCGGAGAACTCCACGCCGTCCACATTGTTGGCTGCGGTATCGGTGTCGGAGGAGTGGACGTACATGTCCCCCACCGTCAGATACTCGATCGTGCAACCTGTACATCCGAAAGCGTTGATGCCGAGCACCGCGCCCGTGTGCTGGGGCAGGTTGGTCCCGTTCTGGGTGCTCTGGATGACGCCGGTGCCTCCGCCGTCGATCGTAATGTAGTCCTGTCCGCCCGTGTTCAGACAGCCGGTACCGTTCCCCGGGCACGCCGGCATGCTGATGCTCGCTCCGGGCTCGAAGTAGATCGTGATCGGGCTGCCGCTCTGTCCGCTCCCGTGCGCCCGGAGGTCGCTCGAGATCGTTCCGCATAGATGAACGACGTCGCCAGGACCGATCTGGCCGGCGCCAGTTCCCCAGCTGCTGGCTGTGTTGAACCAGGCGGCGGAACGAGCGTTGGCGCAGCTCGATCCGTCGCCGTTGCCCGCGGTGGCCTGACCCACGTACACCGCCGGGCCGGCGGGTGCGGGCAGTCCAATGCCGGCCGCGGCACCAGGACCGATTGGGCCGACGCTGACCGTGCCGCCGGGAGCGGTGCCACCTGCGCCCGTCCCGCCGGGAGCGCCCGTCGACACGGGCGCATGGACAATCCCGCCCGCCACCGGCGTGCGGCGGTCGCGAGCGAGCTGCTTCGGGGATCTCGCCCTGGAGAAGATCCGGACGTTGTCGATAGAGCCAGTGAAGAACTCGCCCCATACCTGGTCTCCGCCCATCTGCAGGGGTCCGGCTGATTTCCTGAACGCCCCCCTGACCGCTCTGCTCGCCGCCCGCCGGCCTGCGATGTAAACGCGGAGCGTCGACCCGTTGTAGGTCGCGGCCAGGAAGGTCCACCGGTTGCGCGGCAGCCTCGTCCTGGCCCGGGCCCTCACGACCCGGCCGCCAATCATCCCGTACGCCTCGGGCCTACCCCCCGCCAGCTCGAGCCCGTACGGGAAGCCGCCACCGGGACGAGACTTGGCGACGATCGTGGCGTAGCCGGCTGCGCGTTTCGCTGGCCGAACCCAAGCCTCGAGGGTCATCGCCGACTTCAGGTTGAGATCGGGCGCAGCCGAGACTGTGGCGAACGAGTCAGTGCCGGTGAACCGCACGGCGCCCCCGTACTTTCCAGTGCTCGTCAGCTTGGCGTTGACCAGCGTCACCATGTTGCCGCGGCCCGAGGCATCCGAGATGGTCGCGCCCGTGCCGCCTGTGCCATTCCCGAAGCCCCATGCCGAAACGAGCCCGCTGCCGGAGGCCTTCCCGTGTTTCTGATGGCCAGAGCCTTGATGCACAATTCGGCCGTCGATCGGCTGTGCGTAGGTCGTCGCGGGCCCGAGGACCAGCGCGGATACGATCACCGGAGCCGCGGACAACAGGAACCGTCGCGGCATTGGAAACCGGCGCCGCGCCCTTCTGTAAGGCAGCCGCGTCGGGCGAACGCCGTTCGGGCGGTCAACGAACATCAGTTCTTCAGATCGGCTCGGTGAGGGAATTGGTTGAGCGCGGTGCGATGCCTCCGACGCTTGATGCATCGAAATCCGGTCGGACGGCGCCCGGCGGCGATACTCCCACGCGTATATGACGGAATCATCGAAGAGGGCCCATCGAGGCGGATGGGGGCTTCCACGCCTCGCGGCTCACGGAAAGGTCGGTCCCGGTGCGAAGGCGGTGCATCATAACCACCTGCGCGCCACCTCGCGCCGGGAGGGGCTGGGCGCGAGGGAGTGGCCCGGGGCTAGCTCGTATGGCGATCGAACATCCGTCCACTACCCGAAAGGGTGGTTCGTCCATGTGTCGAGAGGGCCCGATACCCGTTTGGTGTAGCCAGCAGAGCGGGTACGCCGTAGCCGCTTCTTGATGAACACGTGAGACCCGGCGCAGGGTCGGGTCCCGCTTCGTAATCGGCCAATCCTGCCGATTACGGGACGTGTTCGCCCATCCAACGCTCTCAGCCAATCCCGACCGGGGGGAGGGTGCGCCATGCCATCACGTGTGTCGACCTGCATAGTGCTGGTTACAGTCAGTGTCTCGGTCGCGGTCATCGCTCTCATCGGGGGTGCTCCGCGAGCGGTCGCCCGACCGCTTTACGCCGACGGACAGTTCGCACAGGCTCACGTGGCATCGGCGCTGATTAGGCCAGCGCGGCTCTCCACCACGCGGATTTCGAGCAATCAGATCATGCTGAGGTGGTCGAAACCTGCAGGCCGACCGGCGGGATACGGCGCGTACCTGAACGGAAAGCAGGTCGCGACAGTGCGCGGGACGCGCTACCGGTTCCGAGGGCTGAAGTGCGCTACGTCTTACACCCTCGGGGTGAGCGCGTACAACTCCAGCGGCCGTCAGTCATCACGGACGATCAAGTCGGTCAGGACCGCGAAGTGCTCGCGTCAGACGAACACCACGAACGGCGTTCTCCAACTGGCTACCCCGACGGCAACCAACGCCGGTGGCGGCACCGCGTCGAATTCCCCAGCCTCGGGCGCGGCACCGGCGCTGACGCTCCCTCCGGTTGACGTTCTTCCGCCGGCGATCAGCGGCAACGCGCAGGTTGGCAGCACCCTAACCTCGTCCACGGGGACCTGGTTGGACAGCCCGACCGGCTACACGTACCAGTGGCTGGACTGCAACACGTCGGACTCGGGCTGCGCGAACATCAATGGCGCCACGGCAAGCAGCTACACGCTTGCCGCGAGCGACGCAGGCAAGACGGTCGACGTGGTCGTCACCGCGAGTAACAGCGCCGGGAGCGGCTCAGCGAGCGGTTCCCCGACGAGCACGGTCACCTGGGCGACGCCGCAGAACACGGGCAGGCCGTCGATCAGCGGTTCCGCGCATCAGGGGAGCACGCTCAGCACCTCGAACGGCACGTGGTCGAACGACCCGACCAGCTTCGGCTACCAGTGGCAGGATTGCAATTCTTCCGGCTCGGCCTGCGCGAACATTTCGGGCGCCACCGGCAGCACCTACGTTCTGAGCGCGAGCGACTTCGGACACACCGTCGACGTCGTTGTGACCGCCTCGAACAGCGCCGGCAGCGCGCAGGCAACGTCAGCCGCGACCGCCGTGGTCACGCCGCCGGCGCCGGTCAACAGCACGAAGCCGATGATCAGCGGAACCGCACAGGTCGGGAACACATTGACATCCTCGACGGGGACTTGGTCGAACAGCCCGACCAGCTTCGGCTACCAGTGGCAGGATTGCAATTCTTCCGGCTCGGGCTGCGCGAACATTTCAGGCGCCACCGGCAGCACCTACGTTCTGAGCGCAAGCGACGTTGGGCACACCATCGACGTCGTTGTGACCGCCTCGAACGTCGGCGGCAGCGGAGAGGCGACATCGGCGGCAACGAGCGTGGTGATCGCGCAGGCGCCGGTCAACAGCACCACGCCGACGATCAGCGGGACCGCCCAGGCTGGCAACACGCTGACCTCCTCGACGGGTACGTGGTCGAACGGCCCGACGAGCTACGCGTATCAGTGGCGTGACTGCGACTCATCCGGTGCGAACTGCGCCAATATCAGCGGGGCGACCAGTTCCTCGTACGCACTGGGCACCAGCGACGTTGGGCACACAATCGACGTCGTGGTCACGGCCTCCAACAGCGGCGGGAGCGGGCAGGCGACGTCCGCTCAGACGAGCACCGTCACGCCGGCCACTGGGGTGGCTCCGGTCAATGCCGCGAAGCCGATGATCAGCGGCAATCCTCAGGTCGGTTCGACCCTGAGCTCGACCACGGGGACGTGGTCGAATAGCCCGACTAGCTATGGTTATCAGTGGCGTGACTGCGACTCGTCGGGGGCGAGCTGCAGCAATATCGGCGGTGCGAATGGTTCCTCTTACGTCTTGGCCGCGAGCGATGTCAGCCATACCGTGGATGTGGTTGTGACGGCGACGAATGCTGGTGGGAGCGGGTCGGCGTCGTCGGCGGCGACTGCTGTGGTGTCGCAGTCGGGCGGTGGTGGCGGTGGCGGTGGCGGTGGCGGGTCGAGTTTGTATGTGGCGCAGAGCTCGGCGGGGACGGGTGATGGCTCGAGTTGTGGGAATGCGCTTTCGGCTTCGTGGTTCAATTCGTCGGCGAATTGGGGGTCGGGCGCTGGGAAGATTGGGCCTGGGGTGACGGTGCATCTGTGTGGGGCGATCACGTCGCCGTTGTCGGCGCAGGGGTCGGGGACGAGTGGGAGTCCGATCACGATTCTGTGGGAGCAGAATGCGTCGTTGTCGGAGCCGTATTGCCCGGGTTCTCCGGGTAGTGGGCCTGGGTGCTTTAGCACGAATGGGAAGCAGTATCTGACGTTGAATGGTGGTCAGAATGGGTCGATTCTGAGTACGGCGAACGGTACGAATCAGGCGAATCAGAAGTCGGCGCCGCATGGGATTTGGGCGCTGAACTGCACGGGGTGCACGATCGAGAATTTGAACGTCTCGAACATGTATCAGGAGGCTTCGGAGTCGGGGGATTGTCACGCCAGTGATGCTGCTGGCGCGTACATCTCTGGTTCGAATCTGACGATTGCGAACAATACGTTCGCGGATGAGCAGGTCGGAATGGATGCGGACTGGAGCTCGACTGACGTGAACGTTTCGATGTATGGGAACTCGTTCGTGGATGACGGTACGGGCATGAACTGGATCGCCAGCGCCACGGGTGGGAGCATCGGTCCGATCCTGTTCTATGACAACACGATGTCGGGGTTCTACAACTGGTACACGGGTAGCTCGGCGTGCTACCACATGGACGGCATCCATTGTTGGAACTCGCCGGGGCTTGGCGGCGCCACGTATAGCGGGATCTACATGTACGACAACACAATCGAGGGCGGCGATGAGGCGGGGTCGCCGGGCGGGAACGACATGACCGCGGATATCTTTCTGGAGGGCGGTTCCGGGAGTGGCGCGACCGTGTGTGCGACGTCTACTTCGCCGATCTACATATTCAACAACGTTCTCAGTTCGTCTACTTATCTGAACAACGGGTTGATTGCGGCGGCTTCGGGTCAGACCCACGTCTATAACAACACGTTGTTGGGCGGGGACGACGGGTCGGGGCAGTGCCTGAATTACAACGAGGGCTACAGCGGCGCCTACGACGAGAACAATGTGATGAAGACGTGTGGGAACATGGTCTATGACTACTCCTCGTCCTCGTTCAACACGATCGACTACAACGTCTACTCGGACGCGAGCAGCAACGCGTGGGTGTATGGCCATAGCTACGACAACTACTCCTCCGGTGGGTTCTCGAGTTGGAAATCGAGCGTGGGCGGAGACGCGCACTCATCGATGCAGTCCAATGTCGCGCTCAACAGCAACGGCACCCCGCAATCCGGGTCGCCGGTCATGGGGGCAGGAACCAACCTCAGCAGCCTGTGCACAGGGCACCTCACGCCCCTCTGCACCGAATTCAACGGCACCCCACGGCCGACCACCGGCTCCTGGGACGCCGGCGCCTACTAACCACAAGACCTAGGGCGGGCCGGCCAACCCGGCCCACCGGCGCCGGCCTCATTCGCATCGAATGTCTTACACGCGGCGTCCTGCGCGCCGCGTCATTTTGACGTCCGCGTCCGGCGTTTTATGCCGAGGCAGTAGAAGGTAACACCACCATTTGGTGTACGCCTTACAGCAACGTGTCACATCAATCCGTTGCGTTTCCGTCATTGCTGATGCGCGACGGTTAGATACACGCGCGATGCGGGAAGTCCAGCGATCGACCGAGTTGGTGTTTCGCATCTCTCGGGACCGGATTCCAGAAGCACCCAGAGCTCGAGGCACTTCCTCATGTGGTTAGAAGCGCGGGCTCACCTGTTAAACCAACCGGGAGGATCTGTCCGTGCGCACACTCGCCCTGTCACTAATTCTTGCCGTATTTCTGATGCTCGTCGCTGCCGCCGGCGCCGGCGCGCAGGTATTGCTCGGGGACCAAGGCGTCGCGTCCAACGGCGACATGAATGCCACAGGTGTGGCACAGGCCTTCCAGTACACGGCCACCGCGTCAGGGACCACATCGGACATCGAGGTCTATGTGAACAGTGGAACTACGGCAACGAAACTCTCGGTGGGCTTGTACGGTGATGCGAGTGGGAAGCCGGGAACTCTGCTGGCCGACGGGGTGCTGGCCTCCCCAGCGGCCGGCAAGTGGAATGACGTAAAGATGTCTGCGACCGCGAGCGTGACCCAGGGGACGGCCTATTGGATCGCACTGCTGGGCACCGGCGGCCAGATCAACTATCCGGACACTGCCGGTGGTTCGGGAGAAAGCTACGTCGATGCCAACACTGGGCTGTCGGCGTTGCCTTCGACGTACTCAGCCGGCACCGAATACCAGATGAGCCCGGCGTCGATGTACGTCAACGCTAAACAGGCCCCGTCCGTTCTCGTTGGCGATCAGTCGGTGGCGTCGAGCCCGGACAACAACGCCGCCGGCGTCGCCCAGGCTTTCGTGTACACCGCGACGACGTCAGGGAGCGCCAGCGACATCGAGTTCTATGTCGACAATGGATCGACCGCGTCGAACATCCAGGTCGGGCTCTACAGCAACGCGAGCGGCAAGCCGGGAACGTTGTTGACCTCCGGATCGCTTTCCTCGGCCGGCTCCGGAGCCTGGAACGACGTGAAGGTCGGGACGACGACGGTGACCGCCGGCACGAGCTACTGGATCGCCGTGCTCGGGACGGGCGGGCACTTGAACTACCGAGACACGGCGGGTGGGTCCGGGGCAAGCTATGTGGACTCGACTTCCGGCCTCGGCTCGCTGCCGGCGAGCTACTCCTCCGGGACCGAGTACAACGTGAGCCCTGCGTCGGCGTACGTGCGCGGGACTACCGGTAGCACCACCAACCCGCCCGCACCCCCGAGCAACAGGAGTGCACCGACCATCTCGGGCGCCGCCACACAGGGGGACAAGCTGACGGCTTCGTCCGGCAGCTGGTCGGGCAGCCCGACTGGCTACGCCTATCAGTGGCGTGACTGCAGCTCTTCTGGGTCTAGCTGCGCGAATATTTTCCGCGCTACCGGGAGTTCGTATACGTTGACGTCGGGTGACGCGGGGCATGCGGTCGATGTGGTTGTGACCGCGACGAATGCTGGTGGTACCGCGTCGGCGACCTCGGCGGCGACCGGAGTCGTGGCCGCCTCGTCGTCGCCCGCTCCGGTCAATGCCGCGAAGCCGATGATCAGCGGCAATCCTCAGGTCGGTTCGACCCTGAGCTCGACCACGGGGACGTGGTCGAATAGCCCGACTAGCTATGGTTATCAGTGGCGTGACTGCGACTCGTCGGGGGCGAGCTGCAGCAATATCGGCGGTGCGAATGGTTCCTCTTACGTCTTGGCCGCGAGCGATGTCAGCCATACCGTGGATGTGGTTGTGACGGCGACGAATGCTGGTGGGAGCGGGTCGGCGTCGTCGGCGGCGACTGCTGTGGTGTCGCAGTCGGGCGGCGGTGGCGGTGGCGGTGGCGGTGGCGGGTCGAGTTTGTATGTGGCGCAGAGCTCGGCGGGGACGGGTGATGGCTCGAGTTGTGGGAATGCGCTTTCGGCTTCGTGGTTCAATTCGTCGGCGAATTGGGGGTCGGGCGCTGGGAAGATTGGGCCTGGGGTGACGGTGCATCTGTGTGGGGCGATCACGTCGCCGTTGTCGGCGCAGGGGTCGGGGACGAGTGGGAGTCCGATCACGATTCTGTGGGAGCAGAATGCGTCGTTGTCGGAGCCGTATTGCCCGGGTTCTCCGGGTAGTGGGCCTGGGTGCTTTAGCACGAATGGGAAGCAGTATCTGACGTTGAATGGTGGTCAGAATGGGTCGATTCTGAGTACGGCGAACGGTACGAATCAGGCGAATCAGAAGTCGGCGCCGCATGGGATTTGGGCGCTGAACTGCACGGGGTGCACGATCGAGAATTTGAACGTCTCGAACATGTATCAGGAGGCTTCGGAGTCGGGGGATTGTCACGCCAGTGATGCTGCTGGCGCGTACATCTCTGGTTCGAATCTGACGATTGCGAACAATACGTTCGCGGATGAGCAGGTCGGAATGGATGCGGACTGGAGCTCGACTGACGTGAACGTTTCGATGTATGGGAACTCGTTCGTGGATGACGGTACGGGCATGAACTGGATCGCCAGCGCCACGGGTGGGAGCATCGGTCCGATCCTGTTCTATGACAACACGATGTCGGGGTTCTACAACTGGTACACGGGTAGCTCGGCGTGCTACCACATGGACGGCATCCATTGTTGGAACTCGCCGGGGCTTGGCGGCGCCACGTATAGCGGGATCTACATGTACGACAACACAATCGAGGGCGGCGATGAGGCGGGGTCGCCGGGCGGGAACGACATGACCGCGGATATCTTTCTGGAGGGCGGTTCCGGGAGTGGCGCGACCGTGTGTGCGACGTCTACTTCGCCGATCTACATATTCAACAACGTTCTCAGTTCGTCTACTTATCTGAACAACGGGTTGATTGCGGCGGCTTCGGGTCAGACCCACGTCTATAACAACACGTTGTTGGGCGGGGACGACGGGTCGGGGCAGTGCCTGAATTACAACGAGGGCTACAGCGGCGCCTACGACGAGAACAATGTGATGAAGACGTGTGGGAACATGGTCTATGACTACTCCTCGTCCTCGTTCAACACGATCGACTACAACGTCTACTCGGACGCGAGCAGCAACGCGTGGGTGTATGGCCATAGCTACGACAACTACTCCTCCGGTGGGTTCTCGAGTTGGAAATCGAGCGTGGGCGGAGACGCGCACTCATCGATGCAGTCCAATGTCGCGCTCAACAGCAACGGCACCCCGCAATCCGGGTCGCCGGTCATGGGGGCAGGAACCAACCTCAGCAGCCTGTGCACAGGGCACCTCACGCCCCTCTGCACCGAATTCAACGGCACCCCACGGCCGACCACCGGCTCCTGGGACGCCGGCGCCTACTAACCACAAGACCTAGGGCGGGCCGGCCAACCCGGCCCACCCTACTCTTGGCCCTACCCGGCAGGGGGTCAGACGGCGGGTCTAGGCTGCTAGCCTCGACCGGCCGTGCGCGCCAGCCTCCAGACAGTGTCGAGTGGGTCCCGTTGCGAGCAGGACGGGCTCTCGGTGCCGCAGGCCACCGGGCGCTCATGAACGAGCTCAAGCTCGCCATCAGCCTGGTGTGGTACGCGGCTGGCATGGTCGGGAGAGCGTTGCGGACGCTGGTGGGCCGCCGCCCGAGCCCGGGTTTCGTGGTTCTGTATTACCACGGCATCGCCGATGACGCGCGGGCGGGCTTCGCGCGCCAGATGGACACGCTGGCTCCGCGCGTTAGGGTCCTCCGCGCCGGGTTCACCGGGGTCCTGCCGCGCGGCAGGCCGTGCGTGGCGGTGACATTCGACGACGCTTTCCGGAGCGTCGCCGCGAACGCGATGCCGGAGCTGGTCACCCGTCGGATTCCTTCGACCATATTCGTGCCGGTGGATTTCATGGGTCATCCACCCGGATGGGAAATGGAAGCCGACACGACCGGCGAGGAGGTGATGAGCGCCGATGAGCTGTGCGCGCTTCCAGATCTGGTCGAGCTTGGCTCGCACACCCTCCGGCATCCTCACCTGCCCAGGCTTGACGACGCGGAGCTCCACCACGAGCTCGCGTCGTCACGCGCGCAGCTGGCCGACGCACTCGGCAAACCGGTGACGATGCTCGCGTTTCCCTACGGCGAATACGACGAGCGCGCGGTTGCTCTGTGCCGGGAGGCTGGCTACGAGCGGGTATTCGCGATCGATCCGCGACCGGCCGATCCGCACGGAGACGACTACGTACGCGGACGTGTCGCGGTCGACCCGAGGGATAGTCCGCTCCTGTTTCACCTCAAGACGCGCGGCGCGTTTGCATGGATGCCCCACGCCTCGGAGCTCAAGCGTCGAATCCTCGCTCGGAGGTCGGACCGATAGCCATCGAGGTCCGACAGGCGAGGAGCTCTGACCGAGACGCAATCGCGGCGTTCATCGACGATGCCTACGGGACACGAGCTCGATACAAGGAGGCGCCTCGGTGGACCTGGCAGTTCGCCGAGAATCCGTTCGGAGCCCAATCCCGCGGAATGGTCCCTGTGTGGATCGCGCTGGACGGGGACCGCGTCGTCGGCCAGATAGCGGTCCAGGAGGCCCGGCTCCAGGTTGAGCACGCGACGCTTCACGCGGGGTGGATCGTCGACGTGATGATCCTTCCGACCCACCGCGGAGGTGGCCTGGGGCATCGGCTCTACGAAGCCGTCGCCCGCGATGTAGGGGTGCTCGTCACGCTCACGATGGCGTTGGCAACACGACGCATGGCCGAGAGGCTTGGCGCAATTACCATTGGCGAGGTGCATCAGTTCGTCCGGTGGGCGCGGCTCGATCCGGGTGGCGTCCGCCGCTACCTGATGACGCGGACGGCCAACCACCGCTGGGCACGGACGACGGCGCGCCTGGGCTGCGACGTCCTGATGTTCCACCGTCTGTTCCCGCTGTTCGTGAATCCCTTGCTCGCGACTCGAGACCGGGCGCGGACGATCCGGCGCGGCCCGGGACCGACCAAGATCACCGAGGTGGAGACGTTCGGCGCTGAGATCGACGAGCTCTGGGACCGCACGCGGCACGACTATCCCGTGATCTTCCAGCGTGACGCTCGGTTCTTGAACTGGCGCTTCGTCGAGTGCCCCGAGCCGAGTTACCGGCGGTTCGTCGCCGAGCGCGACGGTCGGCCGGTCGGATACGTGATCCTGCGGAGTGCGGACCGAGTGGAGCTGCCGCACGGGACGATCGTCGACCTGTATGCCGCTCGCGAAGACACGCGGACGATCGAGGATCTAATCCGGCACAGCCTCGGCTTCTTCGGAAACGAGGTCGCCGCGATCGATTGCGCCACGTCGATCCCCGAGTTCGAGCGAATCTTCCGTCGGCATGGCTTCTTCCGGACGCGGACTATGCACCCGACGTGCGTCTGCCAGGATCCCGACCTGCGCCACCGCCTGTCCGCCGTCAAGGACGCCTGGTTCTTCACCAAGGGCGACCACGACTGGGACCAAATTCACGTGGCCGAGCCCGTGCCTGGCGGCTCTGACTAGGAGTCGGTGCGCCACCATGCGACCGTCCAAATCGACTCCTCGTAGCGGACGGGTTCCGACTCCACGTCCGGGATCGCTAGCACATACGGATCGAGCGTCTTGGCAGGACGGGCATAGTAAGTGACCAGGCAGCTGCGACCGAGTTGTCCAAGGCGCTCGAGGGCGGTCGGAACATCCTTCACGTAGTACAGCACCTCGCAGGCGACCACGAGGTCGAAGCGCCGTTCGGCGAACAGCTCGGACGTGAAGATGTCGCCCGCCGCGAATGTCGCCTGCGGAATCCGAGCGCGAGCCCGGTTGACCGCCCGTACGCTGACGTCGACCCCGACCAGCTCATCGCAGACCTTGGTCAGGTGCTCCGACTGATGCCCCTCGCCGCACCCAACTTCGAGCAGCGATCCGACGCGCCCGAAATGCTCCTCGATGAGACGGTTCGTCTCCCGGAACCGGAAGCGCTGAGGTTCGGTTTCCATCTCCCACGGATCGCGAATCCGGTAGAGCGTGTCGAGGCGCTCGTGCTTGTCCGCGAAATGCACGTCGTGGAGGGCGACCCTTGCCCACTGCTTCCTCAGCGCCGCTTGCACTCGGGACAACATAAATTACGGTCCGGTCGCCTTCTGCTCGATGCCGCCCCGGCTGTGGCCTGCGACGCCGGGCATTCGCCCTCGGATCTTATCGGCGCCACGCGATTCGGAGGCATGATCGTGGTCGCCTTGTCAACAGCGGATCGGGACGGAGCCCGATGAGGTGGCGAGCCGTCGCACCGGCGGTTCTCCTGGTCCTGGTGGGTGTCCTCGTCGTCCTTATCCTCAGCGGGGGCCACAAGCGGCAGCAGACGGTGGCGCATACGCCGCCGCGCAAGCGAACCGGCTGTCAACAGCCCCTGGTCCGCTTGGGCTGTGGTCATGGGCCCAGCGTCTACGTGTCGGAGGCCTCCGCCGGGGCTGCCGACGGCATGGACTGCGCGAATGCACGCTCGGCATCGTGGCTCGACGATTCCCAGGACTGGGGCGCCGGCGCGGGCGACATCGCCCCCGGGACGATCGTCCACCTGTGCGGAGTCATCACGACCCGGCTGATCGTCGGTGGCAGCGGCACCTCGGCGCGCCCGATCGTCATCTACTTCGAGCCGGGGTCGCGGATCGCCATGCCGGCGTGTCCCGGCCGCGACCGAGGCTGTCTCGACACCAACGGGCAGTCCTACCTGACGATTGACGGAGGTTCCAACGGTGTGATCGAGAGCACGGGCAACGGGACTGGTCTTGCGCTGCACGACAACGACGTGGCTGGTATCTGGGCCCTCGACTGCACAGGGTGCACGATCGAAGGCCTGACCATCCGAGACATGTACGTCCACAATGCTGGTGGCGATGCCGCCGCTGACGCGGACGTAGGCGTCTACTTGTCGGGCTCCGACCTGACGATCGCAGACAACACGCTGCACGACATGACGGCGGCACTCGTCGCGGAATGGAACCCGCACGATCAAAACGTCAGCATCGACGGCAACGACATCTACGACATCGACCACGGGTTCTCCTCGAGCGCGAATCAACCCGGAGGCGACATCGGCCCAATCCGGTTCTATCGGAACCACGTCCATTCTCATGCCAATTGGGACACCCCGACCGCCGCCTATCACCACGACGGCGTCCACTGCTACACGTCGGCGGGCGGCTCGGCCGCCCACTACGCGGGGCTCTACATCTATGACAATCGATTTGACGGCTCCACCGATCTGAGTGGCACTCCGTACGGAGATGACATGACAGCGCAGATCTTCCTGGAGGGTGGGTCCGGGGCAGGGGCTACGCCATGCGCTGACCGAACGTCGGACATCTGGATCTTCAACAACGTCTTCGCGGAGACGGCGTTCATGAACGACGGTCTGCTCGACTCCGCGTCGGGCCAGCCCCATGTCTACAACAACACGATGCTCGGAGCCGATGCCACGCGCGGGACGTGCTACGCGTCGAACAGCGACGCGACGAACGGCAGCTATCAGAACAACGTCATGACGACCTGCGGAACGCTCATTTACAACAACGACGGGGCGCGCGTCTACGCCACTGGAAACCCTGACTACAACGTTTACGCTAACGGTGGCGAGAATGGATTCGTGTGCGGGAGCAGCTATTTGCCCTTCTCGGCGTTTACGCGCTGGCAGGCATGTATCGGCGGTGATCGGCATTCCGCGACGACTGACGCGTTGCGCATAAACCGCGACGGATCGCTACTGCCTGGAACGCCTGCCCACGGAGCTGGGCGTAACCTCACGAGCCTCTGCTCGGGCGAGCTCACGCCACTCTGCCACGGGATCGGGGGCACGGAGCGGCCGCGCTCTGGCCCGTGGGACGCGGGCGCCTACTAGCGCCGGCGTCAGCCCGCGGGCTGCAGCCCGTGCTGGGCGCCTCGGCGAGTCATCTTCCACCAGACGGCGCGCATCTTGTGCAGGCGGCGGGCACGCGGCGGAAGCCCATGCTCGATGATGCTCCAGATGTACTCGTCGGGCACCTTCCTCGTCCGCTGGATTCGCCAGCGTTTGCTGAGGCCGCCAACGGCCAGCCTGACGGCGCCCGCGCAGCCACGAAGGGCTGCCGCGCCCTCCTGGTGACGCAACGCCCACATCACGTTCACTGAGTAGCCAATCGCAAAGCGGCACCCGACGCGCAGCAGGTAGCGCCGCGGGACGTTCTTGACGAGGAGCAGGGGCGCGTTCCGGCACTGCTGCTTGGTGGCAAACCCGCTGACGCGGCTGCTGGTGCCGGCGATCTGGTGGTAGACGACGGCGTCGGGCACGAACCGGATCTTCCATCCGGCGAGCTGAATTCGGAAGCTCAAGTCGACGTCCTCGAAGTAGGCGAAGAAGTCGTCGTCGAAGAGCCCCACCTCCTCCAGCATCTCCACGCGGTAAAGGCTGGCGCCTCCGCTCGCCCCGAAGATCTCCAACTCGTCGTCGTACTTGGTGATGTCCGGCTCGTGACGGCCGCGGGGATAGGGAAGGCCCCAGCTCGTGTAGCAGTCTCCCGTGCTGTCGATGCGCGTGCCGTCTGCGTTGAGCAGCTTGCAGGCCGCTACGCCGGCCTCAGGATGCTCGTCGAGCGTCGCCGTGAGACGCGCGAGCCAGTCGGGGTCGGCGATGGCGTCGCTGTTGAACGCCGCGACATAACTGAAGCCTTGCGCGATTGCCGCCGCGAACCCGACGTTCACGCCGCCGGTGAAGCCCAGATTGACGGCGTTGCGAATGACCTCGACGCTCGGATATCGCTCGAGCACCGCGAGAGAGTCGTCCACCGAGCCGTTGTCGACCACGATCACGTGAGCGTCGAGGGACTGAGCGAGCAGCGACTCCAAGCATGGAGTGAGTAGGGTCGCGCCGTTCCAGTTGGGAACGACCACGGCCGAGCGGGGGGTGGGGGCAGAGGTAGCGCCCGGATTCGGTTCGGTCACGCGCTGGAGCGTAGACCCGATGACTGCGATCACGCCTAGCCCAAGGTCCAGAGGCAGCCCCAGCCGACGGTTAGCGTTAGACGTGGCAGGACCGTCTCTCGACGGTGGGCACTGTGAGATCGTGGGAGCCTCCCACGATCCTCCAATTACCGCGCCTTTCGGCCACGAACCGCCGGACGGATAGGAAAAGCCTAACCCGTCGGCGGGGGCGGCATCGGGGCGTGGCGCCAACCGCCGGTTAGGCTGCTCGGCCACGTGGCGAACGAGAGTGTGAAGAGGTCAACGCTTAGCGGCATGCGGTGGCTCGCGATGCGGAGCGTCGTCGGCCAGATCCTCGCGCTCGGGGCGGCGGTTGTGTTGGCCCGGCTCGTCACTCCCGCTCAGTTCGGGCATGCTGCGGTGGCGCTGCTGTTCACGCTGGTCGCCGTCGTGTTGACGTTCGAGGGTTTCGCCGGAGCCTTGGTGCAGCAGGCGGAGATCAACGAGCGTCACCGTCAGGTCGCCGTGCTGATGAACCTCGCGGCCGGGACGGTCATGGGCGCCGTGGTGTTGCTTTTGGTGCCGTTCGTGTGGCGGCCGATCTTCGGCAGCCAAACCGCTGCGCTGATCGCGCTGGCGTCGCCTTCGTTCCTGATCGCGTCGATCGGGACCGTCTCACGAGCCATTTTGTTGCGACGCCTCGACTTCAGGAAGGTCACTCAGATCGACCTGCTCGGCACTTTGGGGGGCAGCGTCGCCTCCGTGATGATGGCGATCTTCCATCTTGGTGGGGTGGCCATCGTCGGAGGCGCGATGGCCGGGATAGGACTCGGCTCGGTACTGATGCTGCTCGCCGTTCCAGAGCCGTGGCCGTGGTGGCACCGGCAGGAGGCCCGCGACGTGATCGGATACGGCGGACCCTCGGCGCTCGCCGGGCTGGTCTCGCAGATGTTCTCCAACGTCGACTACTGGATCCTGGCGGCTCGGCTCACGGCGTACCAGACCGGGATCTACTACCGCGCGTTCAACGTCGGCGTCGGGTACCAGTCGAAGATAAGCAACGTGATGATGGAGATGGCCTTCCCGGTCTACTCGAGGCTCGAAAACCGGGACGAGATGCGTCGGCTCCATGAGCGCGCCGCGCGGATACATGCGGTGGCGATATTCCCCCTGCTCGCACTCCTGGCGGTGCTCGCGCCGATCGCCATCCCATTCGTGTTCGGCGCGCAATGGAGCCCCGCCGTCAAGCCGACGGAGATCATGGCCGTTGCCGGCATGTTCGCGGCGATCCTCACGGGCTACTCGCAGGTCATGCAGGCGGTCGGACGGACGAAGGCCCTAATGCGCTTCAACGTCATGATGCTCTTGACCTACGCGGGCACGATCTTCCTCGCTTCCCCACACGGGCTCGTGGTCGTGGCCATTGCCGTGGCCGCCTTTTACGCGGCGGTGCTGGCAGCCGCATACCATTTCCTGTTGGGACCAGCCATCGGTCTCTCGATCCGGAGGCTGATCCCCGAGCTCGGACCCGCCGTCATAGGCTGTTTGGCTCTCGCCGCCGTATGTGTTCCACTGCGCGTGATTCTCGCCCCGCAGCTTCCCGCGGTGGTCACGCTCAGCGTGATCGGGGTGATTGGGTTGGGAATCTACGGACTGGTCCTCAGGGTCCTGTTCCGCCATGCCTGGCGCGATTTCGCAAGCCTCGTCGTTCGTGTCGTGCCGCGGATCTCGAGGATCCCGGGTCTCCGAAGCCGCGCCCCTGCGGCTGAGGTATCGGCTTGATCGGCGCCGATGATCCCGGCTGCCCGATGGTTCAGGGACGGGGACGCGAACCCTCCCCGATCGGGCGGCGAACGAGCGCCTGTCTCGGCCTAGAGTTTGACCGGCATGAGCTTCCGCGCGCGTAACACGAAACGGCGAACGGCCCGACCCCGATGAGCGGCCGGTACAACGTCAGGTCTCTTCTCCCGCAGGCCGCACGAGAGCGGCTTTACGAGTGGCATCCCGGACGTGCACGTCGCTGGCGGCGGTATCCCGGAATCGAGCGCTTGGATCCCGCCGGACATGCGGTGCTCACCTTCGACGACGGCCCCGATGAAGGCGCGACAGTAGCGGTTCTCGACCGCCTGGATGAGATCGGCGCGCGCGCGACCTTCTTCATTTTGGGTGCTCAGCTCGAAGCCCATGCCGACATCGCACACGAGGTCCTCCGGCGTGGTCACGAGATAGGGCTCCACGGATATGGACACCAGCGCCACGACCGGCTCGACGGCGACCTCAGCGGCGAGGACGTGCGCCGCGGCTTTGCGGCCGTCGAAGATGCGCTGGGGCTTCGCTGCTCTTGGTATCGCCCCCCTTACGGCAAGATGTCCCGCTCGTCTCTGGCTGCCTGCCGGGAACTCGCTATGACGCCCGTCTACTGGTCGGTGTGGGGGCTCGACTGGGAGCCCGTAGGACCGCAGCGCATCGCCGACGTCGCCTCGGCGGAACTGCGCGACGGCTCGATCGTCCTTTTGCACGATTCAGCGCGGTACGCCCGGCGTACGAGTGCCGTGGCCACGGCCGACGCGCTCCCCATCATTGCCGAGCACGCCGCCTCCGCCGGGATCGCGCTGGTTTCGATCGGCGACGGGGTCGCAGCGACCGAGGGGATCGCCGCATGAGCAACGTACTCGGGAGGATGTTGTGATCTTCGCGACGTGTGGTTCCAGCCCGGCGCAATTTGACCGGATGATGGAGGCACTCGCGACGCTTCCCCCGGGGGAGCTCCACGTGCAGCACGGTCCGGTTGCACCGCCGCCTTGCGCCCGCGCCTACGACTATCTCCCGTTCGACCGGATGGTCGAGCTGATCGAAGCCGCTGAGGTCGTGGTGAGCCATGCCGGCGTCGGCAGCATCATGTGCGCTCTGCGAGCCGGGCACGTCCCAATCGTCTTCCCGCGCCTCAAGCGCTACGGCGAGACGGTGGACGATCACCAAGCCGAGCTGGCAGAGGCGCTCGAAAAGCGGGGAACTGTCATCGTCGCCTGGTCGCTCGAGGAACTGGGCAACTGCATCGTCCGCGTTCCGCCGCGTAGCGTCGCGAATCAAATAGGCGGCGAGCGGCTCGGCGCGGCCGTCCACGCTGCCATTCGCGGAGAGGCTCATCACACGTTTGCGGCCAGCCGTGGCCTGGCGGGTAGGCTGGGCATGCGGCGGAAATCGCACGGCTTCGCGGATGGCGACCACGGCGCGCCGGCTGCCGTGCCGGGCTCCGCGTTGTCGCTCACCGATCCCGGCAGTGCCGAATCATCCAGGGACGACGGAGCCCACGGCACGAACGGGGCAGACTCGGCGCTGACCGAAGCGGCATGACCGTTCGCGTCCTGCACAGCTTCCCGAACAAGATCGGCGCCGGCCGCATCTGCATGACGGCGTGGAATCAAGCCGCGGGAGTCGCTGAGGCGGGTGGCACGGTGACCGTGATGGCGGGTGCTATCGCGCGGCCGCTGCCACCTGAGATCCGCGTAAGGACGACCCTGGCTCGCGGGAAATGGCGCATTCCCTACCGCGCGTTGGGTGACCGCGCCCTGGCGCTGCACGATCATCTGGTGGCTCGCGCGCTTCCAGGCCTTGCGGGCGAGATCGACGTCGTCCACGCCTGGCCACTGGGCGCGCGTGAGACGCTCCGGGCCGCTGCTCGGCTCAACATACCGACCGTCCTGGAACGGCCAAACGCCCACACCCGCTTCGCATACGAAGTTGTCGAGCGTGAGTGCCAGCGGCTGGGCGTTCAGCTGCCGCCGGATCATGAGCATGCCTACAACGCCGGCAGGCTGGCCAAGGAGGAGGAGGAATACCGCCTCGCCGACTACCTGCTCTGCCCGTCCGAGTTCGTCGTGCAGACCTTCCGGGACCACGGGTTCGCGGATGACCAGCTGATCCGCCACACCTACGGATACGACGAGCGTGTCTACTATCCGTCGCCGCGACCGGCAAATGCCGAGGGTGGGCTCAACGTGTTGTTCGTCGGCGTCTGCGCGGTCCGGAAGGGCGTGCACTTCGCGCTCGAAGCATGGCTACGCTCGCCCGCCAGCCGCCGAGGGAAGCTTCGAATCGCGGGCGAATTCGTCCCCGACTACCAGGACAAACTCGCCGAGGATTTGGCCCACCCGAGCATCGAGGTCCTAGGTCACTCGGAGGACGTTCCCGAGTTGATGCGGGCAAGCGATGTGCTCGTTCTCCCGAGCATCGAAGAAGGGTTCGGATTGGTGTGCGTCGAGGCCATGGGCAGCGGAAGCGTCCCGCTCGTGTCCGATGCCTGCACCGAAGTCATCCGAAACGGAGAGACCGGCTTCGTCCACCACGTCGCGGACGTGGACGCTCTGAGCGAGCAGCTGACTCGGCTGGATGAGGACCGGAGTGAGCTCGCCAAGCTACGGGAGGAGTGTCTGCGGGCCGCCGGAGAGCACACCTGGTCCGCCGCGGGCGAGCAGCTGCTGGACGCGTACGCCGAGGCAGTCGAGCGGCACGCGCAGCCGGCTGAGCGGGCGGCGTAGCGGCCCTAGCCGATCGGCTAGCCGAACCCGACCATAGCCGGTCGGATGACGGTGTGAGCGCGAGCTTTCCGGCCCTACGATCACCCCAATGTCGGAACCAGAAGTACACCTGCATCTGACGGATAAGGACTGACTTACTTATGGATCTGCGCCTCTTCGTGGCAGTTGTCAAGCGGTATAAGAAGCTTGTGGGCATCGGGTTCATCCTGGCGGTGGTACTCGCTGGGTACACGTACAAGACGGGCACCAAGCCGGTCTACGAAGCGCAGTCGGAGCTTCTGATCTCCCAATCGAGCGATCCCTACGGTCGCGCCGGCCAGAACTCGACACCTGACACCGGCTATCTCTCGCAGCTGTCCGGCATCTATGCCGCACTGGCCAACGGCGACAACGTCGCGGCGCTTGTTCGTCGCGAGTCGGGAGTGGTCGGCACCATCCAGGCAGCGGAGCTGATCGACGGCAACACTGGCGATTACCAGCCTTTGTTCACCATCACGTCCTCCGCGAGCACTCCCGCGGGAGCGGTCAAGCTCGCAACCACCGCTACCCGAGTGCTCCAGACCTATGTGAGCCAGCAGCAGCAGGCTGCCTACGTCAGCCCCAGCGAGCGGGTTGTGCTCCAGATCGTCAAGAACGGCACTCAACCCCTCGAGGCGGGCGGAGGCAAGATCACGATGCCGATGTTGCTCTTCGTGGGCATTCTCGGAGCGGTCCTCACGCTCGCGTTCACACTCGAGAACCTCAACCCGAAGAGCGCGGCCGCGCTCCGGGGCGTCGCCGCCGTCGACACCGCATATGGCGGTCAGCGTCCGCCCGAGATGGTCCCGGCCGCAGCCTCCGGACTAGTCAATCTCCGCCAGGCACGACTGCAGCCAGGGCAAGGCATTGCCGAACCACGCACCCGGCACGGTCAGGAGGCAGGCGGGGAAGACGCTTCAGGCAAGCTGGTGTTGGCCCGCTTGCTGCGCAATCGCGACGGCGGCTCCGCAGCACGGAGTAACGACGATGGCGGATCGTCGGATGGCGAGAGTTCGACGGAGCATCGCGGCAGCAGCCGTCTGATCGGCTGACGCTCGCGCCCGCGCGATCCACATGGACGCACTCAGGAAACGGGAGCTTTCTCCGAGCGCGTGGGCGCTGCTGGGGGGCATTGGCCTCTGCGTCATCGGTGCCGCGGCGGGGGGCAAGCGAGCTGAGATTCCCGCGCTCATCCTTGTCGCGCTGATCGCGAGTCGCGGCTTGGCGCGCGTCGCCACCAACTGGTCTTGGATGATCGGCGCGGCCCTCGTAGTCGACCTCGTCCTGCCCGAGGACGGCCGATACACTATCCCAGCCGGCTTCGTGAATCTCGAGCCATATCGGGTGGTCGTGGGGATCGTCCTGATTGGGTGGTTTGCGACTCTTCTCGCAGACCCCGGCGTACGCGCCCGGAGCACGAAGTTCGAAGGGCCCATCGGGCTGATCCTGATTGCCACCGTGGGCTCAGAGTTGCTTAATCCGGGCCGGGTGAGCGGCATCGGAACCTTCGTGCTCAAGGCTCTCTCGCTGTTCGCGTGTTTCATCCTGTTCCTATACATGACGGTGAGCGTGATCCGCACCCGCGAGCTCGTGAATCGATTCATAGCGCTTCTAGTGTCGGCGGGGTGCATCGAGGCGCTGGGTGCGGTCGTTCAGCGCGAGAACGGCTACAACATCTTCGACCATCTGCACCGCTTCGTCCCGATGTTCCAGTTCAGCCTCGGGGCCGAACTGAATCAGCTTTCACGCAATGGCAGTCTTCGCGCTGTGGGCTCGGCCGGACATCCAATCGAGCTGGCCAACGTGATGGTGATGCTGATGCCCCTGGCTATCTACCTTGCCATCAGCGGTCGCAAGCGATGGTGGTGGGTCGCCGTCATCATCCTGGGGGTGGGCGCGCTGGCCAGCGGATCGAAGACGGGGCTGATCGAGATGGTCGGGGTGCTCATCGTGTTCGCGTGGATGCGACCGGGGCCAACCCTGCGGCGCTGGCCCGCGTTGATCCCGATCGTGGTGGTGATGAACATTGTGGTGCCCGGATCGATCTCAGGGATGATTCAAGGGTTCTTTCCGAAGGGCGGATTCGTCGCGTCGCAGAGCGCGACCTTCTATGGCCACGGTCAGAAGCAGCAAGCGACGCGGCTATCTCGGATCGGGCCCGAGCTCCACAGTGAATATCTCAAGCACGATCCGCTGTTCGGCGAGGGATATGGGACCCGCATCGTCGGACGGCTAGCGGCCGATCAGCAGGTGCCGGCCCAGAACAACGCCCAGGTGCTCGACGATCAGTGGTTCGGAACCTTCCTCGAGACGGGACTGTTCGGCTTCTTAGGCTGGCTGTGGCTGTTCGTGCACGTGATGCGGAAGCTTGGAAAGCGGGCCAAACTCGAGCGAGAACATCCAGAGGGTTGGTTACCGGTCGCGCTGGCCGGGTCCCTCATGGCGTTTCTCATCGGGATGGCAACCTACGACGCGTTCGGATTCATCCAAGCCGTACTGGTGTTGTACGCGGTGATCGCGTTCGCCTCGATCGTGCTGCAACTCCCGCCCCTGACCAAGCAACCGCCTGTGACCGGAGGTGTTCAGCATGCGTGACCTCGCCGTCATCATCGTCTCCTACAACTCGGCTCCCTGGCTCGTGCCGTGCCTGTCGTCGCTTTACGCGCACGCAGGGGATGTGCGGTTGGAGGTGATCGTCGTCGACAACGGATCCACCGACGACTCCGTTGAGCTGATCGAGCGAGAGTTTCCGCAGGTGAAGACCGTACGCGCCGAGAACCGCGGGTTCTCCGCTGGTAACAACGCAGGCCTTGAGTTCGTGACCGCTCCGTGGGTGCTGTTCTTGAACCCCGACACAGAGATCGTCGACGGGACGTTCGGCGAGCTGCTGGACTTGATGGAGGAGCGGCCCTCCGTCGGGCTCATCGGGTGCCGGCAGGTGGCCGCGGACGGAACGCTCCATCCCACGATCCGAAGATTTCCCAGCGCGGCGCGTTACCTCTTCGCGTCGCTTGGCTCGGAGCGCCTGCCCTTCGACGCCTCCTGGCTCGGCGAGCGGGTGCGCAAGCAGTCTGTCTACGACCGGGAGATCCGGTGCGACTGGACGTCGGGGTCATTCATGCTGGCGCGTAGCGACACCGTTTTCAAAGCCGGCGCCTTCGACGAGCGGTACTTCCTGTATTCGGAGGAGCCCGATCTTTGCCTGCGCATCAACCGCCTCGGGTGGGAGGTCCATCACGTGCCGGCTATGACGATCATCCACCACGCGGGCAAGGCGGGTCTGAACGAGCGACTGGTCGCGCAAGATGCCTACGCGCGACAGCAATATCTCGAGAAGAACCTGTCTCCGGCTCGATATCGCCTGGCACTGCTCGGCTACGCGATCGGACACGTCCTGAGGTCAGGCTACCTGACCCAGGACGCCGAGCTTCGAGAATCGCGCCGGGCGTGCTCCGCGCGCGCTCTGCGCACCCTGCTCGGGCGGGTGCCGCCGCCTTTCGAGGGCGCGAGCTCAGCGGGCGCCCCCAACGGCGCTCAATAAGCGCCCGCGTCCCAGCGACCTGATCGCGGGCGTCTGCGGCCGTCGATCGCGACGCACAGCGGGACGAGCGCTCCTCGGCACAGATCGCTCAGGTTCTTGCCCGCGCGCCTCGCGGGGGACCCTCGCCCGGGCGCACCGCCTTGCGAGAGCCCGGCATCGCGGGCGGTACGCGAGTGGCCGTCACCGTGCACGCATGCCTTCCATCGGCGAAACTGCCGGAACGCGACGTAGGAACCGCCGCAGATGAACGCATTTCCGCCGCCGTCCGCGTACACGTTGTAGTCGGGGCTGCCAGGTAGGTAGATCCCGAGCTCGTTGTTGTACATCAAGCCGTCGCAGGTCGTGACGAGGTTGTCCTCGAAGGCTTCGTGGTTGGCGTCGCTGTTCGAGGTGTAGCAGGAGCCGCCGTGGGTGCTGTGACCGATGAACGTGTTGTTGTAGACCCGAGGTTGGCCCGAGGCCGGATCCATTAGGCCGTTGTTGATGACCGTGTCCGCGGACAGGACGTTGTTGAAGATGAAAATTGGTGATGTCGAGTCGGCGCAGGGCGTAGCGCCACCCCCGGTGCCGCCTTCGATGAACACGTGAGACGTCATGTCGACCCCGGTCGTGCCCCCGAATCGGTTGTCGTAGATGTAGAGGCCGACGTAATGCGCCGGGCCGTGACCGCCGTACGTATAGCAATGGACGCCGTCGTGGTGATAGCGGGCGTTCGTCGTATCCCAGTTGGCATAGTCGTGGATCCGATTCCTGTAGAAGTACACCGGTCCGATCCGTCCGCCGGCGAACCCGGCCGTCGACGCGAACCCATGGTCGATGTTGTAGATGTCATTGCCATGTATCCGGATGTTGGCGTCGCCGTTCTGCCACTCCGCCACTAGCGCCCACTGGTCATCATGAAGCGTGTCGTCGCGGATCGTGAGATTGCTGCCGGAGAACATGATTCCGTTGTCCGAGTCCGCGCCCGTATCGCTCGGCGAGGTGTGGACGTACATGTTCCGAATCGTGAGGTGCTCGATGACGCACCCGGTGCACCCCAAGGCCCAGATGCCGAGAGCATCACTGACTCGGTGGGTCCGCGTCGTACCGTTGCTCGTGCTCTCGATCACGCCGTTGCGCCCGCCGTCGATCGTGAGGTAGCGGTTCCCGTTCGTATTCAGGCAACCTGTGCCGCGCCCGGGGCAGACCGGCAGGCTGATTCTCGCGCCGCGCTCGAAGTGGATCGTGATCGGACGACCCGGCCGGCCACTCCCGTGCGCGACGACGGTTGAGGAGATCGCGCCGCATAGATTCACGGTGACGCCCGGATGGATGGGCGCCCCGGGCCCCCAGTGGTTCGGCGCATTCAACCAGCCAACCGATTGGGCGCTGGCGCAGCTGCGGCCGTTGTGTGCCCGCGCGCCGGTCTGGCTGACGTATACGTTCAGCCGGTGCCCGCGCGCCGGCGCTATCCGGCGCGCGGCCGCTGGGCCGGCGACCACGAGAAGGATGAGCAAGGTCCAGCAGACGACAGTCGATCGCATTTCGTAGCCCTTCTGATCCTCGGAGGCGACGGTGAGTCTACTCGCGTTCCGGCACAGTACCGTTCACCTCGCCAATGAGGACTGCGCCCGCGATGCTAGCGCGAGAGGACGTACACTAGCGCTCGGTGCCACCGCCTCCCAATCACCCGCGATCTTCGCAACCCCGACGTGGGAGGCCGCGTCACGAGCGGAAAAATCGGATCGCTTTGAGACTGAGCGTACCGGCCGTGCACGATCGTAGCACTCGCCTCTGCGGCTGATGCCACAACCATGTGTTACGCGTACGCTTGCGGATGCTTCTGCGCCGGCCGGTGTCGCAGTTGTCCCAACCCGATGCGCGCAAACTCAGGTTCCCCGGGTGGCCATGCGAAGCAACCGGTTGCTCGCGTAGTCAACGTGCTCAGGCGAGATATCTATTACCGGCGGTGATCGCGACCGCCTGGCGGGCCCTGAAATCGGCTACATCCACGGTGCCACGCAGAACGACGGTGAGCGTCCCGGCGCAGCGATCTGCCATTTCCCATACTGTGCCGCGCACGGTCGCCGCGCTCTAGCGGCCACGAGTACGACCCTTCCCGTGCTTGTCGCTGGCGTGAAGTAGTTGCAGCAGCGTGTTGACACTGGCCGCTCGAGCGACGCTATGGCGGTAACCGCCCCGACGGCCGAGAGTGACATTCCGCGTACGTTGGCGCGCCTGGAAAGGTTCCCTCCGACTAGGGAAATAGTCGTCGGCCGCCCTCGGGCTCGCGAAGTGGGCGGGCGGCGGGATGCGGGCCCGAGCATCCAAGCCGTAACCAAGCAGGCTGCCGTCACAACAAGAAGTGCCTTGCCGCCAGAGTCCTGCGTGTTTCGACCACCAAGG
Source organism: uncultured Solirubrobacterales bacterium (assembly GCA_963834625.1). GTDB lineage: Bacteria > Actinomycetota > Thermoleophilia > Solirubrobacterales > Solirubrobacteraceae > Palsa-465. The sequence goes on along the minus strand of CAWICM010000003.1, from coordinate 398,954 downwards.
TCGCCCCTCGTTCCGGCAGTATGGCTACCGAGCGACCCGCAGCAAGCGCAGTTACAGACTTACCCCCGCGCGGCGGAAGACCGACATCACCGCGATCGCCCGGACCTGATCCTACTGAGCCTAAAAGCCAACTTGCGCAACTAACCTGCCGCCCATGCCATTGTGGCCGTTCTCCGTGAGAAACGGACCGGGCGCCACATAACTAGTGCGGCGGCACCTCCGGGCTGCGAGGACCCGGCCCCAGCAATGGGCTGTCGCAGCGGGGGTGTCGATCTGCGATGAACGTCGACACACGCAGCTTCGGAACGCTCGGCGCCGTCGCGCCCAGCGGCGCGCTAGTTTGTTGCCGACTTACACGTCTTGATCGCGGCCTCAACGCGTGGGTCGTTGATCGAGGTATCACCGTCGTTGAACTGGTCCGCGGGAATCTGTCGCCCAAGGACGTTCGCGATGCAGCCGCACTCCGACTGCGGGGCGTCGTTTGCACATGCACTCACGAACCTGGAACGGACGGAGGGCGGCCATCCGTGCTGCGCTGCGCTGGCATCACCTCTGTTGCTCGCCTGCAAGCTCGCGGCCGCATGCGCTTCGGCTTGCGTCCAATCGGCGAGTTTGCAGGTGTAGCAGCGTGGGATCGGGACGGAGCCGTCGTCCTGCTGGTTCCCGGTCGCGTAGGTTGGGTCAGGCACACACGCCGTAGTCGAATGCGGCTCTCCGGTGACCCAGCGCCCGTCGATCAAATGCCAGCAGTAGCTGGCCGAATAAACGTTTCCCACCTTGACCGTGAGGGCCGTGGTGGCGCCCGGAGGAGTGACGCTCTGCCCACTGGAAGCGACCAACTTGGTTCCGCCACATCCCGCGATCAAGATGACCACTGCGGCAATTGCGAGGCCGGGTAGCCGTTTCCGACGCTTCACGTCCAGGTCCCTTTCGGCTAGGTCGCTGACTCGTCCGACGACGAGCGCGTGCTCGAATAGCCAATCAACGGTGAAATGGCGAGCGGACTTGCGCGATCCGGCCGAGCTGGCCCGACCCGCGTCAGAGCGATACGCCGAGGTCTGCGTTGGAGTCGAATTTAGGCCGCGAAGCCCAGCTTTTCGCGAATCCGGCTCGGAAGCGCGCGAAGGCTCTGAAGCTCCCGAAGGTGGGCGATCGCTTCCTGAGAGTCGAGCTGCGGCTTACGGCGTGCCACCGCGCCCGCGTATCCCCAGACCATGGCCACGGCAGCCGGCTCCTGGCGCACGTAGTACGCCGTGCGGGCGAGGAGATAGGACAGCCGATATCCCATGAAGTGCGACATGTCGCCCTCTCGCGTCCAGCGGGACCACCGCGACTCGCGGGATCCGTAGACGCGGAAGTGCAGGAAGCTGAGGCCGGGAATCGTCCGCGTCCGCCAGCCGTTCACCTGGGCCTTCATCTCGTCGATCCCGTCCCAGCCCATGCGTTCCTCGAGCGGGGTCACCTGAAGCAGACACGCCCAGCGGTAGGCCCTGATGGCTCCGCGCACGTGGTCGTAAACGACCCGAGCGGCCTCGAAGAAGCCGTCCTCCTGTGGCTCCATGCATAGACCTCCCCCGATCCCGAGAGTCGGATCCTCGTCGAACGCCTGCTGCTGGCGGGCGAAGTAATCGGTCTCCACAGAGATGTCGGCGTCGAGCTTGACGACGACGTCGGCCGGACCGTCAAGCGCAGCGACTCCGGCGTGAAAGGCCCTGACGACCGGGGCGCCGCGGACGGCGACGGTCTCCCCAGGGATCTCCAGCAGCGATATCCACGGATACTCCTCTGCCAGCTCCCGGGCGATCGCCGGCGTCTCGTCGGTCGAGCCGTTGTCGACGATGATCCATTCCCGCGGGAGGATGGTCTGGTTCACGATGCAAGGCGCAAGCCGGCGAAGGTTTGTCGCCTCGTTCCGGGTCGGCGTGATCAGTACGTAGGAGAGCTGGTCGGTCATGTCGAGACCTCAATGGATTCGCGCTCCGGCGTCGGTGCGGCACTCGCCTGGGGCAGCACCGAGGACAGCCATACCTCCAGCATCAGCACCGCGTAGAGGGCGCCAATGTCTGTTGGTTCACCGTGAGCATGGTTGAGCGTCATTCGCCGGACCTCGCCCGCATCGAGAAATTCACCGCACGCCAGGCCTTCGTCCAACAGGTAAGCCGACGCCGGGCCTTTGAGCTGCTCCCGCATCCACTGCTGGGCGACGCCGCTGAAGAAGCCGGTCTTGCGCTTGTCGATCGCGTTGTCGGGCACCAGTCCGCGGGCAACCTGTTTGAGGAGGCGCTTGGTGTTGGTGCCGCGCAGCTTGTAGCGGCTGGGGATCGTCGCGCAGAGCTCGACGACGTGATGGTCGAGAAACGGTACGCGCACCTCGAGTGAATAGGCCATCGAGGCCCGATCGAAGTAGTGGATCATGTCGTCGACGAGGATCAGCTGCGAATCGAGATAGAGGCTCGCCAGCAGCGGGTCGTCGTGTAGGCCCTCGGCGTGCGGCTCGATCGCCCGCAACGCCGCACCGGTGCCGACTTCGGCCAGCCCACCACGCGCCAAGGCACGCTGCAGCTCGGCTGGGACCCACTGTCCGCGGAGCGCGAGCTGGCGCTCGGCTGGACCCGATGCGGCAAGCGCATTGGCGAATTGGGCATAGCGGCCGCCGGCCTGACGCAGCACGGCCTCGCCCATCTTGCGAGCCGGGCCGGGCAGGCGCCGGACCCGGCCGACGGCCGCGGCGCGCCAGTACCGGGAGTACCCGGCGAGGAGCTCGTCGGCGCCCTGACCTGACAGCGCCACGGTCACATGCGTGGATGCCAGCTTGGAGAGAGCCAGGAAGCCGAGCGCGCCGAGGTCGGCGACGGGCTCGTCGAGCCACCACGCGAACTCATCCAGCGAGAGCGATTGCTCAGAGAACGAGAGCTCGATTGGATGATGATCAGTTCCGAAGGCACTGGCGACCAGCTGGGCGTCGGCGAGTTCGTTGTCGGCTCCGGCCTCGGCAAATCCGACCGAAAACGTCTTCACGGGCTCGGACATGTTGCGGGCCATGAGCGCCACGATCAGGCTGGAATCGAGCCCGCCGCTGAGCATCGCCCCCAACGGCACGTCGCTCATCAGGCGACGTGTGACGGCTGCTTCGACCTCCGCGAGCAGACGTTCGCCGGCCTCCTGCTCTGACATCGACTCTTCCGGCGCGGGGTGGGGGAACGACCAGTAGCGCTCCTCCCTCACTCCGGTGGGGTCCACGATCAGGGCAGTGCCAGGTGCAAGCTTGCGAACGCCGGCCAGCGGCGTGCGTGGAGCCGGGATGTAGCCCAGCGTCAGATAGGCGCCGATCGCCTCGTAGTCAAGTTGCGGCGTGATGAGCCCGCTCGAGAGCAGGCTCTTGAGCTCAGACGCGAACACCACCACATCGCCCACGTGGGCGTAGTAGAGGGGCTTGATCCCGAGGCGATCGCGTGCCAGGACGGCGCGGCGGCGCGTCCCATCCCACAGCGCGATCGCGAACTTACCCACCAGCGAACTCGGGAAGGACGTCCCCTCGCGCTCGTAGAGGTGCGGGATGATCTCGGTGTCACACCGCGATCGCAGCGAGTGTCCCTCGCGCGTCAGCTGCTCTCGAATACTCGCGTGGTTGTAAAGCTCGCCGTTCTGGGCTGCCCAGATCTCGCCGGTCTCGTTGCCGAACGGCTGGTGACCACCATCGAGGTCGATGATGCTCAGGCGACGAGCGCCCAGCGCGACGCCATCGGCGACATAGATGCCTCGATCGTTGGGGCCCCGATGAGCCATCGCATCGGTCATTCGGTCGATGACCCCGGGGCCGACAACCGTCCTCGGCGGGCCTCCTACCTGAAAAACTCCACAGATTCCGCACATGTCGTCAACCGTACTTCGCAACCTGGGTCGCCACTAGGGCGTACCCCCGGTTTGGACCGGCAAGACTGGCCGGAGGGTTAGGCGGCCCACAAACTGACACAGCCGGCGGAGCCACGACACGAGTTTCAGCGACCGACCGCCTCGGACAGCGTCTTGCCAATGAGCTCGACCTAGAGCGGCAGGAGATCAAATGACGCTGCCGGCGTAGATCGCGCGTCTGCGACGGGAGCTGGTTGGCCATTGGACGAAGAACGCGTTGGTCAAAGGATAGACAAGGCGCCCGGTCAGGGCTGGACGCTGCACCCTGGTGAAGCTCTCGACGTAGACAAGTCGAACGCCGAGCAGACGGCCGACGACGAAGAATGGGACCGCCAGCGCCGCACCCGTGGATAGGATCACGTCGGGCTTGTAGCGCCGGACGATCTTCCATGCCAGGCGAAGGTTCCTGAAGAAGTTTGGGATGTTGCGCGCGGTTGGACCGTGCGCGAAGTCCCGATTCTCGGGATCGAGGAGGAACTTCGTATCCGCCGCTTCAAGCGTCACCCAGTGGTGATCGAGATCCTCCCATGCCGGCTTGAGGGCCAGCATCTGGAGGATGTGTCCGCCGGGACAAGCAACGAGCAAGATCCGATCAGTCGCTGCATTGGTATCCATGGCAGGGAGCGACTGTATTGACGTGCTACTCGCACTTCGCCCTTCCATCGTCCTGTATGGAGGCACCTACCCTGAACGATGGTTTAGCCCCGGGGCAGTTGTGGAAGCGACGAGCCACGGACTTGGTTGGTAAGGAAAAGACCTAACAAACGCAGCGGGTTCGGATCAGGGGCTCGCCGCTGCAGGCTCCCCGGCACGTCGCGGCTCCGCACAAAATCGCGGGCGCGCGACTACCCGGAGGGGTGGTTCTGCGAGGCAGGAAAAAAGCCCTGCTTCCCAGGTCGTTTGTAGGACACGGGGTCGGGCGAAGTCTCAGGGGTCAAGAAGGATGGACGCACACATGCGCTTGGTTAGAGAACTGTCGGGGGAGCGGCTGTGACCGCAATCGACGCAACCTTCGATCTGCTGGACGAGGTTCCAGCAGGGGGCTTGTTCTATGCCTCGAGTCGGCTGACGGTACTCGACCATTTCCGGGTGCCATACGAGCTCGATCCCGAGTTGGGGAGCGGCGGGTTTGAGCAGCTATATCCCTCGGAAGGCGGTCCGGGGCTGCTGTGGGAGCGGGGCATCGACGGACCGGTGGTGGCGAGCACGCTGCTCGGTACCGATCAGGCGAACGAGATCCCGCTGTTTGTCCGGTTGCTGAGCGACGAGCTGGCCGAGCCGCTGCTGCGCGGGTACGGAGGCACCTGGGAGCGGGCTCGGACGATCGTGTCCGCCGACGGCACGTCGATCGCCTCGATCTGGCGCGCCGAGGACGGCACCGTATTCCTCCCGTTTGATCCCGACGAGGTTGTGGAGAGCTTCTGGAGCGAGCGGTACCTGTCCACCACGGCGGGAGAGCGCACGCTCGGCGTTCGCCGCGCGCTGATGGTGCTCTATTACCGGGCGCGCCCGCTGCTGCCCCGGCCGCTGCAGATCTGGCTGCGACGCCGGTTCGCTCGCGTGCAAGCCCGCTCGCCCTTCCCGCGCTGGCCGGTCGAAACGTGCCTGCACGACTTCTTCGAGCTTATGTTCGCCATCCTCTCGGGTCTCACCGGAGAGCCGGTGCCGTGCATCGCGCCGTGGCCGAACGGCTACGAGTGGGCGTTCGTCCTCACCCATGACGTGGAGTTGGCCGAAGGGCTCGCGGCGGTCGGTCCCGTGGCGGAGCTCGAGCGCGCGCACGGTCTGCGATCTTCGTGGAACCTCGTGCCCAAGCGATATGAGATCGATGAGTCCTGCGTTGCCGATCTCATCGATGCCGGATTCGAGGTGGGCGTTCACGGCATTTACCACGATGGCCGGGATCTCGAGTCGTGGTCTACGTGGCACGACCGTCTGCCCCTTGCGTACGAGGCGGCGGACCGATGGGACGCCGTCGGATTTCGCTCGGCCGCGAGCCACCGGAACTACGACTGGATGGGATCGCTGAACTTCGAGTATGAATCGTCGTGGCCGGACACGGATCCGTTCGAGCCGCAGAACGGTGGATGCTGCACGTGGCTGCCGTTCTTCAACGGCCAGATCGTCGAGCTGCCGCTGACCCTGCGCCAGGACCACACGCTGTTCGTGATTCTGGGCCACGATGACGAAACCGCCTGGGTTGAGAAGGCGAACTTCCTGCGCGGGCAGGGGGGAATGGCCCTGATGGATACGCACCCCGACTATTTGACCGACGAGCGGATATTCGGCGCGTACGCGCGGTTCCTGGAGCGGTTTGCCGACGACCCCACCGCGTGGCAGGCACTCCCGCGCGAGGTGAGCGCATGGTGGCGGCGGCGGGCTGAGTCTTGGCTCGAGCACGACGGATCGACGTGGCGGGTGGCTGGGCCAGCCGCGCTCGAAGGTCGAGTGACGTTCGAGGGGGGAAGCTGGTGAGTGCGACCCCCGGAGCGGTCGTCATCGGCGGCGACTACCAGGGGCTCGGCATCGTCCGCAGCCTGGGGCGTCGAGGGGTCGATGTCGTGGTGATCGACGACGAGCACTCGATCAGCCGCCACTCCCGTTACGCGACGGGCTCGTACCATTTCCCCGACCTTCGCACCGACGAGGGCACCGTGGACGCGCTTCTCGCCGTCGCCGAGCATCGCGATGTCGAACGCTGGGTCGTCTTCCCCACGCGCGAGGAGACCGTCGCGGCGCTCTCGCGCCACCGGTCGCGGCTGCTCGAACACTTCCGCATCCCGACGCCGGATTGGTCGGTGACGCAATGGGCCTGGGACAAGCGCAACACCTATGCTCGGGCCGCCGAGCTCGGCATCCCGGTGCCCCGCACGTGGCGTGTCTCGACGGAGGAGGAGCTCGACGCCGTGGACGGAGAGCCGCCGTATGTCATCAAGCCAGCAATCAAGGAGCACTTCTTCTACGCGACCAAATGCAAGGCGTGGCGAGCCGACACGCGGGAGGAGCTGGCTCTCCGCGTCCGCGCGGCGGCGGCCGTCGTCGGGAGCGAGGAGGTGGTTGTCCAGGAGCTCATCCCGGGTGACGGCGAGACCCAGCTGGCCTACTGCGGCATGTTCAAGGACGGCGCTCCGTTGGCGAGCATGCTGGTCAAGCGGCTGCGCCAGCACCCAGTTGATTTTGGCCGCGCCAGCACGTTCGTGCGCACGGTCGAGGCTTCCGAGGTCGAGGAGATGTCGGTGCGATTCCTGCGCTCGATCGGCTATTACGGGCTGGTCGAGCTCGAGTACAAGCACGACAGGCGCGACGGCTCGACCAAGCTCCTGGATGTGAACGCCCGCACCTGGGGCTATCACAGCTTGGGCCAGCGGGCGGGAGTGGACTTCCCCCACCTCCTTTACGCGGACCAGGTTGGACTCCCGGTCCCGAGCGGGGTGGAGGCGCGCCCCGGGATCTCGTGGATCAGGCTCGCGACCGATTTTCCGACAGCCGCCATCGAGCTAGCGGCACGCCGGCTCGACTGGCGAGCCTATCTGCGGTCTCTGCGTGTGTCCGACGTCGAGTCCGTGTTCGCGCCCGACGATCTCCGTCCTGGCTTCGCCGAGCTGGCCCTCCTGCCCTATCTCGCAATCAAGAGAGGTATTTGAATTGTTCGTCGATGAAGTTATGACCGAGACGGGGCGGAGTGAGTTCGATGCCGCCGCCAACCTGATCGGCGCCGGGGCCGGGAACCCCCCCGACCTCGAGGTGGCCGTGATCGGAGCCGGCCCCCACGGCCTGTCGGCTGCCGTCCATCTGCGGCGAGCGGGTGTCTCAGCGCAGGTGTTCGGGGCCCCGATGTCGTTCTGGCGGAGCATGCCAAAGGGGATGCGGCTGCGCTCGAACATGAGCGCGACGAACATGATCGAGCCGGTCGGACCGCTCTCGCTCACGAGCTACATGGCCGAGATCGGCGAGCAGTTCGGTCATCCTGTGTCGCTTCGACGTTTCGTCGACTATGGATCATGGGTTCAGCGGAGCGCGGTCCCGGACGTGGACACGCGCATGGTTGGCCGGGTGGCCCGGCATGGATCCGGCTTTCTGCTGGAGCTCGTCGACGGCGAACAGGTCACCGCGCGCCGGGTTGTGGTGGCCTGCGGTATCGCCGCGTTCGAGAACGTGCCGCCGGGATTCCACCATCTGCCCCCCGGTCGCGTCTCACACACCGGACACCACGAGGACCTGGCTTGCTTCGCCGGCCAACGGGTGGCCGTGGTGGGGGCCGGTCAGAGCGCCTTCGAGTCGGCTGTACTGATGGACGAGCGCGGGGCGGAGGTCGAGCTGATCGCTCGGCGTGCGGAGATCGTATGGCTGCGTAGCTGGTCCCCGATCCACTTCATGGGCCGCTTCGGCAAGGTCGCGTATGCGCCGACCGATGTCGGTCCGCTCTGGTACAGCCGGCTGGTTGCCGCGCCAGCGTTGTTCACAAAGCTTCCGCGCGAGACCCAGGACACGATCGCCCAGCGCTCGATCCGCCCCGCCTGCTCCTACTTCGTCAAGGTGCGCGTTGACGGGATAAAGGTCACTAAGGCGACCCAGCTGACCGGCGCCGCGCCCTCCGGCAAGGGGCTCGAGCTCACGCTGTCGGACGGGACCACACGCGAGGTCGATCATCTGATGTTCGGGACCGGCTACAAGGTCAACGTCGGCCGCTACCCATTCCTGAGCGACGGGCTCGTTGGCGACCTACAGGTGGTCGACGGCTACCCGGTACTCGGCCGCGGGTTCGAGAGCTCGGTGCCGGGCCTGCACTTTCTCGGTGCGCCCGCGGCGAGGAGCTTCGGCCCGATCATGCGGTTCGTGTCGGGCAGCTGGTACGGCGGCACGCGACTCGCCCAGGCAGTCGCGCGAGCGCGCCTCTGAGGCCGCATCCCGCCACACGGACCCCGCCATCGCGTCTCGCTTCGTTTGTGGATCAGAGGCCGCGAGGAACCATCGCCGTCGCGTGTTCTGAAGCGATAACCGATCCATGCGGATCGTGACCATCGCAGTCGGCGGCGCCGAGTCCGCCCGGGAATGCAACGCGGATAGCGCATGGCTCGGGAGCCCGGCTCGATCGGTCTTCTGCCAAGTAAGCCAGGACGATGGTTCATGAATAGGGGCGCCGCTTAGGTATGGGCTCCTCGCGCCTCGGGCTCTCGCGTTACGGCCGCGTTCTCGAGAGCGGCAGGGTTCCGTCGCGGCCGGGTGAACGGAGATCGGCGACTTTGGAGTCACGACGGCGCATGTCCGTCGGCGGGATGCTTTGCCGAGCGTTGAACGGGATCGCTCGAGCGATCACAGACGCTGAGTGCGAGTATCCCGGTTTGCCGCGAGACGCGGTCCCGCGCCCGGGTTTGGCCCGGCTGCGACGGGCTGATGGGGACGGCTGGCTACGTCGTTTGGCGTGCGCGTCGCCAGAGCGCGGCGACCACGAGGATCAGACCGGCGAGTTCGGTTCCCTCTTTGAACCCGACGCCGGCCTGGTAGACGTGGTTGGTGTAGCCCAGCGGCCTGAGCAGGTGAAGGCCGGCAACGTGCATCGCGAAGGCGATCAGCAGCGTGGCGAGGCCCCAGACGACCAGAGCCCGTTCGGGCGTGTCTGAAGCGAGGCGCCAGACGCAAACGACGAGCGCCGCCAGGATCGGTGCGTAGAGCAGCTTGTCGAGGTTGCCGAGCTGCCCGTGCAGCGCCGATATCTCATCGAGGAAGAGGAGGGCGAGAATTGCCGCGGTTGCGTTCCAAAGCCGCCGATCTGATCTGGTGGCCTTCGCGCCGATAAGGCTCGTGACGACGCCGATCCCAAGAAGGATCGTGTCAACGTCGTGCGACCAGCTGTACTCCCAGTTGGCGTTGATCAGTGTTGTCTGCAGGTGGTCAAAGCCGAGCGAGACGAGATTGCTCGCGAGCACGAGCACGAAGGCCGCACTGGCGAGCAGCAACGGGCGCGGCATGGCTCGAGCCTCGCGCGGGACCTGGGCGCCGAAATCGCGCCCACGCTCAGGTCGATAAGCGGACGTCGACATCCGCACGCCCGTCCGTACCGCATCGATCGAGAGTTCGTTCTCGCTGGAACGCACCGGTAGGTCAGTCTCCACGCGCCGGGCCTACGCGGTCGACGCGCGCTGACGCAGCAGTTGGAGCGGAGTGCGCAGTATGAGCCGAAGGTCCAGCCACAGCGACCAGCCGCGCACGTACGCGACATCCATGTCCAGCGCTTCGACGAAGGTGCAATTGGCGCGAGCGGTGACCTGCCAGAGCCCGGTGATGCCCTGAGGCATGGCAAATCGCTCCAAATGATACGGCTCGAAGTTCTCTGTCTCGTAGGGGATGCACGGGCGGGGACCGACGAGCGACATGTCACCGCGAAGGACGTTGATCAACTGCGGAAGCTCATCCAGGCTGGTGCGGCGTAGCCCCCGGCCAAAGCCGGTCACCGCGTCTGCGCGCTCGAGCTTGTACACGCCTCCCTCAGTGTCGGTACTGCCCGACGCCGACAGGCGCACTGCCTCCTGGTGGACCGACTGGTCCGTATCGACCTTCATGGTCCGGAACTTCAGCGCGGTGAATTCCTTCATGCTCGTGCCGAGGCGCGTCTGGCGGAAGAACACGGGGCCGTCAGAGTCCAGACGAATTCGTAGCGCGATGTAGGCGAACAGCGGTGCCAACGCGAAGAGCGCGAGCGCGGACACTGCTATGTCGATAGCGCGTTTGAGCAGACGGGCAACCGGCGAGGCGTGATTGGGTGGTAGGCCCAGCAGAGGGAGGCCCTCCACAGAGTGCATAGTCACGCGGGGCCCGACGAGCTCGAACAGTCGCGGCACGAGATCGATCTGCAAGGGGAAAGCCCGCAGCTGACGCAGCAGCCCCAGCAGTTCGTCAGCTCGTTCGTTGGAGAACGCGATGATCACGCGCTCCACGTCGAGGCTCTTTACGACCTCGGCGAGGCGCTCGGGACCACCGAGAATGGCCAGGTGCTCGGGCAGGTCGCCCCGTCGGGTCTTCGGATTCCGGTCGATGAAGCCGACGACGTTCAAGCCGTATTCGGGATGCTTGACCAGCTTGCGGGCGATTAGTTGTCCAACCTCGCCGGCGCCGAGGATCAGCGTGTTCTGCACGTAGGCGCGGGACGCCCGGCACAGGCGCCGCGTAACGGTGCGCACCAAGGGGAGGGAGCAGATGGTGATCGCCCAAAAGGTCATGAGGGCATAGATGCTCGGGCTGGTGCGGCCGAACAGGCGCGAGGCGACCAGCAGCACCCAAACGCCGATCGTCACCAGGTTGAAGACCTTCACTATGTCGTCGGCCGTCGAGTGGTCCGCGACCTCCTGGTCGGCCCGGTAGAGGCCCTGGAGCTTCGCGACTACCAGCCAGCACGGCAGGGTGCAGAAGAAGATCACCATCTCCTTGGTGGAGCCGAGCGTGCCGCCCTCTCCCCAAAAGAGCGTGGTGACGAGGTAAGCGAAGCTGAGCCCGAGCAGGTCGGCGATCATCAGGCTGCGGGGAACCAGTCGGATCCGGCGCTCGAGGCCGGAGCGGCCCAGCAGGGTCCGGCTGCGTTCGTCCATGGCGGCGACCAGGTCGCCCGCGAAGAACGTCTTGCCGGTGGGCCGGTCCGTACGGGGAGCGGCCGGCGGGCGACGCGAATTGATCTGGGTCACAGAGCTCATGGCGCGCAGCATGCACGGGAATACCCCCGACGCGCTAGGCCAGGATTGCCCACACGCGCTAATCCCAGACGAGGGACCGGGCGGATACCTGACCCTTCGGCCAGGGCACAGGACGAGGCCGCTGCCGACCGCGTGTGCGGGTCGAGTCGGCTCACGATGGGCAGGCGATTCGTGCCGCGAATCAGATCCGCTGGCGGGCCCCCGCGATCCGATGGGTTGCGCGGCCCGTGATCTGGGCTTTCGGCCAGGGTTCGCGAGCGATCGTTTTGCCAGGCTCTTGCCCACATGAACCAGTTGACTCTCGTCCACGACCGCCCCCCGGTCCCCGCGCGCGTCATTCCGACCGTTTCGGATCAGGTGCGCCGCATCATCATTGCCGGCCTCCTAGTGACCGTCGTGCTGGTAGTGCTGCAGGCCGTCAGCCAGGCGATCGACTTCAAGGTCTGGAACCTCCAGGTCAGAGCGTTCAACTCCGATAAGCGCGACAGCGTGTTCGGTCTAGTGAGCCTGCTGGCACAGGCCGCCGTCGCCGCCGCGTGCGGCGTGAGGGGCGGACTTGCCCAGCGCTACCGCTGGAGCGCCCGGCTCGGCAGCGGCGACCCCACGCACCGCCGGGCATGGCTCGGGCTGGGCGCCCTGTTGATCGCCCTGGTCCTCGTCCGAGGCCTCACCGCCTTCAACGAGAAGATCCTGGCGGTACCGCTGGCCTGCGTCTTCGTGCTGATTTGCGGGCTGACGTGGCGCGATTCCCGCCGCCCCCGCGGGGTCGTTTGGGCCGGACTCGTCCTCATGGCGCTGTCGCTGCTCCTGCACAAGTTCGGGCTGGCGGCCGACGCCAGCACGGCCAGCGATTACAGCTGGGCGTACCAGATCACCAGCATGGTCAAGCACGGTGCGGAGCTCGCCGGCTGGATGCTGCTGACCACCGGAATCATCGCGGGCAGCCAGGGTCGGTCGGCGCCGGAACTCGCCGGTCGCTTGTCCTAGACCGACGCGCGAGCAAGAGACACGGCGGCGCCACGGCGCCCCAGGCCGGAGACAGCCCGTCGCTTCGAAAGTCCACCAAGGACCAGAGCGTTGATTTAGAGACGTACGCGAGAAAGTGAGAAAGCCATGCTGAACGGTCTGATGATGGACGACTTTCAACTGTCGCTGACAGTGCTCGTCGAGCGGGCAGAGCGGCTGAATTCGGCCGCGCCGGTCGTCTCTCGCCGTCCGGATGGCTCCGTGCGTCGTGCGACCCTTGGCGAGTGCGCCCAGCGCGCCCGACGGCTCGCGGGCGGGCTCGCCGGCCTGGGCATCGAGGATGGCGACCGCGTCGCGACTCTGCTTTGGAACCAGACCGAGCACCTCGAGCTGTATTTCGCAGTTCCGCTCATGGGAGCGGTGATCCATACGCTGAACCCGCGTTTGAGTCCAGACGACCTGAGCTACATCGCTGCGGATGCCGAGGATCGCGTCGTTGTCGTCGACGAGTCTTTGGTCCATGTCCTCGACTCAATCGACTACGACTTTGACCAAGTCATCGTTGTCTCGGACTCCGGCTTTTCATCAGCTGGAACGATCGAATATGAGTCGCTCCTCGCGGAGTCTGAGCCGATGAGCTGGCCGGCGATCGACGAGCGACGGGCCGCCGCCATGTGCTACACGTCCGGCACGACCGGCCGCCCGAAGGGCGTCGTCTACTCGCATCGGGCTTTGGTCCTGCACTCGCTGGTGTTTGCCCTGCCGGACGCTCTCGGGATCAGCTCACGCGACGCGATCTTGCCGGCCGTTCCGATGTTCCACGTCAACGGCTGGAACCTCCCCTACACGGCTGCCTTGACCGGCGCCAAGCTGGTGCTTCCCGGCCCTCGCCTGGATCCCGTCAGCTTGCTGGACCTGCTCGAAAGCGAGCGCGTGACCTTTACGGCCGGAGTGCCGACGGTGTGGATGGCGGTTCTTCAGGCCGTCGACGCCGAGCCTGACCGATGGGACCTGCGGGCCCTGGCGACGGTGAACCTCGGTGGTGCAGCGGTTCCGGCGAGCCTGATCGCGGCGTTCGAGAGTCACAGCTTGACGATCGTCCAGGGTTGGGGCATGACCGAAACCTCTCCGCTCGGGACATTGTCGAAGCTGCCCGCCGAGCTGGAGACCCTCCCCCCGAGCGATCAGTACGAATACCGCGCTCGCCAGGGAACCCCGATCCCACTGATCGAGATCCGTGCTCGGGACGACGATGGAGCGCTGATTCCTTGGAACGACCAGGCGATGGGCGAACTCGAGATCCGCGGCCCGTGGGTTGCGGCCGCATATCACCGCGGGATGGGCGGCGACAAGTTCACCGACGACGGCTGGTTCCGGACCGGCGATGTCGTCCGCATCAACGAGCGCGGGTGCATGCGAATCTGCGATCGGGCCAAGGACCTCGTCAAGTCCGGCGGCGAATGGATCTCCTCGGTCGACCTCGAGAACCAGCTGATGGGTCACAGCGCCGTCGCTGAGGCCGCGGTGATCGCTATCCCCGACGAGAAATGGGGCGAACGGCCGCTCGCTGCGGTCGTTCTCCGGGACGGCATGCAGGCGAGCCCCGAGGAGCTCCGCGAGCACCTCGGCAGCGACTTCGCCAAGTGGCAACTGCCCGACCGGATCGAGTTCATCGAGGCGATCCCGCGCACTGCGACCGGCAAGTTCAAGAAGACCGCGTTGCGCGAGCGCTTCGTGCCGGCCATGCGGTAGTGGCCCATGGCCCTCAACGTGGCGGTCGTCACGACTAGGTCACACATCTGACCCGGCCGCATAATCCTAGGGTCCCTCCCTGGTGCGGGAAGCGGCCACTACTGGCTATCGTCCTTTTGTAGCGGAGGGGCCAAATTTGGCTGGGGGCCGCGCGTAGTCGATCTAAGTGCAGCATGCCGCTGGCGTCCGGACCGGGACTGGACGGGCCAAGGCAGGCTGTCTTCGCGGGAAAAAGGGGAAGGCGATGGCTGCCGTCGTAGACGGCCACCGAGCGGATGATGGGGCTGCCTGGGGAATTGGTGGCTCTGACCGAGGCTGCGTGCCTATCGGCCGGTGGCGGCGTGCGCTAATCGCGGCCTTGACCCGGCTGAATGCACCACGTGACCGGAGTGAGATCAGGAGGACGTTATGAAGCGCACCTTGCGATTTAGCGCGATCATCATCTTTTACAACCAGCGGGAGTTCGTGCAGACCGCGATGGACTCAGTGCTCAATCAGGCGGTTGATGGACTTGAAGTCATCGCGGTCGATGATGGATCTACAGACGGGACTCGGGAGCTGCTCAGTGAATATCGAGACCGTGCCCGCGTGGTCCTGTTGGACGAGAACCGCGGGGCATGCGCCGCTCGCAACGCCGGCACCGAAGTTGCGACGGGCGACTATTTGGCGTATCTCGACGGTGACGACGCGTTCCTGCCCTGGGCAATCGATACGTACCTGAGAGTTGCCGAGAGACACGCACCGGCGCTGATGATGGGTCCCATGCGTTGGTTCGAGGGGGAGGTTCCCGAGCCTGGTCCGATGCCGGAGCAGGTCCGCTATGTCCAGTACGACGACTACTTCGCCAAGGAAGAAGTCGTCGATATCAGTGCCAGCGCGATCGTCGTGCGTCGTCAGTCATTCGAATCCGTCGGCGGGTGGGAAGGGTTCCCGGTTGATGACCTGGACCTCTTGTACAGGCTCGGGACAGCCGGCCCATTCGTGCAGATCACCGAGCCGTGCACGACGTGGCATAGGTCGCACGACGGCCAAATCGTGCGCCAGACAGCACAGATCATCAAGGGCGCTGAATGGCTCGTCGCCAACGACAAGCATGGACGGTATCCGGGCGGCGATTCGCGGCGACTGGAGAGGCGCGCCTGTATCGGAGGCATCGTCTTCCACTGGGCTCGGATGCACGCGCGGGTGGGCTCGCGCGGACATGCGATCCGGTTCCTGGTCAAGAACGGTCGCTACGTCGTTGCTGCCGTGCTCGCGCAAGCCATCCGAGCCATCAGAGGACGCAAGCCGCAGCATACTGAAGCCCTCCTCAGCACCTGAGGGCACGTTCCAGGCCGGCTCTTTCGCCAGCATGACGGCCATCACGGTGCTGGGGCGCGCGGGGCTCGGAAGTGACCGGGCCCGAGCGCTCAGTGCCGACGATGGGCCGGCCCGCGGCGCGGGCGAGCGCCCTCACTCAGGCGCCCCGGAGGACTAGACCGACTCGTTGTCAGCGGACGGCCTGCAGGCCGTTGCCGCCGGTGCCCTGATCCGCGTCGCGGTTACGGCCGAAGCGCTCGTGGCTGTTGACCCAGGTGCCCGCGAGGACCGCTGAGGTCAGCGAGATATCTCCGGCGAGCACGGTGCCGGCGCAGATCTCGGCGAGCTTGTGCGCCTTGCCCTTGCCGTAGCAGCCGAGCAGCTCGAGGCATTCACGCTGCGTGGGCAGGGCGGTGCCGCCGCCGTAGGTGCCGACGATCAGGCTGGTCAGCGTGATCGACCAGTAGTAGTCACCGTTCTCGAGCAGCCGGCCGTAAACGATCGCGGCCTGTGACTCGGCGATATTGGCCGCGTCCTGGCCGGTGGCGATGAAGATGGCCGTGATGCCGTTGGCGCCGTGGGCGCTGTTCGAAGCCGAGCCCGCGAGGATCGTGCCGAGCGTGTGGACCTGACGGTAGTCGTAGACCGACTGGGTATCGACGCCGAGTTGGCGCTGCAGCACGTCGTTCTTGATCACGGCCTCGGCGACGACGCGCTTGCCGCGGGTCAGCAGCATGTTGATGTGCGAGTGCTTCTTGTCGGTGTCGATCGCGCCGGTCAGCCGGAACTCGGCGCCGCCCGGATAGTTGGCCTTCATCCACTCGCAGGCGGCCTGCGTGGCCTTCGCGGTCATGTTCTGACCGGCGGCGTCGCCCGTGGTGTAGTTGACGCGCAGGTAGAGCAGCGGACCGACCTGGTACTGGCCGATGTAGGTCATCTTGCCCGAGCGGGTGGTGGCCTCGGCGGCGACCCGGATCTCGTCCTCGTGCTGCTCGATCCAGTCCCCGAACTCGCGCGCCTCCACGGCATCGTCGAAGATGAACACCGGGGCGCGCTGCATGCTGTCCTCGACCACGGTCGTCTTGACGCCGCCGCATTCGCTGAGCACGCGCATGCCGCGGTTGTAGCTCGCGACCAGAGACCCCTCCGCGGTGGCCAGTGGCACGTAGAAGTCTCCCCGGGCGTGCTCGCCGTTGACGCGCAGCGGGCCGGCCACGCCGATCGGCACCTGCGCCACGCCGGTGAAGTTCTCGATGTTGCCGGGCAGCACGCCGGGGTCGAACGAGAACGATCCGACGTGCTCGAGGCTCGCTCCGGTCTGCTCGCGCAGGAACTCGCGGCGGTGGGCCGCCATCTCCGGCGTGTAGTCCGCCTCCGTGCTACGCGGGACGCGCGGGGCGGGCGTGGACTCGGCTTCCTTGTGGCGCTGGAGACGCGCGGCGTTGGTGCTAATGGACATGCCCTAACAACGCCGCGCGGGGACCCATGCTTGTGGGTCCCAAAAAACAGTGCCACGGCGCGAAAGTGTCCGAGCACGCCGGCCGTTGCTTGGGCGAGTGGAGATGACTGGCGAGACCTCGTATTGGCATCCCTACGCGGACATGGGCTCCGTCCGCCAGTCCGAGCACGTCATGGAGCGCGCCGAGGACGTCTGGGTCTGGGACACGGACGGCAACCGCTACCTCGACGCGACCGCTGGCCTGTGGTACTCGAACGTCGGCCACGGCCGACCCGAGATCCGTGCCGCCGTCGCCGCGCAGATGGAGCGCATGGAGGCATGCTCGGCGTTCTTCGACCTCGCCAACCCGCCGGTGCTCGAGCTGGCGGACGCGCTCGCCGCGCGGGCCCCGATGCCGTCCAAGGTCTTCTTCAACTCTGGCGGCAGCGACGGGATCGACACCGCGGCCAAGCTGGCCCGCCGGTACTGGTGGGAGCTCGGCCAGCCCGACCGCACCGTCCTGGTCAGCCGCACGGCCGCCTATCACGGCACGCACGGGTTCGGAACCGCGCTTGGCGGCATCCCCAGCAACCGGCAGGGCATGGGGCCGCTGGGCGAGACCGTCCAGGTGCGCCACAACTCGCTCGAGGAGATGGAGGAGACCTTCGAACGGCTCGGCCCGGAGCGCATCGCGGCCGTGTTCATGGAGCCGGTGATCGGCGCCGGCGGCGTTTACCCTCCCGCCCCAGGCTACGTCGAGGGCCTCGCCGAGCTGTGCGACCGCACCGGCGTCCTGCTCGTGATCGACGCAGTGATCTGCGCGTTCGGTCGCCTGGGAAACTGGTTCGGGATCGAGCGCTGGGGCGTCCAGCCGGACATGATCGTGTTCGCCAAGGGCGTAACCAGCGGCTACCTCCCGCTGGGCGGTGTGATCATCTCCGAGCGGATCGCCGAGCCGTTCTGGGATGAGCCGGGTGGGCCGATCTTCCGGCACGGCTCCACCTACTCCGGCCATCCCACGTGCTGCGCCGCCGGGCTGGCGAATATCGCCATCCTCGAACGTGAGGGCCTGATCGAGCGCGGGCGGGAGAACGAGCAGGCGCTATTCGATGCCCTCGCGCCGCTGGTCGATCACGAGCTCGTGTCGGAGGTCAGGGGCGGCGTGGGCACGATGGCCGCCGTTGAGCTCACCCCGGAGGCTTGCGAGCAGCCCCGCGTCACCGCCGCGCTGGCGTTGGGCGCGCGCGCGGCCGGCGTCTTCATCCGTCCCGGAGGCACCTGTGTCGCGGTGTCGCCGCCCCTCACCGCTCGGGTCGAGCACTTCGAGATGATCGCTCAGGGGATCGAGTACGGCCTGAAGCGCATCGCGAAGACCGGCGCCTGGCAGCGCGGCGCCGTCGGTGCCATCCGCCGGGCCGCGTAACCGCGCTCGCCGATCAGGACTTCGAGACGGCGGGGAGGACCGCCTCGATCAGATGCGGGCCAGGTTCGGCGAGGGCTTCCTCAAGCGCGCCGGTGAGCTCCTCCGCGACCTCGACGCGCCGAGAGGCGACCCCGAACCCGGTGCCGAGCTTGACGAAATCAAGGTTTGGGTCCCCCAGGTCGAGTAGGGCCCTGGCTCTTTCACCCGCACTTGGCTCATCCAAACGCCCAAGCTCGGCATCCAGGATCGCGTAACCTCGGTTGTTGAAGATCACCACGGTGACATCGAGCTTTTCGCGCGCCATCGTCCACAGCGACTGGATCGTGTATTGAGCCGAGCCGTCCGCCTCGAGTGCGATAACCGGTCGGTCGGGGCAGGCGATCGCCGCGCCAACCGCGACGGGCAGCCCTTGGCCGATGGCGCCACCGGTCAGGGCGAGCCAATCGTGTTTGGGCGCGCCCGCCGTCCTGGCCGGCAAGGTCGCCGCTGACGTGATCGCCTCGTCCGAGAGGATCGCCCCTTCGGGCAGGATGGCACCGATCGCCTGGCAGACCTTCTCCGCGGTGAGCGGCCCGTCGGGACGCGGTGGCACGACCGCGGTTTGCAGCCGGGGCTTGGCGTCTGCCGCATCGAGCGCCTCGACCAGCGCCTCGAGGCTCCCGAGCGCGTCCGAGGTGTGCGGCACGAGTTCGTGCAGTTGACAACCGTCGGGCGCCAGCTCGCTCTTCGCGCCGGGATAGGCAAACCAGGCGACGGGTGGGCTCGCGTCGACTAGGACCAGGTGCTCCAGCCCGTCGAGCTGCTTCGCCGCGAGCTCGGGCCAGTAGGCGAGCCGCTGCACCGCGGGCAGGCCGGCGCCGCGCTCCAGACGGGGGGTGCTCCGCTCGGCAAACAGCGTTGCCCCGCTGACGGCGGCGACGCGCCCGGCGGCTAGTAGCGCATACCCGCGCAGCGCACGTCCGCCGAGCAGGATGCCGGTCCGGCGGCTGCTTCGAAGCGCCTTCGCCACGGCATCGACGGTCTCCGACGACGCTGCGGATGGCGTCGCCGGCCGGAGTGGCGGCGCAGGCTCGGCTCCCTCTTGCCAGGACACGTCGGCGGGCACGATCAGCGTCGCCACCTGACCGGGGGGCCCGATGGCGGCAGCGATCGCCTCGACGGCGTCGCGTGACAGCTCCTCGGCGCTCCGCGAAGTCCGCACCCACGGCGAAACGTTGCGCGCGACCGTCTCGATGTCGGACTGCAGCGGGGAGTCGTACTGAGCGTGGTAGGTGGCGTGGTCACCCACGATGCTCACCACCGGCACCTTGGCGCGGCGAGCATTGTGGAGGTTGGCGAGCCCGTAGCCGAGCCCCGGTCCCAGGTGCAGGAGGGTCGCCGCCGGTACGCCCGCCATCCGCGCGTACCCATCGGCGGCGCCCGTGGCGACGCCCTCGAACACAGTCAGGACCGCACGGATTTCCGGCACCGAGTCCAAAGCCGCGACGATGTGGATCTCAGACGTGCCCGGATTCGTAAAGCAGATATCGACGCCGGCGTCGACGAGCGTACGGATCAGTGCCTGCGCACCGTTGGACATGATCTACGTTGGCAACTGGATCGCGGGCGGGGTGACGGCCTGCCGGCTCGCCAGACTAGCGCAGCTCGGCCGATCGATCGACGGCCTGGATGGCCTGATGCGCTGCTCGGTCGACCACGCCGGCCGCGGCTCTCGGGACGGCGACGGCGACGGTAGCCGCCACCAGGACCAGCGACGCAACCAGGCGCCGCCTGAGCGTCGCGCGACGCGTAGTGGCCGGAATCACATGACGCAGCTCGTAGCCGAGCAGGTGCTGAAAGTGCTGCACGGCGGGCGGATACCCGAGCGCCCCGAACGGCCCTTCTCCGTCGCCGAGGAGGTATCGCACGCGCCTAGTGATCAGGAGGCGAACGAGATGGTCGTGAAGCGCCCATCTCGGCTCGCGACTTGTCGCCACGGCTGACGTGATGAGACATACCCGGTCGTCGATGACGCACGTCAGGATTGCGACCGGTCGGCCGTCTTCATCTCGCGCCACGGTAACCGTCGTTTCTGGGCGCTGGGCCGTCGCACGGACTTTGTCCACCACAGTGTGAAACCCCGGATCGATCAACGAGTGCGGATGCTGACCCAACACTCGAGAGACATCTTCGACGGCGCGCCGTTTATCGCTCAGGACCTCGCAGCGGATGCCGCCGGCTGCGGCTCGTCGGAGATTCCTTCTGAGCGCTTTGCGGTGGCCTCCCCCCATGTAAACCGCGTGGTCTTCCGGCAGGAGCAGCACCCCTCGGAAGAACCTCTTCCGGGGCACAACCCCCATCGCACGCTGGCGGAAGTAGTCGCCGAGAGCCTGTCCGCTGGTCGTTTCCGACAGAACCACCTGTTCTGTCGGGATTCTCAGCAGCAGCCGGATCAGCGCCGCGAGGCGCCGAGGCTGGCGCACAGACGCCGACACGAGCCGTGCCACGGGCCGAGGACGGATCCCGTCCGCAATAAGTGGCAGAGAACTCGCAGCCGACATCCAAGCACCGCCGTACCGGATGCGGTCGTCTGCCTTCCTCTTCGCTGCTGTGATTTCCCCGTCCCTGGAGAGCACCGCGGTGAAGCGCCGCATCACACCTTTCTGTTAGGCAACTACCTAACCCCAGCAACGGGCCTAAGCCTCGTTAGTTTTTGCTCAACGAGCCTCGTCGACGAAGGGGAGTGGTTGCGGGGGCATTTTTGTACTAAAGATGACGCGCGTTCAGCCGCCTGAACGATCCACGCGCAAGGAGGACATGTCTTGCGCCGTTCATCGAATGGCAGAACTGATCACGCACGGAAAGACTGAAGGGGCAGATTTTGCACGCAATAGGCACGCGGAGGCGGGGGGACGTCGTGCGCTTCGTCGCGCTCGACGAGCAGCACGGGCCGATCGAAGAAGAATTGACGGAGGCGTTCGCCCGCCTGCTGCGAACGAGCGCCTACACGCTCGGCACTGAGGTGGAGCAGTTCGAGGCGGAGTTCGCCGACTACAGCGAGACTGCCCACTGCGTCGGTGTGTCCTCCGGCACGTCGGCCCTCTCGATGGTGCTGCGCGCCGCGGGCATCGGCCCGGGCGACGAGGTGATCGTCCCGGCGCACACGTTCATCGCCTCGGCGCTCGGCGCGGTGCATGCCGGGGCCATGCCCGTCCTCTGTGAGGTCGACGAGGCGACCGGCCTGATCGATCCCGAGGCCGCCCGGGCGGCCATCACGCCCCGGACGGCGGCGATCGTCGCGGTCCACCTGTATGGCCAGATGTGCGACATGGATCCGGTCAATGAGATTGCCAAGTCTCACGGTCTTTTCGTGCTCGAAGACGCCGCTCAGGCGCACGGCGCGCTCTACAAGGGTCGCCGCGCCGGTTCGCTCGGCGCCGCCGGAGCGTTCTCGTTCTACCCGAGCAAGAACCTCGGCGCGCTCGGAGACGGAGGCGCGGTCTGCACCGACGACGACGTCCTAGCCGCGCGCCTGCGCCGGCTGCGGAACCTCGGCCAGCGGGCGAAGGGCGAGCACCTCGAGCTTGGCTTCAACGAGCGGCTCGACGGCCTCCAGGCCGCCCTGCTGCGCGTGAAGCTCCCGTACCTGGACGGCTGGAACGAGGCTCGGCGCGACCGGGCCCAGCGCTACCACGAGCTCCTTTCGGAGAATGTGACGCTGCTTCAAGAGCGGCCCGAGAGCCCGTGCGTCTATCACCTGATGCCGGCCCGGTTCGCGGACCGCGACGCCGTAGCCGCGGCTCTGCGGACCCGAGGAATCGAGACCGGAGTCCACTACACGCCCGCGATGGACGCGCATCCCGCGCTCCAGGGGATCGCCACCGTCAACGGCGAGATCTCCACGGCGCGGGCCTGGGCAGCGGAGGAGCTGTCGCTGCCGATGCACCCAGACCTCACCGCTGACGAGGTGGACCGCGTAGCCGAGGCCGTCCTCGAGGCCATCACTAAGACAGAAAGCGCAGGAGGGGGCAGATGCTGAAGTCGACGGTACAGATCACCGAGGAGCAGGCTCCCCTGGCCAAGGAGGTCGGCGTGGCGGTGGTTGGCCTCGGATACTGGGGTCCCAACCTGTTGCGGGTGCTCGGCGACAACCTCGACGCCAGCGTCAAGTGGATCTGTGACCTCGACACCGAGCGCCTGGCCAAGTATCGCCGGCGTCACCCCGGCGCCCGCGTGACCACACGGATCGAGCGTGTGCTCTCAGACCCCGCGGTCGATGCGGTGATCATCGCCACGCCCGTACACTCGCATTACAGCCTGGCCGCGCGGGCGCTCGAGGCGGGCAAGCACGTGTTCGTCGAGAAGCCGCTCGCCCACTCCGGCGAGCTGGCCGACGAGCTGGCGGAGATCGCCGCCGACCGCGAACGGATCCTGATGTGCGGCCACACGTTCCTGTACAGCCCGCCGGTCCGAGCGATCAAGCGCATGATCAGCGAGGGCAAGCTCGGCGACATCTACTTCATCTCCTCGAGCCGCGTGAACCTGGGGTTGCACCAGCGCGACGTGAGCGTGATCTGGGACCTCGGGCCACATGACTTCTCGATCCTTCTCTACTGGCTGAGCGAGATGCCGACGAGCGTCCGAGCGATCGGCCGCGACTCGATCGTCAAGGGCATCCCGGATGTCGCCTTCGTGACGATGACCTTCGCCTCGGGGATCATCGCCAACATTGAGCTCAGCTGGCTGGCGCCCAGCAAGCTTCGTCGCACCGTGCTGGTCGGCTCGGAGCGCATGGCGATCTACGAGGACGGGGCGCCGGAGCCCGTGCGGGTGTTCGACCAGGGCGTCGTCTATCGCGACCCCGAGACGTTCGGCGAGTACCACCTGTCCTACCGCAGCGGCGACGTAATCTCGCCGAAGATTGACTCATACGAGCCACTGGGGTTGGAGCTGGCCGACTTCGTCGACGCGATCCGTGCCGAGGAGAAGATGGAATACCACACCGCGATCGCGTGCAGCGTTGTCCGCCTGCTCGACGCCGCGGATCGGTCGCTGCGGGCGGGCGGCCGCGAGATCGCGGTCGAGCAAGACAGCACCGAGAACCACCTCACGGCGGCGCGCGGTCTGGCGGTGAACTGATGTCCGGCCGGCGCAAAGAACCGCCGTTCATCCACTCTCACGCCCTCGTGGAGTCGGACACAATTGGGGCCGGGACTCGCATCTGGGCGTTCGTCCACGTGCTCAAGGGGGCGCTGATCGGGGCGGACTGCAACATCTGTGACCACTCCTACATCGATGAGGACGTGATCATCGGTGACCGGGTCACGATCAAGGGCCAGGTGGCCATCGTCGACGGCATGAGGCTCGAGGACGATGTATTCATTGGGCCGAACGCGACGTTCATGAACGACCGCTTCCCGCGGAGCCGGAAGTCGTCTTGGAAGTGCGAGACCATGGTGATCGGTAGGGGCGCCAGCGTCGGTTCCGGCGCGACCGTCCTTCCGGGCGTCAACATTGGCGAGGGAGCCATGGTCGGGGCAGGAGCCGTTGTCACAAAGGACGTGCCGCCGTACGCCGTCGTGGTCGGGAATCCGGCTCGCGTCATCCGTGAGGTGACGCCCGAAGAACGCATCCCTGACGAGGCTTCTCTCGTTGCCAACGGCGCGACGCCGTCGTTTGTCCCCGCGACATAGCAACGACTCCGGCGAGTCTCGGGACGAGACTCGAGTCCCCATTTCAAGCACGCCCGTGCGTCGTGCGCTGATCGCTCATCGGATGGGTCGTTCACATCGTTGAACGAACGCGATAGTCCTTCGGGCACACCGATCGACCGGAAAAGAGCACACACGCTGAACGAGACGCTCCGACCAAGCCCAGACGGTGATGCGGTCGAAAGATAATCGGCGTTCGGCTCGTTCAGTAGGCAGGAAATAGGAAACATGGGGGTTTTTACGCCGTGCTACGCATCGCCATAGTTGGATTGGGGCCATGGGGCGTCTGCGCTCTCGAGCGCGTCGTCACGACCGCGCACCAGGAACGTGAGTCTGGCGTCGACGTCGCCGTGCACGTCATTGAACCGGGGACGCCCGGCTCCGGTGTGTACGACGTCAATCAGCCCGACTACCTACTTCTCAACAATCCCTGCGGCGAGCTCTCGCTGTACCCGTTCGAGATCGAGGACTACCAGCCGTGCTACGGCGTTGGGCTGTACGACTGGGCCGTCGCCCGCGGTTATCGGTGGGTCAACGACCGCTGCGTGATCGATCCGATGGGCCAGCCGATCGAGCGCCACCATTTCCTTCCCCGTCGGCTGATGGGCGAGTACCTGCAGTGGTTCTATCGGGCGCTTGTCTCAAGCGCGCCTCCGGGCATCCACATCGTCCATCATCCCACCGCCGCGGTCGACCTGATTGCGCGCCGCAACGGCACCGAAGAGGTGCATCTGGCCAACGGCGGGACGGTCGTGGTCGACCACGTGATCGTCACCTCCGGTCACACCGGCAACCGACACGCCGATGCCGACCCCCGGGTCCTCGACCCCTATCCCGTCGGGTCGTACGTCGACACGATCCCGACCGACGCGACCGTGGCCGTCTCAGGGATGGGCCTGGTCGCCGTGGACGTCGTGACCGCACTGACGCTCGGGCGGGGAGGCCGCTTCGTCGAGAGCGGCAGCGGGCTGCGGTATCTGCCGAGCGGACGCGAGCCGCGCGTTCAGCTGTTTTCCCGGAGCGGACTGCCGTTCACCGCGAAGTCCGTCACCGGGAAGGACCGTAGTGATGTCTACCGGCCGGTGATCTGCACCGACGAGGCTCTCGATGCCCTCAGTGGCCGCTCGAACGGCCGCCGCCGCTCGGTCAATGTGCGCCGCGAGTTTCTGCCGCTGCTGTTCGGCGAGATGTACGCGCGCTACTACGCGCAGGTCGCCTTCCAGGCGTCGGGTGCGCGCGCGGATGGGGTTGCGGTACGCGAGCGGCTCGCCGCCGCGTGGACCGAAGGCCGCTTCGAGGCGGAGCTCGAGGGTCTGGCCGCTCGCTTCGGCAACTTCAGCGCCGAAGCGCTGTTCTTCGGACACCAGCCCAAGTACGGCTGCAGCGACGACTACGAACGCTTCGTGTATCAGGAGCTCACCGACGATCTCCGTGAGGCGCAGGTGCCGGACGGCGCCAGCCCGGTGAAGTCGGCGGGCCAGGTGCTCCGGATCTTCCGCGACAAGATGCGAACGGTGGTGGAGCAAGGCGGGTTGTCGCTCGACTCCTACCTCGACTTCAACGCCGATATCTGCAGCCGTATCCATCGCATCGTGGCCGGTCCGCCCGCGCTACGCACCCACCAGTTCCTGGCGCTGATGGACGCCGGGGTCGTGCGGATGCCCTATGGGCCCGCGCCGGCTCAAGGCCTCGCGATGGACGGCACGAATCGCGTGGCAGCGAAAACGCACATCTCGTCAACGGCGTTCAAGATGCCGTATCGGGAGGACGTCGACTTCGTGGTCCGCGGGCACCTCGAGGAGCCGCGCATCGCCGGCTCGGCCTCGCAGCTGCTCACACAGCTCTACAACCGGGGCCGGGTGAGCCAGTTCCGCTACGGCGAGGTGGCCGTCGGCAGCGTCGATCTCACGCCTGACTCTCACCCCATCGACATCGAGGGCCGGCCCCAGTCGAGCATCTCGATGTTCGGCGTGCTGACCGAGGGCGTCCGACACTTCACGCAGTACATCCCGTCTCCACGCAGCCGCATGCGCGCCTTCGAGGACGTCGGCGCGTGCGTGGCAGAGATCGTCTCGGATGTGTACATGAGCGAGCGGCTGGTGGCGTAGGCGGCCAGCTCCGCCACACGGTTCGGTGACAACATGGCATTACTCGAGCACCGCAGCGATCTTCATCCGATCACCGTTGCACTGGTGAACAACATGCCAGATGCGGCGTTCCTCGATACCGAGAACCAGTTCCGAGGCCTAGCAGTGGGCAACGGACGGGGGATCAAGTTCGAGCTCTACACGATCAAAGAGGTCCCGCGCTCCGAGAAGGTCGCCGCCCTGATCGAGGAGCGCTACCGCGGGCTCGACGAGCTGTGGATACGTCCGCCGGACGCGATGATCGTCACCGGAACGGAGCCCACGCAGGCTCAGCTGAGCTTCGAGCCCTCCTGGCCGTATCTGGCCCGGCTCCTGGAGTGGGCGGCAGAGCACGTACCGACGACCCTGCTGTCATGCCTGGCCTCGCACGCGAGCGTCCTCCTGTTCGACGGCATCGAGCGAGTCCCCCGCCGCCGCAAGTGCAGCGGCGTGTTCGAAGGCGCCGTGGAAGACCGGTTTGATCCGTTGACCAGCGGCCTTCCCGACGTCGTTCGGATGCCTCACTCGCGACTCAACGAGGTGCCGGAGGACGCGCTCATCGAAGCCGGCTACCGCATCGTGATCGGTGGCGGCTCCTCGGGCGCCGGCTGGTCGGTGGCGGCGCGGTATCAGGGACCTGGACTGTTCGTTCTGTGCCAGGGGCACCCCGAGTACAACACGCTCAGCCTGCTCCGCGAGTACCGCCGCGACGTTCGTCGCAGCCTGTTCGGCCGGGGCGCGGTCCCGTATCCTCGTCTCCCCAATGGCTATTTTGGCGAGGAGGCGGTAGGAATATTGATGGAGTTCGAGCGTCGCGCCGGGGACGTGGATCCACGCGAGCTGTGGCCAACCTTCCCGTTTGACGAGGTGGCGGCCACGGTTGAGAACATCTGGGCATCAGCGTCGGCCACCTTGTACGCGAACTGGCTGCAGTTGGCTCGGGCGGCATCCACGGCTCGCGCGCATGACGTGGTCCTGCGCCGCGCCGCGGCGTGAACCGTTCCGCCCCGCGGTTCAAACCAACGATGCGCGACGAAACTCTTGCCATACACGGCGGCTACACCCCCGACTCGACGCGAGCCGTGGCGGTGCCGATCTACCAGACGGTCGCGCACGACTTCATCGACGCGGATCACGCCGGGGCGATCATGGACCTGGAGACCCCGGGCTTCCATTACAACCGCATCAACAACCCGACAGTCGACGTGCTCGAGCAGCGCGTCACCGCGCTCGAGGGAGGCGCCGCGTCGATGGCGGTCAGCTCCGGGTCGGCATCGGTCAGCATGTCGGTGCTCAACCTGCTGAGCGCCGGGGACAACTTCGTCTCGGTGCCGCAGCTGTACGGGGCCACATACACGTATTTCGCCCACGTACTTCCCCGTCTCGGTGTCGAGGTCCGATTCGCGGCCGACGACCAGCCGGAGTCGATCGCAGCGCGCATCGACGAACGGACGAAGGCCGTGTTCTGTGAGACGGTCGGCAACCCAGCCGGAAACGTGATCGACCTGGCCGCGGTGAGCGAGATGGCCCATGAGCACGGCGTTCCGGTCATCGCGGACAACACCGTGGCCACGCCGTTCCTGCTCAAGCCGTTCCAGCACGGGGCCGATGTGGTGATCCACTCGCTGACGAAGTTCATCGGCGGGCACGGCACCACACTCGGCGGGATCATCATCGACGGCGGCACGTTCCCATGGGCCGACCATCAGGAACGCTTCCCGATCATGACCGAGCCCGAGCCCGCGTTCCATGGCGTGCGATATGCGAGCGACTTTCCCGCAGCGCCGTACGTCACCCGCTGCCGGACCATCGGGCTGCGTAACACGGGCGCGTCGCTGTCTCCGTTCAACGCGTTCCTGCATCTCCAGGGTCTCGAGACCCTGGCCGTGCGCCTGCCCCGCCACGAGTCGAACGCGCGCGCGGTGGCGGGGTTCCTGGCCTCGCACCCCAGCGTGACTTCGGTCAGCTTCCTCGGCTTTTCCGACAACCCGTACCACGAGCTCGCTCGTCGCTACCTGGGAGATCGGGTTCCCTCGATCATGACCTTCACGGTCCGTGGCGGACGCGAAGCCGGCATAGCGGTGTTCAACCAGGTAAAGCTCTTCAAGCGGTTGCTCAACATGGGTGACGCCAAGTCGCTGATCACCCATCCCGCGTCGACGACCCACCGGCAGCTCACGCCCGACGACCTGAAGCTCGCCGGCATCACGCCGGACATGGTGCGGCTGTCGATCGGGCTGGAGCATCCGGACGACCTGATCGAGGACCTCGATCAGGCCCTGGCCACGGCTACAAGCTGATCGAGGCGCGCTCGCCTGCGGGCGCCCAGCCAATGCTCGGCCGCCCGGGTACCGCGTCGGTTACGCGGCCACCAGCTCGCGTGCCGGTGACCGCGTTGACGGTGTCGAGTCGAGCAGCTGAAGCTCGCGCTGGAGCGTACGGCGGCCGCGATGGTGAAGGCCATGGATCGAGCTCTCGCTGCGTCCCATGCGGTTCGCGATCTCGGCCGGGGTCAGGCCCACGATGTGCCGGAGCACCACCACCTCGCGCTGCTCGAGGGGGAGCGCGGCCAGAGCCGCCCGGACGGTCTCGCCCTGATCGAGATCCATCCCGGATGGCGACGCCGGATCGAGGACGGTCTCGGCCGGCGTCACCCGGTTTGCCCGCAGGTGGTCGATCGCGACGTTGCGCGCCATCCGAATCAGCCAGGCGAAGAACGGGACCCCACGGTCGTCGTACTTGACCAAAGACGTCATCAGCTTGGCGAACACGTGCTGGGTCACGTCCTCGGCTTCGTGGTCATCGCGCACGATCGACCGGACGTAGCCGTAAATGTTCTGGGAGTAGGTGACGTAGAGGAACCGAAGCGCGTCGCGGTCGCCCTCCTTCGCGCGTGCGACCGCAAGGCTCGTCTTCTGGCGCGTTTCGGGCGCATCGTCGAGCGTCGCCCTTGTCCTGAACCCAACAGTCCCCCGTGCTCCGGCCAACGTTTCCTTGATCACGTTTCTGCCCTTCTCGACCGGAACGCGGACACGTGGTTCCTTCGCCGCTGTCGATGGCTCGACTCCGGCGCGTGCCCCCGTTCGATTTGCCCCTCCGAGAGCGATCCCCGCCGCTCGGATTTCTATGTGGAAGAGTCTGATTGCCGGGCTCGAGCGGGTCAATGAACGCCCGACCCATTGCCGCGTTCAAGTGCTTGAACGCGAGTGAACGCTCCCGAACCCTCCTGGTTGCTCCCAATTCCTAAAGTCGCGCGTTAATACTGCCGACAGAAACTCTGTGGATCGCGGTCCGTTTATTGGCTATGATCAGCTTCAGCGAGGGATTCGCGAGGAAAGCCTTGGGGGCTACATGGGGCGAAGTGACGCGGAGTCCGTGGCGCTGGGCAGCGCTGCGGTCGCCAACCAGTCGGTAAACAACCGAAAGGGCTCGGGTCTGGGCGCATCTGGCGCCGCCGGCTCGCTGTCCACACTGATCATCTTCGGCTGGGGCGCGTTCGCCCTGGCCACGCCGGTGCTGCTCCAGTCGGCATCGCTGAATGCTCCGGCGCTTCGCGCCGCCCTGGAGATGATGATGACCATGTTCGCGCTGGCCGGCGCGTGGTTGCTGCGGTCCCAGTTCAACGCCTCCCGTCGCCTCCGCGATCTCCAGCTCCTGGCCGGGGTCCTGGTTCTGGGGCTGGTCAATCTCGCTGTCGCGGCATTGCCTGCCGCGCTCGATCTGCGGGACGGGGCCTACTTCGCAGCCGCCCAGCTCTGGGGCCGGCTGTTCGTCGGCGGGATGTTCGCCACGGCCGCGTTAATGCCCGCCGAGTGGCTCGTGACTCGTCGGCGCCATCCGCTGGCGATGGTCGCCGGTCTCAGCGTGGCAGGGCTGGCCATCGCCGGCCTGGGCGGGCTCGCGAGCGGTGACTCCGGCCATTCGGGCACTCTCGCGCTCAGCGGCCATCCCGTCCTCATAGTCCTCGTGGTGGCGGCCACTGCGCTCCTGGTCTACTCGGCGGTCGAGTTCTTCCAGCACCGGCGTGCCGAGGTGGACCATGTCGCCGGAGTCGTGGCGCTCGCGCTGATCCTGCTGGCCGGCGCCAGCTTCGCGAACCTCCTGAAGGGATCGCTCGCGCCCGGTCGGATCGGCGCTGGCGAGGCCCTGCGAGCGCTGGCCTTCGGGCTGATCCTGGCCGCGGCGGTACTCCGGGAACGGCAGGTCCATGCCCGGAGCTCAAAGGCCACCGCCCTTGCCGAGAGGCGGCGGGTCGCGCGCGACCTGCACGACGGCATCGCTCAGGACCTGGCGTTCATCGCCGCCCACGGTCCTCGATTCGTCGAGGAGCTTGGCGACGATCACCCGGTGGTCATCGCCGCGAGGCGTGCCCTGGCGATCTCCCGCTCCACGATCTCCGAGCTTTCGGATCCGAGCGGGGCGACCGCTCACGAGTCGCTTGAGGCTCTGGCGCACGAACTTGGAGATCGCTTCGGCATCTCCGTCGCGGTCAACGCTCAGCTGGCCGGGGATCTCGAGCCACAGGAACGGGAGAACGTGACCCGGATCGCACGCGAGGCGATCGCCAACGCGGCCCGTCACGGTGGAGCTCGCAATGTGATCGTCTCGCTTCGCCATGACGAGACCGGCATAGCGCTGCGCATCATCGACGACGGCTGCGGTATCGGCGGACCCGATTTGCTTCCGGCCCCTGAAGGCTTCGGCCTTCGCAGCATGCGTGAGCGCGCCACCGCGCTCGGCGGCCAGCTCAGCGTCCGCCAGCCGCGCATGGGCGGCACGGAGCTAGAGGTCGTCCTGCCTTGACGGGTCGCCTGCGGCTACTCATAGCCGACCGTGCGCCGACACGAGCCGGCATCCGGATGGCTTTGAATGGGACGGTCGAGGTGTGCGCCGAGGCCGACGACGCTGAGCACGCCATTCGGTCGGCGAAGCGCGAGCAGCCCGATCTCTGCCTGATCTCCGATCACATCGCCGGAGACGGACTGGCGGCGATCCGGGGGATCACGCGCGCCGCGCCGGGATGTGCGGTCGTGGTGCTGGCTCAAGCCCATGACGCCGACTACCTGCTCGAATGCGTACGCGCCGGCGCCGTCGGGTACGTGCCGGGAGCGCTCGACGCTGAACGGTTGAACCGCGTCGTCACGGCCGCGGCCAATAACGAGGCGGTCGTGCCCCGTTCGATGGTCCTCGAGCTCGTCCTGGAGCTCCGTGGCGGCGGAACCGGAGCCGATGCGCTGACCGCGCGTGAGTCGCAGGTGCTGGGCATGCTGCGTCGCGGCCATCGGACGGCCGAAATCGCCGAGCGGCTGTCGATCGCACCGGTGACGGTGCGCCGGCACATCTCCGAGCTGGTGCGCAAGCTGGGTGTGGAGAACCGAGCGGCCCTTACGGCTGCCGCCCCATCCAACGGTGGCCGCGCGGCCCCCGCCCGCGTGCAGCGAACCTGAACGGCTCCGGGGCCGGCGGCTCATTGCCGTTGTCCGCCCCGGCGGGCACGATGTCCCGATTCAGGTTGGTTTGACGATGACGCACCCCCGGGACATCCAGCCAGCTCTTGCACACCTGGAGTCCGCGCTCGAGGCGAGCTGCGCCACGCTCGTGGCTCTCCAGGCGAGCGCGCTGGCGATGCCCGACGGCGGCCTCGAGTCGGGCGCGGTCCGGGCTCAGCTCGCTCGTGCCATCGAGTCGGTACGCGAGGCGATCTCCGAGCTGCGCGCGGTGCACGACGTCGAGACGAGCATGCTGGCCTTCGGCTTCGTGCTCGGCGCCGATAGCCCCCGGCCGATCGCGCGGCATCGCGGCCCGCGTCAGCTGAGACCGCGGCGGACGGCGTAAATCGCGGCCTGAATCCGGCTCGGAAGACCGAGCTTGGCCAGGATGTTCGAGACGTGATTCTTGGCCGTGCGGGGGCTGATGCCGAGCTCCTGCGCGATCTCCGCGTTCTCCATGCCACGCGCGATCAGCCGCAGCACCTCGAGCTCGCGCGCTGACAGCTCATCGACGATGCTGTCGTCGGGCTCCGGATCGGCGCCCCCGCGTCGAACTCGCCCGAGGACCACCTCGGCCGCCCGCGGCGAGAGCCACGCGACGCCGTTGGCGGCCGCCCTCACCGCGAGGACGATTCCGTCGATCGGCGTGTCCTTGGCCAGGAAGCCACAGGCACCCGCCTCAACCACGGCCGCCACGTCGGACTCGTCAGAAACTACGGTGAGCGCTACGACTCGAGTGGCGGGATGGCGATCGACGATCTCGCGTGTGGCCTCGGGACCTTCGATGTCCGGCATCCGCACGTCCATGAGCACTACATCAGGTTGTAGTTCGTCGGCCAGTCGCACGCCCATCCGGCCGCCGGAAGCCTGGGCGACCACTTCGATGCCGGGCTGGGCGTTCAGCAACGACGCAAGGCCGGCGCGGAACAGGTCGTGATCGTCCACCACCAGAACGCGGATGGCCCCATCGTGCCACGCGGCTTCAGTCATTTGAGTGTCATGAGTCGTCACCCCGTTGGTGCGAGCTCAAGCCCCACGCCCCGGAGTCGCCCCAAAGCCCAGCGGCAGTATACCTCTCGGCCGACGTTCATCACCTTGAACGAGCCATGGGCATGGCGACCCATACCGCCGGCGAGACCCAGCTGCGATAACTCTTCTTGCGCCGAAGCGGCAAGGAGGGACCACGCAGGTAGCAGCGGCCGTGGGCGCAACGTGGGGCAACGTGGCGCTGAGTCGTCCCCGGTTCAATCCTCGTCGCATGATCAGGAGCTAACGATGAATCCGACACTGGCCGTCACCGTCGCGAACGACCCGGTCGAATCGCGGCCGGTGGGTATCGGAGTGGTCGGTCTCGGCTATTGGGGTCCGAACCTCCTGCGCGTCCTCGGCGACAACCTCGACGCCGAGGTCCGCTGGATGTGCGATCTCGACACCGAGCGGCTGGCCAAATACCGTCGTCGGCATCCGGATGCTCGCGTCACTACCCGGTTCCAGCGAGTGCTGGACGACCCGACGGTCGATGCGGTGATGATCGCCACGCCGGTGCACACGCACTACACGCTGGCTGCGCAGGCGCTCGAGGCGGGCAAGCATGTGTTCGTGGAGAAGCCGCTCGCGCAGTCGAGTGAGCTGGCCGACGACCTGGCCGTGCTGGCGCGTGAACACGACCGGATCCTGATGTGCGGTCACACCTTCCTCTACAGCCCGCCGGTTCGTGCCATCAAGCGCATGCTCGAGGCGGGCACGCTCGGAGACATCTTCTTCATCTCTTCCAGCCGCGTGAACCTCGGCCTGCACCAGCGCGATGTCAGCGTGATCTGGGACCTTGGCCCGCATGACTTCTCGATCCTGCTCTATTGGTTGAGTGAGCTCCCCGTGAGCGTTCGTGCCGTCGGTCGCGACTCGATCGTCAAGGGCATCGCCGATGTGGCGTTCGTCACGATGACCTTCGCGTCCGGGATCGTGGTCAACGTCGAGCTGAGTTGGCTCGCGCCGAGCAAGCTGCGGCGAACAGTCCTCGTCGGAAGCGAGCGGATGGTCATCTACGATGATGGCGCACCCGAGCCCGTGCGGCTGTTTGATCGCGGCGTGGTCTACAGGGACCCGGAGACGTTCGGCGAGTACCACCTGTCGTATCGCAGCGGGGACGTGATCTCACCGCGGCTCGAGTCCTACGAGCCTCTGGGCCTCGAGCTGGCCGACTTCGTCAACGCGATCAACACCGGAGACCCGATGGAGTTCCACACCACCATCGCTCGGAGCGTCGTGCGGATCGTGGAGGCGGCGGATCGATCGCTCCAGGCGGGCGGGCGCGAGGTATCGCTTGACCACGCCGACATCGCCCGGCAGCTCACGGTTCGCCGCGAGCTCGCAGCGGTGTGACGGCCTAGTCCATTTTCGGCCGTGGACCCGACCAAAGGCTAGGGTCACTCCCTGGTGCGAAAGGCTCAGGCAGGAGTAGCTTTAGCCAAGCCTGCAGATCTGGACGAATGTTCATGCAGGCGTGGGATTTACAAGAAACGGACGTCAAGACCAAGAAGGGGGCCAGCCCGGCCAGGTGCATTGGGGCGCGTTCAAGCCTGCACCTGGTCCGGCTGATATCAGCATGCACGAAAAGACAACGCTTGCCGCAGTCACGCCGGCTCGTTCCCGGCGACACCTCGAGCCCGCAGCATCGCCCGGATTCCGGGTCAACAAGGTTCTCGAGCACAACAACAACGACGAGGCGATCACCCGGGCCGTGGTGGCCGCCAAGTCGGGCGACATGGAGGCGATTCGCTTCCTCTACCTGCGCTACAAGGACAACGTCTACGGCTACGTGCTGAGCATCGTACGCGAGCCTCACGAGGCCGAAGACGCCACCCAGCAGGTGTTCATGAAGCTGATCTCGGCCATCCACAAGTACGAGCCGCGCACCGTCCCGTTCACGGCCTGGATCCTGCGCGTGGCCCGCAACATCGCGATCGACCACCTGCGCCAGCGCCGGGCCGTGCCTTGCGAGGAGGTGTTCGAGCCCACCCGGCAGACCGACGAGTCGAGCCGGGAGTACCGCTGGGGCCTCGAGGCCGCTCTCGACACCCTGCCCGAGGAGCAGCGCGACGTGGTCATGATGCGCCACCTGGTGGGGCTGACGCCGGGCGAGATCGCCACAAGGATGGGTCGCACCGAGTCATCGATCCACGGGCTTCACCATCGCGGCCGTCTCGCCCTCCGACGCGAGCTGACCGACATCGACTGCGCGCCCACGGCGCGCGCAGCCTGACCCGCATTCCGTTATTCAGGCGCCCCGCGTAACGCCGGGGCGCCAGATGCGGATCGGTCTGTTTGACACCCCGTGAGGGTCTCAGGATCGGCAGTCCCGGCCAGCGGCCTGGACCCGGGGATCTTCTCCTGACAAGCCTTCCGCCTGATCGGCCGGAACCTCCGATCCGAGATGGTTCGCGAGGCATTCGCACAGGGATCCGGTCATGTACGTCGTGCAGTCGCTGATGAAACTGCTGCGGACGTCAACCGACCACTCATCGACGCCCGTGGTGTTGCTCGCGGCGGTGGCGGCAGAGGAAGCCGGCGAGCTCTGTCCAGTCTGCCCCGCGGCGCGTTGTTCAGCGCGCTTCCAATCCGACGGCTTGCAGGTGAAGCAGCGCGGTACCGCTATGGCGGCGTCGGCTCGCTCATCGCCGGTGGCGTACGTCGGATCTGGGACGCACGGGGTGGTCGAGCACGCGCTGTCATTGGTTACCCACCTACCGCTATCCAGCTGCTGGCAGTAGTCGACAGACATCGTCGGGTCCGGTGTGTCGCTCGCAGCCGGACTCGGCGGGCTGGAAATCGGGACGGCGCCGATAAACGCGGCCCCGCCGCACCGTGGACGGTCATCCACAAGCATCCGCGGATACCGAAAAACGGTGAGAACGCGGAATAACTTGTGGGAGTCGGCTCGAGCAGGCGCATCTGTCCCCGCCGGGGACCGACGGCTCAGCGCCAGCGCTCGAGTAGGTCCTCGTCGCCCACCCGCCGGACTACGCGCGCCGGCACTCCCATCACCATCTCGCGGTCGTCTACGTCGCGCGTGACGAGGGAGCCGGCGGCGACGAAGGCCTCCTCGCCGATCACCACGCCCGGGACCAGCACCGCGCCACCGCCCACCCGACAAGCTCGGCGGAACACCGGGCCGAGTAGCGGATCGCTGGAAGCGTGGCGGCCCATCGTGTTGTCGTTGGTGCTCACCACGCCGGGACCGAGAAACACGTCGTCCTCGACGATCGAGCCGCCGGTGACGTACACGCCGGTCTGGATCAGGACGCGGGCCCCGACCCGGACGTCGAAGTCGACCGTGGATCCGCGTCCCACCACCGACCGCGCCCCGATCGAACTCCGCTCGCGGACCTGGGCCTGATCCCCGATGATTGCCCGGGCGCCGATGTACGCGCCCGCGTAGAGCACCGCCCCGCAGCACACCGTCACCTCGGGCTCGAGCACGAGCGGCGCGGGCTCGGCGCCTGCCGCCCTCGAGCCAGGGCGCAGGCGCGGGCGCTTACCCAGCACCGCGCCGTCCTCGATCACGCATCCTTCGCCGACCTCGGTTCCGGCATGTATGACGGCATTCGCGCCGATCTCGACGCCGGCCCCGATCCGGGCGCCGGCGTAGATGACCGCACCGGACGCGACCGAGACGCCCTCCGCGACGTCCGCTTCGATATCGACGTGGCTGGCCATGGCCGCGGGAGTGTGACAGGTCAGCTGTTGGCCGGCAGCTCCTCGAGCCGCGCGCGCAGAAACTCCTGCTCTGCCGGGTTGCGGGCCAGCTCGAGCGCCTGGCCGTAGGCCTCGGCCGCCTCGTCGTAGCGCTCGAGGCGGCGCAGCAGGTCGGCCCGCGCGGCGTGCAGCAGGTGATAGCGCTCGAGCCCCTCGATCTCGTTTACGAGCGCGAGCGCCACCTCGATCCGACCGGTCTCGGCCACCGCGACGGCGTGATTCAGGGCCACCACGGGCGAGGGCAGCAGCCGCAGCAGCTGCTCGTACAGAGCCGCGATCTGTGGCCAGTCGATCTCGTCGACGCTTGGCGCGTCGGCGTGCAGGGCGGCGATCGCCGCCTCGACCTGGTAGCGGCCCGGGCGCCGGATCCGCAAAGCGACATTCAACACCCGCACGCCCTCCTCGATCTCGGCGCGGTCCCAGCGCGAGCGGTCCTGATCGGAGAGCACGATCAGCTCGCCGTGGGCGCCGGTCCGGGTGTGCCGGCGCGAGTCGTGGAAGAGCATCAGCGCGAGCATCCCGAGCACCTCGGGCTGCTCGGGCATGAGCGCCGCGAGCAACCGCCCGAGCCGCACGGCCTCGGCGCACAGCTCGCCGCGAACCAGGTCGGCGCCGGCCGTGGCGGCATAGCCCTCGTTGAAGATCAGGTAGATGACAGCGAGCACGGCCTCGAGGCGATCGGGCAGGGCGGCGTCGCCCGGGAGCTCGAACGAGATCCCCGCGTCGCGGATCTTGCGCTTGGCGCGGACCAGCCGCTGGGACATGGTGGCGTCGGGCACGAGGTAGGCGCGCGCGATCTCGGCCCCGGTCAGCCCGCCGACCGCCTGCAGCGTCAGCGCCACCCTCGCCTCGGGGGCCAGGGCCGGGTGGCAGCAGATGAACAGCAGGCTGAGCCGCTCGTCGCCCACTTCGGCCAGGAGGTCGGGCACGGGGTCGACCGGCTCCGCGGCTACTTCGGGAGTGGACTCCAGATCGGCGTCGGAGGCATCGCGCCGGCGAAGGCGGTCGATGGCTCGATTGCGCGCGACCGTGAACAGCCAGGCCGCCGGCGTCCGAGGGATCCCGTCGACCGGCCAGCGCTGAATGGCGAGCGCGAAAGCGTCCTGGAGCGCGTCCTCGGCGAGCTCGAAGTCACGCACCCGGCGCACCAGCGCGGCGAGCACCTGAGCGCGATGCTCGCGATAGGCATCCTCGACGGCGTTTTCGGGCATCTCATGGAAAGCTACGCGACCGTGATCGTCCGACTAGCTCGTGACGCCGACCTGAGCGAGGCAGCGCTCGTGGCGGCGGCGGTCGCCGAGGAGGGCTTCCTGGGGCTCCAGCCGCCGGTCGATCTGGAGGCACGAGCCGAGCGCTATCGGGAACTGATCGAGCACGACGCCCTCTGGGTGTTGGAGCAGCAGGGGAGGATCGTGGGATACGCCGGCGCCCCCGAGACCGTTCCGGGCGTACTGTCGATCGGGATGGCCATCCTGGCCGAAGCCCGGGGCCAAGGCGGCGGCCGCGCGCTTCTGGCGGCCGTTCAGGATCACGCGCGCGCGACTAACGCGCACAAGATCTCGCTCGAGGTGTGGATCGACAATGCCCGGGCGATCGCCCTATACGCCGCGGCCGGATTCGAGGTCGAGGGGCTGCGCCGTGACCACTACCGCCGGCGCGACGGAAGCCTCC
The DNA here is from genome assembly GCA_963834625.1 of uncultured Solirubrobacterales bacterium. Taxonomy (GTDB): domain Bacteria; phylum Actinomycetota; class Thermoleophilia; order Solirubrobacterales; family Solirubrobacteraceae; genus Palsa-465. Next base: position 360,748 of record CAWICM010000003.1, on the reverse strand, counting down.
GCAGCACATTGATCATGGCGTGGCGCCCGGGGTAACTAACCTCTGAAGGGACACGACGACGAACGGAGCGGATGAGATGAGCAACCACCTTCGCGAGATCGAGGCCCTGGGCCAGTCGATCTGGATCGACAACATCAGCCGGCAGCTGCTCGAGGACGGGATCATGGCCCGTCTGGTCGAGGAGGACGGGATCAGCGGGGTGACCTCGAATCCGACCATCTTCGAGAAGGCGATGGGGCATTCCGACCGCTACGACGACGCCTTCCGCGAGGTCCTCGACGAGACCCAGGACCCGCAGGAGATCTTCGAGCAGCTGGCCTACCGCGACATCCGCGACGCCGCCGACCTGTTGCGGCCGGTGTGGGAGAAGACGAACGGTGCCGACGGCTACGTCTCGTTCGAGGTGCCGGCGTCGCTGGCCTTCGATGCTGACAAGACGATCGAGGCCGCCCAGCGCTACAAGGCCGAGATCGATCGCCCCAACGTGCTGATCAAGGTGCCGGGCACGGGCGACGGGGTCAGGGCGTTCGAGGAGCTGACCGCGCTCGGGGTGAACGTCAACGTGACGCTGCTGTTCGCGGTCGAGCGCTACGAGGAGATCGCCGAGGCGTTCCTCAAGGGCCTCGAACGCCGCGTCGAGGGCGGCGGGTCGATCGACCGCAGCGCGTCGGTGGCCAGCTTCTTCGTCTCCCGGGTCGACGGCAAGGTCGATAAGGCGCTCGAGGGCACGGGCCACGAGGACCTGCGCGGCAAGGCGGCGGTGGCCAACGCCCGGATCGCCTACGAGTCCTTCCAGCGCATCTTCAGCGGCCCCCGCTGGGAGGCCCTGGCCGGCAAGGGCGCGCGCGTCCAGCGCCCGCTTTGGGCTTCGACCTCGACCAAGAACCCCGACTACTCCGACACCATGTACGTCGACGAGCTGATCGGCCCGGACACCGTCAACACAATGCCGGATCAGACGATCGAGGCCTCGCGCGATCACGCCACCGCGGCCCGCACGGTCGACCAGGACGTCGAACAGGCGCACAAGCTGATCGATGAGGTCAAGGCGGCCGGAGTCGACTTCGACCACATCGTCCAGGAGGAGCTGGTCGACGAGGGCGTGAAGTCGTTCTCGGACTCCTACGACTCGCTGATCGAGACGATCAAGAGCAAGGCCTCGGACCTCGTCCACGCGGGGTAGCGGGCCGGGTGCGGCAGCTCAGAGCTCAGCGAGCAGCTCGATCGCGTCGATGTCGGCGAGGTCGAGGTGCGAGCCTCGGCGTCGCTTGAGGTCGATCCACGTCTGGCGATTGATGACCGGCACGCGGATGCCATCGATCTCGTAGAGCTCGGCCATCGGCGAGACGCGGCCACTCGGGCAGCCCGTTCACGTGCTGAACGATGTCGACTTGGCCGAGCGGCGTGAGCACGGTGGCGTTCGAGCCGTTGTGCATGTCGCACCCCTCGTGGGGGCTGAACGACATGAGCCACTCGGCCACCCGGTCGAGGTTTTCGCGCTGAGTATTGACCACGATGTCGAGATGGTCGGTGTTCCGGACGTAGCCGTAGAAGATCATCGCGATCGCGCCGAACACCACGTAGTCGACACCATGCTCGTGGAGACCGTGGAGGAGGCGCCGCGGGTCCACGAGCGGTTCGGTCATCGCACACGCTTGGCGGAGCGCGCCCATGTGGTGAACCGCGAGAGGCGAGCGAACATGTCGAACCGCTCGTCGAGGCTCATGTGCTTATGCCGGCGCATCATGAGCAACCGCGACTCGTCCTTGGGGATTCCCGGCCGGCGCTTGTCCGGAGTCTCGGGTACGAAATGCTCATCTCGCATGGTTGTGGAGGTGGCGTTCAGGCCAGGCGGCCCGTCGAGCCGAAGGCGGCCTGCAGCGCGCGGCGCACCTGCTCGATGGTGACCACGCCGCGCAGGACCCCCTCGCCGTCGACCGCCATCAACGCCCCGAGGCTCCCCAGCGACTCGGAGGAGAGAAGCTCGGTGATCGGGCGGTCCTCGCGGACCCACCAGGCGCCGTCGGGCTCGGGCTCGAGCACGGCCTCCACCGTGAGCCAGTTCTCTCCGCGGTCCTGGGCGGCGTCGACCCGTTCCTGGCGGGCGATGCCGAGGAACCGGCCGGCGTTGTCGATCACCGGGAACCACGACCAGCCGTAGCGCAGGAAGAACTCGTCCAGCGCATTGGCCAGGGGCGTGCTGGAGGGAATCGCCACCGGCTGGCGGTCCATGATGTCGGCCACCCGCACGCCCTCGATCCGGGCGCTGAGCGCGGTCTGGACGATCGCCGCGCGGGCGGACTGGTAGAGCAGGAAGGCGATCGCGATCAGCCACACGCCGCTGAACGAGCGGTACTGCAGCGTCGCCCACACGCCCACGCCGGCCAGCAGCAGGGAGAACCCCTGTCCCAGCTTCGCGGCCACCACGGTGCCGCGCTGCTTCTCGCCGGAGACCCGCCACACGATGGCCCGGGTCATCCGGCCGCCGTCGAGGGGGAAGGCGGGAATCAGGTTGAAGACCAGCAGCAGGACGTTCCAGAACAAGAGCCAGCTGAGCGACAGCAGCACGGGGGTGATCCGCACCGTGTCGTCGAGCTTGGCGGCGTGGATCAGGCGGTGCGGGCCGACGATGGCCAGGTCGACGGCCAGGCACAGCAGCACGAAGCCGAACGTGGCCAGGGGGCCCGCCGCGGCGATCTTGAAGTCCTCGCCCGGCGAGGCGGCGTCACGGCTCATCTCGGTCAGCCCGCCGAACAGGAACAGGTCGATCCGGTGGACCGTGATCCCGTGGCGTCTGGCCATCAGCGCATGCCCCAGCTCGTGCACGATCAGTGACCCGAACAGGACGAGGACGGTTATCACCGTGGTCAGGTAGGCGACGCCGTCGGAGCTGTGCAGGACGGAGCGAAAGTCCCCCGAGAGGAGGAAGATCATCAGGAATAGGATCAGGAACCAGCTGCGGTTGACCCCGATCCGGAACCCGAAGAGGTCAAACAGCTTTATCGACGGGGGCCGACGCGACATGCTGCAATGGTCGCACAGGTTTCAGGTCGGCCTGGCAACGAGCCCAACGATATGAATCAAACGACAACAGATCCCTTTGAGGCGCTGCGCGAGCGGATGGCGGCGCTCGCGGACCTGCGCAACGTGTCCCAGCTGCTCGACTGGGATCAGCAGACGATGATGCCGCCCCGTGGCGCGACGGCCCGGGCCGAGACCGTCGCCACCGTCCAGCGCCTCAGCCATGAGATGTTCGTCTCCGATGAGACCGGCCGGCTGCTCGAGGCAGCGGCGGCGGCGCTCGACGGCGCCTCACCCGATTCCGACGATGCCGCCCTGGTCCGCGTGGGCCGGAGACGCTGGGAGAAGGCGCGCCGTGTGCCCAGCCGGCTGGCGGCCGATCTGGCCCGCGCCGCGTCGCTCGGGCAGCAGGCCTGGGTCGTGGCCCGGAGCCAATCCGACTTCGCGTCGTTCGTGCCGTACCTGGAGCGCAACTTCGAGCTGCTGCGCCGCTACATCGACTGCTTCGACGACCTCGGGTGCGCCTACGACGCGGTGCTCGACGACTACGAGCCGGGGGCACGCACGTCCGAGGTGGCACGCCTGTTCGATGAGCTCAAGACCGAGCTGCTGACGCTGATCGGGTCGCTCTCGGAGCACGCCGACCGGGTCGACGACTCGTTCCTGCATGGTCACTTCCCGGTGGAGCGCCAGCGTGGGCTGGTGACGTGGCTGCTCGAGCAGATGGGATTCGACCGGAGCGGCTGGCGGATCGACGATGCGGTGCACCCGTTCGCCACGGGCTTTGGCAACCAGGACGTGCGTATCACCACGCGTTGGGACGAGTACTACCTGCCCACCTCGATTTACGGGGCAATGCACGAATGTGGACACGGCCTGTACGAGGAGGGCGTCTCGCCGGCGCTTCAGCGCACTCCTTTGGGGCACCCGGACTCGCTCGGTCTGCACGAGTCGCAGAGCCGTCTGTGGGAGAACATGGTCGGGCGCGGACGTCCCTTCTGCGGTGTGCTGGCGCCGCGGATCGCCGAACTGTTCGGGGGTCCGATCGCCCACATCGACGGGGAGAGGCTGTACCGAGGCGTGAATCGCGTGAACCCTTCGCTGATCCGCGTGGAGGCCGACGAGGTCACGTACAGCCTGCACATCGTGATTCGCTTCGAGCTGGAGCAGGAACTGGTCGAGGGCCGTTTGAAAGTGCGCGATCTGCCCGAGGCGTGGAACGCCCGCTACCGCGAGTACCTCGGAGTGCACGTGCCCGACGACGCAGACGGCGTGCTCCAGGACGTGCACTGGGCGTCGGGCCTGATCGGTTACTTCCCAACCTATGCCCTGGGCAACCTGATCGCCGGGCAGCTGTTCGAGCGCGCGCACATCGACATGCCCGACCTCGATGAGCAACTGGCCGCCGGGCAGCTGCACGATCTGCGCGAGTGGCTGCGCGACAAGGTCCATCGGCACGGCGCGAAATTCTCGAGTGCCGAGCTGCTGACCCGCGTCGTCGACGGTCCCATCGCGGTGGGGCCGTTTATCGGATACCTGAAGGGAAAGCTCAGTCAGGTATACGACATGGAGCTGCGCTGAGTCGCGGCCACCGGCCGATCGGGACCTGGGCTGACCCCTCGCGCGAGCGGCGCGCTAGCGTGCCGGCTCCAAACCGAAAAGGAGATGAAGATCAGTGAGTGATTCCCCCGTTCGAGTCGCCGTGACCGGCGCCGCCGGCCAGATCGGTTACGCCATCCTGTTTCGCGTCGCCAGCGGTCAGCTGCTGGGCCCCGACACGTCAGTTCACCTGTCCCTGCTGGAGATTCCCGACGCGCTGAAGGCGGTCGAGGGCACGGCCATGGAATTGGACGACTGCGCGTTCCCGCTGCTGACCGGCGTCGACATATCCGACGACCCCAACAAGGCATTCGATGGCGTCAACATCGCGCTCTTGATCGGCGCGCGACCGCGGACCAAGGGGATGGAGCGCAGTGACCTGCTCGAGGCCAACGGCGGCATCTTCAAGCCCCAGGGCAGGGCGCTGAACGATCACGCCGCGACCGACGTAAAGGTGCTCGTGGTCGGCAATCCCGCCAACACCAACTGCCTGATCGCGCAGCAGAACGCGCCGGACATCCCGGCCGAGCGGTTCACCTCGATGATGCGGCTCGACCACAACCGCGCGATCGCACAGCTCGCGGCCAAGGCGAGTACGCCGGTGCGCGAGGTCACCAACATGACCGTCTGGGGAAATCATTCCCCCACGCAATACCCCGACATCTTCAACGCCAAGGTGAAGGGCAAGAATGCCGCCGAGTCGGTCGACGACCAGGATTGGCTGGAGAACGACTTCATCCCCACCGTGCAGAAGCGGGGCACCGCGGTGATCGAGGCGCGCGGCGCGTCGAGCGCCGCGTCGGCGGCGAACGCCGCAGTCGATCACGTCCACGACTGGGTGCTCGGCACCGCCGACGGAGATTGGGTTTCGATGGGAATTCCCTCAGACGGGTCCTACGGCGTCGACGAGGGACTGATCTCCGGCTTCCCCGTCACCTGCTCGAACGGCTCCTATGAGGTTGTGCAGGGACTCGAGCTGAACGATTTCTCACGATCGCGAGTCGAGACGACGGTGAACGAGCTGAAGGACGAGCGCGAGACCATCAAGCGGCTCGACCTGGTGTGAGCGTCGGACGACCCCGTCACGTCCGAGGCCACTAACGCTGTCAATCTGGGAGCCGCCTCGCGGTGACTCGCCGGCGCGAGGATGCGAGGCGGTGCTCCCGGTCCTGATTACTGTCCTAGCTGGATGCCGGATGCCAGCCTTGGCCGTCGCGCTTGACCTGTCCGTCGGTGGCCAGGCGGGGCATCACGCGGTAGAGGTAGTTGGGTTCGATACCCATCTTTTCCGCGATCTGGGGAATGGTGATACCGGGCGTCGAGCGCACGAGCTCGAGCGCCTGATTGGCGCGGGTGCCACTCCGGCTGCGGCCACGCGGCCGGCCCGGACGACGACGGGGTGTGGCGGCGGCGGCGCGTCGGGTTGACGCAGTCCGCGTTCGCGTGGCGCGCGGACGACCCGGTCCACGCCGGCCGCCGGTCAGCGCGCTGCGCGCCGCCTCCAGCCTGGCCACCTCTTCCTTGAGATCGCGCAGGCGATCATCGATTTCCTTCACGGTCGTGTCGACAAAGCCAGCCAAATTGACTCTCCCTCTGTTGGAGCAACGATGACTTCAGACAAGATACAACGGGTGAGTGTCGTTTACCTGCCGCGCTCCAACAGTGCCTTGAGTCGAGCCAGTGAATTGTTCGCCTCGCGCTCGGATGTGGCGCCCACGATGAAGCGGCTGGCCATGCTGCCCAGACGCCCACCCGGCGGCATGAACTCGTTCGTATAGGCGAATCCGGTCGGGCTCTCGCCGTCGCCCGACAACTCATATCGGATGCGCGCGAGCGAATGCGCGGGACCCTGTCCTTCCCATTCGGCGCGCGTTGGCGTGCTGACCTCGGTGAGGGTCCAGTGAACGTGGAACGAGACCCCGCGGATGTGCAGTACCTGCTCCATCGACGACCCCTTGCGCAGCGGATGGTCGGAGACGTCGGACACCGATTTATGAATCGTCACCCAATCCTTGAGGTGTTTGGGATCCATCACGGTGTCCCACACTCGCTGCATGGGCGCGTCGATCTCGATGTGCGCGTGGACGGTGCTCATTTCCGCCCGGACACTAACGACCGTTGCCGGTGCCGGGGCGCAGGGCGCGCTCAGGGCGTTCGCCGGCCCGGGCCTCGCGGGACGCGGCGCGGCACCTCGCGCGGGACCTCCTGAAAGCTGCGGAATTTGCACCAGGTTTCGCGCGGTCTGAGAAAGTTCCCGCTGTTTGCAGGTATTTCGCCGGATGTGAAGTTCTTGCGATTTCCGGAAATCGTCGTTGCATTGGGGGGGAGAAGTCGGCTTTGATGGTCGCCGACGAGGTCGAGTTTCTTGGAGGAGGACAGGGCGTGCCGATTAGCCGGGCAGGGACGACGAGGGTGAGCTGTGAGGACTGCTTCTTCCGGCAGAACCTGCTCTGCGCGGTGTCGAGCTCGGGCCCCTGCGCGACCTACCGCCCCAACCATCCCGATGGTCTGCGCCCACCCAGCCAGCTGCAGTTCGTGTTCCGCCAGGAGCGCCGCCTGCAGGTGGCCTGGGCGTTTCCGTCGGCCAGCGAGCAGGTCGCATTGCACGCCGGCGTGTAGTGTTTGCGCCCATGTACTGGCCGTTGATCGGTGGATTCATCGCGGTGGTGCTCGTCACCCTGCTGCTCGGCTGGATCATGGATCCCGCCCGCCGGGACGATGCCAACCGGCACTAGCTCCGGGGAACGCTCAAGGCGTCTGCGCGTGGCGCTGGCGCCGCGCTGAGCGCGCCGGCGAACGTCGCCACCGGCTAGATTGCGCGCCCGTGGAGCGGCTTGAAACGAAGCTCGAGGGGCCTGTGCTCCTGCAACCGATTGTGCATGGCGACGAGCGCGGCTTCTTTCTGGAGACCTACCGACAGAGCGCGCTGGCCGAGCTCGGGATTGTGGACGAATTTGTCCAGGACAACCATTCGCGCTCGCGCGGCGGAGTGGTGCGCGGAATGCACTTCCAGCCCGGGATGGCCAAGCTGGTCCGCTGCGCCCGCGGCGCGATCTACGACGCTCTGGTCGATCTGCGCCGCGGCTCTCCCACCTTCGGCCAGTGGGAGGGGGCGGAGCTGAGCGACGCAAACCACCGTCAGCTCTACTGCCCGGACGGATTCGCTCACGGGTTCTGCGTGCTGAGCGAGGTGGCCGACGTCGTGTACATGACGTCGGCGTACTACGACCCGGAGCGGGAGAGCGGGTTCGCCTACAACGATCCCGCCGTGGGGATCGAGTGGCCGGCGGGCACCGAGCTGACGGCGTCGGCGCGCGACGCCGGTGCCCCAACGCTGGCGGAGATCGCCGACTCGCTGCCGTTCAGCTATCGCTGACCAACCGGCGATCGCTCGGCCCCGAGCCACTACAGTGGGCGCAGCATCGGAGAGAGGAGCGGCGTGCGGATCACCGTGCTGGGTAAGTCGCCTGCGTGGCAGGACGCTGGCGGGGCATGCAGCGGGTATCTGATCGAGGAGGACGGCTTCGCGTTGTTGCTCGACTGCGGCAACGGGGTCTTCTCCAAGCTGCGTCACCATCTCGACTACGTCGACCTCGACGCGGTGCTGATCAGCCACCTGCACGCCGACCACTTCCTTGACCTGGTCCCGTTCAGCTACGCGCTCATGTATGCCCCGCGCCAGCAACCCGTGGCCGTGGGCGGCTGGCCGGGCACCAACAGTCCGGCCCATCCGCAGCTGTTCGCGCCGAAGGGCGCGGGCGACATGTTCCGTCACCTGGTGGAGTGCTGGGGCGACGAGGAACTCGTCGAGCGGGCATTTCGCCTGCACGAGTACGACGGCCCCGACGAGCTGTCACTGGGACCGATCACGGTGCGCTTCTGCGAGGTGCCCCACTACACCCGCACGTTTGCGGCCGAACTCGCGGCCGGGGGCGGGCGGTTCACCTACAGCGCCGACTGCAGCCCGAACGACGACCTGGTGGGGTTTGCGCGGGACACCGATCTGCTGCTGATCGAGGCGACGCTCCCTCGCCCCGAGCGCACCGGAAAGCGCGGGCACCTCACCCCCGCCGAGGCCGGCGAGCATGGCCGCCGGGCCGGCGCGCGGCGCCTCGTCCTGACCCACTTCTCCGACGAGCTCGATCCCGAGTGGGCGCGGGCGGAGGCCGGCGAGGCGTTCGGTGGCCCGGTGGAGTTGGCCTACGAGGGCGCGGTGTACGAGGTGCCCGGCGCCGATCACTAACCTGAGTACGCATGTCGGAGCGGGACCTGTTTGCCAACTTCGAGCGCATGCGACGCGAGATGGATCAGCTGTTCGGCGACGTGTTCGGCATGTCGCGGCAGCGGACGGGATTCATGCCGGCGGTCGACGTCGCCTACGCGCCCGACCCGCCGCGGGCGATCGTCACCGCGGAGCTGGCCGGGATCGATCCGGCCGAGATCGAGATCGAGATCGAGGGGCGCAAGCTGCTGTTGTCCGGCAGCCGGCGGGTCGCCGAGTCACACCCCGACGTCTACCAGCGGGTGGAGATCGCGCGCGGTCCGTTCCGGCGCGTGGTCGAGCTTGGGGCCGACGTGCGCGGGCAGGACGCCAAGGCGACCTACGAGGACGGCATGCTGCGGATCGAGCTGCCGCTCGTGCGCGAGCCCGGGGCGAGGCCGGTGCCGATCGCTCGCGCGGGCGACGAACCGTGATCGAGGTCGGCACCGCTGAGCGCCCCGCCCGCGACGTGGCGGTCGGCGCCACGCGCGAGTTGCCCCACGAGGTCGGCGTGCTCCCGCTCCGCGACACGGTCACCTTCCCCGACATGCTGGTGCCGCTCAACATCGGCCAGCCGCGCAGCGTCGAGTTGATCAACGACGTGCTCCGGGGTGAGCGGACGATCGCGATGGTCGCGAGCCGGAAGCCCGAGATCGAGACGCCGAGTCCCGACGATCTGTACGAGGTCGGCGTGCTCGGGGTTGTGGCGCGGATGATCCGCGTGCCCGACGGCACGCTGCGGGTCCTGATCCAGGGCTCTCAGCGGATCCGGATCGAGCGCTGGGTGAAGACCGAGCCCTACCTGGTGGCCGAGATCACCGAGGCGCCCGACGTCGTCGATCAGAGCCCCGAGCTGGTCGCGCTGATGCGCAACGTCCAGCACACGTTCACCGAGATCATCGAGCAGGCCCCATACCTGCCCGAAGAGCTGCAGGTGATGGTGGCCAACGTCGACGACCCGAGTGTGCTCGCTCACCTGATCGCCGGCGCCCTGCGCATTCCGCCCGAGGAGAGGCAGGCCCTGCTCGAGGAGGTCGACGTGGCCAAGCGGCTGCGGCGGCTGTCAGAGATCCTGGCCCGCGAGCTCGAGGTGGTGGCCATCGGGTCCAAGATCCAGTCCCAGGTCCAGTCCGAGCTCGACAAGGGCCAGCGTGAGTTCTTCCTGCGCCAGCAGCTCAAGGCCATCCAGGAGGAGCTCGGCGAGACCGACGAGGTCCAGGCCGAGATCGCCCAGCTGCGCGCCCAGCTCGAGGAGATCGAGCTGCCCGAGGTGGTGAGCAAGCAGGTCGAGCGCGAGCTGGGGCGCCTGGAGCGCCTGCAACCGGCGATGGCCGAATACGGCGTGATCCGCGCCTACCTGGAGTGGATCGCCGCGCTGCCCTGGGACAAGCAGACCGAGGACAACCTGGATCTGGCGCACGCGCGGGCGATCCTCGACGAGGACCACTACGACATCGAGCAGGTGAAGGACCGGATCCTCGAGTTCCTCGCCGTGCGGCGGCTGAAGCCGGACGCGCGTGGCTCGATCCTGTGCTTCGTGGGGCCGCCGGGGGTGGGCAAGACGTCTCTGGGCCGGTCGATGGCGCGTGCGCTGGGACGGCAGTTCGAGCGGATCAGCGTGGGCGGCGTGCGCGACGAGGCCGAGATCCGCGGGCACCGCCGGACCTACATCGGCGCGATGCCCGGCGTGATCGTGCGCGCATTGCGCGACGCCGGCGCGCGCAATCCGCTGATGATGATCGACGAGATCGACAAGATGGGCGCGGACTTCCGGGGCGATCCATCGAGCGCGATGCTCGAGGTGCTCGACCCCGAGCAGAACCATTCGTTCCGCGACCACTATCTCGATCTCCCCTTCGACCTCTCGAACGCGATGTTCGTCACGACCGCGAACACGCTCGAGACGATCTCGGGGCCGCTGCGCGACCGCATGGAGGTGATCCAGCTCGCGGGCTATACCGAGGAGGAGAAGCTCCAGATCGCTCGTCGATACCTGGTGCCGCGCCAGATCGAGCGGAACGGGCTGACGCCCCGCCGGATCGCCTTCAGTGACCCGGCGCTCCGGGTGATCATCTCCGACTACACGCGCGAGGCCGGCGTCCGCCAGCTCGAGCGGGAGATCGGGACGATCTGCCGCAAGGTGGCGCGGCAGGTCGCCGAGGGAGACGTGAAGCGCAAGGTGACGATCACCGAGCCGCGCGTGCGTTCCTCGCTGGGCAAGCGCAAGTTCTTCTCCGAGACGCGGCGGCGGACCGCGCGACCGGGCGTGGCCACCGGGCTGGCCTGGACGCCGGTGGGCGGCGAGGTCCTGTTCATCGAGGCGACGGCGATGGCGGGGACGGGGCGGCTGATCATCACAGGGCAGCTCGGCGAGGTGATGCAGGAGTCGGCGCAGGCGGCGCTGTCGTTCGTGCGCTCGGAGGCTCTGGAGCTCGTCCCGGGGCTCGCCGAGGACTGGTTCGCGACGCACGACATCCACATCCACGTCCCGGCCGGGGCCACGCCCAAGGACGGCCCGAGCGCCGGCGTGGCCATGGTGGTGGCGCTGGCCTCGCTGCTGTCCGGACGGCCCGTGCGCTCGGACGTGGCCATGACCGGCGAGATCACACTCACGGGTCAGGTGCTGCCGATCGGCGGGCTCAAGGAGAAGGCGCTAGCCGCCCAGCGGGGCGGGATCCGCTGCGTGATCGCACCCGAGCGCAACGAGCACGATGTGGACGAGATCCCCGAGCACCTGCGCAAGGACCTCTCGTTCCGGTTCGTTTCGACGGTCGAGGAGGCGCTTGAGACCGCGCTCCAGCGCCGTCCCGCGCGCCCGCGCCCGCGGGCCCTGCGGGCGGCCTGACGCTCGCGGGTTCAACCACTCCGAATGCGGGGAGAAAGCTCCGGGGGCCCGCCCGATTGGCGTATCCTCACACGCACGACCCCTAGCACGAGGGAGATCAATGGCAATACGTTCCAAGAAGTCCGTTGCGTCACAGGTGAAATCCGTGGACCTTTCGAGTATCAGCAAGGCGACCCCGTATATCCAGCGCGTGATCCAGGACGCCACGCTGCGCGAGAACGTCCGCACCGCGTACGACTCGACCCGGAGCGCGTACTCGCGCCTGACCAACGGCAAGGCTCCGGCCAAGGCGCTCTTGGAGGACAAGAAGCTCCAGAAGGACCTCCAGAACGCGGTTGAGGCGCTTCGCGACGCGACCAACGCTCTGACCGAGGCACCCAAGAGGCAGAGCCCTCGCAAGGGCGGGGGCTTCGGTCGCAAGATCATGATCGTCGGGCTCGGATTCGGCCTGGCCCTGGCGGGCAGCGAGAAGCTGCGCACCAAGGTGCTCGACGTGATCTTCGGCAAGGAGGAGGAGTTCGAGTACACCCCGCCTCCGGCCACAGCCTCGACTCCGCCCAGCTCGCCGGTCGGAGCCACCTAGTCGTTGGCGTGAGTCGAGCACGAATCCCGTGAGCGGAGGCGCCGGATGGCGCCTCCGGCGCGTTAAGGGCTCGGATGGCTCCGACGGCTTCGCTCGGGGGTGCTCGGGGCGCGAGTAGAATCGCCGGGCGTGGAGGCGGCAATTCAGCCAGACGTATCGCGTCCGCGCTCCCGGGAGCTCTCGGGCGTCAAGGCGGCGCGGATCGTGGAGTCGATGCGCGCCAGCGTGGCCGTGCGCGGCATCGCGGGCTCGACCTTCGACCACGTGGCGGGAGAGGCCGGCGTCTCGCGGGGGCTGCTGCACTACTACTTCGGGACCAAGGAACAGCTGCTGATCGAGGTCGTGCGCCGCGAGGCGACGGTTCGCACCGAGCGGCTCGAGCAGGCGATCGAGGCGGCGGGCGACGCCGAGGACGTGCTCGACGCGCTGGTGCGCAGCTTCGAGGACTGGTTGGGGGACGGGCCGGCGCCGGCGATGATCTACGAGATGCTCACGCTCGCCCAGCGCAACGAGGAGATCGCCGCCGAGCTGGCCGAGCTGGGGCGGCACACCCGGTCTCATCTGGGCGAGGCTCTGGAGCGCAAGCGCGATGCCGGGGTGCTGTCGCTTCGGGTCGATCCCGAGCTGGCCGCGATGTTCCTGTTCGCTCTGGCCGACGGCGTGATCGTCCGGCGCCTGAGCGAGCCCGAGCTCGACATCGGCCCGCTCACCGAGCAGGCGATCTCCGCCGCTCGCGCGGTGCTGAGCTGAGCCTCGGCTCAGCGAGGACGGTCGAGGTTTGCGCCGGCTGATCGCCCTGGGGGTGGTGGGCGTCGTGCTGTTGGTGCTCGTGGTTGCCCAGTTGGTGCTGCCCGGGATCGCGAAAGATCGCCTGCGCGACCAGCTCTCGAAGTCCGGCACTGTCCTGTCGGTGACGGTCAGCGCGTTCCCGGCGATCGAGCTGCTGTGGGGCCACGCCGACAGCGTGGTGATTCGCATGGGGCGCTACCGCGCCGGAGCCAGTGAGATCGGCGGCCGCCTCCGGGGAGCGGGCAGCGTGGGCAAGCTCGACATCTCCGCTCAGGAGCTCGAGTCCGGTTTGCTCACCGTGCGGGACGCCCGGCTGCGCAAGCAGGGCGACGAGCTGATCGGCACCGCCGTGGTCAGGCAGGCGGACCTCCGCGCCGCCGTCCCGTTCCTGGACAACGTGGAGCCGCTCGCCTCGGCGGACGGGCAGCTCGTGCTGCGGGGCACCGCCAGCCTGCTCGGCATCAACGCGAGCGTCGACGTGACGGTGGCGGCGCGGGACGGGGCGCTGGTGGTGGCACCCAACATCCCGTTCGGTGGGCTGGCCACGATCACGCTGTTCAACGACCCGCACGTACGGGTTCAGTCGGTCGGCGCGGCGGCTGTGCCCGGCGGGTTCTCGATCGAGGCCCAGGCCGCGCTTCAGTAGCTCTGGAGGGTCATATCCCCACACTCGGCCCCGCCCTGGAGGTGAATGAGGATTCAGGCACGTATGAGGGTCACGACCGCACACTCGAGCGGGGCGGGTTGGCGAGTGTGGGGTTATTACGGTGAATCGCGTGGCAGCAACTTCGGCCCCGGCGACGGGTTCAAGCCCTCGATGAGCCGGGAGCCGGATCGCATCACCCGGCGCACTGCGCTGCGCGGTGCCGCCGTGGCGGGGGCGGCGGCGCTCGTCCATCCAGCCGCGGGGGTCGCGCGAGCGGGCACCGGATCGTCCGCCGCCGGCGTGTTCAGCCGGTACGTCGGTGTGCTCGGCGACCGCGCCGCCGAGACGGCCCCGATCGCCGCCCCGCGGCCGTTCACGCTCCTCGGCGTGCAGTGGACCACGCCGGCCGCCGCGCGCATCGAGCTGCGGACAAGGAGCACGGCCGCCGGCGGGCGCTGGAGCCCGTGGGTGAGCGCGTCGGTCCGAGGACACGAGCCCGACCAGGCCCGGCCCGCCGCCGAGGGGCAGTTCGGCGAGCCGATCTGGACCGGTCCGGCCGACGCGGTTCAGCTGCGAAGCACCGGGGTGGTCGACGGGGTCCGGCTGCACTTCGTGGCCGTGCCCACACCCGCCGCCGGCGAGGCAGGCGCGGCGCAGGCGCCGCCGCTCGCCCAGCCGGTCCTCGACGCCGGACCCGGCCAGCCGGCGATCATCGCGCGCGCCGCCTGGGCGCGCGGTCACGCCCCGCCCAGCCACGGGCCCGAGTACGGCTCGGTCAAGCTGGCGTTCGTCCACCACTCCGAGACGGCCAACGGTTACGGACCCGGCCAGGTCCCCTCGATCCTTTACTCGATCTTCGCCTATCACCGCTATGTGCGCGGCTACTTCGACATCGCCTACAACTTCGCGGTCGACGCGTTCGGGCGGATCTGGGAGGCGCGCGCGGGCGGAATCGACGAGGCGGTGATCGGCGCCCACGCGGGCGGCTACAACGCGGAGTCGACCGGCATGGTCGTGCTCGGGAGCTTCATGTCGGTGGTGCCCCCGCCCGCCGCGATCACCGCGCTCGAGCGGCTGCTCGCGTGGAAGCTCTCGCTGCACGGCGTGCCCGTCCTCGGCCGGGTGACCGTCGAGGTGAACCCGGGCGACGCGTTCTACACGCCGTTCGCTCCGGGCGCGCACGTCTCGCTGCCCCGTGTCGCGGGCCACCGGGACGGCGATCAGACCAGCTGCCCGGGCAACGCCTTCTACGCCCGCCTGCCGGCGATCCGCCCGCGCGTCGCCGCGCTGGTGGGCGCGGCGACCCGTCTGACCATCGCCGCGCCGGTGCCGGCGCACCCGCCGGGGACCCCGGTCATCGTCAGCGGCCGTCTCACCGACCTGGCCACCGGCGCACCGCTCGCCGGCGCGCCGCTCGAGATCCAGCAGATCGGCCCACACGGCGGCGAGACCACGATCGCCACGTTCACCACGGCCGCCGACGGTAGTTGGAGCTATACCGCGACGCCGGCCGTCAACACTTTGCTGCGCGCGCTGCACCGGACCGCGCCGGCCAGCGTCTCGGACATCGTCGTGCTCGCGGTGGCGCCGGTCCTCACCCTGAGCGTCGAGAGCACCGCTCCGCTGACGGTCAGCGGCACGGTGAGCCCCGCCGGCGTGCGCGTGACGCTCGACGTCTACCGCGTCACTGGAGCTGGCCGCCGGCGGCTCGCGGCGTCGCGAACGCTGATCGCCGCGGGTGGCAGCTTCCAAGCCCGGATCAAGCCCCCCCGGCCCGGCCGCTACGTGCTGATCGCGCGCACCGAGGGCAGCGCTCGCTACGCAGAGGGCGCCTCGCCGGTGGTCCCGCTCGTGATCCCTGCACGCTAGGCCCGTGGTTCAACCCCGCGCAAAGCGGGCAGACGCAGATCTACCTCCGTCACGCCGGACCTCGGGCCCATGCACGATCGATACATCCGCGCGATGCTCCGGGCCGCCACCGCGGCCAAGATCCTCGACGGTTGGCAGGGCCCGCACGTCACGGCCCGCAGCTACTGCATCGCCCCCAGCAGTGGGGGCGCGATGGAATGCCCGCTCGACTACGTGATCGGATACTGCGAACTGCTCGCGATGGCCGGGGTGAAGCCGCTGTATCGCGAGTCCGAGCCGCACCGTCTCGGCCCTGAGACCCTGCTGTAGTCCAACATCTAGCCGAACAGCTTCGGCGCCCGGATCAGCATCCGGAGCTTGCCGGAAGGCCGCACCTTGCCGCCGAGCAGCGCCCGCCACGGCTCGGTGCGCCCCGAGGCCAGCTCGACCCAGTCGACCAGCCGGCAGTGGAACGTGAGGTCGGGGTTCTCGACGCGTCCCTGCGCCACCGCGCTACGACCGTTGTCGATGCGCAGGTGCCAGGGCTCGGCGTCGCTGAAGTCCCACTGGATGGTCGCGCCCGGTGCCACCGAGGGGTCGATCTGCCGGCGCAGGCCGTCGAACAGCATCGCGGTGGCCTCCGCGTTGGGCGTCACCGGCCCGTTCGGCTCACCGAGATAGCCGGACCGCAGCAAGGTGAGCCCCCGCCGTGCGCGCTCGAGCGGTGGTAGGTCGAAGGGCAGCCCCAAACGCATGGATCCAGGGTCGAGGCCGGCCGCGCGCAGGCGCCCCTCCATCGACTCGGCGCCCTGGGCGAAGATGTCCTCGAGCGTGAAGCCGAAGCTCGTGACGTAGCGCTCGTCCCAGCCCGGCGGCACGAATACCGCCGCGGTGAACGGCAGCACCTCGCGCAGCAGATCGGCGATGGCCGGCTCGCACTCGGGGTCCTCGCGAACCAGGTCGGCGATCATCTTCACGCCGAAGCCGATGTGGCGCTGCTCGTCGCGGGACACGTTGGCGATCCCCGAGCGGAAGCCCGGCAGCACGTCGCGCCGCGTCAGGCCCTGCTCGATGAAGTGCTGCCCGGGCTGGGCCAGCGAGGCCTCGATGACCACGTGATACAGCGTGATCGCCTGGGCCAGCTTCGGCTTCGAGCGGTCGCGACGCAGCTCGTCGGCCATGCGGTCCAGTCGATCGAACACCTTGCGAAAGCCCCAGGTGAGGCTGGGCCGCGTATACGCCAGAGAGGACCCGACATCGGCGCCCGCGCCGGCCACCTCCTTCATGAAGCGGGCGAACAGCACCGCGTGGCGCGCCTCGTCGACCTGCTGGGTGGCCAGGAAGTACTTCTGATCCTCGCGCGGGGCGGCGTCGATGAACGGGGACAGGTTGTCGGCCACCGAGTCCTCGCCGTGGAAGAACAGCGAGTAGGTCCACAGAGCGCTGCGCCGATCCAGGTCGGTGAACTGGTTCGCCCAGTCCTCGCGGTCGCGCGTGAAGTCGATCTCGGTGGCGCGCCAGTTGCCGTGCTCCCAGCGCGCGTACAGATCGGCGTATGAGACCTGGTCGGCGGCGATCGCGTGCGTCGGCGGCATCGCGCTAATCGCGCACCTTCGGCGACCGCCACGGCTGCCGCAGACGCAGCTCGATCTCCTCGCCAAGGTCATCGATCGGGATCCGGACCTGGGCCAGGCTGTCGCGGTCGCGCAGGGTGACCGTGCGGTCCTCGAGCGATTGGTGATCGATCGTGACCGCCCACGGGGTTCCGATCTCGTCCTGGCGGCGGTAGCGGCGGCCGATCGCGCCGCCCTCGTCGTACTCGGCCTGGACGCGACCCCGCAGATCCTCGTAGATCTCGCGCGCGAGCTCTGGTTGCCTGTCCTTGCGGACCAACGGCAGGACCGCGACCTTGACCGGCGACAGCACCGGGTGCAGGCGCAGCACGGTCCGCGCCTCGCCCTCGATCTCGTCCTCGTCGTAGGCGTCGACCATGAAGGCCAGCATCGCCCGGTCGGCGCCGGCCGCCGGCTCGATCACATGCGGGACGTAGCGCTCCCCGCTCGCGGTGTCGACGTACTCGAGCTTCTGGCCGGAGAACTTGGCGTGCTGGGTCAGGTCGAAGTTGCCCCGGTTGGCGATCCCCTCGAGCTCCGACCAGCCGATCGGGTACAGGTACTCGACGTCGCTGGTCGCGCTCGAGTAATGCGAGAGCTCGTCCGCGTCGTGGGGGCGCAGGCGCAGGTGATCGGACCGGATCCCGAGCCGCTGGTACCAGTTCATGCGCTCGGCCAGCCAGTGCTCGTGCCACTTCTGGGCCTCGGCCGGCGGCACGAAGAACTCCATCTCCATCTGCTCGAACTCGCGCGTGCGGAAGATGAAGTTGCCCGTGGTGATCTCGTTGCGGAAGCTCTTGCCGATCTGGGCGATCCCGAACGGCGGCTTCTTGCGCGAGAACTGCAGGTAGTTCTTGAAGTTGAGGAAGATGCCCTGGGCGGTCTCGGGGCGCAGGTAGACGGTCGACCCCTCCTCCTGGACCGGCCCGACCGTGGTCTGGAACATCAGGTTGAAGTCCCGGGCCTCGGTCAGGTCGCACTCGGGTGTCTCGCCCGGATGCTTGGAGGGCTTACGACCGCACGCCGACTGCTCCAGGTGATCCTCGCGGAAGCGCAGCTTGCAGGTGCGGCAATCGATGAGCGGGTCGGTGAAGCCGGCCAGGTGACCGCTCGCCTCCCACGTGCGGGGGTGCTGGATGATCGCCGAGTCGAGCGCGACCACGTCGTCACGCTCCTGGAGCATGGACCGCCACCACTGGCCCTTGACGTTGTTCTTGAGCAGCACGCCATAGTGGCCGTAGTCGTAGCTCGACCCCAGGCCGCCGTAGATCTCGCTGCTCGGGAACACGAACCCGCGCCGCTTGGACAGCGACACGATCTTGTCCATCGTGACCGTGTCTGTGGCGGTGATCGCAGAGTCGTCCGGCATCGGGCCAGGGATGGTATCCGCGGGTATCCGCGCCGGGGTTTTGGCACTCTCCCCTTGAGAGTGCCAAGCACCCGAGGCTATACTTCCTGAAGCAATGCCGATTTACGAGTACCGGTGCGAGCAGGGACATACGTTTGAGGTCATGCAGCGAATGAGCGACGACCCGGTACAGACCTGCGAGACGTGCGAGGCGCCAGTCGCCCGCGTGTTCCACCCGGTGGCCGTCCACTTCAAGGGGTCGGGCTTCTACAACACCGACTACGGGACGCGCAAGCGCGCCCGGGAGAACTCGGAGACCAAGAAGAGCGAGAAGAGCGAGAAGAGCGAGAGCTCCTCCTCGTCCTCGAAGTCCTCGTCCTCCTCCTCAGAGAGCTCGTCGAGCACCTCGTCGTCCTCGGACTCGAAGTCGTCGGGCTCGGACAGCAAGAGCACCAGCAGCTCGAGCAAGTCCGACTAGCGCGTCAGCGTGACCTTCAAGGTCCGGGTGACCGTCTTCCCGGCGGCGGTCAGCGTCACGCGGACGGTGAGCACGAGCGGACCGTGAGTGGCCAAGCGGCGAGCGGCCGCCCGGGACAGCTTGAGCGTGAGCGTGTGATTGCCCGCGGCGAGCGTCTCAGCGCCGCGCAGTAGCACCACGGTCCCCTTCGAACCCGGCTTGCCCTGCCTGGTCTGCGCCAGGGGGATCGTGATCTGGATGCCGGCCCGGGTGCGCTGGTTGACCTTCACCCCGAGCCGGAGGCCGCGGGCCATCACCGCGGCCAGGCGCTGCCGGCCGGCCCCGGTGAGCTTGACCACGAGGGGGCTCGTGGCCGGGGGTGAGGGCGTCGGAGTGGGGGTGGGCGAGGTCACAGGCGGGGTCACCGGCGGCGTCACCGGCGTCGGCGTGCCTCCCGATTGGGTCGACGCGGGAGCGATGACCACCTGCGCCGTGGTCGTGGCGATGAGGAGGAGTTGATCGGTGACGGTGAGCGTCACGGTGTACGTGCCTGGCTTCGTGAACGTGTGGCTCTCGGTGGGGGTTGCACCCGCGTCGGTACTCGTGCCGTCGCCCCAGTCCCAGCTGTAGTCGGTGATGGACGACTCCGGATCGCTCGAGCTGGTTGCGTCGAAGCTCACGCTGGCAGCCGGGGCCGTTCCGGTCTGGGACGTCGTGAACGACGCGACCGGCTGATCCACGGTGACCTGCTCGGGGACGGACGCGGTGTCTCCGAGGTCGTCGGTCGTGGTCAGGGTGACCGTGTAAACCCCGGGAGTGGCGAACCTGTGGCTGGTGGTCGCGACGCCACCGGTGTCCTGCGCGGGCAAGCCGTCGCCGAAGTTCCAGCTGTAGTCGACGATCGATCCGCCCGGAGCTGCGCTCGATGCGGAGGCGTCGAAGCTCACCGTCCGCCCGGGCCGGACCACGCTTGGTGTGGGGGTAAAGGCCGGGCTCGGGGCGCTGTCGACGATCACCGTCGCCGTACTGGTCGGGCCGTCCGTGCCGCCGCTCTGGATCGTGAGCGACACGGTGTATGCGCCGCGAGTCGTGTAGGTGTGCGGGGGGCTGGTGGAGCTCGTCGAGCTCGCCTGCGTGCCGTCGCCGAAATCCCACATGTACGTGCTGTTCGGGGGATTCGAGCCGACGGCGCTGAACGTGGCCGGCGAGCTGGGTGCCGGAATGGGCGTGCTCACCGTGAACGGCGCCACGGTGATCTGCTGGGTAGCGGTGCTGCTCACGTTTAGATCGTCGGTGGTGGTGAGCGTCACCGTGTAGGTGCCTGGTGTCGTGAACTTGTGACTCTCGTGGGCAACGCCGCCGGCGTCCTGGGCCTGCGAGCCGTCGCCGAAGTTCCAGCTGTAGTCGGTGATCGAGCCGCCGGCGCCGGCCGTCGAGCCGCTGGCGTTGAAGGCGACCGTCGCCCCGGTCGGCACCGCGCTCGACGACGGCATGAAGCTCGCTGTCGGGGGGTCGTCGATCGTGACGGTCTGCGTGCTCGAGTCGGTCTGGCCGTTGCTCGTGATCGTGAGCGTGACCGTATAGGTGCCGCGATTGGTGTAGGGGTGCTCGGTGGTCTGCGAGCCGAAGGCGTCCTGGGTGCCCGTGCCGTCGCCGAAGTTCCAGCTGTAGTCGGTGATGGAGCCGCCGGTCCCGGGAGTCGAAGCCGAGGCGTCGAAGCTCACCTGTGAGCCGGGCGCGGCAGTGGTTGGCGAGGCCGCGAAGGCCGCAACCGGGGCGCCGGCCGGGGCCGGCTGCGTGGTGAGCGTGTAGTCGTACCCGAACGTGGTGCCCTTGCTGTTCTGGGCGACGAGCCGGTAGTGATAGGTGGTGCCGGGGGTGAGCTGCGACAGATAGCCGGTCACGGCCACCGGCGCGGATCCGGCGCCGATGTCGATCGGCGACGTCTGGCTTCCGTACGACGTGGTCGTCCCGTACTGGATCGACCAGGTCGTGTCGAGCCCGTTGCGGTAGATCCCGGCGTCAATCGTGGCTCCGTGCTCGCTGACCGCCGCCGTATAGGTGTTCGCGGTGGCGGTGGTGACCGAAGGCCCGCCGATGCCGGGCGCGCCCACGACGACCGAGCCCGAGATCGAGCCGACTCCGGTCGGACCGTCGTAGCCCGTGCCGGCGTTGCAGATATAGGCGATCGAGGAGGCGCAGGAGCCGGTGGAGCCGCTCACCAGGTCGTTGAGCGCGCTGCTGTCGCCGTAGGCCCACTGCGGTGTGGCGTCGGCGACGCCGGTGATCGCGTAGTAGGCGGCGATCATCGGGGTGGACAGACTGGTGCCGCCGATCAGGCTCCAGGTACCGTTGTCGTAGACCGTCGAGGCCCGTGTTCGGGTCGGCATCGGCCGACAGATCGGCGTAGGCGCGGCCCTCGCAGCCCTCGGCGGGCTGGTAGGCGGGCCGCTGGAACTGCAGGTCACAGCCAGAGCCGCCGCCGTCCTGGCCGTTCCAGGACCAGGCGCCCTCGCCGAACCCACGAGCGCTGGGCGTTGTGGCCGGCGCCAGGCTGGTTCCGCCGGCGGCGGTCACGCCAGGCAGCGCGGCTGGATAGTTGTCCTCGTCCGGGCCGGGGTAGCCGGCGTCTCCGGTGGCCGCGACGGTGGCGATCCCTGAGAACGTGCGGAAACCGGCCGGGACTCCGCTCGAGATACCCCACCAGCTGGCCGAGATCTGGTTGGCCCCGAGATTGGCCGCGGTCTGCATCGCTGCCTCGAGATCCGAGAACCTGTCGGAGCTGGCTTCCACGAGGAGGATGTGGCAGTTGGGGCAGACCGCCGATACCGCGTCGAGGTCGAGCGAGATCTCCTGCGTCCCAGCTCGTGTTGCCCGCGGGTAACTGCGAAGTCCCACTCTGTCCGACCTTGCGAAAGCAGCCGGACGCCGCAGGAGCGGCAGGCCGTACTTCGAGCGAAAGGTGGCCATATCCCCGGAGGCCGTGGGATCGTCGAAGGCGTCGACCACGGCGACCGTGTCGCCGGTCCCCGCGTTCTGGGACAGGGAGGTCAGGTCATAGGCCTGCTGCAGATACGCGGGGGTGTCCGCTACCGGCGGAGTTGCCGCGGCCACTACGGCAGGCTGGGCTCCGGAGGCGAGCGCGGGCTTCACCCGCCCCAACGACCGGTACTGGGCGACGTGCGGTCGCACGGGAGCGCCGGTCGTGCGCAACACGAGCGCCTGCGCGGCGCACGTCGCGTGGCCGGCCGCGGCCCGCGAGCAGACCGGGCGCGAGGTCACCTGGCTCGGGGTGAGGCCGGTGACCTGGTGCAGTGCCAGCGACAGACCCCTGCGGCTCGGCGCGGGAGTCCGCACGCCGGGCCGTATGCGACTCCGCGCCGTCACCGAACTGGCCGAGCCCCGGCTACCTGAGCCCGCGGACGAGGCGCGCGAACGGCCCGCGCGGCGCTGAGCCGCCGACGCGAGAACCGGCGCGATCGCATGGACGCGGGCGGCCGCACGCGCCGGTTGCGCGGGCGCTGACCCGGCGGCGCCCAGCACATAGGCCAGGCCACCGGCGAGCGCGACGATCAGCGAGACGCCGAGCCACCGGCCGTTACGGCGTATCCACTCGTTCATGCTCTACCGGCTGGACGTTTGTTCGAGGCAATCGACCGCAGACGAGCCCCAGTTTCCGCAAAACCCACACTTTTCATATCGGCAGCGGTTCGGATTGCTCAAGCCCTGCCGATCGCCGGGGGTCAGATACCCGACAAGCGTCATCCGTTCATCAACTTCGACACCGCCCGCTGGACCGCCTCCGGGGTTACGGTCAGCGCGTCGCCCACGCCGGGGACGACCTCGCCCCCGGTCGGCTCGAGGATCTGCACCGGGGCGGAGCCGCCCATCTCCGAGGCCACGAACATGCTGAGCAGCGTGAAGCCGCCCATGTCGGTGCGGACCGCCTGGGGTGCGTACCAGGAAGCCCACGGCAGGTGGAAGAACGTGTGGACGGATAGGAGTTGGCTCTTGATCGCGTTGAGGATCTGCTGCTGGTAGCCCTCGCGCGTCAAGTCGTTGCTGGACGCATTGCAGGAATTGTCGCGCGTGCGGGCCAGGGTCAGGGCCTGGATGCCGCTTAAGTGGTGGACGCCCGGCTTCAGGTTCAGCGAGAAACCGCCCTTGGCGGCCCCGCCGCTGATCTGCGAGCAGATCCGCCCCGTCTTCACGGCTACGCCGCCGATCGCGTCGATGAACTTGGGGAAGTTCGCGAAGTTGATGATGATCACGTGGTTGATCTTGATTCCGGTGAGCTGGTCGACCGTCTTGATCGTCAGCGCCGGACCGCCGAACGCGTAGGCGGCGTTGATCTTGTTCGTGCCGTGGCCGGGGATCGGGACCAGCGTGTCGCGGGGAATCGACAGACGACGCGAGGTGCCGCCTCCCAGCCGCCACAGCATCAGCGTGTCCGACCGGCTCCCGGCGTCGGACGTGTTCGCGCCCGCCTCGTGCGTTCCCTTCGGCCGCTGATCGGTGCCGATCACCAGCACCGTGTCGGTCCCGGTGATCATGTTCGAACCCGAGGCGAGCGCCGCCTCGGCGTCTGACGGCACCCCGCCGGACTGCACCGAGGAGCTGATCAGGAACAGGATGAGTGACAGGAGCAGCCACGCCACGACGGCGATCAGCAGGCCCAGGATCACCCGCTTGGGCGTGATCCGCCGGCCTGATCCTGGGCGGCGCTCACCACGGTAAGTGCGGTAATCGGGCGCGACGCGGAGCTCGTCGTCCTCGCCGCGCAGGCGTGCCTTCAGGCCCTTCGGTCCCGAGCGATAGAGCTTGTAGGGCGGTTGTCCGAGGTCGCTGGGCATGGACCCATATAGTGACGGCATGCCGGGCCGGCGCACGATTGGCGTCGACATGGGCGGTACGAAGCTGCTGGCTGGTGCGGTCGATTCCGAGCTGTCCGTGCACCACCGCGTTCAGCGCAGTATGAACCGCCTCGACCAGTCCTACCTGCTCGACGTGGTGGTCGAGGCGGTCGAGGAGACGCGCGACGGAGCCGGTGGTGACGTCGACGCGATCGGCTTCGGGATCCCCTCGCTGATCGACCAGCGCACGGGCAACGCGGTGATCGCGGTCAACCTCCCGCTCAAGGACATCCGCTTCTCCGACGTGATGGCCGAGCGCCTCGGCCTGCCGGTGTTCGTCGACAACGACGCCAATCTGGCCGCGCTGGCCGAGCATCGCGCCGGCGCGGCGCGCGGAGC
Organism: uncultured Solirubrobacterales bacterium; assembly: GCA_963834625.1. Taxonomy (GTDB): domain Bacteria; phylum Actinomycetota; class Thermoleophilia; order Solirubrobacterales; family Solirubrobacteraceae; genus Palsa-465. The sequence goes on along the minus strand of CAWICM010000003.1, from coordinate 336,486 downwards.
CAGCGAGGCCGTGGTCCTGACGATCGGGACCGGCATCGGCGGTGGGCTGATCCTGCGCGACGAGCTCTACCGGGGCGCGGTCGGCGCGGGCGCCGAGCTGGGTCACGTCGTGATCGACATGAACGGGCCCCCGTGTCAGGGCAACTGCCCGAACCACGGGTGCGTCGAGTCGCTCGCCTCGGGGACGGCGCTGGCCCGTGAGGCGCTGCGCATCGCCCGGGAGCGTCCCGACTCCGGCCTCGGACGGGCGCTGGCCGCCGGGCGCGAGCTCGAAGGGCCGCTGGTCACCGAGCTGGCCCACGACGGCGACCAGGCGGCGATCGACGCGATCGAGCTGATCGGCACCCGGCTGGGTGTGGCCATCGCCAGCTTCGTGAACATCTTCAACCCCCAGGTGGTGGTGATCGGGGGCGGTGTGATCGGCGCCGGGGAGCTGCTCCTGAACGCCGCCCGCGCCGAGACGGCCAGGCGGGCACTCCCGCCCTCGCGTGACATGGTGGAGATCGTGGCCGCGGCGTTCGGAGTCGAGGCGGGGATGATCGGCGCCGCGGCGCTCGCCTTCGACGGCCTCGACGAGCGGACCGGCGCCTGGTGAGCGTGGGCCGTCTGATCGTGTGCCCGACCCCGATCGGGAACCTCGAGGACGTGACCCTCCGCGTGCTGGCCGCGCTGCGCGAAGCCGACATCGTGGCCTGCGAGGACACCCGGCGCACGCGCGTGCTGCTCGACCGCTACGGCGTGGGCGGGCAACTGGTCAGCTACCACGAGCACAACGAGCGCGCGCGTTCGGGCGAGCTGGTCTCGAAGATGCGCGACGGAGTGGTGGTCGCGCTGGTCTCCGACGCGGGGACGCCGCTGGTCTCGGACCCCGGGTTCGTGCTGGTGCAGGCGTGCGTGGCCGCCGGGCTGGCCGTCGAGGTGCTGCCCGGGCCGTCGGCCGCCCTGGCCGCGCTCGTGGCCAGCGCGCTGCCCGCCGACCACTGGCGCTTCGCCGGCTTCCTCCCGCGTAAGCGCGGCGAGCTGGTTCGGGCGTTCGAATCGTCCGAGACGTTGGTCGCCTTCGAGTCGCCGCGGCGACTGGCGGCGTCGCTGCAGGTTCTCGCCGGGCTCGACCCCGAGCGACCGGTCGCGGTGTGCCGCGAGCTGACCAAGCTGCACGAGGAGGTCGTGCGCGGAACCGCGGCCGAGCTGGCGGAGCGGTACGCGAGCGAGCCGCCGCGCGGCGAGGTCGCGCTGGTCGTCGGGGGCGCGCCCTCGGTGGCGAACGAGATCGGCCCCGCGCTAGGCGCCCTCCAGCGCCTGGTCGACGCCGGCGCCAAGCCGCGTCCGGCCGCGTCCGTCGTCTCAGAGCTGACGGGCGTGCCCGCCAACCGCCTGTACCGCGCGCTGACCTCGTCGGAGTAGGACTGACTGATGCGCCGCCAGGCAAGGACGCCTGGCGGAACGGCCCCATGGACGCTGCGCGAAGCGCAGCCCCAATAAAGTCAAGGGGCAGCGATGTCCTTCTACATCACGACCCCGATCTACTACGTCAACGCGCAGCCGCACCTCGGCCACGCGTACACGACGATCGCCTGTGACGTGCTGGCGCGGCACATGCGCCAGCGCGGCGAGGACGTGTTCTTCCTGACCGGGACCGACGAGCACGGCGAGCCGGTGGCCGACGCGGCGCACGCGCAGGGCCTCGAGCCGAAGGCGCTGGCCGACCTGAACGCGGAGAAGTTCAAGGCGCTGGCCCCGCAGCTCGAGGCGTCGAACGACTTCTTCATCCGCACGACCGATCCCGAGCACATGCAGCGGGTGCAGGAGGTCATGCAGGTCGTGCACGCGAACGGCTTCACGTACAAGGGGGTCTACGAGGGGTGGTACTGCCCCCGGTGCGCGGACTTCAAGGTCGAGAACGAGATCCTCGACGGCAACCGCTGCCCGATCCACGAGATCCCGCTCGAGCGTCACAGCGAGGAGAACTGGTTCTTCAAGTTGTCGGCCTTCCAGGAGCCGCTCGAGCGCCTGTACGCAGAGCAGCCCGACTTCGTCATGCCCCGGCACCACTACAACGAGGCGCGGTCGTTCATTTCCTCGGGGCTGCAGGACATCTCCTTGTCCCGCAAGCGCTTGAAGTGGGGCGTGGTGGTCCCGTGGGACACCGAGCACGTCTTCTACGTGTGGTTCGACGCGCTGCTGAACTACTACACCGCGCTGGGATACGCGAGGCCGGGCGAGGATCTCACCGACCGCTTCTGGCCGGCCACATATCACGTGATCGGCAAGGACATCCTGAAGTTCCACACCGTGTTCTGGCCGGCGATGCTGATGGCGGCCGAGCTGCCGGTGCCGGAGCACGTGTTCGTGCACGGGTTCCTGCTCGGCGCCGACGGTCGCAAGATGAGCAAGTCGCTGGGCAACGTGCTCGACCCGTTCGAGGTCATGGGCGAGTACGGCACCGACGCGCTGCGCTTCTACCTGATGCGCGACGTCGCGTTCGGCTCCGACGGGAGTGTCGGGATCGACGCGGTGCGGTCGCGCTACGAGGCCGAGCTGGCCAACGAATACGGCAACCTCGCGAGCCGGACGATCGCGATGGTGCAGCGTTACCGCGACGGGGTGGCCCCGGAAGTGGCGACGGATCCAGCGCTGCGTCGCGAGTTCGAGGTCCTCCCGGCCGAGGTCTCGGCCGTGCTCGATCGCGCCGAGCCGACCCGTGCGCTCGAGCTGATCTGGGAGCGCGTGCGCCGCCTGAACCGGTACGTCGAGGAGCGGGCGCCCTGGCAGCTCTCACGCGATCCGGAGGCGGCCGGCGCTCTGGATGAGACGTTGGCCTCGCTGGTCGAGGGCCTGCGCGCGATCAGCGTGCTGCTCCATCCGTACATACCGGCCAGCGTCGAGAAGCTGCTGCTGGCCCTGGGGGCTCCAGAGGTGAGCTACGAGCGCGCGCTGTTCGCCGAGCGCGGCAGCGGTCTGCCCGTTCAGTCGCTCGAGCCGCTGTTCCCCAAGCGTTAGGCCGTGGTCGACGGCCACACGCACCTGGAGCTGTGCGATCCGCCCGATGCCGACCTGGTCGCGGCGGCGGTCGACGCCGGGGTCTCGCGGATCGTCACGGTCGGGATCGACGGCGCCTCCTGCCGGGCGGCGCTGGCCGCGGCCGAGGACTTCCCGCAGGTCTACGCCGCGATCGGCCGACATCCGAACTCCTCCGCCGGTTTCGACGACGCCGACCTGGCCGAGCTGGAAGCGCTGGCCGCGCATCCGAAGTGCGTGGCGATCGGCGAGACCGGCCTCGACTTCTACCGCGAGGGCGCGCCGCGGGCCGACCAGGAGCGGGCGTTCCGGGCTCAGATCGGGCTGGCGCGCTCGACCGGCAAGCCGCTGGTGATCCACACCCGCGCGGCTGACGACGACACGCTGGCGATCCTGGATTCGGAGGCGGCGGGACTGCGGGTGATCCTGCACTGCTTCTCGATGCCGGACCGGATCGACGAGTGCCTCACGCATCCGGACTGGTGGATCTCCTTCGCGGGCAACATGACGTACCCGAAGGCGGAGGCCCTGCGGACGGCGGCGCTTCGAGTTCCCGCCGAGCGGCTGCTGGTCGAGACCGACGCGCCGTACCTGTCGCCCCAGGTTGTCCGCGGCCGGCCAAATCAGCCCGCACACGTGGTGATGACGGCGCAGGCGCTGGCGGTCGAGCGCCGGGTTTCGTGGGACGAGCTCGACGCGGCGGTCGAGGCCAGCGCGGCCGAGGTGTACGGGTGGTCCGTCTAGGCCAGAACTTCCTGGTCGACCGCAACATCCTCGACGTGATCGAGCGGCTGGCGGGGGTCGGCGCGGACGACGTGGTGCTCGAGATCGGGGGCGGACACGGGGTGCTGTCCGAGCGGCTGGCGTCTGACGTGGCTCATGTGCATGTGGTCGAGGTCGATCGCCGGCTCTCGGATGGGCTGCACGAGGCGGTGTCCGGGTTCTCGAATGTGACGCTTTGGTTTGTCGACGCGCTCGACCTGGATCTGTCGGCGCTCGATCCGGCGCCCACCGCGGTGGTGGCCAACCTGCCGTACTCGATCGCCGCAACGGTGATCCTGCGCACGATCGAGGAGCTGCCTTCGGTGCGATCCTGGGTCGTCATGGTCCAGCGCGAGGTGGGAGAACGGCTGGCCGCTTCCGTGGGCGATTCCGCCTACGGGGTGCCCTCGGTGCTGGCCCAGTTGGCCTGCGAGGTGCGGGTGTTGCGGCCGGTGGCGCGCACGGTGTTTCGTCCGGTTCCGCGCGTGGACTCGGTGCTCGTGGGTTTGCGCCGCCGGGATGTCGATGAGACCTTGGCCGCGGTCGATCCCGCCGTCCGCGCGCTCGTCCACGACGCGTTCGCGCATCGTCGCAAGGCGCTGGCCGGATCGCTCGCCCTCGCCGCGGGGGCGCCGCCGGGGGTGCGGGAGCGAGCCCGGGAAGCGTTGGTCGAGCTGGGCCACCCGCCCGACGAGCGGGCCGAGCGTCTCTCGCCCGAGGAGTTCCGGGCGCTCGCGGCGAGGCTCGAGAGTTCGTGACGCTCGTCGCGCGGGCGCCGGGGAAGGTCAATCTGTGCCTGCTCCTCGGGCCGGTGCGCGCGGACGGTCGCCACGAGGTCGTGACCGTGCTCGAGTCGGTGTCGCTGGCCGACTCGGTCTCGGTCGCACCCGCCTCGGTCGACGAGGTGATGTGCCCCGGCGTTCGCGGATTGAACATCGTGACGCAGACGCTGGACGGGCTGCGGGCTCGCGGATGGGAGGCGCCGCCGGTCCGGGTCGTGATCGACAAGCGCATCCCCGTGGCGGGCGGGATGGGGGGAGGCTCGGCCGACGCGGCGGCGCTGCTGCGCATCGCACCCGCGATCGCCCCCGTGGCGAGCGGGGTGGTCGAGGAGCTCGCGGCGTCTCTGGGAGCCGACGTGCCCAGCCAACTGGTGCCCGGGGTGGCGCTCGGGACTGGGGCCGGCGACGCGGTCGAGCCGATCGAGCCGCTGGGCTCGCATGCGTTCGCGATCGTGCCCCAACCGTTCGGCCTCTCGACCGCGAGGGTGTATCGCGAGGCGGACCGGTTGGGGCTGCCCAGGGAGGAGTCGGATCTGGCGAGCCGGCTGCGGGATATCCGCGCCGGCGCGGACCTCCCGTTCGTCAACGACCTGGAGCCGGCGGCGATCTCCCTGCGTGCCGAGATCGGCCGCGCGCTCGACGCGGTACGGGACGCGGGCGCCGACCACGCGATGGTGTCGGGCTCCGGTCCCACCGTGTTCGGCCTGTTCATGGGAGAGGATGCGCCGACCCGGGCGGACGCCGCTGCCGCTCGCCTGGCCGATCGCTACCCTGGAGCGATCCCGGCGGTGCCGGTGAGCGAGGAGTTCGGGGCTCCGCGCGGAAGCTAAGGGCTCGGGCTCTGACCCACCCTCGCCATCGGGCACAATTCCCACAAGGCTCGTGAGCAACCAATCCATCACCTACCTGGTCGGGGCGTGCGCGTGTGTGTTCGGCTTTGCCGCGTTCTGCACGCTGATCATCGTCCCCTCGGTCACCGCCTACCGGCGGCCGCTCGAGCGGGTGGCTGTGGTGGTCCTGTCGCTGTACGTGTTAGCCGCGCTTGTGGGGATCGGCGTGCTGCTCGGCGCGCTGATCGTGGTCGAGTGGCCAAGGCTGTTCTGAGCCGGAACGCGCGGATTGGCTGACCGGGCTCCGGATCAACCGGCGCCCGCCGGGCCGAACCTGGCCGCGCTGGCCGCGATCACCGACGCGGTCGAGGACGGGGCCGGCCTGCCCGCCGTTGTGCGCGCAGCGGCCCGCGCGCTTGACACGAGCCTGATCCTGATCGACCGCTCGGCAACGGTGCTCGCCGTGGCCGCCCGCAGCCCGGCCGACGAGCGATCGCTGATGCGCGACGGCGAGGACGTCACCACGATCGAGCTGAAAGTGGCCGATGCCACGGTCGGCAAGTTGCGGATGCGCGCCGCCGAGCGGCCCGCGGACACCTCGCTGCTGCGTCTGGTCACCACACTGATCGCCTCCGAGGTCGAGCGCGTGCGCGCCCCCGAGCTCGCCTCCGAGGAAGCCGCCACCACCTTCCAGCGAGCGGTCCTGGCCGGTCAGATCGAGGAGCGCGACGAGCTGATCGCGCGTGGCAAGGACCTTGGCACCGACCTCGCCGCCGGCGCCGGCGTGGTGGTGATCCGGGCGCACCCGCGCAGCCCGACCGAGGAGGACTGGAGACGGCGCATGCTCGCGCTGGTGGCGCGGGGCGCACGCTCGCTCGCTCCCGGCGCGATCGCCGCGCCGACCGGCGAGGAGGCCGGGGGCGAGGTCGCCGTGCTGTTACCCGACGGAGACGGCGAGGTCGGCAGGAGGGCGGTACCGGCGATCCTGCGCGAGCTCGAGTCCGGTCTGCCCGGATTCGCCTTCGCGGTCGGTCGCAGCCGCCGGGTCGAGGACCCGCTCGAGCTCCACCGCGCCCGCAACGAGGCGCTGCTGGCCGCCAACGTGGTCGAGGGCGAACCGGAGCGAGTCGAGCTCGGCTACGAGGAGACCGGCACCTACCAGTTGCTCCTGCCCTACATGAGCGACCCCGCCGAGCTCAGGCGCTTCTACGACGAGACCGTCCGCCCGCTCGTGTCCTACGACGAGCAGTACGAGACCGACCTGCTCGGCACCCTGTCCACCTTCCTCGAATGCGATGCCAACGTGAACGCGACCGCGTCGCGCCTGATCACCCACCGCCACACCGTCCGCTACCGGTTTGAGCGCGTGCGCGAGCTGACGGGCCTGGACGTGTCCTCCACCGACGGTCGCGAGAAGCTCTCGCTGGGGCTCAAGGCGATGCGGGTACTGGGAATCGCGCCACCGCGCGGTCCGGCCCACGAGCGCGGGGCCGAGGGTGGACGCGTCCCGCGGTAGGGTCCCGGCGATGAGCAGTCAGGGGCCGGCTGTGCTGATCATGGCTCGCGCACCCCGCGACGGCGAGGTGCGGCGGGCGCTCGAGCCCCTGCTGGGGCGCGAAGGATGCCTCGAGCTCCAGTCAAAGCTGATCGCTCGCGCCGCTGCCTGGGCCCGGAGGCTGGGACCGGTCCCGCCGCACGTGGCGCACGATCCGCCCGACTCAGGGAGCGAGCTTCGCCGGCTGGTCGGCGGCGATGCGGTGGTGTTCCCTCAGAACGGCGAGGGGATCACGGGCCGCCTGGCCGACGCCTCGGCCCGCGTGCTCGCACGGAGCGGGGGCCCGTTGCTGATCGTGTGGCCGGATCTGCCGCGCTTTCGCGTGGCCCACGCCAGAGCGGCCATCGATGATCTGAGCTCCGGGTGCGACGTGGTCCTCGGGCCGGCCATCGACGGCGGGCTCTACCTGGTCGGAATCGCCCGACCCCTCCCCGAGCTGTTCGCCCTGCCCGAGCAGACGTGGCGCGGCGATGTGATGGCGGTGGCGCTGACCGCGATCCGGGACGTGGGGTTCGAGGTCGGGATCCTGCGCGCCGAGCGGGCGCTGCACCGGCCGGCCGACGTGCGGGCGGCACTGGCCGATCCGCTGCTGCCCGAGGACGTCGGGACGATCCTCCGCCGACGGCGCTAACAGGTCTGTCTCACTAGTTCGCCGCCGCCAGACAGGTCTGACGGGTCTTGAGCAGGCGCTCTGCCTCGGTCATATGTCGAGTTTCGTTTCGGAGGGCTAAATCCGCGGCGGCGCCGGCCGACACATTCATCGACACACGCGCGGCCGGCCGGCCGTGCGGCACCGTGCCTGCCGACCCATGACCAACGCCCAGCGACCATCTGACCACATCGGAGCTGACGATGGTCGGCGCGGGCGCAGGTTTCTCAAGCGGTGGTGGCGATCGGTCGATTCTGGCGCTGTGTCGAGATCACTCTCCGAGCGCGGACGCGACCAGCACGGCTTCACGCTGATCGAGGTGCTGGTCAGTGCGCTGCTCACGCTGATCATCTCGGCCGGCGTGGCGACGGCGCTCATCTCGGCCACCGACTTCACCAGCCACGAGCGCAACACCTCGCAGGCCAACGCCGTGGCTCAGCAGGATCAGGAGCGGCTCAAGTCGATGAGCGACTCCCAGCTGACTGCGCTGCATCAGACCAGGACGGTGACGCTCAACAGCACGCAGTTCACCGTGGTCTCGAGCGCGTCGTTCCTGGACGCCAACGGCAACTCCAGCTGCACCAGCAAGAACGAGGCGTATTTCAAGCTGAGCTCGAACGTCACGTCGGTGGCCACGGTCGGGAATCCCGCCCAGACCGTCACGGAGGAGACGATCATCACGCGACCACTCGGCGGGAGCCTGGTCGTTCCGGTCCAGGACCAGACGAGCACTGCGCTCCAGGGCGCGAACGTCAGCGTGGTGGGACAGAACACCAACTACAGCGCTTCGGCCACCACGGACCAGAACGGTTGCGCGGCGTTCGCCGGACTCCCCACTGACAGCTACACGATCACCGCGAGCGACGCCGGCTACGTCGATCCCAACGGCCTTGCCGCGCCGACCGAGACGGCCACGGTCAACCAGACCAACGTGACCTCCGGAGGCACCATGACCCTCGGCCCGGCGGGAGGGATGAAGGTGGGCTTCGTCACCGCGGGCACCGGGGTGATCTACGACGGGCGCGCTACCCCGTACGCGAGTGGGCACGCTGCCGCGCCGGCCGGCTATGACATCTCGTACTACGGGTCCGGCAACGGCAGCAACATGGCGACCGACGCCTGTCTCGTCTATCCCGGGACGGCCTGCACCGGCACCGGGTCGAGCCCGGTCGTCTACACGGTCCCCTCGGCGTCCGCGTTCACCTCCGTCTCGCCCGGAAATCTGTTCCCGTTCTACATGGGCTCGACCCAGCAGTACACCAAGAACTACCAGGTGTGGGCGGGAGCCTGTGAGCAGGAGCAGCCGCTTCAGCCGCCGATCGTGTCGGGGGTCCCGACCAACTACGCCACCGACTTCGACGGGGTCTCGCCGGGCCAGAGCGCGACCACCTTGCCCTCCGCCGTCGATGTGGCCGTGTTCGAGCCGGCCATCGACGTGGCTGTGAAATCGAACGGTGGGTCGCCGGTCCTGCCCACTCACGTCACCATCGAGTTCGACGGAATGAACTCGGCCGGTACCGCCACCACGTGCCGGGACACCTGGCATCTGGTGCAACGGGTCGGGACCGAGACGGTTGGCGGGGTCACATACGCCGTCTACCCGGCGCCGTTCGCCAGCCAGGCCGCCCAAGGGACCGCCACCGCCAGCAACACCGGCGACAAGGGGACGATCACGGTGTGTGCGGATTACAACAGCCACTACGAGTGGTCGCCGGCGATGCAGAACGTCAACTTCACCGCGCCGACCGATCGTCAAGAACTCAAGCGGTCAGGTCATGGACGTCGTCAAGGACACTGGCGCGAAGAGTGGGACATGCACATGACCGCCCTGCTCGGCAAGATCTCCGCTCGCCTGCGCCGGCAGGAGGGCTTCACGCTGGTCGAGCTGCTGGCCGCGATGGCGGCGGGCCTGGTCGTGGTCGGAGGGCTCGTCACGGTTCTCTCGGTCACTCTCCAGCAGACCACCAACACCTTCACGCGCGTGGACGCCACCGAGCACGCCCGGATTGCTCTGAGCAACATCGAGGACGAGTTGCACTCCGCCTGCCTGGTCGACGGCGTCACGCCGATCGAGGGCGGAGCGCAGGGCAGCCAGGACAGCGACGCCAACGATCTCGTGTTCGTCAGCCAGTACGGGACGGCGGCCAATCCGACGCCCGTCGAGCACAAGATCACCTACAGCCCGAGCAAGGGCACCCTCACCGACTACACCTACTCGGTCAGCGGCGCCGGCAGCGATCCCACCAAGTGGGTGTTCGCGTCGACCCCCACCAACGCCTCCGGGAAGCTCCTCCTGAACCACGTCGGCCAGATTCAGACCCCCCACGTGGCGCCGGTGTTCCAGTACTTCGCCTACGAGCCCTACACCGACCAGAACGGTGATCAGGCCATGATGATCATGGACGGCAGCGCGACGGTGCCGGGAACCAGCAGCTTGCCGAATCCCGACCCGCTCGCGACCGCGAGCGGCCTGTCTCAGACCGATGCCGCGAGCACCGCGGAGGTCATCATCAACCTGCTGGTCGGGGCTGAGGGAGGCAACTTCGAGAACACCAACCTGACCAGTGCCAGCGATCCCGTCACCGACTCGATCGTGCTCCGGTTCACCCCGCCGGCCGACGCCACCGGAAGCACCTCGAACTTTGGACCATGCTCATGACCCTCGTACGTGCCATTCGCAAACCGCTCGCCATGCTCCGTCGCCGCGCCGCGTCGGAGTCGGGATTCGCGATGGTCGTCGCGTTGGGTGTCCTGACCGTGACCAGCCTCCTCGTCGCCGCGATCTACGTCGGTGTCACCGCCGACGTCCAGCAGACCGCGCGCAACACCAACGAGCAGCAGGCGTACTACGCCGCTCGCGCCGGCGAGAACGCGTACCTGTACCAGCTGAACGAGAATCCCAACTTCTGGTCCACCTGCTCCAACGACTATCAGCCGACGCCTGTGAGTGTGCCTGGTAACAGCACCGGAGTGAAGTACTCGTTCGTGCCGGTCTACAACTCGGGCTACACCAACGGCAACTGCACGACGAGCAACGCGATCAACGCACTGATCGACGCGAACTCGGGCACGCTGCGGGTCGCGTTCACCGGTTACGCCGGTCCCACCAACGCCTCGGGCGTGCCCAAGGTGACCAAGACGGTCGTGGCCAGCTTCCGCAAGCCCAGTCCGCTCGACTTCCTCTGGTACACCGACCACGAGATGCGCGACCCGGCTCTCGATCCCACCGACTGCACCGGCGAGAAGTACTACTTCCAGTACACCGGCAGCTCCACGCCGCCCAGCGCTTGCGAGATCAACTGGGTTACGGGCGACAAGATGAACGGGCCCATGTACACCAACGACCAGTACCTGGTCTACACCAACAACTCCCCGACGTTCGGGCGCGCCGGCAGCGACGACAAGATCGAGAGCAGCGCGCCCACCACCTCGATCTGCGTGACCAGCAAGTGCTACAGCGCCACCTTCCCCGGGGGCGGCGCCCAATCCGAGGCCCAGTACGTGCCGCTGCCACAGAGCGTCTCGAGCACCGACCTGCAGTCCGACGCCACCGCGCACGGCCAGACCTTCACCGGCACGACGACGATCACGCTGAACGGCAGCTCGGCCACGATCAGCAACTGCCCCGGTTCGACGAGCACCGCCGCCTGCACCACCGGCGAGCTCAACAGCACCGAGACCTATCCCCCGATCATCTACGTGGGAAGTGGATCCGGCTGCCCGTCGACCTACTCGCCGTCCACGTACTCCACGAACAGCTCAGGCCAGTACTACGGCCCGTGCGGCGACGTCTACGTCCACGGCTCCTACAACCAGCCGCTGACGATCGTCTCCGACCACGACGTCATCATCATGGCCAACACCGCCGGCCTGTCCAATCCGGGTCTGACCACAACCGTCGACAGCAGCGGGAACCCGACCGGCAACGCGACCCTCGGCCTCGTGGCCAGCGACTTCGTCCGCGTCATGCACTCGGCCAACCAGACGCCGAGCGCCGTGACCATCGATGCCGCCATCCTCACCCTCCAGCATTCGTTCATCGTCGACAACTACGACTCCGGCTCGTCCAACCCGCAGCCCTACCTGAGCATCCACGGCGCCATCGCCCAGCGCTACCGCGGCACGGTGGGCACCGTCGGCGCCACCGGCTACCTCAAGGACTACAACTACGACGACCGCCTGCACGTACTCCTGCCGCCCTACCTGTTCTCGCTCTCCACGGCGGGCTGGGACATCTCGCGGGAGACGTTGTGTATGCCGAACACGCCGGCGACCGATCCGTCGAGCTGTTCGTACACCGGGTCGTAGGCGCCCGCCGGCGCGGCGGATCAGCTAATCTGACCGAGGCGCTCCCGCCAATTTACTGGGGAGTGGTGTAATGGCCGCACGCGACGCTTTGGACGTCGAAGCCCAGGTTCGAATCCCGGCTCCCCAGCTCAGGCCGCGTCCATAACAGACCCCGCAAGAACTTAGGGTTTTCCGTCCGATAGCACGAACTCATGTTCGGGTATGCCAAGAGTCTCGCGGCATACCGAAGAGCAGGTTCGAGCGGCGATCTCTGGACTCGCACAGCATGGCCGAAGCGCTGAGATTCCTGGGCTCCGGCCCGCAGGCGGGAATCACAGGACGCTGAGCAAGCTGATCGATCGCTACGGCATCTCGACCGAGCACTTCGACCCCCTACTGGGGGCTGCGCGGACACGCGGCGCCCAGATGCGACGCCGTTGGAGGCGGTTCTGGTCGAGGACTCGACCTACTCCGCGAAACACCTCAAGCGGCGCCTGTACGACGAAGGGCTCTGAAGCGGCGCGGTTGCGAGCTGTGTGGGCAGGGCGAGGAGTGGCAGGGCCGGCAGATGGCGTTGATCCTGGATCACATCAATGGGAGTGCCGACGGACAACCGGCTCGAGAACCTGCGGATCGTGTGCCCGAACTGCGCCGCCACGCTTGACACGCACTGCGGACGAAAGAATCTGCCGTGACCGGAGCCACGAGCTTGCCTCTGGTGCGGTGGTGAGTTCATTCCGAAGTACCCGACGCCATCGGTACTGCTCGCCGCCTGTGGCGTGCACAGCCAAGGTCCACGGGAGCCGCGGCCGGAGCGACGCAAGGTGGAGCGGCCGTCATACGAGCAGCTGATGACGGACGTCGCTTCGATGAGCTTTGTAGCCGTCGGACGCAAGTACGGCGTCTCGGACAATGCGGTCAGGAAGTGGATCCGCTGGTATGAGTACCAGCGTGAGATGGCGGAATGGAGAGAGGAGAAGGCGCGGGCGAAGAAAAACGACTAGGTCCAGGCCCGGCTCGCCTCGGGTGCGCCGTGCGGCATGATCGCGTCGGCAGGCCGCATGACGGCGCCCCCGCCCGGCGCTAGTGCCCGCCGCCGGTCGGCCCGTCCGCCCGTTCCGCGCGCGCCGGCGGCCGAGGATCCCTTACGATCCTGGCGTGGCCGCGCCGGTCGTCGTCATCCTTGCCGCCGGGCAGGGAACGCGGATGCGCTCCGCGACTCCGAAGCTGCTGCACGAGGTGTGCGGGCGGCCGATCATCGCGTGGCCGGTGGCGGCGGCGCGGGCGGCGGGCGCGACCAGGGTCGTGGTCGTGGAGGGACCGGACCGGCCGCTCGACGGCTCGCTGGACGACGAGGTGACGGTGGCGGTGCAGGAGGAGCCGCGGGGTACGGCGGACGCGGTCAAGGCGGCGGCGGCGTACATCGAGCCGGATGCCACTGTGATCGTGCTCAATGGCGACCATCCGCTGATCACGGCCGAGACGCTCACCGGGCTGGCGCAGGCGCATACGCACACGGGCGCGGGCGCGACGCTGGCCACCGCGGTGCTGGACGATCCGAGTGGATATGGCCGGGTGGTGCGGGCGCCGGACGGCACGGTGGAGCGCGTGGTGGAGACCAAGGCGCCCGGTGACGCCACCGAGCTCGAGCTGCGGATCCGGGAGATCAGCACCGGGATGTTCGCCTTCGAGGGGGCGGCCCTGCTGGCCGCGCTCGAGGAGGTGCGCAGCGACAACGCGCAGGGCGAGCTTTACCTGCCCGACGTGCTGGGGATCATGCGCGGGCACGAGCGGAGCGTCACCGCGTTCGAGATCGCCGACGACGCCGAGCTGGGGGTCAACGACCGCGTCCAGTTGGCCGCCGTCCGGGCGATCGCGCAGCGGCGGATCCACGAGCGCCACATGCTGGCCGGGGTGACGATCGTTGATCCCGCGGCGACGGTGATCGACGTCGACGTGCGCATCGGCCAGGACGCGGTGATCGCGCCGTACACGAGCCTGCACGGACGGACCGAGATCGGAGACGGCGCGCGCGTGGGTCCGCTCAGCACGCTGATCGACACGCGGGTCGGCGCGGGCGCCAGCGTGGTCCACTCCTACCTCAACCAGGCCGAGGTCGGGGATCGGGTCAACGTGGGCCCGTTCGCCTACCTGCGCCCGGGCGCAGTGCTCCGGGAGGGAGCCAAGGCGGGGACGTTCGTCGAGATCAAGAACTCGGATCCTCGGCGCCGGCTCCAAGGTGCCCCACCTCTCCTATATCGGCGACACGGACATCGGCGAGCGGGCGAACATCGGCGCTGGGACGATCACCGCCAACTACGACGGCAAGAACAAGCACCGGACCCGGATCGGGGACCGTGCCTTTCTCGGCGTCGACACCGCGCTCGTCGCTCCGGTGAGCGTCGGCGAGGATGCCTACACGGGCGCGGGGTCGGTGATCACCGAGGACGTCCCGGCCGGGGCGCTCGGGATCGCCCGCGGCCGCCAGAAGAACCTCGAGGGCTATCTGGAACGTCGCAACCAGCGGGATTCGGGTGGGCGGGCCGACCAAGAGGGCGATAAGAATCCCGCGGGAGCGCCCCCACAGCGGTAACAATGTGACCGCTGGCGGGGTAGATACCCAGTCGCCGTAAACCGGTCCTACCCGAGCAGCCAGACACCATCATCCGTCCCCTGCCGGCCCTAAACTCGATCGCACGATGAGCCTGCTCGAGACCCGTCCCGCCCCGAGCGAGTTGGAGCTCGAGGCTCGCAAGCGGCTCATGCTCTTCTCCGGCCGCGCGAACCCGAATCTGGCGGCGAAGATCGCCTCGAAACTGGGGGTCGGGCTCGGCAGCGTGACCCTCAAGACGTTCACCAACGGCGAGGTCTACTGCCGCTATGACCAGTCGGTCCGCGGCGCGGACGTGTTCATCGTCCAGCCCACGTGCGGCAATCCGGACTACGGCCTGAGCGCGAACGACGCGCTGATGGAGTTGATGGTGATGGTGGACGCCGCGGTGGGCGGCTCGGCTCACCGGGTGATCGCGGTCACGCCGTGGTACGGCTACTCCCGTCAGGACAAGAAGTCGGCCCCGCGGGAGCCGATCAGCGCGCGGATGGTGGCGCGCATGCTCGAGTCGGCGGGGATCGACCGGATCCTCACCATGGATCTGCACCAGGGCCAGATCCAGGGCTTCTTCCAGAAGCCGTGCGACCACATGACCGCGCTGTTCATGCTCACCCAGTACTTCCAGGACCTCGGCCTGGACGACCTGGTCGTGGTCGCGCCGGACGCGGGCCGGGTCAAGCTCAACAAGCAGTTCGCCTCGAAGATCGGAGCCGACCTGGCCATCCTCAACAAGGAGCGTCCCACCCAGCAGGAGGCCGAGATCGGCTACGTGATCGGGGACGTGGCCGGCAAGACCGCCGTGCTCGTCGACGACATCATCGACACGGCGGGGACGCTCAAGTCGGCCGCCGACGCGGTCTACGAGGCCGGGGCCCGGCGCGTGTACGCCGCCGCGACCCACGGCGTCTTCTCGGGCGACCCGTGGGACCAGCTCGCGGCCGCACGGCTCGAGCAGATCGTGGTCACCGACACCATCCCGCTCCCCGCCGGAGCGCCGGACAACGTCCGCGTCCTGTCCTGCGCGGATCTCCTCACGAGCTCGATCCGCCAGATCTTCACCGACGGGTCGGTGAGCGACGTGTTCGGCGGCGAGAACCAGCTCTTCTAGGACTCGCCTCGACGGCGGGTCGGAGACGAGCCACCGACCGAATGGGAGAGCGCGACGATCCTCAGCTTGGACGCCGCGCCCAGAGCGGCCGCGCCGCCCGCCTGATGGAGCTGCTCGGCCTGAGCGAGGAGGAGCTCTGCCAGATGCTCGACGTCGACCCGCTGACGCTGCTCTCGGGTCAGCTCGAGCACCGCAGCGAGCTGCCGATCCTGCTCGATCTGCTCGACGAGGCCTCCGAGCGGGCGGGACCGGCGGTGCTGAGGCGCTGGGTGCGGGTGACCGGGCCGGCCGGCCGGCCGATCGACGCACTGCTGCGCCGCGACTTCGGAGCCTTCGAGGATGCGCTCGGGGCCCTCGCCGAGCGGGGCTTCGTGCTCCGGGGAGGGGGCTGATCCCGGTGGAACCGCAGCCGCTCGTCCACCGCCTACGGGTCCGCTACGCCGAATGCGACCTACAGGGCGTCGCCTTCAACGCCCACTACCTGAACTACTTCGACACGAGCATGACCGAGCTGTGGCGCGCGGCCTACGGGAGCTACCAGGCGATGCTCGATCGCGGGGTCGACATGGTCCTGGCCGAGGCGCGGCTGCGCTTCCATCGGCCGGCCCGGTTCGACGACGAGCTCGAGCTCGGAGTCGAGGTCACCCACCTGGGCCGCACCAGCTTCATCACCCGCCACACGGCCGGCTGCGCCGGCGAGCTCATCGCCGAGGCCGAGCTCCGGCACGTCCTGGTCGACCGGCGCACCGTGGCCAAGACCCCATTGCCGGATTGGCTGCGCGACGGCCTCGTGCCGTGGACGGTTTTTGCCGCCGAGGAGTCGAGGGAGGGGCGACCGGGGCGAGGATGATCCGGCGCCAACTCGAGCCGAGTCCGCCCCGCGGCCGTCTCAGTCGTCCGCTTCCTTCTCGCCCGGCCAGATCCCGGTCAGGTGATGGAACGCTCGGGCGCCGGCGCGATCCACCGCCGCCCCGACGCTGGCCATCGTCGCGGCCTCCAGGGCGGCGGCGCCCACGACCTTGGGGAAGCTCGCGTCGGCCGTCGTCGGCTTGGGCGGGTCCTCCTCGTCGATCCGAGCCCAGATGGCTTTGAAGATCGCGGTTGCGATGCGAGCGCCGATCAGGCCGGCGATGATCCCGAATGGCTTGTAGAGGATCTTCATGGCGAGTCGGAGCCTACCCGGGAATCAGCCCGCGAAGACCTTCTGGCCAACGAAGCGACAGCCGGGGGTAGGGCTGCGGACACGGTATCGGCAGGTGCCGGCGCGAATTCGCTGCTCGATGGGGTAATAGTTAAGCCTGCGTAGCTGACGTAGTCTGGGAGCAGGAGACAAGATGCTCGAAGAGGATCCACGGTCCGGCGAAACTTCAGCCGAAGACCTGCTGCGACAGGCGCTTCTGGATGACTCCGCGTCGGTTGCGGTCTCGCTCAAGGTCGGCGGTCTCCCGCTCAGCGAATCGGTGACCGTGATCTTTCATGGTCGGCGCGATCTCGGCACGCTGCAGACCTACGTGACCCGCGGCAGCCGGGGGGCCGGCGCCACCGTGGCCGCCAGCGAGTTGCTGCGCGTCCCATGCGACCTCGACCTGGCCGACGCGGGTGATCGGGCCGACGCCGAGCGGCTCTACATCGAGCAGGCGACCGCGCTGCGCGATGCGTTGGTGGGTGCCGACATCGTGCTCGACGTGTGGCGCGAGCCGCTCGGCGAGATGCTCGGCAGCGACGTCACCGTCGATCACTCGATCGAGCTATCGGTCCGCCTGCCCGCCCACCGGCTGCTGCCCACCGCGCTCATCGCGCCCGAGTCGCACATGCTGGTCACGCCGGTGTGCGGAGCGCGGACACTGGCCGAGGGCCGTCCGCCGATGGGGATCGCCTGCGCGCAGCAGGACGCGATCCGCATCTATCCCCTGGCCGACGACCCCGAGCGGTGCTTGGAGGACTTCCTCGAGGTGGCGGCCGACCATGCCCGTGCCCTGGCCGAGCGCCTCGACCACCAGGAGGCGTCGGTCGAGCGCTTCCTCGAGCTGAGCGAGTAGACCCCGCCCGACGGCACCGGCGCGCAGTGCGCTTACCTTCGCCCGGTGCGCCGCAGCTACGTCTTCGCGATCGCGGGAGCGATCATCGTCTTTCTTGCCGTCAGCGGCCTACTCGCCAGGGTGTTCAGCGCGAACTCCGCCGAGCAATCGGCGATCACCTCGCTGGTCAAGGACGAGGCAAGCGGCGATACGAATGCCGTGATCGGCGACATCTCCGGCTGCCGCACCAGCCCAGCCTGCCGAGCGCGGGCCAGCGAAAACGCGGCCGCGCTGAAGCGGACGGGTGCGGTCTCGATCATCCAGATCCAGCCATCGACCAGCTTCTCGATCGCCGGCACGCAGGGCACCGCGCGCGTTGCCTGGAACGTCGGCGGGTCGCATCCGTTCGTCCAGTGCGTCCAGGTCCGCCGGACCGGGAACGTGGTCAGTGGCCTGCGGGTTGACCTGCTCGTCGTCAGCCGCCGCATCAAGAGCGATGCGGCCTGCCCGGCGCGCTACTGAGGGTCGACGCTCAGCGCGCGGCCATAGGCCGGCTTCGCCAACCGTCAAAAACGATCAGCGGCCGGTACGAACCGGGATGCGCTCGGGCTCGCGCGCCGGCCGGCGGTCGCGGCGGGGAAGGTGCTCCGGGAGCTTGCGGTGATCGCGCAGACGGACGCCGGCCTGCTCGGCATCCAGCAGCGGGATGCCTCCCCGTGGCGGATCCGGTGGCTTGGGTGGGTCGCTGGGTCCGCGTCCCCAACCGTCGTCCGGTCCAGTATCGGGCCGCTGCGGGGGGAAGTCCGGACTCTCGCGTAGCGCGGGAAGAATCAGCACCGCAGCGCACACGAGTCCGAGGAAGTGCAACCCGGCGATCATCAGCATGAGCTGAGCGTCGCCCGACATTGGATATAAGCCTAGCGCGCGGTTGTCGCGGGGTGAAGGGGCTCGCGCGCGGGAGTAAGAGGCTCGCTCGGGTCGGTCCCGGACGGCTCGCTCGCGTCGGTCCCGGACGGCTCGCTCGCGGCGGTCCCGGACGGCCTCCGACGCCGGGCGCGCGCCGGTCCCGACCGCCTCCCGACGCCGGCGCCGCCACGCCACGGACCTCCCGCTACCATCCCTCGGCGGTTATGGCGACGGCACAGGGCACAGGACTGGCGGTCGAGCGGCGCGAGGCCGCGGGATCGCGCGCGGCGCGCCGCCTGCGCCGGGACGGCAACGTCCCCGGGATCCTTTACGGCGGCGGCGAGGAGCCGGTCGCCTTCCAGGTCGAGGCTCGTCTCCTGCGCAACACGCTGGCGCACGCAGGCGCGGTGATCGAGCTCAACATCGCCGGCGCCGGCGCCACGCCGGTGGTGGTCAAGGAGCTCGTCCGCCACCCCGTGAGCGGCGAGACGGTGCACGTCGACATGCTGCGCGTGCGGCTCGACGAGGCGATCAGCGCGATCGTGGTGGTCGTCCTGGTCGGCGCGGAGGACGCGCCGGGCGTCAAGGAGGGGGGCGTGCTCGAGCAGGTCACCCGCGAGCTGAACATCGAGGCGCTCCCCGGCGACATCCCCGACGCCATTCACCACGACGTGTCCGGCGTTCAGATCGGCGACACCATCACCCTCGAGGCGCTCACCCCGCCGCCGGGGGTCACGCTGACCGACGATCCCGAGACGGTCGTCGCCACCGTGACGCCGCCCAAGCTCCAGCTCGAGGAAGAAGAAGAGATCGAGGGGGAGACCGAGCTGGTGGCCGAGGGCGAGGGCGGCGAGGAGGCCGAGGAGGGCGCCGACGAAGCTTCCGCCGAGGGCGGCGAGAGCGAAGGCGGAGCCGAGGGCGAGTAGCGCCCCGCCCTTGCCGGGCGAACCTGCAGTGGACTGGCTGATCGTCGGCCTCGGCAATCCGGGGTCGGAGTACGACGGCACCCGCCACAACATCGGATTCGAGGTGGCGAACGAGCTCGCGCGTCGCTGGCAGCTGCCCAAGCTCAAGTCCAAGTACCGCGGCCTGTTGACCGAGGGGCGGACGGGGCCGGGCGGACCGCGAGTGGCGATCCTGCTCCCGCAGACGTACATGAACGACGCGGGCAACTCGGTCGGGCCCGCGCGTGGCGCGTTCAAGGTCGACCTGGACCGGGTGCTGGTGATCCACGATGAGATCGACCTGCCGTTCGGCGAGATCCGCACCCGGGTCGGGGGCGGGCTGGCCGGCCACAACGGGCTCAAGTCGCTCAAGGCCGGCCTCGGCTCGCCGGATTTCGCTCGCGTGCGGATCGGGGTGGGCCGACCGCCCACCACCGATCCCGACCGGGTGGCCGCCTACGTGCTCGGCCGCTTCCGCGAGCCGAAGGAGGAGGTCCAGACGCTGGTCGGGGAGGCTGCCGACGCCGTCGAGCAGACAGTCGGAAGCGAGCCGCGGTGACGGATCCGACGGACCCGACGGGCCGGAAGGCGAGCGGCGAGGAGGTTGGGTTCGAGCAGATCTACGCCAAGGCGGGCGAGGATCTGGCTTCCATCCCATGGGCCGCGCTGGCGCCGAACCCAGCCTTGGTGGCGTGGCTGGACCGCCAGCCGTCGGAGGCCGGCTGGCCGGACCGCCAGCCGTCGGAGGCCGGCGCCACCGCCCTGGTCGTCGCGTGCGGGTTGGGTGACGATGCCGAGGAACTTGTCCGGCGTGGCTACGCGGTCACGGCATTCGACCTCTCATCCACAGCGATCGAGCGCTGCCACCAGCGCTTTCCGACATCGCGCGTCGACTACGTCGTGGCGGACGTGTTCGATCTCCCAGCCGCCTGGGCCGGATCGTTTGACCTGGTGGTCGAGATCCGCACGCTCCAGTCGCTTCCGCTGGACTGCCGCCAAGCGGCCGTCCGCGCGATCGCCGCCACCGTCGCCCCCTCGGGCACGGTGTTTGTACGCACCGCGGCGAGGGAGCCCGAGGAGCCGCTCGGCTCCCGTCCGTGGCCGCTCACGCGCCGCGAGCTGGACGCGTTCGCCGGCGCCGGACTGCGCGAGCGCGATCTGCGAGACGAGCCGGCGGCACCGGGCCGGCGATTCAGGACGTTCACCGCGATCTACCAACGGCCACCGCGAATCCAATAACGGCCCCGGCGGGGGCATCGTTGAGCCCGTACGCGGAACTAGACTCGGATGTGGTGCTCCGCACGCTCCTCACCCATGCCGACGACGACGCGCAGACCGCCGCGCTCATCAGCGCGGGCGGCCGCGCATTCGTGTCCCAGTCGCTGCGTCCCTACCTGCTCGCCGCGCTGCTCGACCGGGACCCCACAACCCCGGCGATCGTGGTGGCCGGCGATGACCGCGCGGCGCGTGACCTGGCCGGCGGCCTGAGGAGCTGGCTCGATCCGCGTCCCGTCCGCTACTACCCGAGCCGCGGTGTCACCTACGAGTCGCACCTGGCCCCGCCGCCCCACCTCGTCGGGCTGCGGATCGCTGCCCTCGACGCGCTGATCGACCCCGCCGACACGGACGGTCAAGCCCCGGTCGTCGTGGTCAGCGCAGTGGCGCTGTCGGAGAAGGTGCCCGACCCGCGCCTGCGGCCACACTCGTTCTGCCTGCGCACGGGGGAGCTGCTCGACCTCGACGAGACCGCCCGCGATCTTGTCGCCGCCGGCTACGAGCGGGTCGACCAGGTCGAGGACCGGGGCCAGTTCGCCATCCGAGGCGGCCTGCTCGACGTGTTCCCGGCCACCGAGGACCGCGCTGTCCGGGTCGACCTGTTCGGCGACGAGATCGAATCGCTCAGATGGTTCTCGACCTTCACCCAGCGCTCGCTCGGCGACGCTGAGCTGGTTGAGATCGCGCCGGCCGCCGAGCTGGCCGAGGAGCACCGCGAGCTGGCCGAGATCGCCGCGCTCGAGAACGAGGCCGACCGGCCCGACATCGCCGAGCTGCTTCCGGTCGAGGATTTCCACCCGTTCCTGGACCTGGCGCCCGAGACCGCGGCAATCGTGATCGCCGGCGAAGAGGACGTGGCGCCGGCTCTGGCCGACCACTGGCAGGACGTGACCGCCGCCTTCCACGACCGCGATGCGAGGCATCTGTACGTCGACCCGGACACGATCGGGCAGACCCTCAACGCACGCGCCCGCATCCGCCTGTCGAGCATCGACCAGGACCAGCCGTTCTCCTTCCGCGCCCAGGCCGCCGACGTCCAGGCCCGCAGCCTGCGCGAGGCCGAGCCCGAGCTCGAGAAGCTCCAGCGATCCGGCTACCGCACCGTGGTGGCTTTCGCCCGCAAGGGCGAGGGCGAGCGGGCCGCGTACAACCTGGGCCGGCTGAAGGTGCGGTGGCTGAACGGAGCGGGCGGCGCGGACGGCCTGCTGACGTTCGCCCAGGCCCGCCTGCAGCACGGGTTCATCGCGCCCCAGTTCCATCTCGCGGTGATCCCCGAGCACCGGCTGTTCCGGCGCCGCCGCGCGGCCGAGGAGCCGCAGCGAGCCCGCAGGAGAGGCGTTCTCAGAAGCTTCGCCGATCTGCGCACCGGCGACATCGTGGTGCACGAGGACCACGGCATCGCGCGTTTCGCCGGGTTCGACACCAAGACGGTGGCCAACGTCACCCGCGACTACCTGTACCTCGAGTACGCGGGCTCGGACCGGGTGTTCGTCCCGGTCGACCAGCTGGCCAAGATCAGCCGTTACGTCGGCGCGGGCGGCGCGCACCCGCCGCTGTCCAAGCTCGGTGGGACGCGGTGGGACACGATCAAGGCACGCGCCAGAAGGGCCGCCCAGGAGCTGGCCGGCGAGCTGCTGAACCTGTACGCCGAGCGCAAGCGCCGCGCGGGGCACTCCTTCCCGATCGACACCGACTGGCAGCGCGACTTCGAGGACGCATTCCCGTTCACCGAGACGCCCGATCAGCGCGACGCGATCGAGATGGTCAAGTCTGACATGGAGGCCCCGCGTCCGATGGACCGGCTGATCTGCGGTGACGTCGGCTACGGCAAGACGGAGGTCGCGCTGCGGGCCGCGTTCAAGGCGGTGCAGGACGGCAAGCAGGTGATGCTGCTCGTGCCGACCACGATCCTGGCCCAACAGCACTACGGCACGTTCTCCGAGCGGCTGAAGGACTATCCGATCACGATCGAGCACGTGTCGCGGTTCCGCCCGGCGGCCGAACAAAGACAGTCCGTGAAGCGCTTCGCCGAGGGCAAGGTCGACATCCTCATAGGCACGCACCGGTTGCTGAGCCGGGACGTCCGCGCCAAGGACCTCGGACTGCTCATCGTCGACGAAGAGCAGCGCTTCGGCGTCAAGCAGAAGGAGCTGCTCCGCCAGCTCAAGCTGAAGGTCGACGTGATCGCGATGAGCGCGACCCCGATCCCGCGCACGTTGCAGATGTCGATGGCGGGGATCCGCGACATCAGCGTGATCGAGACCCCGCCCGAGGGCCGCCGCCCGATCAAGACCTACGTGGGCGAGTACGACGAGGAGCTGGTCAAGGGTGCGCTGGTCCGCGAGCACCAGCGAAACGGCCAGGCCTTCTTCCTGCACAACCGGATCGAGACGATCGACGAGACGGCCGAGCGCTTGCGCGCGCTGTGTCCGAAGATGAAGTTCGAGGTCGCCCACGGCCAGATGGACGAACGGCAGCTGGAACAAAGAATGCTGGCGTTCCTGCGCGGCGACGCCGACGTGCTCGTATGCACGAGCATCATCGAGTCGGGAATCGACATCCCGCAGGCCAACACGCTGATCGTCGAGCGCTCCGACACGTTCGGGCTGGCGCAGCTCTACCAGATCCGTGGTCGCGTGGGGCGCAGCAAGGAACGCGCGTACGCGTATCTGCTGTACCCCAGCGCCGCCGCGCTGACCCCCGACGCGGCACAACGCCTCAGCGCGCTGTCCGACTACACCGAGCTCGGGGCCGGCTTCAAGATCGCCATGCGCGACCTGGAGATCCGCGGCGCCGGCAACCTGCTGGGCGACGAGCAGTCCGGCCACGTGGCCGCGCTCGGGTTCGAGCTCTACATGCAGATGCTCGACGAGGCGGTGGCGGCGGCGTCCGACGGCGCCGACGCCGAGGACGAGTGGGAGCCGGTGCGACTCGACGTCAACGTCGACGCCTACGTGCCGGCC
Source organism: uncultured Solirubrobacterales bacterium (assembly GCA_963834625.1). GTDB lineage: Bacteria > Actinomycetota > Thermoleophilia > Solirubrobacterales > Solirubrobacteraceae > Palsa-465. The sequence goes on along the minus strand of CAWICM010000003.1, from coordinate 312,778 downwards.
GACTACATCCCGTACGAGCAGGCCAAGGTCGACGTGCACCGCCGGATCGCCGGCGCCCGCGAGGTGGCCGACCTGGTGGAGCTCAAGACCGAGCTCGAGGATCGCTTCGGCGATCTGCCCGACCCACTCAAGAACCTGATCGCGCTCCAGCAGGCCCGGATCAAGCTCGGTCAGGCCGGCGCGCGCGCGGTCACCTTCCGCAACGGCCGTCTGGCCGTCACGCCGATCGAACTGGACAGCGTGCGCGCCAAGCGAATCCGCCAGGAGATCCCCGAGGCGCTTTACGAGTCGGGCAAGTCACAGCTGTCCGTGCGCGTCCCCGAGGACCCGGTGAAGCGGTTCCCCGCCGTGGTCAAGGCCGCCGACGTGCTGCTCGCGATAACGCGCGAGGCCGCCTAAGTGACGCGCGAGACCGCCTAAGTGACGCGCGAGACCGCAAAGCCTTCTTAGTACATTCTTCACACGGTGGGCCGCCGTTTCGCGGCGTCCCCGCTACCATCGTCCGCCGATGAAGTTCCGTAGGTCAATCCTGGCGCTTGGCGCCTTTTTTGTGGTCGCCGCCGGAGTGTCCGGCTGTGGCAGCGGTTTGCCCGGCAACTCCGTCGCCGACGTGGCCGGCAATCCGATCACCACCCAGGCGTTCAACCACTGGATGTACGTGGCGGCCAAAAGCCAGGCGGCGCAGAACCCCGGCCAGCCGGTGATCGTGCCCAACGATCCACCGAGCTTCAACGGCTGCATCGCCCAGGCCAAGAAGGAGATCCCCAGCCTGGCCAAGACCGCGACCAAGACGCTGCGCAGCGACTGCCAGCAGCTGTTCACTTCGCTGTCCAGCCAGGTCATGGACTTCCTGATCAAGGCCTACTGGTATCAGGGAGACGCGAACAAACTGGGCGTGAAGGTGACCGACGCCCAGGTGCAGAAGGCGTTCACCACGGCCAAGAATCAGGAGTTCCCTAAGGGCACCGGGTACACCGCGTTCCTCAGCCAGACCGGCCAGACGCCGCAGGACATCCTTTATCGCTTCCGGATCAACACGATCGTGTCGAAGCTCGCGGCCAAGCACAACAAGACCGTCACGCCAGCCGACATCCAGAGCTACTACAACAGCCACGCCTCGCAGTTCGGCACGCAGGAGTCGCGCAATATGCGCGTCGTGCTCGCCAAGACCCAGGCCGATGCGAACGCCGCCAAGAAGGCACTCAGCTCGGGCCAGAGCTGGACGACGGTGGCCAAGAAGTACTCGACCGATCCGACCACCAAGAACACCGGCGGCCTGCTCAACAACGTGACCAAGTCGCAGACTGACCCGTCGCTCTCGTCGGTGGCTTTCTCGGCGCCGCTGAACAAGCTGACGGGCCCGATCAAGGGCCAGTTCGGCTACTACGTGTTTGAGGTGATCAAGATCACCCCGGCCACGCATCAGACGCTCGCCCAGGCCACCCCGCAGATCCGCTCGACGCTGACCCAGCAGCAGTCGACGAGCGCTCAGACCGCCGTCGACAACCACGCCAAGAAGGACTGGCTCAGCCAGACCACGTGCCGCAAGCAGTACGCCATGGCTGACTGCAAGGGCTACAAGGCGCCGAAGACCGCCACCACCAGCTCGACCACCAGCTCATCCACCGGGTGAGTCAGCCGGACTCCTCGGCGACGGCTGAGGCGCTCGCCCGTCTCGACGCGATCACGCGCCGGCTGCGTATCGAGTGTCCATGGGATCGCGAGCAGGACGAGCGCTCGATCGTCCCCCACACGGTCGAGGAGTCCTACGAGCTGGCCGACGCCGCCCAGCGGCGCGACGACGCGAAGATGGTCGACGAGCTGGGTGACGTCCTCTTTCAGGTGCACTTCCTGTCCCTGCTGCTCGAGGAGCGCGACGCGGGCGACCTGGCGCGGGTGGCCGGCGAGGTCACCGACAAGCTGGTCCGCCGCCATCCGCACGTGTTCGGTGAGGTGCAGGCCGACACCTCGGTCGAAGTCCGCCGCAACTGGGACCAGATCAAGCGCGGGGAGGCGGGTCGCGAGCCTGGCCTGTTCGGCGACGTGCCCGAGAACCTCCCCGGGCCGCTCTACGCCCGCAAGATCCAGCGACGGGCCGCTTCGAGCGGGTTCGACTTCCCGGGCGTCGGAGGCCCGGTCCAGTCCGTGCACGACGAGCTGGCCGAGCTTGAGGCTGCGGCCGATCGTGAGGAGCAGTTCCACGAGCTGGGGGATGTGCTGTTCGCGGTGATCAACGTGGCCCGCAAGCTGGCCGTCGATCCCGAGCTCGCGCTGCGTGCGGCGGCCGACCGATTCAAGGGGCGGGTCAGCGCCGGCGAGGAGCTGGCCGCATCAGAGGGCCATAGCTGGAACGATCTCGCCCCTGATGAGCAGCTCGCCTATTACGCCCGCGCGCGTGTGAACGACCACTAGGAGGGCTCCGCCTGCTATGAGCCAGATCGAGCACGTACACGCCCGCCAGATCCTCGACAGCCGAGGCAACCCCACGATCGAGGTCGAGCTCAGCGTGCGCTCGGGCGCGTGGGGTCGCGCCGCGGTCCCGTCTGGCGCCTCGACGGGCGAGTTCGAGGCGACCGAGCTGCGCGACGGCGGCTCGGACTGGATGGGCAAGGGCGTCACGGCGCGCGGTCGAGAACGTCAACGGCGAGATCGCCACCGCCGTGCGTGGCCAGGACGCCTCGAGCCAGGCGGCGCTCGACCGGATGCTGATCACCTTGGACGGAACGCCCAACAAGTCGCGGTTGGGCGCGAACGCGATCCTCGGCGTGTCACTTGCCGCCGCCTATGCCGCCGCGGCCGAGGAGCGCCTGCCGCTGTGGCGCTATCTGGGCGGCGAGAGCGCCCACGTGCTCCCCGTCCCGATGCTGAACGTGGTCAACGGCGGCGCGCACGCCGATAACGCCGTCGACTTTCAGGAGTTCATGATCGTCCCGGTCGGTGCGAGCAGCTTCCGCGACGCACTCCGGATGGGGGTGGAGACGTTTCACAGTCTCAAGAAGACGCTGCACGATCGAGGGATGTCGACCGCGGTGGGGGACGAGGGCGGGTTCGCGCCCAACCTCGGTTCCAACGAGGAGGCCCTCGGCGTGCTCGTCGAGGCGATTTCCGCCGCCGGCTACGTGCCGGGTGAGCAGGTGGCGATCGCGCTCGACCCCGCCGTGTCCGAGCTGTTCCGCGACGGGGCCTACGTGCTCGAGCACGAGGGACGGACCCTGTCGGCCGCCGAGCTCACCGACTACTGGGCCGATCTCGTCGAGCGCTATCCGATCATCTCCCTCGAGGACGGCATGGATGAGGAGGACTGGGACGGGTGGCGTGTCCTGACCGAGCGTCTCGGGGCCGGGCTCCAGCTCGTGGGCGACGACCTGTTCGTGACCAACACCGAGCGCCTGCAGCGGGGGATCGACGCCGGCGTGGCCAACTCGATCCTGATCAAGGTCAACCAGATCGGCACGCTGACCGAGACGCTGGCCGCGATCCGCCTGGCCCGCGAGAACGGGTACACCGCGGTGATGTCGCACCGCTCAGGCGAGACCGAGGACGTCACGATCGCCGACCTCGCGGTGGCCACCGGCTGCGGTCAGATCAAGACCGGCGCGCCCTCGCGCTCCGACCGGGTGGCCAAGTACAACCAGCTGCTGCGGATCGAGGAGGCGCTCGGCGCCGACGCCCGCTATCCGGGCCGCAGCGCGTTCCGGTCGTAGTCGCGGGCCGGTAACCGCATCCAGCTCTTGGCCGCCGCAGGCTCCGCTTCAAGTTTCCGGGAGACCGCTTCGCCTCCGGCGGCACGGGAGGGGAATTCCACTGCTGCGCATCCGGCGCAGCATTTTGTTCGGCAGGAAGGAGACCGCGCGCGTCGAACGAAGGGCGCAGCGGATGCCGTCAGCCCGAACCGCCACCGCGCCACCGCGCAGGCAAAGCCGGACCGCTCGCCCCAAACCTCGGCGGGGGGCAGCTCAGGGACTCCGGGGCCGCGTGCGCTGGGACCGCGTCGGCCGGGTTGGGCTGCTCGTCGTCCTCTGCGTGGTCGCGGGGCTCTACGTGCAGCAGGGCCTGGCGTACCTGTCGGTGCGCGCCCAGTCGGGTCACCAGCGCGCGATCGTGCAGCAACTGACCGGCTCGAACGCTTCGCTGCGGGCTCAGCAGCGGTCCTTGAACGACCCGTCCACGATCCTGCGCGACGCGAGGGCGCTCGGGATGGTGCGGGTCGGCGAGCATCCGTACGAGGTCACGGGGCTGCCGAACCACTGACCTCGGGGCGGTAGCGTGGTGCTCCGCTTCGACGACGTGATGGGCCTGTGGCGCGAGGGTCAGCGCCGGCTGTCCCAGGCCGACCCCGCCGTCCGGCCGGCCCTCGAGCGCGTGACCGACGCGATCGTGGACGAGCTCCGCCGGCGGCTGGGCGGGTTCTTCACCACCGACGAGCTGGCCCGGTACTACCTCGAGCACGGGATCGACTGGTGCTTCGACGTCGCGGTCCGCACGGTGCCGAACAACCCCGAGGCCTGGGACCTGACGACGGTGGCCGGCGCGGCGTTCGCGCGCTACGTGCGCGAGGCCGGCGACTATGCCGGCGGGGGACGCGTCGTCAGGGAGGACTGACGTCGTCAGGGCGCGTCCGCGCCCGGCCACGCTCCGAGGAGAACGCCCGCGCGTCAGTCCCCGTCGTCGTCGGCGTCATCGTCGCCGACGCGCCGGATGACGATCTGGTCCTCCTCGATCGAGACCTCGACCGGGCGGTGCCCGGCCCAGTACTCGGCGTAGATCGGGTCGTCCTGGACGGAGGCGTCGAGCCACAGACCGTAGCCCTCGTCGCCGTGGTCGAAGGTGGCCTCGAGCGGGGTGGACTTGCGCCGGGTACCGCCCCGCCGTCCCCCTCGCCGCCCGCGCCGGCGCCGCGTGCCGGTGCGTCGCGCCCCGCCGTCCTCGTCTTCGTCCGCGTCCTCGTCCTCGTCGGAGTCGGCGTCCTCTTCGTCTTCCTGCTCGGCGCGCTCGGCCTCGGCGGCCTCCGCGGCCTCGAGCTCGGCGGCGATCAGCGCGTCGTCCTCGGCACGCAGATCGATCTCGTCGTCGAAGTCGACGCCGGCGCCCGCGTCGGGGTCGCCGTTGGCTTCGAGTCCCTGCTCGCGCTTGAAGGCCTGGATCTGCTGAACGGTGACCTCGAGCTGGTGGGCGATCCAAGCGTCGGTGCGGCCCTGGCGGACCCAGGCTCGTATCCGGTTCAGCTCGGGGCGTAGGGATCGTCGCGCCATTTCGGCGCGGAGACTAGTACAGCCGGAGGTTGGACCGCTCCGGCGCGTGACGCGCGAGCCTCGAGGCGCACGATTCGCGACCCCCAAGGCGCACCACGCGCGAGCCCCAATCGCCCGGATGGACGGATGCTTAACCGGGCGCCCGGAGAGCTTGTGTGCGGCAGATGTCACCCGCTATGCTGGCCACGGCGGACCGGAGGCCGTGGAGACGTGCTATCCGGTCGCCTCGTTTGACACCAGGCGAGCAGGGAGGCACATCCCCAATGTTGGTACTCACCCGCAAGTCCAACCAGAGCATCATGATCGGCGACGACATAGAGGTCTCCGTACTGGCGATCATGGGCGAGAAGGTGCGAATCGGGATTCAGGCACCGCGCGACATCCCGGTCTTCCGCAAGGAGGTTTATCTCGAAATCCAGCAGGAGCGTATGGGCTCCGGCAAGGGCGCACGCGAGGAAGTCGACGCGGCGCTCCGTGGCCTGGGAGAGTCAGATTAGTTAGCTCAGCTGCTGCGGCCGGACGAGCGGCGGCGGGGACGGAAACCCGCGCGTCCGCCAGCTAGCCCAGCAGGTAATAGAGCGTCTCGAACATCGCGATCGTCACGGCCACGGCCGTGGCGATCAACGAGATCACGAGCAGCCAGAAGCGCATCGAGCTGCGCTTGCGGTTGCGTTCGCGCCTTCGCTTGCGCGTACGCGAGCTCGCCTGCTTCCACAGCCTCTGGCTGCGGCCGGTCTCCAGCTGCATCTCCTGCCGGAACTCCTGCTCGAGCTCGGCGAGACTCTGGCGCATCTTCATCGCCATCGGCGGCGAGCCTACCAAGCGCAGCCCCGCGGCGTTATGTAGCGGAATTTCAGTGCACTGTCTGCTGCTCGTACACGCGCACGAAGTGCAGATAGTTCTCGGCGATCTGCGAGGCAGCGGCCGCTCGATCGAGCTCCTCGCCCAGGTAGGCCTTCAGCGCGTCCCACCAGATCGAGCGCCCGATCGCGAACCCGATGAATCCCTCGACCGGCGCGGCCTCACGTAGCCATTGCTCCACTTTCTCGGTCGACGCGCCGCGCCCGAGAAGGACGCAGGTCACGCCCTCGCGACCCGGACCGGACCGAGCCTGCTCGGCCAGCATCGCCGCGTCGGACTGCTCGTCGACGCCCTCGATCTTCCAGATGTCGACCTCAACGCCCGCGTTCTGGGCGTCCTCGATCGCCCGGCGCATGAGCTCGGGTCGCAACTCGGCGTCGTAACGGTCGCCGTCCCCGTCCACGCTGGCCAGCTGCTCGTCGGTGGCGGGCACGAGCAGCTCGAACAGGAACTTCCGGTCAGTCGAGTGAAGCCAGTCGGCGAGCTTCCCCAGCCGCCCGAGCTGACGCTCGTTCAAATCGGTGTCCGGGTCGTCGGGGTTGTAGCGGACGAGGACCTTCGAGAAATCGGTGGGGAACTCCTCGATGTGGGCGGGGAAGTCGTCCCCGTACTCGAAGTCGAACTCGTTCTGGCCCGACTTCTCGACGGGCATCGCCAGTTTCAGTCCATGCTCGTGCGCGCGCGCTGGGATGTCGGAGCCGAACTCCTCGTCGACGAGCACGCCGGTGGCGCCGGCCTCCGCGCCCTGATCGACGGCCTTGAGCATCCCCTCGAAGATCAGGCGCTTGGCGTCGGCAATCCGCTCGGTCTCCTCGGGCGTCGGATCGCCCTCGATCCCGAACATCTTCTTCTGGAAGGACCCTCGATGGTCGAACGCGAGGATGTAGAGCTTGCCGTCGTATCCGAGAGCCATCTGACCACCCCTTTTTTCTCATTACCAAATTCGGTCTACGTCCCAGTCTACGTCTACCCTGGCGGCCGATGGAGCACAAATTCACGGGTCCGGCGTACACGATCGGGATCGAGGAGGAGCTGATGATCCTGGACGCCGAGTCGCTCGAATTGGTCAACGCGGTCGAGGCGCTGCTCGAGGAGGCGCCGGCGGGTGAGATCAAGCCGGAGCTGATGGAGTCCGTGCTCGAGGTCTCGACCGACCCGTGCGCCAACACCGCCGAGGCCCGTGAGCAGCTACGGGCGCTGCGCTCCCAGGTTCGCGAGACCGCCGCGCGCAAGGGCATGACGATTGGGTCCGCGGGCACCCACCCGTTCGCGATGTGGGAAGACCAGCGGATCGTCGCCCGGCCCCGCTACCGGGACCTGGTCTCGGCGCTGCGCTTCGTCGCCCGCCAGGAGCTGATCTTCGGCGTGCACGTGCACGTGGGGATCGACGACCCCGACAAGGCGATACACGTGGCCAACGGGATGCGCGTGCACATGCCCATCCTGCTCGGGCTGTCGGCCAACTCCCCGTTCTGGCGGGCCGACGCCACCGGACTCGCGTCGACCCGAACTCCGGTCTTCCGCGCGTTCCCCCGGGTCGGTATCCCCCCTACCTACAGGGACTGGGCGGACTACGAGCAGCGGATCGAGTTCATGGTCAAGGCGCGCGTGATCGAGGACTACACCTACCTCTGGCACGACGTGCGGCCCCATCCGAAGTTCGGCACGGTCGAGATCCGGGTGATGGACTCCCAGACCCGCGTGGAGCACACGCTCGGCCTGGCCGCGCTCGTGCAGGGCCTGGTCCGCGAGCTGTGCGAGCACTTCGAGGCCGGCAAGCAACTGTCGCGCTACCCGTTCGAGATGCTCGACGAGAACAAGTGGCTGGCCGCCCGGCACGGTTTGGAGGGCGAGCTCGTCGATCTGCCGCAGTGGGACCGGGTGCCGGCGCGCGAGTTGGCCCGGCGGCTGATCGACCGGATGCGGGAGCATTGTCAGGACCTCGGTTCACAGGGCGAGCTCGAGGCGGTGGAGGATCTGCTCGAGCGCGGCAACGGGGCCGCGCGCCAGGTTGTCGTGTACGAGGCCAACCACGATTTGCGGGAAGTAATGGCCGAGATCGTGGCCGCCACCGCGGTGTAGACCGTCCGCGCGCGTTCGGGCCTCTGTTCCCGACCTCGCCGCCGTCATACAATCGAACCGAGCTATGAGTACTGGCGGCCCGGACCTGTTCGTAATTTGCAAGAACTGTCAGTCCGAGGTCAGCCCGTACATCACCGAATGCCCCTACTGCGGCAGCCGGTTGCGCAAGCGGGCTCCCAAGCTCGACCGGGAGGGCCGCCCGACCGAGCGCAAGCGACGCGCTCCCAAGCCGTCACTGCCGCCCCTGCGGCGCGGCGAGATCCCGGGCATCCGGGGCGAGTCGCGGCCGTACGCGACGATCGCGCTCGTCGTGGCCGGGTTCGCCGGGACGCTGTTGTGGCGGGCGGCGCTGGTCGGCTCGACGCACGCCATCGAGTTGTGGGCGCGCTTCGGCACGCACCTCTGGTGGCGGCTGCTGGTGGCCCCGTTCACGTACGTCAACACCGGTTACGCGATCGTGGTTCTTGGCGCGATCGCGATCTTCGGCTGGCTGCTCGAGCGCAGGCATGGTCCGCTGGTCGTGATCGTCCTGTTCGCATTCGGCGCCGTCGGCGGCGCCGCGGTGACCGCGACGGACGCCTCGCTGCCCTTGGCCCTGGGTGGCAACGGTGGGGCGCTGGCACTGCTCATCGCGTGGGCGATCCCCGATCTGCTCTCGCTGCGGGCGGGTGAGGAGATCGAGGGCGATCTGCTGGGCACCGCGGTGATCGCCGTGGTGGTGGCCCTGATGCCCCTCGTCGCCCCCGGCGCGAGCTGGATCTCCGAGGGGATCGGCGCGGCCGCCGGGCTCCTCATCGGGCTGCCGCTGGCCCTGGCCGCCGAGCGCTAACTCCCCGCGCCCCTCCGCGGCACGCACGTATGATCCGAAGCGTCTCTTGGACGACCGCGCCTACACAGATGCTGAGTTGGAGGCGGCGATCGCAGCGATTGCCGAACCGGAGCGACTGCGCGAGGCCCAGGATCTGGTCGCCCGCCAGGCTCCGGCCTTGACCCGCGTGCTCGCCACGGCGCTCGACGAGGGCGGCTGGTTCGATCTCGGCCACAACCAGGCCCTGCGCGAAGCGACCGCTCACGACGACGCCGAGGAGCGGATGCGCGCCGTGCGGACGATGCTGGCCGAAGAGACCCGGCTGGGCATGCTGGTCGGCGTCGCGGTGGGCTTCGAGCTTGCGCGCGAGCTGGGCGGCGGGACCGGGGCGATGGAACGGCAAACGACAGAGGAGGACTGAGACGAGATGGAAGTTCGCTTTCTGGGCCACGCTGCCTTCGAGCTCGCCGACGGTGGCGACACGACGGTTCTGATCGACCCGTTCCTGAGCGGAAATCCCAAGGCCGCGATCGGCGCCGACGACATCGCCGCCACCACCATCCTGCTCACGCACGGCCACGGGGACCACATCGGCGACACGGTTTCGATCGCCAAGCGGACCGGGGCAACGGTCGTGGCGATCGTCGAGATCGCCAACGAGCTCGGTGAGGAGGGCGTCGACGTCCGCGACCCGAACATGGGCGGGACGGTCAGGTTCGACTGGGGCTGGGTCAAGCTCGTGCCGGCCTGGCACACCTCGACCACGCCGAAGGGGACGGCCAACGTGCCGGCCGGCCTGCTGATCAACTTCCAGGACACGATCGTCTACCACCTGGGCGACACCTGCCTGTTCTCGGATCTGCAGCTGGTCGGCAAGCGCAACCCGATCGACATCGCGCTGATGTGCATCGGAGGCCACTACACGATGGATCGCGTCGACGCGGTCGACGCCGCGGAGCTGGTCGGCGCCAAGACCGTGATCCCCTGCCACTACAACACGTTCCCGCCGATCGAGACCGACGCGCAGGCGTTCAAGTCCGACGTGGAGTCGGCCACCCGCTCGAACGTGGTCGTCCTCGATCCCGGACAGGCGCACTCGACGTGACCCACGCGATCGTTCTCATCCAGGCGAACCGCGCCGGGCTGGCCACGCTGGGGGGCGAGCTGGCCGACCTCGAGGGCGTGGCCGAGGCGTACTCGGTGACCGGCGAGTGGGACTTCGTCGCGGTGCTGCGCCTGCGCCACCAGGAGGATCTCGCGAACGTCGTGACGGGTCAGATCTCGCAGCTCGCCGGCGTGGCGCGGACGCACACGATGGTCGCGTTCGAGGTCTACTCGCGCCACGACCTCGAGGCGCTGTTCTCCGTCGGCCAGTAGATCGTGCGCGTCGCGGTCGTGGCGGAGTGGTATCCGTCGCCGGGGGATCCGGTGCTGGGCATCTGGGCGCACCGGCAGGCGATGGCGGCGCGGGAGGCGGGCGCCGAGGTGCGGGTCCTCGCGCTGCGGCGACCGATCCCGCCGCTGTCGGTGGCCCGTCAGGTGTTTCATTTTCCCCCGGCCACTGGTGCGCTCAGCCGCTGGATTGAGGGGGCCCGGACATCGCTTCGACCGATCACGCTCGACGGCCTTTCCGTGCAGCCGGTGCCGTTCCTCGCCCCGCCTCGCCCGATCTCGTACGGGAGCTGGGGGTACTGGATGGCGCCGGGATTGGGCCGGGCGCTGGATCGCCTGTACGCCGAGTGGCGATTCGACGTGCTGCACGCTCACTGCCTGGCGCCGGCGGGGCATGCCGCGGCGCGTTGGGTGCGCCGGCGCTCGGATCGCCCCGCCTTCGCGGTCTCGGCGCACGGGCCGGACATGATCAACGTTCCCGAGGACAGCTCTGTGGGCCGGCGAGCGTGCGTGGCCGCGATGGCGCGCCGCGGACCTCGTTCTCGCCAACAGCACGTGGGCGGCGCGGCGGTGCGAGGTGATCGCCGGGCGCTCGCTACCCGTGCGCGTCGTGTACCTGGGGGCGGACGTGCCCGCCGTCGCCCACGCGCCGAACGGCGCGGTGCGGATGGTCACGGTGGCCCACCTGGTGGCGCGCAAACGACACGAGACCGTCCTGCGCGCGATCGCGCTCATGGCGCCCGAGCGCCGGCCCGAGTACCTGGTCATCGGCGATGGCCCTCGCCGGGCGCTGCTGGAGCGCCTTGCCGCTGAGCTGGGAGTGGCCGACCGCGTCCGGTTCCTCGGGCAGCTCCCGAACCCCGACGCGGTGGCGCGCGCGGCCGGGTGCGATCTGTTCGTGCTGCCGGGCGTCGAAGAACCGTTCGGCGTGGCCTACGTCGAGGCGATGGCGGCGGGGCTTCCCGCGATCGGGAGCCGCGGCGAGGGAGGCCCCGAGGACATCGCGGCCGCCGGTGAGGGGATGATCCTGGTCGAGCCCGGAGATGCCACCGGCCTGGCCGGAGTGATCGAGCGGCTGATCGCCGACCGGGCGGAGCTGGCGCGCCTCGGCGCGGCGGCCCGTGAGACCGTGGAGACGAACTTCACCTGGGAGCGCTGCGGCCGCGAGACGCTCGCCGCGTATCGGGCCGCGCTCGAGGCGCGGTGACCGATCTCCTGCTGGTGTCGCTCGGCACCACGCGGGGGCTGCGCCTGGCCGACGCCCAGCTCGTGGACATGCTGCGCGAGGCCGGCGCCTCGGTGGCGGCGGTGGCCACCCGGATCGGTGTGACCAACGCGCTGCGGCGCGGCTACCCGGTCAACGACGTGGTCGAGGCGGTGGCGGCGCGGCGGGCGCTCGACGCCGGGATGCGATGGCATGCGCCGAGCGCGATCGTGTTCTCGAGCACCACCGCGGCCCTGCTGGCGGGCCGGCCCGCGGTGCCGTTCACGGTGTGGCTCGACTCGCCGGCGCGGCTCAACCGCCCGGGGATTCTGAACGCGCCACTGCACATGCTCGAGCGCCGGCAGCTGGCCCGCGCCCGCGTGCTCATGCCGCACAGCCCGGGGACGGTGGCGGCGCTGCCGGCGGGTGCGGCGCGGTCGGTGATGATCCCCCCGCCGGTCCCGGCCGCACCTCCGCCGAGCGGTTTGCGCGAGCCGGTCGCCGTCGGCTATACGCCCGATCCGAAGGCCAAGGGTCTAGCGCTCCTGTGCGCCGCCTGGGCGCAGGCGGCCCTGCCCGGCATACGGCTGTTGATCGCCGGCATCCCGCCCGACCGCGCCCGTGCGTTCCTGGCCCGCGGCGGCTCGGCGTTGCCGGCGAACGCCGAGCTGGTCGGGATGCTGCCCCAGCCGGAGTTCCGCGAGCTGCTGGCCCGCGCGCGGGTGTTCGTGAGCGCGGCGGCGTGGGAGGACTTCGGAATCGCGCCGCTCGAGGCGCTCGATCGAGGTGCCGTGCTCGTCGGCGCGCCGGCGGGCGGGCCGTTCCCGGCCCTGGCCCTGGCGAGATCGCTGGCGCCCGAGTTCGTGGCGCGTGAGCGCACCGCCGAGTCGCTCGCCGGGGCCTTGCGGGCGGCGTTCGCGGTCGGACCCGATCGCCTCTCCGTGTACCGCGCGGCGGCCCGGGCCGAGCTCGAGCGCTACCGGCCGGAGGCCTCGGTGGCGCGGCTGCGGGCCGAGGTGCTGCCGTTGCTGCTCGGCGCGTAGCGGCGGGACGCCGCCGTGATCGCCTCCAAGAACGCGTCGACCTCGACGCCGTCGGTCTCGCGGTCGATCGCGCGGCTCTCCTCGGCCAGGTGTCGGCGGAGCCCCGGGTTCGAGGCCAGCCGGTCGAGCGCGTCCGCGATCTCCTCGACGTTCGCCGGGTCGATCACGATCGCGTTGCGGCCGTGGATCGCGACATCGCCGGCCGCGCCTGCGTCCCTCGAGCAGACGATCGGCAGGCCCGCGGCCGCGGCCTCGCGGACCGCCACGCCAAACGGCTCGTACGTGCTGATCAGCGCGAATACGTCGGCCGACGCGTACACGTCCGGGAGCTCGCGGGCGGGCACGTGGCCGAGAAAGCGGACCGTCACCTCGCATCGGCGGCCCAGCTGCTCGAGCTCGCCCCGCTGGAAGCCGGTGCCGACGATCACGAGCTCCGCCGGCGCGCTGAGCCTGGCCACGGCCTCGATCAGCCTCCCGAAGTTCTTGTCGGGCACCAGGCGCCCGACGCTGACGATCGTGAAGGTCTCCCCGCCGGATCGGGCCACCGCGCGGAAGCGCCCGACGTCGGCGGCCTGAAGTGCGACGTGAACGCGCTCGTCGGGCACCCCGAACGCGCGCAGCCGCCGGCGGGCGGCCGAGCTGGCCGTGATCACGGCGTCCGCATGTCGGGCCAGCCGGCGGTGCAGCGCGAGCTGCCAGCCGGGGAGCATCGAGTCGATGGCCGGCGTGCACTCGGTGAAGATCACGTACGCCCGGCGGTGGCGCCGGCACCAGGCGAGCGCCCGCAGCGACGCCGCCCCGTACTCCCAGACCACGACGCACTCGGCATCGGCGGCGCGCAGCGCGCGCTCCAGGCCGCGCGGCCACTGCACCGGTGTGCGGCCGGCGCGCCGGCGCTGCCAGGAGTCGAGATGGACCGCCGGGTAGGGATGCTCGCTCGGGAACCAGTCCGCCGGCGCGTCCCAGCTCGGCTGGCCGGCCGATTGGTAGATCACGCGGATGTCGAGCTCCGGGCGCTCGCTCAGCGCGCGAAACAGCGGCTCGCGGTAGGGCACGGGCGTGGGCGGGACGATGGCGCAGCGCAGGCCCATGGCCGCCCGAAGGTTACGCGGGGCGGCGCCCGCCCCCCCGCCTGGGTCACGACCCCACACTCGCCCCCGCCGCGGACGTGAATGTGGATTCAGGCACGTATGAGGGTCACGACCGCACTCTCGGCGCCAGGGTCCTGCCGAGTGTGGTGTTATGACCCTAGAGCTGGGAGCCGCGACCGCGCTCGAACCAGATCGAGCGGTCTTTCCAGTCGTGGACCATCATCAGGGCCCCGCCGGCGGCCATCGCCGCGAAAACCGAGCGCGGCGCGGGATCCGGGTCGACGGTCGATTCGGCCGCCAAAGCGAGGAAGGCGGCCACCGCGACCAGGGTTCCGGTGGCGCCGTGGTGGCACCGTTGGCCGAGAATCCACACGCGACGACGCAGCGCGTCGTACTCAACGAGCTTCCGTACCGTATTTGCCCTTGCCGATCCCATCCTGATCTGCCCCAATAATCGGCGTTTATCCTGCAAAACGTGAGAGGACTGGCGGTTCTTCTGGGGGTCATGCTCGTGGCGGGCTGCGGCGGGTCGAAATCGACCTCCAGCGCGACCACCCCGGCCCCTCCGTCGACCACCTCCCAGACCACCTCCCAGACCAGCTCGCAGATCACCCCGCCGGCGACGACGGCGACCACGACGACGCGCTCGCAGACCCCCTCCAGCACGACGACGAAGACCACTACGACCAGCGCCACCGCGACCACCGGCTCGATCAACGTCCGCGTGCCGGCGAGGTTCACGATCCTGCCAGACGGCTCCGTGACCCCGCGCACGATCACGATTCCGGCGCACCTCCCCGTGGAGCTGATCGTGGTCTCGAACGGCGGGGCTCACCGGGTCACGCTTCGAAGGACGACCCTGACCGTCCGCGCCCACGCACAGGCCGAGGCGCTGATCGACGGCTTCGCGGTCGGGGGTTATCCGCTAGACGTCGACGGCGCCGTGAAGGCCGTGCTCATGATCGGTGGCGCCCCCGGGCCCTAGCCGATCCGCGAGCCCACGGCGGCGTTCTTATCCGGCCGCAGCAGCACCACGCCCTTGTCGGGATCGAGTGCGCCCATCACCAGCACCTCGGAGGTGAAGCGTGCGATCACGAGGGGCTTCAGGTTGACGCAGCACACGACGAGCGTGTCGAGCAATTCCTCGCGCGAGTAGTGGGTGATCTGGGCGGAGGAGCGCTTCGTCCCGACCTCCGGCCCGAAGTCGATGGCCAGCTTCCAGGCCGGCACGCGTGCCTCCGGGAACTCCTCCACCGAGACGACCCGCCCGACGCGCATGTCGACGGCCTGGAAGGCCCCGATCTCGATCACGCGAGAGAGACTACGGCGCGACGCCGCCGGAAGGACCAGTCTGGGTCGTGCTCGTGCTGCCCGAGGAGTCCGAGGCGCACGAGGGAGTGCTGCTGGCCGGCCCGGTATCCGCGCTCGGCGCCGGAGCCGGCGTGGGCGCAGGCGCGGGCGTCGTCGAGCTCGTAGTCGTCGTGGCGGTCGGGTCGGTGCTCGGCTGCGTGGTGGTGGTCGTCGTGGTCGTCTGACCGCTGGTCGAGGTGTCGGGGTCCTGCGGGGCCGTGGTCGAGGCGGGCGTCGTGGTCGTGGCGGGGGCGCTGGAGGACGTATCGGTGCAACCCGCGCTGACCGTCGAGGCGGCGGTGGGCGTGCTCGACTGCGCGAGGACCGTGGCGTCGGTCTGCGTCTGGGTGCGACCCGGCGGCACCGTCGGCTTGGCCTTGGCCTTGGCCTTGGCCTTGGCCTTGGTCTGCGTCTTGCCGGTGGCCGCGGTGGTCGACTTGGCCGGCGGCTTGGTCGCCGTCTTGTGGGCCGTCGTCGAGGCCGGCTTGGCCGGCGTCGCCTTGTGCGCGTGCTTGACCGGCGCCGGATGGTGCACGACGGCGTGGAAGGTCGTCGGCGCCACCGGGGTCGTGGCGGGGGCCGTGTGGCTGGGGATCGACGCGACCTGGCTCGACGTCGCGTGGTGCTGGGTGCGGGGGTGCGCCGGCTGGTCGACCTCGACCGCGCCGGCGGTGACCAGCGCCGCGGCGGCCAGGCCGGCGGCTGCCTTGGTGGCGATCGCGCCCACGCTGGCCGACAGGAGACCGCCGCCGCTCGATCCGATCACCGCGGAGGCACCGGCCGCGGCGGTGGATCCGACGGCCGCCGCCTGGCCGGCCGCGCCGGCGCCCGAGGCGCTTGATCCGGCGCCCGCAGAATGACCGAGGTGCACGATCGCCAGCTTGCGCAGCAGCGCGAGCGGCGCGAACCCGATCGGCAGCAGGGCGGCCAGAGCCTTGCTGGTGTCGTTCAGCTGGGACTTGAAGGTCGAGCAGCGCTCGCAGGCGCGCAGGTGACGGCGGACCAGCGGCCCGGGACGGCGGCGCAGGCCCTCGGCCACCTCGCCCAGTTCGATCCGCACGTCCTCGCAGGTGAGCATCCGCGCCTGAGCCGCCTCGGCCAGAGAAACACGCGCGCGCACCAGCAGCGACTTGACGCTCGGGACCGTGGTCTCCATCGCCTCGGCGATCTGCTCGTAGGACAGCGCGTCCATCTCGCGGAGCACGAGCGCGGTGCGCTGGGTCTCGGGCAGGGACTGGATGTCGTCCACGAGGAGGCGGAACTCCTCGCGCTCGTAGACCTTGTCGGCCGTGGTGGCGCCGTGGTCGAACAGGTGGATGTCCATCGAGTCGACCCCGACGGCCTGGATCCGGCGTAGGTGGTTGAGGCTGCGGTTGCGGGCGATCCGGTACAGCCAGGGCCGCACGTTGATCGGCCGGTCGTCGTCGAGGATCGCGTTGAAGGCGGCCGAGAACACCTCCTGGAGGACGTCCTCGGCGTCCTCGCGCGAGCCGAGCAGATGCCGGCAGAAGGCCAGGAGGCGCGCGTGGTAGCGCGACACCAGGACCTCGAAGGCGGTGCTGCTGCCGCGCCGGATGAGGGCCACCAGCCGCTCATCGGATTGGAGTCTCAGGAGGGGGGACCGCGCATGCAGTCCGATTCCTCCCGAGTATCTAAGTGCAGAGACTTCCAAGAGGGCTAAGGGTCGCCGTCGCTGGCTCTGACACCGTAGCAGCGGACAAGTTGCGGTCCTGCAGTGCCGCTGCCAGTACCCGGGGAGGGACTCGAACCCTCATGCCGTAAGGCAGTCGCTCTTAAGGCGACCGTGTCTGACCAATTCCACCACCCGGGCGGGGCTTGGAACGCTACCGGCTCGCTTCGGCTGCCCGCCCCTCCGGCGCCCCTGTGCGCCGCCCGCACGTGATGTCGGCGAAGGGGGTTGGGCGCGAGGGACGCCGGACCGGCGGCGCAGGCTCGCTCGCAGCCATGGGCCGCCGGGCAGGGACGCCCGGCGGAACGGCCCCATGGATGCCGCGAAGCGGCCCCCAAAACCGTCCTACAGGCGCGTCGGTTCCCTTTTGACAGTCGCTCGAACCCCTTGCTAGGTTCGCTGAAAGCTCCGCGTTTCGGGTAGGCCAGGAGCCTCGCGGGAGGAGCTCAAATTGGCAGGGAGAAACCAAGCTTGATCGGCAGGGTCGTAGCTGTGGCAGCGGTGGTGCTCGCCGTGGTCGTGGTCGGCGTGATCCTGCTTTCCGGTGGATCGAGCTACCAGATCAAGGCGGACTTCCAGGACGCCAGCCAGATCGTCTCGGGCGACCAGGTGATGATCGCCGGCAACACGGTCGGGACGGTGTCGAACATCGCGCTGACTCGCACCGGCGAGGCGCAGCTCACGCTGAGCATCAACAACTCGAGCTATACCCCCCTGCACCAGGGAACCGAGGCCACGGTCCGCGAGACGTCGCTGTCGGGCATCGCCAACCGCTACGTCGACCTGCGGCTGGGTCCGGCCAATGCGCCAAAGATCGCGAACAACGGGATCATCCCGAACACCGCGACGACGAGCGCTGTCGACCTCGACGAGGTCTTCAACACGCTCGACCCGAAGACGCTCAAGGGCCTCCAGAACCTGATCCAGGGCACCGCCTCGCAGTACGCGGGCAAGGGCAAGGCGGCGCAGGCCGCCTGGCAGTACCTGAACCCGGCCGTCGCCGCCTCGAGCACGCTGTTCGCCGAGCTCAACCGCCACAACGGCGGCGACTTCACGAACTTCGCGGTCAAATCGAGCAAGCTGCTCTCGACGATCGCGGGCCGCCAGGCGGACCTCTCGGCCCTGGTCAAGAACCTGGGGACGACGACCGAGGCGCTGGCCTCGCAGAAGACCGCCCTCGGCTCCTCGATCCAGCAGCTGCCCGGTTTCATGGCCCTGGCCGACACGACGTTCGTCAACCTGCGCAACTCGCTGGATGCCCTGACCCCGCTGGTCAACGCGTCCAAGCCGGTGGCGCCCAAGCTCCAGAAGTTCCTCACCCAGCTCCGGCCGCTGGCTCAGAACGCGGTCCCCACCGTGCGCAACCTGGCCAGCCTGATCTGCTCGCGCGGCTCCAAGCCCTGCTCTCAGAGCCAGCCCGGCTCAGGCGACTTGATCCAGCTGCTCGAGCTGAGCGTCAAGCTGGCCGACGTCACCTGCGGCACGAGCACCGCCGCCAGCACCTGCAACGGCACCCTGGCCGCCGACGGGGCGCAGCGGCTGGGCGCCTTCCCGGAGTCGACGCAGGCGCTGAACCAGTCGACCCCGGAACTGGCCACCGCCCGCCCGTACGCGGTCGACCTGACCGGCTGGTTCGAGGGCTTCAGCCACCCCGGCCAGACCGACGCCAACGGCAACGCCAGCCGAGTCGCGCCGGTCGTCGGTGTCGGCTCGGTCGAGAACGGGACCCTGAACCTCCTGCCCTCGTTCCTCGATCCGGTGCTGCGCACGGTGCTCGCCTTCGGCGGCAGCGGCACCCTGCCGGGCGGGACGAGCACCCCCAGCCAGGGCCTGCTCACCTCGGGCCAGGGCGACCGCTGCCCGGGCTCGATGGAGCGGGGCTCGGTCTACTACCCGGAGGCGGGCTATCCATGTAACCCGAGCGAGACGCCGACGGGCAACTGATGCGCCGGGTCCTCGCCTACGCCGCCCTCCTGCTCGTGATCGGGGCCTTCGTCGTGATCACCGGCGCGTTCTCGAGCGGCCCGAGCGATCCGACCTTCAAGCTCCAGTTCGACAACGCGTTCGGCCTGGTCAACGACGCCCAGTTCAAGGTGGCGGGCGTGCCGGCCGGGAAGATCAGCTCGATCGACCTCGACCAGAAGAACTACCACGCGGTGGTCACCGTGCAGGTGACGACCAAGGGCTTCGGGGCATTCCGCTCGGACGCGACGTGCCAGTCGCGCCCGCAGTCGCTGATCGGCGAATACTTCGTGGACTGCGACCCGGGGACAAAGGGCAAGCCGCTGAAGTCCGGCGCCACCCTGCCCGCCTCGCAGACGTTCTCGACGATCCCGGCCGATCTGCTCGCCGACATCATGCGGATGCCCGAGCGCGAGCGGCTCTCGCTGATCATCAACGAGCTGGGCGGGGCGGTGGCCGGCCGCTCCGAGGACCTCCAGACCGCGCTCCAGCGCGCGGTGCCGGCCATCGACGAGACCGACAACCTGCTGAACCTGCTGGCCAACGACTCGCACACGCTCCAGGAGCTGACCGTGAACTCCGATGCCGTGGTCACCGCGCTGGCCAACAACTCCAAGCAGGTCCAGAACTTCATCGTCGAGGCCGACCACGCGGCCACCGACACCGCGACCCAGGACGCCAACCTCAAGACGACGCTGCAGCGCTTCCCGGGGCTCCTCGAGCAGCTCAAGCCCGCGATGGCCAAGCTCGGGTCGGCCGCGCAGACCAACACGCCGGTGCTCCAGAACCTGAACGCCGCGTCCGGGCAGCTGAAGACGCTGTTCACGAACCTGGCCCCCTGCTCCTCCCCGCACACCGCCAACCAGTGCGGCTTCGCCAACGCCTCGCTGCCCGCGCTGCAATCGCTCGGGAAGGCCTCGGTCACCGGCAAGCAGGCCGTGCAGGCGGCCGCGCCGACCGTCTCGCTGCTGGGCAAGTTCGCCAAGCCCGTGCCCGAGCTGGCCCAGAACCTCTCGATCGTGTTGGCCGACCTCGACAACCGAAATCGCGCGGTCGAGCCCGACTCGCGCAGCCCGGGCGGCAAGGGATTCACCGGCCTCGAGGCGCTGCTGCAGTACGTGTTCAACCAGGAGCAGACGATCAACACGTTCGGGCCGTTCGGGCACATGCTCGCCGTCGACGCCTTCGTCAGCCAGATGTGCTCGCCGTACGCGACGCCGGGGACGATCTCCGCCAACCTCAAGCAGTACGGCGCCGCCTACCGGTCCTGCTACTCGTGGCTCGGACCCAACCAACAGGGCGTCAACGAGGCAGACCCGTCGAACCCGGGTGGCTGCGTCCCCGATCCGGGCGGAGCGCCTCCAGGCCACACGGGTCCGCAGACCAGCGCGAAGGCCTGCCCGGCCGAGGTGCTCAGCGCCGCCCCGCCGAACCAGGCCGCCCTGCGCTCCAAGAAGGCCGGCGGGTCCTCGACGCCGAGCAGCGGCGCCGGCTCGGGGTCAGGGTCGTCGGGCGCGTCGTCGGGTGGCGGCGGGTCCGGCCTCCAGGGCGTGCTGAGCAAGGTCACCTCCGCGCTGGGAGCGGCGACCGGCGCGAACGTGCCGAGCACGCCGAGCACGCCGACGACGTCCGTTCCGAGCGTGAGCACGCCGAACACGCCGAGCAGCACCTCGAGCGGCACGCCGTCCTCTCAGCAGGCCCAGCAACTCCTCAACTACCTCCTCTCGCCATGAGGCGCAAGCAACAATCCGCCTTCGCCAACCCCGTGCTGATCGGGGCCGTGACCGTGCTGGTCGCGCTCGTGGCGGTGTTCCTGGCCTACAACGCCAACGAGGGGCTGCCGTTCGTCCCGACCCGCGAGCTCAAGGTCGACATCGCCAACGGCTCGGAGCTGGTGCCCGGTAACGACGTGCGCGAGGGCGGCTTCCTGGTCGGGCTGATCGCGAGCATGAAGCCGATCACGATGGAGAACGGACAGACGGGCGCGCAGCTGACGCTGAAGCTGACCAAGGCGTACGGCAACGTGCCGGTCGACTCGACGCTCTCGATTCAGCCGCGATCGGTGCTCGGGCTGAAGTACCTCGACCTGCACAAGGGCCTTTCCCATCGCGATTTCGCGGATGGGGCCACGCTGCCCGAGTCGCAGACGAACGTGCCGGTCCAGTTCGATGACGTGTTCAAGGCGTTCAACCCGCCCACGCGGAACGCCATCCAGGACAACCTGGTCGGGTTCGGGGACACTCTGGCCTCCCGGGGATCCGCACTCAACGACACGATCGCCAGCCTGCCGTCGCTGTTCGGCCACCTCGAGCCGGTGGCCCGGTACCTGTCGGATCCGAGCACCGAGCTCACCCGATTCTTCAACGGCCTGAACGCGTTCATGGGGGCGGTGGCTCCGGTGGCCCAGGTCAACGCGCAGCTGTTCGGGAAGATGGCCACGACGTTCGGCGCGATCGATCGCAATCCGGCCGATCTGAAGGCCACGATCGCCGAGTCGCCCTCGACCGAAAAGGTCTCGACCCAGTCGCTGATCACACAGCAGCCGCTGCTCGTCGACCTCACCACCTTCGGCCACTACATGACGCCGGCCACGCAGTCGTTGAAGACCGCGCTGCCGATCCTCAACCCGGCCCTCGAGCAGGGCACCCAGGTGCTGGGCCGCACCCCGGCGCTGAACCAGCGCCTCCAGCAGACGATGGTCGGCCTGCGCACGCTGGCCCAGGCGCCCGGAACCAACGTGGCGCTGAACGCGCTCGTCGACACCGTGCAGACGCTCAACCCGATGGTCAAGTACCTCGGGCCCTACCAGACGGTGTGCGACGACTGGAACTACTGGTGGACCTACATCGCCGACCACTTCTCGGAGGCGACCGCGTTCGGGTTCGCCCAGCGGGCCCTGCTCATGCAGAACAACTCGACTCAGCCCAACAGCCTGAGCGACCAGGGGGCCAACGCGCCGATGAACGGCGGCAGCTTCGACTCGCCGCAGGGCGGCAACGGATTCTCCCATGGTCAGGTGTACGGCGCCGCCGTCGACAACCAGGGCAACGCGGACTGCGAGACCGGCCAGCGCGGTTACCTCAAGCAAGAGAACCACGAGGACCCCCAGAACCGCGACTTCGCCACCGACCCGCACAACCCCGGCGACCAGGGCACGACTTACAACGGACTGACGAAGGTTCCGACCGGCGAGACGTTCTCGCGCGCGCCGACGACTGGTCCCCAGCTCCCGAACATCCCGGGGAACAACTGATGCGCAAGCGACGCGGACGCAGAAAGGGCATGAGCACCTTCGCGGCGGGCCTGATCGCGCTGGTGGCGCTCATCGTGTTCACCTACGGCGGCTTCACGAAGTTCGCCAACCCGTTCGCCAGCCAGTACACGGTGCACGCGCTCTTCTCGAACGCCAGTGGCCTGAAGCCCGGATCGCCGGTCCGGATCGCCGGCGTCAACGTCGGTCAGGTGGCGGGGGTCGGCCCGGTGCCGGGGTGCCGGACGGGCGGGTCGCTCCAGACGTCGGGAGGCACCACGCAGCAGCAGTGCACGGCGGCGGAGGTGACGCTGACGATCTCGGGCCAGGGGCTGCCGATCCACAAGGACGCCACGTTCGCGATCCGCCCGCGCATCTTCCTCGAGGGCAACTTCTTCGTCGACGTCAGTCCGGGCACGCCGGAGGCGCCGGTCGCGCCGAGCAGCTACACGTTCCCGATCCAGCAGGGGACCGAGCCGGTGCAGTTCGACCAGGTCGTGACCTCGCTGCAGTCGAACACCCGCCAGAACCTGCAGACGCTGCTCCAGCAGTTCGGCACCGCGGTCAAGAAGGGCGGCCCGTCCTACAACGCCTCGATCAAGTACTGGCTGCCGGCCTACGAGTACTCCGCGGTGGTCGCGCACGACGCGCTCGGTCTCCAGACGCATGATCTGTCCAACTGGATCGCCGAGCAGGGCGAGGTGTCGGGCGCGATCGACACGCACCCGCAGAACCTCCAGAACCTGATCACGAACTTCAACACCACCGCGCACGCGTTCGCGGTGCAGAACGTGGCGTTGGCTCAGGCGGTGAAGGCGCTGCCGCAGACCCTGTCGGCGGCCATTCCCGCCTTCCACGAGCTGAACGCGGCGTTCTGCTCCGGCCCGCAGGTGCCCGACTGCGCGCCCGGCCCGCTGCCCCAGCTGGCCAAGGCGCTGATCCCGGGCGTCAAGTCGACCGGGCCGATGATCGACGCCAGCCTGCCGTTCATCACCCAGCTGCGATATCTGGTCTCGCCCCCCGAGCTGCGCGGGCTGACCGCTGACTTGGCCAAGACCGTGCCGGCGCTGTCCCGGCTGACCCGCGAGTCCACGCCGCTCTTCGCCAAGGGCGTGCGGCCGGCCGCGAGCTGCGCGGTGAGCGTGGTCATCCCGTGGTCGAAGCTGACCCTGAACGATCCGCACTTCAACGCGTCCAACGGCTTCCCGGCGCACCCGGTGTACGTCGAGGCGGTCGACTTCCTGCCCGGCCTGGCCGGCGAGTCGCGCGACTTCGACGCCAACGGTCCATACATCCGGGTCCTCGGCACGGGCGGGACGCTCACCTACTCGCTGCAGCCCGGTCTGTTCGGGCAGGCCCTGGCCCCGCTCCAGGGCGAGGAGCCGCAGTCGCCGCCGGGTCAGAAGCCCCCGCCGCTCGAGCCGAACGTGCCGTGCGAGACCCAGCAGCCGATCACCGACCTCTCGGCACCGACCGGCGGGCCGCCCCAGCAGGAGTCGAGCAACCTGTCCTCGCCCGGCGCCTCGCTGCGCTGGACGTCGGCCGCGGCGGCCGCGATCCCCCAGATCGAGCAGCTGGCGGGCCAGAATGGGCTGAAGCTCGGCACGGCGTCGATGCCGGCGCTCCGCAGCAGCGCTTCGACCGCCGGCGCCAAGCAGAGCGCGAGCCGGAGGGCGGGTCGATGAAACGCGCGATCCGCGAGCACTGGAAGGACTTCGGAGCGATCGTCGGCCTGCTTCTGATCACGGTCGTGGTCGCGGGCTACATCCTGTCCAACGAGCGGTTCAGTTTCCCGTTCATCTCATCCGCGCCGTTCAAGATCAACGCGGCGTTCTCGACCGCCCAGGCGGTGACGCCGGGTCAGGGCCAGAGCGTGCGCATCTCGGGCGTGCAGGTCGGGCTCGTCGGCAACGTCACGCTCAAGAACGGTGAGGGGGTCGTCGAGCTCGACCTCGATTCGAAGTACAAGCACCTCGTCCACACCAACTGGACGGCGCTGATCCGGCCGCGCACGGGTCTGGACGACATGTTCATCGAGCTCTCGCCGGGCGCGCCCGGCGCGCCGCTGGCCAAGTCCGGCTACACGATCCCGGTCTCGAACACGATGCCGGTGGTCAACCTGGACGAGATCCTCTCCTCGCTCGACGCCGACAGCCGCCAGTACCTCGACCTGTTGGTCAACGGCGCCGGCCAGGGCCTCAAGTCAGGCGGCGGCAACGAGCTGGCCCAGGTGATGGAGCGCTTCGAGCCGACCCATCGGGACCTGGCTCGGGTGAACAGTGCGGTGGCGGTGCGGGGACGCAATCTTCAGCGCCTCGTGAACTCGCTGCGGCGCTTGAACGACGCGCTGGCGGCCAAGCAGACACAGATCGTGCAGCTCGTCGACTCGAGCGAGAAGGTGTTCGGCGCGTTCGCCTCTGAGGACTCCAACGTCAGCCGCGCGGTGGGCGATCTACCGGGGACGTTGAACCAGACCACCCAGACGCTGGCCAAGGTGCAGGCGTTCGCGACCGCGCTGGGCCCGGCGGCCACGAACCTGCTGCCCGCCGCGGCCGCGATACCGGCCGCCAACCAGGCCCTGACCGCGCTGGCCAAGCCGGGTGCGCCGATCGTCAAGAACCAGATCCGTCCGTTCGTGATCGCGGCGCGGCCCGTTGTGCGGAACCTGAAGCCGGCGGCGATCAACCTGGCCGATCCGACGGTCACGCAGACGGCCAACGGGCCGGTGAAGGAGGCCCCGGCCACGGAGAACCTGACCAACACGTTCACCGTGCTCAACCACCTGGGGAACATGCTCGGGTACAACCCGGGCAACACCGAGCACGGCTATCTGTGGTGGCTCGCCTGGCTCGACCACAACGCGCGCACGCTGTTCTCCGTACAGGACGCCAACGGCGACTTCCGCCCGCTGTTCCTGCAGGCCAGCTGCGCAACGCTGGCTCAGATCGCGAACAACTCGCCGCTGCAGGAAGTGATCATGAACCTGACCCCGATCCTGACCAGCTCGAACCTTTGCCCGACGCAGGCCGCGGCGGACTCCTCCGCATTCGCGAAGTACAAGCAGCAGCACCCGGCGACCGCCACCGCGTCCTCGAACTCGACGCTGTCGGGGATCCAGGCCCTCCAGCCGCACGCGTCCGGCTCCGGCGGCCCGGCCTCGAAGTCCAGCACCCTGTTCCTCCCGAAGCTCCCCGTCAAGTAGATGCAAGCTCCGATTCCCGCGATCCCCCCGAAAGCCGTCACCCGCTAGATGCAAACCGGCAGCCCCCCGATCTCACGCGTCATCACGATGGTGCTGTTCGCGCTGTCGTGCGTCGGGTTGCTGCTGTTCCTGTGGCTCTCGTTCGGCGGCACGATCCCGCTGGGTGCCCAGGGCTATCGCATCAACGTGTCGTTCCCCAACGCGCAGGATCTCGCCACCCAGGCCGACGTGCGGATCGCCGGCGTGACGGTGGGCAAGGTGGTCTCTACGAAGCTCGACCCGCAGGGCAACCGGACGATGGCGACCCTCCAGCTCCAGACCCAGTACACGCCGATCCGCAAGGACACCCGCGCGATCCTGCGGACCAAGACGATCCTGGGCGAGACCTACGTGCAGCTGATCCCGGGTCAGCCAAACGCTCCGCCGCTCGCCGACGGCGGCACCCTGCCCCGAAGCCAGGTGATACCGACCGTCCAGCTCTCGGACATCTTCAACGCGCTCGATCCGACCACCCGGCATGCCTTCCAGGTCTGGCAGCAGGAGCTGGCCCAGGCCGTCAGCGGCAACGACCAGAACCTCAATGACGTGCTCGGCAACCTGCCGTCGTTCGCCGCCGACGCCACCGACATCCTCCAGGTGCTCGACGTCCAGCACACGGCGGTGGTGTCGCTCGTCCAGAACGGGGGCACCGTGTTCGGCGCCCTCGGCGCGGATCAGACCGCCCTGCGCAACCTGATCACGAGCGCCGAGACCACCTTCGCCACCACGGCGGCCAACAACAACAAGCTGGCGCAGACCTTCCAGGTGTTCCCGACGTTCCTGAACGAGACCAAGGCCACCATGGCCAAGCTCCAGGCGTTCTCGGTCAACACCGACCCGCTGATCAAGGAGCTCGACCCGGTCGCCCAGCAGCTTGCGCCCACCCTGCACTCGGTCCAGCTGCTCTCGCCGCCGCTACGGCACCTGTTCACGAACCTCGGGCCGCTGATCACGGTGTCGCGGACCGGCCTGCCGGCGGTGACCGAGATCCTCACCGGCGCCACACCGTTGCTCGCCTCGACGGGGACGTTCCTCGAGCAGCTCAACCCGATCCTCGACTGGCTCTCGGAGCATCAGCAGCTGGTCTCGGACTTCATCTCGCAGGGCGGCGCCACCCTGGCCGCGACCACCACCTCGTTCTCGGGCGGCGGGGTCGGCCACTACCTGCGGCAGTTCTCGCCCACCGGGCCGGAGACGCTGTCGTTCGCGTCCAGCCGTGACGCGAACAACCGCGGCAACACCTACCCGCCGTCGACGTGGCTGACCGGCGCCGAGGATGCCATCAAGGGCAACTTCCCGGCGTTCGACTGCAAGAACACCGGCGCGCCGGGCGACGGCTCAGAGCCGGCCAGCGGACCGCCGGCGCCGGCGCCGGGCTCGACCGAGGCGTGCTGGGTGGCGCCGACGCTGCCCGGAGCATCGGGCCCGTCTCAGATCCCGCACCTGCTCGCCAAGCAGTATCCGGACAAGTAGTCCGGACTCCGGCGGACCTGACGCCGCCTTACGCCGCCGCCTTTACGCCGCGCTTACGCCGCCGCCTTTACGCCGCCGCCTTTACGCCGCCGCCTTTACGCCGCCGCCTTTACGCCGCCGCCTGCGCGCGAGCCGAGGCGCGGCGACCCGCGGCGGCCAGCCCATCGAGCAGGCCCTCAGCCAGCGACCGGTCGCCGCGGTGCTGCAGGCCGGCCCGATCGCGCTCGGGCGAGAACGCCTTGACCCAGTCCTCGACGCTGCCGGTGACCCGAGCGTCGGGCGCGTCGGCCGCTCGCTCTTCGACACTCACGCCTTCCTCGGAGAGCGTGAACGCGTAGCTCGCCTGCCGGTCGGGCTCGTCGACGACGAACTCGACCGTGCCGCCGGGCGACGCGCGGCTCAGCAGGCCGGGGGCGAGGCGGAAGATCGCGCCGAGATCGACCGACTCGGAGGTGCGAGGCGGGCTCCAGGCCCACTCGTAGCCCCAGCGAGCCAGCTCGCCGAGGACCGGCATCAGCTCGCGGGCTCGCTCGGTCAGCTCGTAGTCGACACGGGGCGGGACCTCGCGATAGCGCTTGCGGGTGAGCATCCCGTCGGCGACCATGCGATTGAGGCGGGAGCGCAGCTGCTCGGTCGAGATCCCGGGAAGGACCCGCTGAAGCTCAACGAAGCGGCGGGGCCCGGCGGCGAGATCACGGACGATGAGCAGCGTCCATTTGTCTCCAACCAGGTCGAGCGCCCGGGCGTCTGGAGACCACTGGTCATAAGGGTGGCGTTTCGGTGGGGGTACGTGCGGAATGGGAATAAGCCTCCCGGTGGACGGTGCGTACCTACCAAGTTCGAGTCTAACGGACGATTCGCCGTTCTCCACGGGTGTCGACGGGCTTTGCGCGGGCTTGCCCGCATCGTCCATGCAGCATGTACGCACGGGGTGCGCCAACGTCAGCGAGCTTTGTGGCAGTTTTGACGTTCAGCTGCGTTGCTGTGAGTGACATGGGTGTTGTGATCGAGCTGAAGGATCAGCTTGCTGATCGCTCACGCCCGCGGGGGGGCTCGCGCGCGGCGTTCTTCTACGACCTGGCGTGTCCGTTCTCTTACCTCGTGGCGGAGCGGGTCGAGCGGGTGCTGGGCGAGGTGGAGTGGATCCCCGCGCCGGCGGTCGGCCTCGACGGCGGCGCGTCGTGGATGCGCTTCGATTCCTTGCGAGCACTGGCCGAGCGCGAGGCGCACGCCGTACGGCTGCCGCTGGTCTGGCCCGACGGGTTCCCGGCCAACACACGCCACGCACTGCGTGCCGCCGCCTGGGCGGCCGAGAACGGCGCCGGCGCCACCTTCGCCCTGGCAGCGATGCGTCTGGCCTTTTGCGGCGGCTTCGATCTGGAGGATCCGGAGATCATCGCGGTGGCAGCGACGGCCGCGGGGCTGTCGCTCGACGGCTGCCTGGCCGCGGCTCGCGAGTCCTCTCGGGATGTGCGGCTGTGGGCCACGGCGCGGGGCCTGCACGCCCGCGGCGTGCGGCGCCTGCCCGCGATCCGGCTCGGCCGGCGCTGGCTCGAGGGCGAGCGGGTACTCGACTCGGTGGCGCTCCTGCGCGCCAGCGGGCTCTGAGCGGCGCCCGGCCCTGTAAACGTGCTCAAACCGCGCCCGCGGCCCGCGCTCCGTGCACATAAGCATGGACGGCATGCTTATGTGCGGCTGGCGGCGGCGGGCTGGGGAGTTTGCTGCGTTTTACAGGGGCGGGGGAACGCCGGCGCGCCGGCTGTTAGCGTCCCCGGCCGTGGCGACCGAGGCACAGCCGAGCACCCGGGTTCACGGCGGCCGGCTGATCGCGGCGCGGCTCAAGGCCTACGGCGTGACCAAGCTGTTCACGCTCTCGGGCGGGCATCTGTTCTCGATCTACGACGGCTGCCGCGCGGAGGGGATCGACATCGTCGACGTGCGCCACGAGCAGTCGGCCGCGTTCGCCGCCGAGGGCTGGGCGAAGGTGACCCGCACGCCGGGCGTGTGCGCCCTGACCGCCGGCCCCGGGGTGACCAACGGGATGAGCGCGATCGCCTCGGCCCGGCAGAACCACTCACCGATGCTCGTCCTGGCCGGCCGGGCGCCGCAGTTCCGCTGGGGCCAGGGTTCGCTGCAGGAGATCGACCACGTGCCGTTCGTCCGTCCGCTGGTCAAGCTCGCCGCCACCGCCCAGGAGACCGCGGAGATCCCGGCCCTGGTCGACCAGGCGATCCGGACGGCGATCACGCCCCACAGCGGCCCCACCTTCCTCGACTTCCCGCTCGATCACGTGTTCGGCGAGGCGGACGAGCCGGCGCCCGCGCCGCCGCTGCCCGAGCCGTGGTTGGGACCGGGCGCGGGGGCGCGCCAGATCGAGCGCGCCACGGTCCTCCTGCGCGAGGCCGAGCGGCCGGTGATCATGGCCGGCGCCGGTCTCTATTGGGGCCGGGGGGAGTCCGCCCTCCTCGCCCTGGCCGAGCAGCTGCGCATCCCCGTATTCACCAACGGCCTGGCCCGCGGCTGCATTCCCGCCGACCACGAGCTGGCCTTCTCGCGCGCACGCGCGACTGGGCTGCCGGGAGCCGACGTGGCGCTGGTGATCGGCGCGCCGCTCGACTTCCGCCTTGGGTTCGGCGCCGCGTTCGCGCCCGATGCGGACATCGTGGTCATCGACTCCGCCGAGCCCGACAACGCGCCGCCCCGCCGACCGGCGGCTGAGCTCTACGGCGCGCTGCCCGCGACGCTCGAGGCACTCCGCGCGGGCGTCGCGACGCCGGGGGCGGGCCCCGACCTATCCCCGCGCGAGGCCTGGATCCGCGTCGCTGCGCGCCGCCGAGGACGACGTCCGCGCCGGAGAGGCGGCCGACCTGGCCGACGACCGCTCCCCGCTTCACCCGCTGAGGGTGTACGGCGAGCTGATGCGCCTGCTCGACCGCGACGCGATCGTCGTCGGCGACGGTGGCGACTTCGTCTCCTACGCCGGCCGCGTGCTCGACTCCTACCAGCCCGGTTGCTGGCTCGACCCGGGGCCGCTCGGCTGCCTGGGCTGCGGTTCCGGCTACGCGCTGGCCGCCAAGCTCGCGCATCCCGAGCGCCAGGTCGTCCTGCTGCTCGGCGACGGGGCCTTCGGCTTCTCAGGGATGGAGCTCGACACCCTCGCCCGGCACGGCGTGGCCGTCCTCGCGGTCGTCGGCAACAACGGCATCTGGGCCCTCGAGAAGCACCCCATGGAGGCCATCTACGGCTACTCGGTCGCCGCCGACCTTCGCCCCGCCACCCGCTACGACCTGATCGCCGACGCCCTCGGCTGCCACGCCGAGCTCGTCCGCACCCCTGCGGAGCTGCGTCCAGCGCTCGACCGAGCCCTCGCCAGCGGGCTGCCGGCACTCGTGAACGTGCTGACCGATCCGTCGGTGGCATATCCCCGCAGATCGAACCTGGCGTAAGCGCGCGCCTGGGGCGCCACGCGCCCTCACCGACGCCCGCGCCGACAGGCCCACGCGCCCGCGCCGACAGGCCTCCGCGCCCCGCAGCCCGCGCCGACACAGCCAAACACGAAAACCGCCCGCATTCTCAGCGGGCGGCTTCCGATCCAGGTTTGGCCCAATCGGGACGGGCAGGGGTACGTGCCAGAAAGGGCCGGTTAGAGTGGCTCGGACGGCGGGAGGCGCCGATGTCTGCGGCTTCGCCCGAGCCTATGTGTGGAGCCGGGTTTAGTCCTGGCCCCGACGCTGATCATTCCCGCTATCGCCCGCCGCGACAATCGTACATTCGTCCAGGTGTGTTTAGAAACCAAACTGGACGAATGATCTACCCGACGCCCACCGGAATCAGGCGCATCGTAAGCCCGGCACACCAAATACCTGAATCTCGGCGTCTTATAATGGTTTATGAGCCAGGGCATGAACCGATTGTTCTCTTTCCCCAACCCGGTCAACGAGAAGGCGGCCCGCGTCGTCGCCGGCGTGGTGCTGATCACGGTCCTCGTCACCCTGGCCACGGGCGCGTACTGGCTGCTGATCCCGCTCGCCTACGGCTTCTGGGCCCGCGTGCTCACCGGGCCCACCCTGAGCCCGCTCGGTTGGACGGCTCAGAACGTGATCGCACCGAGGCTCGGCCCCAAGAAGCCCGTGTCCGGGCCCCCCAAGCGCTTCGCCCAGGGGATGGGCGCGGCGATGGCAACACTCGCGCTCGTCTTCTGGCTGGTCGTGGGCAGCCACGCGGCGACCGACGTCGTGCTCGGCCTGTTCGTGGTCGCCGCGGGCCTCGAGTCCATCTTCGCCTACTGCCTCGGCTGCCAGGTGTTCGGGCTGCTCATGCGCACGGGGTTGATCCCGGAAGAGGTTTGCGCCGAGTGCGCCAATCTCAGCCCCCGCTTTCGGGCCGCCCGCGAGCGGCCGGCCTGATCGCCTTGATTCGAGCCCCGCAGGCCCTGATTACGAGCCCCGCAGGCCCCTCATCACGAGCCCCGCAGGCCCCTGATCACGAGCCCCGCAGGCCCCTGATCACGAGCCCCGCAGGCCCCTGATCACAAACCCCGCAGGCCCGAGGCGGGCCGGCTGGCCACGGCAGTCGCGAGCTTGGTCTCGAGCGCGGGGGTCGAATACCCGGTCACAGCGTTACCGAGCATGGGCTCCCGTGAGTTCGTTCGGGCGCTGACCGCGGCAATCGCGCTGTTCATGCCCGGACACCCCCGCCCATGGTCTGCGCCGGCGCTTGGGTCGACGTCCAACCCGTCCCGAAGGTCCGGTCGGCGTGGCGCTCCTCCGCGCCAGCGGGCTTTGAGCGGCGCCCGGCCCTGTAAAACGTGCCAAACCGCGCCCGCGGCGGGCGCTCCGTGCACATAAGCATGGACAGCATGCTTATGTGCGCCGGGCGGCGGCGGGCGGGGGAGTTTGCTGCGTTTTACAGGGGCGGGGGAGCGCCGGCGACGCGCCGGTCGATGGCCACGCCCGCGGCCGATCGCGAACGTACCGGACCCAGTCGAGGTGATGGTGGGGCGACGGGTGCCGCGCCGGCGGTCGCGGCGACGGGGCTCGCGCCGCCGGCGACCAATACGGCCAGGGGCACCGCGGCGAGGCCGACCCGAATGAGTAATCTCTGCGAGCGTGAAGCTGTCAGACGTCTCATGACTACGCAGCACGCCGACGGGGCCCGGTTCCTCCCGCCGGAGGAGAAAACCCGCGCCGGGAAGAACGGCGGCTACTCGAGCCCGAGGGCCGCGCCGCGCAGGATGTCGTGCTCTGAGACCTCGAACTCGTGCAGGCCGAACAGCGCGAGCGTCTCGAGCAGGATGATCGTGCCGGCCACGATCGTGGGCGCGCGATCGGGATGGAGCCCTCTGACCTGCCGGCGCTCCTGCAGCGTCATCCCGGCCAGGCGGTCGCGGATCACCTGGCACTCGGCATCGCTCATCAGGTAGCCCTCGACCCTGTCGGGGTCGTAGGGCTCGAGCTCCTGCGCGATCGAGGCCATCGACGTGGCCGTGCCCGCCACCGCGATCGCATGGCGGACCGCGCGGCGCCACTTCTCGGGCACGCCGTCGCGGAGGATCGAGCGCACGTCGCGCGCCAGCGCCTCGCGCTCCTCATCGCGAGGCGGGTCGGAGTGGAGGTGGCGCTCGGTCTGGCGCACCACTCCGGCCTGGTTGGAGACGTGGAAGTCCATCTCCCGGCCGGTCCCGATCACGAACTCGGTCGACCCGCCGCCGATGTCGATCACCAGCGTGGGCGTTCGATCTGACGCGTCCCGTTCACTGGTGGCGCCGAGGAACGTGAGCCGCGCCTCCTCGTCGCCGCTCAACACGTGCGGCTCGAGTCCCCAGCGTTCGCGTACGGTCCGGGCGAACTCCTTCCCGTTGGCCGCGTCGCGGACGGCGCTGGTCAGCACCGCGACGGCCTTGTCCGCTCCGTGGCGCTCGATCAGCTTTCCGTACTCGTCGAGCACCGCGTAGACGCGCTCCATCGCCTCCTCGCTCAGGCGCCCGTCCGCGTCCACCCCCGCGCCCAGCCGGGTGATCTCGGTTCGTCGCTCGAGCACCTCTCCCACCCGGCCGTCCTCCACGTCGGCGAGCAGCAGCCGCGTCGAGTTCGAGCCTATGTCGACGACCGCGCGGTGCACCTCACACCACCGCTTCGACCTGGTGGGGGAGCGGCCGGCCGTCCAGCCCGGCCAGCAGGTTCTCGACCGCCAGCTCCGCCATCTGTTCGCGGGCGACCCGGGTCGCCGAGCCGATGTGCGGAACGACGATCAGGTTGGGGGCTCCGAGCAGCGGGTCATCCGGCGCCGGTGGCTCGGGCTCGGTCACGTCGAGTGCAGCGCCGGCGACCTCTCCGGCGTGGAGCGCCTCGCGAAGCGCCACCGGATCGACGATCGGTCCGCGCGAGGTGTTGATCAGGATCGCGGTCGAGCGCATGCGGGCCAGCGCCGCCGCGTCGATCAGGTGGTGGGTGGACGGCGTCAGCGGGCAGTGCAGCGACACGAAGTCCGATCCCTCGAGGAGCGCCTCGAGCGGCACCTCCCGCGCCGAGACCGCCTCCGGATCGGCACTGCCACTGCCACCGCCACCGTCGGCGCCACCGCCGGTGTACAGCACGGTCATGTCGAAGCCGGAGCCCCGCCGCGCGACCGCCCGCCCGATCCGCCCCAGCCCGACGATCCCCAGCGTCGCCCCGCCAACCGCCTGGCCGAGGTAGCGCCCGGGCTCCCAGGTCAGCCAGTCGCCGGCATGCACCGACGCGATCGCCTCGGGCAGCTTGCGCGCCGCCGCCAGAAGCAACGCCCACGTCAAATCGGCAGTCGCCTCGGTCAGCACGTCTGGAGTGTTGCCGACCGCGATCGCGCGCGCCACCGCGGCGTCGATGTCGATGTTGTCGTAGCCCACGGCGTAGTTGGAGATCACACGGAGGTCCGGACAGTGCTCGATCAGCGCCGCGTCCACCCGATCGGTGAGCAGCGTGAGCAGACCGTCGACCCCGGCCGCGCGCGCGGCCAACTCCTCGTAGGGGGGAGGCAGCCGGTCGGGCCACACCTCCACGTCGTGCCGGGCCCGCAGTCGGTCGAGCGCGGGACCGGGCAGGGAGCGGGTGACGAAGCAGCGCGCCATCGAGGCGCGGATTCTTACGCGTCCGGGAGTTTCAGGCGCTCTCGGCGGCCATCGTCCGCTGCCGCACGCGCCGCATGGAAACCCGCGGCAGCCCGATCAGCGCGATCACAGCACCTATCGCCGAGAACGCCGCGGCGATCCCGAAGGCGAGCTCGAACCCGCCGGTGAGCGCTGCGTGGGCCGCCAGGCCGTGGTGGACGTCGACGTTGGTCCGCGCGGTGGCGAAGGCGGCCAGGATGGCCAGGCCGATCGCTCCGCCGACGAACCGCGAGGTGTTGACGAGCCCAGAGGCCAGTCCCGCCTCCTCCGAGGCGACCCCGGCGACGCCCGCGATCGTGACCGGTACGAACGAGAAGCCGATCCCGGTCGCGATCAGCAGCGAGGGCACCAGCACGTCGCCCAGGTAGCTGCCGTTGGGTGAGATGTGCGTGAGAAGAAGAAGGCCGATGGCCTGCATCGTCATCCCCGCGACCAGCATTGGCTTGGGTCCCACTCGCGTGACGACGCGGGAGGCGAGCGTCGAGCAGGCCACGATGCAAAGGGTCATCGGCAGGAAGGCGAGACCGGCTCGCAGGGGCGAGTAGCCGAGGACCTGCTGCAGGTAGAGCGACAGGAAGAACCACATCGCGAACACCGCGGCGCCGATCATGAGCACCACCACGTTGGCAGCGCTCAGCGTCCGCGAGGCGTAGATCCGCAGCGGCATCAGCGGCGCGCGGGCGATCCGGCCCTCGATGGCCACGAACAGCGCCAGCAGGGCCGCGCCTGCGACCAGCAGGCCGAGCGTCGACGCCGAGCCCCAGCCGGTCACGTCGGTCCGCACGATCCCCAGCACGAGGACCGACAGGCCCACGGTGGCGGTGATGGCGCCGGCGAGGTCGAAGCTCCTCCGCTGGCCGGCCGCGCGCGTCTCGGCGATGTAGCGCAGCGCGAACGTCGCGGCGAGCAGGCCGATCGGGACGTTGATGAAGAGGATCCAGCGCCAGCTGAGCAGGTCGGTGATGACTCCGCCCAGGAGCACGCCGGCGGCTCCGCCGGCGCCTCCCATGGCCCCCCAGATGCCCACGGCCCGATTGCGCGCCGCGCCCTCCGCGAACGTCGTGGTCAGGATCGAGAGCGAGGCGGGCGCGACGATCGCGCCGCCCAGGCCCTGTGCGCCGCGGGCGGCGATCAGCATCGGTTGCGTGGTGGCGAGGCCGCCCGCCAGCGAGGCCAGCGCGAACAGCACGAGGCCGGCGGCGAACACCCGCCTGCGCCCGAGGAGGTCGGCGGCACGCCCGCCGAGAAGGAGGAACCCCGCGAAGGTCACCGTGTACGCGTTGACCACCCATTGCAGGTCCTGCTCGGAGAAGTGCAGCGCGCCGCGGATCGCCGGCAGGGCGACGTTCACGACGGACACGTCGAGGACGACCATGAACTGCGCCAGGCAGGCCAGGGCCAGGACGATGTTGAGATGTCGGTTGCTGTTGGGCGTGGTTTCGGCGTTCATACTCAGATGACGTTCGGCGGACCGCTGATTCGACAACCTGCGCGGATCGCGACCAGCCGTAGTACGATAGTCATCGAACGATAGCAGAAAGTTCGAAGGACGTCGTACTACACTCGAGGAGAGAATGGATACGCACGTCACCCAAGGACAGGCCTCGGCTGCTACGGCGCGGCTGGTCGAGCCGCCGACCAAGCTCGACGCGCAGGACCCCCTGTGCCATCCGGCGCGCGAGGAGATCGACTTGGCCGCCGTGCTGCACGCCCTCAGCGACCCGATCCGGCTGCGCATCGTGGCCGGACTGGCCGTCGAGGACAAGCGGGCCTGTGGGAGCTTCAACCTCCCCGTGACCAAGTCGACCTGCACCCACCACTTTCGGGTGCTACGCGAGGCCGGCGTAATCCGTCAGCGGCTCGAGGGCACCACGCGCCTGAACTCCCTGCGGCGCGAGGACCTCGACGAGCGCTTCCCGGGCCTGCTCGAGTCAGTGCTCCAGGCCGCCGCCGCCGCCGAGGCGTGACGCCCGCAACTCGTAACGCCCGCGACTCGTGACGCCCGCGACTCGCAACGCAGACGCGGGGCGCTAACGCGACGCCTGCGTACGGAAGCCCCCGAAATCGGGCGCGCGGTCCTCGCTGAACGCCCGCACGCCCTCGCGCGCCTCGTCGGTCTCCACGAACAGCCCTAATCCGCTGAACGACATCGAAGCGATGCCCGCGATGTGCTCGGTGTCCGCGTTGAACGACTGCTTCAAAAACCGCAGCGCGGTGGGCGACAGCGCCAGCATGTCGTCCGCCCAGGTCCGCACGGTGGCGCGAAGCTGATCGTCCGGTACGACCTCGTTGACGAGGCCCCAGCGCTCCGCGGTCGGAGCGTCGTAGCGCCGGCAGCGGAACCAGATCTCCCGCGCGCGCTTCTCCCCGACCACGCGCGCCAGGTACGCGGTCCCGAAGCCGCCGTCGAAGGAGCCCACGCGCGGACCGACCTGACCGAACGTCGCCGACGAAGCCGCGATCGTCACGTCGCACAGCACGTGCAGCACGTGCCCGCCGCCCACCGCCACGCCGTTGACCGCGGCGATCACCGGCTTGGGCACCTCGCGGATCAGCCGGTGCAGGCGCTCGACCTCGAACAGCCCCGACTCGCTCGGGCCGTAGTCGCCGGTCTCGGCTCGCTGCTTCTGATCCCCGCCGGCGCAGAACGCCCGGTCCCCGGCTCCCGTCAGGCAGATCACGCCGACATCCGCGGAAGACCAAGCGCGGGTGAACAGATGGATGAGCTCGTCGACCGTCCTCGCCCGAAACGCGTTCATCCGGTCGGGCCGGTCGATCGTGATCCAGGCCAGGCTGTTCTCGACGTCGTAACGAGTGTCGGTCAAGTCCATCGTCTCTCCTTCACGCTCAGGCCATCGTCAAGCCGCCGCTGACCGACAGCGTCTGACCGGTGATGTAGCCGGCCTCCTCGGAGGCCAGGAAGGCGACCGCGGCGGCGACGTCCTCGGGCCGACCCAGCCGGCGCATCGGCACAGCCCTGCGCAGTGCCTCGACCATCTTCGCGCTCGCCTCGCCGGCCCCCAGCATCCCCTCGAGCAGCGGGGTCTCGGTCGGACCGGGGCAAACGCTGTTGACGGTCACGCCGCGGCGGGCTACCTCGCGCGCGAGCGTCTTGCCGAACGCCACCTGCGCCGCCTTTGCGCCGGCGTACACGGCCTCCTGAGAGGAGCCGACGCGCGCTGCGTCCGAGGAGATGTTGACCACCCGGCCGTACTCGCGCTCGACCATCCCCGGCACAACGCGGCGGCACACCCGCAGGCAGCCCTTGTAGTTGAGCTCGATGATCTGGTCCCAGAACGCCTCCTCGGTCTCGAGGAAGGCGCGGAACTCGTCCCATCCGGCGGTGTTGACCAGGACCTCGATCGGGCCCAGGTAGCGCTCCACCTGCTCGACCGCCTCCTCGACCGAGGCGCTGTCGGTCACGTCGAGGCGGACGGCCAGCGCCGCCTCGACGACGGCCTCGTCGTCGATGTCGCCCGAGGCCACGCGAAGCCCGGCGCCGGTCAGGGCGCCGACGATCGCGCGCCCGATCCCGCCGGCGCCACCCGTCACCAGTGCGACCCGGGAGGCCATGAGTCAGAACAATACGATGGCCCGCGTGGACCCCTCCGGACTGCAACCCCCGCCCAGCACGCTCGTGCTGACCTTCGACAACCTGGGCGAAGCCAGCGCGCTGGAGCGCGGCGAGCAGCCCGTCGCGCCCGGGCGCGACCCATCGGTCACCAAAGCGCTGCCGTGGCTGCTCGACCAGCTCGATCAGCATGGCCTCCTCGCGACGTTCTTCGTCGAGGCGATCAACTGCGAGCTGTATCCCGACGCGGTCGGGGAGATCGTCGCCGGCGGCCACGAGGTCGGCCACCACGGCTTCTCGCACGAGACCTGGCGCGATCTCTCGCCCCAAGACGAGCGCGACACGCTCGCCCGTGGCCTCGACGCATTCGCCAAGCTCGGGCTGCGACCGCGCGGGTTCCGTCCTCCCGGCGGCGAGCTCACCGCGGCGTCGGCCGCGCTGCTGCGCGAGCACGGCTTCGAGTGGTGCTCACCGGCGGGCCGCGACTACGAGCTCCGCGACGGCCTCGCCTACGTGCCGTTCGACTGGGAGCTGGTCGACGCGTACCACCTCATGGAAAGCTTCAGCGCCCTACGGGTCTCGCGCGGGGACCCGGCGGCGAGCCGCGGACCGGCGGAGCTTGCCGATTGGCTTGCCCATCGCCTCTCGGCCGGCGGTCACCAGACGTTGATCATGCACCCGTTTCTGATGCTCGACGACGCATGGTCGGCGGGGGTCGCCGAGGTGCTCTCCGCGGTCGCCGAGCTGACCCGCGACGGGTTGACGTCGGTGGTTCCCGGCGGCGTGCTCGCCGACTGGCTGCGCGGCGCGCTCACGTCCTAGAAGCCACGCGCTCGCGTCCTAGGAGCGCCCGCTTACCTCTAGTTAGAATCGGGTGAGCGGGCGATAGGTAACCACGAGGAAGAGGAGCAGCATCATGGCTCGGGGCTTCATCCGCGGCACCCACCACCTGACGTTCTGCGTCGGCGGCGCTCAGGAGGACTATGACTTCCACGTGCGCCTGCTCGGCCTGAAAAGCGTGAAGAAGACCGTCCTGTTCGACGGCGAGATCCCCATCTACCACCTTTATTACGGCAACCGCCTGGGCGACCCGAGCACCCTGCTCACCGCGTTCCCGTACCGCCAGGCCGGCTGGATGGGCAAGCGCGGCACCAATCAGGCCAAGTCGCTGAACCTGTCCGTTCGGCCCGACTCGATCGGGTACTGGGCCGACCGCCTGTCCGAGCAAAGCGTCAAGCACGAGCGCGGCGAGCGCTTCGGCTCAGAGCGCCTGTTCTTCGAGCATCCATGCGGGATCGAGTACCAGATCGTCGGCGATCCCGAGTCCGACGACCGCGAGCCCTACGACGCCGTGGTGCCGGCCGAGCACGCGATCCGTGGCGCCTACGGGACCACGACCTCGGTGAGCGAGATCGAACCGATGGCCTATTTCGTGACCCAGGGCATGGGTGGCGAGCTATTCGGCACCGAGGGCCCGCACACCCGGTTCCGCATCGGCGACGAGCAGGGCTATGGCCGCATGCTCGAGTTCGTCGAGGAGCCCAAGCTTCCCCAGGGCACCTGGCACTTCGGCGAGGGCACGATCCACCATCAGGCGTTCGACGTGGTCTCGGCCGAGAACCAGCAGGAGGTCAAGGACTGGATCGTCGGGCTGGGCTTCACCGACGTCTCGGAGCCCAAGGACCGCGGCTACTTCTTCTCGATGTACTGCCGCAGCCCCAGCGGCCTGCTGGTCGAGATCGCCTACGGCACGCCCCAGGGCTTCCTGATCGACGAGGCCGAGGACGAGCTCGGGACGCACATGTGCATCCCGCCTCACTGGGAGAACCGGCGCTCGGAGCTCTCCCAGCTCGAGCCGATCGAGACGGTCGAGACGGTCGTCGGATAGGGGCCGCCTACGGCGGCATCCGTGGGGCCGGTTGCGCCGGGCATCCGTGCCCGGCGCGCGTCACCCCGCGCGTGGCGAGTACAGCGTCACGTTGCGGTCGAGCCGCCCG
Organism: uncultured Solirubrobacterales bacterium; assembly: GCA_963834625.1. Lineage (GTDB taxonomy): Bacteria > Actinomycetota > Thermoleophilia > Solirubrobacterales > Solirubrobacteraceae > Palsa-465. Next base: position 273,367 of record CAWICM010000003.1, on the reverse strand, counting down.
CCGGCGAATCCCTTGGGTCGCCCGCCCTGTGCGTCGAGGTACGCGAGCTGGCGGGAGATCGTGCCGAGCTCCGAGCCGGTGTGGTCGAGCATCCACGTCTGGATGGCGACGCCGCTGCCGGCGGTGGCAACGATTCGGAGGCCGCGGGCCTGCTGGGGATAGTCGATCAGCGACGCGGTGTTGATCAGCCAGTAGTGACCGCGCGGCTCGATCGAGTTGCGGTGGGTGTGACCGGACAGCGCCGCGATCACGCGAGGGTGGCCGTCGAGCAGCGCCAGCAGCTGATCTCCGCCCTCGGAGCTGGTCAGCGGCTGATGCGAGACGACGATCACCCAGCGTCCGGCCCCCGCCCCCGACCCCGCACCGGCCCTCGCCCCCGACCCCGCACCGGCCCCCGCCTCATCAAGCTGGCTGGCTAGCCAGCCAGGCTGGTCAGGGCGGACGAGGCCGCCGGAGCCGCCGGCGCGGCGGGCCAGGTCGAGGACGATCAGGCGAAGCTCGCCTCCGACGTCCACGGCATAGTCGAGACTGCCGCTGGTGCCGGCGCGCAGGAGGGGGACGACCTCGGTGGCGTCCAGCTCGCGCCGGCGGGCGTCGGGCGGCACACGCACCTTGGAACCGGCCAGCGCCTGAGCCAGGAACTCATCGACGAGTCCCGGCAGCGGCGGGCCGTCGGGCGAGCCGCCCGCCGTGAGCTCCGTCCCGGGCGGGAGCGAGAGCCCGGGCGGAAGCTCCCAGAGCGCCTCATCACCCACGGCCAGGGCGCGGGTGGCGTGGGTGGGCACGAGCTCGCCGGCGACGAGGATGTCGTGATCGCCGAGCACCGGGTGGACCGGCGCGCGCAGGCCGGGCGCGATGAACGGCCGCACCGCGCGCCGCAACAGACCGGGATGCCGGGGCGCGTCGAGGTCGGGCCGGTAGTAGAACGGATCGGGGTCTGAGGCGAGCTGGACCCCGTAGTAGCCGTCCCGGCCGCTTCCCGGTCGAACCAGACCGCCGCGCAGCGCGCGCATCGCCCAGCCCAGCTCGTTGAGCTGATCGTTGTCGATCAGATCCCCGCCCTGGATCACCGCGTCGGGTCCGAGTGCGCGGATCGCGCGGGTCGCGCCGGCCAGCACCTGAGCGGTCAGCGTCTCCTGGGGGCGGAACGTCGACTCGAACGGATCGCCCAGCCGATCGAGGAACGGGACCCGGGCCGGCGAGGAGGCATCGAGGACGTGGGCGTCGGTCAGGTGGACCAGGGTCGCGATCACCCGCTCGGCCGGTCGGGCCGGGCCGAGCTCGGTGCGCGCGATCAGCGGCTCGCCGACCCCGGGGCTCAGAGTGCCCGTGCCGGCGGGATCGATCCAGGTCGAGGCCAGGGTCGAGCCGGTGCGCGCGGCCTGCGGTCCGCTCGCGCCGCACCCCGCGGCCAGCAGTGCCCCGGCACCGAACACGATGGCTTCCCGCCGCGTGATCACGCGGCCCCCAGTCCGGCGATCACGCTCTCGCGCGTGGCCTGGCGGGTCACCCAGGCGATCGCAGCCACCCCGGCGAGCCCGAGGCCGGCCAGGACGAGGCCGATCTCGGCCCCGCTCGCGCTCAGCGACAGCGTCACGTAGCTCGCGGCCAGACGGGCCAGCGCAGGCCCGAGCACGAGCCGCTCGAGCACGATCCCCAGGAGCGCCGCGGGGACCACGAGGGCGATCACCGCGCCGGCCAGCAGACGACCCACCGCGGTCGAGCCGGCGCCGAACGCGCGGAGCACCGAGACGGTGCGCCTGCGTTCCTGGACGGTGAGCGCGCAGGCCTGGATCAGCGCGTACACGCAGACCAGCCCGTCGACGATGGCGACGGCGCGGAGGATCGAGCGCAGCACCGCGACGAGCGGGACGCCGCGACCGACGGCGCCGGTGGCGGGCGTAGCGCTCGGCCCGAGCGCCGCGTTGACCGCGCCGGCATTGGCGCCGGGCCGCAGGCGGACCGCAAGCTGATCGCTGTCGGCGGCGCCCGGGTCCGCGGCGAGCAGCGCGGCGGCGGGGACGTAGGCGATCCGGCCATCGTGGTCGAGCGAGCTGACCACGCCGGCCACGCGCAGGCGAAGCTCCCGGCCCGAGTCGAGCTGGATGGCCAGGGTCGAGCCGGGATCGAGACCGAGCGCCTGGGCCAGCCCCAGCCCCACCTCCGCCTGGTCGGTCCCGTGCAGGCGGTGGCCCGACACGAGTGGCGGCGACTCGAACGTCGTGTGATCGCCGGGGTAGGCGATCACGTCGATCGTCTCCCCGAGCGAGAACGAGTCGACCGCCTCGGTCTCGTACCGGGGCGCCGCGGCCTGCACGCCGGGGATCGCCCGCACGCGCGCGGCGGCCGACGCAGGCAACTGCGCCGTGAGCTGGTAGTGCTTGCCGAGCGCTCCGGGATCGGTCTCCAGGGAACCGAGCGCCGAGGCGAGCGAGAGCATCAGCAGCACGAACGCGGTCGAGAAGCCCAGCGTGGCGGCGGTGGTGAGGAGGCGAACGCGCCGAGCCCCGGCCAGCCTGACACCCAGCACGGTCAGGCCGGCGCGGGGAATGATCGAGCCGCGCCCGATGCCGCGGCGGCTGCCACGCCCGCGAGACAGTTCGGCCCCGCTGAGCAGTCCCACCGGCGAGCGCCCCGCCGCTCGCCACGCCGGCCAGGCGGCGGCCAGCACCGGGATGGCGATCGCCGCCGCCCACGCCACGATCAGCGCGGGCGCGAGCGCCGTCCCCGGCGAGGGCTCGTTCAGGAGCACGAGCAGCCGGCTGGTCGGGCCGTACGTGGCCAGCACGCCGGCGACCGCGCCCACGGTTGCGGCCGGCGCGGCCACGAACAGCGCCTCGAGGCCTTGCACCGTCGCCAGGTGCCCGCGCGAGGCCCCCACCGCGCGCCGTACGCCGATCGCCGCCAGCCTCCGCTGGACTTCGGCGCGCGCCGAGGCGGCCAGCATGGCCCCGGCGGTGGCCACCGCGATCAGCGACAGCGCCACCAGCAGGTCGATCACGATCCCGGCCGCCTGGTCGAGCAACACCCGCACCCCGGAACGCGTCACGAAACGCAGTCCGTGCAGGCCGTAGCTCGTGGCCCGGGCCTGGACCAGGACCTCGTCGAGGTTGGCCGGGTCGCGCAGCCAGATGTCGGCCAGGTTGATCGCCGGCGATCCGAACGCGGGGGTCAGAGGCACGTACACGCGAGGGCTCGAGAGCGGATAGGACACGTTGTCCGGGCTCTCGGAGAACCCCACGATTCGACGCGGGCCGAGACCGTCGATGATCAGCGTGTCGCCGAGCGTCAGGTGCCAGGCCACGGCCAGCCCACGCTCGACGACGACGTCGTCCGGGGCCGAGGCGTCTCGTCCGGCCACGATCGCGTAGCCGCGCCGGCCCGGCCCGACGATCTCGACCACACCATTGCCGGCGAAGTCGTTCGCGGTCTCGAACCCGACGCCGGTGACCTCCCGTCGCACCGTGTACGCGGCCACGTCGGGCAGGGCGGTAATTCGCTGGGTGACCCGATCGGCGGACTCCGGGTTGAAGCGGACGATGATGTCCGGGAGGTCGGCAGCGTGCGCGGCGCGGTCGAAGCCGAACCCCAGGCTGTCTGACACGACCAGCGCGGCCACCAGCATGGCGGCGGCGAGCGCGATCCCCAGCCCGGTCAGCAGCGAGCGCCGGCGCCGGACGCGTATGCCGTAGCGCGCCTCTGACAGCGCGGCCTTCAGGCCGACTCCCTCAGCGAGAGGCCCTCCGGCGCGAACGTGCCGTCTCGCAGATGCAGCACCCGGTCGGCGATGGAGGCCGCCTCCGGCTCGTGGGTGACGATCACCACCGCGCGCCGGCGCAGGTTGCGCAGCAGGGCGAGCACGGTGGCGCCGTTCTCGTGGTCGAGGTTGCCGGTCGGCTCGTCGGCCAGCACAAGCTCGGGGTCGTTGACCAGCGCCCGGGCGATGGCCAGACGCTGCTGCTCGCCGCCGGAGAGCTCGTGCGGCCGGCGGCCGGCTATGTCGGTGAGACCGAGCTCACCGATCAGCCGGTGGGCGCGGCGCTCGCCGTCACGGCCCGCGCCCGGCAGCCGGGCCGGCAGCAGCACGTTCTCCTCGCCGCTCAGCTCCTCGATCAGGTGAAAGGACTGGAACACGAACCCGATGTGGCGAAGCCGGGTCTTGGCCAGGGCGCGGGGGCTCTGGGCGGTGATGTCCCGGTCGGCCAGCACGATCTGGCCCTCGTCTGGGCGATCCAGGCCGCCCAGGAGATGCAGAAGCGTCGACTTGCCGCTGCCCGAGCGGCCAAGCACGGCGACGACCTCGCCGGCGTCGACCCGGAGGTCCACGCCGTTCAGGATGCGGCGCTGCGCCCGCCCAGCCCCGAGCGTCTTGACGATGCCGCGCGCTTCCAGGACGGGCATGGGCGCAACGGTAGCGAGCGGCCTGCGCGCTGCCGTTAGGCTGGCGTTTATGAGCGCCACCCTTCCCTTGGAACGCCGCCGGCTCGGCCGCTCGGAGCTGACCGTCCCGCGTGTCGCCCTGGGGTGCGGGAACTTCGGCGGCATCGGCTCGGCGCCCGAGCTGTTCGGTCAGGGACTGACCGAGGACGAGGCGTTCGCGCTGATGGACGCGGCGTTCGAGGCGGGCATCGACCATTTCGACACCGCCGACGCCTACGGTGGCGGGAGCAGCGAGCAAGCCATCGGCGAATGGATGCGCCGCCGCGGACTGCGCCCGACGATCACCACCAAGACGTTTCACCCGATGGCCGCGGGTGCGGATCACGGACTCGCCCCGGAGCGGATCGTCCGGCAGTTGCAGTCGAGCCTCGAGCGGCTGGGGATCGACTCCGTCGAGGTGTACCTGGCCCACGAGTTCGACCCCGACGTGCCGATCGCCGACACGATCAGCGCCTTCGAGGAGCTGCAATCAGCGGGCAAGCTCAGTGCTTACGGGGTGAGCAACTTCGACGCCGAGCAGCTCCAGGCGGCGCTCGCGACCGGCGCGCCGCAGGCCATCCAGAACGACCATTCTCTGCTGGCTCGCGGCGACGAGGCCAGGGTGCTGCCGTTGTGCGCGCGCGAGCAGGTGGCCTATCTGGTGTTCAGTCCGCTGGCCGGCGGCTGGCTCACCGGCAAGTATCGTCGCGGCCAGGCCTTCCCGGCCGGATCGCGGATGACCCAGCGGCCCGATCCCTACGCGGACTTCGTGAACGACGCGACGTTCGATCGGCTGGAGCGGCTCTCGGAGCTGGCCGAGGCGGCCGAGCGCTCGATGGCCGGGCTGGCGCTGGCCTGGCTGCTGGCCGACGATCGCGTGGCCCAGATCGTGGTCGGGCCGGGCCGCCCCGAGCATCTGGCGCCGGTGCGCGAGGCGCTCGAGCGCCCGCTGGGTGATTCGGAGCGGGCCGAGCTCGAGAGGCTGTTCGGTTGACCCCGGTCCTCGTCCTCGGCCACGACGACGTGCTCGCCGCGCTCTCGCCCGAGGAGTGCGCCGACGCGATGGCCGAGGTCCTCGCTGCTCACGCGCGGGGCGAAGCGCTGATGCCGCTGCGCTCGATGGTGCCGTTCGAGGGTGCGGCCGGCTTCATCGCGACGATGCCCGCCTGGCGCGGCGGCGCCGACCCGGTGTTCTCGCTGAAGTCGCTGGTCATCGCGCCCGGCAATCCGGCTCGCGGGCTCGACACCCATCAGGGGACCGTCACCCTGTTCGATGGCGAGACCGGGGTGCCGCGGGCCATCCTCGACGCCTCGGCCGTGACCTCGGTTCGCACCGCCGCGGTGAGCGTGGTCGCGACGCGAGTATTGGCGCGCTCCGATGCTCGGGTGCTGGCCATCCTCGGCGCGGGCGTGCAGGGTCGGGCGCATCTGACCGCGCTCCTGCCGGTGCGCGAGTTCGACGAGGTGCGCGTGTACTCGCCTTCGGCCGAGCATGCGCAGGCGCTGGCCGACGGCCGCGCCGTGGTCGCGACGAGCGCCGAGGAGGCAGTGCGGGGAGCCGACGTGGTCGTGCTCGCCACGACGTCGCGCGAGCCCGTGATCCAGCGCGACTGGCTGGCCCCCGGCGCCCACGTCAACGCGGTCGGCGCGAGCGTGTCGAGCTCCCGCGAGCTCGACGTCGAGACCGTGGCGGCCTGCGCGTTCTACTGCGACAGCCGCGAGTCGGTGCGCAATGAGGCGGGCGAGTTCCGCATGGCGGTGCAGCAGGGGGCCATCTCCGGGGAGGACCACATACGGGGCGAGCTCGGAGAGGTGCTGGCCGGCATGGCGGACGGCCGGAGCAGCGCCGACGAGCTGACCGTGTTCCGCTCGCTGGGGCTGGCCGTGGAGGATCTGGCGGCCGCGGAGCGCGCGGTGTCGCGGGCGCGGGCGCTCGGGGTCGGGACCGAGGTGCCGCTGTGATCGGACGATCGCGAGCGAGATCACGGTGATCGAGCTGGCCGAGATCGAGGCTGCCCGGGCGAGGATCGCCGACGTCGCCGTGCGCACGCCGCTGGTTCGGCTGCACGCCGCCGAGGTCCCCGCCGGCACCGAGATCTACCTGAAGCTCGAGGCCCTGCAGCCGATCGGCTCGTTCAAGATCCGTGGCGCGACCAACGCGGTCCGGCTCGCCCCCGAGGAGGCGCGGCTGAACGGGCTGGTCACCGCGAGCGCCGGCAACATGGCCCAGGGTGTGGCCTGGGCGGGGCGCGAGCTCGGGTTGCCGGCCACGATCGCGGTGCCCGATCACGCCCCGCAGGCGAAGCTCTCGGCGATCGAGCGCCTGGGCGGAAAGGTCGTCAAGCTGCCCTACGACGCCTGGTGGCAGGCGATCGTCACCGGCTCGGTGGACGGGGTTGACGGGCTGTTCGTGCACCCGGTCCAGGACGAGGGGGTGATGGCCGGCAACGGCACGATCGGTCTGGAGATCCTCGACGACCTGCCCGATCCCGACGCGGTCGTGATCCCCATGGGCGGGGGAGGGTTGACCGTGGGGATCGCCAGCGCGATGCGTGCGCTGCGTCCCGAGATTCGGGTCTACACCGCCGAGCCCGCCACCGGAGCCGCGCTCGCCGCCGCGCTGCCGGCCGGTGAGCCGGTCGACGTCGAGTACACCGCCTCGTTCGTGGACGGCTCGGGCAGCCGGCGGGTGCTCGATCCGATGTGGCCGCGTCTGCGCGAGGTGGTCGACGCCGCGTTCGCCGTACCGATCGCCGAGGCCGCCGCCGCCGTGCGGCTGCTGGCGGCGCGGGCCCATGTGGTCGCCGAGGGCGCCGGCGCGCTGGCCACGGCGGCGGCGCTCGCGGGGCAGGCCGGAGCCGGCAAGGTGGTGTGCATCGTCTCGGGGGGAAACATCGATCCGGCCAAGCTGGCCGAGATTCTCGAGGGAGGTGAGGCGTGACCGAGGACCTGCACGCTCCCGTGCTGCCCGGCCGCGGGGCGAGCGACTACGAGCGCTACCTGCGCACCGACGAGCTTCTGTCCCTGCAGAAGTCGCCGGAGGAGCGGGTCCACCACGACGAGCTTCTGTTCCAGACCGTGCACCAGTCCTCGGAGCTTTGGCTGAAGCTCGGGACAACCGAGGTCGACGAGGCCGCTGCCTCGGTCGAGCGCGGCGAGATCGCGCCGGCCATCCGGCTGATGCGCCGCGCCGTGCTGTGTCTGCAGTACGTCACCTCGCAGCTCGAGATGCTCAATCAGATGTCACCCTGGGAGTACAGCGAGATCCGCGTCGTGCTCGGGCACGGCAGCGGCTTCGATTCGCCCGGCTTCCGTCGCGTGCCGGTGGTCACCCAGCGAGTGAGCAAGGCCTTCGACGGGTTGGTGGAACGCGCCGGGCTCACGCTCGCCGAGCTCTACCAGCACGGCCGCGAGCACGAGGAGCTCTACCAGCTGGCCGAGCTCCTGACCGAGTGGGACGAGCGCATCTGGGTGTGGCGCTTCCGCCACTACACGATCGTGGCCCGCGCGCTCGGCGAGGAGACGATCGGGACCCAGGGCACGCCCGTCCAGGTGCTCGGCAGGCTGATCGCCCAGCGCCAGATCCCCAAGTTGTGGGAGGTGCGCAGCCGCCTGGTCGAGCTGTTCGACGCCGAGCGCAAGGGGAACGAGGCGTAGGTCCTCTCGCCCCGCGCGGCCTGTATGCTGGGCCCAGTGGGGACGTTGGTGGAGGACAGGGGGCAATTGGCGGTTGGTCGCGCACCGCGCCGCCGGCTGCTGCAGATCGGCGCCGCGACCATCGTCGCGCTCGTGCTCGCGGCCGTCGTGCCGGCGGTCTCGCGCGCTGCCGCGGCCTCCTACTGCGTCCACCAGAGCGGATTCGTCTGCCCACCCGGGAGCGCGGACGAGGGCTCGAATCTGCAGGCCGCCCTCAGCGCGGCCGGCAGCAATCCAAGCGCCGGCTTCTCACCGAATGTGATTACGATCGGTCCCGGGACCTTCCAACCGTCCGCCTCCGGCACCGGCTTCACTGGTTCCTCGCCATCGTCCTACCCGCTCGAGATCGTCGGGGCGGGCGTTGGCCAGACGACCCTCACGGCCGACTCGGGTGCCCCCGCGGTCCTCAGCCTGACCTGGACAGCGGGTTCGGATTCGGTCCTGGTCTCGGGACTCTCGGTGACGAGCAACAGCGGGTTCGGCATCGAGGTCACCGGCGGCGTCCTCGATCACGTCGCGATTACGGCGAACCAACCCGGCGCCGACGACGTTGGGCTCACCGGCTCGACGCTGAGGAGCTCGACCGTCTTTGGCGGATCCGGGGACGACATCTACACCACCGGGGGGACGAGCAGCGACCCCAACGAGGTCGACGATGTCACCGCCGAGCAAGGGGGCAGCGGAGTCTCGGCAAACGGCCCAACCACGATTCATCGCGCCAAGCTGCTCGTCAGCGGCAACGCCCTCAACGTTCAGTCTGCGGCGGTCTACATCGACGATTCGCTGCTCGAGGGGACGGACGGAATCGTGGTGCAGGACGACCCGAGCGAGGGGTCGGTGAACGCGCTCAACGACACGCTCATCGGGGCAGGAATCCCGAACCAAGGGGTCTGGGCGCTCTCGCACAACATGGGCGGTGCCGATGTGCAGATCTTCAACTCGATCGTGCGCGGGTTCGGCACCCCGTTTCTTGCCTCCGGCATCGGCAGCTCAATCGAAGCGGACCATGACAACTTCAGCGGCAGCTCGAGCGTCACGGTGACCCATGCAGTCCCGGGAGACCCGGAATTCGTGAATCCCGGCGCGGGCGACTTTCACCTCGAGTCCAGATCGCCGCTCATCGACGCGAGCAACGTCACCGATCTCGGATCGATCAGCTCGACGATCGATCTCGACCAGAATCCCCGGATCGTGTCGGTCACGAATGGCTCCACGCCAGTCGACATCGGCGCCTACGAGTATCAGCACCGGGCGCCCACCGCGGTCGCGAGCGCGACGCCGTCGACCGCGGCGGCGGGTAGTCCCGTTACCTTCGATGGCTCGCGCTCGAGTGACCCCGACGACGGCGACGCACTGACCTACGCCTGGTCGTTCGACGACGGCGCCACCGCCACCGGCGCCACTGCCGCGCACGCGTTCAGCACGCCCGGGACACACACCGCCACCCTGACGGTGACCGACCCCACTGGCCTGACCTCGACGCAACAGGCCACGGTGACGGTGACGGCGCAGCCCGCGCCGCCCGCGCCGCCCGCCAACCCGGGCGGCACGTTGACCAATGCAGGCGGCACGTCGACTACCCCAGGTAGTCCGACCAGTCCGGCGCCCGTGCCCCGGCTCCAGGTGCTCGGCAAGCCCTCGGTCGCCGGCAACAAGGTGACGCTGAAACTGTCCTGCACGAGCAGCGCCGCCTGCTCTGGCATCCGGATCACCGAGACCACGATCAAGACGAAGACCCGCAAGCAGGCGGCGCAAGTCGCGGCGGCGCTCCTGAACCTAAAGGCCGGCCAGACCAAGACGATCACCCTGGCGCTGGGTGCCAAGGGCAGGCCCCTGCTCGCCCGGTTCGGGATGCTCCCGGTCTCGATCAAGCTCACCATGCCCATTTCCGGCAAGACGACGACGATCAAGACCGCGAACGCCACGCTCCGACCGTCGAGGAAGACGAGGCACCGGGCCTAGGACGCGCGCGGGCCTGGACGAGGACGTAAGCTGCCGGAAGGATGGTCCCGGCGGATCGGTTACTTGCGTTCGCTGTCACCGCGTTCGTGGTGATCGCGATCCCGGGTCCGAGCGTCTTGTTCGTGGTCGGCCGCGCGCTGGCCGGCGGCCGCCGGGTCGCGGTGCTGACCGTGGTCGGCAACGCGCTCGGCGAGTATGTGCAGGCGATCGCGGTGGCCTTCGGCGTCGGAGCGCTGGCCGAGCAGTCGGTGGCGGCGTTCACCGCGCTCAAGCTCGCGGGCGGCGCTTACCTGATCTACCTGGGAGTGAGAACGTTCCGAGAGCGTGGTTCGCTGGCGGCGGCGATCGCGGCTCCGGCGGCGCCGCGCTCGGATCGGCGCGCGTTCCTGGAGGGCGCCACGGTCGGCGTGACCAACCCGAAGACCGTGGTGTTCCTGGCCGCGATTCTCCCTCAGTTCGTGAACCGGGGCGCAGGCGGCGTCCCGGTCCAGATTCTCGTGCTCGGCGCGGTGTTCGCGGCGATCGCGATGGTCTCGGACGCCGTCTGGGCGATGGCCGCCGGCGGGGTGCGAAGCTGGTTCTCACGCTCCCCCCGCCGGCTGGAGCTGATCGGTGGAGCGGGGGGCTGGCCATCGTCGCGGTGGGCGCCGGGCTCGTCGTCTCCGGGCGCAAGAACTGACCGCCGGTCGGACTTAACGTTTCGCGCTCCCGGTGGCGTGGGTACCCGTGCGCCGTCACCGGGAGAAGGAGGAGAGAATGTCAGAGCGCATCGCCGCGGCTGTCTGGGTCAAGCCGAGGAGGAGGTTCGCGTTCGTCACGGGCGTGGCCGCGTTCCTGGTCGGGCTCGTCGTGCTCGTCGGCGCGCTGTCCAGCGAGTCGAGCGCCGCGCCGGTCAAGCGACGCACGCACCACACCGCCGGCGCCGGCCTCAGCCAGGCGCAGATCAACACCCGCGTGAGCGGGCTGCTCGCCCGCATGACGGTGGCCGAGAAGTTTGGCCAGCTCGAGATGGCCGGGCCGAGCACGCCGACGGGGAGCGATCTGATTCCGCTGGCCGAGAGCGGCCAGATCGGGAGCGTGCTCGACCTGACCGGCGTCGACAACATCAATGCGGTGCAGCAGGCCGCGGTCAAGAAGTCGCGACTGCACATCCCGCTGATCTTCGGCCTGGATGTGATCCACGGCTACCGGACGATGTTCCCAGTGCCGCTCGGAGAGGCGGCGAGCTGGGACCCGGGCGCCGTGGCGAATGACGAGGCGGTCTCGGCCGACGAGGCCAGCGCCGACGGGATCAAGTGGACGTTCAACCCGATGGTCGACATCAGTCGCGATCCGCGCTGGGGTCGAGTGGTCGAGGGCGCCGGGGAGGATCCGTTCCTCGGCTCGGCGATCGCCGCGGCCAAGGTGCAGGGCTACCAGGGCTCGAACTTCGCCGCCCCCGACAAGGTGGCCTCGACGGTCAAGCACTTCGGCGCCTACGGGGCGCCGGTGGCGGGCCGCGAATACAACACCGTCGATATGTCGACCCAGCAGCTCTTCAACGACTACCTGCCGCCGTACAAGGCGGCGATCGACGCGGGTGCGCCCACGGTGATGGCCTCGTTCAACTCGTTGAATGGAGTCCCCAACACCGCCAATCCGTACCTGCTCACGACGATCCTGCGCGACGAGTGGGGCTTCGGCGGCACGACGCTGAGCGACTACCAGGCCGTGCAGGAGCTCGAGGACTTTGGCTACGCGAACGGCCCCTCGGAGGCCGCCCGGCTGGCCCTGACTGCCGGGGTGAACATCGAGATGGCGGTGACCATCGGACAGAAGGCGGGTCAGCCGCTGTTCTCCACCTACGAGGCCTACGGTCCGCAGCTACTGCACTCGGGCAAGATCACGATGCGGCAGCTCAACGACGCGGTGCGCCACGTGCTCACGCTCAAGTACCTGGCCGGCATGTTCTCGAATCCGTACCAGGGAAGCGACGCGCGCGTGGCCAAAGAAGAGCTGACGCCGGCGCACGTGGCCGCTGCCGAGAAGACGGCCGAGGAGTCGATGGTGCTCCTGAACGACAACAAGCACGCGCTTCCCTTGAGCCCGACCACGGGGAAGATCGCCGTGGTCGGTCCCCTGGCTGACGACCCGTCCGACCAGCTCGGGCCCGACGTGCCGATCGGCTACGACCTGAATTCGAGCGACCTCAAGACCAAGGATCAGATCGTCTCGGTGCTCGACGGGATCAAGGCGGCGGACCCGAGTGCCACCGTCAACTACGCCCCGGGCTGCACGACCTTCACCGTCGCCGACCCCTGCAACGAAACCGGCGGGTTCGGGGCGGCGGTCAGCGCGGCGCAGGCCTCGGACGTGACGGTCGTCGTGGTCGGTGAGCCCTCGGGCGACACCGGCGAGGCGTCGTCGCGCAGCGACATCAGCCTGCCCGGCCAGCAGCTCGCGCTGGTGCAGCAGATCGCCGCCACCGGCAGGCCCTACGTGGTCGTGCTGATGAACGGGCGACCGCTGACCATCCCGTGGCTGGCCGACAACGCTCCGGGCCTGCTCGAGGCGTGGTACCCGGGCACGACCGGTGGCACGGCCGTGGCCAAGGTGCTGTTCGGCAAGGTCGATCCAGGCGGGAAGCTGCCGATGTCGTTCCCGCGCGACGTCGGCCAGATCCCCATCTCCTACAACGAGCTCCCCACCGGGCGGCCGTTCGACCCGAACAACAAGTACACCTCGAAGTACCTCGACGTGGACAACTCGCCGCAGTATCCGTTCGGCTACGGGCTGTCGTACACCACGTTCTCGATCTCGAACGTGCACGCACCGACCACCGCGTCGCCGGGCCGGCCGTTCCAGGTCAGCGCCCAGATCACCAACAGCGGTCCGACGGCCGGGGACGACGTGGTCCAGCTCTACCTGCACGAGAGCTACACGAGCATCCTCCAGCCCGTGCGCAAGCTCGAGGGGTTCAAGCGTGTGACCCTCGGATCGGGTCAGTCAAAGACGGTCACGTTCACGCTGGGCCGGCAGAACCTCGGCTTCTACAACGAGCAGGGTCAGTTCGTCACCGAGCCCGGTCAGTTCGACCTGTGGGTCGGTGACAGCTCGGCCGGTGGCCAGCACACGACGTTCACGCTCCAGTGAAAGCGCGTGCGCTGATTGCCGCCGCGGTGGCGGTTCTGGTAGTGGCGGCGCCGGCCGGCGCCGCCACCTTCACCCCGCGGCAGAAGTCGGTCCTGCACGGGATCGCGCGTGACACCTGGCGGTTCTACGCCGCCGACGTGGATCCCGCGACGCACCTGCCGCTCGACAACCTGGGCCCGGGCTCGACCCGCGGCAACTACACCTCGGCGGCCAACGTGGGGGTCTACCTGTGGGCGATCGTCGCCGCCCACGACCTCGGATTGATCTCCTCGACGCGGGCCAACCAACTGGCTGCCGCGACGCTGCACGAGGTCGCCGGACTGAAACGCTACGACGGCTTCCTCTACCAGTGGTACGACACGAGCACCGGTGAGGTGATCGAGAATCCGGGGCAGCCGTGCACGGACACCGCGCCGAAGATGGACAACTGCTGGTTCGTCTCGGCGGTCGACAACGGCTGGTACGCCTCGGGGCTGATCGAGGTGCGGGAGGCGCTGCCGGGGGTTCGCGCTCTCGCCGACCGCCTGCTGGCGCCGATGGACTTCTCGATCTTCTACGACAACCGCGCCCAGACCGACTGCAACGTCAACGCCTCGCTCCCGGACCCCGCCACCGGGCAGATGTACGGCGGCTATTACGTCGACCAGGGCCCGGCTCCGTATCACAACGGCGCGCTGTACAGCGACCCGCGGATCGCCATCTACATCGGCATGGGGCGCCACCAGATGCCCGGCGACGTGTGGTGGCGGACGTGGCGGACCGATCCACCCCCACGGTGCGCCACCGATCCGGCGTCGTCCGATCCGGGCACCGGCTACTGGCAGACGTACACGGACCCGGTGTCCGGCAAGCGGTTCGAGGTGTGGGAGGGTCATTACGTCTACCCCGGCACGTCGCTGACGTTCGTCCCCACGTTCGCCGGCGGCATGTTCGAGGGCCTGATGGCCAATCTGGTCGTGCCCGAGACCACCTGGGGACCGCACAGCTTCGGCCTCGACGACCTGCGCTGGGCGCAGGTGCAGGAGCGCTACGCGACCGCTGAGCTCGGTTATCCCGTGTGGGGGATGTCGCCGTCGAGCACGGCCGATGACACAGGCGGCTATGGCGGCTTCGGCGTCGAGGGTCAGGCTTTTGGATCAGCTTCTCCGTTGGCCTGGTGCACGACGTGCGCCACCGAGGACACCGTGTCGCCGCACGCCTCCGCGATCGCTTTGCCGGTCCTGCCTTCGGCAGGCGTTTGCGAACCTCGAGGCGCTGCGCGCGGACTACCCGGGCATCTACACCGCCGACGGCGGCTTCTACGACGCGGTCAACCCGGTGACCGGGACGATCGGGCATCGCCGTCTGGTGCTCGACCAGTCGATGATCATGGCCGCGCTCGATGACGCGCTCGACCATGGCGCGCTCCAGCGTCGGTTTGCCGCCGATCCGGAATCGTGGGCGGCCAGGCTGTACCTGTCGACCGAGCGGATGTCGATCGGGTAGCGTCGGGGGACCAGCGCCCCGGCGCCGCGCAGGCCGCCGGGGCGCCAGCAGATTCACGGCTGGTAGGAGCCGGCCGCCCAGGCCCGCGTGCTGACCGCGATCGCGTTCCAGGCGTTGATCGCGACGATCAGGCTGACCAGAGCGGCGATCTCATCGGAGTTGAAATGCTCGGCGACGGCGTCATACGCCGCGGCCGGGACATGGTCGTGCGCCAGCAAGGTGACCGACTCGGTGAAGGCCAGCGCGGCGCGCTCGCGTTCGGTGAAGAACGGCGTCTCGTGCCACGCGGGGAGCGCGAACAGGCGCTGCTCGGTCTCGCCGATCGCCCGTGCGTCCTTGGAGTGCATGTCGATGCAGTAGGCGCAGCCGTTGATCTGCGACGCGCGGACGCGGACGAGTTCGCGCAGCCGCGGGTCGAAGTCGACGCGGTCGAGCTCCTTGGTGGCGGCGTTGTCGAGGTGGGTCATGGCCTTGAAGAAGCCGCTGCCGTGGGCCTCGAAGTCGAGGCGGACGGGGATCTGAGGTGTGGTCTCGGTAGTCGTCATGGCTTCACCCTACGTCGGGAGCGGCCCATCTGTAAGGTCCATTCAGATGCCGAAAACATGGGCCATTTCGGGCGTTGACCTGCACATCGACCTCGACCGCTCGCGGGTCCGCGCGGCGCTCGAGGGCAGTCTGCGCGAGGCCGTGTCGAGCGGGCGGCTCGGCCCCGGCACGCGGCTGCCGTCTTCGCGCGCGCTCGCGGGCGACCTCGGGATCGCCCGCAACACCGTCGCCGAGGCCTACGGTCAGCTCGTGGCCGAGGGGTGGCTGACCGCCCGCCAGGGCTCGGGCACGCGGGTGGCCGAGCGCGTGGCGCCCGCCGGCCCGGCGCTTCAGGACGTCGATCCGGCCGCCCCGGGGCCCCGCTACGACCTGCGACCGGGATCCCCGGACGTGTCGGCCTTTCCCACCGCCGCCTGGCTTCGCGCCGCTCGTCGCGCGCTGGGCCGCGCGCCGTTCGGCGCCCTCGACTACAGCGACCCGCGAGGCCGGCCGGAGCTGCGCGCGGCCCTCACCGAGTATCTGGCTCGGGCCCGCGGCGTCCGCACCAGCCCCGAGCGGATCGTGGTGTGCACGGGTTTCGCGCAGGCGTTCTGGCTGCTCTGCCAGGTGCTTGGTGGCCGCGGTGCCCGGACGGTGGCGATCGAGGAATACGGCCTGCCGGCCGTGCGCGCCACCGCGGAGGCATGCGGCCTCCGTGTGCGGGCGATGCCGGTGGACGCCGGCGGGGCTGTGGTCGATTCGGCGGGCGACGCGGTCGCCGTTCTGCTCACCCCCGCTCACCAGTTCCCGCTCGGGGTGCCGCTGGCCGCTGTGCGGCGGGCCGAGGTCGTCGAGTGGGCGCTGGCCGGCGAGCGACTCATCGTCGAGGACGACTACGACGGTGAGTTTCGCTACGACCGCCATCCGGTCGGAGCGCTTCAGGCCCACGCGCCCGATCACGTCGTGTACGCCGGGACGGCCAGCAAGACGCTCGCGCCGGGGGTGCGGCTGGCCTGGCTGGTCGTCCCTCCGGCGCTGCTCGAGCCGCTCGTGCAGGCCAAGCTGCTGGCCGACCGCCAGACCGGCGCGATCGATCAGCTCACGCTCGCCGAGCTGATCCGCTCGGGCGACTACGACCGCCACGTCCGCCGCTCTCGCAGCGTCTACCGACGCCGGCGCGACCGCCTGACGGCGTCCCTGCGGCGCCGCGCGCCCGAGGCCGGCGTCTCGGGGATCGCCGCCGGGCTCCACGCCCTGGTCGAGTTACCGCCCGGGCGAACCGAGGACGAGGTCGTCGCCGCCGCGGCCGAGCGCGGCCTGGCCGTGCTGGGACTGAGCGGCTTCGCGCAGGCCAAGTCGGCGTCGGGTCACGCGCCGGCGCTGGTGGTCGGCTACGCCAAGCCGCCCGAGCACGCGTTCACGGGCGCGGTGGCGCGTCTGGCGGCGACGCTCGGCGGGGCGCCTTCTCCGCCCTGACGAACGCGTAGCTCCGCCACCGGACCGTGCAGTACGAGGTCCGGTCAAAGCCGGCGGCGCACAGGTCGCGCATGAGCCGCGCCGGCGAGCGGAAGCCGGCGTGGCTGGCCTGCGCCACGCGCAGCACCAGGTCGAGCGCGAACACGGCGGGGTGGCGGCGGTTGGCGTCGGCGATCACGAGCCGCCCGCCCGGCGCGAGCACGCGGGACATCTCGCCCACCGTCTCGACCGGTCGCGGGAAGTGATGAAAGGCGGTCGTGCACACGAGCGCCGTGAAGGCGCCGTCTTCGAACGGCAGCGCCCCGCTGACGTCGCCGAGGCGAAACTCGACGTTGTCGAGCCCCGCGGCGCGGGCGCGGTCCCGGGCCTGGTCGATCATCCCCGGGGAGAGGTCGAAGCCCACCGCGCGGCGTACGTTCGGCGCGGCGTCCCGGACGGCCGCGCCGGTGCCGCAGCCGACGTCGAGCAGCACGTCGTCGGGGTTCAGCGCGAGCGCGGCGAGCGCCTGCGTCTGGACCTCCCGCAACCAGCGGGCGGCCGAGTCCTGCTCGTAGGTCTGCGACCAGCGATCGAAGTGAGTCCGCGCCGCTGTCGTCCGCGTGTCCTCCACGCGGCGACCGTACCAGTCACGAGCTCGTCAGTTGAGCGCGCCAGCCGCGAGTCGTGGTGATCGTCGCGAGCGCGCCGGCGCCCACCATCACGACCACCTGGATGATCAGCGAGGCGGTGACGCTCAGTACCTGGAACGGACCGTTCGACTCGGCGGCGAGGCTTGCCGCGTCGTTGGTGATGGCGATCGCGTAGACGGTCGTGGCAAGCGCGATGACCAGCATCGCCATCGTGACCACGGTGGCTCCCGCGAGCGCGACGCGCAGTTGGGCCGCGGGCGCCGGCGTGGCAAACAGGGCGGAGCGGCAGGCAAGCACGCAAGCCGTGCCACTGGCCAGGCCCGCGATTCCCCAGAGGACTGCGACGCCAGAGCCCAAGCTCGAGGTGTGGTTGGTCGACTGGGCGTGGGCCAGCGCGATCACGGCCGCGGTGAGCGCCCCGAACACGAGCACCGGCGCGAAGGGGAGCGCCACCGTGCGCCGGAGGCTCGGCTCCCGGCGGGCCTGTGCGATCGCGGAGAGGATCAGCGGGAGCGCGCCGAGCACCACCGCCGCGGATGCGATCAGCGCCAGCGCCTGCACGGCCAGGTGGGCGTCGCGGAGGAGCGGATGGGCGTGGCCGGCGACCGAGAACGGCTGGTCCTCGGTGGTCTTGTAGTAGCCGAACCCGGCCGCGGCGAAGAAGATCCAGCAGAGCAGGACGCCACTGGCGGTGGCGCGCACGCGGTCCGCGGGCTCCACCGCACCGGGCGCCGCGTCGCCAGGGCGCAGGTGGGCCAGCAACGCGCCCCGGGCGAGGTCGAGGACGGTTCGCACGCGCGGCGGACGATCCTCGAGCAGCGCGCGCACCTCGTCGCCGTAGCGGCGCTGGTAGGCGAGCGGGTACAGGCGGATGGCCTGGCGGGCGAGCCAGCCGGTCATCGCGCGGCCTCCGCCACCCGCAGCCGATCGAGTCCCTGGCGGGTAACCGCCTGCAGCTCCTGTAGCTCCCGTTCGAGCGCGGTGCTGCCATCGGCGGTCAGCCGGTAGGGGCGCCGGCGGTCGTCGGCCGGGAGCGCTTCTATCAGTCCGCGGGACTCGAGCCGAGCCAGCGCGCCGTACAGCGTGCCGGGTCCCAGGCGCACGCCGGCGAACTCCTCGACGTCGACCGTGATCGCGTAGCCGTGCTTGGGGCCGTCGGCGAGGCTGGTCAGGACGAGCAGCCCCGGGTCAGTAGATCGTTCGCTGATGTATCGCACAACGTAATAGTAGGACGGCTGTCAAGTGGGGCGGGCACGAGCGCTTTCGCATCACGACGCGATCCCCACTTTCCTGACACTCGCCGCGCTCCCCGTGGTGAATGCGTATTCACTCGGCCCTGGCACGGGTTTCCTGACACTCGCGGCCGGCCCGTCGCCGAGTGGCAGGAATTCGGGGTGGCGGCCGGGGCGCGGGGGCGACCAGGCCGCCGCTCCCGGTGGCGCTACCCCGCCATCCCGTTCAGCGCCGCCACCAACCGGTCGACCTCCTCGGCCGTGTTGTAGTGGATGAACCCGAGCCGGACCGCCTGCGCGTCGTAGCCCAGCCGCCGGTACAGACCGAGCGAGTACCAGGAGTCGTGGGCCCACACGCCCATGTTCTGCTCGGCTAAACCAACGGCGACGTCGGCGGCCGCCGCATCGCCCACGTTGATCAGGAAGGTGGGCACTCGTCCCTCCATGCTCGGCAGCCCGTACACGCTGATCGCGTCGGAGATGCCGGCCAGGAACCGCTCGCCCAGGGAGCGCTCGTAGGGCATGATCAGCTCGAAGCCGCCGATCGAGTCGAGGTACTCGATCGTGGCGTTGAAGCCGGCGAGCAGCTCGAACGGGAGCGTGCCGGTCTCGAACCGGCGCCCCAGCGGCGTCGTCGGGGCCGGCCGGGCCTTGTAGGGCCGCCACTGCTCGATCACGTCGGTGCGACCGTAGGCGAGCCCCAGGTGCGGTCCGCAGAACTTGTAGGGCGAGCAGATCAGCACGTCGGCGCCGACCGCCCGGACGTCGATCGGTTCGTGCGCGGCGTAGTGCACGGCGTCGACCCAGGCCAACGCGCCGGCGCGATGGGCGAGCTCGCAGACACGGCGCGCGTCGACCAGGGTGCCGACCGCGTTCGAGGCCCACGCGAACGCCACCACCCGCGTGCGATCGGACAGCTTGCTCTCCAGATCCGCGTAATCCAGCGTCGTGTCCGGCAGCAGCTCGACGGTCCGGACGACCAGATCGCGGTCGTGGGCCAGCTCGAGCCAGGGCGACACGCCGCCGTCGTGGTCCAGGGCGGAGACCAGGATCTCGTCGCCGGGCTCAAACGTCCGTCCCGCGGTGCGCGAGAGCATGAAGTCGAGCGAGGTCATGTTCGGACCGAAGATCACCTCGTGCGTTGCGCAACCGAGAAACCGCGCCGCGTGCGCCTCGGCCCGCTCGAGGATCTCGCCCACCCGCCGGCTGGTCTCGTAGACCGCGCCCAGGTTGGCGCTCGCCTCGCGCAACGTGCGGGCGAGCGCGTCGCCCACCTCGTCGGGGACCTGCGAGCCGCCGGGCGCGTCGAAGAACGTGAAGCCCTGGTGCAGCGCCGAGAAGCGCTCGCGGATCGCGGTCACATCGAGCTTGTCCACCATCTGGGCCATCTACACGCCTCCTTCCTGGTTCGATTCCTCCGCCGGCGCGCCGGTAGGCCGCAGCTTGACGCATAACGCAATCGCAAGGTTGGTTGGCTTAGTCTCAGCCCGCCATGAGCGCCCGGGTGACTCGCACTGCACACGCCAGCTGGCAGGGCGACCTGCCGGGCGGCGGAGGACGGATCGGCGTCGGCAGTGGCGCCTACGAGGGGCCGTTCACGCTTCGCGCGCGCGTGGAGGATGTCGAGCGCTCGACCAATCCGGAGGAGTTGATCGGTGCCGCTCACGCCGGTTGCTTCACGATGTCGCTGGCCAACCTGCTGAGCGAATCCGGGCATCCGCCGGCCGATCTGCAGACGACCGCTCGCGTGAGACTCGAGCAGCTCGACACCGGGTTCACGATCACGAAGATCGAGCTGCAAACCGTCGGCGACGTACCCGACGTGAACGCCGAGGCGTTCGCCAAGCTCGCCCTCCAGGCCAAGGAAACCTGTCCGGTGTCGAAGGCGCTCGCCGGCACCGAGATCACCCTGGAGGCACGGCTTGGCGGCGACTGACCTGGGCGGGGGCGAGGGAGGTTGTCAGCTGGGTGGGCCGAATCTCGCAGTGTGCACGTGAGGGGCGATGGCTTGGAGGGGCTCGAACAGACGGTGCTCGTATGCGCGCCGGACACCACGACGTCCCGCACCACCGGCGATGCCGAGGAGGTGCTGTTCGTGGTCGCGGGGCAGGGCGAGCTGCGCTTGGGCGGTGGCGAACGCCACGCGCTCGAGCCCGAGACCGGCGTCAACCTCGGTCCAGGGCAGCTCTACGACCTGCGTAACGAGGCGTCCGATCCGATGCGTATCGTATGCGTGCGAATCCGTGGCGCGGCCCCCCAGGATGGGGGTGGGGCCGCGCACGATGGGGCCGGACAGGACCGAGCCAGACACGACCGAGCCGGGCACGAGCGCGCCGGCCACGACGGGGCCGGCCACGACGGGGCCGGGCACGACGCGGCGCCGGCGCGCACGACGGTGCGCCGGCTGGCCGACCAGGAGGAGCAGAACGCGACCACCGAGCGCTCGTTCCGGATCGTGGCCGACCCCGCGACCGGCCTGCGCTCGGCCACGCAGTTCGTGGGGTACATCCCGACCGCGCGCGCGCCCGATCACTTTCACACCTACGACGAGGTCATCTACGTCCTCGACGGCGAGGGAGAGTTTCACGCCGGCGGCACGACCCGCCAGATCGGCGCCGGCTCGTGCATTGAGCTGCCGGCGCGCACCATTCACTGTTTGGAGAACACCGGCCGGGACGTGATGCGCCTGGTCGCGGTGTTCCGGCCCCCCGGCTCGCCGGCGGCGGCGTATTACCCGGACGGCACCCCGGCTTACCCGGGGACGCCGGGCTTGACCATATAAGGGCCCGTCGATGAATGACCGGACCCCAGGATCCACCAGAGGAGGAGGTTCCAATCCCTATGAAGGTACGCATCAGCCTTGCGGCCATGGCGCTGACCGCGCTCGTTGCCGCCGGCTGTGGTAGCAGCAACAGCAGCAGCAGCGCCAGCACCAGCACGAGCAAGGCCGTCGCCGGCGCCGGCTCCAACAAGTGCGCGGCGTCGATCGGCATCGAGGCCCCGCTCACCGGCCAGGTGGCGGTGCTCGGTCAGGAGCAGCTGGCGTTCGCCAAGCTCGCGATCGCGGACGACAACAAGGCCAACGGCACGGACATCACGCTCGTGCAGGGCGACACCCAGCTGATGCCCGCCCAGGCCACGACCGTGACCCAGCAGTTCATCTCGAACTCGAAGATCGTCGGGGTGGTCGGGCCGGCCGGTAGCCAGGAGGTCGAGGCAGTCGGGCCGCTGTTCGGGCGCGGCGGGCTGGCGTTCATCTCGGGCTCGGCGACGAACCCGACGCTCAGCACGTCCGGCAAGAACCCGACGTTCTTCCGGACCGTGTCCAGGGACGACGTGCAGGGTCCCGAAGACGCGAACTTCATCGTCAGCCACCTGCATCCGAAGGCGCTGATGATCGTCGACGATCAGGAGGTCTACTCGACCGGTCTGGTGTCCGTGATGATCCCGATCTTCAAGAAGGCGGGGATCAAGGTCGATCACGAGTCGGTCAGCCAGAAGGTCACCGACTTCTCCTCGCTGGTGGCGAAGGTCACACCGCAGACCACCGTGGTGGTGCTGCCGTGGCAGGTCGCGGCCAACGGTCAGCAGTTCGGCAAGAACCTCGCCGAGCAGCACAAGAACGCCACGATCGTCGGGACCGACGGTATGTACTCGCCCAGCTCGTTCACGACGCCGGGCTCGTACGTCTCGTCGTTCGGTCCGGACATCACCGCGATCCCGGCCGATGCCTCGATCGTGACCGCGGCAAAGACGGCATACCCGAAGTTCGGGACGTTTGGCCCGCCGGTCTACGCGGCGACGCACGTGCTCGACGAGGCGATCGCCACAGCCTGCAAGTCGGGATCGCCGAGCCGCAGCACCGTGTTGGCCGCGGTCAAGTCGACCGACGAGTCGAACTCGATCCTGGGTCAGCCGATCAAGTTCGACTCCAAGGGCGACATGCAGAACGCCAAGTGGTTCCTGTTCAAGATCGACGCGAAGGGTCAGTACCAGCTGGTCACCAACTCGTGATCGGCTGAACGGCGGCCGTCGCGGCGCGCGCTCCGCTCAGCGCGCGCCGCGTGGCCGCCACCGTTAGGGTTGCGCCCGCATGACCAAATTCGTCCAGGAACTGGTGAACGGACTCACTCAGGGCGGCCTGTATGCCCTGGTCGCGCTGGGCTACTCGATGGTCTACGGCGTGCTGAAGCTCTTGAACTTCGCGCACGGCGACCTGTACATGGTGGGGGCGTTCATCGGCTACTTCGTCCTGCAGTGGTTCGGCGGGGCGACAGCGCTCGCGATCCCGGTCCCGTTCGTGATCCTGGCCATGTTCCTCGCCGCCGGCGGCGGGGTCGGTGCGCTGGGCGTGGCGATCGAGCGCTTCGCCTACCGGCCGCTGCGCGACGCCCCGCGGATCGCTCCGCTGATCACCGCGCTCGGGGTTTCGTTCCTGCTCGAGAACAGCATGCTGCTGCTGTTCGGCGCCTCGTATCGCAACTACAACACCTCGGCCTTCATTCCGTTCTCGACCGGGATCCACGTCGGCGGGGTCCACATCTGGATCGTGCAGATCATGGTGATCTTGCTCAGCGTCGCGCTGATGTTCGGGCTGCAAGTGCTGGTCACCCGGACGCGGCTGGGCCGACAGATGCGCGCCGTCGCCGCCGATCGCGAGGCGGCCGAGATGCTCGGGATCAACGTCGACTACACAATCTCGGCCACGTTCTTCCTGGGCTCGGCGCTGGCCGGGATCGCCGGCGTGATGGCGGGGCTCGCGTTCAACGAGATTTACACGCTGATGGGGTTCATCATCGGCCTCAAGGCGTTCACCGCCGCGGTGGTCGGCGGGATCGGCTCGATCCCGGGAGCGATGCTCGGCGGCTTCGTGATCGGGATCGCCGAGTCGTTCATCACCGGCTACGTCTCATCGACCTACACGAACCTGATCGTGTTCGGGATCCTGATCGTGTTCATGATCCTGCGGCCGACCGGGTTGCTCGGCCGGGTGCAGCTGCAGAAGGTCTAGCCGACGGATGGCGGTCGAACCCCAGGACTCACCGAGCGTCGGCGTCGACGAGTGGGTGGCGCGCTCGGTCGAGCGCCGCGAATACCTGCCCGGCTGGCGGGGCGACGCCCAGCGCGCGATCGAGCGGGTTGGATGGTGGCCGCGCTTGGGCCTGGCCACGGCGGTCGGCGTGTTCATTCCGCTGGTGATCGGGCTGAACCCGTTCCAGACGCAGGTCGGGATCGACGCGCTGCTGCTGGCCATCCTCGCGCTGGGGCTGAACGTGTCGGTCGGGTGGGCGGGCCTGCTCGATCTCGGTTACATCGCGTTCTACGGGTTCGGGGCATATGGGTTCGCGCTGCTGTCCTCGACCCAGCTGAATCCGCCGGGCGGGATCCACTGGCCGGCCTACTTCTCGATCCCGCTCGTGATGATCGGCGCCGGGATCCTCGGCCTGCTCGTGGGGTGGCCGTCGCGGCGGTTGCTCGGCGACTACCTGGCGATCGTCACGCTGTTCTTCGGCGAGGCGTTCGTCGAGTTCACCAACAACGTGGCGCCGTCCAAGCTCGGCGGCCCCAACGGGATCTTCGCGCTCGACCCGCTCCACGGCTTCCATGTCCAGATCACCACGCCGACCGGCTACTTCTACGTGCTGCTGGCCCTGCTCGTGGTGTCGATGGGCGTGCTGCACATGCTCGACACCTCGCGGATGGGGCGCGCCTGGCGCGCGGTGCGCGAGGATCCGCTGGCCGCCTCGGCGATGACGATCCCGGTCAACCGGGTCAAGCTGATGGCGTTTGCGATCGGCGCGATGATCGCCGCGATGGCGGGTGCGGTCTTCGCCGCGCAGCAGACGAGCGTGTTCCCAACCGACTTCGACACGCCCTACCTGATCCTGATCTACGCCGGCCTGATCCTGGGCGGGGCCGGCAGCCTCTCCGGCGCCGTGCTCGGCGGGTTGGTCGTCTCGATCATCCTGGACGGGTTCCTGCGCAGCCCCACCCAGGCGGGCTACATCTTCTACGGCGTGATCGTGGTGACGATGCTGATCAAGCTTCGCCCCTGGGCGAAGCTCGCCGCGGTGCTCGGAGGGACGATCGCGTTCGGCTTCATCGTCCACGCGATCGTGTCGGCGTTCTCGTCGAGCGCGGTCGCCGGGAACCCCGGATCGACCACGTGGATCGACCTCCACTGGGCGATCGTTCCGGCGAACCCGGTTCTGTTCGGGAACATCTGCTTTGTGGCCCTGCTCTGTCTGGTGGTGGCGCTCCCCCAGATCAAGGGCCATTGGCGGACGATCCTGATGGTTCCCACCCTGTACCTGTCCGCGTGCGTGTGGGAGGCGAGGCTGGTCACGGTGCCGGCGGTCACGCGCCTGCTCCTGCTCGGGGCGATCCTGATCGTGATGATGGCCTGGCGGCCGGCCGGGCTGCTCGGTTCGCGCCGCGTGGAGATCGTCTAGCGGTCATGGCCCTGCTCGAACTTGACAAGCTGTCGCTCGACTTCGGCGGCCTGCACGCCCTTACCGAGCTCGACCTGACGGTCGATCAAGGTGAGATCGTCAGCCTGATCGGCCCCAACGGCGCCGGCAAGACCTCCGTCTTCAACGTGATAACCGGCCTTTACGAGCCGACCAGCGGCGAGGTCCGGTTCGCCGGCCAGTCGCTGGCCGGGCTGAAGCCGCACCAGGTCACCCAGCGCGGCATCGCCCGGACGTTCCAGAGCCTGCGCCTGTTCCTCAACACCACGGTCATCGAGAACGTGATCACCGCCACGTATGGCCGGACCAAGGCCACGCCGATCGAGCAGATCTTCCGCCTGCCTCGCGCGCGGCGCGAGGAGCGCGAGATCCGAGCCGACGCCGAGCGGATCCTCTCGTTCTTCGGCCAGCGCCTCGCCGGCTACCGCTGGGACCAGCCTGCCTACAGCCTGTCCTACGCGAACCGCCGCCGGCTCGAGATCGCCCGTGCGCTCGCCACCAACCCGCAGTTGCTGCTGCTGGACGAGCCCGCGGCCGGGATGAACCCGAACGAGACGCACGAGGTGACCGAGTTGATCGGACGCCTGCGCAAGGAGCTTGGCGTGGGCATCCTCGTCATCGAGCACGACATGCACGTGGTCGGCGGCGTGTCTGATCGGGTCGTCGCGCTCGACCACGGCGTGAAGATCGCCGAGGGCACGTTCGACCAGGTGGCCAGCCATCCGTCGGTGGTCGAGGCGTATCTGGGGCGCGATCCGGAGGCGCTGGCCGCCGAATCAGGCACGTCATGAACGGGCTGCTCAGCCTCGACCAGATCACGACCTACTACGGCCAGATGCGGATCCTCGAGGGGATCTCGCTCGAGGTCGGGGCCGGCGAGCTGGTCTGCCTGCTGGGCGGCAACGCGTCGGGGAAGTCGACCACGCTGAAGACCATCCTCGGGCTGGTGCGCCCGCGCGCTGGCCGGGTGCTGCTCGCCGGCGAGGACGTGACGCGCTGGCCCGTGCCCCAGCGGATCGCCAACGGCATGGCGATCGTGCCCGAGAACCGCCGACTGTTCGGGGACATGACCGTGCGCGAGAACCTCGAGTTGGGCGCGGTGCTGAGCGACGCGAGCAACTTCGCCGATGACATCGAGCGGGTGCACACGCTGTTCCCGCGCCTTCACGAGCGCCGCGACCAGCTCGCCGGGACGCTGTCGGGCGGCGAGCAGCAGATGGTGGCGATGGGCCGCGCGCTGATGTCGCGCCCGCGCCTGCTGCTCATGGACGAGCCGTCGATGGGACTGTCGCCGGCGCTCGTCCAGCAGAACTTCCGCATCATCAAGGAGGTCCACGATTCGGGCGTGTCGGTGCTGATGGTCGAGCAGAACGCGACGATGGCGCTGTCGATCGCCGACCGCGGCTACGTCCTCTCGACCGGCCAGATCGTGCTGGAGGGGCCGGCCTCCGAGCTGCTCAAGAGCGAGGACCTCAAGCGCGCCTACCTGGGGCGGTGAGCACCACCGTTCTCAGCCGCGACGCCGCGGCCGAGCTCGACGCATCCGATCCCCTGCGCGCCTTCCGCGACCGGTTCGTGATCGCCCCGGACGTCGTCTACCTCGACGGCAACTCGCTCGGTTGCCTGCCCCGGGCGACGGTGAACCGTATCGACGCGATCATCGCCCAATGGGGCGACCGGGGCGTGAGGGGATGGGACGAGGGCTGGCTCGAGCTGCCGCTCGAGGTCGGGGACCGCTTGGGCGCCGCCGTGCTCGGCGCCGCGCCGGGCCAGACCGTGATCGGCGACTCGACCACGGTGTGCTTCTACAAGCTCGCGTCGGCCGCGCTCGACGCGCGACCCGGCCGCACCCAGATCGTCACCGACCTGGGCAACTTCCCGACCGACCGCTACGTGCTCGAGGGGCTGGCGCGCACGCGCGGCCTCGAGATCGTCTGGCTGGACGGTGAGCCGAAGCCCGACGACGTCGCGGCGCGACTCGGTGCGGATACCGCGCTCGTGACCTTCTCGCACGTGTCCTACCGCTCGGCCCACATCGCCGACATGGCTCAGGTCAACACGGTCGCAGACGACGCCGGCGCGCTGATGCTGTGGGACCTCAGCCACAGCGCCGGCTCGGTTCCCATCTCGCTCGATGGCGACCACGCCCCGCTGGCCGTGGGCTGCACTTATAAATATCTAAATGGCGGCCCAGGCGCGCCCGCCTACATGTACGTGTCCCGCCGGCTCCAGTCCGAGCTTCGCCAACCCATCTGGGGATGGCTCGGGCGGCGCGACCCGTTCGAGATGGCGCCCGGTTACGAGGTCGCCGAGGGCATGCGCGGCTTCCTGTCCGGCACGCCGCCCGTACTCGCGCTGGCCGCGGTGGACGAGGGCGTGCGGCTGGTGGCCGAGGCCGGGATCGAGGCGATCCGGGCGAAGGGGATCGCGCTCACCGAGCTGGCGATCGCGCTGGCCGACACACGACTCGCGGAGCTCGGAGTGTCGGTGGCCTCCCCGCGCGATCCAGCCAGGCGCGGCGCGCACGTGGCGCTCGCGCATGCGCGCGCTCGCGAGCTGTGCGCAGCCCTGGTCGAGGCCGGCGTGATCCCCGATTTCCGCCGCCCCGACGTGATCCGCTTCGGGCTCTCGCCGCTGACGACGCGGTTCGTCGATGTGTGGGACGGGGTCGACGCGCTCAGACGAGCGGTGAACGATTTCTTATAGGCTGCGCGGGTCGGGTGGTCGTGCGTGGCGGCCCGAAAAAAACTGAGAGGGGTTTCATGCGATCGTGGGGATTGGCCCGATTTGGGCTGCTCGCAACCGTACTTTCCTGCCTTGGGGTAGTGATCGCTACGGCGTCCGCCTCGGCCTCACCAGGCCGCTACCAGCTCCGCGGAAGCGTCCCGGGCTGGTTGCACCAGGCCCATCAGGTTGGGGCCACGCCGTCGGCGCAGCAGGTCAACTTCGGCGTGCTGCTGCAGATGCGTGACCAGGCCGGCGCCGAAGCCGAGCTGCAGTCGATCTCGGATCCGAGCAGCGCCAGCTATGGCCAGTGGCTATCGAACGAGGCGTTCGACGCCGCCTACGCACCGGCCAAGGCCGATGTCGCCGCGGTGCAGAGCTGGCTGGGGGCGCAGGGGTTCAACGTCACCAACACCCTGCCGAGCGGGATGCTCGTGGAGGCCAGCGGCTCGGCCGCCCAGGTCGAGCAGACCTTCGGCGCCCAGCTGAACAACTACTCCTACCAGGGCAAGACCGTGCGCGCCAACGCCGCGGCGCTGTCCCTGCCGGCGAGCACGCCGGCGGCGGTCAGCGGGGCGATCGCAGGGGTCATCGGAGTCGACCAGGGCTCGGCCCTGAAGCAGCCCGCCGACACCGAGCCAGGACCCCCGCCAGGCGCACGTTACGGGGTGCAGCCGTGCTCGGATTACTTCGGCCAGAAGATCGCCTACGACAAGCCGCCCGCCTACGGCAAGCATCAGCCCTACACGGTCTGCGGCTACGTGCCCCAGCAGTACCAGTCGGCATACGGTGAGAGCGGCCTGCTCGCCTCCGGTGTGAACGGCCGTGGGGTCACCGTTGCGATCACCGACGCGTACGCCGCGCCGACCATCTACCAGGACGCGCAGAAGTACAACCAGGTGCACCACCAGCCGCTGTTCGGTCGGGGCCAGTTCTCCCAGATCACCCCGGGTGCGAACGGCTACGACAACACCGATCTGTGCGGCGCGCAGGGCTGGTACGGCGAGGAGACCCTCGACGTCGAGGCCGTGCATGCGATGGCGCCGGGCGCCAAGGTCGTCTACGTAGGCGCGCCGGACTGCCTGAGCGGCCTGGACGACGCCTGGGCCAGCGCGATCGACAACCACGTCGCCGACGTGATCACGAACTCCTGGACCGACGGAACTGATGACATCAGTCTCCTCGGCTCCGACTACGTCGAGTTCTACGAGCAGTACTCCCTCGAGGCGGCGCTCACCGGGATCACGGTGAACTTCTCCTCAGGCGATGACGGAGATCACACGGCCGGCGGTACGGACCTGGCGGCGAAGACGGTGGAGTTCCCCGCCGACCTCCCGTACGTCACGGGCGTCGGCGGCACCAGCGTGGAGATCGGCAGCCGGGGCCAGTGGCTGGACGAGTTCGGCTGGCAGAGCGACTACTCGGTCCTGACCAACGGCGTCTGGACGCCGCCCCCGCCCGGGACCTATAGCTCCGGCGGCGGCGGCGGGACGAGCCAGCTGTTCGCCCAGCCGTTCTACCAGAAGGGCAAGGTGCCCTCGAGCATCTCGCGCTACTACGGCGGCGCGCCGATGCGGGCGGTGCCCGACATCGCGATGCCGGGTGACCCGAACACCGGGTTCGAGGTCGGTGAGACCCAGGTGTTCCCGAACGGCACCTACTGGGATCAGTACCGGATCGGCGGCACCAGCCTGTCGTCTCCGCTGATGGCCGGCGTGGTGGCGGTGGCCGACCAGGTGCACCGTCGACCGCTCGGATTCATCAACCCGCTGTACTACCAGCTGCTCGGCTCCGGGGCGCTGCACGACCCCGTCGCGCCGAGCTCGCCGGTGGCCCAGGTCCGCACCGACTACGCGAACCTTCTGGATAGCAGCCAGGGATACGTGTTCAAATTGCAGACAGTCGATGTCCAGAGCTCGACTCTGCATGACACCCGGGGTTACGACGACGAGACCGGAGTGGGTACGCCCGCCGGCCCCGCGTTCTTCTTCGGGGCCGCAAGAGGACGCTGATGTAACGGGTGCCGTCCCACCCCTCACGAGGTGGGACGGCACCGACTCTCAGCGGCTCAGGACGGCGACCCCCATCAGCTCGACCTGAGCCTCGGACTCGAACAGCTCGCTCACCCCGAACAGCCCCATGGCCGGATAGTGGCGCCCGAAATGCGTGCGCCAAACCGGTGCGAGCGCGGGCAGCGCAGCCTTATAGGCGCTGACATCGGTCACGAAGACCTGGAGCGAGACGAGGTCCTCGGGCTCTCCGCCCGCCGCGCGCAGAGCCGTGATCAGCCGGCCGGCCGCGCCGTCGAACTGCTCGACCAGGGTCGTGCCCTCACCGATCTGGCCGGCCAGGTGGACCGTTCGGCCGTCGGCCACCACCGCGTGGGAGAAGCCGCTCGGCTGGCCGAGCTCCGGGGGGTTGACGATCCGGTGGCGGCTCATGCCCATGGGGTCCGATCACGTCTCGTGTCAATCGCGGCGCGACGAAACCCGGTCCCCGCCGCGCCGCGCTAGCGACGATACTCGACATAGAACTCCGGAGCAATGTCGGGTATGCTCGCCGAGGAGTCACGGTGGCGGACAGCCCGTACTGGAACCCGAAGACCGAGACGCTCGATCGGGACCGGATCGAGGCGCTCCAGCTGGCCAAGCTTCGCCGTCAGTGCGAGTGGGCGGCCGCGCGCAGCCCGTGGTATGGCCGGCGGTTCGCCTCCGAAGGGTTCGATCCGCAGCAGCTGAAGTCGCTGGCTGACCTGCGGCGGATTCCGCTGCTGACCCGCGACGACTGGATGGCCTCGCAGGAGGCCAAGCCACCCTACGGCGAGATTCCCGTGATCGGCGGCGAGGGCGCGATCCGCATCCACACCACCTCCGGCACCACCGGCCGCGGGCCGCTGCGCGCGCTCGACTCGCGCAAGGACTGGGCCTGGATCGCCGAGATGTGGTGCTACGGGATCTGGGGCTGCGGCGTCCGGCCGCTCGATACCGCCTACATCGCGTTCGGCTACGGCTCGTTCATCGGCTTCTGGGGGCTGCACTACGCGATGGAGAAGGTCGGCGTCCTCAATGTGCCCGGCGGCGCCCAGTCGACCGAGGCCCGGGTGCTGCAGATCGTCGACTTCGGGGCCACGGTGCTCGCCGCCACGCCGACCTACGCGATCCGCCTGGCCCAGGAGGCCGAGCGTCTGGGAGTCGATCTCCCGGCCTCGAACGTGTCGCGGCTGATCCTGTCGGGCGAGCCGGCCGGATCGATCCCGCAGACCAAGGCGCTGATCGAGGAGCTGTGGGGCGCCAAGGCCCATGACACCGCCGGGATGACCGAGATCGGGACGATCATGGTGTTCGAGTGCGCACACCAGCCCGGGGGCACCCACATCATCGAGGACCAGGTGATCGAGGAGGTCCTCGATCCGGTCACTTTGGAGCCGGTGCCGTATGGCGAGCGCGGGGAGCGCGTCGTCACCTCGTTCGGCCGGGGTTCGACGCCGCTGCTGCGCTACCGGACCGGCGACCTCGTCTGCCGGGTGCCCGCTTCGACCTGCGAGTGCGGCCGCGGGTTCGACATCTACGAAGGCGGCATCCTCGGGCGCGTGGACGACATGAAGCTGATCCGCGGGACCAACGTGTATCCGCGGGCGATCGAGGCGATCGTCCGCGAGCACCCCGAGGTGGAGGAGTTCCAGACCGTGATCGCCCACGAGGGGATCCGCGACGAGATCACCTTACGCGTAGAGATGAAGCCCGACTGGCCGGCCGACGGCTGGGAGCCGCTGCGCGATTCGCTGCACCGCCGCCTGAGCCACGCCCACGAGGGGCTGAACTTCCGGAT
This sequence comes from uncultured Solirubrobacterales bacterium, assembly GCA_963834625.1. Lineage (GTDB taxonomy): Bacteria > Actinomycetota > Thermoleophilia > Solirubrobacterales > Solirubrobacteraceae > Palsa-465. The sequence goes on along the minus strand of CAWICM010000003.1, from coordinate 241,789 downwards.
CGAACGCGCCGGGGGCGGCGAGCTGCCGCGCTTCGAGCTCAAGGCCAAGCGCCTGATCGACCTGCGCGAGACGCCGGTGGCGGTGGTCAAGTGACCGTCGACCTTCTCGGGTCAGAGCTCAGCCCGTCCGAGCAGCGTCTGCTCGCGGTGTACGAGGAGCTCAAGGCGCTGTGCGAGGAGGATCTGCCGCCGAACGCTCACGCGGGCGTGCGCGCGTCACTGGCGCTGATGCACAACGTGGTGAGCGGGCTCGCGCTCGAGTACGAGCACCTGACCGACCTCGGGGTGTGAGCTGATGCGCATCGCGGTCCTCGGCGGCGGTCCGGCCGGGCTCTACTTCTCGATCCTGATGCGCAAGATCCGGCCGGACTGCGAGGTCACGGTGTACGAGCGGCGCGCGCCGGCCGAGGCGTTCGGGTTCGGAGTCGTGTTCTCCGACGAGACCTTGACCGTGTTCGAGCACGCCGATCCCGAGACCTACTCGCAGATCGCAGAGCGCTTCACCCGCTGGACCGACATCGACATCCACCACCGAGGTCTGTTGACGACGTCCGGGGGTCACGGTTTCTCGGCCATCGGACGGCGCGAGCTCCTGCGCATCCTCCAGGAGCGGGCGCTCTCGCTCGGGGCGGATCTGCGCTTCGAGACCGAGGCGCCGCCCGTGTCCGAGCTCGGCTGGGCCGATCTGATCGTCGGCGCCGACGGCGCCTCGAGCGCGGTCCGCGCGGCCATGTCGCGCGATTTCGTGCCCGCGCTCGACCGTCGCCACTGCCGCTACATCTGGCTCGGCACCGACCTCGTGTTCGATGCGTTCAAGTTCTTCATCGCCGAGGCCGGCGAGGGCATGGTCCAGGCGCACGCGTACCCGTACGACGCGGGCATGAGCACGTTCATCGTCGAGATGCACGAGCGGACGTGGAAGCGGCTCGGCCTCGGCGAGCGCGCGATCGATGACGCCGTCGCCTGGTGCTCGGAGCTGTTCGCCGACGTGCTCGACGGCCATCCTCTGTACTCCAACAACTCGCGCTGGATCAACTTCGTGACCGTGCGCAACCGGCGCTGGTGCGTGGACAACGTGGTGCTGCTGGGCGACGCCGCGCATACCGCCCACTTCTCGATCGGCTCCGGGACGAAGCTTGCGATGGAGGACGCGGTGGCGCTGGCCTGGGCGTTCCGCGATCTCGGCGACGACGTGTTCGCGGCGACGCGCGCCTACGAGTCAGAGCGCCGGCCGATCGTCGAGTCGACCCAGCGCGCGGCCCAGGCCTCACTCGAGTGGTTCGAGGGAATCGATCGCTACGTCAAGCAGGAGCGCATGCAGTTCGCCTTCAACCTGCTCACCCGCAGCCGTCGTGTGACCTACGACAACCTGCGGCTGCGCGACCCCGACTTCGTGCGATCCGTGCACCCGGATCCCAGGCCGCCGATGTTCACGCCGCTGCGGCTGCGCGGGTTGGAGCTTCCCAACCGTGTCGTGGTGTCCCCGATGGACATGTACTCGGCGGTGGACGGCACCCCGGGCGACTTTCATCTCGTGCACCTGGGGGCGCGCGCTCTCGGCGGCGCCGGCCTGCTCATGACCGAGATGATCTGCGTGTCCGACATCGGCCGGATCACTCCGGGGTGCGCGGGCATGTATCGCGACGAGCACGTGGCGGCCTGGCAGCGGATCGTGTCGTTTGCCCACGAGCACGGCGGCTGCGCCGTGGGCGCCCAGATCGGACACTCCGGGCGCAAGGGCTCGACCAAGCTCATGTGGGAGGGCATCGACGAGCCGCTCCCGTCTGGCAACTGGGAGATCATCGGCCCCTCGGCGGCCCCGTACTCGCCGCGCAACCAGGTCCCGCGCGCGATGACCCGAGCCGACATGGACACGGTCCGCGAACAATTCGTGTGGGCTGCGCGTGGCGCATTGACGGCCGGGTTCGACCTGCTCGAGGTCCACATGGCTCACGGATACCTGCTGTCTTCTTTTTTGTCACCGTTGGCCAACCTGCGCGAGGACGAGTACGGCGGGTCGCTGGAAAGCCGGGCGCGATTTCCTTTGGAGGTGCTCGACGCGTGCCGGGCGGTGTGGCCGGCCGATAAGCCCGTTTCAGTGCGGATCTCCGCGACGGACTGGGTGCCTGGCGGCTTCGATCCCGATCAGGCGGTGGCCTTCGCCCGCATGCTCGCCGCGCATGGGTGCGACATCGTCGACGTGTCGAGCGGTCAGGTCTCCCCGCTCGAGAAGCCGGCGTACGGTCGCAGCTACCAGACGCCTTTCGCCGATCGCATCCGCCACGAGGCGGGCATGCCGGTGATCGCGGTCGGCGCGATCGCGAGCTACGACGATGTCAACACGATCGTCTGCGCCGGCCGGGCCGACCTGTGTGCCCTGGCCCGTCCGCACATCTACGACCCGCACTGGACGCTGCACGCCGCCGCCGAGCAGGACTTCGACCCCGTGCGGTGGGCGCCGCAGTACCAGGCGGGATCGCGCAAGCCGCCGGCGGGCCGCGACCGGGTGAGGACCGAGCTCGAGCGGACCTTCGAGGAGGTCGAGCTCACCTCGGTCGAGTCGCGCGTGTGAGCTCCTCGGCCTCGGGCGAGCCGCTCCAGCCTCAGGATCTCGTCGTCACGATGCTCGGCACCTACGTGCGCCCGTTCGCGCGCACGGTGTGGTCGGGCGGCCTGGTGGTGCTGCTGGCCGAGTTCGGCTTCTCCGACGGTGCGGCGCGGGCGGCGTTGACCCGCCTGGTCCGGCGGGACCTGATCGCGCGGGTGCGGTCCGGGCGGCTGGTGCACTACCGGTTGACGCCGCGTTGCGAGCGGCTGCTGATCGAGGGCGACGGACGCATCTTCAGCCTCGGCCGTCTGCCGCCCGACGTGGGGCCTTGGACGGTGCTGTGGCATCAGATCCCCGAGGACCGCCGGCTCGAGCGCACCCGCCTGGGGCGGCGGCTGCGCTTCCTCGGCTTCGGCTCGGTGCAGGACAGCGTGTGGGTCGCGCCGCACGACCACTCGGCAGAGGTCATCGAGCTGCTCGGCGAGCTCGGGGTCGCGGGGTTTGCCACGGTGTTCGTGGCCAGTCTGCGCGAGGGCTCGGGATGGCCGGCGCTCGTCGAACGCGCCTGGGACCTGAGCGGGTTGCAGGAGCGCTACGAGGGGTTCTGCTCGGAGTTCTCGCGTTATCTGGGTCCGGAGGCCTCCCTGGCGGACCGGGACGCGTTTGTGGCGCGGACGCGGATGACTCACGCGTTCCGGGCCTTCGCCCAGCTCGACCCCGAACTGCCCGACCAGCTCGCGCCGCTTTCAGGCCCGCGCCGGCGGGCGGCCGACGTGTTCGAGGCGCTCTACACCGCGCTCGCGCCGGCCTCGCAGCGGCACTTCGACGCCGTGACGACGGCATCGCCGCCGGTCGGCGCGACATAGTCTCGTCAGAGGGCGTTGAAACAGCCGTAGACGATGAAGAGGGGGTTGGTCACGTTATGGCCGGCGGCGTCGCGCATCGTCGCGCCACCGAGGAAGGCCGGCGGCGACTGCGCCTTGTAGCAGCCGTTGTATTGGACGCTCACGTCGTACTCGACCGAGGTCAGCTGGTAGGGCACGGAGTTCGCCTGGGGGAGGTAGACGTAGATGTTGCAGTTCCAGTCGCCCGGGCCGACTGCCTTGGCGGCACGCCGGTTACATGACGGCTGGACGTAGAGCTGGGCGCTCGCCGGCACGCGGCGGCCAATCAGCTGCTGCTGGAGCAGCGTGACGTTGTTGAACTCGCGGCCGATCGCGTACGCGACCCGGTAGGCGGTCACGCCGGTCGGACCGAGGCTGCAGCCCAGCGCGAGCACGGCGACGACGGCGGTGCTCACGGCCACGACCTTGAGCGGGGCGGTCCAGCTCGGCCCGCGCGCGCTGACGCCGGTGAGGAAGTCCCGGCGGCGCATGATCCGCCAGCTGACGGCCAGGCAGGCGGTGATCCAGGCGACCGACACGAGGCTCCCGACGAGCACCTGACCGAAGAATGGGTGGCTGGTGAACAGCCCGTGCCAGCCGTCGAAGGCCGAGCCGATCAGGAGGTCGTGGACGATCACGCCCTTGCCGATCAGGTCGAGCAGCTGGGTGACAAGCGCCACGAGCAACGGTCCGAGCACGCCGAGGATGCCGTTGCGGGTGGCGATCGAGAACAGGATCGCGAGGCTCGTGTAGGCGAGCAGCGGGAGCAGGCACGTCAGCCAGCTGACCACGGTCAGCGCGAGCAGCCGCCCCGGCGAGGTGAGGACCCCGCTCAGGTTCACGAGTGCGTGCGGGCCGACCAGCGCGATGCCGGCGATCAGGCTCATCGCGGCCAGGACCAGCATCAGCCCGACCACGAACGTGCCGGCGGCCAGCAGCTTGCCGGCGAACACGTCCTCCCGGGTGCACGAGCGCGTGAGGATCGTCTTCCAGGTTCCGTGGCGATCCTCGGAGGAGAAGAGGTCGCCGGCCAGCACGCCGGCGACGATCGGGAATCCCCAGGAGCCCGCGAAGCCGAGGATCACCAGCGAGACGGCGAATCCCGAGGAGTGCACCCAGACGCCGAACAGGGCGTCGGACGGCGTCCCGCTCTGGACCTTGAGGATCACGGCGAAGGCGAGCGGGCCGATCGCGCACACGAGGATGAGGATGCGGGTGGTCAGCTGGGCCATCAGCTTGTGCAGCTCGGTCTCGTAGGCGAGGCGAACGCCTTGGTCGAGCCGCGGTTCCGATTTCGCGGCGGGCGCGACGGGAGCGACGGTGGTCATGCGCCGGCCAGGATCGTGTCGGCGAGCTGCTGGGGCTCGAGTGCGTCGAGCGCCGCGGCGCCGTGGTCGGTGGTCAGGGCGAAGAACATGCTCTCGAGCGGGCTGACCACCAACTCGAGCCGGCGGATCAGCACGCGAGTGTCGCCGAGAGCGCCAACGAGCTCGTCCATGTGGTCAGGCCGCGCGGCCACCGCCAGGCCGCCGCGCGTCGCCCGCTGGGCGCGGACGCCCGCAATCCGCGACGCCAACTCGAGCGCGTGCTCGTCGTCGTTGGTCGAAAGCGCGTAGGCCGAGTGGGGGGCCTGCGCCTCGAGCTCGGTGGCCGTGCCGTCCCACACGGGCCGCCCATGGCGGAGCATCGTGTAGGAGTCGCAGAGCTTCTCGAGCTCTCCGATGTGGTGGCTCGAGAGCAGAACCGCGACGCCCTCGCGGGCCAGCTCGCGGACCAGCGTCACCACGGCACGGGTCCCGGCCGGGTCGAGCCCGCTGGTCGGTTCGTCGAGCAGGAGCAGCCGGGGGCGGCGCAGCAGCGCCGCGGCGAGGCCGAGTCGCTGGCGCATCCCGGTCGAGTAGCCGCTGACCCGGTCGTCGGCCCTGCCTGCGAGGTCGACGCGCTCCAGGAGGTCATCGAGGTCGCGGGCGTCGGTGCGCCGCCCGTCGAGCTTGGCCAGCAGCCGCAGGTTGGCGCGCCCCGACAGATACGGATAGAAAGATGGCTCTTCGACGAAGCCGCCGACTGCGTCCAGCACGTCGCCGCCGAGATGATCCAGCCTGCGGCCGAGCAGCTCGACGGTGCCGCTGTCTGGCCGGATCAGTCCGAACAGCATCCGCAGAAGCGTGGTCTTTCCGGCGCCGTTGGGGCCGAGCAGCCCGCGCACCTCGCCGGAGTCGATGGTGACGTCGAGCCTGTCGACCGCGGTCGTCGCGCCGAAGCGCTTGACCAGCCCTGTCGCCCGCACGGCGTGCACGACGCCCAATATAACCGGCGGGTTCGAGCCGCGTGAGTGCTGACGACGCACGAATGTCAGGCGCGCGACATGGCGTCAATGCGGACACAGATCAGTAACCCCCACACCTATGCGGACGAGTGATAGGGTGCCGCCGGCGCTCCGGTCACAGCGCCACCGCCCGCAGCAGGGCGGCCAGCTCACACCGTCCGTGGGGAGGCAGTCTGCCATGAGCAATCTCCAGTCGATTCGGACTCGGAGGCGTCGGCGCGGTCGTGTGGCGATCGCTGCGTCACTCGCATCGTGCCTGGCCGTGGTGGCTGTCGCCTCCGCCGCCATCGGTGGCTTCAACCCGTTCCGCCACGAGAAGGTCGGTCACACCTATGCCGGCGCGATCCTTCTCCCCACCAACCAGTGGATCTCACCGCTGGGCACCCGCATCCTCGACGGCAACGCCCGGCTCGTGTCGAGCACGATCAGCCCGAACGGCACGTATCTCGCGGCCCTGGGCTGGAACGACTTCTCCGGCTTCCTGACGATCGTCAACCTGCGCACCGACGCGATCGTCTCCCAGACCGGGCTTGACACCGGGTCCGGCAGCGCCGAGGACTTCAATGTGGGCGCCGATGGCCCGCTGTTCTCTTCCGATGGCGGCACCCTGTGGGTTCCTCAGTCGACCTGGCTCGACAAGTTCAGCTTCAACCAGGCCACCGGCGCTGCGGCCCAGGAGGGGCAGATCGCGCTGTGCGGCTCGGCTCTCACCTCGTCGGCGTGCAACCCCAACATCGGTCCAAGCGATCCGAATGGGGCCTGGCTGCCCTCCGGGATGGCCCTGTCCCCGAACGGCAACACGCTGTACGTGACGCTCAACGGCAACAACACGCTCGGCGTGATCAACACGCAGACCGACACATTGGCCAATCGGATCCCGGTCGGCAACGCGCCACGTCAGGTCGTCCTCGCCCACAACGGCACGGTCGCCTACGTCTCCAACGAGGGCGGCCATCGGGCGACGCACGGTGAGTTCACCAACCTTTCCGACGGCACGCCGATCGTGTCGAGCCGGACGACTGGTGCCGCCATCACCGGCACCGTGTCGGTCGTCAACCTGAACACCGGCAAGGAGACCCGTGAGATCCCGGTCGGCCTTCAGCCGACCGCGCTCTTCCAGCACGGCAACACGCTGTTCGTCGCCAACTCGAACGACGACAGCCTGTCCTTGATCGATGAGCGCCACAACCGCGTCGCCCAGACGGTGCGAACCAATCCGGTGCCCGGCGCCAAGGTCGGCAGCTACGCGAACGCGATCAGCATGTCAAACCCCAGCCACGTACTGGTCAGCATCGGGCGTGACAACGCGATCGCGGTTTATCGGTACCGCGGCCTGTCCTCGCGGATGAGGTTCGTCGGGCTGATCCCGACCGACTGGTACCCCGTGCAGGTCCAGCCCGACCCGGCTCTCGGCACCGGCAAGATCGTCGTCACCAACGACAAGGGCATCGGCGCGCGGGGTCCTGAGTCGAAGATCAACGAAGGTCCCAATACGTCGATCGCGACGGGGCACAACACCTATGACGACACGGGCAGCGTGACTAAGTTCACGATGCCGGGCGACAAGAAGATCCCGCGGGACACCCTGACCGTCTTCACCGACAACGACTGGTCGCAGATCAAGCCGATCAACCAAGGCCACTACGACACCGTGCCGAAGGTCATCCCGGCCCATCTCGGCGGAACCTCGCCGATCAAGCACGTCGTCGTGATCGTCAAGGAGAACCGTACCTATGACCAGGTGCTCGGTGACCTTGGAGAAGGTAACGGTGACCCGGCCGACGCGCAGTTCGGTGCGCAGGTCAGCCCGAACTTCCACACGCTGGCCAAGCGGTACGGCGATCTCGACAACTTCTACGACGAGGGGACGGTGTCAGCCGACGGGCACAACTGGCTCGTCCAGGCCGAGGCCAACGACTACCTCGAGAAGGAGTTCGGCGCGTTCTACCGGTCCTATCCGTCGCAGGGGGGTGACGCGCTCGCCTACCAGCGCGACGGCTTCCTCTGGAACGCGGCCGAGAAGGCTGGGGCGAGCGTGCAGAATTTCGGCGAGTACATCCACAATCCGTACAGCCTGGCGGCGAACGCGCCCCTCTGGGATCAGTGGTACGCGGAGTCGCAATGGCTCGAGCACGGGCGCAAGGGCCCCGAGCCGATCAGCAACCCCTGCCAATGGGTGAGGGCGAAAGCGGACATCCCGTCGCTCCAGAAGATCACTGAGGCCTGCTACCCGAACTTCCAGCTCTCGATTCCCGACCAGTACCGGGTCGATCAGTGGCTGCCGGTGTTCCAACAGCAGGAGCATCGCGGCCGCATGCCCAACCTGACGTTCATGTGGCTGATGACCGACCACACTGGGGCCACTGGTGTCTCGAACAAGACCTCGGTCCCGATTCCGGTCGCCCAGGTCGCGGACAACGACCTCGCCGTCGGCCGTGTGGTCGACACGATCTCCCACAGCCGCTTCTGGAAGAGCACCGCGATCTTCATCGTGGAGGACGACACCCAGAACGGCGTCGATCACGTCGACGGCCACCGCGGTCCGGCGTTCGTGGTCAGCCCGTACTCGGCGTCCGGTGTCGACAGCAGCTACTACACGCAGCTCAACATGGTCAAGACGATCGAGCAGATCCTCGGCGTCCGTCCGATGAATCAGGAGGACGACGCGGCCGAGCCGATGTACGGCGCGTTCACGAACAAGCCGGGCAAGTGGAACTTCAAGCCGTACAAGGTGCAGCCGAACAAGATCCCGCTCAACCTGGGCGCCCCCGGCGGCCCGACCTCGCTGAGCCCAGCAACGGCAGGATCCACCCCGGCCGAGCGCCAGCCGCAGGGCGTCGTGCCGGCCAACATGCGCTCGATGTACGAGACCTGGCAGGCGTGGAGCCTCCAGCAGGCGGCCGAGCATCACTTCGACGGCCCAGACCGCGTCAACCCGCAGCTGCTGAACCGCTACGACTGGTACTCGGCACACGATTGGCGGGTCGCGTATCCGGGCGATCCGGAGATCTACAAGCCGGACCAGGTGCCCGGCCGGAACCTGCCGGCTGCGTACCTGGGCGACGACTGACGCGACTGCGATCTGAGGCGGCGGACTCCAGCCCGCCGCCTCAGTCGAGCTGTGCCGTGAGCTTCTTCGGCGCGAGGATCCGGTAGCTCTCTGTCACGAGCTCTCGGATCTCCTCCCAGTCCGTCTTCTTGGTGAGCAGCACCCCGATGCGATCGCGGCCACCTCGCGAGGCGAAGAACGGGTGGCCAATCGACAAATATGCCTCGCGATCGTGCGGGTCGGCACGCAACACGAGCAGCGGGACGGCCTTGCCGGTCGCGTTCTCCACTGCCACGAGCAGGCAGAACGACCTGCGGCGGATGTCGAACGAGTGCGCCGTCGACCTCGCCCTGGTTCGTGATTCGTCGACGCGCACCGTCACCTCGGGTAGCGCCAGGCAGAGCGCGCGGACCCGCTCTTCGATGTCCCCCGGGACCTCGATGGGCGCGGTCCCCCGAGCGGCCCGGCGCGCCGCTGACGAACCACGCTCGTTCCCTCGCCGCACCGACGACCTACCCGCGGAACGCTGCTACTGACAACGAATGAGACTGTCGCGCAAAGGTGACGCACCGGAGAATAGTTGTGATTGAGTCACAAACACCCTCGGGCGGCGGGCCGACGCGGCCCGGACTTTGGCGCTGAAGGTACGTATGTGTTAGGTGCATCGCCAAAGTCCGCGCGGCTGCTTCGGCTGGTTGTGCGTCACCAACAACGGCGATGGTCTATGCGACACGCCCCGATCAGCCAACAGGCTAACTAGCGGGGCACGAAGGCGAACACCCGGCTCGGGCTCCCCGTTCCGCCGACTAGCCGCAGCGGCGCGACCACGATCAGCGCGCCGGTGATCGGGAGCTTTTCGAGGTTCGCCAGCTGGGTGAGCCCGAGCCGCCCGGCGCCGAGCAGGAGGTTGTGCAGTGGGAAGGGCGGGTCGAACCCGCCGGCGGCGCCGGCGTCGATGCCCACGGTCTCGACGCCGAAGCCCGAGATGTTGCGCTCCTGGGCCAGCCAGCGCGAGGCCTCGACGTCGGGGCCCGGCGTCTCGGGGCCGTTCTCGCCCACGTTGAGGAACGCGGCCTCGTCCTGGGCGCGCGATCCCCAGCCCGTGCGCAGCAGCACCCACGCGCCGTCGGGGACGCGGCCGTTCTCGGCCTCCCATTGATTCAGGTCCTCCGCCGTGAGCAGGTAGCCCGCGTTGGCCTCGGTCTCCGCGGTCTTGTCGATCACGCAGGCCGGCCCTATCAGGGTCGTGGCCGGGACCGAGGCCACGTCGGCCCCATCCTTGCCGGTGACCCAGTGGATCGGCGCGTCGAGGTGCGTGCCGACGTGCTCGCCGATGGTCAGCGTGTACCAGGCCCACGCGGGTCCGCGGTCGTCGTATCGGCTGATCTCCTCGCGTGAGAGGCCCGGGGTGTTGGCGAAGGGGGGCGGGAGCTTGATCACCGGCGTGGACTCGTTGAGCGGCTGGGTGAGGTCGACGATCTCGACACTTCCATCGGCGAGCGCCCCGATCAGCGCGGGGAGTTGACCGGCCTGGGTGCTTGACATGGTTGGTTTCTCTCCTTGGGTTCAGCCCGCGCGGAAGGCCTCCTCGAGCCACTCCGCGCAGATCGTCGGGTTCACCTTCACGTCGAGGACCAGCGGGCCGTGCGGGTTTACCAGCCACTCCTCCACCACCGCCAGGTCCTCGGTGCGCCGGACCGTGGCCGCCTTGGCGCCGGCGGCCCGGGCGATCCCCGCCAGGTCGGCGTCGGGAAAGCGCACCAGCGAGACGTCGTGGCCCATCGGCGCGAAGTGATGGACCTCGGCGCCGTACGCCGCGTCGTCGTAGATCACGACCAGCAGCGTGAGCTTGAGCCGGGCCGCGGTCTCGAGCTCGGCCAGCGCCATGAACGCGCCACCGTCCCCGATCGCCGCCACCGTCGGCCGGGCCGGCTGCGCGATGGCCGCGCCGATCGCGTTGCCGAGGCCCAGCCCCACCGCCTGAAACCCGTTCGGGAACACCCAGGCGCGGGCATCGGGCACTTCGAGATACATCGAGGGGTAGCCGAGGAAGTGGCCCGAGTCGACCGCGACCGCGCGGTCTCGTCGGCAGGAGCTCGTTGAGCGCGATGCTGACCGTGCGTGGGTCGATCCAGTCCTCCGTGGACGCGTCCTCGTAGGGGTCGTGGCGCCACGCGCCGGCGGCGATCTGGGCCGCGATCGCCGGGGTGCGGAAACCTTCGTTCGTGTGGCCTCGGCTTCTCAGGGCTTCGTTTAGTGCTCGTGGTCGTTGCCTTGGCGTCGGCCACGATGGCCAGGTCGGCGGGGCGGTTGCGGGCGATCGCGCTCGGCTCGAGGTCGACCTGGATCACCTTGGCGCCCGAGTCGATCAGAGCGCCGTGCTTGGTCGTCCAGTGGTTGACCGAGGCGCCGACCACCAGCACGACGTCGGCCTGAGGCAGCAGGGTGGCGGCGAACGGGCTGGCGAACCCGCCGGAGATTCCGAGGGCGTAGGGGAGGCCGGCGAACAGGCCGTTGGCCGGCGCCGAGGTGGCCAGGATCGCGCCGACGGTCTCGCCAAGCTGCTCGAGGCTTGGGCCGGCGTCGGCGAGCACGGCGCCGCGGCCGGCGATGATGGCCGGACGCTTCGCGGTCTTGAGGAGCTCGGCTGCGGCTGCGATCGCCTCGTCCGGCGGTGCGGGCGGCTGGAGCCGGGGCGGGGGCGGTTTGGACGGCTCGGTCTGGACGGCGGGTTGGGGCTGAATGTCGATCGGCAGCATCAGCACGACCGGGCGGCGCTCTGTGACCGCTCGCTGGTAGGCCCGGGCGGCGTCGTCGGCGGCGGTCTTGGCGCTGTGAACGCGGTCGGCGATCGCGCCCACCGACTCGACCAGATCGTGCTGGTCGATCCGGAAGTTCGACGTCAGCGCGGCGGCGGGCGTCTCGCCCGCGAGAACCAGAATCGGCGTCCGGCTCTTGGCCGCCTCGGCCAGGCCGGTCATGGTGTTGGTCAGGCCCGGCCCCTGGTGCACGCTCACCACGCCGACGCGACCGCTGACGCGCGCGTAGCCATCGGCCATGCACGTCGCGCTCATCTCGTGCCGGGCGTGGGTGGAACTGCGCGCCGCCTCGGCACAGCGCGTTGGTCACCACCAGGTTGCCGCTGCCGATCACTCCAAATGCATCGTGGACGCCCTGGGCCGCGATCGTGGCGCCGACCACGTCGGCCACCGAGAGCTGCGCGGTTGCCACGTGTGGTTGCCCGTTTGGCCCCGTCTTGGGGGAGACCTCCACCTCACTCACGAGAGATCCATCATATGTCGATCACCGCGCCGTCGCTGGCCGCTTCCAGCTCGACTTCCGGGAGGTGCGCGAGCATCTCGTCGCTCATGTGGGTGAGGACGATGCGCCGTGCGGTGAGCTCGGTGCGGTGCTCCACGAGCGTCCGGTAGTCGAGGTGGCCCGGCGCCCGCCGGTCGAAGAAGTTGCACTCGCAGATGAACAGGTCCGCGTCTTGCGAGGCCTCGATCAGCGTCTCGGTCCATTCCGTGTCGCCCGAGTAGGCGATCAGCTTGCCGGCGTACTCGACCCGGAGCGCGTGGGGCATGGTCGCCGGTGTGTGCTTGACCGGGTAGGCCGTGATCCTGGCCGGCCCGTGGGTGATAGTTGTTCGCTCTCTGAACTCTTGGATACGGGTCTCGAACGGCCGCTCGGCGGTGAGCGCGCCGGGGTAGAGCGCTTCGAAGGCTTGCGCGAAGCGCTCTGTCGTGAGCGGTGGTCCGAGGATCTCGAGCGGTCTCGTGCGCTTGGCGAACTGCCCGTCGAGGACGAGCCAGGGCAGGCCGCCGAAGTGGTCGCCGTGGAGGTGGGTCAGGGCTACGTGACCGATGCCGGCGGGATCGATGCGCATGCGTTTGAATGCGGTCAGCGCGGTCGCGCCGCAGTCGATCAGGAGCGGCTCGGCGCCGTCGGCTTCGAGGTGAAGGCAGGTCTGGAAGCGCCCTCCGCCCGCGAACGCGTCCCCGGATCCGACGAACGTCAGGCGGACGCTCAAAGCGCCTTCTCGAACCAGTGATGGGCGAACGGCTCGTCGTTGAACGGCGGGACCTCGACGTAGCCCGCCGAGCGGTACATGGCGATCGCCTCGATCAGCGTCGCGTTCGTCTCGAGGCGCGCCGCGTCGGCGCCGGCATTCCTGGCGTCCGCTTCCAACTCGATCAGGAGGCGACGGGCGACGCCAAGTCCCCGGGCCGACTCCGCCACCCACATCCGCTTGATCTCCGACGGCGCGCCGGGGTGATGCTTGACCGCGCCGCACCCGATCGCCTCGTCCTGCCGGTAGGCGACCAGGAACAGGCCCGCCGGCGGGTTGAGCTCGTGGGGCTCGGCAGAGACTCCCTTGGCCGGGTCGTAGGGAACGTTCGAACGGCGGTTGAGCTCGGCGACGTAGGCGTTGACGCAGCGCTGGGCATCCGGCGAGGCCGCGTCGACCGGTCTTATCTCGATCTCGGTCGCGCTCAGCAGGCGTCTGATGGTCCGCATCGCGGCGATCAGCTCGTTGCGCTGGTCGTCCTCGAGCGGTGCCAGGACCGACGCCGCGAGCTCGTCGCTTCGCTGGACGAGCAGCGCGCGCTCGGATCGCCCGGCTTTGGTGAGCCGGGCGATCCGCACGCGGCGGTCGGTGTCGCTCGGCTTGACCACGATCAGCTGCGAGGCCTCTAGGGCTCGCAGCAGCCGGCTGGTGTGGCCGGCGTCGAGCCCAAGGCGAGCCCGAAGCGCCCGCACCTCGCAGCCATCGGTCCCGATCTCCCACAGCATCCGATCCTGGCCGACGGGGCGGCTGCGCCCCAGGTAGTGATCGTCGAGGACCCCGATCCGCTTGGTCACCACCCGGTTGAAGCTGCGTACCTGGTCGAGCTGGGCCCGCGGGAGCGACATTGTCTGACTCTAGTCAGAGAACGCGGCGGGCGTCAAGCCACGCGCTTCTCGAACCAGTGCGCGGCCACCGGGTTGCCGTTGTAGTCGGCGATCGGCTCGTAGCCGCTCGAGCTGAAGAGCGACACCGAGGCCGGCTGCTTGGCCCCGGTGTCGAGTCTCACGGTTTCGTAGCCATTTTCTCGTGCGGCTTGCTCCAGGCGGTCGAGGAGGGCCCGCGCGATGCCGACGCCTCGGGCGTTTGGCGCTACGTAGATCCGCTTGATTTCAGCCGTTCGCTCGTCCAGGCGCTTCAGCCCGGCGCAGCCGACCGGCTCTTCGCGGAGGTAGGCGACGAGCCAGCGGCCGCCCGGCGGTTCGACGTCTCTGCCCGTCATTCGCGGTGGCACGTTGGGCGTCCACTCCGGATACATGGCCTTGATCTCGGCCACGTAGTCCGCGACGAGCCTCGCCGAGATCGGGGTGTCGAACTGCTCCTCGCGCACCTGGATGTCGAGGCCGTTGATGAACCTTGTGATCGCTGCGGCCGTCTCTTGCGGGGACTCGGTTGGAGGGGAGTGCTGACAATCGAGATGCACGCGCGTCACCGGGCCCGTGGCGCGCTGCTCGATCGCGTCGAGCTGGGCCATCGTGCCGTACTGGTCGCGCTCGCCCTGGATCAGCAGCAGCGGGCAGCTGATTCGCTCGAGTTCGCCGGTGATGTCCCACTCGGGGAATGCCGGGTCGAGCCACACGTCGTTCCAGCCGAAGAACGCCGCGTCCGGGTCGCGATGATGCCGGCCCAGCCTGTCTCGCAGGTCGGTCTCCCGGTACGCGGTGCGGGCCTTTTCGATCTCCCGCACGCACATGTCCTCGACGAACACGTGCGGAGCGATCGCCACCACCGCCTCGACGGGATGGTGGGCGGCATGTATCAGCGCGATCGAGGCGCCGTCGCTGTGCCCGATCAGGATCGGGGTTTGCAGTTCGAGTGCGGCGAGCAGCTCCGGCAGGACCTCGAGTGCCTCCTCGTGCATGAACGCCGGCGTGCGCGGCGTGGCCGGCGGATCGGACTGGCCGTGTCCGTACCGTGAGAACGCGATCGTTCGCCGGCCCGTCGCGTCGGCCAGCCGCTCGGGGAACCCTCGCCACAGGCCGACGGACCCGAGACCCTCGTGCAGCAGCACCAACGGGGTCGCGCTCGGGTCGCCCGGGATGTCGAGCAGCTCGAGCCGCCGGCCGTGGAGCAGTGGTGGATGTGGTCTGGGTGCTCGTCGCCGGCGCAGATTAGCGCCGGTGATGTCAGTCGCCGCCGCCGTCGCCACCGCCGGCGTCGCCACCGCTGATGTCGCCACCGCTGATGTCGCCACCGCTGATGTCGCCACCGCTGATGTCGCCACCCAGGGATCCGCTGTCGAGCGATCCGCTGTCGAGCGATCCGCTGTCGAGCGATCCGCTGTCGAGCGATCCGCTGTCGAGAGATCCGCTATCAAGCGAGCCCGAGTCGATCGAGTCGGTGGTGTCGGGGGAGGGGGTGGTGTCGATCGGTGCTGGTGTGGTGTCGATGGGAGCTGGTGTGGTGTCGATGGGAGCTGGTGTGGTGTCGATGGGAGGCTGGTGTGGTGGTCGTGTCCACGGGCGCGGGGGTCGTGTCGACCGGTGCCGGTGTCGTGTCGACGGGTGCGGGCGTTGGCGTGGTGTCGACGGGTGCGGGCGTTGGCGTGGTGTCAGTGGGTGCGGGCGTGGGGGTCGTGTCGGTGGGCGGGTGCCGGCGTGGCGCGGGTCGTGTCGGTTGGTGCCGGCGCCGGCGCGTTCGGATTGTGCGGCAGCGAGATCGACGGTGGGATCGCGGGTGCGGTCGGCGCGGGCTCGGAGGTGGACATCGGGAACGCGAAACCGTCTCCGGTGTTGGCGGTCGTCAGTCCCTGGCCGGACGAGTCCCACGTGGTCGTCATCCCCGGGCTGGTCTGCGTCACCGAGCCGTCCTGATTGAACGTTGTGCTGGTGCCGAACCAATGACCGTCGCTGGTCGTGGTCGTCCCGGTGCTCGGGTCGTACGTGACGGTGCTGCCATCCGGATTGGTCTGAGTGACGACGCCAGACGCCGACTGCTGGATCGTCGACCCGTCCTGGTTGGTCTGGGTGAGCGTTCCGGACGGCGTCTGCGTGATGGTGCTTCCGTCGGTGCCTTGCCACGTGTACTGATCCGTGCGCTGCCCGAGCGTGTCGATCAGTTGATGGGTGAGCGTCCCGCCCTGGCTCTGATCGGTCCCCTGTTGATTCAGGTAATTGGGGCCGAACGTCGTCACGTCTGCGGTGGAGGTGTGGACGGTGTAGGAGCCGTCGGGGTTCAGGGTGACCGTGTCGCCCTGCCCGTCCGGATAGCCGGACGGGAGGGTGCGCGTGGCGGATATCGCCGGCGGGCCTTCGGCGCCGGTCTGCGTGATCACGTCGGACACGCCGTTGGCATCCGGCGGCGTGGTCTGCGAGACGTCTGGCAGCTTGATCGGATAGGTCACGACGCCTTTGGTTTGCTCCGAGAGCCCGAACAGCGGGCCGGCGTCGTAGCCCACGCCGCCGGCGGGACCCTTGTCGTAGCTGTACGTGCCCCCGACGTTGAGATCCTTGAGTGGACCTGGGGCGTTGGCTACGCCGACGTTGCCCTCGACGCCGATGTTGCCCAGGGAGGGGTTCTCCAACGGCACGCTCACTTTGCCGGACGCGCCAATCTCGGCCGGCCCGGCATCGAAGTTGTACGAGCTCGAGCCCTGCAGCTCCGGTCCCTCCGGGGCGGTGACCTTTGGACCGGCATCAACGCTCACCGACCCGCCGACCCCAAATCCGGCCTCGGGGACGAAGTAGTTGCCCTGCGGCGTGGCCACGAATGTCCCGCCGAGGCAGACGACGGCACAGCCGCTCGCGCCGGCTGAGATGCCGAAGTTGCCGGGTGCGGCCGGCGTCGGATTGGGGACCATGGGCGGCGCATCCGGGTTGCTGGACGGCGACGCCGGCGGCGCCAACACGTCCTGCGGACCGCCGACAGACCCGGATGACGGAACGCCGCTGGCGACGCTGTCCGAAGGAGCCTCGATCGGCGCAAGGGTCGCCGAGGGAGCCGGCGCCAATTGCGCTCCACCGGCATCCGAAGGCGCTGGCGCCGCGGGCGCTTGGGTGGTGGCCGGCGCAGGCGCGGTTCCGGTGTCAGCTGGGGCAGGCGTGGTCGGAGTAGGAGTGGCGGCAGGGGCGAGCGCGGTCCCGATGTCCGCCGGGGTGAGCGTGGCGGGCGTTTGGGTGGTGGCCGGCGCGGGCGCGGTTCCGGTGTCGGCCGGGGCGGGCGCGGCCGGCGCTGTCGCGGCGGGGGATGGCGTAGGAGTCGCGGCGGGGGCGGGAGTCGGTGTCGCGGCTGGCGTGGGTGTGACGGCGGGCGCAGCTCCGGCGTAGGCCGGCGTGGGCGCGGTAGGCGCGGGGGTTGCGGCGGGCACAGGTGCGACGGGCGCAGGGGTGGCGGCAGGGGCTGGTGCCGGGGTTGCGGCGGGCGCAGGGGTGCCGGCGGGAGGTGGTGCCGGCGCAGCCGGGGTGGTCCTCGGCGGAGCGCCGCCGGAAGTAGCCTCGGCGGCGTCGTGCCGCACGAGCCCGGCGAAGGAGCCCGTCATGACTCTGTGCGAGCGATGGGCCTCACCCAGGGCGCTTGGCTCGTGGACGACGGCTAGCCGGTCCAGGGAGGCGTGATGAGCAAGGACGCCGCTTAGTGCCGCCGCGTCCACGTGGTGAGTGGCCGGGGATGCATGCGCGGTCGGCGCGACGACCGCCGGCGCGGCAACGACAGCCAGGGCGATGGGCAACCTCGGATCCAAGACGCTCCGACGCTTCACATGCTCGGTGTGCACGGAACGGCGCTTGGCCACGCGACGACGCTGACGCTTGCTCATACGTCCGCCTTCCTGGACTTAGCGCGCGGGGTGTTAATCCACGCTGTGTGGTTGCCGACGGCCGGCGCAGTTGTGCCAGCGCTGCCGATCCTCCGCCGCGTCAGAGCGTGCTACCGAACTCGTCGCGGCGTTCTTATGTTTGGACGGGCACTCCCTGGGGTTCCCACGCGTGCGTGACTAAAAACGACTTTCTCCCGGCGATGCCGAGATGTTCACAAGCGCTTGGGAAGAAACTGGGAAATAGTCCCCCTTACTTCCCAAGCGCGGTCATGCCGCCCGGGCCGCCCGGGGCGAGCCGCCGGCTTCGAGCTCCTCGAACCACGCCCGCGCCGCCCCCGCCCATGCCGAGTGCCGACCGGTGAACAGCTCGTGGGCGCGCCCGCGCGGCCAACCCGTGGGCAGCAGCTCGGTCGGAAGGTCCGGATCGAGGAAGGGGAACCTGCGCCAGGCATGGACGAGCAGGGTCTGCATCCGGAAGAACGCCTCGCCCGAGGAGGGTCGGATCGCGGCGAAGTCATCGATGAACGCCTGATATTGCGAGCGGACCGAATCGAGGTCCCACGCGGCCGCGGCCACGTCGGAAGCCCGCCCCAGCTGCCCCAGCGACGCCACGAACGAGGTGGCGATTGCCGCCGGTGCCGACTGGATCGCGGCCTGTAGCTCGGCCTCGCGCTCGACGTGCGGGGTCAGCCACACCCCACCGCCCATCGACCCCAGGCCTGCCCAGGCCAGGCGGGTGCGGAGGTGGTGGCGCACCTCGCGTCGCTCCTCGGGCACGCGGAGGATCAGGACGAGCCAGCGCCCGTCCCAGCTCGAGGGCGAGCCGAACGAGTAGATCCGGGAGGCTCCGGTCTCCAGAAGCGATGCCGCACCCGAGCTCAGCGACACCCGAGCTCGACGCCCGTGGCGCGAGGTCTCGAGCCACCCGCCGCGCACGCTCCGTGCCAGGGCTTGCCGAGCCGCCTGCGAACTGTGACCGACGGATACGAGTGCGCCGACCAGCGTCTCCTGCCACACCGGCTCATCGCGGGGCAGCACGTACTCGCCGAGGATGGTCAGCAGCAGCGATCGTGCCGCCGGGGCGCCTACCGATCGTCTGCGGAGCTGGTCGTCCATGAACGGCTCGCCTCCCGATCGAACTCCTCGCGAATCGCCTCGAAGTACGTGTTGCAGGTCCGGCAGCGCATCTGGCAGGTGATGATCTGGCCGGCCCAGGGCGACACCACCTCGACGTCCCCCGAGTCGCAGAACGGACACCTCACCGTCATCGCCGAGAAACCTCGTCCCAATCCGACCAGTCCGCCGGCTCATCGAGAGACACGCCGGCCACGAGCGGCGTCAGCCAATCCCGCACCTGTGCACGAATCGAGGCCGGACTCGAGCCGACCATCCCGGCCGCCATCGCATCGCGATAGCCCGGGTGATCGTCGGGGCCGGGCCACCGCGCGGCCGAGGCCCACATCTCATCGATCCGCTGCACGAGCAGCCGCAAATCCGTCATCCGCCAACCCGCCCGATACGCCGCGCCCACGCCTCGGCATGAACCTTGTGCGCGCCCTCCTCTTGCAGGATCTTCCGCGCCCGCTGCGCCAGCGGTTCGACAGAGCTGTCCCGTGCACCAGCCACAAACGTCGTCAACACACCATCCACCACCAGGTTCGCCGCGATGACCGATGCCCAGTCCGGCAGCTCGGACGCGATCACCGGCATGGGCTGGCCCGCGTCCAACCCAGAGTCCGAACGCTCAACGCCGAGCTTGGCCAGCACCGGGTATGTCGATCGCGCGTGGCCGAGCTCGTCCTGCGCCATGGCTGCCGCGGCTACCGCGGACTCGATTGTCGGTGCGCTCACAGCCCACTCGCCGTAGCGCCGCCCCAGCGCGCTCTTGTTGTCGGCGAGGGAGCCGACGAGCGAGATCATGGTGGCGCTCACGCCTTGATCGCCTCCCGGATCGCTCCGCGGGGCACGAGGATCATGTGGATCCACGGCTGCTCGTCGTAGATGGCCCGCGCCGAGACCAGCGCCAGATCCTCATCCTCCTCGGTCACCGTGCCAACGTGGTGCAGCGGCTCGGCGTACTCCTTGCGCGCAAAGACCTCCCAGACAGTCTCGCCGGAACGGCTCACACCGCGATCCCCAGCGAGCGCATCTTCGAGCGCGCATCGTCCCGCAGCCGGGCCTTCGTCCAGATCGGATCCCAGACCACCTCGATGTCCACGACATCCACGTCCGGGTCGGCCAGCAACGCGGAACGAATGTCCTCCTCGATGAAGTCCATCGCCGGACACCCCATCGCGGTGAACGTGATCTGGAGATCCGCCCGCCGCTCGGACTCAACGTACGCCAGCGACACGATCAGGCCCATGCCCACCACCGACACCGGGATCTCGGGATCCTCCACGCCGCGAAGCGCTTCCCAAAGCCGGGCCTCGACCAAAGAGCTCACGAAGCCCTCCGCAACGAAGTCGTCTGGTACCCGCGCTGCAACGTACGCACGTAGTCCTGGTTCATCGGACCCCTCGCGCGCCACCGGACCAGCACGTCATCCCACGAAATCGCCCCCGCGTCGAGCAGCCACACACGCTGCTCGGAGTCGAACGCCGCCGGGAACGGGCAGTCGATCACGTACCGGTCCGCCTCGGCGTCGAAATGCGCCGGCACGGAAATCCCGATCTCGTCCATGAACGGCACGACCTCGGACATCCACCACTGCCGCAGCTGATCGTTCGATTTGCCCTTGAAGCCGTAATCCAGCTGCTCGGAGTGCTGCTTCAACGAGTCCGGCAGCCCGAACCACTCCAGCGTCAGGATGAACATCCAGTCGATCGCCTGCTGGACCTCCTCGCGGCCGGACGGATCGCGAACCAGCTTGCGCAGCCAGGTCCGTCCGTGGCGCAGATGGAAGGTCTCCTCCTTGTCGACCTTGGCCAGGGCCCGCTTCCACGGCCCGAACGTGCTCGACTGGTACACGTCGGACAGCAACACGAACCCGGCCTGGTCATACAGGGCGTTCGCGCACACGAGCTCGACCCACGAGTTCAGCGGCACGTCGAAGGCGTACGGGTACTTGAACGAACCCGCGGGACGCTCATACACGAGCTCGTCCATGTCGACGCCCAGATCGCCCAATAACCGGTAGCCGATGTGCGCGTGGGCCAGCTCGTCCTGGATGATCGACATCGCCGACCCGAAGTTGTTCAGAGCGGGCGCGTGCTGGGCCGCGCGCAGGTACGCGGGCGCGCTGACGAACTCGGTGTCGGCCGAGACGGTCAGGATCCGGCGCATGCCCTCCAGATACTTGGGCGACATGTGCTGCAGACCCTCGACGAGCTTGCCGGCGGCCAGGTGCTGCTGCACCTGCTCCTCGGTCCACTGCGCGAGATTTTCAACCGAAACGTGTGACACTTGACTAACGTCCGACATCGTATAGTCTCCTCTCAGTGAGGTCAAGTGGCCACGATCGTTGAGCTCGGCGGCGTGTCGCCGACGATCGGCGAGGACGTGTTCCTCGCCCCGACAGCGGTCCTGGTCGGCGATGTCCGGATAGCTGATCGGGCCAACATCTGGTTCGGCACCGTTCTGCGCGGCGACGTCTCGCACATCGAGATCGGGCCGGGCTGCTCGATCCAGGACACTGCGGTGATCCACTGCGCCACCGACCTCCCGACCGTCATCGGATCCGACGTGGTCGTCGGCCATGGCGCGATGCTCGAGGGCTGCACGATCGAAGACGGCGCCCTCATCGGCATGGGCGCGATCGTCCTCCAACACGCAAACATCGGAGCCGGCGCGATGGTCGCGGCCGGCGCCGTCGTGTCGGAGCGGCAAACCATCCCGCCGGGCGTCCTCGCCGCGGGTGTCCCCGCCAGGGTCAAGAAGGAGCTGTCGGGCTCGGCGCTCGCCTGGACCGGTCGCGCCGCCGCCCACTACCAGGAGCTCCGCGAGGAGTATTTGAGAACCGCATTTCCTAGAGAGGAGAACCAGCGTGCCCGAGATGCTGATCGGAGGTGAGTGGCGCGAAGCCGCCGCTCACGAGGAGCGGCTCGAGGTGGTCAACCCGGCCACCGAGGAGATCGTGGACAGCGTCCCGGCGGGATCGCCCGAGGACGTCGAACTGGCCGTCGCGACCGCGAAGCGCGCGTTCACCGAGTGGTCCAAGACCGATGTCGAGAAGCGCGCCGCGATCATCGCCAAGGCGGCGGAGCTCGTGCAAGCCAACGCCAAGGATCTGGCGGCGACGCTGACCGCCGAGCAGGGCAAGCCGATCGCCGAGGCGATGGGCGAGGTGACTCACCTCGCGCACGGCCTGCACTACTACGCCGAGGCGGCGACCAAGGTGCGCGGCGCCTACCAGGACCTGCCGTCCACGCTCGGGTCCGCCTACGGCATGGTGATCCGGCGTCCGATGGGCGTATGCGCGGCGATCACGCCCTACAACTTCCCGCTCACCCTGCTCGGGACCAAGGTCGCGCCGGCGCTCGCCTCGGGCAACACGGTCGTGGCCAAGCCCGCGGCCACGACGCCCCTCGCCACGCTGGAGGTGGCCAAACTATTCGGAGAGGCCGGCCTCCCCGACGGCGTTCTCAACGTCGTGACCGGCCGCGGCAAGGACATCGGCGACGCTCTGGTCACCCACCCGGATGTCAAGCGCATCGCGTTCACCGGCTCCACCGCAATAGGACGCCGCGTGGCGAAGCTCGCGGCCGAAGGCCTCAAGCGCGTGACCCTCGAGCTCGGCGGCAGCGATCCGGTGATCATCTGCGCCGATGCCGACGTCGACGCCGCGGTCAAGGCGGTCATCATCGGCCGCTACTGGAACGCCGGTCAGGCCTGTCTCGGGTGCAAGCGCGTGTTCGTGCATGACTCGGTCTACGACGCGTTCGTCTCTCAGCTCACAGAGCGCGTGGGCCGCTACGAGCCGGGCGACGGCACGGTCAAGGCCGAGAAGCCCAAGCTGAGAATGGGGCCGATCCACACCAAGCAGGGACGCGACGAGCTGCTCGAGCAGATCGAGGATGGCGTGGCCAAGGGCGGCGAGCTGCTGATCGGGGGCGGGACCAGCGACCAGGCGAAGGGCTGGTTCCTCGAGCCGGCGGTGGTCGCGGACCCCGGCAACGATTCAAAGCTCACGCGCGAGGAGGTGTTCGGCCCGGTCCTGCCCGTCTTCCGCTTCACCGACTTCGACGAGGCAATCACCCGCGCGAACGACACTCCGTACGGCCTCGGGTCGAGCATCTGGACGCACGACGCACGGCTGATCCATCGGGCGGCGCAGGAGATCGAGTCGGGCATGACCTGGGTCAACCAGATTCACTATGGCTACGACGAGCTGCCGTTCGGCGGCGTCAAGGCCTCTGGCTACGGCAAGGAGCACGGAATCGAGGCGCTCGATTCCTACGTGGAAATCAAGTCTGTCGTCGTCGGAGGGCTCACATAACCATGGCTGTCACGTTCACCACCGAAGGACCGATCGGGTTCATCACGCTCGAGCACCCGCCGGCCAACTCCTACGACCTGGCCTTCATGACCGAGTTCGCGAGCGCGGTCGACGAGGCGCTGGGCGGCGCCACACGCGTGGTCATCGTCCAATCAGCCAACCCCAAGTTCTTCTCGGCCGGCGCGGACATCAAGCGCTTCATCGAGGGCGACGTCGAGGCCAACATGGAGATGATCCACGTGAGCCAGGCCGCCTTCCGCAAGATGGCCCTGGCGCCCCAGGTGTTCATCGCGTTCATCGCCGGGCATGCCCTCGGAGGCGGGCTCGAGATCGCCCTGGCCTGCGACATCCGCCTGGGCGCGACCGGGTCCTACAAGCTGGGCCTCCCGGAAGTGACGCTCGGATTGCTGCCCGGCAACGGTGGCACCCAGCGCCTGACCCGGCTGATCGGGCCGAGCCGTTCGCTAGAGCTGCTCATCACCGGCCGCACATACGGCGTCGAGGAAGCGCACCAGATGGGCCTCGTCGCCCAGGTCTACGACACCGATGAGGCCGAGTCCAGTGTCCGCGAGTACGCCGAGCGACTCGCCGCAGGCCCGGCCCTCGCCATCGCCGCGATCAAGCGCTGCGTGCACCTCGGCGGCGAGAAGTCGCTCGATGACGGGCTCGCGATCGAGGCCGAGCTCATGGAGAGTCTGTTCCGCTCCAAGGACGCCGACGAGGGACTGCACGCGTTCGTCGAGAAGCGCAAGCCGGAGTTCGTCGGCGCATGACCACGGAAACCACCTACGCCGGCTCGTTCATCGCCGGGGCGCAGCACGCCAACGCCGGCGAACCGCTCGAGGTGGTCAACCCGGCCGACGGTCGGCCCTTCGCGAGCACCGCCACCGCCACCGAAGCCGATGTCGACGCCGCCGTCCAGGCGGCGCACACAGCGCAGCGCCCCTGGTCCGAACTTGCCGTGTCCAAGCGCGGTGAGATCCTGGGCCGCGCGGCCCACCACGTCGAGGAGAACCTCGAAGAGCTGATCCCGATGCTCACACGCGAGCAGGGCAAGACACTCCGCGACAGCCGCATCGAGATCACCAAGGCGATCGACACGCTGCTGCACTACGTCGGCCTCTCGAAATCCCTCCGAGGCGCGCACACCGCGAATCTCGATCCCGGCGTCGAGGGTTACGTTCTGAGACGGCCCCTCGGGGTGGTCGGCGCGATCGTGCCGTGGAACTTCCCGACCACGCTGCTCTGCAACAAGCTCGCGCCGGCGCTCGTGGCCGGGAACACGGTCGTGGCCAAGCCAGCCGCCACCACGCCACTCACCACTCTCCGCTTCGCCGAGCTCCTGGCCGAGGGTGGCCTGCCCGACGGCGTCTTCAACGTGGTAACCGGTAAGGGCTCGATCGCCGGCGAGGCCCTGGTCACGCACGACCAAGTCCGCAAGATCGCCTTCACCGGCTCCACTCCCATCGGCGAGCAGATCATGGCCAAGGCCGCGCGGGGCACCAAGCGCGTGACGCTCGAGCTCGGCGGCTCGGACCCGATGATCATCTGCGACGACGCCGATCTCGCGGCTGCGGCGAGTGCCGCGAGCATGGGCCGCTTCTACAACTGCGGCCAAGCCTGCCTGGCCATCAAGCGCGTGTACGTGTTCGAGTCGGTGGCCGACGAGGTCATCGAGGCCATCACCGCGAAGGCCAAGCGGCTGAAGGTCGGCCGCGGCGATGCCCAGGGCACCCAGATGGGGCCGATGCACACGGAAGCCCAGCGATCCGAGGTCGCGTCCCAGGTGGATCGGAGCGTGGAGGCGGGCGGACAACTGAGAACCGGCGGCGGCCCCCCGGAGGACCCGGATCTGCAAGACGGCTTCTTCTATGCACCCACGATCGTCGTCGATCCGCCCCACGACTGCGCGATGGCCACCGAGGAGGTCTTCGGTCCCGCGCTCCCGATCTGGCGCGTCGCCGATCTGGACGAGGCAATCCAGAGAGCGAACGCCTCGCCGTTCGGCCTCGGCTCCTCGGTGTGGACGAAGGGCCTGCATCGCGCGCGTGAAGCCGCGACTCGCATCGAGGCCGGTTACACCTGGATCAACTCGCGCACCAAGGTCTACGACGAGCTGCCGTTCGGCGGCTGGAAGTCGAGCGGCTACGGCAAGGAGCACGGCGAGGAGGCGATCGACTTCTACACCGAGACCAAGTCCGTGGTTCTGGGGGCCGGGTGACCGCCTCGTCGACCCAAAACGCGTCTTGAGCGACTCGCCCGACTTGTGGGACCGGGCGTCGCTGCCCGACCCGGTGATCCCGCTCGAGCGCAGCTTCGAGGGGTGGCTCGGCCTCGTGTGGCTCGAGCTCGAACCCGACTCGGCCCACGTGCGCTTCGAGATCCGCGAGAACCTCAAGCAGCCGCTCGGGCTGCTCCACGGCGGCATCTACTCGGCCGTGGCCGAGACGGTGGCGTCGGTGGCCACGGTGAACGCGGTCTGGAAGGACGGCTACGTCGGCTCGGGCCTCAGCAACTACGCGAGCTTCCTGCGCCCGGTGACGGGCGGCACGCTCGACGTGATCGCGAGGCTGCGAGGCCACGACGACCGCGAGTGGACGTGGACGCATGAGTTCCGCGACGAGCGCGACCGGCTGTGCGCGCTGGTCGACGTGACGATCGCGGTCAGGCCTGCCCCGGCCCAGTAGCTCGCTCTGCTATCTCTTAGCCGGATGCTTGCCGAGCGTCCAACGATCCGACAGGGCCGGCTGGCCGGTCGCTATCCCGCCGCGGCGGCGATGGTCGTGTTCGCCCTCGTGCCCTACCTCGCGCTGTCGGCGGCGCTCCAGCCGTTGACGCCGGTCATCGCGAAAGACCTGCACACGAGCCTCCAGACGATGAGTCTGGGGTCGGGCCTGGCCAACGCCGGGTACGCGATCGGGACGGTGCTCGCGGTCCAGTTCGCGCAGCATCTGCCCCAGCGGCGGATGATGGTCCTGTACGCGGCCGTGCTCGTGCTCGGCTCGATCCTGACCGCGGCGGCGTCGAGTCCCGCGGTGTTCATCACCGGTCGTGTGCTCCAGGGTGTGTGCACGAGCCTGCTCCTGATCGCGGCCGTGCCGCCGCTGGCACTCAGTTTCGGACTCGAGCGGCTCCGCGAGACGGCGGTGATCATGAGCGTCTGCATCTTCGGCGCCGTGGCGCTCGGGCCCACGGTCGGAGGCATCCAGGCGAGCGCCAACGCATGGCGGCCGCTGTTCTGGATCGTGGCGCTCGTCTCGCTCACGGCGTTCATCCTCACGATTCTCACCTTCGAGGATTCACCCCCGATGGATCGCACGGCTCCGTGGTCCCCGGGTGTGATCGCCCTCGCGGCCCTGGGCTGCGTCGCCGCGTTCTACGGCTCCTCAGAGCTGCTCACGCATCCGTTCCTGTCGGCGACCACGGTGCTGCCGCTGGTCGTCGGGCTGGCGCTGATCGTGGTGGTGATCGTCAACCAGTACCGCTCGAAGCGCCCGCTGCTGACGATCCGCAGCCTGTTCTCGAGCACGATCCCCGTGGCCGCCCTCGTCCTTGCCCTGTTCGCGGCCGCCGCCTCCGTGTCGGCGACCGCGCTGACCGCGGCGTTGCTCGCGCCTCACTACACCCCGCTGCACCTGGGGCTTCTGTTCCTGCCCGAGCTGGCCGGCGCCGTGCTCACCGCGTTTGCCCTCGGCGCCGTGATGAAGACCCGTGGGATGCACTACCTGCCATTGGTCGGCATGGCGTTTCTCGCCGCGGGCATCGCGGTCCTCCGGATCGAGCTCCCTCCCAGTCAGACGCTGACGCTGATCGGCTCGGGACTCACCGGCGTCGGGCTCGGCGCGAGCGTCGCACCGGCCCTGTTCGTGGCCGGGTTCTCGCTGCCCTCGAACAACCTGCAGCGCGTGTTCGCGATCGTCGAGCTCATGCGTGCGGTCGCGGCGTTCATGATCGCGCCCGTGTTCGCGCATTTCGCGGTCACCGTCGGGAGTGACCCGATCTCCGGTACCGGCATCGCGCTGTGGATCGGGTTTGGCCTCGCCATCGCCGGCGGGTTGATCGCGGTTCTGCTCTACGCGCTCGGTGGCGCGCGGCCGCAGACCCCCAAGCTCGAGCGGTTCATCAACATGGAGGGTCCCGCCTGGTACTCGCCGCCGCTCCTCGCCCGCGTCCGCCAGCGTGCGCCAACGCGAGCGCCCGTCGAGGACGCCGCCAGTCCATGAGCGCAGGCGCGTCGGTCGGGCCCGTCATCTTCGCCTACGACGGTTCCGAGCTGGCCAAGCTTGCGATCGATGAGGCCGCTCGCCAGTTGGGGATTGGCCGCGACGCACTCGTCGTCACCGTGTGGCAGCCCTTCGAGGTCGGCTTCGTCCCGAGCGACGGGGTCCAACTCGACGCCGGGCGGACGGACGAGGTCAGGAAGGCGGCCGAGCAGGTCGCGGCCGACGGCGCCGCGCTCGCCGAACGCGCGGGGTTTTCCGCCCGCGGTGCGGCGATCGAGTCGGCGCCCGCCTGGAAGGCGATCGTCGCGGCCGCCGAGGAGCACGACGGCGGCCTGATCGTGCTCGGCTCGCACGGGCGAAGTGGCCTCGGGAGTGTCCTGATCGGGAGCGTGGCCCAGGCCGTCGCGGCACACTCGTCGCGGCCGGTGCTGATCGTGCACCGCGGTCCTAATTCGCGGAGGTGATCAGCTCCGGGTCCGGGTCGGCCGCGTAGAGGCGCGCGACCTCGGCGGCCCGGCATTCCAGACAGCGCCGCTGGTTCAAATAGCCCTTGTCGGTGATCTCGCCGGCGTCGAGGCTCGGCGGCGCCTCGAGCAGCAGCAGCCGCTCGATCCGCGAGGCCGAGCCCGCACCCTCGTTGAGGCGGCCCAGCGCCCGCGACAGGTGCTCGCGCAACTCGGCGCCGGAGAGCTTGCCGGCCTCGGCCTGGTTCACCCACGCCAACGCCGCCACGTACGCGGCGTCCTGGCCGCAAATCACGGCGTCGTTCAAGACTCCGGCCGCGCTGAGCAGCCGCGTCCGCAGCGAGCCGACGGCCACCCACGTCCCGGTCAGCAGCTTGAAGTTCTCCGCGATCCGGCCGTCGAACATCAATCCCCGATTCGGGTCGTCCTCATCCACCAGCTTGACCGCGTCGCCCGAGCGGTAGAAGCCGTCCTCGTCGAACGTGGCCGCGGTCAACTCGGGCGCGCGGAAGTAACCGGGCGTCACGTTGGGTCCCTTGACCCGGATCTCGAGTCTGTCGCCGACCGGGGCGAGCTTGACGCTGACCCCCGGATTCGGGACGCCGATGCACCCGGTGGGCGCGCCCAGGTAATGCATGGTGGTCGCGCCGGGCGCCGTCTCGGTCGTACCCCAGGCCGAGGTGAGCGGCACGTCGTGGTCGGCGTGCTCGGACGCCAGCGCTCGCAACCGCTCCGCCAACGCGTCGGGCAGCGCGGCGGCGGCATAGAACATGAAGCGCAGGCGGCTGAAGAAGCGCTCGGCCAGGCCCGGGTCGTTCTCGAGCGCCGGCGCGAGCAACGCGTATCCCGCCGGCACGTTGAAGTAGAGCGTGGGCGGACGCTCGCTCAGCGCCGCGATCGTGCGCGGGAACAGCGGCGGCGCGGGCCGGCCGTCGTCGATGTTGATCGTGCCGCCGTTGAACAGGGCGAGGTTGAGGTTGTGGTTGCCGCCGAACGTGTGGCTCCAGGGCAGCCAGTCGACCAGCACCGGCGGCTCCTCGGCCAGGAACGGCCACACGGCCTGGAGCATGGCCTGGTCCGAGCACAGCATCCGGTGGGTGTTGATGACGCCCTTGGGAACGCCGGTCGATCCTGATGTGAATAGGAGTTTTGCCACCGTTTCGGCGCCCGGACCGGGATCGCCGTCGAGCGTGCTGTGGCCGGTGAGCAGGTCATCCAGGCGCAGCGCGCCCTCGCGGTCGCCCCGCGCCACGAGGACGCTCTCGAGGCGCGAGCGCATCGAGGGCGGGCGCGAACGCGCCGGCGTCTTCGGCGAAGACCAGACCCGGCTCGGTGAGCGACGCGATCGCGCGGATCCGGGCGTGGTCTGAGCTCATCAGCGAGTAGGCGACGCTGATCGGCATCACCGGCACTCCGGCGGCGTAGGCGCCGAGGCTGACCTGCAGGTGGGCGAGCGAGTTGCCTGAGAGGATCATGATCGGACGCTCGGGTCCGAGCCCCGCAGCCCTGAATCCCGCACCCAGCACCTCCGCCTTCTGCGCCGCCTCGCCATAGCTCAGCGTGACCCAGCGATCCTCGGCGTCGCGCTGGGCGGCGAGCGCGCGGTCCGGGTGCTCGGCGGCGCGCCGTCGCAGCACCGCCGTGATCGACGGCTCCCACTCGGTCAACGGGACCCGCGAGCGCAGAATCACCGAGCCGTCGTCCCGGCGCTCCATCTCGATGTCCGGTGGCGCGAACGTCCTCATGCCCGGTCCAGCAGAGTCGAGAGCACGATCAGCGTCCGCGTGCGCACGATGTTCGGGTCTCGCCGCAGGCGCTCGACCAGCCGTTCCAGGTGGTCGATGCTGTCGACCCGGACCCGGATGACCGCGTCGGCCTCGCCCGAGACCGTGAACGCCGACACGATCTCGTCGACCGTCGCGAGCGAACGCCCGACGTCGGCCGGCGACGTGCGGTCGGCGCAGTAGATCTCGATCAGCGACTCGATTCCCTCGCCGAGCGCGCGCCAGTTGATCCGCGCGCCGTAGCCGAGGATCACGCCGTCTGACTCGAGCCGGTCGACGCGGCGCTTCACGGCGGTCGCCGACAGCCCCACCTCGCTCCCGATGTCGGCGAACGTGCGCTTGGCGCTCTCTTGCAGCAACGCAACAATCCTGCGGTCAATGCTGTCCAGAGGGCGACTGAGCTGCACGTTGATGCCGATCGACTGCGTCTTGGTTGCGCCGAGCCTATCACCAGGGAACAGTTCCCTCATGACCGCTACCGCTCTGCCCCACGACATCGCGAGCGGAGCGCTGCTCGAGCTGGACGGCGCCTCGCTCACCATCCGCGACGCGCTCGAGGTCTCCCGGGCCGGCCGCACGGTTTCCCTGTCCGACCACGCGGCCGAGGCCGTCCGGGCCAGCCGGAGCCTCAAGCTCGAGCTGATCGACCGCGAGATCCCGATCTACGGCGTGACCACCGGATTCGGCGACAGCGCCCACCGCCAGATCTCGCCGGCCAAGACGGCCCAGCTCCAGCAGAACATCCTTCGCTTCATGGGCGTCGGCACCGGCCCGAAGGCCCCGCCCGAGGTCGCGCGCGTGACCATGTTGCTGCGCGCCAACACGCTGTCCAAGGGCAACTCGGGCGTGCGGGTCGAGCTGATCGAGCGCGTGCTCGACTTCCTCAACCACGATGTCACCCCGTACATCCCCGAGCGCGGCTCGTGCGGGGCCAGCGGGGATCTCGCGCCGCTTTCCTACGTGGGCAAGGCGCTGGCCGGCGACGGCCGCGTACTGTTCGCCGGCGCCGACCGCGACGCCGCGGGCGTGCTCTCCGAGCTGGGTTTCGACCCGTTCCTGCTCGAGGCCAAGGAGGGGCTCGCGCTGACCAACGGCACCTCGTTCATGAGCGCGTTCGCCTGCCTCGCCGTGGGCGCGGCCCGCGAGCTGGCCGACCTCTGCGACCTGATGACCGCGATGGCCTCCGAGGCGCTTCTCGGCAACCGCGGCCACTTCAACGCGTTCCTGTTCGACGAGGCCAAGCCCCACCCGGGCATGATCACCTGCGCGCGCCACATCCGTGAGCTCTTGGCCGACTCGCAGCTGGCGGCTGACTCCGACGAGCTGTTCCCGGGCGGGCTGGACGGCGCCGGGTTCCGCGAGCTCGACCGCCACGTGCAGGACAAGTACTCGATCCGTTGCGCGCCGCACGTCAACGGTGCGCTGCGCGACGTGCTCGACTGGGTCGAGCAGTGGATCGAGATCGAGATCAACTCCTCCGACGACAACCCGCTGTTCAACGTTGCCGGCGGGCGCGTCGAGAGCGGCGGCAACTTCTACGGCGGGCACATCGGCCAGGCGATGGACTCGCTCAAGGTGGCGCTGGCCAACCTGTGCGACCTCATCGACCGCCAGCTCGAGCTGGTGGTGGACGAGAAGTTCAACCGTGGGTTGACCGCCAATCTGATCCCGCGCTTCGAGCCGACCCATCCCGAGGCCGGGCTGAACCACGGCTTCAAGGGCCTCCAGCTGTGCGCGTCGGCGATGACCGCCGAGGCCATGCACCTGTGCGCCCCGACCACGATCCACTCGCGCTCGACCGAGGCCCACAACCAGGACAAGGTCTCGATGGGCACGATCGCCGCCCGCGACGCCCGCTCGATCGTTGAGCTGGCCCAGAACATCGCCGCCATCCACCTCATGGCCTGCTGCCAGGCGCTCGAGCTGCGCGGCATCGAGCAGGCCAGCCCGCGCACCCAGGAGGCCTTCCACCTGGTGCGCGAGCACGTCACGTTCTTGGACCGGGATCGCTATCTGGACGAGGACATCGCGACCACCGTCGCGCTGATCCAGTCCGGGGCGATGTCGGGATTCGTGGGATAAGGGCCCTCGGGCCCGAGGTGCTGCTGGGGCCGGGGGCAACCGTTGCCGCCCCCGGCCCCCGCTTATCTGTGGCGCGCCACGCGATAGCGCTCTAGTGCCGCCTGCCGCGCGGCTCTGTGCTCGACGATCGGTTCCGGATAGCCGCCGCCGTTCTGCAGCTCCGGGACGTAGCGCAGGACATAGGCGCCGGCGGGATCGAAGCGCTCCTGCTGGCGTTCGGGGTTGAACATCCGGCGGAATGGCGGCCGTGGGTCCACGCCCACCGAGGTGACCCACTGCCAATTGCCGTTGTTGTTCGCCTGGTCTCCGTCGAGCAGCAGGCGCATGAACCACCGCTCGCCCCAGCGCCAGTCGATTCCCAGGTCTTTGGTCAGGAACGAAGCGACGACCAGGCGCGCCCGGTTGTGCATCCAGCCCTCGCGCCTGAGTTGACGCATCCCGGCGTCGACCAGCGGGTACCCCGTCCGGCCTTCGCACCACGCCTCGAAGCGTCCTTCGGCCCGGCTCCATTTGATCGTTCCCCGGTAGCGCTCCTGGTGCTCCCACCGCGCGTTGCGCGGGAAGTGCAGGAGCACGTGGGCGTAGAAGTCACGCCAGCAGAGCTGCCGGTTGAACGCCGCGCTGGCAACGCGCTCCTCGAGCTCGCGCGGGGACAGGCAGCCGAAGTGGAGATAGGGCGAGAGCCGCGAGGCGCCGTTCTCGGCCGGCAGGTCGCGCGTGTCGGCGTAGGCCGCGGCTCGGTCGGCGACGAATCTCGTGAGACGCTCGCGGGCGTGGCTCTCACCTCCGGGCATCGGGTCCTCGACCTCCTGGCGCAGCCCGAGGTCTTCGAGCACCGGGAGCGTGCCGGGATCGAGGCCGTTCGGCAGGGGCGGGAGCCGGCGGGGGGCACCGTGCGGCGGGCGCCTGGCGCTGCGCGACCACGCGCGGTGAAACGGCGTGAACATCGTGTACGGATCGTCCGTCTGGGTGCGGATCGCCCCGACGTCGTCGACCGCGAACAGTCCCGGGTGCTCGTAGGCGGGGATCGCGAGCGCCCGCTTTACGCGCCGATCTCGGTCTCGGGCAAACGCGCTCACGTCCGCGCTGAAGTGGACCGCGGCCGCGTTTACCTCGGCGGCCAGCTTGGGAATCTCTCGCTCCGGCCGGCCGTGACGGATGACGAGGCGGCTGCCCCGCGCGCGCAGCGACCGATCGAGGTCGGCCAGGCACTCGAGCAGGAACTGGGTTCGCGGGCCGGACGCGTGGCGCCCGTGCAGGAGTCGGTCGTCGAAGCAGAACACCGGCACGAGATGGTCGGCTTGGGCCCGCGCGGCCTCGAGGGCCGGGTGGTCGTGGACCCGCAGATCGCGCCGTAGCCAGAGGATGCTCGTCACGCCAGCAGCTCCTCGACCGCGGCGTACCGGAAGGCGAAGATCCGTGCCAGGTCGCGTTCGACGAATGCCGCGTGCGCCAGGCCGCCGAGAAATCCGAGCGGCAGCGCATAGCGGACGTGGTCCTGTACGAGCGTCCCGCCGCCCGCCGCTCGGAACTCATGCCGGTGATGCCACAGGTGGTACGGCCCCTTGACCTGCACGTCATCGAAGGCCCGGCCCGGCTCCCACCGCTCGATCCGCGAGATCCAGCGCAGCGGCAACCGGTGCAGGCGCAGGCGATACTCGATCAGCGTGCCGACGCGCATCTCGACGGGCTCGGTGCTGACGAGGCCGAAGCCAAGCCACGGCGGCGTGATCCGCTCGAGATTGCCGGCGCGCGCGAAGAACCCGAACACCTCGTCAAGTGGCCGCGGGATCAGCTGCTCGCGATAGAGATCGTGGATGCGGGAAGGAGCAAACATGGCGTTGAGTAATATCTATACGTGATGATCATCGATACGTTACTCGACCGCAGCATCGCCCTGGGCTACGGGAACGTGGGACTGCTGGCCCGCCGGCGCCTGCCGGGCTGGCCGGCCGATCCGCCTCGCATGGACGGCGCCGTCGTGCTCGTCACCGGCGCGGCATCGGGCCTCGGCCTGGCCAGCGCGAAGGCGTTCGCCCGGCTCGGAGCCACCGTCCACGCTCTGGCCCGCAACGAAGCCCGGGCGGCCGAGTCGGTCGGGCGGCCCGAGGTGTGCGACATCAGTGATCTGGCTGCACTGCGTCGCTTCGCCGAGGATTTCGCCCACCGCGAGCCGCGGCTCGACGTGCTGGTCAACAACGCCGGCGTGATGCCCGGCGATCGGACGCCGTCGCCGGACGGGCATGAGCTGATGTTCACCACCCACGTGCTCGCGCCGCTCGCGCTGACCGCGCTCCTGGCTGAGCCGCTCGGCCGCGCCGCGCCGGGGCGGGTGATCAACGTCAGCTCGGGGGGCATGTACAGCCAGTCGCTCCCGGTCGGCGACTGGGAGTCCGAACGCACCGCCTACAGCCCGAAGCAGTTCTACGCCCGCACGAAACGCGAGGAGATCGTGATCACCGAGCTCCTGGCCGCGCGGCTGCGCGACCGCGGCGTCGTGGTACACGCCATGCACCCGGGATGGGTCGACACCGAGGGCGTCCGGCGCTGGATGCCTGTGTTTCGCAAGGTCACGGGCCCGATCATCCGCACCCCCGACCAGGGCGCCGACACGATCGTGTGGCTCGGTGCCGCGCCCGAACCGGTGCAGCGGACCGGATTGTTCTGGCAGGACCGCCGTCCTCGCCCGACCAATTACCGGCTCGGCGCCTCACCGGACTCCGATCGCGATCGCCGGGCCCTTTGGGCCTACTGCGAAGACGCGCTGGCGCGGGCCGGGATACCCGCGCTATGAGGCGGTCGCGTAGCGAACCATCCGTGTGCTGAGCTGGACGGCCGAGCGAAGCTCGTGCTCGCGCGCCACCGGTGCGTCGTACAAGCGCTCGCGCAGGTCCGCCACCAGCTCCGGCGCCGCCTGCGAGGCGAGTCGCCAGCACACCTGCGCGGCCAGCCGCACCGCGGGCGCCTCGACCGTCCACGCCGCTTCGAACAGACGCTCCCCCGGCAATGCTCCCGGGCGTTCCCACCCGGCCATGCAGGCCGCGAAGCTCGGCGACTCGCACACGATCGCCCACTCCCGCGCGATCGGGTCACCGGCGCGGATCGGCAGCTCGACCGGGGCCTGCTTGGGCCGGCGCACCCGCTTGAAGTCGGCCAGCGCGACAGCCCGCTCGGCCGTGCGCGCGAGCTCGCGCCATCGCCCCTCCGATTGCCGGTAGAAGCGCTCGCGCTGAAAGCAGCCGAACAGCACCGGGCGCTCCGCACGCGCGAGGCATTCGTCCTCGATCGCGTGCGACATGATCAGCATCGCGCGCCTGGTCAGGAGCTGGGCGTCGAGGCCCGGGAGGCGCTCGCGGAGCGCTGCATACACCGAGGGCGGCCGCTCGTCGTCCTGGGCGGAGGCGAGATCGATGGCGGCCTGCAGAGACAGACCGCCCTCGCGCCCCCGGAGAACCGCTCGCACCCGGGCGAGGTCGAGCTCCGAGTAGCGCCGGTGCCCACTCGAGCGGCGCTGGGGCTTGGGGAACCCGTGCCGGAGCTCCCACATGCGCAGCGTGGCCTCGCTGACCCCGCTGCGGGCGGACATCTCGCGCATGGTCATGCCCGGCTCGCGCGAGCGCTCAGGCTCGGGTGATCCGTTCGCCGGCGGGTCGGGCGTGCGAGGCACGCGGGGCAACGTAGCGCAATCGCGGGCCGCGAACAAGCTGTATAGATTTTTCTATACAAAACTGGTAGAGTGATCATGCGATGAACCTCACCCGCGCCACCGCAAGCGCCGTGCTCGTACTCCGCGTGTCCTACGGCCTGGGGCTGATCGCCGCGCCCGGGAAACTGGCCCTTCGCTGGCTGGGAGAGTCGGCGAACGACGCTCCGGTGCAGGTGCCACTGCGTGGCCTTGGCGCGCGCGAGGCAGTCCTGCACACCGGAGCGCTCATCGCCATGCGAAAGGGGGCAGCGCTGCGGCCCTGGCTGGCCGCGAGCATCGCGGGCGATCTAACCGACGTCATCGCCACCGCGGCTGGGCGCCGCCGACTGCCGCCTGGTTCACCCCTTGCCACGCTGGCGGTCGGCGGCGGCTCGGCGCTGATCAGCCTGCTCCTGGCCGGCGCGGTCGAAGAATGATCCGATCGCGGCTCCGTTTCGAAGGAACTGACGTGGACGCGGGCAGGAGCCGATGAAGGTCGCGATCGTGGGCGCCGGGATCTCGGGGCTGGTCGTCGCGCACCTGCTGCACGACCGCCACGACATCACCGTGTTCGAAGCGGCCGACTACGCGGGCGGCCACACCAACACGATCCGGGTGGACACGCCGCACGAGACCCATCACGTCGACACCGGGTTCATCGTGTTCAACGACCGCAACTACCCGCGCTTCGAACAGCTGCTGGCGAAGCTTGGCGTGGCGTGGCAGCCGTCGACGATGAGCTTCAGCGTCAGCGACGGGCGCGGCGACTTCGAGTACTCCGGCGCCTCGCCCAACGGGCTGTTCGCCAAGCGCTCGCACCTCCTCACCCCGTGGTTTCACCGCATGTTGACCGACCTGGGTCGGTTCAACCGGGCCGCCCGGGAGCTGATCTCGAGTGCGGACACCGTGTCGCTCGGTGAGTGGCTCGAGCGCCAGCGGTTCTCGCGGCCGTTCATCGACCGGCTGATCGTCCCCCAGGTGTCGGCCGTCTGGTCGGCCGACCCCCGGCAGATCTGGAGGTTCCCCGCGCGCTTCCTGGCGGAGTTCTTCGACCACCACGGGATGCTCGGGCTCCGGGGCCGTCCGCGCTGGCGCGTGGTGAGCGGCGGATCGGCTCGTTACGTCGAGGCGCTGAGTGCGCCGTTCGCCGAGCGGATCCGCCTGCGCACACCGGTGCGGAAGGTGCGGCGAGACGAGCACGGCGTGCTGGTATGGCCGCACGGGGGAGAAGCCGAGCGCTTCGACGAGGTCGTGCTCGCCACCCACTCCGATCAGGCCTTGCGCGTACTCGAGGACGCAGACCCGCTAGAGCGCTCGATCCTGTCCGCGATCCCCTACCAGGTCAACGAGGCGGTGCTCCACACCGACGTCCGGCTGCTCCCCCGCCGCCGGCGGGCCTGGGCGAGCTGGAACTATCACTGGCAGCCCGACCCGAGCCCGCGCGCAGCCGTGACCTACCACATGAATCGCCTCCAGTCGCTCCGGGCCGAGCGCGAGTTCTGCGTCACGCTCAACCGCACCGAGGCCATCGACCCCGACCGGGTGATCCGCAAGATCACCTACGCGCATCCGGTCTACACCCGCGCGGGCGTCGCGGCGCAGGCGCGCGTCGGCGAGATCAGCGGGCGCGACCGCGTTCATTTCTGCGGCGCCTACTGGGGCTGGGGCTTCCACGAGGACGGCGTGCGCAGCGCTCTGCAAGTCGCCGAGCGGTTCGGAGCGCGCCTGTGAGCACCGCGTCGTGCATCTACGAGGGGAGCATCCGCCACTGGAGACTCGAGCCACGGCGGGAGTTCCAGCACCGGATCGCGCTGTTCTACCTGGACCTAGAGGAATTGCCCGGGCTGCTCGGGGGCCGGCTCGCGCGTCCGCGCCCCGGACTGCTCCGGTTCCGCCGCGGTGACTACCTCGGACCCGACGGGATTCCGCTCGACGAGGCCGTCCGTGAGACCGTGCGCGCCGAGACCGGGCGCCGGCCGGAGGGGCCGATCCGCCTCCTCACCCAGCTGCGCTCCTTCGGCCACTGCTTCAACCCCGTGAGCTTCTACTACTGCCTGGACGGCGCCCGCGAGCGGGTGGACGCCGTGGTCGCCGAGGTGACGAACACGCCCTGGGGGGAGCGGCATGCGTACGTGGTCGCGGGGGGAAGGGGAGATCTGGCCAAGGCGCTGCACGTATCGCCGTTCATGGCGATGGATCATCGCTACAGCCTCAGCGCCGGCCTCCCCGGCGAGCGCCTCGCGATCCGCATCGAGAGCAGCCGGAATGACGCGCCGGCGTTCGACGCCACGCTTGCCCTGCGCCGGCGGGAGCTGACGCGCGGCGCGGCGGCGCGGCTGGCGGCCCGCTATCCGTTCGCGAACCTCCGGGTGCTCGCGCTGATCTACGGCCACGCCGTCGGACTGAAGCTCGCCGGCGCGCCGCTCCATCGGCATCCCGTGAGGAGCTCGACGTGATCGACCGGATCTCCCGCTGGCTGCTCTCCCGCCTGCTGCAGCGGATCGGCACCGGCAGCCTGATCGTGCTCGAGGACGGCGAGCGCCGCGTGTTCGGCTCGGGTCCGCCGGCGGCGACGATCATGGTCCATTCACCCCGGATGTGGCGTGCCGGGCTGACGGGCAGTCGCGGACTGGCCGACGCATACGCCGACGGGCTGTGGGACTCGCCCGACCTGATCGCCCTGGTTCGGCTGGCCGCGCGCAACGCCTCTGGCCTCGACCGGCTCGGTCGCCGCCTGGCGCCGTTGCGGGTCCCCCTGCAGCGCGCGCGGGCGTGGCTCTGGCCGAGCACGCCGGTCCGGCGCCGGCGCGACGTCGCCGCGCACTACGACCTCGGCAATCAGCTCTTCTCGCGCATGCTCGATCCGACGATGAGCTACTCCTGCGCGGTGTTCGAGGACCCCGGGATGACGCTCGAGGAGGCGCAGCTGGCCAAGCTCGAGCGCATCTGCGACAAGCTCGGCCTGGGCCCCCGCGACCATCTGCTCGAGATCGGGACGGGGTGGGGCGGCCTGGCCGTTCACGCGGCGATGACCCGCGGATGCCGGGTCACGACGACCACGATCTCCCGCGAGCAGCACGCCCACGCCGTTGACGCGGTCCGCCGGGCCGGCCTGGAGGATCGAGTCACGGTCCTGCTCGAGGACTATCGCGAGCTGACCGGCCGCTACGACAAGCTCGTCTCGATCGAGATGATCGAGGCGGTGGGCTGGCGTCACACCGGCGCCTTCTTCGCCAAGTGCTCGGAGCTGCTCACGCCGCGCGGCGCGATGCTGCTCCAGGCGATCGCCATCGATGACCGTGCCTATGAGGTCGAGAAGGCCTCGCGCTCGTTCATGAACACCCGGATCTTCCCCGGTGGCTGCCTGCCCTCGCTCGAGGTGATGACGCGGGCGGCCGCCCGGCGCACCGACATGCAGATGGTGCACCTCGAGGACCTCACGCCCCACTATGTCGAGACCCTCCGGCGCTGGCGCGGGAGGTTCACGGTTCACGCCGGCGAGTTGGCCGAGCTCGGCTACGACGAGCGTTTTCAGCGCCTGTGGAAGCTGTACCTGGCCTACTGCGAGGCCGGCTTCGCCGAGCGCCGGATCCTCGACCTCCAACTGCTCCTGGCCAAGCCTCACGGACGCATCGCCACGCCGGTTACGTTCGGCAATGTCGTCAGGCCACCGCTCGCGTTGTCCGAGCAAAGTGGCTGAAACTGTGTAGATTTGGCGGTATACCGGCCCGCCAGGGCCGCTGC
The DNA here is from genome assembly GCA_963834625.1 of uncultured Solirubrobacterales bacterium. Lineage (GTDB taxonomy): Bacteria > Actinomycetota > Thermoleophilia > Solirubrobacterales > Solirubrobacteraceae > Palsa-465. Next base: position 202,741 of record CAWICM010000003.1, on the reverse strand, counting down.
CGAGGAGCGAAATAGGGGCCGGAGGGGGATGATCATGGCCAAGCGTGGCTTTCGCGCGGACGACGCCTACCGTTTGCGAACGGCGATCGATCCACACCTGTCGCCGGACGGGCGCCGGGTCGCGTTCGCGGTAGTCGACACGGACGAGGAGAAGGACCGGCTGCGCTGGTCGATCTGGGTCGCGCTCCTCGACGGCTCCGCGCCGCCGCGGAAATTCACGGAAGGACCCGCGGACAGGCGGCCGCGCTGGTCCCCGGACGGGCGCTGGCTCGCCTACCTCTCGGTCATCGACGACCAACCCGATCATGCCCACGTGCGGCTGGCCTGGCTCGAGGGCGGCATGCCGGCGCGTCTCGGCGAGCTGCCTGGTCCAGTCGCCGACTTCGCGTGGTCGCCGGACGCGACGCGGATCGTGGCGGTGTGCCGGGTCGGAGCCCCCGACCTCACCGATGCGCCTCCCCGGGAGCGCAACGCGCCGCGCGTCCCGCGCGGGCTCGCGGCGCGCCTCGACGGCGTCGGCTGGCAGGACGGCCGGCGCCACCTGTTCATCGTCGAGGTCGAGACCGGAGCGGCGAGGCAGCTGACCCGCGGCGATTACGACCACGACGACCCCTCGTTCTCCCCCGACGGTGCCGCCGTGGCGTTCGTGTCCGACCGGAATCGCCACCGCGACGACCGCCAGTTCCGAAGTGACGTGTGGATCGTGGCGACCGGCGGGGGACGCCCGCGCCGGTTGACCAACGGGAAGGGGAGCGCCTCGTTCCCGACCTTCTCGCCCGACGGCAGCACGATCGCGTTCGCCGGCCAGGACGACGAGGGCTGGGACACCGACACCCACGTGTTCGTCGTCCCGGCGGATGGCGGCGCTCCGGCGGAGCGGATGGCCCCGGAACTCGACCGGCCGACCGTGGTCTGGCCGGGCCTGCCCGCGCCCGTCGCCTGGATTGGCGACCGCGACCTGCTGATGCTGGTCGCCGATCACGGCGCGGTCACGGTGCACCGGGCTCGGCTCGGCCAGCGCGGCAGCCGGGAGGTGATCGGCGGCGACATCCTGATCGACGGCATCGCGGCTCGTCCCGGCCGGCGGATGCTCGCGTTCACCGCGTCGTGGCCCGACCAGCCGAGTGAGCTCTTCGCCGCCATGCCCGGGCGCGCCGGCCGCGTTCAGCTGACCGGCCTGAACACGGAGCTTCTGGCGGAGGTCGAGCTGGCGCCGGTCAAGCGGGCCACGGTCGTCCGTCCGGACGGGACCGAGGTCGAGTACTTCACGATCCTGCCGACCGATCGTGCGCCGCGCGGCCTGCCCCTACACGTCGACATCCACGGCGGGCCGAACGCCTCATGGCCGTCGGGCCGCTGGCTGACCCTGCATCAGTCGATCGCCGCGGCCGGCTACGCCATGGTCCTGCCCAATCCCCGAGGCAGCACGAGCTACGGCCAGGCGTTCTCGAGCGGTTGCACAGGAGACTGGGGAGGGGCGGACGCCCAGGACATCCTCGCCTGCTGCGACGACCTCATCGAGCGCGGCATCGTCGACGGCGCGCGCATGTTCGTGAGCGGCGGCTCCTACGGGGGGTTCATGACGAGTTGGCTGGTGGGGCATTCCGATCGCTTCCGGGCCGCCGCGGCCATCGCCGCCGTCGTCGACCAGACGAGCATGGCCCTGACCACCGAGATCCCCGAGTTCGCGCTGTTCAACATGGGCGGCAACCCATGGGATCGGCGGGCCGAGTACGAGCTCCGCTCGCCGCTCTCCTACCTGCCGTCGATCAAGACGCCGGTGCTCGTCGTGCACTGGGAAGGCGACCTCCGCGTGCCGATCAGTCAGGGCGAGGAGCTCTACACCGGGCTGCGTCTTCTGGGCCGAACGGCGGAGATGGTGCGCTATCCGGGCGGCTTCCACATCATGCGCACGCCGTCGCAGGCCGTCGACATGATCCGGCGGATGTTGGCCTGGAACGCGCGGCACGACACGCGCCCGAGACGGCGCTCGCGCGGTTTAGACTCGGCACGGCGGTGAGTGGACTGGAGAGACTCAACGCGAGCACGCTGCTCGACGGAAATCTCGAGGCCGGCCGCGGTGAGAACCCCGCGCTCCTCACGGTCGACGGACCCGTGAGCTACCGGGAGCTGGCCGGGCTGACCGGCGCGGTCGCCTCCTACCTGAACATGCTCGGGATCGAGCGCGAGCAGCGGATCCTCATGATCCTCGACGACTCGCCGGCCTTCCCCGCGGTGTTCCTCGGCGCGATGCGGATCGGCGCGGTGCCGGTGCCCGTGAACCCGATGGACCGCGTCGACAACTACGCCTACTACCTCGACGACAGCTACGCGAAGGTGCTGTTCGTCGAAGCGTCGCTGCTCGAGGCGCTCGAGCCCGTGCTCGAGGCTCGTCCGGGGATCCACGTCGTGGTGGTCGACGGGGACCCGGGCCCGTATACGAGCTTCGCTTCGTTCGACGTGGCGCACACGGCCGAGCTTGCAACGCCGCTCGACACCCACCGGCAGGACATGGCGTTCTGGCTCTACAGCTCGGGCTCGACCGGGCGGCCGAAGGGCGTGGTGCACGCGCACGGCGACATCGCGGTGACCGTCGGCCAGTACGCGCGGAACGTCCTGCAGATCTCCGCGGACGGACGTCTGTTACTCGACGACCAAGCTGTTCCACGCCTACGGCCTGGGCAACAGCCTGTCGTTCCCACTCTCGGTGGGCGCCTGTTCGACGCTGGTCAAGGGCCGCTCCACCCCGGATCGCATCTTCGAGACCGTGAACCGGGTCCATCCGACGCTGTTCTTCTCGGTGCCGGCGCTGTACGCGGCGATGGTCAAGGCACCGGGCGGCTCCGAGGTCGATTTCTCATCCATGCGCGCGTGCGTCTCGGCCGCCGAGGCGCTGCCCGCCGCGGTGCTGGCCCGCTGGCGGGACCTGACCGGCGTGCCGATCCTCGACGGGATCGGCTCGACCGAGATGCTCCACATCTACTGCTCGAACACTTTGGAGGACCTGGCGCCGGGCACGTCGGGGCGGCCGGTGCCGGGGTACGAGCTGCGGCTGGTCAACGAGCAGGGGCTCGAGGTCGGCGCCGGCGAGGCGGGTGATCTGATGGTTCGCGGCGACAGCGCCGCGGCCTATTACTGGCACCAGCGCGAGAAGACCCGCTACTGCATGCGCGGCGACTGGTTCCACACCGGCGATCGCTACCTCGTCGACGGCGACGGGCACTTCGTCTACCAGGGGCGATCCGACGACATGATCAAGGTCGGGGGACTGTGGGTCTCGCCGGCCGACGTCGAGGGATGCCTGGTCCAGCACCCGGCGGTGTCCGAGGCGGCGGTGATCGGGGTGCGGATCGACGACGTCAGCCGGATCAAGGCGTTCGTGATCTGCGCCTCCGGGGCCCCGGAGGATCCCGATGGCCTGGCCGACGAGCTGCGCCAGTGGTGCAAAGGGAACCTGCGACGTTACGAGTATCCCCACGTGATCGAGTTCGTCGAGGACCTGCCGCGGACGCCGACCGGCAAGGTGCAGCGCTACAAGCTGCGCGAGGCCGAAGCGGTGCAGGCGACCCTGGCCGGCGCGGGGTGATCATCGGCCTTGCATCGCCGCCGCGGCATTCGCCTCCCCGTCCCGCCCAGCGCCAGCCTTGCATCCCCGCCGCGCATAATGTATTCAAGCGATATGGGCGATCGATTGGGCTCCCAGGTGCCGGCGTGACGCTGCGCGGATACACCGCGCCGCTCTCGCCCGACGGGCGGGCCGGCATCGTGCCGCCGCCACCGTGGCACTACTCGGGTGACTTCCTGATCGCCGAGTACCGCACCGACCCCGACGCGGTCGCGGCGCTGCTCCCGCCCGAGCTCGAGCCGGCCGACGATCCCGGCGCGGTGGCGGCGATCTTCGCCGACTGGCAGTCGTGCTCGGCCGACCGGCACGAGCTCGAGGACCCGATCCAGTCCCAGTACAAGGAGTTCTTCCTGGTCGTCGGCGCGCGCTACCAGGGCGAGCCGGTCAGCCGCTGCGTGTACATCTGGGTCGATAAGGACTTCGCGATGTACCGCGGCTGGATCCAGGGGTTCCCCAAGAAGCTCGGCTCGATCCACATCACGCGCGTGTTCGCCGCCGGCCAGGCCACGCCGCGCCTCGAGGCCGGTGCGCGCTTCGGTGCCAGCTGCACGGCCAACGACCGGCAGGTCGCACGGATGGTGGTCGATCTCGAGCACGTGAGCGAGACCGGGCCCACCGTGAACGACCCGCCGATGCACAACACCCGCCACTTCCCGGCCGCCGCCGGCGAGCGTCCCGACGTGTTCGAGCTCGTGCGCGCGGGCGGGCGCGATCGCGATGTGACCGAGATCTGGGAGGGCAGCGCCGAGCTTCGCCTCTACGACGACACGCTCGAGGATCTCCAGGCCATCGCGCCGCTCCAGATGCTGCGCGGCTACCGCTTTTCGTTCGGCTATACGGTTGACGGCGTCGAGGTCGTCGCCCAGCAACACCAGGAGGCGTTGATCACATGAAACGGGTTCGGATACAGCACGAAGGCCGGCCGATCGACGCCACGCTCGATGGCGACACGATCACGGCCGACGGCACTGAAATAAAAATAAATCAAGTCAGAAGTTGGCTCTCACCGGTCACGCCGGGCAAGATCATCGCGACCCATCTGAGCTATCGCTCCCGGGCCGAGGAGTACGGGATGGCCCGGCTGCCCAGCGAGCCGTCCTACTTCATGAAGCCGCCGTCCTCGCTGTCCGCCCACCAGGAGCCGGTCGTGCGGCCGGCGGGGTGCCGGTTCCTCAACTACGAGGGCGAGGTGGCCGTGGTCATCGGGCGGCGCTGTCATCGTGTCGAGATCGACGAGGCACTCGACTACGTGGGCGGATACACGGTGGCCAACGACTGGGGCGTGCACGACTTCCGGCACGCCGATCGCGGCTCGATGCTGCGGGTCAAGGGGCAGGACGGGTTCTGCCCGCTCGGCCCGGTGCTCGTCGACGCCGGCGACGTCGACCCCGACGATCTGACCTTGCGCACGTTCGTCAACGGGGAGGAGGTCCAGCGCGGTCACACCGGGACCGACCTGCTGTTCTCCTTCGCCTACCAGATCGCCGACGTGGCCCGGCTGATCACGCTCGAGCCCGGTGACGTGCTGCTCACCGGAACCCCCGCCAACTCCCGGCCGGTCGAGCCGGGAGACGTCGTGGCGGTCGAGGTCGAGGGCATCGGGCGGCTCGAGAACACCGTGGTTCAGTCCGAGGAGGAGCTGCCGGAGGTCGGCGAGCAGCCCGCGGTGACCGCGCAGACGCTGCACGTGGCGCTGACCATCCCGGAGGACGAGGCTTCGCGGCAGGTGGAGGCGGTGCGATGAGCGTTCCGCGCGTACTGCACCCTTTCGCCGCCCCGGCCCGGGACGCTCACGATTTCCTGGAGATCGTGCGCGGTGAGGGCTGCCGCGTTTGGGACGCGTCCGGCCACAGTTATCTCGACGGGACCGCCTCGTTGTGGTACTGCGCCGCCGGTCATGGGCGGCGCGAGATCATCGACGCGATCGCCGCCCAGCTGTCCGAGCTCGAGTCCTACCACACGTTCGCGCGCTTCACGAACGGGCCCGAGCAGCGCCTGGCCGAACTGCTCATCGACGAGCTTCAGCCGATGCCAAACGCGCGCGTGTTGTTCACCTGCGGCGGCTCGGAGGCGATCGACTCGGCGATCAAGCTCGTCCGGGCCGGGCACAAGGCGGCCGGCGACGGGGGCCGTACGGTCTTCCTGAGCCGCCACTACTCCTATCACGGGGTGATGCTGGGCGGAACCTCGGCGGGCGGCTTGCCCGCGAACCGGGACCCGTTCGGGACGCTCCTGGCCGACTTCTACCAGGTCGATCGCGACAGCCTCGAGGCCATGCACGAGGCGGTTGCCTACCACGGCCCGGAGCGGATCGCGGCGATCATGGCCGAGCCCGTGATCGGGGCGGGCGGGGTGTTCCCGCCGCCTTCCGGGTATCTGGAGGGGCTGCGCGAGCTATGCGAAGAATGCGGGGCGCTGCTCGTGTTCGACGAGGTGATCACCGGCTTCGGGCGCCTCGGCTCGTGGTTCGGCTCACATCATTACGGGGTCACGCCTGACGTGATGACCTTCGCCAAGGCCGTCACCAGTGGCTATCAGCCGCTCGGTGGCGTGGTGGTCGGGCCGCGCTTGCGTGAGTGGCTCGAGGCCGATCCGGACTATCTGCTCGCCCACGGCAACACCTACGGCGGTCATCCCACCTGCTGCGCGGCCGGGGTGGCCAACCTCGAGCTGATGCGCGCCGAGGACCTGCCGGCGCGTGCGGCGGCGGCCGGGGCTCGGTTGCGCGCGGGGTTGGAGGGTTTTCTTGGTCACGCCGGCGTGGTCGAGGTGCGCGGCGAGGGACTGATGCAGGCGGTGGCGCTCCGGGAGGGGTTGGCCGCCGGCCCGTTCACCGAGGCGCTGCTGAAGCGCGGGGTGATCGGGCGCGGGTTGCCATACGCCAACAGCGTCGCCTTCTCGCCGCCGCTCATCATCTCCGACGAGGAGGTCGACGAGCTGGTGGCGGCCACCGGAGCGGTCCTCGATGAGCTCGGGTGACCCCGCGGTTGCCTCCGATCGCCTGAACATCGCGAGCGTCGTCGACCAGGTCTACGCGGCGATCCGCGAGCGGATCTCGAGCGGGTCGCTGCCGCGCGGGGGGCGCGTGCACCAGGAGGACCTGGCGCTCGAGCTCGGCGTGTCGCGGACCCCGGTGCGCGAGGCGCTGCGCCGACTGGCCGCCGAGGGACTGGTGGAGATGCGCACCAATCGCGGCGCCCGCGTGGCCGACGTCGACCAGGGCGGGATGCGCGGCGCCTACGACGCGCGGATGGTCGTCGAGCCTGGGGCGGCGCGGCTGGCGGCGGCGCGTCGGCTGCGCGAGCCGCTCGCTCGCATGCGGGCGGCCGTTGCCGATCAACGTCGCGCCGTGCGCAGCGTGCAGCGGAGCTTCGACGCCAACCGCGAGTTCCACCTGGCGCTCGTCGCGGCGTCGGGCAACGAGTACCTGGCGGGGCTGGCCGAGCGGCTGTGGGTGGCGCGGATCGGCGCGACGATCTACGAGCGCCAGGTCGAGACCCAGGAGCGGATGCTGCTCGACGTCGGCGAGCACGAGCAGATCCTGGCCGCGATCGAGGCCGGCGACGCCCGGCGCGCCGAGTCCCTGACGCGCCGCCATCTGGCGGACGCGATGAAGCGCTCGCTTGACATCCTGGGCGAGTGAGCCGATCCGACCGGCATACCCGGGGCGTTGTTCCGGCCCCCGGAGTGTCCAGGTCGGAATGTTCGCCCCGTCGAGCACCCAGACCCATCGAGCACCCAGGCCCCGTCGAGCACCCAGACCCGTCGAGCACCCAGACCCGTCGAGCACCCAGACCCATCGAGCACCCACGCCCGAAATTTCCGGCATTACCGACCCGAGCGATCGCTCCGTGACGGATTTCTCGTCTCCAGCCCGAGAAATCGACATTCCCGGTGCCCCCGATCTGAAATGGCGGAAATTTCGGTTTGGGGAGGGGACAGGCGGCGAGCGGCGCGAACTGCGTGCAAATTCCGCCATTGGCGAGCGTCCGCGCGGCTGCTGACGGATGGTGCCCCTGAGAGAGGCATCATCCGGAACTAGCGGACGCCGACGCCCGGGATGACGGAAATTGCCCGCGCGGCGGTGATCGGGGGTGCGGACGGGCGTCCAGGACTGACCGGACGGGGCCGCGCGGCCCCACAGATGCTGCGCGCGGCGCAGCCCCAGATACTCAGCGCTCGTTGCGGACCGGGTTCGACAGCGTGCCCACGCCCTCGATGTAGATCTCGACCGTGTCGCCCTCGCGCAGGTAGCGCTTCGGCGAGCGGGAGTCGCCCACGCCGCTCGGCGTGCCGGTCGCGATCACGTCACCGGGCTCGAGTGTCACCCCGGCCGAGATGTACTCGATCAGCTCGACGACCGAGAAGATCAGGTCGCACGTGTTCGCCTCCTGCATGACCTCGCCCGAGACCGTCGTGCGGAGATCGACGTCGGCGAGATCGACGCCGTCGGCCGAGGCGATGCACGGCCCGAGCGGCGAGAACGTGTCGAAGCTCTTGCCCAGCGTGAACTGCCTGAGCGGTGTTTCCAGCTGGGCGCGGCGACCCGAGACGTCGTTGATCGCGGCGATGCCCCCGACCGCGGCCCGCGCCTCGGCCTGGTCGCCTCGGTACACGCCCTGTCCGATCACCACGGCGAGCTCGCCCTCGTAGTCGGGGCGGGTCTCCTCGCGCGGGATCACGATCTCCGCGCCGGGCCCGACCAGCGACGAGGCGAACTTCGCGAAGATCACCGGCACATTCGGAATGTCGAGCTGCGATTCCTCGGCATGCGAGCGGTAGTTGAGCCCGATCCCGATGAGCTTGCCCGGCACGACGGGATGGAGCAGCCTGACGTCGTCGATGCCGTGAGTCGGCCCGTCCGCCTGTTGCAACGCGTCCCAGGCCAGCGTTGTGGGGACGAAGCCCTCCGGGCCGGCGGGGCCGGCATCCGTGATCGTCGAGTCGTCGAGTCTTCCGATCCGGGTCTCGCCCGTCGGGTTCACGAACCGTACGGCCTTCACTTTTCGGCCTCCTGTTCCTCGCGAAGGACTTTCATCGCGTTCACTGCACGCGGGATACCAGCGTACGGAGTCGTCTGAAGGATCGTCTCCTCGATCTCGTTCCAGGGCACGCCGATGGCGCGGAGGGCTCGTATGTGCGCGCGGACCTGCGGGTCGCTCGAGCCGAGCGAGGCCAGCACGGCGACGATGATCAGCTCGCGCTCGCGGGCGGTCAGGCCGGGGCGGGTGTGGACGTCGCCGAACGCCCAGTCGACGATCCAGTCGCCGAGCGCGCCCATGCGCGCCAGGAAGGCATCGCCGCCGGGTTCGTCGTTCAGCTCGGCCAGGCGCTCGAGGGCGCGGGCTCGGCGGTCATCGTTGGCTTTATCGTCTCCCACGGGACCGCCCTCTCCCTCGTCTTGACCCTCTCCCAAAGCGCGGATACTGTATCCAAAATTGCTGCGCCGAATCCACCACGTCTGCCTGCGCACCGCCGATCTCGACGCCGCCGTGCGTCGCTGGTCGATCCAGTTCGGGCTGACCGTGCGCGAGCACGACGGTGAGTCCGCGCGGCTGGCCTGCGCGTATGAGCCGTACTCGCTCGAGGTGGTGGCGTCGGACTCGGTCGGGGCTGACCACACGGCGTATGAGCTCTCGCCTGGGGTGACGCTCGAGGAGGCGGCCGCGCGGATCTCGGCGGCGGGGGGCGCTTCGGAGCGTTCGGATGATGCGCTGTGGTTGCGCGACCCCGACGGACACGGCGTCGAGCTCGTGCCGTTCGTGGCCGATCCCGATCCGCGCCCGGGGATCGCGCGCTCGACGACCACGCTGCCGGGGTTCCACCCCCGCAAGCTCGGCCACGTCAACTCGCTGACCGGCCGGCTGGCCGAGGTCACCGACTTCTACTGCCGGGTGCTGGGCATGCGGGTGACCGACCGCCTGGGCGACGAGGGGACCTGGCTTCACGTTAATGCCGACCACCACACGGTGGCGCTCGTCGGCAAGGGCTACTACCACTTCCATCATCTCGCCTTCGAGCTGACCGACTGGGGGGAGCTGCGCGTGGCGCTCGACCATCTGGCGCAGCACGGACGATGGCTGGCCTGGGGTCCGCTTCGCCATGGCCTCGGGCAGAACCTGTCGGCGTACGTGCGCATCCCGGAGGAGGAGTGCATCGTCGAGCTCTACTCCGACATGGAGCAGCTGCCGGCGGATCACGCGCCGCGCGACTGGCCCGACGACGCCCACTCCTCGAACACCTGGGGAATCCTGCCCCCGCGCTCGTACTTCCGCTTCGATGCGGCGGCGGTCGAGGCCGAGCGCCAGGGGCTCGAGGCGCTCGGGCACGGGCTCCCGGAGGTCGGCGAGGCTGTGTCGACGGGGGGCGGCTGATGGCGCTGTCGGCCACGTCCCGGCTCACCGGGGCCCGAACGGGGGAGCAGTTCCTCGAGGGCCTGCGCCAGGGTGACCGCGAGATCTGGCTGCGCGGCGAGCGGATCAGCCACCCGCTCGATCACCCCGAGCTCGAGGCGGCCGCGCGCTCCCTGGCGCGGGTGTTCGACCTGCAGCACGAGCACGCGTCCGAGATGCTCGCGCCCTCGCCCTCGCCCTCGCCCTCGGATTCGGGACGCCTCGTGAATATCACCCATCTGATTCCGCGGGAGCGCGAGGACCTGGTTCGCCGCCGGCGGGCATTCGAACTGGTGGCCGCACTGTCGGGGGGCGTGATGGGGCGCACGCCGGACTACCTCAACGTGACGTTCGCCTGCTTCGCCGGGCGCTCGGAGGTGTGGGCGCGGCGGGACGGTGCGTCGCTCGCCGCGAACCTGGTCGCCTACCAGGAGTTCATGCGCGACCACGATCTCTCGACCACGCACGCGCTGATGAACCCGCAGGTCGACCGCACGAAGCCCGAGGCCGAGCAGGCCATGGGCCAGGTCGCGCTGCACAAGGTGGGGGAGACGTCGGAGGCGATCGTGGTGCGCGGGGCGCGGATGCTGGCCACGCTGGCCCCGTTCGCCGACGAGCTGCTCGTCTATCCGGGCTCGGATGTCCGGCCCCAGGACGGCCGCTATGCGCTGTCCTTCGCGATCCCGATCGCGACGCCGGGGCTTCGCTTCATCTGCCGGGACAGCTATTCGAAGCAGCGGGACGTTTATGACTATCCGCTGTCGGCGCGGTTCGACGAGATGGACTGCGTGGTGATCTTCGACGACGTGGAGATCCCGCGCGAGCGCGTGTTCCTGGACGGCGACACGACCGGCTACAGCGAGGTGATCACCGACACGGGCTGGCGCAGCCACATCATGCACCAGGCGTTCACGCGCGCGTGGGTGAAGCTTTCGTTCGCGCTGGGACTCGGGCACATGATCGCGGTCACGACCGGCGTCGCCCGGTTCGACCACATCCAGGAGAAGCTCGGTCAGATCTGGGCCATGAGCGAGCTGTCCCGATCCGCGATCGTCGCCGCCGAGGCGGGGGCCGACTTGGATGCGGGCGGGGTGATGACTCCGGACGAGCGGCCGTTCGTGGCGCTCCGCGGCGAGATGCCCAAGTGGCTGCCGCGCGTCAACGAGCTCTTGCAGCTGATCGGGGGCGGAGGGTTCATGGCCACCCCGTCTCGGGCCGATCTGGATGGGCCGCTGCGGGACGAGATCGAGCAGTACTTCCAGTCCGCTGGCGCCGGAGCCGAACGGCGCATCCGCCTGTTCCGGCTGGCCTGGGACTTCCTCGGCTCCGAGCTCGGCGGTCGCGGCGAGCTTTACGAGCGGTTCTATCTGAGCGATTCTTGGCGGATGACCGCGCTGGCCTACAACGTCGCCGACAAGTCGTTCCCCGAGTCGCTGGTCGAGCAGTTCCTGAACGACTGAGCTGGTTGTGCCGAGTGCGCTGATCATCGGAGGCGGCACCGGGATCGGCGCCGCGGTCGCGCGGCGGCTGGCGTCCGAGGAGTGGGGAGTCTGCGTGAGCGGCCGGCGAGCGGAGCCGCTCGCCGAGGTGGCCTCCGCCACCGGTGGCCTGGCAGTGAGCGGCGACAGCACGGATGCCGCTGATGTGGATCGGATCGTCTCGGCGTGCGTTGAGCGTTTCGGCCGCCTGGATGCGCTCGTGTTCAGCGCTGGCACGAGTGCGGGGGGCGCGGTCGCCGACCAGACGCTCGAGCGGTGGAATGCGGTCGTCGGGACGAACATGACCGCCGCGTTCCTGGTCTGCCGGGCCGCACTCCCCGCGCTGCTGTCGGCTCGCGGCGCGATCGTCACGGTGTCCTCGCTCGCGGGTCTGCGCGCCGGCCCGGCCTCGGCGGCCTACTGCGCCTCGAAGGCCGGGCTGATCATGCTTACGCAGTCGCTGGCCGTGGATTACGGGCCGCTCGGCGTGCGAGCCAACTGCGTGTGCCCTGGGTGGGTGCGCACGCCGATGGGCGACGCGGCGATGGATGAGATGGTCGGTGTCCACGCGGCCGATCGGGACGACGCCTACGAGCTGGCCACGGGTGCGGTACCGGCCCGGCGGGCCGCGATGCCCAAGGAGGCCGCGGAGGCGGTGGTCTGGCTCGTGTCCCCGGCCGCCTCGTATGTCAATGGCGCGGTGCTCACGGTGGACGGTGGCGCCGCGGTGGTGGACGTAGGTACGCTCGCCTTCGGGGCAATGAACGAGAGGAGAGATTGATGGCCCAAGACGCCCCGTACCTCCGTAACGTGACCCACGGGTCGTCTCCGTCGGCCAAACCTCCGCCCCCGGTTCGCGAGCGCCGCATCGTGGGCAGCCTGGCCGAGCTGGCCGACGTCGGCGTGCGCGCCGTCCGCCTGCAGTACGCCGACCTCCACGGGATCTGCCGCGGCAAGGACATCCCGATCTCGGCCTTTCCGGCCGCGGCCGACGACGGGGTCGGGTTCGTCGAGGCGATCATGACCGTCGACCTGCGCCACAACGTGATCGCCGGGTTCGAGGAGGGCTTCCCCGACATCCTGGCCCGCCCTGATCTCGACACCCTGGTGCCGTTGCCCTGGGAGCCATCGGTCGTGGCGTGCATCGCGGATCTCGAGGAACACGGCTCGGGTGAGAAGTACGCGGTGGACTCACGTGGGGCGTTGAAGCGCGTGCTCTCGCGGTTTGCCTCGCGTGAGGTTTTCCCAGTCGTGGGGCCGGAGCTCGAGTTCTACCTGTGCGAGCCCGACGCCTCCGACCCTCGCGGCTGGCGGCCCTACGCCAGCCAGGACAGCGGCGTGTACACCGTGGGCGACGTGGCCGATCCCAAGGGGACGCTCTCGCGGATGCTCGACGCCGCGGTCGAGTACGAGCTCGGCGCGATCGCGGCCGCGCACGAATACGGCCGCGCCCAGTTCGAGATCAACCTGCGCCACTCGGCTGCTTTGGATTCCGCGGACCGCGCGTTTCGGTTCAAGGCGATGGTCAAGGAGATGGCGGCGCGCGACGGGCTGCTCGCCACGTTCATGGGCAAGCCGTTCAACGACGACGAGGGGTCGGGATTTCACCTGCACGTCTCGCTGGTCGACCGCGACGGGACGAACGTTGGCGTCGACTCGGGCGCGGCCTCCGGCTCGGACGGCCTCGCGCCGGTGATGCGCCACTTCATCGCGGGCGTGCTCGAGCACGGGGCGGCGCTGATGGTGTTCTTCAACCCGACCGTCAACGCGTATCGCCGGATCAACGCCGAGGCGCTCGTGCCGACGCGCGTGTGCTGGGGGCACGACCACCGCATGGCGCTCGTGCGGGTACCGCCCGATCGTGGCGCGGCGACACGGCTCGAGGTCCGTCTCGGCGACGGGAGCGCGAACCCGTACCTGGCTTACGCCGCCGCCCTGGCCGCGGGCCTGGATGGGATCGAGCGCGGACTCGAGCCGCCCGACCCGGTGGCGGGAATGATCTACGAGCTTCCCGACGAGGTGCTAGGCGCGATGCTGCCGACGACCTTCCACGACGCGCTCGAGGCTTTGAAAGCGGACCCGGTCATAGTCTCGGCCGTCGGCGAGAAGCTCGTCGACACGTTCGAGACGATCAAGATGGCCGAGCTCGAGCGGTTCCGGGCGTGGGTGACCGACTGGGAGTTCGCGGAGTACTCGCCTCGGCTCTGACGATTGGCTCTGACAGTTGGCGTTTAAGTCGAGGGCGCGTCCGCGAGCGGCATCGGCTCGTCGAGCGCCGGCACGCCGTGATGCTCGACCGCGTGGCGCGCGGCGTTACGCACCTGCTCGGGACGGGTGAAGTGCAGGACCGCGTACCACACGGCCGGGATGATCAGGCAGGCGATCGCGATGAACACGCCGCGGTTGTTCGGGAACGTCGGGAACGGGTCGAGCGCGCCCTTGAAGGCGAGGATCGGCGTGGCCAGGCCGAGCAGGACCAGGATGGTCTTCCACCACAGGCCGGTCTCGGTCTGCCGGCTTTGGTAGAGCAGTTTGAGCGCGAACAAGGCCAGGAAGATGTAGATGATCTCGACCAGGTAGCTGCCCGCCGCGGTCGTGATGTTGAACGCCTCGATCGGGTTGGGCAGCTTGACCGGGTTGCCGTAGTGAGTGACGCCGGCCCAGATGAGCAGGAGGATGCTCCAGATCGCGATCGCGAGATTGCCGGTTACGGGCGTGTCGTGGCTCGACGTTCTTGCGGCGACTTTCGGGAGCAGGCCGTCGCGGCCAAACGCGAAGATGATGCGCGAGCCCGTGACCATGATCGCGATGCTGAGTGACAGCGCGTCGAGGATGATCACCAGGTCGATCAGCACGCTCAGCCAGTTGCCCACGTACGTGGTGGCCAGCGTGCCCATCGGGCTGGCCTGGCTGAACCACTCGCCCTTCTCCAGCGCTGCCTTGCCGAAGCCGATCGTCGCCGCGTAGGTCACGAACACGTACAGCGCCGCGCTGATCGCCACCGCGCCGACCACCGCCACCGGGATCGACTTGCGCGGGTTCTCGGTCTCCTCGGCGATCGACGCCGCCGCCTCGAACCCGATGAACAGCGTCACCGCGAACAGGATGCCGTTGAACACCGCGTTCCACGACGTCTCGCCCGGGCTGAACACCGACAGCGTGTTGCCGCCCACGCCGCCCTTGGCGATGATCACCACGGCCAGCAACAGGAACGGGATGCTCGAGACGGTGGCCAGTAGAAGCACGCCCCGGATCGCCAGCCTGACCCCATAGTGGTTGAGGGCGAACGCGATGATCAGGCACGCGGCGCCGCCCGTCCACCACGGGATGGTCGTGTGGATGTGCGCCGTGAAGAAGCCCTGGATGAGGAACCCGAGGCCGATGTAGATGCCGCCCGCGCCCAGGAACAGCGTGCCGAGCAGGTACACCGCGCCGGAGAAGATCCCGAACGAGTTGTGCACCGCGTGGGACAGGTACTCGAAGATCGCGCCCGCGCCGGCATATCTGCGCGCATAGATCGCGATCACATAGGCGAGCCCGATCGAACCGATCGAGCCGAGCAGGATCGCGATCGGCGTCGAGAACCCCGCCACGTTCGCCACCAGCCCGCTGACCAACCCGACCGAGAAGATCGGCCCGATCGCCAGCGCCTGCCCGATCGCGTGAAGCGTGGTCAGATGCTTCTCGCCGAGGTGCGGCTGCGCGCTCGAGCCTGAATCCGGGATCGCACCAACCCCGCTCACCGGTTGAGTTGCCATCGCCTCTCCTTACGCCTCCTCGTCGGCCCCGTCCGTCGTGCTCGTGGCGGGGGAGCCCTGGCCGCGGCGCCGGGGCTCGGGCTCGCGTTCTCCCTCCCGGTCGGGCAGCCCACTGTTTTCGGATACATTCGCAAGTACGGACTGGGGTGTCAAGCCCTGCGCTGGGCTGCCGGCGCCGTCCGATCAACCTCCTTGCCGACGCCGATCCGCGCGCCACCGTGCGCGCGCCCACCACCCACCCAGCGTGGATACATTACGCATACCGGTGGTATCCTCGCGCGATGGGCGCGCCCGCGACAGATCTGCTGTCGGTCGACCTGCTCGACCACGATCTGTTCGCCGACCACGAGCCCTGGGAGGTGTTCGACCTCCTTCAGCGCGAGGCGCCGGTGTACCACCACCCCGAGCCCGATGGCCGCGGGTTCTGGGCCCTCACCAAGTACGACGACGTCGTCTCGATCCTGCGCGACACCAAGACGTTCTCGTCTGAGGTGGGTGGGGCGGCGACGATCGACGATCTACCCGAGGATGTGCTCGCGGCGCGACGCAACTTCCTCGAGTTCGACCCGCCCAAGCACGGCCGCTATCGCCGCCTGATCTCGAGGAACTTCACGCCCGGCGCGGCCGGACAATATGAGCCGTGGCTGCGCGAGCTGGTCCGCCGCCGCCTCGACCATGCGCTGGCGCTTGGCGAGTTCGATCTCGTCCACGAGCTCGCCGCGCCCATCCCGATCCGCGTACTGGCGCACGTGCTCGGTCTGCCCGAGGAAATCCTGCCCCACGTCATCGCGTTGGGCGATCGTCTGCTCGTCGACACCGACCCCGAGTACGTGGGCGAGCTGGCCTTTACGGCCGAGCGCGAGGAGGATCGCTACAAGCCGTTCGGCTCGCCCTGGGCCGATGAGCTCTGCGCGATCGGGCGCGAGTACTACGAGGACCGCCGGCGCTGTCCCCGCGAGGACGTCCTCACGCTGATCGCCAACGCCGAGATCGACGGCCTGCCGCTCTCGCGGCAGGACCTCGACAACACGTTCGCGCTGCTGATCGTGGCGGGCAACGAGACGACCCGGCAGGCCATCAGCCTTGGGACGCTCGCGCTCATCCAGCACCCCTCCGAGTACGCGCGGTTGCGCGCGGAGCGGGCGCTGATCCCGTCGGCGACCGAGGAGCTGCTCCGCTACTCCGCGCCGGTGTGGTTCTTCCGGCGCACGACGACGTCCGGCGTACGGATCCGTGACGTCGAGATCGCGGCCGGGGACAAGGTCGTGGTGTGGTTTGCCGCCGGCAATCGCGATCCGGATCACTACCCGGACCCTCACCGGTTGGATGTCGGGCGAAATCCGACCGATCACCTGACCTTCGGCCGGGGCGGGCCGCACCAGTGCCTGGGCGCCCATCTCGCCCGGCTCGAAGTGCGGGTGTTCCTGGAGGAGCTGACCGCGCGAGTCGAGCGGATCGAGCTCGCCGGCGATCCGGTGCGCCAGCGCTCGAACTTCACCAACGGGTTGAAACGCCTTCCCGTGCGGGTCACGCTCGCTTGAGCTCCGCTGTGCGACCGCCCCGGTTCGTGCTCGTGCTGAGCGAGAACTGGACCATGGTCTCGCCGCGGGATCTGCGGGCGCTCGTCCGGATCGCGGCCGAGGCCGAGGCCGCGGGAATCGACGGCGTGATGCTCAGCGAGCACCTCGTTCTGGGGCCGTCGGCCGGCGCCGCTCGGCAGGCCGGAGAACCCGCGCGACTATGCGGCGCCCGGCAACCAGGACCCAGCGACTCCGTGGCCCGATTCGATCGTGCTGATGAGCGCCATCGCCGCGGCCACGACCACGCTGCGCCTGATCGCCGCCGCAATCATCGCCCCGCTGCGCCATCCGATCCTGCTCGCGCACCAACTCGCCACCCTCGACCTCCTGTGTGAGGGGCGCCTCGTCGTCCAGCCGACGGTGAGTTGGCATCGAGAGGAGTACGACGCGCTCGGAGTTCCGTTCGAGCACCGGGGGGAGTTGCTCGACGAGCACCTGGCCGCGTGGCGTGACCTATGGGCTCGTTCGCCGGCGTCCTTCGCCGGCCGTTGGTATCGGTTTCACGACGTCTACCTGGAGCCCAAGCCGTTCCGGCCCGAGGGTCCCCGGATGTGGTTCGGCGGCACGACCGTCGGGCCATGGATCGTGCGCCGGCTGGTTCAGTACGGCCACGGATTCCATCCCTTCGGCCAGCCCACCGCCGAGGAGCGCCGGCCGCTGGTCGACGCGATGGTCGCGGCGGGGCGGGACATGTCCGAGCTCGAGGTGGTCGGGGGGATCCGCGGCCGTTTCGAGTCGCCTGGCGGTGTAGTCGACCTGGCCGACACCGCCGAGGCGATTCCGGCGCAACTCGAGGACGGCTACACCACGATCTGCTTCAAGCCCTCGCAGTACACCGACGATCCCGCCGACGTGGGGCGTCTGTGTCGCGAGTTGGTGGGCTTATTCGGGGTCTGAGAAAAGCGCGGTTCGCTCGCAGACCGTCTTCACATCGCAATAGAAATCGAACGAGTGATGACCGCCCTCGCGACCGATGCCGGAGTCGCGAGCGCCGCCGAACGGCGTTTCGAGGTCGCGCACGTAGAAGCAGTTGACCCAGACCGTGCCGGCCGTGACGTTCGCGCTCACCCGTGCGGCACGTTCTTCCGAGCCCGTATAGATGGTGGCGGCGAGGCCGTAGTCGGTGCTGTTGGCCAGCGCGATCGCTTCGGCCTCGGTGTCGAACGTCTGGAGCGTCAGCACCGGGCCGAACACCTCGCGCTTCAGGATATCGGCCTCGGGCGGGACGTCGACGAACAGGGTGGGCGGGTAGTAGAGCCCGCCGAGCGGTTCGCCACCGAAGGCCAGGCGGGCGCCGGCCTCGAGCGCGCCCTGCACGTGCCCGGTGACCCGCTCGAGCGCCACCGGATGGATGAGCGGGCCGTACGTCGTGTCGGGCCCGCGCGGATCCCCGACCTTGATGTGTTGCACGTTCTGGTCGAACCGGTCCCGGAACGCGGCTGCGACTGACCGTTGTATGAGCAGGCGGGTCCCCGCCAGGCACACCTGCCCGGAGTTGTCGAACTGATAGGCCGCGGTGGCCGCCGCCGCGTCCAGGTCCGCGTCCTCGAACACGAGGAAGGGCGACTTCCCCCCGAGCTCGAACGACACCGGCGTGAGGTTGGCGGCGGCGTCGGTGTAGACGGTCCGTGCTGTCGTCGGCGAGCCGGTGAACGCGACCCGGTCGACGTCCGGATGTCCGGTGAGCGACACGCCGGCCGCCGCGCCGGTCCCGTGCACGATGTTCAGCACGCCGGGGGACAGCCCCGCCTGGTCGGCCAGCTCACCCAGCAGCGAGCACGTCAGCGGCGCCCACTCGGGTGGCTTGAGCACGACCGTGTTCCCGGCCGCAAGCGCCGGCCCGACTCGCCACGTGGCGAGCATGAACGGCGCGTTCCATGGGGTTGATACGGCGGTCACGCCGGCGGGGTCGTAACGGACGCGGTTGCGCTCGCCACCTGGCAGGGTGCGCGGGGGCTCTGTGAGGCGGTCGCGGGCAAAGTCGGCGAAGTAGCGGATGTTGTTGGCGGCACGGGGCAGGACCCGGAGGCTCATCGCCTCGTACAGCGATCCGTTGTCGACGGATTCCACCTTGGCCAGGTCGGGAACGGCGGCGTCGATCGTGTCGGCCAGCCGGGTGAGGATCTCGTGGCGTTTGTGGGGTCCGAGCGCCGCCCAGGCCGGGAACGCGCGCCGGGCCGCGCTCACGGCGACGTCGACGATCGTTCTGCCTCCGGCGGCCACGTCCGCGAGTTTCCAGTTCTCCCAGTCGATCGGACTGCGCACCTCGAACCGGTCGTCGCTGGGGATGCGCCGGCCGTCGATGTAGTGGTCGACGGGTACAGGCACACCCTCGACATCGACCCAGGTGCCTCGGCGGGCGGTCGTCGGAGTGCTCACGCGGCGCCTGCGGTCATCCGCGCTGAACGTCCGGCTATCGGCCGGCGGGGCGGTAGCGCAAGCCGTCGAGCGCGATCTCGAGGATGTGTTCGATCTGCTCGGGCTCGGCGGCTGGAATCTTGGAGATGCCGCCGACCATCTGGATGATCTCCGAGAGGTCGGTGTCACCCCGTACTGCCTCGGCCTGCTGGGCGCGCTCGAGCAGCGGTTGACCCGCGGCGAACAGCGCGGCGCGGCACGCTTGGAAGAGCGGCGCATCTCGGTCGACGTACTCGAGGAGCTCGTGGGCGAGCGCCTGCTTGGTGGCGAGGTAGCCCACGAGCCTGTGCATCCAGGCGACGAACGCGTCCCATGGCGAAAGGCCATCGAACTCCGCCGCGGACCGGCAAAGGCTCTCGACCTCGTCGACGTACACGGCCTCGAGCAGGGCCTGGCGGTTGGGGAAGTTGCGGTACAGCGTGCCGATCCCGACCTCGGCCCGGCGCGCGATCTCCTCGAGCGATGTCGAGGCACCCCGCTCGGCGAACGCCTCACGGGCAGCCGCAATCACCTTGTCGTAGTTGCGACGCGCGTCGGCGCGCTTCGGCCGGCGCGTCAGCGCCTCGGGGACGGTTTCGGTGGCGGTGGATGAGATCGAAGACATTTCGCTTGACAAACCGGAGGGGGCCTCCGCTATAGTCTGCTTCCGGAGGCATCCTCCACTTAGTACCGGAGGACTCCTCCAGTTTATCACCACCTTCCTCCTATCTGGGACTTGCTATGCAGCGTCTTTCTCTCGTTTCTTCATCAGCCGGCGGCGAGCGTCGCCGTTGGCTGGCGCTCGGGGTCGTATGCCTCGCTCAGCTGATGATCGTGCTCGACACGACCATCGTGAACGTGGCCCTTCCGGCCATCCAGCGCGATCTCCACTTCACCCAGGGGAACCTGACGTGGGTCATCGACGCGTTCCTCGTGACCTTCGGCAGCTTCCTGCTCCTCGCCGGCCGACTCGGCGACCTGTTCGGCCGCAAGCGCATGTTCCTAGCGGGCGTGGTCACCTTCACCGCCGCGTCGGCGCTGTGCGGCCTGGCGCCCGATCAAGGCTGGCTGATCGCCGCGCGGTTCATCCAGGGCATCGGCGCCGCCGTACAGGCCTCGGTGATCCTCGCGATCATCGTCACCGAGTTCCCCGAAGCGCACGACCGGGCCCGCGCGATGAGCGCCTACGTGTTCGTCGCCGTCGCGGGCGGATCGCTCGGCCTGCTCGCCGGCGGTGTCCTGACGCAGACGCTCAGCTGGAACTGGATCTTCTTCGTCAACCTCCCGATCGGAGCGCTCACCGTCATCCTCGGCCGGATCCTGATCCCGGCTGATCAAGCCGGCAGCCGATCCGTTCGCGTCGACTGGCTCGGCTCGCTTCTCGTCACCGCCTCGCTGATGAGCGCCATCTACGCGATCATCCAGGCCGGCAGCCACGGGTGGGGATCGAGCCCGGTACTCGGCTTCGGAGCCCTCGCGGCCGCGCTGATGGCGGGCTTCCTGGTGCTCGAGGCTCGGATCGAGAACCCAATCATGCCGCTGCACGTGCTGCGCGTCCCAGGCCTCATCAGCTCGAGCATCGTGCGGGGCTTTCTGGTCACCGGCATGTATTCGACCTTCTTCCTCGGCACGTTGTACCTCGAGCACGTCCTCCGCTATGGCGCGCTCGAGACCGGCCTCGCCTACCTCCCTTGGACGCTGACCGTGGCCGCGCTGTCGCTCGGAATCACCGCCCGCCTGGTTGAGCGGTTTGGGCCGATTCCCGTGATGACGACCGGGATGCTGACGGTCGTCGGCGGCCTTGCGCTGCTCACCACCGTGGGGGCGCACACGAGCTTCTTCCCGACCATCTTCCTGGCCTACTTCGCCATAGGCCTGGGGATCGGGAGCGCCTTCATGCCCCTGCTCACGATCGCCATGGCGAATGTCCCTGCCGCGGAGGCCGGTCTCGCCTCGGGGATCGTCAACGTCTCACAACAGGTTGCCGGCGCGCTCGGGCTGGCCCTCCTCGGCACGATTGCGACCAACCGCACCCACGCGCTGGAGATGGCGCATCACTCTCCCATCGGGTCGGTGCTCGCCGGCGATCACCTCGCCTTCGCCATCGGCGCCACGGCGGTGGCCGTCGGCATCCTCGTCGCGCTCACCCTCGTGCGCCCATCCCGTCCACGCGAGCCGGAGCTCGTCGCCGAGTCCGAGATCCTGCGCGACCGCGAGTTCGGGCAGGCGCTCGAGCGACAGGCCGCGTGACTTCGAGCCACCCACATTGTCCGTTGCCGCGGCCATCGTCGCCCGCGACCCCAAGGAGCCTTATGCCTAGCCGTATCACGAACCCCGTCAGCCACCGCACTCGAATCGTGAGCGAGGCCGTCATGTCCGCCTACATCCGGGAGATCGCCCAGCCACCGCCACCGCGCGAGAGTCCGTGGCAATCGCGTCGCCACACCCGCACGATCGCGTCGAACCGGGCCCACATGCGAGCGCGCAGCCACGCTCTGGCGCCCCCGCGCCAGCGACCCCGGGAGCTCGCGGCCTGAAGCGATTCCTCGGCGGTTTTTGCCCCGGCGGGCCGGTGCATTGCTATCATCGTCAGTCCGCCGCGGGGTGGAGCAGTCTGGTAGCTCGTCGGGCTCATAACCCGAAGGTCGCGGGTTCGAATCCCGCCCCCGCTACTGCAAAAGACCTGCAAGTCGAGACCTCCGAGAGATCGGGGGTCTTGATGTTTAAAGGCGTCTCAAACGAGTGTCTCGTAACGAGGCCTGCGAATACGCGCCTATTTAGTGACCGTCACGATCGGAGTCGCCCGCCGGGCTGGTGGCGAGCAGCGCGAGAATGTCGGCGCCGTAGCGTTCGATGAAACCGGGGCCGACGCCCCTGATCCGCGCGAGCGAGTCGAGTGATTTAGGGCGAGTGGCTGCGATCGCGGTGAGGGTGCGGTCGTGGGCAACGGTGAACGCGGGCTTGCCGTCCGCCGCGCGCAGGCGCCACTCACGCAGCGCGGCGAACAGCGCCTCGTCGGCCGGTCGCGCCGGCATATCCGGAACCGGGCCGCCGACCGCGGCGTGATGGCGGCGTGGGGATCGCCTTGCGGGAGCGAGGGTCGTTGGCTCTGGGAGACCGATCGTGTCGGGGTCACAGATGTCGCAGCAGCGGCCAGTCGGTGCGCCTGGGCGGTGGTCGGCGAAGTGGTCGAGCAGGGTGCGACGGCGGCAGGCATCGGGCGCGCACGCGAAGGCCTGGACCGCGCGGTAATGGCGCCACGCTCGATCACGGGCCTCGCGGCAGATCACGGTGAGCCGGGCGGTCGTGCCGGCGCCGGTCAACGTCACGGCCAAACGGCCGCCACGAGCGGGCTCTAATCGACAGTAGCCGGCGCGCTCGGCGACTCCGAGACAGATTCGTTCGCGGTCGTCGGATAACGGGTCGAGCTCGAGCGTGTCGCGGGCGCCCCGCGAGCCGAGCCGGCGGACGAAGGCGAGCACGTCGCTCGGCTCGATCGCGTCGCGCTTGATGAAGTTGATCAGCCGGCCGAGGTCGGAACGGCTCGACAGCAGGATCGCGCGCGCGGGCGCTCCGTCACGGCCCGCGCGGCCGACCTCCTGGTAGTAGCCCTCGACGCTGGTCGGTATCGCCCAGTGGATCACGGCGCGAACGTCGGCCTTATCAACGCCCATCCCGAACGCGTTGGTCGCGACGACGATCTCGGCGTCTCCATTCATGAAGCGGTGCTGAGCCGAAGCCCGCTCGTCGGGGGCCATGCCGGCGTGGTATCCGACCGCGAGCAGTCCCTCCGACCGCAGCAGCTCGGTCACCTCCTCCACGTCGCGACGGGTCCCGCAGTAGACGATTGCGGGACGCATCGACGTGTCCGACAGTGCCAGCGACAGGAGCGCTCCCTTCCGTGCCCTGGTGCCCGCCCCGTCGACCCCAACCACGTCGAACGACAGGTTTGGCCGGTCGAACCCCGCCCGCAGGACGAACGGGTCCCGCAGGCCGAGCCGTGTGAGGATCTCATCGGCCACCTCCTCGGTCGCGGTCGCGGTGCAGGCCATCACGGTCGGAGAGCCAAGCCGATCGATGACGCTGCGGAGCCGCAGGTAGTCGGGGCGGAAATCGTGGCCCCACTCCGACACGCAGTGGGCCTCGTCGACCGCGAACAGTTCCACCCGTCGCGCGGCCAGCGCGTCCATGAACGACGCCGACGCAAACCGCTCCGGCGAGCACAGCACGATACGGCTGCGGCCGCCGCGCACATCCGCCAGCGCTCGGGTCACCGTGCCGCCGTCCATGCCGGAGGCGATCATCGCCGCGGGGTGGCCGCCCCGGAGCAGACGCCGGTACTGGTCCGCCATCAGCGCGATCAGCGGTGAAACGACGAGCGTCAGATCAGCCGAGGCGATGCCGGGCAGTTGGTAGCAGAGGCTCTTGCCGCCGCCGGTCGGCATCACCACCAGGCTGTCGCGCCCGGCAAGCACGGCCGCGACCGCGTCTCGTTGTCCCGGCCGGAAGGCGTCGAGACCGAAGTGCGCGAGCAGGGCATCTGGGTCGCGCGGGCCGTGGTAACGGCGATCGATGGTGTCGTCGAGTTCGTCGATCCGATCGAGACCGGCGAGAGCCCTCCGCGCCGCTGTGTCCTCCTCGACCATCGAGATCTGCCGCGACTCGCTGGACTGAGCAGCCGCCAGCGCCGAGGCCAGCGGCGCTGCCTGATCGCGCTCCTCGGCGGACAGCGTCCGCCACAGCGACCGCAGTTCGCTCAGTTCCGACTGCGCCACCGGGTTCGAGCGGCCCGCCTCAAGCCGTCGCAATAACGCGGTCGCCCGCACGGAGAACTCACTCATGCCGATCAGCCTAGGCGGTGATCACGACGCGACGACGGTTCGACATCGTCTGTGTCGATCGAGCGCCTCCGGGCGTCGGCGTCGCCGATTGGCCGGGTGATACCCATGGTCGGGCTGGACGATGTTGTTCAGATACTTCGGTACGTACAGAGGGAGTTCCTCGTCGTGGTCCACGTCGATCACGGCTCGCTCGCCGAGCGGTCGATCCAGCATGCCGTCGCCCACTTCGCGCACCACTCGCCGTGGGCCGCCACGTCAAATTCGACGATCGGCTGACCGTTCTCGTCGGTTGCCCACCGCTCCCACCGCGACGGCCGCCGCTCCGGATACTGAGGTGAGGGGTCGTGCACAGGATCAGTCACGCCGGCCATTCTTGGGCACGGATGGATGAGTGTGCGGGAAACGGCCCCGATTTGTTGCCAACTCGTTGCGAATTTGAACGCGTGGTCGCAGAGAAGGAACGAACGGCGGCTCAACTCCGCGTGTACCGCAGGTCGGCGACCAGGGCAACTCGACCTAGGGCAGTTGTCACCGCTTGAAACCCACCGTGATACAGTTGGTCACAATGGCTGCGGAGCGCGAAGACCCGGCAAAAGGCGGCGCGTCCGTGCAGCGATCCTTTCGTTTGTCCGAACGCACCATGAAGCTCCTGGACGATCGCGCCCGCGAGCTATCGGAGTCGCGCAACAGCCTGGCGGAGCGGCTTCTGGACGAGGGACTGCGCACCGAGCGGCACCCGCTAATTGTCTTCCGCGCTGGAGGATCCGGTCGACGCCGTCCGGCGCTCATCGGAACGCGCCTCTACGTATGGCAAATCATCGACACGGTGCGTGCGAGCAGCAACTCAGTTTCTGACGCTGCCAAATACCTCGGGCTGCCGGAGCATCATGTGAGGGCGGCCATTGACTACTACGCGGACTTCAGGGAAGAGGTCGACGGCTACCGCGCTGAGGAGCACGAGTTCGAGCGTCGCGAACGCGAACGCTCAGAACGCTCCCAGCGGGTGCTCGATTGAAGCTCCTGATCGACGAGCACTACGCCGACGAGATCGCGTCGAAGCTGCGGGCGACGGGCCACGATGCGGTCACTGTCTCGGAGCGGCAAATCAAGAGCATCGATGACGAGTCACTCCTCGAGCTGGCCTGGTCCGAGGGTCGCGCGCTACTGACGAACAACGCACGCGACTTCATCCCGATCGTTGGTCGCTGGGCGATAGCCGGAGGCGAGCACTGCGGCCTGCTGCTCACATCGGACAGCAGCATGCCTCGTCACAAGGGCACGATCGGCATTTATGTACGGTGCCTTCGAGCGGTCATGGAGGCGAACCCAGGACTCCGCGCGCTCGCAAACCAAGTCCGTTGGCTCCCCTGACGGGCCGGTCGACCCAGCTATACCTCGTTCGTCGCGAGACGCCGGCAGATCGCATCGCCAGCGAGTATCAGCCGCATCCACCTAAGCCCGGCCGATTGACTTTCGACGGGTGCCTCGTGGGTTGCAACGTCGCCGGCAATCGGTTCGTCAAACCGAGAGCAAACGAACGACGCCGGACTCGGCATCACTCGCCGGATCAAGAGGGGCGGAGAAGCCTCGGGGTCTGTACCCATGAGGATCTCGACGGACGGGAGGCGGTTCTGGCCGGCCAAGATCCGTCGGGCTCATAACCCGAAGGTCGCGGGTTCGATCCCGCCCCCGCTACTCAAGAAGCCCCTGTAATCGAGACCTCTGAGCGATCGGAGGTTTCGTCGGTTAAGGGAGGTCGGGCGTTAGATTCCGTGTCAGGTTTCTGCCACGGTGATGCCGGCTCGATGGACCCGCTCCTTGGGTTGATGGCTGATGGGCCGCGAGACCGACGGCCGACCGCATGAGCGCCAGCTGGCCCCGCGGACCTGCTTGACCGGCGCACCTCGGTTGGGACGACCGCCGACGGATCGTTGCTCGCGACCCCGTCGCGACTTGTAGGGCCAGCCGTCGGGGTGACGCGTCGCCGCGCGACGGACGCGAGAGGCGGATCGACGAGACGTGGCAGCCCGCCGGCCGACGACTGGCGGCGGCGAGTCCTCGTCGAGGTGGCGCGCTCCGATGAAATGCTTCCGCGCCGCCTGCGGGGGCGACCGCGATGGCGATTGGGTGGCCGTTCGGGTGCCGCCCCGCATGCGTGCTTGTCATGTCCAGCCCGTAGGTCGCGGACTCGCGACCGCGTCCGGCCCCTAACCGGGGCCGTCGCCAGGCCTGGGTGTCGGACGGCGGCCGGCGTCAAGCACGGATCCGCGAACTCAGCGAACGCCGTCGCCGCCCATTCGTCGATCGGGCCCGCGCCGTCGGTCGACCGCGTCATCCCTGCGGCTCGCATCGGCGGTATCGGGGAGGCCGCTGGTCGCCGATGAGCACTGACGTGATGAGCAAGTCCTTCGCAATTCGCCCATCGTGTGACGGTAAGGCTCAAATGCTCTCCGGCCTCCAGTGATGGGTCGAAATGCTCCTGATTTCGACTAATTTGTCTTACCGAGATCGGGTGCGACGCCAGCGACCTGCGTACCGCTTTCGGAGGGTGTCGCGACATGTCGCGATACCAGTTTTTAACTGGGTTTTCAATGCATCTCGTGACAGAATAGTTCGCAAATTCCGACTTAAAATCCCATTTGAGGCTTGCTGAGTGACTGATTACTTACTAGGTTCGATGCTGCTTTAGGGGCCGGAATTAGACGTTGGTTCTCCTCGACCGGGGTGGGATCGAGAGCAAACTCGGAATGCGTGCGAATCATTCACCGCTTCAGTTTTTGGGCCTGATCGCGACGGCCAGTGCGTTGGCCTATGGCGTCTCCGCGAATGCGGCGTCGGCCGGGACGCTGGCTTCCAGACCTGGGTCAAATGGGGCTTCGGCATCTGTGGTGCCGGCCGGGACGAACTCGGCGTCGGGGGCTGGCCCACGGAATCTCGTGGACGCAACGCGGACAACCGTGGATACCAATGACACTTCCCGGGCACTGCACAGCGTCGTCATCCCCGCCACGCCTGACCGGTCGTTGAGTCCAGCGAGTGGCCCACCGGAGAGCGGCTCGGCGACCTCTGGGCAGCGGCTCGGACAGGTCGCGACCGCGCCGCCAGCGAAGGCCGCGCCGCCGGGGCCCGCCAGGCGCGCTGCTCGCATTGATGTCGAGGCCGCCCCGCGCATCGGCGCCCGAGACTCCGCAGGCGCGCCCACCAGCGGCACCGCCCCATCAGCGACGACCGCGACGCCGGCAGGCGCGACGCCGCCGCCCGCGACAAGCGCCGCAGCGACGGAGGGCCCCATCACAGGACCGCCCGCGACACAGCCTGTCGCGACGCCGCCCAGCGCGACGAGCCCCGTCGCGACAGGTTCTGCCGCGACAGAACCTGTCGCGACGCCGTCGATCAACGCTCCGTCAGCTCCCGTGTCTCCGGGCAACCGAGGGCGGCGGCTGATCCAACTACAGACCTCGGTGGCGCGGTGGCTCCCGGCCGAAAAGGGCGGTGGCCGGCTCGTCACAGCGACCGACGCGCGGCCTTCGCCTGCGCCGAGTAGCCCGGCGCCCGGGCTGGCCACAGGGAAGCTTGGATCGGCTATCGCATCGCCAGATGTGCTCGCCGGTGACGCCGACCTGGAGCGTGGGTCGGCGAGTACCGCTGCCGATCCACCGCGATCCGAACGGCCGCCGAAGCCGGCGCCCGTCGCCCGCACATACGCCGCCACGCCGCCGCCGATCCCGCAGGTGCCATCGGTGCCTCCGGTTCGCACCCGGCCGCCTCTCGGTGGCGCAGCTGCAGCCAGCGGCGGTGCTGCCGGCTCAGGTGCAGCGTCCGTCGTGGCTGAGTTTGACGCGCTCGCTCTCGTGCTCGCAACGATCGTCCTGGGGCGGTTCTCCCTCGGTCGTGCGGCGTGGCGGTCAGCATTGCTCGTGTCGCGACTCGAGCACCCAGGCTGACCACCACGGCTGACCACCAACGACGGGCCGCCTGCCGAGGCGCTCGTCGCGTCACGCGTGGCAGTTGCCTCGCATGGCTCCGCCCGATCAATGCTCCGGTGACCGGTCGCGTCCCGAGCTGCGACATCAACGAACGAGGACTCAGCAACGATGCAAGTCGTACCAGGCGGTTCCCGCCTCCTGAAAAAGCCAAGAACTGCGGCGTGGTGGACGCTCGCGATCAGCGTGCTCGCTCTGGGCTTCCCGGCGACGGCGCTCGGAGCGGGGCCTGGTCCTACTGAGTCGACGCCTTCGGCGGCCAACCGGGCCAGCGGCGCATCACCGCGCATTTCCCACGCCCGCCTCGGCCACTCAGTGCTGGCGTTAGGTAGCGGCTACAGCAGCCGCGGCGGTTCCGCGCTCGTGCGAGTCCTGCAGCGTGATCTCGGGACGGGGGGCTATCCGCCCGGGCGCGTTGACGGATTCTTCGGACCACGCACGCGACACGCAGTGGTCGCGTTCCAAGCGGCGCACGGCCTGCCGGTGGACGGCGTCGTGGGTCCGCGCACGTGGGCCGCGCTGAGTGAGCGAGTCCTCATCCTAGGCCCGGGGGCGGGCGATCAACCCGGCGGCGAGGAGGCGGTGCGTTCGCTGCAGCGCCGACTGGCGTCTGCCGGCATTTCGCCGGGCCCGATCGATGGCCGGTATGGCGTTCTCACCGGAGGAGCGGTCAGGCGGTTCCAACGAGCGCACGGCTTGTCCGTCACCGGGATCGCCGGCCCGGGCACGCTGGAGCGTCTGGCCAAGCCCGAGTCATCCGCCCGCCGGTCGAACCCGCTCCCGCAAGAGCCCGCGCCATCGACGAGACGATCGAACGTCAGCCCGCGGCCGCCAGGCTCCGCCACAGCCCCGGCGCCTCTCGAGCGTCCAGCAAATACCGCCCGCAGGGCGCCCCGAGGATCAGCCCGCCGGCCTCGCTCGGGAGGCTTGCCGTGGATGATCATCCTCGGGGGTCTGGCGCTCGCGCTGACATTGCTAGTCGTTGCTCGCATGCTCATCGCTTCGCTGCGGCATGGGACCCGGCGCAGCGCGGGCCGGTCCGCCCTCGCAGAGACGGCGGCCAGCGATGCGGAATCGGCCGGGCTGGAGCGGACGGCCCTGGCCACGCCGAATGGCGACCACGAAGCCGTCGCCCGATCCAGCGGGACCCAGATTCACACCAACGGGCATCGCGCCAGAGCCGGTGAGGCTGGTACTGGCAACGGCGCAAACATCAGGCCGTCTCGGGGGCCAGCGGACGATCCCCCCGAGCCGGCCGAGACCGCTCGCGCTTTCGACCTCGGCCAGCAGTCCGCCTGTGGCCATGGGGGCGTGGTTGAAGCGCATGCGGCCACTGGTCGCGCCGATGAGCGTGACCATGGCACCGCCGCCTCGAACCTCGGCCGATTGCTCGAAGAGCAAGGGGCGCTGGCCGAGGCCGAGGCGGCGTACCGTCGCGCCGATGAGCTCGGCGACAGCGCTGGCGCTTTCCACCTCGGTCTGCTGCTCGAAGGCCAAGGGGGCGTGGTTGAAGCGCAAGCGGCCTATGGTCGCGCCGATGAGCGTGACCATGGCACCGCCGCCTCGAACCTCGGCCGATTGCTCGAAGAGCAAGGGGCGCTGGCCGAGGCCGAGGCGGCGTACCGCCGGGCCGATGAGCGTGGCGATTCCGACGGTGCGTTCCGGCTCGGGGTGCTGCTCAGAGAGCGAGGGGCACTGGAAGAGGCCGCGGCCGCATACGATCGCGCGTCGGATCGCGGCCACACTGCGGCCGCTGTCGAGCTCGGCCTGCTTCTCGCCGAGCATGGGGCGATGGCCGGAGCCGAGGCGGCGTTCAGGCGCGCGTACGAGCGCGGCGACGCAGCCGGGGCATTCAACCTCGGCGTTCTGTGCGAGGACCGTGGGGCGGTGGCCGAGGCCGAGGCGGCGTACCGCCGGGCCGATGAGCGTGGCGATGCCGACGGTGCGTTCCGGCTCGGGGTGCTGCTCAGGGATCGAGGGGCACTGGATGAGGCCGCGGCCGCATACGATCGCGCGTCGGGTCGCGGCCACAATGCGGCCGCTGTCGAGCGGGGCCTGCTTTTCGTCGAGCATGGGGCGATGGCCGGAGCCGAGGCGGCGTTCAGGCGCGCGGACGAGCGCGGCGACGCAGCCGGGGCATTCAACCTCGGCGTTCTGTGCGAGAACCGTGGGGCGCTGGCCGAGGCCGAGGCGGCTTACGTTCGTGCTCGGCAGCGCGGCGACGGTGAAGTCGAGGAGATGGCTTGGGCCGCGCTCCTCGATTTGCGCCAACCGGAAAAGACCAGCGCGCGGCGCGAAAGCGAGCACAGAATGTCTAGATCGAGGTCCAATGCCTAGATCGAGGTCCATGTATCGCCCCGCTAGTGTGGCCGACCAGGCCCTGATCGTCTCGGCACCGCTCGAGCCGGCGACGCCGATTGACGGGCAGACCGTCCCCGGCGACGCCGCGAACCTGTCAAGGCCGATCACGGTCGGCGGCGCTGGCCCCCACCATCACGTGCAGGTGGAGGATGTCGATCCCCGCAGGACTGCGGCTTCTGCTCGAGATTGACCGGACCGGCTCGATCTCGGCCGCCGCCAAGCGGTGCGCGATCGGTCAGCCATCGGCGTCGCCGCAACTTCGGGGCTTGAGACGGCGGTCGGGCAGAGACTGGTGATCCGGAACGGACGGGGAGCAAGTTCACCGCCGCGGGCAAGATCGTTGCCTCGCATGCCGTGCGGTGTGTGCCGAGCCAGTCATCCGTAAGCAGATCCTGATCGACGAGCTCGTGGGTATCGCTCCCGTCGGCCTTATCGGGGCGGACGCCGGATCGGTGAGCAGGGAGGCGTTCGCACCTCACAACCTTCTGCTCGGTCCGGAGGGGTCCAGCACGAGGACGATCATCGAGCGGTATCTGGCTTGTGCCGACTACTGTGCCGCATGCATCTGGGCATTCGACTCGGCGGAGGCGATCAAGCGGGCCGTCGCGAATGGGATCGGCGTCAGCTTCATGTCGCGACTGCTTGTCAGCGCCGAGATCGAACGGGGAGAATCAATCCCGTTCCGCATCTCGGAGCTGGAGCGGATGATGCGCCCGATCTGTGCGGTCCAGCCCGGCGTGGCCGACCTCACCCCCCAAGCAGCCCAGTTCGCGACGCTGATGATGGATGCTCATCGGGCGCCGGTATCGGCGAGCAACGGGAGTTGAGCTTTAGTCGGCTTCCGAGCCTGGATCGGACGGCTCGTCCCCAACGATGTAGTGCCGAAGCACCGCTCTACGAGTCTTCCTACGGCCCCACCAGCCGCGTGTGGCGAGCGCGAACAGCAGCTCGTCGCGCTTGTGCTCCTGCTCAGCGCGAGCCGTGATGCTGTCGAGCTGGCTCTCGAGGACGGCCGCCCGGGTTCGCACGGCGACAAACTCGTCGAGCAACGGCGCGAGGACGGGAACCAGCAGTTCGCGCAGCGCTGACGCCGGGTCCTGCGGCGAATCCCGGCCGGACCACACGGTTCCTGATCCGGCTTGCTCAATCTCGGTCGCCCGCGTCAGATGGCTCACGTCGCGGCGGCGTTCCTCGAGAGCGGCTACCAACGACCGCTTCGAGACCGTGGCCGGAGTGTTCGACGGTCCGCGCTCGAGCTGTCCTCGTTTGACCATCCGTTCGACCGTCTTGCGCGAGAGGCCGAGCGCCCTGGCGGCGACGCCAAAGTGGACGTCATCGTCCGCTTCGGGCCTAGGAGTGGTGAGCGACATAGTGAGGCCCGTATCCGATGACGCATCCTCGTCGGCGACCGACTCCGAGTCCTCGACTACCTCCGCCTCCGGCGGCGGGGCCTCAGGCTCGAGCCACGAAAGGTCCACCAGCTGCTCCAGAGGTGTAGATCCCGACGGTTCGGGTGTTGGGTGCCGTGCCCGCACCGGGAGCGGGCCGTAGGGGAGATCGGCCGACGAGGGAGTCTGTCCGGCGTGACGAGATGGCGTGGAGGGTTTCATAGCGAGCCTCTCAAAGATCAAGATGTTGTGCGTGGTCGGAATGGCGGTCGCGACGAGACGCGCCACGGTCGCGACCGAATCGGTTACTGTCGCGACGGCGTCGCGACGTTGTCGCGCGCTGTCTCGGCGATGCCCCTGCGCGTCGCGTCATCTGTTGTCGCCTGCTGCGCCAGCGACTCCCGCGGTCTCCAGCTCGTGGCGGTGGCGAAGTAGGAATTCCAAGTTTTCGGCGGCTCTGGCGTGGCCTCGTCCCGCGCTCCGCCGCCAGGCGCCCTCGGCACCGTCGAGATCGCCGATCTCGTAGAGAAGTACGCCGAGGTTGAATGCGGCGTCGGGGTCGCCTCGGCGCTCGGCGCGCTCATATGCGGCGAGCGCTCCAGCCATGTCGCCCTGCTGATGGAGCGTCGCGCCGAGGTTGAACGCGCCGGTGGCGGCGCCGCTCTCGTCGGCGCGGCGGTAGGAGAGCTCCTCGAACTCCGCAAGGCCCGGCGCCTCGGACTGGATCGCGATCCCGCGCTCCGACTGGCGGCGACGACGAGACAGGAACAGCAGGTTCGCGGCCGCCCGTACGTGCCCGCGTCCCGCGCTCCGCCGCCAAGCAGCATCGGCGCCGGCGAGATTGCCGGCCTCGTACAAGAGCACGCCGAGGTTGAACGCGGCGTCGGGGTCACCTCTCTGCTCGGCGCGCTCGTAGGCTGCCGTCGCGCCTTCGACGTCGGCGCGCTGATGGAGCATGACCCCGAGGTTGAAAGCGCCACCGGCGTCACCCTCCGCGTCGAGCCGGCGAAATTCCCGCTCCTCGGCCTCGGACGCCGCAACGGGCGGAACGGGCGAGCGATCCCCTATCGGCTTCGCACGAGACGTGGAGTCGCCGGTGGCAAGACTCGCGGCGGGCGCGACGGCCTTCCAGTGCGGCAGTGGCGGCGCAGAGGCGAATCCACGTCCGAGGACAGATGCCGTTCGCCGGCGCGCAGGGTACACGGTGGCGGCACCGGCCACGAGGAGCACCGCCAGTGCGCCGAAGCCGATCAGGACCGCAGCCGACCCGCCACCGGTCGCGCCGTGGCCAATCGGCTTGGCCGGAGTCCGGGCGCGCCCGGGCACCGAGGTTACAGGGGCGGGTGGCGCAGATCGGTTAGGCGAACTCGCGCCAGTCGTACCGCTCACACCGGTCTGTCCGCTGCAGCACAACTGCTGAGGACCCAAGGGGTACTGGTGGACCAGCTGCTGAGGGGCCGTGGCGCTCCCCGTCGTCGAGGCGGCGACAGCTGGTGCCACGGTTTCGCTCGTCACTCCGCCCAGCGCCAGGCAGCTGCTGGCGATCACAGCCACGATGTTGGGGCGTCGGGTCATTCGATCGTCACCGGAGTGCCGACAGGCATGAGCTTTCCGAGCTTGAGGATTGCGGCGTTGGTAAGCCGGACGCAGCCGTGGGAGATCCGCCCTGGGATCAGGGTGGGTTGGTCGGTCCCGTGGATTCCCACGACCCCGCCGCCGGGCCAATCGGTGAGGGTCGGGGAGCGAGCGTTGGTGCCGAACGCGAGCGGTCCATAAATCGGGCTCGAGAAGCCGCTCAGACGGTCGCGCACGTAGAACTGTCCGGCGGGCGTGGGTGTGCCCGGAGCCCCTACGCCGACTCGCGCGCGAAAGATGACGCGACCTGCCCGGTACAGCGTCGCGGTGAATCGGGCTCGGTCGATGACGAGTCGCGTATCGACGAACGACCAGCCCCCGAGCGAGCTCCGCGGCACCCAGCCTTCGGTGCCATTCGGAAGGATCGATAGAGCGACACGGATCCAGGTCGTGCCGTCCACATCGGCCTCGCCGTCGGCAACCACGATGTTCGTGGTGCCGTCCTGGGTGCGCGCCGGGAGTTGCCCGACGGGGCCGGCTTTCGAACTCGGTGCGTTGCGAGCGTCGGTCGCTCGCAAGACGGGCGCCCACCGAGTGTCGGCGGCGGGATCGCTCAGCGGGACCGGGCGGCGTATGTCGAAAGCCGATGGCAGCGCCGTCACCGGGGCGCCGGTATAGGCCGCCAGCGGCGGCGTTGGTCGGCCGCGCGCGAGCACCCGGGACGGCAGAACGCGGGAAGACAGCAGCGCCGTCGCCGCGAAGCTGACCGCGAATGACGCGACGAGCACGACTCGCCTGCCCGATCCCACGCTGCCGCGGGTCATCCCTAGCCCGTGAACCGAGGCTGGGCGTCCATACTCGTTTGGGGGTTCTTCAACGTCACAAAGTGGGTCGAGTTGACGATCTGGACCACCTTGGCGTCGCTCAGCGGATCATCGAACGCGTGCGCCGCCGGCAGGAATCCGGCGAGTCGCCTGATCCAGGCCGCATGGCGTGCCTCAACTGAGTGGATCGCGAGCGCCCCGGCCAGATAGCTCTTCGACTTGATCAGCGGCGCCTGCTCCTTGTACGCGGCAGTCGCTAGATCCTCGAACGCCACCGCGGTGCTGCGAAACGCGTCCGAGTTCTCGGTGACGCCGTGGAAATTGAACGTTGGTTCCTTGATCGCCGCGGAACCGAGCAGCTGCTTGAACGCCTTGACGTGTGCGCGTTCATGCATGCCGACGACATGCGCCTGGTGGGCCAGAGCGCCGCGCAGCGCGCCGATCTGCTCGGCCTCGGTGTAAAACGAAGCCTGCAAGTATTCGAGGGACAGCGCGAAGTTGAGGATCGTGATGTCGCTCGAAGTTGCTTTGGCGGACGCCGAGGCCGGCCACGCTGCCACCGCCCCGAGCGCGGCCGCCCCTGCGGCCAGCGTCCGGCCAAGGAAACCTGAGCGTGTGTGCTGCGGGATGCGCTCGAACGATTCGCGCACGGCGCCGTCGAGGTCGAAATCGTCGACTTTCAGGGAAACGTGGTCGCTGTGGGCCATCACTGCACGATGAACGGTTTGAAGGTTTGCTTGGCTTGGGCGACCGGGATAGGGACGTCGACCGCCACCGGTGCCGGGTCCTTCCCGGCTAGCGCCCGTGCCCAGGCGGCATGCCGGGCCTCGACGGATACGACTCGGGCCGCGGCCGCGAGCGTCTTCGGCGTGAGGCTGACCGCCTGCCCGTTGTACACGCCGAGCCCCGTCTCCTCGAGCGATATCGCTGTGGCAATGAACTTCGCGGGGTCGGTGGCCGAATCGCCGAAGCTGAACCGGGGGCTGGCCCCGGCATTCGGCCCGAGCGCGGCGGTCAGGTACTTAACGTGCGCCTGCTCTTCGGCGCCAACGACCTGTGCGAACTGCCGAGCCTCGCCGGTCAGCCGTCCGCCGGCAAGCGCCGCGGCATAGAACGCGGCCTGAAGTCGCTCGATCAGCAGCCCATAGGTGAGGATCTCACGGTCGGTCGCGGCAGAGCCGCCCGAACCCGCAGATGCCGCGAGTTGGGCACCGCCCACTGCGGCGCCTGTCAGCGCACCGACTACCGCAATGGATCCCTTGAACAGGCTAGCCCGGGACACACGCCCCATGAGAGCGCCGCGATCCGGGTCGGCCAACTCAATCCGAGGTAGGGCACCGTTCACCATCTCGGCCTCCTCTCACTAACCACCCCGCATAACTACCCCAAATCAATCATCGCAGACGAAACCTGCGATTGCCAGGGCCACCATAACGAATCTTCGTGCTAGACGTAATGGCTGGTAATTCGACGGACACTTGGCATCCGATAAGACGATGACCGCCATCGCGCTATCGAATGTCTCGTGCGTGTCGTCGCGGGTCTTGCGACCCTCCCCGCCATGGCCACCTCAGTGGAGCGTCTTCAGCAGTTCGTCGCCTCCGCTCCTCCTCGATCCCGCCGGCCTGCGGCGAGCTTGGCTTCGGTGAGCCTTGGGTCCCAGCGTGGCGTAGCCGAACGCCGGCGGCGGCAGGTGAGCGCGGCAGGACCCTCGCGGCCGCGTGGGGCTGACCGTTCTTGCAGACGATCGGCGCGGCGCGGCGCGGGCGCCAAGCAGATCCGTAACAGGGCTTCGGAAGCTCCTCGTCACGCTCTCGTGGGTCGTCGTCGCGCTCCCAGGCTCGGCGGCGAGTCATCGCCATCTCCTCGACCTCTCCGGCGGATAGTCGCCGCACCGCACGAGTTGCGAGTTGGGGGGAGCTCAGCCCCCGCGCGCATCGGCCTCCATCCACACTGGTGCAAGATGATGGGAAGCGGGTCGCCCTCTCCGCGTTTCTCGTTGGTGGCGCGCAGGTAGCTACCCCGCCTGCCAAACGAAGCTCAAACGAATTGCGCAGCACAGGGCGGCACCCTCCCGCCGTTCGAGCCGCGGAGCAACGACTCCAGCGGACGGCGCCGAACGAGGTCGGACCGAGCGGGACGATTACGTCTGGGTCATCATCCGAAGGTCGCGGGTTCGGATCCCGCCCCCGCTACTAAGAAAGGCCCGGATTTCCGGAGCAGGCAGAGGATCTCCTTCAAGACGGCGCCCCGCCGCTCCCCGTCGAGCCCGAGCGCCTGGCGCTCCCCGGGCTGGCCGAGGCCGGTGACGAAGCTGAGCAGCAGCCGGCGGGTCCGGGAGACGGCTGCAACAAGCGCCTCCGGGGCGGGCCTCAGGTGTCCCGTGTCGGAGCCGCCTGTCAGGTCTGCTACCTACCTCGCGCAAGAACGCGCTGCCACTACGCGTTGAGGATCTCGTGGTGGGTCGCGTGCACGGCGGTAACGACGTCAGAGAGGTCGGTTCGCTTTCGGTGACGCCGGGGCGGAGACGACGGGGTGTTTGCACGTCCGGCTCACGGGTGCCAGGACGCGCAGGTGCAGGTTCGCCGAGAGAGTGCGCCGTGATAGATGAGCGTCAAGTGGTCAAGAACGGCTGAGTAACGGAGACCATGGTGCTCACTCTTCGCCCGGACCGTCTGGGTGAGGCTGCCATGCGAAATGTGATCCCGCGGCCGGGCGGTTGGGCGAGCCGTCGGGAGCGCCCGGCTGAAAGCTAGAGTCCGTCGCGTTCCTGTTCTCGTTCTAGTCAGCGCGTCGTCGAGGAGAGCGTTTGAGATCCACTCGATACATCTCAGATCCACAGATCGCAAAGGCGCTCACGCATCCACTCCGGATATCGATTCTGGGCATCCTCGAGGAGCGAACCGCCAGTCCCAGCGAGATCGCCGACGAGCTCGACGCTCCTCTGGGCGTGGTCAGCTACCACGTCCGTCAGCTTGCCGCGGCCGGGTTGGCCAAACTCGAGCGGACCCGGCAGCGGCGCGGCGCGCTCGAGCATTACTACAGCGCCAAGGAGCGGCCTGTCGTCACGAGCGAGGCGTGGGCGGACGTGCCCCGCATCGTCAAGCAGGCGACGATCCGCGCGACGCTGGCGAAGATCTCCCAACAGGTCAACCGGGCGGCCGAATCAGGCGGCTTCGAAGACTCGAGCATCCATCTCACGAGGAATTCGATCACCCTCGACCGGAAGGGCTGGGAGCAGGTGTCGGCGAAACTGGATCGCTTGGTGGAAGATCTTGCGCGGATCGAGGCGGCCGCCGCCAAGCGGCTCACCGCAGCCGATCATGCGGAGGAGATTCAGGCGGTTGCGGTGCTGATGCTGTTTGAGGCGGCGACGCGGGATGCGTCCCCACAAGGCAAGGGAGCGGGCGGGCGGCGCACGCGTCGGAAGGCTTCCGCGGCGCAGCGGTAAGTAACCGGTCCCGGCCGGGGCCGGGGTCAACTCTGAGTGACGAAGGTAATGCGGGGCATCGCCAAGCGACCCTCGGCGTCGTTGCGGGTCGGCGTGGAACGCTAAGAAGTTCTTCTTAAAGTGAAAGGTTCCTGAGCAACCGCGGGGTGTGACCTGCCTGAGATAGGAGAGTTCAACCGGGCCTCTGCCTGGACGATGCGGTGAACTGCTTACTGTCCGCGGACGAGCTGGTAGCGGCCTAGATCGCCGCCCGGGCGCGGCCGCCGCTCAGCCGCGGTCGTCGACGTCCACGTACTCGCGGTCGCGCGTGCCTGTGTACAGCTGACGCGGCCGGAACGTCGTCTGCTCGGGGTCTTTGACCATCTCGACCCACTGCGCGATCCATCCGGCGCTGCGGGCGATCGCGAACATCACCGGGAACATCGGCGGCGCGATGCCGAGCGCCTCATATGTGAGACCGGAGTAAAGATCGAGGTTCGGGTACAGCCGGCGGGAGGTGAAGTAATCGTCGTCGAGCACGCGCTGCTCGAGTTCGTCGGCGATCGCGAACAGCGGGTCAGGGCGGAGGTGCTCGTGGAGCTCCTCGAGCTGCTGCCGGAGGACGCGCGCCCTCGGGTCGTAGGTCTTGTAGACCCAATGGCCGAAGCCCAGCAGCCGTTCGTGCTCTGACTTGACGCGCGTGAGGAACTCGGGCACCTGGCGGGGCGATCCGATCCCTCTCAGCATCGTCAGCACGTCCTGGGCGGCTCCTCCGCGCATCGGTCCCGACAGCGCGGTGACACCGGCGGCGACGGCCGCGTATGGATTCACGTGCGTGGAGCCGACCGCGCGCACGGCGGTCGTGGAAGCGTTCTGCTCGTGGTCGGCGTGCAGCATCAGCAGCACGTCCAGCGCGCGCTCGACGACCGGGTCCGGGGTGTAGCGAAGCTCGCTCATCCGGAACATCATCGAAAGCAGGTTCCCCGTGTAACTGAGGTGATCCTCTGGATGCACGTACGGCATCCCCTGCAGGTGGCGGTAGGAGAACGCCGCCAGCGTTGGCAACTTCGCCAGCAGGCGGACCACCTGCAGCTCCCGGGCGTCCTCGTCGTACACCTGGTCGGCGTCGGTATAGAAGCTCGATAGCGCACCAACCGACGCGGCCACCATCGCGATCGGGCGCGCGTCATACCTGAATCCCTCGATGAAGCCCTTGACATTCTCGTGGACGAAGTTGCGGGTGCCGATCTCGTGCAGCCACGACCGATACTGCCCCGCGGTCGGCAACTCCCCCTTGATCAGCAGATACGCCAGCTCGAGGAAGTTCGATCGCTCGCACAGCTCCTCGATCCGGTAGCCGCGGTGCTCGAGGATCCCGGCCTCCCCATGGATGTTCGTGATCGCGCTGCGACACACGGCCGTAGTCGAAAGGCCCGGGTCGTACAACGCGAGCCCACCCGCCTGGCGTCCGAGCTCCGAGCTCCGGACCGCACCATCGTCGATCGGCAACTCGAACCGCTCCCCCGTCCGGTTGTCGATCACGGTTAGCGTGCTCCGGCTCGCCGACGCGTCGGCCCGGTCGTCCGATCGTTGCTCCACCTGGCCAATCCTGCCTGCACTCATGCGCTGCTCCGCTCGCCGTTGGTCATATCACGCCCCTCCACGATCGCACACCCGGCCCTCGCACCGCGGACCGAGACCGGCGAGCCGCCTAGCCGTTCTGCGAAGGAGATGGCGTAGCCCGCTGCCGCCGGCCGCGGTGCAGCGCGCAGCTCAACGGTGCGCTCGGCTGACTCCCCTCAGGGATATCTACGGAGAGAACGCGGGTTGAGAGCACCCAACCGCGAGCACGAATGAAAGCGCGCAACTGGGGCAGCCAGCCAAGGCTCTGGGCCACGAGCAACTCCGGGGGTGGTCGGGTACACGGGCGCCGCTCGGGCTGCGCGGGAGCCGACCGCAAGCTCATCGTAGACGGCGCGCTCTTGCTCGCGGGCAAAGCCGCAGTCACGCCGAAGCGCTGCTTGTCGTCCATCCGGGAAGAGATCGGGCGGCTCGAGCTGGCGCCTGCTCGGTCTATGAGAGCGATCGCGCCGGGGTGCTTGCTGCTCGAGTGCATATCAGTGCCGGCGCCGACCTCGTGATCCGTGTTGGTCCGGAAGCGGTCGCGTGCGACG
This sequence comes from uncultured Solirubrobacterales bacterium, assembly GCA_963834625.1. Lineage (GTDB taxonomy): Bacteria > Actinomycetota > Thermoleophilia > Solirubrobacterales > Solirubrobacteraceae > Palsa-465. The sequence goes on along the minus strand of CAWICM010000003.1, from coordinate 162,935 downwards.
GCGCTGTCGACGTCGCGAGCATGACTGAGGGAAGTGACGTGATCAACGCATCCGACTTACTCGGCGCGCCGCAGATCGCTGGCGTGGGGGTAAACCCGATCGGTTGGCAAAGAAGGCAGATGGCCGGCGCGACTTACCATGGGAACAGGCTCAGCCCGTGGATCGGCGACAAACTGGCCGGCGAGCGCGGCGCCCAGCAGCGCCAGCGGGACGCCGCCATGAGCGACAGCACACCCGAGTGCGGCGGTTGGGGCTACCTCGCCGTCACGGACACCGAGCTCGCCCTAACGACCGCAGAATTCCGGAAAGGGGGGGCCGGCCTCAAGCTCGGACAGCTGGTCACGAGAGTCCCACGCAGCACCGTCGCGCACATCGAGCTCGCCGGCGGTTGGCAGCACCCGACGCTCTATGTGCTCAGCTCCCCTCAGCTGCGCATCACCTTCACCGACGCCACCGCGTGGGCGTTCGAGGTCAACCGGTTCTCTCGCCGCCGCGCCAAGCGTGTGGTGCGCACGCTTCAGAGTCGGTGAGGACGGCCTGAGACCGCCCCTCACTACGAGTCTTCTCGCCACGGTTGAGTCAGACCGCAATGCGCGCGGAAACCGTGTCAGTCGAAGTACGGGCTTGTCCGCCGGCTAGCACGGGCCGACTGCTGACGATCGCTCTGGTCGACTGAAACGATCGAGGCGCGCTTGTGCTTCGCCACGCGAGTAATGCCAGCGCGGCCGGGTACCGGACGATTGCACGGGCGAGGTTTTGCACGGCGGACGAACCCGCTCGGGTTAGAAGCTTGGGCGGGATACTCAGCTCGCGCGGAGCGCGCAGGTGATCGCGGACGCTCCGCGTCGCCAGAAGCACTCGACCTCATCGAAGCCCGCTTCGCGGAGCGCGCCCAGCTCTGCCTCGAGCGGGAAGTAGCGATCCTCGTCGGCCCACGCGGCGAAGTGACCGCGTGCCTGCGGGTCGGTGATTCCATGCTCGCTCATCCGATCCGCCCAGCGGTCGAACACCAGCGCGTTCAGCCGCGTGTCCGCGGTCACCGCGGCATCCAGGTTGAGCAATACGCCGCCGGGCGAGAGCGCGTCGTGAATGACGCGGTAAAGCTCAGTCTTGGTCTGCAGATCGTGGACGTGGTGCAGGGCCAACGAAGCGACAACCGCGTCCGCGCTGGGCAGCGGGTCGAGAAAGCTGCCCTCCTTGAACGCAACTCGCTTCCCATACCCAGACAGCCGCCGGCGGGCCTCGCCGAGCATGTCCCGATCGACATCCAGCACCGTCACGCGGACTCCCGGAAGCCCATCGAGCACGGCGGCTGATAACGCGCCGGTACCGCCACCGAGATCGAGGACATGCCCATTGGCCGGGGCGAGCGCCGCAAGCAACTCGACGCCGGTCTCGAGCATGTCGTCGTAGTACGGGATGAACCGACGGATCTGGACGTCGTAGCCGTGCGCATCGATGTCGAGATGCCGCTTGACCGAGTGCGTCTGACCACCGGACACTGCACGATCCTAGCTCCCCCGGAATTAAACGAGCGGTGCGCTCGCCATCGTCTTTTTATAAGACCGTGCGCCGATGAGCGAGTGCTCCCGACGAGCGAATCACACGCCAGCGATCGCGTGCATCAGAGCGCCACGGGACCGGGCACGGCACGCTCGTCAGTCTCGTTCCTGCAGCTGTCCGGTTGGGGAAACGCGCGTGGCCGGGATCGGCGCCCACGTCGTGGCTCCTCCGCGCCAATCGTGGCGGCGCCGTCCTCTCCGTCGGCGTGTCCGCCTTCGGCGGCGAGCGGGGTGTGTGGCGCCGCAACCGGCAGCGGCGACCGGTCGCGCGTGCTGGAATGGGTCGGTGAGTAACGACGTGAGAGATGAGGCGATATCAGCACGAGTGGAGGCGGTGTGGGCGGCCTCCGGGGCATTTGCTGTTGCGCTTTTTGCGTGTGGGCTGCTGTTCGGCGACCTGCTCGCGACGACGAACTTTCCGGCGCTGAACGCCACGCCCTCCCAGCTGCGCCAGTACTTCCTGCGCAACGGCTCCGAAGTACGGGCGCTCAGCTTCTTCCATCTACTCGCGGCTGCTGCGCTCGCGGCATTCGCGTCATACCTATACGCACGGCTACGATCCGCTGGCATCCGCCTCGCCGCGCTCGCGCTCACCGGCGGGATCATCGCCGCGACGTTCCTGGCGATGTCCGCGCTCTGCTACCGGGTGCTCGCTGAGCATTCAGTGGCGAGCGATCCCGCGCTGGCTCACGCGCTGGCCGTTCTCTCCTACCTCGCCGGCGGCCCAGCGATCGGGGTGCCGCTCGCTCTGACCGCCGGCGCGTTCGCCGCCGCGATACGGCACGAGCGGACGCTCCCTGGATGGCTGTATTGGCTGAGCATCGTCGCAGCCGTCCTCGGGGTCGCGAGCACCACCACGATGCTCGGGCCGACAAACAACAGCTCGCTTGTCTACGGCGTGTTGCTGCTAGCGGCGGTGCTGCTGTTCGCGTGGCTCGTGGCGAGCAGCTTGGTGCTGGTCAGGCGCGCACGCGGCCCCGGTGACCGCGCCACACACCTTACGATCAGGAACTAACCAGACGAAAGGGCTTCTGCTCCGAGCGCAAGGCAGTCAACAGATCCCCCGATCGACATGCTCCCTCCTGGTGCGAAACGGCCAGCACGCCGGCATGACCCGAATGGGCGTAATCCGGCGGCGCGCCGACCCGTTGCTCTCGTAACCCGTGATCGGATCGGCGCGAGCCCTGCTGGGATTCCGCCACGGGCATGTCAGGCGCGATGGCGACTTCCCTGCAACGCATCGACTAGCAGGAGCGGGACGCGCCTGATCTCGGCGCGGGCGTGCGACCTCACCCGCACCGCCATCTTGCTGTCCCTGTCGAAATCGGGGGGGCTGGTCCGTCAGAGCTATGACGGGTCGGCGTTGGGCCGACCCACGTACCTCAAGGGAGGTCTCATGCCCCACCCTGTCGTCCACGTCGAGATCCGCTCAAACGAACCGGACGCGACCAGGAAGTTCTTCGGCGATTTGTTTGGCTGGACGGTTGCGTCCGAAGGGGCGTTCCCGGGATACACGTTCATCGACACGGGCATGGAAGGTCCGCCGTACACCGCGATCAGTCCCCGTCAGGGCGACGATGACGAGGTGCTCTTCTTCGTGGGCGTCGAAGACGTCGCCGCCACATTGAAGAGAGCCGAGGAGCTCGGCGGCACGATTGTCCAGCCCGCACAGACGGTTCCCGGTACGAGCTTCGGCGTCCTTGCGGATGCCCAGGGGCATCGGGTCGGGGTCGCCTCGTCGGGGTGAGTCCGGCGATCGCCCGGGGTCCCCTGATGCGAGGGCCCCGGGGCCGGGTTCACAGATGCTTGCCGGGCGCGGTCAACGCGCCCGGCCTCAACCTCGGCGAGCGGGAGCGCGCGCAGAGCCGGACCTATACGCTCCCCGTCGCAGCAGTCTGTTCCACCCTGGGCATCAACACGGCTATCCACCCTGGGCATCAACAGGGCTAGTCGTCTTCGGCGGAGCGGCCAAGCCCCGCGACATACCGGCGCTCGTTGACCGCCGCCGACTGTCGAAGTGCCTGCGCCGCGGCTAGAAAGCGGCCACGATCGTGCGCCGAACCCATCTCCAGCTCGTCAGCCATCCGTTCGAGCAGATCGGCGAAGGAGTCTTCCGCCTTCGCCATCTCCCAGTGATCTCCGGCGGATCTAACGGCCGAGATGATCCGCTCTTGTTCCTCGCGGATCTCCGAACGTAGGCGCTCGTCACCCATCTCCACATTCTCCTGCATGCGCGGTCGACCGTCGTCGTCGTTCCCGGGAGCCCTCCTTTCCTGACCGCGAGAGGATCGCTCGGAACGGCTACTGCGTCGCCAGCGCGTGTTCGAGGGGTGTGCGCACCGCGGGGGTGACGACGGTGCCCCCGAGCCGTGCATGGAGCTGGGTTGCCGCGTGGTCGATCGCGGTGTGGGCCTCGGCTCCCCGTTCCGCGATGACCTTGGTCGTGATCAGTCCGTCGGGGGTGGTGGCCCAGGATCCGATGATCTCGCCGTCCCACCAGAGAGTCGGGCCGATGTTGCCGGCGCGGTCGTAGATGTGGCCCGGATCGATGGCGAGAAACCAGTCTCTGGCCTTCCATCCCATGGGCGTCGGGTCCAGGGCGGGCAGTAGGGTCGCCGTCGGGCTCACCGCGTCCGCGAAGAGCTCATCGTCCTCGCCAGAGCTCGAGAGGATGATCCCGGGCTGGCCGTGCAGGTCGACCTCCTCGATCGCGAGGTTCACGAGAGCGTGATGGGTGGTGGTCTTGTTCCATCCGGTCCACCACTGCAGGTCATCGATCTTCGCCGGTCCGAACCGCTCCAGCCAGCGGCGCGCGAGGTCGTGTTGCGCCGGCGCCCGGTCGATCGACGGTAGGCCTTGCGCCCACCAGCGGGAGATCGGTTCCCAGCGGTGGTGTCGGCTCGTCCATGCCCCGGTTGGGGCGCCGCGAACGATGCGACCGTCGGCGCTCATGAGGGTCAGCAGGGACGTGGTGACGTTCTGTGGCCGATCGGACGGCGCCCTGGCCAGGATGAGCGTCCTCAGAGCCGGCTCATCGTTGGCCAGCTGTGCTCCGCTGGCGCTACCGCGTCGCGCGAGCGCCTGTCCGACGCGATCCTCGAGATCAGCGATCCACCGGCTGATGTCGCCCTCGATGGGCGGCTCGCTGCCGTTGCGCAGCAGTCGGCTGATAAGCGCCCTACGAAGCGTCTCAGCGAGGGGCGTGCTGACCGCGGCCTGAACCAACGCGATGTCCTCACGGGCGAACACGAACAGCGTGCGTCGCATCGCCATCCAACGCACCAGACTGCGCCGTGCGTACATCGCGTCGGCCACGTCGCTGAGCGTGGAGGCAGCGCTGCGCGCGAGCACGGACAGGTACACCGACGCTGGGTCGGTGGCGTGCAACGCGACAACGGCTTGAGTCGCGGCCTCCGGATCGCGGGCGTCACCCGCGAGGTGGTGACGGCGCACCATCGCACGCCGCCGCTGCTGCACCGTAATCGTCCGCATCGCACCACCTCCCGCCCGGCGTTGTCCCCGCGACAAGTATCGCGCCCGTGCTGATCGCAGTCCTCCGGGACGCGTGGAACCTCGCAACTCACTTGCGGCGGCTGGCGCATCTTGACGGGCCTCCGAGCCTGCGAGCGCTTCCGCGACTCAGCAGGCGTTGCGTCCGCCGACGATCGGGGAGTGGTCTTCCACGAACTGGCTCGCCGTACGTAGCCCGAACTCGTATCGTGATCGCACTATGGTGCAGGCGAACCCTCGTCGCGGGTGACAGATGGGAGATGAGCCTTGCTGATAGTGGCCGTGAATTGGGCCGCGGTCACGGCGATCGCCACGTCCATCCTCGCCATCGGCCTGCTCGGGGGTTTTGCCGCCGCGGTGTTTGCCGCGCAGCAAGCGCGGGAGACGCGCAGAAGCCGCGAGGCGCAGATGGCGGCCGAGTTCTTCCGGCGTTGGAACGAGGACGCGCTCGTGGAGACGCGGCGGATGGTCGCGCGGTTCGCGTCCGCTGACGAGCTGCGGGACGCCTTCGCTGCGTACGTGGCCGCCGATGCCCCCGAAGCATGGGTGCTCTATCGCGAGCTCGACTACTTCGAGCAGCTGGCCGCGCTCGAGCGCTGGGGTGCCTTCGACCTGGAGCTGATCAAGCTGTTGCTCGGGCGCACCCTGATCGAGCGATGGGAAATGTGGAGACCGGCGATTCAGCAGACGCACGGCCCGGGGGCGTACCCCCTGTTCGAGGGTCTGGTCGAGAAGCTCCGCCGCGAGTTGGACGGTCCGGCCGCTGGCGCGGCCTCTTAGGACGCGACTCCCTCCACTCGAGGCTTCCGTCTGCACCCGGAGCCGGCACGCGTTCCGCACTCCGTGAGCGAACCTGGTGCGTCGGCGCCGGACGGATGATCGCTTTACGCCGGTTCCCAGCGCCAGCCGTTGTCGTCTTCGCAGACTATGGCCTCGCCGTCGCCGGCGACTCCACTCATCCCATGCTCGGCGTTGGAGCAGTACTCGCCGGGCTCATAGCAGTTGCCAGAGCTGGTCTTCGGGTGGCAACTCGTCGGTGTGGGCGGTGGGGCCGTGGGCGGCGTTGGCGGTGGAGTCGGGGTAGGGGTCGGCTTGGGCTTGGGCGGCGTCCAGCTCGACGCGTTGCCGAAGTCTGAGTCGAAGGTGGCGCTCACCGTCGCGATGGCGTCGCCACCGCCATCCGCTCGGGTCAGCAGGATCCCGAGCTCGCGGTTCCTGGTCAGCGAGGTGGTGCTTGCGTTCTGGGAGCCGATCAGCATCGACTCGCGCGCTGTGGCCTGATCATCCAGGATCAGCTTCTCGTGGATGTAGAGAGCTGTCGAACTGTCAGGAAAGAGATGGACCAGACAACCCGCCTTCGCGATCACTCGGAACGCGGCATCCCAGTCCGAGGAGCGCGTCATCACGACCCTGCACCTCACGCCCCGGCGCGCATCCGCGGCCAGCGCCCGGTAGATCGCGGGATCAGAGAGCTCCTCCGATTCGAAGTCGATGGTGTTGCGCGCCGATGTGATCTGCTTGACGAGCGCCGTCTCGGCCGTGCCTGAGCCGGTGTTCGGCGACCAGACGAGTCCCGGGGACTGGACCGTTTGAGAGCTCGGGCTCCCGGACGCTTCGGCCATCCAGTCGTTCGAGAACGTCTGCTCGATCGCGCGCACCTGGGGAGGAGCGCTGTCAATGATCTCGGCGTCCCGCGTGGTGCGGTAGTACTTCGAGACCAGGTTCGCGGTCGAGATGTCCGCGGTCCGGGCGTCAAAGCTCGTTGCCTTGATGTGGAAGATGTAGCCCGCCGGCGCCCATTTGACGGCGACGCCGTTCGCGGATAGGTAGTTTGCGGCGCCGCGGTTGGCTTTAGCGCCGCTGAAGGCCATATCGAGCAGCACGCGTACCCTGACGCCACGAGCGGCGGCCGCGATCAGATCCCGTTCCGCGGTGCGGTCCTCCAGCTCATACATCTCCATATCGATCGTCCGGCGCGCGTGCGTGATCTGCTCGTAGAACCCGCCGAACCCGGCACCGGGATACTGAACGAGGCGGTAGTGGCTGATCGCGCGCGTCGGGTTCACCGCTCCCGAAGCCCCGGCGCAAGCGCAGACGGCCACGACGACCGCCGGGCACGCGACCAGGGCGGCGAGGAATCTCGAGCGACCCCTTCTCCCACGCCCACATCCGCTCGCAGCCCAACGTCTCATCGCAAACCCCCAGCCAACGTCGATTCATCTCCAGCCTACCCGGCCAGCCGGCGCGACTAGCGCGCGTTTAGAGCGGCAAAGGGCCGCTACCCGGGCGGGTGGTGTTGTCCTGCTTTGCCGGCTTGAGCGGCATGTTGTCCGCGCTTTCTGCTCGCCGCCCGAGTCGTGTTTTGGTCAGCTCGTTGCGTGGTCGACGAGCGCGGCGAGGATGGCGCGGAGCGCCGTTGCGTATTGCTGTTGTGTCCAACGGCATTCCTCGGTGAGCCGCAGGTAGGGAGAGTCGTTTGCGGCGAACGCGAACAGGGTTTCCGCGAGGCGCTCCGCGTCGATACGCGGATCGATCGCGGCGAACGCGTGAGCGAGCTCATGCATGTCTGAGCGGATGTTTTGATGACCGCGGTCGCGCAGTTTCGCCAGCTGTGGATCGATCGCGGCGCTCGCTTCGCCGAGGGCCAGGAAGCGTGCGGCCCGCGCCATCAGCGAGGCGTTGCGATCCGCCGCTTGGTCTAGCAGCCGATCGATCGAGCGACTGGCCTGCATTTCGCCCCATTCCTCTCTTTGGGAAAGGGGGGTGCTGCCCTCGTCGCCCCGGACGCCGACTCGGATGATCTCGTTGAGCAGGTCGGCCTTGGTGGGGAACGCGAGGTAGACGGTCTTCTCGGCGACGCCGGCCTCGGCCGCGATCTTGGTCATCGTCGTGGGCAGGTAGCCGTCTCGGAGGAAGAGCCGCTCGGCGGCGAGGCGGATCCGGCGGCGCGTTGCCAGCGCGCGCTGCTCTCGTGTGGGCGAGTGGTACTCGCGGCGCCGCTCGGGGTTGACGTGTGGCATCGTATTCCCTACAGTAGCGCTGTAGTCATTTCATGCTGTCGAACAAAGAGGGGCGATGCTCGCACGTCTAGCAACCTTCAACTCGATGCCCGCGAACGCCGACGATCCGAACGTCAGGCTGCTGCGCGAGACGATTAGCGGCACACCCGGGTTCGTCGCCGGCTTCCATTTGCGCGACCCCCAGACCGGCAAGCACTTCTCGCTCACCGTCTACGAGGACCCCGACGCCGCCAAGGCGGCCGGCGAGCGGATGCAAGCCCGACCGGCCGACAAGCGCGTAGGCGTAGAGCCAGACACCATCGACTGGCTCGAGGCTCATCCGTTCTGAGCGCTCATTGACGCCGACGCCACCGCGCGGTCAATCCGAGACGAACGACAAGTACTCCAACACCCCGCTCAGCTCGAACACCCGCTGCGTGTGGGGCGAGCCCTTCGTCAGGAGGACGCGCGCTCGGCCGCCCTCCTTGCGCGCATGCTTGATCAAGACGTGCAGCCCGGTCGAGTCGATGAAGCTGACGGCGTGGAGGTCAACCACGATGCTCGCCGCGCCAGTGGCCCGGGCTCGTGTCAAGGCCTCGTCCAGCAGAGGGGAGGTGGCGATGTCGAGCTCCCCTTGCACCACGAGCGCGAGCGAGCCGTCGCGCTCGACGGTGTCGATCCTGAGCGGTGGGTCCAAGGTCTGCGTCAGAGAGAGAATCAAGGTCGGCTCCGCAGCGAGCGTCGTAGCCGCACACAACAAAGTGGGGCGAAGCCTAGGCTCGCCGTGTCCGAGGGCCGGCCGGAGGTGTTCTCATGCAGACGTAGCCGATCGGACATCCGAGGGAGTGCGCGCTTCGAACGCAGCGGGAACGGTCGGAGGGACGCTACCCTCGCGGGTTCCGGTGGGTTCGCTGACCAACCTCATCAGCATCGTCGACGCCGACGCGGATCTGGCCAACCTGCTCGACGAGCCGGAGCGCGAGCGTGCCCGGCGAGAGGCGCTGACCCGCGTGCGCCAGCTGTCGGTGGGCGAGTGGGACGCAGCCGGCGCAGCCGAGCCGGATTTGCACCATCGCGGCTTTCTGATCATCGAGGGACTGGTCTCGCGCGAGGTGCACGTGCTCGGCCGCCAGTGCGTCGAGCTGCTGGGCGAGGGCGATGTCCTACGTCCGTGGCGGTGGGATCCCGACGGGTCGCATGTTCATGCGGAGGTGGGATGGATGGTGCTCGAGCCGACCCAGATGGCCGTGCTCGATCACGGGCTCGTGTCCCGGATGGCTCCCTGGCCGCAGCTCGGCGTCGAGCTCTTTGCCCGTGGCACCCGCCGAGCGCATTCGCTGGCCGTGGCGTTGGCAATCGCCCACCACCAACGGGTCGACGACCGTCTGCTGCTGACGTTGTGGCATCTGGCCGAACGCTGGGGGCGGGTCCGACCCGAGGGAATCATCCTGCCCTTGCCGCTCTCGCATCAGCGCCTGGCTGATCTCGTCGGGGCACATCGCCCGTCGGTCACGACGGCGATGGGAGCTCTGGCGCGCTCCGGCGCCATCAGCCGACGCGAGGACGGCGTCTGGATGTTGCATGGCGCTCCGCCGGCCGAGCTACGCCACCACCGCCTGGTCGCCGCGATGACCTGATTAGCCGAAGTTGCTGCCCGGCGGCCGGCCCGTGCGCGACGGGCCGACCGCCGGTGCTGGCAGCTATCTGCGTCCCGCGACCAGGGCCACCACGGCGAGAATCGCGATCAGGAACAGGAGCGGGTGAACGGCGATTCCACCAACCACAGCGATGATCAGAAGAATGACCGCAAGGGCGAGAAGCATGCTCACCTCCGTATCGGTTTTGATGATCTAACCCGCCGGGACGACCTGGGGTCGGGGACCGGTTCTCGCACGGACGTCTGTATGCGGACAGCCGTTGCCCCGGAGTGCTGGCACGTTGGCTCGACGCTCCAGCCTCGCGCAAGGATGGTGCGCCCATCGTCGTTCGTGGGCAACCGTCGGTCATCGGCGGGTAAAGGCTGATCGTGCTCACGGGGCTGTGGGAGACTCCCTGCCGTGTCGGCCACGAGAAGCGCCGCGTATTCGGTGGTAGCCGCGGCGGCTGTGCTCAGCGCGCTGGCGTTTGCAGTTGGATCTGGACCGCTCGTATCAGGTGCGCGGGGTGCCACGGGTCGACCGTGTTCGACGTATCCGGTCCCCGGCACGGTGGCGCCAGAAGGAAGCTCGGTCCCGAAGGCCATCCTGCGTCGGTACGGCTTGTTCCGTCGCGGCCAACGAGACGTTGACCGGCTCGCGGTCCGGAAACTGGAGAAGCGACTGCCGGCGTCGGGGCTCGTAACGTCGGGGATTCGGTTGCTCGGCCGAGCCGGCGATCGGGGGCGGCTGTACGCGATCCCGGCCGAGCATTTCCTTCCTTACCGAATAACTCCCTTGCGTTGCTTTTCAGGGGGTCAGCGTCAAACGGAGCGTGACCTGCTGCCATCGCTGCGTCGGGACTACGTACAGCCGGCGGTGTGTGTCGCTGAGGTCGGCGGCGACGCTCCCGCGGCGCCTCCCGTCGAGGATTGCGCGCCGGTGTCCGGAGCGCCGGACGCGACGCTCGCAACCAAGGCGACTCCGCGACTCGGGTTGGCGCCGGACGGGGTCACGTCGGTCACCGCGCGCTTCCTGACCGCCCCGGCCCGGACGGTGAGGGTGCGTCACAACTTCTACGAGATCGTCGCTCCGTCGCTGACGGCCATACCGTGCGGGGTGGAGTGGCTGGACGTATCAGGAAATGTCACGAGGTCGATAGCGGGCTGCGACTATCAGCGAGCCGAGGTTGTGCCGCTCATCGACTATCGACTCTACGTGGGCGGGGAGCTCCAGACGGTGCGGGCGGACGTGAACGCGCTAGCCGGCGCCATCAGCGCCGGGAATCTCGCCGAGGCTGAAGCGGACTGGCTGGCGGGCCATCTGGCGTGGCTCAACCTTGGCCAGGATGACGGTGCCTACGGCTGCTTCGGCGAGCTCGGCGCCGAGATCGACGGAACGGCGGCGGGCCTCGTGGGCGGGACTGCCAATCCCCAGTTCACCGGCTTTCACAAGGTCGAGTTGGATCTCTGGACCGACAAGAACTTGACTGCGGCGGCCGCGGACACCGCGACCTTGCAGCAGCTCGTGAAGACGCTGATGGCGGTCCCCATCGGGACCGAGCTTCCCGCGACCGAGGCCGGCCTCGCCAGCTGGGTGCTGCGCCCTCACGAGATCCTCGAGGATGCCCTGCGTGATTCGCTGACGGGCGATGACGACTACGGGAGCGCGACAGGCCTGGTTTCGATCACGGCGGACGTCGGCGCGGTCCGCCGGATGCTGGGCCTACTCGCCCCTGTGCTGGATCCGCTCGCGCCCCATCTCGTCGCGCGCGTGAACGGACAGCTGGGCGCGATCATCGCCGCCGTCGATCAGGCCCAGGGCAACGGCGCGTCGGTCGCGATCAGCGGCCTCCCGGCCCTCGCCCGCGAGCGGGTCGACGCAGCCGTCGGCGCGGCCCTGGAGACCCTCGCGCCGGTCCCGGATCTCCTCACAAGCACCGGTAACGTTGCGCCGCTCACGTAGCGGGTGATTCACCGACGATGGCATCTGGAACACTCGGAGGTGCGTATGAGCCTGGACCGGCGTGAGTTCTTGAGCCGTACCGGCGTCGCCGCGGTTGGCGTCGCGGGGGCTTTGGGTGCGCCTGGCATCGCGGACGCGGACGCCAAGCCGAGCGGCAAACACCCGGGAGCGGGTCCCACTGATCCGCTTCTGGCTGACGGCGCCCTCCAGAAAGCCGTCGTCAGCGATCCGTCCGCGCGCCTGCCGGCGGTCCCGTTCCACGGCCCCCATCAAGCCGGGATCACCAACGCGCCGCCACCCGCCGCCTGCTTCGCGGTCTTCAACGTCACCGCCGAGACGCGCGGAGCGCTGATCGGAACGCTCAAGACGCTGACCCAGCGGGCCCGGTTCCTCACCCACGGCGGCGTGCCGGTTGACCTCGGCACGGTTGCCCCACCGTCCGACAGTGGCACGCTCGGCCCCGCCATCCCGCCCGACGGGCTGACGATCACGGTCGGACTCGGCGCCAGCCTGTTCGAGAACCCCGCGTTCGGGCTGGCCGACAAGAAGCCCAAGCGGCTGATCGAGATGACGTCGTTCCCCAACGACAATCTGCAACCCGACATCACCGGGGGCGACCTTCTGCTCCAGATATGCGCCGGCCAGCCGGACACGGCGATCCACGCGCTGCGGGACATCGCCAAGCACACCGGGGGCGGCATGCAGATCGCGTACCGGATGGACGGGTTCCAGGCGCCGCAGCGGCCGAACGGGGTGCCGCGCAACCACTTCGGGCACATGGACGGCATCGCCAACCCGAACGTCACGGACCCTTACGTCGCCGACCGGCTGCTATGGGTCACCGACAAGACCGACGAACCGGCATGGGCGCGCGGCGGGACCTATCACGTGTTCCGCATCATCCGGATGTTCATCGAGTTCTGGGACCGGGTGGCCCTGAACGAGCAACAGACCATGATCGGGCGCTTCCGCGCGTCGGGAGCGATGCTCGGTACGAACTCCGTCACCGAGGTGTTCGACTTCGCCACGGACCCGCAGGGCAAGATCATGCCGCTCACCGCGCACATCCGGCTGTCGAACCCGCGTATCAAGGCGACTGAGGACAGCCGCATCCTCCGCCGCGGCTACAACTACGACAACGGCATCGACCTGGCCGGCAACCTCAACATGGGGCTGCTCTTCAATTGCTTTCAGCAGAACCTCGTCCGCCAGTTCCTGGCCAACCAGAAGAGGCTGGTCGGCGAGCCCATGGTGGACTACATCTCCCCGGTCGGAGGCGGTTACTTCTTCGCCGTGCCCGGCATTCGGGATGCCAGCGATTGGTACGCGCGGCGACTGTTCGAGTGAAGGCTGGGCCGCGTCTAGCCGCAAGCCGCTTCTATGTCTCAACGGGCGCGTGCATCGGCGGCGGAGTGAGCGCTGCGGCGACCACAACCAACGTGAACGCCACCAGCCTCACGACGAGCGCCCCTCGTCCGGCGGGCAGCGGCTCACCGAATACGATCGGTCCGGCGGAGATCGTGGTCAGGTTCGCGGCAACGCTGGTCAGCGCGATCATCGGCACGGCCTCGCCGAGCTGAAGGCTGCGGGCCGAGATCAACAGCCCCACCATCGAGGCGAGAAAGATGACCAGCGCGAGCGGCTGCACCAGCACACCCGCGCCGAGCGCGTGGAGGTGCCCGCTGAGCGCCTTGATCGCCGTGTCCGAGGCCGCCCACTCAAACCCAGCCGCCACCGCCAGGGCGCTCGCCCGGCGCGAGAACAGCGCGGTCATGAGCAGCCCGCCGCCAGCGGTCGCGAGCAGGAAGACGGTGAGCGTGTCGACCGCATAGTGAGAGTGCGCGCTGTGGGCATCGCCGTCGAGCGTGGCGGCCAGCGCGGCGAGCCCGGCCGCCATCAACGTCACGCCGATCCACTCCCGGCGGGTGACGTCGATGCCGAATAGCCGATTGGCCGCCACCGTGAGCAGCACCAAGCCCCCGGCGACGGTCGCCTGCGCGAGCGAGATCGGCGCCAGAGCGAGCGCGCCGACGTGCACCAGCCACGAGCTCAGCCCGATCGCGACCCCCAGCAGATAGACCGGCGAGCGGAACAGCATGATCGTGCTGTGAATAGGCCGGCGCAACTCGACCTGGGGCGCGCTCCGCGCACCCCGAAACTTGAACAGGAAGCCGGCCACCGAGCCGAACGCGGTCAGCAGCGCGAAGACCAGCCCGAGAGCGACGGACACCGACATACCGGACTCGAGCGTATCGGCCGGAGTACCGGCACAGGGTCATCCGGGAGCAGCGTCAGCGAACGCTGAGTAGGTCCACGACGAAGACGAGCGTCTCGTCCGGCCCGATCGCCCCGCCAGCCCCGCGCTTGCCGTACGCGAGCATCGGCGGAATGGTGATCCGTCGACGACCGCCGACCCTCATTCCCGCCACACCTTGATCCCAGCCAGCGATCACCTGCCCCTTACCCAGCCCGAACTTGAAGGTGCTGCCACGGTCCCAAGACGCGTCGAACTGCCGCCCGGTCTTCCATGAAACGCCGACGTAATGCACCTCGACGACCCGCCCCGAGACGGCCTCATCACCGTCTCCGACGACGATGTCCTCGATCTCGAGCTGATACGACGGCGCCTGGTCGGACGGCACCACGACATCCGGCTTCTCACCAATCGCCACGACCCCAACCTACCAACCTGCGCCCTTCAGCGGCCCAACAGCGGAGACGCTCGCTCCTCTGCACGGGATTGGTGAGCCTAGACTCCGGATCGTGGATACCGCCGCGCGCAGCCTGGCCCACTGGAGCGAGGAGGGTCGGGCCGAAATGGACGCCTTCTACGCACTCGCGCGCCGGGACTATGAGCGCCTCGCTCGGGGCTTCGTCAACCATTCGGCATGGCTACGGCGCGTTGCCGACGGGCGGCGACGTATCACGTTGCTCGATGTCGCCTGCGGCTCAGGAAAGTTCCCGGAGGCGTTGCAAGACTTCGGCGGTGTCGGCGTCTTGTCCGGTGAGCTGCGGATCGACTACGACCTGCTCGACCCGTCTCCCTTCTCGCTGTCGGAGGCCGCGCGGGCGCTTCGTCCGCCGTTCGTCGAGGCCGCTCGCCATGAAACCCTGGTGGAGGAGCTCGACGACGCCGTCGGGCCGTTCGACGTCGTCTGGGCCACCCACGCCCTTTACTCCCTCGCGCCTGACGTGGTTCAGGCGGCCGCCGCACGCATGCTCGCCGCACTCGCGCCCGGTGGCGCGCTGCTCATCGGCCAGGGCAGCCGCGAGGGCCACTACCTGCGCTTCTACCGCCACTTCCTCGACGACGTCCGCGACGGCCAGGGCACGTTGTACGCCGCGTCAGAGGATCTTGCCGAGGCGCTGCGTGCCTGTGGCGCTGACCCTCGCGCGGTCCGCCTGTCCTACGACCACACCACCGCACTGGAGAACGCCGTCACCGTGGAGGGCTACCTTCAGCGATGCGCCTTCGACGATTCCGTCTCGCTCAAGGAGATGATGGCGGCTCCGCACCTCGGCGCCTACCTGCGCGATTGTCGCGACGAGGCTGCGGGCCTGTGGCGCTTTCATCACGAGGTCGACGTGCTCCTCCTTGGCGCCGCCTTCGACGGTTTGATCGACTAGCCCTCGCTTACCGCTGCGGGGGCGTCGATCCGCCTGACACACGCCGGCGCGCGCCAATGGGCAGAGGCTCGAGGCGACAACAAGCATCCAGGGTCGACTGAGAGCCGGGCGGAGCCGCTACGCCGCGATTCGCGTTCCTCGCTGGTGGTAGGGTCTCGCGCGCAGGTATCGGGGGCCGCAACCGAGGCATTGGACGTCGCCTCACTCGAAAGAGGGACCTATGAGCCAGGATGAGAAGACCTTCGACGGGCAGTGCTATTGCGGTGCCGTCAAGATTGTCGTTACCGGCGATCCCGTGGGCGCCGGCTACTGTCACTGCGCCGCCTGCAGGAGCTGGTCCGCCGGCCCGGTCAACGCTTTCACGCTCTGGAAGCCCGAGGCGGTTAAGGTGACTCAGGGTGAAGACCAAATCGGCGAGTACCACAAGAACGAGCGGAGCTATCGCCAGTGGTGCAAGGTCTGCGGCGGCCATTTGCTGACACGGCACCCGCAGTGGGATCTGGTCGATGTCTACGCAGCGACGATTCCCTCACTTCCATTTACACCTGGAGTGCACGTCAACTACGAGTCGACGGTGCTGCCCATGAAAGATGGCCTGCCCAAGCTCAAGGACTTCCCCGAGGAGCTGGGCGGCTCCGGCGAGACGCTAGCTGAATAGCCGACGCGACCCGCAGGGATCTCGACGTCTTAACTGGCCGGGCTCAGGGGCCGGAGGGACGGGTGGGCTGGCCATCGCCCGCGGGAGCCTGGTCGACGCCGGTCCGTCTACTCGAGGAGTGTCGCGACGGCATCGACGATCGCCTGACGGCGCTTCGCTACCGAGAGTCGTTTGACGAGCCCGGAGTATTCGGGGGTGATCGAGGACCAGATGCTGGAGATGGTCAGGACGGGTGGCGGGAGCTGAGCCGCTCCACCGACCGCGACGACGCCACGCCCGCCGAACGCGACCCTCTCGGAACCCACACCACGGCAGCGGTCTAACGCTCCGTCCCAAACGTCCACTTCCCGGCTTCCGCGTTGTGCGAGACGGTGACCACGACTATCGGGCGGGGGACCAGCGCGTGACGGTGGCGGCGCGGGAGGCTACAAGAGCTTGGCCAGACGAACCTCGGGCGCACGAGCCGGATCGAGTAGCGCCTCAAGGGCTGACTCATAGGAGGGAAACGACAGGACGCCGCCATCGTGAAGGACCATCAGGAACCGGTCCATGCGACGGAGGAAAGCGCGGTCGTGAGACACGGCCACCACGGTGCCCTCGAAACCGTCGAGCGCTTGCTCGAGCGCCTCCGAGGAATCCGTGTCCAGGTTGTCCGTGGGTTCGTCGAGCAGCAGCAGGTTGTGACCCTCCAGCTCCAATATGAGGATCTCCAACCGCGCCTTTTCACCCCCGCTGAGCACGTCGTACTGACGGCGAGCGGCATCGACAAGTCCGTAGCGCGCCAGCGCGCCCATCGCCGCCTGCGTTTCGCCGCGTCGCGCCAACGTAATGTCGAGGACGCCGCGGCCAGAGAAGTCAGCTCGCGACTGCAGTTGTGTGAACAGTCCGGCCGAGACTCGCGGGCCGATCCGTAACTCTCCGCTGTCGGTGATCCTCCCCCCGGCGAGAACGTCGAGCAGCGCGCTCTTGCCCGATCCGTTGGGGCCGATGACGCCGATGCGCTCACCGAAGTGAATCTCTTCCGAGAACGGCGCCACTAGGCCCGAGATCCCGACCGAGCGCAGGTCAAGCACCAGCCGCGCTGAGTCCCCGCCACGGATTCGCACGGCGATCGCCTGATCTGCGACCGGCGAGGGCGGCGGACCGCCTGCTTTGAACCGGCGCCACCGCGATTCCATCGCGTCGGCCCGCTTGGCCCAGTCGGGGGCGTAGCGGGCGCGCTCCTTGAACGTCTTCATGAGCCCGAACAACCGCCGTTCCTCCTCGTGCCAGCGCTTCACGGCATCACCGAGCCGCCGCTGGCGCGCCTCCCGTGCCTGGCCATATGTGGCATACGAGCCGCCGTGCACCCACGCGCCGTTGCCCTCCAACGTCACGATCGCCCCGACCGCGCCAGACAGCACCTCACGGTCGTGCGAGATCATCAAGATCGTCTTCTTGGACGCCCGCACGCGGCGCTCCAGAGCCAGCTTCGCCGGTACGTCGAGGAAGTTGTCGGGCTCATCGAGGAGCAGGACCTCGGCATCGGAGGCGAACAACACATCGAGCACGAGTTGCTTGCGCTCGCCGCCGGACAGGGTCCGTGCGGGGCGGTCGGCCACCTCGGCAAACGAGGTCCCGACGATGCGCCGGCAGGCCGCGTCCCACTGGCCCTCGAGCTCATAGCCACCGAGCACGGACCAGTCCGCGATCGCCTCTCCCAGCCTGATGCCTGCCGACGGATCGCCCGCCTCGAGCTGAGCCTCGAGGGTCAGCATGCTTTCCCCGGCTTGCCGCACCGACCGCGCCGCCAGCGAGAGCAAGAGCGCTCTAACCGTCCGCTCGCCATCGCTCACGCCAACGTCCTGTGGCATATGTCCCAACAGGCCACCGACCGAGTACTCGCCCTCGTCGGGGGTCAGCTCGCCGACGAGGATCTTCAACAGCGTGCTCTTGCCGACTCCGTTCGTGCCGACAAACCCCGCGTGCTGCCCGGGTGAGACTCGGAACGAGACGTCCGAGAACAGGAGATCGCCGCCCGGATGCGCGTAGGCCAGATTCGAGACCACCACATGTGCCACGAGCCCATGTTCCCATCCGACGTCGGGCCGGTCGGACTTTTCCGCCACGGCAGGTCCTCTACATGGCGCCGAGATCCTCGACCGCTCGGCCACGCTCGTGTGCGTCGGCGTCAACCGCTGGACGCGGTCCGCGAGCCGGGACGGTCCACCCGAAGAACGGGCAACGCCATCTTCTTCGTCGTCGAAGCGGACCGCTCACGTCCGGCAAGACGATTATCAGAATCGAGGGGGATGGCCGGCGCGGTCAGGCCGGCCCGATCAATGACCGCGCCTCTGCGAGGCTGACGACAAGATCGTGAAGGTCGCCGCCCAGCTCGAGTCGACCGGACTGTTCGACCCCGCCAACCCTCACCGGCTCAAACCCGGCCGCTCGGATCAATCGCTCGACTTCCCCGTCAGCGCGATCATCGTTGGTCGCGTAGAAGAGGACCGCCGGCTCCGGTGACCGCCTGCTGGAGGACCCGAGGAGATCGGCGGACATGGTTCCAAACGCCATGGCCAAGCGCGCGCCCGCCGGCAGCCACCCCGCTACAACCTCCCCAGAGGTTTGCTCTTTCGGCAGAAGGCGTGTGACATTACCTTGCCCGTCGAGGCCTACCGGGTTGCTGGGAACGACCACGAGCTTCCCGGCAAGCGAGTCGGCGACCTCGTCCATGACGCCCTTCAGCGAGACAAAACGCAGCGCGAGGACGACGGCATCGGCGCCCTGCAACGCGTCGCGGTTGTCCACGGCGACGACCGCCGTTCCACCGATCTCCGCCGCCAGCGTTCGCGCCGACTCCTCGTCGGCGCTCGAGAGTCGCAGGGTCTCGCCGCCTGAGGCGAGTTGACGGGCGATGGCCGATCCGAGCCCTCCCGTGCCGATGATCGCGGTAGTCATGGCCAAGACCTCGGCCGCCGGCAACGATTAGCCGGGGAACACACCGGCGGTATCAGGAATCTCGCCGATGGTCCCGGCATTCACCCGAGCTCCTCGGCGGCCGTGCCCGACGGCCGGTGAGCCGGCGTCCAGTCCCCCTCCGGGTCCGTGGTTTGCCCGACCTCGATCAGATGACCGTCGGGATCCCGGATGTAGCAACGGATCTCGTACTGGTGCTGCTTCGGCGGCGTCAGGAAATCCGCACCCCTGGCGCTCCACTCGGCGTACACGGCGTGGATGTCTTTGACCCGAATATTGAGGAAGCTGCTGACTCGGTCGGGATCGCGGGGGGTCTCCAGAGTCACCGATGGCTTGTCGTCCGTCGGACCCCCGCCGACGTTGATGATGATCCAGCTGTTGGAAAGTGCTACGTAGGTCACATCTCCCGAGAAGACGACCTTGCCGCCGAGTACTTCGCTGTAGAAACGCCGAGAGCGCTCGACATCGTCCGAGACGATGAAATGGGCCAACACAATTCCCTCCGGGGGCCACGAGGGCTCGTTCATCTGATACCTCCACTCGTTCGGCGTCACACCCGTTTGCGACGGGTCTGCAACCGAGGTTGTATAGAAGGGACTCAGGTCTGTCCATGCCACAGCTACGTACCGAGCTGTTCGAACGCGGCTCGAGCGACGTCCTGTTCCTCGATCGAGTCGGCGCCGCGGTCGACGGCGGCAACGAGTGCCGCGTGCGCAATGCCGAGCGTCGTCCGCAGATTGCGTGCGGTGCGTGCCCGGTTGAGCTCTGCGAGTAGCTCGATCGCGGCGCTCGAAAGGACGGTGCCGCTCGCCGTGTTCATCGCGAGCTGCGTCCGGCGGTCGAGGATCCGCGCGAGCTGGCCGCTGACGACGGGCGGCACGGAGAGCAGGCGTTCGAGCGCTCCGTGCTCGCGCCGCGCTCTCTCGAACGACTCCATTTCGAGGTACTCGTCGTGGACGGCGACGATGACGCCGGCATGTAGCTCGGTGAGCGCGCGCAGCACCGGGCCGAAGAACGCAGCGATCAGCTGATCACGGCTGGTGCCGCTGCCGTGGCGGCGCGTGAAGCTGTCGGAGTCGTCGACGATGATGACGGGCATGCGGTCGCCGGCGCTGATCGCCTCGAGCGCGCGGTTGACGTTCTCCAGCACCTCGCCGGCGGGTCTCTCCAGGTCGACGCCCGCGAGGGTGGAAGTGACCTCGCCGGCGAGTTGGGCGTTGGCGACCCAGAACTTCGCGGCGAGTTTGGCGGCCAGCCGGCGCTCGCTGCCGGGAAGCGGGCGCCGGGCGGCTGCAGCGCTGAGGATCGCGTCCCGATCGCGCGCGGTCAACGTGCCGGCGCGCTGGGCGTCGCGCACGATGCTCTGGATCAGGTGCGCGGCGAATCGCCGCACGTCGAGGACGACCTGGTCGTCGTCGAAGGCGACCGAGACCCAGATCGGCGCGATCGTCCCAGTGGGGTCATCGAGCGTGTAGCGCAGCAGGCTCGTCTTGCCGCAGCCGATCGGGCCCTTCACGCCCAGGCGCTCCGTGCTCTGGGCCGCGCGCAGGACGCCGCTCTCAGTGCCCCGGCGGCCACGGTCATCGAACGGGACATGAAAGGCCGGCATGTCGACGTGCAGCGGACTGCCGTCGAAGGCGTGCGCGCCGAGCAGCTGGGTGAGGATCTCGTTGCTCATGACGGGGTGCGCAAGCCGAATCGCCGCGCGGGGCGCCCGCGCCGCCCGGGCTCGTGCTGCTCGATGGTCTCAAGCAGCCCGGCAGACTCGAGCTCGTGCATCAGCTGGCTCGCCCGCTGTCGACTCGCGCCGATCTGGCGCAGCATCGCCTCGTCGGATGCAGACGCTGGCCCGTGCGCTGCGAGGTATCCGACGAGCGCACCGGCGAGGGGGCCCGCGGCTTCGGTGGCTTGCTGCGCGCTCGCTCGTGGGTGGCCGCGGTTCGCCGGCGCGACGCCCGCCTGGATGTCGTGCGGCGGCTCGCAGTAGCCGTCGCGGGTTGCCCTCTGCGACGGCGATCGCGCGCTCGATGTCGGCGTCGGAGAGCTCGGGTATGTGGGCGCGCAACAGCTTCGCCGCGTCTGCATCGGTGAGCGGCGTCGAGCCTGACGGTGCGCTCGAAGAACGCATCGGCGGGTGGCTCCCGGTAGAGCGCCTCGGCGGCGCTGTCGCCGGCGACCACCCAGGCGGCGCCCTGGAGCGCCCAGAGCTCGTTTCGCAGACTCCCGAAGGTTGCGTGGGCGACGCTTGGCGCGATCCCATCGACCATCAGGCACACCGGACGCTCCAACGCTGCGAGCCGCTCGCCCAGGAGGTCGACCAGCTCCATCAAGATCGCCGGCTGGGCGACCTGCCCAAACGGCCCATCCGGCATCGACAGCGCCCGCAGGTCCTCGATCCAGCGACCGCGGGGGCCGCCTGGCTCGGCGAGCCGCTGGACCCGGGCGACAAGAACGCCGAGCAGCTGCGACGGGTTGCTCGCCAGTTCGCCGCTGACCATCACCGTATCGCGCGGCTCCTTCTGGCGTGCGAGCAGCCAGGCCACGTGATTGAGCAGCGAGGTGCGCCCGCTACCACGTTCTCCGAGCAAGAGCACGGGCTGCGACGCGTTGACGGCTCCGATGATCGCGTCAGTCTCGCGGGTACGATCTACGAACCGGCGCTGGTCGGCCCGGGACTGCGCGAGAGGCTGGATGGGCATGCGCGCAATATTAGCAAAATTATTGTGCTAATCACTAGCACAAAACAAAAAGCGAATGCTTGCCGCCCCGCAAGAGGAAGCACTCTGCCGCGATAGAGCGGGCCGCTGCTGGCTATTGGAAGCATCTAGAGCAGATCTGGCCGGACGGGATATGTCCGCGCATGAGGATCGTCGGGCTCATAACCCGAAGGTCGCGGGTTCGAATCCCGCCCCCGCTATCGAAGCCGACCAGGAGCTAGAGCCGTAAAAAGCCCTGGAAACACCGGCCGACCGAGACCTCGAGGGCCGTCCGTAAGGGCGGCCCTCTTCGTTAGGTCTCCTGCCGCGGTCGCGCCTTGTCAAACATTTGTCAAACGGGCCGTCCGCGGCGTGTCGATCCGACAGCCGCGCTTCTGGACCGATGAGCATCCCAACGGCTCGGTGGGCGCGTAGCCCGGCGCCGGTGGTTCGGGGCCACCGGGCGCGATCATCAAGTCGCTGTAGTCGAGGCCTGCAGAGATCGCAGGCCTCCGCCGTTACGGCCGTGCCAGGATGCGGATGAATCGGCACCGTTGGGCGGTAGGCTGCCGGCGTGGCTGACCTAGACGGGTTGCAGCCGGGGCCCCGGGATCATCTGATTACGCGAGCGCTGGAGCGTCTGCTCCAGCAGATCGGCGATGAGTTTCGCGAGGACGTGGCGCTCGACCCGGCCGAGGGGCCCGAGCGGCTGGCGCGGCACGCGATGGCGGAGATCGCGCGGCAGCTCGCCGCGGCCGACGAGACCGCGGACGAGCAGGTCATCCGGCTCAACCGTCTGCTTCGCGGGATCGTTCCGAGCGGGGACGATTGGGCCCAGACAGAGGTGGTCGTGCCGGCGAGGGTCCTGTCCGGGATCAAGGCGCGTTCACCGCTCGGCCAGCCGGTCGATCTACCGCCGCTGCCGGCGACGCCCTTCAGCCAGAGCGATCTGCTCGTCAACGCCGAGGGCCAGCCGAACATCGGCTCTGAACTGAAGGCGGAGCTGGCGACTGCCGACTCCGTCGATCTGATCTGCGCGTTCGTGATCTGGACCGGCGTCCGGCACCTTCGCGAACCGTTGGCCGAGGTCAATGCGCCGTGGAGGGCGCATTCGAGTCATCACGACGACGTACATGGGGACGACGGAGAAGCGCGCGGTCGATGAGCTGTTCAAGCTCGGCGCTGAGATCCGGGTCGCGTTCGACGCGCGAACGACGAAGCTGCACGCCAAGGCGTGGCTGCTTGAGCGGGCGAGCGGGCTGACGACGGCGTTTGTCGGCTCCTCGAACCTCTCGCACAGCGCGTTGTTCGACGGCCTGGAATGGAACGTCCGGCTGTCCTCGATGGACGCCGCGCACGTCATCGACCGTGTGCGGATGATGTTCGAGAGCCATTGGGCATCGGAGCACTTCGAGCTCTACGACCCGGCCGTGAACGGTGAAGAGCTGCAGCGAGCACTTGACGAGTACGACAAACGCTCTCTCGGCGAGACAACGATCTCGTTCGCCGGCCTGGACGTGCGGCCGTACCCGCATCAGCAGCGCATGCTCGACGCGCTCATGGTCGAGCGAGACCGCCATGATCGGCACCGCAACCTGGTCGTCGCAGCGACGGGCACAGGGAAGACCGTCGTCGCTGCGCTCGACTACCGCCAGCTCATCGAAAGGCACGGGCGACCTGTCCCTGCTGTTCGTCGCCCACCGGGAAGAAATCCTCAAGCAGTCGCTCCGGACGTATCAGGCTGTCCTGCACCGCGGAGACTTCGGCGAGATCCACGGTGCCGGACGGACCGCCGCGGGACGGCACGTGTTCGCGATGATCCAGTCGCTCCAGGAGGCGCGCATCCGCGAGATCGCACCGGATGCCTTCGACGTGGTCGTCGTCGACGAGTTCCATCATGCCGCCGCCGACAGCTACGACCGGCTGCTCAACCACCTCCAACCACGGGAGCTGCTGGGTCTGACGGCCACGCCGGAACGTCTCGACGGCCGCGATGTGACCGAGTGGTTCGACTATCGGATTGCCGTCGAGCTGCGGCTCTGGGAGGCGGTCGATCAGGGCTTCCTCGTGCCGTTCCAGTACTTCGGCGTGGCTGACGGCACCGATCTGCGGCAGCTGACCTGGCGACGAGGCGGCTACGTGACTTCCGAGCTCAGCCAGTACCTCACTACGGGCGACGACCATCGAGTCACGAAGCTTCTTGAAGCAATCCGACGGATCGTCCTGGACCCTGGGCGAATGCGGGCGCTCGGCTTCTGCGTCTCGAAGGAGCACGCGCGGTACATGGCCCGCAAATTCACTGAGGCCGGGCTCGACAGCATCGCGCTGACCGGCGACGACTCGGGCGAGGTCCGCGATCAGGGTCTGGCCGACTTGAAGGCAGGCCGGCTCCGGTGCGTCTTCTCCGTCGAGGTGCTGGGGGAGGGCGTCGACGTCCCCGATGTCGACACCGTCCTGCTGCTTCGGCCTACTGCATCTGCAACCGTCT
Source organism: uncultured Solirubrobacterales bacterium (assembly GCA_963834625.1). GTDB lineage: Bacteria > Actinomycetota > Thermoleophilia > Solirubrobacterales > Solirubrobacteraceae > Palsa-465. The sequence continues at coordinate 138,838 of CAWICM010000003.1, read as the reverse complement.
TCACCCAGCAGTTAGGCCGCGGTCTGCGCCGGGCGCGCGGCAAGAGCAGCCTCACGGTCATCGACCTCATCGGCCAGCAGCACCGGGAGTTCCGTTTCGAGGACCGGCTCAAGGCGATCCTTGACGCCCGGCGCGGCAAGATCCTCAAGCAGGTCGAGGACGAGTTCCCGTTCCTGCCGGCCGGATGCACCATTGATCTCGACAGGCAGAGCCGGGAGATCATCCTCGAGAACCTGAAGTCAGCGGTCCGACGCTCGCGCTGGTCGACGCTCGTCGAAGACCTGAAGCGTGAGCAGGACGGAATTCGGCTGGCGGAGTTCCTCAGCAAGCACGAGCTTCGCTTGGAGGACATCTACAAGGGCGGCCGCTCGTGGACACAGCTCAAGCGCGACGCCCGCCATTCGACGGTCGGGGCATCGGATCCCGAATTCGAGCGCGAGACCCTCCGAGCACTGAGTCGCGTGACGCACGTCGACGACCCTGAGCGTGTCGCCTTCTACGGCTCGGTCTTGCGGGAGCCGGAGCCGCCGGCACCGGCATCGCTCGACCTGCGCCAGCGGCGGCTGATCACGATGCTGGCCTGGAACCTCGGGTCTGGCAGCCGCGGGTTCTCATCGCTCGACGACTTCCTCCTCGCCCTCTGGCTCGAGGACGACTTGCGCCAGGAGCTGACCGAGCTGCTGGAGCTCCTCGACAGCGAGTCGAGCACGCGTGGGCGCCCATCTCACCTCGCGGCCGAGATCCCGCTCGTGCTCCACGCCAGATACACCCGGGCCGACGTACTGGCAGCGCTTGCTATCGGTGAGGGCGTGAAGCCGCCACCGTCGCGCGAGGGCCTCACGTCAACGTCCGACGGGATGTACGACGCCTTCTTCGTTGATCTGCAGAAGACCGAGCGCGACTACTCGCCAACGACCATGTACCGCGACTACGCGATCAACCGGGAGCTGTTCCACTGGGAATCACAGTCAACCCAGGCACCCAACCAGCCGCGCGTGCGTCGATGGATCGAGCACCAGGAGCGCGGCGGCAACATCCTGCTATTCGTCCGCGACAAAAGGCGCTCGGAGCTCGGGACACAGCCGTTCACGTTCCTCGGGCCGGCGACGTACGTGGATCATCGCGGAGAGCGACCGGTGGCCTTCACCTGGAAGCTCCCCGAGCAGATGCCCGAGGAGCTGTTCGAGGTGGCCAGGAGCGTCGCGGCGGCATAAGCTGCCTATCGGTCATGTCAAACAAATGGCACGTGCAGGGCCGGACCGGCGGCATATTTGTACCGGCTCGCCGGTACAAATCTGTACCGCTTGGCGGTACCTCATTGCAGGTCCTCGCCAGCCGGGAGGGCCGGGCGGTCGGCAAGTGGAGACGCCCGTCTCAGCCATTCGGCGAAGAGCGGGTCGACGATGTACCAGCTCGCGTCGCGGTGGTCGACGAGTCCACGCCGTTGCAGTCGTTCGAGTGCCGGTCGTACTCGCGAGTGGCTGGAGAACCCGTAGCGGGTGGCGGCTGCTCGACTTGAGACGTTGTCGCCGCCGCGATCCGCGAGCAATTGCAGCGCACGGACTTCGTTGACCTCGCCGTCGTCGCCGGCTCAGCAGCACGCTCAGGACTGCCGAGAACTCGGAGCGTTCGATCGACCTGACCAGGCGATCATGTGCCTCGCCCACGATGTCCAGCGTGATGGGGTCGCCCGCGGGTGTCTGATTCCAGCACTCCCAGGCGAGCTGCTGTGTGCTCCGGGGATGTGCATTGGTGGCGCCCAGCAGGTAGTTGAGAGCGTCTTCGTCGGCTGGCTTTCCGGTCGCCTCGAACTGGAAGTCCAGGTATTCAAGGAAGTCGGCGCGGCTGATCGCCGGCAGCTGCATCTGCGCCGCCTCGCCAAAGATCGGCTCATCCGAGCTCTCCAACATCATCTGCAGTGCGTTGCGGATGGACCCGGTGAAGACGAGCGAGACGTGATTGGCCCCGGAGCTCATCAGGGCCGAGCGGATGACGGCGAGCGGGTCGCCCGGACAGTGCCGCAGCCTCTGGAATTCATCGAAGACGACAACCAAATGACTCGAGATCGATCTGAGCGCGACGAGCTGGGCGTGCAGAGTCTCGGCATCCTGCGCAGGGTTGGCGGCGGGACTCTTGACCGTGCCCTTGATCACCTTGATATCGAAACCGATCTCCTTCTCGAGAGCCCCGACCTGACGCTGCGCCGCCCGCCGCACCCGCTTCTCTGGATGCGCCGACCATCGCGTCGTGAACGCAACCGATGAAGCCGGGGATGCTGACGACCCGCTGGAGGTTGACCTTCACAACATCGAAGGGAGGCGCGTCGTCGCCGTGGCTCTTGCTCAGCTCGAGCGCGAGTTGGTTCGTGAAGGTCGTCTTCCCGGTGTCTCGTGGGCCGAACAGCGCGACGTTTGTCTGTCCCTTCAGGGTCAGCGCGACTTGGTGCGCGAACGCGTCCATGCCGACGATCTTGGAAGGATCGTCCAGTGGTCGGTCCCAGACGAAGGGATTCAGCGCAGAGGCCATCCCACGCAAATGTACCATGCTGCCGGTACCATCTTGTACCGGGCAGGCGGTACACCATATCGACCAGTTCGCGTGCACATGTGCTCGCACCGGAACGTCATCGCCTGGCAGGCATCGAAGGCTGCGGACGGCCGCTCATAACCCGAAGGTCGTCGGGTTCGAATCCCGGACCGACCTCGGGCATCGCAGACTGCGTCACCCTCCGCATCGTCCGTGGTCGCCATCAGAAGTGCACGGGCGTAGGGGATGGCCCGGGGCCGCCGCCGACGATCGCGGTGCGAAGCCGCCCCGCCTTCGAGGCCCCAAATGGTTCGCCGCATGAAGGCGCGCTACGTCGGCAGCAACTCGAGCGCTTTGATGTGACGTGGTCGAATGACTGCAAAGTGGCGATGGTCGAGCGTCGCCAGCTTCGGCTCGCGCAGCCGCTCGACTATCGCCAGAACCGCGGCGTCGACGAGCCCGAGCCGCAAGTTCGAGTAAGTCGTCATCAATTCCCCGACGCGGTCGTAGTCGGAGGCGATGAGCGCTTCGACTGCCAACGCACCGGACTTGACGTCGTTCAGGACACGTCTCATCGGTTCCGGTCCAAAGCTACGGGTAAGGAAGTAGTCGAGTTCGACGAGCACTGGGGCCGGGATCACCCGTGGCTCTTCAACGGAAGCGAGGAGCTCGGCGCACCGGGCATGATCGTGATCGCGCTGATCGATCGCCGCGAGTAACGGACCAGTGTCGATGATCAGCGGAATGGCTCGGGCTCGTACTCGTCGTCGGTCGCGCGTCGCGACAAGTCGCCTCGCTCAGAACGAACGACACCGATGCTCGTGAGAGGGGGCGGCGGCGGTTCACCTCCGAGGTCACGCTCAAGCGCATCGCGGAAGACCTGCGCAACCGATATGCCTCGCTCGGACGCTCGCTGGCTCGCGCGCTCGAGGAGTCGTTCATCCGCTTGAATCATGATCCTCCTCATGCCATCATGATAGCGCCAGATCGGGTCGAAGCGGGGTCTGCATCCACGCCGATCGGGCTCATACGCGGTCGGGCTGGCGACGGGAATCCTCCGCGGTCCGACGGCGGCCTTGTCCCTGATCAGCCACTCACTACGCTCGCGTGCGCCGTCGTCGGCGAGCCGGCCGGTACCCATGATCAGCTTGGCGGACGTTGTTGGCATAGAGGGGTGTGTAGAGCGGGAGTTCCTCGTCGCTGTCGACGTCAATGACCGCCCGCTCCCCAAGCGGGCGCTCGAGCCACACGCGCACGGGGCAGTCCATGTACTCGCGATCCCGGCGCAGCGCATAGTGCTCCTCGTCATCATCGTCATAGCAGCACACCAGCACCCGAACGCAGACCTCGTCGTCTTGCTCGTCCACGATCACCTGACACACCCCGCGATCATCGCCGCCGAGGGCGACGCGAAGCTCGAGCTCGCCGACATTCCGTTCCCGAAACCCGAGCGCACGACGTAGGCGCTGCGGGTTACCGTCCGGACACGCCGGCACCCACTTCTCGCACCACTTCGCGTGTGCCTCTGTGTCAAATTCGACGACTGGCCGGCCCCACCAGTCGGTCGTCCAGCGTTCCCATTGTGAGAGAGGACGGTCTTCGGGCTCGTCGAGCGATTGATCAGGCCCAGAATCGGTCACACAATCATTTTGCGCGACGACCGCTTCGAGTTCAACCCATGCTGTCCAGTTTCAACAAGGAAGCAGCCGAATTGAAACCAAGCCGTCACAACCGCCCGCCGCCCATGAACGGATTGGGCTGACGAACTCCCGTCGTTACACCATCTCGGCGGACTGACTCTCGGGAGCTCACGCGCGGCGGCTGACGGCCGCTTAGGCGGCGACCGGCTCGGACGGCGTGGCCGGTGATCCGGTGGCGTCTTGGGTGGCGATGCTCACGTGGAGGGTCTGCGGGTGATCGGAAGCAGCATCCGGGATGACGGCGGTGCCGGTTCGGCTATCGATCGGGAGGCGATGGATCTGGGGCGGATTGCGATCGTCCGTATCGTCGATGGTGACTACGAGTCCCGCGGGATTCGCGATATGCGTGTCGTAGGTGATGTGGAGGTCATTGCCGACGGCCGCCGAGGTGATTGCCGGTGCTGACGCCGGAGCTGCGCTGGGCGGCGGTGGGGCGATTGCCGCTTCGTGAGCGGTGGCGGTCTGGAGAAGCTTTGTGGGGTCTCTCCATTGCTCGTGCCCACCGGGACCTCGTGGGCTGGAGTCGTCTAGGGGGTTGATGTCGCCCGGGGGCGGCTGCGTTCCCCCCCACATACCTGGCCAGCTTGCCCATCCGTCGGCGCTCCCGGTATCCGAGATGATGTGGAGAGCGAGGGGAGGGCCCGAACGCTTCCCATCGGCAAAATCGAACCAGTCACCGGTCCAGTGGACGCCGCTGGAGAAGTAGGAGGCGTGCGAGCCTCGGGCTGGATAAACGATGGGCTGATCACCGATCCGCTCGACCTGATTCCAGGGGCGTTGGCCCGCGTGCTTGTGCTGGGCGTACACCGCGAGGTCCGGCACCTGCCCAGCCGGATCGAGGCGAAGCTGAATCATCTCCCAATCGCCTTCGTGCAGCCCCGCCTTGATCAGCGGTCCAATCAGGTTGTAGTCGTTGTAGAAGTAGAAGAACCAGTACGCCAACCAGACCCGGCCATCGCTGCCGGTAGCCGAGTGGCCGTAGACGCGGTTGGCGTACTGGGGCTGGGCGTGTAGCGCCTGCGCCTGGGCGACATAGTCATGCGAGGAGTCGGCGATGCGATCGTCCGCTGACACCAGCACAGGGCCAGGGTATTGCGACGGGCCTAGGAAGCTCAGGGAGAGCTGCGCCTGATCGCCGGCAGGAGTGGCTGAGGCAAGGACCGTCCCGTCGGCACGTCGAAGCTGGTTACCCGAGTTGTCGGTCCATTCCGACGCCGCATCAGCGAAGTAGGGCTCTTGGGAGTCATACTTGAGGGCGGGTACGTGTCGCTGGAGCAGCTCCGCAGTATCCGCATCGGTCTCCTCCATCGGTTGCGCCACGCTACCAGCCTTCAACCCAGCGGGTGAACTCTCGACGGATCGACTCAGGCTCATGCCGACGCAAATTCGGACGGCCGGTGAGTAGTCCATCGCGTCGTGCTATCCGTGACGCGCGCTGGCCGACGCCTGTCCTGCGCTCACCGTACGCCGTAGGGGCTTCGGCGCATCGCTCGCCAGTCCGGCTCGCGAGGCCGTCGGGTCTGCAATCCGAAGTTCACGCGGCCGGACCCTTCACGGCCAGGCAACCCCGGTTCCAAGGCGTCGAGATGCCTGACATAACTACGTATCAAGCGACTTGACGAACCGCATCGGTCGTCCCTCGAAACCAACGGAGCGGTGCCGGCATCGACGCGTTGGAGTTCGACGGCGTGCGACGCGACACGATCGTCGAGCTGGTCGAAACCTGGGCCGGAATGGGTGATCAGCGAGCCCGGGGCGACACGGGCTACCCGAGTGCCGTTGCAGCGCACATCCTTGCCGGTGCGTGGTCAATCCCGGCTACAGCGCGTTTTTCTCTTCAATCTCGAGCTTGCGTGTGCGCCATCGCAAAGAAGTACCGGAGTCGGCACAGAATTGGAACAACCGTGTCTTGATCCGTTGCAGGGCTTCGGGCGATCCTGCCCGTATGGCAACGCTAGCTCAGAAGATCGAAGCCGAGAAGCGGATGCGCGACCTGCTCGAGGAGAACGGTCTGCCTCAGCCGGACCGTGTCGAATATGGCTACACGTGCATCAGGTTGTTCTTCATGGAGACCAAGCACGTGGTCATCATCGATATCGACGAGCCCGAGGACGCCGAGGCGACGCTCGACTCAGATGCTGCGTAGATCGGGGGCGACCGCGGGGAGAGGTCGTCCGATCTGGCACGATTGCTTCGTGGAGGTCAGCGTCCACAGGACGATCTGAGTGACGACGCTCGGGACCGAGACGGGGTCGGCCTTCGCGATGTCGGCGACGCTGCAGATCAACGAGCGAGTGGCTGCGCTCCGGCGCGCCGGCGAGGAGGTCATCCATCTGGGTTTCGGCGAGGCGGGGTTGCCGGTGCATCCCATGCTCCGAGAGGCGCTGGCCGACGCCGCCCATCTGAACTCCTACGAGCCGGTCGCCGGAACCCTCGCGCTGCGCACGGCGATCGCGGGGTGGTTCGAGCGACGCGGACGCCCGACGGATGCCGACGCGGTCGTTGTGACCCCGGGCTCGAAGGCCGGCCTGTTCGGTCTGTTCCTCGCCCTCCCGGGCGACGTCGTCGTACCGCGCCCGTCCTGGGTCAGCTACGCGCCACAGGCTCGGCTGCTGGGCAAGCGTGTGATCTCGCATCCCATCCCGGACGCCGCTGGGGGTGTCCCCGATCCCGCCACGCTGTCCGAGGCTCTTGCTCAGCACCGGCGTGCCGGCTTCGATCCGGGCATCCTCGTCCTGACGATCCCGGACAACCCGACCGGGACCTACCCGAGCCCGGAACTCGTCTCCCAGGTCGTCGAGATCGCGCGACGCGAGGGGCTGGCGATCGTCGTCGACGAGATCTATCGAGAGCTCGCGTACGAGCCCGATGAGGTGCCGAGCGTGGCCGGGCTCGCGCCGGAGAGCACGTTTGTGACCACCGGCCTGAGCAAGGCGATGGCGCTCGGCGGGTGGCGCTTCGGGGTCGTCCTGACGCCGCCCGGCGATCTCGGAGAACAGACGCGGTCGCGCCTACAGGCGATCGGCAGCGAGGTGTGGTCGTGCGTCGCCGCACCGATCGCGAAGGCCGCTGAGCTCGCCTACGCGGACCCGCCCGAGCTCGTGGGCTACGTCGAGGACGCCCGGAGGCTCCATCGCGCGCTGTGCACCGCCGTTCACGAGTCGGTGGAACGAGCGGGGATGACATGCCGCGCACCGCAGGCCGCGTTCTACCTCTACCCGGCCCCGCCCGATGCCGGCGACGTTCCCGCCTCCGACGATGGCGAGGTTGCCGCGTATCTGCTCGAGCAGCACCGGATCGCGATCCTCCCCGGCAGCGCGTTCGGCGACGCACCGGCCAACCGCCGCTTCCGCATCGCGACGAGCCTCTTGTGCGGAGCCAGCGACGAGGAACGGTGGGAGGCGCTGGACGCGGCGCGTGGCGGCGAGTTGCTCTCCCTTCCCAGGATCGCGACCGCCCTCGAGCGGATCGAGGCTGGACTGACCGACCTCGCCGGACGGCGCGGCTGACCGTCTGTAACAACCACGCTCGCGAAATCTCCGCTTGAAAACGTCCGCGGCGTGAGTTACTCTCATTGTCGCAAGGAGAAACATGCCCTTTTACTTCGACACACACCTAGCCATTGCCGAAGCGGCGAAGTCCGCGTCGGCGTGGTACCCGTGCCCGCATAGTTTGGGCCAGGTCAGCCCGCGCGGCAATGGCTATGCCCTCGCTTGGAGGTGTGTGCGCTAACTCGATGCGCACACATCGAACCGACAGCGAGGGCGACCCAGTGGTCGCCCTTTTTTGTTGTGATTTCAGGTATTCAGTCAAAAGGTGATGCTCAGCTTGAAAAGACGTTAGCCCCAAATTGAGGCCCCGCCTAAGAGAGAAAGGTCCTCGCATGAGGCGTTCCAGTTCACACACCTGTGAGGTACAGGTGCGAGCAGCGCATGCTCATTTTGGAACGCACATGCGGGCATCGGGCTCCAAAGCCCCTCCACGTCGGACGCGTAACGGCCACACCGCTTACGCGATCCAGGGTCGAAGGGCAGGCGAGTGGCTTGAACATTGTTGATTTGCCATACATGACGGTGCGAGATGCGACTGGAGTCGGCAGGGATCTCGGCACCCGCAACTGTTTCGTTCGCGTGACCGTAGCTCAGCCGGTAGAGCGCTCGCTTGAAACGCGGGGCGTCGCAGGTTCGACCCCTGCCGGTCACATCATGATTCCGGCTCCCACTTCGGAGGCATGGCCGAGCTGGTAAGGCAGCGCGTTGCTAATGCGCAGGCGGCCGGTGCCGCTCGCAGGTTCGAGTCCTGCTGCCTCCGCTTCATCGACTCCGGCGTGGTCGAGTAGGAAAGACGCGCGGTCGTTACCCGCGAGCTCGCAGGTTCGAGCCCTGCCGCCGGAGCCTTCGCCGCCCTCGTGGTCGAACGGGCAATGACGCCGGGCCCTCAACCCGGAGGCTGCGGGTTCGAGTCCCGCCAGGGGTGCTTAGGTTCATCGACGGATGTGTTCTGGTCGACCTCGCGGTAAGGGGTTGAGACCGGTCCCGCGAGGGAGAAGGCGAGGAAGTAGACCCGGCCGCCCACCAGTACGCCCACGATGAATTGCGATGTCTTCTGGCTGTGGGGGAGCTGGCCACCCCGCCGGCCCTGGACGCCGGAGATCGCAGGTTCGATTCCTGCCAGCCAGACCTGCGCGGTGGAGGAGCGGCTGTCCTCACGAGCCTCATGAGCTCGAGATCGCGGGTTCGAATCCCGCCCGCGCTTCCTGTGACCGTGGTGTAGTCGGTAGCACTCGGGGCCGTGGTCCCCGCGGCGCCGGTTCGAGTCCGGCCGGTCACCCTTCTTCGCGGACGCTGAGCATTGGTGAGCTCCGCGGCCTGTAGAGCCGCCGCCTTGTGCTGTGGTGGTTCAAATCCATCCGTCCGCATCGCTCGGGGATGAAGCTCGATCGGAAGAGCGCCTCGCTTGCACCGAGGAGGAGCGGGTTCGAGTCCCGCCGTCTCCACTTCCCAGCCTTCTCACCTCCCGGCCTCCGTGGTGTTCAACGGCAAGCACGCGCCCGTCGTAAGGTCGAGGTGCGGGTTCGACTCCTGCCGGAGGCTCCTCATGCACGCCTGTAGCTCAGTGGATCAGAGCGCTGCCCCGCGACGGCAGAGGACGCTGGTTCGAGTCCAGCCGGGTGTATCGCGCGCGCGGAAGTACCTGTACGCGGACGTAGCTCAGAGGGCAGAGCACCGGAGCGCCAATCCGGAGAGGCCCGTTCGATCCGGGTCGTCCGCTCTCAAACAGAGGCCTGTGGTGTAACAGCAGCATGGCGAGCTCCAACCTCGCCGGACCGGGTGCAAATCCTGGCGGGCCTGTTCATCAAGTCGTTCGTCGCGGGCCGGAGCCGGCTCGGTTATCAATGGGTGAGTGGCTATGGCCACGCGGTTCAAGTCCGCGTACCCGACCGCACGCCATGACCGCGACGACATCCTTCCTGCCGCGGGCCGGAGCGGATCCGGTTATCGCCTGCTAAGCGAACGGTCGCAGGTTCGAGTCCTGCCCGGAGCGCTCGAGCTCCGGTAGCTCAGTGGTAGAGCAGTCACTGCCGGTCTGCACATACATGACCGCGGCAAACCCTCGTCCCGCATGTCCGCGGGCCGGAGCATCGACGGTTCTCGGTGAGAGCGCTCGGCGCACGGCGTCGGGAGGTCGGCGTGTTCAAGTCGCGCCCGGAGCGCACGCTCCGTAGCTCAGTTCTTGCCGTCGTGCACCACCACGACCGCGGGCTCCGCCGGTCGGCATAACGCGACCGCAGCCACCACCAACACCACCATCAACCCCAACAACGACACCTCGAGAAAGGAGGTGCAACATGTCGTATCTGAAGCGTCACGCCACGCGGCGAGTGCCGCAGCGTGTGCCGATCCCGGGCACGGGCCAGGTGCCGAACTCGGCCGGCGGCTTCGCTTGGCCGGTCGACGACTGGACGCGGCTTCGCCGCTTCCTGATCCTCGGCTCGGAGGGCGGGAGCTACTACGCGTCGGAGTGGACGCTGACCCGTGAGAACGCACAGGCGGTTGAGCGGTGCGTCCGCGAGGACGGTCGGCGAGCCGTCGCCGAGATCGTGCGGGTGAGCGACGAGGGTCGGGCGCCGAAGAACGACCCGGCGCTGTTCGCTCTGGCCATGGCGGCCGGCCTGGGCGACGAGGCGACCCGTCGCGCCGCGCTCGAGGCGCTGCCGACGGTGGCTCGCACCGGCACGCACCTGTTCCAGTTCGTGACGTTCGTGGAGCAGTTCCGCGGCTGGGGCCGCTCGCTGCGCCGCGCCGTCGGTGACTGGTACGTCGCGCGGCCGGTGGACGCACTCGCCTACCAGGCGATCAAGTACCGACAGCGCGAGGGCGTCACCCATCGCGACCTGCTGCGGCTGGCCCACCCGGCGGGCAACGTGTCGGCGGGTAACCCGACGCTCGAGGTCTCGCCCGAGCACGCGGCCCTGTTCGAGTGGGTCGTTCGCGGCACGGCCGGGGCCGGTCTGCCCCGCCTGGTCGAGGGGTTCACCCTGGCCCAGGAGGCGGACACGCCGAAGCGCGCGGCGGAGCTGGTGCGCGCGTACCGGCTGCCGCGCGAGGCGCTCAAGCCCGAGCACCTGACCTCTCCCGAGGTGTGGTCGGCTCTGCTCGAGGAGATGCCGATGACGGCAATGATCCGGAACCTGGCGACGATGACGCGGGTCGGGGTGATCACCCCGGGCTCCGCGGGCGCCGCCACGGTGGTCGCCCAGCTGGGCGACGCGGAGCGGCTCCGCAAGGCTCGCGTTCACCCGATCGCGCTGCTGGCCGCACTTCGCACCTACGGCGCCGGTCGCGGCGTCCGCGGTCGAGGCGTGTGGCAGGCCGTGCGGGAGGTGGTCGACGCGCTCGATGCGGCGTTCTACGCCGCCTTTGCGAACGTGGAGCCGAGCGACCAGCGGCTGCTGCTCGCGCTCGACGTCTCGAGCTCGATGACCTTTGCCCACGTCGCGGGCGTTCCCGGGCTGACGCCACGGGATGTCTCGGCGGCACTGGCACTGGTCACCGCGGCAACCGAGGCGCGGTACGAGATCGTCGGCTTCTTCGCCGGCGAGCGGCGGCTTCAAGTCCGGTCGTGGCCGGTTCCCCGGTCACGCGAATGGCCTGACGCCGCTATCGATCTCGCCGCGCCAGCGGCTGGACGACGCGGTCAAGGCCGTGTCGGACCTGCCGTTCGGCGGGACCGACTGCGCGCTGCCGATGCGCTACGCGCAGGCGCTGGAGCGAGAGGTCGACACGTTCGTGATCTACACCGACTCGGAGACCTGGGCGGGTGACGTCCACCCGGTCCAGGCTCTGCAGGACTACCGTCGCGCGTCGGGCATAGACGCGCGGCTGGTGGTGGTCGGCATGGTCTCGAACGGGTTCTCGATCGCCGACCCAGCAGATGGCGGAATGCTCGACGTCGTCGGCTTCGACACCGCGACGCCGCAGCTGATCGCCGACTTCGCCCGCGGCACGCTCTGAAGCTCGAGAGCGAACGGGGGCGAGGAGAAGACGCGCCGCCGCCTTGCCGTTCCAGGCGGCGGCGCAGGGCTGAGTGCCACCGCGATCGCCGATCGCCATCACCGTCACCCGGAGGGGCATCCCTCCGGGCCCCGCCTCCGTAGCTCAGAGGAAGAGCACCGGGCAACGAACCCGGGGCAGAGGTTCGACTCCTCTCGGGGGCTCTGGACACCGTGGCCGAGGGGTTCAGGCGCGCGCCTGCAAAGCGTGTTACGGCGGTTCGAGTCCGCCCGGTGTCTTGCCGGACAAGGAGCAAGCCATGCAGGGATTCCGCTGGGCCGGCCGGAGCCGTCTGCCGGTGCCGGCGATCAGTCCGGATCCGAGGCGGCGGCGGCGTCCAGGTGGTGCAGCGCACGACGCCGGAGCAGGCCGAGCGAGAACACCAGCCAGGCGATGCCGGCGCACACGAGGACAACCCGTACCGGGGTGCTCGCACCGAGCAGGGCGTGGCCGAACCAGTAGTACTCGAGCGCGCTGATGAGGGCCCAAGTCAGCGCCGCGGCGGCGCTGACCGCCACGAACCGGCTTACGGCCATCCCGGTGGCGCCCGCGAGAAGTCCGGTGACGTTGCGCACTCCGGTGATCCACCGGCCAAGGAAGACCCAGACCACGCCTTGCGCCGCGAATGCGTGGCGCAGGTGCTGCACGCGCTCCGGGCTCTGCCGGAAACGCTTGCCCAGGCGCACCAGGACGCGCTCGCCGCCCCATCGGCCGACCGCGAAGGCCGCGACCATCCCGGTCAGCGCGCCAAGCGCGCCCGCGGCGATGACGCCGGCGATCGGCAGCCCGTGATCGGTGGCGGCGTACACGGCCGCGGCGGCCAGCACCGTGGTCCCGGGCAGCGGCAGACAGAACGCCTGCAGCGCGACGATCACGAAGACGATCAGGCAGCCGTACTCGCGAATCAGATGGTGAATCTCATGCGCCCCGATCGGAGCATGGTAGCCGCGGCCTTGCCCGATCTGGGTTTACTCCCGGCCGCCCCGGCGGGCGCGAATTGGAGCAGACCGTTTGCTGAATTGACACCCGGCGTAGCGGAGGCGAGGCCGGTGGACGGGGAGAGGTCGATGGCGCTCCCGGCTCTGGTCCGACATGAAAGTGCACGCCAGAGGGCTGCCCCATGAGGCCGTGGCGACAAAGGGGTTCGAGCGCTGGTGGAAGGGACTGGACCCGGACCGAAGAGCCGCGGTGAGCTCCGCGATCGCGCGCGTCTGCGAAGGCGGACCCACGCTCGGTCGACCACGTGTCGACGTCATCCATGGAACGCGGCTGCACAAGCTCAAGGAGGCGCGCGTCGATCACGGGATCAGGCTGTTGTTTGCCTTCGACTCCAACCGGCAGCCGGTCATGCTCCTCGGCGGCGACAAGACCGGGAAGTGGAATCGCTGGTACCCGCGGAATATCGAGCGTGCGGAGCGCCTCTACGTTGAACATGAACGAAGCCTTGGAAAGGAGGTTCGGTGCCTCGGTCAACGAGAACCTGGAAGGACGTCGTCGCAGATGAGCCGGTGAGCGAGATGCGGGTGGCGATCTACAAGCGGCTGCTCGAAGCAGAGGAGCGAATCGCGCACGCGCGCTACCGCCACGGCGTCAGCAACGACGTCGTGCAGGAGGCCCTGGACGCGATCGACGAACGGATGTCCGCGGACGAGCGTCGGGAGGATGTCTACCTGTCCGCGCTCGAGTACTACGTCGAGGCGCTCGGCGGTCGCCTCGAGGTGCGCGCCGTGTTCGACGACGAGGCGATCGTCGTGCGCCGCGAGCCGGCCGATTAGGCCGTCCGCGCGCCTAGAGCCATCCCTTGCGACTGAAGAACACCACGAGTCCGACGCACGTGGCCAGCATGCTGCCCAGTCCGAGCACCCAGAAGGTCCACTCGGCGCTGATCACGTGGCCGACGAGGAAGCTGAAGTTTTCACCGAAGAAGCCGGTGATGAACCCGAGCGGCAGGAACACGGTGGCGATGACCGTGAGCTGCTTCATGACGTCGTTCTGACGGTTGCTCACGGTCGACAGGTAGAGGTCGGTGGCGCCGGAGAGCAGGTCGCGGTAGGAGTCGATCAGGTCGCTGATCCGGATCAGGTGGTCATAGATGTCACGGAAGTAGTCACGCTCATCGAGCGTCAGGCCGGGAAGCTCGGAGATCCGATCGACACCGCTGGCGAACAGGTCGCGCTGTGGCGTTATGACCTTGCGCATCGCGACGAGCTGGCGCTTGAGTGAGAACAGCCGCTGGAGCTGCTCGTCGCTGGGCTTCTCGAGCACGGCGGCTTCGAGCTCGTCGATCTCGTCGTCGATGTCTCCCAGCACGGGGAAGAAGCTGTCGACGAGGGCGTCGAGGACGCGGTAGAGCAGAAACTGCTCGCTGTGCAGGAGGCGACCGTCCAATAGCTCGCGCTGGCGGTCGAGCGCCGGCAGCGGATCGCGATGAACGGTGACGATGTACTGACCGCTGATGAACATGTGAACCTCGCGCAACGGAATCGGATCCTCGTCCTGGTGGCGCCACGCGCCGTAGAAGACGAGAAAGACGTAGTCGCCGTAGTCGTCGAGCTTGGGGCGCTGGCCGAAGTGCTCGGTGTCCTCCAAGGCGAGCGGATGGAAGCCGAAGAGGTCACGTAGCTTGGTCAGCTCCTCCGGGCCGGGCGCGTTCAGGTCCAGCCAGAAGAATTCATCACGCTTCAGGTGCTCCCGGATGCGCGCCTCGTCGATGCCGGTGAAGCACGGCGCCACGAACCGGAACTCGCTGTGTCCGTCCTTCGCGGTGAGCGCTGCGGCCTTGCCGACAGTCATAGTCGTCTCCTTGGTAGCTGCTGGCGAGGACATTGTCCCCGCGCCGGTGGCGGAGGAGCCGGTAGCGGGGGAGCCGGTGGCGGGGGGCAGGTGGCGGAGGAGACGCGCTGCCGGGCTACTTGCGGTCGGGGTCCGGGAGCATGAAGTCCCGGATGACCGCGACCAGGTCCTGATAGGAGGCGATGAACCCGCGCAGCGTGCGCACGGTGGCGCCGTAGTGGTCGAACTCCTCGGGCGTCATTCCGTCGACCTCGTAGGCCCTGCGGAAGTCGGGGAAGTTGTCGTAGAGCTGCTCGAACACGCCCTCGGGCAGCCCGTTGTCGATCCGGGGCACGACCTCGATCGAGGACTCGTTGAACAGCCGCTGCCAGGCGTGGGGGATGGTCAGCACGATGTCGCCGCCGACAAGCTCCGACCAGTGGAGATGGTGGCGGTAGGCGGCCGCGAGCAGGCGGGCCCGGTAGCCGCGCTCGCGGAACACGCCGTAGGCCTTCTTGAAGCAGGCGATCCCCGCCCAGTGCACGGTGCCGGGATCGACCACGATGCTGTCGCGCTTGACCAGCACTTGCATCCAGTCGTCGAGGCGGCCGACCATGATCGTGCAGACCGGCGACATCCCCGAGACGTCCTCGCCGGCCGCCGAACGACGCTCCATGCCGCGTTCGACCGCCTCGGCCACGGCTACCGCCTGCGGGACCGTGAAGCAGACGGTGGCGTTGATGCTCACTCCGGCCGCGGTCACCTGCTCGATCGCGTCGATGCCGGCCCGCGTGGCCGGGATCTTGACCTGCATGTTGGGCGCCAGGCCGGCGAACCGCATCCCCTGCTCGACGAGCCGCTCGGAGTCGCGATACATCTTCGGGTTGGTCTGGATCGACAGCCTGCCCTTCAGGCCCCGCTCGCGCTCAAAGACGGGCAAGAGCAGCTCGGAGGCGCGCACGGCCATCTCCTCGATCAGCTGCCACGCGACCTCGTCCTCGGTCCAGGTCGGATGCGAGGCGACGATCTCGCCGATCCGATCGCGCCAGAGCGGCATCTCCTTGCGGAGCACGTCGCCCACGATCGTGGGGTTGCTCGTCGCGCCGACCGCGCCGCGCTCGATCGCGTAGGTCAGCTCCTCGATCGAGCAGGAGTCGTTCCAGTAGTCGGTGGCGGTCAACGCGGTTTGGGCCAGCGGCGCCAGCTCCTGCTGCTCGGTGGCGGCCGCGCGGACCGCGTCGGCGGTCGTTCCGGTCATCTGGCTTCCTTTGCGTGGGGGGTGAGGGGGGGCGTCGGTGGAAAGGGGGAGCGTCGGTCGTAGACGGGGCCATGACTCAGGCCGGGGCGGCGAGCGGCTCGACGCCGAGATAACGCCGCTGAGCCTCCACGTCGCCGGTCAGCTCGGCCGCGGTGGTCTCGAGCGCGATCCGCCCGGACACCATTACCAGGATACGCTCGGCGACCGCGGTGGCCATGCCGAGGTTCTGCTCGACCAGGAGCAGGCCGATGCCTTCGCGCTCGAGCGTCCGGCAGGTCTCGATCAGCTCCTCGACGATGCGGGGGGCCAGACCCTCGGAGGGCTCGTCCATGAGCAGCAGACGCGGGTTGGTGAGCAGCGCCCGGCCGATGGCCAGCATCTGCTGCTCGCCGCCGGAGAGCTGCGTGCCGCTCACCCGCCGGCGCTCGGACAGGCGCGGAAACAGCTCGTAGACGGCGTCCGGCGACCACCGGCCGCGGCGGATCAGCCGCTTGGAGATCATGCGCAGGTGCTCGTCGACGCTCAGCGAGCCGAACAGCCTCCGACCCTGGGGCACGTAGCCGATGCCGGCGTGGCAGATCTTGTACGAGGGGCGGCCCACCAGTTCGCGTTCGGCGAAGCGGATCGATCCCTTGGCCACGGGCGGCGCCACCCCGACGATCGCCTTGCACAAGCTCGTCTTGCCCATGCCGTTGCGGCCGACCAGGGCCACCGACTCGGTGCCGATCGAGAACTCGGCATCCTCGACCGCGAGCGCGGATCCGTAATACGCGCGCAGGCCGCTGACCTCGAGCAGCGGATCAGCCGGCGCCATAACCGCTCCCCAGATAGAGGTCGTGGACCATCTTGTTGGCGCGGATCTCCTCGGGCGTGCCCTCGAGCAGCTTCTCGCCCTGATGGAGCATGGTCACGTGCTCGGCCACGGTCAGCGCGACGTCCATGTCGTGCTCGATGATGATCAGCGTCACCTCACGGTCGAGCTCTAGCAGCAGCTTGGTCAGCGTCATCCGCTCGGCCCGCGACAGGCCCGCGGCGGGCTCGTCGAACATCAGCAGGCGCGGCGACGGGACCAGGGCAAGGCCGATCTCGAGCTGGCGCTGCTCGCCGTGGGACAGCGAGCCGGCGAGGACCGCGAGGCGATCGGCCAGGCCAACCCGCTCGGCGGTCTCTCTCGCGCGCGCACGTAGAGCCGCCTCCGAGCCGCCCCGGAACGGACGCAGATGGCCGTTCCCGGCGCCAAGCCCGGCCAGGTAGAGGTTGTCCTCCACGGTCAGGCCGCCGAGCACGCGCGAGGTCTGGTATGTGCGTCCCAGGCCGAGCCGGACCCGCTTGCGCACCGCCAGCGTCGTCACGTCGCGTCCGAACAGCTCGACGCTGCCGCTGCTCGGAGGGAGGTCGCCAGCGATGAGGTTGAACAACGTCGACTTGCCGGCGCCGTTTGGACCGAGGATCGCCCGGCGCTCCCCGGGCACCACGTCGAGGTCGACGTCGTGGACCGCCGGCACCGCCCCGAAGTAGCGGCTCAACCCCCGAACGCGCAGGAGCGCGGTGGCGGTGGCGGTGGCGCTCATTGGGCCGCCTGACCGGGTCCGAGGGTGGGGGCGCTCTCGGCCGTCCCGGGCGGCCGCGTCCCGCCGCTCTCGGCCGGCGTGGTCCCGCCGCTCTCGGTCGGGACCGGTGATGAGGGCGCCGGCACGGCGCGATCACGACCCCAAAGCTGCGCGTACACCCGCTGCGCCAGCCCGGTCAGCCCGTCGGGGCTGAGGATCAGGATGACCAGCAGGACGATGCCGATCCACGTCTCGAAGCGATCAGTGATCCCGCGCGTATACGTGTCGAGCAGCGTGTACACGAGCGCGCCGATCCAGGCGCCCTCGATCCGGTACAGGCCGCCGATCACGGCGATGGTCATGAGCTCGATGATCTGCGAGACCTGGATGGTCCCGGGGGAGATACGCGTGTCGTTCCACGTCCCCAGCACGCCGGCGAGCGCCGCGATCACCGCACCGGCCGTGAACGCGAGCGTCCGGTGCAGCCGCACGTTGTACCCCAGCGCGCGCATGCGGATGGGGTCGTCGCGAATGCCCTGCATGGTCAGCCCGAAGTTCGTGCGCGCCAGGAAGCGGATCGCCGCATAGACGACCACCGAGCAACCCAGGATCAGCTCGTAGATCGCGGTCGGGTGCGTGACCGGGTCGCCGATGAATCCGGGCGCCCGCACGCCGTTGATGCCCTCGTGGCCGCCGAAGGTATCGACCTGGGAGAAGAAGTAATACGTGATCACCCCGAGGGCCAGTGTGATCATCAGCAGGTAGATCCCCTCGCTCCCGCTGACGATCGCGCCGAACGCCAGCCCGATGATCACCGCGATCGCGATGGCCAGCACGGCGGCGATGATCGGGTCCATCCCGTTGGTCACGATGAACCGCGCCATGACGAAACCGGCGACTCCGTACAGCCCCGTCTGGGCCAGTGACACGATGCCGCCATAGGCGGCCAGGAAGGTCAGGCTCACCGCGGTCAGGCCGAAGACCATCGCGGTCGCGGCAACGGCGCTCGTGAAGTAGGTATCGAATATCGCGGGCACGAGCGCCAGCGCGACCACCAGCACCGCCGCGAGGCCGGCGCGCACGCCCCGGGACCGAACGACCGTCACGGGCTCCTCCCGAACAGCCCGGCCGGGCGCACCGCGAGCACCACGACGAGCAGGATGAAGGTGAGGAGGATCGAGTCGTTGGTGAACTGCTGGGGGAGGTAGACCGCCGAGAGCTGCTCGATCAGCCCGAGCAGGATCGCCCCGACCGCGGCGCCGCGCAGGCTGCCGAGCCCGCCCACGATCACCACGACCAGGGAGCTGAGCAGGAACTGGTCGTCCTGTCCGGGAGCGAGCGACAGGGTGGTGCCGCCCATCACGCCACCCAGGCCGGCCAGCGCCGCGCCGATGAAGAACGCGCCGCCGAACACCAGCGGAACGTTGATGCCGAGCGCCGAGGTCATGGCGCGGTCATCGACTCCCGCGCGGATGATCATCCCGAACCGGGTAAAGCGGATCACCAGCCACAGCACGAGGCCGACGGCGAGCGCCGCGCCGATGATGAACAGGCGAAAGAGCGGGTACTCGAGGTGGTAGAGCCCGAGGCTGAGCGAGTTGGCCAGCTCGCCGGGTGGGGTCAGCGTCTCCGGCGTTGACCCGAAGTGGACGATCATCTGGTCGGCCAGGATCGTGGCCACGGCAATCGTGATCAGCGCCTGGCGCAGATCCTGGCCCTGGTTCCAGCGCAGCAGCGCCTGATGAACGAGCACGCCGACGGCGCCGGTGATGAGCGCGGCGAGCACGAGTGCCACCCACCAGTTCGTGCCGTGGTTCACCAGATCGAGGGCGACGTATCCGCCGAGCAGGTACAGGGAGCCGTGGGCCATGTTGACCACGCGCATGAGCCCGAAGATCAGGGTGAACCCGCTCGCGGTGATGAAGTAGAGCGCCGCGAGGCTCACCCCGTTCAGCGCGGTGATCACGAACGTCGGCCCGTTCCCGGTTATCCCGAACCCCGAGCCGAAGGCCTTGATCGCCACCCAGACGATCGCGAACGCGAGTAGTAGCCAGCTCAGCGTGGCAGGACCACGACGCGCGAACAGCGAGGCGCCTCCTCTCATCCCGGCGACTGTAACAAGTAAACGAGAAACGAGCAACGAGAATCGATAATAGATTTTGTGCTTAGATCCCGGGCATGCGAAAGAGCGTTGGCGGGACGGCCGGCGGGTCCGGGCGTCAGTCGAATGTCGATTCAAGGAGAGGGAGTGCTATGGACGTACGGAAGTGCTCGCGCGCGCGGGAACGCCGCGGCGGCGCGCTCATCGCGGTGGCGTTGGTTCTCGCGCTCGCCGCCGTCGTCGCGGGCTGCGGGACGGCCAGCTCGAGCTCGCAGTCGGCAGCAGGACCGACCACGGCGGCGAAGTCCGCCGCGCCGGGCAGTTCGAACAGCAAGAACGCGATCAAGATCGGCGTCCTGGCGACCTGCGGCGGCTCGTTTGCCGTGTTCGAGAACGAGGCGTTCTCGGGCGCGAAGTACGCCCTGGTCAAGGAGGCCGGCGGCAAGTCGCTCGGTACCGGCGCCCAGGCGGGCGTGTCGGGGGCGACGATCGCCGGGCGCCCCGTGAGCCTGTACTTCGGGTGCTCGGACGCCACCCCTGACGTCGCCGTCGCCGAGGCGCGGCGACTCGTCGAGAGCGTCGGGGTGAACATCCTGGTCGGCCCGCTGTCCGGCGACGAGGGAATCGCCGTGGCCAACTACGCCAAGACGCAGCCGCAGGTCACGTTCATCAACGGCACGTCGGGTGCGCAGGCGACGACGCTGAGCGTTCACGCGCCGAACTTCTTCCGCTATGGCGGTGACGGCGCGCAGTGGATGGCCGGACTCGGCACCTACGCGTACAAGACGCTGCACTGGAAGACGGCGGCGATCCTGGGCGAGGACTACTCCTATCCCTACACGCAGGCCGCGGGCTTCATCGCGGAGTTCTGTGGCCTGGGCGGGCAGATCACCAAGCGGATCTGGGCCCCGCTGACGACCACCGACTGGTCGTCGTACGCGGCGCAGCTGCCGCGCAACGTCGACGGCGTGCTGCTGCTGACCGGCGGTACCGACACGGTCGACATCCTCAAGGCCTACCTCGGGTTCGGCGAGCAGATCAAGGGGCACGTGCTCGGCGGCTCCTCGGTCATGGACCCGACCGCATTCACGGTGGGCAGCCAGCTGGCCGGGCTGGCGGGCGGGTCACCGGTGCCGCTGGGTGGCACGAGTGCCCAGTGGACGAGCTACGTGAACGGGTTCTCGTCCGTCTACCAGAAGTCGCTGGCCCAATCGCTGTTCACGGTGCTCTACTACGACGCGATGTCGACGGCGATCGAAGGCCTGAACCAGGTTCACGGCTCGCTGACGAGCAACGAGTCGGCGCTGAAGGCGGCGCTGACCAAGCTCACCCCGACCTTCCCGAACGGGCAGGTCAGGCTCGATGCCAACCGCAACTCGGTGCAGCCCGCCTACGTGGTGCAGGTGGACAACTCGGGCGGCGGGCTGGGCTTCAAGGTCCTGCACACGGTGAACGACGTGAGCCAGGACTTCGGTGGCGTGTTCAAGCCGGGTGGCCAGGCGCCGAGCCGGACCGCGCCGGCGTGCACGAAGGGCCAAACGCCACCTTGGTCGAGCGGCTCCTAGTCATTGCACCGGCGAATCGCCGGGATGGCTCGGCCGCACTCCTGCGGCCGGGCCATTCCCGCGCGAGCGCGAGTACGAGCACCGAACCAACAGACTGTCAACCTGGAGGAACCCGATGACCCAGACGACGGCGATCACCGATGAGCTTCAGCGCTTCCGGCTCGATGGTCGGGTGGCGATCGTCACCGGCGCCACCGGGGGCATCGGCGGCCGGCTGAGCCAGGCGCTCGGTCGGGTGGGGGCACGCGTGGTCGTACACGGCCGCGACCAGGCGCGCGCCAACGCGGTGGCCGAGCGGTTGCGCGAGGAGAACGTCGAGGCGGAGGTCGTCGTAGGCGACCTGACCCGTCGCAACGACTCCGACCGGATCGTCGACGAGGCCCTGGCTGCGTTCGGCCGGGTCGACGTGATCGTCAACACGGTCGGCGGCGCGGCCGGGACCGCGCTGTATCCCGCCGAGTCGTACCCCGAGGACGAGTGGGACCGGATCGTCGACCTCAACCTGCGCGCCGCGCTCCTGCCCACGCAGGCCGCGGCCCGCGCAATGATCGCCGGCGGGCGCGGAGGCCACGTCGTGCACTTCTCCTCGGTCCGTGGCCAGCTCGGGATCGACAACGGGTTCTCGGCCTACGTCGCCGCGAAGGGCGCGCTCGATGCCCTGACCCGTCAGCAGGCCACCGAGTGGGCCAAGCATGGAATCACCGTCAACGCGATCTCGCCGACGTTCGTGGCCACCGAGCAGGCCGCGAACCTACTCGCCGACGAGGACTTCCGCGCCGGCCTGGAAGCCCGGATTCCGCTGCACCGGATCGCTGACACAGATGACGTGGTCGGCGCTTCGCTGCTGCTCTGCACCGACGCAGCTTCGTTCATCACGGGCCAGATCCTCACCCTGGATGGGGGGTTGACCGCGTGCCAGTGACCCCGAAAGAGAAGGAGATGCCGTGAGACGCATCATCGACCTATCCATGCCTGTCCACATGGACATGCTCACGTTCCCGCGAGTGCCACCCCCGGCCCTGACGGTGTACGAGAGCCACAAGGACTTTGCCGACCGCATCGGCGCGAGCGCCCATGGTGTCGACTCACTCACCGCGAGCTATCTGGTGGTCCAGAACGACCATGTCGGCACGCACCTCGACGCGCGCAAGCACATCGTGCCCGACGCCGGCGGTCCCGAGACGATTCCGCTGGAGTACTGCCTCTCCGACGGCGTGCTGCTCGACTTCACCGACAAGGAGCCGGGTTACATCATCACCGAGGATGACGTGCGTCGCGCGCTCGACCGCATCGAGTACACGGTCAAGGAGCGCGACATCGTGCTCAACCACACCGGGGCCGGCGCCTACAACACCGAAGAGCGCTACCGCACCGACCATCCCGGCATGAGCGCCGAGGCCACCCTGTGGCTGATCTCGCAGGGGGTGCGGCTGATGGGCTGTGATGCCATCACCTACGACCCGCCCGTGTGGGCGATGTTCGAGCAGAAGAAGTTCTGGGAGGCCCACCGGGTGATGTGGGACGAGGAATACTGGCACCTCGAGAACCTGATGAACCTCGAGCAGATCGGGCGTCCCCACGGCTTCCAGATCTCCGTGCTCCCGATCAAGTGGGTCGGCACGACGGCAGCGCCGGTGCGCGCGGTGGCGATCGTCGGTGACGACGACGAGAACGGCGCCGCTCCCGCCTGACATCCAACCCCCGGAGGTAGACCCATGACCGCGACCGCCACCCGCAGCCGGGTGATCCAGAACTACGTCGACGGCCGCTTCACCGCGGCCAGCACCGACGAGACGCTCGATGTCACCAATCCGGCCACAGGGGCCACACTGGCTCGCGTCCCGCTGTCGACCGCCGGTGACCTCGACGCGGCCGTAAAGGCGGCGCGCCGCGCGCTCCCCGAGTGGCGCGAGGTGTCGGTGCCCGACCGAGCGCGGCTGCTGTTCGAGCTGCGGGAGGGCCTGTCGCGTCGCCGCGAGGAGCTCGCTCGCTCTGTCACCACCGAGATGGGCAAGACGATCCTCGACGCGCGGGCCGAGGTGGCGCGGATGATCGAGATGGTCGAGTGCGCGTGTGCCGTGCCCACGACGATGCAGGGGCGCGGCTTGGAGAACGTGTCACGCAACGTCGACTGCGAGACGATCCGCCAGCCGGTCGGCGTGTGTGCGGCGATCGTCCCGTTCAACTTCCCGGCCATGGTGCCGTTCTGGTTCCTGCCGTTCGCGATCGCCTGCGGCAACACGTTCATCCTCAAGCCCTCCGAGCAGGTGCCGCTGACCCAGCAGATCGCCTTCGAGGTTCTGGACGGGGTCGGACTCCCACCGGGCGTGGTGAACCTGGTCAACGGGGGCCGAGAGGTCGTCGAATCGATCCTCGACCACCCCGGCATCGACGCCGTCTCGTTCGTCGGCTCGGCGCCGGTGGCGCGCATCGTCTACGAGCGGGCCGCCAAGGCGGGTAAGCGGGTGCAGGCGCTCGGGGGGGCCAAGAATCACATGGTGGTCATGCCCGATGCGGTGATCGAGCAGACGGTGAAGGGGATCCTCGGCTCGGCGTTCGGCGCCGCGGGCCAGCGCTGCATGGCCGGATCGGTGGTGGTGACCGTCGGCGCCGCCCACGAGCGGTTGATTCCCGCGCTGCGCGAGGCCACCGAGGCCCTGTCCGTGGGCGACGGCCTGAACGAGGACGTCGACGTCGGACCGGTCATCTCCTGCGCCGCCCGCGACCGGATCGCGGGCTGGATCGATCGCGCGCTCGGCGACGGGGCCACGCTCGTCGTCGACGGGCGGAAGCCCGCCGGCAATGGAGCGAGCGGCAACGGACAGGCCGCGGACGGCTCGTTCGTCGGCCCGACCATCCTCGCCGATGTCTCGCCGGATGCCCCGATCGTCGGGGAGGAGGTGTTCGGGCCGGTGCTGACGATCGTGCACGCCGAGACCCTGGACGAGGCGATCGAGCTCGTGAACCGAAGCCGGTTCGGCAACGGCGCCTCGATCTTCACCGAGAACGGCGCCGCGATCCGGCGCTTTCGCCACGAGGTCGAGGCGGGCATGGTCGGAGTCAACATCGGCGTGGCCGCGCCGGTCTCGTTCTTCCCGTTCAGTGGCTGGAAGGATTCGTTCCTCGGCGACCTGCACGCCCACGGCCCCGATGCGATCGAGTTCTACACCCGTAAGAAGACCGTGACCACCCGCTACTTCTCGAGCGGGCAGGCCCTGGGGAGCTACTTCGTCGAGAACTGAGCGGCTGCGCGGTCAGCTTCCGCTGCTCTGCGTCTTGGCCAGCATGCGACCGAAGTGGTCGAAGTGGTTGCGAATCGCCCGTGCGGACGCCCGAGTGTCGCGGCGGCGCAGGGCGTCCACGATCGGCTGGTGCAACTCGGCGGCCTCCTTCGGCGTGAGCCCGGTGCGCAGGGCGGTGATCGCGGTGCGCGTCTCGACCTGAAGCGAGGACCAGATCTCGAGCAGCCGGGTGTTGCCTGACGCTGTGACGATCAGCTCGTGGAAGCGGACATCGTGCTCGACCTGCTCGCGGACGTCGTGCGCCTTGCGCATGCCGGTCAGCTCGGCCTCGAGCGCGGAGACGTCGCCGTCCATGCGCTGGGCCGCTTCACGGACGGCGACCTCCTCGAGCGCTCCGCGGATCGGATAGACCTCGATCAGCTCGGCGTCGCTGACCCCCCGCACCCGAGATCCCCGGAACGGGGCCGACTCCACGAAGCGCACCGACTCGAGGTCGCGCAGGGCCTCGCGCACCGGTGCCTGGCTGACGCCGAGCTCCTCGGCGATGCGGATCTCCACCAGACGGTCTCCAGGGGCGTAGTGGCCCGACAGGATGCGCTCCAGCAGCACACTCTTGACCTCCTCCCGCAGGACCGTGCGGTGGACCGAGACCGCCGGCGGCGCGGTCGAGCCGGACTCGGGCTCAGAGGGGGCCATGACTACATCCTCTCAGGACCGGCGGCTGTGCCATCACGTGATCGCGACCGGATCGACCATCGATCCGGTGGCACCGCGGATGGCCAGCGGCAGCGCGACGAACAGGAACTCGCCCACGCGGGCGGCGGCGAGCGCCTCGAGGTCGAGGCTCTCGAGCAGGTAGACGCCGTGCTCGATCAGCAGCAGGGTGTGGACGGGCTGCGGGTTCGCCGGGGTGCCGCGGTCGGGCGCCGGCTGGACCTCGTAGGTCTCGGTGTCCGAGCCGGTGGCCACGACCCCCCGCTCGAGCAGCAGCCGGGCCGCCGAGATATCCGGGCCGGCGCCGCGGCTGCTCGCCAGGCGATCGGGATCGGGCCACCCCGACAGGTAACCGGTGCGAACCAGCGCCACGTCGCCTGCGCCGGCGGCGACGCCGGTGGCGGCCTCGATGGCCAGAAGCTCCTCGGCGCCGACCGGCTCGCCGGCGGGAAGCGCTGTCACTCCGCGGTGACCGGGCACGTCGTAGAGCACGCCGCGGCGCCACAGCGGCGGGATCTCGGTCGCGTCCCCGAGCACCGGTCCGAAGTCGCCGAGGTCGCCCTTCGCCGATCCGCCGTGCCAGCGATCGTCCGAGCCGACTGTCATGTGCGCGTGGGCGTCGATGTGGGCGCCGGTGTGGGTGGTGCCGATGACGAGCTCGCTCATGAAGCCCAGACACGCGTCGTTGGGCAGGCCCCAGTGGTGATCGCCGGTCACCCGGCTGCCGTGCGGGGTGCGGTACGAGACGACCTCGAACGTAGGGTGCCCCGGCCACAGCGGCATCTTCGGGAAGCGCTCCCGGGCCAGGCGGTACATACGCCCGTCGCGGATCAGCGACGCTCCGGCCAGCACGTGCTCGGGCGTGGGAGCGGCGGCATCGGCGGCCGGCTGCCCTGCGCGAACGATCCCGCGCGTGTCTGACGGGTCACCGGAGCGAGCGCTCACCGCGCGGTTGCTTCCGCAGTTGCCGCATCGACCGCGCGCAGGGCCTCCGCGAGCATCGGCCGCGCGAGCTCACGGGCACGCTCGAGGCTCGGGTCGATGCGA
Source organism: uncultured Solirubrobacterales bacterium (assembly GCA_963834625.1). Lineage (GTDB taxonomy): Bacteria > Actinomycetota > Thermoleophilia > Solirubrobacterales > Solirubrobacteraceae > Palsa-465. Next base: position 112,810 of record CAWICM010000003.1, on the reverse strand, counting down.
TCCAACGAGCTCGAGATCTTGGCTTTCGCGCGCTCGGGCGTGGCCCGGCCCGACTGGACCCAACTGATCGTGAGCGGCGTGAGCGTGTCGAGGAACGACAGCGAGTCGGCCGCCTGGAGGAGGTCGGCCTCGGGCCAGCCGCCGTCCTCGTGCACCCGGATGAGCGCCTCCACCTCGGCCACGAGGTCCCCTGACGCCCCCTGGTCACGAAGCCACCGGCCGGCGATCTCGGCACAGCGGTCCTGATGCCAGCGGTTGTACTCGGGGTTGTCCCAGTCGCGCGCCGAGTCCCAATCGGTCCCGGGCGCGGGGAACGCCCGCTCGATGTCGTGGAGAACAGCGGCGATGCGCAGCCGCTCGCTCGCCTCGGGATCGAGCGTAACCAGCCAGTCCTCGGTGCGCAGGAGGTGCCGCTCGTGGGGATGGTTCAGCTCGACGATCCAGGCCCGCGCGGCGGGGAGGAGGGCGCTCGCGCGATCGGGGGTTACGTCCGCCTCGCGGTCGGAGGTCACGTCCGCCTCACGTGGTCACCGGACGCGCCTGCAGCACGTACAGCTCGCCGTCCTGCACGGCCCACTCGATGTCCTGGGGCACGCCGATCCGCTGCTCGAGGTCATCCCCGAGCCGGGCCAGCTTGGCCAGCAGCTCGTCCCCCGCCTTGCGCGCTCCGCCCTCATCGGGCGACAGCTTCCGCTCGGCGACCCCGCCGGCCTCGTCGGCGACGATCGCGTAGGGCTGTTCGTGGACCTGGGCCTTGCGCACCTGGCCGTCGCGCTTGAGCACGTAGTGATCGGGCGTGACGGCGCCCGAGACCGCCGCTTCGCCCAGCCCGATCACGGCCTCGACCACCATGCGGTCGCGCCGCCCCCGTACCGGATCGCAGGTGAAGAGGACGCCGGCGACGTCGGCCTGGACCATGCGCTGGACCACGACGGCCATGCCCAGATCGGCCAGCGACCCCTTCTGCGAGCGATAGAACAGCGCCCGCTCGGAGAAGAACGAGGCCCAGCAGTCACGGATCCGCGCCCGCACCTGGTCGCCACCGCGCACGTGCAGGAACGTCTCCTGCTGCCCGGCGAAGCTGGCCGCCTCGGAGTCCTCGGCGCACGCGCTCGAGCGAACCGCCACCGGCACCTCGTCGGCCCCCAAAGCGGCGTAGGCGGACAAGACATCGTCTCGCAGCGCAGGATCGAGCTCGACCGACTTGACGAGTTCCTGGGCGGCCTCGGCATCCTGGGCCTCGGCGAGGCTGCGGAGCTCGGCGCCGCCGTCGGGCAGCGCATCGGCCATCGCCTCCGCCGGGATCACGAAGCCGGGCGGCACCGGAAGCCCCAGCGCGGCCATCCGCGCCAGCGACGACCCCTTGCCACCGGCCCGCGCCACCTCCGTGCACGCTGACTCGGCAAACGGGATGACGAGGCTCACGAAGCCAGCACCTCGACCACGCCGGTGGCGCCGTTGACCCGGACTCGGTCGCCGGTCTTGATGCGCTCGCCGGCGTTGCCGGTCCCGACGACCGCCGGAATCCCGAACTCCCGCGCGACGACGGCGGGGTGCGAGGTGGTGCCGCCGGCCTCGGTCACGAGGCCCTTGATCTTGGTGAACAGAACGACCCAGGCCGGATTCGTCATGCGGCAAACCAGGATCTCGCCCTCCTGGACCTGGTCGAACTCCTCCAGCGAGGAGACGAACCGCGCCGAGCCCTCGACCACGCCTGGCGACGCTGCGAGGCCCTTGATCTCGCCCGTGGTGGACGGCTCGCCGGCGTAGAAGCGATCGGGGAAGCCCCACAGACCGCCGTAGGGGAACTCGATGGCCTCCTTGGTGGCCGTGCCGAGCCACGCCGGCGGCCGGCGCTCGAACGCCTCCTCGTGCTCGTCACGGCGGTCCGACACGACGTCCTTGGCGTCGAACGCCTTTGGGTCGGCCATCAGGCGGCGCAGCTCGTTGTAGCGGAGGAAGGCCACGTCCTCGGGGTCGTAGAGCGCATCCACGTCGGCCAGCTTGCGGCCGATCGCGATGGCGGCGATGCGCAGGCGTGCGTTAGTGCCCTGGTCGACGAAGAAGTGGTGATCGGGCGTGAGCGGGTTCATGTTCAGCGAGAGCTCGAGCGCGCGGCCCAGCTTCTCGCGCCTGGAGCCCTCGACGCCCTCCATCACCTGGCTCTTGGCGGCCTCGAGGTCGTCGGCCACCGCCTTCAGGTTCGACGGATAGTCGTAGTCGGAGGCCACGTAGCCTCGGATCGCCTCGATGATCGGCGCCGGGTCCTCGACCCAGAGCCTGTACATGAACTCGTGCGACCACAGCGCCTTGTAGCCGAAGGTCTTCTGATGCGGCTCGATCCGCTCGGCGATGAACCGCTGCCCCCGCTCGTTGCCGCGAAGCGCCTCCATGACCTCGGCGGCCGTGGGCTGCTCGAACGCGGCGCGCAGTTCGGCGTCGTCCTTGACCTCGTCCTTGGCCTGCCACAGGTCCTCGATGGCGTCCCAGTTGCGGTCCGCGACGCTCGACTGCAGGCGGCCCATGACTGACGTGTCACCACCGACCTCCTCGATCACCGCATTGAGGTTCTGCGTCGAGGCGAACTGGGCGAAGTTCAGCATCCAGTGGATCTTCCAGTGGCGATCGTGGATGTCGATCGCGTCCTCCAGGAGCACGGCGAGCTCGAGCAACGACGAGCCGTCGTAGTCGAAGCCGTCCAAGTACTCGAAGTTGCGCTCGATCTCGGGGCGCAGCCGGGTCTTCCACCAGGTCATGAAGTTCGCCGCGTAGATCGGCAGCACGCCGCCGAGGTAGGCGCCGATCTGGCCCGCGTACGCCGGGTCGCGCGGAACGCGCGGGACGTACCGGTTCTCGTACTCGGTGGCCTCGGAGTGCAGGTCGGGATCGCAGGGGACGGCCGCGGTGTAGACGTAGCCGTTGACGGACTTGGCGATCCAGTCGCAGGCGAACGGGGTCCCGAAGCGCCGGAACATGTGATCACAGGTGAGCCACCAGCCGCCGATGTCGAAGAACAGCGGGGAGACGGGGTTCGGGATGTGCAGGTCGTCGTGGATCCAGAAGAGCTCCCGCTCGCCCTCCAGCCAGTCGACCGGAAACTCGTCGGTTCCGAAGTTCGTGCCCAGCACCTCGTCGGTTACCGCCATGTCAATCGTCCCCTCTCCTTGAAGTCTCGTCCCGATGTCGGATCATAGATAATCGATGATCGTGAATCAAGCGACGGATGGTAGTCCCAGCAGCTCCCGCGCGCCGTCCGAATCGGCGGGCACGCGATCGAGCAGGGGCGCCAGCGTCATCGCCTTCTCCACCAGCTCGGCGTTGGATGCCGCGCGGCGCGCGCTCGTGACGCGCAGGTTGTCCTCGAGCCCCACGCGGATGTGACCTCCCAGCATCAGCGACGTGGCGGCGAGGTGAAACTGGGCCGGGTAGCCGACGCCGGCCGCCGAGAAGGTGAAGCCGTCCGCTCCGAACAGCGACAGCGCGGTCTGGTGCATGTGCAGGAGCTGCGGCAGCGTGGCGGCGTTGGCGCCGAGCACGCCGAGCACGAACTGGAGGTGCACGGGGAAGTCGACCAGGCCCTCGTCGGCCAGGTGGCGCAGGTTGTAGAGATGCCCCACGTCGTAGACCTCGTACTCGGGCTTGGTGCCCGCCTCGCGGAACAGCTCGGCCAGCCGGTGGATATCCGAGAACGTGTTGCGGAAGATGTAGTCGCGGGTGGACTCGAGGTACTCGATCTCCCACGGCGCCATCTCGGGACGGTGGTGGACGCGGAAGATCCCGAAGTTGAACGAGCCACAGTTGAAGGTGGCCATCTCGGGCCGGCACTCGGTGACGACCCGGGCGCGCTCCTCGATCGTCATGCCCACGCCGCCACCGGTGGTCGGCTGCACGATCGCTCCACATCGCTCGCCGATTCCGGCCAGCACCTCCTTGAACAGGCCGAGATCGGGCGAAGGCCGTCCGGTCTCGGGCTCGCGGACGTGGATGTGCACGATCGCCGCACCGGCGGCGTGGGCCGCAACCGCCGAGTCGATGATCTGCTCCGGCGTGATCGGGATCGCCTGGCTCTGGCCGGGCACGCTCATCCCGCCGGTGATCGCGCAGGAGCAGAAGACGCGAGCGTCGGAGGTCATCGCGCCGTGTCTCCGTCCTGATTCTGATTCTCATTCTGATTCTCATTCTCAATAGGCCGGACGATCACCTTCAAAGCTCCGTCGGTTCGCTCGGTGAACGTGGCGTAGGCGTCCGCGAAGTCCTCGAGCGAGTAGCGGTGGGTGATGAGCTCGCCCAGGCGCATGCGGCCGGTGGCGGCGAGCTCGATCGCCCGCGGCATCTCGCCGGCCGAGGCACGCACGCCGACCACGTCGATCTCGTCGAGCACGGTCCGCGGCATCGGCAAGGCGGCGTCGCTCAGCGGGATGCCGATCACGGCCACCCGGCCGCCCTTGCGCACCATCTCGACGCCCTGCGCCACCGCCTCGGGTGCTCCCGAGCACTCGAGCGCGACGTCGGCGCCGAGGCCGCCGGTGCGCTCGCGCACGGCCTCCACCGGGTCGGCCTCGGTGAAATCGACCACCTCGTGCCCGAGCTCGCGCGCCTTGGCCAGGCGGCGCCCGCGGCCCACCACGATGACCCGGCCGGCGCCCAGGGCGTGAGCGCACTCGGCCACGAGCAGCCCCATCACGCCGGGACCGATCACCGCGACGGCGTCTCCCGGGCGCTGGCCCCCGCGGATCACCGTGTGTAGCGCGATGGCGGCGGGATCGAGCATCGCGACCTCCTCGTCGCTCAGCACGTCGGGGACTGCAAACACGCTGCGCACGGAATGCACCACGTACTCGGCGTAGGCGCCCGGCGCGTTGTGACCGTACTGAGCATGGAGCCCGTCGATCCCGAAGTTCTCGCAGATGTTGTAGCGGCCCTCGATGCAGCGCCGGCAGTAGCCGCAGGCGGCGTGCGAGGTGCCGGCGACGCGCGTGCCCACCTGCCACCCGAGCTCGGCCGCGCCGGGGCCGAGCTCGACCACGTCGCCGCACCACTCGTGCCCCGGGATCAGCGGCCAGTCCTTGGGCCAGAAGCCGGGATAGTGACCCTGGATGATGTGGGGGTCGGTGCCGCAGATCGCGGTCGCGCGGACGCGGCAGAGCACCTCGTACGGTCCGGGAGCGGGCCGCTCGACGTCGCGCAGCGCGAAGTCGTTCGGTCCGGAGACGACGAGCGCGCGCATCACGCCACCATGGGGTGGACGTGGCGCGGGATCGATGGCAACTTCATCCTGCTCCTCTCCGGGAGGGGTGCGGCAGAATGGACGATCATAGATAATCGATGGAATGAGCCCGCTGGTGAGCCGCCCCACCCTGCGCGACCAGATCAAGGACGCCCTGCTCCAGCGGATCCTCCAGGGCACCTACGCGCCCGGCGAACGAATCGTCGAGATCCGGGTCGCTCAGGAGTTCGGAGTGAGTCAGGCACCGGTGCGCGAGGCGCTGCGGGAGCTCGAGATCCTCCGCTTGATCGAATCCGAGCCGTTCCGCGGGGCCCGCGTGCGAGGGGTGCGGCCCGAGGAGGTCGCGGAGATCTATCCGGTGCGGGCGGCGCTCGAGGAGGTCGCGGCCCGGGCGGCGGCGCCGCGGCTGGACGGTCGCGTGCAGCCGCTGGCCGAGGAGCTCGAGGGGATGCGCGCGGCCGCCGCCGATGGTGACCTGCACCGGTTCGTTGCACATGACGTCGGCTTTCACCGGGGATTCGTAGTGGCCAGCGGCAACCGGACGCTGATCGACGTGTGGGAGTCGCTCCACGTCGACCTGCGAACGCGCCTGACCCTGATCCAGCGCCACGGAAGTCTGTCCGAGGTGGCCGAGCGACACGTGCCGGTCATGGAGGCGCTCGACGCCGGCGACGGGACACTGGCCGGGCGGCTCGTGCGCGAGCACATCGAAGGGTTCGGACGGTCGGTCGCCGAGGCGCTGGCGCGCACGGCGAATCCGCACACGCTCCCGGGACCTCCGGGGGACGGCTCGTGACCGGGCTGCGCAGCGTCGCCGCGCTGTACGACATCCACGGCAACCTCCCCGCCCTCGACGTCGTGCTCGCCGAGCTCGAGGCGGATCCTCCCGACGCCGTGGTCATCGGCGGGGACGTATGCGCCGGGCCGATGCCGGTCGAGGTGCTCAGAAGGTTGCGGGAGCTTCCCTGGCCCGCGTACTGGTTGCGCGGCAACGCCGATCGAGCCGTCGTGCTCGGCTTCGACGGAACGATCCCGCCCGAGCTCCAGGATCATCCGCTCTACCAGGGCGACGCCTGGGCGGCGACGTTCCTCAGCCACGACGAGCGCGACTTCCTGGATGCGTTCCCCCGCTCCAGGCCTTGTCGATCGATGGCCTCGGCGAGGTCCTGTTCTGCCACGCCACCGCACGCAGCGACGAGGAGCGGGTGACCTTGTTCACGCAGGAGGAACGGCTCGCGCGGATCCTCGACGAGGCCGGCGCCGAGTTCGTGGTCTGCGGCCACACGCACCGACAGTTCGACCGCCGGGCCGGCGACCGGCGGATCGTCAACGCGGGCAGCATCGGCCGTCCCTACGAGCCCGAGCCCGGTGCTTACTGGCTGCGTTTGGGACCCGACGCCAGCCTGATCCGCACGCCCTATGACGTCGCGAGCGCCGATGCCGCCTTCCGCGCCAGCGGGTATCCCGCCGCGGATCTGATCTTCGCGGCGGACGACCCCGATGAGGTGGCGCGGCGGTACGAGCGCTCCGCCGAGAAGCCGGTGTCGCCGGCCTCGCTGATCGACCCGGCCGAGAACCCGCTGGCGCGGCGCGTCCGATGACTGGGGCGGAGGCTCGCGCCAGACTGCGCGCCACGCTCCAGAGCGGCGGACTGATCATCGGCGCGGGAGCCGGGACGGGACTGTCGGCGAAGTGCGCGCAGGCCGGCGGGGCGGATCTCATCATCGTCTACAACTCGGGGCGTTACCGGATGGCGGGGCGCGGCTCGCTGGCCGGGCTGATGCCCTACGGCGACGCCAACGCGATCGTCATGGAGATGGGCCGCGAGGTGCTGCCGGTGGTCCGCGACACTCCGGTGCTGGCCGGGGTGTGCGGCACCGATCCCTTCCGCCTCATGGACGTGTTCCTGCGCGAGGTGCAGGCGGCGGGCTTCGCGGGCGTCCAGAACTTCCCCACGGTCGGGATCATCGACGGCACCTTTCGCGCAAATCTCGAGGAGACCGGCATGGGCTACGACCTCGAGGTCGAGATGATCCGGCAGGCGGCCGCGCTCCACCTGCTCACCGCGCCCTACGTGTTCGACGACGATCAGGCCGTCGCGATGACGCGGGCCGGGGCCGATGTGCTGGTGGCGCACATGGGCCTGACCACCAAAGGGTCGATCGGCGCCCGCACGGCCAAGACGCTCGACGCCTGCGTGGCCGATATCCAGGCGATCCACGATGCGGCGGCCGCTGTCCGGGACGATGCGATCGTCCTCTGCCATGGTGGCCCGCTGGCCGAGCCCGAGGATGCCGCCTACGTGCTCGAGCGGACCGAAGGCGTCGTGGGCTTCTTCGGGGCCTCGAGCATGGAGCGGCTCCCCGCCGAGGCCGCGATCACGGAGAACATGCGCCGGTTCAAGGCGCTCGCCGGTACCACCGCCAGTGCGGTCCAAACGAAAGATAATCGATGATCTATGATCGCCGCCGTGGTCCGCGGCGGTAACCCGGTGCAGTGGCTCGCGCCCTCCTCGCTCGAGGAGGCCATCGAGCTGAGGGCCGCGCGCGGCGCGGACTCGACCGTGGTAGCCGGCGGGAGCTTCCTGGGCATCCTCATGAACCAGGGATTCGTGCAGCCATCGTCGCTGCTCTCGCTCGGCCGGATCGACGAGCTCCGCGGCGTCTCGGCACACGACGGGGAGCTCCGCCTGGGGGCGATGGTCACCCATCGCCGGGTCGAGCGCGACCCCACGGTGCGCGAGGGCTGGCCGGTTCTGTCGCGCGCCTTCGGCCTCGTGGCCAGTCCCCGGGTGCGCAACCAGGCCACGGTCGGTGGAGTCCTGGCCGACGCCGACTATGCCTCGGACCCGCCCGCGGTCCTGTGCGCGCTCAACGCCCGGGCGGTCCTGCGCTCCCCGCGGGGTGAGCGCGAGGTGCCGATCGAGGAGCTGATCCTGGGCTTCTACGAGACCTGCATCGCCGATGACGAGCTGCTCACCGAGGTTCGGGTGCCGGCGGGGAGCGAGCGGGCGACCTACCGCAAGTTCCGCTCGCGCTCGAGCGAGGATCGACCTTGCGTGGCGGTCGCGGCGGCACGCGCGGGCGGCGCCCTGCGCGTGGTCGTGGGCGCGTGCGCCGAGGTGCCTCAGCACTACGAGGACATCTGCGCCGAGGCATCCGCGGCCCCGATCCACGCCGACACAGCCCGCGAGATCGGTGAGCGCTACGCCGAGCGCATCGAGCCGCTGAGCGACTCTCGGGGCAGCGCCCAATACCGCCGCCGCGTCGTGGCCGTCGAGGTGCGCCGGGCACTCGAGGAGCTCGAGATCGCCCGCGACCGGCAAGACGGCGGGGCCGGCGAGTGAGCGGGATCGGCGTCGACGCCCGCGTCACCGGAGCTCAGCGCTACGCGGTGGACGCCGAGCGCCCCGGGATGCTTCACGCGGCGTTCGTGCGCAGCCCGCACGCGCACGCGCGCGTCCGCGACGTCGATGCTTCGGCGGTGCCCTCCGATTGCGTGGTGCTGCTCCCGGAGGACGTCGACGATCTGCAGCTGTATGGGTGCCAGGTCCGCGACGAGCATGTGCTCGCGCGGGTGGCACGCCACGCCGGGGACATCGTCGCCGCCGTCGCCGCGCCAACGCGTGAGGCCGCCGTCGCCGGCGCCCGGCTGGTCGAGGTGGACTACGAAGAGCTGCCGGCCGTGTTCGATCCCGTCGAGGCGGTGGCGCCCGGCGCGCCGCTGATTCATCCCGACGGCGCCCGGTCGGCGGGGGAGTCGGTCTCGATCGGAGTGCGCCCACTCGCCGGCACGAACGCGTGCCACCGCTTCCGGCTCGTGCACGGAGACGTCGCCGCGGGCTTCGCGGAGGCCGAGGTCGTCGTCCAGCAGGCGTTCCGGACGCCGAGCGCGGCGCACGCCCCGATGGAGCCCCACGCCGCGGTCGCCGAATGGCAGGACGGCCGGCTGACCGTGTGGACGGGCACCCAGACGCCGTTCAACCTCCGGGCCGACCTCGCGGTGGCCTTCGGCATGAACGAGGAGCAGATCCGCGTGCTCGCGATTCCCATGGGCGGGTCGTTCGGAGCCAAGACGTTCGTCCGCCACGAGGCGCCGCTCGCCGCGCTGGCCCGCAAGGCGGGCCGGCCGGTCAAGGTCGTGCTCGACCGGACCGAGGAGTTCGTCACGCTCAACCGCCACCCCTCGGTGATTCGCGTGCGCCTGGGCGCCCGGCGCGACGGCACGCTCGTGGCCAAGGAGCTCGACTGCTGGGTCGACACCGGCGCCTACGCCGACTGCGGCCCGGGCGTCGCCACCAAGCTCGGCTACGCCGGGGTGGGTCCCTACCGGATCCCGCACGTGCGGGTCGACGCGCTGGCCATCTACACCAACCTGCCGCCCAACGGCGCGTACCGCGGGTACGGCGCGATGCAGTCGATCTGGGCCTCCGAGCGCACCATGGACGTGCTGGCCGAGCGGCTGGACATGAGCCCGCTGGAGCTGCGGCGCAAGAACCTGCTCCGCGAGGGCGACGTGTTCGCGACCGGCGAGGTCATGCACGACGTGCAGTTCGAGCGCTGCCTGCAGGCCGCCGCGGACGCCGTCGACTACGAGGGCGACCGGACGGGCAAGGGGCTGTGCGTCCTGCTCAAGGGCATGCAGACCCCGAGCCGGGCCGCGATCGCGGTGGAGCGCACGCCGGTGGGATTCGTCATCCGCTCCGCGGCGTGCGAGATGGGCCAGGGCGTGCGCCGCTCGCTGCAGCTCATGGGCGCGCAGATGCTGGGCTGCGAGCCCGGGCAGATCGAGGTTCCCGAGCCCGACACCGACACCTCCCCGTACGACACGCGCACGACCTCGAGCCGCACCACCCACATGATGGGCCGTGCCCTGGAGCAAGCCGTGCGCGACCTGGGCGAGAACGGCGGCGAGCGCGGCTACGGCGAGGTCCACAACGAGGGCGGGCTCGATCCCGACACCGGCCAGGGGGTCGCCTCGACCCACTGGCACCAGGGCGCCGCGGCGGCCCACGTGACCGTCGACGAGGAGACCGGCAGGCTGACCGTCGAGCATCTTCACGGCGTCGCCTACGCGGGCCGGGTCGTCAACCGCGAGGGGGCCGAATTGCAGAACGAGGGCTCCCTGCTCATGGGCCTCGGGACGGCGCTGTTCGAGGCGATCGAGTTCGTGGACGGCCAGGTTGCCAACGCCAACCTGTCGGACTACAACGTGCCCGCGATCGGTGACCTCCCCAAGCGCTTCACGCACGAGATCATCGAGCGCGAGGGCGCCGAGGTGCACGGGCTGGGTGAGACCGTCCTGCCTCCGGTCCCGGCGGCGATCGGAAACGCGCTCTATTCGCTGGGCCTGGAGGTGTACGAGCTGCCGATGTCGGCCGAGCGGGTGCTCGCCGCGGTCGATGCTCGGGAAGCACGCCGCGCGCCGGTCGGCGCCTCGGAGGCGAGGCCGTGAAGGTCGCCCTCGAGCTGAACGGACGCGCCGCCGAGCTCGACTGCGAGGCCGACGAGATGCTGCTCGAGGTCCTCCGTCGCGAGGGCCTCGGCTCCGTTCGCGCGACGTGCGGCATCGGGGTCTGCGGCGCCTGCACGGTGCTGGTCGACGGGGAGCCGCTGTCGGGTTGCCTGACCCTGGCCGCGCAGGTTGACGGCCGCGAGGTGATGACGGTCGAGGGGCTCGGAGGGGCGGATCCGGTTCAGCGGGCGTTCCTCGACGCGCACGCGTTCCAGTGCGGCTGGTGCACGCCGGGCTTCGTGCTCACGATCAAGGCGCTCCTGGCCGAGAACCCGGACCCGAGCGAGGCGGAGATCGCCGAGGCGCTCGGCGGGAACCTGTGCCGCTGCGGGTCCTACGTGAAGATCGCCGACGCGGTGAGACGTGCCGCGGCCGAGATGGCGGAGGCCTCCCGGTGAAGCTCGTCACCTACGAGGCGGGGACCGGTCCGCGCGTGGGCGTGCTGCACGACGGCGAGGTGCGCGACGCCGGGTTCGATGGGGACATGGTGGCGTTCATCGAGGCGGGAGCGCCACGCGCAACCGGGAGCGTCGTCCGGCCCGAGCCGCGATTGCTCGCCCCGCTGCGACCGCGTTCGCTGCGCGACTTTCTCGCCTTCGAGGGTCACCTGGAGGGCGCCTATCGCGGTCTCGGCCGCGATATCCCGGCCGAGTGGTACGAGGTGCCGGCCTACTACAAGGGCATGCCGGACACCGTCATCGGCCCCGACGTGGAGGTGCCGTGGCCGGCCTACACCGACCAGCTCGATCACGAGCTCGAGCTGGCCGCGGTGATCGGCCGGCGCGCGCGCGACGTGCGCCCCGAGGACGCCGACGCCTGCATCTTCGGCTACACGATCTGGAACGACCTCTCCGCGCGCGACGTGCAGCGCCGCGAAGGGCCGGTCGGCCTCGGACCTGGCAAGGCCAAGGATTGGGACGGCTCCAACGTGCTCGGACCGTGCCTGGTCACCGCTGAGGAGTTCGACGCCTCGGACGCGCGGATGTCGGTGCGGGTGAACGGCGAGGTGTGGGGTGAGAGCTCCACTGCCGCGATGCACCACAGCTTCGCCGACATGATCGCCTACGCCTCACAGGCACAGACGCTGTACCCGGGCGAGGTGATCGGGTCGGGAACGGCCGCCGGCGGCTCGGGACTCGAGCTCGACCGCTGGCTCCAGCCGGGGGACGTCGTCGAGCTCGAGGTCGAGGGCATCGGCGTACTGCGAAACACCATCGGACGAAAGGAGGCCTGACATGGCCTACGTAGTTGCCGCCAAGTGGCGCGCGCACCCAGGTAAGGCGGATCGGCTGCTCGAGGTGATCCAGGAGATGACCCCGCCATCCCGAGCCGAGTCGGGCTGCGTCTTCTACCAGGCCCAGCGCTCGGAAGAGGACCCCAACCTGTTCTTCCTCTACGAGCAGTACGCCGACGAGGCCGGGTACGAGGCTCATCAGGACACCGAGCACTTCACCCGGCTGGTCAAGCAGGAGGCGATCCCCGACCTGCTCGCCGCCCGCGAGCGCGAGTTCTACAGCACGGTTGGCGACCACGCCGGCGGCCTGGCTTCTTGACGGGTTGCACGTGATCGAGGGCGGCGACCCGGCGTGAAGCTGCACAACGAGTTCACGGTGCCGGTCGGAGTCGAGCGAGCCTGGGAGGTGCTGCTCGATCTCGAGCGGGTCGCGCCGTGCCTGCCCGGCGCGGAACTGCACGGCTCGGAGGGGTCCGAGTTCCAGGGCCAGATGACGATCAAGCTCGGACCGGTGCGCAGCCGCTACCAGGGCACGGTCCGGATCGAGGAGGCCGACGCCGAGGCCCACCGCGCGGTGATGCGGGCACAGGCCCGCGACGATCGCGGCGGCGGCACCGCCGCGGCGACGATCTCCACCGAGATGCGCACGATCGCCGAGGGCACCCGCGTCGCCGTCGAGACCGACATCCAGATCTCCGGCCCGGCGGCCCAGTTCGGCCGCGGGGTCATGCAGGACGTGTCTTCGAAGCTCATCGGGCGCTTCGCCGATTGCCTGGCCGAGGAGATGGCAGCCGACGGTGCCGGAGCGCCGCAGGCCATGGGGACCAACGAGGCCACTCCCGCTGAGGCGGCGAGCGGCCGGGATGCCACCGCCGGCGCGACCGCCGTCGCGGTGGATTGGGCGGCCGCCGCCGTCGCTCCGGCGCCGACCCGCCTCGGCGGCTACGAGGACACGCCGGTGGGACGGCTGCCCACGGGACCGGCCGGCGACGCGGCGCTGGCCGCTGTCGCCGCAGGACGACCGGCCGCGCGACAGCGGAGCCGTCAAGCCGACGAGGTGCTCGACCTCGGCGAGCTGTCACGCGGAGCGGTGCTCAAGCGCGCCGTTCCGGTCGCCGCCGCCCTCGCTGCGCTCATCGGTGGGCTGGTCGCGTGGCGGTGGCTCCGGCGAAAATGAGGCGTCGTGGCCGATAACGCCCCGGCGATCGGGGTCGGAATGCTGGGCTACGCGTTCATGGGCAGGGCTCATGCCAACGCGTACCGGACCCTGTCCTACATGACCTGGCCGCCGCCGCTGCGACCGGAACTCGTGGCGATCGCGGGTCGTAACCGGGAGGCGGTGCAGGAGGCCGCGGCTCGCTACGGGTTCGCCGAGGCGGTGACCGACTGGGAGCGTGTCGTGGGGGACCCGCGGGTCGCGCTGTTCGACAACTGTGGCCCGAACGGAATGCACGCCGAGCCGACGCTCGCGGCCGCGCGCGCCGGCAAGCACGTGCTGTGCGAGAAGCCACTCGGGCGCGACGCCGAGGAGAGCTTTGCCGTCTGGCAGGGCGTCGCCGCGGCGGGGGTCGTGCACATGTGCGCGTTCAACTATCGCTTCGTGCCCGCGGTTCGCCTGGCGCGCGAGATGATCGCCGGCGGGCAGCTGGGCGAGATCCGCCACTTCCGGGCCCGGTATCTGCAGTCGTGGGGTGCGGACGAGGCGCTGGTGACCTGGCGGTTCGATCGCGAGCAGGCCGGCTCGGGCGCGCTGGGCGATCTCGGCGCGCACATCGTCGACCTCGCGCGTTTCCTGGTCGGCGAGGTCACCACGGTCAATGGCACCGTGCGCACCTTCATCGGCGAGCGTGCCGGTCACCCGGTTGACGTCGACGACGCGTTCACCGGGCTGATCGAGTTCGCGGGCGGAGCGATTGGCACGCTCGAGGCGTCGCGGCTGTGCATCGGCCGCCTCAACCACCTCGCGTTCGAGGTGAACGGGACGCGGGGCTCAGTGGCCTTCGATCTCGAGCGACTCAACGAGCTCCAGGTGAGCGTCACCGGCGGCGCAGAAGTGGGCTTTCAAACGGTGAACGTCACCGACCCGCGCCACCCGTTCATGGAGTACTGGTGGCCGCCGGGACACATCATCGGCTGGGAGCACTCGTTCGTCCACGAGATCCATCACCTTCTGCGCGCCATCGAGACCGGCGGGGAGGTGCGGCCGGACGGCGCCGACTTCGAGGACGGCTACCGGGCCGCGGAGGTGTGCGACGCGGTGATCCGTTCCTCGCAATCGGGTCGCCGCGAAGAGGTGCGCTACCGCGACTGACGCAGGCACGCGCGGATATCCGCCGCGACGCGATCGGTGGCGGCTGCGCACGCCGGCGATACGTCGTCCAGCTGGATGAAGCCGTGCACGAGGCCGGGTTCCCGTCGCGCGTGCACCGGCACCGATGCCTCGCGCAGCCGCTCGGCGTACGCCTCGCCTTCGTCTCGCAGGACGTCATGCTCGGCGGTGATGATCAGGGCGCGCGGCAGGCCTCGCAGGTCCGGTGCGTGAAGAGGGCTCACGCCCGGGTCCGACCATCGTCGCTCATCCGGGACCCACTGCGAGTTGAAGAAGCGGACCGCCTGAGCATCCAGGCCCCAGCCGGTGGCCTTCTCGCGCATGGAGGGATGCGCTCCGGTGAGATCGGTGTTCGGGCACAGCAGCACCTGCGCGTGCGGGAGCGCCTCGGGGGCTTCGTCGCGCAGGCGCAGGCAGGCGAGCGCGGCGAGCGTGCCGCCGGCGCTGTCGCCCGCGACACCGATGGCGCCGTCGACCTCTAGCTCGCCGCTCTCGCGCGCTACCCACCGCAGCGACGCCACGGCGTCATCCACCGACGCCGGCCATGGATGCTCGGGCGCCAGCCGGTAGTCGACCGAGAGGACCGCGGCCTCGGCGCCCGTGGCCAGTCGCCGGCAGGTACGGTCGTGGGTGTCGAGACTGCCGATCGTCCAGCCGCCGCCGTGGAAGTAGACGAGCAGCGGACCGGCCGCGGGCGTGGGCCGGTACAGACGGGCGCCGAGTCCGGCCACCCGCAGCTCCCGGACCTCGTGCATGTCCGGACCACGGGCACGGTCCGCCGCGCGCCGCGCTCCGCCCGCGCGCATGTCCGCCACGCTGACGTCCGACATCGGGCCCGAGGAGGCCTCGGCCATGTACTCGGCCAGCGCCGCGTCCGCGAACGGTGATGGCTCGGCAGACATGGTCAGGATCGTCGCAGGCTGCGCGTCAGAGGGTGCGCGAGAAACGTCCTCCAGAGGGACGTTTCTCGCGCAGCCCTGGCGGGTTAATGTGTGGTCGTGCCACGCCCGTTCATGCCAAGGAAGGCGATCGTCGCCGCCAGGCAGCCGCATGTCGCGGACCTTGGGCTCGTCAACGCCCAGAGCTCGCGGCGGCGCGTCATGGCCATCAACGGGAGGGTATCGCGCGTGATACCACGCCGCGATCCCCGGCCGCCGCGTGCCCGACGAAGCCGGCGGTGAGAAGAGCCAGCGCGCCGGTGATCAGCAGCAGGACGCTGTAGCTGACCGCGCCCGCCGCCACCGCCAGCACGTACGGCCCGGCGAAACCGAGATACGTGAACACGTAGTAGGTCGCGGTCAGCCTGGCGAGGGCCTGCGCCGGCGCCAGCCGCTGGACCTCGAGCAGCCCGGCGACCAGGCACAGGCCATACGCGGAGCCGAGCACGATCGCGCACGGGAAGAGCAGCCAGTTCTCGCGCACCCCGGCGGTCAGCGCGGCGAGCGCGAGGCCGCACGCGAGCACGAGCAGGCCGAGCACGGCGGCGGCGTGGGGGCGCGCGCCGGTTTCGAGCCGGCGGGCGAGCGGTTGGATGAGCACGCCGGCGAGCGCGGTCAGCGACGTGATCACCGCGGTGAGCGCGACGCCGTCGGCGGCATGACCGGTGCCGACGATGCTCGGCAGCAGGGCGAAAGCGATCGCGGGCGCGGCGAACACCCAGGGCGCGAGCGGCACGACGAGGCGGCGGAAGCGCCGCAGGCTCACGTCGGGCAACCGAACGGCCAACGCGGCGCCTCCCTCGTGACCGCGAACGGTCTCGGGCACGCGACCCAGGCCGGCCAGGACGAGCACCATCAGCGCGATGTGCGGCAGGTACGGCACCGCGGTCGCCGCCGGCGCCCACTGGGCGAGCAGGCCGGCGACCAGCGGTCCCAGGGCAAACCCGAGGGTCATCGCGACGGCCGCGCGCCGGGCCACGGTGCTCTGATCGGCTTCGCCAAACGGTGGCAGCGAGGTTTCCCGGAGCCACGCCGTGCCGGCGCCGAACGCGGCGCCGCTGCCCACTCCCGCCAGCAGCCGCCCGACGAACAGGAGCGCCAGCGTGTGCGCGCCGGCGATCAGGGCCGCGCTGGCCAGCAGCGAGACGGCGGCGGCGAAGACCCCGACGGCGCGCCGCCCGTGGACATCCGACCAACGGCCCGCGACGATGAGACCGGGAATCAGGCCGGCCGCGTAAGCGGCGAACAGCGCCTCGAGCGTCGCGGTCGAGAGACCGAGTCGCGCGTGGTAGACGAGGAGCATCGGCGTGAACTGGTTCGAGCCCCAGCCCGCCCCCGCGAGAAGGCCGGCAACCGGCATCCACGGTTTGAAGAATCGCGACGGTTCGTTCATTGAACCGAGGACCCTAGCACATATGAGTTCAATGACCGAACTTGATGGTATCCTCATGCGCATGCTGGGAAAGAACTACACAGAGCAGGACTGCGCGCTGGCTCGCGCGCTCGAGGTGGTCGGGGAACGGTGGACGCTGCTCATCGTCAGGGACGCCTTCTACGGCGTGCGTCGCTTCAACGACTTCCAAACCCACCTGGATATTCCAAAGGCCGTGCTGGCCGACCGCCTCAGCGCCCTCGTGGCCGATGGAGTGCTCGAGCGCGTGCCCGATGCCGAGCACGGCGGCCGCCACCTCTACGAGCTCACCCCGAGCGGGCGCGATCTGTGGCCGGCCGTCTACGCGCTGATGAGCTGGGGCATCCGGCACCGCCAGCCGAACAGCCGCGTGTTCATGCACGCCGCCTGCGGAACGGTCCTCGACGAGGCCGGTCGGTGCCCCCAGTGCGAGCTCACTCCCGGACCGGACGAGATCGACACGAGACCGGCGAAGGGGCGAAAGCGCCTGCGAACCGATCCGGTCGCGGTCGCCCTGCGCGCTCCGCGCCGCCTGCTCGAGCCGCTGGAAGTCTGAGCACGAACCCACGGCGCCGCCGCGGTCGTTTCGGGCTCTCCCGAGAGGGGTAAGGCCGAGAGCGACAGGAGGGGAGGTCGTTCACGTGTTCATGCATCGCTCGCAGTCCGCAGGCCGGCGGTTGATCCTCGGCGTCCTCGGGATGGTGGCCGCCGGCGCGGTGGCGCTGCTCGCGGGAAGCTCACCCGCGGCGGGCCGCTCGCCCAGCGCGGCAACCCGCTCGCCCAGCGCGGACCAGGCACGCGTGTGGCTCACGACCGCGGACGGCCAGGACAAGCTCACGTACATGGGCCAGGTCCCGTTCACGACGAGCCAGCCGTCGGTTCCGACCGTAGTGGTCGATCCCTCGCGCCGGTTCCAGACCATGGACGGCTTCGGCGGCGCGATAACCGACTCCTCGGCGGTCGTCCTCTATCGGCTCTCCCCGGCGGCACGGGACGCGACCATGCGGATGCTGTTCGATCCGCGGACGGGCGACGGGCTCAGCTATCTGCGCCAGCCGATCGGGGGCTCGGACTTCGTCGCCACCGCGCCGTACACCTACGACGACATGCCGGCGGGTCAGACAGACTACGCGCAGCGGCACTTCAGCATCGCGCACGACGAGGCGAAGATCCTGCCCCTGCTGCGGGAGGCCGAGCGCCTGAACCCGCAGCTGGGAATCGTGGCCTCGCCGTGGAGCCCTCCGGCGTGGATGAAGACGAACGACTCGCTGATCGGCGGGCGGCTGATCGACACGCCGCGGATCTACCACTCCTACGCCCTGTACCTGACCAAGTTCGTCGAGGCGTATCGCCGGCAGGGCGTCACGGTGAACACGATCACGGTCCAGAACGAGCCCCAGAACCGGACTCCCGCGACCTATCCGGGGACCGACATGTCGGCCGCGCAGGAGGAGAAGGTGATCGAGGCGCTCGGGCCGATGCTCCGGGCGGCGGGTCTCAAGACACAGATCCTGGCCTACGACCACAACTGGTCCGAGCACCCCAACGACATCGCCTCGACGCCGCCGGACGAGACGCAGGACACCAACGACTACCCGCAGGAGGTGCTGTCATCGCCCGCGGCTCGCTGGGTGTCGGGCACCGCCTATCACTGTTACTACGGCGACCCGAGCGCGATGACGACGCTCCACAACGAGTTCCCGAGCAAGGACATCTACTTCACCGAATGCTCGGGCTCGCAGTCGAGCGATCCGGCCGACACGTTCTCCGACACGCTCAAGTGGCATGCGCGCAACCTGATCATCGGCTCGCCGCGCAACTGGGCCAAGACCGTGATCAACTGGAACGTCGCGCTCGACCCGTCGGGCGGCCCGCACGTGGGTGGCTGCGGTAACTGCACCGGCATCCTCACGGTCGGTCCCGGTGACACCGTGACGCCCGATGCCGAGTACTACACGCTCGGTCATCTCAGCCGCTTCGTGAAGCCGGGCGCGGTCCGGATCGCCAGCACGTCATTCGGCACCACCGGTTGGAACGGCGAGGTCATGGACGTCGCGTTCCGCGATCCCGACGGGACCACCGTGCTGGTGGCCCACAACGAGAACGACAATCCGCAGGCGTTTGGCGTCATGGAGGGCGGGCGCAGCTTCACCTACACGCTCCCCGGCGATTCGCTGGCCACCTTCACCTGGCCGGGAAACCCGGGCGGCCGAGGAGGGCTGACCGAGCTCGACCCAACCGGCTGGCGGGCCGTCGCCAATCCGCCCGGGCCCACGGACCCGTGCTGCCAGGGCGACGTGGCCGCAGGCGCCGTCGACGACGACGCGAGCACCCGTTACTCGACGGGCACGGGCCAGCAGCCGGGCCAGTACCTGCAGGTCGACCTCGGTCGCCTCGAGCCCGTGCGCGAGATGGTCTACGACACCGGCGTCAACCTCGGGGACTATCCCCGCAACTACACCGTCACCGTCAGCGCCGACGGCACGACGTGGAGCACCGCGGTGGCCAGCGGAGCCGGCACCGGCCAGCTGACCGTCGTTCCGCTGTCGGGCGCGCCGATCCGGTACGTGCGCATGACGCTGACCGGGTCGAGCGGGAACTGGTGGAGCATCGCCGACGTCCGCGCCTACGTGGCCCGCACGCGGCGGCGCTAGAGCCGGGCGGACAAGCCGCCTCGCAGCTCGTCGTCGCAGAACGCCGCGTCGATCGCGGTGCGCGTGATCTCGCGCAGATCCTCCTCACCCAAGCCCATCCGCGCCTCGCACACGTCGTACTCGCCCTGAATCGTGGCGCCGAAGTAGGGCGGGTCGTCCGAGCCGAGCGTGACGCGAACGCCGGCGCCGCGCAGCCGCGGCAGCGGATGCTCCTCGTAGGACGGATACACCCCCAGGACGACGTTGCTGGTCGGGCAGCACTCGAGCACGATCCCGCGCGCCGCGATCTCGTCCACCACCGACGAATCTTCGATCGCGCGGACGCCGTGCGAGATGCGCGTGATCGGAAGCTCGAGGGCCGCGCGCACGGACTCGGCGCCGGCCCACTCGCCGGCGTGGATCGTGCAGCCGAGGCCGGCGTCGGCGGCGAGGTGGTAAACCTCGGCGAAGTCGCCGGCCGGGAAGCCGGCCTCGTCGCCGGCCATCGAGAAGCCGACGATGTAGGGGTGGGGGCGCTGGGCGGCGTGGCGGGCGACGCGGAGCGCCTGCTCGACCCCGAAGTTGCGCACGGCCGATACGAGGATGCGGCCCTCGATCCCGGTGTCGCGCCGAGCGTCGTCGATCCCGCGCGCGATCCCGTCCCAGTGCTCCTCGTCGCTCAGCCCGACGAGCGCAGCGTGGTCGGGCGAGGCGGTCAGCTCGACGTAGATCGCGCCCCCGCGGGCGCACGAGCCCAGGTACTCGTAGGTGATGTCCCGGTAGTCCTCGCCGGTCCGGATCACGCTGGCGGCGAGGTCATAGGTGCGCAGGAAGTCGAGGAAGTCCGTGTAGCGAAAGCGCCCGTCGGCGCCGAGCAGCTGCTCGGGCAGGTCGAGTCCGTTACGCGCGGCGATGCGACTGACGAGGTCGGGAGGGGCGGTGCCCTCGAGGTGGACGTGCAGCTCGGCCTTGGGAATCATCGGCATGGGTTTATCAGCTCGGTCTGATATGTCTCACCTCATGCGGATTCTCGTCACCGGCAGCTCTGGACACCTCGGCGAGGCGCTGTGCCGCGTGCTGTCCGCACAGGAGCACGAGGTCGTCGGACTCGACGTCCTCGAGTCGCCGTACACGAGCGTGGTCGGGTCGATCGTCGATCGCGCCACCGTGCGCCGGTGTGTCGCGACAGCGGACGCCGTGATCCACAGCGCGACCCTCCACAAGCCGCACGTCGCATCGCACGGCCGGGCCGAGTTCGTCGACACGAACGTCACCGGCACCCTGAACCTGCTCGAGGAGGCCGTCTCCGCGGGCGTGGGCCGGTTCCTGTTCACCAGCACGACGAGCGCGTTCGGCCGGGCGCTCACGCCCGACGACCACGAGCCCGCGGCCTGGATCACCGAAGACGTCGTCCCGGTCCCGCGCAACATCTACGGCACGACCAAGACCGCGGCCGAGGGGCTGTGCGAGCTCATCGCCCGCGACCACGGCCTCCCGTGCCTGATCCTCCGCACCTCCCGGTTCTTTCCCGAGCCCGACGATCGCGACGACATCCGCAGCACGTACGAGGACCTGAACATCAAGGTCAACGAGCTCCTGTACCGGCGGGTCGACCTCGAGGACGTGGTGAGCGCGCACCTGCTCGCGCTGGAGCGCGCGCCGGTGATCGGGTTCGGGCGCTACATCATCACCGCCACCTCGCCGTTCACCCCCGACGATCTGACCGCGATCCGCGAGGACCTGCCGGCCGTGGTGCGGCGGCGTTTCGGAGATTTTGAGGAGATTTATTCGGTCCGCGGCTGGCGGATGTTTCCCGCCATCGAGCGGGTGTATGTGAATGAGCGAGCGCGGCGTGAGCTCGGCTTCTCGCCCCGGTACGACTTCCGTCACGCGCTCGATCGCCTCGCCGAGGGGGCCGATCCGCGAAGCCCGCTGGCGCGCAGCGTCGGCGCCAAGGGCTACCACGACGTCTCGACCGGCGTCTATACCGTGCGCTGAGCCTCGATCACCGGGTCCGGGATCCGGCTCGGGGGATCGCCGAGCGTGTAGGCCGCGCGCACCGCGTCGGCCGCGCGGGCGGCACTGACCTCGTCGCGCGAGTGCACGAGAGCCAGAGGACGGCCACCCGGCTCGACGCGCTCGCCCAGCCCTGCCACCTCGGTCAGGCCGACGCCGTGGTCGACGCGGTCGTCCTCGCGCGCCCGGCCGCCGCCCAGGTTGACGATCGCGATGCCGACTGCGCGCACGTCGATGCTCGAGACGACGCCCCCGGATCCCGGCTCGATCGGCGCTACGACCGCGGCGTCGGGCAGATGGCGCGACGGCACATCGACCAGGTCGGCCGGGCCGCCCAGTTCGGCGACCATCGCGCCGAAGCGCTCGGCGGCCGCGCCGCTCTCGAGCGCGCGCACGGCCCCTCGCCGCGCGTCCTCGAGGTCGTCGTACAGCGACCCCAGCACGAGCAGCTCGGCGGACAGCGCGAGCGTCACCTCGAGCAGGCGCTCGTCCCGGGCCGCGCCGGTGAGATGGTCGATCGACTCCCGTACCTCGACCGCGTTCCCAGCGCTGCGACCGAGCACCTGGTTCATGTCGGTGATGAGCGCCACCGTGGGCAGGCCGTTGCCCACTGCCACCTCGACGATCGCCTGCGCCAGGTCTCGCGCCCGGTCCAGCTCCTGCATCATCGCGCCCGAGCCCGCCTTGACGTCCATGACCAGCGCGTCGAGGCCCGCGGCCAGCTTCTTGGAGAGGATCGAGCCGACGATCAGCGGGATCGACTCGACCGTCCCGGTGGCGTCGCGGATCGCGTAGAGGCGACGGTCGGCGGGCGCCAGGCGGGCGGTCTGGCCGACGATCGCGCAGCCGACGCCTCCGACGACCTCGCGCAGCCGATCGCTGTCCGGCGTGACGTCGTAGCCGGGGATCGACTCGAGCTTGTCGAGCGTGCCGCCCGTGTGGCCAAGCCCCCGGCCCGAGATCATCGGCACGAACGCCCCGCACGCGGCGAGGATCGGCGCGAGCAGCAGGCTCACCTTGTCTCCCACCCCACCCGTGGAGTGCTTGTCGAGGACGGGGCCGGACAGACCGGCGTCGCTCCAGTCGAGCACGTCGCCCGAGCGGGTCATGGCGCCGGTCAGCGCCACCCGCTCGGCGGCGCTCATCCCCCGCCACACGATGGCCATGGCCAGCGCCCCCACCTGCGCGTCGGTCACCGATCCGTCGGCGATCCCGAGCACGAGCTGGGAGATCTCCTCGGCGCTCAACTCGCCGCCGTCGCGCTTTCGCCGGATGAGCTCGGCGGTCAGCACCGGGAGATGAACTCCAGCAGCAGGCGGGACAGATCGCCGGCGCCTTCCTGCGCCGCGCTCAACGTCTGCTCGTGGCTCAGCGGCTCATCGCTCATGCCCTCGGCCAGGTTGGTGATCACCGACACCGCCGCGACCCGGAGGCCGCAGTGACGGGCGAGGATCGTCTCGTGGACGGTGGACATGCCGACCGCGTCGGCGCGCATGGTTCGGAAGGCGCGGATCTCGGCCGGGGTCTCGAAGCTCGGCCCGCTCACCGCCAGGTACACGCCCTCGGCCATCGTGATCCCGAGGTCGCGCGCGGACGCACGCATGACGTCGAGCAACTCGGGGTCGTAGGCGTCCCGCATGGAGGGGAAGCGCGGTCCGATCGCCTCGTCGTTCGGACCTATCAGGAGATTCACGCCGGTCATGTTGATGTGGTCGGTGATCGCCATCAACGACCCCGGGCCCGACCGCCGGGCGCAGCGACCCGGCGGCGTTGGTCAGGACGAGAATCTCCGCGCCCGCCTCCCGCAAAGCGCGCACCGGCGTCCGCAGCGCGTCGAGATCGCCGGGTGGTTGGGTCTCATACAGGTGTGCCCGGCCCTGGAGCACGGTCACCGGGACGCCGCCGATCGACCCGAGCACCGCCCGCCCGGCGTGTCCAAATACGGTCGGGCGCGGGAACCCGGGCAGCTCCTCGTAGCCGACCACGACCGGGTCCTCGACGGCGTCGGCCACCGCGCCCAGGCCCGACCCGAGCACGACCCCCACGCGCGGCGTGCCGAGGTTCACGCCAGCGCCCCGCGGTCGAACGCGCCCGGCAAGAGCTCACCCAGGGTCGTCGTCGTCGGGGCCGAGGTAGACCGGCGTGGAAGCGTCGCCGAACTCCGAGAGCCGCTGCCGGCAGCCCCCGCAGGGCGGGCAGACCTCGCGGCGCTCGGCGATCACCGCCACGGCGGTGATCGCGGTCTCGCCGGCGGCCACGAGCGCCCCCAGCGCGGACGCCTCGGCGCATTGCCCCTGGGGGTAGGCCACGTTCTCGACGTTGGCCCCGGTGTAGATCGCGCCGGTGCGACCCCGAACGGCGGCGCCGACCTTGAACTGCGAGTAGGGCGCGTAGGCGTTCTCCATGACCTCCCTGGCCGCCCGCAGGAGCGCTTCCGGCGCGTCGAGCAGGAGGTCCGCGTAGCCGACCGGGACCAGCGCATCGTCCTCGATGCCGAGCTCGGAGCGCAGGCGGTCCACCTTCGCCCGCGCGGTCTCGAGATCACCCGCGTCCGGCAGAACCGCCTCGAACTCCACAAAGCTGCCGAGCCCCTCCACCTCGTCGAGGTGGATGCGCACCCCCTCCCACAGGAGCAGCTGCCGGCGCTTGGACACGATCACCGCCGCCGGTCCGAGAGATGCCGCCAGCGCCTCGGCCAGCGCGTCCGGCTCGGAGATCGGCACGCGCACGTACGTGCTCTCGCTCGCCTCGGCGTCGTCGGCGCGGCGATAGGCGATCAGCTCACCGGAGGCCAGGTCGGTTCTCAGCTTGAGGCGGCCGCTCGGGGCGGCGAAGTACGCGTCGCGCTGGTTGAGCGTGCCGGCGGACACCGCGCCGAGGTTCAGGCACCGGGCGGTCGTCACCTCAGGGTTGGGGTCGCGTGCCTTCAGTTCCACGTTGACGTGCGCCATTGGCGGATAGCATCGCAGCCGTGCCCGAACCCGTCAGGATCGTCGAGCATCCCGTCCTCGCGGATCGTCTGGCGGTCATGCGCGACCGGGGCACCACCCACGGCGACTTTCGCCAGGCGCTGTACGAGGCGGCGGCGATCATGGCGGTCGAGGTGGCGCGCGACCTGCCGGTCAAGGAGGTGGAGATCGAGACGCCGCTGGAGACGACCACGGGACTGCGCCTGCGCGACGAGGTGACGGTCGTGCCGGTGCTGCGCGCCGGCCTCGGGATGGTCGAGGGGTTCCTGCGCCTCGTCCCCGACGCTCGCGTCGGCCACGTCGGCATCTACCGCGACGAGGAGGAGCACGTGCCGATCGACTACTACGAGCGGCTGCCCCGCGGCCTACCGGCCGCCCGCGTCTACGTGCTCGACCCGATGCTCGCCACCGGCGGCAGCGCGGTGCACGCGCTGCAGAAGCTCAAGAAGGCCGGGGCCAGACAGCTCGAGCTGGTCTGCCTGGTCGCGGCGCCCCGGGGGGTCGAGGCGGTGCAGGACGCGCACCCCGACGTCCGGATCTGGACCGCCGCGATCGACCGCGAGCTCGACGAGAACGCCTACATCCGCCCTGGATTGGGCGACGCGGGAGACCGCGTGTTCGGCACGGCCTGAATTTATTCGGTCCCCGCCCGCCCCCGGTCGAGCCACTTGTCGTAGCTTCGGTGCTCGTGGGCGGCCAGGCGCTCGACCAGTTCGGCGGCGCTCGCCTCCACCTGTAGATCCTCCAGATACTCGGCGCGCAGAAAGCGCTCGTTCACCGCGTGCTCGAGGAAGGCGAGCAGCGGCTGCCAGTAGCCCGCCACGTCGAGCAGGCCGATCGGTTTGCGGTGCAGCCCGAGTTGCTTCCACGTGAACAGCTCGAACAGCTCGTCGAGCGTGCCGCTACCGCCGGGCAGGGCGATCACGGCGTCGGACAGCTCGGCCATCAGCGCCTTGCGCTCGTGCATGGTCTCGACCACGTGCAGCTTGGTCAGGTGGGCGTGGGCGATCTCGTGCTGGACCAGCCGGTTGGGGATCACGCCGATCACCGTGCCCCCGGCGGCCAGCGCGGCATCGGCGATCGCCCCCATCAGGCCGACGCTCGCTCCGCCGTACACGAGCTCCAGCTCGCGCGCGGCGAGCAGGCGGCCCAGCTCCTCGGCCTGCGCCACGTATTCGGGCCGCAGCGCCCGGGGCTCGAGCCACAGAAGACAAGAACGCGTTTCACTCGCGGGAGCGTAGTAGCCTCGCAGGCGTGATCCGCCGCCTGCCTCATGTCGACCGCGTCGGGATCGAGGAGCGCGCCGCCCAGCTCGGCAAGCGCTCGATCAAGACCTCGGCCAAACAGCAGGGCATCCGGCTGGCGGTGTCGATGCTCGACCTGACCACGCTCGAGGGCGCCGACACGCCCGGGAAGGTCCGGCACCTGTGCGCGAAGGGCGTGTGCCCGGCGCCGACCATGCCCGAGATCCCCTCGGTGGCGGCGATCTGCGTGTACCCGCAGCTCGTGGCCACGGCCAAAGACGCGCTTCACGGGACGGGCGTGCGCGTCGCCTCCGTGGCGACCGGATTCCCGGCCGGCCAGGTCTCGCTCGAGGCCAAGCTCCGCGACACCGACGATGCGGTGGCGGCCGGCGCGGAGGAGATCGACATGGTGATCTCGCGCGAGGCGTTCCTGGCCGGCGACGACACGCGAGTGATGCGGGAGATCGTCGCGATCAAGGAGCGCTGCGGCGACGCGCACCTCAAGGTGATCCTCGAGACCGCCGAGCTCGGGTCCTACGACCACGTCCGGCACGCCTCGATGATCGCGATGGAGGCCGGCGCCGACTTCATCAAGACCTCGACCGGCAAGGCGGCGGCGGGCGCCACGCCCGGCGTGTGCCTGGTCATGCTCGAGGCGATCCGCGACTACGCCGAGCGCACCGACAGGATCGTGGGCTTCAAGGCGGCCGGTGGCGTGTCGACGAGCAAGGCCGCCCTGCATCGCCTGGTGCTGGTCAAGGAGACCCTGGGCGACGAATGGCTGACGCCGGAGCGGATCAGGATCGGCGCGTCGTCCGTGCTCAATGATCTCCTTATGCAGTACGCCAAGACCGAGATCGGCCGCTATGGCCGCTCCGAGGACTTCTCCAAAGAATGACGACGGCTGAGACCCGTACGAGCATCGTCTGGGATTACGCACCGGCCCCGGAATCGGTCGACCACATCCGGCTGGGCGACCGCTACGGGCTGTTCGTCGACGGCGCGTTCCGAGATCCGCAGGATGGGCGCTACGTCGCGACGGTCAACCCCGCCACCGAGGAGCCGATCGCCGAGGTGGCCTGGGCTGGCCCCGCCGACGTCGAGGCCGCGATCGAGTCCGCGCGGGCGGCCCAACCGAAGTGGGCCGCGCTCAAGGACCTCGAGCGCGCCAAGTACCTGTTCCGCATCGCGCGGCTGATCCAGGAGCGCTCCCGCGAGCTCGCGGTCGTCGAGACGATGGACGGGGGCAAGCCGCTTCGGGAGTCCCGCGACGTCGACATCCCGCTGGCGGCCGCGCACTTCTTCCACTACGCCGGGTGGGCGGACAAGCTCCGCTATGGCGTCAACGCCCGCGAGGTCGCGCCGCTCGGCGTCGTCGGGCAGATCGTGCCCTGGAACTTCCCGCTGCTGATGGCGGCCTGGAAGCTCGCGCCCGCGCTGGCGTGCGGCAACGTGGCGATCCTCAAACCGGCCGAGACCACCCCGCTGACCGCCCTGCTGCTCGCCGAGATCGCCCAGGAGGCCGAGCTGCCACCCGGCGTGATCTCCATCCTCCCGGGCAATGGCGAGACGGGTGCGGCCCTCGTCCGCCAGAAAAAAATCAACAAAATCGCGTTCACGGGATCGACCGCCGTGGGTCGCGACATCCAGGCCGCGCTCGCCGGCACCGACACGAGGCTCACGCTCGAGCTCGGCGGCAAGTCGGCCAACATCGTGTTCGAGGACGCCGCGCTCGACCAGGCCGTCGAGGGAATCGTCAACGGCATCTTCTTCAACCAGGGCCACGTGTGCTGCGCCGGGTCGCGGCTGCTCATCCAGGAGAGCGTGCGCGACGAGGTGATCGCCAAGCTGTGGCAGCGCATGCGCCGGCTGCGGGTGGGAGATCCGCTCGATAAGAACACCGACGTGGGCGCGATCAACTCGGCCGAGCAGCTCGAGCGGATCGAGGTGCTGGTCGCGGCCGGGGTGGAGGAGGGGGCCAAGCGGCAAAGCATCGAGTGCGAGTTGCCCGAGCGCGGCTACTGGTTCGCGCCGACGCTGTTCACCGACGTCTCCCCGGCCCACCGGATCGCGGTCGAGGAGATCTTCGGGCCGGTCGTGTCCGTGCTCACCTTCCGCACCCAGGCCGAGGCGATCGAGAAGGCCAACAACTCCCGCTACGGGCTGGCGGCCGGGATCTGGACCGACAAGGGAGCCAAGGCGTTCGAGGTGGCGAGCGCGCTGAAGGCCGGCGTGGTCTGGCAGAACACCTACAACCACTTCGACCCGACGGCGGCGTTCGGCGGCTACAAGGAGTCGGGCTTCGGTCGCGAGGGCGGACCGGCGGGGCTGCGTCCGTACCTGCGGGTGGTTCGGTGAGCGAGCGGCTGGCCGTCCGCAAGACGTACAAGCTGTGGATCGGCGGCGCGTTCGTCCGCTCGGAGTCGGGCCGCTACGACGAGACCGGGGGCTTCAACTATCCCCGGGCCTCGCGCAAGGACGTCCGGGACGCGATGCAGGCCGCGCGCAAGGCGGCAGGACCCTGGGCGGCCCGCACCGCCTACAACCGGGGCCAGATCCTGTATCGCGCCGCGGAGGCCGTGGAGTCGCGCGCGGGCACGATCGGGGTCGCGCGCGAGGAGGTCGACGCCGCGGTCGACGTCCTGCTCCACTACGCGGGCTGGACCGACAAGCTCCATGCCGTTTTGGGCGGTGTCAATCCGGTTGCGGCGCCGTTTCTCTCGTTCAGTGTCCCTGAGCCGACGGGCGTCGTCGGGGTCGTCGCCCCGGACGCGCCGGCGCTCCTCGGGCTGGTGGCCGAGCTCGCGCCCGTCCTGGCCGCCGGCAACGTCGCGGTGGCGATCCTGTCCGAGACCGCGCCGCTGCCCGGCCTAGACCTCGCTGAGGTGCTGGGCGTCTCCGACGTGCCCGGCGGCGTCGTGAACCTGCTGTCGGGGCGTCGCCAGGAGCTCGCGCCCGCGCTCGGCGCCCACCGCGACGTCAACGCGATCGTCGACGCCGCCGGCGAAGGCGAGCTCTCAGCCGAGCTCGACCGGCTGGCCGCCGAGACGATCAAGCGCGTCCGTCACGGCCGCGCCGTGACGAGATACGAGGACGGGACCGACGACGCGCTCGAGCGCCTGGAGGCGGTCACCGAGTTGAAGACCGCGTGGCATCCGGTGGGGGCATAGTGAGCACCGTCGGCGCGCTGAACAGAAGCCCCTGCCCGTAATCGCAGCCGAGCCCGGTGAGGAGCTCGAGCTGGTCTGAGCGCTCGATTCCCTCGGCGGTGACGGATGAGCCGAGCGCATGGGCGAATTGGATCACCGCCGCGACCATCGAGGTGTCGCCGTCCGACTGGTCGATGGGGGCGATCAGGGACCGGTCGATCTTCAGCTGGCTGACCGGGAGCCGGCGCAGCTGCTCCAGGGAGGTGTAGCCGGCGCCGAAGTCATCGAGCGCGAGCGCGACACCGCTGGATGTGAGCTCGGCGAGCGAACCGAACGCATCGGGCACCTCGTCGAACAGGATTCGCTCGCTCAGCTCGAGCACGAGCCGCGCCGGGTCGAGGCCGGTCTCGGCGAGGATGGCCGCGGTGTCCTCATGTAGATCGCCCCGGCGCAGGCGGCCGGCCGAGACGTTGACCGAGACGAGCAGCGGCGATCGCCACTGGCGAGCCTGACGGCAGGCCTCGGCCAGTACCCAGCGATCGACCGCGTCGATCAAGCCGGTCTCCTCGGCAACCGGCAGGAACGTGCCCGGCAGGAGGGTTCCACGGTCTGGGTGGTTCCAGCGCACGAGCGCCTCGTATCCCACGAGCCGTCCGGTCACGAGCTCCCGGTAGGGCTGGAACAGCACGTGCAATTGACCCCTGCGTAGACCGCGTCGCAGTTCGACCGCGATCTCGTGACGGCGTGTGACTTCCTGCTCGAGTAGCTGCGTGAAGCTTTCGGCGCGTCCGCCACCACGGGCCTTGGCGCGGTACATGGCGGCGTCCGCCCGACGCAAGAGGTGCTGCCGATCCGCTCCGTCCTGGGGGAAGATGGCCACGCCGATGCTCGCGTTTACGGTCAGCTCGTGACTGCCGATCGGCTCGGGATCGCTCAGGGCCGAGAGGCACTTGTCGGTCACCAGGTAGATGTCGCGACGATTCGCCAGCTCGGGCAGGAGGATCGCGAACTCGTCACCCCCGAGCCGCGCGAGCGTGTCCTCGGCCCTCAGGCATTGCCGCAGCCGCTGCGCCACCGCCACGAGCACCTCGTCTCCGATCCCGTGTCCGAGGCTGTCGTTGATGACCTTGAAACCGTCGAGGTCCAGGAAGAGGACCGCGGCCAGGGTGTGGTGTCGCTTCGCCATCACGAGGGCCTGTTCCAGCCGGTCGTGGAACAAGGACCGGTTCGGCAAGCCCGTGAGCCGGTCGGTGTAAGCGAGGCGACGCAGCTCCCGCTCCAGCTCGAGGCGCTCGGTGACGTCGCGGAACACGAGCACGCGACCCGCCGTGGCACCTCGGGCGTCCTCCAGCGGCGTCACGGCGAGCTCCATGTCGCGCTTGGAGGAGGAGAACCGCACGTCGTACACGCCGGGGTCGGGCAGGCCGATGGGGTCGGCGAGGTCCGACAGCAGCGTCGCCACCGGGCAGCCGAGCATCTGCCCGGCGCGCCGACCCAGCAGCTGAGCCGACGCGGGGTTGAAATCGACCACGTGGCCGTGCGCGTCGGCGACGAGAACGGCGTCGTGCATCGTCTCGACCACGTGGGTGCGAGCAACCGGACGCAGGTCGAGCAGGCGGTATCGCAGGACGCCCAGCACCAACACCCACGCGGCCACCGACGTGGCGAGCGGGCTCGGGTCGAGGTGCTGGAAGGGCGGAACGTTGAAGTCCGCCATCGCGTTCCCGATCAACGGCAGGACGATCGCGACCAGCACCGTGATGCTCTGGCGCCAGTAGAGCCGGGACACGCGCATGACGGTGATCAGCAGGACCGCGCCGGCGATCAAGACCAGCGCGTTGCTGTACACGACATGCGGCCAATAGAGCACCCCGGCGCTCGCGGTCGGAATCGGCTGCGGTGGCCCCGGGGGATAGAAGCGAATGAGATGCCGCGTTCCCGGAACGGCGAGCAAGACGAGCACGATCACGGGCTCGATCGTCAGAGCACCGAGGTAGCGCCGTCTGAGCCGGCCCATGCGGCCCGTGTATTGCAGGGCGAACACGAGCCACCCCGCCGGCAGCACCGTGATCCCAACGTACTTCAAAGCTCCCCATAGCTCACGATCACCGGTGCTCAGCGCCGATAGCTCGAGCGCGTAGGCAAACGACCACACCGCGGTCGCGAGCATCACGACACACAGACTGTTGCGACCAGGGGCGCCGCGCCGCCGCCACACGCCAAGACCCGCGGCGAGGTCCGCGGCGCCGCTCGCGATCAGGACGGCCGCGTAGAAGGAAACGTGGTACGCCACCGGACGCATTGACTAATAATCGCTTCCTTCCCCAAGCTCAGCGATGCAGCTCCAGACCGGAGCACACATGACTGTATGACACCTGAGGCCGGCGGCCAACCCCGCCGCTCGGGGCGGGTGTGCGGCTCTACTCGCTACCCGGGAGCGCGGGCATCCCGTAGGGCCGGGTCAGCTGGCGCCCGCCATCGCCGCCTGTGAGCACCCCTTCCAGGCGCAGCACCCGCCGCATGATGGCCAGCGAGGAGGCGTAGGTCGAGTCCATGCCGTAGTAGCTGAGCCCGCGCGCGCCCAGCGTGCGCGCCTGGGTGTACGGGGTGTCCGATGCGTAGTGGATGACCCCGAGGTCGATCGGGAGCTTTGAGAAGTTGATCGCCTCGCCGGTCGGGTGGCGATCGGCATCGGCGATCTCGTAGACCGCGTTGCAGAACGGGCCGGCCTCCATCTCGACCACGGTGAACGCCTCGCGGTAGTAGAAGTCGAGGTAGGAGCGGTTCTGGAGGAAGGTGCTCTTGACCGTGACCGCCCGCTGGTTGTCGAGGCCCGTGCCAAAGCGCAGATCGGGGGCCAGGTCGTCGACGCTGAACGCGTTGTCGAGCCAGTAGGTCGAGCCCGAGTGCTCGTCGTGGACCACGTTGGAGATCATCACGTCGCCCACGTCGGCGTTCAGGGTGGCCGCCTTGCCCAGGATGTAGACGCCGCGCAGCCCTGAGCGGTCGACCGCCACCTCGCGCAGGATGTTGTAGGCGGCCACGCCGAGCGGATAGTCGATGTTGACGATCACGGCGCCACTGGCGGCGAGGGCGCCCGCGTCGACCTCGCCGACCCGCGGGTCCAGGGCACGCGGATCCAGCGCGCCGAGCGAGATGACCTGGGCGGGCACCCGGAGGGCGGTCCGGCTTCGCAGGTGCGTGACGCCCTTCTCGCGCTCGGCGGCGCGACGCTCAGCGGCGGCCTCCGCACCGCGCTCGCTGAAGTAAAGACGCGCCACGAAGTACAGGAAGTTCTCCCACGAGCCCTCGCTGCGCCCCTCGCGGAAGGCGGTCAGCTCCTGGCGCAGGATGTCGTCCTCGGGGAGCTGCTCGACGGCCGCCACGAGTTCGGGCTCACGCTCGCGCGCGATTCCGGTGACGATGTTGACGAGGCTGTGCGAGTTCGAGCTGACGAAGTAGAGCGGACGCTCGGTCAGCCCCTCCACGGCCAGCTCGGCGCTCACCGGCGTCCACCAGCGGCGGGTCAGCCGCGCGTAGCCGGTGTGGCTGCCGCCGAGCATCCGCACGCGCAGCGACAGCCGTCGCTCGCCGATCTGCCGGATGCGCTCTCCGAAGCGCGGGCCCCAGGCCTCGCGCAGCCGGGCCCAGTCGTCGGGGCTGCCGCCCAGCTCGCGGGCGCACTCCTCGGGGGGAACATCCGCGGGACTGGGGGGCCACCCGGAGGCTCGCTGCCTGACCCGGATCTTGTTCCACTCGATCTGGAAGGCCACCAGCGTCGGCACCAGGTCGTCGACGTCGGACGCGCTGGCGAGCAGCACCGCGAGCGTGCCGGCCCCGCTGTCGTACCAGCGCCGGCGCCGGGCCGGGGCCTCGGCCTCCTCCCAGGCCTGGACCGGAACGCCGTTATTGGTGAGCTGCTCGGTGTCCTGGCCCATGACCACGAGCTCGGCCCCGACGATGCCGTCGGGCAGGCGGCGGACCGCGTAGAGGAAGGCGCCGAGGTCGAGCTCCTCGCTGGCCGCCAGCGGGTGCAGGCTCGAGCCCATCGCCATGTGCGAGGGCTCGAGCACGCGCAACTGCGTCTCGCCGCTCGAGCGCAGCAGCGTGGTGTACGTGCGCTGGTAGAGCTCGACCTCGTCGCTGAGGCGCACCTCGCCGTCGGCGAAGCTGGTGAGCGCTAGTCGGGCGACCGCCACCGGGGCTCTGCTACTCCCTCACGTACGGGATTCCGTCGGCCGCCGGCGGCCGCGAGCGGCCCACGAGCCCCGCGACCGCGACCAGGGTGAGAACGTACGGCAACGCCTCGAACAGCGTCCCGAGCGTCTGGTTGACGCCAGACACCCGGTCAGACATGGCGTTTCCGAACCCGAACAGCAGACATGCCCAAAGCGCCCCCCAGGGCTTCCACTTACCGAAGATCATCGCCGCCAGCGCGATGAAGCCGCGGCCGTTGGTCATGTTGTTGCTGAACGACCCGACGAATCCTACTGAGAGGTAGGCGCCGCCGAGCGCCGCGAACATGCCGGAGACGACGACCGCGACGTACCGGATCCGCAGCACGGGCAGGCCGACCGTGTCGGCGGCCCGCGGCTTCTCGCCCACCGACCGCAGCCGCAGGCCCCCCCGCGTGCGGAACAGGAAGAACGTGAGCGCGGGCACGAGCGCCAGCCCGATCCAGGTCATGAGGTTCGCTGAGCCGAACGCCGCCCCGAAGAACCCGACGTGCTGGATCAGCGGGAGATGGACGTTGGGAATCCCCGAGATGCTCAGCGGGGTGCCGTTGGGGCCGTAGTGATATTCGAGGAAGTAGCCGGTGATCCCGAGTGCCAGGAAGTTGATTCCCGTGCCGCTGACGATCTGGTTGGCGCGCAGGTTGATCGAGAAGAACGCGTGCAGGAGCGCCAGCAGCCCTCCGGCGAGCATCGCGACGAGAATGCCCCAGACCCAGGAGCCGAGCAGATCGGCACCGTAGATGCCCCAGAAACAGCCCATCAACATCATGCCCTCCAGCCCGATGTTGATCACGCCGCTTGACTCGGAGATCACCCCACCGAGTGCCGCGAACACCAACGGCGTCGCATAACGGAGCGTCGCCGCCACCAGCGCCGACCAGGTGAACACGGACTCGAGTGTCGCGACCGACGATTTCGCCGATGCGACCGCGCCGGCGACCGCGACCACGGCGACCACGATCGCTTCGATCCCGAGCTTGCGCTCGCCGCCGGCTGTTGCCCACGCGCCGGCTACTACCGCGATCACGGCGAGCACGATCGACGGCACCACACCGCGAACCTCGAACGGCGGGATCGTGATCACCCACGCGAGCGCGCCGAGGATCACGCCCGCGACGCCGACCTGCTTCGCCGACAGGGCGCGCGGCGGTGCTATGGCGAGTGAGCCGACGCTCACTTTGGGCCCCCTTGGGTCGCGGTCGCTTCCTCTTCGCGAGGCCTGCGCTTGAACGCGACGCGGAGTTGCCGCCCGCCCTTCAGGAGCCGGAGCGTGATCAGGTCGGTCGAGACGAGCAGGATGATGATCCCCTCGATCATGAACGTCAGGTACTGGACCAGCGTCGGATCGATGCTGAGGCTGAAGTTGCGACTCGACGTGCCGGTGAGCAGCGCGCCGAACAGCACCGCGGCGGCGACCGTGCCGCTGGCTGTGTTCCGGCCGAGCAGAGCCACCGCGATCCCGTAGAAGCCGATCTGCGAGGTCTGGATGTCGTTCGTGAACAGGTTGAACTTCCAGCCGAGGATGTCGAGCGAGGCCGCCACGCCCGCGAACGCGCCGCAGATCACCATCACGCGGATCCACGTGCGGCCGACATTCATCCCCGCGTAGTCCGCCGCCTGGGGGTTGAAGCCGACCGTGCGAGCCTCGTAGCCGAGCCGGGTGCGGTTGATGACCAGGCCGAACACGACCGCGATCGCGAGCGAGATGAAGATCCCGACGTCGAGCCCCTGGAGCGAGCCCCAGATGACGGGCAGCTTCGCCCCTCCGACGACGTTGTTGGACACCGGCGTCGACGGCATATGCGGGTTGTGCAGCGGCCCACCCAACTGGAAGCAGTAGACGCCGACCCAGATCGCGATCCAGTTGAGCATGATCGTCGAGATCACCTCGTTCGCGCCGGTGGTCGCCTTCAGGACCCCGGCGATCCCGGCCCAGGCGCCGCCGGCGGCCGCCGCGGCGACAATCGCGAACGCGATGTGAAGCAGCGACGGCATCCCGTTGAACGAGGAGCCGACCCACACGGCGACGATCCACCCGACCGTGTACTGGCCCTGGCCGCCGATGTTGAACATGCCGGCGCGGAACGCGAACGCGACCGCGAGGCCAACGAGGATCAGCGGGGTGGCGTTGAGAAGCGTCTGCTGGAGGTTGCCGGCTGCGGTCGCACGCTCGGACCCGCTCACCCACGGGAACAGCCAGTTCAGGCCGGTCCCGTTGAAGATCGATTGGTAGGTCGACAGCGGATTGTGGCCCGTCGCCAGCACGATCAGCCCGCCGGCGATGAACGCGATCACGGTCGTGAGGATCGGCACCATGACGCCGCTCATACCTCGCCGGAACGCGGTCAGCGCCGCGGGGGACGTGGCTAAGGCGGCCTGGCTCTCGTCGCTCTCGGCCTGGAGTTCGTCCTCGAGCAGGCTCACGTCGCCACCCCGGCAGGTTGCCTCGTCCCACCGGTCATCGCGATACCGAGCTCCTCCTCGCTCGCGTCGGGCGGGAACTCGCCGACGATCTCACCCTCGTAGATCACGAGGATCCGGTCGGCGAGCGCCTTCACCTCCTCGTACTCGAGCGACACGAGCAGCACCGCGCGACCGTTGTCGCGCTCGATGATCAGCCGGCGGTGCACGAACTCGATCGCGCCGACGTCGAGGCCGCGGGTCGGCTGATGGGCGACCAGCACCTTGGGGTTGGAGGCGATCTCACGCGCGACGCAGACCTTCTGCTGGTTGCCGCCCGAGAGCGACGCCGCATACGTGTCCGGCCCGCCGCCCCGGACATCGAACTCGGTAAGCAGCCGCTTCGCCAGGTCCTTCCAGTAGGAGAGGCGAAGCCAGCCGCGACCACTGAACACGGGCTTGCGGTACTCGCGCAACGCCAGGTTCTCCATCAGCGTGAACGGAAGCACGAGACCCCGGAGCTGACGGTCCTCGGCGATGTGGGCAACGCCGGCCTCCGTCGCCGCCCGCACGCCCTTGCCGGCGGTGTCGCGTCCGTCGATCTTCACCAGGCCCGATTCCGGCGCGCGCATGCCGGTGATCGCATCGACCAGCTCCTGCTGGCCGTTCCCGTCAACGCCCGCGAGCGCGACGATCTCACCCGCGCGCACGGTTAGCGACAGTCCTGAGACCTTCTCGAGCTCGCGGTCGTCGAGCACGCGCAGGTCGCTCACCTCGAGCAGCGGGGTCGACGGCTTGCCCGGATTCTTCTCGACTGCGAGCAGCACATCACGCCCGACCACCAGCCGAGCGAGGCTGCGTTCGGTCGCGCCCTCGCGCGGGACGGTGTCGACCTTCTTGCCCCGTCTCAGCACCGTGACCCGATCGGCGACCTCGAGCACCTCGCCGAGCTTGTGGGAGATGAACACGATCGCGGTGCCGTCCTGCTTGAGGCGGTTCAACACGCCGGTGAGCTCTCTGACCTCCTGGGCCGTGAGGACGGCGGTCGGCTCATCGAGCACGAGGATCTTCGCATTGCGATAGAGCGCCTTGAGGATCTCGACCCGCTGCTGGGTGCCGACCGTGACGTCCTCGATCGTGCTGTCGGGGTCGACGGCCAGGCCATAGCGGTCCGAGAGCTCTCTGACCCGAGCTCGTGCCGCCTTCAGGTCGAGCCTGCCGCCGGTCAGCGTCGGTTCCTGGCCAAGCACGATGTTCTCGGCGACGGTCATCACGGGCACCAGCATGAAGTGCTGGTGGACCATGCCGATGCCGAGGTTGATCGCGGCCGACGGGGATGAGATTTCGACCGGCTCGCCGTCGATCAGGATCTCCCCTTCGTCGGGCTTGTAGAGCCCGTACAGGACCGACATCAGCGTCGACTTGCCAGCGCCGTTCTCGCCCAGCAGCGCGTGCACCTCACCGGCGACCACGTCGAAGTCGACTCGGTCGTTGGCGACGACCGAGCCGAACTTCTTCGTGATTCCCCTCAGCTCGAGGGCCGGAGGGCTTGACCGCGACACTGCGGCGGCTTATCTCTCTTACTTGGTGACCAGGAGGGTGGTCGGGGGCTTGATCGCCCCGGATTTCATCTTGGCGATGATGCCGTCGATCTGCGACTGGTACTGAGCGCCGGCCGGACCGATCTTGCCGATCCCGACGCCGCCGTTGGTGATGTCCTCCTGCAGGTTGCTCGAGAACTGGCCCGCCTTCAGATTCTTGATCGCCGTGAACACGCCGGTGTCGACCTTCTTCTCGGCCGATGTCAGCACGTAGGTCGGCGACAGATAGCTCTGGTCGGCGTCGACGCCGATCGCCTGGTCCTTGTTCTGCACGGCCGCGGAGATCGCGCCGAGCCCGCAAGCCCCGGCGACCTGGAAGACGACCTTCGAGCCCGCCTGGATCTGGTTCAGCGCCAGCTCCTTGCACTTGTCCTGAGCGACGAAGTCCTGCGAGTACGCGTTGAGCAGCTTCGCGGACGGGTCCGCTGCCTTGACCCCGGCCTGGAAGCCGGCGATGTACAGGTTCACCGGAGGGATGCTCTGGCCGCCGACCGTCGAGGCGGTGGTGTAGTTGTGTTGCTTGAGGTAGAGCCCGGTGAGGTAGCCGGTCGGATACCCGGCCTCCTGCTCGGCGAAGTCGATCCCCTCGATGTTCTTGGCCGTGTCCGGGGCCGTGCCGCCGGGGCTGTCGATGATCGCGAAGTGCACGTTCGGGTACTTCGTCGCCACCTGCTGGAGGGGCGCGGCCATCAGGAAGCCGACCGCGATCACGAGGTTGTTGCCGGCCTGGGCAAGCCGAGTGAGGTTCGGGACATAGTCAGCGCCCGATTGCGACTGCAGCACGGTGCCCTTGACTCCGAGCTGAGACTCGGCCTGGAGCAGGCCTTGGTAGGACAGATGGTTGAAGCCGTGGTCGTTGAGCCCGCCGATGTCGGTGACCAGACCGACCTTGAAGCCCGAGCCGCTCGATGACGCGCTCGTCGTGCTGCTGCTCGAGGCAGCGGCGCTGCCGCCACCCGAGCTGGTGCCAGTGCTACTGCTGCTGCTACTTCCGCACGCGGCCAGCCCCAGAGCCAGCACCGCCGTGGCGAGAGTAACGAGGCCGACCGGCCTGATCCTCCCCGTCACTAGATCTCCTTTCCGCCAGAAACTGAATGGCCAACCATAACCTCTGGGCGGGACGCCGGGGAAGTGGCCTAACGTGCTCTTCACCGATGAGCACCATCGTCCGGGCAAAGGTCGCGCATACGCCGGGAAATCCGTTCGCTCGCGATGGGGCCCTGGACGCGTTGGCCGGGAAGGTCGTCTGCCCCTTCGGAGGGTCTCGATGAGTTCTCGCCGGGCCACGGTGGTCGTGCTGGATGCCTGCGGGATCGGGGAGCTGCCCGATGCGGATGCGTACGGCGATGCCGGCTCGAACACCCTGGCGCATCTGGCCTCGCTGGTCGGCGGCCTCGAGTTGCCGACGCTCGAGCGGCTGGGGTTGGGATCGATCGTGCCTCTGTTGGGCGTGGCGCCCGTAGCGCCGGCTTCGGTATACGGTCGGCTCCGCCCGCTCGGGCCGGGCAAGGAGTCGACCACCGGGCACTGGGAGCTGATGGGGGTGGTGCCTTCTGCCGCGTTGCCCACATACCCGGACGGCTTCCCGCCTGATGTCGTGCATGCGTTGGAGGAGGCGACCGGCTTTCGGTTCTGCTGCAACCGGCCCTATTCAGGGACGGAGGTGATCGAGGCCTTTGGTCCCCATCACCTGGAGACCGGGGAGGCGATCCTCTACACCTCGGCCGACTCGGTGCTCCAGATCGCCTGCCACGTCGACCGTGTTTCGGAGCCGTCTCTGTATGCGGCGTGCGTTGCGGCGCGCGAGGTGATGAGCGGCGAGCATGCCGTCGGCCGGGTGATCGCGCGGCCGTTCGAGGGGGTTCCGGGCGCGTTTGTGCGCCGGGAGGGTCGGCGGGACTACGCCGTGCTCCCGCCGGGCCGCTCGTATCTGGAGGAGCTTCAGGCCGCCGGGGCTCCCGTGCACGGCGTGGGCAAGATCCACGACCTGTTCGCCGGGGTCGGCGTTGACGTCAAGCACGCCGCGGCGACCAACGCCGCGGGGATCGCTTCGACTTCTCAGTTGTTGCGCGAGGTGGACTCCGGTCTGATCTTCGTGAACCTGGTGGAGACCGATCAGGTATACGGGCACCGGCACGACGTTTTCGGTTTCCACCGGGCGTTGACCGAGATAGACGCGGCCGTGGCCGAGTGGCTGGCGCTGTTGCGCCCCGACGATCTGTTGATTCTCACCGCTGATCATGGCGTCGACCCGACGGCGCCGCACACCGACCACACGCGCGAGTACGCGCCCCTGCTGGCTGTCTATTCCGGGTCTGTGGGGCGTCGCCACGACGGCCTGCTCGCCGATGTGGGCGCAACCGTCTTGCAGTGGATCGCCGGCCGGGAGGCGCCGGAGTTGCCGGGCGCATCGTTCCTGTGACCCCCGGCTCGTATATCGTCTGCACGGGGGCGCCTCGAACCGTGGGGAGGAACGAGATGAGCGTAAGTAGTCAGTGGGCGTGGCGGCGGCGCACGACCGGCGTTCTTGTGTGCGTCCTGGGTGCGGTCGGCGCGGCGACGTCGGCGACGTCGGCATTGGCCTCGGGACCCAGCGCGACGGCGGCGTCTGCGCCGAGATGCACGACCGCGCACCTCGAGATCTGGTCGGGCAATGGGGAGGGTGGCGGTACCGCCGGGAGTACCTATTCCCCGATCGAGTTCAGCAACGTGGGACATCACGCCTGCACGCTCAACGGCTATCCGGGCATGGCCGGCTTCAAGGCTGGACATCAGGTCGGTCCCGCGGCGAGTCGCAACGGAACGCCCCACACGACGGTGACCCTGGCGCCCGGTGACACGGCGCACGTGATCCTTCGGGTGGTCGACGCGGGCGCGGTGTGCTCACATCCGGTGACGACCGACAGCCTCCAGGTCTTTCCGCCCGGCGCGACGCGGGCTCAGATGATTGAGTTCCCGTTCGCGGCCTGCCCGCACACCGGCGTGCTCGAGGTCGGTCCCGTGCATGCGGGGGTCGGCATCCCGGGTTTCACCACGTCATGAGCTTCTTGAGTCACAGCACCTGTGCGATGTCCGGGTGGTTCGCGGTGACGCTGCTGAACGCGCACGGTGCCGCGCTCCCTTCGCACGAGCAGCGGATCACGAGTGACATGTTCGGCACCTCGCCGAAGCCGAAGGTTCAGGTGAAGCCTGGCGCCGGCGCGTCCTTTGCCATCGACACCACCGCGCCCGCGACCACGTGCCCTAACTCCAAGGCGATTTCGGTCACCCCTCCGGGCGGGCACGGCACGAACCGGCTGAGCATCTCGATCCAGGCCTGCGCCCGGTTCTCGGTTTTGCCCGTGCAGCCCGACAACAAGGCGATTCATCCCTGAGGCACACGACGTTCTGCGGGCTTCGGAGGGCTCGTCGCCGCGGGATCAGCCGGCGCGCGCCGTGGCTTCGTCCCGCCCAGGATCGAGCACCCGGAGCGCCTCCTCCAGCGCACGCTCCTGCTGACTGATCGCCAGATCGAGTTCGTGGCGCCGCGCGCGGACGGCGCCGAGCTCGATCGGGCCGGGTGTGGTTACTGTGACCTCGCGCAGCTCCGAGGCGAGGCGTTCGAGACGCTCCCGGATCCGGAGCGTAGCCTGGCGGTCGAGCTCGTACACGCCCGGTGCTGAGGTCTTGCGCACGAGGGGAGACCGGCTCAACTGGGTCAGGAACACCGCGAGGGGATCCTTGCCGGCCACCGCGGCGCCCGACTCGATGAGCAGCTCGTACCAGCGACGGTAGTGGAGCGCGTCGATCGGATCGGGTTGGGCGAGGAGGACGCGAACCGCGGCCTCCCGGATGGCCGGGCCACGGAGGACCTGGACTCCGGTTCTGTCATCTGTCGCTCCGGTCGTGTCACCCGCCGCTCCGGGTGTCGCCTGCCGGGACCGCCTCCGGGACCGCCTCCGGGACCGCCGAGATCGACCTGCGGTCCGCTGCGGGGGGCCGACCGGCGAGCTCGGCGAGCACGTCGAGGCGGCGGTCGGCGACGGCCAGCGCATCGTCGAGCTGGCGGAGCTCGCTCAGGAGTCGCCCGCGCTCGCGCGTGAGGCGCTCGCGGTGGCGCAGCAGATCGCTCTGCTCGGCCATCGCGGCGCGCAGAAGTCGGGTCGAGGGATTCGGAAGAGAGACCGTCATGGGGTGCCTGTCGTTCTACCGGGCTCCGCGAGTCTCCAATGTGGATCGGATGTTCATAAGCACCCCTCCGTATCAGTTGCGTCCATACGTAGCTGTTGAGAAGTGCGTGGATAAGCGCTGCTTCCCTCGCAAAGAGCGGGCGATCTGCCGGTAAGGCGGTGTGTTGACGGCGGATTCGCGCCGAAATTGCGGACTCGGCCCCCAGCGCGCTTCCGTCCGGCCCCGTCCTCGGTTCCGTCCGACCCCACCGTCATGCTGCGGCCTCACGATCTGCCACGTAGCACTACGGAGGACCCCGTATGACAATCCGCGCAACGCTTTCTGGGACCGATCGGCCCGAACGCCTCGATCCCAGCGAGCAAATCCCAAGCGAGGTGGCCGAGGCGGACGGTCTGATCGAAGATCTGGCCGCTCTCGTCGATGCCGGTCTCGTGGTCGTCCACGAGCACGTCGTGGGGCCCGCACGCTACGGCCTCGCATCACCGCGCGCCGCGCGATCAAACGCCCGAACAGCACGGACCCCTCGGACTTCGCATTCACCGAGCTTTTCCGATGAGCGCCGTCCTGGGGTCGGCGTAGGCTCGCCACCATGAGCAAACGCAGCCGGAACCGGCGGCCGGGAGGTCACCCAGCGAAGGTCGCGAAGCGGCGCGAGCGCGATGACGCGAGGCGAACGCGGATCGGGATCGGCACCGACGAGCTGGCGCGGCGCCTTGTGCGCCACGCCCGGCGGCTACGCGGCGCGCTTGAGGCTGAGGTGTGGGCTGCGGACGTGCTCGGGGCAATCTGGCTCCGGCGCAACGAGGTGGTGCTTCGCAGGGAGAGGCCGGACTACCGCCTGGTGATGGGCATTCCCTTGGTCGAGGCGATCGCGGGCGTGGGCGGCGTCGGGGCTCGGGTTGCGCTAGCGGCAATCGGGACCGTCGAGGACGGCGAACTCGGACTCCACGCGCGCGAGCTGGCGGATGCCCTCTCCCCCGATCCGGAGCCGTTGCCGGCATGGCTCGCCGAACTGGGATGCGCGACGATCATAGGCGCGGCCGTGATGAAGGACGACGTGTACGACGACGTCTACACGCTGTGGTTGCAGGCTCGGCATCCTCGAGGAGACGTACACGCGGTCGGCGTGTCGATCGACAACAACCTTGGTGCGATGGCCACGGACCTGTTCCTAGCCGACTCGATTGACCGGGTGGAAGAGATCATGCGCGAGCATCCGGACAGTGCCGAGTTGAAGCTGGAACGGATCAAGCCGGGTGTCGCCGCAGGCCGCATCCATGCCGCCGTCGAGCTGACCGACATGACCTGGGACCCGCCAGTGTCTGAGGACTACGCGGGGCTGCGGGCGCTCGCCCTGCGCCGGGGCGATGAGACGCCTGGGTACGTCGTGCCGGACGAGACTCCGGAGGTCTCGCATCCGGAGCGTGATCGGTTACGCGACGAGTTCCTCAGCTCGCCCGAGGGAGCGAATTTCGCGCCGGACAGTGAGGAGGCATACGCCGTGTCGCTGGCCATCAGTTTCTGCGTCGGCTACGTCGACGGGCGACCCCTGCGGTGGAGCCCGGACGTGGTCGAGCTGTTCATGGCCGACTGGATCCCGCGCAAGGTGCTGGGCGACGCGGAGTTGTTCGATTGCCTGCCGGTCGCGCTCGATGCCTGGGTGCGCTTTGCGGGACGCAAGTCGAACGTCCCCGACTGGGCGATCGCCGCGACGCAAGAGGCCATCCCGAGGTGGCGCGACACGATGGTACGACTCAGCAAAGATCCGGCCGTCGCCGGCGCGGCCAAGGAATTTCTCACCGCGGCGAAGGACGCAGGCATCGATGTCGAAGACGCCGACGCGCTCACGACGTTCATCGCGGGCTGGAACGCGCGCAGCGCGACCGTCTGAGACGCGCCGGACATGAACGACCCGTTCGAGCTCGAACGCTTCGTGGCCGCCCAGGATCAGGGCGGCACGTACGACGCCGCGCTGGAGGAGTTGCGCGCCGGCCGAAAGCGCAGCCACTGGATGTGGTTCGTGTTCCCGCAGATCGCCGGACTCGGGCAGAGTCCGATCTCGCGCCGGTACGCGATCTCCTCGCTCGCGGAGGCGAAGGCGTATCTCGCGCATCCGATCCTGGGACCCCGGCTGAGCGAATGCGCCCGCATCGTCGCCTCGCTCCAGGCCACGAGCGCGGATGAGATCTTCGGCGGCATCGACGCCTTGAAGCTGCGCTCCTCGATGACCCTGTTTGCGCAGGCCGACCCGACGGAACCGGTGTTCGGCGAGGTGCTCGAGGTGTACTTCGAAGGCGCGCCCGACGCGGCGACTGAGCGGCTCCTCGCGCGCGGCGTCTGAGCCGCGGGAGCGGCACGTCCTCGACAAGGCGGCCCGATTGCCCGCCGGAGGCTCGGGTACCTAAGAGATACGCACGCAGATCAGACCGGAGGGAGGACCTGATGACGCTGGCGAACGCTCCACACAGCGACGAGCGCACCGACCAGCCGGCCGAGCCCGGGCCGCGCGGTCCGCTCGCCGGCCTCAAGGTGCTGGAGCTCGGCACCCTGATCGCCGGGCCGTTCACCGGGCGCATCCTGGGCGACTTCGGGGCGGAGGTGGTGAAGGTGGAGGCGCCGGCGAGCGGCGACCCGATGCGCCAATGGGGCGCAGAGGGCTACCGGGATCAGTCGCTGTGGTGGGCGACGCAATCGCGCAACAAGAAGCTGATCACGCTCAACCTGAGGACGGAGCGTGGCCAGGAGTTGTGCCGCCGGCTGGCCGCCGACTGCGACGTCCTGATCGAGAACTTCAGACCTGGCACGATGGAGCGCTGGGGCCTCGGGCCCGAGGAGCTGCTGGACGCGAATTCGCGGCTGGTGTATGCGCGCGTATCCGGTTACGGCCAGACCGGCCCCTACGCCAAGCGCCCTGGCTTCGCCTCCGCCGGCGAGGCGATGGGTGGCCTGCGCCACCTCAACGGCTATCCGGATCAGCCCCCACCGCGGTGCGGCGTGTCGCTCGGCGACTCCCTCGCGGGAATCTACGCCGCGCTCGGGATCATGATGGCGCTG
This sequence comes from uncultured Solirubrobacterales bacterium, assembly GCA_963834625.1. Taxonomy (GTDB): domain Bacteria; phylum Actinomycetota; class Thermoleophilia; order Solirubrobacterales; family Solirubrobacteraceae; genus Palsa-465. Next base: position 68,686 of record CAWICM010000003.1, on the reverse strand, counting down.
CGCCACCGCGACGCGTGCGGCGGGCGCGGCCAGGTGGTCGACGCCTCGATCCTCGAGAGCTGCTTCGCGATGCTCGAATCGGTGGTGCCCGAGTACGACCACCTGGGCCTGATCCGAGAGCCCGGAGGAACCGCGCTCTCCAACGCGGCACCGTCGAACATCTACCTATCGCGCGACGGGAAGTGGACGGTGATCGCCGCCAACTCGGACAACCTGTGGCGCCGGCTGTGCGAGGCCATGGATCGCCAGGATCTGCTGGACGACGATCGCCTCGCCGACCATCGAGGCCGCGGCGAGCACCGCGACGAGCTCGACCGGATCATCTCCGAGTGGGCCGGCAAGCACGACGCCGGCGAGATCGACCAGCTCCTGAGCGAGGCCGGAGTGGTGTGCAGCCCGGTCTACACGGTCGCCGACATGTTCGAGGATCCGCATTTCCGTGCCCGCGAGATGATCGTGCGGATGGACGATCCCGAGCTGGGGGAGATCGCCGCGCCGGGCATCACGCCGAAGTTGTCGGACACGCCCGGGGACGCCGGCGCGGCCGGCGCCTGGGTGATGGGGGATGCCAACCGGGAGATCTACGGCGAACGCCTGGGCCTGACCGAGAACGAGATCGCGGAGCTCAAGGAAGCGGGTGTGATCTGATGATCGTCTGCGACGTGGGCCCTCGCGACGGGCTCCAGAACGATGCCGAGATCCTGGACCCGCAGGCGCGGGCCGAGTTGTGCCGGCGACTCGCCGCCGCCGGTGTGCCGAGGATCGAGGCGGTCAGCTTCGTCAATCCCAGCAAGGTCCCACAGATGGCCGGCGCGGAGGAGGTGATCGAGGCACTTCACGGCGAAGAGCGATCGGCGTTCACCGGTCTGGTTCTCAACGAGCGCGGCTTCGAGCGCGCCCTCGGGACCGATCTGCGACACGTCCAGTACGCCCTTCCCGTCACCGAGGCCTTCTGCGAGCGAAACCAGGGTGTCACCCTGGAGCAGGCGGTTGCCATCGGCGAACGTCTGGTGAGCCGGGCGAAACAGGAGAACGTTCGGATCAGCGTGACGCTCGCGGTCGCCTTCGGCTGTCCGTTCGAGGGTCCGGTGAAGCCGGACCACGTGATGGCAATCGCCGAACAGGTGGCGTCGTGGGGCGCGAACGAGCTGGCCTTTGCGGACACGATCGGCGTCGGAGTGCCGAGCCAGGTGTCGTCGCTCCTGGAGCGAGCCACTGTGTTCGGCCTGCCGCTCGGATGTCACTTCCACAACACCCGGAACACCGGTTACGCGAACGCCACGGCGGCGCTGCAGGCGGGCGTCGACATCCTCGACGCGTCGGTCGGCGGCGTCGGCGGCTGTCCGTTCGCCCCGCGCGCCACCGGCAACATCGCCACCGAGGATCTCGTGTACCTGCTCCATGGCATGGGCATCGACACGGGCATCGACCTGGCCGGCTTGCTCGACACCTCGGGATGGCTGGCCGAGCGGTTGGGGCGCGATACGCCTGGGCAACTGCGCAAGGCCGGGGACTTCGCGCTGGTGTGAGCGCCACCACACTCACCGGCAAGCTGATCCAGTCGCACCTGGTGCGCTCTGACGACGAGTTGCTCGGGCTCCGCGTCGATCAGGTGCTGATCGAGGACGCCACCGGTCTGATGGCTGCCCTCCAGTTCGAATCGCTCAGGCCCGAGCGCTCTGCCGTGCGGTTGGCGGTCTGTTACATGGACCACAACGTCCTCCAGATCGACGAGAAGAACAAGCAGGATCACCTCTACCTGCAGGCGTTCTGCCGCCGCTACGGCATTCACTACTCAAAGCCGGGCAACGGCATCAGCCACTACGTCCACCTGGAGCGGTTCGGCCAGCCCGGTGAGCTGCTGATCGGCGCCGACTCGCACAGCTCGATGGCGGGCGCGCTGGGGATGCTCGCGATCGGCGTCGGCGGGCTCGAGGTGGCGGTGGCGATGGCCGGCCACAACTTCGAGCTGCCCCGGCCCCGCGTGATCGGGGTCGAGCTGAGGGATCGGCTGACCGCGCCGGTCCAGGCCAAGGACATCGTGCTCGAGCTGCTGCGACGACGCGGCGTCCGCGGCGGGGTGGGCTGCATCTTCGAGTTCCACGGTCCGGGCGTCGAGACGCTTTCGGTCACCGAGCGGGCCACGGTCTGCAACATGGTGGTCGAGACCGGCGCCACTACCGCGGTCTTCCCGACTGACGCGCGCACCCGCGAATGGCTGACCGCGCAGGAGCGTCCCGACGAGTACGTCCCGTTGGCCGCGGATCCCGATGCCCGCTACGACGAGCAGGAGATCATCGAGCTCGGCCGGCTCGAGCCGCTCATCGCGCGCCCGCCGTCCCCCGGCGACGTCGTGCCGGTGAGCGAGCTCGAGGGGACCGAGATCTCCCAGGTCTGCGTGGGCAGCTCGGTCAACTCGTCCTACGCGGATCTCGCCACGGTCGGCGCCGCGCTGCGCGGCCGTACCGTGCACCCCTCGATCGATCTGACGGTCACCCCGGGCAGCCGGCAGATTCTCGACACGATCGTCTCGAGCGGCGTCTACGCCGAGCTCGCCCGCGCCGGCGCGCGGATGCTCGAGCCGATCTGCGGGCCGTGCATCGGGGTCGGACAGGCGCCGGCCCCCGGGAGTGGGTCGCTGCGTACCTTCAACCGCAACTTCCCGGGTCGCAGTGGAACCCAGGGCGATTGCGTGTACCTGTGCTCTCCCGCCACCGCAGCCGCGAGCGCGCTGACCGGGAGGATCACCGATCCGCGGCGGAACGGAAGCGACCGCACCCTGACTGCACCACCGCGCCGTCTGCGGATAGACGACCGCCAGATCCTGCCTCCGGCGCCGGCAGGCGAGGCAGGGGCGCTCGAGCTGCCCCGCGGCCCCAACATCGTCGACCCTCCCCAGGGAAACCCGTTGGACGAGACGCTCGAGGGTCCGGTTCTGATCGTGGTCGAGGACGACATCTCGACCGGCGACATGGCCCCGGACGGCGCGCTCGGCATGGCGCTGTGGGGCAACATCCCGGCCTGCGCCAGGTTCATGTTCCGCCGCCTGGACCGGGACTTCTACGAGCGTGCGAGCCGCGAAGCAGGCGGCTTCGTAGTGGCGGGCCACAACTACGGGCAGGGCAGCTCGCGCGAGCAGGCGGCCCTGGCGGCGCTTCACCTCGGGGTGCGGGCGGTGATCGCCAAGAGCTTTGCGCGAATCCACCGGCGCAACCTCGCTCTCTGCGGCATCCTCCCGCTTCGCTTCGTCACCGAGCAGGACTATGAGCAGGCCGAGGTGGGTCAGCGGTGGCGGATCGACGGCGCCCGAGCGACCGTGCAAGACGGCGCCGAAACCCTCACCGCAAGCGCGGGCGACCGAGCGATCGAGCTGTCGATCGAGCTGCTGAACGCCGAGCGTGAGCCACTGCTGGCCGGGGGGTTGCGCCGGCAGCTCTCGTTTACGTCTCAGCGCGAGGGGTAGGCAAAAACCGTCCGAGAGGAAGGGAGGGGCTAAAAATGCCCTCGAGCCGTGACGCCGATGTCATCGTGGTCGGCGCCGGCAATGCCGGCTTTTGCGCCGCCCTCGCCGCCGCCGAACGCGGCGCGCGGGTGCTGATCCTCGAGAAGGCTCCCGAGGAGTGGCTCGGCGGCAACTCCTACTTCACGGCCGGCGCGATCCGCACCGTTCACGGCGGACTCGAGGATGTCCTATCGCTGGTCGAGCCGATCGATCGCGAGCGCCTCGAGGCCACCGAGCTTGAGCCGTACGACCGCGCGGACTTCGCCGAGGACATGCGCCGGCTCACCGAGAGCCGGGCCGACCCCGAGCTGGTCGAGCTGCTGATCGCCGACTCGCGCCAGACCATCGGATGGCTGGCTGATCAGGGCGTCCCCCTGCGCCTCATGTACGACAGACAGTCGTACGCGGTGGACGGACGCCACGTGTTCTGGGGCGGCCTTCACATCGGCACCGTGGACGGCGGCCGCGGGCTGATCGAGGGGCTGCGACGGGCCGCCGAACGCGACGGGATCGAACTGCGCACCGGCCACGAGATGACCGGGCTCGTCGAGACCGACGGCGCGGTGAGCGGGGTGCGGTGCCGAGCTGGCGGTGAGGAGACCGAGATCGCCGCGCCGGCCGTGGTCATCGCGGCCGGTGGGTTCGAGGCCGATCCGCGGCGGCGAGCGCTCTATCTGGGCCCGAACTGGGATGTGGCCAAGGTGCGCGGGACCCCTCACAACACCGGCGAGGCGCTCGAGGCGATGCTCGCGGTGGGCGCGCTCCCGTACGGGCACTGGAGCGGCTGCCACAGCATCGCGTGGGACGCCGGGGCGCCGGCCACCGGCGACCGCACGCTGACCAACCGGCTCTCGCGACAGTCCTATCCGCTCGGCCTGGTCGTGAACCGCGACGGCGAGCGCTTTCTCGACGAGGGCGCCGACTTCCGCAACTACACCTACGCCCGCTACGGCGCGGAGATCCTGCGCCAGCCGGGCGGAGTCGCGTTCCAGCTGTTCGATGCTCAGACCGCGCCGCTCCTGCGTGCCGACGAGTACGACTCCCCCGGCGTCTCCCGGGCGCAGGGTGAGAGCGTCGGAGAGCTCGCGGACGCGCTCGGCATCGATCGCACCCGGTTGGAACGGACGATCACCGCCTTCAACGATGCGGTGACCGACGACCGGTTCGATCCGACGGTGAAGGACGGCAAGCGCACGCTCGACATCACGCCGCCCAAGTCCAACTGGGCGCTCCCGTTGACCGAGCCGCCGCTCCTGGCCTTCCCGGTGACCTGCGGAATCACGTTCACCTTCGGCGGCGTTCGCGTCGATGACCGAGCGCGCGTGCTCCATCGCGGTGGGCAGCCGATCCAGGGTCTGCACGCGGCCGGCGAGCTGGTCGGCGGTCTGTTCTTCCACAACTACCCCGGCGGCACGGGGCTGATGTCGGGCGCGGTGTTCGGACGGCGCGCCGGCGCCTCGGCCGCAGCCCCCGCCACCCGAGGAAGCTCGCGGCACACTTCGCCGCGGCGACGGGGCTCACATCTGTTGATCGAGCGATCCAAGGAGGAGAGCCGGCAATGACAAGCACACACACTCCTACGCCCGGCGGAGCGATCGAATCGCCGCAGCCGGCGCGCATAAGCGTGGCGGCGCGGCTCGACCGGATCCCGCCCTTCCGGATGCACCGGCGGCTGGGCATTGCGGTCGGATTCGCAAACGGCTTCGACCTGTACGACATCTTCCTGGCCGGGGTGCTGGCGGCCGTGCTTGCCGTGCAGTGGAACCTGAGCACCAACGGCAAGGCGCTCGTGATCGGGTCGGGCTTCGGCGGCATGTTCTTCGGGGCGATCGTGCTCAGCGCACTGGCCGACCGCCTCGGACGCCGGCGGGTGTTCCTGTGGAACCTGATGATCTACTCGGTGTTCACGCTCGCGGCGGCGTTCTCGCCCAACCTGACGTGGTTCGCGATCCTCCGCTTCTGCGCAGGCTTCGGGCTCGGCGCCGAGCTCTCGCTGTCGGATACCTATCTGAGCGAGATCCTGCCCCGCGCCGTGCGCGGGCGCTACATGGCGGCCATCTACACGCTTAGCTTCATCGGCGTACCGCTGGCGGCGTTCGTGGGTGCCGAATTCGTGGCCAAGCACCACCTGCTGATCGACGGCTGGCGCTGGCTGCTGGTGATCGGTTCGCTCGGCGCGGCGATCGTCTGGGCCATGCGCCGCGGCCTGCCCGAGTCTCCGCGCTGGAATGAGATGCGCGGCGAACTCGACCAGGCCGACGCCGACACGAGTGCGATGGAGCAGGCGGCCTGCTCCGAGCTAGGAATGACCGAGTTGCCCGAGCCCGAGCCGGTCGCGGTCGCGCCGACGCGCAAGGTGAAGGTGAGCGAGATCTTCGAGCCTCCGTACGGCCGCCGCAGCCTGATGCTGTGGTTCTTCCAGTTCTTCCAGACCGTCGGCTACTACGGCTTCGGCACGCTGGCCCCGCTGGTGCTCAAGGCGAAGGGCTACACGATCGTCGACACGCTCGGATTCACGGCGATCATCTACCTGGGCTATCCGCTCGGCTCGGCCGTGTCGATCCCGATCATGGAGCGGTTCGAGCGCAAGCACCTGATCGTGGCCTCGTCGCTGATCATGGGCGCGCTGGGCATCACCTTCGGGTTCGCGCGCGTGGCCTGGCTGATCATCGCCGCCGGCTTCCTGCTCACCGCCACCAGCAACGTGTTCTCGAACGCGTTCCACATCTACCAGGCGGAGATCTTCCCCACCCGAATCCGCGCCACCGCAGTGGGGGCGGCCTATTCACTGAGCCGTCTGAGCGGGGCGATCCTGCCGTTCATCAGCGTGACCGTGCTCGACCATCTCGGCGCCTCGACCGTGTTCATCGGCTCGGCGGTGATCATGGCGTTGATCGCCATCGACGTGGCCTGGCTCGGCCCGCGCAGCACCGGCCTGAAGCTCGAGGACGCCTCAGACGACGCGGCCGCGAGCACGCTCGGCGGGCGTCCCGCTGCCCGCTCGGCGAGCGGCCCGTCGAGGGGATGGACCAAGAGCATGGCCTGAAGACGGGATGGACCAGGACCATGGCCTGAGCGGACGGCGGCGGCCCGGCTCGTGCGTGGAGTGCCGATGGCGCTTCGGCGGCCGACGCTTGATCCGCGGAGGTGCTTTTGTGCGGGCCGGCGCATGGGGAGGGCTGTCCCCGATTCGCTCCCACCCGATTCCCCCCTCGCCCAGTCCGCCTCCGCCCGATCCGCCCGGCCCGATCCGCCCGGCGCCATCCGCCCCCGGCCCAATCCGCCCGGCGCAATCCGCCCGGCCGGATCTGCCCGGCCCGATCCGCCCCCGCCGGCAGGCGATTAACCCCGCACTCGGCACCCCGTGGCCGCCGAAAACGCAGTTAGCGCCATATAGGGGTCCTAAGTGCGATCTCGGCTCCCGCGTGGCGCCGAGTGTGCGGTTAGTCGGGTTGGCCCGGCGGCGGCCGGGGTTGGGGTGCCGAGGTCGGGGTGCCCGGATGACTCGGGATCGCCGAGGAGGCCGCCTGACGTTCGAGGCCTGACCAGACCTTGCGCCGAGCGGGACGATCGTATTAGCGTTCGTCCTACGCGAACACTCATGCGAAACGTCCGCGATACAAGAACGGCCGCGTCCAACGGGACCAACGGCCCCGCCGGCGTCACCGGGCAGCGGATTCGTCGCCTCCGCACCCAGGCGGGCAAGACCTTGCGCGCCCAGGCGCGCGAGATCGGGATCGCCCCGTCCTCGCTCTCGGCGCTCGAGAACGGGCAGGGCGGCGTCTCGCTCAAGCGCCTGCAGCTCGTGGCCGAGCACTTCGGGCTGCACATCACCGAGCTGCTCGGGGAGCCGGCCCCGGCGTCGCGTTTCGACGGGGTCGAGATCATCCGCAGCTGCGCGGCCAGCGTGCCGGGGGTGCGTCGCGGAAACGGCGTCCTCTATCAGCTGCTGGGAAGCGGCCGCGACCACACGATTCAGCCGTACCTGCTGTCGTTCGATCCCGGGGGCGGATACGACCGGGACATGATCGGCCACTCCGGCGAGGAGATCGCCTACGTGCTGCACGGCCAGGTCGAGCTCCTGATCGAGAACGAGTGTCACAAGCTCCGCCAGGGCGACCTGATTCGCTTCCGGACCGAGCGCCCGCATGCCTTTCGCAACGCCTCGAACGTGGGCGTGGCGGCCGTGATCGGGGCGGCGACGCCGCCATGGTGAGGCGGTCGGGCCTGGATGAGGTGATCACGCCGGCGCTGGTCGTCGACCGCGACCGGCTGGTCAGGAACATCCGGGAGATGTCCGAGCGCGCCCGATCGCTCGGCGTCGCGCTCAGGCCGCATGCCAAGACGCACAAGTCGCCGGCCATCGCGGCGCTTCAGCGCGATCACGGCGCCACCGGCTTGACCGTCGCCACCCTCACCGAGGCCGAGGGCTTCGCCGCGGAGGGCGCCGACGATCTCCTGCTGACCGCGCCCCCGATCGGGGAATGGCGCCTTGAGCGGCTGATCGCGCTGGCGCGCCGCGCGCGAATCCGCGTGGCCGTCGATGGTGCGGAAGCGGTCGCGTCGCTCGATGACGCCTGCCGGCGCGGCGGCGTCGAGATCGGCTATCTGTGGGAGGTCGATTGCGGCGTCGGCCGGTTCGGAACGCCTCCCGGCGAGGCCAGCGCCCAGGCGGTCGCGGCCGCCATCGAGACGGCCACCCATGCCTCGTTCGACGGGCTGCTCACCTTCGGCGGGCACGCGTACGGCGCGACCGCCCAGGACGGCGTCGCGGCCGCCGCGCGCGACGAGCACGACGCGGTCAGCCGCACCGTGGGAGCGCTGGCCGATCGCGGCATCGAAGTCGCGGTGCGCAGTGTCGGCAGCACACCCACGTCGCACGCCATGCGCTCAGCGGAAGGGATCACCGAGATCCGCCCCGGCAACTACGTGTTCTACGATGCGACGCAGGTCGCGCTCGGGGTCGTCGCGCCCGAGCGGTGCGCGCTGTCCGTGCTCGCCACCGTCACCTCGCGCCCGGCGCCCGACCGGCTCATCCTGGACTCCGGCTCCAAGGCGCTGGCCGCCGAGCGCCTGAGCGCCCTGACGCCGGGGTTCGGGCTGATCGAGGGACAACCCGGCCTGCGGATCGATCGCTTGTACGAGGAACAGGCAATCGTGCACAGCGAGGAGCCCTGCGAGATCCCGGTGGGCGCGCGCCTTCGCGTCGTTCCCAACCACGCGTGCGCGGCGGCGAACCTGCACTCGCAGATGCTCGTGGTCGACCAGGACGCGATCGTGGACGTGTGGCCGGTGGCCACCCGGGAGTGGAGAGAGATCGACGCAGAGAGGAGACCCGCATGGAGCACCAGATAGACGCCCAGCGAATCCACCACAACTGGGACAACACGCTCGAACCGACCCTGCGTGTTGCCTCGGGTGACGTCGTGCACTACGACATCCTGATGGCCGGGCACGGTCAGGTGCAGGAAGGCGACACGTTCGAACAGACGAACTTCGACTTCGACACGCTGTACAACCTGCTCGGGCCGCTGTACGTCGAGGGTGCCAGGCCGGGTGACACCCTGCGAATCGAGATCCTCGAGCTGACGCCCGGCGAGTGGGGCTGGTGCGTGCAGTTGCCGGAGCTGGGCACGCTGCCCGACCACTTCCCTGATGCGTATCTGCGTACGTTTGACCTGCGCAACGGCACGCACGTGGATTTCGCACCCGGGATCAGGATCCCGTTCACCCCGTTCTTGGGCACGATGGGCAATCACCCGGATGAGCCCGCCACCGCGTCGGCGTTCCCGCCCCACAAGGGCGCGGGCAACATCGACACGCGCCACCTGACCAGGGGCTCGACGCTGTGGCTGCCCGTGTGGTGCGAGGGAGGGCTGTTCTCCTGCGGAGATCCACATGCCATGCAGGGCGACGGAGAAGTGTGCGTCGCGGCGATGGAATGTGACATGCGCGCGAGCCTGCGCGTTTCGGTCGAGCAGCGGACGATCACGGCGCCGTACTTCCGCACGGCCGGTGCGCTCACTCCCGAGGTCGACGCGCGAGGGCACCACGGGGCGATGGGAATCGCGCCGGATCTGATGGAAGGCACGCGTAAGTCGGTGCTGGCGATGGTCGAGTGGATCGTCGCCGAGCACGGACTCCCACGCCAGGACGCCTACATGCTGTGCAGCCTGGCCGGTGACCTCAAGATCCTCGAGGTCGTCGACGCCGGGATGTGGAACGTCGGATTCACCCTGCCGCTTTCGATATTCGCCGAGGAAGGAGCCGCGAGTTGAGCCACACCACCCCTCATCAACCTGAAGGGCACGACGTCGAGAGTGAGCTGCTGCTGGAGGAGATGGGCTACCAGCCCCAGCTCCAGCGCGGGCTGAACATCCTCGGCAACCTAGCCCTGACGCTCTCGGACATCACCCCGACCGCGTCGCTGCTGGTTGTGGCCACGGCGGTGATCGCCACCGCCGGGACTGGCTCGCTGTGGGCCTACCTGATTGGTGGCTTCATCGCGCTCAACGTGGCCCTGTGCATGGGCGAGCTCGGCTCGATGTTCCCGGTGGCCGGCGGGCTTTACTCGATCGTCACCCGCGTGCTGGGCCGGCCGATCGGATTCCTCGCCCTGCTCGACTACATCGGCCAGGCGATCTTCCTGCCCGCGAGCGTGGCCTTCGGGATCGGCACCTACATCAACGCGCTGTACCCGAGCCTGTCGACCAAGTGGATCGCAGCGGGCATGATGATCTTCGTCGCGCTGATCGCCTGCCTGGACGTGCGCTGGAACGCGGTGACGATGGCGTTCTTCCTGGCGCTCGAGCTCGGAGTGGTGATCATGCTCGCGGTAGCGGGCTTCACGAACGTGCACCAGTCGTTCAGCACGTTCACCCATCCGCACCTGGCGGTGGGGACGAACGGGATCGGACCGGTGGGAACGAGCGCGATCATCGCGGCGTTAGCCACGGCCTTGTTCTCCGTAAACGGGTACGACAGCGCAATCAACTTCTCGGAGGAGACCGAGGGCGAAGCCTCCAGCGTGGGCAAGGCGGTCGTGCTGGCCGCGTCGATCGGGATCGTGTTCGAGGTGATCCCGTTCATCGCGGTCCTGCTGGGCACGTCCGACCTGCCGGCATTCCTGCACTCCTCCACGCCGGTCACCGACGTGGTGCGCTCCTCGTTCGGCCACACTGCGGTCGACATCGTCACCTGGGGCGCGATCCTGGCCATCTTCAACGCCTCGCTGGCGATCACGCTCCAGTTCGCGAGGGTGGCCTACGCCAGCGGCCGTGACATGGCCTGGCCCGCGCCGATCTCCAAGGCGCTGGCCTACGTGAACCCGCGGTTCAAGATGCCCTGGGTGGCGACGATGACGGTCGGAGTCCTGGGCGCGATCCTGTGCGCACAGTCGAGTCTGATCAGCGTCGTCACGTTCACCGCGGTGCTGATCATCATCCTGTACGCGCTGATCGCGATCTCGGCGCTGGTCAGTCGCGTGCGTCAGAAGGACCTCGAGCGGCCGTTCAAGATGCCGCTGTGGCCGGTCCCTCCCGTGATCGCCCTGGTCGGGGTGGGGCTCGCCATCAGCCAGCAGAAGGGCAGCGACCTGATCATCTGCGCCGCGATCTTCGTCGGCGGCGTCATCTACTACTTCGGGTTCCTGGCCCCGCGCTCGGACCGATACTGGTCGCATCTGACCGTGCCCGAGCACGAGCTACCGGCGGCTGCCGAGGTGAACCGATGAAGGTCTTCATCTCGGTCGACATGGAGGGGGTGACCGGCGTCACCGATCCCGAGGATGTGCTCCCGGATGGCCGGACTACGCGCGCGGGCGCGTGTTCATGACCGGCGACGCCAACGCGGCGATCCTCGGGGCGTACGACGGCGGCGCCACCGAGGTGCTGGTCAACGACTCGCACTGGACGATGCGCAACCTGTTGCTCGAGCACCTCGACCCGCGGGCGCGCATGATCAAGGGATTCCAGAAGCCCATGTGCATGGTGCAGGGACTCGACTCGAGCTACGACGCGGCGGTTTTCGTCGGATACCACTCGTGCGCGGGAACCGAGGGCGGCGTCCTCAACCACACCCTGCTCGGCAAGGAGGTGCAGAACCTCCTGCTCGACGGCGAGCCGATCGGCGAGACCCGGCTGAACGCGCTGGTGGCCGGCGAGCTGGGCGTTCCGGTCGCGTTCGTGGCCGGCGATGACAAGGTTTGCCAGGAGGCGCGCGCGGTGCTCGGCCAGGACCTGCCCACGTATGCGGTCAAGGACGGGCTCGACATGCTGGTCGCCTCGTGCCTGCATCCCACGGTGACCGGGCAGGGCATCCGCGAGGGCGTGGCCGGTGCCTTGCGTGAGGTCGGTCGTCGCGAGCCGCACGTCCACGAGGGCGAGCTGACCTACACGTTCGAATGGAACTCGACGACGATCGCCTCGATCTGCGAATGCATTCCGGGCGTGGCCAAGCCGACGCCGCGCACCACCGAATACCGGGCGGAGTCGCCGAGCCAGGCGATGCCGGTGATCGTGGCCCAACTGCTGCTCGCCCTCCAGGTGGGCCAGCAGAAGATCTACAGTTGAGCTGCCCTCTCGATCTGCGATGAGCACCCTCGATCCCCTCACTCACGCCGGTCCCGCCGATGCTGCCGAGTGGCCGGTGGTTCTGGATGGCGAGCTGATGCGCGCCGGTGAGGCGATGATCCCCGTCGGCGACGACGGGCTGATCCGCGGCGACGGCGCGTTCGATGCCTTTCCCGTCGTTGATGGCCGGCCGTTCGCGCGCGGGGCTCACCTTGACCGGCTCGAGCGCTCCTGCGCTGCCTTGGATCTGCCCTGTCCGCGCGATCTGATCGAGTCGGACATCGACGTGCTTTTGGCGCGGGCGACCCGGGGCTACGCGGTGATCCGCATCGTGCTGACCCGCGGCGGCCATCGGCTCTGCCGGTTGGAGTCGCGAGGCGATCCCTCCGAGCTGACCAAGCCGGTGCGGCTGCTGCCGGTCACCTACAACCCGTCGGGGCTCCTCGACGGCGTCAAGTCGCTGTCGTACGGCGCCAACATGCTGGCGTCGCGGCGCGCGGTGGCCGCGGGCTTCGACGAGGCGCTGCTGGTCGGCTCGGATGGGACGGTACTCGAGGGACCGACGTGCTCGGTCTTCTGGGTGCGCGACGGGCGCCTGCAGACGCCGGCGCTCGAGACCGGGATCCTCGCCTCGATCACGCGGCGGGTGATCCTCGAGACCCTGCCGGTCGAGGAGGGAAGCTTCTCACTGGAGCATGCGGCGGGGGCCGAGGAGGCGTTCCTGGCCTCGACGGCGCGGCTGGGCCAGCCGATCGCCGCGATCGGCGAGGTCATCCTGCCCGACGCGCCCGGTCCGCAGACGCTGAAGGCCCAGGAGGCGATCCAGCGCGCCATGGCCGAGGGCTCGATCGCCTGATCCTCGATGTATATACGTATAGAGCTATATATATGTCTATAAATATACGGAATGCGCGCGCGTGATCACGGGATCACGATCGGCCACGGCGCGCCGGGACCGCTGAACGCGATCACCGACGTGGCCGGGGTGCGGGTCGGGCACCGCACGCTGATCGACGGCTCGGGGCCGCTCGTGGTGGGGCGCGGGCCTGTGCGGACGGGGGTGACGGTCGTCATCCCCCCGGGCCGCGTGTGGGAGCAGCCGATGTTCGCCGGCGCGCATCGGCTGAACGGAAACGGCGAGATGACCGGGCTGGAGTGGGTGCGCGAGTCGGGCATGCTGACCACGGCGGTGGGCCTGACGAACACCCACAGCGTCGGTGTGGTGCGCGACGCGTTACTGGCGGAGATGCTCGCGACCGACCCGGGACGAGGATCGGAATGGTCGCTGCCCGTGGTGGCCGAGACCTGGGACGGACTGCTCAACGACCTCAACGGCTTCCACGTCCGGCCCGAGCACGTCCACGATGCGTTCGTCGCGGCCGGTGACGGTCCGGTCGAGGAAGGCGCGGTCGGCAGCGGCACCGGAATGATCTGCCACGGCTTCAAGGGCGGGATCGGGACCGCGTCGCGGGTGCTGCGCGAGTCCGACGGCGGCCACACGGTGGGCGTCCTCGTGCAGGCCAACCACGGCCGGCGCGAGCGCTTCGCGGTGAACGGCGTGTCGGTCGGCCGAGCGCTCGACGACATCCCGCTCCCGGGGGCTCCCGATGCCGGTCCAAAGCCCCGGACGCCCGAGGGCGCCGGCTCGATCATCGTGATCGTGGCCACCGACGCGCCGCTGCTGCCCCATCAGTGCACGCGGCTGGCCCAACGGGCCGGGCTCGGCGTGGCGCGCGTCGGAGGGGTGGGCGAGCACACGAGCGGCGATCTGTTCCTGTGCTTCGCCACCGGCAACCGGGGCATGACGGCGGGCGGGATCGACGAGCAGGCACCGCACACGTTCCAGCTCGCGATGCTGGCCGACGTCTACATCACCGCCCTGTTCGACGCGGTGGTCGAGGCCACCGAGGAGGCGATCGTCAACGCGGTCCTCGCCGCCGCGACGATGGAGGGACGCGACGGCATCGTGGCGTACGGCCTGCCGGGGGAGCGGCTCGTCCAGGCGCTCGCCGAGACGCGTCGTCCTCTGTAAAACGCAGCAAACTGGCGCTCGGCTGCCCGGTCTTCGCATATAAGCATGCACACCATGCTTATGTGCACGGAGCGCCGGCGGGAGGTCAGCTTTGCTGCGTTTTACAGGTGCGCTACTTGCCGGCCGCCCGCCGGATCGTGCGGAAGTCGCTGGCCAGGTGGGTGTCGAGCAGGTAGGCCCAGGGCATCAGGAAGTAGCCCTGCAGGCCCCAATCCGCTCCCCACGAGTTGCGAACCAGCCCGTAGTTGGGCTGGTCCTTCAGATAGCCGACGAGCAGGACCTCGTGGCCGCCGAGCAACTTCTCGTCGCGGTTGGGCAACGGGACGATGCCGGTCTTGGCCACCTCTTGAGACTCGAAGGCCTCGTACACGGAGAACCCGAAGGCGATGGTCTGGCGGTTGGACAGCACGGCCTTCATCGAGTCGAGGTTGCGCGGCACCACGCGGTAGTTCGAGATGCGGTGCTGTGCGGCCTCGGCGTCGAGGCTGGTTGGCGGCTGCACCGAGAACTGGGCGATGTCGTAGGGCCAGTCCTTCTCAGGCGGCACGCCCAGCTTGTTGCAGACCTTGAACCCGTCGCGACCGAAGGCCCCGGTGTCCTGATCGGTTGGAGCGCCTTCGAGCTTTCGCTCGAAGTAGTAGATCCACAGCCGCGACAGCCCCCCTGGATCGGAGCTGTTCAGCTTGGCGTCGTACTCAACGGCCGCGGCCACCGCGTTGGCTGTGCAGCTTCCGAGGTGCCCCTGATCGAACACCGGCGGAAGGTCCGCCCTGGGGTCGACCTCTTCGAGGATGGGCAGCCCCGATGCGTCCGCGACGTGGTCGCGTAGATCCGGCAGTGATGGCTTCCAGCCATAGCGGTGAATCTTGCGTGGCGTCAAGCCCGCTGTCTCGAACGCGTCAGCCATCTCGCGGCCCCCTTGTTAAGTAATCACCTAACAGCCTAGGCGTCGCGTTCGCCGCCGTCAACCCCTCTTCCATGGGGAGTCGTGGTCGCGTCGAGGAACACCTCGGTGACGTCCGGGACGGCCTCGCGCAGCCGCTGGTCGATCTCCTCGGAGGCGCGTTCGACCTGATCGTCGGTGAGACCAGAGGCGAAGTCGACACGGGCGGCGACCATCAGCGAGTTCGGGCCGAGCACCATCGTGAGCAGCTCGAGCACGTTGTCGATCTCGTCGAGCGATTCGAGCGTTTCCTGGAGCGCGGCCCGTTCCGCGGGCCGGGCAGCGGCACCGATCAGCAGCTCCGAGGTGTCGTGGGCCATCCATCCGGCGACGCAAACGAGGAGCAGGCCGATCGCCACCGAGGCAAGCGGATCGAACACCCTGGCGCCGGTGAGCTGGTCGGCGAGCAGCCCGCAGAAGGCGATGGCCAGGCCCGCCAGCGCCGCCGTGTCCTCGAACAGGACCATCTTCACGTTGGGGTCACGGCTCTCTCGCACGTAGCGCAACAGGGGCAGATCCGCCTTGGCCGCCTCGGCGCGCGTCTGCCGGTTCGCCCGCATCCACGATGTGCCCTCCGCGACAAGCGCGATGGCCAGGCTCGCATAGGCGATGGCGTAGCCGCTCGACTCCCCGCCGGCGAGCAGCTCGTAGACGCCGTAGCCGATCGCGAACACCGCCCCGGCGATGAACGTCGCGATGGCGGCCATGAACGTCCACAGAAAGCGCATGCGGCCGTACCCGAACGGCTGCTCGGGCGTCGGCTCGCGCGACCCCAGCTCGATCGAGACGAGCAGAAAGAGCTGGTTTGCCGTGTCCGCCAGGGAGTGGACCGCCTCGGCCAGCATCGCGGAGGACCCGCTCAGGAGCCCTCCGGCCAGCTTGGTCACCATCACGAGCGCATTCGCGCCAGCCGCGATCAGCACCGTCCGGCGGCTGGCACCGGCCGTCCGCTGCGTGCGGACCACGCTGCGTCGACTCGTCCAAACGGCGTCTTCGGACATGGCCCTCGCCTACCCGCGACCGGCGTCCGGCACGCCGAGTGCTCGGCGCCGGGCGCGCGGAAGCTGGCTGACCACGAGGTCGTAGGAGTCCTCGACCATGTCGGCGATCATCCGCTCCGGGAGCGAGCCGTCGAGCACGACCGTGTTCCAGTGGCGCTTGTTGAGGTGGTATCCGGGGGTGATCGCGGGGTGGGCGGCGCGGAGCTCTTCGGCGAGGGGCGGCTCGCACTTGACGCTTACCCTGAGCGGGTCGCCGTCCAGCCGTGAGAGGGCGAAGATCTTGCCGCCGACCTTGAACACCGAGTTCTCAGGGCCGAACGGAAACGTCTCCTCCGAGCCGAGGAAACTCAGGCAGAGGTCCTTCAGAGCCTCGCGATCCACCCCGGCATGGTGACGGACGGGTCCCGGCGGTGAGGTCTGGGGTCAGCCCTGCTTGCGGGCGATCCAGATCTCTTCACAGGGCCACTGCCGAGCCCACTCGAGCGTCGCGAGCGGGAAGCCCGTCGTCGAGCCTTCGGGGGGACGGACCTCGATCAGCTCGTCGACGACGAACCCGCACCGCCGCAGCAACGCGATCATCTCGCCGTGCGGAAGACCGAAGTCCACGGACTCCTCGCCAGGCCACTGGAAGCGATGCATGCCGAAGTACGGGCGTAGGAGCGTTTCGCCGGCCGGCGCATCGGGATCGTCGGGGAAGGTCAGCAGCGCGATCACGCCATGGGACAGGAAGATGAGCTGTCCGCCCGGGCGCAGCAGCCGCGCCGCCTCGGGAATCCACCGGTAGGGGTCACACCAGATGCTGGCCCCGTATTCGGAGATGGCCAGGTCAAAGCTCTCGTCGGCGGCGGGAACCGACTCCGCGTTCCCCTGCCAGAGCGGGAAGTCCAGCCCGAACTCGCGCTGGAAGGTGCGCGCCGACCGTAGCTGCTCGGCCGAGATGTCGATCCCCACCGGCCGCGCGCCGCGCCGGGCGAGCCACGCCGACACGTAGGCGGTTCCACACCCCAGCTCGATCGCGTCGAGGCCGGCGAGGCTCTCCGGCAGCACCCGTAAGTCCGAATCGGGCACCGACCAGATGCCCCACGAGGGCTCGGTTTGCCAGCCGTGCCGACCCGGCTCCACGTATTCCGGCGCCAGCACCTCCCACGCCGCGCGATTGCGGAGCACGTACTCGGGAAGCTCGTCGGTCACCGCCTCAGTATCTCGCGACATGGCCAGACTCGCTCAGGATCCGACGCCCGCAGGCAGCGCTGGTGCGAGACGCGAGTGAACGTGGTGAAGGGTCGCCCGCAACTCGGACGGGTGGAGGTCGGCGTTGTAGAGCGGGCTCTCGCACCCGTCCGTGAGCAGACGGTGCAGCGCCGTCACGCAGCCGGGGTCGGGCTCGGACGCGCGCTCGAGCAACGCGGCGATCTCCAGGAGATCGGCGCGCACGGAGTCGACGCGGTCCGGGAGGAGGACCTCGAACCGGCGGCGCGCCGCGACGCGAGGCGACTCGCGGTCCGCGAGCCTTCTCAACGAGCCGACAAGTCGGCGCTGGGTGCGGGCAGTCACGCGGCGTCCGCGACCGCGTCGGGGCGCAGGACCGGCCGTGGGCGCGTCGTCAGACGAGGGCGACAACGATGGCGCAGAGTACGAATCAACGTTGGAGGTCCACATGCTTCGGCCTTTCGGTGGGCGTCGCTGGCGGCGCCCGCGGATCTCGGCGCTGCGCCCGTACACAACAGACGCGCGTGAACGCCCGTTGATACGCCGGCGATCAGCCGATCGAGCAGCGGGCCCGCTCAGAGCCCGCTGCTCTCCTCGCTCGACTCACTTCACAGAGGTGAAGGCCAGGTCGTCAGTGGCGTTGAACTCGTTGACCACCGGGACCACGTTGGCCGAGTTGATGTTGGTCTCGTAGTCGAAATCCCAGGGCACGTCGGGAGCCTGGGCCATGATCTCGTCGTCGATCTTGCCGTAGGTGGCGGCCCGCTGAGTCGGGTCGGTGATGTACTTGGCCGAGTTGAGCGCGGCGTTGACCGCCGGGTCGTTCAGCTTCGCCTGATTGGCGTTGTTGGTCGGGCTGGCGGTAATCGTGGCGCCGTTGAACGGAACGTCGAGAATCGCCTGTCCGTCGTTGAAGTCCTTCACCCACCCGACGTTCGGGCAGATATTGGGATCGTTGGCGGCGACGTTGCAGAACTTCGTGTACATCGTGGCGTGCTCGACGGGATGCAGCTGAACGTTGAAGCCCAGCGCCGCCAACTGCGCCTTGAACACTTGCGCCGTGTTGCTCCCGGGCGGCGTGTTGTCACTGACCATCGTGACCGTGCAGTGACCGGGGCCCTGGCTGTTGTTGCACTTGCCGCTCGTGTAGCCGGCCTTCTTCATGTACGACGCAGCCAGCGACGGGTCCCCTTGGGGATGCTGGATGAAGTCGAGATTCGACGGGCCGGCGTTTCCTCCGGCCTGCTGGAAGCCGGGGATCCCCGGCGGGATGAAGTGCGTGGCGAGCGCGCCGCTGAGCAGGCCCCCGCGCGTGTCGAGCAGCGCGAGACGGTTTGACCCAGCAACGACGGCCTTGCGAATGTCGATGTTGTTGAACGGAGGCTTGGATGTGTTGAGGGAGATATACCGGCTGCTGCCCGCCGGCGTCAGTGTCAGCTGCTTCGGATACGAAAGGGCGGCGAGCTTCAGCGCCTCACCGGTGGCGTCGAAGTCGAAGTTGACCATGCTCTGACCGGTGAGGATCTTCCGCGCCGCGGAGTTCTCATCCGAGTAACCCTCCTGCACCACGATCTTGTTCAGGTAAGCCGGGCGGAAGTCCGACCCCGCGGTGTAGTTCGGGTTGCGTTGCAAGACGATCTGCTTGCCGGGCTGGTAGTTCGCGATGTAGTACGGGCCGGCGTCAAGCTGATGCTGTCCGTAGGTCGACGACGGCGTCTGCGCGTCGAGCTTGGCGGCATACCCCTGCGGCACCGGCGCGGAGACCGGCAGCGACAGGGCGTCGATCACGCCGATTGATGAAGACTTGCTCAGGTGGAAGACGATCGTCGAGGAATCCGGCGTGGCGATGCCGCTGATGTTCGGCGCTTTCGTCGGGTCCTTCTTGGCCGCGGCCTGAGCCTGTGCCATGCCCACCACGTCGGCGAAGTACACCGACGAGTAGCCATTCGGCACGCCCGGTATCAGGCTGCGCTCGATCGCGTACTTGACATCGGCCGAGACCACCGGCTTGCTCCAGCCGGGTCCACCACCCGTGGGCGGGCTGTAATGGATGTTCGGCTTGATCTTGAACGTGATTGTCTTGCCGCCGTTGGTGATGGCCGGCGCGCTCGCCGCGAGCAGCGGCTGCGGAGCCGCGGTGTCGGCGGGTGGCCAGCCCATCAGCGTCTCATCCACCGCCAGATCGACCATGTAGGTCGGCTGGTAATACGCGGCGCCCGGATCGATGTAGTCGACATCCCCGTTGGCGATGACGGTCAGTGTTCCGCCCTTCACCGCATTCGCCGGGGCGGTCACCCGCGGCGCAAATTTCGCCTGCTCCGAACTGATTGCTGAGCTACTGCTCGAGCTGGCACGGCCGCTCGAGCTCCCAGAGCTGCTCGACTTGCTGCTCGAGCCGCAGGCCGCGAGCCCGATCGATATCGCTACCAGCAGCACGGGGCCCCGCACCCCTAGCAATCTGGCCCTGGATCGCATAATCCCTTCCTTTCGTTAGGCGACGTACCGTCATGTGGGTCCTTGAGCCCGTCGGCGTCACCGCCCCCGCGAGCGTGGCTCGACCGCGTCCGTCGTCGCATCCCCACCGAAGCCGAACGCCGCACCGCACCTCCTCCCGCGTCCGCATCGTTCACAGCTGCTCAGGACGCACCGCGACGTAGGGTTTCTCTTGCCCTAGGCGTCGAGCAAGAGATTCAGCCTCAGCTAAATGCTCGGTTCATTCGGTAGCGAGGTTGAGCGCATGGACGGCCGCGCCGACCTGCACGGTGGCGAACGCGCGCGTCGGCGGAATGTGGTCGGGAACCGCGACCGCGTGATCCCCGACGGTGAGGTAGTCGTCGAGGACGACGAGCGAGTCGCTCTTGGGGTCCGGCGGCACGACCGAGGTCGCCCACCACATGGTCACTTTGACCTCCGCCGGCTCGACGAGGGACACCCGGATCGTCCGCTCGTCGGGTATGTAGGCCGGTGCCTTGGTGGGGCCCTGGTGCTCGACCGCGAATGCGCCTTGTATCTGCTTGATGATCAGGCCGGGAATGCCGGCGAGGCCCTGGACGAAGATGACCTTCGGATTGATAGCGCTGATCTTCTCTCGTAGTTCGGCGTTGCGCTCCGGGGGGACCGCTCCACCGAACACGACCAGATCGAGCTCGGTCGGGTCGAACCGGCCGATGATGTCGCTGAAGAACTCATTGGTTGCCTGGGCGGTATAGCCGAGGTCTCGCAGGCCGGCGACCGCGTCGTCAAGGACGAGTTGGCTCCTGCCGATCACCAGCACGCTCCGTGGGGAGTTGTCGGTTGTCATGTCAGCTCCTGTGTGAGATTGGATCTCCGCTGGGTCTCGATTGCTCGTTGTCGGTGTCACGCGGTCGCCGGCTCGGGGACCGCATCGGTGGAGCGGTCGGCCTCCTCGCCGCGAGTGTTGGTGGCGCGCAGGCCGATCACCGCCGCAGCGAGGATCAGGACCGCGCCGACGAACAGCGCCCGCTGGAAGCCGGCGGTCAGCGCGTGTGCGACCGGGGCGTGCGCCGCCAGCTGGTCGCGGGTTCGGCTGGTCGCGATCGCCGTGAAGATCGCCAGCCCGAGCGCGCCGCCGACCTGCTGGGATGCGTTCAGCAGCGACGCGGCCAGTCCGGCCTTATCGGCGCTGACGCCCGCGTTGGCCGCCGTGGTGACACCGACGAACACGGGGCCGATGCCGACCGAGAGGACGAGCATCCCCGGGAGCAGGTTCGACAGGAACGATCCGTGGACCGGGATCCGCGAGAGCCAGTACATCCCTGCGGCCGCGATTACGGCGCCGGCGACGATCACCGGCCGCGTGCCGACGCGGGACAGTAGTTGCGAGGAGACCCCCGCCGCGATGCCGATCGCGAAGCAGAGCGGCAGGTAGGCGGCGCCCGTCTGGATCGGCGAGTAGCCGAGCACGTTCTGCATGTACAGCGTGAGGTAGAAGAACACCGCAAGGAACCCGGCGAAGGCGATCAGCTGGGTGAGGTTCGAGAACCCCAGCCCGTTGATACGGAAGATCGACAGCGGTGCGAGCGGATTGCGGTGACGAACCTCGTTGGCCACGAACGCGACCAGCAGCGCCACCGCGCCGGCGAGCTCGGCGATGGTCCGTGCGTTGCCCCACCCGACCGTCGGAGCCTTGACCAGCGCGAATACGAGCAGCAGCGTCCCGCCGGTCGCGAGCACGGCTCCAAGGGCGTCGAAGTTCTCCAGGCGCGCGCGTTCCCGATCGCCCGGGATGATGCGCAGGATCGCGCCGAGCACGAGCACGACCGCGATCGGGTTCACGAACATCACCCAGCGCCACCCGGGCCCTTCGGTCAGCAGGCCACCGAGCAGAACCCCGACCGCCGAGGCGATTCCCGCCACGCCGCCCCAGATCCCGAGCGCGGTGTGCCGGTCCTTGCCTTCCTTGAAGCTGGTGGTGAGGATCGAGAGCGCCGCGGGGAGCGTCATCGCGGCGCCGAGGCCCTGGGCGAGGCGGGCACCAATGAAGACACCCGAGCTCTCGGCGAGCCCGCCGATCAGAGACGAGACGCCAATCACGATCACGCCCGAGATCAGCACCCGGCGCCGGCCGATCAGGTCGGCGGCGCGGCCGCCAAGCAGCATGAACCCGCCGTAGGTGAGGAGGTAGCCGCTGGGCACCCACTGGAGCCCCGCAACTGAGAAATGCAGTGCTCGGCGGATGGAGGGAAGCGCGATGTTGACGATCGAGGCGTCGACGAAGTCGAGAAACGCGACCGCGCACAGCAAGGCCAGCGTGAGCTTGCCGCGGCGAGTCGCCAGGAAAGAGAGGACGGGTGGTGGGGAAGACATGGGGCCTCCGGCGGTTCGTCTGTGAGAAGGAGTCCGCCCCGGATCAGGGGGCGTGGATCCATGGTGCGCCCGTGAGCCGCCGCCCACATCGTGTGCACCCCCCAAACTCTTCCGAAGTGTTTTGCGGCCGGACCGACGCCGGGGCTACGGCCCGGACACGCTCTCGAGCGCGGCTGCGAGCTGCGAGCGCGAGCTGATGTCGAGCTTGCGGAAGACGCTCGTCAGGTGAACCTCGACCGTTCGCTGGGTGACGAACAGCGTCTGCGCGATCTCGCGGTTGGTCGGTCCCTGGGCCGCGAGCTCGGCGACTCGTCGCTCGCTCGGCGTGAGCGACTCGACGCCGCTCAGCGCGACGCGGCGAGGACGCGCCCCCGTGGCGAGCAGCTCGGTCTCGGCGCGGGCGGCGAGCGGTGCCGCGCCGCAGATGCTGGCGAGCTCCACCGCACGCCGGAGATGGTCGCGGGCATTAACGCGCTGACCCGCGCGGCGCAAAGCGGCCCCCAGCTCGGTCCGTGCCTTAGCGTGCTCGAGCTTCGCCGGCGAGCCGGTCAGCACCTCGACCGCCTCCTCGAGCCGAGCCAGCCCGCGTCTGCCGCCGTCGATCAATCCCGCTGCTCTCAGTGAAGCGCCGAGCGCGCGGGGAGCGCCCCACGCGCGCGCGAGCTCGAGTTCCTCTTCGGCCAGGCCGCCGGCCTGATCGCGATCGCCGAGTGCCAGCAGCGCGAGTGCCGCCGAGGACCGCCACGCGATCAGGGCCGGACTGCGGCTGCCGACCGACTCGAACTGCCGCCCCGCATCGAGCAGCTCCGCCGCTCCGCCGGCCAGATCGCCGCGCAGGATCCGTAAGCGGCCGGCGCTGTCGCGCAGATACAGCATCCGGGCGCTCTCCGGCAGCGACTCGGCGCCCGAGACCACGGCGGCAGCGTCATCGAGCCTGCCCTGCTCCATCAAGGAGTCGGCCAGAAACGCCGTGGCGTGCCCGGCGAAGCGAGCCGTCGCTCCCCAGCTACCGGCAACGGCCAGAGCGTCGCGGCTGTCGGCCTCCGCCTCGCCCAGATCGCCGCGCCACACCAGGGTCTGGGCGCGAAACACCTTCGCAGCGGCGAAGTCGGACATCGACCCGCTCCGGTGGGCCTCGGCGAGCACGTCCTCGAACACGATCAGGACCTCGTCGAGGTCGGCCATTCCGAGCACCGTGCACAGCGGGAACACGGCGCCCGAGACGTCGCCGCGGACTAGCAGTCCCTCCGCCAGCGCACGGCGCGCGAGTCCCACGACAACCTCGGCGCCGTCCGCGACCGCCACCGCATCGTGCAACGCGAGCAGCGACAGCAGCAGCTTCTCACCGACCGTCCGGCCCTCGGCACGGTCGCGGATACCCTCCAACCGCATTCGCGCGGCGTCGTGCCGGCCAGGTACGAACAGCCCACTGTGGATCAGGCCGGACGCGAGCATCCGTGCCAGCTCGGCGTCCCTTTCCCCGAGCTCCTGGAGTGCGGCGGTGTAGACCGAATCCGATTCCTCAGCGCGCAGGAAGAACAGCTGGCGGCCGAGCACGAGCGCCACCTGCGCTCGCCGAACGGGATCCTCGATCAGCTCGTGTGCCGCTTCCAGGTGCTCGATCGCGGCGTCCCCGTCCACGTACGCCTCGACGGCGCCGAGCTCGGCCAGCAGTTCCGCGCGTTCGCCCGCGCGCGGCGGCTCGGCCAGCGCGCGGCGCAGGTACGCGACGGCGCTCTCGGCAGCTCCGCGCGCGCCGGCGCGCCGGGCCGCGTCGCGCAACGTCACGACGGCCTGCGGATCCCCGGCCGCCACGCTGCGCAGAAGATGCGCCGCGACGCGCTCGGGCTCCGCACCGGCAGCGATCAGCAGCCGCGCGGCATGGGCGTGTGTCCGCTCCCGCTCGGCGGGAGCAAGCGCTTCGTACACGGCGGCGTGCAACAGGGGGTGAACGAATCCCAACGGCGATTGCGAACGCAAGACATCTACTCGCGCCAGCGCGGCCCACGCATCCGACATCGCTTCTTCGTCCAAGCCGGTGAGCGCGGCCGCCAACAGCGGGTCGGCATCGTCGCCGAGCACGGCCACCGCCCGCGCGAGGCTCGTCGCTTCCGGCGCAAGACGGGCGAGACGGAGCGCGACGGTGCGCGATCCCGCGCGCGCCGCGAGCGCTTGCAGCCGCGACGCGTTCTCGGCGGTCGGAGCAAGGCCCTCGTCCCTCACCCCGTGGAGCAGCTCGCGCATCAGGAGCGGATTGCCTGCGGTCTCCTCGTAGCAGGCGGCTGAGAATGCGTCGTCAGGGGCGGTGGGCAGCATCTCGCGCAACAGGCGCGCGGCGCCGTCTGCGGTCAGCGCCGCCGGCCTCAGCACGCTGGCGACCGAGTCGGAGACGATCTGACTTACGAGCGCGTTCTCATCGCCCGGCTCCGCCGCCCGGAGCGCGGCGACGACCGAAACTTCGATCCCCTCGATGCGAGGCAGGAGGTACGCCAGCCACCGTAGCGACGAGAGGTCGGTCCACTGCAGATCGTCGAACGCGAGCAGCAGCCGGTGGCGCTCGGCGAGGTTCGCTGTAAGCCAGTAGAGGCCGTGTAGCGTCGCCAGCGACGAGTCAGCCGCCGGCGCATCGGCGACGTGGGCAGGATCGAACACCGGCTGCGCCAGCGCGGCAGCCCCGTCCAGCAGGCCCACTCGCTCGCTGGCATCGAGGGACGCGAGCAGCGGCTCGAACAACTGCCGGACGACGCCGTAGGAGAACGACCGCTCGAGCTCCGAGCCGCGCGCACCCAGCACGCGCAGCCCGGCCGCGCGCCCCCGTCGTCTCGCCTCCGCCAGCAGCACGGTCTTGCCGATGCCCGGCGGACCCTCGATCACCAGCAACCGGCCGCCGCGGCCACCGATCAGCTCCTCGAGCGCGGCCAGCTCACGCTCCCGCTCGAGCAGCTCGGGC
Source organism: uncultured Solirubrobacterales bacterium (assembly GCA_963834625.1). Taxonomy (GTDB): domain Bacteria; phylum Actinomycetota; class Thermoleophilia; order Solirubrobacterales; family Solirubrobacteraceae; genus Palsa-465. The sequence goes on along the minus strand of CAWICM010000003.1, from coordinate 43,652 downwards.
TCGCCGGCGACGGGTTGAGTCTGCCCTCGATCGCCCACAGTAGCCACCCGCTCAGGCTACTGCCGACTCTACGGGCGGTAGGCGGTGGGTAGTGGGCGGCCGCGGCGACGGCTTAGGGCCCGCTCTTGACCGCCGCGTTCTCCGGCGCCGCCGGATCGGCGCCGCCCGCGCACACGCCGTTGTCCACCGGTGCCGGCTTCCCCGCCTGCGCTGTCTGATCGGCGGCAAGGCGGCCGTTCTCGGCCTGCCAGAGGGGTGAGCGGGGACCAGCCACCTCGTAGTTCGCGTCGATCGTGCGCTGGATCGAGCTCTCCTTGAGCTTGGCCGCGCCGATCTCGGACGGAGTCGCCACGCCGAAGTGACCCTGCCAGCACGCCCACGGCGTCTTGGCGATGTCGACCAGTGGCGTGGTCTGCCAGCGGAAGGCGAAGCGGCCCGAACCGCACACGACCCAATCGGCCACCCGGCCCCGGATCACCCCGAGCGCCGGGTTGAAGCGCAGGCTCTCGCGGCAGTGGGCGTCGTAGGTGGGATGCCCGCCCAGCGCTGCCTGGACGACCGGGTGCCCCTCGTCGAAGGTCAACAGCGGGCTGTTCCACGCGTAGTACTGACCCTCGTTCGAGTGACGGGCGGTGTACAGCCACAGCGGCTGCTTGGTCTTGGCGTCGAGCAGCACGGTGACGTGCTCCCAGTCGCCCTGGTGCAGGTCGGTGTTGATCAGATCGCCGGCCACCGGCGCGTTCGGCAGCAATCCCGCGTCGAACACCGTGGGGTAGTAGTTGTACGCGTAGAAGAACCAGTATTGGAGCGCGATCAGGTTGCCCTTGATCGCGCTGTCGGGGGCGGGCCAAGTCGCCGGGTTGGTGTTCCGCGCGAAGTAGAAGTAAACCTGCGCGGTCGTCCACGGATCGAGCAGGCCGGGATTGGCCAGGCGCTGGCGCAGCGTCGGCAGTCCGCCGGGACGCGCCTGCTGCCCGCGCAGGAAGTCGGCCAGCTGGGGCCCTGGCCCGGTGGTCAGGGCGGGCGAGACCGGATACTCGAGGAAGTCGTCCGGGCCGCTCCCGGCCGCGTGCAGGTCGGCCGGAGTCGGGGCGGCCCGCGGCGGCTTGGCCGGACACGTGGCTCCGAACCCCTGCAGGCAGGTCACCTGGCCGTTAGGCCCGCGATCGTCCATCACCGCGCCCACCGACACCGGCCAGAACGGATCCGACGCGGTCACCAGCACCGTCGGTTGGTAGCGACGAGCCAGCGTGGCGATGCCGGGACTGGTCTGCTCGATCGGAGGCTCTCCGTCGAGCGCCCGGCCACCTGCGGGCGCCGGCCCTGCGATGACCCCGGCGCCGAGTTGCGGCGCGAGATACCCGACGCTGGTGGCAGGCAGCGGATCGCCCGCGCAGGTGGGGCGGACCGTGCGCACTTCGGGCCGGATCCAGGCTGGCGTACTCGCGTCGATGCCGAAGGCGTGCAGGAGCACGGTGGGCAGGGAGGGACGCAAGCCCGAATCGACCACGAACGGCGTGGTCGACGTCGTCATGCTCCTGATGTCGGCGGCGGGGACGACCGACACTCGCTCGTTGGTCGACGTCGCGTCGGCGAGCGGGGTGCAGGTGACCAGATACGCGCCCGATCCGTTCCGGGCGATGTAACCGCCGACCCGGTTACCGGTTGGCGTCGTCACCGTGGCCTGAGAGAAGGTCACCGGCGGCAGCCCGTAGTAGGCGATCCCCACCAGCGCGTAGACGGTGAGGAGCATCCACGGCAGGGGAGAGAGCACGAACGAAAGGTGTCGCGGATGTCCGCCGGCGAGCGCGCCCAGCCCCCGCTGGCTGCGCACCTTGCCGTACGTCCTGCCCAGCGATGCGATGCCCCCCCACGTGAGGAGCAGAACTCCGACCGGGGCTGAGGACACCAGGGCGACGACGACCATGACTGTCCACAACGCGGCGTGGAACACGCGATTACCCCACAGCGGCCCGAGCCGGGCAAGTCCGAAGGCCAGAAGGGCAGTCACGAGCGCCCAGGGGAGGAGCAGGTCCCACCACGGAGCGGGCGGGAAGGCCTGGTCGATGAACGTCTTGACGATCCGGGCGAACGCGAGCGCGAAGGTGGCGGCGATCACGCCGACGTCGAACCCGGCGATCACTCGAACGAAACGGTCGCCGACCGGGGCGTCCATGTTGACGGCCGGCCGGTCGTGGTGTCTGGCGGCGGCCGCCGGGCGGCCGTGCTTGATCACGCTGTGCCATTCCGGTCCCCGCTGCTGCCAGGTAAAGGCATGCACGGCGTACGCGGCCACACACAAGGCTCCGAACACGATCGCCATGACGATCACCAGCCGCAACCCGGCCAGGAACACCACCTGGTGGTCGAGAACGGGCAGCGATGCGTCAACCGGCACGCGCGCGGCGAGCAGCCGAACCCAGCTGATCACCCATCCGATTACGTAGATGTAAGCGATAGCCGCGAGCACGACGAGCAGAAGCTCCACCACTTCGAGCCAGTCCGCCCGGCGCTCGGCACCGGTGGCGCTCATGGCGTGAAGCGCTGTGCGGAGATCCCCACTCGCTCGGTGAACGGGCTGTTGAACACGCCACTCGAGTTCAGCTCGTTGTGGACCCTCAGCCAGTCCGGGTAGCGGGGATACATCGTCTCGAGCAGTCCCTCGGTCGCGCTCAGTGAGTTCACCTGGCCCCAGTGGGGACGGCCGCCGAGCTTTGAGAGCTCCTTCTCGTAGGCGGCGATCAGCTCGTAGCCTCCGTCGCACCGGCTCAGCTCGATCAATTCGATCATCATCGTGTCGCGGCCTTGCATCATCGACATGTACGCATTCGATTCCTTCACGAACCGGAACGAGATCGGCGAGCTCTGATACACGTCACCGAGCTCGCGGCGCTCCGCTGCCACTCGGATGAGCGCGTCCGCCGCCTCGATGTGGCGGCCGTCCATCGGCACGCCGACCTCGCCCGAATACGCCGGCAACAGGTTGGCGGCGCCGATGTTCAGGACCTTGTAGGAGACGTTGTCGTACTCCTTCTTGAGCAGGGCACGGATGGCGTTCTCCATCATCCACGGCGAGAGGCTCGGCTTGACGTCGACCATCAGGTTCAGGACGTGCGGCGTGAGCGGGAACGCGGAGGCGAACTCGACCAACCAGTTGCGGCTTCGCTTGTCGAACGGCTTATGCGACGGGTTGCGCGTGTAGTTGCGCGTGGTGACCAGGCACGGATAGGCGTACCCCCGCTCGTAGGGGCTGAACAGGACCTCGTAGTGACGGTTCGTCCGCAGCACCTCGCCCTCGATTAAATCGGCGCGCACCTTGTCCCAGGTGTGAAATTCCCGCACCTCGCGCAGGTAGTACTTGGCCTCGACCTCGATCATGACGGTGCAGACGACTCCCATGCATCCCATGCCGACGGCGACCGCGTTGAAGAAATGATCGTCCTGAACGAGAGTCCGCCGATCAGCGAAGTGGGAGGCGAATCGCTCCGGATCCGTGGGCCCGTCAGTCGCCTCGATGCGGTAGACCCGGCCGCCCGCGGCGACGATGTCGAGTGAGCGCACGACGTCGTTCAGCGGTCCGAAGGTGATCCCCGAGCCGTGAGTGGAGGTCGAGATCACGCCGGCGATGGTCTGATGGTCGTAGCCGCCCATGTTGGAGAGCGCGAGTCCGTTCGCGTCGAGGTAGGCGTTCAGCTCCTTGATGCGGATCCCGGCCTCGCTCCGGACCAACTTCCGCTCGGCCCACTCGGGGCGCAGGAGCTCGGGCTCGTCGACCGTGGGCCGGGCAAGATTCCCGGGCGCCAGGACGAACCCGCGCGTGAGGGCGACGTCCGACCAGGAATGGCCGGATCCGACCGCGCGCACGGTCACGCCGTCCTCCTCGGCCTGGCGGACGATCCGGCTCACCTCCTCGATCGTGCTCGGCGCGTAGACGCGCAGCGGATCGATCCGCTGGTTGCCGAGGTGGTTGCGCCACGTCTGGCGAACTTCGTAGTCGGTCATTACGGACCTCGCGCGGCCAGCAGGTGCGCGACGCCGCGCTCGGCCAGCGCGGCGATCGTCTTGGACGGATTGACGCCGAGCGCGGTGGGGACGATCGACCCGTCGAGCACGTACAACCCGTCGTAGCCGTGCACGCGTCCGCGGTCGTCGGTGACGCCGCGGGCGGGATCGTCGGACATCGGGCAGCCGCCGAGCGGGTGGACCGTGATGAACTTGCCGAGCGGGCCGGCCTTCAAGGCGAAGAACGACGAGGACGCTCCGGCGGCGCCGGCCAGCTCAGCGGCGGCCTTGCCCATCCGGTCGAACAGACCAGCGCTGTCCTGGGTGTTCCAGCGGATGTCGAAGCAGCCGAACAGCGGTGTGAGGCGCATCTGCCCGTCGGCGGCGTCTCGTCCGAGCATCAGGAACACGAGCGAATCGCCGATCGGCTCTTGGCGAAGCTTCACGGTGCGGTGGGTAACGTGCCGGTCGGTCAATCCGAGCTTGGTCGCCACGTTCTTGACGTGGAGACCGACGCGCCCCAAGCCGGTCAGTGCGTTGACCTCCCGTATCGCGGCCAGCAGGCCGCCGAAGTTCTCCGGCAGCCCGCCGTCGGCGACCATGAACCCGGCCTCGGCGGTGTAGTCGATCCGGCTCGTCATGCTTGGGCCGTAGTAGGTGCGCGCCCCGGTAACCCCTTCCGCCGAGGGATTGAGCGCCAGCGCCAGCGCGTCGCCGTTACCCGAGAAGCGGCTGCCGAGCGCGGGCGACAGATGACCCAGCCGGCGTCGGTTCTTCAAGAGCAGCCGGCTGGTTCCGATCGTGCCCGCGGCCAGGACGAGCAGCGGCGCCTCCACCGAGCCGTCGACCCGGTACTGCAGATCGCGGAAGCCTACGCGCCACGTGCCGCCGCCTCGGCCCGGCGGGTCGACGCGGACCACGTCCCGCAGAGGGAACACCTCGGCTCCGTGCGCCTCGGCGCGGGCCAGATAGGTGATGTCGACCGTGTTCTTGGCCAGCACCGGGCACCCGGCGTCGCAGAGCCCGAGGTTCTGGCAGCCCTGCTGGAAGACGCCGCTGAACGGATGGCGCCGGCTCTCGCCGAAGTGCACAGCGAGCGGAAGCCGCTCCGGTGTGCGGTTGGCGCCCTTGGCCATCGCGTCGAAGGCCCTGATCTTGGGCAGCGCCGACTCGACCGGCACCTCACGCGGCTCGAGCGCCTCCTCGGTCCGGTCGTAGTAGGGGTCGAGCTCGGCCCGGCTGATCGCCCGCGGCCAGGGTGGCTCCTCGAACACGTCGGCCGGGGCTCGCAGCTGGACGCTGGCGTACACCAGGGACCCGCCGCCGACGCCGGCCGCGGTCAGGACCGACAGGTCCTTCATCATGCGCAGATCGAGCATCCCGCCGGGATTGAGGGTCGGATGCCACAGGGCGAGGGGCACCTGCTCGGGGCGGTTGGGGAAGTCGCCGGGACCGAAGCGCCGCCCGCGCTCGAGCACGCACACGCGCAGGCCCTGCTCGGCCAACCGACAGGCGGTCACGCCGCCGCCGAACCCTGAGCCAACGACCACCACGTCGTATGTGCTCTCCACAACCCCGTCCTTCTTCAGATGCCCTCGACGGCCACGCTATCCCCTCGCACCAACAGCGCTCAGAATTGCAGAACATGTGCAGGTTCGGTGAATTATTCGTGTCAGAGCCTCCCCCGGGACGCACCGCCTCGGCGCTACCGTGAGACGCGCATGACGCGCGAGAACCTGATCGGTCGGGACGGCGGGACGTGCGTGTGGTGCGGCCGCGATCCGTGGCCGACCGATCTCACCGCCGAGCACCTCCTGCCCCGATCGCGCAGCGGGCGGACCGTGCCGGAGAACCTGGCCGTGGCCTGCCGCTCATGCAACAGGCGCCGGCGGACCAAGCCAGTGGTTGCCTATGTACGTTCCCGGCGGGATGATGGCTACGAGCCGCGCATGGATCTGCTCGAGGCCGCGCTCGAGCGCATGAGCCGCTCCGAATCCCCCGTCCATGCCGAGTACGCGAGGCGTCAGCTGGCGCTCCTCGGTCGTCTCTGACAGGCGGGTTCGAACTCGCTCGTCTGGACGTCGTGGCCCATCTGGCGCCCGACGTGCCCATGCGGGATGCGCGCTTTCCGCGCAGGTCGTCGCGCAAGGTCGACGCACCGGAAGTTGGTTGTGATCGAGTCACAAACACCTTCGTGCGACGCGCCGTCGGGGCACGGACTATGGCGCCGAAGGTGCGTATACGTCAGGTTCATCGCCAAAGTCCGCGCGGCCGCTTGGGCTGGTTGTGCGTCATCAACAATGGCGATTGTGTATGCGACAGTGGTCATCGGCGTTTCTCTCTGGTGAGACGACTGATGGCGAACGTGTCCGGCGCGGTATGCCCGGCCCCGGCCCCGTGACTCACCGGCGCAGGCGCACTCGATTTCCCGGCTGCACCGACGCGGGCTTCAGCCCGGGATTCAGCTGCTGCAGGGTCACGATGCTGATCCCCGTCGCGGCCGCGATCGATCCGTACGACTGGCCCGGTCGGACCGTCCAGAACGTCGGTCCCGGCGGCTTTGCCTTGGGCCTATGGGGCTTCGGGGGGTGCTGCCACAGGTTCAGACGCTCGCCGGGCGTGAGCGCGAGCGGATCGACGGTCGGGTTGTAGGCCTGGAGCTGGTCCACCGACAGGCCCGTCCTTCCTGCGATCACCGCAAACGTGTCGCCGGACCGCACGGTCCAGTAGGGCGGGAGCCGGCGATGTGCGGCCGGTCGCGGTGCCTGGGTGCCGGCGCTGGCGTTCCGGAGAAAGGCAGGTGGCGAGCTGACGATCAGAACGACCGCGGCCGCGACACCCAAGAGCAGCAGCGGCGCGAGCAGGCGCGCGAGTATCCGTCCCGATCGCCGGGCGGCGGGTGCGCGATGCGCCATTGTTCCCACGTTCGCACCAACCGATCTCTACTGCTCTGCACGTGAACTGTGGCGCATCTGCGCGAGATTGCAAGCGGCGCTTTCCCGGAGGAGCCGATCATGTGCGTGTTCTCAGCATCGGACGGTGCGGGCGCAGGCGCTGACCGGTGTGAGCGGGCCCGGGGCTCCGTGGCCAATCCGGCGAGCGGGCTTCCGTCAGCTGACCGGCTCGAGCACGATGACCGGGATGAGGCGGTCGGTCTTGCGCTGGTACTCGGTGAAGTTGGGGGAGCGCTCGGCCATCGCCGCGAACAGGCGCTCGCGCTCCTCGCCGGTTACCACGTGCGCGGTCGCCTTGAGCGTGTCGGTGCCGACCTCGATCGTCACGTCCGGATGGGCTCGCAGATTGTGGTACCAGTCGGGATTGCTCGGCGCCCCCGCCTTGGAGGCGAAGATGACGTACCGGTTCGCGTCGCCCAGGTAGGCGACCGGGTTGACCCGCGCGGTGCCAGTCCGGGCGCCGGTGTGATGCAGGAGCAGCAGCGGCGTGTTCTCAAACGGCTCTCCGACCCGCCCGCCGTTGGCGCGGAACTGCTCGATGATGCGGGCGTTGAAATCGTTGGGGGAGCTGGTCGACATGGCCACGGCTTGATGTGGTCGGGGCTGGAGCGGAGTCTAGGCTGTCAGGAGATGAAGATCCGCTTCGCCGTCGGCCCCCACGCTGGGTCCCTGACCGGAACGGAGTTGGCCGCGTTCGCCGAATCACTCGAGGCCGCCGGCTTCGACGGGCTGTGGCTCTCGGACCTCCCGGTCGCCCCGGTGCTCGACCCGCTGCTCGGGCTGGCCCTCGCCGCCGGGCGCACCAGCCGGCTGCATCTGGGCGCCAACCTCGTCCCCCTTGGCCGCAACCCGTTCCTGCTGGCCAAGGAGTTGGCCCAGCTCGATCAGATCTCCGGCGGCCGGCTGCTGCTCAGCTTCGTCACCGGCCTCGGGCAGCCCGGGGAGCGCCAGGCGCTCGAGCTCGATGGCGCGCGGCGGGGCGACGTGCTCGAGGAGGTGCTCCAGCTGGTCCGGAGATGGTGGGCGGGCGAGGCGGTGGATCATCGCTCGGAGCGCTGGACATTCGACCGGCTGGCAGCGGTCGCCCGTCCTGTCCAGGATCCGCTGGAGGTCTGGCTAGGCGGACGCGGCCCCAAGGCGCTCGACCGTGTTGGGCGGATCGCCGACGGGTGGCTGGGCGCTCAGCTGACCTCCCTCGAGGCGGGGCCTGCCCGCCGCCAGATCCAGGAGGCGGCGGGGCGTGCCGGGCGCGAGGTCGACCCCGAGCATTTCGGTATGAGCATCCCTTATGCCCGCGTCACCCCCGGGGCCGAGCTTCTACGTCCTCTCGCCGCCCGCCGTCCCGACGTCGATCCGCGGGCCTTCGTGCCGGTCGGCCGGACCGGTCTGCGCGACTTCATCGAAGCCTACGTGGAGGCTGGCCTCTCAAAGTTCGTCGTCCGCCCCCTCGCCCCCGTCACCTCGTGGGCGGAGGAGGCGGCGTGGCTCGCCGATGCCATCCTCGACGCGCAGACCTGACGCACGACCGGTCGGACCAACACAAGGTCCGCGGGAAATTAGATCCGTAGGCTGCAGCAGCTGTACCGACCGCATACAGATCAGTGGCCACCAATCAGGAGGCTGTAGATGGAGACGTGGGATGCCATCACCGCTCGGCGCAACGTCCGCGAGTTCGCCGACCGAGCGATCCCCGACGCGGATCTCGACCGTGTGCTCGAGGCCGGCCGGATCGCGCCGTCATCGCAGAATCATCAGCCGTGGGACTTCGTCGTCGTCACCGACCGTGAGATGCTCCGTGAGCTCTCCAAAATCTGGCGCGGGGGCGGGCACATCGCGAACGCAGCTGCCGCGATCGCGATGGTAATCCCGGATGAGGAGGAGCCTCGCGCCCGCGAGCGCAATCGCTTCGACATCGGCCAAGCGGCGATGCAGATGATGATCGCCGCTGCCGATCGGGGGATCGGCAGCGGTCATTCGGCCGTCGGCGATCAAGACGTGGCGAGGTCGGTGCTCCATGTTCCCGAGGACAAGCTCGTTGCGTTTGTGATCGATCTCGGCTATCCAGTGGACCGGCCGCTCAGGCCCGGCACTCGCTTGAAGCGCCGCTCTTTCGAAGACGTCGTGCACCGGAACGGCTGGTGAGCGCGGTCGGCGAGGAGCGCCGGGTACACTCAGCGAACGGTGGCAGCTACTCGGGTTGCGCGGTGAGAACAGCGGCTCGGATAGCCGCGGTGGGGCGTGGAGCTCCGGAGGCGCCTGAGCGCACCCCTCGCTGTGGGGGCGGTCGTGACGGCTGCGTCGCTCTGCTGCTTCGGCTGTGGTTCTTCCGCGACCGGCTCGGCGGCGTCAACAGCAGGAAGCGCGACCGCCGGGGCGGCGAGATCGAGACCCGTGCCGCGGGCCTCCGGCTTCGGCTCCAACTGGACCACCTACCACGGGACTGCTGAGGCGACCGGAGTCCAGGCGGCGCAGACCAAGCTGCTGCCTTCGCGGCGGGCCTGGACCTCGCCGATCCTCGACGGGCAGCTGTATGGCGAGCCGCTCGTCGCCGACGGCCGCGTCGTCGCGGCGACCGAGAACGACACCGTCTACGTGATGGCCGCACACAGCGGGCGCATCCTGTGGTCACGCCACCTGGCGAAGCCCGTGCCATCCGGTGACCTGCCTTGCGGCGACATCTCGCCCGAGGTCGGCATTACCGGCACCCCGGTGATCGACTTGAAGCGCCACGAGATCTTCGTCGACGCGGACACCCTGATACGCGGCCCGTCTGCCTCTCGTGGTGTCGAAGCGTCGCACCGTCTATTCGGGCTCAACCTGTTCACCGGCAAGGTCGAGCTGGACGAGCGGGCGATGCCGAACGCCGGCGAGGACCAGCTCGCGCAGCTGCAGCGGCCAGGGCTGGCGCTCGACCACGGTTTCGTGGTCATCGCCTACGGTCAGAACAGCGGCGACTGTCCCGGCCCCAACGGTCCTGCCCACGGCTACGTCGTCTCGATCCCGGAGAAGGGAGGACGGCTCCACTACTTCCAGATCGGCAGCGGCCGGGATCGGGGGGCGGTGTGGATGGGCGGCAGCTCTCCGGTCGTCGACCCTCACGGGAACGTCTACGTGGCGAGCGCCGACGGCTACGACCTCGGCGCGGGCCAGCCGTACGACGACAGCGACGCGGTGCTCGAGCTGTCGCCGACCATGCACCTCAAGTCGATCTTCTACCCCAAGGACTGGCAGAAGCTCAGCGCCGACGACCTCGACCTCGGGACCGGGGACCCCGTGCTCGTGCATGGTTTCGTGTTCCAGGTCGGCAAGACGGACACCGCCTATCTGCTGCGTCAGGGACATCTCGGCGGCGAGGAGGGCGAGGTCGCGTCGCTTTCGGTGTGCAGTGGGGACCCCGACGGCGGACACGCGGTGAAGGGCTCGGTCGTCTACGTACCCTGCCCGAACGGCGTGACGGCGATCAAGGTTTCGACGAAGGCGCCGCACCTGAAACAGCTATGGACCGACAACGATGGCGCCGCTGGCGCACCGATCATCGCCGATGGACTGGTCTGGACGATTGGAGGCGACAACGCGGTGCACGGCCTCAACCCGGCCAACGGCAAGGAGGTCGTCTCGATCCCCTTCGGCGGGTTTGCGAACCACTTCCCGACGCCGTCGGTCGGCGATGGCCTGCTGCTCCTTCCGGGCACCAACCAGGTCTTCGCCTTCATGGGTCCGGCCGGGCGGCCGCCGCCACCGCCCGCGAGGTGAGACGTGCCTGGTGGCTGTGCGCTTCGAGCTTGACCGCCGCTTCCAGTGCTCGAACGGTCGACTTGCGCTAACTCCCGATTCCTCGTACGCGGCGAAGATTTCCCTTGGTTGACCGAGGTCGCCGAGATGTCCGCTTGCCGTGTGAGCAACCCTAAGGCCCAAGATCAGGCGAATTGCCGATGGCAAGAACGCGCACTTACGTCACTCTGGATCGGGATGACGTTCAAGGCTATGAATCCCCACAGCACGGGGCTCCCGCTCCTCGACGCGCAATCGGACTTCTTGCGCGCTCGTCGGGCTCATCGTGCCGCGAGGATTTGGGTGTCGGTCGCCTTGGCCCTGGGCCATCGCGACGTCGATGCCTTGGTCAGCGGGGCCCCGGCGGCTGTGCCAGCGAAGGTGCGATAGCCGCTCTCTCGAGCGTCGAAGCCGTCGCGCGCGAGCGCTTTCGTCGGCCCGGTGATCCTGTCGCGCCATCGCTTCGGCGGCGAAGGAGGGTCGAGCGCCGCCGGAGCCGATGCCTGTGTCGTCAGGGAGAAGGGCGTCAGACTTCTGGTTGTGGACCGGTCGCTGCCAGATGACCTTGCGCGCTGGCTGGCGCCGATAGATCTCCGGCCCGCCGTCGTGCCGGAGCCGCTCGTGGGTCTGGTCCGTGGGGTTGCCGCGGCTCGCCCCGAAGAGCTGAGTCGCAATGATCTCGTAGCTGACGCGGTCGCCGAGCGGCAGGCCGCGGTCCTGGTCCTGATCGCGATCGAGGGTGCCGACGGGCCGGACGTCCTGCTGGCGCAGCGGGCGCGCACGCTGCGCGACCACGCCGGCCAGGTCGCGTTTCCCGGCGGGGCGCGTGAAGGCGGCGACGCAGGGCCGCCCGCGACCGCGATCCGCGAGGCCGCCGAGGAGACCGGAGTGGACCCGGCAGCCGTCGAGCCGCTGATCCTGCTGCCGCGCCTGCACATCCCACCGTCGCGATTCGATGTGACCGGCGTGCTCGCCTACTGGCGCACTCCATCGCCGGTCAGCGCGATCGACCCCGGCGAGACCAGCCGTGTGATGCGCGTCTCGTTCAACGCGTTGGCCGACCCCGACAACCGCATCATGCTCAGTACACGCTTCGGCTGGCATGGCCCAGCGTTCCTTCTCGACGGCGCAGTCATGTGGGGCTACACCGGCGAGATCCTCGCCGCACTGCTTCGCCTTGGAGGTTGGGAACGGCCGTGGGATCCCTCGGACCCGGTCGATCTCGACCAGGCATGGCAACGGGTCGGTTGAGCTCTCCGTGGTCAGAGCACAGACCCGAACCGGGGCCTCCTGTTGGCGATTTGCGAGACCGGCGCCTTCGTTGTTCAATCACCGGCGAGCGCGAAGCGCTCGCCGGTCTGTGGGTCGTAGAGAGGCATACGGAACGACGCGGCGATGTCGATCAGCCGATTGGCGTTGTCCTCGTTGAGCGGGCGCATCGTCACAAGTACATGCGCGGCCGACCACCAGACTTCGAACATCGAGTCGGCTCCCTCCCACACGAACCGTTCGGACTGCCCATTGGGCTCCCGGAGGCCTTCCGGAAAGGCGTCGGCGAGCGCCGCCAAGTAGTCCTCGACCGCAAGTGGGACGAGGCCGTCGAGTGCTCTGCCGTCGAGCAGGCGCTCATACACCGTCTGGGCGGGCAGGCGAACCCCCGGTCGCTCAGACCAGAAGCACAGGTCGTAGCTCACAGCTTGCTCCGCATGCCCGGGAGACTAAATCGCCGCGGCTCCGGCTCCGACGTCGCGGAGAGCCTTCGCCGCTTCAGGGGCGTAATCCGGTTGCGCCCGGAGGCTCGCGGCGAGTGCTTTCACGACCTGCGGTCAGGTCGGAGCTCCCAGCAGGCCAGCGAAGGTGGCCGGATCGACGTTGCCCCCGGACAGAATCACACCCACCCGCGAGTCGCTGGCGAGCTCCACGCGGTGCGCGAGCAGCGCAGCAAGCGCGGCGGCACCGCCCGGCTCCACGACGAGCTTGAGTCGCTCGAATGCGAAGCGCATCGCCGCGATCAACTCGGCGTCGGACACGGTGAGCACGCCATCGAGCAGCGACCGATTGATCGCGAACGTCAGCTCTCCGGGCGAGGTCAGTCGCAACGCGTCGGCGATCGTATCCGGGACCTCGATCGACACGCGGTGGCCGGCTGCCAGCGAGCGTGCGTAATCGTCACCCGCCTGCGGCTCGACTCCGATCACTCCGGCCCCGGGACACATTGCCTTCACCGCGATACCGCACCCGGCGATCAGTCCGCCACCGCTCACCGGCGCGAGGAGCAGGTCGAGGCCAGGGGCGTCGTCGATCAGCTCGAGCGCGGCGGTTCCCTGACCGGCGATCACATCCAGGTCGTCGAAGGGGCGCACCAGCGTGAGCCCTCGCTCACGCGCGATCCGCCCTCCGATCTCCTCCCGATCCTCGTGGTAGCGGTCGTAGGCGATGACCTCAGCCCCGTAGTGCATGGTTGCCGCCAGCTTTAGCGTCGGCGCGTCGGCGGGCATCACGATCGTGGCCGAGGTCTCGAGCAGCCGCGCCGCCAGGGCGACCGCCTGTGCATGGTTTCCCGACGAGAAGGCGAGGACACCTCCCTGCCGCTCCTCGGCGGACAGCGCCGCGATCTTGTTATAGGCGCCGCGGAACTTGAACGAACCCGTCCGCTGCAGCGGTTCGGCTTTGAGATAGACATGGGCACCAACCGTCTCATCTAGAGACCGCGACGTGATCATCGGGGTTCGGTGCGCGACCCCTTCAATCCGCGCGGCCGCGCGGTAGACATCGTCGATGCCAATCATCGCTTCACGCGCAGGCTACGCGACGATCATCGCGCACGCTCGCGGCGATGGCTCGTCGCGAAATTGTTCGCCTGGCACGAGCCTTGTCTGGTTGGTTACCAACCTAACGCAGTGTCTCTGCGAAACATCGTGAGTGCAGCGCTCAAAGGGGTCGGCGCAAGTGACGGCGACCGTTGATGGGCAACAGAGCAGCCAGGCCTCGACGATCCCGCCGGAGGCCCAGCTGGCCGAGATGTTGAGCGGCTTGTGGCTGTGGTGGATGCCGGTTTTCGAATATCTCACGCAACATCCGCAGGAGAGCGCCGACTTCAACCGCACGATGATCGCGTTCGCCACCGTCGAGCTGCCTGCGGTGGCCGAGGCGTATGACTTCTCGGGTGCGCATCGGATCGTCGACGTAGGCGGCGGGACGGGAGCCCTATTGGCGACGGTGCTAGGTCGCTTATCCGCTCGTCACTGGTGTGTTGTTCGACCCCCCGGGCGTGATCGACGAGGCCCAGGCGACGCTCACCGAACACGGTGTCACGGAGCGCTGCGAGGTGGTCGGCGGCGACTTCTTCGAGTCAACCCTGCCGAGCGGCGACTTGTACCTCATGTCGCACATCGTCCACGATTGGGACGATGACCGGTGCGTCGCGATCCTGCGCAACTGTGGCAAGACGATCGACCCAGAGGGGCGGCTGCTGCTTGTAGAAATGGTCCTCCCACCCGGCGACGAGCCCCGCCCCGACAAGATGTTCGACATGTACATGCTCGTACCCAGGGGGGGATGGAGCGGACCGCTGAGGAGTACGACCAGCTGCTGCACCGCGGGGGGTTCCGGCTCACGCGAATCGTGCCGACCCAGTCCGCGGTCAGCGTGATCGAGGCACTGCCTGATCCCGACGGCGCATAGCACTCACAAATCTCGGCCTCTCAGCGCGCCGGCTCGATGAGCAGCAGGACGCGCAGTCGACCGACCTCACTTCCCGTCTCACGAAGCAGCAGCAGTCTCGGGCACTGGCATCGCGGCAATCCAGACCTCCGCTCTCGCACGCCTGGGGTAACGCGGCCACGTCGCCGCGTTGTGGCTGCTCCGGCGCCGAAGCGAAGGCTGGATCGCTAGCGGCGAGAACACGAGTGCAATCGTCGCGGAATCGCGCGAGTCCTTAACTGGCCGTCCCCCGCCAGCACCGCGAGCCCGACAGCAGCGTCTAAGGGGGATCAGCTGAATCCAGCGAACGGTGGCGATGGGTTAGCCTGCGGCCCTGTGGAGGCGCGAACCCCTCAGCGTGCGCTCGAGCGCTATTTCGCTGCGATTGCCTCGCTTGATCCAGAGAGGATCGCGGCGTGTTTTCGGCCGGATGGCGAGCTGGAGGATCCGATCGGCAGTCCCGTCCGCTACGGCCGAGGCGAGATCCGTGACTATTGGGGCCGGGGTCTGTGCGCCGTCGCCACCGTGGTCGATGTCGAGGTGCTGGCTGCGCTTCCCGCGGGTGGGTCGATTGCCGGCCATTGGACGATGACCGCCGGCTCCGCTCGCGGGACCATCGCACGCGCCGAGGGCATTGACGTCTTGCGACTCGACGATGTTGGGCTCATCCGCCGCGCCGAGGGCTACTGGGACCAAGCGGCATTCCGCGCCGCGCTCGCCGGGCAATAGCCGCCGGCGCGGCAACTTGCCGCTAACTGCATTCTCTTACTTGTCGCCACCAATGGCACGCCGTGAGCGGCCACGGATTCAAAAGCGATCGCAGCGGTGGCCCCGGGCGGTGCGATCCCGATCGTGGGCATTCCGATCGCGGCGCCGTCGGCCCGTCACGGCATCGTTACATCGCAGTTTGCGATCGTTCGGTTCGGCGGCGCCCAGATTACGAAGGCGCTCACCGGCGACGGGCTCGCTTCCCCGCGGAGCAGGGCGCGTCGAGTCGCCGACGAGATTCCCGTCCGACAACGAAGGCAGGCCTCCGTATGCCGTCGCGCGCCGGCCCAAGTGTGGCTCCTCGACAGCTGAGCCCCCGGCCGTGCCGCGGCCGCTCCGCTCAGCGACGGGTAGCGCGGCGGTGCTCAAGGTTGGATCGGCTGCAGCAAGACCGCCCTGCATCCGTCGCCGCGCGGGCATCTTGGACGCCGCCGGCAGCGTCGCCATGCGCGCGCAACTCAGGTTCGCGGTCCGGAGGGCCGCCATTACCGCGGCCGAACGAAACGAGGTCCTTGCATCGCGAGCTTCCACATCGCCTCGAGGGGCCGAGGCGCGCAAGTTCATCAAGTGGAGCGACGTTGGGTCGGTGTCCATAGTGATGTTTCCAAAGCTAGTGTCGGTCTAGCGCCACGAGTGCACTCTGCGACTCGCCGGGAAAGGTAGCCAAGACCTGCGCCTGGCCGTGGCGATGGCGCTCGTCTCCGACGATCGGGCCGCCGCGAGCGGGGGACACAGTGCCGAGCGAGGGCACCATGATTGGGCCATTCATACCAATTGGCTGGAAGGGAGCGAAAGTGGTGCAGAAGATTCTCAGCAGTACCGCCAGGCCCGCCGGCTGGCTGCGCCGCGGCAGCCGGTTGACGGCCGTAGCGGGACTGGCCGTTCTGGCGACCGGCGGAGCGGCGCTTGCGGGCACGGCCACGAGCACCACGACGACAGCACAGATCAGGGCCTGCTACCTGCAGGGCAGCAACCCCTCGGCGCTCAAGGTGCTGCACAAGGCGGGTTCGACCTGCCCGAAGGGCGACCAGACGCTCGTCTGGAACACGACCGGCGCGCCGGGCAAGCAGGGTCCAGCCGGACCCAGGGGCGCTACCGGTGCCACCGGAAACACGGGACCGCAGGGGCCGCAAGGACCCGCCGGGGTGAGGGGCACTACCGGTGCGACCGGAAACACCGGACCACAGGGAGCACAGGGACCACAGGGAGGACAAGGACCACAGGGACCACAGGGAGCACAGGGACCGCAAGGACTCGCCGGGGTGAGCACCGGGGTGAGCGCGGGCAATGAGCGGCATGTACTCGTTGACGGCGGGCCCAACGACCCCATCACTGTCATGACCGGTCCGGCGGTGCCAACCAGCGGTGTGTATTACCTGACCGCCAGCCTGACCATCGAGATCGCCGAGGGAGACTTCGTCGGGTGCTCGTTCTCTCCCGGGTCGAGCGAAAGCAGTGCTGAGGAGATAGGCCCGGCCCCGAACACGGGGTTTCAGTCGATGTCGCTGAACGGTGAGACCTCCCTCAACGCCGGGCAGTCGCCTTCGATCACCTGCATCGACGCGAACTCCAACGCGACTACTCAGACCGGAGAGGGCGACCTGAACGCGGTCCTGATCAGCAGTTCCACCGTGGGCGCCGGCGTGACGACCCCGGGCCACACGACCGTGCACCAGCAGGTCGGCGGGCCGCTGAAGCTCGCGCAACCCTAGAACCACGCCTGGGCCGGGCAGGCTCGGGCCGGTCCGTGACGCAGATCGAGGATCGGCCCCGCACCTGCCGCGGCCCAGGTCAGCCAGCATCCCCCGGTCGCGGACACGGTGGTTACGCGAGCCGGCGTCGCTGAGCTCCGCCTGAGGGACCGTCGCGCCTCATTGTGCCTCTTCCGCTCCCGACTTCTCATGGCAACCGGCAGCGGTTGGTTGCTAGCCACGGCCGCCGCCAACTGCCGCCGTCGGACGCAGGCAGCCGCAAAGCGGCCTGGCATGCCCGCGCGAGGAGCGATGCAGGTCTCGCTCGATCCATGACCCGGCACCTGCTTGTCGCCAATCTCGAGACGCTCTGCGCCGGCGGCCGTCAGCCACGGATGCCGACGAGCTCGCAGTTGCGCTTTGCCATGAACTAGGGTGCGACGCCGGCGCCGACTCCGCGGTCACGAACGTGCTTGCGGATCGCCTGCCTTGTGACGCGCAGCAAGCGCTGCGCCGCTGTCGTTCTCATAGTCCGAGCGGACACCAGCCCACGCCCGCCGATCTCTTCCCCGATGGACGACACGCGGAAGCGCGCCGAGGTTCGCCGGAGAGTGACTCAGAGGCCGTGGACGCCGCTGATGTGAATCCGGACAGGGACGCTGAACCGCTGCGCGAACGACTGCGCCGTCATTCCGGAGCGCGCCCACGCGGTGGCGTACTTCGCTGTCCACGCTGTGTTCTCGCCGGCACTCGGCGCCGATTCGTCCACCTCGGCAATGCCAGATATGACGACGATGTCGCCGCCGTGACCGTCGCCGTCAAAGTTCAACGTGACCTTCTGGTTGCGCGCTATGTTCCGGATCCGTGCTCCGGGCTGGCTGTAGATCGAGACGAAGTCACCGCCGTCCCAGAGGAATCCGACCGGTCGCGGGAGCGGAGCGCCGGACGGCGTGACGGTCGTCAGCCACACCACCGCTTCCTCACGAAGTCGTCGCGCGACACGCGCACCAAACTCCGTGCTCTGGTCGATCACGCGCCGATCCAATTTGAGCGCGGACCGCGCGCGTCGACGTCCGCTTGAAGGCGAGACGGCAGCCCCCGTAGCTCTGGTTTCGGTCTGCTTTCGTGATCCGGCAGTGTTCTGCGAGCGGAGGCACGGCCGGGATCCGCTAAACCGGCCTGGAGATCACCGATGATCGTGCCGAGAAGGCCTGAGGCGAGGAGTCCCGGCCCAAGGGGACCAGATGAATTCTTACCGACGGGCGGCAACTTTCGCAAGGCTGCTCTGACCGGCCCCGACATACGATCAAGCTGCCAACGGATCTCCTCGCTTACAGCCTCCGGCCGGCCGCGGGCGGCCAGTCCAGCCGCCTTGGCGGCATATGCCGCGGCACCCAGGGCGTGCGCGCCCATGTGAGGAATGCTTGCGGCCTGTCCGGCCGCCCGGGCGGCGGCCACCGCCGCCGGACCGCTGACCTCCCGCGCAGCGGCACCACCGATGAAACGGCGGCGGATCTCCTGTGCGATATCAAGCTCGCCACGGGCAAACGCTCGCGTCCGAGCGATGGCATCACGGGGGCGGTTATCGCCCGGCGCTTCCGCCTCGAACAGTTCCAACACCCGCTCCGCGCAGTCCGCCGCCCACACCGCGACGATCCGCCGGTCAGCCTCGCTCAGCGTCTGCGGAGAACCCACACCGAGAGTCTTACACGCGCGCGGCTGCTGGAGCTGGAGCCCTCCATCCCGTGCATCGCAGCACGCGTGTTGTAGCGGGCGGCGTGCTTGTCGGCGAGCGAAAGCAGGGCCGTGGCGACTCGCCGTATCAGGCGCTCGTCGGGGGCGATGCGCTCCCCTCCACGCCTATTCGGGTCAGGGCGGGTTGGTGGCCCTTCCCTCCTGTGGCGAGCAGCAGGTGGCTGCTCTGCGCCGGGACACCTGCTTCCTTGCGTTCTCGCTACTCGGACGACGCGCGGGCAGCGAAGCCGTCGTTCCAAACGGTTAGGGTGCAGCTCGTGGAGCTGAAGCTGATCGTTCGTGATGGCCGACCTCGATAGCCGGCTGCTGCGCGCGTTCGTTGCGGTAGCCGAGGAGCTCAGTTTCACGCGAGCCGCGCATCGCTCGCACCTCGCCCAGCAGGCGCTCTCCACGCAAATCCAGCAGCTCGAGACGCGGGTCGGCGAGCGCCTGTTCGACCGAACGACGCGTAGTGTTGCGCTAACGGAAGCGGGCGAGCGGCTGCTCCCACACGCGCGTGCGGTGCTCGCCGCTCTCGACACTGGCCTAGGTGAGTTGGAGGCCAAGCGCCGTGCCGCCGGCGCGACGCTACGCGTTGGGCTGGCCACGACTGCCGTGGTCCCGTTGGTCGGCGAGACGCTGCGGCGCTTCGCCGAGGACCGTCCGGACGTCCATCTCGCGGTGAGCAACCACGGCATGATCGATCCGTCGGCCGGTCTGCGGGCCGGGACGGTCGACGTCGGCTTCGTGCGTCCCCCTTTCACCGACGACGGAGAGGTGATGATGGAGACCGTGCTGACCGAGCCGCGCTACATCGTCCTGCGCGAGGGACATCCACTCGCCGAACGCGAGAGTTTGCAGCCCCAGGACGTGGTCGGCGAGCCGTGGATTTATGTGGAAGGCGCGGATCCGAAGACGCGCGCGTTCTGGTCGCTCGAGGAGTTCCGCGACGAGCCGCTGCGGACCGGCACCCGTGTGAACTCCTTTGAGGAGGCTTTCGCCGCGGTGCTCGCAGGGCTTGCGGTCACCTGTCAGGGCGAATCGGCGATCCGCACGGTCGGTGCGGCCTTCCCGCAGTTGCGACCGATTCCGCTCGAGGGCGTCGAGCCCGCGCGGGTGGCCGTGGCGTGGCGCAACCGCGAAGAGACGACGTTGACGCGCGCGTTCGTCGCCACCGCGCTGTCCGTGGCGACTGACAACCGGACCCGGTGAATCGCAACCGAGTCGCTGTTTCTCTTTCGGGCGTGTAGGCCGCAAAGTTCCGGCCATGCAAACCACCAACACACCCACTCCTCACCTGAGCCATCTGCCCGAGCCGGTTTGGTACGGCAACAGCTTGTTCGAGTTCCTCGTGCCGGCCGAGGCCAGCGCCGGCACCATCTCGATCTTCCGCTCGACGGTCGCGGCCGGCTTCAGCCCTCCGCGCCACGTGCACACACGCGAAGATGAGGTCTTCATGGTCGAGGCCGGCGCCGTGACGTTCTGGATCGACGGCCGCGAACTGGCCGCGGGCCCGGGCACCACCGTCTACATGCCGCGCGGTGTGCCACACACGTTTCGCGTGGACAGCGACAGCGCAGTGATTCTCGGTGTGATGACGCCAGGCAACTTCGAGAGCCTGTTCCGAGAGCTTGGCGTGCCCGCGCAGAAGCGGACGCTGCCGCCGGCAGGCACCGTCCCACTCGATGTCGCCCGCGTGATGGCTGCACAGGAGGAGCGTGGCACCCGCGTCGTCGGCCCGCCGCTCGCACCAGCCGACGCCTGAAACCCGGCACAGCGGACCCGCTGGGACAATCGGACCCGGTGACCCGTGAGGCCGGTCGTCTCTTCTCCGGACAATGCATGGTCAAAGCACTGGAGGGCGCTCGGAGATGCCGGCGCCCTCCTTCGGCCGTAGTCAAGCCGTAGACAGTCGCGACCGGGCCGATCTGAACGGCGAAGCACGCCGCGGCCTGCCTTCGTTCTGGCGCACGTGTGCGTCGTATGGCGGGTGATCCAGCAGCCCGCGGTCAGCCTAGCTTCTGGTTTCAGACCTGATTGGGGAGGGCCCCCGGTGTGATGAGAAGCTCACGTTGAGCAGGCCCCGGGCTTGCCGTGAGTGCGCGCCCAGACGGCGCGCACGGCGGCGAGCACCGGAGCCTTGTTGTCGGTACCGGACGCTAATTCGTCACCGACGAGCATCAGGCATCGCCCCTCGGTGAACAGGATGTTGGCGTCGCTGTCGGCTTGGTCCCAGCCCTCGGCACCGGGGACGCCCGCGACGGTGAAGCGCGTCGTGCCCGGCGCCTGAGGCCCGCCGGCGAACTCCTGTAGCTCCGCCGCCTTCTCTCGCGCCGCCGCGGAGGCGGAACCCAACTCCGTCACCCAGGCGACGCCCTGACCTTTGCTCGAGCCGGTCTGGACGCTCAGCACCTCGCGGAATCCCTCCTGGGACAGGCGCTTGGCCTCCGCCGCTCCGTTGGGTACGCCGTCAGAGGTCCACTGCGTGGCGGTCAGGTAGTGAGTGACCCGGCCTGCCGGCGGCAATCCCGTCTCCTCCTGCCCGCGGACCAAGTAGGCGCTCAGAGGCAGCTTTGATGCGCGGCTCTGCGACGTACTGCTCTGCGATGTGCTTCCGCAAGCGGCACACACGACTGCCGTACTCACCAACACAGCGCACGCCCCACGTGCATCCCTTCCGAGTCTCCGTAGTGCGTGCTTGGGAGCGCCCGCGAGTCTACGCCACCGCCGTACAGCTGCCACGGCGACCCCCCCGGCGGTAAGGGCCCTCCGTGCTCCCATCATGCGGACAATGTCGCCCGTGTGCGCCTTCACGGCGTTGACATGGCCGCCAGAGCCCGGAAGTACGCGACCCGCTGAGGCGCGGTTAGCGCGGCCGACATGTCGCCGCGATCGGTGCTGTCCGCCAGCACTCCGCCGCGACTTCCAACAGGATGCGAGCACAAGCGAACTCTCGATCGCACCGGCGTCCAGAACCACCGCCACCTGGCCATTCTTTCCGGGTGGATTCGGGGCGGGGTGGGTTCACGGGGTATCGCACGGGCGCGAGATCTGGTCCCGTGCTCGGTGCTGCTCGCCCGGGCGAGCTCCGTCCGATTGGCGGGCGTGCGCGATCCCGGGCACGGCCAACGCAAAGCACCGCCACCTCGGGGAAGCAGCACGCGCGCTCGGCGTCACCCCGCTAGGCGCAGACCAGCAGCACGGCAGATCTCGGCACGCAGCCCAGCCCAGCCCTGCATCCGCGGCCGCAGCGGCATCCTAGAGCCGGCGCCGACAGCCCCGGAATGCGCGCGTTGCGGGGGCCGTGGCTGCGATGCTATGGCCATGGAACAGCGCATCAGCCTGGTGACGCTCGGTGTCAAGGATCTTGCCGGTGCTCGTCAGTTCTACGAGACGCTCGGCTGGTCTCGCGCTCACCAGCCCGATGACGAGGTCTGCTTCTTTCAGGCCGGCGGCATGGTTTTCGGGCTCTGGACTGCGCTCGGCGGTCACGGCGCACCCGGGATCGAACTCGCCCACAACGTGCGATCGTCCGAAGAGGTGGGTGCCGTACTGGCCGAGGCAGAGCGCGCCGGCGGCAGCATCGTTCGTCCCGCCGGTCGCGCTGACTGGGGCGGCACAACCGGTGCATTCGCCGATCCAGAGGGATACGTGTGGGAGGTTGCCCACAATCCAGGCTGGACGCTTCACGACGACGGCACGATCTCCATCTAGGCGGAGTCGCGCGCGGGCGCGCGTGCGCTGGTTGCGTGCTCGGTTTCCGCGCACAACGAGAACCGCAGCCGGTTGTGGGGGGTGGCAAGCCCGGACCTGAAAGCGGGGGCGGACCCGGGTGATCGACCGTTGTGGCCGAGCGCTCGTCTGGAGCGGTATTACGATCGGCCTCGTGGACTTGATTCCTGTCAATTTATCTGGGGTACCGGAGACCCTGCTGGGGAACCTCGGCCGCCGCGCCGCCGCGGCACGCATTGGTGCTCTGAGGGACCCGGTGGCTGTTGAGGTCGTTGACCGACTCGACTACGACTTTGCGGACTCCACCCGCGGCGCGCGATTGCACGCGGTCCGGGTGGCCACGTTCGACGCGGCGGTCCGCCGGTTCCTGGGCCAGCATCCGGCCGGAACAGTGGTGGCGCTCGGAGAAGGGCTGGAGACCCAGTTCTGGCGGCTGGACAACGGTCGGGTGCGGTGGCTGACCGTGGACCTGCCCGAAACGATGGAGCTTCGCCACCGGCTACTGCCGGATGGCCCGCGGCAGTCGAGCCATAGCGGATCGGCGCTCGATCTCGGCTGGCTTGACGGGCTGAGTCCGGCGGATCCGATCCTCGTCACCGCGCAAGGCCTGCTTCCGTACTTCCAGCGCGATCAGGTGCACGGGCTGATCGCGGGAATCGCCACACGGCTACCCGGCTCGCTGCTGGTCTTCGACGTGGTGCCCGAGGCGATGCTTGACATGGTCCGACGAGCCTCAGGTCGCGAGCGTGATCTCGCGGTTGAGTTGTGGACGTGGCTGTTCAACCCCCGCGAACGCGCCGCCATCAGCGCGATCCCCGGCGTCGAGGAGCTTCGCGATCTCCACCCGCCGCTGAAACGCGGGCTTGCATCGTTGGGGACCGCGGCCGTCGGGCGACTCCCGCGCCGCTTGCGCTACTCGCTGCCTGTGTTCCAGGTGCTGCAGGCCAGCTTCCGCGCAGTCCCCACGCACTGAAACGACGGAACGGGCTCTGCCGCGAGAGCAGTCCAACGTGGGGCCGTCGCAGCGCGGGCGGCACTCCATCTTTGATTGATCGGTGTCGAAAACGGCTCGGCGGCTTCGACCTTGGGGTAAAGGAGCCCACTAAGGAGGCGCGATGAGCAAGCTCAGGTGTCACATTTCGATCTCGGCGGACGGATTCGTCGCCGGCCCGAACCAGAGCGAGGAGAACCCGCTCGGCGAGGGTGGGGA
This sequence comes from uncultured Solirubrobacterales bacterium, assembly GCA_963834625.1. Taxonomy (GTDB): domain Bacteria; phylum Actinomycetota; class Thermoleophilia; order Solirubrobacterales; family Solirubrobacteraceae; genus Palsa-465. Next base: position 20,088 of record CAWICM010000003.1, on the reverse strand, counting down.
GCGACTGCATGACTGGGCCGTCTCGTTGGCCGCTTGGCGCGAGTCGCATGAGAAGCAGGGCGGCGAGGTGAACGAGAGCACACGGATCGTGGAGGAGACGCGCGAGAATGTCGGAGCCGGCGTCATGGGCCGGAACATGTTCGGGCCGGTGCACGGCGGGGACTGGGGGGATGAGCAGTGGAAGGGCTGGTGGGGAGACGACCCGCCGTACCACAACGACGTCTTCATCCTCACCCATCACCCGCGCGAGCCCGTCGAGATGGAGGGGGGCACGACATACCACTTCGTCACCGACGGGATCGAGCGCGCGCTGGAACGGGCGAAGGAGTCCGCGGACGGTCAGGACGTCCGGCTCTGGGGTGGCGCCCAGGTCATCCAGCAGTACCTGGCGGCGGGGCTTCTGGACGAGCTCGAGCTCCACATCGTTCCGGTGCTGCTCGGGGAAGGCGCTCGCCTCTTCGAGAACCTTGGGGGCGCCGAGATCGTGCTTGAGCAGGTCCGGGGGGTCGAGGCGCCCGGCGTCACGCACCTCAAGTACATGGTCACTCGCGGCTAGCTCCGACCAGCGATGGATCGAATCAGGTTCAGCGACCCCGCTTCTTGCGGAGGGGCTTCCCCCAAATGTCGGTGACAGCCTGTCGCTCCCTCGTCGGCGACGGCGAGTCCTGCGGAGCCTCTGGCTCAGGACTTGATTCCGAGGCCGACCAAAACGCCACGGTTGCGGGATTGATGTACACCACGCCGCGCTCGCGGCTCGTCAGTCGAAACGGGAGGACGCCCGCGGACGTGAAGGCCTCGGCAACGTGACTCGGGTCTTCGTCAACCGTCACATGGACACCCGCGCCGGCAAAGTAGATGTAGGTCGGCATGCCGTCAGTCTTGCATCGATCGAGAACGAGCAGCACGGCCCGTGGTTTTGGTCGAGGACGCGATTCCGCGCGAGCCGCCGCCGATGCGGCCTGGTCGCTGTCAACGGCGACGGCCCACAGAGGAGAGACGTCCTTTTGGCAAATCGCGCCTCTGCGGGCAGATCGGCGGCTCGATCGGCACCTCGCTGCTCTCAACGATCTACGCCACCGCCGTTACCGGCTACCTCACCAGGCATCCCCACGTCCGAGGCCTCATCCCCGCCGCGGCGGTCCACGGCGACACCATGGCGTTCTGGTGGGCCGCCGGGATCTTTGGCCTAGGCTTCCTGCTCGCGCTGGTGGTCCTGCCCGTCTGATGCGAGGCCCGGACGGCGTCGGTCAAGGCCGGTCTGGCCCGACACGCGATCGGCAACCGCCACCATGACGAGTCCGCGAACGGCGCGGCCGTGACGGACGGCCAGGGCTCCCAGAGCCGGCTTTGGTGCCGTAGGACTACGCCGGCCGGGTACGTACCCCCGGTTCACGCTCGTCAAGGCCCCCGGTGCGCTGAGGGTGAGTTGAGCGGCCGCTCGGCCTAGCCCGGCTCGGGGACCGGTGGGTTAGCCCATGCGTAGCGCAGCCCGACCGGTGAGCCGTTGAGCCTGCTGGCGATCCCGCTGGGAGGCGGGACCGGGGCGCGCTCCACGCACCGGCCCCCGCGAGCCTCGTAGAAGGCCCGAGCGTCGACATTCTGCTCGAGCACCCACAGGTACAGCCCCGTATCGCGCTGGCGTACAACCCGGGCTGTCAGCGCCAGGAGGCGGGAGCCGATCCCTCGACGCTTCTGCCCAGGGACGACGTGGAGGTTTTCAAGCAGCGCTCCCCAGCGCGGATCGTCCTCAAAGGCTGTATGTGCAAACGCGACCAGGCCGTCGCCAACCTCGGCAACGATTGTCTGGCCAGGGCGATCGGGTTCGTGCAACCGCTTGGTCCACACGGCTAGGCGGTCTCCAGCAACGTCCCCATCCAGGAAAGCATCGGAATACGCGCCCCGATAATGGCGACGCCAGCTCTCGGCGTGAAGCGCGGCCACCGCCTCGGCATCTGACGGCTCCGCCAACCGGAACTGGAGATCCTCTACTGACACCGGACGAGTCCGGTCTGAGCGTAGCGGCTCCGCCGGCATCCGCCAGAGTCCAAGCAGGATCGGCGACCGCAGCACCGGTGCTCCGGGTTTGACGCGGCGCAAGCGACGCGCTCGACGCTAGCCCAGACATTGGACGCTGCAAGCGCATCGGGCCCGCGCCGACGCCGGCCGCCGGGAGTACCGCCCGGCGAGCCGAGGGCCGCCAAAATCACGGTAGTTCAAGAGGCGTGATCCAGCAACGCGGGTCGGCGAGTCGCGCGGTCGGATTCACGCGTGCGCGGGACGGAGTGGCGCAGTGGGGACCCGTCAAGACGAGCGTGGCGAACGCGATGGCGCGACCTCGCCAAAGCGTGAGGGACAAAGCGATCGTTCCGGTCCGGTGGCGCATCACGCTCGGGGCGCACTCAATCGTCTCGCTGGGCCGAGGACAGGCCAGCGAGAAGGGGGCTACCCGATAGGTCTGCGTGAGATCCCTATCCGCGGCCCCACCTCGCTGTACGGTACGTGTCTACCTGAGCTGGGGGACGAAAGGATCTAACTGCTTATGGCCCCTAAGGAGAGACCCGTCGCCGTAATCGCTCCGTCGATTCGCAGCATCAGCCTGTACGCCGATGGCCGGATCGACTATCGAGGGAAGTCGGGCTCGGTCATCGGCGCCACCGCCCGTATCGAGAGATCTGGCGAGAGGCACGGATTGCGCGACACGCGCAAGGTGGTGCTGAGGATCGACGGACCGAACGTTGCGATCGCCGCGCCGCTACCGCCCGCCTCAGTCCAGGTCTACAGGCGGGCCCAGGAGTTCGTGGCACATGTCAACGAGATCTCGAACAGGGTTGATGGATCGGCTCCGGGTCCGGCCGTACAGCCTGCGGCGGATCCGCCGAAGGGCATCGATCAGGCGACGGAGGTCGAGAGCTCGGTCCCTGCCGCAGCGGGCGCCCGCGAGGCAGATCAACGGTCGATGGACGTGCTGATCGGGCAACTCGAACGCCTCGGAAAGCTTCGCGACTCCGGCGTGCTCACCGAAGACGAGTTCCAAGAACAGAAGACAGCTCTGCTGCGCGCCACGCGCAACTCCTGAGCGTCGGCCGAACTGCACACAGGCTCCGATCCGCGATCCGACCACCCGCCAGCGGGCTGCGCTCCAGTTGCGAGGAGCGTGTGGGGCTGGCGGATTCGTGTTCTCCGCTGCCCGCTGCCGGTCCGGCGGACGTGCGGGTGGCACACTTTGGGGGTCTGAGCAGGTCAGCGGGAGACGATCGTCATGCGGATCTGTGTCACTGGAGCGAGCGGGAAGGTCGGACGGGCAACCGTGGAGGACCTGCGCACTCACGGCCACCATGTGACAGCAGTCGATCTGGTGGCCGTCCGCGAGCACAGCGGCCCGGTCGTAGTCGGCGCCGACCTGACCGATGCGACCCAGGCCGACGAGGTGCTCGCAGGGATGGACGCGGTGGTTCATATCGCCAACCATCCGGCGCCCGACCTGGTACCGCCGACCCGGACCTTTGCCGAGAACGTCGCGATGAACTTCAACGTGCTGAACGGGGCAGTGGCTGCGGGTCTTTCACGGGTCGTGTGGCCCTCCAGCGAGACGACGCTCGGTCTCCCGTTCAGCGACATACCGCCGGAGTACGTGCCGGTCGATGAGCAGCACTATCCCCGCTCGACTACCGCCTACGCCCTGTCAAAAGTCGTCTCGGAGGCGATGGCTGTCGAGCTGAACCGCTGGTCGCAGATCCCCATGATCGGGCTGCGGTTCTCCAATGTGTACGAGGTCCACGAATACGGGCTGCTGCCGTCGCTGTGGGGTGACATCCACTCGCGGGACTTCAACCTCTGGGCCTATATCGACGTGCGCGATGCGGCGAGTGCCTGCCGGATGGCTCTGGAGGCCGATGTCTGCGGTGCTGAGAGCGTGATCATCGCCGCGGCGGACACGATCATGAACCGTCCGACCCGTGAGCTGCTCGCCGATCGCTTTCCGGACGTACCCGTGCGCCGTGAGCTGGGCGAGTTCGAGACGCTGCTGTCGATCGATCGCGCGCGCGAGCTACTCGGCTGGGAACCGGCTCAAGCTGGCGTGACGAACTCGCCCATTAGGTCGCCCGCGAGCCACCGTCAGACTCCGCGCTCAGTTGGGCCGGGTTCATAGGCCCCGCTTTCGCACTCCCACTGGCATCTCTACGACGCGCTCGCTCGTGTCGGATCGATGGCCAGGCGGATCCACGGCTGGCGCCTGTGACCGGCGCGGCTTCCCAGTCAGCTGGAGGTCCACGGTGGCACCCCGTGTCCAGTCTCTGATCGACATGGGCGGTAGCGCCAGCCCAGCAGGCCGAAGATGATCCCACCGGCCAGGAAGTAGCCGTCGGTGATGTTGGCTGACCAGATGGCGGACGCGGACCGGTAGTACGCCGCGCCCATCGTTTGCTTGTGTGAGAGGCCGGTGATCCCGTTGGGCAGCAGGCCGACCGCGCGCGTCAGGTCATCGATGAGCCCGGCGGCGCCGCGGAGGACGAGCACCGTGCAGGCGAGCCAGACGATGATCGCGGCGGCGCGGCGCGTCTTGCCCTGCGGCCATCCGCGAGCGATGGCCAGGCTCACCCATACGCCGAGCGGGAAGGCGACCAGGCCCAGCACCTCAACGATCCAGCCGACGACCTTGAGCTTCGCGCCCCCGACGTACCCCTCGCCACCGACCCCGAACGATCCGCCGAGGTTCCAGTAGACGTGGAAGGCGAGGAAGAAGATCACCCAGGCGAGTGCCGCGTAGGCGGTGCGGACCGGCAACAGCTGCTTGCTTGGTGAGGGGTGATCCCCGCGGGGGGCGGCTGGAAATGCTGTCAGGCGTGGTGTGGCGGTGCTGGCGTTCATTTGGTTGACCGCAGTAGCGATTTGACGTCGGCGACCGGTCCGAGGTGCCGCAGCTTGTCGGGGTTGACGATCGAGTTCACGGCTTGGATCTGGCCGTCGGCGATGTCGAGGATGATCACGCTGGCCAGTCGGCCGTCGCGGTCGAAGAACAGCGCGCCCGGTTGGCCGTTGATTTCCTCGCGGCGTGCGTTGAAGCCGCCGAGCACCGTCTTTAGCCGCACAAACCCTCGCGTCAGCGCGCGCGCCACCTTGCTTTGGCCGTGCAGCGCTCGGGCGATGGCGGGTGCCTTGCCGCCACCGTCACCGTGGAGCACCACGTCGTGCGCCAGCAGCTCTTGCAGCCCTTGGAGATCGCCCTCCTCGGCGGCCGCGAAGAAGCGGGTCGCGAGCTGCTCGCGCTGGTGGCGTGAGGCCTCGAACCGTGGGCGCCGCTGCTGCACGTGGCGGCGCGCCCGGGTGGTGAGCTGGCGGGCGTTCTGCTCGCTGGTGCCGACGATCTCCGCGATCTCCGGATAGCGGTAGTCGAACACGTCGTGGAGCAGGAACGCGGCGCGCTGCTCGGGCGAGAGGCTCTCGAGCACGACCAGGAAGGCAAGCGACAGAGAGTCCGCCGTCTCGGCCTTGCGGGCCGGATCGTCCTCGGCGCTGGTCAGAAGCGGCTCGGGCAGCCACTCGCCAACGTAGGTCTCGCGCCGGGCTCGCGCGGAGCGCAGCTGGTCGAGCGCCAGCCGCGAGACCACCGTCGAGAGGTAGGCGCGCGGCGACTCGATCCGCTCGCCGTCCGCGCGCGCCCGGTGCAGGCGCAAGAAGCCCTCCTGCACCACGTCCTCGGCTTCGCTGGCGCTGCCGAGCATCCGGTAGGCGATGGCAAACGCCGACGGGCGCAGCGCGTTGAACTCCTGCTCGGTCATCGCTTTAGCCCAGTCCCTGCGCGAAGCCCTGACGCCAGCTCGCGTAGCGCGGCTTCCAGCCGAGCTCGCGCTTGGCCTTCTCGTTCGAGGCGCCCCGCACGTCGGTCATCATGAGCGTTGCCGTCTCACCGGCCGCCAGCCGACCCAGCCAACGGGGGATCCGCCTCGGTGGCTTGGCATCCAGCGCGTTCGCCAGCACCGGCAGCCAGTCCCGTACTCGCGCGGGCTCGTCATCGACAATGTTGTAGATACCCGGCTGGCCGCGCTCGACCGCTACTGCGGTCGCCGCCGCGGCGTCTTCAATGTGGATGTGTGACCAGACGCCGCCGCCGTCGCCGACGATCGGGAACTGCCGCTTGCGGATCGGCGCCGCGAACACCGCGTCCGTGGCCAGGCTGACCGAGGTCCCCGGGCCGTAGAAGCCGCCATATCGCAGTACCAGGCCATCGCCCCAGTCGATGCTCGTCACCGCCTGCTCCAGATAGAGGTACCCCTCCTGCGCCGTTCCCAGCGCCGCCGGCGGGTTGGGATCGAGGGGATCGGCCTCGGTCAGCACCGGCCCGCCCGTGCGGGCCCACCGAAACGCCCCAAAGCTCTGCGCCACGAAACGCCGCGCTCCCATAGCGCGACCGGCGGCCAAGAGATGGTCCGTCGCCTCGGTACGCAGCCGGTTGGTCATGATCGCCCCGCTGAAGCGCTCGGGGTGCCGCGCGTCACGGATCCTCATCGGCCCCGACAGCGCCGTGAGCTCATGCACGATCACCTCGGGCTCGGCGAAGGCCACCGCCTGAGCGACCGCATCGGGATCCAGAGCATCGGCCACCACCGGGCGCGCCCCCAGGCTACGCACCAGCTCCTGCTTGGATGCCCTCCTGGTCATCCCGACCACCTCGTGGCCTCGCGCCACCAGCTGCGGGACCAATGTTCTGCCGAGAACGCCCGTGGCGCCGGCTAGGAAAACCTTCATCACTGCTCCTCTCGTTTCATCTTGTCCCTCCTGAGACGAGACGGAGGCGCCGCCTGTGACAGTGCCCAGCGCTCAGCTCGCGCGTGTCCGATCGCCGCGTAGGTATCGGGCGTGTGACCCGCGGCGAGGCGACTGGGACCACGGGCGATGGTGCTTGCGGTCAGGATGGCGGCGCCGGCCCCTGGCATCCGCCGGCGAGTTTGAACCGTGCCTGGCGGGGCTGTTGGTGGCGATCGTCCCGGCGGCGGCGTTGCCCAGCGTCCGCGCGCGCGCTCGAGTGGGAGCGACACCCACCCGAAGGCTTCGGTGCATCAGGCGCCTGGGACGTGGTGGTTGGGGAGCAGGTAGGCGGTGGTCAGGTTGGCGGCGAGGGGATCCCGGAAGGCGCACCGACACGCACATCCCCGGTCGACGCAGACACGCACCGCGCGTGCCTGCTGAGTGATTCACCGGCGACATCTACATCGAGGCCCTCGGTACGCCCCAGGCGAATCTACCTTCGCCGCCGGCCTCGTGCACTCGGCCCGCACGTCCGACCCTTCTCGCGCGCCCACGCGCACGTGACACCTCCTTTCGCGCTTCGACGCGAACCTTGCCCGACCGACCAAGCGGGCTGCATCGCGCGGTGAGGGCGCCTCGTCCCGTTCGCCGGCGTGCGCGTCTCTGGTCGTGTTCGTGGCGACTTGCGAGACCGGTCCGAGGGCGCGTCCGACGTGCCGCTGTGCCGTAGGCCCCGGGTTCGGGCCGGGCACGCTGCGTCTGCTGAGGGAATCGGCGATCCTCGTTGCCGCTGTCGTTGTACACCGACCATCGAGGAGGACCTATGTCCCGACGATTGGTTTCAAGCGTGCCTGCGTCCGGGCTCAAGGTAAGGTCAGTCGTGTGACGGTCGTTGTGCTCACGGGAGCCACTCGCGGCATCGGGCGAGCCGCGGCGATCGAGCTCGTGAGGCGAGGAGCCGAGGTCGTCCTCGTGGGCCGCGATCCCGCTCGCGTCAGGTTTGCCGCTGAAGAAGCCGCGGCGGCGGGTGGCGTCGGACAGGTCCACGGACACGTGGCCGACTTGACGCTGATGTCAAACGTACGGGTGCTCGCCGACGAGATCCGCGAGCGCTATGAGCACGTCGACGTCCTTGCCAACAATGCCGGGGCGCTGTTCGCCTCGCGCAAGGAGACACCGGAGGGCTTCGAGCGGACCTTTGCGCTGAACCATCTCGCGCCGTTCTTGCTGACCAACCTGCTGCGGGATCGCCTAAGGGGCGGCCGTGTCGTGACCACCGCTTCGAATGCTCACAAGTCCGGGCGCCTCGTTCTCGACGACCTGCAGTCGGAGAAGTCCTACTCCGCGCGTGCCTACGGCACCTCGAAGCTGTGCAACGTCCTCTTCACGCGCGAGCTGGCCAGGCGCGCGCCGGGGCTGCGCGCCAACTGCTTTCACCCAGGCGTCGTACGCACCGGGTTCGCCAGGGGCGAAGACGGCGTCTGGAAGGTCGTCGCCAGGCTCGGCGCGCCGTTCTTCCGCTCCCCCGAGCGCGGCGCCCGCTCGCTGGTCTGGCTGGCACTGTCCGACGACGCCGCTGCCCTCACGGGCGAGTACATCGTCGACGAGAAAGTCGTGCCCCCAAGCGCCCAGGCCCTGGACGACACCCTCGCGCGAAGCCTCTGGGAACGGAGCGCTCAGCTCGTCGGCCTGCCTATCGAAGCGCGCGGCTGACGCGACGAGTCTTGCGATTGGGCGACAAGCGACGGATTACCTGACGATCCTGATCGTGCGTTCCATGCCGAGCTGAGTCTGTTCGCGCCCGTCCTCGGTGCGCAGGATGCAGGCGAGGACGTAAATGCCCGGCCGCTCAGTGATCAGCTCCTGCTGGACGCTACCGGGTGAAAGCGGTCCGGCGAACTCCGGGAAGCTGATTCCCAGCTTCGGCGCCTGCTCGTCGTTGGCGGCGCGAAGTAGGGCGATCAGCCGTTTGGCGGTCGTGGCGTTCTTGACGCCGATCCCCTGGATCGGGTGTACGAGAAAGCCGCTGTTCTGGAATCGCACGAGTTCGCCGTCGTGAAGCGTGCTCGGGCCGCGAAACGCGAAGTCGATCGCGCTGATCGTCGCGCCCGGCCTGGGAAGCGACCTCGGTTGTGGCGCCTGACCAATCGCGAAAGTGGCGTGCGGTGGGTCGGGATTGCTGCTGCTCAGATCAACCGCTAGGTAGTTGCCGGTTTGGAGGGTCGTCTGTGCGCTCGTGGTTCCCTTGTCGGCGCTGACATCGAACACGATCGAGCCGTACGGGCGGAGGTAGTTGAGATCTCCGTGGTGGGCGTTGATTGCCGCGCCCGCCTGGGCAAAGGCCGAGAACGGCACTCCCGGGTTGAGGCGGATCAGCACCGGTTCGGTGTGCTTGACGCTCACCCTGGAGACGACGTTCACCGCCCCGGACTGGAGCGCGCCGCTGACTCCAACCGATCGCCCGTTCAGGGTGAGCGTCAGCGTCGGCAGATCCGAGCGGGCGGCGCTGCTCACGGACGTAATGCCGACGACAAAGATCGATGCGACCGCGCCGAGTATGGCTACCGCTCTACCGATCGGGGTCATCGCCACGCTCCCCGTCGCGACTTGACCGCGGTGGCGATCGCCAGCGCGATCAGCAGCACGAGGCCGATCGCGAACGCAGCGAAGAACACGTTGCTCGCGGTGCCGGGATGGCTGCTGTTCTTGGCGGTGAGGTTGGCGAGGACAAACAGCACCACGTCGGCCACGACCAGGCCGATCCAGGTACGGCGACTGAGGGCTGTCAGTGAATCTACGGTGTTGGACATGCTGGCCTCCTGATTGGTTGGCACAAGCGTCTCAGCGGTTTGCGCTGCTGTCGTCGGCCGGCGGTAGGACCTGGCGTGGACTGGCCGGTGATCTGGCCGGGCGCGGGTCCTACTCGAGTAGGACCCGAGTCGTCGCCTGGTGGGATGCGCGGTCCTCGCCGTGGCGCTAGCGTGCGCATGTGGGCACTGGACGCAGCCTGATCGCGCGGGCACGAACGGCCGATCTGCGGGCGATCGACGCGGTGCTGGCGGTGCTGCTCACGGCCGGCGCAGTTGCGGACGCTTCCTCGCAGCTTCACCGAGGGCCTCTTGAACTGGCGATTGTGCCGCTCGTTCTGCTCACGGGCAGCGTCGCGTGGCGGCGACTGAACCCGTGGCTGACCACGGTGCTCGCGGTCACCGCCTTCATGGCATTTCAGCTTGCCAGCCGTTACACCGGGGGCGGCGCGTTCGAGGTGGCGGCGATCGCACTCAACTTCTATCTGCTCGGCCGCCGCACCAGGGGTCGTGAGCGCATGCGCGGTGCCGCGCTGGTGTTCGCCTACTGGCTGGTGGGGGTCGTGGTGATCACGTACGCCCAGCCAGGCGGTTCGGTAGGTGCGGCACTCGGGGCCTGGGCGTTGCTGGGTGGTCTGCCGTTTGCCCTCGGGCGGACGCTCGAGACGCGCCGAGAGCTGACGCAGGAGCTAGAGGCGAGCACCGCACGGCTGGCAAACGCCCAGGAGGACCGCGCCGGTCGCGCGGCAGCTGCGGAGCGACACCGGATGGCTCGCGAGCTGCACGACGTGATCGCGCACGCCGTCAGCGTGATGGTGCTTCAGAGCAGCGGCGCCCGCGGCGTCGCGAGCGTCGATATCGAAAGAGCGCGGCATGCGATGCGGGTTGTCGAGACCGCGGGCCGTGAGGCGCTGGTGGAGCTGCGGCGGATCGTCGGCGTGCTCCACCGCGGCAACGGCGCGCTGCCGGGCTCGGCTGCACCCGGTCTCTCGCAGCTGGATGCGCTCGTCGACCGCGCGCGCGCCGCAGGGCTGCCGGTGGACCTGCACGTCGACGGTCGGCTGCAAGCGCTATCGCCCGGCCTGGATCTGGTCGCCTACCGTGTCGTGCAGGAGGCGCTGACGAACGCGATCAAGCACGCTGGCCCCGCGCGCGCCCGCGTAAACGTGGCCCTCGCCGCCGGTTTCCTCGAGCTGGAGGTCTCCGACAACGGGCACGGCCCGGCGCCCGACCGCAACAACCACCGAGAAGCCGGGCACGGGCTCATCGGTATGAATGAGCGGGTCAGGTTGTACGGCGGTGAGCTGGACGCCGGGGGGCGTACCAACACGCACGGCTTTGAGGTGCGTGCGCGCATTCCAATTGATGGCATCGGGCCCACGCCTCACCCGGTCACCGTGCCGGCCAGCTGGGAAGGCGTGCCGGTCGGGGCCGATCGCGGCTTGCGCTGGCGTTGGCTTGACCCGGCGTGCGCAGGGGTGTTGCTGGTGGCGCTCGAGATCGGCGTTCTGATCGGTGAGCGCCGCCACGGTCCGATCGCGCTGAACATGCTGGCCGTGGCGGGGGTCGCGCTGGCGGCGGTGTGGCGCCGGCGCTCGCCGCTGTGGTTCCTCCTCGTCGTCGCGGTGCTCGCCGCGTTGATGAACGCGTACCTCACGCCGCTTGACCACTCGCCGTTGCTGGCTGCGTATTTCCTACTCGTCCCGGCGTACACAATCGCGGCTTGGCTGCCCCGACGCCAGGGCGTACTCGGACTCGCGTTCTTGCTGGGATGTGCAGCGATCAGCGTGCTGATCGTGCGGCACCAGCCGGTCGGCAACCTTGCCGGCGCGGCCTTCACGATCAGCGCGGCGTGGGCCGCCGGCAGCGCGATCAGCGCGCGCAGGTCGCTGACTTCGGAGCTTCAGCGCACCTCCGTGTGGCTGGCGGCCGAACGCGAGGACCGTGCGCAACTGGCCGTCGCCGGCGAGCGTTCGCGAATTGCGAGCGAGCTGCACGCGATCGTCGCGCGCAGCGTCGCGGGGATGGTCGTTCAGGCCGAGGGTGCCCGCAGCATGCTCGCCGACGACCCGGAGCGAGCTGACCTCGCGATGGGCGCGATCGAGGACACCGGCCGCCAGACGCTCACAGAGATGCGCCGCCTCCTCGGAGTCTTGCGCCACGGCGATGATCCACAGGGGCGCGAGCCGCAACCGGGCGTCGCTCAGGTCTATCCATTGATCCAACGCGCGCGCGAGCGCGGTCAGCCGGTCGAACTGCACGTGGACGGTGAGCCGGGAACTCTGGCGGCCGGAGTCGACCTCGGGCTCTACCGAATCCTCGAGGACGCCCTTGAGAGCGCTCGCCGCCACCCCGCACCCACCGTGAGTGTCACGCTGCGGTTTCGCGAGGAGGATCTCGAGCTGCGGCTCACCGCCCGCTGCCCCGGACCGAACGCGTGGCCCACCGACGCGATGCGCGAGCGCATCGCGCTATGCGACGGCGCGGTTGATGAAAAGGTCCTGGGCGAGCCCGGCTGGCAGCTCGTCGCCAGGATGCCGCGCGGCCTGACCGGAGCACTCACTTGAGCGTGCGCGTCCTGATCGCCGATGACCAGCAGCTGATCCGTGACGGCTTCCGGATGATCCTTGCAACCGCCACAGATATCGAGATCGTGGGCGAGGCGAGCAACGGCGCCGAAGCCGTCTCCCTGGCGCGAGAGCTGCGCCCGGACGTCGTTCTGATGGACATCCGCATGCCCGAACTCGATGGCATCGAAGCTACGCGCCGGATCCTCGCCCAGAGCCACGGTCCCGAGACGAGCGTGCTGATCCTCACCACCTTCGATCTCGACGAGTACGTCTACGACGCCCTGCGTGCCGGAGCGAGTGGGTTCCTGCTCAAGGACGTGCCCGCCCGTCAGCTCGTCGCCGCCATCCGCACAGTCGGGGAGGGCGACGCCCTACTTTCACCCAGTATCACGCGCCGCCTGATCGAGGAGTTCTCGGCCTCCCGCGCCCCCACAGCTCCTGCGCCCGGACTCGATGAGCTCAGCCCGCGCGAGCTCGAGGTGTTCCGGCTGCTCGCAACCGGCAAGACAAACGGCGAGATCGCCGCCGAGCTGATCATCGGCGAGACCACCGTCAAAACGCACGTCACGCGCATCCTGATGAAGCTCGGTGTTCGCGACCGCGTCCAAGCAGTCGTTCTCGCATACGAGACCCGCCTCGTCAGTCCAGGGCGCCCGACAAAGATTGGACCCAGTGACTGATGTCGCGAGGAAGCCCGCGGAGTAACGCCGCCAGGACAGCAGCCCCGGCTGTTACACCCGCAAGCACTCCGGCACCCGAGCGCCATAAGCTATGAGTCCCATGATCGCCATCGCAGGAGCCCACGGGAAGATCGCCATGCGCCTGGTCGTCAGGCTGGTCGGACGGGACGATCAGGTCATCGGCCTGATCCGCAATCCCGATCACGCCGCTGATCTGCGGGCGATCGGCGCCGAGCCGGTCGTCTGCGACCTCGAGCGGGCGACGGTCGAGGACATCGCCGCCGCGATCGGGGGTGCCGATGCGGTCGTGTTCGCCGCTGGCGCAGGCCCCGGCAGCGGCGCCGCCCGGAAGCTCACGGTGGACCGGGATGCGGCGATCAAGCTGCTCGAGGCGACCGCCGAGCGCGCGGTCCCCTACGTCATCGTGAGCTCGGTCGGCGCCGAGAACCCGCCGCCGGCGGACGACGACGACGTCTTCAGCGTCTACCTGCGCGCCAAGGCGCAGGCGGATGCGGCCGTCCAGGAGAGCGACCGCGACTGGACGATCGTCAGGCCCGGTGCGCTCACCGACGAGCCGGGCACTGGCCGCGTCCGGATCGACACCGCGCCATTTCGTGGCCGGGTCCCGCGCGAGGACGTGGCCGAGGTGCTCGACGCCGTGCTCCACGACCCGCGAGCGAGCCACCAGATCTTGTATGTGAACGGTGGCGAGCAACCTGTCGCCGAGGCGCTCGGGCGCGCTTTCTCGCACGACGGCTGATCAGCGCGCAGGGACGAATCAGTTGGCATGTATCACCGGGCCCGGCGCCGGGATCTTATTGACGGCACGGCCATTGCAGAGCCGGGCGCACGACGAAGGAGACGAGAGTGACGGGAAGCGCAGAACGTGCAGGCGCGGCATGCATCGCCGCCAGGGGGCTCGCGGCCGATGGGGGCACCGCGCCTGCGTCACGCCGTTCTGCTGCCGCCGCCGCTGTCCCGCTCCCGCTGAAGCCGGTCCCGGCCTACTCAGCGGTCTCGTCTGCGCTGCACGCGCGCCCAGCGTCGTCGCGCCCGGCTCTGTGCTGCGTCATCGCGACGGTGCCTCGGAGCGGCGGCGGGCTTCTATCCGAGGCGCTCTCCAACCCGCCAAACGGGGTGTTCAGCGTCAACGTGCACTGGCACCGGCTCGTCTGGCTCTACGGCGCGCTGGCGCCGGGCGCGTTCTTTACTTGTGCGCGCGCGGCCGAGTTGGTCGAAGCCAGCTTCTCGCCGTTGCAGTACGTGTTCCTCTGGCGGCGCGACACGGCGCGTCAGGCGATCTCGTATTACCGAGTCTCGCGCGCGCAGAAACGCCTCGCAAACGGCAAGGCATTCGATTCCGATCCCGTGGATCTGCAACAGATCCGCTGGTTCGAGGACGAGATCATCGAGCACCGCCAGAACTGGCGGCGGTATTTCGCGGCCGGAGGCATCGAGCCGATCGAGGTGCGGTACGAGGACCTGGTCTCGGCCTATGAGGAGACCGTCGCATTGCTGCTCTCGAGGCTGGGAATCCCGAGCGCCGGTCGCTTGGCGCTCGACGCGCAGCGACTGCTCCGCCGGCCGGCCGACGACCGCACCGAGGCGATCCTCGAGGCGTATCTCCCGATGCGCGATCACCTTGCGCCCAAGGGTCCGGACGTCAGCTGGGACGCATCCGGCAAGCGATTCGCTGCGTCGTCCCTGCTTTCCGGGACACCGGACTTCTGATGGTGCGCGGTCACCTCCGCCTGGTCCAGAGCTCGCAAGGACCCGATGTGGGGCGCTCGATCGCGAACCTAATCGAGCGCGAGCTTCATGCCCTCGGCCGCCACACGTACCTGCTGGATGGGGACAACATCCGTCACGGCCTGAACAAGGACCTGGGCTTCTCGGACGCGGACCGGGCGGAGCACATCCGCCGGATTGCGGAGGTCGCGAGGTTGATGGTCGACGCCGGCCTAGTTGTGCTCGCGGCGTTCATCTCGCCCTTCCGGCGGGACCGACAGATGGCCCGCACGCTGTTTGAGGACCGAGAGTTCATCGAGGTCTTCGTGGGTGCACCACTGTCCGACGTCGAGCGGCCGGACCCGACGGGGATCGAACTGCGGATCGATCCGACGGCCACGTCGGCTCAGGACGCCGCCAGACTGGTTGTGGACGAGTTCCGCAGGCGCCAGATCATCCGGACGGCGGTCGGACGCTGAGGATCGCGAGGCCGCTTCCATGCCCATGCCACCAGAGACGACGGGTTTGTTCAACGACGAGGATTTCCTGCTCGAGCGCTTGAGCGCCCTGGTCGAGGAGATCGACCCGGTCCCGGAGAGCGTCATCGACGATGCGCGCGCGGCGTTCGGGCCGAGCGCGGAGAGATCACAGCCCCGCCGGCGCGACGGGGCTGCGATCGAGCCGGGCCTCTTGGGCCTGGCGGAGCTGCTCGGCCCATCGATTGAGCTGAGCTCGCTGACAGGCCGAGCAGCAGCCGACGTGCCGGGTGTGCCCGCAGAGTCCCGGTTCGCCGTACCGGGAGATCGGCTTCGCGGACCCGCGCGCCGGGCGACGAAGGTTGACCTTCATACGGCCTGACCCTCCACGGCGAGGGTGGTCCGGCAGGGCTCGGCCAGGCTCCACAGGCGCTCGAGGTCGAGCGCAGCGGCTTCTTCGCGATCCAGCGCCGCACGGTATGCGGCGTAGGCGAGCGAACGGCTCGAGCCGCTGCTCCGCCACCAGGTCTGGAGGGCGCCCTCGCACTCGCTCTCAGCGCTGAACCACGCCAGATAGGCGTCGTCCAGCAGGCGGACGCCGATGGCGGCCACGTCGATCTTGATGTCATCGGTCATCTGGGTCTCCTCGATCAGGCGGTCATCAGGTCCAGCGAGCCCTGGCGGTCGAGCTCTTGGCGCAGCCGCTCGAACGCTCGCTGTCGGGTCGGGCCGATGCTTCCGATCGGCATGTCAAGGGCGGCGGCGATCTCCTCGTAGGGAGGGCGCGGATCCGCCACGAGCAAGCGCAGCAGCGCCTGATCGCTCGGGCGCAGGCGACCGAAGCTCTGCCACAGGACGTCGTCCCGCTCGTGCTCGAAGATGGCCTCGTCCAGCGCCATGTCGGTCGACTCGGCGTCGGGCGCGTCCTCGCCGAAGGGGATGGCGCGTCCGTGATCGCGGATCAGGCGCAGGCACTCCCGGCGGGCCGTGGTGGCCAGCCAGGCGCCTACGCGAGCCGGATCGCGGAGTCGTTCGAGATGCTCGAGCAGTCGCAGCCAGGTGGCCTGGACCACGTCGCCGGCGTCTGAATCGGACAGTCGGTGGGCGCGTGCCACCGCCCACAGGAGCCCACTGAACTCCTGCACCAGCGCGTTCCACGCGTGCTGGTCACCAGCGGCGGCCGCGCCCACCAGCCCGGAGACGGCTTCGCCGCTCCGGCGGGCCGGCGCTCGGCGTGTTCTGCCGGGCGCCAAGACATCGACAGTCATGGGGTTCCCTCTTCTCGGGGGTGAATACGGGTAGGCGGCCGCGGTCGCGGGTCAGCGCGCGGCCCTGGGCTGGGGAGCGTCGAACGGTCGACGCCCCAGAATTCGCAGCCGGCGGAGTCCGAGCCGGAATCCCCGCCGTGTCCTCCGGGGGAGGGCTTCGGCGCGAACGGCCTCGGCGTGTTCGCTCGCCAGTTGCATCCGGATGTGGGGATTGGTGTGCATGTGAACCTCCTGGTTGGCTGCAGCGAACGATCGGCCCGAGCCGTCACGAACCGCTCACCTGCGCTCACCAACCGGGCACAGTCCGCTCACCAACCCCCGCCGAGACGGATCTCGGCGACTTGCGGCCCTTTGCGCCCCCCGAACCCGGCTGTTACCGTTCGCAGCGTGGGGGACGCACTCGGGGTGGGCATACTCGGGCCGTTCGAGCTGCAAGTAGCCGGCGGCAAGCCGGTGGCGCTTGGGGGCTTACGTCAGCGCGCGCTGTTCGCGATCCTGGCTCTGCGCGCCAATGAGGTCGTGGCCACCGATCGTCTGATCGATGAGCTCTGGGGCGAGAACCCGCCGTCGTCGCCGACGCACACCGTCCAGGTGTTCGTCTCACGGCTGCGGCGCGCGCTCGGTCCCGCCAGCGACCGCCTGACGACGGTGCCGCCGGGCTACCGCTTGATCGTCGAACCGATGGAAGTCGACGCCGACCGGTGTGAGCGCCTGTATGCAGAGGCGAGGGCGGCGACCGCTGCGGGCCGCGCCGGCGATGCGGCCACGAAGCTCGAGCGGGCGCTTGCCTTATGGCGAGGGTCGCCATTGGCCGACTTCACATACGAGTCGTTCGCTCAGGGAGCAATCGCTCAGCTCGAGGAGCTACGCGTCAGCTGCCGCGAGGAGTTCGTCGAAGCGCAACTGGCGCTTGGTCACCACGCCGAGGTCGTGCAGCATCTCGAGTCGCTCATCGCGGAGCACCCGCTCAGGGAGCGACCGCGGGGCCAGCTGATGCTGGCGCTGTATCGCTGCGGGCGCCAGGCGGAGGCGCTCGACGCCTATCAGCAGGCACGGCACATGCTGGTTGAGAAGCTCGCGATCGAGCCGAGCGCCACGCTGCGAGACCTCGAGCAGGCAATGCTCCGCCAGGATCCATCGCTGTCGGCGCCGACCCCGACCCAGGAACCTCGGCCCGACGTTCCGCGGTCCATCAACTCCGACCCCACCAGCGCCCCAGACCCGGATCGGGCGATGGCGACAGCTCTCAGACAGCACGACACGCGACCAGCGACCGCCCCGCCGAGAACTACGGCGGGCGCCTTCGTCGGCCGACTGGATTGCCTCGAGCGATTGCGGTCGCGCTGGGCCGAGAGCAAGGCCGGACGCACGAGCGTGATCTGGCTGTCCGGCGAACCGGGGATCGGCAAGACGCGACTGGCCACGCAGTTCGCCGAGGAAGTGCAGGGCTCCGGTGGAGCGGCGCTGTACGGACGTGCCGACACCGAGAGCCTCCTCCCTTACCAGCCGCTGGCCGAGGTCCTCGACGACCTGATCTCACACGCCGGATCGCAGATGACGGCGGCGCTCGAGCACGAGCTCGAGACCTTGAGCCGGCCGTTTCCGAACCTCAGGCGCTACACGCCTGCCATGCCGGTGGTGGACGACCAGGAGACCATGCGCTATCAGGTGTTCGAAGCGGTGGTGTCGGTGCTCGTGGGCAGTTCGGTGGACACTCCGCTCCTGATCGTTCTGGATGACCTGCAGTGGGCGGACCAACCCACGTTGCTGCTCCTGCGCCACGTGCTCCGGCGAGCCGAGGGAGCCCGTCTTCTGGTCGTGGGGACCTTCCGCCCGGATGAACCGAATCAGGCGCTGACCAACCTTCTCGCCGACCTGCGGCGAGAGCGTCTCTACGATCGGCTGAACCTGGAAGGGCTCGACGAGACGGGCACCGCAAAGCTCGTCGCCGACCGCGCTGGAATCGAGACCACGCCGGCGTTTGTTCGCCGCCTCCACGCGCAGACGGACGGCAATCCTTTCTTCATCGAGGAGACGCTCCGGGCGCTGGCCGAATCCGGCCGGGCCGCAGCACGGAGTGGTGGATGAAGATGCCCTCGAGGAACTCGGCGTACCCGAGGGGGTCGCCGAGGTGATCACTCGCCGCTCGGGGCAGCTCTCGTCGCTCGCGCAAGAGCTGCTGCGCGTCGCCTCGGTCGTCGGACCGTCCTTCAACCTTCGCTTCGTCGAGGACGTCATCCGTTCGGAGCGGCGAGATATCGACCAGGAGCTCGATGCCGCGCCCGTCGATGCGATCGCCCTCGCCGCCGAGGAGCTCCTTTCCTCCGGCCTGGCCGTCGAGGTGCCGGAGCAGTTCGAGATGCTGATCTTCACGCACGCACTTGTCCGTGAGGTCCTCTATCGCGGCCTGGGGCGCGACAGCCGCGTGCGGTTGCACTACCGGGTCGCACAGGAGCTCGAGCGGCGCTCCACCCATGCGGAGGTCAATCCAGCCGAGCTCGCTCGCCATTTCCTCGAGGCCCAAGCGATCGCCGGACGCGACCCTGCTCGGCGGTACGCGATCCTCGCCGGTCGGCGCGCCGCGCACCGCTTTGCCTACGAGGAGGCGGCCGGGCACCTCCGGCGGGCCGTCGGGCTGTTCGACGAGACCGATGAAGCGGGTCGTTGCGACGTACTGCTTGCGCTCGGTCGAGTCCAATGGCGAATGGGCGACCAGGAAGCGCGGAAGACCTTCCTCGAAGCGGCCAAGAGCGCAGAGCGGCGGCGCGACGCTGTCCAGCTCGCCCGGGCTGCCATTGGCCTCTCCGAGCGGTTCTTCGAGATCACTTATGGAGGGGCCCGGTACCAGGATTGGCTGAAAAAGGCACTGGACGCGATGCCGCGTCAGGACAACCGCCCGATCTCAGACGAGTACGACCACCTTCGGGTCGCGCTGCTTTCCCGACAGGCGGTCAACCTCGCCTTTCCGAACGAAGACGAAGACGGCCAAACGCTCGCCGGCGAGGCGGTTGCCATGGCGCGTCGGCTCGGAGACGCCAGGACGCTTGGGGCGGCGTTGTTAGCTCGTCACAGCACACTTCTCGATGTGAAATACCTCGAGGAGCGTCTCGCCCTCAGCGAGGAGTTCTGCTCGCTCGCCGGCGGGCATGACCAGCTAACGGCGGAGAGTCACCACTGGCGGATGTACGACCTCTTGGAGGTCGGCCAACTCGAGGCAGCGCGGAATCAGCAAGCCGAGCTCGAACGCCTGGCCGACAAGCTGGGCCAGCCGTTGTTGCGCTTCATCGCCTTCGGAGCCCGCGGCCTCTTTGCAGAGCTCGAGGGTGATGAAGAGTTGGCGGAGCGCTGGGCGGATGAGTGCCTGCGCCAAGCGAAAATCGCACATGCGGAGGATGCTCTGAGTTCATGGGGCGCGCAGATGTTCGTGCTGCGGCGGCGACAAGGCCGCATCGCGGAGATGGCGTCAGCGTGGGTGAATTGGTTCTCGAGTTAGGCGGCCGACCGCTCGGGTGGCTAAGTGCGCTTGGCCTGATTCGGTTGGCGATCAGGTGACGAGCCGTCGGCACGTGCGATGTACGCGACGGAAATGGCGAAAGGACCTGGTGCACTCCCTCGCGGGATGTTCTGGCTCACTCGGATGGCGTTGCTGAGCGAGCTCTGCGCTGGGCTGCGCGATGCAGCCGGCGCAGAACGGATATATGCCGAGCTGCTGCCCCACGCCACCCGCAACGTCGTCGTGTCCTACTGCAGCCTCTGGGGTCCCGTCGACGGGTATCTCGGATTGCTGGCCGAGACGTTTGGCGACCGGCCTC
>CAWICM010000002.1:0-887661 GCA_963834625.1 uncultured Solirubrobacterales bacterium | reverse complement strand
GTCGCGCCGACGGGGCGACGCTCAACCCCGGTAAGGGCGGCCTCGCGCTGACGGCCGGATGGGGCGTCCCGCAGCCCCGCCTGGTCATGCCTGGTGCCGGCAAGTCAACGCAGCGCCCGCGCGAAGCCGACGAGTGCAAGGGGCTCAGTCCCGAGCAACTCGACCTGCTCGGAGACGAGGTGCTCGACGTCTACCTCAATGACCACGCGCTCTGGCGCGGGGTGCCGACGGCTGCCTGGGATTTCAAGATTGGCGGCTTCCAGGTCTTGCGCAAGTGGCTCTCCTACCGCGACCAACGTGTCCTCGGACGCGACCTCACCACTGACGAGGCCCGCGACTTCGGACGCATCGCCAGGCGCCTCACCGGCCGTGTTGCTGGGACCGCGACTGGACGCCAACTACATCGCGGTCACGGAGTCGCCGCACCAGGAACGGCTCTTCGCCTAGGCACGGCAGAGCGCGTCCCAGGCAGAGGCTCCCGCCACTTGTTCTCAAGCATCAGATGCCACTCCTCCAGGTCCAGCGCGGCAGCGCAGGAGGCGAGGTAGCTCTAGTCGAGGAGGCGCCACGCCATGGGCGGCCCAGGCCGGACTACCCGTGGTGATGATGCTCGCGTCCCCGCACAGTCCCCCACGACTGCCACGTGATGCGCAGGATGACCAGCGTGATGGCGAGACCGATGAGAGGGTCGGCTATAGGGGCGCCGATGGCGACGACGGCCGCGGAGGCGATAACCGCCAGCGAGACGTACGCGTCAGCGGCGCGTGATTGCCGTCGGCGATGAGCGCCGGGCTATGCAGTCGCTCGCCAGCGCGCGTGCGGACCCGGGAGGCGATGAAGTTGCCCAGGTAGCCAATTGCGCCCGCTGCGGCAAGAACCCACAGATGAGTGGGCGGGCTCTGGTGGATGAGCCGCTGCACCGCCTCGACACCAGCCACGCACGCGCTGATGAAGATGGCCGCCACGACGAACAAGCCCGCGGTTCGCTCCGCGCGCTCCGAGCGCATGAGGAACGCGATGCCTAGGGGAACGGCCGTGAGCGCATCGCCGAAGTTGTGGATGAGGTCAGCCAGCAGCGCGACTGAACCCGAGAGCACGAAGATGATGGTCTGCGCGACCGCAGCGAGTCCGAGCACGCCGAGGGAGATGAGCACGGCGCGCACGCCCTCGCGCGAGCGCTTGATGGACGGGTCAACGAGGCCGTGCGAGTGGCCATGCTCCTCGTGACCGTGGCCGTGCTGGTCGTGTTCGTGTTCGTGGTCATGCTCGTGAGCGGCGACCGCGTGCGCGGCTGAGCGCGCAGGCGAGTGCGCGACGCTTGAGCGTCCGCTTCTCATCGCAACGCCTCTTGGAGCTCTTGCTGAAGCCCTGAGCGGCTTAGCCCCTGGCGCAGATGCTCGACGTGGGAGATGGCCTGCTCCAGCAGCTCGCCGACGTGGTCATCGTGCAGGTCGTAGACGACCTGGCGCCCCTCGCGGCGGCCGACAACAAGGCCGAGATGACGCAGCAGCCGTAGTTGGTGCGAGACCGCTGAGGCCTCCATACTCACGGCGGCCGCCAGCTCGTTGACCGCGCAGGGACCGGCATGAAGCCGCCCGAGGATGCGCAGCCGACTCGGCGTGGAGAGTGCCTGCATCGTTTCGGCCAGCGCTTGCGTGAACTCGGGGTCGAGCTGGGAGGGCTCGTGCTGGATGCCGCCGTGCGCCATGAACAGCAGAATAGCTGAACGGTCTTTCAGGCGTGACTGATTGTGGTGTCCTCTTCGCTGCCGCCGGCGATGAACTCGGCCCGCAGACCGAAGACCGAGGCCGTGGGGCGCCTGGTTATCCGCGACGCATCAGTCGCCCGACCGCGGCCATGAGCTCCCCGGTCTTGGCGTCACGCTCATCGTCGCCGGCACCCATGACGCAGTGGTGGGCGTGGTCGTCCAGCAGTCCGAGCGCCACCTTGTCCAGCGCCGCCTGGATAGCACCGATTTGCGTGAGGATGTCGATGCAGTAGCGGTCATCATCGACCATGCCCTGGATGCCGCGGACCTGGCCCTCGATGCGGCGCAGGCGCCCCAGCAACTGGTCCTTGGTGGCTGAGTATCCACGGGTGGGAGGGATTGTCTTCGCGCTCATTGGTCGCATGCTAGCAATACCCCCAGCGGGTATGTGCTATCGTCACGGCAATGCGATACCCCCATACGGTATCCGCGATGGACCTCCGGACCCGAAGCGACGATTGCGATGAGCTCAGTTCTTGACGTCATCTGGCATGGCCTGCGCGACGCCTTCCTGATGGGCTGGGAGGTGTGGTGGGCGCTGGTCTTCGGCTTCTTCATCTCCGCCGTCGTGCAAGCGTGGGTGCCGCGCGAGCGCATCGAGCGCGCGATGTCGGGTGGCGGTGTCCGGCCGGTGGCGACCGCCACCGGTCTGGGAGCGGCGTCTTCCTCGTGCTCGTATGCGGCCATCGCCATCGGCAAGAGCCTCTTCGAGAAGGGCGCATCCGCCGCCTCGGCGCTGGCCTTCCAGTTCGCCTCCACGAACCTCGTCTGGGAGCTTGGGCTCGTGCTGTGGGTGCTCATCGGCTGGCAGTTCACGCTCGCTGAGTACCTCGGCGGCATCATCATGATTGCCCTGATGGCGCTGCTGCTGCGCGCCTTCGTCTCCCGGCGCCTGGAGGAGCAGGCCCGCGAGCACGCGCACGCCGCCGACACCGGCCATCAGCACCACGCAGCCGGCGAGCAACTGAGCTGGCGTCAGCGGCTGAGAAGCGCCTCGGCGTGGTCGGATGTGGCGCACAACTTCCGCGGCGACTGGCAGATGCTGTGGAAGGAAATCACCGTTGGCTTCCTGCTCGCCGGGTTCGTCGCTCAACTCGGCAATGGTGTCTTCAACAGCCTCTTCCTCGAAGGCTCCCCGCATATCGTCCAGACCCTCTGGGGCGCGTTCATCGGCCCCATCATCGCCGTACTCTCCTTCGTCTGCTCGGTCGGCAACGTCCCGTTGGCGGCCGTGCTCTGGAGCGGGGGCATCAGCTTCGCCGGGGTTATGGCGTTCATCTTCGCCGACCTCATCGTTCTCCCCATCCTCGCCATCTACCGCAAGTACTACGGCACCCGGTTCGCCCTCCGCATCACTGCGCTGATGTTCGTGACCATGGTCGCGGCCGCGCTCATCATCGACGGTCTCTTCAGCGCGCTGGGCCTCATCCCCACCGGTGCGCGCCCGACGCGTACCGACATCTTCAGCACCATCGCCGTCAACTACAAGCTGTTCCTCAATCTCGCCGGCGTGGCCATCTTCGCCGCGCTCTTCTGGCTGACCGCTCGCCGCGGCGCTACCGACCCGGTGTGCGGGATGAAGGTCGACCGCGGCAAGGCGGTGAGCAAGCAGCTCGCTGGTCAAACCTTCTACTTCTGCTCCGAGCACTGCCTGCACGCCTTCGAGAGCGACCCGGGCCCGTATCGCGGCGCCGGAAGGTCTCGCGGGCACTCCGGCACCGCAAGCCACAATGGCAATCGTCACAGGCAGGACCACTCGCACGTCGAGCCCGAGCGCCCCCGCGCCACATGATGCGTCTAAATCTCTCCCCTACCGGCAAGGAGAAGCGATGAGCATGAGCCTCGCGTGCCCGCGTTGCGAGACCGTCATTGATGCTGAGGACGAGGACGAGCTGGTGGCCAAGGTCCAACAACACGTCCGCGAGGACCACGGTCTCGACCACACGCTGCCCGCCAAGCACATCCTCGCGCGGCTACGGCGTAGTGGCCCCCGGCACGGGGACAACGAGTAGCTCGTTTAGTGTCCGGCCCCGCCTACCGGCTTCAGAGGATGTGCCCCGCGAGCCAGCTTGTTAGCTCGGCGTCTACCAGGCTGAAAAACCCGCGGAGGGGGCTGTGATGGCCCGCTCATCAGCACAGCTAACCACCTCCGGAGGCAACGCCGGGCCGCGATTCAGGCGTCAACCGCCACCCGCTGAGACGCCGGCTACCAGCCACTGGTAGGCCGCCTGGAGCCCCGACCCTGAGCCCGGATAGATGAGGCCGTCGCGGAGCGCCTGCTGGTAGAAGGCGTCATTCGCCTGAACGCCGACGACTGGTGCATCGTCGGGTACTCCGCGGGCCTCCACCCCGTGGAAGAGCGCAATTTCGGCGGCCAGCAGTTCGGCGACGCGCTCGTCTGTGCCGCCCACAAGAACACTGAGTTGGACGCCGGCATCCGCCTGTTTGATGGGAAAGATGACGCCCCAACGGGCCTCGCCTCGAACCAGTCCAACTCCCACTCGCGCGACCACAGGCCGGAATGCCGCCGGCAGACCCTCCAGGAGCAGCCGGTCGCGCTGCAGTCGCTCCGTCCAGTTCATGTTCTGACCTTGCCAGCGACGGTGGGCTGCGAGCAGAGTTCTCTGCTCGACCGATGGCATCGGGCACAAACTCATCGGCGCGGGCGATACTTGGACATGGGTCGCGGACGCCGACACCCCGAGAGGGCGATGCCGCGGCGCCTGCGCGCGGATGAGCGTGAGCTGCGCCTGCTAGAGGAGGAAGTGGCGGACCTACGCGAGAGCGCAGCCCTCGCGACCAGCGGCATGGTGCGACTGCGGGAGATGGCCGAGGAGGCTTCCACGAAGGGCATCGCCGAGACCCTCCGCGCCGCGTCCCACCGTCAGCAGCCATCGCACTCACACTGCGGACTTGGCTTGCTGAGCGCGAACTCTGGCTGGCGCGGCTCAAGCCCGCTGAGCGCCCCAGAGCCAAGTCGTAGCGGGAGACAGGCCGGCTCCCTGTAGGCGCCCGTCTCGGGGGCCTGCGCCCTCGCGACGCGTATGACCGACCCGGCGCAACGTCGGCAGCACGGGCGACGATGTTCCCGACGCGTCCTTCCGGGGCTTGAGTTGGGCGCCCAACTGCACAACCTGGTTCAAGTACTGTCGAGTTCGCCGACGCCAGTCCTCGCGTGCGAGGAGCAGAACCGCCAGAACCGTGGATAGCTTCGCGCAGGCCGTATTCGTACTATTGTGCGGGTATCCGTGGTATAGTGCGGATACGATGGACGTCAGTCGGCCATACAGCGCAGTCGTTCCCAGCCTCGACGGCGACGTACTTGTCGTCCTCGCCGGCACTGAGCGGCCGCTCACGGGCCTGGACGTCCTGAGACTGGTTCGGAGAGGCAGTGAGCGCGGCGTGGCCAAGGCTCTTGGGCGGCTGACCGAGCAAGGGCTTGCTCACTCTCAAGAAGCTGGTCGCGCGAATCTCTACACCCTTAATCGAGACCATGTCGCAGCCGCCGCGGTCATCGAGCTCGCGGGCCTGCGCTCCGAGTTCCTGCGCCGGCTCAGGGCTGAGATTGCCAGCTGGCCGGTCTGCCCGGTGACGGCCGCGCTGTTCGGCTCGGCCGCGCGCGGCGACGGCGACACAGGCTCGGACATCGACATCCTCATCGTTCGCCCTTCGGCCATCGATGAAGACGACGCCCAGTGGCGTGAGCAACTGGCGACTCTGAGCGGACGAGTGCTCGCGTGGTCAGGAAACCATGCCGGCATCATCGAGCTCCCCGAAGCCGACGTCTCGGACCTGCTCCGCACAGAGCCACCAGTGCTGGGCGAGCTGCGCACAGACGGCATCGAGCTTGGCGGCGTCCCGCTGCGCAAGCTGCTCGGAAATCCTCAATGAGCCCGCGCAAGGAGAGCAGGACGCAACCCTGCGGCCCCGCTGAGGCTGGAGCGCGACTGCGCGACGCGGAAGCGCGCCTGGAGACTCGCGCTGCTTGCCGCAGCCGAGCAGTCGCCCGCATCTAAGAAGGCCGCGGCTTCTCTGGCGGTCGACGTCGGAATAGCAGCCGCAGACGCCGCGTGCTGCAAAGCGCTCGGACGACGCAATCGCTCTCAGAACCACCGTGACGCCGTCGCGCTCCTGAGCCAAGTCAGGCCCGGTGGGAGCGCGGCCGCCAACGGGCTCGCGCGCCTACGCGGGCTCAAGGACGACGCTCAGTACGGCTTTGGCGACATCGCCGGACAGAAGCTGTCCTCCTCATTGCGCCACGCACAAAACCTCGTCACGTTCGCGCAGGACGTCATGACACGCTGACGAGCCCCAGTTCAGTCGCGCGGACTGGACCGTGACCTTCAACCCGTGAGGCTCAGAGTGTGCGGACGTCGTGCCCGAGCCAGCTGGCGCGTGTGCCCCTTCCGCTGCCAGCGGTTGAGAACCGGATTCGGTTCTCAAGTCAGGAAACCTTCTCTGTCAGCCTTGACACGCGAACATACGTTCGCTTTCCTACCGATATGCGGTCGTCCACGGAAAGGCGAACCTGGGCGTGGGCAGCTACCTCACGGCAGAGGCGGGGTGTGCGAGAGGTTCTGCCGACTACATCCGTCAGTGGCCTGCACGTCTGTTGGAGCCCAGGATGCCGGTGAGCGACGGAGACCGTTTCTCGGAAGTCATCGGCGAGCGGCGCGGCGCGCCGCCGGAGCGACCGGCCCGCACACCGTCGACGGCGCATTCGCCGCTTGAGCGGCTTCGAGAGTTCACGAGTGAGCTGGTTCGCTTCGGCGGCGCAGGCCAACCCGACCAGCTGGCAGCAGCGCACGGCTTCTCGGTCGTCGCGGGCAGGATGGCGGGGACCGGTGAGTCCGCCCCCGTTTACTTCCTCCACGAGGCCGGCACTGACGGCCGTCCCGCCGTGCGTGCCCTCGTGGTGAGCTATCCCGGTGGTCGCCCAGGAACCATCAGGCGCGGCGTTCTATTCATCTTCGACAGCGAGGCCAGCTGAGGACATAGGGACGCCCAGGGGCGGCCTTCGCGGTCGACGCCCTGAATGTCTAGCTCACCCGGCTAGACATTCGTAGATTTGCCTAGATTGACCCAGCGCCGCCCAGCGGACCGAAACAACTGTCCCGTGGCCGTTGGCCCAGCGAGCTGCCCACGCGCTGATGCATTCCGGCGGGGCGGCCCGTTAGCGTCCCGGGTCATGAGGCAGCGCGGGGACCCGACTCGGAGCGCCGGCAAGACGAAGCTAGCCCGGTTGCGGTTAGACCGTGGGTACTCGCAGCTAGACATCGAGCTGGCAACGGGGATAGGCGTGCGGACGCTGCAACGCCTAGAAGCGGGCGAGATAACGAATCCTCCGCTGATGTACCTAGTCAACTGCGCAGTGGCTCTGGAGTGCAGCATCGAGGAGCTCGTCGAGGACGAGTGGCTGCAGTTCGTCGAGCGCGACTACTACGACTATCACTGGGTCGGACCCGACCCGCGAGGGAAGACCGCCCGCCTCTGTAAGGGCCGCTGACAGCAGGCCGTAGCGGCCGCCGGCTGCCAGCACGGGCGGAGGTGACAAGCGAACATATGTTCGCTATATTACGCGTCAAGCTTGACGCGTCACACAAGTCGTTCTGGGAGCGCGCGCACTATCGGCGCATGTTCCACCAACGGGAGGGCAACCCAATGACAGACCAAGGAAAGGTCATTCCATTCCCGAGCCGCTTCATGCACGAGCCCTGGCTCAGCAAGAAACAGATAGCGGCCTACTTCGGCTACTCGGTCCGCTGGGTCGAGATGATGGTCCGCGAGGGCATGCCGTGCGAACGCATCGGCTCACGCCTGCGGTTCCGCATCAGCGACGTCGAGCCGTGGGTCCAGCGACGAGCGCAGCGTCTACGAACACCCGGGCGCCGGCCGGGCGCGCGGTAAGGGGACGCCCGATGAGCGCAAAGCGCAAGGGCAAAGCGGAGGTCGAGCAGCGCCCGGACGTGAAGAAGAAGGTGCCCACGCACATCCCCGGCGTCTATCGCTACGTGAGCCCCCGGGGCCCGGAGCATGACACGTTCTACGCGAAGGTCGGCCATAACGACTGGCTGCCCGCTCGCCCCACTATCGAGGAAGCTCGCCAGCTGAAGCTGGCCGCCGAAGACGTTCCCCCGGACCTTCGGCACATGACGGTGCGCGAGTTCGTCGAGGACCACTGGTTCCGGATTTACGGAAAGGAGAAGGGTTGGGTCTCGACGACCGTCACAAGCCATGAGTACGCCATCAAGGCGTTCGTCGAGAAGTTCGGCCACAGGCGACCGGCTGACATCGATAAGTTCGAAGCCCGTCGATGGGCGCAGTCCACCGTGTACGGCAACTTCAAGGTGGCCCGCACCATGCTCAACGACGCAATCCACTACGGGCTGTTGTCGACGAACCCATTGGACGACGCGCGCCTCCGGCGTCCTCGCGGTCGCGCGGACACGACGCCTCCAAAGCTGGAGGCGATTCTGGAAATCGCTGATTGCGCTCCGCGGGTGCTCGGCCCCTACGGGATGGAGTTCGGGGCTTTCATCCGCTTCGCCGTCGGCAGCCTCTTGCGCCCAGGCGAGCTGTTCCTGCTCACCTGGGAGGCTCATCGACTTCCGAGAGCAGGTCATCAACATTACGGAGAACCTTCGGCGGGACGGAAGCATCGGGGACAGGAAGACCCATCGGGCAGCCGTCGTCGCGCTGCTGCCATTAGCCGAGGCAGCGCTGCACGACGTCCCCCGGCGACTCGACTCACCGTACGTCTTCCACAACCCGCAGGGCGGCCGGCTCAACCTCTCGGCGCAGAACTACTACTGGAACAAGCTACGGAACTACTACGCCGGCGTGACCGGTCGTCCGGAGTTCGCGAAGCTCGTCTTCTACGAGGCGACGAAGCATTGCGGGGCGACCTGGATGCGCAACGTTCTGAGGCTGGACAAGGAGAGCCTCCGCATCCAGCTCGGCCACAAGAACTACGACTTCGTCGACCTCTACAGCCACCCCGATGACCTCATCGCGGCTCAGGGCGTAGCGGAGGGGGTGCGGAGGGCGATGAAGCGACTCGACGGAGGGCGGTCATGAGGGGCTCGATTAGCTACTGGGGGAACTTCCACCCGACCGCGAGCAACGAGCACCGTGCGGTGGCTTGTCTGCTCTCCTCCGGCGCACTGGCCCGGAAGTTCAAAGCCGAGAGCCACGTGACTGAGGAGGGCCACATCGACTTCCCGACCCTGCTCGCGGACTGCTACAGCTCCTCTGAGCGGCTGCTCGCACTCGTCGCCTGGCAGCTCTGGAACGGCGGCGGTCCCGACGCTCGGGGGCCTGGGCTCCGAGAGCTCGTCATCACGCTCGACGATGAGCAGTTCGAGGCGGCTATCGAAGCGATGCGCCTCCACCGCAGCCGCCGCTAGGTGCGACGAGTGATTGGCGAAATCTGCGCAACCGTCAGCGCGCCTAATCAAGACTCGGCGCATGCGCCAGCGGGTTCTCAGCTTCATCGTCATGGTCTGGGGCGCCGCAGCCGTCCTATACGGTCTGTTCGGCCACCATCCCGTCTCGAATGGCGCCTACCACGCTGGGCAGAGCGCTGCACCTATCTTCGGCGTCATCATGTTCGTCGTGGGAGCAGCTTCCCTCATCAAGACCTTCCGGTAGCGGAGTCGTTTGTCTAATCGGCCCGGCTGCTAGCGGTCCCCACCTGCATTGCCGTGCTGCCGTTGAGGGCTCGCTGCCAGCAGTAACGGGGGCCCCGCGCTACCACCAGGACGGCGGAAGCTGGCGCTGCCAGTAGGAGGGAGCCGGCACCGCGGCGGGGCCGTCGCGCCGGGCGCCCGGACCTGGGATAATGTGAACAGTCGAGCCCTAGCCCGGGCAGCGCTCGCGCCCTGCGTAGCACGCGCGTAGCACAGAACCTGACCGGCGCCCGTGGTTACAGGGGATTCGACCTATTCCATCCCGCCCGCCGCATTGGTCCGCCTCCTGGGGCCCGCAGGTCAGGACTCGCCCTCGTTCTCGCCGCCGGTCACGTCCACGGTGCAACCGCGCCGTGATCGGGTAGTAACAGCCGGGAATCCAACCACCTAAGAGGGAGGCCAGATGGCTACATCGGGCGAGGCTGGGCAAGTCACGGGCACGAAGGACAAGGACTACAACCTGATCTGGTTCACGGAGCAGAGCCTGAGCAACGCGCTGCGGCTGGAGGAGTACATCCAGGACGCAGAGCGGGACGATGACAACGACCTCGCCGAGTTCTTCAGGCGAGCGCAGAACGCGAGCCGCAAGGGCGGCGAGCAGGGTAAGGAGCTACTCGGTAGGCGGCTCGCTTCCTGAGGCAACGCGGTGCGCGGCGCGCGCCTGACGCGCGAGCCGCGCGCTGGTGCCGCGGGAGCTTGCGGGGCCGACGGTTCAGGGTTTGCAGTACCCGCTCGGGGGTAGAGCGCGTCGATGCGATTCGCGATCTTCGGTCTCGTCCTGGCGGCGATAATCTTCCTAGCCACGGGTGGGCACCTGTTGTTCCTGCCGTTGTTCTTCGTGCTTCCGCTCGGCGGCCTGTTCGGCCACCGCCGGCGCTATGGCCGGTCCTGACGTCGCCCGCGAGGGGTAATGGGGGCGATACGACGGCGGAGTTGCGCCGGTCGCACCGCGCCGGTCAGGCCGAAGCGCCCTCGGCCGGGCGGGAGTCAACCATGTGGTAGCCCCGCTCCTTCGCCTCGTCAATTGGAACCTCGACCTCGACGTTCCACCCTTGAGCGAAGGCCAGCATGGTGAAGAAGATCAGCAGCACCTGGACGGGGATCAGCAGCACCGTTATTAGCCCCAGGAAGTCCGCCGGTAGCCCGGCCGAGGCAAACCCGGGGTTACTTCTGTTAAACCAGCTCGTGCCCGCGGCGCCGGTGCCCGCGATCATGACGACGATTAGCAGCAACAGCGCCAGGCCGGTGGTGATCGGCAAAAGCCCCCGGGCCCACCGTTTTGCGATGTAGAAGGCCAGGATCAGGTAGGCGGCGCACCAGACGAAATCGATCGGCTTGAGTCCCTGGAGCTTCGACCAGCCCCCGATGATTAGGAGCAGCATCAGGCCGACGGAAATCAGCATGATGAGCACGACGATCCCCTTGGCTGTCTTGCTCGCCGCCTTCTCCCGGTTGGGGTAGACGACTGCGTACCCAGGCGTGAGCGTGCGCTGCTGAGGCACGTTGCGGAACATACAAACTTGGGCCGCTGCGTGCGGCAGTTCGGCCGGCGGCTGGGCCCTTCGTGTGCGGCGACCTACGGCCTAGAATCGAGCTTCACGCGGGCGTGGCGGAACTGGTACACGCGCAAGGTTTAGGTCCTTGTGGGCGAAAGCCCTTGGGGGTTCGAGTCCCTCCGCCCGCATTGGTGTGATGAGTCGGGACATAGGTCACACCTGAGTCGGGACATAGGTCTCACTTTTGAGAGCTCGGCCAGCGGCCGGGCTCTCGCATTTGGTTGCGCCAGTAGCTCTTGTTCGGCTCGATCAGATGGACTGAGAGGACTTCGCCGGTGGTGAGCTCGGCGACCGTGATGTGGTGGTCGTCGGCGAACGCGAGGACGCGTTTGCGGGCGTGGGCGGCGCCAATGCCGAGGTGGTGCATCCGTCCGGCGCGGCGGAGGGTCATCTTGCCTTTGGTGTCGAGCCGGTCGTAGCGCAGGCGGAAATGACTGGGCTGGTGGCCGTTGCTCGCCGGGGAGGCTTTCGGGGTAGCGCGGTAGGCGTCGTCCGGGGTTCTGCGATGCAGGGCTCGATGAGGGCGCCGCTCGTTGTAGTGCGCGCGGAACTCGTCCAGCTGGGCTTGCAGCTCGGTGACGCTGCGCGCTGTTGGCCGGGCCCTGAGCCAGCGTTGCAGGGTCTGGTGGAACCGTTCGGTCTTGCCTTGGGTTTGGGGGTGCCCGGGGGATCCGTTCTTCTGGCGGATGCCAAGGATCGGGAGGATGTATTCGAAGGCGTTGCGGCCCCCGGTGAAGCGGGAGGTGTAGACGCTGCCGTTGTCCGTGAGGGTGCTGGCCGGCGGGCCGTATTCCTCGATGACGGCTAGGAATACGCTCACCACGTCATCGCCGCTGACGGGCTGATGGGCGGTGCAGGAGAGCAGGTAGCGGGAGTGATTATCGAGCCAGTTGAGGATCTCGACATCGGTCCCGTCCTGAAGGCGCCAGTGGATGAAGTCCGATTGCCACATCTCGTTCGGCTGCGCCATCTCATACCGCGTGTAGGAGGACTTTGGGCGCTTTCTGGGCTCAGGGCTGATCAGCCCGAGCTTGTGCAGGACCCGCCGGATCGTGGAGGTCGACGGCGCCCTGAGACCTTCCCGCTCGAGGTGCCAACGGATCGTTTCCGGGCCGGCATCAAGTCCGTCGGCGGTGAGCTGCGCTCGCAGCTCGATCACTCGCCGACGAACCGTCTCAGGCATGGCGATCGGCGTGGTCTTCGGACGGCGCGACCGCGGCTCCAGGGCGTCCAGGCCGCCCTCTCGGTAACGGACAAGGAGGCGGTGCAGATGCCGGCGGGAGATCCCGAACTCGGCCGCAGCCGCAGTGACCGTCAGCTGCTTGGAAACGATTTGGAGAACAGCAACACGAGATCGAGACATACGCGCGACTGTCCGCCCACCCCCGGACAAGCCGCTTCCGGCGACCGCCGCTCCGGCACTCGCTCCGCTCGCGCCTCCGCGACGACCGCCAAAACCCAGCTCAACCCAGCAACGGGCTGTGACCTATGTCCCGACTCATGAGCGACATATCACCTGAGACATATGTCCTGAACCCAGACACCTCCGCCCGCATTGGCTGGTGCGAGGCATTGCGCGAGTCAGGTCTTCGGTCCGACCAGCTCTTCGAGAATCGCCACGCTGTGGCGGTGTGAGACCGTCAAGTTGCGGTGGTTTGACTGGGTCACGCGGATCGCGAGCAGCGCGCAGTGATCGATGAAGATCTGGCGGATGTCCGCCGAATGGTTGCTGAAGAAGTAGCGGACATACGCGTAATCCGCTACGCGGCCGCTAGGCAGCTTCGTGCTGAAGCGGTTGATCACGCGGCAGCCGTCGGAGTGAATCAGGCCGCGGATCAGGGCACCGGGATGCTTATGGGTGAGCTCGAGCTGCCAGTCGGCGAGGACGATCGGCCGGAGGTGCTTACGACCTGGACCGTGCTGAGGGAATGCGCGGCCGATCGCCGGATGACAGATCGCTACAACATCAGAGGCCCCCCGTCGACGACGGGAAGCGCGTAGATAGGCGCCCCGAAAAAGTCATAGCCATTGCTTGCCGGACCTCCTCAATGATCGCTTCGTATCGCCGGTCGCACGCGATGCGCAGCGACCAGCTATTTGGCGGCCGGTGCGTGATGTGTCCGTCCCCGAGATAAGCGCCCAGGAGATAGCAGTAGGCGACGGGATCGTTGAGCGTTCAGTCCGCGCAATTGACCGCCGGAAGTCCCGCGCGCGGAGGATCGTCTCGGCGCCTCCACCGCAACACTGTCCCCCGGGGCACGCCCGTTATTGCGGCGATCTTGTAGTCACTCAGGCCGCGCGCGACGAGGCGCTTGACGTGATGAAAGTTCTCCTCCGAATACCACATATCCGAACATATGTTCGCATGCGTAGCAGACAGAATGACATGCATGGGATGGCTACCATCCGCACGACTCAGGGGAGTGAGCTAGTGGCCTAAGCGCATGGTCTCCAAAACCGTGAACCCGGGTTCGAATCCCGGCTCCCCTGCTTGAAATCCCACACCGTCTACCGCACCTTCCGCACCGAGCAGCGGCGGGAATTCGTGCGGATCACCGAGGATGTGGCGGAGGCGGTGCGGGAGGCGGGGATCGCGGAGGGGATGGTGCTCGTCTCGGCGATGCACATCACCGCGGCGGTCTGGATCAACGACGATGAGCCGGGGATCCAGGCGGACGCGCTCGAGTGGCTGGACAAGCTCGCGCCGCCGAGCTGGCAGGAGCCGGCGAACGAAGTGGCCCGCGAGCTGCTGCCGGATCCGGGCGACTACCGCCACCATCGAGGCGGCGGAGAGGACAACGGCGACGCGCACCTCAAGAACCTGCTGGTCCACCACCAGGTGATCGTGCCGGTCACCGACGGGCGAGCTCGACCTCGGGCCGTGGCAGCAGATCTTCTACTGCGAGTTCGACGGCCGGCGCTCGAAGCGGCTCGTGATCAAGGTGATGGGGGAGTAGGGGTGGAGGCCTCGCGGGTGTTCGCCCCGGGATGCTCGAAGGCCAGGTCGCGCTCGTCACCGGTGGCGGAACCAACCTCGGCAAGGCCGCCGCGGCGGAGCTTGCTGCGCTGTGGGGCGTCGGTCGTGATCGCGGGCAGGCGCGAGGAGGTGCTCGAGCGAGGCCGCCGAGGAGACTCGGCGAGCGCTGCTCGTGGGCGGCGGGAGACATCCGCGAGCCGGAGGGCGCGGAGCGGCTCGTGCGCGACGCGCTCGAGCGCCATGGCCGGCTCGACTTCCTGCTCAACAACGCGGGCGGCCAGTACTTCGTCCCGGCCGAGGGCATCACGCAGAAGGGCTGGCGGGCAGTCCAGCGCCTGAATGTCGACGGGACGCTGGCGATGTGCCAGGCGGCGTACGAGCTGGCGATGCGGCCGGCGGCGGCGGGACGATCGTCAACGTCACCGTCTCGCCGCACCAGGGATTCCCGGCCATGGCGCACTCGGGCGCGGCGCGAGCCGCGGTCGAGGCGTTCACCCGACGAGCTCGCTGCTGCGCTGGGCCTCAGACGGCGTGTCGGTCGTCGCGCGTCGCGCTCGGGCGCTTCGCGACCGAGTCGCTGCGCAAGTACCCAGCCGAGCTGTGGGAGAAGGCGGCTAGCTCGGTGCCGCTTCAGCGGCTCGGGACGCTCGAGGAGTACGGCTGGCTCGTCGCGCTCTTGGCCTCGCCGCTCGGCGTCGCGTTCTCGGGCTCGGTCGTGACGCTCGACGGGGCGCTCGACAACTGGACCGGCCCCTGGCCGCCGCCGGACCTGGTCAGGGACGGTCAGGTCCCGACCGAGGAGCGGCGGCCGGCCGTCTAGAGCTCGCAGCCGTGGCTACCATCGCGGCGACTCGCGGGCGAGGTGTTAACGGTTGCACTAGAGCCTTCCAAGCTCTCGGAACGGGTTCGACTCCCGTCGCCCGCTCTCGCATCAGCTGGCGGGCGTAGAATCGTTCGACCACGGGGAGTGGCGCAGTCTGGTAGCGCACCCGGCTGGGGGCCGGGCGGTCGCAGGTTCAAATCCTGTCTCCCCGACTGGAGAAAAGCCCCGCTCAGGCGGGGCTTTCTGTTTAGAGAGTGGGCGCGTACTCAGCTCAATGTGTTCCGTTCATGTACCGTTTTGCCGGGGCCAGGCAACTGCGTCGGGCGCGGCTGACAGACTTGCTGGCGCAATGGGGGTCAAGGAGGCCGAGCGCACCGAGCTTCATAAGACGATCTGGCGGGTCGCCAACGATCTGCGTGGCAGCGTCGACGGCTGGGACTTCAAGACCTACGTCCTCGGGATGCTGTTTTACCGCTTCATCTCGGAGAACCTGGCCGCCTACCTGAACGAGCTCGAGCGCCGCGCCGGCGACCAGGACTTCGACTACGCCGCTCTGGCGGACTCTGATGCCGAGTTCGGGCGGCAGGAGACGGTCAAGGAGAAGGGGTTCTTCATCCTCCCCTCCGAGCTGTTCGTCAACGTGCGGAAGCGGGCCCGCGACGACGAGAACCTCAACGAGACCCTCTCGCGCGTCTTCGCCGACATCGAGGGCTCGGCGGTCGGGACGGACAGCGAGGACGACTTCAAGGGCCTGTTCCACGACCTCGACGTCAACAGCCCGAAGCTCGGCCCGACCGTCGCCAAGCGCAATGAGAAGCTCGTCAAGCTGCTCGACGCGATCGGCGACCTCCAGCTCGGCACCTACTCCGACAACACGATCGACGCGTTCGGCGACGCGTACGAGTACTTGATGACGATGTACGCGTCGAACGCCGGCAAGTCCGGCGGCGAGTTCTTCACGCCGCAGGAGGTGTCCGAGCTGCTGGCGCGGATCACGGTCGTCGGCAAGACCGAGGTCAACAAGGTCTACGACCCGGCCTGCGGCTCAGGCTCGCTGCTGCTGAAGTTCGCGAAGGTGCTCGGCCGCGACAACGTTCGGCTCGGGTTCTTCGGCCAGGAGATCAACCTCACGACCTACAACCTGTGCCGGATCAACATGTTCCTGCACGACGTCAGCTTCGAGCAGTTCGACATCGCCCACGGCGACGTGTTGACCGATCCGCTGCACTGGGACGACGAGCCGTTCGAGGCGATCGTCTCGAATCCGCCCTACTCGACGAAGTGGGAGGGCGACGACGAACCCGCTGCTGATCAACGACCCGCGCTACGCCCCAGCCGGGGTTCTGGCCCCGAAGAGCAGGGCCGACCTCGCCTTCACGATGCACATGCTGAGCTGGCTGGCGGTCAACGGCACCGCCGCGATCGTCGAGTTCCCGGGCGTCCTCTACCGAGGCGGTGCCGAGCAGAAGATCCGCAAGTACCTGGTCGACAACAACTACGTCGACACCGTGATCCAGCTGCCGCCGGACCTGTTCTTCGGCACGACGATCGCGACCTGCGTCATCGTGCTGAAGAAGAGCAAGGCGGACAACAGCGTCCTGTTCATCGATGCCTCCGCCGAGTTCATCCACAGCGGCAACAAGAACAAGCTCTCGCCTCAGAACCAGCAGAGGATCCTCGACGCGTTCACCGCCCGCGCTGACGTCGGACCACTTCACCCGGCTGGTCCCATACGACGAGATCGCAGCGAACAACTACAACATCGCCGTTACCAGCTACGTCGAGCCGGCCGACACGCGCGAGAAGATCGACATCGCCATCCTGAACGCCGAGATCGCCCGGATCGTCGCGCGGCAAGCCGAGCTGCGCAGTCAGATCGACGCGATAGTCGCCGACCTCGGAGGCACACCGTGAGCCTCGACGAGGACTTCAGCGACTACGGATTCGAGTCGCTCAGGCCGGCGATTGACGAGTTCGGCGTGCCGTCGAACATCTTGGGCCCGCACCCGGAGGAATTCTTCTCGCTCTTGGGACGGATCGTCGCTCTCGCGGCGGCTCTCGAAAGCAACGTGCGGGCCTTCTGCGAGTACCTGGGGGGCCGTTCCGCAGGGTGCGCTCGCGAATGACGTCTTTAAGTCGGTGATCGCAGATCGGCTCGCAAGAACCTCGAGCGCTTAGCGGCGCCTGACGCGCGCACCGCCGCGCAGGACTTCCTGAGCAGGGCCGAGGCAACCATCCCGAAGCGACACATCTACGTCCACAGCCTGTGGCCTGCACAGGGAGCGGGTCGCCTGTTCGGCTGGAAGCAGCCGCGCAAGAAGAACGCGACGGCGACCGACACGATCTCGACAACGCTCGACGGAGATGCGGGAGGACGTCTCTGCGTTTCGTCGAGCTGTGCGAGGTCCCGCTACTGGCACCGCATCCTCGGCCTGGTGTCGGGCGGCGACCATCTTCGCGGCCGGAGCGGGCGCGTGAGCCGGATCGACGATCTGATCGTCGAACTGTGCCCGGAGGGCGTCGAGTTCAAGGCACTCGGCGATGTTGGCGAGTTCATCCGCGGCAACGGATTCACGAAGGACGACGTCGTACCCGTGGGGCTCGGCAGCATCCACTACGGCGAGATCTACACGCACTACGGCACGTCGACGACGACGACGTTCTCTGCACGTGCGCGCGGACTTGGCGCCGCAGCTTCGATTTGCTCGTCCCGGCGATGTCGTCATTGCCGCCGTCAGCGAAACCGTCGAGGACGTCGGCAAGGCGGTGGCCTGGCTCGGTGACGGAGATGTCGCGGTGCACGATGACTGCTTCATCTTCCGCCACTCGCTGGACCCGCAGTTCGTGTCGTACTGCTTCCAGACCCGATGCTGAACGCGCAGAAGAGAAGTACGTGACTCGTGCGAAGGTGAAGCGTCTGTCGGGCGAGAGCCTCGGCAAACTCAGGATTCCGGTACCGCCGCCCGAGATCCAGCGGGAGATCGTTCGCGTCCTCGACACGTTGGAGGAGCTGGAAGCCGACCTGAAGTGGAGCTGGAAGCGGAGCTGGAGCCCGCCGGAGGCAGTACGAGTTCTACCGTGACGGAGCTGCTCGACGTTCAGCGACAGACGCGATCGGTCCCGATGTCTGAGGTCGGCGAGATCGCCGACGGTCCCGGCTACCGGAGAGCGCACGACACCAAGGATCGCGATCTCCGACGGCGAGTTACGTGCTCTACGCACGCTGGCACGTGGTCCGGTGCGCGCGACTGAACACGTTCGACTTCGACGAGCCCGGAGACATCGATTACTGCTGGGGATGGCGGTCGAGGCGTCGGGAAGGTCGTTCGCATGCTTCGCAGACGGGAAGTACGCGCGTGCACGAGCGACTGCTTCATCGCCATCGTTCGCTAACGAGGGTATCAGTGCTCGATATTTCTTCCACTACGTCGTGCACCGATTTCGCCAGGTACCTGGAGACGGACCTCGGTTCACGATCCGTGACTTCGTTGCGCCGGCCGATGTTCGTGCAAGTACCCACGTTGCCGTTCCTCCGCTCGAGGAGCAGGAACGCATCGTCGGACACGCTCGACAAGTTCGACGCCCTCGTGAACGACCTGTCGATCGGCCTGCCCGCGGAGCTGAGTGCGCGCCGGCAGCAGTACGAGTACTACCGCGATCGTCTGCTGACCTTCGAGGAAGCACCGCGTGACCGCGACGGCGGGAGGAGCGAGCCGCTTCGAGCCGATCGCGGTCAGCGACGAGAGCACTGTCGTCGCCGAGTTCGTCGCCGATCCGTCGGAGGCGACCGGCTACCAGAGCGAGGCCGAGCTCGAGGCGACGTTCATTGCCCAGCTCGGAGAGCAGGCCTACGAGTACCTGCGGATCGGCAGCGCAGCGGAGCTCGAAGCGAACCTGCGCACTCAGCTCGAGGCCCTGAACGAGATCGCGTTCACCGACACTGAGTGGAAGCACTTCTTCTCAACCCAGATCGCCGGCGCCAACGAGGGGATCGTCGAGAAGACAGCTCGGATCCAGCAGGACCACATCCAGGTGCTCAAGCGGGACGACGGGACGATCAAGAACGTCCAGCTGATCGACAAGCGCAACATCCACAACAACCGGCTGCAGGTCATCAACCAGTACGAGGCGACCGGCGCGCACGCGACCCGCTACGACGTGACGATCCTTGTCAACGGGCTGCCGCTCGTCCACGTCGAGCTGAAGCGCCGCGGGGTCAACATCCGCGAGGCGTTCAACCAGATCAACCGCTACCAGCGGGACAGCTTCTGGGCCGACTCAGGGCTGTTCGAGTACGTGCAGCTGTTCGTCATCTCGAACGGGACGCTGACGAAGTACTACTCGAACACGACCCGCGAAACCCACATCGCCGAGACCGCGGGGCGCCGAAAGTCCAGGCGCGTGACGTCGAACAGCTTCGAGTTCACGAGCTGGTGGGCGGACGCGACCAACAAGCCGATCCCCGACCTGACCGGCTTCGCAAAGACGTTCTTCGCCAAGCACACGCTGCTGAACATCCTGACCCGCTATTGCGTGTTCGACGTCGACCGCAAGCTGCTCGTGATGCGCCCGTACCAGATCGTCGCGGCCGAACGGATCCTGCAGCGGATCGAGATCTCGACCAACTACAAGCAGCTCGGATCGCTCGCCGCCGGCGGCTATGTCTGGCACACGACGGGCTCAGGCAAGACGCTGACCAGCTTCAAGGCCGCGCAGCTCGCCAGCGCGCTCCCATCGGTCGCAAAGGTCCTGTTCGTCGTCGACCGCAAGGACCTCGACTACCAGACGATGCGCGAGTACGACCGCTTCGAGAAGGGGGCGGCCAACTCGAACAAGTCGACGGCGGTGCTCAAGCGCCAGCTGGAGGACCCGAACGCCAGGATCATCATCACGACGATCCAGAAGCTCGACCCGCTTCGTCGAGCAGAACAAGGCCCATCCGATCTACGGCGACCACGTCGTGCTGATCTTCGACGAGTGCCATCGGAGCCAGTTCGGCGAGATGCACACGACGATCACCAAAGCGTTCCGCCGGTATCACCTGTTCGGATTCACCGGCACGCCGATCTTCGCCGACAACGCGGGAACCAGCGGCAACCCGAAGCTGCGAACGACCGAGCAGGCGTTCGGCGAGAAGCTGCACACCTACACGATCGTCGACGCGATCAACGACAAGAACGTCCTGCCGTTCCGGATCGACTACGTCAACACGATCAGAACCGCTGACGCCGTCGCCGACAAGCAGGTATCCGCCATCGACACCGAGCGAGCGCTGCTCGCGCCGGAGCGGATCCAGCAGGTCGCGGGCTACATCCTCGACCATTTCGACCAGAAGACCAGACGGGCCTCCGCCTACAAGCTGGGCGACCGGCGGCGTGAGCGGCTTCAACTCGCTGCTTGCGACCGCGTCGATCGACGCCGCCAAGCGCTACTACAACGCGATCTACGCCGCGCAGGACGAGCGCGAGGATGCGAACCCGGCTTACCGGCGGCTCAAGGTCGCGCTGATCTACAGCTACGCCCCCAACGAAGACGACGTGGACGGCCTGCTATCGGAGGAGGAGTTCGAGACGGGAGCGCTCGACGCCAGTTCCCGCGAGTTCCTGGAGGACGCGATCCAGGACTACAACGACATCTTCCGAACGAACTTCGACACCTCTGCGGATCGGTTCCAGAACTACTACAAGGATCTGTCAGCGCGGCTGAAGAGTCGCGAGGTCGACCTGGCGATCGTCGTGAACATGTTCTTGACCGGGTTCGACGCGACAACGCTGAACACGCTCTGGGTCGACAAGAACCTGCGGCAGCACGGGCTTCTCCAGGCGTACTCTCGCACCAACCGGATCCTCAACTCGGTCAAGACCTACGGCAACATCGTCTCCTTCCGGGACCTGGAGGAGGCGACCAACGACGCCCTGGCGCTGTTCGGCAACAAGGATGCGAGCGGCATCGTCCTCCTCAAGCCGTACGGCCACTACGAGGCCGAATACGCGCAGCGCGTCGTCGAGCTCCAACACGACTTCCCGCTCGGTATCCGGATCGTCGGAGAGCACGAGCAGAAGCGGTTCATCGCCCTGTTCGGACAGATCCTCCGGCTGCGCAACATCCTCGTGTCGTTCGACGAGTTCGCCGGCAACGAGATCCTCACTGAACGCGAGCTGCAGGACTACCAGAGCGTCTACCTCGACCTCTATCAGGAGTTCCGCCGTGTCGACGAGGCGGATCGCGAGTCGATCAACGACGACATCGTGTTCGAGATCGAGCTTGTCAAGCAGATCGAAGTCAACGTCGACTACATCCTGATGCTCGTGCAGAAGTACCTCGACGCCAAGGGCACCGGCGCCGACAAGGAGATCCGGGCCACGATCACCCGCGCCGTCGACGCGAGCCCGACGTTGCGCAACAAGAAGGACCTGATCGAGCGCTTCGTCGACTCCCTTTCCGCGTCGGCCGAAGTCGATGCGAGCTGGCGCACGTTCATCGAAGCGCGGAGGGAGGAGGAGCTACAGCGGATCATCGCTGAGGAAGGGCTCGATCCGAAGGGGACGGCGGCGCTGGTCGAAAACGCCTTCCGCGACGGCGCCATCCCGATGACCGGGACCGCGATCACCAGAATTCTTCCGCCCGTCTCGCGATTCTCGGCTGACGGGCGTCATGCCATAAACAAGCAGACTGTCGTCGAGAAGCTCAAGGCCTTCTTCGACCGCTTCTCCGGTCTGAGCTGACAC
Source organism: uncultured Solirubrobacterales bacterium (assembly GCA_963834625.1). Classification (GTDB taxonomy): domain Bacteria; phylum Actinomycetota; class Thermoleophilia; order Solirubrobacterales; family Solirubrobacteraceae; genus Palsa-465. Next base: position 866,121 of record CAWICM010000002.1, on the reverse strand, counting down.
GACAAGGTCGCGTTGAGGTCGCGGCCGCCACGTCGCTGTGGCAGCCGTCGGCGGATGAGGCGTCGCGGTCAGCGCGTCTACAGCCCTCATTCCGGCAGGCGCCGGCGAGCTCAGCCCCTCCCGTCCCGCCGCCGGCAGTGAAGGCACCCGCGGATCTTGCTCGCCACCGCCTCCAAGGCCGACCTCTATACAGTCGCGGCCATGATCACGCCACGACTGATGACGCTCCAAGACCTCTTCGGGGACCGGATCTTCTACGAGGTGCCGATCTACCAGCGGTCATACGTCTGGAACCGGGACGATCAATGGCAGCCGCTTTGGGAGGACATCCATAGCCTGACGACTGCTCGGTTGGACGGCCTGCCGGCGCTCGGACATTTTCTCGGCGCAATTGTGATTGAGCTTGTGTCTGCCGAGCCCGGCCGCGTGAAGGAATACTCGGTCATCGACGGCCAACAGCGCCTCACGACGCTCCAGATCGTGCTTGCCGCGCTGCGGTCCGTCATGCAGGAGCACGAACCTGACCGGGCAGGCGAGGTTGACCGCCTCCTGAAGAACGAGGGCCGCCATGCCGACGGCAAGCTTTCATTCAAGGTCTGGCCGAGCGAGACTGACCAGCCGTCGTTCATGGCGACGGTCCGACCTCAGAATGGCGAGCCTGCGGTGTCAGAGGCCGGGATGGCTGGCGCCTACCACTACTTCCGTGGCCAGATCGCGACATGGCTCGCCGATGCGGACACGCCGGAGGCGCGGGGGCAACGAGTGGACGCTCTCCAAGACGTGCTGGAAGGCCTCCTGCAAGTCGTTGCGATCCTGCTCGACGGCAGCTCCGACGCGCAGGTGATCTTCGAGACGCTGAACTCCCGCGGCGCGGATCTGACCTCGTTGGATCTCGTCAAGAACTCGCTTCTCCGCGCCGCCGCCCACGATGGAGTCAACGTCTCGCAGTTGCATGCCGAGCACTGGCAACCGGCTCTCGGCGATGCCGACTACTGGTTGGCGACGATCAGGCAGGGCCGCTACACGAGCCCGCGTGCGGACCTGTTCCTCATGCACTGGTTGACGATGCGTCTGGGGACGGTCGCGCGGGTCCAGCGCCTGTTTGCAGACTTCCGCCGGCTCGTGATGCGTGCCGAGAACGCACCGTCCGCCGAGGACTTGATCAAGGAGCTCTCGGCTGATGCCCGCGTCTATCACGGGTTTGACGACCTCGACCCGTTGTCGGTCGAGGGACGGTTCTTCCGCCGCCTTGACCTCATGGATACGACGACCCTCATTCCGGTCGCGCTCCTGCTGTTCCGAAGCAACGAACTCTCGACCGCGAGGCGGGACCGTGCGCTTCAAGCTTTGGAGAGCTGGCTGGTCCGAAGAATGATCCTCGGGGCGACCACGGCGCACTACAACCGCCTCCTCGCAGCGCTACTGACCAAGCTCCACGAGCTGGAATCACTTGAGACCGCCGACGACGCCATCATCGCCACGCTGCGCGGCTTCGCGAACCCAACGGATGCGTGGCCCACCGACGACCAGATTCGACGGCGCCTACTCGATCAATCGCTGTACGGCTCGATCAACCAGCGACGCATTCGAGTACTCCTCGAGGCCTGCGAGCTGCGTATCGCCGACGACAACCGGACGGAGCAGCTCGCGATGCCGGAGGGTCTCACGATCGAGCATGCGCTTCCACAAGGATGGCGCGCGAACTGGCCAGTGGCGCCGGCTGAGGGCGTCCCCCTGGAGACGGCGCAGCAGGAGCGGGATGCGCATGTGCACCTCCTCGGCAACCTCACGATGGTCACGGGCTCTCTGAACTCCGCCCTCTCCAACGCTGCATGGGACGTGAAACGGCGTGAACTGGCCCGGCGCAGCCAGCTCCTCGTCAATCAGCGCCTATGCGCCGAGGAGTCGTGGGACGAGGCGAAGATCGACAACCGAGGCGGGGTTCTCGCCGGCTACATCCTTGAGACGTGGGCCGGACCGGCTGACGCGAGCTGGGATCCGCACTAGGCCAGGTCCCACGTTGCAGGCGGCGTCCGTCGCGGCAACGTCGAGCCTATGGACTCCGCTGTGTACGGCGAGTCCACGCCGTCCGCCCGCCCCGCCTGGGTTTGAGGACGCGCCCGGCCGCTGACCCCGCCCCCACATCGTGTGTGACCGGGGTCAGCGGCCGGGCGCGTTGGGTTCCAAGGCGTGGCGGGCGGACGGCGTTCGGAGACTCGATCATGGACAAGCGACGGGACTCTGAGGTGCCGAGGCCATACCTGAAGGAACGGCGAGTAATCCAACCTGGCAGGTCAACAGTGCAAGGCGTAGCGACTTCGACGGGGCGGGTGCTCGCGTAGGCCATACCTAAGGGAATGGCCGGAGCAATCCAACCGGGAGGTCAACGGTGCAGGGCGTAGCGAATTCGAAGGTGCCGGTGCTGCCAGTGGTGCACCTGGCGCAGGTAGTCGGGACGGCGGCGATGTTCGTGGTGATCGGCGTGGTCGCCGGTGCGATGGTGATGCTCCTCATCCGCCTGCGCGGATGGGCGTGGACGTGCGGGATGCCGTTGCTTCTCGCCGCCCCGTTCGCGTCGGTGCTTGGATGGCAGGGCGAGGTGAGTTACGGCGCGTGCGCAGTCGCGACGGTCGGTGGGGGCATCTGGCGCCACCTGGTTGACATGCGAGCCGGCGGCGACCTGGCGGAGCTGGCACGGGACCGCGTAGGTCTGATGACGCCGATTCGACGCTGGTGCGGCTGGCGCAGACTTCGGGCCGGCCACTGGGTCACGGACGACGGCGTCGCTATCGGCTTCTCTCGGAAGGGCCAGCTCGTCCGAGTGCCGATCGTCGAGCTCGCGATCCGTCATGGCGCTGGTCGTCGGGGCGACTGGGTCTGGCAAGACGATCTTGATGCTCCTGCTCGCACTGGCCGCGATCAAGCGCGGCTCGGGCGTGATCTTCATCGATCCCAAGGGGGACGACTACGTGCTCGAGCAGCTGCGCGAGGCCGCGGCGCGAGCTGGGGTGCAGTTCCTGCCGTGGGAAGCGCTCGGCAATGTCGTTTACAACCCATTCGAACGGGGATCGAACACAGAGATCGCTGACAAGCTGCTGGCGGCGGAGGTCTTCACCGAGCCGCACTACCAGCGGCTTGCTCAGCGCTATCTCGGGCACGTGATTCGCGCCCTGAGGATGGCCGACGTGGATGTCAGCCTGGCCACGGTCGTCGAATACATGCACCCTGGACGGCTGGCGACCCTGACGCGTCGGATGGCTCCGTTCGATGCCCGGCCGCTGCTCGAATACCTCGAAACGCTCACGCCACAGCAGGAGCGCGATCTCGCCGGTGCACGCGATCGGCTCGCGATCTCCGCCGAGTCAGACGCCGGACCCGCGCTCGATCCGGCAACGGGCGGAGTTCAGATCGATCTCCGCGACTCGCTCGACCGAGCCGACGTCGTGCTCTTCCGGCTCGAGGCTGATCGACGACCGCTGGTGGCGCCGATGGTGGGCGCGGCGATCATCCAGGACCTCGTCGCGATCGACGACGAGCGGCAGCACGGCGAGCAGCGGCCCGGGCTCGTCATCATCGACGAGTACTCCGCAGTCGGAGCTCGACGGGTCGGGCGCCTCTTCGGCCGCAGCCGTGGCGCCCGCCTCAGCCAGGTCCTCGGCACCCAGGAGCTTGGCGAACTCGAATCGATCGACGCAAACGCCGTCGGTGGAGGCGGAAGCGTGCTCAACCAGACTGCCGGGAACCTCGAGGTCCTCCTTGCGGGACGCCAGAACTTGCCGGACTCCGCTGAGATGATCGCCGCCATCGCCGGCACCCGCGGAGCATGGATCACCACTCAGCAAACGCACACTCCGGCGGCCGGACTCCTCACCGGATTGGGCTCTCGCTCGAGAGGGCGGGAGTACGTGATCCATCCGGACACGATCAAGGGCCTCGACGTCGGCGAGGTCGCCGTCATCGAGCCTCGCCTGCGCCGGGCCGCCGTCGTCCGCGTTTTCCATCCCGATCAGCTGCGGCGCCGTGGTGTCGAATGCTGACCGAGCGCGACATGACAATCGCTGAATGGATCGGGCGTCAAGGCGCGGTCCGTGCCGAGCACGTGATGACCCGGTTCTCGATCGGCAGGACGGCGACGTACCGGCGCCTGCACGAGCTCGTGGAGTTCGGGCTCGTGCGACGCCACCGCCTGCTGTACAACGACGGAGGACTGCTGACGGCGACCGCGGAAGGCCTGCGATGCGCCGGACTCGATCGACTCGCGCCGGCGCGGATCAGTCTCGCGCTCGTCCCGCACATGATCGCCTCAGCCGCGCTGGCCGCCGAGCTCGAACCGCGCCTCGACGACCAAACGCTCCTCAGCGACCGGGAACATCGCGCCGCTGAGAACGCGGCGGGCGAGCCGATCGCGTCGGCGATCGTCGGCACGCAGCGCGACGGACGCGAAGGCACTCCACCGGCCGGACTTCGCGCTGATCGCACAGGACGGTCAGCACGTCACCGCAGTCGAGGTCGAGCTGACGCTCAAGAACCGGACGCGGCTCGAGCGGATCCTGCGCGGCTACCTGCGAAACCAGAACGTCTCCGTCGTGCGCTACCACGCGGCCGAGCCGATCGCCGACGCGGTGCGGCGCGCGGCTCGCGCCGTCGGCGCCGACGCGATCCTCGAGCTCGCGGCGCTGCCGTCGGCCGATTCGACGATCCGGAGGCCGTCGTGAGCGACGCGATCGTCCCGCTCGACCACCAGCTGCTCACGGCCGACGAGGTCGCCGAGCTGCTGCGCTTGCCGGTGTCGACGATCTACGACCTGGCCCGCACGGGACGGCTTCCCCATCTGAAGATCGGGCGGGCCCTGCGATTCAGCCGGAGAGATCTCGAAGCGCACCTGGCCGAGCGCTGTCGCGCTCACATCGGGGCTCGGGTCTGAGGCGCGCGGGTAGCCTCCGCAGCCCGGCCGTCAAGGGCGCCGCTTCGCGGCTCGCTTCGCTCGGCCCTGTCGGGCCGCCCTTGACTGCCGGTCCGCTCCGGCTATGTGGCAATGATCGGTCCGCTGGCGCGGACCGAGAGATTGTGGGCAGACATCCGGCCGGCGAGCGAAAATATGGAGCATGACTCCAGGCGATGCCCGTCGAAATGATTCGCCGGGGCGAATGCGTCTCGTTGGCCGTCTCATTCAAAGTGGCGAGCATGCGGGGGATCACGATCACCCGCGAGGCCGTTCTGAGCACCGTCGAGCAGTTGCAGCGCGGGCCGTTGCCGAGCTTCATCGAGCACGACCACACTCTGCCGCCGGTCGGACGTGTCCTAGGCGGAAGGGTTGTAGAGCTAGACGATGGTGAGATAGCCGCGGAGTCGATCATGGAGATCTTCGATGAGACGAGTCCTGCCTCGATCTACTCGACATCGCAGTTCGAAGACGCTGTGCGATCCGCCGGGCCGATCGCGGGGATCACCGGACCCTTTGAGATCGTTGTCGACCATCGGTCGTATGACCTGACCGACATAGACGCGATAGCCGAGGCCGGGCGGCCGGCCGGCGAAATCGGTGTGAGCGATTCAGCGCTCAGGTTCTCAGCGGGCCCTGACCCATTGCTCGTCATCTCACTCGGCACCGGGGGCGTCGCGTGGTGGTGGTTCGCAAAGGGGTTCTTCACTCGGCTTGGCGAGACCCTCGCAGACGAGGTCAGCGACGAGCTCAAGCACGCATATCGGAGCTTCAAAGCTGCGCTTCGGACGACCGTCGCAGAAAAGCGGCGGCCGATCGAGCAGGAACCGATAACGCTGCTCACCATGAACCTCGATCGACCTGGCGGAGGAATGGTCGAGATCGAAGGCAGCACCCGCGCAGGCGACGAGACGCTTGACGAGTTCCTGGACGCCGGTATGGACCTCGCAATCGTTGGTCGTGCATACATCGATCTCGCGCCGGATCCGCGCCGCCTCGTGAAGCTCCACTTCCGTTACGGCACGCGGGGTTGGGAGTTCGCATACGCCTTGGACTCGGACGCGGAGCGGTTCATGATCGCCGTTCTGCCGGATGACGAGTACGAAGAGCTGGTGCGGCAGGCACGCAAGCAGGCTGACGAGTAGCCGACAGCCACCTCCACGGACCTCACCCGCTGCAGAGCCTCCGCTCGCCTATCCCTCGGTGCGCACTGTTCTGGCGGTCGAAGCAAGCTGGCTCTTGCGTTGGGCCCACGGGGCCGCGTGGTCGCGAGCCCACGCCGCCAGCAGAGGGTCGGCGAGCGCCCAGTAGCGACGTTCCGTTCGCCAGGCCAACCCAACCTCCCGGAGCCGCTTCAGTCCTTCGTTGATGCTCTTGGAGTTGGCGCCGATCGAGTGCGGACGCATGCCGACACTCATCGCGCTGATGATCGGCTGAGCGAGCGGATGCACGCGTCGCAGAAGCTCCCACTGGTGAGCCGTCGTCGGCGCCGTGAGGCGTCGAAGCTCCTGCCACCCCTCGAACGCACGTGTGGGAAGAAAGTCCGGCTCGGCCGGCGCCAACTTCACGACGCTCCAGGCGAGGGACGGCACGCCGTTCGCGAGCTCGGCGGCCGCGCCGATGAGGTCGACAGGGATCTTCGTCCACCCGCGCGTGATCGCGAGATCGGTGACAAACCGGGAGGGGTGGGCTCGGCGAATCCGCAATCGGACGCCCGCCCGATATAGAGGGTGGCTGTCATCCGCGAGCGCTGCTCCGATTGGCCCCTCCGGATACTCGACGAGGACCAGGTCGATGGCGGTGAACTGCTGGCGGATTGCGCGGAGCGTGCCGAGCAGTTCCCGGGCGGCCTCGGCGGGAAGCGCGGTAAGCAGCGGCCCAAGGTGATCGACGGCAAGGATCGCGTTATCGCTCAGCATGGCGAGAACCTCGACCGCGAGGCGCAGCGCTCGGGTTCCCTCGGCGAGGCCGAGCCGAAGATCGTCGGGTTCAAGCCCAAGCGAGCTGAGAGCTCGCGCCAGTCGCAGCCCTCCAGCGTCCGAGGGCGGAGCTGAACCCATCCACCAAGGTTCGGCCGCCGGTGCGAACTCAGCGACCGCTCGGTCCGCGATCGCCATCGCAAGATCGACCGCGTCCCGACAACGTCGCGCGTCTACGAGGATGGCCTGGTGCTCGGTGTCTTCGAGTACCGAGCGGAGCATCGGGCTGGTTCCGCTCCACGGGTCGGACGTCACCACGAGGAGCCCTGGCCGCTCAGCGACGGTGGTTTGGAGCTGCCCGTACTCCGCGACTCGCCCGGTGAGAAGCTCGGCCGAGTGCGGCAGGCGGTCGGTGATGTCAGACGTCGTCGGCAAGCCGCCTCCTCGCGAACTCGATGCCCTGGTCGGCCTCGAAGGGGCCGACCGTCGCACGATCGTTGCCGGCGTTGATTCGGCGCGCCGTCAAAGCTGCGCCTTGCGCGGCGGCCATCGTCGCGTATGGGCGCTCCGCTCCGAAGTCGACGATCGCGGCTAAGGCGTCGGACTCGATCGCCATCGAGAGCTGCTCGAATCGGCCAGGCAGTGCTTCGCGCCAGACCTGCTTCGGAATGCTCGAGCTGATCTCGAGGCGCGTGCAGAGCTTGTCGAACTGGATCGGAGCGCCTCGCATCTGATCGAGTAGCCGATCGTCACTACCGTCCACAAGAACGACAACCTCGCTGCCGCCACCGCTGTACAGATCGACCAGCGCCTGAAGCATCTCCTCCCCGTCGGTGTAATCGACGGCTCGCTGAATCTCGTCGAGGAAGAACACGACTGGTTTGCCCAGCTGAGCCGCAAGTGTTCGCGGCAACGCCAGGATCTCTCGCGCAGTCGCCGGAGCGGGCTCTGCGCCGAGCTCATCGAGGTTCAGTGGGATTCCGGCCGAGGCGAGCGCGCCCTCGATCGTCGGACGTGCCGCCCGCAGCACCTTCCTCGTCGCCGAGGCGAGGGAAACCGTGTTGCATCGGTCGATGATCGACTGCAAGAGCACCCGGGCATCAGCGTCCTTGCGCTCGGGGACCTCGACTCGGACGATTTCGAGTCCCGACTTGACTCGCGCGCACGCGGCGTCGCATACGGTCGTCTTCCCAATCCTCCGCTCACCCGAGGCCATCGTGTGGATGCACTCGGACAGACGGGTGACGAGCTGGTCGATCTCGCCGGACCGCCCGATGACATAGTCGGGGGGCACGGGGCCGCCCACTGGGAGCACGTGCCCAATCTTGGGATCAGTCATCAGGCGATATGATACCACAGGGTAATGACGTTATAACCCTGGAGTAACTACCCACCGAACGCGCGATCGACGGCGTCAGCCTCCTGGTCGCTCGGCTGGTAGTGCGCGTAGATCTGCGTCGTCTTCGAGTCGGCGTGGCCCATCCAGTGCTGAAGGGTGCGCATCGGCGTGCCGGCGGCCGCCATGCGCGTGCCGAACGTGTGGCGCAGCTCGTGGAAGGTGATCCGGTGGACGCCGGCGCGGTCGAGCGCCTGCTTGAAGCGGCGGACGAGCTTCGAGCGGTCGAGCGGCTTGCCGGTCTCGGGGTGGCAGAACACGAGATCGCGGTCGCGCGAGTACACGGACCGCTCGCGCAGCTCGCGGAGCGCCACCGCGACGCGCTCGGCCATCGGCACCGATCGGCCCGAGCCGGCCGACTTCGGATCGCCGAACTCGCCGCGGACGTACGGCGAGACGACGCGGACCTTGCGCGCGTCGAAGTCGACGTCGCGCCAGCGCAGACCGAGCAGCTCGCCCTGGCGCAGCCCGGTCATCGCGGCCGTCAGGTACAGCGTCGGCTCGATCCGGCCGAACGCATCGTCCGGGTACGGCGCAGCGAGCAGCTGCTCGAGCTCGGCCTGGTCGAGGAACTGGATCCGCGTCTCGGTCTTCTTCACAGTCGGCCGGTCGGCGAGCTTGACCGGGTTCGACTGGCACCAGCCCTTGCGCAGCCCGAGGTCGAAGATCGAGTGCATCGTGTTGACGTGGTTGCGGATCGTCTTGATCGCGAGCGTCTTGCGCTTCGCCGCGACGTAGCGCTCGATGTCCTCGGGCCGGATCCGATCGAGGGTCTTGCCGGCGAAGAACGGCGCGATGTGGTTGCGCAGGTCGGAGGCCACCGTCAGCCGGTGCGACTTGCGCCGGCCCTTCAGCTCCAACCGCTGGCAGAACTCGCGCCCCGCCTGCTCCATCGTCACCCGCTCGGCGTCGGGCGCCGCGCGCGGGGTCGTCGAGCTCCCGCATCCGCCGCAGCGCGCGCTCGGCCTGGGCCTTTGTGAGCCCGTCGGCGCGCCCCTCGGTGCGGACGTCGCCGACCTTGCGCCGCACGCGGCGGCCGTCGGGCCCGTACCACGAGCCGATCCAGGAGCGCCCGACGACCTGGAGGGTGCCGGTGCCGTAGGCGCGGCGAGCCGACACGCTCATCAGACCTCCGCGCGCCCGATCGGTACACGATGAAACACGGCAACTCGACCGCGCCCCCGGAGGCCGGGCGGTCGCTCGCTCGGGTCGCAATACGATTCCGCAGAATCGCCCCCAAGACTCCATGTACTGTTTCATGTTCCATTTTGACCTGATCGTACCTGATCTAGCGGACAGAAAAGCCCCGCAAATCAGCGGAATCAGGTCCAGTCAGAACCAGCGAGTTCCGGCTGGGGGCCGGGCGGTCGCAGGTTCAAATCCTGTCTCCCCGACTATCAAAGGTCCTGCAAATTGCGCGAAGCGCTCGGCCGACCTGGTCAGGCGGGTGGCGAGGCCGTAAGTCGGCGGGCGATCGTTTCCCATCCGGCGGCGAGTCGTTCGAGTGTCATATCGCGTCCGCGTAGCTGGTGGAGGACGACCTCGGCGCTGAGCGGCGCTAGTAGCGCTTCGGCGGCGTACTCGGCGTCGAGGTCGGGGGCGGCGTCTCGGATGAGCGCGGTTATGTGCGCGCGGTAGGCGCCGTAGGGTCCAAGGTCGAATCGCTGACCTGGCATTCCGGCGGTCTGTGCTGCGAGCAGGAGGTCGCCGTGGGCTGAGAGGTGCTCGAGCAAGCGTCGGCCGAAGGCGATCAGCCGCTCGCAGGGTGGCGCTCCCGGACCGAGCGGCGCCGGCCCGCGGATGAAGGCTTCCTGGAAGGCTCGCTCGGAGGTATCCAACAGCGCGAGCGCGAGCGAGGCACGATCGCCGAAGCGGCGAAATAGCGTCCCCTTGCCCACTCCGGCCTCGACCGCGATCGCATCCATCGAAGTGCAGGCCACGCCGTCACGAGCGAACAGCCGCTCGGCCGCGGCGAGGATCCGCCGCCGGTTTCGCGCGGCGTCGGCGCGCTCGGGCGGCGCGCTCATGATGGGGAGCTCTACGGGTTCGATGCCAACAGTGCTTTCTCGCGCGGACCGCGGTCCACTTCTCGTGGTACAGTCTAACCTCGTCAACCGGACCGTGGTCCGAATCCGTCCAGGAGGAACGAATGGCTACCGACACCGAAGCACAAGGCGCGACCGAAATCCCCGGCGGCACGTGGACGGTTGACCCCGTGCACTCCGTGGCCGGTTTCTCGGTCCGTCACATGATGGTGGGCACCTTTCGGGGTGAGTTCAAAGAAGTCGACGCCACCCTGACCGACGGCAAGCTGGTCGGCAAGGTTAAGGTTGCCTCGTTGGAGATCAAGGACGAGCGGCTGCTGGGTCATCTGCTCTCGCCGGACTTCTTCGACGCTGAGCGCTACCCGGAGGTCGTCTATGAGTCCTCGTCCCTGACGGTCGACGACGGCAAGCTGACCAGCGAGGGCACCCTGACGGTTAAAGACAAGAGCACGCCCGTAACTGCCACCGGCCGTTTCGCCGGCCCCACGGTGACGCTGGGCGACATCGAAAAGGTCGGCGTGGACCTCGAGACCACCATCGATCGCGACACCGTCGGTCTGCAGTGGAACGCGCCGCTACCCAAGGGCGGCTTCGTGCTCGGCCCGGAGGTCACCATCTCGGTCACCCTCGAGCTGGCGCTGGCTGACGACGAGGACTAACCAGTGCGCGTGCTCGGCGTCGTCGGCTCGCTGCGCGACGGCTCGCACAACCGACGCCTGCTTCGCGCGGCGGCCGACGAACTGCCCCCCGGCGCCGAGCTCGTCCCCTTCGAAGGCCTCAAAGCAGTCGAGCCGTTCGATGAGACCGACGAGCACGAGGCCGGCGGCGGCATGCCCGGCGCCGACGCGTTCATCGCCGCGATCCGCGACGCTGACGCCGTACTTTTCGTCACCCCCGAGTACAACGGCTCCATCCCGGGTGTGCTCAAGAACGCCGTCGACTGGGCCTCGCGTCCCACCCCCGCGACCTCCGCGCTGGCGAACAAGCCCGTGGCCGTGATCGGCGCCAGCACCAGCATGTTCGGCGCCGTGTGGGCCCAAGCCGAGCTGCGCAAAGCCCTCGGCCTCGCGGGCGCCCGGGTCCTTGACCAAGAACTCGCGGTCCCCACCGCGCACGAGGCGTTCAAGGACGACGGTCGGCTGGCCCGCGGCGCCACCCGCCGACGCTTGCGTGAAATCCTCGCTCAGCTCGTCGCCGAGGCCGAGGCCAGATCCGCGGCCATCGCAGACAAGGCAACCACAACACCCGAATCAACCAACGCCAGTCGGAGCTGACTATCGCAACGGCGACGCCAGGCGCAAGACTGCTTTCGATGCTGAGTTCGAATCAGTTCAGGCAGGTTTCGGATTGACGGCGCGCGCGCTCTCGAGACACTGGCCACGATGAGTCGGGTCTTTATCACCGGGTCCGCCGATGGCCTCGGGTTGATGGCAGCGCGGTTGTTGATTGCTGATGGCCACGAGGTCTTCCTACATGCACGCTCCGGCGCGCGTGGAGAGGAGGCGTTAGTGCGTGCGCCGGGCGCAGCGGGGGTGCTGGTCGGCGATCTTTCCAGCATCCGTCAAACGCGGGAACTGGCCGACTCGGTGAACGCGGAGGGTCGGTTTGACGCGGTGATCCACAACGCGGGTGTTGGCTATCGAGAGCGACGAGCTGAGACCGAGGATGGACTGGAGCACGTGTTTGTGATCAATGTCCTGGCGCCCTTCCTGCTCACCGCCTTAGTCGAGCGCCCCGATCGGCTGATCTACCTGAGCTCGGGCATGCATCAGTCCGGGGATCCGGACTTCGCCGATCTGCAGTGGGAGCAGCGGCGCTGGAACAGCGCGCAGGCTTACGCCGACTCGAAGCTGCTGGACGCGGCCCTGGCGTTCATCGTCGCCGGACGATGGCCGGAGGTATCCGCCAACGCGGTGGAGCCCGGTTGGGTGGCGACGAAGATGGGCGGGGCCGGCGCGCCAGACGATATAGCGCAGGCTCCGCTCACCCAGGCGTGGCTGGCCGTGGGCTCGGAGACGGCCGGCTTCACCGGCGGCTACTTCTACCATCGCCGACCGCGGCGTCCGGCCCCACTCGCTCAGGACAGGGAGGTTCATCAGTTGCTGCTCGAATGCTGCTCATCGTTGACCGGCGTCGAGCTTCCGGCGTAAAACGTCCGAGCGCAAGCGGTGTGGCCTTCTGGTCGGCGGGGCCGCTGGTGCCCGCGGGGAGCTGGACGGGGATGGTTCGCGGCGTGGGGGGCGGCGCGTGTCGGTTCTATTGCCGCGGCCGCCGGCGCTGCCGGGTGCTGCGTCGGCTCGGTGGTGGGGTGCGCGCGGCAGCGAACAGTGCGGCGACGTCTGGCTCCATGTAATAGTCGGTGCCGCCGTCGGCGCGGCCATCGGTCGCGATCGGTAGCTCGCGGTCTAGGTGCCGGCAGTAGCGACCGGGCCAGGCGAGGATGCCGGCGACTCCGTGGGAGCCCTTCTCGAGTCCTAGGCGCTTGGCGATGTCCTCGCCGCCGAAGCGGGCTCCGGGTGCGTCGGCGAGCAGGTCGAAGAGCTCGCGCGCGGGGGGCGCGAGCTTGCCGTACAGCCAGGCCGCCTGGTCGGCATCTTCTGCCGACCAGGCGTGCGCCTCACCGTGGTGACGCGACCCACGCGATCCGCGACGTCCACGTCCCCAGGGCGGGGGGGTCCCAGGCTCCGCGGCGAGGAAGGCCGCGAACCACGAGTAGAACTCCGGTACGCGTTCCTCGGGCACGGCGACGGTGACCGGCTTGTCCGCCATCAGACCTCGGCGGTGCCGGCGGCCTGCTCTGCCGAGCTGCTGCGCTCTGTGGCCTCGCTGCGCTCCGGGCAGCGTCGCCCGTGGCCACCCCGGTGCTGACGGCCGTAGCCGCCTCGGCGACCCCGTCCGCGCCGCCCGGCGAGAAAGCGGGCGAAGAACGCATGGAATTCAGCCACTCGGTCCTCTGGCACCTCGACGGTGACCTGCTGGTAGTTGGTTGCTGTTGGGCTTTCGTGTGAATCCATCTTGGACTCCTTACTTGTTTACGGGAACCAGCATATCACAAGTATTTACTTAAGTACAGAAACCCGCCGAGCGCGTGCTGCGTGACAGCCACGGTGCCGCGTCGGGCCTGGGGGATGGGTCCAGCAGGGCGGTGCTCGTGGATAAGGTGGCGGCGGTGATCGGCGATCAAACACCGGCATCTCGCACGACGGGGCCCGAGAGCACGTTCGGCGCGGCCCGGCCGGGCTGGCTGGGCGGACTGGGCAACGTACGCAACGTGGTTCGCCAGGAGATGATCTCGCGCCAGCTCGGCAAGCACCTGCCACCGCCGGCGGCGCGGGTCCTCGACGTCGGCGCCGGCCAGGGAACGCAATCGATCCGGCTGGCTCGTGCGGGGCACCACGTCCACGCGGTCGAACCTGACGCCGGGATGCGTGCCGCGTTCCACGCTGCGCTGTCGAGCGAGCGCGCCGAGGTCCAAGACCGTGTGACGCTGCAGGAGGGGCGCATCGGCGAGCTCGCCGCGGCTACCGGCGACCGGGCGTACGACGTCGTGCTGCTGCTTGGAGTCCTGATGTACCTCCCGGCCAGCCGGCCGGTGATCTCCGAGCTCGTTCCCCACGTCGCACCGGGAGGCTTGCTCGCCCTCGCGATCCGCACGAACACCTCCGCGATCTGGCGACCGGTCGCCCGCCAGGACTGGCGGGCGGCGCTGGCCGCCTTCGACGAGTACGACGCGGCTCAGCGCGAGCGACGTGACATGCGCTACCTCAACGAGATCGGCACCCCCGCACGGGCAGACGACCTCTCAGAGCTGACGTCGTACGCGTCGACGCTGGGGCTGGATCTCGAGCACTGGTACGGCGTGCGGATCGCCGTTGATCCTGAGGAGGCTGACCCCGAGCCGCCGCCCGATCCTCACCAACTGGCCGCGCTCCTCGATGTCGAAGAACGCCTCGGCGCCACCGATCCATATCGACAACTCGGGCAGCTCGCCCACCTCATCTTGCGCAGGCCCGGTTCCAGCTGACCGCCCGCCCAGCGGAGCCAGCTCGGACCGTCGCTCTGACAGCACCCAACGCGTATTTGCCACTGGAGGGCGCGGCGGGCGGCCGGTCAGTTTGGTAGGTGTCTGGGTGCTGGGCGCAACGTCGGGCGGGGTACCGCCACGGGCTGTGCGTCGGCAACGACGTCGAGCGCATCGAGGATGTTGCGCAGATTGACGAGCACGGCACCGGCGACGGGCCAGAAACCTTCGCGCAGGTGGCTGACGGCGACTTCTTCGGCGTAGGCGCTCAGGTCGCCTCGCACCGACGCGACCGCCTCGGCGTCCCCTGTGTTGATCGCCTCGCCGGCTCGGTTGAGCAGCTCCCGCCAGCGCTCCCGGAAGCCGGGGTCCCACTCGCTTGTGGGCACACGGGCGTGGCCGATCGTTCGGGCCATGCTGCGCGTCTCAGCCACCGCTTGGCCCAGCCTTCCCAGAATGTCGTCGAAACTCTGGGCGGCGCGCATACGTCGTGCCGTCGCGCGGCGCGGGTTCAGTCTCCCACTCTCGCGTGCCTGAGCGAGAACGCTCCAGGCTCGATCGATCGCGCGATCCAACGCGTTCGTCTTGGCGATCCAGTCATCAACGTCGTCGGGGTTGCACTCGCCCGAGAGGCGGGCGGCGATCTCGCTCAGGAGCCGGCCGACGGCCTCAGCGACCGCGTCGATCTGACTGGCGGCGCTGCGATCACGCAACGGCGGCCAGACGAGCAGATTCACGAGCAGGCCCACCGCGATCCCGACGCCGGTGTCGAGAAGCCGGGCACCCAGAATGCCTCCGTTGTCGCTATAGCCGTTGGTGAGCACGATCAGCGCGGTTGCCGCAGTGGTGGTCGTGTCGTCCCGGAGCCCGCCCACCGACCCGACGAGGAGACCGACGAGAATCACGGCTCCTACCGAAACCGGGCTGAGGCCGAAAAGCTGCCCTGCGCCAAAGGCCACCAGGATGCCGAGCACGGTGGCGCCGGCTTGCCGGATCCCGCGCCGCAGCGTCCCGAACACGGTCGCGTGGACCGTCAGCAATGCCGCCCATGGCGCCAGATACGCCTGCTCCAAGCCGAACACCTGTGCGGCGAGGACCCAGGCGATGACGGTGGCCAAAGCGGTCTTGAACAGCTGCGACACCCCGGTCCACATGACCGGGTCGCGCAGACGATCCCGTAACGAGGCAAACACGGCTTACCGCGAGCTACCCGCTCCAACGTTCCGCCTGACAGAACCCGCATCGGAGGGGCCAACAACAACGCGCCCCACAAGCCCGGTCACGCCTCGCGTGGTGCGGACGATCGCGATTTCACGCCGGATGGGGTTGGTCACATCCTGAGGTTGTGAAGACACTCGTCATCGGTGGTTCCGATCTGCCTGATGCGCGAAAGCATGAGAAATGAGAACGCGAGAACGAATCGGCGGGGACTTCGCCGAAGGAGGATTTGACATGGCACATTGGTTCATGACGCGCGCAAGTCGTGGGATTGGCCTCGCGGTCGCGCAAGCGGCGGTCGAGGCCGGCGAGCAGGTGACGGCTACCGGCCGCGATCCAGAGGCAATTCGCAGGGCGATCGGGTTCGACGGTGATCACCTTGCCTGCGTGGCGGTGGATGTCCGCGATCGCGAGCAGGTGACCGAGGCCGTGGCGCAGGCCGAGGCCACCATGGGCCCGATCGACTCGGTTCCCGACTGCCGGCAGGCTCTCGTCCCGGCGCGGCGAACCTCTAGACCGATGCCCGAGGCCTGGGTGTATCTGCTCCGCTGCCGCGACGGGTCGCTCTACACCGGCTGGACGGTCGATCTCGAGCGCCGCCTTGCGCGCCACCGCTCCGGCGTCGCGAGCCACTACACCGCCAGCCGGCTGCCCGTCGAGCTCGCGCTGGCGATCCCGATGCCCGACCGCACCGCTGCCCGCTGCGAGGAGGCACGCATCAAACGCCTGCCGCGACCGGCGAAGCTCGCGCTGCTGAGCGCCGCCGGGACGCCATGAACTCGCCGACAGACCCGTCGGGCCACTCGGTTCTGGAGTTCCCGGTCAAGTGCTGGCGCGCGTTCAAACGTCTGACCCAGCTCAGCTTCCCGCGGTCCTATCCGATCGTGCAGTTCCCCAACGCGCCGCTGATCGTCGCGTTCGCGTCCGGGTTGCTCGCCCACTACAGTCACGGCCGCGAGCACGCCTACGCCCAAGCCGTCTCGTACCTGGCGATGGCGATCTGGGCCTACCTCGAGCTCTTTCAGGGTGTCAACGCGTTCCGGCGGTTGCTCGGGCTCGCGTACACGATCTCGACCGCCGTGCACCTCGCCAGCGCACTTCATCGTTAGCGAGCGCAGCTCCGCACGCGGCCGGACCTCAGAGCACGGACCGAGCGACGGTATGCGTGGCGGCGACCGCCAGCACGTCGGCTCGCTCGTTGAGCGCGTGGCCGATGTGCCCCTTGATCCAGTGCCAGCGAACCTGCTCGTGGTCTGACGCTGCGGCTTCGAGCTGGACCCAGATCTCCCTGTTCTTGACCGGGTCGCCCGAAGCTGTCTTCCAGCCCTTGCGCTTCCAGCCGGCCATCCAGGAGGTCATGCCGTCGTGTAGGTAACGCGAGTCGGTCACGATGCAGGCCCGCGACCCGGACGGCAGTGCGCGCAAGCCCTCCAGCGCGGCGGTCATCTCCATGATGTTGTTCGTCGTGCGGACCAGCCCACCGCTGTACTCCTCGACGACCCCGTCATCCCAGCAGACCAGGGCAGCCCACCCGCCGGGGCCGGGATTGCGTTGGCATGCGCCATCAGTCCATACCAGCACCTCGCCCGGCGCGGCTTGCGGGAGGTGGCCGGGCAGTGACCTGGATCGACGAGGCGGGCTCATGGCCATCTGCGGGATTCAACCAACCCCAGCACTCGGAAAGCCGCTGAGCGGCCCAGGTGAACGGGTGCCAGCTTCGAGCGTCGCGCCCGGGTCCTAGCTGCCCTTCGTCGTCCGGTGGCTACTCGGTGCTGAGCAGAGTGACGGTCGACAGACGCAGCAGCCACAGCGTCGAGCCGGCCGAGGCGAGGAGACCGGCGACCAGGCCGGCGGTGGCGGTGGCGGCCGCGGTGAGCACAAGCCCTGGTGGGACGGTGCTCGCCAGCTTCCCGGTGATCACGAGCCCGAGCGCGGCGCCGGCGACCGAGCCGAGCAGTGACATCCACAGGCCCTCGCTGGTGGTCAGCCGGCTGAGCGCCGCACGGCTCCAACCGGTCGCGCTGAGTGTCGCCAGCTCGCCGGCGCGCTCGCGCTGATTGAGGTACAGGATGTCGCCGATGGCCGCTGCGGCGAGCACGATGATGACCGCGGCCGCGCCGTAGTCGCTCGCGGTCACCTGCACCGAGACCGCGGCGCCGAGGACGGTTCCCACAATCAGGTTCTTGAACGTCGTGGCCACCGCCACGAGCACGGTCAGCGCGCCCACGCCGATCGCCATGCTGAGCGCGCCCAAGAGCGTCCGGCCGGGAACACGGAGGAGGTTCACCAGGGAGAGCCCCAGGATCGACCGTGCGTGGCGGGCGCGTGCCGCCTCGAGGACTGCAGGACGGATCGCCGCGACCGGGCGCGCGACGGCCGCTCGCGCCGCCGGCAGCACCCCGGCCGCGGCGGTGAGCCCGAGGGCAGCGGGGATGGCCAGGGCCGAGGTGGCCCAGTCGATGCGGTCGCCCAGGGCCGTCGTGACCGCGACCGCGAGCAGCATGCCCGCGATCCCCCCTACCAGGCCGACGACGGCCAGCTCACCGAGGATCACCCCGAGTCGCGAGCGCCAGCTCCAGCCCAGGGCCGCGAGAATGGCGAGCTCTCTGCGGCGCGACCGTACGGCGGCGGTGGCGGCGTTGGTGATGAACAGTCCGCCGACGAGGAGGATCAGGCCGATGAGCAGCTCGGTCTTGCGGTCGATCGCGGTCAGGATCTTCAGCGAGACGCCCTTCTTGATCCATCCCTCCGAGAGCTCCAGCGCCGGGCGCCACTGGTCGCGCGGCAGGTCGACGGTGACCGCGGTCGGTGAGGAGCCGATCGTCTCGTCGACCTGGAGCCCGGTCGTCCGAGCGATCTCCTGCGCCACGGCGCGTACCCGGGCGCGAGAGAGCGGATCGTCACCGTGCACACCAGCCACCCGGACGCGGATGACGCTGATCGGGTCGGTCGCGTTTCCGGTCGGGAAGGCGTCGGGATCGCTGAAGGCCGACAGTGAGCCCAGGTCGGTGAGCAGCAGCGGCGGGGGTTGCAGGTAGCCCGCCACGTTGCTGTCGGGCAGCAGGTCCTGACCGTGCAGCAGGCTCTGGGTGCGCGCGTCGGCCCCGCCCGCCTGGGCCGGGGTGTAGCCGAGCGGCACCCGGCCGAGGGCGCTGCCGACGTCGAGTCTGGCGGGATCGAACTCGCCGACGGCGCGCAGCGTGGGCAGGCGAAACGTCCGCTGGCCGTTGCCGAGACCCGGGTGCGAGTGCAGCGGCCGGAACGCGGTCATCGCCGAGTCGACCGGCGCGGAGACGTAGGGCGGCCAGTAGTAATCGGAGTGCCAGATCGAGAGCGGGTTGCTGACGGGCAGCGGCGTCAGGAGGCGCGGACCGGTCTGCCGGTAGGTGGTCGGGCCGCTCGTCCAGTAGTTGTCGACCACCGGGTACTGCTGGCCGGTGAGCGAATCCAGCAGGTGGGGGTATGCGCCGGCCGTGGTGAACGTCCGGCGCGCAACCACGCTCTGCGGGCGCGCGGTGTCGATGAGATGGTCCATGGCACGCGGCGTCCTGGTGTGGATGACCGCCTGCGCCGCGCGGTCGCTCAGCCGGCTGACCGTCACCTCGTCGGTGTCGTCGACGTACGGCCGGGTGGAGGCGAGCACGGGCACCACGAGATGGCTACCGCCGCCGTAGTCCTCGAACGTTGGCGCGGCGCCCGGACTGAGGTAGCGGCCGTGCACCACCGATGCCTTGAGGCCGTCCAGGCGAGCCTCGGCGCGTGGGTCGATCGCCGCGAGCAGAAACGGGAACCACCACCGGGGGGAGATCTGCAGGCGCCCGTGGGCGAGACCCCCGCCTGGCTGAGTCGAGACGCACGTGTCGAGGAACGCCTCGCGGACTGTCTGGCTGAATGGGCCTGGGACATTGGCCGCCTGGCTCAGCTGCGGGCACACGAGCACCGACTTGCCGGAGGCGAGCCGTTCGGTGTAGAGGAACGAGTCGGAGCCTCCGGCTGGCGTGGCCAGCGGGCGATCGGTCGCATACGCGTACCCTCGTTCGTCGTTCAGGCCGACCAACCCGCGATCGGTGCGCCGCGTCACCTGGACCGAGAACAGTTCCCGCGAGCCGCGCAGCTGGTTGGGCCCGATGTTGAGCGTCAACCAGTCGATATTCCCCGCTGACTGCACCGACTGCAGGACGTAGCCGATCATCGCGATCGGAGCGGCGACTTGGACGCCCGGCAGACGTGAGATCTGCTCGTACTGGTGCATGGTGATGCCGCCGAAGATCCCCGACAGGTAGTCGTCGCGGACCAACCCGTCGCTGCGCTCCAGCCGGGTCTCGCTCCCCGCCGGGCGTACCAGGATGTCGACGCTGGACCGGAACGACCGGCCGAGGGTCCCACGCACCTCGAGGTTCTGGGTGCGAGCCGTGCTCACTAGGACGCCGAGGCTCGCGCAGGCAAGGACGATCCCGGCCAGCAGCGCGGCCGTGCGCGCTCCCCGTCCCCGCAGCTGCGCGACGACGTAGCGCGCGAGCATCATCGCGGCGCCGGGCGTGCGAGCCGGGCCAGGGTGCCCTCCGGATCGGTCGCGGCCAGTACGTCGATCTGATCGCGGACCCGGCCGTCGACGATGCGAACGACGCGGTCGCAACACGACGCCACCGCGACGTCGTGGGTGGCCACCACCAACGTCACGGCCTCGCGTGCCCGCAGCTCGAGCAGCAGGTCGATGATCTTCTGTCCGGTCTGCGAGTCGAGGTTCCCGGTGGGCTCGTCGGCCAGCACCAGCGGCGGGTGGTTGATCAGCGCGCGGGCGATGGCGACGCGCTGCTGCTCACCGCCCGAAAGCCGTGACGGCATCTCGTCCTCGCGGCCCTCGAGCCCGACTCCGGCCAGCAGCTCGAGCGCCCGTCTGCGCTTGTCAAAGCCGGTGCGCAGCGGCAGGACGGGAGCGATCACGTTGTCGACGACGGTCAGCGCCGGCAACAGATTGAAGCCCTGGAACACGAACCCAACCCTCCGGCGATGCGCGTCCAGATCCCGGCCGCGCAGGCGGTCGACATCGGTCGCGCCCACGAGGATCGAGCCCTCATCGGGGCGGTCCAAGGCCGCGATGAGATGCAGCAGCGTCGACTTTCCCGACCCAGACGGACCGCTGAGCGCTACGGCGCTGCCCGCCTCGATCGATAGCGACACGTCGTCCAGGGCCGTGATCGCCACGCCGGCGCCCGCCCGAAAGCGGCGCGTCACGTGACGCAGCTCAATCAGCGCCTCCACCTCTTGACTTTGCTCCATGTGCATAGGAACAATGCATGAGCGCGCTCTCCGCGTCAACCCGCCAATCCGCCAATCCGCCAATCCGTCAACCACCACCGCGATCGTTGCCCATCCACCACGCCCTCCTCTCCCTGCTAGACCAAGGCGAGAACTACGGCTATGAGCTTCGCGCCGAGCTGGAGCGCAGCGTCGGTCCCCAATGGGGGCAGCTCAACATCGGCCACGTCTACCAGCTGCTCGAGCGGCTCAAGCGCGACCAGCTCGTCACGGTCGTGCGCTCCGAGCCCCAGCCGCGGCGCACCGAACGCGTGATCTACGCGATCACCGAAGCTGGCCGCCGCGAGCTCAGCGACTGGCTGGAGACGCCGTCACCGCCCAACACCGGGTATCGCGACGACCTCTACCTCAAGCTGTCCGCCGCGGCGCGGGCCGGCGCCGATACCTTCACCGCGGTCGTCGCCCGCGAGCGCCAGGCGCTGTTCGGGGAGCTGCACACGCTGCGCCAGCTCGCCTCCAGCGAGACCGACGGTCTCGTCACCCTGCTGATCGACGGCGCGAGCCTGCAAGTCCAAGCCCGCATCGAGCTCCTCGACCGCGCTGAGCAACTCTCGCTCGCGGAGCCTGCCCGGAGCTCCGTCCGCGCCGCCACCAAGCGCCGCCCCGAGCAGGCCGCGTGAGCGGGTAGGACGGCCTCGAGAAGCTCTTCCGGTTCGCCGAAACAGTAGACGCGGGTGGTCCCCGGGCGCCTGTGAGGGGCGTAGCCGTCAGCTTGGTCGGTACCAGCGCCTGGTAGCGTCGATTCGATCATGAGTTCGTTGAAGGAGGATCCGCCGTGCCGATGATCATCAACGGCCGCGAGGCGCCGGCTCCCACCGATGCTCGCGTCTCGCTGCTCGACTTCCTGCGCGAACACCTGGAGCTTTACGGCACGAAGAAGGGCTGCAACCAGGGAGCTTGCGGTGCCTGCACCGTGCTCGTCGGTGGCGAGCGGGTCCTCTCGTGCCTGGCGCTTGCCGTCCAGTATGAGGGGCTTGAGGTGACCACGATCGAGGGCCTGGGCTCCGGCGGGGGGCTGCACCCGCTGCAGCAGGCGTTCATCGATCACGATGGGTTTCAATGCGGTTATTGCACCCCGGGCCAGATCTGCTCGGCGGTCGGCATGGTCGAGGAGCTTCGCCGCGGCGTCCCCAGCTACGTGACCGATGATCTCGCCGCGGCGGACGTCGGGTTCGACCACGATGAGTTGCGTGAGCGGATGAGCGGAAACCTGTGCCGCTGTGGCGCGTACAACGGCATCATCGACGCGATCACCGAGGTGTACGCGGAGCAGGGGGCATGATCGAGCTCACCTACTCTCGCGCGGCTGACGTGGATGACGCGGTTCGCCGCGCGGCCGACGGGCAGAGGCGGTACCTCGGCGGAGGCACGAACCTCGTCGACCTGATGCGCGAGACGGTGGAGACGCCGTCGGCGCTGGTCGACGTCACGGGTCTATCGCGCGAGATCGTGGGTACCGCCGACGGCGGTCTGATGATCGGCGCGGCGGCGCGCAACACCGCCGTGGCCGAGGACGCGGCGGTTCGATCCGGCTACCCGATGCTCGCCCGCGCGATCGTGGCCGGCGCCTCGGCGCAGATTCGCAACATGGCGACGGTCGGCGGCAACCTGCTGCAGCGCACCCGCTGCACTTACTTCTACGACACCGACGGGTCGCGTTGCAACAAGCGGACCCCGGGCGCCGGGTGCGACGCGATCGAGGGTTTCAACCGAATCCACGCGATCCTGGGCACGTCGTCCGCGTGTGTGGCCACTCACCCGTCGGATATGTGCGTCGCGCTTGCCGCGCTCGACGCCGTCGTTCATGTTCGCAGCGTCTCGGGTGAACGCACGGTCGAGCTCTGCGATCTGCACAGGCTGCCCGAGGAACGTCCCGATATCGAAACGGTGCTCGAGCCCGGCGAGCTGATCACCGCCGTCGAGCTTCCGGCGCCCAATCCCGCCGAGCGCTCGACCTATCGCAAGGTGCGCGACCGTTCGAGCTACGCGTTCGCGCTCGTCTCGGTCGCCGCCGCGCTCGAGCTCGACGGGGACGCGATCGTCGCCGCGCGCCTCGCCCTGGGCGGGGTCGCTCCCAAGCCGTGGCGGGCCCGACGCGCCGAGGAGGTGCTGCGCGGTCGGCCCGCGACCCAGGCGGCCTTCCTTAAGGCGGCCGACGCGGAGCTCGCCGATGCTCGACCGCTCGCCGGCAACGCGTTCAAGATCGAGCTTGTCCGCCGCACACTCGCTGCCGTTCTCGGGCAGCTGACCGAGGGAGCCCGCCCGTGAGCACCGGAGAATCCAGACCCGCAGTCGCGTCGGTGCCCGAGGGCTGGACTCCGGCCACCGGTCCTGACCCGCTGGTGCGCGCCAAGCACGGACTCATCGGAGCGCAGGTGTCGCGCCTCGACGGACCGCTCAAGGTCCAGGGGGAGGCGCGCTTCGCGTCGGAGTACGTGATGGAGGGCATGGTCTACGCGGCGCTCCGTTACAGCACGATTGCGCGCGGTCGCATCACAAAGCTCGAAACGGGAGCCGCCGAAGGGGCGGCCGGCGTCGCGCTCGTGATGACCTACCGCAACGCGCCGAGGATGCAACCCCCGCCCCTGTTCCTGACCGGGCCGAAGGCGGCAGGCGGGGCGGACTTGCCCGTAATGCAAGACGACAGCATCCACTGGAACGGTGAACCGGTGGCGATCGTCCTGGCCGAGACGCAGGAGCAGGCCGACCACGCGGCGTCGCTGATCGAGGTCGCGTATGAGTCCTCGCCGCCGCGAACCTTCGAGGAAGCCAGGGTAAACCCGCGGACCCCCGACAGCCTCGTAGGGCAGCCGGTTGAGGTCCTGGTCGGCGATGCCGAGGCCGCGCTGATCGACGCGCCGCATTCCGTCGATCTCGTCTACCGGACGCCGCGCCACAATCACAACGCGATCGAGCCCCATGCGGTGACGCTCGGTTGGGATGCCGATGAGCTCTTCGTCCACGACGCGAGCCAGGGGGTGAAGGGGCACGCTTGGACGTTCGCCCAGGTCTTCGGGCTCGATGAGGAGCAGGTGCATGTCACGTCGCCCTACGTCGGGGGAGGATTCGGCGGCAAGACGCTCTGGTCGCACCATCTGCTCGGGGCGGCCGCGTCGAAGCTCGCGGGCCGTCCCGTTCGCGTCACCCTCTCGCGAGAGGGGGTCTATCGGCTGGTCGGCGGTCGCACGAACACGGAGCAGCGCGTCGCCATCGGCGCAGATACGGACGGCCGTTTCAGGGCGCTCATCCACACCGGCATCTCGGCGATGACCCCGTACAACGCGCTCGCGGAACAATTCACCTTCCCCGCGCGGCACATGTACGCGACCGAGACCCTGAAGACCGACCAGCAGGTCGTCGACATGGACATGCTCGCCAACTCGTTCATGCGCGCGCCGGGGGAGTCGGTCGGCACGTTCGCGCTGGAGTCGGCGATCGACGAGCTCGCGAGCGAGCTCGGCCTGGACCCGATCGAGCTGCGGATCCGAAACGAGCCCGACAAGGATCCGAGCACAGGCCTGCCGTACTCCTCGCGCAATATCGTCGACGCGTGGCGCGGCGGCGCCGAGCGCTTCGGCTGGGAGCGGCGGCCGCGGCCGGGTGGGCGGCGCGAGGGAGAGTGGTTGATCGGCACCGGCTGCGCGATGGGGACCTACCCCTACCACCGATTTCCCGGCGGCGCGGCGCGGATGACGCTCGACAAGACGGGCCACGCCACGATCGAGGTGCCGGCCAACGACATGGGGATGGGGACCTCGACGACTCAGACGATCGTCACCGCCGACCGACTTGGTCTGCCGTTGGAACGGGTGACCATCGCCTACGGCGATTCGTCATTCCCCGGCAACCTGCTGGCCGGGGGCTCCTCACAGACGGCTTCGATCGCCGGTGCGGTGATCGCGGCCCAGCGAGCTCTCGTCGAGCAGTTGCTCGCATATGCCAGTGACGAATCGCCCCTGGCCGGGTTGACCGCCGACGAGGTCGGGGGGCGCGACGAGGGGCTGTGCGAGCTAGCCGACCCCGGCCGGTATGAGAGTTACGCCGAGATCCTGAGACGGGCGGGTCGTGACGAGGTGACCATCGTCGCCTCTGCCTCGGACCCGGAGGAGATGCAGGCTTACTCGATGCACTCCTGCGGCGCGATCTTCTGTCAGGTCCGAGTCAACGCGACCACTGGCGAGACACGCGTCGATCGCGTGCTCGGCTCCTATGACTGCGGCCGCATCATCAATCCGAAGACTGCCGCGAGCCAGTTCCGCGGCGGGATCATCATGGGACTCGGGCTCGCGCTGATGGAAGACACCAACTTCGACGAGCGGACTGCCCGCATCATGAATCCGAGCCTTGCCGAGTATCACGTGCCTGTTCACCTGGACGTGCCGGCCATCGAGTTGATGTGGACCGACATTCCCGACCCGTACGCCCCCGCGGGGGCGCGCGGAATCGGTGAGATCGGGATCACCGGCGTCGCCGCAGCCGTCGCCAACGCCGTCTACGACGCGACCGGTCGCCGCGTGCGCGACCTCCCGATCACCCTGGACAAGGTGCTCTAGGGTCTCGGCCGGACCCTGCGCCCGTCTACTGTGTCGTGAGCGGAATGTTCGCGCGACCTAAGAACCGATACGAGGAGGAGCAGAGATGGCGGAAACCGAGAAGGCGGTCCTTGCGGGCGGGTGCTTCTGGGGTGTGCAGGATCTGATCCGTAAGCTCGATGGTGTGACGGGCACGCGCGTTGGCTACACCGGCGGCGATACGCCCAACGCGACCTATCGCAACCACGGCTCGCATGCGGAGGCCATCGAGATCCTGTTCGATCCCGATCGCATCTCCTACCGGGACCTGCTCGAGTTCTTCTTCCAGATTCACGACCCCACGACGAAGAACCGTCAGGGTAATGACGTCGGCGCGAGCTATCGCTCGGCGATCTACTACGTCGACGATGAGCAGCGCCAGGTCGCCGAGGACACGATCGCCGATGTCGAGGCCTCCGGCTTGTGGCCCGGGAAGGTCGTCACGGAGGTGGCGCCCGCCGGACCGTTCTGGGAGGCCGAGCCAGAGCACCAGGACTACCTAGAGCGCTACCCCAACGGCTACACCTGCCACTTCGTCCGTCCGGGCTGGAAGCTGCCGCGACGCGCGCAGGAGGCGGCGCACTGAGCCAGGCGATCCGCCAGGAGAGGAGCGAGGGTTGACCCGAACGGCCGTATCGACCGACCGGGCCCCGGATGCGCTCGGGCCCTATAGCCAGGCGATCGTCGCGGGCGGTTTGGTCTTCTGCTCGGGGATGGCGGGGATCGACCCCGCGACCGGTGCGGTTGCGGACGGCATCGAAGCCCAGACCGAGCAGGCGCTGCTGAACCTCGCCGCTGTGCTGGGCGCCGCTGGGTCGTCCATCAACGACGTGGTCAAGACGACGATCTTCTACGCCAACGTCGAGGACTTCGGCCGCCTCAACGCGGTCTATGCCCGCCACATGCCCGATCCACCGCCGGCGCGATCCGCCCCGGCCAACGTGCGGCTGCCCCGGGGTCTGCTCGTGTCCATCGAGGCGATCGCCGTCCTTTCAAGCCCGTCGACTTAGGGCCGCCGGCCCTTAGCCCGCGTCAGTGGGAGTTCGGCTGCACGACCAGCGCGCTCCCGCCGCCCAGGCGGACAGGCTCGGCGATCGCCTCGGCTCGGCCGTGCCCGAGCATCTGCAGCGCTGTCGCATCCCCCGGATAGTTGTCGAGCGGGAGGATCGACCCGGTGGCGAGCGAGAACTTCTCGCCGTATTGACTCGTGAGCTGCTGGGCGAGCGCGCTGTTGTAGAAGTCCGGCTCGGCGAGTGAGGTGTTAGACGACGAGTTGGTCTGGCTCACTCGGGGCGCGGCGAGCGCGGCGGGCAGGCTCATGCCGAAGTCGACGTGGTTCATGAGGATTTGGACGACGGTGGTGATGATCGTCGAGCCGCCCGCCGCTCCGATCGCGAACTGCGGCTTGCCGTCGCGGAGCGCGATGACCGGGCCCATGCTCGACCGCGGCTCCTTGCCTGCCGCCGGCAGGTTCGGGTCATACGCGCCGGGCGAGGACGGGGCGAAGTCGAAATCGGTCAGCTCGTCGTTGAGCAGGAAGCCGTAGCCGGGCACGACCTGACCGCTCCCGCCGAAGAAGTTGATCGTGTTGGTGTAGGCGACGATGTCGCCCCACTTGTCCTCGGTGACGATGTTGTTCGTGTGATGGGCCTCGGGCGATGCCGACGAGGCCTGGGCCGATGAGGCGGGGCCGCTGCAGCCCGCGAACGGCGCGAACGGCGACCCGGCCTTGACCGGCGAGGTCAGCGCGGTGCTGCCGATCAGGCAGCGGCGCGTGGCCGCGAACCGCGGATCGAGAAGACCGGCCAGGGGCACGTGAACGTAGTTCGGATCGCCGACGTACGCATTGCGGTCGGCGTAGGCGAGCCGGGACGCCTCCAGGTAGTGGAACAGGGCCTCGGCGCGCGGCTCGGATCCGAGCTGGTAGCCGTTCAGGATGTTGAGGATCTCGCCCTCGGTCGAGCCGCCGCTCGACGGCGGGGCCATCCCGTAGACGTGCAATCCCCGGTAGTCCACCCGGGTCGGCGCGAGGGTCCTGGTGCGGTAGGACCGCAGATCCTTCATCGCCATGATGCCCGGGTTCGTGACGATCGTCTGTCCCGGCGTGAGCACGGGGTGATCGTCGGCCTGGACTATCGCTCGTCCGATCGGGCCGTCGTAGAGTGCCGACGGACCTCGGCGCGCGATCAGCTGGTAGGTGTGCGCGAGGTCTGGGTCGCGGAGCCGTGTTCCGATGGGGAGCGGATCACCGGCCGGCGTGAGCAGCAGCGACCGGCTCGCCGGATAGGCCTGCAGCGTCGAAAGGCTGGACTGCTCGAGCTGGTTGAAGTCGAAGTTCACCCTGAAGCCGCGCTTCGCGATGCCGATCGCCGGCTGCAGGTCGGCGCTCAGTGAGAGCCGGCCCAACTTGCGCACCGCGGTCGCCCACGTCGCCACGTTCCCGGGCACGCCGGTCGACAGCGGCTGATCGGAGGCCGCGGTGTAGTTCATCGGTTGACCGGTCGACGGGTCGATGAACAGGCTCGTCGTGCAGGCCGACGGGCACGTCTCCCGACCGTCGATCGTCGTGACCGTGTGCCTGCGGGCGTCGTAGATGACCATGAAGCCACCGCCACCGGGGCCGGCGACCCACGGAACCGTCACGCCGAGGGCGCTCGCCGTCGCGACGGCGGCGTCGACCGCGTTGCCACCTTTACGGAGTACATCGATCCCGGCCCGGCTGGCGCCGACGTCCATCGAGGCAACGGCACCCCCGGTGCCGGTGGCGACCGGCTCGTCCGGGTAGCGCGTCTGGTGCCGTGCGCCGGACGCGGCGGTGGAGGCTCCCGCCGGCACCGCGACACACCCTGCGGCGCAGAGCACCGCGACGACAGTTGCGATCCGACCATGACTCATAACACCCACCTCCCAGCTGCCTCAGGACACCACGCCAACTTCCCACCGGCTCGGCCTCGGAAACCGCAAGCTACGACAGTGAAGAAAGCGATATATCGTTCAACGCTCCGGCTATGGGCTCATGCCGAGCGTGCGCTTGAGGAACTCCACCTGGAGCAGCATGAGATTCTCCGCAACCTCTTCCTGCCGGGCCATGTGGGTGACGCCGGACAGCGGGAGCACGGTGTGCGGCCGCCCGGCGGCCAGGAGCGCTGAGGACAGCCGCAGCGTGTGTGCCACCACCACGTTGTCGTCGGCCAGCCCGTGAATGAGCATGAGCGGGCGCTCCAGCCTCGGTGCATCATCGATCAGCGAGTTATGGGCGTAAGCATCAGGCTGGTCGTCCGGGTGACCGAGGTAACGCTCTGTATAGAAGGTGTCATACAGCCGCTGGTCGGTGACTGGTGCACCGGCCACGGCCGTGTGGAAGACATCCGGACGCCGCAGCACGGCCAGCGCGGCCAGGTAACCGCCGTGGGACCAGCCACGGATGCCGACCCGGGTCAGGTCCAGGTCGGGGTGCGCTGCCGCGACCGCGTGTAGCGCCTCCACTTGGTCCTCCAGGTTCGGCGTGGCCTCGTCGTAGTGGATTAGCCGGTCCCAATCGGGCCCGCGGCCGGGCGTCCCCCGGCCGTCGGCGATCAGCACGGCGAAGCCCTGATCGGCGAGCCACTGCGGCGCGAGGTATGCGTTGCGTGCGGAGACCACGCGTGTGGCGGCGGGGCCGCCGTAGGGGTCGCACAGCACCGGTAGCCGGGCCGAGCCGCGCTGGTGTCCGCGCGGCAGCAGCAGTGCGCACCGCAGCTCATGTGCGCCGACGGTTAGGAACGTAACCTCCGGGGTGAGCACCGGAGTCTCTGCCAGCGATACGATCTCCCCGGTCCGCTCGCCGCCCCGCCAGACCTGCACCCGAGAGCCGAACCAGCCGAGCGACCGGGATGAGGTGACCACGAGGTCCCCACGCCGGGCCGCCCGGTGCATGCCGGGGTCGTCGGTCACGCGGACGGTGCCGTTCGGACCGCTGGTGTAGACGTGGAGTTCGGCCGGGTCCTGCCCGGTGGCGGTGAAAAGAACATCGTCGCCGACGTCGAGGATGTCGGCGACGTTCAGGCTCACCGGCGTGACGGGGTCCTCGCCGATCATCAGCCGGTACGCGCCGTCTCTGGCCACCACACGGACCAGCTGGCCGCCCGGCGTCCAGGCGGGAGTCCCGATGACCACGTCGACCCAGGCTGGGTCAGTGTCCTCGCAGATCCCCTCCACTGTGCCGTCCTCGGCCACGGCCAACACTCGCATCGTTTGCTGGTCGCGCGAGGCCACCTGCAACAGCGCGGGCCCACCGCGTGACCAGTGCGCTGAGGTCAGGTAAGGCGCGTCAGAGGAGTCCCAGCCCACCGGCGTCAGGTTTCCGTCGAGCCCGGCGAGAAGCACGCCGACGTCGGCGTTCGCGGTTCCAGCGCTTGGGTAGGCGACCTCGACCGGCGGCCGGTCCGGGTGGGCCGGATCCGCCACGTGCCAGCGGGCCACCGGCGTCGTGTCGACGCGGGCCACCAGCAGCCGCCGTCCCTCGGGTGACCACCAGAAGCCGCGGGTCCGGTACATCTCCTCGGCCGCCAGGAACTCGGCCAGGCCGTAGGTCACGTTCTCGGCCTCCGGCACGGCCAGCGCCCGGTCACCGGCGCCATCGGCGGCGACCACGCGAAGCGCCCCGTCCGCCACGTAGGCGATGTTGGCCCCCGTCGGGTCCGGACGCGGGTCGAGCACCGGCCCCGGCGCCAACAGCTCTCGCACGGGGGTGCCGTTCAGGTCGGCCAGATCGGCCACGAACAGCCGCCCGGACAGCGCGAACGCCGCGATCCGCACGGCCTCGTCGGCCGCGAAGGACACCACACCTGCCGCGGCCTGGCGGGTGCGCTCCCGGCGCGCTCGCTCTTCTGGCGGGAGGCGCTCCTGGGAGCCGGTGAGCAGGTCCGCTGGGTCGGCGACCAGCCGCTCCGCGCCCGTGGCGGTGTCACGTACCCACAGGCCAGTGCTGCGGTCGGTGCCCGAGCGCGCCCGAAGGAAGGCGATGCGGCTGCCGTCCGGGGCGATCGCGAACGCGTGCGGGACGCCCAGGGAGAACCCGACGGTACGGGCGTTCTGGCGCGGGAAGCTGATGCTGGCGTCGGTCACGGCTCGATCCTCTCAGAACCACCACCACTACTCGATGCCGAGCCGCCCCGCCAGCACTCCCTCGATGTAGTTCAGCTCGGTTTCGTACACGTGAGCCGACTTGATGACCATCAACAACCGGCCGACGGGCACGCCGAGCGCGGCAGCGACGTGGCGCTGCAACGACGCGAGCTCGACGAGATTGCCGTAGCCCTTGGCGCCGAAGTCGATGCTGTGCGCGTACACGACCAGCTCGAGGGCACCGTCCGGAAGCCAGAAGTCGAGCATGCTGACGCAGGGGATGTACGTCGTGTCGGTGTGTGGTTGAAACGTCGTGATCGTCGCCGAACGCGACGAAGGGTTCGCGCGGAGCCGGTCGATCACCCACCGGACCTGGTCATGGCCGGAGTGCTCGTAGTCGAACAGTCGCGTCGCGTAGCTATCGGCGTGGCCGAGGCTCGCCACTCGTTCGTGATCCGTGAAGTTGGCGTGCATCCAGGCCAGCCGCTCGGAGTCTGCGTGCCTCGCGATGATCTCGTCGTCTGGATCCGGGCGCGCGACCGCCAAGGTGACCAGCGAGAGCTCCCGGATCGGTAGGCCGTCGTAGAGGCTCGGTAAGCCACCGGCCGCGATCCGGCCGGCCACATCAAACCACGCCTCGCCAATGGTGCGCGAGTGCAGGATGGACGGTTCATCGAGGGCCAGTCGCATCACCTCGGCCGCATCGTAGCCAAGCCGCCAGCCACTGATCCTCGTTTGCAATGGCAACATCGATTTGATATCATGACGGAATCATGAAGCTGATCACTGACGAGGGAGGACCGATGGCATCACTCGAGAACATCGCTCAATCGCGATCGATGATCGTCACCACCACCGAGAACGTGTCGGGCGCGCGAGTGACGAAGAACCTCGGGCAGGTGTTCGGACTCACGGTCAGATCGCGCAGCCTCGGCGGCAATATTGCCGCGGCCTTGAAGAGCCTGGTTGGGGGCGAGATCCGCTCCTATGTCAAGCTCAACGAGGATGCACGGCGCCAAGCGGTCGACCGCATGGTCGAGAATGCCGCCGCGATGGGGGCAAACGCCGTCTCCATGATGCGGTTTGATTCGACCGAGATGGGCAGGTCGATGAGCGAGATCGTGGCCTATGGCACCGCCCAGGTGGTCGAATGGGACACGGCGCCATCTGACGTCGCCGGCGGGAGCTGAGGGCTCCAATGCTGTTAGTGGTCGTCGCAGTCGTGGTCGTGGCAGGGATCGTCATCGCCCTGTTCGGCTGGGATCGCTATCGAGGGGATCGCAAACCGGTGGGCGACGGTAGCCGCGCCGAGCCGACCGAAGAGGTGTTTGTCGAGCCAGACACCGGGCGTCGAATGCGGGTGTGGTATGACCGGGAGACCGGCCGGCGGGAATACCGCCCCGAGGAGCCAGGCGGTGCTGTGGTGGCGGCCGAAGCACTCGCAGTTGGTGCGGGGCTGGAACCAGATCAGGTGGTCCCTCGGGTTTGGCCGGCACCCCGAAATGGCGTGAACGCGAACACGGCGATCAAGGTGACAGGACTCACCAAGCGCTTCGGCGAGACCGTGGCTGTGGAGCGGCTGTCCTTCTCGGTCGCCTCGGGGAGCATCGTCGGCTTCCTCGGTCCCAACGGGGCGGGCAAGACGACGACGATGCGCGCGCTGCTCGGGCTCGTGCGCCCGACCGTGGGCGGCGCGACGATCGAGGGCCGACACTACTCAGAGCTCGAGCAGCCCGCGCAAACGGTGGGGGCGCTGCTCGACGCCAACGATCTCCACCCGGGGCGTTCGGGCCGGAACCACCTGCGCGTGCTTGCCCGGGCGGCCGGAGTGGCGCCCGCTCGCGTCGATGAGCTGCTCGAGCTCGTCGACCTGAGGGGGGCGGCCGACCGAAGGGCCGGCGGCTATTCGATGGGCATGCGGCAGCGCCTCGGTCTGGCCGCTGCGCTGTTGGGCGACCCGCACGTGCTCGTGCTCGACGAGCCCGCGAACGGGCTTGATCCGCAGGGCATCCGCTGGCTGCGCAACTTCCTACGCTTGCAGGCCGATGAGGGCCGCGCGATCCTGGTCTCGAGCCACGTGCTGGCCGAGGTCTCCCAGATCGCCGATGAGGTAGTGGTCATCAATCACGGCCGGTCGGTACTTCAGGCGCCGCTGGCCGAGCTGATGGCCCAGCGCAACGGCGGGATGCGTGTCGCCGGGCCGGACGTCGGGCGGCTGGCTGAGCTGCTGCGCGCGGACGGGGCCAAGGTCGAGAGAGCCGGCGACGGCGCGATCGTGGTGGCCGACCGCACCGGGGAGCAGATCGGCCAGATGATCGCGGCGAACGGGATCGTCATCTCAGAACTGGCTGCCGGCGGTCAATCGCTGGAGGATGTGTTCTTCGAGCTGACCGGCTCCGAGGGAGGGCCGTCATGACCCGCCTGCTCAGCTCGGAACTGCTCAAGCTGCGCACCACGCGCACGTTCTACGCGTTGATCGGCAGCGCAGTCGCGTTGATCGTCATCATCGCGGTGCTCGGCGCCGCGCTCGGAAGCTTCAAGGACACCGAAACGCCCGGCCGTGACCTGATGGCGGTCGCGGGACTCGCGCCGCTGTTCGCGCTCGTCATCGGGGTGCTCGGGGTGTCCACGGAGTTTCGCCACGGCACGATCACGCCCAGCCTGCTCGTCGAGCCGGTGCGTGCCCGGCTGATCGCGGCGAAGCTCCTGGCGCAGCTGATCGCCGGCCTGATCCTCGGACTGGTCTGCTACGGCGTGTGCGCGGGGCTCGTCGCCGGGATCCTCTCGAACCGCGGGATCGCCACCGGGATGAGCACCTCAGATTGGATCGGGGCGGTAATCGGCGGCGCGGTCGCCACGATGCTGTACGCCGCGCTGGGGCTCGGGGTGGGGGCGCTGTTGCGCAACCAGGTGGGCGCGATCGTGGTCGTGCTGGCGTGGGTGTTCGTGATCGAGAACCTGCTGGGAGTCATCCCCGGCTTCGGGGACGGGATCAAGAAGTACGGGCTCAGCGGTGTCGGGAGCTCGCTGGCCCGCACCGCTGGCCACAGCACGCGAATCGGCCAGCTCCCCGCCGGGCTGCTGCTGTTGGGCTACGCCCTGGTGCTCGTCATTGCCGGCACCATCGTCGTGCGCCAACGGGACGTCAGCTCCTGACTGCGACCGGGGAGGTGGGTATATGCTCTCGCCCGCGGTCTGGGGAGGCGCGGAGAGAGGAGAGGGATCCGATGATGCCGAGGCGTCGTTTCGCGTTTGGTCTTCCCGTGCCGGTGGGAGCGGTCGTGCTGCTCGGCGCGCTGTGGCTTGCCGCGCCGGGGTGGTCGGCGCCACGCGATCGGTTCGGCCACGGAGAACTGTCGATCGTCTCGGTGTCGAACGCCCGCCCGGATCTGGTGAGCGGGGGGGAGGTGCTGCTGCGTGTGGTGACCCCGTCCGGGGTGCGGGCGAACCGCGTGCGGATTGACCTGAACGGCGCCGACCTCACGTCGGAGTTCAGCGCCCAGCCCGACGGAAGCCTGCTCGGCCTCGTCAAGGGACTCAGGAGCGGGCCTAACGTGGTGACGGCGGAGGAGAGCGGTCGTTTCGATCGGGGTCGGGCGGCGCGTCTGGTGGTGGTGGATCACCCGATCACAGGCCCGGTGTTCTCGGGTCCGCAGCAGAAGCCGTTCTACTGCGAGACGACTGCGTTCGGTCTGGCGCCGGCGACCATGCCGGAGTGCTCGGCTCCGACGCAGGTGTCGTACGAGTACATGTCGACGAGCGGCGCGTACAAGCCCTGGCCGAGTGCGGGGCCGCCATCACGCCCGTATCCGGCGGATCTGGCCACGACGAAGGTCGACGGTCGATCGGTCCCGTTCATCGTGCGCCTCGAGCAGGGGACGATCGACCGGGGCGTCTATCAGATCGCGGCGCTCTACGACGGCCACGACCCGAGCCCCTACACCCGGGACGGCAGCTGGAACGGACGGCTGGTCTACACGTTCGGTGGCGGCTGCAACTCCGGCTATCACCAGGGGACGAGCACCGGCGGGGTGCTCAACCCGGCGACAGGTCCCGGGGGAGAGGACGTGTTCCTCAGCCAGGGCTACGCGGTGGCGTCGAACTCGCTGAACGTGCTCGACAACGACTGCAGCATCCCGATCTCGGCCGAGGCGGCGATGATGACCAAGGAACACTTCATCGACGAGTACGGGTCGGTGGCGCACACCATCGGCTGGGGCGGCTCGGGCGGGGCAATCCAGCAGTACAACATCGCCGACGCCTATCCGGGGATCCTCAACGGGATCATCCCGTCGATCTCGTTCCCTGACCCCGTGGGCGCCACGCTCAACGTGGTCACTGACTGCCGGCTGCTGGACAACTACTTCGCCAGCCATGCCGGGTACACGTTGGCGCAGGAGACCGCGATCTCCGGGTTCGGCTTCTACTCGAGCTGCCCGTCCTGGGATGCCTCGTTTGCCAACCGCATCCAGGCCACGGCCAGCTGTAACCCCGCGATTCCGCCGACGGTTCCCGGCGACCCCAACACGATCTGGAACGCGACCACGAATCCGAACGGCGTGAGGTGCGACGCCCGGCAGCAGATGGTCAACCAGCTCGGCGTCGACCCGACGACGGGGTTTGCCCCCAGTCCACTGGACAACGTGGGGGTCCAGTACGGGCTCGACGCGCTCGACTCGGGGGCGATCACGCCCGCGCAGTTCGCCGATCTGAACGCCAGCATCGGCGGCTTCGACTACCTGGGCAATCCGAGTCCGCAGCGCACCCTGGCCAGTCCGTTTGCGCTGCACGCGGTGTATGCCGACGATCTGAGCAACAGCGCCGCCCAGGGGCTCCAGGTCACGCCGGTCATCGACCAGCGCGACGACCTTGACGCGATCCCGGGCGCCAACATCCACACCACCGAGTGGTCGTTCGTGACGCGTGCCCGCTTGCAGAACGGGGGCGACGCCGCCAACCAGGTGATCATCGAGAACGCCTTCGACCCGACCGAGGTCGAGAACGTCAACGCGTACGAGCTATCGGCGATGGACCAGTGGCTGGACAACATCCAGAGCGACCGCTCATGGCGCTCGCCGAAGGCGAAGATCGCACGCGACAAGCCCGCGGGGCTCGCCGACGGCTGCTTCCTCAGCAACACCCAGACCTCGCCGACCCTACAGCCCGGCGGACTGAGCGTGACCGGGACCAGCGGGCCGTGTGAGACCGTGTACCCGGTCCACGCCGATACGAGGATTGCGGCGGGCCAGCCGGAGGATCTCTCCACGCTCAAGTGCGCGCTCAGGCCAATCGTCTGGAGTGACTACCCGGTCTCCTTCACGGCCGCGGAGAAGTCCGAGCTAAGCAACGCGTTCCCGAACGGCGTGTGCAACTACCGCCGACCCGGGCCCCAGCAGCAGCCACCAATCGGCACGTGGCTCAACTACAGCCACGGCATCACGCCGTTTCGCGATGACGGATTTCGCTGACGCCGTTCCCGGGTGAAGCGCACGCCAGGATTGGGGTGTTCGCGCCGTCTCGGCAGTGCCCTCGGAGCTCGCGGCCGCGGGCCCGGTGGGCGTGGGTCCGGCCGGATCGGTTCATCGCGCCAGGTGTCCACCTCGACCGGCGGGGGGTCTGTACTGTCGGTGATTATCGCCCACAGAAGGAGGCCGATTGTCACTCCCAGGAGGAGGAGTGCGGGAACTGCGTTTAGGGCGGCGACGAGTGTCATTTTTGGAATGAGCTCGTTCGATCAGTGGCGCCGGGCGGCGTCGGCCTGCTGCGCGAGCGTGGTCAGGGTGGCGAAGAACGCCGGCGACTGACCACGGAACAGTCCCATGGCGGTGAGGAAGGTGACCACAGCCATGGAGATCCCCTTCGTGTTCGTCGGCCGCACGATCGAGACGACCGGGAGCTTGCGAGAGAGGAAGTTCGTCGGATGGGGCATGATCAGGTTGGTCTGGAACTCCGGCCCGCCGAACGGCTTCTTGTTGAGGTCAGGGAACACGAGTCCGTTCGTGGGGTCGGTCAACGCCGGCGCGTTGCCCGCCTTGTCGCTCCACGTCTGGAAATGCATCGCCTCGGTCGGGCCGATGCTCAGCACGACTCGCAGCGCCTCGGCGTCGTTGACCCTTTGGGCCACGGCGGGATAGAGGCTGGTGCCGCCCTGCTCGATGGTGGCGAAGTGAAAGCCGGCGGTGTTGGCGATCGCCTGAAGGTGCTTGTTGGGCTTCAGGTCGGCGTCGCTGCGCGGAATGGCCGGGAACCGACCGCGCACCAGCCCCGGCACGGCCTGGCGAAACGTGTCGCCGAGATCGGGGTTACCGTGGCGTGAGCGATAGCGCGTCCACCAGCTGGTGTCGACGGTGAGCTCCATCAGGTTGGTGAGGCGCTTGCGGTTCGCCGCGCCCGTGGCGGTGCTGCCCGGCAATGTGCGGAACGGTTCGAGGTTCACGGGGTCGGCCCCGCGCGACTTCAGGTAGGCGTTCAGGAACGTGAAGTGGGTGAACTCATCGTGGGTGTTGTCATGGACGTACTGGGCCATGTCCGAGTCGAGTACGCTCAGCGCCTTGGTGAACGCCTTGTTGCCACTGCCGCCCGGCACCGCCCGGTCCTGAATCCCGCACAGCTCGTTGTACTGCTGCCACAGGTCGGTCTCGAGAATCTCGGCCGCGGAGAGGAACCGCAGGATGGCCGCATCTCCGTGACTCAGGTTGCCCTTGGCGAACGCCGGAGCGGCCGAGAGCCCTCCAAGAACGCCGGCTCCGAGCACTCCGGCTCCGGCGCCGGCGATGAAAGAACGTCGACTGGTCATGGACTGCTCGCGTGGCGCGGGCCTCGCGCCATCGTCGACCGTGGGCCCGCATGCGTCACCCTCGGTCGGTGGCTTAGATGAATAATTGCTCACTTCCCTCCTCCGATCTGCTCGTCCGCCTCGCCCCTCAGCCGCCGTGTCTAACGGCAGCTGACAGCGAGCTTCAGCGCGCGCGTCCCCCACGACGTGCGCTTTTGTTAAAGACGCCGTAGACGCAATCGCCTTCCCCGGAGACGCCGCTACCGGTGAAAAAAAGAGCGACGGCCTGGGGCGGGCCGCCGCTCCTGTCTTCCCGCGGCCGCGTGGGAGTGGAGGACGTGCGTGGGTCGTCCGCCGTGCCGCAGGATTTTTTGCGCGGCGGTCCTACCCGCCTCCATCACGACCGGCCGTGGCCGCGCCATCGCTCGAGCTTGAATCCGAACCTCCGTCTCCGCTCGTGCCTCGTCCAGAAGATGGGTCACCAGTCCGCCCGTCACTTCCACGGGAGACAGACCCGGAGGTACCGGACCCCGAGGCGCTCACGCCGAGGCCAGATTCGCTCGAGTCTGCGTGCGCGGAATTGCCGCTCGCGTTCGCGGAGTCACCGCTGCCCGTATGGCCTTCATGACTCGTGCCCGTCCTCGACCCGTCACCGGCCGACGACCCGTTGTCGTCGGAGCGCGTGGCG
This sequence comes from uncultured Solirubrobacterales bacterium, assembly GCA_963834625.1. GTDB lineage: Bacteria > Actinomycetota > Thermoleophilia > Solirubrobacterales > Solirubrobacteraceae > Palsa-465. The sequence continues at coordinate 828,121 of CAWICM010000002.1, read as the reverse complement.
CTCCCACCGAGCGAGGAAGGTCCAGCACCGTCATCGCCTCGGCCCGACCCTTGGCCCTCGGACGCGCTGCCGGCGCCCTCGCCATGCTGGCCTTCACCCGAGCTTCGCGTGCCGGCGAGCGTCCCGTCGTCGCCGCGTCCGGACGACTCCGGGCTGCGGCCCGGAGACCGGCCCGAATGCACACGCGGGGAAGAGGTCGCGCCCGAAACGGCGCGCCCCGAGCGGCCCGAGTGCGCCGGACGAAGCGCGGCACCCCGGCCCGAAGCATGGACCCGCTGCCCGCCCTGCGCGACCGGGACGGCCGGCGCAACGGCGCCTACGTGGTGCGCCCCGATAGGCCGGGAACCAGGGGCGCTGTGAGTCCGCTTCACATGGGTGACCCGCGACGCGCCGGAGTCCGGCGTCGGGCGCAAGGCCACAGTGGTGGCGACGAGGCCGGTGACGAGTACCGCTCCAACTTTCGCCGCGACGGTGGCGGTGGAGATGGCACCGGCGGCGCTCGCGAGCTCGGGTGCACCGCCGGGTGCTGAGCTGATCGGCGCCAGCCACCTGGCCACCGGCCATGGAGTAAGGACGGTCACTGCGCCTCGCAGCGTCGTCCTCGCGCGGTGAACGAGCTGACGCAGCGCTCCTTCGGACAGCCCCATCGACCCGGCGACGTCTGCGCCGCGCTGGCCGCCCAGCGACACGGCCATCAGGGCATCGCGCTGGCGCGCCGGCAGCCGAGCGAGCTCGGCTATGGCGGTCAATGCCATGGCACGGCGCTCCACCGCGTCCTCGACCGGCTCGGACACGATCGCGGTGTCGTCGAGCGGCACCTCGACCGGGGTGCGCGCCTTGGTCGCCGCGTGTCGCACGATCTGGTAGAGCCAACCCCGGACGTGGTTCACGTTGGTGCCCGAGCGTATTGCCGTGAATGCGCTGAGGAACGCCTGCTGCAGAACGTCCTCCGCACGCCCATCCGAGCCCAGGCGGCGCGCCAGCGCGAGCAGCTCTCCTCGATAGCGTTCCACGATCACGGCGAAGGCGCGCTCGTGTCCCGCGCCGGCGAGAGCGGCCAGCCGCTCGTCCGATTGCGATCGGAGAAACAAATCGGAGAGCCAGGGACTCATCTGGGGCGATTACGACTCATCCGTGAGCATGTCCGCGACGCGCTGGCGCGCGCGGTGCAATCGCGTCGTGACCGTGCCCTGGCGGACGCGTAACGCACGCGCTGCCTCACCGTAGGAGAGGCCCACGACGTCGACCGCGATCAGCGCGTCTCGAAAGATGTCTGGGAGCGCGGAGATCGCGCGGTACAGCTCCGAGCACTCCAGCTGCGCCTCCGGCTGCAATGCCGACCGATCTTCGACGAAGACGAGCTCGTCGATCGCGACCGGGTATTCCGGCCGACGGTCGCAGTAGCGCCTAGCGCTCACGAACGTGTTCCTGAGGACTCGCAGCAGGTAGCCGAGGTCGTCGTCGGAGTGGAGGAGCCGGGGCTTCTTGAGGACGCGCGCGAACGTCTCCTGAACGAGATCTTCGGCTTCCTGATGCGAGCCGCACATTGCGCGCGCGGCCCGGTACAGCCGGTCGGTGTGATCACCCAACGTCCCGGGGTCCAGCAGGCGCGTCGTCACGCGCGACTCGGTCACAACGTGGGCGGAATAAAGCGACCTGGCGGTTGCCGCAGCGGTCATCGGCACACACGGTCGCCGATACCTGGTCGAATCCGCAATAGGACGATGGTCTTATGACCCCCATGCGGTCCCAGCCGAGTCGACCCGGGCCGCCCAGGAGAGTCGTAAGACGAACGTCCAATTGAGGCGCCCGACCGAGCTGCCTATGGTGGCCACGGTATGCGAGAAGCGACATGATCGAGGTCACTCGGAGTCGTGAAGCCGCCGGCCAGATAACCGTGCTCGTTGCCGACGACCATCCTGGCTTCCGACGCGCGCTCGAGACAGCGCTCGGGCGGGCGCCCGGCCTGAGACTGGTCGGCTCCGCCTGCAACGGCGAGGAGGCGCTGCGACTGAGCACACAGCTACGGCCGCGCGTCGTCGTGATGGACCTGGCTATGCCGGGGATCTCGGGTGTCGAGGCGACGCGTCGGTTGATGGCCGGGCGACAGCCACCCGCGGTCGTAGCATTGTCCGGATCTCGGGAGCTGATGCGAGACGCGATCGCCGCCGGGGCCTCCTCGACCCTGTTGAAGGAGGCCGATCTGACCGAGCTTCTGGCCAGCATACGGATGGCCGCGCATCGCCACTAAAACGCTTTAGCCGGCGGCGTCGACGCGAGCGGGAGGCGTCGATTGCAGGCGCGGTGGCGCGCTTTGCCATCACCGGGCTGGCCGGTCTCGGCCTGCTGACCTTCGTCGCGATCCAGTTGCTCAGCAGCCGCGGCACCACGGAGGCGATCCGCAACGCCAAGGCGGTGACCCAGCTGGCCGGCCATGGCATCGCTGCCCCGTATATCACCCCGCAGCTGCTCGCCGGTCAACCGGCGGCGATCCGCGCGATGGACCTCGTCGTACGCACCCGCGTGCTCGCCGACCCCGTAATCCGGGTCAAGATCTGGAACAGCCAGGGGCAGATCATCTATTCCGATGAGCCTGCCCTGATCGGCGCCCGGTACGACCTCGGCGAGGCGGAGTCGCATGCCCTGCGCACCGGCGGCGTCGACGCGGAAGTGTCCGACCTTACTCGCCCAGAGAATCGGTTCGAGCGCAAGTACCACAAGCTGCTCGAGGTATATCTGGGCCTTCGCGCCACGGACGGGACGCCCGTCCTGTTCGAGCTCTATCAGAGGTTCAGCTCGATTACCGCCAGCGGCAACCGCCTGTTTCGAGCGTTCTTCTTCCCGATGATCGCGACGATGGTGCTGCTCGAGCTTGCCCAGATCCCGCTCGCTGTCTCCCTTGCGCGCCAGCTGCGACGAAACCAGCGCGAACGCGAGGCATTGCTGCAACGAGCCATCGATGCATCGGAAGTCGAACGCAGGCGGATCGCCCGTGATCTGCACGACGGCCCGGTCCAGGATCTCGCCGGAGTCTCCTACACGCTCAGCTCGGCAATCTCCGAGGCCCAGCACGTGGATCCGGAGCTGGCGGGCGCATTGGAACAGACGTCACGACAGACGCGGGCGAGCATCCGCGCGCTGCGGACGCTGCTCGTCGACATCTACCCGCCGCGACTGCACAGCGAGGGTGTCGTCGCGGCCGTGTCCGACTCGCTGTCCGCCCTCTCGGCGGCCGGGGTGGAGGTTGTCCTCGAGGCCGAGCCTCAGCTTCGTCTGGCGCCCAAGATCGAGGCGGTCGTGTTTCGGGTCGCCCAGGAGGCGCTGCGCAATGTCCTGCGGCACGCGGACGCGGAGCATGTCACCGTGCGAATACTGGCTCTCCCAGACCTAGTCGTGTTGGAGGTCGAGGATGACGGGCGCGGGATGGCCGCGCCCGAAAGCGATGGCGACGAGCATTTCGGCCTGAGGATGCTGCGCGATCTCGCCCGCGACAGCGGCGGTCGCCTGGAACTAAGATCCGAGCCCGGCCGGGGAACCACTATTCGTCTCGAGATACCTCCCGAATGATTCGCGTACTGCTCGCAGACGACCATGGGCTGGTGCGTGACGGCCTCACACGGCTCCTAGCCAGCGTGTCCGACATCGAGGTCGTGGCAGCGGCCGCCGATGGGAGCGAAGCCATGCGCCTGGCCGAAGAGCACCGGCCCGACGTGATCCTGATGGACCTGCGGATGCCTGGGATGGATGGATCGGAGGCCACACGTCGTCTGCTCGAGGCGGATCCGGCCACGCAGGTGGTAATCCTCACGTCGTTCTCTGAGCGCGACGAGATCATCAGCGCGCTCGACGCCGGAGCCATCGGTTACCTGCTCAAAGATGCGGAGCCCGATGAGCTGATCCGCGGGATCCGCGCCGCGGCGCAGGGTGAGTCACCGCTGGCGCCCAAGGCCGCGAGAACGCTGATCGGCTCGCGCAACTCGGGCGGCGGCCATGGGTTGACCGACCGCGAACGGGAGGTGCTTCGCCTGGTCGCCCGGGGGCTGCCCAACAAGCTCATCGCCCGCGAGCTCGGGATCAGCGAGAAGACCGTCAAGGCTCATCTCACCACCGTGTTTCAGCGAATAGGCGTCACCGATCGGGTTCAGGCGGCGATGTGGGCGCGCGACCACGACGTCGCGTGACAACCGACTGGGTCATCCATCGATTTGACGTCCCACGCGTTGACGAGCTCGATGCAGACGAGTGGTGACGGTCGCCTCCCTGACGCCCAGCGCCTCGGCGGCCTGTCGATAGGACAGGCCAACTATGTCGATGGCGACCAGAACGTCGCGGAACATGTCGGGCAGGGCGACGACCGCGTCATAGAGCGCCATCAGCTCCAATCGCGCATCCGGCTTTCCTGCTGATCGATCCTCGAGGAGACTTGACGTCTCCGGGAAGGACGTCGTCTGGGGCCGACGTGCGGCTGCGCGGCGGCGGGTCACCCATGTGTTGCGGAGCACGCGCAGCAGGTACCCAAGATCATCGTCGGAGTGCAGCATGCGCGGCTTGGTCAGCACGCGCTCGAAGGTCTCCTGGACGAGATCCTCGGCCTCCTCCCGGGATCTGCACATGAACCTCGCCGCGCGATACAGCCGATCGACATGCAGGCCAAGCGTCTGCGGATCGAGTTGACGTCGAGGTGCCACGGTCGGCGATCGCTCGCGATCTGCCAGCACCCCGGCCGGTGCGGCAGACGCGGGCGTCACGGCTCTCGTGCGTCCGGGCTGATGACAACGCTTGTTCGGAGCACGGAGCCGTAAGCGTCACGTGCGCATGGTCGGGGGTGCAATTGGACCTTGGTCTTAAGACACCTTCTCGGCCACGAATGCGAGCTTGCGAACCCGTCCCTCCCGCAGCCAGTCGCTCCAAAGCCGGTGGGCGGCCAGCAGCTCTTCCAGCGCCCGGCGTCCGATCTGCGCAGCTATCTCGGCGGCATCGGCTTCAAACGCGTCGATCAGCGCGTCGGCCACGGCGCGGTGGGAGCGACTGCAATCATCCTGCCAGCCGACGATCAGCCCGACCCGCTCCAGGCCGGCGAGCATGTCCGCGAGCGGAGTGAGCCAAACCGTGTCGGCGTCGGGCATCCTCTCTCGCTCCGCCTCGGTCAGGGGCGGACCCTCCTCCAGGGTGAAGGCGAACCGGCCGCCCGTCGTGAGCGCCTGGGATATCGCTCGCAGCAGCGGTCCCTTCTCGGGAAACGCGAGCATGGTCTCGAGCAGGAGCACCACGTCGAACTGGCCCGGAGGGAGTGGGGGAATCCGCGAGACCACGAAGCGACAGGGGAGATCGCCGGCGCGCTCACGTGCGATGCCGATGGCGCTGGAGCTGTAGTCCACCCCCAGATAGGCGCAACCCAGCTCCTCGGTGATGAACCGTCCCGGCCCGGCGACCCCGCAGCACAGGTCGAGTAGGGAGACCCCGGGTGCAACGCCGGCCCGGGCCGCCAGCGCTCGGATCTCTCCCGCGCGCATGAAGCTCTCTTGCTCGACGAACTCGCCCGCAGCGTACGCCGACACACGCGCGCGTTGAAGAGCCTCGATGAACGGCGTGCGCTCGTCCTGCTTCATGGCCGTCCCGCGCCGACATGGCTGACGGACGGGAAGGCGCGGCGGGGAGCGGGCGTCATATGGCACATGGAGCTGAATCATGGACGAGATGTAGCGTGGGGCGCCGGACGGCGCGTGGCAGCGGCGACAGCTGCAGGCGGCGCGTTTGCAGGCGCCCCCGCGCGTGCGGCGACCGATCCTTCCGCAGTCGGACGCACCCTGCGAGTCGTGAGCGCCGGAGCGCTGGTCGGGCTGATCGCCCAGGTACTCCTGCTCGCCGCGCTCGCGAGGACCGTCCGCCTCAGCGGCGGCGGCTGGGGCGTCGGGCTCGCCTGCGCAGCGATCACGAATGCCGCGTTGGCGGCGGGCGTCTCCCGCTGGCGCGTCGACCGGCTCGCGCTGGCCGATTGGGTGACCCTTGCCCGCGCCACGCTCTCGGTGGGCGTCGCGGCGCTGGTGGCGGACTCGTTCGGCCGTGCTCGGCCGGCCACGACGTTGGTGTCACTGGCAGCGCTCGCGCTCGCGCTCGACGCGGTCGACGGCTGGGTCGCGCGCCGCACGAGGACGAGTGGTGCGCTGGGCGTGCAGTTGGACGGCGAGGTCGACGCTTTCCTGATCCTCGCCCTCAGCGTGTATGTCGCCCGCTCGGCCGGGGCGTGGGTGCTCGTGATCGGCGTGGCGCGCTACGCGTTCCTGGCCGCTGAGTGGTCACTGCCGTGGATGCGCGCGCCGCTGCCGCCGCGCTTCTGGCGCAAGACGGTCGCGGCCGTCCAGGGGGTTGCGCTGACCGTCGCAGCCGCCGACGTCCTGCCGCGAACCGCGACCCGGGCGGTTCTCGTCGTGGCCCTCGCCATGCTTGCCGAGTCGTTCGGCCGCGACGTGTGGTGGCTGTGGCGCAATCGACAGTCCGCGCAGGATCGCGTGACCGCGGCGGTTATCGACCCACCCCTCGACCTCGCAGTAGTCGCCTCTACCCTGGAAGATCTCACCGGAGTCGCCCCTCCATCCGGCCCGCGACGCGCACGCCTGCGAACCGGCATTGGCGTGGTGCTCACGGTCCTCGCCGCCCTGCTCGTGTGGATCGCGCTCGTCGCTCCCTACGAGCCGAAGGATGTCACGCTGAACGGGTTCCTCACGATCCCGCTCGAGGGCCTGATCCTGATCGCGGTGGGCGCCGTTCTGCCCCGCACGCCTCGACGCATCCTGGCCGTGAGCTGCGGGCTGATCCTCGCGGTGGTGGTCGTCCTGAAGGTCATCAACTACGAGATGTTCACGCTGTATGACCGGCCGTACGACCCGCTTGGAGACACGACTCAGCTCGGGAACGGGATCGAGACGCTGCGCTCCTTGGTCGGGGGTGCGGAGACGAAGTTGATCGAGGTCGGCTCGGTCCTCGGCACGATCGTCCTGGCCGGTCTGCTCGCGCTGGCGATGCTGCGGCTGACCCGGGTCGCGGCTGAGAACCGCCGCCTTGCGCTCCGGGCGGTCGGGGGGCTCGGCGCCGTCTGGGTGCTCTGCTGGGTGCTCGGCGCTCAACTCATCTCGCACACGCCGATCGCCTCCACGCTGTCGGCCGGTCTCGTCGTCGACGAGGTCAGTGCGCTGCGGGCGGACATCCATGACAAGAGCGTGTTCGCCAAGGCGATCAACCACGACCCGCAGCGCAATATCCCCACCAACCAACTGCTGACTAGCCTGCGCGGCAAGGATGTCCTGCTCGTGTTCGTCGAGGCCTACGGCCAGCAGGCCGTGGAGGGCAGATCGTTCTCGCCGGAGGTCGACGCCGCGCTGGTTCAAGGCAACAAGCGGCTGGCGAGCGCCGGCTTCTCGTCTCGCAGCGGCTTCCTCGACTCCGCGACGTACGGCGGTATCAGCTGGCTGGCGCACTCGAGCCTCCAGGCGGGACTATGGGTCGACAACCAGGACCGCTACAACCAGCTGATAGGGGCCAAGCGCTTCACGCTCGCCGAGGCGTTCAGGCGGGCCGGGTGGCGGACCGTCGCCGACGATCCATCGAACGACCGCCCGTGGCCGCAGGGGAAGGCGTTCTACCACTACGACCAGATCTACAACCGCAATCAGGTCGGCTATCACGGCCCCACCTTCACCTATGCGTCGATGCCCGACCAGTACATGTTCTCGGCGCTCCAGCGTCTCGAGCTCGGTAAGCCTCACCGACAGCCGCTATTCGCCGAGGTGGACACCATCTCCAGCCACATGCCGTGGAACCGCATACCGCAGGAGATCGGCTGGAATCAGGTCGGGAACGGCTCGATCTACAACAAGATCCCGATGATCCACGAGACGGGCGCGTTCTGGAGCACCCCCTCGCGCGTCCAGGCCGCGTACGGCACGTCGATCGTGTACGCGTTGAACACGCTGACGTCGTTCGTGCAGAAGTACGGCAACAAGAATCTCGTGATGATCGTCCTGGGCGACCATCAGCCGCTGCCGATCGTCAGCGGTCAAAACAGCAACCACGACGTCCCGATCTCGATCATCTCCCACGACCCGAACGTGCTGAAGCAGATCGGGAGCTGGGGCTGGAACCCGGGCCTGAAGCCCAACCCGAACGCGCCCGTCTGGCCGATGAGCGCCTTCCGCAACAAGTTCCTCGCCGCGTTCGACTCGCACTCCGCGACCCCGTAGCCGGTGCTCGCTCTCCGTGCCCCCGAGGATGTGCGCGGGCAGGCGCGCCCGCCGTCGGCGCCTGCTCCAATTGGAGGCGGTCGGCAGCGGCTGCCCGGCCTGGACGGCATCAGGGGCCTGGCCGCGCTCTACGTCGTGATCAACCACGTGTTCCTGCGCGCATTCCCAGGCTACCCGGTGGACCATGCGCCGTTCTGGGCCGGCTGGTTCATCTACGGGCGCTTCGCGGTCGTCGTGTTCATCGTGCTTTCCGGCTTCTCGCTGGCCCTGTCGCCGGCCCGCCGCGGATGGCGGCTGGACGCGGCGTCGCGGTTCGCGGAGCGCCGGGCCCGCCGCATCCTGCCGCCATACTGGGCCGCCCTGGTCTTCAGCCTCGCGGTGGCGTGGCTGATCGTCCCCCAGCCCGGGAACGGCGTGCCCGACGCACAATCCGTTCTCGTCAACGGCCTGCTCGTCCAGAACATCGTCGGCGCGCATAGCCCCAACGCGGCGTTCTGGTCGATGGCCGTCGAGGCCCAGCTGTACATCGCGTTCCCCCTGCTCCTGCTGATCGTGCGTCGCTGGAGCGGCGCCGCCATGGTCGCGATCGTCGCGCTCGTGGTCGTGGCGGTGGGGATCTTCGGCCCGCACATCTCGCACGTGGACACGTTCGTGATCCAGTCCCCGCCCGACCTCGCCGCGCTGTTCGCGGTCGGCGTGCTGGCCGCCGGGATCGTGGGCGCAAGCTCGGCACGCCGCGCGTGGCCGTGGCCGCGCCTCGCGCTCGCCGCGGCCATACCCGTGCTGGTGACGGTCTGGTGGCAGGGCTCGGTGTGGACGCTTCACCACCTGTACTGGGTTGACCTGGCGCTCGGCCCGGCGATCGCGTGCCTGCTCGCCGGCCTGGCCACGAGCCGACCCGCGCCGCTCCTGCGCGTGCTCGACGCGCGCCCGGTGCGCAGCCTCGGTTCGTTTTCGTACAGCCTCTACCTGACCCACGCTCCGATCGTCGCGATCGTGTGCGAGCGGGTGGTGGCCGGCCGGGTCGCGCAGGGCGTTCCGGCCTTTCTCGTCTCGCTCGCCCTGGTGCTGCCGCTGACGATCGCTTTTGCCTGGGGCTTCTCCTTGATCTTCGAAGCCCCGTTTCGCCGGCGGCGCAGCGCGCCGGAGCCCGCCCGGCCACTCCCCGCTCGAGCAGAGGGAGTGCTGGCATGAGCCGGACCTTCTGGAGATGGGCTCGTCTGGTGAGCCCAGCCGTGGTGCTCGCCGTCCTCGTCTGGCGCCTGGGGACCGGACCGTTTCTGAGCGGCGTTCGCACGATCGACGGCGGGGCGCTGGCCGAGGCGACCGGCATCGCGGTGTTGACCACGCTGTGCTGCGCGTGGCGGTGGAAGACCGTCGCCGGGGGTCTTGGCGTGGACCTGCCGCTGCCCGTCGCGGTGGCCGCGTACTACCGGTCGTTGTTCCTCAACGTCACGCTGCCGGGCGGGATCGTCGGCGACGTCCACCGCGGGATCAGCCATGGTCGGGACGTGCGCAATGTCGGACGCGCGCTGCGGGCCGTCGCCTGGGAGCGCTCCGCCGGGCAGGTCGTGCAGGCCGTTCTCACCGCGGTCATTCTCATCGCGCTCCCGTCGCCCGTGCGATCGTCGATGCCGCTGGTCGCGCTCGCGGTCGCCGTGGTGCTGTGCGGTGGCGTGCTCGCGGCAATGGTGCGACCCGTCGGCCCGTCGGCGTGGGCGCGGTTCCGGCGCGCCGCGGCAAGCGACATCCGCGATGGTCTGCTCGCGCGCAGGGCATGGCTGGGCATCGCGCTCGCGTCTGCGCTGATCGTCATCGGTCATGCGATCACTTTCCTGCTCGCCGCGCGGACCGCCGGCACGACGGCGCCGTTCACCGAGCTGCTGCCGATCGCGGTGCTCGCGATGCTGTCGATGGTGCTGCCCAGCGTCGCCGGCTGGGGCCCACGCGAGGGCGTGACCGCCTGGGCCTTCGGCGCTGCCGGTCTCGGTGTGCAACAGGGGCTCGCCACCGCGGTCGTTTACGGTGTCATGGTGTTCGTGGCCAGCCTCCCGGGCGCCGTCGTGCTCATCGTGGCCTGGCTCCGCGGTAGTAACCAGCCTCAGGTGCGCAGAGCGCGAGCCCTCCGAGAAGGACCTGCCCATGCCTGACCGTCCCTACGTCCTGCTGAGTTGTGGCATGTCGATCGACGGTTATCTCGGCAGCGCCGCGCCGCGCCGGCTCGAGCTCTCAAATCGCGCTGACTTCGACCGCGTTGACGCGGTCCGCGCCTCCTGCGACGCGATCCTGGTCGGGGCGAACACCGTGCGCACCGACAACCCGCGGTTGCTCATTCGCTCCAAGGACCACCGCGACGCGCGGACAGCCCGTGGGCTCCCGCCGTCGCCGATCAAGGTGACCATGACCGAGCGCGTGGAGCTCGACCCGAGCGCCGACTTCTTCACCACCGGCGCGACGGAGAAGCTCGTTTATTGCGCGAGCCCGCGTGTGCTCGACGCCCGCTCGCGGCTGGGCAGCGTGGCGACAGTGGTCGACGGTGGCCGGCGGGTCAAGATGCGGCGCCTCTGCGAGGATCTCGGCGGGCGCGGCGTGGAGCGGCTGATGGTTGAGGGCGGGGGCAACGTGCACACCCAGTTTCTGACCGACAACCTTGCCGACGAGCTGCAGCTGGTCGTGGCTCCGTTCTTCGTCGGCGATTCCAGAGCTACCCGGTTCGTCAGCGACGGCCGCTTCCCCTGGAACCCGGGCCGGCGCGCGACGCTCGCCTCGGTCCGCCAGATCGGCGACGTCGTGCTCTTGCGCTACGCGCTCTCATCGCGGTTTCAGACCGACTGACCGAACGAATCGATGGCGCCACCAGTCCCCACTGCGGCGATCCGTACCCAGGTATCGGTGCCGCTGCGCTTCGCGGATGGCTACGCCGCCGCCGCCAGAGTGTTCAGCTTCGACGGCCTGGTCGACGGCCAGGAGCATCTCGCCTTCGGGCTCGGCAATCGGGCCGCCGCCGTCACCTTCGCTTCTCGTGGCACGGTGCCGCTGGTCAGACCGCACAGCGAGTGTCTGACCGGAGACGTGTTTGGCAGCGAACGCTGCGATTGCGGCGCGCAGCTGCGCGAAGCCGTCGAGCGCATCGCGGACTCCGGCGGCTATCTCCTGTACCTGCGACAGGAGGGGCGCGGCATCGGCCTCTACGCCAAGCTCGACGCCTACGCGCTGCAGGACTCGGGGCTCGACACCTATGAGGCGAACCTCGCGCTCGGCCACCGCGAGGACGAACGAAGCTACCTCGTCGCCGCGCAGATGCTGCGCGCGCTGCGGGTGTGGCGGATCTCCCTGCTCTCCAACAACCCGGATAAGGCCAGGCAACTACGCCGTTTCGGGGTGACCGTCACCGCGCGAGTGCCGACGGGCGTGCACCTGTCCGCCACGAACGCCCGCTACCTGGCCACGAAGGCGCGACGGGGAGCTCACACCTTGGACGTTCCGCTGTCCGCGGGCTAGTGGTCGTCGCGGCGTGCTCGCCGAGGGCGGCCACCGGGTCGCTCATCCAGGCAGGACCAGCAGGTCCGCGTGGCCGACGGTGACCTCGAGCTCTCCGGCTCGTGTCTGTGCCAGCCGTCGGCGTGTGTAGGCGTCGATCTCGCCGGCCAGCTCGGCCTGTTGCTCACACGCGGCCCCGACCCACCCGGTCAACCACTCTGCCTCCAACTCAGCCTGCGCGGCTCCCAGTCGCCAGGGACTGGGCCGCACGAGGACCTCGGCCCCCCGTCGGCCGAACTCCTCGACGGCGAGCGCGACCGCGTCCGGGCCGAGCAGCCGCCCCCTCTCGGTGCTCCGGCGTTGATGGGCGTTGAAGGCGGCGGCGACACATCCGTCCAGCGGATCCGCTGGGGTCAGCTCGACCTCACCGACGACGGACAGGGTCAGCAGCGTGGGACGTCGTGCATCGACGCACAGGCCGACCAGCCCGCCCAGCTCGTCCCCGGTCATCATGTCCAGGAGCGCCGAGGCGGTAATCAGGCTCGCGCCGGCGAGATCGCTCGGCCGTAGCCGGGTGATGTCGGAGTCCTTCGTCTCGAAGGTGACCTTCGCCCCGTCGGCAGCGCGGCCGGTGAGATCGGCGAGCGCCAGTAGTTCGATGTCGCGGTCGTGCATCACCCAATGCTGCGGCCCGGGGAGCTGCGTGGCGAGCCAGCGACCCATAGCCCCGGTGCCGCAGCCGAGGTCATGGATCACGCGCAGGCCGCTCGCCGGGAGCGCTCGCTCGAGCGGCTCGACGAGGTCGCGTGCGCGCGCCGCGGCGTCCGCGGGCTCGCGGAGGTCAAGCCATTCGCGGCTCACCCGGACGCCCGGTGCGCTCATCCCGCCACTCCGGCGAGGACGCCGGCGATCACCTGTGCGGTCGTCGTCCACCCGGAGAGCGACTCACGGCGCTCGCGCGCGGCCCGGCGCCATCGCCCTCTGAGCTCGGCGTCGACGAGCCAGTGCCGGAGGGCGGCCGCGAGTGCCGCCGGGCCCCCGGGTGCGACCAGCAGACCCGGCCGGGTCCCGTCGGCCCCGTGACCGAGGGCCTCCGTCACCCCGCCGACGTCGGCCGCGAGGACCGGCAGGCCGCGGGCCAGGGCCTCGATGACGACCATGCCGTAGGTCTCGGCGCGGGAGGCCAGCACCATCAAGCTAGCGGCGGCGTAGCTGCGGTCGAGAGCGGCCCCGGTCCGCGGGCCGACGAAGGCCACGCGGCCGTCGAGCCCGGTGTCCCGTGAGCGGCGACGGAGGCCCTCCACGAACACCGGGTCGCGGTCCAGGCTGCCCACGCAAACGCACTGCCACGACAGATCGGTCATCGTCGCGAGCGCATCGAGGAGCAAGTCGTGGCCCTTGTCGAAGGTCACGGCCGCGACGCAGAGGAGCGACCCGCCCGCCGCCGTCACGGTGGCGAGCTCGGCGGCGTCGACACCGGGCTCGGCGACGTGCACGCGGTCGTCGGGCAACCGGTAGAGCTCGAGCAGCCGGCGCCGAGTCCATGCGCTGGTCGTGAGCACGGCTGCGGCGGCCGAGAGGACCGCGCGTTCGCGCATCCGGGCGTCGCCGGCCACCTCGCCGGCCGGCCGGTGGCCCAACGGCATGTGCACGAGTATGACCAGGCGCAGCCGACGGGCGTGTGGCACCAGCACCTCGGGGGCCGTCGAGGCGATCAGTCCGTCGAGCAGCACGACGGCGTCGTCGGGGATCCGCTCCACGGCGTCGGCGAGGGCGGCGTAGGACGTCGCGTCGAGCCGCGGCCAGTCACCGGGCACGGTGTGCTCGTGCACCGAGAAGCCGAGCGAGCGCAGGCCGCGGCAGACATGGCGGTCATACACGTTGCCTCCGCTCGGCCGAGCCGGATCGTCCATGCCGTCGGGTACGACGACGTGTACCGCCGTCACAACGTCCGCTCGTAGCTCGCCCAGGCGATGTGCGACTCGTGCAGCGTGACGACGAGGCCGTCGATCTGCCGAGCGCTGTCACCCAGGGCGCCGCTGTTCACCCTTTCTGCAAGGCGGTCTGCGACGACACGGGCCAGCGCCTCGGTGGAGGTGTTCATGCCGGCGAAGGCGGCCTCGTCGTCGAGATTGCGGTAGGTGAGCGCGGCCAGCACGGCGTGCAATTCCTCGGCGGCTCGGCCGATGTCGACCACGATGCCGTCGGCGTCGAGGGCCGCGCGCCGGAACGTGGCGTCGACCACGTACGTCGCGCCGTGCAGGCGCTGGGCGGGCCCGAACACCTCGCCGCTGAAGCTGTGGGCGATCATCATGTGGTCGCGGACGGTCACGCTGAACACGAGCTACGCCCCGTCGTAGGTGATCGTGTGGCAGAGCGCGGGCAGGCTCCCCGCGGCCAGCCGCGCCATCACGTCGGGCAGCTCGCCGAATGGGGACTGCCCGGTGACGAGCGCATCGAAGGCGGAGTCGCGCAGCAGGTCGATTGCCAGCGCCAGCCGGTCGGCGGTCGTGCGCCGTCCGGCGCGGGCCGGGGAAAGGGTGCCGACCTGGCTGGCACGGATGCCCAGGCGACCGGAGTGAAACGCTCCCCCCAGCGAGAGCCGAACCTCGCTATCGCCATACCAGCTCAGGTCGATGACGGTTCCCTCGGGCGCGAGCAGGTCGAGCGAGCGCTGAAGGCCGGCGGACGTGGCGCTGGCGTGCAGGACCAGGTCCTGGCCGCCGACCGCGTCCGATGGCAGCGCGAACTCGACGCCGAGAGCGACCGCCACATCGGCCCGGCCGGCGTCGACGTCCACGAGCGTCACCCGCACCGCGGGAAACCGGGCCAGCAGCCGCGCCAGGCAGCACCCGACCATTCCGGCCCCCACAACCGTGACCCGGTCACCGAGCAGCGGTGCGGCGTCCCACAGGGCGTTGACAGCGGTCTCGACGGTGCCCGCGAGAACGGCTCGGGCGGGTGGCACTTCCTCGGGCACCACAGTCGCCGCGCCGGCCGGCACCACGTAGTTTGTCTGGTGCGGGTACAGGCAGAACACCGTGCGGCCGCGCAGCTTCGCCGGCCCGTGCTCGACGGCGCCGACGTTGAGATAGCCGTACTTGACCGGGCCGGGGAAGTCCCCCTCCTGGAACGGCGCGCGCATCGCGTCGTACTGGGCCGGCGGTACGCCGCCTCGGAACACCAACGTCTCGGTGCCACGGCTGATGCCCGAGCACAAGGTGCGCACCACTATGTCGTCCGGCCCGGGTTCGGGGAGGGTGACCGGCCGGATCTCACCGTGGCCGGGTTCGCGCAGCCAGAACGCATGTGCGCCAGACCGTGTGTGCCTCACTCCCGACGAACTCGACATCGCCCTCAGATGCTATGCGGGGAAGTCATCGTCGTACGGTCAGGTGCGCGCGGACCAGTAGTTCGTCATGGTCGGTGTGTGTCGTCGGCAACACCCGCTCTGCGGGCGAGCGGAGCGCACTGGTTCCGTACACCTGCTGGTCGCCGGGGTTCTGTTGGGCGGAGCTGTCGGTGCGGACCCAGAATCCGTGCGGGGCACAGGAGGCGCGATGGTTGACATCACCCCCGAAGATCACGGTGCGAGTGGCCGCGCGACGTGCCAGCAGCGTGCTGAGCTCGGCGCACTGCGGGCCATTCGCGGCGACCTCATCGGTCGCGTGGGAGGCAAGGTGAGCGGTGCACACGTCGAGGCCGGCTCGAGTGGTGACGCACAGCCATCGGCGCTGTTCGGGGCCGGCCTGTGCCTCGAACGCGTGAGTGTCAGTGCTCACGATGGCCGCCTTGGTGAGCACCGCGTCACCGAAGACGCCACGGCCACCCGGACGAATGCAGGGAAGCAGCTTGCCGTAATAGATCACCCGCGAGAAGCGCGTGCGGTAACCGGTCCGCCGGGCGATCAGCGCGACGTCACCGCTGCAGGCCTCGTTGAACGTGACCGCGTCCGGGTGGGCTTCACGGATCCGGGCGACCGCGTCCTCGATTCCGGCCGGGTACCGCACCTTCGTGTAGCAGCCGGCCAGACCGGACAGGCACAGGTTCATTTGCATCAACGTGTACGTCGAGCCAGCGGTCGCGGCGGCGGCGGTTCCCGAGGATCGGCTGCACCCCGCCAGGGCCAGGACCAGTGCGCAACCTGCCGCGGCGAGGAGCAGCGCTGCGGAACTCCGCGAGCCCTCAGCGCACGGGCGGACCGTGAGGTTCACGATTCTCCGACAGTACAGCGGCGTCCGGAGCATCGCGGTCTGCGGGGAGCGCTGCATGTCTTCCCAGTACTGACGCTCCTGGGGGCGAGCTCTTCCCGTCTCGGACGCGATCCATAGTCTCCAATCCCATGTTGCCCGAAACGGTCGTGCGGCTGGTCGGACCGCCGGAGGCCGACGGCGAGTATGTCGGCCTACGCAGTTCGACCTCGGACGAAGAGATCGTCCACCTCCACGACTACGACCGCCTGTACGCGGTGCCCGGGCTCTACGAGCACGTCGTGCAGGAGTTGCTGGGATGCCGATCGCCGCACGTCGCCGCCGATGGGCTCGCGGACGCGCTGCGGCGACTGCGCCTCGATCCGGCCCAGGTCGTGCTGCTCGACCTCGGCGCCGGGACCGGCATCGTCGGCGAGCTCGCCCGCGGCCTCGGGATATCCACGATCATCGGCGTCGACGCGCTCCGCTCCGCCCGCGCCGCGGCCCTGCGCGACCGGCCGGGGATCTATCGCGATTACCTGGTCGGAGATCTCACTCCGCCCGCGTCTGATCTGCTGACCCGGTTGCGCGAGCTGCGCCCGACGGCGCTCGTCTCCGCCGGGGCGTTCGGAGGCACGCACGCCCCGGCCGCCGCGCTCGCCCATGCGCTGTCAGCTCTCCCGCCGGGGTCTCCGGTCGTGTTCACCGTGGACGAGCGGTGGATGCGCACCGACGACCCGGGCGGGTTCGGGACCGCGGTGGAGGATCTCCTCGCCACGGACCGCCTGAGTCTTCTGAAGCGGTGCCGCTTTCTCCACCGGCGCACGACGACCGGTGATCCCATCCATTACGAGCTGATCGAGGCCGCCAAGACATGAGCGGCGGAGTGCTACGCGCCGCAGCGGAGTGCTAAGCGCCGCGGCGGAGCATCTCCACGACCAGGAAGGCCAGCTCGAGGGCCTGCTGGGTGTTGAGCCGGGGATCGCACGCGGTCTCGTAGCGAGATGAGAGCTCGCTGTGGGAGATCATCTGGGCCCCGCCGAGACACTCGGTGACGTCCTCTCCGGTGTGCTCGATGTGGATGCCGCCGGGATGGGTACCGAGCTGCTGGTGGACTTCGAAGAAGCCCTCGACCTCAGCCATGATGCGGTCGAAGTGGCGGGTCTTGTGTCCGCTCGGCGACTCTTCCGTGTTGCCGTGCATCGGGTCGCACTGCCAGACGACACGATGACCCGAGCGGGTCACCGCCTCGACGATCGGCGCTAGAAGGACGCGGACCGACTCGCTGCCCATCCGCGAGACGAGCGTCACACGGCCGTCGATTCGCTCGGGATCGAGCCGTTCGACGAGCTCGACGGCTTCCTCGGGAGTCGCCGTCGGCCCGAGCTTCACCTCGATCGGATTGGCGATCAACGCCGCGAGGGCGACATGGGCGCCGTCCTGTTGGCGCGTGCGGTCGCCGATCCACAGCTGATGGGCGGAAAGGAGATACAGGCGATCGCCCTGGTGCCGCAACAACGACTGTTCGTAGTCGAGTACGAGCATCTCGTGGCTGGCGTACAGCTCGACCGTGCGCAGCGGGCTGTCCTCGACCCCGCACGCGGACATGAACCGCAGGCTGCGGTCGATCTCGGTGGCCACACGCTCATAGCGCTCGCCCGCACTCGAGCGTCGGACGAAGTCCATGTTCCACTCGTGCAGATGGCGCAGATCGGCCAGGCCGGCGCCGGTGATGGCGCGGGCGAGGTTCATCGCCGCCGCTGCGTTGGCGTAGGCTCGCACGAGCCGCGTGGGGTCCGGCCGCCGCGCCTCGGGCGTCGGCTCCAGCCCGTTGACCATGTCACCGCGGTAGGAAGGCAAGCCGGCCACGTCGGTGTCGGAGCTCCGCGGCTTCGCGTACTGGCCGGCGATGCGCCCGACCTTGACCACGGGCATCGAGGTGCCGTAGGTCAAGACCACGGCCATCTGCAACAGCGTCCTGATCGACCCGCGAAGGTGCGCCTCGGTGTTGTCGACGAACGTCTCCGCGCAATCTCCGCCCTGCAGCAGGAACGCCTCGCCGCGGGCCACCATCCCGAGCCGATCCTGGAGCTGGTCGACCTCCGCGGGCACCGCGACCGGCGGCACGGTCTCCAATATCCCGCGTACATGCGCGACCACAGCGGGATCCGGCCATGCCGGCTGCTGGGCCGCGGGCCGCGCCAGCGCCTCGCTCACCGCCGCGAACAGCACGCCCGGCAGCGGCGGCACCGTGGCGGGCGGAATTGCGGTCACGTCGACGGTCCACGTCACCCGCTGAAGGCTAGTGCCCCTCCCGGCAACGTTCCGGTCGCGGCACTAGGTCACGCCGCGTGATCGCGGCGGGCGGTGGCTCAGGGCTAAAGGCCGGGTCCAGGTAGGTCGATCACTTGAGTGTTCGGAGTCGGACCGGACGCATGCGCAGGTTTAAACGGTTCGCTCTCGATCACCCGAGCTCGAGCCCATGCGCAGACTGAAGCACCACCAGGAAGTGGAGATCCACCTCGACGGCGAGGACGAGGCCGTCTTCCCGTGCCGTGTGCTGGGCGTCGAGGGATCGGTGGCGACCCTCGCGGGCATCGACGGCGGCCCGGGTCCGGCGCTTGGGACCTCCGCGCCGGCGGTGCCCGGATATCTGCTCTTCGACCACAGCGGCGGCAGGGTCGCGCTGAAGGGCATCGCGACCGCGAGCACGACGGAAGGACCGGAGCTCCTGTTCGTGGTGATCGACGGAGTCCAGCTTCCAGAACGCAGATCGGCAGCGCGCGCTCAGGTCAACGCGGTGGCGCGGATGTTTCCCTTCGACTCGGCGGACGACCACGAGTACTTCGAGACCCGGCTCGCGGACCTGAGCGTCAGCGGGATGCGCGTCGAGCGCCACCCGAGCCTGGACAGCGCGCCGCAACTGCGGCTGGAGCTGTACATCGGAGACGCGCTGACGCCGATCCGCTGCGGGGCGGAGGTCGCACGGACGAATCCCACGCACGTCGGCTTGAAGTTCATCGAGCTCGAGGACGCCGATCGGACGCTCCTCGACGCGATCGTTCGCGCTCACGCGGAGTCCTAGGCGGCGAAGGCTTGGCGCCGAGAGCGCCGGCCACAGCCGTCGACGATCGCCTCGGGCCACGACGCCCCGATCCGCTCCCGCTGGCCAGGGCGACTAACCGCACACTCGTCACCCGGTGGGCGCCGAAAGCGCAGTTTGCACCCCTATACGGGTCATAAGTGCGATCTCGGCTCTCGCGGCTCGCCGAGTGTGCGATCAGTCCGGTTGCGAAGGCGGCGGCACGGGGGCAGGGTGTGAGCGCCTCGAACCGGATCTTCGGGCCCAGTCGGGATGGTGGTCTGGCGCGCAGGTTTGACCCCGGGTGGGGCTCCGGTTAGCGTCTGTCTCAGTGGGGCGCTTCGCATGGGGGATAGCTGCGCTGGTGTCGGCGCTCAGCCTGGCCATCGCGCCCGCCGGCGCGGGCGCCCGCCAGGCCACGGCTGGGGTCGGCTTGAGCGACAGTGCCCAGAACCTCGGTTGCGTCCTGTATCTGCTGCCCGGCTGCCCCGCGGGAAGCCTCGGCCACGCGCTGTTCGACCGCTATCAGGCGCTGGCCGCCGACCAGACCGGCGGCGCCAACGCATTCAAGTACGTGCGTGCCGGGATCCCATGGGACGCGGTGAGCACGGGCGAGGCGGCGATCGGGGGTGCGTGCGTGCGCGAGCGCCAGCCACCGGCCTACTACGGCGCGTCCTGGATCGCTCTGGCGGAGAACTACGTGCTGGGGGCACGTCGGGCCGGAGTCGATCCTCTGATCGTGATCACCACCAACAGCGCCGCCGTCTATCCCGGAGACGGCAACCCGGACGATCCCGCCAACCCGACCGCCAACCAGTATCTCTGCGGCTTCAAGGGCCTCGTAGCGACGCTCGACACGTTCGCCGCCCAGCACGGGATCGCGCCGCCCAGCGAGTACGAGACCTACGACGAGCCGGACGGGGCACGGGTGAACCACGCCTGCAATCCGACCCCGGACGGAGACCTGCCGCCGCACCACGCCGATCAGTGCGCCGCCTGGTACTACTACGAGGCAGACAAGGCCAATCGGGGGAGCTTCGGCGACAAGCTGACGCTGGTGGCCCTGTCCGCCGACGGCGACAGCGCGAACGACCCGAAGCTGATCGCGGTCAAGGCCTACGCGCGCTACCTGACCAAGACGATCGGCCTCTACCCGAGCGTGTGGTCGTTTCACCCCTACGAGGACCTGAGCGCCACCGCCTACCTGGACGACGGCACGCTCTCGCATGGCGATACGACTCTGGTCAGTGCGTACATCGCCTCGCTGTATCCGGCCGGGCGCCCGCAGCCGGCCGTCTGGTTGACCGAGGTGGCGGCGCAGGAAACCGACCCCATCCCCAACTACCTCGGCGTCCAAGAGGGCTGTAGCGACGGCGAGGCGGACGATCCGCCGCCCTACGCCCAGGGCCGTTGCCTGGACGGCAATCCGAAGGCGCAGGCCTACGCGGCGAGCGACTTCCTCGATCTCGCCCGCGCGGGCTCTGCCTTCCCCGGGCAGATCACGCGCGTCTACTGGCACCAGTTCGACAGCCTCGCCGATCACCCGACCACGTGGGACTCCGGTCTCGTCTCGCCCGGTGACCGCTACGAGCGCGCCAGCTACTGCGTGCTGAGCGGCGAGAGCGTCGGCCGGGCGCTGGCCGATCCGACCTGCAACCGCACGGTGGCGGCGGAGGCCACAGAGGACCCGTCCCACGCTTATCCCGCTGAGGATGTCCAGCCGCACGACCCGCCCGGTACGAGCGCGGCGACGAGCGCCTGTCCGCAACCGTGGTGCAGCTTCAGCCTGGTGCGCCTGCGGCTGGCCGAGCTGAGAGCGCCGACCGGCTAAGGGCCGGCGCCACTAATTCTGGCGCGCGCCCTAAGGGCTACTTGCGCCGGCGAGGCCGCCAGTCGCCCGGGATGAAGTCGGCGAGCCCCGCGGCCCAGTCGCCCGATCCCGTGCCCGCCGTGACCGCGATCAGCGCGCCGAGGATCAGTGCGACCACCCCGAACACCGCCAGGCCGAGCACCGGTGCGGCCAAACCTCAGACGCGGTAGCGCTCGGTGACCGCGGCGAGCTGAGCGGAGAGCTCGTTGAGCTTCTCGGCCGCCATCTGCGACTGGTACGCGCCGTCCAGGAACTGCGACGTGCCCTCGTTGACGTGGTTCATGGACTGCGCGATCTGCTCGATCCCGACGCTCTGCTGGTGGGCCGAGGCCGCGATCTGCTGGGCGGCGTCGAACGACGCCTGGATCGTGTCCGAGAGACTGCGGATGCCCTCGCCAGCGCGGTCGGTGAGCTCGAGTCCGCGCTCGACGACCGTGGTGCCCTCCTGACTGGCCAGCACCGCAGCCGAGGTGGCGGTCTGCACGTCACCGAGGATCGCCTCGACCTGCGCGGTGGCGGCCTTCGACTGCTCGGCGAGCTTGGTGACCTCCTCGGCCACCACGGCGAAGCCCCTGCCGTGCTCGCCGGCTCGCGCGGCCTCGATGCTTGCGTTCAGCGCGAGCAGCTTGGACTTGTCGGCCAGTCCGTTGACCGTCGCGGTGATCTCGCCGATCTGCTTGGTGCGATCGGACAGCGTGACGATGTCGCGGGCGATCGCGTCGACTCGCTCGCGGATCTCCTCCATCGCGGTGGTGATCGCCCCCACCGCGGAGGTGGCCTCGCCCGTCACCTGAAGCGATTCGCTGGCTCGATCGGCCACGTCGCTGGCCAGCTTCGCGGTGTCCTCGGCGGCCAGGCGCAGCTCGTTCACGGTCGAGGACGTCTGGCTGATCGCCGCCGACTGCAAGCTCGCGCTCTCTGAGTGCTGGTTGACCGAGGCCAGGATGTCCGACGTTGAAGTACCGATGTCGCGAGCGCCGGCCTGGATGTGACTCGAGATCTGGGCGAGCCCTTCGACCATGCTGTTCAGGCTCTCCGACAGGCCACGCAGATCATCGCTCCCGTCGGCGTCGACGGTCGCGCGTAGATCGCCGTCGGCGACGCGCGCCGCGAACTCGGAGTAGCTGCGCACGGCGGCCTGGAGGGCCTCGCGCGAGTCGCGCTCCAGTCGGGCCGATTCGGCCAGCTGACCGTGGCGCTCCTCGGTGAGCTCGTTCAGGCGCCGCAGGGCCAGGCCAAACCGGGCACCGGCCGCCACCAGCGTGGCGGTGGCCAGGCCGAGCGCGATCTGGTTGATGTGGTTCAGCGAGCCTACGAACAGGATCAGCAGCGACAGGCCGGCGGCCACGCCGGGGATAGCGAACCCGGAGCTGGTCTCCTTGAGCTCGGACTCATCCGGGCGAGAGGACTGCACCCAGACCGAGAGGGAGAACAGGAACAGCGACGCCGGCCAGGCGATCGAGTTCCAGAAGTAGCCGAAGTGGGTGGCGCCGATGCCGTTGTCGAACAGGGCGCACACGTCGCCGATCGCGTTGGCCAGGCTGGCCGCCGCCATCAGGTACCACCGCATCCGTCGGCCCGGGGGCACCATCGCCGCCGCGGACAGGGTGAGGATCAGCAGCAGGACGTCGCCCACCGGATAGATCAGGTTCCAGGCCACAGTGACCGAGTCGTCCCCGGCCGCGCGCTGGATCGCGCCGAACGCGAATGCGGCGAACGCCGCCGCGCACGTCAGGGTGGCCACCACGCCGTCCAGGTAGTTGGCCGCGGTGAACTTGCGGACCTCCTGGCGCATCAGCAGCATGACCCCGACGTAGGCCAGCGGGAAGAATCCGACCCACACGTAGTTGGCCAGATCCGGGGTGGGCGGATTGGCGTTGTGGAGGCCCTCGTAGGTCTGGGCGAAGTCGCCGAGGGCCCACAGGGCCATTCCGATGCCGAGGGCCAGGCAGAAGCGCCGATCGCGTGGGCTGACCGCGGCGCGGATCAGCACCGCCACGCTGGCCAGGAGCTCATAGGCGGCCGTTCCCCAGCCGTCGACCAGCGTGGTGCTCGCACCGTTGGCGCGCACGACCAGCGAGACCGCGTAACCGAGCAGGATCAGCCCGAGGAAGCCGTAGAACGCCTTGGTGCCGGCGCCCGTCGTCGGCTCGGCCGCCGCCGCACGCGGGCGCGCGGAAGGGGTCCTCCGGGTCCCGCTATTCCGGGTCTCGGTACTCCGGGTCTCGGTACTCCGGGTCTCCCGGCGCGTCCGCGCGTCGGAATGGTTCGCCTGCGGCATCCTCGCCTCCCATTACTCCGTTTGCCGACTTATCGGCCGCGGCCGGGCTTATCTATAGGGAGGGGCCGATGAGACTCTTCCTAACGGACGCTGTTAGCGCTCACCCGGCGTCGGTGGCGATCATCACGTCCGAGGCCTTGACGATCGCGGTTACCTCGCTGCCCTCGCTGAGCCCGAGATCCCGGACGGCCTCGACCGTGATCGAGGCGACGAGGCGTTGGCCGGCGACGTCGAGCACGACGTTGGCGATCGCCTCGCCCTGATTGATGCTGGTGATCGTGCCCCGCAACTGATTACGCGCGCTGAGCTTCAACTGAAACCTCCTGAGACGGGTACTTTCCGTATGAGCCCGGAACCGTCGCAGAGGAGAACGTCCGTGTCGAGCACCGTTTCAGAGAGGCAAGCCCGTGAGGTCGCAGAGGCCGCGCGCGAATCGGAGTGGAAGCTGCCGAGCTTCGGCAAGGAGCTGTTCTTGGGCAACTTCCGCCTGGATCTGATCCACCCGCAGCCCAAGCTGGATCCACAGGCGGTGGAGAAGGGTGAGCGGTTCCTGTCCACCTTGCGCGAGTTCCTCGAGACCGACGTCGATCCGCTCGAGATCGAGCGCGAGTCGAGGATCCCCGACCATGTGATCGACGGCCTCAAGCGGATCGGGGCGCTGGGCATGAAGGTGGCCGAGGAGTACGGCGGGCTCGGCCTCTCCCAGGTCTACTACAACCGCGCGCTGGCGCTCGCCGGAACCTGGCACGCCTCGCTCTCGACACTGCTGAGCGCGCATCAGTCGATCGGCGTGGCCGAGCCGCTGCGGCTGTTCGGCACCGAGGAGCAGAAGCGCAAGTGGCTGCCGCTCGTGGCCCGGGACAAGATCAGCGCGTTCCTGCTCACCGAGGCCGACGTCGGTTCGGATCCCGCGCGTCTGGCGGCGACGGCCACGCCGACCGAGGGTGGATACGTGCTGAACGGGCGCAAGCTGTGGGCGACGAATGGCGCGATCGCGGACATCGTGGTGGTGATGGCCCAGATCCCCAAGGGGGAAGGCCATCGCGGCGGGATCAGCGCGTTCGTCCTGCCCTACGACTCCGACGGAGTGAGCGTCGAGCATCGCAACGCGTTCATGGGCCTGCGCGGGATCGAGAACTCCGTGACCCGGCTGGACGGCGTGTTCGTGCCCGAGGAGAACCGGATCGGCAAGGAGGGGCAGGGGCTGAAGATCGCCCTGACCACGCTCAACACCGGGCGCCTGGCCCTCCCGGCGATCTGCGTCGGGCAGGCCAAGTGGGCGACGAAGATCGCGCGCGAATGGTCGAACGAGCGGGTCCAGTGGGGGCGGCCGATCGGCAAGCACGACGCCGTGGCGCAGAAGCTGGCGTTCATCGCGGCCAGTGCCTTCGGCCTGGAGGCGATGCTCGACGTGGCCAGCCGCCTGGCCGACGACAAATCGAACGACATCCGCATCGAGGCGGCGCTGGCCAAGCTGTACGGGTCGGAGATGGGCTGGAAGGTGCTCGACGAGCTGATCCAGGTGCGCGGCGGACGCGGCTACGAGACCGCCGCCTCGCTCAAGGCGCGCGGCGAGAAGCCGGTGCCGGCCGAGCAGGCGCTGCGCGACATGCGAATCAACCGGATCTTCGAGGGCTCGACCGAGATCATGCACCTGCTGATCGCGCGCGAGGCGGTCGACCAGCATCTCCAGGTGGCCGGGGACCTGCTGGAGGGTGGCGGTGACGTCAAGGCGCTCGCGTCCGCGGCCGGCCGCGCGGGCGCGTTCTACGCGAAGTGGCTCCCGCAGCTGACCGTCGGCAAAGGCCAGCTGCCGCGCTCCTACGACGAGCTGGGACCGCTGGCGCCGTACATGCGCTACGTGGAGCGAGCCTCGCGCAAGCTGGCCCGCTCGATCTTCTACGGCATGACGCGCTGGCAGGCCAAGCTCGAGTACCGGCAGGCGTTCCTCGGACGGCTCGTCGACATCGGATCGGAGCTGTTCGCGATGGCGGCCGCGGCGGCGTACGCGGACACGATCGGGCGCGAGCACCCCGAGCGCCGCACGGAGGCGCAGGAGCTGGCCGAGCTGTTCTGCGCGCAGGCCAAGCGGCGCGCGGACATGCTCTTCTCGGAGCTGTGGCACAACGACGACGACGCCAACCGGGACGCGGCGGCCAAGCTGCTCGACGGCCGCTATCGGTGGCTCGAGGAGGGCATCGTGGATCCCTCGGGCGAGGGGCCGATGATTCCCGAGGAGGTCAAGGAGTCCGCGGCGGGCGTCACGGGCTGACTCGCGCCTGGCGGTGTCGGGCTAGGCGACGCGCCGGATCGGCTTGACCGGCTGCTCGGCCGGGCGGCTGAGCAGCCACTCGGTCAGCTCGGCGGCGGGGACCGGGCGGCTCAGGTAGTAGCCCTGGGCGAGCGTGCAGCCCAACGCGTTCAGCTCATCCCAGGCCTGCTCGGTCTCGACCCCCTCGGCCACGACCTGCAGACCCAGGTTGCGTCCCAGGTCGATGGTCGAGCGGACGATCACGGCGTCGCCCGACGACTCGGCCATGTTCATCACGAACGACCGGTCGATCTTGATCTCGCTCACGGGCAGCTGGCTGAGATAGGACAGCGACGAGTAGCCGGTGCCGAAGTCGTCGATCGACAGCGAGATCCCCATCGCGGCGAGTTTGTCGAGGACGCGCTTGGTGCGCACCGGATCAGAGAGCACGGTCGACTCGGTGATCTCGAGCTGGAGCAGGCCCGGATCGACCTCTCGTTTCTGGAGCAGACGCTTGACCTGCTGCGGGAAGTCGGTGTCCAGCAGGTTGCGCGAGGACAGGTTCACCGCCACGCCCAGGGTCAGGCCGGCGCGTTGCCAGGAGCGGCACTGGGTGAGTGCCTCGTCGAGCACGTACAGGGTGAGCGGCTTGATCAGGCCAGTCTGCTGGACGAGCGGGATGAACTCGTCCGGGCCGACCATGCCGCGCACCGGGTGATTCCAGCGCAGCAGGGCCTCGACCGACTGCACCGACCCGTTGACCAGCGCCGCCTTGGGCTGGTAGTAGAGGACCAGCTCGCGCTGCTCGATCGCGCGCCGGAGCTCGGAGACCAGGGTGAGCCTGGCCGGATCGGCCTCGTTGCGTGTCCCGTCGTAGAACACATAGCCGGCCTTTGTCTCCTTGGCGCTGTACATGGCGACGTCAGCGTGGCGCAGCAGCGTGTCGACGTCGCGTCCGTGCGCCGGGAACATGGCGATCCCGATGGAGCCTTCGGCCGGCAGCGCCAGCCCCTCCACCGTCACGGACTGCTCGAGCGCGGCGCGCATCTTTCCGATCACCACCGCCACGTCGCTCGTCGTGCGCGGCTTCGAGATCAGCACGCCGAACTCGTCACCGCCGAGCCGTGCCACGGTGTCGGAGCAGCGCAGGAGGTCGCGCAGCCGGCGGCCCACCTCCACCAGCAAGGTGTCGCCGGCGTGGTGACCGAGGGAGTCGTTGACGTCCTTGAACCGGTCGAGGTCGATCATCGCGACCGCGAGCTGGCCGCCGTCGCGCCGGGCCTGGGCGATCGCCTGCTCGATCCGATCGCGGAACAGGGTCCGGTTGGGCAGGCCCGTGAGGCCGTCGTGCAGGGCCTGGTGCTCGTTGAGCTCGGACTGGCGCAACAGCGCCTCCTCGGCCACCTTGCGCTCGGTCTCGTCCTGGACCATCACGATCCCGAAGCTGGGCCGGCCCTCGGCGTCACGGACGAGCGAGAAAGAGCCGCACACCCAGACCACGGTTCCGTCCCGGCGATGTAGGCGGGTGTCGATGCGCAATGAGGTCGCGTCGCCGGAGAACAGCTCGTCTACGGCTTGCGACACTCGTTCGTGCTCGTCGGGATCGAGATACTCGGCGATGTGGGCGCGGACCTGCTCGGGGGTCTCGAGCCCGAGGAGCTCGAGCATGGCCGGATTGGCGTCGACGATCTGGCCGTCGTCGCTCAAGACCATCACGCCGGTCAGAGAGCCGTTGTAGATCGCCTCGAAGCGGGCCAGGGCATCCAGCTGCTTGCGCTTGGCCTCTGACTCGGCCGCGCGGCTGACGCCCTCCGAGAGCACGCCGGCCAGCAGCTCGAGGGTCTGGCGGTCCTCCTCGTTCAGCCGCTCTTCCTCCGAGGTGCTCATCACACTGACCGCGCCGACCGGTCGATCGCCCGCGAACAGCGGCACGCAGATGTGGGAGCGATCGCCGACGAGCTTCTGCATCGCCGGGTTCAGGCGCGGGTCGTCCTCGGCGTGCTCGATGAGGACGGGGGCGCGCTCCGCGATGGCAAACCGCGACACGCTCTGGTTCAGGGGCCGGCGGTTGTTCAGGAAGCGGGTGGCGATTCCGGAGGCGGCGCGGGTGACCACGTCCTCCCCTTCGATCAGGTGAATCATGGCTCCTTCGGCCCGGGTGAGGGCCTGGGCGCGTTCGACGATCACCTGCATCACGTGCCCGAGATCTCCGGATGCGGCGGCGGCAATGTCGCGCTGGGTCGCGATGATGCGCTCCAGGCGCATCGCCTTCTCCTGCAGGGCCAGTTCCGCCAGCTTGGTCTGGGTGACGTCCTCGATCATCGCGATCGCAACCTGGGCGGAATCCGGGGCGCCGGCGTCGGTCCACACGCTGACCCGGCACCAGATGATCTCCCCGTCCTGGCGGATGTAGCGCTTCTCGTACTGGTAGGAGGAGGAGTCGTCCTCGACCATCTCCCGGTAGAGCTCCTTGGAGACCTCCACGTCGTCCGGATGCGTGAACGTCGTGAAGCTGACTCCGATCATCTCACCCGGTCCGTAGCCGAGCATCCGCTCCACGGCGGGATTGGCCTCGACGGCGCGCCCGTCGCGATCGACGCTGATGATCCCGACCGAGGCCCGGTCGAACAGCAAGCTAAAGCGCTCGTTGGCCTGCTGGGCGTGAGCGCGCGCGTGAGTCCTCCGCATGATCGGTCTTATCGGTAGAGGGCCGCAATTACTTAGCGGCCGTGCCGCAGGATCGGCGGACGAGCCGCCCACCGGCCATAAACTCGGGGAATGGAGACGGCCGCCGACGCGCGTAAGCCGAATCGCTTCGAGGCGGTCCACGCGGACGCCAGCGAGCAGATCGCGCGGGAGATCCGGATGTACATCGAGCGGGAGGGACTGCATCCGGGCGACCGCATAGGCACCGAGCACGAGCTCTCGCGCGAGTTCGGTGTGAGCCGCCCGACGCTCCGGGAGGGACTGCGCCGGCTGGCCGGCTCGCATCTGATTCGCGTGCAGAAGGGCCGCGCCGGCGGGGTGTTCGTGGACAACACCCCCAACGTGGGGATCGGACGCCACGTGAGCGAGTCGATCGCGGCCATGCTCGAGTCCGAGAGCGTGACCCTTTGCGAGCTCGTCGAGGCCCGAATGCTCCTAGAGGTGCCCGTGGCCGGCCTGGCTGCTGAGCGCGCGGCTGGGGAGTCGATCGAGACGATGAGCCAGGCGATCGACGACGCGCGCGGTCGAGATCCGGCCGGCGAGGAGTTTCGCCTGGCCGATACTCGCTTTCATCGGGAGATCGCGGTCATGGCGGGAAACGACCTGCTGCTCACGTTCACCAGCTGGATCCTCGACGTGCTCCAACCCTCGCTGATCGACCATCTGGGCAGCGCCATCGACGGCGAGCTGATCATCGCCCAGCACCAGGCGATCCTGCGGGCGATCCGGCGCCACCAGCGGCCGGCCGCCGAGCGCGCCATGCGCCATCACATCGAGTACATGGCCGAGCTACTGAGCTCGGTCGACGGCGAATCGTGATCGGCGGCCGCCACTGCGTCTGCGGTCACGGCTACGGCTACGGCTACGGCTACGGCGAGATCTCTTCGTAGTGCCGACCGCGCGTGTTCGGGCTGAACAGGGCCACGATCGCTGCCGCGACCAGGAAGCCGCTTACCAGGAGCATCGCTCCGAGCACGCTCATGTTGGGGATCTGGGGCGCGATCACCAGCACTCCGATCCCGCCGCCCAGGTGCCCGACCCCGTCGACCAGGCCGAAGCCGGTCACCCGCGCGCGGGTCGGGAAGCTCTCGGTCGACAGCGTGTAGGTCATCGGGACCCAGACGTTGAAGCCAAAGAAGACGATCGCCGCGCCGATGAACGCGATGCCGAGCGAGGTCGTTCCGGCCTCGGCCACGATCACGCCGCCGATCAGGGTGATGACGGCTCCGATCGGCAGCCAGTACTTGCGCTCGAGCCGGTCGGCGAACGCCACCGCGAACAGCGCGCAGGCCAGGAACCCGAACGCGCCCACGGCGGTGATCAGGCCGGCCTCCGACGGCTCGTACTTGAGCGACGTGAGCATCGACGTGAAGCCCGCCGAGAAGCCGAACACGGTCACGTAGGCCAGGAACCACACGGACAGAAGCTGGATGACGCGCCGGGTGTACATCCGGTTCGAGAACAGCGCCTTGAAGGCCCGGCTCGACTCGGGGGTGGTCTGGTCCACCGGGATGTCATCCGGCACGGGGGCCAGCGTGCCGTGCTTGGCGGCCATGACTTCCATATCGCTGACCACCTTGTCGGCCTCGTCCAATCGGCCCTGTCCGACCAGCCAGCGCGCCGACTCGGGCAGCTCGAGGCGCAGCAGCACGCCGACCCCGGCCAGCAGCGCGCCGACCGCGTACATCCAGCGCCAGCCGTCGGTGAAGCTCGGACTTGCCTGGGCGAACGACAGGCCGTGCGGCCAGGGAGCGGACGGGGTGGTCAGGAACAGGCCGAGCCAGATGCCCAGCAGCGCCCCCAGCGAGGACATGATGAAGATCACCGAGATCCACCGCCCCCGGTTACGGCGCGGTGCGACCTCGCCGACGTAGGTGTTCACGATGGCCAGGTCGGCGCCGACCCCGATGCCGGTGACGATCCGGGCGATCACGAACTGCGTGTAGTCGGGCGCCAGCGCGTTGTAGAGCGACCCCACGCCGGTGAGGAGCATCGTGAACAGCAGCATGTTGCGCCGGCCGATGCGGTCGGAGATCGGCGCCAGGGCGAGCGCTCCGATCACGTAGCCGGCGAGGTTCAGCACGACGGGGATGCGCAGCGCGGTGACCGCGTTGGCTGGGGTGCAGCCAGGCTTGAGCGCCACGCAGCTCTGGATGAACGACACGTTGATGTCGAACACGTCGTAGAACGCGAACAGGAAGCCCGTGCCGATGATCCCGACGAAAATGAACGGCATCGACCAGACGCTGATCCGGTCGAGCCGGGCCAGAATCGAACGGGGGGTGTGCGCGCCCGCAGGTGCCGCTTGCGCCTGCTGGAGACGCCCGGTGGATGTAGAACTCATCTAACCCTCGCCTTTCCTCGTCTCGACACAATTCGTACCCGTGGCTACAGAGACGGAAACCGCATAATCAATTCACGTTGAGGAGGCAGACCATCAAATCATTTGACAGTTTGGGGGCGGGCACATGAAGCTGCAGGGACGCACGGTGGTGGTGACCGGCGCGGCCGGTGGCATCGGGCGCGCGCTGGCCCTGCGCTGTGCCGCCGAGGGCGCGCGCGTGGCGGCGACCGACATCCAGGCGGAGGCGTTGTCGGCGGTCGGCCGGGAGCTCGGCGACGGGCATGTCGCGGTCGCGTGCGACGTCACCGATGAGGCCGCGTTGGGCGAGTTGGTGGGTCGAGTGGAGTCGGAGCTCGGGCCAGTCGAGGTGTACTTCGCCAACGCCGGCGTGGCCATCGGCGAAGACCCGGTGGATACGCCCGACGAGGTGTGGGAGGAGGCCTTCGCGGTGAACGTGCGCGCACACGTGCTGGCCGCCCGTCTTCTGTTGCCCGGCTGGCTCTCGCGCGGGGAGGGCTATTTCGTCGCGACCGCGTCGGCGGCGGGGCTCTTGACCCAGATCGGCTCGGCGCCCTACGCGGTGACCAAGCACGCCGCGGTCGCCTTCGCCGAGTGGCTGTCGGTGACCTACGGGGACCGGGGCGTCCGGGTCAGCTGCCTGTGCCCGATGGGCGTCCGAACCGCGATGCTGGCCGGCGAGGAGCTCAGCCACCGGGTGGTGCGGAGCGCCGGGGAGGTGCTCGAGCCTTCCGAGGTCGCCGATGTCGTCGTGGCCGGGGTCGACCGCGAGCAGTTCCTGATCCTGCCCCATCCGGAGGTGCTCATGTTCTTCCAGCGCAAGGGGATGGACTACGAGCGGTGGCTGGCCGGGATGCGGCGTCTGCAGGCGCGGACGGAGACCGGGTCGTGAGGAGTGCTCGGGAAGAAAGGGGGAATAGTTGCCCCTTTCGTCCCAAATGGCTCGTGACCCCGGCGCCACCGGCTGTGATTTGATCGCGGCATGATCGTCCGCTGGGGACTCGACGCGCTGCCCGCGGTGCTCGAGGAGCTGTCCGTGCGCGATCCGCTGCTGATCGCCTCGGAGCGCTGGAGCGAGTTCGACCTGCCCGCCGCCGCGCGGCGCTTTCACGGAGTGCAGCCGCACGCGGAGGTCACTGGGGTGCGGGAGGCG
Organism: uncultured Solirubrobacterales bacterium; assembly: GCA_963834625.1. Lineage (GTDB taxonomy): Bacteria > Actinomycetota > Thermoleophilia > Solirubrobacterales > Solirubrobacteraceae > Palsa-465. Next base: position 796,509 of record CAWICM010000002.1, on the reverse strand, counting down.
GTGGCGGCCTGCGACGGCGCGGACGGGCTGATCGCCCTGGGCGGGGGCAGCGCGATCGACACGGCCAAGGCGGTGTCGAGCGAGACCGGGCTGCCGATCGTCTCGATCCCCACGACGTACTCGGGTGCGGAGTGGACCCAGGGCTTCGGGATGCGCGACCGCGCGACCGGGATCAAGCGCGGCGGCGGCGGGGCTCGCACGGTGGCGATCGTGTACGAGCCGGCCCTGACCCTGGACCTGCCCGCCGCCGAGAGCGCGGGAACCGCGATGAATGCGCTGGCCCACTGCGCCGAGGCGCTGTACACGCGCAACCGGACCGAGGACACGGATCTCGTGGCGCTGGACGGGGCGAAGCTGATCTCGGCCTGGCTTCCGGTGGTCGTGGAGGAGCCCCAGAACCTCGAGGCGCGGCGGCAGCTGCTCGAGGGCGCGATGTACGCCGGCGCCGCGCTGCGGGTGGGGATGGGCCTCGGGCACGCGATGGCCCAGGCGCTGGGCGGGCGCTACGGCCTTCCGCACGGGACCATGAACGCGGTGTGCCTCCCGCCGGCGCTCGGCTACAACCAGGAGGCGGCGGCCGAGGGCATCGCGCGGTTCGCGCGGGCGATGGAGACCGATGACGCGATCGCCCGCGTGAGCGAGCTGGCGGTGTTGGCCGGACCGCCTCGACTGCGCGAGTACGACGTTCCGCGGGAGGATCTCGCCTCGCTGTCCGAGGCGATCGCCGAGCGCGCGCCGGCCAAGGCCAACCCGCGGCCGGCGCCGCCCGAGGCGATCCACCAGCTACTCGAGGAGATGTGGTGACACGATGACTCGCATCCTGACCACCCACGTCGGCAGCCTGCCGCGCCCCCCGGAGCTCGTCGAACTCGTGTTTGCGGAGGACCGGGGCGAGACCGTCGATCGCTCTGAGTACGACCGTCTGCTCGACGAGGCGGTCCGCGACCGGATCCGCCACCAGGTGGAGGCGGGGATCGACTTCGTGTCGGATGGCGAGATGAGCAAGATCGGCTACGCCACCTATATCCGCCACCGGCTCAGTGGGTTCGAGGTGGGGGAGGTGCCTCGGGCCACGCCGGCGGATCTCGACGCCTACCCGAGCTATATGAAGCGTCTCGCGGATGAGGGCGGGAGCGCCCGCTACCTGCGGCCGATCTGCCGCGGGCCGATCGAGTACGAGCACCGCGAGCCGGTCGAGCGCGACCTGGAACGGCTGGCGCGCGCGATCGAGGGGCAGCCGGTCGCGGGCGCGTTCATGAACGCCCCGTCACCCGGGATCATCGCCCTGTTCCAGCCCAACGAGTACTACCCGAGCCTCGACGAGTACCTCGACGCGATCGGCGAGGCGATGAAGACCGAGTACGAGGCGATCGTGGCCGCCGGGTTCGTGGTCCAGATCGACGCCCCCGACCTGGCCATGGGCCGGCACATCATGTATCGCGACCGCTCCGACGAGGAGTTCGTGACCGCGGCCGCCCGGCATGTCGAGGCGATCAACCGGGCGCTGCGCGACATCCCGGCTGAGAAGGCGCGCCTTCATCTGTGCTGGGGCAACTACGAGGGTCCGCACCACCTCGACATCGACGCGAGCAAGATCGCCGACGTGGTTTTGCGGGCCAAGCCGTCCAGGCTCCTGTTCGAGGCGGCCAACCCGCGCCACGAGCACGAGTGGGCGGCCTGGGGCGAGGCGGAGATCCCCGCCGACAAGGTCCTCGTCCCTGGCGTCATCGACTCCACGTGCAACTACATCGAACACCCCGACCTGGTGGCGCAGCGACTCGAGACCTACGCCGACATCGTCGGGCCCGATCGCGTGATGGCCGGGACCGACTGCGGCTTCGGCACGTGGTCGGGGTTCGGCTCGGTCGATCCGGACATCTGCTGGGCCAAGCTGGCCGCGCTGTCCGAGGGCGCCCGGCGGGCCAGCGAGTCGGCATGAGCCGCCACGTTCCCAGCGGGCCCGTCACCACCTCCCGCCGAGGCTCCTTCTGGGTAGGCGTGTCCGACCGCGTCGATGGCCCGCTCGGCACCGTCCTGCGCGGGCCGATGTACGTGGAGTGGGAGGCCCCGGCCTCGCCGGACCCCGCGGCCGGGCCACCCTGGGTGCTCGTGCACGGTGGCGGCGGCCAGGGCACCGACTACCTGACCACGCCCGACGGTCGGCTCGGCTGGTCGCGGCTGCTCGTAGAGCAGGGCCACACGGTCTACGTGGTCGACCGCCCGGGGCACGGCCGCTCGCCCCACCATCCCGACGTCCTCGGAGCGATGGGGCCGCCGATGGGCGCGCAGGCGCTGCGACCGATCTTCGTGCCGCCCGCCGACGGCCCGGACTCCAATCCGACCGCCGAGCTTCACACCCAGTGGCCGGGCGGACGCGAGCCCGGGGATCCGGTCTACGACCAGTGGCTGGCGAACTCCGGGCCGATGCTGGCCAGCTGGGCCGACATGCACGCGCTCGAGCAGGTGCGCCTGGCCGAGTTGCTCGACATGGTCGGCCCGGCCGTCCTGGTGACCCACTCGGCCGGCGGTCCGGGCACGTTCCTCGCCGCCGACGCCCGGCCCGAGCAGGTGGCCGCGCTGATCGCGATCGAGACGGTCCCGGACGATGCGACGCGCGGGCTACCGAATCTCACTCGCTTCCCGATCGCGGTGGTCAGCGGCGAGGCGTCGATGTTCCGAACCTCCGACGCCGAACTGGCCGAGGTCCTGACGCAAGCCGGCTGCGACGTGGAGCTCGTGCAGCTGGCCGACCACGGGGTGCGCGGCAACGCGCACGGCGTGATGATCGAGCGCAACAGCGCGGACGTACTGGCCGTGCTGACTTCGTGGGTGGCACGCCGAAGCGACTGAGTTAACCGGGAATAATTCCCGGTTAAGTCGATCGCATCGGTTCGCGGCGGCTGGGGCGACGGTTAGCGGCCGGGCACTCGTTGCGGTTCGCCGAGCGCGGCGCGGCCGATGTCGCCGTAGAACATGTCGCGCAGCTGCAGATTGCGGTGCGCGGCGGCCACCGCCATGTCGCGGAACACGCGGGCGGTCCGCTCCCCGTCGCGGGCGACGCCCGCGCCCACGGTCTGCCACAGGTCGTCGTCGATGACCCGCCAGCACATGAGCATGGCCTCGCGCGCGACGCCCGCGAGCAGCATGTCGTCGCCGAACGTGTAGGGGATCCCGTCCTCGACGTTGCGCCGGCACAGCTCCATGTGTCGCTCGGCGGCGTGCAGCGTCGCGGCCTCCGCGGTGGCGATGTGGGTCAGCGCGCGGCCGTACCAGCGCTGATAGTCGGGGTCCTTGATGCGGGGGATGAACGGGGGCAGGGGCGTCTTGCGCTCACGCATCAACCGTTCGTATTCATCCAAGGCGTTGTAGGCCGCGCCGATGGTCACCGCGGCCAGCGAGATCGTGAAGATCGACACCGCGCGGCCCGAGTACATCGGGTTGCCGTGCAGGCGCGACCCGGGGGTGCCGCCGCCGACGTCGACGTCGAGCATGCTGCCCTCGAAGGCCCAGCTGAACGGAATCCGCGTACCGGAGAACCGGATGCTGTGCGAGCCCGAGCCCTTGAGCCCGAGCATGTCGCCCCAGTCGTCCAGCATCTCCCATTCGCGCCGCGGGGCCACGAACAGGAGCTGTGGCGGAAGGTCCTCGGGTGAGGCGTCCGCCGGCGAGGGGAGGATCGCCTGGCCCATGTAGAAGGTCGCGTACGGCGTTCCCGAGGCGAAGGCGACCTGCCCGTTGATCTCCCACCCGGAATCGGTGCGGCCGGCCCGCCCGACCGGCGCCGCCACCGAGGAGCAGCGGAAGTCACCGCCGGCGAAGATCTCGTCCTGCGCCTCCTGGGGCCACCACGAGCCGACCATCAGGGCGTGGTTCATGGCCAGTCCCGCGCACCAGGCGGTCGACACGCACCCGCGCGCGATCTCCCGCACCACCCGGACGTAGGTCGGGACGTCGAACTCGTAGCCGCCGTAGCGCCGGGGCACATACAGGTGGTAGAAGCCGGCGGCCAGGAATGCCTCGTGCATCTCCTGCGAGTAGTAAGTGCGCTGCTCGGTGGCCTCCTGGTCGGCGATCAGGCGGGGCCGGAGCGCCACCGCGCGGGCGACCATCTCGTCAGGAGTCAGCCCCGGCTCCGGAGGCTCGAGCCTGGCCCCGACCGTCCCAGCACTACTCATCGGGCGGATCGTAGGGGAGGATCGTCGGCCGGAGTGTGCAGCGCGCGCACGATCGCTTGCCCCACCGCGCGCGCCCCCGCGGCGCCCATCACGATCGTGTAGTGATTGACGTCGGGCACCTCGATCACCCGCCGTTGGTCGGGGGCCTCGTCGACCCACGCCGCCGCAAGCTCGGGCGCGATCATCGGCGTGGGCTCGTTCTGCAGGCCGCGCGGTGCGCGGAGCATCTCGACCGGCACGGCCAGCCGGTGGGCCGGCTTGCCCATCTCGAACAGCTCGTGCGCATCGGCCCGCACGGCCTCCTTGGCCACGGTCGGGCGCAGCTCGGGCACCGAGCCGCCGAGATCGTGGTCGGCATAGGCGGCGAGGTCGTCGTCAGCCACGGCGTCGCCGGCGAAGGCAGGATGGGCGCGCCACCACTCGTGGTACGCCTCGTGGGTGTCGAAGCTCAGCTCGAGGCGCGCGAGGGCCGGGCCGAGAAAGGCGGCCAGGAACGCCTCGGGATCGACGTCTTCGAGGGCGGGGCTGGTCAGGCCACCGTCGATCAGCAGGGCGACGCGAACGCGCTCGGGATGGTCGGCGGCGAACCGCGCCACCGCGTAGGCGCCCAGCGAGTGGCCGACGAGCACCGCGCGCTCGAGACCGCAGGCATCCAGCACGGCGAGGAGGTCGCGCGAATACGCCTCCATGCCGTAGGGCGGCGGCAGCGCACTGCTGCGGCCCCGGCCGCGCAGGTCGACGGCGAGCAGCGACGCCTGTCCGTCGACCTCGCGTGCCACCGGCAACCAGGCCCGGCTGTTGGCGGTGATCCCGTGCACGGCGAGCACTGTGTCGGGACCGCCGCCCAGCCGGAAGGCGGCCAGCGTGCCCCCGGCGACCGGAACCTCAAGCGTCTCGATCGCCGACAAGATCTCGGTCGTCGAGCAGTTCGCCCGCGTCTGCGGGGGCCATCCAGGCTCGCCACGGCCGCATGAACACCAGCCACGCCACCGCGCCGGCGAGCAGCGTGGCGCACAGCACCCACCCCAGGGCGGTGGTCTGAAGCCCGACGTACTTGAGCCCAGAGGCGAAGATCACGAACGCGATGGCCGGGCGCACGTAGCGATCGGGGATGGTCGAGGAGAGCATTGAGCCGACCAGGACAGCGGGGACACTGCCGATGATCAGCGATCCGGTCACGTCGAGCTCGACGTGACCGAAGATCAGGGCACCGACAGCGGCCGCGAGGGTCAGGGGGACGGCCTGGGTGAGGTCGGTTCCCACGAGCTGGTTGGCCCCGATCGTGGGGTACACGAACAGCAGCAGGACGATCATCAGTGAGCCCGACCCGACCGAGGTCATGCCGACGATCACGCCGCCGATGATTCCGATTGCCACCGTGGCCAGCGGGCGCGCCTGAAGGTCGTGGATGACCCCGAGGCGGCTCTGTCCGCTGCGGCGATCGAGCAGGAAGCGCAGGGCCATCGCGCTCGCTCCGACCAGGAGGGCGGCGCCGAGCACGGTCTCGATGTGCTGGGTGGCGGACTTCGAGTTGCCCAGCACGTGCAGGAGGTACGCGCCGAGAAACGCCGCGGGGACAGAGCCCAGGACCATCCAGCGCACCAGGCGGAGGTTCACGGTCCCCGCGCGCAGGTGCACGCCGGCGCCGAACGGGCGCATCACGACCGCCGCCACCAGGTCACTCGAGATGGCCGCCGACGGCGTGACGTTGAACAGGAGGATCAGCATCGGGGTCATCAGCGCCCCGCCGCCGGCCCCGGTCATGCCGACCAGCAGCCCGATGATCGCGCTCCCGAGGACGATGTAGGGGTCGATGTGCATCGGTGCGGCTAGCCGCGGATGCCGGTCGCGCTCGCAGCCTGGCTCACCGGCCGTACGGTGTCGTTCGCGAGCCCGGGCAGGTCGCGCGGCGCCTCTCCGGACAGCACCCAGGTCTCGCCGTCGGTCTTGAGGACCCCGCGCTTGGTCAGCTCGGACAGAGCGGTCGTCACGGTCGGCCGTCGAGCCGCCACCAGATCGGCCAGCACGGTGTGGGTCAGGCGCAGCCGCAGCACGGTCCCGTCGCTGCGCACGCGGCCCCAGCGCGCGGCCAGATGCCAGAGCAGCATGTGCAGGCGCACGTCGACCCGGGCCTGGTGCACGATCGCCATGTTCACCGACAGGTTCTTGGAGCGCATCAGGGCTCGAGCGATCAGGCACCCCCCGAGCTCGGGGTACTGCGCCAGGTGCTGCTCGAAGTCGAGGTCGAGCGTGGCCACCCGGGTGGGGAGGATGATCGTCCAGTCCGTTGTGAGTGGCAACAGCGGTGAGACGCTCTCGTCGTTGGGACGCAGCAGGTCGCCCTCCCCGATCAGCTCGGCGCCGAAGCGGCCCTCGATCCCGACCCGGCGGATCATCAACCCGCCCAGCACGAGCACGCCGATCCCGCCGCGGAAGCCGAGTGATCCCCGGCCGCCCCAGCGTCCCGGCTGGAGCGAGAGCTCGGGGGCCGTGCATTCGGCGATCGCCTGCGTGCGGCGGTCAACCGGGATCGCGTCCGCCAGCTCAGGATCCTCCCTCAGCACGTGGCACACCGACGAGGACACGACGCTCATCCCAACTCCACACTCTGACAGAGCGTCACGCCGGAACGCGCCCGGCCGTCAGCGTCGCCAGCTCGGCGAGGGCGGCGATCACCACGTCGGGGCGCTCGAGCGGGGTCATGTGCCCGGCGTTCTCCAGCACCGTGAGGCGCCTGAGCTGGGGCAGCATCTCGGCAATCCGCCGCGCGTGCGAGGGCGGTGTGAGCCGGTCGTTGGCGCCGGCGATGACGAGCGTGGGGACGGTCAGGCGGGGCAGGGCGTCCTGGAGGTCCATGTCGGACATCGCGATTCCGACGTTCGCGCGCACTTCCGGCGGGCAGGTGACGAGCATCCGCTCGAAGAACGCCACCTCGGCCGGCGATGCGTCGGGGCCGAACGCGATGTAGCGGATCGCGGCGGCGCTGAGCGGCGTCGAGAACCGCGGCAGCGGCGCCGTGCTGCCGAGGAAACCGTGCAGGGCGATCGTCCGGTTGAGCGCACGGGCGATGCTCGGGAGAGGCAGGAGCAGGTTCTCGGTGATCAGGTCGCTCACGCCCGTGTTGAGCAGCGCGGCTGCCCCGACCCGCCGCTCGACGTCGTGCTTCTCGGCCCAGGAGGCGATCGACATGGCCCCCAGGGAGTGACCGGCCACCACCGCGCGGCGGCCGTCGGCGACGCAGGCCGCGAGCACCGCTTCGAGGTCCTCGCCGAAGCGGGGGATCGCGTAGTCGCCGCCCCTCGCCGGGGCGCTGTCGCCGTGCCCGCGCAGGTCGTAGGCCACCACCCGCAGGCCCTTGTCCTCGAGCCCGCGGATCACGAAGGTCCAGAAGCGCAGCGCCTCGGTCCAGCCGTGCGCGAGCACCACCGTCTCGCCGTCCTCGGGCCCGAACACCTCGACGTGCAGGGCGGTGCCGTCGGCCGAGGGCACGCTGCGCACACGACCGTGGGGCGTCTCGTCGAGCGCCTCCTTCCGGGGATCGTGCGCGATCCGGCGCATGTGCGCGGCCTCGATCGCGGCGCTCGTAGCCAGCGCGCCGGCCGCGCCCAGACCGGCCCACAGCCAGCGGTTACGGTCGGTGCCGGTGAGTGGGGGCAACTTCACGTGGTTGGCAAGGCTACCCCTGTCCGGACGGGGCACATGGCATCACGGCTAGGCCCGGCTCGGCGTCCGGCCTCGCTACGGCCGGGCCTGCCGCGATCTCATCCGGTGGACGCCGAGCGAAGCGAGGCCCCTAAGATTCCCGGCCGTGCGAATCGGCGTGCTCACCGGCGGAGGGGACTGTCCCGGTCTGAACGCGGTGATCCGCGGCGTCGTGCGCAAGGGGATCGACCAATACGGCGATCAGCTGGTCGGCTTTCGCGACGGCTGGCGCGGCGTGCTCGAAGGGTCGTTCATCGAGCTGACGATCGAAGCCACGCGCGGGATCCTGCCGCGCGGCGGCACGATCCTGGGCAGCTCGCGCACGAACCCGTACGCGCGCGAGGACGGAGTCGATCGGGTGCGCCAGACCCTGCGGGACTTCAACCTCGACGGGATCATCGCGATCGGCGGTGAGGACACACTGGGCGTGGCCAACCGGCTGAACGGCGACGGCGTAAACGTGATCGGCGTCCCCAAGACGATCGACAACGATCTCGGCGGGACCGACGTGACGTTCGGGTTCGACACCGCGCTGCACATCGCCACCGAGGCGATCGACCGGCTGCACACGACGGCCGAGAGCCACAACCGGATCCTGGTCGTCGAGGTCATGGGACGCACCGCCGGCTGGATCGCGCTGCACTCCGGGGTCGCCGGCGGCGCCGATGTGATCCTCGTCCCGGAGATCCCGTTCGACATCGACGAGGTGTGCCGGCTGATCCGCCGCCGCCACGAGCGCGGGCGCTACTTCTCGATCGTCGTCGCGGCCGAGGGCGCGCTGCCCAAGGACGGCTCGATGCAGGTCGCGCAGACGGGCAGCACCGATGAGTTCGGGCACGTCCGCCTCGGCGGGATCGGCTACGCGCTCGAGCGTGAGATCGAGGCCCGCACCGGGTTCGAGACCCGCGCGACCGTGCTCGGGCACGTCCAGCGCGGAGGCACCCCGACCGCGTTCGATCGGGTGCTGGCGACGCGCCTGGGGCTGTGCGCGATCGACGCGGCCCACGACGGACAGTGGGGAATGATGGCCGCGCTGCACTCGAATACGGTCGAGTTGATCGCGCTGGCCGACGCGGTGGCCGAGGTCCGCCGGGTGCCAGTCGAGTACTACAAGCAGTTCGACGTCCTCTTCGGCTGAGTCCCGGCCGAAAACCCGAATTCACCGGCCCGTCTCTTTTCCGGAACGGCGATCGGGTTATGCTGCGCCGGTGACCGCCACCGAAACCACCACGGCTCTGGACAAGCTGTGCGTGGACACGATCCGCACGCTGTCGATGGACGCCGTGCAGAAGGCCAACTCCGGCCATCCGGGAACGCCGATGGCGCTGGCTCCCCTGGCCTACGTCCTGTATGCCCGGGTGATGCGCCACAACCCGCGGAACCCCGATTGGCCGGACCGCGACCGCTTCGTGCTCTCCTGTGGCCACGCGTCGATGTTGCTGTACTCGTCGCTGTACCTGGCCGGCTACGACGTCAGCCTCGAGGACGACATCATGCAGTTCCGCCAGCTCGGGTCGCGGGCCGCCGGGCATCCCGAGTACGACGACCTGCCGGGCATCGAGGTCACGACCGGGCCGCTCGGGCAGGGCATCTCGCACGCCGTCGGCATGGCGCTGGCCGAGCGGATGCTGGCTGCGCGGTTCAACCGCCCCGGCCACGAGGTCGTCGATCACCACACGTTCGTGATCGCCTCCGACGGCGACCTCGAGGAGGGCATCTCGGGCGAGGCCTCCTCGATCGCCGGTCACCTTGCTCTGGGCCGGCTGATCTCGTTCTACGACAACAACCACATCTCGATCGAGGGCGACACCAAGCTCGCCTTCACCGAGGACGTCGGCCGGCGCTACGAGGCGTACGGCTGGCACGTGCAGAACCTGGGCGAGGACGTTGAGCTCGACAGTCGTGCAGGGGGCGCTCGAGAACGCGATCGCCGTCGAGGACAAGCCGTCGCTGATCATCGTCCGCACCCATATCGCGCAGGGCAGCCCGAACAAGCACGACACCGCCGGCGCGCACGGCTCTCCGCTGGGCGAGGAAGAGATCAAGCTGACCAAGCAGGCGATCGGCTGGCCCTCGCTCGACCCGTTCTACGTCCCGCCGGAGGCGCTCGAGCACTTCCGGCACTGCGTCGAGCGAGGCGCGGAGTACGAGGCCGAGTGGCGGGAGCGCTTCGACGCCTACGCCGCCAAACACCCGGAGCTCGCGCAGGAGTTCGAGCGGCTGGTCGCCCGCAGGCTGCCCGAGGGCTGGGACGCCGAGGTGCCGCGCTTCCACGCGTCGGGCACGATGACCGCAACGCGCAAGTCGTCGGAGACCGTGCTCCAGTGGGCGGCCGCCCAGGTGCCCGAGCTGGTCGGCGGCTCCGCGGACCTGGCGCCCTCGACGCTCACGCTGATCGACGGAGCCGACAGCGTGGAGGCGGGTCAGTTCGCGGGCGCAACCTCCACTTCGGCATCCGCGAGCACGCGATGGGGGCGATCGTCAACGGCATGACGCTCCACAACCTGCGCGCCTACGGCTCGACCTTCTTCACCTTCACCGACTACATGCGCGGCTCGATTCGCCTGGCCGCGCTGATGAAGCTCCCGTCGATCTTCGTGTGGACGCACGACTCGATCGGCCTGGGCGAGGACGGTCCGACCCACCAGCCGATCGAGCACCTGGCCGCTCTGCGCGCCATGCCGGTGCTGCGGGTGGTCAGGCCGGCGGGGGCCAACGAGACCGCGCTGGCCTGGCACTACGCGATCAAGGCGACGGACCATCCCGACCGGGCTCGTGCTCTCGCGCCAGGGCATCCCGACCTGGAACCCGGCCGCGGTGCCCGACGACGCGATCGACCGGGGCGCGTACGTGCTCCGCTACTCCTACAACGAGCCGGAGCCGCCGGAGCTGATCCTGATCGCCACCGGGACCGAGGTGCACATCTGCGCCCGCGCGGCCGACGCGCTCGAGTCCGAGGGCATCGCCACCCGGCTGGTGTCGCATGCCGTGCATGGAGAACTTCGGCGCGCAGGACGCCGAGTATCGGGAGAGCGTCTTGCCTGCGGCCTGCCGCGCCCGGGTCGCGGTCGAGGCGGCCAGCCCGTTCGGCTGGCGCGACTGGGTCGGGGATCTGGGCGAGATCATCGCGATGGAGACGTTCGGCGCCTCGGCGCCCGCCGGTGCCCTGTACAAGCATTTCGGCTTCACCCCGGAACGAGTCGCCGATGTTGGCCGAGAGGTTGTGGGGCGCGCACGCTCGGGCTAGCGGCAACGGGGGGTTCACACATGAGCACGATCACCGAGCTGAATCCGCGCCCGCTGGCGCTCACTGAGGCGGGGGGCGACGTGCGGCCGCCGGGGTACGTGGAGATACCGCGCTACCTGCACTCGACCGGGCAGCTGCACAACGGCGGCCCCGCGACCGGCCGCTTCCTGCAGATCGTCGGCGCGCCGCAGCGCGACGCCGAGATTCCCGGTTCCGGCTACTCGTTCGGCACGCTGATCGCCGCCCAGGCAGCGGTGATCTGGAACCGCTGCGCTCGCACGGCCTGCCCGCCGAGCGAGTAGAGGCCGAGGGAGACCCAGCACAGGCCGTTCGTGCGCTGACCGAGCGGATCACCGCAATCATCCAGGAGAACTAACGCGATGCAGAGCGCAGCCGTAGCGACCGAGTCCGAGCAGGCATCCGCTGATCGAGGGCCTGGAGCGCCTCCCGGTCCGGCCGACGTCACTGGTGATCTTCGGTGCGACCGGCGATCTGGCTCACCGCAAGCTGCTTCCGGCGCTGTACAACCTGGCCCACGAAGGGGCGCTGCCCGAGCGCTTCGAGCTGATCGGGGTGGCGCGCAGCGAGATGTCGGATGACGAGTTCCGCGACACCGCGCGCGAGTCGATCGAGCGCTTCTCCCGGCGGCAGCCCGGATGCCAAAGTGCTGAGCGGACTGCTCGGGGAGATGCGCTACGTGCCCGGCGGCTTCGACGATGACGAGGTCTACGGCTCGCTCGGTGAGGCGCTTCGCGAATTCGACGAGCGCGCCGGCGATCCCCTCAACCGCGTCTTCTATCTGTCCACCGCCCCGCAGTTCTTCCCGGTGATCGCCGGCAAGCTCGGCGCGGCAGGCCTCTCGCAATGCGAGCGGGCAGCAGACCCGGATCGTGATCGAGAAGCCGTTCGGGTACGACCTCGCCTCGGCGCAGCAGTTGAATGCGCAGGTGCTCGAGGTGTTCGACGAGTCCCAGGTGTTCCGGATCGATCACTACCTGGGGAAGGAGACGGTCCAGAACCTGATGGCGTTGCGGTTTGCCAACGCCCTGTTCGAGCCGGTCTGGAACCGCAACTTCATCGACCACGTCCAGATTACGGCGGCTGAGGACATCGGGATCGGCGGGCGTGCCGGCTATTACGAGGGCGCGGGCGCGTTGCGCGACCTGGTCCAGAACCACATGATGCAGCTGCTCGCCCTGCTGACCATGGAACCGCCGAGCTCATTCGACGCCGACCGCGTGCGCGACGAGAAGCTCAAGGTGCTCGAGGCGATCGTGCCGCCCTCGCCTGGCGACGTGCCGTCGATGACGGTCAGAGCCCAGTACGGCCCCGGGACGGTGGGCGGGCAAACGCGTGACCGGCTATCTCGAGGAGGAGGGCGTCGACCCGAACTCACGCACCGAGACCTATGCGGCGCTGCGCCTGACCGTGTCCAATTGGCGCTGGGCCGGGGTGCCGATTTATCTGCGCACCGGCAAGCAGTTGGCGCGCAAGGTCACCGAGATCGTGGTCACGCTCAAGCCGGTGCCCCACCTGGCCTTCAAGAACATCGGCTCGGTCGGGGTCCAGCCAAACCAGATCATCCTGACCGTGCAGCCCGACGAGGGCGTGTCGGTCTCGCTGGGGGCGAAAATCCCTGGTGCCACGATGCGGATCCGCCCGGTGAACATGGAGTTCCGCTATGGAACCTCGTTCATGTCGGAGTCCCCCGAGGCGTACGAGCGGTTGATCCTCGACGCGATGCGCGGCGACGCGACGCTGTTCACGCGCGGCGACGAGATCATCGCGCTGTGGGGGATCATCGACCCGATCCTCCAGGGGTGGCACGCGGACACGGAGTCGCCGATCCCACAGTATCCGGCGGGGTCCGCCGGACCGGCCGAGGCCGATGCCCTGCTCGACGGCAACCGCAGGTGGCGGCGGCTGTGAGCGAAGACGTCTGGTCGGCGCAGGACACGAACCCGGATGCCATAGAGGCCGCCCTGCGCGAACTGCTGCGCGAGCGCCATGCCGCCAACCAGGGGCTGGCACCTGCGCGGGTGCTCAATCTGATCGTGGTGGTGGATCGCTCCTGGAAGGGCGAGATCGCCAACCGGCTCGAGCGGGTTGGGCGCTATCACGCCTCGCGCACGATCCTGTGTGCGGTCGAGGACGGCCGCGAGACGCTCGACGGGTACGCGATGATGAGTTACGACGAGCGCGCGGGGATCGGCGTCATCCGCGAGCAGGTCGAGGTCGACATGGGGCCCGAGCATCTCACCGCGCTCGCGACGATCGTCGATCCGATCGTGATTGCCGAGATTCCCACCGTCCTCTGGTCGCCCCATGGCCACGACGAGGCGGTTGAGGCATTGGCCGGGATGACCGACGTGATCCTCGTCGACTCAGACGATGCGCCCGAGCCAGCGGGCGGGCTCGAGCACGCCCAGCAGGAACTGGGCTCGGCGTACGTGGTCGACCTGGCCTGGCTGCGCACGACGCCGTGGCGCGAGCGCCTCGCGGCCAGCTTCGATACCCCGGGGCGACGTGCCATGCTCGCGGCCGTGGACGGGTTCACCGTCCGCCATCACGCGAACTCGACGGCGAGCGCGCTGCTCTTGGCCGGGTGGATCTCCTCGCGCCTGCACTGGGACATCCGGCCGCTCGAGTCGGTCAACGGCTCCGGTCTGCGTGGCCGCGCCTACACCGGCAACCCGCGCTACGTCGACATCCGCCTGGAACCGTTCGAGCAGGAGGTGCCGGGCTTGGCGGGCGTCACCGTGGCGTGGCAGGCGGGGTCCACGCTGTCGCTGGACCGGGCCGAGGGCGGACTGCGCGCGCTCGAGAACTCGCCGGACCGGGGCGAACAGAGCTGGCTGGTGCTCGGAGGCTCGCGCGGGGAGGGCGGAATCCTCGGTGAGGGGATCAGGCAGGCCCACCTGCGCGACCCGACCTACGCACCGGCGCTTCGAGCCGCCAGGGAGCTGTGTCCCGATGGCGGTTGAGATCGAGATCCTCGACGACCCGGCGCGCGCCTGCGCCGCGATGCTGGTCGGCATCGCCGCCGGCGGCGGGGACATCGTCCTGACCGGCGGCTCGACGCCGCGCGCGGCGTACGGCGAGTTCGTCGAAGCGGTCCGCACAGTCGGGATCGACGTGTCGGACTGCAGGCTCTGGTTCAGCGACGAGCGCTGCGTGCCGCCCGAGGATGAGCGCTCCAACTACGGGATGGTTCGGGACTCGCTGCTCAGGCCGTTGGAAGGCTCCGGCGGGCTGCCGACCGTGCACCGGATGCGCGGTGAGCTGGGACCGGACGCCGGCGCCGAGGAGTACGAGGCCGAGCTGCGTGCCGCCGGTTCGCCGCGGTTCGACCTGGTGCTGCTGGGCATCGGGCCCGACGGTCATCTGGCCTCCATGTTCCCCGACCAGGAGTCGCTGTCTGAGCGCTCGCGGCTGGTCCTGGGGGTGGAGCAGGCCGGGCTCGAGCCGTTCGTGTCGAGGGTGACGCTGACCTTCCCTGCGCTGGTGAATTCGCGGCAGGTCGTGTTCCTGGCCACCGGCGAGTCCAAGGCCGACGCGGTGGCGGCGGCCTTCGGACCCGACGCCAAACCCGATCCGCACGTCCCCTCCTCGCTCCTTCCGTCGCAGGCGCGCGAGGTGAAGGTGTTGCTGGATCGGGCGGCGGCGGGTCGGCTGCCGTCGGCGGCGGGGCACGCGTGAGCTCGGTCATCGGCGTCGATCTCGGCGGCACCAAGGTCGTCGTGGCCTGCCTGCGCGGCCGCAAGATCGGCGAGTCCGCGCTCGAGGCGACCGACCGCTCGGCGAGCGGCGCGCTGATCGATCAGCTGGTGGCATTGGTGGGTCGGATCCGGCCCGACGACCTGGCGGCGGTCGGCATCGGGGTCCCCTCGGTGGTGGAGTCCGCCACCGGCCGAGTCGTGTCGTCGGTGAACATCCCGCTGACCGACGTCCCGCTGCGCCAGGTGCTGGGCGAGCGCCTCGGCGTGCCGGTGTTCGTCGACAACGACGCCACCGTGGCCGCGCTGGCCGAGGCGCACGACACCGATCTGCGGCTGGTCGTGCAGAACCTGGTGATGATCACGATCGGGACCGGCGTGGGGGGCGGGATCGTCCTCGGCGGCCGGATCTTCCGCGGGGCCAGCGGGGGCGCGGGTGAGTTCGGCCACACGATCGTGGGCCTCGGGTTGGGTGACTCGGCGCGTGTGCCTGCGCCGGGTCCCGCGTTTCCGCAGCCGGGGTCGCTCGAGTTCGCCGCCGCCGGCCACGCGCTCGACCGGCTGACCGCGGGAGCGGCTGGTTCGCATCCCGATTCCGCCCTGGGACGGCTGAAGGCTGAGGGCAAGCCCGTGTTGGGCGCCGAGGCCGTGGAGGCAGCTCAGAACGGGGACCCGGTGGCGGCGGAGATCGTCGAGATTTGGGCCGAGCGGGTCGGCATCGGAGTCGCCAACGCGATCAACACGTTCGATCCGGAGGAGGTGGTGATCGGCGGCGGGGCGGCGCGGGCCGGTGAGCTGCTGCTCGAGCCGGCGCGCCGGGTCGCGCTCGGGTACGTGGTGCCCGGGCTGCGAGGGCGGGCGACGATCAGGCTCGCCTGGCACGGCGTGCGGGCGGGCGTGCTGGGCGCGGCGCTGCTGGCCGCGCAGGAAGTCGAGGCTGGTGGCGATGGCGCCAACGGTGCCGATGCCGACGCCAGGGAACGTCTTACAGCCAATGAGGAAGCGAGCGGGTCATGAGCAAGCGAGTTATCGAGTGCAACATCTGCGGCGAGCCGCTGTCGGCGGCGACCGACGAGGAGCTCCTCCGGCAGGTGCAGAAGCACACCGAGTCCGAGCATCCGGACTCGGGACTCGACGAAGAGCAGGCGCGGGAGATGATCTCGCGCGAGGCCTACGACGCCGCCGACGCCTGAGGCCCGGCGCAGGGCGTCGGGATCGATTCTCGGGATCGGGTCTCGGGATCGGTTCCGAGAGATCGGGGGGAGCACATGGAGATCGTCCTTGTCCGTCACGGTGAGACCGAGTGGAGCCGGAGCGGCCAGCACACCAGTCGCACCGACCTGCCTCTGGTCGAGGAGGGTCGCGAACGCGCGCAGGCGCTGCGGCCCATCCTGGCCCACTGGGACTTCTCACTCGTTCTGACCAGCCCGCTGCGCCGCGCGCGGGAGACGTGCGAGCTCGCGGGGTTCGGCGACCGGGCCGTCGTCTGCGAGGACCTGCGCGAGTGGGATTACGGCGACTACGAGGGTCTGACCACGCCGCAGATCCGCGAGGCGCGACCCGACTGGAGCCTGTGGCGCGACGGCTGTCCGGACGGTGAGCAGCCCGACGAGGTGGGCGCCCGGGCCGACCGGGCTCTCGAGAGGCTGCAGTCGAGTGGCGGTGACGCGCTGGCCTTCGCGCACGGGCACATCTTCCGGGTGATCGCGGCACGCTGGATCGAGCTGTCGGCATCGGGCGGCGCGCATCTTGCCTTGAAAGCGGGCGCGGTGTGCACGCTCGGGTTCGAGCGCGAGACACAGGTCATCGCGCTCTGGAACGAGACGCCTCAGTAGACGCTGGCACCAGTGGTCGGGTGCGTCGGGGGTGACGTATGTCACCCCCGATTTCGGCCGCGCGCCACTTACGCGGCGCGCTGGCGCGGCCTAGTCTGCTGGGCATGAAAACGACTCATACACAGACAGACGGACTCGCCATCGAGGTGCGCGATCTGCGCAAGTCCTACGGCGAGGTCGAGGCTGTGCGCGGAGTGAGCTTCGAGGTCATGCGGGGCGAGGTGTTCTGTCTGCTTGGGCCGAACGGCGCCGGCAAGACCACGACCGTCGAGATCCTCGAGGGCTATCGCGAGCGCACGGCCGGCGAGGCCAGGGTGCTCGGCATGGATCCCGCGCACAGCGAGCGCAAGCTCCGAGATCGCGTCGGGATCGTGCTGCAGCAGTCCGGTGTGCAGGCCGATCTGACCGTCGCCGAGCTGATCGAGATGTACGGCCGGTACTACTCACGCCGCCGGCCGGTCGACGAGATCATCGAACTGGTCGAGCTCGGCGAGAAGCGGGACGTGCGCGCGCGGCACCTGTCCGGCGGTCAGCGCCGGCGGCTCGATCTGGCACTGGGGCTGGTCGGGGATCCCGATCTGCTGTTCCTCGACGAGCCAACCACCGGGTTCGATCCCGGGGCCCGCCGACAGGCCTGGTCGACGATCCGATCGCTGTGCGATCTGGGCAAGACCATCTTCCTGACCACCCACTACATGGACGAGGCGCAGCATCTGGCCAATCGTGTGGCGGTGATGAGCGCCGGGCAGATCATCGCGATGGGACGGCCCGAGGAGCTCGGGGGACGCGACCTGCGGCCGGCCGAGATCCGCTTCTCGCTTCCCGAGGCGTGGTCGCTCGGCGATCTGCCCGATGTGCCCTGTGAGCAGCGGTTGCTCGAGGGAGATCGCGTTCTGGTGCTGACCAAGGAGCCGGTCGTGGCCGCGCAGCGGATAACCACGTGGGCGCTCGACCACGAGGTCGAGCTTGGCCACTTCTCGGTCAGCCAGCCGACCCTCGAGGACATCTACCTCGAGCTCACGGGCTCCGGGGAAGAGCATGAGACTGAGAAAGCCGAGGAGGTAGTTCGATGAGTGCCGTCGCCACAACGCCGTCGTTGCGCCGGGACCTGAGCCTGGTCGCCTGGCAGATTCGTTATGAGCAGCGCGCCTTCTGGCGCAACCGGGGCCGCGGGGTCTTCACATTCGTGTTCCCGTTGATGTTCCTGGTCATCTTCGCCTCGCTAGACCGGGGAGCACACATCAAGGAGCTCGGCGGGATCTCGTTCGACACCTTCTTCGTCCCAGGGATCCTGGCCTATGGTGTGATCACCACGACGTACGTGAACATGGCGATGAGCACGGCGATCCTGCGTGATCAGGGCGTCCTGAAGCGGATGCAGGGCACGCCGCTTCCGCGGTGGGCATACATCGCGGCGCGGATCGGGTCCACGGTGGTGCTAGTGCTCGCGATGACGGCGATCACGCTCGCGCTTGGAGCCATCGCCTACGGGGTGCACATCCGGGCCTCGACGCTGCCTGGCTTGATCGTCACGCTCGTGTTGGGGACCGCCGCGTTCACGACGCTCGGGATCGGCATCGCGCGCTTCATTCCCAACGCCGAAGCCGGGCCGGTCATCGTGAACCTGACGATCCTGCCGTTGACGTTCATTTCGAGCATCTGGTTCCCTCCGACCGGCATGCCCAAGGTGCTGAACGAGGTCGCGAAGCTCTTCCCGCTCCGGCCGCTGGCCGACGGGCTGGAGCACGCCTTCAATCCGTTCACGCGTGGGGCAGGCTTCAGTGGTCAGGACCTCAGGACGCTGGCCATCTGGACGGTCGTCGGGATCTTCCTGATGATGCGGTTCCTGCGCAAGCCGGCGGGCGAGGTGGCATGAGCTTCGGCTCCTCGGATGAGTATGACCGGCCGGACGAGAGTCCGGCCGATCGCCGTGTCAGTCCGTTTCTGATCGGGACCGTGTTCGCCCGCCGCTCGCCGGGCGGGATTCGCGTGTTCGCCGCGTTGATCTGGCTGGCGTTCATCGTGTTCCCGCTGCTCGATGCCGTCGGCAAGCGCGAGCCGTTCGTTAAGCACGCCCTGATCATCGGCGGCGCCGCGCTATTCGTGGCCGTCTATGTGAGCATGGTCATGACCTGGCGGGGCAAGCGGACCACCCGGCTCACGGTCGGGCTGTTCGTGGTGCTCCTCGCCGTGGCATGCCTGCTGACGCTCACCCAGGACTCCACCTGGGGCTTCCTGTTCACCTATTGCGCCGCCTGCGCGGCGCTCGTCGCGCCGGAGGGGACGGGCGCCTACGCCGTCGCGCTGTGCTCAACCCTGGCCGGGGGCACCTCCGCGATCGCCGGCGCCAACGGTGGGACCGCCGTCAGCTACGTGGCCAGCTCGGCCGGGATCGGACTGCTGATGCTCGTGATGAGCGACCTGCGCCTGCGCAACCAGCAGCTGAACCAGGCGCGGGCCGAGCTCGCGGAGATGGCGGTGGCGAAGGAGCGCGAGCGGTTCGCCCGCGACCTGCACGACCTGCTCGGACATTCCCTGTCGGTCATCGCGCTCAAGGCCGAACTGGCCGGCCGCATGCTGACCGACCGGCCCTTCGACGCCGCCCACGAGGTGGCCGAGCTCGAGCAGGTAGCGCGCACCGCGTTGGGCGAGGTGCGTGAGGCGGTCAGCGGGTATCGCCAGCCCACCCTGGAGGGCGAGCTGGCCGGCGCCCGCATGGCCCTGTCGGCTGCCGGCATCGTGGCCGACGTCGAGCAGACCCGCGTGCCGCTCGATCCCGCCGTCGAGGCCGTCCTCGCCTGGACGGTGCGGGAGGGCGCCACCAACGTCATACGCCACAGCGGAGCGCGGCATTGCAGGCTGCGAGTAAGTGCGAGCCTGACCGACGCCGGTGTCGAGGTGATCGACGACGGGGGCGTGGGCGAGACGCCGTCTGCCAACGGCAGCGTCAACGGCATGTCACATCGCGCGGTGCTCGGTGGCCGACACGGTGACGGCGGCGGTGGTCACGGCGGCGGTGGTCACGGCGGCGGTGGTTCACGGCGGCGGTGGTCACGGGATCGCGGGCCTGGCCGAGCGTGCTCGGCTCGTCAACGGTTCGATCGAGGCGGGCGGCCTCGACGACGGCGGCTATCGGTTGGCGGTCACTGTCCCCGTCTCACACACATGACGGTCTCGCACGCGTGATCCGCGTACTTCTGGCTGAGGACCAGACGATGGTCCGCGGGGCGCTGGCCAGCCTGCTCAACCTCGAGCCCGACATCGAGGTGGTGTCCCAGGTCTCGCGCGGCGACGAGGTCGTGGCGGCGGCGGCCGCCACGATCCCGGACGTCGCTCTGCTCGACATCGAGATGCCGGGGCGTACGGGGCTCGACGCCGCCGATGAGCTGGCCCGGGCGTTGCCTGGCTGCCGGGTATTGATCCTGACCACGTTCGGGCGCCCGGGCTACCTCCGTCGCGCGATGGCGGGCGGGGCGGCCGGATTTCTTTTGAAAGACGCTCCCGCGAGTGAGCTCGCCTCGGCGATCCGGCGCGCGATCGCCGGCGAGCGCATCGTCGACCCGGGCCTCGCGGCGGCGGCTTTGAGTGAGGGGGAGAGCCCGCTGACCCCGCGTGAGCACGAGGTCCTGGTCGCCTCCCGCGAGCACGCCACCGTCGCCGACCTGGCTAAGGCCCTCTTCCTCTCCCCGGGGACCGTCCGCAACCACCTCTCCTCGGCGATGCAGAAGCTCGACGCCCGCAACCGGGCCGAGGCTCTGCGCATGGCGGAGGAGAAGGGCTGGCTGTAGCTGCGCCTGGGGCCAACCCCACACTCTCGGCGGCTCGACGGTGCCGAGTGTGCGGGAATGACACGCGCCGGCGCCGGCGCCGTGGCCGAGCGCAGGGCGGCGCTCCGGACGTTGGTCACGTGCGCCCGGGCGGTCCCGCGGGGAGTGTCGATCTCGATGAGGTCCATCCGCGGCTCGATTGTCGCGTCCCTTTGGGTCACAACCGCACACTCGCCGACCCGCCCGCGCCGACTGCGGATCCAGGCACGTATATGGGTCACCACCGCACTCTCGACGCAGTGGTTGCGCCGAGTGTGGCGTTGTGACCCACCCGCGCCGGTGCCGAGCGATCATCCCGGACGTGCTTACCCTGTTCGGCGCCACCGCGGTGACGTTCATGATGGTGATGTACGCGCGCGAGAGACGGCCCGACGGGTTCGTTCTCGCGTTCGCGTTCGGCTGCGCGCTGTCCAGCGCCTACGGGTTCCTTGCGGGGACCTGGCCGTTCGGCGTCGTCGAGGCGATCTGGGCGGCGGTGGCGGTCCATCGCTACGTGGATCATCGCCGGCGCGCCGCACCCGAGGCCCCGCCGCACCGTACCAACCCCGTACTCGACCCCCCGCCGAGTGCATGGTTAGCTCCACGCCCAGAGCGTCGATGCGGCTGAGAGGACTCGAACCTCCACGTCCCGAAGAACACAGGCACCTGAAGCCTGCGCGTCTACCAATTCCGCCACAGCCGCGGGAGGCAAGAACTTAGCAGGGTGACGCACGCAGGGTGGGACCGAATGCTCCGCGACGCACGCTCGTGCAGCCTGTGGCCGTCAGGCGAAGAAGTCCTGGAAACCGCAGGTTTTGGCGGGATGTCGTTGGGTCAGCGCAGCCGGACCGGGCGCTGCGCCAACACCCGCGGCGCTGATGGACGAGGAGCTCGTACCACCCGGGCGCCGGTTCGTGGTGATCCACCCGGAGCACAACGCGCACTGGTGCGTTGACACACGCGCGATAGCCTTGCCGCTAGCCTGAAGCAGGTGGCCTCAAGCCGCTGCCTCGCCGCTATCGTCTAGGGGACTAGGACGCCGCCCTCTCACGGCGGAAACCCGGGTTCGAATCCCGGTAGCGGTATTGGTCCGACAGCCCCGCTTCGGCGGGGTTTTCTCTTGCCCCGGGGTGCTGGGGCGCGGCTGATCGCTGTGGTTCAGCGGTCGGCGACGGGGCCATAGCGAGTCGTGCCGGCAGCCCGGCGAAGAATGGCCAGCTGGCCGTGGTTCTGGGCTGCCGCAGCGCCGACGATGGCTGCACGCCGCCCGAGCCGTCGCGTTCAGACCATCACTCGAGGTCCGCCCATGTTCACGGGTGACAACAAGTTCTACGCGTTCACGCTGAACGGAAAGTAGGGCTGGCGCCAACGGCGGGGTCCCGGCACGGCTGGCCGGGACCCCGCTGTATTCGAACGCTGGGCGGTTGGGCGGCAGCCTTGGACGAAATCGAAAGGAGATTTGATGGCGGCACAAGCGGAGACTTCGCTCGAGCAGACGGTCAGCCGGTTTGCTCGAGCGCTTGGACGCGATGGACCTTGACGGGCTCGGCACGATGGTCGACGACGAGGTTCAGGGCGTCGACGAGATCGCGCGCAGGTGGATGCGCGGACGCCCGGCGTTAGAGGGGTACTTCTCACAGCTCAAAGACACCGTGTCGGGCGTGCGCTCGCGGATGAGTGACGTCCAAGAGGACGCCTGGGGTGACGCCGGTCTGGTGACGTTCGTGCTGGATCAGACCTACACGCTGAACGGGCAGGAGCAGACCATCTCCGCTCCGACATCGATCGTCTTTCGACGCCGGGGCAGCGACTGGAAGATCGTGCTGATCCACACCGTGCCGCTCCCCGAGGAGGCCTAAGCACGTCCGTTAGGAGGCGGGCACCGTGACGACGTGTGACCCCAGCGCGCCGTCCCGTAGAACGTGCACGACGTAACCCGGCGTTGCCGCCACCGAGTCGAGCTCGGCGGACGCGAAGTCGAGCGCGAAGCCGGCGTACGTGCTGGGCGCGGTCAGCACCCGACGCCCGGCGAGGCTCCCGGAGATCGCTCGGTGAACGTGGCCGGCGAGGATCAGGGTTACGTTCGGGTGGCGATGCACGACCTCGGCGAGGGCAGCGCGGTCGGCGTCCGGAAGACCCATCGCATCGAAGGCCGGCGAGTGCGTCATGAACGGCGGGTGGTGCATCGCGAGCAGCGTCGGCGTGTGCGTATCGGCCGCGAGGGCGTCCTCGAGCCAGGCGAGGCGCGCGGGGTCGAGCTGCCCGGAGTCGGCGCCGGCTCGGGTGCTGTCGAGCATCAGCACTCGGAGCGGGCCCAGATCCACCGCGTACTGCACCGGGGTACCCGGCGAGCCCGGGGCGCCGAAGTGCCGACGCAGCGCGCCTCCATCGTCGTGGTTTCCGGGGAGCGCGTAACAGGGCGCCTGCACAATCTCGAGCCGCGAGGAGACCTCCGCGTACTCGGGGTCGGAGGCGTTGTCGGCGAGGTCGCCGGTGAGCAGCAGGGCGTCGGGCGAGGGACGCAGGCCGCGAACCGACGCGACCACGGCGGCGAATCCCGCCACGGGATCCGCGGGCGCCCAGTCGGCGCCGATGTGCGGATCGCTCAGCTGAACGACGACGAACGGTCGGCTCATCTGGGGAGGCTAGGCGGCGCCTCGAGCCAGGTCGATGAGCCGGCCGAGGATCCGCTCGCCGTCGGCCCGCAGACCGTTGTGCTCGTACTCGTTGGTGATCCATGGTCGAGCGCCGCGGATGCGCGCGGCCGTCTCTTCGGAGAACGCCCGCTCGACGTACATGTCGTTGACGTAGATCGCGGCGGCTACCGGAACCTCGTTGGCCTCGAGCACGTTCGGGTCGTACAGGCGCGGCCACTCCCGCTCGGCGAGTAGCTGCGCCGCCTCGCGCAGCGGCGCCAGCCCTCCGAAGTCCTCGAACATCCACGGGTACACGTGCTCGCCGGTGAACAGCTCGGGCGCCTCGTACTCTGCCGGCAGCATGCGTTCGGCCGACCAACGGGTCGTCCCACCGTCGGCCCAGGATGCCTCGTGGAGGATCGCGTACAGCGGGTTGCGGACGAACGAGTCGGCGGCCTCGACATCGTGGGCGAAGCCCGGCGAGTCCGGCGGGAGCTCGAGCACATAGTGAAGCCGCTCCGCGCCGTCGCTCGTCCCGAGGACGCGGCCCAGCTGGCGGAAGCGTCGCCAGGTCAGCCGGTCGCCGGACGGCAGCATCACCTCGCCGGCCGCCACCTTGTCGTGGATACGCAGGACGCGCTCGCGGTCGGCCGGGTAGCGCTCGTAGTAGCGCCGGGTCCGGTCGATGACACGGCGGTAGGTGTGGGCGTAGATGTCGTCGATGCGCGGCCCCAGAGCAGGCAGGCCGCCGGTCAGGAACGCCTCGCGCAGCCCGCCGGGGGCGAGCGACAGATATGTGGTGACGCAGAAACCGCCGAAGCTCTGACCGAGCACGCTCCAGCGCTCGACCCCGAGCTCGCGGCGAATCCACTCTGCGTCGCGGACGATCGAGTCAGCGCGGAAGTGCGCCAGGTAGTCGGCCTGCTCCCGGGGAGAGCGCCCGGGATGCGTCCCGATCGGGGACGAGCGCCCGGTGCCGCGCTGGTCGAGCATCAGCACGCGGAAGTCCTCGAGCGCCCGGTCGAGCCATCCCGGGCCGTTCGGGTTGCGGGTTGGACGGGCGGCCTCGAACCCGGGGCCGCCCTGCAGATACACGAGGAACGGCCGATCTCGGCCTTCGGGCCGAGCCAGCTCCCGTGCGAACACGGTGATCCGCTCGCCGGAATCGTCGTCGTGATCGAGCGGGATCTCGAACGTGTGCTCGATCGCGACGAGCCCAGGCAGGTGCAGCTCCTCGCGCATCGGCTCAATCATGCCCACATCCGCCCCTCGGCGTGGGGGTGCCGCGTGTAACGTCCCGCCAGACGGGGGGTTTCATATTGGGTGGACTGGTTGGCATCCGACGAATCGTGGGAAGCTGAGGTGAGATGACCCGATCTGAGCGCATCGCGAACCTGGCCGGCGTCGTGGTTCCCTTCGCCGGGGTCCTCGCGGCCATCGTTCTGTTCTGGAACCGCGCCGTCGATTGGACCGACCTGGCGATCCTGGCCGCGATGTATCTGATCACGGCCGTCGGCATCACGGTCGGCTTCCACCGGCTGCTGACGCACCGCGCGTTTCAGACCTATCCGTGGCTCGAGCGCGTGTTCGCGGTGATGGGCTCGCTGGCCGTTGAGGGCTCCGTCCTCGACTGGGTCGCCGATCATCGCAAGCATCACGCGCATGCCGACAAGGAGGGCGACCCCCACAGCCCCCACGTTGGTCACGGCAGCGGGCTGGGCGGTCTTTGGCACGCCCACACCGGCTGGCTGCTCGAGACCCAGGGCCAGGCCGACTGGAAGCGCTACGCCGGCGAGCTGTACGAGGACCGGCGGATGCGCAGGATCGGCAAGCGGTTCCCGCTGCTGGTGTTCGTATCGCTGGCGGTCCCGACCGTGGCCGGCTTCGTCCTGCACGGCTTCACGCTCGAGGGTGCGCTGCGGGGCTACGTCTGGGGCGGTCTGGTCCGGATCTTCTTCGTTCACCACGTGACCTGGTCGGTCAACTCGATCTGCCACTTCTTCGGCCGCCGGCGCTTCGACATCGAAGACCATTCCACGAACGTGGCCTGGCTGGCCGTGTTCTCGCTCGGCGAGTCCTGGCATCACAACCATCACGCGTTCCCGCGCTCGGCCTATCACGGGCTGCGTTGGTGGGAGCTCGACCTCTCGGGCCTGTTCATCTCCGGGCTGGCGCGGGTCGGGCTCGCCTGGAACGTCGTGCGGATAACGCCCGAACGCCAGCTCCAGAAGACCGGCGCGCAGGTTCCCGCGCACTGAGTAGTCGCCGGCGTATTTGCGCGGGTAGCCACTAGTGCCCGGCGGGCCGGACCGGCGCGTGACGATCCGCGAAGCGAGCGCGGAGGACTGGAAGGCCATTTGGCCGTTCTTTCAACAGATCGTGGCCGCGCGCGAGACGTACGCCTACGACCCCGACATGACCGAGTCCGACGCGCGCCGGATGTGGATGGTCGGTCCGCCGGGACGAACGGTGGTGGCGACCGAGGCCGACGGGAGCGTCCTCGGCACCGCGAACATGTATGCCAACCGGCCAGGGCCCGGCGCGCACGTGGCCTCGGCCAGCTTCATGGTCGATCCGAAGCGGACCGGACGCGGGGTCGGGCGAGCCCTGGGCGAGTACGTGATCGCGTGGTCTCGGACGAGCGGGTTCCGGGCCATTCAGTTCAACGCGGTGGTGGAGACAAACGAGCCGGCCGTGGCGTTGTGGAAATCGCTCGGTTTCGAGGTTCTGGCCACGGTTCCGGAGGCCTTCGAGCACCCTCGGCGCGGCTATGTCGGTCTGCTCATCATGCATCGATTTCTCTGATGCGCGACTATGTGCGGCTCGTTGCCCCCGCCTCGGAACAACGAAAAGCGCTGGCCGTCGGACGACAAAATTGCCCGTCTGTCCGCCGGGCCAGGTTGAATCCGCCAATCCACACGTACTTATCGATCCCAGGAGGAGTGCCGTGCCGTTAACACAGGCCCAGCTGGTGACCGCCGTCGCCGACCGAGCAGATATGAGCAAAGCCGATGCCAAGCGGGCCGTCGAGGCCCTCGAGGAGATCGTCCTCGAGCAGCTCGGGAACGCCGAAAAGGTGCGGATCGGTGGAATCGTCCAGCTGACTGTCCGTGTCAAGCCCGCCACCAAGAAGCGCGCCGGCCGCAACCCGGCTACGGGCGAGGAGATCACGATCGCGGCCAAGCCCGCGAGCGTCGACGTGCGTGCGCGCCCGCTGGCCAAGGCGAAGGGCGCGCTGCCGTCCGTGCAGAAGGCTCGCCGCCGACTGGCCGCCTAAGCGCGACTGAGCCGGGCCCGTGGCGAAACCAGGGGGCGACCGCGCCTACGTCACGGGCGGCGGGTCTCCGTCTGCGCTGGCGGCCAGCGCCGGGTCCCACTCACACATCGTGCAGGCGTGTTGGAACACGCGGTGGGCGAAGTCGAGTGCTACAGCGCTCGGGTCGTCGCCGGCGCGTAGGTCATCCCAATCGAGGACATACTCACCGAGCGTGGCGTCCCAGCGGCCGGGTGACATGTCCGCGCCGGCGAAGCCGTCGCGCGGCGGGTGCGCGTACGCGTAGAAGGCGGCTTTCCCGTAGCGGGCATCGCCGGGCCACCAGCCGATGGCCACCTCTTCGGCGTCCATCGCGTTGCGCATGATGTAGTCCCGGGCCGGGGGCTCGGCCGGCCGACCCGAGAACAGGTTCACTGCGAGATCGAACGAGCCCCACCAGGCGTTGACCTGGGTGGAGCGGCCGCGGTACGGAGCACGGAAGGTGGCCAACAGGAGCGCCGCCCGGGTGGCGGCGGAGAAGTAGGCCGCAGCCTGGTCGGGGTCATAGTGAACGTGATCGTCGTCCTGGTCGAGCGGGATGCTCCACGGCACCTCCTGAGGGGCCGGGTTGATCTCGACGGGCCCGGCGAGCATGCGCACAGCCTTCAGCACCGCGCGCGTGACCTCTCCCACCGGGCGATCCGGGATCAGCGGCGTTTGCCCCCGCTTCCCGCCGGTGTGCTCGATAAGCACCATGTGATTGCGCAGGTCGAGCGTGACCACGAACGCGCCCGACCCGTCCGGCGCCCGCAGCGGCGCGGTCTCCCAACCCCGCGCGGTGAGCCGGAGCGCGACGTGTTGGAGCTGGGGCTCGGGGGGCGCGAGGGCGGCGGCGAGCTTGCCGAGCACCTGGGTGTGCGCGTGCAGGGTGTCGCACGTCGCGCTCCAGTCCTCGTAGTTGACGGACGGCCAGGGGGAGGCCACGGGCGGACGCTACCTCATCGCCGCGCCGCCGGCAGGTAAGCGATCTGGATCAGCAGCGCGAGCACGAGTCAGCGGTCAGGAGGTACGGACGACGGCGCGCGTGAGAGACTGAGGTCCGTGATCCACCACCTGTGGCTTTTCCTCGGCATCGCCGCGGTCGTGATCGTGGTCCCCGGTCCCGACACTGCGGTGGTGACCAAGAACGCCATGCTCCACGGCCGGAGGGCTGCGCTGGGGACCGCCTTCGGCGTCGAGACCGGCCTGGGCGTGTGGACGGTGGCCTCCGCGTTCGGCGTCGCCTCGCTCGTGCGCGCTTCCGACACGGCGTTCACGGCGCTCAAGCTGATCGGTGCCGCCTACCTGGTCTGGCTCGGGATCCAGGCGCTGCGCGCGGCTCGGCGCGGCGGCGCGCACTCGGACCCTAAGTCCGTTGGACGCGCCCGGCTGGATGGAAGGGGCGGATTTCGCCAGGGCCTGCTCAGCGACCTGGCCAATCCCAAGATCGGCGCATTCTTCACCGGCCTTCTGCCGCAGTTCGCCGGGCCGGGTCACTCGGTGCTCATACCGTTCCTGGCTCTGGGCGGCCTGTTCGTGCTGATGACCGTGGTCTGGCTGTGCGCCTACGCGCTCGTGGCGGTGAGGGCATCAGAGGTCCTGCGTCGTCCGCGCGTGAAGGCCGCGATCGATCGGGCCAGCGGCGTCATCCTGATCGGATTCGGCGTCCGGCTCGCCCTCGAGCGCCGTTGAAACGCGGGCCCAAACGCCGGTCAGAACACAGACCGCGCCGAGATCTGCGTACAGAAGCGCGATTCGTATGATGCCCCGATGTCGACCCCAGCCACCGTCGCGCTGCCGTTCGCCGCGCTCGAGTCCTTCCTCGATGCAGAGGGACTCGGTGACGGGCCGGTCAGGGCCACGCCGATCGGCGACGGCGCATCGAACCTGACCTATCGGCTCGAGCGGGGGGAGATGCGCCTGGTGCTCAGACGTCCTCCGCCGCCGCCTCTCCCGCCCTCGGCGCACGACGTAGTCCGCGAGGCGCGGATCCAGCTCGGTCTGGCACCCGTGGGCGTACGGGTCCCGAAGGTGCTCGCGGTGTGTGAGGACGATTCGGTCCTCGGCGTCCCGTTCTATCTGATGGAGGAGCTCGAGGGGACGGTGGTGACCGGCGACGAGCTTCCGCCGGCGCTCGAGACGCCGGCCGAGTGCCGGCGGCTCGGAGAGGAGCTGCTCGACGGCCTCGTACAGCTGCACGCGGTCGACTGGCAGGCCTGCGGGCTGACCATCGGCAAGCCGACCGGCTACCTCGAGCGTCAGCTGCGACGCTGGACCGGGCTGTGGGAGGTGAACGCCACGCGTGAGGTCAAGGCCTGTGTCGAGCTCGGACAACGCCTGGCCGAGACCATGCCCGCGAGCCCGCCGTCGACCGTCGTCCACGGCGACTACCGACTCGGGAACGTGATGGTCTCCAACCAGGCGCCGGCGCGGCTGGTCGCGATCCTGGACTGGGAGATGGCGACGATCGGCGACCCATTGGCCGACCTCGGCTATCTGGTCGCCACATGGTGCGAGCCGGGGTCCGAGGCTCATCCGCTGCTTCTGACGACCGTCACGCAGCGGCCCGGGTTTCCGACGCGCGCCGAGCTTATCGCCCGCTACGCGGACGCGACCGGGCGGGACACCAGCCGGCTCGACTGGTATCAGGCGTTCGCTTTGTGGAAGGCCGCGGTGTTCTGCGAGGCCATATACAAGCGCTACCTGCGGGGCGAGCGCGCCGATGATTGGTCGGCCTCGCTGTGCGATGGCGTGCCCAGGTTGCTCGAAGTGGCGGCTGGGTACCTGTAAGTCATAAACCGGAGGAAGGACCCGGGGGCGCAGCGCGTCGCCGGGACAGAGGGAGGACACATGGACGCATCGCCATCGCGCATCGAGCTGACTCCGCTCAATTTCCTGCGACGGAATGCCCAGTCGCTCGGGCAGCGCGCCGCCGTCGTGCACGGCGAGCGCCGGTTCAACTACGCCGAGCTCGAGGAGCGCTGCAACCGGCTGGCCTCGGCGCTGCGCGACAAGGGGCTCGAGAAGCACGACCGGGTGGCGATCCTGGCCCCGAACATCCCGGCGCTGCTCGAGGCGCACTTCGGCATCCCGATGGCCGGCGGGATCCTGGTGGCCATGAACACGCGCCTGAGCAAGGGCGACATCGAGCACATCCTCAAGGACTCGGGCGCGCGCCTGCTGCTCGTCGACGCCCAGCTGAAGGAACTGGTCGACGAGGCTGACACCCCGGACATCGAGACGATCGTGATCGAGGACTCGGGCGAGGACGACGACCCGTACGAGCAGCTCCTGGCCGACGGCTCGCCCGACGCGCCGGAGAGCTGGCTCGAGGACGAGACCGAGCCGATCTCGATCAACTACACGTCCGGTACGACGGGGAAGCCCAAGGGCGTCGTCTACACGCACCGCGGCGCGTACCTCCATGCCGCCGGCGTGGCCGCGGAGGTCGGGCTGGGCTACGACTCGGTGCATCTGTGGACGCTGCCCATGTTCCACTGCAACGGCTGGTGCCTGACCTGGGGCGTGACGCGGGCGGGCGCGGTCCACGTGTGCCTGCGCAAGGTCGAGCCCGAGCGGATCTGGGAGCTGTTCGAGTCCGAGGGCGTCACCCACTACAGCGGCGCCCCGACCATCCACATGAGCATCGTCAACCACGACAAGGCGCACCGGCTCGAGCAGCACGTCACGGTGCCGACCGGTGGCTCGCCGCCCACGCCGGCGCTGCTCAAGAAGATGAGTGAGCTCAACCTGCATCCGATCCATCTGTACGGCCTGACCGAGACCTATGGGCCGATCATGAGCTGTAGCTGGCAGCCCCAATGGGACGAGCACGACCTCGAGGAGCAGGCGCGGCTGCTCTCTCGCCAGGGCCACACCTACAACGGCGCCAATCTCGTGCGCGTCGTCGACGACGACATGGAGGACGTGCAGCGCGACGGCAAGACGGTGGGCGAGGTGGTCATGCGCGGCAACGGCGTGATGCTCGGCTACTACAACATGGAGGAGGAGACCGAGGAGGCATTCCGGGGCGGCTGGTTCCACTCCGGCGATCTGGCCGTGTGGCACCCCGACGGCTACGTCGAGCTGCGCGACCGCTCCAAGGACATCATCATCTCCGGTGGGGAGAACATCTCGAGCATCGAAGTCGAACAGGCGATCTCCGAGCATCCGGGCGTGCTCGAGGCCGCCGTGGTGGCGATGCCCGACGAGAAGTGGGGCGAGCGGCCGAAGGCGTTCGTCGAGCTCAAGTCCGGCCAGGACGTGAGCGAGGAGGACCTGATCGGGTTCTGCCGCGAGAACCTGGCCAAGTTCAAGTGCCCGGCGAAGGTCGAGTTCGGCGAACTGCCGCGCACCTCGACCGGCAAGGTCCAGAAGTTCGTGCTCCGCGAGAAGGAGTGGGAGGGCCGCGAGAAGGCGATCGGGTAGCGGCGCTGACGTAGCCGACTCGGAGTGTGATCTGAAAGGCAGATGATGTGAGATGACCCCGCTGTGGCGCAAGGCATACGACGCGATCGAAGGGCCACTGGCCGCCGGCTCGGAGGCCTGGATCCAGAGCGAGACGTTCATGGACCTGGCCACGCACTCGATCCGGATCCAGAAGCGCATGCTGAACGATGTGCAGCAGGCCACCGAGCGCTGGCTTCACCTGTGGGGCTGGGTGTCGCGCGGCGACGTGCTGCGGCTCTCCAACCAGGTGGCGGGCCTGGAGCGACAGGTCCGCGACCTGCGCCGCGAGGCCGAGCATCGGGAGCGGCCGCTGCTCAATGGGCATCAGCCCGGCGCGCGCACGCGGGCCCGGCCGCGCAGTCGCCAATCCTCGCCTTCGAAGCAGAGCGCGGACTGATGGCCTCCGATACGCCGGGGCTGATCGAGCGCCAGATCCTCCGGACCCGGAACGGACTGGCTTATCTGGCTGGCGCCAACCGGCCGGACATGGCCCAGACACCGCGCGACCTCGTGTGGAAGCGCGACAAGGCGCGGCTGTGGCGGTATCAGTCGGACGAGCGTCGCTTCCGGCCGCCGATCCTGATCGTGCACAGTCTGGTCTCGAAGAGCTACATCCTGGACCTGCTCCCCGGCACGAGCATGATCGGCTACCTGCTCTCGGAGGGGTTCGACGTGTTCCTGCTCGACTGGGTGCCGCCCGACCCGGCCGACGCCGAGAACACGCTCGAGACCTACGTCGACGAGTACATCCCCGCGGCAATCGGTGCGCTGCTCGACGAGTCGGGCGACGACGAGATCACGCTGATCGGCTACTGCTACGGCGGTGTGCTCACGCTGCTCCTGGCAGCGGCCCATCCCGAGCTGCCGATTCGCAACCTCATGGTCATGGCCACTCCCTGCGACTACCGCGAGATGGGGTTGATGAGCAACATGTTCCGCACGCACCGGCTCAGCCCCGACGACGTGATCGACGAGACCGGGCTGATGCCGGCGCGCTCGCTCGACGAGGGCTTCCAGTCGCTCAAGCCGACCGAGTACGTCACCCAGCGGGTGAACTTCTTCCAGAACCTGTGGAACGACGAGTTCGTCCAGGGGTTCCTGGCCATCGCGATCTGGGCCCGGGACCAGGTGGCGTTCCCGGGTGGCGTGTTCCGCCAGACCGTCGAGCGGCTGATCCGCCAGAACGCGCTGTATGAAGGGGTGATCCCGCACGGGCACGGCGAGGTGCGCCTCGAGGACATCCGCTGCCCGTTCCTGAACGCCTACGCCGAGCAGGACACGATCACGCCGGCGGCCTCGTCGGTGCCGCTGACGGGATTGGTCGGGTCCGATGACGTGAGCGAGCTGCGGCTCGAGTCGGGACACATCGGGTTCGTGGCCGGCCGGCAGGCGGCCAAGGTGGCCCGGCCGCAGATCCGCGAGTGGCTGGCCAGCCACAGCGAGGAGGCGTAGTCGCATGAGGACCGATGTCTCGGTCGCCGGGGTCGGCGACATCTCCGAGCTGGCCGAGCGTACGCGCGTGTTCGTGCGGGAGGTCTGCCTGCCCGCCGAGGCACGGTTCGCAGGTGATGAGCTCGACGGGGCCCTGCGCGCCGAGCTCCAGGCGGCCGCGCGCGGGGCGGGCGTGTTCGCGCCGCACGTCCCGTCCGAGTACGGCGGGCTCGGGCTCGACATCCGCGGCTGGAGCGTGGTGTTCGAGCAGGCCGGCTACTCGCTGCTCGGGCCGCAGGCTCTGAACTGCGCCGCGCCTGACGAGGGCAACATGCACCTGCTCGAGGTGGTGGCCACCGAGGAGCAGAAGGAGCGTTACCTGCGTCCGTTGGCCACCGGCGAGGTCCGCTCGTGCTTCGCGATGACAGAGCCGCATCCGGGCGCGGGCTCGGATCCGGCGGCGCTGGCCACGCGTGCGCGTCGTTCTGATGATGGCTGGGTGATCGACGGTTCGAAACGGTTCATCTCGGGGGCGGACGGCGCCTCGTTCTCGATCTGCATGGCGCGGGCCGACGAAGGGGCCACGATGTTCCTGATCGACGCTGAGAACCCGGGGTGGCAGGTGGGTCGACGGATGCAGACCACCGACACCGTGTTCGCCGGCGGGCACTCCGAGGTGGCGATCCGGGAATGCCGGGTCGGCGCCGATGCGGTGCTGGGCGAGGTGGGGGAGGGCTTTCGCTACGCGCAGGTCAGGCTGGGGCCGGCCCGTCTGACCCATTGCATGCGCTGGCTCGGGCTGGCCCGTCGCGCGCTCGACATCGCCCTGGATCGCTCGGCCGAGCGCGAGGTGTTCGGCTCACGTCTGGAGGAGCTCGGGCTGGCGCAGGGGCTGATCGCCGACTGCGTGATCGACATCGAGGCCAGCCGGTCCCTGATCCGGTGGGCCGCCGGCGTGCTCGACTCCGGCGCCCACGGGCGCCATGAGACGTCGGTGGCCAAGGTGTTCGTGGCCGAGGCGGTTTGGCGGGTGATCGACCGCTCGCTCCAGCTGACCGGCGGCGACGGCGTCACGCACGACCTGCCCCTGGCGCGGTTCTTGAACGAGGTCAGGCCGTTTCGTATCTACGACGGTCCGTCGGAGACGCATCGCTGGGCGATCGCCCGGCGGGCCTCGCGGGTGCGCGCGGCCGAGCGGGACGGCGCCGGCGGCTAAGCGGGTCTTCCGCCGTCTCGCGAGGCGCGGGCGGAACGGGCCGGCGGCTTGGGCAGCTCGCGGTCGGGCTCCTTGCCCTCAACCGGGACACGAAGCGCGTCGAGGATTCGCGGCACCATCGCGTAGAAGGCGGCGGTGACGGTCAGCTCGACCCGCTGGGCGTGGTCGAAGTGACGCTCGAGCTCGGCGATCACCTCGTCGGGGACGTTGCTGTCGATGATCGCGTCGGTCAGGGCCAGCGCAGCGCGTTCCTCGGCGTCGAACGCGTCGGAGGTGCGCCACATCTCGAGCTCGGCCACCTGGTAGTCGGTGACGCCGACCTCGCGCGCCATGCGCCGGTGCTGGTGCCACTCGTACTGGGAGTGGTGCAGCGAGGCGGTCCGCAGGATGCAGAGCTCGCGCAGCCGGCGCGAGGTGGTGTCGTGGCCGCGCAGGGCCCAGGCGAAGTCGATCCAGGCGCGCAGCAGGTCGGGCGCGTGGCTCAGCGAGCGGTACAGGTTGACCTGCTTGACGCCGGCGTCGGCCACCGTCGCCTCAACGTCGGGCGGTAGCTGCCCGAGCGGGATCGCGGTGGTGGAGCTGCCGCGGTCGGCCACGGGTGGGTACTGCCCGTGAGCCGGGCGTTCAAACGAGGCTTGCCGGGCGGGCCTGGGTCATAACCGCGGACTCGGCGTCCCGCCTGTGGTGAATCCCGATTCAGTGCCACATATGGGTCACAACTGCGATCTCGAGCTTCGGCTGTCGCCGAGTTCGGACTTATGACCCAGGGCACCTGGCTTCACGGCACCGTCGGCGGGTAGAAGCATGTTCAGTGACTTATCCCGCTTCAGGAGATGCGCCGGAGCGGGCCGGGGATCGAGAGGCCGGGCTCGCGAGCGAACCGGTTGAGGGCGCTCCCGCGACCGCACCCGAGGCGCAGCACGAAACCGCGGGTCCCGCCCCGGAGCGCGACACGATCCCGAAGACCCGAACGGCGCTGCTCAACAACGCCCTGCTGGCGTTCGCGGTGGTGCTGATCCTGCTGCTGGTGTTCATCCTCGAGAACACCAAGAGCGTGAAGATCAGCTATTTCGGCGCGGGGTTCCATCTCCCGTTGGGAGTGGCGCTGCTGCTCGCGGCGATCGCTGGCGCGCTGCTCATGGGGCTCGTCGGTGCCGCTCGGATTCTCCAGCTTCGCCGTCACGTCCGCCGCCGGCGCTAGCGTTACGAATTGGTCTCTGTGCGCCGCCCTCGGTTTGGGGGTGGGGCGCTTCGGGGTGTGCAGGTTCGTGCCGCGGTGGATCAGGGGGAATCGGGCACCGAGGCCCGGAGCTGCTCGAGCCACGTGACCGCGGAGCCGTCGCTCGGCGCGCGCCAATCCCCGCGCGGCGACAGCGACCCGCCGGATCCGACCTTTGGCGCGTTGGGCATGGCCGAGCGCTTGAACTGGCTGGTGTGGAAGAAGCGCTCTAGGAATACCCCGAGCCAGTGCTTGATCTCCGCCAGCGAGTACGCGTTGCGCCGCTCCTCGGGGATCAGATCCGGCCAGGACCCGGAGTTCCGGTCGCCCCAGGCGTGCAGGGCCAGGAAGGCCACCTTGCCCGGCGGGTACCCGAAGCGGAGGATGTAGTAGAGGAAGAAGTCCTGGAGCTCGTAGGGGCCGACGACCTTCTCGCTGCCCTGGAGCTCGTCGCCGTCCTCGCCGCTCGAGGGGACCAGCTCGGGCGAGATCTCGGTGTTCAGCACCGAGTCGAGGACCTCGTTCACGTGCGCGCCGAACTGATCGGTGTCGATTGCCCACCGGACCATGAACTGGATCAGCGTCTTGGGCACCGAGGCGTTGACGTGGTAGTGCGACATCTGGTCGCCGACCCCGTAGGTCGCCCAGCCGAGTGCCAGCTCGGACAGATCGCCGGTGCCGAGCACGAGCCCGCCGTGATAGTTGGCCAGGCGGAACAGGTGCGAGGTGCGCTCGCCGGCCTGCACGTTCTCGTAGGTGATGTCGTACTCGTCGGCCCCCTCGGCCGCCGGGTGGCCGAGGTCCCGCAGCATCTGAGTAGCGGCCGGCCGGATATCCATCTCGGAAGCGCTCACCCCTAGCGCCTCCATCAGCCGGTGGGCGTTGCGCAGCGTGTGCTCGCTGGTCGCGAACCCGGGCATCGTGTAGGCCAGCACGTTGCGGCGCGGGAGGCCCAGCCGGTCCATCGCGTGGGCGGCGACGATCAGGGCGTGGGTCGAGTCGAGCCCGCCTGAGACGCCGATCACGATCTTCTCGATCCCGGTGGCCTGCAGGCGGGTCTCCAGGCCGCGAACCTGGATGTTGTAGACCTCCTCGCAGCGCTCGTTGCGGCTCACAGGATCAGCCGGCACGTACGGGAAGCGCTCAACCCGGCGCTGCAGCGGCGCCGCCGACCCGCTCGAGATCCCCAGTTCCAGGTCGATCCGGCGCATCGCGGCGAGCCGGTCCCGGTAGTCGTGGATCGAGTCGCCGTAGCTCGAGGTGCTGGCTCGGTCGGAGACGAGCCGGTCGAGATCGACGTCACAGGCGATCAGCTGCTCATCGGTCGAGAAGCGCTCGGCCTCGGCCAGCAGGTCGCCGTTCTCGTAGATCAGCGCCTGGCCGTCCCAGGCCAGGTCGGTGGTCGACTCGCCCATCCCGGCCGCCGTGTACAGGTAGGCGGCGATGGTCCGAGCCGACTGGGCTGAGCACAACGTGCGGCGAAAGACGGCCTTGCCGATCGTGATGTTGCTCGCCGACAGGTTGGTCAGCACGGTGGCCCCGGCCATGGCGCCGAACGTGCTCGGCGGAAGCGGCGCCCACACGTCCTCGCACACCTCGACGTGCAGTACGAACGCGCTGAGATCCCGGCTGCAGAACAACAGATCGGTGCCGAACGGGACCATCTCGTCTCCCAGGCGGACGCGATCTCCGATCGCGTCGCGCGCGGCTCGGAACTGTCGCTTCTCGTAGTACTCGCGGTACTCGGGCAGGTAGCACTTCGGCACAACGCCCAGGACCCGGCCCCGGTGGATGACGACCGCGCAGTTGAACAGCCCGTGCTCGGCCCGCAGCGGCGCCCCCACCACGATGATCGGTTGCAGCGAAGCGCTCTCGGCCGCGACCCGCGCGATCGCCTCCTCGACCCCGTCGAGCAGCGCTCCCTGGTGGAGCAGGTCGTCGATCGAATAGCCCGACAGCCCAAGCTCCGGGAAGGCGACCAGAACGGCGTGATCGTCGGACGCCTGCCGGGCCAGGGCCAGCGTGCGATCGGCGTTGAAGGCCGGTTCGCCGATCCGCATGTGCGGCACAGCGGCCGCCACACGGGCGAATCCGTGGCTGTACAGGGATCCGAACGGGCGCGTCGCGTCAGGGCTCATCGTGTGCCGATAGTGTCCGGGCTGGGTAGGAGGAAAACATGACGAGAGACAGTGAGAGTTCGGTCGCTTCCGAGACGGTCCAGGAGCTCGTGGACCAGCTCGCGACGCGCGCCGAGGCGCGTGGCGACGCGTGCGTGGAGCTCTCGGAGCTCAGCGAGCTTATCCAGGAGACCGATCTGGGCGACGACGAGGGCCAGCTCGTGCACGACATGCTGCAGGAGCGAGGGATCGACGTGCGCGATGACTGCGGCCGCCAGGTGGTCGAGCAGACCACCTACGCCAACGGCGATCTGGCCGAGCGCACCACCGACGCGATGTCGCTCTTCCTGCAGGAAGTCCGCCGCTACCCACTGCTCACCCGTGCGCAGGAGGTCGAGCTGGCCAAGCGCATCGAGCGGGGCGATCTCG
The DNA here is from genome assembly GCA_963834625.1 of uncultured Solirubrobacterales bacterium. GTDB lineage: Bacteria > Actinomycetota > Thermoleophilia > Solirubrobacterales > Solirubrobacteraceae > Palsa-465. The sequence continues at coordinate 759,239 of CAWICM010000002.1, read as the reverse complement.
AGGCCAAGGGCCAGCTGGTCAACTCCAATCTGCGGCTGGTGATCTCGAATGCCCGCAAGTACCAGGGTCACGAGCTGCCCCTGCTCGATCTGATCCAGGAGGGGATCCTCGGTCTGATCCGGGCGTCCGAGAAGTTCGACTGGCGCAAGGGCTACAAATTCTCCACCTACGCGACGTTCTGGATCCGCCAGGCCATCCAGCGCGCCCTGGATAACCGGTCCCGAACGATCCGGATTCCGGTACATCTAGGTCAGCGCGAGCGCAAGATCGCCCGCGCCCACCGTGAGCTGTCCGCCCGGCTCGGACGCGACCCGACCGACGAGGAGCTGGCCAAGGTGGCCGAGCTCACGGTCGAGGAACTCGAGGAGACGCGCGCGGCCTCAAGGGTGGTCACGAGCCTCGACCGCCCGGTCGGCGAGAGTGAGGACACCCCGTTCGGCGCGCTGCTGGCCAGCGACGAGCGCGGGCCCGAGGAGGAGGTCGACATCGTGCTGCGCGAGGACGCGCTGCTACGCGCGCTCGAGCAGTTGCCCGAGCGCGAGCGCGCGGTGGTCAAGCTCCGCTACGGCATCAACGGCGACGACCCGACGCCGCTCTCAGAGACCGGCCGGCGGCTGGGGATCTCCCAGGACACCGTGCGCCGGCTCGAACGCAAGGCCCTGGCCGAGCTCGCGGAGAACCGCGAGCTCGATGCCCTACGACCCGCGGCCTGAGCCCTTTCTCAGGCCGGAGCCTGCGCGTCCTCCGGGGTCGCCTGCTCGGCGAACGCGGCGAGAATCGTCCCAGCCGACGTCATCCCAATTAGCTCGTCGATCAGCCTCAGCGCACGCACGTGAGCCTCGTCACTGACCTTGCCGATCGCGCGGACGGCGAACGTGCCGGCCGGCTCGGGATCGCTCGAGCGCTCGTTGTAGGCGCGGCGCAGCCGCAGGCGCTCGAGCAGCGAGCGCGCTGAGCGCCGGCGCCAGCACTCGTCGCCCCACGCCAGCAGACGCGCCACCCGGGCCTGCTCCACCTCGTTAGAGGACGCGGTCCCGACGGTCTGGGCGGCGTAGCGGTAGAGGTCGCCCCGGCGGCGGTCGTCGACGAGGTCGTTGTAGCCGCGAAGGAACGAAGCAATCGGTCTCGAGACCGAGCGGGGATGGTCGCTGAAGCTCTCTCCCGCCAGCATCGACGCCAGCTCCATCACGCAGGCACCGTGCTCGGGCGAGGAATGCCTGCCTCTGCTGAGCTTGATCGTCTGGTAGCTGACCGGTGGCATTTGGTTACCTCCTCCTGGCGATTGACTGCTGACTCGGCGCACCCCGAGCATGAGCCCATCATCTCGATCTGGGCGCCCGCGATCAACCGTCTTTGCAGAAGTGGCCCGAAGCGGCCTCGAGAAGTACCCGAACGGCCTAGCTGGGCGCGAGCTCGCGCGCCCCGTAGCGGCCCCGGTTCTCAACGCTCGGCGGGTCCGCCTCGCTGAAGCGCTCGGCGGTCTCCTGGGCAGTGCGCTCGGCCCAGCGGGTGGTGGTCACCACGCCGAGGACCAGCGACATCAGGCCGAGTCCGGCGCAGATCCACCATCCGGCGTGGGTGGCGGCGGCGAAGCCCGGTCCGATCGCCCCAGAGATCGCGCCGCCCGAAATCGCGCCGATCACCGCCACGCCCAGGGTCATGCCGACCTGTCGGCTGGTGGAGGCGATCGCCGCGGCCACCCCCGCCTGGGAGGGAGGCATTCCGGACACCGCGGTGTTGGTGATCGGCGGGTTGATCAGGCCCGACCCGAGACCGAACAGGAAGTAGGCGACGAGCAGGTATCCGCTGGAGGTGGTGGGGGTGAGCCGGGTCAGCATCAGCGAGGCGATGATCAGCGCGGCCCCGGCGCCGACCAGCGACGGCCGGGCGCCCCGTCGGCTGACCAGCCGTCCCGAGATCGGCGCGGACACCAGCACCATTCCGGCCATCGGGAGCAGGTAGAGCCCGGCGTGGAAAGGCGAGAGATGTCGCACGCCCTGGAGATACAGGGTGTTCAGGAACAGGAATCCGCCCGTGGCCGCGAAAGCGCATAGGGCGATCGTGCTGGCGCCGGCGAACGGCGCGCTGCGGAAGAAGCGCATTTCGAGCAGCGGCTCGCGACGGCGCAACTCGTACCACACCAGGCCCACGAAGGAGAACAGCGAGAACGCGAACAGCCCGAGCGTTCCGGCCGAGGTCCAGCCGGTGCGCGGCGCCTCGATGATCGCGTAGGTGACCGAGGCCAGCGCCAGGATCACCAGGATCTGCCCGACCGGATCCAGGCGCCGGGCTCGGGCCGCACGCGAACGAGGCACGTACAGAGTCGTCAGCACGAAGGCGAGGACCCCGATCGGGACGTTGACGAAGAACACGGCGCGCCAGCCCACCGAGTCGACCAGCGCTCCGCCCACGACCGGGCCGAGGGCCATGCTGAGGCCGAACACCGCTCCCCAGGCGCCGATCGCCTGAGCCCGCTCGCGCGGGTCGTCGAACACGTTGCGGATGATCGACATCGCCACCGGGTTGAGCATCGATCCGCCGATCGCCTGAAGCACCCGCGCTGCGATCAGCAGCTCCAGGCTGGGGGCCAGTCCGCACAGCAGCGAGCCGAGCGAGAACACGACCAGGCCCGCGCGGAAGATCCGCTTGCGGCCGATCCGGTCAGCGGTCGAGCCGGCCAGCATGAGCAGGCTGGCCAGTACCAGCGTGTATGCGTCGATCGTCCACTGGAGGCCCGAGACCGAGGCGTGCAGCGAGTTGCGGATGGCCGGCAGCGCGACGTTGACGATCGTCGTGTCGAGGCCGACGATCAGCAGGCTCAGGCAGCAGATCCCGAGCACCAGCATCCGCCGGGCGCGGCTCAGCCCTGCCGCGGAGCCGCCGTTCTGGGGTTCGTCCATGTAAATCGATGCTACCCACGCGTTACGAGCCTCTCTCAGGGGTGTCACAGTTACGCCCGTGAGCGCCGAAACGGAGCAGCAGCCCGGGGTCACGGTCCGGGGCCGGCGGAGCCATCGGCGTCTGTATCGCCGCGTGCAGCGCGACCAGCCGCCGCGCGCCGGCAAGCACGCCGAGGAGGGACATGACCTCGGGGTGATCAAGGGCCTGGCGGCGCTCAGCCTGGATGCGCTCTCGAGCGTCGCCTACGGGCCCGAGGCGATCATGCTGGCGCTGGTCGCGGCGGGCACCGGAGCGCTGAGCGCCATGCTCCCGATCACGATCGTCATCACCGTGATGCTGGCGATCCTGGTCGTCTCCTACACGCAGGTGATCGCGGCGCATCCCGAGGGAGGCGGGGCCTACGCGGTGGCCAAGGCCAACCTGGGGCGGTGGCCGAGCCTGCTGGCCGCCGCCTCAGTGGTCGTCGACTACGTGCTGACGGTGGCGGTCAGCCTGGCCGCCGGCGCGGCCAGCCTGGGCAGCGTGTTCCCGTCGCTGGCGCACCACCTGCTGCTGGTCTCGCTGGCCGGACTGGTGATTCTCACCGTGATCAACATGTTCGGGATCTCCGAGTCGGCTAAGTTCCTGATCGCGCCGGCTGCGGTGTTCCTGCTCAGCATCTTCGCCACGATCGTGATCGGAATGCTGCGCTCACATCCGGTCGCCCAGGTCGGGTCGGCCGAGACCTTCCATGCCAGCGAGGCGCTCGGGATCGTGCTGATCCTCAAGGCGTTCGCCGCCGGGTGCTCGGCGGTGACCGGCGTCGAGGCGATCTCCAACGGCGTGCCTGCATTCCGCCAACCGGCGGTGAGGACGGCGCAGCGAACCGAGATCTCGCTGGGGCTGCTGCTCGGCGTCATGCTGGTCGGGCTAGGCGCCCTGATCCGCGCCCACCACGTCGTGCCGCGCGGAGGCGTCACGGTCCTCGCCCAGCTCACCGCCGGGGCGTTCGGCACCGGGTGGCCGTTCTACGTCTCGAACCTCGCGGTCACCGCGGTGCTGGCGTTCGCGGCGAACACCAGCTTCGGAGGCTTGCCGGTGTTGATGAGCCTGCTCGCGAAGGATCATCGGCTGCCGCATGCCTTCTACCTGCGATCCGAGAAGCCGATTTACCGTATCGGGATCGGCGCGCTCGCGATCCTGGCGGCGCTCCTTCTCGCCGCGGTCGACGCCAAGACCAACGACCTGATCCCGCTCTACGCGATCGGCGTGTTCATCGGCTTCACGATCAGCCAGATCGGCCTCGTCCGGCATTGGGTGAGCGAGCGTGCGAAGCACTGGCGGCTGCGTGTGGCCTTGAACGGCACCGGCGCCGCGATGACCGCCCTCGCCGTGGTCGTGTTCCTCGTCTCGAAGTTCCTCGCCGGGGCGTGGGTGGTGACGATCGCGATCCCCAGTTTGATGCTGTTGTTCACCGCCACCGAGCGCTACTACGCGGCGGTGGCGGTCGAGCTCAAGCTCGGCAAGACGCCGCCACCACCCCGCAAGCGCCACAGCGTGGTGATCGTCCCGGCGTCGACGGTCAACCTGCTCACCCAGAAGGCGGTGAGCGCCGGGCTGTCCCTGGGGGAGACGGTCGTGGCGGTGGCGGTGGCGGGCGACGAGGAGGAGGCCGAGCGGGTGAAGCGCGAATGGGACGAGTGGGCATGCGGCGTGCCGATCGAGGTGCTGCTCGACCGTCAGCGCTCGCTCGTGCGCAGCGTGCTCCGCTACGTCAAGTCGGTCGAGGACGAGGACGCCACGATCACCGTGCTGATCCCCGAGATCGTCCCGCGCAAGCGCCGGCACGAGATCCTCCACAACCAGCGGGCGCGGCTGCTGGCCGCGGTGCTCAAGGCGCGCACGAGCGTGGTCATCGCGATCCTGCCATTTCACCTGCACGATTGAACGGGGCTGGAGCCCGCCTGCCGGTCGGATCGCACGTGAGCTTCGCTCGAGTGCGGTCCGACTGGCAGCGCGCGCTCCGCTACAGCTGTTTGTCGGTCGTTCGAGCCGGGGCGGAGTACGACGATCTCGCCCGGCGCGTTGCCGATCAGCCAGGCCACGTCGTCGGCGTCGAAGCCGGGAGAGCCCTGCGATGCCGCGGCGATCACGATGCGGTCGAAGCGCTCGTTGGCGATCGCCTGGCGCAACGCGTGCCGGCGGTTGCGACCACGCTCGATCCGCGAATCGACCGGCACGCCGACCTCGGTGGCTTTCTGCTCGATCACCTCGAGCAGCGGCACCGCCATCGAGCACTGGTGCGGCAGCGGCGCGTCGAGGGGCAGGTCGAGCGAGACCCGGGCCAGGAACACCGGAACCAGCGTGGCCCCGTCGGCGACGGCCAACCGCAGCGCGGCGGCCAGCGCCCGCTCCGACAGGTCCTCGGCCACGAACGGGAAGAGAACCCGCCGGTTCGGCCGGGGCGGGGTCACGGTGGGCGCGTGGCGAGGGCGAAGCAGCCGCGGGGCCGCCAGCACCGTGACGGCGACGGCCAGGATCACCACGAGGACGATCAGTAGGGCGGTCATGTCGAGTCTCCCTTCGTTCGCTGAGTCCGTTCCGCCACGATTCGCAGGTCGACGCCGGGCAGCAGCTCGAGCAACCGGAAGGGAAGCGAGGACTGAGTCAGACGCCGAAGCGCTCCGCGCGGCTTCGGCGTGCCCATCAATAGATACGTGGTGCCGCGATCCTGGGCCACCCGCTGGGTGACCGTCGCGACGTCGTCGCCGTGTTCGACCAGCAGGTGCGCGCCGAGCACGCTGGATAGCCGGCGCAGCGCGTCGAGCTGCTCGCGCTCGGGCTCGGTCGGCTCGTGATCGGCGACCCACAGGACGTCCAGATCTGCGCCCAGGCGTTGAGCCGAGCGCCAGGCTCGTCTGACCACGCGCTGGGAGGAGGCCTCCGGGGTGACCAATGCGAGCAGGCGCTCGCCGACCGCGGCCGGCGCGGCGCGATCGATCAGCCGCTCGTCGCCGGGACGGCCGCCGCCTCCGCTCTCGGCGGGGATGCGCTTGGCCTCGACCTCCTCGGCCACCTGCCTGAGCGCGACCTCGCGCAGCGCGGCGAGGTTCTCGACCTTGAAGAAGTTGTTGAGCGCGGTCGGCACCCGCTCGGGCGCGTAGATCTTGCCCGCGATCAGCCGGTCGATCAGCGACTGCGGGGTGATGTCGATCAGGACGATCTCGTCGGCCGCGCCCAGCACGGCATCGGGCACGGTCTCCCGGACGCGGATCCCGGTCAGCTCGGCGACCTGGTCGTTGAGGCTCTCGAGGTGCTGGACGTTGACGGTCGAGAACACGTCGATGCCGGCCGCCAGCACGTCGTCGACGTCCTGGTAGCGCTTCTCGTGCTCGAGGCCGGGGGCGTTGGTGTGCGCGAGCTCGTCGATCAGGGCCAGCTCGGGCTGGCGTTCCAGGAGCCCGGGCAGGTCCATCTCCTCGAGCACCGAGTCGCGGTAGGCGACACGGCGCCGCGGCACCAGCTCGAGGCCCTGGGCCTGCGCGACGGTGTCGGCGCGGCCGTGTGGCTCGACGTAGCCGATCACCACATCACGTCCGTTCTCGGCCTCGGCCTGGCCCTCGCGCAGCATCTGGTAGGTCTTGCCGACGCCGGCGGCCATGCCCAGGAAGACCTTGTGGTGCCCGTGATGAGTCACGCCCCCAACAGATTGTGGACCACGAGGTCGATCAGCTTGATCCCGATGAACGGCGCGATGATCCCGCCCAGTCCGTAGATCAGCAGGTTGCGCCGGAGCAGGGCGCTGGCGCCGATGGGCCGGTACTGGACGCCGCGCAGCGAGATCGGAATCAGCAGCGGGATCACGATCGCGTTGAAGATGATGGCCGAGATCACCGCGGAGCGGGGGGTGCCGAGGTTCATGATGTTCAGCACGTGCAGTGGCCCGAGGCCGGGTGGTTGGGAGCCCTTGAAGGCGTAGGTGGTGGCGAAGATCGCGGGCAGGATCGCGAAGTACTTGGCCACGTCGTTGGCGATCGAGAACGTGGTCAGCGACCCGCGCGTGATCAGCAGCTGCTTGCCGACCTCCACGATCTCGATGAGCTTCGTCGGGTTGGAGTCGAGGTCGACCATGTTGCCGGCCTCGCGGGCGGCCTGGGTGCCGGTGTTCATGGCCACTCCGACGTCGGCCTGCGCCAGCGCCGGCGCGTCGTTGGTCCCGTCACCGGTCATGGCGACCATCCGTCCCTGCGCCTGCTGCTCCTTGATCAGCGCGAGCTTGGCCTCGGGGGTGGCCTCGGCCAGGAAGTCATCCACGCCGGACTCCTCGGCGATCTTGGCCGCGGTGAGCCGGTTATCGCCGGTGATCATCACGGTGCGGATGCCCATGGCCCGAAGGTGGTCGAAGCGCTCGCGCATCCCCTCCTTGATCGTGTCCTTGAGATAGATGACGCCCATGACCTGCGAGTCGCGCGCGACGGCCAGCGGCGTCCCGCCCTCGCGCCCGATCCGGTCGAGCACGGGCTGGAGCTCGGCCGGCGGCCGGCCGCCCTCATCGGTGACGAACTTGATCACCGCGTCCCCGGCGCCCTTGCGCAGGTGCCGGCCGTCGAGGTTGACGCCGCTCATCCGCGTCTGTGCGGTGAACGGGACGAACTCGGCGTGCAGGTCCGCCATGTCGTGCTCGCGGATCCCGTACTGCTTGGCCAGGACCACGATCGAGCGTCCCTCGGGCGTCTCGTCGGCGAGTGAGGCCATCTGTGCGACCTCGGCGAGCTCGGCTTCCGAGACGCCCGGCATCGGAATGAACTCGCTCGCCAACCGATTGCCGATCGTGATCGTGCCGGTCTTGTCGAGCAGTAGCACGTCGACGTCCCCCGAGGCCTCGACGGCACGCCCGCTCAACGCGAGGACGTTGCGGCGAACAAGCCGGTCCATGCCCGCAATTCCGATCGCGCTGAGCAGAGCCCCGATCGTGGTCGGGATCAGCGCGACGAGCAGAGAGATCAGGGTGGTCTCCGAGATCGCCGTGTCCGCGAACAGCCCAAACGGGCGCAACGTCGCCACCACGATCATGAAGATCAGGGTCAGGCCGGCCAGCAAGATGTTCAGCGCGATCTCGTTCGGCGTCTTACGCCTGGCGGCGCCCTCGACCAGCGCGATCATCCGTTCCAGGAACGAGTGGCCGGGCTCCTGGGTGATCTCGACCACGATCCGGTCCGACAGCACGCGGGTGCCGCCGGTCACGGCGCTGCGGTCGCCGCCGGACTCGCGGATGACCGGCGCGGATTCGCCGGTGATCGCGGACTCGTCAACCGAGGCGATGCCCTCGATCACCGTGCCGTCGCCGGGAATCAGCTCGCCGGCGGTCACCACGACCACGTCGCCCTTGAGGAGCTCCGACGCCTGCTTGGTCGTCCCGTCCTCGAGCCGTGCGACGGTTTCCTGGCGCATCGAGCGCAGCGTGTCGGCCTGCGCGCGGCCGCGACCCTCCGCGAACGCCTCGGCCATGTTGGCGAACACCACGGTCAGCCACAGCCAGACCGAGATCACGAACGTGTACCAGGACGGGTCGTTGCCGCCGAGCGCCTGGCCACCGAACAGCTGGATGAACCAGGTGACGGTGGTGATGACTGCGCCGATCTCGACCACGAACATCACCGGGTTGCGGATCTGCACGCGCGGGTCGAGCTTGGTGAAGCTGTCGATCAGGGCGTGACGGACGATGTCGCGCTGGAACAGCGATACCGCTCGGCGCTCGGCGCGCTGGCGCTGCGGACGCTGAGGACGTTCCTCAGAAGGCGTGGTGACACTCATCAATGGGCTCCAGTCACGCGGTCGAGGGCGAGGTTGAGCTGGAGTACATCCACGCCCGGCTCACCCGAGAACCCGAGCCCGCGGCCGTCGGTGTACTGCTTGATCAGGCGCGTGACCGTGGACATCGGCAGGTGACGGACGGCGGCGATCCGGTGGGCCTGGATGGCGGCGTTGTCGACCGAGATGTCAGGGTCGATGCCCGAGGCCGAGGTGTCGGCCGCATCGACCGGCACGGTGGCTGTGGTCAGCCCCGAGTCATATGGCTTCTCGAGCGCCAGGTAGGACTTGATGTTCGCGGCGATCGCCTGCTCGGTGGCCACATTGTTGGGGCCCAGGTTGGAGAAGGTGGTAGCCGCCCCGTTGTTCGGGGGCACGGTGGCGGACGGCCGTGACTGGAAGTAGCGCGGGTCCGGAACCGTGACTGGGTTGCCGTTCTTGTCGACGACCGGCTTACCGTTCTTCACCACCTGAAGGGCGAAGTTCTGCCCGATGATCTTGGAGCCGACCAGCTTGCCGTTCACATAGACCATCTGGCCGTCGGCGTTGCCAGGGAAGGCAACCTGACTTATGCCGGTAATTACGAGGGGGTACAGGATCCCGCAGAACAGAGTCAGCACGAGGATCCCGATCGCAGAGTTGATCATGTCGCGCTTGATTGCCATTAGTGTCCGTCCGAGTAAGTACGCCCGCACCGAGAGTCGTCGCTGGCGGATGCTGCGCAAGGACGCAGCCGCCGACGCGTAGCAGCGCTACGCGAGGTGGCGAGGACGCCGCGCAGCGCCGCCAGAGGCGGCTCGAATGCGGGCGTAGTTGCGCGGGCGGGCACTAGTAAAGGTGAGTGGTTAGGCCCTGGACGATCGGTCCGAGCAGGAGGGCGGGGAAGAACGTGAGCGCGCCGACCAGGACGATGACTCCGATCAGCAGCACCACGAATGTCACGTTGTCGGTGCGCATGGTGCCCAGGCCGGCGGGGCTCACTCGCTTGCCGGCGAGCGCCCCGGCCACGGCGAGTGCGAACAGGATGGGGGCGAACCTCGCGAACAGCATCGTCCCGCCGCCCAGCAGGTCAGCGAAGGTGACGCCGTGCGAGCCGAGGCTGCCCGCGTTGGGTTGGATGAAGCCGGTGTAGCCGGCAAAGGCGGAGCCGTTGTTGTTCGCTTGGCTCAGATAGGCGTAGATGGACTCGGAGAAGCCCTGGGGTCCCGTCGCGGCGGCGGAGATCGACGCGCGCCCCGCCTTGCTGGCGGTGGCCAGGGCGGTCGCGAACAGAGCGGCCAGTGGCGTGATCAGCAGGCCGATCGCGACCAGCTTGATCTCTCTGGCCTCGATCTTCTTACCGAGGTACTCGGGTGTTCGGCCGACCATCAGCCCGCCTATGAACACAGCCAGCAGGACATACAGGAGCATCGAATAGAGCCCGGTGCCGACGCCGCCGAAGATCACTTCGCTCGCCGACAGGTTCGCCATCGGGACCGCTCCTCCGATCCCCGTGTAAGACTCGATTGCACTGTTGACCGCGCCGCACGACGTGACGGTGGTGACCACGTCGAACAGGGCGGAGCCCGCAATCCCGAAGCGCTGCTCCTTGCCTTCCAGGTTGCCGCCGGTCGACCCGGCGACCACCTGGGTGTGCAGGCCGGCGGCGTGCTGCGCGGGCGAGCCGTGCGCCTCGGCGATGTACGCGACCGAGACGCCGCCGAGGAACATCACCGCCATCGTCGCGAAGATGGCGTATCCCTGCCGGCGGTTGCCGACCATCTTGCCGTACATGAACACCAGCGCGGCGGGGATGACCAGCACCGACAGCATCTCGACGAAGTTGGTGAACCCGGTGGGGTTCTCGAACGGGTGCGCCGAGTTGGTGTTGAAGAAGCCGCCTCCGTTGGTGCCCAGATTCTTGATCGCCTCCTGGGAGGCGACCGGGCCCATGGCCAGCTGATTGGCGAGGCCGGTCGGCCCGTTGAAGTTCACGTAATGCGAGAAGTTCTGGATCGAGCCCTGGAACACGAGGATCAGGGCGACCACGAACGAGATCGGGGTCAGAACCCAGAGCACCGTGCGGATCAGGTCGAACCAGAAGTTGCCGATGCTCTTGCCGCTGCGCCCGATAACCCCACGGATGAGCGCGACGGCCACCGCAATCCCCACGCCGGCGGAGAGGAAGTTCTGCACGGTGAGCCCGGCCATCTGGCTGAAGTAGCTCATCGTGGTCTCGCCGCTGTAGAACTGCCAGTTCGTGTTGGTCACGAACGACGAGGTGGTGTTGAACGTCACGTCCCACGGCGCCGAGTGGAAGCCCTGCGGGTTCAACCCGGTCCAGTTCCACAGCGTCTGAGTGCGCAGGATGAAATAGAGCAACAGCCATCCGGCGAGCGAGAAGATGATCAGGCTCTTGGCGTACGCCTTCCAGTCCTGGGGCCGGGTGGGGTTGACTCGGATGATCTTGTAGAAGAGACGCTCGGGTGTGAGGAACAGCGGGTCGAGGAACGTCCGCTCGCCGGCGTACACAGCCGACATGTACCGCCCGAGCGGCATGGCCAGCAGCGTGAGGATGACGACGAACAGGAAGATCGTCAGCCAGCCGAGAAACGTCATCTCAGAACTTCTCTCCTCGCAGCAGCGCGTAGAGCAGGTAGATGCACACCAGCGCCGAGGCGATCAGTCCGAACAGATCCGCGCCACTCATATCGCGTCGATTCCGTAGATCAGCGCGATCAGCACGGCGAACATCAGCACTCCGATCAATATGGCTAGAACGTCCATGGACAGATCGTGCCCCGCGTCAAATCAAGAGACCATTCAGAAAGCGCGCTTGGCCATACAGATGTTGTGAAGACGGGTCTTCACAACTGCAGTCCGTCGGCGATCCGTCGCCGTGCCCTCATCGCCACGAGCTGGCTGGCCCGCAGCGCCCGGTCCTCGAGCTCGACGGGATCGAGACCATCCGCGAGCTGGTGGTCGAGCCGGCGTCGGTGGAGCTGGGCTCCGAGCCGCCTGGAGAGGACGTGTACGCGCTTCATCCGAGCCAACCACCGCGATCTAGGGTCGATCTCGGCCCACGTGATGCCCGGTGCCGTAAACGCCGTATGCAGATTGGCCCCGCGGGCATCAAGATTTCGTGAAGAGGACCATCTACGCTTCGCTGTGCATGCCTCGGCGGCGCCAGCTGCACAGCTCTTCGACTCGGGTCCTTTCGATCGCGATGATCGTGATCGGGGTCGCCCTGGTCGTGCGCACGCTGGTGGCGGGGGGCGGCGCGATCGCCACCGGCGTCGTCCTCGGGATCCTGTTCGTGCTCGCCGGGGCAGCCCGCTTGTATCTACAGCTACGGGGGTAGGGAGCCCGTGGCGGCGCTGAGAAGCATGTGAGAGACCGTCCCTTCAGCTATCGCGCGCTGTTCGCGGTCGTCTACACGACCTCGGTCAGCTCTGTCTACTTCGCGCTCGGCGTCGTCGCGCACCGGGCCAACGGCCTGACTCCGGCGGTGTTCCTGGTGGCCGGGCTGTTCTTCGGCCTGACCGCGATGACCTACGCCGAGGGTGCCTCGATGCACCCAGAGCGAGGCGGATCGGCCGTGTTCGCCCGCTACGCGTTCAACGAGCTGGTCAGCTTCGTGGCCGGCTGGGCCATCTTCCTCGACTACACGATCCTGATCGCGGTCACGGCGCTCACCGTGCCGAGCTACCTGGCCGCCTTCGCGGCGCCGATCGGGCACGGGGCCCTGGAGATTGCCGTGGCCTTCGCGGTGATCGCCGTGGTGGCGGTCGACAACCTGACCGGGGTCAGCGCGCGGCGGCTGCGCCCGCGGCTGCTGATCACCGCCGCCGACCTGATCCTCCAGGCGCTGATCATCGTGCTCGGGCTGGCGCTGGTCTTCGACCCGCACGCGCTGAGCGCGAGCATTCACGTGGGGAGCGCCCCGACCGTGACCGACCTGGCCTACGCGCTGCCGATCGCGGTGATCGCCTTCACCGGGATCGAGGCGGCGGCGAGCATCGCCGGCGAGGTGAGCGCCACCCGAAAGCAGGTCCACTTGCTGGTGGGGCCCGGCTCGGCGGTGATCGTCCTGATCTACGTCGGGATCTCGCTGGTGGGGGTGGGGGCGCTTCCGGTCCACCATGGCCTGACCGACCTCGGCACGACGCACATCAAGGCCCCGGTGCTGGGCGTGGTGGAGGCGTTCCATCCGCACTGGGTCGCCGAGGTGCTCAAGTACGCGGTGGCCATCGGCGGCGCAGCCGGGCTGTTCGCGGCGGCCGGGTCGGCCATGCTCGGCGTCTCGCGGGTCGGCTACTCGCTGGCCACCAACCGCCAGATCCCGAGCGCGATCGGGCGTCTGCACGGCCGCTGGGGCACGCCGTTCGTGGTCATCGGCGCCGCCGCGGTGGCGGCCGCGGCGCTGGTTCTCCCCACCAACCTCGACTTCCTGGTCGGCATCTACGCCTTCGGGGCGATGCTCGCGTTCACGATCGCGCACGCCTCGGTGGTCGTGCTCCGCTTCCGGGAGCGAGACCGGGACCGCCCCTACACGGTCCCCCTCTCGATAACCGTGCGCGGCGCCAGGGTGCCCATCCCGGCCGTGGTCGGAGCGGTGGCGTCGGGCCTCGGGTGGCTGGCGCTGCTCGTGTTCCACTCCGGGGCCCGGTACGTCGGATTGGCCTGGCTCCTCGGCGGCATCGTGCTCTACGTCGTCTACCGCAAGAGCCAGCAGAAGCCGCTGCTGCGTCGGGTGACGATCCCCGAGCGCGCGCTGCGCTACGAGGCGCTCGAGCCCGAATTCGGCTCGATCCTGGTCCCGATCCTGGGCACCGCGCTCGACGACGACATCATCCAGACGGCGGGCCGGCTGGCCGGGGAGACGCGCGACGAGGTCGACTCTGAGGGCGCGATGATCGAGGCCATCTGGGTGTTCGAGATCCCGCTCGCGCTGCCGATGGACGCGCCGCTCCCCGACGCGCAGGTCAAGCGGGCCCGCGAGGCGCTCGCCCGCGCCAAGCTGGTGGGGGAGGAGTACGAGGGCGTGGAGGTGGCGACCGCGATCGTGCGGGCGCGCCGGGCCGGCGAGGCGATCGTGCGCGAGGCCCGCCGGCGCGGGGTGGAGGCGATCGTGCTGGCGGCCGAGGAGTCTTCCCGGGTGCGCGGCGGCTCGCTCCTGGGAGGCGTGGGCGGCCCGCTCGAGAACTACGTGGGCGACGTCTCGCGCTACGTGATCTCCAAGGCCCCGTGCCGGGTGATCCTGACCGCCCCGCCGGCCGATTGGCGGGCCCGCTCGGGGCCGCGCATCACGCAGCCGCCACCGGCCGACAACGAGCGGGCGCTGGCTCCCGCGGCCCAGGATGAGCTCGACGCCGACGCCGAGGAGACGCTGGCCCAACTCGAGGACCGCACAACCCCGGGGACCAGCTAGTGGCCGAACGACGACTGGAAGGGCTTCAGCGGGTCCTCGGGACCTACACGCTGGCCTCGAGTGCCTACGGCAACGTGGGGTCCTCGATCTACTACGCGCTCGGACTCGTGGCGGCGCTCGCCCTGGGGCTGACGCCGATCGTCTTCATCATCTCGGGCTTCATCTTCTTCCTGACCGCCTCGACGTACGCCGAGGCGACCGCGATGTTCCCCGAGGCGGGCGGTTCCTCGAGCTTCGCCCGTCACGCGTTCAACGAGTTCTGGTCGTTCTTCGCGGCTTGGGGGCAGATGCTCAACTACATGCTGACGGTCGCCACGTCGGCGTTCTTCGTCCCGCACTACATCGGCGGGCTGTTCTGGTCGGCCCTCCAGCATCCGCCCGGGGATGTAGTGGCGGGGATCGTGGTGATCGTCGCGCTCGCCCTGATCAACATCCGCGGCGTCGAGGAGTCGGTCGGGGTCAACCTCGTGCTCGCCATCATCGACTTCTGCACTCAGGTGCTGATCGTGCTGGTCGGGCTGGTGCTCGTGTTCTCGCCGTCGACGCTGGTGGACAACGTCCATCTCGGGCTGGCGCCCAGCTGGGGCGACTTCTTCGTCGCGATCCCGCTGTGCATGCTCGCCTACACCGGGATCGAGACGATCTCCAACATGTCCGAGGAGGCCAAGGATCCGGGCAAGACCGTCCCGGCGGCGATCAACCGGGTGGTGATCGCGGTGTTCGCGATCTATGCGCTGCTGCCCGCGATCGCGCTTTCGGCGCTTCCGGTCCACCGCGTCGGAAACCACTACCAGACGCTCCTCGGCGTGGACGACCAGCACGGGGGATTCGCCGGCGACCCGGTGCTCGGTGTCGTGCGCGCCCTGCATCTGGGGCCGCTCCAGCATGCCGCCGAGATCTACGTCGGCCTGCTCGCCGCGACGATCCTGTTCATCGCGACCAACGCCGGCATTCTCGGCGTCTCGCGGCTGACCTACTCGATGGGCATCCACCGGCAGGTGCCCGACCGCCTGCGCCAGCTCCACCCGCGCTATCGCACGCCGTGGGTCGGGATCGTCTTGTTCAGCTTCATCGCCGCGCTCACGCTGATCCCCGGCCAGGCGACGTTCCTGGGCAACCTGTACGCGTTCGGCGCGATGCTGTCGTTCACGATCGCGCACCTATCGGTTACCCGCATGCGGGTCTCGCTGAAGGGTGTCGAGCGCCCGTACCGGCCTCCGGGGAACCTGCGCGTGCGCGGTGTCGACCTGCCGTTGTTCGCGATCGTCGGAGGTTTCTGCACGTTCGCCTCGCTGTGCGTGCTCGCCGCGCTCCACACCAGCGTGGCGATCGCGGGGGTTGGCTGGCTGACGGTCGGGATGATCGTGTATCCGATCTATCGCCACCGTCACGGACTCGATCTGGTGACCACCACCAAGGTGGCGATTCCACGCCCGGCGACCGAGACCGAGGCCGAGTACGAGTCGGTGCTGGTGGCCTTCGACGAGCACGGGTTCGTTCCCGAGGTGTTGGCCACGGCGGCCCGGCTGGCCGCCAGGCGGCGCCGGGGGATCCACGTGATGGTGACGATCCTGGTGCCCGCCAATAGCCCGATCAGCGCCAGCCTGCCCGAGCAGGAGGCGCTCGCCCAGTCGATCATCGAGGAGGCCAAGGTCCAGGTCGGACGGCGGGTGAGCGGACACTGGGAGAAGGTCAGGGCCGGGCAGACCGGCCGCCGCATCGTCGACGAAGCCAAGGAGATGCACGCGGCGGCGATCGTGATGCCGATGGCCCAGGACGGCGCCGGCTTCGGCCGCGCACTCGCCACCGTGCTGCGCGAGCGGCCCTGCCGGGTGATCATCGAGTCGATGCCGCGCCCGCAGCGGCGACGGCCCTCTTCCGTCGCGGCGTAGCCTTAGGCGTTGATGAGAGATTGGCGAGCCTCACCGGGCGCCCTGGGGGTGGGGCGCGAGCTCGTGAGGCGGGAGCTGGATCGCGCGAGCGCCCGCGGGACGGCGATGGTCGCCCTGGAGATAGTGGGCGCGGTGGCCGTTGCCACCGGTGGCGTCGCCGCGCTGCAGTCGAGCACACCGGTCGACGGTCTGGCCATCCTGTACCTGCTCGCGGTGCTGGCCGTGGCCATCCGTCGCGGGCAGCTGCCGGCGCTGATCACTGCCGTGCTCGGCGTGCTCACGTTCAACTACTTCTTCGTCCCGCCGCGCCATCAGCTGGCCATCGCCCACTCCCACGACGTCGTCGAGCTGATCGTGCTGCTGATCGCGGCCGTGGTGGTGGGGCGGCTGGCTGCGGTGGCACGCGAGCGCGCGGCGGAGGCCGAGAGCCGTGCCGGGCTGGCCGCCGACCGGGAGCGCGAGGCCACGCTGCTGGCCGAGGTCGCTTCGGCGATCCTGGCCGGCGAGAGCGTGGGCACCCAGCTCGAGGGGATCGGCAAGCGCATCGCGTCGGCCACCGGCGCCGCGCGCGCCCGGGTTGTGCTCGAGCCCGCCCCGTCCCCGCGTGCCGACGAGATGAGCGTTCCGTTGCACGCCCGCGCCGGCAACGCCTGGCTGTACCTGACGCGTGACGTGGGTTGGGAGCGGGAGGCGATCGAGCGCGTGGCAGACCCGATCGGCCGGCTGATCGACGTGGCGGTCGAGCGAGAGCGGGTCTCCGATCGGGCGGCCGAGAACGAGGCGGCTCGCCGGGCCGAGGTGGCCAAGACCGCGATTCTCCACGCGATCTCGCACGACCTGCGCTCCCCCCTGACCGCGATCACCACGGCGGGGTCGGCGCTCGCGCTGGGCGTGTCCGACGCCGAGCGGGCCGAGTTGATCGACGTGATCGACGGCGAGAGCGCGCGGCTGGCCAGGCTGGTCGACGACCTGCTCGATCTGTCGCGCATCGAGTCCGGCGCGGTGGCCCCGCGGGCCGACTGGTGCGACCTGCACGACGTCGTCGCCTCGGCGGCCGCCCACGCGTCCGGAGACCACCCGATCGAGTTCCAGCTGCCGGCCGATCTCCCGCTCGTCCGCGCCGACGCGGCGCAGCTCGAGCGCGTGTTCTCGAACCTGATCGAGAACGCGATCAAGTTCTCGCCCGCCGGATCGCCGGTGCGGATCACCGGTGGGGCGAGCGCCGGCCGGGTCGCCGTGCGCGTGGCCGACCGCGGCAGCGGGATCCCCCGCCGCTATCGCTCCCAGGTGTTCGAGCCGTTCTTCCGGGGCCGCGATGCCGGCTCCGAGTCCGTGGGCGGCGCCGGCTCGGGGCTCGGGCTGGCGATCTGCCGTGGCTTCGTGGAGGCCAACGGCGGCCGGATCGTCCTCCAGACCGGCCGGGACACCGGGACGATCTTCACCGTCAGCTTCCCGGTCGCCGCGCAGCCCGCCACCGCGGTCGGGGTGTCTCGATGAGCACCACCGGGCCTCGGGTCCTCGTCGTCGACGACGAGCCGCAAATCGTCCGGGGGCTCAAGATCCTCCTGCGCAGCGCCGGCTATACCGTCGAGGCGGCCGAGACCAAGGCCGAGGCGCTGGTCGAGTTGGTCTCGCGCCCGCCCGACGCGCTCGTCCTCGATCTCGTCCTGCCCGACGGGCGCGGCGTGGAGATCTGCGAGGAGGTGCGTCGGTGGAGCCGCCTGCCGATCCTCGTGCTCTCAGCGGTGGGGGACGAGCGCGAGAAGGTGCGGGCGCTCGACGCCGGCGCCGACGACTACGTGACCAAGCCGTTCGGGACCGACGAGCTGCTGGCCAGGCTGCGGGCCCTGCTGCGGCGCTCGGCCGACGTCGGGGGCAGCCCCCGGATCGAGATCGGCGCCCTGGTCATCGACCTCGCCGACCGTCTCGTCACGCGTGACGGCCAGCCGGTTCACCTGACGCCGATCGAGTTCGACCTGCTGCGCGCGCTGGCCCAGTACCAGGGCCGGCTGGTCACCCATCGCCAGCTGCTGCGCGAGGTGTGGGGGCCCGAGTACGGGGCCGAGACGCACTACCTGCGCGTGCACGTGGCGCACATCCGGGCCAAGCTCGAGACCGACCCGTCGCGGCCGCAGTACGTGATCACGGAGCCGGGCGTGGGGTACCGCCTGCGCGACCCGTCGGTCTGAATACGCGCCGATGGCACGTAACTCGGAGATAGTCCGAGTTACGTGCCATCGGGCCCCGTCTTAGCGAAATCTCTACGCCGACCGCCCGATCCTTAGCGGGTCGTTGACGCCAGCGCGCTTACCGTCGAAGGCGGTACATGGCGCGCATCGAGACCCACGGACTGCGTCGCAGCGTCGGGGTGGGCGGTCTGTTCGCGACCGCCTACGGCAACGTGGGCTCGTCGATCTATTACGCGCTCGGGCTGGTCGCGGCTTACGCGCTGGGGCTCACGCCGGTGGTGTTCCTGCTGGCCGGCGGGCTGTTCGCGCTCACGGCCAAGACGTACGCCGAGGGGGCCTCGATGTTCCCCGAGGCGGGCGGGTCGTCGTCGTTCGCCCGCCACGCGTTCAACGAGTGGATTTCATTCTTCGCCGGCTGGGCGCTCAGCCTCGACTACATCCTCACGATCGCGATCTCGGCGTTCTTCGTGCCCCACTACCTCGGCGCGTTCTGGCCGGCGCTCACCCATCCGCCGGGAGACGTCATCGGCGGGCTGATCGTGATCGCGCTCCTGGCGTGGCTGAACATCCGCGGGATCGGCGAGTCGGCGAAGCTCAACCTCATCCTCGCCGTGCTCGACCTCGCCACGCAGGTGCTGATCATCTGCATCGGCGCGGTGCTGGTGCTCAACCCGTCGCTGCTCGTCCACCAGGTCGAGCTCGGCTCGATGCCCACGTACTCGCACCTGATCTTCGCCCTGTCGCTGGCGATGCTGGCCTACACCGGGATCGAGACGGTCTCGAACATGGCCGAGGAGGCGGTCGATCCGGGCCGGGACGTGCCGAGGGCGGTCAACTACATCCTGATCGCGGTGCTGGGCGTGTACGCAGGCATGACCGTGGTTGCGCTGTCGGCGCTGCCGGTCCTCGGCCATGGCGCGCACGCGTACACGCTGCTGGGAGAAGCGCCCCCGCACGGCTACCAGAACGACCCGGTGCTCGGGATCATCTCGCACCTCGGGCTGGCCACCGGAGCCACCCACGTGCTCCGCTACTACGTCGGCGTGCTGGCGGCGACGATCCTGTTCATCGCCACCAACGCCGGCCTGATCGGGATCTCCCGGCTGTCGTGGTCGCTGGCCGAACACCGTCAGCTGCCCGGCATCTTCGCCCAGCTGCATCCCAAGCACCGCACACCGTGGTTCACGATCGTGGTGTTTTCGGTGTTCGCGGGGATCCTGCTGATCCCGGGCAAGACCGACTTCCTCGGCAACCTCTACTCCTACGGGGCGATGCTGTCGTTCACCACCGCGCACGCCGCGGTGGTGGCGCTGCGGGTCAAGGACCCGGACCGCGAACGGCCTTACCGGATCGGGGTGAACATCCGCTTCCGGGGTGCGGCGATCCCGATCAGCGCGGTGATCGGTGGGGTCGGCACGTTCGCCGCGTGGGTGTCGGTACTCGCCCTGCACGTCGACGCCCGCTACGTCGGCACGGGGTGGATGGTGGTGGGGCTGATCGGCTACGCGGTCTACCGGCGGCGCCAGGGGCTCGACCTGACCAGCCGTCACAAGATCGTGCGGCGCGAGCGGCCCGCGTTCTTCGTCGAGCTCGAGTACCACTCGGCGATCGTGCCGATCTTCGGCACCGACGTCGACGCCTCGGCCCTGCGCGCGGCGGCGAAGCTGGTCGGCGAGGGCGCGACCGTGGAGGCCGTCTACATCCTGCGGGTGCCCAACCAGCTTTCGCTGGACGCCGGCCTGCACGACGAGGAGCAGCTCGGGGTGAGCGTGCTCGAGAGCGCCAAGCTGGCCGGGCGCAAACTGGGGTTGAAGGTGCAGACCCGTTTGATTCGGACCCGCAGCCCGGGCGCGGCGATCGTCGAGGAGGCCGAGCGCCAGAAGGCCGAGATCATCTATCTGGGCACCGCGCACGCGCCCCCGTCCGAACGGGCGCTGGGCCCAACCGCGGCCTACCTGCTGGCCCATCGTCCCTGCCGGGTGGTGATCGAGACCCCGCCCGCGAATGGGCGCAACGGGTCCGGTGGCGGCCGGGGCGCCGCGCAGGTCCGCCCCACGGCGGCGAGCGACGGCGCCCGACGGGTGCGTCAGGCCGCGAACCGGTAGCCCACGCCCGGGTCGGTCCGGATGTAGCGCCGGCCCTCCGGCGGCTCGATCTTGCGCCGGAGGTTGGCGATGTGCGCCCGCAGCACCTGGGTGTCTTCGCCGTACCCGGGCCCCCACACGGCCACCAGCAGCTCGCGGTGGGTCAGCAGCCGTCCGCGATTGCGTACGAGTTGGCGCAGCAGGTCGAACTCGGTGGGGGTGAGGTGGACCTCCGTGCCGTCGACGTGCACGGTGCGGCGCGCGAGGTCGACCTCGAGCCCGTCGACGCGCACCTCCGCCTCCTCGGGGCCGGGGGCGATGCGGCGCAGGTTTGCCTGCAGGCGGGCGATCAGCTCGCGCGGACCGAACGGCTTGGTCACGTAGTCGTCGGCGCCGGCGGCCAGCGCCCTCACCTTGGCCTCCTCGTCGCCTACGGCCGAGAGCACGATCATCGGCATCTGGGTCCACTCGCGCAGGCGGCGGCACAGTTCGACGCCGTCCATGTCGGGCAGCAGGAGGTCGATGATGGCCGCGTCGGGCGGGTGCAGCGCCGCGGCGTCGAGCGCCTCCTCGCCGGTCGAGGCCGGCAGCGCCTCGAACCCGGCCTCGCGCAGGATCACGCGCAGCGCCCGCAGGATCTGCTGCTCGTCGTCGACGACCAGGACGCGCGGGCGGGGTGGGTCGCTCACGTCGGCAACGGAGTCGCGGGCGCCGGCTCCGGTTCGGGCACGGCAGGTTGCTCGATCGGAAGCGAGATCACGAAGGTCGATCCCTGGCCCGGCAGCGAGTCGACCGAGAGGGTGCCGCCGTTGGCCTCGACGAACCCCCTGGCGATGGCCAGCCCCAGACCCGACCCGCGCCACGGCTCGCTCTTACTCGCTCCCGCCTGCCCTCGATAGAACGGCTCGAAGATCCGTGCTCGCTCGGCCGGTCCGATTCCGGGTCCCTGATCGACCACGCGCGCGTCCACCCGCGATCCGCTGCGGCGTATGTGCACCGACACGGGCAAGCCGCCCGAGTAGCGCAGGGCGTTCTCCAGCAAATTGGCGAACGCGCGCTCCAAATGGGCGGCGTCGGCGCGGATGGGTGGCACGTCGGACTCGATCGAGAGCCGTACCGCCCCGGCCGACTTTGGGCCCACCCACCCAAGGCCGTCCCGCGCGGCCAGCACGACGTCCTCGAGCGAGACCCAGTCTCGTCGCGGCTCGGCCCGGCCCGCCTGCAGGCGCGAGAGGTCGAGCAGCTTGTCGACCAAGGCGGCCAGCTGCTCGCCCTCCTGCACCACGGCCTCGCTCAGATCGGTTCGCTCGCCGGCGGTCAGGGACTCGCTGCCCAGCGCGTGACCGGCGGCGACGATCGCGGTCACCGGCGTGCGCAGGTCGTGCGACACCGCGCGCAGCACGGCGGTCTTGATGTCGTCCGAGCGCCGCAGCGCGGCGGTCTCGACCGCCTCGGCCTGGAACGCGTCACGACGCAGGGCGATCCCCACCAGCGCCTCCAGCGCCGGCACGAGGTAGGCCTCCAGGCGCTCCTCGGCCTCGGCGGTCAGCTCGCGCGGCACGAGCAGCGTGGCGATCTGCGCGCCGTCGGCTCCGCGCAGCGCGTAGGCGCGTCGGCGCTCGTCGCCCTCGGCGGGGCCCAGCTCGATCGAGGCCGAGCTCAGCCCGAGCGCCAGCGCCACCCGCCGGGCAGCGGCGCCCAGCGCGCCGGCCGTCTCGGATCCGCCGAGCAGCTCGCGAGCCAGAGCGGCGGCCAGATCAGCCTCGGCGCGCCGCCGCTCGGCCTCCAGGGCGCGGCTGCGGGCGGCCTCGGCGATCGTGCTCATCGCGATCGCGACGATCGTGAACGCGGCCAGGGCTACCCAGTTGCGGCTGTCGGAGATCGTGAAGCGCCCCACTGGTGGAAGGTGAAAGAAGTTGAACGCGGCGGCACTGAGCAGCGCGGTGCCCAGGCCGAGCCAGAGCCCCCAGTAGGCCGAGACCAGCAGCACCGCCGGGAGGTAGACGACGCTCAGCGAGACGACGGGGGCGAGGCTCTTCAGCGCGTAGATCGCACCGGTGGCGACCGCCACCGAGCCCACCGAGGCCGCGATCCCGAGACGCAGATCGGGTCGGGCGGCGCGCAAGGTCCCCGGCCGCTCGACCGAGAGCGTGCGCTGCGGCGGGCTCACGCCGTGCCCGGGCCCCCGTAGGCAGCGGGCGGCGATCCATTGCCCTGTGCGGTGGCGATCTGCTCGAGCAGCGCCGATGGGCTGGTGCCGCCGAGCACGCGCAGGCGGGGGAGCCGATAGGGATCCTCGCTCCGGTCTGCCCAACCCGGGATGACCGTCGTCGAGCCGACGAAGCCGGCGGACTTGACGGCCGCGATCACCGTCGCGTTGTAGTGGCCGGACGGATAGCAGAACCAGTTGACCGGCACGTCATAACGCTTCCGGAGAATCTGGCGCGCCGTCGTCACCTGGTACTTCAGCTGCGATGAGTCGAGCGTGATCAGGTCGGCGTGGCTGATCCCCTGCGTGTCCAGCTCCCAACCGGCGGCGAGCAGCCCGCGCACCTGAGCTTCGGTCAGGCCCCCCTGCGAGGGCGGTAGGCCGCTCAGCTGGATGTTCTCGTCGCCCGCCCATCCCAGCCGTTTGAGGACCGGCATCGCGTTCAGGTACTGGGACGCGTAGCCGTTGTCGAACGAGAGGACGATCGGCTTGCCCGGCCCGAGCGGGACGCCGCGCGTCCAATAGGCCTCGAGCTGATCCATCGTCACCGCGTGCCACCCGGCCGCCTTGAGCGCCTGCATCTGGGCGGCGAACTCGTCGGACGGGACGTACAGGCCGGGGAAGGGCGCGCCGCTCGGCGGCGGGTTGATGACGTGGTACATCAGGACCGGCACGGTCGCGGTCCCCGGCTTCCCGGTGGCGGTGCCGTGGACGGTGGAGCCGGGCGTGCTCCGAGGCGAGCGCGCGACGCGCCGGATGACGACTCTTCTCGTCAGGGCACCCGCCGACGAGGCCGCGTTGGCCGGCGCGGCGTGCGGCGTCTTGCCTCCACCGCCGGCGGCGAGCGCGATCGCCCCGGCCGCGGCCGCGACCAGGAGCACGGCGCCGACGCCGATCAGGCGCGCGCGCCAGGCGCGGCGGGCTCGGGCTCGCCGCTCGCGCTCCCGGGCCAGCCGTCGCGCCCGGATCTGCTGCTCGCGGATCTGCCGCTCGTTCATGAGCCCACGAGCGTACCCCCCGCGAAGGCGAAGTACAGGACGATCAGCGCGACGGCGCCGCCGCGCCGCATGCCCCCGGGGCGGGCGAGCAGGAACAGCGTCAGGAGCGTGGCGCCCACCAGCCAGGCGAGCTGGAGCTTGCCCAGGGCGGTGGCCCCGGCCAGCGTGACGAACAGCGAGGGAATGACCAGCCCGGCGCCCAGGTTGATCGTATTGCTGTTGAACGTCTCGCCGACGAGGGCCGCGCCGCGACCGGCCCGCCCGAGGCGGACCGCGGTAGCAGCGTTCGGGATGCTGGTCAGCGGGCCGAGGATGAGCACGCCGAGGACCGCGCTCGAGACGTGCCAGTGGCCCGCCAGGGTCAGCGCGGTCTCGACCATTCCCGCGCTCCCGGCAACGATCAGGACGACGTCGAGAACGATCAGGCCCACGAGTTGGTGCGTGGGGTTCGCCTCGGTGTCGGGCGGCTGCTCGGAGGGCTCTCGAAGCACTCGCGAGCCCGTGAGCAGGAGCACCAGGTACGGGATCAGGACGAGCGCCGAGGAGCCGGCGGCGATCCCGGGCGAGAGCCAGCCGAGCAACAGCGCGCCGGCCAGCACCGTGACGAGGAGGCCGACCATGCCCTCGAGAAGGAGCACCCGCCGCGAGAGCTCCACCCGCCCCGTGAGCAGCGCGCTCAGGCCGATCATCGCGGCCAGGTTGAAGCCGTTGGAGCCGACCAGCACGCCGACGCCGACGTCGTGCGCCCCCTTGATCAGCGCGAACAGCGCCGAGGAGATCTCCGGCCCGTCGGCGGCCAGCGCGGTGAGCAGCCCGATCAGTGCCTCGGGAAAGCCGAACCGCACGCCGAGCCGGTCGAGCCGCCGCGCGAACAACTGCGCCGCGGCCAGCGTGACCGCGAGGGAGAGGAGAAACAGTGGGGCGGCGAGGGCGGGTGGCACGGGGCAGGAGGGTCGGCGAGGACAGCGCCGACCAGACTTCCCGGCTCACCTGGGGCCAACCTACCGGAAGGACTCCGCGCTCGTGCGGCGAAACGCACCACCATGCTCCTCAGACGCCGACCCCCGCAGATCGACAGCCGCCCGGTCGCACCGGCCCAGGGCTTCGAGCACCTGTCCGCCGAATCGATCGCGGTTCTCAAATGGCTCAAGGCCAACCACGTCGAGTTCGTGCTCGTCGGTCCGATGGCGGAGGCCATCCGCGGTGGCGCCGGCTCGCCCGGCCCCGTCGCGATCGTCCCGGCGCCCTACCGGCGCAACTTCGAACGCCTGTGGCGCGCGCTGGACGTCGCCCAGGCGCGGCCGCGGCCCGACGGAGGCGCCAAGCATGCCCGCGAGGTCCGGCCCGCGAAGATGACCGCTGACACCTGTCCCGGCGGCCAGCGCTGGATAGTTGGCAGCGGGCCGCACTATCTCGACGTGGAGGGACAGCCGACCGGAACGCCCGGCTACCAGGAGTTGCTCTACGAAGCCGGCCGCTACGAGCTGGCCGCCGGCCTGACCGTGGACGTCGCCTCCCCCGAGGACATCGAGCACTACGCGCACATACGGCGCACGGGCACCGCGCCGGAGATGCGCATCACCCGCGCCGTGCCGCACGAGGTCGAGGCGACCTCGCCGTAAGATCGGGGTTCCGGCGCGGCGGCACCGCTAGCCTGGGGTGCATGCCGATTCGCCCCAGGAACGCGCTGCTCGGCGCGGGCGCCTGCCTCGCGCTGCTGGCCCTGCTCTGGTTCGCGGCCTTCCACCTCGGCTTCTTCCGGCACGCCGACCAGTCCGCCTTCCTGCAGTTCTACGACCTGCAGAGCCACGGCAGCATCGCCTGGATCGCGAACCACCTCATCCGGCTTTTCGAACCGAACCCGTACGTGTACCTGGTCCTCGTGCCACTGGCCGTCGCGCTGTTTCGCGGCCGCCCCCGGGTGGTACTGGCGATCGGCGTCATCATTCTCGGGGCGAACGCGAGCACCGAGTTGCTCAAGCACATCCTGGCGGCGCCACGGCCGAGCTCGGTCTTCCACGGCTACTCGCCGCTGCCGCCCGCGTCGTGGCCGAGCGGCCACTCGACGGCGGTCATGTCGCTCGTGCTCGTGTCGGTGCTCGCGGCGCCGGCGCGCCTGCGCCCGGTCGCGGCGGCGCTCGGCGCCACGCTGGCGATCGCGGTCGGCTACTCCGTCGTGGCCGGGGGGCTGCACTATCCGAGCGACGTGCTCGGAGGATTCCTGATGGCCGGGACCTGGACCCTCGCCGCCGTGGCCGGACTGGTTGTCGCCGAGCGGCGCTGGCCGATCGACCGGGCGAGCACCCGCCAGGTCTCGATCCGGGCGGTGCTCGGCGCCCCCGGGGCGGTGATCGTCGGCGCGGGCCTGCTGGGCATGGTCCTGGTCATCACGCGCCCGCATGACGTGGTCTCCTACGCCCGCGTGCACCAGGCGTTCATGCTCGAGGCCGCGGCGATCGCCGCGCTCGGCCTGGCCGTGTCGACCGCCGTGCTCCTGAGCGTGCGGCGCTAGCGGTAGCGGCCGGGCTCCCACAGCGGCTCTTCGCCGCCGTTGGCGCCACGGCTCAGGATGAACAGCAGGTCCGAGAGCCGGTTGAGGTAGCGCACGACCTCGGCGCTGCAGTCGTCGCCGCACGCGATGGCCAGGCGCTCGGCGCGCCGGCACACCGTGCGGCAGACGTGCAACTGAGCGGCCGCCCGAGTGCCCCCCGGGAGCACGAACGACTTGAGCGGCGTCAGCGTGGCGTTGACCTCATCGCAGCGCTCCTCGAGCCACGCCGTCTGGTCGGGGATCACTCGCAGCCGCTCACGCTCCGCATCCTCCGGCGCCGCGATGTCTGCGCCGACGTCGAACAGGTCGTTCTGGATCCGGCGCAGCCAGTCGGCGTAGGCGGGCGGCAGGTCCTCGAGCGTGAGGGCCAGGCCGACGTGGGCGTTGAGCTCATCGACCGTGCCGTAGGCCTCGATTCGGGGGTGCGTCTTGGGCACCCGGCTCATGTCGCCCAGATGGGTCTCACCCGAGTCGCCCAGACGCGTGTAGATGCGGGTCAGGTTTACGGTCATTGCCGGCCTCCGAGTCTAGAGCTCGCCCTCAGCCCGCCGGGCGGTGACGAGCACGCCGAGCATGCTCGACCGGATCGGTCGACCGAGCCGCTCGCCGACCGCGAGGTTGGCTCGCTCAAGGGCGTCCCGCTGGGCCGGCGTCATCCGGTGATACGGCGAGGTGGTGCGAAACAGCGCATTGAGCTCACCGGCCGTCTGCTCCAGGAGCGAGGGCACCACGGCGATCTCCACGTCGCGGAACAGCCCGGCGGCGTAGCTCCGCGCCACCGGCTGGCTTCCCACCCACGCCCACACCTCCGAGACGTTCTCGCGCCGGTCCTCGGCGCCGGCCCTGAACGTGTCGAGGTCCCTGGGCGGGGGCCATTCCGCGGCGATCTCGGGCGCGGCGCCGGCGAGTGCCGACATCAGCGCATCCTCATCGGCCGCGGTCTCCGGGTCCCGCACGCCGCAGTACTGGATCAGCGCGAACAGCCCGCCCGGTTCCAGCGACCGCGCGACCTTTCGCCAGCTCACCTCCGGATCGATCCAGTGAAACGCCGCGGCCGAGAAGGCGGCCGCAAACGGCTCGGACAGCTCGGCGTCCTCGAACCGGCGACCCACGAACTGCACGCCGGCGGCATTCCGGCGGGCGAGCGAGATCAAGCTCTGCCCCGGCTCGACCGCGGTCACGTGCAGACCGCGGGCCACGAGGCTTCGGGTTAGCTGGCCGGTGCCGCAGCCGATCTCGACCACGCGATCGCCGACGATCAGGCCACCCGCTTGACATGCGCGGTCGATCAGCTCGTCCGGGTACGTCGGGCGGTGGCGGTCATATTCGACCGCCATGGTGTCGAACACCGCGCCGTAGCGGCTTGCGATCGAGCTGTCGGTCACGGGCGAGCCAACCTAGCGCGAGAGGCCGACGACATCGACGCCATGCGCGGCGGTACCATCCGCTCGTTCGAGGTCGATGGTGATGGGAAGCCGGTGTAAATCCGGCGCGGACCCGCCACTGTGATCGGGGACGCCGTTCGCATAGAAGCCACTGGCGACGCCCAGTCGCCGGGAAGGCGCGACCGGTAGGCCCGGAAGCCAGGAGACCAGCCTCCGACCGCAAAGCCAACAGCCCTCGTGGAAAGGGGTGGCCCTCATGAATCGCAAGACCATTGCCGCTCTGGTGGGAGCGCTCGTCATGGCCCTCGCGGCCTCCGGCGTCGCGCTGGCCGCCGGCACCGGCCCGTCGGTGACCGTTCAGGTCAAGTCGCTGACCAAGACCCTGCTCAAGCCGACCGCCGCACACGGCGAGAAGGGATCGATCACTAAAGGAGGAACGCCGAAGGGCAAGTGCTCGGGCGGCAGTGCCGCGGGCGCGCTCGATGCCGCGACGCACGGCAAGTGGAGCGGGAAGTACTTCTCCAGCGTGCCCGGCATCGAGGTCACCTCGATCCTCGGCGTGAAGCCGCCCAAGAACGACTTCTGGGAGATCGTCGTCAACGGCAAGCCCGCGAGCACCGGCGTCTGCGGGATCAAGCTCCACGCAGGGGAGCGGCTGCTGTTCAAGATCGCCAAGTGACGCTCCGCGTGGCAGCCACGGCGAGCGCGATCGCGGTGGCGATCGCGCTCGCCGGCTGCGGCCTGGGCGCCGGCAAGGGAACCTCGGACGTCGCGGTCACCGTCACGCGCGACTTCGGGACGGTCTCCGTCGGCTCGGCGAGCGAGCCACACCTGCCTGGCTCGCAGACCGTCATGCGCCTGCTCGAGCGCTCCTTCCGAGTCACCACGCGCTTCGGCGGCGGGTTCGTCCAATCGATCGACGGCCAGGCGGGGACCTCGTCGGAGCGCGACTGGTTCTACTACGTCAACGGCCTCCAGGCGTCTCTCGGGGCGGCCGGCACCGGGGTCAACCGCGGCGACCGGATCTGGTGGGACCTGCATGATTGGCGGACAACCGACTCGATCGCGGCCGTGGTCGGCTCGTTCCCCGAGCCGTTCGTGCACGGCACCGGCGGCCGGCGCCTGCCGACCACGCTCGCGTGTGCCTCCGACGCCGCGACGGCGTGCACGCGGATCGCCGCCGAGTTCAAGGCCGTCGGTGTCCCCGCCCCGACGGCGGAGCTCGGGACGGGCTCGGGCCCTGACACGCTGGCGGTGGTGGTCGGCACCTGGCACGACCTGCACGGGGAGCTTGCCGCGACGCTGATCGATCACGGGCCGCGGTCGAGCGGGGTCTACGCCCGCTTCACCGGCGCGAACGGATCCTCGCTCCAGCTGCTGAACCCGGACGGGCAACCCGTGCGCACGCTCGGTGCGGGGGCGGGACTGATCGCGGCCACCGGCCAGAGCGACACTGGGACGGTATGGCTGATCACCGGAACCGACGCGGCCGGCGTGTCGGCTGCCGCCGCGGCGCTGACCCCGGCGCGCCTGCGCGACCACTTTGCGCTCGCCGTCATGGGTCGCACCGATCTGCCGGTCCCGCTGGAGGCGAGCTCGTGAGCTACCGCCGGCGGGCGAGCCCGCTGCACGCGGCCCGTGCCGCGGTGGGCTGCGCGTACTGCCTGTCATTGCTCGTGGCCGCGCTGGTGCTCTCAGCGCCCGTGGCGCTCGGCGCGGTGCTGCTCGCCATCGCCGGCGCCGGATTGGGCGCGAAGGTCGGGCGCGAGTTGCGCCGGGCGGCGCTGTTCGCGACCGGGCTCGGCCTGGCCGTGATGCTCATCAACATGCTCGTCGTGCGTGACGGCCTCACGGTGATCGCCCGGCTTGGCGATCTGCCCGTGTTCGGCCAAACGGACATCACGCTCGAGGCGACCGTGTCGGGCGCCGTGCTTGGAGCGCGCGCGGTGGCGCTGGTCCTGTGTGGCGCGCTCTACACCGCCGCGGTCGACCCGGACCAGGTGCTCCGGTTATTCCGCCGCTTTTCGTTTCACTCGGCGCTGACCGCCACGCTCGCCACGCGGATGGTGCCCGTGCTGGCCCGCGATGCCCGGCGGATGGCCGAGGCGCAGCGCTGCCGGCCCGGGCCGCCGCCCTCGCGAGCGCGGCTCGTCCGCGCGGCCACCGCCGGCGTCCTGGACCGCGCACTCGACGTGGCTGCCGCACTCGAGGTGCGCGGGTATGCGTCGGCCCGCCGCGCTCCCCGCGCAGGCAACCTGAGACAGCCCTGGTCCCGACACGACCTGGCGTTCGCCGCCGCGGCGGTGGCGATCACCGCGCTCGCCGTGGGCGGCCGTGTCGCCGGCCTGGAGCGGTTCAGCTCCGACCCGACCCTGCACGCGCCCGTGAGCGCCGGCGGCCTGGCGGTGGCGATTGCCCTCCTGGTCTGCGCGCTGCTTCCGTTCGCCGACCGCCGAGGGATCGAGCGATGAGCGTCCTGGCGCTCGAACACGTCACCTACACCTACCCGGGCGCCGACACCCCGGCGCTCGCCGACGTGACGCTCGATGTGGCCCCCGGCGAGCTCGTGGTGCTGGCCGGCGGCTCGGGCTCGGGCAAGTCCACGCTGCTGCGCGCCGCCAACGGCCTGGTGCCGCATTTCCACGGCGGCGTGTACGCCGGCCGCGCGATCGTGGCCGGCCTGGACACGCGCGAGCACGGTCCGGGCGCCCTGGCCGCCGCCGTCGGCACGCTGTTCCAGGACCCCGAGACGCAGGTTGTGATGGGCACGGTGCGGGCCGAGCTCGCACTCCCACTGGAGAACCAGGGCGAGGCGGCGGCCGCGGTGGCGCGGGGGGTCGAGGAGGTGGCGCTGGCGCTCGGGATCGCGACGCTGCTCGACCGGCCCACGGACGAGCTCTCGGGCGGCGAGCTCCAGCGCGTCGCGCTCGGCGCGGCATTGGTCGGGCGACCGCGTTTGATCCTGCTCGACGAGCCCACGTCGCAGCTCGATCCGGTCGCCGGCGATGAGCTGATCGCACTGCTCAGGCGACTCGGCGAGGACTTCGACACCGCGATCGTGCTGGCCGAGCACCGGCTCGAGCGATGCCTGCCGTTCGCCGACCGCGCGATCGCGATGCGCGGCGGACGCGTGGTCTGTGACGCGGCTCCGGCGGATTTCCTCGCCTGGGCGTGCATCGAGGCGCCCGAACTGGCCACGCCGGGGGCGCGGCTGCTGTTCGGTCTGGGCCTGGCGCCGGCAGCCGGGGTGAAGGCGGCCCGGTCGGCGCTGAGGAGCCGGGGACTACTCGCCGACGCCGAGGCGGCGCCCGTGAGCGACGTTCGGCGGCCGATGCGCGAGGCGATCCGGTTCGATCGGGTGTGGCACGAGCTCGATCGTGGCCCCACGATCCTTCGCGGCGTGTCGCTCTCGGTCGGCGCCGGCGAGCGCGTGGCGCTGATGGGGCGAAACGGCGCGGGCAAGTCGACCCTGCTGCGCCACGCGGCGGGCCTGATGCGACCCACTCGGGGGAAGGTCGAGCGAGCCGGAAGGGTGGCGCTGCTCCTGCAGAACCCGACCGACTACCTCGTGCACGACCGGGTCGAGCAGGAAGCCTCCCCGGGCGCGCTGGCCACCGTCGGGCTCGGCGATCCCGCCCTGCGGGCGCGTCACCCGCGCGACCTGTCGGGCGGCGAGAAGCAGCGCCTCGCCCTGGCCATCGTGCTGGATGAGGAGGGTGGGGATCCCAGTCAAAAGGCCGCTGTGGTGTGCCTGGACGAGCCCACCCGCGGGATGGACCGGCGTCGCAAGGACGAGCTGGCCGCGCTCCTGTGCGAGCTCGACGCGGCGGTGGTCGTCGCCACCCACGACCCCGAGTTCGCGGCGGCGTTCGCTCAGCGCGTGATCCTGCTCGCCGACGGCGCGCCGATCGCCGACGGGACGCCGAGCGAGGTACTCGCCGGCGGGACCTATTTCGCCACCGAGACGGCGCGAATCCTGGGTGGCGCAGGCGGAGCGCTGCGGCCCCAGGACGGAGTTGCCCTGCTCACCGCCGCGTCGGAGGTGGGGGCGTGAGCTGGCTTCTCAGCGCGTTCGGGATCCTCGCGCTGGCCCTGGCCGGCGGCTTTGCCTGGTATGAGCGGAGCCGTCCGGACGCTCGCATCGTTGCCCTGGTCGGCACGCTGGCGGCGTTCGCGGCGCTCGGCCGGATCGCGTTCGTTGCCCTGCCCAACGTCAAGCCGACCACCGACATCGTGCTGGTCTCTGGCTACGCCCTGGGCGGCGGCCCCGGGTTCGCCGTGGGCGCGCTGGCCGGGCTGACCTCGAACTTCTTCTTCGGCCAGGGACCGTGGACCCCCTGGCAGATGGCCGGCTGGGGCATGGCCGGAGTGATCGGCGCCGGGCTGGCGCTCGTCACCCGTGGGCGCATCGGCCGCTGGCCGCTGGCCCTGGTCTGCGCCGTGGTCGGGTTCGGGTTCACGGTCCTCCAGGACGTGGGGGACTGGGTCACCTACAGCGATCACAGCCTGGCCCAGCTCGGTGTTTATGTGGGCAAGGGGGTCGGGTTCGACGCCGTGCACGCCGCCGGCTGCCTGGTGTTCGCGCTCGCGCTCGGCCCCGCGATGATCCACTCGCTGAGCCGGTTCGCCAACCGGCTGCAGGTCACGTGGACGCCGGCCGCCACGCGTTTGGTACCGATCCTCGTGGTCACGCTCACGGTCGGAGGCTGGCTGGCTGGCCAGCCAGGCGGGACCGGGGGCGGGGTGGGCGGGAGCGCGGGCGCGGCCAGCGCGCAGGCGGCGGGCACCCCGACCGGCTACCTGCTCGCCGCGCAGAACGCCGACGGCGGCTTCGGGGCGTCTCCGGGGGCCGGCTCCTCGCAGCTCTACGCCGGCTGGGCCGCCCTCGGCCTGGCCGCCGCCGGGAGCAATCCCCAAGACATCGCGCACAGCGGCCCCAGCCTGATCGGCTACATCGAGGCCGGCCTCGGGTCCGATACCGACGCCGGCTCGATCGAGCGGACGATCCTCGTCGTCCACGCCGCCGGGCTCTCGCCGGAGAGCTTCGGCGGCCGCGACCTCGTGACGACGCTCCAGCGCGACATCCGGCCGAACGGATCGGTGTCGAATCAGGTCAACTGGACCGCGTTCGCGGTGCTGGCGCTGCGGGCCGCCGGCCTCGGGCCTCCGGCGGCGACGGTCGGGTGGCTCGTGCGCCAGCAGGACTCCGACGGCGGCTTCAACTTCGCCACCCGGGGCGGCATGAGCGACCCGGACGACACCGGCGCGGCGCTCGAGGCGCTGGCCGCCGTCGGCGGGCCGGGGGCCGCCCGCGCCCGGGACCGCGCGGTTCGGTTCCTGAGCGGCCAGCAGGACCCCGACGGAGGCTTTGCCAGCCTGCCGGGTGCCGGCTCGAACGCCCAGTCGACCGCGTTCGCGGTGCAGGGCCTGCTCGCCGCCGGCGTGGATCCGGGCTCGGTCCGCCGTCGCGGCGCCTCCCCGCTCGACTACCTGCGCTCGCTGATCGCCTCCGACGGCCACGTCCGTTACTCGCGCGGGACCGATCAGTCGCCGGTATGGGTGACCGCCGAGGCGCTCATGGCGCTGGACGGCAAGGCGTTGCCGCTGGCACCCGTCGCCCGCCGGCAGGCGCCGGCGGCCCATCATTCGGCGGCGCGGTCGACGACCCCGGCGCCGCGGGCCAGCACCACGGTTGCGCCGGCGCATCATCGCCCGCGCGCGCGGCCCAGCGCGGCTCGCGGGCCGAGCGCACCGAGCACGCACGGAGCCTCATCGCCTCAGCTGGATCGCCTGGCCAGCTACACCGGGATCCTCACCGCACTGACCCTCGCCACGGTCGGCGCCTCCTGAATCCGTGCTCGGGTCAAACTCGGTACCCTCCGGCCCCCTATGCGGATCGGCGTCCCCAAGGAGTCAGCCGAAGGCGAGCGGCGGGTGGCGCTCGTCCCCGAGGTCGTGCGCAAGCTCACGGGCGGCGAGGGCGGGCTGGAGGTCGTCGTCGAGCGCGGCGCCGGCGCCGGCGCGCTGCTCCCGGACGCCCTCTACGAAGATGCCGGCGCGCGGATGGTGGAGGACGCCGGCGAGGTCTACGACGCGGAGGTCGTGGTCAAGGTGGCGTCACCCAGCACCGAGGAGATCGGACGGCTCTCCTCCGACAGCGTGCTGATCGGGTTCCTCCAGCCGCTCACCGCGGGTGAGGCGATCCAGGCCATCGCACAGACCGGCGCGACCAGCTTCGCGATGGAGGCGATTCCGCGGATCAGCCGAGCGCAGTCGATGGACGCGCTCAGCTCGCAGGCGAACATCGGCGGCTACAAGTCGGTGCTGATCGCCGCGACCGAGATCGGCCGCTTCTTTCCGATGCTGATGACCGCGGCGGGGACGATCCGTCCCGCCACCGTGCTCGTCCTGGGCGCGGGCGTGGCCGGGCTGCAGGCGATCGCCACCGCCCGGCGCCTCGGCGCGGTCGTGCAGGGCTTCGACGTCCGCGCAGCGGTCAAGGAGCAGGTCGAGTCTCTCGGCGCGCACTTCCTGGAGTTCGACCTGGGCGGCGACCTCGAGGGAGCCGGCGGGTACGCCAAGGAGCTCACGCCGGAGCAGCAGGCCCGCCAGCAGGAGCTGATGGCCGAGGCGATCGGCAAGGTCGACGTCGTGATCACCACGGCCGCGGTGCCGGGACGACGTGCGCCGGTGCTGGTCACCGAGGACGCGGTGAAGCTTATGAAGCCCGGCTCGGTGATCGTCGATTTGGCCGCCGAGACGGGCGGGAACTGCGAGCTGACCGAAGCGGGGAAGACGGTGGTCCGCCACGACGTCAAGATCCTCGGGCCGCTCAACGTGCCGAGCACGATGGCCGAGCACGCCTCGCAGTTGTACGCGCGCAACATCGAGTCGCTGCTCGGGCTGATGATCTCCGACGAGGGCGGGCTGTCGCTCGACTTCGACGACGAGGTGATCGCCGGCGCGTGCATCACCCGCGACGGCGAGATCGTCCACGAAGCGGCTAAGGCGGCCGCCGGAGCCACGCCGGCCACGAGCTCGTAACCGAGGAGGCACACCGTGAGCACGATCACCGAGATCGCCATCCTTGTCCTGGCCGCGTTCGTCGGGTTCGAGGTGATCTCGAAGGTGCCCAACACGCTGCACACGCCGCTGATGTCGGGCACGAACGCGATCCACGGCATCGTGCTGCTCGGGGGTTTGCTGCTGATGCATGAGGCGCACGGCGTGCTCGAGCACGCCCTCCTGGTGATAGCGATCGCATTCGGGACGATCAACATCGTCGGCGGTTTCCTGGTCACCGACCGAATGCTCGGGATGTTCAAGCGAAAGCCCGACCTGCCTGAGGGGACGTCCGAGAAGGAGATCGCGGAGGAGTGACTACGGCGACGATCTTCCTGCAACGCGCGAACTTCATCGACGCCTGCTACATCGTCGCGTTCTCGCTGTTCATCTACGGGATGAGCGGCCTGACCGGACCGCGCACCGCGGTGCGGGGCAACAAGATCGCGGCGGTCGGTATGGCGATCGCGATCGTCGCCACGCTGCTCACCCCGCACGTACTGAGCGGCTCGAGCACGCCGTGGCTGATGGCGCTCGGGCTCCTCATCGGGATCGCGATCGGGGTTCCGGCCGCCCGCCAGGTGCGCATGACCGCGATGCCGCAGATGGTCGCGCTGTTCAACGGAGTGGGCGGTGGCGCGGTGGCGATCATCGCGTGGATCGAGTATCGCCACCACTTCGCCACCGGCGGCCATGTCTGGGTGGAGAAATCGCAGATCCCCACCCTGTTCGCGGCGGTCGTCGGCTCGATTTCCTTCTGGGGCTCGAACATCGCCTTCGGAAAACTTCAGGAGATCCTGCCGGGCCGGCCGATCAAGCTGCCCGGCCAGACGATCATCAACGGCGTCCTGTTCGTGATCTGCTTGGGGAGCGCGATCGTGCTGGCGGCGGGAACCCACTCCCAGGCCCTGTTCGTGCTCGGCATCCTGCTGGCCGCGGCGGTGCTCGGCAACATGGTCGTACTGCCGATCGGCGGGGCCGATATGCCCGTCGTCATCTCGCTACTCAACGCGTTCACCGGGCTGTCGGCGGCGGCAACCGGCATTGCGCTCAACAACACCGCGTTGATCGTGGCCGGGATGATCGTCGGCGCCTCCGGGACGATCCTCACCAACCTGATGGCCAAGGCCATGAACCGCTCGGTGCCGGCCATCGTTGCCGGCGGGTTCGGCGGCGCGATCGCCGCGCCGGCCGGAGGCCCGGGCGCCGAGGATCGCGGCCCGGTCCGGGCGACCAGCCCTCAGGACGTCGCGATCCAGCTCTCCTATGCCCGCCAAGTGGTGATCGCGCCCGGATATGGGATGGCGGTGGCGCAGGCCCAGCATGCCGTTCGCGAGCTCGAGAAGGCGCTCGAGGCCAAGGGCGTCACGGTCAAGTTCGCCATCCACCCAGTGGCCGGACGGATGCCCGGGCACATGAACGTGCTCCTGGCTGAGGCCGACGTGCCCTACGACCTCCTGCGCGAGATGGACGAGATCAATCCGGAGTTCCCGCGCACCGACGTGACGCTGGTCATCGGGGCCAACGACGTGACCAATCCCGCGGCCAAGAACGAGCCCGGCTCGCCGATCTACGGCATGCCGATCCTCGAGGTCAACGGATCGGGATCGGTGATAGTCCTGAAACGCTCGATGGCGTCCGGGTTCGCGGGGATCGACAATCCGCTCTTCTACGACCCCAAGACCGAGATGCTGTTCGGCGACGCCAAGCAGTCTGTGAGCGACATCACATCCGAAGTCCGCGCACTTTAGATTTCGGGTAAACGAGGAGCCATGGATCCCAATCGGCTGAAGGCAATCCCGATCTTCTCCCACCTCTCCGACGAGGAGGCCAACCGCTTGGCGGCGTTCGCCACCGAGACCAGCGTGGCCGAGGGACAGATCCTGATGAAGCAGGGCGACTACTCGACCGAGCTGATCGGGATCGAGGAGGGCACCGCGGACGTGATCCGCGACGGCGAGAAGATCGCCTCGCTGCAGGAGGGCGACCTGATCGGGGAGATGGGGCTGCTCGAACGCGAGCCCCGCAACGCGGACGTGATCGCCACCTCGCCAATGCGGGTGATGAAGCTGACCCACTGGGAGATCCGCCGGATGTCCGATGAGACGATCGAGCGGATCGAGCAGATCGTGCAGAAGCGCCAGCAGGACGGCGTGGGCGACCCGGCGAATTGACCCTGCGCAGGGTTACGTAACACCGCCTGAGGCGGCCATTCCTATCCGTCCTTTGTGATAGGTTCCCGCGCGCCGAATCCCCGGCCTGCCACATCGGGGAGCGGAGGACCCAATTCGTTGGGGCGAGACTCGCGGTGATCCGCGAGAAGCGCTCACTCCCAGAGCGCGAGCCCGTCAGCTAACTCCGCAGGCCACAGGCGCCAACTGCAAGGCCCCGCCCACGGAGGGTTGCCCGTGCTCGTTTCCAGCAGCTTTCGCCGACCGAGACAGCGCAACG
The DNA here is from genome assembly GCA_963834625.1 of uncultured Solirubrobacterales bacterium. Lineage (GTDB taxonomy): Bacteria > Actinomycetota > Thermoleophilia > Solirubrobacterales > Solirubrobacteraceae > Palsa-465. Next base: position 722,317 of record CAWICM010000002.1, on the reverse strand, counting down.
GCAGCTCCCGGCGCGCCGGCGCCCCATCGGACGCCGACCGTCGAGCAGCGATGGGACGGACGTGGAGACTGGCCGGATTGCTCGTGCTTGCCCTGGTCATTCCCGTCGCGAGCGCGGGCGCCTCGCCCGCCGCCTCCGGTGGTGCGGCAATGGTCCAGTCCAAGCCGGTGCGCAGCATCGTCGCGGCCAACCCGTCGAGCGCGGTGTTCACGCGGACGCTCCGGAAGGGTGAGTCCGGCGCGGACGTCAAGACCCTTCAGACCTGGCTCACCGACGTCGGCTATACGGTACCGGCCACCGGCTACTTCGGGTCGATGACCAAGGCCGCGGTGAGCAAGTTCCAGCGGGCGCTGGGCCTCTCGCCGGTCTCCGGCGTGGTCAGGCGAGTCACCGCCGCGACGCTGCTGGCCCAGGTCAAGAAGACGGCCAAGGGCTCAGGTGTGCTCGACACGCCCGGGACGTCGGTGGGCGGCACGAGCGGCTGGGTGTTTCCGCTCCAGGCCATCTCCAAGGTCATGCCCTCGAGCTCGTGGACGCTCGACCAGGGGATCGACATGGGGATGGTGAACAACCTGTGCGGCGCCAAGGCGGTCGAGGTGGCGATGACCGCCGGGACGATCGTGCAGGAGGGCATCGACGGCTTCGGCCCGGCCGCCCCGATCATCAAGGTTTCCAGCGGTCCCTATGCCGGGCGCTACATCTATTACGGGCACGCCAAGCCCGCGCTCGTGCCGGTCGGCACGCAGGTGACCGCGGGCGAGCCGATCGCCGAGGTCGGCTGCGGCGACGTCGGCATCTCCGACGCGCCCCACCTGGAGATCGGGATCAGCGACGTGGGCGGTCCGCCCTGCTGCCCCGGCTACCAGGAGACCTCGCCGGCCATGTACGACATCGTGCTGAACCTGTTCAAGAAGGCCGGCGGTCGGAGATGAGCGACTCGCCCCGGCGCTCGCGTCACCCCTGGCTGAACACGGACTCGCCGTCACAATGGAATGGGCTGGTGGCGCGCATGGAGGCCCGCTCCCCGAATCTGAAGATGGTCAGCTACTACCGCTGGCCCGAAATCGGCGCCCTGTAGCCGCGTCGGGAAGGCGGCGCCCGGCCGTGGCTGGATAACCTCGGGGACGATGGCCAGTGGAGATCGGACCCGGGCGCCGAGGCTGTCGCTCAGAACCCCGGTCGGGATGTTCGAGCTCGGCGAGCGGCCGTGGCTGATGGGGATCGTCAACGCCTCGCCGGACTCCTTCTCCGACGCCGGCGCGCACCGCACGCTCGAGGATCGCGTGGCGCTGGCCGCGGAGCTGCTCGAGGCCGGTGCGGATCTGATCGACATTGGGGGCGAGTCCGGGGTGACCGGGGTGCCGCCGGTCGCGGCTGAGGAGGAGATCTCGAGGGTCGTACCCCTGATCGAGCGCGTGGCGGGCGAGCTTGGGGCGCTGGTTTCAGTCGACACGTACAAGCCGGCGGTGGCGCGGGCCGCGATCGCGGCCGGGGCAGCCATCGTCAACGACGTGAGCGGGCTGCGCGACCCGGAGCTGGCCGAGGTTTGCGCCACGACCGGCGCGGCGCTCGTGATCATGCACACGCGGGCCCGCCCCAAGGAGAAGCTGCTGGACCCGGGACTCGACGGGCGGGTGGTGGCCGACGTCGAGCTGTTCCTGTGCGAGCGGATCGCGCTCGCGCTCGAGCGCGGGGTGGCCTTCGAGCAGATCGTGCTCGACCCGGGCCCCGACTTCGGCAAGACGCCGGCCCAGACCGTCGACGTGCTGCGGGCCCTGCCGGCGCTGCACGCGCTCGGGCGCCCGTTGCTCCTGGCCGTCTCGCGGAAGGACTTCATCGGCGCGATCACCCTGCGCCCCCCGCGGGAGCGCCTGGCCGGGACGCTGGCCGCGATCGGTTTTGGGGTGGACGCCGGCGCCCACATCCTGCGCGTTCACGACGTCGCCGAAGCGGCCGATTTCCTCGCCGTGCGCGCCGCCCTGGAAGGGCAGGCAGCGGTCGATTCCGGGCTGAGGCTGCCGGTCGACCTGCGCCGCGAGCCTCGTTCGGCCCCATCCCGCTAGCCTCAGGGATGAATCGCCGGTCGCTGGCGCAACGCGACCGGAGCCCACCGATCCAACCCCAAGGAGGTATTCGCATGTCGATCCTGGACCGTGAAGCGCTCGCCGCCAGTCCGCTCGCCGACCTGCACGCGCTGGCATCCGAGCTCTCGATCGACGGCTATCGCCGTCTACGCAAGGCCGAGCTGATCGATGCGATCGTCGCCCGGCAGGGTGGGGCGCCGGCCGGGGCCGAGGTCGAGGCCGAGGTCGAGGCCGAGGTCGAAGTCGAGGCGGAGGTCGAGGCGGAGGTCGAGGCCGAACAAGAGCGTTCCGAGGGCGAAGAGGAAGATCGTCCAGGTACCCGCCGGCGGCGAGGTCGCCGCGGGGGCCGCGGGCGGAGCAGCGCGCGCGAATCCGATGGCGGTGCCGACTCGGCCGAGGAGCCGGAGCCGGCGGCCGAGGGCGTCGAGGACACCGCGGCGACCGCCGAGACCTCGGAGAGCGAGGAGCCGGATGAGGGCGCGGACGGAGGACGGCGCGGCGGGGGCGAGCGCGAGGAGCAGATCGTCGAGGGCGACGTTGAGCTGCTGCCCAACGGCTCCGGGTTCCTACGGGTCAATCCGCCCGAGCCCTCGGAGGACGATGTGTACGTCTCGGCCGCGCAGGTCAAGCGCTGCGAGCTGGTCCCGGGCGATCGGATCTCAGGCCCGCGGCGGCCGCCGCGCCGCTCCGAGCGGTTCGCCTCGCTGATCCGGATCGACACGATCAACGGGCGGCCGGCCGACGAGGTGGCCGACAGCACCCGCTTCGAGGATCTGCCGGCCGCCTTCCCCAGCGAGCGCTTCCGCCTCGGGTCCGACGACCCGACGATCAAGGCGATCGAATGGCTGACTCCGTTCGGCCAGGGCTCGCGCGTGACGATCGTCGGGCCGGCCCAGGCCGGCAAGACCGAGGCGCTGCGGCGCCTGGCCGAGACGCTCGCTCCTCATCCCGACATCCACCTTTCGGTGGTGCTGGCCGGCGTCCGGCCCGAGGAGATCGCCGAGTGGCAGCAGGGCCCGGCGGCGCCGGCCGCGGCGGTCAGCTTCGCCACCTCCGCCGACGCGCAGGCGCAGACGCTCGAGCGCGTGGTCGATCAGGCCCGTCGCCTGGCCGCCCGGGGGTCCCACGCGGTGGTGCTGATCGACACCCTCGGCGGTCTGCAGCCGCACGCGGCCCGCAAGCTGCTGGCCTCGGCGCGCAACGTCGCCGGCGGCGGCTCGCTCACCGTGGTCGCCACCGCGCCCGAACCGGTGGGCGGCGAGACCACGGTGATCGCGCTCGATCCGCGGCTGGCCAGCACCGGGCGGTTCCCCGCCGTGGACCTGCTGGCGAGCTGGACGATCCGCGCCGATCTGCTGGTCGGCCAGGCCGGAGCGGAGGCGATCACCCGGGCGCGGATGGAGGCCCTCGAGCCGGCCTGAGTCCTCAGTAGGCCGTGCAGCGCGAGCGGTGGCGAGGCACGGCCTTGTAGCGCGGCTCCTGGCCCCGGTGCCACAGCAGAGAGTCGATGTCGGCCTCGCGGGCGCCCACCCGCTCCGCGGTGATCAGCGCCACCGCGTGCAGGGCGCAGGCGCGAATCTCGACCTCCTCGGCTGATCCGTGCTCGAGCACCTCGCCGCGCTCGATCCGCGCGAGCAGCGCGTCGTCATAGTCGAGGAGACCGTCGAGGCGCAGGACGTGGGGGACCAGGTTGTCGGCGAACATGGTCAGGCGGTCGAGGTCGCGGAAGGCGGCCACCCCGGACCGGCATAGGTCGGCGGCCGCGATCTGGGCGCGCTTGAGGAACGGAATCGGGATGCCGTCGTAGTGCGAGGTGTCGGCGAACGAGTCCCAGCTGTTGAGCGTCTGCACGAGGGCGACGGCCGAGCTTCCGGCGGCGTCGACCACGTCTGCGAAACGCCCGCCGTGCTCGTCGCTCACGTGGTGGCCGAGGTCCTGAAGGCCGGCGGCGAACAGGGCCATGAGCTCGTGGTCGGGGTCCTGGCCCAGGGTTTCGGCGATCTCCTTCGCGTCGATCTCGGCCAGGGCGCTCGCCGGCCACGGGCCGTGGTCGGCGAACCGCCGGGTCAGCGCGGTGGCGATCGTGAAGTAGCCGGAGCGGCCGTCGGGCTTACGCAGGGTGGGGAACCAGCCCGAGCCGAAGTTGATCGCGTCGAGGGTGAGCCAGAACGCGGCCAGCTCCTCGCGCGGCGCATCGGTGAAGTGGACGTCCGGATCGGGGCCGCCCGTGGGCACGTCGATCGGGAGCGTGCCCATGTAGGCGGGGGCGCGCCCGCGCTCGACTCGGACGTGGTTGGCGCGCTCTGCGACGCGTGCGCAGGCTTCGCGAAGCTCGGTCAGGACATCGGCCACGACGGCAGAGAGTTCCACACGGCGACGACCACCGCCCCCGCTACCGTTGAACCCGACCCATGGCAGACACCGCCACCGAGCTCGAAACCCTGCTCGCGGGGCTCAACGAGCCCCAGCGCGAGGCGGTCACCTACGGCGACGGGCCGCAACTGATCCTGGCCGGCGCCGGTTCGGGCAAGACCCGGGTCCTCACCCACCGGATCGCCTATCTGGTCGCCACCGAACGCGCCAAGCCGAACGAGATCCTGGCCATAACGTTCACCAACAAGGCGGCGGGGGAGATGCGCGACCGGGCCGAGCTGCTGGTGGGGCGCCGCGTGCGCGCCATGTGGGTCATGACGTTCCACGCGGCGTGCGCGCGGATGCTGCGCGCCCACGCCGACAAGCTCGGGTACACACGCCGGTTCACGATCTACGACCAGGCCGACGCGCGGCGGCTGATCAAGCGCTGCCTGGATGAGCTCGGGATCGACCCGAAGCGCTTCACGCCCTCGGCCATCCACAATCAGATCTCGGACGCCAAGAACCGGCTGCGGGACGCGGATGCCTACGGGCAGATGGTCGGGTCCTACTTCGAGCAGACGGTGGCCGACGTGTACCGGGCGTACCAGCGAGAGCTGCATCGGGCGAACTCGATGGACTTCGATGATCTGCTCGTGAACGCGGTCAACGTCCTGCAGCTGTTCCAGGAGGTCCGCGACTCCTACGCCACCGGCTTCCGGCACGTGCTGGTCGACGAGTACCAGGACACCAACCACGCCCAGTACCGCTGGCTGCAGCTGCTGGCCGAGGAGCGACGCAACCTGATGGTGGTGGGAGATGATGCCCAGTGCCTGGTGGCGGGGACGCTGGTGACCATGGCCGACGGGTCGCGCCGGCCGATCGAGGATGTGTCGGTCGGGGATCTCGTGCTCTCGGGGCGGGGCGGGGGTTCGTTCGGGCCGGCTTCCGTTGTACGGGTGCACCGGTCGCGGCGAGGCGACGGGGTCGCGATCACGCTGCGCTCGGGGCGGCGGCTGGTGAGCACGCCCGAGCACACGCACTTCGCGGGGTATGCGCCGGTGGCGGGGGCGGTGGCGAGCGTGGACGCGGGGGCGGTCGCGCGGGCGGTGGCGGGCGTGGACGCGCGGCCCGGCGCCGCGGCCCTGCAAAACGTGCAAAAGCCCAATCCCAACGGCCGCCATTGCCAGATAAGCATGCCCACCATGCTTATGTGGCAACGGTGCGAGGTGGGCGGGGGGTTTGGCACGTTTTACATGGGCCAGGGGCGGCCGCACGCCCGGCTCGGTGCAGCCGGTGGCGCGCTGGCGTTCGTCCCGGCGGCGCTGGTGCGCCCTGGCATGGTGATGTTCGACGCACACGGTGGCTACGACGTGGTCGAGACCGTGGAGCGGATGGCGCTCGACGCGCCGGTGTACGACCTCGACATCGAGGAGACGCACAACTTCGTGGCGAACGGGATCGTGACCCACAACTCGATTTACGGCTTCCGGGGAGCCGACATCCGCAACATCCTCGAGTTCGAGGACACGTTCCCCGACGCGCATGTGGTCAAGCTCGAGCAGAACTACCGTTCGACCCAGACCATCCTGGACGCGGCCAACGCGGTGATCCGCAACAACCGGGCGCAGAAGCCCAAGTCGCTGTGGACCGAGCTGGGGCAGGGCGACCCGATCAAGGTGCGCGAGCTGGAGGACGAGCACGCCGAGGCGCGCTTTGTGACCGGCGAGGTCCAGCGCCTCCTCGACGAGGGAGTCTCGCGGGCCGAGGTCGCGATCTTCTACCGCACCAACGCGCAGTCGCGAGTGCTCCAGGACACGCTGGTGCGGGCGGATGTCCCCTACCAGGTGATCGGGGGCACCAAGTTCTACGAGCGGGCGGAGATCAAGGACGCGGTCGCCTACCTGACCACGCTGATCAACCCGCAGGACGCCGGGGCGTTCACCCGGATCGTCAACTCGCCGCGCCGCGGGATCGGGTCGACCTCGATGTCCCGTCTGCTCGCCTACACCAACACGACCGGGACCACGGTGTGGGACGCGGCCTCCGAGCCCGACCAGGTCCCCGGGTTGGGCGCGCCGGCCGTCAAGGCGTTCAGGCGCTTCATGGCCACGCTGCACGTGCTGCGGGAGCGGGCCGAGACCAATCCGCCGATCGCGGAGCTGCTCAAGGAGATGCTTCAGGAGACCGGGTACCTGGAGGCGCTCGAGGCCGAGCGCACGATCGAGGCCCAGGGCCGGATCGAGAACCTGGACGAGCTCGTCAACGTGGCTGCCGAATACGACGCGGCGGCGGACAACGATCTCGAGCGCGAGCGGTCGCTGGGCGACTTCCTCCAGCAGGTCGCCCTGATCTCCGACGCCGACGAGCGCAGCGACGACCGGGGTCTGGTCACGCTGATGACCCTTCACAACGCCAAGGGACTGGAGTACCCGATCGTGTTCATGATCGGGTGCGAGGAGGGGGTATTCCCGCACTCCAGGGCGCTCGACGAGGGCGGACTCGAGGAGGAGCGCCGGCTCTGCTACGTGGGGATCACGCGGGCCCAGCGCGACCTCTACCTGACCTACGCCCGGACCCGCAACGTGTTCGGCGCCCGCAACTTCGGCGCCCCGAGCCGCTTCATCTCCGAGATCCCAGGCGAGCTGACCGACCGCGACCAGCATCAGCCGCACGGTTTGGCCGGGGTCCGGGCCCGGGCGACGACTTGGGGGTCGCCCACCCGCTCGTCGACCCGCGCCGCCGGCGACGGACCGTCGTGGGACGCCGCAGCGCCGGCGCCGACCGGGCCCACGTTCCGGCTCGGCGAGGACGTCGCGCATCCGAAGTTCGGCGAGGGCGTGGTGACCGGGCTGGAGCCCGGCGGGATCGTCGTCATCCGCTTCAGCCGCGATGGCTCGGAGCGCAAGATGGTCGCCGACCTGGCGCCGATCTCGAGGCGCTAAGCGGCCGGTGCGACCGTACCTACGGGGACGACCACCAGCCGGTAGGGTCCCCGCCCGAGCATGAGCGCCACGATCATCGACGGCAAGGAGGTGGCGGCCCGCGTCCGCGCCGAGGTGGCGCAGGACGTGGCGGAGCTGCGCGAGCGGACGAGCCGCGCCCCCGGCCTGGCCACGATCCTGGTCGGCGACGATCCGGCCTCGGAGGTCTACGTCCGCAACAAGCGAAAGGCCTGCGCCGAGGCGGGAATCGCCGACCATCATCAGCACTTGGCCGCCGACGTCACCCAGGAGGACGTGGCGTCGGTGATCGAGCAGGCCAACGCCAACCCCGAGGTGAGCGGGATTCTGCTCCAGCTCCCAGTTCCCAAGGGCCTGAACGGCAAGGAGCTGACCGCGTTGATCGCCGCGGACAAGGACGTCGACGGCCTGACCCATGTGAGCGCGGGCCGGCTCATGCAGGGCGCGCCGGGTCTGCGCCCGTGCACGCCGCTCGGCGTGATGGAGCTGCTCGACACCTACGGCGTGGCGCTCGAGGGAGCCGAGGCCGTGGTCGTGGGACGCTCTGACCTCGTCGGCAAGCCGGTGGCGTTCCTGCTCCTCGAGCGCAACGCGACCGTGACCATGTGCCACTCGCGGACCCGCGATCTGCCGGCGGTGTGTTCGCAGGCCGACGTCCTGATCGCCGCGGTGGGACGCGCGGAGATGATCAGGGCCGATTACGTGAAGTCGGGCGCCACCGTGATCGACGTCGGGATCAACCGCACCGACGACGGTCTGAAGGGCGACGTCGAGTTCGAGGCGGTGGCTGAGCGGGCGGCCCTCATCACTCCGGTCCCCGGTGGGGTGGGCCCGATGACGATCGCGATGCTGCTGCGAAACACCGTGACGGCGGCCAAGCTTCAGTCGTGAGAAAGTCAGGGAGGAGGAGGGCGCCCGATCGCGAACCAGTAGCCGTGGAGGACCAGATTCGCCGCCTGCATCTCGAGCGCCTGTCGCGCGAGGACTGGGTCCTCGTCACGCTCGGGGTCGTGCTGGTCTTCGATCTGCTCGTGCTGCCGTGGTTCTCGTTCGGCGCGACGATCAGCGTCGGCGCGGACACGGTCTCGATCGGTGGATCGCTCACCGCTGTCGACGCTCCGGACGCGTGGCTGGGTGTGCTGGCGCTGCTCTCAATCGCGTTCCTGGTCGCGGATCTCGGCTTCGAACGGCTCTCGCCCGAGACGCGGGTGCCCTCGATCGCCTCGGACCGTGAGACGACGCGGTTCGTCCTGGCGTGCGTGGCGGCGGGGCTGATCGCGTTCAAATTCCTCCTTCACATCGGGCGGTTCGGTGAGCTCGCCCTGGGTTTCTGGCTGGCCGTGCTGCTCGTCGGAGCCCTGGTGGCGATGACGCGGCGAAGCCGCCAGCCGGCGGCGGGCGTGGCGAAGCCGGCCCCGGAGCCGGCGCCCGAGCCTGGCTCCACCGCCTGATGAACCTCGATCCGGCGCGCCTGCGGCGCGGCGAGTTGCTCGCCGGCACCGGCGCCGTGCTGCTGCTGGTGTTCACGGTGGCCGGCAAGTGGTACGGAAGCGGCAGCGGTTCCCGGACCGGCTGGCAGGCGTTGACCGATCTGCGCTGGCTGCTCGTGGTCACCATCGCCGCGGCGTTTGCCCTGGTGCTGGCCCAGATCGCGCGGCGCTCGCCCGCGATACCGGTGACGCTCAGCCTGATCGTGACAGTGATCGGGCTGATCTGCGTGCTGGCGCTCATCTACCGCGTGCTGATCAATCCGCCGGCGCACGAGCAGGCCGGCGCGTACCTGGCCCTGATCAGCGCGCTGGGCCTGGCCTATGGCGGTTATCTGTCGCTCCGGGAGGAGGGGATCGCCCGTCGCGATGCCCTCAGCGAGATCCCCGTCATCCGGCCCGGGGGGAGGACGTACGGGCCGGGGCCGAGAACCGCTCCTAGAATGGAGCCGCAATGCTCGACCGAGATCAGGTTCTCCACGTCGCCCGGCTGGCCCGGCTCGAGTTGACCGACGAGGAGGTCGACCGGATGGCCAGCGAGCTGTCCAAGGTCCTCGACCACATCGAGGCGATCCGCGAGCTCGATCTCGAGGGGGTGCCGCCGACCTCCCATGTGATCGACGTGACCAACGTTCTGCGCGCGGATGAGCCAAGGCCGTCGCTGCCGCGTGAGGTGATCCTGGCCGCAGCCCCCGAGCCGCTGAACGACGGCTTCGGCGTCCCCAGCCCCGGCGCGGCGTCGGCGTGAGCGAGCTGATCGACCTCACCGCGGCCCAGGCGGCCGAGCGGATCCGCGCGGGGGACCTCGGCGCGGAGGAATTGTTCGAGGCCTACCGGGAGCGGGCGGCCACCGATGACCTGAACGCGTTCACGTGGGTGGCGGAAGCGGCGCCACGGTCGAACGGCCAGGCCGGCTCGCCGCTGGGCGGCGTCCCGGTGGCGGTCAAGGATCTGTTCTGCACCGAGGGGGTTCCCAGCCAGTCCGGCTCGAGGATCCTTAAGGGCTACCGCCCGCCATACACCGCGACGGTGGTCTCCAAGCTCGCCGACGCGGGTGCGCCGCTGCTGGGCAAGACCAACCAGGACGAGTTCGCGATGGGCTCCTCGAACGAGAACTCGGGATACGGCCCGGTACTGAACCCATGGGATCGCCAGCGTGTGCCCGGGGGCTCCTCGGGCGGGAGCGCCGCGGCCGTAGCGGCCGGACTGGCTCCCTGGGCGATCGGTACCGACACCGGCGGCTCGATCCGCCAGCCCGCCGCGCTGTGCGGGATCGTGGGGCTCAAGCCCACGTACGGGGCGTGTTCGCGCTACGGGATGATCGCCTTCGCCTCCTCGCTAGATCAGGCCGGTCCGCTCACCCGCGACGTGACCGATGCCGCGCTGATCCTGCGCCACACGGTCGGTCGCGACCCCCATGACTCGACGTCGCTCGATTACCCGGGCGAGATCGCGCTTCCCGAACGCGAGGACCTGAAGGGCCTGCGGCTCGGCGTGCCCGAGGACCTCACCGGCGCCGAAGGCGGGATCGAGCCCGGGGTGCGTGAGAGCTTCGAGGCGACGGTAGCGCTGGCCGAGCAGCTGGGCGCCTCGATCGAGCCCTGCCGCCTGCCGCACGCGCCGCAGGCGCTGTCGGCTTACTACCTGATCGCCCCGGCCGAGGCGTCGGCCAACCTGGCCCGGTTCGACGGCGTGCGCTACGGGCTGCGAGTGGACGGCGACACGGACCTGGTCACGATGTACAGCCGCACGCGCCAGGTGGGCTTCGGACCCGAGGTCAAGCGCCGCATCATGCTCGGCACCTACGCGCTGTCGAGCGGCTACTACGACGCGTACTACGGGACGGCTCAGAAGGTGCGCACGAAGATCGCCGAGGACTTCCGGGCCGCGTTCGAGCGCTTCGACTTCATCGTCACGCCGACAAGCCCGTGCACGGCGTTCGAGCTCGGAGCCAAGCTGGACGACCCGCTGGCGATGTACCTGAACGACTTCCTGGCCGTGCCGATGTCGCTGGCGGGCATCCCGGCTCATCTCGATCCCTTCCGGCTTGAGCGACGGGTTGCCGGTGGGGTTCCAGCTCGCGGGGCCCGCGTTCAGCGAGAGCCGCCTGCTCGACGCCGCCCACGCGCTCGAGCGAGCGATCGGATTTGACGGGAGCCCCGCACGGCGATGAGCACGAGCGACGCCAACGTGCAGTACGAGCCGGTCATCGGCCTGGAGATCCACGTCCAGCTGAGCACCCGGACGAAGATGTTCTGCGGTTGCGAGCTGTCGTTCAACGACCCGCCGAACACCCACACCTGCCCGACCTGCCTGGGCCTGCCCGGCGCGCTACCCGTGGTCAACGAGCGGGCGATCCACTCGGCGATCATGATCGGCCTCGCCCTGGGCTGCGAGATCGCCGAGCGATCGCTGTTTCACCGCAAGAACTACTTCTATCCCGACCTCCCCAAGGGCTACCAGATCTCCCAGTACGACGTGCCCATCTGCCTGGGCGGCCACCTGGGCGACGTGCGCCTCCATCGCGTCCACCTCGAGGAGGACGCGGCCAAGCTCAACCATCTGGGCCAGAGCGGCCGGATCCATGGTTCGGAGCGCAGCTGGGTCGACTTCAACCGGGGCGGGACCCCGTTGGTGGAGATCGTCACCGAGCCCGACATCGGCTCGTCCGAGCAGGCGCGCGAGTGGCTGATCCTGCTGCGCACCACGCTGCGCCAGCTGGGTGTGTCCGACGTCGACATGTCCCAGGGGTCGCTGCGCTGCGACGCCAACGTGTCGATCCGCCCGGTCGGCTCGACCGAGCTCGGGACCAAGACCGAGCTCAAGAACATGAACTCGTTCGCGTTCGTGCAAAGAGGAATCGAGGCGGAGATCGAGCGCCAGAAGCGGCTGCTCGCGGCCGGCGAGCCGGTCGTGCAGGAGACGCTGCACTTCGATCCCCAGACCGGGAGCCTGACCCCGCTTCGCTCCAAGGAGGAGGCGCACGACTACCGCTACTTCCCCGAGCCCGACCTCGTGCCGCTGCTGGCCACCGAGGAGATGCTCGCCGCGGCCCGGGCCGACCTGCCCACCGAGCTTCCGGCCGAGCGGGCGGCCCGGTTCGAGTCCGAGCTCGGCCTGCATCCCGACACGGCGCGGCTGTTCGCCTTCCGGGCCGAGCTCGGCGACTACTTCGAGCGGGCGCTGGCCGCCGCCGGCGCCAACGGCGGAGCCGAGCTCGAGCCGGCCGAGCTGTCCAACTGGATCGCGCCGCTGACCGAGCGCATCGGCTCGGACGCCGACCCGTCGAGCAGCAAGGTCACGCCGGAGAGCCTGGCGACGCTGGCCACGATGGTCAAGGCCAAGGAGGTCAGCCGCGACGCCGCCCGCGAGGTGCTCACGCTCCTGGTCAACGAGGGCGGGGACCCGCGCGAGATCGTCGAGCGCGAGGGGCTGGGGGCGATCAGCGCCGAGGACGACGGCCTCGGCGAGCTGGTCGATCGGGCGATCGCCGCCGACCCGGCCGCGGCCGAGAAGGTCCGCGCCGGCAACATGAAGGCGATCGGCCCGTTGGTCGGCTACGTGATGCGGGAGACCAAGGGGCGCGCGGACGGTGGCGAGATCACTCGCCTGATTCGCGAACGCCTAGCGTCCTGACCTTGAGCTTCCTGACCGGCGGAGGTCGCCCGGGGGGCGCTATGAGCCCGTCAGTCGAGCCGGCGCGAAAGCCTGCGGACCACGAAGCCGGCAGCCAGAAGCGTGCCGCCTCCGGCCACGAGCAGGACCACGTCCAGCCCAGTGAACGGCAGCGTGCCAGACGAGGTCGTTGTAGTGGTGGTCGTCGGGATACAGCTACTCGGCTGGTTGTAACCCTGACAGGACGATGAGCCGGCGGCCATGGCCCCCGTCGGAACCATCAGGGCGAGAACCCCGAGAACCCCTACCAGCGCTGAAATGCGTTTCATGAATCCCTTCGATCGTCGCGGAACCCCAAGAGCCTCTGAATCGTACAGGAACCTCCCGACGGCGCACAAGTTATAAACGAACCTCAGCAAAGCACCCAACTAAATTTTAGAGCATTGAGCGCGGCCGAGGGCGCTAGACCGAACTCAGAAGCTGAAGCGCCGTGGCCGGAGCCAGCGGGTGCTTGGTGTCGACGTCGGCCAGGGCACGGGCGATCGTCGGCTCCCGCGGATTGATCGAGGCGGCGGTCTGGAAGTCGCGCCGGGCCTGCGCCCGGTCCCCCAGCGCGGACGCCGCCAGCCCCGCCCCGAACCACGGATACCACGCGCCGGGATCCCGCGAGATCACCTGCTCGAACCGCTGGCGGGCCGTGGCGTAGCGCTGGCTGCTCAGCGCGATCGTGCCGGCCAGACGTGCAGGGTCTGGGCTCAGGGGGTTGAGATCCGCGGCGGTGCTCAGGTGTTGCAAGGCCCGGCCGGGATCGCTCTGGCTCAGGTTGCTCCCGATCGATGTCTCACGAACCGACAGGTAGGCGAAGCCGAGGACGACCACCGCCGCGAGCAGCGCGAGCACGCCGAGTGCGCCGGCGACGGCGCCGAACCGCCGTGTGGGGGCGGGGGTCGCGCTCAGCGGCGCGTCTGCCTCCGGGCCAGCGTCGGGCGCCGGCGGAGCATCGGGCGCCGGCGGAGCATCGGACGCCGGCGGTCGCGACCCCAAAGCCGCCGCCATACCCAAGAACCCGAGAGCCGGCCCGCTCAGAGCCGGGAACTCCCAGAACCAGTCGACCGAGCCATAGATCAACCACACGACGAATGGCAGGACGGCCACCCCGGCGAGGGCCGCCCCGGGCCAGCGTCGTCGCCGCCCCCGCAGGACGGCGGCGATCGCCGCGCCGAGGAAGATCACGAACAGGACCGTGCCGACCAGGCCGGTGTGAGCGAGCAGGCGCAGCTCCAGGCTATGGGTATAGGACGGCTCTTCGTCGGTGCGCCGGCGCGGCACGTAGTAGTTGTCGAAGTTGTCCTGGCCGAGGCCGCCCACAGGATGGGCGAGGAACGCGTCCAGGGCTACGCGCCAGAAGTCGTAGCGTCCGCTGCCGACGGCGGTGAAGTGCGAAGCGCCGGCGTTGGCGCCCGCCTGATGGGCGAAGCCGTGCCACTGGCGCGAGATGAACCGGAACGGGTGGCCGTGGGAGACGGCCAGCCCACCGACGATCGCCGCCCCGACGGTCAACAGCACCGCGACCGTCCCGAGCACGCGCCGGCGTACAGCACTCGGCCGGGGCGCCGGCAGGACCGACTCGGCCCAGGCGATCACCGTGCCGAGGACGAAGGCGAGGAGGCACACGCGGAGCGACGAATGTCCGGCATGGCTCGCGGCCCGGTTGAGCGCATCGCCGGAGGAGGCCTCGAAGACGTGGAGCAGGGGGTGCACCACGGCAAGGGTCGCCAGCGCCGGCACCAAGGCGGCGGCCGCGACGCGCAGCCGGTCGGGCACGAAGGCGATCGCGACGATCACGATCAGCGGCAGCGTGAACAGCCAGCCCCGGCTCTGAACGACCACGGCCAGCTGCAGGCCGGCGCAAGCGAAGCCGATCAAGGCGCCGCGGAGCAGTCCCGGGAGCTCGCGCCGGGCGGCGAGCGCGATCGCGGTCAGGGCTTGGATCGTGAACAGCGCGGCCGTCGCGTTGAAGTAGCCGGTTGGCGCCGCCAGCCGTCCCGCCTCCACGAGGGCGCCGACGTGGTCGGACGACGCGAGCCGCACGAGGAGCACGATCGCGACGACTCCGACCCCGACCACGAACGTCAGCAGCGCGATCAACGCCCCGCCGACCGTCCAGGGCAGCACCAGCATCGTCGCGAACACCAGGAGGTAGAGCAGCGCCCGGTTACTGCCGGTGAGCGCGTCCCCCGGCGACCCGGCCCAGGTGATCGACAGATATGACCAGGCGACGTACAGCGCGAACGCCGCCAGCGCGACCCTGGCCGCCCGTGGCAGCCGGATCGCGCGCCAGCCGCGTGCGATCACCACGGTGGCGAGCACGCCGAGCATGACCAGCGCGCCCCAGTACCACGTATCGGCGTCGTAGCCGCCATCGTGTACCGCCCACACGAGCATCAGCGCCACCACTACGACAGCCCGGGACCAACCACCGGTATTCGGCGATCGCACGCGCACGTCGGCCGGCGGCCACGCCGGACGGGGCCTCCGCTATCTCGGCGGCTTGCATCGGTGCGATCAGCGCGTCGCGGCCGGGTCGGCCGCCAACAGGCTGGTCAGCTCGTCGACCACGAGGTCGACCTCCCGCACGCCGTAGGTGGACGACAGCGGCAACAGCAGGTGGCGAGCGGCGAGCGCCTCGGTTCGTGGGTGCGGCGCGGGCTCGCGATAGGCGCTGAGGGTGGTGAGAGCCGGGTAGTGCGTGGTCTGGATCCCTCGGCCCGCGAGCTGGCCGGCGATGCGCTCGCGCGCCTGGGCGGTGTCGAGGAGGATCGCGAAGCCGAAGTGCGAGCTTCGCTCGACGTCCTCGTCGGTCCACGGGATCGTCACCCCCGGCACGTCGCGGAGTCGCTCCCGGTAGGCGCGAACCAGTTCTCGTCGACGCGCGACGTCGTCGTCCAGCCGTCCCAGCCGGCTCAGCCCGAGCGCGGCCCGAGGCTCGTCGAGCCGGAAGTTGAAGCCGACGTCGATGACGTCATAGCTCTCCGCGTACCCTCGGTGGCGCTCCCAGGTCATCGACGTCATTGCGTGGGAGCGCAACGATCGCGCCTTGTCCGCGAGCGCCGCGTCCGCGGTGAGGATCATGCCGCCCTCGCCGACCGCCAGCTGCTTCTTGGAGAAGAACGAGAAGCATCCCGCGGCCCCGACCGTGCCGGTCAGGCGTCCGCCGGCGTCCCGCGCGGTGATGCTGTGGGCGCAGTCCTCGATCAGGATCAGCTCGTGATCGCGGCACACTCGCTCGAGTGCCGCCAGGTCGCACGCGTAGCCCAGCCAGTGGGTGACGAGCACCGCGCGGGTGCGCGGGTTGACGTGGCGCTCGACCTCGTCGGGATCGAGGTTGAGATCCTCGGGCCCGAGCGATTCGACGGGCACCGGCCGCGCGCCGCAGTAGCGCACGGCAGCAGCGTCGGCGACGAACGTCATCGCCGCGACGATGACCTCGTCGCCCTCGCCGATGCCGGCGGCCCGCAAGGCCAGATGCAGCGCCGCTGTGCCCGACGACACGGCCACGGCGTGCGGTGAGCCGAACCGCTCGGCGAACGTTCTCTCGAGCTCGCGCGTGCGTGGCCCCATGGTCAGCCAGCCGCTCTCGAGCACGGCCAGGTAGGCGGCGACATCCTCCTCGGTCAGCTCGAGATCGGTGAGCGGCAGCGTCCAGGACACGCTCGGCGCCTCAGAGCTCTTCGGCGAGCGCGGCGACCACTCGATCCTGGTCGGCGGCGGTCATGTGCGAGAACAGCGGCAGGGTCACCTCGCTTCGCGCGGCGAGCTCGGTGCTCGGCAGAGAGACGCCCGGATACCGCTCGCGATAGGCGGTGAACTCGTGCACGGCCGGATAGAAGAGACTGGTCTGGATGCCGTGCTCCTCGCGCAGCGCGAGGCGGAGCCCCCCCTGGCGCGAGGGATCTTCGAGCATCACCGGCATCACATAACAGGAAGACTCGGCGACCGACTCGTCGCTGAACGGGACGATCAGCCCCGGGAGGCGCTTCAGCAGCCCCCGGTAGCGCCGCGTCAGCTCGCGGCGCCGGGCCACGTCGTCGCGCAGACGGCGCAGCCGCGAGATCAAGAGCGCTGCCCGCGGCTCGTCGATCCGGTAGTTGAAGCCGAGTGCGGGCACGTCGTATTCCTCAGGGCCGCCCTGGTGGCGATCCCAGGTGCCCCTGGTCATGGCGTGGTTGCGCCGGGAGCGCGCAAACGCCGCCACCCCGGGATCGTCGGTGGCCAGGAGCCCCCCCTCACCGGCGGCCAGGACCTTGTTCGAGAAGAAGCTGAACGCGCCGGCCAGGCCGAAGGTCCCCAGGCTCTTGCCCGCCAGCGTCGCCATCGGCGAGTGGGCCGCGTCCTCGATCAGCGCCACGCCGCGTTCCGCGCACAGCTCGGCCAGCCGGTCGACGGCCGCGGCGTACCCACCGAAATGCACGGCAACGACGGCACGGGTCCGTTCGGTGATCAGCGCCTCGACGTGGGCCACGTCGATCACCGGCTCCTCGAGGCTGACGATATCCGCGAACACCGGCGTGCCGCCGGCGTACAGGACCGCGGCCGCCGTGGCCGCCATCGTGTACGACGGCACGATCACCTCGTCCCCCGGACCGACGCCTGCAGCCAGGTAGGCCAGGTGCAGGGCGGCCGTGCAGCTCGACACCGCCACCGCATGCGACGCGCCGAGCGAGCGAGCGAACTCGGCCTCGAACTCGAGCGTCCGCGGTCCCATCGTCAGCCACCCAGAGCGCAGCGTCTGAGCGACCGCGTCGAGATCCTCGCGGGTGAGCTGCAGGTCGAAGACCGGGATGAGCCGGTCAGGAGATGTTTCGATAGCGCCCATCGAACGGATCCCCGAACCTAGCCTGCTCGAGCGCCTCCAGCACCTCGGCAATCCCGTCCGGCACGGTCATCTCGGTCTCGAATCCCAGGATGGCCCTGATCTTGTCAAAGCTCACCTTGTAGTCGCGCGGGTCCTCATCCCGGTGCACGTAGCTCACTTCGCCGCGGTCGGTGAGGCGGCGGATCTCGTTTACGAGGTCGAGCTTGCGGTAGTTCTCGCCCGAGCGGCCGACGTTGAACACCTCGCCGGCCACCGTCTCGGTCGGCGCGTCGAGCACCGTCCGCACGGCCCGGCCGGCATCGCGCGCGTGCACGTATGGCCGCCAGAACTGCTCGCCGAACACCTCTAACCGGCGCTCGGCCCACAGGTCGCGGGTGAACTCGTTGACCGTGAGGTCGAACCGCATCCGCGGCGCCACCCCGTACACCGTGGCGAAGCGCAGGCAGGTGGGAGCGAGCTGCTCATCGCCGAGCCCGAGCAGCATCTTCTCGATGGCCACCTTCTGCTCGGCGTAGAGCGAGACCGGCGCGAGTGCGCCCTGCTCGTCGATGGGCACCGTCGGATCGGCCATCCGCCCGTAGTTCGAGCACGTCGAGGCGAACACGAACCGCGCCACGCCCAGGCGTGCCGCGTCGCGCAGCATGCTCGCGCTGCCCTCGACGTTCACCTCGCGAGCGAGCTCGGGGTCGCGGGCGCAGGCTGGGTCGCCGACGATCGCCGCCAGGTGCACGACGGCATCGGCGCCGCGCAGCGCGGCCTGTCTCGCCGCGGGATCGCGGACGTCGGCGCGAATCAGCTCGACGCCGGCCTGCTCGAGCATGGTGGCGACCGCGGACTGGTCGTGCAGGAGGACGTCCAGCGCGCGCACGGTGCGGCCCGAAGCGGCGAGCTCGAGGCACAGGGGAGCGCCGATGTAGCCCGCGCCGCCGGTTACGACGACTACCTCACTCAAGCGTTACCTCCTGGATCGCTTCAAATGCTCGCTCCGCGTCCTCCAACCTGCACGGGTTGGGGCGCCGCTCCCGCCCAGGCCAGCCAGGGGAACTTCAACGATAGCTTTACGGGAATCCGTCGCGAGCGCCCCTTACAGCTTTCACTGTACCGTCCGTGATGCCGAGTCCCGACAGCGCCCGTCGCACCGCGGCCCTGCACCACCTGCCGCCGACGCCGACCGTGCTCCGAGCGGTCCGCGAGCGGCCGGTCCCTTCTCGGTTGGTTCGCGGGGCGGAGCGGCTGATGATGAAAGCCGGCCGGCTGAGTTTCGAGGAGACGTGGTTGCGACCGCTGCAGGCTGCCCGCCGCGAGGCTCTCGGCGACGCCGCCGAGGGTCCGCCACGTTTCCTGGTGCGCGTGGATGAGTTCCCGTACTACTCGGGCTTCGACCAGCCACAGTTCGGTTACGCGGCCTCCGAGCGTTTCCACGCCGTGATGGCTGAGGAGAGCGTCCCGCACCTGATGTCGGTGGTCACCCAGTGGACTCGGGATCCGCTGAATCCCCACGGATCCGGCGGCCGTCCGCTGGACGACCGAGACCACGAGCTGCTCGAGCGAATGCGTGCCGACGGCGTTACCTTCGCGCAGCACGGGTGCAGTCATCGGACTCGCTACGCGAATCCGCGGCGGCACTCCGAGCTCTCCGGACTGGGCGACGAGGCGCTCGGGGCGCTGCTCGACCGCGGCCGGGAGAACCTGTCCGCTGTCGGCGTCCAGCCTCGGGTCTTGGTGCCACCCTTCAATCGCTTCGACGCCAGTCAGTGGGGCGTGTTGTCCTCACGCTACGACATCGTCACCGGCGGTCCCGAGAGCGTCGTGCGGATCGGCTTTCACGGTGGCCCGCAGTGGCGCGGCGAGGCCGTGTACCTACCGTGCTACCTGCCCTTGTATGAGCGGGCCACGGCAGTGCAGCCAGCGGTAGAGGCGCTGATCGATGCCCAGATTGGGACCTGGATCCCGGTAGTGCTCCACAGTGGATGGGAGGCAGCCGACGGCTATGGCTCCCTGCGCCAGCTGGCGCGACGGATCGCGCCGTTCGCGGCCTCCTGGGAGGAGTTCCTGGCCGACCTCGACCTGAGCCGGCAGACCACCGCGGCCATCCGGTGAGGTTCGCCGGTCAGCGACTCCGCGGAGGCCGCCGGCCCGCGTGCGCTGTGTTCGACTTTCTAGGCTGTGGTTAGTGGCCGTCAACGGGTTGGATCGAGTTCGCGAGGCGCTCAGCGTGAGGTATCGGGCCGGCAGGTTCCGACGCGCGGTCAGGGTCGAGCTCGATGTCCCGATCGAGACGATCGGCGATCCGTCGTATGGCGGCTACTCGATCCCTCGGCAACTGCTGGGCGCCCGAAGCTTGCTGGTCAGCGTTGGCGCCGGGACCGATCTCTCGTTTGAGCTTCAGGTCATTGCGAAATATGGCTGCCGGGCTTTCATCTACGACCCGGTGCCGGCCGCGGCCGAGTACGCGAACCGCGTTATCGCCTCCGAGCCCCGGGCCAGCTTCGAGCGGTTGGCGATCTGGAACGAGGACACCGACCTGGAGCTCCATGCGCCGCTGCGCGACGGGTTCGTGTCCCATTCCGCCGTCGACCTGCACGGGACGCCGGTCTCATTTACCGCACCCGCGCGCACGCTCTCGACACTGGCCAAGGCCAACGGCTGGACTCAGATCGACCTGCTCAAGGTGTCAGCCGAAGGCTCCGAATTCGTGATCCTCCAGCATGCACTTCGGTCTGGGCTCGAGATCCGCGCGATCGCCGTCGAGTGGGCGCAGCCGGTGGACCTCGGCCGTGTCAAGGCCGCGATCAATCAGCTTCAGGACGCCGGGTTTCGCACGGTCGCCGTCAGCGGACGGCCGCGCAACCACAAGATGTCGCTGCTGCAAGCGTAATCGCCAGGACGCACCAAGGCGGGCCTCACCAGGCGATGAGTGCCTCGATCTGTGCCGCGATCGTGGGCGCGGCGAACAGGCGATCGGCGATGGAATGGGCAGTGACTCCTTCGGACACCCTGCGGGCCGGATCGTCGAGGTAGTTCCGCAACAGCTCCGCCAGGGCAGCCGGGTCGTTCTCCGGAAAGGTGATCGCACCGGCGCCGGGGACGATCAGGCCTGCCACACCCTCGTCAGCGGTGGCGAGACACGGACGCGACGCGAGCATCGAGTGGACCACCGCGAGCGGAGCCCCCTCGGTGGGGCTCGGACAGAAGACTGAGACGTCGAACGACGAGCACACGCTGGCGATGTCCCGGCCGGGAGTGGGCAGAAAGTGGGCGCGGGCGCCAAGTGGCCGGGAGCGCCGACGAAGGTCGGACTCCGCTTCGCCTTCGCCGGCCATCACGAGATGGACGTCGTCGCGGTCGAGGCGGACCACTGCGTCGACCGCGACGTCGTTGCGCTTCTTGGCATGAAAGCGCGAGACGCATCCGACGACCAGAGCATCGGCGGGGATCCCGTGCTCCTGGCGTATCCGGGTTCTTCCGGTCTCGTTGAAATAGGACTCCGGCACCGGCAGCGCGTTCGGGATGACGTGCACTTGACGGGTAGGAACTCCGAGCGCGCAGATCGAATCGCGTGTGCCGGGGGACACAGCCATGATCATGTCGGCGCGGCGCGCAGCCGCGAGATAGGCCAGGCGACCGGGGCCGTGGTGCATCTGCCTCGGCACCGGCCCCCACTCGGCCCAGAGCAGCTTCGGCCTGAGCCTCCGCGGGAGCAGGGAGGCGAGCAATTGCTCCTTCTTGAAATGCACGACGAGCGCGTCGTACGGCGATACCCGGTCGAGGTCTTGATGCAGACGAGTCAAGAGCGCCGGCGAACGCACCGCCAGCCCCCGATGGGAGGCGCGCGAGAGCTTGGGCCCGAGGTCGATCTCCCGGACCTCGACGCCCCGCCCCCCAGCCACCTGGGCCTGGTTGGTGAGCAGGACGGTCTCGTGGCCGCGCTTGCTGAGGGCCTCGAGCATGTTGACCGCAGCGAACTCCGCGCCTCCCGGCGCGTCGCTGGTCATCACGCTCACGACCTTCAGCGGGCGGATTTCCTGCGTCACAGGCAATGGCTGCGCCCAAGGCTCGTGGCGCAACCCATCGTCGATCGTCGTCACGTAGCGGTATGCCCTCCTAGCCAGGTCCCGGTGCGATGAGGCGTCCACGCCTCGCCCGTGAGTCAAGCACCAGGATATCGGGGTGCCGAAATGCCGCGGGTGCTAGCGACTGGGGAGCTTCATCAGCAGCTCGGCGAACGCCGAGGCGAAGTGCTCCGGTCCGAACCGAAGCGAGTTCTCCCGGATCGTTGGATGATCGAAGGTGAGTGACTCAAAGCGTTTGATCCCCTCGATCATCCCCTCGACCGATCCAGGCTCATAGAGGACTCCGGTTCTGCCGTCGATCACCGAATCGCTGATGCCCCCCGCACGGTAGGCGATCACCGGAAGGCCCGCGGCCTGGGCCTCCACGGGCACGATCCCGAAGTCCTCGAGACCAGGAAACAGCAGCGCTCGAGCCCGGGCGAGCAGCCCTGGAACCGCCGCATCCGGAACCTGCCCGAGGAATTCGGTGTGAGCGCCGGCCAGCCGCCTTACCCGCTCGAGGTCGCGGCCTGCGCCGGCGATGAGGAGGCGCCGGCCCAGCCGCTCGCACGCCTGCACGGCGACTCCGACGCGCTTGTAGGGCACCACGCGGCCGAAGACGAGGTAGGCGTCGCCCTCCTCGCGTGGGGTGCGCAGCATGTTCTCGATTCCGACCGGGGGATGGATCACCTGGCTCGGGCGTCCATAGGCTGCGGCGATCCGGGACGCCACGAACGTCGAATTCGCCACGAATACATCTGGGCCGGACGCTCGCTTGCGGTCCACCCGGCGCAGCCAGGCCGTCCCGAGCGGCAAGATCCGGCGTGCCACGGGGCCTACCGCCTCGTCCTGGAGCAGCGAGGGATCCCAGGCGTAGCGCATCGGCGTGTGGCAGTAGCAGACGTGGGGGACCCCCGCCGGAGTGCGGACGTTCTTGGCGCAGGCGTGATTGGAGGAGATGACAAGGTCGAACCGGGATAGCTCGAAGGACCGAAAGGCCAGGTCCATGAATGGCAAGAGGCGCGTGTAATGGACCCTCGCGCTCGGCACGCGGTTTAGGAACGACGCGTGGACCGGACGGTCGGTGATCAGCTTCGGCCATGGCGCGGGGTCGTAGACCGACGTGAACAGCTCCGCGTGCGGGACGATCTGCAGGATCGCCTCCACCACCTTTTCGGACCCACCGGGGATCGTGAACCACTCGTGGACGACCGCGACGCGTGGGAAACGCTCGCGCAGCGCCGCGACGCTTACGGACACCTCGGAGCCTGGCATCAGCTGCGACGCCCCCCGCTCCGGGGGCGCATCGCCGACGCGTAGATTGCCTCCGTGGCTGCCGCGATCTCGCTCCAGTCAGCCGTCTCGGTGGCCCAAGCGCGGCCGGCTTCGCCGCGCCGCCGCAGTTCGTCGCGCCCCGCCGAATCGGCCTCGTGCAGGGCATCCGCTAGCGCCGAGGGTGTGGGCTGCGCGCACAGCCAGCCCGTCTGCCCCTCGATCACCGCCTCAGCCAGGCCTCCGACGGGGTATGCCACCACCGGGCGGCTGAACCCGTACGCGAGGTGCAGCACGCCGCTCTGGCTGACTCGCTGATAGGGGAGGGCGACCAGATCGGCAGCGGCGAAGAACTCCGCCACCGCTTCTATTGGGTGGAATCCCTCTCGGATCGTGACGCGCCCCGCCAGTTCGGGCCGACTCAGGGTCTCCTGCTCAGCCTCCAGCGCCCCATCCTCCTTACCAGCGAGAAGGACTTGCCAGCGCGGCGACCGCGCGGCTGCGGCAAGCAAGTCAGCCAGCCCCTTGTCCGGACGAAGCACTCCGAACAGCAACACCACCGGCAGCTCCGGCGGGAGCCCGAGTGACTGGCGCGCGGCGGCCGGCGAGACCGGCTGCGCCTGATCGGCGACCCCGGCGTAGTGGCCGTGCGGAAGCACGGTCACTGGGCCGCTCACCCGCTGTGCGTCGGCGGCCGTGTGCACGATCGTATGGCGAGCCATCCGGGGGAACACGCGCGCGGCGACCAATGCCGAGCGTCGCCGCTCGAAGGTGTTGTGGGCCGTGTAGACGAGACGTGCGCCACCCGCCAGGAGTGTCGCGTTGGCAATCAGCCCGAGGGACGGTCGCTCCCATCCCTGTAGATGCACGATACCCCGATTTCGCGCCAACAGCGCGAGCCGTGGCACGGCCCCGAGGAACCGGAGTCCGTTGAGGACGCGACCCAGGCCCAGCTCGCGCGCGCGCCGGCCCAGCGGCGAGTGACCGCGGACGTATCGGAACACCGGAACGATCCGTACGCCGGGGATATCGCCGTACAGGTTGTCCTCGGCCGTGGCGAGGGTAACGGGCAAACCGCGATGCGCGAGTGCCCGAGCCAGGCATCCGGTGTAGTCGGCGACGCCGCCCCGACCGCCCTGCTCGATCATCAGCACACCGCGCCGGTGCAGCTCCTGTATCCCTTCAGCACTGACGCCGACCATCTGACCCGTCACCGCAGGACCCTAGCGTAGGCTTCGGGCGATGCGGCGCGCAGTGATCCTCGCCGGCGGCCTCGGGACCCGCCTGCGCCCCTACACGACCGTACTGCCGAAGCCCCTCATGCCCGTCGGCGACCGTCCGATCCTCGACGTCGTCATTCGCCAGCTGGCCCGCGCGCAGTTCGATCGGGTGACGATCGCGACCGGCTATCTGGCAGAGCTCATCGAGGCGTTCTTCGGAAACGGATCGCGTCATGGCATCCCGATCGACTATTTCCGCGAGGAGGAGCCGCTCGGCACCGTAGGGGCGCTCAGGCGGATCGAAGGCTTGAACGAGCACTTCCTGGTCATGAACGGGGACGTGCTCACAGATCTCGACTATCGCGCACTGCTCGACCTCCACGGCGCCGGGGGACAGGCGCTGACGATCGCCGCGGTACGACGCGAGGTCCAGATCTCACTTGGCGTGATGCACTTCGCCGCACAGGACGACGGCGATCTCGTGACCGGCTATAGCGAAAAGCCTACCTTCGATTTCGAGGTGTCGATGGGCGTCTACTGCTTCGCGCCGCGGGCGATCGATCTGATCGGACCGGGGGAGCGGCTCGATTTTCCGGACCTCGTGCTGCGGCTCATCGCCGCAGGCGAGTCGGTGAAGGCCTGGAGG
Organism: uncultured Solirubrobacterales bacterium; assembly: GCA_963834625.1. GTDB lineage: Bacteria > Actinomycetota > Thermoleophilia > Solirubrobacterales > Solirubrobacteraceae > Palsa-465. The sequence goes on along the minus strand of CAWICM010000002.1, from coordinate 697,750 downwards.
TCCGACGGCTACTGGCGCGATATCGGCCGCCCGGACGACTACGAGCAGGCGCAAGACGAGTTCGAGGCCCGTCGCCACCAGTTCCTTCCCGAGGGGTGACGCATGATCGATCTCCACTGCCACGTCATCCCCGGTGTGGATGACGGCCCTGCCACGATCGAGGACTCGCTCGCGCTGTGTCGAGCGGCGCTGGCGGCCGGCACGACGCGAATCATCGCAACGCCGCACGTCAACTGGACCTATCCGGAGGTCGACGCGGCTGCTGTGTACGAGGGCGTGGGGGCGGTCAACGCCGCGCTTAGCAAGGCGGCGATCGAGGTCGACGTCGACACCGGAGCCGAGATCGCGCTATCCCGCCTTTCGGACATGTCCGATGACGAGCTTGCCCTCATGCGCCTCGGCGATGGGCCTTACTGGCTGATCGAATGTCCGCATCAGGGCGGTGCGGCCACCGCGATCCACGAGATGCTGCACCATTTCGCCAGAGGCGGGAACGCGGTTCTGTTGGCTCACCCCGAGCGATGCCCGGTGTTCCAGGCCAACCGGAGCCTTCTCCCGGTGCTGATCCGGAGCGGGATGCTGTCTTGCATCACCGCACGGTCGCTGACCGGCGAGTTTGGGTCGACCGCGCGCGCGTATGCCTGGGAGCTGATCCAGTCCGGTCAGGTCCATGCGATCGCATCCGACGCCCATGATGCCCGCGGCCGTCCGCCGGACCTGGCCTCGGCGCTCGATCGCGCCGGGCTCAGCGATTCACAGATCGAGTACTTCGCGTTCTTGGCGCCGGAGGCAATCGTCAACGGAGGCCCGGTGCCCGGTCCGCCGCAGGTGGTGGAGCCCCGATCCACACACTGGCCCTGGCGCCGCCAGCCCCGCCGGCTCCGCTAGCCGCCCGGTCATTCTCGCCCGAGGCGTGCCCCGATATAGCCCTTCAGCAGCGATGAGGCACGCTTCCAAACGAAGCTCAGCTCGGCGGCGAGCGCGCTGCGGATCTCGCCCCGGGCTCGGAGATCGTCCTCGTGGCGCCGTAGAAAGCGCCAGTTGTTGCGCAAAGCATGGAACTCGTAGGCGATCTGGGGAAGCCGCTGCCCGCCATCCCATTGACCGAACTGGAACGACGCCGTGTCCGGCGTCATGACGCAGCGAAATCCGGCCGCGTACGCGTCCAGATAGAAGCTCGTCTCCTCCCGCCAGGCATTGCGCGCGAGGCCCTCGTCGTAGCTCACGCGTTCGAACACGCGGCGGTGGATCATCACGTTCCCCGGAAGAAACGGGGTCTCGAGATCCCGATCGGGGAAGACGCTGGGGCTCGTGGTCAGCCCGATCCGTGCGCTGGGAGCGTGGCGTGCCCGGGTGTAGACCTCGCGCGGGTCGACGCCGGGCTCGAGGTGAAGCCACGGCGCGGCCACGATGTCGGCGTCACAGCGCCGGGCGGCCTCCAGCAGCGCACGCGCGAATTCCGGGAACGCGCCGCAGTCGTCGTCGAGCATGAGCAGCCACTCCCCGCGGGCGGCCGCGACGCCCGTCTGGCGAGCCGCTTGGGAGCCGCGGTTCTGTGGATGGGTGATCACGCGAACACGATCGTCATGGAAGCCGGCGAGCAGCTCCTGGGTCCCATCGCTAGACCCGTCGATGACCACGACGATCTCCCCAACGCCCTCCAGGCCGAGCACGTGCGGAAAGTTGAGCCGCAGCGCGGGGGCGCGGTTGTAGGTCGGGATGACCACCGATATCTCCGGGGCCAGGTCGCTCACGCGCTCACCGTAGCGACCGAGCCCGCCGAGCCGTAACCTCGGGCAGGGGGCGACCCCGTCGCCGAGACAGCGAGCCTGATCCATGAGCGCACCTGGCAACTCGATCGAGTCCCCGGCGGCCGGGCCGGCCGATGCCCAGGGTCCCGCCGCGCCGGCACGGAGAGCTGGCGGCGACGTCGTCGGGCAGATCGTGTATCGCGTCCTGAACGCGCTTCTGGGCGCCGCGGTCGCGATCGTCCTCGTTCGTGCGCTCGGACCACGCAAGTACGGCGACTGGTCGGCACTCCTGGCCGTGATCGCGATCGTCGGATACGTGACCAGCCTCGGCCTGGAGGACGTCGCCGTGCGCCACGCCGCGATGGACCCCCCGCGCGAGCGCAGGTGGATCTCTGCCCTCATGTCCCTGGAGTTGATGCTGAGCGTGCCGGTCACGATCGGCGCGCTCGTCGCGACGCTCGCGATCGCCCGCAACGACGCGGCCCGAGTGGCGGCGGTCCTGCTGTCGCTCACGTGCCTTCTCTCCGCGCTCAGCGCTGCACGCACGGTGTTCCAGCTGCGGATCAGAAACAGCTGGACCGCGGGCTTCGAGTTGGCCAACGGCCTGCTGTGGGCGATCGGCGTGTTCGCGGTCGCAGCCGCGGGCGGAGGGATCGTGGCGTTTGCCCTGGCTTTCCTGGTCTCGAGCGCGGTCGTGAACGTGGCGCAGCTCGTGCTGGCCCGCCGGCAGATGCCGTTTCGCCTGCGCGGCGAGGGACGCGCTCGGCGTGAACTGATCCGCATCGGCATTCCCTTCGCGATCGCCAGCCTCCTGTATCTCTCCTACACCGAGATCGACCAGGTGCTCGTGTTCGAGCTCGCCGGAGCGAAAGCCGCCGGTCTCTACGGGGCCGCGAGCAAGGTGTTCAGCCGGGCGCTGGTGATCCCGGGGAGCATCCTCGCGACGATGTTTCCGATGATCGCCGCCGCCTACAAGCTGGACGTGGTGCGGATGCGCGCGCTAGTCCAGACCGCGGTGGAGGTCCTGCTCGTGGCGACGCTGCCCTTCGTCTCGCTTGTGGCGGTGATCGGCACGCCGTTGATGCGGCTCCTGTTCGGAGAGGCGTTCGCGCCCGCGGGCCCCGCGCTCAGCGTGCTGATGCTCGTGTTCGCGATCTCGGCCTTCAGCTACATCGCGGGCGACCTCGTGATCGTGCTGCGCCTTCAGCGCCGCTACATCATCTACGCGACCGTCGGCCTGATCGTCAACGTGGGGCTGAACCTGGTGCTGATCCCGGCCTACGGCTTCATCGCCGCGGCTTGGGTCTGCCTGTTCACCGAGTTGCTCGTGATCGGGCTGGCGCTGCGCGCTGCGTTCACGACAATCGACCAGCGGCTACGCCTCGGCCGCATCATCCGCATCCTCGGGGTGTCGGCCGCTGGCGCGGCGGCGGCGCTGGCCGCCCGGGAGGCGGGATGGCCGCTCGTCCCGATCGGCGCGGTGTGGCTGCTCGCCACTGTGTGCGCGTGGCTGGTGCTGCAACCGTGGCCGATCACCGAGCTGCGCGCCCTCGTGACTCAGCGCGGGGCCGGGTGACGTCGGACTTAGGGCTGCTGGGCCACGACGCGCTTGCGTCCGCGCCGCCGGCCGTTGACGATCGGCTCGTAGGAATAATCGGCCGGCTCGTGACCGCCGACCACGACGAGCGCGGCCTTGGAAACGCGCGCGCGGTCCAGCACCGCGCGGCACCGGCGCGCCTGATCCCGCGTGGTCATGTACGTGCGGCAGACGATCAAGCTGGCATCGATCACCGGCTGCTCGAGCAGCACCTGCGCGTCGGCCACCGGCAGGAGGGGCGGGGTGTCGATCACCACGAGGTCCGCCTGCCGGGAAAGCTCTTCGATGACGAGCGCCATCTCGGGCCTCAGGAGCAAGTCGCTCGGGTGCGGGGAGAACGGACCGCTGGGGAGGATTCGCAGCGTGTTCAGACCCTCGATCGGAGCGTGGAGCACGTCGTCGACCGCGGCCCCTCCGACCAGGACGTTGGTGAGGCCGGACTTGTAGAGCCCGAGGTCGAACTGCTTCTCGAAGCCGAATTGCTTCTGGAAGGACGGCCGCCGGAGGTCGGCCTCGACCAGCACCACCTGGTGGCCGGCCAGCGCCGTGGCATAGGCCAGGCCGGCGGCCACCGTCGTCTTGCCTTCCCCGCTCACCGCGCTGGTGACCAGCACGGTGCGTATCTCCGAGTCTCCGGCCAGATAGGTGAGGGAGCTGCGCAGGATGCGGAACGATTCGACCAGCTCCGGACTGGTGGCCAGGTGAGGACGGGCCAGGCGGGGGAGACTGCCGATCGCCCGCAGGTCGTAGGCGGTCTCGAAGTCCTCGATGGCCTTGATCCTCCGGTCGAACAGATCGGTCAGGAAGACCGCGGCCAGGCCGATGGCGAGGCCGGCGAGCAGCCCGAGGACGGGGGCTCGCTTGAGGTTGGGGGAGGACGCACTCGAGGGCGCCGTCGCGGTGTCGACCGCCGTGGCGTCGCCGGTGGTGACCGCCTGAAGCGCGAGCACGTTGCGGAGCGCCTGCTCGAGTTGGGCCCGCTCCGCCGCCGAGCCGGCCGCGGGCAGCGCGGCGATCTCGTTGCGCAGACTGGTGGCGCCGGCCGCGGCCTGCTGCACGGACTGGGCACGCTCGAACGCCACGAACTGGTCAGCGAAGGCATTGGCGAGCCGTGCCGCCCGGGCCGGGCTGGGGTCGGTTGCCTGGATCGTGATGATGTCCGCGTCCGGGTCGGCGCTCGCCGAGATCTGGCTGCTCAGGTCAGACAGCGACTCGTTCGTCTTCAGCGCAGCCTGAACGTTGCTGGCCACGGCGCTCGAGGTGACGAGCAGGAGGTTCGTCGCGGCGAGGCGTGCCGGGTCCTCCGAATTCTGCGATGCGTTCGGATCGATCAGCGTCTGGAGGTTGGACTGGCGGATGAGCAGGCTCGACTCGGCCGTGTACTGCTTGGTGCTCGCGACCGCGACCGCGAACGCGATGACGGCGCCGCCGATCGCCGCGATCGCCACCATCCACCAGCGATCCTTGATCGTCTGGAGCCCGTTGAGCAGGCCTGATGATGCACCGTCCCCCCGGTCCTGAACGTCCGGATTCATCGCGTCATCTTAGCCTTGCACCCGGCCCATTCGACGCCCGAACCCCCCTTTGGGGGAGGATTCGGGGCGCTGCTCGCGGGCGAGTCGCCCGATGACGGCGAGGATGCCGATCGCGGTCCCGAACACGGCCGTGCCGCGCGGGTCGGCAGGAACGACCGTCGTTGTGAACTCAACGACGACCAGCCCCACCACGCCGAGCCCCAGCGACAGCGCCGTGAGGCGCTCGATGGGTTCTCGGGCCCGCCACCACAACCGCAGCCCGACGACGATGGTGGTGCCCATCAGCACCAGGTAGGCGGCGAGGCCCATCAGGCCGCACGTCATCCACCAGTAGAGGACGGCGAAGTGCGTGAACACGTGGTTGTCCGGATACTCGAATGGCAGCGGGTAGGTCTCGGGCCAGGGAATGCCAATCCCAAGTCCCTCCACCGGCTGGCGCATGATCGCCGGCCACACGTTATGCAGCTCGGCGAGCCGGTATCGGTCCTCCGTGTTGGTGGAGACCTTGGTCGGGGTGAGCGAAGTCGCTCGGGTGACCAGGGTTCCCTGGACGGGACCGGTCAGCCCGGTCGCCACGGCGAGATAAACGATCACCACGGTCAAGCCGGCTCCGGGCAGCAGCAGCCGCCGGCTCGTCTGGCGAGATGCGATCACTACGACCAGGATCAGCGCGAACACCGCCGCGAGCCAGAACGAACGCCGCTGCCCGAGCACGAACGACGCAAAAACCACCGGAGCCGACCACAGCATCCAGCGCGGTAGCCGGGTTCCCGACAGGGGTGCCGCCACGACGGCCAGCAGGTAGACCATCTCCAGCCAGTTGATCGACGGCGCGAGGTAGCTCAGGCGCCCCAGACTGACCTCAGCCGTCGTGAAGCCACCCACCACCGCGATGACGCCCGCGGCCGACTTCAGGACGGTCAGCGCGGCGAGATACCCCAAGGCACGACGCAGCTCGGCACTCGTCCGGACGATGTTGACCACGATCAGCGGCGGCAGCAGCAGGAAGCCGTAGTTCTGAACCGAGTTGAGGACGGCCGATTTGGGGATGCCCGGGCCGAGCGCACCGGTGGCGAAGCCGAACGCGATTGCGATCAAGACCAGCACAAGGGCGGGCACGAAGGCCTCTGGCAGGCGCGCCTTGATTGCCGGCCGGGCGACATCCAGCAGCGTCGCCGCGGCCGCCACGAGCAACAACAGGAAGATGATCGAGAAGTAGGCTGGGGTCTTGGCGTACAGCTTCGCGAACAGGGGGATGTTCCAGTCGTCGGTGTCCTCTGCGATCACGATCACGGTGACCCACGCGATGAAGGCGGCGCGCGGACTGTTCAAGAGCAAAGGCACCGCCAGGAGCCCGGCCAGCACGAGCAGCGCCGGGATCACCCCGAGCTTGTAGGTGGCGCCGGCGAGCACGGCGGCCAGCCCCGCGGTCCAGATCAGGCGGCCCCCGGTACGTGCGAAGCGTCGTCGGCGGAGCGTCAGGACGGATACGAAGCTCATCCGGCCTCAGGGTACGCTTCCGCGCATGGCCCGCATGCTGGTCCTGTTCCGGCGAGCGCCTCGGCCGCGCCCCCGCGTTCGGAGCGCCCTTATTTGACGGCGCTGGGCGGCCGCGACGTGGTCTGCGTCGGGTTCAACGACTGGGACAACGAGGTCTGGACCAATCAGCACCACCTGATGTCGCGGCTGGCCTCGAACGGAAGCCGCGTGCTGTTCATCGAATCGCTAGGGCTGCGGCGGCCTAGCCTCGGGTCCCCGCGGGATCTCAGACGGATCGGGCGGCGGCTGCGGCGTGGCCTGTCCAGACCGAGGGTCCGCGGTGGCGTCGTCGTGCTCTCGCCCCTGGTCTTGCCGCTGCACTCCAAGGCGTTCGTGCGATGGCTGAACGCCCGGCTCCTGCGTGCCCGAGTCAGGCGGGTGGCGAGACAACTCGGCTTCGAGCGCCCGGTTCTGTGGGGCTACGTTCCGCAGGCCGAGGTGCTCCTGGACACCCTTGACCCGGACCTCGTCGTCTACCACTGCGTCGACGACATCGCCTCACAGGCGCACATCGACGCGGCGAGCTTTCTCGCCGCCGAGGAGCGCTTCGCGCGACGGGCGGACCTCGTGCTCGCCTCCTCGCCTGCGCTGGCCGACCGGATGCGCCGGCTTTCCAGCCATGTGTTGTTCGCCCCGAATGTCGCCGACACGGACAGCTTTGCCGGTGCGCTCGAGCCGGGCCCGATCGACGAGGCGCTGGGATCGTTGACCGAGCCGAGGCTCGTGTTCGTGGGGGCGATCGTCGCCAAGAAGCTCGACTTCGATCTGCTTCTCGGCATCGCCAGGGCACGACGGAGCTGGAGCCTGGCGCTGGTCGGCCCGATTGGCCTGGGCGATCCCGAGACGGACGTCTCCGAGCTGGCCAAGGAACCCAACATCCGCCTGCTCGGGCCGCGCGAGCACCGCGACCTGCCGATCGTGCTGCGCGCCGCGGCGGTCGGGCTCATCCCGTACCGCCGATCCCGCCTGACCGCGAGCATCTTCCCGATGAAGGTCTACGAGTACCTGGCCGCGGGGCTGCCGGTCGTGGCCGCCGGCCTGCCGTCGTTGGAGGGGATCGCCGACGTGGTGCTCGTCGATTCGGCCGACGCGGCTGTCGAGGCGATCGAAGTGGCGCTGGCCGAAGACACGATCGATCGCCGTCGCGCCCGGAGCGCTGCGGTGCGCGGCCATTCGTGGGAGGCTCGACTCGCCGAGATCGGCGCCGCGCTTCCGGTCAAATGACCCGCGCGGTGGTGGTGAGCTCGCTCACCCCGACATTGGCCAGCGGCACGGGACTGCGGACCTACGGAGTGGTCGCGGCGCTCGCTCGCGAGCGTGCGGTCGATCTCGTCTACATCGTGCACGGCGCAGATTCGCCAGCGCCCGAATACAGCGCGCTCGAGAACGTGCGCACGCTCCCGCTGTCCGCGTCGCGTGGCCTGCGACGTGGCTGGCATTACGCCCGCGCGCGGGGGCGAGGCGTGCCCGACGATCTCGCCCGGGGCATCTCGCCCGAACTCGCCGGCGCCGCCAGTTCTGCCGCGGGCGATGCCCGCGTGATCGCCGATGGCCCGGTCGCGGCGGGTGCGCTGCTTCCGCTCGCGCGGCGCCGCGAGGTCGTGTACCTCGCGCACAATCTCGAGTCCGACTTCCGGGAGCAGGGGCCCGCCCTCGCCCGGTTCGAGGGCACCTTGCTCCGCATGTTCTCGGAGAGCTGGATGGCCACCCGGGCCGATCAGCGGGGCGCGGCCGAACTGGCGGGCGAGGGGATCAGGACCCGCTACGTTCCCAACGTCGTCGACGTTGGACGGATCGTGCCGGTCGAGCCCCCCGGGCGCGAGGCGCTCGTGTTCGTCGGCGACTTCACCTACGCCCCGAACCGCGAGGGACTGCGGTTTCTCGTCGACGAGGTGCTGCCGATCACGTGGCGAAGCCACCCCGACGTGCGGCTCCTCGTGGCCGGTCGGGGTGCCGTCGATCCACCGTCTGATGAGCGAGTCGAGGTGCTCGGGTTCGTCGAGGATCTGCGCTCCGTGTACGCCCGGGCGGACGCCGCGGTCGTTCCGCTGCTCCACGGGGGGGATCTCCGTTGAAGTTCATCGAGGCGCTCGCCTATGGGCTTCCGGTCATTGCCAGCCGGCACGCAGCCGGCCTGCTCGAGGACGGTGTCCCGAACGAGCACTTCCTTCTCGCCGCCGATCCGGCGCAGTTCGCGAACGCGGTGTCGTCACTGTTGGAAGACCGCCGGCGGGCTCGCGCGCTGGGGGCAGCCGGGAGGAAACTGGCCGACCGGTGCTATTCGATCGACGCCCTGGCTACGCTCATCAAGGCGTAGGGGAGACGTGCTCGCTTGAAGATCGTCAGCGTCATGACCACAAATGCCGCCGGTGGCGCGGAGTTTGCCGCAGTCGAGATGCTCGACGCGCTGGCCGAGCGAGGGCATGAGGTGATCATGCTCAGCGATCAGCGCGACATCGGGCGGGACACCAGAGTGGCCGTCGCGCCGCTCGAGATCGGGCCCAAACTGTCCACGCGGACCGTACGAACCCTCGGCGTCCATTGGATCGAGTACGTAATGAGACTGCGTCAGGAGCTGTCCCGGCAACTTCCCTACGACGTCCTGCTCGTGCATTACAAGAAGGAGCAGCTGATGACGGCGTGGCTGCCGACGAAGATGCGGGCCACGCTGGTCTGGGCGGAATGGGGCCCGGTGCCGTACCCGATGCGCCGCGGCTTGCCCCGCCTGGCCTACGTCCAGGCCTCGGCACGGGCACGTTTCGTGATGGCCGTTTCGGCCGGGACGAAGGCATCCGTGGCCGAGGTGGGGGTGGATGAGGACAAGATCGTCGTCGTGCCGAATGCGGTCGACGTCGAGGGCATTCGGTTCAGCCAGGCCGGTCGCGCCGCGGTGCGCGGTCGCCTGAACATCCCGGACGATGCGTTCGTCGTTGGGTGCATCTCGAGATTCCACCCCAAGAAGCGCAACGACGTCGTCGTCGAGGCGGTACGGAGGCTCCAGGACCCGGAGGTCCATCTGGTCCTCGCCGGCGCGGGCGAATCGGAGGCGGCGCTCCGGGCCCAAGCGGATTCGCTGGGTGCGAGCGCTCACTTTCTGCCCACGCCGGCCGACGATGTCGCGGACGTGCTCAGCTCCTTCGACGTCAGCGTCTTCTGCCCCTCGCCCACTGAAGGGGCGCCCCGAGCCACGATTCTCGGCATGCTCGCGGAGCGTCCATGCCTGGGGACCGGACCGGAGGGCGTCGCTGACCTCATTCGCCCGGAGTTCGGCGCGATCGCCGAGCCCACCAACGACGTCGAGGCGCTCCGAGCGCTCCTCGAGCGCTACCGAGACGACCGGGAATTGCGTGAGCGTCAGGGCAGGGCGGCCCGGGCATGGGCCGAGCGCGAGTTTGCCCGGCCCGTCGTGGCGCGGAGGATCGAGGACCTCGTCGCGAGGGCCCAGCAGGGGGGGCTTGCTCCAGATGCGGCTGAAGGGTTAGCGGACAAGTCATATTTCAGGCCCTGATGCTCGAGTCGCCGCGTGCCATAATCCCGTGCCGCCTGCGGCCGGCGGCCGGCGGCCGGCGCGCGAGCGCGCCGGGTTCGCGAGAACCGAACTGATGCCCGAGACACCGGATAGTCGAGGCGGCAAACGCCATCGCGACCCCGACCCGGAGGCTTTCCACGCCGCGGCTCGTCATCAGATGAACGTCGCGGTTGATGAGTACGGGCACCATCCGCATGACGGTTACACCCCCGCTGCCTGGCGGCACTACACGCGGCGTCTCGCCTTGCTCGATCGAATGAAAGGCCTCCAGTTTGGGTCGGTCCTCGATGTGGGATGCGCTGAGGGTTATTTCATGGCCGCCATCGCTGACGCCCGCGGTGCGGAGGTATGGGGGGTCGACCTTTCTGATCGAGCGGTGGCGGTCGCGGCAGCCAGGTACGGCTTTCCAGTCGCAGCCGCGAAAGCGACTGCCCTGCCCTTCGCCGACGGCGCATTTGATCTCGTCATCTCCACCGAGACCATCGAGCATGTCCTCGATCCCGAAGCCATGATCGCCGAGATGCGTCGCGTCGCCCGTGGCCATGTCCTCGTGACCACGCCGGTCAGCCAGGCTGAAGACGAGCACGATCCAGACTACGAACTCGGCTCGACCGGTCATATCAATAACTTCGATGAGCCATCCGTGCGCCGGCTCTTCGGGCGTGAGGCAGACGTTCGTACGTTTAGGTGCAATGCCACGTTTGCGCTTCTGACGGCGATTGGTCGACGGCTCCCGTCGGGCGCTCGAGACCTGTTCTATGAGCTTGATCTCCGCGTCGCGAAGCGCTTCGGTGCCCCTCACCGAAGGTTTGTACCGCTCCGCAACCGAGACTGGATGATCGTTATCAGAGGCGCGGCGGTAGATCCAGGGCCCCGCGAGTGGCGTTGTCCGCGATGCTGTGGCGCTCTTCTCGAGACTCCGTTCGGCTTGCGATGCACTGTAGACGGTGCAACGTTCCAGTTTGCGGCATCTGGCGTACCGGACTTCGCGAGCGCGCAACGGGCTGCATGAAGAGCTCGAAGCCGAACACCAGGTAGGGGTCGAGGGCGCGACCAATAAGGTGGACTCGATGCGAATCGCGATGGTCGGTCGCTACTACAACCGACAGGGTGGCGTCTCGGCGGTGATCGCGGAACTCAGCGATCGGGCCGGCATAGACCACGAAGTCGACGTCTATACCAGCGAGGCGCTGGACACCGATGGAAGCCCCGCGCGGTTCGTCCACGTGCCGATGCTCGTGCGGCCGGCGTGGCTTCAGGTGCAGACCTTCGCATGGCGGCTCCGAACCTTGCTCGATCCGAGCGCGTACGACATCGTCCACGTGCACGACGGGCAGGGGCTTCGTGCCGACGTGATCACGTGTCACGGGTGTGGCGCCGCGTGGTTCGAAGTCGCACGGCGCGAGGTGGGCTTCCCAAAGTCGCTCCTCAGCCGCATATATCCGCCGCACGTCTCGCCGATCCTGTGGGAGCGGTTCGCGTTGACGCGATCCGCGGCGCCGATCATCGCCGTGTCGGGCAGGACGGGAGACGAGCTCACGCGGTACCTCGGAATCGACCCTGACCGGATTCACGTGATCTACAACGGGATCGACACCGTGCGCTTCAGTCCGGCCGCGTCGCGCTCGGTGGCGCGGGAGGGGATCCGAGACCTGGTGGCGCCCCAGCGCCCCGACGCCGTCGTACTCCTGTTCGTTGGCTACAGCTTCCGTCGCAAGGGACTCGCGCAGGTCATTCGCGCGATGGCGGAGGTCGGCGACGGGCGACTCGAGCTGTGGGTCGCCGGTGGCGATGATCCGACGCCCTACGAGCGGCTGGCGGGCGAGCTCGGCGTACGCGAACGGGTCCGCTTCCTTGGACATCGCAGCGACGTCGTGGGGCTCATGCGAGCCGCCGACGCGTTCGTGATGCCCGCCAGCTACGAGCCGTTCGGTCTGGTCCTGCTGGAGGCGCTCGCCTGCGGGACACCGGTGATCACGTCCCGGGCCGCCGGAATGGCGGAGCTCATGACCGACGGGCGCGAGGGCTACACCGTCGGGGATCCCTTCGATACGTCCGAGCTCGCGGGAACGTTGGGGCGGCTGCTGGATCAAGAGGCGCGCTGGCCCGAGCTGAGCGCGGCCGCGCGTGCGTTGGCACTCGACTGGGACTGGGATTCGATCTGGCGCCGGACCGAGGCCCTTTACGCCGAGCTGCTCGCCCGTAAGCGGGCCGCGCGAAGTTAACATAACCTGGCCACATCGCATCAAACCTCAAGTTGGTAGGCTGCCGAGCCGCGGGGGGAGGCCGGCCTTCGAGAAGGGACCAACATGTTGAGACGCTTCCCACGAACTCTTGCGCTGCTCGCCGGTCTTGTCGTCGCCTTTGGGGCGATGATTGCCGTCGCCCCGCTGAGCGCGGCCAAGCGACCGAGCGCGACCCACCACGCGGCGGCGACCAGTGGCTCGGTCCCGGTCGTTGGCCTGATCGCCGGCACCGCGCAATGGCGCGGCGACCCCGGCATGACCAATCGCATGAAGCAGGTCCTTGCCACAAGCGATACGAAGTGGCTGCGCGAGGGCTTCTACTGGGATCAGATCGAACGGAAGCCCGGGACCTTCACATTTCGCCATTACGACCAGCTCGTCTTGCTCGCGGCTCAACATCGGGTCCACCTGCTGGCAGAGCTGTACATGGCTCCGCGGTGGGCCGCGAAGACCCCGACGACCGTGCCGGCCGATCCGACCGCGTACTCGGAGTTTGTCGCCGCGGTCGTCCACCGCTACGGACCTGGCGGGACATTCTGGGCTGCGCATCCGAACCTGGCCAGCTATGCCGTTCAGACATTTGAGATCTGGAACGAGGCCTATTACTCAAACGGCGACGGCGGTCACTATGACCCCGCTCGTTACGCACGCCTGGTCAAGGCGGCGGTCACCGCGGGCCGCGCCGCCAGCCCCGCGGCCAGGTTCCTGATGGGCGCCGAGATGGAGGGTGAATTCGTTGAGTCGAAGGGGCTGCGAAGCTGGGTGTGGTGGGTCAACGCGTTGTACAAGGCCGTTCCTGACCTGAACAACTACTTCGACGGTGTGTCGGTACATCCGTATGGCCGCGACATCACTCACCGATCACCGGCGATCCCCGGCCAGCCGTACTACGGATATGACCAGATGCGCCGGATCGAGCTGATCCGAAAGCAGTTCGTCACGCATGGGGCGGCCTCCAAGCCCTTCTGGGTGACCGAGGTCGGGTGGCCGACGTGCACACACGGCACTATCCGATGCGTCACACCCGCCGGTCAGCGCACGAGTTTCAACACGTTGATGCGGTACGCACAGACTCGCTGGAAGAGCTATGTCAGGGCCGTTTTCATCTTCTACTACGACGACGTGGGAGCTAACTCGTCGAACCCGATGAATGACTACGGCCTGATCTATTTCAACCGTCGGCCCAAGCCGGCTCTCGGGGCGTTCAAGGCGTTCGCCAAGCGGTCCCCGACGACGACGAACTGGCAGTAGCGGAGGCCCGGCCTCCGGCGGTCAGCCCGCGGCGGCCTGAGCCTGGAAGACGGCCAGGGCGGGTTTCGGCGTGCCGTTGTTGTAGGCCAGCCCGTAGTCGTCTTCGGGGTTGGCCGGGTCCTCGGTGTGGGAGTCGTCGTAGCTGTAGACGAACATGGCCTGGACGAAGCTCTTCCACGTGGTGCGGGCGTCGTTGAACACGGCGCTCAGGTCCGCGGCTTGACCCGCCATCGTGGTGCAACGGTCGCTGCCGCTGGTGCACGTCGGCCAGCCGATCTCGGTGATCCACAGAGGCTTGTTGGAGGCACCGTGATTGGCGAACTCCTGCTCGATCGACTGTACGCGCTGGATCTGTTCGTAGCCGTTGTAGGCCAGTCCGGGGGTCGGGAAGCTGAGACTGGTGAGATCATCGCCGTAGGGGTGGACCGCGACGCCGTCGAAGTAATTGTTCAGATCGGGGACGGCCTGGTAGAGGGCGTCGATCCACCACACCCAGTTGCCGTTTACAAGTTGGGACTGGTTGTCCGCCGCGAGCAGAAAGTGGGCGGCTGGATCGGCCTGGCGGCCGGCGATCGCCGCGGCCCTCACGAGCCTGGCGTACGCGCCGGGGTCATAATCGCCGTCGTTTCCGTTTGAGTAGTAGGGCTCGTTCCAGATCTCGAAGGTCTGAATCGCGTATCCCGCGAGAGTCGGATGCTGGGTCCAGAAGCTGCCGTGCGGCCCGTAGCGCGCAACCACCGCTTCGACGAACGTCGCGTAGGCGGACGGATCGGCCGGGATCGTGTTCCAGGCTGCCCCCGCCCAGGACGGCGTCTCGAGCAGGATCGGGAGAACGTGTACGCCGGCCTGCGCGCTCACCAGCATGAACTGGTCGTAGCGGGAGAAGTCGAACGTGCCCGGTTGGGGTTCGATCTGGTCCCAGTCGAATTCCTGCCGGATCCAGTTCGTGCCGGACTGGGAGGCGACCTGAGACATCCGGGCCGACATGTTCGCCCAGCCCTCGACAGAGGCGTTCAAACCGACGACCAGACTGCCCGAGACGGCCGACCCGGCCGCGGGCGGGCTGGTAGGGGGCGACGGGGGGCTAGTCGGCGGGGACGGGGGGCTAGCCGGCGCGGACGGGGGGCTCGTCGGGCTCGATGGTGAGCGCGCCGGCGTGGGCGTGGGGGAGACGGGCGCCGACGGCGTTGATGCGGGTCTGCCCGCCTGCGACTGCGTCGCGGGAGATGGCTTCCCGGCTTTCGCGCGCGGGGCATGGAGGATCGCCTTGAGCTTCGTGCGTACGCAGGTGCGCTTTCCCCGCCGGACTCGGCAGACGACTCTCGTCGAGGGCCGCTTCGCTTTCGTGTGCCGCACCGACGCGAGTGCGGTCGGCGCCGCCGCGACGCTGGCGATGATCAACGCGGCGAACAGGTAAGACGCGATTCGGCGGGTCATCATGTATGTGGTCGGCCCGTTCCAGCCCGCGTCGAAGCGCATGGCGCCCTGGGTGGACACGCGTTGGAAACTGGCGGCGGCCGGTTGGCGCGCCGTTCCGCGACCTCGCGCTCAGCGGGTCAGCGAAGAAGCCGCGGTCGAAGCACTACCTCGGCCGGGTTCACCGAGCGGCCACCGCCGAAGTTGCAGCGTTGGCCCGGAACACTCCGAGGGCCGGCTTGGCCGTGCCGTTGTTGTAGGCCAGGCCGTAGTCGCTTTCCGGGCTGGTGGGGTCTTCCGCATGAGAGTCGTCGAAGCTGTAGACGAAGACGGCTCCGACGAAGCTCTTCCAGCTCGTGCGGGCGTAGTTGAAGACGGTGGTGAGGTCGGCGGCTTGTCCGGCCGGCGTGGTGCAGCGATCGCTGCCGCTCGTGCAGGTGGGCCAGCCGATCTCGGTGATCCACAGCAGCTTGCCGGCCGCATCGTGGGCGGCGAACTCCTGGTGGATCGCCTGGACGCGACGAATCTGCTCGTAACCGTTGTATGCGCGTCCGGGGGTGGGGAAGCTGACGCTCGTCATGTTGGTGCCGTAGGGATGGACCGCGACGCCGTCGAAGTAGTTGTTCAGGTCTGGGACGGCCTGATAAAGGGCGTTGACCCACCACACCCAGGTCCCGTTGACGAGCTGGGACTGGTTCTCGGCGGCGAGCAGGAAGCGGGCGGCTGGATCGGCCTGGCGGCCGGCGATCGCGGCGGCTTTGACGAGCCTGGCGTAGGCGCCGGGGTCATAGTCGCCGTTGTCGCCGTTTGAGTAGTAGGGCTCGTTCCAGATCTCGAAGGTCTGAATCGCGTAGTCCGCGAGGTTGGGATGCTGGGCCCAGAAGCTGCCGTGCGGCCCG
This sequence comes from uncultured Solirubrobacterales bacterium, assembly GCA_963834625.1. Classification (GTDB taxonomy): domain Bacteria; phylum Actinomycetota; class Thermoleophilia; order Solirubrobacterales; family Solirubrobacteraceae; genus Palsa-465. The sequence continues at coordinate 681,987 of CAWICM010000002.1, read as the reverse complement.
TAGCGCGCGACCACGGCGCCGACGTACGCCGCGTAAGCGGACGGGTCGGCCGGGATCGCGTCCTCCGCCGGTGCTGCCCAGGACGGAGCATCGAACAGCACGGGAAGCACGTGTGTGTGGTGCTCGGCGGTGAGGAGCATGTACTCGTCGAAGCGCGAGAAGTCGAACGTCCCCGGCTGCGGCTCGATCTCGGCCCACTCGAAGTCTTCGCGCAGCCACTTCGTCCCGCTCGTCGAGAGCACCTGGTTGAGTCGTCCGGCCATGTCGCTCCAGCCCGCAACCGACGCGTTGAGGCCGATCACCGCGCTGCCCGGGCCGCCTGCGATGCGGTTGGTCAAGTGGCGGATCGTCTTGCGATGGCGCCGGACCCGGCAACGCGACCGTGCGTGGCGCGCGTGGCGGGCCTTCGCGGTCGGACAGGACCGGTGCTTACTTGACTTCGGGGCGGCCGAAGCGGACGCACCGCCGGCCAGCGCAACGCCCATCGCGAGGATGACCGTGAGGATCGATGCTGTGCGACGTGCCACGCCCCGGTTGGTCGACCGGGACGCCCGGAGCTTGACGTCAGAAATCGGACCGGACGAAAGTCCGAGCGCGAACCTGGACGCGGCATGCCGCAGACGGGACATCCATGAATGTCCGACGAGGGAGAATCGACGCATGGCTGGTACGAATGCGCCGGCGACTGTGAGTCGACCCGGGCCGGATCACGGGTTCTCGGGAGCTCTCCGCGCGACCGGACCGCGCCGTCTACAGAAATAGGGACACCGCAGCGTTCCGGCGCTGACAACGCTGCTAGGACGTGCCTTAAGCTGCCCCGGCCTCGAAACACCGGTTCGGCGCATACGAAAGATGTGTCGTATTCCGCGCGTAAATGTGTGCAACTGGCCGATGCAGCGCGAAGGAAGTAACCGCGCTTGTGAGGGCTTGGTAGGGAAGCCGAGAGACCCGTTACTATGGGCCTCCCACGAAAGGGATAAGGAGGGGCTGTCCTGAACAGGGTCTGGATTGGGTTCGTCGTCGCGCTGGTCGGCGTAGTCACCCTGGCGTTCGCCGGGGCGGCGCTGGCCGACGAGATCGGGAACGCGGGTAGCGACCTGCGCAACGGGTGGTATCCCGACGAGGGGTCGATCACCCCCGGGCTCGTCAGCGGGCCGACGTGGGGCCAGCTTTGGTCCGCACCTGTCAACGGGCAGGTCTATGGCCAGCCATTGCTGGCGCCGAGCGGAACGCTGATCGTCAACACCGAGACCGATCACGTCTACGGACTAAACCCGGCCACGGGGAGCCAGAACTGGACGACGAACCTGGCGCCCGTCAAGGGTCCGTGGAACCCGGCCGACGTGGGCTGCTCGGATCTCGTGCCGTGGCGGGGCAGCACGGCCACGCCGGTGATCGACAGCTCGACGAACACGGTCTACCTCACCCACAAGACCTACGACGCCAACGGCAATGCGGTGTGGTACATGGACGCCCTGGACATCGCAACCGGGAATGAGCTTCAGGGCTGGCCGGTGCAGCTGAGCGGAACGGCGGACAACGACGCCGGCCTGACCTTCAACGCCCAGGACGAAGATCAGCGGCCTGGCTTGCTCTTGATGAACGGCGTGATCTACGCGGGGTTCGGCTCGATTTGCGACACCTACCCGTTCGACGGATGGGTGTTCGGCGTCTCGACCACCTCCGGTCAGATCACAGCGCGCTGGGCGTCGGTCACCAGCGGCACCGGTGGCGGCGTGTGGCAATCCGGAGTTGGGCTCAGCTCCGACGGCCCGGGCTCGATCCTGATCTCGACCGGGAACGGCGGCGCGCCGAGCGTGGCGGCACCGGGCAGTTCCCCTCCGTCGTCGTGCGGCGAGTGCATCATCCGCTTGGACGTGCAACCCAACGGGTCGCTGAAGCCGGTCGACTTCTTCGCCCCGTTCGACGCCGCGCAGCTCGACCAGTTCGATGCCGACTTCGGCTCCGGCGGCGTGGTGGTGCTGCCCGACCAGTACTTCGGCACCTCGTCGGTGCCGCATCTCGCGATCGCCGTGGGCAAGGAGGGCTACGTGTACCTGCTCAACCGAGACGATCTCGGCGGCTACGAGCAGGGACCCGGGGGCGGAGACGCCGTGGTCCAGCGCCTCGGAGCGTTCGGCGGCGTCTGGGGCCGGCCGGGCGTGTGGCCCGGCGACGGCGGCTATGTGTACATCCCGACCGAGTGCTGCCAGAGCGGCGGCGGTCAGTTGGATGTCTACCAGTACGGGCAGGACGCATCGGGCGACCCGTCGCTCGCGCAGGTCGCGACCTCGTCGGACGTGTTCGGCTTTGGGAGCGGGTCGCCGGTCATCACGTCGGATGGCACGACGTCGGGCAGCGCACTCGTGTGGATTATCTGGGCGGCCAACCGCCAGGGCCAGGGCGGACAGCTGCGCGCGTACGACCCGGTGCCAGTGAACGGCCACCCGGTGCTGCGCTGGAGCGCCTCGATCGGAAACGCGACGAACTACAGCATCCCGGGCGTCGGCGCCGGCCGGCTCTACGTCGGAACGCGCGACGGCGACGTGCTCGCCTTCGGCTCGCCGGTCACCCAGGCGCTGGGCGGATCGGGGCTGTCCTTCCCGAGGACGACGATCGGATCGAGCAGTCAGCAGACGCTCACGATCACGGCCAACCGCACGGTCACCGTCTCGAGCCTTACCTCATCGGACCCGAGCGATTTCTCGCTTGGGACGCCGTCCCAGTCGCTGCCGGCCACGCTGAGCACGGGCCAGCAGATTTCGATTCCGGTCACGTTCTCGCCAAGCGATGCAGGTGTCGCCGCCGGACAAGTGACGGCGAGCACGACGGACGCCGGCAACGCGACTTTCTCGCTCTCGGGCACCGGGCAGTTCCAGGGGCCGCACCTCGCGGCGAATTCGCCCGTCATTTCACTGGGCGGAACCACCGTAGGTGGGCATCTGACGGGCTCGGTCGTGTTCACCAACGACGGCAGCCAGACGCTGACGATCCAATCGGTCCAGCAGCCGAGCGTCCCGTTCTCGTCTCCGGACGCCCCCACCGTCCCCGCCACGCTCGATCCCGGCGACAGCATCACCGTCGACATCTCGTTCGACCCGCAGCACCCGGGGTCGTACACGCCGGACATCTACACGATCGAGCTCGACAGCGACGGCGGTGACGTGAGCGTTGGCCTCTCGGCCACCGCGGGGACGCCCGGGAACCTCCAGTTCTCGAGCCAGGCAGTCGACTTCGGCTCCGTCCCGGTCGGGAGCACCGAGACCAAGAGCTTCACGATCACCAACACCGGCGGAACGCCCGTCCACATCAACAAGTCGAAGCCGCCGTTCGGAGCCGCCTTCGCCGCGACCTCCACCTTGTCGGAAGACACCGCAGTGGCGCCGGGGCAGACCGTCACCGAGTCGGTGAAGTTCTCGCCCACGGCCACCGGCGCCGCCAGCGGCCAATGGCTGATAACCGGCGATGACAGCACCGGCCTGCATACGGTGCAGTTCACCGGCACCGGCACCGGCACGTCCCCGGGCAGTCCGCCGAGCGGAGGATCCGGCACAACGCCGCCTCCCGCCAAGAAGGCGTCGCTGCCGGCGGCCCCCAGGTTCCTGCCCGGGGTGGCGACCACCGCGCATCTCGGGAGCGTGTACATCACCTACACGGCGAAGATGGCCGGCGCGAGCCGCTTCGTCCTTCAGCGGGCGCTCCCCGGCCGTCGCGGCGCCCACGGGTGCGTCGCCGCGACCGCCCGAAACCGCTCGCAGCCCACGTGCACGCGCTTCGTCACAGTCAAGGGCTTCACCCATCGCGACCACGCCGGCGCCAACCGCCTCCGGCTCGGCGCGTTCGTAGCGCTTCGCAAGCTCGGACCCGGGCGCTATCGCCTGCAGTCGATCCTGCTCGACAGTCTCGGCGGCAAGCACACGTTCAACACGTCGCTGCGGGTCACGACGCCGCCGCGCCGGCATGCGACGCTGAGCCTCGCGCACGCGATCGAGCCTCTCGGCGGCCTGCTGAGTCGGCTGGCCGCCCTACTCAGCCTGGTCTAGGTTCAGTCAGGACAGCGGCTGCTGGCCGGCGGGCAAGGCGGCCGCGTGGTTGCGGGCCTTCTGGCTGTCGCGCAGGCGCCCGACCTCGGCCACCGTGAGCAGCATGATCTTGACGTCGAGACCGAGCGACCAGTTGCGGATGTAGTAGTTGTCCCACTCGACGCGGTCGGCGATCGAGGTCTGGCCACGCAGGCCGTTCACCTGCGCCCAGCCGGTGATGCCCGACTTGACCCGCAGGCGGTCGTCATAGCGATTCACCTCGGCGCCAAAGCGTGCCGAGAACTCCGGACGTTCCGGACGGGGACCGACGATGCTCATCTCGCCGCGCAGGACGTTGATCAGCTGGGGCACCTCGTCGAGCGAGGTGCTTCGCAACCAACGGCCGAGCGGCGTCGTGCGGTCCTCGCCTTCGATGCCGCCGGGCGCGCATCCCTCGGGCGGAACGAACTCCGCGTCCCGATCTGGATCGGGCTCGCGCATGGTGCGGAACTTGAGCACGTCGAACACGCGACCGTCGCGTCCCACACGGCGCTGACGAAACAGCGCCGGTCCCGGCGAGGAGAGCCGAACCGCGACCGCGGTGGCTGCCAGGAGCGGCGACAGCGCTACGAGCGCGATCGAAGCGATACAGCGGTCGAGGGCATGCTTGACGGCAAACTGCGACCCGCGGGGGTTGGTGGGATGCAGCGAGATCAAGGGAAGGCCGCCTACGTGATCGAGGACCGCGCGGTCGTTCATCGCCTCGAACATCCGAGGCACCAGCGAAACCTCCACGCCGAGCTTCTCGCACTCCCTGACCTTCTCGACGAGGACGCGATCGGGCTCGGAGGAGAACGCCAGGATCACGCGGCGCGCGCCGGTCTGGCGGATCGCCTCGGCGAGGTCGTCAGGACCGCCCAGGATCGGGACGTTGACAGTCGGGGGGAGGCCCGACGTAGGCATCGGATCGGAGTCCAGGAACCCGACCGGACGCATGCCGTAGCCACGGTCGCTGGTCAGGCGCCTGACGAGATGGCCGCCGACCAATCCGGTGCCAAGGATCAGCGTCGGAGTGGCGAGCGCCTGGTTGCGCCGGGCTTGCCCGCGGACCGAGGTCAGCACCAGGCGAGCCACGGTGAGGTAGACGGCGCCGAAGAGCCACAGGCGCAGCGCGAGTCCGACGGGATGAGCCCCGCCGATGATCGAGCCGGCGGCGACCATCAGCATGGCCGACAGCGACGCCGCTCCGAGCACGTGCGCGGCGGTGTCGATCACGGAGGCATGCAGCCGCTGGTCCGGGTCCTGGCGAGCGCGCAGGATCACGAGCGTCAGCGCCGGGAAGATGGCGGCGAGCCATCCCGCACCCGAGTCCGTTATGGGCGCCGCATAGAACGCGGCCGTGGCGGCCAGGCACAGCATGACGGCATCCATCAGCAGGCACGCCTGCGACCAGACGCGTCCGTCGAGCAGGCGGCCCACGCTGGCGGCGATCAGCCCCGAGCGCGCGAGCGGAAGGCGAATCGACTCCGCGCGCTGAGCGTGGGATGCGGCTTGCGGCGTCATCGTTCGACGCTGGCTCGCATCGACGGCTTGCCCCTCGTGTCTTCCTCGATTCGGGCCACTTCCTTGTCCCTTTCCCCTTGTGGGCCGATTTACTTCGGCTTAGTCCTTTGCCCATCCCTACTCAGGTCGCATGATATCAGGCAAAAAACGCGAAATCCATGCCTAATTCGACAATGGCTCCCGGTCCTTGCTCCTAATGGCGCCCCGCCGTTGGCCCCTAATCGCGCCCCGCCGATGCCCCTTCTTTCTGCGCCTTGGAGCATCCTAAGCAAACCCGTAGGATTCGCGGGGAAATTCTTCGAGGAGGGCCCGCATGTCGCGACTCATCAGGATGGACCAGAGCGGCCACACGACGGTCGCGGAATGGACGGCCGGCGACCCCGTGAGCGCCGACGCGGCGGTGGCCGCTTTTCGCGCCCAGCTCGATCAGGGCTACTTCGCGCTCGTGTCCGTCGGCACCGGCAGCGCCGAGCAGGTGAACGATCTCCCGCTCGACGCCGAGCTGGTCATCCTGCGCCGCCCGATCGCCGGGGGCTGAGCGCTGCGCTCGCCGGCGCCGTCCGTAGCCGCAGAGCCCGGCGGCGCGCTACCGGAGCTCGCGAACGTTCACTGGCGCCGGCGCGCCGATGAGCACTCGCTGCGGCGGGCCGGCCGCCTGTGGACCCTCTCGACGCTGGCCCACACCCTCCCGTTCGTCGGGGCCGCGCTGGTGCTCGGCCTGGCTCGCCCGATCCTGCTCCCGTTCGCGCTGCTCTGCCTGGCCCACGCCTGGGCGATCCCGGAGCTGTACGCCGCCCGCGGCGCCCGGGTGGTCAAACCCGTCGGGGATCTGTCCGGGGGATCCGAGCACGTGGCGCTCGGGCTGCTCGGCGACCTCGTCGATCATCGGCCGCGCGAGCTGCACGGGCGCAGCGGGCTGATGCTCGAGCCGGGGCGGCTCGGCGTGTGGCTGGTGGGCGAGGCGGGCGCGCTGCTGGTCAGACCCGGGGGTCGGCGCGTGCACTGCTACTGCGTGCGGGCGACCGACCGCAGCCTCCCGCCCAGCGATCGGCTCGCGCACCTCCTGCTGGCCCTGCGGACCGACGAGCAGGGGTTCGCCACCGTGGCGAACCTGGCCTTCGCCGGTGCGCGCTGGCGGGTGCGCCGGCGCCTGCAGGAGCCGGCGCGCGTGGCGCTCGATGTCGCGGCGCGCGACGCTCGGGCGATGTAAGAGTCGGTGTGGACACTGAGCGCCGCGCGGCTGATCGGGGCGCGCGAAGTTTGTCCCCAGGGCCAATGCGAACCTGGCCGCAAATACCGATCATTCTCGCCATGACCCGTCCACTGACAGCTTCCAAGGTCCTGCTCGTCGCCGACCGGCGGACCGTGCCGGCAACCCGCCGAGACACTCCCATCCGGCGCTATCGCCTCGCGCGGCTGCGTCTGGACTCGCGGCCGGCCGGCAGCGAGTCGCGCTTCGAGTATCTGAAGCGCGTCTACGACTGACTCTTAGCGACTCCTTCATGGTGCCGCCTGCCGGCTGGAGTACGCTTTTAGGTATGGAAACTCAAGTTGAGACACACCGGGGGCGTCCGCCGGTCGTGCGGAAGGCAGCGGCAGGTGTCGTGCTGATCGTGGCGGTCGCGCTGATTCTCAAGCTCGTGATCGGATTCGTGGTCGCGATCTTCTGGACCGTGGTCGTGATCGCCGCCGTGCTGGCGGTCATCTGGGCGGTCAAGACGCTGGTTTGGTAACGCCAGGCCCGTGACATGGGCCTGGTCGTAATCCTGTTCTTCTTCGGCCTCGCCGGAGGCATCGTCGGGCGCATCAAGGGCAGCTCGTTCGTCCTCTGGTTCCTGATCTCGGCGTGCGTCCCGTTCATCGGGCTGTTGACCGCGCTCTGCTACCGCTGGGACAAACAGGAGCTTCGGCGGCAGTGCCCGGGCTGCGGGAAGATCGTGAAGCTGCACGATGCCCTGTGCACGCGGTGCGGGACCGAACTCGAGTTCCCCGACGTGGCCATCGCGTCCGAGATGAGCGTCCGCGAGCAGGGCGCGGCCGCGTCCGGTTCGGGCTGATCGCGATCCGTGTCCGGACGGGGCCGCCGGCCCCAGGGACGCCGAGCGTAGCGAGGCCCTAAACCGCCCAAAAACCCGCTGTTACACTCGCCTTCCCGCGCGCGCGGACGAGCGTGCGTACCCGTATCAGCAGAGGAGGCAGCGAATATGCGCGCAGTCGACGCCCTGATGGAATGCCTGAAGGCCGAGGGCGTTGATGTCGTATTCGGGCTGCCGGGCGGGGCCAACCTTCCCACCTACGACGCCTTCTACGACGCCGGGATCCGGCACATCCTGGTCCGCCACGAGGCGGGCGGCGGGCACGCCGCCGAGGGCTACGCCAAGGCGACCGGCAAGGTCGGAGTGGCGCTCGCCACGAGCGGTCCCGGCGCCACCAACCTGATCACGCCGATCTGCGACGCGATGATGGACTCCGTCCCGGTCGTATTCATCACCGGGCAGGTGCGGACCGAGCTGCTGGGCACGGACGGTTTCCAGGAGGCCGACATGATCGGCATCTCGATGCCGGTCGTGAAGCACAGCTTCATGATTCAGGATCCGCTGGAGATCCCCCGCTCGATCCACGAGGCGTTTCATTTGGCGAGGACGGGGCGACCGGGGCCGGTCGTCGTCGACATCCCGCAGGACCTGAGCCGCGCCGACATCCCGTATGAGCCGGTCAGCGATGTGCGCCTGCCCGGCTACCAGCCCACCATCGAGGGCAACCAGAAGCAGATCCGCATCGCCGCCAAGGCGCTGGCCAACTCGCGGCGCCCGATCATCTACGCCGGTGGGGGCGTGGTGTCGGCGGGTGCGGGGGCGGAGCTGATCGAGCTCGCCACCTCGGATCGCTTCCCGGTGACCTGCACGGTGATGGGCCTCGGCGCGTTCCCCGGCACGCATGAGCAGTGGCTGGGGATGCTCGGGATGCACGGCACGCGGGCGGCCAACTACACGATGGATGAGGCCGACCTGATCTGTGCCGTCGGCGCGCGCTTCGATGATCGCGTGACCGGCAAGCTGTCGGAGTTCGCTCCGCGGGCCAAGTTCATCCACATCGACATCGACCCGGCCGAGATCTCCAAGAACGTGCCGGCGCACATCCCGATCGTGGGCGACGCCAAGAACATCCTGGGGCGGCTGACGGCCGAATACCGGGCGCTGGAGGCCGACCCGGCGCGGCTGGAGGAGTGGTGGTCGCGCATCCGGGTCTGGCGGGAGCGTCATCCGTTGCGCTACGAGGACTCGACCGACTCGGAGATCAAACCCCAGTACATGATCCAGTCGCTCTACGAGGCGACCGGAGGTGAGGCGATCGTCACCAGTGACGTGGGCCAGCACCAGATGTGGGCGGCCCAGTACTACCACTTCCCGGAGCCGCGCCGGTGGATCAACTCCGGCGGCCTCGGCACGATGGGATTCGGCCTGCCGGCCGCGATGGGTGCCAAGGTGGGCTGCCCGGATCAGACCGTGGTCTGCATCGCCGGCGACGGCTCGGTCCAGATGAACATGCAGGAGCTCGCCACGTGCACTCAGGAGGGCATCCCGATCAAGGTGTTCATCATGAACAACGGCTATCTGGGCATGGTCCGCCAGTGGCAGGAGCTCTTCTGGGACAAGCGCTACAGCCAGGTCGAGATGGGGGAGTGGCCCGACTTCGTCAAGCTGGCCGAGGCCTACGGCGCCACCGGCCTGCGCCTGCAGGACAAGCAGACGCTGGTGGCCGACATGAAGGAGGCGCTCGCCATGGACGGGCCGGTGCTCGTCGACGTGCGGGTCACGCGAGAGGAGAACACCTATCCGATGATCCCGGCCGGGCAACCGGCGCGGAACATGGTGGGGTGATGCTTCATGGGTGAACCGGGAACAAAAGAAGTCCTCTCGCTCGACGAGCTCGAGGCCGTTGCTGGCCTGCGCACCGGCCGCAAGCACGTCCTATCGATCCTGGTCGAGAACAAGCCGGGCGTCCTGACCCGGATCGCCGGGCTGTTCGCGCGGCGCGGGTTCAACATCGACACGCTGGCCGTCGGGCCGACCGACGACGAGCGGATCTCGCGCATCACGCTCACCTTGGACGGCGCGGTCCATCCGATCGATCAGGTGACCAAGCAGCTCCACAAGCTGGTCAACGTGCTGAAGATCCGCGACCTGGAGCCGCGAGAGACCCTGGCCCGGGAGCTCGCCATGTTCAAGGTGTCCGCCGACGGCGTAAGCCGGGCCGAGGTGATGCAGATCTGCGAGATCTTCCGCGGCAAGGTGGTCGACGTCACCAAGCGTTCGGTGGTGATCGAGCTGACCGGCACGTGCGACAAGGTCGATGCGTTCGAGCAGCTGGTCAGGCCGTTCGGGCTGATCGAGATGGCCCGGACCGGCGAGATCGCGATCGCCCGGGGGCGCGGCGAGACATAAAGCCCCGGGGGTAGCCTCCCGGGCATGAGCACGCGTGCGTCAGAGGTCTCGCCGGCCTGGGGCTGGCTCGACCGCGACAGCGCGCGCCGGCTCGAGGCCAGGCTCGACGCGGCCCTGCGCCGGGCCCGCGCCACCGGGACGCCAGCGCTGGCCAGCGTCACCGCGGCCGTCGATCCGTCCGTCGACCCGACCGCGATGGCGGTTGCCTCGCGGCGGCCTGGCGAGCCGTGGTTCTGCCTCGAGCAGCCCGACCGGGATGCGTGTGCGCTGGCCGCGATCGGCTGCGTGCGCGCGCTCGAGGCGCGGGGCGTGGGCCGGTTCGGGCAGGTGGGCCGACGCTGGTCGGCGCTCGCGGCCGACGCGCTGGCCGACGCTCCGGACGGGCCGCCCGGGTCGGGGTTGGTAGCGGTCGGAGGCTTCTCGTTCGCGGGCGATGGAGGCGCGTCGAACCGTTGGCAGGGATTCGTCCCCGCCTCGATGGTGGTGCCGGAGGTGTCGCTGGCGCGGCGCGGGTCTCGCGTGTCGTTGACCGTGAACGTCGAGGTCGCGCCGGATGACACGCTCGAGGATCTGCGCGGTCGGGTGGGGGCGCGGCTCGGCGAGCTTTCGACGGCTTCGCTCCCGCTGCTCGACCCGGCGCCGGCCGGGGCGTATCGGGTGCTCAGCCCGATGCCGCCGTCACACTACGAGGAGGCGGTGGCGCGGGCGGTGCAGCGGATCCGCGCCGGCGAGTTCGAGAAGCTCGTGCTGGCCCGTGACGTCGAGGTGCACGCCCCTCTCGACCACGACGTCGGTGCGGTGCTCGGCCTCTTGCGCGAGGCGTTTCCCTCCTGCTACGTGTTCGCGGTGGGCCGCGGCGACGCCGCGTTCGTAGCGGCCAGCCCGGAGCTGCTCGTCCGCCGGGAGGGGCAGCGGGCGTCTACGGTCGCGCTCGCGGGCTCGGCGCGTCGCAGCGCGGACCCCGCGATCGACGACCACCTCGGCGAGCAGCTCCTGCAAAGCGAGAAGGACCGCGAGGAGAACGAGATCGTGGTGCGGCGGATCGCGCGGGCGCTAAGGCCGCATTCGGTCTGGGTGACCGCGGCGCCCGAGCCGGCGCTCGTGAAGGTGGCCAACATCCAGCACCTCGGCACCCCGATCCGGGCGCAGCTGGCGGTTCCGGTCGGTGCGATCGAGCTGGCGGGAGTACTGCATCCCACGCCGGCGGTGGGCGGGGAGCCGCTGGCGGTGGTCGAGAGGCTGATCCCGGCGCTCGAGGGCCTCGACCGCGGCTGGTACGCGGGCACGGTGGGGTGGAGCGACGCCGCCGGCGATGGTGAGTTCTGCGTGGCGTTACGCTGCGCGCTCGTGCGCGGGCGGCTGGCGACGTTGTACGCCGGCGGGGGGATCGTGCGCGACTCCGACCCGGTGGCCGAGCTGGCCGAGACCGAGGTCAAGCTGGGCGCCTTGCTCCCAGTGCTGTCGGGATAGCCGAGAGGGCGGCGTCGGCGGCGCGGCGGTGCAGGTCGAGGTTCTCGACGCGTCCGGTGCGGACCTCGATGATCGTGGTGCCTGTGCGGGCGATCGAGGCCGCCACGGTGCCGCGCAGGTCGGCGACCGTGCTCGGGCGCACGAACTCGCAGCCGTAGAGGGCGGCGGCGTGAGCGAAATCGAGGCCGTGGGGCGTGGCCACGTGCTCCTCGAACGCGTCGGTCTCGCCGGACACCGGGAGGAAGTGGAATATGCCGCCGCCGTCGTTGTTGAGCAGCACGATCGTCAGGGAGAGGCCGAGCCGGCGCGCGGCCAGCAGCCCGCCGATGTCGTGGGCGAGGGCGACGTCGCCGATCAGGAGCACGACCGGGCCCTCGCCGGCGGCGGCGGCGCCGAACGCGCTGGAGACGGTGCCGTCGATCCCGTTGGCGCCCCGGTTCGCCAGCACGCGCGGGCCGTCCTCGCGGGCGGGGAGATACAGCTCGACGTCGCGGATCGGCATCGAGGAGGCCACGAACAGGATCGCGCGGCCGTCGAGCCACTGGCCCAGGCTCCGGGCCACGAGCGGCTCGGACAGCTCGTCGCCGAGCGCCCCGATCAGGGCCTCGGCGGCGGCGTCGTCGGCTGCCCGCCAGGAGGCCAGCCACTCCGGTTCCGCGGGGATGATCTCGCTGCCGGTCAGCCCGTCGAGCAGCGCCCGCGTGGGCGCCCGGACCCGCATCCCGACCACGGCGGACGGGTCGTGCCACACGCCGTCGGGATCGACGGCAATCTGGGCGGCCTCGAGTCCGGCCAGCCACGCCCGCAGCGGCTTCGACGTGGGGAGGTCCCCTGTGCGGATCACGAACTCTGGTCGGTGGGCGTCGGCGAAGCTCGGATCGCGCAGAAGCAGGTCGTAGTGGGCGATGACGGCCCTGCCGTGACGGGCGCCCGACAGCGGATCGGCCAGCAGGGGAATTCCGGCTCGCGCCGCGAAGCCGGCCAGCTCACGACCTGCGGTGCCGTCGCGCTCGGCTCCGGCCACGATCACGATGCGGCCGAACGGGTGGCACCCGCTGGCCGGGACGCTCGGAGCAGGCGCATCGAAGGCCACGTAGGGGCGATCGCCATCCCGCGCGGTGTCGTCCTCGGGCAGCGGCGCGTCCAGCACGAGCGGCTCGCGCAGCGGGAAGTTGAGATGGACCGGTCCCGGGGCGCCATGGAGCGCGGTCCAGTAGGCCCGGCAGGCCAGGGTGCGGATCCACCGCAGCGACTCGGGGGTGGCGGTGTCCACGCCGACCTCGAAGAACCACTTGACGGCGTCCCCGTACAGCTTGACCTGGTCGATGGTCTGTCCGGCGCCGACCTCGCGCAGCTCGGGCGGGCGGTCGGCGCTCAGCACGATCAGCGGCACGCGCGCGTGACGCGCCTCGATCACCGCCGGCGCGAGGTTGGCCGCCGCCGTCCCCGACGTGCAGGTCACCGCAACTGGGCGGCCAGAGCGCTTGGCCGCACCCAACGCGAAGAAGCCGGCGCAGCGCTCGTCGATGTGCGACCAGCTGCGGATTCGGGGCTCGCGCACGAGCGAGAGGACGATCGGGGTGTTACGTGACCCCGGCGCGGTGCACGCGTGCTCCATCCCGCAGCGGGCGAGCTCGTCGCAGAAGGCGCGCAGCAGCAGGTAGGTGTCGGTGGCGGTCATGATCTCGCGTGCGATGGCGCGCGACACCGTCCTCCTGCATGGCTTCACCCACACCGGGGCGAGCTGGGACCCCGTGGTCGCGGCGCTCGGGGAAAGCTACCGCGCGCTCGCGCCCGACATCCGCGGCCACGGCGCGCGGTCGGAGCTCGAGCCGGTCACGCTCGAGGCGGTGCTGGACGACCTGGCTGGGCTCGCGCCGGCGCGGTTCACGCTCGTGGGCTACTCGATGGGCGGGCGGATCGCGCTGCACGCCGCACGCGCGCTGGGCGACCGGGTCGAGCGGCTGGTGCTGATCGGCGCGAGCCCGGGCCTGGCCGACCCCGACGAGCGGGCCGCGCGCCGCGCCGCCGACGAGCAGCTGGCCGGCGAGATCGAGGGCATGAGCATCGAGCAGTTCGCGGAGCGCTGGGCCCAGACCCCCGTGCTGGCCGGGCAGCCCCCCGAGATCGCCGCCGCCGTCCACGCCGTTCGGCTGCGCAACCGGCCGTCAGGGCTCGCGCGGGCGCTGCGGGGGCTCGGGACCGGCGCGCTGCCTCCGCTGTGGGACCGACTGGGCGACGTGGCGATGCCGGTGGCGCTGGTGGTGGGAGAGCGCGACGAGAAGTTCAGGACAACCGCGACGCGGATGGCGCCGGCGCTTCCGGGTGCCCAGGTGATCGTCGTGCCGAACGCGGGGCACGCGGTGCATCTGGAGGCGCCGGCCACGGTGGCGGCGGTGATCGGCGGCGCGGACTAGGGCCAGTCGATCCGCGCGGCCAGCTCGTCGGGGCGGACCGAAATTCCGCCCCGTCGTGAGTTAGGGCGAGACTAAGAGGGCGAGACTAAGCGGCCTGGAGGATGGCGGACATGGAGGGCCCGCACTCGTAGACGTCCTCGGCCAGACGGTCGGCCGAAACCAGCTCCCAGCGCCCGCTCTCGACCAGCGCGGTGCAGAGCGCCTCGACGTCGGCGAGGGCTTCCTGAGCCTCGAGGTCGGCGGTCAGGTCGGTGCTGAAGATGAGGTTGTCGGCGGCGTAGCGGACGCGCTGCTGCTCCTGGTCGAGGAGCTTGCTCGGCCCTACGTCCTCAAGGGTCTTCATCACCCGGCGGTAAGCGTTGGAACGTTCAGGACTCATCTTCGGTCTCCTGTCGAGCGGTCGGCTCTGTATTAGGCATCATCGTCGGCATTTCCGACTCGGCCTTTAGCCCTACGGCCAAATTTCTCCGCCCGCGGGTTGTACCCGCCACGAACCCGGTCAAGCGTGACGTCCGTCACGCTCCGCAATCAGGTGCCGAACGTGACCGTGGCCGTCGCGATCCGCTCGAAGTGGATGTTCTCCACCGTGAGCCTCACGGCAAGCGGGTGATGATGAGCGAGCAGGCGCTTCCCGTTCGCGTAGAGAGGCAGCGGGACCATGTCGCTCCGGCCGACGCCCAGCGACTCCGTGGTGCCGCCCACGGCCTCGAGCCTTGTGCGCGTGTGCCTCTTGGAGGCCGAGACCGCTATGACCTTGTTGCCCCTGAGGGTCTCCCTTACGACCATCCCGATCAGCACAAAACAGGTGGCGCCGGGGGTGCCCGAGCAGGTGAGTGCCAGGTGCGCCGTGGTCCGCTTGACGGTGATCGGCCCGACGGTGACCTTGGCGTACCCGCCGCCGACGGCGGTGTTCGGCGGCCGGGAAGCGCTCGCCACCCCGGCCGATGCGAGAAAGGCCGCCGTCGCGAGCACCAGGAGCACCCGGCGCGCGATCCCGCGTGGTGGCTCAGCACCCATCGGCGGGGAACGTAGCACCGGTTGGCGGTCAGACCGTGCGATACCAGCGGTCGAGACCGTCGCCGAGGCCGGCCCCAACCGGGATCTCGATCCGTCCACCGCGAGGCGGGAGCGGATCCTCCCGGTCGGCGAACATGCCCAGCGTGGCCAGGCCGCATGCCCGCTCGGGCCGGACCGCCGCCGACGCGTGCAGCGCCGCCGCGATTCCGAGCGGGCCGTCGAGGGTGGAGGCGAGGTACACCTCGTAGCCGGCGCTGCGGGCTCGGCGGGTCGCCTCGAGCAAGCCGGTGATCCCCCCAAAGGCGACGATCTTGAGGCACACCGCCCGGCACACCCGGTCGTCCAGCGCCCCGGCCCCCGAGGCCGTCTCGTCCAAGGCGAGCGCGACCTCCGGGACCGCCGCCGCGACGCTCCGCGTCTGCTCGAGGCCGTGGACCGGCTCCTCGCACAGCTCGATTCCCACCGGCGCGAACGCGCGCAGCGACGCGACCGCCTCCTCGACCGACCACGCGCCATTGGCGTCCAGCCGGATCGCCACCTCGGGACCCGCGGCCGCGCGCACTGCGGCGAGCCGGCCGGCGTCGTCGCCGAGGCCGACCTTCGTCTTGACGCAGCGAAATCCGGCGGCGCGGGCCGCGCCGGCCTGAGCGGCGGCGCCGGCGCGATCGGCGGCGGCGATCGTGTAGTTGACCTCGACGGGCTCGGCGTCGCTCGCGCGCAGCAGATGCCACACGGGCTGCCCGGAGCGGCGGCCCTCGAGGTCCCACAGGGCCATGTCGATCGCGGCCACGGCCGGGATGGGCGCGACGCGACACCACTCGGCCAGCAGCTCGCGGTGGCCGGTGCCGGGGGGCGCGACGGCCAGCATGTCTCGGCACGCCTCGAGCGCGTCGAGCACGTCCTCGACGTTCACGCCGTGGTAATCGGCCAACGGCGCCGCCTCGCCCAGGCCGACGAACCCGTCCTCGTCCTCGACGCGCAGCAGAACGAGCCGGCGATCCTCGAGCGATCCCCGAGCGGAAACGAACGGCGCGCGCAGGCGCGCCTCGATCAGATCGATCTCAACCCTCACCGGCTGAGTAGCAGTCCGGCGGCCAGCAGCGTGCAGAACGCGAGCTGGAGCATGCCGGTCTGGGCCAGGGCGCCGTTGAGCGAAATGCCGTCGGCCCGGTTGCGCACGATGCGCACGATCCGCATGGCCAGCGGGAGCGTCAGCCATGGGAGCAACAGCCATGGCTTCAGGGGCCCGAAGATCCAGGTCACCGGGGTCAGCAGGTAGGCCAGGTACACGATCGCCGCGAACAGGACGCGGGTTCGCCTGCGCCCGAGGCGGACCGCCAGCGTACGCTTGCCGGCGCGGCGGTCGGTGTCGATGTCGCGCACGTTGTTGACCACGAGCAGCCCGGCGGCGATCAAGCCGACGGGCACGGCCAGGGCGAACGCCTCCCAATCGAGGTGCTTGACCTGGACGAAGAACGATCCGGCCACCGCGACGATGCCGAAGAACAGGAACACGAACAGCTCGCCCAGGCCCTCGTAGCCGTACGGCCGCGGGCCTCCGGTGTAGAGCACGCCGGCGAGGATCGAGGCCGCCCCGACGAGCAGCAGCTGCCAGCCCGCCACCACGACCAGGTAGACGCCGGCCAGGACCGCCACACCGAAGGTCAGGTAGGTCGCCACCAGCACGCGACCGGGGGGGACCAGCCCACCCGCGGTCACCCGCACCGGCCCCAGCCGGTCCTCGGTGTCGGCTCCGCGCCGAGCGTCGGAATAGTCGTTGGAGAGGTTGGTGCCGATCTGGATGAACATCGCGCCGATCAGCGCGGCGAGGAAGCGCAGCGGATGGAACACGTGCAGGTAACCGGCCAGTGCCGTGCCGACGAGCACTGGGGCGACCGCGGCCGGGAGGGTCCGCACGCGCGCCGCCATCAGCCAGATGCGCACGCCGCTCGGGCGCGTGGCCGCCCGAGTCGCGGTCATCTCGTCACGCCCGGCGCGGGAACTTCGAGAAGTCCGGCTTGCGCTTCTCGAGGTAGGCATTGCGCCCCTCCTGCGCCTCCTCGCTCATGTAGAAGAGCAGGTTCGCGTCGTGGGCGAGTTGCTGGATCCCGGCCAGGCCGTCCTCGTCGGCGTTGAAGCTCGCCTTGAGCATGCGCAGGGCGAACGGCGACATGACGAGCATCTCGCGACACCACTTGACGGTCTCCTGCTCGAGGTCCTCGAGCGGCACGACGGTGTTGACGAGCCCCATCTGGAGCGCCTCCTGCGCGCTGTACTGCCGGCACAGGAACCAGATTTCCTTGGCCTTCTTGGGTCCGACCAGCCGCGAGAGCACGGTGGCGCCGAAGCCGCCGTCGAACGAGCCGACGCGCGGCCCGGCCTGGCCGAAGCGCGCGTTCTCCGCCGCAATCGTCAGATCGCACACCACGTGCAGCACGTGTCCGCCGCCGACCGCATAGCCGGCCACCATGGCCACCACCGGCTTGGGCAGCCGGCGGATCTGGATGTGCAGGTCGGTGACCTCGAAGCGACCGATCGCCTCGTGCCGTCCGGCCTGCGTTGGGTCGGCGCCCGTCACGTAGCCGCCTCTTTGACCCCGAACGCGCTGGTCGCCGCCCGAGCAGAACGCGTTGGGGCCCTCGCCGGTCAGGATGATCACCCCGACGTCCTGGTCCTCGCGCGCGCGGGTGAACGCATCGGACATCTCAACCACGGTCTCGGGGCGGAAGGCGTTGTGGACCTCGGGACGGTTGATCGTGATCTTGGCGATGCCGGCAGCGTCGTCGACTCCGATCTCGTAGCGGATGTCTTCGTAGTCGGCGGCGGGTGTCCAGGTCGTTGGCACGCGGGCGAGACTACCGTGTCGGTCGTGTCGCACTGGATCCAAGCCGCCGCCGCCAGGCACCCCGACCGGATCGCGATCGAGGGAGTCGAGCGGAGCCTCACCTACGCGCAGTTGCGCGACGCCGCGGTGGCGAGGATGGGCGACGTGCGCGCTCACCGAGTCGCGCTGGCGCTACCGGCGGGGGAGGACTTCGTGATCGCATTGCACGCCTGCCTGATGGCCGGGGCGGCGGTAGTCCCGATCGACCTACGGCTGAGTGCAGGCGAGCAGGCACAGCGGCGCGCCGCCGCCGAGGTGGATGTGGACGAACCAGCGGGTGCGGAGGTGCCGGTCGCCGTCATGCACACATCCGGCACCACGGCCGCGCCCAAGCCGGTCGTGCTCACTCGGGGCAACTTCCTGGCCAGTGCGCTCGGCTCGGCGGTGGCGCTCGGGCTCGATCCGGCCGAGCGCTGGCTCTGCCCGATGCCGCTCAGCCACGTCGGTGGTCTCTCGATCCCCATCCGCAGCGCGATCTACGCCACCACGGCGATCCTGCACGGTCGCTTCGACACGAAGGCGGTGCTGGCCGAGCTGATGGATCCGGCCCGGCGGATCACGCTCGTCTCGCTGGTGCCGACGATGCTGACGCGGCTGCTCGACGCCGGGTTGCAGTCGCCGCCCACCCTGCGCTGGGCGCTGCTGGGCGGCGGTCCGACCGCGCCGGCGCTGCTCGAGCGGGCGCGCGCCGCCGGCGTGCCGGTGGCGCCCACCTACGGCATGACCGAGGCCTGCTCGCAGATCGCCACCTTCGGCTGGGCGCTCCCGGGGGTCGACCTCCGGGTCGCCGGCGGTGGCGAGGTGCTGGTCCGCGGCCCGATCGTCTCGGCCGGGGCGGTGTCCGAGGACGGCTGGCTGCACACGGCCGACCTCGGCCGGCTCGACGATCGGGGCCGTCTGGAGATCGTCGGTCGCGTGTCCGACACGATCGTCAGTGGGGGCGAGAACGTGGCGCCGGCGGAGGTCGAGGGCGTACTGCTCGAGCATCCGGCGGTGGCGGACGCGGCGGTCCATCCTCGCCCGGATCCCGAGTGGGGGGAGGCGGTGGTCGCGACCGTCGTGCTCCGGGACGGCATGCGCGTGCCCCCGGACGAGCTCCGCGCCCATTGCTCCGCCCGGCTCGCCGCGTTCAAGGTCCCCAAGACCGTGAGCTTCACCGACCAGTTGCCACGGACGCCGTCGGGCAAGCTGCTCCGGCGCCAGCTTTAATCGGGGTCGTGTCCTCCGCGCCCCCGTTCGCGCCGTCTGACTCGCCCAACCAGCTCACGATCGAGCAGCTGGCGGCCGAGTCCGGCATGACCGTGCGCAATATCCGTGCCCACCAGGCGCGCGGACTGCTCGATCCCCCGGAGGTGCGCGCGCGGGTCGGCTATTACGGCCCCGAGCACCTCGAGCAGCTGCGGCTGATCCGCGACCTCCAGGAGGACGGCTTCAACCTGGGGGCGATCAAGCGGCTGCTCGACGACACCCAGGGCACCGCGGAGCGCCTGCAGCGCTTCGGACAGGCACTCAGCGCGGTCGCCGCGCCCGAACGCGGACAGACGCTGACCCTCGAGGAGCTCGGCCGGCGCTTCCGGGTCAGCGCGCAGGAGGCCCCCGAGGTTCTCGCCGAGGCCGAACGGCTGGGCGTGCTCGTCCCGCTCGGCGACGGTCGCTTCCGGGCGCCCAGTCCGTCGCTGCTGGCCATCGCGGAGGAGGTGGTCTCGCGCGGGATCTCGCTGCGCAGCGCATTGGCCGTGCTCGAGGACATCGACCGGCACTGCGACTCGGTGTCGCGCTCGTTCGTGGAGCTGTTCGTGCACGAGATCTGGAAGCCGTTCGCACAGGCGGACATGCCGGCCGAACGGTGGCCGGAGATCGAGCACGCCGTGGAGCGGCTCGGCCCGGTGGCGTCCGAGGCGCTGATGGCGATCTTCCAGCGGCGCCTGGGCGCCCGCCTGGAGGGCGCATTCGAGGAGATCACGCGCCGCGTGGCCGAGCGCACGGCCGATCCGGGGGCGTCGTAGACGTGGCCGGCTCCGATCCGAACGCGCTTCGCATTGAGATCATCGAAGGCTGGGAGCGTGCGGCGGCCGGCTGGGGCAAGAACGCGGAGCGCATGCGCGCGTTCGGGATGCCCGTGTCGGCCTGGATGATCGACCACGCCCGGCTTCAGCCTGGGCAGCGGGTGCTCGAGCTGGCCGCGGGGCCGGGGGACACCGGGTTCCTGGCGGCCGAGCTGATTCGGCCTGGGGGGGTCCTGCTGTCCACCGACGCCGCGGAGTCGATGCTCGAAGTGGCGCGCTCGCGCGCGGCGGAGCTCGGGATCGAGAACGTCGAGTTCAAGCGGATCGAACTCGAGTGGATCGACCTGGACACCGCCAGCGTCGACGTCGCCTTGTGCAAATGGGGCCTCATGTTCACGATCGACCCCGAGGCCGCGCTGCGGGAGACGCGCCGCGTGCTGCGCCCGGGCGGCCGGATCGCCCTGGCCGCCTGGGACGAGCCGGAGGTCAATCCCTGGGCCACTGTTCCCACGGACGCGCTGATCGAGCTGGGTCATGTCGAGCCGCCGGACCCCGACGCGCCGGGCATGTTCATCCTGTCCACGCCGGGCCGCCTGGAGGAGCTGCTCGAGTCGGCCGGGTTCGTGGACGTGGAAGTCGAGTCGGTAGAGCTGCCCAGGTCGTTCGCCGGCGTCGAGGAATTTGTGGCCGAGACGCGTGAGATCTCGGAGAGGTTCGGCAGGGCGCTCGCCGCGCTTTCGGATTCGCAGCGCGAAGAGGTCGGGCGGAAGATCGCCGAGCTCGCGCAGCCGTACATCGCTACGGACGGGCGGGTGAGCTTCCCGGGTCGATCGCTGGTCGCGGCGGCCGACGCGTAAAGGTCACGCGCGCCAAACGCTTGGGCGCTCGCTTGCAGGAAGCAAGCCCGATTGCAGTTATTCCGGTTAACCCCGCTGTTGACGACACTGGGGCACATGCGACCCAGACTTTCTCTGCTGATTACTGCTGTCGTCGGCGCGCTGCTGATGGTGCCCGCGACGGCCTCCGCCTACTTCGTCCACGTCGTCGCCCACGGCGAGTCGCTGTTCTCGATCGCCGCCACCGACGGCCTCTCGGTCGATCAACTTGCCGCCGCCAACGGGCTCTCTCCGACCACCGAGCTGGTAGCCGGCTCGACTCTGCAGATTCCGCCCCAGGGGTCCGGGACGGCGGCCCCGGTCTCCTCCGAGACGGCCTCCACATCCACGGGCGACGGCGACAACGACGCCGATGACGTCGGGTCTGGCGCGGCTTCCGCGAGTGCCGGGGGGGCGTACGTCGTCCAGCCGGGGGACACGCTGACCGCAATAGCGGCCCGCGCCGGCCTTTCGCTGCGGTCCCTGGCCGCGGCAAACGGTCTGGATCCGAACCGCGTGCTGATCTCCGGCACGGTGCTCCACCTGTCCGGAGAGACGGCGACGGTGCCGGTGAGCACGACGGTGCCGGTGAGCACGACGGTGCCGGTGAGCACCACGAGCTCGAGCTCTGAGGGCGCCTACGTGGTCCAGCCGGGCGACACCCTGACCGCGATCGCCGGACGCGCCGGCCTGAGCCTGTCGTCGCTGGCCGCCGCGAACGGTCTGGACCCGAACCGCGTACTGATCTCGGGCACCGTGCTTCACCTCTCGGGCAGCCCGGCCATGGTCTCGTCCTCGTCGTCGGCGGCCGTGTCCCAGCCGGTCGGAACGGTCGCCGAGGGAACGCCCACCGACCCGCCCTACCCGACCCCCGAGCACGTCACCGCGCCCGAGGTCGGCTCGATCGCGGCCGCCAACGGTGTTCCCGCCTCGCTGGCCGACGCGATCGCCTGGCAGGAGAGCGGCTTCAACAACGACCTCGTGTCGAGCGCCGACGCGCGCGGCGTGATGCAGATCCTGCCGGGCACCTGGCAGTGGATCCAGCAATCGCTCGACACCGGCGCACCGCTGGCGCCGGCCTCGGCCACCGACAACGTGCGCGGCGGCGTCCTGATGCTGCATTCCCTGCTCGACGCCACCGGCGGCGATCCGGCGATGGCGGCTGCGGGCTACTACCAGGGGCTGCCGTCGGTCCAGCAGCACGGCATGTACAGCGACACGCAGCAGTACGTCCAGAACGTGCTCGCGCTCGAGCGCCAGTTCGGCGGCGGATGAGCTGAGGACCCGTTCAGACATCGGCCCGGAGCCACACCTCTGTACGCTCCGGGCCGATGTTCTACGACAAAGACGCTGATCTCTCGCTCCTCGACGGCAAGACCGTCGCCATCATCGGCTATGGCTCGCAGGGGCACGCTCACTCTCTGAACCTGAAGGACTCGGGCGTCTCGGTGGTGGTCGGGCTCCGGCCCGAATCCTCCAGCGTGGCCAAGGCGCGTGAGCACGGCCTCCGTGTGGCCGATCCCGCCGATGCCGCCAGCGAGGGTGACATCGTGATGATGCTGGTGCCCGACGAGCTTCATCGCGCCGTGTGGGAGTCCGGCGTCAAGGACGGCATCGCCGCCGGCAACATGGTGCTGTTCGGCCACGGCTTCTCGATTCACTACGGCGAGGTCGTGCCCCCGCCCGACGTCGACGTGGCGCTCGTCGCCCCCAAGGGGCCGGGGCATCTGGTCCGGCGTCAGTATCTGGAGGGCTCTGGGGTGCCGGGGCTGGTGGCGGTGCACCAGGACGCCACGGGTAACGCACTCGCGCTCGCGCTCGCCTATGCCAAGGGCATCGGCAACACGCGCGGCGGGGTGATCGAGACCACGTTCAAGGACGAGACAGAGACCGATCTATTCGGCGAGCAGGCCGTCCTGTGCGGCGGCGTCACCGAACTCGTCCGGGCGGGCTACGACACGCTGACCGAGGCCGGCTACGACCCGCGGCTGGCCTACTTCGAGGTCCTGCACGAGCTCAAGCTGATCGTCGACCTGATGTACGAGAAGGGCATCGCCGGGATGCGCTACTCGATCTCGAACACCGCCGAGTACGGCGACATGACCCGCGGCAAGCGGATCATCTCCGAAGAGACTCGCGAGGCCATGAAGAAGGTCCTGGCCGAGATTCAGTCAGGAGATTTCGCGCGCGAGTGGATCGCCGAGAACCGCGCCGGTCAGGAGAACTTCAAGCGCATGCGCGAGGAGCAGTCCGGCCACCAGGTCGAGGTGGTAGGCCGCGAGTTGCGCGCCAATATGGACTGGATCGACACCGAGTTTCAGGAATAGGGGTCGCGCCTTGCGCGCCCGGAGGCACTGTGAGCTTCGCTCGAGTGCCTCCGGTGCGCATAGGCGCTCCCAGCCGGGTAGCCCGTAACCTTGAACGAGGGTCCACATGGCACAAACCGACACAGCTCTTCACATTCCTGACGATCTGAAGCCTGCCGACGGGCGGTTTGGCTCGGGACCGTCGCGCGTGCGGCCCGAGCAGTTGGCTCGCCTCGCCGAGGAGGGCTCGGCGATCATGGGGACCTCCCATCGCCAGGCTCCCGTGCGGGGCGTGGTGGCGCAGGTGCGGGCCGGGCTCCGCGAGCTGTTCGCGCTCCCCGACGGCTACGAGGTCGTGCTAGGCAACGGTGGCACGACCGCGTTCTGGGATGCCGCCGCGGCTGGCCTGGTGCGCGAGCGGGCGCTCAATCTGGTTTACGGCGAGTTTTCCTCGAAGTTCGCCGCGTGCACGCGGAAGGCGCCGTTCCTGGCCGACCCGATCGTCGTCGAGGCCGACCCGGGCGATGCGCCCTCGCCGCGAGGCGATTCCGGGGCGGACGTGATCGCCTGGGCGCACAACGAGACCTCGACCGGCGTGATGGTTCCGGTGACGCGGCCATCCGACTCGGATTCGTCGCTCGTGCTGATCGACGCAACCTCGGGGGCCGGCGGATTGCCGGTCGACGTGTCCGAGGCCGACGTGTACTACTTCGCCCCGCAGAAGGGCTTCGCCTCCGACGGAGGGCTGTGGCTGGCTCTGATGAGCCCGGCCGCGCTCGAGCGCGTGGCTGCGATCGACGCCGATCCCGGCTCCGACCGCTGGATCCCCGAGTTCCTGTCGCTGTCGATCGCGCTCGAGAACTCGGTCAAGGACCAGACGTACAACACGCCGGCGCTGGCCACCCTGCTCCTGCTGGCCGACCAGCTCGAGTGGATGCTCGCGCACGGCGGACTCGACGGGATGGTCGCCCGGACCTCGGAGTCCTCGGGCCATCTGTATGGGTGGGCGAATCAGCACGAGCACGCCGATCCGTTCGTGCGCGATCCGGCTAAGCGCTCCTTGGTGGTGGGAACGGTCGACTTCGGGTCCGAGGTCGACGCCGCTGACCTGGCCGCCACGCTTCGGGCCAACGGCATCGTCGATGTGGAGCCGTACCGCAAGCTGGGTCGAAACCAACTGCGCGTCGCGATGTTCCCCGCCACCAACCCGAGCGACGTGCGGGCGCTGACCGCCTGCATCGACTGGGTCCTCGAGCGGACGCTTTGAGCGCCACCGAATCGGTCTCGGACGGGGGGCGGGGCGGTCGGGCCCGCGTCTTGGTCGCGGAGAAGATCGGCGACTCGGGGATTGATCTGCTGCGCACGAGCTTCGACGTGGATCTCGGCGTCGAGTGGTCACGCGAGGAGCTGGCCGAGCGGATCGGCGAATACGACGGGATCCTGATCCGTTCGGCGACCAAGCTGGACGCTGAGTTGCTCGGCCTCGCCGGGCGCCTGCGAGCGGTGGGGCGCGCGGGCGTGGGCGTGGACAACGTCGACGTCGAAGCGGCCACCAAGCGCGGCATCGTCGTGGCCAACGCTCCGCAGTCGAACGTGATCACCGCCGCCGAGCACACCATGGCGCTGCTGCTGGCGCTGGCGCGTAACGTGCCGCAGGCCCACGCGTCGTTGACCAGCGGGAAGTGGGAGCGCTCCAAGTTCTCGGGGATCGAGCTGTACGAGAAGACGCTGGGGATCCTCGGCTTCGGCCGGATCGGGCAGCTCGTCGCCCAGCGCGCGCTCGCGTTCGGGATGCACGTGGTCGGCTACGACCCCTACATCGCGGCCGAGCGCTACCGCGAGCTCGGCGTTGAGAAGGCCGAGTCTTCCGACGCCCTGTATGCCGTGTCGGACTTCATCACCCTGCACCTGCCCAACACACCCGACACGCGCGGCTGGCTTGACGCCGAGGCACTGGCGAAGTGCAAGGACGGCGTGCGGGTGCTGAACGTGGCCCGGGGCCCCCTCGTCGTCGATGCCGACCTGAAGGCCGCACTCGATTCCGGCAAGGTGGGCGGCGCGGCGCTCGACGTGTTCAGCACCGAGCCGGTGACCGACCATCCGCTGTTCGGCTATCCCAACGTGATCGTCACGCCGCACCTGGGCGCCTCCACCGCCGAGGCCACCGACCGCGCCGGCTATCAGGCGGCCGAGCAGGTCGTGGCCGCGCTGACCGGGGGCGTCGTGAGCAGCGCCGTGAACGTTCCGGCCATCTCGCCCGAGGACATGGACGTGCTCGGGCCGTTCGTGTCGCTCTGCCGGGCGCTCGGGCGGATCGCGGTGGAGGTCGCGG
Source organism: uncultured Solirubrobacterales bacterium (assembly GCA_963834625.1). GTDB lineage: Bacteria > Actinomycetota > Thermoleophilia > Solirubrobacterales > Solirubrobacteraceae > Palsa-465. The sequence goes on along the minus strand of CAWICM010000002.1, from coordinate 656,650 downwards.
AGGGCTCCTCGATCGACCTCGTGCGGACCGAGTTCCTGGGCCGGATCGCCGAGCGTGACACTCGCCTGCTCTCGATTCAGGTCCTGCTGGGCGTGCTGCGCGGGCACACCGAAGAGGAGATCAACGAGGTCAACGCGCCGGCCCTCGCCGAGGAGCGGGGGATCGAGGTGGTCGAGATGAAGCGCTCGGCCGTCCGGGACTATTCGGACCTGGTGCGCGTGACCGTGGAGAGTGGTGACGAGAGCGTGCTGGTGGCGGGGACGCTGCTCGGGCGGCGCAACCGCGCGCACCTGCTCGAGGTGTGGGGCCAGCGCTTCAACATCCAGCTCGAGGATCACGTCACGCTTTTCCGCTACCGCGATATGCCCGGCATGATCGGCCGTGTCGGGACGCACTTCGGCGAGCGCGGCATCAACATCGTGTCGGCGGCGGTCGGTCGCCACGCGGATGCCGCGGATGCCGCGGATGTCGGGGATGTCGCGGAGAGCCTCGAGGCGGTGATGGTGATCACCACCGACGCGCCGGTGCCGGCCCCGGTGATCGCGGAGATCGTGGACCTCGACGGGTTCCAAGCCGGCCGCGCGGTGTCGCTGTAGACGAGCTCTAAGTTGCGCCGCGGGCCTGGGGATCGCGCGTTGACGGTCCTCGTCGTGACGCTGGCCCAGTTCATGGCGGTCATGTCGACGTCGGTGGTGAGCGTCGCGCTGCCCACGATCGGGCGCGACCTGCACGCCTCGAGCACGTCGCTGGAGTGGATCGTCGACGCGTACGTGATCGTGTTCGCCAGCCTGCTCGTCGCCGGCGGGGTGCTGAGCGATCGCCGGGGCCGCAAGGGCATGTTCATGACCGGCGTGACCCTGTTCGGACTCGGATCGCTGCTGGCGGGGCTGGCGCCTTCGGTCGGCTGGCTGCTGGCGGGTCGGGTGGTCCAGGGCCTGGGGCCGGCTGTGGTGACGCCGACGAGCCTCGCCATCATCTCTTCGACCTTCGACGATCCGCGCGAGCGGGCGACGGCGATCGGGGTGTGGTCATCCGGCTCGGGGCTGGCGCTGGCGGTCGGACCCGCGGTCGGCGGGCTGCTGGTGGACGGGATCGGCTGGCGCTCGGTGTTCCTGCTGAACGTGCCGGTGGCGGCGGCCGCGGTGGCGCTCGGCTTTCGGTTCATCCCGGTGATCCCACGCTCGCGAGCGGCCTCGCGCTTTGACTGGACCGGCGCAGTGCTGACCACGGTGGGGGTGGGGGTGCTGACGTTCGGGCTGATCGAGGGGCCTTCGCGGGGGTGGGGCTCGGGCTTGATCCTGGGGGCGTTCGTCGTGGCTGTGGGCGCGCTGATCGTGTTCGTGGTCTGGGAGCGCCGGCACGAGGCGCCGCTGATCGACGTGTCGCTGTTCTCACGCGCGCCGTTCACGGTGGCGAACGTGGCCGGGCTGACGGTGTTCTTCGCCTTCATCGGCGGGATCGTCTACCTGAGCGCCTACTTCCAGCAGGTTCAGGGGCGCTCCGCGCTCGGAGCCGGGCTGGCCGTGCTGCCCATCGGCCTCGGGTTCTTCTGTGGGGCGCCGCTGTCGGGGCGGCTGGTCGGGCGGTTCGGGGCGCGGCTGCCGATGGTGCTCGGGCTGGGACTGTGCGGCGCAGCCACGCTGGCGCTACTGCGCCTGCGTGTTCGCTCGCCCGTCGGCACGTTGTGGTGGGATCTCGGCGCGGTCGGGCTCGGCGGCGGCTTGAGTTTGACCCCGATGACCGCTGTGGCCATGGCGGCCGTGCGACCGCAGCGCGCCGGCATGGCCTCGGCCATCCACAACTCGATGCGCCAGGTCGGGCAGGCCCTCGGCGTCGCGGTGCTGGGCTCGCTCGTGTACGCCGGCGTGGCGGGAGGTTCTGCCGGCGGTGGGCGGCTGCGCGGGGTCCAGGCGACCGCGTTCGTCGACGGGCTGCACCGGGCGGTTCTCGTGTCGGGGGGTTGTCTGCTGGTGGCCGCGGTGCTCGCGTTCGCGCTGATCCCGGGTGGTCGCCTGTCGCATCGCGGCCCCGAACCTGTGTGAACTCGTAGCCTCTTGGTCAGATAACTCGGACTATCTGCGAGTTATCTGCCAACGTCTATGGGCGAGGCATTTGAGGTCAGGTTGCAGGACGCGTACGGCGGAGTCGTACGGCCTGACTGGCTGACTCGGGTCCTCACCTTGTCGGTGAGAGGGTCGGCCGGTCGGATGACGGCTGGTCATCCGAACGGTGCCACGAAGTGTGACTGTCAGGATAGGCACACGGCGCCAAGGGTGTTGGAATCTCCCACGTCGGAGTTGGTGTGGATTGGGGGGCAAATGGAACACGCCGTTCGCCGCTCGGTAGAACCGTCCCTTGGAAAGGGGAATGTATGAGAAGGGTAGTGATGAAGAAACCGGTGGGCGCCGCTGTCGGCGCCTGTCTGGCATCAGTCGTCATAGCCGGTATCGCGCAGGCCGCCTCGCCGGCTGCGCAGACCACGGCTCGAGTCGCACAAGCGTCGGTCAAAGCACAGGCGATCACTCCGGTCACGGTTCGAGCTCGGCCAAACGCGACGAGCGAGTACCTGGCCTACGGTCCGGCGTGCAACGACCTCAGTTGCGCGTCGCTCATGACGGTGTCGGAGTCGACATCACCGATCCCGGCGACGACAGCACCGACGGCGGCGGGCAGCTCGCACCTTCGGCGTGCGGTCTCCGCGTCGGTGCCCTCGCGCTGAGACGTGCCACGGGAGCTAGCCAAAGCCGCCGCCAGCTGGGAGCGAGAACTCACACCGTGCTCCCGGTAGACGCGGCTCAGGTGCGACTCGACTGTGCGCAGGCTGGCCACGGCCACCGTCCGGCAACTCTCCCAGCAGCAGAGCGGCTCTCAGCGCGTCCGACTGTACGTCCGGGAGTGTGTCGAGTGCCTCATCGACATGCCGCTCGAGCAGATCGCTCAACCCGGAGAACGAGAGCAGCGAGTCGGGCTCTGAGGAAACCGTCGCGAGAACGCGGTAATCGCGCCGACGGCCTCCTTCCACCGCGTCTCGCCACAAGGTCGTCTTTCCGATCCCGGCTGCTCCCTCCAGGATGCAGCCGACCGGCCCGGATCCGACCGAGTCCAGCAACTTTTCCAAGTGCGCGCGCTCTGCGCTCCGCCCAAATAGCATCGCTGCGATCCCCTACCGCAGGAATCCCGCCCGTACCCGGGTCGACTGTGGACACAGCGTACCCCCGCTGACCCGACTAACGGCGCTTCCGGCCTTACAAGTCTGCGGGGTTCGCGGATTTACTGCGGTCAGCGGCATGCGTAGTGTGGCTATCGACCACGCGACCTTCACGCCGGTCGCGTTCCAGGGGTACGGGAGTCTTGTCCACACTGCACCAAGTCCGATTGCTGATCGCTGACCCCCGGCCGATCGCCGCGCGCGGCCTTGCGGCCGCGCTGGACGAGGCCGACGACTTCGCGGTCCAAGCCATCTGCCACGCGGCCGCTCAGCTCACGACCGTCCTCGCGCCGGGTTCCGGGATCGAGGGCGTCGTGATTGACGCCGAGATGTTCGACGGTGACGCTTCGACGACGGTGCAGGCCGTTCGCGCGCTCGAACCCGTCGTCTCCGTCCTCGTGCTCACGACGCGAGTGGACGACGCGCTGCTGAAGGCACTCGCGAATAGCCGCGTTTCGTGCATCTCGGCCTACAGCGAAGTCGCGGCGATCGTATCGGCGCTACGGCCGCTCCGGGAGGGCCAGACCGTGCTGCCGCCGGAAGTCCAGCGCGCACTCACGGAGACGCTCCGCCGGCCTCCACCGCCTCCGCACCCGCTGCTTACGCTACGCGAAGAGCAGGTGCTCGAGCTTGCCGCCACGGGGCTCACGATCTCTCAGATCGGGACCAGCCTGCACATCAGCCACAGCACGGCCAAGACCCACCTGCTGCGGGTGTACGAGAAGCTCGAGGCCCCGAATCGCTCGGCCGCCGTGGCGAACGCTGTTGCGCGGGGACTGCTCCGCGTGAGCGTCGCGGCGGCATGAGCTGGCGCAATCCGCGAACCGCGGACGTCTGACGCGTCGGGTTCCGTTGGTGCGGTAGCGAAGGTTTGACGCTACTGTTCTAGGCGGATCCAGAGCTGGATTCCAGCTCAGGGCGGGGAAGGGAAACGGAACGATGATTCTTGGGCGCGACCTCGAGCGCGCGCGTATAGAAGGGCTGCTGGATGCGGTCGCGTCCGGGCCGGTCGGCTGCATCTTCGAGGGGACGGCCGGGATCGGAAAGACGACCTTGTGGCGCGACTCCGTCGAGATCGCACGGTTACGGGGTTTTCGCATTCTCCAGACAGCCCCCTCGGAGCCCGAGTCGGTGCTCGCGTTCGCGGGCCTGGGCGACCTGTTCGAGCAGCTCCCCGATGAGGTGGTGGACACGCTGCACGATGCGCAAGCCCACGCGCTGCGCGCCGCTCTGCTCCTGGGTGAGGTTCCGGAGGGCTCTGGCGATCTGCAAGCGCTTCCCCGCGCCGTGCTGAGTGTGCTGCGTCAGCTGTCTGCTGCGGGTCCGGTGGTGGTCGCGATCGACGACGAGCAATGGCTCGATCCTGCGTCGGCCCGGGTGCTTGCGTTTGCGCTCTGCCGCTTGCGTGACGAGTCGATCGCCGTCATCCTCGCGCATCGACCGGAGCCTGAAGGAGCACTCGCGATGGAGCTGCGGCGCCGCTTCAACGGCGGTGGCATCGAGACCGTCTCGCTCGAGCCGCTGGCGATGAGCACGCTGAAGTCGCTGCTCGAGGCACGGCTGAAACGCTCGATCTCGCATCCCTTGCTGCGCCGCATCCATCAGAGCGCGGGAGGCAACCCTCTGTATGCCCTGGCGATCGCCACCGAGCTCGAGGCCCGTCACCACGAAGGCGACCGGCCGGGTGATCTGCCGATCGCTCGTACGCTCGCGGACGTGATCGAGCTGCGCCTGGGCCATCTCGATCCCCGCGCGAACGCAGCGATGCTGGCGATCGCCGCGCTCTCGCAACCGACCCTGGCGATGCTCCAGGCGGCGATCCCGGACTTCGCGCTCAGCGACCTCGAAAGCGCCGAGCGAGCCGGGGTGATCGAGACCGCCGGCGGACGCTTGCGCTTCACGCATCCACTCCTCGGCTCGACCCATTACGCCAAGACCCCGGTCTCCAAGCGACGCGAGTTGCATCGACTTCTCGCCACCGTGATCGACGATGAGGAGGAGTGTGCCCGCCACATCGCGCTGGGTGCCGAGGCGCCCGACCGTGACGTCGCCGACATGCTCGAGAGGGCCGCCCGAGTGGCCGCGCGCCGCGGGGCAACGGAGTCGGCCGCTCAGCTGCTGGAGGACGCCGCGCGGTTGACGCCGATCGACCAGCCGCTCGCTTGGAACGAGCGGACCGTCGCGGCGGCCGAGCACCGCTTCACCAGCGGGGAGGTGGCGCGGGCTCGGCACATGCTCGAGGAGGTCATCCCCGATTTGGCTGCGGGCCCACTCAGAGCCAGGGCACGCGTACAGCTGGGATTGATGTTGGGGCACGAGCCGAGAATCGCGATGGATCTGCTGGAGGCGGCGCTCGACGACGTGGACGGCGATGATCAATTGCGCGTCGAGATCGAGTCGGAGCTCTCGCTGGTGGCGATGAACGTCGGCCGACTCGAGGTCGCCAGGGATTACGCCGCGTTAGCTCTCCGGACGGCCGAGCGGCTTGAAGACCAAAACCTGGTGGCGAGGACGCTGGGCAACGTCTTGGGCACGCTCGCGTGCACCGGCGAGCCACTGCCCCGTGACCTGCTCCTACGAGTGTCCGAGCTGGAGGATTCGACCGCGATCAGCACCTACCACCAGCCGAGCACTGCGCTGGGGCTGTCGCTGTTCTGGGCCGGAGATGTTGACGCGCCCCGTCCGCTGCTGGAGCAGGCGGCGAAGCGAGCGCTGTCGCGAGGCGAGGAATGGGATCGGCTCGGCGTTCTGCTGACGCTGGCGCTTCTCGAACGCGCGTCCGGGAACCTGGAGTTGTGCGATCAGCATCGTCAGGCGGCCGAGGAGGCCCTTGGCGAATACGCCGAGGGCGAGATGTGGCTCGTCTGCATTGACGCTGCATGCGCCCTCGACAGGGGCGATCTGGCCGTCGCGCGGGAAAGGGCTAAGCATGGGCTGGCGCAATCGGTACGCACCGACCGCGTGTGGCAGAGCACGCGCCTGACGCCCGTACTGGCCGCCGTCGAGCTGCTTTCCGGACAACCCGAGCGGGCTCACGCAAGGCTCGAGGAGCTGCGGGAGTGGCTGGTATCGAGCGGGTTTGGCCCGGCCGGTAGCAGCAGGGCGGACGTGTGGTCGCTGGACATCGAGGCCCTCGTCGCGATGGGGAGCTTGGACGAGGCCGAAGAGGTGCTGGTTGAACTGCGCCGTCGAGCGAAGCTGTCCGGGAGTCCCTACGTCCAAGCGCTCGTCGGGCGCTCTGAGGGGCTATTGCTCGCCGCCCGCGGCGACCTGCCGGCGGCAATCGACGCGATGAACACCGCTCTGGATGCGCACGCGCAAGGCCGGCGGCTGTTCGAGCACGGTCGCACGCTGCTCGAGAAGGGCTCGATCGAACGGCGCGCCAAGCGGAAGGCCGCGGCCAAGCAAACGCTTGAGCAAGCGCTGGCGATGTTCGAGCCGATCGGCGCGAAGCTCTGGGTGGAACGTACGCGCGACGAGCTGTCCCGGATCGGTCTCCGGCGGGCGAAAGCGACGGATGGACTGACCGCCGCGCAGCGCAGGGTCGCCGAGCTCGTGGCCGCTGGTCTGAGCAACCCGCAGATCGCGCGCGAGCTTCACATGAGCCTGCGCACAGTCGAGTCGCATCTGAGTCGGGTCTACCGGGAGTACGGCGTGAGCTCCCGCTCACAGCTCGTGGCGACCTTGGCCGTGTCAGATTTCGTACCGTCGAGGACCGCGGACGGCCACGAGACCACGGTCCTCGCGCGTTCCTAAGCCCAGAAAGCGCCCGGTTCGGCGTCTCTCGGTGGCATCTTGAGCGTCCTAAACAAAACTGGACGAACGTCCGATTGCGGGAACTGCGACTCCCGGTAGCCTTTCGGCACACGGGGCGCAGCCCCCAGCATGAATAGCAAGACGGCAGGGGTTTGCCAGCAGCGCACTGTGAGAGGTAGGGCTGCCGGCGTTGCCGTTTTGGTTTTGCCGCCATACGAAAGGAGCACTAGCCGATGTCTTGGAAGCTCGACTAGTCGCGCGCATTTGAGGGGTTGCGACTCGCAACCCCTCTTTCGCGTTCATACGGCGCCGCGACACGCATCGGCGCGCGGGATCCAAAACTTTAGGAGCGTCCAGGCAGCTCTGGACACCTTTAGGGGTTGAGGATTCGATCCCGTCAACCGATGAATACGATGCGATGGATCGCAAGACTGCCACGGTTGGCAACAAGTCCGCGCGACGACCTCTCCGGGTCGCCGTTCTCTTTTACGTGCCCGCGATACTTGCCGCGGCGGGCACCTTCTGGGTGAGTGCGGGTCTGGACCGATGGAAGTTCGGTGAGCTGCTAGTGCTCGCGATCTTCCTGGTCTTGTGCACTCTCACGGATGTAAATGCGGGCGTCGCGAGGGTCAGGGTGGCCGGGGACATGATCGGCATCGTCATTGCGATCGTGCTGCTCGGTCCCGGGCCGGGTGCACTTCTGGGTGGAGCCTCGATCATCGTCTCGTCGCTGCGGCGGCGTCCACCTGCGCATCACGTCCTCGTCAACTTCGCGACCTTCACGTGGTATCCGCTGGCCGCCGGCGTGTTCTTCCATCTGGCCGTCCGCCTATTCAACCTGGGGCCTCAGGACGCCGCGTACTACCTCGTCGTGTTCGCCACGTTCGTCGTTGCGCTGGTGACGAACTTCGTCGGGGTGTTCGCGTATCGGTGCTACGTGCAGCGCTCATCGCTAGTCCAGGCGGTTCGTGAGGCCATGCTGCCTCTTCTGTCGGCGCAACTCTTCTCGGCGCTGCTTTGCATGGGAGCCACGTACGTGGCGATCGACGCTGGAACCGTGGGGATCGTTCTCACGGTGCTCGCCCTCCTGATCTTCCAGTACCTCATCGGCGAACTGCTCAAGTCCAAGCAGCGCGGCGAAGAGCTTCAGCGCATGGCAACGACCGACGAGCTCACCGGCCTGCCAAATCGCGAGGTGTTCCGCCGCCAGCTCGATGATCGGATCGCATCGGCAAAGGCCCGTGATGAGAACTTCGGAGTGATGCTCCTCGACCTCGACCGCTTCAAGGAGGTCAACGACACGCTCGGCCACCACTATGGCGACGAGCTGCTGCGCAACCTTGGGCCGCGGTTGGCTGAGGCCATCGGTGAGGGCGGTCTGGTCGCCCGCCTCGGCGGCGACGAGTTCGCCGTCCTGCCCGCGGAGGCAACCGGGGACACAGAGGAGCTCGAGGCGATCGCCCAGCGGCTGATCGCGTGCGTTCTGCAACCCGTGCGGGTCGACGAGATGAAGCTCGAGGTTGGCGGCAGCATCGGCGTGGCCCGCTTCCCCCGCGACGGTGACGATCCGCACTCGCTGCTGCGGAGCGCCGACGTGGCGATGTACGCGGCGAAGGAGGCTCACGTCAGCTGCAAGGTCTACGCCGCCGCCCTCGACCGCCACTCGGTACGTCGCTTGAACGTGCTGAGCGAGTTCAGAGAGGCGCTCGCCGCCGGCGGGATCGAGGTGTTCTACCAGCCGATCATGCACATGGACGGCACCTGCGTGCATGGCGCTGAGGCCCTCGTGCGCTGGCGGCACCCGGAGCTCGGACTGCTGCCACCCTCGGACTTCATCCCCATCGTGGAACAGACTGAGCTGATCGGTTCGCTCACGCGCCACGTGCTCGAGCGCGCCGTGTTCGACTGCGCTCGCTGGCGACGAGCAGGAGAGGACCTCACGGTCTCAGTCAACCTCTCGGTTCGCAACCTGCTCGATCCCGATCTCTCGCCCCTGATCGCGAAGCTGCTCGCGCGCCACGGCCTCGTGCCCGAAGCACTGCAGCTCGAGATCACCGAGAGCATGCTGATGTCCGATCCGGACCGTTCGCTGGTCACACTCACCGCGCTCAGTCAGCTCGGTGTAGTCCTGTCGGTGGATGACTACGGGACGGGTTACTCGTCACTGGCCAACCTGCGCCGGCTTCCGATCGACGAGCTCAAGCTCGACCGTTCGTTCGTCTCACCGATGCTCAGCGACGAGAACGACCTGATCATCGTGCGCTCGACGATCAATCTTGGTCACGACCTCGGCCTGCAGGTAGTGGCCGAGGGTGTCGAGGACGAGGCCACGCTGACGCGCCTCGCCGACCTTGGCTGCGACCTGGCACAGGGCTATCACTTCTCCAAGCCGCTCCCGTGGCAGGAGTTTGACGCCTTCATCGGCCTCGGCGTTGAAGCCGAGGCGCGCGCCGCCGCCTGAGCCGCTCCAGCTCGGATTCGAAACGGCCCGCGAAAGCGGGCCTTGACTCGATCCGTTGAGTGGTGGACAAACGTCCGATTGCGGGAACCGCGTCGACCGGTAGCCTTTCGGCACACGGGGCACGGGTCCCAAGGATGAAAAGGACAACGGCAGGGGCTTCAGGCAGCGCGCTGTGGAAGGTGGAGCTGCCCGGGATATGCCGTTCTCGAGACCGCTAAGCGAAAGGGGCGCCAGTCATGTCGTGGCGGATCACCTGATTGCATTCACCAGGGGGGCTTTGCAGCTGATTGCCTGCAGCCCCTCTTTCGCTTTGTACGGCGTTGCACGGGACTCATCGGCTCCGGCAAGCTGAAGCTTTAGCAGTGTCCAGAAAGGGTTGGACACTTTTGGGATTGAGAAACGTCTCGCTCCGTCCGATGAATAGGAGGCGATGGATCGCGAGACTGCCACGGCTGGCAACAACCGCGCACGACGACCTGTCCGGGTCGTCGTACTGATCCATGCCTGCGCGCTCGTCGGCGCGCTCGCGGCGGCTTACCTCACGGCCGATCTTGACCGGTGGAGGCTTGGCCAACTCCTCGTGCTAGGCGCGTTTCTGGTGCTGAGCACGCTCGCGGAAGTCAAGGAAGGCGCCGGCAGAGTGAGCGTTGCCGGGGACATGATCGGGATCATGATGACCATCGCGCTGCTTGGTCCCGGGCCCGCGGCACTGCTAGGTGGAGCCATGATGTTGCTCTCGTGGCTTCGCTCCCGGGTCGCGGCGCATTTCGCTCTGATCAACCTGTCGACGTTCGTGCTGTATCCGTTGATCGCCGGACTGTTCTTCCGCGGGGCAGTTCGAGTCTTCGCTCTAGCGCCACACACGACCGCGTATTACTTAGTGGTCTTCTTGACGTTCGTCGTTGCGCTGGCGGTGAACTTCACCAGCGTGTTTGCATCTCTCTGCTACCTACACGGGTCATCGTTTGTCCGGGCCGTTCGCGAGGCAATGCTGCCGCTTCTCTCGGCGCAGCTCTTCTCGGCGCTGCTGTCCATGGTGGCCATTTACGTTGCCATCGAGGCCGGGACAGTGGGGATCATCCTCACTGGGCTCACCCTCCTGATATTCCAGTACCTGATCGGTGAGCTCCTCAAGTCCAAGGCACGTGGCGAGCGACTCCATCTCATCGCCACGACCGACGAGCTGACCGGCCTCGCCAATCGCGAGCGGTTTCGCGCACGTCTCGATCAGCGAATCGAGGCGACGAAGGAGACTGACGAGAACTTCGCGGTCATGCTCCTCGACCTCGATCGCTTCAAGGAGGTCAACGATACGCTCGGTCACCACTTCGGTGACGAGCTGCTGCGCCACCTCGGGCCGCGGCTGGCGGAGGCAGTCGGGCCGGACGGTCTGGTGGCACGGCTCGGCGGCGACGAGTTCGCGGTCATGCCGGCGGAGGCGACCGGCGATGCCGAGGAACTCGAGGCCTTCGCTCGGCGGCTCATCAAGTGTGTCCAGCAGCCCGTCCTGGTCGACGAGATGACACTCGAGGTGGGGGTGAGCGTCGGCGTCGCGCGCTTCCCGCGCGACGGCAACGATCCGCACTCGTTGCTGCGCAGCGCCGACGTGGCGATGTACGCCGCCAAGGAGGCGCACTCGGGCTGCAAGGTGTACGCCGCCGCGCTCGACCGACACTCGGTGCGCCGCCTGAGCGTGCTGAGCGAGTTCCGCCGCGCGCTCGACTCGGATGAGATCGTCGTCTTCTTTCAGCCGCTCATGCACATGGACGGCACGCATCCGCACGGCGCGGAGGGCCTCGTGCGCTGGCAGCACCCGGACCTCGGGCTGCTGCCGCCGTCGGACTTCCTCCCGATCGTTGAGCAGACCGGACTGATCGGCCCGCTCACCCGGCACGTGCTCGAGCAGGCGGTGGCGCAGTGCGCGGCCTGGCGCCAGGCCGGCAAGGATCTGACCGTGTCGGTCAACCTGTCGGTGCGCAACCTCCTCGATCCCGATCTGCCGGGGCTGATCGGAGACCTGCTCACGCTCTACGGCCTAGTCCCCGAGGCGCTGCAACTCGAGATCACCGAGAGCATGCTGATGTCCGATCCGGACCGCTCGCTGATGACACTCACCCGGCTCAATCAGCTTGGCGTGGGCCTGTCGGTCGACGATTACGGCACGGGGTACTCATCGCTGGCCAACCTCCGGCGCCTGCCGATCGACGAGCTGAAGATCGACCGGTCATTCGTCTCGCCGATGCTAAGCGACGAGAGCGATCTGATCATCGTGCGCTCGACGATCAACCTGGGTCACGACCTCGGCCTGAAGGTGGTCGCCGAAGGAGTGGAGGATGAGGCCACGCTGCATCGTTTGGCCAGCCTTGGCTGCGACTTCGCGCAGGGCTACCACTTCTCAAAGCCCCTCGCCCCGGCCGCGTTCAACGAGTGGATCGGCCTGAGCGCCCAGGTCACCGACTTGGTCCCGCGGGCCCGCGACGGGCTGTCCACACAGCCCGCCGCCGCCTGACGGCCCTTACTTCTTGCCGGCCTTGCGCGACGCGCTCGCCCGCGTGGTCGCGGCCTTGCCCGCCTGCTTGGCCGCGCTGCCCGCCGCCCGAGCCGCGGACTTCGCACCGCCGACCACGCCACCGGCGGCGCGCTTGGCCTGGGTCGCCGCAGCGCCGGCGCTGCGGCCCTGCCGCGTGGCCGCCGCCTTCGTGCCCGCGGTCTCGGACTGCGCCTTCTGCTTGTTGCGCGCGCGTGTCGCAGCCGCCTTCTTGGCCGCCGCCGAGCGGTCCGCCTTGGTCTGTGGCATCGGTTCTCCCTTGTCGTCGCCGTCGAAGCCGCTCTACCGCGTTACCCGCGCGGGTGGATCGGCAACCTCGCCTTCGATCCAGTCGTCGATCCGCTTCCACCAGTCGTAGAGCCAGCTGACCCGCTCGTCGTCGGTAACGGGCACCTCGGCCGCGGGCACCAGCCACATGCGGGTGTGCAGCGTGCGACCGATCGGCATGTCGCGCCAGAACTGGCGAGGGTAGGCCGCGAGGCCGAGGCCAGTGTGCGCGGCGAACACGACGTCGGTGTCTCGGCGGGCGGCAAGTGCGGCGAGGGCACCGCCAGGCTGGGGCGGCATGACGTGGGGCATGCTCTCGGCGCGCTCGGCCGAGCCGCGCTCGCCCTTGCGCCGTAGATGGCGGAGCGCTGACCGGCGGCGCTCGGTCGTGAAGTTGCCGCCCTCGGGGAACAGCAGCAACGTGCCGCGCGACCCCAGTTCGGCCGTCAGCTCCCCGATGCGCGCCACGCACTCCTCCCGGTCGGAGGTGTCGATCATGGCCTGCGGCAGGCGGTGCGCGAGCAGATCGACGCACGGGTCGATGGCGAGGCTCTCCTTGAACACCACGCTGGGTCGTCGGTGAAAGCGCGACAGCAGCTCATCGACGATGAAGATCGTGTCTCCCGGGCCCGCATGACGGCTGAGAACGATCAGCGGCTGGTCTGATGCGAGCGCGCGGGCTGCCTCCGGCGAGGGATCTGGGTCCACGTCGATCTCGAGCGCGCTCCGGCCCGACGCCGCGAGCCCGCCGAAGAACCACCCGACCAGGCGCCAGTGGAGTCGCTGCGATCTCGGGCTGTCAATCCACCGGCCGCCGCCCGCGCCGAGCCACAGCGCGCCGCACGCCACCAGCGCTCCCAGCTCATGGGCGAAATAGGTGCGGATCAGACGAGCGAGGATCACCGGCTGGCGGCGGCCGGTCAGTGCGCTGGCGGCCATGCCGAGCCCGAGCAGCAGGGGGGAGACCACCACGCACGCCGCGGAGACGACCAGCCAAACGGTGACGGTCACCGGTCGGCGGATGAAGGCGGGGGGCATCAGCTCTGCGCCAGGTATTGCAACGAAGCCTCGTAGGCCGAGTCGATCTGTCGCTGGACGGTGCGGATGATCCTCCTTACCCGCAATTGACCGGAGAGATCGTTATAGGCAGGAGCCGCCGACCCGCCGGTCGGGAGGACGTGCAGCTCGATGCCCTCCGGCAGGTTGTGCAGATCGTGCGCGAACCGGTGGCGCCGGGCCACCTCGAACGCGACCAGCCCGACCTCCCACGGCCGGCGCGGCGGCTTGAGCGACTGCTCGAGGCGCCCGACCTGGAGCACGTAGATCTTGCGCGCGCCGAGCGCCACGGCGCGGCTCACGGGAATCGAGTTGACGATCCCGCCGTCGATGAAGTGCTCGCCGTTGATCGGAACGGGGGGGAGGATGCCCGGAACCGCGCAGGAGGCCAGCACCACGTCGGCCAGAGGGCCGGTCTCGAACCAGTGCTCCGCGGCTCGCTCGATCGACGCGGCGACGCACTGAAACGGCAGTTTGAGCTCTTCGACCCGCTTGACCGGAAGCAGCGCCAGCAGTCGCTCGCGCATCTCGGTGAGCGACTCGAGGTGCGTGCCGCTGCGCGCGAGCGTGGTCAGTCGCCGAAGCGCCGCGCTGGCCGAGCGCTCTGACCAGTTCGATTCCCGCCACAGCTCGCTCAGGCGCTCGACGCCGGCGAGCGTCGGGTCGGCGGCGAAGAAGGCGCCGTTGATCGCTCCGACCGAAGTTCCGAGAACCGTGTCCGGCTTGACGTCGCGCTCGACCAGCGCGCGGAGCATCCCGACCTCGTGCGCCCCAAGCACGCCGCCCCCGCCGAGGACGAACGCGATCTCGGATGCGCGGGCGCCACCGGCCACGTTTAGAACAGCGCCGTCTGGAGCTCGTCGATGCCGGGAACCAGGCACTCGGGGCCGTCGTAGCGGGCGTCGTTGACCGCCGGTCCGACGGGGCGCAGCGCGGTATCGCCGGGGCGGAGGCCACCGAGCAGTTCGCGCAGGCGGGGAGGCGGTTGTGAGGGCTCTAGCCAGGCCGATTCGGCGCCCGGATCCAGGATCACCGGCATGCGATCGTGTAGCGGCGCGATTGCGGTGCTGGCGGCTGTGGTGAGGATCGTGCAGGTGCGCAGCTTCTGATCGCCCTCGCCGTACCAAATCGACCACAGGCCGGCGAACGCGAACAGACTGCGGTCGGCACGCGTGACGTGAAAGGCCTGCTTGGGCCCGGATGGCAGACGCCGCCACTCGTAAAAGCCGTCGGCGATGATCAGGCAGCGGTAGCGCTCGAACGCGCGTCGGAAGGCAGGACGCTCGCTGACCGTCTCGACCCGCGCGTTGATCATCTTGAGTCCGGTATCCGGCTGCTTGGCCCAGGAGGGCACGAGCCCCCAGCGCAGCAGCTCGCCGCGCGGGTTGCCGTCCCGATCGGTGGTTACCGCCAGCACCGCGTCGCCCGGGGCCACGTTGAACCGCTGCCGGATCTCGACCGACTCGCCGATCGGGAAGCGGCCCCGAACCTCAGCCGGATTCGGCACGGCCAGCGTGTAGCGCCCGCACACGGCGTCTGGTCAGCGCGATCGCGCGGCGATCTGATCGGCGCGCTCGGCCTGGGCGCGCTTCTGGCGTCGTCTCCCGAAGACCGCCAGCACGCCTATCACGATGGCCACGAGGACGAAGCCCCAGAAGATGGAGAGGTCGACCGACATCCCACCGAAGATCGCGGCGACCCCGTAGACGATCCCGAAACCGAGCGCGAGGATCGCAATGACCAGGACGATCGCGATCAGGATCCCGCGGATGCGAGCCAGAGCACCGGCGCTGGCCGGCGGCGCGATCAACCCGATGAACCTGAGGCTCCGGAGCTGGCGCGTGGTCGGCGCCTCGACGCCGAGGCGCTCGGTGGCGCGCTTGAGATCATCGGCCCGCCGCTCGGCCAGCGCGAGCGAGGCGTCGGCCATCTTGCGGATGCCCGCCCGCTCCTGCGCACCCCGAGCCGCCGCGAGCGCGCGCTGGAAATGAGCACGGGCCGCCTTGGCGTCGTAGCGCTCTGCCGCCCGGTAGCCGAGGATGGCCTGGGCGGCGGCCTTGTACCGGGTCTCGGCCTCGAGCTCCTCGTCGGACTTGCTCTCGAGCTGCTGCATGGCCGCCATCTGGCCGCGGTTCTCGATCCGCATGGTGCGCTGCTGCTTGGGCATGGCCAGATGAGTCTAGCTCCGCCCTCGGCCCTCGGAGCTAAGAGGAAAGCGTGCTCGCTCGATTGCGTGCACGATGACCGGAAGCTCCATCAGGAAGTCCGACCGGATCGGTCGCATGCCGAGCCGGGTGGCGACATGAATCGAGCGTTCGTTGTCGGGCACGATCATCGCGGTGAGGTAGGGGACCTCGAGCTCCCGGAAGCCCCAGTCGATACACGCGCGCCCGGCTTCGCCGGCAAATCCGTGGCCCCAGGCATCGGACCGGAGCACCCACCCGACCTCGGTCTCGTCGAACTGAGGCCAGTACTTGAGTCCGCTGCGGCCGAGGAAGCGACCGCTCGCGCGTTCCCGGATCGCCACCAGCCCGTGGCGCCGCTCCTCCCATTCAAGTTCGTTGCGCTCGAGGCGGGCCATTGCCGCCACGCGATCCCATGCTCCCATCCATCGCGCGACCTCGGGCATCGCGTGCATCTCGACGAGGTCGTCGAGATCGGCCATCGTGAGCGGCCGCAGCAGCAACCGTTCGGTCTCGATCAGCACTACCGGCCCGTCAGGACGTCTCGCTCCGGGTCCAACTCGCCACGGGCACGCCCGTAGCGCTCGTAGATCACGCGTGAGCCGAACGTCCTGGTCTCGACCAGGACGAGCGGAACGTCTTCGGTGACCGGCGGCAGGAACGGCGTGCCGCCGCCGACGACGACCGGATGGCGGAACATGCGCAGCTCGTCGACGAGGCCGAGCTCGATCGCTGCCGCGGCCAGGCCGGCGCCGCCGATCGAGACGTCCTTGGCGGTCGCGTCGAGCGCCGCAGCGGCCTCCTCGGCCACCGACCCCTCGGCGAGCCGGGCGTTGCCCTGAACGCTGTCGAGCGTGCGGCTGAAGACGACCTTCGGGATGGCGCACCAGAGGTCGGCGAACGCTGCCCCGAGCTCGTTGTCGCGCATCGACGGATCCGTCTCCCACACCAGCATGGTCTCGTAGAGCCTGCGGCCGCACAGATAGCCGCCGAGCTCGCGTACCTGCTCGGTGTGGAAACGAAACTGCTCCTCGGTAGGGACCGTCCACCCGAACGAGCCCTCGCGATCGGCGATGAAGCCGTCCACCGAGACGCCCATCGAGTAGATCAGCATGGCCGCAACTGTAGCCTCGGGGCGATGTTCGACCACGTGGGAATCGCGGTGTCCGACCTGGCCGTATCGGAGCGCTTCTACCGGACCGTGCTCTCCGCGCTCGGCGTCGAGCCTAGCCACGCGGACGCCGAGCTGGTCGAGTGGGAGGACTGGGACATCGGCCCGACGGACCGCGAGCACCCTGTGACCCACGGCCTGCACGTCGGCTTCCGCGCGCCGGCCCGCGCCGCCGTCGACGCCTTCTGGCAGGCGGGGATCGACGCGGGTCACCCGGACGACGGCGCGCCCGGGCCGCGCCCGGTCTACGGCCCCGACTACTACGGCGGCTTCCTGCTCGACCCGGACGGGAACAGCGTCGAGGCGGTCCACGCCGCCCGCGAGCGCCCCGTGCCCGACGGCAGCATCGACCACCTGACCCTCCGCGTCCGCGACCCGCAGGCGTCGCGCCGCTTCTATGCGACGGTCGCGCCGTACGCCGGGCTGCGCCTGGCGCACGAGGCGGCGGATCGCGTGCAGTTCTCCGGCCCCGACTTCTTCTTCTCACTCGTGCGCGACGAGCGCCCGCTCACCGAGCACGTCCACATCGCGTTCCCCGTGGACGCGGACGCCACGGTGCGGGCCTTCCACGCCGCCGCGCTCGCCGCGGGCTACGAGGACCACGGCGCTCCCGGCGAGCGCGCCGTCTACCACCCGGGCTACTACGGCGCGTTCGTGCTCGACCCGGACGGCCACAACGTCGAGCTCGTCAACCACAACCGCTGACTAGTGCCTGGCGACTCCGTCCCGACTTGGTAGTCAACATAAGATCGATTATCGAGCGTTGAAAACGCGAGATTTCGAGGGTCCGGAGCATTCGCGGCCGCCCCTACGCCGTCCTGGCAAGTGGCTGAGGAGACGCAGGAGATGGAAGGGTGTGGGTCGATTCGGCTGGGTCATCGATCCCGAGGGCAATCGGATCGAGCTCTGGCAGCCCGCCTGACCGCGTCCTCATCCAGGAGGCGCTGACGCGCTCGCCGTCGTCCAACTGGGTCGGACGAGGCCGGTCTCGTAGGCGAGGACGACGAGTTGCGCGCGATGACGCACGCCGAGCTTGGCGAATAGCCGGCCGACGTGGGTGCGCGCGGTCGCCGGGCTGAGGACGAGCCGCTCGGCGATCTCGTCGTTGGTCAAGCCCTCGGCGACGAGGGCAAGGACTTCCCGCTCGCGATCCGTGAGCGACTCGAGCTCACCCGTGTCACGCGGGCTGCGGGCACGGCCGGCGAACTCGGCGACCATCCGGCGGGTCATGCTCGGGGAGATCAGCGAGTCGCCGCGCGCCGCGGCGCGGACCGCGCTGACGAGCTCACCGGGCTCGGCATCCTTGACCAGGAAGCCGACGGCGCCGTCGCGCAGCGCGTCGAACAGGTACTCGTCGAGCGCGAACGTGGTGAGGATCACCACGCGGACGCCCGCGAGCTCGGGATCGGCCGCGATCTGGCGAGTCGCCTCCAGCCCGTCGAGCTCGGGCATGCGAATGTCCATCAGCACCACGTCGGGCTTGAAGCGACGGGTGAGCGCGACCGCCTGCTCGCCGGTGCCGGCCTGGGCGACGACCTGGATGTCCTCGCGCGCGTCGAGCAGCGCCCGCAGCCCGCTGCGCACCAGGCCCTGATCGTCGGCCAGAAGCGTGCGGATCATCGCGCCGTCCCGGCCGGCAGGTGCGCTGTCACCTCGAAGCCCCCGCCCGTCCGGCGGCGTGTGTCCAGCCAGCCGCCCAGCGCCGTCGCGCGCTCGCGCATGCCGGCAATCCCGCTGCCCGGCTGCCCAAACGGGTGCCCAGGGTCGCCCGGCGGCTCGTGGTCGGGCCGGCCGTCGTCGCAGACTTGTAGCTCGAGCCCATCTCCGCTGTAGGCGAGGTCGATGGTCACGGTCGCTCCGGGAGCGTGTCGGGCGACGTTGGTGAGTGACTCCTGGATGATCCGGTAGGCCGCGAGCTCGACCGCGCCCCCCAGCTGCCGCGCCGATCCGGCCCTCTGCACGTTCACCGACAGCCCGGCACTGCGGGCCGGCTCGACCAGCTCGGGGAGCTGGTCCAGATCCGGGGTCGGGGCGCGCGGCGCGCTGGGCTCACCGTCGCCGTCGCGCAGGCTCGCGAGCATCGCCCGCAACTCATCGAGGGCCTCGCCGGACACCTGCCGGATCGCGGCGAGCGCCTCGCGTGCCTGGTCTGGCCGTGTCTCGAACAGGTCCAGCCCGATGCCGGCCTGGAGGTTGATCAGCGAGATGTTGTGACCGACGACGTCATGCAGCTCCCGCGCGATCCCCAGCCGCTGCGCCCCGGCCTGCACCCGCTTCTCCGCCCCACGGGCGGCCGCGGCGGCGGCCATCCGCTCCCGGCGAATCCGTACCGCCTCGGCGGCGATCGCGAGCACGGCCAGCCAGCCACCGAGCGCCAACGCTCCGGCGAGCGACGTCGTCCCTTCGCCCGGAATCAGCGGCGCGACCGACAGCACATAGCCCGCCGCGAGCATCACCCACCCCGCGCGACGATGCCCACCGGTGATGGCCAGGAAGACCGAGACGACCAGGCTGATGTAGGCGACCTGGTCAGCGCGCGGGCCGAGCGCGGCCAGGAACGTGATCCACATGACCGCCACCGGGTGGCGCCGGCGCGCCACCAGCGCCGCTGGTCCCGCGAGCAGCAGCAGCACGTCGCCGACTCCCAAGTTCCACGCGGGATGGTGGTGGCGAGTCGCGGCATACGCCCCCCCGAGCTGGAGCGCGGCGACCACGGCCGGGAGCGCGAGGTCGGTGGTCCGAGGCGCGGTCCAGGCCTGACGCTCGCGCGGGATCCGTCGCAGCGCTGAGGTGGCGTGTGCCATCCCCTCGCACCGTACCGACCGCCGCCCGCCAGCCCGTACGTCACTCGACGTATTCCGCGAACGCCAGACACGCCCTCCGACGTGCACCGATCGCGCGCCGCGACGGACGACGCCGGGCGCCCGGCGAGACACGATCGGCGCCATGCACACAGACACCTCACATCCCGTCCGGCGAACGTCCCGGATCGAGCTGCTCGGACTGACCAAGCGCTTTGACGACGTGCTCGCCGTCCAGGACGTCTCATTCGCCACCGACCCGGGCACGATCACCGGCTTCCTCGGTCCCAATGGCGCCGGCAAGACGACGACCCTGCGGATGCTCCTCGGGCTCGTCAACCCCACGCGCGGCACCGCCACCATCGACGACCACGCCTACCGCGACCTGCCCTACCCGCGCCGCACCGTCGGAGCGGTGCTCGAGTCCTCGAACCCCTACCCCGGCCGGACCGCCCGCCAGCACCTCCGCATCGAGGCGCTCGCCGCCGACGCCCCGGGCTCGCGGATCGACGAGGTCCTGCGCCTCGTCGACCTCCAGCACTCCGTCAACCGGCGCGTCGGCGCGTTCTCGCTCGGAATGCGCCAACGACTCGCCCTGGCCACCGCGCTGTTGTGCGACCCCCCGATCCTCATCCTCGACGAACCGGCGAACGGCCTGGACCCCGAGGGCGTCCGCTGGCTGCGGCGGCTGATGCGCGACCTCGCCGACGAGGGCCGCACGATCCTCGTCTCAAGCCACATCCTCGCCGAGGTCGCCCAGACCGTCGACCGCGTGCTGATCATGAATCACGGGCGTCTGATCGCGGACGCCACCGTCGATGAATTGCTCGCCGGACACGACGGCGCGAGCTTGGAGGACGTGTTCCTCGACCTGACCACCGACCACACGGGAGCCATCCGATGAACCGCCTGATCCGTACCGAACTGCTCAAGCTGCGCACCATCCGCACCACCTACGGCCTCGCCCTCACGGGTGCGGCCATCACCGCCCTGTTCGCCTCACTGGAGGCGTCTGGGGCAGGACACAGGGCCCCGAAGATCGCGACGGCCGCGGGGCAGTCGATGGTCAGCACCGCCACCGGCATCGCGATGGTGCTGGCCGCCGTGCTCGGCGTGATCGCCGCAAGCGGCGAGTATCGCCACACCACCGCCAGCCTCACCTACCTCGCCACCCCGAACCGCAACCGCGTGCTCACCGCCAAGGCGATCGCCGCCGCGATCGCCGGCCTGGGCTACGGGATCCTCGCCGGACTCGTCTCCACCGCCACCGCACTCGTGTTCGTGACTAAGCATCACGACCACTTTTGGGTCGGCGCCGGGACGCTCGTCGCTCACATCCTCGGAGCCGGCCTGGGCGCGGCGCTGCTGGCGGCCGTCGGGGTCGCGATCGGATCGCTGATCCGCGGGCAGGTGGCCGGCATCGTCGGCGTCCTCGTGTGGTGCATGGTCATCGAGTCGATTCTCGGCGGCAGCATCAGTGCGATTCGCCCTTACCTGCCGTACACCGCCGCGTCAACGCTCGGGGGTGCGAAGCTCGGCGCGGCGGCATTCGGCCCCGGCTACAGCGTCTCGACCCAGCAGGCGCTCCCGTTCGTCGCCGCCGCCGGACTGCTCGCCGCGATCGGCGCCATCGTGGCGCTGCTCGCCGCGCGCACCACGGTCCGCCACGACATCACGTGACCGACGCTACTTCCGCTTTTTCGCGAGGTAGCTCTGGCCGGCGTGCAGGATGATCGTCTTGTGGCGGACGAAGTCGGTGACCGCCACCGAGTCCGTGATGTCGTGCGTGAGGGTCCCGTCGCACCGGTCGGCGATCGTCCACTTGGTGCCGCGCACAGTAGCGGCGCTGTAGCGGCCCTTGGTGCGGAACTTGCCGTGGGCGCTGGCGCGGAGGAGCTGGAGCGTCTTGCTCGCCGCTGCCGTTGCCTCGAATGCCTTGTGCGCCTTGCAGACGGCGAACGAGGGCGCGCCCTTGAACGCGTGGTTGACGAGGGTCAGCGTCGTCAGCCCCTTGCTCTTCCCCGCCTTCGCCTGCGTCACCTTGAAGACCGCACCGCCGAACTTTCCGGTCTGCGTCTTCGTGCCCTTGCCGGTCGCGCTGGTCAGCGAAACCGTCCCGTGCAGCGCGTCGACCACGGCGCCGGAGGGGATCTGCGTCGCCGCGGTCAGCGGTTCCAAGCGGCCTTTCACGACCACGAAGACCTTGCCGTTGATCCGCGCGGCGTTCACTTTCCGGCCCAGCAGCGGGGGCGGCAGCTTCCCGGCCGCGATCGTCATGGGAGTGCTCGTCTGCGTGGTCGAGCCGGCGGCGTTGGTGGCGATGTCCTCGCAGCGATAGTCACCGGGCGTTTGCGCGAGCACGGAATTTGTCGTGGCGCCGGCGATCGGCGTGCCACCGAGGGTCCACTGATACGAGACGCTCTGTGGCGCGCGGTAGAGAAAACCGCTCAGCAGGTCTGCGGCCCAGGTTCCCGCGCTGCACGTCAGCGTCTGCCCGACCGTGCCGCCCCCCGAGACCTGCGGCGCGCCCGTGCCGAGCGGCGCGCGCAGGAGAGCAACCATCCACGGCTCGGTCTGGCCCGTGTAGAGGCTCTGAGCCGGCGTAGTGCCGTCGAGGCTTCCGACCCGGACCGTCCCCTTGTCCGTGCTGGTCCAATAGATCTTTCCGGCCCCCGGATCGATGGCAAGGCCCCCTACGTCGCCCTGGCCCGTGTACAGGCTCGTGGCGCCGGTGCCGTTGAGGTTCCCTACCCGGACGTTGCCGAGAAACTCGTTGGTCCAGTAGAGCTTTCCCGCGGCAGGATCGATCGCCAACTGGGTAGGTGAGTTCTCGCCGCTGAACAGGGTCCTGGCACCAGTACCGTCGAGATTCCCCACACGGATCAGGTACGAGTTGTAGCTGCCCCAGTAGATAGTCCCGGCCGCGGGATCGATCGCGACCCCGACCGGCCAATCCTCCCCCGCGAACAGCGTCCTGGCGGCGCCGCTGCCGTCCAGGTTCCCGACGCGGATCGTCCCGGCACCGCGCACCGCGTCGGCCCAGTAGATCAAACCGGCGGCCGGATCGATCGCGACGCCTGACGGCTGTGACTCGCCCGTGAACAGATCACGTGCGCCGGTGCCATCCAGGTTGGCGACGCGGATCGCGCCCGTGCCCGTGGCCGTTCCCGTGCCCGCGCCCGTGCCCGTATCGGCCCAGTAGATCTTGCCCGCTGCGGAGTCGATGGCCACCCCCTCGGGACTGCTCTCGCCCGTGAAGAGAGCGTGGCCGCCCGAGCCGTCGAGGTTTCCAAGCAGGACGGCGCCGGCGCTCGTGTAGCTCGACCAGTAGATCGAATCGGAGGCGACCGCGGCGGAGGCAAGCCAACCCGCCACGCCCATGGCCAGCGCCAGCGCCAGCGTGCAGCCGAATATCGTGCCCCGATGAAGAATCATGCCCCGGATCAGCCCCGGCAGGAAGCATAGCGACATCGGCCGGCGTTTGGTAGGCGCCGACCGGGCGACTCCGCAGAGTCTCGGGCGCGCGCTGGATTTCATGCGGGCCGGCCTGATGCGTACCGCCGATGCAGTGAGGCCGATCGAGGCGGGGATGGTGCTCAGCAGTCCGTCCCTCCCCGCGGTGTGGGCGGTCAACCAACTGCGGGTGTGCGCGCCGCTCACCTTCGACGAGCTGGTCGACCTCGCCGAGGAGCAGCTCGCCGGGTTTGATTACCGGCAGATCGCGGTCGAGGACCAGCCGGCGGGGGCGGATGTCGAACCGGCATTCCGGGTCGCGGGCTGGAAGGTCGAGCGCCTCGTCGTCATGGTCCAGGCCTCCCCCGCCGACCGCCCGGCCGACACGAGCATCGTCGAGGAGGTCGGTGAAGGGGAGCTGCTCGAACTGATTCGCCGCTGGTATGAGGAGGACGAGCCGACGCCGACCGAAGTGGCGCAGCTCGTGTCCTACGGCCGCCGCGAGGTCCGCAGGCTCGGCGATCGCCTGCTCGGCGTGCGCAGCGGCGACGGGCGACTCGTGGCGATCAGCAAGCTGCGCTCAGATGGGCGCACCGCGCAGGTGGAGGACGTCTACACCGCGCCCGAGGCGCGGGGTCGCGGGTTCGCGCGCGCTCTGATCGGGCGAGCGATCGAGCTGGCGCGCGACGACGGCCACGACCTCGTGTTCATCGTCGCCGACGACGCCGACTGGCCGAAGCTTTTTTACGGACGACTCGGGTTCCGGAGCGCCGGCCATCTTTGGGAGTTCCATCGCGACTAGGCGGGGCTGACTTCGACCGGGCTGACTTCGTCCGGGCGGACGACTCGTCCGGGATCGGCTCGAGCGCCGCCGACTCGGTGTTCTCGAGCAGCAGGTCGACGACGGCCCCCTCGACCTGAGTGCGCACGCGATCATCGGCCACGTCGAGGTCGGGTATCCGCTCCAGGGCGGCGTGGATCGTCCATCCCGAGAGGTACCGGTCGAACACGCGGGGATCGATGTAGGAGCGGCGCGCTACCGCCGGCGTGTTGCCGAGCAGCTCCGAGACAGCCTTGACCGAGCGGTTGACCGCGCGCTTGCGCGCTGTCTTGGTCGTGGCGTCGCGGCCGTCGACGGCCAGGGTCACAGCGGCCAGCACAGTCGCGTTCCACGTCCGGAAGTCCTTGGCGCTGAAGTCTTCCCCCAAGTGCTCCTTGAGGTACTCGTTGATGTCGTCCGAGCGCACGTCGCGCCACCGACGCCCGTCGCGGTAGGCGAGCAGCTCGTCGGGCCCGCCGCGCCGGCGCTTCAGCGTCGCGAGCAGGTCGTGGGTGGCCTGATCCTCGATCACCTGCTGGCGGCGCAGACCACCCTTGCCGGGATAGTCGAACGCGACCGCGTCACCTTGCACGCGAACGTGCTCCTTGCGCACCGTGGCAAGCCCGATACCGTGGTCCTCGTCGGCGTACTGCTCGCCGCCGACGCGGAACAGGCCGATGTCGAGTAAGCGGACGGCCACGGCGAGGACGGTCTCGCGATCGGGCTCGTCTGCGTTTCGGAGCCGCTTGGCGAGGCGCCGGCGGAGCCCCGGCAGCAGCTCGGCGAAGGTGATCATCCGCTCGAACTTCTGGCGATCGCGGTGCTCGCGCCAGCGCGGGTGATAGAGGTACTGCCGGCGTCCGGCCGCGTCGAGCCCGGTGGCCTGCAGGTGGCCGAGCGGGTCCGGGCAGACCCATACGTCCTCCCAGGCGGGTGGGATGGCAAGCTCCCGAATCCGGGCGAGATCGTCGGTCGACTTGACGCTCCGCCCCTCCTCATCCAAGTAGCTGAACCCTCGTCCGCGTCGGATCCGTCGGACCCCCGGACCGGAGCAGTCCGACCGTCGCAGGCGGCCGCGGCGCACGGTCGTTGGAGCGCGGCGGCGGGACAGGGTGTCGGCTCGTGCGGGCAGAGCCGATCTCTTACCCTTGATCGGCGGGGCCGACGCGTGCCGGGCGACCGGCATGCGGTGCGCAACTTCCGCGCCACAACGGGTATAGAACGGGCAGATTTCGGCCAATCAGGGAGGCAGGGATGAAGCGCACGTTCACTTTGCTGGTGTCCGCGGCAACGCTGTTGACGGTCCTGGTCGTGGCGGCGGCCGCGGTGGCAGCGTCGTCGCCCGCGGTCAAAACGGGTTCTCACTCGGGAGTGACCGACACGAGCGCCGTGCTCCACGGCACGGTCAACCCGAACGGCGCCGCGACCACCTACTACTTCCAGTGGGGCCTGACCACCGTGTACGGCCTCCAGAGCACCGCGCACCCGGCCGGACACGGAACCAAGGCGGGCTCGGTCTCCACGACTGCGACCGGGCTGATCCCGGGCACGAGCTACCACTACCGGCTGGTCGCTACGAACGGCGCGGGCACCACGGTCGGTGCCGACCACAGCTTCAAGACCGCCGGCAATCCCCCACCGGGGGTGGCCACCGGGCCGGCCGCGCAGGTCCACAAGAACTCGGTGACGGTAACCGGCGTGGTCAGCCCCAACAACCAGGCCACCACTTACGACTTCCAGTGGGGGACCTCAACCGCGTACGGTCAGCAGACGCTTGCTGCCGTGGTGCCCGCCGGGACCGCGCCGGTCACGGTGTCGGCGGCGATCCCCGGTCTCGAGGCGCAGACGATCTTCCACTACCGCATCATCGCGTTCCACGGCAACACGCCCGCTCAGGGCGGCAGCGACGCCACGTTCATGACGCTGCCCGTCCACCGTCCGAGGCCCAGCATCAAGGCCAGGACGACACCGTCGCACGACGCGCACAAGCCGTTCGTGTTCAACACCTCGGGATCCATCAAGGGACCGAAGTTCATCCCGGCGATCTACGACTGCCGTGGGAATGTGACCGTCCGGTTCCTGTTCGGTCATCGGACGATCGGCTCGACGCTCCTCCCGGTGCAGCCGAACTGCAAGTTCGCCGGCCAGACGGCGTTCAGCCACCTGCCGCACAACGGCCATCTGCCCCGACCGGTCACGCTGGGCGTGGTCGTTCAGTACGCCGGCAACGGCTACCTGACCCCGAGGAAGGCCGCGCCGGAGACCGTCAAGGAGGGTTAGGACCTAGCGCGGCCGGTCGCGTAGCCGGTAGACCAGGCGCAGCCCCGACCACACCTGGTCGACGGCACACACCTTGTTGTCGACCAGGCCGGTCGCGAGACCGAGCTCGCGTACCACGTTGTCGGTCAGGTCGGTGGGCACGCCCGAGGCGCGCTTGGGCCAGGCGAGCCATAGGCCGCCGGCTGGGTCGAGGGTCTGCATGAGCGCCGGGAGGCGACGCTCGAGCTCCGCCCGGCGGTCGAAGAAGGCCACGATCACGTCGAACGGCCGGCCGCCGAGCCGTCGGCGGACGTGCACTCCCGGGGGCAGTGCGCCGAGCGTGGCGTCGAACCCGACGGGGGCGCCGATCAGGCCGAGCCGCGCTTCGGCCTTGATGCCGAGCTTGCGGACCAGCTGGGTGCCCGAGTAACCGGCAGAGCCCGCGGCGGCCGCCCCCGCGCTCACCCGTCCACCTCCGCGACCCCCGCGCTCACCCGTCCACCTCCGCGACCCCCGCGCTCACCCGTCCACCTCCGTGACCTCCGCGCTCACCGCGCGTCCGCCTCCGCGGCAACCTCGGCGATCACCTTCGAGAGCTGGCTGCCCTGCCAGGCGATCGGCGAGCGCCCAGGTTCGTCGAGGATGAGGTCGGCACCGGGAATCGCCGCCGCGTAGGCCTCCCCCACCGCCTGAGGATGGCCGGGATCGGGCTCATCCGAGCTCGCCACCACGGCCACCGGCACGGAGATGGCGGCCAGTTCGTCGATCGCGCCGAACGGCCGCGAGCGTGGCACGGCTCTCAGCGCATCCGCCAACGCCTCCGGGTGCTCGTGCTGCGACAGGCGCTGGCGGGTCACCTTGAGCACGGTCTCCTGCCAGGACTCGGGCACGTCGGGCCGTCCCTGGGCGGCGATGAAGCCCTCGACGCCGCCGCGCTCGAGCCCGTCGGCCAATGCGTCCCAGCGGGCGAGCCGGGCCTCGTCGTCTTGATCCGCCGGGTCATACGCGGGCGTTATGACTACCAACCCCGCCACTCTCTCGGGGGCGTTCAGCGTGACCCATAGCAGCGTGTGCGCCCCCATCGACGCGCCGGCCAGCACGGCCCGTTCGATCCCCCGGTCGTCGAGGACGGCGATCAGATCGCGCCCCAAATCGTCGTACCCGTAGGCATCACGAGAGGGCGCCGGCGAGGAGCGCCCATGGCCGCGCGCGTCGTAGGCGATCACGCGATGGTCCGATCGTTCCAGGGAACGCGAACCCATCACCACGTAGCGACGGGTGGCGGTCAGGCCGTGCAGCAGGACGACCGGGACACCCTCCCCCGCCTCGTCGCCCGACAACTCGACGCCGGCGCGCTCGACCGTGATCTCGCTCATAGCTCCTACAGGATGGCGCGTGGGTAGGCGCGTGTGGCGGCCGCCACCATGGCGGCGAAGAACCCGGGGCACCACGCGGAGCCAGCCGGGCATGCCCGTCGACGAGGATTGCGGAGCTGTCAGCGGACAGCGACAAATGGTCTGAACTTGACGTGGACGTGAGATTACCCGGCCAAGCGGCGCCGCTACCATCAGTGACGTGGACGTATCCGAGAGCAACTTCCAGACCGCGGTTCTCGACCGCTCGCACACCGTTCCGGTGGTCGTGGACTTCTGGGCCGAATGGTGCGGCCCGTGCCGCCAGCTCGGTCCTGTGCTCGAGCGCACGACCGCCGCACGCGCGGGTCAGATCGAGCTGGTGAAGATCGACGTCGACGCCAACCCCCGGCTAGCCCAAACCTTCCGGATCCAGAGCATCCCCGCCGTCAAGGCGTTCCGCGACGGAAAGGTCGCGGCCGAGTTCCTCGGGGCTCAGCCGCCGGCCGCGGTCGAGCAGTTCCTCGACTCGCTACTCCCCTCCGAAGCCGACGGATTGGTCCAGAAGGGCGACGAGGAATCCCTGCGCCGCGCCCACGAGCTCGAGCCGAGCCGGGCCGATGCCGCCGTCCCGCTCGCGCGAATCCTCAAGGATCGCGGCCAGGCCGACGAGGCCCTGACCGTCCTCGCCCGGGTCCCCGGAAGCTTCGCCGCCGACGGCCTGGCCGCGCGGATCGCTCTCGAGGCGGCCACCAAGAACGCGGCGCAGCCTCCGGTGCCGGAGCTGAGCGAGGCGTTCGCGGCTCTCGACGCCGACGACCAGGAGCGGGCGCTCGATCTGCTGCTCGAGGCCTTGCCGACCGCCGACGGGGCACGCGACGACGTACGGCGGGTGGTGGTCGGCGTGCTGGACGAACTAGGCGTCGAGCATCCCCTGGCCCGGTCGGCGCGACGCCGGCTCGCCTCGACGCTTTACTGACGCCGCTCAGCGCCGGGCGCCACCGGCGCCCTTCGCCACGGGGACGGGTACGGTGCCTGCACGCTTTTCTGCGCCCTTAGGGCTGCAATTTTGTGCGAATGACTTAGCGGTCATTTGGGTAATGGGTCAACCGACATGAGCCACGCGGATGCGCTGAACCAGTCTTATGCCGCCGTGCCCGAGGCCGTGCCGCTGGCTCGTCGCGCGCTGACCGAGGTGGCGGCGCAGGCGGGCGCCGGCGGCGAGCGGCTCGAGGAGATCCGCCTGGCGGTGTCCGAAGCGCTCACCAACGCGGTCGTCCACGCCTACCGTGATGCGGAGACCGGCCACTTCCACGTGACGGCGGCGGTCGCGTCCGGCGAATTGTGGGTCCTGATCAGCGACGACGGGCGTGGCTTGCATGCGTGGAACGACAGCCACGGGCTCGGCATCGGGCTCTCGCTGATCTCGGGACTGAGCGACGACTTCGCGATCGTCACCCGCGCCTCCGGCGGAACCGAGGTGCAGATGCGCTTCGATCTGAAGAAGACGTCGGCCGGCCAGCCGACGGTCAAGCACGTGGGTCGTGCTCTCGCGCCACCTCTCCAGCCTGATCTCGCTTCTCGACGATGAGGTAGCGCGGGCCCGTCTCGACCACGGTCTCCACATCGGGGAATTCGTGGCCGGGGACGACGACGAACCGCCGGGGGTGGGACCGGATCTCCTCGTACTCGCGCACGGTCAGCTCGATGAGCCGGTTGCAGCCCAGCCGGGCGCACTCGCAGCGAAAGCCAACCGGGCTGTCCTCCTCGCCGGGCCACTGCCCCCGCTCGATGCCCTCGTTGACGTCACGGATGGTCGCCTCGTTGGCGGCGGCGCGCCGCTGCTTCTTGCCCTCCACGGGGCATGATCCTGTCACGCCGGGCGGTCCCATGCCCCTCAAGGCCCCCGACCGGCTAGAAGGCCAGCTGGAGCTGCTCATCCTCCGCGCGGTCAGCCAGCTCGAGGCCGGCCACGCGGACACCGAGGAGTCGGACCGGCCGCGGCGGCGCGAAGCGCCGCAGAAGCTCGAGCGCAACGGGGTGCACCCGGTCGGCGGACGCGACCGCTTCGGCCAGCGTGCGCGCACGGGTGTGGGTGGAGAAGTCGTCGAGCCTGACCTTGATGCCGATCGTCCGCCCCCGCCGGCGCTGGGTGATGAGGCCGTCGCACAGGCGGTCGACCAACTGGGCGAGGATCGTCTCGAGCCGCTCGGGATCGTGGATGTCCTCATCGAAGGTCAGCTCCCGCGACTCCGAGACCACCTTGCGCTCCTGGGTGACCGGCGAGTCGTCCTCGAACCGAGCCCGCCGCTGAAGCTCGGAGGCGAGCCGAGCTCCGAAGCGCGCGGCGAGGCGGTCGTGTGGAGCGGCGGTGAGCGCGGCCAGCGTCTCCACGCCGAGGGCGCGCAGCCGTTCGACCGTCTTGGGGCCGATCCCCGGCACGAGGCCGCAGGGTGAGGCGCCAAAGCGCTGGCAGGCCTGCTCGCGGCTCAGTACCACGAACCCACGCGGCTTCTCCGCGTCGGAGGCCACCTTGGCCACGAGCCTGCTCGGGCCGATCCCGATCGAGCAGCCAAGGCCGGTTGCCCGCTCGATCTCGCCCGCCAGCCGGCGCATGGCGCCGGTTCGATCGGACACGCCGGTCAGGTCGAGGTAGGCCTCGTCGAGCCCCACCACCTCGACCGTCTCGACCGTGGCCCGCACGATGGCCATGACCTGGCGCGAGGCCTCGCGGTAGTAGGCGAAGTCCGGCGCCAGGAACACGCCCTGCGGGCACAGCCGCCTGGCCCGCGCCGCCGGCATCGCCGAGCCCACCCCGAAGCGGCGCGCTTCGTAGGAAGCGGTGGTGACCACTGAACGGGGGCCGGTGCCGGCGACGATCACCGGCCGGCCGGCGAGCTCGGGACGCCGGCGAAGCTCCACGGACACGTAGAACGCGTCCATGTCCAGGTGCGCGACGCAACGGCCCGGCATCTGAGGCGAGGCTAGGCCACGCCCCGGACGCTACTGGCTGGACCAGACGGCCCCGACCCCGCCGAATCCCAG
Source organism: uncultured Solirubrobacterales bacterium (assembly GCA_963834625.1). Lineage (GTDB taxonomy): Bacteria > Actinomycetota > Thermoleophilia > Solirubrobacterales > Solirubrobacteraceae > Palsa-465. The sequence goes on along the minus strand of CAWICM010000002.1, from coordinate 626,270 downwards.
CGCGGAGGCGGTGCTCTGGTCGAGGTCCCAGTCCCGGCCGCCGACGTAAGGGCCGCGGTCGTCGACGGTCGCGGTCACCGAGCGGCCGTTGTAGCGGAACGCGACCTTGGTGCCGCAGGGAAGCGTGCGGTTGGCCACGCCGTAGGAGGCGTGAAAGCCGCAGGCCGTGTTGCCGCCGTCCTCGTACCAGGAGGCTTCCGCCTCGCGGTACACGGTCATCTGACCCGCGAACGCGGAGGACCGTCCGTTCTGCCGGTCGCCGGCGAACGTCACGCGGACGGGCTCCTTCCCGGCCGTGTTCGCCACGTAGCGCAGCACGAACCGGCCGGCGGCGCGGGTCCAGGTGCTGGTCAAGGTCTGCCAGCGGCCGCTGCGACGGGCCTGGAGGCTGACCTTGCGGCCGGTCACCGCGGGAACCAGGCTTCCCCGGACCCGGATGGCCTGGCCGCCCAGGACGGAGATCGACCGGGCGCGAAGGCGCACGCGAGCGGCGACATCCACGGGCACCGGCGCGCTGGTCGGCGCGACGGCGCCGCCCGTGCCCCGGGCCACGAGGGGCGTCTGTGAGCCGGTCGAGGTGTCGAGCGCCCGCACCACGCCCGACTGCGCGAGCGCGCTGGTCAGGCGGAAGCTGCCGTCGCCGGCGACGGTCGATGAGCTCAGGCGGCTCCAGGCGGAGGCACCGGTACGCGCGAACTCGAGTACGACCGTGTGACCGGCCGCGCTCGGCGCCGCACCCCGCACGGTCACGTCGTGTCCGTAGGGAACCCGCACCGAGCGCGGAGTGATCTGGAGCGCTTGCTGCGCGGGCGCGGCCAGCGCCTGGGTGGCGACGAGCGCGGCGGCGCCCATCGGAACGGCAATTGTCAAAGCGCCTGCCCCCAGCGGGGAGCGGCGCCATCGTCTGATGGCTGTGTCAGGCCTCACGTCGAGGACCTCCTGTTCGTTTTCGACCGGACGCCTACGGGGTTAGCTGTCGGGCTCGCGAACCGCTGACGGCGCGCTCAGCGCGCTGTCCTGGGCGCTACGACAGCGGCCGGCTGTTGAACGCCGGGCTAGTCGATTCGCCCCGGCCAGGCCGTACGTGGCCTGGCAATGGGTCCCCCGTTCGCCCTCGTACCGGACGAGGACGACTCGGCAGGTCGATCAATAAGTCGGGCAGGTTAGGCGCCCGCTTGAGGCCTTGGCTGTGACGTGGGTCACAGGAGCGCGTAAGTGACACTCGTCACGAGTCGGTCATCCTGGCGGCGACGGGCCCACGCGGTCTACCATCCAGGCGGTGGCCAACAAGGATCGGTTGACTGGGCTCGACAGCTCGTTTCTGCATCTGGAACGCGACTCCGCGCACATGCACGTGGCGGGCTGCTCGGTCTTCGCCGGGGAGCCGCCGAGCTACGACGAGCTGATCGCGGCGATCGAATCCCGCCTTCACCTCGTGCCGCGCTACCGGCAGCGGCTCGCATTCGTCCCGCTGGACCAGGGACGGCCGGTCTGGGTGGACGACCCACACTTCAAGGTGCGCTACCACGTCAGGCACACGGCGTTGCCGCGCCCGGGCGGTGACGTCGAGCTGAAGCGGCTGGCCGGGCGGGTGTTCTCCCAGGCGCTGGACCGCAGCCGCCCGCTGTGGGAGCTGTGGCTGGTCGAAGGCTTGTCCGACGGGCGCTTCGCGGTGCTCTCAAAGACCCACCACGCACTGGTCGATGGGGTCTCGGGCGTGGACATCGCCACCGTGCTGTTCGACACCTCAGCGGAGCCCCTTCCCGTGGCCTCTCCCGAGCACGAGTGGGTGGCCCGGCCACTGCCCACTTCCGCCCAGCTGCTGGCCGACGCGCTGCTCGAGCGGGCGACCGTGCCGGCCGAGGTGGTGCGCGGCGTGAGGGCTACGCTGCGCGGCCCGAGGGCGGTGGCGACGAAGCTCGGCCGGGCGCTCGGCAGCGTCGGCGCGCTGGCCCGGACGGGGCTGCAGGCGGCCCCGCCCAGTCCGTTCAACGTGCGGATCGGGCCGCACCGGCGGTTCACCTGGGTCGAAGCCGACCTCGGGCAGTTCAAGGCGATCAAGGATTCACTCGGCGGCACGGTCAACGACGTCGTGCTCACGGTCGTGGCCGGCGGACTCGGTGGTTACCTGCGCCTCCACGGACAGCCGACCGACGACGTGGAACTGCGGGCGATGGTCCCGGTGTCGATCCGCGCCGACATCGAGCGCGGCGCGCTGGGCAACCGGGTCGCCGCAATGTGGGCGGCGCTGCCGGTCGGCATCACCGACCCGGTGAAGCGGCTGCACACGATCAGCGAGGAGATGCAGGGGGTCAAGCAATCGGGCCAGGCGGTCGGCGCCGAGATCCTCACCCGCCTGTCGGGGTTCGCCCCGCCGACGATCATGGCTCAGGCCGCGCGGCTCCAGGCCCGGCAGCGGCTGTTCAACCTGGTGGTGACCAACGTGCCGGGGCCCCAGTTCCCGCTCTACCTGCTGGGCCGCGAGCTCGAGGCGCTCTACCCGATGGTGCCGCTGGCCGAGAACACCGCGCTGGGCATCGCGATCCTCAGCTACAACGGGCAGCTGAACTTCGGTCTGGTAGCGGACTATGACGCCGTGTCGGACGTCGAGGCGCTGGCTGACGAGCTGCGCTCCTCGATCGAGGATCTCGCGGCGGCGGCTGGCGCGCCGCCCCCCGGCGCGCCGGCGAGAGGAGCGGGCACACGCGGTTCGCGCGCGCGGGCACGCGCCGCCCGGTGACGCGGACGGCGCCGAGGGACAGGAGCTCGGCTCCCGACTCCCGACTGGTCGTTCTGCTCGAGCGTGTGGCCATCCTGCTCGCCTCGGTGGCACTGTCGGTCGGGCTGATCGTGCTCCTGTCGGGGTTCTTCGCCGGCCGCGACCAGGCGGGTGTCAGCGGCACGGCGACGGGGCCCGGGCAGGCGTTTTCCGACCTGGGTAACGCCACGCTGCGCCCCGGACAGGCTCGCCCGAAGTACAACTCCAGTCCGCCCACCAGCGGCGCTCACGCGGCGGTGGCGGTGACCCGGGCCGAGGTGCCCCTGAACGACGACCAACTGCTGAGCGCGCTCCAGGCGGGCGACGTGGTGATCTTCTACGGCGCCAGCCGTCCAACCTCCGGCCTCGAGCAGTTCGCGCGCTCCGTGGCGCCGCCGTTCACCCCCGACCTGGCCGCCACCGGCGACGCGGTGATCCTGGCGCGCCGCCCGGGGACCACGGGTGTGCTCGCGGTTGCCTGGACGCATCTGCTCAGCGTGTCGCGGCCGTCGGATCCGTCGCTGCGGGAGTTCGTGGGGTTCTGGCTGGGCAGGGGCGCCCCAGGGTCTGAGAGGTGATTACGGGTGATCCTGGCCGCTACCCGAGGCCCAGCGGGTGCGCCTCGTAGCGGCGGGCCAGCCGGTAGAAGAAGCCGCCGTCGGTCTGCGGAGTCGTGTTGCCGGAGGCGCCCGCGCCGAACAGCAAGCCGATCACACCGGCGTCGCGAGTAGCGCGCAGGTGGGCCGCGGAGTCAGCCCCGAGCCACCACTGCAAGCGATCGTCCCGGAAGTGGTTCCAGGTGTCGTTCTCGTGCGTGTCGCCGACCGGGAGCTGCCACAGCACGACCGCGGTGTGCGTGCGCCGCGTGAAGCCCGCGATGTAGCGGTCGTGGCGCACGAAGTCGGCCGGACCCCACCAGGTGTGCGGGTTGCCCTCCACGTCTTCGTAGAAGTCGGCGTCACGGTCGGTGACGTCGTTGAAGACCAGGTCGAAATGGGCGTGCAGCGACTCGTAGAAGGCGGCCGAGATCGCCGCCAGGTGGTCCATGTGGGCGAGCGAGGGCCTGGAGTAGGTGGGGTCCTCCCCGGTGCCCCACTCGCTCAGGTGCCAGGCGAGCAGGACGTGCGGGGCGAGTCGGTTGCGCAGCGCGATCAGGCGCTGTGCGAAGCCGCGGGCCAGCCTGGGGGCGTGAGCCTGCTCGAGGTAGCCCCACAGGTCGGGCTCCACGTGGATGACCACGAGACGCGAGCCGGCCGCCGCGTTCACGCGGCGCAGCAGCAGCTTGTAGTCGCTCCAGTAGGCCTTCATGGTCGCCGGGTTGCGGAGGTTCGAGAGGTCCCTGGCTTGCTCGGTCGAGCCGACCGACGGCGCGGACTGGAGCAGCTGGTAGTAAGTGAACACCGGGATCACGTGCGCCGCGAACGACTCGCGCACGTACATCGAGACGAAGCTCCCGTTCGGATTCCAGGTCGCCCAGCCGTGGCCGGTGTTGACGCCGCCCGCGAGGTACTGGTAGCGCATGTCGACCCGGGAATGCGCGCGCAGGGACTGAGCGTCGCCCGGCGAGTCGGCCGCACCCACCGCGAGATGGTGGGGCCATCCCGCCGGAATCGGGACGACCGCGAACGACAACAGCGCGGGCAGGAAGGTGCGGCGTACCTTCTGGACGGCTCCCCACACGCGGGAGAAGCTACCCGGGGCCGGAGGCTCGATCACCGGTCGGTTCCTGGCCTTAGCTGGTCGTCATTGATCATCCCTGACGGAGACCGTGACCCGGCCGACCACGCAGACGCGCCCAACGTCGTCGGCGATCTCCACCTCCCACACCCATGTGGTGCGTCCGCGATGGCGGCGCCTTGCGGTGGCGTGAAGCGTCCCCTGCGCGACGGGGTGAAGCACGGTGGTCTGGTTGGCGAGCCCGATCGCCGCCCGGCCGTGCTCGGCTACGCTCGCGGCGGTGCCGCGCGTGGCCAGTGCGTCGGCGATCGCGGCGTAGACGCCGCCGTGGACGAAACCCCCGGGTTGCGTGAGCCCGTCGCGCACGGCGATCCGGCCTCGTGCCACCTCCGGCGTGCACTCGGTCAGCTCGAGCCCGTATAGGGCGTCAAAGCCCTGGGGTTCGGTGGGCGGCGGGGCGCTCATCGGCCGCGGCACGTTACAGATTCCCAACACGCGACCCGCTTGAATGCCCTGCCGCACCTCGCCGACGGCTTGACTACGCTCTAAGAGCAGAGGGGCTTTTTCGATGGGCTCAATCGACACGCTGCCACCCGACCAACGCGCGGTCATCGACCTCGTGCTGCAACGCGGCCGGGGCTACGACGACATCGCGCGGCTGCTGGCGATCGACCGCGCGGCGGTGCGGGCGCGGGCGCTGGCCGCGTTCGAGGCGATCGGCCCCGAGACCGGGATCTCGCCCGAGAGCCGCGCGCTGATCACCGATTACCTGCTGGGTCAGCTGCCCGGCCGCGTAGCCGAGCAGACGCGTGAGCGGCTGGCCGACTCGCCGTATGACCGGGCCTGGGCGCGGGTCCTCGCCTCGGAACTCGCTCAGGTGGCGAGCAACCCATTGCCCGAGATACCGGATGGATCCCGTCCGGCCGCCGTACCTTCAGCGCGCGCGTCCGAGACCGACCCCCAGGGCAGCGACGGTCCGGCGTCCACCGGCGTCCGACCGGCGCGAGCGCGCGAGCGCGGTCCGCGCCGGCCTCCCCGCCTGTCCGACCGCCCGAGCTCCCGCCGGGGCGGCGCGATCATGCTGATCGTCGGCGCGCTCGTAGTGGTCGCCGTGGTGGTCGTCCTTGTCGCCGTGCTGAGCGGCGGATCGTCCAAGAAGACATCGAGTGACACGGCGGCATCAGGGGGGTCCGCCAGCACGCCGAGCACCACGTCCACCTCGGGGACGGCCTCCACCTCGGGCACGGGCTCAACCTCGAGCACCACGCCCAAGGCCCAGGTCGTCGGCCAGAGCAACCTCAACCCGCCAAGCAGCGGCAGCCAGGCCAAGGGGGTCGGTTTTGTGGTCAAGGAGGGAAACGCCTACGGGATCGTGCTCGAGGCCGCCCACGTCGCCCCCAACAGCCACAACGCGTATGCCGCCTGGCTCTACAACTCGACGACCGATGCCTATCGCCTGGGCTTCGTCAACCCGGCGGTGGGAAAGAACGGGCAGCTCCAGGTCGGCAGCCCGCTGCCTTCCAACGCCAGCCACTACAAGAAGCTGCTGCTGACGCTCGAGACGCAGAGCAACCCGAAGTCCCCGGGGACGATCGTGCTCGAAGGCCCATTCTCGCTCACCACCGCCACGGGCTGAGCCGCCGGGCGGGCTCAGCCGAGGATCCGCTCCAGCCCTTTGAGGGCCTCGTCCAGCCGCTTTCCAGTCGCCGATCGCATGGCCAGCGCGCCCGTCTTGGAGTAGCCGCGCAGCCGTTGGCGCTGGGCGATCGTCACCCGGGTGCCTTCATCCGCGGTCTCCACCACGACCTCGGTGATCGACTCGTGGAGCACCGGCTCGAACGGCGTGCCGGCGACCTCCTGGGTCCACGTGCGGTGACCGCTCATGTACTCGCCTCCGGGCGGTTCGGAGGCGAGCACGCGGAAATCGGCCCGCACCGTGCGCCGGCGCTGGGTCTTGAACACCTGCGTGAAGCGGTCCTCATCGACCTCCTCCATCCGCTCGACCGCGGGCCACCACCGGGGCATCTGGTGGGGATCCTCGATCACCTTCCACACCTCCGGTAGCGGCGCGGCGAGTACCCGGCTGCGGGTGGCGCTCGACAGGTTGCTTCGGCGCGCGCCGATCCGGAACGGCATTAACCTCATGAGGCGTACTCCAGCACGGCATGCACGGGATACGGGTCCAGCCGAGCTCTCCCGTGGAGGAAGCTCAGCTCGACCAGGAACGCGCATCCCACGATGTGCGCGCCAAGGCCGGCCACCAGGTCACAGACGCCGCGGGCGGTGCCGCCGGTGGCCAGGAGGTCGTCGTGCACGAGCACCCGTGCGCCGTGCGCGAGGGCATCGGCGTGGACCTCGAGCGCGTCGATCCCGTACTCCAGGATGTACTCCACGCTGACGGTCTCGGAAGGCAGGCGCCCGGGCTTGCGGGCGGGCACGAACCCCGCATCCAGCGCGTGGGCCAGCGCACCGCCCAGGATGAAGCCACGCGCCTCGGCCGCGATCACCAGGTCCACCTCCAGTGGGCGGGCGAAGGCTGCCAGTTCCGATACGGCGACACTGAGCGCTGCGGGGTCGAGCAGCAGCGGGGTGATGTCCTTGAACACGATCCCGGCCTTGGGGAAATCCGGGATTTCTCGGATCAGCGCCCGCAGGTCGGCCGCGTTCACGGCCCCCCTCGCCCTGACACGCCCACTGCTACGTGGCGATCTTGCGCAGATCGCGGATCAGCAGCAGGTGCTTGAGGTGGGTGGTCACCGACGCGAGGTTCTCGAGCGCCTCGATCGCCTCCCGCCGGCGCTCCGGGTTGCGCGAGCGCAGCGCCGGGGCCAGGATGCTCTGCAGGAGCTGGGCCTCGCGGTCGGCAGAGCTCCGGAACACCCGCAGGTTGCGGCCTCCCACGCCGTAGCGCGCCAGCTCGGACACGGCCCGGACGATCTCCCGCTCGGTCTCGTCGAAGTAGCGGGCCCCGGCCCGCATCTCGCCCTTGATCACGCCGAAGTCGACCAGCTCGCGCACGAGACCGGCGTCGGCCCCGGTCTCCTCGACGACGTCCTCGAGGGAGTACAGCGCGCCAGGGTCGCGCGTGGAGACGAGCGCCTGCGCGCGTCGCGGTGACCGGCCGTCGCTCGGGCCGGCGGGGCCGGCCGTCGTCACGTCGCGCTCGGCGCGGCCGCCGGCGAGCTCCTGGCGGATGACTCGCAGCGGGAGGAACTCGTCGCGCTGGAGGCGCAGGATCGTGCGCAGCCGCTGCACGTCGGTCTGGGTGTAGAGCCGGTAGCCGCCCTGGGTGCGGCGGGGAGCGAGCAGCTTCTGGTCCTCCAGGTAGCGGATCTTGGAGATCGAGATGTCCGGGAACTCCTGCTGGAGGGCCTTGCAGACGGTGCCGATCGTGACGGCCTTCTGCCGGGGCCGCTGCGCCGGCTCCTGGTCGGGCGGCGGCTCGGGTAGCTCGACGGCGGGTTCGCGGGTCTCGGGAGTGGCCATCAGCGACTCAGGAAGGCGAGTTTGTACTTGCCGATCTGGAGCTCGTCGCCGTGGGTGAGGCGATGGGACTCGATCCGGCGGCGGTTGACGTAGGTGCCGTTCAGCGAGCCGCAGTCGTCGAGGTAGTACTCGGCGCCTCGGCGGACCAGGATCGCGTGGTCGCGCGAGACCGTCACGTCGTCCAGGAAGATGTCCGATACCGGGCGGCGGCCGATCGTCACGCGCCCCGCCCCCAGGAGAAAGCTCTCACCCGCGCGCCCACCGCCGGCTCGGATGACCAGCGCAGGTCCCCGCTCGATGACCTCCTCCAGCTCAACCTCCTCGAGCTCCCCGGTCTCGCCCAGCTTGTAGGTCGCGGTGGTGGTTCCGGGCGGCGGGTCGGCGTGGGCCAGGAACGCCCCACACCGCTGGCAGTAGTTGGCGCCCTCGTCGTTGGCAAAGCCGCACTCTGGGCAGTGCTGGGCCACCGCCGGGGGTTACTCGCCCTCGGACCCCGGAACGCGGCCGGCCAGGATGTCGGTGAGCTGCTGGACGTCGGCGCCGCTGATCACCAGCTCGCCGGTCTCGTCCTTCTTGCGCAGCCGGTTGACGAGCTCGGCCCGGAGAATGTCGATCTTCCCGTGCAGGATGCGTCGCCGGTAGGAGATCTCCATCTCCTCGTCGGTGAGCTGCTTGATGAGCTCCTTCAGCTCCTGATCGGTGAGTTGGCCCAGGTCGGGAAACGTGTCCATGTAGATCAGATCCTCCGGGTACTTCCGGGTCGGAGTGGGCGAGGGAGCGAGTATACCCTGGCCGAGGCGGAGGCTCAATCTCAGCTTGAGAGTTTGGTTCGGTGGTGGGACGAAACGTTGAGGTGAGGCCCACTCAGTTGCGTGCAGCGATCTGGCGGGCGCCGCGGCGCACGTAGAGGACCGCGGACAGGAGCCCCAGCGCCATCCCCACGTACAGCATGATCAGCGCCAGCCAGTGCACTCCGGCCATCGCGAAGAACGGCGCGCCGGCGATCGGCGCCACGCCCAGCCTACCCGGCCAGTTGATCTGGATCTCGACGCCGCGGCTCAGCCCGTAACGGCTGGCGACGAGCATGAACAGCTCTCGCGCGATCACCACGCCGATCGCCCAGCGCGGCAGCAGGTTGAAGTTCCAGCACACCACCATGCCCGACACGATCAGCAGGCGGTCGACGACGGGATCGAGCAGCGCACCGAGACGGCTGTACTGGCCGGTGAGACGAGCCAGGAAGCCGTCGAGGTAGTCCGACCAGCCGATGACTCCGAACAGGACCACGGCCAGCGCGTCGTGGCCGTCGTCGCTCGAGAGGGCGACGATCAGAAACACCGGGATGCCGGCCAGGCGCAGGTAGTCGATCCCGTTCGGGACCGTCCACGGATTCAGGGGATGGCCGGAGCGGGTGGCCTCGGGCGGTGGGCCCGAACGGTCGACGCCGGTTAGCCGGCGCTTGCTGATGCCGGGGCTCACCGGTCTGGGGGGCTCACCGGTCCGCGGGGCCCAACGGTCCCCGGGGACCGACGCTCAGGGCAGCCCGCGCCACAGCGACGCGATCTCCTCGGCGGCATCCTCGAGCAGGACGCTCGTCTTCTCCTTGCCCCGACGGAGCTGCACCTCGACCTCGCCGGCTCCCATCGTGCGGCGCCCGACCGTGACCCGCAGCGGACACCCGAGGAGCTCCGCGTCGATGAACTTCTCGCCCGGTCCGGCATCTCGCTCGTCGTAGAGGACCTCGAGCCCGAGCTCCTGGAGCTCGCCGTACAGCTGGTCCGAGTAGGCGCGCTCCTCGCTTCCCTCCTTGCCGAGGGTGACGAGCTGGGCGTCGAACGGCGCGATCGCCCGGGGCCAGGAGATGCCCTGCTCGTCGGCGTACTGCTCGACGGCCGCGGCGGCGGCCCGCGCCGGACCGAACCCGTAGCAGCCCATCCAGATCAGCTGCTCCTGCCCGGCGTCGTCCAGATAGGTGGCGTTCAGCGGCTTGGAGTACCGGGTCCCCAGCTTGAAGATGTTGCCCACCTCGATCGCCGGCTCGATACGGACGGTGGCGCCGCCTACGGTGTCGCCGGCGAGCACGCTGCGGACGTCGGCGGTCTCGTATTTGAAGTCCCGGCCGGGCTCGACGCCACGCAGGTGGGCGTCGGGTTCGTTGGCGCCGACCACGTACGCGCCCGGCGCGACGCCGAGGTCGAGCAGGATCGGCATCTCGGTTCCCACTGGGCCGATGAAGCCGGGCGGTCCGAGCCGTGCCGCCACCTCGTCCGGTCGCGCCGCGCGGAAGTCGGCGCCGAGCGCGTTGCGCAGCTTGATCTCGTTGACGCGATGATCGCCCCGGAGGACCACCAGGCGCATCTCGTCGCCGTCGAGGACGACCGGAAACGCCTTGAGGAGCGCTCCGCCCGGGAGGCTGAGCTCGCTCGCCACCGCGTCGATCGTGGTCATGCCGGGCGTCGAGACGGTCTCGGGGGCGTCGCGGGCGGGCTCGAGCCGGATGGGCTGAGGCTCGGCGCTCGCGACCTCGACGTTGGCGGCGTAGCCGGGTGCGATCACGACCTCGTTCTCGCCGGCCGGGCACGGGGCCATGTACTCATGGGCGCCCGTGCCGCCCATCATGCCGACGTCCGCCTCGACGCGGTACCACTCCAGCCCGCAGCGGTCCATGATCCGGTCGTAGGCCACCACGTGCTTCTGGTAGGAGACCTCGAGCGTCTCGGCGTCACGGTCGAACGTGTAGGAGTCCTTCATGATGAACTCGCGGGTGCGCAGCACCCCGGCCCGCGGACGCGGCTCGTCACGCTCCTTGACCTGGAAGTGGTAGAGGATCAGCGGGAGATCGCGGTAGGACCTCACAGCCGCCGCGACGTGAGTGGTGACGACCTCCTCGTGGGTCATGGCGAGGACCAGGTCGGCCTGGCGGCGGTCCTTGAGCTTGAACAGCTCCTCGATCCCGTAACGGCCGCTGCGACGCCACAGCTCGGCGGGCTGGAGGACGGGCATCAGCAGCTCCTGACCTCCGATCGCGTTCATCTCCTCTCGCACGATCTGGACGACGCGCTGGTGCACGCGCCACCCCGCGGGCAGCCAGCTCCAGAAGCCGGCGCCGACCTGCCGGATCAGGCCGGCGCGGACCATCAGCTTGTGTGAGAGCGCCTCTGCGTCGGCCGGCGGCTCGCGTTCGGTGGGCAGGAAGTAGGTGGAGAGGCGGGTCATGACCTCCGCAGCGTACCCGGGCGTGATACAAGAAGCCGTTCTCTCAGATCCGTAATGCAAGGAGCAGCCCGATGGCCTACGAAGTTCCGCCGCTGCCGTACGACTACAACGCGCTCGAGCCGACGATCGACGATCAGACGATGCACCTGCATCACGACAAGCACCACCAGGCTTACGTGAACGCCGCGAACGGCCTGCTCGAGGGCACCGAGTGGGCCGACAAGCCGGTCGAAGAGATGCTTCAGAACCTCGGTTCGCTTCCGAGCGACAAGCAGACCGGCGTCCGCAACCAGGCCGGCGGCCACTACAACCACTCGCTGTTCTGGGAGTGGATGTCGCCGGACGGCGGCGGCGAGCCCGACGGCGACCTGCGCGCCGCGCTGGACTCCGCGTTCGGCTCCTTCGACGAGTTCAAGGCCCAGTTCAAGGACGCCGGCGTCAAGCGCTTCGGCTCCGGCTGGTCGTGGCTCGTTCACGACGGCTCGGGCCTGGCGATCGTCTCGACGGCCAACCAGGACAACCCGATCTCCGACGGCAAGACCCCGCTGCTTGGCGTCGACGTGTGGGAGCACGCCTACTACCTGACCTACCAGAACCGGCGTCCGGACTACATCGACGCGTGGTGGAACGTGGTCAACTGGTCGAAGGTGGCCGAGGGGTTTGCCGCGGCCAGCTGACGCTAGGTCGTACTAAGCCCGTGTGAAGCGGCGGCCGGCGACCGGCGAGGTCTGTTCGTCGAGCTGGGCCGCCGCCGCTTCCATCGCGGCTAGGCGCTCGGGCGTCATCGCGGTGGCGTCCTCGTTCTCGGACAGCCACTCGCGGGCCTCGGCGGCCTTCGTCTCGTCGCGCACGACGCGCTTGCCGGCCGCGTAGTAGCGGTCGATCTCGGCGAACAGCTCGTCGACCAGGCGCTCGGTCGGGACCTTCTTGAGCGGCTCTCCGCGCGAGTAGATCATCCCCATGTCCTTGGCGCCGGTGATCCCGAAGTCGGCGTGGCGGGCCTCGCCGATGCCGTTGACAGCGCAGCCGAGCACGGACACCTCGATCGGGTCCTCGTACTGCTCAAGGCGCCTCTCCACCTCCGCGACCACGCTGTCCATGTCGAACTGGAGCCGCCCGCAGGTGGGGCAGGCGATCAGCACCGGGCCGCGCTCACGCAGCTTCAGCGCCTTGAGGATCTCCCAGGCGACCTTGACCTCCTCCTCGGCGTGGAAGGTCGAGAGCGAGATCCGGATCGTGTCCCCGATGCCGTCGGCCAGCAGCGTGCCGAGGCCCACGGCCGACTTCAGCGAGCCCGACCACTTAGTCCCGGCCTCGGTGACGCCGAGGTGGATCGGATAGGGAATCCGCTGCGCGAGAAGACGGTTGGAGGCGATCGTGTTCGGCACGCTGGTCGACTTCATCGACACCTTGAAGTTCGTGAAATCGAGGCGCTCCATCAGCTCGACGAACTCGACCGCGGCGGTGACCAGCGCCTCCACCGGATTCTCGAACTCGAGCTCGCGCAGGTGCGCGGGCAACGAGCCCGAATTGACGCCGATCCGCAGCGGCGTGCCGAGCTCGCCCGCCCGCTTGGTCACGAGCGCCACCTTGTCCGGACCGCCGATGTTGCCCGGGTTCAGGCGCACGCAGTGCGCGCCGGCATCGAGCGCCTTCAAGGCCAGCGTGTAGTTGAAGTGGATGTCGGCAATGACCGCGATCGGCGACTCTTCGACGATCGTCTTGAGGGCCTCGACGTCCTTTTCGCGCGGGACGGCGACGCGGACGATGTCTGCGCCGGCCTCCGCCACGCGGCGGATCTGGGCCATCGTGGCCTCCAGGTCGGCGGTCTCGGTCTTGGTCATCGTCTGGACCGCGACGGGCGCGCCGCCACCGATCGGCACCCCGCCCACATGGATCTGGCGCTCTGAGGCCATGCCTGCGAGTGTAGAGGCGGCTACGCCGGGTCATGTGAACGACCGGTTCAGCCCGCCCCCTCCCCTTCCGTCGCGAAACTCGAAATTTCCGCCATTCCAGAAGCGGTGTTCGGCTGGTGACGGATTCTTCGTCTGTGGCGCGAGGGGCGGAGAGAGAGGTTGCAGCAGGCGCGCGGCGGCGCAACTTCTGAGCGGCCGGGTAGTTGCAACCCCCGTGCCAATGATCAGACGCAAATTCCCCCTCGCCGCGCTCTTGCTCAGCAGCCTCGCGGCGCTGTTGAGCGTCGCTGCGCTGGACGCCGCCACCGCCGCCGCCTCGGTCACCCAGGAGTCGATCTTCCAGGACGACACCCAGGTGCTGGCGAATCCGACCGGCACGCTCCAGCGGCTGCGCGAGCTCGGCGTGCAGCGGGTCCGGGTGAACGTGGCCTGGGCCACGATCGCTCCCCAGCCGAACTCCACCAAGCGCCCCAAGGGCTTCAACGCCATCGATCCGGCGGCGTATCCGGCCAGCGGCTGGGCCCGGTACGACGCGGTCGTCCGCGCCGCCGCCGCGGCGGGGATCAGCCTTGACTTCACGATCGACGCACCCGCACCGTTGTGGGCGACGGGCACGGGCGTTCCGCGCGGCACCACGGGCTACTTCCGGGCCGATTGGGAGCCATCGGCCAAGGAGTTCGGCTACTTCGTCAAGGCGGTCGGCACGCGCTACGACGGGTCCTACAAGCCCAAGGGCTCGTCGACCGCGCTTCCGCGCGTCAACTTCTGGTCGACCTGGAACGAGCCCGACTATGGGTACGACCTTGCGCCACAGGGCGTCGGCGCGCATCAGGCGACCGAGAACAGCCCGCGGATGTACCGAGGTCTGGTCGACGCGGCGTGGAGCTCGCTGCAGGCGACCGGCCACAGCACCCGGACCGACACGATCCTGTTCGGCGAGCTGACGGCGCGCGGCAACGACGCCTGGGGCGTGTTCGCGGAGATGAAGCCGCTGATCTTCCTGCGCGCGCTGTACTGCGTGGATTCGAGCTACCGCGAGCTGCGGGGATCCGCGGCCTCGGCGCGGGGCTGCCCCACCACGGCAGCCGGGTCGCGCAGCTTCCGCGGGCAGAACCCCGCCCTGTTCGGAGCCAGCGGGGTCTCCGTCCACCCGTACGAGATGACGACCCCGCCGAACAAGCCGACCTATCTGCTCTCGAACGGCTCGATCGGCGTCGGCAAGAGCGATGCGAACTTTGCCGATCTGCCCGAGGTCCCGCGACTGGCGCGGACGTTGGATCGCCTGAACGCGGTCTACGGCTCCAAGAAGCACTTCCCGGTCTGGGACACGGAGTACGGCTACCGGACCAAGCCACCCGATCCCCGCCTGGGAATCAACCCGACAACCGCCGCCGGCTACATCAACTGGGCGGAGTACCTCAGCTACAAGATGGCTCGCCTGTACAGCTACTCGCAGTACGGCCTGATCGATCCGCCCCCACCCGGGTTCTTCGACAGCGCGCTCGAGAACCCGGACGGAAGCCAAAAGCCGGGATACGGCGCCTACCGCATGCCGCTGTTCCTCCCGACCACGAGCACGCGCGCGGGGCAGAAGGTCGAGATCTGGGGCGGGGTTCGCTCGGCCGGGTACGCCCGGCTGGATACCGGCAAGGCACAGAGCGCGCAGATCCAGTTCCAGAGCGGATCACGCGGCGCGTGGCAGACCATCGACACAGTGGCGATCGCGAACTCGAAGGGCTACATCGACGTGCACCTGGCCCTCCCGGGCAGCGGCTCGGTCAGGTTGGCTTGGTCCTATCCGGCCGGCGATCCGCTGCTGGGCAGCGGCACCGTCTACAGCCGCACGGTGACCGTCACGGTCAAGTAGCCGGCGGGCCCTAGGAGTCGCCGGGGTCGCGCGGCGGTGGCCCAGGATCGCTTCCGGGGTCGCGCGGCGGCGAGCCAGGATCGCTCCCAGGACCGCGCGGGGGCGCTCCCGGGTCGCCCGGCGCCGGCCCAGGTGGTCCGCCGGGGCCCGCTGTGCCAGGTCCGCCAGGCCCCGCTGCTCCGGGACCGCCCGGCGACCCGGGACCGGGTGGCGTGCGCCGCCGTCTGACCGCCAGCGCTCCGAACGTGATCGCCGCCAGCGCGAGCACCACGATCACCACGACCAGCCAGGTCGGTAGGAACGAGCCGCCGGAACTCGACGTCGTGGTGCCGCCGGTGCCGGTGCCGGCCGTCCCCTGCTGCTTGAACAGCTGCCGCTCGATTACGTCGAAGCAATCGCTGTACTCCCGCACGTCCGCCGGCATCTGAGCCAGCGCCTGACGCAGCACCTCCGAGGAGTACTGCTGTGTGAGCTTGAGGTGGTCGTTGCAGTCCGTGATGGCCTGGGCCGCGGTGCCGCTCGGCGCTGCGGTGGCGAGCGCCGACAGGCCCATCGAGAGGGCCCAGCCAAGCGCGAGAACCGTGATCGCCCGTCGCATCATCGCCGCAAGCTTATGGGGAAACCCCGTCGTATAGCCGCATCAGGCGCTTGTAGTAGTCGTCCTCGCCGAACCGCTCGTGGGCCCGGGCGATTGCCGCCGTGCCGCGCCGCGCGCGCAGATCAGGGTTGTGCCAGAGCTCGGAAAGGGCGGCCGTCCAAGCGGCCGGATCGGTTGCGGGCAGCGTGGCATCGTCCCCGACCATCTCGGGCAGGCCGCCGCGGTCGGAGGCGAGCACGGGCACGCCGGCGGCGAGCGCCTCGAGCACCGAGTACGGGCACGGCTCCTCCCAGCGCGAGGGCGCCAGCACGACGGCGGCCCGCCGGCGCAGCCCGACCAGCTCGGCGGAAGCAAGCCGGCCGACAAAGCGGACGTCGGCCCCGGCGGCCAGGGCTCGCAGGCGGGGCTCGTCTGGACCGGCCCCGGCGATTACCATCGGGACGCCGCTGGCGCGCGCCGCCGCGATCGCGGTGTCGAATCCCTTCTCCTCAGACAGGCGGCCGGCGGCGAGCGCGAACTCCCCCTGGCCGGCCGCCGACTGGGCCACGAACTCGTCATCTGGGATGAAGTTCGGCAACGTCGCGGTTAACGAGGAGGGCAGCCCCAAGTCGCGCAGATGCGCGGCCAGCGCATCGCTCACCGCCACGAACTGGTCGACGTGCTCGAGCAGCCCGGGCTGCTGGCGGCGCAGCGCCGCCGCGTACACCGCCGCCTCGGGCAGCGAGCCGCGGCAGCGCAGGCGCAGTCCCGGTCGAGTGTGGTTGCGGCGACACCGGAAGCACGGCGCGCCATCCCGGTATGCGATGCCGATCGCGCAGAACAGCCGGTAATTGTGGAGGTGGAGCAGGGTGCGGGCGCCGGCCTCGCGGGCGGCGGCGAGCGCCCGCCATCCGAACAGCGGATGGACGTTGTGGGCATGGACGACTCGGGCGCGCCGGCGGCGCACCTCCGAGGCGATTTCATCGGGCTGCAGGCCGCCGGCGAGCAGGCCAACCGCCGCCCGACCGCGGCCCAGCCGTTCACTCGAGCGCTCGATCACTTCCGCCTCGTGGCCGCGCCGGGCCAGCAGCCCGGCCAGATCGGCCACCGCGCGCTCCTCCCCGCCGGCCGCGCGATAGCGGTTGTGGAGGATCAGGATCACGGCCGGCGGCCGGACTCAGCCGGCCGCCCGCGCGCTCTGCACGAGCACCGCGGCACCGGGTGTGCCAGGGGCGAGCAGCGTCGCAGCACGGTCGGCGATCTGCCCCGGGGTCAGCTGCCATCCGCCAGTGAGCGAGAACCGCGCCACGAGGTAGCCGGCGGCGCGTCGGGTCCCGATCAGTCTCACGTTGGCCGGCAGCACGGCCGGCATCGTCTGCCAGGGGTAGCCGACGACGTCCACCTCGCGCACCCGCACCAGGCTCGCCGACTCGGACCACGGGACGCCCCGCAGGTAGATGCGCAGGGGATCGGTGGCGAAGCCGTCATCGACGACGATCGCGCGCTCGCCCGGTGCGGATCCGAGCGCCTGGGCCACGCCGCGCCAATCGGGACGCTGGTAGGAAGCGTCGGTGTCGATCCGGAGCAGGCCGTAGGCGAAGAGCGCCAGCAAGACGACGGCGAGCGCCGCTCCGGGGAGGCGCAGGCGGCGCGTCGTGCAGGCTCCGGCGGCGACGATCGCCAGCAAGAGCCAGGCCGGAATCAACGCCCGGTCGATGTAGTAGTCGGTGCCGAGGAGCGCGAGGCCGAGGGGCGCCAACAGAATCACCGCGGCCAGCGCCGCGACGATGCCCGCGCCACGCAATTCGTCGGATTCGGCACCGATCAGCAGCAGCGCGATCAGAAGCGCGGCGAGAGCCGCCGCGCCGATAAGACCATAGCCGAGCAGCGAAGTCTCGAACGGTGGCCCGAGCGCAAAGGAGACCGGCACCTCCTGCACGCGCGTGCTGAGGTGCGTCCCGGTGATGAAACCGAGCAGCGACGAGGTCGCGTGGCCGGCCAGCAACGGGATCAGCGATACCTGCACCAGCCCGACCACCGCCACCGCGATCACGCTCGCCCGGTTGCGCGCGACGTAGAGCAGCCAGAGCGCCTCAGGCGCGACCAGGAAGCCGGCGAAGTAATGGGTCAGTAGGGCCAGGACCGAGAACAGCCCCCACCACGTGATGTTCCGGCTGGAGGGATCGCGGGACCCCCGCGCAAACCACAGCAGCGACAGACCGCAGAGCAAAGCGACGAGCATGTACTCGCGGGCCTCCTGCGAGTACCAGACCATGAACGGATTCACGGCCACGAAGGCGGCCGTGAGCAGCCCGGCGCGGCGCGAGACCAGCTCGCGGCCGCATAAGTATCCAACCGCGACCAGGGCGGTTCCGGTCAGCGCGGAGAGCGAGCGCAGTGCCACCTCGCCCGCCCCGAACACGTGCGCCCACGCCCAGCCGAGGACGAAGTAGAGCGGCGGTGCGGTCTCCACGGAGACCATGGAGCTCCACATCGCCCCGAACGAGAGGTGCAGCTCGTGCGCCGCCTGGGCCTCGTCAAACCAATAGCTCTGAGCCCCCAGCGTGGTGAACCGCAGGACGGCCCCGAGCGCCACCAAGCCGCCGACCAGCCAGGTTTCAGTCGAAACGCTTGCTACGCTCACCGCCCTGGAGGTCCGGGCCGCCACTGCGGCGTCCGAGCGGGCCGGGACAAGCATCCGCGCGCATTGTAGAGCCGGGGATCGACACCGACCCTTCGCCGCCAATCCAGGTCTTCGGAGCCGATCCACACGTTAACCCGTCGATGTCGCGTTTGCTCACCCTGCCCCGCCGGGCGCTAGGCGACGGACTCCCGCTCGCGCTGATCGGAGCAGCGGTCCTCGCGCTGACCGTCGCCGGGTGCGGGGGCAAGAGCTCGGTCGCCCCCGCCGGGGTGCCCCCACGCACGCACCCGCTCGAGACGATCTTCGAGGCTCCATCGGAGCTGTCGACCAACCCCGGCCCGACGCTCGATCAGCTCAAACGGCTCGGCGTCGATGACGTCAAGATATTCATGCCGTGGAGCTCGCTGGCGCCGGACCCGGTGTCGCACACGCGGCCGGACTTCGACGCCACGTCGCCGGATGCCTATCCGGCCGCCGGGTGGTCGCCGTACGACGCGATCGTTCGTGCTGCCGCCGCGCGGCACATCGGCCTCGACCTGGCACTCGAGGGGCCGGCACCCCTCTGGGCGACCGCGCGGGGGGTTCCGCGCGGCACCGCGGCGAGCTTCCTCGGCGCGTGGGAGCCATCGGCCGAGCAGTTCGGCCTGTTCGTGCGGGCGGTGGCGAAGCGCTACAGCGGCCACTTCCGCCCGGCCGGCGGCGCCTCGCCGCTGCCCAGAGTGGACTTCTGGTCGATCTGGAACGAGCCCAATTACGGCCAGCAGCTCGCGCCGCAGGCCGTCGACGCCTCGACCGTAGAGGTCTCGCCCGCCCTCTACCGCCGGCTGCTCGACGCGGCCTGGAACGGATTGCAGGCGACCGGCCACCAGCACGACAAGATCCTGATCGGCGAGATCGCGCCGCGAGGGCAGACGTTGGGCGACCAGCCCGGCAACTTCTCGGGAATGGTGCCGCTGCGTTTCATCCGCGCCCTGTACTGCGTGGGCAGCTCGTTGCGCCCGCTCAGCGGGACCGTCGCCACCGCGCGCAGCTGCCCGTCCACCAGCGCGGGCTCGGCGGCTTTCCCGCGTGAGCATCCCGCGTTGTTCGACGCGTCCGGGCTTGCCTTCCATCCCTATCCGCAGGGATTCGCGCCGAACGTCCGCACGCCGAACGAGCCCGACTACGCCGATCTCCCCCAGCTGAGGCAGCTCGAGTACACGCTGGACGGCGCGATCGCCGCCTACGGCTCACATACGCGCCTGCTGCTCTACGACACCGAATTCGGCTATCAGACCAATCCGCCGGAGACGACGATCGCCCGCGCGGTCCATCCCGCGCAGGCTGCCGTATGGGCGAACCTGGCCGAGTACATGAGCTGGCGCGATCCCCGGGTCGTCTCCTGGGACCAGTATCTCCTGACCGACCCACCGCCGGACGAGAGCAGCTTCGACACCGGGCTGAACTTCTATGGCGGCAAGCACAAGGCGCTCTACGACGCGTTCCGCATGCCGGTCTACCTGCCCTCTCAGTCCGGCCAGTCGAAGCACGCCCTCGAGGTCTGGGGATGCGTACGTCCCGTCCACTACGTGCACTCGAAAGCGCCGCAAGTTGCCCAGATCCAGTTCAAGGCATCGAGCGGAGGCCCGTTCAAGACGCTCGCGCGCGTACCGCTCACCGACACCTCCGGGTACTTCGACACGCAGGTGAAGTTCCCGTCGAGCGGGCTGGTTCGCACCACCTGGTCCTATCCGCGCGGGGACGGCGGCGGCGAGATCCACAGCCGAACGGTCCAGATCACGATTCGCTAGGAGATCGCGATTCGCTAGGGTTTCGTGCGCCGCGGCTTCGCAGACCGCGCCTTCAAACGTGCATCCACGTTGGCGCGCAGTGGCCGCGGCACGGTGTCCGGGTCCCGACTCAGACCGGGCGCAACTTCCCCTGACCCCGTCTGTTGTCTCCTGCAATGCGCTTGATCATCAGAGGCTGGATGCCGATCGTGGCTGCGCTCGGGGTGACGGCGATCGGTCTCGTACGTGCACCGGCCCAGGCCTACGCCAGCACCGGGCAGATCGAGATGTTCCAGGAGGACAGCGGGCTGCTGACGGATCCAGCCGCCACCCTCCAGCAGATCCGCGACCTGGGAGGCGGCGTCGTTCGGGTGTCGCTCCGCTGGAACGTCGTCGCTCCGGTCAAGCGCCCCGCGAACTTCCACGCGACCGATCCGGCCTCCTATATGGGCTGGGGGATCTACGACGAGATCGTCCAGGACGCGCACGCTGACGGGATAACCGTCGACTTCTCGCTCGGCGGACCGCCGCCGCCGTGGGCCACAGGCAGCGGTCAGCCCGCTTCCGGAGGCTTCGGCGTATGGAAGCCCTCGGCCGCCGCCTTCAAGCAATTCGTGCAGGCGGTCGGCACCCGCTACAGCGGGACTTACGACCCGACGCTGAACAAGTCGGCGGCGGGCGATCCGAACGACCTGCCGCGCGTGAGCTTCTGGGAGATCTGGAACGAGCCGAACTTCGGCGGGGACCTGGCGCCGCAGGCGATCAAGGGATCCACCGTACCCACGGCGGCGCCGATGTACCGAGCCCTGCTCGACGCCGGCTGGAGTGCGCTGACCGGCACCGGCCACGGCCGCGACACGATCCTGATCGGCAACCTCGACGCTCGCGGGCAGTCGGCGCGTGCCAGCCGGGGCGCGCCACAGGGACTTCCCGGCAACTTCGCCGCCACGAAGCCGCTGCAGTTCGTACGCACGCTCTATTGCGTCGGCTCGAACTACAAGGAGCTGCGAGGCGGCGCGGCGGGCCTCGTGGGGTGCCCGACCAATGGCGCAGCCTCGCGCCATTTCCGGGCCGCACACCCCGCGCTGTTCGGGGTCACGGGGTTCGCCACCCACCCGTATCCGGTCAACCTGCCGCCGAGCGAGGCGAGCTCGAAGGATCCGGACTACACGGAGTTCAGCGAGTTGCCTCAGTTCGCCGGCATGCTCGATCGCCTCCAGCGAATCTACGGATCCGGCAAGCGATTCCCGGTTTACAACAACGAGTACGGCTACATCACCAACCCGCCGAACAGCAGCCTGACGGCGCTGAACCCGCACGGCCAATTCGTATCGCCGTCGACCGCGGCGTTCTACATCAACTGGGCCGAATACCTTTCCTGGCGCAACCCACGGATCGCCTCGACGATGCAGTACCTGCTGCGCGACCCGAACCCCCGCGAGGCGCCCGAGTTCGGCGGCTTCGCCAGCGGGCTCCTGTTCTACAACGGCACCCGCAAGCCCGGCTACGACGCCTACCGGCTGCCGCTGTTCCTGCCCACCACAACGGCGCGCTCGACGCGCCAGGGCCTCGAGGTGTGGGGCTGCGTGCGCCCGGCGCACTACGCGCAGCTCGACACGGGGACCAGCCAGAAGGTCCAGATCCAGTTCCAGCGCGGCTCTCACGGGGCGTTCACGACGCTGCGCACGGTGACCATCAGCAGCTCACGGGGGTACTTCGACCTGCACATGGCGTTCCCCGCCAGCGGCTCGGTCAGGCTGGCCTGGACCTATCCGAAGAACGACCCGCTGCTCAGCCAAGGACACGTCACTCCGGCGGAGGGCGCCACCGTGTACAGCCGGACGGTGAGGGTGACGGTCAAGTGAGGACTTCTCGGCTCTGCCTTGTGGCGCTGCTGCCCGCCGCGGTGCTGGCGGTGGCGCTGATCGCGATTCCCGCTGGGCGGGCCGTAGCGTCATCGCAGCAGACCTCGATCATCCAGGACGACCCCCGGCTGGATGCCGATCCCGCCGGCACCCTGGTCCGGGCCCGCCTGCTCGGGGCGAACGTGATCCGCGTGTCGGTGTACTGGAGTTCAATCGCCCCGACGCCACTCGCACGCAAAGCACCCCGCCACTTCAACGCGGCCGACCCGGCCGCCTACCCCGCAGCGGACTGGAGCCTGTGGGACACCATCGTCGACGACGCGCGCGTGGACGGCATCAAGGTCGACTTCGATTTGATGGGTGGCGCTCCGCGCTGGGCCCTTGGGCCCGGCCGTCCGGCCGGCAACGCCAATCCGAACTGGGAGCCGTCGGCGAGCGCGTTCGGAGCCTTCGTGCGCGCGATCGCCACCCGCTATAGCGGCAGCTACGTGCCGGCCGGCGACACCACGCCGCTACCGCGAGTCGATTTCTGGACGATCTGGAACGAGCCCGACTACGGCCCGAGCCTTGCGCCACAGGGCGTCCCCGGAAACCTCAAGGTCGAGAACAGCCCGCGGATGTACCGCAACCTGCTCGACTCCGCCTGGAGCTCCCTGCAGGCGACCGGCCACACGCCGGCGACCGACACGATCGCGTTCGGCGAGCTCGCGCCGCGGGGCGAGAGCTTGTGGGGCGTGTTCTCGGGGATGAAGCCGCTGGTGTTCCTGCGTGCCCTGTACTGCGTGGACTCGTCCTATCACCCGCTACGCGCGGCAGCCGCTCGAATCCGGGGCTGCCCGACCACGGCGGCCGCGTCGAGGCGCTTTCGCGCCAAGAACCCAGCGCTATTCCGGGCCAGCGGCGTGTCGGATCATCCGTACATGCGGTGGTACAAGCCCAACCACGAGCAGAATCCCGATCCGACCAACCACTCGCCCACGACTGACTATTCCTCGCTCGGCGTCATCGGCAACCTCACGCGCGCCCTCGACCGCCTGCAACGGGTGTACGGATCGGGGACCCGGTTCCCGATCTACGACACCGAGTTCGGCTACATCACGAGTCCGCCCAAGCACAGCCCGGACCCGATGTCGACCGTGCGGGTGCTCTACCTCTCGCCCGCCACGGCTGCCGACTACATGAACTGGGCCGAGTACCTCAGCTGGCGCAACCCGCGCATTCGCTCGTTCACCCAGTACCTGCTCTACGACCCGCTGCGCCCGACGCGGAAGAACGATTGGGGTGGCTTCGCCAGCGGGCTGCTGACCTGGACCGGCGTCCAGAAGGCGACGTACTACGCCTGGCGCCTGCCGCTGTACCTGCCGGTGACCACGGCGCGTCCCGGCCACTCCCTCGAGGTGTGGGGTTGCGTCAGGCCGGCGCCGTTCGGACTGCTCGACACCGGCTCACCGCAGACCGCGCAGATCCAGTTCGCGCCGCGGGGCGGCGGCGGATTCAGCACGGTTCAGACGGTTACGATCGCGCCGGGCCAGAGCTGCTACTTCGACATGCGCATGACATTCCCGTCGAGCGGGACGCTTCGACTCGCCTACACCTATCCCGCCGGCGACATACAGCTCGGCAACGGCGCCACCGTGGTCAGCCGCACCGTCTCGGTGACCGTTCGCTGAACCGCGCAACTTGCTCCCGGCGCACGCGTTGTAGCGGGAGATGACAGTGCGCCGCGTGTGGACGCTGGCGGCCACAGTGGGGGTGATCGTCTCGGTTCTGGCTCTCGTTCGGGCGCCCGCGCCCGCGCTTGCCTCGAACGGCCAGGTGTCGATCATCCAGGACTCGCAAGTGATGACCGACCCCTCCGGCACGCTCGCCGCGTTCCGGGCGCTCGGCGTCAACATGGTGCGAGTAACCGTGGTGTGGGCGCAGATCGCCCCGGACTTCGAGGCTCGCACGCCGCCCCGCGCGTTCGACGCCGCCGATCCGGCCGGCTACCCGGAGGCCAACTGGGCCTCCTACGACGCGATCGTCCAGCAGGCCAGCGCGGATGGGATCGCGGTCGATTTCACGCTGAGCGGCGGTGCGCCTCGCTGGGCCGAGGGAGCCGGGATCCCTCCCGCCGCACTCGACAACATGTTCTGGGCCTGGCGACCGTCCGCCACCGACTTCGGACAGTTCGTCCGCGCTGTGGGAGAGCGTTACAGCGGCAGCTACGTGCCATCGGGGCAGACCGCTCCGCTGCCGCGGGTGAGCTTCTGGGCGATCTGGAACGAGCCGAACTTCGGCGACGACCTGGGGCCCCAGGCCGTCAACGGCTCGACGGTGTCGGTCGCGCCGGGGATGTACCGCAGCCTCGTCGCGCAAGCCTGGAGCGCGCTCCAGGCGACGGGCCACGGCGGCGACACCATCCTGGTCGGCGAGTTCGCCCCGCGCGGGACGAGCGCCCGTGGGACCCGAAAGCGCCCGCAGGGACTCCCCGGGCAGTTCGCGCAGACCAAGCCGCTGCAGTTCCTGCGCACCCTGTACTGCGTGGACTCCGCCTACCGCGAGTTGCGCGGTGCGGCGGCGCGCGCGGTGGGCTGTCCGAGCACCGCGGCCGGGTCGCGTCGCTTCCGGCAGGACAACCCTGGGCTGTTCCAGATGTCCGGGCTTGCCGACCATCCCTATCCGGCCAACAGGCCTCCCACGATCGAGACCTCGCGCGATCCCGACATCGCCCCGTTCCCGCGCCTGCCGAACCTCGAGCGTGCGATCGACCGGGTGCAGCGGGTGTACGGGTCGTATCGGAGCCTTCCAATCTTCAGCACCGAGTTCGGCTACATCACACATCCGCCCAATCGCGCCGCGTTTGTATCGCCCGCCACCGCGGCCTACTACCTGAATTGGGCCGAGTACCTGAGCTGGAGGCAACCGCGGATCGTCAGCACCATGCAGTACCTCCTGTCCGACCCTCCGATCCGCCCGTTGGCGTCCGGCGATGGCGGCTTTGCGACCGGCCTCGAGTTCTCGGACGGGCGCGAGAAGCCGAGCTACGCCGCCTACCGGCTGCCGCTGTATCTGCCGGTCACCCGAGTCCGCCGGGGCCGCGGGCTCGAAGTGTGGGGCTGCGTGCGTCCCGCTCGATACGCGATCCTCGACACCGGATCCCCTCAGAGCGCCGAGATCCAGTTCGCGCCGCGGGGCGGCGGCGGATACCGCACGCTGCAGACCGTGCTCGTCGGCGATCCGGACAACTGCTATTTCGACGTGCGTGTGGCCGTTCCGTCGAGCGGAACGGTGAGGCTGACCTACACCTATCCGTCCGACTCGATCGGGCTCGCCGGGACGACCGTGTACAGCCGAACAGTCTCGGTCACGCTCGGCTAGAGGCCGGCGTACATCGCCTCGATCTCGGCCGCGTACTTGGCCGCGATCGGACGGCGCTTGAGCTTCATGGTCGGCGTGAGCTCGTCCCTGCCGGGCAGCCAGTCGCCCGGCACGATCGTGAGCTTCTTGATCTGCTCGACCCTCGAGAGGTGCTGGTTGGCCTCCTCGACCGCGCCCTCGATGGCGGCGTTGAGGTGCGGATCGCGAGCGAGGTCCTCGAGCGCGGTGGCCTCGATCCCCTGCTGGGCGGCCCACTGAGGCGCGTAGTCGGCGTCGAGCACGATCAGCGCCGTGTTGTAGGGACGGGAGTCGCCGATGCAGATGGCCTGGCCGATCAGCGGGCTCGCCGTCTTGATCCGGGCCTCGATGTTCGCCAGGTCAGCGACACGCCGTCGTCCGCGGTGCGGACGGCCACGACGTCGGGATGAGCTGCGGCGGTACGCCGAAGCGCCTCGCTCACCGTCGGGGCGTCGACCGCCCGCCCCACCGCCGGCGAGATCGTGCTGCTCTCCATGCTTCTCCTCTCCAGCCCTGAGTTGATGCGGTAGCGCGGGTAAAGCTACCGCAGACCGATGCCAGGACCAGACAGGGTCGAGATGTCGTTTGTCAGCCCGATCACGAAGACGAGGAGGATCAGCACGAACCCGACGACGCCGGCGCGCTCCATGATCTCGAAGGGGATCCGCTTGCCTCGCACCTTCTCGGCGAGGGCCCAGAACACGTGCCCGCCGTCGAGCGGCAGGAACGGGAACAGGTTGATGATCGCCAGCGACAGCGAGATCAGCGCCAGGACCCACAGGGCCTGGGTCGTGCTGGTGGCGAACGACTCCTGGGTCGCCGTGTAGCCGTAGACGATGCTGTGGAGCTGCTTTCGCTCCTGCGGCTCGAAGATTCGTGCGACGGTCGAGACGGTCCGGGTGGTGACCGACCAAAGGTTGCTGACCGTGATCGACGCAGCGTGTCCGATGCCGACGGGCTCGGTGACCTGGCCAAAGCTGAAGCCGAGCTCAGGGCGCTTGTCGGCCCCGTTGTAGCGTGGGCGGATCTCGAAGGTATCCAGCCGCCCGTCGCGCCGGATCACCACCTCGGCAGGCGTGGCGGACAGGCACCCGTTCACCTGCTGGCCCGCGCAGCGATGGGTCCCGAGCTGGTTGCGGATCGCCTCGGCGGAGCCGCCGACGCCGTCGACGGAGACGATCTGATCGCCCGGCTTGAGCGCGTGCGCGGCCGGCGATCCGCTCACGACCGCGTCGACGTTCTTGTTGAGGACCGGCTGTCCGTGCACAGTCTTCGGCTGTCCGGCCGACAGGACCAGCGCCCACACGATGAAGAACGCGATGAGCAGGTTCATGGCCGGGCCGGCGAGGATCACCACGACCCGCTTCCAGACCGCCTGGTTGTAGTAGGCGCGGGGCACTACCTCGGGCGGGATCTCCTCGTGCGGGCTCATGCCGGTGATCTTCACGTAGCCCCCGAGCGGGAACGGGCCGATGCCGTACTCGGTCTCACCGCGGCGAACCTTGACCAACAGGGGACCCATGAACAGCGAGAAGCGCTCGACGCGCATCCCCACGGCCTTGGCGGCCGCGAAGTGCCCGAACTCGTGCAGGATGATCAGGGCGACGAAGCCCAGGAAAGCTAGGACATACGACATGAAGAACCCTCAGTCTGGCAGTCTCGGATGAGACCGCGGTAAGACCGAGACAGCGGGCGGGAATCCGGACACTTGTTCTGGGCCGGGCCGCTCACCACGCGGCGGCACGCTCGGCCACCTGATCGCCGGCCACCCGTCGCGCCTCCGCGTCGGCCTCGCCGAGTGATTCGAACGAGTGGACGGGGCGGGCGGGCAGCGTGGCGAGGGTCTCCTCGATCACTGCGGCGATGTCCAGGAAGCGCAGCCGACCTCGCAGGAAGGCGTGGACCGCCACCTCGTTGGCCGCGTTCAGCGTGCAGGTGGCCGTCCCCCCGCTCTTGCGGCATCACGAGCCAAACGGACGCAGCTGAACGTCTCCTCGTCCACCGGCTCGAAGGTCAGCGCGCCCACCTCGATGAGATTCAGCGGCCGGACGGGCACGTCGACGCGCTCGGGGTGATGCAGCGCGTAGGAGATCGGCACCCGCATATCGGGAAAGCCGAGGTGAGCCAGGGTGGCGCCGTCGCACAGCTGGATGAGGCTGTGAACGATGGATTGGGGATGAACCACGATGTCGATCTGCTCGTAGGGCGTGCCGAACAGGTGATGGGCCTCGATCAGCTCGAGGCCCTTGTTCATCAGCGTTGCCGAGTCGATGGTGATCTTGCCGCCCATTGCCCAGGTGGGATGGGCGAGCGCCTGCTCGGTGGTCACCTGTTCGAGATCGTCGGGCTTGAGCCCCCGAAACGGGCCACCCGAGGCGGTCAGGATCAGCCGGTCAACGGTGCCGGGCGGCTCGGAGGCCAGCAGCTGATGAAGGGCCGAGTGCTCGGAGTCGACCGGGATGATCGCGGCTCCGGTGGCCTGCGAAAGGGCGGTGACGAGCTCGCCGCCGACGACCAAAGACTCCTTGTTGGCCAGGGCCAGGTCGATCCCTTCGGTCAGCGTGGCCACGGTCGGGAGCAGCCCGGCGGAGCCGACGATCGCGTTCAGGACCATGTCGCACTCGCAGTCGGCGATCAGCCTGACGACGCCGTCAGGCCCGGCCAGCACCTCTCCCCCGGTCCAGGCCTCGCTGGCCTGGGCGGCCGCGTC
The DNA here is from genome assembly GCA_963834625.1 of uncultured Solirubrobacterales bacterium. GTDB lineage: Bacteria > Actinomycetota > Thermoleophilia > Solirubrobacterales > Solirubrobacteraceae > Palsa-465. The sequence goes on along the minus strand of CAWICM010000002.1, from coordinate 598,407 downwards.
GGGATCGGCGAGCGCCACCGTGCCCACGCCGTGGCGGCGCGCCTGTTCGAGCAGTGACTCCCACGAGCTCGCGGCGCTGAGGGCCACCACCGATAGCTCGCCGCGGGAGCGCGAGATGACGTCGAGCGCCTGCGTCCCGATCGAGCCGGTGGAGCCGAGGATCGCGATGCGGCGCGGCATCGTCCCAGTCTAGGACGGCTCTCCGCGGATTTTGAGACAGGCTGTTAAGCGTGGACGGCGAGCCAGATGTAGTAGCCGACCACCACGGTGAACAGCGCGGCATCAAGCCGGTCGAGCGCGCCGCCGTGCGCGCCGAACAGAGTCCCCGCGTCCTTGACCCCCGCGTCGCGCTTGACCAGCGACTCGAACGCGTCGCCCAGCGGCGCCAGCGCCGCGACCCCCACACCGAGCAGGAGGGCGTCCCCCTGGGTCAGCCAGGTCTGGTAGAGGCCCGCGATGAACACCGCGATCACCGACCCGAGCATCCCGAAGCAGAGACCTTCGATGGTCTTGTTGGGCGACAGTCTCGGCGCGAGCGGGTGGCGCCCGAACAGGCGTCCCCCGGCGTACGCGGCCGTGTCTCCCACGAACGTTCCGACGAGCACGTCGATCAGCACGCTGTTGCCGTGGGGCAGCTGGCGCAGCAGCTCGACGTGTGCGAAGGCAAAGCCGATCCAGTACAGGCCGAGCAGCGTGCCGCCGATCGCAACGGTGGGACGTGGCTGGTCGCGGCTGAGCACGACCAGCAGCACGACCGGGACCGTGGCCATGGCCACCTCGAGCACGCCGCCGCGGCCGCCTGAGCGCGCCGCGAACACCATCGCGGTCAACGCGGCGAAGCCGATCAGCGAAACCGGCCGCCAGGCGTTCAACAGCCGGTAGCACTCGTGCAGGCAGATCAGCCCGGCGGCGATGATGAAGAGCTGGAACGGCAGTCCTCCGAGCCCGATGAAGATGATCGTCGCGACCGCCAGCGGGATCGCGACAAGGATCCGCGACAGCAGGTCCGAGCGGCGGCGGGGCTTCTTGGGACTCGGCTCCCGGCGCGGTCGGGCCTCGCGTCGTGCTGCGCTCGCGCGCGCGGAGGGCACCGCTATCGCCCTCCGAAGCGCCGGCTGCGCGCGGTGAACGCCTCGAGGCTCTCTTCGAGCGCTTCCCGCGAGAAGTCCGGCCACAGCTCGTCGCGGAAGATCAGCTCCGCGTAGGCGCCCTGCCAAAGCAGGTAGTTCGAGATCCGCTGCTCGCCGCTGGTACGGATGATCAGGTCGGGATCGTGCATGTCGGGCGCGTACAGATGAGTGCGGAAATCGTCCTCGGAGCCCGAGTTGAAGGTTCGTGCCGCGTCGAGGATCTCCGCCCGGCCGCCATAGTTGAAGGCCACGAACAGCGTGATCCGCTGGTTGTCCTTCGTGAGGTCCTCGGCCCAGGCCATGCGCTCGATCAGGTGCTGCGGCACCGGATCGCTGCGGCGACCGATGAAGCGCATCCGCACGCCCTCCTCGTGCAGCTCGGGCGTCTCGGCCTCGATCCGCCGCGCCATCATCGCCATCAGGCCGGCGACCTCGGCCTTCGGTCGCGTCCAGTTCTCGGTCGAGAACGAGTACACGGTCAGCTCCTCGATGCCCAGGTCGACCGAGTCGCGCAGCCGCGCCTTGACCGCGTCGGCTCCCGCCTCGTGGCCGGCCAGCGCGGGCAGGCCGCGGCGCTCGGCCCAGCGGCCGTTGCCGTCGGTGATGATCGCGACGTACCGTGCGCGTGCGCCGTCGGTTTCGGCGGTCCCGAGCTCAGCGCGCGAAACCGCCACCTACACCTCGAGGATCTCGGCTTCCTTGTGCTTGAGCAGCTCGTCGAGCTCGGTGATGCGGCCGTCGGTGACCTTCTGGAGCTCGACCTCGCCGCGGTGCTCGTCGTCGGAGCCGGCCTCGCCGGCTTCCTTGAGCTCGCGCAGGTCGTGCATGACGTCCCGGCGGATGTTGCGGATCGCCACCCTGCCCTCCTCCGCGATGTGGCGAACCACCTTGACCAGCTGCTTGCGGCGCTCCTCGGTCAGCTCAGGCACTCCGAGTCGGATCAGGTTGCCATCGTTGTTCGGGGTGAGGCCCACGTCGGACTCGAGGATCGCCCGCTCGATGGCCTTGATCGAGCTCTTGTCGTACGGCTGGATCGTGAGCAGCCGTGCCTCGGGCGCACTGATCGTCGCGAGCTGCTTGAGAGGCGTGGCGCTTCCGTAGTAGTCGACCTGAATGCGGTCCAGCAGTGCCGGACTGGCCCGTCCGGTGCGCACGGACCCGAACTCGTTGCGTATCGCCTCGACCGACTTGTGCATCCGCTCTCGAGCGTCGCCGAGGAGCTCGTCAATCATGTCCGTGGTCATGTTCTCACCAGCGTCCCCACTCGTTCTCCGGACACTATCTTGTCGATGTTTCGCTCGTCGGCCATGTTGAAGACGACGATCGGGAGATTGTTGTCCATACACAGCGCGAAGGCGGTCGAGTCCATCACCTGGAGACCGCGGGTGAGGGCGTCCTTGTGCGTGATCTCGGGAATGAACTCGGCGGTCGGGTCGAGTTGCGGGTCGGCCGTGTAAACGCCCTCGACGCGGTTCTTGGCCATCAGGATGATCTCGGCGTGCAGCTCCGCCGCCCGGAGCGCCGCGGCCGTGTCGGTAGTGAAGAACGGGTTGCCGGTGCCCGCCGCGAAGATCACGATCCTCCCCTTTTCCAAGTGGCGCATGGCGCGCCGGCGGATGTACGGCTCGGCCACCTCGGAGATCGTGATGGCCGACTGCACACGCGTCTGGACGTTCGACTTCTCGAGCGCGTCCTGCAGCGCCAGGGCGTTCAGCACGGTGGCCAGCATGCCCATGTAGTCGCCGGTGGCACGGTCCATCCCCTTCGCGGCCTCCGCGAGCCCGCGGTAGATGTTGCCGCCGCCGACCACGATCGCCACCTCGACGCCGCGCCGCTGCACGGCAGCGATCTGGGCGGCGATGGCGTGGACGCGAGCAGGATCCGTCCCGTACTCGAGGTCGCCCATCAGCGCCTCGCCCGAGAGCTTCAGGAGGATGCGCTGATACACCGGCGGGCGCCCGTCCGTCGTTTCGCTCTGAGTCGCGGTCACGGGGTGGTGGACGGGATCCAGATTCTGGGCCGAAGCGGTCAAGTGCCCACGGCGAAGCGGGTGAACCGGCGGATCACCACGTTCTCGCCCGTCTCCGAGGCCAGCTCAGCCCGAAGCTCCTCGATCGTCTTGCCGCCGTGCTTGTCCTCGTCGACGTGCTTCTGACGCAGCAGGACGACCTCGTCGAGCCACTTGTCGAGCTTGCCCTGGACGATCCGCTCGCGCACGTTCTCCGGGCGGTCGGCTGCCTGCTCGACCGCGATCCGCTCCTCGCGCTCGCGGTCCTCGGCCGGCACGTCCTCGTCGCGGACCGCGATCGGCGCCGCCGCGGCGATGTGCAGGGCCAGATCTCGCGCGAACTTCACGAAGTTGTCGTTGCGCGCGACGAAGTCGGTCTCGCAGTCGACCTCGACGAGCACGCCGATCTTGTTGCCCGCGTGGATGTAGCTCTGGACCGCGCCCTCGCTCGCCTCCGCCCCGGCACGCTTGGCGGCCTGGTGCTGCCCGCGGACGCGCAGGATCTCGACCGCTCGGTCGATGTCGCCGTTCGATTCGCTCAGAGCCTCGCGGCAGGCGAGCACGCCCGCGCCAGTGCGGTCGCGGAGCGCCTTGACTTCCTTGGCGCTGATCTCGGGGCTCATGCGTTCTCCTCTGCGGACGGCTCAGGGCTCTGCGACTCGGATTCGGCGGCATCCTCGGTTGGGGGTGGCTCGTCCGGTGGCGGCTCGGCTGGCGGCTGGCCTCGGCTGCAAGTTCCGGCGTGGCGGGCTCTGGTTCCGGAGCCGGTTCCTCGGCGGTCTCGGGCTCCGCCGTCTCCTCGGCGGTCTCCGCCGGAATCGGCTCGCTGGCGGCCGGTTCCGTGGTCGGCGCCTCTGCGCTCTCGGCAGCCGGCGCAGGCTCGGCGGGGGCCTCCTGTGCGGGGGCTCGCTGGGCGCCTCCTGTGCGGGGGCTGCGGGCGCCTCCTGTGCGGGGGCTGCGGGCGCCTCCTGTGCGGGGGCTGCGGGCGCCTCCTGTGCGGGGGCTGCGGGCGCCTCCTGTGCGGGGGCTGCGGGCGCCTCCTGTGCGGGGGCTGCGGGCGCCTCGGCCGCGGGCTGGGACTCGGCGGCGGCCGCCTGCTCGCGGGCCCGCGCCTCCTCCTCGAGGCGCTGCGCCTCTGCGGCTTGGAGGCGTGCTCGCTCCTCGGCCTCCTGACGCGCACGCTGCTCGGCCTCCTGACGGGCGCGCTGCTCAGCCTCCTGGCGCTCGCGCTCGAGCCGGGCGCGCTCCTCCTCCTCGCGGAAGATGTTGTGGCCCTGCGAGACGACGTCGCCGACAGACTTGGTGATCAGGGCGCAGGAGCGGATCGCGTCGTCGTTGCCGGGCACCACGTAGTCGATCCCGTCCGGATCGCAGTTGGTGTCTACGAGCCCGATGATCGGAATGCGCAGCCGCTGGGCCTCGCGCACCGCGATCGCTTCGGTCTTCAGGTCGATCACGAACATCGCGTCGGGTAGGCGCTGCATGTTCTTGACACCGCCCAGATTCGCCCGCAGCTTCTCCAGGTCGGCCTGCGCCGACATCCGCTCGCGGGTCGGCAGCAGCTGTAGCTGGCCCTCGGTCTCATAGCGCTCGAGGTCGTGCAGCCGCTTGATGCGCAGCGAGATCGTCTGGAAGTTGGTCAGCAACCCGCCCAGCCAGCGATGGTTGACGTAGGGCATCTCGGCCGCTTCGGCGTTCTCCCGGATCGTGTCCCGGGCCTGCTTCTTGGTGCCGACGAACAGCACGGACCCTCCGCGCCGCGAGACCTCGGCCGCGAACTGGCGCGCATCCTCCAGCAGGGCCTGTGTCTGCAGGAGGTCGATGATGTAGTTCCCGTCGCGCTCGCCGAAGATGAACCGGCGCATCTTGGGGTTCCAGCGACGGGTCTGGTGGCCGAAGTGGACGCCGGCCTCCAGCAGCTCCTTGATACCGATCTGAGCCACGGTCTGCTCCCTTGGTTTGTGTTGCGTACAGCCCGCTCACGCGTACTCGTGGACCTCGTCTAATCGAGGCAGGGCACGATCCGCAAGAACGGGATCGGGGACGGTCTAAATCAGTTTACGCAAGTTTTCCGTCGCCGCTACGTTTTCAGGTGTAGCGGGCCATTCGCTTCCCCTACCTTCAGCGGTGGCTCGTGCGCGGGCCGAACCTCCCTTCCCCTACCTCCGGTGGCTCGGTTCGCAACCTCGGGCGGGGCGGCTGTGGACGGGCCGCCCCGCCCTCTTTTTTGGCGGGCGTGCACGTCCGGCAGTCCCCGGTTGGCCGACGTTTGTCGGTCGCGTGAGTGTCCGCACGGCCGGTGCGTTACCAAGGTTCCTCGCGGGCTGCCAGACGGGCACCGCCCGCCTCCTAGGCAGCCAGCGGGTCGTGTGGGTCATAAGTGCGCACTCGAGCCGGAGCAGTTGCCGAGTGTGGATCCTGAGCCACATGTGGCGCGCAAACCACACTCGGCCTGCGCGGGGCGCCGAGTGCGCGGTTATGACCCACGCGCCGGCTACTCTGCGCGCGCGGCCAACTCCAGCGCTACGGTCAAATCCTCCGGCAGCTCCGAGCGCACATCGACCGACTCCCCCGTGACCGGGTGCACGAAGGCCAGGCGGGCTGCGTGCAGGAACTGGCGCTCCAAGCCGAACCGGCCGCGCGTGCCGTACTGGGGGTCGCCGCAGACGGGATGGCCGATGGCCGCGAGGTGGACGCGGATCTGGTGGGTGCGGCCGGTCTCGAGCGCCACGCGGAGGAGGGCGGCGCTCGGCAACAGCTGCTCGAGCTCGAAGTGGGTGCGGGCCTCCCGCGGGTCGTCCGAGTCGATCGACATCAGCTTGCGATCGCGCCGATGGCGTCCGATCGGGGCGTCGATCGTCCCGGTGCGGGCGGGAGGATGGCCCTCGACCAGGGCCAGGTACTCGCGGCGCAGGCGACGCGCCGAGAGGAGCGATTTCAGATCGCGATGGATGCGGTCGTTCTTCGCTACGACCAGGAGGCCTGAGGTGTCGCGGTCGAGGCGATGCACGATCCCGGCTCGCCAGGGCTCCTCGCCGCCGGCCGCCCGGCCTTCCAGCGCCTGGGCCAGGGTTCCGTCCCAGTGGCCACGCGCGGGGTGTACGACGACGCCGGCGGGCTTGTCGACGATCAGCAGATGTTGATCCTCGTAGGCCACCGTGAACGGCGCCGGTTCGGTGGGCGCCGACGGGGAATCGGGTGGCGCATCGTCGACCTGGATCGCCTCCCCCGCCGTCACCAGGTGGCGTTTGGGACGGATGGAGCCGTCCACCCGGACCCGCCCATCGTCGATCAGCGCCTGGGCCCGTGCTCGCGACCCGAGCGAGCCGGCCAGGAAGCGGTCAAGGCGCGTACCCGCGGCGTCGTCGGGGACGCGGAGCTCGATGCGGGTGTCGGTGCTCACGTCTTTGCGTGTTGCCGCCGCCGCGGTCCCTCGAGCACCCACAGCAGCACAAGCACGCCAAAGGTGATCGACATGTCCGCCACGTTGAAGGCCGGCCAGTGCGGCAGCTTGATGAAGTCGGTGACGGCTCCGTTGGCGATCCGGTCGATCAGGTTGCCGACCGCGCCGCCGACCAGCATGCCGGTCGGGATCCACAGCCACGGACGGTCGGGGTGCAGCGCGAAGTATGCGAGCAAGAACCCGAGCGCGACCAGGGTGAAGACCAGCACCAGGGCCCCGGCGCTCGAGAAGATGCTGAACGCCACCCCGGTGTTGCGGACGTGGACCAGGTTCACGCCTGGCAGGAACTTCTTCTCCTCACCGGGGGCGATCCCGGCGGCGATCGTGTGCTTGGTCAACTGATCGAGGCCGAGCACGATCCCGGCCACCAGGGCGGCTCGAGCGAACGCCGCCGTGCGGGCGTATGCCATGGACTGCGTCACCCCAATCCCTGCCCGACGTTCAGCCCGCTACTCGAATCCCGCGCATCAGCCCTGGATCAGCCTGACCACGATGTACTGCACGATGTACAGCACGATGATCGCGATCATCGGGGTAAGGTCGAACATGCCGATCGGCGGGATGAAGCGGCGGAAGATCCGCAGATACGGCTCGCAGACATCGCGGAGGAAGTTCGTGATCGCGTCCGTGAAGCGGGAGTAGGGCGGTCGCAGGCCCAGCGAGAACATCATGTTGACCAGGATGTACACGAAGATCAGCAGGATGTAGACGAGGAACAGCGCCTGCACGTAGTTGGCGATGTCGCCGCGAGTGAGCGCCGCGAGCGCGATCACCGGCCCGCTCCCACGACGGCATCGAAGGCTTCCTGGAACGCGGGTCGCACGCCGGCGCGCTCGAGCGCGGCCAGGCCGCGCGCGGTGGTGCCCCCGGGCGATGTGACCTCTCGACGGACCGCGAGCGTGTCGTATTCGCGCTTGTGGAGCAGGGCGGCCGTGCCCGCCATCGTCTCGGCCACGAGCCGGCTGGCCAGCCCCGGCTTCAGGCCGTGCCTTACGGCGGCGTCGACCTGCGCCTCGGCCAGGAGCGCCTGATAGGCCGGACCCACACCCATGACCGCGCTGGCCGCCTCGACCAGGGCGTCCGGGACCTCGACCACGATCCCCAGCCGACTGAACAGCTCGAGCACCTGCGGTTCCAGTCCCTTGTCAACCTCTCGCTCGGGCGAGTAGCACATGACCCCGCGGCGGACCTCGACCGGCGTGTTCGGCGTAAACCGGAACACCGGAACGCCGTACTCCTGTCGCAATCCCTGCGAGTCCAGACCGCCCACTACCGAGGCCACGGCCTTGGCGTGCCCGCGCAGCTCGCGTGCCACCGGCAGCCACTGCGCCGGCTTGTGGCAGAGCACGACCAGATCGGCACGATCGGCTACCTCGACGTTGGAGTCGAACGCCTCGCCACCCAGCTCGCTGGCGAGCGCCCGGGCTCGGCCGGACCCGCCGTCGGAGCAAAGAACGGGCTCGCCCCAGCCGCGCGCGAGCGCGCGAGCCATGTTGCCAGCGCCGATCAATCCGACCTGCATCAAAGGAAATCTACCGCTGGCGCGAGCGCCGGCCAGCGCGCGGGGCTCAGCTCTGGTTGAAGAAGCCCTTCTCGAGCAGTCGCGCCCGCTCCTCCGCGGAGACCTCGACGTTGCGCGGAGTGAGCAAAAACACCTTGTCGGCGATCCGCTGCATGCCGCCGTCGAGGGCGTAGGTGAGTCCGCTCGAGAAGTCGATCAGGCGCTTGGAGAGGTCATGGTCGGTGTTCTGCAGATTCAGGATCACGGGGATCGCGTCCTTGAACTTGTCCGCCACGTCCTGCACCTCGTTGAAGTTCTTCGGGGCCACGAAGTGGACCCGGTCGGCTCCCCCGCGCCCGTTGCCGCGACCGCCGCCCACGGGGCGCAGCGAGGCGGTACGCCGGTCGGCCTCGGGATCGTCGGCGAAGATGTCGTCAAACTCGTCGCGCCGGCGGCGCGAGCTCAGCCGGCGGACGTTCGGACGATCGCTATAGGCGTGCTGGGCTTCGACCTCGGGCTCGTTGTAGGGCTCGAGATCCTCCTCGTAGTCCTCGTCGTCGGCCAGACCGAAGTACATCAGCGTGCGGTGCCAGGTGTCTCGTAGGGCCATCTCGGATTCGATCTTTCGCTGGCAGGCGGTGTTTCCCTGCCGTGATTATGACGCTCCGGAGCGGTATAGGCCGGTGCCCAGCCGGATAATCGTGGCCCCCTCCTGCACCGCCACCACGTAGTCCTGGCTCGTGCCCATCGACAGCTGGGGCAGATCGTGCTCGCCGGCGAGGTCCCGGAGGGCAGCGAAATACGGGCGGTTGGCCTCGGGCTCGGGCGCGATCGGTGGCATCGTCATCAGCCCCACGACCTTAACCGGACAGCGCTTGAGGCAGGGCTGACAGCTCCGTGGGCGCGATGCCGCTCTTGCCCTGCTCGCCGGCCACGTTGACCTCGACCAGGATCTCGGTCTCCGGGCTCCCGTGGCGCCCCAGCTGCTCCAATGCCGAGTCGCTGGCCACGGTCTCGATGTAGCGGACGTGCGGCAGCACCTGCTTGACCTTGCGGCTCTGGAGATGGCCGATGAAGTCCCAGGTGAACGCGCCCGGATACGCCTCGGCCTTGGCCACGAGGTCCTGGGCGCGGTTCTCTCCGAGCAGTGTGAGACCGGCTTCCGCCAGCACGCCGAGCTCGTCGAGCGCGACGTACTTGACCGCCGCCAGGACCTGAACGCTCTCCGGGTCGCGTCCTGCAGTGGCGATCTCCGATCGGACCCGCTCCAGATTCGTCCGGACCGTTTCGGCCCGCAGGCCCGTGATCAGCTCAACCATGCGAGCCCCGCCTGGCGCCCGGTGACGCCGTGATCGCGGCGGTGGGAGAAGAACATGGTCTCGTCCGAGCAGATCGTGCACAGCGCCACGTCGTGCACGGCGGTCACCCCGGCGCCGACCAGCTCGTCGCGGGCGATCGCCTTCAGATCCAGGTTGCGCCCCCGCCGGACGTGCGGACCGAAATTAGCGAACTCCGCGTGCACCTCCTCGCCCACCTCGTAGCAACAGGCGCCGGCGCCTGGTCCGATCGCCGCTTCGATCGGTCCGTCGACCCCCAGCTCGCGGAGCGCCTGCACCCCTGAGGCGACGATCCCGCCGGCCAGGCCTCGCCATCCGGCGTGGAGCATGGCGACCGCACCGTCTCCGTTCGAACCTCGGCGTCCCGCGACGGCGATCGGCAAGCAGTCGGCCACGAGCACCATCGGAGCCACATCGCGCAGATGAGTGGCCTGACCGTCGGCCTCGGGCAGCTCGACGCCCTCGTCCGGCAGCGGCGCCACGCCGGGCACCGGCAGCGAGGTAATCAGCCGCACCTCGGTGCCGTGAACCTGCCGGATGTGCGCCGGCGGAACTCCGAGCTCGGCCTGGAGCGTGGCTCGGTTGCGCTGCACGGCTTCGGGACGGTCCTTGGTCAAGCGGCCGAGGTTGAGGCTCTCGTAGGCCCCCTCCGAGAACCCGCCGCGACGGGTGGTGAACATCGCCTGGGCGCCCGGCAGGTCGATCCCGAGATGCTCGCCGCGGGCGTAGAACGGCGCCGGCCACCTCACCTCAGCTGCAGCTCCTGTCCGGGAACCGGCGCGCGCTGCGCGTACTCGAAGTGCGCTCGGCTCGCGGCGCCCAGAGCGGCCGCGTGGGCCCACCCGCCGACGCGCGGCGCTCGCTCGTAGAGGTGCAGACGGATCGAGGCAGTCTCGGTGTTGTAGCAATAGGCGAGCTCGCCGTCGGGGGTGGGTGCTCGCCGGCAGCGGCGCGGTCATCGTGTACCGAATCCATGCCCCCACGTCGGAGGCTGGATCGGTCAGCGTTGCGTAGTAGACCTCGTAGTGGCCGGGCCGGCCATCCCAGCGCAGTGCGTTAGCGAGCGCTCGCGGCACTCAGCGCCTCGGCAAGTTCCTGATCGCGCCCGCTGGCGCGGCGATCCAGCTTGGCGGCCAGCGCAGCCCGCAGGCCGTGCCCGATCGCTGGGCCCTCCGGCACTCCGGCCGCGATGAGGTCGCGTCCGTCGATCGAGAGCCGGACGTGGCGCAGGCGCTCGAGCCACTCCCGGGCGGGCTCCGCGGGGCCGAGGGCGCCGGCCAGCGCCACCAGCTCGAGCGGGGAGCCGGACACCGCGGCGGCGATCGCCGAAGGGGTCCGGGCGCCGTCGAGGGCACGCGCGAGCTCTCGCGCGCGGGTGGCGGCGGCCACGATCGCATCGCGATCCGCCGCCTCGAACGCGAGCGAGTCGAGCAGCCCGGGCAGCTCGGCCGCCCGGACGGTCAGCGCGGCCAGCGCCACCGCGAGCCGGTCCCGCCGCCCGTCCTCGGGCAGCAACGCGAGCGCTCGGCGGGCGAGCGTCGCGTCCTCTAGCCCGAACCCTGGGTGCAGCGCGCGGTCGAGCCCGAGATCGCTCAGGGCGAGCAGCGCCCGGACTGGATCGTCCTCGCGGGCCAGCAGGCGCAGCTCGGCGCCGGCGCGGGCGCCGCTGACGGTGTCCAGGGCGTCGGACTGGATCGCCGCGGACACCAGCTCCCGCGTGTGCGGTTCGACGTCGAAGCCCAGCCGGGCGGCGTAGCGGACCAACCGCAGGAGCCGGGTTGGATCGTCGACGAAGCTCAGATCGTGCAGGACGCGCAGCCGGCCCGCCTCGAGGTCCTCGAGCGCGCGCGGGGCGGCGCTCAGCTCACCGGGGCGCTCGCCGGCCAGCGCCACCGCGATCGCATTGACCGTGAAGTCACGGCGGAGCAGATCCTCGGGCAGGGAGGCCGGCTCGACGTCGGGCAATGCCCCCGGGTAGGCGTAGGTCTCGCGTCGCGAGCGGGCGATGTCGTAGGCGAAGCCATCCAGCGCCACCGTCGAGGTCCCGAACCGGTCGTGCATCGTGAGCTTCCCGCCGAGCGAGGTCGCGAAGGCCCCCGCGTCGCCCTCGACGACCAGGTCGAGATCGAATGGCGTGCCGCCCAGCAGGACGTCGCGGACTGCGCCTCCCACCAGATACACGGGCGCCGCCTCGCCCAGCCGCGAGCGGAGCGGTTGCGCCGCCGGCAACGCGAGGACCCGCTCGAGCAGCTCAGGCGGCGTGGGTGCAAACTCGGACATAGTCATAGTTTCTTCCCAACGGCCGACGGCGCGGGCGGTGGCTAGCATGCCCGCCATGCCGAGCCCCGGTTCGCGTCGTTGGCTGCGGCGCGGGCTCGTCGCCGTCGCGGTTCTGCTCGTGCTGGCCGGAGGCGCGGTGGCGTTGGTCCTGGCCCATTCGCCGCACAACGTCTCACACCCGAACGTCGAGTTCACGCGGCCGACGACGACCACGCCGCCGCCGGCCCAGAAGGTCGACGACTTCGCCTGGCCGCGCTACGGGTTCGATTCCGAGCGCACGCGCGTGTTCACGCCCGCCAATGCCCCCGAGCCGCCGCTGCGCGTCGGCTGGCGGTTTCAGGACCACGCACTGCTCGAGTTCCCGCCGGTCATCTACCAGAACAGGCTGTACCTGATCGACGACGACGGCGCGGCCAAGGCAGTCGACAAGCGCACGGGACACAAGCTGTGGGAGACCAAGGCGGGGACCGTGGCGGCGGCGTCCCCCGCGCTCGGGATCACGCAGGGACTCGTGTATGTCGCGGTGCTCTCGGCCCACGGGAAGTCCCCGGGTGACGGTCGCTTCGATGCGCTCTCGATGCAGACCGGACACCTCGTCTGGTCGAAGGTCATCCCGCCCGGCACCGAATCCTCGCCGCTCGCCTTTGGCGACTCGGTCTATTTCGGCGACCAGGCCGGGACGGTGTACTCGCTGAACGCCACCACGGGACGGGTGAACTGGACCTTCCACGCCAGCGGCGCGGTCAAGGGCGGCCCGGCGCTGTCGAATGGGATCCTCTACTTCGGCGACTACACGGGCCGCGCTTACGCCCTCAATGCCGCCACCGGCCACCGGATCTGGGCCGTCAACACCACCGGGGCTGACTTCGGCTTCGGGTCGGGCAACTTCTACTCGACCCCCGCGGTGGCCTTCGGGCGCGTCTACATGGGCAACACCGACGGCCGTGTGTACTCGTTCGCCTCCAAGACCGGACAGCTCGCCTGGGCGACCGGCACCGGCGCCTACGTGTACGCCTCCGCTGCCGTCGAGGACACCCCCGGCCTCGGCCCGACCGTGTACCTCGGCTCCTACGACGGCAACTTCTACGCGTTCGATGCCCGCTCGGGCGCGATCCGCTGGAAGCATCCCGCCGGCGGCAGGATCTCCGGCTCAGCCACGATCGTCGGCAACGTCGTCTACTACTCCGACCTCGGCACCCGCACCACCACCGGTCTCGACGTGCGCACTGGCCGGAAGGTGTTCTTCTTCCCGGACGGCGCGTTCAATCCGGTGGTCGCCGATGACACCGGCACGATCTATCTGAGCGGGTATACGATGCTCTACCAGATGCTGCCGGAGCACCGGTAAACGCCGAGCGCCCCAGCGCGCTAACTTAATCTCTACACAGCGCTCGCGGCCAGTCAACAGAGCACCCAAGAAATCCCCGCATACGGCGTGCAACGAAGCTCGCAGAGAACGTGCGTTCGAGAGCTTCCTGCTATCCTTGTGCGTCTATGCGTTGTCGTAGTGGAAGCCACTGCCAGGAGCCGGTTCTGCCGGGCCGACGGTTCTGCGAGGAGCACGCGGCAGAGCTCGATCGCATGCGCGAGGAGCTCAAGGACGCCGCAGCAGCCCGGATCGGCCGAGGTCGACCGAAGCGGTCGTCAACCTGCTGCCGTCCTGGCTGTTATGAGCCCCGCGTCCCGCCCGCCGCGTATTGCGATGCATGCGCCGCGGCCGGATACGTGGAAGAGGCCGCCTAACCGCGGCCAATTCAACCGGGCCAACATACATACTGATGACTTGACCGAGTAGGCGCGGGATTCTGCGCCTCGTGGGTCGCTGGGCTGAGCCCGTCAATCGACGGGCCGGATCGCCGCGCCCGCGTGGTTCAAGTGTGCCTTGATCTCCGGAATCGTGTGCTGCCCGTAGTGCAGGATCGAGGCGCACAGCACGGCGTCGGCGCCGGCGTCCAGGGCTTCGGCGAGGTGCTCGAGCCGGCCCGCACCGCCGGACGCGATGACCGGCACATCGACCGCGCCGGCCACGGCCTCGGTCAGCGCGAGGTCGTAGCCCGCGTTGGTGCCATCGCGGTCCATGCTCGTGAGGAGGATCTCCCCCGCGCCGCGCTCCTTTCCCTCGGCCGCCCACGCCACCGCGTCGCGGCCGGTGGGCGTGCGGCCACCGGCCAGGTAGGCCTCCCAGCTGACATCTCCACGCGCCTTGGCGTCGATGGCCAGCACGACGCACTGGGCGCCGAAGGTGCCGGCCAGCTCGTCGATCAGCTCCGGCCGCTGGAGTGCGGCCGAGTTGACCGAAATCTTGTCCGCGCCGGCGTCCAGGACCCCTTGGGCGTCGGCTACCGAGCGGATGCCGCCGCCGATCGTGAACGGGATGAAGACGTCGTCGGCCGTGCGGCGGGCCAGATCGACCACGGTCTCGCGCTTGTCGGAGGTCGCGGTGATGTCGAGAAAAACCAGTTCGTCGGCGCCGGCGGCGTCGTAGCGGCAGGCGAGCTCGACCGGATCGCCGGCGTCGCGGAGGTCGACGAAGCCAACGCCCTTGACCACCCGGCCGGCGTCGACGTCGAGGCACGGGATGACGCGCTTGTAGTGCATGTCAGTGGCCGTCCAGCACGGACTGCGCGTCGGCCACCGTGAAGCGCCCCTCGTACAGGGCCTTGCCGACGATCACACCATTCAGGTTTACCTGCCGCAGTTCGATCAGCGCTCGGAGATCCTCCAGCGACGACACGCCACCCGAGTAGGTGTAGCTCCCGCGCACGGCCTCGGCCACGCGACGTGCCCCGTCCAGGTCGGGCCCCTCGAGCATCCCGTCGCGGTCGATGCTCGAGTAGACGAACCGCCGCACGCCGCGGGCGTTGAGGTGCTCGATCACCGCGTCGAGCGGAATGTCGGTCTGCTCAGTCCACCCGGCACCGGCCAGGCGGCCCTGGCGAGCGTCGACTGAGACCACCACCCGGTCGTCGAACTCGGCAACCGCCTGGTCGAGGAAATCGACGTCGGCGTAGGCGGCCGTGCCCAGCAGGACGCGGGCCGCCCCGGCCCGCATCGCCTCGCGCACCGCCTCGATCGTCCGTAGTCCGCCGCCGACCTGCACCGGCACGTCTGCCTCGGCGGTAATCCGACGGACCTGCTCGAGGTTGACCGGCGCACCGCTGCGCGCGCCGTCGAGGTCGACCACGTGCAGGCTGCGGGCGCCTTGATTCACCCATCGCCGCGCCGCCTCGAGGGGGTCCGAGTCGTAGACCGTGCTCTGGCCGAATTCCCCGCGGGCCAGGCGCACGACCTTGCCGTCGAGGATGTCGACGGCCGGCAGCAGGATCATGCCGCCACGCGAGCCTCGCCCCCTGCGCACAGCCCGACGAACCGCTCGAGCATGCGCAGGCCGTTGCGCGAGGACTTCTCAGGATGGAACTGGACGCCAACCACGTTCTCGCGGCCGACGAGCGTGGCGAACCGCTCGCCGTACTCGGTCGTGGCGATGACGTGGGCCGGATCGCGCGGGCGCGCCGCGAACGAGTGCACGTGGTAGAACGGACAGCCGGCGTGCGGAAGCGTTTCGACGAGGGGCGACGCGCGCTCGAAGCGCACCTCGTTCCAGCCGATGTGCGGGATGCGCAGGCCGCCGGAGGCGAGTGGCGTGACCTCGCCGCCGATCAGCCCGAGGCCGGCCCCGCCGCCCATCTCCTCGGAGGTGTCGAACAGCAATTGCATGCCCAGACAGATGCCGAGCAGCGGCCTGCCCCGAGCGACGAGATCGCGGATCAGCTCCGGCAGGCCGAGCGCGTCCAGGTTCGCCATGGCCTTGGGGAAGGCCCCCACTCCCGGGAGCACGAGTCCGTCGGCGCCGCGCAGCTCGTCGTGATCGCTGGTGATCGTGGGCCGCGCGCCCACGTGATTGAGCGCCTTCTCCACTGAGCGGCGGTTCCCCATCCCGTAGTCGATCACGCCGATGTGCGTCACACCAGCGTCCCCTTGGTGCTCGGTACGCCCCGCTCGCTGGCGTCCAGAGCGGTTGCGGCCCGGAGCGCCCGAGCCAGCGACTTGAACGACGCCTCGATCATGTGGTGGGCGTTGGCGCCACGCTCGACGGTCAGATGCAGCGTCAGCTTGGCGTTCAGAGCCAGCGCGCGCATGAACTCCTCCACGAGCTCGTGGTCGAAGTTGCCGATCGCGCCGGGCGGCAGCGCGGCCTCGAACGCGCACAGGCCGCGGCCCGAGATGTCGATCGCGCACGACGCCAGCGCCTCGTCCATGGGGATCGTGGCCTGCCCGAAGCGGGCGATGCCCGACCGGTCGGCCAGCGCCTCGTCGAGCGCCTGGCCGAGGCAGATACCCACGTCCTCCACCGTGTGGTGGGCGCCGGTGTCGAGGTCGCCGCGGGCTCGGACGACCAGGTCGAAGTGCCCGTGACGAGCCAGGAGGTCGAGCATGTGGTCGAAGAAGCCCACGCCGGTGTCGCGCTCGCCGGCGCCTTCGCCGTCGAGCTCGAGGCTGATGTGGATGTCGGTCTCCCCGGTCTTACGGTCGATGTGGGCCGTGCGCGTCATCGCGGGTCATTGTCCCGAATGCGTGCCTCCATCGAGCGCGCGTGCAGCTCGAACCCCTCGGCCCGTGCCAATGGCGCGGCCGACCGGGCCAGCTCGGTGGCGTCGGCGACGCGCACCTCGCTGAAGTGGCGGATGAAGTGCTCGGGGTTGAGGCTCGAGGCGAAACGGGCGGCGCCGTTGGTCGGCAGGATGTGGTTCGAGCCCGCGATGTAGTCGCTGAACGCGGTGCCGGTGTTCGATCCCACCAACAGGCAGCCGGCTCTGGTGACCCGGTCGGCCAGAGCTTCGGCTCGTTCGCCCATCAGCTGAAGGTGCTCGGGGGCGAACGCCTCGGCCACCGCCAGCGCGTCGTCGGGGTCGCGCGCGCGGACCAACGCGGCCAGGGCTCCCGTGTCGGCGCCGCTGGCCAGGTGCTCTTCCAGGGTTTGGAGGAGCCCACCGTCGTCGGAGACGGCAACCACCAGGCTCCCCGGGCCGTGCTCGGCCTGAGCGAGCAGGTCCAGCGCGAGCTTGTCCGCGTCGGCATCGCGCGTGACGATCGCCAGCAGGTCGCTCGGGCCGGCGAAGCCGTCGATCCCCACCTGGCCGAACACCTGGCGCTTGGCCTCCTGCACGTAGAGGTTGCCGGGACCGACGATCACGTCGACCGGCCGGATGGTCTCGGTCCCGTAGGCGAGCGCCGCGATCGCCTGGGCGCCGCCCACCCGGTACACGGCGGACGCGCCGGTCAAGCTGCAGGCGGCGAGGATGACCGAGTCGACGTCGGTGTCCTTTCCGGGTGGTGAGCACACCGCGATGTGCGCCACGCCGGCCATTCGAGCCGGCACCACGCCCATCACCACCGTGCTCGGATAGGGCGCGCGTCCGCCCGGGACGTAGATGGCGGCGCGGGCGACGGGCGCGCGGCGCAGCACGACCCGTTGCGCTCCAAGATCGACCGCCGCGTCCGTCCCGGGACGGCTCGCCACCAGGACCGCCTCGAGGTTCTCGATCGCGCGCTCGATGCCGTGGCGCACGCGTGGGTCAAGCGCCGCCGCGGCCGCCTCGAGCTCCGCGGCCTCGACCACGATCGGATGCGGCTCGGCCCCTCCGGTGTCGAACCGGCGCGTGTAGTGGCGCAGGGACTCGTCACCGCCGGCGCGGACCGAGGCGATGATCTCTGTGACGGGGTCACGGACGGAATCGGGCGCCGGGATCAGGGCGCGCAGGTCGGCTGCCGTCGTCGCCGGGTCACCGCCGATGGTGGTGAGGAGCTCACACCGCATCGAGTCGCTCCAGCAGTGCGTCGATGGCCCCAGCCTTGAGCTTGTGCGAGACCGGATTCGCGATCAGGCGGGCGGTGCTGCGCGCGATCTCCTCGCGCACCACTAGCCCGTTCTCCCTGAGCGTCGTCCCGCTCGCGGTGAGGTCGACGATTGCCTCCGCCAGCCCGGTCAGCGGCGCCAGCTCGACCGACCCCTTGACCTCGACGATCTCGGCCTGGCGGCCGGTCTCGAGGAAATGGCGGGTGGCGATGCGCGGGTACTTGGTGGCGATGCGCATCACGCCCAGCCGCCGTAGCGCCTCGGCCGCCGGGTCGGGGCCGGCCACTGTGGCCAGCACCATCGTGCAGTGGCCGTAGCCGAGGTCGACGAGCTCGTAGAGCTCGCGCTCGGACTGTTCGAGCAGCACGTCCTTGCCGGTGATCCCGAGGTCCGCCGCTCCGGCTTCCACATAGGTGGGCACGTCGGAGGGGCGCATCGTGATGATGCCGGCCTGTTCGAACAGCAGCTTGCGGTCGTTCTCGCGGACCTCGCTCGTGTCAAGGTCCAGGCGGTCGAGGAGGTCGAGCGTTTGCGCGAACAGCGCCCCGCGGGGGACCGCGATCCGGAGCTGGTCGTGCTCAGCCATCGCGCTCCTCACTGGTCAGCGCGATGTGCAGCCGCTCGACGTTGAGGGCGAAGCCGACCGCCGGGAGCGCGCGGCCGAACTGGCCCAGCAGGTCGTCGTAGCGTCCGCCGATCCCGATCGGCTCGCCGTAAGCGGGGTCGTAGACCTGGAACACGGCGCCGGTGTAATAGCCAAGGCCTCGGACCAAGCCGAGGTCGAAGATGATCCGCTCGGCCACGTTCGGGGCCAGCAAGGCGTGGACGGCGCGCATCCCGGTGGCCGCGTGCTCGAGCGGGCCCTCGAGGGCATGGAGCACCTCAGGCCCACCCCGGGTCCGCGGGACGGTGAGAAGGAGCGAGGCGTCCTCGGAGCTCAGCTCGAGGGCGTCGATTTCGCTCTCCAGGCCCACGAAGTCGCCGTTCGCGAGCTCGGTCAGGATGCGCTCCCGGCGCTCCGGGTCGTCGACGCCCAGACGATCGAGCAGGGCGGGATACAGGGATGCGTCGCCCAGCCCGACCCGGTAGCTCTTCAGGCCCGCAGCATCGAGGGCGTTGCAGAGCACGGTGAGAACCTCGACCGTGCCCTCCGGGCTCTCGGCGCCGATCAGCTCGATCCCGGCCTGGAGAAACTCGCGCGCCTGACCGCGCTGCGGTCTGACCCCGCGGTACGCGTGGGCGAAGTAGGAGAAGCGAAGCGGGGGCTCGACGTCGTGGTATCGGGTGGCCACGAGCCGCGCGATCGGGACCGTCATGTCCGATCGGAGCACGAGCACGTTCCCGTGTTCGTCGAACACGCGGTAGGCCGGGCGACCGGAGTCCATGTGAGCGCGCGTGAACGTGCTCTCGTACTCGAGGGCCGGCGTGTACACCTCGCCGTAGCCGGCTCCTTCGAACACCGTGCGGACACGGTCGGTCATCGCGCGTAGCTCGCGCATCTCGTCGGGCAGGAAGTCGCGCGTTCCGCTGGGGAGGCGATCAACCATGTCCGGTGCCCGGGCTTAGGCGGTCGTGGGCGAGCGCCGGTGGTCGCTAGACCGACACGGGCACGTCATCTTCGCGCTCGATCCGCGCTCCGAGGTCGCGCAGCCGCTCGTCGATGCGCTCGTAGCCGCGGTCGATGTGGCGCACGTTGCCGATCTCGGTGACGCCTTCGGCGGCCAGCGCCGCGATCAGCATCGCCATGCCGGCGCGGATGTCCGGAGAGTCGACCCGCTGCCCGGTCAGGCGCCGGGGTCCCACCACCATCGCTCGGTGCGGATCGCAGATCGTGATCGACGCCCCCATGAGCACGAGCTTGTCGACGAAGAACAGGCGGTTCTCGAACATCCACTCGTGAATCATCACCGAGCCCTCGGCCTGGGTGGCCAGCGCGGTGGCCACGCTGGTCAGGTCGGCTGGGAACGCCGGCCACGGGCCGTCCTGGACCTTGGGGGTGTGGTCACCCTTGTCGTTGCGGATCACGAGCTCCTGATTGCCGGGTACGATCACGTCCGCCCCACGCACCTCGGTGCGCAGGCCCAGGCGGTCGAACACCAAGCGGATCATCCGCAGGTCCTCGGTGACCGTGTCCTTGACGATGAGCTCACCGCCGGTGACGCCGGCGAGCGCTATGAACGAGCCGATCTCGATGTGATCGGGAGCGATGCCGTGGGTGCACCCCCGGAGGCTGCCGACGCCGTGGACGGTCATCACGTTCGAGCCGATGCCGTCGATCTGGGCGCCCATCGCGGAGAGCATCCGGGCCAGGTCCTGGACGTGCGGCTCGGAGGCCGCGTTGCGGATCACGGTCGGCCCCCGTGTCAGCGCGGCGGCCATCAGCGCGTTCTCGGTGGCCATCACCGACGGCTCGTCCATCAAGAAGTCACATGGCCGGAGGCCGAGCGGCGCCTCGAGCTTGATGTGGCCGCGGTCCTCATCGACGGACGCGCCGAGCGCGCGGAAGGCGTCGAGATGGGGGTCCAGGCGCCGGCGGCCGATCACGTCGCCCCCCGGCGGCGGCATCCGGGCCTGGCCGAACCGGGCCAGGAGCGGACCCGCAAGCAGGAAGGAGGCGCGGATGCGCTCGGCCAGCTCTTGGTCCACCTCGCAGCTGTCAACACTCGAGCTGTCGATCGAGATCTCGCCCGGCCCGAGCCATTGGACTCGCGCGCCGAGCTGTTCGAGCAGCAGCGTCATCGCCTCCACGTCCCGGATGCGGGGCACGTTACGGAGGATCACCTCGTCGTCGGTCAGCAGGCACGCGGCCAGGATCGGGAGCGCGCCGTTCTTGTTGCCGGCGGGAGTGATCGTGCCCGATAGGGGCACCCCGCCTTCGATTACGAACTTTTGCATGGGTGGCCGCAGGGTACCTTGTCGGGTCGGCGCAGCCGGATCTCGGGGTCGTGGCCTATTGGAGCGGGGCTTTTGCGGCGGCTTTGTGCGTTTGACCACGATCTCCATGGCCGCCGGGGACGCGCAGCTCATGGCATCATCGGAGCCGGGGCGCTCCGCCACCGCTCCTGCGAGGAGCTGACCGCACCGGCCCGTCGCATCCGGCGGACGTCCGTGCTGCCCCTGGCCCGTATCATCGGGCGGACGTCCGTGCTGCCTCGGGCCCGGCGGTCGACCGCTGGTCTGGAGAGGCTCAGCTAGGCTCCCGTCCATGCCAGTCCAGACTTCGCGCCAGGAGGCGTGGGACCTTCTTTGTGAATGGACATCTTCTGACTCCCTGCGCCGGCACATGCTCGCCGTGGAGGCGGCGATGCGCGCGTACGCGCCCCGATTCGATGGCGATGTGGAGCTGTGGGGGCTGACCGGTTTGCTCCATGATCTGGACTACGAGCGCTACCCGAACCTCGAGGACGGCCACCCGCGCTACGCGCTTCGCGAGCTCGAGGCGCGCGGCTATCCGCCCGAGCTGGTGCGAGCCGTCGCCTCGCACGCCGATTTCCTCGGGGTGTCACGCGATTCGCCCATGGAAAAGGCGCTGTTCGCAGTCGATGAGCTGTGTGGCTTTGTGCTGGCGGTCGCCTACGTCCGCCCCGAGCGCCTCCAGGGGATGACCCCGAAGTCGGTCAAGAAGAAGCTCAAGCAGCCCAGCTTCGCGGCCGCCGTCAATCGCGAGGAGCTCCGCCACGGTGCCGAGAACCTCGGCGCCGACTTCGACGAGCACCTCTCGATCGTGATCGCCGCGTTGGCCGAAAGGCAGGACGAGCTCATGCCCGCCGGCTCGTCGCACTAGGTGCCTTCAGGGACCGCCACGGCGCCGCCGGTATTCCTCCGCGGTTGAAACGACGCCGAGCGGTTCGGCCAGCCGGGCCAGTTCGATCGCGTTCCGCACCTGACCTGGCGGACAGATCACGGTCAGCGTGCGGGCCTGGCTGATCAGACGCCGCTGGACCTTCAGCAGCGCGTGCAGGCCCATCGAGTCGATGAACTCGGCCTCGCTCAGGTCGATCACCACATCGCCCTGGCGGCGTCGGACCGCCTCGTCGAGCCGGGTGGTCAGCCTGGAGACCGTGAGCACGTCGAGCTCGCCGGCGACTCCGATCACGGTGGCGCGCGGCTCGTAGCGCGTCGTCAGGGCCAGCTGGATGGGACCGCGAGGGCGCAGCGAGCCACGAAGGGTGGGGTCGTCGGGGGATCTTCTCATCGCGTCCTGAGGATCGCGGCCTGCGCTACATACATGTTCGCAGCCGGCGTGCTCGTGCTGCCCCACTCGCCGTGCGCGTCCGTGGCTCGGGGTTCAGCCGTCCATGTTCCCCGGTGGGCGGCCGGCAAACCTCGTGCCTGGTACCGCCGGGGTGGGACGTTTCGGCCTGGGTCGGCGACCCCCTGGCAGCCAGGCTACGGGGAGGCCTCGTTCAGCCCGGGGCCGGCCCGCTCGGTCGGCTATGGTCCGCCCGCATGGCCGAGCCGGTGAAGATCGTTGTGCTGGAAGGCGACCAGACCGGGCAGGAGCTGCTCGATCAGGCTGTGCGCCTGCTGGACCCCGACCTGCTGAGCCTCGAGCTCGAGCTTCAGCGATTCGACCTATCGCTCGAGCACCGCCGCGACACTGCGAATCAGGTGGTGACTGATGCCGCACAGGCGATGCGCGATGCCGGCCTCGGGCTCAAGGCGGCCACGATCACCCCTGAGGGGGCCGACGATGTCGGCTCGCCGAACCGGATCCTGCGCGAAGAGGTCGATGGGAAGGTGATCGTCCGCACGGGCCGGCGCCTGCCCGGAGTCCAGCCCATCGCCGGCGTGCACTATCCGATCTCGGTGGTGCGCATGGCCGTGGACGATGCCTATGGCGCCAAGCAGTGGCGCGAAGGGGACGCCGGCGCCCCGTCGGAGATCGCCTACCGCACCGAGAAGATCACCCGCTCAACGTGTCGCGCCGTCGCCGAGTACGCGTTCCGGACGGCCGAGAAGATGACCGCTCGCGTGTACGGCGGGCCGAAGTGGACGGTGTCCCCGGTGTACGAGGGGATGCTCAAGGAAGAGATGGACAAGGCGGCCGCGAGCCACCCTGAGGTCGCCTATGAACCGGTCCTGATCGACGCCACCTACGCCGGCCTGCTGTCGGGCGCCACCGATGCACCGCTGGTGATCCCGGCTCTGAACCGCGACGGCGACTGTCTCTCGGACCTGGTGCTCCCGATGTTCGGGTCGATCGCAGGCGCCGAGTCCGTCCTGCTGGCCTTCGACGACGATTACGAGACCACCGTGGCCATGGCCGAGGCCCCTCACGGGACGGCGCCGGCGCTCGAGGGCAAGGACGTGGCCAACCCGCTGGCCATGATCCTGGCCTGTGGGGCGCTGCTCCGCCACGCCGCCGACCGTCATGGCGCAGCCGCCGATCGGGCTTCACGTGCCGTCTACGAGGCGGCTCTGGAGACGATCGCCTCGGGGATCAAGACCCCGGACCTGGGCGGCGCGGCCGGCACGAGCGAGTTCACCACCGAGGTGGTGCAGCGCGTGGCGACCAAGATCGAGGTGTGGTCGTCGCTGGGCTCGGCGGCGTGAGCCCGGGCGTGTTATCCCCCCCGGGCCGCCGCCACTCGCGGCACAACATGTCGGGCACCGTGGGTTCCACGTGATCACCGGCGCCCATTCGATCGTCTACAGCGCCGACCCGGAAGGGGTCCGCGCATTCTTCCGGGACGTCCTCGAGCTGCCCTCGGTCGATGCCGGAGGCGGCTGGTCGATCTTCTCGTTGCCGCCGGCTGAGGTGGCGGCCCACCCGGCCGACGGCGCCGGCCGCCACGAGCTCTACCTCATGTGCGACGACATCCACGCCACCGTCCAGGAGCTCCGGGCCAAGGGTGTCGAATTCAGCCGCCCCGTTTCGGAGGAGCGGTGGGGTTTGGTGACGGCGATTGTGCTGCCTGGTGGCGTTGAGTTGGGGCTCTATGAGCCACGGCATCCGATCCCGCCGCACTGACGACGCCCGCCCCCTCCCCACGCAGTGACGACGCCCGCCCCACCCCACCGCGCTGACCGACGCCTGCCCCATGAGGCCCGTGCCGGAAGGAGCCGGGGCATGGCTCCCGTCCCCGTTGGCCGCTCGTCGGTTCCGTCCGCCCCGCCTTCTAGGCTACCGAACATATGTTCCAGTCTTCCAAGAAGCGCCTGCGCGCCTGGATGGACGTCGTCGACGAGATGCTCGTGGGCGATCCACCGGCGGACGCGCACGCCGAGCCGCCCGTCTGGGCCACGCACCCGCATCGCCGTCCGCTGCGACGGCAGCGCGCGCGGCGAGCGGGCACCGTCGCGGCGGCGCCGGCCTACTGCCTGTGCCCGGTCCGGCCGGCACGTAGCGGGGCCGGCGAGCGAGCGATGCGCGACAGCGGGCGCGCACTCATGAACTGAATAGGTGAGCGGTCGCTGGTTCGGGAGCGCCCATGCGCGGCGCTCACCGCTGTGATCCCACCCGCACTCCCGCCAATCATCCGGGCACTCCGAGCGCGCTCAGAGCAGAAGCGAGCCCGCTCAGGGGTACTCCGAGCCCGCTCAGAGCAGCAGCGAGCGGGCGGCGGTGATCGTCGCGTGGAGGCCCAGGATCGCGCCGCTGGGCTCGCCGGTCGTTTGATCGGAGCCGGACGTCGCGAGGGCGACGAGGACCGCGAGGAACGTGCCCAGCCCGAGCACGATGCAGATGACCAGCAGGACTAAGACCTGCGGGTTGGCGCGAAAGTACGCCCACACGGGATGGCGGACGGGTTGGGAATGACCCGCGGGTTGGGATTGACCCGCAGGTGCTTGGGAATGACGCGCGGGTGCTTGGGGATGACGTACGGGGTGCGATCGGTCGCCGCGGGCGCCCGGACCTGTTCCTGCGCTCCGGGCGTCCGTCACCGTGTCGTTCCTGTCATTCGCGCTGTGAAATAAACCGGCGGCGACCTACTCTCCCAGGCCCTTGCGGGCCAAGTACCATCGGCGCTGAGGGGCTTAACGGCTCTGTTCGGAATGGGAAGAGGTGTTTCCCCCTCGCCATAGCCACCGGAAACTGGTAGAGACCAGCCCCCTCCCCGGGCCTTCAAAACCGCACAGTGCCAATGAACGGATATCAAAATATCCGTCAAGCCCTCGACCCATTAGTACCGGTCTCCTACGAGTGTCACCACTCTTCCAGATCCGGCCTATCAACCTGGTGATCTTCCAGGGGTCTTACTCCCTCAAGGGGATGGGAGAGCTCATCTTGAGGCCGGCTTCCCGCTTAGATGCTTTCAGCGGTTATCCGATCCGGACGTAGCTAACCTGCGGTGCCCTTGGCAGGACAACAGATACACCAGAGGTCCGTTCGTCCCGGTCCTCTCGTACTAGGGACGAATCCTCGCAACTCTCCAACGCCCACGGCAGATAGGGACCGAACTGTCTCACGACGTTCTGAACCCAGCTCGCGTACCGCTTTAATGGGCGAACAGCCCAACCCTTGGGACCTACTTCAGCCCCAGGATGCGACGAGCCGACATCGAGGTGCCAAACCGGGCCGTCGATGTGGACTCTTGGGCCCGATAAGCCTGTTATCCCCGGAGTACCTTTTGTCCGTTGAGCGACGGCGCTTCCACTTGCTACCGCCGGATCACTAAGGCCTGCTTTCGCACCTGCTCGACCTGTCGGTCTCGCAGTCAAGCTCCCTTGCTGCCTTTACACTCTACGCACGATTTCCGACCGTGCTGAGGGAACCTTTGCGCGCCTCCGTTACATTTTGGGAGGCGACCGCCCCAGTCAAACTACCCGCCTGTCACTGTCCAGCACCCGGATTCACGGCGTGCTGTTAGAGATCCAATACACCAAGGGTGGTATCTCAAGGTTGCCTCCACGCCAGCCGCAGCCGGCGCTTCCAAGGCTCCCACCTATCCTGAGCGAGATGCATCGAACCCCAATACCAGGTTGTAGTAAAGGTTCACGGGGTCTTTCCGTCTAGCCGCGGGTACTCGGCATCTTCACCGAGACTGCAATTTCACCGAGCCCCTCGTTGAGACAGCGTTCAAGTCGTTACGCCATTCGTGCAGGTCGGAACTTACCCGACAAGGAATTTCGCTACCTTAGGACCGTTATAGTTACGGCCGCCGTTTACCGGGGCTTAGCTTTGGTGCTTCGAGCCGAAGCCCTAACACCTCCACGTAACCTTCCGGCACCGGGCAGGCGTCAGCCCCTATACGTCGTCTTACGACTTAGCAGAGACCTGTGTTTTTGGTAAACAGTCGCTTGAACCTATTCACTGCGGCCCTCTCGGGCTCCCCTCGCGAGGAGGTTCACCCTACTGGGGCGCCCCTTATCCCGAAGTTACGGGGCGATTTTGCCGAGTTCCTTAACGAGGGTTATCTCGATCACCTTAGTGTTCTCCACTTGCCCACCTGTGTCGGTTTTGGTACGGGCACGCGCTTTCTCCCTAGAGGCTTTTCTTGGAGGCAGGGCTTCCGGGACTCGCCGGCTTAGAGCCAGCTGCATTCGCACCTCAGGTTATGCGGCTCCGGATTTACCTAGAGCCACCCCTACATGCTTAGCCCAGGACAACCATCGCCTGGGATCCCATAGCCTTCCTCGTCCCCCCATCGGTCAAACGAAAGCGACGTGGTACGGGAATATCAACCCGTTGGCCATCGACTACGCCTTTCGGCCTCGCCTTAGGTCCCGACTGACCCTGAGCAGACGAACTTTACTCAGGAAACCTTGGGCAATCGGTGGAGGGGATTCTCACCCCTCTTTCGTTACTCATGCCGGCATTCTCACTTCCGCCGCCTCCACGGCTGGCTTACGCCGCCGCTTCACTGGCGCCGGAACGCTCTCCTACCGCGCGAAGAACCCGAGGGTTCATCGCACCCGCAGCTTCGGTGACTAGCTTGAGCCCCGTTACATTGTCCGCGCTCGAACACTTGACCAGTGAGCTGTTACGCATTCTTTCAAGGATGGCTGCCTCTAAGCCAACCTCCTGGTTGTCTCTGCATTCGAACATCGTTTCCCACTTAGCTAGTACTTGGGGACCTTAGCTGGCGGTCTGGGCTGTTTCCCTCTTGACGCTGAAGTTTATCCCCCAGCAACTGACTCCCGGAGTAACCGTGACGGTCTTCGGAGTTTGCCTGAAGTCGGTAACCTGGTAGGGCCCCTAGTCCAAACAGTGCTCTACGGCCGCCACGGAATTTATCCGAGGCTATACCTAAATATATTTCGGAGAGAACCAGATATCACTGAGCTTGATTAGCCTTTCACTCCGACCCACAGGTCATCCGCCCAGTTTTCAACCTAGGTCGGTTCGGTCCTCCACGAGGTCTTACCCCCGCTTCAACCTGCCCATGGGTAGCTCGCTCAGCTTCGGGTCTACCGCCTACGACTATTTCGCCCTATTCGGACTCGCTTTCGCTACGGCTCCGCTCATCGCTTAACCTTGCCGCAGACGAGTAACTCGCCGGCTCGTTATGCAAAAAGCACGCGGTCACGGCACGAGGCCGCTCCCACCGCTTGTAGGCACGCGGTTTCAGGTACTATTTCACTCCCCTTCCGGGGTACTTTTCACCTTTCCCTCACGGTACTAGTCCGCTATCGGTCACCAAGGAGTACTTAGCCTTAGAGGGTGGTCCCCCTAGATTCAGTCCGCGTTTCACGGGTGCGGACTTACTCAGGAACGCCTGCGGAAGACCGTGCGATTTCGTCTACGGGACGATTGCCCTCTGTGGTGCGTGGTTCCACACGCTTCGACTATCACACGATTTTGTAACTTCCGCCGGATCGGCCACGATCCGGATCGGCGCCCTACAACCCCCGACGTGCAACGCGTGGCCGCTTGCACACGCCGGGTTTAGGCTGATCCCTTTTCGCTCGCCACTACTCAGGGAGTCTCGGTTGATTTCCTTTCCTCGGGGTACTGAGATGTTTCACTTCCCCCGCTTGTCCTCGCCACGCCTATGTGTTCAGCGTGGGATAACGTCGCATTACCGACGTTGGGTTTCCCCATTCGGGCATCCGCGGGTCAATGGCTATTCAGCGCCTCACCGCGGCTTATCGCAGCCGTTCACGCCCTTCGTCGACTCTTGGTGCCAAGGCATCCACCATGTGCCCTTAATATCTTGACGGTGATCTTGGGAGAAGCCTTGCGGCTTCACCCGGTGATACCCGTGTCATTGGCTACTGTGCAGTTTTCAAGGTCCGGGAAGAGGTACAGCTCGCGCGCAGGGCTCGGGACCATGTCCGCGAACGCCGGCGGCGAGCCGGTCTCTCAAAACTCAACAGCATGCGAGCCGCCTCACGGGGCGCGTTGCCCACGCGTGCGGCCTGCCGGGTCCGGTCGACATGCTAGGGCGATCGCTCGAGGCGATCGCTGCCCAATATGGGCTCCCTAGAAAGGAGGTGATCCAGCCGCAGCTTCCGCTACGGCTACCTTGTTACGACTTCACCCCAGTCGCGAGCCCCACCTTCGACGGCTCCCTCCCAAAAGGGTTAGGCCACCGGCTTCGGGTGTTGCTCACTCCCATGGTGTGACGGGCGGTGTGTACAAGGCCCGGGAACGTATTCACCGCGGCAGTGCTGATCCGCGATTACTAGCAACTCCGCCTTCATGCAGGCGGGTTTCAGCCTGCAATCCGAACCGAGACGCGCTTTAAGGGATTCGCTCCACCTCGCGGTATCGCAACCCTCTGTACGCGCCAATGTAGCACGTGTGTAGCCCTGGACATAAGGGGCATGATGACTTGACGTCATCCCCACCTTCCTCCGGTTTGTCACCGGCGGTCTCGCATGAGTCCCCAACTAAATGCTGGCAACATGCGACGGGGGTTGCGCTCGTTGCGGGACTTAACCCAACATCTCACGACACGAGCTGACGACAGCCATGCACCACCTGTGATCCTGCCCCGAAGGGAGACCGTGTTTCCACGGCTGTCAGGAACATGTCAAGCCCAGGTAAGGTTCTTCGCGTTGCGTCGAATTAAACCACATGCTCCGCTGCTTGTGCGGGCCCCCGTCAATTCCTTTGAGTTTTAGCCTTGCGGCCGTACTCCCCAGGCGGGGCACTTAATGCGTTAGCGTCGGCACGGAGGGAGTCGACACCCCCCACACCTAGTGCCCATCGTTTACAGCGTGGACTACCAGGGTATCTAATCCTGTTTGCTCCCCACGCTTTCGCGTCTCAGCGTCAGTACCGTCCCAGCGAGCTGCCTTCGCCATTGGTGTTCCTCCTGATATCTGCGCATTTCACCGCTACACCAGGAATTCCACTCGCCTCTTCCGGACTCTAGCCCGACAGTATCCGCCCGCCTCCCGGGGTTGAGCCCCGGGCTTTCAGAGCGGACTTACCGAGCCGCCTACACGCTCTTTACGCCCAATGATTCCGGACAACGCTTGCCCCCTACGTATTACCGCGGCTGCTGGCACGTAGTTAGCCGGGGCTTCTTCTGAAGGTACCGTCACTCCAGCCGGCTATTCACCGGCGAAGCTTCGTCCCAACTGAAAGGGGTTTACAACCCGAAGGCCGTCTTCCCCCACGCGGCGTTGCTGCGTCACGCTTTCGCGCATTGCGCAAGATTCCCCACTGCTGCCTCCCGTAGGAGTCTGGGCCGTGTCTCAGTCCCAGTGTGGCTGATCGTCCTCTCAGACCAGCTACCCATCGTCGCCTTGGTGAGCCGTTACCTCACCAACAAGCTAATGGGCCGCGGGCCCATCCCGATGCGGAGGCCGAAGCTTCCTTTCCCCAGCGGCCTTATGGCCGGAGGACACATTTGGTATTAGCCCGAGTTTCCTCGGGTTGTCCCAATCATCGGGGCAGGTTACCCACGTGTTACTCACCCGTTCGCGGCTTTGCCCCAGGCCGAAGCCTGGTTCGTCGCTCCACTTGCATGTGTTAGGCACGCCGCCAGCGTTCGTCCTGAGCCAGGATCAAACTCTCCGTGAAGAACTGCTGAGACGAGCCGCCCGAAGGCAACCCGCTTCACAAAGAGTCGTCAAGGTCCGGTCCGCCGGAGCGGACACTGCCACCAAGCGTGGTGGTGGACCCAGGGCCTGTCCGCTGGTAGGGACAGACCCACGCGTCCGCACGAGGGGCCCATGTACACCACGGGCCCGGGACGCATGACGGGGTCAATCTGGCACCGTCGGTCGAGGCCCCGGAGGGCTGATCGAGCGACGGCGTCGAACCTGGACACACTCCTCGACCGAGGGTCGGTCGAAGGGTGCGCATGCTGTTGAGTTTTCAAAGACCGTCGCACCTCTTCGGAAGGGGCTTCCTTCCCGGGGCGCGCCCGAAACCATCTCCGATTCCGGAGCGGACCGCTGAGTATAGCGCCGGGATCGCCGCGCGACTCGGTCGCGACACCTGATGATGCCACCGCCCAGTCCCGAGCGGTCGCCTTCACGATTCTCGGCGGCTCGCGGGCCGGACCTGAGCGGGGGAGATCCGAGGCGGATCGACGACGGCTCGCCTGGGACGGCACATGCTAGGACAGGACCTGGACGGTGACGGTCCGCTGGCGTGGCCGGTCGTCGAAGTCGATCAGGACCACCTGCTGCCAGGTGCCCAGGGCGAGGCGCCCGTCGACGACGGGAATCGACTCCGAGGGCCCGATCACCGCGGCCCGCAGGTGGGCGTGGGCGTTGGTGTCGTGGTTGCGCCGGTTGTGCTCGTAGTCCGGCGCCGCCGGGATCAGCCGGTCGAGCAGGGCCTGGAGGTCGTGGACACCGCCCGGCTCGTACTCCATGGTGGTGACCCCCACCGTTGACCCGGTGGCGAATACGCACACCACCCCGCGGTCGACCTCGGAGGTGGAGACCACGCTGGCCACGCCGGGGGTGATGTCGACGATGTGGCCGTGGCCTGGCGTCTCGAGGCGCAGCAGGCCGCCGTGAACGGTCATGTGCGGCTCACGACGCGGCGGGGTGTTCGGAAGGAGGGGTCGATACCGGGGGGCCTGGCGGAGGCCCGAGAGGCCGCGCTCACCGGGCGACCCGCACCCGAGCGAAGCGGCGCTTGCCGAGCTGGAGGACCTTGCCGTCGACCTCTTCGGGCGCCACATCGAGGCTGCCGTTGCCCACCGCTTCGCCGTCGAGCTTGACTCCGCCCTGCGCGAGGTTGCGACGGGCCTCGGAGGTCGAGATCCCGAACGCTTGGGCCAGCAGCGCGGGCAGGTGGACCTCGGGACGGTCGCCCGGCCAGGTGACGGTCGGCATGTCCTCGGGCGCCTGGCGCTGGATGTGCACCCGGTCGAACTCGGCCTCGGCGGCCCGGGCGGCGGCGGCGTCGTGGAAGCGGGCGACCAGCGCGCGCGCCAGCGCCCGCTTCGCGTCCCGCGGGCTGAGCTCGGCCGGCGGCTCGGTGCCGAGCAGCAGCTCGTACCACGGCGTGAGCGAGGCGTCGGGGATGCTGAGCGTCTTGCCGTACATCTCGTCGGGCGTCTCGGCCACGCCGATGTAGTTGCCGCCCGACTTCGACATCTTGAGCTCGCCCTCGGTGCCGGTCAGCAGCGGCATGGTGAGGATCACCTGCTCGGGCTGGCCGTAGAGGCGCTGGATCTCGCGTCCGAGCAGCAGGTTGAACTTCTGGTCGGTCCCCCCCAGCTCGACGTCGGCCTGGACGTTCACCGAGTCGTAGCCCTGAAGCAGCGGATACAGAAGCTCCAGTACGGAGATCGGCTGATGGGCGGCGAAGCGTTTCGCGAAGTCGTCGCGCTCGAGCAGCTGCGCGACCGTGGTCGTCCGCGCCAGCCGGAACAGGTCGGCCATCGACATGTCCAGCCATTCGCTGTTGTAGCGGACCTCGAGGTGCTCGGACTCCAGCACCTTGAGCGCCTGCGCCTGGAAGGTCGCGGCGTTGGCGTCGATCTCCTCCGGCGCCAGCACCGGCCGGGTGGCGGAACGCCCGCTGGGGTCACCGACCCGCGCGGTGTAGTCGCCGATGATCAGCACCACGATGTGCCCGAGGTCCTGAAATTCGCGGAGCTTCTGCAGCACGACCGTGAAGCCGAGATGGATGTCCGGCGCCGTGGGGTCGATGCCCAGCTTCACCCGCAGTGGACGTCCGAGCTCGAGCTTGCGCTCGAGCGCCCCCTCGGGCAGGCAATCGACGGCGTTTCGGGCCAGCCAGGCGGCGGCCTCGGGTGGGCCCGCGCCTGGCGGCGGAGGCGCCGTGGGCAGCTCCGTCGTCGAGCTCAGGCTCCATCGGGGGCAATGCTAGACTCTCGCGGCCGACGGGACCCTCTCGCCGCCGCGTCCCGCTGCCCGGCCGTAGCGGCTTTCCGCGTCGCTGCGGGCCGCATCGGCCCCCTGGCGATCGCATGATCGACGACGTAGAAATACCGACCCACGGCGATCGGCCGCGGCCCCCGGGTCCGCCCGGCTCGTCGGGCAACGGACGCGGCGGGGGGCCTTCCGAGGGCCTCGGGTGCCCTGGCGATGGCGTCGCCGGCTTCGCCACCCCGGAAGGCCGCGGGTCAAGAAGCTGCGGCTGCTGCTGATCCTCTTCGGCCTAGGGATCCTGGCCGTGATCTCGACCGTGTTCGGGATGATGATGGCGGTCGCCTCGGACCTGCCGCAGATCGAGAACCGCCAGCAGTACCAGGCGGCCGCGAACTCGTACCTGTACGACGACCACGGGCGCCTGATCGGGCAGTTCGCGCCGCCCAACCACGAGGTGATCGACACCTACGACCGGCTCGGTGCCCCGAATTGCTCTGCGACCAAGTCGTGCTGGGTACAGGACGCGATCGTGTCGGTCGAGGACCGCCGCTTCTGGAGCGATCCGGGCGTCGACCTCCGCGGGATCGCACGCGCCGTCGTGTCCGATGTGACCGGCGGATCGACATCAGGGCGCCTCGACGATCGCCCAGCAGTTCGTCAAGAACGCCCTGGCCGAGCAGGACAACCGGACGATCTTCGAGAAGCTGCGCGAGGCGGCCCTCGCCTACCACCTCACCCGCAGGTGGAAGAAGTCGAAGATCATCACCGAGTACCTGAACTCGATCTACTTCGGAAACGGCGCCTACGGGGTCGAATCGGCCGCGCGGGTGTACTTCGGCAAGGTCCATGGCTACGACGCGGACGCCCTGGCCGGTCAGAACAGCTCGGGCTGCGGGGATGCTCCCCTGCCCTCGTGCGCGTCGAAGTTGACCCCACCCGAAGCTGCGTTGCTGGCCGGCATGGTCGCTGACCCGAGCGCGTTCGACCCGATCACCAACCCGCGGCCAGGCGAAGGCCCGCCGCAACGTCGTGCTCCAGGACATGTTCGCGCAGCACTACATCACGCTGGCGGACTTCCAGGCCTGGAGGAAGCTCCCGGTTCCAACGGCGGCCGACATCCAGCAGCCCCAGGAGCCGGCCGCGGCGCCCTACTTCACGAGCTGGCTGCGTCCCCAGATCCTCGCGGCGATGGGGCTGGGCAAGCCCGGAGTCCCGGACAGCGTCGCCGAGTACCGCGCCTACTACGGCGGGCTGAAGATCCGCACGACGCTCGACCTCCAGCTCCAGCAGGCGGCCGACCAGGCCATCTCGGAGGAGCTGCCGACCGGGGAGGGCCTGCCGAGCGCCTCGATGGTGGCGATCGACAACAAGACCGGGCAGGTCCGCGCGATGGTCGGAGGGCCGATCGTGAACGGCGAGGAGGACTACAGCCAGTACCCGTTCAACCTGGCCACCGAGGGTCACCGCCAGCCGGGATCGTCGTTCAAGCCGTTCACGCTGGCGATGGCGCTCGAATCCGGCGAATACGGCCCGGATTCGATCATCGACTCCGCGCCGCAGAACTTCGTCGTCCCCAACAGCGGCGGCAAGGAGATATTCATCGTTCGCAACTTCGGCAACACGTACTCGGGACCGATCACCCTGCAGGCGGCCACCGACTTCTCCGACAACTCGGTCTTCGCGCAGGTCGGGATCCACGTCGGGACGAAGAAGATCGCGCGGTTCGCCAAGCACGCCGGGATCCGCACGCCGGTCTCGCACAACTACGCGATGATCCTCGGCGGACTCAAGATCGGCGTCTCGCCGCTCGACATGGCGCACGCCTACGAGACGTTCGCCGAGGGCGGACGGCGGGTCTTCAACCCGGTGCTCGGCGCCCCCGACGAGGGGCCGAACGGGATCGCGCAGATCTACTGCCCAAAGGTCTGCCCGGTAAAGAACCTGCTCGCCCACCCCGACTACCAGCGCGTGCTGCCCGCGCCGGTCGCTGCGACGGTGCACGACATGCTGACCGGCGTGGTCCAGCACGGCACCGGAACCGCGGCCGAGATCTCGGGCGTCGACGTGGCGGGCAAGACCGGGACGACCACGAACTACGCCGACGCCTGGTTCGTCGGATGGACCCCGCAGCTGACCACCGCGGTGTGGGTCGGCTTCCCGAACAAGCTCGTGCCGATGACCAGCGACTACAACGGGGCGCCGGTCGAGGGCGGGACCTACCCGGCGATCATCTGGCACCACTTCATGGTCCAGGCGCTGCAGATCCTGGCCGCCGAGAACCCGCCCAAGAGCAAGTCCAGCACCACCACGAGCGAGCTGACCGACACGACCGGGTCGGAGCTCGTCGAGCGGATCGGCCGCGAGCACCAGCTCGAGCGCGACCACCCCGATCCCCGCCGGGTGGGACGACCGGCGGGGCCGGGGCCGGCGGCGGGACGCAGAACGTGGCGGCACGACGGGCGGCGGTAACGCAGGCGGAACGACGGGCGGCGGTGGAGGCACTACCGGTGGCGGAGGGGGCACGCGGGCGGCGGTGGCGGCGCGGGCGGGACGACCGGCGGCGGTGGTGGTGGCGCGGGCGGCACGACCGGCGGCGGCGGCGGCGGCTCCGGGGGCTCGGGATCCGGTGGGGCCGGCTCGGCGGCGGGGGCTAGGGCGTAGACGCGAGCGGCCGCTGCGCCGGCCGCGACAGGCACCGGCTGCCGACCGCCGAGAAGCGCCACTCGAGCTCGGTGGCCTTGGTGATCCCGATCCGCCGGCTGGCCGCGACCGACACCTCGCGCCATGCGCGCGGCCCGCGCGTGATCACGACGGGACCGCCGGAGAGGTCACAGCCGTTGTCGATGAGCTCGATCCCGAGCGCCTGGGTGAGCTTGCCCGGCCCCGAGCAAAGATCCTCCACGCGCTCGAGGCCACGCCGCTCGCGCATGAGCTCGATCCCCTCCAGCGGCTCGAGCGCACGGATCAGCACCGCCGCGCCCACTCCGGGTGGCTCGCAGACCGCGTTCAGGCAGGCGTGGATCCCGTAGGAGCGGTACACGTAAGCGCGGCCGGGCGGGCCGAACAGCACGCGGGTGCGCTCGGTCAGCCCGACGTAGGCGTGGCAGGCCGGCTCGGACTCGTGGTAGGCCTCGGTCTCGACGATCACGCCGGAGCAGCCGTCGTGCGCGACCACGCAGCCGATCAGGTCGCGCGCCACCTCGACCACGGGGCGCTGGTAGAAGGCCGGCTTCATCGCAGAGCGCCGCGGGCCCGCTCGAGCTGCTCGCGCACCCGGGCCAGGCTCGTCCCGCCCTGCGAGCGCTTGCTCTCGAGCCAGGCTCCGTCCCGCAGCACCGCGTAGAACTCGTCGTCGAGCAGCGGCGAGACTCGGGCCAGCTCCTCGCGCGTCAGATCCGACAGTGCCTTGCCCTGGTCGATCGCGCGGCGCACGAGCCCCGCCACCACGCCGTGTGCCTCGCGGAACGGCAGGCCGCGGCGGACCAGCAGGTCGGCGACGTCGGTCGCGGCGAGCATCTCGTCCGCCGCCGCGGCGGCCAGGTTCTCCCGCCTGAAGCGGATCGAGCCGAGCATCCCGGCCGCGGCGTCCAGGCACAGCTCGAGCGTGTCGGCGGCGTCGAACAGGTGCTCCTTGTCCTCCTGCATGTCCTTGTTGTAGGTCAGCGGCAGGCCGTGGAGCACGCCGTGCAGGGCGACCAGGTGGCCCGCGATCCGCGGCGCCTTGGCCCGCAGGAGCTCGGCCGCGTCCGGGTTCTTCTTCTGCGGCATGATCGAGGAGCCCGACGCCCAGGCGTCGGCCACCTCGCAGTAGCCGAACTCCTCGCTCGACCACAGCACGATCTCGCCGCCCAGGCGCGAGAGGTGGGTGGCGCAGGTGGCGGCGGCGGCCAGGTAGTCGAGCACGAAGTCGCGATTCGAGACCGCGTCGATCGAGTTCTCGGCCACCGAGGCGAAGCCCAGCTCGCGCGCCACCAGTTCGCGGTCGGTGTCGAAGTTGACCCCGGCCAGCGCGCCGGCGCCGAGCGGCAGCGCGTCGGCGGCCACCACCACGGAGGCGAACCGGTCGCGGTCGCGGATCAGCATCCAGCAGTAGGCCAGCAGGTGGTGGCTCAGGTACACCGGCTGGGCGCGCTGCAGGTGGGTGTAGCCGGGCATCGGCCAGTCGAGATGTGCCTCGGACAGCTCGATCAGCGTCCGTGCCAACCGCTCGGTCAGCTCGAGGGCTCGGTACGCGTGGGCGCGGACGAACATCGCCACGTCGGTGGCCACCTGATCGTTGCGCGAGCGGGCGGTGTGGAGCTTGCCCCCCACGCGACCGGCCAGCTCGGTGACCCGGCGCTCGATCGCCATGTGGATGTCCTCGTCGCCGGCGGCGTACGGGAACTCGCCGTCGGCCAGCTCGCGGCCCACCTGGTCGAGCGCCCGGTGCAGCTCGTCGCGCTCGGCGGCCGAGATGATCTGGCGGTCGGCCAGCATCGTCGCGTGGGCGCGGGACTGCTCCACGTCGTAGGGCCCCAGACGCCAGTCGAACGACAGCGAGTCGTTGAGCGCGCGGAAGGCGGCGTCCTGCGGCTCGGAGAAACGCGACACGGCTATCGCCCGAGCACGCCGCGTAGCGCCTCGGCGACCCGCTCGATCTGCCCCTCGGTCATCTCGGGGAAGAACGGCAACGCGATCGACCGCGCCGCCACGTCCTCGCACACCGGGAACTCGCCCTCAAGGTGGCCGAAGCGCTCGCGGTAGAAGCTCATGAGGTGAACGGCCGGGAAGTACGGCTTGCTCGGGATCTCCCGCTCGTGCAGAGCGCGGACGATGCCGTCTCGATCGACGCCCGGCGGAAGCTGGACCACGTAGACGAACCAGCCGCGGCGGATATGGCCGGTCTCCGGGCAGGGGAGCTCCAGCTCGTCGATGTCCTGCAGCGCCTCGCCATACGCCGCGGCAACGCGGGCGCGGCCGGTCAGCATGTCGTCAAGGCGCTCGAGCTGGGCCACCCCGAGCGCGCAGGCGAGATCCGAGAGCCGGTAGTTGAACCCGAGCCGGTCGTGGTCGAGCCAGTCCATGTCGGGCGCGCGGCCCTGGTTGCGCTCCGAATCGATGCGCTCCTTCATGGCGGGGTCGGCCATCGTGACCATGCCGCCCTCGCCGGTCGTGAGCTGCTTGTTGGCGTAGAAGCCAAACGCGGCGGGATGGCCTCGACCGCCCACGGGGATGCCATCGGCATCGACCGAGCCGAGCGCCTCGCAGGCGTCCTCCACGATCGGAAGACCCAGCTTCTCGAACGCGGCGAGGTCGGCGGGATAACCGAACAGGTGCACGGGCAGCACCGCGGTGGTGCGCTCGGTGACGGCGGCCGCGGCGGCCTCGGGATCGAGGTTGAAGGTCACCGGGTCGATGTCGGCGAACACCGGACGGGCCCGCTCGTACACGGCCACGTTGGCGCTCGCCACGAACGACAACGGGCTCGTGATCACCTCGTCGCCGTCGGTCACCCCGACCGCCCGGAGCGCGAGATGCAGGCCGGCCGTGCCGCTCGAGACCACGCTGGCGTGTGCGGCGCCCACCCGCTGGGCGAACGCCTGCTCGAACTCGCGCGCGACCGGGCCGAGCGACAGGCGGCCAGAGCGAAGCACCTCGAGCACGCGCTGCTCCTCGGCCTCGCCCAGCACGGGCCGGGCGAGAGGAATCGCCTCGCTCACCTGGCGGACACTCACGAGTGCGGCGTGGAGGCCGCTTCGCCGCGGGCCTGCCGTCCGGCCACGCGCATCCCGAACTCGAGCGAGTCGACGAGCGCCTCCCAGGACGCCTCGATGACGTTCTCCGAGACGCCTATCGAGCCCCACACCTGGTCACCGTCGGACGCGTCCAGCAGCACTCGCGTGACCGCGCCGGTGCCCTTGGTCTCGTCGAGGATGCGCACCTTGAAGTTGACCAGATCGATGTCGCGCAGGTGGGGATAGATCTCGACCAGGGCGTCGCGCAGGGCGCGGTCGAGCGCGTGGACGGGGCCATTGCCCTCGGCCGTGCGGACATACCGCTCGCCGTCGGGGCCGGGTGGGGTCCAAATTTTGATCGTCGCCTCGGTCTCGACCCTGCCATCGGCGCGCTTCTCGACGATCACTCGCCACGACTCCAGGATGAACAACGCCTCGTACTCGCCGGTCTCCTTGCGGATCAGCAGCTCGAATGACCCCTCCGCGGCTTCGAAGTGGTAGCCGCGGTGCTCGAGATCCTTGACCCGCTCAACCAGCTGGGCAGCCTGCTCGTCGCCCAGCGGAATCCCGGCGTCGCGGGCGCGGGCGTGCACGGTGCCCTTTCCCGACAGCTCGGAGATGAGAAGCTCCCGCCGGTTCCCGACCACGTCCGGGTCGACGTGCTCGAAGGTGGCCGGGTCCGCGGTGACACCGGCGACGTGCATGCCGCCCTTGTGGGCGAAGGCGTTGCGCCCGACGTAGGGCTGATCGGGGTCGGGGGTGAAGTTCAGGAGCTCGTCGAGGAAGTGCGCGGCCTGGGTCAGGGAGACCAGCTGCTCGTCGGTCACGCAGTCGTAGCCCAGCTTGAGTTGAAGGTTGGGGATGATCGTGACCAGGTTGGCGTTGCCGCAGCGCTCGCCGTACCCGTTGATCGTGCCCTGCACGTGGACGGCCCCCTGCTCGACCGCGGCCAGCGTGCAGGCGACCCCGCAGCCCGAGTCGTCGTGGCAGTGGATCCCGATCCGGACGCCCGAGGGCTCGAGCCCGGCCACGACGGTCCCGACCATCGCCGCGATGTCGTGCGGAAGCGTGCCGCCGTTCGTGTCGCACAGCGTGATCGTGTCCGCCCCCGCGTCGGTGGCGGCCTTGATGCAGCGGATCGCGTATCCGGCGTCGTCAGCGAACCCGTCGAAGAAGTGCTCGGCGTCGTAGATCACCCGCTTGCCCTGGGCTACGAGGAAGGCGACCGACTCGGCGATCATGCGCAGGTTCTCGTCGCGGTCGACCTTGACGACCTTCTGAAGGTGCAGGCCCCAGGTCTTGCCGACGAGAGTG
The DNA here is from genome assembly GCA_963834625.1 of uncultured Solirubrobacterales bacterium. Lineage (GTDB taxonomy): Bacteria > Actinomycetota > Thermoleophilia > Solirubrobacterales > Solirubrobacteraceae > Palsa-465. The sequence goes on along the minus strand of CAWICM010000002.1, from coordinate 559,607 downwards.
CACACCGGCACCCCCGAGTCGGCGAGGACCTTGAGGCCGGGATCGGCGTCGGCTCGGGTTCCCCGCCGGCGGGTCATGCCGAACGCCGCGATCTGGGCGTGGTGCAGCGACTCGCGGCTCAGCAGGTCGAACAGCTCGATCTCCTTGGGATTCGAGCTCGGGAAGCCCGCCTCGATCAGGTCGATGCCGAGCTCGTCGAGGCGATGGGCCACCCGCAGCTTCTCCTGCGCCGACAGCGACATCCCCTCCCCCTGCATGCCGTCGCGGAGGGTGGTGTCGTAGAGCTCTATATGGGTCACGCTCGGCCTCCGCTCGGCATCCGGCCTCGCCTGATGGAGGCCGCGTGACTCATCCGGCTGCCGCTTTGGTCGGGACCCCCACCAAGTCCAGCCACTCGGCGTAGCGCGCGTCGCGGCCGTGGAGCGCGTCGTCGAACACGCGCTGGAGCTCGCGCGTGACCGGGCCCGGCTCGCCGCTGCCGATGGCGTGGTCGTCGACTTCGCGCACGGGCACGAGCTCCGCGGCGGTGCCGGTCAGGAACACCTCGTCGGCGAGGTAGAGCTCGGCGCGGGCGAGGTCGCGCTCGACCACGTCGTAGCCGAGGTCCTTCGCGATCTGGATGACCGACTTGCGGTTGATCCCGTCGAGGATGCCGGCGGTCTGGGGCGGCGTCAGGACCACGCCCTCGCGGACCAGGTAGATGTTCTCGCCCGAGCCCTCGCACACGAAGCCGTGCGAGTCGAGCAGGATCGCCTCCTGATAGCCCGCCTTGGAGGCCTCGATCTTGGCCAGGACACTGTTCAGGTACTGGCCGGACGCCTTGGCGTGCGGGATCAGCGCGTCGTGCGGGATGCGCCGCCAGCTCGCCACCTTGGCCCGGATGCCCTGGAGCTTGCCTTCCTCGCCGAGGTAGGCGCCCCACGGCCACACGGCGATCGACACCTCGACCGGCGCGTCGAGCGGGTAGAGGCCCATCTGCCCGTAGCCACGGAAGGCAATCGGGCGGATGTAGCACTCGCGCAGCTCGTTGGCCGCGATCAGCTCGTGGGTGGCCTGGCGCAGTTCCTCGAGCGTGTAGGGAATCGGCATGTAGTAGAGCTCGGCCGACTTGAACAGCCGGTCGAGGTGATCGTGGTGGCGGAAGATCGCCGTTCCCTTCGGCGTCTCGTAGGCGCGGATCCCCTCGAACACCCCGGTGCCGTAGTGGAGGCCATGCGTGAGTACGTGAACCTTTGCGTCCTCCCAGGCAACCATTTCGCCGTTGTGCCAGATGAGGTCCGCTGTTTCCACGTCTACTCCTTATCGAATTTGTCGGCGGCGCCTCCGGCGGCGCCTTAGAGGTATTTGAGAACTGCCTGGGTGGCTTCGTGGGTGTCTGCCGTGCCCCCCAGGTCGGCTGTGCGCAGCCCCTCGGCCAGCGCTTGCTCGACGGCCGATTCTACCGCCGCCGCCTGGGCCTCCATTTGGAATCCGTGGCGAAGCATCAGGGCGGCGGAGAGGATCATTGCCAGCGGGTTGGCCTGCCCGGTGCCGGCGATGTCGGGGGCCGAGCCGTGCACGGGCTCGAACAGGCCCGGCTTCTGTTCTCCGAGCGACGCGCTCGGGAGCATCCCGATCGATCCTGTGAGCATCGCGGCCTCGTCGCTCAGGATGTCGCCGAACATGTTCTCGGTGAGGATCACCTCGAAGTGGCGCGGGGCGGCGATGAGCTTCATCGCGGCGTTGTCGACCAGCAGGTGCTCGAGCTCGATGTTCGGATAGTGGCTGGCGTGGACCTCGCGAACCACCTCGCGCCAGAGGCGGCTCGTTTCGAGCACGTTGGCCTTGTCAACACTGGTGACGCGCGACTGGGCGGTTTTGAACGCGACGTGCGCGATCCGCTCGATCTCGGCCCTCGTGTAGACGCAGTCGTCGGACGCGCGGTCGTTGGTACGGGTCTTCTCACCGAAGTAGATCCCGCCGGTCAGCTCGCGCACCACGGTGAGGTTGGTCCGCTCGATCAGGTCGCGCTTGAGCGGGCTGGCGTCGTAGAGGGCCGGGATCGGCTTGACCGGGCGCAGGTTGGCGAACAGGCCCAGGCCCTTGCGCAGCCCGAGGAGACCCTGCTCGGGGCGGGGCTTGTTCGGGTCCGTGGTGTCCCATTTGGGGCCGCCCACCGCGGCCAGGAGGACCGCGTCCGCGTTTCGGCAGGCGGTGAGCGTCTCGTCGGTGAGGGCGGTGCCGTGGGCGTCGATCGAGGCGCCGCCGAACACGTGCTCCTCGTAGTCGAGGTCAGTTCCGACGGCGTTCAGGACCTCGAGGGCGGACTGCGTGATCTCGGGGCCGATGCCGTCGCCGGGTAGAAGTGCGATTTTCGGGGTCATGGGGGGCGTCACGCTACCAGCGCAAATCCGCGAGCAACGGTGAGTGATCTGACAAGCCGGCCTGCTGGCGCCAGTCGTGCAGGTACTCGACGGAAGTAACTTCGACCTGGTCAGACACGATCAGGTGGTCCAGGCGGTAGCCACCGCCCCACTGCTGCCACTGCCAGCTCAGCTCGCGGCGTTGGTAGCCGTGGAGGGCCCGGAACGCGTCCCGGAAGCCGGACGACTCGAGGCCCTTGACGAGCGCGAGCTCGGCCTGATCCCAGCGCTCACCGCGCTCCGGTCTGAGCTTGCCGCGGTTGGTGCGGGCGAACGTCCAGACGCGGCCGTCGGGATGCTCTTTGCGCGGGGTGTTCAGATCGCCGCACAGCGCGCGGGGTCCCTGGGCGGCGGCGAGGTGGGCGTGCAGGGTCTCGTGGGTGCGGACCTTGACCAGGTTCGGCTTGGGGCTGATCGGTGAGTGGAGGTTTACGAGGTGCAGCCCGCTTGTCTCGGTGGCGAGCGCGCGCTCCGGCCAGGGCAGGTCGCCGGCGATCTCGATCCGGCTCAGCCGTGAGCGCGCCGCGGAGAGGACGCTCAGCCGGCGATCGGCGTCGCCGGGGGTTGCGCCGGGGCCGACGTCGGCGAGGGCGATGTGCGGCCAGCCGGCGGTTAGCAATGCGTCGGTCCACGCCTGCGCGGTGGTCGGCCGCACCTCCTGGAGACAGATCAGGTCGGGGGCGAGCCGGGCGATCAGCTCGGCCTGCTCAGGCTGGCGCTTGACCCGGCCAGCGACGTTCCAGGAGAGCAGCGTCATCCGCATGGGGCTGAGGATGCCCCGGCGCGCGGTCGAACGCGTCGTCGCACCTGAACAAGTGGCAAAAGCGTCCGCCGCCTCAGCTCCCGGGGCCACATAAGCATTGCCAGCATGCTTATCTGGCAAAAGGGGCCGGCGGGGCGGGAGGTTTGCTGCGTTTTACAGGTCCCGGCGCGCTGGCGGCGGGACCGTGAGGAGCGCAGCCGTGGCCACCAGCACGGGCAGCATGACCAGGTGGTAGGCGAGGTCGATCGTGTCGCCGGAACCCACCGTGAACGACAGGCCGACCAGAAAGCCGAAGATCGCGAAGGCGAGCGCGCCGAGGGCGGCGCGGCGCCCCCGGGCCGTGGCGGAGCCGGAGCGCACCAGCGCCCACGCCCCGGCCACGAGCGTGATGCAGATCAGCGCCTCGGCCACGCCTGCTCCGTAGGAGGGCCGCCCTGATGATCCGATCCGGAGCGCGCCGGACAGGTGCAGGACCGCGAACGCGCCCACGGTGGCGGCCTCGACGGCCATGATGCGCGCGAGCGAGCCGGGTGGACGCGCCGGCCGGCGTGGATGCGCCGGCCGGCGCGGTGACGCGGTGGCGCTCACGAGCGCACCTCGGACGGATCGCCGGCCCGCGGGGCCCGGAGCTCGGATGAGGACCGCGCGTCGGGCGCATCGGCGTCCGCACGGGCCATGGCCGACGGCCACCAGTTCCGCCGCCCCAGCAGGATCACGGTGGCGGGCACGAGCAGGGTGCGGACGAGGAACGTGTCCATGAGGATCCCGGCGGCCAGACCGAGGCCGATCGCGCGGATCTGGCTCGCCTCGGCACCGGAGCTGGCCACGGTCAGCACGATGAACGTGCCGCCCAGGATCAGTCCGGCCGAGGTGACGGTGGACCCGGTTCGTGCTACGGCGCGAACCACGGCGTCGCGCAGGGGCAGCCGGCGCGCCTCCTCCCGGATACGCGTCATGACCAGGATGTTGTAGTCCTCGCCGAGCGCGAACAGGAACACGAACATCAGGAACGGCAGGATGAAGCTGATGCCGCTGTCGCCCCCGATGTCGATGAAGACCAGTGTCGCGACACCCAGGGCAGCCAGATACGAGAGCACGACGCTGACGATCAAGTACAACGGCGCCACGAGGCTGCGCAAGACGAGCGCCAGCAGCAGGCCGATGGCCAGGACTGCGATCGGGACGATCACGCGCAGGTCGTGATTGGCCGTGCTGCTGATGTCGTACAGCGCCGCCGCCTCGCCCGCGACGCCGCTGTCGACGGCACCCGAGCGCGCCGCCGCCGAGGCCACAGCGTCCCGGATCGCCGGCGTGGCGTTCAGCGCCTGCGTCGACTGCTGCCCGCCCGCGACCAACGCGGCGGCGAACTGGACGATCCGCCCGTCCGGGGAGACGAACTGCGCCGCGGCCCGGTAGGCGTCATATTGCGCGCGGGGCACGCCGAGCGAAGCGGGCTCGCGGAGTGGCAGCCCACCCGGCGCGCCGAGCTGCGCGTGCAGCGCGACGAACCGCGCGGTGCTGAGCGCGGTGCCGTTCGGGTCGAGCGGGCCCGATAGCGCCGTGAAGCGTCCAGACGAGCGCAGCGAGCCCGAAGCCTGCACCAGCACCTGGGGGTTCTGCCACACGGACTGTCGGTACTCCAGGATCAGGTTGGCCGGATTGCTGCTGGTCTGCGGGAAGTGCGCGGCCAGCGCCGCGTTCCCGGCCCCCGCGTCGCTGCCCGCGGGCGCGTTCGTGGCGCCTCCGAAGCCCGACGAGCTGAAGCCGAGCGCGGCGGCGGCCAGGGCCAGGAACAGGACGATCCCGCCGACCAAGGTGAGAGCCGGCCGACGCACCAGACGCGCGGCGATCCGGCCCCACAGGCCTTCGCGCACAGCTCCCGGCTCGATCCGCCCCGGCCAGAACACCGCCCGGCCGAAGATCGCCAGCAGCGCGGGCAGCAGGGTGAGGCCGATGGCCAACATGACCACCATGCCGACCGCGAGGGGCAGCCCGAGGTCGTGGTAGAGCCCGAAGCTCGCGAGCAGCAGCGTCAGCAGCGCCAGGATCACGGTCCCGGCCGATGCGGTGATCGACTCTCCGACGCGAACCAGCGCCCGGACCACGGCCTCCTGACCGCCGTGGCCGTCGCGTAGCTCCTCACGCACCCGGAAGACCAGGAACAGCCCGTAGTCGGTCCCGGCACCGAGCAGCAGCACGATCAGGAGCACCTGGGTGATCGAGGAGATCTTGAGTCCGTGCGCGCCGAGCTCGCCGATCACCCGGGTCGAGATCAGCAGCGCGAGGCCGGCCGGCAGCAACGTGATCACCGCGGCCAGCGGTGCCCGGAAGACGACCAGCAGCAGCACCACGATGAACAGGATTGAGAACAGCTGGATCTGCTTCCCCGAGCGGTTCGAGCTGGCCTGGTTGGCGACGGCCGTGGCGATCTGCCCGGCCGTGTGGAATTGCAGCCCGGCCGGCGCTCCAGTCCGCGCGAACGTGCTCTGCAGAGCGGAGAGGATCTTCTGGGTGCCGGTTAGGTCGCTCCGCGGCGCCTCGATCCGCAGTCTGAGCTGGGCGGCACGGCCGTCGGCGGACACGGAAGGACCCTGGACGGCGAGCACCCCGCTCACGTCGCGGGCGGCCGGGACCTCGCGAGAGACGGCGGCCAGATCCTGCGGTGTCAGGCCAGAGCTGCGGCGTGACGCGACGACCAGGATGTCGGTGGTCTTGCTCGAGCCGAGCAGCGGAGCGGCGAGGTTCGCGGCCTGGTTGCTGGGCGCGCTGGCGGGCAGAAACGCGCTGTTGTCGTTGTTGATCTCGCTACCGAGCGAGGGAAATGCGGCACTGGTGAGTACCGCGACGAGCAGCCACAGCACCAGCACGAGCCAGCGGAAGCGAACGATCGTTCGCGCGATGGCCTCGAACATCCTGTCAATCGAGAATCGGGTCATGCGGTAATAGTCGGCAGCCGGCGCCGATGTGTCGTCCCCCCATGGGGAGATTCGGGGATCCCCCTTCAGGGGGACGATGCGCGCGACGTGCCCCGGTAGCCTGAATTCACCGTGACCGCAGCGCCCGGAGCCCGGTTGCCGTCGTCCGCCAGGCATTGGCTGCTCGACGGCGCGATCGCTCTCGTCGCGTTCGGCGCCACGGTCGCCCTGCTGGCCCACGGGCTGGGCAGCTCCGGCAACGTCAAGCACCACCTCGACTCGGTCGGGACGCTGCTCGCCGTCTGTTCGACGTTCCCGCTCGTCGTCTGGCGGCGCGCCCCGCTGGTCGTGTTCGTCCTGACCAGCGCGGCAAGCGCGGCTTCGATGGCGCGTGGCTACCCGGGTGGCCCGCCGGTAGGCCCGACGATCGCGCTGTACCTCCTGGCCGCCAGTCGCGACGCACGGCGGCCGTGGACCAGGCAGATCACGGAGATCGTCGTGACGGTGTTCTGCGTGCACATCCTGGCCTTCGGGCTGGGTCACAACCAGGTGCCCGAGGTCCAGATCGCCTTCGGCGCGCTCGTCTGGGGGCTGGCCTGGTTCGCGGGCGAGCGCACCAGGCTGCGTCGCCAGCAGCTGGTCGAGTTGGAGCAGCGCGCGCTGCGCGCCGAGCAGGAGGCGATGAGGGACCGCCGCCTGGCCTTGGCCGAGGAGCGCGCACGAATCGCCCGCGACCTGCACGACTCGGCGGCGCACGCGATCAACGTGATCTCGGTTCAGGCCGGTGCCGCGCGGTTGTGGCAGGAGCAGGATCCGGGACGGTCCCGCGCCGCGCTCGAGACGATCGAGGAGGTGGCTCACCGCACGGTGGCCGAGATCGACCAGATCGTCCATTCGCTCCGCGACGACGATCGTCCTGGATCCGGGCGGGTCGAGCCCTCCCCCGGCTTGGCCGCGCTGCACTCACTGATCGCGCAGCACACTTCGGCCGGGCTCCCGGTCAGCATCGCCACCACCGGCGAGCCGCGGCCGCTGGGCGGCGCGGTGGACCGCGCGGCCTATCGGATCCTCCAGGAGGCGCTGACCAATTCGGCGCGGCACGGCGCCGGCGAGGTCAGCGTCGAGCTCGCCTTTGGTACGCGGGAGCTCGAGCTGACGGTCTCTAACGTGGTTACCCCCGACGCGCCGCTGCGGGTCAGCCTGGGCGGTGGCCACGGGCTGGTCGGCATGGTCGAGCGCGCGGCCTTGCTGGGCGGCGAGCTCGAGGCCGGCCGCATGAACGGGTCCTTCCGGGTGCAGGCCCGTCTGCCGTACGGCGAGCCGGCATGACCACCGTCCTGATCGCCGACGACGACCACCTGATGCGCGCCGGCTTGGTCGCCGTGCTCGAGAGCGATGCGGAGATCGAGGTCGTGGGCCAGGCCTCCACCGGCCGCGAGGCGGTCGCGCTGACCCGCCGTCGCCAGCCGGACGTCGTGCTGATGGACGTTCAGATGCCCGACCTGGACGGGATCGCCGCCACCCGGGAGCTCACCGGAGCCTCGTCCGCGGCGCGGGTGCTGATCCTGACCACGTTCGAGGAGGACGACTACATCTTCGGCGGGCTCCGGGCCGGAGCGTCCGGCTTCCTGCTCAAGCGCACGCGCCCGGAGGAGTTGATCCACGCGGTGCACACCGTCGCAGCCGGCGAGTCACTCCTGTCCCCGTCGGTGACCCGGCGGGTGATCGATCGCATGGCACGCCACGCGGGACCAGAGCCGGCCACCGACGAGTCCGCCGTCGAGGACCTGACGCCCCGCGAGCGCGAGGTGCTCGAGCTGCTGGCCGGTGGCCTGTCGAACGCCGAGATCGCGACCGGCCTGGTGATCGAGGAGTCGACGGTCAAGACGCACGTCAAGCGGATTCTCATGAAGCTCGGCCTGCGCGACCGGGTGCAGGCGGTGATCTTCGCCTACGAGCACGGGCTCGCACGGAGCCGGCTCAGCAGTTGACGTTGTTCCAGCAGAGCTGGAACGTGAGCAGCGTCCCGCCCTTGCGGCCCGCGAAGCGGCTCTCGAGGTTCGGGTGAGAGTAGGTGAAGGTGAACCCGAGGACTCGGCGGCGCTTCTGCACGAAGTAACCGTGGGCGCGCACCCACGAGAGGTTGCGGTACTGCGGGCTCGGCTTCACCAGGCCATGGTCGAGGACATCCGTGATCACCGCCTTGGCGCGTGCGCAGGTCATCCCGTGCACGCGGAGGTAGTTGGCCGAGCCGTGCTTCCAGATCACGAAGAACAGGCGCCCACAGGAGTGGGTCGGCGCCTTGGCGGCCGCGCGGCCGACAGCGCCCGCCGGGGCAAGCACGGCGATTGCCGTGGCGGCGAGGAGAGCGCAAAGGACACGCGAGCGGGTCACGATGACGGAGTACTACCCCGATTCCGGGCGCTCGGTTCAATAGTCCGCGCCTGGCCACCCAGAGCTACGCAGCTGTAGTAAGCAGGCGCACCCACCCGGAAGGAGTAACCCCATCGGGTGGCGTTACCTCCGCCACCCCCCATCTGTCGGGGTACGGAAGCTTCATTAGACAGAATCTTGGGTAGCAATTGACTGGGACACGGGCGTGGCGAATTCGCGCCTACGGGGGCGATCGCTAGGGAGTTCATCGATGGAGTCGCCGGTCTTCTGTACACGTCAATCACCGCCGCTCGGTTCGGGCGGTGCGACCAGCCGCTTCCCCGGGAGCGCGGCAAGGTGACCGAAGATCTGGGCACCTCGGCCGGCACTCCCGCCGTTGCAGGAGTCCGGATCGCCGTCGCCGATAACCGGCGCCTGATCGCCGAGGCGCTTGCCGCGCTGATCCGGACGATGGATGGATTCGTCGTCGTTGACGTATTCGACGGCGCGGAGGAGCTTCCGGCGATCGTTGCGCGGGATCCCGCCGTGCTCGTGGTCGGAACGGGCGCCGATCCGAGCGAGGGGTTTGCCCTGGTGCGTTCGGTTCGCCAGGTCGCCCACCGCGTGGAGATCGTGCTCCTGGCCGACGCGATTTCAGCGGAGCTCGTCAGATTCGTGCTGGACCAACGTCTGAATGGCCTGATCCTCACCGATACACCCGCCGCTGACGTGGCGGCCTGCCTCGGGCGCGTGGCCAGCGGGCACGCCGTTCTCCCCGCCGACTGGCACGCCATGCTCACCCCTCGCGGCGAGGACCCGCTCGGATCACTCAGTGAGCGCCAGCTCGAGGTCCTCAGGCTCGTGGCCGAGGGGCACTCCTACCAGGAGATCGGCCGCCGCCTGTTCATCAGCGCGAACACGGTCAAGTTCCACCTGCGCTCCATCTACATGCGGCTCGGCGTCCGTAACCGCGTGGCCGCCGCTCGCATGCTCAATCAGGGCGGCTGGCCGGAGATCCAGGGTCCTTCGGGCTCCACTGACCGCCCGTCTCGCGAGGGGCACCCGCCGCAGGCCCCTCCTCGCCGCTCGGGTTAATCACGACTACCCGAGCGGGTGGATCCGGACCACACGACGCGCTGTTGTGGAGTAATAACAATAGTTCGTAAGCTTCCGCTAGGTGCGTCAGGCACACAGGACTGGCGCACAGGAGCCATCAACGAGGGGGTCGACCCGGGCCAAGTCTTGCGCTCGTGCATGTGCCGCAATGGGGGCTGCTCGCCTGCGGCGAGGCAAATCATGATGCGTGCCACCGACAGGTGACATTCGCGACGGCCAGCCAGCCAGAGGTAGGGTGACAACCGGGTCGCCGAGGAGGTGTAACCGTAAAGAGTCCAGCAGTCACTTCCACCGAGACCTGATCTGTCGGCAGCCACCGTGACCGTCGGCGTCGTTCCGGGAGACGTTTCCACCGGGACGATCGTGACGGTTACCGACGGCCCGTCCGTGCTGAAGATCTGCAAGGTGGCAGTCTTGTCGTAACCGGTCAAGGCGCCCGGGGCGGGGCGCGCTGTACCCCTGACCGTCCGAGACGAGGAGGCCCGCCCCGGCGGGCCTCCTCCGTCCGCGTCAGTGGTGCCGGTGCGCGGTCATGTTCAACCGCACGTACTCGAGCACCAACGGCTCGCCCGAGCGTTCGAGGGCGCGGTCCACGAATGGTCCCCGCAGGTGCTCGGGAAGCGGGTCCAGGTGACGCACCAGGCACACGGTCTGGATGAAGGCACGCGGATCGGCCGGTGTGACCGACTTCGGCTCGAGCCAGCAATGCACATCGGTGAAGCCGGCCGCCCGCAACCGCTCCGCAGTCTGCACATCCGTGGCGTAGTTCCACGGCCGCCGCCAGTCGGCAAAGAACGGCGCGAACGGTTCCTCGCCGGCGATGTCATCGGCCAGCGTGCGGAAGGCGTCGATGTTGCCGCGACCCCCGCACTGGGCGACGAGCTGCCCGCCCGGCTTCAGAGCGCGATTCAGCGCCGCGAACAGCGCGTCGTGATCGTGGATCCAGTGGAACGTGGCGTTCGAGAAGATCGCGTCGACCGGCTCGGGCAGGTCGAGCTCGACCAGGTCCTGGCAGAGGACGATCGCGCGGTCGCCGAGCGCGGCCGCGGCGTGCTCAGCCATCGACGGGGCAACGTCCACCGCGTACACGCGGCCCCGGGGCACGAGATCGGCCAGCAGCACCGTGACCCGGCCTGAGCCGCAGCCCGCGTCGACCACGACCTCGTCGCCGCGCAGTTCCAGGCGCTCGAGCTGCTCGCGCGCCCAGCCGAGCTGCGGATCCGACACGCGGTCGTAGCTCGCGGCATCCCAATCGCGGCTGGCTCCAGAGGCGCCGGACATCGATCAGATCGCCGTGGTCACCGGACCGGGACGCTCGCGCTCGCTCTCAAAGCGCCCGATCGCCTCGTTCGCTTCCAGAGTCAAAGCGATGTCGTCGAGCCCGTTCAGCAGCCGGTGCTTGATGTCCGGGTCGATCTCGAAGCTCGCCGTGCCCCCGGGCCAGCGCACCTCCTGGGCGGCGAGGTCGACCTGGGCCTCCCCGGCCTCGCGGATCGACGCGCACTCCTCGGTTGTCAGGCACACCGGCAGCAGCCCGATCTTGCCGCAGTTCGACCGGAAGATGTCGGCGAAGCTCGGCGCGATGATGGCCCGGAAGCCGTAGTCCTCGAGCGCCCACGGCGCGTGCTCGCGACTCGAGCCGCACCCGAAGTTGCGCCCGGCGACCAGGATCGGATTGCGGGGCAGATCCCACCCGTCCTGCTTGGCCCAGTCGAAGAACAGGAACTCGCCGAAGCCGGTCCGCTCGACCCGTTTGAGGAACTGCTTGGGGATGATCTGGTCGGTGTCGACGTCGTCGCGGTTCAGGACCGACACGCGCCCGGTGATCGTCTCGATGGCTTTCATTTGGCGTTCCACTCCCGGATGTCCACGAAGTGCCCTTCGATGGCGGCCGCGGCGGCCATCTGCGGCGAGACGAGGTGCGAGCGGGCTCCTCGGCCCTGGCGGCCCTCGAAGTTGCGGTTCGAGGTCGAAGCCACGCGCTCTCCGGGCGCGGCGATGTCTGGGTTCATGCCCAGGCACATCGAGCAGCCCGCGCCACGCCAGTCGAAGCCGGCGCGCCTGAACACCTCGTCGAGCCCTTCCTGCTCGGCCTGGATCTTGACCTGCTGCGAGCCCGGGACGACCATCGCGTAGACGCCCTCGGCCACGCGATGTCCGCCCGCCACCTCGGCCGCCGCACGCAGATCGCCGATCCGCGAGTTCGTGCACGAGCCGATGAACACGCGGTCGAGCTTGATCTCCTCGATCGGCGTGCCGGGCTCGAGGCCCATGTATTCGAGGGCTCGCTCGTCCTGGTCGGAGTGCGCCTCGGGCACGGCGTCGGTGACCGGCACGACCATCGCGGGCGTGGTGCCCCAGGTGACCATCGGGCTGAGCGCAGCCGCGTCGAGAACGACCTCCTGGTCGAACGAAGAGCCGTCTTCGGTGCGCAGGTCTCGCCACTCATCCGGGACCGCATCAGGGGCGCCCGGACGTCCGATCACCCACTCGAACGTCGTGTCGTCGGGCGCGATCATGCCGGCGCGCCCTCCACCCTCGATCGTCATGTTGCAGATCGTCATGCGGCCCTCCATCGACAGCGACTCGATCGCCGGCCCGGCGTACTCGACGACGTGACCGGCCGCGCCGTCCACCCCGATCCGGCCGATCGTGGCCAGGATCAGGTCCTTGGCGGTCACGCCGTAGCCGAGCGCTCCCGTGTAGCGGATCCGCATCGAACGCGGCTTGGACTGGACCAGGCACTGGGTGGCCAGCACGTGCTCGACCTCGCTCGTGCCGATCCCGAAGGCCAGTGCGCCGAACGCGCCATGCGTCGCGGTGTGCGAGTCGCCGCACACGATCGTCATCCCGGGCTGGGTGACCCCGAGCTCGGGTCCGATGATGTGCACGATCCCCTGTCGGTCCGAGCCCAGGGAATAGATCGGGATTCCGAACTCCTCGCAGTTGCGCTCGAGCGTCTCGACCTGCTTGCGGGACAGCTCGTCGCGGATCCGCGCCGCCACCGGGGTGCCGTCGGTGGGCACGTTGTGATCGGCGGTGGCCAGCGTGCGGTCGGGGCGGCGCACCTGGCGCCCGGCCAGGCGCAGCCCGTCGAACGCCTGCGGGCTGGTCACCTCGTGCACCAGGTGCAGGTCGATGTAGATGAGTCCGCGCTGGACCTCGTGCGCGCCCCAGATCTTGTCGAACAGTGTTTTTGGCATCAGCTCCTCCGTAGGCCGGCGCTCAGCACCGCCAGCAACACGGCTTCCTCCGGGCCTGGATTTTCAAAATGATGTGTCAAGTCCGCGTCGAACGTGACGCAGTCGCCATCGAGCAACTCGTAGCGCTGGCCGTCGCAGTACAGGACGACCGTGCCGCGCTCGACGAGTGCGGTTTCACGGCTTCCCGGCTCGTGCCGAGGCGGATCCCCGGATCCGCCGGTGACCGCCCCGGGCGCCAGCGTGTGACGCGAGAGCTCGGAGCGCTGCCCCGGAAGGGGCGGGGTGAGAATCTCGTAGCTGTGGCCCGCAACCGCGCTCGGGCCGCCCCGTCGCTCGGCCTGGCGGACGATCGTCACCGCCCCGTCCTCGTCGAGCCTGAGCAGCTGCGAGAGCCGTAGCTCGAGTCCGGCGGCGATCCGGGTGGCCACCTGGAGCGTGGGACTGGTCTCACCGCGCTCGACCTGCGAGAGCATCGGAGCGCTCACCCCCGAGCGTTCGGCGAGGTCACGCAGGGACAGGTCCATGGCCTCGCGCAGGGCGCGGACTCTGGACCCGACTCCGCTCTGGGTTGCCGCGACCGTCGACATACACGCGTACGTTATCACGTACGCTGGGTTGCCGGGCTCGGCGGGTAGCCTGGGTGCTCATGATGCGATCACGCCCCGACGTGCTGGTGCTGGGCGGCGGCGGCGTCCTCGGCGAGGCCTGGATGATGGGAGTCCTGGCCGGCATCGAGGACGCCACCGGCTTCGACCTGCGCGACTGCGACTACTACGTGGGAACCTCGGCCGGCGCGATCGTGGCCGCGCACCTGGTTGCCGGCCAGTCGCCCCGCCGCCCCTCCTCGTTCGACGACCAGGAGGAGCCCGCAGCGAGCGCGAACAGCGCGCGACCCGTGGATGGACTGGCGGCGGCCGGTCTGGCCGCGGCCCGCCGCGCGGGGGCCTGGGCGCTGGCGACCGCCGCCACCTTCGCGCCGCTGGCGCTGGGGCTGGCCGCGCCCGGAGGTGCGGTGGCGCGCGGACTGCTTCTGCGCCGCCTCCCCCGGCCGAAGGACACCCTGGGCGACCTGCGGCGGAGCATCGCGCGGCTCGAGCCGCGCTTCGACGGGCGCCTGCGGGTCACCGCGGTCGATCGCCGCAACGGCCGACGCGTGGTCTTCGGCAGCCCGCGGGCACCCCGGGCCGGCGTGCCCGAAGCGGTGGCCGCCTCGTGCACGGTGCCGTGGCTGTTCGCGCCGGTCACGATCGGCGGGCGCGAGTACGTCGACGGAGGCGTGTGGAGCCCGACCAACCTCGACGCCGCCCCGGCCGGTCGTGACACGCATGTGCTGTGCCTGAACCCCACCGCGAACATCCAGGGCTCGAACGGGCTGCTCTCCGTGGTGCGCGGGGTCTCGCGCACGGCGGTGTCGGTCGAGGCGCTGGCCCTGCGCCGCCGGGGCGCCGCGGTCCAGACCCTCGCCCCCAGCCTCGAATGCGCCGAGGTCATGGGAACCAACTTCATGGACCGCGAACCCCGCGGAGACGTCCTGGCCGCGGGCTATCGGCAGGGACTTCGCTTCGTCACGGAGTCCGCACGGGTGACCCCGAGGCCGCAACAGCCGTCGCTTCCTCGGCCTCGGCCATGACCCCGCGCCGGCGGATCGCGTTGGACAGCGCGCGGACGTAGGCACGCGCGGCCGCCTCGAGGATGTCGGTCGACACGCCCTGACCCGAGCCGCTGACGCCGCTGATCTCGAGCACCACCGACGTCTCACCGAGCGCGTCCTGGCCGCCCGTGACCGCGTCCACGCGGAATTCTCTGAGACGCGCCTCGGCACCGGTCGCGGCGTTGATCGCGCGGAAGATCGCGTCGACCGGGCCGTCGCCGGTGAACGAGCCGGTGACCTCCTCGCCATCAGGCGTCCTGATGCCCACCGTCGCGTGCGGCGGACGGCGCGTTGAGGCCTCGACGTCGAACCACTCGAGTTGGTAGCCCGTGATCTCCTCGCGCAGCTCGTCGGTGACCAGCGCCTCGAGATCCATCGCGGTCACGTGCTTCTTCTTATCCGCGATCTCCTTGAAGCGCTTGAACGCCGTGTTCAGACCCTGGCCGGAGATCTCGAATCCCAGGTCGGCCAGCGCCTGCTGCAGCGCGTGGCGGCCGGAGTGCTTGCCGAGCACGATCGAGTTGGTCTCGAGGCCGACCGTGGTGGCGTCCATGATCTCGTAGGTCGTCCGCTCCTTGAGCACGCCGTCCTGGTGGATGCCCGACTCGTGGGCGAACGCGTTTCGCCCGACGATCGCCTTGTTGGGCTGGACCGGGTACCCGGTCAGGCGGGACACGAGGCGGCTGGTCCGCGCGATCTCGCGCGTGTTGACCGCGGTCTTGAGGTTCACGTCGGGCTCGCGGGTGTGGAGCAGCATCACGATCTCCTCGAGCGAGGCGTTGCCGGCCCGTTCCCCGATCCCGTTGATCGCGCACTCCACCTGGCGTGCGCCGGCCCGCAGGCCCGCGAACGAGTTGGCCACGGCCAGGCCCAGGTCGTCGTGGCAGTGCACGCTCAGGACCACGTCTGTGAGCGCGGGCACGAATTCGTAGAGCTTGGCCAGGTACTCGGTGAACTCGTGCGGCATCGTGTAGCCGACGGTGTCGGGGATGTTGATCGTCGTTGCACCCTCGTCGATCGCGATCTGGCACACCTCGGCGGTGAACTCGATGTCGGCGCGGGTGGCGTCCATCGGCGAGAACTCGACGTCGTCCACGTACTGCTTGGCGTGCGCCACCGCGGCCCGCGCCTGACCCTTGACGTCGTCGCGGGTGGTCTGGAGCTGGTACTGGATGTGGATGTCAGAGGTCGAGATGAATGTGTGGATGCGCGGGCGAGCGGCGTCCCTCACAGCGTTGTATGCCGCGTCGATATCCGCCACGTGGGTCCGTGCCAGGCCTGCAATCACTGGGCCCTCGACCATGCGGGAGATGGTCTGCACGGCCTCGAAGTCCCCGGGCGAGGTGATCGGGAAGCCCGCCTCGATCACGTCCACGCCAAGGCGGGCCAGCTGCTGTGCGATCTCGAGCTTCTCTTGCGTGTTCAGCGAGATGCCGGGCGACTGCTCGCCGTCGCGCAAAGTGGTGTCGAAGATCAGAACTTTGTCGGCCGCGCCTACCGGCGGCGCCTTGGAACTCGGGTCCTCAGGCTTGGTCATGTCACTCCTCGATATCTCGAACTCGGCTTCTTCTCGGTGCTGGTTTCGCGGCTACGTGCGGCCGCCCACGCGCTATTCCCCCCGAGGGGGGAGGAGAAGAAGTCGAAGGTCGAGCATGAGCGCCATGCTGAGCTAAGCGTACCAAGTCGCGGTGGTCCGGCCCGGGCGCAGCCTGCGGCATGATTGCCCGGTGCGAAGGCTCGCCCTGATAGTCAACCCCGTGGCCGGCGGGGGCCGGCCCGCGCGATCGCTACCCCGGGTCCAGGCCGAGCTGCGGGCGCGTGGCTTCGAGCAGCGCTTCGAGTACACGAAGAGCCTGGCGCACGCCCGCGAGCTGGCGCTCGAGGCGGCCGCAGGCGGCGAGGTGGCGGTGGCGTTCGGCGGCGACGGGCTGATCAGCGCGGTGGCGGGCGCTTTGCGGAACTCGGACGGCCTGGTCGGGATTCTGCCCGGCGGGCGCGGCAACGACCTGTGCCGCGTGCTCGGGATTCCGTTGAAGCCGGTGGCCGCGTGCGCCGTGCTGGCCGCGGGTGTGGTTCGCCCGCTGGATCTCGGCGAGGCCGGCGGGCGAACGTTCGCGGGCATCGCCAGCTGCGGCTTCGACTCGGTGGTCAACCTGATCGCCAACGAGACCACCGTCGTCCGCGGAAGCCCGGTGTACGCCCTGGCGCTGCTGCGAGCGTTACCGGGCTGGCGCGCCGCCGAGTTCGAGGTTGACATTGATGGCGACGCGCCCCGTCGGTTCATGGGGTACTCGGTCGCCGCCGCGAACTCGAGGCAGTTCGGCGGCGGGATGCGACTCGCGCCCGACGCCTCGCTGACCGACGGGCTGCTCGACGTGGTCATCATCGAGGACATGTCGAAGCCCCGCTTCCTGCGCCTCGCCCCCACCGTGTTCAGCGGCCGGCATCTCCGCTACAGCGAGGTCTCCGTCGTCCGTGGCCGCGAGGTCCACATCAGCGCCACCGAGCCCTTCACCCTGTACGCCGACGGCGAGGCGATCGCCGAGCTGCCGGTCACCGTGCGCGTGCTCCCGGCGGCCGTCCGGATGATCGTGCCGGCATGAGGTTTCTGGCGTTGAAGGTCCTCGCCGCCCGCGCCGTGGGCTCGCTCGCCCGGCGTGCGGGGCGCGGGGGTGGGACCAGCCTTCCCGGCAAAGTCCTGATCGCCTTGGAGCCGGGAGCGATCCGGGAGCTGTCGGGCCGGTTGTCCCGGGGCTCGGTCGTGATCTCGGCCACCAACGGCAAGACGACGACCGCGGCCATGGTGGCCTCGGTGCTGGCACGGGCCGACGTTCCGGTCGTGCACAACCGGGCGGGAGCGAACATGGCCGGCGGCGTGGCGTCGGCGCTGCTGGCCGCGGCTCATCCGAGCGGGGGGATCTCGGGAGAGCTCGGGCTGTTCGAGGTGGACGAATTCTGGCTCGACCGGGTCGTGCCGCAACTGGAGCCGAGGAGCATCGTGCTCGGCAACCTGTTCCGCGACCAGCTCGATCGCTACGGCGAGCTCGACACGATCGCCGATCGCTGGGCCGCGGTGACCGCTTCGGCGGCCGGGCGCGGCGCGCGGCTCGTCCTGAACGCGGACGATCCGTTGATCGCCGACCTGGGCCGGGGGTCATCGCAGGTCACGTACTTCGGGATCGAGGATCCGTCGGTGGCGATCCCCGAGATGCAGCACGCCTCGGACTCCAAGCATTGCCGGCGCTGCGGCGCGGCGTACGTGTACGACGTCGTGTACCTCGGGCACCTGGGGGTCTACCGCTGCCCGTCGTGCGGCGCCGAGCGGCCGGCGCCGGCGGTGGCCGCCGAGCGGATCTCACTCGACGGGACCCGGGGCTCGACGTTCTCGCTCCTCACGCCGGCGGGCAGCGCGTCGGTCGAGCTGCCGCTGCCCGGTCTCTACAACGTCTACAACGCGCTCGGCGCCGCCGCGCTGTGCCTTGGGCTGTCGGTGCCTTTGGACGTGGTGGTGGCCGGACTGGCCTCGGTGAGAGCCGCCTTCGGCCGGGCTGAACGGATCGCCGTCGGGGGCGTGGAGCTCCAGGTGCTGCTGATCAAGAACCCGGCCGGCGCCAACGAGATCCTGCGCACGCTGGTGATCGAGCCCGGCGAGCTCGATCTGCTGGCCGTGTTGAACGACCGGACCGCGGACGGACGCGACGTGTCGTGGGTGTGGGATGCCGACTTCGAGATGCTCGCCGGACGGGTGCGCCGGGTGACCTGCGCCGGCACCCGCGCGGCCGAGCTCGCGGTGCGCCTGAAGTACGCGGGCGTGCCTCCGGATCGGCTGCACGTGGTCTCCGGTGTGGCGGCGGCGCTGGATGAGGCGGTGGCGGATGCGCCGTCCGGGCGGCTGTACGCGCTGCCCACGTACACCGCGCTGCTCCAGCTGCGCGGTGTCCTGGCCGAGCGGGGGCAGGCCGTGCCGTTCTGGGAGCCGGCGCCGGTATGAGCACCGTGGTCTGGCACGACGTGGAGTGCGGTTCCTACGCCGAGGACCTGCGGCTGTGGCGCGCGCTGGCGAAGGAGCACGGCGATCCCGTGCTCGACGTGGGCGCTGGGACGGGGCGCGTGACCTTGGACTTGGCGCGGGCGGGCTATCGCGTCACGGCCCTCGACCGCGATCCAGAGCTGCTCGCAGCGCTCGAACGATCGCTTGGAAGAAACTCGCGCACAGCGCGAGATATCTGCCAAGACCACCGTTGCCGACGCCCGGGAGTTCGATCTGGGCGAACCGGTTCCCGCTGGTGATCGTGCCCATGCAGACCATCCAGTTGTTGGGCGGTGCGGGCGGCCGGGCAGACTTCTTACGCTGCGCCCACCGCCACCTGGTCGCGGGCGGGGCGCTGGCGGTGGCGATCTCGGAGGTGCTCGACCTGTACGAGGTCGTGGACGGGATGCCGATGCCCATGCCCGACGTGCGCGAGGTGGACGGTGTGGTGTATTCGAGCCAACCCACGGCGGTGCGCGCAGACGGCGAAGGGTTCGTGCTCGAGCGCCGGCGCGAGATGGTGGGGCTGTCGGGCGAAATGACCGTCGAGGAGAACGTCATCCGCCTCGACCGGCTGACCGTTCGCGGGCTCGAGCGCGAGGGGGTGGCCGCGGGCTTCACGCGCGGCGGGCGGGCGCACGTGCCCGCCACCGAGGACTACTCGGGCAGCGAGGTGGTGATCCTGCGTGCCTGAGCTTCGCGTCTGTGCGCTGTATCCGGACCTGATGAACATCTACGCCGACCGGGGCAACCTGCTCGTACTCGAGCGCCGGTGCCGCTGGCGGGGTATCGGCTTCAGCGTGAGCGCGACCGGCCTGGGCGACCGGCTAGATCCCGACGCCGCCGATCTCTTCTATCTGGGCGGCGGCCAGGACCGCGACCAGAAGCTGTGCGCGCTGGACATGGCCGAGGTCAAGCGCGACGCGCTCCACGCCGCGGCGGCCCGCGGGGCGGTGATCCTCGCGGTGTGCGGCGGCTACCAGCTGCTCGGACGCTCCTACCAGCTCGGCGAGGAGACCCTTCCCGGGGTGGGCCTGGTCGATCTCGTCACCGTGCGCTCCGACGCGCCGCGCCTGATCGGGAACGTCGCGATCGAGGTCGAGCTCGAGCCCGGGACCCCGCGCGTGCTGGCCGGGTTCGAGAACCACGGCGGGCGGACCCGGCTCGGGCCGGGCGAATCGCCGCTCGGGCGGGTGCTCAAGGGCTACGGGAACAACGGAGAGGACAGTCACGAGGGGGTGCGGCGGGGCAACGTGATCGGGACCTATCTGCACGGGCCGCTACTGCCCAAGAACGTCTGGTTCGCCGACTGGCTGATCCGGACGGCGATCGGCCGCGACGAGCCGCGCGAGTCGCTCGAGCCGCTGGAAGACGGGCTCGAGGCGGCCGCCCACGCCGAGGCGCGCCGTGCCGCTGGAGTGTGAGACCCTGGGCCTGTGCCCCGAGGAACACTGATGCTGCGCGGGGCACGCTCAATGGCTGGACCGCTCGGAATCGGGGTCGGCTGCATCCTCGGCGCGCTCGGCCTGACCGCCTGCGGAGCCAGCTCGCATTCCGGCACGGCGCAGGCGACGAGCACGCCGACGCCCTCGGTGTCGACCACGACGGTCACGACGACCGCCACCACCACGACCACCGCAACCGTCACCCTCCCGGGCGTCGGCAAGCCGCCGGTCACCATCGGGGACGAGAACCTGCCCGAGCAGTTCGTGCTCGGCCAGCTCTACTACCAGGCGCTCAAGGCCCAGGGCTTTCAGGTCACGCTCAACCAGAACATCGGCCCGACCCAGGTCGTCCAGCAGGCGCTGGCCACCGGGCAGCTGGCCATGTATCCCGAGTACCTGGACACATGGGATCAGGAGGTCGCCGGTCTCCACAATCAGTTCCGCACGCGCTCAGCGGCATACCTCTCCGGCCAGCGCTACGCGCTAAAGCACGGCCTCGCGCTGCTCAACCCCACCCCTTTCAGCGACACCAACGCGGTTGCGGTGGCATTCGACTACGCGGTCGAGAACCAGGTGCAGACGATCTCCGACCTGATCAAGGTCTCGGGCCAGCTGACCCTCGGTGGCCCGCCTCAGTTCCAGCAGAGCTCTTCCGGCCTGCCTCTGCTCGAGAACTCCTACGGCGTCGTCCCGGCCGCGTTCAAGCCGCTCGAGGTCGGCGCGCAGTACCAGGCACTCGACCAGGGGACGATCCAGGCCGCGGTCGTCAGCACGACCGATCCCCAGCTCCTGTCCGGGAGCTATCCGCTGCTGCGCGATCCCGACGACATGTTCGGTTGGGGCAACGTCGTTCCGGTCGTCTCGGTCCGCGCGCTCGATGCCGAAGGCCCCATATTCGAGGCCACGATCAACCGGGTGAGCGCGTTGCTCTCACTCGACAACATGCGCGAGCTGAACGCGGACGTCGTCCTCTACAACCAGGACCCGGCGACCGTCGCCCAGCAGTTCCTCCAGGCCGAGGGGATCCTGCCGATGCCGACCCCAAACGCGGGCTAGCCGCTCGACCCGAACCCCCCCGCGCCGCGCTCGGACACAGCCAGCTCCTCGACCTCCTCCACCTCGGGCGTCTGCACCTTGACCAGCACGAGCTGCGCGATCCGGTCCCCGGGCGCGAGTTCGCAGGCCTCCGAGCGGTCCGTGTTCAACAGCAGCACCCGGATCTCGCCGCGGTAGCCCGCGTCGATCAGGCCAGGCGCGTTGACCAGCGCGATCCCGTGCCGGGCGGCGAGTCCCGAGCGCGGGAGCACCAGTCCGGCCTCCCCTTCCGGGATCTCGACCGCGATGCCGGTGCGGATCGAAGCGCGCTCGCCCGGCTCGAGCACCGCGTCCTCGAGGGCGTACAGGTCGAGTCCGGCGTCACCCGAGTAGGCCCTGCTCGGCAGCTGCGCGCGGGGATCCAGCCGCCGGACCTTGAGCGTCATGCGTAGGGCCGGCTGAGCGCGAACTCCTGGTAGCGGGCGGCCACCGGGCTCGGCAGCCGGGCCAGCACCCGCACCCCGTCGGGGGTGTCCTCGCGCTCGAGATCTCCCGCCACCTGATGCAGCTCGGCCAGCCGCGCGCCGGATTCGTAGGGAATCAGCAGCTCGACGTCCTGGAGCGTGCGCGCGAACTCGTCCTCGATGCGCTGCACGAGCGTGTCGACGCCCTCGCCCGTGACCGCGGAGACCAGCACCGCGCCCCGATGGCGCCGCTGAAGCTCGGCCCGGCGCTCGTCGTCGATCCGGTCGGCCTTGGCCAGGACGAGGATCTCGGGCACGGCGTCGGCTCCGATCTCGAGCAGGACGTCTTCCACCGCGGCGGTCATGGCCAGAAGCTCGTCCTCGGGCACCGAGGCGTCGACCACGTGCAGGATCAGGTCGGCCAGTTTCGTCTCCTCGAGCGTGGCGCCGAACGCCTCGACGAGCTGATGGGGAAGCTTTCGGATGAAGCCGACGGTGTCGGTCAGCAGATAGTCGCGTCCGCCCGTCCGCAGGAGGCGAGTGGTCGGGTCGAGCGTGTGAAACAGCCGGTCACGGACGCCCACGGTTGAGCCGGTCAATGCGTTCAGCAGCGTCGACTTGCCGGCGTTGGTGTAGCCGGCCAGGGCCACCGAGGGCAGATGAGCGCGCTCGCGCTCGGCCCGCATCACCGATCGGCTCGAGCGGACGTGGTCCAGCTTGCGCTTCAGCGCTGAGATGCGGTCGCGGGCCAGGCGACGGTCGGTCTCGATCTGGGTCTCGCCCGGTCCTCGCGTTCCGATGCCGCCGTCGATGCGGCCGGCGCCGAGACGCTCGAGGTGCGACCACAGCCCCCGCATCCGCGCCAGGTTGTACTCGAGCTGAGCCAGCTCGACCTGGAGCTTGCCCTCCGCCGTGTGGGCGTGGGAGGCGAAGATGTCGAGGATGATCGCCGTGCGGTCGATCACCGGCATCCCGAGCGCCGCCTCCAGGTTGCGCTCCTGGCGGGGCGACAGCTCGTCGTCGCAGGCGACCAGATTGGCGTCCGAGCGGGCCAGCTGGTCCTTGAGCTCGTCGAGCTTGCCGGGTCCCAGATAGGTGTTCGGGTGCGGATGGTCGCGCCGCTGAATCACCTCGCCGACATCAGCTACGCCGGCCGTGCGTAGCAGCTCGCGCAGCTCGGCGAGCTGCTCCTCGTCGCCGTCCGGCACCACCGCGACGAGATAGGCGCGCTGGCGAGCCCGCCGCCCGTTCAGGGTAGCCTGGCTGTTCGCTTGATGGTCTCGCTGCACTAAGCCTGATGGTAGCTGTGGTCCTGGATCGTTCTCCTTCTATCCGGCCAGGGCATCGATCTCCGTAGAAATGGTGTTAAGGCGCTGTTGAGTACCGCAATCAAGGAGGGCAGGAAGTTGCTGAAAGGTCGTCGTCGTCTCGTAGTCGCGCTCGCTGGGGTAGGCCTGGCCTGCGCCGTCGCGTTCTCCGGCGTGGCAGTCGCCGCGTTGCCGGGAGCGCCGACCCTGGTGTCGCCGAAGCACGGCGCGCATGTGAACCCCGGCCAGATCACCTTAATCGTGCACGACACGGCGGTGCCGAGCGGGTTCAACGTGTTCGTCGCCATCTCCAAGCACCGCAAGGTCAACAAGTTCGGCGAACTCGGCAAGTGCAAAGACGTCAGCAAGGGCTGTGACTTCATATCTCTGAAGCGCCGGAAGGGGCACCCCGGACAGTGGATCTACAAGAGCAATCCGCAGGTGGAGTTCCCGGGCTGGTGGGCGAGGACGCCCGGCACCTACTACTGGCAGGCCGACCACGTCGACTGCTTCACGACCGAGGCTGACTCCTGTCACGTGATCAGCAAGATCGGCTCGTTCCACGTGAAATAACCCGGACCGGGCTCCGGCGTCATCCGCTCCCGGGCGGTGGCGCCGGAGCTCAGCTCGCCGTCGGCGCCGGCTGAAGCCGACGGATGCGCTCGACCGCCTCGAGCAGGCGGTCGTCGGGCGTGGTCAGCGAGATCCTGAAGTACCCCTCGCCGCTGGCTCCGTAGGCGCCACCGGGCGAGATGATCACCGCCGCCTCTTCGAGCACGTGCTCGCAATAGACCGCCGATGACTCGAAGCCGGCGGGGATCGGGGCCCAGATGTAGATCGTGCCCTTGGGCGGGGTGACCTCGACGCCGGCCTGGGCGAGCGCGTCGCAGACCAGGTCACGCCGGCGCTGGTAGACCGCGTTCATCTCGACCTTCCGAGGGTCGACGTCGGGAGCCAGCGCGGCCGCGCCAGCGAGTTGAACGGCCTCGAAGTTGCCCGAGTCGATGTTCGACTTCAGGTGCCAGTAGTGCTCGATGGCCTCGGCGTTGCCCACGATCGCCGCGCAGCGCCAGCCGGTCATGTTGTAGCCCTTGGACAGCGAGAACACCTCGACCCCGACCTCCTTGGCCCCGGGCGTCTGGAGGAACGAGGGGGCCACGTAGCCGTCGTAGGTCGTCTCGCTGTAGGCGTTGTCGTGGACGGCCAGGATGTCGTGCCGGCGCGCGAACGCGGCCATCTCCTCGAACAGCCCGTCGGGCACGATCGCGCCGGTCGGGTTGTTGGGGTAGTTGAGGAACATCAGGCGAGCACGCTCGCGGTGCTCGTCGGAGATCGCCTCCAGATCGGGGGCGAAGCTCAGCTCCGGACGCAGCGGCATGAGCACGGGCTCGCCACCGGCGAGCAGCGGGCCGCCGGTATAGACCGGATATCCCGGGTCGGACGCGAGGGCCACGTCGCCGGGATCGAGGAAGGCCAGGTTCAGGTTGAAGATGCACTCCTTGGCGCCGATCGCCGCCATCACCTCGGTCTCCGGGTCGAGCTCGACGCCGAAGCGGCGGGCGTAGAAGGCGGCGACCGCCTCGCGGAACTCCTGTCGACCCCGGTTGCTCGGATACCGGTGGGTGCTCGGGTCGGCGACCGCGCGCTGCATGGCCTCGACGACCTGTGGATACGTGGGCGTGTCCGGGTCCCCGATTCCGAGGCTGATGACGTCCACGCCGGCGGCCCGCTTGAGGCGAACCTTGCGCTCGAGCTCGGCGAACATGTACGGGGGGATCAGGTCCAGGCGGCTACTGCGTCGCATGCAACTCCTCGAGGAAGGCCTCGGCCAGGACGCCGCGGTACACCGGCACCGCCCATCCCGAGAGCTTGATCTGCAGGTTCTCCCCCACCTCGACCTCGAGCTCGCCGCCGTCGAGCACGACCGTGACCGGCGACTGTCCCCCGTCGAGTACGTAGGCCACCGCCGCGCCGGTGGCGCCGGTCCCGCTGGCCGAAGTCTCCCCCACCCCCCGCTCGAAGATCCGCGCTCTAATTCGGGGGTGGGCGGGGTCCGAATCATCAGGCACGGCAAACCAGGACGCGTTCGTCCGGTTCGGGAACAACTCGTGGTGCTCGATCTCCGGGCCGATCGCCTGGAGGTCCAGCCGGCCCAGCTCCGCCTCGTCCTCGACGTGGATCGCACATTGCGGGTTGCCGACCTGGACGTGCTGAAAGCGCCAGGTCCGGCCCGCGGCGGTGAGCTCGCCGCGACCGTCGGCGCCGCCCGAGGGAAAGTCGGCGCTCCGAATGCGCGCCCGTCCCATATCGACCGCGCACTCGGTCTCGGAGACGATGCGCGGGCGGATGTCGCCCGCCGCGGTCTCGATCGCGAACGAGTCCGCGTCGGTCCAGCCATGGCGGCGCAGGTACAGCACCGCCTCACGGGCCCCATTCCCGGACAGCTCCGCCTCGGACCCGTCGGGGTTGAAGATGCGAAGGCGGGCGACGTATCCGTCCTGTTCGGGCTCTGACAGAAGCAGGATGCCGTCCGCCGACACGCCCGTGTGCGAGGCGCAGATCGCCTGGATTCGGCGCGAGGTCAGCTCGAACGGAAGGTGTGCCGCCTCGACGATCACGTAGTCGTTGCCCAGCGCCTGCCACTTCTCGAACTCCACGGGGCGGCAGTGTATGTGTACCGTCGCGCGCGCAATGGTGACGCGCCTGCACGAACGGACCGTGCGCGGGCGGCCGCTCGTCTACTGGCTGCTGGGCGCGCTGCTGCTGGTCTCGCTCCTCGCCCGCCTGGCCTGGATCGGCGAGCCGTGCCGCGCTCCGTGCCGCTCGTCCAGCGACCACGTGCTGATCTTCGACGAGGACTACTACGTCAACGCCGCCCGCGTGATCGCCGGGATCCGGCCCCCGCAGGGCGCCCCCTACGACACCACGCCGCTGGGCGACGACGGCAACTCCGAGCATCCCCAACTCGGCAAGCTGCTGATCGCGGGTGGAATCGAGCTGTTCGGCGACGGGCCTCTGGCCTGGCGGCTGCCCAGCGTGCTGCTCGGCACGGTGGCGATGCTGGGCATGTTCGCGCTGGTACGGGCGGCGGGAGGTGGGCCCTGGCTGGGCCTCGGCGCCGCCGCGTTGATGGCCTGCGACAACCTCCTGCTCGTCCACAGCCGGATCGGCACGCTCGACATCTATGCCACCGCGGCGATGATCTGGGGCGCGGTGCTCTACCTGCGCGAGCGTCCGATCCTGGCCGGCGCGGTGATCGGGCTGGGTGCCAGCGCCAAGGAGGTCGCGCCCTACGTCCTGTTCGCCCTGGCCGTCCTCGAGCTCCTGCGCTGGTGGCGGCTTCGGACCGACGGGTTGCGAAGGCTGGCAAACCTGAGCATGAGCGTGGGCGCGGCGATCGTGACCTTCATCGCCGCGCTCACGGTGATGGGTTGGATCGCCCCGCCCTACAGCCCACAAACGGGCAAGCGCGTGCCGGGTGGAGCGTTCGGGCACATCGCGCACATGCTGAGCTACGCCGCGAATCAGACCAGCCCGCACGGGCCGACGGGCATCGCCTCCTATCCGTGGGACTGGCTGCTCGACATCAAGCTGATCACGTATCTCCAGATCAACCCGGCCCGCCCGACCCCCTCGCTCAACCAGGTGTCGCCGGCCGTACATTTCCTCGGTCTGATCAGCCCGCCGATCCTGCTGCTCGCGGTGCCGGCGCTGCTGTTCGCGGCGCGCCCGGTGGTGCGGACACGCCTGCGTCGCACGAACGAGGTGGGACTGGTGGGGCTGGCCTGGTTCCTGGGGACCTATATGCCGTTCGTGGCGCTCAGCGTGTTCGAGAGCCGGACCAGCTACCTGTACTACATGGTGATCGTGATGCCCGGCATCTACCTGGTGGTGGCCGACCTGATCGCGCGCATCGGGCCGCGGCGTAAGGTCGTGCTGCTCTGGATGGCTTGCGTGGTGGCCGCCGCGGTCGTGCTGTATCCGTTCACCCCGCTGCCGTGAGCCACAGCTCGAGCGCCTCGCGAGCCGCGTCCTCCGGCGAGCGGCCGGTCGTATCGATCGTGTGGACGGCGGAGAGCTTGCGCATCCAGGTCAGCTGGCGCCGGGCGTAGTTGCGGGTCCGGCGCTTCATCGCCTCGACGTCACCGGTCAGCAGTTCCTCGAAGCCGAGGGCCTTGCGGGCGGTGATCGACGCGCCCGCCGCGTTCGCGCGCCGAACCTCCTCCGCCGCCCCGGCGGCCACCATCGCGTCGACGCGCGCATCGATCCGCTCGTAGAGCTGCTGGCGCTCGAGCACCAGGCCGACCAGCAGGGTGCTGCGGCGCACCTCGTCGGTCCACAGTTGCGAACCCTCGCCGTGGCGCTCGAGCTCGCCGGCGTCGAACAGCTCGAGCGCCCTGACGATGCGCTGGCGGTCGCCGGGATCGATTTCCTCCGCGGCCCAGGGTGCGCGCTCTCGGAGCACGCCGTGCAGCGCCGGGGCTCCGCGCCGCTCGAGCTCGCCCAGCCACCGCTCGCGCGCCCCTTCCGGAGGCGGAGGACGCAGGGAGAGCTCGGCCAGCGCGGCCCTCAGGTACAGCCCGGTTCCCCCCACCACGATCGGCCTCGCTCCGGCCTCGAGCAGCCCGTCGATCTCGGCGTGCGCGAGCTCGGCGTACTGCCCGGCGCTGAAGGTCGCGTCGACAGGGAGGAACGAGATCAGACGATGCTCGAGCTGAG
The DNA here is from genome assembly GCA_963834625.1 of uncultured Solirubrobacterales bacterium. GTDB lineage: Bacteria > Actinomycetota > Thermoleophilia > Solirubrobacterales > Solirubrobacteraceae > Palsa-465. The sequence continues at coordinate 532,184 of CAWICM010000002.1, read as the reverse complement.
CTCGCTCCTGAGGCCGGGCCGCTCCGGTCAGGATCTCGAGTCCCTGGTAGACCTGAAGCGCGTCGGCCGACACCGCGACCGGTCGCTCCCCCAGCGCCCGCAGCTGTCGGCCCAACTCGATCGCGACATCGGTCTTGCCCACGCCGGTCGGCCCGAACAGGGCGATCACGTCCGTGCGCGGCATGACCCGCAGTATCGTGGAGCAATGCGGCCTGGAGTGATCGCGTGAGCACCCGGATCGGGACCGGGATCTCCACCGAGCACGATCCACTCGAGGCAGGCGTCGAGGCCGCGCGCGCGGCCGCCGAGGCGTTGGGGGGCGCGCCGGCTGATCTGGCGCTGGTGTTCGCGAGCGGCACGCATCTCGTCGCCCCCGAGGCCACGCTCGAAGGTGTCCATGGCGCGCTGGCCCCCCGCGCGCTCGTCGGCTGCGGCGCGGGTGGCGTCCTCGGCGGTGGCCGCGAGCTCGAGCAGGGCACCGCGGTAGCGGTGTGGGCGGCCGCCTTCGACGACGGCGACGCGACGCCGTTTCACGCCACGGTGGTGGGCGACGAGCCCGAGTACGAGATCGAGGGACTCCCCGCCCTCGACGGGTCAAGTGGCGTGCTGCTGCTGACCGATCCATACTCGTTCCCCACCGACGCCGTGCTCGACGCGATTGCTGTGCAGTCGCCCGCGGTCTCCGTGCTGGGCGGGATCGCCAGCGCCCGCACCGCCGCCGGCGACGCCGCGTTGTTCTTCGGCGACGCCGTGTGCGACGGCGGAGCCGTTGGGGTCAGCCTGCGGGGCGTCGAGATGCTGCCGTGCGTCTCTCAGGGCGCGGCACCAGTCGGTCGTGAGGTCACGATCACCGCGGCCGAGGGGAACGTCATCCAAGAGTTGGCGGGGAGGCCCGCGCTCGAGACGCTGCAGGTGATCATCTCCGAGCTATCGGCGCGCGAGCGGGGCCTGGTCGCCGGCGGACTGCTAATCGGCGTGGTGATCGACGGGGGCAAGCCCGAGTACGAGCAGGGGGATTTCCTCGTGCGCGGCGTGCTGGGCGCGGACTCCGAGGCCGGCGCGCTCGTGGTCGGCACCCAGGTGGAGTCGGGTCAGGTGGTCAGGCTGCACGCGCGCGACGCACGCTCGGCCGACGAAGACCTGCACGAGGCGCTCAAGCTGCGCGTCCAGGCGCTCGCCGGGGAACGGCCCGCCGGCGCGCTCGTATTCACGTGCAATGGTCGCGGCAGCGCGATGTTCGGCATCCCCGACCACGACGTTGAGGCCATCGAGCACGAGCTCGGCGGAGCTCCCTCGGCTGGGTTCTTCGCGGCCGGCGAGATCGGGCCGGTCGGCGGGCGCAGCTTCCTGCACGGCTTCACGGCGACGCTGGCGGTCTTTCCCAAGAGCTCATGAGTGCCCTGTCCGGCACAGTGCTGCTGACCGGCGCCAGCGGCGGCATCGGGCGTGCCATCGCTCGAGCCGTCGCGCCCGCGAGCGGTGAGCTGATCCTGACCGGGCGGCGGGCCGAGGTGCTCGATCCGCTTGCGGACCGACTGGGGGCGCGCGCGATCGCCTGCGATCTCTCGCTGCGCGAGGACGTCGAGCGGTTGGTCGAGCAGGCCGGGGCGGTCGACGTCCTGATCGCCAACGCGGGCGTGCCCTCGGGCGGCCTGCTGGACGAGCTCAGCCAGGAGCAGATCGATCAGATGCTCGAGGTCAACCTCAGAGCCCCGATTGCGCTGGCCCACGCCCTGACGCCGGGGATGGTCGAGCGCGGCCGCGGCCATCTCGTGTTCATGTCTTCGCTGCAGGGCAAGGCGACCACCCCGGTGGCCTCGATCTACTGTGCGACCAAGTTCGGGCTCCGGGGCTTTGCGCTGGCACTGCGCGAGGACCTTCGCCGCACCGGGGTCGGCGTCTCGGTGGTGCTCCCGGGCTTCATCCGCGACGCCGGCATGTTCGCCGATTCGGGGGCCAAGCTGCCCCCGGGAATCGGCACCCGTTCTCCCGAGGACGTGGCCAAGGCGGTGGTGTCGGCGATCGAGCGAAACCGGGCGGAGGTCGAGGTGGCGTCGGTGGGTCTGCGGCTGGGGACCGCCGCCGCGTCGATCGCGCCGGCGTTCAGCGCCGCGGTGAGCCGCCGCCTGGGCAGCGAGCGGATCGCCGCGCGGATCGTGGCCGGCCAGCGGGCTAAGGGCCCGTAAGCACCAGGCGTCTCGCGGGGAGCCGGTTCCGGCCCGGCATCGAGGGGTACGATCGGCTCATGGATGACGCCACCTTCTGGCGCGAGCTTGGACAGCAACTGCGCGTCGACTCGATTCGCTCGAGCGACGCGGCCGGCTCGGGCCACCCCACCTCCTCGATGTCCGCCGCCGATCTGGTCGCCGTGCTCCTGGCCAAGTACCTGCACTATGACTTCGGCCGGCCCGACGATCCTCGCAACGACCACCTGATCTTCTCCAAGGGCCATGCCTCGCCGCTGTACTACAGCGCGCTCAAGGCCGCCGGAGCGATCACCGACGACGAGCTGCTCACCTTCCGCAAGCTGGGCAGCCGCCTGGAGGGGCACCCGACCCCGGTGCTCCCGTGGGTGGACGTGGCCACCGGCTCGCTCGGGCAGGGCCTGCCGATCGGCGTCGGCGTGGCGCTGGCCGGCAAGCGCCTGGAGCAGCTGCCCTACCGCGTGTGGGTGCTCTGCGGCGACAGCGAGATGGCCGAGGGCTCGATGTGGGAGGCGTTCGAACACGCCGCTTTCAACGGCCTCGACAACCTGACGGCGATCATCGACGTCAACCGGCTCGGGCAGACCCGCGAGACCATGCACGGCTGGGATCTCGACTCCTATGCCAATCGGGCGCGCGCGTTCGGCTGGCACGCGATCGAGATCGACGGCCACGACGTCGAGGCGATCGACGGCGCCTACGCCGAGGCCGCCCACACCGAGGGCCGTCCCACCGTGATCGTGGCCAGAACCAAGAAGGGCAAGGGCGCCAGCGAGGTCGAGGACCAGCTGGGCAAGCACGGCAAGCCGCTCTCGGACCCGAAGAAGGCGATCGAGGAGCTGGGCGGAGATCGGAAGCTCCAGGTCGAGGTGGCCAAGCCCGAGGGCGATGCCTCGCCCCACGAGATCGACCTCGGTAATTCCATCGAATGGCCACGCTGGGGCCCGGACGACGAGGTCGCGACGCGCCGGGCCTACGGTGAGGCGCTGGCCGCGCTGGGCGCCGAGCGCGCGGACGTCGTCGCGCTCGACGGCGAGGTGTCGAATTCGACCTACTCCGAGATCTTCGCCAAGGCCCATCCCGAGCGCTACTTCGAGATGTTCATCGCCGAGCAGCAGATGGTCGCCGCCGCGGTCGGGCTGCAGGTTCGCGGCTTCCGTCCGTTCGCGTCCACATTCGCGGCGTTCCTCAGCCGCGCGTACGACTTCGTCCGGATGGCCGCGATCAGCCGCGCGCACATCTGCCTGTCGGGCTCGCACGCCGGATCTTCGATCGGCGAGGACGGTCCGTCCCAGATGGCGCTCGAGGACCTGGCGGCATTCCGTGCCGTGCACTCGAGCGTCGTGCTCTACCCGTCGGACCCCAACCAGGCCGCGTCGCTCGTCCGTCTGATGGCCGACTATCCCGGCATCGCCTACATGCGCACGAGCCGCGGCGCGACCCCGACGATCTACAAGCCGGATGACCGGTTCGAGATCGGGGGGTCCACGGTCCTGCGCTCCTCCGACGACGACCAGGTCACGCTGGTGGCCGCGGGCGTCACGCTGCACGAGGCGCTGAAGGCGGCCGACCGTCTGGGCGAGCAGGGCATCGCGGCCCGCGTGATCGATCTCTATTCGGTCAAGCCCGTGGACGAGGAGACCCTCCGTCAGGCGGCCGCCGACACCGGCGCGCTCGTCACCGTGGAGGACCACTGGCCCGAAGGCGGAATCGGCGACGCCGTGTTGGCCGCCCTGGCCGAGGTCGAGGGCGTCCGCGTGCACAAGCTCGCGGTCCGCGACATGCCCGGCTCCGGCACGCCGGCGGAGCTGATCCACGAGAGCGGCATCGACGCCGACGCGATCGTGGACGCGGTCCAGTCGCTGGTTCGGACCCCCGCGGCCGGCGATTAGCCCGCGATCAGCCGATTCCGCCCTCGGTCAGCCGTGCGGCGGGCGCTCGCGCCAGCGGCGCGACGGCGTCACCGTGTGCGTGTGCGCGAGGCGGCAGGATCCCATTCCTCGCGCGGCTTTCCGTCATCGTGGTCGACGATCTGGTGCTCTCCGGTCACGGTCGAGAGCGCAGCGATCACCTCGTCGGCCAGCCGGGCGCCGTCGTCGGGCCGATCGGGCGTGGCCTGGACCCGCACCACGACGTCGTCCCCGTCGACCTCCTCGAGCAGCACGGTCGGGGACCGGCGCGTCGGCGTGGCGATTCGATCGTCGAGAATCGTCTGCACCTGGCTGATGCTGATGCCGCTGCCGAGTCGGACCCGCACGTCTACCGAATCGGGCTCCCGGAGCGGGACGACCGCGGCCGACAGCACGACGTTGTTGGGCACCATGATGCGGTCCTCGCCCTGGGCAAGGGTCGTGTAGAGCAGGCCGAGCGAGCTGACGATTCCCTCGAGCTGTCCCCCGACGGCGCCGGCCTGGAAGCGGACGCGCTCGCCGACGCGGAACGGTCGCGCGCTGAGCAGCACCATGCCGGCGAACAGGTTGCCCAGCGTCTGCTGCGCAGCCAGACCGAGGATGACCGCGGTGAACGCGCTCCCCGCGATCAGCGAACTCGCGCTCGCGCCCGCGATGCTGAGCGCCAGGCCCAGCGTGATCGCCACTGTGCACAGGCGGACTAGGAAGCCGACGGTACCGGCAGTCGACGGGTCCATACGCTTGAACAGCGTGGGCGCTGCGGCACGGCCGATGTCGCGCGCCACGGCCCAGCCCAGCGCCAGCAGCGCGAGCACCGCAGCAATCCGGACCGGCGTGATCAGGCCGCTGTGCGTGCCGACGTGGAACCAATGCTGGTAGTTGTTGTAAACGACGACCACGGCCACGAACAGCGGCACCAGCACGGCCGCGCGCCGCTGTGCGCTGCGCAGGGTTCGCTGGTTGATGTCGACCGTCAGCCCGACGCGCTCCCACGCATCGCTGTGGGTCTCGAACATCTGGTCGAAGCGGAAATCCGGGCGGGACGGCCGGAAGCGGTCTCGCATCTGCCTTGGCTTGTTCTGTTCCTCGTCAGTCACGCTCTACGTACCACCGCCTTTCGCCGGAGGTTTCACGTCAGGTTCAGAATAGGCGTCCCTGATCCGGTAGCCAACCGGGCCCATCGGACGCCCCCGTACGCGCTCGCTCTGGCGGCGCGCTGGCCGGCCTGTCTGCTGGGCCGGCCGCCGGCCCGCCGGCACCCTGCCGCTCGTCCGGCCGGCGTGGCGCGAGGCGAGCCCTCATCCGCTGTCCCGGCGGGAGATCGGGCCCCTTCACGAGTTGGCTGATGCGCCTGCGCTCGTCGGGATGCATATAGGCGCCCCGCTGATACAGGCGCTTGTAAAGCGGGATGAGATCGGGCCGGTGCTCGCGCAGCCATTCGAAGAACAGGTTCTTCACGTCCCCGCGCAGGTGTAGTGCGATACCCGTCACATAAGCCGCGCCCGCCGCGGACGCCATCTCCAGGATCGGCGCGATCTGCTCCGGCGAGTCGTTGATGCCGGGCATCAGCGGCGCCACCAGCACGCCGGTCCGGATCCCCGCTCTTGTCAGCTCTGCCACCGCCTCGAGCCGCGCCCGCGGGTTCGGCGACCGCGGCTCCGTTGCCCTCCACGCCCGCTCATCCAGCGTCGGCACCGACAGCGCAGCGCCGAACTCCGTCCGCTCGTTGATTTGCTTCATCAGCTCGAGGTCGCGCAAGAGAAGCGGAGACTTCGTGAGCACCGAGCAGGGATTGCCAGCATCGCGCATGGCCTCCCAGATCCCCGGCATCAGCTTGTACCGGCCCTCGACCCATTGGTACGGGTCGGTGTTCGTGCCGAGTGCCACGTGCTCGCCCTTCCACGATGGTCGCGCCAGCTCGGCCCGCAGCAGCTCGGGCGCATTGACCTTGACCACGATCTCCCGCTCGAAGTCCCGGCCGGCGTCGAACTCCAGATACTTGTGCGTCGGCCGGGCGAAGCAGTTGTGGCTCACGACCCCGTTGGCGATGAAGTCGCCGGTCCCCGTGGTGATGTCGTACAGCGGCAGCGCCTGTCCGAGCGGCTCGATCTCCGCCACTCTCAGCTTCGCAAACGTCTTGACCATCTGCCCCTCGATGTCGCGCTTCCGCGTGATCGCCGGGTCGGTCAGGTGGAAGAACCGCAGGTGCTCGGAAAGCCCCCCGCGGATCCGGATCGATTTGAGGCCGTTGGGGTTGGTAGTCGCATCGACTGCGGTGTCGAATCCGAGTCGACGTGCACACGCCTCGGTCCAGGCAAGGATCAGCGGGTCGGTGTTGGCGATCCGCATGGCGTAGGCGCTCCGGCAGCCCTCCGCGTCGAAGACCCCGGCCAGGAAGCCGCTGCACCACTGAACGCTCGGCATCACCGGCCACTCGATCAGTTCGCTGATTCGGTCGAATGAGGAAGCGCTCTGCGCCGAGATCGTGCGCATTTCTCGCCGGCCGCCCACGGCGCGCTGGAATACCCGCTCGCCTGTGTCGACGGCTGCCGCGGTCAGGAACTCGCGGGCCGTCCGCAGCGCCTCGAGGTCTGTCAGGGCGAGCCGGAAGCGATAACCGGTGTAGCGGCCGCCTCCGCTGCGGCGCAAGTCGTAGGAGCCGAGCGTGCCGTCACCGCGGATGATTCCGCACAGGTAACCCCGTCGGTAGCCGTCATCGTGAACCGGCTGCGTTGCGAACCCGCCGGTCCCAACGAGCCGATTCCGTGTCGTCAAGTGCGGTCGATCCGGCTCGCCCCGAGCCGAGTTGACCACATGCTTCCAGCCGCGATTGCTCAGCAGCCGGTGGTCCCCGCTCACGATCAATTCGGTGCCGTCCTCGAGCGTCACCCGGTACGCCGGCTTGATCGTGATCCACTTGTCGAGCACCGTCGTCCGGGCGTAGCGTCGGTAGCCGGACTCGCCCGCCTGCGTGCCGTAAATGGCATCTCCGACCTCCAACTCGGCGATCGGTTTGTGCCGTCCGTCGGCCATGAGCACAGGCGTATCGCCGCGGAGGCAGTAAACGCACGAGTGAGTGCAGCCGCGAAAGACGTTGATCGTCCAGCGGAACGGAACCTGCGACGACTCGGGCACGCGGTTGAGGATCGATTTGGCCCTGACCTCGTAGAACCTCGTCTCGATCGCCTCGGGTGCGTCGAAATGGCGGACCACCGCCTCCTCCCGGTAACCTGGAAGATGCGCCCGCTCCTCCTCGCCTATTTCAAGGTTGCTCCAGCGCATACGAACAGATGTTCGCATACGTCCCGGATGGACCCGCGGAGACGCCGCTACGAGGACTTACCGAGACTCAGGAGGTGGCCGAAGCGCCCTAGTTGTAACGCCGAGGCCTCGAGCGACAGCGCGATCTGGGCGTCGGGCTCGATGTTGTCGTGGGTCAGCAGCTCGAGCAGGCCGATGGTGCTCGTGCCGCTGCGAACCGGCAGCAGCAGCGCCGAATTCATGCCATGCGCGGCGGCGGTCTGCAGCCGGGCGTCGTCGACCGTGTCGATGTCGGTGAGCCAGGTCAGATGCGGGGCCTGGAGAGCCTGGTCCAGCAAAGAGCCCTCGCGCTTGACCGGGACCTCCCAGGTGAGCGACTCCAATCGGTCCAGGCCGCGGTGCGCTGTCCAGGTGGCCGCGCAGCCGAGGCCGTTCGATTCGTCGGGCAGCCAAGCGGTCACGGTGTCCCAACCGCCCTCCGACCCCAGCACCTGCACGGTCTCCTTGAGCACGTTGCGCCACACCGACTCGCGGGCCAGCGAGGCGGACAGCGTCCGCTTCGCGGTGGGCTGCCAGCTGACGCCGGCCGCGACTGCGGTCTGGCCCTCGGGCGCGTCGACCGACGTCTCGAGCCTGGCCAGCTCGGCCACGGTGGGCAGGGGATCGGCCGTGTGGGCCTCGATCGCCGGCGCGGGCACATCTTCCTCGACGACCGGGGCGGGCGCCTCGGCCACTACGGGAACAGGCTGCGACTCGGCTTCCTCGAGCCGGGTTTCGAGGTCGGCGATCGCGCTTTCCGCCTCTTCGGCCTTGGCACGCGCCAGCTCGAGCTCGCTCTCCATCTCCTCGATCCGCGCCCGATCGACCTTGCGCTCGCCCTCGAGCTCCTCGACCCGTGCCATCCCGGCCCTCCGCGAGCCCTCGAGCTGCTCGATCCGCGCCCGATCGGCGTCGCGCTCGAGCTCGAGCGCGGACACGCGCGTGCGGCTTTCCTCGAGCTTCTCCTCAAGCGCCTGGATCCGCACGCGGTCCTGCGTGCGGCCGCCCTCGAGCTCGGTCACCCGCGTCCTGTCCTGCTCGAGCTTGTCCTCGAGCGCCTGGACGCGCGCACGGGCACGCTCGAGCTCGGGCTCGATCTGCTTGGCCCGAGCCTGCCACTGCTCGACCGCGGCCTCGGCCTTGTCGGCCCGGCCGACGGCCATGCGAAGCTCGCCAGCCGCCTGATCGGCCCGAGCCAGCACGTTCTTCAAATCGCCCTCGGCCTTCTCGGCTCGCTGTGCCGCCACCTGCAGCTCGACGTCTGCCTTGTCGGCCCGCATCACGGTCGTTCGATGCTCGCGCTCGAGCTCCTGGATCCGGGCCTGTGCCGGCTCGAGACCCGCCGCTCGGACCCGCTCACGCTCGAGCTGCCCGGTCAGCTCGCGCAGCCGCTCCTCGGCGGCGACGCCGGCCTCGCGCAGGCCGGCGACCTGCTTGCGCTCCTGCTCGAGCTCGCCGGTCAGGCCGGCCCGAGCCTTGAGCGCGGTGTCGCGCTCGGCGATCGCGTCGGCCAGCGCGCCCTCTGCGGCGATCCGGGCCTTATCAGCCGCACGGAGCTGCGCGCCCGAGTCGTCCGCGCCCTGCTGGCGCTCGAGCGCGGCGAGCTGATCACGGGACTGCTTGAGCTCGCGCTCGAGCTCGGCCCTGGCGCCCACGGCGGACTCCCGCTCGGCGCTCGCCGCCGTGCGGATCGCGTCGGCGTCGGACCGCGCCTTCTCCAGATCGGTCCGCGCCGCTTCGACGTCGGCCCGAGCCCGCTGCACCTCGGTGCGAGCCGCCTCGGCATCGGCCCGCGCCCGCTGCACCTCGGCCCGAGCGGCCTCGGCATCGTCGCCGAGCCGCTGGCGCACCAGGGCGAGGGTGCGCTCGAGTTCCTCGGCCCGCTCGCGCTCCCGGGTCAACGCCCGATCCAGCTCGGCAGCCTGCTCGGCGAGCTTTGTCTCGGCGTCTCCCCGCTCGCTGTCGGAGCGCGCCGACTCCAGCGCGCGCTCGAGCTCGGCGACTCGCGTCCGGGTCGACTCGATATCGCTGGCCAGCTGGTCGTTTGCGCTGAGCGCCGCGTCGCGCTCGGCCACGGCGGTGGCCCGCTCGTTTCGTGCCTCGGCCACGGCCGCTTCCTGCTCGGCCGAGCCCGGCACCGGCTCGGAGGCGGCAGAGGCCGCGATTCTGCCTCGGGCATCCGGGAGGACGCCCCAATCGGCCAGTAACTCCGCCCGGACGCTCTCGGCGTCAAGCCGGCTCCAGCGCTCGACCCGCAACAGGCGGGCTGCCTCGCTCCGGGCCACCTGGGCGTCCGAGGACGGCGCGGCGACGCCGCACACGAGCGACGGGGCCCCCTGGCGGTCGCCGACCGGGAAGCGCAGGACGACCAGTGCCTCGCGTCCCTGATAGGGCCCGACGAAGTACTCGAGCTGCAGGGGCTCCTCGACGTCCTCCTCGCGGTCCTCCGCGCGAGGGCCGTCGACCGTCTCGGCCGGGGGCACCTCGGCATCCGTCCGCCCCAGGAGCCGCTCCTCGGACGTACCCAGGAACGCGGTGAAGCGGGAGTTGACCCGGACGTAGCGGCCTTCGAGATCCTTCAGCCAGACGAGCGCGGGGCTCTCGTCGAGCGCGCCGTCGAGCAGGGCCTCGCCGGCGTCCCCGAGGGAGGGCAGCGCGCTCGTCGGCAGCGTCAGCAGGACGTGGCGGCCGCCGTCCCGGTCCGCCATCGCCGTGATGTCGATGGCGACGCCGTCGAGCTTCAGCACCGCGGCGTTGGCCTGGCCTTCGAGGACCCGCTTCAGCTCGGGCGACTCGCGGCAGAGCGCCTCCTTGTCCTCGTACCAGCGGCGGAAGGATTCGGTGCAACGCGCCAGGGTGCCGTCCTCGGCAACCAGCCCCAGCGCAGGGATGTTCGTGACCGCCGCCAGGGTGGCCATCAGCGCTCCACAGGTCCGCGGATTACTCCCACAGAGAGCGTGTCGGCGGCCTCAGACCCCGAACCTTGCGCGCAATCGACCTCTGGACGGATGTCCGCTTGACCGAAATGGCAGGAGTGGACGAATGTCCTGCGCGGGTCAGCCCGTGGCGCGGCTCAGGATCGATTCCTGACCGCTCAACGTCTGACTCGTCGCGTCGAGGATCTCGACGTCCACGAGCTCACCCGGAGCCCCGAGACCGGTGAAGTTCACGACCTTGTTGTGCCGGGAACGGCCCCGCAGTCGGGATGGATCGGTTCGCGAGGGGCCTTCGACGAGCACCTCCAGCGTGCGTCCGACAAACCGGGAGGCGCGCTCGTGCGCCCGGTGCTGGACCACGTCCACCAGCCGCTGCAGGCGCTCGACCTTGACCTCGTGCGGTACCTGATCGGGTAGCTCCGCCGCCTCCGTGCCCCGCCGCGGGGAGTAGATGAACGTGAACGCGCCGTCGTAGCCGACCTCACCCACCAATTCGACCGTCTGCTCGAAGTCGGCCTCGGTCTCGCCGGGAAACCCGACGATGATGTCGGTGGTCAGCGCGCAGTCGGGGACGTGCTCGCGGATCATCGCCACGCGGTCGAGGTAGCGCTCGCGCGTGTATGTGCGCCGCATGCGCTTGAGCACCTGGCTCGACCCGGATTGCAGGGGCAGATGGATGTGTTCGCACAGCGCGGGCAGCTCGGCGTGGGCCCGGATCACGTCCTCGCGCATGTCCTTGGGATGTGGGCTCGTGTAGCGGATCCGGTCGATTCCCTCGACTGCATCGACCCGAGTCAGAAGCTCGGCGAACGTCGTCCGCTGCTCGCGCGGTAGATCGCGTCCGTAGGAGTTGACGTTCTGCCCGAGGAGCGTGACCTCGCGAACACCGTCGGCGGCGAGGGCCTGCACCTCGGCAATCAGCTCGCCCCCCGGTCGGCTGACCTCCCGGCCGCGGGTCGACGGGACGATGCAGTACGAGCACACGCAGTTGCACCCCACGCTGATCTGGACCCAGGCGTGGTAATCGCGAGCCCGCTTGGCCGGCAGGTGGCCGGTGAAGCCCTCGAACTCGAAGTAGCCCTGTGCGGTGAGCGAGTCGCTGACCAGGAACTCGGCGAGCTTGTGCACCTGACCGGGTCCGAAGGCGACGTCCACGAACGGGAATCGCGCGAACACCTCCTCCTTGACCGATTGCGCCCAGCATCCACCCACACCGACGGTCACCTCGGGGCGCTCGGACTTGACCCGCTTGGCCTCGCCGAGGTGAGCAACGAACCGGCTGTCGGCCTTCTCCCGGATCGAGCAGGTGTTGAACAGGATCAGGTCGGCCTGATCGCGCTCCTGCGCCTCGGTGTAGCCGAGCGACTCGAGCATCCCCTTCATGCGCTCGGAGTCGTGCTCGTTCATCTGGCAGCCGAATGTGGTGACGTGGTAGAGCTTCACTGCGGGCAAGGGTACCGAGGCGGCTCGGTGGCACCCATCGGTGCTGAGGATCAGTAGCCCGGGCCGCGGCGGCGACCAGGCCGCCAGAACGCGTATACGACGGCCAGCACGAGCGAGACCAGCCCGACGACGAAGAGGATCGTTCCGGCGGTCTGGATGTCGATCCAGCTGACGTGAGCGGTCACGGCCCACTTCAGGATCGCGCCGACGGCGATCAAGAGGATTGCCGCGCCGACCGTCACTCGCCCAAGAGTACTCGCGCCGTTTCACCGCGGTAGGCGCGCGAAACCGCGGCGTAGGTGCCGTGAAACCGCAGCCACCTAGCGTTCACGTCGCATGAGACCCGAGATTTCAAAGGAAGCGACGAGATGACACCGACAACCGCTGTTCACGCCACGGGGTTGGTCAAGGAGTTCGGCGGGTTCTGCGCCGTCGACCGGATCGACCTCGAGGTCTCCCGTGGCGAGATCTTCGGCGTTCTCGGTCCGAACGGAGCCGGGAAGACGACGATGCTGAAGATGCTGGCCACGCTGCTGCCGATCGACGCGGGGCAGGCTCGCGTCTTCGGTGTGGACGTCGCGCACGAGCCGCACCGCGTCCGCCAACTGCTGGGGGTGACCGGTCAGTACGCGTCGGTCGACGACGATCTGACCGCCACCGAGAACCTGTGGCTGTTCGGCCGCCTGCAGGGCCTGCGCTCGGCGGAGGCTCGCGCCACCGCCGGCCGCCTGCTCGCCCAATTCGGCCTCGAGGACGCGGCGGACAAGCCGATCGCCCAGTTCTCGGGCGGCATGCGCCGTCGACTGGACCTCGCGGCGAGCCTGATCACCAGGCCGCCCCTGATCTTCCTGGATGAGCCGACGACCGGTCTTGACCCGCGCACGCGGGGGCAGATGTGGGACACGATCCGCGAGCTGGTCGCCGACGGCTGCACGGTCCTGCTGACCACCCAGTACCTCGACGAGGCCGATCAGCTGGCCGACCGGGTCGCGGTCATCGACCGCGGCCGCAAGGTGGCCGAGGGCTCGCCGGACGAGCTGAAGAGCTCGGTCGGCAACTCGACGCTGCAGCTGCAGCTCGCGGCCGGGGCCGATCAGGAGCTCGCGCGGGATGTGGTCCGCCGCGTGGTCGGCGGCGAGCCGGTGCTCGCGCCGGAGTCCGCCCGGATCAACGTGCCACTCGACGACGCCGATCTAGCCGGCGACGTGCTGATCGGTCTGCGCCACGCTGCCGTGCCGATCGCTTCGGTCAGCGTCGCCAAGCCCACCCTCGACGAGGTGTTCCTCGCCCTGACTGGCCACGACACCGGCCAGCCCGAGGACCGCGACGAGGCCGCCCACGACGAAGCCGCCCTGGAGGTCGCCACATGAGCACGATTACGTTTGATCCGAGTCCCCCGACCGGCGCCCCGCCGACGCTGCCCCGCGGCGTGGACCCAGCCGCCGCGGTCGCTCGCGCCAGGCCCCGCACCACGGTCACCGAGACGGTCAGTCAGACGCTCTCGATGGCATGGCGGGCGCTCAAGAAGATGCGGCGCAACCCGGAGCAGTTCTTCGACGTGACTCTGCAGCCGCTGCTGTTCACCGCGATGTTCGCGTACGTGTTCGGTGGCGCCATCTCGGGCAACGTCAAGAGCTACCTGCCGCTGATGATCCCCGGGATCGTGGCCCAGACGGTTCTCACCACCTGCATGTCCACCGGCGTGCAGCTGCGGGAGGACATGGAGAAGGGCGTGTTCGATCGCTTCAAGGTGCTCCCGATCGCCCGGATCGCACCGCTCGCGGGACCCATGGTCGCCGACCTGCTCCGCTACCTGATCGCCGCGAGCCTGACCTTCGTCATGGGGATGATCATCGGATACCGCCCGCACGGCGGCCCGCTCGGCGTGCTGGCGGCGATCGCGCTGGCGGTGCTCACGGGCTGGGCGATCGCGTGGATCTTCACCTGGATCGGCACCATCGCCCGGAGCGCCCAGAGCGTGCAGGGGTTCTCGATGATGATCCTGTTCCCGCTGACGTTCCTGTCCAACGCGTTCGTGCCGGTGCACACACTGCCGGGCCCGCTCGCGACGTTCGTGAACATCAACCCGGTCTCGCACCTCGTGTCCGCCACGCGCGATTTGGCCAACCACGCCACGATCAGCGGTCAGGTGGGCTGGACGCTGCTGGCCGCGGCAGTGGTGATCGCGATCTTCGCGCCGCTGTCGGTGCGCAGCTACAAGCGGCACCTGTAAGCGGCCCGCCCGCCCGGCCCGGGGTTTCGCGCGACCCTCAGCCGGCGAGCTCCTCAACCGCCCGTCGGGTCTCCTCGAGCAGGTCCGGCGGGCGGCGGTCCTCGTAGTGGGCCTGCAGCTCGTCGATCCGGCCGGGCGCCGCCTCTTCGGCAACGGGAACGATGCGCTCCCAGGCCATCGTCGGGATCGTCCGGTTGTAGGCGAAGCGGTCCGCGAGCGCCAGCAGTCTCACCGAATCGTCGGCGTTGCTCACCCGGCGCAGCAGACCCCAGGCACCGAGCCCGAACAGCACCATCCCCGCGACCGGGTAGTCCAGGCGGACGTTCGCGGGCTCGAGAACCCGTAACGCGTGCTCGCGGCAGGCACGAAACAGCTCTCGCCCGTGCGCCTCATCGCCGTCGGAGGCGAGATAGGCATGGGCGGTCAGAGCGGTCGAGTCGCCGAACAGCGCCCATGGCTCGAGGCCGGTTCGTGGTATCCCCGGCAACTGGAGCGCGCGCATCGCGGCCGCGCATTCCCGGTACATCCGCAGACCGGCCTCCACGTCGCCGAGAGCGAGCGCCAACTCGGCAGCACCGATCTGCCGGACCGCGATCCCACCGAAGATCACTTCGCTCTCCTCGAGGCGGTCGACCTGCTCGAGCTCGTTCTTTGCATCCTCTAGCCGACCTTCGCCGATCGCGCACAAGGCGAGCAGCGCCCGCAGCTGGACCTCGTCGTCGGTGGCCCCGAGGCGGTGCATCACGGACAGGGCGGCCCGCGCATGCTCGCTCGCCGCGCCGCGGTCGCCGAGGTGCATCTTGAGCTGCGCAAGCTGGTTGTGAAGCATGGCTCCCTGCCATGGTCCGTCGTCCTCTCGCACGAGCGCGAGCGCGCGCTCGGCGGCCTTGATCGCCCCGGCCGGATCCCCGCCGTTCTCGCGCACGTAGCTCGTCCAGTGACGAGCGGCGAGCGCGGTGTGCCGGTCAGCATCGTCGGCGAGCACCTCGAGCCGGCGCAGCGAAACATCAGGGTCGGAGAACTCGAAGGCGGTCAGGACCGCGACCGACCCGGCGAGACGCGGGTCGGCGCCCCGGCCCAGTCGCTCCAGCGCGGCGCGGATTGGAGCGATCCGCTCCTCGCCGCCGATCATCACGTTGGTCAGCTGCACGGCCAGCGCCGCGCGGGTTACATCTTCAAGTTCCGGCGGCGGGCGCCAGTCGCGCACCGCGTCCGCGATAGCCTCGCTCAGAGCGATGAGACGGGCGTGCTCTCCCCGTATCGCCCAGAACGTCCCGAGAGCCGCGAGCAGCTGGACGAGCGCGCAGGTGTCGCCGTCGGCGATCGCGCCGCGCAACTCGTCGGCCAGGTTGATCTCCTCGGCACCGAGGGCATCGATCGCGGCGAGTTGATCGGCACTGGTCAGCCGCGCGCCATGCCCGCGCGCATAGTCGATACCCCATCGCCGCTGAGCGGCACGGGCATCGCGATCTTCGCCGGCGTCGATGAGCTGCATCCGCCCGAACTCGCGTACGGTCTCGAGCATCCGGTAACGCAGCCCGGTACGCGTCTCGCGGATGCTCAAGAGCGATTGATCGACCAGGCCCTGCACCGCGTCGATGGCGTCCTCCGCGAGCACGGCGCGCGCGGTCTCGAGCGTGAATCCGTCATGGAACAGGGCCAGCCGTTGAAGCGCCCGCCGCTCGCCGTCGTCGAGCAGGTTCCATGACCAATCGATCACGGCAAGGAGCGTCTGGTGGCGGTCGGGCGCGCTCCGATCGCCTCCGCGCAGCAGCGCGAACCGGTTCTCGAGGCGCCGGTCGATCTCCTCCACGGCCATCGCCCGGACCTTGGCCGCGGCGAGCTCGATGGCCAACGGGAGTCCGTCGAGACGAGTGACGATGCTGGCCACGACCGCTGCGTCGAGATGGACGGTCGGACGCGCCGCCAGCGCGCGTTCGGAGAACAGCTGGCTCGCGTCCGCGACCCCGAGCTGCCCGAGTAGGTACACGCGCTCCGCGGCGATGGCCAGCGGTGCGCGACTGGTGGCTAGAACTCGGAGCTCGGCGGTGGTCGAGACCAGGAACGCCACCAGCTCGGCCACCGCCCCGATCACGTGCTCGCAGTTGTCGAGCACCAATAGGCTCGGCGACTGGCCGAGTCGCTGGGCGATCCGAGCGCGGATGTCGGCGCGTTGCTCCGCGGTCAGGACGCGCCGGTCGCTGATCGAGTCGCGCACGCCGAGCACCGATCCCACTTCTCCGACGACGTCCTCGGCCCCGGTGACGCCCACCAGCTCGACCACGTGCACGACCGGGACGACATCATCGCGCGCGAGGACATGGGCCAGACGCGTCTTCCCGATCCCACCCGGGCCGACGATCGACACCACTCGCCACCCCGCGATCAGCGCCCGCAGCCGCTCGAGGTCGCGCTCGCGACCGACCAGCGTGCTCGCGTCGTAGCGGACGCCACTGCGTACCGGCTGGTCCAGCGCCAGCAGGTTCTGGTGCGCCCGTTGAAGCCGCTCCCCTGGATTGGCGCCCAGCCGTTCACGCACCTCACGTCGATAGCGATCGAACCGCTCGAGCGCGGCGGCCGGACCGCGGACGACGGCCTCGCTCCGCAGGAGATCCGCCAGCAGCGGCTCGTCGTCGGGCCGCTCGGCATGCGCTGCCTCGAGCCCCGGCAGAGCATCGACGTGCGCGCCGGTTCGGCTGAGGGCCTGGGCCAGGATCGCGCGGGCGGACGCGATGTCGGCGGCGGCGGCCCGGCGGATGTCGTGCAGCGGGCCGCCCTGCTCATCGGTGCTCGCGGTCAGGCCGCCGTTGGCCAGATCCAGCGCATCGCGGGCCAGAGCGGCCGCCGACGTTGCATCGCGCTCCAGCCCGGCCGCGGCCTCGCGAACCAGCGCCGCGAGCCGGAGGCTGTCGACCTCGGTCGGGCCGACCCCGAGCCGGTACCCGATGCCTTCGCGCACGATTGCCTCGGCCTCGCAGGCGCTACGCGTGCGGGATACGAGCACCTGCAGGCCCTTCGTCGCGTTGGCCGGGGCCTCGTCGCCCCAGACGAGCTCGATCAGCTCCTCGGCTCGCACCGGACGGCCGCCGCTGGCCGCCAGCGCCGCCAGCAGGGCCTGGGGACGGTCGCCGACGACGGGTTGCCCTCGCCAGCGCACATCCTCGAGCAAACTCAGCGCCACGGCCACATGGGTCAGTCTAAGTTCAGCCGACGCGGCTGTCGGATCAGCGGCGGGCGATCGCGGTCAGCTCGGGTGAAAGCCCGGAAGCACGAGCTCCACCGAAGCTCCCTGGCCGTCGGGGGCGTCGCCCACGCGGACCGTGCCGCGGTGTGCCTCGGCGATCGCGCGGACGATGGACAGTCCCAAGCCAGCGCCCCCGGTGGCGCGGGTGCGGCCGGTGTCCGTGCGATGAAAGCGCTCGAATACACGCTCCCGCTCGTGCGCGGGGATGCCCGGGCCGTCATCGCTCACCTCGAAGCAGATCCGATCGGGGGCGATCGGACGCACCGCGAGATGCACCAGGCCGTCGGGCTCGGCCGTGTGCTCGATCGCGTTGCGCGCGAGGTTGCGGAGGGCCTGGGCCAGACGGTCGGGGTCCGCTCGCAGCGAGCCGTCGACGATCGTTCCGAGCTCGAACCGGCGGTCCGCGGTCAGGGTCAGACCGTCCCAAAGATCGGTGACGAACGCTCGCAGGTCGACGTTCTCGACGCGCAGGAAGTCCGTCCGCTCCGCCTGGGCGAGCACGAGCAGGTCGTCGACCAGCCGGCTGATGCGCGTGATCTCGGCGCGGGCCAGGCGTTCGACGCGCGTCACGTCGGCGCTCGACGGATTCTCCTGGGCGGCCAGGACTTCGAGCTGGCCGCTGATCACGGTCAGAGGCGTGCGGAGCTCGTGGGACGCGTCGGCCACGAACTCGCGCTGGCTGGCGAATGCTTCGGCCAGCCGGTCGAGCATGCGGTTGAACGCCTCGGCCAGCACCCGGACCTCGTCGAGCCGGTCGCCGGAGATCTCCATGCGCGGCCCGAGGTCGCCGGCGTCCACTCGCGTCGCGACCTGCGCCATTCTGCGCAGTGGCGCCGATACCCGTGCTCCGGCCAGATATGAGGCGAGCAGGGCGAGGATCAGGACGATGCCGGCGGCCAGGACGAACGCTCGGGCCACCCCGTGCTGTGCGCGCTCGACGAGTGACAGGGGCTCACCCGCGCCGGCGATCAGCTGCACCGTGCCGAGATCCGCGCGCTGCTCGTAGATGCGCGTGTGTCCGACGTCGGGAACCGTCGCTTTGGAATATCCCAGCCGGGGCGTCTCGAGATTGTGGCCCTCGGTGTTCTCCACGAGTTGCTCGGCCTTGCTCTCGCCCTGCTGGGGACGCGTCGCCCCGAACAGCTCCGGATGGTTGCTGGCGGTCGCGCCCCCTGGCATCAGCACGAACAGAATGGTCGAGGTCGCGGTGTAGGACTGGGCGCGGACGTAGTCGGTCGCGGCGGCGCGGATCCGAGCTGGTGACTGGCCGCTCTCGCCCTGGAGCGACTGAATCATCTGGGTCGTGTCGCCGCTGATGTCGCGATCGATCTCGCCCTGCAGCTGCGACCCCGTGTCCTGATAGACGACCAGGAAGACGACCGCCGCCGTCACGAGCAGCACACCGGCCACCCAAGCCGTCAGGCGCCAGCGGAGCCCCGCCGGCAGAACCGCAGCGATGCGCGCTCGAGCCCCGGGCGAGCGCCGGCGAGACCGGGCGCTACGTGCTCGCATCCAGGCGGTAGCCGACCGACCGCACGGTGACGATCGGCGCGTTCGTCCCGTGCGCGCGCAGCTTGCGCCGCAGGTAGCCGATGTACACGTCGACCACGTTGGTGCCGGGGTCGTACTCGTATCCCCACACCGCGCGCAGGATCTGCTCGCGCGAGAGAACGTGACCGCGGTTGTGCATCAGGTACGAGAGCAACTCGAACTCGGTGGTCGACAGCCGCACGAGATCACCGCTGCGACGCACCTCCCGCGATATCAGGTTCACCTCGATGTCGCCGGCACTGAGCGTGGTCCGGGGCGCATGCGAGGCGGCGCGGAGCTGGGCGCGGATGCGGGCGGCCAGCTCGGTGAGCGAGAACGGCTTGGTGAGGTAGTCGACCGCGCCGGCGTCGAGACCGGCTACTCGGTGCTCCACCTCGCCGAGCGCCGTGAGCACGATGACCGGCAGTCCCGGCTTGGCTTCTTGCACCCGGGAGAGCACATCGAGCCCGCTCTGGCCCGGCAGCATCAGGTCGAGCACCACGAGATCGACGTCTTGATCGATCGCGGCGGCCGCTCCGGCCGCGCCGTCCGTCGCCGAGGTCACGTCGAATCCGAGGGCACGTAGACCGCGCTCCAGGAAGTCGACGATCCCTGGCTCGTCTTCGATTACAAGGATCAGTCCAGGCATGCCCACACTCCGGCGCCTCCGGCGAGGAACCGGTCGATCATAAAGCCGCGGACACGAAGGGTACTTGCAGGGAAAAGAGCATTCTCATTTAGCGCTCACCTTGGCCTTCGACTGCGAGACCACCATTGGGCGCGGTGGCCACGAGCGACGATGTCATCCTGCCGGGACGGGAGCGCGCAGCGCGGCGTGCGCACGCCGACCGGACGCGCGGCACCGCACTGACCGGCGGGGGCACCGACGGTAACGAGCAGCTGACCACGATCACCGGAGCGATCCTGATCGTGCTGCTCGCGGTCATCGGATTCACTATTCCGCAGCTGCGTCAATTCGTCTCGGTGCACCTGTTCGTCGGGATGCTGTTGATCGGCCCGGTTCTGCTCAAGATGGCGAGCACGGGCTACCGGTTCATCCGCTACTACAGCGGCAACGTCGAGTATCGCCGCAAGGGGCCGCCCGAACTCGCCCTCCGTCTGCTCGGCCCGATCGTCGTGCTGTCCACCGTCGCGGTGTTCGCCACGGGCGTGGTGCTGCTGATTCTCGGCCCGAGCCACCGCGATCCGTGGGTGGAGCTGCACAAGCTGACGTTCATCGTGTGGGTGGTTTTCATGAGCCTGCACGTGCTCCTGCACCTGCCCGCCGTGGCGCGGGCCTTGGGGATCGGTCGCCCGGGCCGGGAACAGCTCGCCGGCGCGGCCGGCGGCGCGACGGGGCGCTGGATCGCGATCTCAGGGGCACTGGTCGCAGGGCTCATCCTGGCGATCGTGCTGATCCCGGATTTCTCGGTATGGACCGCGCACGGCGTCCTTCAGCACCATCACCACCACGGCTGACGCGCAGTTTCGACGAGCCACGGCTCACCGCTGCAGTTGGAGCGAGCCACGGCTCACCGCTGCAGTTGGAGCGAGCCACGGCTCACCGCGCCCCCGGAACGAGCCACGGCTCACCACGCGCCCCCGGCCGGTGACGCGCGATGAGCCGTAAGACTGGCTAGTAGCCCGGCGTCAGCTACAAACTAGCTGCACGTCGACGCCCAGGTGCACTCGTCGAACCCGTTGGCGGTCGAGTTCGGCGCCGACGGGGCACCGATCACGTTGCTGTTCGAGTCGATCAGGTCCATCGCTTCCGAGGCCTTGAGGTTGGCCGAGGCTCCATTGACCGTGGCCGACGTCCAGCCCGGATTGCTCAGGTTCGGCAGCGAGGCGAACCCCGCGTCGGTGCCGATCTCGAGCGGCGTCTCCTCGATCCACTCCGCGGTGGCGTGGGTCGAGGTATACGGAACCGTCTGGGAGAACGACTCGCCGCGAGTTACGTCCTCCAGCGTGATCGTCCACACGTTCGAGTCCGGGACGACCTCGGCGAGCGAGGCGTGCATATGGTCGCCGGGCTCAACCGTCATGTTGCTGATCGTCAGCGACGGCGCGGGCACGAGCTCCCACCACGCGGAGTACGACGCGGCGCCGGTGGAGTCGACGTCCTGCTCGGTGCCGGTTTGGATGAGTGTGGAGTCAGTTGCGGTGCAGCCGGAATCGATGCAGCCGCCGCCGATCCCGATCCAGTCCGACGAGTCTTCCGCTTGACCCGCCGTGTGCTGCGTGGCGGTGGGAACGGTCCAGTCACCGGTGATCGAGTTGAACAGCGTGCTGCCCTGCTCCAGCGTGCCCTGGTTATAGCCAAACCAGTTACTGCTCTCATTCGCGTTCGCCTTCAGGCTGTGTGGCGCGAGATGGAGCAGCTGCCCGTGAGACGTGAGCGCTGCAGACGCGCTCGCCGTGGCCACCGCGAAGCTGGCCAACGAAATAGAAACTACGAACGTCAGGCGCCGAACAGCGCCCGAGCGCAACAAGCGTCGGTTCATCGAGGGTCCCTTTCTCGGCGGCTTGCGGGTCTGAGCCGCCGACCTCCCTGCCAGGTGCGACCCGCTGCGGGACGTTTACCCGCAACAGCGGAATTTGATTCCTGGATCAGTCCTGGTGATTCGCTGCGCGTGTCAGCGGGCGTACTCCACGGCGCGCGATTCCCGGATCACGGTCACCTTGATCTGGCCGGGATACTCGAGCTCCTTCTCGATCTCCCGCGCGATCTCGTAGGAGAGCGCGGTGGCGGCATCGTCGTCGATTGCACCCGGGGCGACCATCACACGGATCTCGCGGCCGGCCTGCATCGCGTACACCTTGTCGACGCCCTCGTGCCGGGTGGCGATCTGCTCGAGGTCGCGCAACCGCTTGACGTACTGCTCGAGCGACTCGCCGCGCGCGCCGGGGCGGGCTCCGGACAAGGCGTCGGCGGCCTGCACGATCACGGCCTCGATCGTCTGCGGCTCGACCTCGTTGTGATGGGCCTCCATTGCGTGAGCCACGGCCTCTGATTCGCCGTACTTGCGCGCGAGCTCCCCGCCCACGAGTGCGTGCGGCCCCTCGACCTCGTGGGTCACGGCCTTGCCGATGTCATGCAGCAGCGCCGCGCGACGCGCAGTCTTCGGGCTGGCCCCCAGCTCATGCGCCATCATGGCGGCCAGCTGGGACACCTCGATCGAATGGGCGAGGACGTTCTGGCCGTAGCTGGTGCGGAACTTGAGGCGCCCGAGCGTCTTCGCCAGCTCGGGGTGCAGGCCCTGGACGCCGGCCTCGAACACCGCCTGCTCGCCGAGCTCGACGATGTGGCTCTCGAGCTCTGACTTCGCCTGGTAGTACATCTCCTCGATGCGGGCCGGGTGGATGCGGCCATCCTGGAGGAGCTTCTCGAGGGTGAGGCGGGCGATCTCGCGGCGGACTCCATCGAAGCCGGACAGAACGACCGCGCCCGGCGTGTCGTCGATGATGAAGTCGACGCCAGTGAGGTTCTCCAGGGCGCGGATGTTGCGACCCTCGCGACCGATGATCCGGCCCTTCATATCGTCGGCCGAGAGCTGCACCACCGACACGGTGGTCTCAGCGGCGTGGCCGGCCGCGAGACGCTGCATGCAGACCGAAAGGATGTTGCGGACTCGGCGTTCGGCCTCGCGCTTGGTCTCCTCCTCGATCTGGCGGATTCGCCGCGCCGCGTCGTGCTTGGTCTGCTCCTCCACCTCCTTGAGCAGGAGTTGCTTGGCGCGGCCGGCCGACAGGCCCGAGATGTGCTCGAGGGAGCGCTCAACCTCCTGGCGGGCCTGAGCGATCTCGGCGCGCGCCTTCTCGACCTCGGCCTCCTTGCCAGCCAGCGCCTCCTCTCGGCGCGTCATCGCCGTTGTGCGTTCCAGTAGGTCGGCATCGCGGCGCGCGGGAATGGCATCCCGCCCCCCCACGACCTCGACGACCGGCGCGCTGGCGATTGGGTGGCCGACGGGCGCCGTCCGGGCGCCGTGCATCCGGCCGTAGATCACGGCGGCGAGCACGATTCCCACCGCGATCAGCGCTGCGGCACCGATGAGTTCCATGGTCGATCCTCTCCAGAAGGCTCCAGCCAGCCGGCCGGAACCTCTTCAAACGCTTTGTTTTTGGAGCGACCGAGGGCCCGTGCAGGACTGCACGAACGGATTGCCGGCGAGGCGATGGGCGCCTGCCTTCAGTCGGCGGCTACGCGGCGGGTTCTGAGTCTTGTCTGAAAGGACCAGGAGGCCCGATTTTGATTGCCGTCAACACTGAGTCCGGAATTCAAGATATACGAAGTTTGCTGGTGTTCTTTGTGGCCCGCGGGCCATTCGTTCGCTAACAGGATCGTAGTACCGGCGGCCTGTCGGCGCAATGACGCACGGCGACTCCCGCCGGGCCCGGATCCATCTGTTTCACGGTCAGGATTCGGCAGAATCCCCGACGCGGGCGGCGGCCGGGTGTCGGATGTGGGCGGCGACCGCGTCCAGCGCGAGGTCGGAGTCGTAGCCCTTGCGGAGCAGTACCCCGAGCGCCCGCTCCCGCTCGCGCCGATCTCCGGTCGGCGACGGAAACCGCCGCCGAAGCAGGGCGAGAGCGCGTTCGATCTCGCTCTCGTTCTCGTTCCCCGGCTCGCCGGACTTGGCGTCGAGCGCCTCCGCGACGAGCTCAGACGGCACGCCACGCCTGAGCAGGGCCTGCCTGATCCGATCGCTGCCCCACTGCTCGAGCTCGCGCTTGTCCTGCGTGAACAGGCGCGCAAACCGTGCGTCGTCGAGGTACCCCTGCTCGAGCAGGATCGCCATCGTCTGCTCGACATCCTCTGGGTCGAGGTGGGCGCGTTCGAGTCGCCCCCGCATCTCCGCCTCGGTGCAATCGCGCCGGTTCAGATGTCGGTAGGCGGTGGCGAGGGCCCGGTCGATGCCGGCGCCGACCGGCTCGCTATCGCCGGCGAGCATGTCGAGGTCTCCGGGGTCGGTGGCGATGGCTGTAAGGGGTTGGCGATGGCGTCAGGGGTTGCCGGTGGCGATGGCGTCAGGGGTTGCCGGTGGCGATGGCGTCAGGCGGCGCGTCCTTCGGCGGCGTCTCCCACCGCTTGGAGCGCCGGCTCCTCGCGGCTCTCGATCGACCTGACCAGGTCGCGGCTGATCCCCAGAGCCGCGTAGACCTTGGCTTCGATCTCCTTGGCCACGTCCTGGTGCTCGTCGAGGAACGCCTTGGCGTTGCCGCGCCCCTGGCCGAGCCGCTCCTCGCCATAGGAGAAGAACGAGCCGGACTTGGTGATGATGTTGTGCTCGATGCCGTAGTCGATCAGGCAGCCCGAGGTCGAGATGCCCTTGCCGAACTCAATGTCGAACTCGGCCTGCTTGAACGGCGCCGCCACCTTGTTCTTGACCACCTTGACCCGGACCCGGTTGCCGACCGCCTCGGTGCCGTCCTTGAGCGTCTCGATGCGGCGGATGTCCAGGCGCTGGGAGGCATAGAACTTCAGCGCCCGGCCACCCGGCTGGGTTTCCGGCGAGCCGAACATCACGCCTACCTTCTCGCGGATCTGGTTGGTGAACACGCACAGGGTCTGGGTGCGGTTGAGGCCGCCGGTGATCTTGCGCATCGCCTGGGACATCATGCGGGCCTGCACGCCGACGGACTGGTCGCCCATCTGACCCTCGAGCTCGGCACGCGGGGTGAGCGCCGCCACCGAGTCGATCGAGATCACGTCGACTGCCCCCGAGCGGATCAGCATGTCGACGATCTCGAGCGCCTGCTCGCCGTAATCGGGCTGGGAGACGAGCAGCTCGTCGATGTTGACGCCGATCTGCTGGGCATACAGCGGATCCATCGCGTGCTCGGCATCGACGAACGCGCACACTCCGCCGAGCTTCTGGGCCTCGGCGAGGATGTGGTAGACGAGCGTCGTCTTACCGGACGACTCCGGTCCGAAGATCTCGATGATCCGACCCCGTGGGACGCCGCCGATCCCGAGCGCGAGGTCGAGCGCCAGCGCACCGGTGGGAATCGCGTCCACGGCCACGCGCGCACCCGGGTCCCCCATGCGCATGACCGTCCCCTTGCCGAACTGCCGCTCGATCTGCGTCAGGGCGCCTTGCAGCGCGGCCTGCCGCTTGGCATCCGCCTTCGGATCAGGCGTCGCCCCCTGCCTCACACCGGGCTTTTCGTACTCGCTCATCTTGGGCTCGGCTCCTTGTCTCATGCGCTTTGATCCACCACGGTAGGCGGGGTGGCGGACGGAACCGGGACGCTAGGGGTGCGTCCTGCAACGGAACAAGACGCGTTCGTCGCCGAACGGCAACAACTCTGTGCCAATTGTGTGGCGGGGGTCGGATGGCGGGGGGGTCGGGGGTCGGGGGGCAGGTGGGGCGGGGTCGGATGGCAGGTGGTCGGGTGTGTGAATCGCAGGGGCACTCGGCAGGACCGCGCGCGCGGAAAGAGGCCCAGCGTGAGCGGGCCGGGCGAACGCACTCGGTTATCCGCTGTGGCCGGCGGTCTCCGTAGGTGGGGGCCGCCGGGAGGAGCTTCCCCAGATATGAGTCTGGCGTTCGCGCTCTTGGCAGCAATCAACGGTTCCCCAGGCTCCTGGGTGGCGGCGCAAGGGGTCGCCCGGGACGCTGTCGCATGAACAATCGCCAATTGTTGGCGACGCACAACGAGCCGAAGCGGCCGCGCGGACTTTGGCGATGAACCTGACGTATACGTAACTTCAGCGCCAAAGTCCTGGCCGCGACGGCTCGTCGCCCGAGAGTCTTTGTGACTCGCTCACAACTAATTTCCGGTGCGTCGACCTGCGCGACAGCCTCTGGACGAGCCAGGCGTCGTCGGTCAGCCAGGTCGTCCCGCCGGCCCCTGAACCAGAGCGTCGAGGTGGTGAAGGAGAACCGCTGGGCCGAGCTCAGCTGCGCCCCAGGACGTCCCGGAGGGCGGCCTCGAGGTCGGGGTGGCGGAACTCGTAGCCGAGTTGCTGCAGGCGGGCGGGCAGAGCACGCTGTCCGGTGATCACGATCTGGCCCATCTCGCCGTAGAGCAGCTTCAGCGCGAGTGCCGGCACGGGGAGCACCGCCGGGCGCTTCAGGACGCGACCGAGGGTGCGCGAGAGCTCAGCGTTGGTCACCGGGTTCGGCGCGGCCAGGTTGACCGGTCCGGTGGCGGCGGCCTCGTCCAGGCAGAGCAGCATCGCGCGGACGACGTCGTCGAGATGGATCCAGGGCACGTACTGGCGTCCGCCCGCCACCGGTCCGCCGATGCCCAGGCGGAAGAACGGCAGCATCTTGGCCAGGGCGCCGCCCTCGGGCGAGAGCACCACTCCGGTGCGGGTCAACGCCACGCGCAGCTCGTCGGCGGCGCGCGTCGCCTCCTCCTCCCACGAGACCACGATGGCGGCCAGGAAGTCATGGCCGGCCGGCGCGTCCTCGGTGAGCTGCTCGTCGCCGTGCGGGCCGTAGAAGCCGACGGCCGACTGGGAGACAAGCGTCCCGGGCCGGCGCTCCGGCGCCAGCGCGAGCAGACCCTGCACCAAAGATCGCGTCCCGTCGGTGCGCGAGCGGCGGATGCTCTCCTTGGCCTGCGCGGTCCAGCGCTGCGCGATCGGCTCGCCCAGGAGGTGAACCACCGCATCGGCGCCCGCCAGCGCGGGCTCGGGCGGCGGAGCGTCGGTGGGGTTCGGCCAGGCATGAGCCTCGACGCGATCGCCGAGCGCCTGACGGGCGCGGTCGGCGTCGCGAGAGAGCACCACGATCTCGTCGCCACGGTCCTGAAGAGACCTGATGAGGGCTTGCCCGATGAGCCCGGTGGCGCCGGTGACGACTACGCGCATGACCACAGAATCGCGGATCGGGACGATCAGTGCCGCGCCGAGAACCTGACACTCGCCGTCGCGCGGGCCGCGAGTGTCAGGAAGTTCGGTCCAGAGCCGAGCGAATCCGCGCGCCGGGCGGCGAGTGTCAGGAAATTCGGGCTTGAGGCCGGGATTACGGCGGGGATGGAGCCGGGACGGCGGGGATGGGGCCGGGACGGCGGCGGGGACGGTGGCGCCGGCGCGCTCGGGGATTACCGCCGGCTAGGACCAGATCGCGTCGAAAGCTGCCTGATCGAACGGGATCAGCCAGCACTCGGCGATCCGGCCGCCCGAGACGCGGAACACGCCGACGGTCTCCCAGCTGACTTCGCGGCCGTCTCGCACCGCACGCCCGCCGGCGAGCTGTACGACCCGGCCGGCGATCACCGCCGCCCCGTGGACCAACACGCGGAACGTCCCATCCATGATCCGCCGGCGCGCGTCCATGTACGCCAGCACCGCCTCGACCCCGCGGTGCTCGCCGGCGATTGCGCTGGCTCCCGGCACGTGCCATACGACATCGTCGGCCAACAACCGTCGAACCCCGTCGGCGTCCTCGCCGCCATACAGCCGCGCCTGCTCGGCATAGAACCGCCGCACCACCGACAGCGGGTCCGCCGCACCCGGCGCCGAGCCCAGCTCGACCACGCTCAGCGGCTCGTAGCGGGCGCCGGCCGAGCCCAGCCGCGAGCGGTAGAGCGTCACTCGGGAGCAGTGGACGTCGACGACCGGCGGAGGCCCCAGTCGCGGCGGCTTGATCCGTGCGTCCTTGGCCACCCGGGCCACGGTCACATGCGCCAGGAAAGGCCGTGACTCTGGCGCATACCAGCCGCCGGTGACGAGCGCGGCTGACAGCGCCGCCTGCACGCGCGCCAGCGCGCCCGACCCATCCTCCAGGCGCACGGCCAACACCCGAGGCCGGCGCGCCGGCAGCCATATCGGCTCCCCGAGACGCAACTCGACAATCGGCTCTCCCGCCACTACGCCGCATGCGGCTGCGATCTCCTCGATCTGCGATGCCGGGCGAGAACCCAGGAAGCACAGCGTCGCGTGGAGATGCTCGACCGGTACCGGGCGCAGGGCGGGGATGTCCCTCAGGGTCGCCGAGCGCCACCGCGCGAGGACGTCGCGCGCGGAGGCGGGCAGTTCGAGCGCGACGAACAGGCGGGCTCGCTCGTCGGGAGACCGCGGGGGATTGGGGGTGTCCGGGGCGCCCGGCGGCGGCTCGGTGGCGCTCACGCCCGCTCGCCGCCGGCCCCCGCCTCCGAGGGGACCGCGTCCACCCCCTCGCCCAGCAGGACCCGGCGCAGCAGATGCATCGCGACGGTCGTGGAGCGTTCGCGGATATCGGAGCGGTTGCCCGGCAACAGCAGGCGGCGGGTCAGCCGCGCCCCGTCCCGCGAGAAGATCGAGAAGCACACGGTGCCGACCGGCTTCTCCTCGGTGCCGCCGTCCGGCCCGGCGATTCCGGTGATCCCGATGCCGACATCCGCCCCGAAGCGCGCCGTAGCACCGACCGCCAGCGCCTCTGCCACCTCGTTGGACACCGCCCCGAACCGCTCGATCAACCCGGGGTCGACATCGGCCATCGACACCTTGGCCTCGTTGGAGTAGACGACCGCGCCGCCCAGGAAGTAGGCCGAGGAGCCGCCGCGCTCGGTCAGGCGCGCGGACATCAGCCCGCCGGTACAGGACTCGGCCACCGCCACCGTCCGTCCGGACTCCACCAGCCGGGAGGCGATCTGCTCGTCCACGGTCGATCCGTCCGGCGAGAACAGCTGTCCACCATGACGCCGAGCCAGGAACTCGACGAATGTCTCGTACTCAGCCTCGGCCGAAGCCTCGTATCGCGTGGCGACCTCGATCTCGCCGCGCCGGAGGCACGTCGTGATCTCGAGCGGCTCCAACGGCACGTCGGCGTCCTCGGCGGCGCGCAACGAGTTGGCGATCTCGGACTCGGGGATGCCGTACAGCCGCACGATCCCGCGCCGGTACTCAACCGCGCCGGCGATCGCGCGCCGGAAGTCCTCGGTCAAAACCGCCTTCTCCCACATCTCGTGCAGCTCACGCGGCGGCCCGGGCAGCACGACCACAGTCGGCCCGGATCCATCACGAGGTGGAACGACCAGGCCGGGCGCCGTCCCCACCGGGTTCAGCACCGTGGCCCCCACCGGCACCACCGCCTGCTTGCGGTTGGCCGATCGGATCGCGGCGGCGTCCAACCCCGGCCACCGGCTCATCAACGGCCGCAAGATCTCGGCAATGCGCTCCTCCAACTCGACGTCAAGCTGCAACTCGCGTCCGGCGAACTGGCCCACGATCTCCACAGTGAGGTCGTCGGCCGTCGGACCGAGCCCGCCGCTCGTCACGATCAGGGCCATCCCCGAATCGGCCATGAAGCGCAGCGCGGACATCAGGTCCTCGGGCCGGTCGCCGACGATCTGGATCATCGCCGTGTCCACCCCTTGTTCGACCAGGCGCTCGGACAACCAGGGGCCGTTACGGTCGGAGATGATCCCGGTCAGCACCTCGGTCCCAGTGACCAGGATCCCCGCCCGGACCGGGGCGCGAGCGCCCGAGCCTCGAGCGGGAGAGGCCGAAGACCCGCTCATCCGCACGTGGGGCGCTGGGCGGCTGGGAGCACGGTGGTCTTGCCCGGCGTCGCCTCGTAGCCGACCGGCGCACCGGGTCCGACCGGCACGGTCTTGCCGTTGACCTTCATCTGCACCGCGCTGTTGCCGAACGTCATCAGCAGCTTGCTTGCCGTCTCGGTGGGAATGGTCTGCCCGGGCGAGTAGATCACCCCCGGGACGAGCACCTTGCCATTGCCGTCCTCGATACATATGTACACCGAGGTGCTGGTCGCGACCAACTTAACGGTCACCTTGGTCGGCTTGGTCGGTGGCGCGGGACGGTGGCGCTTGGGCGCCGGCCGGTGGGTGGTCGTCGTGTGCGAGGTCCCTGAGGTCGCCGAGGTCCCCGAAGTCTGCGACGCGACGGACGGGGTCGAGGTCGTCGTGGAGTTGCCGTTGCCGAACAGCGTTCCGACCGCGCCCAGCGCGGCAGCCACCACAACGAGCGCGAGCACGATCACGCCGACCCGGCCGAGCCGGGGCCGCCGGCGGCGCCGGCGCTCGCGGTCACGGCTGAGCGAGCTGATCGGCCGGAGGTCCTGGTCGGCGGGGCGTTCATAGCGGCGCTTGTACTCGTCGACCAGCGAGCGGGTGTCGACGCCCAGGAACTCGCCATAGGTGCGCAGGAAACTCTTGACGTAGACCGGTCCGGGGAGCAGGTCCCACTCCTCGTTCTCGATCGCGCGCAGGTACTTGGCGCGGATCTTGGTCCGGGCCTCGACCTCGGTGATGTCGATCCGGGCTCGAATCCGCGCCTCACGCAGGGTGGTGCCGATATCCGCCATCCGCCTGCGAAGGCTAGCGTCGGAAGCACCAGCCACCGTGCGCGTGTTCCGCCGCTCCGAACGGGCGGGCAAGGGCCTACTGCTCTTCGTCGACCGCGTCGTCGGGGACGCGCACCGGTGGCGGCACGGCCGGCGCGTCCGCCTCGGCCAGATGGGCGAGGATTCGTGGCACGTCGGCCTCGCCGATCAGCACCTGGCGAGGCTTCGAGCCCTCGTAGCCCGAGATGATCCCGCGGCGCTCGAGCATGTCGATCAGCCGTCCGGCGCGCGTGTAGCCGAGGCGCAGCCGGCGCTGGAGCATCGAGGTCGAGGCGGTGCCCATCTGCGCGACGAGCGCGATCGCCTCCTGCAGCAAGGGATCTTCATCGGGGTTGAACTCAGGCTCGTCCGAACCCGACGAATCCCCATCCGAGGCGACCTCTTCCAGTAGCTCGTCGTGGAACTCGGGCTCGCCCTGCCGGCGCCACGCGTCGGTCAACTCGGCGATCTGCTCCTCGTCGATATAGGCGCCCTGGATCCGCTGGAGCTTGCTCGAGCCGACCGGCGAGAACAGCATGTCGCCCTGCCCGAGCAGCGACTCGGCGCCGTTGTGGTCCAGGATCACGCGCGAGTCGGTCTGAGACGACACCGCGAACGCGATCCGCGAAGGCACGTTGGCCTTGATCATTCCCGTGATCACGTCCACCCGGGGCGACTGGGTGGCGAGCACCAGATGGATACCGACCGCCCGGGCCTTCTGGGCCAGGCGGATGATCGAGTCCTCCACGTCGGCCGGAGCCACCATCATCAGGTCGGCCAGCTCGTCGATCACGCACAGGATGTAGGGCAGCGGCGGCTCCCCGCGGCCCTCCCGAGCCCGGTTCAGCTCCGGCAGCGACCGCGTCCGGGCCAACGACATGGTCCCGTAGCGCTGCTCCATCTCCTTGACCAGGTTCTGGAGGGCGTTGGCGGCCATGCGCGGGCTCGTGATGACCGGCGTCAGAAGGTGCGGAATCCCCTCGTAGTGGTTGAGCTCGACCTGCTTGGGGTCGACCAGAACGACTCGCAGCTCGTGTGGGGTGGCCCGCAGCAACACGCTGCACAGCATCGCGTTCACGCACGCGGACTTGCCCGAGCCGGTCGTCCCGGCGACCAGCAGGTGGGGCATCTTGGCCAGATCCGCGCCGATCGCGCGGCCGGCGATGTCCTTGCCGAGCCAGACGGTCAGTGGCGACCAGTCAGCCGGCGGGTCCTGGAACACGTCGCCCAGGTGGACGATCCGCCGGCGGGCGTTCGGGACCTCCACCCCCACCGCCTGCTTGCCGGGAATCGGCGCGAGGATGCGGATCTCCACCGCGGCCAGCGCGTAAGCCAGGTCGTCCTTGAGCTGCGCCACCTTGGAAACCTTGGTCCCCGGCGCCAGGCGGAGCTCGTAGCGGGTGATGTGCGGGCCGGTCACCCGGCCGATCACCTTGGCGTTTATCCCGAAGTGCCCAAGGGTCTCGACCAGCGTCGCCGCCACCTGCTCCTGGCCTGCGGTGTCCGGCCTGGCCGCCTCGCCGGTGGAGCGCACGAGGAACCGAGCCGGGGGCACCCGCCACACGAAGTCTGGATCGTCGGTGACGCTCGCCCGGTAGCGGCCCTGGGGCGTCAGGTCCTCGGGGTCCGGCGAGGCGGGTCGCTCCACCCGCTCGGGCGGATCACTTCCGGGCTCGGACCCGTGGGGATCATTCCCGTCGTCGAGCTCGTCGGGCTCGTCGACGAGGTCCGGCGAGATCGGCGGGGCCTCCACGTGCGTGCTGCGGACGATCAGCTCCGAAGTGTCCGGCTCGGGCGGCAGCAGCGGCTCTGCGGGCTCGTCCGCGTAGGTCACGGCCGTCCGGGCGCGCGCAGCGGCTGTGGCGGGCCGGCGCGGCGCCGAAGCCGCCACGCCCCCAGTCGAGCGCCGTATGACCCGGGTCGTTTCGGCCATCCCGGCGCGTGTGGTCCGCACGACGCCCGCGACGCCGGCCCCGGTGACCAGGATCAGTCCGGCTACGAACAGGAACACGGCCAGGATGTCGGCGCCCAGCGTCGAGATCAGGTGCGAGCACACCCACAGCAGGGACTGTCCGAGCACGCCCCCCCGGTCCTCGAACGCGGACGCCCGCCAGAACTGCGACGCGGGGCCCGCGCCCGGGCCGACTCCCAGCGTTCCCGCCGCGAGCGCCAGGGTGATCGAAGCGGTCAGGCAGATCAGGCCCGTCCGCAGCGGCCGCACCGGGGGCCGGAGCTCGCGCGCCAGCAGCAGCGCCCCGCTGATCACCAGCGCGGCCGGAACCACGTAGCCGAGCGCGCCGAGCAGGAACCGCAACCCGGTTACCACCCCGTTGCCCAGCGTGCCGCCGTCCCAGCCGGCGTAGGCGACCCCTCCGAGCAACACACCCAGTGCGATCAGCCCGAGGCCCACGATGTCCACGTGATGCGGCTCGAGCGGCCGGGGGCGCGGCAGACGCAACGATGGACGGGCAGCCAGCAGCGAGCGCTTCGCGCGCTTGGGCGGCGTCTTGGAGCGCTTGCGGGCGGCCATCTCGGGACACATGCCTTCGACGCCGGCGCGCGCGTTCCTGCCGATCCAAGCCTACGAGCGCAGCGGTAACGGACCGCGATTTCGGCGGCCGAGCACCCACGCGAGCGCCGCCACGAGTGCGCCGGCGCCCGCGGTCACCCACGCCCAATCACGGAGGTCGGACACGAACGCGCCCCAGACCACCCCGGCCGCCGTCCGGGCGTCGCCCGCCGCGAACTGCGCCAGGACGAGTGGCC
This sequence comes from uncultured Solirubrobacterales bacterium, assembly GCA_963834625.1. Classification (GTDB taxonomy): domain Bacteria; phylum Actinomycetota; class Thermoleophilia; order Solirubrobacterales; family Solirubrobacteraceae; genus Palsa-465. The sequence continues at coordinate 499,339 of CAWICM010000002.1, read as the reverse complement.
GCGCCACCGTGCACAGCACCACCACCAACAGACCGGCGCAGAGGACGAGCAGGCCACACCGCCGCAGGGCCGCCAGATGATCGACGGCCAGCGCCACCGACAGGGTGAACCCGAGCACCGCGGCAACGAGCAGCCACGGCCCGGCACCGCGCGCCCCGTTCAACGCCCGGGCCACGTCGCTGACACGGCCGAATTGTCCGCTGCTGATCATGGCCAGCACGATCGGCGTCGAAGCGGGCAGCCGGACCGCCACGGACGGCGCGAACTTACGGAGCACCGCGTCCGCCAGCGCTCCCACACCCGCCAGGCGGATCGTGACGGTGTCGGCACCCTGCACGAACACGGTCCGGTGGACGTCATACAGCGCGCTCTCGACGATCGCCTGAAACGGCGCCGAGGCGACGATCGCCTCGGCCGCCCGGTTCACCAGCGGGCGTACGATCACCAGATCGGGTTCCGCCGAGACGAGCCCCGAGCTGAGCCCGCGGGCGATCACCACGCGCATGTCGCCGTCGCGCAGCGTTCCCGTGGCCCGCGCGACGAACTGATCGGAATCCGAGAGCACAACCCCCGAGTAGGTGAGCACTCCCCCTGCCAACAGGGCGACGCCGGCCAGCCATGCGACCAGCGCGCTGATCGCGCGGCGACGGTTCATCGCCGACATGATCGCGGCTTCCGGGCTGTCCTCGGAGATTCAGATCGACCGACGTACCATCTAAGGCTCGAGCTATGGCCGAATACGAGCGGACACCGCGGGTGCTGGTGGTCGAGGACGACGACGCGATCGCCCAGGTCCTTCAGCGCTCCCTGCGCATGGAGGGGTACGAGGTGAGGATCGCCGACGACGGCGTAGATGCGCTGGAGGAGGCGCACGCGTTCCTGCCCGACCTGGTCATCCTCGACCTGGGCCTCCCCCGTCTCGACGGCGTCGACGTGGCCAAGACCCTGCGCCGGGGGGGCGACGACGTCCCGATCCTGGTGCTGACCGCTCGCGACGGCGTCGAGGCGCGGGTGGCGGGGCTGGACGCGGGCGCCGACGACTACCTGGTCAAACCGTTTGAACGCCAGGAGCTGCTGGCCCGGTTGAGGGCGCTGCTCCGGCGCCGGCCCCCGCGCGGACAGGCCATGCTGGCCATCGGCGACCTCAAGCTCAACCCGGATACGCACGAGGTCTCGCGGAACGAACGCGAGGTCGACCTGACGCAGCGCGAGTTCGAGTTGCTCGAGTACCTCATGCGCAACGAACGGATCGTGATCTCCCGCCAGCGCCTGCTGGACGAGGTGTGGGGCTACGACCCGTTCTCGATGACCAACACGATCGAAGTGTTCGTGTCGAACCTTCGGAGAAAGCTGGAAGCGGGTGGCGAGCCTAGGCTCCTACACACGATCCGCGGCGCGGGCTACGTTCTCCGCGTATAGGCGGATCCCGATCAAATGGCGGCTCGCCGGCGGCTCGGCGATGCTGACCTGCGTGATCCTCGCGAGCTTCGCCGCGCTCGTCGGCGTGCTCACCGACCGGCAGATCCGGGGCCAGTTCAACGATGAGGTGCGCTCGAACGCCGACCAGCTCGCCCAGGAGCTGCACCTGAAGTGGATCTCCAACAGCGGCAATCTGAACTGCGCCAGCCAGAGCGTGTCGCTCAAGGACTACACGACCGCCGAGCACGTCCAGATCAGGATCTTCAACCAGGCTGGTTCGCTGCTGTGCACCCAGGAGAACGTGAGAGTCAAGGGGGTCAAGTTCCTCCCGGCGACACCAGGCTTTACGCCGCCCGGCCGCGAGGACACCTACCAGGAGGAGGGTTACTGGGTCGTCGCGCAGCAGCTGAACGTGGAGGGCGTTCCGGCGTGGCTGCTCTACGCGCGGCCGCTGTCGGACACCGATCACACGCTGGCGCGCGTGCGCGCGATCCTGCTCCTCGGCGTGCTGGGCGGCACGGTGCTCGCGCTGCTGGGCGGCCTCGCCACGGCGGCACGCGCGATGCGCCCGGTCAAGCAGCTGACCGCGGCCGTGCGCGAGATCGAGCGGACCCGCGACCCCAGTCTGCGCGTGCCGGTGCCCAAGTCCGAGGACGAGGTGGCCGAGTTGGGCCGCACCCTCGACGGGATGCTCGGTTCGCTCGGCGCCGCCCGCAACGAGACCCATGCCGCGCTCGAGCGCCAGCAGGAGTTCGTGGCCGACGCCTCGCACGAGCTGCGCACCCCGCTCACGAGCCTGCTGGCCAACCTCGAGCTGCTGGCCGAGGAGCTCGGCGGCGACCAGGCCGACACCGCCCAGGCCGCCCTGCGCTCGGCCCGCCGCATGCGGCGGCTGGTCGGCGACCTGCTGCTGCTTGCCCGCGCCGACGCGCGGCGGACGCAGTCACGCGGCCCCACTGACCTGGCCGACGTCCTGCTCGAGGCGGCCTCCGAGCTCGGGCCGATGGCCGAGGATCACGAGCTGTCGATCGACGCCCGGCCTGCCGTGGTCCCGGGGGTCAAGGACGACCTTCACCGCCTGGCCCTGAACCTGATCGAGAACGCCGCGCGCCACACGCCTGCCGGCACCCACATCCGCGCCTCGACCGCGGTCGAGAACGGCAGCGCGGTCCTTACCGTCGAGGACGACGGCCCGGGGGTTCCGCCAGAGCTCGGATCGCGTGTGTTCGACCGCTTCGTCCGCGGCCCACGGAGCGGGACCCGCGGGTCGGGGCTTGGCCTGGCCATCGTGCGCGCCGTGGCCGAATCCCACGGCGGGACGGTCACACTCGAGCACCCGGAGACACGCAGCGGGGCACGCTTCGTGATCACGATCCCCCGCGACCCGACCGCTGCCGTGGACCCGCCGCCCGAACCGGCAGTGTCGACCCGCCGCCGAGACCGCTAACCCGCCGGGGATCCGGCTCGGGGGCGCGGCGGTTGGTGTCCGCGGCGCTATAATTGCTTAACCGCAAGCAAGTATCTGCCGATGACAGGAGCAATGACCCCCACCCTCACCAAGCTCGACCTCGAGTCCGCCGCCCGGTTGCGGGCGGTGATCGGGCGGCTTTCGCGCCGGCTGCGGCCGACGCCGACGGCCCTTGCGGCCGGACTTACCCCGACCCGGATCTCGGTCCTGCTGACCGTGGTCCGCGAGGGCCGGATGGGGCTGTCCGACCTGGCCGTGGCGGAGAGCATCAATCCCACCCAGCTGTCGCGGGCGGTCGCGCAGCTCGTCGAGGGCGGTTTGGTCGAGCGTTCAGCCGACCAGGGCGACCGGCGCGCCGCGTGGGTCAAGCCGACCGCGGCCGGCAAGCGCATGGCAGAGAAGATCCGCCGCGAGCGCACCGATGCGCTGAACGTCGCTTTGGAGCGGCTCGCCCCCGAGGCGCGCGAGCAGATCATGCTCGCCCTGGAGGCGCTCGAGGAGCTCGCACAGGGACTCTTGGGAGAGCGGCCTTGACGCGGGTGATCCGCGCCGGCCGCGTGACCTTCGCCGCTCTGTCGGTCCCGAATTACCGCCTGTACTTCGGCGGTCAGGCCACCTCGCTGGCCGGGACCTGGATGCAGATGACGGCGCAGTCCTGGCTGGTGCTCACACTGACCCACTCGAGTACCGCGCTCGGCGTGATCATCGGGCTCCAGACTCTGCCGGTCCTCTTGCTCGGCCCCTACGGCGGGGTGATCGCAGACCGGGTCGACAAGCGCCGGCTGTCGATCATCCTCCAGGGCGCCATGGGCGTCCAGGCCCTGATCCTGGGCGTGCTCACCGTGACCGGCGAGGTTCGCTACTGGCAGATCGGGGTGCTGGCCGCCCTGCTCGGCCTGAACAACGCTTTCGAGAACCCCGCACGCCAGTCGTTCATGCTCGAGATGGTCGGGCCAGAGCACCTGCGTAACGCGGTCAGCCTCAACTCGGTGATGGCGAACACGGCCCGGGTGGTCGGACCGGCCATCGCCGGGATCCTGATCGCCACCGTGGGCATCGGGGTCTGCTTCCTGATCAACGCGGCCAGCTTTGTCGCAGTGATCGGGTCGCTGCTGGCGATGGACCGCACGGCGCTGAATCCCTCGACACCCCGCCCTCGCGCAAAGGGCCAGCTCCGCGAAGGCTTCCGCTACGTGCGGGGCACACCCGAGCTGATCATCCCGTTGCTCATGATGGGGCTCGCCGGCTGCCTGACCTACGAGTTCCAGGTGACGCTGCCGGTGATGGCCAGCCGCGGGCTGCACGTCGGCTCGACCGGCTTCGGGTTCATGACCGCCGCGATGGGCCTCGGCGCCGTACTCGGAGGGCTCCTGGTGGCGGCGCGCGGCAAGATCGGCCTACGAGCGCTCACCCTCGCGGCGGGCGGGTTCGGAATCGCGCTCGCCGCCGCCACGCTCGCCCCCAGCCTGCCCCTCGAGCTCGCGGCGCTGGCATTTGTCGGCTGGGGCAGCATTTCGTTCATGTCGATGGGCAACTCGACCCTGCAGCTCACGGCCGCGCCGGAGATGCGTGGCCGGGTCATGTCGCTGTGGTTCGTGGCCTTCCAGGGCTCGACGCCGATCGGCGGCCCGCTCGTTGGCTGGCTGATGGCCGTCGCCGGAGCCCGGGCGGGACTGGGGTTGGGCGCCGTGACCATCTTGGTCGTCGCGCTCGGCGGGCTGATCGCGCTGCGATCGGTGCCGAGCCCGATCCGCACCCGCCGCACGCGCACCGACGTGGGCGTGGCCGAGCCGACTACGACCTGAGTCTGACCCGGGGCGGCAAAGATCGCTCTCGCGGCCGATAGTCACAACGCCGCGGCGCACCGATACTCGAGGCCCGCGCCATCCACACTGGCCGCTCGGCCTGCGCGACCGCGTGCAGATCGTGGTCTTCGCCTACGAGATGGGCCTGGTCCGCCCGTCAGCGTGAGGCGCCCTCACACCTCGACGACGACCGGCAATACCATGGGCCGGCGCCGCAACCGGTCGTAGACGAACGCCGCCAGGTCGTCGTGTAGCTCCTGCTGGAGCATGTCGATCTCGCGCACGCCGTCGTGGGCCGCCCGCGCCAGCGAGCGCTCCACCTCGTCGCGGATGTCCTCGACCAGGCTGTCGGCCTGCTCCACGAACGGGACGCCGCGGAAGATCACCTCGGGTGGGACGACCGACTCTCCGCTTTGCTCGGATACGGTGGCGACCACGATGAAGATGCCGTCGCCCGACAGCATGCGGCGGTCGCGCAGCGCGACGTCGGCCGGGTCGCCGATGTCGACGCCGTCCACGAAGATCATGCCCGACTGCTCGGGCTCGCCGTAACGGGCTCCGTCGGCGTCGAGCTGGAGTGGCAGCCCGTTCTCGCCGCGGAACACATCCTCGGGCTCGATCCCGACCGCCGCCGCCAGCTGGGCGTGCAGGCGGATCCGCTTGTAGTCGCCGTGCACGGGCATCACGTAGCGCGGCTTGACCAGGTTCAGCATCAGCTTGAGCTCCTCGGCATAGCCGTGCCCGGAGGCGTGGATCGGAGCCTCGCGCGGGGTGATCACCTCACAGCCGATGTGGTACAGGCGATCGACGGTCTCGTTGACCGCCCGCTCGTTGCCCGGGATCGGGGTGGCCGAGAACACCACCGTGTCGCCGCGGCGGAGCTTGATCATGCGGTGGTCGTTGTGGGCCATCCGGCGCAGCGCCGACAGTGGCTCCCCCTGAGATCCGGTCGAGACCACGACGATCTTCTCGTCCGGCCAGTCCTCGACCTCCTGGGGTGGGATCAGGGTCCCCTCGGGGAACTCGATGTGGCCGAGCGAGCGCCCGATGTTCACGTTCTTGCGCATCGAGCGCCCGACCAGCGAGACCTTGCGGCCGAGATGGGACGCCGCGTCTATCACCTGCTGCACGCGGTGGATGTTCGAAGCGAAGCTCGTCACGATGATCCGGCCCGGGGCGCGCGCGAACACCTCCTGCAGGCGCGGCCCGACGTCCCGCTCGGAGGGCGAGAACCCCGGCCGGTCGGCGTTGGTCGAGTCGCCGCATAGGAGCAGCACGCCCTCGCGCCCGAGCTCGGCCAGCCGCGAGACGTCGGCGGGGTCCCCGTCCACGGGCGTCTGGTCGAACTTGTAGTCGCCGGTGAGGAGCACCGTCCCGATCTCGGTGGTCAACGCCACCGCGCAGGAGTCGGGGATCGAGTGGGTCATGTGGACGAGCTCGAGCTGGAACGGTCCGAGCTCGAGCTGCTCGCCGGGTCGCACGTCCTCGAGCTCGACGTCGCGCATCTTGTGTTCGTCGAGCTTGGAGCGCGCCATGGCCACGGTCAGCCGACCGCCGTAGACAGGCGGGGTGTCGTCGAGCTCGCGGAGCACCCAGGGCAGCGCACCGAGATGATCCTCGTGACCGTGCGTGACCACGATCGCCTCGATGTCCTCCGAGCGGTCGCGGAGGTAACCGAAGTCGGGCAGCACCAGGTCGATGCCGAGCATGTCGGTGGTCGGGAAGCGCAGCCCGGTGTCGACGACGACGATCCGGCCGTCGTACTCGACGACCGTCATGTTCTTGCCGATCTCCCCCAGGCCGCCCAGCGGAAGGACGCGGAGCTGTCCGTTCACGCGCGAGAAGCTTGCAGCAGCCCGTGGCGCTCGAGCATCGACCGGATGACGTCGAGCTCGGACTCGTCGAGCTCAACGTACGGGAGGCGGGGCGCGGCGCCCGGCAGGATCCCGAGCATGTGGAGCGCCGCCTTGGTCGCGCAGGCCAGCGGGGCTACCGGCATGTCGCGGTAGACGTCCTGCAGGCTCTGGTCGATCTCCCGCCGGTGCTCGGGCTCGTCGGCCATGCGGTGCATCTCATCGCCGAACAGGTGGCTGGCCACCAGGATGCCGCCCGCCTCGCCCAGGTCGAGCACGTCGGCGAGCAGGTCGTCGTTGCCCGCGTAGATCTGGAGGCCGTCGACCTTCGCCAGGTTGTCGGCGTTGGCCTGCTTGACCGCGACGATGTTCTCGAGCTCGGCCAGCTCGGCCAGCAGGTCGTTGGGCATGTCAGACCCGGTCCGCTGCGGGATGTTGTAGAGCACGATCGGCAGGTCGGTGGCCCGGCAGACCTCCTCGTAGTGACGCACGATCCCCCGCCGGCTGGGGCGGTTGTAGTAGGGGTTGACGTGCAGCAGCGCGTCGGGGCCGATCTCAGTGGCGCGCTCGGTCATGTGAATGGCGTGGCGGGTGTCGTTGGAGCCCACGCCGGCCACGATCGTGCACCGGCCCTTCATTTCCTCGACCGCGAGGCGGATGAAGCCGAGGTGCTCCTCGTCGTCCAGGGTTGAGGCCTCGCCGGTGGTGCCGCAGATGACCAGGCCGTCCGAGCCGTGCTCGACCAGGTGGTGCATCAGCGCGACGGCGGCCTCCTCGTCGACGCTCCCGTCGGCGTCGAAGGGGGTCACCATGGCGGTCAGGATGGTGCCGAGTTTGACGGGCATCGCCCGCGATTATCGCAGGGGAAGCGGGCGGACCGGCGTGTGGCTCAGTCTTTTCGAGCGCCCCAGGCCAGCACCGACAGCGGACCCATCGCCTTGTCCGGGTGTGTCGGCGGCGGCGCCACCTCGGGCTCGGGCCTGGCGGGCTGCGAGACGATGTGGGTGACCGGGGCGTCGGTCAGCTTGCCGATCCTCTCGGGCAGGCCCGCGTGCAGCCACTTGGAGAACCGCATGGGCAGCGTCGAGACGACGATCTCGTCGTAGCGCTTGGGATCCCAGGCATCGGTGACGGCCAGGATCGGGTCCGCGTTGCCGACGCTCCCCTCGGCCTCCAGCCCGGCCGCCCGCAGCTGCCCGAGCGCCTCCTCGAGCTTGGCCATGGCCGCCTCGCGCCCGCCTCCGAACGGCGTGGCCGGGATGATGATCGTGAAGCTGGCCGGCGCGCGTGATTTCAGCGCCTCGATCAGCTCGTCGGAGGTCGCCGTCACGTTTGCCACCACGAGAAAGCTCCGTTTCCACGTCATGACCGACCTCCTAATCCGTTAGCGCTAACAATCACAATAGCGCGCGTTTGGGCGACTTTGAGGGGCCGCCTGCCGCGGCGTCCGCCGGATGAGTCGAGGCCGGCGCGTAAGGCGAGGCCGGATGCCGAGCGGGCCGAGCCGAGACCGCCATCTACCCCGTCCGGACAGTGATTAGCTGACCCCCGCCACCTCGGGTACGGGGCGCTCGCCCTTGCCGCGGATCAGCGGGCCCTCGTAGGCGCCAGGCTTGGCCCGTACCTTGCCGCCCGGGAAGGCCAGGCGCAGGATCGTGCGCTGCACCATCCCGAGCTGCTGGTGGAACGGGCCCGAGTTGTAGGGCAGGCCGTAGCGCTGGCAGATCTCGCGCACCTTGGGGGCGATCTCGCCGTAGCGCGTGCTCGGCATGTCCGGGTACAGGTGGTGCTCTACCTGGTAGCCGAGGTTGCCGCTGATCACGTGGAACAGCGGGCCGCCGTCGATGTTGGCCGCGCCGGTCAGCTGGCGCACGTACCAGGCACCGCGACTCTCGTCCTCGGTCTCCTCCTCAGTGAACGTGTACGTCTGGTCGGGGAAGTGGCCGCAGAAGATGATCGCGTATGACCACACGTTGCGGATGATGTTCGCCGCGACGTCGGCGGTCAGGGTGCGCATGAACGGCTCGCGGAACGAGCGGCGCTCGGCCAGCTGCCGGATCACGTTGCCGCTCGGCTTCTCGCGCTTGAAGCGAAGCTTCTTCATCCCGTAGGAGACCGACAGCCGGCTCTCGCGCCGGCGCTCCACCTCGGCCCGTGCGGCGAAGTAGCCGAGCTCAGTGAGCGTCATGACGATCCCCGAGATCAGCGGCCATGCGATGTAGTCCTTCTGGATCTGGGTGCGGGCCTTGCCGGCGATCCCCTTGAGCTCCTTGCGCAGCTGCTTGGGGTCCTTCTCGCCCGTGCGGATCGCTTCGAAGTTGAGGTCGTGTACGGCCACCCCCCACTCGAACAGCATCATCAGCAGGATGTTGTAGAAGGGCTGCATCAGGTAGACCGGATGCCACTTCTGGTGGGGGTCGATCCGCATGATCTCGTAGCCGAGGTCGCGGTCCTTACCGATGATGTTGGTGAACGTGTGGTGGATGTAGTTGTGTGAGTGCCGCCACGCGTCGGAAGGCGAGGCGGTGTCCCAGTCCCAGGCGCGGGAGTTGATCACCGGGTCGTTCATCCAGTCCCACTGACCGTGCAGGACGTTGTGACCGATCTCCATGTTCTCGAGGATCTTCGCCATGCCGAGGGTCGAGGCGCCGAGGATCCAGGGGATCCGCCACCGGGACGCGAACAGCTCGAGGCGGCCGAGCAGGGCCAGCCGGCGCTGAAGCCCGATGATCGACCGGATGTAGCGGGCGTCGCGATCGCCTAGGCTCTCCTTGACCTGCTCGTGCAGCTCGTCGAACTCGCGTCCGATGGCCTCGATCTGCTCCGGGGTCAGGCGGTGCATCGGGTTCTCGGGCTCGTCGTCGATCGTGACGCGGCCGTTCGTCTGATGACCGTTGTGGGTCGCGTTCGCCATTCCGGGGATCCCCTCCGTCGTAGTCGTCGTTACAGATCGATCTCGATCGGGCCTTCGGGCGCGCTGATGCAGGTCCTGATGACCTCGCCCTCCTGCCCATAAACCTGGCCGCTGCGGAGATCGCGCACCCGGCCCGAGCGCAGCTCGCCCACGCACGTGTGGCAGATGCCCTCGCGGCATCCGAACGGCAGATCGAGGCCCTTGTCCTCGCCGGCCACGAGGATCGGCTTCTTGCCGTCGGACTCGGCCTCGCATTCGGAGATCAGGAACTTGATCTGACCGCCTTCGCCGGCGCCGTTCTCCCCCAGGCCGAGCTTGGGCTGGAAGCGCTCCATGTGCAGGCGATCGCAGTCCGCCTCACGCTCGAAGTGCTCGGTGAACGCGTCGAGCATCTCGTTGGGTCCCGAGATGTAGACCTCGCGCTCGCGCCAGTCGGGGCACAGCTTCTCCAGGTCCTGCGGGCCCATGCGGCCATCATCGCGAGTGAGCTGCTCGTGCATGTGAAAGCCCTCGTGCCGGTCCGCCAGCCCGCGCAGATCGTCACCGAAGATCACCTCGTCGCTGTGGCGCGCTGAATGCAGCAGCACCGCGTCGTTCAGCTGGTCGTAGTGATCGAGGTGGCGGAGCATGCTCATGATCGGCGTGACCCCGCTTCCGGCGCTGATGAACAGGAGCTTCTCGGGAGGCTCGTCGGACAGCACGAACGCCCCCTCGACCGTGCTCAGCGAGACGATCGTGCCGGGCTTGGCCTCCTCGACCAGGTAGGGCGACACCTTGCCCTCGTCGACCTTCTTGGGCGTGATGCTGATCAGCCCGTCTTCCCGGTAGGGGTCGGAGGTCAGCGAGTACGCGCGCCAATGTCGCACGCCGTCGATGTCGACGCCGATCCGGCAGTACTGACCTGGCTTGTGGCCGGGCCAGCGGTAGCCCGGCTTGATCAGGATCGTGGCCGCGGTGGCGGCCTCCGGCTTGACCTCCACGATCCTGCCGCGCAGCTCGCGCGTGGACCACAACGGGTTGACCAGCTCGAGGTAATCGTCGGGCAGGAGGGGCGAGCTCAGCGCACCGAGCGCCTTGAGCACGCGACGCTGGACCGGATGGACGTTTGGGGGGGCACCTTTCTCGGGCATATCTACTCGTGAGTAATATCCAGTCCGGACGATTCCTAACGGTTCGTGCCAGAAAATCTCTCCACAGCCGGGACCGGCAGGCCTGGCGCTCACACCCGAGGCGGGACGCGCGGAATGCCGCGTGAGCGGCGCGAGCAGCTGATCCTCGACGTGGCCGGCCAGGTGTTCGCCCGGGCGGGCTACGAGTCCGCCCCCATGGACGACATCGCCGACCGCGCCGGCGTCTCCAAGCCGATGCTCTACACGTACTTCGGCTCCAAGGAGGGGCTGTACCTGGCCTACATCGAGCGCTCGGGCGGCGAGCTGATCGAGCGGTTGGTGAGCGCCCAGCCGCGTGATTCCCAGCCCGCCACGATGCTGCGGGCCCGGATCACCGAGTTTCTCTCGTTCGTGGAGGAGCACGGCGACGGCTGGCAGGTGCTGTTCCGCGAGCTCGCCTCGACCCGCCCGTTCGCCGAGCACGTGGCCGAGTTGCGCGAGCGGATCGCGGGGGCGATCCGCCGGATGGTCGAGGACGGCGCCCCGTCGTGCTCGGGCTACCCCCCGGCGGCCGCCGACGCGATCGCCCATGCCGTGGTCGGCGCCGGGGAGTCGCTGGCCAACTGGTGGCTCGACCACCCCGAGATACCGCGCGATCAGGTCGCCGCGTGGTACTTCGGCGTCGTGCAGGCCGTCGTACGCGGCCCCGCCCGCCCGGCGGACGGATAGACGCTCTTAGAGGAGCTTTTCCAGTCCGACGACCGGCGACTCAGTCAGGTCGCCGACCTTGCGGATGGCCAGCAGCACGCCGGGCATGAACGACTCGCGGTCGGTCGAGTCGTGCCTGATCGTGAGCGTCTGGCCAAGGTCGCCCAGGATGACCTCCTGGTGGGCGACGAGGCCCGGCAGGCGGACCGAGTGAATCGGTGGGGCCTGGCCGGTTTGCGACGCGCCCGCCATCAGGGCGGCCGTGCGCGCCGCGGTGCCGCTCGGGGCGTCGACCTTGCGGTCGTGATGGAGCTCGATGATCTCGGCCTTGGCCATGTGCCGCGCGGCCTGGACGGCGAACTGCATCATCAGCACGGCGCCGATGGCGAAGTTCGGGGCGATGAACACGTTGGCCCGAGCCCCGGCGAGGTCGTGGAGCTCGCTCGGGTCGAAGCCGGTGGTTCCGATCACCACGTGAACGCCGGCCCGGACGGCCTCGTGCGCGTTGGCCACCGCGCTGCTCGGCACGGTGAAGTCGACGAGCACGTCGGCGTTCGGCAGGACATCCGCCAGGGGCGCGTTCAGCGCCGGATCGGCCCGCCCGGTCAACTGCATGTCGTCGGCGCCCTCGACCGCCTGGCACACGGTCTGCCCCATCCGCCCGGCCGCGCCCGCCACCGCGACGCGGATCGCCATGTTCAGTGGCTCTCCGCCAGGGCCGGTGCCAGCGAGCCGAGCGCCTCCTCGAAGCGCTCCTCGTCGGGCCCGATCCCCGCGGCCGACAGGCGTTCGTCCGACCAAAGCTCGTCGACCAGGCCGGCCAGATCCTCGAGCGACACCGCGTCGATCCGCTCAACCGTCTCGTCGAGCGAGAGCAGCGGCATGCCGGCCAGGAGCTCTGACCCCAGGCGGTTCATGCGGGCTCCGGTCGACTCGAGCGCCAGCACCACTCGGCCCTTGAGGTTCTCCTTGGCCCGCGCCAGCTCTTCGGATGTGGCGGGCTGCTCGCGCACCCGAGCGAGCTCGGAGGCGACGACCGACAGCCCCTCGCCGATGTTGTCGGGGCGGGTCCCGAGGTAGAGCCCGACCTGGCCGGTGTCCTGGTAGGCGCTCGTGAACGAGTACACGGCGTAGGCCAGGCCCCGGCGCTCGCGCACTTCCTGGAACAGCCGCGAGGACGAGGTGCCGCCGAACACGTTGTCGAGCACGCGCAGGGCGAAGCGCCGCTCGTCGTGGCGGGCCAGCCCCGGGCCGCCCAGGCAGACGTGGTACTGCTCGGTGTCCTTGCGCTCGAAGCGCCGGCGTGGGGCCGTGATGGCCGGCGCGGACGTCGCGCTGGCGGCCTGGCCGCCGTTGCGCGCGTTCACCGTGCGGTCGGCCAGCGCCACGAATTCATCGTGATCGACCGCGCCGGCGGCCGCGATCACGATGTTGTGCGACTGATAGCGCTCGGCGTGGAAGCGGGCGATGGCCTCGGGCGGGGTCTCGGCGATCACCTCCGAGCGGCCGATGATCGCCCGGCCCAGCGGATGCGCGCCGAACACCGCCTCGCCGAACAGGTCGAACACCTTCTCCTGGGGGTCGTCCTCGTACATGGCGATCTCCTCGAGGATGACCGCGCGCTCTGACTCGATGTCGCTCAGCGCCGGGCGGAACACCATGTCGGCCATCACGTCGAACGCCTCGGCCACGTGCACGTCGATCACCCGGGCGTAGACCGAGGTGGTCTCCTTGCCGGTGCCGGCGTTCAACTCGGCCCCCATGCCGTCGAAGATCTGATCGATCTCGAGCGAGCCGTACCTCGCGGAGCCCTTGAACAGGAGATGCTCGAGGAGGTGCGACAGGCCGGCGTGCTCGTCGTCCTCGTTGCGCGATCCGGTGCCGATCCAGAAACCGAGCGAGACGGATCGGACCGAGGGCATCGCCTCGGTCACGACCCGAACGCCGGAGTCCAGTGTGGTCAGCCGATGGTTTTGGAGCACGTAGCTGCGCCCGCGACTACGAGCGGGGGCGCTCGGGGTCGCGGTCGCGGACGCGCCCGCCGCGGTCGCCGTCGCGGGGCCGGTCACGGTCGCGGCTGTCGCGGCCTCCCCGGCCCCGGTCGCGGTCTCGGCCATCGCGCCCGCCGCGGTCGCCACGATCGCGGCGTGGCGGGCCACTGTCGCCGGTGCCGACCGCGGCCAGTTCGTCGACCGACTTGCCGGCGATCTCGGGATCGTCGGCCAGCCGGAGACCGATCCGGCCGCGCTCGCGGTCGACCTCGACCACGCGGACGTTCAGCTCGTCGCCCTTGTTGAGGACCTCCTCGACCGAGGCGATGCGACGACCGGGCGCCACATTGGAGATGTGGAGCAGGCCGTCGGTGCCCTTGGCCAGCTCGACGAAGGCGCCGAACGCGGTGGTCTTGACCACCTTGCCGGTGAACTCGTCGCCGACCTCGACCTCCTTGGTCATCGAGCGGATCCGGTCGACCAGCGCGTCGCCGCGCTCGCGGTCGGCGGCGTAGACCAGCACCATGCCCTCGTCGTTGACGTCGATCTGAGCCTCGAACTCCTCCTGGAGAGCGCGAATCGTCTCGCCGCCCTTGCCGATGAGCAGACCGATCTTCTCCGGGTCGATCTGGACCGAGGAGATGCCCGGGGCGTACTTGGAGAGCTCGCTGCGCGGAGCATCGATCACCTTGGCCATCTCGCCGAGGATGAACGTCCGGGCCGTCTTGGCCTGCGTGAGCGCGTCGCGCATGATCTCGAACGTCACGCCGGTGATCTTGATGTCCATCTGGAGCGCGGTGATCCCGTTCTCGGTCCCGGCGACCTTGAAGTCCATGTCGCCGAGGTGGTCCTCCACGCCCGCGATGTCGGTGAGGACGATGTAGTCATCGCCCTCCTTGATCAGACCCATCGCGATGCCCGCGACCGGCCTCGGGAGCGGCACGCCGGCATCCATGAGGCTGAGCGACGAGCCGCAGACGGAGGCCATGGAGGACGAGCCGTTGGACTCGAGGATGTCCGACACGACGCGGATCGTGTACGGGAACTCCTCCTGGCTGGGGATCATCGGCACGAGCGCACGCTCGGCCAGAGCCCCGTGCCCGATGTCGCGGCGCTTGGGCCCGCGCATCGGACCGGCCTCACCGACCGAGAACCCGGGGAAGTTGTAGTGGTGGAAGTAGCGCTTGGACGTCTCCAGGCCGAGCGTGTCCAGCCGCATCTCCTCGCGCGTGGTGCCCAGGGCGACAACGCTGAGCGCCTGGGTCTGGCCTCGGGTGAAGAGGGCCGAGCCGTGGGCCCGTGGACTGACGCCGACCTCGATGCTGATAGGCCGGATCTCCTCGGCGCTCCGTCCGTCGGGGCGCTTCTTCTGCACCGCGATCCGCTGGCGGATCAGCGTCTTCTCGAGCTTGTCGAAGGCGCGCTGGGCGTTGGCCCGGTACTCCGCGTAGCTCTCGGCCTCGGGATCGCCCGAGTACTGGACGAGCACCTGCTCCTCGACCGCCTTGCACGCGTCCTGGCGCTCGAGCTTGTCCACGACCTGGGTCGCCGCGTCGAGCGCGTCGCCGTGCGAGGCCTTGATCTGGTCGTAGAGCTCCTGGCTGACCTCGGGGATGAGGACGACGGTCTTCTCCTTGCCGGCGCGCTCGGCCAGCTCGCGCTGGAGCGCGCACAGCTTCTTGATCTCGCCATGGGCGATGTCGAGCGCGTCGAGGATCTCAGCCTCGGGGATCTCGCTGGCCCCGGCCTCGACCATCAGGATCGCCTCGTCGGTACCGGCCACGATCAGGTCGAGGTCGGTGTTGTCGACCAGGTCCTCCTCGGACGGATTGACGACGAAGTTGCCGTCGACCTTGCCGATCCGCACCGCGCCGACCGGCGTCGGGAACGGGATGTTGGAGAGCATCAGCGCGGCGGACGCGCCATTCATGGCCAGGATCTCGTAAGGGTTCACGTGGTCGACCGAGATCGGCAGCGCGACCAGCTGCGTCTCGTACCGCCACCCCTTGGGGAACAGCGGCCGGATCGGCCGGTCGATCATGCGCGCGGTCAGCGTCGCCTTCTCCCCCGCGCGGCCTTCACGCTTGAAGAAGCTGCCGGGGATCTTCCCCGCGGCATACATCCGCTCCTCGACGTCGACGGTCAACGGTAGAAAGTCGACCTCGCGGAGATTGCCCGCGGTTGCGGTACAGAGGACCACGGTGTCGCCCGCACGGACGACGACGGCGCCGGAGGCCTGCTTGGCCAGCTTGCCGGTCTCGAACGAGATCTCCTTCCCCTCGACCTCGACGGACACGCGCGTAACGGCGTCAGACATATTCAATTTCCTTCCTGCTCCACCCTTCGGTCGGCGGAGTGCTTCTCGTTCTCATCTTTGTTCCGAACGCTCGTGATGGTAGCGGCGTGCGGTGGAGACATGCGTCGCCTGACCGCCCTGTGAGCGGCGTTTTGGCCTGATCGGCGAATTCGATCGAGCTCGAGGGCGGCCGGGCGCGCATCGCCTCCACCCTCTGCGGCCGGAGCTCCGGCGCGGGCGCGACGTGCAAAACGTCGAAAACTCCCCCTCCCCGGATCGCTTTCGGGACATAAGCATTGGGTCAATGCTTATCTGCACTCGGGGGCGGCGCGGGTGTGGGGTTTGCTGCGTTTTACATGGTGGCCGGGGGGACGGGCGATCCGCGCGGCGGTGGCGGACCGCCCATCTGCGCGAACCACTCGGCGCTCTCGAGGTCCGCGCACAGGAACACGCCCTCGGGACCCGAACGGCGTGCATAACGTCGGAAACCCCGTCGGGCTCATGCGGGGCGCTTTTGGGGTCGGGGCGGGGCGGGCTTTTGGGCGTTTTGCACCCTTGCCGCCGGCCCGCTCGACGGCCGGGGCGCACTCAGCGACCGCGGGGGCAAAAACTCGAACCGCGGGGCAAAAAACTCGGCGGCCGCGGGCCGAACCTCGGCGATCACACGAAAATAACCGGACCGGTCGGTCCGGTTGTGGTACTTTAACCGGACCGCGCAGTCCAGATTAGCACTGAAAGCCCCCACCTCCAGCGAAACGCCGCCACCCAGGAGTCACCGCATGACCGAAGACCTGGCCCCCGCCGCCCCGCCCGCATCCGCGGTGCCCTCGACGACCGCCGCCCCGCCCACATCCGCGGTGCCGTCGACGACCAACGCCCCGCGCACATCCGCCGCCCCGCCGACATCGGTCGCCCCGCCCACCCCGCACTCGGCCAACCGCTGGCTGATCCTCGTGATCGCGTGCCTCGCCCAGTTCATGGTCGTGCTCGACGCGACCATCGTGAACGTGGCGCTGCCCTCGATCCAGCGCGGCCTGCACTTCTCCCCCGCCAGCCTGCAGTGGGTGGTCAACGCGTACACGCTGATCTTCGGCGGCTTCCTGCTGCTGGGCGGCCGGGCCGGTGACCTCATCGGCCGCAAGCGGCTGTTCATGGCCGGCGTGGCGCTGTTCTCCGCCGCCTCGCTGCTGAACGGCCTCGCGCAGAGCTCGGGGATGCTGATCGTGGGTCGCGGCCTCCAGGGCCTCGGCGCCGCGCTGCTCTCCCCCGCTGCGCTGTCGATCATCACCACCACGTTCACCGAGCAGCGTGAGCGCACCCAGGCCCTCGGCGTGTGGAGCGCGATCGCCGCCGGCGGTGGCGCGGTCGGCCTGGTCATGGGCGGCGCGCTCACCCAGCTGGCCTCGTGGCCGTGGATCTTCATCGTCAACGTGCCTGTGGGCGTGCTGACCCTGGCCGCGACGCTGCGCTTCGTGCCCGAGTCACGGGCGCACGTCAGCCACCGCACCTTCGACGTGGCCGGCGCCGTGACCGTGACCGGCGGGCTGGTGGTGCTCGTCTACGCGATCGTCAAGGCCCAGGCGTTCGGCTGGGGCTCGGCCCGCACGCTCGGGCTGATCGCCACCGCGGCCGTCCTGCTCACGGCCTTCGTGATGATCGAGCGACGCAGCGTCGCGCCACTCATCCGCCTGAGCATCTTCCGCGTCCGGACGCTGACCGCAGCGGACATCGTGTTGCTGCTCGTCGCCTCCGGCCTGTTCGGGATGTTCTTCTTCGCCCAGCTGTACGTGCAGGAGATCCTCGGATACAGCCCGCTGGAATCCGGGCTCGCGTTCCTGCCCGTGACCGGCGGGATCGTGATCGGGGCCGGGCTGGCCCAGCAGCTGATCCGGCGGTTCGGCATACGCAACGTCGCCGTGGTCGGAATCGGCCTGGCCACCGCGGGTCTGGCGCTCCTGGCGGGCGTGCCGGTGCACGGGACCTACGTGAGCGACCTGCTACCGGGGCTCGTTCTCATGAGCATCGGGATGGGCCTCACGTTCGTGCCGATCACGCTGCTCGCCACGGGCGGGGTGGCCGAGAACGATGCGGGGCTGGCCTCGGGGCTCTTCAACACCGCCCAGCAGGTCGGCGGCTCGCTCGGGCTGGCCATCCTCTCCACGCTGGCGGCAAGCCGGACCAGCGATCTGTTGAGCGGCCTGCACGGGTCCTCGGCGGCCGCAGCCAGCGCCGCGGCGCGCGTGTCGGGCTACCACGTGGCGTTCATCGCGGCCGCGGCGATGCTCGCCGCCGGCGCCGTGATCCTCGCGGTGATGGTTCGCCGGCGCGACCTCGAGAACTTCAATCTCGAGGAGCTGGCGCCATCAGCGGTCGCGGCGTAGCACAATCCATGGGCATGCCTGCCGATCGCGTGCTCAGGGCAGACGCCGAGCGAAACCGCCGGCGTCTGCTCGATGCAGCCCAGGCGCTGTTCCGCGAGCGGGGCCTGGAGGTGGGCGTGGCCGAGATCGCCCAGCGGGCCGGCGTCGGCCGCGGCACGCTGTTTCGCAACTTCCCGACCAAGCAGGACCTGATCGCCGCGATCGTGATCGAGCGGATGGCTGAGGCCGCCGAGGAAAGCCGGCAGTTGCTCGATGCCCCCGATGCCGGCGAAGCGCTATTCGGCTTCCTCGAGGAGATGGTGGGGCGCCAGCAGCTCGACCGCTGTCTGTTCGACGCGGTGGCGGACACGTTCCTGGCCAACCAGGAGATCCGCGCCGCCCACGCCGAGATCGTGGGCGCGATCGAGGAGCTCCTGACGCGCGCCAAGGAGGCTGGGGCCGTGCGCTCCGACGTGGGGGCGATGGACGTCCTGATGCTGCTCAAGGGCGTGTTCGAAGCGGCCAGTGCGCTCGCCCACTCGGACCCCGGCATCGTCCCGCGGCAGCTCGACCTGGTCCGGGCGGCAATCAGCGCGGGCGCCGCGGAGCGGCCGTTGCGCGGACGGCCGCCCACGCTCGAGGACATCGAGCGCGGGCTGCCGCCGGTCGAGGCACGCGCGGCCGAGTCGGGCTGACCGCCGGTCGCCCGCGTCCTCAGGCAGCGTTCGAGAAGGTTGCCGTAGCATCAGGCTGACAGCCGGGGGACACGCGCCGCCAGCGACCGCGGCGGGCGCCGACCATGGACATCAAGCGTCTTCTCACCACGGCCAGGCGGATGCCCAGCGCTCTGTGGATCGCGCTGAGCGCCGCCGCGCTCGGGGCCATCCTGGTCGGGGGCGTGGCGCTCACCTCGAGCAGCAATCCCCGGTCGGCGGGCGACACGCTGCAGAGCAACCCCGACCTCGACCCGGGCACCCAGCTCTCGGGAACCGCGCCCGACTTCACGCTGACGGACCAGTTCGGCAAGGCGATCTCGCTGCGCTCGTTTCGCGGCAAGGTCGTGATCCTGGCCTTCAACGACTCGGAGTGCACGACGATCTGTCCGCTGACCACGACCGCGATGGTGGACGCCAAGGCGATGCTGGGCGCCGCCGCATCGAGGGTGCAGCTGCTGGGGATCGACGCGAACCCCACCGCCACGACCATCAGGGACGTGCGCTCGTATTCCGAGCTCCACGGCATGGTCCACCAGTGGCACTTCCTGACCAGCTCGCTGTCGGAACTCAAGCGGGTATGGAAGGCCTACAAGATCGACGTGGCGATCGAGCAGGGAGAGATCGACCACACCCCGGCTCTGTTCGTGATCAGCCCGAGCGGCCGGCTGGCGCGGCTGTACCTGACCCAGCAGTCCTACGCCGCCGTCCCGCAGCTCGGGCAGCTCATGGCCCAGGAAGCCTCCCGCCTGCTGCCGGACCATCCGCGCGTGCATTCGAACCTGTCCTACGGGCAGGTCTCGGGCGTGGCGCCGACCGTGACCGAGGACGTGGCGCGCTCCGGCGGCGGCGGGGTGACGCTCGGTCCCGGCCGGGCCGCCCGTCTGTATCTGTTCTTCGCCACCTGGGACAGCCAGGTCAGCGACCTGGCCAGCGCGCTCGATGCCCTGAGCGCGTATCAGTCGGCCGCGGCCGGGGCCCGTCTGCCGAAGTTGACCGCGGTCGATGAGGCCAGCGTCGAGCCGTCGGCGGCGGCGCTCCCGGCGTTCCTGTCCAAACTCCCCCACCCGTGTCCTATCCGGTCGCGATCGACCGCACCGGCCGGCTGGCCGACGGCTACGGGGTGCAGGACGAGCCGTGGTTCGTGCTCACCTCGCCGAGCGGGCGGATTCTCTGGTACTACGACGCGTCGACATCGGGCTGGTTGAGCAAGCAGGCACTCGTGCGCCAGGTCCGAGCGGCGCTGTCCCGCGCACCAAGCGGCCCGCCGAACGCGGCCGCGGTCAAGGCGGAGCTCACGGGATCGCCGGTGCCGCTGGCCGCGCTGCATGCCCAGGCCGACCAACTCCTCGGCGGTGAGAGCGCCCTGGCGGCGAGAATCCGCGCGCTGCGGGGCTTCCCGATCGTGCTCAATGCCTGGGGCTCCTGGTGCGAGCCGTGCCGGGCCGAGTTCGGCCTGTTCGCCACCGCCGCCGCCCAGTACGGCCGGCGCGTGGCGTTCCTCGGCGCCGACGTCAACGACGACTCGTCCGACGCCCGGGCCTTCCTGGCCCAGCATGCGGTCAGCTACCCCAGCTACCAGATGCCGGCGAACCGGCTCACGGGGATCGTGCCGCAGGGACTCCTCGGGACCCCCTCGACGATCTTCATCGACCGCTCGGGCCGGATCGCGGCCGTCCACACGGGCCAGTACGACTCTCAGGGCACGCTGGACGCCGAGATCCAGTCCGACGCGCTGGGGGGCTGAGGTTATGCGCCGACGTCGATGACGCGGCGGTTCGGGCCCCGGTAACCCGAGCGCTCGCGCGGGGTGCGACGGCGGTCGGGGATCCGCCCAGCACGGTCGACGGCTCGCTGCGACAGATACGTGGCGAATGGACGGTCGGTGATGATGCCCCAGGAGAGCAGGCCAAGCATTCCGACCACGACGCCGGCGATAAACACGACATTCAAGATAATCATTAGGGTCGACATTCGGTGGTTCTCCCTTTCGGAAACCTCGGATTGGGGGACGCCTTCAGCCTTCCCGGTCCGCGCAAGCCCAGTGTCGGACGAACGTAAGACTTACGTGAGCGAGCGCTGAGGTTTTGGGGGCTCTCAGTCGGTTTGGTCGACCCGACGGCGCCCGTCGTGGCGCCGGGACCCTTCGGGAACGGGGACCGGGTCCAGCATGTAGCCGAGCCCTCGCAGGGTGGCGATGTTGATCGCCGACCCGAGTTTGCGCCGGAGCGCCGCCACCTGGCCGTCCACGGTCTTGGGGCTGATCGAGTCCGTGCCCCACACGAGCTCGAGCAGCTGCCCGCGGGTGTGGATACGGCCCGGGTAACACAGCAGGGCGCCGAGCAGGTCGAACTCGCGGCGGGTCAGCTCCACCTGTCGGCCCGCCGTCGTGCAGCGCCGGGCATCGAGGTCGAGCTCGAGCTCGCCGGCGCGGAGCACGGTCCGCTCGGTCTCGAAGCCGCGCGCGCGGCGTAGCTGGGCGCGCACCCGGGCGCTCAGCTCGGGCATCGAGACCGGCTTGACGACATGGTCGTCGGCTCCGGCGTCGAGCGCGGCGATGCGCTGCGCCTCGTCGCGACTGGCCGCGAGCACGATGATCGGAACCGTCGACTCGCGCCGGACTCGCCGCACCAACTCGAGGCCATCGATCTCCGGAAGCATCGGGTCGATCAGGGCGATGTCGACCGTGCCCCGGCGCAGGACCGACAGCGCCTCGAGTCCGCTGCTCGCCTCGAGCACTTGAAACCCGTCCCGTCGCAGGTGGGCCGCGATCACCTGCCCGACGCCCCGATCGCCGTCGGCTACCAGAGCACGCCCACCCGCGGCGCCCATGCGTGGTCTCCCCGGCCCGAGGATTCAGCGCACCGCGGCATCGATCGCCACGGCGACGAACAGCAACGCGAGGTAGAGCAGCGAGAAGTGGAACAGCACGCCGGCATGGGCCGGCGAGCTCTCGCGCCAGAGGCGCCACGCGAGCACCAGGAGCACGCCACCGAGTAGCGCCGCCCCACCGAGGTAGAACAGGCCGAAAGTCCCGATCACCCCCGGCACGAGTGTGACCGCCACGAGGACGACCGCGTAACCGAGCACCAGGCGTGCGGTGGCCTCAGGGCCGCGGACCACCGGCATCATCGGCACGTCGGCGGCGGCGTAGTGACGGACGAGCAGCAGGGCCAGCGCCCAGAAGTGAGGCGGGGTCCAGAGCAGGACGATCACGAACAGCCAACCGGCGCCGGCGCCCAGGCCGCCGTGCGCCGCCGCCCAGCCGGCCAGCGGCGGGATCGCGCCGGCGGCTCCACCGATGACGATGTTCTGATCGGTCGTGCGCTTGAGCCAGTAGGTGTAGATGCCGACGTAGAACGCGCCCCCGCTCAGCGACAAGAGCGCCGCGAGTGGGTTCGTGAACAGGACCAGCACCACGAACGCGAGCGCCGTGAGTACCAGGCCGAACGCGGTGGCGCGGGCCGGCGAGATCCGCCCGGCGGCCACCGGACGCGAGGCCGTGCGCGGACCCATCAGCTGATCGATGTCGCGGTCGAGCACGTGGTTGAGCGCGCTCGCTCCGCCGCAGGCCAGGGCACCGCCCACGACCAGTCCGGCCAGCGGCGCCACCTCGGGGGCGCCGTGAGCGGCGGCGATCATCGCGCAGACCGAGGTCAGCACGAGCAGCGACATGATCCGCGGCTTGGTGAGCGTCACGTAGTCGCGCCAGCTTGCGGTCGCCTGACGCGCGATGCGTGGAGCGAGCGCGGCGTTCGGGATGGCCTGGGCGGTCTCCGACATCACGCGGGCCGGCCCTCGCGGCCGAGCACTCGCAGGTCGTGGCTGACGAATTGCTGGCCGAACGGATAGAGATAGCCCGAACGCTCGTAGCCGCGGCGGTCGATCAGGATGAGCGCCTCGGTGTGGGGAATGTCGCCGTCCTTGGCCCGGCCCACGTAGATGTTGTACTCGTGCCAGATCGGGGCGAGCTGAGCCCGCGTGCCCATCAGCCAATGCCACGGCGCGGTCTGGGCCAGATCCCAAGCTCGGGTCGCCTTGGCCGCGCTGGCGGGGGTGTCGAGTGGGTTCACGCTGACCGCGACCAGGGTCGGGCGCTGCGCCGCCGGCAGCGAGGACTCAGCCGAGGCCAGCTCGCGCCCCTCCAGCGGGCACTCCTGGTTGCAGTGTGAGTCGAAGAAGACCAGGGCCACCGGGTGGCCCCGCAGCGAGGCCAGCGAGAAGCGCCGGCCGGTCTGGTCGACCAGCGTGTCGATGGCCGGTGCCGCACGCGAGCCCGCGGCCCAGGCCGCCTGGCCTTCCATGCCGTAGCGCTCACTGACGATGTTTGCCGCGGGCGAGCGGGCCAGGAGAGCATGGGCCGCGGCGCCACCTCCGGCGCCGAGGAGCCCCGCGGCAAGCAGCACCAGGACGATCCACTTCAGGCGGGCGCGGAGCGCCCCGGAGCTTGCACTGCTCACTTCCATCAGGACGTCGAGGACGGGCCCGCCTCGCGAGCGCCCGCGCGGCCCTCGACCTCGGCCGCCCCGGCGGCGTGCTGGGCGGTCTCCACCGGATTCTCCGGAACGCTCCGGATCGTGCGCACGTGCCAGATCGCGAGCGCGATCAGCAGGCAGACCGGCACGAGGATGGACAGAAGCGAGCCGGCGAGGAAGCTGCTTGCGAGGGGAACTGAGGCCATCGGTCGTATGTCTCCTTCAGGTCGTGAGCGCGGGCGGTCGCTCCGCCGCGCCGTCTGGCTCGGGCAGAGGCGCCGGCGGTGGCGCGAGCGGCGGCGCGAAGGGTGACTCGGGTGATGGCGCGCCGTGCGGAACCGCCACGGCCACCGGCGGAGGTGTGCTGTCCGGCTCCAGCCAGCGGTAGAAGCCGATCAGCATCGCGATCGTGAACGAGAGCGATCCGAGCACCCACATCACGCCGCCCGCGAGCTGCTGGTCGGTCAGGGCCGAGATCCCACCCGGCCGCGTGGCCTCGTCGGCGTAGTGCGCATACAGCGGGTGCGGCACGAGCACCAGCGTGATCGCGAGAATCCAGCCGACCACCATCGATCCCACCACGTACGCGACCCGCGCCGGCCAGGCCAGGCGCGGCCGCAGTGGTCCAGGATCGACCACCCGCGCCCAGAACAGCAGGCCGGTGAAGAAGAACATCGCGTGCTCGATGTTGTGGATCGTCTGGTGGGCGAGCGTCGCGTTGTAGGCGGCGGGGATGTGCCAGGCGACGAGCGTCCCGTTGAACAGCACAAAGGCGGGCACCGGGCGCGCCAGTGCGCGCAGTGGAGCCGTCCAGCCGCCACGGGCGACCGCGCGCCCGACGGTCGTGCGGGTGCGCAGCGGCAGCGCGCGCCACATGCGCGGCCACGGCCGGCCGAGCAGGATCAGCGGCGGCGCCAGCGTCAACAGCAGGACGTGCTGGAGCATGTGGACCCAGAACAGCTCGTCGGCGTAGTAGTCGATCGGGCCTTCGAGCGCCACGACGATCGTCACCAGCCCGGCGACGAACGCCAGCTCGCGCAGGCGCTCGTGCGGACCCCGGCGCCGCCATCCACGGCCGCCCAACCAGTACAACAGTCCCGCGACCACCACGTAGACCAGCGCCGCCTGGATCGACCAGCCCTGGCGGGGGGGCCACAGGTCCATCGCTCAGACCAGGTACAGAATGATGTACGCCACCACGCCGATCCCGACGTAGAAGGCCCAGAAGAACGACGCGGCCTCGATCCCCGCGCGCAGCAGGTCGATGTCGGCGGCGGGTACGCCCTCACGAACGGGACGGTTGAGCCCTTCTCGCCGCGCCCGCCACAGGGTCGCGACCTGGATCTCGATCCAGTACACGCACCCGATGGCGAATACCGCATAGGTGACCGTCCAGCCGATGAACACGCTGGCGTAGGCGCCGCTGACCGGGCCGAAGCCGAGCGTCGTGTACTCGACGAACTGAAGCACGATCGCCAGGACCGCCATGACCAGCGCGGCGATCCCGGCCCCCAGCGTGTCGGTAGGACGGGTGGCGCCCAGTCGGAACACCACGGCGCTGACCAGGAGCAGTGCCGCGATGGCTATTCCGAGCCCCTGCGATGGGTTCACGGCCCCGACCTTCCAGGCGTGGTTGGAGTCGATCGAGCGCAGATAGAAGTACGCGAACAGGAACGACACGAAGAAGAAGGCCGCCGATCCGCAGAACAAGCGCGCGCTCACCCATGTCGCACGGGGCTGCCATGTCGCCGGCTCGGGCTCGATGTGCGGTGAAAGGGGAGCTGAGGCTGAAGCTTCCATGGCCGTCTATGCCGTTCCCGGCGCCGGGGCGGGGGCCCTGATCGGCACGGGCGCCGGCTCCACGCCGTAGGGGTAGGGATCGGCGTCGAACACGGGTATGCGTTCGAAGTCGTACACCGGCACGGGCGTTGGGAGTTGCCACTCGGCCGATTTCGAATTCCACGGGTTCGCCACTTCGGGCTCGCGCCGGATCAGCAGCGACACCACGACGTTGTAGAGGAACACCAGCATCGAGATCCCGAGCACGAACGCCGACACCGACACCCAGTCATTCAGCCCCTGGAGGTTGGAGGGGTAGGTGATAACGCGGCGCGGCTGGCCCAGGAACCCGACGGCGAACAGGGGGCCGAAGGTCGAGTTGAACGCGATGAACATCATCCAGAAGTGGACCTTGCCGAGGCGCTCGCTCAGCTTGAAGCCGGTCATCTTCGGCAGCCAGTAGTAGATCGCGGCGAAGAAGGTGAACACCAGCCCACCCATGATCGTGTAGTGGAAGTGGGCCATCGAGAAGAAGCTGCCGTGGGTGGTCACGTCGCTCGGGACGTCGGATAGGAACACACCCGAGATGCCGCCGAACAGGAAGTTGAACGCCCAGGCCAGGCAGAACAACATCGGCACGGTGAAACGTATTCGCCCGCGCCACAGGGTGCCCATGAAACACAGGAACGTGAAGCCGGTGGGCAGCGAGATCAACTCGGTGGAGAGCATGTAGAACGGGCGCAGATCGGCGTTGATGCCGCTCACGAACAGGTGGTGCTGCCAGACGAAGAAGCTGAGCAGCCCGACCCCGAGCAACCCGGCGACCGCGAGGCGATAGCCCCACAACGGCTTGCGGGCGAACACCGGGAGCAACTCGAGCACGATGCCGAAGCCCGGCAGCGCGAGGATGTAGACCTCCGGGTGGCCGAACACCCAGAACAGGTTCTGGAACAGGTACGAGCTGCCGCCGCCGCCGGGAATGAAGAACCCCGTCGAGACGGTCCGGTCCATGGCCCCCATCAGCAGGGCGGCGATCAGCATCGGCGCGGACAGGAACATCAGGGCCGCCGTGGCCAGCACGCTCCAGACGAAGATCGGCAGCCGGGTCCAGGTCATCCCGGGCGCGCGCATCGTGATGATCGTGGCGGCCAGGTTGAGACCGAGCAGGCACATCGACACGCCGACCAGCGCGAAGAAGCCGATGTAGGCGTCGTAGCCCGCCGTGTTCTGGTTGCCGAGCGGCTGGTAGCCGGTCCACCCGGTCTGGAAGCCGCCGAGGAAGATCGTCGTGATGAGGATCACGCCGGCCGCCATCAGCAGCCAGAACGTGAACGATTCGATCCGGGGGAAGGCCATCCGTCGCGAGCCGATCATCAGCGGCACCGCCCAGTTCGCGAACGGCCCCAGGATGCCCGAGGACATCATCCCCATCATCATCGTGCCGTGCATCCCGACCAGCGTCAGGTACTGGTTGGCGCCGAACACGTGGGTGTTGGGCTGCAGCAGCTCGGTGCGGATCAGCATCGCGTTGAGCCCGCCGATGAAGAAGAACACCCCGATCCCGACCAGGTACTGCATCGCGACCACCTTGTGGTCGGTGCACAGCCCGAAGTAGCGCCCGATGCCCTCGCCCTCGTCCTCGTGCTCCGCGAGTGTCGGCGGATGGCCGAGCAGCCGCCTGACCGGGTAGTTCGCGAAGCCCAGGCCGATCAGGAACCCGATCACGCCGAACAGGTAGCCGAGCATGACCGAGATGTCGTTCTGGCCAATGTCGGCCCAGTCGAGGCTCGGCGCGTGGATCGCGTTGCCGACGATGTCGCCGATGAACCACCCGACCACCCCGAGCACGACGGCGGTCAACAGGTTGAAGCCGATCAGGCGCCGCCAAACGGGGGGCCTGGCGGCGGGAGCCGCAATTGCGCTCATCCACCTCTCCTCAGCGGGTCCGGGAAGTACGACTTGGAGTACGGGGGCAGGGCCTTGGTCGCCGGCGCGTTGGCCGTCTCCTGCTGGCGGATCCACGCGGCGAAGCGCGTCTTGGGGACCACGTAGGCGGTGTCGAACATGTAGCCGTGCCAGACGCCGCACAACTCGGCGCAGTGGATGTTGACGGTGAGCGGCCCCTTGGTCGTAACGTAGGCGATGTTGTCCACGCCCGGATTGGCGTCGGCCTTGACACCGAGCTGGTAGGCCCAGAACGAGTGGATCACGTCGAGCGAGGTGACGTGGAACTCGACGGTCGTGTTGACGGGCAGGTACAGGTGACTCGTCTCAACGCCGCCGTAGCCCGGCCACCGATAGGTGAACGCCCACTGTTGGGCGACGACCTGGACCTGGAGCGGCGGATCGGCCTTGGCCGACGCGGGCACGGCGATCGGGTTGGGACCCTGACCGCCGCCGGCGCCGTCGGCCAATAGCCGGATCGACCCGTAGCCGGCGAGGACGAGGACGAGGACGGTCGTGGTCACGAGCCACCACAGCTGCACGCTGGCGTTGCCGCGGATCGGCGGTCCATCGACTACGGCCGACGGCTCGCGCTCGCGGAACACGACCAGCACGTAGGCCAGGTAGACGAGAACGGCCGCCGCCACGGGAACCGACAGCCCGAGCAGCACGGTGTTGTCGGTGACCTGTCCGGCTGCCTCCACCGACCCGGTGCCCGGCGGCATGCCGGGGGCGAGCACGAACACGACCAGCGGCGTGAAGATCACCGTGGTGAGCAGCCACCACCCGACGATGCGCAGGAAGTGGTTGGGTTCTTTCGGCTCGGTCAAGCCGTCAGACCACCTTGATGAAGCCGTCCATGTAACCGACCGTCTGCATCGGGCCACCGAAGCCCGCGATGAAGCCGGCCGCGCACGGGACGAAGCACTGCCAGCGGTACAGACCCTTCCCCTGCGTGCGGAAGCTGAAGGAGACCGTCTCGTGGTCCATGCTCAGCGGGCAGGGCGCGTTGCTGCACGGGTTCTTGGCGCTGTCCGGGATGCCGTAGAGCGGCACCGACACGCCCAGCTCGGGAATCGCGAAGATGTGGGAGGCCGCGTCGGGGTCGATCGCCTTGGTCGGCTTGCCGTTGAGCAGGAACGTGCCGCCGACGATCCCCTGCGCCTGGCTGATGAACGGGTTGCGAAGCCCGGACTGGCCGTCGAACTGGTAGATCGTCACGTGCACGAGCGTGTGCGCGGGCAGGATGTACGTGGTCTCGTGACGCCAGTTCTGGTCGCCTGAGTCGACCGCGTAGTAGGAGACCCAACTCGGGTTAGGATCGCTCGCCTCCGCTGCCGGGACCGTCGCCAGATAGAGCTGGGCGCCGGAGGAAGTCTGGATCGCGGACGCCGATCCGGGGACGTTCGTGAGGTACAGGCCGATGTAGAGGCCGATCGCTACGCAAACGATTGCGGCCGCAATCACAATACCCGCTACTCGTTTGCCGGACGCGCTCATCTCTCCTCCGCGCGGTGTTATACAGTCCGCCCGCGACGGCAAACCGGCAGATGACGGCGATGTCATCGCGGCGTCATTTACAGGTCATCTGCTGGTAGGTATCGTCCCGCCCGACGTGGGGGCTCGAAAGAGCAAATGCGCATATTGATTGTCGAGGATGAGGCACGGATCCGCGCCTTCCTGGCACGTGCGTTCGAGGCCGAGGGCTTCGGCGTCGACGTGGTCGGCGACGGCGACCAGGGCCTGGCGCGCGCGTTGGCCGGCAGTTACGACCTGGTGATCCTGGATCTGCTGCTGCCGGGGCGAAGCGGTCTCGACGCGCTGCGCGAGCTGCACCGCGAGCGCTCGGACCTCCCGGTGCTGATCCTCTCGGCGCGCAGCGACCTCCAGCTCAAGCTGCGCAGCTTCGAGCTCGGAGCGGTCGACTACGTGGCCAAGCCGTTCTCGCTCGACGAGCTGCTGGCGCGGGCTCGCGTGCAGCTGCGCCGCGCGCGCGTCACCGAGGGCAACACGGAGATCCGCGTGGGGCGGCTGGTGCTCGACCTGGCCCGCCGTCAGGCGCGCGTCGGCGACACGGTGGCGGACCTGTCGGACCGCGAGTTCAGGCTGCTGCACTTCCTGCTGCGCCACGTGGGCGAGGTGATCAGTCGCGAGCGGCTTCTGTCCGAGGTCTGGGGCTACGACTTCGACCCGCGATCGAACGTCGTGGACGTGTGCGTGCGGCGGCTGCGCCGGCGGCTCGGGCCGGATGCGCCGATCGAGACGGTGCGCAATGCGGGCTACCGTGCCGCGGCCTGATCCACACGTGTCGGGCCCGCGCCGCGGCACCGCCGCGCGCGTCTATCCGCTGGTCCGGCGCTACCGGTTGGAGCTCTTGTGGGCTCTGTTCGTGGGGGCCAACTACGCGGCGATGTTCGCCTGGCCGAACTGGGAGACCATCCCCTTCTATCTGGTGTGGATCAGCCTCACGCTGCTTTACGGCCTCCGGGTCTGGCCACTGGGCCCGACGCTGATCGTCCTGGTCGTGGTCATGGCCCTGACCGGCGTGCCGATCACCGCGCACGTCATGCACGGCGCGCAGCCCGTGGAGAAGTTGATTCGGGTTCCACTGATGGCCATGCTGTTCCTGGCCGTGGTGTGGCATGCCCGGCGGCGGGTCGAGGCGGTGCGCATCGCCGAGCGCCGGACCGAGCAGCTGCGCTCGATGCTCGAGCGGCAGGAGCGGTTCATCCACGATGCCTCGCACGAGCTCCGTACGCCGGTGACGATCGCCCGCGGCCACCTGGAGCTCGCCGCCGAGCACGCCGGGACGGGATTCGAGCTGGACGTCGCGCTCGACGAGCTCTCGCGGATCGACGCGATCATCGGACGCCTGCTGCTCTTGGCCTCGGCCGGGCAGCCCGACTTCCTGCAGATCGAGGACGTGGACCTCGAGGGGTTCCTGGAGGACATCTTCATGCGCTGGTCCGACGTGGCACCGCGGGCTTGGCGGCTGGGCACGCTGGCCCAGGGGCGTCTGCAGGTCGATCCCGACCGGCTCCGCGCAGCGCTCGACGCCCTGCTCGAGAACGCCGTGAAGTTCACTCGGGAGCGCGACGCGATCGAGCTGCGCGCGGTGAGCGACGGACGGGGCCGCATCGTGATCGAGGTCGTCGATGAGGGGCGCGGCGTCCGGGCGGAGGCCCTGGAGCGGATCTTCGACCGCTTCGCCCGAGCCGATGCCGCCCGCAGCCGCGCCGACGGGGGGGTCGGGTTGGGCCTGGCCATCGTCGACGCCATCGCCAAGCGCCACGGCGGACGCTGCACGGTCACCAGCAACACGCGCGGATCGACCTTCGCGCTGATGCTGCCCGGGTTCACCCCGGCCGAAAGCACTCAGCTCGCGCGGAGCCTGAGCCCCTCGAGCACCTGAGCGTCGATCCGCCCGGCGTACTTCGCCGCGCCCACGATCAGCGTCGGGGTGGTGACGATCCCGCCCTTCACCCCGGACTCGAAGTCCCGGCGGATCCGCGCCTTCACCGCGTCACCGCGGCGGTCGGCGTCGAAGCGACCGAGGTCGAGGCCCAGGCTGCGGGCGCGGGCCCACAGATGGGGATCCTCGAGCCGGCCCTGGTCGGCGAACAGCAGGTCGTGCATCTCCCAGAAGCGACCCTGGAGACCGGCGGCCTCGGCGGCGGCGGCCGCGGGCCACGCGCGGGGGTGGCTGGTGCGAACCGGAAAATGCCGGAACACAACCCTCAGCTCGATCCCGTCCAGCCGGTGGGCCGCGCCCGCGCAATACGGGCACTCGAAGTCGGCATACAGGAGCGCCAGCGGGGCGTTCGCCGGCCCCCGCACGTGATCGTCCTCGGTCGGCCCGGGCAGGGGCGCCGAGCGTAGATCGGGCACTAGGCCGGCGCGGAGCCCGCGGCGACCGCGTCCAGACCGTCGAAGATCAGGTTGGCGCCGGGAAGATCGGTCACCGCGGGGGCCTGATAGCTCCAGGCGACGACGGCGTCGGGCCCGACGATGACCAGCGCACGCTGGGGGAAGCCACCGGGGTGATACACGCCGAAGGCGCGGCAGGTCGCGCCCTTGGGCTCGAAGTCCGACAGCTGCGGGATGCTCGCTCCGAGCTTCTCCCTGAACGCGGTCTGCGACCAGCGCGCGTCGCACGACACGCCGTACATGGTCGCGCCGCGTTTCGGCAGGTAATCCCCGAGCACATCCTCATACAGCGCGATCTGGTCGGTGCACACCGGGCTGAAGGCGAACGGGTAGAAGACCAGCACGGTGGTCGTACCCTTAAGGTCGGCGCGGGTGAATTCGCTTCCGTCCTCGCGGAGCAACGTGAACTCCGGGACGGGCGTCCCGGCCGGGATCGGCCCGCCCGGGGTGGCCTCGCTCACCGGCGCAGGCCGAGCTCGCGCAGGACCGTGCGGTAGCGCTCGACGTTGCTGTCCCGCAGATAGTTGAGGAGCCGCCGACGGCGGCCGACCAACATCAGCAGGCCGCGACGGGAATGGTGATCCTTGCGGTGCTCGCGCAGGTGCTCGTTGAGGTCGTTGATCCGCTCGGTGAGCAGCGCGACCTGGACCTCGGTCCTGCCGGTGTCGGCTTCTCCGTCGCCGAACTTCGAGATCAGCTCCTGCTTGCGTTCCTGGGTGACAGCCATCGGCCGGTGAGGCTAGCAGGCCGCCGTTTAGAGCCCGTCTTCGCGCACGGCCCAGCCTTGGTGCGCGGCCCGGCACAGCTCACGTGTGCGCTCCACGTCGCTTCGCATCTGCTCGATCAGCGCCTCCGGCGAGTCGAACCGGCGCTCGCCGCGCAGCCGGGCCAGGAAGTCGATCCGTAGCTCGCGACCGTACAGGTCGCGGTCCCAATCGAGCAGGTAGGCCTCTACGAGCAGCGCCCGTCCCGTCCCGAACGTCGGGCGCACGCCGATCGAGACCGACGCGCAGGCCTCCGGGGTGCGGGCGGCGTAGATCCCGTGCCCGGGACACACCAGCGCCTCGTCGGGGACGAGGTTGGCGGTGGGGAAGCCGAGCGTGCGACCGCGCTGATCGCCCTTGACGACCTCGCCGCGGAGCTGGAAGGAGGCGCCGAGGAAGCGGGTCGCGAGCTCCACCTCTCCGGCCAGGACCAGCCCGCGGATGTGGCTCGAGGAGACGATCTCGCCGTCAACCTCGACCAGCGCCACCACCCGGGTCTCGAACCGGGGGTCCGCGGCCAGTCCCTCGGGGTCGCCGGCCGCCCGGTGGCCGAAGCGGAAGTTCTCCCCCACCGACACCCGGGTGGCCTGGAGGCGCTCGACCAGGATGTGATCGATGAACTCCTGCGGGCTCTGATGCGCGAACCCCTGGTCGAACGGGATCACCACGAGCTCCTCGACCCCCAGCCCGGCGATCAGCTCGGCCTTGGCCTCGAGGCTGGTCAGCAGCTTGGGGGCGGCCTCGGGGCGGACCACTCGCAGCGGATGGGGCTCGAACGTGAGGACGGTGTCGCTGCCGCGGATCACCTCGCGGTGGCCGAGGTGAACCCCATCGAATTCGCCGACCGCCACTCGCCGTGGCCGTCCGCGGACCTCGGAGAGCATCGTGACCTGCATTGGCGGGGAAGGCTACCCGGCCGCGCCATCCGCCCGGGCTCAGCCCCGCGCAGGCCGCCCGGGCTCAGCCCCGCAGGCCGACGACCGGGGCCAGCATCCCGCCGGGGCGCACCTCGGCGAGCGCAACCAGCCCCTCCGCGTCGGTGAGCCTCACGATCTCGCTGCCCCCGGCGTCGCCCGGGACGCTCGCGCCGTGGGCGGCGCGGCGCGCGAGGTCGGGATCGAGCTGGACCTCGGGGATGAACCCCAGCGCGTCCTGCAGAGCCAGGATCTCCTCGGCGTTCGCGTCGGCCACCGCGAACGGGCCGATCGCGGTACGCCGGAGCTCCTCGCAGTAGGCGTCGCCCAGGTCGGCGATCAGGCTCCGCACGTACGTGCCCGACGAGCACTCGATCCGAAAGGCGCGACGATCGCCTTCGCGCCAGCGCTCTTCGAAGCGGTACACCGAGACCTCGCGCTCGGCCAGCTCGACCGTCTCGCCGGCCCGGGCCAGCGCGTAGGCTCGTCGCCCGCCCACCTTGACCGCCGAGAAGGCCGGCGGGCGCTGGCGCACGACGCCGGTCGGCAGACTCAGGTCGCCCTCGGGCACGACCCCAGTCCGGACGATCTCCCCCTCGGGGTCACCCGTGCTCGAGACGGCGCCGAACCGCGCGGTCACCTCGTAGCTCTTGGGCAGCTCCATGAAGAAGCGCTGCACGCGCGTGGCGCGTCCGATCAGGATCAAAAGCAGACCGGTGGCGAACGGATCAAGCGTGCCCGCGTGACCGACGCGTGTGCGCCCCGGACCGCGCGTTCGCGTGCCCAGGGCACGCCGCATGCCCGCCACGACGTCGTGCGAGGTGACGCCGGCCGGCTTGTCGTACAGGACGACGCCGTCGCTCACGCGAGTTGCTGCGCCAGCTCCT
This sequence comes from uncultured Solirubrobacterales bacterium, assembly GCA_963834625.1. Taxonomy (GTDB): domain Bacteria; phylum Actinomycetota; class Thermoleophilia; order Solirubrobacterales; family Solirubrobacteraceae; genus Palsa-465. Next base: position 466,013 of record CAWICM010000002.1, on the reverse strand, counting down.
CCCGCAGAAACGCGACCAGCTCGTCGCGTCCCATGGCGGTGGAGAAGCCGGCAGCCTGGCGGTGACCGCCTCCGCCCTGGGCGCGGGCGATCGCCGAGACGTCGACGCGATCGTCGCTGGCGCGCAGCGACACCTTCCGGGGCGGCCCGCCGTTATCGGAGATCCGCTCGCGGATCAGCGCGGCCACCGCCGTGCCCTCGACCGCGCGGAGGTGGTCGATGACGCCCTCGGAATAGCTCTCCTCGGCGCTCGACTCGGCGAAGTCCGTGGCGTCGAGCTCGGTGACGGTGAGCCGGCCGCCGTCGTAGCGGGCGACCTTGGCCAGCCCGCGCGCCAGCAGGGCGAGCTTCCCGAACGGCACGCCTTCGTATACGCGGCGGTAGATCTCGTGCACGTCGACGCCCGACTCGATCAGATCAGCGGCCATCTCGTGCGCGCGAGGACCCGTGTTCTCGTACATGAAGCGACCGGTGTCGGTGATCAACCCGACGTACAGCGCCTCGGCGATGTTCACCGTCGCCTTCACGCCCAGGCCCCGCATCAGGTCCCACACGATCTCGGCGGTGCAAGACGCCTCGGGCAGCACGTAGTTGACGGTGCCGAACCGGGTGTTGTCGTGGTGGTGGTCGATGTTGATGATGTGCGCCTCTGACCCGCGAAACGCCTCGGCCGGGTTGCGCTCGAGGTTGCCGCAGTCCAGGAACACGATCGTGCGCTGTTCGAGGTCATCGGGCGGCGAGCTGACCAGCCCCGACAGCGAGAAGAACTCATACTCGTTGGGCAGCGGGAACTCGCCCGAATCGATGAACATCAGGCTGTCGCGGCCCTGCGCGGTGAGGATCTCCTGCATCGCGATCAGCGAGCCGAGGGCATCGCCGTCGACGTTCTCGTGGGTGACGACGATCAGCTTCTCGGCCGAGCGGAGCTCGTCCAGCACTTCGTCTCGGCTCGCCGTGGCGGCACCGTTCCCACCCATTAATTCGGTTCCCGCCCACCCTGGTCGATCAGCTTCGAGATGCGCATCCCGCGATCGACCGACTCGTCGTACTCGAAGGTGATCATCGGCGTGTGCTTGAGCGACAGCTCGGCGGCCACGCGCCCCTGCAGGAAGCCGTGGGCCGAGCGAAGGCCCTCGAGCGTCTCGGCGCGCACCTGCTCGTCGCCCAGGACGCTCACGTACACCCGCGCGTGGCGCAGGTCGGGACTGGTCTTTACAGCGGTCACGGTCACGAAGCCAACGCGTGGGTCCTGCAGATCTTTGGCGATCGCGTCGCTGAGCACTGCGCGCACAGCCTCGTCGACACGCCGCATCCGGCCGTCGCCCATCCTACCCGCTCTCCCCCGACGGTGGTCCGAGCCTGTTAGCGCTCACTCCGCAAGCTCCTCGACCGACGTAATGATTCGCCCAACTCGAACGTTGTCGGGCCAACGGGCCTCGAGCCAGCGCTCGACGTTGTCCACCGCGGCGCTCAGCACGGCGAGCGAACCGCTGGTCAGCGCCGCGGTCAGCCTGGCGCGCTGCCACAGATCCTGATGGTCGACCTCGGACACCGCGGCGCCCAGCCGGCCGTGGAGCTGAGCCTTGATCGAGGACAGCTCCTTGCGCTTGGACTTGAGGCTGCCGGCGTCGGGAAAGTGCAGGTCGATCACCAGCACCGCGACGTAGCCGCTGTCCGACATCGGCTCACACCTCGGGCGCCGCTCAGAGACTCGCGCCTAGACGAGCTCGCGCTCGACCTGGCGAGTGGCGTAGGCCTCGAGCACATCGCCTTCTTTGATGTCGGCGAAGTTCTGGAGCACCACCCCGCAGTCGTAGCCCGCCGCCACCTCGCGGACGTCCTCGTTGAACCGGCGCAGGCTCTGGATCACCCCGTCGTAGATCACGGTGCCGTCGCGCACCAGGCGCACCTTCGAACCGCGGGTCACGCGTCCGTCGGTGACGTGGCAGCCGGCGATCGTGCCCACGCGCGAGGCCCGGAAGATCTGGCGCACCTCGACGGTGCCGAGCGTCTCCTCGACCTCCTCGGGCGCCAGCATCCCCTGCATGGCGTCGCGCAGCTCCTCGATCGCGCGGTAGATCACCGCGTAGTGGCGGATCTCGACGCCCTCGCGCTCGGCCACCGATCGCGCGTCGCCGACCGGACGGACGTTGAAGCCCATCACGATCGCGTCGGAGGCGGAGGCCAGCATCACGTCGGACTCGGTCACGCCGCCCACCGCGCCGCGGATCACGTTGACCGAAACCTCCTCCTGCGGGAGCTTGGCGATCTCGTCCTCGATCGCCTCGAGCGAGCCGGCCACGTCGGCCTTGATGACCAGGTTGAGCTCCTGCACGCCGGACTTGAAGATGTCCTCCAGCGAGACCTTCTTGCTCGAGCGCCGGGCCAGCGCCTCGGCCTTCAGGCGAGTGGCCCGCTCGGTGGCGAGCTGGCGGGCACGGCGCTCGTTCTCGACCGCGCGCACGTGTTCCCCGGCCTCTGGGACGCCGTTGAAGCCCAATACCTCGACCGGTTCTCCGGGCAGAGCCTGGCCCACGCGGTTGCCCATGAAGTCGTTCATCGCCCGCACGCGACCCCAATCGGCGCCGGCGACCAGCGAGTCGCCCACCTCGAGCGTGCCGCGCCCGATCAGGATGCTCACCACCGGGCCCCGTCCCGGGTCGAGCTTGGACTCGATCACGGTGCCGGAGGCGGGCGCGTCCGGGTTGGACCGCAGCTCCTCGACCTCGGCCATAACCAGAATCGTCTCGAGCAGGTCGTCGAGCCCCTCCCGGGTCTTGGCGGACACGTTGACGAACTCGGTGTCGCCGCCCCAGTCGACCGGCTGAAGGCCGAGCTGGGCCATTTCGGCGCGCACCCGGTCGGGTTGCGCGCCCTCCTTGTCGATCTTGTTGACCGCGACGAGCATCGGCACCGCCGCGTCCTTGGCGTGGTCGACCGCCTCCTGGGTCTGCGGCTTGACGCCGTCATCGGCGGCGACCACGATCACCGCGATGTCGGTCACCTTCGCGCCACGGGCGCGCATGGCGGTGAACGCCTCGTGACCGGGCGTGTCGAGGAACGTGATCGTCTTGCCGTCGCTCTGGACCTGGTAGGCGCCGATGTGCTGGGTGATGCCGCCGGCCTCGCCCGCGGCCACGTGCGTGGAGCGAATGGCGTCCAGGAGCGAAGTCTTGCCGTGATCGACGTGACCCATGATCGTGACCACCGGCGGACGCTCGACGAGTTCCTCCTCGGCGTCGTTGAACACCGGCTCGGACGTTGTCTCGTCCTCTGAGTGGGTGACCTCGACGTCCTTGCCGAGCTCGGCGGCGAGCACCTGGACGGAGTCGTCGGTCAGGGTCTGGGTGAGCGTCTTCATCTCGCCCAGCGCCATCAGCTTCTTCATGATCTCGGGGACGGGAACGTCGAGGTACTCGGCCACGTCCTTGACCGTCGAGCCCGAGGGAATCCGGATCGCGTCGGGCTCGGCGAGCGCCGTCTGGCTGGGACGCGACTCGGCCTCTTCGTCGTACACGCCGCGGCGACGGCGGCCGCGACGCTGCCGGCGCGGAGGCTGGTTGGTCTGGCCCGGCGGGCCACCGGTGTTCCGGCGCGAAGCTTGGGAGTCGATCACCACGCGGCGCCGGCCGCCGGCGTTGCCGGGCGCGCGTTCGCCCTGGAGCGAATCGCGGGTGGGGCGCTTGTGGCCGGTATCGCTCTCGTTGCGGCGTGCGGGCCCATCGGCGGCCGGCTGCGGCGGGGCGTCGGAGCGGCCTGCCCCATCCGGCCGCGACGGCGAAGTCTGTGGCCGTGCGGCCGGGGCATCGGCGCGAGCGGCCGGCGCGTCGGCGCGCGCTTCGGAACGAGCGCGGGGCGGCCGCTCCTGCGTACGCTGGGCCGCGCCATCGCCGCCCGGCTGATCTGCCGCGCGCGGCTGGCGCGCGGGCTGGGCGGGCTGGGATGGCTGGGCGGCCTGGGCCTTGCCCGCGCCATCGCCGCCGCCGTTGCCGAGCACGCGGCGAGCCTCGGCCTCGTCGACCGAGGACGAGACGGCCTTTACCTTCAGTCCGGCCGCCTGGAGCTGCTGGAGCACCTCCTTGGGCGCAAGCCCGCGCTCCTTGGCGATCTCGTGTACGCGCTTGCTCATACGTGTCTCAGTGTAGGCGCCCCTAGGAAGCGGCCTGGACCTGGTCCGTGTCCTTACCCTCGAGCGCCTGGTGGGCGTCGATCCCGCAGTAGCGCGAGGCCGGCAGCGCCGCGTTCGGGCACCGCCTGCCGTTGGAGAGGATCGCGTGACAGCGGCCCTGCGTCTCCTCCTCCTCGTAGCCGTGCTGCGCCTCCTCGGCGGCGAACTCCGTCTCCGAGCGGATGTCGATCCGCCAGCCGGTCAGCCGCGCGGCCAGTCGCGCGTTCTGTCCCTCGCGGCCGATGGCCAGCGAGAGCTGGTCGTCGGGGACGATCACGGTGGCCTGCTTGCCGGCGTCATCGACCAGCACCTCGCGCACGCGCGCGGGCGAGAGCGCCTTGGCCACGAACCGGGCGGGCTCGTCGTTGTAGGGGATGATGTCGATCTTCTCGCCGCGCAGCTCGGACACGACCATGCGCACGCGCGAGCCGCGGGGGCCGACGCAAGCGCCGACCGGATCGACGCCGTCGATGTGCGAGACGACCGCGATCTTGGAGCGGTAGCCGGGCTCGCGAGCCACGTTGGTGATCTCGACCAGGCCATCGGCGATCTCGGGCACCTCGAGCTCGAACAGTTGCTTGATCAGCTCGGGATCGCGCCGGGAGACGATGATGCTCGGACCCTTGGTCGAGTTCGAGACATCCTTGATCACGGCCTTGATCCGCTGCGAATGGTCGTAGCGCTCGCCCTCGACCTGCTCTGACTTCGGCAGCAGCGCCTCGACGCGCTCGCGTAGCTGCACGAGCGTGTAGCGGGAGTCGGACTGCTGCACGATGCCGGTGATCAGCTCGCCGACCCGGTCGCGGTACTCCTCGAACATCATGTCCCGCTCGGCCTCGCGGATCCGCTGCAGGATCACCTGCTTGGCCGTCTGGGCGGCGATCCGGCCGAAGTCGTGCGGAGTGACGTCCTCGGTCTCGATCTGGTCCTCGTACTCCTTGAGCTTCTCGAGGTCGATCTCGGGCTCGGGCGGCTCGCGCATCTCGCCGGTCTCGGGGTCGACGGTCGGCTGCTCGGCCGGCGTCGCCTCGACCAGAAGCTGCTCCTCGAGCTCCGGCGGGATCTTCAGCTCCCACACCTTGAAGTCGCCGCTGTCGCGGTCCATCTCTACCTTGGCGTAGCGGGCCGCGTCCGGCGTCTTCTTGTATGCCGACAAGAGCGCGTCTTCGAGCGCCTCCATCAGCTTCTCGGAGGAGATGTTCTTCTCGGCGGCAAGACCGCGAACGGCCTCGACGATCTCTCTCGACATGCTTCAGTCTCCAGGTACGAGGTTGGAGCGGGCGATTTGCTCGTAGGGAATCGTGACCACGCCCTCCTGCGCGGCGATCGTCACATCGCTGTCCGATGCGCCGACCAGCTCGCCGGTCACGCTCCGGTGTCCGTCCCGGGCATCGCGCAGACGCACACGGGCGTGCCGGCCCAGGAAGCGCGTGTAGTGCTGCGGCTTGGTGAGAGGACGGTCCTGTCCAGGGGAGGACACCTCGAGCGAGTAGGTATCGCGATAGTCGTTCAACAGGCCCGTGACGCGCTCGCACAGCGCGAGCGTGACGCCGCCCGGGTGATCGATGAACAGTCGCAACGTGCCGGCGGGTACGACCTCGGCGAGCAGCACCTCGACCTCCGGCTCGGGCTCGGCGAGCCGCGCCTCGATCTCGGCCTGAAGGTCGCTACTGCTGGGACTCACGCTCGGTCTCCTCCGTCACAAAACTCATAAAAAAAGTGGGCACTCAGCGCCCACTTCGGGTACTGCCGCCGGGCAAAACCCAGCGCTCAACGTCAGCTCTCAATGTAGCACTGTGGGGCCGGCCTGACATGGCCGTTGAAGCTCCGACGCGGGTCGGCTAGGACTCGGAGGAGGCCTCGGCGCGGGCGCGGGCGCGGTCGCGATAGATGCGGTAATCGCGCCGCTTCGGCTGCATGGCCGCCGCCTGGGCGAGGGGTTGACGCGCTTCGGCGTGTCGCCCCAGCAGCTGCAGCGAGCGGCCGAGGCAGAACAGGGCGTAGTCGTTGGTCGGCGCGCGGTCGATCACGGCCTGGAACTCGGCGGCGGCGTGCTCGTAGCGCTGGGCACCGAACAGGGCGCGGCCCAGCGCCTCGCGAATCGAGGTCTTGTCGGGGGCGAGATCACGCGCGCGTGTGAGCGGGATCGTCGCCTGATGGTTGTGGCCGGCCTCGAGCAGCTCGGTACCGCGCACGAACAGTTCGTAGACGTCTTCCATCTCTTCGAAGTGTAGAGAGCCGCTGCCCGGCTTCTCAGGCGTCGCGCCGCCCCGGCGAGCGGGCTCGTCGCGGACGCGGTGGAAGCGCCCAGAGCGCCCGCACGGCTCCGCCCAGCCCGAGCCCGGCCCTGAGCTGGGCTCGCAGAGCGCGCCGTTGGCGCAGCGTCGGCACGACGTGATCGCCGCCGAAGCGGGCCATGCGCAGCGCGTGCACGTAGCCGGCGGCCTCGGGCGAGGTTCGGAAGCGCCGCTCGAGCGCGACCAGCGTGACGCCGTCGGAGATCGGCCGGCCGCTGCGGGCCAGCGCGCGTTCGAGCTCGGCCAGCGTGCCGTCGGCGTCGAGTGGACCGGTCCGGCTCCAGGCCACGAGAGCCAGCACCATCGCCACCAGCAGGACCGCGAGTATGCCCAGCAGGACGGGACCGGTCGAGCTGCTCGAATGGGCGTGCACGCCGCGGGCGATCGTGCCCGAGGGCGTGCCCGCGTTGCGGCCTCCGAGCTTGGTCAGACCGCCGCTGCCACCAAGGATGCCGTTCGAGTTGATCGCCGAGCGACCGCCGCGGGCGGGGGCCGCGGCCGGGGTGGGATCGAAGGTCACCCAGCCGTAGCCCGGGAACCACGCCTCGACCCAGGCGTGGGCGTCGATGTCGGAGACCAGCCAGCTCTTAGTGGCCGAGTCGTAGCTGCCGGTGGTGAAGCCGGTGGCCACCCGGGCCGGCACGCCGCCCATCCGTAGCAGCATGGCCGTTGCGCCGGCGAACTGCTGGCAGTAGCCCAGCTTGTTGAGCAACAGGAACGTCTCGAGCGGATACGGAGTGGGCGGCGGATACGGGTCGTAGGTGAATCCGTTGCCCGGGCTCAGGTACGCCAGCACGCGCTGGACGAAGACGTACGGGGTGGGAGCGTTGCGCTCGAGCTTCTGGGCGAGCTGGTAGACCCGCTCATACGGGGAGTTCTCGATTGCGTCCGTCGCGCTCAGGCCGTTGAACCTGTTCGTGGTCTGGTTCTCGGGGGTCCCGCCCGAGCGGAACGCTGGGAACAGGATCGTCTGCGCCCCGATCGTGAGCGACCCGCGGTTCTGGGGGAAGTCCAGCGCGAGGTCGCTCTCCTTCGGCTCGACCGGATAGTCCTCGCCGGCCCGCGCCAGCGCCCGGGGGCCCGGGTGCGGGGCGTACACCCCCACGGTGTAACTGTCACCCGGGCCGAGCGGATTCGTGGCCGTCCATGTCCCCAGGCTGGAGCCGGGCAGCGCCGGGCTCGGCAGGTGCGCGGGCTGATCCGCGTACCCGGCCGCGATCACCTGGTTCGTCTTCATGGCACGGACGGTCACCGTGAGCGTCTGGCTGTACTTGGTGATCGTCCGCTGGTTGACGCCGTCGGGCTGGGTTCCGTCACTCTCGCCGGACGTCCAGCCACGCCCGTCGAACGTGTCGAGGTTCTCGGTCTTCCAGTACTCCCCGGTCCACGCCTTGGGGGACGCCTTGACCTCGAGCACGTCGGTGCCGGTCTGCGGCCACACGAGCGGGCCGTAGCGCTGGGTCCAGTCGAACCGCTCCACGTGCGCGGGAGAGAGACCCTTCGTCAGCGCTTCGTAGTTGATCCACGGCGAGTGCTGGTCGAGCGCCGGGGCGACGATCATCCCGACCGCGCCGGTGGCCGCGCAGGCCAGCACCACGCTGCCGCGGCGATCCGGGGCGACCCGCTCGCCCCACATGAAGAAGGCCAGCAGCGCGAACAGCACCAGTCCCTGCAGATAGGCCAGATGGGGATGGACGAGCGTGGCCGGCACGACCACCAGCGCGATCAGCGGCAAGGCGGCTCCGGCGCGGCGAATGTCGCCGAGCGCCGGCGGGGCGAAGGCCAGGAGCATCCCGGCGTCGAGCAGGAGCACGGCCGCGCCCAGCAGCATCACGGTGCGCGCCCACTCGTTGACCCCGCCGTACGGGACGAGGATGCCCGGGAGCGCCGAGAGACCTTGGCCGATCCCGTCGGCGGTGACCGCGACGCGCAGGTGAACGACCCAGGCCAGCGGGACGCCGGCGATCGGGAACGCGGCCAGGATGACCAGCAGCGCTAAGGGCGCGCCCAGCACGGTGACCGGCTCGCCGCGGCCAGCGGCAGCGGCGACCGCTCGTTCGCGCTCGAGCAGCGCCGGGCCGATGCCGGCCAGCCCCACGGCCAGGGCGAGTAGCCCCAACAGGCGCCAGGTGGGCGCCGGGGTCATCAGCGTCCCCCAGCGCAGCACGCCGTACAGCCCCAGCGCGGTGAAGGCGGTCAACCGCACGAGCGGCCGCTCGCCGGTCCGGGCCGCCGAGCGACTCGGTCCGGCGTCATGCCCCAGCGGAGCGAGGACGGCTACCTGGGTGGTCGAGCTCACCCCGCATACCTCCGCGCAAGCGCGATGGGCGAGCTCACGCGACGGCACGCTCCCGGGGACGCCGCCCCACGCCGACGACGAACCCGAGGCATCCGGCGACCTCGAAGCTGGCCTCCTGCGGCATCTGATCGACGAGCGACTTGGGCATCACCAGGACCGCGACCCGCACGCCCGCGCCGACGAGCCCGACCGGCAGGCGCGCCATCGGGGTGGCGGCGACGTAGAGCACCTGGGAGGACCGCGCGCCCGGCGCGAGGCCCGGAGCCCTGGTGTCGGGTCCCCCCTCGATCATGGCCAGTCGGGCGTGGGCCACCGGCCAGGCGGCGAGATCGGGCTCGACCTCGAGCGGGCGATGCTCACCCGGTAGGAGCAGGCCGCAGCCGACGCGTCCTCCGAGCTCCAGTACCAGCGAGGCCGCGGCCCTGACCGCGGCATCGAGGTGCTCGGGCGACGCCGGTGGCCCGGAGTCGCGAGCGTCGAGCACGACCAAGGGACGGCTGTCGGTGTCCGCGCGCAGACGGCGCTCGAGCAGCCCCGCGCCCCGGGCCAGCGCCGGCCAGTGGATCCGGGAGGCGGGCGTACCGTCGCGGTAGGGCCGCAGTCCGTCGACCTCGGTAGCGCCCAGCGGCTCGAACGCGGTCACTCCAGCGGCCCGGCGCCACTTCTCTCCCGCGCCGGGCGCCCACAGGACCCGTTCGGTGCGTGGGAGCACCAGGATCTCCTGGGCTGGAGAGGGACTGACCCGCACGGCCCGGGCCAGCTCGAGCGCATCGGACACGATCAGGGTGGGCGGCTCGATCCGCCGAATGCCGCGGCGCGGGAAGCAGGCCACGATGCGCACGCTCGCCGTGCGACCGCCGGAGATCAGCGACATCTGCGCGTGGATCGGCACCGGCTTGCCGGCCAGCGAGTCGATGACGGCTGCTCCGGGCAGGCCCCAGGAGCCGCGGCGGACCTCGATCGTCGCCTCGATCGGCTCGTCCTCGACGACTCGCTCGGAATCGAGGTGCCGCTCGAGGCGCGCGCCCCGGGCGGCCAGCAGAACCCACGCCGGCGCGGTCACGGCGAGTACCACGAGCGCCACCCCCGGGACGAACAGCGGCCCGGCGTCGAACAGCAGCGCGACGAGGATGAGCGCCAGCCCGGCTACCCCGACCGCCCCGGCCCGTCTCACCGTGGGCGCTCCTCCACGGGTGGGCAGGGGTTAGACCGTCGTCTCAAAGCGCCCTCACCGAGGCCACCGCGTCGCTCACCACGTCGGCCGCGGCTCGGCGCGGCGACTCCGGCGCGAGCACCAGACGGTGGCTGAGCACCGGCTGGGCGAGCGCCTGGACGTCGTCGGGTAGCGCGTGGTCGCGTCCCTGCATCATCGCGTAGGCCTTGGCCGCGCGGAGCAGCAGCAGGCCGGCTCGGGGGCTGGCCCCGAGGTCGACCCGCGGATCCTCGCGGGTGCGCCATAGCAGGCGCACGATGTAGTCGCGCAGCGGCTCCGAGGCGCGCACGCGCTTGGCGGCATCCTGGGCGAGGAGCACCTCGGCGGCGGTGGCCACCGCGGTGAGCGTGAGCACGCGGTCTCCTCCCTCGTGATCGGCCAGCATTCCGGCCTCCGCGCCGCGGGACGGGTAGCCGAGCGAAAGCCGAGTCATAAATCGGTCGACCTGGGCCTCGGGCAGCGGATAGGTCCCCTCGTACTCGATCGGGTTCTGCGTGGCCAGCACGAGGAAGGGGCGGGCCAGCTCGTGCGTGGTCACGTCGACCGTCACGCGGCGCTCCTGCATGCACTCGAGTAGACCGGACTGGGTCTTGGGCGAGGCCCGGTTGATCTCGTCGACCAGGACCACGTTGGCGAACACCGGTCCCGGGCGGAACTCGAAGCGCTGCTCGCGCTGGAGATAGATGTTGGTTCCGACCACGTCGGCGGGCAGCAGGTCGGAGGTGCACTGCACGCGCGCGAACTGGCAGTCGATCGAGCGGGCCAGCGCCCGGGCCAGCGCGGTCTTGCCGACGCCCGGATAGTCCTCGATCAGCACGTGTCCCTCGGCCAGCAGCGCCACCATCAGGTGGGTGAGGGTCTCCGAGCGCACCTGAACCGCGGTCGCGATGTTGGCGGCGATCCGCCGCGCGAGCGCGGCGTGGGCCTCAGACTCGTGCGGGGCTACGGGTACCTGCTCGGGCTCCATCCGTCTCACCCTTCCTCATGCGAAGTCGCTCCACTTCATCGAGGACAGCGCGAGCGACGTGTTCCTTCCTGGATCGTCGCACGTGCCGCTGTGTCCCGTCGACGGTCAGGATCGTGACCTCGTTCTCATCGGACTCGAAACCGATGCCCGCGCGTGAGATGTCGTTGATCACGATCGCGTCGAGCCGCTTGCGCTCGAGCTTGCCGCGCCCGAGCGCGACGGCGTCCTCGCCGTGCTCGGCGGCGAAGCCGACGATGACCTGGTCCGGGCGCCGGTGCCCGGCGATCGTGCTGAGCACGTCCTCGGTTGGTTCGAGCTCGAGCTTGGGGATTCCCTCGTCCTTCTTGATCTTGCGGTCGACCGGCCCGGCGGGTCGGAAGTCCGCCACGGCCGCGCTCATCAGTAATACGTCGCAGGCGTCCAGTTCGTTCCCGCACGCGGCAGCCAGCTCGGACGCGGTCTCGACCTTCACGAGCCGGGCGCCGGAGGGAGGCTCGAGCCCGACGTTGGCGGCGATCAGCGTCACCTCGGCGCCCCTCCGCGCCGCCTCACCGGCCAGCGCGTAGCCCATGCGGCCCGACGAGCGGTTCCCCAGAAAGCGGACGCTGTCGATCGGCTCGCGCGTGCCGCCGGCCGTGACCAGTACGCGCACGCCGGTGAGCGACAGCCCGGGTGGGCGGGCGATTATCAATGCCTCGCACGCATCGAGTAGCTCTCCCGGCTCGGCGAGACGTCCGATCCCCTGCTCGCCGTGGGAGGCGAGCGGACCCTCGGTGGGTCCGATCACGGTGATCCCGCGCCGCTCGAGCAGCTCGAGGTTGGCCTGAGTGGCGGGGTTCAGGTACATCCGGTTGTTCATCGCCGGCGCCACCGCCACCGGGCAGGCGGCGGCCAGCGCGGCTGCGCTCAGCAGGTTGTCGGCCTGGCCGTGGGCGAGCTTGGCCAGCGTGTTCGCTGTGGCCGGAGCGATCAGGTACAGCTCGGCCCGCTCGACGAGGGCAAGGTGACTGATCGGCGCGCGCTCGGGAACCGGCTCACCGGGGTAGGCGCCCCGCGCCGGATCGGGCTCGAACTCGCTCATCAGGACCGGTGCGCCCGTGATCGCCTCGAACGAGGCGCGACCCACGAACCGCTCGCTGGCCTGCGTCTGGATGACGCGGACCGCATGGCCTCGCTTGACCGCGAGCCGTGCCGCCTCGAGCGCCTTGTAAGCCGCGATCCCGCCGCTCACACCGAGGAGCAATCGGGCCACGGCCTCGGCCTTACCGGTAGTGGTACTTGAGCTTGCCCTGAGCGACCTCTTCGAGCGCGATCGTCAGGTAGTTCTTCGACCGGGTCTCGACCATGGGCGGAGGGAACTCGTCGAACGTGCCCTCGCCGAGGTTGTGGTAATAGGAGTTGATCTGGCGCGCGCGCTTGGCGGCGACGATCACGCTGGCGTAGTCGGAGTCGACGTGCTCGAGGAGCTTGTCGATGCGGGGTGAGATCAAAGCGATGCCATCCTTCGGGAGGAGTGTTGGGCAAAGGTTAGCGGGGGCAACCGGCCGGGGCCTCAGCCGGCGCCGTCGCCGCCGATAGCCGAACGCACGATCCCCGCGAGCTCGTCGGTCGCGACCTCGAGGCGGTCGTTGACGACCACATGGGCGAACTCGGGCTGGGCCTCGAGCTCGCGCTCGGCCGTCTGGAGGCGCGCCCCGACCTGCTCCGGGCTGTCCGTCCCCCGGCCCACCAGCCGCACCCGCAGCGCCTCGCGGGACGGCGGCGCGATGAATACGGCCACCGCCTCCGGCATCGCCGCGCGCACCTGTCGGGCGCCCTGCACCTCGATCTCGAGCACCACCCCGGCGGCCGCTTGCCGGCGCCGTTCCAGGTCTGACCGCAGCGTCCCGTAGCGGTTGCCAGAGTAGGTGGCGTGCTCGACGAAGTCGCCCGCGGCCACCCGGGTCTCGAATTGCTCGGGCGTCAGGAAGTGATAGTCGACGCCGTCGCGCTCGCCCGGCCGCGGCGGGCGCGTGGTGGCCGAGACCGACAGCTCGAGGCCGGGGACCCGCTCGAGCAGCCCGCGAATCAGCGTGCCCTTCCCGACCCCTGACGGGCCGGTGATCACGAACACCCTGCTGGCCGCTCTGCCGTCCACCGTCGCGAGGTCAGCTCGCGGCGACGCCTAGTGAGTCACTCAGCGCCGCCGCATGAGCGCGACAAGCTCGCGCCGCTGGCGCTCGGACAGACCGCCGACCGTCTTGCTCGGCGAGATCTTGCACTGGCCGAGGATCTTGTTCACCTTGACGCGGCCGTACTTGGGGACGGCCAGCAGGAGGTCGAACACCTTGGCTGTGGCGAGGTAGTCCGGCGGCTCGAGCAGCAGCCTGTCGATCGGCTGACGACCGGCCTTGAGGTCGCGCTTGAGCTGCGCCCGGCGGGTACGGATATCGTTGGCGCGTTGGAGCGCCTCCATGCGTTGCACGAGAGAGCGCTCCGGTGCAGCCGTGGGCTTCGTGGGCGATTCGCTGACCGGCGACATGGGCGGCGACTATACATCTTGGAAGGAGGCGATCAAGGTAAAACGGCGCAATTCGACTCGACCTCAAGCTGAGCTAGAGCATTGTCGAGGATGGTTTCGGCAAATCACTAAGTTTGCAGGGGGTTTTGGATCCGGTCTCAAAATGTTCACAGTGCGAACAATGCACGCTTCGGGTTGCGGTTCACCTCGCTCCGAGTGGCCACCTACACGGCGCTATTTGCGAGAAGTTCAGTCAGCTCCGCGGTGATTCTGCAGCCGGCCGCTGGATCGCGAAAACTCTCGGTGCCGACCGCCACGAGGCTTGCGCCCGCGCGCATCAGATCGAGCGCATCGGCGCCGCGCTGCACGCCCCCCATCCCGACGATCGGGATCTCGACGGCCTGCGCCACCGCGTGCACCTGCGCCAGCGCGATCGACCTGACCGCGGGTCCGGACACGCCGCCGGTCACGCCGCCGAGCCAGGGCTGACCGGTCCTGGGGTCCAGCGCCATCCCGCGCAGCGTGTTGATCAGCGACACGGCGTCGGCGCCGGCGTGCTGCGCCGCGCGAGCCACCGCGGGGACGTCGGTGGCATTCGGGGTCAACTTGACGATCAGCGGCTTCTCGGTCAGCGGTCTGACCCACTCGAGCAGCTTCGCGGTTTCGTCCGGGTCGGCCCCCATCAGCAGACCGGTCTCCACGTTGGGGCAAGACACGTTCAGCTCGAGCGCCGCGACCTCGGGGCGCTCGGCGAAGGCGGCCACGAGCTCCGCCACCTGATCCCTCCTCGAGCCCATGACGTTGACGATCAGCGGCGCCGGAAGCATGGCCAGCTCGGGCAGATCGTGCTCGAGGTAACCGCGCAGGCCCTTGTTCGGCAGGCCGATCGAGTTGATCAGACCGCCCGGGGCCTCCCACAGGCGCGGCGGCGGATTGCCCTGCCGGGCCTCGAGGGTCACGGTCTTGGACACGAAGGCGGCGAACGGGAAGCGCTCGATCAGCTCCTCTCCGAACGCCCGACGAGCGGCGATAGCGTCGAAGGTTCCGGAGGCGTTGATGATCGGGTGGGCGAGCTCGAGCCCGCAGAACTCGACGGTCAATGCCCCGCCCCGGCGAAGAACGCTCGGCTGCGCCTCGCTTCCGGCCTCACATCTCCGCTTCTCGAGTCCGGGAGACCGCTCCGATGCTCGGCCACGTCACACAACCGCTCGGCCTCGAGCACCGGGCCATCCAGGCAGAGCCGCACGAAGCCATCGACGGTCGGCACCACGCACCCGAAGCACGCGCCGAACCCGCAGGCCATGCCCGATTCGAGCGCGAGCTGGGCGGGAACCGCGCTTTGCACGCACGCCGCCCTGACCGCCTCGAGCATGGCGGGCGGTCCGCAGGCGTAGACCTCGAGCTGCTCGCCGCGGGCGTCGAGGTGCTCGTCGAGCAGCTCGGTGACCAGGCCGTGGTGGCCGACGCTGCCGTCGTCGGTGGCGACGGCCGGGTCACCGAGAAGAGCGGCGCCGGCCGCGTGGGCGCCGTCGCGGAAGCCGAGCAGCGCCGGAGCGTCCTGCCCGAGCTCGTCCTGCCAGATGGCCAGCGGCGCGATCCCCACCCCGCCGCCGACCAGCAGCGGCTCGCGGTCCCCGCGGGGCGGCGCGAACCCGTTGCCCAGCGGGCCCACCAGCAGCAGCTCCTCGCCGGGCTCGAGCTCGCACAATCGCTTCGTGCCGGGACCGACGTCCTCGATCATGAAATGAAGCTCGTGCCCGCGTGTCCTGAGCACGCTGAAGGCCCGCGGCAGGAACGGCCGCTCCCCCTCTCCCCCGCCCCACCGCTCGGCGGTCTGGAGCATGTAGAACTGCCCCGCGCGCGGCGTCGGACCGCCCGGGTCGTGGCAGCGGATGACCACGTAGGCCCCGTGCGTCTCGCGCGCGGCGAGCTCGGCCGCCCGGCGACCGAATGGAGCCGTCATGCGACTTCGGTCGGCTTAGCCGGCGCGTGGCGCATGTCGTGGATCTCCTGGAGCGAGAGGACCTCGGCCTCGCCCCGCCGGGCGGCGGCGATCGCCCGGGCGGCGGCCATCCCGCCCGCCATCGTCGTGATGCAGGGGATCCCGCGGGCGATCGCAGCCGAGCGGATCTCGTAGCCGTCGGTGCGGGCGCCGGTGCCCACCGGGGTGTTGATCACGAGGTCGACCTCGCCACGCTCGATCCAGTCGACCACGTGTGGCGACCCCTCGCCGATCTTGTTGATGGTCTCGGCCGGGATGCCCATACGGCGCATCGCCCGGGCCGTGCCGCGCGTGGCGATGATCTCGAAGCCGAGATCGTGCAGCACGGTCGCGATGCCGGTGGCGGCCGGCTTGTCACCGTCGGCCACCGTGATGAACACGCGGCCGTGGTTGGGCAGGGTCGAGCCGGCGGCCGCCTGCGCCTTGGCGAACGCGGTCGGGAAGTCACGTGCGATTCCCATCACCTCGCCGGTCGAGCGCATCTCGGGACCGAGGAGCGAGTCGGCACCGGCAAAGCGGTCGAACGGCAGCACGACCTCCTTGACGCACACGTGCCCGTTGCTCGTGTCCGCCGGGAGGTGCAGATCGGCCAGGCGTTCCCCGAGCAGCACGCGGCACGCCAGCTTGGCCACCGGCAGCCCGATCGCCTTGGACACGAACGGGACCGTGCGCGACGCGCGCGGATTGGCCTCGATCACGTACAGGCCGTCGTCATGGATCGCGAACTGCACATTGAGCAGTCCCACGACTCCGAGCGCCTTGGCGATCCCCTCGGTCTGGGCCCGGATCTGCGTGAGCATCTCCTCGCCCAGGGTGTGCGGCGGGAGTACGCAGGCCGAATCGCCCGAGTGGATCCCGGCCTCCTCGACGTGCTGCATGATCCCGGCGATCCACACGTCGGCGCCGTCGCAGATCGCGTCAACGTCGACCTCGATCGAGTCCTCGAGGAAGCGGTCGAGGTAGATCGTGGTTCCCGGCTCTCGCGCCACGCGGTCGAGGTATTCGGCCAGCCCGTCGACGCTATAGACGATCTCCATGGCGCGACCGCCCAGGACGTAGCTCGGGCGGACGAGCAGCGGGAAGCCGACCTGCTCGGCTTGGTGGAGGGCCTGGTCGGTCGAGGTGGCGGTCGCGTACGGCGGAGCCTTGTAGCCGAGCGCATCGAGCAGCGCGCCGAAGCGGCCCCGGTCCTCGGCCAGGTCGATCGCCTCGACGCTCGTGCCCAGGATCGGGACGCCCGCCTGGGTGAGTCCGGCGGCGAGCTTCAGCGGCGTCTGGCCGCCGAACTGGACCACC
Organism: uncultured Solirubrobacterales bacterium; assembly: GCA_963834625.1. Lineage (GTDB taxonomy): Bacteria > Actinomycetota > Thermoleophilia > Solirubrobacterales > Solirubrobacteraceae > Palsa-465. Next base: position 449,272 of record CAWICM010000002.1, on the reverse strand, counting down.
ACCCCCTCGGGCTTCTCGACCTCGCACACCGCGAGCACGTCCTCGAGGGTCAGCGGTTCGAAGTACAGCCGGTCCGATGTGTCGTAGTCGGTCGACACCGTCTCCGGGTTGCAGTTGATCATCACCGCGTCGCGGTCGGTCTCGCGCACGGTCTGCGCGGCGTGCACGCAGCAGTAGTCGAACTCGATTCCCTGCCCGATCCGGTTGGGCCCCGACCCGAGGATCACCACGCTCGCGCGATCGCCCCGCTCGACCTCGCTCGCCGCGCTGCGCTCCGACGACGAGTAGTAGTAGGGGGTGCGGGCGGCGAACTCGGCGGCGCACGTGTCGACGGACTTGAAGGTCCGTAGGTGGGCGAGGTCCGAATCAATCGCGTCCGGATCGGCCACCAGCTCATACAGCTCGCGCAGGAACCAGGGATCGATGCTGGTCCGGCGATGGAGCTCGTCGGTGGCGAGGCCGCGCCGGAGCGCCTCGAGCAGGTGGTCGAAGCGCTCGGCCCCGCCTTGCTCGAGCGCCTCGAGCAGCTCTTCGTCGTCGCTGGGTGGGCGCGGCCGCGAGTCGAGCTCGCGCGATCTCAGCGCCTTGGCGAACGCCTGCTTGAACGTCCGCCCGATCGCCATCGCCTCCCCCACCGACTTCATGTGGGTGGTCAGCCCGGCCTCGGCGCCCGGGAACTTCTCGAACGCGAAGCGCGGCCACTTGACCACGCAGTAGTCGATGGCCGGCTCGAAGCTGGCCGGCGTGGCCCTGGTGATGTCGTTGGGGATCTCCTGCAGCGTGTAGCCGACGGCCAGCCGCGCGGCGATCTTGGCGATCGGGAACCCGGTGGCCTTGCTGGCCAGGGCGCTCGAGCGCGACACGCGAGGGTTCATCTCGATCACCACGATCTCGTCGCTGGCGCGGTTGACCGCGAACTGGACGTTGGAGCCGCCGGTCTCCACGCCGACCGCGCGGATCGCCGCGATCGCCTGGTCTCTGAGGGTTTGGTACTGCTTGTCGGTGAGCGTCTGCTGAGGCGCCACACACACGCTGTCGCCGGTGTGCACGCCCATCGGGTCGAGGTTCTCGATCGAGCACACGATCACGACGTTGTCGGCCCGGTCGCGCATCACCTCGAGCTCGAACTCGCCCCACCCGAGCACCGACTCCTCGAGCAGGACCTGGGAGATCGGCGAGGCCTTCAGGCCGCGGCCGACCAGCCGGGCCAGCTCGTCCTCCGTGCGGACGACCCCGCCGCCCTTCCCGCCCAGCGTGAAGGCCGGCCGCACGATGAACGGGAGGCCGATGTCGGCCACGGCGTTATACGCGTCCTCGATCGTGTGGGCGATCGCGCTGCGCGGCACGCGCAGGCCGGCGCCGGTCATGGTCTCGCGAAACCGCTCGCGGTCCTCGGCGCGCTCAATCGCGTCATAGTCGGCGCCGATCAGCTCGACGCCGTAGTGCTCGAGCGTGCCGTCCTCGAACAGGGTCTTGGCCAGGTTGAGCGCGGTCTGACCCCCCAGCGTTGGAAGCAGGGCGTCGGGGCGCTCGCGTTCGATCACCTGGCGCACCGGGCCGGCCAGCAGCGGCTCGACGTAGGTCGTGGTGGCCACCTCGGGGTCGGTCATGATCGTCGCCGGGTTGGAGTTGACCAGCACCACCTCGTAGCCCTCGTCCATCAGGACCCGGCAGGCCTGGGTGCCCGAATAGTCGAACTCCGCGGCCTGGCCGATCACGATCGGGCCCGAGCCGATCAGGAGGATCTTGTGGAGGTCGTCGCGGCGGGGCATCTCTGCTTATGCGGCCTCGCGGATCTCGGCCACGAACCGGTCGAACAGATGCAGCGCGTCGTTGGGCCCGGGGCCCGCCTCGGGGTGGTACTGCACGGTGGCGCCCTGGACGTCCTTCAGGGCCAGGCCCTCGACGGTGCGGTCGTACAGGTTGATGTGGGTGAGCTCGGCGGCGCCGAAGTCGGTCTCCCACCGGACCGCCTCGTCATTGTCGATCGTCTTGGCGCCGTTCGGGCCGAGCACCGCGAAGCCGTGATTCTGGCTCGTGATCTCGACCACGCCCGTGGTCAGGTCCTTGACCGGATGGTTGGCGCCGTGGTGGCCGAACGGGAGCTTGTAAGTCTCGAGACCGACCGCGCGACACAGCAACTGGTGGCCCAGGCAGATGCCGTACACGGGGCGCTTGCCGATGATGCTTCTGACGGTGTCCACGATGTAGTCGAGTGAGCCGGGGTCGCCGGGCCCGTTGGCCAGGAAGATCGCGTCGGGATCGCCCTGCAGGAGCACTTCGGAGGTGGCGGTGCACGGGTGGAGTTCCACTACCGCGCCGCGCTCGAGCAGGTTGCGGGTGATCGAGCGCTTGACGCCGGTGTCGATCATCGCGATGCGTGGCCCGCCGTTCTCCTCTCCGAGCACGAGTCGCTGCTTCGGCGTGACGTCGCGGACCAGGTCGCGTCCGGCCATGTCGGGCTCCTGCTCGATGAGCCGCCGGGCTTGCTCCTGTGGCATGGACGACGGGAACACGCCACCACGCATCGCCCCCTGATCGCGGATGTGACGGACCAGCGCGCGCGTATCGAGGTCGGTGATCGCCGGGACTCCGTCCTGCCTCAGCCACGTGAGCCAGCCCCGCTCCGCTCGCGGCGCATCGTCGTGGTCGACGGCGGCGCGCATGATCGCCGCCCGCGCGTGCACGCGATCGGACTCCATGGCCTGAGCCGAGACGCCGTAGTTACCGATCTGCGGATAGGTGAAGATGAGCAGCTGCCCGGCGTAGCTCGGGTCGGTCATCGCCTCCTGGTAGCCCGACATCGAGGTGGTGAACACCACCTCACCGACCGCGTGAGCGTCGGCGCCGCAGGCGAGCCCGTCGAAACGGGCGCCGTCCTCGAGCAGGACGTAGGCGGTGGCGTCGCTCATCGGACCGCCGGGGCCTCGGCCGGCATCGGTGCCGCGTGTGCCACCGCCCCCGCTGCCACCGTCAGCAGCACCTTCCCCTGGAGCACCCGTCCGTGGAAGCAGGAGTTGGCCGAGCGGCTGACGTAGCCCTCGGCGCCGACCTCGAAGCGCGCATCGAGGTCGACCAGGCACAGGTTTGCCGGCTGGTCGCGCGCGATGCGCGGAATGGCCAGGCCGTACAGCGCGCCGCCGGACGTCATGCGCTCGATCAGCGTCTCGAGCTCGAGCTCGCCGGCGAGCACCAGCTCGGTGAACAGCGCGGCGAACGCGGTCTCCAGACCGGTCGTCCCCATCGGAGCCTGCTCGAACGGCACTTCCTTCTCGTGCGTCGCGTGGGGGGCGTGGTCGGTGGCCACGCAATCGATCAGGCCAGCCTTGAGCGCCTCCACGAGCGCACGGCGGTCGCTTTCGGTGCGCAGCGGCGGGTTCATCTTGAAGCGGCTGTCGAGCGTTCGCACGAGATCGTCGGTCAGCGTCAGGTGGTGGGGACAGACCTCCGCGCTCACACGCGCGCCGGCGTGCTTGGCGTTTCGCAACGCCTCGATCGACTCGGTGCACGAGAGGTGCTGGAAGTGCACCCGCGCGCCCTCGTAAGCGGCGAGCGCGGCGTCACGCGCCACCATCGTCGACTCCGACAGCGACGGGATTCCCGCGATGCCGAGGCGCGCCGACACCGCGCCCTCGTGCATGACCCCGTCGCGCGAGAGCTCGGGGTCCTCCTCGTGCAGCGCGATCACGCCGCCGCACAACCGCTGGTACTGGAGCGCCTTACGCAGCGTGCCGGCAGACACCACGGGCTTGCCGTCGTCGGTGAAGCCAAGCGCCCCGGCGTCACGCAGCTCGGCCATCTCGGTCAGCTCCGCGCCGTTCAGCTTCCTGGTGATCGAGGCCAGGAAGCCGACGGGGATCTTCGCCTGGCGCCGGGCGGTCTCGGTCAGGGATCTCAGGATGGCCGCCTCGTCGAGGACCGGCGTCGTGTTCGGCATCGCGATCACCGCGCAGAAGCCGCCCGCGGCGGCGGCCGCCGTGCCCGTCTCGATGTCCTCCTTGTGCTCCTGGCCGGGAGTGCGCAGGTGCACATGCGGGTCGACGAAGGCCGGGAACAGGTGCTTGCCGGCCGCGTCGATCGTCTCGATATCTGGCCCGCCCACCCCGGTCAGCGACCCGGGGGAGCCGAGCTCGGCGATCTGCCCGTCGCGGATGAGGACGTCGTGTGTCTCGTCGAGATCGGCGCGCGGATCGAGCACATGCGCGTTCGTGATCAGTAGCTCGGCCGGCGCGTTCCCGGCGCGCTGGAACAGACGCTCGATGGTCTCGGCCATCATGCCACCGCCGCCAGCGTAGGAGCGCCCACGAGCAGCTCGTAGAGAACCGCCATGCGCACCGCGACTCCCGCTCGGACCTGGGCCCCGATCAGCGCCTGCGGCGAGTCGATCGCCTCGCCGCTCAGCTCGACCCCGCGGTTGACCGGCCCTGGATGCATCAGCAGCTGGTTCGGGTGCAGCCGAGCAGGACTGATCTGGTAGCGCGTCGCGTACTCGCGCAGCGACGGTACGAACGAGTCGCGCATGCGCTCCTGCTGCATGCGCAGCACGTACACCACGTCGGCGGTTTCGAGGCCGTCGAGCGTCGGCGCGGCCTCGCAGCCGAGCGCCTCGATGTGGCGGGGGATCAGCGTGGGCGGCCCGCACACGGTCACGCTCGCGCCCATCCGCGTGAAGGCCAGGATGTTCGAGCGCGCGACGCGCGAGTGCATGACGTCGCCCACGATCCAGATGCTGACTCCGTCGAGCGAACCGAGCCGCCGGCGCAAGGTGAACACGTCGAGCAGTGCCTGGGTGGGATGCTCGTGCTTGCCGTCGCCGGCGTTGATCACCGCGGCCGGCGTCCACCCGGCCACCAGGCTGGCGGCGCCGGCGTGGGGCGAGCGGATCACGATCGCCGCGGGGTCGTAGGCCGACAGCGTCTGCACGGTGTCCTTGAGCGACTCGCCCTTGTCGACGCTCGAGCCCTGGGAGCGGATCGAGACCACGTCGGCGCTGAGGCGCTTGGCGGCGAGCTCAAAGCTCGAGCTCGTCCGGGTGCTCGACTCGTAGAACAGGTTGACGATCGTGCGACCGCGCAGCACCGGCACCTTCTTGATCTCGCGGCCGGAGACCTCGTCGAAGGACTCGGCGCGGTCGAGGATCCGCTCGATGCTCGGCCGGTCGAGGTCCTCGATCGAGAGCAGATGATGTCCGAGCCTGCTCACGCCGCCACCCTTTGTGGTTCGGGCGCGGGCCCGATCGTCACCTCGTCGACGCCGTCGACCTCCTCCACGCACACGTTCACTCGCTCCTCCTGGGACGTAGGAAGGTTCTTGCCCACGTAGTCGGGCCGGATCGGCAGCTCGCGGTGGCCGCGGTCGACCAGCACCGCGAGCTGCACCCGCGCCGGCCGGCCATAGTCGAACGTCGCGTCGATCGCGGCCCGCACCGTGCGCCCGGTGTAGAGGACATCGTCCACGATGACGATCGTTCGGCCGTCGATCGGGAACTCGAGATGGGTCGCGTGCACGACCGGGGCGCTCGGCCGGATCGCGTAGTCGTCGCGGTAGAACGAGATGTCGAGGTCGCCGAGCGGCACCGCCGGCTCGAGCAGCTCGCTGGTGAGCGTCTGCAACCGCCGCGCCAGCACCGCGCCGCGCCGGTGGATGCCGACGAGCGCGATCGCTCCGTCCGGGTTCTTTTCGACTATCTCGTGGGCGATCCGCACCAGCGTGCGGCGCATATCGTCGCGGTCGAGCACGACCGTCACTCTTACGCGCTCCTTCCTGGCCTCACGGGACCGGGTTAAAGGGGCCGACTTGACGGAGGGTAACAATCGTCCCGGCGGACCGAGCCTGCGCGAGAAACCCGCCGTAATTTTTCCGGTTTCTCGACCAGGCCCTACTGGCGGTGGTGGTGGCGGCGGCGGTACAGGGCGTGCGGTAGGCCGGCGTGGACGATGTGGCGTTCGTAGGTGAAGCCCGTCTTCTCCATCACCCGACGCGAGGCCAGGTTGTCGGGCGTCGTGAATGCGACGAGCTCGAGCAGGTCGAGCGGCCCGAACCCCACCTCGACGCAGGCGTGAGCCAGCTCGGTGGCGAGCCCCTGCCCCCACCGCTCCGGTATCACGGCCCAGCCCGCCTCGACGTCGTTCAGGCCGGCCGTGTACGTGTACTGCAGTCCGCCGCGCCCGACCATCTCGCCGGTCTCCCGGTCGTGCGCCGTCCACATCCCGAAGCCGTTGCGCTCCCAGTGATCGACCTTGGCGGCCAGGCCCTCGAGCACGTCGGCCTCGGTGGGCGCCTCGACCCGGGGCCACAGGGTGGCCGACACGCGGGGATCGAGGAGGAGGCGCAGCTGCTCCGGCGCGTGCTCGAGGCGGAGCCGCTCGAGGATCATGCGCGGCGTCTCGATGCGCTCGATCGTCGCGGTGCTCATCGGGCCGTGTCGGCCAGCGTCGGCTCGCTCTCCTCGGTCTCCGCGTCCGCCGCGGGCCGATCCTCCCAGCGGATGAGCTCGGGCGCGCCGCGCTCGGGGAACGGGATCTCGATCGTGTCGAAGTCGCGCGGCGCCACCGTGCGGGGGAAGATCGCCCGCGCCTCGTCGCGGAGCACCCCCACCGGGTAGCGCGTCGAGAAGTGCGTGAGGGCCAGCATCGTCACGCCGGCGTCTCGGGCCAGCGTGGCCGCCTGGCCGGCGGTCGAGTGGCCGGTCTCGGCGGCGCGGTCGCGCTCCTCCTCGGCGAACGTGGCCTCATGGATCAGGAGATCGGCGGCGTGGCTGGCGACGGCCAGCCTCTCGCACGGCGAGGTGTCACCCGAGATCACGACCTTGCGCCCCGCCCGCGGCGGGCCCAGGACCTGCTCGGGGCGCACGCCGTTGACGGTCTCGCCGCGCTGCAGGCGCCCGAAGTCCGGACCGGGTGTCACCCCGAGTTCGGTGGCCACGTCGGGGGCGAACTCCCCCGGCCGCGGGTCCTCGTAGATCACGTAGGCGAAGGCGTTCGAGATGCGGTGGGCGACCGGCACGGGGGCGATCTTGTATCCATCGCGCTCGAGCACGTCCCCGGGCGCCAGCTCGACCAGCTGCAGCTCGAAGCGCACCCGCCCCGCCACCCGCATGGCCAGCGTGACCAGCTCGCGCAGGCCCGGCGGGCCGTGCACCGCCAGGGGCCGCTCTCGAGCGCGCAGGTCGAAGGTCTTGAGCAGGCCGGGGAGCCCGAGCCAGTGGTCGGCGTGGAAGTGGGTCAGGAACACCTCGGTGAGCTCAGTGAGTCCGACGGACTGCACGAGCTGGCGCTGGGTTCCCTCGCCGCAGTCGAACAGGATCCGGTCGCCGCCCCGGCGGACCAGCATCGCGGGCAGACCGCGTCGAGCGGTCGGGATCGAGCCCCCGGTCCCCGCGAAGAAAACCGACAAGTCCATCCGGCCCAGTCTGTCAGCCGAGGACGATGAGCTCGAAGCTCAGCCGGCCGCCTCGCGCGCTGGCCATGCCCATCGTGTGCGCGGGAGCGCGGCGGCGCTCGGTCGGGCTGCCGGGATTGAAGATCTGAAAGCCATCGGGGGCGCGCTCGTGCAGCGGGATGTGCGAGTGCCCGAACACCACCGCGTCGGCGTCCGGAAAGCGCCGGCGCATCCGCCCCAGCCGTCCCTTGGCCGCTCCGGCGTCGTGGACCAAGGCGACGGTGGCCCCGCCGGCCTCGACCGCGGCGCTCTCCGGCAGCGCGGCCCGGACCTCGGCATCGTCGACGTTCCCGTGCACGGCCACCACCTCGCCGTAGTCCTGGAGCTCGCGCAGCACCGCGAGCGTCATGAGATCCCCGGCGTGCAGGATCAGATCGGCCCGCTTCAGGCGCTCCACGCAGGCCTGAGGCAGCCGGCGGCTCCCCCGCGGCAGGTGCGTGTCGGAGATGACGGCGATCTGAACGGTAAGCTCCTCTTGTCCCGGATTCGAGGGACACCCCGCGCCCGTAGCTCAGGGGATAGAGCGCGCGCCTCCGGAGCGCGAGGTCGCAGGTTCAAATCCTGCCGGGCGCGCTGGCCGATTCGATCAGCCGCTCATGCCGCCGTCGATCGACAGCCTGAGCGATGTGACCATCGCGCTCTCGTCGGCGGCCAGATAGAGCATGCCGTGCGCGATCTCCTCCACGGTCGTGTGACGGCCGAGGGGGATCATGGAGTCGAAGGCCTTGGCGGCCTCGTCCTGGGGTAGGCGCGTCGCGCGCATCTCGATGTCGTCCTGGAACGGGGTCGAGGTCGGACCCGGGTGGATCGTGTTCACCCTGATGCGGCGCTCCGCGAGCTCCTTGGCGGCGGTTCGCATCAGACCAACCTGGGCGTGCTTGGCGGCGACGTAGGCCGATACCCCGGGCGGCCCGATCAGGCCCACCACGCTCGAGGTGATGATCACGCTGCCTCCGTCGGGGATGTGCGGGATCGTGTGCTTGAGGACGTGGAAGGCGCCGAGCACGTGCACCGCGAGCGTGCGCGAGAACACGTCGGACGGGTAATCGACGATCGGCGCGACCTCGCCGCTGATGCCGGCGTTGCTGACGACGACGTCAAGCCGTCCGTAGCGATCCACTCCGGCGGCGACGGCGCGGGCCACCGCCTCCTCGTCGGTGACGTCCGCGACCGAGGCGGCCGCCTTCTCCGTCCCTAGCTCGTCGACGGCTGCGCGCAGCTTGGCCTCGTCGATCCCGACGAGGTGCACGCTCGCGCCCTCGGACACGAACAGCCGCGCCGTCGCGAGTCCGATTCCACTTTCGCCCCCGGTGATGAGGGCGGCCTTGTCCTGCAATCGGGCCATGGTCACCTTTCCTCGCTCTCGAGTCTCCGGCACGCGCCGCGCCGACGAGCCGGCCGGCGCGGCCCTGACGACTCCCGCAAGATAATGGCTGTGCCGATGTCAGAGGACGCCGTGACCATCCGAGAAGGCGACGAGGCCGATGGGCCGGCCGTCGTGGCGCTGTTCGACGAGGCGGTGGCGTGGCTCGTGGAGCGCGGCCAGACGGGACAGTGGGGCGCGACTCCGTTCTCCGAGCGCCCGGGTATCCGTGAGCGCGTCCACCATTTCAGGACAGGCGGCGGGCTGTACATCGCCGAGCGCGACGAAGTCCCCGTCGGAGTCCTGGTGGTCGGACACGCTCCGGCCTACGCGCCTCCGGCGCCCGTGCCGGACCTGTACGTGATCCTGCTGCTCAGCTCGAGGCAGCTGATCGGCCGGGGCATCGGAAGCCTGCTCGTCAGCAAGGCCATCGAGCTCGGGTACGAGCGAGGGGCGGAGGTCATGCGGGTGGATTGCTGGGCCCACGCGCCGGGACTCGTGCGCTGGTATGAGAAGCAGGGATTCACCCGGTCGAGCCGTTTCGAGCTGAACGGCTGGCAGGGCCAGATCTTCACGATGCCGCTGTAGGCCGCCGGGCCGGCCGCCCGGGGCGCCCCGGCCGTCCGGGCCGGCACGGCGATTCGCCCGGCGGCTCGGGCTCGTCCATTCGTTGACCGTCGAGCCTCGGGTATCGAGATCCGGGGCCGCCTGCCGATTGCGAGGGCATGGTGGGCAGGCTCATCGCGCTCGGGACCGTGCTGGTCGCACTGGCCGTTGCCGGGGCGTCGCCGGCAAGCGCCGCCGTGGCCTGCCCTCCGGGCGCATCGGTTCAGACGCTGACCGTCGTCAACCAGGCCAAGGTCCGGCCGCGGGCGCTGGCAGCGGTCGAGCGCGCGGTGGCCGCGCAGTCGACGCAGCTGCGGGCGGCTTGGGGCACGCCCTGCGTGCAGTTCGCCCGCGGCGGCTGGAAGGTGTACCTGAAGATCGGCGGCGCCGAGCCGCACGGCGAGCACGACTTCTACGGCCAGCCCTACGCGGTGGTGTGGACGTCGGGTTCGGCTGTGGAAGGGTGGTCGCGGGACTTCTCCCACGAGGTGGTCGAGATGGTCGAGGATCCCACCCTCGACGTGCGCTACGCCCACGACGGCTCGACCTGGCAGCGGGAGATCGCCGATCCGGTGGAGGGCCTCGGCTACCGGCTGGATGGCGTGTATGTGAGCGACTTCGTGATGCCGGCCTGGTATGCCGGCGCGAGCACGGGCGCGGACGTTCTCTGCCAGGGCATCAGCTGCGCCGACGACAGCCCGCTGATCGCGCCGGCGGTCAACGCCGGTCCGTGGGATCAGATGCGGGCGCTCAGCGCGCCGTGGGCCGAGTTCGGTCCGCGCACGATGCTGCCCGTCAGCAGCTAGCCGGCACCGCACCCCGACTTTCCCGACACTCGCCGCCTCGGCCGCGGTGAATGAGTATTCACTCATTCACTCGGCTCTGGACCGACTTTCCTGACACTGGGCGGTGGAAGGTCGCCGAGTGTCAGGCACTTCGTGCTCTGGTAGGGGGCTGCCGCGACCCGCGCGCCTACAGCGACCGCAGCGCCGGCAGGAGCTCCTTCTCGGCCCACTTGGTGAACGGCTCCTGCTGATCGGCGCCGATCTGCACCACGGCCACCTCGTCGAAGCCGGCGTCCACGAACGCCTTGATCGCCTCGACGTGCTCGTCGAGGTCCGGCCCGCAGGACAGGGCGTCGGCCACCTGGTCGGGGGTGACGAACTGCGTGGCGGACTCGAACGAGTCCGGGTTGGGAAGGTCGGCGTTGACCTTCCAGCCCAGGCCGAACCAGCGGAACTGGTCGTGGGCGCGCTTGATCGCGGCGTCCCTGTCGGCGTCGTAGGCGATCGCCACCTGGCCGACGCGCGACTTGCCGGCGCCGCCGGCGCGGTCGAACAGCTCTCCGAGCTCGGCCTCGGGCTCGACGGCGATCATCAGATCGGCCTGCTTGCCGGCGAGCTGGCAGGAGTCCGGGCCGGACACGGCGATGCCGATCGGCACGCGCTCGTCGGGCAGGTCCCACAGGCGGGCGGACTCGACGTCGTAGTACTTGCCGCGGTAGTTGACGGTCTGCTCGCCGTCGGTATCGAACAGCGCGCCGATGACGTCGACCGCCTCGCTCAGCATCTCGTGGCGCGCGCCGACGGACGGCCAGCGCTGGCCGACGACGTGCTCGTTGAGGTTCTCGCCGGCGCCGAGGCCAAGCCGGAACCGGTTGCCGGACAGGATCTGCACGGTGGCGGCCTTCTGGGCCACGACGGCCGGGTGGTAGCGGAGCGTCGGACAGGTCACGTAGGTCATGAGCGGGATCCGCTCGGTGGCCTGGGCCGCGGCGCCCAGGATGGCCCAGGCGTAGCCGGAGTGACCCTGAGAGGCCAGCCACGGCTGGTAGTGGTCGCTGATCACCGAGAAGTCGAATCCCGCCTTCTCGGCCATCTGGATGTCCCGCACCAACTGGTCGGGACGCGACTGCTCGCACATCATCGTGTAGCCGAACTTGGTCATGGGACTCGCGTACCCGCGAGGCGCGGGGGATAACGCGGGACGATCGCGCCGCGGCGCCCGGCCAGGCTAGTCGTCGAGGTTGTCGCGCTCGTCCGGTTTGACCTGGCCGGCCTCGATGTCCTGATCGGGATGCGGCTCGCTGGTACTGGTGGCGCCGGTCGGCGTGTGCGACTCGTCACCGAACGGCTCGTCGTCGACCTCGGGATCGCGCGGATCGGGACGCTTGTCGTACGGGTCCGGCCACTCGGTCGGATCGGGGTCGGTGGCCGGGTTGTTCAGGACGTGGTGGGGGTCCGGCGGCTGGCCGGATTCGGATGGTTCGTTTGGCATGTTGGACTCAGGCTAGAGGATCGATCACTCAATGGATTGGCGCATGCGCGGGCGTGGGGATGTCGAGCTCGAACAACCAGAAGTCGCGGGCGATCACCGGTACCGACACGTTGTAGACCGGCACCTTGCCGATCGCCCCCTCGAACGTCCCCGCGTGGGCGTGACCGTGCAGGACCAGATCGGGCTCGTGCTCGGCGATCGGCGGCGCCAGGCGGTCGGTGCCCAGGTAGCCCCAGATCCCGGGGGGCTCCCCCTCGATCGTCTGCTCGGTCGGTGCGTAGTGCAGCAGCACGATGCGCGCTGGGCACAGCGCGATCTCCCGCAGCCCCTGATCTAGCGCCTGAACGTCGAGCGTGGTCTCGTGGTAGACGGCCCGCAGCAAGGGCTCACCGAAGTCGGGCAGGTGCGAGCCCGGGAATCCGCCCACGAAGCCCTTGAGGCCGACGATCCCGACGTCGAGGCCGCCCGCCTCACACACGTGCCAGCTGCGGTCGAGCACGTGGATGCCGGAGGCCTCGAGCACCGCCACGAGCTCCTCGCTGCGGTTGACGTGCCAGTCGTGGTTGCCGAGCACGGCGAACACCGGGACGTCCAGGGCAGCGCAGGCATCGGCGAGCACCGCGCCCTGCTCGGGCTCGCCGTGCGTCGTCAGGTCGCCGGCCAGGAGGACAAGATCGGCGACACCGTTCAGCGCCGCGAATGCGCGGCGGACATCGTCACGGTGGGCCTCGGAGCAGTGGATGTCGCCGGCGGCGGCGATCCGCAGGCAGTGGGTACCGGAACCGTCTTGCATCTCGCGTCCAACTACCCGTTGCCGGGTACTTCCATAGGGCCGTGCGCCACCGAGACGCCTTCAACGCGCTGATCGACACCATGAAAGTGACCGTCGCCGCGCTGCGCGACGCCGACGTCGAGTTCATGCTCGGCGGCAGCATGGCGGCCTGGGTACGTGGTGGGCCCGAGCCCGACAACGACCTCGACCTGATGGTCAACCCTGCTCAGGCCGAGGCGGCGCTCCAGGTGCTGGCCGACGCCGGCATGCGGGTCGAGCGGCCCCCGGAGGAATGGCTCTACAAGGCCTGGCAAGGGGAGGTGTTGATCGATCTGATCTTCTGCCCATCCGGCCTCGAGCTGACCGACGAGGTGTTCGCGCGGGGCGAGACGATCTCGGTCATGGCGTTGAGCACGCCGGTGATGGCGCTCGAGGACGTGCTCGTCACGATGCTCTACGCGCTGGACGAGCACGCCCTGGACTACTCGCGGCTGCTGCTGATCGCTCGCGCCCTGCGCGAGCAGATCGACTGGCCGGCACTCCGCGCGCGGGCGAACGGCTCGCCGTACGCGAAGACTTTCCTCACCCTGGTCGAGGAGCTCGGCGTCGCGCCGCCGGCGGGCCGGTCGCGAGCGCGCGTCGCCGTGGACGCTGCCGCGGGGAACGCGCGCAGCCGGGTGCGCGTCGTGGGCGTCGCGGAGTGAACCGAGGCCGCGCGGGGTATAAGCGGTCACGATGAAGGTGCTCGTCGTCACCAGCGAGCCGATCAGCGCCCAGCAGCTGCGAGGTACGCTGGGCTCCGACGGCGACCCGTCCGAGGCGGAGATCATGGTGGTGGCGCCGGCGCTGGCCGACAGCGCGATCAAGTTCTGGATGTCCGACGCCGACGAGGCAATCGCGCGCGCCGAGGAGGTCCGCCAGGCGAGCGTCGAGCGGCTCGGCGAGGAGGGCGTGTCGGCCACCGGCGACACCGGCGAGGCGGATCCGTACACGGCGATCGAGGATGCGCTGGGGAGCTTCGACGCCGATCGCATCGTGCTATTCACCCATTCCGGCGAGGATCAGCGCTACCGCGAGGACCTCGACGCCGGCGAGATCCGCGAGCGCTTCGGCCGTCCGGTCGATCACGCCTCGGTCTAAGGCGCCGCCGTCAGGCGCCGCCGACCAATCTAATACGCCCGCTCGCCCAGACCGCCCAGCAGGAGCTTCGCGTTCGCTGTCGCGAAGCCGCGCCAGTCGTTGTTGAAGTAGGCGTAGACGGCCTCGCGCCGGCGCCACTGGGCGATCCGGCGCGCCCATGTCTCGATCTCGCTGGCCGAGTAGTTGCCGGCGCGGCCACGGGCACCGTAGTGGAAGCGCACGAACCGCCAGTCCGCGGTGGCTTCGTGGGACTGAAACGGCCGTGAAGGATGATCGCCAATGGTCAGCGCCACACCGTGGGCGCGGAGCATCGAGAGCACCTCACCGACGAACCAGCTCTCGTGGCGAAATTCGATCGTGTGGCGTCCGGCCGGCAGCAGCTCGAGCCAGCCCGCGAGGCGCCCGTCGTCGCGGTGGAAGTTCTCGGGCAGCTGCCACAGCACGGGGCCCAGCCGGTCCGCCTGCACCATCGGCTCGAGCGGCTCGTAGAAGCGCTTGATCCCGTCGCCGATGTCGACCAGGCGCTTGATGTGGGTCAGGTACCGGCTCGCCTTTACCGCGAACAGGAACTCGGGCGGAGTCTGCGATACCCACCCGGCCACCGCCTCGCGCCGGGCCAGCCGGTAGAAGGTGGAGTTCACCTCGACGGTGTCGAAGTGACGCGCGTACTCCTCCAGCCACCGCCGCTTGGCTAGCTTTTCTGGGTATAGGCGGCCCCGCCAGTCGTCGTACATCCAGCCCGAACAGCCGATGCGTACCGGCTTCATGTGCGGGGTAGGGGCTGAAAACGATGTCGACCGTCGACCTTCCCCCGGCGCCGATCCCGCCCCGGCCGAGCCTGAAGAACCTCCACGAGGCGGTGCACGACTGCCGCGCCTGCGACCTGTGGGAGGGCGCCACGCAGCCGGTCATGGGCGAGGGCGCCCGGCACGCCCACCTCATGCTCGTGGGCGAGCAGCCCGGCGATCGCGAGGACGTCGAGGGCTATCCATTCGTGGGGCCGGCCGGCCGCATCCTCGACCAGGGGCTCGAGCAGGCGGGGATTGCGCGCGACGACGTGTACATCACCAATGCGGTCAAGCATTTCCGCTACAAGCTCCGGGGCAAGCGCCGGATCCACCAGAAGCCGGACCGCTGGCAGGTGGCGGCGTGCTTCCCGTGGCTCCAGGCTGAGATCAAAGTTGTGCAGCCGGCCGCGCTGGTGTGCCTGGGCGCCACCGCCGCCCAGCAACTGCTCGGTTCGCACATCCGAATCGGCAAGGATCGGGGCCGCCCGGTCGACTCCGATCTGGCCGAGTTGGTCACGCTGACCACGCATCCCTCGGCCATCCTGCGCACGGACGACGAGGACCGCGAAGACGCGATGGCGCAGTTCGTGGACGATCTGAAACACGTGGCCAAGTGGCTGAGCGCCAGGTAGTCGCGGTCACCGGCGCGTCCGGCGGGGTCGGTCGCGCGATTGCGCGCGAGTTCGCCAAGCACGGCGCCGCGGTCGGCCTGATCGCCCGCGGCCAGGCCGGGCTCGACGCCGCCGCCCAGGAGGTGTCCGAGCTTGGTGGCACCGCCTACGCCCACCCGGCGGACGTCGCCGAGTTCGACCAGATACAGGCCGCCGCGGCGGCGATCGAGGACCGTTTGGGCCCGATCGACATCTGGATCAACAACGCGATGACCACCGTGTTCTCGTTCCTCGACGACATCGAGCCCCGCGAGTACGAGCGCGCCACGCGGGTCACCTATCTCGGCGCGGTGTGGGGGACCAAGGTGGCGCTCGAGCGCATGCTCCCGCGCGATCACGGCACGATCGTGCAGGTCGGCTCGGCGCTCGCTTATCGAGGCATCCCGCTCCAGGCGCCCTACTGCGGCGCCAAGCACGCGATGAAGGGCATGTTCGAGTCCTTGCGCACCGAGCTTCGCCACCGGAAGAGCAATGTGCACGTCACGATGGTCCAGCTGCCCGGCATGAACACGCCGCAATTCGATCACTGTCTGAGCAAGATGCCACGCCACCCGATGCCGGTGCCGCCGATCTACGAGCCCGACGTCGCCGCCCGCGCCGTTTATTGGGCAGCCCAGCACCGCCGGCGCGAACTCTATGTGGGCTTCCCCACCGTGTACACGATCATCGGCAACAAGGTCGCGCCGTGGCTGGCCGAGCGCTACCTGGCGAAAACCGCCGTCGACGGGCAGCAGACCGATCAGCCGTACGACGGCACCAAGAACGCGAACCTGTTCGAGCCGACCGACAACGATCACGACGAGGGCGCCCACGGCAGCTTCGACGGCCAGGCCCACCGGCGCAGCCCGCAGGCCTGGCTCAGTCGGCACCGGGTCGGCTCGGGACTGGCTGCCGCGAGCCTGGCCGGAGGCGCCGCCGCCGCGGCCCTCCTCGCTCGCCGGTCCGCTTGAGATCCAGCCGCTCGGCCAGTCGCGAGGCGAGCGCCATGATCGTCAGGGCGGGGTTGGCCGAGCCCTGCGTCGGCATCACGCTGCCGTCTGCGATGAACAGGTTGGGCACCGCCCACGCTCGGTGGTCGGAGTCGACCACGCTGCGCTCGGGATCGGAGCCCATCCGGCAACCGCCCACCAGATGCGCGTAGCGCTCCGTGATGAGCAGGTCCTGCGCCCCGGCCGCCTCGAAGATGTTGCACAGCGTCTGCTTGGCGAACGCGATGTTCTTGCGGTCGTTCTCGCACTGCGCGTAGTCCATGCGCGCCACCGGGATCCCGTTCTGGTCGGTGACGTCGCCAGCCACCGTGACCCGGTTCTCGGGCAATGGCAACAACTCGGACAGAACACCCAGCGTGTACCAGTGGTTGTAGTCGCGCATGTACTCGCGGAGCGCGTGCCCCCAATGCCCGTGACCGAGCACGTGCTGGGCGTGCTCGATCGGCAGCGGGCCGACCGTCTGGATCGCGAACCCGCGCAGGAAGCCGCGCCGCTCGTCGGTCTCGTAGAACTGCTCTGAGCAGATCTCGGGCGGGGGCGCCTTGTACATGCGCATCTCGTCGGGGAACCGTCCGGCCACCTGCGGCGCGCCCTGGACCATCACGCACCGGCCGACCTGGTCGTTGTCGTTGGCCAGGCCATGCGGAAAGCGCCGGCTGGTCGAGTTCAGCAGCAGGCGCGGCGTCTCGATCGCGTAGCCGGCGACCGCCACCGCGTCGGCGCGCTGGACGTGCTCGGCGCCGTCGTGCAGGTAGCGCACGCCGGTGACGCGCCCGCTCGACTCGTCGAGCTCTACCCGCGTGACCATGCAATCCGCCCGGATCTCTGCGCCGTGCTCGATCGCATCCGGGATGTGGGTGACCAGCGGCGAGGCCTTCGCGTTCACCTTGCAGCCCTGCAGGCAGTAGCCGCGGTAGATGCAGTGGGGTCGGTTGCCGAACGCGCCGTTGGTGATTCCGGTCGGGCCGACCTTCATCTCGATGCCGAGCCTGCGCGCACCCTCGCGGGCGGTGTCGGCCCCGCCGGCGATCGGGTGCGGGGTGTGCGGATAGCGGTGGGGGTCCCCCCACGGCCAGTACTCGCCCGCCACGGGCAGCTCGAGCTCGAGGCGTTCGTAGTGCGGCTTGAGATCGTCGTAGCTGATCGGCCAGTCCTCCCCCACTCCGTCGCGCGTGCGCACCTCGAAGTCCGAGGGATGAAAGCGGGGGCAGTAGCCGGCGTAGTGGACCATCGAGCCGCCCACGCCGTGGCCGCAGTTGTTCTTGCCGAGCTCGACCGGATCGGAGCCTCCGGTGACGCGCTCGTCGGTCCAGTAGAGGCGATGCGAGCCGGCCTCGTCGGACACCCAGTCCTGGTCGGGATCCCAGAACGGCCCCGATTCGAGCACCACGATCTTCCACCCGCGGCGGGCCAGCCGCTGGGCCAGGGTGCCGCCGCCGGCGCCCGCCCCCACGATCACCAGGTCAACCGAGAACGAGTCGTCGTAGCGCGCCATCCGCTCGCGGGGCACGGCGCGCCGGTGGACGTCGAGCAGAAACGCCGAGTCGTTCTCGGGCGGGCGGAGCGCGCCCCGCAGCAGGGTCCGCAGCTCGTGGCGGCGGCTCATACGCCCTGCACCCCGCGCTCCTCGGTGTCCTTGACCGGATCGGTTTCAAATGCCGCTGCGCCCTCCCAGCTCTCGCGCTGCCCGGCGCCCAGCCGCGCGTAGCCGCGCGGGTAGGCCGGGCCGCCGAAGCCGATCTCGTTCCAGGCCCAGGGGTGCGAGTAGAACGCGCTCAGGATCGCGCGCGAGACCACCTTCCACGTCTTATCGGGGGGCATCTCGTCCCACACCTCTCCGTGCAGCTCCCCTTTGGCCAGCGCCTCGACGACGCGCATCTGGATCTCCTCCGAGGCGCCGGCGAAGTCGCCCGCTCCGTGTTGGCGCGCGCCGGCGTCGAGGCCGGGCGCGAGCCGCCGCCACGTCTCGCGGTCGTCAGGCATGTCGGCGTAGCGAAAGCCGTCGAGCTCGCCGGCGAACAGCTTCGCGTCGACCATGTTCAGCACCGGGATCTTGGGGTCACGGTCCTGCGCCATCACGAGGTCGCAGAAGACCCCGAGCGTGTCCGCCTCGGCTTTGGTGAAGAAGCGGATCGGCGGCGTCTGGCCGAGGCGCTCGAACACCATCCGCCGGGTCACCTCGTCCCAGTGATCGGCCTCGTCGAGGACGTTGTAGTCGGGGTAGCGGCCGTGCATCTGCGGCGTTACGCCGTTGCGCTGCCGTGGGAGCTCCTCGGGCGAGGCGGGCTGCCGATCGGGTCGCAGGTTCGGAAGGTGTTCGGCGCTGCGGAAGTCTCGCCCGGGCATTTATCGCTCGCGGCCGAACACGGCGGCGGCCAGCCCCATGCCCCCGACCAGCGCGAGCGAGCCGGGCGCAAGCAGCGGCGGCCCCATCACGATGTTGAACAGCGGCTCGTCGAAGCCGCCGGGCTTGCGCGCCACGCCGCGCACATGCGTGACCACCCCGATCACCCCGTCCAGGCAATACAGGGCCGAGAGCGCGGGCAGCCAGGTCTTGGCCGCGCGCTCAGAGCACACTCCGGCCACGCCGGCGGCGGTCAGCGCCGGCGAGAGCGCTACCGGGGTCCACATCCACTTGTCGCCGAACGAGCCCCGGAAGTGCTCGAAGTAGATCTCGAGCCCGAGCGGCAGCGCGCTGAACGCCGTGGCGGCGGCCAGCGTGCGCTGCATTCGCCCGCTGCGCACGTTGCGCCACCACCGCGTGGCCGCCCGCTCGGGCGGTGTGGTCCGGCGAACCAGGGGCACATCAAGCCGCATAACGCTCCGCCTCCGCTCGTTTCAGCTCCAGGCCGTTGCCCGGACGCTCCAGGTCTGGCACCAACGCGCCGTCGCGGGGCTCGAGCACCCCGTCGAACAGCATGTGCTCGATCCGCACGTGATCGTGGAAGTACTCGAGGTGGACCAGCTGTTCGAGCGCGGTGGCGGGATGCGCGTGGACGGCCGGCCCGCAGTGCAGCGAGAGCGGAAGGTTGTGAGCCCGGCACAGGGCGCCCACGCGCAAGAGCTCGGTGATCCCGCCGCACCGGGTGACGTCGGCCTGGAGCACGTCGACCGCGCCGGCCTCGACCATGCGGCGGAAGTACGGCGCGTCGTAGCCGTACTCCCCGGCGGCGATCTCCATCCCCGCGGGCGCCCGGTCGCGCAGCACCCGCAATCCCTCGAGGTCGTCGGAGGAGACGGGCTCCTCGAACCAGCTGACGCGCGCGTCGTCGGCGAACCGTCCCGCGAGATCGAGCGCCTGCTTGCGCGAGTAGGCGCCGTTGGCGTCGACGAACAGCCGAGCCTTCGGGCCGATCGCGTTCCGCGCCACCTCGACGCGCTCCGGATCGCGGTCGGGCTCCGAGCCGACCTTCATCTTGACTCGGGGGATTCCCTGCTCGACCCAGCCGCTCAGCTGCTCGGCGAGGCGGGCGTCCGAGTAGGCGGTGAACCCACCCGAGCCGTACACGGGGACTTGCTCGTGAGCCATCCCGAGCAGCTTGCAGAGCGGCAGCCCGATCACGCGGGCCTTGAGATCCCACAACGCCGTGTCAACCGCCGCGATGGCCATCGAGGTGATGCCCGGCCGGCCCAGGTTGCGGGTCTGCTCGACCATCTTCTCCCAGGCGGCCTGTGGCGAGAACGCATCACGTCCGGAGACGATCCCAGCCAGCTTGGACTCGACCAGCTTGGCCGTTGACACGTCGGCGTATGTGTAGCCGAGTCCCGACTCCCCGCCTCCGTGCGCGTGCACGACGACGATCGTGGTCGAGTCCCAGGCCAGCGTGCCGTCGGCCTCGGGCTGATCGGTGGGAATCGTGTAGGCCGCGACGTCGAGCTCGTCGACCGCGACCTCCGCGCGGACCGTGGTGCTCATCGCCCGGGCAGGAACTCTTGGATCTTCTGGGAGAACGACTGCTTGACGATCCGCCCGGCGTCGGGATCGCCGGCGAGGAGCGCGGAGCTGAGCGCCTTGGCCTGCTCGATCGTGATGTGCGGCGGCAGCGGCGGGACCTCCGGATCGGTGATCGCCTCGTACACGACCGGCCGGTCGGCGCCCAGCGCCTCGTCCCACGCCGAGCCCACCCGATCCGGGGAGTCCACGCGGATGCCCTTCAGTCCGAGCAGCTCGGCGTAGCTCGCGTATGGGAAGTCCGGCAGGTCCTGCGAGCCTTCGAACTTCGGGTTGCCCTCCATCGCTCGCTGCTCCCAGGTCACCTGGTTCAGGTCGCGGTTGTTGAGCACGAGCACGACCAGCCGCTGGTCGGCCCACTGGTGGCGGTACTTGGCGATCGTGATCAGCTCGTTGATCCCGTTCATCTGCATCGCGCCGTCGCCGACCAGGGCGATGACGGGGCGATGGGGATAGGCGAACTTGGCGGCGATCGCGTACGGGACGCCCGGACCCATCGTGGCCAGCGTCCCTGAGAGTGAGGCCATCATGCCCTTGCGCAGCCTGATGTCGCGCGCGTACCAGTTCGCGGAGGAACCGGAGTCCGACGAGAGGATGGCGCCGTCCGGGAGGCGCTTGGAGAGCTCGTGGAACACGAGCTGCGGATTGATCGGGTCGGCTTTCAGCTGGGCGCGGTGGTCCATCAGGTTCCACCACTCGCCGACCTCGCCCTCGATCTGCTCGCGCCACGAGCGATCCTGCTTGCGCTCCAGGCGCGGCAGCAGCGCGCGCAGCGTTTCCGCGCTGTCCCCGACCAGGTTGACCTCCATCGGGTAGCGGATGCCGAGCATCTTCCCGTCGAGGTCGATCTGCACGCCGCGCGCTTTGCCCTCCTCGGGCAGGAACTCCGAGTAGGGGAAGCTCGAGCCGACCATCAGGAGCGTGTCGCACTCCTGCATGAGCGTCCAGCTCGGCTTGGTGCCGAGCAGGCCGATCGACCCGGTCACGAATGGGAGGTCGTCGGGCAGTACCGCCTTGCCGAGGAGCGCCTTCGCCACGCCGGCGCCCAGAACCTCGGCGACCTCGGTCACCTCGTCGGAGGCGTGCAGCGCACCCTGACCGACGAGCATGGCCACCTTGCTCCCGGCGTTCAGGGCCGCGGCGGCGCGGTCGAGGTCCTCGTCGGCCGGCAGCACGCGGGGCCGCTGGTAGCCGGGACCGGAGTGGACGGTGCCGTGCTTGTGCGGCGGCTGGGCGACCGCGTCGGCCTCCTGGAGGTCGTTGGGGATGATCAGGGCGGTGACGGTGCGCTCGGCCAGCGCGATCCGGCAGGCGCGGTCGACCAGGTGGCGGATCTGCGCTGGCACCATGGCCATCTCGACGTACTCGTGCGCGACGTCCTTGAACAGCGACTGGAGGTCGATCTCCTGCTGGTAGTTGCCGCCCATTCCGGCCCGTGCCTGCTGACCAACGATCGCGACCACCGGCTGGTGATCGAGCTTGGCGTCGTAGAGCCCGTTCAGGAGGTGGACCGCGCCGGGACCCGAGGTGGCCAGGCAGACGCCGAGCTCGCCGGTGAACTTGGCGTGCGCGCAGGCCATGAAAGCGGCCATTTCCTCGTGGCGGACCTGGATGAACTCAGGGCGCTGGCCGTTGGAGGATCGCCCGAAGGCGCCGAGGATGCCGTTGATCCCGTCGCCGGGGTAACCGTAGATCCGTTTGATGCCCCATGTGGTGAGGCGCTCCAGGAGAAAATCGCCAACTGTCTCGCTCATGCCGCTTCAGTTCCTTTCCTCGTCTGCCCGCTCACCATTAGCCGCTACCCGCCGGATACGCGGGCTAACGGCGGGCTGTCCGACCAACTACAGGCGATCCTGGGACTGGATCAGCGAGACGGCAGCGTCGATGTGGGCCAGGTGGGTCAATCCCTGGGGGAAGTTGCCCAGGAGCTCGCCGGTGCGCGGGTCGATCTCCTCCGAGAACAGCCCCAAATCGTTGCCGCGCGCCACCGCCTGATCGAAGATCGTCCGCGCCTCGCCGAGCTCGCCGGCTTGGGCCAGGCATTCGGCCAGCCAGAACGAGCAGCACAAGAACGCTCCCTCATCGCCGTCGAGGCCGTCGTCACGCCGGTAGCGGTAAATCAGTCCGTCGCCTGCACCGAGCTCTTCACGGATGGCGGCGATGGTGCGCAGCATCCGCTCGTCGTCCCAGGCGATGTACTCGACGGTCGGCAACAGCAGCAGCGCGGCGTCAAGCTCGCTTCGGTCGAACGACTGGACGTAGATCCCGCGCTTGCGGTCGTAGCCGCGCCGCTCGATCGTCTCGCGCAGCTCGTCGCGGGCCTGCTTCCAGCGGCGGGTGGGGGCGCGGCGCATACATTCGTCGGCCAAGCGGATGCCGCGGTCGAGCGCCGACCAGCACAGCACCTTGGAGTGCACGAAGTGCTCGGGATCACCCGGCCATTCCCAGATGCCGCAGTCCGGCTCCGACCAACGCTCCGCGGCGTGGTCGATCAGCGAGACCAGGAAGCGCCAGTCGTCGTCGCTCGGGGAATGGCCGCGACGGTGCCAGCGCCATGTCAGGTTGACCAACTCCCCGTAGGCGTCGAGCTGCATCTGCTCGGAGGCGTCGTTGCCGACGTTAACAGGCTTCGATTTGCGATAGCCCTCGAGGTGCTCCACGACGTCCCCGCGCAGGCGGCGCTCTCCGCCGACGCCGTAGAGGACCTGAAGATCCTCGGCATGGCCGGCGGCCGAACGCATGATGAAGGCGCGGAAGGCATCGGCCTCGTCATCGCAGCCGAGCTCAGCAAAGGCACGGGAGCTGAAGCTCGAGTCGCGAACCCAGGCGTAGCGATAGTCCCAGTTGCGGGAGGCCCCCACGGCCTCCGGCAACGACGTGGTGGGTGCCGCGGCCATCCCGCCGGTGGGCGCGTAGGTGAGCGCCTTGAGCACGATTCCCGAGCGGCGCGCGGCGGAGGCGTCCGGGCTGCCCAGACGAAGCGACTCGGCCCAGTTTCGCCACCAAGCCACGGTCTGGTTCATGAGCTCGTCGAGGTGGCGAGCGTCGGGCTCGGACGGCGGCCCGGCATCGATGTGCTCGGGCGCGCAATAGGTCAGGCTGAGTCGAACGCGGTCACCCGGCCCCACGGCAAAACGTCCTACCAGCTCATGCTGAGGGTCCTCTTGGAGCTCCTGCTCGCACCAAACGAGCAGCGCGTCATTGCCGCCGATCGCACTGTGCAGACGATGGCCGTGCCGCCGGATCCACGGCCGCACCTGGCCGTAGTCGAATCGCGGCGCGACCCGAACCTCGAACTCGACCGATCCGCGCACTCCCTCGATGACCCGAAGGATCTGTCGCCGTTGGGTCTCGAGCGGGTTCCCCTGGAGCGTGAAGCAGTCGACCAGCTTGGCCTCGCCGGTCGGACCGGCCAGAGTGGTCTCGAGCACCAGCGTGTCGTCGATGTAGCGTCGCCCGTACTCCCACTCCCCGTCGGCGACCGGGCTCACGGCGCAGTACCCGCCGCGATTCCAGTCGAGCAGGCGCCCAAAGGCGCTGCCCGAGTCGAAGCGGGGCAGGCAGCACCAGTCGATCGAGGCGTTGCGGGAGACCAGCGCCGAGCTGTGGCAGTCGCCGATCAGTGCGTAGTCGGCGATTGGTGGGTATGAGTTGGCGTCGGTCACGGAGGGCTGGATACCCGAAAGCGCCGGGAGTTGCGCACCTCCGCTGCAGGGTGTGCCGGCGTCGTTTGCGCGACGTACATGCGGGTAAGAGCGGTGGTGTATGTGGTTCTACATGATCGCCGTATTCCTGGTTCTGGTCGGGATCATCGGCGGGGTCGCCTCGGGCGGGATCTTCACGCTGATCTTCATCCCGCTAGGCGCGATGATGCTGGTCGTGGCCGTCCTCCTGGGGATGTGGCACCGGTCCCAGGAGGGCAGGGCCGGCGGACAGACGGAGGGGTCGAAGACCGAGCAGGCGCCGTTGCGCCACACCCCGCCGCAAGGCGCCCCCACGCCGACTCGACCCGAAGAGCTGGCCGACGCCCGTCGCGTCCAGCAGTAGACCAACCTACACCGGTGTCGAAATCTCGCTTCGGGGTACCGACAAGGTACCCCCAACCCCGAATGAGAGGAGCACGGAAATGGGCCTCACTGACAAGGTGACCGGCAAGGTCAAGCAGGCGGCCGGCGACCTCGCCGGCGACTCGTCGCTACGCCGCGAGGGCAAGCAGGAGGAGCGCAAGGGCGAGGCCAAGGACGAGCTCGCGCGTGATCAGGACAAGGCCGACCGCAAGGCCGAAGAGGTGGCCAACCTGGAGCGTAAGACCGCTTAGCAGGTCTGAGCAAGACCGCTTTACAGGACTGAGCGCCCGCGCGGGATCGCCCGCGCGGGCGCCGCTATTGTGGGCGTTCGTGCCGCGCCGCCGCCCTCGTCCTGAAGGTCCTCCGATTCCCCGCGCGGCCTGGACCCGGCTGGCGGCGTGTACGGGCGCCGCGGCGCTGCTGCAGTTGGATGGCACGCTGATCACGGTGGCGCTGCCGTCGGTGGCGCACGGACTTCACGTTTCCAGTGCCACGACCGCGATCGTGCTCAGCGCCTACTTCGGCGCCTATGCGATCGTGCTGCTTCCCGGCGGTGAGCTCGTCGACCGGTTCGGAGCGCGCCGGCTGTGCTTGGTGGGCTTGGGGGTGTTCGCGCTGGGCGCGGGCCTCGGAGCGCTCGTGTCGAGCATCGGCGCGCTGATCGCCACGCGCGTGGTCCAGGGCGTGGGCGCGGGCCTGGTCAGCCCCGCCGCGCTGGCCGGTGCGGTGAGCGGCTTTCCACCCGAGCGCCGCGGCAGCGCGCTGGGAATCTGGGGCGCCAGCGCCGGCGTCTCGAACCTGATCGGACCGCTGCTCGGCGGGCTGCTCACGGTGTGGCTCGGCTGGCGCGCCGATTGGTGGGCGCTCGTGCCGCTGGCCCTGATCGCCTCGGTGGCGATCGCCCGCCAGATGCCGGCCGTGCTCCATGCCGAGGAGGCCGGCCTGCGGGAGTCGCGGCTCAACCGGGTTGTGCTCGCCGCGACGCTGGTCGCGGCACTGACCTTCGCCGTGATGATCGGATGCTTCTACCTGGCCTCGCAGTACCTCCAGCGATCCGCGGGCTTCTCCGCGCTCGGCGCATCGGCGGCGCTCGTGATCGTCGCGCTGCTCGTCGGGGCGGCCGCCCCGCTGGCCGGCCGGCTGGTCGATGAGCACGGCGAGCGCCTTCCGGCGGTGCTCGGCTTCGTGCTGGCCGCCGGTGGCCTGGCCGTGCTGGCCATCCCCGGCCTGCCCCTGGCGAGCCTGGTCACGATCCTGCCGCTGATCCCGGTCGGCCTGGGCCTGGGGATGCTGTTCGTGCCCACCTCGCGCGCGGCGCTGAACGCCACCCCGCGCGCCTCACACGGGCGCACCTCGGCGGTCCTGTCGGTGGGGCGCTTGCTCGGCGCCGGAGTCGGCGCCGGCCTGGGCGGTCTGGTGCTGGCCGGCGGGACGGACGCCTCAACGGTGCACAACGCGATGCTGCTCGCCTGCATCCTGTGCGTGGTGGTGGGGATCCCGGCCTCGATCCGGCTCGGCGCGCCGCGCAGCGGCGTGCCCGCCCCCGCCCGGCCCAGCACCTGATCGCGGTTCGCGGGGGACACACCGGACCGGTCGGCCCCGCGGCGAGGCACACCGGACCGGTTGGCCCGTTTTCCAGTTGCCCAGGCGGGGAAGCCCTAGGGTGTGGTCAGCGGTCGTCCCCCCATCCTGAACCTCCGCCTGAACAGCCGGCCCGACAGCGCCGGCCTGGTGCGGGCCGCGCTCGGCGGGCTGGCCGGACCGTTCCGGCTGCGCGAGGAGCTGGTCAACGATCTCAAGACGACGATCAGCGAGGCGTGCAACAACGCGGTCGAGCACGCCTACCGCGGCCAGAGCGGCGCGATCGCGGTTCACGTCGACGTCGGGTTCGAGAGCGTGGACGTGTCGGTGCGCGACTGGGGCGGCGGCTTCCAGCATCTGGCGCCGGCCGGCGACCGCCTCCGGGTCGGACTGCCCGTGATCAACGCACTGGCCAACCGCGCCGAGTTCTTGACCGCGCCCGGAAGCGGGACCGAGGTCCGTATGAGCTTCGACATCCGCCACGACCCCCGGCGCGACGGGCTCCTGGCCCGCGTGGAGGAGAGCGAGGACCTCGAGGCGTGGACCCCCTGGCGGCGAGGCCTGTCCGGCGATGTGGTGGTGACGCTCCTGCCCCGCGAGCTGCTGGGCGGCGTGCTCGAGCAACTGACCAGCGCACTGGCCGCCCGGTCGCGCTTCTCGCTGGAGCGGTTCTCCGACGTCTACCTGGTCACGCGGGCGCTCGCGGCGCACGTCCAGGCGACGGCCTCGAGCAAGCGGGTCAGCTTCGCGCTCAGCGCGGCCGAGCAGCAACTCGACCTTACGATCGGGCCGCTGCAGCCCGGCGCCGGCGACCGGCTCCGGGAGATGGCCTCCTCCGACCGCCTGGAGGCGTCGGTGGCGCGACTGGCCGACGAGTTCGTCTGCGAGCCGCTCAACAGCTCGGAGCTGTTGCGGGTCGTGGTCAAGGACTGCGAGCCAGCCGCTCGCAACCACGTCTAGATTCCGCACCCAACCCGTGGGGGGTGTGTTCGATTTGGGCCGTTATCGGGGCCCAAATTGATCACGGCCCTACGTTTCGCGACCCGGGACGGTGCCGGTCGGCTGCTCGGTCACCGGTGGGACGATCCGGTCCGGGCTATCGGTCAGAACCTCCAGCCCACCGTCCGCCCGTCGGCGGACCACGTTGCCCTGCCAGGCCCGTAACGGATGCGATCCGGTGCGCTGGAGCGACCGGCAGGCCGACCGCGTCACGAAGAACACCACGATCGGGAGCACCCAGATGCCGGCCCGCCACACGTGGATCTGGGTCGTGTAGGAGATGCCGAGCCGGTAGAAGATCCGGTCGGTCGAGCCGACCGCGAAGACGATCACCACCCAGGACAGGAAGGCGGCGCCGATGGCGGTGCGGATCGGGCGGTGGCGCGGGCGGTCGAGAAGGTCGTGGCGCAGCACATCGCGGGTGATCCGTCGCTCGATCGCCGGCCAGGCGAACAGCACGGCGAACACGAACAGCGGGAACGCCGCCCCGCCCCAGAACGGGTTCGGGATCACCGTCCGGCCGGCGATCACCAGTTCCCAGTTGGGCATCAGCCGCAGCGCCCCGATCAGCCAGCCGATGTACCAGTCGGGCTGGGCACCGTTCTCGGATAGGTAGGGGTGGTACGGACCCCACTGCCAGATCGGATTGACCTGGATGAGACCGCCGAGCAGGAACAGCACGCCGGCCACGGCGAGCATCAACCCGACGGATCGCAGCGCGTACGCGGGCCACATCGGCGTGCCCACCACGTTGCGCTCGCGCCGGCCGGGACCCGGGAACTGCGAGTGGTGCTGGCGCATGATGATCGCCAGGTGAAGCGTGATCAGCACCGCGAGCGCCACCGGGATGATCAGCACGTGGACGATCTCCAGGCGCGGCCAGAACACGCTGCTGCCGGGGAACGGACCACCCCACACCAGGCTGGCCAACTGACCACCGATGAACGGGATCGACATGGCCACCGAGTAGGCGATGGCCAGCCCCATGCCTGACAGCAGGTCGTCGACCAGCGAGTAGCCTGCGAAGCCCTCGAGGATGGCCAGCAACAGCATGGTCAGCCCGATGAAGTAGTTGATGTCCCTCGGCTTGCGGTAGGCGCCGGTGAAGAAGACGCGGATCAGGTGCAGGACGATCGAGGCGATGAATACGTCGGCCGCCCAATGGTGGACCTGCCGGAAGAGCAGACCGGCCGGAACGTTCAGGCTCAGGTCGAGCACCGAGCGATAGGCCTCGGACATCTGCTCGCCGTAGAGCAGCGGATAGGACCCGTGGTAGATGACCTGCGAGTCGCTCGGGATGTAGTAGAGCGTGAGGTAGATCCCGGTCCCGACCAGGACGATGAACGAATAGAGCGCGATCTCCCCGAGCAGGAACGACCAGTGGTCGGGGAACACATAGCGCAGCGCCCACTTGATCCCCCCGGCGAGCCCCACGCGCTGCTCGGCCGAGCGGCCGGCGCGCTCGAAGCGGCGGTGGGCGTAGCGCTCGACCAGGTTCACGCGGGCTCCCGGTGAACACCCCACCAGGACGGGCCGACGTCGCCCGGGAACGGTCCCGCCGCCCGCAGGTTGCGCTGTGCGTCGATCATCAGCGGCAGCTGCGGCAGCGCCCGCCCGGCCGGCCCGAAGACCAGCCGGCCGCCCTCGCCCGGCAGGAACGTCGAGTAGTGACAGGGGCAGGTAAAGGCCGGCTCCTGGCTGGTCGGGGCGTAGGTCGGATAGCGATAGAGCGAGATCGCGCACCCGGCGTGGGGGCAGATCTTCGAGTAGGCGACGATCCCTTCCGGGGCCCAGGAGCGCCGGTCGGCCGGCAGGTGGAGGAACTCCGCGGGCAGGCGGACGACCAGCAGTCCCGCGCCGAACGACTCCGGATCGCCGTGCTCGGGCAGCGCGGTGTAGAACGAGCCGATCTGAATGTCGTCGGCCAGGTACGGGTGTCCCTCGTCATCGACCAGGCGGACCCCCCGCACCCACGGCGTCTCGTGAAACGCCTTCAGAGTCGGTCCGAGCGAGGCGAGCGGCGTGGCCGCCGCGGTGACGATCGCCACCCCGGCCACTCCGCCGGCGCCGGCCAGGAGCGTCCGCCGCGAGATCCCCTCTCCCCCGGCCTCGACGATGCCCACGACCTCCTCGGTCTGCTCCTCGTCGAGCAGTGGGCCGCGTTCCTCGACGTGCGTCTCCTGCGGCACGACGAACTTGCCGGCGATGATGCACGCGGCGGCCAGCAGGCAGAGAGCGACGCCCATGGCCACTCCGAGCAGCTGGGTATTGCCCGAGGACACGATGTAGATCACCGTGAAGGCAAACGCGAACAGCGCGGCGAGCAGGACCAGCCCGGCCACGAGCGTCTCGGCGCGGCGGTTCGCGGGGACGACACGACGGCGCGGGTCGATGTCGGACTCCGTCGCCGGCGGCGGGGGCGTGGGCGTCCGGCTCCGCGCCGCGCGGACGGTCGCGCGGAGGGCAACCAGCACGCCGAGGAACTTCGCCACGCGCTTGACGGGCTGGGGGTCGTCGGGGCTCATACCGGTTCGTCCATCCTTTCTCCGATCAAGCGGGCCACGATCACCAGCGCGAGCAGGCCGATGAACCAGGCGACCATCCCCTCGGGGATCGGTCCGATGTTGTAGATCCCCCAGCCGCCCGCGTTGTCCGGACGGCGCGTCCACAGGACGTAGCGGACGATCGAGTCGAGCTGATGCTGATCGATCTGCTTGGCGTCGAAATGCGGCATCAGGTACGGCCCCATCCGAACCGCCTCGGCGACCTGCTGTGGGGTGGCCTCCTCCAGGTCGGGGGCCTGGGCGTTGACCGTGATCCCGCCGCGGGCCACGATCTGGTGGCAGCCGGCGCAGTTCAGAGTGAACTCGTGAAAGCCGACGGCCAGATCGCCCTTAGCCGGATCGACCGTGGACGCAGCGGGTCCGCCGAACGAGCCGATGAACGCGATCAGCGCGTTGATCTGCGCCCGGCTGTAGGCCGGTTGCGTTGCGCATCGGCTGCGCGCGCGGCTGATCGAGCGGCATCCGTCCGGTCGAGAGGTAGAAGTCGACCGGCCCCGCACCGACGCCGCGCAGCGACGGCGCGACGCCCTTCGTGCCCTGAAGGGCGATCCCGTGGCAGGAGGAGCAGCCGGACTGGTAGAGGTTGTACCCCTGGATCCGCAGGACGGGCGAATCGGGAAACGTCTTGGTGGGATTGCCGGGGCCCGGGCGGCTCGGGCGACTTGGTTGGCGGATGGAGCTCGCCCGAGGGCGGTCCGCCGAGCCCGGGCTGACCCTGCGAGGCTGGGGTGGCCAGCCCGACGGCGGCGAGCGCTGCCAGCACGACCGCGAGGGTCAGGCGAAGCGCGGGTGGGATACGCGAGCGATGGGTGAGCCAGCGCACGAACGCACTCCTCATGCCGGCGATCCCCCATCGGGATTGATCGCCGAGGCCGCGCGCGCCTCCCGGGCCACCAGCCGGCGCTCCTCGGCCAACATCGCGGCGAGCGCCGTCCACAGACCGACCGCGACCATGAACACGTTGCCGGCCACCCACATGATCGCGCCCGCCTGTCCCTGATCGTCGAGTGCCGAGACGCCCAGCGCGCGCGCCGGAGGTCCGTAAGCGGGATAGAACAGCGTGGCGTGGCGGTTCAGGTACGCGCCGACGAGCGCCATCGGCATCATCGCGACGATCAGGTAGATGAGCCGGCCGAGCCCGTCGAGCCGTCGCGCCGGCGCCGGATCGGCGTCGAGCAGCGGCGAGAACATCACCAGGCCGGCTGCCAGGTACAGCGCATGCTCGAGGTCGTGCAGGCCCGCGTGTCGCAGCGTCGCGTCGTAGAACGCGGGGAGGTGGGTCAGGATCACCACCGCGGCGAACACGGCGAGCGCCGGGGCGGGGGCGGTCAGCCATCGGGTCCGAGCCATCGCCTGGGCCAGCGTGCCTCGCCGCGCTGGAGCAATCGCTCGCAGCGCGAGGATCAACGGACGACCGCCGAGCAGCAGCGACGGTGCGACGAGCAGCAGCAGCATGTGCTGCCACATGTGGATCGAGAGCAGCTGATCGTCGTAGGCGTCGATCCCCGACTGGAGCGCGACCAGCACGCAGGCGATCCCAGCGAGGAACGAGGACGTCCGCCGCAGCGGCCACCTGCCTCCGGCGCGCCGGAGGCCGATCAGATAGAGCGCGGCGACTGCGATCGCGGGTGCGGTTACGGTCGGACTGAGGGTCCAGTGCGAGACGAGCAATCCGTGCAGCGATGGAGCGCTCATGGCCGCTCCTGGTCGCGCAGCACCTCACGCCGGGTGGCGCGTTCGGCCCGCAGCTCGACGATCAGCCGCCCGACCGCTACCACGAACAGCCCGATCCCGAAATAGAGCAGGAACTTGGCCCAGGCCAGCCCGAACAGCGCGCATCCGGCCGCCACTCCGATGAGTGCCGCGGACAGGCTGGCCGAAGGCACGTTCTCGATCTCGGTCCGCGGCTCGGGTGGGCCGCGCCGGATCGCCTCACGGCGCAGCAGCCAGACCGCCACGCCGAAGCCGTAGATGATCGCCACGGCGGCGGTGGCGACGCCCCCGCCCACCGGCCGGTCGTTCCACACCCAGTTGCCGATGGCCAGCACCGCCAGGAGCGTGCCCCAGGCCAGGATCGGGATCGCGCCGCCCCTCACGGCGCGCTCACCTCCCGGCGCTCCGGGGCGCGGTCGAGCGCCTCCTCGCGCAGGTCGAGCAGCGGCGCGTAGGAGCGGATCGGCGGCAGCGGCGCCTCGAAGTTGAGCGGCGGCGGCGGCGAGGTGGTGGCCCACTCGAGCGTGTGCCCGAGCCACGGGTCATCGCCGGCCGGCATTCGGCGGCGCAGCGAGACCAGCACGTTGATCAGGAACGTCAGCACCCCGAGCGCGATGATCCCGGCGCCGATCGTCTCCAGCTCGTTCAGCGTGCCCCACCCCGGATGCGTGGGATATCGCGACACCCGGCGCGGCATCCCGTCGTTGCCCAGGAAGAACATCGGGAAGAAGGTCAGGTTCGTACCGATCACCATGATCAGCAGCTGGAGCTTCCCCAGCCCCTCGCGCAACAGAGCGCCGGTGATCTTCGGGAACCAGTGATAGACGCCGGCGAAGAAACCGAACACGCTGCCGGCGAACAGCGTGTAGTGGAAGTGCGCCACGACGAAGTAAGTCCCATAGGCGTGGTAGTCGAGTACCGGCGAGGCGACGAAGATCCCGGTGAGACCGCCGATCAGGAACTGGATGAAGAAGGTCAGCGCGAACAGCATCGAGGTGCGCAGGACGATCGCCCCCCCGATCAACGTCCCGATCGTGTCGAAGTACTCGATCCCGGCCGGCACGAGCAACGCCGTGGAGGTGAACGCGAAGTACTGATTGGTCACTCCGCCGGTGACATACATGTGGTGTGACCACACCGCCATCGACAACGCGGCGAACGCCATGATCGATCCGACGAACGCGGTGTATCCGAACCATCGCTTGTGCGAGTTCACCGCGATCGCCTCGGCCGCGGCACCCAGGTAAGGGAAGAACATCACGTACACCACCGGATGGCCGAAGAACCAGAACAGGTCCTGGTAGTCGATCGCGCCGGTGAAGCCGGTGAAGATGTGCCCGCCGTGGCGATCGATGTAGAGCAGCACCATGGCCACTACGAGGATCGGGAACGACCCCACGACCATCAGCACGCTGACCAGCGCGGTCCAGGTGAAAACCGGCATGCGCAGCAGTGCCATGCCGGGCGCGCGCCGCCGCGCGACGGTTGCCAGCACGCAGGCCGCCATGGCGGTCATGCCGGCGGCGGCCAGGATCACGCCGATCACCCACAGGTCCTGCCCGACCCCCGGCGTGTTGGTCCCGTTGGAGAGCGGGGCGATCGAAGACCAGCCCGTGCGCCCGGGCCCGCCGAAGGCAAACCAGCCCTGCTGCATGACCAGACCGCCACAGATCCAGGTCCACAGGCCGGCCAGAGCCAGGCGCGGTGCGGCAAGGCGAACGGCGCCGATCTGGAGCGGCACCAGGTACATCGCCATCGCGATGGCCATCGGCGTGACGAACAGGTAGATCATCGTCGAGCCGTGCATCGTGAACAGTTCGTTGTAGGAGTTGTCCGAGAGGAACTGCATGTTCGACTGGGCCAACTGGGTGCGCATGAGCAGCGCGAACACCCCGCCGAGGAGGAAGTAGAACAGCGAGCACACGCCCAAGGTGAGGCCCATGCGCTTGTGGTCGGTTGAGATCGCCGCGCCGAGCCAGCCGGTGAAGCGCGGAATTCGCGCGGAGGGAGCGGTGGCGACGCTCATGGTGTGCGCCCCCTCCCCTTGCTGCGGGCCCAGGCGATGAACGCGGCGGGGCTGACCGCGTGGGTGGTGAAGATCATGTCGGCGTGACGCAGTCCGCAGAACTCGGCGCACTGTCCCGGGAAGACGCCCTTGCTGAAGGTGAGCGTGATGACCTGCACCGACCCGGGAATCGCGTCGTGCTTGTAGCGCAGGGCCGGAATCCAGAAGGAGTGGATCACGTCGAGCGAGGTGAGGTTGAAGCGCACCGCTTCACCGGCCGGGACGACCAGGGGCTGGTCCCCGACGGTGCCGCTGCGCACGCTGAAGCCATATCCGGGGTAGGTGAACGTCCACTCCCACTTGGAGGCCTGCACGTCGATGAGTGCCGCCGGCCGCTCCTGATTGGCCACCGTGTCGACCTTGTGCTCGGCGGTGAAGGTCAGGTAGAGCAGGAACGCGGCGACGCACGCGAGGACCACCGCGTAGGTGCCCTCAACCGGGTTGTTCTCGTGCCAGCGCGCGGCCCGCTCGGGCGGCCGGCGGCGGTAGATCAGCACCGCCCCCAGCACCGCCACGAAGATCACCACGAACACGCCGATCGCGATCGGGACGTAGATCGAGAACAGGTGGTCGTACTCGCTGCGGGTGCTGACGAGGCCCGCTGTCAGCTGTGCGGCCACTAGCCCGGGAGCTCGACCGACGCCGTCGCGGGCGACCCCTCGGCGCGGTTGATCGCGCCTACCCTGGCCGTGCTGCGTGACGCGCCCCTGCGCTCACCCCGTTCGATCGCCTGCCGCTGCGGTCCCACCACGTCCTTCGGATCGGCGGCCGACTGGAAACCCGCCTTGTACGTGCTCCAGCGGGCGCTCAGGGCGCCCGCGCACATGAGCATCCCCGCGGCGACCGCCGCCGCCCGCGAGTGGGCGCCGCGCCGGTACATGAGCGCCGCGCCCGCGAGGTTGCACGCCCGGCTGATGTGACTGAACCGCCCGCCGGCGCCCTCCTTGTATGCCGCGCCGTGCTCGCCGAGCCGATGGTGCATCGCCTCCTTGGCGCCGACCTCGATCAGCGCGCTGGCGATGGCCAGCCGCCGCGCCGGGCCGGCATGCTCCGGCGGCGTGGCAGCAGCGGCGATCGCGCCCGCGCTGAGCGCCGCGCCCGAGCCGTACACGAACGGCAGCAAGCGGCGGGACTCATGCCACACCGGCACCGCGGTGTTGGCGATCAGCGCCGCGGTGTAGGTGGCGAGCGGCAGCCCGAACAGCGCCGCGGTCGGCTTGGCGATCCGGGCCGAGCCCGGGAACCATCCGGTCCACGCGTTCACCGCCGCCAGGCTCGTGCTCGCTCCGCTCACGGAGAGGATCCAGGAACCGACGCTCATCGGCGAAGTGACCTTGAACATCCGCAGCATGTTCAGGAAGCGCATGGGCCGCCCGAGATCGGAGATGAGAAAGACGGGGCTGACCGCGATCCCGCCGAACGCGGCGGCCCACGCTCGCCGGCCGAGCACCTCATTGCCGCGCAGCTCGGCCAGGCAGGCCAGGCCGGCCGACGCCCCGGCGAGCCCTCCGGTGAAGAAGTACATGGGGATCTCCCACGTCCAGACCGGCTCCTTGATCACCGGCTGGCCGTGGTAGGAGGTGGTCTCGGTCATCGCTTTCCTCCGAACACGGCGGCCGCCAGGCCCACGCCGAGCGCGACCGCGGCCACGCCGGCCGCCGCCCAGATCTCTCCCAGATCGCGCCGTGTATCGACCGGGTCGGGCGGTAGCCCATAGACCTCGGGTGCGTCGAGGAGCAGGAAGAACGCGCCGGCTCCTCCAATTCCGTCGTCGGCGTCGGCCAGATAAAGCTGGGCCTTGTCCTGCCCCGCCTCCTGGAGGTGGGCCAGCCGGTGCTCGGCGCGCTCGTGGAGCTCGGCCAGCTCGCCGAACTGGATCGAGTTGGTCGGGCACGCCTGCGCGCAGGCCGGTTCCTTGTCGTCCTTGAGGCGGTCGTAGCAGAGCGTGCACTTCCACACCCGGCCGTCATCCTCACGCTGGTCGATGACCCCGAACGGACACGCCGGAACGCAGTAGCCGCAGCCGTTGCATACGTCCTCCTGAACCACGACCGTGCCGTACTCGGTGCGGAACAGCGCTCCTGTGGGGCATACATCGAGACATGCCGCATCGCTGCAGTGCTTGCACACGTCGCTGGCCATCAACCAGCGAAAGCCGTCCGCCTCCTGATAGGTGCTGACACCCGTGTCAACCGCTTCGCCGCGCGCGGCCGACTCGGTCAGTGACCCGCCCTCGGTGACGTCCAGCGGGAGCTTCTGCTCGATGAACGCAACATGCCGCCAGCGGTCCGCGCCCAGATCGACGCTGTTGTCGTAGGACTTCCCGGTGAAGCCCTCGATCGACATCGGGATCTGGTTCCACTCCTTACACGCCACCTCGCACGCCTTGCAGCCGATGCACACCGAGGTGTCGGTGAAGAAGCCCATCCGCGGCTTGGCCTGCTCGCCGTAGCTGCCCGGCCACGCGACCGTTTCGAGTTGGAGACCGCTCGCTGCGCTCGCTTCCGGCCTCACAGCTCCGCTCCTTGATTCCGGGAGACCGCTCCGCTGTTCGGCCACGTCACCGTCAATCTTTTACCCCCGCCCGCTGCCGGTATTCCTCCACGAGCCGGAGCCGGGCCGGGCCGCGCGGACGGCGCCCCGGGCGGATGTCGCAGGTCGCGGCCTTGTACTCGCTGATGTGGACGTTGTTGTCCAGGGCGATCGGCAGCAGATCGTTGGCCGAGTCGCCCGTGACGATTCCAACTCCGCCCCAGTGGTACGGCGCGCCGACCAGATGCATCGGCCGGCCCTGCACGATCAGGGGCTTGATCCGCTCGGTGACCAGCACCCGCGCCTCCACGGCCTGGCGAGCGGTGACGATCGTGGCCCAGCCGCCGTGCTCGAGCCCGCGCTCGGCCGCCAACCGGGGCGAGACCTCGCAGAAGAACTCGGGCTGGAGCTCGGCCAGATAGGGCACGGTGCGCGACATCCCGCCCGCCGTGTGGTGCTCGGTCAGCCGGTAGGTGGTGAGCACGAACGGGAACACCTCGGCGCCTGGCTCTCCGTCGACCGGGTGGTACGGGTTCTCGGGCCGATGGAACACCTGCCGGGTGGGGTTCTGCTGCTGGGCGTACAGCGGGTTCTTGAACGGCGTCTCCTGGGGCTCGTAGTGCGCCGGGAGCGGGCCGTCGACCAGGCCGGTGGGCGAATAGATCCAGCCGCGGCCGTCGGGGTGGAGGATGAACGGCTTGTCTCCGGCGATCCCCTCCATGACCTTGGCGTTCTTGCCCGGTCGGTAGCCGGGCTCCTTGGTCGGCGGGAAGTCCGGCGAGTCACCCAGGCTCGTCCACTTGCCCTCCTCGGCGTCCCACCACACGTAGCGCTTGCGCTCGGACCACGGGTTGCCGTCCGGGTCGGCCGAGGCGCGGTTGTAGATGATGCGGGTGTTCTTGGGCCACGCCCAGCCCCATTCGGGAGCGATCCAGTTCTGCTCGGTGCCGGGCTTCTTGCGCGCCGACTGGTTGACCCCGTCCTGGTAGATCCCGCAGTGGATCCAGGAGCCGCAGGTCGTGGAGCCGTCCTCCTTAAGCTCGTCGTAGCTGGCCAGGAACGAGCCGTCTGGCTTGCGGCCCGAGATCTCCATCAGCACGTGCTCGGCGTCGGGCTCGTCCTGGGGGCCGACCAGCGGGTAGTCCCACGTCAGGTCGAGGATCGGCCGGTCCTTGGGATCCTCCGAGCCGGCCAGCTTCTCGCGGATCCGCTTGCCGAGGTGGTAGATCCAGTGCAGCTCCGAGCGGCACTCTCCCGGCGGCTCACACGCCTTGTGATGCCACTGGAGCAGCCGCTGGGTGTTGGTGAAGTTGCCGTCCTTCTCGGTGTGGGCGGCCGCGGGCAGGAAGAACACCTCGGTCTGGATGTCCTGCGCCCGCGCCTCCCCGGATTCGTGCTCGGGCGAGTCCTTCCAGAACAGGCCTGACTCGGTCGGTTGGAAGTCGCGGACGACGAGCCAGTCGAGCTTGGCCAGGGCCAGGCGCATCAGCTTGGAGTTGGCCGAGCCGACGGCAGGGTTCTGCCCGACGCAGAACATGCCCTTCACCCCGCCATCGAGCATCTTCAGCATCATCGCGTAGTGGGAGTGATCGCCGTTGATGCGCGGCAGGTGGTGGAAGCAGAACTCGTTCTCCTCCGTCGCGGCGTCGCCCCACCAGGCCTTGAGCAGCGACACGATGTAGGGCCGGAGATTTCCCCACGCTCCGGTGTCCGGCCCGTTCAGTTCGACGAACTTGTCGAGGCTGGGGTGCGACTGCGGATGGGGCATCGGGATGTACCCCGGCAGGATGTTGTAGAGCGTCGGGATGTCGGTCGAGCCCTGGATGTTCGCGTGCCCGCGCAAGGCCAAGATTCCGCCCCCAGGGCGCCCGATGTTGCCGAGCAGAAGCTGGACGATGGACGCCGCACGGATGTTCTGGACGCCGACCGTGTGCTGGGTCCAGCCCACCGCGTAGACGATCGCCGAGGTCCGCTCGCGCCCGGAGTTCTCGCACATCGCCGCCGCGACGGCGCGGAACTGGTCGGCCGAGCAGCCGCAGATGTCGGCCACCACCTCGGGCGTGTAGCGCCCGAAGTGCCGGCGAACCAGCTGGATCACGCAGCTTTCGTGCTGCATGGTTTCGTCGAGCTCCGGCGGCTGCCCGCCCTCGAGCTTCATGCCATGCGCGCCGTGCGCCTGCTCACCCGATACGTCGGCCTGCTGCTCGGACTTGCCGGCGGTCGCCTCTCCGCCCGCGTTCTCGTAGCTCCAGGTGTTGATCGCGTAGGCGCTGTGATCGGGATTCCAGCCCGAGAAGAAGCCCGAGGCGTCTTCGGTGTCCTGGAAGTCCCGCTCGATCACCACCGGGCCGTTGGTGTAGTGCTGGACGTACTCCTTGAACCAGGCGTCGTGCTCGAAGATGTAGTTGACGATCCCGCCCAGGAAGGCGATGTCGGTCCCCGGTCGGATCGGGACGTACAGGTCAGCCATCGCGCTGGTGCGGGTGAAGCGGGGATCGACGTGGATCACCTTGGCCCCGCGCTCCTTAGCCTCCATCACCCACTGGAAGCCGACCGGGTGCTGCTCGGCCATGTTCGAGCCCATGATCAGAATGCAGTCCGAGTTCTGGAGGTCCTGCTGGAACGTGGTGGCGCCGCCGCGGCCGAACGATGTCCCCAGACCGGGGACGGTCGAGCTGTGTCATATGCGCGCCTGGTTCTCGATCGAGACGGCGCCGGCGGCGGTGAAGAACTTCTTGATCAGATAGTTCTCCTCGCTGTCCAGCGTGGCGCCGCCCAGGAAGTGCATGCCGAGCGTGCGCTTGAGCGGCTCACCGTCCTCGGTCTCCTGCTCCCAGGTCTCCTCGCGCGCCTTGATCACCCGGTCGGCGATCATGTCGGTGGCCTGCTCGAGGCTTATATGCTCCCAGTCAGTCGCGCCCGGGCGGCGATACTTGACCCGGGTCTCGCGCATCGGAGAGTTGACCAGCTTCTCGGAGGCGGAGCCCTTGGGGCAGAGCCGCCCTCGGGAGATCGGAGAATCGGGATCGCCCTCGATCTGGATCACCTTCTCGTCCTTGACGTAGACCTTCTGGCCGCAGCCGACGGCGCAGTACGGGCAGATCGACTGGACCACCTTGTCAGCCGTCCGCGTCCGTGCCACGAGCTTCTCCGAGCGGGCTGATTGAGCGGCGCGCCCGAGGCCATAGGGGTCGCCGGCCAGCTGACGCAGAAACGGGACGATCAGCCGACGCTTGTCCATGGCGGCAATCGGTTACCCGAGCAGCTCTGGCGAAAACCGCGGCGTCATCGAGCGGACACATCCAGTGGTCCGTGCCACGCGGACCGACATGCTTGTCGCGACCGGCGTCTGGGTAGCGGCTACCCATGGCAAGCGCTGTCGAGATCGGCCGGGCGCTGGCCGCCGTGGCCGCGACGCTCAACGACCAGAAGCTCGACGGCTTCGACACCGGCCGCGTTCAGAAGATCGTGACCGAGGCGCTCGGGGACGAGCCGCTGCTGACCGTCGACGACGGTGGGGGCCTACACGACTCCTCGGGCGTGCGCGTGGGCGCGATTCGCCGGACTCCGAGCGGCGAGTGGATCACCGAGCGTCAGAACGAGCTAGCCGAGGGCGCTGACACGGCCATTCCGGCCAAGCCTCGAGAGCCCGGCCTCAAGGGGCTGGCCTCGAAGCTCAAGGGAGACTAATCCTCTTCGTCGTCGGCCGGCGGCGGAGCGCCGGGTACGCCCTCGTCCGAGCGCTTGCGCTCCCAGTCCTGCGCGACGTCCTCGGTTTCTTGCCCCAGCTTCTTGCTGCGTTGTTCGAGCTCGTCGGCCTCATCCTCGAAGTGATCGGCCAGTTTCTCCGGATCCGTTTCGGTCATATCCGCGGACTACCCGGCGGGCCCGCGGCGCACACCGGGAGCCCCTGAACGGCTTCAGCGGCGAACGCGGACGGCGAGCCCCTCGTCGGCCGCGCGCCGGATCTGCTCGACCGGCGCGCGATCCCCCCTGCTCTCGAGCGGCCTGGTCCACAGCTCGTCGACGAGGATCGTGAACGTGGCGATGATCGGGACCGCGATGAGCAGCCCGATGAAGCCGAACAGCTGATCGACCGCGACCACGCCGATGGCCACGACCGCGGGGTGCAGCTTGACCACGCGGGCCACCACCAGCGGCTGGATCACGTTGCTCTCGAGCTGGTGAGCGCCGATGTAGATGATCGCGACGAGAATCGCCTTCTGGGGCGAGATCGTGAGCGCGTACAGGATCGGCGGGATCGAGCTGGCCAGCGCGCCGAAGTACGGCACGATCATCGCGATCGCGGTGAACACGGCGAAGAAGGCGGCGAAGTCCAGTCCCACCAGCATCAGCCCGACGTAGGTGAGGCCGCCGAGCACCAACATGCCCGTGAACAGCCCCCGCAGCCAGGCCAGGTACGCCGTTCG
This sequence comes from uncultured Solirubrobacterales bacterium, assembly GCA_963834625.1. Classification (GTDB taxonomy): domain Bacteria; phylum Actinomycetota; class Thermoleophilia; order Solirubrobacterales; family Solirubrobacteraceae; genus Palsa-465. Next base: position 409,323 of record CAWICM010000002.1, on the reverse strand, counting down.
CAGCCGCATCAGGATGTGGTGGACGTGAGGGCGCCGGGGAACCGGGAACAAGCGGATCAGACCGCTGACCAGCGGCTCGGGGTGGATCGCGGTGTAGAGCGAGGTCAGCAGGACCACGATGACCGCCGCCAGCCCGGCGGCCACGCTCGCACCCACCGACGCCACCGGACCGAGCAGCTTCGAGGGGTTGTGCGTGTAGGTCGTTACGAAGTGCTGGATCTGGCTCGAGATGTGCGCCGGCGAGGAGCCGGTGAGGCGTCCGAGCCTCCGCGTGAGCGAATCGCTGATGCTCGGCAGCTCCTGGGCGAAATGGTTGACCTCACGCGTGAACACCGGGACGATCAGGCTCACCAGACCGCCGATTACACCCAGTCCGATCAGGAGCCCGAGCAGAGCGCCGATGGCGCGCGGCACATGCCAGCGCTGGAGCAGCTCGGCGAAGGCGGACAGCGGGGTGGCGATGATCACCACGATCAGGACGCCAAGGATCAGGCTGCTCAGCGCCTGGAAGATCATCGCGCCGATGACCAGCCCGAAGGCCAACAGTACGGCCTTGTAGATGACGCCAGGGGTGATCCGCGAGTCCGACATGTCGCTCCAAGGCTGCCCGCTAATCGGGCTGTGCACGCCCCTTACCCGGATTGGCGGCCGCTGCCAGGCCTGGGGCCAGATCTCCGTGTCGGGCAACCACCACCTCATCCAGCCCCAGCCAGCCGGCCACCTGGCGCAGCTCCTCGGCCAGCTGGCCGGCCACGTGGTCGACATCGACGCCTGGCTCGGCGAACGCGCCCTGGACGAGCAGGGCGCCGCGCGCGCGATCGGACTTGAGGTCGACCCGGGCTACGAGCTCCTCGCCGAGCAGGAACGGCAGCACGTAGTACCCGTAGACCCGCTTGGCCGCCGGGGTGTAGATCTCGATGCGGTAGTGGAAGCCGAACAGCCGCTCGGTCCGCTGGCGGAACCAGATCAGCGAGTCGAACGGCGAGAGCAGGGCGCGGGCGTGCAGCTTTCTCGGCCGCCGCGCGTCAGGCCACAGGTAGGCCGGCGCATCCCAACCCTCGACCGAGACCGGGACGAGCTCTCCGGCCGCGACGAGCTCGGCCACCCGGGCCTTGGAGTCCCGGCGCGGGAGCCTGAAGTAGTCGCCGAGGTCGGGCTCGGTGGCCACTCCCAGCGCGCGGGCGGCGATCCGCACGAGCTCGCGCTGGGCCTCGTCCCGGCTCGGGGCCGGACGCTCGCGGATCTCGGCCGGGACCACCCGCTCCACCGTGTCGTACAGGCGCTCGAAGTTGACCCGCCGGGCGGTGGCCACCCGCCCGGTGAAGAAGAGGTGCTCGAGGGCGACCTTTCCCTCGTGCCAGTTCCACATGTGGCCCGGCTGGGGCGGGGGGCGGACCGCGCCGGTGTCCCGAGCCCGGATCGGCCCCTGCTCGGCGACCAGCTCGAGCGTCTCGGCGACCAGGTCGGGATGCTCGCGGGCCACGCGAGAGATCGACCCCCAGGCCTCCCGGTCCACGTCGTCCATGCGCCAGCGCAGCAGCGGATGGAGCGCGAGCGGGAGGAGCGACGCCTCGTGCGCCCAGTACTCGACCAGCCGGCGGTCGATCGGACCCTCGCCGTGGCCGGCGATGCGGTCGAGCCGCCCGCGGTCGTACGGCCCCAGCCGCGAGAACACCGGCATGTAATGCGCACGCAGGAACACGTTGACCGAATCGAGCTGAAGCACGCCGAGGCGCTCCACGACCCGTGCGATCTGGCTCACGTTGGGCGCCCGGCTCGGACGGGGCTGGCCGAAGCCCTGGGCGGCCAGCGCGATGCGCCTGGCGGCGGCCAGGCTCAGCTTGGATGGGACACGCGCCCGGGTCGAGGTCATGGGGCCCGTAGGAGCGTAGGGAGACATCCGGCGGCGGCGTGACACCCTGTCCCCGGTGTCCCGCGCCCGTACCGCGCCCACTGTCCTCGCCCGGCGAGGCGAGCTCGTTGCCGAACGCGACCCGCAGCGCCCAACCGGCCGGCTCCTGCGCCACGGCGAGATGGAGGCGTCCTATGTCGACCTGGCCGATCCGTCTCATCTGGAGTTCGACTACATGCGCTGGATGCGGATCGTCCTGCGCGTCGCCCGGGCCCGGCGGGTGCTCCACATTGGCGGCGGCGCGTGCGCGTTGCCGCGGGCGCTGGCGGCCGAGAATCCCGACGGACTCCAGGAGGTGTGCGAGGTCGACCCCGAGGTGCTGGCCCTGGCTCGCGAGCATTTCGGGCTGCGCAGAAGGCCGGGGCTGCGGGTCCGCGTGGCCGAGGGACGCGAGTTCGTGGCCCGGCAGGGGCCGGGGAGCTGGGATGCGATCGCGATCGACGCGTTCATCGCGGCCACGATCCCGCGAGCGCTGATCACCGTCCAGGCGCTCGCCGACGTGGCGCGTGTGGCGCCGCTGGCGCTGGTCAACGTTCTCGACGATCGCTCGGCCAGCGAGGTCCGCACGGTCGCCGCCGGCCTGGCCGCAGCCTACTCCCGGGTGTGGGCGCTCGGGGGTCGGACCGGCAACACCGTCGTCGTCGGCTCGGTCGCGCCGCTCGACCTCGAGCGCATCGCCGCGCTCGCCGCCGCCGACCCCTCCCCCGCGCGGCTCACGACCCCGGAGGCGATGGCACGCGGCCTGGCCGGGACGCTTGTGCTGCATGACGAGCCGCAGGGCGGGTAGAAGGATCGCGGCCATGACCCTCGCCGTGCTCGACATCGACGGGACCCTCGTCGACACGAACTACCACCACGCGATCGCGTGGTACCGGGCGTTTCGCCAGCACGAGATCGTGCTGCCGATCTGGCGCATCCACCGCCACATCGGGATGGGGGGCGACCAGGTCGTGGCCGCGCTGACCGACGACCGCACCGAGCAGGAGCAGGGCGACGACATCCGCGCCGCCGAGAAGACGTTGTACTTCCAGCTGATCGACGAGGTCGTGCCGATGCAGGGCTCACGCGAGCTGATCGAGCAGCTCAAGGCCCGCGGCCACACGGTGGTGTTGGCCAGCTCGGCCAAGGAGGACGAGGTCGAGCACTACCTCGATCTGCTCGGAGCCCGCGAGCTGGCCGACGACTGGACGACCTCGGCCGACGTCGAGTCGACCAAGCCCGCCCCCGATCTGGTCAGCGCCGCGCTGGAGAAGGCCGGCGCCTCGGCCGACGACGCGGTGATGGTCGGCGACACGCCGTGGGATGTGAAAGCCGCCGCCGGCGCGGGGGTCGAGACGATCACCGTCCTGACGGGTGGCTTCGCCCCGGCCGAGCTCGAGGAAGCTGGCGCGCTCGCCGTGTACGAGTCGGTCGCCGAACTCTGCGAGAAGCTCGATCAGACCCGGCTGCGCTGAGCAGTCATCCGGGCAGCGTCACCCAGAGCTTGGGGGCCAGGGCGACGAGCACGGCGGGCTCGAGGTCGGCGACCGCGCCCGCGCCGGCCCGATCCAACTCCATGGCGAGCTCGCGCCATGCCCGCGCGACCGGGGCGACCCGCGCCGTCGGTCCCCAACCGACGGCGGCTCGCAGCTCGTCTGCACGCGATGATGCGTCGTCTCGCGTGAGCTCGCCGAACGGCCGGTTGGCGCCGCGGATGAACACCTCCTGGGCGAGGATCCGGCGCACCTCGGCATCCGGATCGGTCATCGGATTGCGGCCGCGACCGCCGCCTGGCCGTAGGAGATGCCGCCGTCGCCGGCCGGGAGCCGCTCGGGAACCAGGACGCGGAGCCCGGCGGCCGCGAGGCCATCGGCGACGGACTCGACCAGCAGCCGATTGTGGAACACGCCACCCGACAAAACCACGACCTCGGTGTCGTGGACGGAGGCAAGCCCGATGCAGGCGTCGAGGGCGGCGCGCGCGATCGTGCGGTGGAAGCGGCGGGCGATCGCGCCTGCGGACCGGCCGGCGGCGACGTCCGCGGCCACGGACGTGATCGTCTCGCGGGGATCGATCACGAGCGGCGCGCCGGTTACCGAGATCGGATACTCGCCCGGTTCGCTGAAATCACAGGCCGCCTCGAGCTCGATCGCCGCCTGTCCCTCGTAGTTGACCTCGGTGCGGATTCCGGCGAGCGCCGCGACCGCGTCGAACAGCCGTCCCATGCTGGTTGTCCAGGGCGACGCCAGGCCGGAGCGGGCCAGCTCGGCGATTTCTCGCCACGCCGCCGGCGGCTCGATTCCGCTGGCCACGAGCCAGGCGCACGCCATCCGCCATGGTTGCTTGATCGCCCGCGCGCCACCCGGCAGCCGAACCGGCAGCAGCGCGCCGACGCGACGGAACGCGGCGACGTCGCCGTACAGCAGCTCGCCTCCCCACACCGTCCCGTCGAGCCCGTACCCGGTGCCGTCGAAGATCGCGCCGATCGCGGGCCCGGGCTCCCCGTGCTCGGCCAGGCACGCGGCGAGATGAGCGTGGTGGTGCTGAACCCCGACGAGCTCTACGCCGTCCTGTTCGAGCGCGTACTTCGTCGAGAGGTACTCGGGGTGGAGATCGTGGGCGACGATCTCGGGCTCGACCGCGAACAGCCGCCGGAAGTGCTCGATTCCCTCGGTGAACGAGCGCAGCGTCTCGTAGTTCTGAAGGTCGCCGATGTGGTGGCTGACCCACGCGCGGGTGCCGCGAGCCAGGCAGAACGTGTTCTTGAGCTCGGCGCCGCAGGCGAGGATCGGCCGTGAAGTGCCGCCGCCGGGCAGGGCCAGCGCCGTGGGCACGTAGCCGCGCGAGCGGCGGAGCACGGCGCGCCGCGGCACCGCGCGCACGACCGAGTCGTCGGTGCGCGTCTGGATCGGCCGGTCGTGGAGCAGGAACAGGTCCGCGATGCCGGCCAGGCGCCGAAGTGCGTCCTCGTCGCGATAGGCGATCGGCTCGTCGGTCACGTTCGCGCTCGTCATCACGAGCGTCGCGCCGACGTCGGCGAGCAACAGGTGGTGAAGCGGCGAGTAGGCGAGCATCACCCCGAGCTCGCCCGCGCCGGGCGCCACCGACGCGGCGAGGAGCGCGTCACGCCGTCGGGGCGCGAGCACGATCGGGCGCGCGGGCGCGGTCAACAGTTCCCGAGCGCCCGCGTCGAGCGACACCAGCGACTCGGCCGCGCCCAGCGACGGCGCCATCAGCGCGAACGGCTTGTCCTCGCGGTGCTTGCGGGCCCGCAGCGTGGCCACCGCGCGCTCGTCGCCGGCCAGGCAGGCCAGGTGGAAGCCGCCGATGCCCTTGATCGCGACGATCGCGCCGGCGCGCAGGGCGCTGACGGCGGCCGCGAGCGGATCGCCGGCGATGGTCTCGCGCTCACCAGAGAGCAGCCGCAGCGACGGTCCGCACACCGGGCACGCGTTGGGCTGGGCGTGGAAGCGCCGGTCGCCGGGGTCCTCGTACTCGGCGCGGCATTCCTGGCACATCGTGAAGCCCGCCATCGTGGTCAGCGGACGGTCGTAGGGCACTCCGCGCACGATCGTGAACCGCGGGCCGCAATTCGTGCAGTTGGTGAACGGATAGCGGAAGCGGCGGTCGGCCGGGTCGAACAGCTCGCGCAGGCAGTCGTCACAGGTGGCGCTGTCGGGCGTGACCGGGGCGTCGGGAACGTCGCCCGCCACGCTGGCCACGATCGCGAACGCGTGGTCCTCGCTCGGCGAGAGCTCCTCGACCGACATGCGCTCGAGCACGGCCAACGGTGGCGCCTCGGACGGCAGGCGCTCGAGGAATCGGTCGACGTCCGGCGCATTGCCCTCGACCTCGATCAGGACGCCGTGGGCGTCGTTGAGCACGAACCCGCCAAGCGACAACTCGCCGGCGAGCCGATAGACGTACGGACGAAAGCCCACGCCCTGGACCGTGCCGGTCACCCGCACCCTCAGTCGCGCGCGGCTGACGACGTTCATCCCACCAACTCCACGAGCGCGTGGTACGCGCTCGCCTGGGCCTCCTGGATCCGCGGGATGTGCTCGGAGCGTGTGACGACGACGTGGTCGGCGAGTGCGTCGCTTGCGATCCGCCCGCCGTCGTAGCCGACCATCGCGACCGTCACGAGACCCCGGCGCCGAGCCTCGGCGAGCGCGTCGATCACGTTGCGCGAATTGCCCGACGTCGACAGCGCCAGCAGCACGTCCCCGCCGGCGCCGTAGGCGATCACCTGGCGCGAGAAGATCGCCTCGACGCCGATGTCGTTGGCGATCGCGGTCAGGATCCCCGGGTCCTCGGTGAGATCGATGGCCGGATGGCCGCCCGCACGGACGTCGGCCACCACGTCCATCGCGTCGGTGGCCGAGCCGCCGTTGCCGAGCGCCAGCAGCTTTCCGTCACCTACGAAGCTCTTGCGCAGCGCCGCGGCCGCGTCCGCGAGCACCGCCGCGTTGTCGGACAGCGTCTGCTCGCGCAGCGCGCCAATCTCGCTCGCCTTCATCAGGATCGAGCGCCGGACGTCTCGCACCACGGCTTCGAGATCGTGCTCGCGCTCGTCGAGGAACGGATACAGGAAGCTCGACGCGCCGGCGTCGTGCGCGCGCCGCTCCCTGCGACCCTCGAGCAGGCCGCGGTGCTCGAAGAACACGTGCACGAGCTCCCACAGGACGTGGTAGAGCGTCTCGACCAGCTCCTGGCGGACGTACGGGTCGTCGGTCGGGGGCTCGAACTCCCATTCCGCACCCGTGCCGCGCGCGAACGCGATCGTGAGGCAGCCGCGCCCGCGCGCGACCGCGACCGGGTCCTCGCAATCCGCGCCGAACCCCATCGCCACGTCCTCGGCGACTGCGAGCAGTGCCACCTGCGCGGCCAGGTCGCCGCCCTCGCCGGCGAGCCCGATCGCCGGGAGCGCCCGTTTGCCGACGATCACCGGATGCACGAACTCGACCGCGACGTGGCGCGCGTCCGAACGCGCAGCCGGCGAGCGGCCGAACGCGATCAGCCGACCCCCGCGGGCGAACCGCTCGGCCATCAGATGACACAAGCGCGCCAGGCCGTCGGCCGACTCCTCGAAGAACCGCGCATTGCACTCCGTCCGCTCCGAGAGCAGCGCGGCGACAGTCAAGCAATCGCCTCCTCGCGGGCCGCGATACGCAGTAACCAGTCGCGCCAGGCATCCACGCCCTCGCCGGTCCGGGCGCTCAGCACGATCGTCTCGACGTCCGGGTGGACCGCGTCGATGTTGTACAGGAGCTTGTCGAGGTCGAAGTCGAGGTGCGGGAGCAGATCGATCTTGTTGACGATCACGAGCTCGCAGGCGCGGAACATCAGCGGGTACTTCAGCGGCTTGTCCTCGCCCTCGGTGATCGCGCTCACCATCACGCGCGCGTCCTCGCCGATCCGGAACTCGGCCGGACAGACGAGGTTGCCGACGTTCTCGACCAGCAGCAGATCGATCTCGTCGAGCGGGAGCGCCGGGATCGCCGAGCGGACCATGTTCGCGTCGAGGTGACACTCCCCGCCGAATCCGGCACCGGTGTTGAGCTGGGTCACCGGCACGTGCAGGCTGGCCAGTCGGTCGGCGTCCATCGAGCCCTCGACGTCACCCTCGAGGACGCCGGCGCGGACGCCGGGCAGGTCCGTGACCACGCGCTCGAGCAGCGTGGTCTTGCCGGCGCCGGGGGCGCTCATGAAGTTCACGACCTTGACGCCGGCCCGGTCGAAGTCCGCCCGGTTGGCTCCCGCGATCGTGTTGTTGGCGTCGAGCGCGTCCTCGACGATCCTCACCTTTGTCCGATGCACTGTGCCTCCTCGACCTCGATTGCCTCAACCTCGAACTCGTTGCCGCTGGCGATCGCGACGTCACCGCCGGCGCACGCGGGGCAGCGGAACGCCGGGATCTCGATCTCCCACTCGTGCCCGCATCCGTTGCAGCGCAGCCGCGCGTCGATCACCTCCTGCTCGAGCCGTGCTCCCTCGCACACCGTCCCGCGGGCGACGAACTCGAAGTAGAACTCGAGCGTGTCCGGTATGACCTGACGGAGCTTGCCGACGCGAAGCTCGACGACCGTGACGCGTCGCCCGCCGGCGTGCTTGACCACGGTGTTGACGATCGCGCTGCTCAGCGAAAGCTCGTGCACGGCATCACTCACTCCGCCGGTGCCGCGGATACGCCGGATTGGAGCTCCACCACCGTCTCGACGACCAGGTCCACAGCCCGCTCGATGGCGTCCCGGACGGGCTCAGATAAACCCCAACCCATTTCCTCAACATCAGCCGGTTCGCAGGCGACCACCACGACGCGCCCCGGCCACGCCCCGACCGACTTGATGAACCGCAGCACGGTCTGCGGGTCCATCGCGTGCGGGTTGATCACGTCGCCGTCCTCGATCCCGGCCGGCACCGACTCCTCGTCGGGCTCCATCACGTACAGCGTCCCGGGCTCGCCGCCCTGCTTGGAGACGTCGAGGATGACCAGCCCGTCGTAGCCGCGCATGACCTCGTAGGCCAGGTCGAGCCCGCCGGTTCCGGCGTCCATCACATCGACGCCGGCGGGCAGCGGCCGGTTGGAGAGGCGTCTGGCCACCTCGCCCCCGAACCCGTCGTCCCGCAGCCAGGCGTTGCCGACGCCGGCGATCAGGATGCTGCGCAGCGGTTCTGCGCTCATGTGTCGATCACCTCCACCTCGGGGGCAAAGAAGTACAGAAAGCGCCCGGTCTCGCGCATCAGGTCCTGGCCGGGGTCGTCGTCGATGGTCACGCCCAGGTGGGTCCTGCCGTCGTAGTCGGTGAGGATTCGCTCGACCGTCGCCGTGCGGCCGTCGAGCATCCGCGCCTGAATGTCGGCCTGCGGTCCGGGGCGGATCAACACCTTGATCCCGCGCGCGAACCGCACGCCTTCGACGATTGCGTAAGGCTGGCCGGCGGCGGGATCGGGCAGGTTTGGCGGCTCGCTCGGGGGCTCCTCGGTCACCGGGTCGCGGATCTCGACGCGTCCGTGCAACGCGATGATCTCCTCGGGGGTCGCCGCCGCGGCGCGCTCGATCATCTCGCGCACGGCCGGATCGGCGCGCTCGATCTCGGCTCGCTCCTCGTCGCTCAGCACCTGGACGTGCAGGAGCAGCGCCTCTTCGATCTCCGTCGAGTCGAACAGCGCCCCGCGGCTCTCGGGCGCGATCTGGGGGTGGTCCGGCAACACGTACGTCGTTCCCAGGACTGTGTCGTCGTTCTCGGTGGCCAGCACCGGGTACGTGTTGACACTGGTCGGTGCCCCGTCGAGGGGGGAGCGGAACCTTCCGCCGGAGATCCGCATCACGATCTGGATGGAGATCAACGACCGGGCCAGCGCGCCGGCGCGGTCGAGTCCGGCCGGTGCCTCGGTGCTGTTGTGCACGCAGCAGCGCACGAACGCCGAGCCGTCGCCGCGCCGCTCGGAGCGGAGCGTGAACCGCCCGCCGTCGAACTGCGTGGTCACGCGCTCGCCGAGCGGCACGGGGCCAAGCTCTACGCGCCGCTCGTCCGCCCTGTGGCCCTCGCCGCTGGGGGCGAGGTGGCGAAGCGTCGCGCTCAAAGTGGCCTCGCGATCCGGCTCGGCCACGCACTCCAGTCGCGCGTGATCAAACGCTCCCGGGCACTCACTCGCGTACGTGGGCGGGTACACGATCCCGAACGGCGTAGGGGTCGCGTTCTTGGTCGCGCCGGGGGTGTACGGGTACAGCGCGTAGCCCTCCCACAAGAGCGACGTGACCAGTTCCTCCAGGTGGTCAGTCATGCTCGAGCAGCGCGTTGAGGCACGCGTCGAGGGTGGCCAGGCCACGCGCGAGCTTCTCCCGCTGGAGGGCCTCGAACGTCTCCGAGCGGACCGCGACCCACGCCGTCCCGGGGTAGTAGTGGCCGATCGTCTCCTGCCACACCGACACCGGCATGCGGAAGTCGATCGACTTCGACCACGGGATCAGCGCCATCTGGAGCCCGCCGGCTACGCCGGGGTAATAGATCATGCCGTTGAAGTGCAGCGCCAGGGGCGCCTCGCCCTCGGGGAGCGAGTGCAGGTACTTGGCTGCGGCGAGCTCGAGGTCGTAGTGACACGCGATCGGGACCGTGACCGTGGTCATCCCGGTGAACGCGGGCACGAGCACGTCGAGCTTGGACCACACCAGGCTGCGAGTGGTGACCGCCCATCGCTCGGGCGCGCCGAACAGCTCGACGAGCCGCTCGCGGGTGGCGTCGTCGTAGGACCGCCGCGCCGGCTCGATCATCAGCTGGATCGTCAGCGCGACCATGTACACCGGCGCGCCGGTCGTCTCGCTGACCTGAAGATCGAGGTTCAGCATCGGCGCCGCGGCGTACTTGACCGGGCGGGCTCCGGCAACTGAGAACTCGAGGTCCGGCGGACCTTCGAAGCGCTCCGGAGACATCGATCCGGTGCTCGCCTCGATGGTCATGCCGTCGCCGCCCGCGCGCGAAGCTGGCCGAAGAACTGCTCGACCGCGGTGTTCACGCCTGCGCCGCCGGAGATCCCCTCCCAATGCGCCTTGATGGTGCCGGTCAGCTCGTAGCACCGGTCGATCGGCGCGATCACGTAGAGCGCCGGATCGACGAGCCGGTTGACAATCAGCCCCTCGATGTCGGGCTCGAGCCCTTCGAGCACCGGGTTGAGCCCGCGCATTCGGGACCACGAGTCGAAGTGCAGCTCGCTCTCGGTCGCCCCACCTGGGCTCGGGTACATCGCGACGACGCACGCGGTGACGGTCGACTCCATGAAGAAGGCAAGCCCGATGGGGATCTGAAAGCTCGCCCACAGATCGTCCGGCACGTCGAGGCCCTCGAGCCACAGCGTTCGCATTCCCGTCGGCCGGTAGTCACCCTCGCCCGAGCGCATCGCCCAGCACGCCTCGCACGCGCACACGATTCGGCGCTCGGACAGCGCGAGCAGGTGCCTGTGGTCGTCCGGAATCCCGATGCCGCAGAGGTCGCAGACCTCGCCGTCGGCGGGTGCAGCCGGGGGCGTCCGCCCGTTCGTCCGAGCCAGCCCGCGGAGCCCGGACACGACCCCGGCCCGCCGTCGATCGTTCATTGCGCGAGAGCCACCTTCACCCGGCCCTCCTCGCGCAGCAGTGGCACCGGCTCGAGCTGGAGGCGGTCGCCATCCATCGACCGGCCGGCGCTCGGGAGGAAGAACGAGCGCGCGCACTCGGGGCACGACAGCGCCCCGGCCATCAGCAGCCCGTCATGCAATTGTCCGCCGCAGCTTGCGCAGCGGTCGCGATAGGCGAGCAGGCTCCCCTCGACGTTCGCCACGACCAATTCAGCGCCCGCCACGCTGACCGCGGCCAGGGAACCGTCGGCGAGCTCGGACACCGACTCCACGCCGATCCAGGTTGACTCCGAGCTCCCGGTCGCGGCGGCGTTCATGCCCTCGACCTCCAGGCCCTCGAGATCCGGCGCGGCTTCCTCGAGCGCCTGTTTGATCGCCAGCTCGAGCGTGACCGAGGAGGCCGAGCAGTCCGAGCAGCTCCCCTGGAGGTGGATCCGGGCCACGCCGTGTTCGAGCGAGAGGAGCTCGACGTTGCCGCCGTGGGACTCCATGTAGGGCCGCACCGAGTCGAGCGCCTGCTGCACCCGCCCCTCTAGTGGGACCGGGTGCAGGTCGTGGATCAACAGGAGGGTCGCGACCAGCGGGTCATCCGCGAGCGCGGCCGCGCTCCGCTCGCCCTCGGGTCCGGCGTCCATCAGCGCGGCGACGATCCGCTCGAGTCCGGCGCCGTACATCTGGACCACGGCCGAGACCAGCTCCTCGGCGACCTCGCGGGTAACTGACGCGCCGCTTGCGTCGAGGCGCGCCTGGAGATCTTCGACGCGCTCGACCAGCTCCTCGACATCCATCCCAGTTAGGCCAGCGCCGTGGGAGTGTGCATCACCTTGCGCACCTTGCCGCCGCCGGTGTACATGTGCACGCCGCACGGCAGACACGGGTCGAACGAGCGCACGGCACGCATGATGTCGATCCCCTTGAAGTTCTCCGGTCCGTTCTCCTCGAAGATCGGCGTGTTCTGCACGGCGTCCTCGTACGGACCGGGCGTGCCGTACACGTCGCGGGGGCTCGCGTTCCACGGAGTCGGTGGGTAGGGCTGGTAGTTGGCGATCTTGCCCTCCTGGATCACCATGTGATGGGAGAGCACGCCCCGGGCCGCCTCGTGGAAGCCGCAGCTGACCGCGCTCTCGGGGACCTTGAAGCTGTTCCAGCTCTTGGTCCGGCCCGCCTGAACCTCCTTCATCGCGCGCTCGAGATTGTGCAGCGCGATCAGTGCGCTGTAGGCCTGGTGGTAGGTGCGTGCGCGGTCGCGCTCGACCGCGTTCGACTTCTCCGGCACGTTCCACTCGAGCTCCATCTCGGGCATGTTGGGCGAGCGCGGGAGCACCATCTGGATCGAGTGGCCGGTGGCCTTGGCGTAGCCGAAGTCGACCAGCCCCGCCTTGGCCGTGCACCATTGGCGGGCGAACGGACCGCCGCCGGTGTCACAGCACACGTGTGTGTCGGTCCGCTTGTCGTAGATCCGCGGTGAGACCACCCACGTGTACTTGTCGGTGAAGTCGCGCTTCTGCGGCCGGGGCAGCGTCACCTTGTTCCACGGATGGTTCTTGTCGACCGGGTTGCCCAGCGGATCCTGAGTCACGAACGTCGGCTCGTTCTCCCAGGAGTCGAAGTACGAGGAGCCGAGCAGGATCCGGATCATCAGGTTGATCTCGACGAGGTCCGTGGAGATCAGCTCTCCGCCGATCACGACGCCCGGGGTGATGTAGCGCTTGCGACCCCAGTTGGTCATGTTGCGGTAGTCGTAGTCGACGTAGTCGGGGTCGTCGAATGAGCCCCAGTTGACCAGGTTCGTCTCGCGGAAGCCGACCATGTCGTAGCCCGGCAGCTCCTGGAGGAAGAAGTCGTACAGGTCGTCGTGCATCGGCACGCTGCGCTTGACGTAGTCGAAGTAGCGCATCAGGCGCACGTAGTAGTCGGTGCACGTCTGATGCGTGATGTCGGCGCTGCACCCGCCCGGCATGATCGTCGAGGGATGGGTGTGACGGCCGCCGAACAGGCAGTACATCTCGCGCGTGTACCGGGCGACGTGCAGTGTCTCCAGGTAGAACTCGCCCGTGAACGGGTTGAGCGCCCGCATGATGTCGGCGATCGTCTTGTAGCCGTGGATGTCCTGCCCCGGGGCCGGCGTGTTCTCCGCCTTGGCCAGCAGCGTCGGGTTGGTCTCCTTGACCATCTGCTCGCAGAAGTCGACGTTGGCCATGCAGTCGTTGAAGATCGCGTGGTCGAAGATGTAGTCCGCGGTCTCGGCGAGGTTGAAGGCCAGATCCCCGAGCGCCGGAGGCTTCACGCCGTAGGCCATGTTCTGGTTCAGACACGAGCAGGTGCAGTGGTTATCCCCGCAGATCCCGCAGATCCGGCTCGTGATGAAGTGGGCGTCGCGCGGATCGATCCCCTTCATGAAGATGTCGAAGCCGCGGAAGATCATCGACGTGCTGTAGCACTTGAGCACCTGCTGATTGGTGAAGTCGATCTCGGTGTGGATGCCGAGGCTGCCCACGATCCGCGTGATCGGGTCCCAGGACATCTCCTTGACCATCACCCTCTGCTGTTCGGGCGTCTCAGTCGCCATCGGTGTTTCTCCTCAAGGTCGGGTTGCGGGTGATGGGGTCGATTACCAGCGCTTGACGTAGCCGGTGGTGAGTGTCCTGCCGCGTTTGCGCCACTCCGGCTCCTTGTCGAAGTTGGTCTTGATGTGACGCTTGCGCATGAAGCGAACGATCGGGCCGTAGGAGAACTTCATGACGTCGGCGGCGACTCCGCCCCACTTGTCCTCGTCCATGAACGGCATGTACTTGTCGGGGAACCCGGGCATCGTGCAGGCCATGCAGATCCCGCCGACGTTCGGGCAGCCGCCGACCCCGTTGACCCAACCGCGCACAGGGACGTTGCACTTGACCACCGGGCCCTTGCAGCCGAGCTTGACCAGGCAGCGGTGGTCGGAGCCGTACTCGGTCGCGAAGTCACCCTGCTCAGCGAACCCGGCGCGGTTGCAGCTCTCGCGGACCGTACGACCGAACAGCCACTTCGGGCGAAGCGCCTCGTCGAGCTCGGGCGCCGGCGCCAGACCGGCGAGATGCAGCGCGAGGTAGAGCAGCGTCTCGGTCATGTTGTCCGGCTGCGCCGGACAGCCCGGGATGCAGACGATCGGTAGCCCGGCCTTCGACTTCCAGCTCCAGCCGAGGTAGTCGGGCACGCCCATCGCGCCGGTCGGGTTGTTCTTCATCGCCGGGATGCCGCCATAGGTGGCGCACGTCCCGACGGCGACGACCGCCGCCGCCTTCGGCGCCAGCCGGTCCATCCATTCGTTCATCGTGATCGGCTGGCCGTTCTCCGGATTCACGGCGAAGCCGGTCCAGTGACCCTCGCCGTTGATCTCCTCGTTCCCGAGCGAGCCCTCGATCACCAGTACGAACGGGTCGAGGTCGCCGTTTTCGGCGTCGAACCACGCCTGTGCGTACTCCTGGCCGACGGCGTAGTCGACCACCTGGTTGTGGACGACGACCTTCGGCATGCCCGGGATCGCCTGCAGGATGATGTCCTCGAGGCTCGGGTTCGTGGCCGAGGTCATCGCGACGGAATCGCCCTCGCAGCTGAGTCCGGTGGTCATCCACAGGACGTGCGCGGTGACGGCTTCGGTCTCCTTCTGCTTCGCATACGGGTTAGCCAACGCCGACATTCCGTCTCCTCTCTCTCACTCAACAGATCCGCGGCAGCGGGTCACCCACCAGCTGGTCCATCACCCGCTTGCCGCCAAAGCTCGTCTCGACCAGCACCATCCCCGGCGGCTCGGTCCGCACCTCGCCGATCTCCGCCGCCGCCTCGCACCCCGGCACGCTTCGGATCGCCGCGAGCGCTTGCTCCGCCGCCTCCGGGGCCACGAACGCGACCAGCTTGCCCTCGTTCGCGACGTACATCGGATCGATGCCCAGGATCTCGGCCGCGCCGGCCACGTCCGGCCGCACCGGGACCGCGCCCTCCCGCACGATCATCGCCACCGACGAGGCGCGCGCGAGCTCGTTGAGCACCGATGCCACACCGCCGCGCGTCGCGTCGCGCATGCATCGCAGATCGGGCCCGGCCGCGTCGAGCAGGGCGTCCACCACCGTCCACAGCGGACGCGTGTCGGACTCGATCTCCGCGTCGAGCTCGAACTCGCCGCGGGCGAGCATGATCGCCGTGCCGTGCTCGCCGATGCTCCCGGAGAGCAGAATCCGGTCGCCGGGGCGCAGCGCGGCCGGCGACAGGCGGGCCCGCGGGTCGCGGAGGCCGATGCCGGTCGTGCACACGTACATGCCGTCGGCGTGGCCCCGCTCGACGACCTTGGTGTCGCCGGTGATGATCTCCACCCCGGCGGTGCGGGCGGCCTTTGCGATCGCGTCGACCTCGGCTTTCAGGTCCTCGGCGGCGAGGCCCTCCTCCAAAATGAGCGAAAGGCTGAGCGCGAGCGGGCGCGCGCCCGACACGGCCAGGTCGTTGACCGTCCCGTTCACCGCCAGCTCCCCGATCGATCCGCCGGGAAAGCGCATCGGCTTGACCACGTAGGAGTCCGTGGTGAGCGCGAGCTCCACGCCCTCGACGGCGATCGTGGCGGCGTCGGCAAGTTCGTTCAACGTTTGCGACCCGAACGCGGGCGCGAGTAGGCCCTCGATCAACGTCTGGGTCGCCTTGCCCCCCGCCCCGTGGGCCATATTGATCCGGTCGTCGCGGAACTTGGCGCGCTTGGCGCGGGCCGTCTCGATGATCCCGAGGATTCGCTGCTCCCGCTCGGAGACGACCGCCGGGTCGGCCATCACACGACCTCCCGCTCGCGGGCGAACCGGCCGAAGTTGTAATACGCCGCGCACGCGCCCTCGGAGGAGACCATGCACGTGCCGATCGGCCGCTCGGGCGTGCAGGCGGTCCCGAACACCTTGCACTGCCACGGCTTGATGACCCCCTTTAGGACCTCGCCGCACTGGCACGCCTTGGGGTCCGCAACGCGGACCCCCGGGACGCTGAAGCGCGCCTCGGCGTCCAGGTCGGCGTAGGCATCGGAAAGCTTCAGACCGCTGTGGGAGATGAAGCCCAGCCCGCGCCATTCGAAGTGGGGGCGCAGTTCGAACACCTCCGCCATCACCTCGAGTGCCCGAAGGTTGCCCTCGTAGGGGACGACTCGCTTGTACTGATTCTCGACCTCGCAGCGGCCTTCGGCCAGCTGGCGCAGGATCATCTCGATCGCCTGGAGGATGTCGAGCGGCTCGAACCCGGCGATCACGACCGGGCGGCCGTAGTCCGCCGGGATGAACTCGAAGGGCCGGGCGCCCACGACGGTCGAGACGTGGCCGGGACCGATGAATCCGTCCAGCCTGAGATCGGGCGACTCGAGCAGCGCCCGTACGGGCGGGACGATCGTCACGTGGCTGCACATGACGCTGAAGTTGCTCAGGCCTTCCATGCGTGCCCGCTTGAGCGTCAGCGCGGTCGAGGGGGCGGTCGTCTCGAATCCGATCGCGAAGAACACGACCTCGCGCTCGGGGTTCTGCTTGGCGATCCGCAGTGCGTCGAGCGGCGAGTAGACCATCCGGATATCGGCACCGGCCGCCTTGGCGTCCAGCAGGCTGCCATCCGATCCGGGAACGCGCATCATGTCGCCGAAGCAGGTGAAGATCACGCCGTCCTCGTGCGCGACCGCGATCCCGTCGTCGACGCGTCCCATGGGAATCACGCACACCGGACAGCCGGGACCATGGACGAGCTCTACGTTCGCCGGAAGCAGGTCGTCGATCCCGTACTTGTAGATCGAGTGCGTGTGGCCGCCACACACCTCCATCACCTTGTAGTGGCGGCCCGGCTCGACGAGCGAGAGGATCTCGCCGGCAACCACCCGCCCGAGCTCTGGATCGCGGAACTCGTCGACGAACTTCACGCCACCGGCTCCAGCCGCGCGAGGGCGGTCCCGGCATGGACGAGCAGCGTGTCGCCGGGGGCGACGGGCTCTACCAGAGCCGTCTCCACGCTGGCCTTGGCTCCGTCCTCGCCGGCGCACAGCGCGAGACCGCGGTCTCGGTCGACCCGAACCACGGCCATCGGCACGCCGTCGTCCCCACAGGTGATGCAGTGATGCGATCCGCAGTGCTCGCCGGCGTCACTCACTCGATCACGCTGGCCTTGAGCTCCTCGAGCTCCTGCTCGTAGTCGGCGCCCATCCGCACGAGCAGGTCGCGCGTCGCCCGAGCCTCCTCCTCGTCGACCTTCGAGATCGCGAAGCCGACGTGGATGAGGACCCAGTCGCCGGGCACGACGCCTCCGTCCTCGCCGTCGAGCAGACCTACGCTGACGTTCCGTCTGACGCCGGCCACATCGACCTTGGCGAGTCGGTTGGCGTCATCGACGATCTCGATGACTTGACCGGGAATGGCCAAGCACACATCGTCTTTCTTACCACCGGTCGCGCGCGGGGTCTAACCACGGTAACCCCGGTTACCACTGGCTCCGGTAAGCCGTGACACCGCCACGCGCAGGCCTCGCCTGACCCATAGACTGCGAGGCGCGGCTGAGCAACGAGGGAGACAGTCCGCGTGAGTGGCACAAACAGACGGATCACCCAGCCTGGCCCCCTGAGGTGGCCGGCCCGCCCCGGCAGTGGGCGGGCGGGTCCGGATCCGCCGCGGTCCAGTCCGCTGTACACGTACGTACTCGACGCGGATGACGGGCTCGCCCAGGAGTTCGATCTCCGCGGTCGCATCGCCGCGCGGCAGCTGGCAACGGCGAAGCTCGTGCAGTTCGCGGTCGGAGAGTGCGATTTGAGCCCGTGGTTCGAGGCCGCCTGGCAGGGTCCGGGGCTGCTGATGCTCGACGGCCTGGTCGTGTTCGAGACCGGCACCGGTGACCGGATCGCCGCCGAGCTCATCGGCGCGGGCGATCTCCTTCAGGGCTCGCACCTGATAACCGACGCTCTGCTCGAGCGAACCTGTCACTGGCGGGTGCTGTGGCCGACCCGGATCGCCGTGCTGGACGGCGACTTCAGCGATCGGGTCCGGCCGTTCCCGCAGCTGAGCCGCGCATTGTTACGTCGGACCTGCGGCCGGGCAGCCGAGCTGGACGTGTTGCGGGCGATCTCCTCTCAACCGCGGCTCGAGGTGCGCCTCGTACTCCTCCTGTGGCATCTGTCCGCCCGTTGGGGTCGGACCTCCCCCGATGGCGTCCGCCTCTGCCTGCCGCTCACGCACCGGCTCCTCGGCCAGCTGGTGGCCGCCGAGCGGCCCTCGATCTCGCACGCGCTCAAACGGCTGGCCCAGGCGGGGCTCATCACTGGCCATGCGGACGACCTGCGGCTGCACGGCAGCCTCGGCCATCAGCTCGAGTCGCTCGTCGGACCCCCGGTCGCGCTCGTCGAGCACCAGGTGACGCGGGGAGCGGCTGAGCGATCGCACCGAGCACGAGTATCGGAGGGCAGGCCGGCTTCCAGATTCGACGGTTGACAGTGTCCCGGGGTCCCCCCACCGGCGCACGTGAGAGTGAAGGTGGGCCGGTCATCGTGCTGTGGATGACCAGTGGACTCGGATGCGATGGGGACTCGATCGCGATGACCGCCGCTATGAATCCGAGCCTCGAGGACCTGACGCGTGGCTGCTTTCCGGGCATGCCGCCGATGATCGTCCACAACCCGGTGCTGGCGTACGAGAACGGTGACGAGTTCATGCGCGTGTTCTTCGACGCGGCCGCGGGCAAGCTCGAGCCGTTCATCCTGGTCCTCGAGGGCTCAGTCCCGAACGAGGAGATCAGCGGCGCGGGGTACTGGGCGACGTTCGGCGTGGACCCGACCACCGGCGAGCCGATCAGCACGTGTCGCTGGATCGATCGGCTCGCGCCTCACGCCGACGTCGTACTGGCCGTCGGCACATGTGCGGCGTTTGGCGGGATTCCGGCGATGCGGGGCAATCCGACCGGCGCGATGGGACTGCGCGACTACCTGGGCGCGGGCTGGACCTCGCGCCGCGACATCCCGGTCGTGAACCTGCCCGGCTGCCCGGTCCAGCCCGACAACATCACGGAGACGCTGCTCCAGCTTGGACTGCACCTCGGGGGCGGCGGCCCGATGATCGAACTCGACGAGAACGGCCGCCCGTCGCGCCTGTTCGGGCGCACAGTGCAGCAGGGCTGCGGCCGCGCCGGATTCGCCGAGCAGGGCGAGTTCGCCCGGACCCCCGCCGATCATCGCGGATGCCTGGTCAAGCTCGGCTGCAAGGGCCCAGTGGTCAGCTGCAACGTGCCGATTCGCGGGTGGGTGGGCGGTGTCGGCGGGTGTCCCAACGTCGGCGGAATCTGCATCGCCTGCACGATGCCCGGGTTCCCTGACAAGTTCATGCCGTTCATGGAGCCCAGCCGGCTCGGGCTGCTCGCGGCGCGGGCCGCCCAATTCACCTACGGGCCGGTCGTGCGCCGGCTCCGCCACCGTGCTATCTGCCGGACGGCGCACTAGATGCCGATCACCGTCGTTTTCCGATGCGAGATCTGCGGGGCCCGCCCCGACGATGAGACCCAGGTTGCGCTCGAACGCCAGCTCCTCGACCTGCGCCACGGCGAGTACGTGGACGCCGAACCGGGTCGATGGCTCACGTGGCACGGGCGAGGCATGTACGGCCCCCAGCGCTACGCATGTGGGGCTCATCGCGGCGAGCTCAAGGCGCTCGTGCGCGAGCACTACGGCACGCTTGGCTGGCACCCGTGGGCCACGGGGCCGCACCCCTGGGCCGGGCGGCGCGGCAGCGATCGCGCGCGGAGGCTCGTTCGCATCCTGCGCTCGACGTTCGGCGCGCCGGGGTCTTAGTTCGCGCTTTAGCCGGGGTCGGCGTCCCGAGCCGAGCGCGCGGCGCCCATCTCCAGTCCGGCGGTCCACTTCTCCTCGATCCTCGCGAACCGCCACACCGCCAGCGCGACGGCCCAGGTGACGATGAACATGCCGACGATCACGAAACCCGCGGTGTTGATGTTGAAGGTCTGGAACCAGTCCGCGACCTGGCCGCGAACGCCGAGCTTGTCGGTCAAGAGGCCGACCAGCTCGATCGTGCCGATGAACAGCGCGACCGCGACCGACAGCCCGGTGATCGTGATGTTGTAGTAGACCTTTCGCACCGGCTGTGAGAACGCCCAGCCGTAAGCGAAGTTCATGAACGATCCGTCGATCGTGTCCAGCAGCGACATCCCGGCGGCGAACAGGATCGGCAGGCACAGAATCGCGTAGAACGGAAGCCCGGCCGCGCCCGCGCCGGCCGCGAGCACGAGCAGCGCGATCTCGCTCGCGGTGTCGAACCCGAGGCCGAACAGCGCGCCGAGCGGGTACATCTGCCACGGCTCACGGATGTTGTTCACGCGCTTGCCGAGCAAACGGTTCATCAGCCCGCGCGAGTCCAGCTCCTGCTCGAGCTGCTTCTCGTCATAGGCGCCGCGACGCATGTCGAAGAAGATCCGCACGATCGAGACCAGGATCAGCGCGTTGAGGATCGCGATCACGTAAAGGAACGACCCGGAAACGGTGGTGCCGATTACGTCGGTCGTCCTGTGAAGCGCGGACTGACCGTTCTGGACCGGCGCGCTCAGCGCCCTGACGCCGATCGCCAGCAGGAAGGCCAGCCCGAACACGATCGTCGAGTGCCCGAGCGAGAAGAAGAACCCGACGCTCAACGGGCGCTTGCCCTCGCCCATCATCTTCCGGGTGGTGTTGTCGATCGCCGCGATGTGATCGGCGTCGAAGGCGTGGCGCAGCCCGAGCGTGTAGGCGGTTATCCCCGTGCCGATCGCGAATGTTCCCGCAGCTCCGAGCTTGTAGTGCTGCGGCATGACCACGAGGATCAAGATCCCGAAACCGAGCACGTGCAGGCCCGCGATCACCGCCGCCATGGCGCCGGCGCGGCGCCACTCCGAGCGCGTCATCGACCGAACGTACCGGCTACCGATTCGCCGATGCAACTCGTGGTAATCGCGATCACACTAGTGAGACGTGGCCCGGAGGAGCGTCCGCTCGGCCTGGGTGAGGCCGCAGGCGTGGAGCATCGCGAGGGCGTCCGTGACGATCTGGCGGACCGTCGCGCCCTGGTAGATCCAGGCTGGATCGCGCGTGTACACCGAGGCCAGGCTGCGCGCGCTCGCGGCTGCCTGGCTCTCCAGGTTGGCCACGTCCTTTCGGTGATCGCCTCCGAACGCAGTGACCTGGTAGGTCAGTCCGCACTCGGTCGAGAGGTCGCTGGTCGAGGCGTCGAGCTTCTTGGCCTGCGCGAGAGGCGCCTCGGGCGGCGGGGCCCCGCACCCGGCCAGCGCCGCAACCGCGAGGAGCGCGGCGAAGCCGCGGCGGGCTGTCCGTGGACCGGTCACGTCAACAGGATCAGCGAGGCGCCACCGAGCAGCGCGGCCGCGGCGGTCCACCAGGCGATGTAGTCGCCGATGTGGCCGCTATGGAGCTCGCGAAGGACGGTGAGGGAGGTGCGCAGCGGTCCGATGAGCGACTGTGGCAGCCGACGGTAGAGCGTCGGGGCGAACAGGGTCAGTCCCGCGATGGCCACCGCCCCCACCGTTCCGCCCCCCGCGTACAGGTAGTCGAAGGCCTCGATGTGGCTGTGCTGGACGGGCGAGAAATGCGGCGCGGCGTCCAGGAGCACCCAGCGCGCATACGCGGCGTGGTCGCCCAGATGCGCGGCTGCGGTCTCGATCCCCGGCACCGCGCCCGGGATCAGGCCGATCACGATCGCCGCGAGCAGCAGCACGGCCGGCACGATCAGCATCAGCGGCGGGGTCCAGTCGCGGGAGGTCTGCTCCGATTCGTCCTCCTCCCCGGCCGCCCGGCGCAGATGCACGTCCTCCTCGCGCTCGGCGGCTCCCCATCCCATGAACACGCGCCCGGTGACCCGCAGCACCGCTCCCGCGGTGAGAATCGACGAGATCAGGAACACCGTGGGCAACCAGGGGTAATCGGCCTCGAGCGCGGCTCCGTCGAGCAGCGACTTCCCGAAGAACAGCGTCACACCGGGCATGGCGCTCAGCACCACCCCCCCGACCGCGAACAGGACGCCGGCGATCTTGAGGTTGCGCCCCCGGCCATGGAGCTCGAACTCGTCCATCGTCGCGAACCGGTGCACGAGGACTCCGACGAGCATGAACAGCGCGCCCTTGGTGAACCCCTGGCCGACCACGTAGGTCGCGGTACCCGCCAGGCCGTGCGCGGTGAGCAGCCCAACACCGCACACCATCACCCCGACGTGGCTGATCGTGGAGAAGGCGAGCAGCCGCTTGAGGTGGCGCTGCGCGTAGCACATGACCCCGCCCCACAGCGCGGTCACGGTCCCCATCACGATCAGGATCGTCCGCAACTCGTCGGCATGCGAGCCCAGCGTGCCGGCGAAGATCGTCCAATACAGGCGCGCGACGGCGTACAGCCCGAGCTCGGCCATCACGGCCGAGAACAGGACGCACACCGGGGTCGGAGCCACCGCGTGCGCGTCCGCCGACCAGAAATGCACGGGCACCGCCGCCGCCTTGGTCAGAAACCCGACGAACAGCAGCACCATCGCCACGATCACGAGCGCGTCGGGGTGATGGCCGCCCAGTGCGGCCCCGATCTGGGCCATGTTGAGCGCCCCCGTGCGCGCGTACAGCAACGCGACCCCGGTTAGGATCCCGTACGCCCCCACGCTATTGGTGATCGCGAAGTTGATCGCCCCTTGGATCGGCCCCCTCTCCTCGATCTGGTAGGCGGTGAGGGCGTACGCCACGGCGCCCGTCAACTCGAAGAACACCACCATGTTGAACAGGTCGCCGGTCAGGCAGAACCCCACCATCGCGGCCAGAAACACCAACATCAGCGCGTGGAACAGGCCGTCCGCGGCGTCGAAGTAGCGCCACGAATAGACGAGCGCCGCCGTTACGAGCACGGCAACGAAGACGGCCATTCCCGCTCCGATCGGATCGATCGAGAACGAGATCCCGATCGCCACCATGTGGCTCGGGCGCCATCCCCCCATCCAGTAGGCGAATGGGTGATGAACGGCACGGACCAGCAGGATCGCCGACAGCGTGGCGACAGCGACCGCGACCGCGGTGGCGGCCGCGTCGTTGAAGAGTCGGGGCGTCCAGTGCCGCAACGCCACGAGCAACGCGGCCCCGATCATCGGCACAACTACCGGTAGTGCGGTGATGTGCATGTCGCCCCCCGCTCCCTGTCGCGACCACTAGTCCTGGATGGCCCGCAGGTCCTGCGGATCGAGGCTGCCGAACCGCTTGTGGGCCTGGACGGCGAGCGCCAGGAGCATCGCGGTCACGGTTGCGCCGATCACGATGTCGGTCAGGACCAGCACCTGGACGACCGGGTCCACCGCCTTGGTCGTCTGCGGGATGTCAGCGAAGATCGGAGCCGCGCCGCCCTTGCTGTATCCCACACCCAACAGCACCAAGTAGGTGGCGGACTGCAACACGGTCAGCGACAAGATCGCGCTGATCAGGTTCCGGCTCGAGACGATGCCGTAGAGGCCGATCAGGAACAGCCATGCGGCGATCGCGAACGGCAGGAAGCTCATGGCCCCTCACCGGACGGTTCGGAGGAGACGACGATCGCCTGGTCCAGGAACTCGCTGAAAGCGACCAGGAACGCGCCGCTGACCTCGAGCCCGACGGCCGTGCTCGCCACGTCGAGCTGGCCGGCGGACAGCAGATGCCCGGGGATGCCCAGTGGCAGGAAGTTCTTGAAGAACACCCCGACGAACACCAGGCCGCCGAGCCCGACCAGGCCGTACCCGATGGCGCCGGCCGCTTCACCCAACTCGATCAGGGTGTGGGGAGCGACCACCCGCATCCGCATGTAGCGCCCGGCGAGGAACACCGCCAGCGGCCCCGCCGCCAAGATCACCCCACCCTGGAAGCCTCCGCCCGGCGTGATCTGCCCGTGCACGACGATGTACACGCCCAGCACCAGGAGCACCGGGATGACGACCAGGCTGAGCGCCCGCAGGGCCTCGCTGGCATCCTGGAAGGTGTGCTCCTCGCGGGCGTCCTGGTTCGGGCGCTCACGCTCGCCCCGCATCTCGCGCAGAATCAGGACGACGCCCAGGACGGAGCCGAACAGGATGAACTCCTCGCCCAGGGTGTCGAATCCGCGGATGTCGAAGTTCAGCGCGGTGACCAGGTCGGTGGCGTGCCGCTCGGTGACGCCGATGCCGTTGATCACGTGGCCGTAGACGCCCTTGTAGTCGCCAAACGCAGGCAGTCCGGAGAGGCCGTACACCAGCACCACCCCGAACCCCGCCGCGGCCACCGCAAACAGGAGCAGACGCCCGCGCCGGCTCATGGCCCCTTCCGGTCGCGATCCCGCTCGTTCTCGCGCACCTTACGCAGCGCCAGCAGGATCATCACGGGCAGGCCGACGGTCGTAATCACGATCTCCGACAGGGCCACATCGGGCGCCTGGAAGACGAAGAACAACATCGTCAGCCCCATGCCGTAGATGCTGAGCACGAGGGTCTTTCTGAGCGGATCGGGCGCTGCGATGACGGCGGTGCCCCCGATCGCCACGGCCGCGAGCGCCGCGATCTGCAGCACGGTCATGGCTCGCTGCGCTCCCGCGCCTTGGCCCGCCAGTCACCGAGCTCGCGGATCAGCAGGCTGCGCACCGTGGTCTGGGCGAGGACCGGCCCGCTCAGCACGAGGATCACGCCGACCAGCAGCGCCTTGTCGCCGACCAGCGAGAACGACTCGCGGATGAGGACGGCCAGGCACATCAGGAAGGCACCGAAGCCCGCCAGGCCGGGATAGTGCAGCCGGTCGTAGGCGTCGCGCATAACGCACGTCCCGAGCACGGCGATCAGCTCGAGCAGCCCGCCGGTGATCAGCAGGATCACCGCGACGACCGCCCGCCAGCTCAAAGCGCGCGCTCCATGAGCCGCGCGAACATCAGCGACCCGACCAGCGCCATCGGCGCGAACACCACGGCTAGGTCGACGAACGGCTGGCGGTGGAAGCCCTCGGAGAGCAGCACCAAGATCGTCGAGAGCAGGACCGAGCCCACCTGCATGCCGGCCAGGCCGCTCTCCGGCGCCGCGAACAACGTGATCCCGACACACGGAATCAGGGCGAAGCCGAGGACGGCGGCGGCGATCTCCCACTCGTTCATGGGCGTCCTCGCTCAGCCTTCCCCAAGGCCGAGCACGTCGATCGACTCGCGGCCGCCGCTGGGGCGCAACTGATGGCCCAGGATCAGCTCCCGCTCGACATCGATCCCCACGATGATCGTGTTCGGGGCGAACGATCCGAGCGACTCGGCCAGGGCGCGGCGCCCAGCCTCGACGTCGTGCTCGGGGCCGCAGCGGAATGGCACCGCGCGAAATGTCCCGTTGACCTGCTTCGGGCGGATGAGCTGGCGCAAGGCGAGCGCGGTCACCGCGGCGATGTCGGAGGGGACCTTGAGCAGCGGCCGGTGCGCGGTTGACAGCCACCGCAGCCGCGCGGTCAGTCCGCCCGCCGTCTGCTGCTCGCGCGCGAGCTCGAAGCCGGTGGCCGCGATGGCCGCCGCGCCGACGGCCACGATCAGCTCGGGCAGCGACGTGGTATCGATCAACAGCAGGTACAGCGCACCGGCCAGGAGCCAAGCCGCGCACCAGGCCGCGGCGCGGCGAAGAAATCGGCCGGGGCGTGAATGTGCCGGCATCCGGGTTGGTTCTCGGGGGGCCGGGAAAGTCCTGCCGGCCTACCGGAAGCGGGGCAGCACGCGCTCTCGATAGGCCTTGAAGAAGGCGTCCTGCTCGGGCCCGATCTGGTTGACGTACAGCTCGTCGAAACCGGCCGCGGCGAACGCTTCGATGTTCTCGATGTGCCGCGCGAGGTCGGGCCCGCAGGGGACTTCCTCGGCGACCATGTCCTCGGTGACGAGCTGGCTCGCCTGCTCGAAGTGCTGCGGCGCCGGAAGCACCTGAGCCAGCTCCCCGGGCAGGGCCTCGTTGGGCCACAGGCGATGGACGAGCCTGCGGGCCTGCGCTTCGTCGGCGCCCAGGCAGACCTTCATCCCTCCCTGAACGAGCGAACCGCGCTTGGCGCTTGCGCGGAAACGCTCCACGGCGTCAGCGTCCGGCGAGACCGTGCAGTAGCCGTCGCCGATCCGCGCGGCAAGGTCGATCGCCTTGGGTCCGAACCCAGAAACCACGATCGGCGGCGGGGAGTCCGGCAGGTCATAGACGCGGGCATGCTCGACGCGGTAGTGCCGGCCGCGGTGATCCTGAAAGCCGCCCTCCCAGAGCTGGCGGATCACCTGCACGGCCTCCTCGAGCATCTCGAGGCGCTCGTCCGCGCCCGGCCATCGGTCGCCGAGGATGTGCTCGTTGAGCGCCTCGCCGCTGCCCACCCCGAGGTAGAAGCGGCTCTCCAGCAGCACGGCCGACGTGGCCGCTGCCTGCGCGATGATCGCCGGATGGATCCGGACCGTGGGGCAGGTGACCGCGGTGGTGACTGTCACGTTCTCGGTGGCGGCTGCGATCGCCCCGATCACCGACCAGACGAATGGGCTGTGGCCCTGCTGATCGTTCCAGGGGTGGTAGTGGTCGGAGATCCAAAGTCGTTCGAAGCCGGCTCGCTCCGCCTTGCCCGCCAGCTCGACCATTTCCCGCGGACCCCACTCCTCGCTCGATAGGAAATAGCCGATCCTCATGTCCGCCCGCCTCTCCCCAGCCCCGGGCGGTTGTAATCAGGGCGCGTGGGTAGACCAAGCGAAGAGCCCCCGGAGGGAGGTCGATTTCAACGTGGATGAGCTTCAGGTGAAGCGAGAGAGCCGGGCGGGTCCCGAGCGGGTGAACGGCAGTGCGCGAGCGAGCCAGGCCGAGCAGCACGCCGAGGCGGCCAAGCGCAAGGTTTCCGAGCGCCGCGAGGAGCAGTCGGGCGCGGCCGGTTGGGTGGCCGACCGGGCCGGGGACTGGACGCTCGACGGGCCCGACTGGCAGTTCATGGAGCGCCAGAAGTACCTGTGGAACCCGCTGATGGATTATTGGTTCCGGATGGAGGTCGAGGGCTGGGAGAGGCTTCCCGACCCGCCCACGCTCCTGATTGGCATCCATTCCGGGGCGCCGTTCGTGTGGGACGCCTGGACCGTCGGCGTGCAGTGGTGGCGCCGCTTCGGGTCAGACCGACCCCTGCACGGGACCGCGCATGACGCGCTGATGGCGACGCCCGTGTTGGGCGCGTACTTCCGGCGCATGGGCGTGCTGCCGGCCGCCCCCGACAGCATCGCGTCGGCTCTGGCGGCCGGTCGCGATGTCGCGCTATGGCCAGGCGGCGAGCGGGACTCTCTGCGGCCCTGGACCCAGCGCGACGAGGCGGTGCTCGCGGGACGCAAGGGCTTCATCAAGCTGGCCATCCGAAGCTGCGTGCCGATCGTCCCCATCGCCACGGTGGGCGGCCCGGACTCGATGCCGGTCCTGGCCACGGGCAAGCGCCTGGCCAAGTGGCTTCAGCTCGATCGTGTGGCGCGTTTGAAGATGTTTCCGATCGCGGTTCAGGTCCCGTGGGGGATCTCGCCGGCCCTTCTGCCCGAGATCCCGCTGCCGACGAAGATCCGCACCGCCTTCCAGGATCCGATCTCGCTCGATTGCGATCCCGAGCGGGCCGAGGACGACGACTACGTCGAGGCCAAGTACCGCGAGGTGCGCGTGAGCATCCAGGGCGGGATGGACGCGCTGGCGCGCCGGCGCCGCCTGCCGCTGTTCGGCTGACGGCGCACGGCGTCAGCGAGACCTTCAGGCCGCGACCTCCTGGTCGTGCTTGCCCTCGGCGAACTCCTCGACGATCTTGGCGCAGAACGCCTCGAGGTCGTCGGGCTTGCGGCTGGTGACCAGACCGTTGTCGACGACTACTTCCTCGTCGACCCACTCGGCGCCGGCGTTCTTGAGGTCCGTCTGCAGGCTCGGCCACGAGGTGACCTTGCGGCCCTTGGCGATGCCGCTCTCGACCAGCATCCACGGCCCGTGGCAGATCGCGCCGACCGGCTTGTCCTGCTCGACGAATTCGCGGACGAACTTCACCGCGTCGGCGTCGGCGCGGAGCATGTCGGGGTTGGCCACGCCGCCCGGCAGCACCAGGCCGTCGTAGTCGGAGGCGTCGGCGTCCTTGACCGCCTTGTCGGCCTTGATCTTCTCCCCCTTGTCGAAGTGCTCCCACATCTCGATATCGCCCTTCTCGAGCGAGACGATGTCGACGTCGGCACCCGCATTCTTGACCGCCTTCAGGGGCTCGATGACCTCGACCTGCTCCGCCCCCTCGGTGAACAGGAATGCCACGCGCTTGCCCTTCAGCTCATCAGCCATAGCAACCGCTCCTTTCTTCTCTCGTTCGGGTCCCTTCCTTGGGGAGCTACCCGAGCGGCAGGGCGGAAAACGGAGCGCCGTCAGCTTCTGATGAGCGTGGGAGTGCCGAGTGGCACGTGGTCCAGCAGCCACCGTCCCTCGGCCAGCGTCAGGCGCAGGCAACCGTGGCTGGCCGCCTCGCCGATGCTGGACACCTCGGGCGTGGAATGAATCGCGATGCGGTCCCCGCCGTCCCAGTCTTGGATCGCGTGGGGGGAGCGCGCCGATAGGGCCAGGATGCAGCAGCCGTAGGGACCGCTCGGATCGCCGGTCGTGAGTCGATCGGTGACCGCGAAGCGCCCCGTGGGCGTCGGCGCGTCGGGCATGCCGATCGCCACCGTGTAGCGCTTCAGCACCCTGCCGCCGTGGAGCACGGTCAGCCGTCGGCCCGACAGCGACACCTTGATCTCCCAGTTGTCACGGACGAGCGAGACCGCGCTCAGGGGGATCCACCCGACCTTCCCGTTGCCGCCCTGCGTGGTCACCACGCCCAGCCATCCCGGAACGTGACGGACCACCAGCGCGGTCTCGGCCGAGCCGAACTGGGTCTTCCTGGTGAGTTGGGCCAGTGGGCGTCCGTGCGGAGTCGCGCGGAGCTTGGTCGAGTGCAGCACGACCGCAACGATCGCGCCGGGGCCGGGGGCCACCGGGAGGGCGGCCGGCTTGGGGGGCTTGGCCGGAGCACTTGGATGCGACACGACCGGTGTGAACGTGCTGGCGGTGCTCGCGGCGGTTGCGCCGCCACCCGACTGGCCGAACCCGATGACGATGCCGATGATCACCGGGATCGCGGGAATCAGCACGGCCGGGATGAGCAGCAGCCAGCGTCGCCGCCGCGCTCCCGGTTGGTCATCGCCCATGAACCTAACGGTAGCGCAGCGTTTCCCAGGAATTCATCGGTTTGGCCACAGGCTCGGGCTAGCCTTCTCCTTATGTTCGGATTGCGTAGCAAGAGGACGATGGTTAAGCCCGAGCGCGCCCTGCCCGGCCGTGAGACCGAGGTGCGCGTGCCGGCACGCCACGCCGTGCTCGGGACGCCGCTGAAGCCTCCGTTTCCCGCGGGATACGAGCAGGCGATCGTGGCGATGGGTTGCTTCTGGGGCGCCGAACGCGTGTTCTGGCAGGCCCCCGGCGTCTACACCACGGCGGTCGGATATTCGGGCGGCATCACGCCCAATCCCACCTACCGGGAGGTCTGCTCGGGGCGGACCGGCCACGCCGAGGCGGTGCTGATCGTGTTCGATCCGGCCAAGACCTCATACGAGGAGATCCTGCGGCTGTTCTGGGAGAGCCACGACCCGACGCAGGGCATGCGCCAGGGCAATGACGTCGGCACCCAGTACCGCTCCGCGATCTACTGGACCACCGAGAAGGAGCGCGCGGTGGCCGAGGCCACGCGTGACGCCTTCGCGGAGCGCCTGCACGCGGCGGGATTCCCGGAGATAACGACCGAGATCGCCCAGGCCGGTCCGTTCTACTACGCCGAGGACTACCACCAGCAGTACCTGGAGAAGAACCCCTGGGGATACTGTCCGGACCACGGGACCGGGGTGAGCTGTCCGGTCGGGATCGGCGTCGCGTCGAGCGCCGTCGCGGCGGCGACGCCCGCAAGCGCACCCACGCCCACGGGGGCCGACTAGCTTCCGCCCTTCCGCCCCCCCGGGGGGCAATTTCCGTCATCCCGGACAGCCCGTCCGTGGTCTGACGGATTCTGCCCGGCAGAGAGGCAGGATCCGTCACTGGCGTCCGGAGCGGTCGCCGGTGGCGGAAATTGCACGTTGAGGAGGTCCGGGCGGTCCGGTATGGCGCGCGACTCAGCCGCCGGCCACGGCCGGCAGGATCGTCACCTCGTCGCCGTCGGACACGGGCGTCTCGAGGCCGTCCAGGAAGCGGATGTCCTCGCCGCCGACGTAAACGTTGACGAACCGGCGCAGCCCGCCGTCCTCGGCGATCCGGCTGCGCAGCTCGGCGTAGCGGTCGTACAGGGCGTCGAGCACCTCGCCGACCGTGGCGCCCTGGACGCTGGCGGTCGAGTCGCCGTCGGTGGCGGCTCGCAGTTGGGTTGGGATCTTGACCGTGACTGGCATGCGCCGCAGTCTTATCACGCCACCGCGACGACGCGCTCGGCGGCCTGCTCGAAGGACTCGAGCCGCGGCTCGATCTCCCACGCCTCGAAGGTCCCGCGGGCGCAGTCGAGCGTCTTGAGTCCCTCGCCGGTGATGTAGGCGACGACACGGTCGTCGGGATCGATGGCACCGCGCGCGGCCAGCTTGGCCAGGACCGCTGTGGTCACGCCGCCGGCGGTCTCGGTGAAGATCCCGGTGGTGCGGGCCAGCAGCTTGATGCCTTCGCGGATCTCGTCGTCGGTGACCGATTCGATCGATCCGCTCGTGCGCCGGGCCAGGTCGAGCGCATAGGGACCGTCGGCCGGGTTGCCGATGGCGAGCGACTTGGCGATCGTGTCCGGCTTGACCGGGCGGCAGAAGTCCTGTCCCGCCTCGTAGGCGCTGGCCACCGGAGAGCAGCCGGCCGCCTGAGCGCCGTGGAAGATCGGCAGCTCGCCCTCGAGCAACCCGATCTCCAGCCACTCCTCGAACCCGCGCGCGATCTTGGTGAACAGTGAGCCCGAGGCGATCGGCGCGACCACGCGGTCGGGCAGCTCGAACCCGAGCTGCTCGGCGGTCTCGAAGGCGAGCGTCTTCGATCCCTCGGAGTAGTACGGGCGCATGTTGATGTTCACGAAGGCCCAGTCGTGCTCGGCCGCCAGCTCGGTGCACAGGCGGTTGACGTCGTCGTAGTTGCCGCGCACCTTGACGAGGTTGCCTCCGTACACGCCGGTGGCGAGCACCTTCTGCTCCTCGAGGTCGGACGGGATGAACACGTAGGAGTCCAGCCCGGCGGCCGAGGCATGGGCCGCCACCGCGTTGGCCAGGTTCCCCGTCGAGGCGCAGGCCACGGTCTGGAAGCCCAGCTCGCGGGCGCGGGCGAGGGCCACCGACACCACTCGATCCTTGAACGAATGGGTGGGGTTGGCGGCGTCGTTCTTGATCCACACCTCGCGAAGGCCGAGCTGCTCGGCCAGGCGATCGGCCCGCAGCAGCGGGGTCCAGCCCGCCGGAAGGACCCCACGGGGCGGCGCCTGCACGGGCAGGAAGTCCGTGTAGCGCCACAGCGAGTGTGGCCCGGCTTGGATCCGCCGGCGCAGCTCGGCCGGGTCGCTCGTCGGCTCGCGACGTGTAGGCGACCTCGAGTGGGCCGAAGCACCGCTCGCACACGTAGCGTGCCTCGAGCGGATAAGTTGTCTTACATTCCTTGCAACGAAGGGACTCTGGCGGCATATGAAAAAACCTCCGCCGGGGTCAGTGGTCGGAGGTCCAAGAAACCGCCTTATCCACATCTCCCAGGCTTGTCGTTGGAGCCTGATGGAATTGGCACCGTTCCCTTGCGGGAGGTTGCCGGGGTTTCATAGGGCCAGTCCCTCCACCCCTCTTGATGCGTACAGCTATGTACAACGAATTATATCCACAGGTTCGCCAAACTACGAGCGGTCTTGAGTCGACTGCCCCCGGGTCGACGATAGGACCACTCTCGCCGGGGCCCGAGCAGCCACATGTCCGCCACTTCCGCTGACCCCCTCGAGCGCCTGGAGGCGATGCTGGCGCTTGGCCGGAGCGCGCCGAGCCGCCGGATGCTGATCATCGTCAACCCCTACGCCACGACGGTGTCTGACCGCCTCAAGCACCTGATCGTCTACGCGCTGCGGGGTCGCTACGAGGTGGACGCAATCGACACCGCCTCGCGCGATCACGCCACCGAGCTGTCGCGGGAGGCCGCCCGCGAGGGTTACGACGTCGTGGTCGCCTTTGGCGGCGATGGCACCGTCAACGAGGCCGCCAACGGCCTGAGCGGATCGAACACACCCCTGTGCTGCCTGCCCGGCGGCCGCGCGAACGTGTACTGCCGGATGCTGGGGATTCCCACCGACGTGGTGGATGCCACCGAGCACCTGCTGCTGATGGCCGACGACTGGCGGCCCCGGCGAGTGGACGTCGGACGGGTCAACGATCGCATGTTCCTGTTCTCGGCCGGAGCCGGCCTCGATGCCAGCGTGGTCGAGCGGGTGGACGCCCATCCGCAGCTGAAGGCCCGGTACGGCGAGTGGTACTACACGTGGACGGGCGTGCAGACGTTCACCCGCCGCTACCTGCTGCACCCGCCCCGGCTCGAGGCGCAGGTCGGCGAGGAGACGATCGCCGGGGTCACCGTGATCGTCCAGAACGCCACCCCGTACACATACTTCGGCGACCGCCCGGTGGAGATGGGCGAAGGGGCCACGCTGACCAGCGGCGACCTTGCGGGCGTGGTGCTCGACCGCGCCCGGCCGTTCGACGTCCCGACCATCATCGCGCGTGCCCTCTCGAGCCACCTCCGACTGAGCCGGCACCGCCACGTGCATCCGTTCTCGGGAGCGAGGGAGCTACGCGTGCGCTCGCGGGACGAGCGGGCGCTACCGCTGCAGGTGGACGGCGACTACATCGGTGAGGCGGAAGAGGCGGTGTTCGGAGTGCGGCCACACGGGATCGCGGTGGTGTCCTGACCGTGGGTGACCGCTAGTGCCTCGCCGCGGCCGCCGCGGCCGACGCCCCCGGATGATCCTCGCGTGCCTGTCGCTCCTCGCGGTGGCGGGGCTGGTCGTCGTTCCCGGGCTCGTCGCCGCCCGCCCGCTGCCGGGCGCTTCGAACTGCCCGGTGTTCCCGGCCGACAACCCCTGGAACCAGCGGGTGGACAGCCTTCCGGTGGCCAAGAACTCCGCCCGCATCATCGCTCGCATCGGACTGAATGACCCGGTCCACCCTGACTTCGGATCGGGCCTCTACAACGGCGAGCCGATCGGCATCCCCTTCGCGGTGGTGTCCTCGCGCACCCGGCGGGTGCCGGTCAAGTTCCAGTACGCCTCCGAGTCCGACCGCGGTCCCTATCCGCTGCCGCGCGGCGTTCCCATCGAGGGCGGGTACGGCTCGAGCGGCGATCGCCACGTCATCGTCGTCGACCGGAGCACATGCCGGGACTACGAGCTGTTCGCCGCCTATCCCCACGATGGCGGTAAGCGTTGGACAGCCGGGTCGGGGGCGATCTTCAACCTGCGCTCGGACCACCTGCGACCGGCCGGCTGGACCTCGGCCGATGCCGCCGGGCTGCCGATCCTCCCGGGCCTGGCCCGCTACGACGAGGTGGCCGATGGGCAGATCGACCACGCGCTGCGCTTCACCGCCCCGTGCACCGCGCCCCGGTACGTGTATCCCGCGCGCCACGAGGCCTCGACGTGCACTGGAGCGTCGCTGCCGCCGATGGGCCTGCGGGTCCGGCTGAAGGCCGGCGTCAACATCTCCGGGCTGCCCTCCCAGGCGCGCGTGGTCGCGCAGGCCCTCAAGCGCTACGGGATGATCCTGGCCGACAACGGCTCGCCGTGGTTCATCTCGGGTGCCCCCGACCGGCACTGGAACAACGACGCTCTGCACCTGCTGGACGAGCTGAGCGGGCGCGACTTCGAGGTCGTGAACACGAGCTCGCTCCCGCACCCCGGGCTCTGACGCCACGGGGCGGCCCGGCACGGGGCGGCCCGGCACGGCGGGCTCTGACACCACGGGGCGGCCCCGCACCGCGGGCTCTGACACCACGGCGCCCTGCCGCCCCGGGGGGAGCAACCTAGCCCGCTCGAGGCTCTTAGGGGCGTGGGACGCCCTCCGAAGTCGGCAGCGGGTGCACCGCGGCGAGTTCAGCTCGGCGCGCAGGACCTCGAGCTGCTGTGGTTCCTCGCCGAGCACCGGATGATCCTGCCCGACCACGTGGCAGCGCTGCTCGGCACCAGCGAGCGCGCGGCCAGGGCGCGTCTGGGCAGGCTGGTGGCGGGCGGCTACGTCCGACGGGCGCCGCTGTTTCACAAGCAGCCGGCCATGCACCTGATCGAGCGGGATGGCCTCAAGGTGCTCGGAAGCCGGCTGCCGAAGCCAGAGCTCGACGTTCACACCTACCAGCACGACGCCGGCGTCGCCTGGCTGTGGGTCGCAGCCCGTCGCGGCACGTTCGGGCCTCTGCGCGAGGTCATCGGCGAGCGCCGGATGCGCTCGCACGATGGAAGGCGAGATCAGGGCTCCGAACCTCTCGGGGTCAAGCTGGGTGGAGTCGGTCCCCGCGGACGCGAGGCGCTGCACTATCCCGACCTGCTGCTCCGGACGGTCGACGGCCGGCGGTTCGCCCTCGAACTGGAGCTCTCCTCCAAGGAGCGCAGGCGCCTCGCCAAGATCATGGCCGGCTATGCCGCCGACCCGCGGATCGACGGCGTCGTATACCTCGTGGAGAGCAGAACGGTGGCGCGCTCGGTCCAGGCCGCCGCGCGTCGCGCCGGAATCTCCTCGCGGGTTCGCATCCAGCGGGTTCGCTCGACGGTCTCGAATCCTGCGGCCTCGGCGGCGCGAGGCGCGGAGCGAGCGGTTCCCGCCCGGACGGACCGGGGCTCGGAGGCGTCGAGATGAGCGATCAACCGTGGCGTCGCTACTGGGTCGTGCCGGCCTTCGTCGGGCTGCTGCTCGCGCCGGCCCCGTGGGCGGCGGCGCTCGTGGTGGCGGCCGCGGTCGGGGTCACCGCCCTGCGAATCGCACGAGCGGCTCGCGCGCGCCGAGCCGATGCCTCGGCGCGGCGTGACGCCGCGGTAACGCTTGGGCACGACCCGCGCGGGCGCTCGGTGGCGCTCAGCGACCACGAGCTGTCGGCCCACGGGCTCATCCTGGGCGCCAGCGGCGCCGGCAAGTCGACCACGCTGCTGAAGATCCTCACCGACGAGATCGCGCGCGGCCGCCCCGTGGTGGCGATCGACATGAAGGGCTCGCCGGCCTTCGCCCAGGCCCTCGGCGAGGCGGCCCGCGCCGCCGGCCGTCCGTTCGCGGTCTGGAGCATCGACGGACCGGCGCATTGGAATCCCCTCCAGCACGGCAACGCCACCGAGCTCAAGGACAAGCTGATGGCCACCGAGCGCTTCACCGAGCCGCACTACCAACGCGCGGCGGAGCGCTATGTCCAGATGGTCCTGCAGATCCTCGCCGCGGCGCACCCGGGCCGGGCGGCGGTGCTCGGCGAGGTGGTCCAGATGATGGATCCCGCGCGGCTGCCGAGCATGCTGCGCGGGGTCGACCCTGAGCTCCGCGACCGGGTGCGCGACTACCTGGCCGGCCTCACCCCGGACCAGCTGAGCGCAGTGCGCGGACTGCAGACCCGGCTTGCCGTGCTGACCGAGTCGCACACGGCGCGGTATCTGGCGCCGGCGGGGGGTGGCGCGGTGGTGGCGTGCGCGGACGCGACGGCCGGCGGCGCGGTGGTGGGGGGCGCGCGCGCGACGGCCGGCGGCGCGGACGCGACGATCGACGTCCGTGAGGCGCTGCGCGGGCCCCAGGTCGTCCTGTTCAGCCTGAACTCGGCTCGCTACGGCCGGCTCGCCGCCCAGCTCGGCACGCTCGCGGTGCAGGACCTGGTCAGCGCTTCGGGTGAGCGGTTGGGCGACGCCGGGCCGGGTGGCGGCCTCCTCCCCGCGACGATCGCGATCGACGAGTTCTCCGCCCTGGGCGCCGACCACGTGATCGCGCTCCTGTCCCGCGGCCGCGAGTCGGGGCTGTCGGTGCTGGTCGCCACGCAGGAGATGGCCGATCTCGATCGGGCGGCGCCCTGGGCTACGCGACCAGGTCGTCGGCGTGACCGCGCTCAAGATCGTGCACCGTCAGGAGGTGCCGCAGTCCGCGCGCATGATCGCGCAAATGATCGGCACCGAGCGGGTGTGGGAGATGACGAAACAGACCGCCGGCCGGCTGTTCGGTGGATACGACACCGGCCGGGGCACGCGCCACGAGGTCGAGCGCTTCATCGTGCACCCGAACGAGATCCAGTCGCTCGCCACCGGACAGGCGATCGTCATCTCCAAGCTGGGCGATCGCAGGGTGCAGAGGGTGCGGGTCGAACCGCCGCGCCTCGCCGCGCCCTCGACCCAGCCCGACTCTGCCGCGCCCTCGCCCCAGCCCGACGCGCTGCGCAGGGTCGAGCCACGACGAATGGAACCGCCGCGGCTGGCAGATCGATCGCGCCAGACGAAGCGCTGGCGCAGCTTCCGCCAGCCGCCGCCTGCGCGGCGGCCGCCACGCTCGCCCCGCCCGCCGACCGACTCACTGGACCGCTGAGCGCGGCCCGACCACGCAAACGAATCCGAGCGGCGCGTCCCCGAGCGTCTCAAAGCAGTGCAGCTCGTCGCCCGGGACGTAGACCACGTCGCCCTCCCCCACCTCATGCGTGCTCTCGCCGAGCGTGACTCTGGCGCGCCCGGCCACGATCATCACGCCGTGGTCGTGGGGGTGGCGCTCGCGCGCGGTCCGGCCGCCCGGGGGCACCTCGAAGTAGCGCATTCGATACTGGCGCGCGCCCTCGGCCACGCCGATCAGCTCGTGCTTGCGCACGCCGGCCAACGACGGGTCGTCGTAGGCCGTGGGCTCGACGCCGTCCCAGCCGGCGCCGGAGCCGGAACGCCGATGAATCACGCCCATGGCGCTCTCAGGCCGCCGCGCGCCTACGCCGCAGCCGGCGTCACGCGGTAGGCGTCGAACACCGCGTCGATGTTGCGCAGACGGTTGATCGCCTGATCGAGCGAGCGCGTGTCCCCCACCTCGACCACGAACCGGTTCTTGACCATCGGATGGTTGACGATGCAGCGCGCCTCGAGGATGTTGATGCCAGCCTCGGCAAACGTCCGCGACATGTCCTCCAGGAGGCGATGCCGGTCCCACCCGTCGACCTCGATCTCCACCCGGAACGAGGTCTCGGGGTCGCCATCCCAGGACACGGGGGTGAAGCGCTCGGGGTCCTTGCGCAGCACTGCGACGTTCGGACAGTCCTCGCGGTGGATGGTGATCCCGCGCCCGAGCGAGATGTAGCCCACGATCGGGTCGCCCGGCACGGGCCGGCAGCACTTGGCCATCCGGAGCATCACCTCGTCGATCCCGTCGACCGCGATCCCGAAGCGAGATGACGAGGTGGTGGCGCGCGACCGCCGGCGGCGGGTCTTCAGCAGATCGTCGGCCGCCGTCGGCTCGGACTCGGCCGTCTCGCCCTGCTTGAGGCGCTGCATGATCTTGTTGACCACGACCTTGGCCGAGATCTTTGCCCCACCTAGCGCGATGTAGAAGTCGTCGGCCTTGCGGAAGCCCATCTCCCGGATGACGTCGGCCAAGAGCGGGGAGCCGACGATCTTCTGCGCCGGCAGGCCCTGCTTCTTCAGGTGCTCCTGGAGCAGCTCGCGGCCGGTGTGCTCGGAGTCCTTGCGCGACTCCGCCTTGAACCAGGCCTTGATCTTGTTGCGCGCCCGCGTGGTCTTGACCAGCGCCAGCCAATCCCTCGAGGGACCCCGCTCACGCTTGGAGGTCAGCACCTCGACGATGTCGCCCGAGCGCAGCTGGTAGGAGAGCGGCACGATCTTGCCGTTGACCTTGGCCCCGACGCAGCGGTGCCCGACGTCGGTGTGGATCTCGTAGGCGAAGTCGAGCGGGGTCGCGCCCGCGGCCAGCGACTTGACCTCGCCCTTGGGCGTGAACACGAACACCTCGTCTTCGAACAGGTCGACCTTGAGGGTCTCCATGAACTCCCGCGGGTCGGCCTCCTCCTGCTGCCAGTCGAGCAGCGAGCGCAGCCACTTGAGCTTGCCGTCGGATTTGGCCCCGGCAGATCCGGCCGGTGCGCCGTCCCGGGGACCGGTCTCCTTGTACATCCAGTGCGCGGCGATCCCGTATTCGGCCAGGTCGTGCATCTCGCGCGTGCGAATCTGGATCTCGAGCGGCCGTCCCTCGGGCCCGATCACCGTCGTGTGCAGCGAGGAGTACATGTTGAACTTGGGCATCGCCACGAAGTCCTTGAAGCGACCGGGGAGCGGCTTCCACAGTGAGTGGATCACCCCCACCGCCCCGTAGCAGTCCTTGACCGAGCCCACGATCACGCGCATCGCCGTGAGGTCGTAGATCTCGTTGAACTCGCGCCCCTTCTTGGTCATCTTGGCGTAGATCGAGTAGAAGTGCTTGGCGCGTCCGGAGATCTCGGCCTCGACGCCGATCTCCTCGAGCTCCTTGGTCAGGTAGCCCGCGGCCTGGTTGACGTAGCGCTCGCGCTCGGCCCGCTGCTGGGCGACCAGACCCTTGATCTCGGTGTACTTACGCGGGTGCAGGGTCTGGAAGGCGAGGTCCTCGAGCTCCCATTTGATCGCGTGGATGCCCAGGCGATGGGCGATGGGCGCGTAGATGTCGAGCGTCTCGCGCGCCTTCTCGATCTGCTTCTGCTTGGGCAGCGCCGAGATCGTGCGCATGTTGTGCAGCCGATCGGCCAGCTTGATCAGGATGACCCGGATGTCCGTGGCCATCGCGACCATCATCTTGCGGTAGTTCTCGGCCTGCGCCTCGTCGCGGGACTGGAACGTCAGCCCGGTGAGCTTGGTCACCCCGTCGACCAGGCTGGAGACCTCCTCGCCGAACGCCTCGCGCACCTCCTCGAGCGACGCCGAGGTGTCCTCGACCGTGTCGTGCAGGAGCGCCGCGCACAGCGTCTCGGTGTCGAGGCGCATTCCCGCGCAGATCTTGGCCACGCCAACCGGATGGACGATGAAGTCCTCGCCCGACCGCCGGCGCTGGTCGGCGTGGTGCACGCAGGCGTACACGAACGCCTCCTCGACCCGGTCGCGGTCGATCGCGGCGGCCGACTCGTGCGCGTGCTCCTCGACGATCGCGAACAGGTCGCCGAGCAGGCGTTTCTCGGTGGCGGTCAGCTCCGAGCGCTCGACCTCGTCCTGAGCGTCGCGATGGGGCACCCGGTCGACCGGCGGACGCGAGCTGGCGAACACCGCCGACCCGTTCCCGTCCTCGCGAGCAGGCGAAGGCGATCCGTCCTTCTGGCGGGTCCGGCTCAGCCTCCTCGGAGTTGGTTTGCGTTGCTCAGAAATCGTCGTCCGTCCTCATACCGCTGTGCATAGACCCTGTACGCCGGCGAGCGCTCCAGCTCCGTGGGACCGTCGCCCGCGATCGCCAGGGCCGGCAGATCCCGGTCGAGGCTGACGAGCCCAAGCTCCGCGAGGACCTGAATCAGCCTGGCCGCCAGACGCGCCGGTCGACCATGCGGACCGTCTCCGCGAAGCAGGCGCTCGAGCTCCTCGCCGGCCACCCTTCCCCGGAGCCTGAGGCTCCGGTAGAGGGCCGCGAGTGAAGCACGGAGACCGTACTCCAGCTCGTGCATCTGCTGTGCAAAGCGTAGCTCAGCATCGCCCCACGCCAAGTGGGTAAACCCGCGCCCGGCGTCGAGCAGCGCGGCCGCCGAGGGGATCGAGGCAGGATCGAGCGCCACAAGGTGCGAAAAACGCTCGGCGATCGACGGGTCGAGCGCGAGCGCGTGGTAGGAGATCAGAGCGAATCCGCCCGTGCGCGAGCCCAGCCCGGCCAGCCGACGCGGCGCATCGGAGCACACGGCGAGCACCTCGCCGCCCCCCGTGGCGGCATCGCGCAGCACGGCAAGCGGGCTGTGGCCGCGGTGGTCGACCACCGACCTCGTCCTCGCCACCACCGGCGCGGGCGCCGACGGCGCGCGCGCCAGCTCACCGAGCATCGCCGCGAGATAGTCCTGCGGCTCCCCCAGCACCTCGATCGGCTCCGGCTCGCACGGCCGCGCATGGCCCAGCACCAGCCGCGGCTCGACCGCGCCGTTCCAGAAGTTGCGCTCCAGCCGGAACGTGGCGTCCACCGGCTCCTCGGCCTCCACCCCGAGCCGGCCTCCGCATCCGAACGCGACCGCGCGGGCGCTGATCCCGCCCGACCCGACCGAGAAGCGCAGGTGCCGCCCCTCCCCCATCGGCCGCAGGTCGCGCAGCCGGGCCCCGGGCACGAGCAGGCGCGGCCGCGGGTTGCCCATGCCGCACGGCTCGAGGCGCTCGAGCTCCTCGGCCAGCTCGAGTCCGAGCTCGCAGCCCGACGCGATCGCATCCACCCGCTCGCGCGGCACGAGCAGCTCGGGAGTCAGGACCTCCTCGGCGTGCTGCTCGAACGCCGTGCGAAAGGCCTCGAGCCGCTCGCGCCGGATCGTCATGCCCGCCGCGGCACGGTGCCCGCCGTAGCGTTCGAGATGCTCGCCGCCGGCGTGGAGCGCGGCCAGCAGATCGAAGCCCGGGATGCTGCGGGCCGAGCCCGAGCCCACGTCGCCGTCCAACCCCACCACGACCGCGGGACGGTGGTGACTCTCCACCACGCGCGAGGCGACGATGCCGACCACCCCCGGATGCCAACCCTCGCCGGCCAGGACATAGGCGCGCCGGTCGCCCTGTTCGGCCACCTGGGCCTCGGCCTCCCACACGATGCGCTGCTCGACCGCCCGGCGTTCCGCGTTGACGCGCTCCAGCTCCGACGCGATCTGGGCGGCCCGCCGCTCGTCTTGGGTCAGCAGCAGCTCGAGCCCGGCGTCGGCCCGTCGGAGGCGCCCAGCCGCGTTGATCCGGGGAGCGAGACGAAAGGCCAGGGCGTGCGTGTCGAGGGCGCTCGGGTCGACCCCGGCCCCCGCCATCAGAGCGCGGAGACCCGGACTGGCGGTACGCGCCAGCGCGCGCAGGCCCTCCCGCACCAGCCTGCGGTTCTCCCCCACCAGCGGCATCAGATCGGCCACCGTGGCCAACGCCACCAACTCGAGCTCGGCCTCGACGCCCGACGCGCCCAGCGCCTGCGCGACCTTGTAGGCGACCCCGGTGCCGCACAGCTCCGGACAGGGGTATCCGCACACGCCCGGATGCACGATCTCCGCCTCGGGGAGGCGCCCGTCCGCCCGGCGGGCATGGTGGTCGCAGACGACCACGTCGAGACCGGCCTCGCGGGCGACCGCGACCTCCTCGACGGCGGTGATCGCGCAATCGACCGTGACGAGCAACCCGGTGCCGCGTTCGGCCAGCCGGCGAACCGTCCCCAGCGACAGCCCGTAGCCGTCGGCCAGCCGATCGGGCAGATACCAGCCGACGTCGGCGCCGCGCGCCTGCAGGGCGCGGACCATGATCGCGGTCGCGCACACTCCGTCGACGTCGTAGTCGCCGTGCACGACGATGCGGCTTCCGCGCTCGAGGTGCCGGTCGATCACGGCCAGGGCCCGGTCGATCCCGGCGAACGCGCTCGGCGGGTGCGCGTCCTGCGGATCCAGGAACGCGCTCGCCGCGTCGGGATCGGACAGCCCGCGGCGGACCAGGACCTGCGCGAGGACGTGGCTGACCCCGAGTCGGCGGCGCAGAGCCACGGCAGCGCTCAGGTCGCAGGCCGGGACCTCAAGCCGCGGGGTGGGTGGGCGCGGCTCGGCAACCGCGTGGAGGCCAACCTCGGGACGATCGGGCGCCTC
This sequence comes from uncultured Solirubrobacterales bacterium, assembly GCA_963834625.1. Classification (GTDB taxonomy): domain Bacteria; phylum Actinomycetota; class Thermoleophilia; order Solirubrobacterales; family Solirubrobacteraceae; genus Palsa-465. Next base: position 367,536 of record CAWICM010000002.1, on the reverse strand, counting down.
GGCGTGAACGGACTCGACCGGCTGCGAGCGAAGGAGCGCTGCCTCGGGCATGGCGGGCAGCGTATGGCCCGCCCCCGACGGAATCGTCCGATTTCAGGCCGGTTCAGGCCGTCCGGAGCCGAATTGGAACAGAGTCCGTGCGGATTCGGAACGCTTAGGCCATCTCAGGTCCGAGGCCGGTCGCACGCTCGCGACGCACGCCCTCGAACCACACGAGGGCAAGTCCGATCAGCGTTCCGGGGATCGCCTCGACCGCAGTGCCCAGATGGGTGGCGTGCCGGGACGGGACCTCGAAGCCGTTGACGATCCACCCGAACAGCGCGGAACCGATCAGCGCACCGATCAGGGCGCCCACGATGCCACCATAGAACCGGTCGGGCAGCCAGATCGTGAAGTGCCACAGGGCGAGGCCCATCATGACCCAGGCGAGCATGCCCATGGTTAGTGCGACCTCACTAGCGACGCCTCCCGTGGCGGCGGTTGCGCGGACGCGGCTTGGGCGGCCGCTTTCCGGTGGGCGCGACGCCCTCGTTCTCGGCGATGTCCGGCGCGGGGCGCACCTCGCCCGGCGGCTGAGCCTCGCCGTCGGGGCGCGGAGCGCCGTTGCCGGCACCGTCCGAACCATCGCGCGGCCGCGCCTGCGGCGGCGGGGCTGGCGGTTGCGGGGCGGCGCCGGTACCCGTTTCGGCGCGCCGACCGGCGGCCGGCTTGGGACGCGGCTTCTGGGTCCGGGGCGCGGGCGCGTCGGCCGAGCGCGTTCGGGCGAGGCGCTTGGTCAGGGTCGAGGTGCGGGTCTGCTCCTGCTCTTCCTCGGCGATGTCGCGCTTCATCGCCTCGAACTCGGCGACCGACACGGTGTCGGCATCGGGCGTGGTGATCCGGCCCGGGCGCCGGCGGCGCTTGGACGCGGGCTCGACGTCGGCGCCCGTGGTCGCGTAAGCGGGCACGTAGCCGAGGTCTGACTCGATCCGCTCCCGGCGGTGGCGGTACTGCGACTCGCGCTCCTTCCAGTGCGTCAGCACCGGGGAGGCGATGAAGATCGAAGAGTAGGCACCGGATGCCACCCCGATGAGCAGCGCGAACGCGAAGTCGGTGAGCTCGGTCGAGCCCGCTGTCCCGCCGAACAACAGCAGCGCGATGATCGGCATCAGCGTGCACGCCGTGGTGGCGATCGACCGGGTCAGCACCTCGGACATGGATCGGTTGACGATCTGCGAGAACGCGGCGCGGGGCATCCGGGGGATGTTTTCTCGCACCCGGTCGAACACGATGATCGTGTCGTACATCGAGTAGCCGAGGATGGTCAGCAGGGCGGCCACGGTGGCGGTCGACACCTGCCGGCCCGTCAGCGCGTACACGCCGCTGGTGATCAAGAGATCGTGCGCGAGGGCGATCATCACCGGGATCGCGAACTTCCACTCGAAGCGCAACGCCACATAGGCCGAGATCACCAGCAGTGAGGCGATGATCGCGATCACCGCGCTGTTGGCCACGGTCTTGCCGAAGGTGGGACCGACCGAGGTATAGCTGAAGCTGCCGGGCACGATCCCGAACTTGTCCTGGAGCGTCCGCGCGATCTCCGCCCGCCCCCCGCTCGGCGACTTCTTGAACGAGACCTGGAAGGCGTTGGGGCCGAGCGATCTGTTGCCGGTGACCTTCTGAACGGTGGAGTCCGGCACTCCGATCGAGCTCATCGCCGAGGAGACCTGCTGCTGGCTCGCGGCATGCTCGAGACCGACCGTGAGTCGGTTGCCCGAGGTGAAGTCGATGCCCAGATTGAGGCCCCGGCCGCCGATGGCCAGCGCCCCGATCGCGAGGATCACGCCCGACATCGAGAAGAAGTACCGGGAAGCGCCCATGAAGTCGAACCGCCACACGCGCTTCTCTCCCCCGGCCCCGAGCGCCGAAGGACGGTGGATGAGGCGCGAGCTGCCCATCGTGGTCAGGATCGCCTGGGTCGCCATGACGGCCGTGAACAGCGAGACGAACGTGCCGATCCCGAGCGTGAAGGCAAAGCCCTGGACGTCCGAGGTGGCCAGCACGAACAGGATGAACGCGGTCATGATCGTCACCACGTTCGCGTCGATGATCGCGGTCAGACCCTTGCGATAGCCGGTGACGATGCCCTGGCGGATCGAGCGCCCGCTGCGGATCTCCTCCTTGACGCGCTCGAAGATCACCACGTTGGCGTCGGCGGCCACGCCGATGGTCAGGATCAGACCGGCGATGCCCGGCAGGGTCAGCGTGATCGGGATCAGCTTGATCAGCGCGTAGAAGTAGATGCCGTAGACGGCCAGACCGGCCACGGCGATCACGCCGAGCACGCGGTAGTAGGCGACGAGGAACAGCGCGACGACGAGCAGCCCGACCAGGCCCGCGGTCAGGCCGGAGTGCAGCGCCTGCTTGCCGAGCGTGGCCGACACCTGGGACTCGGAGATCAGCTTCAGGTCGATCGGCAGCGCGCCCAGGCGCAGCTCGTTGGCCAGATCCTGGGCCGAGCTGACCGTGAAGCTGCCGCTGATCTCGGCGCCGTTGTCGCCGTTGATCCCGTCCGGGTACTGCTTGTAGTCGATGAACGGGACGGTGATCAGCTCGTTGTCCAGCGCCACCGCGAAGTGCTGGTTGAGCGACTGACCCAGTCCGCTGACCAGGCTCCCCCGGCGGGCGATCGCCGCCGTGGTGTCCTGGAAGGCCGTCTTACCCTTCGAGCTGAACCCGAACGTGACATTCGGCTCGCCGGTATTCGGATCCGAGCTTTGCTGGGGATTGGTGATCTCGTTGCCGCGCAGCGCGATGATGTCCTTGAGCACGTAGAACTGGGCGCTGGGGCTGGCGATCGTGGGCGGGTGGGCGAAGCTCGCTGGGATCGCCTGGAGCACCACCCATCCGCGAGGGACGGTCACGATCTGGCCCTGAGAGGCGTTGACGCCCGGCGGCACGCCCGAGCGCAGGTCGGTGAGGTCCTGGTCGGGCCCTGACAGCAGGCAGTGCTCGCCGGCGACGGGCACCGTCCCCTGGGCCTTGGCCGCCGCGGCGCACGCCGCGCTGCCCGGCGCTCCGAACATCCAGTACTGCGGGCCGATGCGCGAGTTGGCCGAGCTGGAGAACCCCTTCTGCTTGGCCGCGAGCTGCACCGCCTGGTAGAGGCCGAGGCTGCCCGAGCCCGGTTCGCCCGGCGCGGAGTTGCTGCCCGCGCCCTGGCTGATCGTGATCGCGTTCTGGTCCTGGGCCTGAAGCTGATTTGCCACGATCTTGCCGTCCGGCGTGATGGCGTTCGCCTCCCAGTCGTACAGGGACAGCTGCGCGGTCGAGCCCACCTCACTCTCGGCCCGCGCGGTGTCGCTCACGTTGGGCAGGCCGACCGTGATCAGGTTGTTCCCGGTGGTCTGGATCTCGGGCTCGGCCACGCCCAGCTGGTCGACGCGGCTGCGCATGATGTCGACCGCGCGCTGGAGGGCGTCCGGGGTCACCTTGGGCGTCTCCGGGCTCGGCAGGCCCTGGTAGACCAGCTCGACGCCGCCCTTCAGGTCGAGTCCGAGGACGGTCTTCTTGGACTTCACCGCGCCGGGGATCCCGACGATCAGGATCAGCGAACCGATAACCAGCCCCAGGACCAGGAGCAGGACGAAGCCGTTGCGCTGACGATCGGTCATCGCTGTTGCTGGATGCTAGAGGTAGCGGACGAAGGTGGGGCGCTGGCTCGGATCGGGACTCACCGGTGGTTGGTTGGCGTGAGCACGACCAGGACCCCGCCCTCTTCGTCATCGTAGGCGGGGAAGATGTCGGCCACGGCCCGAGCGGGAAGATCGCGCTCGGCGTTCACCTCCACCGGCTTGCCCTTGACGCGAACCTCCCATTCGAGCGCCGTGCGCACGTGGTCGGTCCCGTCCTCGAAGCGCAGGCCGAGCACCTCGCCGACCGGACGCCCGATCACCTGCTCGGTCTTCAGGCCGGTCAGCTCGAACGAACCCCGGCCGCAATCGATGATCCGCCCGTCGGAGTCGCAGGCGAAGAAGGCCGCGTTGGGCGCCGGGTAATAGTCGTCCAGAAGCTCGTACAGGTAGGCAAAGCCGCACTTCTCGCACCCGCGGGCCTCTCGCCGGAAGCCGGCGTTGCGGTCGATGCCCATGGATCGGTTGCCGCAGTGCGGGCAGATGAAGTAGTGCTCGTGGCTCATGCGCTGGTGGAGGGCCAGGCCGCTCGTCCCAGGGCGTTCGGTGAGAGAACGCTCATGGTGCGAGCCGCGGGCCCTGAGGATAGCCGTCGGCCCTGTTACGGCCCCGGCGCTCTTCATGAATCCTTAGAGGAGAGGAGGGTCGGGCCTTACAGCAGAGACAGCGGGCCGGGAGGCTCCAGTCCTAGGTGAGCGAACGCGTGCTTCGTGGCCGCGCGGCCCCGGGGGGTGCGCTCGATCAGCCCGCGCTGGAGCAGATAAGGCTCGTACACGTCCTCGATCGTGTCCTGCTCCTCCCCCACCGCCACGGCCAGGGTCGAGAGCCCCACCGGCCCGCCGCCGAACTTCTCGCAGATCACGCGCAGGATCTCCCGGTCCAGGCGATCGAGCCCGGCGTGGTCGACCTGGAGCAGGTCGAGAGCCTGCATCGACACCTCGCCCGTGACCACGCCCGTGCCCCGCACCTCGGCGTAGTCGCGCACGCGCTTGAGCAGGCGGTTGGCCACGCGCGGCGTTCCCCGGCTGCGCTGGGCGATGGCGCGCGCGCCCGCGTCCTCGATGGCCACCTCGAGCAGCCGGGCCGAGCGGTGGACGATCGTGGCCAGGTCCTGCAGGCCGTAGTGCTCGAGGCGCTGCTGGATCCCGAAGCGGTCGCGCAGCGGGGTGGTGATGAGGCCCGCCCGGGTGGTCGCGCCGATCAACGTGAACGGCGGCAGCGGCAGCGTGACGACGCGGGCGCCGGCTCCCTGCCCCACCGTGATCGGCAGGGTGCCGTCCTCCATGGCCGGATAGAACGTCTCCTCGAGCGCGCGCGGCAGCCGGTGGATCTCGTCCACGAAGAACACCGCCCGCGGCTCGAGCGCGGTCAGGAAGGCGGCCACGTCGCCCTTGCGTTCGAGGGCCGGCCCGGCCGTCTGCACGAATGGGACGCCGAGCTCTGCGGCCATGATCTGGGCCAGCGACGTCTTGCCCAGACCGGGCGGCCCGGAGAGCAGGACGTGGTCGAGCGCCTCGCCGCGGGTCCCGGCCGCCTCGATCGCCACCGCGAGCTGGTCCTTGATCGCCTCCTGGCCGACGAAGTCCTCCAGGCGGCGTGGGCGCAGCGAGCGGTCGAAATCGTCGTCGGGGAGCGCCTCGGGATCCTGAATCCGAGGCTGCTGGTCGTCGCGGATCTCGCGCACCGGGCTCATCGCGGCTCCCTAGGACGGGCGCTCATCGCCGGGCCATCCTCAGCGCGTGGGCGATCAGATCCTCGGGCCGCTCGCCCTCGGCGCCGTCGAGCAGCTCGTCGACCTCGACCGGCGTGTACCCCAGGCCCAGCAGGCCGTCCCGGGCCAGGATGTGCGGGTCGTCGGTGGCGCCCGCGCCCCCGATCGAGATCGAAGCCGGTACCGGCGCGGTGGCGCCGACCTTCTCGCGCAGCTCGACGATGATCCGCTCGGCCGTGCGCTTGCCCACGCCGGGCGCGGCCTGGAGACGGGCGGTATCCCCGGCCGCGAGCGCCTTGAGCAACTCCCGGGGCGGGCCGCCCGAGAGCACAGCCAGCGCGACCTTGGGGCCGACCGACTGCACCGCGATCAGCATCAGGAACAGCTCGCGCTCCTCCTCGGTGGCGAAGCCGTACAGCTGCAAGGCGTCGTCGCGCACGACCATGTGGCTGTGCAGAAGCACCTGCTTTCCGACCGCCGGGACGTGCCGGAGCGTCTCGGCCGACACCGACAGGCGATAGCCGACCCCTCCGCAGTCGACGACGACGTGATCGCCGCGGCGGACCGCGACCGTCCCGGAGACAAGGGCGATCATGCCGACGCCCCCGCCACCGCGTCCGCCAGCGGCGCCCGGTTCAGGTCGCAGATGGCCACCGCCAGCGCATCGGCGGCATGGTCGGGCGAGGGCGGGCCGGACATGCCCAGCAGCCGCGCCACCATCCGCCCGACCTGGTCCTTGCCGGCGCGCCCGTGCCCGCACACGGCGTCCTTGACCTGCTGCGGGGTGTATGACCGCGAGGGCACGCCGCGTTCCCCGGCGGCGAGCAGAACCACGCCCCGCGCCTGCCCCACCGCGAACGCGGTGCGCACGTTGGCTCCGAAGTAGAGCTCCTCGATGGCCATCGCGGCCGGGCGGTGGCGATCCAGGAGATCGCCCACATGCCCGTGGATCTCGGCCAGCCGGCGCTCGAGCGGCGTGCCGGCGTAGGTCTCGATCACGCCGGCGGCCAGCGCGCTGAGGCGCGAGCCGGCGCTCTCGACCACGCCGTAGCCGGTGCTCGCGGTGCCGGGATCGATGCCGAGGACGATCATGCCGACACCATTCTCCGTAGCGGCCCGGACGCCTCCCTCGCGGCTCCCGGCGACACGCTCGGGACGCCCCGCGGCGCCGGCCCTACGCCGCCGCGTCGGGTGGGCGTACCGCGCCGGCGAGCGCCGCCAACGCACCCGCACAACTCGTCACGCGGGCTACCACGCTGAGGACGCTTCCTCTCTGGCGATCGCCAACGACCGCGCGAGCTCGGTGCGGTTCGCTACACCGAGCTTCTGATAGACGCTCGAGAGGTGCATCTTCACGGTGCTGCGCGAGATGAACAGCGCCGTGGCGATCTCCGGGTTCGAGCTGCCTCTCGCGGCCAGCTCGGCCACCTGCTGCTCGCCGGGAGTGAGGCTCGCCCAGCCGATCGCCGGGCGATCACGCGGCCCGCGCCCGCGGCGCGCGTAGGCGATTGCCTCGGCGAGCGCCAACGCCGAGCCCTCGGCCCACGCATCCGCCCAGGCCTGCTCGCCGTCGCGGTCGATCAGCCGAGCGCGAGCCGCCGCGATCTGGGCCCGCGCGAACGGCAACGGTGCACACCCGAGTCGCGCGCGGGCCGCCGCCGCGGACGCGGCCAGACGGGCGCAACGCGGCGTGTCATCGGCGATCGCCGCGAGCACGGCGAGCTGCTCCAGCGCGTCGGCCGCCCCCCGCTCGAGGCCCAGCTCGGAATCGACGGCGAGCGCAGCGTGGAGCAGGTCACGCGCGCGCTCGTGCTCTGCATCGAGCGTCGCGGCACAGCCGTGCAGGTAGGACGAGACGGCGCGGTGGCGGGCGCTGCCGCTTCGTCCCGCCACCGCGAGCAGCTCCTCGGCGTGCAGGGCGACCCCGGCGGCGTCACCGCGGGCGAGCGCGGCCTGGGCGAGCACCTCGTGCATCAGCGCGACCGTGTGGGTCTGCGGCATCTGCAGGAGCGGCCGAGCCCGTCGCTCGGCGACCTCGTCCTCGCCGTCCATCAAGGCCGCGATCGCCAGCGCCATCTCGATCGCCGGCGCGGCCATCAGCGCGCCGGTCTCGTGAGCTCGGCTCAGCGCCCGGAGCCCCTCCGCGGTCGCCTCGTCGGTGCGGCCCATGAGCGCGAGCGCATGCACGCGGTTGCCGGTGAGGATGAAATGGGTCATCGACGGCCAGTCACCCTCTAACCCGAGGGCGAGATCGGCGTGCTCGAGCGCTCGCTCCGGCGAGCCGGCGATCAGCTCGGCCCACGCGGCCGCCAGCTCCGCCCACGTCCGCAGCCTGACCTGCTCGGACGCTCCGGGGATGGTCACGTACTCCTCGTACGCCGTGTGCACGGCATCGAACTGGTCGCAGAGGCCCTGGGACATCGCCACGTTCACCAGACCCCACGCGAGCCCCAACAGATTCCCCGAGGAGCGCATCAGCTCTACCGCCCGGCTGGCGTTCTCCAGGCCCGCCGGGAGGTCGATGCCGGTCAGGATGAGCACCATCGCCGACAGCTGCAGGCAACGGGCAACTGCCTCGAGATCGTCGATCTCGCCGAGCAGAGCCAGGCCGGCGTAGGTGTCGCCGAGCGCCGACTCGTAGTCCTCGCTGAGCGTGCCGATCACACCCGCGCCGCTGTGGACGAGCGCCCGGGCCGCCGGGTCGCGATCGTCGGCCAGCGCCAGCACCGCCGCGCTGGCCGCGCTCCCCTCGGCGAACCGCTCGGCCAGGATCCAGTGCGGCATGAGCGACGCGACCAGCGTCAGGGCACATTGCGCATCGTGCTCGAGCATCCAGTCCAGGGCGGAGCGCAGGTTGGCGGTCTCCAGGTCGATCAGCTCGCGCCCGCCCGGCTCGAGCAGCGTCTCCTCGACGGCGGCCGCGAAGGCCGTGAACCAGGCGCTGTGGCGCTCGCGCGCGTCATCGTGCTCGCCACTCAGCACGAGCTCCTCGGTGGCGAACTCCCCCACGGTCTCCAGGAACGTCCATCGACGCTCATCGCTGCCCGACATCTCGACGATCAGGCCCTTCGCCTGTAGGCCGTCCAGCAGACCGTGGAGCTCCTCCTCGGTCGCCTCAGGCAGGCAGACCGCGCGAGCGCCGGCTGTACTGAAGCCACCGGTGAACGTCGCCAAGCGCCGAAGCAGCCGGCGCTCGTCGGGGTCGAGCAGTTGCAGGCTCCAGTCGAGCGAGGCGCGGATCGAGTGGTGCTGAGGCAGTCCGCCGTCACCCGAGCCGGCGGCCAGCCGTCCGTGACGTGCGATGCCCTCGGCGATGTCCGCGGTGGAGATCGTCACGACGCGGGCGGCGGCCAGCTCGAGCGCGAGCGGGAGGCCGTCCAGCGCGCGACAGATGCGGACGACGCTGCGTGCGCTCGCCGGCGTCAGGGCGAACCCCGGGTCGGCAGCCGAGGCCCGATCGACGAACAACCGGCCGGCGTCCGAGCGGACCACGGCCGCGACGTCGCCGCCAGCTTCCGGAAGACTCAGCGGCGGCAGCGCGACGACCAACTCGCCGGCAACGCCGATCGGCTCGCGGCTCGAAACGAGCAATCGCACACCCGGCACGTGCTCGAGCAACTCCGCGGCCAGACGACCGACCTCGGCCGCCAGGTGCTCACAGTTGTCGAGCACGAGCAGCATCTCGCGATCGACGAGGCGGTCGACGAGAACGTCCATGCGGGTGCGACCGCCACGCTCTCGGATGTCCATGGTGCGCAGCACGACGTCGAGGACCCGCTCCGCGCCGCGGACGACCGCGAGCTCGACCACCGCGCTGGCCAGCGGCCCCGCGCGGTCGGCGAGCCGCCGGGAGAGCTCGAGCGCCACCCGCGTCTTTCCGCTGCCGCCCGGGCCAGTCAACGTCACCATGCGCGAGCGGCCGATCGCCTGCCCGAGCTCGGCCAGCTCGCGCTCGCGACCGATCAGCGCGGCGCTCGACCCCATCGCCCCGAATCGTCTCAAAGACGAGCGGGGCCGGTGAGGAGCGCCGCCGGGATCGCCGTCGCTCGAGAAGGCAACCGGAAGTCGTGCCACTTCGCGAACATAGGCGAGCCGCGGCCCTGAAACCACGGCCAGGTGACCAGGGTGTGCGAGGCCGAACGCGCTGCGGCTACGAGCCGACGCAGCTCGTATCGTCGCCGGGCTTGGTCACCCGATAGACCCGCCAGGCACCGACCACGGCCAGCAGCTGGCGCCCCGTGAGGTCGGGTTTGATCTGCGCCGCCTCGCCGTCGATCGAGTCGTGCGGCCCGACGAACATCACGCCCTGGTGGATCATCGAGGTCCCGACGCGCTCGAGCGTGACGTGGAGCTTGTAGGCCAGCGCGGTCTGCACGCCGTGGTTGACGGCGGCAAACGAGGACTTGCACGGGAAGACGCGGTCATGCCCGCCCACCGCGGCGACCGCGGCCGAGAGCTGATCGAGCCGCGTCACGGCCTGGGAGGCGACCTTCTCCTGCGCCCGGGCGTCGTTCAATCGCCCGCCGATGAACGGGATCGTCAGGGCCACCAGCCCCACGACGACGCCGGCGGCCACCAGCGCTCGCCCACGCGACAGCACCGAAGCCAGACGCACCACGCCGACCCCGGCCAGCACCGCGGTCACACCGGCGGCCGGCAGGTAGAAGCGCTCGAGTCCGGGATAGCCGTCGAGCGTCATCCCGACTACCACGACCCACCACGCGGCCGCGCCCGCCCCGAGCCAGATCGTCAGCCAGTCGCGTGGACTCCGCAGCCACGCCATCGCCACCGCCACCGCGCCGAGTACGAGCACCGGGATCGTCCCGATGTCCAGCCCGCGCCCGAGCACCGTCAAGAACGGATCCGACCCGAGGTGGCCGTTGTAGTCCTTGGCGTGAGAGGCGGCCAGGAACGGCTGGCCGGAGCCGATCCACGGCGGGACGAACCAGAAGAACGGGAGCGAGAAAAGCCCGAGCACGACCAGCACCCGCATCCGCGTCGATCCATGGCGCCACCACAGCCAGGCCCCGTAGACGATCAGCAGAGGCCAAGCCTCGGGGCGCATGAGCCCGAGCGCCACGCCGAGGACGAACGCCCAGCCATACCGCCGCTCCAGATGCCGGTCGATCGCCCATAGCGCGCATGCGATCAGCATCGGCTCGGACGTCCCCCGGAACATGTAGTAGAACCACTCCTGGGTGACGACCACAGCGGCGGCCGCCAGCACCCCGGCAACTGCCGCCGCCCAGCGAGGGGCCCCCACGACCCGCGCGGCCAGCCGATATGCGGCGACGAGTCCGAGCAGTCCGCCGGCGCGCGCGGTGATCACCCACAACGTCGGCGCCGCCGTGCTGCCGAACAGCGCCCACACGATCGTGAAGAACCACGGCAGCGGCTTCCACGACGGCCCGCCGCTGATGACGAAGCTCAGGTGTGGGTCGACGACCTCGCGCCCCCAGGAGATCCAGGACCACGGGTCATAGCTCGGCACGGTCGGAAGCACCGCGGCCGACAGAGCCGCCAGCAGGACGCAGGCAACGGTCGCGCAAATGAACGGATACCGCTGCCCCCACGACCTCCAGAGCTCGCCCCGCCCGAACCCAGCCGACGCACGCGCCGGCATGTGCGACGGAGCGGGTGTCTGGGTGGCGCTCACCTCACCGCCGGGACGGGTCCGAGAAGCGGCAGCGCAGCAGCGTGCCCAGCACCCGGAAGCCATCGACCGCGGTCAGCTTCTTGCCCTCGTCGGTGGCGCGCGCCCGGTAATGCACAGGCACCTCGAAGATCCGCTCGCCGCGCTGGACCAGACGCGCGGTGATCTCGGGCTCGATCGCGAAGCCCGGCGAGCGCAGTGGCAGGCTGCGGAACACGTCGGTGCGGATCATCTTGTGGCAGGTCATGATGTCGTGCAGGTACACGTTGAACAGGACGTTGCACGCGAACGTCACGCCCTTGTTCCCGAGCACGAACAGGAACGAGTGGCTCGTGTACCCGTCGAATGCTCGCACCCCGAAGCACGCATTGGTGCGGCCATCCAGGAGCGGCGGCATCAGCAATCCCAGATCGCTCGGGTCGTATTCGAGGTCGGCGTCGAAGATCGCGGCGTAGTCACCCCGCGCCTCGGCCAGGGCGGTCTGGACCGCGGCGCCCTTGCCCCGGTTCTCGGGATGCTCGAACAGCCGGACCCGCGGGTCCCAGCTGCCCTCCCGCAGAATCTCGCGCGTGCCGTCGGTCGAGCCGTCGTCGACCACGATCAGCTCGAACTCGGTCGGCAGTGGCGTGTCGAGCACTTCGGCGATCGCGCGCTCGACGCGCTCGCGCTCGTTGTATACGGGCATGAGGATCGAAAGCATGTGACTGAGTGGGGTGAGACGGGATAAATGCGGGCCCACCAGCGACGCTGACACACGCCGGCTGGGACAGGACCCCCGAGGCGGCCCGATGCTAGCCGATCGCCCGGATCCTCGACGGACCCCGGGCGTTTGCGCAACCATCCCCGGCGTGGATTTCGACGACGCCGGCTTGCTCGACGGACTGGAGGGCGAGGATCGCGCTGCCCGCGAGCGTCTCCTGCGCCGGCTGGTCGAGGAGGGTTACTCGCTTAAGGCGCTCAAGGACGCCGTCAACGAGGACCGTCTCCCTCTGCTCCTCGTCGAGCGCGTTCTGGGCGGGCGCTACACCGCCAACGAGCTCGAGGAGCGCACCGGTCTCCGCGCCACCCAGCTGCTGAGGATCAGGCGCCTCCTCGGCCTCCCCGAGGCCGCCGCGGATGACCGGGTGTTCGGCGAGGAGGAGGTCAAGGCGGCCGACTCGACCAAGATGTTCATCGACGTGGGGCTCGGCGAGGAGGCGATCGCCGAGATCACCCGCGTGCTGGGTGAGGGCATGGCCCGCTTGGCCGCCGCCACCGCCGGCGCTTTCGTGGACGCCTTCCTCAAGCCCGGCGACAGCGAGGATGAGGTCGCTCAGCGCTTCGCTTCGGTGGCCGAGCAGCTGATCCCGGCCATCGACCCGGTGCTGGTGGCCGCCTACAAGCAGCACCTGGCCGAGGCGGTGCGGCGCGGGATACTGAGCCGGGCGGAGCGCGAGGCCGGCGAGGCCGGTCGCGCCCAGGAGATCGCGGTGTGCTTCGTGGACATGGTCGGGTTCACCCGCCTGGGGGCCCAGGTCGACCCCCAGGAGCTCGGGGGCCTGGCCAGCAAGTTGGCCGAGCTGGCCAACGAGGTGACCGAGCCCCCGGTGCGCCTTGTCAAGACGATCGGCGACGCCGCGATGTTCGTCAGCTCCGAGCCGGGGCCGCTCGTCTCAACCGCACTGTCGCTGCTCGAGGCAGTACAGGCGGCTGAGCTCCCGAGCATGCGCGCCGGGGTCGCGTTCGGCAGCGCTCTGCAGCGCGCGGGCGACTTCTACGGCCACGCGGTCAATCTGGCCAGCCGGGTCACCGGCGTGGCCCGCCCCGGCGCGGTGCTCTGCACCGAGGAGGTCCGCGACGCCGCCACCCAGGAGTTCGACTGGTCCTTCGCGCGTAAGCACAAGCTCAAGGGCATGTCCGACGCCGTCCCGCTGTACCGCGCGCGTCGGCGGGAGCCCGGCGACGCCGGTCCGGATTCGGAGCGCGCGAAGGAGAAGCCTAAGAAGAAATCGAGAGCAGATCGACGACGAACACAAGCGGCGAGTTAGGCGGGATCGTCGAGCCGCTGCCCTTCTTGCCGTAGGCCAGGCTCGCCGGAATGATCAGCTCGCGCCGGCCTCCCACCTTCATGCCGGGGATTCCCTGGACCCAGCCCGGGATCACGCTGCCAGTCGTTAGCGGCGTCGTGAACGGCTGGTTGCGGCTCCACGACGAGTCGAACTCCTTGCCGTTCTTGTACAGCACCCCGACGTAGTTGACGGTTACCGTCTGGCCCGCCGCGGCGGTCTGGCCGGTCCCGACGACGAGGTCCTTGGTCACGAGCTTGGACGGCGCCGGACCCTTGGGCACGTTGACCACCGGCTTCTTGGCGATCGCCGGGGGTGGCTTGGGCGTGGTCGCGACGGTTGTCGCGGTGGCGCCGCCCTGCGGCGCGGGCACGATGCCCGACGCCTTGGACGAGCCGCCGCAGCCGGCGACGGCGGCGGCCGCGGCGAGGGCGAGCAGGGGCAGGATCAGGGTTCTTGTCTTCATCGGCGAACGAGGGTAGCGGCCCCGGATAAGGCCCGTGTCACTGCGCCATGGACCGAGTTACTGCGCGACGCGCTCGAGCACGGCGCTGTCGACGTCGAAGTTCGCGTGGACTGCGTTGACGTCGTCGTTTTCCTCTAACGCGTCGATCAGTTTGATCAGCTTCGCCGCGTCGGACTCGTCCACCGGCACCCGCGCGCGCGGGCGCTGGGTGAGGTCGGCGCTCTCGATCTCGATGCCGGCTTCGACGAGCGCATCGCGCGCCGCGGCCAGGTCCGCCGGCTCGGTGATCACCTCGAACACGTCCTCGTCGAGCGAGATGTCCTCCGCGCCGGCGTCGATCGCGGGCATCAGGTCGTCCTCGCTGTAGCGGTTGGCATCGACCACGATCACGCCGCGCTTGTCGAACAGGTAGGCCACCGAGCCAGGCTCCCCCAGGTTGCCCCCGTGCTTGCCCAGCAGATGGCGCATGTCCGCGCCGGTCCGGTTGCGGTTGTCGGTCAGCGCCTCGATCAGCAGCGCCACGCCGCCGGGGCCGTAGCCCTCGTAAAGCACGGTCTCGATCTGGTCCATGTCCGCGCCCTCGCCGGTGCCCTTGGCGATCGCGCGCTCGATGTTGTCCTTGGGCATCGAGGCATCGCGGGCCTTCTGGATGGCCAGCGCCAGCGCCGAATTCCCGGTCGGATCGCCACCGCCTTCACGCGCGGCAACGCTGATCGCGCGCGCCAGCTTGGTGAAGTGCTGACCGCGCCGGGCGTCGACGACGGCCTTCTTGTGCTTGATCGAAGCCCATTTGGAGTGTCCGGACATGCGTTTTCAGTTTAGGACCCAGGGGGCGCGCCCGCCCGCCCACAGCTCGTTCAGCGTGAGCCAGTCCTTGTAGGTGTCCATGCACTCCCAGAACCCCCGGTGGTGAAAGGCACGGAGCTCGCCGGCCGCGGCCAGGCGCTCGAGTGGCTCACGCTCCAGTGTGTTGCCCGGCTCGAGCACGTCGAGCGCCGCGCGCTCGAAGCAGAAGAAGCCGGCGTTGACCCACAGCTCGCTGCGGGGCTTCTCGGTGAACCCCAGCACCCCGCCGTCGCCGTTCAGGCGGGCCACCCCGAACGGGAGCCGCGGCTGGACCACGGCCATGGTGGCGGCCGCGCCGTGCTCGCGATGCTGGGCGAGCAGGGCGGCGAGGTCGATGTCGGCCACTCCGTCGGCGTAGGCCAGGCAGAAGCGCTCCTCCCGCCCGAGCGCGGGCGCCGCCTGGCGCAGGCGCTCCCCGGTGGCGGTGTCGGAGCCGGTGTCGAGGCAGGCGATGCGGACGTCCTGCGGCCAGGGCGCTGCCGCCGCGAACGCCTCGACCTGGGCGGCCCGGTAGCCGGTGAGCAGCAGGAACTCCCGGAAACCGTGCGCCACGTACATGTTGATCACGTGCCACACGATCGGGCGGCCCCCGACCTCGACCAGCGGCTTGGGCACGGCCGAGGAGTGCTCTTGCAGGCGCGTGCCGCGCCCGCCGCACAGGATCACGACCGTGGGCTGGGAGGGCGGATTATTCATCGGGCGCGCCAAGGGTAGGATGCGCCGCGGTGCCCGTCGCCAATCCAGACATCTTCAAGGCCTATGACATCCGCGGCCTGTACGGCTCGGACATCGACGCCGGCCTGGCCGAGCAGATCGGGCGGGCGTTCGCGCGCGTCATCGGCGAGCTCGAGGATAAGCCGACCGCCGAGCTCCGCCTGGGCCTCGGGCACGACATGCGCCTGACCGCACCCGAGCTGACCGAGGCCTACCGCAAGGGCATGTGCGCCGAGGGCGCCACCGTGCTGGATGGCAACGAGATCGCTACGGAGATGCTCTATTACATGATCGGCACCCGCGACCTCGACGGCGGGCTGATGTGCACCGCGTCGCACAACCCGGCGCGCTACACGGGGGCCAAGCTGATCAAGCGCGGAGCGCTCGCGCTCTCGGGGGACTCGGGCATCGGAGACGTGCAGGAGAAGGTGGAGGCCGGCCTCGGCGACCCCCCGGGGGGCGGCTCGGTCGAGTCCGTGAACCTATACGAGGGATTCCACGAGTTCGTCCTGAAGTTCATCGACCCGGAGGCGGTCAAGCCGATGCGCGTGGTCGTCGACGGCGGCAACGGGATGGCGGGTCCGATGGTCGGGCCGATCCTTCAGCGTCTTGGCCTGGAGCTCGAGGAGAACTACTTCGAGCCCGACGGGCGCTTCCCCGACCACGAGCCGAACCCTCTGCTCGAGGAGAACCGCAAGTTCATCATGGGTGAGGTCGCCCGTCAGAAGGCCGAGCTGGGGATCGCCTGGGACGGAGACGCCGACCGGTGCTTCTTCATCGACGACCAGGGCGCGTTCGTGGACGGGGACTTCCTGACCGCGCTGCTGGCCGAGTCGATGTTCGAGAAGAACCCCGCGGCCACGATTCTGTACGACGTCCGGGCGAGCTGGGCGGTCAAGGACGTCGCCGAGCAGGCGGGCGGCCGCGCCCTGATGAACCGAGTCGGGCACGCCTTCTTCAAGACCCGGATGCGCGACGAGCACGCGGTGTTCGGCGGCGAGGTGTCAGGCCACTACTACTTCCACGACTTCTTCTGCGCCGACTCGGGGACGGTCCCAGCGCTGCTCATCCTCGAGCTGCTGTCCAAGCGCGGCAAGCGGATGTCCGAGCTGCTCGAGCCCTACCGCTCGAAGTACTTCATCTCGGGCGAGATCAACACCGAGGTCTCCGACGGGGAGGCCAAGATGGAGGAGCTCGCCGAGCGGTACTCGGACGGCGAGCAGTACCACCTCGACGGCCTGTCGGTGGAGTACGACGACTGGCACTTCAACGTCCGCCCCTCCAACACCGAGCCGCTGCTGCGCCTGACCCTGGAGTCGTTGCGCTCGCGCGAGGACATGGAGCGCCGGCGTGACGAGGTGCTGGCCGTGATCCGTTCGTGACCACACCGGATCGCCGCGCTACCAGCGCCGACGACGCACTGGCGCTCGCGCAGCGGACGGGCATCCACCGGATCGCGCTGCCCACCCCGTTCCTGGTCGGCCGGGTGAACTGCTACCTGATCGAGGACGAGCCGCTCACGCTGATCGACACCGGGCCCAACTCCGGCAAGTCGCTCGACGACCTCGAGCGCGCGCTCGAGGCGCACGGCCGCCGGATCGAGGACCTCGAGCTGATCGTGCTCACCCACCAGCACATGGACCATCTCGGCCTGCTCGAGATCCTGGCCCGCCGCTCCGGGGCAGAGGTGGCCGCGCTCCACCTGCTCGGTCCCTATCTGGAGAGCTTCTCGCGCAGCGCCGCCGCCGATGACGAGTTCGCGCAGGCGGTCATGCGCCGGCACGGGGTGCCCGACGACCTGGCCACCGTGCTCGGGTCTCTGGCCGCGGCCTTCCGCGCCTTCGGCTCGAGCGGCCACGTGACCGTCCCGCTGCGCGACGGCGAGGAGCTGAGGCTCCGCGACCGCACGTTTCGGATCTTCCAGCGTCCCGGGCACAGCCCGTCGGACACGATCCTGTGGGACGAGGAGCGCGAGATCCTGATCGCCGGAGATCACCTGCTGGCCCGGATTTCGTCCAATCCGCTCGTTTCGCGGCCGCTGTCAGGACCCCCGGAGCCGCGACCCCGGGCGCTCCTGCAGTACATCGACTCGCTGCGCCTCACCCGCGAGATGCCGGCCCGCCTCATCCTCCCCGGCCACGGCGACCCCATCCTGGAGCACGCCGAGTTGATCGACGAGCGCCTCCGCATGCACCGCCGGCGCGCGGCGCGAGTCCACCAGATCCTCGATGGGCAACCGCTCAGCGCTTACGAGATCGCCCTGCAGATGTGGGGAAACGTGGCGGTCACCCAGGCCTATCTGACCCTGTCGGAGGTCCTCGGACATCTCGACCTGCTGGTCGAAGGAGGCCAGGCGATCGAGCACGACACCGACGGCGTGTCGCGGTTCGAGGCGCTCTGACGTGTAATCGCGCAGACAGCCCGCGTCCATGGAGGGTACGGCTCGGGGCCGGTTCTGCCGATTAGCAGGGGACATGGTCGGGGATTGCGACAGCGCCGGCGTGTCCGGCGCGGGGCACGTGCAATCGGAGTCGGGCGGGATGGCCGGCGCCGGGTTGTCCGAGCTGCTCGAGCGCGTCCCCGCGATCGTCTACGTCGCCGACGCCGGCGAGCTCGGGCGCTGGCATTACGTGAGCCCGCAGATCGAGCAGATCCTCGGCTACAGCCCGACGACGTGGTGCTCGGAGCCAACGATGTGGCTCGATCGGCTGCACCCCGATGACCGCGAGTGGGTCCTGGCCCGCGAGGAGGCGTTGACCGGCGCCGATCCCGAGAGCCCCGCGCTCGAGTACCGGATGCTCCACCGGGACGGGCGGGTGGTCTGGATCCGCGACGACGCGGTGCTGGCCCGAGACGACAACGGCGAGATGCGCTGGCACGGGGTCCTGTCCGACGTTACCGAGCGTAAGCAGTTCGAGGTCGAGCTCGAGCGGCGCGCGGCCCAGCAGGCCGCGGTGGCGCTGCTCGGCGAGCACGCGCTGGAGGGCGCGAGCACGCTCGACCTCATGCAGGAGGCGGTCAGCACCGCGGCAGAGCTCCTTCAGGTGGAGATCTCGGCCGTGTGGGAGCTCCTGCCCGCCGAGACCGCGCTCGTTCTGAGAGCCGGCATCGGCTGGCCCGAGTCGGCCTTCGGCAGCCTCAAGTACCCGGCCGGGGAAGGCTCGCAGGCCGGCTACACGCTGCTCACGGGCGCTCCCGTGATCGTCGAGGACTGGGACGCCGAGACCCGTTTCGAGCAGCCGAAGTTCGGGGGCCGGCGGACCGGAGCCGGCCTGTCGGTCAAGATCGAGGGCCGCTCGCGTGAGCCGTTCGGCGTGCTGGTGGTCCAGGCGATGGCGTCACGGAGCTTCGGCCAGGGGGACGTCGACTTCCTTCAGGCGTTGGCCAACGTGCTGGCCGACGCGCTCGAGCGGCAGGCCATCGAGGACGCGATCCGCGAGCGGGCCGTGCACGATCCGCTCACCGGCCTGCCGAACCGCGTGCTGTTCGTGGACCGGCTCGAGCATGCCCTGGCTCGGCTGGGGCGGGCGGGGTCGCTGTGCGCGATCCTGTTCCTCGATCTCGACCACTTCAAGCTGGTCAACGACAGCCTCGGCCATCACGTGGGCGACGACCTTCTCACCGCGGCCGCCCCGCGCCTGAAGCAGGCGCTGCGCTCGAGCGACACCGTGGCCCGCTTCGGAGGCGACGAGTTCGGGATCCTGCTCGAGGACATCGCTTCCGAGCGTGACGCGATCGAGACCGCCGAGCGGATCGCGACGATCTTCGCCCGGCCGTTCGTGCTGTCGGGCTCCGAGCACTTCGTGACCACCAGCATCGGGATCGCGGTGGCCCGCGGCGGCGAGCAGGCCGACGAGCTGATCCGCGACGCCGACGCCGCGATGTACCGGGCCAAGGACCGCGGGCGGGCGCGCTACGAGGTGTTCGACGAGGGCATGCGCGGCCGCGCGATCGAGCGTCTGCGGGTCGAGAACGATCTGCGCCGGGCCATCGAGCGAGACGAGCTGCGCCTGGAGTATCAGCCGGTGGTCTCGCTGCGCACGTTCGGCATCGTGGGTGTCGAGGCGCTGCTGCGCTGGCGCCACCCCGAGCGTGGCGAGATTCCCCCCTCGGAGTTCATCCCGATCGCCGAGGAGAACGGCCTGATCGAGCCGATCGGCCGCTGGGTGCTCGAGCGGGCCTGCCGCCAGGCGGCACAGTGGTACGGGGCCCGCCCGGATGCCGCTCCGCTGACGATGTCGGTCAATCTGTCCGCCGTCCAGGTGTCTCGCCGCTCGCTGCCCGACGTGGTCGGATCGGTCCTGCGGAGCACGGGCCTGGATCCGGCGTGCCTGTGCCTCGAGATCACCGAGACCGTGATGGTTCGCGACGCAGAGGGGCTGGGCGAGGTGCTGAACGCCCTGAAGGCGCTGGGGGTCCGCCTGGTGCTGGACGACTTCGGGACCGGCTACTCGTCTCTCAGCTACCTGACCCGACTCCCGCTGGACGTGCTGAAGGTCGACCGCTCGTTCGTCGACGGGCTCGGCTCGGAGCCGCGGGACACCGCGATCACCGAGACGATCATCGCCATGTCGCGCGCGCTGTCGCTCGACGTGGTCGCCGAGGGGGTCGAGACCTCCGAGCACGTCCGGGAGCTGAGCCGCCTGGGCTGCGGGCTGGCCCAGGGCTTTCACTTCTCCCGCGCGGTGCCCGCCGAGGAGATCACCCGGGCACTCGAGCACGGGCCGCTGTGGCTGCCCGTGGGCGAGGCCTGACCCCGCCTCGGGTTCCTACGGGTAGGCGGTGGTGCCCGCGCGCAGCGGGGACACATTCGCGTCCCGGCACTCGTAGGCCCCGTTCGGGATCGACGTGCGCAGCGTCGCGGTGTCGTTCGGCGGGATCACCTGAAGGGCGTAGGCGGTGGCGCAGCCGTTGGCCGTCGCCACCCCGTGGCCCACGTCGAGCCGGAACGAGGCGCTCGCTCCCGGGGCGATCACGAGCGGTACCGCCGGAGTGGACCCGAAGAAGTCGTTCGTCGTGTGGTGCGGGATCGTCGGGAGCGACCCGCCGTGCTGGTCGAGGAACTGGATGCCCGGATAGCCATAGGTGCGGCAGCCCTCACCACTCGTGTTGCGCAGCTGAAAGCCGATCTCACCGTGGCCCATCCCGCCCTGCTGGCCGAGGAACGAGAGCGCCAGGTTGGCGGCTCGGCACGGCGTCGAGCCCGCGGCCGTCGTCGAGGTAGCCGTCACCGTCGTGGTCGTGGGCGGGCGCGTCGGTGCTCGTCGTGCTGCTTGTGGCCGGCGTGGCCGCCGCGGCGGTGCTCGTGCCGGCGCTCGAGGTCGACGTGGCGGCTCCGCCCCCGGCGCTCCCGCAGCCGGCGAGCATAAACGCCAGTGCCACTAACGCGAGCGGCGACACGAGCCCTCTCTTCATGAGACTTTGTTCGGGCATGGTTAGCTCGGCTCCTTCCCCTTGCAGCTGCGTGCCACTATCCCGGACGCGCCATGGACCCTAGCGAGGAGCTCCGACACACCGCTCGCCGGCCCCGCGAGGCTCCGCACCGACCCCGCGACGCTCCGCACCGGCCCCGCGAGAAGTTCCTCGCCATGGTCGAGCGGTGGCTGCCGTTCTGGGAGCCGCAGGTCGTGGTCGCCTGCGCGATCGCGCTTCAGCTCTCGCTCTCTGAGCAGGTCAGCGTGGGCCCGAGCTGGCTGCTGCCGGCCATGGAGGGGGCCCTGCTGATCGGCCTCGTGATCGTCTCGCCGCACCCCAACGTGCGCCACTCGCGGTTCCGCCGCCACGTGGCGATCGGGATGATCGCGTTCGTCAGCGGGGCCAACATCCTCGCGCTCGTCCGGCTCTGCAATCGGCTGCTGCAGACCGACAAGCAGAACGGCCATGCGCTGATCCTGTCCGGCATCGTGCTGTGGTGCACAAACGTGCTGCTGTTCGGCCTGTGGTACTGGGAGATCGACCGGGGCGGCCCGGCCGCCCGGGCCCGGCACGAGCGGGACTTCCCGGACTTCCTGTTTCCGCAGATGACCGATCCGCGCTGGGCGCCGAAGGATTGGATCCCCCGGCTGATCGACTATCTGTACGTTTCCCTCACGAACGCGACCGCCTTCAGCCCCACCGACACGATGCCGCTGACCCCGACGGCCAAGTGGCTGATGAGCGCGCAGTCGATCGCCTCGCTGGTCACGGTGGGCCTCGTGGTGGCCCGCGCGGTCAACATCCTGTAGTTGTGGTCGGGACGACGACCCAGAGCGGCGTGACGGTCGACCAGGACGACCTCGAGCGCTCGATCCGTGAGGTCGGCACCGACCTCGCCTCGGCCTTTCCCTCGAGCGCCCGGCATCCGCTGCGGGCGATCGACCAGCGCGCCATGGACCTGGCCTCGGCCGATCAGGAGTTGAAGGCAGCGCTGTTCCGGTTCGTCGACGTGACGCCGGCCTGCCGTTCTCTCGACGATCTCGCCCGCCACCTCCGGGAATTCCTCCGCGAGGTGCCCGATGCCCCACCGCCGCTGGCCGTAGCGATGCGCATGGCCGACAACAAGACGGGACGGCGGGCGATCGGGGCCGCCGCGGCCGCCGGCGTGCGTCACATGGCCCACCGGTTCATCGTCGGCGAGACGCCGGCCTCCGCTCTGGGCGTCCTGCGCGACCTCTGGAACCGCGGGGTGGCCACCTCGGTCGACCTGCTCGGTGAGGCCACCGTGACCCGGGCCGAGGCCGATCGCTACGCCGCGCGTTGCGACGAGGCGCTCGCCGATCTCGCTCGGCTCGAGGCGGGATGGCCGCCGCGGGACATGCTCGAACGCGACAGCGCCGGGCCGATTCCCCGCACCAACGTATCGGTCAAGATCTCGGCACTGACCCCCCTGTTGCGACCCGACGCGCCGGAGCGCGGTCGCCGCGACGCGGCGGAGCGCCTGCGTCCGCTGCTCCGCCACGCCGACGAGCTCGGCGCGCACATCCACATCGACATGGAGTCGCTCGACTCGCGCGAGGCGGTGCTCGACCTCGTGCTCGAGGTGCTCGCCGAGGAGGAGTTCCTGCGGGGTCCGTCGGCCGGCCTGGTGCTCCAGGCCTACCTGCGCGACTCGCCCGAGCAGCTCGAGCGGATTCTCGAGTGGGCTCCGTCGTCGGGTCGCACGCCGCCGCTGACCGTCCGTCTGGTCAAGGGCGCCTACTGGGACCACGAGCTCGTGCAGGCGAGCCAGCACGGCTGGCCCACGCCGGTGTTCCAGGTCAAGGCCGAGTGCGATCGCAACTTCGAGACGCTGACCCGGCGCCTTCTTGACCCCCGGTCCGCCGTGCGCGTCGCGGTCGCCTCGCACAACCTGCGCTCGGTGGCACACGCGATCGCCTACAACCGGAGCATCGGCGGCGAGGACCGCGACCTCGAGCTACAGGTGCTGCGTGGACTGGGCGATCAGCTGGCCGAGGCTCTCTCCAGCCGTGGCTTCCGGGTCCGGGCCTACTGCCCGATCGGCGACCTCGTGGCCGGCATGGCCTACCTGGTGCGACGGCTGCTCGAGAACACCAGCAACGAATCGTTCCTGCACGAGCAGGCCCGCGGGGTGCCGGTCAAGCAGCTGCTCGCGGCCCCGTAGCGTTGCCCCGGCGCGCGACGGTCTAGGGCCGGGCGGGCCGGAATCGCTCGGTCATGCGAGCCAGATCGCCCCGGGCCTGGTCCACCCGGGCGCCGACGATGCCGGCAAGCGTCTGCATGAAGTTCAGCTCCTCTGACCCCAGCCCGGTGCGCGCTTCGTGGCTCACGCAGCACAGCGTGCCGTGCACGCGGCCGTCCGAGAGGGTGACCGGGACACCAACGTAGGAGTGGAACTCGCGCGTCACGTCCAGGTCGCGGAGCCCCGGCTCGGCCCGGGTGTCCGGGACGATGTTCGGGATCTCGCCGTTCAGCATCCGCATGCAATAGGTCTGCTCGACCGGGAACACGGTGCCCGTGTAGCGCGCGGCCGTGTCGGCGTCGCCGACGATCGCGTGGATCGTCTGGCTGTGGGCGTCGATCGTCGTGATGTAGGAGGCATCCATGCCCAGGTGCTGCTGCGCGGCGGTGAGCGCCTGCTCGACCACGTCGCTCTCCTGGGCCGCCTCGAGCTTCTCGATCAGCTCGACGTACTCCAACCGCTGTGTCGGTCCTCGCTCCACAAAGCGATTTAACCAGTATGGAGGGCGCGGATGTGAGCGATTTTGCGGCGCCTTCGCATCCGATGCAAGAGCTGATGCACGCCCGGCGCACGGGGATATATAGGCCATAGTTCCAGCCCAGCCATGAAGCGCTCGTCACGATGGAGGAGGCGGCTCGGCCGACTGCTGCTGCTGATCCTCGCCTTGGTCGTCCTGGCCGGCGTCAGCGCGCTCGTGATCCGGTTCGCGCCGCCGTGGCTGGTGTCGACCAAGGGCCTGACCGGCACCGCCCGCCTGAACGAGCTGAGCCGCGTGCGGGTCGCGCTGGTCGTGCTCACCCTCGGTGCCCTGGCCGGCGGGGTGGCCATCTATCTGCTGCGCAGCACGTCGCGTGAGCGGCGGGATGAGAACCAGGAGCGGCTGGTGATCGAGCGCTTCATGCGCGCGGTCGATCAGCTCGGGCATCCCGCACTCGACGTGCGTCTGGGCGGTATCTACTCGCTCGAGCGGTTGGCGCGGGAGTCGCCCGAGCACCACCCGCCGATCATGGAGATCCTGGCCGCGTACGTCCGCGAGCACGCGCCGTGGCCCACGCGCACGAACGGCCGGGTCGGCAACGGCGCGCGTCCGGGGGCCGGAGCCGGCGGCGCCGACGCTCGGCTGCGTCCCCCGACCGATGTGCAGGCCGCGATCACGGTCCTCGGCCGGCGGATGCTCGAGCAGGACACCGACGCACCGCTGTTTCTCTCTTACACGGCCCTGGGCGGCGCCACGCTCACCGGCGCTCACCTGGAGCGCGCGCTGCTCAGCGGGGCGAACCTGGAGGGCGCCGACCTGTTCAAGGCGTATCTGAATGCCGCGGACCTCGAGGGGGCGAGCCTCAGGGGCGCCGGGCTGCTGCTGGCCAACCTGAACGACACGGTGCTGTGGGGGGCCAACCTGGAGGGCGCCCGCCTGTACGGCGCCAACCTCGAGGGCACGGCGCTGAAGGGCGCGAACCTCAAGGACGCCGGGCTGACCGGGGCCAACCTCAAGGACGCCGGCCTGCACGGAGCGATCCTGACCGGCGCTGACCTGACCGGATCCAACCTCGAGGGCGCCGGCCTGGAGGCCGCGAACCTCGAGGGCGCGAACCTCCAGGGCGCCAACCTCAGGGGCGCGGTGCTGCTCAACGCCCTGTACGACGACGCGACGATCTGGCCGGGCGATTTCGACGTCGCCGCCCAGGGTGCCGTGCGGCGCGCCTGGCCCCAGGAGCCGGCGTCGTGGCAACGCGAGGCCCAGCAGGGGGCACGCCGGGAGTACGTGGGCTGGCCCCACGAGGAGAGCGAGGTTCACGAGGTGCCGGCCGAGTGGCCGCAGCCGCCCGCGCCGTCCGAGCCGGCGCCCGAGGCCGAGCAGGCGCCCGAGGCCGAGCAGGCCCCCGAAGCTTCCGCCGAGGCCTCACCGGAGCACGAGATCGAGACGCCACCGCCCCCGCCCTGGGCGACCGGCGCCGGCGAAGAGCCGCACCCGCCCGGTCAGTAGCGCCTGTTAACGTCGCACGGCGTGTCGACGCTCCCCCCGTTTGCCAACGAGCCCGTGCTGGAGTTGCGGCGCGCGCCGGTCCGGGCCCAGCTGCAGGACGCCATGCGCGCGCTGTCCGGCCGCCTCCCCCTGCGGGTTCCGGTGATCATCGGGAGAGGCGAGCAGCGCTCGGGCGCGGAGCTGGTCTCGACGGACCCCGGCGAGCCGGACCGCGTGGTCGCGGTGGCCACCCGCGCCGGTGAGGCGGACGTGGGAGCAGCACTCGAGGAGGCCGAGCGCGGCCTGCGCGCGTGGCGGTCGGTGAGCGCCGCCGAGCGCGCGGCGGCCCTGCTCCGCGCCGCGGCCTGGCTGCGCGAGCGCCGGCTCGAGATCGCGGCCCTCGAGGTCCGCGAGTGCGCCAAGCCCTGGCCCGAGGCCGACGCGGACGTGTGCGAGGCGATCGACTTCCTGGAGTACTACGCGCGCGGCGCGATCGCGCTGGAGGCCGGTCCGCCGCTGCTCCAGGTCCCCGGCGAGCGAAACGAGATGCGCTACGCGCCGCGCGGGATCACCGCGGTCATCTCGCCGTGGAACTTCCCGCTGGCCATCCCCTGCGGGATGACGGCTGGCGCCCTGGCCACCGGCAACGCGGTGGTGTTGAAGCCGGCGGAGCAGTCCCCCGGTTGCGCGTTCATGCTCGTGCAGGCCCTGCGGGCCGGCGGCGTCCCCGCCTCGGCCATCGCGCTGCTGCCCGGGGAGGGCGACGTGGGCGCGGCGCTCGTGGCCGATCCGCGCGTGCAGACGATCGCGTTCACTGGATCGCTGCCGGTCGGGCTCGAGATCAACCGCGCGGCCGGGACCGTCGCGCCCGGCCAGCAGCACATCAAGCGCGTGGTGTCAGAGCTCGGGGGCAAGAACTGCGTGATCGTCGACTCCGACGCCGATCTCGACGAAGCGGTGCCGGGCATCGTCACCTCGGGCTTCGTGTACGCCGGGCAGAAGTGCTCGGCGGCGGCTCGGGTGCTCGTCCACGAGGCGATCGCCGATCAGCTGATCGAGCGGGTGGCCGGAGCCGTGCAGGTGCTGGTGGTCGGACAGGCCGACGAGCTGGGCACCGACGTTCCCCCGGTGATCGAGCAGGCCGCCCAGGAACGGGTCGACCGCTACGCCACCCTGGCCCGGCAGCAGGGTGAGATCGTCGCCCGCGTCGAGCCGGTTCCCGGGCACGGCTGGTTCTGCCCGCCGACCGTCGTCGCCGGCCTGCCCCGTGACTCGGCGGTGCTGAACGAGGAGATCTTCGGGCCGCTTCTGGCCATCGACCGCGTGGCGAGCGTGGAGGATGCCTGTGACATCGTCGACGGGCTCCCGTACGCGCTGACCGGCGGCCTGTTCGCGCGCGATCCCGCCACGGTCCGCTACGTCCGCCAGCGCTCTCCGGTCGGGAACCTGTACGTCAACCGGAGCATCACCGGTGCGATGGTGGGACGCCAGCCCTTCGGGGGCAATCGGCTGTCCGGGACCGGCAGCAAGGCCGGCGGCCCCGACTACCTGCTGCAGTTCGTCGAGCCGCACGTGGTCACCGAGAACACGATGCGCCACGGGCTCGAGGTCTAGTAGGCGCGCGAGACCCACCGAGGCGCCGGCGCAAAAGCTCACCATTCGGCGGGGCCAGGACGACAAATCTCGGCGTTAGGCTTGATTCGACGACGCCAGCAGTCGATGATTTTCCTGGAGATGCCGTTGCCGCCGTCTATTGCGTGGAAGTTGGTGCTGGTTCTGGTCCTGGTGGGCGGGATCATGCTGAGTGCGTGCGCGCGAGCGCCTCGCCGGCGTCTGCCCGCCACCGAGCTGAGGCGCCTGGTGCTCGCGGCACTGGCCCTGTATGCGGTCGGCGTGTTGGCCTCGCTCACCCACCACGCGCTTCTGGCCGGAGTGGTTTACGTGTCCGGGATCGCCGCGTGCGCGCTGGCCGCCTGGCTATCGCGGGGCAGCGACTCCGAGGACCCGCCCGGCGGTGGCGAAGATCCCATCGATCCGGGGCCGCCGCCGGACGATCCCGATGGCGTGCCGCTGTTCGACTGGGCTGCCTTCGAGCGCCAGTTCCGGGCGTACTCGAGCCGCCGGCGCGAACCGGCCGGCTTCGGGCGCTGAGCGCGAACCCGCCGGGTCCGATTACTCGCGGCGGGCGCGCCTAAAGTCGCCGTACCTTCACCCGATCATGGGGGTATGAGCCTGTGGCAGGAGGAGGACGAGGCGTACTCACTCGAGCAGCAGTTCCGCGCGGTGGTGGCGAACGTCCCCGGCGCGGTGTACCGGTGTGCCTGCACCGAGAACTGGGAGATCCGGTTCATGAGCCAGCACATCGAATGGATCTGCGGCTATCCGTCCTCGGACTTCGTCGACAACGCGGTCCGCAGTTACGGCTCGATCATCCACCCCGACGATCGTGGATCCGTGGTCGCCGGGATCGACCGAGCCTTGGAGGAAGGCTCTCCCTACTCGCTCCAGTACCGGCTCATCCACGCCGACGGCACCGAGCGCTGGGTGTCCGAGCGGGGGCGAGCGGTCCTCGGTGAGCAGGGTGAGCACCTGTGGCTCGACGGCGTGATCCTCGATGTCACCGAGCAGGTACTGGCCGAGCAGGACCGCGATCGCGCCGAGGATGAGCTCCGCCGGCAGGCCGAGCTCAACCATCATCAGGCCCTGCACGACTCCCTGACCGGACTGGCCAACCGCGTCCTGTTCCACGACCGCGTCGGCAGGGCGGTCCTTGCTGCCGAGCGTGACGGGGGCGAGCTTGCGGTGCTCGTGATGGACCTCGATCGCTTCAAGGAGATCAACGACACGCTCGGGCACGCCTTCGGCGACCGGGTGCTGATCGAGATGGGGAACCGTCTACAGGCCACCCTGCGCGGGGTCGACTCGATCGCGCGGCTGGGTGGCGACGAGTTCGCGGTGCTCCTTCCGGG
This sequence comes from uncultured Solirubrobacterales bacterium, assembly GCA_963834625.1. GTDB lineage: Bacteria > Actinomycetota > Thermoleophilia > Solirubrobacterales > Solirubrobacteraceae > Palsa-465. The sequence continues at coordinate 339,817 of CAWICM010000002.1, read as the reverse complement.
CGCCTCGGCCGACTCGGTGCCCGAGGTCGCGGCGCGGGTCTGCGCCGCGCTCGAGCAGCCGTTCGTGCTCGACGGACTGCCCCTTCAGCTCGAGGCCAGCATCGGTATCTCCCTGTTCCCGGCACATGCCCGCGATGTCGACGGACTGATCCAGCGCGCGGACGTCGCCATGTACGTGGCCAAGAATGCCACCCACGCATACGCGATCTACGACCTCGCGCACGACCGCCACGAGCCACGTCGGCTGACGCTCGTCAGCGAGCTGCGTCGCGCGATCGACGAGCGGGAGCTCGTCCTCTACTACCAGCCCAAGGTCGAGCTCCGCGATGGCCGGGTGACCGGCGTGGAGGCGCTGGTGCGCTGGCGGCACCCCGAACGGGGACTCGTCGGTCCCGACGAGTTCATCGATGCCGTGCAGGAGACCAGCCTGATCCGCCCGTTCACGCTCTACGTGATCGACGAGGCGCTGCGCCAGTGCGGTGCCTGGGCTTCCGAGGGTCACGAGCTTGGAGTGGCGGTTAACGTCTCGCCCCGCAACCTGATCGACGCCTCCTTCCCGGACAACGTGGCGCAGTTGCTGGAGAACTGGAAGGTCCCACCCGAGCGGCTCGAGCTCGAGATCACCGAGAGCGCGATCATCGCCGACCCGTTCCGGATGAAGGCGGTGCTCGAGCGGCTGTCGGGGATGGGTCTTCGCCTGTCGGTCGATGACTTCGGCACGGGCTACACCTCGCTCGGCTACCTGACCCGGCTGCCGATCGACGAGCTCAAGATCGATCGTTCGTTCGTCGCGAACATGACGAGCTCCGAGGATGACGCCGTGATCGTGCGCTCCACGATCGACCTGGGCCGAAACCTCGGCCTCGAAGTCGTAGCCGAGGGAGTCGAGCATCCCGAGATCTGGGAGCGGCTCCAGGGGATGGGATGCGACATCGCGCAGGGCTTCCTGATGAGCCGTCCGGTGCCTGCCGACGAGCTGACCTCGTGGCTCGAGCTCCTGCCCGCTCGCCGTGAGCGCCGGTGCTGGAGCACGGACTCCCCGGCACCCGCGTCGACCGACGCTCCCGTGCTGGTCGGCGCCGCCATGACGATCGCCGACGTCGTCCGCGCCGCCGGCGGCCGGGGGCACGCGATCCTCGATCCGGCCGCCCGCGAGCGGGTCGCGGCTTCCCGGCGCACCGTCGAGCGTGTGCTCGAGCGGGGAGAGGCCGTGTACGGTCTGACCACCGGCGTCGGTCCGCAGAAGCGTCACGGCGTCGAGGCCTCCGAGCAGGCCCGGTTCAACCGGCTGATGATCCTGGCTCACTGCGTGGGCCACGGCCAGCCCGCCCCCGAGAGGTTCGTCCGGGCCGCCATGCTCGTCCGTGCGCACGGCCTCGCGCTGGGTGCCGCCGGCGTGCGACCGGCGATCGTCGAGTCGCTGCTCGACGCGCTGAACGCCGCCGTGCACCCCACCGTCCACCTGATCGGCTCGGTCGGGCAGTCCGACCTCTCCCCGCTGGCCGAGATCGCGCGTTGCCTGATCGGCGACGGGCCCGACGGGCACCTGATGCACGACGCGGGGCTCGAGCCGGTCGAACTGGCGCCGCGCGAAGCCCTCGCCCTGATCAGCTCGAACGCGTTCAGCGTCGGGATCGGCGCGCTCGCGCTGGCCCGGTCGCGCGCCGCGCTGCGGGCGCTCGAGGTGTCGGCCGCGCTCGCGATCGAAGCCTTCGTCGCCAACCCGTCGGCCCTGCACCCGGCGGTGGCGACGCTCCGCCCGTACGAAGGGATCGCCGCGACCATCGAGCACCTGCACGGGCTGCTCGACGGCGGGGCGCTCGCCGACGGGAAGCGCAGCCCCCGCAACCTCCAGGATCCCCTCTGCTTCCGGGACGTTCCGCAGACCCACGCGGCCGCCCGCCACGCGCTCGAGCACGCGATCGGCCTGGTCGAGACCGAGCTGGCCTCCGCCGCCGACAATCCGGCCGTCCTGGCCGACGAGGAGCGCGTGATCTCGCATGGCAACCACGACATCGCCCCGGTCGCCGTCGGACTCGACTACGCCCGGCTGGGGCTCGCCCAGGCGGTCACGATCGCCAACGAGCGGATCCAGAAGCTGCTCGACCCGCGCTTCAGCGGCCTTCCCAGCGGGCTGCGCGCCCACGACGAGCTGACCGAGGACGGGCTCGCGGTGATCGGCCACGGCGCCACCGCGCTGGCGGCCGAGTCCCGCCTGCTCGCCGCCCCGGTCACGCTCGAGCAGCCCACGTCCTCGCTCGCCGAGGGGATCGAGGATCGGATCACGCTGGCGCCCGTGGCCGCCCGCCGTCTCTACGAGATGGCCGGTCAGGCCATTCGCCTGGCCGCCGTCGAGCTCGTCTGCGCCGCGCAGGCGATCGATCTGCGCGCCCGCCGCGACGAGCTCGGGCGCGGCACCGCCGGCGCGTACGCGGTCGTCCGAGAGCACGTGCCGTTCATCGACGCGGGACACGCACCGGTCGTCAGCCTCGAGCCGCTCGCCGAGTGGCTCGAGGGGCTGGCTTAGTTGGGCCTGGCTTAGTTCAGTCCGAGCAGGAGCTCGTGGAGCCGAGGGTCTCCCGACAGCTCGGGGTGAAACGACACGGCCAGCATGTTGCCCTGGCGGATCGCCACCGGATGCTCTCCGACGCTCGCGAGCACCTCGACCTCCGGGCCGCGCTCGGCCACCCAGGGGGCGCGGATGAACACGGCGTGCATGGGGCCGCCCGGGATTCCGTCGAGGTCGAGGTCGGCTTCGAAGGACCTGACCTGGCGACCGAACGCGTTGCGGCGTGTGGTCACGTCGAGGAGCCCGAGATGCTCGCGGTCGAGCATGATCATCCCCGCGCACGTCCCAAGCACCGGCGTGCCTGCGTGGACGAGGTTCCGCAGCGGTTCCGCCAGGCCCTCGCGCTCGATCCCGAGCGCCATCACGGTCGACTCCCCGCCGGGGATGATGAGCGCGTCGAGACCCTCGAGATCAGCGGGGATGCGGACCTCCCGCGGCTGCGCCCCGAGCACCCGCACGATCTTCGCGTGCGCCTCGAAGTCGCCCTGGAGCGCCAGGATGCCGACTTGCCTGGGCCGGTCCGGCGGTGAGCCGTTGGTGCCTTCGGCAGGTGTCGGTGGCACCGCTACCAGCCGCGCGGGGCGAGTAGCTGCTCGGCCTCGAGCTTGGAGGTCTCGAGACTCACCATGGGCTGGCCGAGACCTGTGGACGCGGCCGCGATCCGGGCCGGATCCTGATAGTGGGTGGTCGCCTCCACGATCGCCCGAGCTCGGCGCTCGGGATCCTCGGACTTGAAGATGCCCGAGCCGACGAACACTCCCTCGGCGCCGAGTTGCATGACCAGCGCGGCGTCCGCCGGGGTGGCGATCCCGCCGGCGCAGAACAGCACGACGGGCAGCCGGCCCTCTTGTGCGATCTGGCGGACCAGGTGAAGCGGAGACTGGAGCTGCTTGGCTGCGGTGGCAAGCTCGGCGTCGTCGAGCGTCCCGAGGCGGCGGATGTCGCCTCGAATCACCCTTAGATGCCTGACGGCCTCGACGATGTCGCCGGTGCCCGCCTCGCCCTTGGAGCGGATCATCGCCGCTCCCTCGCCGATCCTCCGGAGCGCCTCGCCCAGGTTGGTGGCGCCGCACACGAACGGGACGCTGAACGCCCACTTGTCGATGTGGTTGGCCTCGTCGGCCGGGGTCAGCACCTCGGACTCGTCGATGTAGTCGACCTCCAGCGCCTCGAGCACCTGGGCCTCGACGAAGTGCCCGATCCGGGCCTTGGCCATCACGGGGATCGTGACCGCCTCCTGGATGCCCTGGATCATCTCCGGATCGGACATGCGAGCCACGCCGCCGTCCCGGCGGATGTCCGCGGGGACCCGCTCGAGCGCCATCACCGCGGCGGCGCCGGCGTCCTCGGCGATCTTGGCCTGCTCGGCAGTGACCACATCCATGATCACTCCGCCCTTGAGCATCTCGGCGAGACCGGCCTTGACCGTGAACGTCGCCTCGTCGCGCGGGGTCTGTCCGTTCTCTTCCATCGGGCCTGAGTGTAGCCGGGCGGTAGCGTTCCCGGCGATGTCCGACACGCCAGTGTTCGAAGGCTCCGATGGCCGTTTCGTCGCATCCGAGATGGCCCGAGGCCCATGGGATCCGAACGCCCAGCACGGCGGCGCGCCGGCCGCGCTGATCGTGCGCGCGTTCGAGCGCCTGCCCTCGGTGGAGGGGCTCGCGCTGGCCCGCGTGACCTACGAGTTCGTGCGCCCGGCGCCGATCGGGCCGGTCGAGGTGCGGGCCGAGATCGTCCGGCCGGGAAAGCGGGTGCAGCTGCTCGAGGCCTCGATGCTCGCCGACGGCGTCGAGGTGGTCAGGGCGCGAGGACTACGAGTCCATCGCTCCCAGGCCACAGTTGCGCCGCCGGCCGGCCGCGATGGCGCGGGTCCGCAGGCGGGTCCCGAGGCGGGGCAGCCGGCTGAGCTCAAGGCCCCGTTCCGCCCCATGTTCGCGCTCGACTCGGTCGAGATCCGCTTCGTCGCCGGAGCCTGGGGCCAGGGGCCGTGCACGGCGTGGTTTCGCCTGCGTCGTCCGCTCGTCTCGGGCGAGACGCCGTCTGCCCTGCAGCACCTCGCCGCCGCGGGCGACTTCGGCAACGGCATCAGCGCCGCGCTCTCGTGGGACGACTACCTGTTCATCAACCCCGACCTGACGCTCTATGTGGAGCGCGAGCCGGTGGGGGAATGGATCTGCCTGGAGTCCGAGACGCGGATCGCGGCCGATGGAATCGGGCTCGCCGAGAGCGTGTTGTATGACGGGCGCGGACGCGTGGGCCGCGCCACCCAGGCGCTGCTCGTGGCGCCGCGCTGAGCTTGGCGAATGTCATCCTCGCCCGTGTTTGAGGTCCTCGATGGAGGCTTCCTGGCGACCGAGCTCGCGAGTGGGCCGTGGGACCCAAATGCCCAGATCGGTGGCGCGCCGGCAGCCCTGCTGGCGCGCGCATTCGAGCGCATCCCGGGTCCCGAGGCGCTGATCGTGGGTCGCGTTACGTACGACTTCATCCGGCCGGCGCCGATCGGGCCGGTCTCGGTGCGGGCGGAGGTGGCTCGCGATGGGCGTCGGGTCCAGCTGCTCGAGGGCGCGATGCTGGCCGATGGGATCGAGGTGGTCCGGGCCCGAGCGCTCAGGGTTCACCGGGCGTTGGGAGGCGCTGGGAGTTCCGATGGGGTCGCCCCGCCGCCCGGGCCGGACGCAGGCCGGACCGGCGAGCTTCCCGGGTTGCACCGCCCCAGGTTCGCGACCGACGCGAACGAGATCCGCTTCGTCGAGGGCGGGTTCGGCGGCGGCCCTGGCACAGCCTGGTTTCGCCTCACACGTCCCCTGGTGCCGGGCGAGCAGGTCACGTCGATACAACGGCTGGCCGCGGCCGCGGACTTCGGCGCCGGCCTGAGCGGGACGCTCCCCCGCGAGGACTATCTGTTCATCAACGTCGACCTGACCCTGTACGTGGAGCGCGAGCCCGTCGGCGAGTGGATTTGCCTGGAGTCACAGACGCGAATCCACGCCGACGGGATCGGTCTCGCCGAAAGCGTGCTCTACGACGAGCGCGGACGCGTGGGCCGCGCCACCCAGGCGCTTCTGGTGGCCCCGCGCTGACTACCGCTCTCCGCGCCAAGCCCTTGGGAAGAAACCCTGGATAGTTCCCAGTTTCTTCCCAACCGCCGGCTATTCGCGGCCGCCCCCGGCCTCGGCGTTCCCGGAGGCGCCGTTACCGGACTCGCCCTCCCGCAGATAGGAGAGCAGCCCGCCGGCGAGCAGGATCTCGCGCTCGTGCTCTGAGAAGTCGTGGCTGAGCGTGAGCTCGTCGCCGTCCTCGATCTTGGCCGTGATCGTGTCCGAGCCGCTCTCCAGCTCCTCGCGCAGCTTGGGCAGCGACCACTTCTCGCCCACTTCGGCCTTGTCGTAGTCGGACTCCTCAGAGAATGTGAGCGCGACGATGCCCTGGGCGATCAGGTTGCGGCGATGGATGCGGGCAAACGACTTGGCGATCACCGCCTTGACGCCAAGGTGCAGCGGCGCCAGCGCGGCGTGCTCGCGCGAGGATCCCTGGCCGTAGTTCTCGCCGGCCACGATGAACCCGCTCCCCCACTCCTTGAGCCGCTTGCGGAAGTCCGGGTCGCGGTGGCGCAGGGTGAACTCGGCAATGGCCGGTACGTTGGACCGGTAGGCCATGACCTCGACGCCGTCCGGAGCCAGGTCGCCGGTCGAGATGTCGTCGGGCTGGACCGTGGCTATGCAGGCCTCGAGCGAGTCGCCGAGCGGCTTGTGCTCCGGCGGCCGCTTGATGTTGGGCCCGCGCGGGATCTCGATGCTCTCGGCTTCCTCGGGGTCAGCGGGCGCGAAGATGTGGACGTCGCCGACGTAGGGCCGGAGCTCCGGCATGGGCAGGAGATCGGGCGGATCGCCGTACTCGCGCGGATCCTCGATCTTGCCGCTGAGCAGCGAAACCGCCGCCACGGCCGGAGAGCACAGGAACACCGAGTCCTCCGGCGTCCCGGAGCGGCCGGGGAAGTTGCGGTTGAACGTGCGCAGCGAGTTCGAGTCAGACGGCGGCGCCTGGCCCATGCCCACGCACGGGCCGCACACCGGCTCGAGCATCCGCACCCCGCCGTCGGACAGCTGGCGATAGACCCCGGACTCGGCAATCGCGGCCAGGATCTGGCGTGATCCCGGGGTCGCCGTGGCGGCGATCGACGGGTGGACGATCTGTCCGTCCTTGTCGGCCAAGATCGCGCCGGCCAGCGCGAGATCGTTGAAGCCCGAGTTGACCGACGAGCCGATGCACACCTGGGCGATCTCCGTTCCGGCGACCTCCTCGACCGGCACGACGTTGTCCGGGTTGTGCGGCTTGGCGACCAGCGGCCCGAGCTCGCCCAGGTCGATCTCGACCCGGTCGTCGTACTCGGCGCCGTCATCGGGTCCCACGTCGACGAAGTCGTCCTCGCGCTCCTGGCGCTTCAGCCAATCCTTGGTGTTCTTGTCCGGCGGGAACACCGCGGCGGTGGCGCCGAGCTCGGCGATCATGTTGGCGATCGTGGCCCGCTCGGGGATGCTCAGATCCTCGGTCCCAGGCCCGGTGAACTCGAACACCTTGTTCTTGCCCCCGCTCGCGCTCAGGCGCCGCAGCAGCTCGAGGATGATGTCCTTGGCCTGGACCCAGGGCCGGCTCAGCTTGTTCTCCAGGTGGACCTCGACCACCTCCGGACAGGCGATCTCGTACGGATGCCCGCCCAGCACGACCGCCACGTCGAGTCCGCCGGCTCCGATCGCGATCATCCCGAGACACCCCGCCTGGACCGTGTGGGAGTCCGCGCCCAGCATCGTCTGGCCGGGCTTGCCGAACCGCTCCATGTGGATGTAATGGCTGATCCCGTTGCCGGGGCGCGAGAAGTGCAGCCCGTACTTGCGGGCCAGCGCCTGGAGCATGCGGTGGTCGTCGGGATTCTTGAAGTCGAGCTGGACGACGTTGTGGTCGATGTACTGCACGGCGCGCTCGACCTTGATGCGCGGCTCGCCGAGCTCCTCGAACTGCATGAGCGCCATCGTTCCGGTGGCGTCCTGGAGCAGCGCCTGGTCCATGGTGATCGAGATGGGTTGCCCGGCCCTCAGCTCGCCGTCGACGAGATGCTCCTTGAGGATCTGGTGGGTCAGGTTCTGTGGCATGTCGTTGTCTCCTCGGGCGACGGATCCGGCGTCATGCCCGGAAGCTACCCCGCGCCTGCGCCACCAAGCGCTGATCGGCCCTGGCCGTCGCCGTAGCGTCGGCGCTCGTACCGTCGCGCTGCTCCACGCGGGCCTCGATCTCCAGGAAGGCGCCGACGGGCGCGGGCGCACTGACCGAGATCTCGACCGAGTTCACTCGGGCATCCGGGCCGCAGGCAAGCGCCATCGCGTCGAGCAGCGCCGCCGCGATGACACCCTCGTGCGCGCTCCCGCGATCGGCGCCCTGGTGGTCCTGCTTGACGAAGCAGCGTCCGGCCACGGCGTCGGGACCGGTTGGCTCGAGGTCGAGCAGCAGCCCGAACAGGTTGACGCGCCCACAGCCGAAGCAGAACTCGTGGTGGACGAGCGCCACCGGCTTACTTCAGCCGGAACGCCTTGATCCGCACGTCGTACTGCTGGGCGTCCCGCGAGTACACGCCGTAGGCCAGCGCCTGGATCAGCGACAACAGCGCCGTGTGCGAGCGGACGAAGGCTGGCGTGTTGGACGAGTAGTAGAGGCGGATCCGGGCCAGCCGGGCCACCTCGGACAGGGTCGCGTCGGTGATCGCCATGGTCGGCGCCTTGCGGTGCCGGGCGAGCTTCATGGTGCGCGTGATCAGGGGGTGTGGGCGCCCGGCCGAGAGCCCGATGACCAGCGTCTGCTCGTCGATCCGGCTCAGGCGACCCAGTGCCTCCTGGGACGGGCTGGCCACGATCTCGGCGCGCAGGTCGAGGAGCATCAGCAGGTGGCGCAAATAGCTGGCGAAGAAGGCCATCTGATCGGTGCCGGCGATCAGCACCTTGCCGGCCGACACGATCGCGTCGATCGCGGCCTCGAGGTCGGTCCGCGAGAGCTTGTGCGCCGTGTCCTCCAGGTTCACGTGATCGGCCGCCAGAGCCGCCTCGGACTCGGTGTGGTCGAGCGAGAACAGCGGCGTCACCGCGGCCCCGGAGCCGTTGGCCGTCCCCGGTCCCCGGCGCCGGTATTCATCGCGGGCCGCTTGCTGGAGCTCGGGGAAGCCTTCGAAGCCGAGCGCCTGGGAGAAGCGCACGACCGTGCTCGAGGACGTGCTGGCCCGGCGGGCCAGCTCCTCGGCCGTCTGGAACGCCGCCTCGTCCAGATGGTCGACGATGTACTGGGCGACGTCCTTCTGCGATCGGGAGAATTCGTCGAACCGCGCCTTGATGTAGGCGGACAGGGCCTGATGGCCGGTGGGCGGTGCGGTCGCGGTGGGAGCGGCTGGTTGCTTCATCGGCAGCCGTCTGATTCGACGCCCACCGCCCGCGTCCTTCACGCACTTTGCGGCGCGGCCCCGACCCTACACGTCGCGCTGGCGGGCTTCCTGGTTCTCCTTGCGCTCGGCCAGCACCTGTCCGACGACGTACACGATGATCACGTTGGCGATCACTCCGATCCCCAGAAACGTGAGCAGCAAGGCGATTGTCTGCCCGAGCGAACTCGGACTCTGGCCGAGGAATCCTGCGATCGCCAACATCGCCTCAGGAGGCTACCGGACGTCTCCACGGAGCGGGGTGCCGAACGCCCTGCCGGCTGCTAGCGTCGCGCCAAATCGCGGCCCCCGCCATCGATCACGGCCCTGTAGCTCAGTCGGTAGAGCAGCGGACTCATAATCCGTCGCGCCCAGGTTCGAGTCCTGGCAGGGCCATTGCGATCTGCCTGGTGATCGGGAGGTTGTGGCGGAGCGGCACGACGAGTGGTCATGCAACCTCCAGGTTACGTTTCCGCGGAAACGTCGCGCTACCGCGGGTGGGTTCAAAAGTTGTCCAAAACGCTAAAGGTCTCCGCTGGGCCGTCCGATACAGCCCGGGATTGAGTTGACAAAGGCAAACCCGTTGCGAGGCGGGGACGCAAAGCCAGAGGTCTCGCTCGGGCGAGATAGCTCGGCTTCCGGCTCAGCGTGGTCGATAACAGAATCAACTATCGATAGGAGGACACGGATGTCCAAGTTCAAGTTCCGTCACGCTCAGCTGTTGCTGTCGATTATGTCCCTGGTCGCGCTTGTCGTGGTCTCGGGGGCCGCCTGGAAGTTCTAATCCAGACCGCGAGGGCCGGGCGTTCCGGCGATCGCCGGCGCCCGGATCCGAGCCCATGAAATTTCGCACGCCCGAGCCAGTTCGCTTCTTCTGCGTTGTCGTCGCGGTCCTGGCAATAGGGCTGCTCGCGACGCTCGTCGCGCACTCGTCGTTCGGCCTCGACGGATTCACTCGGTTCGCGTTCATCGCGCTGGCCATCAGCGTGATGATCGGTGAGCTGTTCCCGCTCGAGTTACCCCGCCGTTCCGGTGACGGCGAGATCACCGTCTCGACGATGTTCTCGTTCGCGCTGGTACTTGGGCCGGGCCTCGTGCCGGCGCTCGTGGCGCAGCTGGCCGCGTCGGTTGTGCAGGATCGGATCGCCCGCAAGCCCTGGTGGCAGGTGGGCTTCAACATCGGGCAGTACACGTTCTCCCTGAGCGCCGCCGCGGCCGTGCTGCGGCTCGCCGGCGGGTACGGCGCCCTGCGCGGCTCCGGGTTCTCATCGATCGATCTCGCGGCCGTACTGGCGGCCGCGGCCGCCTTCTTCGTCGTGAACATGCTGCTGGTCATGCGGGCCACGACGCTCTACGAAGGGACCCCTTTCATGGCGGCCCTTCGATCCGACTTCAGCTTCGGATTCTCCGTCGGCGCGGTACTTCTGTGCCTGGCCCCTGTGGTCGTCACGGTGCTGCGGTTCAGCCCGATCCTCTACCCGTTGCTCCTCGTCCCCCTGGTGGGCGTGTACATCAGCGGGCGCCAGACCGTCCGTACGGCGACCGCAGAGCACCTCGCCCGCCACGACAGCTTGACCGAGCTCCCCAACCGGCGCTGGTTCATGGAGGCAGTCGGGGCCGCGCTCAAGCACCCGGCGCTCGAGTGTGGTGGCCTCATGCTGGTTGACCTGAACGGCTTCAAGGACGTCAACGACACCCTCGGGCATCACCGCGGGGACCTCGTGCTGCGGGAGATGGGCCCGCGGCTGCAAGCCTCCTTCCGCGCCGAGGACCTGTTCGCTCGCCTCGGCGGTGACGAATTCGCCGTGTTCATGCCGGGCGCCGACAGCGGCATCGCCGAATCGGCGGTGCAACGGCTCGAGGATGCGCTACACACGCCCGTCGACGTGGACGGGATCAGCATCGAGCTCGGGGCCAGCATCGGCCTGGCCTGGTATCCCGAGCATGGCGCCGACGTGGACACGCTGCTTCAGCGGGCAGACGTCGCCATGTACCGCGCCAAGGCCAGCCATCGGACGCTCGAGACCTACCGCACCGAGGACGACTACCACACGCCCGAGCGGCTCGTGCTGGCGACCGATCTACGGCGCGCGCTGGGCGATGACCAGCTCGTGCTCCACTACCAGCCGCAGGTGGAGCTGGGGCAAGGTCGGCCGGTCGCCGCCGAGGGGCTGGTCCGCTGGGAGCATCCCCAGCGCGGCCTGCTCGGCCCGCTCGAGTTCATCGAGGTCGCCGAGCGCAACGGCCTGATGAAGGAGCTCACGCACTGCGTACTCGATCTCGGCCTGCGCGATCTGCGGTCCTGGAGCGAGCAAGGCCGCAACCTGTCGCTGTCGCTCAACATGTCGGTCCAGAGCCTGCTCGACCGCCGGTTCCCCGAGGAAGTCGAGGCACTGCTCGCGCTACACGGTGTCGACGGCCATGGCCTGACGCTGGAGCTGACCGAGAGCTCCCTGATGGTCGATCCCGAGGTCGCCAAGCGGACCATGCACGAGCTGTCCGAGCTCGGTGTGTCGGTGGCGATCGACGACTTCGGCACCGGATACTCGTCGCTGGCCTACCTGACCGACCTGCCGATCGGGGAGCTCAAGATCGACAAGTCGTTCGTGCGCGCGATGAGCTCGGACAACCGCAACGCGATCGTCGTGCGCTCGACCATCGAGCTGGCCCACAGCCTGGGCCTGCGCACGGTCGCCGAGGGGATCGAGGACGCGTTCACCTTCGAGCGCCTCCGCGCGTTGGGCTGCGAGCTCGCGCAGGGATTCCACATGTCAAAGCCCCTGCCCGCTTCCAGCCTGCTGCGCTGGTGGGACGTCCACGCCGGGCAGCGGCCGGGCGCGGCGTCCACCGAACAGCCGACCAATCCCATCGTCGTGGCTCAGCTGAGCGTGGCCTGATGCTGCTCGTGGTCACCGCGCTGGCCTTGATCGCGAGCGTCCCGCTCGCCGGCGGACGTCTCAGCGCCCTAGCCGACATCCGTCCGAAGGCGATCTGGGCAGTCCTACTCGCCGCCGCCATCCAGGTCGCGATCACGCAAATCGCGGGCGGAAGCCATGCGCTGCACGCCGCATTGCACGTGCTCTCTTACGCGTTCGACGCGTATTTCCTGTTCGCCAACCGCCGACTGGTGGGCGTTCCGCTGGTCGCTCTCGGCGCGGCCCTGAACGTGCTGGCGATCACCATCAACGGCGGCGTGATGCCGGCCAGCGCGACCGCGCTGCGGATCTCCGGCATCGCCAGCCGGCCCGGGTTCGACAACTCAGCGGTGCTGGCTCACCCCCACCTCGCCTTCCTCGGCGACATCATTCCCGTCCCGGGTCCCTGGCCGATCGGCAACGTGCTGAGCCTCGGCGATCTGATCATCTTCGTCGGGGCGCTGGTCGTGCTGCACGTGGCCTGCGCATCCAGGCTGCACCCTCGCAGCCGGAGCGCCAGAATCTCGCGCGATGCGCGAGGTTCGACTGCCGGAATCTGAGCTGACCCGCGAGGCGGCCTCGTTCCTGGCCTGCCTGGCCACGATCCTCGAGGTTCCGTTCGAGGACATGCCGCGGCCGGCGCACGGTGCCGATCCCGCCACCGGTTGGGGCGTGTCACGGTGGCTCGGAGGGCTCGGCCTCGGGCTCGCCCGTGTCGCCGACCCGACGTCGTTCTCGTGGGCCGGGCCGTGGATCGCCCGGGTCCCCGGTCCGGAGCGCTACGTGGTCATGTACGGCGTGCCGTCGGGCGTGGTGTGGGATCCCGCCGGCGATGGCTCGGTCGAGCCGGCCTCGATCGAGGACGGCTTTCTCATCGCCGCCGCGGACATCGCGCTCGCCCGGCCGCCGCGTCCGGCCGCGCCGGTCGCCGTGGGCGCCGTCGAGGCGATCGCGGTCGCCCCGTCCGCCGGTGAGCCCGCCGAACTGCTCCAGAGCGCCCGCGCGCTCGCTGGTCAGGGACTCGAGGGCGATCGACACGTCGCCGGCACCGGCACGTTCCCTTCGGGCACGCCGGGAAGCGCGCTGACGCTGATCGAGGCCGAGGTGTGCGAGTCGTTCGACCCGCCGCTCGAGCCGAGCCAGCATCGCCGCAACGTGGTGACGCGCGGCATCGACCTGAACGGCCTGGTCGGGCGTGAGTTCACGATCGGCAACGTGCGGTGCCGCGGGATGCGGCTGTGCGAGCCGTGCACGGTGGTGCAGCGGCATGCCGGCCGGCCCGTGCTGCGTCCGTTGGTCCATCGGGGCGGCCTGCGGGCGGACATCCTGGCGGATGGGGAGATCCGGGTCGGCGATCCGGTCCGGACGACCGCGCCGGGCAAGGACGCCCGGCGGAACGGCCCCAAGGACGCCGAGCGCCAGCGAGGCCCAGACTAATCCAGATACTCGTACGCCGGGATCGTGAGGAACTCGAGGAGCTCGGGCGACAGCGCCACGCGCTCGAAGATCTCCCGGGTGTCGGCGGGTCGCCCGGCCTCCCAGGTCTCCTGGCCGACGTGCTCGCGGATCTTCGCGGTCTCCTCGTCGAGCATTCGGCGGACCAGGTCGGGGGTGACCGTCTGGCCGTTGTCGAGCTCGACCCCGTGGTGGATCCACTGCCAGATCTGCGTCCGGGAGATCTCGGCCGTGGCGGCGTCCTCCATCATCGAGTTGATCGCGGCGGCGCCGCGGCCGGTCAGCCAGAACGAGATGTACTGAAAGCCCACGTTGACGTCCGTGCGCAGGCCCTCTTCGGTGATCCCGCCCGGCGTGGCGGCCAGGTCGAGGAGCTCGGCGGCCGTCACGTGGACGTCATCGCGCTGGCGCTCAAGCTGGTTCGGCGCCCCGTTCAGGCCCTGCTCGAACACCTCGCGCGCCACGGGCACGAGGTCGGGATGCGCCACCCAGGTGCCGTCGTAGCCCTGTGAGACCTCGCGCTCCTTGTCCTGGCGGACGCCATCCAGGGCCTTCTCGTTGGACTCATCGTCGCCTTTGCGCGAGGGAATCAGGGCGGCCATGCCGCCCATGGCATGGGCCCCGCGGCGGTGGCAGGTGGCGGCGAGCAGCTCGGTGTAGGCGCGCATGAACGGGACGGTCATGGTCACATCGACGCGGTCGGGCAGAACCATCTCGCGGCGCTCGGGGAAGCACTTGATCGAGGAGAAGATGTAGTCCCAGCGACCGGCGTTCAGTCCGGCGGAGTGCTCGCGCAACTCGTAGAGGATCTCTTCCATCTCGAACGCGGCCGGCAGCGTCTCGATCAGCACCGTGGCCTTGATCGTCCCGCGCGGGATCCCCAGGCAATCCTGGGCGAACTCGAACACCTCGTTCCAGAGCCGCGCCTCCAGATGCGACTCCATCTTCGGCAGGTAGAAGTAGGGCGCGGACCCGTTGCGCAACAGGCGGCGCGTGCAATGAAAGACGTACAGGCCGAAGTCGAACAGGGCGCCGGTGACGGGTTCTGAGTCGACCAGCAGGTGGCGCTCGACGAGATGCCAGCCGCGGGGGCGCACGAGCAGCGTGGCCGGGTTCTCCTCCAGCCGGTAGTCCTTGCCCTCGGAGTCGCGGTAGGTGATCGTGCCGTCGATCGCGTCCCTGAGGTTGCGATGGCCGTCGACCATGTTGTGCCATGTGGGCGCGTTGGCGTCCTCGAAGTCGGCCATGAACCCGTCGGCGCCCGAGTTCAGCGCGTTGATGGTCATCTTGCGATCGGTCGGCCCGGTGATCTCGACCCAGCGCTGCTGCATGTCGGGCCCGACGGGCGCCACCGTCCAGTCGCCCTCGCGGATCTCGGCGGTGTCGGGCAGGAAGTCGAGCATCTCCCCCGCCCTGAGGCGCTCGCGGCGGCGCGCCCGGGCTTCGAGCAGCTCGCGGCGGCGCGGGCCGAATCGATGTTCGAGCTCGGCCACGAACTCCAGGGCGTCCGGGGTGAGGACCTCCTCGAAGCCGACCTCCATCGGGCCGTTCAGCTCGAGCTTGGCGTGTGTGGTCATCCGGTCATCCTCTCGCTCGCGGTGGTCGATCTTCCCCGGGTGCCGCGGGTGCGCATGTGCCCGAGCTGGCGGGCCGTACCTGCACGGCCCCCAAAACCGCCTACTTCGGCAGCTTCGGGCGCGCGTACTTGACGAGGCTCAGGGCTAGAGACGGCCAGAACTTGTATGCCGAGGAGTGGATGCCGATGTCGTTGCCCACCGAGTAGCCGGGCGCCCCGGACCAGATGTAGGCGTCGATGTGCGGATTTGGCGTCTTCGTCGTCGGCACGATGCCTAGGCCTTCGCCGGGCGGGACGCCGCCCGGATGGTAGTAGGGCTCATACCAACGAGGCTTGGGTCCCCACCCGTTCTCGTTGGTGTTGACCACGAAGTGCACACCACCCAGCAGCCTTGAGATCCTCAGCCCGTACGCGTCCTCCTTGTAGGTCCAGTCGAAATGGGAGGCACCGACGATGAACCCGTGCGCCTGAGCGACGTCCGCCCTGCGCAGTCGGGTGGCCATCACCGAAGATGAGTGCCAGTCGGAGGAGCCGGCGTCGATGTAGACAATCGCGTTCGGGTTGTTCTCGTGCAAGGTACGGACTTCGAAATCGATCTCGGCATAGTGTCGCAACATCCCCGCCCTGGTCCCGCAGGTGATCACCGCCAGCTTGTCGGTCTCGATGATCACCACCACTGGGCTGTCGCCGATGCCTGCGGAGAAGCCTCTGACCCAGTTCTCGACGTCGGGCAGGGCGAACCCGGGGGGCGCCACCGTAGCCGGGCAGCCCTCCTCCATTCGCGCCAGGTTGAGGAACACGATCGAACCCGGCTCCGCTTTTTCCGCCCCAGCGATGTAGTTGCCGACGCTGGTGTGAGGATCGGCGATGAAGGACCCGAACGTCTTCCCCATCGGGTTATTCGCGGCCTTCCTGAGGGAGGCGTACTTCCTCGGGTTCGAACGGATCGTGCTGTACCAGTTACCCCACCGCTTATCCACAAACCAGGGGTGACCCGCGAGCGGATCACCCGGCCAGTGCTGGCCCGAGTAGTAGGCGCTCGCTGCCGGCGCCCCCACCAGCGTCAGCACAACGAGCGTGAACCACACTACGAGCAAGCGACGATTCCGGGACACGCCTACCTCCTGACGCCGCATTGACGTTTACATGGGTTCCCGGCGCTGGGCAACCTAAACATCCCGTTGTAGTAGGACTGGCTGCTGACGCCGGGGACGCGGACCGGCCACGGAGACCGTTCTGCTTGCCGTCACGCAACCGTGGGCTCGCCGAGCCTGCCGCGGAGCGAAAGCTGCCCCGAACGCGCTCTGGCCACGGCGACCCCAATAGACCGCACCGCCAGCGCCGCCAACAGGATCACGAACGGATCGATCGGCGCCTCGAAGCGCGGCGTACCGATCGTGACCGGCGCCTCGCTGAGCCAGATGATCGCCGGGACCAGCCAAAGCGAGCGAGGAACGCGCCGCGCCGCACGCGTGAACAACCCCCCGAGCGCGAGCAGCCCGATCGCCCAGAACATGTACGCGCCGATGTCGGCGAAGCTCGCGGTCGCGTCGGTGTCGTGCAGGGCGGTCTTTCGCCACGTCGTCCTCCCGTCGAGGTCGAGGAGCCTCACCGTGTTCCAGAACGTCGCTTGGAACAGGTAGGTCGGGTGGTGGCCCAGATAGCTGGCCACCGCTGGGATCAACCGATTGTCGCGAGTCGCGTCGCTGATGTTGGCGTCCCTGATCGTGCGGTAGTTCTTGTAGCCGCCGATCTCCCAGACGAAGTGATGGCGCGCAGCGAGGTCGTTGTAGGTGCCCGCCAGCGTGGTCCCGAGCTCGGTCGTCACCGGAACGAAGGCGTGCTCGGCGATCGCGTTGCGGATCGTCCAGGGCGCGATCGTCAGCGCCATCACGGCGAGCAGGAGCGCCGGAGCTGACACCGCACGCCACGAAAGCCGGGGCCTCCCCGTCCACACCACGACCGCTAGTGCAACTCCCACGACCATCCCGTTGCCGCGCGTGAGCGCGGCCAGGCCGGTCAGGAACCCGGCGAGTGCGATCCATCTCCGGCCGAGGATCGCGGTCCGTGAGTGCAGGGCGCAGACCGTGGCGCCGAGGACGAGCGGGACGAACAGGCTCTCGGTCATCAGGGCTTCCCCGACGAAGACCAGGGGCAGGTACACCGCGGCGATGGCCAGCGCGATCAGGGCAGCGGTTCGCCCGGCAACCTGGAGTGCCATCAGCCCGATCAGGCCGACAGTGATCGTCGCCACCACGGCTTGCGCAAGCCGGGGATCGGTCCAGACATGGTGCGGTATGCCGACCACGAGGTACACGGCCGCGAGGAAGAACGGGTAGCCGGGCGGGCGGTAGGCGCTGGACCCGTAGACCCAGCCATGTCCCGTCGCGAGGCCCGTCCCGAGCTGGTTGTAGCTCGCCTCGTCGACCCACAGGGCGTAGTGGCGGGTGTGGAGCACGTACGCGACGCGCACCGCCAGCGCCAGCACAAGCAGCAGCGCGGCGACGGCCCCGAATCGCGCTCGTGGCGACAGCCGATGCCATCGGCGCAGCCGCCCGCGCTCTGGCGCGGGCAGCGGAGCCTGCACAGGGTGCTCGGCTTGCTCCGGCATCGCGGAGATGCTAGCCCTTGCCTCGGAGCGAGAGCGCGCACACGCGGCAGGGTCAGCCGAGTCCGAGCGCGAACACGTGCATCGGGTAATCGCCCGGGGCGGACGAGACCGTCGGCAAGGTGACGCTCGACACCGTCTTGCCCGGCTGCAGCGGAATCGAGACGGCGAACACGTTTGCCGCGCGGTCGCGCTGCCCGACCTCGCCCTCGTTGCCGTGGCCCGTCGAGTCGTTGATGTACGGGGTCGTGGCGATCGTCCTGTCAGCGCCGCTCGCGGCGGCGAACCAGTTGTCGAGCGTGAGCGCGTAGGACTGGAAGGTGCCGTCCGTGTAGTGAATCGTGCCGGTGCCGGACGCCCCGGCCGTGCTCGAGGCACCGAGCAGGGTCAGCTGTGTATCCGACGGGGAGCCGTTGAGCGCGATCGTTTGGCCGGCGGCGCCCAGGCTGTCCGGAGTGCCGGCGGCTACGTCCGGCCACTGCAGCGTGGCCGCGCCGACGGTCACGGTCGCGCCGGGGGCGAGGCCCACGCTGGTGAGCGCCTGCTCGGAGTAGCTGTTGCCCAGGCCGTCGAAGTCGGCAGCGCCGACGTCGCCGTCATCGCTGATTCCGACGGCGTCGTAGCCGGCCGCCAGCGTTGGGTAGGGGACGCTGACCGGCAGCTCGGCCGCGGCTATCCCGTAGCGCTTGCCGCGGTCGGTGAAGCTCGGCCACAGGGGGACGGCGTAGCTGCCGGGCGCCTGGCCGGCAGCGACCGTCACGAGCAGGTTGAGGCTGACCGTCCGGTGCGCGCGGACCTTGATCGCGGGCGAGGACGGCGCGATCGTAATGCCAGGCGGCGGCGTGGGCGCGAGCCGGAAGGTCACGGCCCGGCCCAGATCGCTGGTCAGCCTCACCGTGACGGGAACGGACTGCCCCGGAGCGGCGACCGCCGTCGTCGGTGAGCTCACGGTGATCCCGGGCAGCACCTGGATCGTCCTCGTCGCGCGCATGTCTCCCGCGCCGTCGATTCCCGCTGAGGACAGCGTCGCGGTGAGCGTCGCGATGTCACCCTGCGCCCGCTCGGGGGCGGTCACCCGGAAGCTCCGCGTCGTGCTCTCCCCGGCTGGCAGCGAGAGCGTCGCGCGACGCGCGGCGCGGACGACCGTCCATCCCGCCGGGGCCCGCAGATGCACGCCGCCGTCGACGATCGGGATGTTGCCGTAGTTGACGAACCGCGCGCTGGCGGTAAACGACACGCCGGCAGTCGCCTTCGCGGGCGCCGTCAGCTGCGCGTAACGCGACCCGATCGTCTTGGTGACGGCGAAGTCGCCGCGCAACCGGAGGGATGTCGGCGCCGACGAGTCGCCGACGTAGACGGAGAAGCGGCCATCGGGCAGCGTCCATCCGTTCGCCGTGGTGCTGAAGTAGGAGAGATCGTGACCGCGGATCGTGAAGCTTACGTTCCGCGATCTGTGGGGTTTCAGCGTCACCCGCTGAAAGCCCTTCAGCTGACGCGGGGGCTCCCCAGCCGACGCCGGATCACCGAGGTACAGCTGGGCCACCTCGCTACCGGTCACCGAGCCCGTGTTGGTGATGCGAGCGGTGACCCTGACCAGCGGAGCCCCCTGGCCAGCGGAAGCATCCGGACCCGAGGCGAGGTTGACGAACGATTTCGGCGTGATGGTCAAGTGGCTGAACCGGAAGCTGGTATAGGAGAGCCCGTATCCGAACGGGAACAGCGGCGTCACGTGGTGGGCGTCGTACCAGCGGTAGCCGACATCGAGCCCCTCGGAGTAGTGGACCGCGCCGCCGACGCCGGGGAACCGGAACCGGGACGAGGTCGGCATTGCGGACAGGCTGGTGGGGAACGTCTCGGTGAGATGTCCGCTGGGATCGACGTCGCCGAACAGGAGGGCGGCGATCGCGTTGCCGTCCTCCTGGCCCGGGTACCACGCCTCGAGCACCGCCCTGACCTGGTGCAGCCACGGCATGAGCACCGGTCCGCCCGTGTTGAGCACCACGATCGTGTTGGGATTCGCCGCCGCGACGGACTCGATCAACGCATCCTGGTCGTTCGGCAGCGAGATGCTCGCCAGGTCGGCCCCCTCCGCCTCGGGGTAGCCGGCGAAGACGATCGCCACCTGCGCGCTCCTCGCCGTCGCGGCCGCCGCCGTCGGATCGCTGCCGGAGTAGGACGTGACGGTCACCCCGTAACCAGCGCGGTCGGTGATGCCAGTCAGCGGGCTGACCGTGTACGGCGGGGTGACGTACGCGCTGCCTCCACCCGCCGTCAGGGCACTCGTCGTGCCATCAGGCCCGATCACGGCGATCGACTTCGTCGTGGTGGTGCTCAGCGGCAGCACGCGCCCGGCGTTCTGGAGCAGCACGGTTCCTCGCTCGGCGACGGTGCGAGCGAAGACGTCGTCGGCGGGGGTGTTGACCGGACTCGACGGTGTCCCGGTGGGCGGGTTGTTGAATAGATCGAACTCGAACATCTCGGTCAGGATCCGGCGGACCGCCTCGTTGATCGTCGAGAGCTTGACCTCGCCGTCGGCGACGGCCGACGCCAGCAGGCCGTTGTCCCAGTACTCGCTGCCGCGCTCCTGGTCGAGTCCCGCGTTGGCCGACTCGATGGTCGAGTGGTTAGCGGCCCCGTCGGAGCGCATGAATCCCGAAAAGCCCCAGCGATCGTCCAGGATCGCGGTGAGGAGGCCCGCGTCCTGGCAGGAGTACTCCCCCTGCAGCGACGCGTAGGAGCACATGACCGAGGCGGCGTTCGCCCGCTCGACGGCGCTGTAAAACGGCGGCAGATAGATCTCGTGCAGCGCACGCGGGTTGAGGACCACGTCGTCCGCCGGAGCGTTGCGGTTCGTCTCCTGGTTGTACGTGACGAGGTGCTTGACGTCGGCCATCACATGCTGGCTTTGAAGACCCTCGATGTCCGCCGTGCCCAGCTCCGCGGTCAGGAACGGGTCCTCGCTGAACATCTCGAAGTTGCGCCCCCAGCGAGGATCCCGCTGGATGTTGACCCCCGGCCCGAGCGCCATCGCGATGCCCTTCTCCCAGTGCTCCCGGCCGTTCACCACCCCGTACTGGCGCGCCAGCGACGGGTCCCAGGCGGATCCCAGCGCAATCCCGGCCGGCAGTTGCGTGACGTCGGCCGCCCCCGCGCCCACGCCGAGCGAATCATCCTGCTCCACCAGCGCGGGGATGCACAACGCCGGCTGCGCCGGCACGAACCCCTCATAGCCAACATACGGGCCGCTGCTGGTCCCTCCCTCGACATGCATCTCCGCGATCTTCTCGGCCAGGCTCATGCGCGAGAGCAGCAGGCGGACACGCTCGGAGATCGGCAGCGACTGGCTCAGCCATGGACAGGGCGATGCCGATGCGCTCCGGGCGACGCGCAGCTCAAGGGCTCGCGCCGCGCCGCTCCCGAGCGGAACGATCAGCGCGACGAGGCCCGCGACGCTCACGCACGCCAGGACCACCCGGCGCGGGCGCCGGCGGCGGGAACGAGCAGCGGTCTGTCGGGAGCCCATCGGAAGGGGTGGATCGGTTGTGCGGCGGACCATGTCGCCGAGAGCCGCCGGTGCGGACGATGGCGAGCGGTCACGATCACTAACCCAATCGGCCCCGATTCGGAGCGCAGGGTCGCGATCGCCGCAGCCTCGTCGATTGGAAAGATGCCGGACCAAACAACCGCCGACCCGGCCCCCGCTTACGTGCAACCGGCCGCGGCACTCGAATAGCTGGATCGAGTGGCCGAGGTCCCTCGATAGAGGTAGTGGGGACCTCCGCCCCGCACCGGCAGCTTGACCGGCGTGCTGGTATACAGCGCAACGTTCGCGCGCGGATCGTAGTGTGGCGGACCAGCCGGCGGGTACTCCCGGTCAGCTTCGGCCTCGTTCTATTCACAGGAGCGTTCATGCTCTCAGCGTTCAGCTACAACTTCTACAAAAACCGCCTGCGCTTCGCCCGCTGGCTCCGCGGGTGGCGCACCACAGCGATCGTTCCGGTCGCCCTCGCCATGTCTGTGGTGATGGTTCCAATCGCCCTCTTAGAGGGCTGGTCGGCCGCACAGGCCTCCGCTGCCGCCGAGACCCAAGTCTCAGCGTTGAGGCCCGCTTCGGGACAACCAGACCCGACCAGCCTATGGAACTCCGCGCCGATACCGGCCGTCGCCGCGGCCGTCGTAGCGGCGAGGCGCAACGCGCCACTGCCGAAGGGAATCATCCCTTCGCGTCAGGGACTCGCACAGTTGAACGCCACCGGCGGCGGCATCATCCCCCCCGGCTGCGAGCCGACGTTCGGATCCGGTGTGACCGGCAAAGTCTGCCGTCTCGGTGACACCTCGTCCAAACGCGTCGTGGTCGTGATTGGCGACTCACAGGCGGGTACGTGGGCGCCAGCCATCGTGGGGGTCGCCCATTCCCAGCACTTCGCGGTGGTGCCGTTCGACAAGCCCGGGTGTTTCATCGACCGCGTCTACACCAACGCTCCAGGGTGGCCGTGCGCCAGTTGGTACCAGTGGGCGCTCGCGCAGGACAGAGCGCTGCATCCGGTGGCGACGATCGTAACGTTCCTCCTCTCCACAGCTCAGGAGGACAACCCAGCTTCGACCGTCAGCGACACGAGGTCTGTCCTCTCGCAGGTGACGAACGGGGTGTATCTCGCCAACCAGCCCGGCCAGGACCAGCAGCCGGACGAGTGCATTTACCAGTCGGATGCGAACATGCGTAAATGCTCCGCCGGAGTACCCCGCACCTACGTACCCCTGATGCAGGCGATGGCGCACATGACGACCGAGACCCACCATCCGGCGATCCCGACTCTGCAATGGTTCTGCGCCGACGGCATATGCCCGATGATCATCCATCGCACCATCATCACGCGCGACATAGACCACATGACCAAGCAGTACAGCGCCGAACTCGCACCGCTGCTCGGCCTGGAATTGAAGCCGATCCTCGCCCGGCTGAGGCGTTAAGGTGGCCGTTGGTCCCGAGCGCGAACACGACGACCCGACGGTAATGAGTCACCCTGCACGGTGACGCCGACTCGCGCTCTCCCGATCCATCGGGCTGGTACGTAGATGCAGGTCGTGTGGATACTTCCGGCAGCGTCGTAAGCCCTGGCCTGGAGGATGTGCATGCCATGCGACAGGTCGGCCGCAACGTCATGAACAGTGAGACCGCAATGGACGCCGTGAGGATGCCGCGTACAGTGCTGCCGTCGCGAGGCGACGGCCAGTTGACGGAAGGTGACTGGTGGCGTCTGAGGCGCGCGTAGCTCCGGCTGGGCGACGACGGCAGCCTGCTCCCGTGCCGCCCGAGGGGCTTGAGAACGCCTGGCCACCGCCGGCAAGAAAAGACAAGCTTGCGCAGCATGGTGTAGGGTACGAGGCGGGCAATGGTGTGGGTACGAGGCGGGCAACGGTGGAAAGGGAGTCCGATCAAAAGTCCGTCGAAGGCCCAAGCGGCCCGACCTTTCGGTCGGTCCCGGCGTTGAGAGCTGCTTTCGCCGGCCGGCAGGCGCCTTTGGCGGAAAACACGCATCGCCTCTTGATTCGGCTCGCGCAGGTCATGCCGCGCGCCGGCGGTGAGCAGGCGTTCAGCAGCCGGGCCCTGCATTCGGTGGCCGTTGTTCGGGATGCGCGCGGCGTTGGGTGAGCGCGGTTCCCGGAGACGACGTCTCCGGGACTCGGCGCCTGCAGGAGTGGTCGGGATTCCGGCCACGGAATGCAGGGTGATCCGCGATGGGTGAAATCGGAGCACCGGCCGACCACGCTTGGCGCCGCGTGCGCTCCGGTTTCCGCGGCGCCGGCCGCTGGATCTCTCGTCCTGACATCGGACGAGACCGCCCGCGCAGGCGAGAGTCTCCACCGCGGCGTACGCCGGCGATCACGACCACGGACAAGCGGCTCGATATCCAGGGCCTGCGTGCAATCGCCGTGCTGCTGGTCGCTTTGGACCACGCCAACGTTTCGTTTCTGAGCGGTGGCTACGTGGGAGTCGATGTCTTCTTCGTCGTGTCCGGATACCTGATAACCGGCATCCTCCTGCGCGAAGGTTTCGGCCGAGAGGGTCGCGCTTCGGGTCGGATCTCGCTCAGAGGCTTCTACGCACGGCGTTTGCGGCGCATCATGCCAGCCGCGACCCTGACCATCGTGGTGACCTGCATCGCCGTCTTCGTCATCTACGACTTGGAGCGAGCCGATTTCCTGCAGACGAAGTCGGTGCTCCTCGACGGGCTGGCGGCGTCCCTGTTCTACTCGAACTTCCGGTTCGCCGTCACCGCCACGAATTACTTCGCGCAGGTCGCGACGACGATGCCCTCTCCGTTCCAGCACTTTTGGTCATTGTCCGTCGAGGAGCAGTTTTACCTCGTCTGGGCACCGGTGCTCGCGTGTGCGTTCTACCTCTGCCGTCGAGTAGCGTGGCGCAACGCCCGGTCTCCAGAACGCCGACGTGACGAAAGCTTGCAGCGCAGCGCGACCCGTGTGATCGGGCTGTTGATCACTATTGCTTGCGTACTGTCGCTGGCGTGGTCAATCCACGACACTGCCACAAATCCGCAGGCCGCGTATTTTTCGACGCCGGCGCGAGTCTGGGAGCTGGGCGGCGGCGCAGCGCTCGCGCTGCTCGCCTCGCGGACCAGCCCGCTGTCGGGAATCCCGCGCGCGCTGCTCGGCTGGGTCGGACTCGCGATGATCCTTACCGCCGCAGTCCTCTATTCCAGCCAAACCCCCTTCCCGGGCTATGCTGCCCTTCTGCCTGTGATCGGGTCGGGCCTGATCATCTTCGGTGGCATCACACCGACGCGGGGCGGCGTCGGCCGCGTGCTTTCAGTCCGTCCCCTGGCCTATATCGGCGACCGCTCCTATGCGTTCTATCTGTGGCACTACCCGGCGCTGATCCTGGTGTGGCAGGCCAGCGGACGCGTACTCCCAGTCGGCATCAACCTCGTACTACTCACAGGAGCCTTCATGCTCTCAGCGCTCACCTACAAGGTCTATGAAAACCGCCTGCGCTTCGCGCGCTGGCTCCGCGGCTGGCGCACCGCCGCGATGGTTCCGGTCGCGCTCATCATCTCCTTTACCGCGGTGATCGTCCCGATCGCCCTGTTCGATGGCTCGCTGGCCGCGGAAGCCTCCGCTTCGGCAAAGACGCATCTCCCCGCACTGACTCCCGCTCCGGGACAGCCGGACCCGACGAGCCTAGGGCGTTCCAAGCCAATACCGGCTGTCGCCGCGGCCGTCGCGGCGGCGAGGCGCAGCGCGCCACTCCCGAAGACAATCGTCCCTACGGCTCAGGAACTCGAACAGGCGAACAGCACCGGCGAGGGGTTCGTTCCCGACCGCTGCAAGCCGGCGTTCCCGTCCGGTGTCACCAGTCAAGTGTGCCGCTTCGGGGACACCTCGTCGAAACGCGTCGTGGTCGTGATTGGCGACTCGCAGTCAGGTGCGTGGATGCCGGCCGTGGCGGGGGCCGCCGATGCCCAGCACGTCGCGGTGGTGCCGTTCGTCAAGGTGGGGTGCTTCGTCAACCGCCTCCACACAAACCTTCCGGGGCAGCCGTGCGGCAGTTGGTACCGGTGGGCGCTCGGACGGGACAAGGCGCTGCATCCGGTGGCGACAATCGTAATGTTCCTCCTCAACACCCCTCTGCAGCAGCACGCGGCCAGTACCGTGAGCGACATGAAGTCCGTGCTCTCGCAGGTGACGAACGGGATCTATCTCGCCAACCCGC
Source organism: uncultured Solirubrobacterales bacterium (assembly GCA_963834625.1). GTDB lineage: Bacteria > Actinomycetota > Thermoleophilia > Solirubrobacterales > Solirubrobacteraceae > Palsa-465. The sequence continues at coordinate 314,505 of CAWICM010000002.1, read as the reverse complement.
CCAGCCAGGATCAGGAGCCGGACGAGTGCATCTACAAGTCGGATGCGAACATGGGTAAATGCTCCTCCCGGGTACCCAGCACCTACGTGCCGCTGATGCAGGCGATGGCGCACATGACGACTCAGACCCACCATCCGGCGATTCCCACCATGCAATGGTTCTGCGCCGACGGCACCTGCCCGATGGTCATCAACCACACCCTCACCACACGCGATCTAGACCACATGACCCAGCAGTACAGCGCCGAACTCGCACCACTGCTCAGTCTCGAGCTGCGGCCGATCCTCGGCGGGTCTCCAGCACCAGCCAGCACGGCCTCGGCTTCGCGGAGCTGGCCCACGCTTGCCGCATCTGCCGCGGGTTGACTGCTGAGATGGTTCCGGCTGCTTTTGGCCAGCCGGATATGACCTTGCAAAATGCCGGCGCGCTTCCGGTGAGAGAGGTCCAACTCGATCTTGTGAAAGCCGGTGAGCGCGGGGCCCGCACTGCCGCCGACCAGACACGCCGTCGTTCCGTCGATCTAAAGAGCGGTATCGCTCACGTTCTGAGTGTCGCGGGCGGCCGGGTTCGCATAGGGTTCCGGGCGCGATGAAGCTCGGCGTGAACCTCGGCTACCTGATTCCCGGCATAGAGCCCGCTGACCACCTGCAGGTCGTCCAGGAGGCCGAGCGCCTGGGCTACGACTCGGTGTGGGCGGCCGAGGCGTACGGCTCGGATACCGCCACCGTGCTGGCCTGGCTGGGGGCCCAGACCAGCAAGATCAAGCTCGGCTCGGCCATCTTCCAGTTGCCGGCGCGCAGTCCGGGCATGACCGCGATGACCGCGGCCACGATCGATGTGCTCTCGGGCGGTCGGATGCTGCTGGGCCTCGGTACCTCAGGACCGCAGGTGGCCGAGGGCTGGCACGGGCAGCGCTTCGGTCGTCAGCTCCAGCGCACCCGCGAGTACGTCGCAGTCCTCCGGATGGCGCTGGCCCGGGAGCGGGTCGAGTACCACGGCGAGACGATCGAGCTGCCGCTGCCCGACGGTCCGGGCAAGCCGCTCAAGCTCATGATCTCCCCCGTCCAGGACCGGATCCCGATCTACCTGGCCGCCATCGGGCCCAAGAACACCGCGCTGGCCGGCGAGATCGCCGACGGCTGGCTGCCGATCTTCTTCTCACCCGAGCACGTCTCAGAGGTGAGGGCGCTGCTCGAGGAAGGGGCTGGACGCGCCGGGCGCTCGCTCGAGGGCTTCGACATGGCCCCCACGGTCAACACCTACATCTCCGATGACCACGCCGGCGCACGCGACCGGATGCGCCCCCTGCTCGCCCTCTACATCGGGGGGATGGGCTCGCGCGCGCAGAACTTCTACAACCAGCTGGTTCAGCGCTACGGCTTCGAGGACGCGGCCGTCAAGGTCCAGGATCTCTATCTCGACGGCAAGAAGGACGAGGCCGCCGCAGCGCTCCCCGACGAGCTGATCGACCTGATCACGCTGTGCGGACCTCGCGACGCGGTACGCGATCGCCTGGCCGCGTTCCGCGATGCCGGCGTGGGCACGCTGACCATCGGCCCCACGGCGTGGACGACCGAGGAACGGGTCGAGCAGCTGCGCGCAGTGGCCGAGCTGGCGGCTTGAACCCCGCGTGAGCGATCGGCTGCGCTTCTTCCTGGGAGCGTTCGGCGAGCCCGGCCACGCGTTCCCGATGCTCGCGCTCGGCGCACGGCTGGTGCAGCGGGGCCACGAGGTCACGTTCGAGACGTGGTCGCGCTGGCGCTCGGACGTCGAGGACGCCGGCATGCGCTTCCTGGCCGCACCCGAGTACCCGCTGTTCGGCGGCGGGTCGGGGATGGGAGCCGAGATGTACGAGGCGGTGGTGCTGGCGACGGGCCAGACGCGGGCCGCGGTGGCGGAGCTGAGGCCCCACGCGCTCGTGCACGACATCCTCACGCTGGCGCCCGCCATGGCCGGAGAGCTGGAGGGCGTCCCGGTGGCGACGCTCGTGCCGCACCTGTATCCGGTCGGCGGACCCGGGTTCCCGCCCTACGCTCTCGGTGCCCGCTTCCCGCGGACGGGGTTCGGCCGGGCGGTGTGGAATGCGGTCGCGCGCGGGACCCAGGGCGGTCTGCGCCAAGGCCGTGCGGAGCTCAACCACACCCGGGTGAAGCTCGGCCTCGCGCCGCTCACGCGGTTTCACGGCGGGCTCAGCGCGCGGCTGTGCCTGGTCGGGACGTTCCCGCAGCTCGAGTACCCGCGGCGCTGGCCGCCGGGCGTGCACGTGGTGGGGCCACTCATGTGGGAGCCGCCGTTCGACTTCGTCGAGCCGCCGGCAGGCGACGCGCCGCTGGTGCTGGTGGCTCCTTCCACCGCCCAGGATCCCGAGCACCGGCTGCTCCGAGCGGCGCTCGCGGGGCTGGGCGATCTGCCGATCCGCGTGCTCGCCACATGGAACCGGCGACCGCTGGCTCCGGGCGAGCCGATCACCGTCCCCGGCAACACTCGGCTCGTCGAATGGGTGTCGTACTCGAAGACGATGCCGCAGTGTTCGCTGGTGATCTGTCACGCCGGCCACGGCACGATGGCGCGAGCGCTCGCGTGTGGCTGTCCGGTGCTGACCGTCCCGCACGTGGGCGACATGGCCGAGAACGCCGCGCGGGCCGACTGGGCGGGAGTGGGCGTCCGGCTGCCGTGGCGACTGCTCGGGCCGCGGGCGCTCCGGCTGGCCGTGCGACGGGCGCTCGCCGAGTCCGCGCTAGGGATGCGGGCGCGCGAGCTGGCCGGCTGGGCCGCGGTGCACGACGGCGCGTCGCGAGCGGCGAACCTCGTCGAGGCGCTCGCGGCTCAGTCGTCGCGGCGGCCGCGGATGAACTCGATCAACTCGGGCGAGTCGCCGGCGACGACGTCCATCGGCTCCCCCGAGCAGCTGCAGAGCTCGACCACGGCGCGCTCGTCGGTCACCTCGAGCGGGCGCCAGATCGCGCCGTGAAGCTCCCAGTCCTCGAGCTCGGCGATGGACAGACCGGCCCGCATGTCAGGCGGTCGCGTCGGCCTCGGTCCGCGCGGACGCCGGGTGCTCGGCCGCCCACTCCATGATCGGGCGCGAGCCGCTGATCACCGTCCCGTCGTCGGTGACGAGCGCCGGGACCCAGTGATCCCCGGTGAGCCGCTTGACCTCCCGGCGGCCTGACGTCTGATTCATCGGGAAGAACGACGGGAGCGCGCCGAGGCCATAGGAGCGGATCACCTCGGGGTCGTAGCCGGCGTCGCGCAGCGCGTGGTAGGCGTTACCGCATGGATGGCCGCCGGGACGCGGGGCCGGCTTCCAGGTGCCGTAGCAGACGAACAGCTTCATGTTGGGCTGGGGCCTAGGACCGCGGTCGGCGGAACAACAGCTCCGGGGGTGGGACTCGAACCCACAACATTTCGGTTAACAGCCGAACGCTCTGCCGATTGAGCTACCCCGGATCGGCCCCGGTTTTGGGCAGCGCCAACTGTAGCGGGAACCACGGTCGCCGCAGCGCAACGCCCTAACCGAGCGCCAACGCAATCCTCAACGCGGTCAACCATCCACCAATCCACGGCAGCGAACCGGGCCACGGCCTTCACCGGGGCGTGACGCAAAGCGCGGTTGAGGCCCCTAGGGTTCGGTGCGCCGTGTGCGATCGCGACCGATTCCCCGACGTCCTGAGGCCGCGGTCGTGACCGGCCCGGCCATGCGGCTGGCCGGGCTGCTCGCCTCCGGGGTGCTCGTGGTCGGCTGCGGCGGGGGCTCGGGGGCCGGAGCCTCCGGTTCGTCGTCGACCTCGGGATCGGGGTCCTCGAGCACGCCGACGACCGCGACCGTGGCGCCCGGACCGCCCGAGGTCGGCATCCACAAGATCCGCCACGTCGTGATCATCATGCAGGAGAACCGCTCGTTCGACTCCTACTTCGGGACCTACCCCGGGGCCGAGGGGATCCCGGGCCTGGCCGGAAACCCGGGGACCGTGCCGTGCCTGCCCAACCCGGCCACCGGCGTCTGCGTGCGGCCCTACCACGACCGCGAGGATCGCAGCCTGGGCGGGCCGCACAGCTCGGCCGCCGCGCAGGCCGACATGGACGGCGGGAAGATGGACGGGTTCGTGGGTGAGCAGGAGCGCGGCATGGCCGGTTGCGCGCAGACGTTCAACCCGGCCTGCGGGAACTCCGGCGGCACCCCGGACGTGATGGGCTACCACGACGGCTCGGACATCCCGAACTACTGGGCCTACGCGCACGACTTCGTGCTCCAGGACCACATGTTCGAGTCCGACGCCTCGTGGAGCCTGCCCGCGCACCTGTACATGGTCTCCGAGTGGTCGGCCTACTGCTCGCTGAAGGGCGATCCACAGAGCTGCCGCAGCGCGATCGAGAAGCCGGGGTACCCGCCCGACTTCGGGCGACGCCTCGGCGCGGCGCTTCCGACCGACCCCAACTACGCATGGACCGACCTCACCTATCTGCTGCACAAGGACGGGGTCAGCTGGGGCTACTACGTCTACAAGGGCAGCGAGCCCGACTGCGACGACGATGCCGCCATGTCGTGCGCGCCGACCGGCCAGAACGCCAAGACTCCCGGCATCTGGAATCCCCTCCCGTACTTCACCGACGTCCAGCAGGACGGCCAGCTCGGGAACATCAAGTCGCTGTCGAACTTCTTCGGCGACGTCAGGGTGGGGGGCCTGCCTGCCGTGTCGTGGGTCGTCCCGAACGGCAGAGTGTCCGAGCACCCCCCCGGCCTGATCAGCGCCGGCCAGACCTACGTGACCGGGCTGATCAACGCGATCATGCAGAGCCCCGACTGGTCCAGCACCGCGATCTTCCTGGCCTGGGACGACTGGGGCGGGTTCTATGACCACGTGATGCCGCCGCGCGTCGACAACCAGGGCTATGGGCTGCGCGTGCCCGGCCTGGTGATCAGCCCCTACGCCAGGCAGGGCTTCATCGACCACCAGACGCTCAGCTTCGACGCCTACGTGAAGTTCATCGAGGACGACTTCCTGGGCGGGCAGCGGCTGGATCCGCGGACGGACGGACGCCCCGACCCGCGGCCGGACGTGCGCGAGGACGCTCCCCAGCTCGGCGACCTGACCGCGGACTTCGACTTCAGCCAGACACCTCGCTCGCCCGTGATCCTCCCGGTGAACCCACCGACGGACCTGCTCGCGCCGACTCGCACCGCGCGCCGGGCTCGGGCCGCGGGGCGCACGCTCGCGCTGCCCAGCAGCGGGCCGCTGCGCTCGTTCGAGCTCGGGATCGTGGCCCGCCGGCTCGGGATCCCCCAGAGCGCCCTGACCGACGATCTGGCCTCCGGAGAGTCGCTGCGCCGGATCGCCCGGGCGCACGGCGTCACGGTGGCAGAGCTCCGCCGGGCGGTGCTGGCGGCTCTGCGCGATCAAGTGAGCCGGACGATCCGCTAGGCGCGGGGCGCGGGGCGCGGGGCTCGGGGTGCGGGGCGCGGGGCTCGGGGTGCGGGGCGCGGGGCGTCAGATCGCGCGCTCGAGCTTGGCCGCCAGCTTGTGGATCTGATCGCGCACGCTCTCGCGCTCGCGGGCCAGCTCGGGGATCTCGGCGGCGCCCTCCGCTCGCGCGCGACGAATCGCTCGTTCGAGCCGGCTGCGCTCGAGCACGAGACGGGCGTGCTCGAGCTGGTCCTCGCTGACGCGGCCGCCCTGGCCGGCCTCCTGCACGAGCCCGGCGACCGTCCGCGCCAGCGGCTCGTCACCGGGCGGCAGGTCCGCGAGCGGTGAACGCGTTCGCCCGGCGATGTGCCGTGCGGCACGGCGCAGCAGCTCGGTGGTGATCAGCCGGTCGAGGTCCATCCCGAACAGGGTGCGCGCGCCGGCGTCGGGAAGCGCGATGCACAGCGCGAGGAACGCGCGCTCGGCCCGTTCTCCGTGGTCGAGAGTTTGGGTCGGGGGGTGAGCGGGATCGGTGGCGGTCGAGCCGTTCTGACGAGCGGCGCCTTCGATCAGCGAGCCGAGCTGCGCCTCGGTGAGCTCGAGCCGCGCCGCCACGCGGCGCAGCAGATCATCGCCGAACAGTCCTCGCCGCAGGCCCTTGAGGGCCGGCTGAAGCTGATTGAACGCGCGATCGCGACCCTCGGCACTCCGGGTGTCATTGCGCTCGAGGATTCGCTCCACGTGAAAGGCCACGAACGGCACCGACGCGTCCACCCGCTCGCGCAGCGCGTCGGGGCCGGCGCGCTCGATCAGCTCGGCCGGGTCGGCTCCGTTCGGCAGCGGCACAACCCGGAGCTCCAGGTTGCGGTCGTCGGTGAGCTTGGCCGCCCGGAGCATCGCCTCCTGTCCGGCCACGTCCGCGTCGAGGCACAGCACGAGCACCTTGGCCACGCGCTCGAGCTCGGCGATCTGCTGGTCGGTCAGAGCGGTCCCCATGATCCCCACGGCGTTGGCGAGGCCGGCCTGGTGCAGCGCGAGCACGTCGGTGTAGCCCTCGACCAGGACCACGTTCCCAGCCTTCGCGGCGGCAGCCCGGGCGCGGTCGAGCCCGAACAGCACGCGGCGCTTCTGGTAGAGCTCGCCCTCGGCCGAGTTCAGGTACTTCGGGCGCTGGTTCTCGCGCATGGCCCGGGCGCCGAATCCGATCACGTTTCCTCGCGCGTCGGTGGAGGGGAACATGATCCGCTCGCGGAAGCGGTCGTAGACCTGCCCCGGCCGGTTCTGCGAGCGCTGGGCCAGGCCGACCGTGAGCAGCTCCTCGTCGCGGAAGCCGGCCCGACGCGAGGCGGTGAGGATCCGGTCCCAGGCACTCGGGGCGTAACCGACGCGGAACTCCCGCAGGGTCTCCTCGCGCAGACCGCGGCTCTCGAGGTACGCGCGGGCCGGCCCCGCCTCGCGCGCTTCCCACAGATATCTCGCGTAATAGGTGGAGGCACGGCCGAGCAGGCTGTGCAGCCGTTCACGGCGCTGGCGTCTTTGCGCGGCCTGCGGGTCCTCCTGCTCGGTCTGGAGCTCGACGCCAAAGCGGCTGGCGAGCGTTTCGAGCGCGGCGCCGAAGTCGAGGCCTTCGGTCTCCATCACGAACGTGAACACGTCGCCGGAGGCCTGGCAACCGAAGCAGTAGTAGACCTTCTCGAGCGGGTTGACCCCAAAGGACGGGGTGCGCTCGTCGTGGAACGGGCAGCGCCCCACGTACTCGCTGGCGCCGGCCCGGCGCAGTTCGGTGTGCTCGGAGACGAGCGCGATCATGTCGACCGCGTCGCGGACGCGGTCGCGAGAGTCGGCCGTGTACCTGGTCACCGCGCTGTCACCGTCGCCGTGGGTGGTTCGCGGCGTCGTCGAGGATGGTTCACGGCGCGAACGCCACCGGCACGCTCAGCGCCTCGAACGTGCGGATGCAGAATCGGTCGGTCATCCCGGCCAGGTGGTCGGTGACCCGGCGGGGTAGCTCGCCCGGCGGGATCGAGGCGGGGATCTCCTCCGGATGGGCGCAGAAGTGATCGAACAGCGAGCGGACCACAAGGCGGATCTTCTCGTGCTCGCGCGTCGCCTCCGGCCCCAGGTAGACGCGCTCGAACATGAATGTGCGCAGCTCGGCCATCGCCGCGCCGACGGTCTCACCCTGGACGATGTCGCCCGCCGGCTCGGAGTGCTCGACCAGATCGTGCACGAGCGTGTCGATCCGCTGTGGGCCGGTCGTGCCGAGGATGCGCATGGGGGTTTCCGGGAGGTCGACCGGGGAGAGCAGGCCGGCCCGGACGGCGTCGTCGATGTCGTGGTTGATGTAGGCCACGCGGTCCATCAGGCGGACGATCTTGCCCTCGAGCGTGGCCGGCTCGTGCGCCCGGCCCGAATGGCTGACGATCCCGTCGCGCACGGGCGCGGTCAGGTTGAGGCCGAGGCCGTCGCGCTCGAGCGTGTCGACCACCCTCAGCGAGTGCTCGTGGTGCATGAACGACAGGCCGAAGCGCTCGGACAGGCAGCGGTCGAGCGCGTCCTCCCCCACGTGGCCGAACGGCGGGTGGCCGAGGTCGTGCCCGAGCCCGATGGCCTCGGTCAGATCCTCGTTCAGGCGGAGTGCTCGCGCGACGGTGCGCGAGATCTGGGTGACCTCGAGTGTGTGCGTGAGCCGGGTGCGGTAGTGATCGCCGGCCGGGGACACGAACACCTGCGTCTTATGCTTGAGCCGGCGGAACGCCTTGCAGTGGACGATCCGATCGCGGTCACGCTGGAATGGGGTGCGCAGGCCGCAGTCGGGCTCCTCGCGCTGCCGGTGGGCCGGGTAGGAGGGCGTGGCCAGGGGCGAGAGGTCGCGCTCCTCTCGGGCGCGGATGCGCTGCGCGAACGCCTGCGCCACCGGGCCGGTGGGGTGCTCGGAGCTCGAGGTGAGGACCTGGCCGCTCATCTCCTTCGATTCTGACACCGGGTTTCGACGAGCGAGGGAGTTGTCACGAAGACGTGACGCAGTATGCGCGATCGGCGCCGGGCGGCGGCCTCGGTCTGGCGGTTACTAGCCCCGGATGGCCAGCGGGCGCAACCGAACGTGGGCGTGGTGCTCGGCGGTCTCCGTGATCGCCCGCTCGGCCTGGGCCAGGGCCAGCTCGGAGGCGTCGGGGGCCTGCGCCAGCGGCCGTCCGAGCGCCCCGACCAGGAAGCTGTGGCCCTCCTGGCCGAGCGGGAACGCGGCCGCCTGGCAGGAGCTGCACACCACGCCGCCGGCTGCGGCGGAAAACCCCTGCAGATGCTCGGTTTCGCCGCACTCCGCGCAGGACGCCAGCTGGGGCACGATCCCAGCCGCGAGCAGCAGCTTGAGGCGGAAAGCGAGGCCGGTGGCCGGCCGCGCGTGCGCGGCGTCTGCGTCGAGCAGGGCCAGTTCGTTGGCCAGCAGGCGGAACACCTCAGGATGCGGATCGGGGGTCTCGAACAGGCGCGCCACCGCGTCGCAGGCGCGCGCGGCGGCGTCGAGCGTGGCGGCGTGCTCGCGCAGGGAGGCGAAGGCGGTGATGGTGTCGACGCCGGTGACCGTGTGCAGGTCTCCGCGGCCCTCGTGCAGGATCATCCGGATGTGGAAGAACGGCTCGAGCCTGGCCCCGAACCGGCTGCGGGCCCGTCGCACCCCCTTGGCGATCGCCGCCAGCCGCCCGTAGCCCGGCGTGTACAGGTGGAGGATCCGATCAGCCTCGCCGTAGCGGATCGAGCGCAGCACGATGGCCTCGGTCCTCAGCGACCCCGGCACGTGTCACCCACCCCGAGGCGCGGGTAAGGAGGGGGCGGCCGGCGCGCGGCGATCCCCCGATCCTCCGCTATACTTTCTGAAGCAATGGCGCAAGTCACGCTCTACACCACCGAGGCCTGTCCCTTCTGCACGAGCGCGAAGGCCCTGCTGGCCAAGCGCGGCATCGCCTATGAGGAGATCAATCTGGCACGCGACCCGGACAGTCGGGCGCAGCTCCAGGAAAAGACCGGGATGTTCACCTTCCCGCAGATCGTGATCGGGGAGCACGCCCTGGGCGGGTTCACCGAGCTGCTCGCCGCCGACCGCGCCGGACGGCTCAGCGAGCTGCTGGCGGCGGCGTAGAGCCGCCGGCCGGGCGCTTCCGGCTCCCGCACCCCGCGAGGTCCGTACCCGCCAGGCCCGGACCCGACACGCCCGGACCCGCCAGGCCCGGATCCGACACGCCCGGACCCGACCCGTATAACTCGTCACGCGTACGTCGAGCGGCTGAGTGTGACGCGTTATCCGCGTGGGGCGCGGGTAACTCGTCACGGTTCGTCGCGGCGGCGCGACGTGACGTGTTATCCGGGTCGACGGCTGCCCCTCTGGCAGGCGCGGTGGTGCTTACGACCGCGCGGTGGCGCTCACGACCGCCCGGTCGCGCTCACGACCGCCCGGCGACGACACCGTCGCCGGCGCGCGAGCGGCTCGGCTGCCGCACCCGCGGCCGCGGCCGCGGCTGGCAGCGTTCGCACACGTACGTCCCCCGTCCCCCCACCACGATCTTGCGGATCGTGGTGCCGCACCGCGGACACGGCTGGCCGGCGCGGCGATGGACCAGGAAGAGATCCTGGAAGGACCCTCGGGCGCCGTCGATGTGACGGAAGTCATCGATCGAGGCGCCCTTGGCCTCGATCCCGGCGCTGAGCGCCTCCTCGATGCCGTCGCGTACGCGCGCCCAGTCGGCACCGCTGAGCCGGCCGGCGGGCCGTAGCGGGTGGATGCCGGCGCGGAACAGCGCCTCGTCGGCGTAGATGTTGCCGACGCCGGCGATCTGGCGCTGATCCAGCACGAACGCCTTGACCGGAGCAGTCCGGTCCCGCGCGAGCCCGCGGAGATGCGACGCGGTGAACGACGGCGTGAGCGGCTCGATCCCGATCCGGGCGTTCAGGTACTCGTCGCGGGCCGCCCCACCATGGAGGAGATGGCCGGTGCCGAAGCGGCGTGGATCGACGTAGATGAGGCGGTGCCCGTCATCGAGCCCGAGTATGACGCGGGTATGTGGCGGTGCTGCCGGCGGGTCGAACAGCAGCGTCCCGGTCATCCTCAGATGCATGAGCAGGTAGCGCTCGCCCGAGAGCTCCCAGACCAGGTACTTTCCGGCGCGGTCCAGCCGCTCCACGATCGCGCCCCGCAGCGAGGCCTCGATCGCGGCCGGCGCATCCGGGCGCGTCCAGCGCGGGTCGAGGATCTGGGCCTCGGCGATCGTGCGCCCGGCCAGGTGCGGGGCCAGCTGACGGCGGATGGTCTCTACTTCGGGCAGCTCGGGCATGGCCAACTACTGTAGGAACGCGCCCCCCGGCAGCCCGCTGGCTCGGCGGCCGACCAGCCAGGCGAACGCGCTCGCCCCCACGTCGGCCACGCCGCCGTCATGCCGGCGCGAGCCGTGACCCGGGAACGCCGCCAGCAGCGGCGCGTACTCGCGGGTGTGGTCGGTGTGCGGAGCGGTCGGATCGCAGCCGTGGTCGGCGGTCAGCACCAGGAGATCGCCGGGGCCGAGCATCTCGACCCATCGCGCCACCTCCGCGTCGATCTCCTGCAGCGCGCGATGGAACCCGGCCACGTCGTGACGGTGGCCGTAGACCTGATCGGTCTCGACCAAGTTGGTGAACACCATTCCCGCGTCCAGGGAGCGCAAGAGCTCGGTGGTCTCGGCCAGGGCCATCCGCGGACGGGACGCCTGGAAGGTCCACGATCGACCCGAGACCGAGACGCTGGAGCGCGGGCAACTCGAGGCCCCCGATCTCGCGCGCCAGGTGCGCGAGCGTGTTCGTGCCCGCGTCGCCGTAGTCGGCGGCGTCGGGCAGGGCGCCGACCCCGCAGGCATCGAGAACCACCACGAACGCTCGCCGGGGCAACGGCTTGGCGCGCGTTCTCAGTCCTCCCCGTCCCAGTAGTCGAGCCGCTCGAGCCGGGCGACCAGTCCGAGGCCCCGGAACGCGACCTTCCCTGAGCGGGGGTAGTAACAGACGTCGGCCGGGTCCCGCATGCCGTAGGCCAGATAGGTGAGGCCGGCGGGGCCGGCGCGGAACACGTGCGCCACCCCGGTGCCGGCGGCGCGGGCGATCACGTGGCCGGTGCTCACCGCGGTCTCCTCCTCGCCGAGCACGACGACGCCGTCGCCGTCGAGGACCACGAACATCTCCTCCTCGACCGAGTGGCAGTGTGCTGGCGCGGACTGCTTGCCGGGGACGACCTGCACGTGCTGGATCCCGGTGGTGATCGAGCCCGCGGCGCGGCCCAGGTTGCGCCGGGTGCGGGCCACCCGGGAACGCTCCACGGTGACCGCCTCGACGTCCTCTACATTGACCACCGTGGGTGGCCGTGGCCCCGCCGTCTCGGGGAGCGGTGGAGGGCCGAGCGCGGACTCGCGCACGAACTGAGTGGCCATGCCGTCGGTCAGCCCAGGTATCGACTCGACCATCCGGCTCCCCACGTACGACATGCCCAGCCGCGGGAAGCCCACGCTCTCGTCGTCGTGGCGCTCCCCGAAGGCGAGCGCGTCGACCGGCTCGAGTGCGTGCAACGTGTGCGCCCCGCCCTGGGCCAGGTAGACGATGCAGTCCCCCGGACCGACCTCGCACACCTGACCCGCCTGCCAGGACAGGGCGCGGCCGCTCAGCACATAAAAGATCTCCTCCTCACGCCCGTGCTCGTGGGCGGGCGTCGACCATCCGCCGGCCGGCAGCTCGATCCGCCGCATCCCCACCTTGACGCACCCGGCGGCGTCACCGGCGTACGTCCAGCGGCTGCGGAGGTGACCGAGTTCGACCTCGCGCCGGCGGCCCTCGTCCAGTCGCGCGATTCCCACGGCCGGGACTCTACGACCCACCGGCGACCGACGCTCAGCCGATCCCGGCCCCGGACTCCTTGCGAAGCTGGGCCCGCGGGTGCGCGTCGAAATACACGTCGCGCAGGCGCTCGGTGGTCAGGTGCGTGTAGATCTGCGTGGTTCCGATGTCCGCGTGGCCGAGCATCTCCTGGAGCGAGCGCAGATCGCAGCCGCCGGTCAGCAGATGGGTGGCGAACGTGTGGCGCAGGGTGTGGGGACTCATCCGCTGCTCGAGCCCGGCGGTCCGGGCGTGGCGGCGCACGATCTTGTAGAGCCCCTGGCGCGACAGCGCGCCGCCCCGCAGGTTCACGAACACCCGGCGCTCCGGGCGCAGGCCGACCAAGGAGGGCCGGCCCCGCTCGAGGTACGCGCCGAGGGCCTCGATCGCCTTGCCCCCGATCGGCACGATCCGCTCCTTGGAGCCCTTGCCGCGCGCGCGGAGGATCCCGGCCTCGAGGTCGAGCTCGGACAGCTCGAGCCCGATCGCCTCCGAGGCGCGCAGGCCGCACGCGTACATCGTCTCGAGCAGGGCGCGGTCGCGCAGGGCCGCCGGTCCCGTGCCCCGAGGCTGCTCGAGCAGCCGTGACACCTCGTCGCGGCTCAGCACCTTGGGCAGCCGGGCCCGCGAGCGCGGTGCGCGCAGGTCGGCCGCGGGATCGTGGTCGAGGATCTGCTCGCGACGCAGGTGGCGGTAGAACGAGCGCAGGCACGCGATCTTGCGCTGCAGGGTGGCCGGGGCCGAGGCCGGGCGCTCCGGCGTGCTCGTGGCCAGCTCGGAGATGAACGCGCTCAGGTCGGTCGTGTGAACGGTGAGCGGATCGAGCTCGTGGCGCTCGAGGAACTCGGCGAACTGCTGCAGGTCCGAGCGGTAGGCCTCGAGCGTGTTGCGCGACAGTCCGCGCTCCAGCTCGAGGTGGCCGAGGAAGTCGAAGGTCAGCTCGGTGATCCGCCGGCTCTCGGCGACGCTGTGGGCTGTGGCCATCTCCGGGTATTCGAGGCCCGGAAAGGCCCTCCTGCCCTCCTGCCCTCGCGGTTATCGGCGTTCGTAGACGTACGCCTCGCTGGTGTAGCCGAGGCGAAGCGGCTCGGGCCACCCGACCGCCAGCTCGCGCACGCGTCCGAGCACCTCATTCCGCCCACGATCGTCGAGGCCGGCGATGAAGCTCGTGGAGCAGACGCGGTCGACCACGCCGTCCACGTCGAGCTCCTGCTCGTAGGGCAGCTCGAGCTCTCCGACCTGCGCGAACAGCCCGCTGGCCGCGACCGGCTTGCGCCATTCGCCCCTGTGATGGCTGGGAGTGTCCCCATGGTAGGGCTCGATGATCGCGCCGATCTCGCGGTGAAGCGGCTGATCGAGGCGACGCCGGTTCCAGATCAGCGCGAACCGGCCGACCGGGCGCAGCACGCGATGAAACTCGGCCAGCGTGCGGGGGACGTCGAACCAGTGAAACGCCTGCGCGACCGTGATCGCATCCGCCGACTGGTCGGCCAGCGGCAGCGCCTCGGCCGTCCCGTCGAGCACGCGCGCGGCCGGCACGGCCCGCTCGAGCAACGCCCGCATGGCCGGCACCGGCTCGACCGCCACGACGTCCGCGCCGCTGCCCACCAACTGCCGGGTCAGCTTCCCGGTGCCGGCGCCGACGTCCAGCACGGTCCGCCCCGGCCCCAGGTCGAGCTCGGCGCGCAGCCACTCGATCGCGTCGCCCGGATAGCCGGGCCGTCCTCGCTCGTAGGCGTCTGCGCCGGCCTGGAATCCTCGCCGCGCCTCGTCGTGGATGGTCACCGGCTAGGCGACGCCGTAGGCGAGCTTGCGCTGCCCGGCGAGCCACAGCAGCGCGATCAGCGACTTGGAGTCCTCGCACTGCTCGATCGCGTCGTCGAGCCGGCCTAACGGCCAGGGCACGATCTCGATCCGCTCCCCAGGCTCGGGCTCATGCTCGGGGTCGTCTGAGAGGTCGGTGGCGAGATACACCCAGACCCGCTCGTCGCTGAACCCCGGACTCGTGTAGAAGGCGAACAGCTCGTCCCACTGCTCGGCGCGCTTCCCGATCTCCTCGAACAGCTCGCGCTTGCCCGTCTCGAGCGGCGGCTCGCCGGGCACGTCGAGCTTGCCGGCGGGGATCTCGAGCGAGGCGGTGGCCGCGATCACCTCGCGGGGCTGACGCGTCAGCCACACGTGCTCGTCGTCGACGGGGAGGATTCCGACCGCCCCGGGATGCCACACCTTGTCGCGGGTCACCTCGTCGCCGTCGGGGTAGCGGAAGCGCTCGCTGCCGGCGCGAATGATCCCGCCCTCCCACTTCACCTCGGAGCCGATGGGTTCGAAATCGCCGCCGCTCACGCCGTGTCTCCCTCGAGCACCCGCCCGGACTCGTCGACCAGGGCGATCGCCACCTCGAACAGCCCCTCGAGCGCGTCGGTGCTGATCCGCTCGGTGGGCTCGTGGTTGTGCTCGGTCCCGTCGGCCAGGTTCGTGCACGGCAGGCCGGCGGCTTCGAAGACGGCCGCGTCCGACGCGCCCCCGGTGACGATGTGCCGGGGCTCGTAGCCGCACGCCCGGAGCGCCTGCTCGGCGACCGTGACCTGGACCGCCTTGGGCTTGGTCCGGTAACCCTGGATCAGCCGCTCCACGGTGACGTCGAGGTCGCATTCGGCGGCGTCGGCGGCGTCCTGCATGTGGTCGATCATCTCGGTGGCGAGCGTCTCGACCCGCGCCTGGTCGACGCTTCGCACCTCGGCCTCGACCCGGCAGCGCTCGGGGACCACGTTGATCGCGGTCCCTCCTTCGATCGTGCCGACGTTGGCAGTCGTCTCGGGATCCAGGCGACCGAGGCGCATGGCGGCGATGGCGCGGGCGGCCGCGGCGATCGCGCTCCGCCCGTCCTCGGGGCGGACGCCGGCGTGAGCGGCGCGGCCGCGGAACTCGGCCACCATCCGGTGAAGGGTCGGGGCGGCGAGCACGATGTCTCCAATCGGGGTGGCGTGGTCGAACACGTATCCGAAGCGACTGTCCAGGCGGCTGGCATCGAAGGCCCGGGCGCCGAGCAGCGATATCTCCTCGCACACCGTGAACAACATCTCGACGCCGACCGGGGGCTGGCCGTCGGTGCCGCGCGCCAGGCGCCGCGCCAGCTCGACGATCACGGCAACCGCGGTCTTGTTGTCGGCCCCCAGGATCCCCTCGCCGGCGTTAGTCCAGCCACCGTCGACGCGGACGGGCTCGACCGGCGCGGTCAGCGGCACGGTGTCCATGTGGGCGCACAGGAGGATGCTGTCCGGCCCGGCGCCCGGGATGCGGGCCAGGACGTTGCCGGCGTTCGAACCGACACCCGGCCCGGCGTCGTCCTCCTCAACCTCGAGCCCCATGCCCCGCAGCTCGCGCGTCACCCAGTCGGCGACGGCGCGCTCGCGGCCCGACGGGCTCTCGATCCGGCACAGCGCGGCGAACGTCTCGTGCAGCCGCTCGCGCTCGGCGTCGGTGGCGCGCCTCACCGCGCGGAGGCGGGCGCGGAGGGGTTGGCGCCGTTGGCAGCGGCGTCCCCCCCGGTCGTCCTGGCGAGCCCGGCGTGCTCGATCGCCGCCCCCACGAACTCGCGGAACAGCGGCGCGGGCCGCTCGGGGCGCGACTTGAACTCGGGGTGGTACTGGGAGGCGACGAAGAACGGATGCTGCTCGGCCGGCAGCTCGATGGCCTCGACCAGCCGCTCGTCCGGGCTCGTGCCCGAGCAGATCAGCCCGGCCGCCTCGAGGCGCCGCCGCAGGTGGTTGTTGACCTCATAACGGTGGCGATGGCGCTCGTACACGACCGGCTCGCCGTACAGCTCGCGGATCCGCGTCCCGTCGTGCAGCTTCACCGGGTCGGCGCCGAGGCGCATGGTCCCGCCCATGTCGGCGATCTCCTTCTGCTCGGGCAGAAGGTCGATCACCGGGAACGGCGTCTCGAGGTCGAACTCGGTGGAGTTCGCGCCCTCCATGCCGGTCACGTGACGCGCGAACTCGGCCACGGCGAGCTGCATGCCGAGGCAGATGCCGAGATACGGGATCCGCTTCTCCCGGGCGATCTGGGCGGCGCGGATCTTGCCCTCGATCCCGCGTCCACCGAACCCGCCCGGGATGAGGATCCCGGACACATGCTCCAAGCGCGCGGCCACGGCCGGGTCGCCGACCTCCTCGGAGTCGATCCAGTCGATCTCGACCTTGCAGTCGTAATGGGTGCCGGCGTGCCGGAGCGCCTCGACCACCGACAGGTAGGCATCCTCGAGCCGGACGTATTTGCCGACCAGCGCGATGCGGACGCTGCGCGTGGCCTCCCCGGCGCGCTCGGTGATCGCCTCCCAGCCGCTCAGGTCGGGCGCGGGCGCCTCGATCCCGAAGTGCTCGGAGAGAATGAAGTCATCGACACGCTCGGTCCGGAACACCAGCGGGACCTGGTAGATGTCGGGCACGTCGTAGGCCGATACCACCGCCTCGATGGGCAGGCTGGCGAACAGCGCGATCTTGCGGCGGATGTCGGTGCCGAGCATCGACTCCGAGCGGCAGATCACCATGTCGGGGGCGATACCGATGCGCCGGAGCTCGTTGACCGAGTGCTGGGTCGGCTTGGTCTTGAGCTCGCCGGCGTGATTGATGTACGGCACCAGGGTGAGATGGATGAACATGCAGCGACGGCGCCCCACGTCCACCGGGAACTGGCGGATCGCCTCGAGGAACGGCAGCGATTCGATGTCGCCCACCGTCCCGCCGATCTCGGTGATCACGAAGTCGACGTCGGTGGACTCCGCCATCAGGCGGATCCGCTGCTTGATCTCGTCGGTGATATGCGGCACGACCTGGACGGTCGCGCCCAGGTAGTCGCCGCGCCGCTCGCGCCGGATCACCGTGTTGTAGATCCCGCCGGCGGTCACGTTCGACGCCCGGCTGGTGTTGGCGTCGGTGAAGCGCTCGTAGTGGCCCAGATCGAGGTCGGTCTCCGCGCCGTCCTCGGTCACGAACACCTCGCCGTGCTGGTAGGGCGACATCGTGCCCGGGTCGACGTTGATGTACGGGTCGAACTTCTGGAGCTGGACCTCCAGCCCCCGGGCCACCAAGAGGCGGCCGATCGAGGAGGCGGCGATTCCCTTGCCGAGCGAGGACACCACCCCGCCTGTAATGAAGATGAAGCGCGTATCGCCCGAAGCCATAAAGTCCGCTCCCCGAGTGTAGTTGGGTCTCGGGAGTTTGAAGTTAGCGGCCGTCCCGGACACTCCGGAGGCTGCGGATAATTCAGGCGGCGCGCAGCAGCGAGCGGGCGTGGCGGGCGGCCCCGCGGTCGCCCGCGTCGGCCCCGAGCATGCGGACCAGCTCGCCGACCACCCCGTCGCCGTCGAGCGCCGACACCGTGGTCCGCGCCGGCACGGTGCTCGTGTCCTTGGCGATCGTGAAGTGACGGGCGGCCATGGCCGCAACCTGGGGCAGGTGGGTGATGCAGAGGACCTGGCGCCCATCCGCCAGCGCACGAAGGTGCTCACCGACCGCGCGGGCGGTGTGCCCGCCGATGCCGGCGTCGATCTCGTCGAACACGAGGAGGGGATCGGGCGCCTCGGACGAGGCGCCGGCGCCGGTGCCGTGGGCGACCGAAAGGATCGCCAGCATGACGCGTGAGAGCTCTCCGCCCGAGGCGATCTCGCGCAGCGGCCCGGCCGGCAGCCCCGGGTTGGCCGCGATCATCAGCTCGACGGTGTCCGCGCCGCGCGGTCCGCACCCGCCCTCCCGCAGACCCACGTCAACCGAGAACGTCGCGTCGGGCATGGCCAGTTCGGCCAGCCGCTCGCGCACCGCGGCGGCCAGTGCCGGCGCCGCCCGCGCCCGTTGCTCGGACAGCTCCCGCGCCAGATCGTCCAGCTCGGCCCGCGCCGCAGCCAGTTCGGTCTCGGCGCCGTCGAGCGAGACCTCGGCGCGCTCGAGCTCCTCGCGCCGACGCCGGCAGCGCTCGGCGTGGGCCAGCACCTCGGCGATCTCGCCGCCGTGCTTTCGCTCCAGGCGGGCGAACTGCGCCAGCCGTTCCTCGACCTCCTCGAGCCGACCGGGCGACCCCTCCAGCCCTTCTGCATAGGAGCGCAGCGCGGTGCCGACGTCCTGGGCCTCATAAGCCAGCGCGGCCGCCCGCTCGGACAGCTCGGCGAGCTGCGGGTCGATGTCGGCGGCGTGCTGCACCTGCGCCGCCGCGCGCGCCAAGAGCTCGACGGCGCCCTCGCCGCCCTCGCCCGCGACCGCCTCGGCCGCCCCGGTGGCGGCCGACTGAAGCGTCTCCAGATGACGGAGCCGCTCGCGCTCCTCGGCCAGACCGGCCGCCTCGGCCTCACTCGGCGACACCCGTTCGATCTCCTCGAGCTCGAAGCCGAGCAGGTCGAGCTCCCGCTCTCGTCCGGCGGCCACCGAGCGCAACTCCTCGACTCGCTCCTCCAGCGCGCGCACCCGGCCGTACGCCTCGCCCACCCGGTCCCGCAGGAGAGCGGCCTCGGCGCCGCACCACCCGTCGAGCACGTCGAGCTGAACCGCCGAGAGCATCAGCCGCCGATGCTCGTGCTGGCCGTAGAAGGCCAGCAGAGCGCTGCCCAGCTCGCGCAGATCGGCCACGGTGGCCGAGCGGCCGCACACATAGGCGCGGGTCCGGCCGTCCGGCCACACCCGGCGGGCCAGTACCAGCTCCTCGGCGCCCTCGGGCAGCAGCTCGAGCGACGCCAGCTCGGGCGGCAGCGAGAACACTCCCTCCACGTACGCCTCCCGTGCCCCCGCCCGCACCACACCACTCCCGGCGCGGCCTCCGAGCAGCAGGTCGAGCGACTGGGCCAGCAGCGTCTTGCCGGCACCGGTCTCGCCGGTGACCACGTTTAGGCCCGGCGCCAGGCGCAGTTCGGCGCGGTCGATCAGCAGCAGGTTCTCGATGCGCAACTCATGCAGCATGGCCCCGGTGTACCAGGCGGTCCCGACGGATTCCCACCCCCAGGGGATACGGTAAGCGTCCGCAAACGCCAAGAGGAGGAGAGCCATGGCCAGCACTGCGACTGGAGTCGAGCAGCCCCGGATGACCACGGGCCCGTCGGACGTCGACGTCTCGAGCCTCAAGCGGGCGCTCACTCAGGCCGTCGCCGGCGAGGTGCGCTTCGACGCCGGCACGCGAGCCATGTACGCCAACGACTTCTCGATCTACCGCGCGGTCCCGATCGGCGTGGTCATCCCGCGTGGCCCCGAGGACGTGATCGCAGCCGTCGCCATCTGCCGCGAGCATCAAGCGCCGGTCCTCCCTCGCGGCTGCGGCACCGCCCCGAGCGGCCAGACCACGAACGTGGCCGTGGTGTTCGACTACTCCAAGTACTACAACCAGATCCTCGAGCTGGACCCTGAGAGCAAGCGCGCCCGCGTCCAGCCGGGCGTGATCTGCGACCAGCTCCGCAACGCCGCCGAGGAATACAACCTGACCTACGGCCCCGACCCGGCCACCCACGAGTACTGCACGTTCGGGGGCATGCTCGGCAACAACTCGTGCGGCACCCACTCGCTGATGGCCGGAAAGACGTCGGACAACGTGATCGAGCTCGACGTCGTCCTGTACGACGGCACGCGGATGCGGGTCGGCGCCACGTCCGATCAGGAGCTCGAGCGGATCATCGCCAGAGGCGACCGCCAGGGCGAGATCTACAGACAGCTCAAAGCGCTCCGCGACGAGGTCGCTGACCGGGTCCGAGGAGAGTTTCCGGACATCCCGCGGCGGGTCAGCGGCTACAACCTCGACGAGCTCCTGCCCGAGGCCGGATTCAACGTGGCCCGCGCGCTGGTGGGCTCCGAGGGCACCTGCGTCAACGTGCTCGAGGCCACGGTGCGCCTGGTCCCGAGCCCCCAGCATCGCCGCACGCTGATCCTCGGCTACTCCGACGTGTTTCAGGCCGCCGACCACGTGCCGGCGCTGCTGCAAACCAACCCCATTGGACTCGAGGGCTACGACGACCAGCTGATCAAGAACATGATCGCCAAGCACCGCCTGGCCGCCGAGCGGGCCGTCCTTCCCCAGGGCCGCGCCTGGTTGTATGCCGAGTACGGCCACGACGACCCCGACGAGGCGACCGCGATCGCCGAGCGCGCGCTCAAAGCCGTCGAGAACTCAGGACCCCAGCTCGAGACCAGACTGATCATCGACAAGGTCGAGCAGGTCAGCGCCTGGAAGGTCCGCGAATCGGCCGTCGGAGACAGCCGGGCCCCGGGCTACATGGACGCCGAGGGCAACTGGGAGGACGCCGCGGTGCACCCGGACAAGCTCGGCGCCTACCTGCGCGACTTCCAGCAGGTCCTCGACGACCACGGCTATCGCTGCGTCTACTACGGCCACTTCGGCCAGGGCTGCGTGCACACCCGGATGGACTTCGACCTCAAGACCGCGCAGGGCGTGAAGACGTTCCGCTCCTTCATGGAGAAGTGCGCTGACCTGGTCGTCTCCTACGGCGGCTCGCTGGCCGGGGAGTACGGCGAGGGCCACGGCCGCGCCGAACTGCTGCCCAAGATGTTCGGCCCCGAGCTGATGGCCGCCTTCGGCCGCTTCAAGCGGATCTGGGACCCCGACCAGAAGATGAACCCCAACCGGCTGATCGGCGACGTCAAGCTCGACGAGGGCCTGCGGCTCGGCCCCGACTACCGCCCGCCGGCCTTGAAGACCCACTTCGCCTTCCCGGACGACGAGGGATCGTTCGCCACCGCGATCGAGCGCTGCTTCGGGATGGCCAAGTGCCGCAACCTCGGCAGCCTCACGATGTGTCCGAGCTTCCAAGTCACCCGCGAGGAGCGCCACAGCACGAGAGGCCGGGCCCGGCTGCTGTTCGAGATGCTCAAGGGCGACCCGGTCTCGGACGGCTGGCGCGACGAGGCGGTCAAGGAGTCGCTCGACCTGTGCCTGTCCTGCAAGGGGTGCACCGGGGACTGCCCGGTCCAGGTCGACATCCCGACCTACAAGGCCGAGTTCCTCGCGCACTACTACGCCCGGCGCCGGCGCCCGCTGAACCACTACGTGCTCGGTCTGATGCCCTGGTGGGGGCCGGTGGCTGCGCGCGCCCCTGGGCTCGTCAACGCGCTCACCCACGCCCCATTCATCGCCAACCAGGGCAAGCGGATGCTGGGCATAGCCGAGCAGCGCGACCTCCCGCGGTTCGCCAAGCCGACCTTCCACAACCGGGTCGCCAACCGCGAACGCCCCGGCGGCATCCGAGCCAACGGCAAGCCCGTCATCCTGTGGGCCGACACGTTCACGAACCTGTTCGAGCCGGACATCGGCGTAGCGGCCCTGGAGGTGCTCGAGGCAGCCGGCTTCGCGCCGCAGCTCTCGCCGCCGGGATTGTGCTGCGGAAGGCCGCTGTATGACTTCGGGATGCTCGGCACGGCCAAGCGCACGCTGCGCAAGACGCTCGACGCGCTCTCGGCCCCGATCCAGGAGGGCTGGCCGGTGGTCGCGCTCGAGCCGAGCTGCGCTTCGGTGTTCCGCGACGAGCTGCGCAAGCTGATGCCCCACGATGAGCACGCCCGCCGCCTCGCCGCGCAGACCGTGACCCTCGACGAGCTGCTCGAGCGCGACGCCCCCGACTGGGTGCCCCCGCAGCCCACCCGCGGCGCCGCCCTCATCCACAACCACTGTCACCGCGGCGCGCTGATGGGGCCCGGCGCCAGCCAGCCGCTCCTCGCCCGCGCGGGGCTCGACGCCGCCCTCACGGGCGCCGGGTGCTGCGGGATGGCCGGATCGTTCGGCTACGAGGCCGGCGAGCGCTACGAGGTCTCGATGGCGATCGGCGAGCGGGCACTGCTGCCGGCGGTCCGCGCCGCCGATCCGGACACGGTCCTGGTCGCCGACGGCTTCTCGTGCCGGAGCCAGATCGCCGTGGGGACGGGCCGCCGGGCGCTGCACACAGCCGAAGTCCTGGCCCGCGGCCTGCAACCGATTGCATGAGTGAGCCGCGCCGTGGGTAGGTAGGGGCCGAACACGAGCTCCGGCCAATGCGGGAGTCAACGGGACCCGCGGGCCCGCCGGATGCGCGAGGGAGGTCATCCAGGTGTACAAGCAGGTACTCGATCCGGTGTCCCACTCACTCGGGCTGACGGCGATCTTCGCGGTCCTGCCCTTGCTGGTGCTGTTCGTACTGCTCGGCGGATTCAGGATGAAGGCCCAGTGGGCCTCTCTGATCGCGCTCGGGGTCTCGATCCTGATCGCGCTGATCGTTTACTCGATGCCGATCGGACAGGCGGGCGACGCCGCGATCGAGGGTGCCGTGTTCGGCTTCTGGCCGATCATGTGGATCGTCATCAACGCCCTGTGGATCTTCAACATGACCGAGGCCACCGGGTACTTCGCGGTGCTGCGTCGCGCCTTCTCGAGTGTCTCGGACGACCAGAGAGTCCAGGTCGTGGTGATCGCGTTCTGCTTCGGCGCGCTGCTCGAGGCACTGGCCGGGTTCGGCACCCCGGTGGCGATCTGCGGCGTGATGCTCGTCGGGCTCGGGATTCTCCCCCCTGCGCGCCGCCGCGCTGGCCCTGGTCGCCGACACCGCGCCGGTCGCCTTCGGCGCCATCGCCATCCCGATCACCACCCTCGCCCAGACGAGCGGGCTTCCGGTGCACGACCTGAGCCAGATGGTGGGACGCCAGACCCCGTTCCTGGCTCTGATCGTCCCGTTCGCGCTGGTGTTCATGGCCGACGGCCGCCGCGGTCTGCGGGCAGCCTGGCCGGCCGCACTGACCGCCGGCGTGGTGTTCGCGCTGCTGCAGTTCGTAACTTCCAACTACATCTCCATGCCCCTGACCGACATCGTCGCCGCGCTCGGGTCGGCCGCCGCGGTGGTGGCCCTCTGCCAAGTGTGGTCACCCCAGGCGCCGGCCACGGGCGCGTCGACACTCGGTCCACGGCCGGCGATCGCCGGCGGGGCCGCCACCGATGTCGCGCTCGAGCGCCGCGCGATGGCGGAGCAGGGTCCTCCACCCACCCGGCGCGAAACGTTCATGGCGTTCTCCCCCTACCTGATCATCATCGTGGTCCTCGGCGTGACCAGCATCAGCGGGATCACCAAGGAACTCGACAAGGCGACGAGCGCGTTCGCCTGGCCCGGGCTGCACGTGCTGAACGCCAAGGGCATCGCGCCGACCAGCGAGACGTTCAAGCTCAACTACCTGACCGCTGCCGGGACGTGGCTGCTCGTCTCGGGCATCATCACCGCGTTCGTGCTGCGGGTGCGCCCGAGCTACGCGGTGCGGATCTACGGCCGCACGTTTGTACAGCTGCGGTGGGCGATCGTCACCGTGATGGCAGTGCTCGCGTTGGCCTACGTCATGAACATGTCCGGCCAGACGATCACGCTGGGCACCTGGGCGGCCGGCGCGGGCGGCTTCTTCGCCTTCCTCTCGCCGCTGATCGGCTGGTTCGGCACCGCGGTCACCGGCTCGGACACCTCGACCAACTCCCTGTTCGGCGCACTCCAAGTGGCGGCCGCGCACAAGGCCAGCCTGTCCCCCACCCTGCTGGCCGCGGCCAACAGCTCGGGCGGGGTGCTCGCCAAGATGGTCTCGCCCCAGAACCTGGCCATCGGCGCCGCCGCGGTCGGGCTCGGGGGCAAGGAAGGAGACCTGTTCCGCCAGGTGATCCTCTACAGCGTCGTGTTCGTGCTGTTGATGGGCTTGCTCGTGCTGCTCCAGTCCGGACCGTTGTCGTTCATGGTTCCTTAGCCCGGCCGGATGCCGGGCTGTGGAAACCGCCGAGCGCGCGGAGCGGTCTCCGCGGAACCACAGGAGCGGAGCGCGCGAGGCCCGGAGCTGGATGCGGTTACTCGGGCCTCGATCGCCCCCTACCTCATCGACGACAGCCGACCGAACTTCTCGCGCAGGCGGTGGTAGAAGCTCGCCCCGGCCACCTGGGCCAGCCGCCCCTGGCCGTCGACGAACCGCGCCTCGATCTCCTCGCCGGGGGGCAGCGTGCACACCGGACGGCCGTCCACGGTGACATCCACCGACTCCTCGCGCGAGCGGTTGAGCACGGTGAGCACGTCGGTCGGGGCGGCGACCAGGGCCCGGGCGGTGAGGGAGTGCGGCGCGATGAACGAGACCACGAACCCGGCGACGCCCCAGGCCATCACCGGCCCGCCGTTGGCCAGGTTGTAGCCGGTCGAGCCGGCCGGGGTGGCCACGGCCAGCCCATCGCAGCGGACCCGGCCGATCTCGTCGTTCCCCACGGCGTAGGCAAGATCGGCCACCCGGTTGCCCGGCTGGCGGTGCATCGACACGTCGTTGATGGCGAGCCACTCGCCCGCCGCCCCCGACAGTGAGATCCCGGGCAGCGAGAGCACCTCGAAGTTCCCCGCGAAGGCCTCCTCGATCCCACTCATCGCGGTCTCCCGGTCGACGGTGGCCAGGAAGCCGATCTCGCCGAAGTTGACCGCGAACACCGGAACGCCGGTACCGGCGTAGCGACGCAGCGCGGTGAGGATCGTCCCGTCGCCGCCGAACGCGAAGCAGACGTCCGCGTTGATCCGCCCCTCCACGTCGACCTCGAGCCCGTCGCGATGCTCGAGCCGGTGCTTGCGCGTCTCCTCGGGGTCCACGTAGAGGACTACGCCGGCCTCCCGAGCGAGCCGCACCAGCGCCTCGATCGCCGGCCGTGTCTCCGACGGACGGCGGTGGCTCAACACGGTGGCTGTCCGCACTGGATTCACGGCTCGACCTCGCGCGCGGCGGCCTCGAGGTCCACCTCCTCGCCGCGCCCCGTCTCGGCCAGCCACACGAAGGTCTCCAGGTTCCCCTTGGGCCCGGGGAGCCCGGAGCTCGCATACCCCATCACCGAGACACCCAACTCGAGCGCGGACAGACCCACGGACACGAGCGCACCCCGCCGCGCCGCGGCGTCCCGCACCACTCCCCCCTTCCCGACCGCCGAGCGCCCCACCTCGAACTGGGGCTTGATCAGGGCCAGGCAGTCGAACCGCTCGGCGGCGGATCCCAGCACGGCCGGCAGCACCTTGGCCAGCGAGATGAACGACACGTCGATCACGATCAGATCCGGCGCGTAGGGAAGCTCCGCAGGCTGCAGCGCACGGGCATTGGAGCGCTCGATCACGGTCACGCGCGGGTCCGAGCGCAGGCGCCAGTCGAGCTCGCCGTACGCGACGTCGACCGCGACGACGTGCCCGGCCCCGGATTGCAAGAGACAGTCGGTGAAGCCGCCGGTCGAGGCGCCGACGTCGAGGGCGCGGCGCCCGGCCACTGGGACTTGCAACGCGTCGAGCGCGTTTCGCAGCTTGACGCCCCCGCGTGAGACGAACGGCGGCGGCGCCGCCACCTCGAACTCGACGTCATCGCGCACGAGCTGTCCGGGCTTCTCGGCCCGCCTGCGCTCGGGGAGCACCAGCACGTCGCCGGCCAGCACGGACGCAGCCGCCTGCGCGCGCGAGGCGAACAGCCCCCGCTCGGACAACAGCGTGTCTATGCGAACCCGCGTCATTTCCGCGCGGAACGGTACGTGATCGGGACGGCGTCGGCCCAACCCGCCCACTCAGCTCAGCGCGGAAACCGTTCCGACCGCCCAGCCGAGCGCGTCCCGGTACGAGATCGCGATGGCCCGACTGTGCGAGCGCAGGCTGGCCGCGTCGAACTCGCCCTGCTCGTAGCTGACCACGGCATCGAGGATCGCGCCCGCGGGTCCGTCGCGCCGGAGCAGGGCCGCCTCGACCTCGCCGGCCAGTGGCAGCTCCTCGACGATCGTCTCGAGCGGCACGTCGAGCAGCGCATCGGCCACCGACAACAGACCGACCGTGAACAGCTCGTCGCCCTCCACGTCCTTGCGATCGGAGCCGAGGAGCTCGCACATCCGCGCCCGGGTCAAGCCGACCACCGAGAGCTCTCGCGGCGTGCTCGGGCCGCCGGTCAGGGCGACCAGGAGTGCCCACCGGGACACCCCCCGGGAGCCCAGCATCATCACGGCCTGGCGGATCGAAGTGATACTGCCGCGCATGCCGACGTAGGCCGAGTTGATGTAGCGCAGGAGCTTGACGCTCAGGCCGACGTCGCGGTCGATCACCTGCTCGAGCTCCTCGATCGTGGCCGTTCCCGTCTGCATGGCGGCGAGCGAGACCAGCGTCCCCATCTGCCCGACCGGGACCTTGCGCACCCGCGCCTTGTGCCGGCTGGAGTAGAACGGCCCGGCGAACAGCTCGAAGCCGAGGTCCTTGGCCTCCTCGAAGGCGGCGTAGTCGACCAGCCCTGCGGCCAGCGGCGTCGCGCGGCCGGTCCGGATCCGGGGCACGGCCAGCGCCGCCTCGCCTCCAGACCACCGCGAGAAGTCGATCTCGACCGTCCCGAAGCGGTCGAGCAGCGAGGCGTCGAACTGAGCCCCGGGCAGCTCGAACAGCGACAGTGCGTAGCCGCGCAGGGTGAGAGCCTCGACGGTCGCCGCGAGCTCGGGGTCGAGCGCGGTGCCATGGGCGATCCGCAGCATGACCTTGTCGGGACGCACCGGCGGAACGCCGAGCGCGATCAGCGCCTCCCGGGACAGCGGTAGATGGGCCAGCGACTCGCCGACCAGTTCCTCGAGGCCGACGCCGCTGAGCACATCGCCGAGCAGCCGCGCGGCCGACGTCTCGCCGGGTTCCGATCCGTCGGCGGTCGAGTAGGCCACGCGGTAGCCGGTGACCCGCATCTCTCCGTCCACGACAGGCTGACGGGAGATGAACAGATCCGAGGCCGCAGCAGGACGATCGGCTCCGATTTCAAGCTCCTGGGTTGCCATCGACCAATTGTCGGCAACCTAGGGTCTGGACCCTAGCCGCGAGCCCTTGGATCGACGGTTGGTGGACGCTCAGACGACGGGAACGCCGCTGTATTCTGCCACCGCGGATTCGATCCGTTCGGCGATCCGCTCACCGGTGAAACCGACCTCCTCGTGCAGGAGCTTCGGCGCGCCGTGGGTGACGTATCGATCCGGGAGGCCGACCCGCAAGATCCGCGGGGCCAATCCGGCGTCCGACAGCCGCTCCCACACCGCCGATCCGAACCCGCCGGCCAGCACCCCTTCCTCGACCGTCACGAGCAATTCGTGCTCGGCGGCCAGTTGCGCGGCCAGCCCCACGTCGATCGGCTTGGCGAAGCGGGCGTCGGCCACGGTCACCGACAGGCCGTGCTCGGCCAGGATGTCGGCCGCCTCGAGCGCCTTGGCCACCCCGGACCCGTAGCCGAGCAGCGCCACGCGCGAGCCCTCGCGGAGGATCTCCCCGGTCCCGATCTCGATCGGCTCGGGCCGGTCGGGCAGCGGCACGCCGATCCCCTCGCCGCGCGGGTAGCGGAGCGCCACGGGGCCGTCGTCGTAGGCCAGCGCCGTGCGCAGCATGTGGACGAGCATCGCCTCGTCACGCGGGGCCATCAGCACGATGTTCGGCAGGCAGCGCAGGTAGGAGATGTCGAAGGCGCCGTGATGGGTGGGGCCGTCGTCGCCGACCAGCCCGGCCCGATCCATCGCGAACACCACGTTCAGCTTCTGCAGGCACACGTCGTGCACGATCTGGTCGTAGGCGCGCTGCAGGAAGGTCGAGTAGATCGCCGCCACCGGCTTGCAGCCCTGCAGAGCGAGCCCGGCGGCGAACAGGATGGCCTGCTGCTCGGCGATGCCGACGTCGAAGTAGCGGTCCGGAAGCTCGCGCTGGAGGATGTTCAGCCCCGTCCCCGAGTTCATCGCGGCGGTGATCCCGATCACCCGTTCGTCGCGCCGGCACTCATCCACCAGCGCGTTGCCGAACACTTGGGTGTACTGGGGTGGCCCCGCCCTCCCCGGCGCCGGCTTGGCAATCACCGCGGGCAGTCCGTTGGCGATCGACTTGGGCTTCGCGGCGTGCCACTTCTCCATGCCCTCCAGGCCACCTTCCTCGGCGGGAGCGAAGCCCTTGCCCTTCACGGTGGCGCAGTGCACGACGACCGGCCGCCCGGCCGTCAACGCCTCGCGGAGCGCGCGCCGGATCGCGCGCACGTCGTGGCCGTCGATCACCCCTATGTAGGCGAAGTCGAGCTCCTCCCACCACAGACCGGGGGCCCAGAACGCCTTGAGCGACTCCTTGACGTGCGGCCCGACCCGCTCGAACGCGGCGCCGATGCCGACCGGCAGCTTGGTCAGGTTTTCCTCGAAGCCCTCCCGCGCCCGCCACAGCTTGGGGTTCAGGCGGATGCGGTTGAACTGGCGCGAGAGCGCGCCGACGTTCGGAGCGATCGACATCCCGTTGTCGTTGAGCACGACCACGATCGGGGTCCCCTCGCCGCCGGCCTGGTGGACCGCCTCGAAGGCGACTCCGCCGGTCAAGGCACCGTCTCCGACCACCGCGACCACGTGGCCGTCCTCGGCGTGCCCGCGGCGCATCGCCTCCTTGATCCCGACCGCGTAGCCGATCGCGGTGGAGGCATGGCCCGCGCCCATGATGTCGTGCTCGGACTCCTGTATTGCGCAGAACGGAGCCAGACCGCGGTACTTGCGGATCGTGCTCAGGCGGTCGCGCCGACCCGTGAGGACCTTGTGCGGGTAGGCCTGGTGCCCCACATCCCACAGGATCTTGTCCCGAGGCGAGTCGAGCATCGAGTGCAGGGCCACGGCGATCTCGCACGCCCCCAGGTTGGCCCCGAAGTGGCCCCCGATCTCACCGACCGTGTCGATGATGTGCTCGCGGACCTCCTGAGCCACGGCCTGGAGCTCCTCATCGGTGAGGGGGTGGAGGTCCTGAGGCTTGTCGATTCGATTGAGTAGTGCGGCCATTTAGAAGCTTCGGGTCGCGATGAAGTCGGTGATCTGCTCGAGCTCCGCGGTGCTGTGAGATCCCGCGGGCCCGGCGGCCTGGGTCAGAGCGGCTCTGGCCCGCGTGTGGGACTGGGCGGCGAGCTTACGGGCGCCCTCTACCCCGAACTCTGTCACGTATGTCCTCTTCCCAAGCCGCTCGTCCGAACCCTGCTGCTTGCCCAGCGTCTCGGGGGAGCCCGTGACGTCGAGGATGTCGTCCACTATCTGAAAAAGTACCCCGAGCTCCCGGGCGAACCCGGTGAAGCTGTGAATACTCTCAGGCTCCTCGAGGCCGTCCAGCAGCAGCACGCACTCGACGCTGGCGGCGATCAACCGGCCGGTCTTGAGCTCGTGCAGGTGGCGCAACCCCTCCGGTCCGGGACGCGCGGTCCCGGCCACGTCGACGTACTGGCCGGCGACCATGCCCTGAGCGCCGGTGGCCAGGGCCAGGGCGCGGGCGGCGGCCAGGAGCCGGGCCGGCGGCGCCTCCTGGTGTGACAGGAGCAGCACGAACGCCTCGGCGTACAGGCCGTCGCCGGCCAGGATCGCCACGTCCTCGCCGAACGCGCGATGACAGGTCGGGCGACCGCGGCGCAGGTCGTCGTCGTCCATCGCGGGAAGGTCGTCGTGGATCAGCGAGTAGGTGTGGATCAGCTCGATGGCCGCGGCGAGCGGCAGCACCCACGTCGGCTCGCGACCGATGGCCGTGGCGGTGGCCAGCGCCAGCACGGGCCGGATCCGCTTGCCGCCGGCGAGCAGGGAGTAGCGCATCGCCTCCTCCAGGCCGGCCGACTCGGAATCGACGTCGAAGCGCAGCGAGGAGAGGTACTCCTCGACCGCCGCGCGCAGGTGATCCGGGTAGGCCGAAGCCGGCGCCGATCCCGGCATGGGCGCGCGGTCCTGCTCGCTCGCCGTCGGGGCGCCCACTTACGCGGCCGGCAGCGGCAGCTGGCCCGGGAGATCGGGCAGCGGCTCGAGCGCCGCTCGCGTCCGCTGGTCGACTTGAGAGCTGGCCTCGCTGGCGAGCCGCGCGCACTCCTCGATCAGGGCGAGCGCCGTGTCCACTTCGAGCTCGGGGGCACGGAGCTGCTGCGCTGCCTCCTCGAGCCGGGCGCTCAGCTCGGTAAGGGGATCGTCCACGGCGGAGAGGGTAGCGGGTAACCGCATCCGGCTTTGGGCCTGCGCGCGCTCCGCTCCAAGAGTCCACGGAGACCGCTCCGCGCGCGCTGGCGGTTTCCACGGGCCAGCATCCAGCTGGCCCTAGAACCGAAGAATCGCGCCGATGCCCTGCAACGGACCGAGATCCGGATAGTGCCGGACGACCATCACATCGGCCCCCTGGGCCAGAGCGGCCTCGATGGCCGCCTCGCGCAGGTGCTCGAGCTCCTCCAGCGGGCCTCCGTCGGCCGGGCAACGGCCGCCGCGCGACTCCAGCAGCAACAGCCCGCAGGATTGGCAGCGGGCGCCTCGCCGGTCGAATCCTGGCTCGAGCAGCAGCGTCTGGACCCGGCGCTCATTGAGGGCCTCGAGTGTGTCCTGCGGCCCGCCCACGCCGCGGCCGCCGCTCCCCACGCCCGCGGCCAGCCGGTCCAGCGCATCGCGCTCGCACTGCTTCTCGTCCTCGAGCACGAGCTTGGTCAGGGCGCCGCGGATGTCGTCGTCGCCGGCGCTCGAGAGGTCGACCTCGATCCGGCCGGCCGCCAGGCACGCCTTCACCTCGGCGGACAGGTGCGCCTCCAGCCGGGGCACGATCTCCACCGGACCACCAAGCGCGACCCGGTCGAAGCGCTCCGCACGGAAGCGCTGGTTGACGCCGTCGGCCACCCGCCGCAGGTGATCGTCGGTGTCCTTCTCGATGCTGCGCTCGTAGCGGGCCTGCGACCAGCCGCCCTGGTCGTGCTGACCGTGCACGTACTCGTCGAAGTTCGCGTGCTCGGTGAGCCGGTCCACCGGACCGCCCAGGACGCGTCCGGCGCGGCGACTGACCAGGGCGACCAGCCAGCGGCGCCGCTGCAGGGCGCTGACCAGCGGCTCCACGTACGGCGAGCGCCCGATGACCACCCGCCCCGGGGTCGGGCGCGAGAGCTGGATCACCTCGAACAGGTCGTCCTGGCCTGAGCAGAACACGCCCAGCGCCCCGGCCCCTTTGAATGGAGGCCCGCCCTCCCCGCGCGAGTTCAGGTAGCCGTCGACGCGCACCAGGTCGGCCCGCAGCGTGACGAGATCGTCATGGCTGAGGCCGCTAGCGGCGTCAAGCTCTCGGGAGGCCTGGTCGATCAGCGACCGGATCTGGGCCGAGCGAGCCGGCGGAGTGGCGAACCGTTCGGGGTCGAGATCCAGGTACAGGCTGATGACCGGATGGCCCGTGCGGTGCTCGATGAGCCGTCTCGCCGGGTCTGCCGCGACTCCGCTCACGCGTTGCGGGCTACCCACGCGCCTCGCACCGAAAACCGGTGCGCGGGCCGACTCTCAGCCCTGCGCGTCGAGCGCCTGGTTGACCAGCGCGTCGGCCCGGGCGTTCTGGGCCCGCGGCACGCTCCGGACGCTCCAGCCCCCGTCAAACCGGCGCAAGGCGGCCGTCGCGTCCGCGTGCAGCGGCTTCATCGCCGGATGCTTGACCTTGTACGCGCCGGTCAGCTGGCGCGCCACCAGCTCGGAGTCGTTGACGATCTCGACCTCGGTGGCGCCCACCGCGGCCGCGCGCTCGAGTCCCCGCAGCACCGCGCGGTACTCGGCCACGTTGTTGGTGGCCACGCCGATCGTCTCGGCCAGCTCGTCCAGCACCTCGCCGTCGGGACCCGAGACGACCACCCCGATGGCCGCCGGCCCGGGGTTACCGCGCGCGCCACCGTCGACGTGCAGGACAACCTTCACGATCGGCGCCGGCTCCGCCGGCTCAGGGCGCGGGCCCTCGGCGTCTGTCTCAATCCGTGGCCAGCTGAGGGAGCTCGCCGGTGACGCGCGGACGGCGGCGATCGCGCACCTCGCGATTGCCTCCACCGGCCGAGCTGCGGCCCCGCCGCGAGTTCTTACGGCGATCGACGATCACCTCGACGCCGGGGTCGTCGGCGTAATAGCTCGCGAGCTTCGGGAGCAACTCGTCGGCCAGCTCCTCTGGTACGACGCAGTAGATCACGCTCAGGATGCTAGACGCGGTCGCCCAGGTCCACCATCGAACCTTTGTCCAGTGCGCTCACGGCACCCCGAGGGCGCCGTGCTCGTCGTAGTCGGCGTTCGGCTCGCGCTCGTGGGGGCTCAGCTCGTCGAGCTCGTAGCCCTGCGCGGCCACCCGGACGACCGGGACCTCGTCGGACAGATCCACCTCGTAGCGATACCAGCAGAGCTCCCAGGCGGCCACGATGTCGACCCGGCTTGAATGCCCCTCATTCGGGTGTATCGAGACAGTGGGCGCCCCCAGCGACCGGGCCACTCCCGCCACCGTGCGCCGGTGCTCGGAGTTGTTGAACACCTCGATGGCGGAGGCGATCTTCTGTCCGGCGCCCATGGGAACCGCCCGGACGTGCCGGGGCTCCCGGCCGGGCTCGCGCGTGCGCTTGCGCGGCGCCCGGGGTCGCGGGGCGGTCTCCTCGGCCGGCGTGGACGACGGAGGCTCGGGCATCTCATCGTCCAGGGCCTCGAGCGGCGGGCTCTCCCGGCGCCGGCGCAGGCGGCTCAGTAGCGAGCCGCGCCGGTTCGAGGTCGTCTCACCGGCGTCGTAGGTGGGCATTGTGCCCTCCCTGACCCAGCCCTCGTGGAGGGCGCGGGACTTGCACAACTCGCACACCGAGCGCCGCACGCCGCCGTCGAGATAGACCTCGGCGTTTTCTCCGCGCAGCAGGGTCCTGCCGCACACATCGCAGATCGTGATGGCCGTCGACGGCCTGATGTCCCTGGTCGCCACGCGAGCCGACTCTACCGAAGGGGTCAGGCCTTCACCGCCTCCTTGTCGGCCCTCGCCTCTTCCACGACCTTCCCGGCCAGGTGGCCCGGCACCTCCTCGTAGCGCAGGAACTCCATGGTGAACTCGCCCTGGCCGCCGGTGATCGAGCGCAGATCCGGGGCGTAGGAGAGCATCTCGGCCATCGGCACCTCGCACTTGACCTCGGTCATGCCGGCGCCGACCGGCTCCATGCCCAGCGGCCGACCTCGCCGTGAGTTCAGATCGCCGATCACGTCGCCCACGGCGTCCTCGGGCGCGGAGACGGTGACCAGCATGATCGGCTCGAGCAGCACCGGGCCGGCCTGCTCCATCGCCTGCTTCATGGCCAGCGAGCCGGCCACTTTGAAGGCCATCTCGGAGGAGTCGACGGTGTGGTAGGACCCGTCGTACAGGCGCACCCGCACGTCCTTGACCGGATAGCCGGCCACGACGCCCTCCTGCATCGCCTCGACCACGCCCTTCTGGACCGCGGGGATGAACCCGGTCGGGATCACCCCGCCCTTGATCGCGTTCACGAACTCGAACCCCTCGCCCGGGGCGGTGGGCTCGATCTCGATGTGGCAGTCGCCGAACTGGCCACGCCCGCCGGTCTGCTTCTTGTGGCGACCGTGCGCCTTGGCCGGCTTGCGGATCGTCTCCTGGTAGGGCACGTGCGGCTGGTTCAGATTGACCTCGGCCCCGAAGCGTGACCTCAGCCGCTCGACGATCACCTCGACGTGGACCTGGGAGAGCCCGGCCACGATCTGCTCGCCGGTCTGCTCGTCGCGGTGCAGGTCGATCGTGGGGTCCTCCTCCTGCAGCCGGCGCAGCGCCGTGAACACTTTCTCCTCATCGCCCTTGCTCTTGGGCTCGACCGCAAAGGCCATGACCGGCGCCGGAAGCTTGATGCTCGGCATCTCGATCGGCTCATCGCGCGCGGCCAGCCAGTCCCCGGCCTTGGTCTCCTTGAGCTTGGCCACCGCGCCGATGTCGCCGGGGCCGAACTCGGTCGGGTGACCGGTGCCCGAGCCCTCGAACGTGAGCAGCGTGCCGATCCGCTCCTTGGTGTGGGTGCGCGTGTTCAGCACCTGCGAGTCCTGCTTGATCTCGCCCTGGTAGACCCGGAACAGGTTGATCCGGCCGGCGAACGGATCGGCCCGGGTCTTGAACACGTAGGCGAACATCTCCTTGTCCTCGACCGGCTCGAGCGTCACCTCGCCCACGTCCAGGCCGCCGTGCTTGACCGGCGAGGGGAGGTCCTCGACGATCGCGTCGAGGAGGCGGTTGGTGGCCAGGTTGCGCGTGGCCACGCCGCACGTGACCGGGAAGATCGCGCCGTGGTTGGTCTCGTCCTTGAGCGCGGTGACGATCTCCTCGTGCGAGATCTCCTCGCCCTCGAGGTAGCGCTCCATCAGCGCGTCCGAGTTCTCGGCCACCTCGTCCATCAGCTTCTCGCGGTACTCCTGGGCCTGGTCGGCCAACTCGTCGGGGATCGGAATCTGCTTGCTGTTCTCGCGGGCGGCGCCGTCGTACTCGTAGGCCTTCATGTCGACCAGGTCGATCACGCCGCGGATCTCGTGCTCGGCGCCGATCGGGATCTCGGTGGCCACCACGTGCGGCCCAAAGGCGGATTTGAGCGACTCCAGGGTGCGGAAGAAGTCGGCGCGCTCGCGGTCGAGCATGTTGACGAAGATCAGCCGGGCCAGGTCGAGCTCGGCGGCGCGCTGCCACAGCCGGCTGGCATGGACCTCGACCCCCATCACGCCGTTGATCACGAAGATCGCGGACTCGCACACCCGCAGGGCCCCGAGCGCGTCGGCGATGAAGCTCGAATCACCGGGGGTGTCGATCAGGTTGACCTTGCGGTCCTGCCACTCGAAGCTCGACATGGCAGCCGTGATCGACATCTGGCGCGCCTTCTCGTCGGGATCGCTGTCGGACATCGTGGTGCCGTCCACCACGGACCCCATGCGGTTGATCGTGCCCGCCTGGAACAGCAGCGCCTCGTGCAGTGAGGTCTTACCACTACCCCGGTGGCCGACGAGCGCCACGTTGCGGATACGGTCCGCGGGCTTGTGCATGCCGTGCTCCTCTCCTCGAGTGACCTAGAGAAGCGAATTTACCGAGCCGCGCGCCCCGCGGCCCTGATCACTCGAGCTCGCCGGCCAGCTTGCCGCGCAGGCGCAGCACGGCCTTGGTGTGCAGCTGGGACACGCGGGACTCGGTGACCCCGAGCACCTCGCCGATCTCGCGCAGGGTCAGGTTCTCGTAGTAGTAGAGCGCGACGACCAGCTTCTCGCGCTCGGGCAGGGCGGCGATCGCGTCGGCGATCCGGTCGCGCAGCTCCGACTGGTCCATGAGCTGCTCGGGGTCGGGAGCGCCTCGGTCGGGGAGGGTGTCGAGCAGGGAGATCGCGTCGCCGGTCGAGTCCGACACGCTCCACAGCTCGTCCAGGGCGACGATCGTCGAGTTGGAGATCTGGATCAGGGCGTTCTGGAAGTCCTCCACGCTGAGTTCCAGCTCGGAGGCCATCTCCTCGTCGCTGGGGGCGCGCTGGAAGCGGGCCTCGAGCTTCATGTTGGCCCGCTCGATCTCCCGGGCCCGGGCGCGGACCGAGCGCGGCACCCAGTCCAGCGTACGCAGCTCGTCGATGATCGCGCCGCGGATCCGGGTGATCGCGTAGGTCTCGAACTTGATCTCCCGGCTCAGGTCGAAGCGCTCGATGGCCGAGATCAGCCCGCCCAGCCCGTAGGAGATCAGATCGGACTCCTCGACGTGGGCGGGCAGGCCCGAGCTCATGCGGCCCGCTACGTACTTGACCAGCGGCGAGTACGCGACGACCAGCCGTTCGCGCGCCCGCTCGTCCCCGGTCGCCTTGAACCGCCTCCACAGATCTTGTAGCTCGATCGCTTTGACGTTCGTGTCCAATGTGCCCCAGACGTTATTAGGCCACGCCTCACGCGCGGGGATGAGCGCGCGAATACGTGGACCTTAGGCGGGCCGACTCGACGCGAGTGTAAACCTGAGTCGTCGAAATGGTCGAATGACCGAGGAGCTCCTGGATGGCCCTGAGGTCCGCCCCGCCGTCGAGCAGGTGGGTCGCGAAGGAGTGCCGCAGGGCGTGGGGATGTGCCCTGGCCAACCCCGGGGAGCGCGTCACGGCGCGTCTGGCCCAGCCGCCCAGCCGCCGCCTGACATCCGACGTGGAGAGGCGGCGGCCCGATTTGGAGAGGAATAGTGCGGGATCGCCTTCGGCGCTCTGCAGCACCGGGCGTGCCCGGGCCAGGTAGCGCTCGAGTGCCTGCCGGGCGTGCTCGCCGAGCGGCACGAGCCGCGTCTTGCCGCCCTTGCCCTCGACACGGACCGACTCGGCGTCGAAGTCGAGCGACTGCAGGTCGAGCGAGACGAGCTCCTCGGCGCGCAGCCCGCACGCGTAGGCCAGCTCGAACAGGGCCCGGTCGCGCAGCTCGAGCGGCGTGGTGGCGGGGATCGAGTCGAGCAGCGTGGCGACCTCGCTCGCCTTCAGGACACGCGGCA
The DNA here is from genome assembly GCA_963834625.1 of uncultured Solirubrobacterales bacterium. Lineage (GTDB taxonomy): Bacteria > Actinomycetota > Thermoleophilia > Solirubrobacterales > Solirubrobacteraceae > Palsa-465. Next base: position 277,950 of record CAWICM010000002.1, on the reverse strand, counting down.
GGCGCTGGGGGCGCTTGGGCGAGCTGAGGAGCTCGGCGGGGTTGTCGATCCGGGCGCCGGCCTCGATCTGGGTTCGAAACAACGCGCGCAGCGCGGCTAGGCGGCGGGCGATCGTGGCGGGCGCGTTCCCCCGCTCGGCCAGCCCGGCGGCGTAGCGGCGCAGCGTGCGCACGTCGACGGCGGCGGGGTCGGTGTCGCGCTCCTGCGCCCAGGTGGCGAAGTGGACGGCATCGCTGGCATACGCGGTGCGCGTCTTCTCCGCGACGGCCCGGCGCCTGAGATCTCGGTCGAAGGCCTCCAGCGCGGCGTCCCAGGCTGGGGTTTGGGCGGGCGCTGGCATCGAGCCGAGATATTCGCCGCGCGCGGGGCCGAGCCCTGCCTGACGGCCACTCAGCTTACGTCGACCAAGGTGCCGATCGGCGTGTACTGGTAGACGTCGTGGGCCTCCGAGTACGGCATCTCGACGCACCCGAGGCTCTGGGCGGAGCCGTAGGAGGCGCGGAGGAAGCCGTGCAGGGCGTCTCCGCCGTTGAAGTAGCTCACCCACGGCACGCCCGGGTCGCTGTAATGGCTCCCATCGGGGTTGGTGCCGCTCATCGTCACCGACGGTGCGTGCTCGAACACGGCGAACACGCCCTGGGCGGTCGGCGCGGCGGGGATGCCCGTGTTGACGGCCCCGGAGACGACCTCCTTGCCGTTGTGCCAAGTGGACTGGCTCTCCGGGCTTCCCTCGCTGACCTGCACGAACGTGTAGCCGAAGGTGTTGTCGTGGCCCTGGACCGCCGCGGTGATCAGCGCCTTCCAGACCTGCGGGCCCGGGGAACCGTCGGCGGTCAGGCCGTTGCTGTTCTCGAAGGCCATGATCGCGGCCTTGGTCATCTCGCCGAACGTGCCCGGCGCCCACATGTTCTTGAGCGCGCTCGGGGTGTTCGGGTAGCGCCAGCTGAACGTGCCGGCGGGCGGCTTGACCGCCGCCGCCTCCTGGGCCGCGATCGATGGCCCGGGCCCGGTGCCGGCATAGTGGAAGCGCAGCGGCAGGTAGCCGAGCACGGCCAGCAGCTGTTGCAGGCGCGCGTTCGAGCCGGCCGGGACATGCCAGGTTCCCCACGCGGGGTCGCCGACGGGCTTGGAGCCGACCAGGTTGATCCCCTTGGGCAGTCCGACGCTGATGTTGGCGCCAAGGCCGTAGCCGAAGCCCGAGGGGCGGAACACGATCGTGCGGTTGGTGACCTGCTGCCAGCTGCCCTGGGCGGTCGGCAGGACCTGCGGCATGGCACTGCCGAGCGCCTCCTTATAGGGCTTGGAGAAGGTCAGCGTGATCGGGGTGTCGGCCTTGATCGTGGAGCCGGGTGCGGGCGTCGCGAGCGCGCTGGTCGCGGCGCCGGCCGGGAACCAGCTCACGAGCGCCGCCTGCGAGGTCTCCCACGACCGCGGCGCGGCGGCCACCCAGATCGTGCCGGCCGGCGCGCTGCGCGCGAGCATCACGGCGGACTGTGGAGTCCCGAAGGTCTGGCGGTGGAGCCTGCCGGGCGAGCCGCCCGACGAGAACGTCGCAACCGGCTGGGCAAACTGCAGGCGCAGCGGCTGCCCGGAGGACACGGTCAGGAAGTGGTTGCGCAGGTGGGCCCTGGGGGCGGTCAGCGTGAGCTGCAGGCGCTGGGTCTTGCCGGTCAGCCACGCGTTCCAGCTCGGTCGCTTGACCACGACCTCGACCGTCATCGTCTCGCCGGCTTTGATCTTCTTGCTCGGCCAGATCTGATCTCCGCTCCTGTACACCGGGACCTGGTCGTTGGCCGGACCGGTCACCGCGCTCACGCTCTCGATCTTCGCCCCGCCCATCGGCAGACCGATCTTGGCCAGCGCCGCCGAGTCGACGGTCAGGCTGGGCTTGGAGGCCTTGAGCGCCACCCCAGCGGCGACCGCGGCGCCGACCACGAGCAGCAGGATCGCGCCCGTCACGTACGGCCACCGGCGCCGGGAGCGGCGCGGCGGCAGCGGAGCCGTGCGCCCCGGGCGGCGGCTCGGCCTTGCCGTGTCGCGCTCAGGGCGTAGGTAGGAAACTCGGGTCAGGCGTGATCACCCCTTCTTCTCGAGCCAATCGTAGCGATCCCCGATGCGGAAGCCCTGCGTTCCCGGGGCGGATTCACCGAACTGCAATGTACGTTTCAGGCTCAGACGGTGCCATCGAGCTTGCCTTCGGTCAGGCCCGTGGACGCCAATCGACGCACCACTTCCCGGCGCATCTTCGGACTGACTGCGCCTCGTGCCCGGGTCAGCGGGTGACCGCGCCGAGCGAGGCGCTCGAGACCAGCTTGGCGTATTTGGCCAGCGCCGCGGCCGGCTCCGGACGCTCGGGCGGGCGGTATTCCCTGGTGCGCTCCGCGATTTCCTCGTCGCTCAGGGCCACGTCGAGCCGGCGGGCATCGACGTCGAGGGTGATCTCGTCGCCGTCGCGGACGATCCCGATCGGCCCTCCGCGAACCGACTCGGGGGCGACGTGACCGGCCATCAGGCCGCGGGTGGCGCCCGAGAAGCGCCCGTCGGTCAGCAGCGCGACCTCCTCGCCGAGCCCCTCGCCTACGAGCGCGGCCGTCACCGCGAGCATCTCGCGCATGCCAGGCCCGCCGGCCGGTCCCTCGTTGCGGATCACCACCACGTCGCCGGGCTTGATTCCCTGGGTGCGCACGGCGGCCATCGCGTCCTCCTCGGACTCGAACACGCGCGCCGGCCCGGTCTGCCGCCGCCGCTCGTACCCCGCGACCTTGACCACGCAGCCCTCGGGCGCCAGGTTGCCCTTGAGAATCACCAGACCCCCCGTGTCCTTGAGCGGGCGCTCGACGGGACGCACGACTTCCTGGCCCTCGGTCTCGGTCGCCTCGTCGGCGTGCTGGCCGACGGTCTTGCCGGTCACCGTCTGGGCGTTCTCGTGGAGGACGCCCGCCGCCTTCAGCCTCTTCAGGACGAGCGGGATCCCCCCGGCCTCGTACAGGTCGGGGGCGACGTACCGGCCGCTCGGCTTCAGGTCGCAGAGCAGCGGCGTGCGCTCGCTGATCCGGTCGAAGTCGTCGATGTCCAGCTCCACGCCGATCTCCTTGGCCACAGCCAGGAGATGCAGCACGCCGTTGGTCGAGCCGCCACTGCAGGCGACCGCGGCGATCGCGTTCTCGAGCGCGTCGCGGGTGATGATGTCCCTCGGCGTCTGCCCGCGCCCCAGTACGTCCATGACGAGCCGGCCGGCCTCCTTGGCCACCTCGGCCTTGTGCGGGTCCTCGGCCGGGACTCCGGAGGAAAACGGAGAGATCCCGAGCACCTGGAACGCCATCGCCATCGTGTTGGCGGTGAACTGTCCGCCGCACGCGCCGGCGCCGGGCGACGCGGCTTCCTCGATCGCGGTCAGCTCGTCGTCGGTGATCCGGCCGGCGGCGTGGGCGCCGATCGCCTCGAATACCTCCTGGATCGTGATCCGCTGGCCGTTGTAGTGACCCGGGTAGATCGAGCCGCCGTAGAGCATCAGGCTCGGCAGGTTCAGCCGGCACAGCGCCATGACCGTGCCCGGGATCGTCTTGTCGCAGGCGCTGATCGCAATCACCGCATCGAATGCCTGAGCGAAGGCGACCAGTTCGATCGAGTCGGCGATCACCTCGCGGCTGACCAGCGACGCCTTCATCCCCTCGGTGCCCATCGTGATCCCGTCCGAGATCGCGATCGTGTTGAACTCCATCGGCGTCCCGCCGGCCTCGCGGATCCCTTCCTTGACCTTGGCGCCAAGCGCCCGCAAATGGAAGTTGCACGGCATCGTCTCGATCCACGTGTTGGCGACCCCGATCAGGGGCTTGGCCAGCGCTTCGTCGTCGTAGCCGATGCCCTTCAGCTGGGCGCGGGCGGCTGCGCGCTCGGGCCCTTCGGTCAGCGCGCGGCTTCGGTGCTTGAGATCCATGGCGCGCGAACCTTAGCGGTCACGCGTGGTGGGCCCTACGTGGGGCTCGGGGAGATCCGTCGGCCCGCTACGCGGCGCTTTGGCGGTCGGGCGACGCGCTGCCGTCGTCCGTGGCGAGCTGGCGCATCCGGGCGCGCTCCCACTGCGAGAGGCGCCACAGATCGCGCCTGACCTGGGCCGGGTCGAGCTGCCGCCCCGGTAGGTGCATGTTCGCGGTCGAGATCAGCCGCCGCTCATCGCCGGTGAGCGCCATCCACTTGGCCAGCACGTCGTCGGAGTCGGGGAGGCGGCTCGAGCCGTAGGGCCGCGTCTCGTCGGGGAACGTGACGCAGTACTCGTTGAGCAGGCGGTGGGTCTGGGCCAGGTAGGCGAGGATCGGCCGGTGGGGATAGATCAGGTAGGCGTACGGAGCGCCGCCGGTCCCGCCGGCGTCGTCGGGGCCATCGGCCAGCGTGCCCCACACCCGGAGGAAGCCGAGGTCGCGGTACATCGCCCACTCCTCCTCGTTGACGCATGAGCGCAGAAGCGCCCGGGCGCGCTGCTCGGCCCGCCGCTCGCGTCCGGGGTCATACGACCAGGTGGGCGTGCGCTGGCGGTGGGTGCGGAACCGGGTCCACACCTCTTCGAGCCGGGGAACGATCAGGTCTGAGAGCAGCGCCAGCGCGACGAGGGCGGTCGCTGCGAGCGCCAGTACCACGGTGGCGCCGCTCCTACCTGCCGCCCGCCGCCCGCGGGAAGAAGATCACGCGGTCGGCGTCCCAGGGGATCTCGTCGAACGAGCGGACCATTATCGACTCGCGCCGGCCCTCCTTGCCTGCGACCGGCACGGCGGCCCACAGACCGGCGTCGAGCTGGCGGCGGAACTCCTCGATCAGGCGCTCCTCGTCCTCGGCTCGCGTGGCGTCTCCCTCGGCGATCAGAACCTCTCCGTGGCCAGGCTTCATCCTCAGGAATCGCACGAGTCGATTATGTCAGAACCTTCTCATCGGCCCGCTCGTCTGAGCCCACAGATATGTGAGTTTTATGCGGTTTGGAGGAGATTCCGAGGATGTCGACGGGTCCGGCGCCGGCGCCGATCTCGTTCAGGCCCTCGGCCACGGCCCTCGAGGCGAGCCGCTTGGCCACGCGCGCGGCCTCGAGCGGGTCATCGCCGTGGGCCAGCCTGGCCGCCAGGACCGAGGAATGAGTGCATCCGGAGCCGTGCGCGGCCCCGCTTGGGTGGCGCGGGCCGGGCAGCTCGACAAGCCGCTCGCCGTCGAAGAACACGTCGATCGCCACCTCGCGGTGGCCCCCGGTGATCACGACCACGTCGGGCCCCAGTCCACGGATCTGGCGGGCCAGGGCCTCGAGGGCCCCGTCGTCCTCGCCACCGATCAGGGCACGCGCCTCTGGCAGGTTCGGCGTGAGAACGGTGGCGCGCGGGAGCAGGAGCTCCTTCAAGGTCACCCGGGCGTCCTGCTCGAGCAGCTCAGCGCCGGACTCGGCGACCATCACCGGATCGAGCACGACCGGCGTGGTGTCGGGCAGCTCGGCCAGAGCCTGGGCCACCGCCTCGATCGTGATCCGGTCGCCGAGCATCCCGATCTTGACCGCGTCCACCCCGATGTCCTCGGCCACCGCGCGGACCTGGGCGATGATGATCTCGGGCGGGATTGGATGAACCGCGGTCACGCCCACGGTGTTCTGAGCCGTGATTGCGGTGATCGCGGTCATGCCGTGCACGCCGCAGGCGGCAAACGCCTTGAGATCAGCCTGGATGCCGGCGCCACCACCGGAGTCCGAGCCGGCTATGGAGAGCACGCGCTTCGGGGGGGCCACGTTCCCGAGGGTACCCGTCGGCTACGCCGCCACCGTGAAGCGGCCACCCGCCGTGCGCCGGACGTAGCCGCCGAGCTCGAGGGCGGCCAGCCCGCGCAGCCCGACGTCGGGATCGACCCCGGCCCGCGCCAGCGCCGCGAGCGTGTCGTGACCCTCGGCGACGGCCGTCAGCAGCGCACGCAGCTCGGCCGGCGGCTGCCCACGCGGGTCGGCCGCGCGCCGCACCCCGGCACCGAACAGGTGGTCGAGCACGTCCTGCGGCCCGCGGACGAGGCAGGCGCCCGCGGCCAGCAGCGCATTCGAACCGGCAGCCTGGGATGCGGTGACGCGGCCGGGGACGGCCCCGACGGGCCTCCCGAGCTCACCGGCCAGCCTGGCGGTGACCAGCGCCCCCGAGTACTCGCCTGCCTCGACGACCACGGTCATCGCCGCCAGCGCCGCGATGATCCGGTTGCGAGCCAGGAACATCCACCGCCGGACGCCCGCATCGGGGCCGAGCTCGGACACGGCCGCCCCGCCGACGAGGATCCGCCGATACAGCGCTCGCCTGCCCGCGGGATAGGGCCGGTGGGCGGGGCCCGGGAGCACCGCTACGGTCGGCGCATCGGCCTCGAGCGCTCCGGCGTGCGCAGCCGAGTCGATCCCGAGCGCCATCCCGCTCACAACCGGGACGCCAGCGAGGCCCACGGCTCGGCCGAGCGAGCGAGCCACGTCCAATCCGTACTCCGAGGCCCGCCGCGAGCCGACCACGGCCACGAGCTCGCAGTCCGCCAGCGCGAGCAATCGGGGCAGCCCGCCGGCGACGTGGAGCACGGCGGGCGGCGCCGCCAGCGCCCGGAGCGCCGATGGATAGCCCCGATCGCAAGCGCAGATCGTCTCCAGGCCGGCCCGATCCGAGCGTGACCTCACCGCAGCCAGATCCACATCCGCGAGCTCGCGGCGCAGGCGGTCCCGCTGCCGGCCACCCAGAGCCGCGATCAGCTCGTCGTCGCCCAGCGCCAGCACCGACTCGATACGCCCGCGGGCGCGTTCGATGTGCCCGGCCATGTGACCGATCAGCCAGGTCCGCGCGAGGCACGCGTCGCACGCCCGCGCGCGTCATGCCGCGAGCGCGGTCTCGGCGGCACCGCGCTGGCGCAGGCTGAGCGCGGTCAGCACGTCGTCTTGAACGATCCGGTCGCGGCCGTCCAGGTCGGCGATCGTCTGGGCCACCCGGACGACCCGGTGCCGGCCGCGGGCGCTCAGGGCACCGAGCGCGTAGGCCTGGGCCAGGACCCGCTCGGCCGGCTCCTCGAGGCGGACGTGGCGGCGCACCAGCGCGCGCGTCCATCTCGCCGTTGCAGCTCGCTGCGGCGCCGGCCAGGCGGTGGCGCTGGCGTTCGCGGGCCGCGGCGACGCGCTCCCGCGTCCGGACCGAGGAGGTGTGCGGCGGCGCGCGCAACTCCTGCTCGCCGGGCCGCTCCACCCCGATGAGCAGGTCCATGCGGTCGAGCAGCGGGCCGCTCAGGCGCCGTTGGTGGCGGCGCAGGTCAGACTCGCCGCACCGGCACCGGTCCCCCATGCCGGCGAATCCGCATGGGCACGGATTGGTGGCCGCGACCAGCATGAAGCGAGTCGGGAAGACCAGCGCGCGCTGACCACGGACGATCGTCACGCAGCCGTCCTCGAGCGGCTGGCGCAGGGCGTCGAGGCTCGAGCGCTGGAACTCGGCCAGCTCGTCCAGGAACAGGACGCCGTGATGGGCCAGCGTCGCCTCGCCCGGGCGCGGCGACGCTCCGCCGCCGACCAGGCCGGGGCCCGAGATCGTGTGGTGTGGGGCGCGGAAGGGCCGCGCCTGCACCAGCCCGGCCGCGTGCAGGCCGGCAACGCTGTGGATGCGCGTGACCTCGATCGCCTCCGCGCGCGTCATGGCCGGCAGGACCGAGGGCATCCGGCGGGCGAGCATCGTCTTGCCGGTGCCCGGTGCTCCCTCCAGAAGCAGATTGTGGCTGCCTGCGGCGGCGATCTCGAGCGCCAGCAAGGGCGCGGCATGACCCCTGATGTCGGCCAGGTCGGGCTCGTTCGCGGCCGTAGGCGGCTCGACCGGTTCGGGGGAAGCGGCGGCACCGCGGATCCGCTCAGCACCTCCACCGCCGCGCGCAGGCTCGACACACCGGCCACCTGCAACCCCTCCACGAGCGACGCCTCGCGGGCTCGCTCGCGAGGAACGATCAGGCGTCGGAGCCCGGCCCGGCGCGCACCCTCGGCCACGGCCAGCGCCCCGGGCGAGTCGCGCAACTCCCCGCCGAGCGACAACTCGCCGAACACCGCGTAGGCGTTGAGGGCGTGGGGCGGCAGCTGGCCGCTTGCGGCGAGCACGGCCACGGCAAGCGCCGCGTCGAACCCCGGGCCGACCTTGCGCAGGAAGGCCGGTGCCAGGTTGGCCGTGATTCGGGTCTGGGGGAACTCGAAGCCCGAGTTGAAGATCGCCGAGCGCACCCGGTCGCGCGACTCGCGCACGGCCGCGTCACCCAGCCCGACGATCGTGAACGTGGGCAGACCGGGTCGGATGTCCACCTCCACCGAGACGTGGCGCGGGTCGATCCCGTCGATGGCGAACGTGGCGATGCGAGCGAGCACCTCGCCAACGTACGCGTGAACACCTGAGACGTGGGTGACGGCGTGTTCCAAATCTCCTCAGGCCGGGCCCCGCCGCCTGCGCAGGATTGGAACACCGCGTGACCCACCCGTCAGGAGATCGTCCGTAGCGTGCTCGCCATGTCCGCCGACCCCCGTCCCGAGCTCGGCCGCCTCGGCGAGCAGCTCGCCGCCGAGCACCTGATTCGCCGTGGCTTCCAGATCGTCGAGCGCAACTACCGCACCCGTTGGGGCGAGCTCGACATCGTGGCCTACGACGGGCGCACGCTGGCCTTCTGCGAGGTCAAGACGCGACGGTTGAGCGCGCCCGGCCGCGACCCGCTGGAGTCCGTGCACACGCGCAAGCGCTCGAGGGTGCGCAAGATGGCCGGCAGCTGGCTGATCGAGCGGACCGACCGGCCCTACGCCGACAACCTACGGTTCGACGCGATCGGCGTGACCCTCGACGCCGGCGGCGGGCTCGTCCGCCTCGAGCATCTCGAAGGCGCGTTCTAGCGGCGCTAGTCGACGAGTGCTGGCTCAGTCAACATCATGGCCTCGCCCAGCGCCAGCTGCTGATAGGCCATGGACTGAAACGAGAGCCGGTGAAGTGGCGAGACGCCGAGCCGCTCGATGGCGTCGCGGTGCTCGGGGGTGGAGTAGCCCACGTGCTGGCCGAACTCCCACCCGGGATGGGCGGCGTCGGCGCGGCGCATGTACCGGTCGCGCGTCTCCTTGGCGATGACCGACGCGGCAGCGATCGCCGCGCTCTTGGCGTCGCCGTCGATCACCGCCCGCTGATCGTGCCCGGTCGACGCCACCGGGAACCCGTCGCTCAGGCACACGCAGTCCGGGCAGGCCACCTTCAGGAGCGCGTCGCGCAGGGCGGCCAGGTTGGTCTTGTGCAGGCCACGGGCGTCGATGCCGGGGGCGCAGCGGGACACGATCGCGACCTTCGTCGCGATCCTCAGGATCACTGGGAACAGCTCGGCACGACCCTCCGGGGTCTGCTGCTTGGAGTCGTTCAGCGTGCCCAGAGCGCGAACCTCGGCGGGGCCGATCCGCTCGAAGTCGAACAGCACGCCGGCGGCCACGAGCGGTCCGGCCAGGCATCCCCGGCCGGCCTCGTCAGCCCCCGCGACGAACCTCACGCCGAGCGCTCGGTCGAACTTGAACAACCGGCGGGCGGCCCGCGGTGCGGGCTTGCGTCGCGCGCCGGCTCGGCTAGAGGAAGCCGATACGGTCCGGCGGCCAGTAGGTGAAGAAGGCGATCCCGATGATCCATTTCTTCGGGACGGGGCCCCAGTACCGGCTGTCGTCTGAATCGCCACGGTTGTCGCCCATCATGAAGTAATCCCCGGGCGGAACTACGATCGAATCCGGGAAATTGCACTCTTCGCCTGGCGTGCAGGGCTCGATGTAGGAGTCCTTCTCGCGGACTCCGTTGCGGATGACATGGCCGTTGACGATCGAGATGTGGTCGCCCGGTAGTCCGACGACGCGCTTGATGAAGGTCTGGCTCGACTGGTTCGAGGTGGAACGGTCGCAGGGCTGCGGGTGATCCGTGCCCTGGTTCGGGTTGGCGCATATGGCGGGTTGGGGATCGGCGCCCGCCGGCGGATGGAACACCACGATGTCTCCGACACTTGGCGAGGTGTCGAGCCGGTTCGTGAGCACGCGCTGGCTGATCTCGAGGGTGGGGATCATCGATCCGCTGGGGATCCGGTAGGGCTTGACGATGAACGCCTGGATGAGCAGCGCGAGTGCCACCGCCACCGCCACCGTGACCACCAGCTCGATCAGCCCTTTCATGCCCGATCTCCCACCCCGAGGCGCAAGCCGGCGATCGCGTGAGGGGCCACTAAAGAGTCCCGATCCGGTCGGGCGGCCAGTAGGTGAGGAACGCCTTGCCGATGATCCACGCCCGCGGAACGGGCCCCCAGAAGCGGCTGTCCTCCGAGTCCGGGCGGTTGTCGCCCATCATGTAGTACTCCCCGCGGGGGACGGTGATCGTCTGCGGAAAGTTGCAGGCCGCATCGCCGTCGCACTGCACGATGTAGCCGTCGGACTCGCGCTTGCCGTTGCGGATGACGTGTCCATTGCGGATCGAAAGATGATCGCCGGGTAGTCCGACGACCCGTTTGATGAACGTCTGCGACGAGGGCTGCTTCCAAGCCACCTGGCAGGCGGCCGGGCCGTACTGCCCGCTCTGGTTCTCGCCCTCGTTGGGGTTGGCGCAGCCATCGTCAAAGTTCTTCGGCGGGTGGAACACCACGATGTTGCCGACGTGGGGAGAGGAGAAGTCCATGGCGAGCCGGTCGACCAGCACCCGCTGGTTGATGCGAACGGTGGGCAGCATCGACCCGCTGGGGATCCGGTAGGGCTTCACCAAGAACGCCTGGACGCCAAGCGCGAGGGCAAGGGCGATGACGACGATCACCGCCAACTCGATAATGGTGCCTGCCGGCGACTTCCTCGCCTTGGTCACTCCTGCTCTTCGCCGGCGGATGCCTCCTCGGCCGCCGGACCGGCGTCCTGAGGCGCCGTCGGGGAGGCGGACTCCTCGGAGGCCTCGGCGTCCGCCTCAGCCTCGGGAGCCTGGGCGCCCGTCTCAGCCTCAGGAGCCCCAGCGGCCGCTTCAGCCTCGGGCGCGGTTTCGGCCACCTCGGTGCTCGGCTCCTCGTCGGGCGCCGGCTCCTCGACCGTCGGCTCGTGCAGCAACCCGCGCTCGACCGCGACCTCTGGGGAGGCGTACCGGCGCTCCCGAACGCGGGCGCGCTTGCCCACCCGACCTCGGAGGTAGTACAGCTTGGCGCGACGGACGTCGCCCCGGGCGGCCACCTCGATGCGCTCGATCTTGGGCGAATGCAACGGGAAGGTTCGCTCGACGCCGACGCCGAACGACTGCTTGCGCACCGTGAAGGTCTCGCGCGCGCCGTGGCCCTGGCGCTTGATCACGACACCCTCGAAAACCTGGGTCCGGCGCCGGGTTCCCTCGATGACCTGGAAGTGGACGCGCAGGCGGTCGCCGGCATCGAACGTCGGTACCCGACGAAGCTGGGCGCGCTCAAGGCTGTCGATCACGGTGCTCATGACGGTGCAGGTCCCTGCCACGCACCCTGCGGTGCTCGGGGATTTGGGCGTAGTGCACGGCGCTGGCTGCGCACGTGCGCGGGCGGCGCCTATGGTAGCGGACCGCACGCGACGCGCTGCATGCGCGGGCGGCGACTACGGTAGCGGACCGCGCGCCGCGCTCTGCTCCAGGCGCCATGCCCGGATCCGCGCGTGATGGCCTGAGAGCAGCACCTCGGGCACCCCCCAGCCGCGAAACTCGGCGGGACGGGTGTAGTGCGGGTACTCGGGCGCGCCCCCGAGCGCCGCGCTGAAAGACTCCTCCAGCGCCGAGTCGGGGTGACCCAACGCCCCGGGCAGCTTGCGCAGCACGGCGTCGGTCAGCACCATCGCGGCCAGCTCGCCGCCGGCGAGCACGTAGCGGCCGATCGATATCTCGTGGGTGGCGAAGTGCTCGATGATCCGCTGGTCGAAGCCCTCGTAGCGTCCGGAGAGGAGGGTCAACGCCTCCTCGCCAGCGAGCTCGTCGACCAGTGCGTCGTCGAGCAGCCTGCCCCCAGGGCTCAGCGCAACCACCCGCCGCCGGTCGTGCAGCTCGATGGGGTCACATCCGTAGCGGGCGCGCAGCGCAGCCTCGACGACGTCCACCCGCAGCACCATGCCGGCGCCCCCGCCGAACGGCGTGTCGTCCACCTGGCCGGCGCTGAGCGGCGTGTGATCCCGATAGTTCACGTAACCGAGGCGATGCCCTGCGGCGAGCGCATTTGCCACGTGCCGCTGGCGCTGGAACCACCCGAACGCGTCGGGGAACAGCGTGAACACGTCGATCTGCACGCTGCGGCTACTCCTCGCCGAGGAACCGCAGATCGACGTCGATCGCGCGCCGGTCGAGATCGACCTCGCGCACCGCGTCGCTTACCAGCGGCACGAGCAGATCACCGCCTTCGGGTCGCTGAACTTCGAGCACCTCGCAGGAGGGAAGCTCGAGCAGCTGACGGACGACGCCCACCGGGCGGCCGGCGTCGTGCACGTCGCAGCCGGTCAGGTCCTCGGCCCACCACTCGTCGGGACCCAGCTCGGGCGCGTCCTCGCGCGCCACCATCAGGTCCTTGCCGCGCAACGCTTCGGCCGCCTCGCGGTCGTCGTGACCCCCCACGCGGAGGATCGGGCTGCGGTCGGTGCCCGCCCGCCGCGTGATCTCGAGCTCTGCGTCGTCGATCAGCACGTGAGCGGCGTCGCGCAGAAGCTGGGCGTTGGGCCGCGTGACGTGAAAGCTCCCGTCCAGCCCGTGCGGGCGGCCCACGCGACCGGCGAGCAGCCAGTTCATCAGGGTCCTGAATGGCCCCCGACGGAGACCATTAGGCGTCGACGATGTCGACGAACACGCGGCGCTTGCTCTTGGACGCCGCGGTCTTGACCACCGTGCGCAGTGCGGCTGCAGTGCGGCCCCCCCGGCCAATCACGTTGCCGTAGTCGTCATCGGCGACCGATAGCTCGAGCACGGTTACGCCGTCATCCTCGTTCACCTCGTTGACGCGCACCTGGTCGGGGTGTTCGACCAGACCCCGCGCCAGGTACTCGAGAAGGTCCTTCATCGCCCCGCGCCGCTAGTGGATGCCCTGGGTCCGCAGCAGCTTGCTGACCGTGCCGGTCGGCTGAGCGCCGCGCGCCAGCCAGTCGCGAATACGGTCCTCGTTGAGCACGATCGTCGACGGATTGGTCTGAGCGTTGTAGTGACCGACGATCTCGATCACGCGGCCGTCGCGCTTGGCGCGCTGGTCGGCCACCACCACCCGCCAGACCGGGTTCTTGCGCGAGCCGATGCGCGTGAGGCGTAGTCGTACTGACATGCGAACGACGAGGTTAGCGTGTCGGCTACGCGATGGCGGTCAGGGCCAACCTGATCGTGCGGTGGGTCATAAGTGCGCACTCGGCGATCCGCCCGGCTCCAGAGCGCGGTTGTGACCCATATACGGCCCCGGATCCACACTCGGCGCTTCGGCAGCGGCGAGTGCGCACTTATCACCCAGGTGCGCTCAGCGGGCCTGGCGCATGAGCGCGCCGAGGTCGGGCATCTTGCCCTGCGCCACCTGGCGCATGACCTTGCGCATCTGCTCGAACTGCTTGATCAGCTGCTTGACCGCGTGGACGTTCGTGCCTGAGCCCTTGGCGATCCGCAGCCGGCGCGAGCCCTTGATCAGCTCGGGATGACGGCGTTCCTGGGGCGTCATCGACAGGATGATCGCCTGGATGCGGTCGAACTCCTTCTCGTCCACCTTCACGCCGCGCATCTCCTTGCCCACCCCGGGCAGCATTCCGAGCAGCGACTGAAGCGGGCCGAGGCGGCGGATCTGGCGCATCTGGTCGAGGAAGTCGTCGAGGCCGAACTCCGACTTGCGCAGCTTGCGCTCGAGCTCGGCCGCCTGGTCCTCGTCGTAGGCGGACTCGGCCTTCTCGATCAGCGTCATGACGTCGCCCATGCCGAGGATCCGCTGGGACATCCGGTCGGGGTGGAAGCGCTCGAACTGGTCGAGCTTCTCGCCGGTGGAGGCGAACAGAATCGGCTTGCCGGTGATTGCCTTGACCGACAGCGCGGCGCCACCGCGGGCGTCGCCGTCGAGCTTGGTCATCACCACGCCGTCGAACTGGACGACCTCGGCGAACTGCTCGGCCACGTGGACTGCGTCCTGGCCAGTCATCGCGTCGACCACCAGCAGCACGTCGTGCGGCTTCACCGCCTTCTTGATGTTGGCCAGCTCGGCCATCAGCTCCTGGTCGACGTGCAGGCGACCGCTGGTGTCGACGATCAGCACGTCCTTGCCCTCCGCCTGCGCGCGATCTCGTGCCCAGGCGGCGATCTTGACCGGATCCTGATCGGTTCCCTGCTCGTACACGGTGGCGCCGGCCTGGTGGCCGACCTTGATCAGCTGCTCGACCGCCGCGGGGCGGTACACGTCGCAGGCCGCCACCGCCACCGAGGAGCCGTGCTGCTCGCGCAGGTAGCGCGCGAGCTTGGCCGTGGCGGTCGTCTTGCCCGAGCCCTGGAGCCCGGCCATGACAACCACGGTCGGCGGCCGGGGCGAGAACGACAGCTCGTGGGCCGCGCCGCCCATCAGCTCGGTCAGCTGGTCGGAGACGATCTTGACCACCTGCTGGCCGGGATTGAGCTTGCCCACGATGTCCGCGCCGAGCGCCTGCTCCTTGACCGCGCTGGTGAAGCTCTTGACGACCTTGAAGTTGACGTCCGCCTCGAGCAAAGCCAAGCGGATCTCGCGCATGGCCGCGTTGATGTCGTCCTCGGTCAGCGTGCCGCGCCCGCGGACGTCGGCCAGCGTGGCCTGAAGCTTCTCTGCCAGTGAGTCGAACATGCGCTTTCAGCGTATCGCGGGGACAAGTAACCGCGTCCAGCTCTGGGCCTCGCTCGCTCTGCTCCAAGAGTCCACGGAGACCGCTCCGCTCGCTCGGCGGCTTCCACAGCCCGGCATCCGGCCGGGCTACTGCTCGACCAGCGCGCGGGCGAACTCGTCGGGGTCGAACGGGCGCAGGTCCTCGAGCTGCTCGCCGATCCCGATCAGCTTGACCGGGATCCCGAGCTCGTGGGCGATGGCCAGCGCGATCCCGCCCTTGGCCGTGCCGTCGAGCTTGGTCAGGACGAGCCCGCTGACGGGCACCGCCTCTGAGAACAGGCGCGCCTGCCGCAGCCCGTTCTGGCCGGTGGTGGCGTCCACGGTGAGCAGCGTCTCGTGGGGCGCCTCGGGGATCTGCTTGCCGATCACGCGCTTGACCTTGGCCAGCTCGGCCATGAGGTCATCCTGGGTGTGCAGCCGTCCGGCGGTGTCGACGATCGCCACGTCGGCCCCGTCGCGCCGGGCCGCCGCGACGGTGTCGTAGGCCACCGCGCCCGGATCGGCGTTGGGCGACCCCTTGACGAATGCCGCCCCGGCTCGCTCGGCCCACACCTCGAGCTGCTCCACGGCGGCGGCCCGAAACGTGTCCCCCGCTCCCACCACCACCGACTTGCCCAGCTCCTTCGAGATGTGCCAGGCGAGCTTGCCGACCGTGGTCGTCTTGCCGGTCCCGTTCACGCCGGCGACCAGGATCACCGTCGGCTCGGGCCGCAGATCGATGCGGTCCTCGCCCGTGCGCGCGATCTCGGCGAGCAGCTCGGTCAGACGCTGGCTCAGGGCCTCTCCGCCGGTTATCCCACCGTCGGTGGCTTCGCGCTCGAGCTGCTCGACCACCTGGGCCGTCGTGCGCGCCCCCACGTCGGCGTAGATCAGTGCCTCCTCCAGCCGCTCCCACGTCTCATCGCTCAGGTCCTCGAACAGCGTGGCCTGGATCTCTGAGGTGAGCGCCTGGCGGGTCTTGCGCAGGTTCTCGCGCAACCGGCGGAACATCCCACGCCGGCGCTCCTGGACCGCGGGCTCAGCTTCGGCTTCCGATGCCGGCGGTGGCGCACCGTCGACGATGAACAGATCGCGCCAGTCCCGTGCCATGTCGCGAAGGCTAGGCGGCTTGCTCGCGCGCCGTCGGCAGCCGGCGCGAGATCACCTTGGAGACCCCGTCAGACCCCATCGACACGCCGTACAGCGAGTCGGCCGCTTCCATCGTGCGCTTCTGATGGGTGACCACGATGAACTGGGCATGGGATGAGTAGGTGCGGAGCAGCTCGAGGAAGCGGTCGATGTTGAGGTCGTCCAGCGCGGCCTCGACCTCGTCGAGGATGTAGAACGGGCACGGCCGGGCCAGGAACACCGCGAACAGGAACGCCAGCGCGGTCATCGACTTCTCTCCGCCCGAGAGCAGCGTCAGGCGCTTCATGTCCTTGCCGGCCGGAGTGATCTCGATCTCGACCCCGAGCAGATCCTCCTCCTGCTCGTCGGGGACCTGCTCGCCGGCCTCGGTCTCCTCGCCCTCGTCGCCGTCCTCGCTCTCCTCGGCCGCCGTTGACGCGCCGCCGAGAATCCGGGCCCGCCCACCCGGCCCGTCGTGCTCGCGCACCAGGCGCAGACGACCGCGGCCGCCCGGGAACAGGCGCTCCGCCACCTGCTCGAAGTTGCGCGCGGCGGCCTCGAACATCTGCTCGAAGCTCTCTCGGATCTGGCGGTCGGTGTCGGCGATCAGCTTGTTGAGCTCACGCAGGGCGGTCTCGAGATCGTCGCGCTGGTGCTCGAGCTCCTCGACGTGGGCGAGCGCCTCCTCGTACTCGGCCTGGGCCAGCGGGTTGACCGGCCCGAGCTGCTCGCGCCGGCGGGCCAGCCGTTCGAGCCGATTGCGCAGCGACTCTCGCTCCTCCTCGCTGAGCTCGGTCTCGGACGGCGCCGCCTCCAGCTCCAGCCGCGCCGCAAGCTGCTGGAGCTCTTGCTCGGTCTCGCGGACGCGGTCGGCCACCCGCTGGAGACGAACTTCGCCTTCGGTCAGGCGCTCGCCGGCCTGACGAAGCTGGGTGTGGAGCGTCGCCTCGCGCTGTGCGCACTCCTTGAGCTCGGCCGCGATGTGATCGCCGGCCTCGCGGTCTGAGCTCAGCGCGGCCTCGAACTCGGTGCGCCGCCCGGCGATGGCTTGCGCGACCTCGTCCAACGCGCTCGCCATCCGCTCGATGACCGGCACCAGCGCGCGGTCTCGAACCGCCGCGGCCTCGAGGCGCTCGATGCGGGCCTGGCGCTCGCGCCGCTCGCGCTCTCCTCGCTCGTGCTCCGCCCGCGCCGCGGCCAGCTCGGCGGCGAGCTGGCTGCGCCGGCCGGACTGGGGTCCTTCGTCGGGGGCGCTGCGACGTCGCTCGATCATCGCGGCCAACCGCCGCTCGGCCTCACCGGCCTCGTCGCGTTGGTTGACAGCGGCGCGGTGCGCGTCGACCTCCCGCGCGCTGTGCACCTCGGCCTGGGAGAGCTCGTCGGCCAGCTGCTCGACCCGGGCCCGCGCCCGCACCTCGGCCTGGGCGGCGGCCTCGCTCGCCCGGATCAGCGTCTCGCGCCGGTTGCGCTCGGCCAGGACGCGCTCCTCCCCCACCGCCGGCGCCTGCCGAAGCTCGCGCATGGCGCTCGACCACACGCGGCCGGCGCGGGTGACCGCGATGCCGGCGAAGTTGTGCGGGAGTCCGTCGAGTCCGTCCACCACCCAGGTGTCCCGCAGCAGCCGCCGCGCCAGGGCGACCGTCTGCGCGGGGCCGCGCACGCGGTCGGCCAGCCGCTCGGAGCCGGGGATCGGAGCGTTCTGGCCGGCAGCCGGCTCGGCGGGGTCGTCCACGTCCACCACCAGCGCGCGGCCCCCGTCTGCGCCGGCGCGGTCGAGGATCGCCGCGGCGGCGGCGCGGTCGGCCAGGACCGCGGCCCGCAGGCGCCCGTCGAGGGCGGCGGCGAGGGCCACCTCGTAGCCGGGGTCGACCTCGAGCTGGTCGGCCAGGAGCGCCGCGCCGCCCGGGGCGCCGGTCTGGGTGCGCAGGAACTGGTTGCACGCGGCGAGCTCGCCGCCGACCCGTGCGGCCTCCCGGCGGGCCGCCTCGACCGAGCGTTCGGCCTCGCGCAGCGTGCCACGCGCGGCCTCCAGGCGCTCGCGGGCCTGCTCGCGGGCGATACCCGTCCGCCCGACGGCGGCCGCCTCCTCCGCGGTGGCCGCCCGGGCGGCGGCGAGCTGCCGCTCGAGCTCGGCCAACTGGCGGGCCAGCTCGGCTTCCCGATCACGTTCGAGCCGTGCCAGCTCCTGCTCGAGCGCGGCGATCCGCGTCTGCAGCTCGGGGTCCGGCCGATCGGTCTCAGCGGCGCGGCGGAGATCGCCCAGCCGCGCCTCGGTGCGGGCCACGCGCTGCTCGGCGTCGCGGCGGGCGGCGCGCACCGCCTCGGTGCGGTAGGCCACGCGGTCGCCCGCCGATTGGGCGAGGAAGCAGCGCCTCGAGAGCTCTTCGCGATGAGCGCTGCGGAGGGCCAGCGCCTCCTCGGCCGCCTCCCGCCGCGAGGCGACCTCGTCGAGCGCACGCTCGAGCTCGTGGCGGTGCGCCCGAGCCTCCTCGGCGGCGGTCTGGGCCTGCCGGTGCTCGGCGTGGTGAATCCTCAGCTCGTCCCGGACGAGCTCCCAGCGCGCCTCGAGCGTCTGGCGCTCGAGCCGGGCGTGCAACTCGGCGGCCTCGGCCTGGCGCTTGAGCGGTCGCAGGCGCGAGCGCGCCTCGCGCTCCACGTCGAGGGCGCGGTCGAGGTTCTCCTGGGTGCGGGCGAGCTTGAGCTGCGCCCGGCGACGGCGCTTGCGGTGCTTACCGAGTCCGGCGGCCTCCTCGATCAGCATCCGCCGGTCGCGCGGCTTGGAGGTGACAATCGACTCGACCCGCCCCTGCGAGATCACCGAGTGCATCTCCTTGCCGAGGCCCGTGTCGGAGAGCACCTCGATCACATCGACCAGCCGGCAGCGGGCGCCGGCCAGGCGGTACTCGCCCTCGCCGGCGCGGTCCAGCCGCCGCACGATCGAGACCTCGGGGGCGCCGAGGCCCAGCTGGCCCTCGCTGTCGTCGAGCACCAGCTCGACCTCCGCGCCCCGGGCGGCCTGGCGGCCGGGCGCGCCGGCGAAGATCACGTCCTGCATCGACTGGCCGCGCACGGCCAGCGGGGACTGCTCGCCAAGCGCCCACAGCACCGCATCGGTGACGTTGGACTTGCCCGAGCCGTTCGGACCGACGATCACGCTCACGCCGGGGCCGAACTCGAGCCGAGTGCGGTCGGGGAAAGACTTGAAGCCCTTGAGAACGATCGATTTCAGATACATGCGGATGGGTGGCGGGGATTCATTCCAGGGCCTCCAGGGCCACCTGCGCGGCCTCCTGCTCGGCGTCCTTCTTGCTCCGACCGCGGCCCCGGCTGACCTCTACGCCGCCGATCGTGGCGCTGACCGAGAACACCCGGTCGTGCGGCGGGCCCTCCTCTTCAACCACGTCGTAGGTGACCAGCGCGCCCTTGCGTGCCAATCGTTCCTGCAGTGCGGACTTGAAATCGACCGGATGCTCGAGCGCGTCCTCGATCTCGGGGGCAAACGCCGCCACCACCGCCTCCGCGGTCCGCTCGTAGCCGAAGGCCAGAAAGCACGCCCCGATCACCGCCTCGATCACCGAGGCGAGCACGCGCTCAGTGCCCACGAGCGCGGGCACGGTCGAGGCCACGGTCGCCGGCGCCGCCGCGCTGAGTCGATCGGGCACGCCGAGGCGCTCGGCGACCACGCGACAGGACCGCCCCGACACCGCCTGGGCCCGAATCTTGGTCAACCGACCGGGGCCGAACCGGTCGGCCTCGAGCCGGGGATAGAGGTGCGAGGTCACCGCGAGGGCGAGCACGCTGTCCCCCAGGAAGGCCAGGCGCTCGTAGGAGTCCGATCGCCGGCTGGTCCACGACGCATGGGTGAAGACCGGCGTGATGAGATCCTCGGGCAACTCGTCGAGCAGCTCCCGGAGAAGCTCCGCGGGATCACCCTGGCGTGGAAGGCGGTTCGCCGTCACTCAGCATCGCTGCAGTTCACGCTCACTCGGCGTCGAGGCTCGCGCTCGCTGGCGCCGACGCCGACCCATCCCCTCCGCGCACGCTCAGCACGAAGTCCACGGCTTGCCCCACGGTGCGGATCTGCGCGGCCTGCTCGTCCGAGATGCGCACCCCGTAGGAGTCCTCGAGCTCCTGGACGAGCGTGTACAGGTCGAGCGAGTCGGCCTCGAGGTCCTCCTTGAACCGGGTCGCCTCGGTGATCACGGAGGGATCCACCTCGAGCTCGTCGGCGAGGTGTCCGCGGATCACCTGGAAGACCTCTTCGCGGCTCATGGGCTGGAAAAGGTAGCCGCCGCGGCGGACGAGCCCTCGGCATCGCCCGACTCGATGGATGAGCCCGCGGCGTCCTCTCGCCCGGCGGACCCGAGCCGGGGCGGTCGCAGCGCTCCCGCTTCGTGCAGCGCAGCGCGGGTGCGGCCGATCACGTCCTGCTGCACGCCCCGGGCGGCCACGTCGATGGCCTGGGCGAACCCACGGGCGCTGAATCGACCGTGGGCGACCACTCCGAGCTGCCGGAGCCCGAGCATGTAAGCGCCGCCCGGACCCTCCGGGTCGATCGCCTCGCGCAGCCGGCGCATGGTCGGGGCGATCAGGCGGTTGCCCAACCGGCCGCGCGGGGTGGTGTCGGCCATCTCCCCGACCAGCCGCAGGGCGCGGCTGGATATGCCCTCGATGAGCTTCAGCGTGATGTTGCCGGTAAAGCCGTCCATCACCACCACGTCGGCGACGCCCTCGACGATCTGCGTGCCCTCGATGTTGCCTATGAAGTTGAGCCCGGCGCCGCGGGAGCCCGCGAGTTGCTCGTGCACGCCGACCAGGTCCGGCGTCCCCTTCCCGGGCTCCTCGCCGTTGGACAGGAGCGCCACGCGGGGGGTGGGCATACCGAGCACGGCCTGGGCGAAGGCCGATCCCATGTGCGCGAACTGAACGAGGTGCTCGGGCCGGCATACGGCGTTGGCCCCCACGTCGAGCAGCAGCACGGGCGATCCGCCCGGGTTGGGGAGCGGCAGGGCCAGCGCCGGCCGGTACACACCGCGGTCGCGTCGCAGGTGCAGCAGCGCGGCGGCCAGGGCCGAGCCGGTCGAACCCCCGGAAACGAATGCCTGCGCGCGCCCTTCGGCCACCGCCCGGGTGGCCTGCACGATCGAGGCCTCCGGCGTGGTCCGCACCGCGGAGGCCGGATCGGCCTGCTTGGCGATCGACACCGGGGCGTCGACGACCTCGACGTTCGGGTGCACACGGCCGATCTCCTCGGCGGGCCCAAACAGAAGAACGTGGGTGCCTCGAGCGGCGGCGCGGGCAGCGCCGGCCGCGACCTCGAGCGGGCCGAGGTCCGCCCCGCCCGCGTCCACGGCGACGGTTACCACGAGCGCGGCGTCAGGCGACGTGCTCGTCCCGCTCCGGGACGATCACCTCGCGCCCCTTGTAGCTGCCGCACACTGGGCAGACGCGATGCGGGAGGCGAGGGCTGTGGCACTGCGGGCAGGCGTTGTACGTCGGCGCGCTGATCTTGTGCTGGGATCGACGCTGCGTGGTGCGCGCGTGGGACTGCTTCTGCTTAGGGACGGCCATGGGGCGGAGTGTAACCGTCTCGCTGTCGGCGAAACGCCTGGCCGCGGCGCGCTATTCGAAGTGCAGCTCGGATAGCGCCGCCCAGCGCGGGTCGGGCTGGCGCTCGTGCTGGTGATCGGGCCCGGCCTCGTTCAGGTTGGCGCCGCAGGCCGGACAGAGCCCCTGACAGTCCTCGCGACAGAGCAGGTTGGAGGGCAGGGTCAGGGCCAGCGCGTCCCGCGTCCAGGCATGCAGGTCGAGCACCCCGTCCTCGACATAGGGGGACCTGAGCTCGTCATCCTCGTCCGCCGGCTTGCCCCGGCCTCGCCCGGCGACCGGCCCTCTCGATGCGCGGGGGTCTGGTGGCTGCGAGACCTCGCGGGCATCGACCGCGAAGCTTGGCGCGGCCGGCTCCAGGCAGCGCATGCAGGGCCCGACCAGCGTCGCCTCGAAGCGCAGTCGCAGCGCGTATCCACCCCCGGTGGTGCGAGAGATGTCCAGCCGAACCGGCACCACCTCGGGCTGCACGGGATAGCGCTCGCCGCCGAGCGAGAACGGTTCGATGCCCACGTGCAGGTCGAGCCTCCGGCCTTCGCCGGAGGTCAGTCGCAGGCCGCCTAAATCGAACGCGTCGGTGCGGATCGGAGACATCCGCATCGAGGTTATCGCCGGCCGCTGCGTGTCCCACACCGCTGGCGTTCCTCGGGAAGAAACTTCAGCATGGCCACAGTTTCTTCCCGAGCGCGATCATTGACGCGGTGTCCCGGTGGTTCCGCTCCTACGGCTTCGCCGACGTGCTCGACAACCTGCTGGTCGGCGCCTACCCCCTCGATTCCGACGACGTCCGGACGCTCTCACATGTCGGGGTCCGCCGCGTTCTGAACCTGACCGAGGACGAGGAGTACCGGCCGGGCGATCGCCGAGCGGTGGAGAGCGCACTGATCGCCGCGGGGATCCAGGAGCGCCGTCTCAGCCTCCCCGATTACGGCGGCCTTCCGGGCTCGGCCCTCGAAGCCGCGGTGCAGGAGATCAACGCCTGGCTCGACGACGGCGCCCGCACGTATCTCCATTGCCGAGCCGGTTGGCAGCGGTCGGCCGCGGTGGCGGCCGGCGTGGTCGCCGTGCGGACCGGCCGCGACATCGACGAGGCACTCGACTACGTGCAGTTGCGCAAGCCGTCGGCCGATCCGCTGCCCCACCAGCGCGAGGATCTGCGGCGCTGGTGGGTGGAGCGGGGTGATGGTGGCTCCGCAGACGCAGATCGACCCGGTTCGCCCGCCTGATTCAGCCGCTGAGGCGTGCCAGCAGCTCGGCCTCGCGCTCCGGGTCAGGCCGGCGCGAGGCGGCAGCGGGGCACCCGGGCCGCCAACCGGCGCCGGACCCCGGTCGCGCACCCAGGCGAGAGCGTCCCGCCGAGAACGAGCAACCGCATGGTTGCATGTTAGTGGCTTGCCCGACGGCGCTACTCGGCGGCCCGGAGCCGGCGCATCACGAGTTGCTCGGGCACCGGCTCGCCCGGCCCACCCCGATCCTCGCCGGCACCCTCGCCGGCACCCTCGCCGGCACCCGGCCCCGTCCCCGCGGGCAGCTCGGGCGCGTGCACGCTGCGCGCGCTCAGCGTGACCGGCTCGAGCTGCGGCAGCTCGCGTCCGCCCGCCACCGAGCCGTGGTCCTCGAAGCGGCGCGCCGCCGGCAGCACCCGGGCCTCATAGGAGCCGACGGCCTCGTTGTACGCCCGTACGGTGCTGTTGAGCCGCGAGCCCAGCGTGGCGAGCAGGCTCGACAGCTTGACGAGCCGGCCGTGCAGCTCGCGTCCCAGGTCGGATATCGCCTGCGCCGACTCGGCCACCCGCTCCTGCTGCCAGCCGTAGGCCACCGCGCGGAGCATCGCGAGCAGGGTGGTCGGCGTGGCGATCAGCACGCGCCGGGCCATCGCGTCCTCGATCAGCGCCGGATCGGCCTCGAGCGCGGCGCCGTACAGGTGCTCGCCGGGCAGGAACATCACGACGATGTCGGGCGCGGAGTCGAGCCCGGCCCAGTAGGCCTTGTCGGCCAGCGCCTTGACGTGCCGGCGCAGGAGCCGCGCGTGGTCGCGCAGGTGCCTCTGTCGCTCCTCCTCGTCGCGCGCCTGGTAGGCGTCGAGCACGCCCTGGAGCGGCGCCTTGGCGTCGACCACCACGTGCTTGCCGCCCGGCAGGTTGACCACGAGATCCGGTCGCAGCGCGGCGTCCTCGCCGGCCAACGGGGACTGCTCGGCGAAGTCGCAGTGGCGAACCATGCCGGCCAGCTCGACCACGTTGCGCAGCTGCATCTGGCCCCACTGGCCGCGCGCGTTGGGCTTGCGCAGCGCGGTGACCAGCGCGCCGGTCTCGGTGCGCAGGCGCTCCCCGGTCTCGGCCAGCGTCTTGATCTGGGCCTCGAGGCGCCCGCGCGACTCGCGACGCTCCTGGTCGAGGCGGAGCAGCTGCGCGTCGACTCGGCCCAGCTGGTCGCGGAGCGGCGCCACCATCTGCTCCACCGCCTGCTGGCGCTTGTCCAGATCGCCCTTGGCCTCGGTCTGAACGGTCCGCAGCTGGGCCTGGGCGAGCTCGGACAGCTGCGTCATGCTCGCCTGCAGCGCCTCGGCGCTCAGCGCCTTGAACGAGGTCGACAGACGCTCCTGCGCATCGTTGATCGCGGCCAGGCGTTCGGCCGCCACCGCACGCTCTTGCTGGACCTCGCCTTGCGCCCGGACCAGCTCGCGCTCGAGCTCGCCCGCCCGCGCCGCCTCCTCGCCCGCTCGAGCCGCCTCCACCGACAGCGAACGCAGTCGGGGACGCACCGCGGTCAGCACGACGGCGGCACCGACGAGCAGACCGATCAGCAACCACAGGGCTTCCATAGCTCGTTCAGGATCGCGGCAGCCCCGGACGGAACGAATGTCCCGCACTCCAATGGGTTTTAATCGTTCGGTGGCAGACGATCGAATCCGTCGGCGGGTGACCGTCCAGGGTCGTGTCCAGGGCGTCTTCTTCCGCGACTCGGTTCGCCAGCGTGCTCAGTCGCACGATGTCGCCGGGTGGGTGTGCAACCGGTCCGACGGCGCCGTCGAGGCCGTGTTCGAGGGCAAGGGCGACGACGTCGAGCGCCTCGTGGCGTTCGCGAGGACCGGGCCGCGTCAGGCGGAGGTCGACAGCGTGGACGTCAGCGAAGAGGAGCCCGAGGGGCTCAGCGGGTTCGAGGTTCGCTGACCGTCGGCGGATCCCCGCCCGTCGGCGGATCCCGGCCCATCGGCGGATCCCGGCCCATCGGCGGATCCCCGCCCGTCGCGCGCCGCATACGCCCGCGCCGCGTCGCACAGCGCGGCGAACAGGCGGCTCTTGTCGTTGGCCTCGGGATGCCACTGAACCCCTAGTCCCCAGCCCCCGTCCGCGAGCTCTATCGCCTCGATCACGTCGTCCTCGGCCCGACCGCTGATCACCAGTCCGTCGCCCAATTCCAGAATCGCCTGGTGATGGTGGCAATGGGCGAGGTGCGCCTCCTCGCCCACCGCACGGGCCGCGAGCGAGCCGGGCGCCAGCGTGACCGTATGGTCGTTCCCTTCGAACGTGCCCTTGACCTTGCGGTGGGGATGCCTGCCGTCGCCCGCCACCAGGTCCTGGGCGAGCGTGCCGCCCAGCGCGATGTTCAGCACCTGCATGCCGCGGCAGATGCCGAGCACGGGCAGCCCGCGCTCGAGCGCGCCGCGCAACAGCGCGATCTCGAACGCATCGCGCTCCGGATAGGTCGTTTCGGTGGCGGGATCCGCTGCCGCGCCGTACGCGGCCGGGTCGAGGTCGGCGCCACCGATCAGCAGCAGCGCGTCGATGCGGTCCAGCAGCTCGAGCGGCGCGCTCGGGTCGACCGCGAGCAGCACCGCCAGCCCGCCGGCGCGCTGGACCGGCACCACGTAGGAATCGGCCACCAGGTGCGCCTGCTGGTCCCAGAACGACCAGCGCGCGCGTTCGCGCACCGCGGTGATGCCGATCACGGGTCGAGCAGCGCCGGTCACGGGGTGGGGCTGGTCGCGCCCACGCGGGCCAGGAACGCGTCGAGAAGCCGCCACGCCCGCGAGCGGTTCTCGGCCTCGCGCTCGCGCGTCTCGGCCATCAGGCGAGCTGGATCGACGTCGTGACGGGCGAGGTCGCCCCCGCCCTGCGCGACCCACCCGTCGACGATCGGGATCGTCACCTCCGGATGGAACTGGACGCCGAGGCTCCGCCCGATCGTGAACGCCTGCGGCCCCGCCGGGCTGACGGCCAGGAGCTCCGCTCCCGGCGGCGCGATGAACGTGTCGTGATGCCACTGAAACCACGGCCCTTCGGCGATGAGCTCGGGATCGTCGCTGCGGATCCGCACCCAGCCGATCTCGGTCCGCCGGCCCGGGAGTGCCTGCCCGCCGAGGGCTCGCGCCAGGATCTGGCTGCCGAAGCAGATGCCGATCACCGGAACGTCGGCCTCGAACGCATCGCGGAGCAGGGCCACCTCTCGCGCCACCCATGGGAGCGCGTCGTCGTAGGCGGACCGCTCCGATCCCAGCGAGACGACCAGGTCATAGTCGTGTGGATTCGGATCCCGCCCACCCGCGCGACCATCGGCGGAGACCAGGTAGACGTCCTCGCTCGCCCCGCGCTCCGCCAGCCACGCGCTGACGTGCCCGCCGGGCGCGTCGTCTTCGTGCTGGATGATCAGCGCCCTGATGTCCGTGTCGAGAACCTCGATCACGGAGCGCGCTACGAGACCTCGGCGGGCTCTTCCTTGCCGGCGAGACGCTCGCGCCCCCGCCGCACCGCCGCGATGAACTTCGAGAGGTTCACCTCGAGCGTGTTGAGGATCTCGTCGGCGTAGTCCTCGGCGCCCAGGCGGATCTCGCGCTCGCGTCCCCGGGCGTCCTCGATGATGTCCTCGGCAGCGCGCTCGGCCTGCTTGGTGATCTCCTCCTCGGAGACCATCCGCTCCTGCCGCTCGCGGGCCTCCTTCACGATCCGCTCGGCCTCACGCTTGGCCTCGGCCAGCATCTCCTGGCGCTCCTTGACGATCCAGCGGGCCTGCTTGATCTCCTCGGGGATCGTGGCGCGCATCTGGTCGAGGATGTCGTAGATCTCTTCCTTGTCGACTCGCACCTGATCGGTAAGTGGGACGGCCCGGGCGTTGTGCACGAGATCGTCCAGCTTGTCGATCAGAACCAAGACATCCATCGCAAAACCTCTGTTTCGTTAGCGGCCAAGCCGTTCCTTCAAGGCGCCGGCAACCTCTTCGGGGACAAGATCATCGACCTCGCCGCCGAACGTCGCAAGCTCCTTGATGCCGCTTGAGCTCAGGAAACTGTACTTGGCCGACGCCATCAGGTAAACGGACTCGATCTGGGCGTCCTGCCGGCGATTGAGCTGATTCATCTCGAGCTCGTACTCGAAGTCCGAGATCGCGCGCAGCCCCTTGACGATCGCCATCGCCCCGCGCTCACGCGCGAAGTCGACCAGGAGCGTGCTGAACGGCTCGACGTCCACGTTCCCGAGATCGCGCGTGGCGCCGCGCACGAAACCCACGCGCTCCTCGGCGCTGAACACCGTCTTGCCCTTGCGCCAGGGCAGGTTGACCACGGCGACGATCACCTTGTCGTACATGGCCGATGCCCGCGCGATCACGTCGAGGTGCCCGTTGGTGACCGGGTCGAACGTGCCGGGACAGATCGCGATGCGGTTATCGGGAGCCATGGATTCGGATCAGGGTGTCGCCGTAACGCCGCTCGTCGAGCAGGTCAAGCCTTAGCTCGAGCGGTGCCCGCCGGTCGCTCTCGGCCACTACCCGCGCGGCGGGAGCGAGAACCGGCCCGAGCGCCGCCGAGAGGTCCGACCCGAGGGCGCTCGCGTGGCGATATGGGGGATCGAGGAACACAAGATCGTATTGACGAGCGTCGCGGGATGCGGTTCTGAGGTACGCGAGCGCGTCCTGACGGCGAACCTCCGCCCGGACTCCGAGCGCGTCCAGGTTGCGGCGCAGGGCCGCCACCGCGGCGCTCGAGGAGTCGACGAACGCGGCCTCCGAAGCGCCCCGCGATAGCGCCTCGATCCCCAGCGCGCCGGACCCCGCGAACAGGTCAAGCACCCGCGCCCCCTCGAGCGAGGACGCACCCAGAATCGAGAACAGCGCCTCGCGCACCCGGTCGGACGTGGGGCGGGTCGATCGGCCCCGGGGGGCAACCAGGGAGCGGCCGCCAAAGCGTCCCGCGACGACCCGCACGTCCGCCTCAGGCCCGGATCGGGGCCAGCGCCTCGGCGCCGTACGCCTCGACCAGCGCGTCGGCGAGCAGCGCGTGCTCGGGCTCGCCCAGCTCGGAATCGTCCGCGATGACCTGCTCGGCGTAGCGGCGTGCGCGCTCGAGCAGCTCGGCGTCGCGCGGCAGCTCGGCCACGCGGTAGCTCGCCTCGCCGTGCTGGCGCGTGCCGACCAGCTCGCCCTCCTGGCGAAGCTCGAGGTCGATCTCGGCCAGCTCGAACCCGTCGGTGTGGGACGCGAGCGCCCTCAGCCGGAGCGAGTCCTTGGAGCCGAACAGGAGGCAGAACGACTCGTGCGCGCCCCGCCCGATTCGCCCGCGCAGCTGGTGCAACTGGGAGATCCCGTACCGGTCAGCGTCCTCGACCAACATCACCGTCGCGTTGGGCACGTCGATCCCGACCTCGATCACCGAGGTGGCTACGAGCACGTCGGCGCCGCCGCCCGCAAACACCGCCATCGCCTCCTGCTTCGCCGCGGTCGCCAGCTGCCCGTGCATGAGCACCACGCGGAAGTCGCGGAACTCGCCGGTGCGCAGCCGTTCGAACTCGGCCGTGGCGGCCCTCGCCTGAAGGAGCTCTGACTCGGAGACGAGCGGACAAACGACGAAGGCCTGACGCCCGGCGCGGAGCTCCTCGCGAATCCGTTCGTATGCCCTCGCGCGCTCGGCCTGCGAAGAGCAGACGAACGTCTTGATCGGCCGGCGCCCCGCGGGCAGCTCGCGCAGCTGGGTCGAGTCCAGATCGCCGTAGTTCGAGAGCGCCAGCGTGCGTGGGATCGGTGTTGCGGTCATATGCAGCACGTGCGGACGCTCGCCTTCCCGGGCCTTCGCGTCCAGCGCGGCGCGCTGGCGGACTCCGAAGCGGTGCTGCTCGTCGACGACCGCGACCGCCAGGCGGGCGAAGCGGACCGGGTCCTCGATGAGGGCGTGTGTGCCGACGATCAGCGGCAGCTCCCCGGTGGCCAGCTTGCCGAGCAGGTCCGCGCGCCGGCGCGCAGGCGTGGAGCCCGTGAGCAGTCCGATCGGAACGACCGCTCCGGGCATCAACGCCTGGACAGTTGCGAAATGCTGCTCCGCCAAAGTCTCGGTCGGAGCCATCAGCGCGCCCTGGTAGCCGTGCTCGACCGCGCGCAGGAGCGTATATAGAGCCACGACCGTCTTGCCAGACCCAACCTCGCCCATGAGAAGACGCTGCATCGGCTGCGGGCGAGCCAGGTCGCCGTCGATCGCCTCGAGCGCCCGCTGCTGGTCCCCGGTCAGCCTGAACGGCAGCATCGTGTCCAGCCACTGCGTGGTGAGCTCCGGCGTCTCACCGAGCAACGGCGCCCGGTTCGATGCGCGTCGGCGCTGGCGCCGGCGCAAGAGCGCCAGCTGGACGAGCAGCAACTCGTCGAAGGCCAGACGCCGGCGGGCAACGTCGGCGGCGGGGTCAGCGTCGCCAAAATGCGCCTCGGTCAGAGCGGCCGACCGGTCGGGCAGCCCCTCGCGAGCGCGCAAGGCGGCGGGAAGCGGATCGACGACGTCGGCCAGCGCGCCTGAGTGTTCTCGGACCATCGCGAGGATCTGGGTTGAGGTGAGCCCCTCCGTGGCCGGGTAATGCGCCACGGCTCCGCCCCCGGCGACGGCCTCGTTGGTGCGGGCGTGCGCCTGGACGGTGAATCGGCCACCCACCCCCCTTCCATGGCTCCCCTCGAACTTCCCGTGCAGGGCCAGGCGGGTCCCCGCGGGATAGCGCTGCGCCAGCCAGGGTTGGTTGAAGAAAGTGGCCTTCATCACCCCGGTCTCGTCGGCCACGGTCGCCTCGACCAGCGGCCGCATCCCGCGCCGCCGGACCGACCGCGAGGAGATGCTCCTGACCTGCACGACCACGGTGGCGCTGTCGCCGGGCAAAAGCTCGGCCACCGCGCGGGCCTCGCGGCGATCGCGCGGCAGATGGAGGAGCAGGTCCCCGACCGTCTCGAGACCGAGGGTCTCGGCCGCGCGTGCGGCCTTCGCGCCCTCGAGCTCGATCCGGACTCGCAGCCGCGACGGCCGGGGGTAGCGCACGGGCGCGCCTCGTAAGGCCTCACGGTCGAGCGGATCGGAGTTGGCGAATGCGGTGACGGCCATCGGCGGCGAACAACCGGAGATCCGTCGAGCGGACCCGCCGCATGATCAAGGTCCTGACGGACGCGACGAGCTTATCCCTGTCGTGTCGTCCGTCGATCCCCAGCCGGGCCCAGCCCGGGCCGCCACCCAGGCCTCCGAGGACGAGGTCCGTCGTTCCCTGCTTCACCGCAGCGGACTACTCGACCCCGGCTCACGTCCCGAGCTCGATCGCTGGACCGCGGTGCTCCGACGCGCCACCGGATCGGCCGTCGCGGCGCTCGCGGTCGAGCTCGACGATCGCACGCTGGTCACGGACCTGTGGACCGGCGAGGCCGACGAGCCCGAGGCGACCGAGTTCGGACCCGGCCAGTCGCTCGAGGCGTTCCTCAGCGCCAAGGTGCAGGCCCCGGCCTGGCCAGACGGGCTTCACTCCTACCTCGAGGCCACGGTGACCGTCGACGGGCACGTGCTGTGCACCCTGGGCGTCGCCGACGCCGCGCCGCGGGATTGGGACGCGCGCGACATGCAGATCCTCGACGACGCGACCGCCGCCGTTGCCGCCGAGATTAGGCTGCGCCTCGCCAACGACGAGGCGCTGCGCTTCCACGACCTGGTCGCCTCCCAGCACCGGGTCCACGAGCTGATCGCCGGCGGAGCGCCCCTCACAGACGTCCTGGTCGAGCTGACCGAGGGGATCGAGCGCCACGATCCGTCCGTGATCGCCTGCGTGGTCCTGCTCGACCGCGAGACGAACACCCTGCACCCCGGCGCCGGCCCCTCGCTGCCGCCCCACTACCTGTCGGCCATCGACGGCGTGGTGATCGGCCCCAACGTCGGCGCCTGCGGGTCGGCCTCGTGGTCGGGCCAGATGACGATCTCCCACGACATCGGCACGGACCCGAAATGGGCGCCGATCCGTGACTTCGTGCTGGAGGCCGGACTGCGCCACTGCTGGTCGATGCCGATCAAGGCTGCCGCCGGCGAGGTGCTGGGGACGCTCGCCCTGTACGGGCCGCACCCGCGCCGGCCGCTCCCCGCGCACATCGCGCTGCTGGAGGACGGCGCCCGGCTGGCCGGGATCGCCATCGAGCGTCACCGCGCGCTCGAGCAGCTGATCCACGATGCGCGGCACGACGGCCTCACCGGGCTGCCCAACCGGACCGCGATCTTCGAGCTGCTCGACGACGCGATCGTCCGAGTCGAGCCGGGCGAGGCACTCGCCGTGCTGTTCGTCGACCTCGACGGGCTCAAGGCCCTGAACGACACGCTCGGCCACGACCGGGCCGACGAGATGATCCGCGAGGTCAGCCAACGCCTGTCCGCCGTGGTGCGCGGAAGCGACTTCGTCGGCCGGTTCGGCGGCGATGAGTTCGTGGTCGTGGCTGAGGGCGTAGCCGACGAGGAGCAGGCGGCCAAGCTCGGATTCCGCCTGCTCGAGGCGGTCTCCCAGCCGCTGCCCGGCGTCGACGCGAGCGTGGTCACCGCGAGCATCGGGATCGCGCTGCTGACCGACGCGGACTCCGACGCACGCGAGGCGCTCCGCCAGGCCGACGCCGCCATGTACGAGGCCAAGCGCACCGGGCGGGATCGCATCACGTTCTTCGGGGGCAGTCGCCGCAGCCAGGAGGGCCGCCGCCTGGCCCTGGTCCGCGAGCTGCGCGGAGCCGAGATGCGCGGCGAGCTCGGGCTCGTGTTCCAGCCGGTGTTCGAGCTAGAGAGCGGGGCGCTGGCCGGCGTGGAGGCACTCGCGCGCTGGAACAGCCCCGTGCTGGGCGCGGTGCCGCCGGCCGAGTTCATCCCGGTGGCCGAGGACACCGGCATGATCGTCCCGCTCGGCTCGTGGGTGCTCCGCGAGAGCTGCGAGACCATGCACCGCATCGCCGCGCAGGCCGGACGCCCGCTCGAGCTTTCGGTCAACGTGTCCGCGCGCCAGCTGGCCAACCCGGGCTTCGCCCAGTCGGTCCGGCAGACCCTCGCGCACGCCGAGTTTCCCGCCGATCAACTCGTGCTCGAGATCACCGAGACCGCGCTCGTGCAAACCGACACCGTGGCCGCGCACACCCTGCGCGAGCTCGAATCGCACGGCATCCGGATCGCGCTCGACGACTT
Organism: uncultured Solirubrobacterales bacterium; assembly: GCA_963834625.1. GTDB lineage: Bacteria > Actinomycetota > Thermoleophilia > Solirubrobacterales > Solirubrobacteraceae > Palsa-465. The sequence continues at coordinate 245,954 of CAWICM010000002.1, read as the reverse complement.
CGGCGCCGGCAGCTCCTCCCTCGCGTGGCTCAAGGAGCACCCGCTTGACGCGATCAAGATCGACCGCAGCTTCGTGGCCGGACTGGCCGGCGACTCGCGCGACCAGGCGATCGTCGCCTCGCTGATCAGCCTGGCCCGGGCGCTCGGGTGCGCCGTGACCGCGGAGGGCGTGGAGACCGAGGATCAGCTGATCGCCCTGCGCCTGCTCGACTGCGAGCGCGTCCAGGGCTTCCTGCTCGCCCATCCGCTACCCGCCGACGAGCTCGCCGAGCGGCTGGCCGACCCGCCCACGGTGGCTACTCCGCCGACAGAAGCCACCACTGACCCGGTTGACCTCCGTCAGATAGCTCGAATTCGACATCTCCGTGGGCTAGGGCCTGGACCGTCCCATCGTCCAGCGGCGCTTCGGCGCCCCGCAGGCAGGTGATCAGCTCGGCGTCGTGAGCGAGCTGCTCGAGCACTTCCCTGAGCGCCTCCCGGGGCTTCCCCCACGCCACGATCTCCTCTTCCACGTAACCGACCGCGTCCCCGGCGCGGAAGCGTCCCTGGGCGTCGTCGAGGCGAGCCGGCGCCACTGCACCGGTGCGGACGTGCTCGAGCGCGGCGCGCATGGCCGCGCCGTTGGCCGCGGCGTCGCTACCCGGATCCAGCGCCACCGCCGCGGCCAGGCCGGCCTGTGGGGAGAGCGATGGGACCACGGACACCGCCTTGTCGGACAGCTCGGCCGCGCGGCGGGCCGCGCCCACGGCGCTCGGGCCGTTGGGCAGCACCACGACCTGCTCGGCGCGGCAGGCGTGGATGGCGGCCAGCAGATCGGGGCTCGTCGGGGCCATCGCAGGGCCGCCGTCCAGGGCGCGCACGCCGAGGCTCTCGAACAGCGATCGCATGCCCGGACCGCTGACCACGGCGACCGCGTCGCACACCGGCGGCTGCGCCGCTGCGAGCCGCTGCTCGCGCCGGTCCACCTGTGCGCGCATGTCGCCTACGTCCAGATGCGAAATCGCTCCCTGGCCGGCAAACAGGGCGGTCGCTCGGTCGGGATCGTCGGTGTGCACGTGCACCCTGAGCGTGGCCTGATCGCCCACGATCAGCACGGAGTCGCCGAGCTGCTCGAGCCCGGGATGAAAGCGCCGCGGCTCGAGGCTCGTGCCGGTGACCGCGAAGCTCACGCAGTAGCGGTACGTCGTCGATGAGTGCTGGGGGCGGGCGATGCGTGCGGTGGCCTGGTGCGCGAGCACCGGTGGCGCGCCGCCCTGCAGGGCACCCAGGATGCCGGCCAGCACCACGGTCAGCGCGTAGCCCCCGGCGTCCACCACGCCGGCATCCCGCAGGGCCGGAAGAAGGTCGGGCCCGCGTCGCACCGAGCTCTCGCCGGCCCGCAGCGCCCGCTCGACGACGGCGGCAATCACCGCGTTCTGCACCTCGGCGGAGGCATCCGACGGCAGGCGGGCGTCGCGTACGCGAGCCAGGTCGGAGGCGACCTGCACGCCCATCTCGCGCACTACGGTGAGGATCGTCCCCTCGACCGGCTCGCGCACCGAGCCGTAGGCCTGGTCGACCGCGCGGGCGAGCGCCGCGCTGATCAGGACCGGGTCGACCAGCTCCCCGGGCCGGCTGGCCAGCTCCTCGGCCGCGCCGCGGATGAGCTGGGAGAGGATCACCCCGGAGGTGCCGCGGGCCCCGAGCAGCGCGGCCCGGGCCACCGAGGCGACGATCTGATCGCGGCCGACCTCCATGCTCATGTGGTCGGCCGACGCCGTGGCGAGACGGTCGAGCTCGTCGAGCACCGTGCTCAGGGTCAGCACCATGTTGTCGCCGGTGTCGCCGTCGGCCACCGGAAATACGTTCAGCTCGTTGACCTCCTCGCGACGTGCCTCGAGCGCCGCGAGGCCGGCCTCGAGCACCGCGCGGAAGCGCAGCAGGCTCTGATCGGACCCGGGGTTGGGAGGGGGCCCGGGAATCGGGTCCCGAGCCTCATCCGTCACTGGGCTTTGGCGACCTTGCCGGCCTTCAGGCAGCGGGTGCAAACGTAGACCCGTCGCGGCGTCCCGCTGTCGTCGATCCGGACCCGCTGCAGGTTCGGGTCGAAACGCCGCCGGGTGGCCACCATCGAGTGGCTGCGGCTGTTGCCGAACGAGGGGCCCTTCTTGCAGACGTGACAGACCTTGGCCATGGCGGGCGAGTATAGCCTTCAGGGAGGTCCGGACAGCGGCGTGTCCCGTCGGAGGTGGTCGCGCACTTGCGGAGCTTGATCACAGTCCTCGAAGGTTCGTATTCTTCGAGACGGGTAATGAGGCGTTTCGATGGGTGATCGATCTCCCGCGGACACGCACGTCCGCTCGGACCTGCGGCTCCCGGAACGTTATGAGCCGTTGCGTCACATCGCGACGGGGGGCATGGCCTCGGTCTGGTGCGCCCGCGATCGCGCGCTCGGCCGCAACGTGGCGATCAAGCTGCTCGCCGAGCGCTTCGCCCACGACGAAGGGGCGATGGAGCGGTTCATGCGCGAGGCGCGCGCCGCGGCCCGGCTGTCGGGCCATCCCAACGTGGTGATGATCTACGACGTGGGCGAGACCGGCGAGGTCGATGGGGAGCCCTCGCGCGCGTTCATCGTCATGGAGTACCTGGCCGGCGGAACCGTGGCCGACGCCCTGCGGGTCGACTCGGTGCGGCGCGTGCACGCGGCCAAATGGGTCCACGAGGCCGCCTCCGCCCTCGATTACGCCCACAGCCGCGGTGTCCTGCACCGCGACATCAAGCCGGCCAACCTGCTGCTTGACCGCGACCGCGTCCTGCACGTGGCCGATTTCGGAATCGCCCGGCTCGGCACCGAGGACACCATCACGGCGAGTGGCCAGGTGCTCGGCACCGCCTCCTACCTGGCCCCCGAGCGAGCGCTCGGCCGCCTCGCCACCGACGCCAGCGACCGCTACTCGCTCGCGGTGGCCGCCTACGAGCTGCTGGTCGGCGAGCGGCCGTTCACGGCGACGAATTTCGCGGTGCAGGCCCGCCAGCACGTCGAGGACGAGCCGCCGGCCCCGAGCGAGCGCAATCGCGCGCTGCCGCCTGCGGTCGACTCGGTGCTGGCCCGGGGGATGGCCAAGCGGCCCGAGCTGCGCTGGCCGACCGCGCAAGATTTCGCCCAGGCGCTCGAGGCGGCGCTGACCGAGCCGACCACGCGACCGCTACGCGCGGCGACTACCGCGGGGGCGAGCGGGCGCCGGACGCGGCGAATGGCACCGGTCGCGGCGGCCGCCCCGACGGCGGGAGCGCCGACCGCAGGCCGCCGAAGGAGCACGCGTGCTTCGAGCCCACCGCGAACGGCATCGATCCCGCCCGCGGACGCGCGCCGGCATCGGCGTCGTGGCGCCCGGGTTCCGGCCCTTGCCGCGCTGGCCGCCGGCCTGGTGCTAGCCGCCGTCGCGGCGGGCACCATCGGCGGGGGCGGAGGGCATTCGACCGGCTCGACCGCCTCGGCCCAGCGACCGGTCGAGAAGGCCGCCAGCAAGTCGGCGGCGCGCCCCAAGTCCCCGTCGGCCACGCACACGGCCAGCACGGCCAGCACGGTCACCGCGACGCCCGCCGCCGCCACCACGCCGGCGCCGGTGGCCGACACGCTCGAGGCGCGCGGGCATCAGCTGATGCTGAACGGCGACTACTCCGCGGCCGTCCCGGTTCTCCGTCAGGCGGTGGCGGCCGCACCGCACACCAGCCTGACCTACGCCTACGCGCTGTTCGACCTGGGGCGCTCTCTGCGCCTGTCGGGCGACCCCAAGGACGCGGTCAGCGTTCTCTACCAGCGTCTGCAGATCCCCAACCAGACCGAGACGGTCCGCGAGCAGCTGCAGCTTGCCTTGCAGGCGCTCGGCCAGGACGCGAACCAGAGCGGCGGTGCGAATCCCGGCGGCGCGGGCCCCGGCGACAGTGGCGGCGCCGGCGACCGCGGTGCGCGCGGTCATCACCACGGGCACGATGGCGCCGGTCCCCCCGGTCCGGCGTCGGCACGACTGGTCGTGGCGCCACCGGCCCCGACTCCGCCGGTCGCGGGGCAGTCGATGCCCGCCGGCGACTAGCCGGACGCGCCGCGGGACTCGCTCGAGCGCTCGGCCTCGCTGGCCAGCGTGTCCTTGACCGCGAGCGCGGCCAGGGCGGCCTCAGCCGCGCTGCGTCCGGTGTCGCGCTTCTCGCCGCCGGTGACCCGGTCGAGTGCCTGCTCCATCGTGTCGACGGTCAGCAGCCCGAAGCCGCAGGGCACGCCGGTCTCGAGCTGGACCTGCTGGATGCCGCGGGCGGCCTCGCCGCACACGTAGTCGTAGTGGTCGGTCTCGCCCCGGATCACCGCGCCGAGGCAGACGATCGCGCGGTAGCGTCCGGACTCGGCCGCGAACTTTGCCACCACGGGCAGCTCGAACGCACCGGGCACGTCGAAGGCGTCGACCTCGCTCACCCCGGCGTCCTCGAGCACCGCGCGGGCGCCAGATTCGAGCCTCTCGGCCAGGTTGGCGTAGAACCGCGCGACGCAGAGCGCGACCGGTCCGCCCGGCGTGGACTGGCTCATCCCTGGGTCTCGCGCCGGCGACGGTCGTGCTCGTGCTCGTTCTGCAGCATCTCCTCGTCGAGCGCCAGGCCCTGGTGATGCAGGGTATGGCCGAGCCGGTCGCGCTTGGCCCGCAGGTAGGCCTCGTTGTGGGGATTGGGAACGTGCTGAATCGGGATCTGATCGGTCACCGACAGCCCGTAGCCGGCCAGGCCGGAGATCTTCTTGGGGTTGTTGGTGAGGATCCGGATGCTGGTCAGCCCCAGGTCGACCAGGATCTGGGCGCCGATCCCGTAGTCGCGCAGATCGGCCGGCAGGCCCAGCTTGAGGTTCGCGTCGACCGTGTCGAAGCCCTCCTCCTGCAGCTTGTAGGCCCGGAGCTTGTTCAGCAGGCCGATCCCGCGCCCCTCCTGGCTCAGGTAAAGCAGCACGCCGCGCCCCTCGGACTCGATCATCGACAATGCGGACTCGAGCTGCTCGCCGCAGTCGCAGCGCAGCGAGTGGAACACGTCCCCGGTCAGGCACTCGGAGTGCACGCGCACGAGCACATCGTCGCGGCCCTCGACGTCCCCCTTGACCAGCGCCACGTGATGCTTGTTGTCGACCAGCGAGCGATATCCGACCGCGGCGAACTCGCCGAAGGTCGTGGGAAGGCGGGTCGAGACAACGCGCTCGACCAGCTTCTCGTGCCGGCGCCGGTAGGCGATCAGGTCGGCGATCGTGATCATCTTCAGCTGGTGCTTCCAGCAGTACGCGGCGAGGTCCTCACCGCGGGCCATCGAGCCGTCCTCGTTCTGGATCTCGCAGATGACCCCGGACGGGTTGACCCCCGCGAGCCGGGCGAGGTCGACCGACGCCTCCGTGTGCCCGGTCCGCTCCAGCACTCCGCCGGGCTTTGCCTTCAGCGGACGGACGTGACCAGGCTTGACGATGTCCTCCGCGCCCTTGCTCGGGTCGATGGCGACCTGCATCGTCCGGGCCTGGTCCTGGACGCTGATACCCGTCGTCACGCCATGCCGCGCCTCAATCGTGACCGTGAACGGCGTCTGGTGTGAGCTCTCGTTCTTGAGCGTCATCAGCTCCAGCCCAAGCTCGTCGCAGCGTTCGGGGGTCAGAGCAAGGCAGATCCACCCGCCCGCCTGACGGGTCATGAAATTGATCGCGTCCGGGGTGATGAACTGCGCCGCCATGACCAGGTCACCCTCGTTCTCGCGATCCTCGTCATCGACGACCACCACCATCTTGCCGGCCACGATGTCCTCGAGCGCCTCCTCGATCGTCGAATAAGCGGTCTTGACCGAGCTCATCGCCTGATCAGCTTCTCGACGTACTTCGCCAACACATCGACCTCCAGGTTCACTCTGTCGCCGACCGCCGCCCGCCCGAGATTCGTGCGCTGCAGGGTGTCCGGTATGAGAGAGACGGTAAACGATCCGCCGTCGAGCTCCACGACCGTGAGCGACACGCCATCCACCGCGATCGACCCCTTCTCGATCACATAACGCAGCAGCTCGGGCTGAGCTTCGACCCGGAGCCTCCGCGCGAACCCGTCATCGGCCACCGAAAGCACGCGCCCCACGCCGTCGACGTGGCCCTGCACGACGTGCCCGCCCAGACGGTCGCCGGCGCGCAGCGGAAGCTCCAGGTTGACGTCCGCGCCCGGGCGCAGTACGCCCAGCGACGTGCGCGCGAGCGTCTCGTTCATGGCCTCGGCGACGAACGAGCCGTTGGCCAGGGCGGTCGCGCTCAGGCACACGCCGTTGACCGCGATCGAGTCCCCGGTCTGGAGCTCGGAAACCAGCGGCGTCTCGATCGTGACCCGTGCGCCGTCGCCCGAGCGCTCGATCGCGCCGATCCGGCCCATCCCCCGCACGAGCCCGGTGAACACCCCTACCACTCCCTCATCCGAGCCGACACGAGGAGATCGTCGCCGACCTGCTCGCAGCCGAGCGTCAGGGCGCGCGCCGCGTCGGCGATCGCCTCCACCCCCTCCCCCTCGAGCGGATCGCGTGCGGTCCGCCCGCCCAGCACCATCGGCGCCAGGAACAGCCGCATCTCGTCGACCTCGCCGGCGTCGAGGAACGCGCCGGCCAGGTGCGGTCCGCCCTCGAGGAGGATCGAGGCGATCCCGTCGGCGCCCAACTGGTCGAGCGCCGAGCGCACCCGGGCGGTCTCGTTCTCCCCGGTGGCCACGATCACGTCCGCGCCATGAGTAGCCAGGGCATCGGTAGCGGCCCGCGGCGCCGCCCGGGAGACCACGACCGACAACGGAACCTTCCGCGCGTCGCGCACGAGCTGCGAGGCGAGCGGCAGCCGCGCCAACGAGTCGAACACCACACGGCGCGGCTGTCTGACCACGACGGGATCCGATAGCCGCGACGTCAGCTGCGGGTCGTCGGCCAGCGCGGTGCCGATCCCGACCGCCACCGCATCGCTCTGGGCCCGCCAGCGATGGGCCAGTCGGCGGCTCTCCTCACCGGATATCCACTTCGAGTCCCCGCCCCGGGTGGCCACCTTGCCGTCCAGCGTCATCGCCGACTTGAACAGCACCCAGGGCCGCCCCGTGCGGGCGTGCTTGCGAAACGGCTGGTTGAGCAGCCGGGCCCGGGTGGCCAGCTCGCCGTCGGCCACCACGACCTCGACGCCCTCGTCGCGCAGGATGCCGAGCCCGCGGCCGGAGGCGTGCTCACTCGGGTCATCCGAGGCGACCACCACCCGTGCGATTCCGGCGGCGCGGATCGCCTCGGTGCAGGGCGGAGTCCGGCCTTGGTGACAACACGGTTCAAGCGACACGTACAGCGTCGCCCCGCCCAAATCCCGTCCGGTGGCGGCCTCGATCGCCTCGACCTCGGCGTGCGCGCCGCCCAGCACCTGGTGAAAGCCCTCGCCCAGGACCTCGTCCTCGCGGCCGATGACCGCACCCACCAGCGGGTTGGGGCTGACTTGTCCGCGGCCGCCCTCGGCCAGCTCGATCGCACGGGCGAGGTGGCGGCGATCGATGTCGGTTGTGGCGGGCATGGGTTGTGGACTTGAGATGTCGGCGGCGCCTGACGGCGGCGCCTCAGGCAGGATAGGCCGCGCTCCTAAAGGGCCCCTACGGACAGGGCTCTCGGCCACCAGGGTCGCTACCGTTGTCGGACGCGGCGCCCGTAAACGCTCTTTCTTGCCGGACGGCTCGTTTCAGCCCTCACAGCCCGGCTCGCCCCATGAAGCTCATCATCCAGATTCCCTGCTTCAACGAGGAACGCCAGCTGCCGGTCACGCTCGGCCGGCTGCCTCGCGAGGTCCCCGGCATCGACGTCGTCGAGTGGCTGATCATCGACGACGGCTCGAGCGACCGGACGGTGGAGGTCGCGCGCGAGCACGGCGTGGACCACATCGTCCGGCTGACCAATAACAAGGGCCTGGCCGCGGCCTTCCAGGCGGGGCTCGACGCGGGCCTGAAGCTCGGCGCGGCGGTGATCGTCAACACCGACGCCGACAACCAGTACGAGGGTGCCGACATCCCGAAGCTCGTGGCCCCGATCCTGCGCGGCGATGCCGACATGGTCATCGGCGACCGCCAGGTGGAGACGATCGAGCACTTCTCGGTGCCCAAGAAGCTGCTTCAGCGGCTCGGCTCGTGGGTCGTGCGCCACGCCTCCGCGACCGAGATCCCCGACACCACCTCCGGCTTCCGCGCCTACAACCGCGAGGCGGCGCTCCAGGTGCAGGCCGTGTCGAGGTTCACCTACACGCTCGAGACGATCATCCAGGCCGGGCGGCTGCAGGTCGCGGTCGACCACGTCCCGATCCGGACCAACCCGAAGACCCGGGAATCGCGCCTGTTCCCCTCGACGGCCGCGTACGTGCGGCGCAACGCGCTCTCGATCTTCCGCGTGTACTCGCAGTACCAGCCGCTCAGGGTGTTCTGGACCGGCGCGCTGATCCTCGGCGTCGCCGCGATGGCGATCTTCCTCCACTTCCTCGTGTTCTTCGTCCAACATCCCAACGCCGGCGCGCGGCACATCCAGGAGCTGATCGCCGGCGGCGTGCTGTTCAACGCGGCGATGCTGCTGGGAGCCCTCGGGGTGATCGGCGACCTGCTCGACGCCCAGCGCACGCTCTCGCAGCGCACCTTCGAGCGAGTGCGCCGGATCGAGCTGCAGCTCGGGGTCGAGCCCTCGCACTACGAGAAGGGCGATCCGGCTCGCGTGGCCGCCAAGGACGCCGGCGCCCAGCCGGACCCCGCGGACCGCAGGGCACTCGAGGTATGAGCCGGGCCCCCGACGTGGCCGCCGGCGGCGACGCCCCGGTGGCGGTGCCCACCGGGAACACGTTCGACAAGTACGGCTCGACCAATCCCGTGGTCCGGCGGCTCATGTCCGGCTTCGAGGGGACGCTGGACCGGCTGTTCACGAGTGCGGCGCCCCAGTCCGTCCTCGACGTGGGCTGCGGCGAGGGCGTGCTGAGTTACCGGTGGGCCGAGCGACTGGGCGAGAAGCCGGTGGTCGGGCTGGACCTCCCCGACCCCAAGCTCGAGGCCGAGTGGCGAACGCGCCGGCGGGAGAACCTTCAGTTCCGCACCTTCGCGGGCGGGGATCTGCCCGTTCCGGACGACTCGTTCGACCTCGCCGCGGCGATCGAGGTCCTCGAGCACGTGCCCGATCCCGAGCGCACGCTGGCCGAGATGGCACGGGTGGCCGCTCGTCACCTGCTGGTCTCGGTTCCCCGCGAGCCGCTGTGGCGCGGTTTGAACGTCGCGCGTGGAGCCTACGTGCGCGATCTGGGGAACACCCCGGGGCACGTCAACCACTGGTCCAAGCGCAGCTTCGTGCGCGCCGCGGCCCGGTATGGCGAGGTGGTCGAGGCGCGCTCGCCGTTCCCGTGGACGATGCTGCTCGTGCGGGTGTCCTGATGGCGACCGCGTGGCGAGGACGAGCCGCCTCCAAACGGCGCGTGAACCGCCGGAGGGGCGCCCCGGGGCAGCAGTCCTATGCCTCGGGCGCGCGGGTCCTCTCGATCGGCATCGCCTCCACCGGCATCTTCACCTTCCTGTACCTGGCGATCGCGAGCAATGTGCTCGACCCCGCCTCCTACAGCCGCATCTCGCTGCTCTGGGCGATCATGTTCGTGATCCTGTCGGTGATCTACCGCCCGGTCGAGCAGTTGCTCTCGCGGACGATCGCCGACCGCCGGGCCCGCGGGCTGAAGGGCAATCCGCTGCGCATCCCGGCGGGGATCCAATTCGGGTTCGCGCTGGCGTTCGTGATCGTCGCGCTCGCCCTGCGCGATGAGATCGAGCACGGCATGTTCGACGGCTCGAGCGCGCTCTACTGGATCCTGGTCATCGGCGTGCTGGCCTACTCCGCCAGCTACTTCGCCCGCGGATGGCTGGCCGGACACCAGCGGTTCGCGCTGTACGGCGGGCTGGTGTTCCTCGAGTCGACCTCGCGCTTCCTGTTCGCGCTCGCGGTGGCAGTCGGGATCGGGTCGGGGCAGGGCGACGTCGGCCTGGGGATGGCGGTCGCGCCGTTCGCCTCGCTGTGCGTGATCCCGTTCGCATTCTCGCGCCTTCGGGTGAGCGCTCCCGCCGGCGTGCCGGCCGCCGACGCGGCCCGTGAGGGACCCGCCCACGCCGAGATCGAGGAGGCCGCGACCGACCTGACCCTCAAGCACGGCGCAGGCTTCGCGGTCTCGGTGGTCGGCATCATGCTGGCCGAGCAGACGCTGATGAACGCCGGCGTCCTGATCGTCGCGGCCAAGGAGGGCAGCAAGGCCGGGCTGACCGTCGGCATCACCGGCTTCGTGTTCAACGTGCTCCTGATCGTCCGCGCGCCGCTCCAGCTCTTCCAGGCCATCCAGACCTCGATCCTCCCCCACCTGGCCGGCCTCGAGGCCCGCGAGAGCGCCGAGGAGTTCAAGCGCGCGATCCGCATCACGCTGCGCGTGATCGCGGTCTTCGGCGCCGCCACGGCGATCGGCCTCCTGGCCATCGGGCCGTTCGTGATGACCGCCTTCCTGGGCAACAAGGGCTTCCACTACGGCCGCGTCGGTCTCGCCGTGGTCGGCCTCGGGATGGGACTGCACCTCGCCGCGGGCACGCTCAACCAGGCCGCGCTGGCCCGCGGGCGCAACGCGATGGCCGCGGTCGCGTGGCTGTCGGCCGCCGCATTGTTCGTGGCCCTGATGCTCTCAGGGGCGATCAGCAACGAGGTGACCCGGGTCCAGGTCTCCTACTTCACCGCGACGCTGGTCCTGTGCGGTCTGTTGTGGATCATCTACCGGCAACGGCCGGCCACGGCCTAACTGTTGAGGCTCTTACAGGCGGGCTCGGTGGACGCCGCCTTCTCGAGGTCCGGGTTGCTCAACCCGCTGGCGTCGATCGAGTTCAGCGAGCCGCGGACCTTGGTCGTGAGCGCCTGAGCCGCGGAGTTGAACGAGGACGCGGAGTCGGTCGGGAGCGACTTCGACTTGGTCACCGCAGCCTGCATGGCGTCCCTCAGCTCGATGAACGTCTTGACGATGGCATTCGCCACGGACTTGCCGTCCGAGATGTCGGGGGTGCCTGCGGACCGGATCCGGGACACGGCGTGGTCTGAGTCCTGCGCGATCGCGGTGAGAAAGCCCTGGAGGGTCTTCTTCGCCTCGGTGGCGTTCGACGCGGACGAGTTGTTGAGCGCGCTCGAGCGGGTCGCCACATCGGTCACCAGCGGGGAGATCGCCGAACACACCGATCTGACGTAAGTCCTGGCGCTGACCTTGGACGATCCGCTCGATCCGCAGCCGGCGCAGAGCAGGAGGACGATCAGCAGCGCCGGAGCGCCGCGGAGGCTCGCAGGATGCACGATCGGCAGGCTAGCGTCGCGGCCGACGCGATGCTCCGAGCACGCGGTGCGGGCGGCGCGCGCCGGGGGAGCTCAGTCGACCCCCGCCGCCGCGGCGATGGCCGCGTAGGCGGCGGCTGGATCGGCCGTCCCGAACACCGCCGACCCGGTCACCAAGAGATTGGCGCCGGCCTCGACGCAGGAGCGGGCGGTCGCCTGGTGCACGCCGCCGTCCACCTCGAGGGCGACGTGATCGGGCAGCGCCTGGCGCATCCGCGAGAGCTTGTCGAGCGAGGAGGGGATGAACTCCTGCCCGCCCCAGCCGGGATTGACGCTCATGCACAGCGCCAGGTCGAGCAGCTCGTGAGCGATCTCGTCCAGGCTGGCGGCCGGCGTGCCCGGGGAGATCGCCGCGCCGGCGGCGCACCCGGCCTCGCGGATGGCCTGAAGCGTGTAGTGCACGTGGGGCGTGGCCTCGACGTGGATCGTGATGCTGTCCGCTCCGGCCCGCGCGATCTCGGACACGTAGCGCTCGGGCCTGTCGATCATCAGGTGCACGTCGAGGATCGCCCCCGCGGCGTGGACCTGCTCGGCCAGGGCGTCGACGATCAGCGCGCCGAACGTGATCGGAGGCACGAAGTGGCCGTCCATCACGTCGACGTGGATCACCCGCGCGCCGGCCGCGAGCACCTGTCCCACCTGCTCGCCGAGGCGAGCGAAGTCGGCCGACAGGATCGAGGGCGCGACTCGCGGCTCCCGCAGCAGGCGCAGGGTCGCTTCCGGCGGCGAGCCGGGCCGGTCGGGCAAGCCTAGAGTCCCCGGGGCACTCAGACCGCCCGGAGCATGCTGCCCTGGCAGTGGTTGCAGGCCACGATCGCGGTGCTCGACATGCGCACGATCGTCGAGTGCTCCCCGCAGCTGGGGCACACCGAGACGAGCTCGTAGCGCTGCAGGCAGTAGACGCATCTGTAGCGCCCGGGCGCCGCTGTGGGGCGGAGCCACGGCTCGCCGCATCCGGGGCACTCGGGGCCGAGCTTGGGCACGGATTCGGACAAAGTAGAGACGTAGGGTAACGCCCGGACCGGGCGCTCACCAAGGCCCGCGCCGAGCTCAGCGCCGTCGCAGACGGGCGATGAAGAACCCGTCCGTGCCGCCCAGATGGGGCAACAACTGGACGCCGGGGCCTGCCGCCACAGCCCGAAACTCGCCCGGCACCTCGTCCGACAGCTCTTCAACGTCGAAGTCGTCGTGGCGGGCCAGGAACGCCCGGACGACGTCCTGCCCCTCGGCGCGCGAGATCGTGCACACCGAGTAGACGAGCGCACCGCCGGGCGCCACGACCGCCCCGCCTGCATCGAGGATCCGGCCCTGGAGATCGGCGAGCTCGCCGATGTGCTCGGGCCCACCCCGCCAGCGCAGATCCGGCCGAGATTGGAGCGTGCCGAGACCGCTGCACGGCGGGTCGACCAGCACTCGCTCGAACGGCCCGTCGGCGCGGATCTCGGCGGCGTTCCCCACGTGCACCCGGACGCTCGCCGCCCGCAGCCGGGCCGCCGTCCGCTCGAGCGCGGCGGCCCGGCCGGGATGGCGCTCGACCGCAACGATCTCGCCCGTCCCGCCCATGAGAGCGGCCATATGGGTCGTCTTGGCGCCCGGCGCAGCGCACAGGTCGAGCACACGCTGGCCGGGCTGGGGATCGAGCACGCGCGAGACGAGCATCGAGGCCCGCGATTGCGGTTGGACCGCGCCGGAGCCCCACAGCTCAGAGCCCTGGACGTCGAACGGGCCCTTAAGCACGAGACCCTCGGGGAGCCCAGGAGCGGGCCGACTCGACACGGGAAGCGCTTCGGCCACCTCGGCCGGGGTCGCGGCCAGCGTGTTGACGCGCAGCGCCGACTCGGCCGGCTGGTTGACCACGCGCAGGAGCGCCCGTGTCTCCTCGGGCCCGAGCTCATCCCACCACTGGCTGGCGAGCCAGCCGGGCACGGAGTGGAGGATTGCCGCCGATTCGGGAGTCTGGTCGTCGAGCCCGGCAAGGATTCCGGCCCCCTCCCTGGTCGCCCGGCGCAGGACCGCGTTGACCAGGCCGGCACCTCGGGGGCTCGACCGCTTGGCCAGTTCGACGCTCTCGTTCACCGCGGCGTGATCCGCGCTCCCGCCCAGGAACAAGAGCTCGAACAGCCCCAGCCGAAGCACGGCCAGCACCGACGCCTCGAGCCGGTCGAGCCGCCGGTCCAGCAGTTGTGCCGCGACGTGATCGAGCGTCGCCCGTCGCTGCACCGTGCCGTAGCTCAACGCCGTCGCGAGCGCCCGGTCGCGCGGCCCGAGCTCCGCCGCCTCGCCCGCCAACGCTCGGTCCGCGTAGGCGCCCTGTTCGAACACCCGGCGGATCACGCGCAACGCGCACGCGCGGGCCGGCGAGACGCCGCTGGGGGCGCGCAGGGCGGGCATGGCGGGCCGCTACCTTCTCCGGCCGCGGAGGTAGTCCTCGCCGCTCATGGGGCGCCGGCCGGCGGGCTGGACGACGAGGAGCTCGAGCGCGCCCTCGGCGCAGCCAAGCACCGGCCGGGGGCCGTCGAGCGAGAGCACCCCGGCGGCCGGGCCGATGTCCAGCACGCGCGCCGAGCCCACGCCGAGCCGTTCGCCGTCCTCGAGCGCGACGCGGGCGCCGATGTGCGGCGTGAGGGCGCGCACGGTGCGCTCGAGCTCGACGGCCGGGCGGCCGGGATCGAGCACCCTGTCCTCGGGCGCGATCTTGGCCGCGTAGGTGGCCAGAGCCTCGTCCTGCGGGACACACGGCGGCGACTGTTCCAGCGTGCGAGCGAGCAGGTCCGCCCCCAGCGCCTCCAGGCGCGCAGCGAGGCTGCCGAAGGTGTCCTCAGGGGCGATCGGATCGGTCGCCTGCAGGCAGATCGGCCCGGAGTCGAGGCCCTCGGTGAGCTGAATGATCGACACCCCGGTCCACTCGTCGCCGCTCATGATTGCGCGCTCGATCGGAGCCGCTCCGCGCCAGCGAGGAAGCAGCGACGGATGGATGTTGAGCATCGGGAAGGCCGACAGGAGCGGCTCCTTGATCAGCGCGCCGAACGCGCATACGCAGACCGCGTCGGGGCGCACGGCGGCGATCGTGGCCAGTGCCGCCTGGTCGTTGACCGTCTCTGGCTGCTCGAGCGCGATCCCGAGCTCGCGCGCGGCATCGGCCACCGGCGGCGAGGCCAGCTTGCGACCGCGGCCGCGGGGGCGGTCGGGCCGGGTCACGACCAGCGCCGGGCGGTGCGGCGACTCGGCCAGGCGCCGCAGCACGGCGGCCGCGAACTCAGAGGTGCCGAGGTAGACCGTGCGCACGCGCCGACTCAGCCTGTCGAAGGGTGGGACGGCGGTCTCCGTTACGCGGCCTGCTGGCCGTCGCGGAGGGCGCGCATCGCCTCCTTGCGCTGATCGCGCGAGGTCCGGTCCAGGATCAGCACTCCGTCGAGATGATCGATCTCGTGCTGGATCACGCGCGCCTCCAGACCGGTGGCCTCGATCACGATCGGCTCGCCGAACTCGTTGAGCGCCCGCACCCGCACGTGGATCGGCCGGTCGACCTCCACCAGCACGCCCGGCAGGCTGAGACAGCCCTCCTCCATCGCCTCGGAGTCTCGTCCCGACCACTCCACCTCGGGGTTGATCAGCGCGGCCAGCGGAGCGTGCTGCTGGACGCGGTAGACGAGCAGACGGTGCACGACCCCCACCTGCGTGGCGGCCAGCCCCACCCCGAGCGCATCGTCCATGAGATTCCCCATGCGCTCGACCTCGGCGCGTAGCGCGTCGTCGAAGCGCTCGATCGGCCGGGCCTTGGTGCGGAGCACCGGGTCGCCGAAGCTCCGGATCTGAGCCAGCGCGGCGTCCCGGCGCGCGACGGTCTCCGGATCGAGCTCAGGCTCCTTGCGCTCGGGTTCTACGCCGGCCTCAGGCTGGGGCTCGAGCTCGGTTTCGGGGTGCGGATCAGTTTCGGTGGACACGCCTTCGGAGGGCACGATGTCAGCTTAGTTAGTCTCACTGCGGGTCGGGGTCAACGCTCACGCTGACTCCCCGTCGTCCCGCGTCGGCCGCGCAGGCGTCGACCGCGGCGCCGACCGCGCGCAGGGTCGCCAGGCGGTCGTCGCACTTGATGACGAGCTGGCTGCGTGAGCGCCCGCGCAGCCGGAACAGCGGCGCCGGGCCAAGCACCGTGGCGCCCGAAGGCGCAATCATGGCGTGTAGGCGGGTGGCCAGCGCGATCGCCTCGCCCGCGTCGGCGCTGGCGCACACGATGCGGATCAGCGTGCCGTAAGGCGGGTAGCCGAGCGCCTCCCGGCGCCGGAGCTCGACGCCCAGGAAGCCATCCGCGTCGTGGTGGGCGGCCAGCGCGATCGAGCGTGCGTCCGGAGCCAGAGTCTGGACGAGCACGCGGCCGCCCTCCTCGCCGCGGCCGACCCGGCCGGCGAGCTGGGTGACCAGCGCGAACGTCCGTTCCTCGGCCCGGAAGTCGGGAAAGCGCAGCGTCTGGTCCGCGTCGAGCACGACGCCGAGCGCGACGTCGGCGAAGTCGTGGCCCTTGGCCACCATCTGCGTGCCCACGAGCACGCCGGCCGGCGCCGCCTCGAAGCGGGCCAGCGTCTGGGCCAGTCGGCCCTTGCCGGCGGTGGCGTCCGCGTCCAGGCGGAAGACGGGGAGCTCATCGCCGAACGCCTCGCGCAGCTCCTGCTCGACGCTCTCGGTGCCGGCCCCGTGACGGGCCACGGCGATCGACCCGCACTCCTGACAGCGGCTCGGTGCCCGGCGGCGATGTCCGCAGTGGTGGCAGGACACGGAGCCCTGCGCCCGGTGCAGGACCAGCGCCACCTCGCAGTTGGGGCACATCCAAACGTGCCCGCATCCGCGGCAGGACAGGAAGTTCGACCAACCACGGCGGTTCAGCAGCACGATCGCCTTGGCGCCGGCCGCGCGCACGTCGGCCAGCGCCATCCGGGTCCGGGGGTGCAGGGGGTGGTGCAGGCCGCGCATGTCGAGCAGCTCAACCGCCGGAAGCGGACGGCGGTCGATCCGGTGGGTCAGGCGCAGGCGGTGCAGCGCCACCACGCTCTCCGGCCGCGGAGTGGCGCTGCCGGCGAGCAGCACGGCGCCGTGCTGCTCGACGCGTCGTCCCGCCACCGCGCGGGCGTCGTAGCGGGGATCGCCCTCGTGCTTGTAGGAGCCGTCGTGCTCCTCGTCCACGACGATCAGCCCGATGTCGGCAAGAGGCGCGAACACCGCCGAGCGGGGCCCCACGCACACTCGGGCTTCGCCGGTGCGCAGCCGCAGCCACTCCTCCTGGCGCTCGCGCCGGCCGAGCCCGGAATGGAGCACGGCCACGATGTCGCCGAAGCGGGCCTGGAATCGGCCCACGGTCTGCGGGGTCAGCGCTATCTCGGGGACGAGCACGATCGCCCCGCGCCCCGCGGCGAGAGTCGCCTGGACCGCCTGGAGGTAGACCTCGGTCTTGCCCGAGCCGGTCACGCCGTGGAGGAGAAAGCGCTCGCCCCCCGCCCGACTCCGACCAAGCGCCTCCAGCACCGCCCCGAGGGCTTCGCGCTGCTCGCCGGTCAGGTCAGGGATGCCGTCCAGGCGGCGGCCCACGACCACTGCGTCGGCTCGCGGTGCCCTCTCCAGCGAGCGAAGCGCCACCAGACCGCGGGCCTCGAGGCGCCGCAGGGTCGCGGTGCCCAGCGCGGTGGCCAGCGCCGGTCCGCCCCGCTCGAGCTGGGTCAGGGCGGCGCGCTGGCGATCGGTCAGCCGCTCCGGCCCGAGCAGCGCCCGGGCCCCCGCCTCGGTGAGCTCGGCGACGAGGATCGGCTTGGGTCGCCCGCCGCCGGCCGCCGCGCCCGGGGGCAGCACCAGCGAGAGGGCCCGAGCCGGGGTCGAGCAGTACTGCTCGGCGATCCAGCCCGCCAGCTCGACCAGGTCGGCGGGCACGCCGGGCCCGAGCACCGCGTCGGGCTCGGCCAGCCGTTCGAGCGCCAGCGCCGACTCGGTGGCCAGCTCGAGCACGACGCCCAGCGTGGTCTGGCGGCCGAACGGGACACGCAGGACCGCCCCCACTTCGACGTCGGCCTGCTCGGGTCGCAGCCGGTAGTCGAACGGGCCCCGGACCGCGCGGGTTCGGGTGAGCGGCTCAACGCGCGCGATCAGTGGGCGGGAGCTTGCAAGGTTGGCGTGCATGGGGGCACCGGAGGGTAGAGTCAGGCCAGGATGACGGCCGAGCATCTCGCTCAGGATCTCGACTCCGCTGAGCACGGCTCCCCCGAGCAGGAGCAAACCGGGCCAGAGCGCCGGGGCCTCTCCGCCCCGACCATCCTGGCCATGTGCGACCGCCTGCTCGGCGAGGTCGGGCGGCGTCGGCACATGTTCTCCTGGCTGCGCGCCCCTGGCGCGGCGGCCGACGCGTGGCTCCCGGTCGACGCGTACTACCCGGCCTCGCGGCTCGTGGTCATGTGCCATCTCTCGCCCGGGCCGCACGACGAGCTCTACCGTGAGCTGGTTCCGGCCCACGGTCTCGGGCTGTTGGTGCTCGATCCGGGCCGTCTCGGGGACGATCCCGCCGTGGTCCAGTCGGCGCTTGCGGCCAAGATCTTCGACCTCGAGCACGTGGCTCGCCCGGCGCCCCCGAAAGCCAAGCGCGCCGAGCGTACGTCTTCGGCGGAACCAGCACGCGCGCCGGCAAGCGACGCGCCGGCGCCGTCCTGGACGCCGGTCAAGGTGGAGCGCACCGCGGTGGCGCCCGCACTGGAGCAGGGACTGGGCGTGCTCGTCGGCCTGGCCCTGGCTGCGATCCTGATCGCCGAGGTGTTCCTGGGCGTGGTCGAGGTCGCGTTCAGCGCCGGCCGCGTCATGCTGGGCTTCGCGATCGCGCTCGAGGCGTGCTCGAGGGCGATCGGCACAGTTGCGGCGGCTCGATCGGGCGAGCGACTCTGGGCCTGCGCGTGCGCGATCGGCGGGGCGCCGTTCGTGGCCGCCTTCGCCTTCTGGCGCCCCTCCGGGCGCGCCCCGGCCGAGCCGGCGCCGCTTGCCGGCCTGCTCGCCGGCGTGGCCGTCGTGGTCGGCGTGCTGGCCTTGCTCTTGGGCCTCTGAGAGCTTGCCGCCGGGCGTACTAACCTCCGGCGCCGTGGACCCCGAGCTCGGAGAGCACGTCTTCTTCCACGGTCATCCCTCGTGGCGCTCGATGCTCGCCTTCTACCTGCGCGGGCTGATCGTGGCGGTCCTGGTCGGGGTGATCGCCGGCCTCGTGACCCGGGCGGCGCATGGGAGCGTCCAGGTCACCTGGGTGGCCGCCGCGGTGCTCGTCGTGTTCCTCGTGGTGCTCGCCCGGGGGCTGATCAGGCGGATCGCCACCACCTACACGATCACCAACCGCCGCCTGACGATCCGCTCCGGGCTGCTTTCGCGCGAGCTGCACGAGTGCCGGCTCGAGCGGGTTCAGAACGTCAACTCGCGCCAGCGGGTGCTCGAGCGGATGCTCGGGGTCGGCACGGTCGACTTCGACACCGCCGCCGGCGCCGCCTACGACTTCACGTTCCGCGGCGTGGAGGACCCGAACCGGATCGTCCGGACCGTGAACGCGGCGCTCGAGGATCTGGGGCTAACGCACCCGCACGTCTAGCGGCTACGCGCGGCTCGGAACCCGACAAACCCCGCACTCGCCCGCGCCCGCGGCACGAGTGCGGCGAAAGTCGGTCCAGAGCCGAGTGAATATGAATTCGCCGCCGGCGGGATGCCGAGTGTTGACTTTGTCGGGTTCCGAGGCGAGGGCGCTGGCGGTGTGGACCCTACGCGCTGATCGCCGCCGCGCCCAGTCCGGCGGCGGCCCGGAGCGTCTCCGCCTTGTCGGTCCGCTCCCAGGTGAAATCGTGATCGTCGCGGCCGAAGTGGCCGTAGGCCGCGGTCTTCTGATAGATCGGCCGGTGCAGCCGCAGGTACTGGCGAAACGCCCCCGGCCGCAGATCGAAATGCTCGTTGATCAACTCGAGGATCTTCGACCGCGAGACCTTCTCGGTCCCGAACGTCTCAACCATCGTCGACACCGGATGCGCCACGCCAATCGCGTAAGCCACCTGCACCTCGAGCCGCTCGGCCAGACCCGCGGCCACCAGGTTCTTGGCCACGTAACGAGCGGCGTAGGCGGCCGAACGATCCACCTTGGACGGGTCCTTGCCGGAGAACGCGCCACCACCATGGCGCGCCATCCCCCCGTACGTGTCGACGATGATCTTGCGCCCGGTCAGCCCGCAGTCACCCATCGGACCACCGATCACGAACCGGCCGGTCGGGTTGACCAGCAGGGACTTGTGCAGCTTGCGCGCGTCGTAGAGGTCCTCGGGTACGACCGGCTGGACGACGTGCTCCCACAGGTCGTCTCGCAACAGGGACTCGGCGCCGTCGCGGTGCTGGGTCGAGATCAGCACCTTCTCGACCTCCACCGGCCGGCCGTCCACGTAGCGCACCGTCACCTGCGTCTTCCCGTCCGGACGCAGATACGGCAGGAGCTCCGCCCGGCGCACGTCGGCGAGGCGCTTGGCCAGCTTGTGCGCCAGGGCGATCGGCAGCGGCATCAGCTCCTCGGTCTCCTTGGACGCGTAGCCGAACATCATCCCCTGATCGCCCGCGCCGGCCAGGTCGAGCTCGTCGTCGTCGCCGGGATCCACGCGCGACTCATAAGCGCGATCGACGCCCTGGGCGATGTCCGGCGACTGCTTGTCGATCGCGTTGATCACCGCGCACGTGTGGTAATCGAACCCGAACTCCGCATTCGTGTAGCCGATCCGCTTGATCGTCTCCCGCGCGATGTCCTGGATGTCCACGTACGTGGTCGTCGTGATCTCTCCCGAGACCACCACCAGACCCGTGTTGACCAGCGTCTCGCACGCCACCCGGCCGGTCGGATCGTCACGCAGAACCGCGTCGAGCACGCCGTCGGAGATCTGGTCGGCAACCTTGTCCGGATGCCCCTCGGTCACCGATTCGGACGTGAACAGGAACTCGTTGTCGGAAAGCGTCTTCATCGGATCTCGAGGCTCAGCTCCGTGGTCGTGTCCCGCTCCCCGCTCGTGGAGCTCAGCCCGATGGCACGGACCTTCGAGAGGTCCGGCAGCAGCTCGCGGGTGCGCGCGCCGCTGGTCAGACCCGTCTGCTCACCGAGCGCCAGGAGGCGGCCGACGTCGCCAAAGACTAGCGACGTGAGCTCCTCTGGCCGGTCGGCCAGCGTCGTCCGGTACGCCGCGTCGCCGTCGAGTGAACGGGCATGCTGCGCGACGCCATCGATGGCCTGCACGCTCGTGGCCACGACAACCATGCCGTCGAACACGGCGTAGTCGAGCTGGAGACCGGGCCCAACCCCGACCTCGTGGACGGTCACGTTCCCGACCGTCCGGTCGGCCAGTTCCGGGACCTGCCCGCCGGCTGAGCCGGTGGGCGCGAACAACGACGTGACCGGCCCCTCGAGCGCCGCCAGCTCGCTCCGGGCCGCCGCCTGGTCGTGGACGCGGGCCACGATCACCAGCGCGGGGCTCGACCCCGGCGCGATGGCCACGGCGGTCTCGCCGTCGAACAGCGACACGATGCGACGCACGTTGACACCCTCGGTTGTGAGCGCGGACCCCACGCGGTGCAGCAGCGGGCCGACGTTGCCGGCGATCCCCGCCGTCGCGAGCGCGCTCAGCAGCTCGGGCGCGGCGCGGTTCAGTCCGTCGACGTCGACCATCATGGTCGAACCCGTGGGCAGCACCGACTGCACCGTGGGCGTGAACGACCGAGCGGCCGCGTGCGCCCCGAAGGAGCCCTGAACGCTGTGCACCAGCACCCGCGCGCCGTCCGCGGTCGGCGACAGCGAGATCGCCGCGCCCTGCAGATCCGGACGGTCGAGCAGGACGCCGATCGCGCCCGCGATGCCGGCGCGCGAGGCGAGCAATTGGTGGATCCCGCTCGCCGGCAGGTAGGCGTCGAGCACCCGGTCCGCCGGCTCTCCGGCCGCCGCGCGCTCGTAGGCGGGGTCGCGGGCCAGCGCCCGCGTCCGACCGCGAGCGGAGGCGATCGCCGCGCGAACCGCCGCGTCGGGACCGGCCGCCAGGTATCGGCCGACGAACGCGACCTCGCTGCCCGACGGGTAGGCCATGATCCGCGCGCCGTCGTACGCGCCGACCGGGGTCGCGCCGGCGCGCCTCACGAAGGCCCGCGCCTTCGCGAGCTGCGAGACCTCGAGCACGACCAGCGGCTGCGCGGCGCCGTTCGGCCCCGCGATCAGCGCGAGCGACGCTTCGCCCGCGAGCCACGGCCGGATCGTGGTCGCCAGGTCGGCGCTGCTCGATCCGGCCACGAGCGGGCTCAGCCGGTTCAGCGCGGCGGTCTCGAGCAGCGGCCAGTCGGGGAAGCGCGCGGCCAGCTTGCGCGCGTCCGAGACGGCGGGGCGGCTCGGGTCGATCGAGAGGTTTACGTAGGCCAGCGCGTCAGCCGGGACGACCGTGGCCGCGCCCGTGGCGGGAGGGACCTCGCCCGAGCCCACCAGCGTCAGCACGACGGCGGCGGCGATCGCCAGGACGGCCACCAGCGCGCCCGCGACTAGAACCAGGCGCCGGCGGACGAACAGCCGCTCCGCCGGTGCCGGGCGGGCACCGCGTCCAGGGCGCCGGGCCGGCGCATCCGGAAGAAGGGCAGGCGGGCGGGCGACGGTCGACATCCCGCAGAGCAATGAATCACTTTCAGACGGTTTTTGCGCCGGTTCAGGCCGCCTGGCGCCGGCCGCGACCACGCCGCTCGTTGCGCTCCACGAAGTCGATGATCACCGGGACCCCCTCGAAGTGATAGCGCTCGCGGAGACGGTTCTCGACGTAGTAGGCGTAGTCGCGGGTGACCCGGGGGCGCGAGTTGACCTGGATCGAGAAGCGCGGCGGGCGCTCGTCGGTCTGCGTCATGTAGATCAGCCGAAGGCGGTGGCCACTGTGTCGCGGACCGCCGGCCGGCGGCTGTCGCGCCGCGACCACGTCGGACAGGAAGCGGTTGAGCTGCGGCGTGGGGATCCGCCCGGCGCGGCGATCCGAGAGCGCGATCGCCTCGGCGAGCAGCCGCTGCACGCCCCGCCCGGTCTTGGCGCTCGCGGTGATCACGCGGGGGCGCAGCCGCAGCTTCTGGTTGGCCCGGGCGCGCTCGTAGTCGAGGTCCATCCCCTCGGCGTCGGTCAGGTCCCATTTGTTGAGCACGAGCGCGGTGGCGCAGCCGCTTCGCATGGCGAGCTCGGCGACCCGCAGATCCTGGGCGGTGATGCCGTCGGTGGCGTCGCACACGACCAGCGCCACGTCGGCCCGCTCCGCGGCTCGACGCGAGCGCAGCGCGGTGTAGTACTCGAGCGACTCGCCCACCTTGGCCTGGCGCCGCAGACCCGCGGTGTCGACGAGGATCAGGCGCCTTCCCTCGAACTCGATCGGGAGATCGATCGCGTCGCGGGTGGTCCCGGCCAGCGGCGAGACGATCACCCGCTCGGCGCCGGCGAAGCGGTTCACCAGCGACGACTTGCCCACGTTGGGGCGACCGATCACCGCGAGCCGGACGGTGTCGTCCTCGGCCTCCTCGCCCGGGTCCTCCTCAGGCGGTGCGAGCTCCACGATCCGGTCGAGCAGGTCGCCGGTGCCGAGACCCTGCGCGGCCGACACCGCGATCGGCTCGCCCAGTCCCAGCCCGTGGAAGTCGGCCGCGAGCGGGATGTCGCGCGCGGAGTCGATCTTGTTCGCGGCCACGAGGACCGGGAGCGGCGAGCCGCGCAGCAGGCCGGCGATCTCGTGATCGCCGGGGCGCAGTCCGGCCCGCGCGTCGACCACGAGCACAGCGGCATCGGCGTCGGCCAGGGCCGCGCGCACCTGATCGTGCACCGAGTGGGCCAGCTCGGCCCGGTCGTCGAGATCGACGCCGCCGGTGTCGATCAGCGTCAGCGAGCGGCCGTTCCAGTCGGTGGTGAGCTCCTTGCGGTCGCGGGTGACCCCCGGGCGCTCGTGCACCACCGCCTCGCGCGACTCGGTGAGCCGGTTGACCAGCGAGGACTTTCCGACGTTGGGATAGCCGACGATCGCGACCTTCATGGCGGACCCGAGGCTAGCGTGCGCCTCGGGTCCGCCTGAGGTCCGGTGGCTCGGTACTAGCTCCTAGCCGGTCGGCAGGTCCGTGCCGGCACCGGCGCAGTAGCCGGCGCCCTCCGCGGAATCGTTGCTCCACAGGGACTGCACGGCGAACCGGTCGCCGGCGTTGCCGGTGATGTCGCCCAGCGCGCCCGGGACTGGCTCCGGCGGACCCTGGGCCGTCAGGAGGTTCTCCCCGACCCAGGCGCACTTGTCGCCATTCTCGTTCGCGTCGAGCGCGTCATACCAGCCGCCGATCTGCTGGGCGCTCGTGCCGCTGCCGATAACGTCCTCGGCGCCCGGATCGGTGACCGTCTCCTCGATTTCGTGCCCGAGCACGATCGAGAATCCGTCTAGCTTGCCCCTCGCGTCGCTGTTGACCGAGTTCTCGCCGCACTCGTTCGCGCCACCGGAATTGATCGCGAGCGCGTAGGGCATGTTTGTCCACGAGATACCCGCCGGCAACCCGTCGTAGATGCCGCCCTCGAGGTTCGGCTCGGTGTAGTCGTGGAACGCGCAGTAGCCGCTCGCCAGCGCGTTCGGATCGCTGAAGTTCGGCGGCTGGGCGATGATGATGTTGGCGTTGGCCAGGTCGGTGATCCCAAAGTGGCTGACCGCGCGCGCGGCCTCGGCACCCAGGTCCGTGTAGGTGTTGGTCGATCCCGGCGGGTTGCTCGAGGACGTGCCCGCGAGGGCGGCGGCGTCATCGGAGTCGTCGGCCCAGATGCCGGCCAGCTGCTCGCTCGGGTTGGTGATGTTCTGATTGGCCCCGTCGACCGTCTGGTAGTACTGGGTCTGGACGCCCGCCCAATCCGTGCCGCCCATCTGCTGCACGAAGTCGGCCATGTACTTGCCGGCGCCGTCGGGGTCGCAGGCCAGCGTGGCCGTGAACGACCCCTCGGTCAGGTTCTCAGACGTGCAGGCCTGGCTCGAGGGGAACGCGCCCGGCTCGCCCCAGCCCCAGAACACGAGGTACTCCTTGGGCGCCGTCTGAACGTGGCCGCCGTAGTAGGCCATGTTTCCGGGGAAGGGCAGCGTGGTCGCGGGGAACTCCGGCAGCCCGCAGTTCGACAGCGGCGAGGGCAGCATCCCGTTCTCCGGGCACGGCGGCGCCGGCGGCTGAAGCGACCCCGCGGGCGCAAAGACGTGCTGCTGCCAGATCGCGCGCTGCGCCTGGATCTCCTTCTTCAGCGTGGGCATGAGGATCGGCTTAGCCGATGCTGCGACCGCGCCGCAGCCGAGTACTGCCGCGACCGTGGCGGTCGCGGTGACCCCACGCAGCAAACTTCTCTTCATCTGGTGACCCTCTGTTTCGCCCCTGCCAGGGCGTCCGATTGGATAGGGCGCGGAGCTCCCACAGCTCCGCGCCCGCTTTATACCCCGCTGGCGCGTTCAACAAGCGCGGCAATGCGCCGCACCACCTCGGGGAGGGTCAGGTGCGTGCTGTCGAGCACGACGGCGCCGGCGGCCGGCTCGAGCGGAGAGTGCTCGCGGGTTCGGTCGCGCTCGTCGCGGATGGTCTGCTCGGCCAGCACGCGGGCCGGGTCGAGCCCGAGCTCGACCGCCCGCCGGAGCGCCCGCTCCTCCGGGTCGGCGGTCAGGAACACCTTCACCTCGGCGTCGGGCGCGACCACGGTGCCGATGTCGCGTCCCTCGGCCACCCAGTCGCCGCTAGCCAGCAGTCGCCGCTGCTGCTCGACCACGGCTCTGCGCACCGCGGGGTCCGCCGCCGCCCGTGAGGCGGCCTCGGACAGCTCGGGCGTGCGGATCTCGTCGGTCACGTCGCGCCCGTCGAGCAGGATCCGCTCACCCTGCGGCTCGATCTTCACCGATGACGCGACGGTGGCCGGGTCCGCGCCGCGCTCGGACGCGGCGAGGGCGACGCTGCGGTACATCGCGCCGGTGTCCAGATAGGTGAACCCCAGGTCCTCGGCCACGGCTCGCGCGACCGTCGACTTGCCCGCGCCGGCCGGGCCGTCGATCGCCACGACGGTCACCTGACCAGCTCCGCCACGTGCTCGGCGAACTGTGGGTAGGACACCTCGGCCGCCTCCATCCCGGAGACTTCTACCCCCTGCCTCGAAGCCAGCCCGGCCACGGCCCCGAGCAGTGCGAGCCGGTGGTCGCCGTGCGCGTCGAGCCGGCCGCCGCGCAGCCCCCCGGTGCCGCGGACCGCGAAGCCGTCGGGGAGAGCCTCGATGTCGGCGCCGAGCCCGCGCAGCCCGTCGACCACGGTGGCGATCCGATCCGACTCCTTGATCCTGAGCTCCTGCGCACCTCGGACCACGGTCTCCCCTTCGGCGAAGCAACCGAGCAGCGCGACCAGGGGCAGCTCGTCGATAGCCAGCGGCACTTCCTCCGCCTTCACGGTCGTGCCCTCGATCGGCGCGTTGCGCACGTCGATGTCGGCCACGGGCTCGCCCGGGGCGAACGAGCCGGGCGCCTCGCCGTCGGTGAGCACGATCGCCCCCATCCGCTCGAGGATGCGCAGGAAGCCGACGCGCGTCCAGTTCACTCCGACCCGCTCGAGGACCAGCCGGGAGTCGCGAACGAGCACGCCGGCGGCGATCAGGAAGGCCGCCGAGGACAGGTCTCCGGGCACCTCGACTACCTCGAGCTCCAGCTCGTCGGTGTTGCCCACCGTCGTCCGAAAGCCGCCGCCGGGCGTGGCTTCCCGGGCCACCGGGGCACCCGCCGCCGCCAGCATCCGCTCGGTGTGATCGCGGGCGGGCACGGGTTCGATGACCGTGGTCCCATCCGTGACGAGCCCGGCCAGCAGCACGCAGGACTTGACCTGTCCGCTGGCCACGGGAAGCTCGTATTCGATGCCTTTCAGGGACGCGCCGTGGACGGTGAACGGCGGGTAGCGGGAGTCCCGCGCGTCGATCCGAGCGCCCATGCGCTGCAGAGGCTCGGCGATGCGATCGATCGGGCGCCGGCGGATCGAGTCGTCCCCGTCGAGCATGAAGCTCGAGCCCTGCTGGAAGGACAGCCACCCCGGCAGCAGTCGCATCAGGGTGCCGGCGTTGCCGACGTCGATCGGGTTGGTCGTAGGTAGCGCGTTGCGCAAGCCGCAGCCGCGGATGACCAGCTCTTCCCCGCGGTCCTCCACGATCGCTCCGAGCCGCTGCACCGCGGCGAGCGTCGAGCGGGTGTCGGCGGCGTCGAGGTAGTTGCGGATCCGCACCGGCTCGGATGCCATCGCGCCGATGATCGCGGCCCGATGTGAGATCGACTTGTCGGACGGGACCCTCAGGGTCCCTCGCAGCGGCCCGGAGGGCTCGAAGCGGGCGTTCATGCCCGCGCCACCGGGAATCCGAGCGTGATCACGAGCTCCTCGGTCCGCCGCGCCTGCTCCTCGCCGGCGATCCACAGGGCGATCACGCCCTCTTTCATGTCGGGCGCCGGATAGAGCGCCATGTCGGTGATGTTGACACCCGCGCGACCCAGCTCGATCGCCAGCTGCGCCACCACCCCGGGCCGGTTCGGCACCGATGCCCGCAGCTCGAACAGCGGACCGCCGGCCAGCTGCGCCTCGAGCAGCCTGCGCCTGTCATCGGCCGCCGCATCGTTCCAGTCGGTGATGCGGGCCGCGTCGCCCGCGTCGAGGGCGTCCCGCACGGCGTTCAGACGCGCGATCGTGTCGTCGATCCCGGCGGCCAGTGCGTCGCGGTTGGACAGGTAGATGTCGGTCCAGATGCCGCTGGCGGCGCCGGCCACGCGCGTGGCGTCGCGGAAGCTCGGCCCGGTGGCGGGCAGCCTCTCGGGTGGGTGGGGACCAGATCCCAGGGTCCGGGCCGCCTGGCTGACCAGCACGTTGGCCAGCACGTGCGGCAGGTGCGAGACCGTGGCCAGGATCGTGTCGTGGATCTCGGGCTCGATGGCCACCGGCCGCGCGCCCAGCCCGTGCAGCAACCGGTGAAGGCGCTCGTAGAGGATTCCCGACGTGGTCGGTGTGGGGGTGAGGTACCAGGTGGCGCCCTCGAACAGGTCGGCTCTGGCGTGCTGCACACCGCTCGTCTCGGCGCCGGCGAGAGGGTGCCCTCCGACGAATCGAGGGTCCTCGAGCGCGGCCACGATCGCGCGCTTGGTCGAGCCTACGTCCGTGACCACGGTGTTCCCCGAGGCGGCGTCGAGGACGGCGGATACCGCGGGCTTCAACCCTCCCACCGGGACCGCGACGAACACCGCCTCGGCGTCGCTCACCGCGTCGCTGATCTCGGTGCACGTCCGATCGATCGCGCCCCGCTCGCGGGCGAGGTCGAGCGCGTCCGCGCTCGTGTCGTAGCCGGCCACGGTGGCGCCGAGCCGCTCGCGCGCGGCGAGCCCGACCGAGCCGCCGATCAGTCCGACGCCGACGACCGCGAGGTTCAAGGGTTCCTCGCCAGGCCCGTTAAACGGCGGCGAGGGCCTTCCCGGCGACCGCGGCGGCCTGCTGCACGCGCTCGACGTACTCGGCGAAGTCGTCGGCAAACAGCTGCTGCGGGCCGTCGCAGATCGCGGTCTCCGGGTGCGGATGGACCTCGACGATGATCCCGTCGGCACCGGCCGCGGCCGCGGCCAGCGACAGCGGCAGCACGAGATCGCGCCGGCCGGCAGCATGGCTCGGGTCGACGATCACCGGCAGATGGCTGAGCTCCTTGAGCACCGGGACGGCCATCAGGTCGAGCGTGAAGCGGTACGCGGTCTCGAACGTGCGGATCCCGCGCTCGCACAGCATCACTGACTCGTTGCCCTCCTTGAGGATGTACTCGGCCGCCATCAGCAGCTCCTCGAGCGTCGCCGACAGGCCGCGCTTGAGCAGCACGGGGCGGCCGCTGCGCCCGACCTCGGCGAGCAGCGAGTAGTTCTGCATGTTGCGGGCGCCGATCTGGATAACGTCGGCCACCTCGAGGATCGGCTCGATGTCGCGCTGGTCCATGAGCTCGGTGACCACCGGCAGGCCGGTCTCGGCCTTGGCCTCGGCGAGCAGCCGCAACCCCTCCTGGCCGAGACCCTGGAAGGCGTAGGGCGAGGTGCGGGGCTTGTAGGCGCCGCCGCGGAACAGCGTGGCGCCGCCGTCGCGGACCGCACGGGCGGTCTCGAGCGTCTGCTCGCGCGACTCGACCGTGCACGGCCCGGCGATCATCGCGAAGTTCGTGCCCCCGACCTTTCGCCCGGCGATGTCCAGCACCGTGCGCTCGCCGTGCTTGAACTGGGTCGAGGAGAGCTTGTAGGGCTTGAGGATCGGGACCACCCGCTCGACCCCCGGCGAGCCTTCGAGCTCGAGCCTGGCCACGTGCTCGCGATCCCCGATCGCGCCGATCACCGTGACCTCATCCCCGTGGCTGGGGTGAGCTCGAGCGCCGACGCTCTGGATCCGATCGATGACGGCCTGGATCTCCTCCTCGGTGGCCGTCGGTTTCATCACGATCATCATCAGCTGTCCTCTCTTGAGCCTGGAAACGATACGAAAGCGAGTGGGTCGGGTTTCACCCGACCGGGGGGTTTTTCGGCGCTCGGCTCGGCGGTGGAGCTTCGCCCGCTGAGCTGCTGCGGGCGGAAAACGGGAGCCGGGCGCCTAGCTAAATCGCCAGGCGTAGGCGTACGCGTAGCCGCGGAAGACGTACAGCGTGCGGCTACCGGTACTCATCGTGCGCGTTTTGTACCAGACGCGGTCGCCGATGCCAAGCACGTGCCCAGGGCGTCCACGAAGCGCTCGTTCTCGGCCGGGGTGCCGACGGTCACGCGGAGCGCGCCGTCTCGGCCCAGCGACGCTCCCGCCCGGACCAGCACGCCTCGGCCCTTGAGACCTTCGACCACGTCGGCTTCTTCGACCTCCTCGGGCAGGTGCAGCCAGATGAAGTTCGCGTCCGACTCGGCCACCCACAATCCCAACGCGCGGATCCCGTCGGTGAGATCGATCCGGCCGCCGATCGTCTCGGTCACCCGGCGCTCGACCTCGTCCTGGTGGCGCAGGGCCTCCACCGCGGCGGCGTGGGCGGCGGCGTTCACAAAGAACGGCTGGCGGACCTGGTCGACCGCCACCCGGAAGTCCTCAGACCCGCACAGCGCATAGCCGACCCGAAGCGCCGCGAGCCCGTACACCTTGGAGAACGTCCTCAGCAGCACGAGGTTGGGGTACTTACGCAGCAGCTCGAGCGACGCGTAGGTGTCGCCCAACGTCAACGCGAACTCGCAGTAAGCCTCGTCGAGGATCACGCAAACATGGCTCGGCACGCGGCGCAGGAAGGCGTCGATCTCGTCCAATCCGAGCGCCGTGGAGGTCGGGTTGTTGGGGTTGCAGACCATGACCAGCCGGGTGGCCACGGTGATCTCGGTGGCGATCGCGTCGAGGTCGTGCCGATCCTCGGGGTCGAGCGGCACCTCGATCGCGCGCGCCCCCGAAGCGGCCCCCAGGTGCGGATAGACGCTGAACGCCGGCCACCCGTAGACCACCTCGGCGCCGGGCTCGAGCAGCGCCTCGCCGGCGGCGAGCAGGATGTCGCAGGAGCCGTTGCCCAGCGCGATCCGACCCGGCGGGATGCCGTAGCGGTCGGCCAGGGCGCGGCGGAGCGGCGCGTAGGACGGGTCCGGGTAGCGGTTCGCGCCGCCGAGCGCCCGTGCGGCCGCCTCGACCACCGAGGGCAGCGGCGCGAAGCACGACTCGTTGGAGGCCAGCATGGCCACGTCGGCCCCTAGGTCGTAGCCCGCGGCGAGCGGGTAGACGGGAATCCGGCGGGTGCGGGCGGCGAACTCGATCGGCATCGGCGATGCCAAGCGTAACCGTGGCGCCTACTGGGCCGAGTCCAGGTCGGCCCGCAGCGCCTGCGCCCGACCCAGGTACACGTGCCGGGGCTCGTGGTCCTGCGGCGCGTAGTAGTGGATCAGCACGCGAATCACCTGGGGCAGCGAGCCGGGCACCGGTACCTCCCGCGCGCACAGCAGCGGGACCCGGCTCAGGCCCAGGTTGCGCGCCGCCACGGCCGGGAACTGCGCGTTCAGGTCCTCGGTCAGCGTGAAGATGCAGCTGACCATCGCATCGGGCTCGAGCGAGTTGCGCGCCATCAGCTCGCGCATGAGCTCATCGGTCGCCGCGAGGATCGCGTCGGCCTCGTTGGCGGTCACTTCATTGGCGCCCCGGAGTGCGAACAGCCGCATCGGAGCGGCAGTGTGTCAGCTGGCCCGCCCGCCCGCCCGCCCGCTCACGTGACGTACACGGCGCTCGAGGTGGCCAGCGTGTGCCCGGCGGCGTCGAGCGCCTGGACCGCGACGTAGGGCTGGGCGGGAATCGAGATCTGGCTCTCGAACCCCTGCTTGGTCGAGGTCGTCACGGCCTGGAGCGCATTCGCGGCGGATCCGGCGAGGACCCGCCAGGACGCCACCTGGGTGGCGCCGTTCCAGCTCACGTACACGTTGGTGGTGGCCCCGGACGTCGAGGCGGCCACCGCGGGGGCGCCGGTCGGCGTCCCGGTCCACGGCAATCGGTAGGCGCGGTAGCTCGAGTTCGAGTCCACGAACCGCGCGTCGAACACCATCTGGCCCTTCGAGTTGTACTCGCTGAAGTACGGCTGCTGGCCCCACCCCACGAAATCGTCGCCGTTCGAGAGCGCCTGAACGTTGCCCTCGAAGCCGGCGGCCAGCGTGGGCGAATGCTGATCCTGGCTGACCAGCGTCGCGGTCTTGCCCGAGCTGTCGAGCCGGACCGTGATCGCGCGCGACTCCGCGTGAACGCGCGGAGGTCCCCCACCGTCGTCGAACAGGGTCACGGTCGGATCGCTGTCGGCGTGCAGGCGGACGTCGTGCTGGAACGCGAACACGGCCTGCGAGCTGAGCTTGTAGCTCGAATTCTTGCCCCCGAGCGTCCACTCGATCGCGCCGGTCTCGTGGTTGATGTCGTAGGCGGCCCACGTATTGCGGGCGGAGATGAGCAGGTCGCCGCCCGACTGCAGCTGCACGGAGTTGACGTGGAAGTAGTCGAACGGCGAGGTCGCCGAGTGCGGCATCGCCTCGTAGGTATCGGTCATCGGGACGTGGTCGAGGCTGTCCCACTGGTAGATCACCAGGCCGGTCTTGATGTCGATCTCCTGCACGACCGAGTCGAGCACGACCTGCTGCGTCGATCCGTGCAACGCCGAGGCATCCATGATGATCGGGTAATAGGCGGTGATCAGCGCGGTGCCCTGCGGCGTGACACGGAACTCGTGCAGGTCGGCGCTCAGCCCGTTGCCCGCGCGTACCTGCGCAATCTGCTGGTAGGACGAGTTGTAGATGAAATCCTCGCCGGCCCCCACGCCGGCACCCGAGTACCCCTGCCACCACGTCAGCACCCGTTTGCCCTGGTACTTCTGGACCTGGAGGTTGGCGGCGATGTCCGGAGGGCGTATCGGCTGGAACCAGACGAGGGCTCCCTCGGCGTTCAGGATCATCACGCCGTTCTGTGTGGGCCCCTGCTGTGGCGTGAGGAAGATGTCGCCGGACGCCACGCTTCCGGATTGCCTGGTCACCTCCACTGCGGGCGGCGTCAGGTCCGGGCGCGAGTGGAAGGTCAACTCGTCGCCGGGCACCCGGGGAGCCGGGTCCAGCGACGTGACCGGGATCGCCCCCGCCGGGTGGGCGATCGTGAAATGGAAGGTGCCGGCGCGGACGCCGCGGATGTCGAGCTTGGTCTTCACGGTGACCACCTCGCCCGCCGCGAACGGCTTGGTGGGCAGGAAGCTCGCGCCCTGCCTGTCGGAATCCGCGACCACCCGGCCGGTGTGGCGACCGGTACTCGAGCCGGTGACGATCACTCGGCCGATGTGACCGCCCTTTACGCCTCGGAAGGTGATCTGGGTCTGCGGCGCGGCAACTCGACCACCGGGGATCGGGAACGTGTTGACCGACGGCTCCTGTGACCCGCAGCCTCCGAGAGCAAGGCCAACCACGGCGGCGATGCCGACCACGACAGCAGCCAGCGCCAGGTGGAGGCGGACGATCGAGCTAGTCGACCTCATACACCGCCGCGCAACCGAAGCCGTGCGCCGAGCGGATGAGCGGGCCGAGCAGCTTGCGCATGTCGGCGCTGGTCCTGCAATCGGATAGCACGAACCGGGCACCGCTCGAGCGGACGAAGCTGCGCGCCGCCGCGACGCCAAGCGAGCCGTTGAACAGGTCCCTCATTTGCGTCGCCCGGTCTTGGCAATTCGGCTCGGACCACAGACAGTCGCCGATGTACGTGTGCCGCCCGGTTCGACCCGGTATGACGGCGCCGAGGTAGGGCTGGGTCACGACACTCCCCGGCTCCTTGAGGTCGGCCAGGTAGTTGACCGCGTCGTTCTCGTCGCGTTGGATGAAGTTGCCGTTTCCGGGCGCGGGCGCCGCCAGGGAGTGCGCAATCGACAGCAATTTCAGGTTGGCCGGGATCGTGAACAGCGCGATCACAACCGCGCCGATCAGCACCCGCCGGGGCAGGCGGCGCCAGCCGAGCAGCGTGAGCCCCTCGACGGCGAGCACGGCCAGCGGGACCGTGATGCCCTGGAACGCGTGGATCGGCGCGCCCCCGAGCTTCGTGAAGGACAGCAGGAAGATCGCGAACGCGGCCAGCGGCCAGGTTCGCGTGGCGGCGGCCAGGAACGTGGTGGGGCGCCTGCGGTAGGCGACCGCGGCGGGCAGGAGCAGCGGGATGATGGCCAGCGCGATCGCCGGGAACGAGAAGGAGTGGCTGGCGGCCAGCTGGGCGAGCTTCCAGTTGATGTCGGCCTTGCCGAGGATCGCGTCGTACACGAGCGGGATGCCGGTGCCGATCAGCGTGGTGGCGGTCAGCCGGACGTCCTCGCGCCCGTAGCGGCGACCGGCCAGCATCATCGCCTCGGCCGCCACCACCAGCGCGATCAGCAGCTCGCCGTTCCAGGGATGGAGCAGGCTGGCCAGCGCGCCCAGCGCTGGCGGGAGCCACATTCTGCTCCCGCTCGCCCGCGCGTCGTCAAAGGCCACCAGCGCCCAAACCATCGCGGCGAGTGCCATCAAGCCGAACGTGTAGCCCCAGGAAAGGAAGCTCGGGAACAGATCGCCCAGCACGCTGGCGCTCCCGTACACGTCGGTGAAGGAGCCGAAGAACAGCGCCAGCACGAGCACCGCGCGGCACGACCAGACGCCGCTTACGCTGCGCTGAGCATAGGCCCGCACGCCGAAGAAGAAGGCGATCACGGCGACCGGCTTCCACAGCAGCAGCGACAGCGCCGGCGACATGCCGAGCGCGGTCAGGCCGCCCGATACGACCACCGCGGGCTGGAAGTAGTCGGCCGGCGTGTCGCGCAGCACGAACAGGTTCGAGGCCAGGAAGTGGTGCGAGGCGTCCTTGATCCAGGCCAGGTACTGCATCTGATCGACGATGTAGACACCGTCGGTGCCGGTCCACACCGCGCCGTGGAACACGACGCGCCAGAGGTCGAGGACCAGCACGAATACCGAAACGGCGGCGAACAGGACCAGCACCGACAGCTCGAAGTAGTCCAGGCCCACTCGGCGGGGCTGGGCCCGGATGGGTGGCAGGCCCGGCGCCGGCCCGCCTCCGCCGCCCTCGATCAGTTCTACTTCAAGCCGCATCGCCGCGCGACGCTAACAAGGTTCTAATAATCACGGCGTAAACCCAGGGGACGATTAAGGGCTTTGGCTAACGCCGGACGCGATGATTGGGCGTTCCGGCAGATGGGGTTCGAGCGATACGCGGGTTCCTGCCAACCGCGGCGCCTGTCGTTCTCGTGCCGCCCGGATCGGAGCGCGTGCGTACCGCCGCCGAACGGACCGGTTTAGCTATACCAAGATAGCTTGCCCTGAAGCGTCGTCGATGCCTGGCCGGCCGACCCGCTCAGCGGGTTGAAGTGGACGAGGCTCCAGAACTTCCCCGCCGAGGGCAGGAACACGAGCACGAGGAACACGGTCAGCACGAGCGCGGCGCGCCGCAGCCGCACGCTCGTCCCGAGCGCCGCGAGCGGCAGTACCCAGATCACGTACCACGGCATGACCCAGGCCAGGCTGGCAATCAGCGCCACCGTCGCCCAGCCGGCCCGCGAGACCCAGTCCCCGCGCCGACGCACCAGCATCACGACGACCACGATCAGCACCAGGTTGGCCAGACGCAGCACTCCCGAGGTCCCGCCCCCCACTCCGATCACGTAGCCGAACAGGTTCGGGAAGCTGAACGGCGTGAGCAGCGTGCTCTGGTCGGACAGGTTGGGGAGCGAGAACCCGAACAGGATCAGGCTCATGGCGATCAGCGGGATCGCGGCCAGCACCGCGCCGATGATCACGTCGAGGACACGCCGGCGAACCGGCCACGCCGCCGCGAGCAGGAACGGCAGCAGCAGGACCGCGCTGAACTTGACCGCCACCGCGAGCATCAGCGCCGCGCCGGCGGCTCGGTCGCGGCGGGCCAGCAGCAGTGCGACCGCGCCGATCGCCGGCACCAGCATGAAGAAGTCGTTGTGGAACCCGCCCACCGCGTAGATGAGGTAGATCGGGTTCAGCCCGAGCAGCGCGGCCGCGTAGCGAGGGTCGCGGCCCAGGCGCCGCGCGCAGGCGCACACGATCGCGATCAGCGCCAGGCTGAGCGCGACCGTGACCACCTTGACGATCCAGTAGGCAACCGGAATCGGAACGAACGCCAGCGGATAGCTGAGCGCGGTGAACAGCTCCCCGTAGGGGCTGTGCAGGTTCAGCCACGTCGCGAAGTGGAAGATCGGATCGTGCATCTCCTGCCCGATCACGTGCGTGTACGGGTTGAGCCCGTGCAGTCCCCCCAGCCGGGCGTAGCCCAGGTAGTTGCCCATGTCGGTGAGCTGGAACGGCGGCGCCAGCAGCAGAAGCGCGTGCACGGCAACGATGCAGCCGACGATCATCCGCATCGACAGCGTGCGCAGCGCTCCCATCGCCACCAGGTACGCGCCCAGCAGGATCAGGAGCAGACCGGTCAGGGCGTAGTTGGTGGCCCTCGAGCCGACCATCAGGCCGGCCGGGATCAGGTGGTAGAGCGGCCCGGCCTCCCACGGGGCGAAGATCTGGGCGGTTCGCGGCGTGAGCGTCGTCGGGCCGTGGGTGGAGAACAGCACCATGATCAGCACGACGACCGTGATCGTGGCCAGCGCGATCCTCCCGGCCCGGGGCCCGAACTCCGTCTGCGGCCAGTGCAGTCCGCTCGGCAGGCGCAGCGAGGACAGCCGGGGAAGCGCTACCGGTGCGTCGGTGGATGCGGTGGCCGCCGCGAGTACGCGCGGGCCTGCGGTGCCCGACGCGAGCACCGAAGCGTCGACGTGGCCGGAATCCTCTCGCATCGCTCGGAAATACTGCCCGGTGAATGGCCCGTTACCGGAAGCGCCGGTTGCGATCGTGTTAAGGGCCGAGTGCCGGACTGTCATTAGACGGTAGCGGGCGGTGGCTCCGGGAGCCGGAACGTGCCACCGCCTGAAGCCGGAACGTGCCGCCGTGTGGACCCGGAACGTGCCGCCGTGTGGACCCGGAACGTGCCGCCGTGTGGACCCGGAACGTGCCGCCGCGAGCCCTAACATGCCGCGGGTGAGCGTCGGCACGGTGCCTGAAGACCTGCGCGGTCCCGGGGCGCCTGAGCCGCTGCTGCGGACCCGCGTTCGCGTGCTGCTCGAGGATCCGGCGACACTCGCGGTAATCGCGTTGACGGTCCTCGCCGCCGCGCTTCGCTTCTACCGGATCGGCCACCAGGGGTTCTGGTTCGACGAGGCGAACGCTTCCAACGACATGCGCCTCTCGCCGGGCCGCATGCTCGGCCTGCTCCCTCAGAACCAGACCACGCCACCGCTCTACTACCTGGTCGGGTGGGTGTGGGCGCGAGTGTTCGGCTTCAGCGAGGTGCCGCTGCGGTCGCTGTCCGCTCTGGCCGGGATCGCCGTGGTGCCGGTGTCGTACGTCCTCGCCCGGCGGATCCTCTCCCCGCGCGGAGCCGTGATCGTGACGGCGCTGGCGGCGTGCAACCCGTTCCTGATCTGGTACTCGCAGGAGGCGCGTCCGTACGAGCTTCTGGTGCTGTTGAGCGCCCTCGGTCTGCTCGCCTTCGACATCGCGCGGGTGCAGCCCACCCCGCGTCGGGTGATCGCCTGGACGGTCATCTCCGCGCTCGCGCTCACCACCCACTACTACGCGCTGTTGGTCGTGGTGCCGCAGGCCGTGTGGCTGCTCGCCGTGCACCGCCGCAGCCGGTCCGTGCTCGCGGCCGTAGCCTTCGTCGGGGCCTGTGGCGTCGCGCTGCTGCCGCTGGCGATCTCCCAGAACCACACCGGTAACGCCAGCTGGATCGGGCACGCACCGCTTCTCCCACGGCTCGGGGCGATCGTGCCGGACTTCCTGGTGGCCTTCCAGTCGCCGGCCCGATCGGTGCTGGTGTGGACCGCCGCGCTAGTGGCGCTCGGCGGGCTGGTGCTGCTCGCGTTGCGGGCCGACCCGAGCGAGCGGCGGGCACCGCTGGCGATGGGCGCGATCGTCGCCTCCGGGCTCGCGTTGAACCTGCTGCTGATCGCCGTCGGTATCGACGACCTGATCACCCGCAACATCATCGCGCTGTGGCTCCCGGCCGCGCTGCTCGTCGCGGGCGGCCTGGGCGCACGACGGGCGGGGATGGTCGGGATCGCCGGCGCGGTCGCGCTGTGCGCGATCGGCGTCGTGGTGACGCTCGGCGTGGCGTTCAACCGGGACTTCCAGCGCCCCGACTGGCGGGTCGTGGCCACCTCACTGGCGTCCCCGCCCCCACCTGTGGCTGGACGAGCCTCGCAGCGGGTGATCCTCGTACAGCACTACCGCAACCTGCTGCCGCTGTCGATGTACATGCCGAAGCTGAAGTTCATGCCGAGAGGCGGCGCGACCGTGAGGGAGTTCGACGTGGTGTCGTTCACCTCGCCACCGAGCTCGGGCTTCTGCTGGTGGGGCGCGGCCTGCAACCTGTGGCCGTCACGGGCGCAGGCCTCGTATCCGATCGCCGGCTTCCGGCCGGTATCGGAGCGGCACGTCCTTCAGTTCACCGTGATCCGGATGGTGGCGTCTCGGCCGGTGCGTGTGACGCCGAGCGAGGTGTCGCGCGCGTTGACGGCCACGCACCTGGTCAACGACGGGCTGCTGTGGCAGCGATAGACGACGCGCCGACGATCCGGGTCCGGAGGGGATTGCGGCAGGGTCCGGAGGGGATTGCGGCAGGGTCCGTAGAGGTCGCGGCAGGGTCCGTAGAGGGTCGCGGCAGGGTCCGTAGAGGGTCGCGGCAGGGTCCGGCGGACCGTGCACAACTCGTCACGCGAGCACAACTCCCGCAAGCGTGACGAGTAGTGCATCCCCCAGCTGCATACCTCGTCACGCTTCGCCAGCGAGCGCCCCCGTGACGAGTCATGCACGCTCTCGAGTCGTGGGCGGCGAGGGAGCGGACGGATCGGCCGCCGCATCCACCAGCGCCTCGATCTCCGCGTCGGTGAGCTTGCGCCACCGCCCGCGCGGCAGGTCGCCGAGCGACAGAGGACCGAACCCCACGCGCTCCAGGCGCTTCACCGGATGCCCGACCGCGTCGCACATGCGCTTGACCTGGCGCTTGCGTCCCTCGTGGATCGTGATCTCGAGCGTGTCGGCCGAGATGCGGCGGACCCGCGCCGGCGCGCTGCGGCCGTCCTCGAGCTCGACCCCGTCGCGGAGCGTCCGTAGCGTCCGCTCGTGCAGCGCCGGTCCGCCCACGCGCACTCGGTAGGTCTTGTCCACCTCGAACGACGGATGGGTGAGGCGGTGGGCCAGATCACCCTGATTGGTGAGCAGGATCAGCCCGGTGGTATCGATGTCGAGCCGTCCCACCGGGTACAGGCGCTCGGTCTGCGGGACCATCGTGACCACGGTCGGGCGCCCCTGCGGATCGCGTGCGGTCGAGACGACGCCGGCCGGCTTGTTGAGCGCGTAGACCACCCGCTTGGTGTCGCCGTCGGTCACCGGCTTGCCGTCCACCGCCACCGCGTCGCTGCGCCCCACGTCCCGGGCCGGATCGGTCACCGTCTCGCCGTCGACGGTGACCCGGCCGGCACGGACGATCGCCTCGGACGCCCGGCGCGAGGCGACTCCGGCGGTGGCGAGGAACTTGCCCAGTCTCATCGGGGGTGCTGCCACCATAGACAGCGTGGATCTGAACCTGCTCGAAGGAAAGCTGTCCGAGCTCGGCGAGCCGCGCTACCGCGCCGGCCAGGTGTGGCGCTGGACCGCGCGCGGCGCCGAGGGCTTCGACGCGATGTCCGACCTGCCGCTCACCCTCCGCGAGACGCTCGCCGAGGCGGTGCCGTTCTCGACCCTGACCGTCGAGCGCGAGGCGCACGCCGCGGACGGGACGGTGAAGGCGCTGTTCCTGACCGGCGACGACCGGCCGGTCGAGGCCGTGCTCATGCGCTATCGCGACGGCCGGCGCTCGATCTGTCTCTCCTCCCAATCGGGCTGCCCGCTCACCTGCACGTTCTGCGCCACCGGCCAGATGAAGTTCGGACGTAACCTGACCGCGTCGGAGATCCTCGACCAGGCGCTCCACTTCCGCCGCTTAGGCGGGGTTGACCACGCCGTGTTCATGGGCATGGGCGAGCCGATGATGAACCTCGACAACGTGCTCGTGGCCTGCGAGCGGCTGCCGGACATCGGGATCACCCACCGCCGCATCGCGATCTCGACGATCGGCTGGATCCCCGGGATCGAGCGCCTGGCCGCCGCGCCCATGCCGATCCGCCTCGCGCTTTCGCTGCACGCCGCGGACGAGGCGCTGCGCACGGAGTTGATGCCGGTCAACGAGCGCTACCCGCTGCCCGACGTGATCGCGGCCTGCGAGGCCCACTACGAGCGCAAGCGCCGGCAGGTGTTCGTCGAGTACGTGATGCTGGCCGGCGTCAACGACTCGTTCGCGCAGGCCGCCCAGCTCGCATCGGTGCTCGATCCCCGGATGTTCAAGGTGAACCTCATCCCCTACAACCCGACCGACTCGGGATTCACCGGCTCGAGCCCCAAAGCGATCGCCGCCTTCCGTGACGAACTCGAGCGACACGGTCTCAGCGCCACGGTGCGCCTCACCCGCGGGCGCGACATCGACGCCGCGTGCGGTCAGCTGGCGGCGCGCGCCTCGCCGGCCTGGAGCAGCCGCTCGCGCAACTCGGCCTCGAGCTCGGGCGAGGGGTCGAACTCGCTCGGCGCCGGCAGATCCTCCAGCGAGCCCAGTCCGAACAGTCGCAGGAACAGCTCGCTGGTCCGGTAGAGAACGGCGCCGAACTGAGAGCGGCCGGACTCCTCGATGAGCCCGCGCTCGAGCAGGGTGGCGGCGGCCGACTCGGCGTTCACCCCGCGGATCCGGGCAATCTCCGGCCGGGACACCGGTTGCAGGTAGGCCACGATGGCCAGCGTCTCGGCCTGCGCCGGCGTGAGCGGCGGAGTGCGCGGCCGGGCCAGCAGGCGCCGCGCGGCGGCCTCGGCATCGGGGTGCGTCGAGAGCGCCCAGCCGCCGGCCAGCTCGCGCAGGACAAAGCCCCGGCGCTCGAACTCGTAGTACTCGCGCAGGCGCTCGAGTGCGGCCACCACCTCGTGCAGCTCGGCCCCGGTGGCGGCGGCCAGCGCCTCGGCGTCGACCGGGTCGGCGCTCAGGAAGAGCAGCGCCTCGATCGTGCCCTCTAGCCCCAGGCTCACGCGCTCAACCTCTCAGCGCTTCCGGCGGGGGCCAGCGCGCCGCCCGCGCCGCGCGCCGCGCGCGGCTCGATCGTGATCTCGCCGAACGGCTCGTCCTGGGTCCAGCTGAGCTCGCCCTGCTTGTGCAGCTCGAGCACCGCGTACAGAGTGACCGCGACCGTCACCCGGTCGGCCAGCGCCACCGCCTCGTCGAAGTTGAAGCTGCCCCGGCGCAGCAACGCCCGCAGATGCGTGAGCCGCTCTGCCACGGTGACCCGCGAACCGACCATGTGACGGACGTCGACCGGCTCGGGGATCTGCAGGAGATCTCCGATCGCCGCGGCCAGCCGCGACGGGTCGTAGACCGCGCCGGCTTCGTCGAGCGAGGCGCGCCGGATGGCGGGCGGCAGCGGTGCGGAGCGGAAGCGGTGGCCCTCCTGGCCGGCCAGCCGCTCGCGCAGGTGCTCGGCGGCGGATCGGTAGCGGTGGGCGTCGAGCAGCCTGGCCAGGAGCTCCTCGGCCGCCTCGCCGGAATCGAGCTCGATCAGCTCCTCCACCTCCTCGCCCGGGAGCAGCAGGCGCGACTTCAGCTCGAGCAGCGCGGCGATCAGGACCAGGAACTCGGTGGCGGCCTCCAGGTCGAGCTCTCCCCTCCGCTCCAGGTGGTCGATGTACGCGATCACCACGTCGGCCAGATCCACCTCGAGCAGGTCGATCTCCTCGCGCAGGACGAGCGTGAGCAACAGGTCGAAGGGCCCCGCGAACACGTCGAGGTCCAGCTCGAGGTCGGCGATCCGCATCGTCGGCAGGCTACTGGCGGGGGCGGACCGGTCCGACGCCCATCGCCTCGCGGACGTCGATCAGCGTGCCCGAGGCGAGCCCGTGCGCCTTCTCGGCCCCGGCGGCGAGAATTCGCTCGAGCTCCGTCTCGTCGGCCCGGAGCTCCTGGTAGCACTCCCGGACCGGCGCGAGGTACTCGACCACGGCGTCGGCCACGGCCTGCTTGAAGGCGCCGTAGCCCGACCCGTTGAACGACGCCTCCACCTGCTCGGGCGTGCTGCCCCGGACCGCGGCCAGGATGTCGATGAGGTTGGAGACGCCGGGCTTGTCGGGCGCCCGCACGACCTCGCTCCCGGAGTCGGTGACCGCCGAGCGGAACTTCTTGATGATCGCGGCGGGCTCGTCGGTCACGTAAACGGTGCCCTGCGGACTGCCGCCGGTCGTGGACATCTTGCGCTCGGGGAACTGGAGGTCCATGATCCGGGCGCCCACCTCGGGAATCCGGCCCTCGGGCACCACCAGCGTCTCGCCGAAGCGGGTGTTGAAGCGCTGAGCCACGTTGCGCATGAGCTCGATGTGCTGGCGCTGGTCCTCGCCCACGGGCACCTCGTGCGCCCGGTAGGCGAGCACGTCCGCCGCCATCAGCTCCGGGTAGAAGAACAGGCCCGCGGACACCAATTCCCCCTGAGTGCCGGCCTTGTCCTTGAACTGGGTCATCCGGGTCAGTTCCCCGTACGCGGTGACACCTGAGAGCAACCAGGTCAGCTCGGTGTGCTCCTGCACGTCGCTCTGGCGAAACAGGATGCACCGGCTTGGATCCAGGCCGGCGGCGAGCAGCGTCGCCGCGGTGTCGTATACGGCCTCGCGCAGGCCCGCGGGCTCATAGGGCACGGTCAGCGCGTGCAGGTCGACCAGGCAGTAGATCGCCTCCCCGTGATCCTGCCCCGCGACCCACTGGACGAGCGCGCCGATGTAGTTGCCGAGGTGCTTTCGCCCCGTCGGCTGGATGCCCGAGAAGATCCTCACCCCGGTGGAGGCTAGATGATCGACCCGGGGTCACGAACGCCAGCCGGGGCCGAATTCTCCCCACCGTGCAATTTCCGCCAATGGCGACAGGCGTCCGCGCCTTCTGACGGATCCTGCCTCCCTCACGGGCGGTATCCGTCACCAGCCGTTGGACAGCTCCGGATTGGCGGAAATTGCACGTTCCGCGCGTACGTTGGCGGCGGGTGCGACCCGGCGGGACCGCGGTGGGACCGCAGTGCGACCGGGGGCTAACCCGCGAGGGCGCGGTCGAGCGGGCTCGTCGGCCCGGGGCGCGCAGTGCCGGGGCGATCCCGGCGCACGAGGTAGGCCGCGATCACGCCGGCGACCGCCCCGCAGGCGTGTCCCTGCCAGGAGATCCCGTAGTGGGGCACGATGCTCGAGAGAAGCGCCCCGCCCCACACCACGCCGACGACCAGCCCGGTGAGCAGCTCGAGCACGCTGCGGTTGAAGAAGCCGCGCGTGAACAGGTA
The DNA here is from genome assembly GCA_963834625.1 of uncultured Solirubrobacterales bacterium. GTDB lineage: Bacteria > Actinomycetota > Thermoleophilia > Solirubrobacterales > Solirubrobacteraceae > Palsa-465. The sequence goes on along the minus strand of CAWICM010000002.1, from coordinate 203,515 downwards.
GGTGGCGTAGCCGAACACGACGCCGCTGGCCCCGGCCGTGTCGGTGCCCGAGGGCGCGATCAGCCAGGTGCCGAGGCCGCCGATCACGATGATGATCGCCGTCACCAGCAGCAGCCGCCGGGCACCCTGGAAGGCGATGATCACGCCCATGAACAGGAACGGGACCGTGTTCGCGATCAGGTGCTGCCAGCTGAAGTGCAGGAACGGGGCTGTGAAGATGGCCCAGATGTGGTCGAGGTTGCGGGCGTAGATCCCGTCGCTTTTGCTCAGCCGGTTCGAGTCCAGCGAATTGATCGCCTCGACCACCCACATGATCGCCACGATCCCGACCAGCAGGACAAGGCCCTCGAGCTGGATCTGGCCACGCCGGGCCGGGGTCCGCGAGGCAGGCGGGGTGGTGACGCTCATGCCGGTAAGGATCGCACGTGCGACACCCACGATCCGAAGCGATGGCTAAGAATCGGTCAGCTCCAGCACCGCGGCGGCCAGGGCCAGCGCCACCTCGGCTCGCCCCCGCAACGACGGCGCGAGGACGAACTCGCCGGGATTGTGCGCGGCCCCGCCGCGTGGGCCGAGTCCGTCCACGGTCAGGGCGATGCTGGCGGCAAAGTGGCTGGCGTCGCTGGCACCGCCGCGCGACACGCCGACGATGGCTCGCCCCAACCGCCCGCTCGCGCGTTCGAGCAGCCCGCCAGTGGCCGAGCGGGAGTCCATTCCCGGCCACACCCGTTGCATCTCCGCGTTCAGCGCGACGCCGTCGCGCTCCCGCGGGATCCCGGCGCGCACGGCCTCGAACGATTCGCTCGAGTCGGCCCGCATGTCGAACAGCAACTCGCCCTCCGCCGGGACCACGTTGAACGCGTCGCCCGACCGCACGATCGTCGGGACCACGCTCAACCGCTCGGGGCCGTCGGGGTCGTGCAGGCGGGCCGCGTCGATCGCAGTGGCGGCCAGCGCGAGCAGGGCGTTTCGCCCCTGATCGGGCGCGCTGCCCGAGTGCGCCGCCCGCCCCTTGGCCCCGACTCGCATGGTCCCGGCCGCCTTGCGCTTCACGACCACGCCCTCGTCCCCGTCGGCGCTCAGCTGCCCGCCCTCGAAGCACAGGCAGGCGTCGTAGCCGGCGAACCGCTCGACGTGGCGGAACGGGTGGCGGCGCCACTCCTCATCGGTGACCAGGAGCACCGCCACCTGGGCGAAGCTGTCAGCCCGCGCGGCGAGCGCGCGCGCCACCCCGAGCGACAGCACCACTCCGCCCTTCATGTCGACGGTGCCCGGGCCGTACAGCCGGTCGCCGTCCCGGCGCAGAGGCGTGTGCGACGAGTGGCCGATCACCGTGTCGACGTGGCCCAGCAGAAGCAGCGTGCCCGTGCCCTTTCCCTCGATCCTCGCGATCAGGTCGGGCGCGCTGCCCGGCGTCGAGCACTCCGGTCGCTCGATCTCGGCCTGCGCCGGCAGGAGCGCGGCGCAGACCGCAAGCGCCTCCTCGGCCCCGTCCACGTCGCCCGAGGGCGAAGAGACGCCGACCAGTGCCTCCAGCTCGCGGTGCGCGCGTGAGGCGATCTCGGCGGCGCCGTCAGCGACGAACTGGTCCATCGGCGTAGTGTCCCGCTCGGGCGAGCGCCAGCACCTCCTCGGCCGGCAGCGTCTGAGGCGGGCGCCGCTCGCGAAGATGACGGTCGGAGAGAACCCCCAGCGCGTCGTTGACCGGGGTGGGCACGCCGTTCAGCCGGCCGATCAGCGAGATCTCGCCGTTCAGGTAGTCGGTCTCTAGTGCGGCGGCGCCGCGGGCCAGGCTCTGGCGCGTCGAGGACCCGGCGCGGGGCCGGCCCTCGATCGGCTGCACGTCGAGCGCCCGCCACCGTCCGACCACGTCGTTGACCTCCTCGGCCACGAACTCGATGCCCGCCGCCGCGAGGGCGCCCCGGCCCTCCTCCTGGGCCAGCCGGGTGAGCTCCTCGCCCTCCGGACCGGGCGCGACGATCGCATCGACGGCGTTGAGGAGGTTGCTGATCAGCTTCGCGTACTTGAAGCGCATGATGTCCGGCCGGGCCTGTGAGCTGATCCCGGCCTCGTTCAGCGCGCCCGCGACCTCCTCGCACGTCCGGTCGCTACCAGACGGGTACCGGCCCAGGTCGACCACGCCGATGCCGTTCGTCCCGTATGCCTGGACCACGCCGGGCTCCAGGTGAGCGGTCGGCATCATCACGACCGCGCCGTACACCCGGGCGAACAGCCGCAGCGCGATCCGCTCGTTCTCGACGCCGTTCTGGAGGCACACCACGGGCGTGCTCGCGGGCGCGGCGGCGCGCAGGTCGGTCAGTGCGCCGGTCGTGTCCTGGCTCTTGGTCGACAGCAGGACGATGTCGTCGTCGGTCCACTCGAGCTCCGCCGGGGACGACGCCGCCGGGATCTCGAGCGTCACCGACGAGCCTGGCCGCTCGAAGGTCAACCCGCTCTGGCGGATCGCCCGGTAGTGCTCCCCACGGGCGATCAGCGCGACGTCGTACCCGCACTGGTCGAGGCACGCGCCGACCACGCCTCCGATCGCGCCGGCGCCGAAGATGATGAACCGCACTACGCGACCACGGCTACATCGCCTGCCGGACGACCGGGCGCCGCGCCGCTCCCGCCTCGTCGAGGCGCCGGACCGGCGTCGTGTGCGGCGCACTGCGAGCGATCTCCGGGTCCTCGCCCGCCTCGCGCAGGATGTCCGCCACCACTTCGGCGAACCGGTCGAGCGTCTCCTTGGTCTCGGTCTCGGTCGGCTCGACCATCAGCGCCTCCTCGACGATCAGCGGGAAGTAGACGGTCGGCGGGTGGACGCCGTGATCGAGCAGCCGCTTGGCCAGGTCCAGCGTCTTGATCTTGAGCTCGCGCCGCATCGGCTCGCCCGAGAGGACGAACTCGTGCATGCAGACGCGGTCGTAGGCGGCCGGCAGGTAGTCGGCGACGCCGTGCTCGCGCAGCCGCGCCAGCAGGTAGTTGGCGTTCAGCACGGCGACCTCGGAAGCCTCGCGCAGCCCGGGCGCGCCGAGCGAGCGGATGTAGGCGTAGGAGCGCACGAACACGCCGTAGTTGCCCTGGAAGCCGCGCAGGCGCCCGATCGACTTGGGTCGCTCGTAGTCGAGGTCGTAGAACGGCTCCGACCCGTTGGTCGTCGACTCGCGGCGCACCACCTGCGGCCGCGGCAGGTAGGGCTCGATGCGCTCGGCCACCGCCACCGGACCCGCCCCGGGCCCGCCGCCTCCGTGCGGCTGGGTGAACGACTTGTGCAGGTTGAAGTGCACGATGTCGAACCCCATGTCGCCGGGTCGGCAGATGCCCATGATCGCGTTCAGGTTCGCCCCGTCGTAGTAGAGCGTGGCGCCGACGCCGTGGACGATCCGCTCGATCTCCTCGATCCCGGTCTCGAACAGCCCGAGCGTCGAGGGGTTGGTGAGCATCAGGCAGGCCACGTCCTCGTCGGCCTTGGCCCGCAGGTCGTCGAGGTCCACGTTGCCGTTCGCGTCGCTCACGACCTTGACCACCTCGTAGCCGCCCATGGTCACGGTGGCCGGGTTGGTGCCGTGTGCGGTGTCGGGCGTCAGCACCTTGGTGCGATGCTCGCCGCGGTCCTCGTGGTAGGCGCGAGTGAGGAGCACGCCGGCCAGCTCCCCCTGCGACCCGGCCGAAGGCTGGAGCGACACGTGCGGCAGACCCGCGATCTCCCCGAGAGCCTCCTGAAGGCCCCACATCAGCTCGAGCGCGCCCTGGGCCCGGCTCGGGTCCTGCAGCGGGTGCATGCGGGCGTGGCCGGGGAGCGCCGCGATCCGCTCGTGCAGCTTGGGGTTGTGCTTCATCGTGCACGAGCCGAGCGGATAGAAGCCGGTGTCCAGATCGAAGTTGCGCTTGGACAGGCGGTTGTAGTGGCGGACGATCTCGGGCTCTGAGACCTCGGGCAGGCGCGGCGCCTCGTCTCGCCTGAGCTCGGCCGGGAGCAGCTCGTCGAGCGGCCGCTCGGGGACGTCGAGTTCGGGGGCCACGAACGCGCGGCGCCCGGGCTTGGAGCGCTCGTAGATGGTCAGCGTGTCGTCGGCTTCGCGGATCATCGCGCCGCCCCCACCGCGCCGCGCTCGGCGGCCACCGCGGCACCCAGAGCCTCGACAAGCCGGTCGATTTGCGCGCGTGTGCGGCGCTCGGTGATCGCCACCAACAGGCCGTTCTCGTGCTCGGGATAGTCGCGGCCGAGCGCGTACCCCGGGTTGACCCCGTTCTCTCGGCAACGGGCGATCACCCGCTGGACGGGCGCGTCGAGCTCGAGCGCGAACTCGCGCACCACCGGGCGATCGTGCAGCAGGCGGATGCCGTCGACGGCGCTCAGCGCCTCGCGGGCGTACGCGGTGCGCTGGAGCATGAGCTCGGCCAACTCGACGACGCCCCGCCGGCCCAGCCAGCTCAGGTAGATCACCCCGGCCAGGGCGTTCAGCGCCTGAGCGGTGCAGATGTTCGAGGTGGCCTTGTCGCGGCGGATGTGCTGCTCGCGGGTCTGGAGGGTGAGCACGAACCCGCGCTTGCCGTCGACGTCCTTGGTCTCGCCGGCGATCCGTCCCGGCATCCGCCGTATCAGCGCCTCGGTGGCGGCGAAGAAGCCAAACGAGGGGCCGCCGAAGTCGAGCCGGTTGCCAAGCGACTGTCCCTCACCGACCGCGACGTCCACGCCGCACTCGCCAGGCGTCTTCAGGAGCGCCAGCGGGAGCGGGTCGCACGCGGCGATGAGCAGCGCCCCCGCGTCGTGCGCGGCTGCCGCCAGCGACGCCAGATCCTCCACCGCGCCCAGGAAGTTCGGCTGCTGGACGATCACCGCGCTGACGTCCTCGCCCAGATCCGGCAGCTCGGTAGCGCACTGGTGCAGAGGCGCCTCGACGACCTCCATCTCCCAGGCGTGCGCGTGAGTGCGCAGGGTCTCGCGCGAGTGCGGGTGCACGCCGCGGGAGATCACGAAGCGCTTTCCCTTGCCCGAGTGCTTGGCGACGTAGCCGGCCGCGGCGACCGCGCTCGGACCCTCGTACACCGAGGCGTTCGAGATCGGCAAGCCGGTCAGCTCGGAGATCGCGGTCTGGTACTCGAACATCGCCTGCAGCCCGCCCTGGGAGATCTCCGGCTGATAGGGCGTGTACGGGGTGAGGAACTCCGAGCGCATGATGATCGAGTCGACCAACGACGGCACGTAGTGGTCGTACATGCCGGCGCCGAGGAAGCTGATCTCGTCCTCGGCCGAGACGTTGCGCGCGGCCAGTGCCCGGAACTCCTCGAACACCTCCTGCTCGGACAGCCCGTCGCCCAGCCCCGAGAGCGGTCGGTCGAGCCGCACGCTTGACGGAATGTCCGCAAACAGCTCCTCGATCGAGCCCACGCCGATCGCCGCGAGCATCTCGCGGCGGTCGTCGTCGGTGGCTGAGGTGTAACGGGTCATCGAGCTAATCGAGTGTCGCCTGGTACTCGGTCGAATCCATCAGCGAGTCGGCCTCGGAGGGATCGGACAGCTTGACCTTGACCAGCCAGCCCTCACCGTAGGGGTCCTCGTTGATCGTCTCGGGCTTGTCGCCGAGCGCGTCGTTGACCTCGGTGACCTCTCCCGACATCGGCGCGATCACGTCGGAGACCGCCTTGACCGACTCCACCTCGGTGTAGGGCTGGTCCTTGCTGATCTGCCTGCCGACCTCGGGCGGGTCGAAGAACACCACTTCGCCCAGGGCGTCCTGGGCGTACCAGGTGATCCCCAGAGTGGCGCTATCGCCGTCGATTCGGGCCCAGTCGTGCTCGGGGTGGTACTTCAGGTCGTCCGGATAGCTCGGGTCGGCCATGTCTTTCTACGCTCCCTTTTTGTACAGAGGCTTGCGCTCGATCACCGCGGGTCGAGTGCGCCCGCGCACGTCGATCTCGATCTGCGTGCCGGGCTCGGACCGCGCGGTGGAAACGTACGCCATCCCGATGCCGCGCTCCAGGCACGGTGAGAACGTGCCGCTGGTCACCTCGCCGCCGCCGACCACGGGGTTGCCCTGGCGCGCGATCCCCTGTCCCTCGATCACGAACGGGACGAGCTTCTCGGCGGTGCCGTGTCCGCGGGCGCTGGCCACCGCCTCGGAGCCGATGAAGCCGGTCGCCTCCTTGCAGCACCAGCCGAGTCCGGCTTCGATCGGGCCGCGGTCCTCGCTCAGGTCGTTGCCGTACAGGTGGAAGCACACCTCCAGGCGCAGGGTGTCGCGGGCACCGAGGCCCACGGGCACCGCGCCTGCCTCGACGATCGCGTCCCACACGTTCGGAGCATGCTCGGGATCGAGGATCAGCTCGACGCCGTCCTCCCCGGTGTAGCCGGTGCCGCACACGAGCAGCGGCACGCCGGCCACCTGGCGCAGGCAGACGTGGAAGCGCGACGGGAGTGACGCATCGGTGAGCCCTCGGATCAGCGGCCGCGCGTTCGGGCCCTGCACGGCGAGCATCGCGAAGTCGGCGGCGCGGTCGAGCACATCCACGTTGAACTCGCCGGCGTGGGATTGCAGCCAGGCCAGATCGGTCTCGTGGTTGGCCGCGTTGGTGACCGTGAGGTACTCGCAGTCGGCCAGCCGGTAGGTGAACAGGTCGTCCAGCACGCCACCGTCCTCACGGCACAGCACGCTGTACTGGGCGCCCCCCTCGGGGATCCGGCGCACGTCGTTGGAGAGCATCCGCTGGAGGAACTTGGTCGCCTCCGGCCCTCGGGTCAGCACCTGGCCCATGTGCGAGACGTCGAAGATGCCCGCGCCGGTGCGCACCGCGATGTGCTCCTCGCGGATCCCGGCGTACTGCACGGGCATCTCCCAGCCGGCAAATGGGACGAGCTTTGCCCCCGCGGCGGCGTGCCGGTCGTAGAGGGCAGTGCGGCGCAGTTCGGTGGTGGACGACACCGGTACGGGAGGCTAGTACACGCGGGAAAGTGGGCCTCGCTGCACGGCCGGTCTGGAGCGTCGGCGTGGGTCACAACGCCACACTCGGCGCAGCCGCTGCCTCGAAAGTGCGGTTCTGACCCATATACGTGCCTGAAGCCACGCTCGGCGCGGGCACGGGCTCGAGAGCGCACTTATGACCCATGTGGGACGGATGCGCCGCGCGCCGGCGCGCCGGCGCGCCGGCGCGCCGGCTCCGCTCAGCGCGCGATCTGGGCCGACGCAGGGCCCGCGGTGGCGAGCGCGACGAGCACGCTCAGCGAGATCGCGAGCGCCGCCCGGCGGCCAGCCGGGCCAACCTGAGCCCCGTGGATCATGGGCGCAGCGTCGTGCCTATGAACGTCAGCGCGGCCATCCCAGCAAGTGAGACGCCGCTCGCGACGCAAAGTAGCGACCAGGTCCGCCCCCTGACATAACGCGCAACGACCAGGACCGCTGGGAAGCCCGTGATCAGCACCCGCGGATTCGGCGAGAACGGGTACACAGCCGTGAGCCCCAGCCAGCTGATTCCGAGCGTCCAGACAATGGCCTCGAGGGACATGCTGTGGCGTGCCTTGAACACCATGGCGAGCATGGCGAGCAGCGTGATCCCTCCGGCCACGCCGACGACCACGTTGAGGTTGATCGTCGGATGATCGAAGTGCGCGAAGGAGATCTCCGATCCGAGCATCTGGACCAGATGGACAAAGGCCAATGGCTCGCTCTTCTCCTGCCAGCCGTCGCGTTGTGCGATCAGGGTCGCGAACGGCGTGCCGGTCCACGCCCACAGGAACACGGCAAACGCACCGATCCCCGACACCGACAAGAGGGGCGCGAGCAGGCTTCGGCGTGCCGCGCGGACGCTCCAACCGCTTCGGCGCACCTCGCGAGCGGCGGAGATCGCGCACACCAGCACGAGGAGCGCGGCCTCCGGTTCGGTCGCGGTCGCGATCCCGGCGAGCACGCCGGCGAGCACCCATCGGCGCCGCTCGAGCGCGAGGATCGTCCCCACCGCGAGGGGGATCATGATTCCCTCGGCGTACACCATCGAGAACACCACCGAGCCGGGGAACAGACAGAACAGCACAGCGGCACGTCGCCCGATCGGCTCGCCCCACCAGCCGGTTGCCAGCTTCTGCACGAGCACCGTGGCGACGAGCCCGCCGAGCGTCGAGACGACCACGCCGGCAACCGTGATGGCCCAGGTCAAGGAGTGCGAGGTCGGCCAGTAGAAGGCGTAGGCGAGGACCCGGATGACCATCGGATAGAGCGGAAAGAAGCCGAGCGTGCTCTGGCTGTGCACCAGGTGCGTCGCGTAACCGTGCTCGGCGAGCGCGCGGTACCACCGGCCGTCCCAGTTCACAACCTGGTCGAGCACCCCTAGGTGGCGCGTAGCGGAGTTGAAGATCGCTACCGCCAGGAGCAGCACGCGAGTACCCAGGTAGACGAGGATCGCCGTGCGGTACGGCCGCAGCCTCGCGCCGGCCCGGCGCAACTCCGCTCGCGCCCATGCATTCGGCCCACGCTCGGCGCGCGCGCGCGGCTCCACACCCACCGGCTCTGTGACGATCGCTAACCCACGCTCGGTGTTAGCCCTGGCTGCTGCGGGTACCACGAACTCCTGTTCGGTTGCCGGTGGGCTCTCTGCCTGCGGGCAGTAAAGCGCACCTTGCGGAGAAGCCTTCGGGGTGCTCGAGCCGGGTCGTCCGCTATGGTGGCGCCGGCTCAGGCTATGCCCGGCCTCCGACGGACGAGCCGGCGCAGGCAATGGGATCGCCCCACTGACATCGCGACTGAGAGACATGAATAACAGAACGAGCTATGACACACAGGCGGACGAGCGAGCCGATGCTCAGCCGGCCACACTCGACCCTGCCCGCCGCGAGCGGCTGACGGCAACCGCGGTTGCCACCGAGGCCGACGTGGCCCAACTGCCTGCCGAGGAACAGGGCCCGGCTGCCGCGTTCCTCGCCGCGCACCCGGCCGGTGCCGGTGCACCCATCGCGGTGGTGATCCCCGCCTACAACGAAGAGCCGACCGTCGCCAGCGTGCTCGCGGAGATACCGCGCGAGCTCGCCGGGCTGGCGACCGAGGTGATCGTCGTCGTTGACGGCTCGAGCGACGCTACCGCGGAGAAAGCTGCCTCGGCCGGCGCCCTCGTGTGCAACATTCCCGTCAACCGCGGGCAAGGCGTGGTGTTCAAGCTCGGGTACTGGCTGGCGCGGGCGCGGGGCGCCGAGGTGATCGCCACGATCGACGCCGACGGTCAGTACATCCCGGCTGAGCTGGAGCAGCTGGTCGAGCCGATCGTCGCGGGGCGTGCCGATTTCGTGAACGGCTCCCGGCGCCTGGGCACCGAGCTGACGACCGATCCGATGCGTCATGCCGGAGTGATCTTCTTCGGCAGGCTAGTCAGCGTGCTGCTGGGGCAGCCCATTACCGATCCCGCGTGCGGGCTCCGGGCGATGCGGACGGTGGTCAGCCAGACGGTCAGGCTCGAGCAGACCCAGTATCAGAGCTCTGAGCTGCTGATCTCCACGGCCATGAACGGCTTCCGGGTGATCGAGGTGGCGACGACGATGCGCGACCGGCCGGATGGCGCGACCGGAACCAAGAAAGGCCCGAACCTGCTCTACGGAATGCGGTTCGCGCGCGCGGTTCTCGGCACCTGGCGCAGGGAGCGAAAGGCCGCACGTACGCGGCTGCGCTCCGAGAAGATCCAGTACTCGTAGATCACGAACTTCGCGAAGAACAGCACGATCGTCACCGCCACGTAGGACGCGGTGACGATCAGCAGACGCAGCCCGTGGTGCGCCGGGATCGACTGCACTCGCGCGTTGGTCCAACCGGTCACGGCCGAGGTGGTCACGAGCACGATGATCGAGACGCCGATGTAGCCGACGACCTGCCGGGCCGGCGGACGTCCGCTGCGCTGCCAGGCCCAGCGCCGGTTGAGGATCCAGTTCGGGATCGCCGCGGCGACGAACCCGACCACCGAGCACACCGTGGTCGACGCGTTCAGCACGTAGAACAACATGAACGCGACGTTGCCCGCGACGAATGCGACAACCGACCCGAGGGCGTACTTCGTGAGGCGAGCCGACAGCGCCGTGCGGGTCAGCCGGGCCCACAGCGGATGTCGCCTGACCCGTGCCCTCATGGTGACGTGGAGTCGTTGCTGGGGGTCAGGGCGCATGCGCGGACCGGATGGTAGCGGCAGGACGGGTCGGCGCGGTCGCCTCGGCCCCGTCACCTTCGGCGTTTGGCCGGCGTTTCGGCGACCTTCAGCCGCCGCACGACGGTGGTGCGGTTGCCCGCGCGGTCGAGAATCGCGATCGTGATCCGGTACGGCCCTCGGTCATGGCCACGTCCGGGGTGACGCCCCTGGCACAGCTCAACGTCTACAAGGTTGCGGGGGGGCGCCAGTTCGCGGCGCGAGCGGAGCTTCAACGATCCTTGAGGAACGACGGGATGTCGATCTCGTCGTCGCGGATCTCGAGCGAAGAGCGCTGATCGTCGTCCATCGTGACGTCGCGGTCGCGGCGAGCCCGCCGAGTCGTCTCCCGCGCCGTGCTCGGGCGGCTGTAGCGCTGGTCAAAGCCGGTCGCGATCACCGTGACCCTCACCTCGTCGCCCATGCCGTCATCGATCACCGCACCGAAGATGATGTTCGAGTTCTGATCAGCCGCGCTCTGGACGATCTCCGCCGCTTCGTTGACCTCGAACAGCCCGAGGTCGTGACCGCCGGTGATGTTGAGCAGGATCCCCGTGGCCCCCTCCACGGACTCCTCGAGCAGCGGCGAGGAGATCGCCGCCTTGGCCGCCTCGGCGGATCGGTTCTCGCCGCCGGCGAGGCCGATGCCCATGAGCGCGGTGCCCGCGTCGTGCATGATCGTGCGCACGTCGGCGAAGTCGAGGTTGATCAGGCCGGGAATCGTGATCAGGTCGGTGATGCCCTGGACACCCTGGCGCAGGACGTTGTCGGCCTCGCGGAAGGCGTCGAGGATCGTGGTCCGCCGCTCGACGATGGCCAGCAGCTTCTCGTTCGGGATCACGATCAGCGTGTCGACGTTCTCGCGGAGCTTCTGGATCCCCTCCTGGGCCTGACGCGCGCGCTGTGTGCCCTCGAAGGCGAACGGCCGCGTGACGCATCCCACGGTCAGGGCGCCGATCTCGTTCTTGGCGATCTCGGCGATGACCGGCGCCGCGCCCGTGCCCGTGCCGCCACCCTCGCCCGCGGTGACGAACACCATGTCCGCGCCCTTGAGGGCCTCCTTGATCTCGTCGCGCGACTCGGCCGCCGCGCCCTGACCGATCTCCGGGTTGGCGCCGGCGCCGAGCCCCTTGGTCAGATCGTGGCCGATGTTCAGCTTGATGTCGGCGTCGCACATCGCGAGCGCCTGGGCATCGGTGTTGCAGGCGATGAATTCGACCCCGCGCAGGCCCGCGTCGACCATTCGGTTGACCGCGTTCGTGCCGCCGCCACCGACGCCTACGACTTTGATGACTGCGAGATAGCTACCGCTTTCCATTCTGACCGTCCGACCCTTGAGTTAGCGTTGAGCGTTTTGTGGGCAGTCGCTCTTAGCGGGAGTTTCGCACGTTATGCCCTGGAGTTGCGGGAAGTCAACGACCAAGCGCCCCCCGCAAGCTCTGTTGCAGAACGCCGAACCCTCGATCCTGGACCAAGAGTTCGGGATTTTGTACCCTCAAGCTAAAGTTGAGAGTTAGCCTCCGGTGGACGAGATGGAAGCCGTCGAATCGGGCGTGCTCGTGGCGCCGGCGTCCGCGCCGCTGGACGCGGTGGCCGACCCGGTCGCTTGCCCCGCGCCGGCGGTCCCGCCCGCGGTCCCGCCGGTGGTCCCACTCGTGGCCAGGCCCGCAGCGGCGACGGCCGCGGGGCTGGCTCCCGCCGCCGGCCGCGATGGGTCGGTCACGTCGACGTAGCTCGCGCCGGCCGAGCCCGAGGCGGCCAGCACCTCGGTGGCCGACACCCACTTCGCGTCGAGCTCCGAGTCGTCGCCGAAGTAGATGCTCGGGCCCGAGCGGAGCTGGGCGACGAGGCCATGGGCGGAGCTGTTGGTGACCTGCGCGATTCGCGCCACCATCCGGGCAGGCGCGGTGGTGAGCAGCGCGAGCGCGTCCAGCGTCGTGCGGTCGGTCACGGCCGAGCCGCCCGGGAACAGGCGGACCGGGATCTGCGGGAGCGAGCCCGCGGGGACGTCGTGAAGCAGCGTCCCATCCCCCGTCACCGCGACCGCACGCCCGCCCGCGACCAGCGCGCCCACGGGAAGCTGCTCTAGCACCCGGATGCGCATCCCGTGAGGGAAATGGATGCTGACCCGCAGGTCCTTGACCACGGGGTAGGGCGCGACCGCCGTGCGCAGCTGCCCAAGGCGCACGTCGAGTGTGGTCATGTTGCGCGCGGCCAGCGTCAGCGCGGACCGAATCTGCCCGGCGTCGGGACCGTAGGCCCCGGTGATCGTGACCTTTCGGACAGCGACCAGCGAGGAGTCCCGCACCCACAGCCAACCGCCGCCGGCCAGCGCGAGCACGGCGACCACCGCGAGCGCCACGCGCACGCGCAGTCGCATCCGTCGCCTGGTGATCAAGTCTCTCTCCACTCGGCCGGGAGCTCGACCGGCCCGAGCACCTGCACCTCCGGCTCGAGCGCCACTCCGAAGCGCTCCCTCACCCGCCGGCGGCCCTCGGCCATGACCGCCACGACATCGGCGGTGCTCGCCTCCCCGTGATTCTCGATGAAGTTCGCGTGCTTGGCCGAGAAGCCGGCGCCGCCGATCCGCAGGCCCCGGCAGCCCGCCGCGTCGAGCAGCTGCCCGGCGGTGCGGCCCTCGGCGCGGGGATCGGGCGGGTTCTTGAACGTCGACCCGAACGTCTTGATGCCGGAGGGCTGCGCGGCCTTGCGCCGGGCGCGCATGTCCGCCAGCGTGGCCTTGACCTCGTCGCTCCTCGCCTCGTGGAGGGCGAAGCAGGCTCGCGCCACCACCTCGCCGGACGGCAGGCTCGAGCGGCGATAGGCGAAGCCCAGCTGGTCTGGCGTCCGCCTCTCGGTGCCCGCCGGACCCGTCACGTCGACCCATTCGAGCACGCGCGCGAGCTCTCCGCCGTAGGCGTTGGCGTTCATACGCACGGCGCCCCCAACCGTGCCCGGGATGTTCACCCCGAACTCGATCCCGCTCAGCCCGGCCTGGGCGGCCCGCGCCGACACCGCCGGCAGGCGCGCCCCGCCGCCGCAGCGAATCCGGGTCCCGTCGAGTTCGATCGTGCTCAGCTCCTTGTCCAGCTTGAGGACCAGTCCGCGGACGCCCGCGTCCGCCACGAGGAGGTTCGACCCCGATCCGACGACCCCTACCTCGAGACCCTGCCCGTTGGCCCACTCCAGCAGGCGCTCAAGGTCCTCGAGCGAGCCGGGGCGGGCGAACAGCTCGGCCGGGCCGCCCGTCCGGATCGTGGTCAGCCGGGACAGCGGGTAGTCGCGCTGCACGCCTTGCGGGAGGTCGGGCATGCCGGGCAGGGTAGATACCGGTCCGGCTGGCCTCAGGATCAACCGAGCAGCGAGCGCCCCAGGGCGTCGATGTCGCCCGCGCCCATGACCAGGCAGAGGTCCCCCTCGCGCAGCGCGCCACTCAAAAACCCGCGCGCGGCCTCGAACGAGGGCAGCCACGCCACCGTCCTCCCCTGAGCGGCATCCGCCGCCGCCGCAGCCACGAGCCGCCCGTCCACGCCCGGGTAATCCTCGGCGCGCTCGCGCGCGGGATAGACCGGGAGCACGACGATCACGTCGGCCGCAGCGAGCGCCACCCCGAACTCCCTGGCCAGCGCGCGCGTGCGGGAATAGAGGTGGGGCTGGAACACCGCCACGAGCCGCCCCGGGGCGACCGTCCGGCCCGTGGCGACGGCCGCCGCGACCTTGGTCGGATGATGGGCGTAGTCGTCATACACGGCGGCGCCCGATGCAGTGCGGCCGAGCAGCTCGAAGCGCCTGCGGGTCCCGCGGAAGCCGGCCAGGGCCGCGGCCGCGCGGGGCGGCTCGGCGCCGGCGAGCGCGGCGGCGGTGAGCGCGGCGGCGGCGTTGATCGCGTTGTGGGCGCCCGGCACGGTCAGCACGACCTCGATCCCGCGCCAGTGAAAGCGCGAGCCGTCGGGCCTGAGGATCGCGTCGGCGGCGTCGTAGACCACCGCGCCCGGAGGACAGAGCGCTCGCAGCGCCGGCCGGTCCCACACGACGGCGCGATCGCCGGCGCGGCTCATGAACTCGCGGAAGGTGTCCTCGAGGTCGAGCCGCGACGCGTAGGTGGTGTGGTGGTCGAGGTCGGCGTTGGTCAGCACCGCGATCTCCGGATCGAGCTTCAGCAGCGATCGATCGGATTCATCGGCCTCGACCACGATCCACTCGCCGCTCCCCCAGCCGGCGTTCTGCCCGGTGTCGCGCAGCTCGCCGCCGATCGCGTAGGCAGGATCGAGCCCCGCGGCGCGCAGGGCGAGCACGATCATCGCCGAGGTGGTGGTCTTACCCGCCGTGCCCGTGACCGCCAGGCAGCGCTTCACGGCGGCGATCTGGGCCAGAAGGTCGGCGCGGTGCAGCTCGCGCCCTGCGGCGACCCGCCGTTCCGGGTTCTCCGGCGGCACCGCTGTCGAGTACACGACCTCCGCCCCGGCCGGGACGTTGCCCGCGTCGTGTCCGATGACGGGTTGGATCCCGGCGGCTCGGAGGCGGGCCGTGTACGAGGACTCGGCGCGATCGGAGCCGGTCACCGACGCGCCAAGGGCGCGTGCCAGCAGCGCCAGACCGCTCATGCCCGCCCCGCCGATGCCGACGAAGTGGAGCCTCCGCGCGGACCAGTCCTCTCCGGGCCCGTTCACCCCTCGCGCTCGAGTACCACCACCGGGATGTCCCGCGACGTCTTGCGCTGGTACTCGTCATAGGCCGGCCAGCGGCCGGTCATCATCCCCCACAGGTCGGGCTTTTCCTCGGCGGCGGCGGTCCGGGCCCGGGCCTTGAAGCGGTCGCCGCGTACCTGCACCGTCACCTCGGGGTCCTCGGACAGATTCAGGTACCAGCCGGGATCCTCCTCGGCGCCTCCCTTGGACGCCACCACGACGTGGTCCTCGCCCCGCTTGCCGTAGATCAGCGGCGTGCTGCGCGGCTCGCCGCTCCGACGACCGGTGGTCGTGAGGATCAACACGGTCGTGCCCTGCCAGTCATGTCCTTCGGCACCATCCGTCTGTAGATAGCGCCTGACGTGCTCCTGGCCGAACAGCATCCTCCACCTCGATTTCGCGGGTTTTCCAGCGCGAGGCTATACAAAGAGGGCCCACGCCGCAGAGAACGGATTGGGACCGCACGGCGCGGGTCGCCGGACCGCGGAGTTTGGCGACGATGTCGCGTATACGTCAACGCCATCGCCAAAGTCCTATGCGGGTTCGAGCGATTCCGCATGCCCCCGAGCCTCCGCGTAGAGCCGCGCGAAGTCGGCCGGCTTGTAGTGCGCGTTGAGACCGCTCGGGTTCGGCAGGACCCACACCGGCCGGCCGCCCACCTGCTCCTCCTGCAGGCCCATGACGGCGTGCGGGCGCGCGAACGCCGCGCGATAGGCCACCACGCCGACGACCGCCACCAGCCGCGGCGTCCACGCGCGCACCGTCGCCTCGAGCTCGACGGCGCCGGCGCGCAGCTCAGCCACGGTCAGCTCCGACGCCGCCCGGGTCGGGCGTGAGGCGAAGTTCACCACGCCGATACCGAACGACGGCAGCAGCCCGTCCTCGTGCGGCGCCAGGAGCCGCGGGGTGAAGCCGGCGGCGTACAGGGTCGGCCAGAACCGGTTGCCCGGCCGGGCGAAGTGATGTCCGACCTGCGCCGAACGCAGCGACGGGTTGATCCCGACGAACAGGACCTCCAGCCCCGAGCCGCCGATGGGTCCAACCCCCGGGCCGCCGCTGGGTCCAACCCCCGGGCCGCCGATGGGATCCTGCGCGACGATCAGCCGCCCCGCGCCGCCGCGAGCACCTCGTGCGCGATGTCCCGCGCGGCGTTCGGCCGGGCCAGCGCCGCCGAGGCCCGGGCCATGGCGCCGAGCCCCGCCGGGTCGGCCAGCAACCGCCCGACCTCGCCGGCCAGCCGTGCCGGCGTGAGCTCGGAGTCGGGGATGACGACGGCGGCGCCGGCCCGCTCCATGAAGCGCGCGTTGGTCGTCTGGTGATCCGCGGTGGCGTACGGATACGGCACGAGCACGGCGGGCTTGCCGTGAGCCGCGATCTCGAAGATCGAGCCGCCGGCGCGAGCGACCACCAGGTCTGAGGCCAGGAGCGCCTCGCCGAACCGGGAGATGTAGCCGCGCAGGTCGTAGTGCGGGCCGGGCGCGTGCAGGTCCTGCAGGTCGCGCTCACCGGCGGCGTGCAGCACGCGAAAGCTCGTGCCGGCGAACGCCTCCACCGCGGCGCGATTGATCGAGCGGGCGCCCTGGGAGCCGCCGAACACGAGCACGCACGACTCGCTGAGGCCGATCCCGAACCGCGCCCGCGCCGCAGGCCAGTCGGTGGCGGGCGGCGGAATGGGCCGCCCGGTGACCAGGTAGCGCGCACCGCTCCGCCCGTCGATCGGGAAGGCCAGGCAGACCCGCCGGGCGAACGGCGCCAGGAGCCGGTTGGTGAGTCCGAGGTGGCTGTCGGCCTCGCTCAGCACGAGCGGGGTGCGGGACAGCACAGCCGCCAGGCCCACGGGCCCGGCCACGTAGCCGCCGCCACCGAGCACGACGCCCGGTCGCACCCGTCTGAGCACGCGCCGCGCCTCGCGCACCGCGCCGGCGGCGACCAGGCCGGCCCGCGCCGCCTTGACCGGGCTGCGCCGGGGCAGCGGCGCCACGCGCAGCCGGTGCAGCTCATACCCCGCGGCCGGGACGAGCTCGATCTCGGCGCGGTCGCCGCCGACGAAGACGACCTCGGCGCCCTCAGCTCGCAGCGCGTCGGCTACCGCCAGCGCTGGCACGACGTGCCCGGCGGTCCCGCCGGCGCCGATCACGATCCGCGGCGCTGTCAACTGGTGAGTCCCGGACGACTTTCAGTCGCGCCCCGGGGCGCGCGATGTTGAGCAGCAGGCCGACGCCCGCCAGCAGCACGCACAGGTTCGTCGGGGCGTAGGAGATGAACGGGAGCGGCACGCCGGTGAGCGGGGCGAGCCCCAGCACGACAAAGATGTTGAGGATCCCCTGACACAGAATCAGCGAGGTCAGTCCAGTGGCCAGGAGCTTGGCATACCGATCCGCCGCGCGGCGAGCGGTCCGCAGGCCGGCGTAGCCGATCATCCCGTACAGGCAGATGACGCCGAAGATGCCCAGCACCCCCAGCTCCTCTCCGATCACGGCCAGGATGAAGTCGGTCTGGGCCTCTGGCAGGTAGAAGATCTTCTGGACCGACCGGCCCAGGCCGACCCCGAGCAGTCCGCCCGAGCCGAGCGCGATCTGGCCCTGCACCGCCTGGTAGCCCGGGCCGGCCTTGGTGGCCGTGGCCCACGGGTGCAGGAACGAGGTCAGCCGCGCCCGCTCGTAGGGCTGGGCGGTGGCGAGCAGGATCACGCACACGGCCACGATCCCGGCCAGCGCCGCGACGTAGCGCATCGGCAGGCCGGCGGCCACCAGCAGCGCGGCGATCGTGAGTGCCACGACGATCGTCGTTCCCAGGTCCGGCTCGACCACGATCAGCAGGCAGGCGGGAGCGGACACGATCGCGATCGGCGCCACGGCCTGGCGGAAGCCCCGCATCCGCTTGGGATGGTCGGCCAGGTAGCGGGCGGCATAGAGCACCAGCGATAGCTTCATCGGCTCCGAGGGCTGGAACTGGATCGGGCCGATGGCGAACCAGCGCCGGGCGCCGTTGACCACCACGCCGAACCCGGGCAGCAGGACGAGCAGGAGCAGCGCGAACGAGGCCAGCAGCATCGTGGTCACGAGCCGAGGGGTGAAGATCTCAAGGCCCCGCCGGGAGATGACGTGCATCGCGGCCAGGCCGAGGCCGCCGAACAGCAGGTAGCGGACGAACTCGCCGGCGCCGGTCCCGCCCCGCGAGAGCACACCGAGCGGCGAGGAGGCGCTGTAGACCATCACCGCACCGAAGGCGAGCAGGCACAGCGTCGCGGTCAGCAGCATGCGGTGCTCGAGCGGGGGGGCAACGCGCCGGGCGGCCGCCCGGGAGCGACCCCGGGTCGCGTCGGCGCCCTCGCGTGATGCCTTGCGGCCACCGCCCCGGGTGCCGGCCCGTGCCGCCGCCGTCTCCGCCATCAGGCCGACTCCGCGAGGGCTCGAAAATGATCGCCGCGCGCCTCGAAGTCGGCGTACTGGTCGAAGCTGGCGCAGGCCGGGGAGAGCAGCACGACCTCGCCGGGTACGGCGGCCGCGCGGGCGAGCGCCACCGCGTGCTCGAGATCACCGGCCGCCCTCAGCGGCACCCCCGTCCCCTCCAGCGCGATGGCCAGCTCACCGGCCGCTTCACCGATCAGGTACACGGCGCGGCAGCGCGCCGCCACCTCGGGCGCGAGCGGCGAGAAATCCTGCTGCTTGCCGCGGCCGCCGGCGATCAGGTGAATGCCGCCAGGAAACGCGCGCAGGCCCACGATCGTGCTGGCCACGTTGGTCGCCTTGGAGTCGTTGACCCATGTCACGCCGTCGCGCACCGCCACCGGCTCCAGTCGATGCCGGACCCCCGCGAACGTGCGCAGCCCGGCGGTTACCGCGTCCGGGTCGACGCCGCGAGCGAGGCACGCGGCGGCGGTGGCCAAAGCGTTCTCGACGTTATGCGCACCCGGGAGCGCGAGTTCCTCGACTCCCAACAACGCCGTCTCCCCCCACCACAGATACCCGGCGCGCTCGGACATGTCAGGGCCGGGACCCGACCCGAAGGTCACTCGCCGCGCGCAGCCCCCGAGATCCTCGACCCCGGGGAGTTCGGCCGGCGACACCGCCACGTCGTAATTGCCCTGGTTGGCGAAGATCCGCAGCTTGGCGGCGACGTACTCGCCGTAGGTGCCGTGGCGGTCGAGATGGTCGGGCGCGAGGTTGAGCAGCACCGCCGCCTCGGGCGCGAAGGCGATCGTGTCCTCGAGCTGGAACGAGGACGCCTCGCACACCACGGTCGCGTCGGCCGGGAGACCCTCGCCGAGCGCAAGCGACGACGCCGCGGTACCCACGTTGCCCGCCACCGCCACCGCCAGCCCCGCCTCGCGATGGACGTGCCCGATCCACTCGGTGGTGGTGGTCTTGCCGTTCGTGCCGGTCACGGCCACGAACTGGTTCGGGATGAGCCGCCACGCCAGTTCGAGCTCACCCAGCACCGTGGTGCCCCGGGACCGCGCCGCCCGCACGACGGGCGCGTCCTGGGGTACGCCGGGGCTCTTGATGAGCGTCCTGGCGCGGGCGGCAAGGTCGACGCCTGACGCATCCAGCCGTACTTCGACGCCCGCCGCGCGAAGCCTTCCCGCCGCCTCCGCCAGGGCCGGCCGGCCGGCCCCGCCGGCATCCACGCCGATCACCTCGGCGCCCCGCTCGCGTAAGGCCAGCGCCGCAGCGACGCCGGAGCGGACCAGACCCACCACCAGGTACGGACCCGGCGGCAGCGGCGGCCTGGCCCGGGCTGGGCTCACCCCTTGATGCTCAGGCGGTAAACCGTGAAGGCGATCGCCGCGCACGCCGCCGCGACGATCCAGAAGCGCAGGATGATCTTGGTCTCCGACCAGGCCTGCAGCTCGAAGTGGTGGTGGATCGGCGCCATCAGGAACACCCGCTTGCGGAACATCTGGAACGAGAACACCTGGATCAGCACCGACAGCGCCTCGATCACGAAGATGCCCCCGAGCAGGATCAGCAGGACCTCGGTATTGGTCATCACGGCCAGCCCGGCGATCGCGCCGCCGATCCCCAGCGAGCCGGTGTCACCCATGAAGATGCTGGCCGGGAAGCTGTTGAACCACAAGAAGCCAATGCAGGCGCCGACCAGGCAGGCGGCCAGCAGCGTCAGGTCGGACTCGTTGAACGTGATGAAGGTGATCCCGATGTAGGCCAGCAGCACGATCGCCGCCGACCCGGCGGCGAGCCCGTCCAGCCCGTCGGTGAGGTTGACGGCGCTGGTCGTGCCCGCCACGACCAGGTAGATGAGGATCGGGTAGAGCGGCCCGAGATCGACGCTCACGTCGATGAAGCGGATGCTGATCGTCTCGCTCACACCCGCCTTCTTGGTCGCCACCCACCACAGCCCGAGCGAGATCGCGATCGTCACCACCAGCTTCGTCCGCCCCCGGAGCCCGAGCGAGCGGCGTTTGACGATCTTGGTGTAGTCGTCGGCGAAGCCGAGCAGCGCGCAGGCCAGGGTGGCGCCGAACACCCCGATCGAGGCCGCATCGCGCGTGGACAGGATCAGGTACGGGACCGCGAACGCGAGCATGATGATGATCCCGCCCATGGTCGGGGTGCCGGCCTTGGTCTTGTGGCCCTCGGGCCCTTCCTCGCGGATGTTCTGGCCGAACTCGCGCCGGCGCAGGAACTCGATGAACTTCGGGCTGAGGAACAGGCAGAGCAGCAGCGCGGCCGTGCCCGCGATCAGAACGCGTCCGGAGACCGAGCCCATCAGACCCTCGCCCCGCTCGACGCGCCGGCTTCGTCACGGGCAGACAGCGCGCGGCACACGGCCTCGAGCCCCACCGCGAGCGAGCCCTTGACCAGGACCACGTCGCCGGGGCGCACCAGCTCGGGCACGAGCTCGGCCGCCGCGGCGGCGTCGGGCACCGAGTGCACCCGGCCGTCGAAGCGATCGGCCATGGCGGCGGCCAGCGGTCCGACCGTGACCAGGAGCTCGACGCCCGAGGAGGCGAGCGTCTCGCCGAGCTCGAGATGGAAGTCGCGCTCGCGCGGGCCGAGCTCGAGCATGTCGCCGAGCACGGCCACGGCCCGGGAGCCGGGGGTACGCGTGGCCGTGTGCAGGAGGTCCTCGAGGGCGGCCCGCGTCGACATTGGGTTCGCGTTGTAGCAGCCGTCGATCAAGGTCACGCCGCCGGGCAGCGCCAGGTGCTGCCCGCGGCCGGCGGTGAGCTCGAGCGCCACGCGCCCGCTCGGGACGACGCGGACGGCGAGCGCGGCGGCGGCCGCCGCGAGCAGGTCTCGGCGTAGATGGGCCTGCCGGAACGGCACGTCGAGCACGACGGGGCGACCGGCCAGGTCGATCTCCACCTCGTGGTCCTCGGAGCGAACGAGGTGGACGTCTCCCCCGTCCCCGAACGTGATCGTCTGAAGGTCGGTCCGCCGGTGGGGCTCGAGCAGCGGCTCCCCCGCTGGCACGACCGCCGTGCCGGATGGCTTCAACGCCGCGATGAGCTCGGCTTTGGCCGCCGCGATCGCCTCGATCGTACCCAGCAGCTCGAGGTGCACGGGTCCGATGCTGACGATCACCCCGACGTCGGGCTCCGCGATCGCGGCCAGCTCGGCGATCTGGCCGGCCCCCCGCATGGCCATCTCGAGCACCAGCACCTGGGTGTCGGCCGGGGCGCCCAGGATCTCGAGCGGGACGCCGATCTCGGTGTTGAAATTGGCCCGCGAGGCCACCGTGCGCCGGTGCGGCGAGAGCAGCGCCAGCAGCAGATCCTTGGTCGAGGTCTTCCCGGTGGACCCGGTCACGCCGATCACCTGGACGTCCAGGGCGCGCCGCCAGGCGGTGGCCAGGCGCTGGAGCGCCGTGAGCGGGTCATCCGCCGCGAGCAGCGTACCCGGGACCGCGCAGCGCGCCGCCTCGGCGTGCTCCGGGGTCGTGAGCACACCCCAGGCCCCCGCAGCCAGCGCCTGCGGGGCGAAGCGCCCCCCGTCCACGTGCTCACCCGGCAGGCCCACGAACAGCGACCCCGGGCCGGCCTGGCGCGAGTCGATGATCACCCGCTCCGGACCCGCGTTCATGGGTGGCGGCGAGACGAGCCGTGCCCCTGCGGCCCCCGCGACTTGCTCGGGTGTCCAGGTCCTCATGCTCTGAGCGGTGAGACTACTTGGCGGCTCGGGCGGGTTGTTCGCGGGCGCTCAGCGCGCGGCCAGCGCGCCGGCGAGCGCCTCCCGCGCCACCGTGACGTCGTCGAAGGGAATCTTGCGCCCGGCCTTGAACTCCTGGCCCTGCTCGTGGCCCTTGCCGGCGATGACCACCACGTCGCCCGGCTGGGCGCCGGCGATCGCGGTGGCGATCGCGCTCCGGCGGTCGATGTCCTGCTCGACGCCGTCTCCGGCGCCCTCCAGGATCTCGCGGATGATCGCCTCCGGCTCCTCCGAGCGCGGATTGTCGGACGTGGCGATCGCCCGATCGGCCAGGCGGGTGGCGATCTCCCCCATGAGCGGGCGCTTGCCCCGGTCGCGGTCGCCCCCACAGCCGAACACCACGTGCAGGCGACCGCCCTGTCCGGCGTCCTCGAGGAGCCCCCGGGCGGCGCGGAGCACGTTCTCGAGCGAGTCCGGTGTGTGGGCGTAGTCGACCAGCACCGCGAACGCCTGACCGGCGTCCACGGGCTCGAAGCGTCCCGGTACATGACCCCCGGTCTCGATCCCGCGCACCGCGGTCTCGATCGGGACGCCCAGCGAGCGCGCGGCGGCCAGCGCCCCGAGCACGTTGTAGACGTTGAAGCGTCCGGGCAGCGGCGAGCTCAGCGCGGTCGCGCCGTCGGGTCCGTGCACGGTGAAGCGCGACCCGCTCAGATCGGTCTGCAGGTCGGTGGCGCGGTAGGTGGCGTCGCGCTCGACCGCGAACGTGATCACCGGTCCCGTCCCACCCAGCTCGGCGGCGAGACGGTCGCCGTACGGGTCATCGACGTTGACCACCCAGTGCCGCGCCCGGCCCGCCTCGAACAGCCGCCGCTTGGACGCGTAGTAATCCTCCATCGTCTCGTGGAAGTCGAGATGGTCCTGGGTCAGGTTGGTGAAGATCCCCGCGGCGAACTGGATCGCGTCGGCCCGGTGGAGCTTGAGGGCGTGCGAGGAAACCTCCATGGCGCACGCCACGTCACCCGCCTCGAGCATCTCGCGGAACGTGCGCTGGAGGTCGATCGCCTCGGGAGTGGTTCGCTCCACGGGCCGCTCGGCGCCCCCAATTACGCTCTTGACCGTGCCCAGCAGGCCGGTCTGCCGACCATCCGCCTCGAGCAGGGCGCGGATCAGGAACGCGGTCGTGGTCTTGCCGTTGGTGCCGGTGACCCCGACCGTCTCGAGCCGCGCCGTCGGATCGCCGTAGAACCTGGCGGCTGCCGGCGCCATCGCCGCCCGTACGCTCGGGACCTGGATTTCCGCAACGCCGAGGTTCAGTGGCCGCTCGACCACCAGCGCCACCGCGCCGCGAGCGATCGCTGCGGGCGCAAACTCGTGGCCGTCACGGGTGAACCCGGGGACGCAGAAGAAAAGGGTGCCGGGCTGGACGACCCGGTTGTCGTAGGCCAGGCCGGTGATCTCGAGATCGCCGGCGCCGGCGGGGGCATCCGGCATCACGTGGTCCAGTCGCATCTCGGGCAGAGTAGCGGCGGGCGTGGCGTCAGCTGGCGAGCTCGCGGCGGAGCACCTGGGCGGCGGTGGGACGCTCGCTCAGCTCGGGCGGCAGGCGCAGCGTTCCTCGCGCCGCCTGAACCTCGGTTGCGGTCAGACGATCCTCGACCGCCACGACGAGCCCCCAGTCGGCCAGCTTGCGCGTCAGCTGAAACTGGTGATCGTCCACGTGCTCGCCCAGCGCTGCGCGACGCGGGACCACTATCGGCCGCCGCCCGGCAGCCAGCGCCGAGGAGATGATCCCGGCGCCGCCGTGGCAGACCACCACGGCGGCCGAGCGCACGGCCGCCTCGAGCTCCTCGCGGCTCACATGGGGGCTCGCCTGTGCGCCGGGCGCGCTCCAGGGGGCCGGCCCGATCTGGGCCCGCACCGGCCCCGGGAGCAACCCCTCGTCGATCCCGCGGGTCACGATCTCGAGCAGGCGTGTGTAGGGCTGGCGGTGGGTGCCGACGGCGACGAAGGTGCCCGCCCCGTCGTGGGGCCGTCCCTCCGGGAGATTCTCGAGCAGCGTGGGACGGCACACGACGGCCCGCGGCAGGGCCGGCGCCAGCTCGGGCCACTGCACCACCACCCGGGAGGCGAAGCGGGAGAGCAAGCGAGCGGTCTTGCTCGGGCTGCTCACCCGCGCCATCGTCTCCACGTAGACCAGGCGCGCCCCGGCCAGCCGGGCCAGCAGGCAGAACGGCGCCACCACCCCCGCACCCGAGCTGATCACGACCCTGGGGCGCCGGCGCAGCACGAGCCGCGCAGCCGCGGACAGGTTGGCCAGCGCGCGGAGCGGGCTGCGACCGAACTCCGGCAGCAGCTCCACCTCGGCCGCGGTCGGCCCGCAGGGCCTCGCCACGCGGCGTCTGCGAGGTCACCCACACCGGCTCGTCGCCGTCCAGCACCTGGGGGGCGAGCACCCGGAGCAGATCGAGGTGCCCACCGGCGGAGGCGGCGAAGAACGGGGGTTGGGGCTTGGCCACGGGGGTTGTCCTCAGTCCGCGCGGGATGATTGGTGAAGCGCGTCGTGAACCTGTTCTCGGAAGCGGCCACGGAACGCCGCTGCCGAGAAGTGTTCGGCGTGACGGCGGATGGCACCAGCGTCGAACTCGCGGCCGTCGAATTCGCGCAGTGTCCGCTCCAGCGCGGGCCCGTCGTCCGGCGGGACCAGGCGTCCGGTCACGCCCTCCTGCACGGTCTCGAGGGCCCCGCCGGCCGCCGCGGCGATGACCGGGCGTCCGGCCGCCTGCGCCTCGACCGCGGCGATCCCGAACTCCTCGACGTTGGGCAGGACCAGCGCCCGGGCGTGGGCGTAGAGGTCGACGAGCTCGTGGTCCTCGACGCGCCCGAGGAACTCGACCTTGCGCCGGTACTTGGCGCGCAGGCGCTCGAGCTCGGGCCCTCCGCCGACCACCTTGAGACGCCGCCCCGAATCGCTGGCCGCCTGCGCGGCCACCTCGATGCGCTTGTGCGGCACGAGCTCGGTGACGGCCAGAAAGTAGTCGTCGGGCTCCGCGGAGTGAAAGCGCTCGACCTCGACCGGCGGGTGCACGATGGTCGACTCGCGGCCATAGAGCTTCTTGATCCGGCGCTGGGTGTGGCGTGAGTTGGCCACGTAGTGGGTCACCCGGCCGGAGGCCTTGCGGTCCCAGCGACGGATGCCGGCGAGTGCGGCGGAAAGTGGCGGGCGCAGCGCCGCGGGGACCTCGGACATGGCCCGTTCGCGCTCGAACCAGGCGTAGCGGAACGGGGTGTGGCAATAGCAGACGTGCACCGCGCCGGGACCGGGGCGCACCCCGTGGGCGAACGCGCTGCTGCTCGAGACGACCACCGGGTACCGCTCGACCGGCAGGCGCTCGGCGGCGAGTGGAAACAGGGGAAGGAGCTTGCGAAAGTCACCCTGACGAACGCCGGTGCGCTGGAGCGCCGACGTGGCGACCGGATGGCCGGCGAAGCGGCCTTCGGTGCCCTCGCCGTCGTAGAGGAGCGTGTAGACGGGTGCGGTCGGCCAGACGTCGCCGATCGCGGCGAACGTTCGCTCCGCGCCGCGCAGAACCAGCAGATAGTCGTGGACGAGCGCGAGCTCGTCATGTCCAGTCGACAAGGCGGTCATCACGTCCCGCTGGCGCCCGAGCGCAGCACCTGCTCCACGGCGGACGGGCTCATGTTGGTGCGAACCGCGAGCCGGCTCAGGGCTGACCTTCGCCACCGCGCGATCGCGCGCGGGCTGAGGCCTATGACTCCGACGACCTCGTCGTCGTCGAGCCCGTGGCGGTAGGACAGGGTGAGCAGCTCGCGGCTGCCGGGATCGAGGGCCTGTAGCGCCATCGCCACGCTTCCGGCCCAGGCGCGCTGGCGACGGGCATCTTCGAGCCTGCTGCGCACTCGGCTCGTGACCGCGGTCACGGTCACCTCGCGGAAGGCGAGCAAGCCGAGCAGCATCCACAGCACCTGTGGCATGCCATCGTCGGTGAAGTCCGATTCGAGCGCCTGCATGAAGATCAGGCAGACGATCGCGGCCACCAGCGCCGCCCCCAGCGCCTGTTGCAGCGGATCTCGATCGCGCGCGGCCTTCACTGCGGCGAGCGCCATCGTCAGGAACAACGCGATCCAGACGACGAGCAGGATCACCCCGCCCTTGTAGAGCAGGTTGATGTACAGCGACTCGGTGAAGGGGAAGTTCTGCAGCTGCGCAGGCAGGTCGGGGCCGTAGCCGGTGAGTACGTGTCCCCTGAGCAGCGGGAGCAGCTGGGTGGTCCACAGGTCGTAGCGGTACTGAACCGTCTGGGGTACGACCGCCGAGCGGCCCTCGCCCGGGGACTGGCTGAACTCCGAGCTGTAGCGGGCGTCGATTCGGCCGCCGAACACGAGCAGGCCGATCACCAGCACCGCCACCAGCGCGACCATGACCCGGCCGAGGCCGCGGTGCCAGATCCCGATGATCGCCACACCGACGACCACCCCCACGATCGGCGCGATGCTCAGGGTCTCGAGCAGGGCGATCGCGTCGAGGAGCGCGATGCCGACCAGCACGCGCCGGGAGAGGACCCCGGGCACGCGCCGGATGAGCAGCGCCCCGATCACCAGCAGCACCATGAACAGGTAGCCGGCCAGGTTGTGCCAGAGCGGGAAGGGCCCGGTGACCCGCGCGGTCTGGCCCGGGGTGTAGACGTTGTTGTGGGTGAGCGAGACGAGCAGGCTCCTGACGCCCGGGAAGTTGAACTGCTGCCCGATGGCCAGGAGCGCCACGGGGACGCTCGCCCACAGCACGATCCGGAGCACCATCCGCCGGCGCTCGGCGGTGTGCGCGGTCAGCGCCGTGGCGCGGTACAGCAGCAGGAACTGGAACGGGCCGAGCAGCAACTCGATCTGTCCGAGTCCGAAGTGCTGGCTGCCGTGGAGCTGATCCCAGCCCCCCAGCACCAGCGTGGCCAGCGCGTACAGCAGCGCCAGCCAGTCGAGCGCGGTCCAGCGTACGGTGCGCCGGGCGGAGAGGAGCAGGATCGCCCCCACGCCGCCTGCAACGGCCTCGGACAGCCGGACCCCGGGCAGCGGCACGCTCTTGGCCAGCCCCGCCGTGGCGGGTACCAGCGCCGCGAGCAGGACGAGCCCCAGGGTCTCGTTCAGGGCGACCGCGAAGGCCAGCGCGATGGCCACGACCAGGCCCGCCCCGATGAGTGGGGAGAGGCCGGCGCCGACGGCCACCACGACCATCGCGACGATGGCCACCGCAAGCAGGAACAGGTGATGTCGCTGCAGGTCGAAGGGGAGCCGGAGCGGCTCGCCCTCGCCAAACGACGAGACCGACGCCAGCTCGTGCGCGCCGGCTCCGACCAGTCTCGGCTCAGCTCGGAACGGCATCTGCAACCTGCGTCTGCCGTGGGGCAGCGCGGCGAGAGCCGGACGTCAAAAGAGCCCAGACGGGGACGATCCCGAAGCTGGTCAGCTCTTCGCCGAGCTGGCGGATGTCGGCCGCGCGCGAGCCGGCCGGGACCGCGACCACGGTGAGGTCGCAGCCCAGCGCGATCGCCTCGCCGGCGCTCTCTCCGCCGGGCGCGCCCGCGTGCACCAGGACCACGCCCGTCTCAGGCTCCGCGGTTGCGCCCGCCAGATCCTCGGGGACGATTCCGGCGCGAGCGTCGATGTAGCGGACCAGCCGGCCACCGGCCGAGACCAGGTCGTTCATCGCGTCCACGGTCTGGAGCTCCACCGATGGCGAGGCGGGCAGCACGGCCACCCGCGCCGGCACGTGCTCGGTCAACGACGCCCACCGCTCGAGCAGCGCGTACGCGGCGTTGGGCGAGAGGCGGTCGACCGGAGTGGCCGGGCAGCCGATCTGCGTCGAGAGCTCGCGAGCGTCCCGGATGCGCGGGTCCGACCGCTCCCACGCGATCAGCAGCACGATGCCGAGGACGAGTCCGAGCGCGGCGCCGATCACGATCGCCTTGCTCTTGCTCTTGGCCGCCGGGCCCGGGTTCTTGGGCAGCGAGACGACCTGGAGCGATGACGGAACGATCCCGGCGGCCACTGGGTTGGCTCCGGTCAACAGCCGCGCCGCGGTGCGGGCGCCCTCGGCGGCCTGGTTCGGCTGCGAGGACTTGAAGCTGATTTGCAGCAACGAGGTGTTCTGCTCGTTGACCACCGACAGGTTCTGGCTGACCGTCGAGGAGGACTCGCCGATCGTCTTGCCGACGTCGCCCAGCAGCGTGTCGTCGCTCGGGATGACGCCGGCGTAGGTCTGAGCCAGGTGATCCGCGTCGTCGGGGTTGATGCCCTCGGTCGGCCCGGCCGACGGCGGCACCACGAACGTCACCGTGGCCTGGTAGCTCTGGGCGCCCGTGGCGCTGAGACCAGCCGACGAGGCATTGGTCGGGGTGTTCACGAGCTTGAGCACGCCTGGGGTGAGGACCGCGCTCGCCGGATGTGCGCCGCTCAGGGCCTTGGCGAGCGCGCGGGCGCCCTTGACGGCGGCCGACGCGCTGCTCTCGGTGACCTTCAGTCGCACGAGCGAGCCGCGGCTGGGCAGCGCACTGATCGCCGAGGCGGCCGGCACACCGGCGTGGCCGCTCACGTAGGACTGGAGCACCGGGTCGTGCGGCAGCGCCGAGGAATACGTGTTGGCCAGGCCCGATGCCTGGCTTGCGTTGGCAGCGGTGGCGCCGGTCCCGGGCGCCGAGGTGACCACGACCGTCGACTGCGCGGTGTAGGTCGCGGACTGGACCCCCGAGACCGCATAGGCGAGCGCGGCGACGATCGCAATCGAGACGGGGAGGATCCACAGTCGGCGGATCACCGCACCGGAGCGGGAAGATCCATGTGGACGCGATGCTGCGGTGAAGCTCATGCGAAGCCCCCTGACTCCGGATCGGGCTGACCGGGTGACGTGGACGTGAAGCGCGCCGCAGCGCGCAGGTGAACCAGCAATTGATGTGCAGGTAGCTGTGTCATGTGCAGACGTGGCTGTGTCATGTGCGGACGTGGAAAGACGTGGGACGGACGTGGACGGGAACGGACATCGGTCGTCGCGTGTGAACATCCTGCGAAGACCGAATCTGGGCCGGGCGCTCTCCCCGGCGGGAACGACACCGTCGACCCCGCAACATAGCAAGGGCCTCTCTGTGCCTTACCCGGATCTCAGATTGTCAATCCGGTTTGGCTGATCCCACCGCCCGACCGACGGTCGGGCGCTGCCCTGCCGCGTCGGGTGCGCTGAGCGCGGACTGGATCTCGGCCAACTGCTGGTCCCACCGGCGGTGTTGCGCCGCGCGTGCCTCGATCGCCTGCGCGCTCAATTCTTCGCAGCGGCCCAGTGCGTCCGCGACCCCGGCCGCGATGCTCTCGGGTTCGTTCTCGAC
Organism: uncultured Solirubrobacterales bacterium; assembly: GCA_963834625.1. Lineage (GTDB taxonomy): Bacteria > Actinomycetota > Thermoleophilia > Solirubrobacterales > Solirubrobacteraceae > Palsa-465. The sequence goes on along the minus strand of CAWICM010000002.1, from coordinate 174,169 downwards.
GAACACCGCGTAGGGAAAGAGATCTCTCATGTGCGGGCCACCCGAGATGACCATCGGCCGCAGCGCATCCACACCTTCGTGCGCCGAGCGCGCCACCGACTCGGGGCGCATGGTCAGCGACATGATCACGTCGGCCCGGGCGAGCGCGGCCACGTAATCGTCTCCGGCCAGGTAGCCAACCCACTGCACGTTGTCCGGAGCGGCCTGCCGAGCCTTGTCGGGCAGCCGCCGGAGATCGCCGGTGATCGCGAACGTCACGTCGGGCACCCGGCGGGCGGCGTTCAGAACCTCCATGACCGGCTCGTCCGGGGCAAACGTGCACACGAACAGCACGCGACGCTCCGCTGAGCAGCCCCGCGGTCCGATCGCGTGCTCCCAGGGCATCGGCGCCTCGTGGACGACGAGCGGTCGTCCGCCCCAGCGTGAGATCTGCTCACCAAGCCGTGGTGTGGTCACGATGCATCCCACCGCCCGCGGAACCAGCCAGGCCAGCAGCGGACGCATCACCCGATCGACGCGGGCCGGCTCGGTGCCGAACGAGGCCGGGTGACTGTCGATCAGCAGCGGCACGCCGGAGAGCCGGCTCCACGCCCAGGCGATGGCGACGGCCGGTACCGGCGGCGCCTGGACCATCACCGCCCGGGGACGACGTCGCACGAGGTAGGCGACGGTCCGCACGGCGCTGAGCAGGTAGCGAAGCGGCACGAGCGACTTGGCCTGCAGCCCCAGGTCGTAGAACGTGCGCGACTCACCGCCCAGCGCGCGGGCGATCGAGCGCGATCGGCTGTCCTCCCGGACCCAGGCTATGCAGGCGATCCTCGGTCGTTCGCTCACCCCGGCGACCATAGCGGCAGTGCACTACCTTGCCGATGGGTGAGCGGCAAGGGACTCTTGATCGTGAACGCCGACGACCTGGGACTCGAGCAGGCCGAGACCGATGCGATCCTCGACTGCTTCGGGCGCGGCACGATCACCAGCGCCACCGCAATGGTGTGGATGCGCGACTCCGCACGAGCGGCGGAACTCGCGCGCACCGCGGGCATTCCGGTCGGACTGCACCTCAACCTGATCGAGCCGTTCACAGCGCCCGACGTCCCGGAGGAGATCGCGGCCACGCAGCGGCGCGTGGTCGACTGGTTGCGCTCCGCTCGTGGCGATCGCTACATGTATCACCCGCGCTGGGCACCCGACTTCGAGCGGTGCATCGGAGCTCAGCTCGCGCGTTTCGCCGAGCTCTACGGGAGCGCACCGACCCACGTCGACGGCCATCAGCACATGCACCTCGTGCCGAACGCGCTGCTTACGCGGGCGCTGTGGCGGGTCAAGCGCTGCCGGCGCCCGGTCAACCGCATGAGTTACGAGAGCCGCGCCTCGCGTCGTCTGGCCCGCGCGGCGTTGGCGCGAGTCATGCGGGTGCACTTCGCAACGACCGACCGATGCTTCTCGATCCGCGCACTCGACCCCGGGCTCGGCGGCACCGGCATGGCGGACAAGCTGGCGCTGGCCCACCGGCGGCCGGTCGAGGTGTTCGTGCACCCCGGCTGGGAGGACGAGTTCGCGGTGCTCGCGTCACCCGCCTGGCGCGCCGCGCTCGCCGGCTACCGCGGCGGTACGTATTTGGATCTGGAGGCCGGCGACCGCCGGGTCAGCTGAGGCAAGCGCGCAGCGCGTCGCGCCAGCGCCGGGCACTCGGCCAGCGTTCGTACAGCGTGCCCACGGCATTGTCCTCGAGGCGCACCGGGCTGCTGCGCGCGATGCGCACGTAGCGGTCCGGATGCACCAGCGGGAGGACCCTTCCGCCGGATCGCTCGCGCTGTGGGCTGTCGGGCGCCCAGCCCAGACGGGCCACATGCCAACCGGCGCCGTATGCCTGCGGAGCTTCGGTGAGTTCCTGAGCCTGAGTTGTCATCCGGCGATTGTAGGCAGAGGTTCCGGCCGTGCCGCAAACGCACCCGGACCGTGCCGCTACCGTCCGGGCCATGCCAACCAATGACCAGCTCCCGCACGACGGCTCGACGCAACTGATCGAGCGTTCAGTCCAAAGTTACGCGAAGCACCATGCAACCTACGACGGCAACCATCCCGAGATCTTCAACGACATCGAGCAGACGAGGCTGCGCGACGCTCTGCACCGCGTGGTGTCGGAATCTGGAGTGACACAGCCGCACGCGCTCGATCTCGGCGCCGGATCGGGCAACCTGACCGCGCATCTGCTCGACCTGGGAGCCCGCGTCACCGCCGCGGAGGTCTCGCCCCACTTCATCGAGCTCCTCCGCGGTCGCTTCGGCGACGCGATCGAGACCGCGCACATCAACGGCGTGGACCTGGACGTCCTCCCCGACTCCACGTTCGACATCGTCGCGCTCTATTCGGTCCTGCACCACATTCCCGACTACCTGGCCATCGTCCCGGAGATCGCCCGCGTGCTCCGGCCCGGCGGGCTCGTGTACATCGACCACGAGGTGAACGACGAGTACTGGCGCCCGGACAGCTGCTGGGCCGAGTTCCGGCGAGCGGCCACTGAGCACCGCCGGCGGGAACCCGGGCTGTGGAACCCTCACCGCCGACGCTGGCAGCGCCTTCTGGTCCCCCGCAACTACGTGCACGCGGTGCACAAGCTGCGCGATCCGCAGTACATGCTGCGGCGCGAGGGTGACATCCACGTCACCGTCGACGACCACATCGAGTGGCCCAAGGTCATCGAGCGCGTCGAGGCAGCGGGCATGTCAGTGGTGCATTCGGTCGACTATCTGAACTACAACGCGAGCTATCCGGTCGAGGTATGGGAGCGTTTCCGCGACCGCGGGTGCACCAACATGCACTATCTGGTGGCGCGCCGGAACTAGTTGCGCCGCCCGGCGCGGGCGATCTGGGCAAAGCGATCGGCATGGGCGCGGGTGACCGCCGCCACGTCGAAGTCGTCGGCGCGGCGGGCAGCGCTCTCGCCCAGATGCAGCCGGAGCGAGGCGTCCTCGAGAAGCTCCTCGATCGCCGCGGCGAGCGCCTCATCGTCCTCGGACGCGACCACCAGGCCGTTCTCCCGGTCGTGGACGAAGTCGGTGACCCCACCCACGCCGGTGACCACCGTCGCCCTTCCGAGCGCCATGCTCTCGAGCGCGGCGAGCGAGAAGCTCTCCCAGCGCGACGGAAGCGCCACCACGTCCGCGGCGGCCACCGCGGGGAACAGGCTGTCTGACGGCTGATTGCCGATGAATGTGACCCTTGCCTCGAAGGGCGCCGCGATGCCCTTGACCCGAGCGAGCATGGAATCGCCCCCGCCCCAGTTCGTGTCATGGCCGATCAGCACGAGCTGCGCGCTCCGGCCCCGGCTCCACAGCCGGCGCATCGCGCGGGCCAGGACGTCGACGCCCTTGACGGACTCGAGCCGGCCGAAGAACGCCACCGTCGGTACGTCTGCCGGGTAGGTGAGGGGCGGCTGGCCGCGCGCCAGCCGGCGCGTGCCCGCGACGTCGAGCATGTTCGGCAGCACGTGCGACGGGACGTGCGCGATGTTCCAGACGTCGCGGGCGAACTCGAGCATGGCCGTGGACGGCGCGATGATCGCGTCCGAGCGCTCGGCCTGGGCCCGCTCGAGCGCCCGCTGGCCGGCGCTGCGCAGCACCGCGCCGCGCCGGCTCCCGTTGGTGCTGACGTCGTGCAGCTTGGCCAGCGATGTCGCCAGGTTGGTCACGACCGGGGCGCGATGGCGAGCCACCGCATGGCGCGCCAACTCTCCGCGCCACTCCGCGCCGTACACAAGATCCCAGGGGCCAGCGGCACGCAGGACGCGATCGACCTGGATCGCCCGTCCTACCATCCCGCGCGACGCGCGTAGCGGCCCGGGCGGGCTCGGCTCCCGGAGCATGTGGACGTGCACGCCGTCGAGCGTCCGATAGCCGCTCGCGTCGTCGGCGATCGTGACCATGTGGACCTCGTGGCCCTGAACGACGAGCTCGGCGGCGAGCCGGGCGTACTGGCGCCCGATGCCGCCCGTGTACTTGGTGACCGGGGGAAATTCGCGGCTGACGATGGCGAGACGTATGCAGCGAGCTTAGACAGGCTCTCAGGGCTGCTCGCCCCGGGAGGGCCGCTCGCCTCTTACGGCTGCTCGCCCTGGAGGGCCGCCGGCGAGACGCCCTCGTCGACCCCGGTGACGCCACCGGCGGTCGCGGTGACGTAATGGCCGGCCGGCGGAGCTCCGGCGACGACGTTCGCCCAGGTTCCCTGGCCCGGGGTGTTCGAGTCCTGATCGCCGAAGCCCCATAGCCACCAGCCGCGCCACGTCCGGGCCTGATTGTCGGCGACGTACACGTTCTGAACGTTGAGCGGGAAGGCGCCGTCCTGGTCGGAGACCCACAGCGCGTAGGCGCCCTGCGTGTCGTCGATGTCGACGTTGCGCAGATCCCACTGCGTCGGCGCCGCACCGGTGTACCACTGGTTCGGGAGCAGGAAGAATCCCTGGTACTGGGTCGTGCCGGTGAACCCGTCGATCAGCAACCGCGCCGGGCCGGCCCAGGTCTGGATCAGATCCGCGTGATTGGTGCTGTAGCTCCCGTACACCGTGTCGATCAGCACATCGCGCATGACCACCGTGGCGCCCCCCTCCTGCAGGTCGATCCCCTCCATCAACTGATCGCCGCTGATGCGGATGTCGTGCAGCCACATCGTGCCCGTGGTGTTCTTCAACGCCATCCCGCCGCTGTGGCCGGTCACATCGATCTCACATCCGTCGATCACCACGTTGTGACCACCCCACACGGTCAACCCGCTGGGTAGCGCGACCGGTCCGGGTAGGCAGTACAGGATGTAGTCCTTGCTCTGGTTGAGCACCAGATTGCTGTTCGTTGCATTTATCACGAGCGTGGTCGGATCTACCAGTGCCGGCTTGTCCCAGGCGGAGGCGCCGGCGGGAACGGAGTTCGTCGCCGGGGGCGTGACCGGTGCTGACTGCCGGAGCGTCGTGCTCGTCGGCTGGGTCGCCGTCGTTGTCGTCGGCCGCGAAGTGGTCGTCTGCACCGGCCGCGGGGCTGGCTTCGGGGCCGGCGCCTTTGTGCGCCCCCGCACGGTGTGCTTCACCGGCTTGGCGCAACGGCGGACGCGCGCCTTCGTGCGTGGCTTGCTCTTGCCCTTGACCTTGCGGGCATTGACGCACGCGGTCCGGTGCACCGTGCGGTGCTTTGCCGATGTGTGCTTGGCGAGCGCCGCGCTGCTGACGCCCGATGTGACAAGCAGCACAAACGCTGCGCACATCGCAAGACGGGGCAGTGTCTTTCCTTGCCTCCGAAAAACTCTCACTGCCATCAAGATCGGCGTGATCGCGCCTGGGCTGAACCCGCTTTGGGGACAGGAGGTCTGTAAGGCGACACCCCCCGGACGTCTGTTCGAAACTCGCGCAAATCACTACGGTGACCCGGGCCGGACGGCGGGCCGCTACGGTGGAGACCGTGTCATCGCAACCGGCGATCTCTGTCGTCGTGCCGACGTACAACCGCGCCCACGCGCTCGAACGCGTCCTTCGCCCGCTGCTCGACGACCCCGCCGCGCACGAGGTGATCGTGGCCATCGACGGCTCGGTGGACGGCTCGCTCGAGCTGACCCGGCGCATGGCGGACGCCGAGCCCCGGCTGCGCCCGATGTGGATCGAGAACAGCGGCGAAATGGCGGCGCGCCAGGCAGGCGCCCGCGCCGCCACCGGCGAGGTCGTCCTGTTTCTCGACGACGACGTGCTCGCCGCGCCCGGGCTGGTCAGCGGCCACGCGCGTCGCCACGCCGAGCAGGCGGCCGACGTCGTGGTCGGCTACATGCCGGTGGCCCCGCCCGCGGAGCGCTCCGGCGTCGACTTCGCCACGCGCATCTACGCTCGCGAGTATGAGGGCCGGTGCGAGATCTACGAGCGGGAACCGGGCAGCGTCCTGGACACGCTGTGGGCCGGCAACTTCTCGATGCGCCGCGAGGCCTGCCTGGCCGTCGGGATGCCGAATCCGGGCTTCACCGCGCGCTACCACCCCGACCGCGACTTCGGCCTGCGGTGCCGGGAGGCCGGGCTCACCGGGGTGTTCGATCGTTCGCTCCACGCCCAGCACCTGCACGAACGCTCGCTGCCGGCGTTCGTCCGCGATGCCCGCAGCCAGGGCGCGGCGCGTGTCCTGCTGGCCGGCCGGCACCCGGACGTCGCGCTGAGCGGCGATGAGTTCGAGCGTGACCTCCCCGCCGCGGCCGCACGGCTGATTCGCCTGGGACGCCGCCAGCGCGCCCATTCCGCGCTCGCAGGCTCGCTGACGATCCTCGTGCAGACCGCGGGCTGGGCGCGCGTGTGGGCGGTCCAGGACGCCGCCGCGCGGTTGCTGCGCCGTCTGGAGCAACAACGTGGAGCGATCGAGGAGTCGCGGGGCCAGGGGGCGTCTGCGTGAGCCACGAGCATTACGTGTGCTTCGAGGACGGCCCGCGGGCGTGGGATCCGTACTCCTCGGCCGAGCCGCCGCTCGCCGACTGCGGGTATTTCGGCGGTGTGCTGCGCGAGCTCGAGCGCGACTGGGAGCACGGCCCGCTGACCGTCTACATGACCAAGGACACGGAGTCGCTGCCCAGCTATGGCGAGAACGTGATCGTCATCCTGCTCAACGAGGAGTGGTTCCGCACGCCCGCGTATGCCTCGCGCGTGCTGGCCACGCTTCGCACGCTGCCGGGCCGCCCGTGGTTTCCCTGGAGCACCTTGACCCCGCCGAGCAAACTGGGTGCCTTCGCGCTCGGCAATTACCTGCGTGTGCGGGTCGAACGGGCACGCGCGGAGTCACGCACACGGCGCGTGCTGGCCCAGCGGGGCTGGTCGTGGCCCGGTCTGGACAACGTGCTCGATGTCCCGCTCGGCTACTACCGTCAACCGGAGCTGCCGGTCAAGCCGCTGCCCGAGCGCGCCACCGACGTCTACTTCGGCGGCAGCCTGCTCCACGACCTCGACCGCAAGGAGCGCTGGAAGCGCCTGGCCAAGCGCCTGCTCGGCAACCCGAAGCAGCTCTACCGCAAGCACATGCTCGACGAGCTCGACCGCGTTTGCCGGGTGCACCCGGAAATCCGCGCCAAGGTCACGGTCAGCGGCGAGTTCCGCGCGCTCCCGACCATGCAGGTGACCGACTACGCGGACGCGATGATGGACGCGCGCGTCGCGCTCGTGCCGCGCGGCACCGCAGCCGAGAGCTACCGCCTGTTCGAGGCCTGGCGGTACGGCTGCATCGTGATCTGCGAGCAGCTGCCGCCGCGCCCGTTCCTCCAGGGTGCCCCCGCCATCACGCTGGGCTCCTGGCATGAGCTTGACCAGGTGCTGCCCGCGCTGCTGGCCGATCCCGATCGACAGCAGGCGCTCCACGAGGCGTCGCTAGCCTGGTGGCGGGAGGTCTGCTCCGAGCAGGCGGTGGGCCGAAGGCTGGCCACTGCACTCGATGGACTCCATGTGCGCTCGCATGTCGCGAGCGGCAACGAGCGTCTACCGGTTGTGGCAACGCCGTCCGGGTGACCCATGGTGACCGCTTCAGTGACTGACATATCGGTGCCGCGCCGCGATGAGGAAGTGGACGGCAAGCGCCTGACCATCCTGCACATCCTCGATCACGTGCGCAACGTGGGCAACGGGATCGTGAACGTCACCGTCGATCTCGCATGCGCGCAGGCCGCGGCGGGGCACCGGGTCGTGATCGCGTCGGGCGGTGGCAACTACGAGCCGCTGCTCCGAGAGCACGGCGTGGAGCATCGGCCGTTGCGACGCGAGGACACGCTGGCCGGGCGGGGTCGCGTACTGCTGCGCCTCGCCCGAATCGTCCACCGCCTACGTCCCGATGTGGTCAACGCTCATCGCCCCTACGCGACGGTGGCGGCCAAGCTGCTCACGCCACTCGCGCCGTTTGCGCTCGTGGCCACCGACCACAACGAGTTCGAGTCGCGCGGGCGCATCCTCAAGCTGTCCGACGTGATCATCGCGGTCAGCGAAGGCGCCGCGGCCTCGCTTGCCTCGACCGGCGTCCCGCGTGGCCGGATCCGCGTGGTCCAGAACGGCCCGCTGCACGGAGCCCGACACTCGCTGCTCGAAGGCGCGGGCACCGTGTCGCTCGCCCATCCCGCGATCGTCACGGTCGCCGGCCTGGTCGAGCACAAGGGCATGTACGTGCTGCTCGACGCATTCGAAAGGATCGCCGCCGGCGACGCCGCGGTGAACCTGTACTTCGTCGGCGACGGTCCCGAGCGCGCGGACCTGGAAGCGCGCGTGGCGCACAGCCGCTTCGCCGAGCGCATCCACATCGTCGGCTTCCAGTCGAACCCGCGGTCGTATCTGGGCGCCGCCGAGATCTTCGTGCTCGCTTCCTACCGCGAGTCGTTCGGACTGGCCGCTGTGGAGGCGCGCCTCGCCGGCTGCGCGGTCGTGGTCACCGACGCCGACGGTCTGCCCGAGGCGGTCGACGACGGTGCGGCGGGGCTGGTCGTGCCGGTCGGCGATCCCGACTCGCTGGCGGCGGCACTGGCCGCGCTGCTGCGCGCGCCATCGGAACTGGAGCGTTGGCGAGAGCGGTCCGGCGTCGGGCTCGAGCGGTTCGCCGCCGACCGGATGGCCGCCGAGACCGAGGCCGTTTACCGGCGCGCGCTGAGCGCCCGGCGAGGCTAGAACAGCGCGGTTTGCGCGGCCGGACGCATGGGCAGGTGATGTTCCAATGCTGCGAACTCCAACGAGAACGGGCGTGATCGGCGCCCTGAACATCGCCCTCCTCGGCATCGTCATCGTCGCCGTCGTGCTGCTGGCCACCAGCGGCACGTCGCACCACCGGCGTGCGGCCGTCTCGAAGCCGGCCTGGCCGGCGCCCGCATTACACGATCCTCAAGTGATCCAGATCACAAGCGCGAATACGAACGTAGTCCTCAATGGCAACCGCGACTACATCCTCAAGCTGCCGATGGGCAAGCCGCTCCAGGCGCCCCACGGCCTCACGATCGCGGGCGGCCACAACGTGGTCCTGGTGGGCGGCACCGTGAACGTCCCGGACAGATCAGGGGCCGTGCAGCTCGAAGCCCAGACCGGCACTATCCACATCGAGGGCGTCCGCTTCACCGGACCGCAGCTGATGGAGGGCTTCGACCTCTCTGAGTCGGACAAGGCCACGGTCGAGTTGGAGAACATCTACATCGACAAGGTGCACGGTGGCTTCACCACCAACCACGCCGATCTGATCCAGACGTGGGCGGGCCCCGGCCGCCTGCTGGTCGACGGCCTGTGGGGCAGCACCCAGTACCAGGGGTTCTTCCTGCTCCCCAACCAGCACTACGACGGGCCGCCCCCGACTCTGTTCGATCTTCGCAACGTGTACATCAACGACTCGCAGGGCGGCTACGCGCTGTGGCTCCAGACCTCGCCCCGCGTCCCGCTGCATCTATCGAACGTCGCGGTGACGCCGAATCCTGTGAGGACGTGGCGAGGCTGGTGGTTGTGGCCGAAGCCGTCGACCGGTGACACCACCTGGAATCAGGTCGCGTCCACACATTCGCCACCTGCGGCCACGCACCCGCGGATCGCGTCGGCAGGCATCGACTACCGCGCGCAGTAGTAGTTGGTGCTGGTCAGGCTGTCGCCGGCCGGCGAAGCCTCGAGCGAACGAGCGCCGCGTAGCCGCTCAGCTGCCTGCGAGGGGCGGGCGTCGTCAGGACGAACGCGGTAGGCAGCAACAGCAGCAGGCCGAACGGAACACCGACCGTGACGATGAACAGCGGCGGAATGAACGCGATCGCCCACGGCATCGCCGGCCGGTAGTTGGGCGGAACGATCCTGCGAACCTCCCGGTCGCTCACGAACAGCGACAGCATCGTGATCACGCTGGCGACGCCGAATCCGATCAGCCCCATCGCGGGGAGCAGCAGGAACGCCGCCGGCGCGAGCAGCACGACGCGGGCCGCGTTCACCTTGGCCACGGCTTTATTGCGCTTGAACACGTACAGCACGGTCATCTGCGAGTTCTGCACCGCCAGTCCGATCGCGGACAGCGCCAGGTACGGATACAGCGGGATCGCGTGCGACCAGCGGTGCCCGAACAGCAGCGGCACGACGACCGTGATGGCCAGCGAGAACCCGGCAAAGACCGGGCCGAGCGCGAGGAGTTGGAGCGCCATCGACTCGGCCGCCCCCCGCTTCAGCCTGGCCAGATCGCTCTGGACCTTGCCGAAGGACACGATCGACAGCCGCCACGAGGCACGGGCGGGAAAGCCCAGCGTGTCGACGAGCCGGCCCACGAACGTCGCGTAACCGACGCCGGCCGCGCCGGCAAACCGGCCCACGACCAGGGGGCCGATCACTCCCTCGATCTGCCGAAACCCCAAGCCCGGCGAATACCCCAGGCCCCACCGCGCGACCTCCCGCAAGCCAGCGCGCGAGAAGTTCAGGCGAGGCAGGTACCGGGCCGCCACGCAACTCGCGACGAGCAGCCACACCTGCCACGCGAGGTATCCCGCCACCGGGGCCCACACGCCGATGCCGGTGAACGCCAGCGTGACGGACACGCCGTAGAGCGCGACGTCTCCACCGATCTCGATCCACGCCAGTCGCTTGTACTCAAACGCACGCTCGAGCATGGCTTGTCCGGGCACCCAGAGGACGTTCACAGGAATGCTGATCAGCAACACCCGAAACGGGGCCACGAACCGCTGGTCGCCCATCCAGTCCCCGAGCCCGAACGAGATCACGTACCCCAACGCGCAGGCCAGCAGCGTCGAGATGACCAGGAAAGTGAAGGTCTGGTCATACACGGCACGCTCGGGCTCGACCTCCCGGCGGATCAGGTGAATCTCCGTGCCCATCTGGGCGAACGTCCCCAGGGTCGCCACGACCGCCGCCGACCCCGCGTAGAGCCCGTACTGGGTGGGGCCGAGCAACCGGGTCAGCGCGAGCATGCCGATGAGCCGGATGCCCATGCCGCCGCCCTCGCGCAACGACAAGTACGCGCCGGCGAGCAACCCCTGCTTGCGAACGCTCATGGGGCCAGGATAGGCAGGCCGCTCCGGTCCGTCGTTCCCGGTTGACGATGTCCCGTCAGCGGGTCTCGCGGGGCAGGGCCGTCGGGGCCGTCTGATCGTCGATCCCGCTCGCGCCCCAGCGGGTGGCATAGACGTACGGCCGGCCCACCGACTTGGTGGCGGTGACCGAGGCCCAGGTGCCCTGGCCCGGCGCGTTGGAGTCCTGCCCCCGGAATCCCCACAGCCACCATCCGCGCCACGTCCGCGCCGCGTTCGCCTGGACGACGACGTTCTCGACGTTCAGCGGGAACGGACCGTGCTGGTCGCTCACCCAGAGCGCATAGGCGCCGTGGGAGTCGTTGATCTCGATGTTGCGCAGATCGAAGATCTTGGGCGAGGGACCCTTGTACCACTGGTTGGGGAGCAGGAAGAACCCCTGATAGCCGGTGGTGCCGGTAAATCCGTCGATCAGCAGGCGCGACGGTCCGGCCCAGGTCTGGATGAGGTCGGCGTGGTTCGTCGTGAAGCTGCCGTGCACCTTGTCGATCAGCACGTCACGGAGCACCACGGTGGCGCCCTTGACCGGCTCTTGCAGGTCGATGCCCTCCATCAGGCCGGAGCCGCCCGAGATGTGCAGGTCATGCGTCCAGATCGTGCCGGACTGGTTCTTCAGCTCCATCGCGCCCGAGCGCCCCGTGATGTTCAGGTGGCCGCCGTCGATCACCACGTTGTGTCCGCCCCACACGCTCAGTCCGATCCGCATCGAGTCGACGCCCGGAGTCAGCTTCAGGATGTAGTCCTTGGACTGGTCCAGCACCAGATTGTTGTGCGACGCGTTCACGATGATCGTGGTGGGGTCGACGAGGGTCGGGCGATCCCAGGCCGATCCGGCTTGCGGGGCGGGCTGCACGATCGTCACGGCGGCGGCGGCGTGGCCGGCCGGGACCTGGCCGGCGCTGCGCCAGAGGAGGGCAACGGAGACGAGCAGGCAGGCCGCAACCAGCAGGGGACCGAAGTGACGATGGTGACGATCAGCCGTGTTCATGCTTCATATGCGTCGGAAGCCCGGCCAGAACGCCACACCAGTGCACTCAGGCATCGGACAAGCGTCCAGGAGACTCGACGATCGTCCGACTCCCGAGCGCCGTGCTTCAGGCGCTACCCCGTCAATCCCGCTTGACCGTGTCCGCGCGGGCTTAGTGCAGTTTCGGTGGGGTATCCGACGTGAAGCTCGACACTTCTGGCACTTGCGTCCTGTGCAAGGGCCCGTGCGCGCGCGGCCGGCGGCTACGTCCGCGTGCGATCTGCATGGGCGTGTGTGCATTTTGGGGGTGGCGTTTAACAGCGTGGTCACACCGGATCGCCGCGCCGCGGCAATCCTGTCTTTCGGGAAGGCGTTCGCCTCGTGGTGATCGCGGTAAATCAGGACCCACTTCCGTGCCGCTAACCTTGTTTTCACGGACTTCGTCCCCGCTGCCCAAAACCCTCGGCCCGGGACTTCCCGAGACCATGTTTGTCTGCCGAGGGGCAGGGGTAACCGGGGCGAAGGCGGTAGTACTCGATGAGGGTTCGGGCTGCTTTGCAGACCTGGGGAGAGCCTTCATCGTGGGGCGGGCGCGCTGGCCGGGCGCAGTTCGCTGGTTAGTCGCCTGAACGTCCACAGCTGCAAAGGCATCTCATGAACTCGCACCAGCTTTTAGAGCGGGTTCCGGATGAGCCACGCCGTGCGCCGGCTCCGGTCATCCGCGAACTCGAACCAAATCCGGCCTCAGCACAGCCTCCCGACCTCCTTCGTCGCGAAGCGCACTATCGCCATGCCCTGCTCGTCGGCGACCTGCTCGCGTGCAGCGTGGGCGTAATAGCCGCCACGTGGCTTGGAAAGACGACCCATCTCACGATCCAGTGCATCCTGCTCGTGCTCCTGGCACCCGCGATGGCGAAGATCCTCGGCCTGTACGACCGCGACCACGCACGGCTGCGCAAGTCGACGCTGGACGAGCTTCCGGCCCTGCTGCAGTTCGCCGCGCTGTTCTCGTTCCTGGCCCTGACGCTCGCGCCCGTCGTGTTCGACGGGATTCTCGGGCCGCGCGAGGCGATCGGCCTGTTCCTCGTCCTGTTCGCGGGACTGATGACCGGAAGGGTCGCGGCCCGCCGCCTGGCCGACGAGCTGACCCCTCCGGAGCGCTGCCTGTTCATCGGCCCGGCCGAGGAGGCGATGCGCTTCCGCCAGAAGATCGAGCACGACCACGCCACCAACGCCAAGCTGGTGGCCCAGATCGAGCTTCACCATGCGTCGCCCTGGGCCGCCCCGACGGTCGCCGAGCCCTCGCTGGCCGACGCGCGGGAGCTCGTGCGCCGGTTGGAGATCCAGCGGGTCATCATCGCGCCGCACACCTCGGGAGGCGGCGACATGCTCGATCTGATGCGCACGTTCGGAGCCATCGGCGTCCGGGTCAGCGTGATTCCCGCGATGCTCCAGGTGGTGGGGTCCGCGGTCGAGTTCGACGACGTGCACGGGATCGCGGTGCTGGGCGTGCGCACGTTCAGCCTGAGCCGCTCCTCGCGGCTGGTCAAGCGCATGTTCGACCTGCTCGGCGCCGCGGTGGTGCTGGCGCTCCTGTCGGCACCGATGTTGGTGATCGCGCTGTTGGTCAAGTTCACCTCCCACGGCCCCGTGTTCTTCCGTCAGGAGCGGGTTGGCCGCACGGGGAGGCGCTTTGAGCTGCTCAAGTTCCGCTCGATGGTCTCCGACGCCGAAGAGCGAAAGGCGGACCTCGAGGAGCACAACCAGGCCGCGGAGGGCTTCTTCAAGATTGCCGACGATCCGCGCATCACGCCGGTGGGGCGGATGCTGCGGCGCACGAACCTGGACGAGCTGCCACAGCTTCTGAACGTCCTGCGCGGCGAGATGAGCCTGGTCGGACCACGGCCGCTGATCCCCACCGAGGACCAGCGCGTGGTCGGCTGGCATCGCCGTCGCCTCGAGTTGACGCCCGGGATGACCGGGCACTGGCAGGTGCTCGGCTCGAGCCGCGTGCCACTCGACGAGATGGTCGCCATCGATTACCTGTATGTGGCCAACTGGTCGCTGTGGGCCGACCTCAAGCTGCTCCTGCGCACGATTCCGTACGTCCTGCGCGCACGCGGGCTCTGAGGGGTTTCTCGAGCGGCTTCACCCCCGCCCAAAGCCGCGGGCGCCGCGAGCGAGTTCGCGATGCTCGATAACCCGGTCCACCAGCCCGTAGCCCACGGCCTCGGCACCCGTGAAGAAGCGGTCGCGCTCCATGTCTGCGTGAACGCGCTCCAGCTCCTGTCCCGTGTGATGGGCGTAGAGCTCGTCGACCCGGGCACGCAGGGCGAGCACCTCGCGCGCGTGGATCTCGATGTCGGTCGACTGCCCTTGAAACCCGCCCGAGGGCTGATGGATCAGGATCCGGCTGTTCGGCAGCGTGAGACGCTTACCCGGGGCCCCTCCGGCGAGCAGCAGCGAACCCATCGACATGGCGATCCCGTAGCAGATCGTCTGCACGTCGGGCCGGATGAACTGCATCGTGTCGTAGATGGCAAGACCGGCGTAGATCGAGCCGCCCGGCGAATTGATGTAAAGGTGGATGTCCTTGTCGGGGTCGTCTGATTCGAGGTGCACGAGCTGAGCGACGATCAGGTTCGCGATGTCTTCGTTCACCTCTCCGCCCAGGAACACGACGCGGTCGTTGAGCAGGCGGGAGTAGATGTCGAAGGAGCGCTCGCCGCGAGCGGTTTGCTCTACGACCATGGGAACGAGTGGCATGAGAAATAACCTCCTGGCGTCTGCTAAGGTGCAACCGGTTGGTTGCAGAATCAAACCGTAGCAGATGCGCAATCGTTTGGTTGCATGTAAGCCCGGACAGGAGGACGCGATGAGCGAGCGGATCGAGCGTGAGCTGTGGCTGGAGGCGCCACCCGAGGCCGTGTGGGAGGCAGTGACCAGCGACGGATGGTTGGCCGACCGCGTGTCGCTCGACCTGCGTCCCGGCGGCGAGGCCGAGTTCGAGTCGGCCGATCGCGTGCGGACGGGCTGGATCGAGGACGTCTCGGCGCCGGACCGCCTGAGCTTCTGGTGGTCGTTGGACGACGAGCCGGCCACCCGGGTCGAGCTTCGCATCGAAGCCCGCGACGAGCGCACCCGCTTGCGGATCGTCGAGACCCGCCCGCTCGAGGTGCTCGATCTGATCGGTGTGCCCCTCCCCGGTGCCGGCGGCGCCACGTTCGGACCGGCGCTCGTGGCCGCGTGAGCGCGTCCACGCCCGACGACCGAGCCGGCGCGGTGTTCGGCGCCCTGTCCGATCCAACCCGCCGTGCGCTGCTGGCCTCGATCGCCTCGCATCCCGCCGCGACCGCCACCGAGCTGGCCGCCGATCTGCCGATCTCACGCCAGGCCGTGGTCAAGCACCTCGGAGCGCTCACCGACGCCGGTCTGCTCGACCGCACCAAGGAGGGGCGCGAGGTGCGCTACCAGTTCACGCCGGGACCGTTGTCGGATGCCGTCGACTGGATGACCGCGGTGGGCGCGGAGTGGGACGAGCGGCTCGGGGTGCTGCGCCGCCGGCTCGGCGGTGGCGCCGGGGTTGGGGCGCCGCGCGAGCTTCGCTAGCGAGGGGGTAGGCCGAGGTATGGCACGGCCCAGCCGACGATCTGCTGGAACGCCGGCGCCGCCACCGAGCCGCCGAAGATCGATCCCTGCGGCTGGTTGACCACGACGGCCACCAGCAGCCGCGGATGGTCGGTGGGGACCATCCCGATGAACGAGGCGACGTAGGCGCTGTCCGAGTAGTGACCGTCGACCGCGATGTTCGCGGTTCCGGTCTTGCCGGCCATGTCGTAGCCGGGGATCTCGGCCCCGGAGGCCGTGCCTCCGTCGGCGAAAACCCCGCGAAGCATGTCGCGGAGCTCCGAGGCCGTGGCCGTGGAGATGATCCGGTGTCCCGCCGGAACGGAAGTCGGCTTGCCCCCGACCGCTTGAACCACGTGCGGGGCGCGGAGGATGCCCCCGTTGGCGATCGCGTCGTAGGCCGCCACCATCTGCATCGGCGTGACCGACTCTCCCTGGCCGAACGGAAGGTTGGCCATCGACGAGCCCGAGTACTGCGACAGCCGCAGCACGATGCCGCTCTGCTCCCCGGGGAGGTCGACGCCGGTCCTCGAGCCGAATCCGAACCGGCGCACCCAGTAGTTGAATCGCGCGGCGCCCAGCTTCATCCCGATCAGGTCCGCCCCGATGTTGCTCGAGTACTTGAGGATGTTGGCGACGCTCAGGGTCTCGTAGCCGTGATCCTCGGCGTCGTGGATCTGCCGATCGGCGACCTGAAGGACCGGGGGAATGTCGAACGGGGTGTTGGGCGTCACCAGCCCGTCCTGGAGCGCGCCGGCGACCGTGATCGCCTTGAACGTGGACCCCGGCTCGTAGCTGAGCCCGATGGCCAGGTCATCGGGACCGGCCGAGCTGTCGGCGGCCGACGATCGCCAGTTGGCCAGCGCGAGGATCGCTCCGTTCGTGGGATTGACCGCGATCGCGGTCGCGCTCTTGGGCGAGTACGTGTTGCCCACCTGCCCTAGCACGCGCTCGACCTCCTGCTGAAGGCCCGAGTCGATCGTGAGCGTCACGGTCCTGCCGGGCTCGGTGGCGTGCAGATCGTCGATCGAGATGGCCTGTCCCAGCGCATCGCTGACGATCCGGCGCAGGCCGTTCGTGCCATCCAACACGTTGTTGTACTGGTACTCGATGCCGCTGGCGCCCATTCCGTCCCCGTGCACCATGCCGACGACCTGCGCCGCCTCATCGCCGCGCGGGTAGACCCGGCGCGTCTGCGGAACCAGGTTGATGCCGGCGATGTGCAGGTTGGCGATCGCCGCGGCCTTCGCGCTGGGGACCAGATGGGCCAGGAGCACGTAGCCAGTGTGGGGCCGGGTCAGGCGACCCAGCACGGTCAGCTCTGGCATGTCGAGCGCCGAGGACAGCTCGGCGGCCGCGGACACAGCGTTCTTGATCAGGTAAGGATCGGCGACGATGTCATCCGCCGACTCGCTGATCGCCAGCTCGGCCCCGTCGCGATCGGTGATCATGCCGCGCGGCGCGGGCACCACCACGTTGCTCACCTGCTGTGTGGCCGCCGCACGCTCGAGCGATCCGGCCCGCACCGATCCCAGGTAGGCGGCGCGCGCGAGCGCGATCCCGAGCAGCGCGACGAACGCGATGAACAGGATCCCGATGCGCCGGTCGATGTGCGCCAAGCGCTAGCCCCCGCTGCTCGATTGGCTCGAATCCGCCGGCTGGATCGCCGCGGCCCCGGTGGCGGGCGCCTGCGAGGTCGTGGCCGGCGACGTCGCGCTCGGTTCCGAGCTGGCTGGCGTGGTGCTCGTTGTCGGCGTGCTCATCGGGGTGGTCGCGCTCGTCGGCGTGACCGTGCTGGTGGGGGTGGTCGTGCTGGTGGGGGTCGTCGCGCTCGTCGGCGTGCCGGCGCTGGTCGACGTAGACGTGGTCCCCGACGTGGCGTCGGTGGTGGACGTCGTCGCCGCGGGCGGCGTGGGCGCTCCTGGTGTGGGCGGCAACGTGGACGTCCCCTCGCCCGTCACCACCGCGCCGTTCTTCGCTGTCATCGTGACGAATGCATACGAGTTCGGTGCGTGGAGGTTGGCCAACGCGCCGGACACGTTGCCGCCGCGCCCGGCGACCAGATAGCCGACCGACCCGGCCGGGGGCAGGACCAGGCCCATGGCGCGGCCCATGCGCTCGATCCGCTGATCGTCACCCAGCGCCGCCACGCTCCCGCGTAGCTGCTCGTTCTGGTTGGTCAGCGCCGAGGTCTGCTCCAGTGCGCGGCCCATCGTGGCGCCCAGCTTGAGGATCTCGACCTGCGTGGCGACGATGCCCGCCAGCAGCACGCCAAGGAGCGGAATCCAGACTCGTCCGCGAACGACGCGGTCGAGCCACGCGTGATCCGGCAGCGAGACGACGAGCGCGCCGGCGCGGCGCGCCAGGCTGCCGTGCCGGGTATCGCGTTCTCGCGGGACGGGCGCGGGCCGCGGTCGGGGCCGAACCACGGGCCCGGGCGCGGGCGCGCGTCTGAATGCGGGGAGTGGGAGCGGAAGGGCAACCGCGGCGGCGCGGGCGGTGGCGGCGACTCGCGCGGTGGCCGCGATTCGGGCGGTCCCGGCGACTCGAGCCGTCCCAGCTACCCGAGTGGTGGCGGCGATCCGGGCGGTCCCCCCTGACCGAACCGCGCCGGCACCCGCTCTTGCAGCCTGCTTACCGCGCGCAGCGACGCCACGTGCGCCACCCGTTGGCCGGCCTCCGCCGGCGCCTGACCTCACAGCAGCCTTGCCCCCTGCCGGGCCCGACACGCGCCGCGGCGTCCGCGTCGGCCGCTTCGGACGAGCCTCGTGTCGCGGCTGGGCGTCCTCGCGCCGCGCCGCGGCACTCCGCGCGGCCTGGGTGAGCGCGCCCGGCCTCACCGTCAGGCGTCCCCCAGCTTGCGCGCGGCCCTGCAGGTGCGCCGACTTGGAGCGTGGGTTGGCTTCGATCTCGCCGGCGGTCGGCGCGATCGCGCGGCGGTTGAGGAGCTCAGCCTCGGGATTGTGCCCGCACACGCAGACCGGCAGCTCGGGCGGACACACGCACCCGCGCGCCCTCTCAACCAGGAAGCGCTTCACCCGGCGATCCTCGAGCGAATGGAACGAGATCGCGGCGAACCGTCCGCCGGGCCGCAGCAGTTGCCACACCGCCGGCAGGGCCGCGTCGAGCTGGCAAAGCTCGTCGTTGACCGCGATGCGCAGGGCCTGGAAGGTTCGGCGGGCGGGATGGCCGCCGGCGAACTGCGCCGGGAGCGGCACCGCTCCCTTGATCACCTCGACAAGCTGCTGGGTGGATTCGAGCTCATCGCGCGCGCGGGCGCGGACGATCGCTCGCGCGATCCGGTTGGCGTAGCGCTCCTCGCCGTACTCACGCAGCAGACGGGCAAGCCGGCGCTCGTCCCAGGTGTTGACGATGTGCCGAGCCGTGAGGTCCTGCTCGGGACCCATCCGCATGTCGAGCGGCGCGTCATAGGCGTAGGAGAAGCCCCGCTCCCAGGTGTCGACCTGCATCGAGGACATGCCCAGGTCGAGATACGCCAGGTCGGCCTCCACCCCTTCGGCGTGAAGCTGCTGCAGGGCGCTGACGAAGTCGGCCCTGATGAAGCGGGTGCGGCACGGGAGCTCGGCCGCGATCTCGCTGAAGCGCTCCTCCGCCACCGGATCCCGGTCGATCCCGATCAGCGTGCCCGCCGGCCCCAGCCGGTCGGCGATCAGCCGCGCGTGGCCGCCGCCACCGAACGTGCAGTCCACCGCGGTCTCGCCGGGCCGCGGATCGAGCAGGTCGATCAGCTCCCCGGCGAGCACCGGGATGTGGGTACGGGTCATGTCAAGAAGTGTGGCCAAGCTTCGCGGCAATGTCGGGGACTCGGGTCAGGACGTCATCGCTGTAGCCGGCGTACTTGGGCCGGTCGAACACCTCGAGGCAGTCGCCAGAACCCACGACCACGACCTCGCGATCGAGGCCGGCGTAGTCCATGAGCGACGGCGGGATCATCACGCGGTGGGCTGAGTCGAGCTCGGTGTCATGCGAGTAGTTGAAGAAGAAGCGCCTCAGGTCGCGCGCCTCGGGGGAGATCGGACTGAACCCCGCCAGCGCGGCCGTCGTATACGCCTCGTAGGTGTCGGGGGTCCAGACCGCGATTGAGCGCGGTGCGGCCGCGGTCGTCTCCGGCGAGGCCGCGAGCACGACGCCACCGGCGAGCGCGGCGCGGAACTTCGAGGGCACCGTCAGCCGGTGCTTCGCGTCCAGCGCGTGTTCGAAGGTCCCGCGGAAGATCAAGGGTTCTCATGGGGCCGAGCGAATTCCGAACCCGGGTGGCCGGGTGGGAGGAGCCCTGCCACCCGGGTTCCGCAATGCATGACCATGCGCGTGTCCCACTCTACCCCACCATCCCCCACAATGCAACCCATATCCCACGCCGTCTCCCACCGGGCTCCATTTCGGAATCGATTTGCGCGAATCGCCCGTCAGCGTTGGGAATTGAGACCGATCACGGACGCCGGCGTGGGTGCACGCGGCGTTGCAGGACCGGCTGCTGGGCGCGCGCTTGCAGATTCGTCGCGGCTCCGTCCGGGGCGTGTGCGACGCTCGGCCGGGAGGTGCTGGCGCTAGGGCGTGTGGGAGCGGGCCCGGGTACGAGCCGCGAGCACCGGAAACCCCTCACTCGCCACCGCCCCGCCGTCGAGTGAGGACTTCACGGTGCTATGGCCCGGTGGAGATGCGTTCGACCGCGCCGGAGCGCCGAGTGCGCGGTTGGCGGCCCTCGGGCCCCAGCGAGCGCGACTTTTCGCCACTCGCCGCCCCGCCGACGACGAGTGTCAGGAAGTTCGGCCCAGAGCCGACTGAATCCGCTTTCACCCGCCGGCAGGGGTCGAGTGGCGGATTACTCGCGGTGGTCTGTCCGCCAGCGCCCGGGACCGCCCTACTACGAGTCCTCGCCGGCGTCGGCAGGCCGTAGGCCCTCGCTGCCGTCAGCCGGCCGCAGGCCCTCCCTGCCCTCAGCCGGCCGCAGGCCCTCGCCGCCGTCAGCCGGCCGCAGGCCCTCGCCGGCGTCCGCGGGCGCTAAGCCGTTCCCGACGACCGCGTGGAACTCGGCGTCCACTTCGACGCCGACCCCGCCCAGCACCCCCGCCCCGCCACCGACGACCGGCAGCTCCAGCACCAGCCGCGCCCCCCGCCGCGATGGCGCCGCCGCCAACCCGCCTCCGTGACTGGCCGCCACCGCACACGCGATGGCCAGGCCGCGCCCTCGCGCCCCGCGTCCCCGATGCGGCCGGCGCGCCAGCTCGGCGACCGGCGCCGGCAATCCCGGGCCTCCGTCGATCACCTCGACCCGCGCGCGACCCCCGCTCGCCGATCCGCGAACCTCGACGAAGCCTCTCCCGTGCTCGATCGCGTTGGCAATCAGGTTGCCGGTGGCCTGGGCGAGGCGCAGCCGGTCGCCCCAGACGCTGAGCGGCGCCTCCGACCACGTCACCTGCAGCCGGACGCCGCGAACGGCCGCCGCCGGGCGCCACGCCTCCACCGAGTCCGCCACCAGCTCCGCCAGGTCGACGACCTCCGGCGCGCGCCAGGCGAACGCCGGACCGCTCACCCGCACCCCGTCGAGGTCCTCCAGCGCCAGTGCCGCCCGCCCCAGCTCGAGGTCGATCGCGCGTAGACGCGCCGGCGAAAGCTCGCCGGCGCTGGCTCCGAGCTGGAGCCCCAGCCGAGCCGCGGTCAACGGCCCCCGGAGCTCGTGGCAGGCTCGCGCGACGCTCTCCATCCGCCCCGACCGCGACCGCCGCGCGCATGCGACCGCGAGTCCGCTGCCGCTCGCGGCCAGCCAGCCCCCGAGCGACACCGCGATCACGACCCGAGGCCCCCGTCCACCAGTCGATAGCCAACTCCCCAGACGTTGATCACGAACCGGTCATCGGTCCGGTTGAGCTTCTGACGCAGGCGGAACGCGTGGGAGTCAAGCGTGCGGGTTTGCCCCATCGCCACGAACCCCCAGACACCACGCAGGAGCTCCTCGCGCGTGAACACCTTGGTCGGCTCGCCGGCCAAGGCCCGGAGCAGCGCGAATTCCTTCTTGGACAGCGACACCGACTCGCCGCCCACCCATACCTGCCGGCTCTGCGGGTCGAGCTCGAGCGAGCCGACGCGCAGGCGGCCGGCGCCCGGCCGGCGCTGGGTGCGTCGCAGCAGTGCGCGGACCCGCGCGCCCAGCTCGTGGTAGGAGAAGGGCTTCAGGATGTAGTCGTCGCAACCGCGCTCGAAGCCTCGCAGCCGATCGAGCTCGCTCACCCGCCCGGACAACACGAGCAGCGGGAGGTCGGGATCGAGCCGGCCGGCGACCCGGTCGGCGGCGCGCACGTGCGCCAACAGGTCGAGGCCGTCGCCGTCGGGCAGACCGAGGTCGACGATGGCCAGATCGGGGAACGTGGCGCCGAGCAGGCGCCGGGCGTCGGCGATGCCCTCGGCTTCGATCACCTCGTAGCCGTCCGCCGACAGGTTGTCGGCCAGGAACGTGCGAGTCGTTGGATGGTCCTCGACGATCAGGATCGTGGCCGGTTGCAGGTTCACGACCCGCCAGAGCCTGGAGCGGTCGACAATTCTCCCCCCCGATGACAAATCAGATGGATCAGCTCGAGCGTCGCTCGCTTAAGGTCGGAGGTCACGAGCGGACCTACTGGCTCGCCCCGAGGCCGGACTCCGGCGGACCCGCGCCGCTGCTCGTGGTCCTGCACGGCCTGGGCATCCCGGTGGCGGCGATGGCCGAGTGGTCAGGACTGGCCACGCGCGGACCGGCGGCCGGATTCGCCACCGTCTTCCCCGAGGGCGTCGAGGAGATGTGGGACGACACGGGGCGGGGGCGGCGCGATGGCGTCGACGACGGTGCGTTCGCGCAGGCGCTGGTTGGCCGCCTGACGGGCGAAGGCATCGCCGACCCGCAAGCCGTGTTCCTGGTCGGACTGTCGAACGGAGGCTTCTTCGCCGAGCGCCTGGCCCGGGCGGGCATTCTCGAACCTCGCGGAATCGTGCTCGTGGTCTCAACGACCCGTGTGGGCACCCGCGAGGACACCCCTCACCCGAAGGCGGCCACCGCCTTGCTCTGCTTCGCGGGCACCGCCGATCGCCTCGTCCTCTACGCCGGCGGACGCGCAACCGGCCCGCTGGGCTGGTTCGCCCGCCGGCGCGTCCGCCCGCGCCTCCTCGACCCGAGCGGGCGCGAGGTGGTCGGCGCCGAGACGCTGGCCAGGGAATGGGCCAGCGTCAACGGCGCGCCGCAGGAGCCCGAGACCGAGGACGTCCCCGGAACCGAGCTGCCGGTGCGCCGTATGAGCTGGACGGCGCCCGGACAGCCGCCGGTCGTGCTCTACCGGATCGAAGGTGGCGCGCACGGCTGGCCCGGCGGGCCGCAGTACCTACCGTCGCGGCTGATCGGCCGGATCCCGAGCGACCTCGACGCCACCGGGATTCTGCTCGCCTTCGCCCGCGACGTCCTCGGGCCAACCGACCCAGATCAGAGCCGGTCTTAGGCCGCCGGCGCCGGCGTCTTATCGGTGATCGTGAACCACACGGTCTTCCCGGCGCCCGACTCCGACTGCACACCCCACCCGGCCGACAGCATGTCGATGATCTTCAGGCCACGCCCGCTCGGATCGGTCGGCTTGGGAGAGCGCATTGTCGGGGTGCCGCCGGCGTGGTCGGTCGCCTCGACGCGGATGTCAGGCCCGCTGCGGATGATTGTGAGGTCGAAGCCACTGTCGGTGTGCCGGATGCAGTTCGTGGCCAGCTCGGAGACCATCAGCTCGACTGCCTCGAGGATCTCCGTCGAGGCGCCCCGCAGCACGCCGGTGGCAAACCGGCGCGCGGCCGGCACCGACTGGGCCTCATGGGGGAACGTGCGGGAGATCGTCACGGCGCCACCCTGAGCGTGTCGCTGAGTCCCATCGAGTCGACCACCCGCCGCAGCAGCGGCGGGGCGTCGCGCAGTTCGATCTCCGGGACGGTGGCCGCCCACTGCACCCACAGCGCGATGGCCGAGCTGTCGGCAAACCGCAGGTCGCCCACGTCGACGACCAGACGTGGCGGGTCGCGCTCGAGCGCCGGCGCCACGGCCGAGGCGAGCCTGTCGACGTTGGTCATGTCGAGCTCGCCGCTCACGATCACATTCACCGTTCGATCGTCATGCTCGACGATCTCGAACTCCATGTCGGGCGCCTTGGCCACGGTTAATCCAGCCATCTCAGTGCGGCGATCGCGGTGTCGTCGTCGCCCCCGCCCAATCGAAGGTCATCGAGGACGCGGCCCACGAGCTCGTCGAGCGAGACGTGATTATTGCTCGCCGCGCGCATGAGCCGGGCCAGGCCCGCGTCGATGCTCTCGCCCCTCCGTTCCACCAAACCATCGGTGAATGCAAGCAGAGTCGCGGCCGGAGGGGCATCGATCGACGTGGAGGCGTATCGCGCGCCGCCGCGCACGCCGATTGGGACGCCGACCTCGCTCTTCACGAAGGTCCCGGTGCCGTCGCTGATCAAGAGCGGCGGCAGGTGACCTGCGCTGGTGACCGTCAGCCGATGTCCTTCGACGTCGACCAGGGCGCACAGGATCGTCGCCAGCTGACCGCTTCGACCGACGTTCACCAGCTTCGAGAGCTTGGTGAGGATCGCGTCGGGTGGATCGTTCTGCGCCGCATAGGCGTGGATCGCGAATCGCAGTGCGGCCATCGTCGCGGCGGCCCGGACCCCGTGGCCGGACACGTCGCCGACGACGAGCAGCAGGCGGCTGTCGTCGAGCGCGATCAGGTCGTACCAGTCGCCTCCGATGTCGACGCCCTCGACCCCGGTCTCATAGCGCGCGCTCGTCTCCACCCCCCGTACCTTCGGTAACCGCTCGGGCAAGAGCGCGTGCTGGAGGGTTTGGGCGATCGTGCGCTGTTCGGAGTAGAGCCGGCGGTTCTCGTCGGCGATCAGCTCGAGCGAGCGCGCGAGCCGCTCGGCCTGGGTGCGCCGGTCGATCAGTCGGGCGGTGAGTGCGCCGGCGCCGAGGCTCAACAACAGGCCGACGATCGCCACGACCCAGGGCAGGCGCTGAGCGAACGACCCTGCGAGCGGATGGCGCGGAGTGACCACGAACGTGAGCGCGTTGTTGCCGAAGGGAATCACGACCGAGGCATGACGGCCGTGGATCGGAAGCCTCGTGAGGTCGGACACCAACAGGTTGGCGTTGCTCTGGGAACGACCGAGGTACAGCGCGTAGTAGAGGTCAGCGAACGACGAGCTGCTCTGGAACCGCGAACGACGACTGGCCGGGAGCGCGCTCTCGGCGTAGGCGACGTAATGGCCGGTGAGGCCGGGAGATGTGAACGCATAGCCCAGGCGAGGCTGTGGTCGGGAGAGCAGGCCGGTGACGGCGAGCGCTCCGGTCCGTGAGGCACTGGCGAAGAAGCTGGCCAGACGCGCCGGCGAGGAGGCCAGCACGGGAGGCTCGCCGACCGACACGAGCTCCTGCGGCTGCCCCGCGCCCAGGCGCCAGAGCGACGCCGACACGTACGATCCCTTGCCCTGGGGCCCCACCGACCGCGCCACGAAACTCCTGAACTTGGCCACGTCGCCGTGCGTAGCGTCGGCCAGCGCCGCGGCCGACGCCAGAGGTGTCTCGACGCTGATGAGCGCCCCGCTCAGCAACGCGCCGGCGTCACGGGCGCGCAGGCTGATTAGGCGGTTCTCGTTGTTGGTGTAGGTCGAGGCCGAGATCCACACCAGCACGCCCGTCGCGATCAGGCCGACGACGCAAACCGCGGCGGCAACCCAGTACGGCCAGCCGCTGCGTGCGCGCGTGCCCCCCTCCACGGCTTCCCCGTTCCCGAGATCCTCGGTGCCCTCCGCCGGTTCGGTCACGGCCAGGGAAGTCCGGTTACCGTCGGTCATCGCCATCCCGACATCATGGCCGCAAGAGTACGGCACGGATGGTCCATCATCGAGATCCGGGCCGCTCGCGGCACACATCCTGCAACGTTGCTTTCAAGCGCTGCAGGCATGGAGGAATCCACCATATGATGCCGACGCCCCATGTACCAGCGCGGGAACTACAGCTCGGGCGAGGACTTCGTGCTCGAGTACGGCGAGCTTCGCTTCACGTTCAACGAACGTGACTTTCGCGAGCGCTGCGAGCAGGCGGCGCGCAAGCTGGGCTTCATCGGCGGGTCGGTGGACGAGGACGAGGGCGAGGACCTGATCAACCTGGTGGTCAACGGTGAGGTGAACGAGCCCGCTTCGGCGCTCGGCGAGCACGTCAACGACTGCTGGCCGGACCTCGTCGGCCCGTCCGACCGGTCGCTCGTGCACTGGCTGCGCCGGTTGATCTTCCGCGGAGCGTGGCTCGACCAGCGCGTCAAGGAGGGGGAACTCGACATCCGCTTCGATGCCGACACGCACGCGTTCGTCTACATCCAGCCCGACCGGGGCGGCGAGCCGATCCAACTCGCACCTGAGCCGAGTTGGAACCGCGTCGCCTACCAGCGCCGCTGACCGTCCCACGCGAGTGGGTTAAGGGTGCACGACCCCTAACCCCCGGTCCCGATGACCGCCGCGATGTTCTGCACCCGCGGCGCCGGATTGTCGAGCAGCAGCCTGGGCACCGTGACCAGGCGATATCCACGATGGCGCAGCCCGGCGATGATCTTCGGCAGGGCCTTGACCGTCTGCGACCGGTCGCCGCCGGCGTCGTGAAGCAGGATGATCGCGCCCGGCCGCGCCCCGTTCAGCGCGGCCTTGACGATCGCCTTCACGCCGGGACGGCGGTAGTCGTTGGTGTCGACCGTCCACAGCACCATCAGCATCCGGTAGTGGTGCAGCAGGGCGAGCGTGGTGGCGTTCCACATGCCATAGGGCGGGCGGAACAGCCGCGGGAATCGCGCCCCGTGACCCTCGATCGCCGAGGCTTCCTGGAGCAGCTGTCTGCGCTGGCCGGCACGCGAGAGCGTCGACATCGCCTCGTGCTGCTCGGTGTGGTCGCCGATCGCGTCGCCGTCGGCGACGATCGCCGCGGTCGAGGCGAAGAAGTACCGCTCGAGCACGCCGACCTCGAAGAAGGTGGCCGGCACGTCCTCCCGCTCCAGGGTGGCGAGGACCTGCGGTGTGTACGGCCCAGGCCCATCGTCGAAGCTCAGCGCGATCTCCCGGTGCTCAGCCCCGGCGATGCGCACGTACGGGGTGTAGGCGAGCGTGCGGTTGATGGCCGCGTTCTCGGCCGCCGTCTCCCGAGCGGCCAGCGACCCGGAGCCTCCTCCGGCCAGCTCGCGGATCTGGCCGAAGAATCCGCTCCGCGGGACACTCGCGGCGGACCGCGAGTGGGCGCCCCCGCCACCTCCGGCGACCAACACAACCGCCACCAGCGCGAGTGCGATCAGCAAAACGACCGCGACCCACCGGCGGCGCCGATGGTGAGGGGCCATGCTGCGCCGCCGCACCGGGCGGGTGGGTTGGAGAATTGCCGGCTCGTCCGGCGCCTTGCTGAGTCCTGCACCGCTTTCCATGAGTCTTGCCCCGCCGTTCATGATGCCGGGTCCGGGCCCGGTCCGCACTAGGCGCAAAATCTCGACCAAACCGCGCCCCGGCGGGAGTCCGGCCGGGCGGCGTGGCTGATCAGGCGGCCGCTCGTGTCACTACGCTCCTCTCCGATGCACCCGCCGGTCTGCGTCGTGATCCCGACCTACAACGAGGCCGCGAACGTGGACGGCATCGTCCGGGCCACGGTCGCCGAGCTGAAGCGTCTCGTCCCTGACGCGCACCGTGTGCTGATCGTGGACGACAACTCGCCCGACGGCACCGGAGCGATCGCCGATCGTCTGGCCGACAGCATCCCGCAGGTCGAGGTGCTGCACCGCGCGGTCAAGACCGGCCTCGGCCACGCCTACCTGGCCGGGTTCGAGCGCGCGCTGAGCGGCGATGCCGAGCTGGTGATCGAGATGGATGCCGACTTCTCTCACGATCCGCGCTATCTCGGGCCGCTGCTGGAAGCTGCCCAGAAAGCCGACCTGGTGCTCGGGTCGCGCTATGTCGAGGGTGGCGGGGTCGAGGATTGGGGCATCGTGCGCCGGCTCATCAGCCGCGGAGGATGCCTGTACGCCCGGACGATCCTCGGCGTTGGAGTCCACGACCTGACCGGCGGCTTCAAATGCATCCACCGGCGGGTGCTCGAGACGATCCAGCTCGAGACGATCCGCGCCGAGGGCTACGTGTTCCAGATCGAGGTCACCTACCGGGCGCTCCTGGCCGGCTTCCAGGTCGCCGAGGTCCCGATCGTGTTCCGGGACCGCAGCGTGGGCACGAGCAAAATGTCGGCCCGGATCGCGGCGGAGGCGATGTGGGCGGTCCCGTTCCTGCGCCACCGCATGCCCGCCGCGGTCGCGGATCGAAGCCCCGCGGCGGATGCGATCGGGGCACGCGATGACGGGTAGTGGCAAGTTGGACGCCTGTGAGCCGCGGCCGGCACCGAGGGAGCCACGCGCTACGGGCGATCCACGACAACGGAGAGGCGTGGCCCACGGAACATTGCGCGCGCAAGTTCCCTAACGTAATGTCAACAATGATCAAACTCTTGCCGACCCCCGGTCGGGCAAGCTGTAAGCGATGAGCGTGAACAGTCCGCTTGGCGCCACCCAGAGCGGTGGACTGAGGCTGCGGGCGCGCGGCCTCGAGGCGCACGCCGCACCAACGCAATCGCGGCTTGGCCTGCTCGGGCTGGGCGGCCTCATGGTCACCGGGATCCTCGTGGCGCTTGCCGCCGCGAGCACCGACAAGCTCCTCCCGTCGACCGTGGGCGCGGGCGTCGCAAAGGTCGGCCTGCAGGGCTCGTTCGGGACGACCGGGATCGACCTGGGCAGCATCGGGCTGGCCGTTGTCATGGCGGCGATGTTCGTCTCCTACGTGGTGACCGTGCGCACCGCCGTCCGCCTCTCCCCCAAGCTCGTCCTCGGCGCGATCGCGGCGCTGCACGCGCTGATGCTGCTCGCGCCGGTTCTGTTCTCGACCGATGTGTTCAGCTACCAGTTCTACGGCCGGATCGGGCAGGTCTACCACGCCAACGCGTACCTCGCCGGCCCCTACCTGCTCTACCACGACCCCCTCTACTCGTACATCGGATGGAAGTGGGTCTATGAGCCGACTGTGTACGGTCCGCTGTTCACCGCGCTCAGCTATCCGCTGGCGCCGCTCTCGATCCCCACCAACGTGCTCGCCTACAAGGCGATCGCCGCCGTCTCGAGCCTGGTGGTCGTCGCGCTGGTATGGAACGGGGCGCGGCGGCGCGGCGTCAACCCGGTCAAGGCGGCCGCGCTGGTCGGACTCAATCCTCTGATCGTCGTCTACGGCGTCGGCGGCGGGCACAACGACCTGCTGATGCTGGTCCCGGTGATGGCCGGCGTGGTGCTGCTGCTCCAGCGCCGTGGCCGGCTGGGCGCCGCGTCGTTCGTGGTGGGAGCGGGCATCAAGATGACCGCCGGCCTGCTGCTGCCGTTCGCCCTGGCCGGCGCCCGCGGACCGCTCCTGAGCACTCGAAGGCGAGACCTCATGATCGGCGCCGCGGTGGCCGCGGCACTGCTCGGCGTCCTGACCGCCGTCCTGTTCGGCTTGGGCCCCCTGCACCTCCCGGCCACGATCGAGACGGTCCAGAGCAAGGGCAACTCGCAGAGCATCCCCGGCTTCATCGGTACTCGTCTAGGCCTGGGTAACGTGGGACATCCGGTCGCCCTGCTGCTCGGCGCGCTGTTCGCCGTGGCGCTCGTCTGGCTTCTCTGGCGTGTCTGGCGGGGCGAGCTCGATTGGATCGCCGGTGCCGGCTGGGCGGCGCTGGCACTGCTCGTGACCGCGGCCTCGCTCCTACCCTGGTACGTGGCCTGGCTGATGCCGCTGGCCGCGCTCGCATGCGATCGTCGCTTGTGGAAGGCCTCGCTCCTGCTTACCGGCGTGATGGTGTGCTTCCAGCTATTCGCCTACATCCCGCACGGAAGTGCGCTCGGACTGTGACCCGCGCATGACCTCACTGCAGCATCCGGACGTCAGCGGGCCGGTGGGACCCGGCGATGGTGGCCGGTCGCTCAACCTGCTCAGCGTGGTTGCCCCGGTATACAACGAGGTCGCGACGATCGAGGAGTTCTACGCCCGGGTCTGCACCGCGCTGGAGGGGCTCCGGTTCGAGATCGTGCTCGTCGACGACGGCTCGACCGACGGCTCGGATCTGGAGCTCCAGAAGCTGGCCGGGACCGACCCCCGCGTGCGCGTGGTTCAGCTCTCGCGCAACTTCGGTCATCAGACCGCGCTGACCGCCGGGCTCGACCACGCTCGCGGTGATGCCGTGGTGATGCTCGATGCCGACCTGCAGGACCCGCCCGAGCTGATCCCGCGAATGCTCGACCACTGGCGTGGCGGCTGCGACGTCATCTACGCCGTGCGCGAGCAACGGGAGGGCGAATCGCGCTTCAAGCTGGCCACCGCCCGGTGGTTCTATTCGCTCTTCGACCGCCTGGCCCAGGTCGAGCTCCAGCACAACTCGGGCGACTTCCGCATGCTCGATCGCCGCGCCCTCGACGCGTTGCTCGCGATGCGCGAGCGCAACCGCTTCCTGCGTGGCATGACCGTGTGGGTCGGCTATCGCCAGGCCGCGGTCCCCTACACCCGCGATCGGCGCTACGCGGGCGAGACCAAGTACACGCTCCCCAAGATGATGCGGTTCTCGCTCGACGCGATCTCGTCCTTCTCGCACCGCCCGCTCCAGCTCGCGACGCTGCTGGGATTTCTGATCTCGATCCTGGCCTTTGTCGCGATCCCGGTGGTGATCGTGCTTCGCCTGCTCGGGTCCTACCTGCCGGGCTTCAGCTCGCTGACGATCGCGGTGCTGCTGTTGGGCGGAATCCAGCTGATCGCGATCGGGATCATCGGCGAATACGTGGGCCGCATCTATGACGAGGTCAAGGGCCGGCCGCTGTACCTGGTCCGCTCGCGGGTCAACATCGCCGACGACGAGGCCCCGCCGCCGCCGGGCACGGTTCCCCCGCCGGCGAGCACGGCCACGGCACCGGCGCACTCTGCGCCCGTCCCGCGCCGCGACGACACTCTGTAGCCCGGCGCCCGCGAGCCTATCCGCCGGCCGGGTTCGGCCCGACCGACCGGTTGACCCGCTGGGCGCTGTCGGCGTCATCCTCGCGACCGCCGGCCGGGCGCAGTGGGCGGACGTTGCCCTCGCCGGTGTCGTCGCCCGTCTGCTCCAAGGCCGAGATCCGGCTGGCCAGGCTCTTGATCGCGTCCGCGATCGGGTCGGGCAGATGCACCCAGTCGGCGTCGGGGCCTTCGGGCCGGCGCCCCTCGATGCGCACCGGATGGCCAGGATTCCCGACCACGGTGGAATTGGCCGGCACGTCGTGGATCACGACGCTGTTGGCCCCGATCTTCGAGCCGTGGCCGACCGTGATCGGCCCGAGCAGCTTGGCTCCGGAGCCGATCGTCACGTTGTCCTGGACGGTGGGATGGCGCTTGCCGGTGGCGAAGCCGGTGCCTCCCAACGTGACCCCCTGATACAGGGTGACGTCGTCGCCCAGCTCGGCCGTCTCCCCGATCACCACGCCCATGCCGTGGTCGATGAAGAAGCCGTGCCCGATCTGGGCCGCCGGATGGATCTCGATTCCCGTGATCGCACGCGAGATCGCCGCGACCACGCGCGGGAGCAGCGGCACACCTGCCTCGTGGAGTGCGTGGGCCAAGCGGTGGCCCAGGAGCGCGTGGACACCCGGCCAGGCGATCAGGATCTCGAACCAGCTGACTCCCCGGGCGGCCGGATCGCGGGTACGTGCGGCGGCGATGTCGCGCCGCACCTCGGCTATGACGCGGCGGGTCAACCCGAAGCCGAGCATGCCGAAAGGGTAGCTATCGCGCCATCCCGGCCGGGGTGCCTTCGATCAGGGCGCGAAGAACGGGGTGGAGACGTAACGCTCTCCAGAGTCCGGAAGAATCGTCACGATCCGCGCGTCGCGCGACTCCGGACGGCGGGCCAACGCGAGGGCCGCCCACACCGCCGCCCCGCCCGAGATCCCGGCCAGCACGCCCTCACGGCGGGCCAAGGTCCGGGCGGTCTCGATCGCGGCCTCGTCGTCCACCGCGATCACCTCGTCGACCACGTCGCGGTTGAACACTGCAGGCACGAAGCCGGCGCCGATGCCCTGGATCTTGTGCGGACCCGGGCGGCCTCCCGAGAGCACGGGTGATGCGCTCGGCTCGACCGCGATCACCCGACAGCGCGAGTTGCGGGACTTGAGCACCTCACCGGCGCCGGTGATGGTCCCCCCCGTGCCCACCCCGGCTACGAATGCATCCACCCCGCCGTCCAACGCCTCCCAGATCTCGGGCCCCGTGGTGCGTCGGTGGATCTCGGGGTTGGCCGGGTTCGAGAACTGGTCGGGCAGGAACACGTCACCGCTGGTGGCCATCGCGCGCGCCGCGTCGACCGCCTCGTTCATCCCCCCCATCGACTCGGTGATCTCGACCCGGGCGCCGTAGAGCCGGAGCAGGCCCTCACGCTCCCGGCTCATGCCCTGTGGCATGGTCAGCACCAGGTCGTAACCCTTGGCCGCGCACACGAAGGCGAGCGCGATCCCGGTGTTTCCGCTGGTCGCCTCGACGATCGTGGTGCGCCCCGGCTCGATGATCCCCTCCCGCTCCGCCGCCTCGATCATCGACACACCGATGCGGTCCTTCACGCTCCCCCCGGGTTGAGTGCCTCGAGCTTGACGAACACCCGCGCGTGGGCGTCGGGCACCATCCGCGTCAGCTCGAGCATCGGCGTGCGGCCCACGTATTCGGCGATGTTGGTCGGGATTGCCGCCATCGGCGGGATAACGGTACGAGAGCCGGGCACATCCTGCGTCGTGCGCCGGCTCGGGGCCGTCGGCGGGCGCCCGCGATTCTCAGTGCACGCGGATGCGCACGGCCGGGCTGCGCCCGGCGCCGTGGGTGGCGTCCGGACCGACGACCGCGCGGTAGCGACCGCTTTTCTCGATGCGCATCCGGACGCTGTAGGAGGCGGCGCGGCCATGCAGTTGCGCGCGGCGGATCGTGTGCCACCGATCGCGCGGACCGAGCCGCTGGATGAGGACGCGAAGCCCGCCCAGGGCAGGCCCCACCCGCCCGTGGAAGCGGACCAGGCTCCCCCGCGGCGGGCGCCGGCGGCTGACCTGGAGGCCCACCCGGAAATGAACCGACACCCGCAAGACGGCACTCGTTGCGCCGTCCGCGAGCACCCGGTAGTAGGCGCTCGACGCGGGGGTGAGGCGCGCGAACGAATACGCGCCAGTCGAGGCGACGGCGGCGATCCCGGCGCCGCTCCAGGGGCCGCCGCGGTCCGGAGCGCTCTGCAAGATGACCGTGAGATGGGCCGGTCGAGGTGGCAGCACCCGTCCGCTCAGGCTCGTGGACTGACCGAACGTCGTCTGGTCAGGAAGAGCGAACAGGGTGACCCCGGCCGGCAGCGGGGACGTCTTGAACGAGAGGTCGTGGCTGTAGGTCGTGCCGTTCACATTGGTGGCGGCCAGGCGGTAGTGGTAGGTCGTGTTCGGGGCGAGCGTCACGAGCGTCGCCGAGACTGCGGTCGCCTTGGTGCCGGACCCGGCGCTGGCGCTCGGTGTCTGGGCGCCGTACGCGGTGCTCGTGCCGTACTGGAACGCGTAGCTCGTCTCCTGCCCCTCGGGGTTGACCGTGCCGCTGACGGTCGCAGCGGTCTGCGTGACATTGGTCGCGTGCTTCGCCACCGCCGCCGGTGCGGGCGGCTTCGGGGTCTTGAACGAGACGTCTGAGCCGAGCGCCGTCCCCGACCCGTTGGTCGCGACCAGGCGGTAGTGGTAGGTCGTGCTCGGCGCCAGCGTGACGAGCGACGTCGATACCTTGACGCCTGCCATTCCGGCACCGGCGCCCGCCGTGGCCGTCTGGCTTCCGTAGGACGTCGTCGTCCCGTACTCGAAGTAGTAGGTCGTGGACTGGCCCTCGGGGTTCACGGTCCCGTTAAGCGTCGCCGAGGTGGATGTGATCGCGGTGGCGTTGCCGGTGCTGGGCGCCGGCTCGGCGTCCGCCAGGGCCGCCGGCGCGGCCAGAGCGAGTACCGCGCAGACGCACGCAACCGCTGCGGAGAGCCTCGTCATCGTGAAACGGAACACGTCCCCGCCGGCAAAGTCGCGCGCCGTGCCGACCGGCGTCACCCAACCGGCGCCGCGTGCAGCCCGCTCGAGGGCCGCACGCGCTGGTCCCACCAGGCGTTCACGACCGAAAGGGCACCGCCGATGATGCCCTCCTTGAACGCCGCCGTGTCGTTCACGTTCGGCAGCGGCTCGGCGGGCACGTCGACCTCGAGGAACTCGCACAGTGGCTCCCAGCCCTCGCGCGGCTCCCACACCAGCAGCCGGTCGGCCGGGACATCCTGCTTGACGCGTTCGTTCCAGCGATCCATGGCCGCGATCAGCCCGGCGTCGTCGTAGGTCGCTTCGGGCGGCGCCAGGGCGCCGGTGGACTCGTCCCAGGTCATGACCGTCATGAGATCCATGAACCGGCTCCACAGCGGATCGAGCGCCGCCCGCGCCTTGCACAGGTGATGCATCGCCGAGTCGCCGAAGTACATCGCCCAGATCGTGTCGCGCATGCTCCGCACCCAGCCTTCGGGCGCGCGCACGCTCAGCAGGACCTTCGAGTCCGGATAGTGCTCCAGCAACTCCTTGTAGTAGCGCGCGCCGGGCCAGTCGCACGTCGATTGGGCCTCGCCAAAAATCGCGTCCCAGTCCGCGTCCCCGCCGGCCGCTGCCTCCCACTGCTCGAGCCCTTTCGGCATGTCCATCATCAGGTCCCGCATGTGGTAACAGGGCCCAAACCCGAGCCTCTCGAACGCGATCGCCTGGGTCGTGGTGGCCGTTCGCGGGAGCCCTGCCCCGATCACTCTCATATCTCTCCTTAGCTGGAACTCGCCAAGCTCGGCGCTCGTCTCACGTTCGGTCCATCCATCTCCGGAACGTTCTCACGGACTGTGTACCAGCCGCGCGGCGTTTAGATGTGGTACATGGGCGCACCGGCCGCCCGCGACTCGGCCTCGGCCACCTCGGCCACGGTGGACCCGGCCAGCACGTTCCGCGCCGCCTCGGCGGCTTCGGCGAACACCCCGATGGCGCCACCGCCCACCGGCCCGTCGAGCAACTCGACCAACTCGAGGACCGTGATGTCGGCCGCCGGGCGGGCGAACGAGTAGCCGCCCTTGACGCCCCGCTGCGAGCGCAGCACCCCGGCGCGGCGCAGGGTGGCGAACAGTTGCTCCAGAAACTGGACCGGGATCTCCCGACGGCGGGCGAGCTCGGCGATCGGCACCGGCCCCCGATCACCATGGTGGTGCAGCTCAACGAGGGCGCTCAGCGCATACGGCGACTTCGTGCTGATCGAGATCATGCGCGCCGATCATCTCACGCGCGCGGGGTGCGTTGCGCGCAGTTGGCAGGTCTGTCTGCTGACCAGACCCCATGGCCCCTGTTTTGCTTGCGAGAAGCATGGGGCCGGCGTCCTGGCCCGGATCGACACCGGGCCGTTTAGACAGGTCTGCGAGCCTCGGTTGCGTTACGGGCGCCCTCGCGTGAAGCGCGAGCACGATACGGCCCTGGATCGACTGAGCCCGGGCGCCCCGAAGGCACCGAGGCGAGCAGCCTTAGATCCAACCCCGTTCGGTGGCGATCAGAACGGCCTGCGCCCGGTCCATCGCGCCGAGCTTGCCGTACACGTTGTGAAGGTGCGTACGAACGGTGCTGGTTGACAGCCCGAGCTCGGCAGCGATCTGCTTGTAGACCATCCCGCGAGCGAGCCGGCGCAGCACTTCGACCTCGCGGGTGGACATCGGGCACGGATCGATCTGGCGACGGCGCCCGCCGGAGGTCGGCAGCGGCAGGTCGTACATGACCGTGCGCAGTTCGCTCGGGCCGATCCCGACCTGGCGCGAGACGTTCAGCAGCTCCGACGGGGACACCGAGCCGCCGAGCGTGTAGTGCGCGAGCATGTCGGCCAGACGCACGACGGCAGCCTCGCCGTCGACGTCCTCGGAGTGATGGCGCTCGATCACGCTGGCGATGGACTTGGGCAGACCCCAGCGGCGAGCGAGCACGCCGCCGACCAGGGCGTGGTCGACGCCCAGCTCGCGGCGCTCGGACTGGATCCGCTCCTCGGGCGTGCGCGCCTCGGCGTGGATCTGACGGGGATAGCCGGGATAGGCGTGAACCAGGACCAGCTTGCCGATGTCGTGCAGCAGCGAGGTGACCATCAGCCGGTCGCGAGACTCGTAGCCGAGCTCACGGGCGATCCGGTCGGCCGCCCGCTGGGTGGCCACCGCGTGCAGGCGGAAGCGCTCGGGCACGCCCTGCCACACGGCGGTGCGCTCGAAGAAATCGAAGGTACGGGCCTTGGAGGCGATCGAGTGGACGGTGCGGGGCGAGAGGACCTCGACCCCCTTGACCGCGCTCTCGACGCGACCGCGCATGCGGCCGTCGACGCGATTGGCCAGACGCAGCACGGTGACGGCGAGCGCCACATCGGCCTCGACGGCCGCGACGACGTCGGCGGTGGAAGGTTCGCCGGCTTCGAACAGGCGCAGGACCCGGTTGCGGGACTCGGCCAGCATCGGGAAGGCCTCGAGGGCCTCGAAGGCGGCGGTCAGCCTACGGCCGTGGCCCTCGTTGTGATGGCGTTCGCGCGAGGCGTACGGATCAGTCGGTGTCTTTACTGCAGCTAGTGCGGCCACGGAAGGCGTGCTCGTCTTTCTTGGCGGTTCGGAGGACGGGGGCGGTTCCAAAGAGCTCATGGCGCCGCCTCAGCCCGTTTTATCGGCAGACATACGATGTTCGTTTAGTCGGACGGCAAGTTGGTTCTGTTCGTCACGAGCACGGCACGTTCATGCTGCATGTTCGAGGGCCCGGTCGATTCGGGCAAGTGTCTCGTCCTTGCCCAGCAAGACGACGCTCTCGAAGATCCCGGGAGAGATCGTGGTTCCGGCGATCGCGACCCGTACCGGCTGGAACACCTTGCCCGGCTTGACGGCGCGATCTTCGACCACTTGGCGCAGGGCTGACTCGACGTTTTCCACGGTGAATGGCTCGGCCCCGGCCAGCGCCTCGCGGGCGGCCTTGAGGCATTCCACGCCGCCGTTGGAGGCGATCACCTTCTGGAATGCCTTTGGATCGTCGGCCGGCCCGTCGAACAGGAACCCGACCAGCGGCCAGAACTCCGTCAGCGTCTGGATCTTCTCCTCCGAGATGGCCACCGCGTCGTGCAGGCCGGTGCGTCCGGTGAACTCCTCCAGGCGCCGGGTCAGCTCGTCGGTCCCGAGCTCCCGAACCCAGCGGCCGTTCAGGTGGCGCAGCTTGCGCTCGTCGAACACCGCGGGGTTCTTCGATACCCGCTCGAGCCGGAAGCGCCGCGCCAGTTCGTCCAGCGGGAAGAACTCCTCGTCGGCCGCGAACCCCGCGCCGAGCAGCGCGATGTAGTTGTCGACCGCCTCCGGCAGGTAGCCGGCGGCCCGCAGCTCCTGCACCGAAGCGGCACCGTGACGCTTTGACAGCTTCCGCCCGTCCGGCCCGTGGAGCAGTGGCAGATGGGCGTATCGCGGCGGAGGGGTGCCGAGCGCGTCGAGCACGAGCAGCTGCTTGGGCGTGTTCGATATGTGATCCTCGCCGCGGACCACGTCGGTGATGCCCGCGTCGAGGTCGTCGACCAGATTCGCGAACGCGTAGAGCACGGAGCCGTCCGCGCGCGCGATCACGAAGTCGTCCATGGTCGAGTTCGCGAAGCGGATCTGACCGCGGATCACGTCGTCGAAGATCGACTCGCCCTCGTCGGGCACCCGCAGGCGAATCGCTCCCGAGTCCTCCGGATCGGCGCGGAATCCTCGCTCCGAGCCGTAGCGCTCCTTGTAGGCCCGCACGTCGTCGGTGGTGGCGTTCGAGTGGTAGGCGTGTCCCGAGTCGAGCAGCCGCGCCAGCACCTCGCGATGGCGCTCGGCTCGCTCGGATTGAAATACCGGACCCTCGTCCCAGTCGAGCCCGAGCCACCGCAGCGCGTCGAGGATCTGCTCCACGTTCTCGGGGGTCGAGCGCTCGCGATCGGTATCTTCGATCCGCAGCACCAGCGTCCCTGGCTCGCCGTCCGGACCGTACGCCTGACCACGGGCCAGGAGCCAGTTGTACAGGGCGGTTCGGGCGCCGCCGATGTGCAGCGCTCCGGTCGGGGACGGAGCGAAGCGAACACGCATGACCTAGAGCGATCCAGTCGACGAGGGAGCGAAGCGGCGCATGACCTACAGAATCTCATGCTAATCGGCGCACACGTGTCGAACGCAGGCGGGCTCCCGCGCGCGGTGGAGCGCGGGGTCGAGCGGGGCTGCCAGGCGATCCAGATCTTCAACCAGTCTCCGCGCATGTGGCGGCCCACCGCCTACGACGAGGATGACTTCGCCGAGTTCCGCGAAGCGCTCGCGGCCAGCCCGATCGAGGCGGTCCTGATCCACGCGGTGTACCTGCTCAACACCGCCACCGAGGATCGCGAGATGCGCGACAAGACGCTCGCCTCGCTGATCCAGTCTCTGCGCGTCGGAGCCGGGATCGGCGCGGTCGGAGTGGTGCTGCACGCGGGATCGGCCAAGCAGGGAGACGTGGGCAAGGCGATCAAGCGCGCCGGCAAGGTGATCAAGGAGGCGCTCGGCGAGACTGACGGCTGCGCTCTTCATCTCGAGGACACCGCGGGCGCCGGCGGGACGTTGGGTCGCTCGTTCGAGGAGCTCGCCGCGCTTCTGGACGCCTCTGGTGGCGGCAAGCGGCTGGGCGTGTGCCTGGACTCCTGCCACCTGCTCGCCTCGGGCTATGAGGTGCGAACCCGGGAAGGCCTCGCCGAGACCATCGACGAGTTCGATCGCGTCGTCGGGTGCGATCGACTCGGCTCGCTCCACGCCAACGATTCGGCGGTGGCGCTCGGCTCTAATCGCGACCGCCACGCGATCATGGGCCAGGGGGAGCTCGGCGAGAAGGGTTGCGCGGTGTTCCTCTCCGAGCCCCGCTTCGAGACGCTGCCGTGCGTGCTCGAGACCGGGCGGGACGACGGTGCGCCCGCGGCCGAGGACGTGGCGCTGGCCACGAAGCTGCGCACGCGCGGCAAGTCCGCGCGCTCGCGGGTCAAGAAGACGCGTAAGCGATAGGTTCCCGGCGTGAGCGAACGTGAGGCCGACAGCCTCGTCGTCTTTGGCATAACCGGCGACCTGGCCCGGAAGATGACGTTCCGGTCCCTTTACCGGCTCGAACAGCGCGGGCTGCTCGAGGTGCCGGTGATCGGTGTGGCGGTCGACGAGATGACCGAAGAGCAGCTGCGCGACCGCGCGCGCGAGTCGATCGCGCAGACCGGCGAAAAGGTCGATGAGGAGGTGTTCGGACGCCTCGCCGAGCGCCTGCGCTACGTCCGCGGAGACTTCGGCGACGAGCAGACCTATCAGCGGGTCCGCGACACCCTGGGCGACCTGAAGCAGCCGACGTTCTATCTCGAGATCCCGCCGTCGCTGTTCGGCACGGTCGTGGACGGGCTGGCCAAGGCGGGGCTCGTGTCCGACGGGCAACGAGTCGTGGTCGAGAAGCCGTTCGGGCACGACCTCGAGTCAGCACGTCAGCTCGCGGCCGAGCTGCACCGTTGCCTCCACGAGTCACAGCTCTACCGGATCGACCATTTCCTCGGAAAGATGGGGCTCCAGGAGATCCTCTACCTGCGCTTCGCGAACACCATGCTCGAGCCGGTGTGGAACCGTCAGCACCTGGCCTCGGTGCAGATCACGATGGCCGAGAACTTCGGCGTCGAGGATCGCGGTCACTTCTACGATCCCGTCGGGGCGCTGCGCGACGTCGTGGTCAACCACCTGCTGCAGGTGCTCGCCACCGCGGCGATGGAGCCGCCGGCGGGCGGCGATCCGGCCACGCTCAAGGACGCCAAGCTCGCCGTGTTCCGCGCGATGCCCGACGCCGACCCGGCGCGCTACGTGCGCGGCCAATACGAGGGGTACCGCGAGATCGACGGAGTCGCGCCGGACTCGAGCACCGAGACCTACGCGGCGCTGCGCCTCGACATCGACAACTGGCGCTGGGCCGGCGTCCCGTTCTTCGTGCGCACCGGCAAGCAGTTGCCCGTCCGGCAGACCGAGGTGCGGCTCCTGTTCCGCCACCCGCCGCGCCTTCACTTCCTCCCCAGCGACCACCGGCGGCCGGTGCCCAACCAGATCGTGTTCAAGATCGATCCCTCGACCGGGATCCGGATGATCCTCGACGCCCAGCGGGCCGACGCGCCGGGCCCCGCCGAGATCGACCTGGACATGGAGTTCGCCCAGGAGGGCGGCGAAGGCGCCACGCCCTACGAGGTGCTCCTACACGCGGCGCTCGTCGGCGACAGCACGTACTTCACGCGCCAGGACAACGTCGAGCAGAGCTGGCGGATCGTGCAGCCGCTGCTCGACTCACCGCCGCCCGTACACTCCTACGCCAAGGGGTCTTGGGGACCCGAGCAGGCCGAGCAGCTGGTGGCCGGCTACGGCAGCTGGCGTGAGCCATGGGTGCCGCCGGACGGGGATAAGGGCACTAGAGCAGGAGGTTGACCGGCTGCTCGAGCAGCTGACGCACGCGGGCCAGGAACTCCGCCGCCGGCGCGCCGTACAGGATGCGGTGATCGCACGTGAGCACGAGGCTCATGCGCGTGCCCGGGACGACGTGTCCGTCCCGGACGACGGGTAGCTCGCGTAGCCCACCCACGGCCAGGATCGCCGCCTGCGGAGGGTTGATGATCGCCGCGAAGCTGGACACGCCGTACATCCCGAGGTTGGACACCGTGAACGTCGCGCCCGAGAGCTCGGCCGGCGTGATCTCGCGCTGGCGGACCCGCTCGGCCAGCCTGCGCGCCTCGCGGGCGATCTCGATCAGCGACCTGCGGTCGGCGTCGAACACCGTGGGGACGATCAGGCTGTCCTGGGTGGCCACCGCGATTCCCACGTTGACGCGCTCGTAGAGCTCGAACGCCCCGTCGCGGTAGGCGGCGTTGGCGCGCGGATGCTCCCGCAGGGCCAGTCCGCAGGCCTTGACGACCAGGTCGTTGTAGGAGGGGACGACGTCGCCGGCCCGGGAGGCCTTGCGCAGTTGAGCGCGCAGCGCCACCGCCTGGTCCATCTCGACCTCGGCGTGCAGGGTGAAGTCCGGGATGGTGGCCTTTGACTCCGCCATGCGCTGGGCGATCTGAACCTGGGTGCGCGAAAGCTGGTGGATCGTCACCGCGCCCTTGTTGCCGCGTGTCGGCTGAGGGGCCGCGGGGGCGGCGGGGGCTGGCGGGGCGGCGCCGGTCACATCCGCCTTGACGATCCGGCCACCCGGACCGGAGCCGGTCACCTGCGAGAGGTCCACTCCGGATTCGCGTGCGAGCCGCCGCGCCAGAGGCGACGCTTTCGGACGGCCATTCGCCTCGGGCTCGGTAGGCGCCTCGGTTTCGGTAGGTGCCGCCGGCTCGGTAGGCACCGCCGGCCCGATCCGCGCGATCGGCCGGCCGATCGGGACCGTCTCCCCCTCTCCGACCAGGATCTGCAGCGTGCCCGCTTCGTCGGCGTCGAAGGTGACCGTGGCCTTGTCGGTCTCGACCTCGGCCAGCGGCTCACCCTGGGACACCTGCTCGCCGTCCTGTTTGAGCCAGCGCACGATGGTCCCCTCCTCCATCGAGTCAGACAGGCGGGGCATGACTACCTCGGGCATGGGTCCTCGATCACCTCGCGGTGGCCACGCCGGCGCGCTTTCGCACGGTCGACGCGATCGCGTCCGCATCAGGTATGAACGCGTCCTCGAGCGTGGGGCTGTAGGGAATCGGCAGCTCGCCGGTGGTGAGCAGCCACGCGTCGTCGAGGTCGTGCAGGCCATGCTCGGCGACCTGACCGAGCAGGCCGGAGGCCCAGCCGCCGGTGGCCGGCCCCTCTTCAACGGCCAGCAGGCGGTTGGTGCGCCCGACCGACTCGAGCACGGTGGCGACGTCGAGGGGCCGGAGCGTGCGCAGGTCGATGACCTCGGCCTCGATCCCGTCCCGCTCGGCCAGTTGCTCGGCGGCGCGCAGAGCATCGGGGACGCCCTTGCCGATCGAGACGATCGTGATGTCGGCACCGGGGCGGGCGACATTCGCGCGACCCAGGGGGATGACCGTGTCTGCAGGCTCAGGAGCGGGACCCTTGATCGAGTAGAGCCGCTTGTGCTCGAGGAAGATCACCGGGTTGTCGTCGCGGATGGCCGCCTTGAGCAGCCCTTTGGCCTCGGCGGGCGAGGACGGGAAGGCGATCTTCAGCCCCGGGATGCCCTGGAACCAGGTGGCGTGGGTCTGCGAGTGGATCGCCCCGAAGCGCCCGCCGCCGCCCACCGCCGAGCGGACCACCAGCGGCGCTGAGCGCTGCTCGCTCGACAGGTACCAGTACTTGGCCGACTGGTTGACCAGCGAGTCCATCGACAGGCCCATGAAGTCGCCGAACATGATCTCGATGATCGGGCGCAGTCCGGTGACCGCCGCCCCGAACGCCGCGCCGGTGATCGCGAGCTCCGAGATCGGCGTGTCGAACACGCGCTCGGCCCCGAAACGCTCCTGGATGCCGGGCGTGACGGCGAACACGCCGCCCTGCTCGGCCGCGATGTCCTCGCCGAAGAACACGACGGTTTCGTCGCGATCCATCTCCTCGATGATCGCCTCGCGGATCGCCGCCCGGAACTCGAGTTGACCCTCGGCGCTCACGATGCGAACTCCGTGGCCCGCTCGTTCGCCGGATCGGGATATGGAGCGGCCAGGGCGGTCTCGGCCGCGTGCTCTATCCGCGCCTTGGTCGTGTCCTCCACCTCGGATATCTCCTGCTCGGAGATACCCTCCCTGAGAAGGCGCGCCCTGGCCACGGTCAGGGGATCGCGGGCCAGCCAACGCTCGACCTCCTCGGGCGGGCGGTACTTGGCCGGGTCGGCCTTGGAGTGGCCGTGGTGCCGATAGGTCTGGCATTCCAGCAGCGCCGGCCCGCCGCCTTCGCGCGCGCGGCCGACCGCCTCGACCGCGGCCTCCCGCACCGCCCACACATCGTTGCCGTCGACCGTCCGGGCCGGAATCCCGTAGGCGGCGGCACGGGAGGTGATGTCGCCTCCGGCGGTGACCTTGAGCATCGGGGTGAACTCCCCGTAGAAGTTGTTCTCGCACACGAACACGGCCGGCAGCGCCAGGACCTTGGCGAAGTTCAGGCATTCGTGGAAGTAGCCCTGGTTGGTAGCCCCGTCGCCGAACATCGCCACCGCCACCCGGTGTTGGCGCTTCGCGGTGAGCGCGGCGCCGGTCGCGGCCGCGATGCTGCCGCCGACGATCCCGAAGCAGCCGACCAGCCCATGCTGCACGTCGATCACGTTCATCGAACCGGCGCGTCCGCCGCATACCCCGGTGGCGCGCCCGAGCATCTCGGCCAGCAGCGCGTCGGGATCCGTCCCCTTGGCCAGCGCGTGGCCGTGGCCGCGATACGTCCCGGCCAGGTAGTCGTCGCCTTCGAGCGCCGAGCACACGCCGACCGGCACCGCCTCCTGGCCAGCGCACAGATGCGTCGTGCCGTGCACCTCGCCCTTCAGGAACAGGCGCTGCATCTCGGTCTCGAACAGGCGGATGAGCAGCATCAGCCCGTAGCGCTCGAGGTAGGCGGCCGGCGCCTCGGTATCGATCTGCTGGCCGACTGTCACCAGTGCCCCGACACTAGGCCGCCTGCTCCAGCCCGTCGGATACCGGCGCCGCCTCGGACTCGAGCTCGAGCCCCGACGCCTTGGCCTGCAGCGCAATCAGCGCGGCGAAGTCGACGTCGGTGTAACCGTGGCCGATCAGCGCCTGCACCACCTGCTGGGCCGCGGCCGCCACCGGCATCGGCACCTCGAGCTCTCGCGCCGCCTCGTGTCCGAGGTCGAAGTCCTTGAGCAGGAGCGGGGCCGTGAACGTGGGCGCGAAGTCGAGGTTGACGTAGGCGGGCGTCTTGTAGCGGGTGAAGGTCGAGCCGAGCACGCTGTTGTTGAGGAACTCCATCATGTCGGCGCGGGAGACGCCTCCCTTCTCCCCCAGCACGAGGATCTCGGCCAGCGTCTGGGCGACGATCCCCAGCATCAGGTTGTGGCACACCTTGACGAGGCGCG
Source organism: uncultured Solirubrobacterales bacterium (assembly GCA_963834625.1). Classification (GTDB taxonomy): domain Bacteria; phylum Actinomycetota; class Thermoleophilia; order Solirubrobacterales; family Solirubrobacteraceae; genus Palsa-465. Next base: position 130,337 of record CAWICM010000002.1, on the reverse strand, counting down.
CACGGTCGCCGTCGCCGACGTAGGTCACCCCGCCGCCGGCCAGGATCTCGAGATAGGGCAGCGCGAGCTCGTGCGCGTGTTGCGGACCCGAGGTGACCATGGTGAGGCGCCCGGCCTTGACCACCTTGGGATTGCCGCTGACGGGGGCCGCCAGCAGCGCGGTGCCGTGCTGCTCCGCCTCGGCCCGGACAATCGCGGACGCGTCGGCGTCGATCGTGGTCGAGTCCACGATCACCGAAGGGTGACGTCCGTCGCCCGAGAGGAGCCCCTCGGGTCCGGTGACCACCTGCTTGAAGTCGCCCGGCCCGGCCACGATCGTGAACACGATGTCGCGATCGCCGAGCTCGGCCGGGGTGTCGACGATCGTCGCGCCCAGCTCGGCCAGCGGCTCGGCCTTGGCCCGAGTGCGGTTGTACACCGCAACGTCATGGCCGGCCTCGAGCAGGCGAGTGGCCAGCGCGTGGCCCATGCGCCCCGCGCCTACCCAGCCCAGCCTCATGTCTTGATCCGGCATACGGTCAGCTCCTCGGACGATGCAATCGATTGCAGACTAGCGGACCCCGTCGGCTCGCGTCAAGCAACCGGGGCGCCCGTGCGCTGCAAACGTTTGTAAGCTTTCGGCTGTGGGACTCCCGACCTACGGCACGATGGGCGTGGACTGGGAGGAGCGCGTCCGGTTCGATCGCCTGCGCGAGGAGCGGCTCACGCGGATCAAGGGCTTGCTGGCCGAGTCGTCGATGGGAGCGCTGCTCTGCTTCGACATGACCAACATCCGCTATATCACCGCGACGCACATCGGCACGTGGGCGCAGGACAAGCTCAACCGCTTCTGCCTCCTCCCCCAGGGCGACGAGCCGATCATGTGGGACTTCGGCTCGGCCGCCCGCCACCATCAGCTCTACAACCCGTGGCTGGGAGACGGCCGCTCGCGCGCCGGCATCTCCACGCTACGCGGCGCGATGTCGCCGGAGTCCGGGCGCGCCGAGAACGTGGCCAACAAGATCAAGACCGAGCTCCAGCAGAGAGGCCTGGAGAACGATCCGGTGGGGATTGACGCCATCGAGCCCCCGGTCCTGTTCGCGCTGCAGAACACCGGCATCGAGGTGGTCGACGGACAGCAGCTCATGCAGCGGGCGCGCGTGATCAAGACGAAAGACGAGATCCTGCTCCTCAACCACGCCTGCGCAATGGTCGACGCCGCCTACGAGGAGCTCTATCGCGCGATGAAGCCCGGGATGCGCGAGAACGAATGCGTGGGGCTGGTCAACAAGGTCCTCTACGACATGGGGTCGGAGTTCGTCGAGGGCGTCAACGCGATCTCGGGCGAGCGCTGCAACCCCCATCCGCACGTCTACACCGACCGGGCGCTGCGCCCGGGCGACCCGGCCTACTTCGACATCCTGCACAGCTTCATGGGCTACCGCACCTGTTACTACCGCACGTTCGCGGTGGCCAGCGCGTCGAACGCGCTCGTCGACGCCTACAAGCGCTGCCGCTACTACCTGGACGCCGCGATCGCGCTGATCAAGCCCGGCGCCACCACCGGCGAGGTCGTCAGCGTGTGGCCGAAGGCGAAGGAGTTCGGTTTCGCCGACGAGGAGGCGGCGTTCGCACTCCAGTTCGGCCACGGCGTGGGCCTGTCCATCTGGGAGAAGCCGATCTTCAGCCGACTGGTCTCGCTCGAGCATCCCGAGGAGATCAGGGAGGGCATGGTGTTCGCGCTCGAGACGTTCTGGCCGGCGAGCGACGGCTGGTCGGCGGCGCGAATCGAGGAGCAGCTGGTCGTGACCGCCGACGGCTGCGAGGTGATCACCCGCTTCCCCGCCGAGGACCTCGTCATCGCCGGCAAGCCGTACTACACCGTGGGCGGCTCGTTGCCGCTCGAGCGCGAGGTCACCTCCGAGCGCAACACGGTGCTCGACCACGACGCGCAGGAGGCGACGCCGGTCGGCGACCGCGGCGCATCGCTTTCCCTCGATTAGTCACCGGGCACCAGCGAACTATGGCGCTGAAGGTGACACATACGTACCTTCAGCGCCAAAGTCCGAAGCTCGCCCACCTACGGGCGAGCCTCCAGCACGAGGTTGAAGGCCGTCTCGGTGGCACGCCGGAAGCGGGTGAACCCGCCGGCCCGTACCACTTCGCCCAGCCGCGCCTCGCCCGCCTGAGCGCCGAGTGCGAGCCCGACCTCCTGGTCTCGCGAGGCGGGCGTGCACACCAGGGTGGAGGCGCCGTAGAACACGCGACCTACCGGGTTGAGGTTGTCCTCGAGCCGGTCGCCGGCGTATGGCTCGACGATGAGCCATGTGCCGTCGGCCGCGAGCGAGCGGTGTACATGCGCAGCGGCGCCGACCGGGTCGCCCATGTCGTGCAGGCAGTCGAACATGCAGACCAGGTCGTAGCCGTCACCGGGGTATTCCTTGGCTGAGGACACCTCGAAGCGAACGCGATCGCCGAGGCCAGCCTGCTCGGCGGCCCGGCGAGCGTGCTCGATCGACGCCTCGTGGTAGTCGAAGCCGACGAACTCCGAGCGGGGAAAGGCCTCCGCCATGAGGAGCGTCGACGCTCCGTGGCCGCAGCCGACGTCGGCCGGGCTCCCCTCCTGCGCCAGCGCCAGCGCCTGCTCTGGCGCGAGGAAGAACTCGCCGGCCTCCGGGTCGTAGCTGACGTAGCCTCCGGCGGCCTGGTTGGCCAGCCATTCCTGCACATAGCGGGGATCGGTCCCCGTTCGGGCCGCCAGCTCCGCTGCGCTGACCAGCTGGCCGTCGGCCATCGCCCGGTACAACCCGAGCCGGTCCCCGATGACCACCAGCGCCGCGCTCATCGCGGCGCCGAGGTCAGCGACGAACCGGCCCAGGAACGCATCCAGGCGGTCCTGGTCGATTGTCTGAACGGTGCTCGACACGGCTCACGCCTCGTCCCAGACCTCGAGCACGGTCTGGCCGGAGATGACGCCGCCGTCCAGCTCGAGCACCGTCGCGCACAGCACGTTGGTGCCGTTCGGGTAGCGGCAGGCCTGCGTGTAGGCGGCACCGGTCTCGTCCAGCACGCGGTGCTTGACCGTATGGGTCATGTCGCGGCCGTACATGTCCTCGAGCCACGCCTTGACCTCCTCGCGGCCACGCAGCACGCGCGGCGCGCCGGGCTGGGAGATCTTGTTGCTGATCGTGACGAGCGCGTCCGGCCCGTACATCGACAGCTGAGTCGCGGCGTCGCGCTGCTCGGCCGCGAGCGTGAAGCGGTCGAGATCGAAGGTGGTGATGGTGCCCATGGCCCCCTCCTTTGGGGTGGAGACCGTCCCGGTCCGGAGCGGTTCCTTTGTTAGGTTGGATGCCTACCTACTAGTAGGTAGACTTCCGTCGGCCTGGTTCCGTAGCGCGCGCCACAGCTTCTCGGAGGTGAACGGCGGATCGGGCGCCGCGGCGCCGAGCGCGTCGGCCACGGCGTTGGCGATCGCCGCCGGCGTCCCGATCGCCCCGCCTTCGCCGATCCCCTTCGCGCCGAGCGGATTGTTCGGAGAGGGCGTGTGCACGAACGCACTGTCGATCGGGGGCATCTCGACCGCGCTGGGCAGGCTGTACTCGGCGAACGACGCATTGCGAAGCTGGCCGTCGGCGTCATGGATCGCCTCCTCCATAAGGATCGCCCCGAGGCCCTGCGCGGCGCCCCCGACCACCTGGCCCTCGGCCAGCAGCGGGTTGACGATCGTCCCGGCGTCGTCCACCGCGGCAAGGCGTCGCACGTGCAGCGCGCCGGTATCGGGGTCGATCTCGACCACGGCGGCGTACGCCCCTGACCCGAACACCAGGTCGGACTCGAAGCGCGAGTCCGCCTCGAGCCCGGCGGCGGCCTTCACCCACGAGACCTTCCGGCCGTCTGGAGCCATCCAGTCGCGCCCGGCGCGAGCGACCTCCTCAGGCCGGCACCACAGATGCCGCGCGGCCACCCGTCTGGCCTGCGCCAGGATGCGCTCGCTCGCTTGCACGAGCGCCGAGCCGCCCATGGCCACCGAGCGGCTCGCGTACGTCCCGACGCCCGGGATCTCGCCGAACCGGAGCTCGACCTCGCCGGGATCGATCCCGAGCCGATCCGCCACGAGCTGCGCGAACGTCGTCTCGTGCCCCTGGCCGTGGGGTGAGGAGCCGCTGCGCGCGATCACACGGCCGTCCGCGAGCACGGTCACCCGCGCGCTCTCCCAGTTGCCGCCCGCGCGCTCGACGTACATGGCCACCCCGGTGCCGAGGAGCGGCCCGCGCTCGGGGTGGACGAGCTCGACGGCGCGCTTCAGGCACCGGGCGTAGTCACCCGAGTCATAGGTCCAGCCCAGCGCGGTGCGGTACGGGAACGAACGGATCAGGTTGCGCCGGCGCAGCTCGACCGGGTCGATGGCAAGCTGCCGCGCGGCGTGATCGATGGTCAGCTCGAGGAAGTACGCCGCCTCGGGCCGGCCGGCGCCGCGGTAGGGGCCGGTCGGCACCTTGTCGGTGCGGGCGCCGCGCACCGAGACGGCCGCCGCCTGGACGTCGTAACAGCCGGTCATCAGCATCCCGGTGGTGTGCGGCGGAACCGCCGTCGTCGGCAGCAGGTACGCCCCAAGGTCGGCGAGGATCTCCGCCTTCACCGCCTGGATCCGCCCGCCGGCGTCCAGAGCCAGCTCCACTTCGGCTTCGACACCCCGCCCCTGATAGGCCCCGAGGAAGTTCTCCACGCGGTCCTCGACCCACTTGACCGGCCGGCCCAGCTCCATCGCGGCGACCGCCACGGCCACCGCCTCGACCGCGATCGCCCCCTTGCTGCCGAAGGCGCCGCCCACATCTGGGACCACCACCCGGATGCGCTCGGCCGGACGCCGCAAGGCATGCGTGAGCTGGGACAGCGGCCGGTGGGGATCTTGCGCCGAGGCCCAGATCGTCAGGAGATCGCTTGCCTCCTCGTAGGCGGCCACCGCGCCGCGCGCCTCGATCGGAGCCGCCACCAGTCGCGGGATGCGGTGCCGGGCCCGCACGTGATGCGCGGCGCCGTCCAGCAAACCCTCCACCTCCCCGACGGTCCTCGCCCAGCGCATCAGCGTCTCCGGGGCGGCGCGCGGCTCGAGAACCGCCTCGAGCTCCTCGTACTCGACCTCCACCAGCTCGGCGGCGTCCACCGCCTGGGCTCGGGACTCGGCCACGACCGCCGCGACCGGCTGGCCCACGTAGCGAACCTCCCCGCCGGCCAGGATCGGGTGCGGCAGGTCCTCCACGTGAGCGTTCTCCGGCGCGATCACCGGCAGCGGGCGCACGCGGTCGGCCAGGTCAGCCGCGGTCAGCACGCGCAGCAGCCCCGGGGCGCTTGCCGGAAGGCCGATATCCAGGACCCGCGCGCGAGCGTGGTGGCTGCGCACGAACGCCACATGGGCCATTCCGGGCAGGACCAGATCGTCCACGTATAGCCCGGCGCCGCGCACCAACGGTAGGTCCTCGCGCCGGCGCAGCGGCCGGCCGATCACGAAACCGCGCCGAGTTGCTCAGCCATCCAGTCCCCGACCAGGGGCCGGTAGCGGTAGGGCAGGTTGCTGCACACGTGGGAGCCGTGCTCGAACAGCACGAACGTCCCGTTCGGCGCCTCCCTGGCCGCGCGCTCGGTCTGCTGCCACGGGACGATCCGGTCGAGGCCACCGGTTACGAACAGCGCCGGCTGCGTGATCTCCGAGGCCACGCCCCGCAGCGACAGTGCCCGTGCCCGCTCGCGCCCCTCGCGCTCATCCCGCGCGCCGGACTTGACGATGAACGCCTCGCGGGTGAGCGGCGGGAGCTGGTCCCACTGCTCGCCGAACGCGTACGGGCCGCTGATCGCCGCGATCGCCTTCAGACGCGGCTCGAACGCCGCCGCACGCGGCGCGTAGTAGCCCCCCAGGCTGACCCCGACCGCGCCAACACGATCGGAGTCGAGATCGTCGCGGCCCTCGATCGCGTCGAGCATCGCGGCGAGGGCCACCTCGTAGTCGGGCCGGATCGGAAGCACGAAGCCGCTCTCGCCCTGGCCGGGGCCGTCCATCGACAAGGTGGCCATGCCCCGTGCCAGGAACGCGTTCTCGTGGTGGAAGAACTCCTCCTTGGTCGAGTCCAGTCCGGGGATCAGCACGACGAGCGGAGCGCGCGCCACGTCGGGCGGCCGGCGCAGATTCCCCGCCAGCAACTCGCCGTCCAGGCGCGCCTCGATCCGCTCGGCGGACGGATCGAGAAAGCGATGTGCCCGGTACAGCGCCTCGATCGCCCGCTCGGTGGCGGCACGGTGCGCATCCGCGTCGAGCAACCACACGAACTTGCCGAAGTGCAGACAGAGCGTGGCGTGCAGGTACGCCTCGCCGGCGCTTCTCTCCCGTCCGGCCGCCTCGGCCACCCCGGCCAGCTCGAGGTGCTCGCCGGCCAACTCGCTCCAGACCGGCAGCCACTGCACCCAATGCTCGATCTGCCCCGTGGCACGTACGAAGTCGTTGTAGTCGACGCCCATCGTGATGAAGCGGGGCGCCCAGTTCTCGACCGCGGCCTGCACCCGCGGGTCGGGCATCAGCCGGCCGGGGCGCTCGACACCGCGCCACCGAGGTACAGCGAGGCGATCTCGGGGTGCTCGAGGATCTCGCGACCGGTGCCGGCGAGCCGAACCTGGCCGTTCTCGAGCACCAGCCCCCGGGTGCTCAGCTTCAGCCCGGCCCGCGCGTTCTGCTCGACGAGCAGGATCGTGCGCCCCTGCTGGTTCATCAGCCGGATCATCTGGAAGACCGTCCGCCGAGTCGGGGGGTCGAGCCCGATCGACGGCTCGTCGAGCACGATCAGGGCGGGGTCGAGCATCAGGCTCCGGGCCAGCTCGACCAGGCGCTGCTGGCCGCCGGACAGACTCCCCGCCTTGTCTCCCGCACGCTCGCGTACGAGCGGGAACATTTCCTCGACCTCCTCGCGCCGGTGCCGCACGAGCGCCGCGTCCCTGACCGTGTACGCGCCCATCTCGACGTTCTCGCGTACGGTCATATCCGCGAACAGGCTGTGCGCCTGGGTAACCAGCACAATGCCCTTGCCCAGGATCTGGCGCGGGGCGAGCCCGACCAGCGACTCGCCGAGGAACGCGATCCCCCCGCTCCGGGGGCGCAGAAGGCCGCTGATCGTGGCCAGGAGGGTGGACTTGCCCGAGCCGTTGGGCCCGACGATGCACATGATCTCCTGCCGGGCGACCGTGAACGAGACGCCCTTGAGAATGTCGCCCCCGCCGTAGCCGGCGGTCACCCCCTCCACGGTCAGCAGCACCTCGCCGCCACCCGAGCTCCCGTTTCCGGCGCCCTGGCTAGAGGTCATCGTCGTCGGCTCCTCCCAGGTACGCGTCGAGGACCGCCGGATCGGCCCGGACCTGTTCCGGCGTGCCCGTCTTCAGCGTGCGACCCTGGTGCAGCACGGTCACCTCGTGGCACAGTCCCATCACGAACTCCATGTTGTGCTCGACCACGAGGAACGTCTTGCCGGCCCGGTTGAGCTCGCGGATGCGCTCGGTCAGCTGCTTGATCAGCGTCGGGTTGACCCCGGCGGTCGGCTCGTCGAGCAGCAGCACGGCGGGGTCGGCCACGAGCAGCGAGGCCAGCTCGAGCAGCTTGCGCTGCCCGTAGGACAGGTTGCCGGCCGGGCTGCGCGCCAGCCGGGCCAGACCCACGAACTCAAGCAGCTCGAGCGCGCGTTCGCGCTCGGCCGCTGAGCTGGCCCGGCGCCCCACGCTGCGCGCCCATCGCTCATGCCGCTGGGTGGCGACGAGCATGTTCTCGAGTACCGAGAGCCGGAAGAACAGGCGGGTTATCTGGAACGTGCGCCCCACGCCGAGTGAGAACACCCGCTCGGGCGTGGCCCGGGTGATCGACTGCCCGTCGAAGCGGATCTCGCCGCTGCTGCACTGGTCATATCCGGTCATCACGTTGAACAGCGTGGTCTTGCCCGAGCCGTTGGGGCCGATCAGACCGGAGATCGAGCCCCTCGCCACCGACAGCGAGCAGTCCGACAGAGCCTGAAGCCCACCGAACGACCTGGACACCCCGCGGGCTTCGATCAGCGCGCTCACCGGACACCCGCTTCGACGACGCCGCCGCCCGTCCGGCCCGGGTCCCCGGGCTCCGATTTGGGGGTGCCGGAGCGTCCCCGCCACCGGACGATCAGCTCCTCGACGCTCGGGATCACACCGCGCGGAAGCACCAGGACGACGAGGAGGAACAGCGCCCCGTAGATGATCAGGTACGCCTGGCTGGCGCCGTACTGCACGGTGAAGTACTGCTGGAGCGATTCGAGCACGAGCGCGCCGAGCAGTGGTCCGGCGACGGTCCCCAGTCCGCCCAGGAAGGCCATCAGAGCGATCGACAGGTCGAACAGCGGATCGAACGCGAACTGGGGGAAGATCTGGCCGAGGAAGTAGGCATAGATGGCGCCCACCATCCCCACCGGGATCGCGGACAGGACGAACGCGGTGAGCTTGACCCGGCCGACCCGCACGCCGAGCCCGCGGGCGCGCTCCTCGTCGTCGCGGATGGCCAGCAACTGCAGGCCGAACCGCGACCGGCGCACCAGCCACGTGAGCGTGACCGTGGCCAGCAGGACCACCGCGGTCACGTAATAGAAGTTGTCGTTGTACGTCGTCACCGACCACAGCGGCGTGGGCGGCTGCAGGCCGGACGAGCCGCCGGTGAAGCCGAGGTTGAATGCGGCCAGTTGGAAGACGAACATGAACGCGATCGTGATCACCACGAACGTGTGCCGGCGCGCCCGGAGAGCGATCAGGCCCGTGGGGATCGCGATCAGCCCAGCCACGATCCCCGCCACGGGAACCAGCGCGAACACCCCCCACCCCGCGGCGAACCCGAGATGGTTGGCCAGCAGGGTGAGCGCGTAGGCACCACAGCCGAAATACACCGCGTGACCGAGCGCTATGTAACCCGAGGACCCCGCGAACATGTTCCAGGCGCAGGCCGACACCATGAAGATCAGCGTGAACACCGCGATCGATGTGGTGGTGGGGTTGCTGAACACGAGCGGGAACACGCCCAGGATCACCACCCCGAGCGCGACCAGCAGCGTGCGTGCCGGTGCTCGCGCGATCATCCGACGCCGGCCCGCGCGATCATTGCGCCCTGACCGCCGCCTTCCCGAACAGGCCGTTGGGCCGGAACGAGAGCACGACGATCAGCGATGCGTAGTACACGAGCGTGGCCCATACCGGGGACCACACCACCGCCACAACGTCCTCGAGAGTGACCATGAACAGTGCGGCCACGAGCGCGCCACCGATGCTGCCCAGCCCGGCCAGGATCACGATCGAGAGCAGGCGCGAGATCAGGTCATAGCCGCTGCTCGGAGTGAACGCGTTGGTGGCGCCGAACACCATGCCGCCCGCCGCGGTGACCGCCACGCCGATCCCCACCGATACGGTGCGCACGCGACTCACGTTCACCCCGATCAACTCGGCCGCCGTGCGGTTCTGCAGAGAGCCCCGCACGCCGCGACCGAAGTGAGTCCGGTAAAGCACGTAATACAGGGCGGCGAGCAGTACCAGCGCGAGCACGAAGCCGAACACGTAGATGTAGGGCAGGTAGAACCCCAGCAGGTGGAACGTGCTGTCAACGTACGAGGCGTGGAGTTGGAGCACATTCACCCCGAAGATCACGCTGAGGAGACCCTCGATGATGATCGCCACCGCATAGGTGACAAGGATCGACATCGCCGTGCGGTCCTGCTCGCGCAGCCGCCGCATGAACGCCCATTCGATCACCACCCCCAACACGAAGAACGCGGGAATTGTGATGATCAGGCCCACGAACAGGTCGATCCCCAGGTGCACCGACAGCACATAGCTCATGTACGCGCCGAGCACGACCAGCGCTCCCTGGGCGATGTTGATGATGTCCATCACGCCGAAGATCAGCGTGAGACCGGCCGCCATCAGGGCATAGACACCGCCGGTCAGGATTCCGTCGACGACTGCGTGCGCGATCGACGAGGCGCTCAGTTGTCCTCCCCGTCGCTGCGGTCTGAGGAGATGACCATTAGCCCCAGTTCGGCTTCGGGAACGTCGGCGGCTTGGACCCGGTGGAGCCGACCGGCAGCACCTGAACCTGGTTGCCCTTCTGCCACTGGAACACGAACGCCGCCGCGGCTCCGTTCTCACCCAGTGAACTGAATTTCACCGGGCCTTGCACGCTGTTCAAGGTGACTCCGCTGTGCAGGTAGGCGATGATCTTGGAGTTGTCGAGGCTGTGGGTCGCAGCGACGGCCTGGGCGACGATCTGACCGACGGAGTATGCCTCGGCCACATCGGCTCCGACGTCGGCCGCGGTCCCGCCGTACTTGGCCACGTACTCGCTGACCATCTTCTGGCTCTGGGCGTTGCTATAGCCGGGATACCACCCGTTCGGATACATGATCGCCTCGGCGTTGGTGTTGCCGCCGACCGCCTTCACGAAGGGCGCGCCCTGGTCCGGCCCGGCGGTGGCGATGAACACCTTCGGGTTGTAGTGCTGCTGGATGAAGGCGTGCACGAAGGCGGACACGGTCGGTACGTCGACCGAACCGAGCACGACCGCGTCCGCATGGCTCGATGCCACCGCACCGGCGATCGGCGCGTAGTCGGTCACCTCGGCGGGGAACACCTTGTTGTAGACCGTCTTGATCCCGGCCGCACTCATGATCTTCTGGGCGAGCGGGATCTGGGGCTGGGTGAACGGGTCGTCGCTGGTGGCATACGCCGCGGTCTTCGGCCTCTCCGAAGCCGGGAGAGTAGAGACCCACTTGGCGAACGGAATCAGATTGTCGACCACCGGAAGGCTGACGTCGAAGATGTTGTGCAGCCCATTGCCGAAGGCCGCCGGAGCGCCGCCGGCACCTTCGACGAACGCGTAGCCGTAGCGGTTGACGACCTTGGATGACGGGACCGTGAGCAACGTCGAGAACGGTCCGAACACGAGCTTGGCGTGGTCGGAGGAGATCAGCTTCTGGTAGTTGGTGACGACCTGGGCCGGGCTCGAGGCGTCGGAGACGATGTCGAGCTTGACCGGATGGCCCAACAGCCCGCCCGTCTTGTTGATGTCGTCGGCCCACAGCGTGTAGCCCTTCTGGAAGTTCTGGCCGTCGGACGAGAAGTCCCCGGACAGCGAGAGCGACGCCCCGATCACGATGGGTGAGCCGGTGGCGGCACCGCCGGAGGCAGCCTTCGTGCTCGAGCCCCCGCTCGCGCTCGACGAGCTGCTGCTCGAGCCCCCGCATCCGGCCAGCAGCGCCGCGATGGCGGCCACCGCCACTATGGACGACGCCCAAGCCTTTCGACTAGTCATCTGGACCTTCTCCTCCCCGCGCGGGTTACCTCGACGTGCGGACACCGAGTGCGTGCAGGCCGGCTGACGAGCAGCTTCACGGACCTCCAGCTACGGGCACGAAACCGGACTGCAAACGTTTGCTGCAAACGTGTGCAACCCTACCGTCGTCACTGTGAGGTGTCAAGGGACGCGATGTTGCGATCTCCTTGTGCCGCGGCGCGTGTAGTGGAGCCGCGAATCACCAGCTCGGGGGCCAGCAGCAGCTGGCGCGGAGGCATGTCGGTGCCGCGCAGCTGCTCGAGCATGAGTGCGGCCGCGTTCGCCCCCAACTCATAGTGCGGAACCCGCACGGTGGTCAGCGGCGGAGAGAAGCGGTCCACGAAAGGCATGTCGTTGTAACCGACCACCGATACGTCCTCGGGGCAGCGGAGGCCGGCCTGCTCGAGTGCGTCGTAGCAGCCGAGCGCCAGCAGATCGTTGCCGGCCACCACCGCCGTGAAGTCGCGCCGGCGGGTCAGCAGCTCGACGGAGCAGCGGGCGCCCTCGCGTTCGGTGAACGCGTCGCTGAACACGATCAGGTCGGGGTCCGGCTCGAGTCCGTTCGCCTCCATCGCGTCGATGAAGCCCATGTGGCGCGACCAGCCGGTGTAGAGAGTCTGGGAACCAGCCAGATGGGCGATCCGCCGGTGGCCGAGCCGGGCCAGATGCTCCACCGCGAGCCCCACCCCCAAGCGGTCGTCGCCGGTGACGGCGGGGAGCGCGTCGCTGTCCACTCGCCGGTTGACCAGTACGACCTTGACGCCCGCGCGGACCCGATCGGCCAGCAGCCAGTGGTCGCGGCGCGCGGTGGCCGCGATGAACCCGTCGACCTGCCGCGCGCTCATCGCCTCGTAGGCAACCCGCTCGCGCTCGGCGTCGTTGTCGGTGTTGGCGATAAGCGGGGTGTAGCCGCCCTCGCGCAGCCCATCCTCGATCCCGCGAACGACCGCGGCGAACAGCGGGTTCATCAGGTCCGGCACGAGCACGCCGATCGTGTTCGAGCGGTTGGTCCGCAGCCCGCGCGCGATCGGGTTCGGCCGGTACCCGAGCTCCTTCGCGGCGTCCAGCACCCGTCGGGCCGTCCTCTCGTTGACCAGCGCGCGCGTCTGCGGGTTGAGCGCGCGAGAGACGGTCCCCGGATGCACCCCCGCAAGCCGCGCCACGTCTCGCAACGTGGCCGGCCCCGGCAGGCTCAGGTTCCTCGTCGCCATTGCTCTCGGATTATGCACACGATTGCAGGGCGCTGGGGGACTGCGGCGCTGCCTTGTAGTCGCAGTTGACCATCAGCCGATGCTGAACGGCTCGCGGCCGTGCGGCGACTTCGGGAGTGGGAACTCGGGCGGGGGCGGCACAGGGCACGTGAGCGGCTCGCCGGAGGTCAAGGTGATCCGTTCGCCGTGGTGCATGAGGTCGAGGGGGTCACCCTGCAGCAGCTCATAGGTGGCCTCCTCGGGGCGCACCTCGACGCGGAAGCGGCGGCCCCGGTAGACCAGTCCGAAGCTGAGACGCGTCAGGCGCGCGGGCAGCCGCGGCGCGAAGCTCAGCGTGTCGCCGTAGTCCCGCATGCCGCCGAACCCGGCGACCACGACGTGCCAGACGCCCGACAGCGCGGCCAAGTGCACCCCGTCGCGAGTGTTGAAGGCAAGGTCGCGCAGGTCGATGAAGGCGGTTTCGGTGAGATAGTCCCAGGCCAGGTCGAGGTGCCCCAGCTCGGCCGCCACCACGCCCTGGACCGCAGCGGAGAGCGAGGAGTCCCGCACGGTGACGCTCTCATAGAAGGCGAAATCGCGAGCCTTCTGCTCCGCGTCCCAGCGGTCCCCGAACAGATAGATGGCGAACACCAGGTCGGCCTGCTTGACCACCCGGCTCGAGTAGAGCATGTAGTTGTGGTAGTGCAGGAGCAACGGGTAGTCCTCGGGCGGCGTGTCCTCGAAGTCCCACGGACGCAGGCGCGTGAAGCCGTTGCACTGCTGGGTGATCCGCGCATGCTTGTCGAACGGGACGACGATCGCGGCGGCGGCGTCGCGCCAGCTGGCGATCTCCTCCTCGGTCACGCCGAGCTGAGTGGCGTGACGCATGTGACGAACGACCAGGTCGGCGGCGACCTCCATGTTCCGAGCCGCCATCAGGTTCGTGTACACGTTGTTGTCGACCAGCGCCGTGTACTCGTCGGGGCCGGTGACCCGCTCGATGCGGAACCCGCCCTGGGCGTCATGGTGACCCAGTGAGCGCCACAGCCGCGCGGTGGTCACGAGCAGCTCGAGCGCGGTGCCGACCTCGAACTCGTGATCGTCGGTGGCGGCCAGGTACCGCCGCACGGCGTCGGCGACGTCGCCGTTGATGTGGAAGGCGGCGGTGCCCGCCGGCCAGTAGGCGGAGCATTCCTGACCCCGGATCGTGCGCCACGGGAATGTGGCGCCCTTCAGGCCGAGCTCTCGCGCGCGCGACTCCGCGAGATCAAGCGTCGAATGGCGCCACAGTAGCGCGTCCCGAGCCGCTTGCGGCAACGTATAGGTGAGCACGGGCAAGGTGTAGGCGTCCATGTCCCAGAAGGTGTGGCCGTCGTAGCCGCTTCCGGTCAGCCCCTTGGCCGGGATCGCGCGCAACTCGGCCCGCGCCGCCGCCTGGACGACTTGGAACAGCGCGAAACGTACGGCCTGCTGCAATGCGGCATCGCCGTGCAGCTCGATGTCGGCGCGCTCCCACACGTCGGCCAGGTACTCGCGCTGCGCCTTCAGCAGTCCGTCCCACCCAGTGCGGCGCGCGGAGGCGAGCGCGAGGTGAACCTGGTCGCGTAGCGACGGCAGCGAGCGCTGGCCCGACCAGCCGTAGGCGAGGAACTTGACGATCCGCAGCTTCTCCCCCGGCTTCAGCTCGGTGCTCACCGTGAGCCGCCCCAGGTCGGGCGCGCTCTCGGCTGCGGTGACAGTGCCCTCGGGTCCCTCGACGACGTGATCCATGCCAGCCGCCACCCGCAGCCCGCTCTTCTGCGTGCGGTGCACGAGGCTGACCCGGAGCGCGTTGTGGGCGTGATCCTCAGCCACCAGCGGCACCTCCAGCGCCGCCGCCTCGCGGGGATCGTTGGAGATGCCCCCGACGGCCACCGGCTCGTTGGCCACCAGCTCCGACTGCACGCCTATGCGCACCGACGAGCCGACCGCCTCCACCTCGTACACGATCGCGGCGATCGAGCGCTGCACGAACGACACCAGCCGGGTGGAGCGGATCTGGATGGCCTGCCCGGCCGGCGAGATCCACTCGAGCTCCCGCCGCAGGACTCCGTCGCGCAGGTCGAGCGTGCGCTCGTGGCGCATGAGCTTGCCGTAGCGGACGTCGAAGGGCTCGTCGTCAACCAGCAGCCGGAACACCTTGCCGTTGGTGACGTTCACGATCGTCTGCCCCGCTTCGGGGTTGCCGTAGGCCGACTCGGCGTAGGGCAGCGGCCGCACCTCGTAGAAGCTGTTGAGGAACGTGCCGGGTGAGCCCGAGGGCTCGCCCTCGTCGAGGTTTGCCCGCAGGCCGATGTGGCCGTTGGACAGGGCGAAGATCGACTCGGTCTGGGCGAGCAGCTCGAGGTGGAGCTCGCGCTCCGTGATCGACCACGGCTCGACCGTGAACACGTCGGCGCCGATCACGTCCGCTTCTCCAGGACCTCGCCGAGGTCGAACAGATAGTCCGTGATTTGGTCGGGCAGGTCGAGCACGCGGGGAAGCTTCCCGCAAAGGGACCGAATCGAAAAGTCCGAGGCTGTCTTGACAGCGGGCTTTCAGGCGACGCCGGCCCGGCGGCGCTCGCTTTCGACGCTCACGTTGTGCGCGGCGCCGTCCGTTTCGCCCCCCGGGAGCATGGCGTGCCCAAGCAGATCGGCGAGCTCGGCGTGCAGGCCCGCACTGTCGCAGACGCGGTAGCCGGCACCCAGCTTCAGCCGGCGCTCGCCCACCGATGTGGAGAGCTCGATCACCACCTCGCGCTCGCCGGGCGAGCCGGCCAGCACGTCCTTGAGCTCGGACAGGACCGAGGCGGCCAACGCGGTGGCGTCGAGCCTGAGACGGAGCGCTCTCGGCGTGGCGGGCCGGCGCGCCGCCTGCTCACGGGCTTGCTCGACCTCCTCCGCGGTCGGCTCGAAGCGCTCGACCTGCTGGACGACGATGCACGTGGTCTCACGATCCTTGTGGTCGACCCGGCCACGGACGAGCACGATCGAGTCGGGCGCCAGCAGCTCGCGCGCGGTCGAGAGCACGTTGCCGAACACCAGCAGCTCGACCGATGCCTCGAGATCGTCGAGCGTGGCGAACATCATCGGGTCGCCCTTCTTGGTGCGGATCGTCTTGTTCTCGACGATCATGCCCCCGACCGTCACCCAGTCGCCGTCATGGCGGCCGGTCAGGTCGGACAGCGGGCACTCCACGCGAGCCTCGAGCGCCGCCCTCACCTCCTTGAGCGGATGGGCGGAGATGAACAGCCCGATCGATTCCTTCTCGGCCGCGAGCAGCTCGGCCCGGTCGAACTCGATGGCCGGGATCGGCGCGTGGCTCGGAGTCACGAAACCACCGCCCTCGCCGGCGTCGGGCGGGCCGGCCGGCTCGAGATCGAAGATAGAGCCCTGCCCGATCGCGGCGTCCTGCTGGGCTTTCTGCCCCGCGCCCTGGGCCTGCTCGAGCATCATCAGCATGCCCTTGCGGGTGGCCCCGGTCGATCCGAAGGCGCCGCACTTGATCAGAGCCTCGATCGCCTTCTTGTTGACGGCCCGGCTGTCCACACGCGAGCAGAAGTCGAACAAGGTGAGGAAGGGCTGGCGGGCGGTTGGGCGGGCGGGATCACCATCACCCCGCGCCCGCTTGATCGCCTCGACCGCGGCGTACCCGACCCCCTTCACGGCATCCAGGCCGAAGCGAATGTTGCCGTCCACGACCACGAACTCGTGGTCTGAGAGGTTCACGTCGGGCGGGAGGATCGAAATCCCCATCTGCTCGGCCTGGGCGACGAAGAACGGAACCTTGTCCTTGGTGTCCATGACCGAGGAGATCAGGGCCGCCATGTACTCGGCCGGGTAGTTGGACTTCAGCCATGCGGTGCGATAGGCGATCAGCGTGTAGCAGGCGGCGTGGGAGCGGTTGAAGCTGTAGTCGGCCGAGCGCTCGTTGGTCGTCCACAGCCACTCGATGACCTGGGGGCTGGTCCCCGAGGCCTGGCAGCCGGCGACGAACTCCGGCTTGAGCTTGGCCATCGCCTCGCGGTTCTTCTTGCCGATCGCCTTGCGCAGGTCATCCGCCTTGGCGCCGCTGAAGCCGGCGAGGTCCTTGGCGATCTGCATGGCCTGCTCCTGGTAGAGGATCACGCCCTTGGTCGCCTCGAGGATCGGGCGCAGCCGCTCGTCCGGATAGCTGATCGCGTCGGGGTTGTGCTTGCCGCGTGCGTAGGTGGGGATCTGGTCCATCGCGCCCGGCCGGTACAGGGCGTTGAGCGCCACCAGGTCGTCGAACTCGTCCGGCTTGACCTTCTTGAGCGCCTCGCGCATGCCCTCGGACTCGAACTGGAACACACCCACCGAGTCGCCCCGAGCCATCATCTCGTAGGTTGGGGCGTGATCGAGCGGCAGGCGGGCCATGTCCGGACGCTCGCCGGTCGAGCGCTCGATGATGTCGAGCGCGTCCTCGATCACGTCCAGGTTGCGCAGCCCCAGGAAGTCCATCTTGAGCAGGCCGAGTTGCTCGACCGGCTTCATCGAGAACTGGGTCACGGTGCGGAACACGCGCTCGCCGTTCTCGTCGGTCGACCCGGAGTCGGCGATCTGGAGCGGGACGATGTCGGTCAGTGGCCGGTCGGCGATGACCACCGCGGCGGCGTGGATCGAGGAATTGCGCACGATCCCCTCGAGGCCCTGCGCCACCTCGACGATCTGCTTTGCCGTCGGGTCCCGGTCGACCTCTGCGCGTAGCGGCTGGCCGGGCTTCAGGCAGTCCTCGAAGCTCGGCGGCCGGCCCATGATCGGGTCGGGAATCAGCTTGGCCAGGCGGTCGCCGGCGCCGTAGTCGTGCCCGAGCACGCGCGCCGCGTCGCGGGTGGCCGCGCGCGGGAACATCTTGCCGAAGGTCACGATCTGGGCCACCGACTCCTTGCCGTACTTGTCGATCACGTAGCGGATGACCCGCTCGCGGCCTCGCACCGAGAAGTCGATGTCGATGTCCGGCATCGACACGCGCTCGGGGTTCAGGAAGCGCTCGAACAGCAGCCCGTAGCGCAGGGGATCGACGTCGGTGATCTGCAGCGAATAGGCGACCAGCGAGCCGGCCGCCGAGCCACGGCCCGGGCCCACGGCGATCCCGGAGTCCTTGGCGTACTTGACGAAGTCCCAGACGATCAGGAAGTAGCCGCTGAAGCCCATCCGCTCGATCACGCCGAGCTCGTACTCGGCGCGCTCGAGCGCCTCGGCCGGCGGCGGGTCGCCGTAGCGCGCCCGCAGGCCGTCGAACACCAGCGACCGCAGGTACTCGGCCTCGCTCTCCCCGCCGGGGGTCGGGTAGCGGGGAATCAGCTGGCGATCCAGCTCGAGCTCCACGTCGCAGCGCTCGGCGATCTCCAGCGTCGAGGCGAGCGACTCGGGCCACTCGGCGAACGCCCGGCCCATCTCCTCGTTCGTACGCAGGTAGAACTCGTTGGCGTCGAAGCTGATCTTGGGCTGGCTGAGCGTCGATTTGGTCTGGACGCACAGCAGCGCGGCGTGGTGGCTGTAGTCCTCGCGGCGCAGGTAGTGGACGTCGCCGGTGCCCACCAGCGGCCGGCCCACCTCGCGGGCGATGTTCACGATCCCCTCGTTGGCCTGATCCTGGGCAACCACGCCGTTCTTCTGGACCTCGAAGTACACGTTGTCGGCGCCGAAGGCCTGCATCAGCTCGTCGGCGTGGGCCCTGGCCTGAGCGAAGCGGCCCTCGATGAGGTGTTGGCAGAAGCGCGACTGCAGGCAGCCGGTCAGCACGATGACCCCTTCGGCGTGTGCGGCCATCTGGGCCATGTCGACCGACGGCTTGCCCCGCTGGTAGCCCTCCAGGAACCCGGCCGAGCACAGCTTGACCAGGTTGCGATAGCCGACCGGCGTGGCCGCCAGGAGGGTCTGGTGGAAGCGGTCGAGCCGGCCCGGGCCGCGCCGCTCGTGGTCGTCGACCACGTACACCTCGCACCCGAGTATCGGCTTGACGTTGTGCTTCCGGGCGGCGGTGAACAGCTCGACTGAGCCGTTCATCACGCCGTGGTCGGTGAGCGCGATGGCGGGCTGCTCGAACGCCGCCGCGCGTTCCACCAGCGCCTCGACCTTGCACGCGCCGTCGAGTAGGGAGTACTCGGAATGGACGTGCAGGTGGACGGAGGGAGAGGTCAAGAGGCGGCGGTCGGAACGGGGAATCCGGGTCAGACGAAGTCTGTTATCCGAGCATAGGTGCCCGCTCAGACAGATGCCGCTGGGCCCGTTTTTTTAGCCGCTTTGTGCGCGATCGAGCCACTGTCGCAGCACCGCCAGCGGCTGCTCCTCGCCCACCACCTGCGCACTGGTCGCACCGACGAGCGCGCCAAGGACCTCGTCGGCGGGGCTCTCCAGAACGCTCGCCACCGGGCCGTGGGGTGGCTCGGTCGAGGCCAGCGGCGGCCTGCCGTCGCGGACGTACAAGTACGCGTCGGGGGTCGCGGCCCCCGGCTCCCGGTGCCCGATGGTGAAGCGCTCACCCGTTGTCCATGCAGGCTCGATCATGAGCCCCGCCAGGGTTAAGGCCAACAAGGGATCGAGACTCACCCCGGCGACCCCCAGCTCGGGCACCGTAAGCCGTGCGTCGATCAGCCGATCGAGGGCAGCCAGCCGACTCCGGTCACCCCGTACGCGCGCCATGCGCCGTGGGGGCACGCGCAAGCGCCGGCGTATCCTGCCGGCCGTCAGCAGCCGCGCCAGGCTCGCGAGATCACCCACGAGCCGGAAATCGATCTCAGAGGCCGGCCGCGCCGTGGCGTCGTGCTCGACATGGACGGCCAGGCTGTCGGACGTGACGTGCGCCACGAGGACATCGCTCAGGACCAGGTCGTAGGCGATCGGTTGTGGGTCAGCCGCCCGCTGAGCGGGGAGTAGAGCGAGCACCAGCCGACCGGCCGCCGACGTGTCCTCGGCAGCTAGTCGGCGAAACGCGGAGTGCAGCCAGGGCTTGACCGCCCGAGCCGGTTCGGGCCGATCAACCGGAGCCGGCTCGACCGGAGCGGCATCGGCCTGAGGCGCGCGCTCGCGCAGGCGGGCCAGCGCCGCGCTCAGTTGCTCGGCCTGGACCGGACTGGCCTGGACCGGCTCTGCGGCCGAGGGCGGGCTGGGCGGCGGTGCGGTCGCCGAGGGTGACGGGGCCGGTGGCGATGGAGCCGGTGGGTCTGCCGGCGCGCTCGCGCGCAGCTGGCGCAGCTCGGCTCGGACGAGCTCGATCGCCTCGTAGGCCCGGGCCGAGCGGCGGCGCTGCACGTCGGCCTCCTCGCGGGCGGCGGCGAGCTCGCGCTCAAGCTCCCCGACGCGGGCCTCTGCGCGCTCCCCGCGGCGTCTGACCATGCCCGTCTCGGCCCTGAGCAGCACTCGATCGCCGGTGGGCTCGACCGGGCGAGGCGCGACGGCAGCCGCCGGCGCGCGACGGGCGGCCCGGTCGAGCTCGAGCTCACGGCGGGTGAGCGCCGCGCGGGCGCCGTCGACGGCCGGTGGCGGCGGCTCGGGCGGCGCGGCGGTCGGCAAGGTGGGCGGCACGTCGGGCGGCACGCGCTCGGCGAGGGCGAGGCGGCGCTCGAGGACGGCACGCCCTGCCTCGGCCGCGGCGGCCAGGTGACTCGCCTCGTCGACGGCCCGCCGCATTCGGCCCAGCTCGCGCTCGAGATCGGCCACGCGCTCGTGCAGGACACGCTGGTCGTGCTCGGCCGCGCGCGCCCGCCCGCGCAGCTCCTCCTCGACCTCGGCGCGCAGAGCCCGCTCGGCGTGCGCGGACTGCTCGGACCCTCGCAGGCGGCGCTCGCCCTCGGCGATCTGCTCACGCAGCCGGCCCGACTGGCCGAGGGCCGCGGACAGCTCGTGCTCGAGGCGCTCGACCTCGGCGGCGAGCTCGGCGGCTCGGCGGCGGGCGCTCTCCGCGGCCAGCTCGGAGCCGCGCGCCCGGCGCGCCTCGAGCAGGTCGGGACTCGAAGCGTCCGGAGGCTCACCGGCGATCGTCACCTCGCCGATCGGGATCGGCACCATCACGCCCCCCAACTGCAGGAAGGTCCGGCCCGGCAGGATCGGGGCCAGCGCGGCCGGGACCGAGAAGCTCATCCGCCACGTCCCGGGCGCGGCGCCGGTGAGCGAGGGCGGCTCGGGCATGGCCAGAAACCGCTGGCGGCCGGCGTCGGTCTCCACCACGAGCATGGCCTGGCCTCGCGGCTCGGGGCGGCGCCGGCGCCAGCGCCCGGTCACCCGCACGGTGAGGCTCCGCCCTCCCTCGGCAATGCACTCGACCGCCTCGATCCCGAGTGAAGAGGGCAGATCGGTCATCGGCGCGGACGGTAAGGCCGCGCGCGGACGGGATCACCCTCCCGTGAAGCGTCTAGTCGTCGCTGGAGCGGGCGGCGTACGCCACCGCGACGCCGCCCACGACCACGCCGCCGGCGAGCGCCGCGATGGCCGCCTTGCGCCCGCCGCCCGGGAGGCGCCGGCGCAGGTACCACTTGGCGCCCTGCCAGACCGCGAAGCCGAGGACCTTGTAACCCATGGGTCGGAGGCTACCGGGTGGGCGGGCCCGGATTTGAATCGCGCAGTCGCCAGGCCATCCGCGACTGCAGCGACCACAGCTCGATGAACCCCGGCGAGGCCGCCTGCGCGAACAGCCCGCCCGACTCGGCGAAGGTGGCCAGCTGGGCGTCGTAGACGGCGTGCGGCGAGGAGCGCGTGATCGCCCGGGCTGAGCCCTTGTACAGCTTGATCCCGATCGTCCCGGTGACCTGGGCGTTGGCGGCGTTCATGTAGGCGTCCAGATCGCCGCGCAGCGGGTCCCACCACAGCCCGGCGTAAACGAGGTAGGCCCACCTCTGGTCGAGCACCGGCTTGAGCTGGTTCTGGTGGATCGTGCCGACCAGCTTCTCGAGCTCGCGATGGGCGAGCAGGAGGATCGTGGCCGCCGGGACCTCGTAGATGTCGCGCACCTTGAGCCCCACGATCCGGTCCTCGATGTGGTCAACGATCCCGATCCCGTGGCGGGCGCCGATCTCGCCCGCTCGCTCGAGCAGCGAAACGAGCTCCATCCGCTCGCCGTTCAGCGCCACGGGGACCCCACGCTCGAACTCGACGGTGACGATCTCGGGCTCGTCCGGCGCCTCTTCCGGACGGGTGACCAGTTGGAAGACGTCGTCCTCGGGGGCGTGATCGAGGTCCTCGATCCAGCGTCCCTCGCTGGAGCGGCCCCACAGGTTGTCGTCGATCGAGTAGGGCGCCTGCTCGGAGCCGCCCTTGACCGGGATCCCGTGCTCGCGCGCGTAAGCGGCCTCCTCGTCGCGACCCATCCGCCACCCCCGCACCGGCGCGATCACCTTGAGCTCGGGCCCGAGCGTGGCCACCGTGGCGTCGATCCGCACCTGGTCGTTGCCCTTGCCGGTGCAACCGTGGGCGATCGTGTCGCAACCGGACTCCCGCGCGTACTTGACGGCCAGCTTGGCGATCAGCGGCCGGCCCAGCGCGGTGAACAGCGGATAGCCGAGGCCGTAGGTCCCGTTGGCCTTGATCGCCGGCACGATGTACTCGCGCGCGAACTCCTCGCGGGCGTCGACCACGTGACAGTCGAGCGCTCCGAGCTGGAGCGCCTTGCCGCGGATGACGTCATAGTCCTCGCCCGGCTGCCCCAGGTTGACGGTCAACGCCACCACCTCCGCCTGGTACTGCTCCTGGATCCATTTGAGCATCACGCTGGTGTCCAGACCGCCGCTGT
Source organism: uncultured Solirubrobacterales bacterium (assembly GCA_963834625.1). GTDB lineage: Bacteria > Actinomycetota > Thermoleophilia > Solirubrobacterales > Solirubrobacteraceae > Palsa-465. Next base: position 108,026 of record CAWICM010000002.1, on the reverse strand, counting down.
AGAGCAGCAGCACCCGATGGACGTGCGAGGGATCGGCCTCGTAGGTGGTCGTGGGCAGGGGCGTGTGATCGCTCATGACGCGAAGGTCTCCTTGACTAGGCGTCGCTGTTCCTTGGACGCAAACTCTTTGAACCGCCCGGCGAACTCGCCGCGCGATGCCCGCTCGTCGTCGGTCAGTCGACCGATCAGCACCCCCATCGCCATCAGCGCCGTCTCCGGCTGCGGGGTCTTGCCCACGTCGGGGCCGAGCGATTGCAGCAACGCCACCTGCACCTCGCGGTCCTGGTGGCGACCGAGGACATCCTGGAGGCCCTTGAGCGTCTTGATCATCGGCTTGACCACCTCGCCCGGATACAACGGCGCGCCGAACAGCTCGAGCAGGTAGCGGAGCTCCTTGCCCTTCTTGCGCAGCTCGTGGTAGTCCTCGGCGGGGCTCGACTCGTCGATCGCACTGCCCATCCGCACCATCCGGCGGTACACCTTGCGGATCCTCTCGCCCGCCACCGCGCCGATCGGCCGCGCGGCGTCGGGCCGCTCGGTCTCGTCGGCCTCCTCGAGTCGATCGAGGAAGGTTCGCCACGACGACAGCAGCCGCTTGGTGTGCTCGGATTGCAGGTCGTCTACCAGTTGCGAGTGCGCCTTGACGCGCCGCGCCCGCAGCACGCCGAGGAGGGGATCGAGGTCGCCGCGCATGGGCTCGGGCACGAGCGCACGCATCGCGTCGAACTCGAGCACGTGGACGTCGAGGTCGCGGGCGTCGCCAGTCGCCTGCTGCAGCCAGCGGAACTCGTCGCGGAAGTGGGTTAGCCGCGCCGGCGGGAACACTCCCTTCAGCTCTCGCTGCACCGCCCGGGAGCGCCGAACCGAGACCCTCAGGTCGTGCAGGAACTCGCTGTCGAGGTCATCGATGGTTCCCTCGAGGTTCGCCTCGACCACCTCGAGCAGCGCATGGAGCACAGCGGCGGCGGCGGTGTCGGCCCGCTCCTCGACGCGAAGCGGAACCTCGACTTTGGAGGGAATGCCGCCCGGAACGCCGCCCGCCACCCGGACCGCCTCATCCACCAACAGCTCGTCCGCGGGCTTGAAACCGAGCTTTCGCTCGAGCGTGGCCTGAACGCTCTGGCGCTCCTTGTCATACCCGCGGACCGGGGTGATCCGCAGGCGCGGTCGCAGCGGCGAGACCGCTCCCGCCGGTCCGCCCAACGAGGTCTCCTCGAGCGCCAGACGCACCACGGTCTTGTGCTCGCCGTCGAGCACCGACATGCGCCGTTCTCGCATCTGGAGCTGGACGAGCGGGAGGAGGGCTCGAACATCGGTCAGCTCCCGCAGCGCGTCGCGCAGCGGTCCGCGCTCCAGGTCGCCGGCGAACAACGGCATGCGCGGCGGGGGCGTCGCCAGCGACGCCTGCACCAGGCCGGTCTCCCGCTCGATCAGCGACAGCATGCCGTCCTCGTGCACCAGCGAGAACCGGGCGGCGCGCAGCAGACCGTCGAACGTGTCGTAGTAGTTGCGCAGGTGCTCGCCCTCCGCGCCGTTCCGGACGGCAAGCGCGCCCGCGACCGCCTCGCCGGCGCCCCGCACCGTCATCTGCTCGGGCAGCAGCAGATCCGATCCGCTCACGTCGCCAGCGCTCCGAGCCGGGCGACGGCCTCGTCCACCTCCTCGTCGGAGACGACCAGCGGCGGCTCGAACCGGATCGTGGCCGGTCCGGTCGCGTTGACCACGAGCCGCTGCTCGAGCAGCGCCCGGCGGGCCAGCTCGGGAGCGTCGACTCCGTCGGCCACGTCGATCGCCTGCATCAGGCCCCGTCCGCGTACGTCCACCACGTAGGGCAAGGCCGCGAGCCCCAGCGCGAGGCGCTCGCCGGCTCGGCTCACGCGCTCCAGCAGCTCGGGATCCGAGCAGACCTCGAGCGCCGCGAGTGCGGCCGCGGCGATCACCGGTCCGCCCCCGAAGGTCGAGCCGTGGTCGCCAGGCTTGAACGCATCAGCGAGCCGCGGGCCGGTGATGAGCGCGCCGATCGGCAGTCCTCCGCCCAGCGCCTTGGCGCTGGTGAGCGCGTCGGGGACGATGCCGGGCTCCTCGTAGGCCCACAGCGTGCCGGTCCGTCCCATCCCGGTCTGGATCTCGTCGAAGATCAGCGCGGCGCCGGTACGGTCGCAGGCGTCACGCGCGGACTGGAGGAGCTCTTCGGGGAGGACGTGGATCCCGGTCTCGCCTTGAATCGGCTCGAGCAGCACCGCGGCGGTCTGCTCGTCCACGGCGGCCGAGAGCGCGTCGGGATCCTTGGGCACGACGACGAACCCGGGCACGAGCGGCGCGAACGGCGCCTGCTTTGACTCCTGAGGGGTGGCCGACAGCGCGCCGTAGGTCCGTCCGTGGAAAGCCCCCTCCACCACGACCACCTTCCCGTGCGGGCGCGCCCGGCGAGCCAGCTTGATCGCGGCCTCGTTCGCCTCCGCCCCCGAGTTGCACAGGAACACCTTGCCGCCGAGCGAGCTCTCGGCCAGCCGCGCCGAGAGCTTCATCGCCGGCTCGGTGTAGTACAGGTTGCTCACGTGCGCGAGCCGCCCGGCCTGCTCCTGGATGGCCTCGACCACGCGGGGATGGCAGTGCCCGACGTTCAGGACCGAGATCCCGGCCAGGAAATCGAGGTACTCGTTGCCCTCGGAATCCCACAGCCGGCACGCCGAGCCGCGTACGAACTCGACCGGATTGCGCACGTAGGTGGGCATGGCGTGCTCCGCCTCCAGCTCCCGAAGGACCGCCAGGCTCATGGCATCGGCCCGATCTTGGTGCCCTCACCGGCGTCGGTGAACAGTTCGAGCAGCAGCGAGTGGGGCACGCGACCGTCCACGATGTGGGCGAACGAGACCCCGCCGTGGATCGCGTCCACGCAGGCCTGGAGCTTGGGAAGCATGCCGCCGCCCACGCCGGGCAGGAGTTCCTGGACCGTTTCCACCCCCGCCTCCGAGACCACGCTCGCGGGATCCGTGGGATCGCGCAGCCAGCCCGGCACATCGGTCAGGAACATGATCTTGTAGGCCTTCAGCGCACGCGCCACCGCGCCCGCCGCCTCGTCGGCGTTGATGTTGTAGGAGTTGCCCTCGGCGTCGGCGCCCACGCTGGCCACCACGGGGATGTAGTCCTGGGCCACGTGCGTGAGCACGTTCACGTCGACCCGCTCGATCCCACCCACGAACCCGATGTCCTGCCCACTCGGCGCCACCTTGCGCGCCGCGCGGAACAGCAGGCCGTCGTCGCCGCACAGCCCGATGGCGGGCTGGCCATGGCGGTTGATGAGCAGCACGATGTCCTTGTTGACCTTGCCGACCAGGACCATCTTGGCCACCTCGACGGTCTCGGGGTTGGACACGCGCAGACCGTCGACGAACTCCACGGGCAGATTCAGTCGCTGCATGTAGGTGGTGATCTCCGGGCCGCCGCCGTGCACGATCACGGGGTTCATCCCGACGTACTTGAGCAGCACGACGTCGCGTGCGAACTCCTCCTTGAGCGTCGCGTCGATCATCGCCGCGCCGCCGTACTTGATCACCACGGTCTTGCCGTGGAACTCACGGATGTAGGGCAGCGCTTCGAGCAGCGTCGCGACATCGCGCACGCGACGCTCGTCGTAGGCGGAGCTAGGTGGTGTATTCGGCATTGAGCGTCACGTACTCGTGGCCCAGGTCGGAGAAGAAGCGCTCGCTCTCGGCGCCCTCGCCCGGCAGGCCAATCTCGTATTCGATCTCCTCGCCCTGCACCGCCTCGGCCAGCGCGCGCTCGTCATGCGGCGCGTACCCACCGCGCCGGCAGACCTGGACGCCCTCGATGGCCACGTCGACTTCGAGCGGCGCGGTGCCGGGCATGGCCATGCCCACGGCCTGGACGATCCGCCCCCAGTTCGGGTCGCCGCCGTACAGCGCGGTCTTGACGAGCGGCGAGTCGGCGACAGCGTGCGCGACACGGTCCACCGTCCTGTCGTCTCCTCCGCGCACCACGACGCGACAGACGCGCCGGGCGCCCTCGCCGTCGCGCACGATGTACAGCGCGAGCTGGCGCAGCAGCGCGTCGAGCGCCTCTCCGAAGCGGACCTCGTCGTCGGTCTCGGGGTCGACGCGCACTCCCGACTCGCCGCTGGCCTGCAGGATCACGGTGTCGCTCGTGGACAACTGACCGTCGACGCTGACCCGCTCGAACGAGCGCTTGGTCGTGACGGTGAGCAGCAGGTCGCAGGTCTCGCGCGACAGCGCGGCGTCGGTCTGCACGAAGCAGAGCAGCGTCGCGAAGCTCGGCGAGATCATCCCCGCGCCCTTGGCCTGCGCGGTCAGCCGCACGGTGCCCGCCTCGAGCTCGACCTCGAGACAGGCGTGCTTGTCGAGCGCGTCGGTCGTGCGGATGGCCCGCGCGAAGTCGGCCTCGCCGTCGGGCCTGAGTGCGTGGGTGGCGGCGACGATTCCCTGCATGACCGGCCCCATGGGAAGCGGGACGCCGATCACCCCGGTCGACGCGACGGCCACCGCGCTCTCGGCTCCCACCCCGGACGCCATTGCGGCCGCTCCCTGCATCTTGGCCGCGTTCTCGAATCCCGGGCGCCCGGTGGCCGCGTTGGCGTTCCCGGCGTTCACGACCACGGCGCGGATCCCGTCCAGCGCGCAGCGCTCACGGCAGAGGAGCACCGGCGCCGACTGCGTACCGGACCGGGTGAAGCGCGCCGCGCTGGTCGTGCCCGGCGCGCTCGAGACCAGCAGGCCGAGGTCGAGATCGCCGCTCGGCTTGAGTCCGCACGCCACCCCGGCGGCCCGGAAGCCGCTCGGCAGCCCGCCGGCCAACTCGGTGACGTTGCCCGGCATCTCGATCCAGCGAGAGGAGAAGAACGGCCGGGTGACGGTCATCCCACGACCTCGGGAGTTCGCGAACGGGTCGGCCCGATCCCTTCGTCCTCGGCCAGCCCGAACATCAGGTTGAGGTTCTGCACGGCCTGCGAAGCGGCGCCCTTCCACAGGTTGTCGATCGCGGCGAACACGATCACGCGCCCGGTGCGGGGGTCGCGGTGAACCGAGATGCGACAGATGTTGGTCTCGCGCACGTCGCGCACGCCGGGTGGCTTGGCCGTCAGTTCGACGAACGGCTCCTCGGCGTAGGCCTCGGCGTACAGCGCCTTAAGGTCGCCGACCGCGTCGGAGGCGGTCACGTAACAGGACACCAGCTCGCCCTGGTCGAGCGGAACCAGGTGCGGGACGAACGTGATGCGAACCTCGGCGCCGAGCGCGCTCAGCTCCTGCTCGATCTCCGGGATGTGACGATGAGCGGGCACGCCGTAGGCGTTGATGTTCTCGTCGGCGGTCACGAAATGGGTCTTCTCGCTCGGCGCGCGGCCCGCGCCGGACACACCCGACTTGGCGTCGATGACCACGTCCTCGATCAGCCCCGCTTGCGCGAGCGGCGCGAGCGCGAGCAGCGTGGCGGTCGGATAGCAGCCGGGGTTGGCCACCAGGTCGGCTCCGCGGATCTGCTCGCGGTAGCGCTCGGGCAGCCCGTACACGGCTTCGCTGAGCAGCTCGGGGGCCTCGTGCTCGCGGTACCAGCGGCCGTACACCGCCGGATCGTGCAGGCGGAAGTCCGCGCTCAGGTCGACCACCCTCACGCCGCGCGCGCGCAGCTCCTCGACCAGCGGGGCGGCGGCGCCGTGCGGGTAGGCGACCACCGCTGCGTCCACCTCGGCGTGGCGGTCGATGTCGAGCTCCTCGAGCTCGACCGGGACCCGGTGGTGGGGGTAGAGGTCGTCGAGTTGGCGGCCGGTGTCGCTGCGCGCGGTCAGAGACTTCAGCTCAAAGCTCGGGTGCCGGTGCAGCAGACGGGCAGTGAGCGCGCCCGTGAACCCGGCGGCGCCGAACACCGACACGCTAGGCGGCACGGATCCTCCCCCCCAGCACGCGCTCGACCGCCGCGGCGATCGCCTCACGGCGCTCGGCGACCTCCTCGTCGGTGAGGGTCCGGTCGGCGGCGCGATAGGTCAGCCGCAGCGCGAGCGACTTGTTGCCCTCGCCGAGCTTGACGGGATCGCGATAGACGTCGAACACCTCGATGTCCGCCAACAGCGGGCGGCCGGCGCCCCGGACGGCATCGATCAGCTCGTCCGCGCTCACGTGCTCGGGGACGACCACGGCGAGATCCTCGCGTACGTCTGGGAAGGCGCTCACCTCGCGGTAAAGCGGGGTGACCGGGACCGGCACCGTGTCGAGGTCGAGCTCGAAGGCCGCGACCGTGTCGTCCAGATCCCACTGCGCCGCCACCAGCGGATGGATCTCCCCCACCCATCCGGCCGGCTCGCCGTCGGCCAAGATGCGCGCCGAGCGGCCGGGATGCAGGAATGGCTCGCTCGCGTGCACCAATGTCCATGGCACTCGCAGCGTGTCGAGCAGGCCGGCCAACACGCCCTTGATCGCGAAGAAGTCGACGGGGCGCACCTGGCCGTCGCGCCAGCTCGGCGCTCGTGCCGGGCCGGTCAGAACCGCGCCCACGTAGTAGGGCTCGCGGGGCAGCAGCGCGTCGCGGTCGGGCAGGTATACCGCCCCCGCCTCGAATAGCCGGACGCTGGCCAGCCCTCGGGACCGGTTGCGCCGCGCGACGTCGAGCAGCGAACCCAGCAGCGTGGTGCGCAGCAGCGACTGCTCGGTCGAGAGCGGATTCGTCAGCGCGACCGTTTCGCGCAGCGGGTCCTCGGGCGAGAGCCGCAGGCGGTCGCTCACCTCGGGGCTGGTGAAGCTCCAGCCGACGACCTCGTGGAGCCCCTGGGCGCACAGCAGGTCGCCGGCGCGCCGGCGGAGCTTCTGGCGCGGAGTGAGCTGGCCGTGCGCGCCGTGGCGCGAGGGCAGCGTGGCGGGAAGCTTCTCCAGGCCGTCCATCCGCCCAACCTCTTCGACCAGGTCGGCCTCGCGGGTCACGTCGTCGCGCCGGAACGCCGGGACGGTCACGTCGAGCCCGTCGGGCGCGTCGGCGGTCTGGAACTCGAGCGCCTTCAAGATCTCGACGCAGCGGGGACGTGGGATATCGGCACCGAGCAGGCCCGTGATCCGAGCGTCGCGCAGGCGGATCGTCCTGAGCGGCGGCCCCTCGCCGCCGATGTCGACGGTCCCGGGCACGAGCCGAGCGCCGGTCAGCTCGAGCATCAGCTGAGTCGCGACGATCTGGCCCTCCATCGCCTGCTCCGGCTGCAGCTGCTTCTCGAACCGGCCCGAGGCCTCGCTGCGCAGCCCGAGCTTCAGCGAGGTGCGGTGGATGTTGGCGCCGTTCCAGTTGGCCGCCTCCATCAGCACACGCGTGGTGTCGCCCTGCACCTCGCTGCGCGCCCCGCCCATGACGCCGGCGATCGAGGTGGGACCGTCGTCGTCTTCGATCAGGACGATGTCATGGTCGAGCGCGCGCAGCTGCCCGTCGAGCGTCTCTATCTGCTCGCCGTCTTTGGCGCGACGCACGGTCAGCTGGGCGCCGGCGACCCTGTCGAGGTCGAAGGCGTGCAGCGGCTGCCCGGTGAGCAGCATCACGTAGTTGGTGATGTCGACCACGTTCGAGATCGGGCGCTGGCCGGCGGCCATCAACCGCGCCTTCAGCCACGCCGGGCTCGGCCCGATCCGCACGTCCTCGAACACGCGCGCGGTGAAGCGGGGACAGAGCTCGGCGTCCTCCACGGTGATCGTGATGCCGGCGGGCTCGGCGTCGCTCGTTCCGGGGTCCTCATTCCACGGCGGCGGCTGGAGCGCCGCGCCGGTGGCGGCATGGGTCTCGCGGGCGACTCCGTAAACGCCGAGGCAGTCGGGGCGGTTGGAGGTGATCTCGAGCTCGAGCACGTCGGTGGCGATCGGAAGAACGTGCCCGAGCGGCGTGCCGGGCTTCAGTCCGTCCGGCTCGAGCACCATGATCCCGGCATGCTCGGTGCCGATCGCCACCTCGTCCTCGGCCAGGATCATCCCGCTGGACTCGATGCCGCGCAGCTTGGCCGTGCCGAGCTTCGACCCGTCCGGCATCACCGCGCCGGGCTTGGCCACCGCCACCGTCTGTCCGGCCGCGACGTTGGGCGCGCCGCACACGATCTGCGACGGAGCCTCGTCGCCGACGTCGACCAGGCACACGCTCAGGCGGTCCGCGTTCGGATGCTGCTCAGCCTCTAGCACGCGGCCGACCACGAACTTCTCGAGCGCGTCCACGCCGTGGTGGAAGATCGCCTCGACCTTGGTCCCGGTCATCGTCAGCCGGTCGGCAATCGCGTCCGTGTCGAGCGGCGGGTCGACGTACTCGCGCAGCCAGTTCAACGGGACGCGCATCAGCCGAACTGCTCCAGGAGGCGCACGTCGTTGTCGTAGAACATGCGCAGGTCGGGGACGTCGTGCTTGAGCATGGCGATCCGCTCGATCCCCATCCCGAACGCGAAGCCCTGAACCTGCTCCGGGTCGTACCCGTGCTCGCGCACGTGGGAGAACACGTTCGGGTCAACCATCCCGGCACCGAGGATCTCGATCCAGCCCTCGCCCTTGCATACCGGGCAGCGGCTGCCGTCGGGCATGAAGCCCTGCTTGCAGTTGAAGCACGACACGTCGACCTCGACGCTCGGCTCGGTGAACGGGAAGAAGTGCGGGCGCATCCGGACCTCGCGCTCCTCGCCGAAGATCGCCCGCGCGAAGGTCAGCAGCGTGCCCTGGAGGTCGGCCAGCGTGATGTCTGTGTCGACCGCGAGGCCTTCCATCTGGCTGAACTGCGGACTGTGGGTGGCGTCGTTGTCGGGCCGGTACACGCGCCCCGGCATGACGATGTAGAGCGGCGGAGGGTGGGCCTCCATCGCCCGCACCTGGACCGGTGACGTGTGCACGCGCAGCAGGCGCGCGTTCGGATCGAAGATGTCCGGCGTTGGCTCCACGTAGAACGTGTCGGTCATGAGCCGCGAGGGATGCGTCTCGTCGAAGTTGAGCGCCTCGAAGTTGTAATAGACGGTCTCCACCTCGGGGCCCTCGGCGACGTTGAAGCCCAGCCCGATGAACACGTCCTCGATCTCCCGCTGGGTCAGCGTGATCAGGTGCAGCCGCCCGAGCTGGGCCGGCGGATCGCCGGGGAGCGTGATGTCGACCCGGTCGCGCTCGAGGCGCTGGTCGAGCTCGACGGCCGCGAGTTGCTGCGTGCGCTGTTCGATGGCCCGCTCGAGCGCCTTGCGGGCCTCGTTGGCCGCCTTGCCCGTGGCGGCGCGCTCCTGTGGGGGAAGCTCGGCCACCGAACGGAGCAGGTTGGGCAGTTCGGCCTTGCGTCCGAGGTAGTGGATACGCACGTCCTCGAGCGCCTGGGTGTCGGTGGCGGTGGCGATCGCCTGCTCGGCCGCGCTCCGGATCTGGTCGATGCGCTCGGTCATTCCGGCGCCATCCTACGGGTCAGCTCATAGAGGGCGATGGTGGCGGCCATGGCCGCGTTGAGGGAGTCGGTGGCGATTCGGATGTGGGCGACGTGATCGGCGGCGGCGAGCACGTCCTCGGGCAGCCCCTCGCGCTCGGAACCGACGAGCAGGGTGAGAACTTTGGCGCTGGAGGTAACACATACGTTCCCTGATCGCCAAAGAACGTCGAGCGGGTCGCCGACGCGGGGCACCAGCGCGATCTTGACGCCCGGCAGATCGTCCACGGTGCCCCGCGCCAGGGGTACCGCGAACACAGCGCCCATGCTAGCCCGGACCGCTTTCGGCGAGTATGGGTCGGCCGTCCCCGGCCCGAGCGCCACGCAGGAGGCGCCGAACGCCTGAGCGCTGCGCAGCACCGCGCCGACGTTGCCGGGATCGTGGACGCCGTGCAGATACACGCACAGCGGGCCGGTCGGGGCGTCCGCCCACCGCTCCTCGTAAACCGCGAGCGTGCGTGTCCCCGAGCCCAGGCCCGACGCGGACGCCAGCAGGTCAGCGGCCACCTCGACCCCGGGTAGACCGCTGCCCGCCGCCGCATAACGCTCGATGGCGATCCACCCCTGGGCATCAGCAGCTGACAACAAATCCTCACCTTCAGCGACGAACAGCCCGGAGCGTTCGCGCCAGCGCCGGCGCTGGCGGAGCTTGCGTATCTCCTTGAGCTTCTGGTTGTGGTGGCTGGTGATCTGCGTCATGAACGAAAAAAGGCGCCGCTCCTGGGGAGGGCGCCCGGTTGGCGGTGCTGGTTGGTCGGCGTTTCGTCAGCCGGCCGCCAGCGCCTCGCGGGCGCGGTCGGCAAAGCGTCGGAAGGTCTCGGCGTCGCGGACGGCGATGTCCGCGAGGATCTTGCGGTCGAGCTCGACGCCGGCGAGCTGCAGGCCGTGCATGAACTGCGAATACGACATGTCGTTCTGACGCGCCGCGGCGTTGATCCGGGTGATCCACAGGCGGCGGAAGTCGCGCTTGCGGTTGCGCCGGTCGCGATAGCGGTACTGGTCCGCCTTGAGCAGCGCCTCCTTGGCGACCCGGTAGTGGCGGCTGGCGTCGCCGCGGAAGCCCTTGGTGAGCGCGAGCGTCGCGCGGCGCTTCTTGCGCGCGTGTACAGAACGCTTGACGCGGGTCATCCGCGGTCCCTCCGCTTGGCGCCGAGCAGCGTCTTCACCCGCGGCTCATCGTGGGGACTGATCCACGACGGCTTCGCCTGGCGGCGCTTGCGCTTGGGCGACTTCTTCTCGAGGATGTGGGTCGAGAACGCCCGCCGCCCACGTACCTTGCCGTTGGCGGTCAGCTTGAAGCGCTTCTTGGCGCCGGAATGGGTCTTCATCTTCGGCATACGAACTGCGGGCTAGTAAAGCAGACGTCGGGGTTTCACCGTGAGGGTCGCCGTGCCGAACGGCCGAGGCGGACCATGAAGGAATCCTGCGCGGCCCAGGTCGTACGCGGCGACCGTACCGTGTAGGTGCCGGGACACCAGCGCCGTCCCGGGACGTGGCGGCGAAAGAATGTCCCGAAGGCCTCGGGATCGGTCGCCGTGGCCACGAGCAGCTCCCCGTCGGTACGAAGGTCGGCCCCTCCATACCTCCTTAATTGTCGAAACGCCCCCCGTTTGTGACAGCGGGGCGACAGGCGGCGTTAGGCCGCCGCGCCCCGAGACCGGGAACCCCGCGCCCCCGAGGCCGCCGATTCCTCGAGCGGCGCCTCGGCGGGATCGGCGGCGCCGTTCGGCGGGGTGTCGGTGCTGACGTCCGCCGGAGCGGGCCTGGCCTGGCGCCCGTCGGGGCTCTGCTCCTCGTGCCCGTCGGCCGGTTGGTCCCCGTCGGCGGGTTTTTCCTCGTCGGCCGGTTTGTCCTTCTCGCCCGCGAGCACGGCCTTCGAGGGCGCGAGCAGCATCGTCATGTTGCGTCCATCCTGGATGGGCGACTGCTCGACCACCCCGATCTCCGACAGCTCGCTGGCGAGCCTGTCGAGCAGCGCGGTGCCGCGCTCGGGATGGGTCACCTCGCGACCGCGGAACATGATCGTGATCTTGACCTTGTCCTTGTTCTTGAGGAAACGCGACACGTGGCCCTTCTTGGTGTCGTAGTCGTTCTGGGCGATCTTGGGCCGGAACTTGATCTCGCGCACCGTGATCTGCTGCTGGTGGCGGCGGGCGGCCTTCTGCTTCTGGGCCTGCTCGTACTTGTACTTCGAGTAGTCGAGCACGCGGACGACAGGCGGACGGGCTTCCGGAGCGACCTCGACGAGGTCGAGATCCCGCTCCTGGGCGTAACTCAGCGCCTCAGCTGTCTTGACAACCCCGACCTGCTTACCGTCGTCGCCGATCAGGCGAACCTCGGGCACGCGAATGCGATCGTTGGTCCGAGTCTGGTCCCGTTCGGGCGGGCGCCGGTCGAATTTTCTGGGGACCGGCACTAGCTGCGAGAAGAGGCGCGCGTCAAGCGGTGACGGGCCCTATGTGGCGTTGCGCGTAGATCAACGGGATTGAGTATAGCGGCGGAACTACAGCGCGGCGCGGGTTTTCACCCTTTCGGTGAGGCGTTTCAGGAACTCGGCCACGGGCGCCGATCCCACGTTGCCGCGGCGATGCTCGCGCACCGCCACCTCCCCGGCCTCTTGCTCGCGGTCTCCCACGACCAGCATGTAGGGAATCTTGCGCATCTCGGCGTCGCGGATCATGCGCCCCATCGACTCAGAGCGCTCGTCCACCTCCAGCCGAGCGCCACCGTCACGCAGCTGATCCCGCACCGCGTGGGCGTACTGCACGTGACGGTCGGCGACCGGGAGCACGATCACCTGGACGGGCGCCAGCCAGGGCGGCAGCTCGCCGTTCAGGTGCTCGAGCAGGATCCCGATGAACCGCTCGTAGGAGCCCATCAGCGCCCGGTGGATCATCACCGGGCGGTGCTCGGCGTTGTCGGCGCCCGTGTAGGTCAGGTCGAAGCGCTCGGGGAAGTTGTAGTCGAGCTGGCAGGTGCCGAGCTGCCACGACCGGCCGAGCGAGTCGGTCATGTGCATGTCGATCTTGGGGCCGTAGAAGGCTCCGTCGCCCTCGTTGACGGTGTACTCGAGGCCAAGACTGTCGAGCGCCTGGATCAGGGCGGTTTCGCTCTTGTCCCACAGCTCCTCGGAGCCGATGCGGTTGGCCGGGCGGGTTGAAAGCTCGAGGCTGACGTCGATGCCGAACACCGCGTAGGTGGCGAAGGCGAACTCGAGCACGCCGGCCACCTCGTCCTGGATCTGGTCCTCGGTGCAGAAGATGTGGCTGTCGTCCTGGGCGAAGTGGCGCACGCGCAACAACCCGTGCAGGGTGCCGCTCGGCTCGCGGCGATGGAGCAGCCCCGGCTCCCAGTAACGGACGGGCAGCTCCCGGTAGGAGTGACGGCCCAGCGAGTACAGGTGACAGTGGCCCGGGCAGTTCATCGGCTTGAGCGCCATCTGCCGGTCCTCGTACTCGGTGACGAACATGTTGTCTCGGTACTTCTGCCAGTGGCCCGAGGTCTTCCACAGCGAGCTGTCGTAGATCTGGGGGGTCTTCACCTCGACGTAGCCGCGCTCGCGCCCCATCTCCCGGCTGAGCGCGACCAGGGAGTTGAACACCTCGGTGCCGGCCGGGAGCCAGAAGGCCGCGCCGGGTGACACGTCGGAGAAGGTGAACAGTCCGAGCTGCGGCCCAAGCCGACGGTGATCGCGCGCCCGCGCCTGCTCGAGCCGTTCGAGATGCTCCTTGAGGTCCTTGTCCGAGAAGAACGCGGTGCCGTAGACGCGGGTCAGCATCGGACGGTTCGAGTCACCGCGCCAGTACGCGCCGGCCACCGACTGCAGCTTGAACGCCTTGATCCGCTTGGTCGACGGGGCGTGCGGACCGCGACACAGGTCGGTGAACGGACCGTTGGTGTACAGCGACACGGTCGGCACCCCGTCGTGTTCGATCAGGTCCTCGATCAGCTCGACCTTGTAGTCCTGTCCCTCGCGCAGGAACCGGTCGAGCGCGTCGCGCGCCGGCACTTCGACGCGCATGAACGGCTCGTCGGCGGCGATGTGCTCGCGCATCTTGGCCTCGATCCGCTCGAAGTCGGCCTCCGACAGCGACACGCCGTCGGGGAAGTCGAAGTCGTAGTAGAAGCCGTTCTCGATCGGGGGCCCGATTGAGATCTTCACTCCCGGATAGAGCTCCAGCACCGCCGCCGCCAGCACGTGCGCCGCGTCGTGGCGAATCAGCCTCAGCGCCTCCTCCCCGCTCTTGTCGGTGATGATCTCGAGCTTCGCGGGACCATCGTGGTTCGCGGATCCGGGGAGCGGACGGGCGAGGTCACGCACCTCGCCGTCGACCTTGACCGCCAGCGCCGCCCGGGCCAGCCCCGGACCGATCGCCGCGGCGGCGTCGGCGCCGGTCGCGCCGTCGGACAGGCTGAGGATCTTGCCGTCGGGAAGCTCTAGCTCCATATGGCCCGGATCGTAGTGGGGCGCGGCGGGATCAGCCGCGCGTGACGCGGAATGTGAACTTGCCGACCAGGTGGGGCGCCGGCTCGATAGCCGGACATGCCTTGCCCACCGGACACGACTCGACGATCACGTCCCACACCTGGCCCTCATACGCGCCGGCGCACCAGTGCTTCGAGCCGCTCGGCTTGAGTGCGACGTGCACGGTCGAGCCCGCCTTGGTCGGTGGAGCCGCCACCGCCACGCTCCACTCACACCGCCCACGCCTCGGACCGGAGGCGGTTACGCGATACACGTTGTGGAACGACCGCCCGGTGCTCACCCCCGCGCGGAAGCTCACCGCGAAGTGAGTCCGGGCCGAGCCGGCCCGCGGCTTGACCGACACGCTGACCGACGTCGTCCGCCTCGGCTGCACGGCGCCCGACACCGCCGGGATGGCGGCCATCCCGAACAGCGCGACCATGGCCGCAACCCTCCACCTCATCTCGCCGGCGAGTCTACCCCGCCTCTCGGCACCCAGGTACATTTATGAGCTCCCGGGCGATTAGCTCAGCTGGGAGAGCGCCGTCTCGACAAGGCGGAGGTCGCTGGTTCGAGCCCAGCATCGCCCACTACCGGGTCACGACGCCTGACGCCCGGCCCGCTCGCCGTTCCACCGCAGCAGCTTGGTGACCGCCCGGGCGGCGCGCGGCTCGGCGAACAGAAAGCCCTGAGCGGCGTGGCAGCCCAACGCGACCAGGGCGTTCGCCTGACGCTCTGTCTCGACCCCGCACGCGATCACGGTGACGCCGCGCGCCTCGGCGACCCCGACCACTGCCTTGGCGATCGCCCGACCCCGTGCGTCGTCGGCGATGCCCGCCACGAGCGAGCGGTCGAGCTTGACCGTGTCGATCGGAAGCCGCTCGAGGCTGACCAAGGAGGAGAATGCGGTGCCGAACTGATCGAGCACGATCAGCGCGCCCAGTTCTCTCAGAGCCGCGACCGATCGCCACGCCGCGCCCCGAGCATCGATGAGGGCCGCGTCGGGCACCTCGAGGGCGAGCTGTCCGGGCTCGATCGGCGTCCGATCGATCGCCGCCGCGACGGCGTCCACCAGCGAGGAATCGACCAGCTCGCGCGCGGACAGGTTGACGTACAGCCGCAGCGGCTCCTCCTGCGTCAGCTCGTCTCCCCAGCGCGCGAGCTGGCGCAGCGCCTGCTCGAGCACCCAGCGTCCGATGGGAACGATCACCCCGGTCCGCCGCGCGGTCGGTAGGAACACCTCGGGCGGGAGCACCGTGCGCGAGCGGTGCTCCCAGCGCAGCAGCGCTTCGACTCCGCGGATCCTCCGGTCCGAGAGGTCGAAGATGGGCTGGTAGCGCAGCCTCAGCTCCTCGCGTCGCAGGGCGTCGCGGACCTCGTCGGACAGCTGGTGCGCGGGCGCGCCGGCGCGCTGGTCATCCACCTCGGAGAACTCGAAGCGATCGCTGCCGAGCTCCCGGGCCCGCCGTCGCGCGTGATCGGCCGCATCGATCAGCTCACGGGCGTCATCGTCGCTCCGACCGGCCAGGGCGACACCGACTGTCGCGTGTATCTCCTCGTCACCCGGGTCCTCCTCATCGGAGGCGACGGATGGTCGGGATGTCGCCTTCAGCAGGCAACGGGCCCGCGCCGCGATCGTCAGCTCGTCGCGGGTGGCCAGCAGGATCCCGAACGACCGATCGCCCAGCCTCGCCACGAAGCCGTCGGGACCGAGCTTCGCCTCGAGCCGGCCCGCGATCGCCCGCAGCAGGTCGACCTCCCGGCTACGTCCGCCGGGCCCTTCGTCGCGGGGCTGCGCCTCGACACCGAGCACGAGCACCGACAGCGATGGTTGGTCCGGACCCGCGAGCATCCGCTCGAGGCGTTCGACGAACTGCACGGCGTCCGGGAGTCCCGTGACGCCGTCGGGCCGACGCTGGCCGATCGGTTGCTCGGCCTGCTCGCCGAGGCTCTCGCCGCGAGACGTCGTCTCGAGCGTGAAGGCAAACGCAACCGGCGCACCGTCGTCGCCTTGGATCACCGAGCCCTCGACCAGCGTCTCCATCGGCCGATCGCCCGCGGGCAGCCACCGCTGGCGGAACTTGGCCCTGGCCATCGACCCGGCGCGCATCAGACCCAGCATCGCGACCACGCGATCGCGATCGGCGGGGTGCGTCAGCGCCAGCGGCCCGAGCTTCATAAGCTCCTCGGGGCCCAGGCCGAGCACGCGGGCGAACGCCTCGTTTACGCGGAGGAAGCGGTCCTCCTCGAGCCTGACCACGGCCCTCGGAAGCGATTCGTCGCGGGCCGCCCGGTCCTGGCTGCCGCCTCCCATTCGTCCAGTATCCGACCGGTCTCGATTTCCCGGTATCGCCCAGCCGGACCGAATTGCCGACGCGCGTCCTCCTCCGATCGGAGGAGGCCGACCGGCGGGAACAGGGCACCCACCGTGCTACAAACGCGCGGTGGGATCGAGTCCACGCGTGACGGTCCTGGTAGCCGACGATCACCCGATGTACCGCGAAGGAGTTGTCGGCGTGCTGCGCCGCCGCGCGGAGATCGAGTCCGTCGCCGAGGCGGCGAGTGGTCGCGAAGCGCTCGAAGCGATAGGGCGCAGACAGCCCGACGTGGCCCTGCTCGACATCCAGATGTCCGACCTCGACGGCGTGCAGGTGGCGCGGGTCATCGCGCGCGAGTCGCTGTCCACGCGGACCCTGTTCCTCTCGGCCTACTACGACCAGGAGATCGTCTACAGGGCGCTCGCCGCCGGGGCGGCGGGCTACCTGTCCAAGGACGCCAGGGGCAACGAGATCGCCGACGCGGTCCTCGCCGTGGCGCGGGGTGAGACGGTCCTCGGTCGGGACATCCAGGCCGCGGTGGCGCAGCGGATCCGCCAGACGGCGGCGCGTACCGGTCCCCGGCTGTCGGCCCGCGAGCGCGAGGTGCTCGAGCTCGTCTCGGCCGGCTTGTCCTCGCCCGAGGTCGCCCGGCGGCTGAACCTCTCGACGACCACCGTCAAGACCCACCTTCAGCGCGTCTACGAGAAGCTCGGAGTCGGCGACCGGACCGCCGCGGTCGCCGCGGCGATGCGCCAGCACCTGCTCGAGTAGCCGCGCGAGCGCGGCCTCAGCGCCGGCCCGCCGCGTCCGGGACAGCTCCCTCGACTGTCGTTCCGCGTCCGGCCGTGCTGCTGATCCGCAGCTCGCCTCCCACCGCTCGCATCCGCTCGCCCATCTCGAGCAGGCCGACGTGGCCCAGATCCGCCGCGTTGCTCGGGTCGAAGCCGACGCCGTCGTCGATCACCCGCAGCGTCAGCCGGCCGTCCTGCTGGGTTACGGATACCTTCACCGAGGCGGCACGCGCGTGGTGGCGTACGTTGGCCAGCGCCTCGGCGATCACGCGGAACAGCGTGCCCCGCAACTCGGGCGCCGGCTCGGTGCCGAGGCTGAACTCGAACTCTGTGCGTACGCCGGCGTCGACCTCCAAGCGGCTCAGGAGCTCCTCGATCGTGAGACGCAGCCCGCTGCGCTCGAGGCTCGGCGGCCACAGCTCGAACAGCAAGTTGCGCAATCGCTCCTGTGCCGCGCTGAGTGCTGCCTCCAGGTGCTCGAGCACGGCTCGGTCCGCCGGGTCGCGCAGGCCCTCGCCGAGCTCCTCGAGCTTCAGACGCACCGCGGCGAACACCTGGAGCGTGTCGGCGTGCATGTTGGCCGCGACCGTGCGCCGCTCCCGCTCCTGGCCGCGCACCACCGCCGCGAGCAAATTGCGCCGCTCCTCGGCCAGCCTCGCCATCTCGAGCTCCGCGCGGCGCCGGGCCGTGTCGTCGATCGCCACCACCCCCACTCCGGTGACCTCGGGACCGGTCCGCACCGGGTAGTAGCTGGCCAGCCAGTGCCGGATCTCGCCGCCGGTGGCGGCGGTCTCGCCGGCGATCTCCTGGTTGAGCACGGGCTCGCCTAGCTCGAGCGCACGGGTGAAGGCCGGGACGATCCGCGGCCACAACGCCGGGATGACATCGGCCGCGCGGCGGCCCCGGTGCGCCTCCACGGTAAGGCCGTTGGCCCTCGCGAGCGTCTCGTTGATGCTCACGTAGCGGCCGTCGCGATCCAGATAGGCAAGTCCGACCGGAGCCTGGGAGAACAGCGCGTCGAGCAGGGTCATGGCCTGCTTCTGCTCCTCGATGTCGATCGCGATCCCGACCCACTCGATCACGCTCCCGTCGGAATCCCTGATCGGACCCGCCTGAATGCCCGTCCACCGGTACCGTCCGTCGGCCCGTCGGATCCGGCGTTCGTAGTTCAACTCCGCGCCGGCGATGCGGGCTTCCTCGAGCCAGGCCGCAACGCTCGGCAGGTCACCTGGATGGACCACGGCCCGGCTGTCGGCCTCGATCGAGCGCACTGATAACCCGGCGTACTCGGCGGCCGCCGGGTTGACCCAGGCGAGCAGTCCGTCCGCACCCATCGCCCACATCGGGACCGGCAGCAAGTCCGCGATCCGTCTGAAAGCGGCGATGTCGCGCTCGAGCTGATCCATCACGCCGGAGCGTCGGGCGAAGGCGTCCCGCCGATCAGGGCGAACAGCTTGTCGGCCTCGGGCCCGACGCCGCTGACGATCACCTCGTAGTCGAGCAGCGTGAACGTCGCCCCCGGGCTGATCGCGACCGCCTCGCGGACGCCTTCGATCACCGGCCCGGCGGCGCGCAACGTCTCGGCGGTCTCGAAGAACACCACGCCGACCGCCCGCTCATCCTGACGTCTGACGCCGAGCGCCCCGTACAGGAAGCCCGGGATCGTCTTGAAGATCTCGGCGTAGACCTTGTCAGCGTCATCGGCAAACTGGGCCATCTGGTCAGGCGCTACCGAGATCTCCACGATGACGCAAATCACCGCGTCGCGCATCATCCCAGAATGCCGCGCGCTCGCGGGGGCGGCCACTAGTTTCTTGCGCCACAGGGCACGACTTGGCCCGCCAGCACCTCGCCCACGATCTCGAACACGGCCGGGTGGACGGCCATGCCGACGTGACTCGAGCGCACCTCGACGTGCCGGGCGTGCGGATCGAGACACGCGCGCCAGTCGACGATCCCGTCGCTGCGCGAATACACCGACGTGAACTCGACGTGCTCGGGCCACGGCGCGGTGGCATCCGCCCGCGCCTGCTGGCAGCACGGGCCGAACCGGCAGCGATGCGAGAACAGCCCCGGGATGCCGAGCGATCCGAGCGCTGCCACCGCCTCGACGTGCGCGCGCACGAACGGATGCACAGCGAGCGGGTCGAGCACGGGCGACCCCAGGGTCACGACGCCGGCCACCAGGTCGGGACGCCGGACGGCGAGAATGCGAGCCAGGGATCCGCCGCGACTCTGCCCGACGATCGTCACCTTTCGCCCGTGCCGCTCGGCGAACCGTTCGAGCTGGCCATCGAGGCGCTCGAGCGCGCGCGAGGTGCAGTCGACGTTGGCTCGGATGCCCGCCCGGCAAGGCCGGTACCCGATCCGCTTCAGCCACGCCGCCATCATCCCCAGCGAGACGTCACCGGCCAGGAAGCCCGGCACCAGCATCACCGGCGCGCCGTCGCCGGGTGCCACACCTTCGCCGCGGAACACCGGATGGCGTCGCAGCGCCGCGTGCTCGAGCGCTGCCCGGGCCTCGCCCCAGATCGGGATTTGCAGCTGAGCGATCACGCCGTGGTGCTCCTACCACAGGAGTATGACCGCGACCGCGGCGTGTCAGCCCGGTCGCACGGCTAGTGGTCGTCCCCGTATTTGCGGGGGCGGCCACCGGTCAGCGCGGAGGAACCTGCTGCACCGCCCAGCGGTTGCCGTCGGGATCGGCGAAGAACACGAAGGCGCCCCACGGGAACTCCTGGACCTCGCTGACCTCCACGCCGCGCTCAGCGAGCTCGGTGCGCGCCTGGTGGATGTCCGAGACGACGAGCTGGAGGCCGACCACCGACCCCGGCGCGGCGTCCGTGATGCCCCTGCCAAGCGCGATCGAGCAGGCTGACCCGGGCGGCGTGAGTTGGATGAAGCGAATCTCCTCGCTGACCGTGACGTCGTGATCGGGATGGAACCCCGCGTTCTCGACGTAGAACGCCTTCGCGCGATCGACATCCGACACGGGCACCGCCACCAGCTCGAGCTTCCAGTCCACGACGACCTCCTCTCGGTTGCGCCCCGCCCGGTCCGGCGGGATTCACCCGGGACCCTACGGGTGATCGAGGTCCGTTTCGGTCCGCGGGGCGAGCCGGTTATGCGGCGATGTCGACAAACGCCCGGAGCGCCTCGCGGGCTTCGGTCGTGATCGGATCGCCGTGGGCTAGCAGGAGCAGTTCGAAGTCGAGCTCGAGCAGGCCGCGGTATGCCTCGCGCAGCTGCTCCTTGGTCTGTGCCGGGTCGTCCATCAGCGAGTCGGGCACGAACTGCAGGTCATCGCTGCCGCGCCATCGAACCACCCCGTCCGCCACCGCCAGTGCGCGGTGGCGCGGCATGTACAGCGCGGTCTCATCCGGGCAGATCGCATCGACCTCGTGCACGTGGATCTCACCTGGGAGCTCGGCACCGAAGTCAAACGGCTCCACCGGCCCGCGGCCGTCGAGTTCGTGCAGCCCGTTGCGGACGCAGTGAATCGTGCATCCGAACGCCTCACGCAGTCGCCAGGCATCGCGATCGTGGTGGCGGTTGGTGAGAACAGCGTGTTCGGGCGCCCCGCGCGCGTCGAAGAACCCCAGGCCCTCGGGCGGGATCATCGGGTCGACGATCACGCGCTCGGGCTCGAGGTAGTACGAGCTCACCTCGGCCCCGATGCGTTCGCGGAGCGCCGTCCAGTGCCAAAGACCAGGTGCGATCTCGTCCATCGGGGCACTAGCCTAAGGCGCCACGGATCCGGTGGCAGGAACTCGCAAATGGCGGGCGAATCTCTGAAGTGCGATTGACCAGTCAACTATAATTCAGACCATGGATACGAGCACCGCGCGCCGGGAAGGCATCACCCCCACCATCGACGAGGTCCCGATCGTGGACCCGTCGGCGTGCGCCGTTCCCAGCGACGACAGCGATTCGAACCTCGACGGCGCCGCGCTCGAGGCCTGGCGGAGCTACCTCCAGAGCCACGCGACCATCCTGCGGATGCTCGACGCCGAGCTCGTGTCCGAGCACGCCATCACGACGCGCGACTACGAGGTGCTGCTGTACCTCGCCCAGGCGCCCGACCGCAAGCTGCCGATGTCCGCGCTGGCCGAGAGCACGATGCTGACCCGATCCGGGATCACCCGGCTCGTGGACGGGCTCGTCGCCGGCGGATTCATCCAGCGCACCGCCTGCCCCAGCGACGCCCGCGTCTCCTATGCGCAGCTGACCGACGAGGGGTTTGCCAAGCTGCGCAGCGCCGGCTGCACCCACGTGGGCAGCATCCGCCGGCTGTTCCTCGAGCACTTCGACGCCGAGGAGATCAGCCGGCTTGCCGACCTGCTGAGCCGCCTCCCAGGCGCTCAGCGCGGCGGCGCCTGCACGGTGGAGTAGGGCCCAGGCGCCTCGCGTCCACTCGGGCGCGTCAGCCTCGGGCGGGTCCCCGCCGGGCGAGTCACTGCTAGGGCAGCGGTCGTTGGGGTTTGAGTGCGCAATACTTGACACCGCAATCAAATCACGGCTAAGATGGTTGCATGCTCAACCAATACGAAACGGAGCCCTCCTTACTGGGCGATCCCGAGACGCTCGAGCGCCTGGGCGCTCTCGTGTGTGACCTGGTCGGCCATCTCGACGGCGCCGCGGCGACGGCCGCCTAGACCTAGCATGACGACTACGTCAACGCATCTCGGGAACACGCCCGCCGCGCGAATCGACCCGGACACCGCGCTCGGCCCGGTCCGGCTGACCGTGGCCGACCTCGAGCGTTCGCGTGCGTTCTACGAGCAGGCGATCGGCCTGCGCGCCACCGAGCTCGACGACGGCAGGTTAGCCCTCGGGGCACCGGGCGGCCCGGCGCTGGTCGAGCTGCGCGGCGACAGCGCGGCGCCGCGCCTGGACCGTCGCGCTCCGGGGCTCTACCACCTGGCCATCCTCGTGCCCACGCGTCTCGACCTGGCCTTCGCGCTGGCCCGTCTGGTCCAGACCCGCTGGCCACTCGACGGCGCCTCAGATCATCTGGTCAGCGAGGCGCTGTACCTGTCCGACCCGGATGGCAACGGGATCGAGATCTATCGTGACCGTCCGCGCGAGGAGTGGCGGCGCGACGGCGACCAGCTTCGGATGTCGACGCTGCCGCTCGACCTGGACGACATCGTCGGCCAGCTCCAGGATGCATCGGAGCTCCCGGCCGGGGCCGCGACCGGGACCCGGATCGGACATGTGCATCTGCAGGTCGCCGACCTGTCCGAGGCCGAGGCCTTCTACCACGGCGTGCTCGGGTTCGACGTCATGGTCCGCGCCTACCCCGGCGCGCTGTTCGTGTCCGCCGGTGGCTATCACCACCACGTCGGCCTGAACACCTGGCACAGCGCCGGCGCGGCGCCGGCGGCGGCCGGCTCCGTGGGTCTGCGCTCATTCACGATCGAGCTGCCCGACGAGCGCGAGCTCGCGGCGGTGCTCGGCCGGATCGACGCCGCCGGGATCCCGGTTGAGCCGCTTCTCGGCGGGGCGCTCGTGCGCGATCCGTTCGGCACCGGCGTGGTCCTGACCGCGCACGGACGGTAACCCCGAACCGAACTGGCTCGAGGGCAGCAGCGTCTGTGCTGAACTGGAAGCGGTGAGGCTGCGTTCGCCGCGCGATCCGTTTCGCGCCGGGAAGGCCACCGGCGTCGCCCTGGCGTTGACGGTGGCGGTCGTGTCGGCCGGATGCGGGGCGCACGGCGCGAGCAGTGGATCAAGCGGGTCGCGGTCGGGCCGTACGGTCGACGCCGTTGCCGGGCCCGACGGGGCGCTCTACGTGAGCGACGACCAGGCCGGCGCGATCTACCGCCTCGTGCCGCCTAAGCACTCCTGAGCCCGGCGACGGTCGGCGCCATCGGCGGCCGTCGGTAGGGCGGTCCGGCGCGGGCCAGCCGTCGCTACCCTAGGCACTCGCGGCGACGTGGCGGAGTGGTTACGCAGCGGCCTGCAAAGCCGTCTACACCGGTTCGATTCCGGTCGTCGCCTCTGAACGAAACGCCTGCTAAATCGCGATTTCGCTCAGCGGCGAGAACCGGAAATTGCGCAACCTCCTAGTTACGTCTCCCCAAAGTCTCCCCAAAACGTCAGGAGGCTTTGCGCAGCGCGACCACTTTCTCGGTGCCCTCGTCGGCGTCCCAAAGGCCCGTCAGTCGGGCGGCGAGGTCCGGGTCAGGCGCGTAGTGCAGGTAGCGCTCGGTCGTCGTTATGTGGCGGTGACCCATCAGCCGCTGGAGCTCGTAGATGTTCACGCGCCGTATCGCCTGGGTGCCGAAGCTGTGGCGCAGGTCGTGGAAGCGGAGGATGGGCAGGCCGGCTCGCCTGGCCGCGGCGATGAACCGCCGGTAGAGGTTCGAGCCGCAGATCGGCTCGCCCGGCTTGGTGTCGTGCTCGAACACGAGCGCGTCGGCGCCGCGTCTCTTGCAGTAGGGCCACAGGGCCGCGCGGACGTTGTCGGTCATCGGCACAGAGCGCACTCGCCGGCCCTTGTTGCCGGCGTGTCCACCGTGGGTTGTGTAGCCGTCCTCGAACCGGATGACCCCGACCTCGAAGTCGACATTCCTGATCTTGAGCGCGCGGATCTCGCTCATCCGCGGCCCGGCCTCGGCCGCGAGCGTGTAGATCGCTACGTCGAGAGGCGTGCTGGCGGCGTGCTTGAGCGCGCTGATCTGAGTCGGCGTGTAGAACTGGAGCTGGCCTTCGCTCTCGGGCCGGACGGCCATCCAGTCCCAGGCCAGGGCGGCGGAGCGGCTCCCCGTTCCGAAGATGCCGCGGACCACTCGGCGGTGGTGGTTGAGGGTGTCGGCACTCCTGCCGGCATCGATCAGCTCTCCGCGGAGCGCAAGGATGTCGTCCTCGGTGAACGCATCGAGCAACTGGCTTCGCCAGGTTTGATCGCCGCGCCACGGGCGCTCGGACAACCGGTCGACCATGCGGCGATATTCGTGAAGGGTGGACTCGCGAAGTCCCCGCTCCCGCTTGCAGTAGACGATGAAATCGGTCGCGGCCTGCTCGAACGTCCGGCGCTCCTCCGGCACGCAGTCCGCGTGCGCATCCAGGAACCGCTGCGCCGCGACCCGAGCCTGGCCTTCGGTCATGAACCCGCTCGGTGGCCGGCTTGCCTTCGTCCACGCTCGTCCGAGGGTCTTCCGGGAGTCCTTGCCGCTCGGAAGGCGATAGCGCAGCACCCAGATGGGGTGTTTGCGCGGTTGTCCTCTGAGCTCCGTCGAGAGATGGACGGAGCCTTGCAGGTGGCCCTTAGCTTGCATCGGGATCAACCCTCCTGATGCCGGGCTCCGGGGCGTTTGCGCGCCGCCGGAGCGATGTGTCGGAAGCTCCTCGATCTGCGGTCGGGGAGCTTCCGCCTGTCCGCGGCATCTTATGTCCCGCGGGCGATGACCGCAGGCCGCTGCGCGCTAGCACGGACCGGCCGCGGTAGGGGTGATCCCTCCAACGCGTCGCGACGCTCGATCCACCGCTCGATCGCCTCCGCTCGGAAGCGGACGTAACGATCGCCCACCCGAATCGCCGGCAGGTCGCCGCGTCGCACGAGCGCGTAGACCAGCGACCTCGGAACGCCCAGGACGACGGCGACGTCCGCGGCAGTCAACAGTCGCTCGACGGCGGCGGCCTCGTGCGCATC
Organism: uncultured Solirubrobacterales bacterium; assembly: GCA_963834625.1. Classification (GTDB taxonomy): domain Bacteria; phylum Actinomycetota; class Thermoleophilia; order Solirubrobacterales; family Solirubrobacteraceae; genus Palsa-465. The sequence continues at coordinate 83,360 of CAWICM010000002.1, read as the reverse complement.
CGACGGGTGCTGGCGTGGGATCACGGCACTTAAGCGACTCAGCGGGCTGTTTAGCGACAACTATGTCGTCGCCGACAGGCCCCGGCTGCCGCTAACGCGGCCAGGACGGTGCAACGAGTCGCTCCACCCGAGTCCGGCTGGGCCGTTCAATTATCCAGATTTCGGTAGTAGGATCCACTGCGCTAGGAATGGCATGCGCGGCCATGGCCGTGCGGGGGGTTGAATGGACGCACTGTTTTGTCGCAAATTGGCCGCCGTCTCGCTTAACCGGTTGATGACGGTCTTGTGTCGGAGATTCAGAAGCGCCAGGGGCGCGGCGCGGGCCAGTTGGCCCGCGCATGTAAGAGGCGACACCGGATGGGCGTAACCCGGGCGCAGCTGACGCCAGAAGAACTCGCGCTCGAGCTCGATCGAATGCGGCCATTGGTCATCGCCGCGAAGCTGCGTGACTTTCCGGCGATCCCGCGGGCCGAGCTTGAGAACGCCTACGGTGACATCACCCTCGATGCGCTCAAGCGCAGCTTTGCGAGCGTCACGGAGCTCGCGCGATTCGTGCACGAGGGGCTCCGCCACGACGCGCTGGACATAGCGAAGTCGGCCGCGTTTAGGAACACATCCTCCCTGACCGAGATGATCGCGTCGACGGACAACCCCGAGCACCGCGTGCTCGAGCACGAGGCACGCGAGCTGTTGCACGAGTTCTTGGCGGAGCTGAGCGAGGACGACCGCAAGATTGCGTACCTCCACTTCGATCCCGACTACGACTGGACCCCGCGGCGGATCGCCGCCGCGCTTGACCTTCCTAGGAGTGAAGTGAAGCGAACGCTCGACCGCGTCGGAATACGCCTACGACGATTTGCCGCGCTCACGATCGCGCCCGGAGCCCTCTGCAGCCATCGCCGTCCTGAGTTCACGCAATGGCAGCAGACAGGAGTGATGCCGCTGTCGCTACGCCTGCACCTGCGCCGCTGCCACCGATGCCGGTCCGAACACCGTCAGGCGGTCGTGGCGGTTCGTTCCGCGATCCTCCCACTCGTCCCCGTCGCCACGATGCCCGCGGCCGCGACAGGAGCGCTAGCGCGGATCTATCACGCTGCAGGCGCTCACCCGTCAGTCGTGCGTTCACATGACGCGATCGCGCGCGTTCGCAAAGTCGCTCCGGTCGGTGGCGGCGGAGGAGCGGCAATCGCAGTGAAGCTCGCCGCGACGACAGCGGTCGTGACCGCCGGCGCCGCGCTTCATGTGGTGAACGCGAGTTCGCCGCCAAAGCATCCACAGCGGCGTGTGCGCGCTGCGCAGGTCCATCGAGCGCGGATACGGCCCGCCGTTGACGCCGGTCGGACGACCGCAACCACTGCGGCGGCCGCCGTAGCGAAGCCGAAGCCGGTTGAGATCACAGTTCGGACGACGAGCTCCCACACGACCGCCACGCAATCTGTGCCGCCGACGACGACACGCTCGCAGCCGCCGCCGTCCCCTGACCAAAACAAAGTGGCTCCCGCGCCGATAGCCGTCAGCTCGACTGCGGCGACGACCAGGGAAACAGCCCACGACACCAGCTCGTCCTCTCCACCTCCGCCTTCGAGCGCCGGCGGCTCCGCTGCTGGCGGAAGCTCACACGTCGGCTCTGATACTCAAAGAGGCCCCGCTGCGCCTAGCGGACCACCCCCGCCGTAGCCACCGACATGCAGAAAGGAACCGAATGAGACATCTCCCCCGTGCCGCGAAGCTTCTTCTCGTCGCGGCTGGCACCGCCCTCCTCGTCGGCGGCGGATACGCAGTCGCCGCAACCAGGAGCAAGTCGATCCACGGCTGTATCGACAATCGGACGCGCGTCTTGCACGTACAGAAGGCGCGCTGTCACCGTGGCCAGACCGGTATCGCATGGAACCGGCAGGGCCCAGCGGGCCCGCAAGGCCCGCAGGGACAGCAAGGCCCCGCAGCGGCCACCGCATGGGGCGTGATTGGGACCTCTGCCGGAAACGCGAGCGTGAGTTCGGGCCGCAACATCTCCGTTCGCTACGACGCCGTGGGCCAGTACACCGTCACCGCCGGTGGAGCCTGCGCCGCCACTGTTGGAGCGATCGCGGTGAATCCCGAGGGACCTCCGGGCTATGCGGCTGGTCACGTGCCGGTGGCATACGCCACGAAGGAATCGGGCACTTTCAACGTTTTTGACGTGCACGTCGAGGATGTCGGAGCCGGGACGGCCACACCCGTTGATGGCTTGGCGTTCGATGTGACGGTGAGCTGCCAGTAGAGCGCTCGAGCAATGGGGTAAGGATGCCTGGACCTATCGGAATATCGCACGGACGGTTGGGCGCGGCAGCGGCCATCATCGCGGCGGTCGCGGTGGTCGCCGCTATGGTACCGCCGGTTGCGGAAGCAGACGGCACGTACACGGTCGGAGTGTGCACCGGGGGCTACGGCAACGTGAACAACGCGATCGCGTTCAGCGAGAGCTGGCAGACCATGGCGTCCGGCCAAGCCTGCGCGAATGGCAGTCAGGGTTCTGGACAGGGCCTGCAGGTGTGGTCGATTGCGAGCACTCCGGGTGGCAACGGAGCGGGTTGGTGGTTCCATGCGCCGGCAGGCACCAGCATCGTTGGCCTGAGCGAGAGCGGGATCTACACCGCCCTCGACGGTTGGGTCGCGCACTGGGCAACCAGCGAAGACGGGAGCGGTGACCCGGGCGAACCGGGCTGCGACACAACCGGATGCGAGACACAGAACGCGGCACCGACCTATGTAGGAGTCAACCATGCCGGCGAGATCGGGTTCGCGATCTGGTGCCATTCGTCCAGCTGCAAGGCGTACGATCCCCTGTCGTTCTTCGGCCCAGCCGGCTCTGCGAATGTCGGTCAGGCGACGATAACCATTGACGAGCCCTCCGCACCGTCATTCCCGACCTTGTACGGCTCGCTCGTGAACCATCCGGGTTGGATCAGCGCAAACGTTGCGCCGGCAGGTGGCTGGTATGTCGTCTACAACGCCTCCGATCCAGCCGGGGTCTGCATCCTGCAGGCGGGGATCACGAACACTGCTGGGGCATGGGTCGAGCTCGACCAGCACAACGTGGGCCCCAACTACACCGTGCCCGCGCCATGTGTGGCGCGACCCGGCTACACCTGGTATCCGAACATCGCGGCGCTCCCAGACGGTCGTTACTACCTCCACGTTCAGGCAAACAACCCGGCCGGCATGGGAAGCGACGCGACTGGGGCGACCGGGATGCTTCTGCAGGTCGACAACACGCCCCCGTCAATCAAACTCGCTTCTGCACCTGCGGCGAACCGCTGGTACAACGCGCCCCAGCAGGTCATCTGGACGGCTTCGGATGCCTCGTCCGGAGTGCAGGGGGTCAGCTGCACCGACGGATGGCACCCGGGGTCCTCGAGCGACACGATGACCATCAGCAAGCAGGGATCGAACGTCGTGACCTGCAACGCACTCGATAACGCCGGCAACCCGGGACAGAACGGCGGAGCGAGCGCGACAGTCAATCTCGACTTCCAGAGCCCTGCCGTGAGCTTCCGGGGGCCGTCCCAAAACGCATGGCTACGCGGACCGCAAATGGTGACGGTCGACGCGAGCGAGCAGCTGCCGCTGAGTGGGATCGCCGGGATCTCCTGCTCTCTGAACGGCGCAAGCGCAACCTGGACCGCCGGGAGCGAAGCGACCGTCACGGCGACCACGGATGGAGCAAACACCGTCAGCTGCTCCGCCGAAACGAACGCCGGGACGTGGAGCCAGGCGTCGACGTACACCGTCCACCTAGATGCGGAACCGCCCACGGTCTCGTTTTCGAACGGACCGGCTCAGGGTCGCTGGTACGGCGCCGCTCAGTCGGTCCACGTCACCGGCCAGGACCAGCCAGGGCTGAGCCAGGTCTCTCTGATTTCCTGCGCCATCAACGGTCAGGCAACCACATACCCGGGCGCACAGGCCCAGATCACGGTCCAACCGCCAGGTGGCCAGCTGATCTGCTCGGCCCAGGACCAGGCGGGGAATTGGTCGCAGAGCCAAGCCTGGAACTTCCTGATCGACAACACGGCGCCGACGGGATACTTTGCGCCGCCCGACCTGAACAACCCGGATCAGGTCAGCGCCACAGTCGGCGACACGCAGTCCGGCGTCGCGGGCGGTCAGATCCAGATTCAGACGGCTGGCGGCTGGCAGACCCTGAGTACTGGCTACGACTCGATGACGGGGCAGCTGGTCGCCACGATCCCAGACGACGGCAGCGTGTCTGACGGCAACCACGCGCTGCGGGCCCTTGTCTCGGACGCGGTCGGAAACCAGGCCACGATCACGAACAGCGTCGTCGGGACGCCGGAGTCGGTGAGGCTGCCGCTTCGCATCGTCACGCAGCTGCATGCCGGAGCAGCTGACGCACTCGTGAGGCGCTGCACCGCGGCGCACATCCGGCTGCGTCCGGCGACCCGCCGAAGCGGCTCCCAACGGCCGCCGGCGAGAGTAGTCCGGCGATGCTCCACGGTCACGGTGCCGGGTTCGCACGGACCGTTGCGCCTCCACTACGGTCAGAGCGGAAGTGTCACGGTCCTCCTGGCGAGTGCTGATGGCGAGCCGGTCGCGCACGCGTGGATCGACGTTTCCGCACAGGCGCCCGGCTGGACCGTACAGCACGTCGGCACGGTCCGGACCGACTCGGGGGGACGGTTCACGTATCGGATCCACCCGGGGCCGTCGCGCACGATCACGTTCTCGTTTCCCGGAACGAACACGCTACGGGCTGCGTCGGCTTCCACGAGCGTCCGGGCGACGGGTCGCGCCACGATCACAGCGAGTCCGGTCGCCCGGGCTGGCCAGAAGCTCCGCCTCTCTGGACGCGTGCTCGGCGGCTACATCCCGCCCGGCGGCACGTTGATCCAGCTGCAGTACCGCGTGGCCGGTTATCCCGAGGGATGGGCGCCCTTCGACGTCCTAGTGCGCAGCCGTCGAAACGGCTTCTGGGGCACGAGCGTCACGTTGCCGCGAAGCGCCGCGCACTTCACGTACCTGATCCGAGCGGTCGTCTCTCCCCAGAACGGGTGGCCATGGGCTGGCGCGGTTACGAACGTCGTGACGCGCCGTGTCCTCGGGTAAGCGCGTGAGGCCTGCCAATCCGAGGGCGATGGCGGTCTCGCGCCACAGGCTGTGGGCTCCGAGTCGGGTCCGAATATGAGCCGCGCGGCTGGCACCTACCCGCGCCGCAACGCGTCGGAGAGATCGGGCCGTCCGGAAGCACGGCCGCGAGAGCCCAAGGCGCGTTGCCGAGGACGTCTGCGAAGCGGCCGAGGTGACCATCGCGTTCGTGGCATAGGACTAGTCCGCTTGGGACCGGTGGCCCGACGAATGCGATCGCGAGAGCCGGCCGATCCGCAGTTGCGCTGGTCGCCGTTTGCACCCCCCAGCTCAGACATGCATAGGGGCCCGGTGCCTATGCAGGAGTCCGTACGGCCGCTCCGGGCGCCGACCCCAGCGACCGCCCGCCCTGCTCGTAGCCACTTGACGCGCCTGGAGCAGCAGCGGCGGCGCGGTCGCCAACGTGGCCGCTCTCGTGCTTGCAGCTCGCGGACGTCCAGCTAGCGCACCGGAGCCTCGATCGGGCGGATCGACTAGCGGTGGACGTGTGCGCGCTTGTGGCGAAAGGGAGGTCACTCCTCCCGGCTCGCTGCCGGTCTCGCTTTCCTCGGGCCGCGGGCATAGTTCGCGTCGTGCTGCTTCTGGCCGCGAAGGGCAGCTGGATCGAGAATGCCAGAGCGGCGAGGTAGGGAACTCCCGGGCCGGAGCGGATCAGCCCGCGGTGCGGAATGGCACGTTCTTCAAGGCGCGCGCCCTCGCGGCGGTGAGTCCATCGCCATCAGTTGCTTGTCATGGTTGAGGAAGCCGCGAATCTGGGCGACGGCGCGTGGGTCTGAGAGCACGGTGATGTGACCACGCTTGGGATGGATCTCCAGCACGCATCCGGGGATCAGACGGGCGGTCTGCACAAACAGCTCCCGGTCATAGAACCGGTCACGTCCGCCTCCCACCAGTAACGTCGGTGCTCGTACCGTCGGCAGGCGGGCGAGGTCAAACTCGTCTTCGGCCTCGATCGTGGTGGCCATGTCCTGCAAGCCGTTCTCGGAGAAAAAGCGCGGCGGTAGTAACCATCCGAGGCATGCCGCCGGCAATCGAAGCGCTGGCGGGGCCAGTGCGCCGGCAATCACCGCCACCGCATGACGGGTAGCACCCGCGCGCACCCGCGCCGCGATTCGGCGCTGAAGCAGCTTCGCGTTAGGACCAAGCCGACACCCCGTGCTGACAAGCGCGAGCCGACGCACTACGTCGCGGTGCTCGGCGGCGAGCTGCTGAGCGATGCTGCCGCCCGTCGAGGCTCCGATCAGATCAACCGGCTCGTCAAACGCCTCGCGCATCGCCTGAGCATGTTCGGCCGCGAGCGCGGCCATTGTCATCCCGCGCGGCAACCCCGGACGTCGGTTGACATAGAACACCTCTCTCTCCCGCGCCCAGGGCCGCATCGACGATTCGTGCACGCGGCGGAGCGAACCCGCAGACACGCCGGCCTCCGGCGTAAGCCCGGCAAGCAGCACCAACGGAGGACCGGACCCGGCCACCAGGCACGGAAAGGTCCCCAACGCGCTCTCACGGACGTCCATCAGCAAGCATCGTGCCAGCCGCAGCGTCGGAGGACCTACCTCCGAGTCTCACCCCGCGAACAGACGCCTGCGCCCCGAGCCAGTAGCACTGCCGACGCTCGGTCTTCACCGACGTGAGACGCTGTCGCTCCGGACCGAGTCCAGCGCTGTCACGAATCTCCCTTTCGCTGGGCGCCGAGCGTCCCGAGCAAGCGCCAGCCCACCTGGTTGGCGCGGCCCGCGAGAGCGGTCGCTTCAACTCCTTTCAGCGGGAACGTTGCCGCTCGTGGCGGGCGAGGCCGGGTTAGCGCGGGTGGCCCGGGCCAGCCTGGAGCTTATGGATGATCGCGCCGAGGATGCCCGACGCGAGAAGACCTGGCCCCAGCGGACCGGACCGATCCTCACCCACCGGCGGAAGTTGCCGCAAAGCCGCTCGAACCTCCGCGGACATGATGCTGAGCTGCCACTGGACTTCCTCGCTCATGGCCGCTGGCCGGTCCGGCTCGGCCAGGCCCACAGCCCTGGCCGCATACGCTGCGGCACCCAGCGCGTGCGCACCCATGTGAGCGATCGCCGAGGCCTGTCCGGCGGCTCGGGCGGCGGCAGCTGCCGCTGGGTTCGCGGCACGCGCCGCGCCGCCTGCTGCGAAGCGGCGGCGGATCTCTTCAGCGACGTCAACCTCACCGCGAGCGAAGGCACGGGCTCGGGCGATCGCATCGCGTGGGCGACTGTCCCCTGGACTGTTGGACTCGAACAACTCGAGCACTCGTTCCGCGCAGTCGGCGGCCCATGGGGCGACCATTCGTCGTTCTTGCTCGCTCAGCGCCTGCGGAGAACCCACACGCGGATTCTGCCGAACGCGGCACACCCGCTTTGAGGTTGGCGCGAGCGCCGAACGTCCAGCAGCGAGATCCTCCAATGCCCGCGGACAAGCAGTTGCGGAGTGCTGCATGACCGATGACGCCGTACTTTGTGGCTATGTCTGTTCAGAGAATCAATTGCCCGTGGTGCGGAGCGCTTGTTCCGGATGTGAGCGGACCGGTCCATAAGTACGTGCCGAGCGCGCCTGGGTGCTGGCAGACCTTTGGACAGGTGCAGGCAGACGAGTCGCTGAGGTTCGGATATCCGCCAGCTCACCGGATCATCGTCGACGCGTACATGGCTCAGCATCCGGGGGACGGGAGCGACCGACGTGACCGCCAGTCAGTGTTCGCGCACCTCGCAGGGTTGTGTGCGGTGCTTGAGCTGAAGATCGAGCCCGACCGCGCGACCGACGTTCTGCGCCGAGTGCTCGGGGCCCGAGCCGACTATCCGGTTCTCTCGCGTCAACACGGTCCGGGCGAGCTGACCGTGCTGCACCTGGTGGGCGCCAACGATCCAGACGACTACCAGCAACGAGCCCGGGCATGGGCAAGCGCCGTATGGGCGGCATGGGAGAGCCACCATGCGCTCATCAGCGATGCAGTAGCGGCCGCCCTCTCCTGACTTCGATCCACATCGCTCACGGCATCACTGCTTCCCCGCCGGCACTCGCTTTCGCCACCCGCCGAGCATCCTCCAGATCGCCCCGGGGCACCTGGAATGCGCGGCCAGCAGGGCTTTGGACACCCGGGCGACAGTGCTGGAAGTCGATCGGACTTATCGCGCCCGAAGCACGTCCTATCGTGAAGACGATGTTCATCGAGGACGAGCACTTCATCACGAGTACAGGCCTCCTTTTCGGTTCGAGCACCGCTCTGGGCCAGCGAATTCGCGAGGTCGATAGCCAGATCGCGAGCGCTGTCGATTCCCTAAGCAACGACGAGGTCCTGAGCCTCGATCCAGACGAGTGGGCGATCCGCGTGGCTGAGGAGCTCATGATCGACGCACCCATTGTCGACGTCGAGGCAGCGGAGGTATTGACCCTCGGCCGGATCGACGTCGACTGTACGGGTAAGCCCGGGATCAGCTTCTCGATGACCGAAATCCAGGTCCTCCGTCCGGGTTACCGCTTCCGGGTCCAGGTGCCGGTGACTGGGGAGAGCGAGCTCCTCGTCGCCCGGCCCACGGCTGGCATGGAGCCACTACGCGCCGACTTCGCGGACGGGTACATCGTCCGCTCGTGGGACTGGCCAGAGGTCAAGGGCACGGCGACCTTCGACCAGTCGGTCCAAGCGTTTAAGGACTTCCTCGTCGCGGGCTCGCAGCGCGTAGCGATGGATATCGACGCGTTCAACAAACTGATCGCCGGCAGGGCGCGCACAGCGCTCGACAAGCGGCGAGAGGCGATCCTGGCCGAGCGCGACTTCCTGGGAGCGCTGACAGTGCCGGTCAAGTCGGCGCCGGACCTGCCCAAACCGTTGCACGCACCACCGATGCGACGCCGGACGACGCCAGCACGAGCCTTGGCCGAGGCCGGTGGCGCCGCTGCCATCGACCAGGGCCCGGACATGAGCGAGTTCTACGAGCACATCCTCGACCTGATTCGCACCGTCGGCCGCGGCATGGAGCGCTCCCCGGGAAGCTTCGCCGAGGCCGAGGAAGAGACCCTGCGCGACCACATGCTGGTCACGCTCAACTCTCATTACATCGGCCGTACCTACGCTGAGGCGTTCAACCGCAAGGGCAAGACGGACATCCTCATCCGAATCCACGACCGCAACGCCTTCATCGGCGAGTGCAAGAAATGGGCCGGATCGAAGAAGTTCAACGACGCACTCGACCAACTCTTCGGCTACACGACCTGGCAAGACAGCCGGCTCGCCCTTATCTTCTATGTCAAGGAGAAGAACCCCAGCAGCATCATCGACAAGGCCCGGGCGGAGATGAAGAGCCGGTCCGAGTTCACCTCCTGGGATGGGCCCGCCCGCGACGGAGAGTTCCGCTGCCGGGTGCGGTGGCCGGACGACCCCGAGCGCGAGGCAATCCTGACGGCACTTTTCTTCCATCTCGGCTGAGGGCACGCGAGCGCCGCGCCGGGTCGGGAGCGTCACGGCCTTGGGTCTCGACCACGACTGTGCCGCAAAGGGTTGGCTACACGAGTGCGGGCCGGGTCCTGAATTCCTCTCGCGACGCGTCTCGTCCTAGTGGGTCGAATGCCCCCTTCGCGCGGACATGAGGTAGCTGCCAGCCCTCCCGTGGCAGCGGCGGTCCAACTCGAATAGCAGGGACCGTCAAACCATACAAGAGGGGAGGATTCATGGAATCCGTTTTGCTCGACGCCGCTGGGCACCGCCGCTCGCCGGCGAGGGGAGGCAGCCTTTGCCGCTCCTGTCGGCGTGGAACGCAATGTTCAGAGACTCGCCGCGGTGGCGTCGAGTCAGCCATGCCTCGGGCGATGTAGCCCGTGCAACTGGGGACGTCGGGCTCGAAGGTCGGCATGGGCCGTCGTGCTGTCGGTTGGCCGCATGCCCACCGATGAACTGAGCTCCGAAGAGCGACGGCCAGATTCCGAGGCCCGTGGTGCCCCGTGGAAGCCGGCGGATACGTTCCTCCTCCGACGGTTTTGTTTCAAGTCGGTCGACGGTGAGGTCCTGGATGATCACCGGAGGGTGGCTCTCCAACAGGCTCTCCCGCCGAGGCCCGATTGGAGCGCGTCGGTAATCTCGTCGACGCTCGCGGTCGTCACCCGTTGGAGTTGCTCGTAGGGCAGGAAGAGCAGGTTGCGGGCGTACCGAAACGGGATATCGTCCGCCTAGTCGAAGGCTCGATACAGGATGAAGTGGAGCCGGAGCTGCGGCGGGGTCAGCCGACCGACGAGCGCAAGAAGATGTACTCCGTCATTGTCCGGCGTCGCGCCGGCGAGAACCCCTGCGAGGTATTCGTGGACAAAGGCGTTGTCCGTGAACGCCGCCTCCGTCAGGACCTTCACCGCCACCCGATCGTCGACAGCGTCGATGGGCGCTCCCTTCTTGCGCTCTGTCTTCTCGATGACGGTTCGGAGCCGCGCCTCGATTCGCTCGCGGAACACATTCGCGGCGCCCTCGAATGGAGCCGACGCCGGCTTCACGGTGCCGCCGGCTAGGGCGCCGGTCATGCCGGCGACGATCAGTTTGACTGGCGTGCCCATTCTGTCGCCGCTCTGCCGATACCAGGCAGCGCCCGAGCGGACGCGCTTGCCGCAGGAGTTGTCAGCACGCGCTTCGGCAGACGCGCACTTATCCCGACTTGGAGGTCGAGCCAAAAACGCAACGCCGCTCTGAGCCCAGGAGCGCCCGATGCCGCTCCGGGAGATACGGCGGAAGCCGCGTCTCGGCTGGCCGATTGGAGGGGACTGGTGCGCAGTGGCTACGGACGGGCACCAACCCTAAGCGTCACCGAGCCGCTTGATCCGAGCGGCCACTGGTGCACCACTGCTTTCAGAGCCGCTTGCGCGCCACTGCTCCCGTCGGCCGAGTTCGAGTAGCGCGCCGTCGCGGTTGGTCCCCGGATCGACGGCCCCGTCGTTGTCGATGAAGAGGACCAGGTTCACGCCATCCGAGTGCCTCGCCGAGCCGTACAGGATCCCGTCGACGGATTCGCCGTGAGATTCGAACCGGGTCCGGAACCACTCAGTGATCACCTGCGTGGGCACGTACTCGATGTGGATCCGGTCGTCGCGTTCGAATGGCTTGCTGATCTCCTCGACGAAGTGCCGCAAGAAGATGAGGGGCGCGCGCAGATGTCGGTTCTCCGCAAACAGACTGGGGACTTTGGGCTGAGACGAGAGGTCAACTATTCGTGCAGGACGCAGGAGGCGAAACTCTCCTGCTGTCCAGGCCTCCGGGTCGGGGTCCGTGAACCGCACCTCGTCGACCGCGGTGTCCTGGTCGAGCGCTCCGTAGAAGAGCGGTGTGCCAGCAGCGGCCATGCGGCTTGAATTCTTGACGCACTCGGCGGGCGGAGCGCCAAGGTCCTTCGCTGATTCGTAGCGCTTGTCGCGGGCGTGTGTGCGGACGCGATAGACCGGTGTGCCTGTTTCGAGTTCGATTACAAGTTCGGCCTCGCTCACCGCATTGCCGATTTCCTCGAGCAGTTGGCCGGGCGTCATGTAGTCCCGGTCGTCGTCGTGGGTAGCGGAACTCAGCGAAGAAGTAGCGGCGGTAATGCTTGACGATCTCGCCGAAGTCCTGCCACGCCGAGCTGAGCCGCTCTTCAGGCCGTAGGGCTAAAGGATCGCGCTCGACCCACGCGTGTTCGGGCAGCGCGCCGACGACATCGGAGATCAACTCGCTGTCGTTGAGCGGAATGTCGCCTAGTGCGTCTGTTAGCAGGTCGTAGGTGTCGTGCGTTGTCCAGACGTATCCGCCCGCCCACGGCACGCCCTCGTCGTCGGCGTTGCCCCACTCGTACGGCAGGCTCGTTCCGATCCGCTCGATCAGCACGTCGAGCGGCGCCGCAAATGGCGCGGACCCTGTCCGGTCGCAGTACGAGCAGGCCGTGGCTTCCGCGCGCTCAGCGATCAGCTGGGCCAATGCGCCGTCCTCGACGTGTCGGTCGCAGACGGTCTTGTCCGGGCCGTACCACCAGCCTCGATCCTCGGCCTCTTCCATATAGCGCTTGATACGGCTCAGGTGGCCGACCCTACTCTCCCCGGTTGGACCTGAGTGGGACTGCTTTCTGCGCGTCAAGTCGGTGGACCGGATCCAGCCTTTTTTGAAAACGGGACAGGCGTTGGGAGACGGTCGGGTTAGAACAGCTCCAGCGCGGGGCTGCCATCTGAGAGAAGAGCGCCGGGTGTCGGTCGCGGGTGGCGCTAGGTCGCGGCGCGCAGACGCGCTTCCATGCCAGCACGGGCATGTCGGCCACTCAGCCCATGTACCTCGTTTGCGCGCGGGAAGCGCGCAAGGCGACCTTGAGGACCGCCAGGGGGACCTCGATGCTTTCGGCGCTAGCCAGGCGATCGAATCCTGCACGCAGCAGAGCAGCAGCGCCGCCGCGGGCGGTCTTGCTGCCGGTATCGGACAAATCCGGTCGTGCGGGCTCCTCTCCCCGGCCGCCGGCATGGCGCCAGCGGTCCGATGCAGGGCCCCGCACCACGACCGACACGGCCGGCACCGTACCTATGCAGGCGTGCCGGCAGCCGCTGACGCGCGACTACGACCGCGGTGTTTTGGATCGGCGAATCCGATCCTTCGCTGCGGCGATCACCCGACTCGACCCGGGCGATCCAGATGTCGCCGACGCGATTGTGAGGTGCAGCAACGTCCGATCCAGCAAAGCAATCGCCAACAAGCTGCGACCAGGCCAGTAACTCCGCAGGCTCGCGCGTTGTGTGCGTCGTGCAGGCGCATCCCTCTCTGGCATCCAACTGCTACGACCGTTGCTCTGCCGTTCGCTGCCGCGGAAGGCCAAATCTTGGTGACGCGTTTACGCAGCTTGCGCGCGTTGGCCTCATGACGCTTGAGGGGGTGTGCTCGGTTGCGAATATGCGACGACCGGGACTGGTCGTAGCATCGAGAATCGAATGACCGAACGGCCGGCCAGGATCTTCGGAGCGACCTGATCCGGGACAAGTGCGGCGAGTGCGACGATCGCCCCGTCGGCGTCGCGACCTACCAGGAGGATCCGAAGACGATGGTCTTCGCCTGGGCATGCGACGAGTACCTGCCCCGGCTCGCGGCGTTCTTGAGGGACCCGGGCGTCGACCACGAGCAACACATCTTCGAGATCACCCGGACCTGCCTCGCGACCGGCTCCGGCGGTACGCCCTGCGGGGCCGCTGGGGGTGTTCCCGTAGTCCAGATCGGGGGACGCCAGGTGATGACGATTTGCCGTCGGCATCTTGGGAGGAGTGGCGTCCCGAGGCCGAGGTTCGCGACCGCGCGGACTCGTGGTAACAGGAGCGGGCTTCCCTCGCGTCGCGCCTGCATCTCGTCGTAGAGCGCGAGGATCGGGTGGGCGAGCCTGGCTGTCGCGAGGGTGGGTGCGTACCCGATCGCCTCCCCGCTCGCGGATCGCGTCGCGGCCGGAAGGTGTCCCTTCGCCTCGGCAACCAGCCACAACGACCAGCGATCCCTGTTACGCACTCCCACTCACGAGCAAACGATGGCAGGCAGCCAGCGCACGCGGCCATTCCACGATCCCCGACGCCGGCACGTCCAACCACCTCAGACGTCGGGCGTGCCGCGAGGTGGTCCTCTACTTGTCGAAACGCTTTTGAGGCGTCGACAACGGAACGTCCGGAGGGCGGCAGATACTCGAGACCATCGTGATCGCGGACGGCGTCGTCCTTGCCCAGTCAACCATCATCGCGCTTGCCGGGATCATCGCGACCGGGCTAGTCGGCATAGGCGTCGCGATGCTCAGACAGCCGCGCGGAGTCGAACCGCCTTCGTGAGCAATTCGCGTTCCAACGTTGGGAGACCGACCGACAGGAGCTGCGATCCATGCTCGACTCTCTAGCGACCGACCTAGCCGCCCTTCCTGACGCCCTCGACGGGCTTCAGCGCTGGATTGTGCTTCAGCAAAGCCTTCCGTCAGGTTCCGATGCTGAAGCAGAGGTGGCCTCCAGGTTCCGAGCCGAGCTAATCAGCCTCGCCGACAGGCAGGACTCGGCGTCCCGGAGCGTCGAGCGCGTGAGGCTCAGATTGAACGATGACGTCACGGAGTGTTTGTTCATTGCCGAAGCTATGATCGAGCGGAGCCGGCGGCCTATCCGTCCCTGGACTAACTCCAGTCCGGCTGACCTCAAACCCGCTAGCACGGAAACCGCCGAGCAGTACCGCGCGTTCGTCGGGGAGGCTCGCAGGATCACCGCGTCAGCCGCGATCTACGAACGCTGACCCTGGCGTTCGTCATTCGGATCACGCCGACAATGCACCGCGAGACGGCAGCGCGCTGGGATCACTTGCGCGCCAGAGCGATCGTCTCGATCAACGGTCGCGTGGCCATTCCTCGGCGCCGACTGATCATCGGGATGCGACGCGCGGACCAGCGCCCCGAACATGCGCTTTCGCTCCGTGACGCCCTGTCGCCGAGCGTGCGCTTGGGCGACATTTGAGGTAGCCGGATAGACCAGCCGGGTGTCGCGCGGTAGCGACTGGCGGGCCGGAGATGTACGCACGCCTACCTGAGATTGCCGACGTACTGGTCAATGAGGGCGTCTTCCTCGGCCTCAGCGAGGACCACGACATCGCCGTCACCAAGCGCTTCGACGGGGTTCTCGCGGCCGCGCGCCAGCCTAGCGCTGTCCGGGCCCTGCTGGGACAGCTGTTCCCCGCTGCCCGGCCACTCGGATCGGCCGCCCGCGCGCACGGGGAATGGCAGCGCGAACGGCGCGAAAGGCGCGTCAGCCGGGGCGAGGTGTTTCGCATCTACCTGTACGCCGCGCTCGGCGGCGAGCAACTCCCCAGCGCCACGCTTGAGGGCCTCGCGCAGCTGACCGCCGACCCGCGACGGCTGGCCGAGGTGCTCGCTGCCATCCCCGATCTGCAGCTCCTCGACGCCCTCAGCAGGATGGACGACTACAGCGCCGACTTCAACGGCGAGTACGCGGCGGAGACTGCTGGTGTGCTGCTCGACCTGTACGACAGGCTCAACGACGAAGCGGCCATTCTCTCCGGCGTACCGTCCGGCAGCATGGTGCTCCGCTGGGCCATCGGCGCCGTCATCCGAGCCGTCGGCAACCAATCGGCCCGAGCCGCCGCCGCAACCGCGCTCCACGACAGCAGAGCAGACCTCACCAGCCGCCTACTGACCCTCGCGTGGTTCGGGACGGCACCCGAGAACGAAGACGAGGGACACCACAGTGACCCCGACCACGACTTTATCCCCGAGACTCTCACCGCCACGATGCGCTCCGCGCTAACCGACGCCGTGATTGCTGCGAACCCGGCTGACCTCATACGCGAGCGGATGTTCGGCGAGCTAATCGACTGGATCCTCGACGCCGACCCGGAGCGGGCACGCAAGGCCATCCGCGCGAAGGCCGACGACGACGCCTTCATGACGGAGCTCCTGCACCGGTTCAACGCTCGCACCTCGCGCAGAGCGACCGCCGAGGTGGCGGTGCGCAGCTGGCACGTGTTCAATTGGGAGCAGATCGCGGCGCTCTTGGGGGAGGAGTACCTCCGTGTACGGGTCGAGACCCTCAGGCCGGATCTGCCCAACGAGCTGCTCGCCTCGATCGACTGAGCCCGACAAGCACGGAGCGCGGACTCCTCCTCCGAGACCAAGCCGGCATCGGACAAGCTCGTCACCCCGGACCCCGGCGGCAGCTAGCCAGACCAACCCAGTGGCGGGAGCGACCCCTCGCCGAGTCTGGCGCCTGGCGGCGCTGGGTCAGAAGGGCCGCGCCATCCTGATGGGCCACCAAGCCGCAGCGCACCCGTGACGGCCGCCGCACGCCGTACTCAACCCGCGGACACGCAACGCGAGGAAGCGCGCCCCCGGCGTCGCTCCGCATCGGCATCCGCTCAAGATTGCTTCGTCACATCCGTCGGGCCGCGTGCGCATCATCGGACTGTTGATGTAGGCGTCGCCCCCCGCGCGCTCGTCGTCCCGCGGGACGACGAGCCGAGCTGCCGGCACATTTCGCCAGAGAGCGTAGATCCGGTAGGACTTACCGAGCGCGCCGTTTTGGAACCGAGGCGGACCTTGAGGGCCCGGACTGAGGCCTCGGCTTAGGCCCGGGCTTCATCTTCGGGACGGAGGCGGACTTTGAGGGTCCGGACTGCGGTTTTGGCTTCGGCCCAGGCTTCATGTTCGGGACCGAAGCGGATGTGTTCTTCTTGAATCCCCCGACCCTCGGCTTCGGCGCGACTTGCTTCTTGAACCCAGCCATTGGGGGCACCCTACCCGTGCAGCGTAGGTTGCATTTTTCGAGCGGCGAGCCTCCTCGTTATCTGGCACCCAACGGCTGACGACTGCTTGCGCCATCTACCGCCAGTTAGACCCACGACCGCGTCGGCGATCATCCGGCCGCCGCGTCCTCCGCCGTCATACCGGTGTGGAGGCGGAGGTACTGGTCGTCTATCGCGATCGCGGTCAGACCATGCGCCTGAGCTCGAATGCGCATCGCCGTATCGCCGGTGACGAGCGTGACGTGCCGGCTCGAGAACTGCGTGAGGTCGCGGCAGACCTCGATGATCTCCTCGTCGGCGTCCTCCGGACGCTCGCGTGGCCCCGTGTCGACCGGTACTTCGACCGTCACATTTTGTGCTACGCGGCCCGGTCGACCGCCTTCGCCGAGTGTTTGCTCGAGCGCCGGCAGCAGATTCCGTGCGCGCTTGGCGAGCGTAGCGCTCTTCGCGTATTTCTTGGCGTCGACCTCCTCAATCACGCGAAGGGGTATGACCAGCCGAACGGCCTCGCTTTCGGTCAGCCTCAGCCAGGGGATCTGGTCTATTGGCTTGTAGTGCAGCAGGACGTTAGTGTCGAGCACAGTTATGGCCCCGCCCGTGAGTGCAAGTCGACCTCGTCGTTCGTTGAGATCATCGAGAAAGTGCTGCAACCGGCTGCGTTGACGGCCGATCTCGGAGTAGAACAATGGGAAGGGGCGCGGATCGCTGATCAGCTGCGGATCGGTCTCCAGCGCCCTGATGCGCCAATAGTGGACGGTATAGAGCTTCCGCGATCGGCTCCCGTTCGTGTGTGAGATGCGTGAGGCAGCTCTCCACCTCCTCGATCCAGCGAAGATATTCGTCGCGGATCCTCGGCACAGCTGACGGACCACCGGCGATGCTGGTCACGTTGCCGCCGGAATTGATCAGCTCCTGGAGGCGGCCCGCGCCAGTCGCCGGGTCCACACCTGCCTTTAGGCGAAGCCGGTCTGACAGTCGATCGTTCACGAGACGAATCGTCGCCCCGAGTTCGGACACACCCGCGATGCTGGTACGAGCGACGGTCCTCGCCGCGCATGATCCTTCCGCGCTCACGCAACACCATGCGAGCGACGGACCATCGCTTCGGCTTCTCGGGATGCGCCGAGGGCGCGATCGCAACGGCGAGAGGATGTCGCGTAATTACCGTGTCGTCCGGTGGGTTCAAGACCATTCCGGGATGGCTCAGAACTTCATTGGTTGTGATCGTGATCAGTCGTTTTTGATGCCGCCCGATGTGAGGGATTGGCTGCCTGAGGGTCATCTTGCTTGGTTCGTGCTGGACGCGGTCGCGGGGATGAACTTGGGCGAGTTTTATGGGGCGTATCGCAGTGATGGGGTGGGCCGGCGGGCGTATGACCCGGCGATGTTCGTGGCCTTGTTGTTGTATGCCTATGCGCGTGGGGTGCGGTCGGCGCGGAAGATCGAGCGGGCGTGTGAGGAGGACGTGGCGTTCAAGACGATCGCGATGTTGGAGACGCCTGATCACGCGACGATCGCGCGGTTCGTGGCGCGGCATGAGGCGGCGCTGGCCGGGTTGTTCGGTCAGGTGCTGCGGCTGTGTGATGAGGCGGGGTTGGTGAGGCCGGGGGTGGTCGCGATCGATGGGACGCGGATGGCGGGGAACGCGAGCCGCGAGTCCACGCGTGACTTTGGGGAGATCGCGCGGGAGATCCTGGCCGAGGCGAAGGCGATCGATGAGGCCGAGGATGAGCTGTATGGCGAGGAGCGCGGGGATGAGCTGCCCGAGCAGTTGCGCACGCGGGAGGGCCGCGCCGAGTTCTTCCGCCAGGCGCGCGAGCGGCGCGCGGCCGAGACGCCCGAAGATCAGCAGCCGACCCGGAACCGGAGCCGGAGCCGGTGTCGAGCAGGATGGGTTCGAGTTCGAGACTGAGCGGATCGTGGCGCGCCACCAAGGACGGGAGGGTTGGACGCGGGAAGCGCACCGCCAGCTCGAGCAGCGCCGCTGGGAGAACCCGGATCATGTTTCCCGCGCGCGCGAGGATCGGCTGCTGCTCGCGGGCGAGCGGCTGGAGGCCGAGCGCGACGCCCAGCTCGCGGCCAACCGGGCGTATGAGGATTACCGGGAGACGGGTCGCGACACGCAAGGCCGGCGGCTCGGTCGCCGACCGAAGGCGTGGGTCGCGCCCGAGGTACCTGAGGGGGTGGTGAGCGTGAGCGATCCCGACAGCCAGCGGATGAAGGCCAACCATGGGTACGTGCAGGGGTATAACGCGCAGGCGGTCGTCGATGAGGGGCAGATCGTGCTCGCCGCGGAGATCACCAACACCCCGGCCGATTTCTCGAACCTGGACCCGATGATCGCGGCGGCGATCGGCGAGCTCGAGCGAGCCGGGCGTCGCCGGCCGGCCGGAGGTCGCGCTCGCGGACGCGCAGTACTGGAACGAGCAGCACATGGACGAGGTGATCGCCAACAAGCACATCGAGGTGCTGATCCCCCCGGACTCAGGCGGCCGAACGGAGCCCCGGCCGGGCTGGATCGGCGGGCGGTACGCATGGATGCGAGCTGTCCTGGCAGCCCACGGCAAGGAGCTGTACCGAAAACGCATGCAGATGATCGAGCCCGTGTTCGGTCACACCAAGCACAACCGCACGATCACCCGCTTCCACCGCAGAGGCCGAACCGCCGTGCGCACCGAATGGCGACTACTGATGGCAACCCACAACCTCACCAAGCTCCACCGCCACCAGCTCACCGCCGCAGGGGCCTAAAACAGGCCCCACGGCGCTCACACCGCGAAAACCGGCCAACCGGTTCACAACGGCGCTTACCAGCGGAAGGAGTTGCGCGACAGCCTCGCGACATCTGGATCGCCCGGGTCGCTGCAGCGATCATGGCGGCGCAGGATCGGACGCGCCCGAATCAGGGCAGCGGGATCGCATCGGCGTGCCCGCAGCCGCCGGCAAAGCTGCATAGGCACCGGGCCGGCTCTGCACATCTGAGGTGGGCCCTCAAACGGCGACCAGCCCAAGTGCGGATCGGCCGGCTCTCGCGATCGCATTCGTCGGGCCACCGGTCCCCAAGCGGACTAGTCCTATGCCACGAATCCAATCATCGGGGCGGGCGGCATCGGCGTGATCGCCGCGTCGCCGTTGCGCTCTCCACTGCGGGGAAGTGGCGACGATCGCTCTCGAGGAATGCGCTCGTCGCGCTGCTGGCCTGGTTCCGCAGAACCGGGCGGTGGGATAGCCAGGATCGAGCAAGCACCCGCTCCTCCTTCAGCGGAAGGGCAGGGCACGGATCGGTCCCTCACGACACGGGGTGGCCGGCGACCCGGCCGGTTTGCGCAACTGGCGAGACGGAGGGCGCGTCCAACGGGCCGGAGAGAGTCCTGGCTTTGTTGCCCCTCGGGTCTAACGGATCTGGCCATAGACACTGCTGAGCTGGCTCAACGAGAGCCTTCGCCCCGTGCGATTTAGCGCCGTGTTCTCGGTCGGGCTGATCTTCCGCCGCGACACCCGCGGTGGTAGCGTCGGAAGCGCGGCGAGCTCGATCTGCCTGCGCGCCGCCGAATTTTCTACACGAGGGAGCAGCCATGAGTGTTGCAACGGCGAGCGACTCGGTTCTCCGGGGGCTCCACGACGCGCTGGACGAGCTCGAGGCGCTGTATAAGGACATCCACAGCCATCCCGAGCTGTCACTACAGGAGAAGCGCACGGCCCGACTGGCCGCAGAGCGGCTGAAGGCAGCGGACTTTGAGGTGACCGAGGGTGTCGGTGGAACCGGTGTGGTTGGCCTACTGAAGAACGGCGACGGTGCGACGGTGATGCTGCGCGCCGACATGGACGCGTTGCCGGTCAAGGAGGCCACCGGGTTGTCGTATGCCAGCACGGTGACTGCGACCGATGCCGACGGGAACGAGACGCCGGTGATGCACGCCTGCGGCCATGACATGCACGTGACCTGGCTAGCTGGCGCGAGCGCGCTGCTCGCCGGAGCCAAAGACGCGTGGCACGGGACGCTGATCGCGGTGTTCCAGCCGGCGGAGGAGGTCGCGGCGGGCGCGCAGGCGATGATCGACGACGGGCTCTTCAAGCGCTTTCCCAAACCTGACGTGGTCCTCGGCCAGCACGTGATGCCGATGTCGGCGGGGACCATCGCCAGCAAATCCGGGGTCGTGACCTCCGCTGGCGACAGCTTCGAGATTCGGCTGTTCGGCCGCGGGGCGCACGGATCGATGCCACAGGCGAGCATCGATCCGGTGGTGATGGCGGCCTCGACCGTTTTGCGGTTGCAGACGATCGTCTCGCGCGAGGTCGGGCCTTCGGATGCGGCTGTGGTCACGGTCGGCGCCCTGCAGGCCGGCACCAAGGAGAACGTGATCCCCGACGACGCCGTGATCAAGCTCAATGTGCGCACCTTCGATGAGGCCGTCCGTCAGCGCGTGCTGGATGCGATCAAGCGGATTGTCAACGCCGAGTCGGAGGCCTCTGGCGCTCCCAAGCCACCCGAGATCACCCCCCTCGACCGCTACGACCTCGTGCGCAACGACGACCAGGCCACCCAGCGGGTGCGCGACGCGTTCCAGGCCCACTTCGGCGATCACCGGGTGGTTCATACCGGTCCGGCTTCCGCCAGCGAGGACTTCGGCTCCTTCGGCGTCGAATGGCATGTGCCCTCCGTGTTCTGGTTTATCGGCGGTGTCGATCCCGAGACCTACGCCACGGCCGAGCGCGAGGGCAAGCTGAGCGAGATCCCCACCAACCACAACCCGAAGTTCGCGCCGGTCATCCACCCGACGCTCGAGACCGGCGTGGAGACGCTCGTTACGGCAACCTGCGCCTGGCTCGCCGAATAGCCTCTGCGGACACCGCCAATGGCGTCTGCGCCCTTGCTGCCCGGGTTCAGCCCAACCCTGCTCCTCGTCCTCAACCTGGTCGGGACGTTCGTGTTCGGCCTCAGCGGCGGCATGGCCGGAGTGCGCAAGCAGCTCGACCTGTTCGGGGCGATCGTGCTCGCCGTGGTGGTGGGGATCGCTGGCGGGACCATCCGCGACGTGCTGATCGGCATCCCGCCACAGACGTTCCGCGACTGGCGGTATCTGGCCGTGGCCGCCGGCGCCGGGCTCCTGACGGCCGTCGCGCATCCGGCGATCAACCGCCTGCAGCGCCCGATCGACGCACTGGACGCCGCTGGCCTGGCGCTGTTCTGCGTCACCGGCGCGGCCACCGCGCTGACCCATCGCCTCGGCGTCGTCGACTCCATCATCCTCGGCGCGATCACCGGGATCGGCGGCGGGATGCTGCGCGACGTCCTCGTGGGCGAGATCCCCAGCGTCCTGCGCGGCGGGCTCTACGCGATTCCAGCCCTTGTCGGAGCAGGGATTGTCGTCGTCGCCTACCACGCCGGCGACCACAGCATCGTATCCCCGATCATCGGCATCGCGGTCTGCTTCGTATTACGCATGGCCGGCCTGCGCTACGGCATCGGACTCCCCCGCGCCGACACGGTCGCGGTCACCAGCATCTCCCGCCCTCACCGCCGCCACACCGTCAAGGACGGAAGCGACGAGCAAGATCAGCAGCCGACCGATCAGCCCAGTGGCAAACAATCGCCCGCGGAGTTGCCAAAGAGATGACGGACACCGACGGCTCGTCCGGGTATATCGTTATGGCGTGAGCGCGTCGGTACTGGTGTGCGGCGCCGTTTTCGACGGGATCTCCGAGCAACTACGGGGTCGGACTGAGATTCTCGTACGCGAGGGCTTGATCTCCGAAATCGGGAATTCGGTGGATCGTCCCGACGGTGCGAAGGTGATCGACCTTTCGGAGCGCACGGTCAGCCCAGGGTTCATCGACACGCACGTGCACCTGACGATGGACGCCTCCACCCTCGCGCAGCAGACGCTCGAGTCCTCGGCCGCCAAGGCGTTGAAGGGTCTGAGTCTCGCGCGCGAGTATCTGAGCTATGGCTTCACGACGCTGCGCGACCTCGGCAGCATGGACCCGGAATTCCCGACCGTCGACCTGCGCAACGCCATCGACGCGGGGCTCGTGCACGGCCCACGGCTGATTGTCGCCGCCCACATCATCAGCGCCTCGGCCGGCCATGGCGACCTGCGCAGCTTCTACGCATCGCGCTGGGAGCTGCCAGTGTCCACGCTCGCCGACGGCACCCAGGAGATCCGGCGGCTGGTGCGCCGCGAGCACACCTACGGCTCCGACTGGATCAAGACGGCCAACGCCGGCGGCTACTTCAGTGTCGGCGACGATCCGGCCCGTCCCACCTGGTTCGACGATGAGATGGACGCCATCTGCTCCACCGCACGCCTATTAGGGATGCCCGTCGCCGTGCACACCGGAGCCGCAGAGGCGTGCAAGCAGGCCATCCGCTGCGGCGTCCGCAGCCTCGAGCACGCCTACCTGATCGACGAGGAGGCGATCGAGATGGCTAATGGCGCCGGCGCGTACATCGTGCCGACCATGCAGATGACCCAGGAGGACCTAGGCGAGTTGCGGGCGGGCACGCTTCCCTGCCAGGCCGTCTGGAAGTTCAGCCGCGACAACCGAGCGATCGTCGATGCCCAGCGACTCGTCGCGTCCAGCGACGCGAAAGTGGCCTTCGGGACCGACTGCGGCATGTTCCCGTTCAGCCACGGCATCCGCGAGTTCCAGGCGATGGTCAACGCAGGACTGAGCCCAATCCGGGCGCTACAGGCCGGCACTTCGGTCGCCGCTGAGCTGCTCGCCCGCGACGACATCGGCGTGCTCAAGCCCGGCGCGTGTGCGGACATCGTCGCCATGCCCGGAAACCCGGCCGAGGACATCACCGTCACCGCCCAGGTCGACTTCGTCATGCGCGCGGGGGCGGTTTACCGCCGACCCGGCGATGCCACACCATCGGCGCGAGGTCCGCACCAGCCCGCCTCGATCGGATAAACACCGCACTGGCATATCCGTTCAATGGGATGGAACAACGCCGACTGGCAAGGGGTGTTCGGCCATCACCACACCCAGGATGTGTACGTCGACTGGAAGGGTCAAGAACCTACTCGCGGGATCGAGCAACACATCGCGGCTATGGAGGCATACGTCGATTCAGCGGGCGGAACGCCGCCCCAGATCGTCTCCCACCCGATCAAGTTCGGTTCGGGGGAATGGACCTGCGTCGTCGGAGAGTTCGAGGGCGGAGGTCGCATGGTAACCGTGGCAAAGTGGCGCGACGGAGCCATCGCCGAGGAGTACATCTGGGCGTAACGCACTACCCGATCACGAAATCAGGCGATGACGTGGGTCTGCATCGAGCTGGTTACCTTCGGGAAGACACACGACCCCCTCGGTGTTCGGGCTTCTCCGACTCCGGCCGGAGTTCCAACCCCGGACTGCAGGAGCGCTCCGGCAACAGCATCGCGGACTTCATGGATACCGTCGAGGCGGACAAGAACTGCCGGTGCATCAAGCGCGCCTGGGTTGAGTATCTGGGCGAGCGCCTGCGATCGACCACGTCGAATGACCCGCGAGGAGGTAACACATGCTCGTCATGCTCTCGACCCGGCGCCTGAAGCCGGGCGCCCGGGAGCAGTTCCGCAGTACCTGGGATCCCGGTGAGGCGCTGCCTCCCGGATTCCAGCGCGCCTATCACGCCCGCAACATCCCCGACGAGGACGAGGTCATCTCGTTCGGCCTGTTCGAGATGGACGAGGAGGAGTACCGCCGCTGGCGCGAGGCGGCCGACCGCAGCAGAGCCAACGGATCGACCGCCTGTCGGCGTTCGTCGAGAACGACACGTCTCCGGCGTCTACGAGGTGATCGACGTCCTGGAGAGCTAGCGTCCCACCGCGTCGCCTGTCCCGTAGCCGCTCGATGCGTGAGGGCCCACCGCGCGTGTGAGCGCGGCGCCTTTCGATCATCAGGCTGAGCAGACGGACGAATCAGCTTTCGGCGCGGGCCGGAAGCTTCAGTTCGTACACGGCGGCCAGATCGTCATCGGCGTGGCTGTTCTCGACGTCGCCCATCCGCTCGAGGACGACGTCGAGCACCGGCAGTTCGATGCCCAAGCCCTCCGTGACCTCCCTGACCAGCTTGAGATCTTTGAGCGCGAGACGGACCGGAAAGCCCGCCGGGTAGTCGTGCCGTCGCATCTCGCCGAGCTTCTCGACACCATAGGAGGAGCCCAGCGGTCCGCCATCGAGCAGCGTGATGAACTGTTGCTCCTCAAGCCCCATCAATTCGCAAAGGTGCATCGTCTCGGCGAGCGCGGCCACCATCGCGATCATCCAATGGTTGGCCGCAAGCTTCAGGCGCGAGCCCATGCCGGCCTTCCCCACCCACTGGACCCTCGAGCCGAGTGCTTCGAACACCGGCTCAACCTGCCCGCGAGCGGCGTCTGGTCCCGAGGCGAGAATGGTCAGTTGACCTTCCTCAGCTGGGTGAGTGCTCCCCGAGACCGGGGCATCGAAGAGGGTCACGCCATGGGCATTGGCGACCTCAACGAGTTGGTCTGCTTCGGCGGCCCCGACACTGCTCATCTGCAGCCAGATCGTCTCCCTGGGCCACTTATCGAGCAACGGCTCGACAACTGAGAGGACGATCTCAGCCGTCGGCAACATGGTGATCACCGCCTGAGCGCTGCTCACCACCTCATCGGCGCTGCTCGCTACATCTGCGCCGCGCTCTGCGAGCGGCTGCGCGTGATCGCGCTGCCGGTCCCAGGCGACAACGGCGACACCCTGGTTCAGCAGGCGATGCGCCATCGCAGTTCCCATCAGGCCAGTCCCAAGCAATCCGACCCGACTATCTGTTGCACCGTTCATGTCGGCCTCCTCGTTCTCGGGCATCGACGCTAGGTGATCTCTCGAACGCCGATGCGGCGCTCGCCTCGCCGTGCCTCCGAGCAGCGTAACGCCGGACGCGACCGCACAGGCCGCGGCCGTGGACGCCGTAGCCTCGTCAGGCGCGCTTTGCCGATACGACAGGACGTTGAGACGCAAACGGCTCAGTGCTGAGTTGCGCGGCCAGGGCGGCCGCCGATCGTCAGCCGCCGTGCGTCGGCGCCGGGACGGCGACGTTCTCGAGATCCGCGCGCTAAGCGCGTCTGGGGACTATGGCGCCGAGATACTCGTGCGACAAGAAGAGCAGGTCCTGCCAGCGATGGTCATGGGACTCGGGTCTGACTGCTCCACGCCTAAAAGGGGCCAGCTATCGCGCTGCTGGTCGTCGATCGTTGCGATCGCCTCTCCAGAGCTGGCTGACTGTCGCTTTTCGCGTCCGCTTGTGCTTGCCTGTAGCGCCCGAAGCCGCAATCGCGCCGTCCGCTGGATCGACCGACCGGGGTATTTCGAGACGCTCTGGCTGGCGTCATGCTCGCCTCATGGCGGATGTCGTTTGGACCTCACTCATTACGGGGGCAACGGCCGTGCTCAGCGGTGGGATAGGTTGGCTGACTGCTCGTCAGCAGACGCGTATCGAGCTGCAGAAGCTGAAGCAGGAGCACGACGCCGGAACTGCCGAACAAATTCAGGCAGGCTCTATACCTGAAATACCTCGACCACCTAAACGCCGTCTGGCGACCCAGCGAGCGAGGGGAGGTGGACCCGGACGCGTATCGCGAGTCTGTGGTTCACGCTGGGGCGGGTGAATGACCAGATGGAGCGTTTGCTCTCGAGACGGTCCTCCCCGCGCGCAAGAGGATTTGGGATCTCACGGAGGAGCTGGCCACCGCAGTCGGTCACCGTGCCGAGGAACGCGTGCAGGAGCTGGAGATAGAGGTGGACGAACTCCACGATAAGCGGCTCGAGCTCGAACGAACGGCGGCCGAGCGCCGTCGAACGGTGGTCGAAGTTCAAGAAGCAAAGCCACGGAGGACGAGCTCAGGGAAAGGCTGGCCAGGGCTGAAGCCCGGATGCGGGAGATTGGAGCTACGCGAAGGGCACTGTCGGCGGTGCAAGGCGAGGCCCAAGAGATAGAGCGACGCGATGGCCCTGGAATCAGCGAAGCGAGAGAGTTCCTCGGCGAGACACTTGATGACGAACGCAGTGCTCGAAGCAGAAGGTTCGACTCCGCGCGAGCGGCCCTGGTAAAGGCCATCTGCACTGATGCGGGAGCTAGCCCGCCCGGGCGTGCCTAGTGTCTACTGACGACGTCTAGCAGACGCTCGGCAAACCGACGGTGAGGTCGTGCGGGTACTCACATATGCGGTCGAGCCGTACCGAGTGGGGCCTGGGCGGCGGCCTCGTTTGCTCCGGGGCGGCTTCGTTCTCCCCATAGAATCGCACGGCGCTCAGGGTCGGCTCGCGAAACCAGTTGGTCTGCACAGCACTCCGTTTTTGTCGTAAAGGCCGAGCCGGCTCGCTTAACCTGGCGTGTCCCCCACCGCCCTTCGCCGACGGGAGGTCGTGCTCGACGACCTAACCGGCTTGGCCGCGGTCAGCGCGATCGCTCGGCTTCGGGAGCTTGAACTTCGGCCGGCGGTAGAGCCGTGCGAGACGGATCAGTCGGAGCAACACGGCCTCGTGCTTGCACACGATCCATCCGCGGACTGCCAGGTTCGGCGGGCCCAGGTGATCACGCTGCTCGTCGGCCAACACTTCGATGCTAGTAGTCATCCGACCCCCGCAGAGACGCGGTCCCGGCCAGCGTCTATCGATCACGCGGAACGCGCGAAGACCGTCCGGCCCGCGCGTCCGACCGTGCCAGCCGAAGCACTCGACGTCGCCACAAACGAGCGGTGGGTCAGGCCGCGACCTACGCCGCTTGCCAGCGCAGCGGTAGCCCCCCACGCTGCCGAGCAGCGACCGAGCGCGCTCGTTCACGACTTGCCGATCGATCCGCCCGAGGAGCAGACACTTCACCTCACGCCGCACCAAGAGCGGGAGGACGGACTCCAGAGCCCTCGCAGGCGCCACCCGCGGCGCCGCTGCTGGCGTCAGCCTCCCTATGTCTCGGTGTGGCGGCCACGGCGGGACTCCTGGGTCTCCGAGCAGTTGATCGCCCGGCCGGACAGGCGCCGCGGCCGGCGGCGCAACCATCGAGGTCGGCCTCTTCGAGGCGTCACGAGGTTCCGCCGGCGCTCCCGTCACACGGCCCGCTGCTGCGCCGGCGTCCAAAACGCACGGCGCCCGACCGGACCACGCATGGCGACGCCAGCGCCGTGCGTGCCGTAGCGCAGCCTCGGTTCGTGACGCGTGCGCCCGACCGAGCGCCCATCAGCCGCGAGGTATCGGCATCAGCGCCTGCTTCGCCCGAGACACAGACGCCACGCATCAGGGCTGGCGAGTCCGTGCCTCCGCCGGCGCCGCTACCGCCTTCACCGGCAGGAGAGCTGCCGGGACCACCACCCACCTAACCGAGGAGATCACATGAGACTTAGACCTCGTCGCGTCAGCGCCGACCTACTGCTGAATATCGCGCTCGCGCTCGGCGTGCTCGCCGCGCTGATGGTATGCGCCGGCAATGCTGCACACGCGCTGCAGGCCGCCGGCCTGACGTCCAAGACCGGCGCAATCGGCGGGATCGACACGTTCGTGTCGTCGCTGACCGACAACGTGAAGTGGCTCGTCGCGACGTTCATCGTCCTCTCGATCGCCGTCGTCGGCCTCCTCTTCGCGATGGGGCACACGCGCGCTCACGACATCGCGATCAAGGCAGGAATCGGCGCCGCGATCATCGTCGGTCTCGGTGGCATTAGCAAGTGAGGATTCAGCCCTCGCATTGCCGCGCCGGGCTTGAGTGGAAGGTGGGCATCGCTCGCCAACGAGCAGTGAGCGTCGGTGCCCTGGCGGCCGCCGTCCTGCTCCTGCTGCCGAGCGCAGCGGTAGCCGCCGGCCACGCAGCGCATGGCAGCGGCGGGTTCACGCTGCCAATCCCGTATGGCCTGTTCGGGATCTCGATCAGCGGGATCCTGAAGACGCTGGCAAACGACCTATTTAAGGTCCTTGCCGGCGCGCTGCTTCCTGACTGGCTGAAGCATGCTCCGCAGAACGCACTGCGATGGCTCATCGCACTCCCTGATCCAGCGGACCCCGTCCAATGGCCAACGATGGGGCATCTCGAGCAGGACACGACCGCGGTCGCCGTCGCGTTCCTGCCGGTCACGCTGGGCGTCGCGGCGGCGCGATACACCGCATCCGGAGTCACTGGAGGCGTTCACCATCCTGCCGAATCGCTGGTCCGGCTGGTCGCCGCCGCGGCGGGGCTCCTGCTGTTCCCGTGGGGATTTCGCAACGCCGTCGGAGCCGTCAATGTCACAACCAACGCGCTCCTCTCGTTTGCCGGGATCGATCACGGGCTGCAGCGTGCCCTGACCCTGATGTTCGCCGGCGGGCTGGCGTTCGGGGTGACGGGCCCACTGGTTGCACTCCTGGTGATCGGGGCGATCTTCCTCGCAGCAGGGCTGTTCATCGTCAAGGTCGGGCTACTCGCGCTGTTTGCCATTTTGTTCGTCGCGGGGCCTCTTGCTCTCGCCGGCTACCCGATCCCGGAGCTCCATTCCGCGTGGCGCCTCCTCGTCGGCCTTTTGGTGACGGCGGCCATGATCCCGATTGGCTGGTGCATCGTCTTCGCGGTCGCGGGGGCGATCAGTGCCGACATCACGCATCTCGCTACGCCCGCCGCGATCGGGACCCGGCTCGTGGGCTTCTTCGCCGGGCTCCTCACCTTCTTCATTGCGTTCCGATGGCCGTTCTTTCTGATCAGCCTGGTTCGAGCACGCGGACTATTAGCTAGCGATGGTCTCGGTTCCAGCGGGCCGTCGAAGGTGGCAGCGGGAAGCACGGCGCTGCGGCGTGCACAGGAGGGCCGTACCGCGCTCCTGGCCGGCGCGGGAACTGCGGGCGCGGCCGTCTCGCACATCGGTGGGGCGCTCGGCATGCCGACCGGCGGTCTGGCCGGAGGCGTTGCACGACTCACCAGTCGGCAGATTCACAAGGCAGTTTCAACTCCGCTCACGCTGCGCAGTCGCCAGGGGCTGGCTACCAGCTGGCAGAGCGTTCACGACAGAGCAAGCCAGAGCCGCATGGCGAACTCACATGTGGGTCGTCGCGTCGCACGCGCAGGCGCCGTCGCGGCCGCTGTCCCTACCGCGGTCGCAGCGGCGGCCCGGAGACGCGGCAGCACTCAAGCACGCCGAGGCGCTGGTGACGCGATCCTGGAGAAGGCGCGGTCACCGCATGTGCCGAAGGACGACGAGCACAAGGGCCCGCC
Organism: uncultured Solirubrobacterales bacterium; assembly: GCA_963834625.1. GTDB lineage: Bacteria > Actinomycetota > Thermoleophilia > Solirubrobacterales > Solirubrobacteraceae > Palsa-465. Next base: position 53,779 of record CAWICM010000002.1, on the reverse strand, counting down.
ACGTACCGCAGCTGTCGGCGGGCGAACTCGCGGCACGGCCGCGGGTGGCGGCGGAGGCGGCACGACTACAGGCGAAGGGCAGCGGCACGAACCCAGCGCTGCTGCTCGTCAAGCGGTCGGTGCCACACGTGTCGGGATGCCGCCGACGTCGACGCAACCAGGCTCGGGTGCTGCCAGACCGGACGCCGCGGCCCGTACACCGGCAACCGGCGGCAGGTCCGCACCCGCGTCGCAGACACCTCTCGATCGCACATCCAAGCCAGCGGCCCGACGCCCGCGGAAACGTCGAACGAGCTCGCCGAGCACCTCGTCCGGCGAGGAGCCCAAATGATTCACCGCACCTACAGGCGCCTGGATGAGCCGCCGAAGTTGGCGGGCTTCTCATTCGCCCAGTGGCTCGGGTTGCTGGTGCTCGGCGGCGCCGTCTACGGCGTGTGCCGGCTGCTGTCGCTTCCGACCCAGCCGGCGATCAGCCTGTTTACGTTGTTCGTGGGCGGCCCGGCGGCGCTCATCTACTTCTCGGATTCGGGGCGACCAAGCCTGCTTCGGCTCGTTCGCGACTTCCTTCGCTGGGCGTTGCGCTCGCATGTCTACGAGGCCGGCTCGGGCCGCGTTCGGCCGCTGCGGATTAACGCGAAGACCCGTTCCCCGCGGAGGCGCCGGCATAAGTCCTCCGAACAAAGGATGGCCGAATGAGGCCCCGGCCCAGGCGATCGCGCGCCGGAGAACTGCTCCCGGTGACCGCAATCACTCCCGATGGACTGGCGGTCTTGGATGACGCGACGCTGGTACGCGTACTCGAGCTTCGCCCCCTCGCTCCCCTGCGGCTGAGCTCGGAGCAGCTCGAGCGCACTGGCGCGGCCATTGGTGAGCTCGCGGCAAAGCTTCCGGATCGCCAGTCGCTTCAGCTGGTCACGCAGGCCGACCCACTTAGGACCGACGACCTGGTCACCGAGCTTCACGCGGCAGGCAGTGGATACGCGGAGGCGCCTTGAGCAGGATGACCTGCTCGACCGCGGAATGGCGCTCGAGGCGCTCGCTCTCACCAGCGCCGATGGCATCGTCGAACACGCTGCGCGGCTGGCCGGTACGGAGCTGAGGCATCTATTGGTGATTCCGTGGCGCCCGGGTCGTGCAACGCTCCGCTCGCGGGCGATCACTCTGCGGCCCTGAGTCGAGCGATCGACGAGCACGAGGCCCATGTGTCGTCAATCGCCGGCCATCTGCAGTCGCTCGAGCTCGCTCCCGTGCTCCTCGACGGGTTCGAACTTGCCGAGGTTCTCTACCGACAGGTGAACCCAGGCGCCGATGAGTGGCCGGCAGATGTAACCGAGCTCCTCGCCGAGCCCATGGCGGATATCGAGGTGGCGGCGGCCCGAGCGGACGAGCTCAGACAACTTTTTTGCCAGAGCCAGGTCGACGATCGGCGCTCGCACACATCTGATCGTCGGTGGCTCGGCGGTCCACTGTCGTGCGGTGAGCTCGGTGCCGGATCACACCTGGCTCGGCTGGCTGCTTCACCTGATGCAGTCCCCGTATCCGTTCACGCTGGCGGTGCGCTGGCAGGCGGGGCGCCGCGCCACCGAGCGCCAGCGCGCCAGGCATCGCTACCGGCGGATCTGGGGGGTGCAGCGCGCTCGCGAGATCCGCGTGCGTCCGCCGGACCCCGAAGCCAACGAGCGCGAAGCACGAAGCTGCTGCAGCTGACCGACCGAGCTTGCAGCGTCGGCGGGCGCCGGCGTCTTCCGCGTCAGCATCGTCCTGTGCGCTCACGCCACCCCGACGGCAACGCGACCGAGCCTCAGCGCGGCACGCACGCGAGCTCGAGCGCGAGCTGCTGGCGCGCACCGACGCGCGGCTGCATCTTCCGATGTTCGCGCAGCTCGACGCTGGCGGTCCACCTGGCCGCTCGGCGTCGACCCGCTGCGGCTCCGCCGCCGCTACGCTCAGCGCAACCTCGCGGACACCACGCCGTTGATCGCCGCTCGGTGCGGCAGCCCGGCGGGGATGCCGCTCGGCTGGGCGCGACCCGGCCGCACGCTTGAGCGGCTTGATCCGTTCGACCCCGCGCACGAGAACCACCTGATGGTCGTCGCCGGCAAGTCCGGGCGGCGGCAAGACGATGGCGCACCAACCTGATCCTCGGCCGGATCCTCGCGCAGGGCGCCGAGGGCGGCGTGATCGACCGCGCCGGCCACTACGAGTTCCTCGCCTCGCTGATCCCGGGCGCGTGCGGTGGTCAACCTCGGCACCGACAGCGAGCACGCCATCAACCCGTGGGACGTCGATGACGTGCGGCGACTCGGCCCGGAGAAGCTCGAGTACCTGCTGGCGCTGCACTCGTTCTTTCTCGGTCGCCCGCAGCCGGACGGCACGCTACGACCTCGAGCCGCGCGACCACTCGCAGCTGTCGCTGGCGATCCGCGCGGTGTACCGGCGCTGCCAGCTGACCGGCGAGCAGCCGCGCGAGACGCTCCTGCAAGAGGAGCTCTACCGCCGCTCGCACGAGGAGCGCGAGGACGGGAACGTCGAGCTCGCGTCCCACCTCGCGCAGCTCGCCGAGGGGCTTGCACGACTACACCGGCGAGGGCGCGGGCGCCTACCTGGCCGATCGGCCGACGTCGATCCCGGAGGACTCGCCGCTGGTGATCTTCGACACCCGCGAGGTCGGCGACGCGCGCGCCGGCGCCGCGATGTTCACGATCGTCGAGCACCTCGCGCCGGCGCTCGCAGCGAACCCGCAGTCGAGCACGCGCATCGCGGGCCGTGGGGCGGACGGACGTTCCTGGTCGTCGATGAGGGCTGGAAGATGCTCGAGCGCCGGTCCACCGGCCGGTGGATCAACGAGCAGGCCCGCCGCTCGCGCCACAACCGGCTGTTCCTGATCGCGATCAGCCAGAAGCTGTCTGACTTCCTCCAGCACCCCGAGGGCGAGGCGCTGGTCTCGCAGTCCTCGATCCAGCTGTTCCTCGAGCAGCTCGACGGCCAGACCGCGCGACATCCAGCGCGCGCTCGGGCTGACCGACGAGGAGACGCACACGATCAGCGCCGCTCAAGACGGTCAAGGGCGAGTACGCCGAGGCGTTCCTGTGCAACGGCCGCCGCGGCCGCGGGCTGATCGAGATCCGCGCCGGCGCCGCCGAATACTGGATCGCCACCTCCGAGCCCGACCACGACCAGCCGCTGCGCCACGAAGTGCTCGAACGGGTCGGCGGCGACGCCTGGCGGGCGGTTGAGGAACTCGCTCGAAACCACCATCCCCGCAGTGCGAGATGAGTCTCGCACGCTGGTCAGCCCTTTCCCTCGGGGTGATTTTCGCGCTGCCTGTAATCGCCCTGATCGCCGTAATCAGCCTGATCGCCGGAAGCGCCAGCCAGTGCACCAACGCTCCCAGCGGGAACGCCGCGGCGAGCGGACACGGAGGTTTCGAGGAGACCGCCTATGGGCCGCCCTGGGATCGACTCAACGGCTCGGGAGTGACCGCCTACGGGATCGACCTCACAGCGGGTCAACCGATGTTGGAGATCGCGATCGACCCGAGCGTGCTTCAGCCGTTGGCGTTCTACCACGTGTGGCCCAATCCGTTCGGCACGCACGCGGCTTTCATCGCGGGCGACACCGGAGGCGCGATCAACGGCACGCACATCGACACGTACGACTGGCAAGGACGCGAGAGCCAAGACGCGTGGGGCACGCGGTACGGAGTCACTGTCACCAAAGCAGCCGACCCGGGCGCCGGCAGTGCCACCGGCGAGATACTGGCTCCGCCTTCCGTGCCTTCCGGACCCCAGGCCGCCTGCTCACAGCTGCTCCAGACGAGCTTGCCGCCAGGCGTGTACACCAATCCGTTCCGCACGTCGAGCAGCATCTATCGGGCCCGGATCGATATGGGCGTCGACTACACGGGGAGCGGGCCACTCGTCGCCTTGGGCGACGCGACGGTCACCTACGCCCAACCGTCTAACGCCGGCTGGGGGCCGTACTCATGCTCAGGGGGCCACGGCGGCGCCGTCGTATATCAGCTCGCCGATGGTCCCGATCGGGGCCGGTACGTGTATCTCGCAGAAGGGATCATTCCGACCGTCACCGACGGGCAACCGGTGCGAGCGGGGGAACAGGTCGCGACATTCACCGGCTGCATCGAGATTGGCTGGGCCAGCGGCAGCGGTGATCAGCCGATGGCCCAAGTCACAGTCCCTGAGCAGGCGTGCACATCGGGGGATGCCGGCTGCCGGAGCACTTGGTGCGGTAACAACATGAGTCAGCTCATCGAGAGCCTTGGCGGCCCCGCGGGGATTCCTCAAGGGCCGATCTACGGAGAAGGTTGCTGATGAGTGATCACGTGGCAGTGGTGGCGTCAATCGTCTGCCTGGCGCTCCTGGCTGGCTGCGGCATACATGACCCCTACCGGCGTCTCAGTGTCACCGCTTCCACGTCCGCAAGCCACGCCCCCCACCCTGTCGGTTCCCCTGACGCTAGCGAGGATGACGGTCCAAGGGCACCGGCGGCGCCAGACCTCATGCCACAAGCGGCGTCCACGCCTCAGGCTGCTCTCATTCGATTCGGGCAGCTGTACATCAACTGGACAGCGACCGCCCTTCCACAACGCACGCAACAACTCGCCCGAATCTCCATTGACCAAGCGCGCGTGGAAGCGCTCCAGATGGTCAGCCGGCGTCGCACGCTCGTGCGTTACCAGGTCCGGAACAGCGGCAGCGTTGTCGCAATCGCAGTCAAGTCGGATGAGGTGGTGTAACGCTGGGAGCTCGTCGACGTTGACTGTTCGCCGCCCGAGCGCGGGGTCGAGCTCCGTCACGAATCCTCGTCGATGCTGTTCTTCAACGAGGAGTTCGGCTCAGACCGCACCGGCGTGTCGAGGATCATCCCGCCATGGACTCGGCCGTGAGGTCGCGGCCTGGACGAGCACTCTGTTTTGCTCGAGCAAAGCGACGAGCGGCTCGGCCCAGCGCCGCGACCTCTCAGCGGCGTCCATTGGCGCAGATCCTCTACGACGCCGGTGCGGTCGAGCCGAACTCTCGCTTGTAGAACAACATCACGAGGGATTCGTTGGCCGGAGCGCAACCCAGTGCTCGGGAGGGAACAGGTCAGAAGGCGATCAGATCTTCCTCGGCGTCCTCGAGCAGCCGGCAGACCTTTGGGGCGATCGGCTCCAGGCGGGCGATCACGTGACCGATCCGCTCCCGCGCCTGGTCGCGATCCTCGGCGTTGAACACCTCGCGCAACGCGGCGGCGACGAGGCCGCGGTGGTCGCGGCGGCAGTGGTAGAGCATGTCTCTGACGAAGTGCACGTTATGCAGACGTCTGCATAAGGTGCACTATGCCGACCTCCGGGTTATGCCGACCTGGGAGGAGAAGACGCCGCAAATAGCGGTGTTGGCGGCCTGAGCTATCGGCATAATCCGGCGCTGGCTGACGGACGCTCGTCTCTTCACGATCGAGAGGAGCGTCCTGATGAGGGAGCCGTCGCGGGTTCGGGTGACCGGGCCGCTTGAGCCGTTCGCTGAAGGGTTCATTGTCGACTTGGCGGAGGCCGGGTATCGGCCTGCCGCTGCGGCCGTGCAGGTTCGGGTGCTCGCGCATCTGAGCCGTTGGATGCAGGAGCAGCACGTGTCTCCGGAGGAGCTGCGCGAGCCGGAGCTGGAGCGGTTCCGGCGTGAGCATCTCGCTCGCGTCGCGAGCGTGCGCGGCGCCGGGATGACGGTGGTGTTGGGTCATATCCGTCGGCTCGGAATCACGCCCGCCTCGGAGCCGCCTGTGGTGACGGCGGCCGATGAGTTGCTTGAGCAGTACCGGCGATATCTGACGGTGGAGCGCGGCCTGACCGCTGGGACCACGCGCGCCTATGTCGACATCGTGCGCCCGTTCGTGGAGTCGCGGGTGAACGACAGCGGCGAGACCGAGCTGTGGGATCTGTCGCCCGCGGATGTGCTCGGGTTCCTATTGGCGGAGAGCGGTCGGCGGTCGCGGAAGTCGGCGAAGCTGCTGGTCAGCGCGTTGCGGTCGCTGCTTCGGTTCTGGCACGTCGAGGGCTGGCCTGATCGCGCGTCCGCTCGCCGGGGCGGTGCCGTCCGTCGCGGGATGGCGTCTTGCCGGTCTGCCGCGAGCGCTGAGCAGCGAGCAGGTCCGCGCGTTGTTAGACCGCTGCGACCGGTCGACCGTCGCTGGGAAACGGGACATTGCGATCTTGAGGATGCTCGTGCGGCTCGGGATGCGCCGCGGTGAGATCGCTGACCTGCGGCTTGATGACATCGACTGGCGTGCCGGGGAGATCGTCGTGCGCGGCAAAGGACGGCGCATGGGCGGCTGCCGCTACCCGCGGATGTTGGCGAGGCGATCGCGATCTATCTCCGCGACGGCCGACCGCCCGGCTTCTCCGGCCGGGCGGTGTTCGTGCGGATCAAGGCGCCGTGCCGGCCGCTGACCGCGGGCGGCGTGACCCAGGTGGTCGTGTCGGCGAGCAAGCGCGCCGGGATCGGTGAGATCACAGCGCATCGCCTCCGGCATACCGCCGCGACCGAACTGCTGCGCCAAGGAGCGCCGTTGCACGAGATCGGCGAATTGCTGCGGCATCGCAGCGTGCTGACGACAGCGATCTATGCCAAGGTCGACCGCGATCGCCTGGGCGAGCTCGCGCGGCCGTGGCCGACGGGTGGTGCGGCATGCCCCCGCTTGAGCAGCACGCCGCCGACTATCTGCGGATCCGGCGCGCGCTCGGGTTCAAGCTCGAGCGCGCGGAGAAGCTCCTGGGCCAGTACCTGATCTATCTCGAGATCATCGGCCAAGATCAGGTGACCGTCGAGAACGCGCTGGCGTGGGCCAGGCTGCCGACCGCTGGTGGCGGGAACTGGTGGGCGCAGCGGCTCTCGGTCGTGCGCTGTTTTGCGAGCTATCTGCACGCCCTCGACCCCGCGCACGAGATCCCGCCAGCGGACATCCTTGTCCGCCGCGCACGCCGAGCGATCCCATACCTCTATACCGAGCAAGAGATCTGGGCGTTGATGGCAGCGACCGACCGGCTCCGCGGCCGGCTGCGCCAGATGACCTATCGCACGTTGATCGGGCTGCTCGCCGTGACCGGGATGCGCGTCGGTGAAGCGATTCGACTCGACCGCGCGGATCTCGACCTCGCCGCCGGCGTGGTGACGGTCCGCGACAGCAAGTTCGGCAAATCACGCGAGCTGCCGCTGCACGCCACGAGCATCACCGCGCTGCGCGAGTACCTGCCGACCCGTGACGCTCACCAGCACGCCGCGGTGAGCGATGCGTTGCTGATCTCGCCGGCCGGAACCCGACTGATCTACTGCAACGTGCACGCAACCTTCCGCCAACTCCGCGCCGACGCTGGGCTGACTGCCCGGTCGAAAGCCTGCCGTCCACGCATTCACGATCTCCGCCACCGGTTCGCCGTGCAGACCCTGCTGGACTGGTACCGCGACGGTCTCGAGGTGCAACCCAGGCTGCCCCTTCTGAGCACGTATCTGGGCCACACACATCCCAGGCACACGTTCTGGTATTTGCAGGCGGCGCCGGAGCTGATGGCGATCGCCGGGCAGCGGCTGGACGCAGCGCAGGAGGCCAACTCATGAGTGCGCTCGCGCCGACCGTGCAGGCGTTCTTCACCCAGCGACTGATCCAGGAGCGCAACGCCAGTCCGCACACGATCGCCGCCTACCGCGACACGATCCGACTGCTCCTGCGATTCGCTGCCCAACACCGCGGGCGGGAACCCTCGATGCTCGACATCGCTGATCTCGATGCCGACACCGTCGCAGAGTTCCTCGAGCACTTGCAGACCGCGCGTGGCAACAGCGCTCGCACCCGGAACGCGCGGTTAGCGGCAATCCACTCGCTCTACCGATACGCCGCGCTGCGCCACCCCGAACACGCCCAGGACATCCAGCGCGTGCTCTCGATCCCACCCAAACGCACCGACCGCGCGCTCGTCACGTTCCTCGACCAGCAGGAGATCGACGCGCTGCTCGCCGCACCCGATCGCACGACCTGGACCGGCCGCCGCGACCACGCGCTGCTCATGCTCGCGATCCAGACCGGGCTCCGCGCGTCCGAGCTCACCATCCTCAACGTCGACGACGTGCAACTCGACGGAGCCGCGCACGTCAGCTGCGAAGGCAAGGGACGCAAACAAAGGATCACGCCGCTCACCCGGACAACCAGTGCGATCCTGCGCGTCTGGCTCGCTGAGCGCGCCGGGCATCCCCACGATCCACTGTTCCCCACCAGCCGTGGCCGCCGGCTCACCCGCGACGCGCTCGAGCGACGCCTCGCCCTGCACGTCGCTCACGCCACGATCGAGCAGCTCTCACTCAAGGAGAAGAGCGTCACGCTGCACACGCTCCGCCACACCGCCGCGATGCAACTCCTGCACGCCGGGATCGACTCCACAGTCATCGCCTTGTGGTTAGGCCACGAACGGGTCGAAACGACGCAGATCTACCTGCACGCAGACCTGGCACTCAAAGAGAAAGCACTCGCCCGGACCAAACCCCCGGACGCCAAGCCCGGACGCTACCGGCCGCCCGACACGCTCCTCGCTTTCCTCGAAGCGCTCTGATTATGCCGACCCCACCAGCACCGATCCGCCCACCACCACAGCAATGTGCGGCCGATGTCGGCATAACCCGGAGGTCGGCATAGTGACCAAAGCAGGGCTGTGGCCGGGGCCCCGCTGGGTTTCAGCGGCTTTCGCGACTGCTCTGCGCCTCGAGCGGCAGGGCGGTACGGTGGCCGCTCCGCATGGAAAGCAAGAGAGAGTTGCGGAGCAAGGAAGCCAGGCGCGGCAAGCAACGCCACGTGCGGTTGTGCATTACGCTCCGTGCACGAGTCCTCCCGCGACGCTTCTCATGTGGTTTCAGCTGCGCTCGCCGGAGCTGGCCGACGATTTTGAGCGTCTGATGGCGGGGGATCGGGACATCGTTCGCGGGTCGTTGGACACGGTTTCGGAGTGGCGTCTTACGCGACCGACGGACGTGCCCGGACAGGCGATCGGTCAAGCCGATTACGTGCTGATCGCGGAGATCGTCGAGGTGGATCGCTTCGAGCAACAGGCGAGCGAACGCGTCCAGCAGTTGGCGGACGACTTGGAGCATCTCGTCTCGAGTCGGGGGATGCTGATCGTGCGTCCCGTGCTGTGAGATCCGCCGTCGGTGGAGGGCGATCTCAACGGGCGGCAGATCGGGGGTCGAGGTGTCGGTCGGTGTCGGTTGTACCAGCGCAGGCAACCTGACACGCTTGACCAGTGCTGCAGACGAGCTTGCGAGGGGCGGTTGCGGGCGCGGTGGCGACGGTGGTGATGACGCTCGAGGAGCCACTCGACAAGCGCGTCTTCGACTCCAAGTACGACGACGTCGAGGTTCTGGGCAAGCTCGTGACGCGCGGCGAGGCCTGGCGACCCATCGGCCTCGCGCTCCACGTGCAGAACGGCGCGATCTTGGGCGCCGCTTACGCGCGGCTCAAGCCGTCCCTGCCGGGGCCGGCGGTCCTCCGCGGCCTGCTGGCGGGCCTCATCGAGCACGTCGCGACCTGGCCGATGACCGTGCTGTTCGACCGCTACCACCCTGCACGCAAGGAGCTGCCAAAGCTCGCCGGCAACCGCCGAGCCTTCGGCCAGGCGACGGTCCGCCACGCAGTGTTCGGGATCGTCCTCGGGCTCCTCGAGGACTCGCTGGACGACCGCAGCGCATAGTTTGACATTGCAGCTCGGTGAGCTCAAAGCACCCTCGCCGCCAACGCCAGCCCGCCGCAGGAGGCGCCGCCCGCCGCAGGGTTGGTGTCCCCCACGACCCAGTAGCGCGCGAGCTCCTGAATCGTCGCCAGCTGCACGCCCGGCGACCGATCCACGACGAGCTCCTCGCTGTCAAGACCTCCCGATGCGGCTCGCGAGAGTGCTCGTTCGGAATGTCGTCCGCCAGCAGCGACCGAGGCTCGAGCAAAAGCTCCGCGTCGACCGCAAAGGAGGTGCCTCCGGCAACGGCGCTCCTCCCCTGGTCATCGCCACAAGCGCAACGCTGCGCCCGAAGGGCCCGCCCGCCGGTTTGCCTAGGTAGACATCGGGCATCAGCGAGTTGCTCAGCGCTGCTGCAACTCGATCCAAGCGACAGGCCTGCTGGGGCGGTGACGGTAGATGGTCAGATCGTCTGCATGACGTTGAGCATGAGGCCGTTCGGGTCGATGACGAGGAAGTGCCTTTGACCGTAGTCCTCGTCTCGGAGCTCGAGCGGAATCTCGGCTCGGCGACGCCGTGCCCGCTTGTAGGCCTCGTCCACGTCATCAACCTCGATCGTGAGCACCACCGAGTGCTCGCCCACACCCACCGAGCGGCCACCGAAGAACTCGCTGCCGGGTGGCAGGAAGCCGACGTTCAACGACCGATCGTTGGGAACCATGAGCTGCAGATACCAGTCGAAGTCGACGCTCACATCGAGGTCGAAGAGGTCGATGTAGAACTCGCGGCTCGCCTTGAAGCGGTCAGAGGCGACATTCGGAACGATTCGGAGAACGTTCAGCTTTGGTCGCTCCATCAGAGCCACGCTAGCCGCTCGCACCGGCAGCCGTAGGGAAGCTTGGCTCGGGCGATCCCGCTCACGAATCCCAAGGCCCTCCTGCCGGGTACCACGCCCGCTGTCGCAAAGGGCTACAAGCATCAGCGGTGCTCAGTCCACCAGCGCGGGGCTTTGCATAGGCATTCGTCACGAGGATCGGCGACGGTGCAGCCGCAGGTCAACTTCTGCAACGCGCGAATCTCGGCGCCTGCCGATCGGAGCCGATCGCCCAGGCCCCGTTTCTGCTCGCACGAACGATGGGGTGTGAGGGAGGGCAGCCGGGGAGGTGCGATTGATGCCGCATTTGGGTCGATCCGATCGCGAAGCGGAACCGAGGCATCAAGGGTCGCCGCCGACGACTGGGGACTTGAAGATCGAGGGCGGTGCGTCCTGGGTTGGCCGGGACGCAAAGTCAGCGAGGGGAGCCAGTCATGTCTTCAGGTTCGACGATTCGGGTAAATGCGGCCGGGCGTCGACGGTCGCCAGCAACGATGCCTGGGTATCTCGCGGGCCGGGGCCGCGCAACAAGGGCATGCGGTATCCGCCCGACCCGCCACGAGCGGAGGAGATCGTGCTGGTGATGCGCCAGGCCGGCCACGACCGCCATGGGCTGCGTGTCCGCGCGCTGGTCGCTGTTCTGTGGCGCGGCGGGCTTCGTATCTCTGAGGCGTTGGCGCTCAACGAGACCGACATCGACGAGCGGCGCGGGTCGCTTTTGATCCGCCACGGCAAGGGTGACAAGCGCCGCGAAGCCGGAATGGACCAGTTCGGGTTTGAACAGCTCTCCGCGTGGATGGCGCACCGCGTGATATTGCCGCCAGGGCCGCTGTTGTGCGTCATCGACGGATCCACCCGAGGGCGCCGCTGGTCTGCGACCGCCGCCCGAGCCGAACTGCGTCAGCTCGCCGTCGACGCTGGCGTCCGCCGGCGGTTCGCTCCCCATCAACTGCGCCATGCGCATGCCGTCGAGCTGGCGCGCGAGGGAGTAGCGATCAACATCATCCAGCGCCAGCTCGGACATACCGACTTGGGGACCACCAGCACGTATCTGCAAGGAATCGATCCCAGCGAGATCATCGACGCCGTCCGCTCCCGCCGCCAGCCGACCATCTCCGCCACCGCCGGACTGACCCTCTAACCGCCGAGGTTTGCAATCGCCGCCCGTCGTCCAGGCGGGCGGCCCGCGCCACCGCTTCCGCTTCGACCAGCCCGAGCACGAGAGCAGGAGCCCGCGCGGCTTTGCCCGAGCGGCGACGAAGCGGGAGCCATCGCCGAGACGCTCCGGTCCCTCATCCGGGAGCGAACAGGTCGGGCAGTTAGCCGATTAGTGGCAGGGAGCTTGCGGGGGAGTTTGGTGGCGTGCGTTGAATCGTTGTGCGATGGCCAACAACGACGCGCCAGGCGTGAGTGGGTCGCCGCGACCGCACGGCGTGCGCGAGCGATTGGTCTCGGGTCTGGGGCAGTCGCTGGGTGGAAACGCCACCGCCTTTGGGTATTCGGTGACGATCACAGCGAGCTTCGGCGCTGTTGAACTCGGTCGCGGAACTCCGCGATTTGGCGACTTGATCGTCTTCGGCCTCGGAGCGGTCGTCGCATTTGGCGGCTTGGAGGGGCTGGCCAGCGGTGGATTTCGATCTCCTCTGCAGAAGGGCTCGAATGACGTGGTCCTGCTCGGTACCGCACTTGCGTTCATTTCGATCGTGCTCGCGATCGCAACAGCCCGCGGGATTGCCGACGTGCTCAGTGGCGCGTGGGCGTGGTTTGGCGCGGCGTTCGGCGCGTCGCTGGTGTTCGCGCTCGTCGAGAGCGTGGAATTCATGTTTGCCGAATGGCTGCAGGAACGCCGCGGCGAGCCGGTCGAGCCTGACCAGTAGTCCGGGCACCCCGGCAACGGCGACATCGGCGACCAGCCGGGCCATCGTCCTTGCAACGACGCCAGTCCGACTGTGCTGCGCGTCGGCGAGCCACTGGCACCCTGGCGAGGCCGGGCGCTGCTGCTTGCCGGAGCGGCGCGCATGTTCGCATTTGCCGCCTGGGCGCAGAAACGCCAGCAGCGTTCGAGGTCAAAGATGATTCAGCTGGCCAGGACCCACGGGTGTGTGGGTGCCGTGTGCTTGGTGGTTGCTTATCGCTTCACGACGGGTCGAATCTCGATGGTGGCGCCGAAGGCGGTTGCGGGGATCCGGGCGGCCAGCGCGATGGCTGCGTCGAGGTCGGGGGCGTCGTATAGGTAGTAGCCGTCGAGCGCGGCGGTCGAGTCGACCGCGAGCCCGTTGGTGACGTGGGTTTGGCCGTCGTGCATTCGGACGGTTGTTGCGGTGGTGGCTGGCTGGAGCTGGTTGCCGTCCAGAACGCCTGGCAGCTGACTGATCGCCTCGAACTCGGCGTAGATCTCGTGTTGCTCGGTCGCCGGGAGTTTGCTGATCGTGGCGTCTGCGCCGTTGAAGCGGACCTGGAGCATGTACTTCATAGATGTGTGTCCTTTCGGTTCTGAGGGAGTCGCCTAGAGGACGGCCGGATCGGGGGCGGGTTCGGGAATGACGAGCGGCTGGGCGGACGCGCGCGTGCTTGGGATGCGGCTGGCGATCACGGCCGCCGCGAGGACGAAGATGCTGCAGACCAGCAGTGCGCGCTGGTAGCCCGAGGTGAGCGCCTCTGGCCGCGACGCGTGGGCCGCGAGTAGGTGGTGGGTGCGGGCGGTGGCGATCGCGGACAGGACGGCCAGGCCGAGCGCCATCCCGAGTTGCTGCGAGGTGCTCAAGAGGCCGGCGGCGAGGCCGGCCTTGTCGGCTGGCACGCCGGCGTTGGCGGCGGTGGTGACGCCGACGAACACGGCGCCGAATCCGAGTGCCATCATCACCAGTCCGGGGAGCACGTCGGGGACGTAGGACCCGTGCAGCGGGATTTTTGAGAGGTAGTAGATCCCGCCGGCGCTCAGCAGCGCTCCGGTGACGATCACCGGGCGGGTTCCGATCCGCGCGAACAGTTGCGAGGAGACGCCGGAAGCGACGACGAGGCATGCCGTTACGGGGAGGTAGGCGGCGCCTGCCTGGATCGGCGAGAAGCCGAGGACCTCCTGCATGTAGAAGGTGAGGAAGAAGAACATCGCGAAGAACCCGGCCATCGCGAGCAGCCACGTCGCGTCGGCCGCGGCCAACCCCTTGACCCGGAAGATCGAGAGGGGCATGAGTGGGTTGTGGCTGCGGCGCTCGTTGAGCACGAAGGCGACGAGGATCAGGCCGGCAGCCGCGAGCAGCGTGATCGTTCGGGGCGTGGCCCAGCCGATGTCGGGGGCCTTGATCAGCGTGTAGACGAGTAGCAGCATGCCGGTCGTGGCCAGCAGCGCGCCGGCCGTGTCGAAGTCGGCCTGCCGCGCGCGCTTGCGCTCGCCGGAGAGCAGCGCGAATGACGCGCCCAGCGCGAGCACGCACACCGGGATGTTCACGTAGAACACCCACCGCCATCCTGGGCCTTCGGCGAGCACGCCGCCGAGGAACACGCCGGCCGCGGCAGCCAGACCGCTGATCGCGCCCCACACGCCGAGCGCGGTGTTGCGGTCAGCGCCCTCGCGGAACGTGGTAGTGAGGATCGACAGCGCCGCCGGCGCCATCAGCGCCGCCCCGACGCCCTGCAGCAGGCGAGCGGCGATCAGCATTCCCTCGCTCTGCGCCAGCCCTGCGGCGAGCGAGCACACCGCGAACACGACCAGTCCAGCGACGAGCACGCGCCGGCGCCCGAGCAAGTCCGCGAGCCTGCCGCCGAGCAGCAGGAACCCTCCATAGGTCAGCAGATAGCCGCTGGCGACCCACTGCAGGCTCTGCTGGGAGAAACCCAGGGCATGCTGGATCGAAGGGAACGCCACGTTGGTGATCGAGGAATCGACCACGTCCAAGAACTGAACCCCGCACAGCAGCAGCAGCGTCATTACTCCCAGTCGCGTGCGAAGCAGCGAGGGCTGACCGTTGCCTGCCTGAGCTTGGATCGACGACATCGTGCGGGGACCCCTTCCCTAGCCTTGAGTTAGCTGACTGACTGAACAGTATCACGCGCTATGCTTTGGGTGAGATGACTGACTCACTGCGCGAGACACAGCCGGGCAAACGCGAGCGGCTGGTAGCGGGCGCGCGCGAGGTGATCCACCGGCAGGGCGTCGAGAAGACGACGATCGCCGATATCGCTCGGGCGGCCGACGTCCCGGTCGGCAACGTCTACTACTACTTCAAGACCAAGGACGAGCTTGTCGAGGCGGCGATCGATAGCCACGTGCGCGACATCCACTCGCTGCTCGACTCGCTCGAGCGCCACCGCACCCCGCAAGCACGGCTGAAGGCGCTGGTCCGCGAGCTCACCGCCCAGCGCGAGCTCGCCGCCCGCTACGGCTGCCCGCTCGGGAGCCTCTGCTCGGAGCTCGACAAGCGCACCGACGGCCTCGACCGCGAATGCGCAGAGATGCTCAGACTCCCGATCGATTGGGCCGAGCAGCAGTTCCGGCTGATCGGGCGGCGCGACGCCCGCGACCTGGCGGTCGCGCTGATGGCCTCCTACCAGGGAATCGCGCTGCTCACCAACACCTTCCGTGACCCCGGGCTGATGACCCGGGAGGCGCGCCGCCTCGAGCGCTGGATCGACTCGCTGGCATGACCACGAGGTCAGTTTCGGCCCAACACAGTGTCTAGCTCGTTGGAAGACGAGTCACGACAAGAATCGAGGGACCGCATGACCGCTCAGGAGACGGTTACCGTGTACTACGGCGCATGGCAGAACAGGCGAGGTGACTTCGGCCGAGGTGCCCCTGGCGGACGATTTCGAGTTCCGCGGCCCGATCGCCAGCTTCGACACTGCCGACGGCCACCGGGCGAAGGCGCGAGAAGCCGGCCAGGTCGGATCGGCGAGCTCTGCTTTGGGCCGGCCAGCTCCGGAAGCAGCAGTCGAGCCATTGCACCCGGTGCGGCGACTGAAAACCAGGAGCGGTAACGAGCCATCTCGGCCTGCGCTCACGCTCGTGTCACGGGATTGGGCAAACGCTGGCGCACGGCCCTCGGACTCGCCGAAGGGCATGTGTGCAGGCGCTCCGAGTACATCGCTGTCGCAGTTGCCAAGGCTCACCGGACGCCATCACGTGAGCCAGCGCCGGTCGAGAAAGATGTCGTGGGAGACGAAGCGCGTTGTGTCACGCTTCCCAACACCGCGATCAAGGAGCCAAGATGCCGCACATCAGCTATGTGGACCCTGCCACCGTCGAGGACCCAGAGCTTCGGGCGATCATGGAGCGCGCCCGCGTGTACGGCACGCCCCGTCCCGAAAGCCAGGCGATCCGCTTGCACCATCCAGAGGTGATGAAGGCTTTCAACAACGCCTGGGAGGTGTTCTTTCGCCAGGGCGTAGCGGATCATGCGATCAAGGAGCTGTGCCGGCTCTACATCGCAAAATCGGTCGAGTGCGAGTACTGCGGCGGACAGAGGTCGGTGCTCGCTCAACAGCAAGGTGCGAGCGAGGCCCAGGTTGACGCGATCCTCGACTTTGAGAACTCGACACGGTTCGACGAGCGCGAGCGCACCGCCTTGGAATGGGCGATGGCGATCGCGTGGGATCCGACACTCGCCGCCGAGGATCTCTGGGACCGCCTGCACCGCCATTTCACCGAGCCTCAGTTGGTCGAACTTGGGCACTTCATCGCGCTGACGCTGGGGCAGCAGTGGTTCCTCAAGACCGTGGCTGTCAGTCACGGAGAGGTGCTAGCGGATAACGATGCGGGCCTGGCTCCGCAGGAGGCCGAGCGGCTGCGTGCCTCGAGCGCCGCCGCTCATTCGTAGTCCGACGACCCGCGGCCGTCTGAGACACCTGCTCCCACGAACCACCGGTCGCGACGAGCTTCATCGCGCCGGCGATTTGACTACTCCTTCGGCCTGCCAGAAGCGAGAGCAGCAGCGCCGCGACCAGCTCGCGCTGCCCGACGCGCTCGGGCAAATGGCAAATCGCGTGGTCGACCGCGTCGTGATCTTGGTCAAGGCGACGCTGCCGGTCTCGTGGTCGAGTTGCCGGATTGTCGCCGACACGGGTGGGCTGGCGTGGTGGGCGCGGCAGAATGGCGCGGGGATGTCGTGTGAGTGGTTGCTGATCGATGGCTCGAGTCTGATCTTTCGCGCCTACTACGGCGCGTTGGCCCGCGCGCGCGTTTCGGGGACTGACGGGAACGCGGTCGGCGGTTTCCTGGACAGACTGGCGCGGCTGGTCACCGACCGCCGTCCCCGCCGCCTGGTGATCGCCGACGACTGGGCATGGCGACCCCAGTGGCGCGTGGACCTGATAGCCGACTACAAGGCCCACCGGGTCTCTGAGCCGGTTCCACCCGGCCTGGTGGCCCACCTTCCCGTGATCACCCAGCTGCTTGAACACATCGGGATCGACGTCGTCGGTGTCGCCGATTACGAGGCAGAGGACGTGATCGCCACCCTGACCAGACTTGCCCCTGGGACCGTCGAGATAGCCAGCGGTGACCGCGATCTGTTCGCGCTGGTGCAGGATCCGCGCGTGCGCGTCTTGTATCCGGAGCGGTCAGGACTGGCGTTGATCGACGAAACCGAGATCACGCGCCGCTACGCGATCCCAGGCCGTCGATACGCCGACTTCGCGATCCTGCGCGGCGATCCCTCCGACGGACTTCCCGGGCTCAAAGGCGTCGGCGCCGTGACCGCGGCGGCGATGATCCGCGGCCACGGAGACATCGCGGGTGTGCTGCGCGACCGCCCACTGCGTCCAGCCGATCGCGAGTACCTCCAGGCCGCGATCACCGTCGTGCGGCCGGTCGACGATCTCCCCATCGCGCTCCCCCGCGGCCAACGAGACGCCTACCCGACCAACGAGCCAGCCCTCCGGTCGCTCACCGCACGCCACAAAGCACAGGACTCGGTCGACCGGCTCCTCAGGGCCCTCACCAGCCTCGCGCCGCAGCGACCCCGACCCCAGCGTCCCTCGCCCACCGCCGACTAGATCGGCTACCCCGTCCGGGAGCAGTCACCGGGCGACGGCGAGCCTGCCCTTGGCTGCTGCGCGTACGAAGACCGAGGCATCTGAGCGGGTCCGGTCCGGCCGATTTCTGACTTCTCCTATCGGTCGGCGAACCGCCAGAGCGGCAGTCCGTGCCTGGGTTCTGCGGCGGCGACGAAGCAGAAGCACTCCAGTCGGCGGCGACGGACGTGCGAGCGTTGTTCCTAGCGCGGTGACCGCGGTGAATCACGCGGATGCGACTGGCCCATCAGTTGCTGCTGCCAGTAGCGTCTGCGGCGTGGCGTTAGCCCGGATTGAGATTCTGGAAGGGCGCACGGTTGATGACCGACGGCGGATGGTCGATGCCGTCCGTCGCGGCCTCGCACAGGCGCTGGAGGCTCCACCTGACGACCCCGTAGTGCGCCTCGTTGAGCACCCGCCGGGATTGTTCACAGTCCCGTACCCCGACCGGCACTCTGATCGCTATGCGCTGGTCGAAGTCACGATGTTCGCGGGCCGATCGATGGACACGAAGCGGCGCGTTTATCGAGCGATCGTCGATGGGCTAACGCAGACAGGCGTTCCTGAGGGCGACATCGTGATCGTGCTGCACGAGCCGCCGATGCACAACTGGGGGGTCGAGCGTGGGATTCCCGCGAGCGAGGTTGATGTCGGATTCAAGGTAGACATCTGAGCCCGCGGCTCAGGGAGCCCACCAGTCGCCTGGCGACACGGGCGTGAGAACGCGCCTCCCGCCGCGGCGAGTCCTCTCTCCAGTCGGCGCGCCCCAGCGCTCGCCAGGATCAAGAGCAGAAGCCAGCCCCGTAAGCCGCTGGGGCGGCGAAGCAGCAGCGACCCGTCAGAAAGCGCTGGGATGCGGGACAGCAGGCGACCGCTCGCCGCCCATCGCAAGGTTCAACACCCAAACGCCCACGCCACCATCAGCGGGAGCTCTTCTCTCCAGAACGCGTCCCCGTGCGAGCCAACCCGCTCGGTCATGACCACAGCGCACCTGCATCGCGCAGCGCGTCCGCCCACCGGACCGCGTTCTCAAGAAAGAACGGCTCGTGCCTGCCGGCGACGAGGTAAGCACGCGGAAGCGCGCTCGGCATCACCGCCGGTGGGCGGTAACCGGCGCCCGGCGACGCGCAGAACACCACGCCGTAGACGTCGGGATGGCGCAGGCCCATAGCGAGCGCGAGCTCTCCACTCGCCGAGACACCGAAGGCTGCGGTTCGATCGGCAGGCAACCCGACGTCGAAGCGCGACTGCGCCCATCCGCGCACCTCGACAAAGAACTTCTCGTGCGCCGCGAACCGTTCAGGGTCGAAGGTGACGGCGGCCGTACTCTCTCCCGGTGAGTACTCACGCAGCCGCAGCGTCTCATCGTTCAAGCCGTGTGCCCCAACGATCATCGTGGGCGGCAGATCGGACGCCTCAAGGACACCTCCCCACGACGCGATCAGCTGGCCGTCGCCGGCGAAGATAATGGCTTCGGGCCGAGCCGGAGGCACGTATGCGGTGACCTGTCGTCCAGCGTCGTACTCAAACGTCTCGGTGACGAGCCGGCCCGCCATGGGCGACATTGGCGTGAGTTCCTTTGCAGCAGCGGTCGCGGCCAAGCCTGAAAAGGGAAGCTACAGGCTTCCGGTATCACGAAAGGTGAGCCAGCTGGTCGAAACGGTGCCGGCCTCTCCGGACTTCTGCTCTGGATCTCCAGCCGGCTGGAGCAGCAGCCAGCCCCTGGGTTCCCCCGAGGCGACATTGCAGGTGTGAGCTTCGCTCGGTGCGGACTTCTGCTTGCGCCCGGGCGTTAGCAGAGGGGCTGCATGCCCGGATGCGCGTTTGTGGCGATGAGCGGGGCAGAGACAGCTTGAGTCCAGTGAGACTCGCTTTCGGCCGTTCGTGTTGTGCGCGCTGATCGTCGGTCCTGGTTGTCGTCGTCGCGTGGCGCGCAAGCATCACAGGCCTGCCGCAACCAGGATGGGTTCCGTCGCGGACCCTGTCTGCAGGATCGCGACTCGGTACCGTCTGCGGACACCGTGGGCGCGACGCGGGGCATCCTTCGAGGCACGATCCGTTTTGAGCGTGAGGGGCTGAAGCTGCAATGGGGTGTGCGGTTCGCGCTTGGTGTCGGCGTCCCGCTGTTCATTGGCGCCGCGACGGGCGATCTGATCGAGGCGGTGGCTGTCTCGGGTGGAGCGCTGTTGGTCGGCTTGACCGATTCGGGAGCGCCATATCGCAGCAGGTTCCGAGCGATGCTGTTCACTGCCGTGAGCGTCGCGGTCTGCACCTTCGTCGGCGAGCTCGCCGGCAACAGCGCCGTCGTCCTTGTCGCGCTGCTCGCGGTTGCGAGCTTCGGGGCGGGCATGTTCATCGCGCTCGGCGTGCCGACATACGTTGTCGCGCTGACGGCGCCGCTCACGATCACCGTCGTCTCAAGCGCGCCGGCGGACGCCGCGCACGCGCTCGAGCGCGCCGCGCTCGCGTTCGCGGGCGGTCTGTTCGCAATCGCACTCGAGCTCGTGCCCTGGCGCGCCCACGCCCATCTGCCCGAGCGCCGGGCAATCGCCGGGGTCTACCGGGCATTGGCCACGTGGGTCCGCGACCCGAACGCCGACGACCGCAGGCCGATCCGAGAAGCCCACGCCAAAGCGGGTCAGGCGCTCGATGCGTCGGCAGGGTCGACCGCCGTGCCGAGCCCGTCCGTCGAGGCGTTCCGCATCCTCGTCGACGAGGCCGATCGCACGTACCGCGACCTCGTCTCGCTCCGCAGCGCGCGGCAGCTCCTCGCGCCCGTCGACCCGGTCGTGTCAGGGCGTTCCGTCGACGTCGGCCGGGGTGCTGCTGCCGAGGCGCTTGGAGCCGTCGCGGAAGCGCTCGAATTCGGGCGCTGGGAGGCGGACGCCGACTCGATCCGCGCCCGTCTCGACGACTCCGTCGCGGCGCTGCGCGACGAGCTCGCGGTCGATCGCGCCGCCGGCGAGGCTCTGCGAGCCACGGAGCTCGAAGAGATGCTCCGACGAGGCGCGTCGGTACGGGGGGACCTCCGCGGCGCGGTCGATCTGGCCACGTCTTGGCAGGGTGAGGGGCCGCCCCCGGATCCCGTGCGCCACGCACGGCCGCGGCCCGCGGAGCTCGGGGTGCGCCGCCCCTGGCCGATCCTGCGCGCCAACCTCACGTTGCGCTCGAGCGCGTTCCGGCACGCGATCCGCCTCAGTCTGACGGTCGCTGTCGCGACCGCGATCGCCGAGATCTCGGGGCTGGCGCGCGGCTACTGGCTCCCGCTGACGGTCCTGTTTGTGCTTCGCCCGGACTTCGGCTCGACCTTCACGCGGGGCCTCCAGCGCTACGCCGGGACCGCCCTTGGCGTCGTCCTCGCGACGCTCATCACCGCCGCACTGCATCCTGGGCCATATGCGCTCGCGGTGCTGATCACCGTGCTGTCGCTCGCGTTCTCGGCGTTGCTGTATGCCAACTACGGACTGTTCACGCTGTCGGTCACCGCCTTCATCATCTTCTTCGTGGCGTACGCGGGAGTGCACGACGAGTTCGCGACCGCGCTCGACCGGCTGCTCGACACGACGATCGGCGCAACCATCACGCTCGGCATCTACGCACTCTGGCCCACCTGGGAGCGGGTGCTGCTCCCCGACACGACCGCGGACCTGATCGAGGCCGACCGTGTGTACGTCCACGCGCTGCTTGGCTCATGGTTCGCCGGCGGCACGGGCCGCGACGCAGTCGCCGAGGCCCGCGCTCGCGCGCGGCTGGCGCGGACAAACACCGAAGCCTCGGTTCAGCGCGCGTTGCTCGAACCAAAGGTCAGGCGTGCGCAATTCGGCACCGATCGGGCGACCGGGATCCTGACGAGCATGCGCCGGTTCGCCGACGCAGGGCTCGCGCTCGAGGCGTATTTCGACGACGAGCTGCCGCCAGCGCCGCCCGTGGCGCGGACGCTGGCCGATCAGCTCGACGCGACGCTCGCCGAGCTCGCAGCAGCAGCGGGCGAGCACCGGGCGCCACGGGATCTGCCGTCGCTGCGCAACATCCAGCAGGAGCTCGCGGCGCTGGTCGGGCCGGCGGTGCCGCTCGCGGAGGAGACCGACCGGATGGTCAACAGCCTCGCGATCGCGGCCCACGTCCTCGAGGCGCCAGCCACCGACGCTGACCGCGCCGGGACCAGTCCCGCAGTTGCAGTTGCGGCGAAACAACGTGCATAGCACGGCCGGTCGCTGCAACTCGGATAACGAGCCAGGAACACGAGCGAGATCGGACTGTCGATCGCAAAGAACAGGCCGACCGGCCCAGGCCAGAACCGGTCAAGCCCCGCCCCCAGCTGGTTGGCCAGCGCCACCCGCGTGCCCACGAGATCCGCCAAAGGAGCAGTCGCGAGCTCACGCCCGGCCCGGCGACAAGGGAGAAGCGCACGCGTGGGCGAGGCCCGACGCTCGGATCTGGGCGGGAGCGACAGCGGGGCCTCGCGGGCGCTGACGATTGCTCCGGTCGTCGAGTCGTGCGGCGAAGGCGCTTGCCGAGCGCCGTGGCAGACGAGACTGAGCAAGCACCTTGTCGCCTCGGCGCTCGCCCCGCTTCCCGATTGGCAGAGCACCAGCCATGGTCGTCCCGTCGCGACGACAACGCGGTGCTGGCCCCGGCCGACTGCTGCAACGCCACACGGATGCAGCCGTCGGGCGCTGCCGACGAGATGACTCCTCATCGTCCTGTCCAGCAGCCATCTGGGCCTCGACATCGGTGGCTGCTCCGCCATGAGAGCGGGAGCCAGGTGCGCTTGCAGGTCGCGTCGGATGTGGTCGCAGCAAGCAGACCCGCGACTCCCCAACCGCGGTAACGCAAGGGCCGCGGACTGTTCTTATGACCCTGGGTGGCGAGGCGGTCGGTTGCGCAAGTGGCGAATATGAGGGCTGCGCACCAGTACGTCGATGACACCTGCGCTGTGCTGGCGAGGATCACTCAGAGCGATAACGGCTGCGGGCGTGGGCGGCTGCGGGAGTCTGCCGTCACTTGGGGATTCTCGGGCGGGAGGAGTGTCCTCCCGGTCGATCACACGATCTGCGCTCGTCCGCGGTCATCGGGAAGAGCCCGGAGGTGGGGTTGCCGCTGAGGCAGCGACGCGGGGCAGGACTCGCTCGGCGATCAGACGCACTTGCTCAGAGAGCGTCGGCAAGCCCGAGATCTCGATGCCAGCCCAGATTCGAGGGAGCTCGCAATCGGACAGCGCGAGCACGGCATGGTTAAAGCCGGGGTCGAAGAGGTCGGTCCGGATCCGCTCGTTAGCGACAGCGCCTGCTTCACATCGCCGCGCGCGAAGGCGGCGTTGATCGGATCGATAACCGGTCGCCGATCTCGTCGCTCCGCCACTTCTTCCGGCGTGCCCGCCGGCTCGACCGTCGCGAACGGAATCCCGTGCCGCTCGATCAGGGCAGGCGGCATCGACGGCAGGTAGAAGGCCGCCTTCAAGCGTGCCGCCCGGCGGGCGGCATCGCCGTCCTCCGCCACCGCCGCGGTGACTGACACGCACGGTTCCAGATCGCGGTACTCGCGACCGCCGCGCGACGCCCCGGCCATCACGTTCTCGACCACGTAGTCGAGCGCCTCGCGCGAGAGCGAACAAGCCGCATACACGCCACGCCATCGGCGATCTCGCCCGCGAGGCGGAACGTCAGCGGCCCACCCATCGCGCCGATGAGCAGCGGTACCCGGCGCGCCACCGGTCGAGCCGTTGTAAGCACGCCCCAGTACGAGAGCAGCTCGCCCTCTAGGTCCGCCGATCCGGTATCGAGTAGCGCCCGCATCGCTGCGGATGCTCGACCGAGCCGCCTCCTCCACAGGCGGCACCACCCCAAGCCGGCGCAGATAGCCCAGCAACGGCCCCAGCCCCGACGCGATCCGCAAGCTCACCACCCGCGCGAGGTCCTCCTGCCGGAACCGCTCCAGCTCCGGCTCCCGGAACTCGCCCGGATCGATCCCCTCCTGCTCCAGCCACCGGCTCAGATGCGCCAGCAGACGAAGCTGAACCGCCGCCGCGTTCGGCCGATACCCAGCCTCCACGAGCTCGTTCACAAACCCTGCCGCATGACCGCTCAGCGGCCCGGCAACCCGCACCCGCAATGAATCTCCCATCAACCTCTCCTCTCGATCGTGGAGAGGAGAGCGTCGACCAGCAACGCCGGATTATGCCGACAACTCAGGCTGCCAAAGCAAGCACCCGCAGCCGATTCTCACCCCAAGTCGGCATAACAAGCGGGTCGGCATAGTGAACGTTATGTCGACGTCGACATAACGTTCATCGCCTGCGCAACCTGGTCGCGAAGCTCCCCAAGGCCGAGCACGACCGGGTCCGCTTCAACTACTGGGCAGCGCTCACCGACGCCACATCAGTCAAGGACGGCAAGCTGCGTCTGCAAGTCCTGATCTCCGAGCTCGAGCACCGCGGCTACGAGGCCGCCGCCCGGTGCCTGGCCGAGGACCTCGACGCCTTGGTCGTGCATCTGCGCTACCCGCTCAGGCACCGCGAGCGGTGGCGGTCCACCAACCTGCTGGAACGCTCCCTCGGTGAGGTCCGCCGGCGCACCAAAGTGATGGGCCGCTTCCCCGGCGAGAGCAGCTGCCTCTCACTCGTCTTCGCCGTCCTCGACCTGTTCATCGCGCACGCCTCAAACGGCGCGACGTTCACCGAGCTCGACCGCCAACACCTCTACCGAATCAAATACCGACAAACCGACCCAGACACCCTCGACGAGGAGGTCACCGCCGCCTAGACTCACCCCGGGAACCTCAAAGCCACAACAAATTTACAGCGGTTAAGAGACGCAACCCGGGCGGCGGTCACAGTCCTGGTATGCGCGGCAAGCAGGGCTCCACGACGCGCCCCACCAGCCCCGTCGTGCCTAGGCAGAATCGAGCCCGGTTTGGATCGACTCGCTCTGAACGCGCTCCTCTAATCGCTTACCACGGACCGTTACGGTCGCCGTCGCGAGCGACCGGCGGGGCTCCCCCTCTGTCGCCCACGCGGCCGTGCTGGCTCGACTGCTGCTCCGGAAGCTGGTCGGAGCAAAGCAGAATTCTCCGGCGCGGCGTTCATGCCTGGCGACGCGGCTCGATCTTCGTGAAACCGGCAGCACGGCGATTGATCCGGTAGGCGATTAGTTTCGCCGTGGTCTGGAGTCTGCACATCAACCACCGGCTCGAGCAGTTCGTGTCATCGATCCCGGAAAGGAAGCAGCGCATGGCTTCACTGATCCTCAAGATGTCGGTCTCGCTCGACGGGTACGTCGCATCACTCGACGGCAGCACCGGCTGGCTCGCGGCGGGACGCTCCGATGACTCCACGAGTTGGGTGGTCGAGACCGTGAGCAACGCCGGCGTGCACCTCATCGGTGCCGCCACCTACGCGGAATGGGCCGGCTACTGGCCCACCGCCTCCGGCCCGTTCGCCAAGGCGATGAACGAGATCCCCAAGGTCGTGTTCTCGAACTCGCTCACATCCGCCGACTGGGGCGAGACGGAGATTGCCACCGGAGACCTCGCCGAGGCCATCCGGCGACTCAAGCAGCAGCGCTCCCCCGACGGATACCTGCTCGCTCAAGGCGGGACACGCTTCGCCCGATCGCTTGTCGAGACCCGCTTGATCGACGAGTACCGCCTTGTCATCCTCCCGGTCGTCCTGGGCGCGGGCGAGCGGATCTTCACCGCACCGCTCGCCATCGAATCGGTGAGCACCACCGTCTTCAGCGGCGGAGCCGTCGCCCACGTCTTCGCCGCGCACCCGTGATCGAGCCCGATCGGCAACCAGGGAGCGGACGCGCGTCCAGCACACTGCCCCCTATCTGAACGGTGGGGTGGTGTCAATTCCTCCGATCCGATGGGTTGGGTGGGGGTTGGCTCCGTGGGCGCCCGGGCTTATCTGGGTCCGCGATCACCTTATGGCGTGCTCGGGACGTGATGGTTGATCGGTCGTCCCGCGAGGGCGACTCCAGCCGCTCGGTCTTTGTCGGGGTCGCCACTGGTTGTGGGTGCCGCGGAAGCTGTTGGAGCTGGCTGGAAGCTTGGGTCATCTGGGATTGGGGGGCGATGGGAGCTGGGAACGGGCTAGGGGTCGGGGGTTGGTTCCAGCGCGGCGGGCCCGAGCTGGTGCAGGAGGTGGTAGCTGCGTCGGGCGATCTTGCGCGCGATCGTCAGCGACGCGCGGGTGTGGGTCAGGCCGCGGGCTTTGAGCGCGTGGTAGTCGGTGTAGTCGGGGCTTTGACGGCGGGTGGCTGATTGCGCGGCTTCATAGAGCGCCCAGCGGAGGGTGGGCGAGCCTTGGCGAGTGAGCTTGCCGACCCGGCTGGTTTGGTCTGACCGGTGCACGCCGATGTCGATCCCGGCGAAGCGGACTGCTTTGCGCGAGGAAGACATCCGCCGGACGTCGCCGAGCTCGGTCAAGGTGACCAGCGCGATCAGCTCCCCGACCCCGTATTGGGTCATGAGCGCCTGGCAGCCGGCCTGGTGGCGGGCGATCTTGCGCAGCCCGCGCTCCAGGACGCGGACCTGCTGATCGAGTGTGTCGACCATCCCCAGTGCGATCTGGATTCGTTGCCGGGCGTCTGCGGGGAGCTCGAGGACTGCTAGGAATTTGCGGCCGTCCAGGCTTGAGATCTCCGCCGGAGCCCCGGCGCTCAGCCCGTGGTGAAACAGGGTCGAGCGGATCCGCAACAGCCACTGGGTGCGCTCGTCGATCAGCGCCTTTCGTAGATGCAGCCGCGAGCGCCACTGACGAATGTGCTCGGGCGCGATCCACGCTTCAGGCAACCGGCCCTCCGCCAGCAGCTCCCGCAGCCACAGCGCGTCCTGGCGATCGGTCTTGGCGCGACGCTTGCGACCCCGCAACGCACGGGTCTCGACGGTCTCGGCCAGGTGCGTAACCGCGCCGGCCCGCTCCACGGTCTGGGCGACGAACAGCCAGCCCGTGCACGCCTCCATCGCGACATGCACGACACGACCCGGGAACTGGCCAACCCACTCCTCAACGCCCGCCGGCGTCGCCGGGATCCGCCCCCGGGTGACCTCCCCGGTCAGCGAGTCCAAGCAATCGAAGGTGATCTGACGCAGATGCACATCAAACCCGCAACGATCGCGCCCGGATACGGCTCGGGCATCACGCGCGCAGCGTTCTGGGTGACCGATGACATACCGTCGCTCACGGTCGGTACCTCCTGTTCGAATTGGCCGGCCGCGCGGCTGCAACCCGCGCGCGCCTTCGACCAACGCCGTTCGACACGGAGGACCGACCACCTTCACGCCAGCCACCGCGCCGCCCGGATCAAGAGCCGTTCATTGCCCCCTTGTCGCCGTTCGGGTTGCAAGGCCGCTGCTGCTGCTTCGTCAGCCGCCGGCTCGGAGCAGAAGTTTTGGACCGTTGCGGATACGACGGCGAGGTAGCCGCTGGTTCGTGATTGCAGAAGTAATCAACGGCGACGGCGGCTGCCGAAATCCGTCCTTTCGATCGCCGCGCCGCCTACTCCCGCTTGGCCGGAAAACCAGAACTGGCACCGACCGTCCTTGAGCGCATGTGCTTGCTCGTCGATAGGTAGCACTGCGTCATCGCGGAACTGCGCGGGTCCAAAGGGCTGGCCGCTTCGAGCCCGCCGAGAACACGTATGCGATCCCGCGAGCGGTAGAGACGCGGCGCTCCGATTTGGCCGAAAGGCTGTTCTAGCGCCGGATCTGCCTGCCAAGGTTGCTCTGTCTGCGGGGAGAGAGGAGCGTCTACCCGTGGCCTGTGTCTGCCCTTGATGAGCCAGTCCGCGCCATCGGTCAACTCGTCCGATCACGCTGGCTCATCGGCAGCGAGCGAGTCTTGTGCCTATGCCGCGATTGGTTCCCTAGTGAGCGCCTCGGACCAGCGTGCCGCCCGCGGCAAATACGCGTGCGCCGGCCTCACATCGGGTAGAGCCGACCCCGGTACCCGGGGCAACAGCGCGACAGGCTCACCAACGGCCGCTTAGCTATTGCTCAGCCGGATAGCGCGCCGGCGGGAGCTGACTTGCCGGTCTCAGCAGGCGATGTGGGCGGTTATTCGTTGCCCGTGGACGGAGCTAGGGCAGGCCACCACGCGTCGTGGCGGGCCGACGACCGTTACCTGGGCGGAGGCGACGTTGTTCCGGAGCGTCTGCTCCAGGGTGGATGATCCCACCACCGCGCGGTTAATGAAGCGGGCGGCGTGAGTGTGGACGCGGGTGCGGACGGTGATGATCACGCTGGCGCCGTGCTTGAGCGTGCCCAGCGGGCAGACGGTCAGTCGCCCACTGTGGTGGCAGCTGCCGGCTGTGGTATGGACCGCCACCACGGTCGCCGCCGCGCGTGGTTGGTCGTCGAGCACCACGCGCTCTGCCGGGTTAGGTCCGCGGTTTTTGACGGTGATCCGGAAGCCGATCACCTCCCCCCGGGTGACGACCAGTGCCGAGGCCACCTTGGTGACGACCAGATCGGCAATGTCATAGGCGGGATTGGGCGTCGGCGTCGGAGGGACCGGCGTCGGGTTCGGGGGGACCGGCGTCGGCTTCGGGGGGATCGGCGGTGTCGCGGAGAAGGCGTTGGTGAACACGCAGTGGACGTGGGGGATCCTGCGGGTCAGCGCGATCGTCGCCGTCCCCTGGGCGAACGGGACCGCCACCCCGTTGCACACCACCGAGGTCAGGGCCCAGTCTCCGGTGGAGCTGAGGGGCGGCTGCTCGACGATGTGATAGGTGCCCAGGCGCAGGCGATCGGTGGCGTCGCCGGGTCTGTTGGGTGTGGCGTCCGCCGCCACCCCGGGAGTCATCGTCGTCGCACTCTGCAGATACTGCGCGGGCGGTACGCCCGCCGGCGCGACCTTGAACAACGTAGTGCCGGTGCCGCCCTCGGTGATCTTCGCGATCGAGATCGAGCCCCGCGGGACGAACACGTTCACGAACGTGCAGACCACGGACTCGCCGCTGTGGATATCGACGCCGAACGGCTTGGTCGTCGACCGGCTCGCACTGTTGCAGCTCACGTGGCGCAGGTGCCAGCGCCCGTCGGGCGACGTTGGCTTGTGCTCGGCGATCACGTAGTGGCCAGGCGCCAGGGTGATCAACGAGGGGAGCGCGTCGACCGGCACCCCCGGCCGGCGGGTGGTCGCCTCCGCTCGGTGGACCACGCCGGGGCCCGGCGACGGCGTCACCGTGTAGGGGAAGGTGCCAACGCCTCCGAAGGTCACCTTGCGGATCGTCAGCCCGCCGGGTGGAGGCACGTAGACGTTGTGATACACGCACGTGGCGTGCTCCCCCTCCGCCAGATGGATATCAGCGGTCGGACTGCCGGGTGGGACGGTGAAAGTCGTCTTTGCAGGTGCGCCGTCGACGCCCACCGCCGTGCAGTTGATGCCGTCCAGCCGGTAGTTGGCCACGTCACCCTCGGTGACCGTCCACGTCGCGCCACCGGCGCGGTAGAAGTCCTTCGACTCCCCGTCGTGCAGCTGGAAGCCGTTGGGGTCGTAGGAGATGTCGCCACTGAACGGGAACGCGGGGTTGTCGCCGGCCGGTGCGCCGCTGACCTCCTTCGTGATGGTGATCGTCCCGCTGGTCGGCGGCGGCTGGACATACAGGCCGTAGCAGAAGACGTGGTGAACCCCCTCGGGGAAGAAGATGTACTCGACGTTGTCGCCGTTGAGGGCGTCGACGGCGCAGCGCAGCGCCCCGAACCCATACTGACCGGGGTACCTCTGGTTGAGCACGGGATCGTCCGGGGTGCCGCCCTGAGCCCACAGCTGGTCAGGGGTTTGCGCCTGCTTGACCTCGTCGGGCGTCAGCTCGATCGTCGTCGCCCCGGCGATCGTCTCGTTGGGGATCTGCTGCCCGTCCTGATCGAGCAGCGCAGTCGTCTCCTCAGTGAGGATCGGCGGCCGGGGGAACACGCCGGTGACCTTCGAGAGCGAGCCCCATGGGCCCGTCACCACAGAGCTCTCATACCCGTGTCCGAGCGTGAACTCCCAGTCCGGTAGCGGCTCGCAGACGTTCTGGGGTTCTAACCCTTCGGTATGGGGATTGACCTCGAAGGGCTCCGTGTACGGGCTGTCCGGGCCGAGGTTGTGGAGGGTCTCCTGGATGTCGTTGCGCGCCCGGTTGGCGAAGATGTCGGTGTATTCCGGGCAGGAGCGCGCCACGAAGGTGACCGAGTAGCCCGTCCCCTGCGCGGCGGCCGCGGTCGTTCCGACGCCGAGCCAGGCGCCGCAAGCGAGCGCTACCGCGGTCAGCCAGAGCCGCATTCTCTGCGACCAGAGCCTCGTAGTGACGCGCACCGAGAGCCAGGATCTGACACCCACAGTCGCAACCTATAACCGACGGACCCGGAAAGCAACCCGTGCACCGCCGGATGCGGTGCCAAGCCCGCGAGCCGTCTCGATCGAGGTAAACGCACAATCTGAAACTGCTGCTCTGAACGCGATCAGCCGCGGCCTGGTCGCGGGCGAGGCTGCTGGTTCGTCGCCCAGGCAGCCACGAAGCTGCCGCTGCTGCTTCTGAGTGCGGTTGGCCCGAAGGGGAAGTGCGAGCTCCGGCCGCCGGCGCCAACTTGGTAGCTCGTCCTTCGTGGGAGCAGGTCTCTCAGACGGTTGAGGGGGGTCCTGCGTCTAGCCTCGGGAGCACTCTAGGCATGCGGCGACCGCCGGTCCAAGGGTGGCGTCGACGCAACGCATCGAGCCCGCCGTGTCGGGGGCCTCGCGGAGTTGTTTGGGTTTGAACGCGCGCGCTTGACCACGGAAGTTTGGTCTAGCAGCTCGTTGGGTAGTCGCGACTACGGGACCAGCGTAAACGGAGTTTCGTATGGCGATCTTCGGACGGAGGCCTGTGACCTTGGTCCTTGCGGCCATCGCGGTCGCGGTAGCAGGGGTGTTGGCGACGTTGGATTTTGCTCGCAGCCAAGGTCGCAGACGACAACATCGCCGTCGGCCTGCTCGCCGGACACGCTGGTGCAGACAGTGAGCGGCCCGGTGTGCGGGGTGATCGCCAACGGGCAGACCGATTATCTGGACGTTCCCTATGCAGCGCCGCCTGTGGGCAAGCTGCGCTGGAAGCCGCCGCAGCTGCAGCTCATGCGGGCGGAGCATCCAACCGGCAATCGCGTCGAGGACGTGTCGGCTTTCTCGCGCCGGCTCAAGCAGCTCGCGCGAGAGCTCGATTGGCCCGTGATCGCTGTAAGCCAGCTCGATCGGGGCATCGAGCAGCGTCCCGGGGGTAGTGACCACCCGAGTGGACAGCCGGCTCCGCTGCCTACCGATTGCGGCGATCGTCTTGGTCGACGCGCGTCTGTCGACCGGGCCTTGACAGGCGTCGTAGCGTGACGCCGTCCCACGTGTCGACGACTCCGGCGAATGCGGGGTTGGTCGGTGATCGTCGACGTATCTCGAATATCCATGTGCGGGGCCACCGGCGAGGAGTCAATCTTCTTCTGCCGGGGCCTCGAGAAATGTGAGGTGAGTGTTTCTATGAGTCTTGGATCTCAGATCAGGCGTCGGAGGGTGGCTGTTCCTCTCGCGGCCGCCGTGTTGGCGCTGGCCGTGGCCGGCGCCGTGCATGCGGCATCATCGCACGCGGCTTCTACGACTAGTCCCGACTGCAGTGCCAACACGACCGTTCAAACCGATAAGGGGTCGGTCTGTGGTGTCACCTCCGACGGCATTACGACCTACTTCAGCGTCCCGTACGCCGCGGCTCCCGTGGGCAACCTGCGCTGGCGCCCTCCGCAGCCGCACGCACCCTGGAGCGGCGTGCTGGCCAGCACGCAGGAGGCCGTGGAATGCACGAACGTGTTCACCCAGTTCACCCATGCCAACTCAAGTGAGGACTGCCTGAACCTCAAGATCATGGTCCCGGCGGGCACGAAGCCCGGCGCGAAGCTCCCGGTGATGTTCGAGTTCCACGGTGGCGGGTTCATCGGCGAGGCTCGTACCGACGACGGATCGAATCTGGTCCACACCGGCAACGTCGTCTACGTCTACGTCAACTACCGGCTGGGAATTCTCGGCTTCCTGTCGGACAAGGCGCTGGGTCCGCACTCCGGCGACTACGGGTTGGAGGACCAGCAGGCAGGCCTGGGCTGGGTCCAGCAGAACATCTCCCAGTTCGGCGGTGACCCGAGCAACGTCACGGTGTTCGGGGAGTCCGCCGGTGGTGCGAGCACCTGTGCTCAGGTCGCCTCGCCGACCGCCAGGGGACTGTTCCAGAAGGCGATCAGCGTCAGCGGCTTCTACAACTACCAGAACAACATCGTGTGGTCGAAGGCCGACTGCAAGTCGCACTACTTCACCGAGGCGCAGGCGCAGAAGGCCGGCGCGCAGTTCGCCGCGAAGGTCGGTTGCGGGAATGTCGCAGACGTCGCCGCCTGCCTGCGCGCGGTTCCGGCCGCGACGCTGTTGGCAGACGGCGGACAGGTCGGCGATCCCACGGCTGGTGGCACGATCGGGCCGATCATCAACGGCACCACGCTGACGATGTCGCCGGTGAAGGCACTCACCACCGGACACGCCAACCACGTCACACTCATCACCGATGTGGGGCGTGACGAGTTCAACGGCGGCGTGTACACGAACTCCTTCGGGCCGAATATCGTGGTCGCCGAGACACCGGCGCAGTACCGCACCCTGATCCGCGAGCAGTTCGGGAGGCTGGCGCCGACCGTGGAGCGTCTCTATCCGCTGAGCAGGTTCGAGTCGCCGTACACGGCGTACCGGACGATCATGGCCGACTCGGCATCGGTCTGCCCGATGCTGCAGCTGGACCGCAGGGCATCGAGGTTCATGCCCGTGTACTCCGACATCAACGCCGACTCGGACAACCCCGCCGGTGAGGATGTGACGGTCGTCAACGGCGCCCAGCACAGCGGCACGAACGGGCTGGTGCATTTCAACACGTCGCAGCTCGATGCGGACCAAGGCGCGCTGCAGTTGCAGCTATTGCGGGAATGGACGCATCTCGCGCAGACCGGAAGTCCGGTCGCTCCGCAGACTCCCGCATGGGACCGATACACGGCCGCCGGGCACCCGGTCATGACTCTCCAGCCGGGTGACACAAGTGCGACCGTGCCGTCGAGCTTCTATGCGTCACAGCACAACTGCGCGTTCTGGGACAAGGTCACTAAGTACTGACACCCGTCGCAAGCTCAGAAGCAGCGACATCGAGCACGAGGGCCCCAGCACGCTGCTGGGGCCCTCGTTTATGTTCGCCGGCACTTATGTGGGACGGTTTCATACGATCCGGTTGAGCCAAGTGGCTGTGCCAACCCGAGCTTGAGGCTGCGATAGCACGCGGGCGCGACGGGCTGCCGCAGCGCCAACCTCGCCCGCTGAGGATCGATCGGCCACCTCCATATGAATCGCCCGGGTGGTCCTGCTTTCGTTGTCGCGCAGGCATGCGCCGCCACCTGCGAGAGTTGGACTTTGCGCGGAACTCGCGCATCCCGGGTGCGGGGCTCGCGTCAACATCAGCGCGCTGGGCCACGACGGAACTTGGCGTCGTTAGCCAGGCCCTGCCTCGGCTGCTCGCGCCGGAGCTGACCCACGCCGGCGTCGCAGGCGCACGGAAGCGGCCACCACGTCAACGGCTAAAGGGCCGCGGCGGGCTGCCGGAAACGGACACATGGAGGCGCCAGGGATCGTCCGCCGAGACGACCGGATTGCGGGGGCCTTGCGTACGCTCTAGCCGTGATGCCACGCTCGCTGGCTGCTCGCGTGTTTCAACGCGCCCACCTCGAGGGTGAGTTTCGGCTGCGATCGGGTGCGATCAGCCGCGAGTACTTCGACAAGTACCTGTTTGAGAGCGACCCGGCGATGCTGCGTGAGATTGCCGAGAACATGCTCAGTCTGATCCCGGCTGATGTCGATGCGTTGGCCGGGCTGGAGCTGGGTGGCGTGCCCGTCGCGACTGCGTTGTCGCAGCTGACCGGGATCTCGACCTTGTTCGTTCGCAAGCACCCCAAGACCTACGGAACCTGTCGGCTGGCTGAGGGCGGCGAGGTCGCCGAGCGACAACTCGTAGTCGTGGAGGACGTCGTGACCTCCGCTGGGCAGGTTGTCGAATCGGTCGGCCACCTGCGCCAACTCGGCGCCACCGTCTCTGTCGCGGTGTGCGTGATCGATTGCGAGGCCGGCGGCGTTGCGAACCTGGCGCACGTCTCCGTCGAGCTGCGGTCGCTATTCACGATGAACAATCTGCAGAACTCAGCCTTAGGCTACTTGCCGCGGAAGAACTCATGAGAGACGAAACGGCCGCGGAGTGATCTCGCGCGGCCGCATCGTAGTAATGGGTTTGCTCTTGCTGAAGGAGCGTTTGGGAGTGTTTCACCGCTCCCGGACGGCGAGCGTGTCGGCGTTGTAGGCCAGGATGCTCCATTCAGTCCAGATCTGCCGGCCCTGGTCGCCCTTCAGGCGGGATCGGTCCAGCCCGTAGCGGCGTTTGAGGTGGCTGATCCGGCCCTCCGCGCCCGTTCGGTAGCGCCGCATCCGGCGCTGGGTGCGTTTCGAGCCGGGCTCTTGGCGGCCGGCGATGAACACGTTCTTCGGTGCAAGGCCCTCGAGCGCGTTGTTCGTCGGAGTGACGTTGAACCCACCATCGAGTGCGACCTCCTGGATCCGTATCCCGAGCCGTGTGAGCTCCTCGACGGTCTGCGGCAGCAGCGTGTCCTCGGCCGGGTTCCCGATCTCGGTCGACGCGGGCAGGATCAGCCCTCTGGCGCCGCGCTGGGTGTGCTCGGTCACTTCTGCTAACTGCGTAACGAATCCGAATTCGTTGGGCTTCCCCAGCTTCCCCTTGCGGATCGGCCGGGCGTCCGGGTCGAACAGCGACACGATCCTGTCTTTGATCGGCTTGCCCGCGACGCGCTGTGTGATCTGCCGGGCGACTTTCTCGCAGCGATCGGCCATCTCCTCCAGCGCAGCGGCTGCCTTCAGCTTCGCCTTCGCGCCACGCCCGTGCGCCTTGCTGCGGGCGATCGACGCCAGCCGTCGCGCCTCCTTGACCGACTTCGAGAGCAGCTCCCCGGTCTCGCCCGTCAGCTTCAGCACCTCCTGCTTGGCCTCCCCCGAACGCCGCCGAATCGTGCGGGTGATCGTTCTGAGCTTGTGACCCATCGCCCGCGAGCGATCCCTGACGCGCGCCTTCTTCTCGCCGATCAGGGCGGCGAGCTTGCGACCCTCGCGCGCCAACACCTTGACCCCACTGGAGGCCAGCCCCGCGTCCGTCGGATACTTCACATCGGCCTCGATCACGGTCGAGTCGATCCGCACCGCACGCGGCCGGAACCGCTTCTCCCTGGTCGCCTTCACGATCATCGCGCGCGTGAGCTCCGCGACCGTCTCCGGCCCGATCCGCCGCGTGAGCTTGCGGACCGTCGACTCGTCCGGCACCCGCTCCGAGAGCGAGATCCGACAGAACCGGCGCAGATGGATCGAGTCCGACACCTCCGCCACCAGCGTGCGGTATCCCCACCGGTAGCGCTGCTTGAGCACGATCAACCGCACGTACGTTTCGAGCGGGATCGTCGGCCGCCCCTCGGTCAACACCAGCCGCCCGGTCTCGTGGAACTCCTGACGCCAGCGCTCCACCAACGGCCACAGAACCTCGTGATCGGACAACAAACCATCCAGCGCCGCCAGATCCTCGGGCAACTCCTTCACCTCGATCGGCAACGCGTCCTCCCACAGGCACTCCGGCTGCTCTGCCAAGAGCGTCAGCATGAACTCCCCTTTCAGCGAGAAACGCCATTACTTGCAGGGAATTCTCACTGTCAGACCGGACGGATAAGCCCTGTCACAGACGCCCGACTTTTTCCGCGGGAAGTAGGCTAGGC
This sequence comes from uncultured Solirubrobacterales bacterium, assembly GCA_963834625.1. Classification (GTDB taxonomy): domain Bacteria; phylum Actinomycetota; class Thermoleophilia; order Solirubrobacterales; family Solirubrobacteraceae; genus Palsa-465. The sequence continues at coordinate 18,347 of CAWICM010000002.1, read as the reverse complement.
GGGAATCAACCGGCGAGAGTGCTGCATCGTCGCCGCCAGGGAACTACGGCTACGCAGTGCCGCTTCGGCTCACTGTGGCCCCCGAGCAGAAGTGTCGCCCAGCACTTCTCCAGGTCGAGATGGCTGAAAAGCGGGCTCGCTCCCCGGCGTGAGTTAGGCGCGCCCGCTAACGTCATCGCTGCCCGGTTCGAGCGAGGAGGCCTCGTGGTTCGGTTCATCGTTCTCTGGAAAAACACGCCGGCGGACGTCAGAGCGTTTGAGCGGCATTACCGCGAGGTGCACATTCCACTGGCCAAGAAGCTGGCTGGCCTGCGGCGGTACACGCTGAGCCGCAACGCGTCTGTGGTGCGCGGAGAGGAGCCGCACTACCGCATTGCTGAGTTGGACTGGGACGACATGGCTTCGCTGCGGCGGGCATTCGAGTCTCCCGAAGGGCGGGCTGTCGCCCAGGACGTCGCCAAACTGGCCGAACTGAGCCCCGACCCAAGTAGCGAGATCTACGAGCTGGAGGACGTCTAACCCGGTTGCGGCCGCTGCTGCTCCGTCGCCCGACCGGCTACGGGCTCCCGACTGCCGCTTCGTCAGCCGGCTGGGCCGGAGCAGGAGTGATCGATCGTCGCGGATCGGGGTACGACGCACCTGGTGATTCGTGATTGCGGAAGGAACTCGGCGCCTGGAACGCCGTGGAATATCAACACTGCAGGCGAGCGCGCATGGCTGTCTTTCACGTTTATCCGACGGACCCGACATTGCGGAACCGTCGGAGTGAGCGCTGCCCGCTATGACCGCTGGGTCGCTGATGGTCACGCTCTCGGCTACGGTACGGCGCGGTGGTCGATCCTGTCGGCACAAGCTGTCCCGTGCGAGCCGAATCGACGGCAAAATGATTTGGTTGGGAGCGGTTGGGCTGCCGGTTTCGGCTCGGCCTGTGACGGCCGGCCTTTGGTGTTATGGTGGCGCCTCACGCGGCGCAGGATTTGGTCCTGACGGAGGAGAGATGCCTGATCGGTGGTCGATGTTGTCGTGGCGAGCTGGTGCGTTGATCCTGACGGCAGCCTCGTCGCTGGCTGTGGTGACGTTCACCGCGTCGGCGGCGGGTGCCGCGGTCGTCGTGCAGCCGGTCCCCGGTGCGAGCGCTCTGCAGGCCGTGGCCTGTCGGTCGGCGGTTCACTGCGTGGCGGTGGGCGACGATACGGTCAGCGGCAGCGCCGTTGTGGTCCAGGTCTCTCGGGGCCGTCCGCGATCGGCCGAGCAGGTGGCGCCAAAGCCTTCCCCGGTGTTCCCGACCACGTTTCTGGCGTCGGTGGCCTGTGAGCACAGGGGTACCTGCTTTGCCGTCGGCAACCAGGGGGCGGGCGGCCTGGTGGTGTCGATCCCCAGGGGCGCCTCGCCGACGGCCAGCGTCTTTGGCAGCTATTCGCTGCTGGGGGTCAGTTGCGCGATGGGGGTCAGCTGCGTGACGGTCGGCTACCCTAACACTGACGCCCCATCCCAGGCCGCGGCGATCCCGCTCAACGACGGTGTCCCCGGCTCGGCTGCGATCGGCAGTACGCTGGGTGAGGACCCGGCAGGCATCGACTGCACCGTGACGGGTTGCGTGATCGTGGGCGCGTACTACCCGGCTTTTGAGCCGCCGAGCGTCACCGACGGTGGCCTGGTGACGAGCTACGCCGACGGAGTCCTGTCAACTCCGCAGTTCCCCGGCGATGTCCGCCTGGCCGCGGTGAGCTGTCAGACGTCGACCAGCTGTCTGGCGGTCGGCTCCAGCATCTCCAGCGCGACCGGGGTGATCGTGCCGATCACCGACGGGACCGCGGGATCCCCGGTACCGGTCCCCGGAACCTCGAACCTGGCGGCGATCGCGTGCGCGAGCCAGCGCCGATGCGCCGCCACCGGGTACGGGAGCAACGGCGACGGCGTGTTCGTTCACCTGCGCGACGGCGTACCGCGAACGGTCAGGTCCGTACCTGGAACCCAGGAGCTGACCGGGGTCGCGTGCCCTGAGCTCGGCAGCTGCGTCGCATCCGCCAACACCGCCAGCGGAGCGGCGATCGTGACGTTCCGCTGAACACCGACCCCTGCGCCTCGACAGCTCCCAGTCACCCTTCCATACGAACCTGACTCCCCGGATAAGGCCGCCGGCCACGCTGCTCGACGAAGCCGATCCTCCGCTACGCAAGACTTCCGCTCCGTCGCCCGAGGGGCTGCGATGGCTCGACTGCTGCTCGGGGAGCTCGTCGGCCGAAAGCGGAACTGTTCGACCCGTCGTTAGCAATCCGCGACACGGCTCAGGCTTCGTGAAACGGGAAGTCTGCCTCGGCGCAGGGAAGCGCCAGATTCAGCAAGTTAGGCGGTGTCGGCGACGCTGTTGCAAATCGATGCTCGACATGCTCGCCGGCGATCGCCAGGCGGTGGTCGAGGGTGCAGATTCCATCGCCCTGCCCGACGGCGGCAGCGTTACCGATGAGGAGCTGCACCTATAATCGCTCAACGACGAGGGCAAAATCAACCGCATGCGTCACTACGTCGACACGGCGAAACAGATCAAGGCCTACGGGCTGCGGTGGTGGCGCATGTCGGTGGCCCCAGTGTCCGGCCCCGAGCCGACGAGCAGTGTGCTTTGCCGCGGCGGGGAGAGGGAACCCGCAAGCACGGCACACGCTCGTTGGTCGCGTTCGTGGCGCGAATCGCGCTGCTGATGGACGCGGCGCGTCCCAATCGGGGGCTCAGTTATCGCGATCCAGAGGTGTTCGAGCGGATGCGTGGCGCTGGTTAATTACTTGCCGCGGAATAACTCGGTGACGGGCTGAACCAAGAACGGCCGCACCCGTCGGGATGCGGCCGTTCGAGGAAGTGATGGGTTTTGCTCTGGTCGAGAGAGCGGTTGGAGTGTTTCAGTTCGTCCGGACGGCGAGCGTGTCGGCGTTGTAGGTGAGGATCGCCCATTCAGTCCAGATCTGCTGGCCCTGGTCGCCTTTGAGGCGGGATCGGTCCATCCCGTAGCGTCGTTTGAGGTGGCTGATCCGTCCTTCGGCGCCGGTTCGGTAGCGCCGCAGCCTGCGTTGGGTGCGCTCGGAGCCGGGTTGCTGGCGGCCGGCGATGAACACCCGGTCCGGTGGGCGGGCGAGGTCTTCGACGGCCTTGTTGGTCGGGCCGGTCATGAACCCGCCGTCGAGCGCGATCTCGCGCGGGGAGATCCCGAGCTTGTTGAGCTCGGCGATGGTGGTTGGCAGGAGCGTGTTCTCGGCCGGGTTCCCGAGTGCCGTGGACGCTGGCAGGATCAGTCCGCGCGCGCCACGCTTGGTGTGCTCGGTCACCTCCGCCAGCTGGGTCACGTACCCGAACTCGTTCGGCTTGCCGAGCTTCCCTTTGCGGATCGGCCGCGCGTCCGGATCTGAGAGCGACACGATCCGGTCGGTGATCGGCTCCTCGGCGACGCGCTGCTTGATCTGCCGGGCCACCTCGTCGCACCGATCGGCGAGCTCCTCGAGCTGCGCGGCCGCCTTCAGCTTCGCGTTCGCGCCACGCCCCCGCGCCCTGCGCTTGGCGATAACAGCGAGCCGGCGCGCTTCGTTGACCGAGCGCCCCAACAGCTCGCCCGTCTCCTCGGTCAGAGCCAGCACCTCGCTCTTCGCCTTGCCCGAGCGCCGGCGGATCGTCCGGGTGATCGCCCGCAGCTTGCGGCCCATCGACCGCGAGCGATCCCGCACCCGCGCCTTTTTCTCCTTGATCAGCTTCGCGAGCTTACGGCCCTCCCTGGCGAGCGTCCTGACCCCGTCCGACGCCAAGCCCGCGTCCGTCGGATACCTGACATCCGCCTCGATCACCGTCGCGTCGATCCGCACCGCCCGCGCGCGAAACCGCCTGTCCCTGGTCGCCTTCACGATCAGCGCATGCGTCAACACCAACCGTCCCGTCTCCTCGAACTCCTGGCGCCAGCGCTCCACCAGCGGCCACAACAACTCCTGATCGGACAACAACACGTCCAGCGCCGCCAGATCCGCGGGCAACTCCTCACCTCGACCGGCAACGACTCGTCCCACAGACAACCCGGCTGCGGCGCCAAGAGCGTCAGCACACTCACTCCTCTCGATCAGAAACCTCACCACTTGCAGGGAATTCTGATCGTCACCCCGGACGGAACGCCCCCTACAACCCCTCACTTAACCACTAGGCTGCGCGGAGTGAGCGCGACGGTGACCCTCGAGCCCTGGGGCAGCGGCGACCTGCCGCTGCTCGAGCGGCTGATGGGCGACCCGCGCATGACCGCGCATCTCGGCGGCCCCGAGAGCCCGGACAAGCTGCGCGAGCGTCAAGGCCGCTACGAGCGCCTCGAGGGCGGCGATCGCATGTTCAAGATCGTCGACGTGGCGAGCGGCGCCGGCGCCGGCTCGGTCGGCTTCTGGACGAAGGAGTGGCGCGACGAGCAGGTCTACGAGGTCGGCTGGATGGTCGTGCCGGAGTTCCAGGGCCGCGGCATCGCGGTGGCGGCGACCCGCAGGCGATCGAGCTCGCCAAGCGCGACGAGAAGCACCGCTTCATGCACGCCTTCCCGAACCTCGACAACGCGCCGTCGAACGCGATCTGCCGCAAGCTCGGCTTCGAGCTGCTCGAGGCGCGCGAGTTCGAGTTCCCGAAGGGGCACTTCATGACCTGCAACGACTGGCGCCTGGACCTACGCGCCCAGTTATTCCGCGGGAAGTAATTAACCCGCCGCTGCCAGGGCGGCCCAGAACGCACAATTGTGGGTGGTGGCGAAGTCGGTCTCGGTCTGCGGTGCAGGCGGTATCAGCGACTGCATCCGGTGGGTCCCGTCGTGGAAGGGCGGCCAGAAAGGGCTCCCGAACGAGGAGGGGAATCCGCGCTTGGCAAAGTTCGTCCAGTGTCCCTTCATAGTGGTGGCTAGCTGCTGCTGCGCTGCCGAGAGCGTCCCGGGGAAAGCGACTGTTGGCAGGTCCATCAGGTACTGGATCTCGGATGCGTGGGCCGCGCCGTAGGGGAAGCTGACCGGCGGAAGGAAATCCTCCGGCGCGTTCTCGTCGTTGAACTCGTAGGCGAACGTCGGCACAAAGTGCGAGACCGACTGGTCAATGGTCAGCGCGGGGCACGCGAAGATGGCGTCGGTGCCGACCGCGCCGAGGGCAACGGAAGGGCTGGGGAACGCGCTCAGCGGGTACTCGGCAGCGATGGCCGCGGCAGCCGCCGACGGCACCCCGAGCGTGGAAGAGATCATGCTCTGGTAGTTCGCCGCCGTGACCGGGTTGCCCTCGAGCTCGCTGAGTGCGACGAACAGCCGCCATTCATCGCGGTTCGTGCCGTTGATGATGGGGACGCGGTTGAAGTTGCCGGTGGCGAAGGCCGTCCCCAGCGACTCCGGCAAGACCTCGCTGTTGATATTCGGCGTGTAACCGGTCGCGTCCTCGTTGGCCAGGATGGTCGAGACCGGCAGGCTGCGCAGGCACGCCGCGGTCTGGTTGGCGCATCCTGCCTTGGTGGCGAACGCCTCGCTGGCCGACTCGGCGCTCGACAGCGAGGCCTGCATGAGGTTGTAGGAGCCACTCTCGACGATCGCCTTTTCGAACAAGCCTCTGGCCTGCGGCGATGCGACCTGTGACAGCGTGGAAAGGCCACCGGCGGACTCGCCGAAGAGGGTGACGTTGTGCGGGTCGCCGCCGAAGCTGGCGATGTTGTGTCGCACCCAGCGCAGCGCGGCCTGCTGGTCCATGAGGCCGTAGTCACCCGACTGGCCCTGGGCGTCGGCCAGTGCCGGATGCGCCAGGAAGCCGAGCGCGCCAAGCCGGTAGTTGATGGTGACCACAGTGACGCCGTCTTGCACGAGCTTCGTGGGGAGGTAGTCGTCGCTCTCGCCGGTGAACAGCGCGCCACCGTGGATCCACACCATGACGGGGTTGTGCCGGCGACCCTGCTGCCACCTCGGCGTGAACACGTTCAGGAACAGGCAGTTCTCCGACGTGCTGGCCTGGCCAAAGGGTGACGCCAACTGCGGGCAGTGCGGCCCGAACTGCGTCGCGTCGCGCACACCGGACCAGCGGGCGGCTGGTCGTGGTGGCCGCCAGCGCAGCGCCCCGACCGGCGGGGCGGCGTACGGGATGCCGAGGAACTCATTGACCGTCCCGGTGGCCAGCCCGCGAACTGCCCCGCCGCTGGTGCCCACGACCAAACCTCGGCCGGTGCCGCCGGTCTGCCCGCCGACAGGGGTCGCGCTCACCGCAGGTGCGGCCGCGACCAGGGAGCCCAGGGTTACCCCGGCTAGCGCCAGCCAGGTGCGTGCCCGCCGTCTGGTCCTGGTCATTGACATCGCATCTCCTTTACAGCTGAACCGGCATGACCCCCATGGCTGCGGTGCCACAACATTGATACGTCCTTGGACACGCTGCAACGCGTCGAAATCGTACAAGCTCGACTCTGCTCTGTGCGGATAAGCATAAGCTTGGTCACCCGCCCGAATGGATCGAAGACGTAGTCACGGCCGCGGCCGATCGAGATTATCCACCCCAACGCCGCGCCGGGTACAGCTCGTAGACCGGGGACGACTGGTCCGGCATCCGCCGGCGACCAGCTGGGCCACCCGGGTGCCTCGGTTCAAATCCGGGCGCTCCGACGACCAGGAGCATCGCTGCGACGGCGACCTGTGAAGGCAGGTGTCCCGCTGCGGGATGGCAAGATCGCGAGCCTTGAGCGTCGCGGTGCTGGCGAACGGAGTGCCATGACCGGCTCAGTACCGCGTCCTACGCTCACTTCAGCGGACCGCGATGGCCTCGCGGAGCTGCCGTCGTATGCGCCGCCGTGCTGCATTCTCGGCCACGTCAGGCGTCTCGGGCGGCCGCCGCCCGCATCGCTTCGGTGATGACGCGCCTTTGATGCGCGTCGGCGCCGTGCGGATAGGCCAGGCGCTGCTCGGCGAGGACGACAAGCGTCGCGCCTGTGTCGGGGTACTCGACGACGTCGGGGCGGTTGGTCGTGGAGACAACGAGGTAGCGAACGGGGGCGTCGGAGCGGTTGCCCAAGCTATGGGCACCTGCGTGGCCCCGAGGGAACGCGATCACCGCGCCAGCCGACAGGAGCTGCGTCCCTTCCGGACTGCGCAGCGAGAGGGTCCCGGCGAGGACGAGCAGTAGCTCCTCATTGGCGTGGTGGACGTGCAACGGCGAGCCGACGGCGCCCGGATCGAGCTCGTAGACATTGGCAGCGAGCTCTCGGGCCCCGGCTTGAGCGCCCACGGTAGCGACATGGCGACCAGGATATTTGGCCGCCTCCCACCTTGGCTGCTCGAAGTCAACGGGCATCGGATAACCGTAACGATCTCCGGGCCGCGCCCCTACTCCTGGAGCCTCAGGTGCTCCTACCGCCCTCGGGCCTGCTCCAGGTTCGACTGGTGGGGGCCCGAGAGCCACTCCGCATCCGGCCCCAGACGCGCGTCGACCGGATCCTCTCCTCGTCGCAGCGCATCGATGTAGGCGCGATCGGCGGCGACGCGGGCCGCCATCTCGGGACCTTCGGCGACGGCGCCGTGGCCGGGGACCACGACATCGACGTGCCTGGCGGCCTCAGCCAGCCGATCGAGCGCCGTCTCGTAGGCGCCCACCTGATCGGGACGGCGAGCGTCGAGGAGAGGGATCAGGACATCGGAGAGCATGTCCCCGGCGAGCAGGACGCCCCGGTCCGAGAGGAGGACCGCGGCGTGGCCGACGGCGTGCGCCTGATGCTCGATGATCTCGCCCGGCACGGGTCCGCCGTCCGCGGGCAGCGAGGTGACGAGCGCGATCAGCTCGAGAGGGATGCCCGACGCGCTCTCCGCCGCCATCGCCCGCGCCCGCTCTCGGGCTTCACCCGCAGCGTTGGCGCCAGCAGCGGTGGCGTAGCGCGGCACGTCGCCGAACCGGGCATGCCAGAGCAAGTGGTCCCAGTGGGGATGGGTGGAGAACCCGGCGACCACCGGAATGCCGAGCCGGTCCAGATCATCCGCGAGCTGGTTCAGCTCGGAACCGTCGATGCCGGGATCGACCAGGATCAACCCATCCTCCCCGCGCACCACGATGGAATTCGTCCAGACCCACGCACTCTGCCGGACCCAGACGCCGTCGGCCACCTGAGTCAGCATCGGTTCACTGTGTCAGGTATCTCCCCCCGGGCGCAAGAGGAGAGCCCGCCCGCACTCGCGCGGAAGCAGAAGCAGCGCTCACGCAGCCTAAGGACACCTGCTTTATCGCCCACGCGGCCACAAGCGCCCGGCTTCTCCTTCGCGCGCCGGCAGGCCGGAAGCAGCAGCTAGATCACGGCCCGCGGCGACCGCCCTCGCGCCCGCTGGTTCGTGGATGGAGCAGTCTTGTCGAGCGGTTTCCTGGCCGATAGCGAGTCCCCCTTGGGGTGTGTGAGGCTGCAGCGCCGGAGGTGTTGCTTTCGGGGTCCTGCCGCTTGCTCGCCAGGAGCGTTCCAGCTAGCACAGACCTCATTGGCGTCGTCCCTCACCAGCCTGGGGGATGCGCCCTTTCCGCGCTGAGCGAGACGCTCCGACGTGTTGCCCAGAGGGGCGCGGTGACGTGAAAGCGGACGGTACCCTTCTGAGCGGCGATCGACACGTGGCGGAACCTGCATGCGCTGGCGGCAGCTGTATCCCGGCGCTGCACACACAGTGGCTAGACGGACCATAGGGCTTGGGTGGGTGAGAGGCGTGCGGCGCGTAGCGCGGGGATGAGCCCGGCGAGGGCACCGATCATGAGGGAGGCAGCGATGCCGCCGGCCCAGGCTTCGGTGGGGATGACGGTGGCCCAGTGTTTGGTGTGGGCGTAGACGGCGGTGGAGGCGGCGCCGAGGGCGACGCCGACGGTGCCGCCGAGCAGTCCGAGGAGGATGGCTTCGGAGAGGAACTGGGTGCGGATGTGGCCTTTAGTGGCGCCGAGGGCGCGGCGCAGGCCGATCTCGGAGCGGCGTTCGAGGACGGAGATGATCATGATGTTGGCGACGCCGACCGCGCCGACCAGGAGGGCGACGGCGCCGAGGCCGAGGAACAGGCCGTTGAGCGCGCTCTTGGCGTCGGCTTGTGCGACCAGGGCGTCGGAGGGTTGGCTGACGTTGACCTCGCTGGGGCTCTCCGGGTTTGCGGTGGCGGCGAGGAGGTTGTCGACGGCGTTGACCTGATCGGTTTGGGCGCGGAGGTAGATGGTGGACGGATGACCGTCGAAGCCCAGGTATTTCTCTGCCGCGGGGTAGCCGACCAGCACGGAGGTGTCGATGGCGGAGGCGAGCACGGCCGGTTTGAGGATGCCGGCGAGGTAGAACCATTGGCCGCCGACCCAGATGCGTTCGTCGGGGTAGATGCGATCGACGCCGAGCAGCTGGGCGGCGGTCGCTCCGAGGACGGCGACGGGTTCCTGGGCGGTGGCAGCGTTGAGGTAGTGGCCTTGGGCGACGGTGGTTGCGACGACCGGGAGGAGGTCGGGCGATCCGGCTTGGACGGTCAGGCCGTTGGTGTCGACCGAAGGAATGTACGGGGTGCGGTAGGCGTTGGCGCCGTTGACGGTCCCGGTGGTCTGCACCTGCTGCACACCGCTGATACGGCCGATCATCGCCGGCGCCGTGGTGGGCAGCTCCGCGGTGCCGCCGGTGAGGCTCTGGCCGTTGCTGACGGTGAGCAGGTTGGTGCCGAGCTGGTTGATCTCGGCCAGCAGGCCGGCCTGGGAGGAGGCGGACAGGCCGAGCACGGCGACGATGGCGGCCACGCCGATCGCGATGCCGAGAGCCGACAGCCCGGCCCGCAACTTGCGGGTGCGCAGCCCGACGGCGGAGAGCCGGGTCAGGTCAGAGAGTGGTAACCGTCGCCGGCTCAGGGTGGCGGTGGTGGTCACGACGGCTCCTCGCTGACCGGCGCCCCGGACGTGGTCTGTGGTGCGCGGGTGGGCGGCCCCGCGAGAGGGTGGCCCTGGTGGTCGGTGCCTGCGCCCGCGTCGGCGACGACTCGGCCGTCGAGGATCTCGACGGTGCGGGGCATGCGCCCGGCGATGGTGTGGTCGTGGGTGATCACGACGATGGTCGAGCCGGCCTGGTGGAGCTTGTCGATCAGGGCCAGGATGGCGTGGCCGGTCGCCTGATCGAGGTTCCCGGTCGGCTCGTCAGCGAGCACGATGGCGGGCTGGCCGACCAGCGCCCGGGCGATCGCGACCCGTTGGCGTTGCCCGCCGGAGAGCTGGGTGGGACGGGCATGGGGGCGCTCGGACAGGCCGACCAGCTCGAGGGCGTCGAGGGCGCGCTCGCGGCGCTGCTTGAGTGGGATGCCGGCGTAGAGGAGCCCGTCGGCGACGTTGTCCAACGCGGTGGCGCGCTCGGCCAGGAAGAACTGTTGGAAGATGAACCCGATCCGGGTCGCGCGCAGGTAGGCCACGTCCTGGTCGGCCATCGTCGCCACGTCGAGCCCGGTGATCCGCATCCGGCCGCTGGTGGGCCGGTCGAGGGTCCCCATCAGCTGCAGGAGGGTGGTCTTGCCTGACCCCGACGGACCGACGATCCCGACCAGCTCCCCCGGGCCGATGGTGAGATGCACCGCGCGCAGCGCCTCGACGGGCGGCTCCCCGGGATAAGTCTTGGTCACGCCGTCGACGTCGAGCACAGGAACCCCTGCACCGTCGATCGCGACGCCGTTGCCGGTCGCGACGGTGTTGTTTTCGGGTGTGGATGGCGGGGTGTGGGTCATGTTGACGCGACCACCACTTTTTGGCCGGCGGCCAGTGCCGAGCCGGTGACTTGCACGAGCCCCTCGGCGTCGTCGAACAGCCCGAGTGAGACCGGCACCAGATGGTTGCTCGCGCCTGCGCCGACGACCTCGACGGCGTAGCCCCCGCCGGACCGGGCCAGCAGCGCGGTCACTGGCACCACCACGGCGTTGGGCACGCTGGCGGTTGTGATACCGACCTGCACCGGGGCCTGATCCCACGTGCCCGTGGCGGCCGGGTGAGACGGGTTGACGTCGACGGTGATGGTTGGGGTGTTGCTCCCCGAACTCGCTGACGAGCAGGTGTCCGTTCCCGGCACGGCGGAACTCGATCCCGACCCGGCTGACCCGGAGCTCGACGGGCAGGTGGCGACCGCCCCCACCGAGGAGACGACACCTGGGGTGGTCTGGTTGTTGGGCAGGGTGATGCTCACCTTGTCCCCGACCGCCACGTCGGTCTGTTGCGAGGCGCTCAACGCCACCTTCACCTGGCGAGCGGTCGAGGTGGCCTGGATCACCGTCTCGCCGGTCTGGGTGCGGCCTCCGAGCTGAGCTGACAGGGCCGTCACCCGCACGGCGGTGGGTTCGAACACAGCCTCGCCCAGGGGCAGCGTGCCGCTCTGGGACACCCCCAGCGCGGCCTGGAGCTTGTCCACGGCCGTGGTGGTCGCCGACCCGAAGGACGCGGACCTTGGGCTCAGCTGAGCCCGGGTGGCATACCCGAACGCGACCAGATCCGCGTTGAGCTCGGCCACGTCGGGCCCGCTCGCCCCGGCCGCGAGGGTCCGATAGCCGGGTGTCGAGCCATACAGCAACACCACCGGGCGGTCGTTCACTCGGTAGAGCACGTGACCCTGGGCGATCACCTCGCCCACCGCGGGCAGCTTGGTGTATGTCCCGCCGGCCTGATTGATCACGGAGTACGGCGAACCGTCCGACCGCGCGCGGTAGGTCAGGGTCCCGGGCTGGGAGACCATCGCCGAGAGCGTCCTCTTCTCCACCTGCGCGGTGTTCGCCGGCGGCTGCTGTGCGGCCGGGGCCTGTTGCTTCGCGCCGGAGATGACGGCCACGACGCCGGTGACGATTACGGCAGCCAGGACGGTCGCTCCGGCCAGCAGCCATCGCTTCCGCTTCACTGGCCCACTACCCCCGCCGCCGCCGCGAAGTCGCTGCACTTGTGCATCGCGGCGTTCAACCCCGGATCGCTCCGAGGATCCTTTCCTGCGAGGGATGGGATTCGATTCGTGTCGATGAGGGGCCCATTGGGGGTGGGGTCCGGGAAGTCGGGCACGCCGTTGTCGCGCATGCACTGGGCGAACTTGAGGCGCGCGTCCATCTGCTGGGGAGTCGCCTTTTGGCCCATGAACCCCGGTGGCTCCAGATCCCTGCACGCGCTGATGGCCTGGTTGAACGCCGGGGTGTTCGGGTCCAGCGAAGAGCCGTTCGCTATCCCATCGATGGTCAACTCGCCCGACGCGGGTGGGTCCGGGAACGCGCTGACGCCGTTGTTGCGCATGCACTCGGCGAACTTCACCGCCTTCTCATGGTTGGTGGTGGTGTTGTTGCCACCGCTACTGCTGCCGCCGCTGCTGGTGGTGGCCGGCGCGGTCGAACCGCACGCGCTGATCAGGGCGACCATCGCGATCAAGCAAGCGCGGCCAGCGGCCATCGTTTTCTACTCATGGTTTCTCATGGCGGGTAGTGATTGCGTTTGACATCAATGCTGTACCGGGCGGCGACGGGCAGCGGAGTAGCGGCGGGTGGCCGTCATGGCGGCCAGCGTCTCGTCGTCGGCCACCAGCCGCGTGAAGACGCAGCTGTCATGGGCACGCGGATCGTCGGGGCGACGGGGTCGACCAGCTGCGTGGCGGCCTCGCCCGCGGCGGCGAGGAGCGTCGGCGTGTCGCTGCCCGGCCCCTGCCCCATCACCACGCCGACCGCGGTCAGGCCGCGCCCGCCGACCGTCAAGTGGGTGAAGAACGCCAGGCACCCTCCCGCCGCGGAGTCAGACCCGGTCTTGCCGGCGTAGCCCTCGGCGAGCAGGGGGTTGAAGTTGGTGACCGTGCCGGCGACCGGCAGCGTCACGCTGGGCATCGAGACGATCTGGCGGAAGACCGGGAAGCGCATCGCCCGCAGGAAGACACGCAGCTGGTCGGCGGCGGTGGAGACCGTGTTCGGATCGAGCCCGCTGGGATCGGTGTAGATCGTGTGCTCCATCCCGAGTGCGTGGGCCTCGGCATTCATCTCGGCGACAAAGCGCGCCTCGCTGCCCGCCACCTGGGCGGCGAGCATCTCGGCGATGTTGTTGCCAGAGGGAATCAGCAACGCCTCAAGCAGCTGGCGCTCGGTCAGCTGCTCGCCGGCCGCCACCGCCACGACCGACTGGCCCTCGGCGCGGTCCTGTGCCACGGCCTGCGCCTGGGGCGCAGACACGGTGATCGTGAACCCGTCCTGGGCGCCGCTCAGCGGGTACCGCTCGAGGATCAGGTAAGCGGTCATCACCTTCGCCAGGCTGGCGATCGCGACCGGCTGCTCGCGTGGGCTCGCCCCCGGTCGGCCGTTGCCGAGCACCAACGCCGCCTGTCCCTGCTGCGGCCAGCTCACCGCCGACGCGTCGTGGCCCTTGTCGTTGAGCGGATGGTGGGCTGCCGCGAACGCCGCGTAGGAGAGAAGAAGAGCGAGTAGCGCGCCAAGCACATGCAGCGCGCGGCGGCGACGGCGCCCATACACGGTCATTGGGGTACGGCGGGCGGCTGTTCGGGCTGGGTCGCTGTAGCTCACGCCCCGCAGTCAAGACAGCGCCGTGTTGCCAGCACGTATGCGTTTTTTGATACGCCGACGATATGTTCGGGCTGGCAGCATCGAGAGCATGCGTGTGTTGATCGTTGAGGACGAGCCCTACATGGCGGACGCGATCCGCGATGGCCTGCGCCTGGAAGCGATCGCTGCAGACATCGCCGGCGATGGCGACACCGCGCTGGAGCTGCTGAGCGTTAACGCCTATGACATCGCCGTGCTGGACCGCGACGTCCCGGGGCCCTCCGGCGACGAGATCGCCAAACGCATCGTCGCCTCCGGCAGCGGCATGCTGATCCTGATGCTCACCGCCGCCGACCGGCTCGACGACAAGGCCTCCGGGTTCGGGCTCGGCGCCGACGACTACCTGACCAAGCCGTTCGAACTCCAAGAGCTTGTGCTCCGTCTCAGAGCGCTCGAACGCCGGCGCGCCCACAGCAGGCCACCGGTGCGAGAGCTCGCCGGTCTACGGGTGGACCCGTTTCGCCGCGAGGTCCACCGCGACGGCCACTACGTCGCGCTGACCCGCAAGCAGTTCGCCGTGCTCGAAGTCCTCGTCGCCGCCGAAGGGGGTGTCGTCAGCGCCGAGGAACTATTGAAACGGGCATGGGATCAGAACGCCGACCCGTTCACCAACGCCGTGCGCATCACCGTCTCGGCACTGCGCAAACGCCTCGGCGAACCCTCGATCATCGCCACCGTGCCCGGCGTCGGCTACCACATCGACACACAACCGGACTGATGATGCCCCGCCCCTCACTCGCCGGCCTCACCCCGCGGCGCTGGCTGCATCTGCCCTCGCGGACCGTCCGCCTGCGCCTGACCCTCCTCTACGGCGGCCTCTTCCTCGTCTCCGGGGTGGTGCTGCTCGCGATCACCTACCTGATCTTCCGCGGCGCCTCCGGGGTCAACCTGATCGTTCAGAACGGGACGCATGGGCCAGCCGCCCAGCACGCCACCACCGAAACCGAACTGAGGTACGCCGAACTCGTCCGCCGTTCGACCGACGCACTCCACCAGGGGCTGCTCAGGTCCGTGATCGTGCTGGCGATCATGACCGTGGTCTCGATCGCCCTCGGTTGGCTGGTCGCGGGCCGAGTCCTGCGCCCGCTGCGGGTGATGACGGCGACCACCCGGCAGATCTCCGAGCGCAACCTGAACGAGCGTCTCGCGCTCTCGGGGCCCCGTGACGAGCTGAAGGATCTCGCCGACACCGTCGACGGCCTCCTCGCGCGGCTCGAGGCACACGTCGCCGAACAGCAGAGGTTCGCAGCCAACGCCTCCCACGAGCTGCGCACCCCGCTGGCGCTGACGCAGACGCTGCTCGACGTGGCCCGCAACGATCCGAACCGCGTCAACGGCGAGCTTGTCGACCGCCTCCACGAGGTCAACACTCGAGCGATCGACCTCACCGAGGCACTGCTTCTGCTCAGCCGCGCCGGCCAGCGGTGCTTCGTCCGGGAGCACGTCGACCTGTCGCTCATCGTGGAAGAGGCCACGGAGACGCTCCTCCCGCTCGCAGAGAAACGCGGCGTCAGCATCGAGACCTCGGGGGACATGACCCCGACCAGCGGCTCACACGCGCTGCTGCTACAGATGACGACGAACCTCGTGCATAACGCGATCGTCCACAACCTGCCTGAACGGGGCACCGTGTGGGTCACGATCACCGTTCACCCCAAGAGCGTGGAGCTCACCGTCGAGAACACCGGCGAAAAGCTCACCCCACAACTGGTCGCCACGCTTGACGAGCCGTTTCAGCGCGGCACCGAACGCATACGCACCGACCACGCAGGTGTCGGCCTCGGCCTGGCAATCGTCAAAAGCATCACCCAAGCACACGACGGAACCCTCACCCTTACCCCCCGGGCCACTGGCGGGTTCCGCGTCACGGTGCAACTACCCGCCGCGCCACCGCAAGCTGGCAGCTGACGATCAGGGGAAATGTGCCGCACGGCCCCCGAGAGGACCTGTGGGACAGTCCCCTCTCCGGACGGCAATCCTCAGCGTACGGTTCAACACCTGCGCGAGCACGAATGCGGGTCTCATGCGCGTCGCTGCGGTGCACCTGCTCGTCGCCGAGCAGGTGAGCCGGCAAGCGGCGACGCGGCGGTCGGCCCGCGACGTTGCTAGCCAGTTCGGCCTCTCCGAGCAAGCGCTCGACCGCCGACAGCGACCCTCTCGGCCTCCGGCGGCGAGGACGTCGCAGCGATCGATTCGGAGAAGGCGGTCGCCACCCCGCAGCCAGTGCGACTCCATCGCCGACCCGATCGCGTGCCGGACGCTGCTCCTTTCAACTCGCCAGTAACGGAGCAGAAGCGCGACGACGGCCATTAGTGCCGGCGAGGACGCCCGGTAGTTCGTGCGAGCAGAAGGCGCGGGCGTTGGCGCCCGGCTGGCTGGGCGAGGACGGATAATCGCCGCGTGTCGATCTTCCTCGCCTGCCCGGAACGGCCCGCGAACGGGGTTCCGCTGGCCGTCAAGGACCTGTTCGACATGGCGGGGCTGGTCACGACGTACGGCTCGATTGTGTTCGCAGAGCATGTGCCGGAGCGCACCGCGGTGTCGGTCGGGCGGCTCGAAGCGGCGGGGTACGCGACCGTGGGGAAAACGAATCTCCACGAGTTCGCGTACGGGATCTCGTCGCAGAACCCGCATTTCGGGACCGTGCCGAACCCGGTCGCGCCGGGCCGCTTAGCGGGCGGTTCGAGCGGCGGCTCCGCGGCTGCGCTTGCGGCCGGGCTCGCGGACGCTGCGTTGGGGACCGACTCGGGCGGCTCGATCCGGATCCCCGCCGCGTGGTGCGGTGTCGTTGGCTTCAAGCCGAGCCACGGCCTCGTGCCGCTCGACGGGTGCTTCCCGCTCGCCCCAAGCTTCGACCACGCGGGGCCGATGGCTCGATCCGTGCCCGAGTGCACGTCCATGCTCACGGGCCTCGTTCCCGAGTTTCGAAGGCGCTGTCTCGAATCGCTCGACGGATTGAAGCTCGGCATCGCGTGGAGCGAGCTCGCCGATCCGCTCGTCCGCGCCCGCGTCGAGGAGGCCGGCGGACACTTTCCGCGCGCCCAACAGCTCGACCTTCCGTTGCCGGAGCGGGTCGGGAGCGTGTTCATGCGCGAGGTGGCCGGGGTCCACCGGGACCTGTTCGGTGAGCACGCCGCTCGCTATGGCGAGAACGTGCGCGTCAAGATCGAGCGCTGCCTGGCCGTCACCGACGAGGAGTTCGAAGCGGGGCTGCGCGCCCGCGAGGCCTACCGGGAGCAGTGCCTCGAGCGGCTCGAGGGCGTCGATCTGCTGCTGACCCCAACGACCCCCTTCGTGGCTCCTCCCGCCGACGTGGATGAGCTGACGATCCGCGATGCCGCGATCCGTTTCACGTACCCGTTCAACGTGCTCGGCTGGCCGGCGCTGGCGCTGTCGTGCGGACCCGCCGAGAACGGCCTACCCGCGTCCGTCCAGCTCATAGGTCGAGCGGGCGACGACGCGCTCGTGCTCGCCGCGGGCGAGCTGCTCGAGCGCGCCGCACCTCGCGGGACCGGCCAGCGTGAGTCCTGCAAATCGAGCTAGAAGCGAGCGCGTGTCAAAGCGAAGGGAGCGTCGCGTGGGGCTCGACCCGCCTGGTTGTCGCGGAAGCGTCAGGGGCCGGGTGGATGTCGTCGACCCAATGCACCCGCTGCGGGTTGGGCTCGACGTCGTCGAGGTCGAGACTCACGACGACCGGCTCCTGACCGGAGCGCGCGAGGATGCACGACAGGGGCTCCGGCGGCTCGGCGTTGAATCGCCCACGAGACGATCGCCAGCGCAATCCGTGAGTCCGGTCAGAGTGAGGACTCGCTCCTGCTCCGTCGCCGGTCCGGCAGCGTCGGCATCGTTGCTGCTTTCCGGCTGGCTACCCCGAAGCGGCAGCCACGCCGGCCGCACCGAGAATGCTCGAGCTTCGTGACTGCGGAATTATTGGGGGACCCAGACGCAACGTTCCGTGGGTGATCGCTCTTGGGCGAATCCGATCGTGTGCAGCGCGCCGAGCTGGGCGATTCCCTCGTCGCCAAAGGACTCGTCCGCCCGGGGGCGGACCGAACGACCAGTGCGATCGTGGGCGCCGGCCGGAACGCGCGCTACAGGCTCGGCGCACGCGCGGCCGCGGTGCCTCCCGGGATCGGGCTCGGGCGGGCAGGCGTGCCCCGGTGGCTCCGATGTGGACGCAAGCCTCGCGTTGCCGATCGCTAGCTCGGCTCGTCGCGGGCGCCCCGCACGTGGTTGGAGCGCTACGGTTGGCCTGATGACACACGCGGACGCCGAGGATTTCCTGCGGCGCTTCCCTGAGACCTACGAGCGCCGCGACCTCGACACCCTTTGGAGGTTCTACGACGCGGACCGCCGCTTCCCAGTGCTCGAACGGTTCGACCTGGAACCCACCTGGGAGAACTACCGGGCGTTCATGACGAGGTTCATCGACGCCTTTCCTGACCTGCATCATCAAATCGAGAAGGTCGTTGTCGACGGCGACAACGTCTGGGCGCTCTACACGATGACCGGGACGCATCGCGGCCCGTTGCGAGGCATCGAGCCCACCGGCAGACAGGTCCGGTACCCAATTGTGGCGATGTACCGCATCGTAGACGGACGCATCAGCGAGGCCGACTTCGTCTCGGACGATCTGCGCATGATGCGCCAAGTCGGGGCCCTGCCGAGCTGACGCTGCAGTGCGGTAAGGCCTGCGGGGGACAATCGTCGTACCCTCGGCTGACGCGGAGCGCGGTGAAACCGTTCATCCGGGGGCGATTGCCTTCGCGATGTGATCGCCCTCGAACGTACGACTGCTCCG
>CAWICM010000001.1:0-265932 GCA_963834625.1 uncultured Solirubrobacterales bacterium | reverse complement strand
CGCCGACCGAAAATCCGTACTGGTCGCGCTGGTGATCGGGCACCGGACCGCTATTGAAGAAGTCCCGGGCATCAAAAGCAGAGCGCTGGCCGTACCACCAGCCGCTGCCGTGAAATTGTTGGTGCCGGACTTCATCACGGTATTGACGACGGTGCCGCCATTGTTTCCGTACTCGGAGGAGAAGCTGTTGTTCTCCACCTTGAATTCCTGCAGCGCTTCCACGGATGGCTGATAGTAGACGTTGGTTGTTCCGCCTTCGCCCTGCTCCGGTGCGCTGGTCAGCTCGCCATCCAGCCGAATCTCGGCTGTCGCGTTGCGCTGGCCGTTTGAAACAAAGTTTGTGCCGGCGGGATACGAATCCTGCACACCGGAGCCGGTCGTCTCTGTGACGCCGCCGGCGAGGAACGTCAAACCGAAAGGATCGCGGTTCGCCAGCGGAACCTGCACCAGGTACTTGCTGCCGACATCGGTTCCCAGCGTGGCATCGTCTGAATCGAGCAGCACCGGCACTGCGCTCACCGTGACATTCGAGGCGACAGCGGCGGGATGAAGCGTGACGTTGAGAGTCGCCTGCTGGTTCACTGTCAGCGCGATGTTGTCCTGCTCCACCGCGCCAAAACCGGGAGCCTGGACGAGCATCTTGTATGTCGCCGGAGGCAGCGCCCGGATGCTGTACGCCCCGCTGCCGTCGCTCGCGCTGTTGTGTGCGACATTGGTCCCGACATCCGTAAGCGTATGTGGGCGTTCGGCACGACTGCTCCGGAGGCGTCGCTGATCGTGCCGCGTAGGCCCGCTTCATTGACCGACTGCGCGCCGGCCGATGAGAGAAACAGAACCGTGAGCGCGACCAGCCAGGCCGCCGCCGCAAACCTTAATATCTGCATTACAACCTCCCAAAAAAGGTTTCCCCAGAATTCGACCCGGTTCCGATTGGCTTTCTTTTAATTGCTATTTATTTCGTATAGTGGCCTTTTGTATCTGTTCCGGAGGCTACTGTCAAGGCGAATTGCAGATGCGGATCGATGGGGCCGGGGGGAGCCCACAAGTGCTACGATCGAACCCGCACTCCATTGGCGCAGACGATGGAATTCCCGAGGTTTTGGACTATTTCGCTGGCAACACAGATGGGTTTACAGCAAGTGAAGGACGACGACTACACCAGCGTGACTGCGATGCCCATGGCGCGCAGCGCGTCTTCGATGTCCTTGGGCAGGTTCTGGTCGGTGATCACGTGATGGATCGCTCCGGGCGGAACGATGCGGGAGAGACTGCGCCGGTTGAACTTCGTCGAATCGCACACCGCTACTACCTGCCGCGCCGCCTTCACCATCGCCCGGTTCACGCGCGACTCCAGAAAGTTCGGCGTCGTAAGCCCTACCTCCAGGTCGAATCCATCTACCCCGAGGAAGAGGATGTCCGCATGCAGCTCGTCGAGATTGTCCTCCGCCAGCGGGCCGACAAGCGAGAACGAATTCTTCCGCATCGTTCCACCGACCAGGATGACCTCAAAATCTGTCCCGGCAAGCTCCGCGGCGATATTGACTGCGTTCGTGATGATGGTGAGCTGCTTGAACCGCTTCAGCCCCTGCGCCACTGCTGTAGTCGTGGTGCCGGAATCCAGAATGATGGACTGGCCCTCCTCCACCATCCTGGTCGCGGCCGCAGCGATCCTCTCCTTCTCGCGAAAGTTCTGCTTCTGCTTCTCCTGCAGCGTTGGATCGACCAGCGCGCTCGATTGCACGCGCAATGCTCCGCCATGCGAGCGCTGCACCACGCCTTTCGATTGCAGATAGTCGAGATCCTTCCGGATCGTGATCTGCGAGATCTTCAGTTGGTCAGACAGCTCGCTGACCAGTGCGCGCCCCTGTTTCTGGATAAGTTCCAGGATGTGCTGCCGCCGTTCATCAATCAGCATCTCCGGCCGTTCGGCCGCCTTTGCTTTCGTCCTTTTCCCCATGGATCACCCGAAGACCTCGCTGCTGTTCTCTGGCCCGGCAAGCATCGGCCAAGCGATACGCAGCAAAGGGGATCATAACCCGGAACAGCAGGCCGTTACCTTTCGACAGCCGTTCGCGCCGCCAAACTCTGCATATTACGCTTTGTTACGTTTTTGAGTTCATTCTACGGCCAGCCGCACACCGCTCACTCTTCAAACGAGGCGAGAGGATCGACCTCGCTTCCCTGCTTTCTGCGCCGCAGCCAGTAGAGCGCGAGCCCGATCACGAGCCAGACCGAGCCGAGAATCTGCGCATTGTGCCCCAGGTTCAGCCAGATAAATCCACACACCAGAAAGCCCAGCAGCGGCGCAAGCGCAGGCAGCCGCACCTTTTCCTTGCTGCGATATTTGTAGTGGACCAGCGCCGCCGCGTTGACGCCCATGAACGCGATGAACGCGCCAAAGTTCAGCATCTCCGCGCCCTTCTCGTAGGTCAGCAGGAAGACGCCAATCAATGTGCAGAAGCCCACCAGCAACACGTTATTGCGCGGTATGGCGGTCCGCGGGCTCAGCGAACCGAAGACGCTCCGAGGCAGCGCATTGCTGCGCCCCATGCCATACAGCAGCCGCGCCGCGCCGAACTGCGCGGCCATGCCGGAGCCCATATTAGCGATCAGCAGCGTGGCATTCAGCAGGTGGAAGAGAAATCTGCCGCCGATCCGCATCGCAACATGGACGTACGCGGTGTCAACGATCGAGTTCGCGAATGGAACGCGATAGGGCCACGCCAGTTGCGCCACGTAGACTTCGATCGCCGAGAGAATGCCGATGAACAGGCAGGTGAGCACGGTGCCCAGCATGATGTTGCGCCGCGGATTCTCCACCTCCTCGGACATCGTCGAAATGCCGTCAAAGCCGATATAAGTAAGCACCGCAATCGAAGTCCCGCGGAACAGCCGCGACGCAGCAAAGTTGCCGGGATCGTAAAACGGCGTGAGCCACTCGCCTCCAATCGGACGCGCCACAACGGCGAGATAGCGAATGGCATAGGCCAGGAAGATGACCACCACCAGCCCCATCGCCGCCGGCCAGCACCGCGTTCACATTTCCGGAGCTCTTCACACCCAGAAGATTGAGCGCCGTGAAGAGCACGACAAACGAAACCGCCCAGGTGGCATAAGGAATGTCGGGCAGGATGTTCCGCGCGGCGGCGCTGCACCAGATGGCGCAGATGATCGGGTTCAGCAGATAGTCCATCAGCATGGACCATCCCACGACATATCCGGCGAGCGGATGGATCTCCTTGCCTACATACGTGAACGCCGAGCCCGCGCTGGGATACACGCGCGCCATGCGGCCATAGCTCACCGCGGTAAACAGCATCGCCACCATGGCGATGAAGATCGTGGTCACCACATGGCCGCGCGCCTCGTTGCTGACCACGCCGTAGATGCCCATGGGCGCCGTCGGCTGAATGATGATGATGCCGTAGATGATGAGGTGCCAGAGCTTGAGCGTGCGCTTGAGATGAGGCGCGGCGGCCGTCGACTGCAGCGAATCTGTTTCAGCGGCCATTCACCCTCTCCAGGCGTTCAGCTTGCACGCCGGTCACACGATTCGTCATCGCGCGGCGCTGCTACCGCATCTCATCAGGCCGCCGCTTGGCCGCCGGAACGTACTTCGTCGAGACCGCCCCGTGGATCGTAACCGTCCCGCTCTGCTCCGCAGACGAGCCGGCAATCCCAGTGCTGCGCACCTTCGCCTGGAAGCTTCCCGCGTGTGTGTACGCGTGACCCACTGCAGCTCCCGTGGCGGAAGTACCGTCTCCGAAATCCCAGACATATGCCAGCACCGGCTCCGTCTCGCTGGCTGGCCGTGCGACGAATTGTACCGTCTCACCGGCATTGCCCGTCGAGGGCATGGTTGCCACAACGGCAGGCGAAGCAGCAGGAGCGTCTGTCCGGACCAGCTTCAGCACACGAACCGAATGGCGCGGCTGCGTAACGCTCAAGGTCGGGCCGAGCGGCTGCGCTCCATCTCCGCCCAGAAGGTCGGTGTAAGTAAAGCTTCCCTGCTCCGGCAATCCAAGCTCCGCGCGAGAGAGCATATGGCTTCGCGACCCTTCCGTCCAGTTAAAGATTGTAACGATGGATTGCCGCGCATCCTCGTGCAGCAAAAAAATGCTGGGCTGCAGATCCTCCGCCGCATAGCTCATCAGGTCCAGCGGCGTGGAGGCGCGGCCCAGGCGCGCCATGTCCAGCAGATCCTGGTTCTTTACCAGCGCGACCCGCTCCGCATCTTCGCCCAGTGTCGGCAGGTCGTCGCCAATCTCATACATTCCGCCGGTGACGGCGCTGAGCGCGATCGAGACCTTCGCCTCATCGAGCGTGAGTGCGCGCTGGCCGCCGTGCCAGCTCTGATCATCGACTGTCTGCGCGGAAACCGTAAAGGCGTCCGGATCGGCGACAAAGTAGTTGCGGTTCATGTAGTAGCGCGCCGCCATTCCCGGCGCCGCATCTTTGCTGGAGGAGAAGGTGTGCCCCGTATCCTGCGAGATCCGTCCGGCATCCACCAGCCCCACCGGATTCAGCAGTTCGCAGCCGTCCTTGTCCAGCAGCACGTGCTCGCCCACCGCCTTGCGGATTGTCTCGATGCCGATGCGCTGTGCCTCGAGCGCGGTCGTGTTGGGCACGTGGTAGTAGCCTTCGACGGCGCTGTCCTCCATAAAGTCCAGCTTGATGTAGCGAATGCCCCAGTCGCGCGCAAGCGTGCGATAGGTGCGCGTCAGATACTCCTGCGCGCCCGGATTGGTCGGGTCGAGCGCATACAGCCGGTCTTTGCCTTCGGTCACGAAGCCGAGTGAATCGGCTTGCCGTTCGCGTTGTGAACCAGCCACTCCGGATGATGCTCGAAGATCCACGAGCGCTCCGACACTTCAAACGGCGCCGTCCAGATGCCGGGCATAAGTCCCTTGCCGGCCGCCTTGCGCTCCAGCGCCGCCATGCCGTCGGGAAACAGCGCGGCATCCGGCGTTGCGTACTCGCCGCGCGCAAACTGGTAGCCCTCGTCGATATGGAAGAAGGTGTAGCCCAGCGGCTTCAGGTTCTGCGCCAGCCATTCGGCATTGGTGCAGCGCCGTTCCCTGGTTCAAGCCGAAATAATAGGCCGTCCAGCTCCACCAGCCGATGGGCGTCGGCGCGGAAACCCGCGCATGATGCAGTTCGCGAATCAGCCGGCCGTAAGTCTCCAGTTGATGATGGTAATCGTCGCTGATACTAAACAGCATGCGCTCGGAAGAAAGCTCGGCGCCTGGCGCGAGCGGAAGGCTCAGCTCGACGCGGTCCTCGGCCGGCGAATCCTGGAGCGAATTCTCTTCGAGCAATTCTGTCGTTCCGGTCGAATCGACTTCATAGGAGCGCGTCCGGCTGGAATGCTCGCCGTCCATGCGCAGCCGCAGCACGCTCAGAAACTTGTCTGAGGTCAACGCGCCCATGAACCAGCTCTCGCGGCTCTTCCGGTTATAGATGAGCTGCGCGCCCACCGCGCGATGCACCTGCTTCTCCGCATCGCCCAGGTCGCGAAGCTGCATCGCCGGCCGGTCCTCGCTGAAGCTGTCGGAGAGCACGCGGTCCGCCGCCGCGTCGCCGCCCAGCCGCACAATCTCCGGCCCGGCCGCATCGAGCAACCGGAGCCGCTGAACATGCTGCGGAGCGCCGTCGTATTGCGCGCCGTGAGCTGGATGTCGCCGAACGGCTCGGCGTCGTAGGTCCGAATGCGAAGAACCAGATCCGGCGCACCGCAGCCCGGAATATACGACCGTCTGATCCTCCGCACCGCCCAGCTCCCCGTTCACATGAGCATGCGCAACACGATGCTGCGGGTAGTCGCGGCCGGCAATCCATTTGCCGTCTACCAGTATCGCGGGACCGGCGCTCAACACCGGCCCCGTGATGCCGGGCGCCGCAATCGTGTACGCGCCGTTCCTCTGGTCGATAAAAACGCGAAGCGCGCCTGCCTGGGCGAAGCTGGAGGAACCGAAGAGCAACATCGCGCCGAGCAGCGCGATGGCGGGACAGAATTGCCGATCCGGAAGTCTGCGCACGTCAGCCTTTCTCCTGCCCGGGCTGCCAGGCAGACGCAACATGACTTTACTTACGTTTCATAATGTTTGCTTAGTTTTGCAATCGCATGGGGAGGGCGCCACTGCGCGCGCAGGTAGTCGCCGAGCGAGTCGGCCAGCACCTCGGGCGCGGCCGTTACGAGGTCGGCCTCGGTCTCCGGAGAGGCCTCGTCCTCCTCCAGCTCGGTCGAGAGCGGCGGCTCCTCGAGTTCGGACGGCACACCGGGACTTGAGAACTCGTCGGGCATCAGCCCTCCTGTCCGGCCGAGCGTGGGACCGCCGCGTGGTCCACCGTTCGCGACGAGCGCCCGGTCGTCATGTAGTCGACGACCGTGCTGGGGTCGAAATCCGTCACGGAACCCTGAGCGACCATGTTTCCCAGATACAGGATCACCACGTGGTCCGCGACCGCGAACACATCGTTGAGGTTGTGGGAGACGACTAGCACGGCGACACCCTGCGAGGCGAGCCGCTTGATCAGGCTCAACACCGTCCGCGTCTGCGATACGCCGAGCGCCGCCGTCGGCTCGTCCATGATCACGAGCTTCGCCTTCGCCATCACCGCCTTGGCGACCGCGACCGACTGACGCTGGCCGCCTGACAGAGACGCCACGGGCTGGCGGATCGACCTGATCGTCTTGACCGAGAGTTCCTCGAGCGTCTGCTTGGCGGTCGTCTCCATCTCCGCTTCGTTGAGCAACCCGCGCTCGCGCGGCTCGTGGCCGAGGAACATGTTCTGGACGATGTCGAGGTTGTCGGCAAGCGCCAGGTCCTGATAGATCGTCGTGATTCCAGCGGCCTCGGCCTCGCGCGGCCCATGGAAACGAACGGGCTTTCCCTCCCACACGAGCTCGCCGTCGTCGGGCGGCCAAAGCCCGGCGATCGTCTTGATCGTGACCGATTTGCCGGCGCCGTTGTCCCCCGCCAGCGCCGTGACCTTCCCCGGTGGGACCTCGAAATTGATCTTGGTCAGGGCCTGCACGGGGCCGAACCGTTTGGTCACCCCACGAAGCTCCAGGAGCGGCACGCCATTCGAGCTGCTGGGAGTCCGGGCTGGCTCGGTGGCGGGGGTGTCTGAAGTACTCATCGTCCTCCCAAAGTGCGACGGGCCCCTCCTGTGCGCCGGAGGGACCCGTAGACACTATCGCTTCGGCAAGGATCCTCCGATCAACTCGTGATCCCCGCGGCCTTGCAATCCGCCGCGTACTTGCCGGAACAGAGCTGCTTCGCGGGCACGAAGTTGTCCTTGATGACCGTGTCGTTCATGTTCGTCGGCGTGACCCACTCCGGAACCAACAGCGACGAGGGCACCGACACGTGCGTAGTCGGATCCACGGTCTTGGCGTTCAGCAGAGAGTCCGGCGCCGTCTTGCCGGCCCGGAGGTAAATAGCGAGCGCGACCGCTGCCTGCGCCTCCAGATAAATCGGCTTGTACACGGTTCCGCACTGGTAGCCGGAGAGGATGTTCTGGAGACCGGTCAGGGTTGCGTCCTGGCCCGTCGTCGGGAACGTCTTCGGCTTGACGCCGTGGCTCTGCAGGTACGAGATGATCGGCGCGCCGGTCTCATCGTTCGGGATCACGGCCGAGTTGATGTTGTGATGCGCAGTGAAGGCGCCCTCGAACTCGGTCAGCGCGTCAGGCGGCATCCACGTTCCCGCGGTACGGGTGACGAGCGTGTACTTCCCGGACTGGAAGTAGGACGCGAGGACCCCGTTGTAGCCCTGCGCGAACAGCGTGGCATTGTTGTCGGTCACGGCGCCGTGCATCACGACGACGTTCGGCTTGGACACGTGCCACTGATTGACGCACTGCACGAAACCCGAGCCGATCAACTGACCGACGTGCACGTTGTTGAAGCTGACGTAGTCCGCCGTGCCCGCGGGCGCGCCAAGGGTGAGCCGGTCATAGTCGACCACGGCGACGCCGTGCGCCTTGGCATAGCGTTGCACTGTCACGCCCGTGCCCGAATCCTCGGGGTCGATCAGCAGCACGGTTGCACCGTTGGTAATTGCGCTCTCGGCGTCAGTCACGAAGGTCGAATCGCTGCCGAGCGCATTCTCGACGGTCATGTCCCCACTCGCCAGACCTGCGGCCGCCGCCGCCTTCTTCAGGTAAGGCGCATCGAACTCGACGTACCGGGTTGAGCTGGTCGTGTCGGGCAGGATCGCCGCGACCTTACCCTTGCCCGCCTGCGTCAGCGACTTCAACGCGTTCATCGCGGAGAAGTCGTTGGTGAACGATGTCACCGAGATGCCCGGCGTAGCCGTCCCACCCGAGGACGTACTCGTGGAACTCGCCGCAGCTGCGCCGCTGGTACTGCTGCTGCTGCTGTTCGAGCTGCCACACCCGACAACTACCGTCGCCATCGCAGCGGTTAACACACACACTCTCAAAAGACGCCTACTCATAACTGCACGCTCCTCTCATAGGCGCGCAACGCCGACACTGGTTAACTGATCACGCCGAGTCGAGCCCGGCAGAAGGACACTGTCAAACGGCAGCGCTGCCGTCCACCGTCATTAACACACCATAAACATCGCTTGAGTGGCGAATAAGTAGACACGTCACTCGGGGTGGCGGACGGGGCGCAGCAGGTTGCGCTCAGGGCCGCTGGGAGGGCTACGTGCAGCCCGGCTCAACGGACGCGCCCGCCTCTCGCGATCGCGGTTCGCGGTCTGGCTGTCCACGCTTGCATCAGTTGTGCGCCTGCTTCTTTCCAAGGCTCGGTGGCACCGGACGGCGTCCGGTCCCCGGGCCAGGATTCGAACACGTCGTGGCCGATGCCCGCCGGGGTCGGGCGGCCGCACGCTAACACTCTGGGCAATGCCGCGTCAAGATGCGCGTATTGGAGACACATTTGACCCGTACCGGGCCAAAAGGCTTGGTCGGTCGGCTACTCTGCGCTCGTGCGCCGCGCTGCCGAGCAGTCCGCCCCATCCGAGCAGTTGACACCGCACGAGCAGCCGGGCCCACCCGAGCGGTCGAGCCCACTCGAGCCGTCGGCCAGGCACGACGCCACCGGGATGCCCGCCACCGCGCACGCGCTGCTCCGTGCCCATCTGGTGTCGATGATCCGCGACGACGGTCCGGTCAGCCGCTCGGAGCTGTCCCGAGCCATCGGCCTGCCCCGCAGCACGACGACCGCGCTCGTCGCCGAGCTCCTGCGAGAGGGTGTGGTCATGGAGGCGCCGGCTCGCAGCGGCGGCGCCGGGTCGGGTAGCGGGCGGCCGGCCACCCTCCTGTCGTTGCGCAAGCCCGACGGGCTGGTCGCCGGCTTCGACTTCGGCCATCGGCACATCCGGGTCGCGGTGGCCACGGGCGACGGACAGATCCTGGCCGAGGAAAGCATTCAGCTCGATGTGGATCGCCAGGCCGGAGCCGCGCTCGAGTGCGCCGGGGAGATGCTCGACGTGGTGCTCGAGCGCGCCGGCGTATCGCTCGCCGACATCCGCGCTTCGGCGGCCGGGCATTCCCGCCCCGCTCAACAGCCGCACGGGCCGGGTCGGCTCGCCGACCATCCTGGCCAGCTGGGTCGACCTCGACCCGGGCGAGGAGCTGCACCGTCGGACCGGCCTGCCCTGCACGCTCGGCAATGACGCCGCGTTCGGCGCCCTGGGCGAGATGACCTACGGCGCCGCTCGCGACATGAGTGACTTCATCTACGTGAAGGCCTCCAACGGCATCGGCGCCGCGCTCGTGCTCAGCGGTCGCCTCTACCGCGGATCTCAGGGCATGGCGGGCGAGATCGGCCACACCCAGATCGATCCGACCGGAGCCTGGTGCCGATGCGGCAACCGAGGCTGCCTCGAGGCCACCGTGTCGATCGACGTAGTTCGCCGCCAGCTCGAGCCACTCGGCCTCGATCCCCTCGATCCCGAGGACATGGAGCACCCGGTCGCCACCAAGGTCCTGGCCGAGTCAGGACGTACGGTCGGCGTGGTGATCGCCAACCTGTGCAACACGCTGAACCCCGAGGCCGTGATCCTCGGGGGCGACCTGGCCTCGACCGGTGCTCACTTCACCAACGGCGTGCGCGACTCGGTCCGCCACCTCGCCCAGCCCGGGCCGGCGCTCGACACCGCGGTCATCCCCACGAGCCTCCACGGCCGGGCCGAGCTCCTGGGCGCGGTGGCGTGCGCGGCGGCGATGCCGCATGCGGCGCTGACGGCGTAGCGCCGGCCTCGCGGGCGCGTGCAAAAGTCCCAAAACCTCGCACTCACCCACCGCCTGCGGGACATAAGCACCTCCCAGGTGCTCATCTCCCGAAGGCCCGGGCAACGACAGCGATCTCGGGCGTTTTGTACCGCGCCACGCGCCGCCGGAGTGATCGCGGGGCCGCGCCGAGGGAGCGGACGCCAGCCGAGCCGGACCCGCGCCGAGGAGCGGACGCCAGCCGAGCCGGACCCGCGCCGAGGAGCGGACGCCAGCCGAGCCGGGGCCGCACCCCGGAGCCACCTGCAAAACGTGCCAAAGTCCACCCCTGCCCACCGCCCTCCCGCACATAAGCATGGAGACGATGCTTATGTGGCCAAAGCCCCAGCGGGGGTGCCCGGTGTGGCACGTTCTACATGGCGAGACCCGGGCGACGGGCAGCGCGGTCCGTCCAGCGCGGTCCGTCCAAGCCCGGGAACCGGCTTTAGCGCGCCTTCGCGCGCGTGCGCGCGGCCTTCTTGGCTGCGGCGCTCCGGCTGGCGGCGTTGCGCTTGCGCGTGGCGGCGGCCTTCTTGGCGGCCGCCTTGCGCTTGGCGGGGCCGCCGGTCAAGCGATCCTCGGCCTCGGCGACGAGTCGCTTGAGATCCTCGAGCGCGCTCTGCCCCGACTTGGCCGGTTTGCGCCGGCGGTCCGTGGTCCGGGCGATGATGTTGGCGGTGCGCTTGCGCAGTCCCTGCGCGCGCAGACGGGCGTACAGCTTGTCGCTTCGCGTGGCCTTGGCCATGGATGGTCCTCCCTGTCGGACGGATATTGCTGCTTGGGGGTGGGGTCCGATTACCCGCGCGGCGTGAGATCCATCGCGCCCGACTCGTAGACCACGTCGACCGGCTCGAGCAGCACCCGGCGAGGCCCCTCCTCCACCACGCCGGCGACGCCGGCCGATAGTCCGACCTCACCCGCGAGCCGAACCACCTCGGCGCCCGAGCCCGCGGCGCAGTAGACGGCGAATCCGCACCCCATGTTGAACGTCGTGTAGGCGGCGGAAGGCGCCATGTCCGCCTGCTCGACCAGGAACGACAACACCTCGGGCACCTCGGGCAGCCGGCGCACCCGGTAGGTCAACTCGCGGCGAGGGCGCATGAGCTTCAAAAGACCGTGACCCGTGATGTGGCTCAGATAATGGACCTCGACTGACCCCGAAACCAGCGCGCGGACGAGGCCCGCGTAGAGCACACTCCGATCGAGCAGCGCCTCGCCGAACGCGCGGCCGCTCGGCAACAACGTCTCATAGCCGCCGGTCAGCCGCGAAGCGACAGCCCGGGCCAGCGAGGAGCCGTTGGCGTGCAGCCCGCTCGAGGCCACCAGCACGATCTCATCACCCGCCCCCAACGAGGCGCCGAGGATCGCCTCCCGCCCCTCGGGGACGAGACCGACGGCGCTGCCGGCCAACTCGATGTCCGCACCGGAGACGAGGCCGGGCAAGGACGGCGACTCGCCACCGCCCCAAACGGCGCCGGCGTCCACGCACGCCTCGCGCCAGCCGGCCAGCAGGTCCTCGTGTCGCTCCCGCTGCGCGTACCAGTCCGAGGCGCCGGTCGCGAAGTAAGCGTTGACGACGAGCGGGAGCGCCCCCACGCAGCACAGATCGTTGACGATCGCCGCCACGGTGTCGTAGGCGACGCTCCCAAAGCCCCGGAAGCCCAGCTGCTCCTCCACCAACCGGGCAATGATCGACTTCGTGCCGAGCCCCTCGACCACGAACGCCAGTTGCCGCCCGGCGGCCTCGAATACGAACGCAGGCTCGCCCCGGGACTGATCGAGCGCGCGCCCGCCGGCGGCGCTCAGCAGCCCCGAGGTCGCGAGCGCCTCGCTGAGCGCGCTGCGCTTGCCGGCGTCGAGGGTCTCATAGTCGACGCCGGCCGACCGGTATGCGTCGCTCACGCCGGCGTCAGTCCGTCGGCCAGTCGTGGACCGGCTGGTTCGAGTGCATGTGCTCGCGGTAGCGCCGGGTCATCTCGCGTAACGCCTCGCCCCGATCCAGGCCCTTGTCGTCGTACAGGCGGTGGAACATCTGGCTCTGCCAGGAGGCGCCGTTTCGCAGGAGCACGCACCGGCGCTCGATTATGTCGAGCAGGCGGTCGGCGTCCCCGGCGGCGACCCCCCAGCGCCCGAGTCCTTCGCGCGCGAGCGGCAGCAGGCGCCTGACCACGAGCTCGGCCGCCGGGACCTCGCCCAGGCCCGGCCAGTACAGGCGAGCGTCGATCCCGTCACGGGCGCCGGCGTGGAAGTTCTCCTCGGCGGCCGAGAACGACATCTGCGACCACACCGGCCGATCCTCCTCGGCCAGCATGCGCAGCAGCCCGTAGTAGAAGGCCGCGTTGGCCATGATGTCGACGACCGTCGGTCCGGCCGGCAGGACCCGGTTCTCCACGCGCAGATGCGGCTGATCGCGCACGACGTCGTAGATCGGGCGATTCCAGCGATAGATCGTGCCGTTGTGCAGGCGCAGCTCACCCAGCCGGGGAACGTCCCCACGCTCGAGCGTCTCGAGCGGATCCTCCTCGTCGACCACCGGCAGCAGCGCGGGGAAGTAGCTGACGTTCTCCTCGAACAGGTCGAAGATCGAGGTGATCCAGCGCTCGCCGAACCACACCCGCGGGCGCACCCCCTGGATCTTGAGCTCCTCGGGCCGGGTGTCGGTGGCCTGCTCGAACACCGCGATCCGGGTCTCGCGCCACAGCTCCTTGCCGCAGAAGAAGGGCGAGTTCGCCGCCACCGCGACCTGGACGCCGGCGATGGCCTGAGCGGCGTTCCAGTAGCGAGCGAACGCTTCCGGCTCGACCTGCTGGTGGAGCTGGACGCTCGTGCACGCCGCCTCCGGCGCGATCGTGTCGGCGTGGATGAACAGCCGCTCCACGCCCTCGATCGAGATCTCGAGGTCCTCGCCCCGTGCCGCGAACACCTGCTCGTTGAGCAGCGCGTAGCGCGGGTTCGCGCTGAAGACCTCGGCCCGGAGGTGTTCCGAACCGATCGTGGGGAGGATCCCGATGATCATCATGTGCGCCCCGACCGTCCGGGCTTTCCCCTCGGCGTCGTTCAGGCTGGCTCGCGCATCTCGCTCGAGGTCCGAGAACACCTCGTCCTCGAGCAGCCGCGGAGGCACGTTGATCTCGACGTTGAACTGCCCGAGCTCGGTCTGGAAGCTCGGGTCGGCGATCGCCTCGAGCGCGGCGGCGTTCACCAGCGCAGGCTCGCCGGCGTCGTCGGTGAGGTTGAGCTCGACCTCCAGACCGAACGAGCGCCGCTCGGGATGGAACCGCGCCTCCGACAGCATCCGCGCGAACACGTCCAGGCACGCCCGGACCTTGCGTCGGTAGCGCTGGCGATCCTCGCGGCTAAAGGTCCTGGCGGCGACCTGCTGGCCCACGCCCACAGTATCCCGGCATTCGCCCGGCGGGTACAACCGCCGCCGCTGCAGGCCAACGGCGGCTGACGCTCATTCGGGCACGAACAGCCGGCCCTGCATCTGCTCCTCGCTCTGGGGGTTGAACTCCCAGAGCGGCTTCAGCTGCGCCCTGATGTCCTCGGGCAGGCGATCGGCGCCGTAGTGGTCGATCTCGACCAGGTTGCCGGCGGGGTCGCGCAGGTACAGCTGCACGACGTCGCCGGGCAGCTCGACCAGGTGGTTGCGGAACGCTCGCCCGTCGAAGGCGCCGCGGCGCTCGGCCACGCGGTACACCGGCGCGAGGTCGTCGACGGTGATGCCGAGGTGGTGATGGCTGGTCGGCTGCAGGTCGCGTTCGAACAGGTGAAGCTGGGTTCGACCCAGGGCCAGCCACTGAACCGGCAACCCGAAGTTCGGGGTCGGGATCAGCTCGGCGCCCAGCAGCTCGACGTAGAAATCAACCGAGTCCTGCAGGTCCAGGGCGTTGATGCTGACGTGGTTGATGCGCGTGGGCAACGCGCCAACCATAGCGGGGGAGCAGAGCCGCGCCGGCGAGGAGGCTGGCAGCCGCCATCGCCGCCAGCAGGGCCTGGTAGCCGACGACACCCACCAACGCCGCACCGACCGCGATCGAGACGGTTTGCGGCGTGGTGATCAGCGCATCGGCGGCGGCGTACACCCGTCCCTGGAGTTCTCGTGGGGTCGATCGCTGAACGAGCGTGGTGAGCCCGACGATCACCCAGGGGAGGCTCACGCCGAACAAGAGCACGCCGGGCACGACCGAGACGAGCGAGGGCGGGATCTCGAGCAACGCGCCCACGCACGTGAGAATCAGCCCGATCGCGATCACCAGGGGTTCTGCGATCCGCCGGATCAAGGGCGCCGCGGTCAACCCGCCGAGCACCGCCCCGAGCCCCTGCAGCGCCACCAGCACGCCGACGAACGCGGGCGGCCTGTGCAACCCCTGGCCGGCGACTGCGAACACGGTGGTCTCGCTGAAGCCGAATCCGAGTACCGCGCACACCGCGGCTCCGGTTACGCGGCGTAGCACTGCGCTCCCAGCGATGTGACGGACGCCGGCACTCAGCTCGCCGCGCCACGGCCGCCGGTCCCGCCGGTCCCGGACCGTGGGCTCCACCGTCCGCAGCGACAGCGCGCACAGCACCGGCACGGCAAACGTGGCGGCGTCGATCAGCACGAGCGCATGAGGCCCGACGAGCGCGAACAGCCCGGCGCCGGTCAGCGGCGCCACCAGGCTGAGCGTCCCCTGGATCGTGCGCAGTGCCCCATTGGCGTCGGCCAGCAGGTCGTCCGGCAGCAGCGCGCTCAGCAGCGCCGACCCCGCGGCGGCGAGCGTCGAGTAGGCGAGCCCGTAGACGGTCATCACGAGGTAGATCAACCACAGCTGACCGGCGCCGTGCGCAAGCAGGAGGGCCAGCACGCTGCAGCCGGTGAACACGTTGATCGCGATCAGCAGTCGCCGGCGCCCCACTCGATCGACCAGCAGGCCGGTGACCGGGGCCAGCAGCGTGGGTGCGGAGAAGAAGAAGAACGCCAGCCCGGCCGCTCCGCTCGACCCGGTCAGTGACTTGACCCAGACGCCCATGGCCAGCCACAGCGCCGAGTCCCCGAACGAGGAAACGGCCTGACCGGCCAGGAACACGCGCGCGTCGCGGACGGCGAGCAGCCGGCGCATCAGGACTTGGGCGGCGCCACCGGATACGCGAACAGCAGCACCTCGATCGGCAGCGAGTCCGCCGGCCGCCGCTCGGGATCGGCGATCCGGTCGCGATAGCGGTGCAGGATCGCGGTGATCTCCTCATCCACGGCGCGCAACTCGTCCGGCGTGACGTGGAGGGTGAAATCGCTCGAGCCGGTTACCTCCCGCCAGCGAACCGGATAGCTCGAGCGCTCCTCGAAGTAGGCTCCAAGACGGGCCAGCGACCGCTCCCGCAGCGTCCGCGAGAGCGCCCGCGCCGCGATCTGCGTCTCGGGGTCCTCGTGCAGGTCCGTGAAGTGCATCCCCACGCGGGTCAGCCGCCAGCTGCGCGTGCGTCCCGGTCCGGTTGCCGCCTGCTCGACGAACCCGTACTTGGCGAGCTGGCGGAAATGGAACGAGCACGTTGTGGGCGACTCGCCGATCACCTCGGCCGCGCGGGTGGCGGTCAGCGGCCCTTCCAGGGCGAGCGCCTCGAGCAGCGCGAGCCGCACGGGATGGGTCATCGCCCGCATGGCGCGGGGATCGGTGAGCTCGCGGACGTTCGGGTCTTCTTGAGACATACCTCTCGAGAGTATTCTCTCGAGAGGTTCCTGTCAAGAGAGTGTTACGCGGACACGAGCCGGCGAAAAACGCGCGTGCGTCCCAAGTCATCGCGTAGTCTGGCGTCGTGACCGGGCGCGAGTCGTTCACCGTCGACACGGCCGCCGGCACGCTCGCCGGCTGGGCGGCCG
The DNA here is from genome assembly GCA_963834625.1 of uncultured Solirubrobacterales bacterium. Classification (GTDB taxonomy): domain Bacteria; phylum Actinomycetota; class Thermoleophilia; order Solirubrobacterales; family Solirubrobacteraceae; genus Palsa-465. Next base: position 249,827 of record CAWICM010000001.1, on the reverse strand, counting down.
GGTCGGGCCCGCGGGTGCTCCTGCTGCACGGAGGCCCGGGACTGAGCTTCGAGTACCTCGACGAGATCGCCGCCGATCTCGGCCCGGGCTTCCGCATCGCCGCCTACCAGCAGCGTGGACTCGCGCCCTCGACTCCGCAGGGCCCGTTCACGATCGCGCAGGCCGTCGACGACGCGATCGCCGTGCTCGACGGGCTCGCGTGGGACCGGGCGCTCGTGGTCGGTCATTCGTGGGGCGGCCAGCTCGCGTTGCGGCTCGTCGCCGGGCACCCGGACCGGCTGCTCGGGGCGCTCGCCGTGGACCCCGTGGGCGTGGTCGGCGACGGCGGGATGGCCGGCTTCGAGGCGGAGATCGTCGCGCGCACGCCCCAGGCGGAGCGCCGGCGTGCGCGCGATCTCGACGAGCTGGCGATGAGCGGCCAGGGAACGCCCGAGCAGGGCGTCGAGTCGTTGCGCATCGTGTGGCCGTCCTACTTCGCCGACCCGGAGCGCGTCTTCGCGATGCCGCCGTTGCGCATGTCGGTCGAGGCCTACGCCGGGTTGGTCGGCGAGATGACCGCCGACAGCGAGCAGCTGTCGGCCGCGCTCGCCGCCAGCCCGCTGCCATACGGAGTGCTCGCCGGCGCATCCAGTCCGATCCCGTGGGGTCAGGCCGCCCGCGCCACGGCGGAGCTCTCGCCACACGCCTTCTTGAAGGTGGTGCCGGGCGCCGGCCACTTCCCCTGGTTCGAGCAGCCGGGCTGCGTGCGGGCCGCGCTGGCTCGCCTCATCCACACGCCCGCTGCCGCCTGACCGGCATCAGCGGGATAGCATCGCGGCGGTGCCGCGCGCGTTCTCGCTTTCTACGCTCAGCCTCCGCGCTCAGCAGTTAGCCGCGCAGGCGCTGGACACGCTGCCTCCGTCGGCCCAGGTGCGCCTGTCGGGTCGGCCGCCGGTGCAGGTCGACGGTGAGACGCTCGCGCCCGAGGTGCAGCTGGCCCTGGCCATGCTCGAGCGCCGGCGCGAGCCGCCGCCCGAGACGCTCACGCCGGCCGAGGCGCGCCGCCGGCGCCGCCGGCTCTCCGCCGTCTACGCCGGCAAGCCCTCGGCGGTCGGCGCGGTGGCCGACCTCGAGCTCGACGGACCGGTGAGGCTCCGCGCGCGCCACTACGCGCCGGCCGAGCCCGGCGGGCCTCATCCGTTGCTCGTCTTCTACCACGGCGGCGGCTTCACCTATGGTGACCTCGGGACCCACGACGGTGCGTGCCGCATCCTCTGTCGCCACGCCGGAGCGCACGTGCTGGCGATCGACTATCGCCTGGCTCCGGAGCATCCGTTCCCGGCCGCGGTGGAGGATGCGCGCGCCGCGCTGCACTGGGCGTTCGCGAACGCGGACGCTCTCGGGGCCGACCCGCGCCGGGTCGGCGTGGGCGGAGATAGCGCCGGCGGGAACCTGGCCGCGGTCGTCTCGCAGCTGGCCGCGCGCGATGGCGGGCCGCCGCCCGCGCTCCAGCTCCTGATCTATCCGGTCACCGACTTCACTCGTCGTCGGCGATCACGGGAGCTGTTCGGCGAGGGCTTCCTGCTCACCGAGTCCGAGATGGACTGGTTCGAGAGCAACTATCTGGGTCCGGAACGGGCGCACGCCCGCGATCCACGGGCGTCGCCGCTGATGGCCGAGGATCTGTCGGGCCTTGCCCCCGCCTATGTCGTGACCGCCACGTTCGATCCACTGCGCGACGAGGGCGAGGAATACGCGAGCCTGCTCAGCCGGGCCGGGACCCCCGTGACCCTACGCCGCTTCCCGGGCTTCATCCACGCCTTCATCGCGGGGGCGGGGGTGAGCCGGAACGCGCGCGAGGCGCTGGTCGAGACCGCCGGAGCAACGCGCGCGATGTTCGCCGCCGCCACTCCGGCGACCACCGCCACTCCGACGACCGTCGCCGAGCCGGGCGAGCCTCAGGCCGCGAACCGCTGAGCCGACCGAGCCCGGGCCTTGGCCGCCTCGGCCTCGCGGTTCTTGGTCGGTGCGGTCGTCTGCAGGTCGCTCAACAGGTGCAGCGACGCGTGGGCCACGGCGTCCACCGCTCGGGCGAACGCCTCCTCGTTGGCGAGCGAGGGCTTGGTGAAGCCGCTGATCTTGCGCACGTACTGGAGGGCGGCAGCCCTGACCTCCTCCTCGCTGGCGGGTGGATCGAAGTTGTAGAGAGTTCTGATGTTTCGGCACATGGCACGTAGCGTAGACGGAGCGAACCGGAGCCACCGGTTTGTTGATCCTGAGCGCAGAATCTCGGGCAGCGCGGGAATCTGGGTGGCGGGGCCGCCGTAGGATCGCGCCCCACATCCAGAGAGGAGAGATGCATGCGCTGCACCATGCCAGTGCGGTTCGCGTCTGCCGGGATGCTCGCCGCCGCGTCGATCGGGGTCTATGCGGCGGTCACGAGCGCCACCGCGTCGGCCGGGGCCGCCCACGCCGTCCGCGCACACAGTGCCAAGGCGAGTCCGAGCGTCAAGCGCTTCAACCTGAAGGGCTATGTGATCGACACCGATTACAGCCTCGGGCGCAACACCGGCAACACCTTCCGCCAGACCTACAAGAGCTCGACCGTGCACGGGGTCCCGATCAAGGGACCGTTCGTCGGCACGAAGTTCCCGGTCGAGGACTACGTGGCGATGCCGATCGGCAACCACGAGATCTATGTGGCCTGGCTCGATCCCAAGAAGCACACGTTGGTCGACGTGTTCGTGATGAATTTCGCGACCGGCGTGGTGTACGACTACGCGCCTGGGAGCGCCCATCCGGAGAGCTCGGGCACGATCACGGTCGAGCACCGCGGATCGCACCCGCTTCCGTAGCTGACAGGCCGGCGGCAGGTCGCTGTCGCCGGCCCTTCACCTGGCGGCGAGCCAGGCGTCCTTCTCCATGCGCCAGCGGCATTCGATGCCCACATCGGCCGGCGCCCACCGGCGCAGGAGCAGTCCGTCGGGATCCTCGAGGCACTCGGGCAAGAGAACCGGCATCGCCCGACGGTAGCGACCAGCGTGTGCAATGAGGTGAAGCCCTGGCTCACTCCAGCGCCGGGCGGTAGGTGCCAAAGCTCCACAGGTTGCCCTCGGGATCGCGCGCGCCGTAGAACGACCCGTAGTCCTCGTGCTGCGGCCCGTCGACGATCTCGGCCCCGGCCTCCCGAGCATGCCCGAGATGAGCGTCGAGGTCATCGACGGCCACGTACGCCCACCCCTGGCCGGGACGGCGGTGGTCGTCGTCGCCTCGCCAGGAGCCGAGCATCACGAGCCCGTCGCCGTAGCGAAGCTCGGCATGGGCGACGGCTCCGTCGGGGCCGTCGTGCACGGCATGGCGCTCGAAGCCGAACGCCCGCTCGAGCCAGTCGATCGCGGCGCGGGCGTCGCGGTAGCGCATGGAGGGATAGATGTCGCGTGGCATGTCGCGCACCGTACCCGCGGCCGCACCCTCCGTCTTGGACGAATTTGACCCGCCCGAGCGCGCGCGGACGACCTAGTCCGCGACGACGCCGGCTCCGCCCGGGAGCAGCCGCGCCACGAACTCGCCAGGTGTCGTCCCGGCCAGCTCCCGGAACTCGCGGTTCATGTGCGCCTGGTCGTAGAAGCCGCAACGCTGGGCGATCTCGGCGAACCGGCTGCCGTCGTCGCGCTCGAGCAGCCGCACGCTGCGCTGGAAGCGAACGAGCCGCGCCACGGTCTTGGGTGCGGGCCCGACCTGCTCGCGAAAGCGCCAGATCAGATGCCGGCGGCTGCAGCCGAGTTCGCGTGCGAGCTCGCCGACCGGCAGCAGTCCCCCGGTACTTCGCAACCTGCCCCACGCCCACTCCACGTCGGGCGAGGGGCGGCGCGCCTGTTCCACTCGACCCAGGATGAAGCGATCCAGGATCGCGAACCGCGCGTCCCAGGCCGGAACGAGCGCGAGCCGTTCGATCAACTCTCTCGCCGCACGCCCGAGCACGTCCTCGAGCGGCAGCACCAGATGCTCGGACAGCTCGTGCATGGCCAGGCCGAACAGCATGTGGGCGCCGAGCGGCGACAGATCGATCTCGATCCCGCGCAACGGCCCATCGTGCTCGGTAATCGCATACGTGTCGGTGAGCGCCGCGACGAACGAGCCGTAGTGGGCCTCGGGATGATCCGGGCCACCGATCCGCAGCAGCGGCCCCAGCGACAGGATGATCGTGACCTCGTCCTGGGCCACCTCACGCCGGCGGGTTCGCCCGGCGCCGTCGTGGTCGTAACCGCAGTACCGGCGCACGATGCCGGCGAGGCACGGGTGCGGCGCGCGCTCGACCTGCTCGAGGCGCCCGAACGCCGCCGACTCGTGACGCGCGGTGTACGGGGCCACGCCGGAGCTCATCGGCTTACCTTAACCAGACCGATCAGCCAGGATCGTTTGACCGGCCCCCAGAACCGGCCGTCGTCGGATGCCGGCAGGTTGTCGCCGAGAACGAAGTACTCGCGATGCGGTCGCGCGGCAACCCAACCACCCGCTTGATGAAGGTCTGGGGAGACTCGCCCGCCTTCGGGACCCCGCACGGGTGGGACGACGCTTCGCCCTCGTGTGGCGCACCGCATCGCGTCCGGCGTGTCGGCCCGCGCCGGAGGGTGGAACACGACAATCGCGCCGAGCTCAGGTGGATGTGCGCGCACGGGCGCGTTGTCCGACACCACGACCTGGCCGATGCGAAGAGTCGGGAGCAGGGATCGCAGCCCCGTCTGGCAGTCGGCGGTCGAGATCGACCGATCCGAGATCTCGAGCTCCCCGTTGATCTCGCCGGCCAGGGCATTCCAGAAAGCCGGGGTCATCACGTTGCACGCTCCGGCCACGTCGTGCCGCTGCAGGTCGCGCACGAACTGCGCGAAGCTCGCCTGGACCTTGGTCGCGATCGCGGCGATCACTCGGTCGCGATCGCGGCGAGGACGTCGAGATTGGCGGCACGGCGGGCGGGCCAGGTGGCGGCGAGAAGCCCCAGGATCGCGGACAGGATCAGGAACGCGATCAGGCTGGGCAGCGGCACGACGAGGGTGGTCACTCCGTTGTTGCGCAGGGCAGAGGCGAGCGCGAGCCCCAGCCCGGTGCCCACCACCACTCCGATCACGGCGCCGAACAGGGCGATGACCAGCGCCTCGGAGCGGATCATGGCCTTCACCTGGCGGCGCTTCATGCCGACCGCGCGCAGCAGGCCGATCTCGCGCGTGCGCTCGAACACCGAGAGCATCAGCGTGTTGACGATCCCGATCAGTGCAATCAGGACGGCCAGCGCCAGCAGCACGTAGACCAGTCCGAGGAGCTGGTTGACGCTCGCCTGCGCGGAGGCCTCGAACTGGGCCCGCGTCTTGAAGCTGACGTTCGCGTACGGCGTCAGCACTCGGTTGAGCGCCGGCGCGAGGCCGTGCGCGCCGGGACCAGTGCTCAGCAGCACCGCGATCGGGAGCGGGTTGTCGAAGTGGGCCAGGAACAACCCTTCGCCGGTCAGGTAGCTGCCGAGCAACGGGTTCGCCTTGAAGATCCCGCCGATCCGCATCGTGGTCGAGCCGGTCTGGGCGAACTTGACGGGCACGATCGAGCCGACGTGGAGATGATCTGCGCGGGCCGTGTTGGTATCGACCAGCAGCTGGCCGGCGGCCATCGCCGGCGCTCCGCTGCCCGCGGTGATGTGCAGCCGGACCGTGTTCGAAAGGTCCGCCGTCGACGCCGCCACCAGCGTGGAGAGCGAGCCCCGAACCTCGAACTGCCCCTGGTAGACGGACGTCGCGGTCCTCACACCGGGCAGCCGCGACACCCCGCCCACCACCGACTTGCTGAAGCCGCCGTTGCCGCTGACGATGTAATCGGCGTTCACCGCGCTGTCGACGCTGTTTTTGGCCGACTTGCTGAACGAGGCGCCGAGGACGGCGATCGTGGAGACGAGGGACAGCCCGATCATCAGCGCAGCGGCCGTCTGAGCGGTTCGGTTTGGGTTGCGCATCGAGTTCTCGCGTCCCAATCGTGCGGGGGTACCGCGGAATCGAGCCAGAGGCCGGCCCAGGGCACCCGACAGCGGGCGTGCCACCAGCGGCACCAGCATCCCCCTGGCGATGACGATGGCCAGCGCGCCCACGCCCACCAGCACCAGCGATGCCTTGGCAACCCCGTCGGCCAGCAGGGCGAGACCGACCAGGCCGATCGCGGACCCGCGGATCACCGTCCGCCGCCGGACGGGCCGGGGGGCCTCGTCGCTCAGGTCGGTCAGCGCGGCCACCGGTGCGATCCGGACCGCACGACGCGCGGGAACGATCGCCGACAGCACGGTCGCGCCAACGCCCACGGAGATGGCCACCACCGCGGTGCGGGCCTCGAACACGAGCGGCGCCGACGGCAGCACGATCCCGAAGGCCTTGAGCAGCGCCTTGAGGCCGAGCGCAGCGAGCACTCCGAGCCCCAGGCCGATCACCGACGCGATCAGTCCGGTCACCGCGGCCTCGCTCAGCACCGATCCGAACACCTGCCTGCGGCTCGCGCCGACGATGCGCAGAAGCGCGAGCTCACGCGTGCGCTGACCGACGGTGATCGAGAACGTGTTGAAGATCGTGAAGCCGCCGACGAGCAGCGAGATCAGCGCGAAGATCAGCAGCGCGGTCGAAATGAACGACAGCTGGTGGTTGACCGTGCTCGAAAGCTCGTTGGCGACAGTCTGCCCGCTGACCACCTCCACACCCGGGGGGAGGATCCCGGCGATCTGTCGCTGCAGATTCACGTCGTTCGCGCCCGAAGCGGCCAGGACGCTGATCGTGTCGTACTGGACGCGCGTGTTGAACAGCGCCTGGGCCGTGGGCAGGTCGAACCCGGCCAGCGTGACGCCGGCGAGGTTGTCAGCGGACCCGAACGTGACCAGGCCACTGATCGTGAACGTCTGCGGCCGGTTGGGCAGGTTGACGAGGACTCTGTCCCCCACCGCGAAGTGGTGCTTGGTCGCGGTTGCCTTGTCCATCACCACGTCGTCGGCGGTCGTGGGCGCTCGGCCCGCGACCAGGCGATAGGGAGACAGCTGTGGATTGGGGTCGAACGAGAACCCCAGCGTCGAGCCGCCGCCGTTGCCGATCGCGTTGCCATCGCGCGTCATGAACTGGGCGTAGCCGCTCACCGATCCGAACGCGAAGGAGACCCCGGGCACGCGACGCACCGCGGGGAGAATCGACTGCGGGATCGGCTTGCGAGCGGCCGTGCTGTTGACCGTGGTGGCGTTGTCGTTGAACGCCGCCTTGCCGCGGATCTGGAAGCTCACGTGCTGATAGGCAGTGCCGATCACGTTGTCGAACGTGCGGTTGAGCGTGTCGCCGAGCACGAGCGTCCCGGTCACGAACGTCACCCCGAGCACGATGGCCAGCGCGGTCAAGGCCAGACGCAGCTTGCGCGCCAGCAGTCCTCTGAGTGTGATTCTGCGCATCTCAGCTCCCCAGCTTCTTCATCTGCTCGAGCACCGCGTCGGCCGACGGCGAGCGGATCTCGTCCACCACGTTGCCGTCGGCCAGGAACACCACCCGGTCGGCGTAGGCCGCCGCGAGGGGATCGTGGGTGACCATCACGATCGACTGCCCGTGCTCGGTCACCGCGGCGCGCAGGAACCCCAGCACCTCGGCTGAGGCGTTCGAGTCCAGATTGCCGGTCGGCTCGTCCGCGAAGATCAGATCCGGCCGTCCGACCAGGGCCCGGGCGCAGGCGACACGCTGCTGCTGTCCGCCGGACAGCTCGCTCGGGCGATGCGAGAGCCTGTCGGCGATCCCCAGCTGGCCGACCAGCTCGTCGAGCCAGGCCAGATCGACGCCGGTGCCGGCCAGGTCGGCCGACAGCGTGATGTTCTCGGCCGCGGTCAGCATCGGGACGAGGTTGAAGGACTGAAAGATGAACCCCACGCGATCGCGCCGAAGCTCGGTCAAGTCCGCGTCGTCGAGGCCTTCGAGCTCCTGCTCGCCGATGAACGCGCGTCCCGCCGTGGGCTGATCGAGTCCCGCCATGCAATGCATGAGCGTCGACTTGCCGGACCCCGAGGGCCCCATCACGGCCGTGAACCGTCCGCGCTCGAGCTCGAGGCTGACGCCGTCGAGTGCGCGGACTGCCGCGTCGCCCGTCCCGTAGACCTTGGCCAAGTCAACGGCACGGGCAGCCGGCAACGTCGCTGCGTGCTGCGTCGCTGCGTGCTCCGTCCCAGTCATCGTGTCCCCTTGTGCGTGAGCGGCGGCTCGCTGCGCCACCGCCGCGTCGAGTGAGTTCGTGATCATGCGGAGCAAGCTACGCGCGCCCCGGCCGTCTGTCATCGGCGCGCGGGTCGAACCTGAACGTCCATCTCTGGGTGTAGGCCAGGCCCGCTGCACTCCACCCGGCGGCTGATGACAGGGACGCGTGCGCGTCTTATCGTTTGGCACGACGACATGGGCGCCCTAGGTAGATATTTTCGACGCAGCTGGATCACCCGCGGTCAGGACGGCGACGGCACAGCCCCACTGGAGGCGGTGGCGTGGCGCGGCTTTGCGGTCGTCCTGCTGGTGGCGAGCATCGTGGCGACGTTCGCCACCCACCCTCGCCCGGGGCTGCACGGTCGCGGTGCGCTCGTGCTGGCGTCGTACATCTGGATGATCGTCGCCGCCATCGCCGCGCATCCCGAGCGTCAGAACGTCCCGAGGCGGCACGTGGTCCTCGCCCTGATCGGAGTGATCATCGGAGCCGGCGGGTTGGGCGCTGCTCAGCCGAACGGGATCTGGGTCATCGGTCCGTACTACGTGGCGATCGTCTCCGCGCTGAAGCTCGACCGGCGGACCGCCTGGCTGATGCTCGCCGCCACGATCGCTCCATTCCTCGCCGGCTACCTGATCAAGGGTCAGGTCGTCGACGCGCTGGGCTTCCTTTCCGGGATCGTCCCGTGGTTCTTCGCCATGCGCCTCCTGCACTACGTCGGCCATCAGCGCGACGAGCTGGAGGCCTCGCGCGAGGCCGAAGCCCGCGCCGCCGCCGCCGCCGAGCGCGGCCGGCTGTCTCGGGAGATGCACGACGTGCTGGCCCACTCGCTCTCTGCCCTCGCGCTCCAGCTAGAGACGACGCGCCTCTTGGCGCGCAGCCGTGGTGTCGACGAGGAGGTCACGCAGGCCATCGACCGCGCACACCATCTCGCGGCCAGCGGACTGGACGAGGCGCGCCGGGCGATCGCCACCGAGCGCGGCGACGAGCTGCCCGGTCCCGAGCGGATCGGGGCGCTGGCCGACGCGTTCGCGGAGCAGAGCGGCCTGCCGGTGGCCCTCGAGGTCCGCGGCGAACCGCACGCACTTGCGCCCGAGGCTAGGCTGGCCGTGTATCGCACAGCCCAGGAGGCCCTCACCAACGTGCGTCGCCACGCCACCGCCGAACGCGTGGAGGTCGAGCTGAACTACCTCCCCGACAGCACCGTTCTCGTCGTCGAGGACCATGGGATCGACGGCTCGCCACCGCCCGTCGCGGTCGGCGTAAGCGGAGGCGGCTACGGGTTGACCGGCATGCGCGAGCGAGCGGAGCTGCTGGGCGGGGAACTGCTCGCGACACCGACCAGCAACGGCTTCCGCGTGGAGCTGCGTCTACCGGCGGGCGAGTCATGACCGACGGCGGTCCGGTCCGCGTGGTGCTGGCCGACGACCAGCGGCTCGTGCGCGAGAGCCTCGCCACGCTCCTCGGCCTGCTCGAGGGAATCGAGCTCCTGGCCACCGCATCCGACGGCGAGGAGGCGCTGGCGCTCACCGCCGAGCACGATCCCGACGTGGTGTTGATGGATCTGCGGATGCCGCGGATGGACGGGATCGAGGCGACCAGCCTTCTCCGCGAGCGCCACCCGGAGGTGCAGGTGATTGCGCTCACCACCTATGCCGACGACGAAAGTGTGCTCGGCGTTCTGCGCGCGGGCGCGCGCGGGTACCTGACCAAGGACGCCTCGAGCCAGGACATCCGCTCGGCAATCCTCACGGTCGCCGCCGGGTCCGCCGCGCTCGACCCCGCCGTGCAGTCCCACGTGGTCGCCGCGCTGGCCGGCGACGGAGTTCGCGACGCAGCGATGATCGCGTCCGCAACTCCCCAGCTGCCGGACGATCTCACCCCCCGCGAGGCCGAGGTGCTCGCCCTCATCGCGGTGGGGCTCACCAACGCCGAGATCGCGGAGCGGCTCGTGGTCAGTCCGACCACGGTCAAGTCCCACATCAACCACCTGTTCGCCAAGGCGGGACTGCGCGACCGCACACAAGCGGTCAACTACGCCTACCGCACCGGAATCGCCACGCCCCCGCACTGACCGCATGGCTGGTTGAGCCGGTGAGTCCGCGGGAAGGAGATCATCAATGCGTGTCGCGATCGTGACCGGCGCAGGGCGCGGCATCGGACGAGCCGCGGCCGAGTGTCTGTCCTCCGACGGCGTCGCGGTCGCCCTGGTGGCCCGGACCGAGGAGCAGGTGCAGGACGCGGCAAGCCAGATTCGAGCCCGCGGAGCCATCGCGACGGCACTCGCCGCCGACGTATCCAACGCGGACGAGGTCGCCGACATCGCCGCTCGCACGGAACGCGAGCTCGGCGGCCCGTGCGAGATCCTGGTCAACGCGGCGGGGGTGACCGGGCCGGTGGACGAGCTGTCCGACGTCGAGCCGGAGGCGTGGCGCACCGTCGTCGACATCAACCTGAACGGCGTGTTCCTGATGTGCCGCGCGGTGCTGCCGACGATGCGCGAGCGCGGCAGCGGCCGGATCGTCAATGTCAGCTCGGGCCTGGCGCGTCGCGCGCAACCCGGCGTCGGGCCGTACTCGGCGACCAAGGCGGCGGTGACGCACCTGAGCCGGGTGATGGACGCCGAGGGCAAGGACCACGGCGTGCGCGTGTTCGCGATCGAGCCCGGCGTCGTGCGCACCGACATGAACGAGTTCCTGACCTCGCAGGGCACCGAGGGCGTTCGCGGCTCCGTGGTTCAGATGCTGCGCGACATGGAGCGCGATCCGGGCTTCGTGCCGGTGGAGGAGTCGGCCCGGCTCATCGGTCTCGCCGCCACCGGACGAGCGGATGACCTCGCCGGCGAGCCATGCTCGATTTACGACCCGGCCGTGCGCGCCCGCTTATCGGTCGGCGCGCATCAGGCCGGATCGCACTCCTGAGCGATCACCTCGGGTGGCGGGGGAGCGACAAACCTCTCGCTGATCCTCATCACCTGCACCTCAGCTCGACCACCGTCCGGTACGTGGTCAGCGGATGCGCGGCGCCCAGCCGAAGATCCGCTCGCTGGGCCAGCGTCTCGAGCTCAGCCCGCGTTCGCTCGCGGCCGCCGATGTAGGTGAGCATGCGCAGGTCCATCTCGGTTGATGGTCCGGACTCGGCCGTCTCATGGATGACGAGCACACGTCCGCTCGGGCCAGCCGCCTCGGCGCAGCGCCGCAGGATCGCCAGCGCGTGCTCGTCGTCCCAGTTGTGGAGCACGCCCGAGAGCAGGTACCCGCCGGCTCCGGCGGGCAGCGCGTCGAAGAAGCTGCCGGCCACGATCTCGCAGCGGTCGCTCAGTCCCGCCTCGGCAATCACGGGCACAGCCTGCGCCGCCGGTCCGGGCAGCTCGATCAGCGTCCCGCGCAGGTTTGGATGGGCGGAGAGGATCGCGACCAGCAGCGTCCCGTTGCCCCCTCCGACATCGACTATGCGTCCCAGCTCGCCCCACTCATAGCCGGTGGCAAGCACCGGCGCTTCGAGTCTCAGACGCGAGCCCATGAGGTCATCGAGCGAGCGGGACAACTCCGGGTCGTCCCCCAGGTCCTGCCAGAAACCCTGACCGCCGTAAGCCAGCGGGTAGGCCGGTTCCCCGGTGCGAATCGTGTCGAGGAGGTGCACGGCGGCGAGATCCCCGCGGCCCACCGCACCGGTCATGTCAAGCCACGCCCGCCCCTCGCCGGGATGGTCCGAGCGCAGCTGCGCGCCCAACTCGGTGAGCGACAGCTCGCCCGTCCCGTCGTCGGTGAGCACCCCGACCGTGACCAGGTGAGCGACGAGCCGGGTCAGCGCAGCCGGATCGGTGTCCGTTTGCGTGGCCAGCGCCTCGACGGAGTCACTACCCGCGGCGATGTGGTCAGCCAGGCGCAGGGTCGCGGCGACCCGCAGCGCCATCGGCGTGAACAGGTCCGCCATCGCCCACAGCCGGGCCGGGAAGTCCGTCTCGGTCACCGCGCATTAGTAGCACCTGGAACCCGAGCAGCGTCGGTTCATCCGAGGTCGTCGGCGCGTCCGGCTTCCAGCCGGGCCCGCTCGGTGGGACGTCCGTTTGTGCGGTAGATGGAGTCATTTCGCCGGGCGTCCAACTCGGCCTGAAACGCCACCCGGTCCACCACCGCGGGGGCCTCTGCCCGCGCGACGTCGCGGTCGTGCTCGGGGGCGTCGTTCGTGTAAGCGCACATGTTCACTCCTTACGTCGGCGTGTTTGGCTCAGGTCACTTGGTCGCGGTCGCGCCGAGGGCGTGCTGCGCCTCGCTGCTCGCGGAGTTGACCAGCCGATTTGAGCGCCGAGGGCGCCTCACGAGGGCGAACACCGCCGGAGGCGCAATCAGCGCGATCACGCCGAGCACCAAGAACGTACGGTGGAACCCGCCGGTCAGCGCCGCCGGCAGCGCGTCACCGGCTCGGAGCAGCGCGTTCGTGCCGCTGGTTGCCACGCTCGAGGCGATTGCCGTCCCGATCGCCGCGCCGAACTGGGTGGAGGTATTCAGGAGCCCGGACGCCAGGCCAGACTGATGCTCGCTGACGCCCTCCAGCGCGGCCACCGAGATAGGAATGAACGAGAACGCCGTCCCGGCGCCGGCCACGACGAAGGGACCGGCGAGGTTGGGCAGGAAGTGCCCATGGACGGGCACCTGCGTCGCCCACATGATCCCCGCCCCGATGAGGGTCATCCCCATCGCCATCACGACCTTGGCTCCGATGCGGGTGACCAGCCACTGCGAGACTCCGGCCAGGGTCATCGAGGTAACCGACGCGGCCAACCACGCGGCCCCGGTCTGGAGCGCGCTGTAGTGCAGGACCTCCTGCATGTACAGGGTCCCGGCGAACACGAACGCGAAGAAGCTGCCGCCCAGCAACAGCCCGGCGACGTTCGCGGCTGAGAGCGTGCGCAGCCGGAAGATCTGCAGCGGCAGGACCGGCGAGTCGACCCGGTGCTCCGTCGCCAGGAACGTGATCAAGAGCGCCGCGGACGCCGCGAACACCACAATCGTCCTGGTCGCGCCCCAGCCATACTGCGGCGCTTGTGAGATCGCGTCGACCAGCAGCACCAGCCCGCCGGTGCCGACGATGGCCCCCAGCACATCGAATCGACGTCGCGTGGTGGCGAGCCGGCTGTCGGGGACGAGCCTCGGGACCAGCGCCAGCGCCACGACTCCGATCGGGACATTCACGTAGAAGATCGACTCCCACCCGACGTACCGGGTGAGCACGCCCCCCGCGATCAGGCCGACCGTCCCGGCGGTGGCGCCGAGCCCGCCCCAGATCCCGAGCGCCTTGTTGCGCTCGGCGCCCTCCTGGAACATGTTCATCACGATCGACAGCGCGGCGGGGAGCATGGTCGCGCCGCCGATTCCCTGCGCGGCCCGGCCGGCGATCAGGAGCGCGTCGCTCCCGGCAAGCCCACACGCCAGCGACGCCGTGGTGAACACTCCTAGCCCGAGCATCAGGATCCGGCGCCGACCGAGCAGATCGGCCGCGCGACCGCCCAGGAGCAGGAAGCCGCCGAGCGTAAGCGCGTATGCGGTGACCACCCACTGCAAGCCGGTGGCGCTGAGGTGCAGATCGCGGCCGATCGTCGGCAGCGACACGTTGACGATCGTGAAATCGACGACGGTCATGAAGTACGCCACCGCCAACAGCGCGAAGGCCCGCCAGCGGTTGGTAGTTCGTGGTGCGGATGTCATCTGAGTCCTCCAGGGGCCGTTTTGCTCTTCTGCTCGTTGAGACACCGACCCGGCGAGGAACGGAACGGTCCACCCCAGGGGGTCGCCGGCCGGGGCCCGACGACCGTTCCGTTTCGCGCCCGAGTGGTGTCGTTAGTAGTGATGCGACCGAGCCGTGAGAACAAAATGGGCGTGCGCACGTGAGCGAAGACCTGTTCAGCCGCGCCCGCGCGGGCGATGAGGACGCGTTTCGGGATCTGGTCGATCCGTTCCGCAGAGAGCTCCAGCTCCACTGCTACCGAATCCTCGGCTCGGTTCAGGACGCCGAGGATCTGCTGCAGGAAACGCTGTTCGCAGCCTGGCGCGGGCTCGACCGGTTCGAGGGGCGCGCCTCGTTGCGGGCCTGGCTGTACCGGATCGCGACCAATCGCTGTCTGAATGCGCTTCGCGACCGTAAGCGTCGCCCACAGGAGGTCTCCTCGATGGTCGAGCCACCCGAGCCCACCCGTCTCGCCGAGCCGACCTGGCTCGAGCCATATCCCGACGTCCTGCTCGAGGGAGTCGCGGATTCCGCCGCAGGTCCGGAGGCACGCTACGAGATGAGGGAGTCGGTCGGACTCGCCTTCGTCGCGGCGCTGCAACATCTGCCGCCGCGCCAACGAGCCGCAATCGTGCTGCGCGATGTGCTCGGCTTCGACCAGGCGGAGGCGGCCGCCGCGCTCGAAAGCAGCGAGGCGTCGGTCAAGGGGGCCCTTCAGCGGGCGCGCGCGACGCTGGGCGAGCGCCTACCCGCCGGGGGGCTCGAGCGGGCGCCCCTGCCGGACTCCGCGCACGAGCGGGAGCTTGTCGGCCACTTCGCCACCGCGGTCGAGCGCGGTGACACGAACGGCATCGTGTCCCTGCTCACCGACGACGCTTGGCTCACGATGCCACCGGAACCGTACGAGTACCAGGGCGGGGCGGCAATCGCCAGGTTCCTGGACGATCGCGCCGCGCGACGCGGCGCGAACTTCAGGCTGCTGCCCACCCGGGCCAACGGCCAGCCGGCCTTCGGCGCCTATCTACCGGACCCGCACGCGCCGATCGCGCGCGTCTACGGGCTCATGGTCCTCACGCTCGCCGAAGACCGGGTCTCGGCGATCACCTGGTTCAGCGAACGAAGCCTTGTCTCCCGCTTCGGACTGCCGCGAACGCTCCCCGCGTAGTTCCCGGCGGCGCGAGGTGTGCCGTCCAGGCGCCGGTCCGGTCGGCTAATCGAAGCGATCGCCGGGGCCGACTAGACGGCCATGGACGCGTCTGCGTATGCGCTGGTGCACGGTCTTCGCAGTACGCGTACGGCGCTCGACACGTGGCGGACGCGACCGTGGCCGATTCTTCGCGCGTGGCTCCTGGGCAGCGCGGCGGTCGCGCTGGTGTTGTTGGTTGCGGTTTGGCTGATCGCGAGCAGTTCGAAAGCGCACGGCGGGCTCGTGCTCGATCAGCCTCCGTTTGCGGTCGGAAGCCCGCTTGACGTGCTTCGCGTCCTGGGTCGAAACCTCCTCGTGTTGGCGTTGCACGCGATGGCCTGCGTGGCGGGCTTCATCGCGGGCAGCTCCTTGCCGTTGCAGGCCGAGCGGCGCACTGGCTTGTCCCGCGCGATCCACGAACGCGGCCGCCCCGTCGCCATCGCGTTGGTCGTCTGCGCCACGTGCTGTTCCCTGGGTCTGCAGGCGTACGTGCTTGGCAGGAGCGCCGCGGCCGTCGCGGCGACCCTTCAGAGCAGTCCCGGACTCCTGCTTGCCAGCCTGCTTCCGCACGCCTTGCCCGAGCTGGTCGCGCTCTTCCTGCCACCCGCCGCGTGGATCGCCGCCAGTCGGCGCGGAGCGTGGGACGAGTTGCTGGCCGCAACCTTTGCCACCGTCGCGCTCGCGATCCCGATCCTCGTCGTGACCGCGGTTTGGGAGGTCTACGCGGCGCCGCACGTCGTCTGGGCGGTGTTTGGCCATCGGTGACGGGCCGTCCCTCCATAGGGAGCGGGCGCTGCCCTGGTGGGGCCGCGGGCATCGCCCGGCTGCCGCCGCTTCGGAGCGATTTCCTATCCGGTCGCGGAGCCCCCGGGAGCCACCTCCCTGATCTGGGACAACCCCGAGGGATTCCTGCAAGCCGACATCTTCTTCTCCCGGGGTAACCGCGCATACCGCATCACTGTCGTGCCGCCGGGTCCGGCCAACCAAGTCCCCAGCCGCGTCGACGGGGGCCGCCTGCTCGCGACTCCGCAGCAGATTGCCTGCCAGTTGCGCGACGCCGGATGCGACACGCCACCCGCGGCGACCGAGCCTGCCTGACCCACGAGACTCAGCGCGAGAATGTCCTGACCGCGTTGACCGAGGCCCGAGCAGCCGCCTGACCATCCACGATCAAGGACAACACGATGCAGATCACCCGCAACTCCCTCGACTCCAACCAGGGCCCCAGCGACTGGTTCACCGGGACCGTCTACATCGACACCATCGCCGCACCGGTAGCCAGCGCCCGAGCCGCTGCCGCGCTGGTCCACTTCACCCCGGGCGCCCGCACCGCGTGGCACACCCACCCCTACGGCCAAACCATCTACGTCACCGAAGGCATCGGCCGCTGCCAACGCGAAGGCGGACCCGTCGAGGAGATCCGGCCCGGCGATCGCGTCTACTTCGAGCCCGGCGAGAACCATTGGCACGGCGCCGCCCCCAACCGCTTCATGGCCCATGTCGCAATTCAAGAAGTCGACGAGAACGGCAGCCCCGTCACCTGGGGCGAACACGTCACCGACGACCAATACAGTCCCGCGCCGGCGGCTTAGGCTCCAGCCGCCATGCTGTGGTGGGCGATCGCCGCGGCGATCGTCTCATGGTCTGAGGCGTGAATCCCGTGGCCGGCGCCGTCAAGCCTCAGCAGCCTCGGCACTGGGTATCTCGTGAGCGAGCGCCTCGCAGTGCTCGAAGGGGAACATTGGGTCCGCCGTGCCGTGAATGACCAGGGTGGGCGTTCCGATCGATGACAGCGGCTCGCTCGAGGAGTCACCTTCGGTCAGGAGATCATGGTTCCGCGTCGCGGCGAAGTCCCGCGCGCGATCGATGTCGCGGCGAAGGAGATCTCGGACCAGCACCTCGTCGAGCGGACGCTGGTCTCCGGCGAGCACGCCTCGAGGTCACCCAACCCGACCAGCAGGCGTGAACCCGACAGGTACGCTGACGCGATGCCGATGCCCAAGCGGTCGAGCGTTGATGACTTCTTCGCGCACCTCACTGACGCCCAGCGGCCGCACCTCGAGGTGCTCAGGAAGCTGAGCCGCGAGGCCGATCCGGAGGCGCGGGAAGAACTGAAGTGGAACCTGCCGGTTTACGTCCGCTGCGAGAACACGAGCCTGTGGATGCTTCAGAACTTCAAGAACCACTGCTCGCTGCGGTTCCCGCCAGCGTTCTTCGCCACCCAGAAGGCCGCCGTTCAGGCCGCCGGCTATGAGGTCGGTGCAGGCTTCATCAAGCTCCCCTACGACCGTGACCTGCCGACCAAGCTTCTGAAGGCGCTGATGCGGGCACGGGTCGAGGAATACGCGGCGACCGGCGCCGGTTGGAACGACCGCTGAGCCCTTCGGTTCAGGGTCCGGCCCGCACGGGAGCTTCACCGGTCGTCGGCGGCTCGCGCGACCTGTTCTCCGGCGCGAAACTCCTTCAGCCTGGCTTCGTAGCGGTCGATCGCGGCGTCGTAGGCGACGTTTCCGAGCAGGAGGCGGAACGGCGGATCATCGCGGCCGAGCGTGTCGAGCAGCGCCTGCGCGGCGAGATCGGGGTTGCCCGGCTGTGATCCGTTGTTCTCCTCCTGCTGGGACGCGCGGCGCTCCGCGAGCGGATCGATCTTTTCGTACGCGTCGATAGGCTCGGCCCGGTCCATCGAGGAGCCCGCCCAGTCTGTGCGAAAGCCACTCGGCTCGACCATCAGGACCTTTATCCCGAACGGCTCGACCTCTTGGCGTAGCGTCTCTGAGAAGCCCTCAAGACCCCATTTGCTCGCGTGGTAGATGCCGGTGAGCGGAAACGCGGCGAGCCCACCGATCGACGAGACCTGCACGATCCACCCCGAGCCCTGTTCGCGCAGGATGGGTAGGGCGGCCTGGGTGACCCAGAGGGCTCCGAACAGGTTGACCTCGATCTGTCTGCGAGCCTGTTCTTCGGAAAGCTCCTCGATGGCGCCCGACATGCCGTAGCCCGCGTTGTTGACGACGACGTCCAAGCGGTCGAAGTGGTCGCGGGCCGTGCGAACGGCGGCGAACGCGGCGTCCCGGTTGGTGACGTCCAGTTCGATCGGCAGCATGGCGTCGCCATGCTCGGCGACGAGGTCGTCGAGCGAGGAGGTGTCGCGCGCTGTCGCGGCAACGCGGTCGCCCGCCGCGAGAGCGGCTTGCGCGAACGAACGACCGAAGCCGCGCGACGCGCCCGTGATGAACCAGGTGCGATTAGACATGCGACCCCTCCTACCCCGAACGAGAAGCGCCTAGCTCCCCGACGCGGCCTGGCGCGGCGGGCAGTTGCACCGTCACGCGGAGCCCGCCGGCCGCCGGGGGGTGAGCGTGAGGGTTCCGTCGTGTGCTTGGGTGATGCTTTTGACGATCGCCAGGCCGAGGCCGACACCTGCGTGGTCGGCACGGATGCGCTTGCTGCCCCGCTGAAACGGCTCACCAGGCGTGGAAACCAACTACGGGGTGAACTTCTCGCCGGTATTCCGGACCGTGAGCACCGGACGCTGCGCGTCCAGGACCTAACACCGGCGTAACTGCGTTACCCCCCTGTTATCCGACCGGGAATACGGTGCCGTTTCACGTTCGACCGGCTGGAGGCGGCACGATCGGAAACGCGCGTGTGAGGGCTGCTGAGCGGATCGCGCCCGTCGCGCTGCGGTTCGCGCCGTTGGCGGTCATCGGCGCGGTGGCTATCGCGCTGGCGGGCGGCGCGATCCCCGCAGCGCTCACGATGCTGGCGCGGGCCGCTCGAGAGCCGGTGTCGGCGGCTGCCGGGGTCGACTACTGCTTTGGCGAGCCGTGGCCTGACAACCCGAACGGCGTCGGCGTCGCGCGCCTTCCGTTCGTTCGTTGGCTCAGATCTCGGATGGGTTCCCACGCCGTGTACACGCTGGACTACACCCCGCCGCCGGACACAGGCTGTCTGGCCTTGGGGTTGCTTCCGGCGCTGCCGGCTCGCCCCGGAGAGCGGGCCGAATGGACCATCGCGTTTGGGTCCATCCCGGCGGAGATGCGTACCCGGATCGCCCGGCACGACCCTGCGGTCCAGGTTTTCGCACCCGGCTTCGCATTGCAGTTCAACGGCAGGCAATGAGAGGGCTCGTTGGCTTCGCGACGCTGCAGGGCCTGCTGGCGCTGATCGGGGTCGGGTCGCTTCGCGCCGTCGGCCTCCTCGGCGTCGGGGTGCGTCCCGCCGTCCGCGGATTGGGGCCCGCCTGGCTCGTCGGGACCGCGCTCGTCGGGCTGGGACTTGTCCTGCTGCTGGTGCTGGGCGCGCCGTTCAGGCTTACGACGGTGGCGGTGGTCAGCGCAATCGTCGCCGTCGCCGCGTTCGCGGTCGCATGGCAACGCGGCGTGATGACAGAGCGCGTCATGAACGTAGGAACGGCTCGGCCGAGCACCGCCTGGCTCGCCCGGATCGCGATCGCGTCAGCAGCGGGGTACGTTGCCCTCGGGGCGTATGCGGCCGCGCGAGCACCTACCCAGGCCGACGACGCGCGGATCTGGTCGCTGAAAGGCCTGGCGTTGACCTATTACGACCACCTGCGGCCGGAGATCTTCCTCAACCCGGCAACGGTTGTCTCCCATCCCGTCTATCCCCTGTTGCAACCAGTGCTAGAGGCGGCGCTCGGTCGGGCGATGGGTCGACCTGAGCTTCGCCTCTTCCACACCGAGTTGTGGCTCGTGCTGATCGCTTCGATCTGGACCGCGGGCTATCTGGTCTGGTGGCGTCGGGAGCGGCCGGTCAGAGAACAGGCCGGCGTCGTGCTGCTCGCGCTCGTGGCCCTCACTCCGGCGCTCGTGTCGAACACCTTCACCGGGCACGCCGACGCGACCGGCGCTGTCCTGCTCGCCACCGGTGTCGTCGCGCTCGGCCTCTGGATCGACGGCGCCGCGGACGGGCATCTCTGGCTGGCGGCAATCCTCCTCGGGGCAGCGGCCAACACCAAGGACGAAGACCTGGTCGGTGCCATCGCCGTGCTGCTGGCAGCCGGCGTCGTGCTCGCGGCTCGCAGCCACCGGTCTCGACTCCGCCTCTGGCTCGGTGCCGTCACCGTCTGCACGCTGTTGATCCTCCCCTGGCGAATCTGGACCGCGACGCATCAGCTGAGGGATGCCGTGACCCCTTCCCTGCCGCGCGCGTTGACGCCGGCCTTCCTGCTCGGTCGCGCTCCTGAGCTCCGAAGGACAGCCTTTGCCATGCTGAGTCACACCGTGAGCGAGTGGGGATGGGCCGCGGCGGTCTTCGTCACCCTTTGCCTCGTCAGCTTCGCGACCCGCACCTCGCGGAGGCTCGCCGCGTTCTACCTGATCGGCGTTGGGGCGGTCGCCATGTCGCTGCTATGGCTCTACGGCACCACGCCCGTCAGCCTCTCGCTCCTCATTCCGAGGAGCATGAGCCGGACGGTGGACGTGTTCATGGTCCTCGCCGCGTTCGCGTCCGCGCACCTGTTGAGCACTCTCACACCCGCCCGGCGACGAGACTGATCGTGACCCCCGGGGCCAGGCGTCTCGCTCCAGTCGCGATCGTTGCAGTGGCCGCCTTCGTCCTGGTCTTCTCGCGGCTACTGCCGTTGGGTCAGAGCCTGTGGGCGGATGAGATCAAGTCAATCACGGCCTACATCCGTCCCGGGCCTGTGGCCATCTACGACCATTACCTGGCCAACGACCACATCCTGTTCGAGTTGCTCACATGGGCGAGCACGGCGGTGACCGGTGAACGCAGTGCGGCGGCCTACCGGTTCTGGGGCGTCGCGCCGGGACTGGCCGCAGGGGCGATCCTGACCTGGTGGCTGTGGCGCCGGGTCGACCCCTGGGTTGCCGCGGTGTTCGCCCTGATCGCGACGGCATCACCGATCTACTACACCCTGTGCGTGGATGCACGTGGCTACGGCCTGGCCTTTCTGGCCGCCTCGTGCACGCTGATCGGCGCCGATTCGTACAGTCGCACCAGCTCGAAGTGCTCGCTCGGACTGTTCGGGGTTGCCGCCGTGGGCGGAATCTGGTCGCTTCCGGCGTTCGCACTCCCGGTTACGGCCATGATCGCCCTGCTCATCGTTGAGACGCCCGCCCGACGAGGGCCGATCCTCGTCACTGCCGGGCTGGTGGCGTCGGCGTCGCTGGTCCTCTACGCGCCGGTCCTTCCCCAGGTTCTCACCGCATCTCGGCAGCGCTTCGGCCAACCGCTCCCCTGGTATGGATTCGCGTCCGGGCCGTTCACGGACCTGGTTGCCCCGGAAGTGCTGGTGGCGGTCCACGGCCTCGACCCGACGAGCGCGCTCACGTTGGCTCCCGGCGCCAGCGGACCCGTTCCGGGCACCTCGGGATGGGCGACCTGGAGCGCCGGCGTGGTGGTGCTCGTTGGCTTCGCGACAACGGTCCGCCGGAACAGGTTCCTCGCGCTCGCCTGTCTCGGGCCGGCGCTGTTCACCTACACGGCGCTCGACGTTGGGCAAGCCCACACGGTCAACCGATTCACGAGCTTTCTCTTATTGCCGCTCCTCGCGCTGTCCGCGATCGGGATCGTGACAATCGCTAAGCGGATCGCCTCCCAACGAGGTCTCGCGCCGACCATCGTCGGGCTCGCCGCGGTCGGCTTCGCCGCGTTCCTGTTCATAAGAACCGACGACATGCTCAGAGCCCTCCTGGCCGCCCCCTACGAGAACGACCAGCTCGTCGCCGACATCGTTCGCACGGCGGCCATCGAGCCGGTCGTCACCAACTTCGATGGAGGCGACACCGGCTACTACCTCGGCCGCTGGAGAGCCTCGAGGAGAAGCACGAGCCAGCTCGAGGCATTGTTCTGCTCACGCACCGACGAGCTGACCTACCTCGACGAGCTACTCGCTCCGAGCCAACCGCCGACAACCTGCCTGCGCCGGCGCGGCGCGATCGAAATCCGCATACCGCAGCGGCACGCGACGGCCACGACGGCGGGTTCCCCCTTCACCGTCTGGCTGGTCAGACCAAGGCCAGGCTCACTGCCCTTCGCCACCCGCCGCTCCGGATCGCGGATCCACTCGCTCCGGGGGCCCGCACCTGCGATCCCTGAGAGTCAGCCGGCCAGTACGTCGTGTACGAACCGGACGACCATCGTTCCGTCGCCGACCGCGCCCGCCACGCGGTTGGCGGCGCCGGCGCGGACGTCGCCCGCCGCGAACACGCCGGGGCGCGTCGTCTCGAGCAGGTGCGGCTCGCGGTCCGATTCCGGCCAACGCAGGTGCCCGTCGTAGCCCGCGGCGCCGGGCCCGCACAGGATGTATCCCGCGCCGTCAACCGGAAGGATCCCCGTGATCGCTTCCGTGCACGGATCGGCGCCGATCATGACGAACACGGCCGTCGCCGGGACTTCCCGCCTGCCTCCGTCGCGCCGGTCGGCAACCGTCACCGATTCAACCGTGGCCGAACCGTGGACGGCCACAACCTCGGTTTCGGTCATGAGCTCGATTCGCGGCGAGCGCTTCAGGCGGTCGACGAGGTAGTTGGACATGGTCGATCTGAGTGTCGGGCCACGTACCACGACGCGAACGCTGCGGGCCCTCGTGGCGAGGTGCGCCGCCGCCTGTCCGGCGGAGTTCCCGCCGCCGACGACGATCACGTCCTGATCGCGGGCACGCTCGGCATCGCCCGCCATCGCCCAGTGGTACACCCCGGCGCCGCGAAAGCGATCGACACCCTCAGCCTGCAGCTCCCGCCACCGGGCGCCCGTCGCGACCACCACTGACCGAGCGAGCACGTACTGGCCATCGTCGAGATCCACCCGCAGGAGGCCGTCCGGCCCGTCGGCCAGCTCGACCGCCCGGTGAAAGCTCGACAGGACCGCCCCGAAACGGCGGGCCTGCAGCGTCGCCGCGCGTGTGAGGTCCGTCCCACGGATCCCCGTCGGGAAGCCGAGATAGTTTTCGATGCGCGTGCTCGTCCCGGCCTGACCCCCGGGCGCCCAAGCCTCGGCCACCAGCGTCCGCAGACCTTCCGAGCCACCGTAGACGGATGCAGCGAGGCCGGCGGGACCGGCGCCGAGGACGACCAGATCGAAACGCTCCCCGTCGACATCCGCGCGCAGGCGAAGCAAGCGGGCAACCTGCGCCGCCGAAGGGTTGCGCATCACCTCGGTGGCGTGGATCAGCACCGGAGTCTCGGAGCGCGGGATATCGAGCCACTCGAGCATCGCGGCGCTGTCGCTGTCGGTATCGGCGTCGTACCAGCGCACCGGCAGCAGATTGCGCTCGAGGAGGTCCCGAACCTCGAACGCCCGCCGCGAGTTACCAGGTGCGATCAACCGCATGACCCCGTGCCCCTCGGCCTCGTGCCACGCGCGCCGGGCCAACAACGTCGCGAACACCTGCTCGCCGAATTCCGGCCAGCGGGCGACCATGGCCCGCAAGCCTCCCCGGTCGAACACGATCACGTCGGTGGGCTCGACCGCCACGCACGCGCTGATCGTCGGCTCTCCGGTAAACGCCGCGATGTCGCCGATATACGTTCGGCTGTCCGCCTGCGCGACGTACACATCCTTGCCGGGCTTTCGATCGATGAACTCGACCAGTCCGCGCTCGATCACGTAGAACGGCGCATCCCGCTCGGCATGCTCATAGAGGACCTCTCCCGGCTCGAACCGGCGGCGCGTCCCTCGCTTGGCCAGCCACTCGAGCTTGCCGTCCGAGAGCCGCGGGAACAGAACCTCGTCAGCCAGGTCGGGGAACCGCTCGCTTCGAATCACTTGCGTCGTCGCCACACGCCCAGGCTACCGAGCGCGCTTTGGCTCTGACAGCCGCCCAGGCGGGCGGTTGGTCAGGCGGGACGGTCGCTAGATGGGTCGATGAGGTACTTCGTTCCAGTGCTGCGGCGTGCGAAGACGGCGAGGACTTCAGGCTGAAGCACGTCGCCTAGCCCGATGGTCTGTGCGTAGCCCGAGGCGAAAATCGTCTTGGCCTCGGCCAGGACGCGGGCACGCATCCGGCCGATCGCCTCGCCGCCCAGGCGAGCCAGCGCGTTCGTCAGCAGGTATCCGCCGACGCTCCAGCTCGTTCCAAACTTGCGATCGATGACGGTGGGCGAGAAATCGAGCGAGCCATAGATGTAGACCTGCTTGTGCACCGTGGTTCCGTAGGGCGTGTACGACGGCAGCGGTGGTTGCGCGCGTTCCATCGCGGTGAGGATGTCGCCCGCCAGCGAACCGCCGCCGATGGCGTCGAAGGCCAGGGTCGCGCCGGTCTCGCGGATCGCGTCGGTGAGCCGGTTGGCATAGTCCGGCCCAGAGGAGTCCACGACATGAACCGCGCCGAGGTCGCGCAGCACCTGGGCCTGCTCGGCGCGGCGCACGATGTTGACCAGGCCGATGCCGTCGGCGGCGCAGATCCGCACGAGCATCTGCCCGAGGTTGGACGCGGCGGCGGTGTGGACGAGGGCGCTGTGGTCCTCGGCGCGCATCGTCTCGACCATCGATAGCGCGGTGAGCGGGTTGATGAACAGCGCCGCGCCCTCGGCGGAGCTCACATCGTCGGGTAGCTCCACGATGGCGGCTGCGTCGGCCACGCGGTAGTCAGCCCACATCGCCCCGCCGAACAGCGCGACGCGACGGCCGATCAGCGCGACCGCTTCCGGGCCCGCGGCGACCACGGTGCCGGCGCCCTCGTTGCCGACCGGCAGCGGCTTGTCCAG
Source organism: uncultured Solirubrobacterales bacterium (assembly GCA_963834625.1). GTDB lineage: Bacteria > Actinomycetota > Thermoleophilia > Solirubrobacterales > Solirubrobacteraceae > Palsa-465. The sequence goes on along the minus strand of CAWICM010000001.1, from coordinate 225,008 downwards.
CCGGTCGCGATACAGAGCTAACGCCTCCTCGGGAACGGCGCCCACGAGATCCGGCCCGTCGGCCCGCAGCGCGCCAGGCGCGACCGCACCCAGCAGCATGCCAAGATCCGAAGGGTTGATCGGCGACGCTTCGACGGCCACGATCACCTCATTGCCGCCCGGCTCGGGAACATCGCGCTCGGCCAACTCCAGCCGCAACTCGCCGCTGGAGGAGATGGTCGATCGCAGACTGCGACCGCGACTAGGAGTCGCGTCGGGAGACATCATGAGAAGCCTTTCGAGTCGGAGATCGCAGCCTACCGAGCAACGGGACACATCCTCGATGCCGAACCCACGCCGGCAACGTCACGGAAAGCGTCGACCCCCGCCATGGTTGCCCGGCGGGCCGCGCGCGCCGGGCGTTTACCAGGGAAGGCTCTTGCTCGTCCAGTGCGTGAGCCCTTTCAGGTCGGTCGCCTCCCGGACGTGTCGCGGGGGCGTCTGGAAGGTGGCGTATGGCGAGAGTGTCAGCACCACCCGGTGCTCTCGCCGGCACATCTCCTCGGCGTCGGCCCGAGCCTCGGGCGGCATCGGGTGACCGGCCATCACCGCCGAGATTCGCATCATCAGATCCGTGGCGCGATCCAGGTCGGGATCGACCTCGACGGTGGCATACACCAGCATGTACGTCAACGGCCACTGCTCGTCGAGGACGCACAGCGATACCTTGGGGTCGCGGGCGACCGCCTTCGCCTTGCCGCGGTCGCGCATCGTCGAGACCAGGATGTGATCGTCGCCGTCCATGACGTAATAGACGACTGACATCGACGGCCCGTCGTCCCGGCGTGGGTAGCCGAACACGGCAGCGCGGTGCTCGGCCACGAACGCGCGCCGCCGCGAGCGCTCGGTGTCGTCGAGGGGTCGGGCTTCAGACTCGGTGGACATCCGCCAATCCTACGCAGCGTTCGCCGAATGAACCCCCGGTCGGAGAGGTGCTGACCGATTGCGCCGCCCCGAAGAGGATTGGTGACCGCGTCGTCACGTGCGTTTGCTCAGCCACTCGCGCTGGAGCATCGCGTAGTCGATCTCGTCACCCCACGCGCCCTTGAACCACTCGTTCTCGACCAAGTGCGCCTCCTGGCGCATTCCGACACGCTCGGCAAGGCTGCGCCAGATCAGCACGCCATCGCCGATCACGATGCCACCCCGGTCAGGCTGACCATCGACCACGGCCTGCGGAGCCTCCGCGGTGGGCAACTCAACGCCGGCCGTCAGTGCCTGTCCTTCGTCGGTGAGTTGGCCAAGCGAGCGGTGGATGCGATCCCGTACCTCACTCGCATTCCGACTCGATCACCGCACCACCATCCCAGAGCCGTTGGCGACCCTTGAACGGCTAGGGCTTGAGGAGCGCGACTGTCTCGGCAAATGCCGAGTCGGTCGCCTCCGGGTCATAGCGCGGTCCAATATCGCGCCCGAAGGCGTGCTCGGCGTCGTACAGCCGCCAGCGGAACTCGACACCTGCCTCCTCCAGCCCACGCTTGATGACCTCACGGCCCTCTTCCGGCGTGTGTGGATCGCTGGCGCCGAAAATCAGCAGCATCTCTCCGCGGATCTCCGTCGCGCGGCCGAGCGATCCCGCGTCGGGATCCCGACCAAGCTTGCCATCGTGAAGCCCGGTCGGGTACCAAAGCGCGGTTGCCCGGACCCGTGGATCGAACGCGGCGCGGAAGCCCAAGTGCCCGCCGGTGCACTGGCCCGTCGCGCACAGCCCGCCCTCGGCCACACGCGCGTCACGCTCGAGCCAGTCCAGAGCCGCTCGGATGTCCTCGTCGAAGTCAACGACAGGCGTCGCATCCGCGTCGTCCTGCCCACGGCGCTTGCCCTCCTCGTCGAACTCGAGCACGGTCCCGGCGGGCTCGATCCGGTGATAGATCTCCGGAGCCGCCACCACGAAGCCATGACCAGCCAACCGCACGCACCACCGCAGCGTCGACGCGGTGAGCTGGAAGATGTCCGAGTAAAAAACCACGCCCGGATAGCGCCCCGGCACCCGCGGGCATGCCACAAACGTCCGCATCGCTCGATCCCCAACCGGGACGTCGACGAATTGCTCCGAGATCACCATCGCGTCAGTGAATCACCCCGCCAACTCGAACAGGCGTCGGGGGGAACGGTGTCTATCGTGAGCTGGCGTGTCGACGCTCGTGGTCTCGGACCTTCATCTTGGGTCACGTCTGCGGCACGACGTTCTCACACAGCCGGAGCCGCTGGACCGGCTACTCGAGGCGCTTGACGGTGTCGAGCGGCTTGTGCTGCTCGGAGACGTCGTCGAGCTGATTGAGAAGCCGGCCGACCGCGCGATAGATGTCGCCGAGCCGATCCTCCGTCTGATTGGCCGGACGCTCGGGGTCGACGGGGAAGTGATCTTCGTGCCTGGCAACCACGATCGCGCCTTGGTCGCCAGTTGGATCCGGCGAGTCGGCACCGGACTGGCTCCTGACAGCCGCGTTCCGCTTGACGCGACGCCGGAGTTGGCCAGGGTCGGCTCCTGCCTCGCCCCGGCGCGGGTCCGGGTGCACTACCCAGGCGTGTGGCTCGCCCCCGGGGTATGGGCGACCCACGGGCATTACCTCGATCGCCACCTGCTGCCTGAGGCCGCGTTTGGCGTCACGCGCGGTCTGCTCGGGCGCGTCCCCCGACCGGGCGCGACTCCAATTGACTACGAGCGGGCCGGAGGCCCGTCGCTCACCCGCCTCGAAGCGCTCGTGATCAAGGCACTGCCGCGTCCACTTGCCGCACTGGCCGAGGACATAGCGGAGTTCATTCGCGCCTCGACCATGCCGCTGGGGCCCCGCCGGCTGCTGCGCCCGGGAATGGCGCGCCTGACCGCGCGTGCCCTGGGAGCGCAGATGCGCCTGGCGGGCCTCCCGGCAATCTCGCACGTGGTCGGGCGTCTCGGCGTGGACGCGGATTGGGTCCTGTTCGGACATGTGCATCGGCTTGGCCCGCTTCCGGGCGACCTCGACACGCGTTGGCGCGGGCCGCAGGGCCAGCCCCGCCTGCTGAACACCGGCTCTTGGGTCTACGAGCCGCTACTCGTCCACAACGCCACCCCACCGCACCCCTATTGGCCCGGCGGAGCCGTGACCTTGGAGAACGGGCAGGCGCCCCTCGCCGTCGGACTGCTCGACGGCGTCCCCGCCACCGCCATGCGCTAAGGCTGGACGGAGCCATCGATCGTCCCGATCCCGAAAGACCTTCATCAAGGTCCAGAACAAAAGCAGTAGCCGGTCCAGAGGTTGCTCGGCGCGGTGATCCAAACGGGCGTCCGCCGCGTAATGAGGGCGATCAACCACTCCATCTCCCCGAAAGGAGATTCGCATGGCCGTAGAGCAACGCCCCTCGGGGACAGACCGCAGACAGTTCCTTCGACGGTCGGCAGCCACGGGCGCGGGCGTTCTGGCCGGCGCGTCCACGCTGGACCTGCTGATCCCAAGGTTCGCCGCCGCCAAGAGCGGTGGTGTGACCAGCGGCGACGTCGCGATCGTGGGCGCAGCGCAGATCGCCGAGGCGCTGGCGGTGACTACGTACACGAACATCATCAACCAGTCGCCCTTCTTCAAACGGCTGCCGGAGGACGATCAGGGCTACCTAAAAGCGGCGCGCCAGGAGGAGATGTCGCACTACGCGCTCGAGATGAGCGTGACCGGCAAGCCGTCGCCGTTCACGACGTTCTACTACCCGCCGAAGATGTTCTCCGACGCCCAGACGACCCTCGATGTCCTCGTGACGCTGGAGGATGCATTCATCGCCGCGTACCTCGTCGGGGTGCGGAACTTCAGCACGCCCGCACTGCGCGTCCTCGCGGCGCGGATCATGGGCATCGAGAGCGATCACCGGACGCTCGCACGCGTCCTCGCCGGAGATGTGTCGCCAAAGGACGGCGGCCCGATCAAGAAGATCACTGGCGTCCAAGGGAAGGCCGAAGAGGCCGATCCGCCCAACAACAACGGATACGAGCGCACGCTCAAGTGGACGAAGATCAGCCAGGCGGTCACGGCGCTCACACCATTCGCTGACCAGGCGACCGCCGGCCAGGCCGGGTTCGATACGTCCAAGCCGTATCAGTTCAGGCCGTTCACCCCGGTGCTGCCCAACCCACTCGGCGCATTTCACTCATTCGCAGGCTGATATCGAGCACTCCGCGGCGCGATGAACGCTGATCGCGCCGGCGGAGCCTCGATCCCCGGCACCGAAGTGCACTAGCTCCCGACGGCGCGCGGGAGCGCGCCGGCCACGGTGTTGAGCGCCCCGCTCGCTTCGCGGCTCATCGAGCAGCGCGACGGGACCGGTACGGGGCGCTCGGCGTTGAGCAACTCGGCGCGCTGGCCAGGCCGGCCGCCCACAAGATGCCGCCCGACACGAGGACGCGCTGGTACCTGCTGTGCCATGTGGCCGAGAAGTGGCCCAGCGCGTCGTAGTACACACGACCGCGCCCGAAGCGCCGACACCAGACGAGCGGACGGTCCGGCCCGCCGGGTCCGGTGTCGAGCTCTGCAAGCACGTGGACGTCGGGGCGCGGATTGTGCTTGAAGACGTAGAACTCCTCGTGGATCAGGAAGCTCGCGGGGAGCGCGTGAGTCGCGTTGGTGGAGTGATCGGTCACGGTCACCCGCTGGGTGCTCGGTGGCGGGTGGTGGCTGAATTCGGCGCCGATCATGTCCTTGTAGGCCGCCCAGTGATGGAAGGTGTCGGTCGCCGAGTGAAAGCCGATCAGTCCACCCCCGCCGCGTACGAACGCGACCAGCGCCGCCCGGCTATCCCCACTCATCGGGAGCTCCCCGGTAGTCAGCAGGAACATCACGGCGGCGGCATGTCTGAGCGCCGCGGGGGTTAGCCGGGTGGCACTGGCCAAGAACACCACGCGGTAGCGCCCGCTGCGGGAGGCGATGGCCCGCACCGCGGCCATCGCGGTGGGGATCGACATGTGGTGGTAGCCGAGCGTCTGGGTTAGGACAAGCACCGTAGGAGCGACTGTCTTGGCCCCCGATGCCGGTCGGACCGGTGGTGGGTTCGAGTGAGTTGAGCTCGCCGACGAGCCACAGGCAACGAGGCAGACGGCTACTGCCGCCACCGCCGCGAGTCCCATCACCATTTGAGCCGCTGTCCTGACCGGCCTGAGCAGGTCGCACAGCATCGCTGCAGTGTAGGACCTTCCGCGTCCGGACGCCCGACCTGAGGGTTAGGCGGCCTTGGCCGCGGCGTCGATTTCCTCCCCGCGCTTGACCAAAAACGCGCCCAGTGAGCCCGCGAGCGAACCGATGACCGTGATCGCATAGATCTCCATCACGACGTCGAGGACCCTCCCCGGGAATGAGATCGGGTTCTGGATACTGGAGGAGACAGTCAGCAGCTGCGTGGTAGTCCAGAACAGCGCGCTGCCGAGACTCTCGAGCTGGGTCTGCTTCTGATGGTGCTCGAAGAGGAACGCCAAGACGCCGCAGACGATGTCGAACCCGACAGTCGCCAAAGCGATGGCGACGAGCCGGTCGCGGAGGCGGCTATGGGTTGGCGTGCCCGCGCGGACGACCTCGCGCACCTCGGCGGCCATTTCGCCCAGCACACGCAGAAAGTACATCGCCCGCTATTCGCTGCCGGGGACCAACGTCCTGTACTGCCTCGCGGAGGGCGGCCCCGGTTTCAACGGTCGACTCCGGAAACCGATCCGCTCCTTCTTCCGCAGGAGTAGTGTGCGCGTGTGACACTGAGCGGTGACGCCATGGCGAGGGCGCTGACAGCCACGTGGCAACACCTGATGGCTGCGCACCCGGGCTGGTCGCGGCGTGAGCGTGGGGCGCTTGCGGTGGCAACGATGGTGCCTGTTCCATCTCTCAACGGTGTGTTCGTCGACGAGCTCGATGCGGACCCCGACATGGTTGCGGAGCTGCTCGACGAGGTTGCGGCGTTTGAGGTGCCGCACTGCCTGCAGCTGCGTCCTGGCTGCTCTGCTGCACTGAACGACCTGGCGGCGCGGCGACGAATGACGCGAGAGGCTGACGTGCCGCTGATGATGGTTGAGACTCAGAGGTCGATGACGTTCGCCGACCGACATCCTGCTGGACTGGTGATCCAGACCCTGTCGTCCGGGCGCGCTGATCTCCATGCCAGCCTCGCGGCGGCTGCCTTTGAAGCACCGGAGGAGTACTTTCGCCGTCTGGTGACTCCGGCCGTGCTCAGCGCGGCGGGCGTGGTTTGCTACGGCGGCGAAGTCGACGGTGAACCGGTCACCACCGGCGTTGGCGTCACTCTCGGTGACTTTGTTGGTGTCTTCAACATCGCGACGCCCGCCGCGCACTGCCGGCGCGGGTACGGCGCGGCCGTGACCGCCCGCGTTGTCCGTGACGGCTCGGAGCACGGAGCCCAACGCGCGTGGCTGCAATCGAGCCCAGCCGGATTTCACGTCTATCAGCGCCTGGGGTTCAGGACGGTCGAGTCTTGGAGATTCTGGCTGGCCAGCGCCTGACGCGATCGCGCCCGGGCCCTCCGAACTCAGGATGCCCTCGAGACCGGCGATCTAGAACTGTCCGGCGTGTCAGTAATCGCTTTTGAAGGCGAAGTAGGAACCGCGAATGGTTCCGGCCAGCTTTGACTTCTGCCTGGCGAACTTGAACCGCGAGGCGAGCTCCGCGGGGACTTCCATCCCTTCGGAGAGCTTAAACCCAACGGCGCGCTTTTTCGGGTCGTCGATGGTGTACATCACGTTGATCGACAGACCGCTCTCGTAGAAGACGTAGGCCATTCGGATGTTCTCGACTTGGAAGGCCGTAGCCTCGAGCGGCGGAGACGAGATGACGATGTCGCGTTCTCCCTCGAGGATCCGGCGCACCCAGTCGATGCTCGTCCTCGCGTTGCTCGCAGGCTCGACCGTGAAGACGTGGTCGTACTTGTTCTTGAAGTAGCGGGCCTCGTGCGCCCGCAGACCAGCGAGCGCGGCCGCAACCGGCGAGGACTCCAGGCCGACTGCCGAGACATCGTTGAAATCCACGGCGTAGGGCATCACGCACTCTCCCGTCATCTCACTTGGATGTTGTCGATCTACCAACCATGACCCAGACCGAGGCCACGACGTGACCTGGATCAGCTGAGCTGGCATGAGATTCAATCGCGCGCGAGAACCTGCGTCGGTCAAGACGATCGCGTGTCGCTCGTGGATGGGGGCGGCGGCGCATGGGTGGGCGGAGGCTACGATGATGTCTGAGTGTCTGAGAAACCCGCCGCCCGAAGCGTGAAGATCGCCGCCGATGAGCGGACCGGCTGGTCATCGGAGCGCCCCCGCGCCCACGGCGCGCCGCCCCGCCCCGTCGACGTGTCAGTCCGCTGCCGCGTGCTGGCTCCCTCCGACCGGCTGCGCTACTCCCCCGCGAGCCTGCTCATCATCACCGGCGCCGACGCCTCCCACCCCGCCCAGTTCGCCGAACGCGTCATCCAGGAACGCGGCGCGATCCTCGCGCCCGCCCGCGTAAGGGCGCTCCTCGCCGGCAAGGTCCCCGACAGCGAAATCGACGCGCGCGCCGGCGAACTGCTCGCCGGCGCCGTCCTGAAACGACTGCGCTCCGAGCAGACCGTCGTTCTCCCCCTCGAAGGCCTCGACGCCTCCGAACGCGAACGCTACGTCCGCCTCGCGCACGGCCTCAGACGCCCCCGCCACCTCATCCTCCTCGACGCCCCCCGCGAACAAGTCCACGACGAGGAGCGACCCGCCCTCGACGAACTCCGCCGCACGCTCAACGCCGGCGAACTCGGACTCCAAGGCTTCCAAACCGCACTCCGCCTCAGCGGCCACGCCCTCACCGAACTCAAACGAATCGTCTTCGCACCCCCACCACGCGACGACTAACCCCCGCCGAAAGGTACCCGAGCTCGGCTGCGGCCCCACGCCGGGAACTAGCTGCAACTCGGCGCCCCGTCCGCGTCATCGGAAACGTGGCAACGCGGTCGCGCCACCGATCGCAATTGAGGGCACCGGTGGGTTGCCATTGCGATCGCCCACGGCGAGGGGGCGTCCGGAACAGAAGCGATCGTGCGCGCCGAGACCACTCTGTGTGTGGGCGCACAGCGCTGCCGGCGGACTTCTGCCCCCCGGCTCCTGCGGACAGCCACGCTCTCGAGCACGGCCGAGAGCCCGGTCTTCGCTTCACTTTTCCAGGAGTTCCTTGTAGGCGCTATGTACCGCTGCGAGGCGCAGCCGACGCGAGCCTCCCCACAAGTTGAACACCGTCCGCAGGTGCGGCCTGTCGACGATCACGACGGGGTTACGCGAGTCGAGCGCGCGGATGATCGCTGAGGCCAGATAGTCGGGCGACATAGCCTTCTCTGGCGGGACACCACCGGTTGGCCCCCACCGGTGCTCGTGGTCGAGCTGATCGGTGCGGACATCGCCGGGACAGATGGCACACGCCCGCACGCCGCTGCCGGCAAGCTCGTGCCAGAGGACCTCGGCAAGCCCGACGAGCGCGAACTTGCTTGTGCAGTACGAGGCATACGATGGGCCTCCGAACAACCCAAGCTCAGAAGCCACAAGCACGATCCTCCCGTACCCACGCTCGTGCATTCCCGGCAGTACCCGCTGCGTCAGCCACAGCGCCGCCCCCACGTTCACCCGATAGCTCTCCTCGAAATCGTCGACGCTGACGTCGCTGACAAAGTCACGCCGAAGGACGCCGGCGTTGCTGACCAGAACGTCCACAGGACCAAGCGCTTTCTCAATCTCGTCAACCGCGCGCACACACTCTCCCGCCACGGCGACATCCGCCGACACCGCGCAGCACGAGCCACCCAGGTCAGCCACCACCGACGCCAGCCGATCCGCATCCCGCGCGACCAGACCGACACGCGCTCCCTCCATGTGAAAGCGCTTCGCGGTCGCCAACCCAATACCCCTCGAAGCCCCCGTGACCAGCACCGTCCGTCCGCCGAAACGCGCCATTATCGCGATACCCCTTCAAGTTGTTGATCCCCGCCGTCCTCGGGGCCGCGGACAAGCAGTCTGTCAGACAAATCGTCTCTAGCTGATCGTGGGCACCGCGCAGCGGGCGAAGTCGCCCGCCACCACACCCGCCGCCTTCATTCGCCCGGCGGGGGACGTCGGACCTCGCAGCAACTGAGAAGCGCCACGACGCCGGCCCAGCGCTTCGTGCCGAGCTGCCTGTAGGCCATGCCGGCCACGCCATCGGGGAAGGCGATCGTGAGTCACGCGGACCGGAGCGCCGGATCGGCACGATTCCGTGTTCGCCACCATGCTCGCCGGTTGTTCACGACCCGGGCGAGTCCTTACGTGGCTTGCGATAGCGTGGGCCGCCGCTGTCAACGGCCATCTGTTTCTCCCCGTCCGCGGCCATGGTTTCTCCCCGCTGGTGGCCATGGTTTCTCCCCACTGGTGGCCATCGAGTCTTCCGACCATCAGGGTTGATCGCGCGTGGTTAGGCCAGGGGCTTGACCCCTTGGCCGGCGGTTGCTTGGGCGAGCCGGTAGCTGTTTTGGCCTTAGGTGATGATCACGTGGGCGTGGTGTAGGAGCCGGTCGACGGTCGCGGTCGCGATGCTCTTGGGCATCAGTTCGTCGAACCCGGCCTGGCTCATGGATCAAGGAGGGGCCCCAACACGGGGCCCCTCCGGGACCCATCAAACGACGAAACGATCGTGCTCGCGCCCGATACCGCACGAGGCCCGACCTGCAACAGCCCGATTGCGACGTCTCCCCGGTCGGGAACCTCGGGGCGGGCAGCCGGGCGGCCGACCCGCTTGCTGAGCCGGCTTGTCAGCACACCACGAGTTCCGCGCCGTGGAGAAGTTCGGCATCCGCGTCCGCTCTACCCGCAGTCGTAAGCGGTATTGAGCGCTTTCGCCCGTCTTTACCCTCCAGACGCTTGACACGACTATTTTCGACCATTATAAATCGGCCGATCGTCTCGCGCTTGATTGAGGGAGAGCGCAAGCCGTATAGCCCAAGCGAGGAGAGGGAGGACCCATGTCGTCCGTGTCGCGGCGTGTCCTATTTGTCGTCTGCTGCCTGGTCACCGCTGTCTGCGCCGTAACGGCTAAGGCCAGCTCGCCTGCCCGTTTGACTAAGGCCAGCTCGCCCGCGGGAATGGCTGAGGCCGGCCCGCCGAAGCGTGGGGGCGGACAGCACTCCTCGGCCCTCGCGGTCGGCTCGCTCTCTGCCGAGCACATGACCGACCCACTCGGCATCGACACCGGCAGTCCGCAGCTGGGCTGGGTCATCACCTCGCGGGCGCGCGGGATCTCCCAAAGCGAGTACCAGATCCGCGTCGCAACGAACCGACGCAGCTTGGCGAGCGGCCGGAATCTGGTGTGGGACTCAGCTCCGGTGAGGTCTCGGCAGTCGTTCGACGTCCCCTACGCCGGTCCGGCGCTTGCGTCACAGACCCGCTACGACTGGCAAGTCCGGGTGTGGGACAACCACGGGAAGGTCTCTCAGTGGAGCAAGCCAGCCTGGTTCGAGACCGCGTTCCTCGACACGTCCCAGTTTCACGGAAGCTGGATCGGAAGTCCCAGTCCTAGCTCGCCGGATGGACCCGAGTTGCTCCTGCGCAAGGACTTCTCGCTCGGCGGCGGGGCGATCTCCAAGGCGCGCCTGTACGTCGCGGGCCTGAGCTTCCCATACAGCGACATCAACGGCCATCCAGTCAGCAACCATCTGCTTGACACCGCGTTCACCGAGTACGGCAAGAGCAACTTCTGGCAGGTGCAGCAAGGCGCCCTGCACGCCGCGGGCGGCGAGGTAGGCATTTTGAAGCAAGGCACCGACTGGACCGACTACACGATGGCCTTCGACACATCCATCGTCGCCAACCAGTCCGGCTGGATCGTCCGCGCGAAATCAGCCGACACCCTCTACCTGCTGATTCTCGACACGAATGATGACGCGTTCGGGCCGGCGAACACCTTGCAAGAGGTCATCGACCAGGACGGCAACTTCACCACGATCAGGAACGTCGCACTGCCGTTCACCGTCACGGCCGGCACCTCATACGCCGTTGGTACGGTCGTCGCGGGGTCGTCGGTGACAACGTCGATCAACGGTTCGCAAGTGGCGTCGTTCGACGCGAGCAACCTCCCATCGGGGACGCAGCCGATCGCCGCCGGAACGATCGGCTTCCGCGAGGACAGCAGCGGTCAGGAGCAGGCAACCTTCAAGGACCTCACTGTCACCTCTTCGTCCGGCGCCGCGCTCTTCTCGAGCCCGCTCGACCAAGAAAGCGACTTGAACGCGTTCGACGTTCCGGGGACCACTGGCGCGAGCGTCGACTACGACACCTTTGACGTGACACGGCTGCTACACCCCGGGACCGACGCGATCGCAGTGAGTCTCGGCAACGGCTTCTACGCAGGCGGAGCCGACGACTATGGGACCACCGGCGAGCCGTGGCAGCCCAACCAGCCCAAGCTGAAGCTCGAACTCAAGGTGTGGTACGCCGACGGCACCTCGACGAGCATCGTGAGCGACGGTTCATGGAAAGTCACCACCGGGCCAACGACGGCCAACTCGCCCGCGGTTGAAGCGTTCGATGCTCGCCTCGAGAAGCCAGGGTGGACCAAGACCAACTACAACGACGGCAGCTGGAACGATGCCGCCGTGGTGCCGGCGCCTGACGCAGTGCTTCGGGCGCAGATGATCCCACCCGTCAAGAAGACGGCGACGCTCAATCCAGTGAAGGTCACGGAGGCCGGGGTGAGCCTGCCCATCCCGTCGCTCACTGCGACGCCCACGCCGGACTGGATCTGGAACATTCCGGGCTCATCTAATGCCGCGCCCATCGGGAACGTCTTCATGCGGAAGACGTTCACGGTCGCGGATCCGTCGTCTATTTCGAGTGCAGTGCTGCGCGTCAACGCGGATGATGGCCACATGACGTACGTGAATGGAACGCTGGTCTCGAGCTCGCCTGGCGTAGGCAACGGGTGGCAGACTTCGCAGATCAGCGACATCAAGTCGCTGCTTGTGCCTGGAACGAACGTGATCGCGATCGAAGGTGAGGCGTTCGCGGCCAACGCGAGCGGCGTGATCGCTGTCGCGCAACTGGACTCGACGCGTATCGTTACAGATGGGACGTGGAAGGCGCTTCCCGGGACACCCGCCGAGCCCCCAGCCGGGTGGAACACGATCAACTTCGACGACTCCTCGTGGCCTGCTGCGAGCGTGCAGGGCCCGTACGGCGTTGCCCCGTGGGGCACTGGCATCCAGACGCCAGCCGGGCCCTCGAAGGTTTACGACTTCGGGATCACCACCTCCGGATGGGCGCGGATCACCATGGAAGGGGCTGCCGGTACGCAGGTTGACATCAGGTACTCCGAGAAGCTCAACCCGGACGGAACGGTCGAGAGCGAGGGCGACAATGCCCAGACGGACACCTACATCCTCAAGGGAGGTGATCCGGAGACGTATGAGCCGAAGTACGGCTGGAAGGGCTATCGGTACATACAGGTCTGGTCCCCATCGGGCGCGATGCCGACCATCCTGTCGGTCAAGGGCGTGGTTGTGCACACCGCCCTGCCGACAGACGGCAGCTTCACCAGCTCCAGCAGCCTGCTGAACAGCATGCACGCCGCGATGAAGAACACGATCCTGAACAACCAGTACTCCTACGGCAGTGACACCCCGGTGTACGAGAAGGGCGGTTGGACCAACGACAACGGCGATTACGCCACCTCCGAGATGGACAACTTCAACGCCGAGGCGTACTACGACCACATGATGCAGAACTTCGATGACTCGCAGGACGGGGCGGGCAACATCGGGTTCCTCGTGCCCACGCCGCCAGGGGACGACCAAGTCGACCCGCTGTGGGGAGGATCATTCCTGCTGATCGAGTACGACATGTACCAGCAGTACGACAACCGCGCGATAATCCGCCGCGACTACTCGCACATGACCGCGTACATCGACGACCTCGCGGCCCAGATCGCGCCCTCCGGAGACATCTACCAGGGGACGACATTCGGCGACTGGTCGGTTCCCCCAAACGCCAACCCGCCGTCCAGCGAGATGCTGGGCAGCATGTTCCTCTACCGCGAGACAGAGGATCTGTCGATCATGGCCGCGGCGATCGGCAACACTGCGGACGCAAGCAAGTACGCCAGCCTCGCGGCAAGCATCCGCGCGGCCGTTAACCACGAGTTCTACGACTCCGCCACCCACGCCTACCGCGACCCGGTCGGGTTGGTGTCCCACGCGACGGGTGGGCCGAACGGCACCATCACCTCCACCGCCTACGACCAGACGGCCAACGTGTTCGGCATGGCGTTCGGGCTCGCTCCGGACGCGGACCAGCAGGCGATCGCCGACGGGCTTGCCGCCGATGTTGTGGCGAAGGGAAACCACCTGGCCACCGGAGCGAACGGGTCGAAGTACATCCTGCCGATGCTGACCCAATACGGCTACAGCAATCTGGCCTACCTCGTGGCCACCAATCCGACAGCTCCCGGCTGGGGGCAGTGGTTCCTGCAGTGCGGCGCCACGACCATGTGGGAGGCCTGGGAGGACTCCTCATGCGACACCGCCCGCTCTCGCGACCATGCCTTCATGGGCACAGTCGATGACTGGCTGTTCTCCGGCGTGGCCGGGATCCAGGCCACCTCGCCCGGATTCCGCACAGTCCGAATCGAGCCCAGCCCGGTGGGAAACCTCACCGCCGCATCGGGCGAGGAGGCTACGCCGCTCGGCCCCGTGAGTTCCAGCTGGACCCGCTCCGGCACACGTTTCGCCCTCACGGTCACGATCCCGGTGGGTTCGACCGCGACTGTGTGCCTTCCCGCTGCCAGTACCGCGTCGGTGACCGAGAGCGGGGACCCTGTGGCCCGGGCTGACGGAGTCACCGTGACCGGTATGCAGAGCTCCTGCCTGGGGCTGCGGGTCGGATCGGGGACCTACAACTTCCACTCGACGATCTCGAAGCGCTGACGACGTTCACGGTCGTCGCGCACTCGACGCCGGGGTAGGGCGCCGCCCCGCCGACCGGGTCAACAATCAAAAGAGCGCCCTTGACGCGCTGACGGTCTCTTGCGGATTGCCAGCCTCCCGTCCGCGTGACGCGGATAGGGAAGTCGCGCGATCGTGCCTGGCTGTGGCGCCTCGCGGCTCGGCGCTCGGTCCGGACGGCGGTCATTCGACGATTGCACCTTCGCTCAGACCTGCCAGGCGCCGTAGATCCGCGGGACGTTGCCCGCTCCCGGTTGTGGGAGCGGGCAACGCTCGGGCTGCCGGGTTAGCTGACGGTGAGGGTGGTGCGCTCGAGCACCACCGACTTCCCGTGCCGCTGGAGGTCGCGCACCGTGATCCGGTAGTGACCTGGGTGCAGATGCTTGAGCGTGATCCTGAGCTTGTGGCCGTGGATCGTCCCTCGGCCGAGGACGACGTTACGCCCCCGGACCTTGGCCGTCGCCTCGATTCGGGTGGCGCGGGCCGCGCCGGTCGTCGCGTACTGGTAGGTAATCGTGCACGTCGTGACCTTGAACACCAGTTGGCAGGTGATCTTCGATGAGCTCGGGCTCTTGCCGGCGGGGCCGATCGGGCCCTGCGGCCCTGTGTTTCCCTGCGGTCCGGTTGCGCCGGCCGTGCCGTTGAGGCCATTCGTGCCGTTCAGCCCGTTGGTGCCGGGTTGTCCTTTTTGACCGGGAGGGCCTGCAGGCCCCGTGAGTGGCGGTCTGACCGCGAAGGCTCCGGAGACGTAGTCGAGCGTCGTGACGCCCTCCGGATCGCGGCATGTAGCCCCGATACGGTAAGTCGTGCCGTTGGACGCGTCGGTGGGGATGTTCAGCGTGCCCGACCAATTGCCGACCCCGTCCAGCGTGGACATCCCGCTCTGCAGGACCGCCCCAGAGGGCGAGTACAGCGTGTAGGTGGTACCGGTCGAGCTGAACGCACCTCCGAGCGGACACGGCGTGGCCCCGGCCACCGCGATCTGAGAGCCCGCCGGCCCGGTCCCGGGTGCGACGGCGAGCGAGCCAGAGCCCACGTATTGCACGAGCTCGATCACGCCACCGGCACCGTTTGCGACGAACACGTCGCCTGCCGAGTCGACCGCGACGCCCGTCGGCTTATTGAGTCCGTTGATCGGCAAGGTCTGCTGGGAGCCTTCCGGTGCCAGCTCCAGCACGCGGCTGTTCTGATGGTCGGCAACGAACACGTCGCCCACCGAATCCACCGCCACGCCCGTCGGCTCGCGCAGTCCGCTGAACGGCAGGTTCTGCTGCGTCCCGTCGGGTGACAGCTCCAGCACCCGATTGTTTCCCGTGTCGGCGACGAACAGATCCCCCTTCGAGTCCACCGTTAGCCCCTCCGGCCCGCTCAGTCCTGTGAAGGGCACAGTCTGCTGCACGCCGCCGGGCGACAGCTCAAGCACTCGGTTATTGGTCGAATCGGACACGAACGCGTCGCCCGCCGCATCGACCGCCACGCCGAATGGCTCGCCCAGCCCGGTGAAAGGCAGCGTGCTTTGGTCTCCGCCCGGCGGCACGGGTCCGGGCGGCACCTCCACCACGCGCTTGTTGAACCCGTCGGCGGCGAACACATCGCCGGCTCGGTCGACCGCGATGGCCTCCGGGTCGAACAGGCCGGAGAACGAAAGCGTCTGCTGCGGGAACTGTTGAGAGTTGACGGCCTGTGACTCGAGCACCTGAGGCGTGGACACGTCTCCTGCATATACATTGTTGGCGGAATCGACGGCCACGCTTTGCGCGTCGCCCAGGCCGGTGAACGACACCTTCTCCTGCGCGTAGCCAAGCGCCCGGGCCGAGCTGGTCCAGACGCCCGTCGCGGTGACGATGCACAACAGCGCCACCCACGCCTGCGTGCCCGCCGGCACGCCCACACGGGAGCGCGCGGCCCCCAATCGCCCCATGAAATCCTCCTCGCGTCGTTGCATCAAGTCCTCCTGGCGCATCTGCCGGTCGCTTGCTGATACGCCAACTTTGCGTCTAAGGCAGGCCCCTCCGCATCGGGCAACAGACCGATTCTTGATCCGGGCAGGTCCTTAAATCTGCGCCGTCCTCTACCTTAGGGCCGCATCGACGACCGACGCGGATGGGCGCAAGGTCTTAAGAGTCGCTGACGCCGTCCCACCGAACTGCACGGTCGTGGGTTACTGCGTCCCACGGCTGCTGCTGGAGCGGCACGGTGGTCCTGCAAAGACCTAATCGTGACGGGCGCGAGCGATCGCTTTCGCCGACCTGGAGCAGCTCGCTAAACGATCGGTTTGGCGAGGCCGAAGTGGAGCTCCTCGGCGACGACCAGCAGGACCTGTAGCTCGCGCGGCTCAACTGCCGGCCACATCACTTAGGGATCGTACATGGTGCGTTGAGCGATTCGGTCTTGTTCGGCTGGCAGAGAGAGCGCATCACCAACCAGGCCCCTCATCGCGTCTACTCCTAAGTCTGCGATCGCGCGATGAGCCAGCGGTTGTCACAGCGCCCTGCGCCACGGGCCGTGCGCCACCGCGCGCGAACCGTCTGTCTGCAAGACGAAAGGACAAAGCATGAGATCGACGCGTCCCGGCAATCCGGCTCCGCGCCTCACCGAGCTCGCGCCGGGCACGATGGCGTTCGGCGAGAGGTGCGGATGGGAACCGAGGCGGTTTTCGTGCTGCCTAACTGCCGCCGGCGGCGGTCCCGGCCTGGTCTGCGCGCCGGGGCGGTCGGACGGCGGAGTAGATCAGCTGTGCGACGGTCGCATGGATCTCCTCATCCGAGAGTTCGCGCTGCCGGAAAGCTTGCCAGGTGCCCAGGTCGAGCAGAGCACGCACGGTCTCCCATTGTTCTGGGCCGAGGGTGAGCTGTCGGAGCGCTTCTGCTAGGAGCGCGTGGAGCGTGTCCTCGATCATCCGATGCCACGGTTCCAGTTGAGGCAGCTGGTCGCGCTCGTGGCGGATGTTGTGCACGAACGGGGCGGCACGCTCGTAGACGCCGAACACGAGCCGCACCAGCACCTCGATCCGGGCGCGCGCGGAGCGCGCGCATTCGAATGCGCCGGGTATCTCGTCCGTTGTCGGGAGAGCCATCGTCTCCACGACGGTCTGACCGCACGCCGGCAGGAGCTCGTCGAGCGATCGGAAGTGTCGGTAGACAGTGCCGACTCCGACCCCGGCGCGCCGTGCGATCTCGTCGAAGCTGGTCGCTTGGATCCCGAGCTCGCGGTGCGCCTCCACGGTGGCGGCGACGATTTGCTCGCGCGTCCGCTCCACTGCAGCGGCTCGTTTGGTCATCTTGTAATTTCGTGGAGACATTTTGTTGACTAAAATTCTCCGCCAAAGGGTAGCATCCCTGTCAGACGGTGGAACAACCGCAATCGAGGAGGAACGATGATCCTGAGCAGCTACATCCTCGAACAATTAGCCATCGCGCACGAGCGCGACCTGCTGGAAGCGGCACGTCGCAGCCGGCTCGCAGCAGAGGCCCGTCGGCGCCCGAGCGCGCAGCACCACTTGCGCCCGGTTACAAGCCGGCGGGGGCACCGTCCCCCGGTGGCCACGGCGAGCAGGCCGTAGGTCCGCTGCCCGGCTTCGACGCGCTGAGCCAGCCGCTGACTGCGGCCTGCGGCGCGGGGCGTGCGCCACCACGCACGAGCGTCTGTCTGCAAAACGAAGGGAGAATCTCATGAGGTATAAGCTTCTCGGCAATTCGGGCCTCCGCGTCTCCGAGCTTGCCCTGGGCACGATGGCGTTCGGCGAGGAGTGGGGGTGGGGCGCTGACAAGGCCGAGTGCGCGCGGATCCTGTCCGCGTTCCGCGAGGCCGGCGGCAACTTCGTCGATACCGCCAACGCGTACACGAGCGGGAGCTCTGAGCGGTTCCTCGGCGAGCTGCTCGGCGGCTATCGCGATGAGGTGGTGCTGGCGACGAAGTACACGCTGTCGCAGAACCCGCGGGATCCCAATGCCTCGGGCAACCATCGCAAGAGCCTTCAGCGCGCACTGGACGCCAGCCTCAGGCGGCTGTGCACTGACTATGTCGACCTGCTGTGGGTGCACATTTGGGATTTCTTGACCCCGATCGAAGAGGTCATGCGCGCCCTGGACGATCAAGTGCGCGCGGGCAGGGTCCTCTACCTCGGCATCAGCGACACGCCGGCATGGGTCATCGCCCGCGCGAACGCGCTGGCCGAGCGGTACGGGTGGACCCCGTTCGTCGCTGCGCAGGCGCAGTACAGCCTGCTTGAGCGCACGATCGAGCGCGATCTCGTGCCGATGGCACAGGCGCTGGACCTGGCGGTGACGGCCTGGAGCCCGCTGGGCATGGGGGTGCTCACCGGCAAGTACAGGCAGGGCGGTAATGCCGCCAATGGCAACGCCCGCCTGCATGTCAACGGCCCCGCCGGCGCGCAGCTGCTCAACGCGCGCAACCTCGAGATCGCGCGCGCGGTCGATGAGCTCGCGGCGGAGATCGGCGCCACGTCAGCGCAGGTGGCGATCGCGTGGCTGCGCACCCGTCCGGGCGTGGTGATACCGATCATCGGCGCGCGCCGGGAGGGTCAGCTGCGCGACAACCTGGGTGCGCTGGACGTCGCGCTCAGCGGCGAGCAGGTAGCGCAGCTGGACGACGCCAGCGCGATCGATCTCGGCTTCCCGCTCGAGTTCATCGCCCAGCAGCGCGCGGGGACGTTCGTGCTCGGTGACGCCGCCGAGCGAATCGACGACCACCGTGCCGGCCGCTCGGGTATGCCGAGTGTCCGGCGCGAGGAGATGCTGGAGGGCGCGCGATGACCGTTTCAGAGATGAGTCCTGTTCACTTGGTAGCTAGAGACCGCGCGCGCTGGCACGCGCTGTACGTCTTGTGCACCGGGATGTTGATGATTGTTCTCGATGCCACCATCGTCAATGTCGCGCTGCCGGCAATCCGGCAGGACCTCGGGTTCTCCTCCTCAGGCTTGGCGTGGGTGGTCAACGGTTACTTGATCACCTTCGGCGGCCTGTTGCTGTTGGCCGGCCGCGTCGGCGACCTGATAGGACACCGCACGGTCTTCCTCACCGGTCTGGCCGTATTCACGACAGCGAGCCTGGTGTGCGGGCTCTCGTCCACCCAGGGAATGCTCGTCGGCGCCCGGCTGCTCCAGGGCGTCGGCGGTGCGATGACCTCGGCGGTGATCCTCGGGATGATCTTCACCATGTTCCCCGAGCCCAGAGAACTTGCCAAAGCGATCGGCGTATTCGGGTTCGTGGCCTCCGGTGGTGGCTCGATCGGTCTACTGGCTGGCGGCGTGCTCACCCAGACCCTGAATTGGCACTGGATCTTCCTGGTCAATGTCCCGATTGGAATCCTCACCGCTCTCCTAGCCGTGCGGGTGATCGATCACGACCGCGGCCTGGGCCTTGACCGCGGCGCCGACGCGCCCGGAGCGATCCTGATCACCGGCGCCTTGATGCTGCTTGCGTACACGATTGTTGTCTCGGCCGCCCGTCACGGTTGGGCCGCCACGGATACGCTGGTTCTCGGCGCGCTGTCGCTCGCGCTGATCGGCGCGTTCATCATCCGCGAGGCGCGCGCGAGAACCCCGCTGATGCCGCTGAGGGTCTTTCGCTCACGGACTTTGACGGGGGCAAACGTCATACAGATGCTCCTTCCGGCTGGCATGTACGGCATGTTCTTCCTGGGGGCCCTCTATTTGCAGCGTGTGCTCGGCTTCGACGCCTTGCAGATCGGGTTCGTGTTCCTGCCGTTCACGATGGTGCAGGGCACGTTGTCGGTCCGCTACACCGACCCGCTGATCGCCCGCTTCGGAGCCAGGCGCCTGATCGTGACCGGGATCATCCCGTTCGCGGCCGGTCTTGTGCTGCTCGCCCGCGCCGGGACGCACGTCTCTTACCCATTGGAGCTCCTGCCTGCCATGGTGCTCGTGGGACTCGGAGGGGGTTTGTGCTTCCCGGCCATCATGACTCTCGCGATGTCCAACGCCACGACGTGCGACGCCGGACTGGCGTCGGGTCTGATCAACACCTCGACTCAGGTCGGCGGCGCGCTCGGGCTCGCCGTGCTCGCCACCGTATCGACCGAACGCACCGCCGCCCTGCGGATCGGCGGTGTCTCGTTGCCGGACGCGCTCACCCAGGGATACCACCTCGCCTTCTGGATCGCCGTCGGGTTCCTCGTCGCGGCGATGCTCGTTGCCCTGACCGTTCTCGCACCGACACGGAAGGCCGTGACCACGCACGATGTGAACAAGGTGCCGAGCGGGCGTACCGACAAACCGGTGAAGGTCACCGCGAAGGCGTCCGCGCGGCCTTAGACCGCGAGCATCATCAAGCACTGTCCCACACGATGCGGCGAGCGATCCGCAACACCAGACCGCTTATCCACCCGGAGGTATGGCATGAACATCACCCCGCACTTTGTCGTCCCCGACGCTGCCGAGGCTGCACACTGGTACGAGCGTGCCTTTGACGCTCGCGAGCTGTCCCGGGTGCCGCTGCCCGGCGGCAAGGTGATGACCGTCGCGATGCAGATCGGCGAGTCGACGATCCACCTCGGTAGCGAGTTCCCGCAGGTCGGACTCCTCTCCCCGCTCTCGATCGGCGGCACCGCAACGGTCCTGCAGATCGACACCGAGGACGCCGACGCGCTCTGGGGGCAGGCGATCGCCGCTGGCGCGAGCGTCCACCACCCACTCGCGGACCAGTTCTGGGGCGAGCGACACGGCCAGCTCAGCGACCCCTTTGGCCACCGGTGGAACATCGCGCAGCACATCCGCCAGGTCCCGGACGAAGAGATCGCTGCCGCCGCGGCGGCAGCCTTCGCCTGATCAGGGGCGCCGGCGATGGAGGTCAAAGAGCTTCGCATCGTGCTCACCGTGGAGGATCACCGGCGAGCGATTGCGTTCTACCGCGATCAGTTAGGCCTAAGCGAACTCGCCGACTGGAGCAGCGACACCGGACAGGTCGTCCTCCTCGACGGCGGCCACGCCACGGTCGAACTCATCGACGGGCGACAGGCCGCGCAGATCGACCTGGTCGAGGTTGGTCAGCGCGTCGCCGGACCCGTCCGCCTGGCCCTCAGACTCGAAACGCCACACGCGCTGAACGGCGTGCTGCAGCGCGCTCACACCGAGCGGCGCGGCGAGATAGTCGACACGCCCTGGGGAGACCGGAACGTCCGCGTACGTGCTCCGGACGGGATGCAACTCACCTTATTCACCACCACATGACCACACCAGGGAGATCAACGAACCGCGACCTGCCAGTCAATGTGGCACAGGCGGCGTGGGTAGCGGGTCTCAGAGCGTTGTGAGTCGAGAGGAGCAGTCATGAAGGTCTTCGTAGCAGGCGCCACTGGTGTAATCGGAAGAGCGCTCATACCGCAGCTCGTGGCGCGAGGCCACGAGGTGGTGGGGATGACGAGCAGCGCGTCCAAGCAGGAATTAGTGCGCAGCCTCGGGGCGCGCGCGGTCGTGGCCGATGCGCTGGACCGCGAGGCGGTCGGCCAGGCGGTCTCGTCGGCTGAGCCCGAGGTGATCGTGGACGAGCTCACGGCGCTGTCCGGGGAGCTAAGCGTTCGTGACGCGCGTCACCTCGACCGCTCACCAATGTTCGCTATGACCAACCGGCTCCGCACCGAGGGGACAGACCATCTTTTGGCGGCCGGTCGCGCGGTGCGGGCTCGACGGTTCGCGGCGCAGAGCTTCGCGGCGTTCAGGTTCGCCCGCACGGGCGGGCCGGTGCTGACCGATCATGATCCCTTCGGTTCCAGCCGGTCGGGGGTCATGCAGCCAGGGGTGGAGGCGATCCTGTATCTGGAGCGGGCGGTGACGACGATCGACTGGGGCGAGGGCATCGTGTTGCGCTACGGTGGCCTCTACGGTCCGGGGACCGCGATCAGCCTCGCTCCGGACGCGCACATGGCAGCGCTGGTCCGCAAACGTCGCTTCCCGATCATCGGGGACGGTGGTGGTGTCTCGTCGCACGTCCACATCGATGACGCCGCGGCGGCGACCGCCTTGGCGGTCGACCACGGCCAGCCGGGCATCTACAACATCGTCGATGACGAGCCCGCGCCCGTGCGGGACTGGCTACCGGTGCTGGCCAGCGCGCTGGGTGCCAAGCCGCCGCGGCGTATCCCACGCTGGCTGGGGCGGCTGGCGGCCGGTGATGTGGCGACTGCGATGATGACCGAGGCCCGGGGCGCCTCGAACGAGAAGGCCAAACGCGAGCTCGGCTGGCAGCCGCACTACGCGAGCTGGCGCGACGGGTTCACGGCCGGCCTCGCTGCTGAGCCACGAGCACTGGCTGCGGCGCATGCAACGTCGACGGCCCGGTCTGTTCGGGCGGGTGGCCGAGACGGGGTCCCTTGGGGTGTGGGTTCAGAAGAAAGGAGCCGATCGTGAGCATCCTTGTCACTGGCGCCCCGGGAGAGACCGGCCGGCGGCCCGCACCGCGCCACCTGGTTGACCAGTCGCCGAAACCGTCGGGTATCGAGTTGGTAAGCGAGATGTCTGGTCTCGCGGCCGGCGCCGGAATGCTCCTCTTCGTGCTGGCTCCGCTCGCGCTGCCAGCGCTGGCGCTCGCCGCCGTTGCCACCGTGGTACTGCTGATCCCCCCGATCGTCGGCGCCATCCTCACTGCGCCGATACTGCTGCTGCGGCGTTGGTGGCAGCCCCGCAAATACATGTTCGCCGCCGAGACGCTCTGTGATGATCGAGCTTCCGGCGCGTCGAACGCGCGGGCATGCGTCGCGGTGGAAGGTAGGCCGACGATTCGCGACGCCGCATGACCGCCGTCAGCGCCACGTCGGACTGAACCGGCCAGATTGCGCTGGCCGGGCCGCATCGCACCACCCGCTCACCCCGCTTCACGCGCCAGGATTTCGCCCAGCCCGGACCTCCCGGCCGGCGCTGGCCGGTTTCCTTCCCCGTCCGCGACCCGGACGGGCGGCCAGCAAACAAACGGGTCCAGACCGATGACCGGCCACGACCAACGGGCGTGGGAAGACGAGCTTGACGCGTTGATCGCCGCGCCGAACTCGCAGCGGCTGCTGTTCGAGAACGGGCGCGTTCGCGCGTTCGTGATCACGATTGCGCCGGGCCAGCGCGAGCCCGAGCACACCCATCGCCTGGTCATTTTGCACCGCGACAAGGACCGAAGGCCACCTGGATGGACGCCGAGGGGCCGCACTCGGTCCAGAACATCGACAGCTCGGCCTACCACGCACTGCGCATCGAGCTCCGAGATTAGAACGTACTTCGATTTCGCTTCTGCGTCGGTGACGCAGCAGCCGCGTTGGCCGTCGGGCGCCCGGCGGCTCCGCCCGGATAAGAGCGGTCGTGGTCCGGTAGACCCTTCGTGAGATCGAGGCTGCGTTGTTCGTCGTGCCGGCGGGGCGGCGATGCCAGGGAGTGCACCGCACTCGGAGCCATGCCGAGAGCTAGGTGAGTCCTTTGGCCTGGAGTTGTTGCACGGCTGCGACTCGCTTACGTACGTGGTCTAGGCCCATTCCGTGGATTACTGCGGGAGCCTTGGTGAACTGGATGTCCCGATAGTCGACTAGCTGGACGCGGTTGCCCCAAGGGTCGAGGAAGTCGAGCCGTGGGCCGGGGAGGATCTGGACGCCGTGCGCCACGAGGGCGGTTCGGGCTGCTGGCTTGTCGTCGACTACGAGGCCGAAGTGTCGGTCTTGGTCTGGCCGCTGGTGGCGCCCTTGGCTGAATGCGAGGAACTGATCGCCCATGTCGACGAACGCCATGCCGGGCTCGCGGTCGACGCCGCGCAGCTCGAAGATCGTGCCGTAGAACGCAATTGCTGCCTCGAGATCGCTCACTTCGAGCGCGACATGGTTGATCCCTACGAGGCGAGGACGAGTGGTGTTCATCGCGTGGTTGGTCTGGCTGGGTGAAGGCATGGCTGGGGGGCAGTCCGGCGGCGCGGAGTTTCTCGTCGCGGGGACAGATGCAGGCGCGGTCGTGTGGCATGGGGCCGGTGGGTGCGGGCGATGAGCCGGTGGCGCTCGGCGGCTTCGAGCAGGTCGTGCTGGCGGCCGGCGGCAAGCTGCTGATGGATGTAGTCGCTGAGGATCATGCTGGCCTCTTTTGATCGGGTGTTGGTCTGAGTATGGCTCCGGAGGGTTATAAGTTCAAATACGGGTCTATGGGGAAAAGCTCTAAGCTCTACTTATGTTTGAGCTCCGGCATCTTGCGGTCTTCCGGGAAGTCGCTCGCCTCGGTTCCCTCTCGGCTGCCGCCGCGGCGCTCGGCTACACGCAGCCGGCCGTCTCTCAGCAGATGGCGTTGCTCGAGCGCCGCGCGCGCATGCCGCTGCTCGAGCGCACGAGCCGCGGCGTGCGCCTCACCACCGCCGGCGAGGCGCTGCTTCGCCACGCCGAGGCGATTCTGGCCGAACAGACACTCGCCGAGCGGGAGCTAGAGGCGATCGCCGGACTGCGCGGCGGACGCGTGCGGATGGCGACGTTTCCCACCGCGGGCGCTGCGCTGGTGCCCATGGCCGTGTCGCTGTTCACCGCGCGCTATCCCGAGGTTGAGCTCTCGGCCCTCGAGGCCGAGCCCGAAGAGGCAGTGCCGATGCTCCGCGCGGGCGAACTCGAGGTGGCGATCGTCGCGACCGCTCGCGACCACCCTGAGGGGTTCGGCACCATGTACGAAGGCATCGATCTGCACCATCTGCTCGACGAGCCCAGATATGCGCTGATGCCCGCCGGACACCGACTCGCCAGCCGCAAACGACTGCGCCTCGAAGACCTCGCCCGGGAGGTGCGGATCGAGCTTAGCCGCAGCCCCACCCGCCACGGCCGCGTCTATCTCGCCCCGGGCCCAGAGTCGATCCCCGAGGAGCCTCATGTCCGCTTCCGCAGCGACGACTTCAACGTCGTGCAGGGAATGGTCGCCGCTGGCGCAGGCGTCGCCGTCGTTCCCGAGCTGGCACTCACCAACGTGCGGGGCGATATCACCGTGCGCAACCTCGGAGGCTCGGCCCCGAAGCGCACCGTCGCCGCGGCCACCCTCGCCCGCGTGCATCGATCAGCGGCCACAGCAGCGCTGCTCGAGCTGCTCGCCGAGGTCAGCCGGCAGCACCTCGCCACCCGCCAACCTGCCAGACAGGACCGGACGCCGCTGACGGCTAGCTCGGGCCGCGCCTAGTCCCCTCGACCGAGGCGCGCCAGCCGAAGGCACGGAGGGGCCGCGGGTCCCGGCGCCAGGGCTAGGGTGTTCTCGCCTGAGAATCGAACGTCGTGTCCGGCCGCTCGATGTCACTGTCGAAGATCGCCTTGCGAAGGCAAAGCCCTGTGACGTCGGGTCGAGATGTCTCCGCATCATTGCGCGGTACGACTGGATCTGGCCGCCGCAGACCTCGCCGGGAGGTAGCCGAGCGGACCGCGAGAGGCAGTGGAGATCATCAACGCGCGCCGCTGTTACCTCGCGTATGCCTGGGAGATCGCGCCGGCGATGCTCCGCGCGAGCAGCCGAGAAGCGCTGGCGTTCAGCGATCAGTCACCCCGGCCGACTGTCAACAACGGAACGTTGTGTTCGTAAGCCGGAGTGAAACCAAGCCCCGGTGGGTTAGACCCCCGCTGTGCACGACGCGCAGGCCCCAATGGGTGGCCGCTGAGCAGGGCAGTCAACCGTGCCGGGCGGCGTCCGCTGCGTGTTCGTCGTGCGGCGCCTCCGAGGCTCGGGCGTGCTTTGGCGTCCGCACGCTTCGAGCTCTCACGCGACGCTGCCGGGTTGCGCATGTGCGGATTCGGCTGATCGGTGTTCGGCCAGGCCGGTGTGAGCGAGCACGTCAGCCGCGGCCAGTGCAAATGCGTGGGGTTAAGGGTGAGTGGTTGGCGGTGAGCCAGGCGAGCGCGGTCTCGGATGGGGGCAGGTCTGAGATCGGCACGCTGGCGATCCCGGGGTGGGCCATGAATTCGACATGGCTGGGGACGGTGGGATGGACCTGTTCGCCGAGCGCGACACGAATCACGGTTTCCTCCGTGTGGCGGGTGACGGCACGGCGTAGGCGCCGGCCCGACGGGGTGACGGGTGGAACGAACGCGTCCATCATCTCGCGCGGGAACACTTTGATGTCCGACACCGGGCGATCGCCGATGTCCTCGATGCTCACCGATTCGCGCTGGGCTAGCGGATCGTCTGTGGAAACGAGCAGCACGCGCTCCTCGTGCGAGAGCACGGGGCCGACAGTGATGTCGGGCTCGGTGAGCGGCAGACGGATAGCGAGCATGTCGACCTCGCCGTCGCGCAGCACGTCGATGTAGTTGCGCTCGAGGCCCGTATTGATGAAGGCGATGTCCGCTCCGGGGTGGCGGGTCTCGAAGGTGTGGGCGATCTTGACCATATGCGGTCCGACGCTAGCCGGCGCAGGCGCTTGCTGACGCGCTGGCGGCCTCCCTGCCTCAGACACCTCCCATGCCCTCGAGCTGAGCCTCGACCAAGGGGTGGGGGGACGTATTGGCACTCGGCCCCGTGGGCGTAGCCATTGTCCTCCATGCTGGTCGGGGGATCAGGCCGTACCGAGGCGCCTGCTCCGCGAGGTGGTCGACAGGTCGTCGGAGTACAGCTCCGGACGAACACCCGGGCCGCCGCGCTGGCTGATCGCCCGTCCGATCGCGAAGCTCAGCTCGAAGCGGCGAAGCTGCCGCGACCCAAGGCCCACTACCGGACTGGCAAGTTCCCGCGTGTGCTGCGCCCTGACGCGCCGACGGTGCCGAGCACGATGCCTGACGTAGACAAACTGATCCGGGGCGTGCTCGACGCGCTCACGAACGTCGTCTATGGCGACGACGGGCAGATCGTCAGGACTGCGGGAACAACGCGTTACGGCGAGCCGGCGCGAGCGGAGATCCGCGTCACGCGCTACGCCGTCGAGCGGGGGCCTGCTCCTGCGCCGGATGCGCAGATGACTCTCGCGGCATAAGCCCAAGACCGGGAGAGCGCTCCCCCGACGTAAGCCGGGGGAGCGGCAAGGTCGTCCCTACTGCGTTGGTTGGACAGGGAACGGGTCATGCCAGTCCCCGGCGCAGCTCCAATGAGCGACGACGTGGATCGGCTTGTGCAGATTCGGCTTGCCGTCCAGCGGCGAAGTGACGCCGGGAGGGCTGAGGTGAACCGGGTACATCGTGGCTGAGAAACGGCCCGACATCTCGTCGTCGCCCGACAGCGTCAGGGAAGCCGACCCGTGGTGGCGGACGATCTCCCACTCCCGGCTCGTGTTACGCGAATACCGCCAGAAGGTCGCGCCCGCGAGCTGTGACAGCTTGAAGGTCCCGTCGTGAAACCGCGAACGCGGCAGCGCGACGGACATCGTCGCGACACTGAAGTCCAAGCCGACCGTCGGCGGAGAATTGCTGTCATTGGTGCCTACGACCGAGCACGCGCTGTTGCGCCCCACGGTGAAGGGGAGCGTCGGGTTCAGCGTCGAGCTGCCGAACCGGGTCGCGCCGGTGACCTTGATGCTGGCGGCCGAGACCGTCGTTGACGCCAGCGCCGGTCCGGCCACGATCGCGGTGATCACTGCGACCGCTGCTGCGACTGCGAACTTCCTCATGCTGATCCTCCTTGTTTGATGACGAGGGGTCGCACGCTCGCCGCATACACGGTCACGCCACCACTCGCGTCTACGCCCAGACGAACGCCAGCGAAGTCCTCCCTCTTGCGCACGGCCTACTGCCGCGCTCGTGCGAGAAACCGGGACAGCCGCACGATTTGCTGCGAGTCAACGTTGCCGGACCTAATAGATGGCAGGTCAGCCATCAATCCCTCCTTGGTTGATCACCACAACGGGTTTCTGCGCCTAGCGTGAACGCATGAGCCGGCGCTAAATGCGCGAACTGCACGACCCGTAGGGCTCTAGGCGGCACGGCACTCGGCCGTGCCTGATCGAGTCCGTGAGGTGTCCGCCGACGAGCGTCACTCCTCCGGACTCCGCACGAAATCCCTGCAAAACGGGCCATGGGCGGTGCCGGACTCGAACCAGCGACTTCCTGCTTGTAAGGCAGGCGCTCTACCAGCTGAGCTAACCGCCCCGCCGGCGGGATGGTACCGCTGCAAACGGCCTGTTTTCCGTGCCCACGCCACCAGCTTCCTCGATCGTCGGCCGACGTCGATGAGCTCACGGCCGACAGCTCCGGTAACGGATCGGCCGAGAGTTGGCAGGGCTTCATAGACCCGTTCCCTCAGGGAGGGGGCGTGTTAGCCTTTTCGCTCGCGTCGTCTGGGGCTTCTTCGGGCAGCGGGGTCTGTTGGCGTCTAAATCTCAGAGGGAGGGCTCGATGAGCCACCATCGTGTTATCGGTGCTCTGCTGGCGGCTGCCTTCGTGGCGACCGGCGCTGCGCCCGCAAGCGCGGACGTGACCGAAACAACACCGTTCAGCACACCTGGCGAGTACACGTTCACGGTGCCGGCCGGCGTGACGAGCATCAGCGTGACCGCGATCGGAGCGGCGGGTGGCGATAACCCGTGCTGGGGACCCACTGGTGGGGAGGGTGCAACGGTGACCGCGACCCTGCCCGTCTCGCCAAATCAGCAACTGTTCGTCGGGGTGGGGGCCGCGGGGGGCGGTGGGTGCCACGGTGCGGGCAGCGCCGGCTTGGGCGGTGGAGGCAATGGCGGCAGCGACTTCTTCGGCGCGCTTACCGGCGCTGGCGGTGGCGGCGCGTCAGTCGTCGGAACAGGCTCGCCATCGACGAGCTTCGCTTCTTTGATGGTGGTCGCAGGCGGTGGTGGTGGCGCCGGCGGCTACTCCGGTGGCGGTAACGGCGGCAACGCGGGCGCGGCCGGAGACAGCTCCGGTGACGGGGGCGGCGGCGGTGCCGGCGGGTCCTCCGGGGGAGGCGCAGGCGGAACGAGCCCGGTAGCGGTCGGCGCGCCCGGCACGGTCGGCGTGGGGGGAGATGGTGGGAGTGGCGGCAACAACGCCTACCGCACGGGCGGTGGTGGCGGTGGTGGGTTCTACGGCGGTGGTGGCGGCGGCGTCGGCGACGCATCCGGCTCCGGCGGAGGCGGTGGCGGTGGATCGAGCTTCGTCACGCCGGCCGGCACGATGGTCACCCCGGCGGCGCCCACCAGCTCCGCGGCGGAGGTATCGATCACCTATGACGCGCCCACCGCCGACGAGAGCACAGCCTCACTCGCCTTCGCCACGCAGCCGCAGGAGACGGCGAGTGCCGAGAAGGACGTCACGATCGCGAACGACGGCTCGGCGCCGCTGGTGGTCTCCGGTGTGATGTTGTCAGGCGCGAATCCCGGCGATTATGAGATCGACAATCACCAATGCCAGGGGTCGGTCGCGCCGAGTTCGAGTTGTGTGGTCGGCGTGCGCTTTGATCCACAGGCACAGGGCGTGAGTTCGGCGACGATGAGTCTGCTCACGAACGCGCCGGCGGCGGCGAACATTTCGCTCTCCGGCATTGGCGGGTCGCTACCGGCGGGATCGCCCGGAGCAACCGGCGCCCCGGGGCCAGCCGGAGCAACCGGCGCCCGGGGGCCTCAGGGCCCTGCCGGCAAGGTCGAGCTCGTCACGTGCAAGACCGTGATTCACCCGCACCACAAAGTCCAGAGGTGCCGGGGCAAGCTTGTGTCCGGCACCGTCAAGTTCACGACTACTGGCCAGGTCGTCCACGCGACGATCTCACGCGGCCGCGTCGTGTACGCCAGCGGTGAGAGCGTGCGCGTCGGGGGCGGGTCTTCGGCGCTCATGCTGAACGACAAGCGGCGGCTGAAGCGCGGTAGCTACACGCTTGTGTTGCGAAGCAGCCACCGTGTCCACCGGATGCGGATCTCGATCGGCTGAGCAATGGGATGCGGGTCGGACCGCCGCCGATCTGCACGGATCGCGACTAACGGAGCAACCGCGACCAACCGCTGAAGTCCCGGCGCCACCGGCGTTTTCAGCGATCCTCGCCCGTGAACCGGGCCACCGGATGGCAGGACGTGATCCGCGTTGCTTTTCAACCTTAGGCTTGGATCAGCGCCGGTGGCGACCTACATTTTCTCGAGTCCAACCATACGACCGGTGTCG
This sequence comes from uncultured Solirubrobacterales bacterium, assembly GCA_963834625.1. GTDB lineage: Bacteria > Actinomycetota > Thermoleophilia > Solirubrobacterales > Solirubrobacteraceae > Palsa-465. The sequence goes on along the minus strand of CAWICM010000001.1, from coordinate 195,002 downwards.
TTGGCCGTGCACCGGTCCGACTGGCCGCACTAAGGAGAAAATCTGATCATCACGTCTCGGGCTCCGGGGGCCGTAGGGGACGAGCCATAGGAGCTGGACCGATGAGGATGCAAGAAGACATCTCAGAAGGAATCGCCGAGCGACATACCGGGAACTCGGCAGTTGCGGACAAGAGCCCGATGCTCGAGATCTCGAACGCGATGGTGCGCCTGTACAAGGAGGCATTCGGGCGGGGTCCGACCAAGGCGCGAGCGCAGTTCGCCGGGCAGGACACGCTCGTCGTGATCCTCGAGTCCAGTCTGACCGTGGCCGAGCGCAACCTGGTGGCGATGGGTGAGCACCAGCGGCTGCGCGAGGCGCGGCTGTTCTTCCAGTACGCGCTCGAGGATCAGTTTCGAGCGATTGTCGAGGAGGCGCTGGGCCGGCGCACGCTGGCATTCGTGAGCGGCATCGATACCGCCCGGGACGTCGCGGTCGAGGTCTTCACGCTCGAGCCGATCGCGGACGGCGAGACGTCGGTCTCCGCATAGCCGAAGACCGGCCAGCGTCCAAATCGACCCCGCACTGGGCGAGGTTGTAATCCAACCCTCCGACGGAGTCCGACCAGGCAGCATGGTAATCATGGATGGGCAGGATCTCTCTCCTCCCATCAGAGCCAACGGCGGACGATCGAGGCGAGGGCACTAGGCCGGAGCCTGGTCGTCCGTCGGGCTCGCTCGCGCGGTGGCGCTTCTCAGGAGTGCTCGTCTGCGTGCTTGACCTGCAGCTCGATGGCCTCGCGGTGGACCTGCGCTGCGCGGGCGTGGCTTGCCGCCTCCTCCAGGTGTGCGTGCGCCTTGTCCGAATCACTTGTAGCCGCAGCCTTGCGTTCCGCCTCGTGCTGATGCTCCAGCGCGCGCTCCTCGCGCTCCCGCGCGCGCTTCTCTCGGGCCCGCGCTTCTGCGACCAGTTCTGGGTCGTTCATACTTGCAACGTTCCCACGGCGGGCCCGCGCAATCAGTGCGCCGCAGGCAACAGAACACGATGACCCAAACGGAGCGCGTATCCCTCCTCGACGCCAGGCTCGAGCTGACGCGACACCTGACGAGCGACGAGCGGCGGGAGCTCGCCGGTGTGAACCTGCCGGTGATCACCGCCGGTCCCGGTCCGCTGGAGATGGCAGCGCTCCTCGCGGGTCACAAGGCGTTCGGCGCCACCGTGCTCGAGGGCGTCGTGATCAATACGCTGCTCGTCGGCGACCAAACGGGCATGCTGTTGCTCGGCCCCGGCGATCTGCTCGTCCAAGGCAGCGAGCTATTGCCCGAATGGCTCGCGGCGTTCGAATTTCGAGCCACCACGCCCGTGCGGCTCGGATTGTTCGGCAACGACTTGCTCGCGGCCGCCTACCGCTGGCCGCGAGTCGTCCAGGGTCTGTACAGCTGCGTTGGCGAGCAGCTGCAACGGCTCACGGCTCAGCTGGTGATCTGCCAGCTCCCGCGCGTCGAGGACCGTCTGCTCGCCATGTTGTGGCTCCTTTCGGAGTCGTGGGGACAGGTCACCAGCGGCGGGGTCAGGGTCCCTTTGGCCTTGACCCACGAGACGCTCGGGGCAATGGTCGGGGCACGTCGCCCGACCGTGACCCTGGCACTGCGCAAGCTCGCTGAGGAGGGAGCAATCGTCCACCAGGACTCAGGGTGGCTCCTGCTGGAACCGCCGCCGCAGCCCGCGGGGACCGTACCGAGAGTCCTCCCGGCCGAGGTCATGCGCGCGACGCACGGAGAATGGGCGCCGCCGCCGCCGCCGGATGATCCGGCCGTTAGCCACGCCACGCTACGGGACATGGTTCACCAGCTGCGTGAGCGGCATGCGTTGGATCGCGAAGAGACCCGCCGGCAGCTCAAGGACGTGCGGAGTCAGCGAATTCGAATGGAGGCGCTCCGCAAGCAGATCGAAGCGGATGCAGTCAGGCGCCGACGGCCTCCATCATCATGATCACGCCCGACACCGCTCCGTTTCCGGTGCTCGTCCCCAGCGGCAGGATCGTGACGCGGCACTGAAACGGCTTGCCGCGCCGGTTGGTGGCGGCGAGGATGATCTCTTCGCGTGCTGAGTCGCCGTTGATCGCGGCGCGCAACTCTCGCTTGAGCTCGTCGACCGGCAGCCCGATGTCGAGCGCCAGCAGGTACTCGTCCTCGGCCTCCTCGGGGGTCACCCCCCACAGCTCCCTCGCCTTGCCGTTCCAGACCTGCACACGCTGGTTGCGGTCGAGCACGGCGACGGCCATCCCGATTGTGCCGAGGATCGTCTCGAGGAACGAGTTGACGTCGTTGACCTCCTGGCTGCGGTGCCGGAGCTCCTCGTTCATCGTCTCGAGCTCCTCATTGGTCGACTGGAGCTCCTCGTTCATCGTCTGAAGCTCCTCATTGGTCGACTGGAGCTCTTCGTTGGTCGTCTCAAGCTCCTCGTTGGTCGACTGGAGCTCTTCGTTGGTCGTCTCAAGCTCCTCGACCGTCGACCGCAGCTCCTCGTAGGCCTGCTCGAGATCTCGCTTGGAGGTGGCGAGCTGGTCCTGAAGGCGGTGGGTGTCGGTCACGTCGATAAACGCGATGCTGGTTCCCACCGCCTCGCCGTCGCTACGCAGCGGCGCAAGGCGCACGTCGAAGATCCGGTCGGCTTCGCCCAGGCGCCATGCGACACCAGTGATCTCCGCCGGCCGGAGCTCTCGGTCGAGCGCGTCGAGATGGTTACGCAGCTCGATCGGGCGATAGGAGAGCTCCAGATCCTGCACGGGCCGGCCGAAATCATTGGGTCCAAGACCGAACACCCGGCGGGCCGCGTCGTTGGCCATGATCATCGAACGGTTGTGATCGAGCACGATCTGCGGAGGCGCCCCGGCGTCGAACGCAGCCTCGTGGAGGCTGTCGGGTTCCATCGGTCCCTGCCCGCGAATGGCGTTGCCGGCCATTACGCGGACACGGTCGCGCAGAGTCGGCTTGATCACCTTGCGAAACACCCGGCGCTTGAGCTCGACGGGCGCGAACATGTCGCTGGGGGTGATCAGCATCTCCGACTTGCCGAGCACGAGATAGCCGTCGTTATCGAGCGCGAATTTGAAGCGACGCAGGATCTGGGCCTGAGTCTCCGCCGTGAAGTACATAAGCGTGTTCCGGCACACCAGCAGATCGATGCGGGAGATCGGGGCGTCCTGGACTAGGTCGTTGCGACCGAAGATCAAGCAGCGCCGCAGGTCCTTGCGGAACACGTAGCGCTGGTCCGTCCGTTCGAAGAAGCGCTCGAGCGCATCGTGCGGCACGTCCTCGATCTGCCGCGGCGAATAAGCTCCCTGGCGGGCGGCATCGAGGGCCTCCTCGTCGACGTCCGTGGCATAGATCTTCACGCGATCCCGGCACGCAGGCTCCCCCATGACGCGCGCCAGCATCATCGTCAGCGTGTACGCCTCTTCTCCTGACGCGCAGCCGGCGCACCACACTCTGATCGGAGCCTCGACGGGGCGCGTGGCGAGCAACTGCGGCGCGATTTCCGTCGCCAGGTATTCCCACACCTGGGGGTCTCGGAAGAAACCGGTGGTGTTGATCAGCAGCGCGTTGAACAGCTCGGCAAACTCCTCGCTGTGCAGCTCGAGATAGTCGAGATAGTCGTCGTAGCGCTCGACACCGACGTCCGCCATGCGCCTGCTCACGCGACGCTGGATCGTCGTGCGCTTGTAGCCGGTGAAGTCGAAGCCACGAGTGTCCTTGACGAACTCGAGTAGAGCATCGAGCGTGGCATCAACCCGGTCGACGCTCATGCGGCTCGCTCCTCCGGGTGCGCCTGTCGCTGGGATCGGTGCGCCGACCGTACCTGCGCGCGCTGCTCGGCTTGCTGAGCCCTCCGCTCCAGCAGGGCGCCAGCGGGTCGAGCCTCGGGCGGGGGCTCCTGCCCGTTGACCATTGCCGCGATCGTACTCGCGACCCCTGAGGCTGGCACGATCGCGTCGACGGTCACGCTCGCGATCGCACTGGCCGGCATACCGGAGTACATCGCATCCTCGGGGTCTTGGACGATCGCGGCCCCCCCGGCTGCCTTGATCACGGCGAGACCGGCTGAGCCGTCGTCGCGGTTTCCGGACAGCACGACCCCGACCACACGGCTGTCGAGGGCCCGAGCAGCCGAGCGGAACAGCACATCGACCGCCGGCCGGTGGCCGTTCTCGCGGGGACCGACCGTCAGGCGGACCTGGCTGTCCTCGATCGCCAGGTGATGGTCGGGCGGCGCCACGAGGATGACGCCCTCCTGCAGCCGTTCGCCGTCGCGCGGCGCTCGGCACGGCAGCGTCCCGGCCTGGCGCAGGATGTGCGCGAGCATGCTGGGGCGGTCGGGGGAGATGTGCAGCACGATGCAGACCGCGGCGCGCAGGTCCGCCGGCAGGTCCCTCACCACGCGTCTCAGCACCTCTACGCCGCCCGCGGACGCGCCAATCACGACCAGATCGCGGCGCCCGTCGGATTGACGCTGGATGCGCTCCCCTTCCACAGTGACAGCGTACGCTCAGCGCCGACCTCGTACCAGGTTCCGAGGAGCGCTCAGCGCGCCGCCAGCGGCTCCTCGTGCTCCCAGTCGGTCAGTGCGCGCCGCACCGCCCGCGTGAAACCCAGCGGCTTCAGCCCGAACACCTCGGCCATCTCCTCCGTCGCACGCTCCGAACGCGGCAAGACATCGGCGTTCAGGCTGCCCATCAGCGCTCGCACCAGATCGACGTCTGAGCCGGCTATCCGCGAGGCCACAGCGGCGAACGCCGGTGCGGTGAAGATCGGCAACCGGACCGCAGGCCGGTCGATCCCGAGCTCGGCCGCGATCCCGGCCAGGATCTCGGCGTAGGTCAGCGCGTCAGGCCCGACCAGGTCGATCGAGCGCCCGGCGGTGGCATCGATCAGGGGCGTGCGGACCAGGCACTCGATCACGTCGCGCTCAGCGATCGGCTGGGTGCGCCGCTGCCGCCACGGGGGTAGGGGGAGGGCCGGGATCCGCTCGATCAGCCGGACCATCAAGCGGAACGAGGGGCTGCCGGCCCCGATGATGATCGAGGCTCGCAGGCCGGCGGCGCCGGGCACGCCCGCCATCAGGATCCGCTCGACCTCGAGCCGCGAGCGCATGTGGGACGACAGCGGGCCGCTCGGCTCGATGCCGCCCAGATACACCACCCGAGCCACGCCGGCCCGCCGGCACGCGGCCACGAAGTTTCGCGCCGCCTCACGATCGCGGGACTCGAAGCTGCTCGCCCCGGCCTCCATCGAGTGGACCAGGTAGTACGCGACGTCGCATCCCGCGAGCGCCGTGTCCAATCCCTCGTCCTTCAGGACGTCGCCCCGGACGCTCTCGACGGTGCCCGAGGCCGCCAACGAACGCGGGCGGCGCGATAGCGCCCGCACCGCCCGGCCCTCGGCGACGAGTGCCTTCGTCAGGAGGGTGCCGACGTAGCCCGTCGCGCCGACGATCAGATCCACGCGTCTTGGGAGACGGCGTCGAGGTGCACCACGAGCCCGATCGTAACCGGCGGACGGCGGCGGACCCATTCCGGGACGAGAGCTGGTCCGCGTGCTTAGATGCCCGGGCTTGACCCCGTTCGCCGACGTCGTGGAGGCCTCGCGGCTCGTATCCGAGACGAGCTCGCGCTCGCGTAAGGTCGCGGTCCTCGCCGAGCTGCTACAGACGCTCGAGGCAGGCGAGGTCCCGATCGTGGTCGGCTTTCTCTCTGGCGTGCCCCGGCAGGGCCGAGTCGGCATCGGCTACGCCACGGTCTACGGCATCCAGGCCCCGTCGGCCGTGGAGCCGTCGCTGACAGTTGAGGACGTCGATCGCGCCATCACCGAGATCGAGGCGAGCACCGGCACCGGATCGGGGAACCGGCGCCGGCAGCTCCTGGACGACCTGTTCGCCCGCGCCACCGCGCCGGAGGCCGACTTCCTGGGACGGCTGCTGACCGGCGGACTGCGGCAGGGCGCGCTGGCCGGGTTGATGGCCGACGCGGTGGCCAAGGCGGCCGGCGTCCCGGGCGTGATCGCACGCCGAGCGCTGATGCTCTCGGGCGATCTCACCCGGATGGCCCAGGTGGCGATGGCCGAAGGCGAGCCGGGACTCAAGCAGATCGGCTTCGAGATCTTCCGGCCGATCCTTCCGATGCTCGCGTCCACGAGCGCCACGGTCGCCGAAGCGGTGGTGGGCTTTGAGTGCGCCTCGGTGGAATGGAAGCTCGACGGGATCCGCATCCAGATCCACCGCCGGGGTTCCGATGTCCGCATCTACACCCGCAACCTGAACGAGATCACCGCGACGCTGCCGGGGATCGTTGCCGCGGTGCTGCGCCTTCCGGTGAGACAGGCCGTGCTCGACGGGGAGGCACTGTGGATGAGCGAGGAGGGCCCTGGCTCGTTTCAGCACACGGTCTCGCAGATCGACTCAGGCGCCCCGCCGGAGGGAATCGTCACGTTCCTGTTCGACCTGTTGCACCTCGACGGCGAGGACCTGCTGGACGCGCCGTTGCGCGAGCGCGCCGCGCGGCTGGCGGAGACCGCTCCCGAGCTCAAGATCCCCAGCGTGCTCACCTCCGATCCGGCCGAGGGCCAGCGCGTGATCGAGGAGTCCCTCGCGGCCGGGCACGAGGGAGTCGTGGTCAAGGACGCGGACTCGGCCTACGCCGCCGGACGCCGCGGCCAGGCGTGGCGCAAGGTCAAGCCCGTACGCACCTACGACCTGGTCGTGCTCGGCGCCGAATGGGGCCACGGCCGCCGGCGAGGCTGGCTCTCGAACCTTCACCTCGGCGCCCGCGACCCCGCGACCGGTGGGTTCGTGATGGTCGGCAAGTGCTTCAAGGGCCTGACCGACGAGCTGCTCACCTGGCAGACGGGCGAGCTGCTCGCGCGGGAGACCGGGCGGCGGGGAATCGCCGTACTCGTGCGTCCCGAGCTCGTCGTGGAGATCGCCCTCGACGGGGTCCAGTCCTCAACCCGGTACCCGGGTGGTGTCGCGCTGCGCTTCGCCCGGGTCAAGCGCTACCGGCCGGACAAGCACGCCGACGAAGCCGACGTGATCGACGACCTGCGCGCGCTGCTTCCGCGCGGCCCGCTCAGCGCAGGATCGACCGAATGACCGCGGGCCGGCGGGCGCCGAGGAAGTAGATCCCCGCCAGGCCCGGAGTGTGGAACACGTCGTTGGGGTTGTCTGTGAGCGTGCTGTCCCGGATCGACATCGTGCCGGTGCGGTCGTTGCTGACGAAGAAGATCGCGCCGCCGCCCTCGTTGGCGTGGTTTCCGCTGAACAGGCAGCCGCCGACGGTGAGCATCATCCGATCACCGTCGTTGTAGATCGCGCCGCCGCTTCCGCCGCCGGGGCTCCCGGGCGGAGCTGGGTTCGCACCGCGGCCGATCGCGCGACCGTCGACGAAGCGGCTGTTCAGCACCGTCCAGGACACGCCGATGCTACTCAGCGCGGCGCCGTTGCTGCACACGTTGGAGGTGAAGCGGCTTCCAATGACGTAAACCGGCAGGTCGTGGTACTGGGAGAGCGCTCTGACCGCTCCGCCCCCCAGATCCGGTCCGTAGTGGTCGCAGCGATTGGCCGTGAAGGTTGAGTTGACGATCCGCAGCCGTCCGCCGCGGTCGAAGATCGCTCCGCCACCGCCGCCGTCGAAGTGCTGACCGGTCGAATTCCCGCCCTCGAACGACAGGTTCTGGACGACCAGCTCAGGCGTGGCCTGGTTGTCGCAGTGGGAGGTGGTCCAGACCTGCGCGCGATCGCACGTGTCCATGTAGAGGATGCGATGGCGGCCCTCGCCGCTCAGCGTGATCAGTCCACCGCCGTCGAGGACGACCCTGCGGCTCGTGTTCCTCACCTTGGCCGTCGCGTTCATCCGGATCGTCACCGGCCCGGGGCCGCAGGCGAAGCGGATGATCCCGCCGGCGCGCACCGCGGCGATAACCGCGGCCGAGGTGCAGCTGGCCGGCGTGCCGTGGCCGACGACATGGTTCGGATGCGAGGTGTTCACCGCCCGGCCGGCCGCGGGCACCGCCACCGATCGAACTCCCGCGGCGCGTGCCGCCGCCCCGTGCGAGGCCACGGCCACGGCAACCGTCGCCGACACCACCCATAGCCGTCTCACGCAGACCAGGCTACCCGGCAGAGCCGCGGGTGAGCGCAGCCCGCCCGGCGGCCGGGCATCTGCCCTCTGGCCGGCCGCATGCGGCGAAGTCGCACATCCGGCACAGCCATCCGCCCGGGGGAAGCTCGCCGGCGCGGCGCTGATCCAGCCGCAGTCCGGCGAGGTCGCTCGTGAGGCGCTCAGCCATCGCCGTCAGGGCGCGGCATTGCGCATCGGTCAGGCCTCCAAGCACATGCTGGACGGCCTCGCCGCGCGCCCGAGTGACCCGCCGGGCGGCCGCCCGGCCCGACGACGTGAGTCGCAGCGCCACCGCGCGCCGGTCACCGGCTCGGCCCCCGCGCACGACGTGCCCGTCAGCCTGAAGCGCGTCGACCAAACGGACCGTGGCCGAGTGGGTCAGCCCGAGGACCGCGCTCAACTCGTCGATCGTGCTCCCCTCGGCGAACTGATCCAGCGCGACCAGCGCGGCCGGCGCCTGCCCGCCCCGACCCGCCGCAGCGGTGGCCGCTGCGGCGATGCGGTCCGCGACGGCCAGCGACCAGGCCCCGAGCAGGTTGGCCAGCCGGGGCAGGTCCGGATCAGCGCTCGGGGAGCTCGAGCTCGAGCTCATACGACGCCCGGGAGCCGTGGGGAGCCTCGAAGGCGCCGTGTCCGGTGAGCTCGGCCAGCTCGCCGGTCGCAGACCCGGGGACCACGCGGGCCTGCCACCGCGCCACCGCGCCGTCGAACTCTCCGCTGGTCTCGAGCACGAACGTGCCCCGCCGCCCGGCCACCTCGGCGTCGACCAGCTGCAGCCCGACGAAGCGGGCGCTCCCGTTCGGCTGGTAGGCCATCAGGGATTCCGACCTGCCCTCCCCGGTGATGTCTCCCTCGAAGGTCTGGGTGACCGTCGCTCTGGTCAGCCGCCGGCCGTCGCGCTCGTCGTAGGCGTTCTCATCCCACGAGGCCACTTGGAATCCACCGTTGAGTGTCGCCATCTTCGCCTCCTCTCGCGCGCTTGGCATATATCACGCGTATAGCGCGAGTTTTATGCCAAACGCCCGTCGTATGTGTATGTATCATACATGTGCTTCCCAGGTGGGCGTGTCTCGAAACGGGACAGATGGCCGGCGGCGAAACGCCACGAGACGCCGGCCCCCGCGGCGTCGGTCAGCTCGAGTCGCGCTGGAACGTCCGCGTGCCGAACGCCATCCCCACCGCAATCAGCGCCGCCCCGACCAGCACCCCCACCCCAACCGTGCCGTTGAACACGTGGCCACGGAACAGCGCCCGCAGGGCGTCGACGATGTGCTTGACCGGGTTGACGTTGGAGACCGTGCGCAGCCAGCCCGGGGCCAGCGTCATCGGCAGCAGAATCCCCGAGAGCAGCAGCAGCGGTAGGGCGATGCTGTTGGCGATCGCGGCCATGCCGTCCTCGGCCCCGGTCAGGAGCGCCACCGCGTAGGACGCGGCCGCGAACCCAGCGCCGACGGCTCCCACGAGCAGGACGGCCAGTACGACCCCACCCAGCGGGGCCCGCAACCCGAACGCATAAGCAGCCACCAGCAGCAAGGTCGACTGCACGAGCAGCACGACGGCGTCGCGCAGCACGCGGCCGGCCAGCAGGGCCATCCGCGAGGCCGGGGTGACCCGCATGCGCTCGACGACGCCGTCGCGCACCTCGGCGATCAACCCGAAGCCGACGAAGAGCGCCCCGAAGATCCCCAGCTGCACGAGCAGACCGGGCGTGAACACCTGCCACGAGCTCCCGCGCGGGAACCCGGGCAGCCCGGCGATCCGCTTCAGGAGCGGGCCGAACAGCGCGAGGTAGAGCAGCGGCTGCATGACCCCGATGATCAGCCACACCTTGTTGCGCAGCGACAAGCGCATCGCTCGCCGGAACACCAGCAGCGTCTCATTGACAAAGCGCACGACAGAACCTCCTCAGGCGGCGACCGGCTGATCGCGCAGCTCGCGACCGGTCAGGGACAGGAACACGTCGTCGAGGGTGGGGCGGTGGACCTCGATCCCAGCCAGACCGACCCCGTCGCGGGCCAGCCCCTCGAGCAGCTCGGGCAACTCGCGGGCCGCGTCGGGCAGGCCGACGTCGAGCAGGTCGCCCTCGCCCCGCAATACCGTCGCGCCCTCGATCCGCTCGACCCGCCCGCGAGCGCGGGCCAGGCAACCGGGATCGGACAGGCGGAGCGACACCCGATCGCCGGACAGGCTCGCCTTGAGCTCGGCCGGAGTGCCCTGCGCGACGATCTCCCCGTGATCGATCACGAGAATCCGATCGCACAGCGCGTCCGCCTCCTCCAGGTAGTGCGTGGTGATGAACACGGTCACCCCGTGCGCGTCGCGGAGCTCGCGAATGTGGGTCCACAAGTTGGCCCGCGACTGGGGATCGAGGCCGGTGGTCGGCTCGTCCATGAACAACAGCGGCGGCTGGTGGATCAGGCCGAGCGCGATGTCGAGGCGCCGGCGCTGGCCGCCCGAGAGGGTTCCGGTCGGCCGCTCCCAGGTGCCCTCGAGGTCGAGCCGGGACACGAGCGCGCGGCCCCGCTCCTCGGCCTCCGCGCGTGAGAGCCCGTGCAGCCGGCCATGGTCGACGAGCTCCTCGCCGACCTGTGCCTGCGGCGTGGTGCTTCCGCGCTGGGGGACGTAGCCGATGCGCCGCCGGACGGCCACGGGCTCGCGGCGCAAGTCGTGGCCGGCGACCGTCGCCTGGCCGGCGTCCGGGGCCAGGAGCGTGGTCAGCATGCGCAGCGTGGTCGTCTTCCCTGCGCCGTTGGGGCCCAGAAAGCCGACGATCTCGCCGGGGCGCACCTGGATGTCGGCATGCCGAACGGCCTCGACGACACGGACCGGGCGAGATCCAGTCCGGAAGCGCTTGCCCAGACCCTGGGCTTCGATCATATAGTCAAAGTTGAACATGACGTATAGTCAAACGTGAATAATCATGTTTGTCAAGTATGATCCGAGCGAGGATGTCCGCAACCCGACTCCTGTTGCTCGGCACCGTGCGGATCTTCCAGCCGGTACACGGCTACTTCGTGCGTCGGGAGCTGCTGAGCTGGCAGGCCGAGGAGTGGGCCAACCTCAATCCCGGCTCGGTGTACAACGGACTGCGCTCGCTGGCTCGGGACGGATTCGTCGAGGAGGTCGGGACGGAGACCGAAGGGGGCCGCCCGGCGCGCACGACCTACCGCCTGACCGGCGACGGGGAGACCGAGTTCCTGCGCTTGCTGCGCGACACGCTCTGGAACGTGTCGCGCTTCGAGCCGGCTGAGCTGATGGCCGCCTGGGGATTCGCCGCGGCGCTGAAGCGCGAGGAGGTGATCGCCGCGCTCGAGTCCCGGGTGGAGCAGATCGAGGCCTCGAGTCGGGCTGTGAGCTATGCGATCGAGGACATTCCGAGCCACCCCGGCATGCCCGCCACGGTGGCCGAGCACTACCGGCTCGGTCAGGCCAGGCTGGACGGCGAGGCCGCGTGGGCGCGCCAGCTGCTCGAGCGGCTGCGGGCCGGCGAATACTGGTTCGACGGCGAACCGGATCCGCCCTGGAGCGCCCTCCCGGCGCATCGTGGCCAAACGCTGGACGGCGCGGCGGGTTAGGGTCGTCCGGTGTCCGGGCCCTCCTCATCGACAGCGGCCGCGCGGACGCGGGCATTGGCGCGGCTCGCGGTTGAGCTCGGGGCGAACGTCGCGCCCGGCCAGGACGTGGTCGTGCTGGCCTACGACGTCGAGCACGCCAGCGTGGCCCGCGAGATCGCCGACGCCGCCTACCAGGTCGGCGCCCACGACGTCACCGTCCTCTACTGGGATCAGCACGTCAAGCGCTCGCGGCTTCTCCACGCCGAAGAGGACTCGCTCGATTACACGCCGGAGTGGTGGGATCACCACATCGAGGCGCAGGATTGGGGCGTACACGTCGCTCGGCTGCGCGCACGTGCCGAGGCGCTCAACGCACGCGGCTTCGAGGCGCTTCGCTTCCGGGGCCCGGGCACCGATCTGACTCTCGGCCTGCTGGGGGGAGCGGTGTGGATCGCCGCGGGGTTCGAGACGAGCTGGGGACGCGAGATGATCGCCAACATGCCCACCGAAGAGGTCTTCACCACTCCCGACAAACACGTGGCGGAGGGCACGGTGGCGGCCACCCGCCCGTTCCAGCTGGTCGGAGGGCCGATCGTGGAGGGCCTGCGCCTGCGGTTCGCGGGTGGTCGCGTGGTCGAGGTCGAGGCGGATGTGGGCGCCGATGCCGTCCGCGCTCGCCTCGAGCAGGACGCCGGCGCCGCGCGACTCGGCGAGGTCGCGCTGGTCGATGGGACCTCGCCGATCGGGCAGAGCGGCCTCGTCTTCAACGACATCCTGTTCGACGAGAACGCCACCTGCCACATCGCGCTCGCAACGGCTATTCGTTCACGGTGCCGGACCTGCCCTCGGACCGGCGCGGCCGGGAGGAGCGCGGCTTCAACATGTCGGGCATCCACCAGGACCTGCTGATCGGCGGGCCCGAGGTCGCGGTGGACGGGCTCGACGGGGCGGGCAACGCCACGCCGATCCTGCGCGACGACGTCTGGTTGCTCGAGTAAATCCGCCTAGCGTCAGGCCGCGAGCCGGTCGGCCAGGCCGGGGGCGCGCGCCGACGCCACCGGCGGCCACTGGTTGATCGGGTGGCGGGTGGTGCCCCACAGGTGCTGGACGGCGTAAGCGCGCCAGGGCCGCCACCGCTCTGCGCGGGCGATCAGGCCCGACGCGCCGCCGGGGAGCCCCAGCGCCTCCGCCCCCCGGCGGACTCCGAGGTCGGTGGCGGGGAATGCATCGGGGTCGCCGAGCGCGCGCATCGCGACGACCTCGCTGGTCCACGGCCCGATCCCGGGCAGGGCCTCGAGCGCGGCCCGCGCCCGCTCGCGGTCACCGCCGGGGCTGAGGTCGAGCTCGCCGGAGCGCAGCGCGGCGAGCAGCCTGTGCACCGTGGCGCGACGGCCCGCGGGCATGGCGAGCTCGACCTCCGACAGGGCTCCGGCGTCGGGGAACACGTGGGTCAGCGTGCCGTCCGGATCCGAGACCGGCTCCCCGTATCGCCCCGCGAGGCGGGCGGCGTGGGTTCGCGCGGCGGCTGTCGAGATCTGCTGACCGAGCACCGCGCGGATGGCCATCTCGGGACCGTCGACGGTCCGCGGCACCCGGCGGCCGGGGGCGCGCGCGACCAGCGGCTCAAGGCGCGCATCCTCGCTCAGCAGCCCGTCGATCGCCTCGGGGTCGGCGTCGAGGTCGAGCAGCCAGCGGCAGCGAGCGATGGCGGCGCTCAGGTCGCGCAGGTCGGCCAGCCGTAGCCGGCAGGCGACGTGGTCCGACTCGGGGGTGAGCTCGACGATCCCCGCGCCGAACGGAAGCCGCAGAGTGCGCCGGTAGGTCCAATCGCGGATCTCCTCGACTCCCGGGATCGCGGTGGCGGCGAGGTGACCGAACAGGTTCTCCGGGCAAAAAGGCCGCCGGAACGCCAGCTTGAGCCGGAGGCCGTTCTCTGCCGGGGTCGTGCGGTGACGGACATCTGACCGCGCTGAGCGCCGTCGCAGCTCGGTCGGGGTGAGGCCGAACACCGCGCGGACGGTGGCGTTGAACTGGCGGATGCTCTCGAATCCGGCCCCGAACGCAACGTCGGTCATGGGCAGGGAGCTGGTCTCGATCAGCGTGCGCGCGGCCTGCGCCCGCTGCGCCCGAGCCAGGGCCAGCGGCCCTGCCCCAAGCTCGGCCGCGACCACGCGTTGCAGCTGCCGCACGCTGTACCCGAGCGCGGTGGCCAGACCGGGTACCCCATCGCGGTCGATCACGCCGTCGGCGATCAACCGCATCGCTCGCGCCACCACGTCCCCGCGCGAGTTCCACTCCGGCGACCCCGGCGTGGCGTCCGGGCGGCAGCGCTTACACGCCCGGAACCCAGCCTGCTGGCACGCCGCCGCGGACGGATAGAAGCGCACGTGCTCGCGGTGCGGCGTCCTCGCCGGGCAGCTCGGCCGGCAGTAGATGCCGGTGGAGGTCACGGCGGTGAAGAACCACCCGTCGAAGCGCGAATCCCTGGCGCCGAGGGCTCGGTAGCACACGTCGGAGTCCACCCCCCGAGCGTGGCAGACGGTCCACGCGCCGTCTAGCGCGTTTGCGACACGAGCTCCTCGGAGTGACTGGGTTCGCGCGCCCCCGCACCGGGGACTTGCGCGGTCGCGACGTGGCCGGCGAGCGGGAAGCACACCTCGACGCTCAACCCGCCGCTCTCCCCGGGCGAGATGTCCATCGCCGCGTCGTGCGCGGCTGCGACCGCGGCCACGATCGACAGACCGAGCCCGAACCCGCTCGGGTGGCCGAGGCGGTCCGGCGCCAGGCGCTGGAACGGCGCCAGCAGCCGGTCGATCTCGCCGGCGGGCACCACCGGCCCGCTGTTGACGATCCGCAGCACCGTGCGGCCGTCGCGGTTGCCGACCCGCACGCGCACATACCCCTGCGGGAGGTTGTGGCGGATCGCGTTCTGGATGAGGTTCGAGACGAGCCGGACCAGCAGGCGCCGGTCGCCGGAGACGACGGCCGGTGCCAGCTCGAGGTCGAGATGGAGCTGGTCGGCATCGGCCTCGTGCTCGCGCAGGGCATCCCGAACCACCATCGCGAGGTCGATCGGCTCGCGGCGGTCGATTCCCTGCTCCCCCTGGGCGAGAGCGAGCAACGCGTCGATGAGCTGCTCCTGCTGCTCGTTCTCCTCGAGCGCGTCGCGGCAGGTGTCTCTGAACGTGTCGGTGGTCGCGTGCGGATCGGTTACCACCATCTCGAGCAGCGCGCGCGAGGCGGTCAGCGGCGTGCGGAGCTCGTGTGAGGCGTTGGCCACGAAGCGCCGCTGCGCGTCGTAGGCCCGCTCGAGCGGGCGCAGCACCCGCCCGGCGACGAGCCAGCCCAGCCCTCCCGAGATCAGCGCCATGATGGCCAGCGCGATCGCCGATTCGATCTCCAGATGGTGCAGGTCGGCGATCCGCTGGCGATCGCCCACGAACTTGACGGTGGCTTGGCCGGCCGGCGTCTTCAGCACGCGCCTGATCGCGGCCGGGGCGACCGTGAACGATGGGAGGCGCGCGTGCAGGTTGGTCCCGGACGCCGGGAACTGCTTGCGCAGAATGGGCTTGTTCACGCTCCCGAGGAACCCGCCCGGATCTTGAGTCAGAGTGGCGCGTGAGACGAGCCCGTAGGTGACGGCCAGGAGCGCGGCGCCGCAGGCCAGGAACAGGCCGCCGTAGAGCAGGGTCAGTCGCCAGCGCACCGCCGTTTTCGGCCGGCGCAGCCGGCTCATACCGCCTCCCCGATGCGGTAGCCGACCGGAGTGACGGTCTGGATCACCGGGGGGTCGCCGAGCTTGGCTCGCAGCCGGCTCACGGTCATTCGCACTGCGTTGGTGAACGGGTCGGTGGCGTCGTCCCAGGCGCGCTCGAGGATCTCCTCGGTCGACACCACGGCGCCCTCGGCGCACAGCAGCACCTCGAGCACCGCGAACTCCTTGGGCGTCAGCGCGACGGGACTGCCGGCTCGCGTGACCTGGCGGTGGGCGCTGTCGAGCTCGAGGTCGCCATAGGCCAGCCGCGGCGGTAGAACGCGCCGGGAGCGGCGGGCCAGCGCCCGGATGCGCGCCACCAGCTCGGTCAGGTGAAACGGCTTGGGCAGATAGTCGTCGGCGCCGATGCCAAGCCCCTCCACTCTGTCCTCGATCGACCCGGCCGCGGTCAGCATCAGCACCGCGCTGCGGCCGTCGGCAACCAGCGAACGGCACACCTCGTCGCCGTGCACGCCGGGCAGGTCGCGATCGAGCACCACCACGTCGTAGTCTGTCAGCGCGGCGCGATCTAACGCCTCGGCTCCGTCGAACGCCACGTCGACCGCCATCCCCTCGCGGCGGAGGACGGCCGCCACCGTCGCGGCCAGGCGGGCGTGGTCCTCCACCATCAGCACTCTCATCGCGTAGGCATCCTGTGGTTGGAGCGCCGGCGCGGAAGCGGTCCCCGCGCCGACGTCGGCGCCCAGGATGTCGCACGGCAGGTAACAGTGGGATAACACCGTTACGGCTGCGTTAGCGCAGGCGGCGTAGACCTGGGCGCCATGAGCCAGGCACGCCGCCCACGTCTCCTGCTCGTCGCCGCGCTGATGCTCGGCGGCGCGCTGCTCGCCGCCTGCGGATCGAGCGAGCCGGGCGGCACCGCGTCGGGCGCGACCAACCCAGCGCCAGGCGGTACGACCCGCGACGTCGAGTTCTCCGATTGCATGCGCTCTCTTGGGGTGACGAACTTCCCCGATCCGACGGGGAGCGGCCTCCAGATCCCGGCCAACGTCAACACCCAGTCGCCCGCGTTTCAGTCCGCGCAGCAGGCCTGCAAACGGTTCCTGCCCAACGGGGGCGCGCGTCCGGCGACTCCCGTGCGCGACCGAGCGGCCGCGTTGGCGCTGGCACGCTGCATGCGCGCGCACGGAGTGCCCGAGTTCCCCGATCCGGTCTTCACCTCGCCGCGTGGCGCCCCGCGCGTGCTCGTGATGCGCGGGATCGTGTTCGCGATCCCCGCCTCGGTCGACCCCAAGTCTCCCGCGTTCGAGCAGGCGGCGCGTGCCTGTGGGTTCGGGCGCCAGTGACCGGTCCGCGCCGGCGCGTGCAACAGGCGGGGATGACTACGCCGCGGCCGGCACCCTCACCGTGATCGCCAGGCCGCCGCTCGGCAACGGCTGGGCGGTGATCTCGCCCTCGTGGGCACGCACGATCGCCCGGGCGATCGACAGTCCCAGGCCGTAATGGCCGTCCGCCCCGGTGCGCCCATCGCCGCCGCGTTGAAACGGCTCGAATAGCCGCTCGATCTCGTCGGGATAGACCACCGGGCCGCTGTTGGCCACCCGCAGCACCGCCCGGTCCGCGTCGGTTTCCGTCTCCACCTCGATCCATCCCCCGTCGTAGTTGTGGGCGACGGCGTTGTCGAGAAGGTTCGCGATCAGCCGCTCGATCAGCGCGCGGTCGCCTCGAAGTGCGGCTGACTCCAGACCGGGCCTCACCTCGAGATGTCGGTCCGATGCCCGCGCTTCCGTCCTGGCAAGCGCACGCTCGGTCAATGGGGCCAGATCCATCGTCTCGCGGTGCTCGAGACCCCGCTCGCTGGTGGCCAGCGTCAGCAGCGCCTCGAGCAGCTGTTCCTGGTTGCGGCCGGTGCTCAGCAGCTCCTCGCAGGTCGCTCGTAGGCTCGCCGTGCTCGCGTTCGGGTCGGCCAGGGCGACCTGCAGCAGCGTGCGCTCGAGCGTCAGGGGGGTTCGCAGCTCGTGCGCGGCATTGGCCACGAACCGGCGCTGCGCGGCGAAGGCCGCCTCCAGCCGCGCGAGCAGGTCGTCCACCGTGTCGCCGAGCTGCTTGAACTCATCCTCGCGACCGCTCAGCGCGAGCCGTTCGTGCAGGTTTCCGGCCGAGATGGCCCGGGCGGCGCTCGTCATCTGGCGCAGCGGGCGCAGCATCCGGCCGGCGGCGAACCACCCCAGCGGCGCCGAGGCCACCGCGGCAAGCGCGAGCGTCAGCCAGGAGACGACGAGCACTCGGGCCACGTCGGCCGAGTGCTGCTGGGTGACCGCGTCCTGAACCGGCGCGCCCGAGCGACTCGGCACCGCCGTGGCCACGGAGCTCGAGCTCGAGCCGATCACCGAGCCGTTCTGGACGACCACGAGGATGATCGCGATCAGAACGGTTCCCAGCAGGAGGAACATCCCCGAGTACAGGAGCGTGAGCCGCAGGCGGGCGCTGTGCTCGGACAGCTTCCGCCACCGACGAGGGATGACGGCGAGCGCGCTCATCAGATGCGGTAGCCGGCCTCGCGGACCGTCTCGATCACCGGCGGGTCACCGAGCTTGCCGCGGAGCCGCCCGATCGTCGTCTTGACCGTGCTCGTGAACGGGTCGGCGGCCTCGTCCCACACGCGTGCGAGCAGCTCCTCGGCCGACACCACCCGGCCGTCGGCGGTCAGGAGATACTCGAGCAGCGCGAACTCCTTCGGGCTGAGCAGGAGGCGGCGGTCGCCTCGGAAGGCGACGCGGCGCGCGGGGTCGAGCGTGATGTCACCTCGCTCGAGCTTGGGCGGAACCGCGGTGCCCGGCCGGCGCGCCAGGGCTCGGACCCGCGCCACCAGCTCGGCGAATTCGAATGGCTTGGGGAGATAGTCGTCGGCGCCGAGCTCGAATCCGTCGACGCGGTCGGCGATCGTGGCGGCCGCCGTGAGCATCAACACCCTGGCCTCCGCGCGCTGGGCCACGAGCGCGCGGCACACCTGATCGCCGTGGACGAGGGGCAGGTCCCGGTCGAGCACGACGACGTCATAGCGGTTGATCGCGACGTGGGTCAGAGCGTCCGCTCCGTCATAGGAGATGTCTACGGCCATTCCTTCGCGCCGCAGCCCCTCGGCCACCGCCTCGGCCAATCGCCGCTGATCTTCCACTACCAACACTCTCATGGTTGCAGGCAAAGCATCCCTGACCAAGGGTGACAGTCTGGTCACAGTCGCGGTCACCGTGCTGTCACCGGCCGTCCTCTAGAACCCGTCGCACGTCACCGATGCCTGCCCGAGGAGGACGATTTCGATGAGGAGCCGTAGACGACAACTAGCTGCGCTCGCTGCGCTGATCGCAGGATTGGCCGCCCTCGCCGCCGGATGCGGCTCGAAGGGGCCGTCCGCCACGACAGGGCAGTCCGCGCAGAGCAGCCAGCAGAACGGCGTCAACGCCGCCTACGCGTTCTCGCGCTGCATGCGCAGCCACGGGCTCCCGAGCTTCCCCGACCCGAAGGTCAGCGTGGGCCAGGGCCACACCGCCGTCGGGATCGCGGTCAACCCCTCCGAGACCGGATCGCCGAAGTTCAAGTCCGCCCAGAAGGCTTGCTCGCGGATTCTTCCGGCACCGGGGAGCCCCGCCCAGCAACGTGCGCAACAGCAGGCGCACAAGCAGATCATGCTCGCATTTGCGCAGTGCATCCGGGCCAAGGGCATCCAGGACTTCCCCGACCCGAACGCGCAGGGACAGCTCCCGCTCCCGACGATCACCGCAGCCGGGGTCGACATCCACTCGCGGCAATTCCTCGATGCGGCCACGGGGTGTGTGGGCGTGACCCACGGCGCGATCACCGCGGCTCAGATCCGGGCCGGCTTGAACGGCACGCAGTGAGCCGGACGCAGCTAACAGCCTCCTAACCGCGTTACGCCCCTGTTACCTCCGGTGCCATACAAAGCGGCGTCGTGAATCGTCTCGCTGCGACGCTGGCACTTGTGGTCGCGATCGCCGTGGTCATCGCGATCGTCCTCGGCCTGCATTCGCCGAGCGCTCCCGGTCGCGGGACCAGCCACAACCAGCCCTTGGGCTCGACCACCGTGCAGCGGCGCGATCTCGTGGAGACCGACACCGAGTCGGGCACGCTCAGCTACGCCGATCCGCAGTCCGTGTACGACCAGCTGAGCGGCACGATCACCTGGCTTCCCGCCGTGGGGCAGGTGATCAGGCCGGGACAGGCGCTCTACGACGTGGCCGGCGTGCCGGTGATCCTGATGAACGGCACGACCCCCGCCTACCGGGACCTGAAGTCCTCCGACGGCGACGGGCCGGACATCCTCGAGCTCAACCGCAACCTGGTCGCGCTCGGCTTCAACCCGGACGGCATCGTCGTAGACGACGTCTGGCAGGCGGCCACCACGGATGGCGTGGAGTTGTTTCAGGAATCCCTGGGCGAGTCGGAAACCGGAGACCTGAAGCTTGGTCAGATCGTGTTCCTCCCGCACGACCGGGTGATCTCCGCGGTGGACGCCTCGTTGGGGTCCAACGGCTCGGGCGGCACGAACGCCTCCGGCCACCCCGCCGATGGTCCCGAGTTCGTGGACCTGACCAGGACAGTCTCGGGGAGCACCACGGTTCCGAGCAGCACCACGCCCACACCCGGCCACCACAAGTCGAAGAAGAAGAAAAAGAAGCGGACGGGCACGTCGACCGCCAAGACGCTGTCCGCCCTGATCGCGCTGCTGCGGGCGGAGTCCGCGGAGCTGCGGGCGGACCAGGGGGGAAGCCACAACGGCAACAACTCGAACAACAGCTCACCGAAGAACTCGGGGAACAAGAGCGTTGGCGGCGGTGGCGGCGGTGGCGGCGGTGGCGGGAGCAGCGGAGGCGGTAGCGGCAACGGCGGAGGCGGTAGCGGCAACGGCGGAGGCGGTAGCGGGAACGGCGGGGGCAGCGGTGGGAACGGCGGGGGCAGCGGTGGGAACGGCGGCAGCGGGAGCGGAAGCGGCTCGGCCGTCCTCGAGACGAGCTCGACGCAACTGGTGGTCACCGTCGATCTGGACGCGACCAAGCAGAGCGAGGCCAAGGTGGGCGAGCCGGTCACGGTCGAGATGCCGGCCGGCAGCACGGTGAACGGGAAGGTCACGGCGGTCAGCCCGATCGCGCAGAGTTCGAGCAATTCGGGCAACGGGGACAGCGGCAACGGTTCCGGCGGCGGTAGCGGGTCGGGAAACGGCTCCGGCAACGGAAACGGCTCGAGCGGCGCCACCATCCCGGTCACGGTCGCGCTGAGCGGGCGGACGAGCGGCGCCGGCCTCGATCAGGCCGCGGTGAGCGTGAACTTCTCCCAGGCCGAGGCGAATGGGGTGCTCTCGGTCCCGGTCACCGCCCTGCTGGCCGTCTCCGGGGGCAACTACGCCGTGCAGGAGGCGGCGGCCCCGCACGCGCTGGTCCCGGTCACCACCGGCCTGTTCGCTGCCGGCTATGTGCAGATCTCCGGCCCAGGGATCTATCCGGGGCTGGCGGTCACCGACTCGCAGGGGTGAGCGTGGCGCTCCAGGGCGTGTTTCGGGGGCGTCCGGCGGCGGTCACCGCGCGCCTTCCGGCTCGCGAGCTGTTCGGTACGGCGCTGCAGGGACTCAGCACGCGTCGCCTGCGGGCGTCCCTGTCTGCGCTGGGGATCGCCATCGGGATCGGCGCGATGGTCGCCGTCGTCGGAGTTTCGTCCTCAGCCCAGGCCAACCTGCTGGCCGAGATCGATGCGCTGGGAACCAACCTGCTGACGGTCACCCCAGGGCAGACCTTCCTGGGCGCGAACGAGACGCTGCCCACCGCTTCGGTGCCGATGATCGGGCACATGCTGAACGTCGACAGCGATGCCGCCGTTTACCAGGTGTCAAGCGTCAACGTGTACCGGAGCCCATGGGTGCCCGCGGCGGAGACCGGCGGGATCGGGGTCGACGCCGCCGGCGAGGACCTGCCCTTGGTGGTGGGTACCTCGATGGCCTCCGGGCACTTCCTGAACGGGCTCAGCGAAAGCTTTCCCGAGGCCGTGCTCGGCGCCCAGGCGGCCCAGGTCCTCGACATCGCCCAGGTCGGCGGACACGTGATGGTCTACCTGGGCAATACCTGGTTCAACGTGATCGGCATCTTGAAGCCGGTGGTGCTCGACTCCTCGCTCGATTCGACCGTGTTCATCTCGCTTCCGGTCGCCGCGCGCATGTTCCAGACCGAGCCCAACCCGTCGGAGATCTACGTGCGCGCGAACCAGAACCACGTCATCCCGGTCTCCAACCTGCTCGCCCCCACGGCTGACCCGCAGCAACCGGACGGCGTCAACGTCAACCGCCCGTCGGACGCGCTCGAGGCACGGGCCGCGGCTCAGGGGCAGTTCACCACGCTGCTGCTCGGGCTCGGGGCGGTGGCGCTGCTCGTGGGAGCGATCGGGATCGCCAACATCATGGTCATCTCCGTGCTCGAGCGGCGCGGCGAGATCGGCCTCCGCCGTGCGTTGGGCGCGACACGACGACACATCAGCCTCCAGTTCCTGGCCGAGTCCGCGCTTTTGGCCGTACTCGGGGGGATCGCCGGGCTCGCACTCGGCGCCGGAGCCACCGAGGTGTATGCGGTCAGCCGACACGAGCCGTTCGTGGTGCCTCTGTATGCCTTGATCGCCGCCCCGGCCGCCGGCCTGGCGATCGGCACGCTGGCCGGCCTCTACCCCGCGGCCAAGGCCGCTCGCCTCAGCCCGACCGAGGCGCTGCGGGCAACCTGAGCTCGACCGGCCGGGCGCGCGGAAAGCCCGTCGGGAGGATGACGCGCCGCCCGCGCTCCGCGACGATCACCCGCCACCAGTAGTAGCCGTAGAAGGCGCGCGAGTCGGCGCGCATCCGGGTCGCGTAGTCGGTCACCACCTGGACGTAGTCGCGGCTCGGGTTGTAGTGAAGGAGCGCGTCGGCCATGTCGCGTGGCGCGCCGTTGGCGGTCAGGTAGCGGGCCGCGCCGGCGATGGCGTCTTGGGGGTCCTGGACGTGGCCGCGTCCATAGCGGGCCCAGGTGGCAGGGAGGAACTGCATCGGCCCCTCGGCGCCCGCCGAGCTCAGCCCCTGAACCCGGCCGAACTGCGTCTCGACGAACTCGATCGCCGCGAGGTACTGCCACGGGACGTGAAAGCGTGCCTGGGCTGCCTTCAAGTATCCGAGCAGCGCCGGCGGCGCGGGCGGCGTCGCGATCCGCCAGGCTGGCAGGGACTTGCGCGGGGAGTTCAGGCGGGCCAGGTGGGCGGCCGCGTCGAGGTTGGCGCGCATCGCGGTGGCCGCCGGGGCGCTGAGTCCGGAGAGGATCGCGCGCTGGGTCGCGGCCGAGTCGCGGGAGAGCGCCATCGTGGCGAGCTGCTCGAACTGGCCGGCGCTCGCGAGGGTGCTCGCCGGGGTCGACGGGTCGTCGACTATCTCGTGGGCTTGGTTGAGGTCCGCCTGGAGCGCGGATCTTGCCGCCGGGACGCTGCTCGGCAGGGCGACGTTCGGGGTGGCCCCGATGGCCGAAGCCACCGCGACCAGCAGCCCGACCAGCGCGGTCACTTCAGGCTCAGGCGAAACGCCGGATGGTCCGGGCCGATCCGCCGCAGCTCATCGTCCGGCGCGTCCGGTCCGACGCCGGCGAAGAACGCCCCCACCTCGAACTTCCACTTCTTCAGGTAGGCGCGCAGCAGCGGGGGCTTCTGGTCGTCCCCGACCTCCACCGCGGTGAACGGCTGGGTGCGCCGGCCGACCCGCAGCCGGCCTTCCCCACTCGCCCGCAGGTTCCTGACCCATTGGGTCTGCCCGCGCGGCGATACCAGGTAGTCCGCTCCCTCATAGCGGAGCAGGTTCACCGGCGTGCTGCGCCATTCACCCGACTTGCGTCCCTTGACCTCGAGCACCCGGGATCCGTACACGCTGATTCCGAGGCGCGTCATGCCGGCCACCGCGCGGTTGAAGACGTGGGTCGTGAACCACCCTGGACGCTGATAGTGCTCGGGCATGCCTAAGCCATTCTGCCAAGCGCGTGCCGCGTGAGCGATCCCGCCGCCTGCAGCCCGAAAACCTCACACTCGGCCGCCGCCGCGTGGTGAATGCGGATTCACTCGGCTCTGGGCCGAGGATCCTCACACTCGCGCCCGGCAGGCCGCCGAGTGTCGGGAAACTCGGGGTTCGGCGACGGGCGACCTACGGCGTCTCGGCGGGCAGCGCCACCGATCCCTGCCCGACGATGTCGCTCGAGGAGCTTCCGACCATCACCTGGTACGTGCCGGCCCTCACCGCCCATTCATGGCTGCCGGTGTCCCAGTGGGCAAACGACATCGCGTCGAGGGGGATCGTGATCTTGGCGCTCTGCCCCGGATTCAAGGCGACGCGACGGAAGCCCTTCAGTTGCTTGGGCGGCTCGCCCGCGGCGGGCGGATCGCCCACGTAGACCTGCGGGACCGCAGCGCCGGCCCGGCCGCCGGCGTTGGTTACCGTGAGGGTCACCGACGCGCCTGCCCCCGACCGCGTCACCGCGACGCCCGAATAGCGGAACGTGGTGTAGGACAGGCCGTAGCCGAACGGGAACAGCGGCGCGATCCCCTTGGCGTCATACCAGCGGTAGCCGACCAGAAGACCTTCGCTGTAGATCGAGTGCGGACCCACGGAGTCGCCCGCCTCGGTCACGCCGGGGTACTGCGCGGCGGTCTGGAGCGGGTCGTCGGACAGCTTGACCGGGAATGTCACGGGCAGCTTCCCGGCGGGATCGACGTCCCCGAACAGGACCGGAGCGATGGCGTCGCCGTCACCTGACCCGGGAACCAGTTCTCGAGGATGCCCTGCACCTGGCCGACCCACGGCATCGCGATCGGCCCGCCGCTCTGGATCACCACGATCGTGTGCGGGTTGGCCGCCGCCACCGCCGAGACGAGCGCGTTCTGATCGAGCGGCGAGTACGGTGCACGAGGTCGGACGACGGCGAAGTCCAGCGAACGAGCACGTGCCGACGTGCGCGTTCAGGTCCGGGCGGTCGGCGCCCTCGATCTCGGCGTCGCTGACGAACACCACCGCGACGTCCGCCGCGCTCGGCGGCGGCCGACCGCATCGGCGGTGGCGTCGCCGTCGGCGTAGGTCACGATGTCGCCGGCCTGAGCGGCGCGCGTGGTGATCGCCTGAAGCGGCGAGACGACGCCCGGCTGGTAGGCGAACTCGGGGACGTGGCCCGAGCCGTAGCCCTGCTCGGCCAGCGTCGCCCCCGGCCGGTCGGCGGCCGGGCCGATCACCGCGATGCGCTTGCCCGGCCCGGTCAGCGGCAGCGACGCCGCCGGCGTTCTTGAGCAGCACCGTGCCCTCCTCGGCCACCTTGGTCGCCATCGCGATGCTCGCGGCGTTGGTCGCGGGCGTCGCCGCCGCCTGCGCGCCCTCGGTCGGCACGTGGTCGAACAGCCCCACCCGGAACATCGTGTAGAGGATGCGGGAGACCATCTCGTTCAGCGTCGCCATCGAGACCTGCCCGTCCTGCGACCGCGGTCTGCAGCGCCGGACCCGTAGTACTCGGGGTCGTTGCTGACGCCGCCCGGCATCTCCATGTCCATGCCCGCGTTGGCCGAGGCGACCGTCGAGTGGTTCGCCCCCCAGTCGGACATCACGAACCCGCTGAAGCCGAACTGGCCGTCGAGCACGCCGTGCAGCATCTACGGGTCCTGGCACGCGTACACGCTGTTGATGCGGTTATACGAGCACATCACCGCTCCCACCCCGGCCTTGACCGCGGCCTGGAACGCCGGCAGGTCGATCTCCTCGCATCGTCCGCTCGCTCGCGTCCGAGGAGTCGGTCGTGCGATCGGTCTCCTGGTCGTTCAGCGCGTAATGCTTGACGGTGGCGATCACGTGCTCGGACTGGATCCCCTCGATCATCGCCGCCGCCGCCTGTCCGGCCAGGTACGGATCCTCGCCCGCGTACTCGAAGTTGCGCCCGTTCAGCGGGTTGCGCGCGATGTCGACGCCGGGGCCGAGCAGCACGTTCACGCCCTTGGCGAACGCCTCGCCGCCCGAGCGCGGCGCCGTACTGCGCGCGCGAGCTGCGGATCCCAGGCCGAGGCCAGCGCGATGCTGTCCGGGAACGCCGTCGTCAGCTGCTGCTGATCACCCACACCGGCCGTCGCATCGTTCAGGACCAGGGCGGGGATGCACAGCGCGGGGTTCGCGGCGATGTTGCCCGCCGCTTCCGGATTCGGCCGTCGTCGGGTTGAACTCTCCCTCGCCCGTGACCATCTGGATCTTGTCGGACAGCGACATCGCGCCGAGCAGCTCGGACGTCCGCTTCGCCGGCGTCTGCTGCGCGTTCATCCACGGGCACGAGGCGGCAACCGCGCGTGAGGCGCCGACGCTCAATCCGGCGACGAGAGCCACCACCATTCCTGCCAGCACGCTGAACCGACGCAGGCGCATTGCACCCTCCCTTGGGGACCTGGATGGCGAGGAGTATTTGGGCTCGCGCAGATTCCTGTCAAGCGAGAACCGTCTGCGGGTCACTAAGGCCCCAACTGCGCCGGGCTAAGGGATCCGCACCACCGGTTCGCTCCATCTGCCCGATGTTTTCCCGGCGTCTTACGCGCAAGATAGACGCATGATTACTTCGAACGATCACACTCTCGCGTTGCGGGTCGCCGGCGACGACGAAGCCCCCATGGTTCGCCGGCTGGCCGCCCTCGACGACGCACCACCACTCCAGGGACCGGTCCTGCTCGCGCTCGTCGACGGCGAGGCGGTCGCCGCCACGTCGCTCAGCGATGGACGCGTGGTGGCCAACCCGTTCCTGCCAACCGCGGACACCGTGAGCTTGCTGTCGATGCGCGCGTCGCAGCTGTCCGAGCGCCCCGCCGGCCGGCGTCGCCAGCGCCTGCGCGCCGCCGCCTGATCGGCGGCTTCGCCGCCCCGGCGTAGGCTCGGCGCGTGCTCGAACTTCGGCCGCTCGGTGCCTCCGATGCGCCGGCCGTGCATCGGCTTCTCGGCGATCCCGCGGTGGCGAGCTGGTTTCGTGGCGAGGATCAGCCGGAGCCCTACAGCCTGAGCGAGTGCGAGGGGATGCTGCAAGCCCAGCTCGGACACTGGGCCGCGCACAGGTTCGGGATGTCACTGGGCTGGGAGGGCGAAACGTGCGTGGGATGGAGCCTGCTTCAACACACAATCGTGGCCGGCTCGAGTGAGGTCGAGATCGGGTGGACGGTGGCGAGCCCTCGCTGGGGACGGGGATCGGAACGCCGCTGGGTCAGCACGCGCTCGAGCGTGCGGTGGGGCTCGAGCTGCGGAGCATCATTGCCTACGCCCGGGTCGAGAACGGCGCGTCGAGGCGGATCATGGAGAAGCTCGGGCTGGCCTATGAGCTCGAGTTCGAACACCGTGGGCGGCCCCACGTCCTGTACCGCCGCGTGCTGAGCAGCTAGGACTCGCGAATGCGCCAGCCGGCGGTGCGCTTGAAGCGCTCGTTCGAGTCCGCTCGCGGTCGCGACACACGTTGTAGATCCCGCTCGGCACGCTCAACGCGGCGAGCAAAGCCGACGCGGCGTCGGCCACGTGCAGCGTGGTCTCGTATACCTCGTACAGCGGACCATGGCCCGTGCCCGGACCGTCGAGCAGACCCAAACGCAGCACCACGCCGCCGCCGCCGGCCGCCGCGAACCGCGCCGTCTCCTGCTCGGCCACCAGCGCCGAACGCAAGTTGGCCGCGACCTCGTCGACCGGGTCGCTTCGTCGGCCGGCGCGTCGCGGGGATACACGAACGACGACCGTCGGTTGCACGAACGTCGCGACACCGGTCTCGAGCGCCGCGTCCACGAGCACGCGGGCGGCCTCGGTCCGCAGCCGGTCGTTCTCCTTCCAGGCGTCCGGCTGCTCGAAGCGATCGCGCGAGGGAATCCGCGTGGCCAGGTGCAGGACCGCGTCCGCGCCACGCATTGCCCGGGCCACGGCCGTGGCGTCGTACACGTCGAGCTCGTCGGTGCGACGGAGCATCCAGCGTGTGGCCCGCGGGCCCGGCCAGCGGCTCGAGAGCCCGGCCTAGCACGCCACTACCACCGGTCAGGAACAGCTTCATGCGCGTCGAACCACGGGCGCCCGGCCCTCGTCGCTAGTGCTGAGCGGCGAGGGTTCGATCGAGCAGCGAGCGCAACTCGCGGAAGTGCCGTTCCCGCGATGGCTCGTCGTAGGCCGCGGTGTCGGCCATCGTGTAGCCGTGCTGCGCTCCCTCGTATACCTCGGAGCGGTAGCGCGCGCCGGACTCCTCGAGCGTGCGCTCGAGGGTGGCGATCTGCTCGGCGGTCATGCTGGGATCCTGGTCGGCGAATCCGAAGTACAGCTCGGCTTCGATGTTGCCGGCCGACTGGTGCGGGCTGTCCGCATCGTCGGTGACCAGGCCCCCGGCGTGGAAGCCGGCCAGCGCCGCCACCCGATCCGGCATGGCGGTCGCAATCCGCCATCCCACGCGCGCGCCCATGCAGTAGCCGGTGAGGGCGACCCGACCGGGCCCCGCGGCCTCGGCCAGGTAGTCGAGGTAGGCGGTCGCGTCGGACGCGATCCGGTCCGGAGTGAGCTGCCCGATCAGAGGCCGGAGCTTCTCGAAGAAGCCCCCGCGCTGGTCCGGGTCGCTCAGATCGGGCATCTCCAGCACCGGCGCGCGCCCCGCGCGATAGAAGACGTTGGGCGCGAGCACCACGTAGCCGTCCGCCGCGATGCGATCGATCATCTCGCCGATCGTCGGCCGCAGCCCGAACGCGTCCATGATGAACAGAACCCCGGGATGAGGTTGGTCGTCGGGTCGCGCCAGATACGCGTCGGCGACGCCATCCGGCGTCGTGATGTCCACGTTCTCGACCGGCATCGGTCGCGCACTATTGCACATGTCGGAAGGTCCGCCGCGCCCGGGGCGTCCTCCGAGTAGGGCGCACGGGCCGTGGGGTCACGTCGCTGACAACCGATCTGGTGAGGTGATCCATGAAGCGCTTGACGATCCTGTTCATCGCGACCGTCGCGATCCTTCCGGCGGGCGTCTCGGGTGCCGCCGTGGCGACGCCCACGCGGCGCGGATCGCGGAGCCCCACGCCGCGCGAATCGCGGTCGCCCACGCGGCGCGCGCCGCCAAGCTCCAGCTGCGCCACACGACGCTCGGGACCATCCTTGTCAATGGCGGCGGGTTCACCGTGTACGCGTTCACGCGCGATCCCCGCAACCACGACCGGTGTGCGGCGATCAGCGGCTGCACCAGCATCTGGCCGCTCCTCACCACCTCGGGCGCCCCGAAGCTGGGCACCGGGGTCAGGCGCTCGCTGGTGGGAACGATCACGCTCGCCGGAGGCGGTCGTCAGGTCACCTACGCCGGGCACCCGCTCTACACGTACATCGGGAGCTCCGGTCCTGGCGACACGTCGTACGCCGGCACGAGCCAGTTTGGCGGCCGCTGGCTTGCCCTCACTCCCGCCGGTCACCTCGTCAAATAGGCTGACCGACATGGGCGCCGACGCGCTCTCGCTGCTCGATTGGCGTCGGACCATCGGCGACCTGTACGCCGGGGTCCGCGCGAGTGTGGACAAGCCCGCCGCGTGGCAACGCTGGCAGGAGACTCGCGCGCGCCTGTTCCGCGAGCACCCGCAATCACCCGTCCCGCCGGACCAGCGCGCCGGATACACCGGCCCGTATCTGTACGACTACGACCCGGCTTGGTGCCTGACCGGCTCGGTTGAGCCGGTCGCGGCGGTCCGGCTGGAGATCGCCACGAGCAACGTCGAGACGATGGCGTTCAGCCGCTTCGGAGTGGCCCGGTTCGACCACGCCGGCGACGAGCTCGCGCTCGAGCTCTACTGGCTCGAGGGATACGGAGGCGGGGTGTTCCTGCCCTTCGCCGACGCGACCAGCGGTCGGGAGACCTACGGGGCTGGTCGTTACCTACTCGACACGGTCAAGGGAGCGGACCTCGGGCAGCAGGATGGTCGCCTGGTCATGGACTTCAACTTCGCCTACCAGCCGTCCTGCGCCTACGACCCCAGCTGGACGTGCCCCCTCGCGCCGCCCGCCAACCGTCTGTCGGTGCCGGTACGAGCGGGCGAACGCGTAGCTGGAAGCTGACGTTCGCCCGCTCAACCGATCCCAGGTTTAGATGTTGCCGTCGCCGTCGCTCGCCCCGCCGTTGTTGTCGCTGTCCTTGTCGCCGGCGTTCGGCCCCTGGGGGATCCCCGAGGAGCTGGAGCCGGCGCTCGAGCTAGTCGACGTAGCGGCCGGAGCGGAAGAGCTCGACGACTTCGACGAGGAAGAACCGCCGCCGCACCCGGCAACCGCGATCGCGGCCACCGCCAGCGCCAGTCCCAACCACCGTCGAGCTGTCATCAAATTGATTGTCATATGTGTTCCTCTCTTACCACTATTGACTTCGAGGAAGCGACGTTTCTTCCCGCTGGTGCGCGCCCGGGCTCAGTCGGCGACCCCGAGACCCCAGCCGCCGTCGATGATGACCTCCTGACCAGTGATGTACTCGGAGGCCGGCGCGGCGAGGAACAGGGCGAGCGCCTTGATGTCGTCCGGCTGGCCCACCCGATGCATCGGGATGTACTTGGACATCGCGGCCTGCACCTCCGGGTTGTGAGCGTGGCCGCCTCCGATGTTGGTGACGAAGAATCCGGGGGCGATCGCGTTCACCGTGATTCCGTCCGCGGCGAGTTCCAGCGCTGCCGCGTGCATGAAGTGGCGCGCCCCCGCCTTGGCCGCCAGGTAGGCCGAACCGATCGCGCCCTCTACCGTCGTCGCCGCCAGCGACGTGGTCACGATGATCCGTCCGAACCGGCGCGGGCGCATGTGGCGCGCGGCGGCGCGCACGGTGGCGAAGATCCCGCCCAGGTTGATGTCGATCACGCGGTCCCAGCGCTCGTCGGCGTAGCGCTCGATCGCGCCCTCCTCCACCCGAGGGCGCGACTCGCCGGCCCATGCTCCGACGAAGCCGACGCCCGGGTCGATGCCAGCGTTGGCGAACGCGACATCGAGCCGGCCGTACTCCTCGGCGGCCTCGTCGATCGCCCGATCCAGGGCGGCGTGGTCGGTCACGTCGGCCACGGCACCGCGCACATCGAGCCCATCGCCCACCAACCGGCCGGTGTGCGCGCCCAGCGCCTCGGCGTCCACGTCGATCAACGTGACCCGGGCGCCGTGGGCAGCCAGCACCTCGCCGTAGGCCAGACCCAAGCCGCTGGCGCCTCCGGTGACGATCACACCGAATCCCGAGACGTCGAAGCGGGAGGAGACGTTCATGGGCGGCGCGAGCCTATCGCGCCGACGCCCGCCCGAGCATTCGCGCCGACGCCCGCCCCCGCATTCGTGCCGACGCCCGCCCCAGCATTCGCGCCGACCCTCACCTCAGCACGAGCGCGACCAAGCGGCCGGCCTCGCCAGCATCGAGCGGAGTTGCGGTCATCAGCCGGCGGTAGAAGATCGCTCCGAGCAGCGCGGTCGTGGCCAGCTCGGGATCGACATCCGGGCTCACCTCGCCCGCTTCGATGCCGACCGCGATGAGGTCGATCAGCGCCTGGCGGCGCTCGGCCGAGTAGCGGTGGTGGAACTCGCGCACACGCGGGTCGCGCTCGGCGCCCTCGATCAGCGCCGGGATGCAGCGCGAGAACGTCGAGTCGACGACCACCTCGGCCACGTGGCGCAGCAGCAGCGCGACGGACTCGCGCACGGACAGGATCCCGAGGTCAGGGACCATCTGCTCATGGAACGTCTCGAACGCGTCGGCTATCAGCTCGAGCTTGTCGGGCCAGTGGCGATAGATCGTCGACTTGCCGACACGGGCCCGGGCGGCGATCGATTCGATCGTCACCCCTCCATATCCGACTTCGGCCAGCTCCTCGACAGCGGCGCGGAGGATCACCATGCGAGAGCGCTCGATCCGTGGATCGGTCATGTCATCGATCGAACAATGAAACGTTGACGTATCGCTGCGAAACGCATACGTTCTACAAGTAAACCGCACGAGGGAGACACCATGGCCAAGGTCAGCGTCCGCTACATCGTCGACGACGTCGACGCCGCGATCGACTTCTACTGCCGCCAGCTCGGCTTCCACGAGGACATGCACCCCGCGCCGGCGTTCGCGATGCTCTCGCGTGGGGATCTGCGCCTCGTCTTGAGCGCGCCGGGCGGCGGGCCCGGGGGCGGCGCGGCCATGCCGGACGGGACCGTGCCGCAGCCCGGAGGCTGGAATCGCTTCCAGCTCGAGGTCGACGACCTCGAGGCCACGGTCGCGCGGTTGCGCGATGGCGGCGCAACGTTCCGCAACGAGATCGTCACCGGCGTGGGCGGGAAGCAGATCCTGGTGGAGGACCCGGCCGGCAACCCGATCGAGTTGTTCCAGCCCACCCGCGCAGAAGCGAAGCTCTAGCCCGTCGCCAGACGGTCCGCCCTAACCCACCCCGGACCACCCAGGCGGTGGTAGCGTCGCCCACCCATGGCCGGACAGGCACACACCGCCGCCCGCATCCTCGCCACCGGGCGGGTGCTGATCGGCGCCACGATGCTCGTCGCGCCGGAACTGGTGACGGTGCCGTGGGTCGGTGATGATGCGCGAAGTGCCGGCGCGCGGGCGATCGCCCGCTCCCTCGGCGCACGCGACGCGGTGCTCGGCGTGGGGACGCTCGCCGCCGCGGACGATGCCGCCCAACTGCGGCGATGGCTGCTCGCCTCGAGCGCCAGCGACGCCGCCGACTTCGTGGCCACGCTGGCCGGTCCGCGCTCGTCCGCCCGGGCGCTCGTCCTGGTATTCGCGGCGGCGGGCGCGCTTTCGGGAGTGGCCGCGGCGGCATCCGTTTAACGCCCGCGTTCGTATTGGCTGCCGATGAGCTTCCTGCAACCTGCACCGCCGCCGTTTGATCTCGAGGAGTGGAGAGCCAAGCCGTACCTGAGCCGGCTGAAGGCCAACTGCCAGGACTGGGCGGTCAACGGGTTCGGCCCGCCCGAGGTCGTGTTCGTGCTCTACGCGATCAAGCTCGTGGTCTACGTCGTGGGTGCGGCGGCCGTGATCTCGGCCACCACCCATGGACTCGGGGGACTGGGCGACATCGAGCACTGGTGGACCCAGCCGATCGTCTACCAGAAGTTCGCGGTGTGGACCCTGCTGTGGGAGATCCTCGGGCTGGGATCAGGCTCGATGCAGCTCACCGCGCGCTACGGACCGGTGATCGGCGGGGTCCTCTACTGGGTCAGGCCCGGCATGGTGCGCCTGCCGCCGTGGCCGGACAAGGTGCCGCTGACTCGCGGCTACCGGCGCACGCCGATCGACGTCGCGCTGTACGTCGGCGTGCTGGCCGCTGGCGTGTACCTGCTGGTCTCGAGCGGACAAGCGGTGGCCGGCGCGTCGGCCGGACGGCTCCACCCGGTGGGCATCGCGGTGCTGCTCGCGCTGTGGGCCGTGCTCGGGCTCCGCGACAAGGTGTCGTTCCTGGCCGGCCGCCCCGAGGTGTACGGGTTCCTGCTGCTGGTGTCGCTGTTCGCGTCCCACAACCTGATCGTCGGCTGGCAGTTCGTCATCTTCTTCATCTGGTGGGGCGCCGCGGCATCCAAGCTCAACCGCCACTTCCCGTACGTGATCTCGGTGATGGTGAGCAACACGCCGTGGAACCGCTCGCGTCGCGCCAAGGCCAAGCTCTACCGCAACTGGCCAGACGATCTTCGCCCCGGTCGCCAGGCCGAGCTCGGCGCCCACCTCGGCACCGCGGCCGAGTTCGGCCTGCCGCTGGTGCTGATCGTCTCGCGCGGCGGAACGATCGGCACGCTGGCCCTGATCGGGATGATCGTCTTCCACGCCCACATCACGTCGACCTTCGCGCTCGGCGTGCCCATGGAGTGGAACCTGTTCATGATCTTCAGCCTGCTGTTTTTGTTCGGCCACTACGGCAGCGTCCCGCTCTCCACACTCGACGACCCGGTGCTGATCGCACTGCTCGCGATCGGCGGAGTCCTCATTCCGATCGTCGGCAACCTGTGGCCCGAGAAGGTCTCGTTCCTGCCCGGCATGCGCTACTACGCCGGCAACTGGGCCACCAACCTGTGGCTGTTTCGCAAGGACACGGGGGCCGAGGCCAAGCTCGACGAGCGCGTAGACAAGGTGGCCCGGGTCACCGCCGGGGTCGTGGCCGGCTGGAACTTCGGCGACGGTCACTTCCACAACTGGCAGCTGCTCGAGGCCGTCCAGGAGCAGTGCGCCTACCAGCCTGGCGAGCTGCGCATCGTCTCGCTCGAGGGACAGCCCGCGCACGTGCGCCGGCAGCACTACTGGATTCGCGACGTCGCGGCGGGCCTGCTCGAGGAGGGCTGGGTGGACGTGGCCGAGGTGCTCAAACGCGGACCGTGGCTCGAGGAGTCCTTCGACTTCCCGGTCGAGGTCACGCGTGCCGGCGGCGGCGGTCGGCATCCCGTCGCCGCATGACCCAGGCGATTGTCGTGGGCTCCGGCCCGAACGGACTCGCGTGCGCGGTGGCGCTCGCCCAGGAAGGCGTGCGCGTCACTGTGCTCGAAGCCGCGGACACGCCCGGAGGCGGGGCGCGTAGCGGCGAGCTGACCCTGCCCGGTCTCGTGCACGACCTCTGCTCGGCCGTCCACCCGATGGCCGTCGGGTCCCCGTTCCTGCGCTCGCTCGGGCTCGAGCGGAACGGACTCGAGTGGCGCTGGCCCGAGGTCGACTGCGCACACCCGCTCGACGACGGCACCGCCGGCGCGATGCTGCGCTCGATCGAGGCCACGGCTCAAGGCCTCGGCGCCGACGGCCGGGCTTGGCGCCGCGCGTTCGGAGCGCCATCTGCCTCATTCGACGCACTCACCGACGACGTGCTCCGGCCGGTGCTGCACGTCCCGCGCCATCCGCTGCGGCTGGCGCGCTTCGGGGCAATCGCGGCACTGCCCGCCGCCGCAGTTTCGCGGGCCTTCCAAACCCCCCAGGCACGGGCGCTGTTCGGCGGGATCGCCGCGCACGCCATGACTCCCTTGAGCTGGCCGATGAGCGCTTCGGTTGGCACGGCACTCGTCTGCTCGGCGCACGCGTTCGGATGGGCGGTCGCGCGCGGCGGCTCACAGGCAATCACCGACGCGTTGGTGGCGAGGCTGCGCGAGCACGGCGGGACGGTCGAGACCGGAGCCCAGGTGCGCTCGCTCTCCGAGCTACCCGATGCCGACGCGGTGATCCTCGACCTCGCCCCCAGCCGCGTGGTAGATCTCGCCGGCGGCCGGCTGCCGAACCACGTCGAGCGCGCGTACCGCCGCTACCGCCACGGCCCGGGGGCGTTTAAACTCGACCTGGCCGTAGAGGGCGGCGTGCCGTGGATCAACGAAGCGTGCCGACGTGCGGGCACCGTCCACGTGGGAGGTTCGTTCGCGGAGATCGTGGCCGCCGAGCGGGCGGTCAACCGCGGCCGGATGCCCGAGCGCCCATTCGTGCTGGTCGGCCAGCAGTACCTCGCCGACGCTGAGCGCTCCGTCGGCGATGTTCACCCGGTGTGGGCCTACGCCCACGTGCCGGCCGGCTTCACCGGCGACGCCGAGCCCGCGATCATCGATCACATCGAGCGCTTCGCCCCGGGCCTGCGCGAGCGCATCGTGGCCCGCGCGGCCCGCTCGACCACCCAGATCGCGGCCGAGAACGAGAACTTCATCGGCGGGGACATCATCGACGGCGCCAACACGCCCTGGCAGATCCTGATCCGCCCGCGGCTGGCCGTCGACCCGTACCGCACCGGCATCCCGGGAGTGTTCATCTGCTCGGCGGCAACGCCGCCCGGCGCGGGCGTGCACGGCATGAACGGGTACAACACCGCGCGGTCGGTCCTGCGCTCGCTTCACTGACAACGTCTACCGCACCAGGTGGAGCGCCCGCCCGGACACTCGGATCTCGACCGTCTGCCCCCAATCGATCTGGATGCGATCGTGCTCGATCCCGTCACCGAACAGGATCGCGCCCTCCCCCAGCTCGCTGGTGATCGTGATGACCCCGTCGCGGTCGAGGACGCCCTGGGTCAGAGCGGTGCCGGTCGCCGGACTCGGCCATGCCTCGCGGACGAAATAGGCCAGCCCGGGATCCTCGGGACGCGGCAGCTCGAGAGCCGAGTGACGCTCGAGGTGGATGCTGGCCGCCCATCCGGTGGCACCGGTGCCGGTGGCCACGATCACGCCGGACGACGACTGACGCTCGCTCGCGCCGCCCACCGCGATCGTGTAGCGCGCCGACTGGTGCGAGCTGTGGCCGAGGAAGATCTCGTTCAA
Source organism: uncultured Solirubrobacterales bacterium (assembly GCA_963834625.1). Lineage (GTDB taxonomy): Bacteria > Actinomycetota > Thermoleophilia > Solirubrobacterales > Solirubrobacteraceae > Palsa-465. The sequence goes on along the minus strand of CAWICM010000001.1, from coordinate 159,285 downwards.
CGCGGTCAGCATCTGGCCGTCATCCACGGCCGCGTCGACCATCGTTCGGCGCTCGAAGCGGGCCCGCCCGCGCCACGCGTCGCGCATGAGCTCGCCCGCCGCGTCGGGCGCGTGCGCCACCAAAACCCCGGGGTTCACACCGGGCTGGGCGTTCAGCCCGATAACCGGTTGCGCGTCGAGGTACTTGGCCACGTTGGCGACCAGTCCGTCCTGTCCGAGCACGACGATCACGTCGTCGGGCTCGAACAGGAAACGGTCGAGGTCGTCTCGCCGCACGGTGGCCCGCCGCCACTCCGGCGGAATCGCCGCCAGCACCTGTTGGCGATCGCGGCGCTGTTTCTCGTCACGCGCCACGGGCTCCTCGATGCTCCGCCCCCGGCGGGACAGGAAGAAGCTCGCCTGCTCGCGGGTGCCGTGGCGACCGAGCAGCTCCTGGTACTCGGTCGGTCGTTCGATCAGCACGCAGCGGGGAACCATGGTCACGCCTCCGGGGGGGCCGTCAGCCGGCTCAGGATCGGGGTGAGCAACTCCGGGGTGATCGCGAGATGCTCGACCTTGCCGAGCTGGGCGGCCAGCTCGCGCGCGGCTCGGGCCACGAGGATCTGCGCACCCAGCGCCGCATCGATGTCCGCACGCGCTCGTTCCGCCTCCAGCCTGGCGGCGTCCATCTCGCGCAGCGCATCGGTTCGACGCCGGGCGGCCATGCGCTCGGTCTGATCGGTCGCCTGTGCGGTGATCGCGCGTGAAGCGGCCTCCTCCTCGGCCCGGCGGCGCTCGTTAGCGCCCTCTCGCGCGACCAGTTCCTCGCCGCGGGCGGCCAGCTCGATCTTGTTCGCGAGCTCGTTCTCGGCGATCGCCCGCTCCTTCTCGACCGCAAGCGCTCGCCGCTTGAACATCGCCTCGTCGGCCTGCTGCTGGATCGCCTCGCGCGTGGGCTGCTGAAGGGCGCGTTGCACGTCGCCCTCGGCGGCCAGCCCGGCCACGCGAACCGCCGCGATCTCGATCCCGAGCTCGCCGAGCATCGCCTCTCCGGTCAGCCCGGCGGTGATCCGGTCGCGGATGGGAGCGACGCCGCCGGCCAGGATCGTCCGAAGCTCCATGGCCATCAGCTCGTCGATCACATACTGCTGCGCGATCTGCACCAGCAGGCCGCCGGTCTGCTCGAGCGGGGTCTCGCTCCATCGGCCGGTCTGCAGGTCGAGCGTGAAGTCGACCCGCTGCGAGATTCGAGCGGGATCGGCGAAGCGGAAGGTGATCACGCCCTGCACAGTCAACTCCTGGAAATCGGAGCTGCGCGCGTGAAACAGGAACGGGAGGTCCTGATCCTCGAGCGGCACCTCGGCCACGGCGGTGCGGTTGGGCGTGAACCAGAACGCCTGGCCCGCTCCTACCTTGACCAGCGATCCCTTGCGGTAGCGCAGGATCTGTGCCGTCGGTTCGCTTCGCAAGTGCCTGATGAATGGATATGTCTTGATCTCTGCCAAGCTCTTTCGGACCCTTCTGGTCGTTATGCCTATAACTCACGCCTGGTATTATGGTCACATGGCCCAGAACTTGTCAAGCGAAGAACCACAGGGACCTCGCTCGAGAGGAAGAGCGCGGCGCCCGCGCCGCGAGCGCTGGACGGCCGCGAACAGCGCCGGCTACGCCGCGCCGGCCGCGCTCGCCGCCGACGTGGTCGTGCTCACCGTCCGTGATCAACGCCTACAGGTCCTGACCGTGCAGCGCCCCGACGGCGCGCGCGCGCTCCCCGGCGGATTCGTCGGCGAGCCCGAGGAGCCCGGTGTGACGGCAACTCGCAAGCTGCACGAGAAGACCGGCCTGACCGACGTCTACCTGGAGCAGCTGGCCACGTTCGCCGATCCGGGCCGCGATCCGCGGGGTTGGATCCCCTCCGTGGCTTATCTCGCCCTGGTCCCGCCCGACACCGAGCCAGGCGATCCCGCGGCGCGATGGGAACCGGTAGACGGGCGCGGCGATTTGGCCTTCGACCACGCGGAGATCCTCGCCGCAGCGCTCGACCGCGTCCGCGGCAAGTTGTGGTGGTCGAACGTCGCGGTGGGCATCCTCCCCGGGCCGTTCACGATGGCTGAGGCGCGGGAGGTCTACGAAGCGATCGCCGGCGCCAGGTACGACCCCTCCACGTTCGCCCGTGACCTTCGCGCCACCGGGCTGATCGAGCCGGCGGGGCACGACCGTCGCGCCACCGGCGGCCGCCCCGCTGCCATCTACGCGTTCATCAGCCGTGAGCCGGCATGGGGCGCGGGCCGGCGCAAGCGAGTCACGGGCTTCGCAAACTCTTCGCGTTGACTAACGGAGGTCCGACGCTGGCCCCCGAAGCTCTCAAAAGGTCCGAACCACTTCGAACGCGAGGCTTCCCATGCAAACCGTCACGGATGATCCGCCCCGTCCAGCGCCTAGACCAACCGTGCTCGACGTGGAGATCGTGATCCCGGTCTACAACGAGGAGCGGACGCTGGCCACGACCGTCTACCGGCTTCACGACTTCCTGTCCCGCCACCTGCCGTTCTCCTGGCAGATCACAATCGGCGACAACGCCAGCACGGACGTGACGCCGGAGATCGCCGAGGCGCTCACGGACAGCCTGGATCGCGTGCACATGGTTCGGCTGGAGGCGAAGGGACGGGGGCGTGCCCTGCGCGCGGCCTGGTCGGCCAGCCCAGCCCGGGTGGTGGCCTACATGGACGTCGACCTCTCGACCGATCTGCGGGGCCTGCTGCCGTTGCTCGCGCCGCTGCTGTCGGGACACAGCGAGGTGGCGATCGGGTCGCGCCTGGCCCCCGGGTCGCGAGTCGCCCGAGGGGCCAAGCGCGAGGTCATCTCGCGCGGCTACAACCTGATCCTGCGGACCGTGCTGCGCGCCAGGTTCAGCGACGCGCAGTGCGGGTTCAAGGCGGTCCGGACCGACGCGCTTCGCGAGCTGCTCCCGGCGATCCGCGACGAGAGCTGGTTCTTCGACACCGAGTTGCTCGTCTTGGCGCAGCGGCGCGGGATGCGCATCCACGAGGTGGCGGTCGACTGGGTCGACGATTCCGACTCGCGGGTCGACATCGTCTCGACCGCGCTGGATGACCTGCGGGGCGTGGCTCGGCTCGCGCTTGCCGCCCCGATCACACGGTTCCTCGGCATCGGAATCGCGTCGACCCTGGCCTACGCGCTCCTGTTCCTGGCCCTGGCCGGCCCGCTCGGGTCGGCTCTGGCCAGCGCCGCTGCGCTCGCGCTCACGGCGGTGGCCAACACCGCGGCCAACCGTCGCGTCACCTTCGGGGTTCGCGGCCGCACGCATCTGGGACGCCAGCACCTGGCCGGGTTCATCGTGTTTCTGATCGCCCTCGGACTGACCAACGGAGCGCTCGACGTCCTGCACGGCCTCGACCCGCGCCCGGGCCGCCTGCTCGAGGCCGCCGTCCTGGTCGTGGCCAACCTGGCCGCCACGGTCACCCGCTATTTCGCGCTCGCCACCTGGGTCTTCCGAACCGGTACTGACCCCCGGCCGGTGGCCGTGCAGTCCCACTAATTGAAGAACGCGAACGTACGGAACTCGATGCTGTGGCGCGGCGTCTCGGTGTCGACCGTCGGGTCGCGGAAGGCGGTGTGCACGACCCGCCAGGCGCGGCTGTGGTCGGAGTCGTTGAACACGAAGAACAACACCTCGTCGCGAGTCATGTCCGGGAAGTACCACCACTCGTGCTCGGGGCTGTAAACGAATTCCGAGCCGCTGGTCACCATCTTGGATTCGTCGACCGGCTCGGTCATCGGATCCTCGGGCAGCTTGTCGACGAAGTACAGCTGGTTGGGAAGCCCCTCGTCGTCGCGGACGCTCCGGAAGTCGCACAGCGCCAGCGGCCAGTCCTGAGGCGGTGGGCTGAACACCCGCCACACGCTCGTGGCCAGCACCCGGCTGTAGCCTGGGCCGTGGGGAAAATGCTCGGCGTAGACGCGAGCCGCGGTCATCGCCGCTCCCTCGGGTCCGTAGTCGATGTGCACGAGCGCGGCCTGGGGCTGTGATGCGTTCTCCGCCGGAGCGGCCGAGCGGCGCCGGACCCAGCCGCGGGACACCACCGCGTCGGCGCCGGTCCGCTCCTTGACGAACTCGACCGCCTCCGGGATGTAGACCGCGTCCAACTCCTCCTTGTCGGTGAAATCGGCCACCGCGCTCTGGTGACGCACGATCTCGAACCCGTGGGTGTTGATCCGGAACTCATCCTGCACCGACCGGGCGCTGCGAATCGGCACCACGTGCGATTCGTAGGCGCCGGTGTTGACGCTCGCCCCGGGTGCGGTGAAGCGGCGCAGCACCGTCGACTGCGGTGACAGGTAGTGCAGCTCTCCGGGGACGCTCGTCACCTGCTCGGCCACGCTGCCGGTCGTCATGGCTGGTCCTCTCCTCTCGGCTGGGTCGCTCCGAGCGCGCCTACTCGCGTCGGAAGTAGGCCGCGTTCTTCTCGATGTAATCCTGCCACTCGGGCGGAACCATGTCCTCGGGAGTGATCGCATCGACCGGGCAGGCCTCCACGCAGGCGTCGCAGTCGATGCACTCCTCGGGGTCGATGTAAAGCTGCTCGGCCTCGGCGAACTTAGGCGAGTCCGGCGTGGGATGGATGCAATCGACGGGACAGACCTCCGTGCAACTCGCGTCCTTCACGCCGATGCAGGGCTCATTGATCACGTACGCCACGCGCGCTCCTGTTCAGTAGAAGTAATTTCTCCAGTCCGAGTGTGAAAAAGTTAGCAATCGGATCGAGAGTTTGCACACGATCGCTGGGTAAAATCAGCGCACGTGATCGATCTCCCGGTGCCAGCCGACCCAGGCGACGCCCTCTCGCAGCCGACCCGGGCGCGGCTGTTCGGATTGCTGTCAGAGCTCAAGCGTCCCGCCTCAACGGCCGAACTGGGCAAGCGCCTGGGCCTGCATCCCAACGGCGTCAGGCTGCACCTGGAGCGGCTCGCGCGGGACGGCCTGGTGGAGCGCCTCCGCACACGTACGCCGCGCGGCCGTCCGCCGGACGCCTGGCGGATCGCGCGCGACGCCCAGCCGGCCGGCGTCAAGCCGCGCGCGTACGAGGACCTCGGGCGGTGGCTGGCGCAGGCTCTACGGCCGCCCCGCGGTGGCCTTCGCGGGATCGAAAACACGGGGCGCAGAATCGGACGGGAACTGGCACCCCGCAAGACGGGGGAAGCCGAGGAGGCGCTCGAGACCACGCTCATCGCCCTTGGCTTCCAACCGACGCTGCGAAGGCGAGAAGGCGGCGGGCTCACCTTCTGCCTGGGCAACTGCCCTTACAGCGCAGCGGTCAGGGAGAACCAGCCGGCCATCTGCGCGCTGCACAAGGGCATCACCAGCGGTCTGCTCGACGTGCTCGACCCGCGCGCCCGGCTCACCGGGTTCGTCCCGCACGACCCGGATGAGGCCGGCTGCGTGATCGAGATCCACGCCGTGGCTTAGGCACCCTCTCCGCACGCGGCCGCGGCGACAGGCCGGGCGGCGTGGCCGGCGTGCGTGTCGCCCGCGGTCCGCGGACGCAGCACGGTCAGCGCGACCACCATGGCGCCGGCGACGAGCACGGGCCGCGATCAGGTAGGCCAGGTGATAGCCGGAGTTCAGCGCGGAGAGCGCCGAGGCGCCACCGGCCAGCAGATTGTGCGTGCGCTCGGTCGCAGAGGTGGCGAGCACCGCGAGCCCAAGCGCGCCGCCCACGTTGAGCGAGGTGTTGACCAGGCCGGAGGCCAAGCCGGAGTCGCTGGGCGTGGCACCCGACATGGCCACGATGGTCAGGGCGGGGAACGCGAGGCCCGCTCCCAGCCCGATCAGGGCCATCGCCGGCATGATGTCGACGACGTAGGCGGCGTGCTCCGGTGTGCGGGCGAACAACAGCAGCGCGACGCCGATGGCCGCCAGACCGGGCAGCAGCGTGGCCACCGGGCCGAACCGCATCGTGAGCGGCCCAGAGAAGCGCAGCGACGTGGCGCCCATGACGAACGTCGCGGGCATGAAGGCCAGGCCGACCTCGAGCGCGTCATAGCCGAGGATCTGCTGCAGGTACAGCGCGCCCAGGAAGAACATCCCGAACATCCCGACCACGAGCAGCGCCTGGATGCCGTTGGCGCCGGACACCGCGCGCGACCGGAACAGCCGGAGCGGCATCAGCGGATTGGCGATGCGACTCTGCCGGGTGAGGAAGGCGCCGAGCAGGGCGACCGCCAGGCCGCCGAGCGCCAGTGTCGTGGTCGATCCCCAGCCGGTCGAGCTCACCTGGAGGATCGTGTAGACGCCGAGCATCAGGGCAACCGTCAGCAGCACACCGCCCGGGATGTCGGCACCCTGGCCGAACCCGATCCCGGGCCGGTCATCGATCAGCCGGACCGCCAGCAGGGCCGTGGCCAGACCGATCGGCACGTTGATGAAGAAGATCCAGTGCCAGCTGATCGCCTGGGTCAGGACGCCACCGGCCAGCAGGCCGATCGAGCCGCCGCCCGCGGCGACGAACCCGTACACGCCGATCGCCTTGGCCTGCTCGCGCGGCTCGGGGAACATCGTGACGATCATCCCGAGGATGACCGCCGAGGTCATCGCGCCGCCGATGCCCTGAACGAAGCGCGCGCCGACCAGAACCGCTTGATCCGGCGCCAGGCCACACAGCGCGGAGGCGGTGGTGAACACGCCGAGGCCGGCGAGGAACACGCGCCGTTGGCCGACCAGGTCGCCGATCCGCCCGGCCAGGAGCAGCAGGCCGCCGAACGAGATCAGGTAGGCGTTGAGAACCCAGGCCAGGCCGCTCTGGGAGAAGCCGAGGTCACGCTTGATCGAAGGCAGCGCGACGTTGACGATCGTCGCGTCGACCACGCCCATCAGCACGCCCGCGCACAGGACATAGAGCGCGAGCCAGCGGCGACGGGTCGTGTCGGTCCTCGTTCGCGTTGCTCGTCATGGTGGACTCCTTTCCGGTGTCGGGGTGGCGTGTCGCCATACCCTTATGACCGGCGCGGCCCGCTCAACTCATCGCCGGTTGGGGCACAAGTGCGCCGCTGGCAGTACACGGCGCCGCCGCCGTGTCGTCCGCGCCGACGAGTCGCCGGCGCAGCAGGGCAAATCCGGCCAGGCCTCCGAGGCTGGGAATCCAGAACGCGATCGCGTGGTACACCACGACCGCCGCGGCGGCCTGGGTTGCCGGCGCCCCGTATGCGATCAGGCAGCCGGCGAGTCCGCCTTCGAGCACGCCGAACCCGCCTGGAATCGGGATCAGGTTCGCCAGGTAACCGATCAGATAGCCAAGAACCAGCGGCGCAAGCGCGACCGGCCGGCCCGCCGCGACAAACGCCGCACCCAGTGCCGCGATGTCGAAGCCCAGGTAGCCGACGGCGCCCAGCAGTCGCCAGCTTGGCCGACGCACTGACCCACGTGCACGCGTGATTCCGGCGGCGAGGTCGATCAGCCAGCTTGGCCAGTCGCGGTGCGGCGAGCGAGCCACGACGAACGGGATGGCCAACACCGCGAGTGTCGCGCCCAAACCGCCGAGGACCGGAATCCCCGCGTAGACCGCGACACTCGATACGCCGGCACCGGCGTTCGCAAACAGCAGCCCGCCGCCGATCAGCGCGGCCACATTGAACCCGCTGGTCAGGAAGAACAGCGCGCTCGAGCGGTCGACGATGCTCCGGGTTGACATGCCGGCGCGGCGGAGAAGCAATCCGCCGATCGCCAGCGCGCCGATCCCACCGCCGGGCAGGAGCGCCCCCGATCCCGCCTCGGCCCAGGCGAGCTCGCGCGCGACGCCCGCCGGCAGCTCGTCGAAGAACAGCCGGAAGATCACCACGAAACCCAGGCACGACGCCAGCTCGAGCAAGACCGCAGCGCCGATCCAGCCGAGCCGCATGCTCGCGATCTGGCTCGTCACGCCTTGCAGTCCTGGCACTGCGAGCAGTAGCGAGCCGACGGCAACGCTGAGCAGGAGCGCCGCCGCCACGCGCACGCTGATCCGCGCGCCGGGTCGAGATTCAGACGGTTGCATCGTGTCCATGGTCGGCATTCGAAGTCGAGGTCCTTTTGGATCAAGAGACCCCGGCGGGGCGCCGAACTCATCGCCGGCTCGCTATAACAGCGCCCGTGGCCCGGCTTCCCTACCTCGATCCCGATCAGGCCGAGCCGCGTGTCGCCGAGGTGCTCGGCAAGGTTGCCGATCTGGGCGTCTTCCGCATGGTCGCCAACGCCCAGCGCGCGTTCCCGGGGTGGATGCGGTTCGGATCCGCCATGCTCGATCCCGACGAGTTCGATCCGCTGCTGCGCGAGTTCGCGATCACCCGCGTCGCCGCCATGACCCCGGGCGCGGACTACGAGTGGATCCAGCACGCCCAGATCACGCTCGACGTCGGCGGAACGCAGGACCAGCTCGATGCGATCCAGCACGGTGAGCTCGACGCCCCTGTGCTCGGCGCCGACGGCCAGCTCGTGGCCCGCTTCACCAGCCAGGTGGTGAGCGACGCGTCACCCGACGAGGAGACCTTCGCCGCGATGAGCGCCCGCTTCACCCCGCGCCAGATCGTGCATCTGCTGCTGGTCATCGGGCAGTACATGATGCTCGGACGGATCATGGCCACCGTCCAGATCGACCTCGATCCGGCGATCGGCGCGGCGGCCCTCCAGAGGTCTGATCGGTCTCTCCGGGACCGCCCGCCAATAGCCGAATAGGCGCTTACGCGGCCTCCACGATCTCCAACCCGTTGCCATCCGGATCGTGGAGCAGGAACATCGGCGGCACGCCGGGCCAGCGCAGGAGTTCGCCCACCTCGACCCCGCGCGCCTGGAGCTCGGCGTGGATCGCGGTGGCGTCGCGGGCCTTGAGCCGGATCCCGGTTTCCACTCCCGCCGGCGCCTTGTCCCGCTCCGGAACCAACGCGATCGTCACGGCGCCGCCCGGGGGCGCCACCTCGATCCAGCGGCCGCCCAGCTGAGGCGCCGGAATGTCGCGACGCTTCTCGAACCCGAGCGTCTCGAGGTAGAACTCGAGCGCCCGGTCCTGGTCTGAGACCGGAACGCCGATGGTCAGCACATCGTGGATGTTGCTCGTCTGCTCGTTCATCTCGGTCTCCTTTACTGCTCGAGCGTGCCCTTGAGCACACCGAGCCGCTCGCGCCAGTAGGTCTTCATCCGGTCCGCCTCGCCGGCGTCGGCGAGCCGCCTGTGCTCCAGCGCGACCGTGCTCTTCCTCTCGCCTTTGGCCAGGAAGGTCACGTGCACGCGCGTCGGGCCCTCGGCCCAGTCGAAGCGAGCCGACTTGGGCCGGGTGGCAGTGCGCTCGATGAGCCGGGCGTCGGGCAGCCAGCCGCTCCGGTCAGCCTCGGAGACGACGGCCTCGAAGAGCCGCTCGATCGGGACTCCCACCGTCTTGGATGCGGTGATGACGAACCCGTCGTCCTTCTCGCCGACCTCGCGCAGGCCGCGGGTGAGCTCATAGCTGGCGGTGATGGCCTGCGCGTTCCAGGCCAGCGGGTGGATGCCGAGCTGCTCTGACAACCAGAGCGCGATCTCCCGATGCGATCGGTCCGCGGCGCCCCAGTCGTCCAGGATCGCGAACCACTCTTCCCATCCGCGGCCGGTGCGCTCGCGGATCTTCTCATCGGAGGTCTTCAGTCTCGGCCCGCCCGAGCCGTTGGACGCCTCAGCCCGCAACAGCATGGCCCGCGCGGCCGTGTAGCTCTCGCCGGTCTTGCCCATGCGGGCGCGGACCAGGCGCTTGAACGACTTCTGCTCGGTCATGTCGTGTGCTCCTTTCGAACAGGCGCGGCCCCATGACTCACGCTCACGGCGCCCCGCCGGAAAGGGCAGCGAACTGACCGGCGTCCCGAGAGCACGAGCCCCCTTTGCCCCCGCTTTTAGCCGACGGCGTGAGCGCCGGAAATCAGGGGTTGGGCGCGGGACGGCGCCTGGTTCGTATTTCTACTCGCTCAGACCGCGGCGGGCAAGAAAACTCATCGGTGGCCGGCCAGTCAGCGGTGGCCGGCGAGCGAGCCCTGGGAGACTGCGTCCAGGAGCGTGGACAGCTCGTCGTCGGTGAGCGGCAGCCGGGGCGGACGGCACGGGCCGCCGCCGATCCCGATCTCATCCAGGGCGGCCTTGAAGTACTGCACGAGCTTGGGCGTCATGTCGAGCCGGGCCAGCGGCAGTAGATCGGCGTACAGGCTGCGCGCCGCGGCCAGCTCGCCGGCCTGGCACAGATCCCACAGCCGGACCGACTCGGTGGGGAACACATCGGCCACGCCCGACACCCAGCCCGCGGCGCCGGCGCAGAATCCCTCGAGCGCCCAATCGTCGCCGCCGACCATGACGTCGAGCTCGGGACAAAGGTTGACCAGCTCGGCGATCCGCCGGGCGTCGCCCGAGGTCTCCTTGAGCGCGACGATCCCGGGCACCTCGCGCGCCAGGTCGGCCAGCAGCTCGGGCTCCAGATCGCTGCCGCTGCTCTGCGGGTTGTTGTAGACCATCAGCGGCAGGCCGGCCTCGCGGGCCACCGTGCTGAAGAACTCGATCAGCTCGGGCCGATCGGCGCGGTAAAGCAGCGGTGGCAGGGACATCACGCTGTCGGCCCCCGCCTCGCGGGCATCCCGGGCGAACGCCGCAGCCTGCTCAGCGGTGGAGGCCGAGACGCCCGCGCACACGGGTGCCTGCCCAGCCGCCGCGCCGACCACTGTCTCGATCACCGCCCGGCGCTCCTCGCGGCTCAGGCTGCCGCCCTCGCCCACGGTGCCGTTGGGCACGATGCCGTGGATGCCGGCGTCGATCAGCCGGCTCACCTCGGCGGCCACCGCCTCATGGTCGACGTTCAACTCAGCGTCGAAGTGGGTCACGATCGCGGCGTGCACGCCCTTCATCTGGGTCCTCCTCGTGTTGCGCGGGCTGGTTCGAAAGCGCTCAGTAGCTCGTTGGCGGCGCCGTCCAGGAGCATCCCGGCCAGCAGGTCGCCCGTCAACGGTGCCAGTGTGATCCCGAGCGTCCCGTGGGCGGTGGCGAGATGCACTCCGTCCAATCCGGGCACCCGCCCAATGTACGGCAGCCCGTCGGGTGAGAGGGAGCGCATCCCCGCCCAGTCGCGTGGGTGCGCGGGCACCTGCCAGTCCGGGAGCGCCTTGTGCGCGGCCGCCGTGAGCGCGGCGAGACGGCGCGCCGAGAGCGACAGCCCGCGCGCGCCGAGCTCGAGCGTGCCCGACACGCGCACGCCCTCCTCGAACACGCTGATCGCGACCTTCGGGTTCTCCAGGTAGAGCGCATGCCGCGGACCGGTGACCTCACGCGGATAGGTTCGGCTATAGCCCTTGGCGGCGGCGATCGGCAGGCGGATCCCGTGGGCGGCGAGCAGGCGTGCCGAGGCCACCCCACCGGCAATCACGACCGCCTGCGCCCGCCGCGGGCCGGCCGGACCGTCGACGAGCCACTCCCCGGGAGCGCCGTCGCGGGTCAGGCGGGTGACCGGCGCGCTCTCGAGCACCTCGACGCCCCGCGCCACGAGTGCGCGATGGACGCCCGCGGTCAGTCGCTCGGGACGGACCCGCCCCTCGCCATGGGCGACCACGCCGCCGAGGACATCGGGCCCGAGCGCCGGCTCGAGTCCCCGCAGCTCGGCGCCCGACATCGGTTCCAGATGCTGTGCCGAGCCCGCCCGGTGCAGGTCGTCGACGGCGTGCCACAGGTACTCGAGCTCAGCCCGCTCGAAGGCGGGAAAGACCAGCGGCGCGTCGTGCTGCTCGAACTCGACCCCTCGCGCCGCCAGCGCTTCGAAGGCAGGGCCGGCCTGCGCCGCCGCGCGCTGCAGCGCGACCACGCCTCGCTCGTAGACGGTGCGCCGGCAGCTGCTGAGGAACCCCGCGATCCAACCGAGGATCGCCGGGTCGACGGTCGGCCGGATCCACAGGGGTCCGGACGGGTTGACCAGCCAGCGCAGGGACTGTCCGATCACGCCCGGGGCGGGCACGGGCGTGGCCAGCGACGGCGTGATCCAGCCCGCATTGCCGGCCGATGCTCCCGCGCCGCATCGGTCACGCTCGAACACGGTCACCTCGCAGCCGCGAGCCGACAACGCCTCCGCGGCGCACAGACCGATCGCGCCGCCGCCGATCACGATCACGCGCATGGGCGCCCCCCATTCAGGATGACCCCGCACGCGCATGGGCGCCCCCCATTCAGGATGACGCCCCCCTTCAGGATGACCCGCACGCCCCCCGGTTCCCCTTACAGCACGAAGCCCGTGGGGAACGGATCGGTCGGATCGAGCAGGTACTGGCTCATGCCGGTGACCCAGGCCCGGCCGCTCACCTCGGGGATCACTCCCGGCGTGGCGCCGAGCGCCACCTCTTCCAGGAGCCGTCCGGTGAAGCGACTGCCGATGATCGACTCGTTGACGAACTCCTGGCCGATGGCCAGCTCGCCCCGCGCGTGGAGCGCCGCCATCCGGGCCGACGTGCCGGTCCCGCAGGGAGAGCGGTCGAGCCAACCGGGATGGATCGCGGTGGCGTTCCGGGCGTTCGCGCCATTTTGGCCCGGGGCGTGGAACACCACGTGCTTGCAACCGCGAATCGCCGCGTCGAGCGGATGCACCGGCTCCGCGCTGGCGTTGATGGCATCGGCGATGGCCAGCCCGCGCTCGATCAGCTCATCCGCGTTGGCGGGCACCGGGTCCAGACCGACCGCGGCGGCTGTGACGAGGGCGTAGAAGTTGCCGCCGTAGGCCATGTCGTAGGTAATTGCGCCTCCGAGCGCGGGGACCTCGACCTGCGCGTCGAGCGCGGCCGTGAATGCGGGCACATTGCGCAGGGTCACGCGCTCGGCGCGACCGCCGGACACTGTGACGGTGGCCTCGACCAGCCCGGCCGGCGTATCGAGCCGGATGCGCGTCTCGGGCTCGGTCACCTCGACCATCCCGGTCTCCACGAGCACGGTGGCCACGCCGATCGTCCCATGCCCGCACATCGGCAGCAGCCCGGAGACCTCGACGAACAACACGCCCCAATCCGCGTCGGGACGCGTGGCGGGCTGCAGGAACGCGCCCGACATCGCCGAGTGGCCGCGCGGCTCGCGCATCAGCAGTAGCCGCAGGTGATCCAGGTGGCGCTCGAAGTAGAGCCGGCGCTCCTGCATCGAGTCGCCGGGCACCGGGCCCAGGCCACCGGTGATCACGCGCGTCGGCATCCCCTCTGTGTGGGAGTCGACGGCGGCGAAGTAACGAGTGGCTCTCATCGCGGGCAATCCTACGCCGCCGCCCCGCCCCGCCCCGCCCGCCCCGCCACGAGAAACGCGAAATTTCCGCCATTCCAGCATGGCGGTTCGGCTAGTGACGGATTTCTCGCCTGTGGCGGGCGTTATCCGTCAGCAGACGAAAGGCTCGGCGCTAATGACGGAATTTCGGGGTTCGCGGGGACGGGCGGCACGCGAGTGGATCAGAGGGTAGTCTCGTGGATAGTCATCAGACGTCTTATGTCCTATGTAGACGCCGGGGCCGCCAGAATCTTTCCGGGCGGGGGAAGTCCCGCACGGGCGTCCTTGTTAGGAGTAGGCTGAACGCCACAACGCCCCGGGGGACTGTGTGAATGCCAAGGCACTGGTTGGACGTGGCCACGAGCTAGCCGAGATCGAGATCGCGCTCGATCGGCTGGCCGCGGGGCAACCGTGGCTGGTTCAGATCGTCGGTGAGCCGGGCATCGGCAAGTCACGCCTGCTCGCGGAGCTGTGCCGGTCGGCCGAGGACCGCGGTTATCTCGTGCTGGACGGCCGGGCGGCGGAATTCGAGCTCGACATCCCGTTCGGCCTGCTCGTCGACGCCCTCAACGACTACGTGGGGTCGCTCGAGCCGGCGCTGCTGCGTGCGCTGGATGAGGGGGTGCTGGCCGAGCTGGCCTCGGTGTTCCCGGCCGTGCCGAGATACGAGCGGGTCACGACGCTGCGCGACGACAACGCCGAGCGCTACCGATTGCACTACGCGATCAGAACCGTGCTCGAGCGGTTGACGACCCGCCAGCCGATGCTGCTGGCGCTGGACGACGTGCACTGGGCGGACGCCGCCTCGATCGAGGTCCTCGCGCACCTGCTCCGCCGGTTCCGCGGTTCGCTGCTCACGGCGCTCGCCTACCGCCAGCCGCCCGCGCGGCTCCTCGGCGCGCTCGAGGCGGCGGCGCGCGGCGGCTTCGGCATCCGCCTGGAGCTGAGCCCGCTGAGCACCGAGGACGCCCAGCAGCTGATCGGCGAGGAGCTCGACGACGCCACCCGCGCGGTGATCTACCGGGAAAGCGGCGGCAACCCGTTCTACATCGAGCAGCTCGCCCGTGCCGGTCGAGAGCGGCCCCTGCACCCGCTCCGCGGTCGGCCGCAGACCGCTGGAGCGGTTCCCCGCGCCGTGATCGCCGCGATCCGCGAGGAGCTGGGCACCGCGTCGCCGCAGGCGCGCCTCACGCTTCAGGCCGCGGCGGTGGCCGGCGAGTCGTTTCAGCCGGAGCTCGTGAGCGCCATCGCAGAGCAGGGCGAGACCGCGGTGCTCGCCGCCGTGGACGAGCTCGTCGAGTTCGACTTCATCCGAGCCACGGAGGCGCCGCGGCGGTTCCGCTTCCGCCACCCGATCGTGCGCCGCGCCGTGTACGACGCGATCCCGCGCGGGTGGAGGATCGGCGCCCACGCCCGTGCCGCCGACGCCCTGGCGACGGCGAACGCTCCCGCCGTGGCGCGCGCGCATCACGTGGAGAGCTCGGCCGTGGTCGGCGACGAGCCGGCGATCGCCCTGCTCGTGCAGGCCGGTCGCGACGCCGCCGCCCGCGCGCCGGAGACCGCCGGACGCTGGCTGCTCGCGGCGACCCGCTTGCTGCCGGGCACCGAGCCCGAGCAGCGGCGCCTGTCCTTGTTCAGCGAGGCGGCCGCGGCGCTCACCTATGCCGGCGCCTACGACGAGGCGCTCGACGCCCTGGAGCGGGCCAGGCAGCGCCTCCCGCTCGACGCGGCCGAGGAGCGCGCGAGGCTGGTCGCCCGGATCGCGTTCGCCAGGCGGATGAGCGGCCGGCCGCTCGAATCGCGCGCGCTGGTCGAGCGTACGGTCGCCTCGCTCCCGTCCGACAGCCGCGGGGCGCTGGGGTTGACCCTCGAGCTCGCGGTCGATCATTACTGGCGCGGCGAGTTCGGCCCGATGCACGAGGTTGCCGGCAACGTGTGGTACGTGGCCCAGGAGCGCGGCGAGCGGCTGTTCGCCGCCTGGGCGGGCGCGCTGTGCAGCCTGGCCAGCGCGTCCGAGAACCGCCTCGCTCAGGCCCGCGCCGAGCTCCAACAATCGGAAGCGATATGCGAAGCGCTGTCGGATGAGGAGCTGCTCGAGCAGATCGACGTGCTCGGCTACCTGGCTCAGGCGTCATCGCTGCTCGAGCGCTCAGACGACGCTCTGCAGTACGCGCGCCGGGGCATGCGCCTGGCCCAGAGCAGCGGCCAGAGCCCATTCATCCCGGGTCAGCTCGTGCTCGAGACCAACGCGCTGTTCATGAAGGGCCGGATCGCCGAAGCGGTGGCGGTGGCCGAGACGGCGACCGACGCCGCGGTCCTCACCGGCAACGATCAGTTCGCGATGTGGGCGCTGTGGGCGGACGCGATGGCGTGCTCGGTGGCGGGGGACACCGCGCGAGCGCTGTCCAGCGCGCGCGAGGCGGCGATACGCGCGGAGGCCATGGCCGAGACCTTCTTCTCGAGCCTGTCGCGGCTGCACCTGGCGGCCGCTCTGAACGCGGCCGGCGATGCCGCCGGCGCCCGAGCCGAGCTGAGCGCGTTCGCGGCCGGGCCCGATCAACGGCTGCTCGATCTCCGCGGCGGTCACGGCTGGGAGCTTCTGATCCAGACGCAGATCTCGCTCGGGGACCTCGAAGCAGCGGCCGAGTCTGTCAAGGTCGCCGAGGCGCGGGCCAGGTCGACCTCGCTGCCGCAGCGCACGGCGACCGCGGTGTGCGCGCGTGCCGCCCTCCTGCTGGCCGGCGACGATGCGCCGGGCGCGGTGATCGCTGCGCGAGAGGCGGTTCCCCTGGCCGACTCCACCGGGAACCCACTTCTGAGCGCTCGAGCCCATGCACTGCTCGGCAGCGCCCTGCGCCGCGTCGGCGAGCTCGAGCCGGCGACCTCCGAGCTCGAATACGCGGAGCGAACCCTGTTCGAGGCCGGGGCCATGCGGGAGGCGGATGCCGCGGCCCAGGAGCTCCGCCGGCTGGGCTGGCGCGGTCCGCGCCGCGCCCGGGGCGGAACCGGCGACCGCGGGTCGACCCTCAGCCCACGCGAGCTCGAGGTGGCGGGGCTGGTCGCGGCCGGCAAGCGAAACCGCGAGGTCGCGGCCGCTCTGTTCCTGAGCGAGAAGACGGTCGAGAGCCACCTGGCGCATATCTACGACAAGCTGGGCGTGCGCTCGCGGGCGGCGCTCGCCACGATCCTGGCCGGCGAGGGCTACGCGTCGAGGACTGACTCCGACAGCAAGGCGCGCGCCACGTATTGACGCCCTCGGTGCAGGCGGGTGGTGAGCGTCGCCTCGCGCGTACGCAGCGAACGGGCGGCCTCGCGGTAGGAGAGCCCGATCAGGTCGACCGCGACGACGGCGTCGCGGTAGTGGGGAGGTGCACTCGCGATGGCCTCCATGATCTCTCGCCCGTCCGGCCCGTTCCGGTCGTCGGGCACCAGCAGGTCGGCCTCCAGCAGCTGCCGGTCGCGCGGGCGCCGGGCGGTCTTGCGGTAGCGACTCGCGTGGGTGTTGCGCAGGGCGCGGAGCAGGTAGCCGATCTCGTCGCGATTGCGAAGGAAGCGCGGGCGCTTCAGCACGTTGACG
Source organism: uncultured Solirubrobacterales bacterium (assembly GCA_963834625.1). Taxonomy (GTDB): domain Bacteria; phylum Actinomycetota; class Thermoleophilia; order Solirubrobacterales; family Solirubrobacteraceae; genus Palsa-465. The sequence continues at coordinate 142,444 of CAWICM010000001.1, read as the reverse complement.
AACGTCTCCTGGACGAGGTCCTCGGCGTCCTCGCGGGAGCCGCACAGAGCCCAGGCGGCCCGGAACAGCTGATCGATGTGGCGCGTGAGCGACTCGGGTTCGAGCAGGTGGGGCCGCGCCTCGCGCTCGTCGGTCGGGCACTCATCGAGTGGCCGATCGGCGCTCCGCGGCATGCAGGGGGACGCGCAGGCGCTCATGGCAGGTGCACCTCGCGCACCTCGGCCGCGATGGTCCGCCGCGCCACGTAATCGGGCAGCAGGGCGAGGGCCGCCGACTCGTCGGACGCGTCCACCGTCCACCACACGCAGTGCCCGCCGTGGGCGCATGAGCCGAGTGGCCGGCCCTGGCGGAGCGGGCTCGCGAAGCCCCGCCACGCGGCGACCGAGACGGCGCACTCATTGGGCTGGTGCGTGTGGGTGAGGACGAACTTCGGCATGCCGCCAGCTTGCCGGACGCGGCGCAAGTGCGGTATCGGGGAATTCCCTGAACCGATCCCGGATCTTTGTCAGGGGTGAGCCCTGCGGCCGCGGACGAGCCCCGGCGCGCATCAGCTTTCGTCGCCCGAGGGCGATGCCCGGCGGTTGACCACCAGGTCGAACGCGTCCGCCACGTGCCATTCGTGCGAGAGCATCACCGGACGGCCCCGCTCGTCGAAGTCGACCTGGTCGATGTGCAACAGCGGCGTGCCCCGTCTGACCATGAGCAGCCTGGCGAGCTTGGCGTTCGCCAGGGTGGGGATGAGCTGCGCGGTCGCGTTGGCCACCGGGTGCCCGGCGCGGGCGAGGATTACGTACAGCGAGCTGTCCAGGGCCTCCTCGGAGTAGTCGCCGAGCAGCGCCACCGGGATACGATCGCGCGAGTAGATCACGGCGCGCCGATCGGCGAAGCGGACACGCTCCACGTCGATCACGAGCTCGGCGTCGACGAGCCCGAGCAGCTCGCGCTCGTCCTGATCCGGCGCGCGGACCGCCTGGCTGACCACGGTCTCGGCCGGCTTGTGGCCGGAATCGCGGATCATCGCCGTGTAGCTCACGGTCGTCTCGAGGGGGTGACGGGTCCGCGGCGTGGACGTCACGTAGGTGCCCGACCCGTGCCGCCTGACTAGAAGCCCGGCGTCCATCAGGCTTCCCACCGCCTCGCGGATCGTGGAGCGGCTGACCTCAAAGCGCTCGGCCAGGTCGTTCTCGTTGGCCAGCTTCGCCCCGGGCTCGAGCGTGCCGGAGGTGAGGTCTCCGAGCAGGCTCTCGCGAACCTGCTCGACGAGCGACGGGCGCCTGCGCGGGCTCATAGCGACCTCAATCTTCACAGACCGACCAGCGGCGATCACGACAGCGCCCGCTCGACCCCGTCGAACAGGCGGCGATAGGCACGGTACGCGTCCTCGTAGATCTCCGCCGTCTCGCCCCGGGGGCACACCGGCTCGTCGGCCAGTCGCACGATGCGCGCAGCTGCCTCGTCCAGGTCGGCGAAGAAGCCGGCGGCGACGCCGGCCCGGTCCGAGGGCTCGAGCGGCCGGACCCGGATCCCCGGCGGCAATAGGAATTCCAGCCTGACATCAGAGGTCTGATGACTTTCGTTCGTGTGGGAGAGGACGCCAGGCCACGCCCGATCCTTTCAGGCGTCTCGCCGGGCGACGGCACGATGTGCTCGCCCGAGGCGATCAGTTCGTCCGCGGCCAGCGCATCTGCCCTAGGAAATGAGCGAGTCGAGCACGCCGGCAGTGGCTCGCCCTGCTCGGTGCCGAACAGCCGCTCGAGCTCGGCCCGAATGCCGTTCCTCCAGTCCACGAGGGTGCCGTAGCAATCGAACGTTGCCCAGCGAGCGTCCTCGGCCGGCTCGGGATTGCTGGAGATGCGCGCAGGATATTCGCCGGCTCTTTAGGCGCGCCGGCGAGGTCTTTAGCCCGCCGGCGGACGATTAATGAGCGTCTGCCCAATAGGCAGACCCCCCTGGGCGTGGGAGCATCGCGGCTGCATCCGCCAATCCCCCTACGCCAACGGAGTCAGCATGAACACCCCCGCCACCGCCGAACCCACCACCGGGTACGCCCTCGATGCCGCCTGGCACGCCGAGCGCGCCCGGCTGGACAGCCTCACCGCCCTCTATGACCCCGGCACGCTCGGCGTATGCGAGGGGCTCGGGTTAGCCTCCGGTTGGCGCTGCCTGGACGTCGGCGCGGGCACAGGCACGCTGGCCCTGAGCCTCGCTGAACGAGTGGCCCCCTCCGGGAGCGTGGTCGCACTGGACATCGACACTCGCTTCGTCGAGCCCCTGGCCTCGCCGCACCTCGAGGCCGTCGCGCTCGATGTCACCGAGGCGCCGCTGCCGCACGGCGACTTCGACCTGGTCCACGCCCGCCTGCTGCTCGAGCACTTTCCCTCCCGAGGGGACGTCCTCGGCAAGATGGTCGCCGCAGCCAAGCCAGGCGGGTGGGTGCTCGTCGAGGACTTCGACTGGGCCACCGCCCTGGTCATCGATCCCCCCTCCGATGTCCATCGCCGGGTGGCCAGCGGCATCCGCTCGGTGTTCACCCGTCACGGCTACGACCCCCACTACGGTCGCACGCTGCCCCGCCGCCTGAAGGCCGCCGGCCTGACCGAAGTCGGCGCCCATGCCGAGGCCATCCAGGTCGATGCCGACCCCGTTCTCGGCGTGCCCCAGTGGGAGCTGCTCGCCGATCAGTTCGCTCCGCACCTGCTGTCCTCCGGCCTGGTCGACCAGCACGACCTCGACGCCTTCCACGACCTGCTGCACGACGGAACCACGGTCTGCTTCGCGCCGCTCATGGTCAGCTGCTGGGGACGGGTGAACGCCGCGCTCGCGTGAGAGGGCATGGCCGGCGCGCCCCCACCGACGCTCGAGCATCGCTTGTGAAGAAGCTCCAACATAGTCAGAGTTTCTTCCCAAGCTCGGCTACCGCACGCGGCTCACCCCTCGAGAAACGCCCGGGCCCGCTGACGCTTCTCGTGGATCGCCCAGTCGAGCGGCGTGCCGTCCCATACGGTGTCTCTGATGTCGCGCCTGGCCCCGCGGGAGACGAGTAGGGCGAGCAGCTCAGGGTCGTCGGTCAGGACGGCTTGGTGAAGCGCCGTGCTGTGGCCATGGACCGGCAGGAAGGCGTTGACGTCGGCGCCGGCGTCGAGCGCCGATCGGGCCGCCTCCACCTGATCGTTGATCACCGCGAGGGCCAGCATGAGCTGAGCCTCCTCGCGTCGAGGGGCCTGCAGCACGCCAAGCGCCGCGGCGATCGGCTGGGTCATCGGGTGGCCGCGGCCGAGCAACTCGCGCACCGCCTCGCGCTCCCCGTGGGCCAGCGCCATCGCCACGGCGTGTTCTGTCGCGGTCGCGCCGGCCTCCAGCAGCTCGTGCATCAGCGGGATCTGGTGACCCTGCTCACGCGCCATCGCGCTCGTCATCACGAGCTCCAGCGTGTAGTCGCGATCGGTCTGTACCGGGTCACGCGCCAGTAGGGCCCGCGTCACGAGCGCGATGTTGTCCGGCAGCCGGCGCAGCGAGGGGTTGCCGGCGACGAACCACAACAACATCGGATCGCGGAAGTACGAGTCGCCGTAGCCCTCGGGCTCGATGATGCGGCGATGCAGCAGCTCGGGCGGGAGCCGCTCGATCGCAGCGAGGTCGCCGGCGTGGATGGCCGCCACCGCATCGCGCAACTCCGGGTCGCGAATCACGGGGCGGGCGAGCCGGGCGATGATCGCGTCGCGGTCCGGCCCCTGGCCACGCCTGGCCGCCTCCTGGACCCCTGGCTCCCAGGGGAGCGCCCCGCGACCAAGCAGGTCGTCTACGCGCTCCAGCGGCCCGCGCTCTGCGGCCTCGATCAGAGAAGTTGTGGCTTCCGAGCTCATCTGAGGTGCGGTGGAAGCTTGATGGTTTCGAGGCCCGGAGGCGCCCCGGGCCAGACGAGCAGCACCTCGCAGGGCGCGTGATCCAGCACGAACCGGGTGCGCGGACCGAGGCTCTTGGGTTCGAGGCGGCGCTCGCCGTCGCGCGCGAGCACGAGTAGGTCGGCGCCGGCGGAGACCTCGAGGACCTCGCGTTCGATCTTCCCTCGGCGCGCGAGCACCTCGGCCGGTCGCGCGAACCGGTCGCGAGCGGCCTCGAGCAGGGCCTGAGCCTCTTCCTCGGCGATGGTGCGCAGTGGCGGTCCCGGAGGCGGTGGCGGGTGACGACCCAGCAGGCGGCGCTCGCCATGGGAAGCGAGCGCCTCGACGTCGCTCGGCGCCACGTGCAGAAGCGTAACCTCGGCGTCCTCGGCGAGCAGGGCGCGGGCTCGATCCACACAGCCTTCCCAGGTGTCCTCGGCTATCCAGATCACGACGCGCATCACACCACCTTCAAAGCCAACCACAAGGTGAGCGTGGAGAGAAGCAGGATCGGCGGAACGGTGCGTACTCCAAGGCGCGTGAACTCTCGCATGTCGGTCTCCTCATCGTGGGCGTGCACGATCCGTCGCCACAGCAGCGTGGCCAGCGATCCGACGTAGGTGAGATTCGGGCCGACGTTGACGCCCACAAGCATCGCGAGCACGGCTCCCGGGCCGCCGACCGTGACCACCGGCAGGATGATCAGTGTGGCCGGCAGGTTGTTGAGCAGGTTGGCTACCACAGCGCTGACTCCGGCCGCGCCGAGCAACGCGAGCAGTGAGGAGCCGTGGGGCAGGAATGAATCGACGGCGCTCGAGAGACCGTGCTGGCTCGCTGCGTGCACGACGATTCCCAGCCCCAACACGAACACCAGGAACGCGGGCTCGGCGGCACGAACGAGCTCCAGCGGACGCGGGCGCTCGCGCGCGGCCAGCACGAGCGCTCCGGCCGCCGCCACCCACACCGGCGCGATCCCGATCGGCGCGCTCATCACGAACCCGGCGAGCGTCAACGCCAGCACCCCGAGGGCAAACCGGGGCAGGTCCGGACGGTCCGCGCTCTGGGCTGCGCGCATCGCGGGGCGCCGAAGCTCGCCGGCGAACGAGGCGCGCAGAATCAGCCACTCAACCACCAGGGCGACCGCCCAGGGGAGCGCCATCAACGCGGCGAACCGGGTGAACGACAAGCCGCTGGCACGGAAGGCGAGCAGGTTGGTCAGATTCGACACGGGCAGGAGCAGCGACGCGCTGTTGGCCAGGTGCGAGCAGGCATAGACGTGCGGGCGAGGGTTGGTGCGCAGCCTGGCCGCGGTCGCGAACACGATCGGGGTGAGCAGCACTACCGTGGCATCGAGGCTGAGCACCGCGGTCGTCCCGGCCGCCACGAGGAACACCATCGCCAGCAACCGCGCGGGACGCCCGCGTGAGCCGCGGGCCATCAACGCGCCGAGCGCGTCGAACATGCCGGCGCGTCGACAACCGTCGGCCAGCATCAGCAGCGCGGCGAGGAACCCCACGGTCGGCCCGAGCTGGCGCAGTGTCGAGCGAGCGCCCGAGGTGCTGAGCACGCCGACCGCCACGAGCAGCGCCGCGCCGGCCGCGGCGACGGCCCAATCGGGCGCCCACCGCCATCGCGCGATCGCCGCCAGCAGGCTCGCGCCCAGCACGACAAGCGCGACGGCTTCGCTCATCGCCCGCGCCGTCGAGGTCTCACCCGACCATCATGACGGCGGAGGAGGTCACTCGCGGCGCCCCCCGCGGCGCCGCGGTGCCGGTTATTCGATGGTCAGCGGGGTGCCGATCGGGAGCAGGCTGGCCAGCTTGACGATCTCCCAGTTCGGTACCCGGATGCAGCCGTGCGAGGGATGTCCGGGGATCAGCGACGGCTCGTTGGTGCCGTGGATGCCGATGACGCCCCCGCCTGGCCAGTCGGTCTCGACATTGGACAGCGCCGAGGTCCCGAACGCGAGTGGCCCGTAGATGCTGCCGGCGGAGAAGCCGGTAAGCCGGTCGCGGATGTAGAACTGCCCGTGCGGAGTCGGGGTGCTGGCCTTGCCGGTGCCCACGCGGGTGGAGAAGATGACCTTGCCGTCGCGGTACAGCGTGAGCGTCGTCTTCTCGGTCGACACGACCACATAGGTGTGGAGCGTCTGCGGAGCGCCGAGAACGCGCTGGGGCACCCAGCCGATCTGTCCGGCCGGCCGCAGCGGTAGGCGCACCTGAACCCACCAGCGGCCGCCGATCAGCACTCGCTGCTGCTCGAACAGCAGCTCGCTCGTGCCGTCCTGAGTGGTGAGGCCGAGGTAGCCGAGCACGCGGGCGTGGGCGGCCGGGGAGGCGTACGCGTCGGTGGCGCTCTCGAGGTAGGCCCAGGTCGAGAGATACCCGGGATGCGAGAGCACTTGGCGCTTGACCTGCGGGCGCTTGACTCGGGTGGTGGCCTGCCCGACGGCGGGCAGGGCGAGCGCGGTCAGCGCGGCGGCGCAGACCGCCGCGGCCCGAAGGCCGCGGCGGCTATATGCGAGGTGGCCCCTCATGTCACCCAGTGAAGGACGGGGCCCGCTGGACCGTCGCCGCCTTGGCGGCGAAGACCTTCACCTTGACCATCTCCTTGCAGCTCGGGCTGCGTACCAAGATGGTCCCGCTCTGCGTCGGCTCGACGATAAACGTCGCCTTGCCGTTCTTGCCGGTCGTCCGGGTGACGACCTTGTTGCCCGGAAGGGTGATGCGCACCTTGGCGCCCGACACCGCGGCGCCATGCCGCGTGACCGTCACCACGATCGTGTCCTGCTGACCGGCCCGCACCTTGTAGCCCCGAGTCGAGGCCTGGCACACCGCCGGGAAGACCTTGGGCGCAGGAGCGATCGTCGCGACGACGCACACGTTTCCGCTCAGCGTCTCGCCCGCCGGGCAAGTGCTGGGGGGCACGCACTGCCCGCCCGACAGAACCTGCCCGCTCGGGCAACTGCTGGGAGGCACGCACTGCCCGCCCGACAGAACCTGCCCGCTCGGGCAACTGCTCGGAGGCACGCACTTGCCGTTCGAGAGGACCTGCCCGCTCGGGCAACTGCTGGGCGGCACACACTGGCCGTTCGAGAGGACCTGCCCGCTCGGGCAACCGCTCGGTGGCACACACTGCCCGTTCGAGAGGACCTGCCCGCTCGGACAACTCGTCGGAGGCACACACTTGCCATTCGAGAGAACCTGCCCGCTGGGGCAGCCGGTCGGGGGCACGCACACGCCGCCGGACAGAGTCTCGCCCGCGGGGCAGCCGGTCGGGGGCATGCAGACGCCGTTCGTCAGCGTCTCCCCACTGGGGCAGCTGGTCGGCGGAACGCACACCCCGTTCTTGAGGGTCTGCCCGCTCGGGCAGCTCGGGGGCGGCGTACAGCCGCTCGCCGGGGCGGTGATGGTCACCGACGACGGATGACTCATGTAGCTGTTGCCGAGCACGTACGTCTCAGTCCCCGTGGCCGTGACCGCGAACTTCTGGGTGGCCGTGGACCCGTTGGAAGGCGAGGTGAACGAGGTCGGCTGACCCAAGTTCGCCGTCCCGCTCTGAGTACCGACGCTGCTCGTCGTGAAGTAGTTCTGGTTGTAGCCGGTGTTGCCCTTATCGGTGCTCGAGGACAGCTCGCGCACGTTCAGACCCACCGGGATGTTCTCGACCGTACCGCTGAAGTACTGCTCGGTGACGGTGATCGTCGCCGTGTACTGGCCGTTAGCCGGCGTGACGCACTCAGGCGCGCCAGCCGAAACGGACAGCGTATGGGCCGAGGACAGCGCCGGAAACGCCAAAAACAGCGAAAAAGCAGCGACCATGCCGCTTATCGAACGTTTGTTGACCATAAGCACTCATTCCTTGAGGTCGTTGGACGTGGGGCATACAACGCAAGGCCCCATCGGAACTCGCGCGGACTTGCGACCCAGAAGTACAGGCGTCGCCCGGGCGCCTACCCATGCGGGTGGGTGTGCCGGGGGGCCCGACCCAGATTAGACCTGGAAATCGACGAGTTTTTAGACGACGCGCCGGCCGGTGTGGGGTCGCCCGGCGGGCGGCCCCACACCCTGCGCACTATCTAGTGGTGCGACTTGATCCAGTGGAGCAGCACCGTGTAGGCCGGTCGCGGCTGGTTGTTGGGACCGATCAGCGCCGAGTCCCATCCGGACTGCGGGTCCGCCGCCCACTGGTAGTGGTAGATACGCGCGATGCGGTGGTAGCGCGTGCTCAGCGAGAGCAGATACTGCTCGTCCTTGGCGGCCGCCGACGCGCTCTGGTTCTTGTACTGCCAGTGCCCGCGCCGGAGCACACCGCCGGTTTCGTCCAGCCAGATCGGACCCGAGGTCATCGACATGAGGACCTTCAGCTGCGAGGTGTTCCGGGCCCGGACCTCGGTGTAGTCGTGCAGCGCCCATCCGGCCGGCTTGTGGCGAAGGCCCTTGATGTAGGCCTTCAGCCACGGTCCCAGCGTCGCCACGGAGTGGTCGATGAACGCGGTTCCGGTCGCGGGCAGGTAGACGTCTCCAGCCAGCACGGTGCAATGGTGCCCGCAAAGCTCGTACAGCGTGTTGAAGTAGTTGGCGGCGAGCGCCGGCTTACGGGCCAGGCTCCGGTACGAGAAGTCGGGCTCGTTCCACGCCGTGTAGTACTTGACCTGCGGGAAGGCCTTGAGGAACGCCTTGACCGCCGTCTTGTACTGCGCCACGTTCGGGACGAAGTTGGCCGCCGGGTTGGTGTAGTCGGGGCCCAAGGAGATCAGCGGGCTCACGTGAGCGGCTTGGGCGGCGGTCATCCACGCGCGGAACGTGGCCAGATCGCCCTTGTCGGCCTTGCGCGTGACGATGTCCCAGGGGATGGCATCGCGGGCGGTGGTGATGCCCAGCGCGGCGAAACGCGGATCGGAGAACATGCCCGCGTTCTGATCGCCGATGCCGATCACGACCGACGCCGACGCAGACGCCGCGGACACGGCGCTCCCGAAGCCGATCGCGCAAACGATCGACACGATTACACGCGAGACTCGTCTGGACATTCGAGACTCTCACTTTCCCGCCCGTCGAGGCGCTCGAGTTCCACTGAGGCGCTGCAGCCGACAACGACGTCGCCGGGACCCCTGCCGGCAACTTCGCCGGTGATCCCTTAACCGCTCGACCCCATATGGAGTTGCGGCCGGGTGCAGCGGATCCCGACGCTAGCACGAGGAGGAGCCAGACACGGACGCGGCGTTGCACGCTGGTAGCGTCCGGGCATGGCGACTCGCGGGGTATGCGTGCTAGCCGGCCGGATGGCCGACACGATCGACATCGCGGCGTCGGCCGAAGCGGCCGGCCTCGACGCGGCGTGGACGAGCGAGTTCAACGACCGCTCGGCGATAGTGGCGCTCGCGGCGATGGCCCAGCACACGAGGACGTGCCGCATTGGCAGCGCGATCGCCTACGCCGTCGGTCGCTCCCCACTGATCCTGGCCAACGAGGCGCGTGGCATCGACGAGCTGAGCGGCGGGCGGCTCGTGCTCGGCCTGGGCACCGGCACGAAGGGAATGCAGATCGGCTGGCACGGTGTGCCGGACCCCCAGTCGCCCGCCGTGCGTCTGGAGGAACTGGTCCCCCTGCTGCGCCGTATCTGGAAGCTCCACGAGGGGCCGGTCAGGCACGAGGGCCGCTTCTATTCGATGAACCTCACCGCGACGGCCGACGTCCTCCCGCCCGTCCGCGACCAGATCCCGATCTTCACCGCCGGGGTCAACCGGCGCATGATCGAGACCGCCGGCCGGGTGTCCGACGGGCTTGTCTGCCATCCCACGTTCAGCTCGCGCTATGTCCACGAGGTGGTTCGTCCGGCCGTCGCCGCCGGCGCGGAGCGAACGGGACGCGATCCGGCTGACGTCGAGATCGTCGGGATGCTCCTGTGCTCGGTTCACGACGACGAGCCAGTCGCGCGCCGCGAGATCGCCGCGCAGCTTGCCTTCTACGCCGCGCCCCGCGCCTACGCCCCGATGCTCGAGGCGAGCGGCTTCGCGCGCGAAGCGGAGCGGATCCGCCAGGCGTTTGCCGACGGCGACCGCGACGCCATGATCGCCGCCGTCAGTGACGAGATGATCGACGCGATCGGCGTCGCCGGTACGCCCGAGCAGGTGCGCTCCGGCATTGCTCGCCGCGAGGCCGACTTCGACCACCTCTCGCTGTATTCCCCGAGCTTCACGCTTGGCCTCGAGCGGGTTCAGGAGAACACGCTCGCCCTCATCCGGGTCGGAGCCCCGGCTCGGAGCCTCTAGGGCTCCCAGCGCTCGGGCACGAGCACGACCCGGAACCCGTCGGGATCGGCGAACGTCGTGCCGTGCTCGCTCCAGTACGGGTTGGCTGGAGTGATCGGCTCGCTTCCGAGCCGGGCGGCAGCCGCCCGGACCGCGTCCTCGTCGCCCAGATAGAGGACGAGCAGGGACTCCGGGTGCGGCACGGGCGCACCGTGCTCGCCACCTGAGGTGAACTCGAGGTGGGCGCCGCTGCCCGGCACCTCGAGGAACACGCCGTCGTAGCCGTCATGGTCACGGAACCCGCCGGTCTCCACCAGGCCGAGGCCGTCGCCATAGAACCGCACGAGCTCGTCCAGGTGGTCGGTATGGCGGGCGACGCGCAGCTGCATCGCTCGGCTGGTCATGCAGCGGGAGCTTGGCAGATAACTCGCGGATAGCGCGAGTTTCATGCCAAGCGCACAGAAAGAGACCGCCGGCAACGCGCCGGCGGTCTCTCCGACCACACTCTTGCGCGTCTAGCGAACCTTCAGTTGCTGCTTCACGGTCTGGCTGCCGCAGCTCAGCTTGGCCCGTACGACGAGGATGTATCTCCCGGGCTTTCTCGGTGCGGTGAGGGTCACCGAGTGCTTTCCCGCGGGAGCCGGGCTGAAGCGGTTGGATGTCACCACACGCCCGCTCCTGGTCTCGATCAGGACCGCCACCGACTGGGCGCGGTAGCGGAGCGTGAACTTGACCTTGAACCTGTGCCTGCCTTTCACCTTTCCGGGTGCCGACACGTTCTTGAGCGGCGGGGCGAACTTGGTCTTGAACGCCTTGTCGCCGCCGGGGGTCGTGCCGTCGGAGTTAGTAGCGACGAGCTGGAAGTGGTAGGTCGTGCACGGCGTCAGCTTCGAGATGTTCGCTGAAACGGCCTGTGACGACGGGGTGCTGCAATACGGACTTGGAGGAGTGATGCCGGCCGGGCAGGAGCCGATGGTGCCCGTGGGCGTCTGCGTTCCGTAACCCTTCGTCTTCCCGTACTCGAAGAAATACTGGGTGGGGTCGCCGCCGCTCACATTCGGCCCGGCGACTCCGTTCAGCGTGGCGCTCGTACCTTTAACGTGAGTCGCGGGGTTGGTGGTCGCCGTGGGCGGGACGTTCGTGCAATACGGGCTCGGCGGTTTGATTCCGTTCGGGCAGACCATCGTCGCGCCGCCCGGACCGGCCAGGAGAGCGCTGGCACCTACCGCCATTAGGCCGCCGAGAACCGCCAGGCGCCTGACGTGCGAATACCTCGTCATGTAAGTCCTCCTGATCCGTGACCACCCCGCACGGGGGCCGCCTGTTACTACGCGCCGGCGCCCTGATGACTGACAACCGGAGCGGGCTGGTCGAGGTCAGCTCGGCACGAGAACGCGCGGCTTGGGCTGGGCGAGCGCGCCTCCGCCCGCAGCGAGCGTCTCCCGGACCATGACGTGCTCGAGGCGTCCGCTTCGTTCACGGAGCCGCTCCGGCGTGTGCGGCGCGATGTGCCGTGGGACCAGACCCTCGAGCTGCTCGGCTCGGTTAAGACGCTTCAGCATGCCCCGGCGCTCAAGCCACAGATCGACCGCGGGCGTCTTCGCGGCAAACAAGGTCCAGGTCGGGATGCCCATCAGCGCGGCTTCGCGGGTCATCGTGCCCCCAGCCCCAATCATCACGTCGGCCGCGTACACGAGCGAGCGAGAATCGATCGCCGCGCGCGGGACGATGCAGTTAGCAAGCTCCAGCCGTTCGACCGCGGCCCTTTGTTCCGCGTGACGCGTGAGGACGACGCAGACGACGCCCGGTTGTGAGCAGACGGTTTGCAGGGTGCCCTCGAACAGCGGATTTGACGAGGCGTGATAGACGGCACGGGTCGGAGCCGTGCGCGCCACAGCCAGGATGCGCGGCCGCGGATCCAGACCGAGCTTGCGCACGATTCCCGGATCGGGTTCGAAATCACCGATGTAAAGCGCTTCCTTGAGGCCCGGATACGGCACGAGCTTTGCCGCCACAGCGCCCTGTCGCTCGATCATTTGCCGTGGGAGCACCTCCGGCACCAGGACGGTCGTGGCCAGGCGGAAGGCCAGGTGGTTGGCCGGCTGGTGCTCGAAGTCCATCGCCGTGACGGCGGGAATGCCCAAGCTCCGTGCGGCCACGATCTGGGCGTAGGAATTGTGCGAGAGCGCGACGTCCGGCCGGATGCGAGCCGCCCAGCGACGCAGCTCGGTCGTGCGCTCGGAGAGACTTGCGACCTTTGCCCAGCGGCGCCGAGGACTCGCCGCGCCGATCACCTTCACGGTCGGCCAGCGTTCCCGGGCCAGTTCGACCGTCTGCGCGTTGTCGCGGGCGGTGACCATCACCCGATGCCCGGCCCGCTCGAGCCTCCGCGCCACCGGCGCGAACAGCAGCGGATGGGGCGAGTTCGAGCAGTCGATCCAGATCTTCATGCCGCCACTCCCGACTCAGTCGCTTCCATGATCGCCCGCTCGCCGTCCGCGACCTCGCCGCAGATCACCGTGGCCACTCGCTCGGCGGCGTGGCCGTCCCACCCCGGCGGCGTTGTCGTCACTTCGCGGTTGAAGCGGCTGATCGCCGCGGGTATCTCGGCTATGCGAGCAGGATCGAGGCCCAGCAGCGTGTTCGTTCCGGCTCTCACCGTGACGGGCCGCTCGGTGTTGTCGCGCAGGGTGAAGCACGGCACGCCCAGATACGTGGTTTCCTCCTGGACGCCACCCGAGTCCGTGAGGACGCCTGCCGCGTCGGCCTGGAGCGACAAGAACTCCAGGTAGCCGACAGGCTCGAGCAGCCGCACTCCCGGATGGATCGGGCCCAGCTCGATCATCTTGCGTGTGCGCGGGTGCAATGGAAAGACGACCGGTAGCTCGCGGGCGATGTTGCTCAACTCGCTCAGCACCCCGAACAGCATGGGTCCGTCCACCAGGGCGGGGCGATGCAGGGTGACCAGCAAGTATTCGGCGGGCTCGAGCCCGAGTCGGGCCGCGGCGCCGAGCCCGCGGAACCGCTCCTCCATCGTCACGAGCGTGTCGATCATCGTGTTGCCGACGAAGTGGACGCGGTCGGCGGCAATCCCCTCGGCCTGGAGGTTCTCGCGCGCCTCGTCCGAGTGGATGAACAAGTAGTCGCCGAACTCGTCCGCGACGATGCGATTGATCTCCTCGGGCATCGTGCGATCAAAGCTCCGCAAGCCCGCTTCTACATGGGCCAGCGCCACCCCCAGCTTGGCCGCCACCAGTGTCGCGGCAAGGGTCGAATTGACATCGCCCGGAACCATCACCAGGTCCGGGTGCTCGATGTTGATCACGGCCTCGATGCGCTCCATCACGCGCGCTGTCTGCACCGCATGGGTTCCGGACCCGACGCGAAGCACATAGTCGGGTTGCGGCATGCCGAGCTCGTCCACGAACACCGCCGACATCATCCGGTCGTAGTGCTGGCCCGTGTGAACGAGGACGTGCTGATCGTCGGGGAGCGCGCGCCGCAACTCGTCGACCACCGGCGCCATCTTGACGAAGTTGGGCCTCGCCCCGACTACGTACATGACCTTCAAAGCGGCGGCACTGTATCTCTCACACGAGAGTGACGCGCAACTCCGCACAACATCTGTTCACCTATCACCGTCCACGTGCCTAATAGTGAGTGACACCGTTGCGCACAGCGAGCGCACCCCTGATGGGGCCGCCGACCCCGGCGTGGCGGCCCCATCAAGACATCGGAGAAGAGAGTGGGAGGAAAGGCAAGCGATGGTCGTCACCGTCGCGCAACGACTTCGCTGAACCTCCCCTCCTCGCTGGACGTCGCGTGGGCGTCGATCCGGCTCTCGTGTTTACGCAAGAGCGTCTCCGACCCTGACATTGACGGCGTCTTACGGGGTGGCGACCCCCGCGACGTCGGCCCGCCACGTTAACCACGCGCGCGGGAAGAGTCTGGCCATTCGTCCGTTTCCGCCGCCCTCGATTCAGACGCGCCGCCAAATGACCGCTATCAGCAGGTATGTCCAGGTTTGGCCGCCTTTGTGTTGCCGTGGGTTGCGCGTGCCTGCAGCTGCTCGCTGCCGGCGCGCTGCTGCCCGGCGCCGCCGTGGCGGCGACACCGCTCTCGTCCCAGCAGCCTGGGCGTGAACTTCACGGGCTCGCCGCCCGATCTCTGCCACCGCTTCGGCGGCCGGCGTGGGCCTGGCCCGCTACCAGGTGATCGAGGGCCGCAATACGGACGCGGTCGTTGAGCTGACCGCCGCCGCGCATCTGCGGCTCTATCCCGATGATGGGCCTGCCAACGAGCCAAGGGGCTGCCGCCGACGCCACCGCTATGGCCGCCTTCGTGACCTCGTTCGCCCAGCGTTACGGCCCCGGCGGCACGTTCTGGGCCCAGCATCCCGAGCTGCCCTACCTGCCGGTTGAGAGCTACGAGATCGGCAACGAGCCCGATATCACCCCGACCGCCCCCGCCGATGAGACCTCGCTTCACTACGCGGACCCTGCGGACGTATGCGCAGGTCTACGAGACGGCGCGCGCCGCCCTTCATCAGGTCGACCCCAGCGGCGCAAGCCGTCGTCGGCGGAATGCTCGACTCGGGCGCTATCGGACTCGACCAAGTCGAGCAATACCTGGCGCGCAATCGGCCCCATGGACGCGGTCGGCTACCACCCCTACCTGTACAACGTCACGATCATGGAGCAGGACACGCTGGCCGCTGCGCGCCTGGCTGGACGCCAACGGCCACGCCGGCGTCCCGCTCGACATCAACGAGTTCGGCGCGCCGGTCGGCGTCTCCGACTGGGGACAGCAGACCGCGCAGTACACCCAGTGGGCGCTCTGCACCCCGGCGCTGGACGTCGAAGACGTCCAGCCGTTCTGGTGGGGCGCCATTCCGATGGCCGACAGCGATCCCTGGTTCTCGATGGTGAACAGCGAGCTCTCGGAGACGCCGCTCGGCACCGCCTACCTGAGCGAGGTCACGGCCCTGACCTCGCAGGGATGCCCAGCGACCGGCGCCGGCGGCCGGCCAGCCCCGCGACGTCGCACACGGCAAGCCGACAATCAAGCACAAGCCAGTCCACCGCAAAGCGCAAGAAGGTCAAGGCTCGGCATAAGAAGCGCGCTCACCGGCACCCGAGTAAGCCGGCTCGTCGGCACCCGGGGAAGGCCGCTCGCCGTCACGCGACGCGCCGGCACACGCCCCCGGACCCGCTGACCCGCACGACCTGGCGCGAACGCCTCCACAGCTGTCAGCCGGCGGGGCGCTTGAACGTATCCCCGGTTGTGAGGCGCATCGCCATCGCGCTGGTCCTTGCCCTGGGAGCTCCCGCCTCGGCTCAGGCTCGCGTTCACACCATCGCCCCGCCCGGAAACTCCGGCGTGGGCCAGTACCTCGAGACGGTGCCGACCGCCGGCGGCGCCCAGCCGACCAACACCGTCCATCCCGTGGTGGGCCCGATCGGCGGATCGGGAGGCCGCGGCGGCTCAGGCGGGACGGGCGGCTCAGGTGGAACGGGTGGCACCGGCTCTGCCGGAGGCGGCGCGATCTCGTCCTCCACCGCGCGCGCGCTCGCGCAAGCAAGGGCCGACCGGTGCCGCAGCCGCAGCGCTCGCGCAAGCCACCGCGCCGCCCCGGTCACCGTCGCCGGCTCACCGGCAGGTCAACCGAGCGGTGTCCGGGCGCCGCGACCGGGGGCGGATCCTCGCCGGCCTCGAGCGTCATCAAGTCGCTGACCGGCTCGACCAGCGGGGGGGGCTCGGACCGCTGCTGCCTTCGCTGCTGATCCTCAGCGTGCTCGGGGCGGGGTGCTGGCGCTCGTGCGGCGCCGGCGCACGAGCTGATCATCCGCATGAGGCGCCTTCGGCTGTTCGCGCTTGCCGCGGTCGTCGCTGTGCGCTCGCGGCCGTCCCCACACGCGGCGCCTGCGCAGGGACTGACCATCGGCTTCAGCGCCGATCCCGCCCTGACCTGGAACGACGCCCTCGGCGGACACGTTCTGGATTCCGCGCGCGGTGGCCGAGGGCGCGTCGATCGTCCGGGTCAACGTCGTGTGGTCGCACGGTCGCCCCGACCGTCCGCCCTCCCTCGTTCGCGCCCGCCGATCCATCGAGCCCGGGCTACGACTGGAGCACGGTCGACGCCACGGTCCGCGCGCTCGCCGGCCACGGCTTGCAGGTGCTGCTGAACATCAACCGGCGCCCCCACGTGGGCCGAGGGGGCCTCGTCCCGCCGAACGACGCCGCGCCCGGCACGTGGCGTCCTGATCCCGCCCAGTTCGCGAGCTTTGCCACCGCGGCCGCGCTCCGCTACGACGGGCGTTTCCCCGACCCGCTGCAGCCCGGGGCCTTCCTGCCCCGCGTCCGCTACTGGCAGCCCTGGAACGAGCCGAACCTCTCGCTCTACCTGTCGCCGCAGTGGACGCGGACCGGCCAACGGGTGGACCCCGGCCAGCCCGACCATCTACCGGCGACTGCTGAACGCCTTCTATCGCGCGGTCAAGCGCGTCTCGGTCCTCGAACTTCGTCGTGACGGCCGGGACGGCGCCGTACGGAGACCCGCCGGGTGGCCAGCGGATGCCCCCGGTCGCCTTCGATCGCTCGCTGTTCTGCCTGCGCGACGACGCGCGCCTCACGCCGACCAGCTGCCCGGACCCGCCGCACCTCGATGCGGTGTCGCACCATCCGTACGGCATCCAAGGCCCGCTCTGGCACGCTCTGAACCCCGACGACGCGGCCGTGCCCGATGTCTACAAGATCGCGCGGGTGCTGCACGCCGCCGAGCGCGCGGGCCACGTCAGAGCCGGCTGGACCAAAGCAGCTGTGGGTCACGGAGATCTCCTGGGACAGCTCGCCCGCCCGACCCGGACGGGGTTCCCGTCGCCGAGCAGGCGCGCTGGCTCGAGCAGGCGCTGTACGTGCTCTGGCGCCAGGGCGTCGACACCGTTCTCTGGTTGCAGATCGTCGACGCGCCGCCGATCCCGAGCTACGGCGACCACCTATCAGGCAGGCCTCTATTACCTCGGGGGCGCTCCGAAGCCGGCGGCCCAGGCGTTCCGCTTCCCGTTCGTCACGCGGCGCTTGAACCGAGGGACAGATCGCAGGCGTGGGGTCGCGCTCCGCGCGCCGGCAAGCTCGCGATCGAGGTGCGACGACGGCGGACGCTGGGCGGTGGTTCGCCGACTCCGCGCCCAGTCCGACCAGGTCTTCAAGCGCGTCCTGCCGATCCGCGGACGCGCGGTCCTGCGCGCGCAGGCCGACCCGGACACGAGCCTCGCGTGGACGCAGGGCGGCTGAGCCGGCCGACCGTCAGTCGCACGGCCCTCCTGCGTATCTAGGTAGCAATGGAATCGGTCGCCAGCCCGTCGCGTCGCGTGGCGGGCGCGAAGCCTGCGTCGGTTTGACGCCGACGCGGTCAGCGCCTGGGCGCTTGCCGGCACCGTCGTGCTCTACCTCTCGGTCAACGGGGGCGGCTATGACCTGGTCGTCCGCAGCCAGGTGGCGATCGTCGTCTGGTGGATCGTCCTCGTCGGGGCGGCCTGGGGCCTGCTGCCGGTCACTCGTTGGACGCGAGCGGCCTGGGTGGCGCTGGCCCTGTTCGGCGGCTTCGTCGTGTGGACCGCGCTGGCCGCCACGTGGTCGCTGAGCTCCGAGCGCAGCCTGGAGGAGCTCTCGCGCGTCGCCTGCTACCTCGGCCTTCTGCTGCTCGGGATCTCGATCCACCGCGATCGCGAGCGCGCCGTGCGGCACACGGTCCACGCCGTGGCGGCCGCCGTGGTCGTCGTCGCCTGCCTGGCCCTCGCTTCGCGGCTGCGGCCGGACCTGTTCCCCGCCGCGCACCAGACCGCCAGCTACCTGCCCGGCACCGAGGGGCGGCTCGGCTGGCCGCTCAACTACTGGAACGCGCTGGCGGCGCTGATCGCTCTCGGCCTGCCGCTGCTGCTCGCGATCGCCACCTCGGCGCGCACGCTCGGCGGCGCAGGCCGCCGCGGCGGCGGCGATTCCGCTCGTGACGCTGTGCAGCTACCTGACCTTCTCCCGCGGCGGCGCGGTCGCTGCCGCCGCCGGGCTGCTCGCGTTCTTCGCGTTCAGCCCCGAGCGGGTGGGAAAGCTCGCCACGGCGCTCGTGACGGCGGCGGGCAGCGCGGTGCTGATCCTGGCCGCGGACCACCGTGCGGCGATCGAGCACGGACTCACCAACGCCGCCGCGCGACACCAGGGAGGCACCTTGCTGGTGGCGCTGGTCCTGGTGTGCGCCGGCGTGGGCCTGGCCCAGGCGGGCATCGGGCTCGCGGTCCGCCACGGCACGCCACCGCGCTGGCTCACGTTCTCCCCGGGCCGTGCCCGGACGCTGCTGCTCGCCGCCGTCGCCGCGTGCCTCGTCGTGGCGTTGCTCGCCGGAGGCCCCGGCGCGGCTGTCTCGCACGCCTGGCAGGACTTCAAGCACCCGAGCGCGGCGGGGCTGCAGCCATGACTCGATCGCGCGCTTCGGCACCGCCAGCGGCAACGGCCGCTACGACTACTGGAAGGTGGCGGTCGACGCCACCGGCGGCCACCTGCTCGGCGGGTCCGGCGCCGGCACCTACCAGCTGCTGTGGACGCCACGCGCCCCGTACTTCAGCTACGTGCAGAACGCGCACTCGCTGTACCTGGAGACGCTCGCCGAGACCGGCATCGTCGGGCTCGCGCTCTTGTCCGCCTTCCTGCTGCTGGTGCTGGGAGCGGCGGCCAGGCTGTGCATGCGGTCGCGCTACGAGGCGCGGGTGCGCGCGGCCGGGCTCACCGGCGCGCTGATCGCCTTCCTCGTCGCGGCGGCGTCGGACTGGATCTGGCAGGTGCCCGCGCTGCCCGCGGCCTTCCTCCTCCTCGCCGCGGCAGTGCTGGCTCCCGCCTCTCGTGGAGGGTGCCGGCGTTGCCGGCGGCCTTCCTGCTGCTCGCGGGCGCGGTGCTCGCTCCGCGTCGAGGCTTTCCGTGACCAGGCCGGGACTCGCCGTCCGCCTCGGCGCGGTCGCGATCGCCGTCGCGTCCCTGGTGGCTATCGCGATCCCGCTCGCCACGGTCAGCACGGTGCGCGAGAGCCAGGCGGCCGTCGTGAGCGGCGATCCCGCCCAGGCGCTCGCCGACGCGCGCGCAGCCGTCCGTCGGAGCCCGGCGCCGCCTCGCCGGAGATCCAGCTCGCGCTCGTGCTGGAGCTCCAGCGCGACATCCCCGCGCGCGCTGGCGGCTGCCCGCAACGCGACGAGCGACGAGCCGAGCAACTGGAGCACCTGGCTCATCGTCTCGCGCCTCGAAGCCGAGGCGGGTCATCCGGCGGCGTCGCTCGCCGCCTATAAGCGCAGCCGCGCGCTCAACCCACGATCACCCCTGTTCAAGCAATGACCGAGATCCCATGCACAGCGCTGAGCTCGGAGCAAGCCGAGCAGGATCTGGCCGACCGTCTGAGCATCGCGCGGCCGGTTCCGCCGGCGGGCTTCCGCGGCGCGCTCGGCCGCCGCCTGGCCGAACGCGACCCCGGTTACGGACCGCGGCCCGGCGCGCCTGCGACTGATGGTGACGGGCTACCTCGGAGCGGGTGGGCTGCTGATCGCGCTGGCCGCCCTCGGATTCTCGTAGCCGGCCTGCTTCGAGCAGGCTGCGGAGCTTGCGCAGCGACCGCGACAGGATCTGCTGCACGTTCGCCAGGCTGAGGTTCAGCAGCTGCGCGATCTCCGGACCCGCTCATGTCGCCGCCGAAGCGCAGAGCAAGCACCTCGCGGTCGCGCTCGCTCAGCCTCGCCAGCGCGCTGAGAAGCTCGGGAGACGTTCCGAGCTGTTCCTCCGGTCCCGGCACGGCCGGCGCCAGGTCCTCTTCGATCAGTTCAGTCAACCTGGATCGGTCGCGCCGGTAGTAATCGATCAGCAAGTTGTGGGCAATGGTCAGCAGCCAGGTGCTCTCCGACTGCGCGCCGGGGATCAAACCGGCTCCAGGCTCGGAGTGCGCGCTCGAAAGTCGCCTGGGTCAGATCCTCGGCCGTGTCACGCTGCCCGAGGCGATAGGCAAAGAAGCCGTAGACCCGCCACACGTGCTCGTCGTACACGCGGGCGAAACTCGATCCCTCACTCTGCATGCAGGCGGAAGCCACCCCACGATTCGAGCGATCCTCACCAGTGAGCGATCGCGTTGGGCGGCCATTCCACTCCGGCCGCATGCCGGAGTGTTCCGCGTGAGAGCTTTTGTCACAGCTTCGGTCACGAATCGGCGGAATCGCTCATAGTCAGAATTTCCTACCGATTACAACTTCCAGCGAACCGCAGCCCTACGCCGGTCAGCTCACTTACCGCGACGGTCGAGGCGACTGACGCCGGGAGATTCGGCGGCGGCGCGGCCAGGCACGCCCGTAGTTACGCATTCGTCGCGTCACCGCACGAAAGCTAACTAGCTAAGAACCAATATGGGCCCGAGCGCTTCCCCGATATCCGGGACGGTCTCAACGTTCCCGCGAAGCTCAGCAGGCCCGGTCAACTCGTGCACTTTCTTGCAGCATGCTTCCCAACCGCTGAGAGAAGGCATACGTTTCTCGCCCGGCGCAAGGCGAGGGGCGCCAGGACCGGACCCCGGCGAGGTAGGAGAGAAGCGATGCCACCCGTGGCATTCGTCGATTTGGCGCGTCAGCACGCGCCGATCGTCGACGCGCTCAGTACGACGTTTAACCGTGTGTTGGCCTCGAGTGCATTCGTCCTCGGTGAAGAGGTGGAGCAGTTCGAAGCCGACTTTGCCGCCTACTGCGGGACGCGATACTGCGTAGGCGTGGCGTCCGGGACGCCGCGCTGAGCATCATGCTGCAGGCGGCCGGCGTCGCGCCACGCGACGAGGTGATCGTACCTGCGCACACGTTCGTCGCCACAGCGCTCGCGGTGAGACACGCGGGAGCGACGCCGGTGTGCGTCGACGTCGACCACGGCTCCGGCTTGATCGACCCCGACGCAGCGGCCGCGGCGATCGGTCCTGCATACCGCCGCCATCCTTGCCGTCCACCTGTATGGGCAGGCCTGCACCGATCGAGCCGCTGCGCGCGCTCGCCAGCCAACACGGCCTGCTCCTGCTCGAGGATGCGGCCCAGGCTCACGGCGCCACCTACCGGGGCGCTCGCGCCGGCAGCCTTGGGGACGCGGCGGCGTTCAGCTTCTATCCGAGCAAGAACCTCGGGGCCCTCGGCGACGGCGGCGCCATCTGCACCGACGACCAGTCCATCGCCACTGGGGCGCGGCGCCTGCGCGATCTCGGGCGCGGTGTGGACGCGGTCCACCGCGTACCGGGTTACAACGAGCGGCTGGACGGGCTGCAGGCCGCCTTCCTGCACGCGAAGCTCCCGTATCTCGATGAATGGAATCAGGCACGCCAGGCCGTGGCCGCCGCGTACAGCGAGCGCTTGGATCGCAACGTCGAGCTGCTCGAGGAATCACCCGACTCGCCGTGCACCTACCACGTGTTCCCGATCAGGGTGAGTGGGCGGGAACAGCTCAGGCGTGACCTTGAACGAGCCGAAATCTCCACTCGCGTTCACTATCCGCTCGCGCTTCCCGATCAGCCCGCGCTGCGCGATGTCTATCGATCCCTTTCGGTACCCCGAGCACGAGACTGGGCGACACGGGAACTGTCGCTTCCGATCTTTCCCGGGATGACCGATCGCGAGATCGACAGTGTGGTTAGGGCTGTGAATCGTTATGTGACAGGACCGGCCAGGTCGCGCCGCTCCACAGCGATGATGGAGATGCACAGGCTTTGAGCGCGAACCGCGGCGTGGGGCAGCGAATTCGGCGGTTGCGCGTCAACCCGGCGGTTGCCGTGGTCGGATTGGGCTATTGGGGCCCGAACCTCGTGCGGGTGCTGATCGAGCGCACCGACGTCGAGCTGCGCTGGATTTGCGACACCGATCTGTCACGGCTCGAACGCTACGGGCGCCGTTACCCGAGCGTGCGACTGACGGCGGACCTCGATGAGATCCTGGACGATCCCGAGCTGGACGGCGTCCTGCTCGCTACGCCCGTATTCACCCACTATGAGCTCGCGCGGCGGTGCCTCGAGGCCGGAAAGCACACGTTCGTGGAGAAGCCGCTCGCTGCCTCGACGGCGCTGGCGGACGGACTCATCAGCCTGGCGGACGAGCGCGAGCTCTCGCTGATGTGCGGCCACACGTTCCTCTACAGCCCACCGGTGCGGGCCGTGCGCGAGCTCATCGACACGGGCGAGCTCGGCAAGCTCTACTTCGTCTCCGCAAGCCGCGTCAATCTCGGCCTGCATCAGCGCGACGTGAGCGTGATCTGGGATCTCGGGCCGCACGACTTCTCGATCCTCCTCTACTGGCTGGGCGGGGCGCCGAACACGATCCGTGCGACTGGACGAGACTCGATCGTGCCGGGAATCGCCGATGTCGCTTTCGTGACCATGGAGTTCGAGTCCGGTCTGATCGCGAGCGTCGAGCTCAGCTGGCTCGCCCCAAGCAAGCTACGGCGAACCGTGGTCGTGGGGTCCAAGCGGATGGTCGTGTACGAGGACGGCGGCGCCGAGCCGATCAAGATCTACGACCGGGGAGTTGACTACAAGGACCCCGAGACGTTCGGCGAGTATCAGCTCTCCTACCGAAGCGGGGACATCCTTTCGCCGAAGCTCTCGACCGAAGAGCCACTCGCACTCCAGGTCGGAGATTTCCTGCGCTCGATCCGCAGCCCGCGAGCGCCCCGAACACGGGCTGAGCCTGGCCCGAGACGTCGTCCGTCTCGCGGAGGCTGCGCACGTGTCGCTGGCGAACGGCGGCGAGCGAGTTGGATTGTCCGGGGAGACACGCTCATGTCGCAGGTGGTCTGATGGGCGCGATCGGGCATCCCTTCGACGTCGCCGAGCACGAGGCAGCTGTTCGCTGATCCCAGACATCCTGCCGCGCGCCCGCGCAGCGTCGGCAAGGACTCGGCGCTGCGACGGCTTCTCGCGACGGGGGATGCCGTCGCCGTCATCGATCGCACTGGCGCTCGCCATCGTCATACCCGGAGCGCCTGTCGGCCGGACGCCAGATCCTGTGGGGCGTAGCGGCCGTGCCGCTGATCATGGTGCTGTTCAAGCTCTACGGGCTCTATGACCGCGACGTCAAGCGGATCAGCTACTCGACCGTCGACGATCTTCCGTGGCTGTTCCACGCGACGGTCATCGGCGGCCTGATCGTGTGGGTCTACGCGCGCTATTCGCCGATGCACAGGCTCGATTTCGCGGAGATCCTCCTGTTCGGCGTCAACGTCATCGTGCTGGTGACCGTCGAACGCTTCGTGCTTCGGTCCATCGCGGGACGGGTGATCGGCGTCGAGAACGCGCTGCTGGTGGGGACAGGCGAGCTCGGCAAGACGCTGGTCAGCAAGCTTGCGGCTCACCCGGAGTATCGGCTCAATGTGATCGGGTCACTGTCTCCGGCCGAAGCGTCAGCGGGTGGCACGAACGACCACATCGCGGCCCTCGGGACCCTGGAACAACTCGAGCAGGTCGCCGACCGCCATCAGGTGACCCGCGTCGTCTTCTCGGCTCGTGACATCGAGGAGCGCGAGCTCGAACGGATGCTGCGTGACTGCCGCGCGCTGTCGCTCAAGGTCTCAGTGCTGCCGCGGCTCGCCGATGTGCTCGGGCCCGCGGTCGAGATCGACGATGTCGAGGGTGTCACCGTGCTCGGCGTCAACCCACCGTGGCTGCCTCGCTCCTCCCGCGTCGATCAAGCGTGCGATGGACCTCGTCATCGCGACCCCTCTTCTGATCCTCGCGGCGCCCTTGCTCGGGCTCCTCGCGCTCGCTCATCAAGCTGGATTCGCGCGGCCCGGTGTTCTTCGCCCAGGAGCGGGTTGGTCGAAGTAGCCGGCATTTCCGCTTGTTCAAGCTGCGCACGATGACCGCCGACGCCGAGGTGCGCCGCGCGGAGTTGATCGCGCAGAGCACGGACGCCGGCTGGTTGAAGCTCGATCACGATCCGCGAGTCACCCGTTTGGGCCACTGGCTGCGACGGCTGAGCTTGGACGAGCTGCCGCAGCTATGGAACGTCGTCCGCGGCGAGATGAGCCTGGTCGGACCCCGCCCACTCATCCCTGCCGAGGACGAACATGTCCAGGCCTGGGCGCGTGGGCGCCTGGACCTTACGCCGGGGATCACCGGCTACTGGCAGGTGCTGGGTCGGACGCGGATCCCGTTCGAGGAGATGGTGAAGCTCGACTACCTGTACGTAATGAACTGGAGTCTGTGGGAAGACGTGAGACTGATGTTGCGGACGTTGCCCGTCGTGATCGCTGGACGGGGCGCGAACTAAGCAAAGGATGGGTGGCAATGCAACCAGATTCAACTGCTCCTTCGAGCCAAGGCAACCTTGATCTGATAGCGACGCTCCGGGTTCTACGACAGCGCGCCCCGCTGATCGCCCTGTGCGTGCTTTTGACCGCGGCCGCGGCGTTCGCACTGTCGAGGGCGCAGCACAAGCAGTACACCGCGACAGCACAAATCCTGTTCCGCAACGCCGAGCTCGACCAGCAGGCGGCCGGGCTGCAGGT
This sequence comes from uncultured Solirubrobacterales bacterium, assembly GCA_963834625.1. Classification (GTDB taxonomy): domain Bacteria; phylum Actinomycetota; class Thermoleophilia; order Solirubrobacterales; family Solirubrobacteraceae; genus Palsa-465. The sequence continues at coordinate 117,760 of CAWICM010000001.1, read as the reverse complement.
AGTCAACCAGTCCAACCCGCAGTCCGAGACGGACACGAATCTGAAGTTGGCCACGCTACCTCGCGTGGCCGCAGAAACCGCCGCGGCCCTCGACCACGGCCTTACCCAGGAGCAGGTCTCGGGCGCAATCACGGTCACGCAAGAGACCGACACGGATCTGGCCAAGGTATCGGCGACGTGGACATCCCCGGCGCTCGCGGCGCGGATCGCCAATACCTACGCGAGATTCGTCATCCAGGACCGGCAACGTGCCGATGCGAACTATTACTCGAGCGCACTGGATGCCGTGAACCTACAGTTCCAGGCTCTGTCCCGCCGCACAGCGGGGCGGCGTGGAGGGAGCGGACCTGAAGGACCGGGCGAACTCCCTCCAGATCCTCAGCCAACTGCAGTCGGAGGAGGTGCAGTTGGAGCAGGCTGCAAGTGCTCCTACGGCACCTTCGGCGCCGAAGGTGTTGCGCAACACATTCCTGGGCGTGGTGCTCGGACTGCTGTTCGGGCTTGCGGTGGCGTTCCTGCTCCAGCGCCTAGATCGTCGCCTTCGCGAGCCAAGCGATCTGGAGCAGGTCTACGACGTGCCTCTGCTCGGCGTCGTGCCCGAGAGCGGGGCCCTTCGGCAAGCGCAGGGCCTGATCGATCACCGAAGCGAACTGCCTCCCAATGAAGCCGAGATCTTCGGGCTGTTGCGCGCGCACATCCGATACTTCAACGTCGACCGGGATCTGCGGACCGTTGTGGTCGTCTCGGCGGCCCCGGGCGACGGCAAGAGCACGGTCGCACGTTGGCTGGCCATTGCGACCGCGACGGTTGGATCACGAGTCCTGTTCCTCGAGGCCGATCTCCGGCGTCCGATGGCCGCGAAGTACTTTGGCATCGACCGCGAACCCGGGGTTGCCGAGGTACTGGTCGGCCAGGAAACGCTGGCGAGTGCTGTCCAGCGCGTCGAGCTAGCCAGCCGCAAGGAAACGACGATCGGCCTCGACGTCCTGGTCGCCGGCGGACTGCTGCCTCCTAACCCCCCACAGGTCATCGAGAGCCAGGCCATGACGTCGCTGCTAGCGGAGGCCCGGGACAGCTACGACCTAGTCGTGATCGACACGCCGCCCCTGGTGCTGCTCCCAGACGCGTTCCCGCTCCTGCGCCAAGCCGACGGCGTGCTGATCGTCAGCCGCCTTGGTGAGAACCGGCGTGACGTGGCGGCCCGGCTGCGCGAGACGCTGGCCAGTGTCGACGCGCCGGTCGTGGGCGTCATCGCCAATGGCTACAAGCGACCTCGTGGGTCCGCATATGCATACGGATATAGCTATCAGTACGACTATTCGCAGTACAACAACGCGTCGCCCGATCTCCGGCCGCAGCCGACGTCGAACGGAGCCACCCCTGAAAAGGTGGCCAGGGAACCCTAGTCGCGGCGGAATCCAAGGGGTGTGACATGAAGCAGGTGTCGCTACGTTTGCGCGACGGCAAGGTCGACGTCTTGGACGTTCCGCCACCAACCGGGGCGCCCGAATACCTACTCGTGGATGTGCGCGCGAGCGTGCTGAGCGTCGGGACCGAACGCAGCAAGATCGAGGCCGGACGGGACAGCCTCATCGGCAAGGCCCGAGCGCGACCGGACCAGGCTCGCCAGGTCATCGAGAAGGCCCGTCGGGATGGCTTGCGCGACACGATCCATTCCGTACGGACGCGGCTGAATCAGCCGACGGCGCTCGGCTATTCGGCCGCCGGCGTGGTACTCGGAGTCGGGGCACGGGTGCGGGGCATCGCACCGGGTGATCGCGTCGCCTGCGGTGGTGGCGATCACGCCGTCCACGCCGACGTCGTTCAAGTGCCCGGGAACTTGTGCGTGCCGCTTCCGGACAAGGTCACCTTCGAGACCGGGGCGTTCGCAACGATCGCGAGCGTCGCGATGCATGGCGTTCGTCAGGCGGACGTGCGGCTAGGTGAGCGCGTCGTGGTGATAGGTCTCGGGCTGGTGGGACAGCTGACGGCACAGATCCTCCGCGCGGCGGGCTGTGTCGTCGCCGGTGTCGATCTGTCGCCGTCCCTGGTCGAGAAGGCGCTGAGCCTCGGCTCGATCGATGTTGGATATGAGCGAGTCGCCCTCGATCATCTAGCCACTCTGGCTGCGGCCGGCGGCGCCGACGCGGTGATCATCACCGCTTCGAGCCGCTCGAGCGATCCGGTCGAGCTGGCCGTGCGCCTACTGCGCGATCGAGGACGCGTCGTGATCGTCGGCGACGTCCACGTTGACGTTCCCCGAGGCCCGAGCTACGACCACGAGGTTGACATCCGGTTCTCGCGGTCGTACGGGCCAGGTCGCTACGACCGCGAGTACGAAGAGCGCGGCCTCGACTACCCGATCGGGTATGTCAGATGGACCGAGCAGCGCAACATGGCTGCGTTCCTCGATCTCGTCGAGAGCCACCGGGTCGATGTGGACGCTCTGATCCTCGAGCGCGTTCCCGTGGACCGCGCCGCCGAGGCCTATGAGCGACACGTCCTGACGAGCGCATCTCCGCTGGGAGTCGTCCTCCAGTACCGCGCAACCCAACTCGAGTCGGGATCCGAGCACGATGACTTGCGTCGGAATGGGCACGCCGTCCACGGCGCGGCGTCCGCGCCTCGCACGTCGGCCACCGTGAACGTCATCGGCGCGGGGAGCTTCGCGCGCAGGGTTCTCATTCCGGGCCTATCCAAGGCGGGCTTCACCCTCCGGGCGGTGGCGAGCGCGAAGGGGCTGTCGGCGCGGGCCGCCGCGGACGAATTCGGATTTGCCCGAACGTTGACGCCCGAGGAGGCGATCGCCGACCCCGGTGCAGGCGTCGTCGCCATCGCTACCCGGCACGCGGCGCATGCCGCGCTCGCCGAGGCCGCGCTGCGTGCAGGCAAGGCGGTGTTCGTCGAGAAACCACCATGCCTCACCATGTCCGAACTCGATGCCCTCCGACTCGCGGTGGCCGAGTCGGGCCATCCGATGTTCGTGGGCTTCAATCGTCGACATGCGTCCCTGGCCATCGAGTTGCGCGACCACGTCCGCGCAGCGGGCGGTCCGATCGACCTGATCTATCGGGTCAACGCCGGGCCGTTGCCGGCTGATCACTGGCTGGCGGACCCAGCGGATGGCGGCGGGCGCCTGCTGGGTGAGGGCTGCCATTTTGTGGACTTCGCGTGCTGGGTCGTGGGGTCGGCTCCCCGGATCGTCAAATGCACGATGTGCGCCGATGCCGCCCGGGCACTGGGGATTGCCCACGGCTTCACGGTCATCTTGGAATTCGCGGACGGCTCGGCCGCTACCGTGTTGTACTCCGCGCGCGGTGCTACCGGGCTCGGCAAGGAATACGTCGAGGCGCATGCTGCCGGTCGCTCCGCCATCTTGGACGACTTCGCGAAGCTGACGCTCGTCGGAAGTCGGCGACCCGCCCACATCAGTCGGCACCGGGACAAAGGCCACCTGAGTCAGTTCGCGCAGCTTCGCGGGGCCCTCACCGATGGCGATGGACACGGAGCCTTCTTCGATCCCGATCCGCTCGAGTCGATGGAGGCGACGTTGGCGGCTCTGCGCGACGCCCACCGGCTTCCCGAGAACTGGATGGCAGCATGTGCGGCATCTGTGGATACGTAGGACGAGACGATCCGATCGCCATCAGGGCGATGACCGGACTCCTCGCCCACCGCGGACCCGACGGCGAGGACGTCCGGGTTTTCCCGGCGGCGGAAGGCGGTGTTCCGGTCGCGCTCGGGCACCGGCGTCTGGCGATCATCGATCCGAGCGCGCGAGGGGCGCAGCCCATGTCATATGGCGACGGCCGCTACTGGATTACGTACAACGGCGAGCTGTACAACTATCGATCCTTGCGCGCGGACCTCGAGCACCGCGGGTTCCGGTTCGCGACCGAGACGGACACCGAGGTTCTCCTCGCAATGTACGCGTGCCACGGTCGCAAGATGCTGCGTCACCTCAATGGGATCTTTGCGTTCGGCCTGTGGGATACGGGAACGCAATCGTTGTTCCTAGCCAGAGACCGGCTCGGGGTCAAGCCGCTCTACTGGGCGATCCACGACGGTCTGTTCTCGTTCGCGTCAGAGGTGAAGGCGCTGCTTGCGGTGCTGCCGCCCCCTCGCATGCGCACCGACGTGCTCCGGGACTACCTGACACTGCTGTGGGTTCCAGATCCCGACACGCTGTTCGAGGACATATACAAACTGCCGCCGGGCCATTGCGCCACGTTCGCCGATGGTCAGCTCCGCATCACGCAGTATTGGGATCTTGACTTCGCGCCCGAGGAGCGTCCCGAAGCCGAGTGGAGCGAGCTCGTGGCCGCGAGCGTACGCGAGTCCGTCCAGCGACAGATGGTGTCCGACGTTCCCCTCGGAGCATTCCTCAGCGGAGGGATCGACTCGAGTGCGATCGTGGCTTCAATGGCCCGTCCGGAAGATCGCGTCACCACCTACACGATCGGGTTCAGCGCACGCGATTTAGCGCACGAGATCGTCCCGGACGACATCCGTTACGCACGCCGAGTAGGGCAGATGTTCGACACGGAGTACCACGAGGAAATCCTTGTGCCGTCGATCGTCCAACTCCTCCCAAAGCTCGTGTGGCACATGGATGAGCCGATCGCAGATCCGGCGTGCATCTCGACCTACCTCATATGCTCAGCGGCGAAGCAGCGGCTCACGGTGATCCTCTCGGGCATGGGCGGCGACGAGCTGTTCGCCGGCTACCCGCGTCACCTGGCGGCGCGCATCGGGCAGCTCGCCGATTGGCTGCCCGCGGCGAGCCGCGAGCGGCTTCGCGAGGTGCTTGGGGCCCGTCTGACGCTGGGCCGTCCCGGACGCATGCGTGGGCCGCGCCGCAACCTCATGAAGTTGTTACGCGGCATCGATGCGTCCCCCCTCGAGCGCTACCTGATCTACTGCTCCTACTACCGAACCGACGAGATCAGTCGGGTCATGATTGATGATCTCGCCGCCTCACCGCGCGACCCGCTCGACACGCACCGCGGCTATGCACGGCGTGCGCGCGACGCTCATTGGCTCAACCAACTGCTCTACATCGATCTGAAGACCTTCCTTCCGTGCCTCAACCTGTCGTACACCGACAAGATGAGCATGGCCGCATCGACGGAGGTTCGCGTTCCCCTTCTGGACGATGAGATGGTCGCACTGTCCGCCCGGATCCCGCCCGAGCTGAAGCTAAGGCGGCTGACCCGAAAGTACATCTTCAAGCGCAGCATGCATGGCACCTTGCCGAGGGACGTGATATGGCGACCCAAGGCAGGGTTCGGTGCGCCGGTCCGCGGCTGGCTCCAGGCCGACCTCAAACCAATGGTCTCGGACCTGTTGTCGGCGCCAGCGGTGAAAGCACGTGGCCTGTTCGACCCCGCCGAGGTGCAGAGGATCATCGCCGCCAACGACGCAGGCACCGAGGACAACGCACTGCGGCTTTGGGCGCTGCTCACCCTCGAGATCTGGCAGCGAACGTACATCGACGCGGACTCACCTGGGCGACGCGCGGCGGTCGAACGGCCCGAGGCGGCGTTGCGGTGAGGGTTCACGCGGACTCGAAAACAGACCGCGTCGGCGCGAACGCGATCAACACCGAGACCCGCTCGGCACCCCCCGCAAGCCAACCGATGCCGCGGCTCGTCGTGGTCGGGCCGACGCCGCCGCCGTTTCACGGCGTAGCCGTCATGACCGTTCACCTTCTTGACGCGCTCGCGCGGCTCGACGCGCTGGCTGGACACGTCAACACACGGGATCCCCGCCCGGTGGAGACGATCGGCAGGCTCGACGCGCAAAACGTCTGGCTTGGCATCACTCACACGTGGCGACTGTGGCGCGCGCTGAAGCGCGAGCGCGGAGCTGGAGTGCACATCTCGATCTCGCAGGGCACATGGGGGTTGGTCCGGGACGCGCTGCTCGTGCTGGTCGTGCGTCTCGAGAGGCGAGCGCTCTACGTGCAGCTGCACGGTGGCGGCCTGATCGAGTTCTACGCGACCTCGTCCAGGTTCGTCCGCTGGCTCGTTCGCGTGGTAATGGCCCAAGCGCATCAAGCGTGGGTCCTGACCCCCCAGCTTCGCGGACAATTCGACGGATTGGTCGCGCCACAGCGGGTGTGTTGCGTTCCCAATGTCGTCGAGGATCCGCGCAGCCGGCGACACGCCATGCGGCCCGCTCGACGAGCGAAAGCAGAACTACGCGTTCTCTACCTCGGCAACCTGCTGCCCGAGAAGGGCTGCTTCGACGTGGTTCGCGCAGTGCGGCGCTTAGCAGACCACTCGCGTGACTGGGAGGTCCACATGGTCGGCTCGGGAAGTCCGGACGTAGAGCGACGTCTACGCGGGGAGATCGCAGCGCTGCCGGCGCACGCCGGACGGGTCCAGGCGCTCGGCGCGCTGACCGGGGAGGCCAAGCGTCAGCAGTACGAGTGGGCCGACGTATTCGTGTATCCGACCCGCTATCCAGCGGAAGGACAACCATTGGTATTGCTCGAGGCACTCGGCGCCGGGCTGCCGATCGTGACCACGCGATGGGCCGGGATCCCAGAGACGATCCTCGATCAGCGGGTCGGGCTCCTGGTGGATCCGGGTGACGACCACGCTCTCGCCACCGCGCTACGCCGGCTCGCGGATGACCCTGGTCTTCGCGAGAGCCTGGGAGCCGCCGCGCGGTCGCACTACGAGAACCGCTTCCGACCCGAGCGCCTCGTCCGTGATCTGGAGATCGTGCTAAGGGGAGGCTGAGTGTCACCCCGAGCGTCGGGTGGAGCGAGAAGTCGGTGGCGAGCGCATCTTCGATCGATGCCGGGCAACGCGGCCGCGACGCTCGTGGCTCGCGCTTTCACGACGATGGCGCAGGTCGCTGTGTTTGCCGTGATCGCGCGCGAATATGGCGCCAAGGCGCTCGACGAATACGCAGTTGCGTTCTCTTTCGCGACGTTCGCCGGGCTGGTGCTCGACTTCGGGATGAGCGTGTGGGCGACGCGCGAAGTCGCGCGGGGCAAGCAAATATCATCACAGTTGCGGGCACGCTTCCCGCTGGGGTGCGTGATCCTCCTGGCCACCGTCGCCTGCGCGATGGGCGGAGTGGTGACCGCGGGCGAGGCAGCGGTCGTCGGCGTGCTGGCCATCGCTATGGCCGCCAGCCTGCTGGCCCGCGGCGTCTTTTGGGGTCGGCGGTTGCACGACCGGGAGACGGCGTTCGCCGCGCTCGAGAGCTGGGGCGTAGTGATTCTTCTGCTGGCCGCGCATTTCGGCGCGCTCCCGCGGACTGATGCGCTGGTCTGGACGGCGATCGCGTACACGGGGGGCGCGGTCGGGCGGTGGATCACGATGCCTGCCGAAGCCCGCCCGACTGGTCGCGGCGCTCGGACGGGAGCCTGGATCCGCGAGCTCACACCGTTCGGGGTTCAGAACATGGTGACGACCGCGTCAGCGCAACTCGATGTCGTGCTGCTCTCGCTTCTGGTCAGCCACCCGGAGCCGGGCACGGTGGCGGCATACGCTCTTGCCCTGCGCGTGTACTACGCAGCCCCGATGCCGCTCGAGGCTCTCGGAGCAGCGTTGCTACCGAGGTTCGTGGAAAGCGCTCTCGCTTATCGGCGGGCGGCGGTCATCGGCACGCTGGCCGGGACGGTTCTGGCCGTGAGTGGAGCCGTGGCGTTCTCACTCGCGGCGCCGGCGCTCGGGTACGGAGACGCGATCGTGCATTTGATGCGGAGCGTGCTCGTGATCCTCTCGTTGGCGTTCGTCGCGCGATGCAGCGCATACGTGCTGTCCGCCTACGTGATCGCTCAGGGGGCCCAACTGACGCGGCTGGCGGCATCCGTCGCCGCGTTGGCGACGATGGTCACGCTAGACGTGACCCTCATTCCCCTGATCGGCGCATACGGCGCTGCCTGGGCGATGGTCGCCGCCGATTGGGTCCTCCTCGTTGGCTACCTCCTAGGCACGCGGGTGACCGCGACGAGGGCTCGTGCGAGCCTTGCGCCACATGGCCTCTGAGCAATCCCCAGACATGGCCTTCAGGCTCGGGGTCTCGCACTGGTACTCCGTCGACAACCTCGGCGACGTCGCGATCCTGGGCGGACAGCTGCTGCTGCTGGAAACGCACGGCGTGAGTCCGTCCGTGCTGGTAGGGGTTGACCGCGGAGTCACCCCGCCGGACTCCGCTCGCGGGTGCGAGTTCACTTGTGTGCCATGGCCGAACCCCGCGACGTTCGGCTTGGGTCCGTGGCTGTGGGGCCTCGTCTGGTCGCTGATCACCCTGCTCGCCCCCCGGTCCCGGTTGCGCCCCGTCGCGTTCCGCGAGTTCGTCGGTCTTCTGTCCAGCTTCGACGCCCTCATGCCAAAGGGGGGCGGGTATCTCTACTCGCGGTCCGGCCTTCGGGGTGTCCTGTTCACCCTCAGGATCTGCTGGCCGCTGCTGCTCGCTCGCCGGATCGGAGTACGCCGTCTCGTGTGGGGCCACAGCATCGGACCAGCTGACACATGGCTGGGCGAGCGGCTCCTTCGGACCGCGCTTCGGGGAGCAGATGTGATCGTGCGCGACGACGCCTCACGCGCGCTCCTCGATCGCTGGGGCATCGCCCACAAGCGCGCACCGGACTTCGCGTTCGCCTATGCACGACGCGCCCCTTCCACCGACCCTCGCGGCGCTCAAGGTGATGTCACGCTCGGCCTGACCGCCCGCACCATCGGGTCCGCCACCGACCAAGCCGCTTACGAGGATGCCCTCGTCGCCGCGATCGACCGCCTGCAAGAGGATGTACGTGCCGGTACCGGCCGCGGCGTGCGCCTGCTGCTGCTAGCCCAGGTGACGGGGCCGCTCCCAGAGGAGGACGACCGGCCCGTACTCCAGCGAATCGGGCAGCGGGTGCGCTGCGAGTGTCTCGCGAGCGAATTCGGTGACGGCGACGTGGAGCAGGCCCTTCGTCGCTATGGACAGCTTGACTTCCTGATCGCCACCCGCCTTCACTCGGCTCTCCTTGCCAGTTGCGTAACGGTCCCGTTCGTCGTGTACGAGTACATCGGCGCCAAGGCTCGCGGGGTCATCCGGGACCTGGGGCTTCCCGAGTGGGTGGTGATCGACGAGGTGTCGAAGCTGCCGGAGCTCGCGCGACGGGGCTGGCGGGAACGCGACGGACTCGTTGCCAGCTACATGGTCAACCTGACGCGGATCGCGGACGAGCTCGTGCTCGTAACTGCTGAAGGGCTCCAGACGGCTCGTCGGTCAGCAGTGCCTGGAGTACCACCAGGGGCAACCACAACCAGACTCCGAAGTATGCATTCTCGAGCACGACGTTGAAGGCCGCGATCACGAGCGTGAACAGTGACATGGCGATGAGGATCTGCACAAGCGGGTCGGCACGCCGGGCGAGACCGCGCCGGAGAACAACCGCGACGGGGACCATCAGCAGGAGGAAGCCGACCACGCCGCCGAGATGGAGCATCGTCGCGAATGAGTTGTGGGTTTGGTTCGGGTCGGCCACGGCCCCCATCGTCTTCGTGTCGCCGGCCAGGGTCGTCGCTATCAGGCCCACACCGTCGCCGATGAGCCAGGTCTTGGTCGTCGTTGGCAGTGCGCTGCGCGTCCGAGCTAGGCGATCCTGGATGTCGGGATCGCTGCGGGACGTGATGCTGGAAAACCGCGCGATCCCGGATTGTCCCGCGGGAGTAGCGACGATGACGACCGCCGTCAGGCATGTCGCAACGGCCACGATACCCCCGAGCTTGCGCAGGTTGTTCCGCCGCGCGCCGGTCGCGCTGGTGGCGCGCATGCCCCCGAGGGCGCACGCGGCGATGATCACCGCGAGGTATGCGGAGCGGCTATTCACGAGCAGCAGTCCGCAGATCGGTGCCGCGAAAAGCAGGCTGAGAGGCATGCGTATGCGTCGGTTCTGATACAGCCAGAGACTGACGAAGGCGGCAGCAACGAGTGGCTCTGCGTACCAGCTTCCAAGCGATCTCAGCTGCCCCGAAGTCGTGAGTGACTCGTGCCCAGTGAGATAGTTATACGTGCCGATGAACAGCACGACCCAGCCGGCGATGCAGATGTAGTGACCATATTGCAGCAGCCAGCGCCTGATCGTGGTCGACCGGGTGCTCAGTAAAGGCAACGCGAACAGGAGGGGGTAGACGAAGATCAGCGCCTCGCGCGCCCCGGACACTAGGTTGCCTCGGTCCCTGGTCGAGAGCAAGAGAAAGCCCCACAACGCCGCGAACGTCCATATTACGATGGCGGTCCGCACATACTGGCCGGGCTGGACGAGGACCTTCGCGATCGCCGCCAGCGACGCGACTACGAGCAACAACTCGAGCAATGGAATCCCCAGAACGAGAATGTGCGCGCCGGAGTCACCCAAGACCGCGGCGATCGCCAGGACCGCGAGCAAGCCAACGGGTGGCGATTTCACGAGGGCCAGGCCGCCCGCGACGGCAGCGCAAAAGGCGATCGTGTAGCGCGGCGAGATGGTCACGCCGACTCCCAGGGCAACCGCGCCAAGCGCGACTGTCGCACTGATCAGCGTCGTCGCCGAGAGCGGCCCGAGCCACGACGCATCAGCGCGGCGGCCGCGCCCTTTCCAGGTGTTTCCGGGCGAGGCGCGGAACGCGGACAGGGGATCTGCCGTGATCGGGGGCTTCACCTGCCGCTCGCGATCATCCGTGTCAGGGCCGCGAGCATCGGACCCTCAACCCACCGTGGATGTGGCGTCGCGTTCGCCCAGAAGCGGTCCCGCTGAAAGAAAAACGCCCCATCTCCTCGCGCTAGGCGCTCGAGACCGAAGCGCAGTACGTTCCACCGCACCGACGCGAGCACGGGTTCGAGCGCTGCCGCTCGCGCCAGCGTGTGAATTGCTTGGGCGACGCATTGCCCGTCGATTGGATAGCGCGACACCGGCGTGTACCTCGGCGTGCCGTCTGGCTCGATCAGTGCCTGGGCGTAGTAGCGAAGCCCGCGCCTCCACGCGTCCTCGGCGCTTGCACCCCCGATGCCCGCTTCGATGCACGTGAGGAGGCAGTCGAGAACGTAGCCGGTGTGAAACCCGTCGATCCAAACGAGATTTGGCGCGTCACCATAGAGCCACGCACCACCGGGAAGCTGACGGATGACCGTGTACTCAACGGCACCGTGGGCCGCGGCGGCATAGTCGGGCCGGCCGGTCAGCCGCGACAGGCGCGCCAACAGTGCGGCCACGAGCATGTTCGCGTTGTGGATCGGCGTCCGGTCTCCGGGCAGGTAGCCGAAGTACGCGCCCGACTCCCCTCGGGTCTGGGGCACGTGGCGGAGGAAGAACTCTCCTGCGCCGGCGGCCAGTTCGAGCGCGTGCACCGCGCCGCCGAACTCGTATGCGTCGAGCAGGGCGAGCCCGGCGAAGGCGGTGGCGATCGTGTTGGGGCTCGTGCGCGGATAGAAGAAGACGCGCGTCTGAACGTCGAAGTGATAGCCCCAGCACGGCTCGGCAAAAGTCGTGCAGCGCAGGCCGGCCAGCGCGGCGATGCACTGTTCCAGCTTACTGCGTGCCTCGTCGCCGGCCATGAAGCCGTTCCGCGCATAGGCGGAGACCACGTGCGCCAGCGTCGCTGCACTCACCGCCTCGGGGATGCCGAGCAACGGGCGGAGGTTTATCGGCGAGCGCTTCACAGCTTGGGTGAGGGCGCGTTTGGCAAGGGGAGCGCGGAGCGCGACTCTGGGGAGGCGTGACGCGTTGAGGGCGTCATATGGGTCGGGGCCGCGCCAGGCTCGGGCACTTCCCCACCGCTCGAGCGCGCGCGCAGCCTCGACCGCGCTCATGAGATCCGAGGCGGGTGGCTCGGATCGCACCACATCACGCACGACAGCGGTCACGTTAGCTCTCACAGTCACCCCTCCTCCACCGGCGGGTGCACCCTATGCGCTCGGTGCCTCGCTGTCCTCACCGGTACAGCTTTAGTGTGACTTTTGCGCGGGAAACTCCCGCCGGCGGAGGCGCCAGCCGCGCGCTACGCCGAGAGCCGGAATTCCGAGTGCGAGTTCGTGCTCGTTCCGCCGCACGGACTCGGCCGAGGCCCCGTTCGTCGGCCTCGGGTTCGAGGCGATGGACTCCCTGCTCCTAGGGTGTTCGCAACGGCGCCGTGGCGGCGCGGCAAACCCCCGGGCCTCAGATTACTCTAACGAGATGCAGGCGACTATGCCTCTCGCGCCGATACAGGTCAGGATTGTCGGCAAGATACCGATCGACGGCGTGCCTGCACCCGCTGTAGCTGTAGTAGTCGTCGATGATGAATCTTCCCCCCAGGGCAAGGTGTGGGCCGATGCGCCGTAGGCAGATCATCACGCTGTCGTGCCAGTCTGCGTCGATGTGTGCGACCGCTACCGGCTCGGAGACATGCAACGTGTCGTCGAAGCCGCCCGGGATCAGCGAGACGTGGTCGCGCTCGAAGTTCAACCCGAAGCGCTCGAATGACCGCGTGACATCACCCAACAGATCGTCGCGATAGCCGTAATAAGAGTCGCCGCCAATGCCCTCCGCGCGGCCTGACGCGATCTTGGCGTAGCGTTCATGGACATCCTGTTCGTCGCGCTCCGACGGGGCGGGCATCATTCCGAAGGCGTCGTAGACCGCGAGCCGGCGATCCGGACGTTTGACCTTGGCCATGAGTATCGCGCTGCCCCCTAACGCTGTCCCAGCCTCGATAATGAGGCCCGGTAGACGGTCGCGATCCGCTCGCTTTACGGCTTCCGCTAGATCCGCAAGGTTCCGACGCCGGAGGAATGTCAGCTTCAACGTGGTGATGAGATCGATGAGCGCTGCTTCGCCCGGATGCTGACGGCGATAACCGACGAATCGGACCTGGTCGGCGCCCGCCTCCAGGAAATAGCGCAGGGTCTGACGAGGTCGTTTAGCGAGGGCGCGCGGCAAACGAGCGGCTCGGCCGGCTTGACGGATGACCGACGACGGCTGGCCTGCTCCGCCGCGTCGAGCGTCAGCCCGGCTTTGAGCGTCTCGCGGCTGAGGTATCACAGACACTCGCTCGTCCACCGGCGATTGCACCCTATGTGCTCCGCGGGCCGCTTTCCTCAGCGGTACAGCTTTAGCGTGACTTTGCGGTGTGAATCTCCCGCCGGGGAAACCGCAGCGATGTGGCCTGACTAACCCGACAGCCGCGACTCCTCCAGGTCCAGCTCGTGTTCGATCTGGCGCAGGGACTCGGCCGAGATCTCCCCGCGCCGGCGCAGGGCGGCCAGTCTGGTTCGCTCGACCCCGATCAGCTCGCGCCTGAGCTCGCGAACCTGCCGAGCGACGGCCGCTTCGTCGCCGCCGGCGGTGCCCTCTTCAATCTCGGGATCCAGGCGATGGATGCGCTGCTCGTAGCTCAACCTGAGCGAATCGGCCACCGGCTCGGCTAGCTCGTCGTGCTCGGCCAGCTCATCGATGCGCCTGAGCGCGGACCGAGCGAGCGCCACCCGCGCCCGCGCCTCCTCCCGAGCGAGCGCCTCCTCCTCACCCACGCCGAGGCGGCGAACCAGCGGGGACAGGGTCAGGCCCGGGATGACCAGCGTCGCCGCGATCGCGATGAACGCGATGAACACGACGGTCGAACGGTCCGGGAAGGCGCGACCGGCCGCGGTGAGGGGGAGCGCGAGGGCGGCGGCGAGCGATACGCCTCCGCGCATCCCACTCCAGCCGAGGACGAACAGCTCCGCCGGGGTCTGCGCCGGCTCGCCGGCACCCCGACGTACGACGCGCGCAACCAGTGGGACGGTGAACATCCAAGCCATCCTGACCACGATCAAGGTGACCACGACTGCCGCCGAGTAGGCCAGCGGCTTCGCCTCCGACACTCCTTGCGTTATGTGCGGGAGCTGAAGGCCGATGAGGAGGAACAGCAGCGACTCGAGCACGAACGTGAGCGCATCCCAGAAACCCAGCGTGCGCAACCGCGAGGTCGGCGAGAGCATCAAACCGGTCCGACTCCCGGTGTACAGCCCCGCGGCCACCGCGGCCAGCACCCCGGAGGCGCCGAGGCGGTCGGCCGGGATGTAGGCCAGGTAGGCGGTGAGCAGCGAGATGCTGATCTCGATCGGCGCATCGTCGATCCGGCGGCGCACCTCGACCGAGAGCCAGCCGGCGACCAGCCCGATCGCGACCCCGCCGAGCGAGACCGCGATGAACTTGACGATCCCGGCGCCGAGCGAGAAGTGTCCGGAGACCACCGCGGCGACCTCCAGCTTGTACACGGTCAGGCCGGTGCCGTCGTTGACCAGCGACTCACCCTCCAGGATCGCGGAGATCCGGTTCGGGGCGTGCAGGCGTCGGAGCACCGACGTCGCGGCCACCGGGTCGGTCGCGCCGAGGATCGCCCCGAGCACCAGGGCCGGGCCCCAGGCGATGTGCGCCACCGTATGCGCGACGACGGCGACGGCCCCCATGGTGACCAGCACCAGGCCCACGGCCAGCAAGCCGATCGACTGGGCATATTTCCGTAGGTCCTGAGTGGAGGAGCCGAACGACGCCGCGTAGATCAGCGGTGGCAGGAATACGAACAGCACGATGTGAGGGTCGACGCGCGGAGCCGAGGCACCGGACAGGAGCCCCACCACCAGTCCGCCGAGCACGAGCACGATCGCGTAGTGGACGTTGATGGCCCGCGCGAAAGCGGCCAGCACCGTCGAGGCCAGCAGCAGCGCGACGATCAGTTCGATGCCCTGCATGCCGACTTCCTACCAGTTGCCGGCCGGCCGCGAGTCTCTCTCCCGACTCCGGCTTGCCATTGTCCCTGGCGGTAGGTAGCCTGCTTACCTGTCCATGAGGGTTTGCGGCGGCGATCTTCAGCCGGCGCGTGATGAGGGTGTGCACGGCGCTGGCGTGCGCTCTGGCCGCGACCGCGGCGGTCGTCGACGCTGCGGTTGCGCAGCGCGGGGCAGCGGCAGCCGCAGCGACATCGGCATCGGCATCGGCGTCGGCCAAGATCACCCCGGCCGGCGTCGGCGGCGTCAAGCTCGGCGAGACGTACGCTCAGCTCCGGGCCCGGCACCTCGTCGGCCGGATCGGCAAGGGCTGCGAGCTCGCCGGACCCAACGCGCGCTCCGCCTCGCTGACCGCGCCGCTCAAGGGAGGCGTCGACTTCACGATGACCACGCCGCGCAAGGTCGTCGACATCAACATTCGCGGGGGCGCCACCGCGCGCGGGGTCGGCATCGGCGCCACCATCGCGCAGATCAAGGCGGCGTTCCCGAAGGCCAGGGTCGACCACTCCACCGACCACACCTTCGCCGTCACGCTCGTCCGGGTCCCCAAGAACGGTGGCGGCCGCCTGCAATTCGCCGTGGACACGATGACCCACCGGACCGTCATCATCGGGGTCCCCGCGATCCCCTTCTGCGAATAACTCGGCGCCGGCGCCGTCCCGCCTGCGCCCCGGTCAGCCGACTCGCCCGCGCGACCAGGCGTCGAGCCCGACGGCCACGATCATCAGCACGCCGAGCGTCATCTGCTCATACAGCGGGTTGAGGCCGAGCAGGTCATAGCCGTTCCCGATCAGCGCGATGAACAGGATGCCGACGACGGTTCGCCACACCGCCCCCTCGCCGCCGAGGATGCTGGTCCCCCCGACGACGATCCCGGCGAGCACGGTGAACGTGAGTGAGCTGTTGTCCTGCGATTGGGCGCTCAGGACCCGCGAGGCGTCGATCACGCCGGCGAGCCCGGCCGCGCCGCCGCTGAGCATGAAGCTGACCACCCTCACCACGTTGACCCGGACGCCGGCGATCCGGGCCGCCTCGGGATTCCCGCCCGCGGCGTACATATATCGCCCGATGGTGGTCCGGGCGAGGAACAGCCCCAGGGCTATCGACCGCGACGACCATCAGCCAGATCGAGCTGTTGACCGTGAGGATGCTCGTGCGAGTCAGCTGGGAGAACGACGGGTGGGTGAACAGGTTGAGCAGGTTCCCTTGCGTGATCAGCGACCCGAGGCCCGCGAGCACGAACGACATGGCCAGCGTCGCGATCAGGGCGCTGATCCGGAAGTAGGTGGCGACCACGCCGTTGATCAGGCCGGCCGCGAACCCGACCAGCACCCCGATGAGGATCGCTATACCCGCGGGCCAGTTGTGGATCGCCAGCTCCGCCGCGACCACCCCTGAGAGGCCGTAGATCGAGCCGACCGAGAGGTCGATGCCGCCGCTGACCAGGACCAGCGTTCCCGCCGCCGCGATGATCAGCGTGGCCGCCTGCTGGTCGAGGATGTTGAGCAGGTTCGCCTTGGTCGCGAACGAAGAGCTCGCGATCGTCAGCACGATGAACAGGATCAGGAACGGGAAGACGATGCCGGCCGCGCGCCAGCGTCCCTGGACCACCGCCCGCAGGCGCCCGCCCGGCGTGGCCGCTGTATCAACGCCCTCGGGTGGCGCGCGGCCGTCGTGTCGGCGCTGGTGGTCATGCTGCCCGTGACCCGGCCGTCGCCTCGGAGAACGCGGCCGCCAGGATCGCCGACTCCGTCATGTCCTCGCCGCGCAGCTCGGTGACGATCCGGCCGCGGCTCATCACCAGCACGCGGTGCGCCAGCCCCAGGATCTCCTCGACCTCGGAGGAGATCAGGAGCACGCCCATCCCGTCGGCGGCGAGACCCACAAGCAGGTCGTAGATCGCCCGCTTGGCGCCGACGTCGACTCCGCGCGTGGGCTCGTCGGCGATGAGGACGCGCGGCCCGCACATGAGCATGCGCGCGAACAGCACCTTTTGCTGATTGCCACCCGAGAGCGCCGCCACCGGCGAGCCGTAGTCGCCGCCCTTGACCGCGACTCGATCGAGCACCTGAGTCGCGGCCGCGCGCTCGGTCCGTCGGTTGACCACTCCGAGCCGGCTGAATGCCTCCAGCCGCGACAGACTCACGTTCTCCAGCACCGAGCGGCCGAGCAACAGCCCCTGGTCCTTGCGCGACTCCGGGATCATGGCCAGCCCGCGACGAAGGCTGACCAGCGGAGCGCCCGCGCCGAGGCGATCGCCGACGAGCTCGACCTCACCGCCCTGGCGCCGGTCGGCCCCGAAGATCGCACGCGCCAGCTCGCTCCGTCCGGCGCCGACCAGGCCGGCGAGGCCCACGATCTCGCCCTCGCGAACCTCGAGCGACGCGCCGCTCACGCCCGGTGCGCTCAGCTCCCGGACCGAGAGGACGACCGGAGCTTCGGCGCGGTGCGCGGGCTTCGGAGGGAACGCGGCGTCGAGCGGCCTGCCCAGCATCGCCTGGATCAGCGTGGCTTCGGTTTCCTCGGATGCGGGCCTGGTGCGGACGAGCTTGCCGTCGCGCAGCACGGTGACCCTGTCGGCCAGCTCGAGCACCTCGCGCAGGAAGTGAGAAACGAGCAGCACGCTCTTGCCCGCCTGGGTCAGCGAGCGGATGATCTCGTGCAGGCGCACGGTATCTGGCTCGCTGAGCGCGGCCGAGGGCTCGTCCATGATGATCAGCCGCGCGTCGCGGGCCAGCGCCCGCAGGATCTCGATCTGCTGCTGCTCGGCCATGCGCAGCTCTCCCGCCGGCCGGTCCGCCGGCAGGCTGAAGCCCGCCTCCCCGGCGAGCCGGTCGAAGCGGCGGCGCAGCGCGCGGCGCATGACCCATCCGCCGCGCCGCGGCTCGGCGCCGAGGAAGACGTTCGCGGCGACCGACAGCCGGGGCACGACGAGCAGCTCCTGCGCGATCGCGGCGATCCCGGACGACAGGGCTTCCCGCGGCGAGCGGAACGAGACCACCTGGCCGTCGAGGAGGATCTCACCGGAATCGGGCGCCAAAGCGCCGGCGAGGATCTTCCCGAGGGTCGACTTGCCGGCGCCGTTCTCGCCAATGACGGCGTGGACGGTGCCCTCCTCGACGCTGATCGAGACGGCGTCCAGCGCCTGAACGCCGCCGAAGTGCTTGCCGATCTCTCGAAGCTCGACAAACACCCGGCGGCTGGGCGCGGCGGACCCTACCCGGGCCATTCAGGATGGAATTGGCTGACGTTCGATTTGAGGATGGTGCCTCCGTTCGGCAGCGAGGCGAGCGGATCGACGGCCGCGGCGTTGGTGCCGTTCTGGGCGGCTGCGATCACCTGCTGCATGCCGAGCTTGCCCTCGGTGGCCGGGGTCTGCTGGACGGTCCCGAACCACTTGCCCGACTTCACGCCGGAGATGCCGGCGGCCGAACCGCCGTAGCCGACCAGCACGACCTTCTTGCTGGTGTTCGCCTGCTGGGCGCCCTCGATGCCCTGATCGGAACCGGCGATCAGGTTGATGGCGGAGTTCGATTGCAGCATGTCCTGGACGGCCTTCAGCCCCTGCGCGGGGGTGAAGAAGTCCTGACCCTCGGCGACTATCTTGACCGACGGGTCCGCCTTGATGGCCTGGTTGAAGCCCGAGCGCAGCGCCACGTCGAGCGCTGACGCCTTGATGTCGTAGAGGTATCCGACGTTGCACGGGTTCAGGTTGTTCGCCTTGCACGCCTGGACCACGAGCGCGCCGAACTTGTTGCCGAGCTCGGTGGGGACGAACGTGACGTTCCCCGACAGCCCCTGCACCTGCTTCTGGAAGGTGTCGAGCTTCGGGCCCAGGATCTGGTCGATGTTGACGACCTTGATGCCCTTGCTGACAGCCTGCTGCACGAGCGGGATCAGGTTCGTGCTCGTGATCGGCTGGGTGATGATCCCCTGGTAGTTGCCGCTCGTGATCGCGTTCTGCAGCTGCGAGTACTGGGTGGCGGGATTGTTGTTGGCGTCGAACACCTTGACCGTCGCGTTCTCGGACGACGCCACGGCCTTTGCCGCGGCCAGCATGGGCGCGTCGTACGTGTTGGCGACCGCGAACGACAGGTACGCGATCGTCACGTGCTTGCCCGCGCTGCTGCTCGTCGTGCTCGACACGCTGCTCGAGCCGGTGGCCGCCGCGCTGGAGCTCGTGCTGCTGCTCGAGCTCGATGACGACCCACACGCTGCCAGCAGAAGCGCTACCGCAGCCGGGATGGCGACGGTGGCCAGCCACCCGCGCGACCGGAATCCGGCCGTCGTTCTCATGTGCGGTTCTCCCTCCTCGGCCTCGTTCCCGGGCTGCCCGTTCACCCCCAAGAGATGCTGCGCGTTCAGGCAGACGTAACGTGGCTATAAACGGATGTGTCGCGCGATCATAAGCAGAGCGTTTCAGGCACCGCAAGACGCCCTTGTCAGGGTGTGCGCCCTGTGTCAAGCGCGAGTCAGAGCTCTTGCGAAGCGATCGCCGCGCCCTCGGACAGCGACTTCAGCTTGAGCCATGCCACGCCGGGGTCGACGAGGGAGAAGCGAATGAACGTGTCAAAGCCGCAATCGGTCCCCGCGATCACGCGGTCCTTGCCGATGATCTTCCCCAGCCGCACGAGGCGGTCGGCAACGACCTGGGGATGCTCGATGAAGTTGGACTTGGTATCGATCGTGCCCAGAATCACCTTCTTGTCGCCAAGGTCGACGTTCTCGAACACCCGGTACTCGTGCTCGTGGCGGGGGTTCCCGCCCTCCACGTAGATCGTTCCCGCGTTGACCTTCAGCACCTGGTCGATGATGTCGGCCAGTGGCACGTCCTTGTGATGCGGGCCGCCGTAATTGCCCCAGCACACGTGAAAGCGCACCTGCTCCGAAGGGATCCCATCGAGCGCCGCGTTCAATGCCTCGATGGCCAGCGGAAGGTGATGGTGCCAGTCCCCCACGCTCGAGCCGACCGAGCGGCAGTGCGCCGCCATCGCCACATCGGGCGAATCGATCTGAAGGTTGAGCCCGGCGTCCGCGATCGCCTTGTACTCGTAGGACAGGGCATCGCCGAGCGCCGCCAGATACTTCTCGTGCGAGCCGTAATGCTGATCGGGATAGTTGAACGCGATCTGCCCGGGGCTGATCGCCCCCATGAACGCGGTTGACAGATCCGCCCCGTCCAGAGCTTTCTTCAACCGGTCGATGTCCCGGTGCACCGCCTCCGTGTCGGTCAGTTCCACCGGCCCCACGCAGTTCGAGAACACCAGATGCGCCATCGCCGGCGTGGCGAACAGGCGCATCGCCAAGTTCGGGAAATCGGCCACGTCGTCGGCCTGGAACTCGGACCGTCCGTCGAACCCGGAGAAGCGCTCGTTGACGTAGGTGCTGAACCCGGTCTTGCTCATCTCGCCGTCGCTGATCAAGTCGATGCCGGCCTCGCGCTGCTTGGCCACCACCTCCGCGACCGCGGACTCGATCCGCGCCTCCAGCGCCTCCCGGTCCACCTCCTGCCCATCCAGCTGGGCCCAGATCATGTCGGCCAGATCGTCCGGCCGCGGAAGACTCCCCGCATGCGTCGCCGGAATCCCACCATCAACAGCTGCCATGGCTCTCCACCTCTCGTCGGTCCAACTTGGGGCCGGAAGCTTCTACCAGAACCCCTGAGGGCGGGCAAGCGCACCGATCACCGGCAAACCCGCGTGTGCGCCATGGATCAAGTAACGGCCGCACCCAACGGCTGTTCACCCCGATTGACGATCAAGCCTCGGCGATCATCAACGTCGCGCCACCGGTGGCGAAGGTTGCGACGTCGGCGCCGGCGGCTTGTCCCTCGGGGCTCCCCATCGCCGCCTCCAGGTCCTGGGGGCTGTCGAACCAGAGCTCGGCCAGGTAGTAGAAGGGCGCCGCCGAGCCGTCGGGGGTGCCCAGAATCTTTCCAGCCTCGAAGCGCTGCAGGCTCGGGATCTTGTGCACGAGTGGTACGTGCGTGTCCGCGTAGTGCCGATCGAATGCGGACGGGTCTTCCGGCGCGCCGTACGCGACCACGAGCTTGACCATGTCGTATCTCCTTGTCGGGGGGCCGCCGGAGCCTATATGGCCGCTGCTCCGGACGTAGTGAAGGGTGATGAAGTGCGCACTCGGATAACTCGGCGGGTCGAGTGCGCCGAACTTCGCGCTTCGCCCCGACAAACATCACACTCGGCGACCTCCGTCACCCGAGTGTAAGGAAGTTCGGTCCAGAGCCGAGTGAATCCGCAATCACCGTCAGCGGCCGCCTCAGTGCCCGCGGCTGCGGCCGCGTCCTGACGACGCGCGCGACGACCGACCCGACGAGCCGTTCTGCGACTGACGGCGGGGCTCCCGCTTGCGCACGACCTTGCCGTCCTCGATCGTCCCGCGCCAGGAGCCCGTCTCCTGCTCGAGCGCCTCGATGTAGGCCTTGAACCGGTGGAGGTCACCTCTCGCGGCGCGCTTGACGTGGCGCATGCCGCGGGCCGCCTTCTCGAGCATCCCGCCGGGTTCGAGGTCGAGTGACAGCTCGAGCCGCGTGAGCTGGGGCGCGATCTCGTGGAAGGTGATCCATCCCGTGTGGTTGATCCCCTCGGTGACCTCCCACTTGATCTTCTCGTCGGGACGCGCGGTGACGATCTTCGCCTTGAACTCCTTGGTCTTGCCCCAGATCTTGGTCGCGAACGACACCGTGGTCAGGTCCTCCTGCGAGGCCCGCTTCACGCGGTGCATGAACTGCGGCCACTCCTCGTACTGGGTCCACTGGTTATAGGCCGTCTGGATCGGCACGGCCACGTCGATGCTCTGCTGCACTGGCATCCGGCGGCCCTCGCCGATGCCCCGTACGCCGGATTCGCCATCGTCGTCATCGTCGTTGCCGCCGAAGGGAAGCGCGTTCTTGACCGCCTTCTTCAGGATGCCCGCGGGGCCCCCGGCTTGCCCGACCTTCTCCTCGACCTTGCCCTTGACCTTCTCCTCGACCTTGCCCTTGACCGCGCCCGAGACCTTCTCACCGACGCCCGACGCCGCGTCCTGCACGGCGTGCTTCGGCCCGCTCATCGCGTCACCTACGCCGTTGGCCGAGACCGAGTCGGCGAGCTTGCCGACGCCCTTGACGGCCAGCGGCGTCAACGCCGCCGCTGCCGCGGCGGCTGCGGCCTTGCGCCCGGACAGCTTGTCGGTCACTCCGTCCATGTTGTCGAGGCTGTGACCGATGTCCTTGACGACATCCTTCACCGTGTCTGCGACGTCGATGCCATGTCTTCTACCTCCTCCTCCAACCGGGTTCCCTTCGCGTCTACCCTGGCTCTGAAGGAGGAAACGACACCGTGGTAGCCAGCATCCCGTGCCCGGCCGAGCGCGCCGTCGCGCGCGTGTCGCACCCCCGTGATCACGATAAACGGCCCACTCGGCGCGCGCCACGGCTCGACTGTGGCGAACACCGCGCTATGGCCGCCCTTTTGCCCACTCGGCAGCGAGGGCGGGTTCAGTGGGCCGAAAGCCGCCACCGGAAGAGGTGCGTCAAGGTGCGTGGACGGCGGTGCCCAGTACGTCGACAGTGACAGCAAGCAGAGCCCGCGGGAGGACCTCCGGCTCGGCCACCATCGTCGGCAACGTCGTCGACCACGCGGGCGACTTCAACCCCGTCGTACCAACTCCGCCCCCAGCCCGGGCGGCCTGGAATCCCTTACCTAGCCGCCGGCCAGATTCTCGATCTGCTCGAACGCCTCGGCCTCGAGCAGAGCGTTGCAGGCGTGCAGACACGCCCGGCACGTTCGCAGGCAGATCGCGCAGTGATGATGGTGGGCGGCGTGCCGTTCGCACTCGCCGGCGCTGTTCTCGCACGCCCTGACGCAGGCGCTCAGCAGACGGTGTGTGGCGGGGTGATCTGACTCGAACGGCCGCGATAGGGTCCGCATCATCGCCACGCACAAGTCGGCGCAGTCGGTGCACAGCGCGATGCAGCGGCGCATGTCCGCCACGTCCGGCTCGGCCAGGGACGAGTTGCTGCAGGAGGTGCATGCTTGCGCGCAGACCAGGCAAGCGTCGATGGCGGCGGCCACCGCCTCGGCGCCGAGCTCAATTGGCACCGGCGCGGCATCGAGCATCTCACGGGTGACGGTCATCCTCGCCGGAAACGCTCGTCTTCCTCAACCGTACGCTCGGCGGTCGGTCGCGCTTCCAGCCGGGCGTCGGGGATCGGCTGGCCGCTCTCCACCGATAAGCCGTACGTGCCCTCCTGGAGCCTGGCTTCGGCACGCTCAACGGCGGCCAGTTCGGCCCGCAGGTCCTCGCGGCGGCCTGCGTCGAATTCATCCTGATAGAGGTCTTCGGAGTCCTCGTCGCCGGGTTCGACCCGGTCGTCTCCTTCCAGAGGTCCCTGGCCTTCCAGGGCGGCGAGGGACTCCTCGATGCGGGAGCGCTCGCGGGCGAGCAACTCACGGGCTCGTTCAGCGTCCATATGAGAAGCCTAATCGGTGCGAGCGTGGGTAAGTCTTTACGTTGCCTGAAGAGCGACTACAGGAGACAAATAAACGATGGAATATCGACAGCTGGGTAGGTCGGGGTTGCGGATCTCCCCATTGACGCTGGGGACGATGACCTTCGGAGGCCGCGGGAAGTTCCAGGCGGTCGGCGAGACCGACGTCGAGGGGGCCCGGCGTCAGATCGACATGGCGCTCGATGCCGGCGTGAACGTGGTCGACACGGCCGACGTCTACTCCGACGGTACGGCGGAGGAGATCGTCGGTGAGGCGCTCGAAGGACGCCGCGATCGGGTTGTTCTGGCCACCAAGGCACGGTTTCCCATGGGCTCTGGCCCGAACGACGCCGGGCTGTCCAGGCACCACCTGATCGAGGCCTGCGAGGCCAGCCTGCGCCGGCTGCGCACCGACCACGTCGATCTCTACCAGGTCCACCAGTGGGACGGCCAGACGCCGCTCGAAGAGACGCTGGCCGCGCTCGAGCACCTGGTGCAGAGCGGGAAGGTGCGCTACGTCGGCTGCTCGAACTTCGCCGGCTGGCAGGTGATGAAGGCGCTCGGGATCGCCGACCGGCTCCATCTGCCGCGGTTCGTCAGCCAGCAGGTGTACCTGTCTCTGCAGGAGCGAGCGGCGGAGTACGAAATCGTGCCCTCGGCCCTCGACCAGGGGCTCGGCCTGCTGATCTGGAGCCCGCTCGCCGGAGGACTGCTGTCGGGCAAGTACCGCCGGGACCAGCCGCCCCCGGAAGGCTCGCGACACGCGAGCGATTGGGACGAGCCCCCCGTCTACGACGAGGACAAGCTCTACGACACCGTCGAGGTGCTGGTCGAGATCGCCGACGGGCACGGTGTCTCGCCCGCCCGAGTGGCGCTGGCCTGGCTGCTCGGACGACCCGGCATCACCAGCGTGGTCGTCGGCGCGCGGACCGACGACCAGCTGGCCGACAACCTCGCCGCCGCGGAGCTCGAGCTCTCCGACGAGGAGGCCGCGCGCCTCGAGCAGGTGAGCCGTCCGCCGCTCATCTATCCGTTCTGGCACCAGCACAAGACGGCCGCCGATCGGCTCTCCGACGCGGACCTCTCGCTGATCGGTCCGTACCTGGAACCCTCCTCAGCCGGGGTCGGCTGAGAGCGGAAGAACTAGGCGCCGGTGAGGAGCCCGCCGTCCACGGGAAGAACGACGCCGGTGATGTAGGAGGCGGCGTCGCTGGCCAGGAACACGGCCGCGGCGGCGAGCTCCTCGCCGTTGCCCATCCGGCCGACCGGCACGCGCTCGATGACCTTCTCGAGGTAGCCCGGCTGGTAGGTGTCGGTCATCTCGCTCGCGAAGAACCCGGGCGCCAGCGCGTTGACGCGGATCCCCTTGCGCCCGGTCCACTGCTGCGCGAGATCGCGAGTCAGGCCGATGATCGCCGCCTTGCTCGACGAGTAGGCGGCCTGGGGCAGGCCGCCGGACGTGAATCCGAGCACGCTGCCGATGTTGATGATGCTCGCGCCCGGCTGCATCACCCGTCCGCAGGCCTGCGCCATCCAGTAACTCCCGTACAGGTTCACCTCGATCACGCGCTGGAACTCCTCCGGCGTCTCGCGCGTGGCGGGAACCGCGGTCCCCAGGCCGGCGTTGTTCACCAGCACGTCGAGGCGCCCGAACTCGCTCAGCGTCTCTTCGACCACCCGGGTGCAATCCTCGGGCTCGGTGACGTCGGCGGTGACCGCGAGGCAACGCCGGCCGACCTGTTCGACCCGCGCCTTGGTGTCCGCCAGCCGCTCCTCCCGGCGCGCGCAGATCGCCACATCGGCGCCCGCCTGGGCGAACGCGAGCGCGAACTCGACGCCCAGGCCCGACGAGGCCCCGGTGACGATCGCGACCTTCCCGCCCAGTGCGAAGCGCTCGACGAAGCTCACGGCGCGAGCCTAGCCCCCCGCGTCACTAGGTCCCCTCGACGAAGCCCGGCCGGGCGTAAGCCGGATCGGGATAGCTGTAGAACCCGCGACCGCTCTTGACCCCGAGGTCCCCGCGATCGACGTACTCCTTCAGGAACGACGCGTTGGCCTTCAGCTGCTCGTCGCCGAGCTGCCGCGCCCAGTAGTCGGTGATCGTGAAGACCGTGTCGAGGCCGACCGCGTCGAGCGCGCCGAGCGGTCCGACCGGCGCCTTGGTGACGTGCATCCAGGCGCGGTCGATCTCCTCGATCGACGTCACCTGCTGCTGCGCGAGCGTGATCGCCGCCCGATTCAGCGCGGCGTACATCGAGTTGAAGACGTAGCCGTGGTACTCGTGGCGCAGCTCGATCGGAACCTGGCCGATCCGCCGCGCGAACGCGACCACGAGCTCGGTCACCTCCGGCGCCGTGCCGGGGTGCGGCATCACGTCGGCCAGGTTGTTGACCCAGACCGGCAGATGGAAGTGCAGCGCCAGCAGCCGGTCTGGACGCCCACTGGCTGCCGCGAACTGCGACGGCACCAGGGTTGAGGTGTTGGTCATGAAGATCGTCCGCGGCGGGCATGCGGCGTCGAACTCGGCCAGCACGCGGCCCTTGAGGTCAGGGTCCTCGGGGATCGCCTCGCTGAGGAGATCGGCCTCCTGGGCGGCCGCCCCGAGGTCTGAGGTCAGCGTGATCCGTGCCCGCGCCTCGCTTCGGGCCGCGGAGCTGATGAGTCCGCCGTCCTCGAGCCCCTGGGCGTAGCCGTCGATGCGCGCCTGCGCACGCTCGAGCGCGCCCGAGTCCACGTCGTAGGCGACGACGTCATAGCCGTGGCCCGCGCACTGGAAGGCGATCTGCTGGCCCATCGTCCCGCTCCCGACGATCGTGACCTGGCGTACATCCTCGATGCGCATGGGGGGCTCGGCCATCCCGGCCAGTATCCCAGGCGCGCGCTCCCGCGCCCGGCTACGTGTTCTCCAGGGTGCGGCGGTCATCCTCGGCCCGTTCGAGCTTGCGCAGGAACAGGATGCTGGTCAGCGCCGCGCCCGCGCACACGATCCACATGGCCTGGAATCCCTGCGTGCCCTTGAACGGACCGCTGCCGGTGAGCGAGATCAGGATGCCCGCGAGGATTGGACCCAGGGTGATGCCGACTCCCCGCGAGAGGCTGTAGAAGCCCGTGAGGGCACCGTGCTCCTCCTCGGGCATCAGGGGCATGAGGATGGCATAGGCCATCGTCATCACCGCCCCTCCACCAATTGCGATGAACGGAAGCGCCGCGGCCAGCAACGGCCGGCTGGTCGTGAACACGAGGACCACGAAGCCCAGGCCGTACCCCCACAACGCCAGCTTCACGACACGGATGCGGCCCCATTTGTCGCCCGCCTTGCCGGCGGCCCCGGCGCCGATCAGGATCACGAGCGCCACTCCCCCGATCAGCAGCGACGCGGTCGGGAGCTTGTAGTGCAAGCCGAGCGTCAGGTAGAGGACCACGAACGCCTTGAGCCCGGCCAGGGCCATCTCCCACAGCGCGTTGGCCACGAAGTACGCGCGCAGGGCCGGGTGATCCTTGATCAGCCGCGGCAGCCGGCGCGCCACGGCGGCCGGACCCTCGGCGCCCTCCTGGGGCTGCTCGGGCAGCCCGCGACGAAGGATCAGCAGCACGAAGCCGCCCACCGCGGCGAGCAGGATCACGGCTGAGAGCGCGAAGGGCAGCGGACGGGCGACGCTCAGCAGCAGGCCGCCGCCGAGCAGGGCGCATCCGGTGCCGAGCCCCCGGGCCAGCGCCTGGGTGCTCTGCGCGCGTCCGGCGACGCTCTCCTCGTCGAGGAGGTCGGGATACATCGCCCGGTAGGGCTCATAGGCCACGAAGTAGAAGGCGAAGAACACCGCGGCGACCAGGGCGACCAGGGCCAGCGAGTGCACGAAGCCGATCAACGCCAGCGCGATCGCTGCCGGGACGGTTCCCGCGAGCACGAACGGCAGGCGCCCACCGATGCGCGTGCGCAGCGTGTCCGACCAGGCGCCCGCGATCAGCGGAATCCACAGCGCCATCACGCCTTCGCCGCCGATGATGGCGCCGATCACTGCAGTCTGCTGGGTATAGCGACGGGTCACCGTCGAGAGGTAGGTCGAGACCATCGTGATCGACAGCGCCAGCGCGAAGGTCGGCAGTGCCAGCAGCCCGAGGCGGGCCTTCTCCTCCCCGCGCAGGGGGCGACTTCGACCGTCTCCCTGCTCGCGCCGGGAGTCGTTCCGATCGGATTTCGGGCGGGCGGCGGTGGTGCTCGACATTGGCTTCTGACCATCGGCGTACCCACCTGCGCGGCCGGCATCCTCGGGCTCGTCATGACGCGGACAACGCCCATGGCGCGCCGAGACGGCTCAGAGATGACTTGAGCAGGCCGCCGGATCGGGGTCGGCCATCTCGGTGACGAGCGAGACCACGAGAAGTGCTCCGCGCCCATGCCCGGCCCCGCGGAGTCGAACTTGGGTGGGGCGTCGAGCCCGGACTGTCGGGTTGGACGATCCACAAGAGGCCGTGCCCGTCGAGATCGCGCTCGGCCTCGATCCAGTCGTGGTGACGCGCGGTGTCCGGCACCCGTGCCGGCGCCGCTTCTCGCAACCAGCGCAGGTCAGCGCGGATACGCCGGGAGACGGCTCAGCGCCGCTCGAGCAGCGTCCGAACGTGAGCCGCCGCGGCGTGGGCGGCGTCCATCGAGACCTCATCTCTGTCGTCCTCGACGACAGCCAGGAAGGCTTCGACCACGGCGGGATCGAACTGCACTCCGGCACAGCGACGCAACTCCTGACAGGCACCCTCGTGCGACATGGCGGCGCGGTAGCTGCGCTGCGTGATCATCGCCTCGTAGGCGTCGCAGACGCTGATGATCCTGGCGCCGAGCGGGATCTGCTCCCCGCGCAGCCGGTCGGGATAGCCCGCCCCGTCCCATCGTTCGTGACTGGCACGGACCAGCCGCGCGATCGGTCGCAGCGCCGGCGCGCCCTGGAGGATCCGCTCGCCGAGGATCGTGTGGTTGCGGACGAACTCCCACTCGCCGTCGGTCAGGCGACTGCGCTTGTTGAGGATCGCGTCCGGAATGCCCACCTTGCCGATGTCGTGCAACTGAGCGGCTCGGACCACCTCGTCGAGCGGCTCCCCGCTGACGCCGAGGTGGCGGGCCGCGCGGGCCGCAAGGTGCGCGACCTGGCCGGCGTGCTGGTCGAGGTCGGGCTGCTTGGCGCGCATCGTGCGCAGCAGGACCTCGCTGGCCTGGCCCCCCGCTCCGGATGACCGGCGGCGCTTGTTGGCGTACATCCGCTCGTCGGCCAGCCCGAGCGCGCGCGATGTGTCCTTCGCCTCCTGGGGCAGGAGGACGACGCCGACCGACGCGCGGATCGTGGATTCGGGGCCGGCGTCGGTCAGGGCGTCCGTCGCGGTCGCGATGAGCTGGTCCGGATCTGCGCCTCGCAGCTCCAGGTGTGCGCAGAACTCATCTCCGCCGAGCCGGTACGCCCGGCCCACGCCGTCCACCGCGCGGCGCAGCCTCTGGCCAAGTCGCGCCAGCAGCTCGTCTCCGGCCAGGTGACCGAAGGTGTCGTTGTAGGCCTTGAACCCGTCCAGGTCGAACAGCAGGAGCAGCGACGGATCGGTTGTGTCCGTGTCCTGCTCGAAAGCCGCCCGCAGATCGGCGGTGAGCCTGCGGCGGTTGCCCAGTCCGGTGAGCGCGTCGGTCATCGCCTGCTCGCGAATCGCGTGGTGGGCGATGATCTCGGCCGCCGCGAGCTCCGCCTTGGCGACCAGCTCGGATATCAGCTGGGTCTCATCCTCCTCGAACGGGCGACCGGCGCGTACCAGCCATAGGGAGCCCGCGATCCCGGCGGGTGACGCGGCGATCCGCATCGGCACGCTCAGCCGCCACACCCCGCCCTGCCCGACCTGAACCGGCACGTCGAGACTCTGGGTCCGCTGAGCACCCTGCTCGAGGGCATCGAGCCAGCCCTCCACGCCGACCGACAGACGCACGGGCGACGGCGCCCCGGTCAGCTCGAGACGGCCGGCCGCGGCGTCCAGCGCGTCGATCGAGCCGTGCAAGAGGATGTCGAGCAGGCCGGTGAGGTCGAGCTTGGCGGCGAACGCGTCTCCCAGCCGCCGCACGGCGGACTGCAGCCGCATCCGCTCCTGCTCGACCAGCTTGAGGCGACGATGGGCCCGATCGATCCGCTCGTTGCGATCCCGCGCCAGGAGCCAGAGCAGGAACACCAGAGGCAGCACGAGCAGGATCGCCGCTGCGTGCTGGCGAGTGGCGATCGCGGCAAGGAAGCCAAGGGGGGCCAAGCCGGCGTCGACCGCCCACACCGAGCCGATGACCCGGATCTGCACATCGAGCGCGGGCACCACCCCGGTGAGGCGCGTTCGCACCAGCGAGCACGCGAGATCCAGCAGGCATCCGGCGGCGAGCGCTGCGGCCAGCAAGGGCAGCTGACCGAAGCCGATCGTGGGCGCGCCGGCCAGGAGCAGGACGGCCGCCGGGCCTACGGCGTGCCACGCGTCGGGCACCGCGGAGAGCACCCGCCGCGGCGGCACCCGGCCGAACATGCAGTCCACGGCGTTTCCCAGCGCCATACCGAGGCCGACCGCGGCCGGCACCGCCGCGGGCGGCAGGACCAGCAGCATCGGCACCAGCACGAGCTGCGTGGGCACGACGTAGCCGGCGCCCACCGGGAACTCGATGCGTGCGACCAGCGCGTAGACCGCGATCAGCAGCGCACCGGTCCCGGTGAGCAGCCCTACCTGTCCGGCGTGGGGGTGAAGTCCACCTTCCGTGAGGAGCAGCGCGGCGGCCACGGCGGCGAACAGCGCCGCCGCGACGGCGTCGACGAGCAGCTCCCGCTGCGAGGCCCGGCGCGCGCGCCGCTCCCAGCTGTGCTCGAGCAGCTGCTCGGTCGCCGACTCGGCCACATCCTCATACCGCTCCACGGGACTCCCTTCCAACTGGTCCGCTATCCGCGCCCCACGTCGCCGGGCTCAGCCCGAGCGATAGGGATCGAGATACACGTCGTCGATCTGCCAACTCGCCGTCGGGGAGCGCACCGTGAACTGGAGCGCCACGTCGAGCATCTGACCGTCGGCCAGGCCGGAGGTGTCGCCGGCGATGGGGTCGGTCGGTGCCCAGGCCGGCATCGAGCCGTCGAGCAGACGGGCGAGCGGCACGGTCGTGACGCCGGAGGAGGTCTGCACGAGCGCCTGGACCCGGAGGCTGCCGCCGGCGCTGACCTGCTGGGCGAAGAACCGCACCGAGCCCATTGTGTTGTCGACGCAGAAGAACGGGGAGGTGGCGCTGCCCCCGCCGTCGATGGTCAGCGACTGGCTGTCGCCGCTGCCGTTTACGAAGAATGGCTCGTTGCCCGGGGTCAGGGCCGCGTTCGACAGGGTCCAGCCGAGCTGATCGGCCGTTCCCTCGAACGATCCTCCGGGAGCCAGGAAGTACTGGTTGTCGTCACCCCACTGCGAGAACGGGGTGCTGATGGTCTGCGCCGGGCACGACGCAAGAATGGAACTCGACGCGAACGCGGCGCCGGGAAGGACGAGCAATCCCAGCAAGGCGAGCGCCGCGACCAGAGTGCCGACGACGCGCAGGCGTGAGCGAACGAAAGTAGACAAGGCTGAACCTCCATGCAGGTCGCCGTTCATGGCGCACGATCTCCTGGATGTCGGCAGCTGGGCGGTCTCTAACCCGAGACCCCTGGCTTTGCGCCCCCGCCTCACGACGAGTTAGCCCTTTACGACACCCTCGGAATCGGCACCTGGGGCCCGGGCCTTTAAGCGTTCGCGGCGAGACTGGAGATTTCGCACAACTTCGGCGCCCGAGGCACTGCCGGGATTGTCGCCCGGAGGCCTCAGCCGATGATCTTGCCCGGGTTGAAGATCCCGTGCGGATCGAGCGCGCGCTTGATCGCGCGCATCATCTCCACTCCGGCCGAGCCGTGCTCGGCGGCCAGGAAGCGCGCCTTGCCGTAGCCCACACCGTGCTCACCTGTACACGTGCCGCCGCGTGCCAGGGCGCGCTCGACCAGGCGTTCGTGGAAGGCCTCGGCGCGCGCGATGTCCTCGGGGTCGTTCGGATCGACCAGCACGCAAACGTGGAAGTTGCCGTCGCCCACGTGTCCCACGATCGGCGCGATCAGTCGATGCTCGGCGATGTCAGCCTGCGCCGCGGTCACGCAGTCCGCCAGCGCCGAGATCGGCACGCAGACGTCCGTGGTGAACCCGGCGCTGCCTGCGCGCAGGGCGCGGGCCGCGTCATAGGCTCGGTGGCGCACGTGCCAGATGCGGCGCCGCTCCCGCTCGTCGGAGGCCCAGGCGAAGTCGCTGCCTCCGAATTCGCCCGCGATGCTCGCCGCCTCCTGCGCCTGGGCGGCGACATCATCCTGCGACATCCCGTGGAACTCCAGGAACAACGTGGGTGAGACCGGGAAGGTCGTCTGGTCGTGGCGGTTGATGGCTTCGATCTGCAGCTCGTCGGCCAGTTCGATCCGCGCCACCGGGATCGCGTACTGGCCGATGGCCACGGCACACTGGACGGCAGCGTCCACGCTGGGAAAGGTGCACCCCGCAGCGGCGATCGCCGGCGGGATCGGATGAAGTCGCAGCGTCGCCTCGCAAACCAGGCCCAGCGTGCCCTCCGAGCCGATCATCAGGTGCGTCAGGTCGTAGCCCGCAGAGGATTTGCGGGCCCGCGAGTGGGTGCGCACCACCTCCCCGAGCCCGTTCACCACGGTCAACGCCAGGACGTTCTCGCGCATCGTCCCGTAGCGCACGGTCTGGGTCCCGGAGGCGCCGGTGGCGACCATTCCCCCGATCGTGGCGTCCGCGCCCGGATCGACGGCAAAGAACACCCCCTCCGGACGGAGCCGAGCATCCAGGGCCCGACGCGTCGCCCCTGCCTGCACCGCCACGTCGAGGTCTTCCAGCGACGGTCGGGAGATCGCGTCCATCTCGCCCATGTCGACGCTGATGCCGCCGGCCAGCGCGGCGATGTGGCCCTCGAGCGATGTCCCGGCTCCGAACGGCACCAGCGGCAGGCGATGCTCGATGGCGATTCGGACGATGCCGGCCGCCTCCTCGACGCTGCGCGGCCACACCACCACGTCGGGCCGGGCCTCGGGGTGAAACGACTCGTCATGACCGTGCTGAGCGAGGACGTCCTCCCCGGTACCGACGCGGTCGAGTCCCAGCAGCTCGCCGAGCGCATGGCATCCCGCCTCCACGCTGGCCGTCTCGGGACGAGCCGGCTTGGGGGCCTCCGCGATGCTCATGAGCGAAGCTTGGCAGACTGAGCCACCGCCGGTTCGCACGACCGGCGGCCCTTGCCACAATCGGCCCACATGCACCCTGGTCTCGGGAATCCAGGCTTGGCGGCGACCAACGGGATCGACCTCAAGACGCCGGAGGAGATTGACCGGATAGCCGGCGCGGGCCAGATCGCCGTGGACACGCTGCGGACCCTCGAACGCGAGCTGCGCCCGGGCATCACGACCGCCGAGCTCGACGCGATCGCCGATCGTCACATCAGGTCACGGGGGGCGATCCCGACCTGCAAGGGCTATCGAGGCTATCCCGCGGCGATCTGCGCTTCACCGAACCACCTCGTCGTCCATGGGATTCCCGGGTCGTACTCGCTGAGCTCCGGCGATCTCATCACCCTCGATCTCGCCGTCACTCACGATGGCTGGGTCGCCGACACCGCGCGCACGTTTGCCGTCGGATCCGCGGGTGGTCAGGCTCGGGCGCTCCTGACCACGACCGAGGCCGCTCTGGCCGCCGGCATCGAGCGCTGCGTGCCCGGAGCGCACCTCGGGGATGTCTCGCACGCCGTGCAGCAGGTTGCCGAGGATGCCGGGTTCACCGTCCTGCGCGAGCTGCGGGGGCACGGCATCGGGCGTCAGTTGCACGAACCGCCGATGATCCCCAATTACGGACAGCCGGGAACGGGACCCACGCTCGAGTCCGGGATGGTCCTGGCGCTCGAGCCGATGCTCAGCGCGGGCAGTCCGTGGGTCCGAAGAAGTAGCGACGGCTGGTCGGTCTTCTCCGCCGACGGGGCGTTGACCGCGCACTCAGAGTTCACCGTGGCGATCACCGGCTCCGGTCCAAGAGTCCTCACTCGGTGGTGATCCCCTCAGCGGCTCCATCCCGTTGGCAGCCGTGGCAGGAGGAGAACCTGGCGCGGATCACGCGTCGGCTCCGGCCCGGGGTGGCCGCCCCACAGGGCCTGATCGAACGTCGCTCGCGCTCGGGATTCGAGCTGCTCACGATCAAGGAGGACTCCCAGATCCAGCTCTACTTCGCCGCTGCCGATGGTTCCGCTGAGCGGAGCGGAATCATGTCCAGGGTCGATCTGAACCGGCCTCTCTACCTCCTGGGCATATACACGCGCGCGATGGTGGGGGCGCTGATGTGGAAACCAGATGCCCAGCGCGTGTGCCAAATCGGCTTCGGCGGAGGGCGGATTCCGATGGTGCTACATCACTACTTTCCCGACATGGTGATCGAGTCGACCGAGATCGACGCGGAAGTGGTACGGATGGCCCGACGCTGGTTTGGCATCGAGCCCGACAAGCGGATGGTGGTGTTCACCGAGGAGGGCCGGGGTTATCTGTGCCGCCAGGCGCCAACCGTCGCCTACGACATCATCCTCGTCGACTGCTTCACCGGCTCCGGGCAGCACCCCTACTCCCTGTCCACGGTCGAGTTCTACGAGGAGGTGCGCTCCCACCTCGCCTCCGATGGCGTCGTGGCCACGAATCTCGTCGCTTCGGACCCGATGTTCGAGCGGAAGGTCGCCACGATGCAGGCCGGCTTCGCCCACGTGTGGTGCTTCGCGAGCGAGGGCGCCGATGTCTTCTTCGGTAGCGACGAACCGGTGGGGTCCGACATGCTCCGAGCACGAGCCGAGCTCGTCCTGCGAGGCGCTCCGTTCACGTTTCCGTTCCTGGAGCTGCTCGACGACATGCGGGAGTGCCCGCCCTCGGGCCTGGTGAACGTTCTGACCGACGGCCGTCGCGAGCACGCGGCCCCCGACGATCTCATGTTCCAGAGCGCCCGGCGCAACGACCCCTGCCCGTGCGGTTCGGGCAAGAAGTTCAAGAACTGTCACGGGCGCTGATCCGGCTCAGCTGCTCGTCGGCTCGAGCGCGAGCCGCGCGTGCAGGACCGCGTCGTCGCCGATCGTGCCCAGCGCGTTCCAGGTCAGGCCTGCTGCCTTGCGCGCGATGGTCGTCTCGCCTTCGAGGAGTCGTGTCCCGTCGTCGTCGGAGATCTGCTCGACATCGACCGGGATCTCGAGCGCCGTGCGCGAGGAGCCGACGGTCAGCTCTCCGATGACCGTGAGCCCATCGTCGCGCGCGATCAGCCTTTGCGCGCTGAAGGAGATCTGGGGATGGCGCTCGACATCGAAGAAGTCGGGCGAGCGAAGGTGCCGGTCGCGCCTGCGGTTGCGTGTGTCGAGGCTCGCGCCGTCGATCGTCAACTCGCCGCGGGCGCTGCCCGCTCGAACGGTCAGACGGCCCTCGTAGGTTCCGAACACGCCGCGAACCGTTACCAGCCCCCACATCGCCTTCACGGCGAAGCCGATCTCGCTGCGCTTCGGGTCGACACGCCAGCTTCCGTCTGGGAGCGGGAGCCTGGTCGGGCTTGTCACATCTGCGGTGTTTGTGGTGTCCATACTTCTGTGACACGCGCCGCGAGAAGAATGTGACCGTGGAGGACCAGGAATGGCTCGCCCAGCGTTTCCAGGAGCAGCGACCACGCCTGCGGGCGGTCGCCTACCGGCTGCTTGGATCGCTTAGCGAGGCGGACGACGCACTCCAGGAAGCGTGGCTGCGGATCAGCCGAAGCGACACGAGCAGCGTCGAGAACCTCGGAGCGTGGCTCACGACGGTGGTGGGGCGCGTGTCGCTGAACATGCTCCGCGCGCGGCGCGCCAAGCGCGAGCAGCCGCTGGAGGCGGGGATTCCCGACCCGATCATCAGCTCACCCGAGGGGGGCGACCCCGAGCACGAGGCTCTGGTCGGGGACTCGGTTGGGCTGGCTCTGCTGGTGGTGCTCGAGACGCTCGCCCCAGCCGAGCGCCTCGCGTTCGTCCTGCACGACATGTTCGCCGTGCCGTTCGAGGAAATCGCCTCGATCACCGGACGGTCTCCCGCGGCGGCCCGTCAGCTGGCCAGCCGAGCCCGGCGGCGTGTGCAGGGCCGAGCGCCCGCTCCCGACGCCGATCTGGCGCACCAGTGGAGGGTCCTCGACGCGTTCTCCGCCGCCAGCCGAGACGGCGATTTCGAGGCGCTCATGAAGGTGCTCGACCCCGACATCGTGCTGCGGGAGGACGACGGCACGCAGCGTCCAGCGGCGTCGCTCGTGATCCGCGGCGCACGCGCGGTGGCCGCGCGGGCACTCAGCTTCGCCCACCTCGAGTCCGCGGCGCGCCCGGCTCTCGTCAACGGAGGCGCGGGCGTCGTCGTGGCCCCGGAGGGCCGCCCGTTCGCGGTCCTGGGCTTCACGATTGCGGGCGGCAGGATCGTCGAGATCAACGTTCTCTCTGATCCTGGTCGGCTCGGCGCGCTCGACCTCTCGGTCCTCGGCTGACCGCGGACCACGGACCAAGGACCAAGGACCACGGACCGCGGACCACGGACCGCTGACCGCTGACCTAGACTCGGGGCGATGTCGTTGCACCTGTTCGCGGGACTGCGCGTGCGGGACTTCCAAGCCGCCCGACCGTGGTACGAGCAGTTGCTTGGTGCCCCGACGTCCTTCCCTCACGCCACCGAAGCCGTGTGGACGCTCGCCGAGGATGGCTCGGTGTATGTCGTGGAGCACCCGGACGGCGCCGGGCACTCGGTCGCGACGATCTTCCTCGACGATCTCGACACGCGCGTGGCCGCGATCGCCGCCCGCGGGCTCGAGCCCGACGAGCGCGAGACGTTGTCAAACGGGGTTCGCAAGGTGATCTACCGCGACCCCGACGGCAACGAGGTGGCGTTCGGTGGCCCCCCGCTCGACAGCGGCGGCTAAAGCCACCCCGGCGCGTTGCCCGATCCGATCCCCCGCCATTGTTGGTGACACACAACGAGGCGAAGACGCCGCGCGAACTTTGGCGATTGAGGTGACATATACGTAACTTCAGCGCCAAAGTCCGGGCCGCGACAGCTCTCTGGTGCGGAGAACGCGTCAGTCCCGGTCCCGCGAGGCTCGACTGAGACGTTTTCGGGCTAACGCCGCCCGGCGACGGCGGCCTGCTCTTCGGGCGATTCGAACGTGGGTAGGCGCGCCCAGTCGAGGTCGTCGGTCGCTACGCCGTAGTCCCACAGCTCGAGCGACACGTCGCGCGATTCAACCCCCTGAATGGCGACACGCCGGACGTACTCGCCGTCGATCCACACCGTCGCCGGCAACGCGAGCAGCTGCTCGAAGCGATCGACCGCCGGGGAGCGGAGTCCCTCCGCGCTGGCCCCTGACGCCTTGGCGAGGTCGATGTGCACGCTCATCCGCGTACACGTGGTGCCGCGCAGCACGTCCTCTCCGTCGACCTCGGCATCCGTGATGCCGGACAGCACCCGCAGCGTCCACAGCACGTCCGCTCGTCGGATGACGGGTGGGAACGGCTCGAGCGTGGCGAGCGCGCGTCCCGGGCGCCCGGTGAACACCTGCTTTCCGTCGTAGAGCTGCGCGAACGAGTCGGAACCGATCATGTACCGGCCGGACGCAGGCTCGAGTACGCCCTCGCCGACCAGGTGACCCGCTTGAAGACGGTGCATGGCGCGCTTCCACGTTGCCTTGACCAGCCGCCCACCCACATGCAGCACCGGGGCGAGCACGCCGCCCGAGCGCCGCCGGCGCCCGACAGGAGCCAAGGAAGCGAAGTCCCAATCCTCACGCCACTTCACCTTCGCGCTCGCCGCCGCGAGCGAACGCGCCACACATGCGAGCACCGCACCGGCGGGGTCCGCTCCCCCGGTGAGCTCGGACATGTCATCCCGAGCGCACATACGACTATTCTCGCTCAGCCGACCCCACGCGCGCCGTTTGAACGCGACGAGCGAGCTCAGAAGCGATGGCGCGCCAGGCGCAGCCCGCCGCGCTCCGGCTCCCCCTCGGCGAGCGATGCCATGGCCGGCACCATCTCGCTCGTAACCAGCCCCGCCTGATCGGTGAGCTCGTCGACGATCTCAAACGAACGCGCGATGCGTTCGGGCGTGTCGATGATGATCGTCACCACCGGCACGTGCCGACGCAGTTGGAGCAACCGGTCTCCATGCGGAGCGTGCCGGCCGTGGAAGCCCCAGATCCCGCGCAGACACGTGGCGCCGCTGGCCTCGCCCTCGCGTAGCCGGCGCACGAGCTCGAGGTGGAGCGGGCTTCGGCTATGACGCGCCTGTTCGGACGCGTAGATCATCAGCTTCTGCCACACGGCCAGACCGTGCTCGTCGGCGGCGGGGAGCGGCGTCGGCGGCGCCAGCAACTCGCCGTCACGCTTGCACACGCGAACGCGCTCTAGCGTGAAAAGCGGCTCGCGCAACAACCCGCCAAGCTCTCGGAGCACCGCAGCAATCCGCTCGGCGGCGCCCACCGCGATGATCATCATCGGCACCTCGGCGTTGCGTCCGAAGAAGCGCGCCCGCTGACGTACGCCATGGGCCGTGCCGTCCACACCCAGCAGCACAGTCGCGCCCGCGATGCCTCTGCGGTACAGCAACTCGCAGATCTCGATGAACGCGGGCTGCCCCCAAATCTGTTCCTGGCGTCCTACGTAGATCGTCAGCTTCGTCGCCGCGCCCAGTTCCTCGGGGAGCGTGAGCGGCGCGATGTCGCCGGTCAGCATCCTGGCCCGCTCGAGAGTGATCAGGCCGTGGCGCTTGATCGAACCCACCTCGTCGAGCAGTAACTCGATGCGCTGCCGGGTGTCGACCGCGACCGACACGAGCGGTAGGTCCTCCGACAACGTGAGCACCCGGTCCGTGCGGCGGTGGTGCTTGAGGCCGAAGCCCTCTGCGCCCCGCAGCATCACGCTGACCTGGACCTGCCGGCGTCCGTACAGATCGAGCAGAGCATCCGCCACGAACTGGTCCTCGGTGCGGTGGCGCTCCCCGAAATACGTGGTGAGCTTCAGACAGTCCGCGTTCATAGGTGGGCACCGATCAAACGGCCCAGCGCAACCGCGCCGAGGCCCACGCCGAGACTGACCAGCAGGTTGCCCCCGGCGATCCCCAACTCGCCGTCCTCGACCAGCCTCTGGCTCTCGAGCATCCAGGTCGAGAACGTGGTGTAGGAGCCCAGTGTGGCCGTGCCGGCGAGTAAGAGGCGCTCCCCGGTGAACCCGAGGCCCACAAGGAGCCCGAGGGCCGCCGCTCCTGTCATGTTGACCACGAACGTGCCGACCGGGAAGCCTCGTGCGACCCGCGCGGCGACGAAGCCGTCGACGAAGAACCGGGCCAGCGCCCCGACCCCGCCGAGCAACCCGACGGCGACCCAAACGACCAAGCTCATGCCACTGCCCTCGCGCGGCGAACGAACAGGGTCGCGAGGTGCACGCCGGCGTACCCAACGATGATGCTGGCTGCGGCGTAGGCCACCGCCAGCCCGTAGCGATGCGCGTCGATCATTTCGAGCAGCTCGACCTGCATCGTCGAGAACGTGGTGAAGGCACCGCAGAACCCGGTCCCGACGAGGGGACGGCGGTAGGCAGACAGCGGCAGTCGCTCCTGCAGGCGCGTGGCGAAGTAT
Source organism: uncultured Solirubrobacterales bacterium (assembly GCA_963834625.1). Lineage (GTDB taxonomy): Bacteria > Actinomycetota > Thermoleophilia > Solirubrobacterales > Solirubrobacteraceae > Palsa-465. The sequence continues at coordinate 78,825 of CAWICM010000001.1, read as the reverse complement.
CCGAGCAGGAACGTGCCGAGGAGGTTCTCGGCAAACGTCACCCACGGCCATCCGGGCGCCGCGCCCGCGCCCGTCTGCAGAAGCGCGACACGGAGCAGCGCGCCGACGACGCCGCCCGCGAAGATCGCAACCACCTCGCGTGTGTCCCGTCCCGGCACAGCCCGGCTCGGGATCCTAAGCGAACCCCGTCTCGAGGACCTAGCTACCGCCGAGTCGAACATGCCGATCACCTCCTGATATCGCTGACGGGGGCTGCCCGTTGGGGTAGCCGTAGAAGCCATCAGCGCCAGGAGGCGCGGTCCAAGGCGAGCTTCATCGCCTGCGGCTAAGGATAATCGAGCCGCGCGAGCGGGCTCCTCCGGGCGATCGCGGGGACTACATCGCGGGGACTACATCGCGGGGACTACATCGCCCTAGAGAGCAGCGCGGATTCGGTCGGCAACGGCTGCGAGCTCCTCCTGATTCGCCTCGAGCGCCTTACCGAAGTCGAGGTCGCCGATGTCGTCGATCGGCACGAGATGGACGTGGGCGTGGGGCACCTCGATCCCCAGGACCGCCACGCCGACGCGCGCGGCGCCGGTCACCTCGCGAATCGCGCGCGCCACTGGCCGGGCGAACACCAGCAGGCCCGAGAGGAGCGAGTCGGGCAGGTCGAAGAGGTCGTCGATCTCCTGCTTGGGGATCACCAGGCTGTGCCCCGCGCGGATTGGCCGCACGTCGAGGAAGGCCAGGAAGTCATCGTCCTCGCGCAGGATTTGGGCCGGGATCTCGCGGTTGACGATGCGGGTGAAGATCGAGGGCATTGGGCTCCTTAGGCGGGTGAAGGTCAGGTCGATCCCTGACATGGTGGTGAATCAGCCTCCGAAGCGCCAGGGGCCCGTTGACGACCGTTCCGGATAGCGACAAAATCGGCATGTGGGCGCCGATCCTCGAAGCGACCTTGCCGCGGAAATCGCCCGGCTGGAGGCCTCGATCGATCGTGCGGCGGCGGCGACCGAGATCACGCTGGCGCACCATCCGACGGCGGAGCTGTCCCGCCAGCTCGGCGCCCTGCGCGATCGCGTAGCCCGGGCGAAGGATCACAGCGCCGATCCGGGCGCGCTACACGCGGAGCTCGCGACCCTGCTGTTCTTCGCCCAGACGCTCCAAGCCGACGCGGACGATTGGCGCGCCGAGGCCGAACAGCAGATCGCAGCGCTCGAGCGAACCCGGCTCGTCGCGCGCCGGGAGCGGGCAAGGTCGGCTGCCGAACGCGAGAAACTGGTGCGGCGCCGAGACGCGCTCCAGTCGACGATCCTTCAGACGGCCGCTCGAATGGCGCAGCAGAACCGGGGAGAGTGCCGCAGAACGGTGCCGGTGGTCACGCTGGGCGACGGTCTCACGGTCTGCTCGGTGACGGTTTCCTATCCCAGGCGATGGTTTCGATTGGGCGCGTACTGGCTCGTCACGCTCAGCCACTCGCAGGACGTATTGGTCCGACGCGAGTAGGGATTTTGTTAAACGGGGCGTCCGCGGGCTTGCGATTCTGCCGCCGGCAGCATTAGCGTGCGCAGCTAAAGCGACCCCGCCGGGGTGCAGAGGAGGACAAATATGAGGCTACGAAGGGCAATATCGGCTGGGGCCGTCGGGGTGACGGCGCTCGCCATCGCTGCCTGCGGCTCCAGCGGCAGCAGCAGCAGCTCGAGCAGCAGCTCGAGCGGCGGGTCGAGTTCGAGTGGCGGTTCGAGCAGCGGCACGATCAACATCTACTCCGACCTGCCGCTCACGGGGGCGGTGACCGCGCAGACGGTTCCGGCTCTGAACGGCGAGAAGCTCGCGCTCAAGCAAGCTGGGAACAAGGCCGGGCCGTGGAAGGTCAATTTCATCTCGCTGAACGACGCGACGGCGACATCGCCGACGAACTACGACCTCAACGTGTGTCAGGCCAACGCCCGGAAGGCGGCGACCGACCCGAAGGCCGTCTACATGGTCGGCCCGTTCAACTCGGGCTGCGCCGAGGTGGAGATTCCGATCACCAACCAGGGCGGCCTGGCGCAGGTCAGTCCCGCGAACACATACCCGGGGCTGACGACCAACGACCCGGGAACCGCTCCGGGTGAGCCCCAGAAGTACTACCCGACCGGGAAGCGGACGTACCTGCGGATCGTTCCCCGCGACACGATCCAGGGCCAAGCGGGCCTGGTGGCGATGAAGCAGTCCGGATGCACCCGGGTCGCGGTGGCCGACGACAAGACGCCGTACGGCGTCGGGCTGGCCACCCAGGTCAAGCTGCATCAGAAGGACGACGGCATCACGGTTACGAGCCTCACGCCGCTCGACCCGACTTCGCCGAACTTCCGCTCCTACGCCTCGACGATCAAGTCACAGGGAGCGACCTGCGTCTACACGGCGTTCAACCCGCCTGGCGAAGTGGAGTTGGTGAAGGACATCAACGCCGCGATCCCGAGCGCCAAGATCTTCGGCGGCGACGGCGTCTGCTCCGGCGGGGAGACGAACCCGAAGACGGGGGGCTTCCCCGCGAGCATCGCGCCGTTGTTCCACTGCACGGTCGCGACGCAGGGCCTGACCACGTATCCGGGCGGCAAGGCATTCCTGGCCGCATACAAGTCGGCCTACGGGGTGTCGGACCCGGATCCGTACTCGATCTACGGCTACGAGGCGATGCAGCTCGGGCTCAAGACGATCGCCAAGCTGGGAGCCCAGGGCAACAGCAAGTCCGCGGTCGTGGCCGCGCTGTTCGCGACCAAGAACTACGCGGGTGCGATCGGGACCTACGGGTTCGACGCCAACGGCGACACGACGCTCAAGTCGTACGGCCTGTACAACGTCGGCTCGGATGGCAACCCGGTGTTCGCTAAGACCATCACCGTCGGCTAACAAGCAAGCAAAGTGGAGCGGGGCCGTTGCAACGGCCCCGCTCCGCGATTAGGCTGGACCAGGGGTTCATGGAAGCTAGATCGCTGCCCAGCAGAGCCGCGCCGTCGGTTGCCAGGAAGGTATTGCTCGAGGTACGGCGCGCGGCCGGCCGTTGGGGCCTCATCGCGCTGCTCGTCGCGTTCCCGGTCTTTTTCGCTGCCCACGACCTCCTCGCGGGGTATGGCGGGTACGCCCACGGCCACGCGACGAAGATCCACGACCTCACCTACATCGGCACCAACCTGGTCGAGGGGGTCTCGAACGGTGCGATCTGGTCGCTGATTGCGATCGGGTACACGCTCGTGTACGGAATCATCGAGCTGATCAACTTCGCCCACGGCGACGTGTTCATGATCGGCTCGTTCACTGGAGTCAGCTTCTGGAACGCGATCGGGCTGGGGCTGGCGACCTCGACTCTGGGCCTGGTGGTGGGGCTCCCCATCGCCATGCTCGTATGCATGCTCGTCTGCGGCGCGCTCAACGTGCTGATCGAACGGGTCGGCTACCGACCGTTGCGGGGCGCGCCGAGGCTGGCTCCGCTGATCACGGCCGTCGGGTTCTCGTTCATTCTCCAGAACGTCGGGCTCTTGTGGCGCGGCGGATCGACCGTCGGCGTGTCCGACCTGGTGCGCGAGAACAAGACCGTGTTCCAGATATCGGGAGTGGTGATCCACCGCGCCGACGTGCTCTCGGTCGCCGTCACGATTCCGCTCGTGATCCTCCTGGGGATGTTCGTCAGCCGCACGCGCCAGGGCAAGGCGATGCGCGCGACCGCTCAGGATCCCGAGGCGGCGCGGCTGATGGGGATCAACGTCGACTGGACGATCTCGCTCACGTTCCTGATCGGCGGGGCCCTGGCCGGTGCCGCCGGTCTCGTGTACGCGGTCTACGAGACGACGATCTGGTACCTCCAGGGGTTCGAGGCGGGGCTGATCGCGTTCACGGCCGCCGTGTTGGGAGGCATCGGGAACCTCCGCGGCGCCGTGATCGGCGGATTGATCATCGGCTGCGTCCAGCAGACGATCGACGCGCGGGTCGGGCCCCAGTGGACGCCGTTCTTCGTGTTCGGCCTGCTGATCATCATCCTGGTCCTGCGCCCGCAGGGACTCCTCGGCGAGGAGACGAGGGAGGCCGGATGAGCGAACTGCTGGCGCAGCTGCGGGAATGGCGAGCGGCCATGGAGCGCCGGCTTCCGCCCTGGTGGCCGCGCGCGCTGGCGGGACTCCTGATCGTGTTCGGCCTGATCCTGCCGCAGCTGTTCTCGGTCACCAACAACTTCGTCAACACGGAGATCCTTTCCCTGACCTACGTGATGTTCGCGCTCGGGCTGAACATCGTCGTGGGCTTTGCCGGTCTGCTCGACCTCGGCTACGTCGCGTTCTTCGCGCTGGGGTCATACACCTTCGGGTGGCTCGGCTCCGGCTGGTTCTTCAAGGCCCACGTGCACATCCTCGCTCACGGCCCGCAGGCCACGCTGCCGGGCATCCACTTGAGCATCGTGCTGATCCTGATCTGCGCGGGGCTCGTCGCGGCCTTCGCCGGCGCGATCATCGGCGTGCCGACGCTGCGGTTGCGGGGCGACTACATCGCGATCGTGACGCTTGCCTTCGGGGAGATCATCCGGGTGTTCGCGCTCCAGGGACCGTCGCTGAAGATCTTCGGAATGCCGCTGACGGGTGGTGAGCTCGGGATCAGCGGCACCGACCCTCCATATCTCCCGGGGATCGGCACGTTCAGCCAGCTGGACATCAGGCCCTGGTACTACACGATCTTCGTGCTGGTCCTGATCACGCTGTTCGTGAACATCCGCGTGCGCGACTCGCGGCTGGGACGAGCGTGGATCGCGCTGCGCGAGGACGAGGTCGCCGCCGTCTCGATGGGCATCCCGCTGGTCCGCACGAAGCTGTACGCCTATGCGCTCGGCGCGGCGTGCGGCGGCGTAGCGGGCGCCTTCCTGGGCGCCTACACGACGCTGATCGACGCCGGCGAGTTCCAGTTCGGCTTCTCGATCTTCGTTCTCGCGATGGTCATCCTCGGCGGCCTGGGATCGATCTGGGGGGTCGTGGTGGGGGCGTTGCTGCTTGCCAACATCAACTACTACCTGATCCCCGACGTGCTCAACGGAATCCCAGGCAGTCTGGGTCTCAACTTCAACCTGACCGATCTGCAGGTCAGCATCTTCGGCTTCCTGCTCGTGCTGGTGATGGTGCTGCGCCCGCAGGGGCTGATCCCCGAGCGGCGGCGAAAACTCGAGTTCACCCGAGGGATCGGTGAGGCCGAGCTCGAGGAGCCCGGAGCGAGCTGGGTCGCAGCCGAAACCGGGGAGGCGGTGCCATGAGCGTCGAGGCGCCAGCGCCCAGCGAGACCCCCGTCGGTGGGCCGATTCTCAGCGCCGAGGACGTGTCCAAGGTGTTCGGCGGCCTGGTGGCAGTCAACCAGGTGTCGGTCGACATCCCGGTCGGGTCGATCGTCTCGATCATCGGACCCAACGGCGCCGGGAAGACGACGTTCTTCAACATGCTCACGGGCCTCTACAAGTCGAGCAGCGGGCGAATCGTGTTCTCAGGCCGGGACATCACCCATGATCGGCCCGACGTGATCACGAAGCTCGGCGTCGCCCGAACGTTCCAGAACATCCGCCTGTTCGGCGCGATGACCGCGCTCGAGAACGTGATCGTTGGGCGCCACTGCCGGATGCGGGCCGGGCTGTTTGGATCGATCGTGGGCGCGCCGTGGGTGCGCGCCGAGGAGCGAGCGGTGCAGGAGAGGGCGGCCGAGACGCTTTCCTACGTGGGTTTGCGCTCCAGGCAGTTCGGACAACTCTCGAGCAATCTCTCCTACGGCGACCAGCGCCGGGTGGAGATCGCGCGGGCGCTGGCCTCCGATCCGAAGCTGCTGCTGCTCGACGAGCCGACCGCCGGCATGAACCCGCAGGAGTCCGGGGCGCTGACCGAGTTCATGCGCAAGCTGCGCGACGACCTGCAGCTAACGATCCTGCTCATCGAGCACGACATGAAGGTCGTGATGGGCGTCTCAGAGCGGATCAGCGTGCTCGATCACGGCGAGAAGATCGCCGAAGGCCCCCCGGCAGAGGTCCGCGAGAACGAGCGCGTGATCGAGGCCTACCTCGGAAAGCAGAGCTGATGACCCTTCTTCAAGTCGAAGGCATCCACACCTACTACGGCGCGATCGAAGCGCTCCGAGGGGTGTCGCTGACGGTCGAGGAAGGCGAGGTGGTGACGATCATCGGCTCCAATGGGGCCGGGAAGTCGACCACGCTGCGCTCGATCTCCGGCCTCACGCCGGCGAGCACCGGCACGATCATCTTCGAAGGTGCGGACATCACCCGCATCCCGGCACACCAGATCGTCGCGCACGGGATCGCGCTCGCGCCCGAGGGTCGCCACTGCTTCGCGCGGATGTCGGTCCGGGAGAACCTCGATCTGGGCGCGTACCGCCGCCGTGACACCGAAATCGACGAGGACCTCGACCGCGTGTTCGAGCTGTTCCCGCGCCTGAAGGAGCGCGAGCGCCAGAAGGCGGGAACGATGTCGGGCGGCGAGCAGCAGATGCTGGCCATCGGCCGCGCGCTGATGGCGCGCCCAAAGCTCCTGATGCTGGACGAGCCTTCGATGGGGATCGCTCCGATCCTCGTGCAGCGGATCTACGAGACGATCGCCGAGATCAATCGTCAGGGCGTCTCGATCCTGCTGGTCGAGCAGAACGCGAACTACGCGCTCGACGTCTCAAAGCGGGGCTACGTCCTGGAGACCGGGGAGGTGGCGCTGACCAACGAATCGGCGCAGCTGCGAAACGATCCCGCCGTGCAGCGGGCTTACCTCGGGACATGATCGTTTTCGCGCTGATCGGGGCCAACGCGCTCTACCTGCTGTTCGTGTGGTTGCTGTCCGCCGCGGTCGGGTCGTGGATGTCCGACCGCAAGGGCTACGGCGAGAAGGTCGGCCTGGCCTTCGGGCTGATCCTGTCGGCGATCGGACTCGTAATCGTGCTGCTGCTCCCCGGACGCCCTGGCTCTAAGTGGAAGACCGAGGGCTGGCGACCGGGACGTCGGACGTAAGCACCGCGCCGGCCGACGGGTGCAGTCGGACCGCAACCGCGGTAGCGAGCGCGCCGACGACGGCGATCACGAGGAAGGCGATCACGTAGGCGAATCTCGCGCCGTGCGCCGCCCGGTCGAGCTTCCCGATCGCGCTCCCCAGACGCAGCGCCAGGGTGGCCAACACCACCGCGAGCCCGGTGAAGAGCTGCTGGGCGGTGCTGGCCAGCGCGTTCGCGGGTCGCATCTGCCCCGACGGCACATCGCTCAGAGCCAGCGTCGTGTAACCGGTCATGCTGACCGAGCGGGCGGCACCGCTCACCAGGGCGAGCAGCGCGATCGCGACGACCGGCGTGCCGGCGCTCAGCAGAGCGCAGCCGATGGTCGTCAGGGTCAGGCAGGCGGACGCGGCCAGCAGCACGCGCCGGAACCCATAGGTGCTGTACATGGGGGTGGTGAGTGGCTTGATCGCGATGTTGCCGACGAACACGAACAGCACGAGCGCGCCCGATTTGATCGGGCTCCAGCCGAACACGGTCTGGAACAGCAGCGGCAGCAGAAACGGGATCGCGCCGATCACCAGCCAGATCAGGCTGCTGCCGACCATCGCGTGACCGAACGTCGGGATCCTCAGCGTCCGCAGATCCACGACCGGCGCCGAGGTGCGCAACAGGTGCCGCGTCGCCACCACCAGGAGAACGACCGAGGCGAGCCCCAGCGAGGCCACGAGCAGCCAGTGCGCATGAGCGTCGGAGGCGAGGTGGGCGGCGTAGGTGAGGGCGGCCAGGCCGCCACAGGTGAGCAGCACGCCGGCGCCGTCCAGGCGTGGCGGGGCCTCCGCGGGCCGGCCGTCGACGAGCCGCCAGCCGCAGATCAGACCGACGACCCCGAGGGGAACGTTGATCAGGAACATCCATCGCCAGCTGGCGTACGTGGTGATCGCGCCTCCGGCCAGCGGAGCGATCACGGGCGCCAGCAACGCCGGCCACACGATGTAGGACATCAGGCGCATGACCTGCGACTTCGCGGCGCGCTCGAACACGATCATCCGACCGACCGGCACCATCATCGCCCCGCCGGCGCCCTGGAGCACCCGCATCGCTACGAGCTCGCCGAAGGTCTGGCTCGCCGCACAACCCAGGGAGGCCACCGTGAACACCGCGATTGCCGAGAGCAGAACCCAGCGGTATCCGTAGCGGAGTGTCATCCAGCCGCTCACGGGGACCAGCACCGCCACCGTCACCAGATATGCCGTGACCACCAGCCCGGTCGTGCCGGGCGAGACTCCCAATGCGCTGCTGATCTTCGGGACCGCCGTGATGACGATCGTCCCGTCGAGCAACTCCATGAAGAAGCAAGCCGCGACGAGCAGGGCGATGTTGCGAACGCGTCGGTCGATCATTGGGGCGATAGTCTGGGCCGATGGCGGAGCAGCCGAGCCTCATCATCCAGGTTCCGCGTGGTAGCGCCGTCGAGCGGCAACTTCGAGCCGCGCCGCTGCAGACGATCCGGGACCATGAGGTTGTCATCCAGACCCCGCCGACCGACGACGAGGGCAGCCTCGAGGAGCTGGCCGGCGAGGTGGTCCTGTCAGTACCGGGCCCCGAGGAACTGGCGCGGCGCGCCGATGAGGTTGAGCGTGTCCTGAGACACGCGGGGACCGGGACGGCGCCGCTGGTCGTCGTGGTCGGTGCCGCCGAGGAGCTCCGGGATGATGAGCTGGCGGCCGTTGTCGACGCCGCTCAGCGTGCTTCGCGCCCGGTGATCCTCCGGATCATTCGTCCGTCCGAGGGTTGAGCGCGACGACGCCCGCGGAGGCGTCAGTCGAGGTGGAAGATCTCCTCGAGCCGTTCGCCGCCGGTATCCGGTCGGGCGCCCTCGGCCAGCTCGAAGAACGGCGCCATGTCCGCCTGCCAGCGAGCGTTGACCTCGGTCTGCTCCATCGCCCGCTGCGCGGCGGCGAAGTCGTCGCATTCCAGGTAGCCGACCAGCAGCCCGTCCGGCCTCAGGAACAACGAGTAGTTGCGCCAGCCGGTCTCGCGTAGGGCCGCCAGCATCGGCTCCCAGACGGCGCGGTGGCGTTCGCGGTACTCGTCCAACCGCCCGGGCCTCACCCGCAGGAGGAAGCACACGCGTTCCATCGATGCCGCGCCGGCTCAGACCTTGGTCACGTCGACACCGGCGGCTTCGAGGCGGCGGACGCCGGCGGCCGGAGGGTCGGCCAGGTAGGCGAAGTTGACCGAGGAGGCCGGGACGATCACGTTGAGTCCGCGCTCCTCGAACTTGCGGGTGTCCGCGACGAGCGAGACCGCCCGGGAATGGCTGATCATCGTGCGCTTGACCTCGGCCTCGAGCGAGTCGGGATCCGTCAGATAGCCCTGCCGCTCGATGCCCTTGCAGGAGAAGATCGCGCGATCGGCAAAGAAGCTCTCGATCGCCCGGAGCGCCTGCGCCCCGACGAACGATTGAGTCAGCTTGCGGTACGTGCCCCCCAGCCCGATCAGATCCACGTGCGGCGCATCGGCTCCGCCGACCAGCGCCATCACCGGCACGCAATTGGTCAACAGCGTCACGTGGAGACCGTGCTCGAGGATCTCGCGGACCACGTAGTACGACGAAGAGGAGCAGTCGACGAAGATCGTCTCGCCCGGCTCGATGGTCGCCACGACCGCGCCGGCCAGCCGTCGTTTCGCGTCGACGTCCTGGCTGAGCCGGCTCTGAAACGAGTCCTCGTGGGCAGCGAGCTCGGGAAGCACCGCCCCTCCGTGCGTGCGCCGTGCGCTCCCTCCCTCGGCCAGCAGCGCGAGGTCCCGGCGGGCGGTCATCGGCGATACGTCGAAGGCCTCTTCGACCGCCCCGACGGTCAGGCTTCCCTGCTCACGGAGCATCTCGAGGATCAAGCGCCGTCGCTCAGCCGGAACCACGGCGCGTTTGCCGTTGCCCCTTGTCATCGAACCAGTTTCGCACACAATCGATCGTCCGGCCAATCCCGGGTTTGCCTCCGGTAAGCGGTGTTCGTGCCTTCAATGGGAAAACGTTAGCTGAGTGTTTTTGTGTCCTTGACATCAGGCTAGTGGTCTGGTTTGATCGGTCTTGTTCGTTTGCTCTGAGGGAGTGGACGGTGCCAGGGACCGGCGGAGAGGGATTCTCCTTTCCCGGTCCTCGCGTCGCCGACATGCGACGGCACCCGTGACGCTCGCGGATCTGATGAACGGTCCATCCACGGTGTTCTCATCACAGGAGAGTTTCGTAATGCAGGATGTCGTCAAACGCGCCGCGCGTTACGGGCACGTCAGTTGGTCGTTCGGAGTCGTCGTGACTCTGATTGCGGCATTCGGTCTCGCGGCATGCGGCGGTTCATCGAGCAGCTCATCCTCGGCAGGCGCGAGTGGCGGCTCGTCCGGGACGAGTAGCGCGTCGAGCTCCGGTGGCTCGAGTTCCAGCGGCGGCAGCCTCAAGACGGGGCTGAACGTCTACGTCATCCCGAAGAACCTCGGCAACAGCTACTTCACGGTGGCGGACAGTGTGAAGTCGGGCGGCGCCTTGGCCGCGTTACAGACGCTCGGCGAGAAGGGCACTGAGACGAGCGGGTCCGCCGCCACGGCGGCCTCGCAGCTCCCCGCGATTCAGGCAGCGCTGTCGAAGGGAGCCAACGCGCTGATCGTGTCGGCGACCGATCCGACCGCGCTGTGCCCGACGCTCAAGTCTGCGATGGCCCGCGGCATCAGCGTGGTCACATACGACTCGGACGCGCCCACCTGCCGGAGCATGTTCATCAACCAGGCGTCGACCGCGGCGATCGGGACCAGTGAGGTCGACCTTCTGGCCAAGCAGATCGGTGACAAGGGCGACATCGCGATCGTGTCCGCAGCGGCGTCGGCGACGAACCAGAACGCCTGGATCGGTTACATGAAGCAGGAGCTCAAGAAGTACCCGAACATGCACCTGGTCTCGACCGTCTACGGCAACGACGACCCGACCACGGCCAGCCAGGTGACCAGCGGCCTGCTCCAGAAGTACCCCAACCTCAAGGGGATCATCTCCCCGACCACGGTTGGCATCGCCGCGGCCGCCGGCGTGCTGGACACTCCGCAGTACCGCGGGAAGGTCAAGCTGACCGGCCTGGGAACGCCGCTGTCGCTCAAGAAGTTCGTCGATGACGGAACGATCGACGGCTTCGAGCTTTGGGATCCCGCCAAGCTCGGTTACCTCGCGGCATACGCGGCAGTGAATGTGGCGTCGAAGAAGATCACCGGCGCCCAGGGCCAGACTCTGTCGGCCGGAAAGCTGGGGAGCTTCACGGTGGGTCCGGACAGCACGATCATTCTCGGACCGCCCACGGTGTTCACCAAGGCGAACATCGCCCAGTACGACTTCTAGGCCGGACGCTGTATGGGTAACCGGATGGGCGGCTGCATACGCAGGCGCCCATCGGTGCCCGACAATCTGACCTCATGACCTCTTCCTCCTCTCGGGCTCCCGTTCTATCACTGCAGAACGCCGCGAAGGCGTTCGCCGGTGTGCACGCGCTCGAGGGAGTCTCTCTCGACCTCTACGCCGGCGAGGCTCACGCCCTGGTCGGCGAGAACGGCGCCGGCAAGTCGACGCTGGTGAAGATCCTCGGCGGTGTCCATCAGCCCGATGTCGGAACCCTGGTCATGGACGGACGCCAGATCGTGCTGGGTGGGACCGCGGATGCCCGGGACGCCGGCATCGCCGTGATCTATCAGGAGCCGACGCTGTTCCCGGATCTGTCGGTGGCCGAGAACGTGTTCATCGGCCGCCAGCCCCTGCGCAGCGGCAGGCGGATCGATTACGGGAGGATGGAATCCGAGGTCAATCGGATCTTCGAGCGCCTGGGCGTGCAGATGGATCCCGATCGGATCGCGCGAGGGCTTTCCATCGCCGAGCAGCAGCTGGTGGAGATCGCCAAGGCCCTGTCGAGCGAGGCGAAGGTCCTGATCATGGATGAGCCGACCGCCGCCCTCTCGCCGGTCGAGGTCGAGCGGCTGTTCAGGATCGCCGAGACGCTGCGTGCCGATGGTGCCGCGGTGCTGTTCATCTCCCACCGCCTCGAGGAGGTGTTCGCGCTCTGTCAACGGGTCACGATCCTGCGGGACGGAAAGCTCGTCATGTCCCAGACGCTGGACGGGCTGACCGCCGAGGACCTCATCAAGGGGATGGTCGGCCGTGAGTTGCGGGCGCGCGAGCACGAGCCGCACACGCCGGCGGGCACGGTGCTCGAGGTTGACCGCATCACCCGCGAAGGCGTGTTCGTCGACGTGTCCTTCGAGGTCCGGGCGGGCGAGGTCGTGGCCCTAGCCGGATTGGTCGGCGCTGGTCGCAGCGAGGTCGCCCGCGCGATCTTCGGGATCGATCGCTACGACGCGGGCGCGGTGCGGCTGTGTGGGGAGACGCTGCGTGTCGGCTCGCCGACTGCCGCGATGAGCGCGGGGATCGGCTTCGTACCCGAGGATCGCCGCCAGCACGGACTCGTGATGGACTTCTCGACGGAGGACAACATCTCCCTCGCCTCGCTCGGACGCCTCAGGCGCTACGGCCTTCTGTTCGCCTCGGCCGAGCGCAAGTTCTCGCTGGAATGGGCGAAGCGCCTACAGGTCAAGTACGGGCGGATCTCCAACCCGGTCTCCTCGCTCTCGGGCGGCAACCAGCAGAAGGTGGTCCTGGCGAAATGGCTCAGCCGGCAGCCCCGGCTGTTGATCGTCGATGAACCCACCCGCGGGATCGATGTCGGAACCAAGGCCGAGGTCCACCGCCTCCTGTCGGCACTGGCCGGCGAAGGAGTGGCCGTGCTGGTGATCTCATCTGAGCTGCCCGAGGTGCTGTCGGTGGCCGACCGCATCCTCGTGATGCGCGAGGGACGTCTGGTTTCGACGTTGGCGCACGATGAGGCGTCCGAGGAGCGGATCATCGCGGCGGCCACGGGGCAGACAGCCCGCAACGGCCGGCCGGAGGTAAAGCCAGCGTGAGCGCCACGACGACGGAAGCGCCCACGAGCGTCGCGCCGGCCAGCCCTCGGCGGCTCGTCGACATCGTCCTGCGCGCGCGGACCTTCGGGATCGTCGGCGTGCTGGCGCTGTTCGTCCTCGTCACGACGGCGATCCAGCCGCGGTTCCTCCACGCCACGAACATCCGCTTCATCCTCGCCACCACCGCGCTGTACGCGCTGGTCTCGGTCGGTCAGACGTTCGTGGTGATCACCCGCAATGTCGATCTGTCGGTGGGCTCGGTGGTCGGCCTGTCGGCGTATGTCTCAGCCAACATGTTCCAGGCCCACCACGGGATCCCGATTGTCGTCGTCTTCCTGGTCGGGCTGGGTGTCGGGCTGGCGTGCGGCCTGGTGACGGGAATCATCACCGCGGTCGGGCGCGTCCCCAGCCTCGTGGTGACGCTCGCCATGCTGTACATCATTCGCGGCGTCGACACCCTGATCGTCGGCTCGGGACAGGTCGTCGCGAACGCCCTGCCCAATTCGTTCATCAACATCTTCCACGCGACGATCCTCGGCATCCCGGATATCGCGATCGCGGTGGCGGTGGTGGTTGCTATTGCTGCTTACTACCTGCGCACCTATCGCTCGGGTCGGGAGCTGTACGCGATGGGGTCCGACCCCGACGCCGCGCGCCTGGGAGGCATTCCGATCGCCCGCCGGATCCTCGCCGCGTTTGTGCTGAGCGGTGCGCTGGCCGGGCTCGGCGGTGTGCTGTGGGCAACGCAGTACAACACCATCGACGCGACGGCCGCCACCGGCCTCGAGCTACAGGTGATCGCCGCCGTCGTGGTCGGTGGCGTGGCGATCTTCGGCGGCAGCGGCAGCGTCGTCGGCGCAGCCCTTGGCGCGCTCCTGCTGCAAACTATCAACTCGGCCCTCAACGTCCTCGGCGTCCCGTCGTTGTGGACCGAGGCGATCTCCGGCTTCCTGCTGCTCGTCGCGATCACCCTGGACCGGGGGATCCAGCTCCGGCTGGCCGCCGCGCTCCGGCGCAGGAGGGTTCACCTTGGTGCCTGAAACCCGAACACTGAAAGAGCGCCTCGCGCCGCTCGTGCGCTGGGAGACCGGCCTGGCGGTGGCCGTCGTCGCGGTCCTGGTCGCCGGCAACTCGATCTCGTCGCAGTTCTTCTCGAGTTACAACATCTTCACCCTGTGCACGAACATCGGTGACCTGGCGCTCCTGGCCCTGCCGATGACACTGATCATCATCACCGGCGAGATCGACCTGTCGGTCGCGTCGGTTCTCGCCGTGTCGGCCGAGACGCTCGGGGCCCTGTGGACTCACCATTGGCCGATGGCGCTGATCTTCGTGGTATGTCTGGCGATCGGGGCGCTGGCAGGATTCATCAATGGCTGGCTCATCACGCGGGTGGGCCTCCCCTCCCTGGCGGTCACCATCGGGACGCTGACCCTGTACCGGGGGCTCGCCAACGTGATCCTCGGCGCGGCGACCGTGTCGAACTTCCCGTCGCCGTTCAACACCCTCGGGGTGACCGGCTTCCTGGGCATCTCGTGGCTGTCGTGGTCGGTCGCGATCTTCATCGTCGCCGCGGTCCTCACGGGCGTCGTGCTGAGAATGACTCCGTTCGGTAGGTCCCTGTACGCCATCGGGCTGAGCCAGGAGGCCGCCTTCCACGCAGGCATCCGGGTGAAGCGCACGAAGCTTCTGCTGTTCGTGCTCTCGGGCGTGGTGTCCGCTGCCGTCGGTCTGCTCTACGCCTTCGAGCTGTCATCGGCCGGCGAGAACATCGGCATCGGCTTCGAGCTTCAGGTGGTCACGATCGTGCTGCTCGGCGGCGTCTCGATCTTCGGAGGTAAGGGCACGATCCTCGGGGTGGCTCTGGCGGCGTTCGTCTACGCCGGCTTGCGCAGTGCCCTGCTCCTGACTCCGTCGTTCAACGAGAACGATTTCCAGGTCGTCTCAGGTGGCCTGCTGATCCTCAGCGTGCTGATTCCCAATGCGGCGTCGTTCGTGCAGCGCGCACGGATGCTGATGCGGCGCGGCCAGATGCGCGATCGCCGGAAGATGCTGGCGCTCGCCGACGCCGAGGTGCTCGACCGTGAGTAGCTCTCGAGCGTTCGCCGCGGTCGATCTCGGTGCCGAGAGCGGTCGCGTCGCGCTCGGTCGTTTCGACGGGGAGCGGGTCAGCCTGGAGATCGTTCATCGCTTCGATAACCGCCCGGTGTGGCTCGACGATGGCCTGCACTGGGACCTCGTGAAACTGTTCGACGACTCGCTTCACGGAATCGCCCGCGCGGCCCACGACGCCCGGCTCGACGGGATCGGCGTTGACGCGTGGGGAGTGGATTACGCACTGCTCTCCGCCGATCACCGGATCCTTGGCTTGCCGTTTCACTACCGCGATCGGCGCACCGACGGGATGGTCGCCGCCGCCCACGCCAAGGTGAGCCGAGAGGCGCTGTACGCGCGTACCGGTATCCAGACGATGCCGATCAACACGGTCTTTCAGCTGATGTCCGAAGCCGACAGCCCGGTCATGCGCGCGGTCGACCGCCTGGCCTTCGTGCCCGACCTGTTTGGCCTGTGGATGACCGGACAGCTGGTCAACGAGGCGACCGTCGCGTCCACGAGTGGACTGCTGGGAGCGGAAGACGGCCGGTGGGCGCGAGACATCGTCGCCAGGCTGGGCTTGCCGGAGGCGCCGTTTGCGCACGACCCGGTCGAGGCCGGGACGCATGTGGGGTCGTTGGTCGGAGTTCATGACGATGCGTGCGGTGAAGCGGCGCAAGCAACCGTTTGGACGGTGGCCGGGCACGACACGGCCAGCGCCTTCGTCGCCGCCCCCCTGCAAGGCCCGCGGGATGCGGTCCTCTCCTCGGGTACCTGGTCGCTGCTGGGCACCGAGGCCGACCGGCCGTTCCTGGATGCCCAGGCGCTCGAGTACAACCTGACCAACGAGCGCGGGACGAGCGGACGCACCCGCCTGTTGCGAAACGTGATGGGGCTGTGGCTCCTACAGGAATGCCGGCGAGCATGGGAGCGCGCGGGCACGCCGGCCGACTACGAGCAGCTCATGGAGCTGGCCGAGCAGGCCGACCCGAACGTCGCGTTGTTCGATCCCGATGACGATGCCCTGCTGGCACCCGGCGAGATGCCCGCCAGGCTGAGGGAGGCGTGCGGCGCGGGCTCGCAGTCCGCGCCGACCGAGCCGGGAGAGATTGTCCGCTCGATCCTCACCTCGCTGGCCTGCAAGTACCGCTTCGTGCTGGAGCGGCTGCAGCGGGTCACCGGGAGCACGTTCGAGGTCATTCACGTCGTCGGCGGGGGAGCGCGCAATCGCCTGCTGTGTCAGCTCACGGCTGACCTGACCGGGCTCCCCGTCTCGGCCGGTCCGGTCGAGGCCACCGCGCTTGGGAACGTGCTCGTGCAGGCGATCGCGGTGGGCGAGATCGCCGACCTCGATCAGGCGCGCGCGCTCTCCGCCGCGTCGTCGGCGCGGACGCGACATGAGCCACGCGCCACGACGGAGTCCGCCGAGCTCTACGAACGCTTTCTGGCCGTGACAGGCCTCGGGGTGAACGACCGCGACCATGCCGTCGCGTAGCACAGAGAGGTAGGAGTGACCGATCTCAATCGTGAATACGACCAGCTGGCTGAGCAGCTGACCGACACCGGACGTGACGTCGACGCGATCAGCGCGGCGCTGAGCGCATTCGACGTGGAGACCCCCTCCTGGGGTTACGGCGACTCGGGTACGCGCTTCGCCACCTTCCAACAGCCGGGCCGACCGCGCGACGTCTTCGAACGCCTGCAGGACGCCGGCGAGGTTCACCGCCTTACCGGCGCGGCGTCGGCGGTGGCGTTGCACTTCCCGTGGGATCACGTCGAAGACCCGGCGTCGCTGCGCACTCATGCCGAGGCGCTGGGCCTGCGGATCGGGGCGGTGAACCCCAATCTGTTTCAGGATCCCGATTACAAGTTGGGCTCGATCACGCATCCGGAGGAACGGGTGCGCGCGAAGGCGGTCGAGCATCTGTTGGAGTGCGTGCACACCGCGGCCGAGCTGGGCTCGGCGGCGCAGTCGTTGTGGTTGGCCGATGGCACCAACTACGCCGGTCAGGACGACCTCATCAGCCGCCGGCATCGCATGCTGGTGTGCCTCGCGCGCGTATATGAGGTGCTGCCGCCCGAGCAGGAGCTGCTCGTCGAGTACAAGTTGTTCGAGCCGGCGTTCTACGCCACCGATCTTGCCGACTGGGGCTCCGCGCTGCTCGTCTGCCAGAAGCTCGGAGACCGCGCGAAGGTGCTCGTGGACCTGGGCCATCACGCGCAGGGCGTGAACATCGAGCAGATCGTCGCCATTCTCGACGATGAGCGGCGGCTCGGCGGCTTTCACTTCAACAACCGCAAGTACGCCGACGACGACCTCATCGTCGGCTCGGTCAACCCGTTCGAGCTGTTCGGGATCTTCGTCGAGCTGACCGCCCCGGGGCGCGCGCTGCCGCGGCTCACGATCGATCAATCGCACAACATCGAGGCAAAGGTGGAGGCAATGACGCTCAGTGTGGTCAACCTGCAGGAGGCCTTCGCCAAGGCGTTGCTCGTGGACCGCAGTGAGCTGGCGCAGGCCCAGCGCACCGGCGACGTGTTGCGCGCCCACGAAGTGCTGCTCGACGCCTACCGGTTCGATGTCCGACCCCTGTGCGCCAAGGTCAGAGCCGAGGGGGGCGCCGCCGAGGATCCAGTCCGCGCCCTGCGCGAGGGTGGATACGTCAAGCGCGCCGTCGCCGAGAGAGGCAGCGCCGAGGCGGTCGCCGGGGGGTGGGGCCGATGAGCGTCGTCGCCCGTATGACCGACCCGGTCGAGGATCGCTGGCCGACCGATGCGTCCGATGTTCCGGACGACGCGCTGGGGCAGGTGCTCCTGGCCTCGCACCTGCTCGGGTCAAACCGCGCGGTCGCAAACTTCGGCGGGGGCAACACCTCCGCGAAGGGCCCCACTTCGGATCATGTCGGCCGCACCGTCGAGGCGATGTGGGTGAAGGGCTCGGGCTCTGACCTGGCGACCATGCAGGCAAAGGACTTCACGCCGCTGCGCATGGAGGAGATGCTCCCGTTGCTCGAGCGCGACGAGATGCCCGACGAGGACATGGTCGCGCACCTCGCGCGCTGTCAGATCGATCCGTCGGCGCCGCGGTCCTCGATCGAAACGCTGCTGCACGCCTTCATTCCGGCGGCGCACGTGCACCACACGCATCCGGATGGGATCAACGTGCTGGCCGGGGCCGAGGACGGGGAGCGACTGGTGGCCGAGTGCTTCGGCGAGGAGGCGGCGTGGATTCCCTACATCCGGCCGGGCTTCACTCTGGCCAAACAGGTCGGCCTTGCCGTTCGCGAGAACCCGGCCCTGCGGCTCGTCGTACTGGCCAAGCACGGACTCGTCGTCTGGGGCGACTCCGCCGAGGAGGCATACAAGCGGACGATCGAGGTGATCAACCGGGCGGTCGAGTTTGTCAACGCCAGGACGACGGACAAGGAGCGCTTCGACGGCGCGCTCGGCGCGCCGACGATCGACCGCGACGCGCTCCTGCTCGACGTGCTGCCCGCGCTGCGCGGCGCGGTCTCGAGCGAGCGCTCCAAGGTGCTGGTCGTCGACACCTCGCCGCGAGTGCTCGAGTTCGTCTCGTCCAGGGCGGCGCCGGACCTGACCGACATCGGCGCCGCCTGTCCCGATCATCTCGTGCACACCAAGCGCGTGCCGATGTGGGTGCCGTTCGACCCGAGCTCGGAAGACGCGCAGACGCTCCGGGAGCGGGTGCGATCCCTGGCCGGTGAGTATCGGGACGCCTACAGGTCCTACTTCGACGAGCACGCCGACGACAGGACCGAGCGAGGCGACCCGGACGCGCGCGTCGTGTTGATCCAGCACGTCGGCCTGGTCGGCGTCGCGCCGACGGTGAAGAACGCGTCACTGTCACGCGACCTCTATCACCGCGCGATCGAGGTCATGGCGGGCGCGCACGCGCTCGGGGGCTTCACGTCGCTGACGCCCGCGGAGAGCTTCGCGGTCGAGTATTGGCCGCTCGAGCTCTACAAGCTCTCGCTCGCGCCGCCGCCCGGCGAGCTGCAGGGGAAGGTCGCGCTGGTCACCGGCGCGGCCGGCGGGATCGGCCGGGCCATCGTCGATGCGCTGTCCGGCGCCGGGGCGTGCGTCGTCGCGTTCGACCTCGACGGCGACGGAGCCGAAGACGCGGTTCAGGAACTGGGTGGCTCCGGCCTGGCGGTCGGCGGTGACGTCACCTCGGAGAGCGATGTGCGCGACGCCTTCCACGCGGCCGTGAGCGGCTTCGGCGGGGTGGACATCCTGGTCTCGAACGCCGGGATCGCGTCGAGCGCGCCGATCGAGGAGACCACGCTCGCCGAATGGAACCGGAATCAGTCCATATTGGTGACCGGGTACTTTCTCGTCGCTCGCGAGACATTCGGCATCCTGCGCGACCAGGCCTGCGGCGGGTCGATCGTGTTCGTGGCATCCAAGAACGCGCTGGTGGCGGGCAAGAACGCGGCCGCATACTCCTCGGCGAAGGCGGCCGAGCTGCACATGGCGCGTTGCCTGGCCGAGGAGGGCGGCGGTGACGGCATCCGCGTCAACACCGTCAATCCCGACGCCGTCCTGCAGGGCTCGCGGATCTGGGGCTCGTCGTGGCGGGGGGAGCGCGCCGCCGCCTACGGGATCGACCCCGATGAGCTCGAGGAGCACTACCGGCAGCGGACGACGCTCGGCGTCAACGTGTTTCCCGAGGACATCGCGACCGCGGTCCTGCATTTCGCCTCCGATCAGCGGTCGAGCAAGAGCACCGGCAACATCCTCAACGTGGACGGTGGCGTGGCCGCCGCGTACTCGCGTTAGCAGGGCAGGCCTGTCGGAAGCGAGGCGGGCCTCCCGAAGCCCGCCAAAAAATGGGTCATTTCCCCACACTCGCCAACCCGCCCAACTCGAGCGTGCGCTCGTGACCCACATACGTGCCTGAATCCACACTCACCGCTGGGACCGGGCCGAGTGTGGAGATATGACCCATTCCGTTGGTCAGCCGGTGGTGGTCTGCCCCCGGGGCGGCGGCAGCCTCACCCCACCCCGGTGCTCCCAGTCCTCGAGTGACCGGGACAGGTCGGCGCCCGGGTCGTGAAGCTGCGCCAGGGCGTGGGCGAACTGGTCGCGGACGAGCTCGGAGAGCGGCGCGTCGAACCCGACCCGCTCAAACAGCGAGCTCGCGATCCGCAGGTCCTTCACCATGAGCGCGAGCTGGAATCCAGCCCCGTAGCGGCGTGACATCGCCTCGTCGATCAGGGTGTTGGCGGTGCTGAAGTTGCGGGCGGTCCCGGCGTTGAAGACGTCGAGCATCGTCTCGACGTCGACGCCGAACCGCTGGCCCGCGATCATCGCGTCGAGCCCGGCCGCCAGCCCGGCCGCGGATACGTAGTTGTTGAGCGTCTTCATGGCGTGGCCGGACCCGAGCGGGCCGGCCCGGAAGATTCGCTCGGCCATCGCCTCCAGCAACGGCATCACGCGGTCGATGGCGCCCTCGTCATCGCCGCCGACCATGAACGTGATCCGCCTTGTGTCCTCTCCGACGGCCTCGGGGCGGGTGACCGGCGAGTCGAGCAGGATCAGGTCTCCCGCGGCGAGCTCGGCTCCGAGCTGCCGGGTGCCGTACGGGTCTGACGAACTGGTGTCGACGATGATCGTCCCCGGCCCGAGACGGGAGGCGATCCGGTCCTCACCGAGCAGCGCGTCGCGGACGACCTGCCCGTTGGGCAGCATCGTGATCAGGATCTCGACCTCGGCGAGGGCGGCCGGATCGCCGTCGCAGCCACGACCACCGTGCTCGGCCACGAACCGGCGCTCGCGCTCGAGGTCGGCGTCGCGGACGGTCAGGCGATGGCCGGCGGCGATCAGGTTGGCCGCCATCGGGCCGCCCTGCTGACCGAGGCCGACGAAGCCCACCACTTCTCAGCGTCTCGCTTCGAGCTCGGCGTACCGCTCGGCGAACTCGTCGGCGGCCCTGTCGGGTGACCACGCGGTGAGCTCCAGGTCGAGCGGCTCGACGCCCTCGAGCTCGGGCCAGTGCCAGGCCTCGGCGCTGAAGGCACGCCGCTCGGTGGCCAGGAGCGCGCGGTCAACGCGCTTGACCTCGGGGACACCCGCCTTGATCTTGAACCGGTCACGGATCGCTTCCTCGAGCCGAGCCTCAGCCTCGCGGAATGCTGCCCCGAGCGCGCTGCGGTGCTTGAGCGGATGCGGCATGTCGCCCAGGTAGGCCTCCCCGGCGTCGTGCATGAGTGCGGCGAAGACGTCCTCGACGTCACCACCGCGCTCCTCGACGATGCGCGACACGATCACGCAGTGCTGCGCGACCGAATAGAACACGCGACTATGGCCGCCGAAGCGACACTGGTTGGCCAGCGCACGGGCGATGTCGCCAGGGTCGAGTTGGGCGAGGTCCGGCTCGAACGGGTTCACCCAGCGTCCTGAGACGGTCTGGAGGTAGGGACCCGCGGCAGGCGGCGCGTCGTTGGAGCGGGCGCTCACCTGCGTCAGGCTACCGCGGTCCTCGGAACGCGCTGCCACTCATGGCAGGATGCTGCCCGAGGGAGTTCGCTTCCTCGACAGCTGGGTCGTGGATGACGACAAGCTCGACCGTTGCTTTCAGCTCGTGCGCGGACCGGCCACCGCTCCCGGGAGCGGCATCGACGTTAGGCTTTGTGGGCGGTCAGACCATCGAACGAGACGAGCTGTATGAGCCAACGAGTGGACGCGCTAATCGACGAGCTCGAGCGCGACAAGCCCCCTGACGTTTTGATCGAGCGGTCTCCGGGGGCGACGGAGGTGAAGGTCGGCTCTGACACGATCGCCCGCATCGACGAGCGACGCGAGGAACTCATGGTGTATGCGCCTGCCGACGTCCTTTCGACGCTCCAGGCCCAGTATCCGGGAGCGCGGCCTGTTCCCGCCGGCGTCGCGTTCGATCTGAAGAACGACGACCACGCTACGACCGGCTTCGCGCTGGTCCGACGCCGAGCGAGGGTTCAGCGCGTCGCATGGCAGTACCGCGAGCGCTCGCCCTGAGCCGGGGACCCGTCACCGCCGGGTCGGTGCCACCGCTGATCATCACGGCCATCGAGACGCTCCCGCTGAGGATTCCCTTCAAGCCGGGCCCCAGCTCCGTGGCATCTGCCCGGGGTCCCGCGCACACGCCCGCGGTGGACTCGCTGCTCGTCAAGGTGACGACCGACGAGGGGATCGTAGGGTGGGGTGAGGGGTTCGGATTCGAGGCGACCCCTTTGACCCAGCGGGCGATCGACGATTTGATCGCGCCTCTGTGCGTCGGCCAGGACGCAACGCGGATCGCGCCGCTGATGCGCGAAGTGCAGGAGAGGCTGCAGGTCTTCGGACGTGCCGGGACGCTGATCCACGCCCTGTCCGCCGTGGACATCGCGCTGTGGGACATCGCGGGCAAAGCCGCCGGCGCCCCGCTACATCGTCTGCTCGGCGGCGCTGCGGCCGCCGATCTGGCCTGCTACGCCAGCCTGGACGCCTTCTCCGATCCAGCGCTTGCCCGCATAGGCGTCCGGGAGCCGCTCGAGGCCGGATTCAAGAGCGTGAAGCTGCACGAAAAGGAGCTTCCCGCGGTCCGGGCCTCCCGCCAGGAGGCAGGGCACGACGTGGAGTTGATGCTCGACGTGAACTGCGCCTGGACCGTGAGCCAGGCCCGGGAACGGGTGAGTGAGCTCAGCGAAGTCCGCTTGAAGTGGCTGGAGGAGCCGATCTGGCCACCCGAGAATTACGACGGCCTCGCCCAGCTCCGCAGAACGGAGGGCATCCCGATCGCCGCAGGCGAGAACGCCTCGACGCTCATGGAATTCGATCGCCTTATGCGCGCCGGCGCCGTCGATTTCGTCCAGCCGAGCCCGGCCAAGATGGGAGGCGTAACCGAGCTCTGCAAGGTCTTTTCGAGCGCTGCGCTCCACGACGTCACCGTGATGCCGCACAGTTTCTACAACGGTCCCGGCTTGCTGGCGGCCATACACGTGACGGCCGCCCTCGGAGCCGTCGACTCGATGATCGAATGGCGCTACTTCGCGCCCGACGCCCGGACCTACGGCGATGCTCTCGTCGCGAACGACGGCCGGGTCCAGGTCCCGCAGGGCCCCGGCCTCGGAATCGATCCCGACCCCGACGTGATCCGCGCCTACCGGAGGACATAGCACCCGACCACCGGACGAGCCGCCCCGCTAGCCCAGCGGCGCCGGCTCCCTGCCCTGAGGCTGCACCGGTCGCTCGAGCGCCGGCGCCGGTGGGATCGGGCGGCGAGCGGGACGGTCACGGGTGACCTTGATCCGCCGGCCATAGTGGTTGATCGCGAGCGCCTCGCCCGCCACGAGTGTGTACGTGGCGTGGGACGGCTCGACCTCGATCTTCAGCTGCGCCGTCTTGCCGCAGCGAACGGCGAACGCAAGGCGGGTAAGTGCTTGCGGCAGACGAGGCATGAAGCTCAACGTCCCCCCACGGTCGCGCAGGCCTCCGAAGCCGGCGATAGCGGTTATGCATGACCCGGCGAGCGAAGCTATGTGAACGCCGTCGCGGGTGTTGTGCGCGAGGTCGTCCAGGTCGATCAGTGCCGCTTCCGCGAAGTAGTCATAGGCGAGCTCAATATGACCCACTTCGGCTGCCACCACAGCCTGGATGCACGCTGACAGCGACGAGTCGCGGACGGTCAGCCGCTCGTAGTACGCGAAGTCACGAGCCTTCTCTTCGGCGGTGAACGCGTCGCCGGCATAGAACAGGGCCAACACGAGATCGGCCTGCTTGACGACCTGGGAGCGGTACAGGTCGTAGTACGGGTAGTGGAACATGAGCGGGTAGTGATCGGCCGGAGTCGAGTCGAAGTCCCAGACCTCGTGCTCGGTGAACCCCTCCGATTGCGGGTGCACACCGAGTGACTCGTCGTAGGGGATGAGCATCGAGTCAGCGGCGTCGCGCCAGCTCGCCGACTCTTCCGGGTCGACGCCGAGTTGCTTCGCTAAGTCCGGATGACGTTCGATCGCGTCGGCCCCGGCCCGAAGATTGCGCGCCGCCATGAGGTTCGTGTAGACGTTGTTGTCGGCGAGTGCGCTGTACTCGTCGGGACCGGTGACTCCATCGATCCGGAACTGCCCGGCGGGGTCATGGTGGCCCAGCGATCTCCACAGCCGCGCGGTCTCGACCAGCAACTCGACTCCCGCCTCCCGCTCGAAGGCCTCGTCCTCGCTGATCCTCTGGTAGCGCTCCACGGCATTGGCGACGGCAGCGTTGATGTGAAAGGCGGCGGTGCCCGCCGGCCAGTAGCCCGAGCACTCCTCGCCGTGAATCGTCCGCCACGGAAACGCCGCTCCGCGCAGCCCGAGCGACCGCGCCCGCTCGCGCGCGAGATCGAGCGTGCTGTGACGCCAGCGCAAGGCGTCGGCGACGGCGCGGCGCCGCGAATACATCAGCAGGGGCAGCACGAACGCCTCGGTGTCCCAAAAGGTGTGTCCGTCATATCCGCTGCCGGTCAGGCCCTTTGCCGGAATCAGTCGCTGCTCGCCTCGTTCGCCGGCTTGGAGCGTGTGAAAAAGCGCGAACCGGACCGCCTGCTGGAGTTCGGTGTCGCCCTCGATCTCGATGTCGGCCGAGTCCCAGAACTCGTCGAGCAACTCGCGCTGCTCGGACAGCAACCCGTCCCAGCCGGTCTGGACGGCGGCAACCAACGCCGCGACAACCTGGTCGCGCACCGCTGAGGTAGTCCGGTTGCCCGACCAGCCGTAGGCGAGGAACTTCGTTATGCGCAGCGGCTTGCCCGGGGCCGGCGTATCCGTGACCGACAGTCTGGCGAGGTCCTCGAAGGCCTCGATCGTGCTTGCCATGGCGTCCGACCCGTCGATCACGTGGTCCATTGCCGCGCCGATCGTCAGCTTGCTCGCCTTCGTGGTGTGGACCAGGATCGCGCGAAGGTCCCCCGCTTGGGAAGCGTCGGACACGAGCGGCCCAGTCAGCGCCGCTGCGGCTCGCGGGTCCATCTCGGCCATCGGCACCGCCTCGTTGGCGATGAGCTCGGACTGAACCACCACCTGCGCTGCGTCGTCGAGCGGCTCGATCTCGTAGCGGATTGCCGCTATGGACCGGTGCGTGAGCGACACGATGCGAGTGGAGGTCGACGCGGACGGGGCGCCCCGTCGGCGAGACCCACTCGACGGTGCGACGGAGCAGCCCCGCACGGAGATCGAGGATGCGCTCGTGCTTGCGCAGCTCGCCGTAGCGGACGTCGAACGGCTCGTCCTCGACCACCAGCCGGATGATCTTGCCGTTCGTGACGTTGACCACGGTCTGGCCGTCCTCGGGATCCCCGTAGCCAGGCTCGGCGTACGGCAGCGGACGCGTTTCGTAGAACCCGGCGAGGTAGGTGCCAGGCTGACTGGAGGGCTCGCCCTCGTCGAGATTTGCCCGCAGACCAACGTGCCCGTTGGCGAGCGCGAACAGTGACTCGGTCTGGGCGAGGCGCTGCAGGTCGAGCGCGCCCTCGCAGACCGCCCACGGATCGGCGGCAAAAGCCGGATGCTGAATCACCCCCCGTCCACGATCTCCGCTCGGTGGTGCGCGACGACGAGCGCGTTGCTGGTCCGGAGGAGCGCTGCTGCGGGATTCGATGTGCGACACCGCCGCCTCGTTCATTGCTCATGCCTTACGCGGGAGCGAGACGCGGCTACGTCGGGAGAGGGAACGACCGCCACCGCGCGATCCGCTTGCTGGATCACATCGTGTGAGACGCTGCCGAGCAACAGCGACTTCACGCCGGTGCGGCCGCGCGATCCCATCACGATCGCTGACGCGCCTACCGCCTCCGCTTCGGAGAGGATCGTTCGGGCGGTCGAGGTCGCCTGAGCAGCGGTCCTCGGCAGCGCGCTCATCCCCAGCCGGCTCGCCAGCGCCGCACCTTCGGCGGCAGTCTGGTCGGCCGCTTTGCGGCTGGCGTCGTCGACCTCGTCGGGATCGGAGATCGTCGGGACGAAGCCGAACGCCGCGTGGTCGATGAGCCCCACGAAGGGCTCCCACACGGCCAGAACCGTCGCCTCCTGGCCGGCGAACAGGACTGCCGCCTGCTCGGCAGCGGCGCGAGAATCGGCGGAGCCGTCATAGCAGATCAGGATCACGGCGTTCTCCTCACCTCGGCACGGTGTCCCATCGGGCAGCCGAACCGAACGTGCCCGTCAGGGATGGTACGCCTCGACCTGATGGCCAAGCGTGATCGCGGTGTTAAGCGGCCGCTACTCGCGCTCGAGCCTTCGCAGCCCGTGCTTGGGCGTCCACCACTCGACGACGAGCATCGTGGCCTCCGCGTTCAGGTGAGTGTGCACGACCGCGGCGATGTCGACTTCGAAGCGGTCGCCGTCCGCACCTTCGCTGATCGGTCCGACAGCGATCGCCAGCCCGGAGATCTTCGCCTCGCCCGGCCACTCCGCTTCGGAGCCCTCGATGGGGTCGATCGTCGCGCTGTGGACGGCGAGCCGCGGATCACGACGGAGATCGGCGCCCTTGCGCGCGCCGCGCATCGAGCCGAAGACCAACTGGCCGTTCTCGAAGACCGCCTCGATCCCGGAGATCCGCGGCGATCCGTCGGCTCGCAAGGTGGCGATCGTCTTGTGTCGGTGCACGTCGAACAGCGCCTGCACGCGTTGCGCGAACTCCGGCTCCGCCTGTTCGACGTCTCGCCACGTCGTCACACGCCAATCCTCGCATCGCCGGCCGACGGCTGCGCTCGTCGTCGAGGACACCTGAAGATGATGTCGAGCATGTAGGCTGGCGGTCGTGGACGACCGCACAGACCTGCTCGTTCGCTATGGGGGCGAGTTCATCGACGGCGTGGTGCGCCGGGCGTCTGGGTCTTTCCTGGAAACCATCGATGGGCAGCGCGTGTTGGATTTCACCGCTGGGCAGATCTGCGCGACGGTTGGTCATAACCACCCGCGCGTAGTGGCGGCGATTGAAGCGGCCTGCCGCGATGTGGTGCACCTCAATTCGTGGATGCTGTCCGAGCCGGTGCTGGCGTTGGCCGAGCGACTCGTGGCGACGCTGCCGGATCCGCTGCGTCGGGTGATGTTGCTCTCGACAGGAGGAGAGGGGATCGAGGCGGCGCTTCGCATGGCGAAGCTTGCCTCGGGCCGCTTTGAGGTGGTCTCCCTGACGCGCAGCTGGCATGGGGTTACAGCCGGTGCGTCGGCGGTGACCTATGCGGCGAGCCGCCACGGCTACGGTCCCGTCACCCCCGGCGTGTTCGCGTTGCCGGCGCCATACGCGTATCGCTGTCCGGTCCGCCATTGCGACCAGATCTGTGACTGCACGTGCCTGGAGGCGGGATTTGACCTGTTCGATCAAGCGTCGGTGGGCTCGCCGGCCGCGGTGGTCGCTGAGCCGGTTCTGTCGGCCGGAGGCGTGATCGTCCCACCGCCTGGTTACTTTGCGCGGCTGGCCGAGCTCGCGCACGAGCGCGGGCTGCTGGTCGTGTTCGACGAGTGCCAGACCGGTCTGGGCCGCCTTGGCGCGATGTATGGCTTTGAGATCTACGGGGTGGTGCCCGACCTGCTCGTGCTGTCCAAGACGCTCGGCGGCGGGATACCGATCAGCGCGGTTATCACCAGTCCCGCGATCGAGCAGGAGTGCTATTCCCATGGCTTCACCCATGTCACCTCGCACGTGTCGGATCCCCTCCCGGCCGCGGCGGCGCTCGCGGTCCTGGACGTGATCGAGGACGAGGGCCTGGTTGAGCGCGCGCAGGCGCGCGGGCGCTACCTGCTCGACCGCCTACGCGATCTGCAGGATTGCCACGAGCAGATCGGGGATGTGCGTGGGCTTGGGCTTCTGTGTGGGCTGGAGCTGGTTGAGAGCCGCGAGACGCGTCAGCCCGCCGATGCCCTGGGCTTGGCTTTCACCGACGAGTGTCAGCGCCGCGGGCTGTCGATCAACCTCGTCCGCGGCGGCACGGGCGGCCACGCCAGCTGTCTACGTATGGCGCCGTCGCTGACCGTTACCGAGGACGAGATCGATCTCGCCGTGACGATCATGGACGATGCTCTCCGGACCCTCGTGGACGGCAACGCACCTGCGGTTGCGGCCCGCCAGGCCGCTGTGTCGGGCGACCTATAGAGACCGGCCTGCTGGCCCGTGCGGCGCGCACGCATGCGCCGCACGTCCCCGCACGCTCACGTTCCGGCAGCGAGGGAGCGAGCGATATTCAGCTCCCAGAAGGCGAACGCGAAGTGTGCCGCCGCCGGCGCCAGAAACACCATCGACCACGCATACGTCTTGGCGTCGGTCCCGCCGAAGGCGAGCGTGACGAGGGCAAGGCTGGCCAAGACGATGCCACCGCCAATGCGGAAGCTTGCGAAGCCACGGAGGTGACGGTACTCAAATGGCGCGATGATGAGTCGCAGGCCCGACCGCGGGGGAGATGTCCACCACGCGCGGAGACCCTTCGGAGCGCTGTTGTCGTTCGGTTGCATCGGGATGCCTCCTGTTGGGTGTGGTGTCGACCATTCGGTCGAACATCAATATGATATCACTCTGATAGACGGCTCGTCAAGGAGCGGCAGACGCGGTTCCCGTCGTGCCGGCGAGCTAGCGTCCGGGGCTCATGGAGTTCAGCCGCGAGCTGCGGGGCGACGTCCTGGCCGGAGACATCACGCTCTCGGTCCGGCTGTGGACGCGGCCACGGGTCAAGGAGGGCGGCCGCTACCGGGTCGGCCCGGGTGAGATCGAGGTCGACTCCATCGAGCTCGTTCCGTTCGCCGCGATCACGCGGCGGGACGTCCGGCGCGCCGGCGAGACCGACCGCGAGGCGCTGCGACGGCGCGCCGCGCACGCCGGGCCGATCGACGAGGACACGCTCGTCTACCGGATCGAGTTTCACGCGGTCGGCCCCGACGACTGAGCAGCGTGAGGCGCGGTCCGTGCGGATTCAGCCCGCGAGTCGTCGCAGCAGCGCCCGCGCGGCCCGCTCGCCGGTCTCGACGGCGCCGTCGAGGAAGCCGATGTTGTTGACCGAGGTGTGTTCGCCGGCGAACAGGAAGCGGCCGTCACGGGCGCCGGCCAGCTCGCCGTAACTCACCCCCTGCCCGACGCGGTAGAACGAGTAGGCGCCGTGCACCCAGGGGTCCCGCGACCAGTGGTCCTCGTAGGCCCGGCCCGTGTACGCGGCGACCGTGCCGGGGAAGACGTGCTCGATCTCGTGCAGGGCCCACGTGGCGTCGCGCATGGGGGCCGGTCCGTGGGCGGCTCCGGCGATGCCGTTGCGGCCGACCCGTCCGCCGGGAAACGCGAGAAAGAGCGTCGGACTCGCATTCGGGCCGAGCTGGACGCAGTCGTCCCACCCGCACGCGAGACGCTGCCAGTCGCCGTAGGTCGCTCCGCTGTAGCCGAGCGCGGGCCAGGTCTTGTGGCTGAGCTCCAGGTGGATCTTCGCGTTGGTCCCCATCCCCATGGTCGCGATCACCCGGCGCTTGGTCTTCGAGAGGCCGGAGTGGCGCAGGTCGACGTGGCGCAGCGTGCTGAACGGGAGCGCCAGCACGACGAGGTCGGCGGTCCTCTCCACCGTCCGGCCGGAGACGTCGAACACGAGTCCGATCGTCCGATCTGCGTGCTCACGGATCGCTACGAGAACGTGATCGTGGCGAACCGTGTCCGGCGGGAGCGGCGCGATCATCCCCGAGACGAGCTGATCGTTGCCGCCGACGATGTGGTAGCGCTCGTCGTCGCCCGGCAGCGGATACAGCGAGGAACGCGGGTTTCCGGTGAGCAGCACGATCAGGTCGAGCGCCGACTGATCACTCGGATCGCCGCCGTTCTCGGTGACCGTGTCGGCCAGCATCAGCTTGCCGAAGCGACTCGATGAGCCGATGCGCGCGTGGTCCAGCCATTCCGGCACCGACATCCGGTCCAGCCGCGCCGCCCCGGCCGGGGAAGACATCTCCCTTGCCGCGGCCGCGAAGGCGGCATAGCCCACGTCGTGCCAGTCGGCGTTCGCCTCGGCATACGTGTAGCGGCGGCCGTCGATGAAGAACACCTCCTGCCCGTGCCGAAGATCGCCTCCGTTGACGGTCTCCTCGCGCAGTCCCAGCCGTCTGGCCAGCTTTCGGATCGGGAGCTGGTCGCTGTTGATGAAGGACCCGCCGTGCTCGGTCGCGAGTCCGCCGGCGAAGAACCCCCGCAGCGTCCAGCACCGTCCGCCGGCCCGGTCCGGATTCGCCTCGTAGACCGTCGTCCGAACCGGCGCTCCGAAGCTCTCGGTCCAGAGCAGATGCGCGCAGCGCAGCCCGGCGAGTCCCGCCCCGACGATCGCTATCCGTGGCCGCGCCGGCCCCTGCCGCATCGCACGAGCCAGGGCGCCGCCGGGATGTCCCATCAGAGCCGCCCCCGCCGCGAGTCCGCCGGCGCCGATGAGCAACTCGCGCCGCGTCTGATCTCCGAGATCTCCCGCCCCGTCGCGCACCCGAGTCGCGAACGCTTCGCTCCATCTCCACCGCCCCCAGCACCTCGGCCACCGGGACGCCGGTGCGCTGTGACTGTTCGTGCAGTGCGAACAGGCGCCGTGCCGCAGCCATACCCGCGGACCGCGCCCGGCGAGGGCCCTTCCCTCTCATGGGCAAAGCCTAATCTCTTGATGAGCCGACCGCGGACCTTGGGAGTCTGACGGTTTGGCGTTCCCTCCTCAGGGTAATTGTGTGAGCGATGCAACTAAATGCTCGGGGGCCAACCTGGCTGGGGCGTGGGCGCTCGGGGCTGCGCAGTCCCTGCAGGAGGCGACCGACGGCGAGGTCGGTGGCTCCGGCGCGCTCGCGGCGGCCCTCGTCACGATCGCCCTGTTTCCGGATGAGCGCGTCGACGCGCTGCAGCGCGCGCTGCGCTTGTCGCCGTCGGGCGTGGTGCGCACGCTCGACCGACTGGTCACGGCGGGCCTGGTCGAGCGGCGAACCGGCGCCGAGGACCGACGGGAGGTGCTGATCCGCCCCACGCACCGAGGCATCCGCACCGCCGAGCGCGTGCTCGCGGCGCGCAGGGCAGCGCTCTCCCGGCTGCTCGAGCCGCTGTCCGACACGGAGCACGAGCAGCTCTTCGGTCTCCTCGAGAAGCTGCTCGTGGGGTTGCCGTCAGACCGTGACGAGGCCCGCCACCTCTGTCGGCTGTGCGATCACCCGGCATGCGAGCGCAGCTGGTGTCCGGTCAGCTCGGATGCGCCGGGAGAGGGCCACCGCTCACATCCGCCCCGGGCGTTCCGGGCGGCGCGATGATTTCGATTACCCATGCTCGCGAAGAGTTCGGTCCGTTCGATGGCCGGGTCTGGCTCAACGTCGCTCATCAGGGGCCGTTGCCGCGGGCGGCTCGCCGCGCGCTCGAGGAGGTGGCGCAAGATAAGTCGGCGCCTCACCGGATCAGTGACGAATCGTTTTGGGAGGTTCCCGCCGCGCTGAAGCGGACGCTGTCGCGCTTCATCGGCGCAGCGCCAGAAGAGATCGTCTTGGGCAACAGCGCCAGCTATGGGCTGCACCTGCTCACTCACGGGATGAACTGGAGCGAGGGAGATGAGGTGCTGCTCGTCGCAGGCGATTTTCCGGCCACCGTGGTTCCATGGTTGTGGCTGCGCGAGCGCGGCGTTCGGGTTCGCATCCTCGAGCCCAGGACCCGGCCGTTGGAGGCCGCACAGCTGTCTGAGGAGATCTCTGGGCGTACGAGGCTGTTCTGCTCGAGTTGGGTCTTCTCGTTCACCGGCGAGGCGATCGACATCGACGCGATCGGCGAGCTGTGTCGTCAGCGCGGTGTGTGCTTCGTACTGAACGCGACGCAGGGTGTCGCTGCCCGGATGATCGACGTGCGGCGGGCGCCCGTGGATGCGCTCGTCAGCAGTGGCTTCAAGTGGCTCTGCGGTCCCTACGCCACGGGGTTTGCGTGGATCGACCCCGATCTCCTGGAGCGGCTCGATTACCACCAGGACTACTGGCTGGCGCAGATGAAGCAGACCGATCTCGCGCAAGAAGGGCGCTACGAGCTGCGTGATGACCTCGGGGCGGGCCGCTATGACGTCTTTGGGACCGCGAACTTCTTCAACTTCGTTCCCTGGAACGCCGCGCTCGAGCTGCTCGACGGCGTGGGCGTCGAGGCCATCGCCGCCCACGACCAGCGGCTCGTCGACGCGATCGTCTCAGAGCTCGACGGCAGTCGCCGGCTGCATGTGCTGAGCCCTCGGAGCGGACCAGCGAGGTCGGCTATCGTCGTGATCAGCCACGCCAACCCGGAGGTGAACACGGTGCTGCACGGCCGGCTCCGGGAGGCGGGGGTTGACGTCGCTCTGCGGTCGGGCAACCTCCGGTTCTCCCCTCATCTGCACAACGACGAGGAGGACATCCGGCAAGCGCTCGAGCATCTCGCTCGCCACGCCTAGGTCGGCTGTTCGGTCGCCTCCGCGTCTCACCGGGTTGGACGGCCGCCCTTGCGTGTCTTGCGCCCGAAGACACGACCTCGCTGGGCCGCGAGCCCCGCCGCGGCGAGAAGGGTCAGAACCGGCAGCATCAGGAGCAGACCGACGCGGAGGGTCGCCGCCTGTGCAATGACTCCGGCGAGAAGCGGCCCGGCCATCTGTCCCAGCGCTGCGACGCTCAGGATCTCACCCAGGGCGCCGTCGGCAGTGCGTTGACTCGCCTGGACATGGAGCGACGATGTGAGTGGGAAGAGCGCCCCGATCCCTGCGCCGGCCAGGACGATCCCGGTGACCGCCGCGGTGGCACTCGTTGCGGAGAGAAGGAAAGGCAGCCCCGCTGACACCAGCCCCAGCGCGCCCACGAGCACACGTTCCGCGGTCTGCGTCCGTGCCAACCGGCTCGCCAAGAATCGGCCCGCCAGATTGGCTGCGTACAGAAGGCTGACCAGCGCGACCGCGGTATTCCGGGCGAGTCCGACGGAGCTGTTGAGGTAGCTGGCCAGCCAGAAGCTCAGCGCGAACTCGAGCGCCACGATCGCAAAGACGATGACGAGGGTCGGCTGGAACCCGCCCCGGCCGGGGCGCTTCGGAGCGCGGCTCGGCGGCTCAGGGACGCCGGTGCGGAGCACCACGAGGACGGCCACCGCCGCGGTCACCGCGCCGACCACGAACGCAAGCCGCCAGGTGCCGGCCGTCGAGGCGAGCGCTCCGATGATGAGCGGCGTCGCGATCCCGGCCAGGCTCACCGCTACCTCCCCCTCGGACATCGCGACGGCGCGGCTGGGACCGTGGGCATCGGCAAGCGCAGCCCAGACACGGATCAGCGCCAGCGTCGCGAACAGGCCCATCAGCAGAGCCGCGGCGATCGTGACCGGAGCGGTCTGGCCATAACCCACGGCAAGTCCCGCGAGAGCGGCTCCGGCGAGCCCACCGGAGATCACGGTTCGGCGGCTGAGAGGAACCCGATCGCGCGCCGACAGCAGGCCGGCCAAGCCGCCACCCGCCGCGTAGGCCACCTGGTGCAGGGCACCCACTACGTACGAGATGCCCTCAACCGAACGGAGGTACGGCAACGCAGGACCCAGCACGGCGTTTACGTATCCAAAGGCGAAGAGGGCCCCGAATGCGGTCCACGTGAACGCGTCGCGGCGGTAGCTCATCCGTTCGGCTCACCCGAGACGTGGCGCACAGAAAGTTGCGATCGGCATCCGGCAGCCCGGCGCGATGCAAGAGAGGACAAGCCCATGCGAATCCTCGCCCTCAGCCTGCTCGATGTCATCGGCTCGCTCCCGTTGTTCAATCAGGACATCATGGAGCGTGACGGGCTTCCCGCCGGAGTGCCGGAGCTAACGCGTCCGCCCAACCGAGCGAACAGGAGGTTGAACGATGCCATTCGACCGGGAGCAGATTCGAGAGTCGATCGAACGGGCGGGTGACGAGCACTGGGAGGCGCTCGTCCGGCACCACACCGACGTTTACCCGGAGAGCAATCCCACCCCCGGCGACGTAGCCCGGGCGGAGGCTGAGCGGCTCAACGACCTCGGCCTCGGCGACGATCCCAACCTCGAGCTGGTGGAGAGCCGAGTCGAGCGCGTCCCGCCCTCAGTCCGCCTCACCCACGTTTTCCAGGATCGCGCCAAAGGCACGCGCTTCGAGACCGAGCCGTTCACCGGCTACGAATGACCGCGCTGCGTTCGTAGACTTCCCTCGTGAGCTTCAGCCTCGCGCAACGCTATCCCGGAGTACGGATCGAGCGTGCGTCCGCCGAGCAGCTGCCGTTTGGCAGTCGGCGATTCGATGCTGCGCTGGCCCAACTCGTAGTGCACTTCGTGGCTGACCCGGCGCCAGGGCTGAGTGAGATGCTGAGAGTCACGCGGACCGGTGGGACTGTGGCCGCATGTGTGTGGGACCACGCGGGCGGGCAGGGCCCACTGGGTGTCCTCTGGGATGCGGCGCGTGAGCTCGACCCAAGTGTCGAGGACGAATCCGAACTGGCCGGTGCGCGTCAAGGGCACCTCGGGGAGCTGCTGCGAGCGGCGGGGGCCGACGCGATCGCAGCCGAGAGAGGTTGCCCCAAGCGCCCTTTGTGGTGTCGGCCCGCGCGCGGGCGGCGCGAGGTCGCGCCTAAGCGCCCGCGGGCGGCGTCTCGGGGACTACCGCGAGTTACCGGTCTTCTAGATGCCGCCGCTTAGTCCAGAGCTTCTGTGTCGAGCGCCGTGTCTCTGCTCTCGAACACGTGCAACAGCTCGCGTTCGCGACGCCGCTCAACAATTCGCTTGAGATTCTCTTCGCGACCGCGCTCGTGGCGCTTCGTCCGCTCCCGGAGATCGCGGTAGGACACCTGTCGGTCGCCTGATCGAGTAGACACGTCTTGACCCCCCGTGGTAGCCCCTCGGTCGGCACTACGCCGACCGCCTCAATAACGGAATCCGCTCGGAAAATCTCACGCACAGCCGGGCGACACGGCTCGATTGGTTGCCGTGAAGATGGACATGTCTCTCGACCCAGCCCGGATGGGTCGTCCAGCCACTCCCCGCGTGCCAGTCGTGCCGGTGAGAAACTGTCGGGGTGTCTGCCACGACGTCTACTGGCGAGCGTCTCGCCGGCGCGTTGCGCGGCGAAGGCCGGCGCGTCCGGTTCCGCCGCGGTCAAGCTCTGTTCACCGAGGGCGATCTCGCCGACCGGGTGTTCGTGATCGAGCGCGGTTGGGTGATGATCACGAGCATCGCCCTAGCGACCGCGAGATCGTGCTCGGATTGCGCGGGCCGGGGAACCTGTCTGAGGAACAGCTCGCGAGTTGGTGCGGCGCGTCGCGTGAGGCCACCGCCAAGGCGCTGGCCACGCTGCGGACGTTGGGCTGCATCTGCACCGGCCGGTGCAGCGTGGTGATCCGTGATCCGGGGGCGCTGCGACGGCACGCTCGAGACGCGGCCGATACGGGTCAGTATTGGTGTGAGGTGATGGCTCGGGCGGCCGCTGCTCGCGCCGCGGAGGCCGGTAACCGTGCTGCGACGCCGGCGTGCAGCGCGCCGAGGGCGGACACTATGGCGACCGGATTGGCGAACAGCTCTCGCGCCGTCGGATCGTGCTGGTCCGCGCACACCAGCGAGATTTGTACTGACTGGGTGAGCGGCGATCCTGCCGAGCTGGTGATTCCGATGGTGATCGCTCCGGCTCGAGCCGCGGCCGTCGCGACGTCGATCGTGTCCCGGCTCTCTCCGGTGTGGCTTATGGCCACGCACACGTCCCCGGGGTGCAGCGCGTCGGCCTGGAGGTGCTGCACGAGCGCGTCCATCGTGCTGGTCGCGCGGACGCCAAGTGCCGAGAAGCGGAATGCGGCCAGCGAGGCCAGCGCCGCCGACCCTCCCACGCCAGCGAACATCACCTGACCCGCGCCGGCGATGGCCGCCTGCGCGTCCTCGAAGGCGGCTGCGTCGATCGCCTGGGCGCCACCGCGGATGCTATGTGCGTCGTCGGCCATCACGCGCCGGTGAAGGGGCAGCGTCGAGTCGGTCTGCTCCCGGCTGTAACCGAACTGGTCAGCGCGGCCCGCCTCGTGGGCGATCGCCAGCTTGAGCGCGGCGTAGCCCGCGTAACCGAGCCGCCGGGATAGGCGCACCACTGTCGCCGTCGAGACGCCCGCCCGCTCCGCCAGCCGGCCCACGCTGTCATAACCCGCCTCGGTGGGCTGGGCGAGCAGGAGCTCGGCGACACGTCGCTCGGCGGCGGGCAGGCCGACCAGTCCGCCGCGGAGCTGAGCCGACGGCCCGGCCTGCGATGGAACGGAAGTTTCGTCTTTCGTGCTCATGGCAAATATTGTTTCATAGAGGTCCCGCCTAATGCCCGCACGCCAGCTCTCCCTC
The DNA here is from genome assembly GCA_963834625.1 of uncultured Solirubrobacterales bacterium. Taxonomy (GTDB): domain Bacteria; phylum Actinomycetota; class Thermoleophilia; order Solirubrobacterales; family Solirubrobacteraceae; genus Palsa-465. The sequence continues at coordinate 42,474 of CAWICM010000001.1, read as the reverse complement.
GACGTCATCGTTCTCGTCCTATTCGCCGGAGTGCTCCACGCCATCTGGAACGCAATCACGTCGGCCATATCCGACAAGACGGTGGCGTTCGCGCTCATCGGCGCGGCTCAGGCTGCCTTCGCCATCATCGCGCTTCCGATCGTCGGCCTGCCGCGCGGCGGAGCGATCGCGTTCGCGGCCGGATCGGCGGTCATCCACATCGCCTACACCGCTGCTCTGCTGCAGTCCTATCGCCTCGGCGAGTTCGGCCGCTCTTACCCGTTGGCTCGGGGCACAGCTCCCCTGCTCGTCGGCCTGGGCGCCTGGTTCATCGCCGACGAGCACCTCACCGCCATTCAGATTGCCGGGACGTGCACCATCGCGGTCGCGCTCTGCGGGATCGTGTTCGCCGGCGGCCGACTCACCCGCGCCGACGTGCCAGCAACGGCAACCGCGCTACTGACCGGAGTGACGATCGCCAGCTACACCATCATCGATGGGCTGGGCGTGCGCCACGCCCACAACCCGCTCGGGTACCTCTCGCTCCTCTTCCTCCTCCAGGCACCCGCGATTCTCGCCATCGCCATGTACCGCCTGCGCCACCGCCTCCACCGACGGCTGCTGCGCGACTTGCCCGCGGGACTCGCCGCCGGCAGCATCTCAGTGCTCGCCTACGGCATCGTCCTCTGGGCCCAGACCCATGGACCGTTGGCGCTCGTGTCCGCCCTACGGGAGACCAGCGTGATCAGCGCCGCGCTAATCGCCATCCTGCTGTTCAAAGAGCCATTCGCCCGGCGACGGCTGCTCCCCTCGGTAGCCGTCGCCCTCGGCATCGTCCTCATCGCGCTCTAACCCCCTGTCTAGTCCACACCCCCGCCGAAGCGGCTCGCGTATCGATGCGGCTTGCGACCGACGTGCGGGTCAGTTTCTCGGCGCAAGGGCCGCGTTCGCGACATCGAGCTCCCGTGGGCCGGCGATCCCGACCGGGTCGATCACCATGTCGCGCCGCGGTGCTCAAGGATGTTGGCCGGTTGGAGGTCGCCGTGCAGGGCGACGAGCGGACGGCCCTATCCGGCTAGGAAATAGCTGCGCTGGCGCTTTCTCGGAATCAGCAGCTCGATCTCGCCCGCTCTGGTCTCCCACGGCCGCGGGCGATACCCGTTGCGGTGTGTGACCCGCACGTCCGGCGCGATCTCCCCGAGCTCAGCGCCGACCTCCCCCGAGATCTCGGCCTCCATCAACTCCCTCGCTAAACCGCTACCAGAACGACCGCCTCCCTGACGAAATCCTCAAGCCGCCCGTCGCGGACCTGTGCGACGACATCGGCAGCCGTCATCCTCTGACCTTCGGCCATCGTTGTGTCTCCTTCTCGCCGCTCTGTGGTGGAGCCGACGAGCATGAGCACCACGGTGGTCGGAACCACCTAGGCGCCCGTTACACCACTTCTACCGATACGACCCGCCCGCGCTGCTTCCGAGAAGTCCCGAGAGCGCCCAAGCCGCAGAACGCCCGCGTAGGGCTGGACGGTCAGGCGCCTGACACGAAGCCACGTCGCCTCCAATGGCGACCGGCGACCATCAGATCGCGGTCGCGAAAAGGCCGGCACGGCGGCGAACTCGAGCGGCGGCGTCGCCGCCTCGCCGGGGGGAGCAATGGCCCGCCGCGATCAAGGGTGCCCTCTCGCAGCTCTACCCCCGGCGCCTGAGGCGCTAGGCCCGCTAGGTGCCGGGTTCGTTGGACAGGGTCGGCCCGCGGACGACGTGCATGGCTGCCCAGCACTGCCGGCCGCCGTGACAGCGCTCGATCCGGGAGATCTCGGTGTGCAGTCGCGCCAGCTGGGATCGTGTGAGCTGGCCGGCCACGTTGTGCAGCTCGAACGGATCGGTGCGCAGGTTGTAGAACTCGCGTTCCCCGTCTTTGTACTCGACGTACAGGAACCCCGGCGCACGCATCGCCTCATAGGTTGAGGGGTTGCCGCTCGGCGACTGCTGGTAGTCCGGGTCAAACGGGGACATCAGGCCACCGTGGTGCTCGACCAGGATCGCGTTGCGCCACCTCCGCGGGTCATGACCGTGGAGCAGGCCGAGCAGGCTGTGGCCGTCGGAGCGCAGGGTCGTGCCGGCGATCGCGGAGAACGTCTTGGCCAGGTCGATGTTCTCCGCCATGTCCCCGGTCGACCGCCCGGCCGGGACGCCCGGACCCACCACGACAAGCGGCACGTGGATGTCGGTGTCGAACGCGGTCAGCTTGCCGGGCATCAGCCGGTACTGGCCAGTGTGCAGCCCGTTGTCGGAGCTGAAGATCAGATAGGTATCGCGCGCGATGCCATCAGCGGTGAGGGTCCGCTCGATCGTGCCGATCATCCGGTCCACGGCCTGGACCGCCTCGGCACGGCGACGGAAGGCGGAGTTGATCTTCACTATCTGTCTGCGGGTCAGCCGTGGATGACCCGCCAGCCACTTTGGCGGGTGGGTCGGGAGCACGTCGAAGTTGGGCGGTCGCGGAGCCTTCAGCCCCGGAAAGTCGTGCGCATCCCTAGGGGCCGGGACGTACGGGGAATGCGGCGCGAACGTGGCTAGCTCGAGGAAGAACGATTTGTCGCGCTTGGCCGCCTGGTTGATGAAGCTCACCCCGTCGCGCGCGATCACGTCGGTCAGGTAGTCCGACGTCTGGTGACCGTAGCGGCGCAGCGATCCGTTCTGGTTCAGCGTGTAGTTGAACTCGGGGTAGCCCCAGCCGGCTACGTCCCAATCGGTGAATCCGGGCGGTACGTAGCTGGCCGGCACCGAAGTGATCGCCCCGTCCGCGGCGTGACCGGACGTCTCCATGTATCCGTTCAGGAACTTGCCCATGAGCGCCGTCAGGTACCCGGCGCGCTGCAGTGCGATTGGGAACGTGCGGCGCTCGTCGCCGCGCTCGTAGAACGCGTTGAACCCACCACCGGGACCGAAGTTGCTGAACACGCCCGTGTCGTGGGGAAAGTCTCCGGTGAAGATCGACGCCCGCGAGGGGCAGCACAGCGAGTCCGACACGAAGTAGTTCTTGAACGTGAGGCCGCGCCGCTCCATCGCCCCGACATGGGGCATGAACCGCAGCAGATTCATTGACAGGTCGTCGGTCAGCACGAAGACGATGTCCGGCCGTGCGGGGGTCGCCCCGCCGGTCGCGGTGACCCCACCGGTTCTCGCCACTCCGCCGGCGCCGGCGCCAACATGGGGAGAGCCGCTCGACCTGGTCAACGCGATCACCGCGCCCGCGACGATCGCCACGACCAGCAAGCCGAGCGCGATGGGCAGCGGGCGATCCCTCACGACCACACGAACGTCGTCATCGCCCACGCCGGAATGGTGTAGATGAAGTAACTGCCATCGGAGCTGACCGCGAAGGAGATCGGCGCGCCGGAGTTGTTGTAGGCGATGAGCACCTTCGACCCGTCGGGATTGAGAAACGCGACATCGTCGAGCCCGATGCTGGCCGTTTCGAAGCCCGAGCCGGTCACACCGTAGTTGACTGAGCTCGGCGAATCGACTCTCCAGGCGCCCGGCTGCGCGAACGCGCTGACCTGACCGACCTGGTAATACTCCGGCCGGAAAGTGACGCCCTGAGTCTGCTCGTTGACGGTGACCGGCCCCGTATATCCAGGACAGTCGTTGCCCGGTTGGATCGGGCCCCCGCTCGGGTCCAGCGCGACCGCCCACGCGGACACGAGGCCGGCCCAGTTGCGCAGTGAGGAGATCAGGAACTCGGGAGTTCCGAACGGCCGTATCTCGGGCGACCATTCATCGACGATCTGATCGAGGCCGGGAGCGGCCTGATGGAGCTGGCTCACCGCGCCTTCGCTGCACAATCGGCACCGGTACGCGCGCAAAGCCACCGCCCACGTCGACCAGCCCGGTTGGCGCCTGGCTTCGGGCGGATGGCACGAGCACCAGACCCGAGCAGCCCGTTCGCCAGACCACCCTGGCCCAGGTACCGCTCGACGTCGCCTTTGAACGTCACCGTCACGATCAGCCCGAGGGACTGGTCGCCGACCGCGGTGACCGACCTGATCGCCAGCGCGCGGCGCACGTTCGTGCTCAGACCTCGCACGGACACGCTCACGCGTTCGGGCTGGGTGACGACCCCGGCCATTGCGCGCCCGAGGCGGAGCGTACCGATACCGGTCGCGAGTACCAGCACGAACGCGACGGCCGAGCAGGAGCGCCCCGCCCCCTGCGCCCCGCCGTGAGGCTGTCGAATCTCACCGCGTGCCAGTGTCGCATGGGCGCCACGCAGACGTTTCGCGCCGCGACCCAGCGGTCCGAACGATGACAGGCGCACGTGGGAGCAGCGCTACCAACACGTTACTGTTCAGAAGCGACTACCGATGCCCAACGAACGCCGCGGAGGCACCCGCAACACGAGATCGGCCGTACGCGCCCTGAGGACGAGGAACCCAGCCGCGAGCGAAAGCCCGTAGCTGCAGCCGATTCGAGAGGTACCCCCAGCCGGTTCGAACCGGCGATCTCCTGCGTGTAAGGCAGTGAGCCGCGGGAATCAGATGTGCGGGCCTGAAGGTCACCCCTCGAACCCTGTCGGAGCGTAGAACGATTCGTACCACAGTGTTGTCATGGCTCGCTCGATCCACGTGCGACTGGACGACGCGTCCGTGGCGGCTCTCGACGTGGTGCGGGCGGCGGGCATGAGCGACTCGGACGCGGTCCGCACGGCTCTACGCGAAGCCGCTGCGCGTCGACGCGCGCGAACTGCGTTGCGTGAGGAAGTGCTTCGTCTCGCCGCGGACGATGCCGACCGCGAGGAGATGCGGGTGATTCGGGAGCAGATGGCCGCGCTCGCACCGCGCATTGCCGGATAGGTGATGGTCCGGGGCGAGGTATTCCGGCTCCCGGCAGCTCGCGCCGCCCGCGGCCGAGAGCAGCGGGGAGCGCGTTACGCGGTGGTCGTGCAAGCCGACGAGTTTCTGCACCTGAGCACAACCATCGTTGCTCCAACCTCGCCGCGCGCTCGACCCGCGACGTTCCGTCCCGTGATCAACGTCGACGGAGCGGACACCCGCGTCCTGGTCGAGCAGACCACGGTCGTCGATCCGCAGCGCCTCGGTCCATCGGCGGGGCGGCTCGAAGCCAGCGAGTTGCTGGCTGTCGACGAGGCACTGGCGCTCATTCTCGGTCTCTGACCCCCCGTTTGAGCCGGCGACCCGAGCGTCTGTCGCACCTTCCGGTCCAGAATCGCCTCACTGCCCATGGGTGACCAGCCGTATGTGTCGGCGGCGCGTGGGCGGACTCACGTCGTCGGCAATCCTCGCGGAGGACCCTCTTAGGCTTGTCAATACCACAGGTTGAACGCGCGGGAGGCGTGTTTGGATGGTGCTGCGCATGCCGCGGCTATCGAGCCACGCGCCCGCCTCGTGGAGTTTCAAAGATCCGGCGACCGCTTCGCAATTGGGCCTGCGACCGCTGACCACCCGCGAACCTGGGGTACTGCAGGTCGTCCATCGGGGAAGAGATTGGCGGGCGCGGGCTGGTGCCCGCTCGGACTATGAGAGCGACAGCGGCGATGAAGTTCTGCGGCATCCCTGAATTGAATTAACCCCTCCGGACGACAACCTTTGCCCGACAGCGTGCCGGGCGGCTGGCGCCGCTACCTCTGAGGGGTGAGAATCCTTGGTGCCCGGATCGACGCCGGCGAGGCTTGGTGCGTTAGAGCCCGTGCGACAGCGTGGCGCGGGGACCTGTGGGACCGTTGATTGCTGCTGCGAGCGCGAAGGAAAGACTCATCCGTGGGAGGCCCCCTCCGGGCGACAGGGTTCCAAGTTGCCGTCCGAAGGGAGCTGAGCTGTGGATGTGATGGTAGAGCGGTGCGCCGGACTCGATGTGCATCGTGACAACGTGGTCGCCACGACTCGCGTGCCGGGTCAGGGGCGCCGTCGATTTGAGCAGCAGACCCAGACGTTCAAGACCACGCTGTCCGGGCTCGCGGAGCTCGCCGCGTGGTTGGCAGCGGCGGGTGTGACGCTCGTCGGGATGGAAGCGACCGGTGTGTATTGGAAGACCGTCTTCCAAGCGCTCGAGGACCAGTTCGAATGCTGGCTTCTCAACGCGCACCACTTGCGCAACGTGCCCGGCCGCAAGACCGATGTCAAGGACTCGGAGTGGATCTGCCAGCTGGTGCAGCACGGGCTGGTCCGGCCGAGCTTCGTGCCGCCGCCGGAGATCCGCAGGCTGCGCGACCTCACACGACTACGCGCCGCGCAGAACAACGAGCGCACCCGGACGATCCAGCGTCTGGAGAAGGTGCTCCAAGACGCCGGAATCAAGATCTCAAGCGTCGCCTCCACGAGCTACTCGAAGTCCGCCCGGGCGATGCTCGAAGCGCTGCTGTCGGGCGTGACCGATCCCGAGCAACTCGCTGAGCTCTCCAAGGGCAAGATGCGCGCCAAGATCCCGCAGCTGCGCGAAGCGCTGCAGAGTCGCTTCACGATCGAGCATCACGGCGTGATGGTCGCGCAACTGCTCGCGCACATCGACACGCTCGACACCGAATTGCGGCACCTGACGGAGCGGATCGAGCTCGTGCTCGCCCCGCACTCCCACGTCATCGAGCTGCTGTCCACGATCCCCGGCGTCCAGGCCCATGCCGCGCAAGTCCTGATCGCGGAGTGCGGGCTCGACATGAGCGTGTTCCCGACCGTCGGGCACTTCGCCTCCTGGGCCGGCGCGTGCCCCGGTCACAACGAATCGGCCGGCCGCCGGAAGTCCGGCCGAACCCGCCCCGGGCCCGCCTGGCTGACCTCGCAGCTGACGGAGTGCGCCCGCGCCGCTGTCCGCACCAAAGAGACCTACCTCGCCTCGCACTTCGCGCAACTCCGCGGGCGCCGCGGCGAACCCAAAGCGATCGGCGCGATCCGCCACGACCTCCTGGTCGCCTACTACCACATCGTCCGCGACCAAGTCCCCTACCGTGACCTCGGCCCGAACTGGCAACGCAAGCGCTACTCCGTCGAACACCGCGCCACGCGACTCCAGCGCCAACTCGAAGCCCTCGGCTACACCGTCACCCTCGACAAGACCGACCAGCCAGAAGCACAACAGACCGCCTGACCACCTCGACAAGCGCACCCGTCTCACCGCCAAAGCAACGGCGGACAAGGGTCTACGGCCAAACGGCACCGCGACTTGAAGGGGGATTCACAGGAAAGCCACGGCTAGAAGCAGGTCCAGACGACCGCGGCCGGTCGCGTTCTCCTTTGGTGATGACGCGGGTGCGGTACCGCTTCCGTTTTGATCGCGGTGTTCGATAGGCCACCACGGGAACGCGTCACGCCTGGCGGGTTAGGAGATGCCGCTGCGTACGGCTTGGACGGCTGCTTGGATGCGGTTCTCGAGGTGGAGTTTGGCGAGGATGCTGGCGATGTGGTTGGCGACGGTGTTGGTGCTGACCGAGAGGTCGTGCGCGATCTGGTGGTTGCTGTGGCCGCTGGCGAGTTGGATGAAGATCTCGAGCTCTCGCTCGGTCAGGGCAGCGCGGATCGCGGTCGCGGTGGTGTCGCTCGTCTTGACGGGGAGGTCTAGCTCGCGGATGCGCTGCAGGAGCTTTCCGGCGACCTGCGGGGAGAGCACGGATTCTCCAGCGGCGGTGGCGTTGACGGCGCTGATGATCACCTCAGGCTGGGCAGTCTTGAGGATGTAGCCGCTGGCGCCGGCGATGATCGCTTCGACGACGCGGTTCTCTTCGGAGCGGGTGAGCACGAGTACACGTGAGGCGGGAGCGAGCAGCCCGAGCTGCTCGATTGCCTCGACTCCCGATATCCCCGGGAGGCGCAGATCCATCAGGACGACGTCTGGGCGCACGGCGAGCACGATCTCGATCGCGTCCTCTCCGTTGGCAGCCTCCCCGACGAGCTCGAGGCCGCTGCTAAATAGCGCTTGCGCGATCGCGCCGCGGATGAGCTGCTCATCGTCGACCAGCACGACCGTAGTGGGCCGTTGGAACTCCGCGCGGGGGCTGTGTTCAGTCTGCATGCGCACGCCTCCCGGTTCCCGTCTTCTGTGGACTCTACCCGCGTCCCCAACCTCCGACGCCTCGAGCTGACGAGCGGTGCTGGTAGTTAGATCGAACCCCCGGGCCAGCCCGAAAGTTGGTTCGCTCGAACCATTCCCAACGCCCCCCTTGCGGGCGTAACGTGGGACAGCTAGTCGTTTTCAGTAAGAGCTTGGAGTTCAGGATGCTGGGGGCAGCGGGCGAATCTCCGTCCATATCGGGAGAAGTTGACCCGTGACGCGCATTCACCCTGGAAGCCGCTGTACAAGTGGTTCCTCGCGACCCCCCAATACTTCGTGCTCATCGGACTGATCATCGGAGCGGCCCTGGGGATCATCGCCGGATTCTTCGTCGTGCTCCTCACCGGGGAATACCCGGACGCAATCCGCGACTTTCTCGTCAGCGTCTTTCGCTACTCGCTTCGAGTTGAGGCCTACGTCGGTCTGCTCACTGATCGCTGCCCCCCGTTCAGCTTCGCCGCGTGAAAGCGGTTGGTGACATAGAGGAGTCACGAATGGCTTCAACCAGAAAATTGCCCTGATCGTGGGTGTGCTGTTCCTCGTCACTTTCATCGCTTCGATCGGAGGGCTGCTCCTCTACGCCCCGGTCCATGCGTGAGCCGGCTCTGGCGGTTCGCTCGCAGCTACGGCTTCGACTTGCTGATTGCGGTCGGGGCGATCGAGAGCGCGCTCGAGATCGCGTTGAGGCACGACGCGGCCCGACGGCTGGACACGACCCTGTGGTTCGCGGTGCCGGCTGTCGCGACCGTCGTCCTAGGGTTGCTCTGGCGCCGCCGCTTCCCGTTCGCGGCACCCGCGGCTGTCTGGCTGCTGGCGGCGACGCTCTCGTCGGTTGACGGGCGGCTGATCGAGTCGATCGCCGTGCTGAACCTCGCTGGGATGGCTGCATCGTTCCTGCTCGGCAACCTCCGTGACGTCTTCCAGGGGCGGGTCGGGTTGGCTGTCGTGCTCGGCGGGGCGGCGATCGTCGTGTACAACGACCCCACGCACACGCCTGGTGAGTTGTTCTTCACGCCGGGCCTGTTCGCGATCGGCTGGCTCGCGGGGTTCGCGCTGCGCGAGCGCGCCGCGCAGGCCGACGCGGCCGAACAGCGCGCTACCGACGCCGAGCGCGGACGCGAGAAGAACACTCGCCGCGCCGTGATCGAGGAGCGCGTCCGGATCGCGCGGGAGCTGCATGACGTCGTCGCCCACCACGTGAGCATGATGGGCGTCCAGGCCGGCGCTGCCCGGGTCGTGATCGACAGTGACCGTGTCAAGGCCAAGGAGTCGTTGACCGCGATCGAGGTCTCGAGCCGACAGGCGGTGGGGGAGCTGCGCCGCCTGCTCGGATTCCTGCGGCAGCCCGGCGACGAGGACGATCTGCTGGCTCCGCGCCCTGGCCTGAGCCAGCTTCCGCGGCTGGCGGCGAGCATGAGTGAGTCCGAGCTCGCTGTCGCGGTCAGCATCGAAGGGGAGGAACGCTCGTTGCCGCCGACGATCGGCGTGTCGGCGTACCGCATCGTGCAGGAAGCGCTGACTAACACCCTCAAGCACGCGGCGGCGTCGCGCGCCGACGTGCACGTGCGGTACTGGCCCGACGAGCTCGAGGTCGAGATCATCGACGACGGCCGCGGCGCGACGGCGCTATCAGGGATGAGCCCGGGCGGCCTGGGGTTGATCGGCATGCGCGAGCGGGCCGCCCTGCACGGCGGCCAACTGACGGCGGAGCCGGCAGCCGGCGGCGGGTTCGCCGTGCGCGTCAAGCTGCCGACCTCGGACGGTGGGCTGTGAGCATCCGTGTGGTGAGTTCAAGTACCGGCCTCCGCGCTTGTGGCTGAGCCACACTTCCACCGACATCGCAGTAAACCCCTCAGTTCCGCGCATAGGAGGGAACTCGGCGTCTCGCTCGAGATGCTCGTCGGGCTCGTAGAGCAGGTCTCGGTTGACCTCGGTGCTTCGCCGTACATCGCCACTGATCGGACGCATCGCTTCGCGCGTAAAGGGACAGTGTTGTCGAGAGTGCCGCTGAGGCCAGCACCGCCATGCAATCAGAGCACGGCGATGCTCCCGCGCCGGATGGAAGGCCACGCCCCCGCGGCGCCGGCCACAAGTCACTCGTGGAGCCGGCTGATCTGCTTCATAACGGTCACCAGACGCAGGATTGAGCCGCTGAGATCAGCACGACGGCGCAGGACGCCGCATCGTTTGGCGATCTGCGAAGATCGCGGCGCGTGCTCGTGGCGGCTCCGTCACGACGCCGTTCGCCCGGGCTCTGGATCCATCGCAGAGGGGAATGCAGGTCCTGCCACCGGCCATCAGCCAAGCGACGAAGCGTCCGGATCGTCCAGATGTGTTCATCTCGTACGCGCGCGCCGACGCGGACTTTGTGTGGGGTCGGCTGGTCGGCGCGCTCGAGGAGCGGGACAAGACGGTATGGCTCGACAGGGTCGACATCCCGCCGGCCGCCGACTGGCGCGATCGGATCGAGAAGGGAATCGAGGCCGCGCGGGCGTTCGTCTTCGTCATCAGTCCTGACGCAGTCACCTCGTACGAGTGCGGGCAGGAGCTGCGGCAGGCGATCACCGCCAACAAGCGCCTGATTCCGGTGCTGACTCGCGACGTCGACTCCGACTCGGTCTCGTTCGAGCTCAAGCGGCCCAACTGGATCGAGCTGCGTGACGATGAGCACTTTGACGCCGGCGTCGATCAGCTGGTCAGCGCCGTGGAGACCGACCTGGAGTGGGTCGACAGCCACGCCCGCCTTGCCGTGCGGGCCAAGGAGTGGGAGGGAGCCGGCCACGACGCCAGCCTTCTGTTGCGAGGCAGCGACCTCAGAGACGCCCAGCGCTGGCTCGCGGATCAGAACTCGCACGCGGAAGCCCCGACCGCCGACCAGCGAGCCTTCATTCTCGCCAGTCATCAGGCGACCACTCGGCGCCGAATCGCGACGGTCGCCGCGATTGCCGCCGCGCTCGTTATCTCCGCTGCGCTCGGAACCCTGGCCATCATCAGAGCGCAGCAGCGTCAGACCGCAGTGACGCAGCGTCAGACCGCGCTGTCGCAACGCCAGCTCGCCGATTCACGCCAGGTCGCGTTCGAGGCCGCGTCGCTTCACCGGACGCGGCCTGACCTATCGATGCTGCTAGGCGTCGAAGGCTTCCGGATCTCGCCCACCGAGCAGGCACTCTCCAGCCTGCTCACCGAGCAGGCTCAACTCTACGCCGGGTCGATCCCGCCCGAGCGCTTTGGTGTGCTGTCGACCGCCTTCAGTTCCGACAGCCGGACCCTGGCGACCGCTAACCCCGGCACGATCAGCCTGTGGAACTCCGCCACGCATCGGAGAATTGCCAGCGTCGCCCCGCCCGGATTCACCGGAGACGAGATCGCCTACAGCCGGGACGGGGGCGGCATTCTCGCCACCGACGATGACGGTTTCACGCTGCTCGACGCCCATGGCCTGCATCGCCAGAGGTCGTTCGCCCGCCCAAAGCTCAATGTCACCGACGCGGCCATTAGCCCGAACGGAAAGACTGTCGCCACCGCCAACGTCGGCGGCACCATCGACCTAGTGGCCGTCCAGTCCGACCGGCTGCTCAGGGTGTCCAAGCCCTTCTCCAAGACCACGTCGAAGGTCATCTTCGATCCCGTCAACTCGAACATCCTGGCCGCGGTCGGCGATCACCAAACGGTGAAGTTGATCGATGTGCGGACCGGCACCGCGCTGGAGTCGCTACCAGGCAACAGCGACCCGATCTACAGCTCGGCGATCGCATTCAGTCCCGATGGCAATTCGATCGCCACCGCCGCGCGCAACCACAACGTCACGGTCTGGTCCACCCACGGCCGCCGGCTGCTGACGACTCTGACCGGCAACTCGAACGCCGTCGAAGGGATCGCGTTCAGCCCCGACGGCCGCATGATCGCCACGGTCAGCGGTCGCACCGCCAGCCTCTGGAATGCCGCCAGTGGAACGCAGCTCACTTCGCTTCCACCGCTAGCGACCAACCTCGACAGGGTGCAGTTCAGCCCTGACGGCAGTCTGCTCGCAACGAGCTCTATCAGCGATGGGACTGTGCAGCTCTGGAAGCTGCAGGGCGCGGTCGTGTTGGACAACTACGTCCAGGATCGGGTGGCCTTCAGTCACAGCGGCAAACTGATCGCGGTGGCCGACGGGGGCGGCACGGTGGCACTGCTCGACAGCCAGAACCATCAAGTGGTCCGACGGCTCGTTCCTGATCCTCGGGAGCCCGGCGTGGGCAGCACCACCCGGGATGTCGCGTTCAGTCCTGACGATCGGCTGGTCGCCACCGCCGGTCGCAACGCCGCGTGGATCTGGAGCACCGACACCGGAAAGGTGGTGGCGAGGGTCGACGTGCCCTCGAGTCAACTCGACATCCTCTACCTGGTGGCCTTCAGTCCCGACGGACGCACGCTGGCGATGGCGGGGATCCCCGGGCCGATCATGCTGTACGACATTGACACCCGTCGAATCGTGCGCAGGTTAGGCAGCGCCGAGGAGTTCGGCGGCTACGAGCGGCTCGCGTTCACACCGACCGGCCGCGATCTCGTCGCCGCCGGAGTCGACGTCGAGGTCTGGAACGTGCAGACCGGCAAGCTCGCGACGAGGTTCACCAATCGACCCGAGCTCTACAGCGCGGCCGTCAGCCCCGATGGGCGCACGGTCGCCGCGGGCTACGGTGACGGCTCGATCGTGCTCTGGGACCTTGAAGCTCATCGCCGGTCGCCGCGGCAGCTGAGCAGCTTCGGTGGCCACCTCGGCCCAGTCCAGGATCTCGCGTTCAGCCCCAATGGCGAGACCCTGGCCAGCGCCGGCCAGGACTCGACGGTCAAGCTGTGGAACGTGCGCGGCTCCCGGGCGCTGCTCGCGACCCTGAGCGGCCACAGCGACTCGGTCAAGACCGTGGCGTTCGCGCCGAACGGGACGCTGGCCAGCGGGGGCCAGGATGGAGCCCTGATCACCTGGGACCTGAATCCGCACACCGTGAGCCGCGCCTTGTGCCACACGCTTCAGAGCCAGCTCAGCCGCGACGACTGGGCGCGTTACGTCCCCAACGAACGGTTTCAGCGCGTCTGCTGAGGTCCCTGGATGCGGGTCGGACAGCCACCGCCGGGCGAGGATCACAGGCACTCCGCCGTGTGGTGGCTCGAAGCGGTCAAGCTCGAGGAGCGCCGAGGGGAGCTACTGGCGGCGTTCGACGTCGCGCAGCGCGGACTGGCGCAGCATGGCAACGACCTGCGTCTCAAGCACCGGGCGGTGCTCGCGCTCGCGCGCGCCGGGGCCACGGAGGAAGCCCGGCGGCGGTTCGAGCAATACGAGCTCGCGAACGTCCGCGACGAGGACGTGGCCGCGCTCGGCGCACGGATCTCCAAGGACGTCGCGCTGGCGACCGAGGGCGGCGAGCGCCGTCGGCTGGCCGCAGCGGCCGCGGAGCGCTACGGCGAGGTCTTCGCGTCCACCGGTGGCTATTACCCCGCGATCAACGCGGCAACGCTGTGGCTGCTTGCCGGCCGGCCAGGGCGAGCGCGCCAACTGGCCCGCGACGTGCTCGAGATGCTTGCCGACGGTCGTGAGGATTCCTACTATGCCGCGGCCACCGAGGGGGAGGCGCAGCTGCTCCTGGGCCGCCGACGCGCCGCGCGCCGCGCGCTTGAACGCGCCGCGGCGCGTCACGGCGGCGACTACGCCGCGCTCGCCACCACCCGGCGCCAGCTGCGCACGATCTGCACGGCGCTCGGCATCGACCCGGAGCTCCTGTCGGTCCTCGCCGGCCCACCGGTCGTTCATTTCTGTGGGCACAGGATCGGCGGCGAGGACGGCGCTGGGAGGTTTCCACGGGACGCCGAGGCCAGCGCGGCGGCGAGCATCGCCCAGGTCGTGGCGAAGCACGTGGCCGGATTCGCTTATGGCTCGCTGGCCAGCGGGGCCGACATCCTGTGGGCCGAAGCCCTGCTCGCCGGCGGCGCCGAGCTTCACGTCGTGCTCCCGTTTGCGCGTCAGGAGTTCCTTGAGCTCTCGGTGCTGCCATCGGGCGGCGACTGGGGCGAGCGCTTCGAGCGGTGCCTCGCCGCCGCGACCGCAGTCGACTACGCGACCAACGACGCCTTCCTCGGTGACGACGTCCTGTTTCGTTACGGCGCCGAGCTCGCGATGGGGCTGGCGCTGCTGCGCGCCCAGTACCTCGACAGTGAGGCGCGCCAGCTGGCGGTGTGGGACGGGGGCCCGGCGGACGGCGCCGCAGGAACCGCGATCGACGTCGCCACCTGGCGGCGTGGCGGCCGCCCAGTCACGATTGTCTCGCCGGACCGCGCCGCGACCATCACCCAGGTCGACGGCGACGCTGTCGAAAGCTCCACGCCCGCGCCGGTCCTCGCGGGCCGGGTCCTCGCTACCCCGGTCTCCGCTACCCCGGTCTCCGCTACCCCGGTCCGCTCTACCCCGGTCCCCTCCGACCACCGACCCCAGCGGATCGTCCGGGCGATGCTGTTCGGGGACGTCGCGGGATTCTCGAGGCTGACCGACGAGCAGCTTCCGACATTCGCCGACCGGGTCCTGGGAGCCTTCGCCGCCGTCGTGGGGCGCAATCGCGACCAGGTCTGGCACCGAAACACCTGGGGCGACGCTGTATACGTCGTGCTCTCGGATGCCAGGTCGGCCGCCGCCTGCGCGCTCGACCTTCAGGACGCGATCGCCGCCCTCGATCTGGAGGGCGAGGGTCTGCCGGCCGGACTCGCGCTGCGCCTCGGAGGGCACGTCGGCCCGGTGTTCCCCACCCACGACCCGGTCCTCGACGAGCCCGCGTACATGGGGTCGCACGTGAGCCGCACGGCGCGGATCGAGCCGGTCACGCCACCCGGAACGGTCTATGTCACGGAGTCCTTCGCCGCCGCGCTCGTGCTCGACGGCCGCCGCGAGTTCACCAGCGACTACGTGGGCCGGATGGCGGCGGCCAAGCACTACGGCGTGCTGCGGATGTACCGGCTCCGCCGGCGACCGGGCGCCGACGCCCCCCCGCGCGCGCCACGCGTTGAAGCCGGGCGCGCTCAGTAGCGTCAGGCCGCATCTATTCGTCGCGATCGGTAGTTCGAAAGGTACGGCGTCAGGTAGCGCCCGAACACGTTCAGATCCGTCGGCGCCGAGATTCCCGGTGCTAGATCAGCGACGCGCGGCCGAGGGCGTCGAGCTCGGTACGGAGGGCCAGGGCACCGTCTCCGCGCAGTGGTCGAGCGCGGAGGATCCGGCTGTCAGCAGAGGGCAAGCGGGTCAAACTGCTCCCAGCACTCCTTCAGCAGGGTCGGATAACTCAGGCCCGGAGCGGCTGCGACGTAGAACCCGCGGGTCGGGTCGGAGACCAGCGCGCATCGCGTCTGAACCTTCGAATCGCCCGTTGCCTCGTCTTGGCCGATCGACCACGCCTGCACCTCGAGTTCACGGAAGGGCCGACGGTCTGGGCGACATCACCGACCGCCACGCGAGGTCCATTTGGTCCCTGCACATCGCGAGATCCTGGCCCGTTGGACGCACAACCCCGGAGATGTCCGATCGACTACGTGTGCACGAGAACACGTGCATTAGCCGCTCCGTCCCAGCGAGCCTAACCTCGCTCGGCTGTGCCGTTTGCAGCTAGGAAGCTTGCAGCGGCGCATCGGTTGACCTCACGCATCCTTTGCCGCGACAGTGCTCGTTGGGTGGCGCCACAATGCGCGTCCCAGATCAAAAGCAGGACAGGCCGCCCAAGCCGCGCCACACCCGAGTTTCGCCACGAGCGCAACGCGTCCCGGTAGGGCGCACCTCAGGTCCCATCGGAAGGCGCCGGCTCCCCTGCGGTCCGCGCATTGCGTGTCTGAGCGGCGCAGCAAGCCGAGACCTGCTTCCGAATTCTGCGGGTTTCCCCGGCGCGGTGAATGCTGATGGCGCCTTCCCTGTATCGCTGACAACGCGCTACTCCGGGTCAGCGATCCTGATGACGGAGAGGACGATAACGGGACGGTCCCCCCAGGTGGCGAGTAGCGGGGACATCGTCGACCGGCTTGACTCCTGCAATCTGCGTGTTTTCACGGGGCATGGGGATCGATTGAGTCCTCGGTGCTCGGGTTCGGTCTGAGCAGCCGCAGGAACGCTGCGCCGGCCGGTGAAGGGTTCCGGTCGAGCGGGGTGACCAAGATCAGCTCGCGCGGGATCGCAGGGTCGGTGGCGATCCCGGTCGCGCGGCCATACGCCAGTCGGATCGCGGCGGGCGGCAGCAATGACACGCCGACCCCGAGCGCCACCAGCTCGACGAGCTCAGGGAGGGCATCGATCTCGCAGGCGATCTGACGCTGCAGCCCGACCCTGTGACACGCTCGGTCGATGCTGGCGCGTAGCGCGGAGTCCGGGCGGTACTCGATGAACTCATGGTCGGCGAGGTCACTCAGCCGGACGCGGCTGCGGTGCGCGAGCGGACCGTCCGCGGCGACGGCGAGCTGCAGCGATTCGGTGGCGATCGTTGTGGCCCGTACCCGGTCGCCCTGCGGTCCGAGCGGTGGGTCAACGATCGCGAGATCGATCTCACCGTCCGCGGTGCGTCGCACGAGCTCCGGAGCGCCGGCGTGATGGAGCCTCAACGTCACGGCCGGAAACGTGCGGTGAAAGCGGGCGACCAGCCCGGGCAGGTGGACCTGGCCAAGCGTCTGGATGGCGCCGATCGCCAGGTGGCCGCGCACCAGCCCGCGGACCGCGGCAACCGCATCATGGGCGTCCTCGGCCGCGGCGATGGCCCGCCTGGCCGCCGGAAGCAGCGCCCGCCCGGCTTGGGTCAGCTCCACCTGCCGGGTGCTGCGCACGAACAGGTCGCTGCCAAGTTCGCGCTCGAGCGCGCGAACCGAGCTGGACAGGCTCGACTGCGTGAGGTGGACCCGTGCCGCCGCACGGGTGAAGTGACGTTCCTCGGCGACCGCCACGACGTGCGAGAGCTGCCGCAACTCCACTCAGCGATTCTATCGCTCAGTCCTATTGTCACTATCGGTTGGACGAATGGAGGGTGATGATCGAGACTGCGGCCATGAGCGATACCAACCACCTTCACCACTCCTCCGCCTCGCCGGCCACGCCACTGACGACAGCCAGGTCGGTGCGCATCAGCCACGATGACCTCCCCGGCCCGGCTGAGGGCCATCGGTTCATCGGCGCCCACCACGGCGGGCTGCCGATCTCGCTGTTCCTCGTTGACGACCGCCCCGGCGCAGGCCCGCTACTTCACCGCCACCCCTACGCCGAGGTGTTCGTCGTCCACGCCGGAGAGGCTCGCTTCGAGATCGACGACCACCGACTGACGGCGGCCGCCGGAGACATCCTCATCGCCCCCGCGATGAGCGCTCATCGCTTCACCAACACCGGAGAGACGCAACTGCGCCTCACCGCAATCCACACCGCGCCCGACATGGACACGGATTGGCTGCAGCCGACGACACCCCCCGGGGCGACGGCATGCTGAGCGACATCGGATCCGCGCTCGCCGGGTTGCTCGCCCTCGCCACCATCCTCATGGGCTTGCGCTACCTCCTCGATCCCAGTCCGGCCGCCGCCGGGTTCGGGATCCCCGGCGACCAGGGCACCGCTGTGCCTAACCGTGCGTGGCTCGCTGTTGAGGCCGCGCGCGACATCGCCATCGGCATCGCCTTCGCCGCACTCCTGATCGATGGCGCACACCGGGACCTCGGTTACCTGATGCTCGCCGCCGCGACAGTCCCCATCACCGACGGGACGATCGTCCTGCGCAGCGGCGGGCCGAAAGCGACCGCGTTCGGGGTCCACTGGGCTACCGCAGCGGTCATGCTCATCGTTGCGGCGTTCCTCATCTCCTAAACCCCAAAACCACCCCAAGTCCATGACACGACCGAACAAGCCGAACAACCACGACGCGCGGGCCGACGCCACCGATCAGTGGCGCTCGCGGTGGCTCATTCCGCTTGTCCCCGCCGCACTCGGTGCCGTCATCCTCGCCGCCGCGGGGATGGGCGGGCACATCCTCAGCGGCGTCCTGTGGTTCGCCGTGCTCTCCGCCATCGGCGCGCTGTCGCCGGTCGCCAGCCGGTTCGAACCCGCCCGCCGCGGACGCCGCCACGACGGGGACGAACGCGAGGCGGTCATCAACACGCGCGCGATGTCGATCGCCGGCACAGTCCTCGTCATCGCGATCACCGGATGTGCCGCTTTCACGCTCGCACGCGGAGAGAGCACCAGCCCATATACCGCGCTCCTCGCCGTCGCCGGGATCTCCTATGCCGTCGCATCCCTGGCGTTGCGATACGGCAACCCGTAAGGACCGTGTCGTGCCCTTCGTCGCGCAGTCGCAGCAGATGCCCGCAGCGCAGCGCACGCCACTCCCACCCGGTTCCCGAACTGGTCGGCGCAGCACCGAGCCGCAGCCCCGCTTGATGCTCCGACACGTCGAGCGACCGCGAACGTGAGCGCCCTCCATATCGCCGGCAGCGAGGCGGGCCGCGCGTTCAGGCGTCTGTCGCACGCGACCGCTGTCAAGGACCACGGAATTCCCAGGTGTGATCACGCGGATTCCACCCAGCGGGAGGCCGCTGAGGCCAGAGCCATGGTTTCGCTCACGCGCGGGCACGCTTACGAGGCGGCACCGGTGAGGGCCGCGCACCTGCATTCAGCGTTTGCGGGTCTCTCGTGTCGGTGGCCATGAGATTCTCCCCGTAGGCGGCCATCGGAACTCCCCGTTGGCGGCCGCTAATTCTCCCCACTGGCGGCCACGAATCTCCCCACCGGTTCTGTCCTGATCGCCCGATATCCGGGTTGGCGTCTGGCACTCATGACGCGACCGGGAGGACGGCTCGTGAAGAAACCGGAGGAAGTGATGGAGATCCTCGAGGCGTATGACTTGACCGGCTCGCTTCGCCAAGCGGCGGTGCTGGCTGGATGCGATCACAAGACGGTCGCGTGTTGGGTGCAGCAGCGTGAGCTCACGGGTGGGGTGCCGGTGATGCAGCGCAAGCGGCCAGCGATGGAGCAGGTGTTTCAGGCGAAGATCGATGAGCTGGTCGATCGGTCGTCGGGGAGGATTCGGGCGGACGTCGCGCACGGCAAGCTGGTCGCGATCGGCTATCAGGGTTCGTCGCGGACAACGAGGCGGTGGGTGGCTGATTCGAAGCGGCGGTGGCGTCAGCGTCACGGCCGGCGGACGCGGCCGTGGATCCCGGAGCCGGGGTTGTGGATGCAGTTCGACTATGGCGATGGTCCGGTGATCGAGGGCCGCCGGACGGTGTTGTTCTGCGCGTGGTTGGCGTGGTCGCGGTTTCGGGTGGTGGTCCCGTTGCGCGATAAGACGCTGCCGTCGGTCGTGATCGGCCTGGACCGGGCGCTGAGGGTGTTCGGCGGCGCGCCGACGTATGCGTTGACCGATAACGAGAAGACGGTCACGGTCGATCACGTGGCCGGGATCGCCGTTCGCAACCCGCAGATCGTGTCGGTAGCTCGGCATTACGGGTTGACGATCGCGACGTGCGTGCCGGCAGACCCCCAATCGAAGGGCGGCTCGGAGGCCACGGTGCGTGTGGCGAAGGCGGATCTGGTTCCGACCGATCACAACCTCCGGCCCGACTACGGGAGCTTCACGGAGCTCGAGCTGGCGTGTGAGGAGTTGATGGCCGAGGTCAACACGCGGCCGCACCGAGCCACGATGGAGCCGCCGATCCTGCGGTTGGCCGAGGAGCACGAGCGGCTGCACCGGCTGCCGCGCTTGCCGCACACCGTGTGCTTTGGGGAAACGCGCAAGGTCAATTGGCAGTCGCTGATCTCGGTTGGCGGCGCTTTGTATTCGGTCCCGCACGAGCTGATCGACGAGCGCGTGTGGGCCAGGGTCGACGGCGATCAGCTGATCGTGGTGCACGTCGACGGACATCAGGGCCCGCGGGAGGTCGCCCGTCATCGGCTCACGACTCCCGGGCGTCCCTCGATCGACGACGGGCATTATCCGCCGCGGCCGGCGGGCGCGCTCGAGCGCAAGCCCACCGCCCGCAGCAGCGAGGAGCGGGCGTTCCTGGCGATCGGCGACGGCGCCGAGACCTGGCTGATCACAGCCGGTGCCGCCGGCGTGCAACGTGTGAGGCGCAAGATGGCCGAAGCGGTCGACCTCGCGAAGCTGCACGGCACCCTCGAGGTCGAGCGGGCGCTGCGGACGTGTGCTGATGCCGGCCGGTTCGCGGACGGTGACGTCGCCGCGATCCTCGCCCACCAGCAGCAGACCGGTGAGCTGATCCCGTTCCCCGCCCGCTCAGAGGCCAACTCGTTGCAACGCTCGACCCGCAGCTGGGAGGGATTCGGGCGATGACCGTCAAACCACCAGCCCCACCGCCGCTACCCGACGAGCTCGACCGGCTGCTGCGCCGCATGCGGCTGCCATACATCCGCAGAGCCGCGCCCGAGGTGATCGCGAACGCGACCGCACAACGGTGGGAACACGCCGAAGTGCTGCGGGTGCTGCTCGCCGAAGAGGTCAAGGGCCGCGAACAGGCGACAATCCGGACCCGCCGGCGCGCCTCCGGGCTCCCCGCAGGCAAGACGTTCGACGCCTGGGAGCCAGACCGCTCCGCAATCCCGCCCAAGACGCAGCGAGCGCTCCAAACACTGGAATGGCTCGACCGCGCCGAAGTGCTGGTGATCTGCGGTCCGTCAGGTACCGGCAAGAGCCACCTCGTCGAAGCCTTGGGGCATCTCGCGATCGACAAGGGCAAGATAGTCGCCTGGCACACGCTCGAGACGCTCGCGCAACTGCTGCGCCGCCATCGAGCCGACGACACGATCAATAAGGCGATCGCAAAGCTGATCCGCGCCGATCTCGTCGTCATCGATGACGTCGGTCTCTTGCCCGTGTCAACCGACGCCGCCGAGGCTCTGTTCCGCGTGATCGACGCCGCCTACGAGAAACGATCGATCGCGATCTCCTCGAACATCCACCCGTCCGGGTTCGACGAGCTGATGCCCAAAAGCCTCGCGACCGCGACCGTCGACCGGCTCCTGCACCACGCCCACGTGATCATCACCGAAGGCCAAGACAGCTACCGGCTCGCCCAAGCAACCGCCGGAAAGGGGGTCAAGCCCCTGACCTGACCCCGACAACCTCATCCCTGTCGGTGGGGAGATTCGTGGCCGCCAGTGGGGAGAAAAACTGGCCACCAGTGGGGAATTTTGTGGCCGCCAGTGGGGAGAAACAGATGGCCATTGACAGGCCAGTCGTTCGATAACCATCGAACATGCGACGAGATGCGGTGATCTGCGTCTCCGGCAGAGTTCGTGGTCTCATTTTGGTCGCATATCGGCGCGGCCATTTCGGGCCCGGGGCGCGCGATGCCATATGGGTTGTCGAGGGGTCGCGATTCTCGTACTCCTCCCGGGCTCATCGCCGGCTCTAATCCTCGGGCGATCGAGAGTCGTCGCTCCGTCAACCGAGCGCGAACGCGCGAAGCCATCGAGGGTCGTTTTCCCAAGCCGAAGGTCGCGGGTTCGAGACCCGTCGTCCGCTTTCACGGTCTCGCAGGCGCTTGCAGAAACCTGCCGCAAATGCCCCACTTTTGGCCGTAGTTCGACGGATGTCGAATATGCGAGGATCTGCGAGATTCTGCATATACGGCAGAGGTCGAGGTCGCATCGAGGTCGCATCTCGGTGTCCTGAGGCGGTGGGAATATCGGGACATGCGCGGTCCGAGCATGTGGCCTTTGGCGAAGGCGCGGGATGAACTACCCGCTTCGCCAGCAGCGCCGCAGGGTCGCCCGCGGCGCGCGCCTCGGGCTGGCGGGCGCGGCGGCAGGAGTCCTCGGAGGGTTCGTCGTGACGAGCGGTGCCGTCACGCCCGGCGCGCTGCTGCTCGCGGTCGCCATCCTGCTCGGGCTCCGCGCTCGCCACTGGCTGTCGCTCGCCGCGCGGAGCGGGGTCGGGGCTCGGTCCGAGCGCGAGGTGCAGATGGTCCTCGATCCCCTCCGCCGGGAGGGCTGGAGGGTGCGTCGTTCCGTCTCGTGGCCGGGACGCGGGGACATCGACTCGGCAGTGGTGGCGCCGAGCGGACTCGGGTTCGCGATCGAGACCAAGACCAGGTCGTATGACGAGCGCCATCTGCGCCGGGTGCGTGAGCAGGCTGTGTGGCTTGCTCGTCGTCGGTGGACGCGCGGGGCGCTGGCGGTTCTTTGCATCGTTCGCGCTTCCGGCGTGGAGCGCTGCGAGAGCGGTGTCCTGGTGGTCTCGATCGACCGCCTTGTCGGCGCGCTGTGGAGCGCCGCGGAGGGGATGAGCAGCGCCGCGGCCTGACCCGGTCAGGTAGCTTCGCCGTCCCTTAGCGCGATGTCAGTGAAAGTCCAGACGGCGAGTAGGCGAGCGAGCGTCTCGGCGAGGCTGGTTGGGGCTTCAGCGGAGCTTTCGTCGAGTTCGGCGATCGCGCGCGACAGCCAGCTGATCGCCTCCTGCGTGACCTGCACCAGGGTCGGTGGCTCGATGTCCAGGCGTGCTGACTGAAGCAGCGGGCCCGCGATGTCGTACACGGTCGGGAGCCACTCCTCGGCGCGGGTAGCCGTGGGCCCAGGCGCGACCGTGACCGATGAGTTCTCCTCGCCGCCGCGGTCATAGGGGCGAACACGGAAGAGGAGGAACCGATGACCGCAAACCTGAGCGCCCGTACCCGCTGGCTCGCGCTCGTGATCCTATGCGTAGGCGACCTGATGATCGTCGTCGACACGACGGTGGTCAACGTCGCGCTGCCGTCCATCCGCGCCAGTCTGGGCTTCTCGCAGACCTCGCTCGCGTGGGTGGTGAACGCCTACATGCTGACGTTCGGCGGGTTCTTGCTGCTCGCCGGGCGGCTAGGCGATCTGTTAGGCCAGCGCCGGCTGTTCCTGATCGGAACCGCCGCGTTCACCACCGCGAGCCTGGTGTGCGGCGTCTCCGGGTCGCAGGGGATGCTGATCGCCGCGCGGGCCGCGCAGGGACTTGGCGGCGCGATCGTCTCAGCGGTCGCGTTCTCGCTGATCGTGATGCTGTTCATCGAGCCCGCCGAGCGCGCGAAAGCGATGGGCGTGTTCGGGTTTGTTATGGCGGGAGGCGGCAGCATCGGCGTGCTCATGGGCGGTGTGCTGACCGACCTCGTCGGCTGGCACTGGATCTTCCTCGTCAACCTCCCGATCGGGATCGCCGTGACGGTGAGCGGTCTCAGGTTTCTGCCGGCCGTGGGCACGGGTGCCCGTGAGCGCCGCCTCGACGTCCCCGGCGCGGTGGCGATCACCACCGCGATGGTGCTCGCCGTCTACGCGATCGTGAACGGCAACTCGGCCGGTTGGCTCTCGGCGCAGACGATCGGCCTGCTCGCAGCGGCGTTGGTGATCGGTGCGGGGTTCGTCGCCTGGGAGGCGCGCGTCCCCGCCCCGCTGGTGCCGCTCGGGATCTTCCGCCACCGCAATCTGACCACGGCCGACATTGTCGGAATCCTGTGGGCGGCGGCAATGTTCGCGCTGTTCTTCCTGTCCGCCCTCTACCTCCAGCTGGTGCTCGGCTACAGCCCACTCCAGGTCGGCCTCGCGTACCTGCCAGGCAACTTGTTGATGATGGTGTTCTCGCTCGGCCTCTCGGCCAAGCTCGTCATGCGCTACGGCTTCCGGGTGCCGCTCGCCGGCGGCCTGCTCCTCGCCGCGGCGGCGCTGCTGTGGCTCGCACGCGCTCCGGTGCACGGCTCGTTCGTGCTCGACGTGCTCCCAGCGATGCTGCTGTTCGGCATCGGCGGCGGCCTAGCCTTCAACCCCGTGCTGATGGCATCCATGAGCGACGTCGAGCCACAGGACTCGGGCCTGGCCTCCGGCATCACCAACACGGCGTTCATGATGGGCGGAGCGCTCGGCCTCGCGATCCTGGCCAGCGCCGCCGCGGCGCGCACGCACCACCTAGCCGCGGCCGGCGCCAGCACCGCCGCGGCGCTTACCGGTGGCTACCACCTGGCGTTCGTGATCGGCGCGATCTTCGCAGTTTGCGGCGCCGCGGTCGGCGCGGTCTTCCTGCGCGACGTGACCTCGCCGGTCGGCGCGCACGGGGTCGAGCCAGCGCTCGGGCCCGCCTGATAGTCGCACCTCACGCCCCCGCGGCAGCGCCCCTGCGTCATCAGGATGGAGGTGGCGCCATGTCCCAGCTGCGCACGCTCCCACGATCGCGCCGACGACTTGCGTTGTGTCCGGCTCCGCGTCGTCACTCGTGACGCAGGTCGTCCCAATCCGCGAGTCGAACCCGCCGACCCTCGGGACCATCATCAAGACTGTCCGTCAACCCCAGGGTGAATCGCGTCCGTCGCACTTGCGCCAATCCCAGCCTCACCGACGCTCGAGCCACGCGCCGAGACGCCCGCTGCTGAAATTGCGGTGTGCGGCAGCCAGATCAACATGGCATCGATGCCTTGTCGAAGAGATCGTGTTCGGAACACGGGATCACGGCGAGATTGCAACGGTCGTGGATCGCTTTTGTACTTTGGAGCTCGGAGCGGGAATCGCCGAGGTGCTGTTTCGCGCGACGAGCGTCGGCGCTGTCGTCGCCGTTCGACTCAGCGATGAGCGCAGGGTGGTGATCAAAGCCCATCAACCGCGGGAGGCCCGCGAGCGACTACAGGCCGTCCACGACATTCAAGCGCAGCTGTACAACGCCGGGTTGCCGTGCCCGCAGCCGCTGGTCGGCCCGGTACCGCTCGTGAACGGTCACGCGACGGCAGAGGCACTGCTCCACGACGGCGAGTCTCGCGACACCCACGATCCGGCCTGCCGCAAGCTAATCGCTGAAGCGCTTGCCTGGCACCTCGCAATCACCGGCACACAGCCGCCGCCCAGGGCGCTCGCCGGGAGCTGGAGCCTGACCGAGGGCGACCGGCTGTGGCCCACGCATGCCCACGCGCCGATATTCGATTTCGACGTTACGAGCGCGGGCGCGGAGTGGATCGACGCCCTCGGCGCACAGGCAAAGGCCGCGATCGACCGAACCGGACCGCCGATCGCCGGTCACAGCGACTGGAGCGGCAAGCATTTCCGGTTCGCCAAGGCGGCCATCTCCGCCATCTATGACTGGGACAGCCTGGCCCTCCGCTCCGAGGCGGCGCTCGTTGGAGTCGCCGCGATCACCTACACCACACGGTTCGATCTTCCCGGCGTCCCGCGAGCCCCGACCCCGGACGAGATGAGGGCATTCATCGACGACTTCAGCGCCGCCCGCGCGACCCCCCTCACCCAACGCGAACGCGGACAGATCGCCGCCCACGGACTCTTGGTGGCGGCCTACACCGCTCGATGCGAACACTGCGGTGTCGACGGATACGACGCCGACGCCGATCGCGACAGCTTCATAACGGCCCTGCGCACACACGGCAGCACATACCTGACCACGTAAACCGGCGTGCGTACCCCGCATCGAGAGGCAATAGCAGCTCAGGCACCGCCAACTCCGCTGGGTCCCGCTCCTGGCCACGAGCACAAGGCGTCCCCGCAAGCGCTCCGAACAGGCTGGCGCCTCCCCTGCTGGCCGCGCTTAAGGGGGCACGGTTCGGCGTGACCGGTCAGACCTGTCGGCGCCGAAAGCGGACTTTGTCAGGCTGCCCCTATTAGCCCTATGCAGCAGCTCCCAAGCCGGGACTCGTTGGCCGGGAGAGTGCTGCTTGTTCGTGGAAGCAGGTATCCCAGACCGTCTCCGGTGGGGCGGTGGTGATGTCTTGTTCGACGACGTCGTCGCCTTTGCTTAACGGCTGGTGAACTGCGGGGTCCGGGGGAGAGTGCTGTGCCTGAGCGGGAATGGTTGTGGCGTGACGCTGAAGCTGTTGAAGGGACTGGCGGTCGGCGTGGCGGGCGTCGCGGCGATGACTGGCCATCAGGAGATCCGCGGGCGGCGTGCTCGCCGGGACGTGCAGCCGGATCTAGGTGACGCCGACGCGGATGGCAGCGAGCAGCCGGATCATTGGGCGTCGACGCCCGCGCCGGCTCAGGTGGGGCAAACGGCTGATCGAAGGAGTGCTGGGATGGCGAGTCCCGCATCAGGCGATCCCCGTCTTGACGCAGGTGATGCATTGGTCCTACGGAACGCTGTGGGGCGGCGTCTACGCAGTCGGCCGTGATTTGTCCAGGAGCCGCGCGCGGCTCCCGGAACGCGCTCTTCGGCCTCGGCGTGTGGGCAGCGTCGTACGCCCAGCTCGTGCCGCTTTGGGATCTACGAGCCGCCGCGGAGGTACAGGTGGGGTTCGCTGGCCGATGAAATCGGCTTGCACCTCACGTACGGGACGACGGTCGCGTTGACCTACGCCCCCTCGGCGGTGGGACGGCCTGATTCTCGTTCTCGGCCCCGCGGACAGGCGCTCGGAATGATTGAGACGGCGTCAGTTCACGGGTTTACCTGACGAAACTCTCGATCACGCCATACGGGAACGCTGCTGGCCGGCGGTCCCTACGACGGCTGCGCGGCGACCGGGAGCACGCGGGGCGCGGTGGGAGCCGCCTCGGCGCGACACCGCGGGGCGGAGAGTGAGCTGTGGCGAGAGCGCGATGTCCGTCGCATACGCGCTCTCGATCGACGGGCGGCATGAGCACCTGCGCCGGGCGTTCGGTTCCGGATGCGCGGTTGCCGCGTGCTCGCGCGGGTAGCACAGGACCATGCTAATTGCCGTCATCATCGTCGTTTGCATTGTGCTGCTGGTCCTCGGGTTCCTGGTTCCGCGCTTGTCGACGCGGCCACAGCACGGCGTCGACGCCACGCTCAGCACCGGGGGACGCGCGGCCGGTAAGGCCCCGGGTCCGCTCGGTCGTTGGCTGCGCAAGCCCTTCAGCACCTCACAGCGCGCGGCCGACAGGAGCGCGTCGGCCGGCCGCCGCGGCCGCGGCAAGATACCGTTGTAAGACATCACAGCCGCGACTGGACGGCCGATCCCGACGGTCGCGAAGCGGGACCAGGTTAGGTGAAGGTCGCTCGGCAGGTGAGTTCTTTCACGACTCACTTGGACGATTGCATTCACCTTGCCGGCCCGGCGCGCAGCGGGCGATTGCATCGGCGGGTCAAAGACCGTCTTGACGTCAATCGATGACTAGGCGGTCCCTGGAACCTCGTGGTTCGTGCGGTGGAGGCGGCCCGACTGCCCGTGGCGCTGCGATACGTCAAGCGGTGGCTGGCGCGGCGGACCAAGCCTGCGGAGGGACAAGTTGAGGCCTCGGATGTGATGACGTTGCGAGCAAACCCATTGTGATAGGGCGCCGGAATCGCGATCGGATCAGTGTGATCGTCCATTCTGGGTGACGCTGGGCGACCGGGAACGAGGCCCCCATCGTGGTGGCTTAGGCCCGCGGCGTTGGGATTTCGCCCAACCACGTCCGGACGCGTACGTCTCAATCGAGACCACGGTTTCGTTGGCAAGTCGAGGATCCGGGTACATATCACCGGAGAGGACGTCGACCCCCCGCTGAGCGAGGGAGTGGAAGGAGAGGAGATCCATGATCTGGGTGCTTGTGGGTGTGATCGTGGTGCTGCTTGCGGTTATCGGGCTGCTGCTCGTCCGTCAGCGGAGATCGCGACAACTCAAGCAGGAGTTCGGGCCTGAGTACCGCCGGACGGTGGCCGAGCACGGCGACCAGCGCGCGGCCGAGAAGGAGCTGACCGATCGCCGTCGGCGTGTCGAGAAGTTCGAGATCCGGCCGCTGGATCCGGCGTGTCGCGAACGTTATAGCGAACGCTGGTCCGCGACCCAGCGTCACTTCGTGGACGAGCCCGCAGCGGCAGTCGGCGAGGCTCACGCCCTGGTGCAGGAGGTCATGCGCGACCGTGGCTATCCGGTGGAGGAGGACTTCGAGCAGCGGGCGGCGGACATCTCGGTCGAGCATCCCAGCGTGGTCGAAAACTATCGGGCAGCGCACCAAATCTCGTCGCAGGCCCGCAATGGAGGGGCGAGCACGGAGCAGCTGCGTCAGTCGATGGTTCACTTCCGCGCGCTTTTCGACGACCTGCTTTCGCGGGGGAACGAACAGCAAACGAGTGAACGTCAAACCAGAGACGAATCTGATCAGGCGAGCCAACCTGAACGACCCGGACGGGCCACTGTTTCAGATCAGACGATTCGGAGGGGATGATTAATGGAGCGCAGCGAAGAGACTCTGAGTACTCGGGATCTCGCCCAGCCCAACGGACCGGCGACTGACCGGGACGTAGCGGCAGACCCCGTGGCGGGCGACGCGGAAGGCCCGCACGTGTACGACCAGACACGACAAGATCAGGATCAGCCCATGAGAGGGGCTGCGACCCGCGAGGAACCCGGCATCGGCAGCAGCGCGGACGAGCAGGACCGTACCGGAGAGGTCGCGCCGGCAGGCGACGCGAGCAGCGCGAAGGCCGTCGGTGATGACCAGGGCGACATCCGCGCGACCGCGTCGCCGCATGAGGCCGGCGGGACAACGGCATCGGGCCTCGGGGCTACTCCCGGATCCACGGCCCTCCGAGAGGATTCCATCCCGCGGTCGCGGGCCGAAACGGCGGCCGCTGGCGTGACGGCGCCCGAGGCTCCCACCGCTGGCACGACCGACGCTCAAGCGGCGGGCACGGGCTCGGCCGGCGACGCTGGGCCACTCCTGTCAGCCGAAGCCAGTTCGAGCTTCCAGCGGCGCTGGGAGGAGGTGCAGACGCGGTTCGTCGACGAGCCCCGAGGAGCGGTTGAGGACGCCGACGGGCTGGTGGCGAACCTCATGAAGCAGCTTGCCGAGGGCTTTGCCCAAGAGCGCGAGCGGCTAGAAGCGCAATGGGACCGCGGGGAGGACATCTCGACCGAGGACCTGCGGATAGCGCTCCAGCGCTATCGCTCGTTCTTCCAGCGGCTGCTGTCGGCATAACGTTCGCCCTGGGGGCGTTGCCGCGGGTGCGGCAACGCCCAGGCGCGCCTCGCCCATGCAGATGACCCGCAGGGATCGTGCCGCGTTGACGCGGCAGTGCGGCCGCGTCTCAAGGAGCTAAGCGACGATCTGACCTGCCCTCGTAAGGCCTACCAGCCCGATATCGGAAGAAGCCGTCGAGGTGCTGGACGCCGCCGACTAAAGGGGACGGCTTGAGCCCACGGACCCATCGCGGACAAGGTGGCCGGCCGACGGCGCCCAACGTGTAACCAAGGCGCGCGGCCGAAAACTGACTTCTGCTCCGTCGCCAGGGGAGCAGCCGAGCGAAGAGTGCCGCCTTGATCGAGAAGCAGAAGGCGGGGTTTGGTGTCCTGGCTGCTAGCCAACGAGGCGCCGCTCTTTCCCGGATCGCGACCAGTTTCGGGACAACCTGCCGGCCATAACGCCACTGGCGCCCGCCGTGGAGTTGTCATCTATGCTCTTTCCGATTATCGCACCACGTTGAAGAGGCAGCGGGTGTTCGTGTGGCGGTTGGTGGCGGGATCAGGCAGGCAGTGGGTAGCGCGTGGGGCGCGCGGAGCTGTCGGGCGGCGGCCGCGCTCGCGGTGCTCTGCGTTGCTGGCGCGCTCGCGGGATGCGGGAGCAGCGCCAAACAGCACGTCTCGTTGCTGGTCCTGCCGCACGCGCAGCTGTTCGATCAGCCGCTACGCATCGTGGTTCGCGGGCTGCATCCGCGGCAGCCCGTGACGATCGCGCTGCGTTCCACCGACGAGAATGGTGTGCCGTGGGCTTCCGCTGCCACGTACAGAGCCGACCCGCAGGGAGAGGCCATAGCCAGCGTTGGTCTCTTGTCCTCTATGCAGCCGGCAACCAGCGGGGCGATGCGGCCTTCGTCTGGCGGAACGCATCCCCGGTCCCGTTCACCGCCGTTGCCCGCCCGAATGGGAACACTGTGTCCTCGGTCAGCTTCACGCGCCAACTCCTACCGGATAGCGTGAACGGGCGAACGCTGACGCCGGTATCCGCCGGATTCGCGGGCGAAATGTTCGCGCCAGTGGGCGGGCGCAAACGACCGGCGGTGCTCGTGATCGGCGGCTCCTCGGGCGGGCTGCCGACGTTCCAGGCCGCGGCATTGTCGGCCGCCGGCTACCCCGCGCTTGCGATCGCATACTTCAACTACCGCGGGCTGCCGTCCACTCTGTCGCGCATCCCGCTCGAGTACTTCGCCCGGGCTCTCGGCTGGCTCGCCCGTCAGCCCGGCGTCGACCCCTCCCGGATACTGACCCTAGGCGTCTCGCGCGGCAGCGAAGCCGCGCTGCTTCTCGGCGTCCATTACCCCCGGCTGGAGTTGCCCCGTTTTCGACGACACTTGAACGCTTCCGGTGGTAAGCCGGGGAGAGTGAGGTTCAGGTGCCCAGAACTCGGCCGCCGTATCCCGATGAGTTCCGCCGGGAGGCGATCCGTCTAGCCCGGCTCGGCGATAAGCCGCACAGCCGGCTCGCGAAGGATTTGGGGATCTCCGACGTCACGTTGCGTAACTGGCTCAAGGAGGAGAAGAGCTCGCGTGGTGAGCGCCCGGGCGGCCTCTCGAGCGATGAGCGCGAGGAGCTCAAGCGGCTGCGGGATGAGAACGCGACGTTGCGGATGGAGCGGGAGATTTTGCGAAAAGCGGCGGTCTTCTTCGCGAGGGAGGACGGCGGGCGGTAGGCGAGGTGTACTCGTTGATCGCCGCGGAGAAGACGAACTTTCCCGTCGCCGTGCTGTGCGGCGTGCTCGGCGTGAGCCGGACTGGCTTTCATAACTGGGAGCGCCGGGGCGCCGTCGGATCGGGCGCTCTCAGACGCTTGGCTGACCGAGCAGATCAAGCGCATCCACGAGGGCAGCCGAGGCGTCTACGGGGCGCCCCGAATCCACGCCGAGCTCCGGATGGAGCACGGGATCCGGGTCGGGCGCAAGCGGGTCGCGCGGCTCATGAAAGCGGCCGGTATCTCTGGCATCAGGCCCCGCAAGCGCTACAAGACAACTATCCGGATCCCCGGGATCACACCCGCCACCGACCTGGTCGAGCGCCAGTTCCGGCCCGACCTGCCGAACGTGTTGTGGGTCGCGGACATCACCTATCTGCGGACCGGAGAGGGGTGGCTGTATCTCGCCGCCGTCCAGGACGCCTACTCGCGGCAGATCGTCGGCTGGTCGATGGCCACCCACACCCGCGCGAGCCTGGTCGTCGACGCGCTGAAGATGGCGCTCGCGCGCCGGCGCCCGGACCCGGGGCTGATTCACCACTCCGACCAAGGCTCGCAAGGCGAATTCCACCGGTCGTCGCAACGCTTGAGCGAGGAGGGTTGCGATGGGCAGGCCAGCGGGGTGGATGAAGGAGTTGACGGGCAGGGCGCCGATGAAGTCGCCGGGAAAGCCGTCGCTGCGTCGGGATGTGGAGCGGTTGTTTTGGCGTGGGATCGCGGCGGGCTTGAGCAGTGAGGAAGCTGCGCTTGGTGTGGGTGTGTCTCAGGCGGCAGGCAGCCGCTGGTTTCGGGAGCGTGGTGGGATGCCAACGTTCATGCTTGCTTCAGTCTCGGGCCGGTATCTGTGTTTCGAGGAGCGGGAGGAGATCGCGCTGTTGAGGGCGCAGGGTGTCGGGGTTCGGGAGATCGCCCGGCGGGTCGGGCGATCGCCGTCGACGATCTCGCGGGAGCTGCGTCGCAACGCGGCCACTCGCGGTGGAAGGCTGGACTACCGTGCTTCGGTCGCGCAATGGAAGGCTGAGCTGATGGCCCGGCGCCCGAAGACCGCGAGACTCGCCGACGACGACCGGCTCCGCGAGTATGTGCAAGAGCGGCTCTGCGGCCAGGTTCGTCGACCGGACGGGAATGCGGTGCCGGGTCCTGCAGCGGCACCTTGGAAGGGCCGGAACAAGCCGCGACGCCAGGACCGCAGGTGGTCGGCTGCGTGGAGCCCGGAGCAGATTTCTAACCGGTTGAAGGTTGACTTCCCCGATGATGAGTCGATGCGGGAGGGTGTCCGAGCTTCTGTGTGTGAGGCCTGAGCCGGTTGGTTGATGTGTCAGTCGGGGAGTCGGTCTCCGAAGTGGATCTTGAGGCCTCGTAGTGCTGTGGTCCAGTTGTATGCCTGTCGCCATTTCCCTTCGGCTCGGAGGATCGCGAGGTAGATGAGCTTCGTGGCGGCTTGTTCGTCGGGGAAGTGGCCGCGGGTCTTGATGCTCTTGCGGATCTGTCGGTTGAGGTTCTCGATGCTGTTTGTAACCGGTATGAAAGGCGGCAGATGCCCACCGTGTCCCCTGATCGAGCTGTTGCAGCTGTTGAGCGCTTCGGGCTTGGTGAGTACGGTGCGACCGTCCGGGACGAGGGGCATCCGGGAGCAAACGCAGGCCGGGCAGGCCGTTCATATACGTTGCGCCTCGAGCGCGTGTTTGTAGTTGGCCGCCCCTGCGACTCACCCGGATGCGCCGCGAGCGCGAATCCGTAGTTGTCGTTTGCCCGCCTGGCCTCCCGCCGTCGACCAGCTCGAAGGAGGGCAGAGTAGTGCCACGCAGGATTGGTTTGGACGTGCATCGCGAGTTCGCTCAGATCGCGGTGTGGGAGGACGGTGTGGTTCGTCAGGCCGGTCAGATCGCGACGACGCCGGAGGCGATCCGGGTGTTCGCGGACAGCCTCCTCCCGACGGATGAAGTTGCGATCGAGGCGACGTGCAACACGCACGCGATCGTGAAGCTGATCGCGTCTCGGGTCGCGCGGGTGGTGATTTCGAACCCGATGAAGACGCGGGCGATCGCGGAGGCGAAGGTCAAGACCGACAAGGTCGACGCCGCGATCCTCGCGCAGTTGCTCGCGGCTGACTATCTCCCAGCGGTGTGGATGCCCGACGAGCACACCCAGGCGCTCCGGCGGCAGGTCGCTCGCCGCGCGCACCTGGTGCGCCAGCGGACGAGGCTCAAGAATCAGGTCCAGGCGATCCTGCAGCGAAACCTGATCCCGAAGCCGCAGGTGTCGGATCTGTTCGGGATCAAGGGCCGGTGCTGGCTATCAAACCAGCCGCTGCCACCCGATGAGGAGCTCGCCGTCGAGGCGCTGCTGCGCCAGCTCGACTTCCACGGCCAAGAGCTGCGGATCATCGACGCTTCGCTCGGGCGGATCGCGCTCGACCGGGTGGAGGTCAAGCGGCTGATGACTATCCCCGGTGTCGATGCCACCGTGGCGTTGTCGATCGTGGCGGCCGTCGGCGACTTTCACCGGTTCCCGGCCCCCGGCCGGCTGGTGTCATACCTCGGGCTGAACCCGCGGGTCCGGCAATCCGGCGGCGCGCCAGCGAGCCACGGGCGGATCACCAAGCACGGCCGCGCGCACGCCCGCGGGATGCTCGTCGAAGCCGCCTGGGTCGCCGTCCGCACCCCAGGACCGCTGCGCGCGTTCTATGAACGGATCCGCTCGCGGCGCGGAATGCAGATCGCGGTCGTCGCGACCGCCCGCAAGCTCGCCGTGCTCTGCTGGCACCTGGTCATCAAGGACGAGGACTACGCGTTCGGCCGCCCGTCGCTGACCGAGAAGAAGCTCCGGGCGCTCGAGCTCCGCGCCGGGATGCCAGCCCGCCGCGGCAAAAAAGGAAACGCCGCGGCTCACAACCTCACAGACGTCCGTCGCCGCGAGCTCGAACTCTCCGAGCAAGCCGAGCACGCATATCGCCAGCTCGTCGCGGACTGGCAAGCCAAACGTCCGAGCCAGAAAGTGGGCGTGGCCGCCGCCAATGGGACGCGACTGAAAAGGCCCTCTGCGGGGCAAGCTGCGCGGCAGGCATCAGTCCCCGAACCTGCGCTTCGCTCCGGGGTCGACCACGCCCTGAGCAAAGCCTAACGCCGACACCGCCTCCTGCCAACAGCGTCCCACGCGGGACGAGGACAACGCACGCCCTCACTCCCCGCCACGAAGCCCCATCCAGACCCGGTTTCGCCGGCGTCCCTGCCGGCGAGCGACACCCTCGCAGCCACCAACCTCCGCCACAAGCACGGGAAACGGCTCCAACACGGCCCTGAAATTCAGCCGCGGCCTTGACACTTTCATCCGTCGTGTAGACCGCGCGTCGCAGGTCGGCGGGGAGCGACAGGAACGGGACGATGTAGGCCCAGCGCTCCCGCCAGGAGGCGGCGATCATCGGGTACTTGCCGCCCCAGGTCTCCTCGAACGCGGCGAGCGCGTGCTCGGCCGCCTCGACGTTCACGGCGCCGTAGACGGGCTTCAGGGCGGCAGCGACGCGCCTGCGGTCCTGGTAGGCGACGTATCGCATCGAGCTGCGGATCTGGTGAACGATGCAGGTCTGCACCCATGCTTGGGGGAACACGGCCTCGATCGCCTCGGGGAACCCGGTCAGCCCGTCGACGCAGCAGATCAGGACGTCCTCGACGCCACGGTGATGCAGGTCGTTCAGGACGGCGAGCCAGAACTTCGCGCCCTCCGATTCCTGCCACCACAGTCCGAGCACCTCACGCTCCCCGTCGACGGTCACGCCGATCGCGAGGTAGCACGCGCGGGTCCGGACGGACCGGTCCTCGCGGACCTTGACCATCAGCGCGTCCAGGTACACGATCGGGTAGACCCGCTCAAGCGGCCGGGTCCGCCACGCCTGCACGTCGGCGAGCACGGCGTCGGTGACCCGGCTGATCGTGTCCCGGCCCAGGGCGGTGGTGCCGTAGAGGCGCTGCAGGTGGCTCTCGATGTCGCGCACCGACATCCCGCCGGCGTACAGATCGAGGATCTTCTCGTCCAGGCCCGCCAGCCGGGTCTGGCGCTTGGCGACCAGCTGCGGCTCGAACGTCCCGGCCCGGTCCCGGGGCGTCTTGACCTCGACCGGACCGAGCTCGGTCTGGACCGTCTTGCC
The DNA here is from genome assembly GCA_963834625.1 of uncultured Solirubrobacterales bacterium. Taxonomy (GTDB): domain Bacteria; phylum Actinomycetota; class Thermoleophilia; order Solirubrobacterales; family Solirubrobacteraceae; genus Palsa-465. Next base: position 7,680 of record CAWICM010000001.1, on the reverse strand, counting down.
CGTCGCTCCGTTGCGGACGTTCCCGGCGCCGCCGGGCGGCGCCTGGCCGGGCGGGTAGCCGAGATGCTCGGTCAACTCGGCGCCGAGCGCGGTCTCGATCACCCGGCCGGCGAGCTGGGTCAAAAGCCCGCCCGGCCCCGTGATCTGCTCGGGATCGAGGCCCTTCAGCGCATCCTCGAGCCCCTCGCGCGGCAACAGGCCAGCGAGGCGGTCAACGAGCTCCTTCTGCTGCTCCTCGGCGGGATCACCGACCACCGCGTCGATGATCCCGGACTTCGTGGACTTCGTGGACTTCGTGGTCATGGGGGGCCTTTCCGGGCCGCGCCCGACCCCGGATCGCCGACTCGCCCCTCCGGGGCTCCTCGTCGAACCGGGGTCGGCACACAGGCCGATCAGTTAGACCCAGACCTCACACAGAAGATCGGACAGAACCCGTCCTCGTCACAGATCAGCGTGCTGGCCAGCGCGCAGATCTCAAGCAGCCGGTGCCAGTCGGCGTTGTTGCGCGCCAGCCTGGAGACCTCCAGGCCGAGCACGATCCCGGCCTTGCCCAGGCCGACATCGGCGACCAGCCGCTGGAATCCCTCCCGGCCCGAGGAGCTGGCGCCGGACTGGCCCTGGTCTGAGTCGATCACGACGATCTGCTCCTGGGGCCAGCCGAGCTGCACGGCGCGCTGCCTGAGCGCGTATTGGCGCTCACCGGACTCGGTGTTGTCCTTGACCTGGCGCAGTGTCGACTGGCGCACATACAGATACGCCGTGCGCGCCAGATGCTCGGCCGTGACCTTCTGGGCGATCGAAGTCGCGCTCACGATCGCTCACCCGGCCGCGACGCGCGCCAGCGCCATGCTGGCCAGCGCCCCGACCAGCTCCTCGTCAGACGCCACTGGCGGGAGTGCAGCCCGCGACGAGATCGCCGCGGCAGGCTTCGCCGGGGCGGTGCTGCTCCACGCACGCGACCACGCCACCACCCCACGACGCTCCAACACCGCCAGCCCCAGCCTGAACCCCGACGGGCCGCCCTTGAGCGCGTGCGAGCGCAGCTGCTCATAGCGCTCCACGTCGACGGCAACGGGCCCATCAGTCATCCTCGCTTTCATCAGCAGCCTCTGCCTCAGTCCGGTCGGCGCGAGCGAGCGCGCGCTCTACCGAACGCCGGTGCACCCTGACCCCGAAGCGCTCCGCGATCAGCTCGACCAGCGCCTGGGAGGAGAGCTTCGGATCGCCGGCAAGCCGCTCGCGCGCGAACACCACCACCTCGCCGGTCATCTTGTGCGCGCCCCTGGGCCCCGGGCGCGCCGGCACCAGCGCCGCCAGGCCGCCCTGATCGAGCGCCGCCTGCGCTGCATAGAACGAAGGGCGCGAGAACCCGAACGCCTCCGCCGCGCGGCTGACCGGCTCACCCTCCACCCGGGCCCGACGCACCATCTCGTACTTGACCTGCACCAGGTCGCGCGCGTCTAGAAACTCCGATGAGGCGAACGCCTCGTCGCTGACTGTCTCCGGCCGCGGGTTCAGGCTGCGCTCGGCCCGCAGCGCCCGCACCTTCGGATCCTCACCACCACGCCGCGCCATCAGATCACCTCGCAAATCTTTGTCAAGATAATTCTGTCGTATTGCCCGGACAGAAAAGCCTGCACCGAGATCGCAAGACGCCACGAATACAAGTCTCATCCTGGCGCGAGGACGGGACACAACAGTCGCTCCTCCACAGCGAGCGGCAAAATCCATCTGACATATGCGGCATAATCGCTTTTACACCCCGTGATCGCTGCCGACGGCGCCCAGTCCAACGAGCAGCTCCACCAACGCCACCAGATCCTCGACCCGAAACGAGCTGCGGCCCGCAGCCAACATCACGAACGGGTCCACGTCGGCGGCGTCCGTCCAGGCCCGCGGCAACGAACGACGCACGCCATCCTCATCGAAGAACAGCACCCGATCCTCGCCCCAGTTCTGGCGGGCCACGATGAACACGAACTCGCGGTCCCGCCACGGATGGAAAGGATGGGTTACCCGGACAGTTCGCTGCCCAGCGACACCATCAGGTGCAGTCGCAGGCGAAGTCGAACGCCGTCGCCGAGACGTTCTTCGCCACGCTCAAGAAGGAGCTCGTCAACCGCCGCAGCTGACCCTCGCGCCTCGAGCTGCAGTCCGCCGTGTTCGAATACATCGAGGCGTTCTACAACCGCCAGCGCCGCCACTCCACCCTTGGGATGCTCTCCCCAATCGCCTACGAACAGCTACGACTCTCGCCGCTCGGTGGTTGAGATCACCCGCTCGAACAACAACAATCAACCCACACACCAGGTGTCACGCAAACCGGGGCAGGTCCATTGGACTTCCTCGGCTTCCGGATCCAACGAAAGCGCAAACGAGGTCACGCCAAGCAATACGTCTACACCTACCCGTCCAAGAAGGCCGTGATGGCGATCAAGGCGAAGGTGCGGACGCTCACGCACAGATCAGCATTCCCGACGCTGGCCGCCCTGCTCACTCGGGTCAACTCGACCCTCCGAGGATGGGCGGCCTACTTCCAGCACGGCGTGTCCAAACGCACGTTCAGCGCGATCGGCGTGTTCGCATGGCGACGCGTCATCCGCTGGCTGCGCAAACGACACCACCGCGCCTCGTGGGCAAGCATCCTTCGGCGCTACCTCCCTGGATGGGTGCCAACGGATGACGGGATCGCGCTGTTTAACCCGGTCACGGTGCCGGTCACCCGCTACCGCTACCGGGGAACCAAGATCCCGAACCCATGGAACACCACGGCAGCAGCATGAGCGGCATGGCCCTGTGGAGAGCCGGATGCTCGGGAACGGGCACGTCCGGTTCGGCGGGCGGGTCAGGGAAACGGACCGGGCGCAAGCCCGACACCGCGCCCTGACCCGACCCAACAACGAGCTGCGCCACCGCGGCCTCAGAGACATCCTCATCGCGTGCGTCGATGGCCTGAGCGTCCTGCTTTGCGTTGACGACGGGTTGTCGTTCCTTAAGCTCGACACGCGCTCACTTGCGCGTTGCGGCCTGAGGGATCTGCCGGGGATCAGGGTTGCGGGACCGTGCTCTGCGCGATCCATTTGTACAGATCGGCTGCGAACGCGTTCGGGTCGCGCGTTCGTATGTAGGTCGCGACGGCGTCGTAGAAGGCCTCTTGGAAGACGGGGCTCAGCCCTTCGCCGTGGGCGACGGACAGCAGCACGGGCAACGTCCAGAACGCCTTAGAGGATTCCCGCTGATAGGCGGGCAACGACGAGACGTCGACGTCGTGCACGACAGGGATTGACCCCTTATGCCTGCTGAACGCGAGTTGCGTGGCGGGATTGCTAATCCCACTTAGGAACGCCAGGGCGTTCTTGGCGTTCTTTGCCTTGGTTGCGGCGACGAAGACGTCGACGACGGCGAGGAAGCCGCCCTGGGTGCCGGGGAAGGCAACGCCGTCGAACCCGGTGCCCTCGTGTGCACCGTCGGCGATGAGCTCGCCGAAGGCCGAGTCGTTCATGGACTCGAAAGCGCATCCTCCGGCCGCTAGCTTCTTGGTCGCTTGGTCCCAGGTCAGCTGGTTCGCCTCGGGGTCGGCGTAGCGCAGGATGGCGCCGAAGTTATTTAGGGCGGTGTGGACCTGCTTGCTGCGCCAGTCGAGGCCGTTGTGGATCATGTGCTGCCAACCGCGGGTTCCGATCGAGCTGAGAAGCGTGTTCTCGAACAGCTCGACCGTGGTGAAGGGGTCCTTGGCGCCGAGGCATAGCGGCGTCGAGCCCGAGGCTTTGATCTTCTTGAGGTCGCTGATGAACGAGTCGACCGTGTAGCTGCTCGAGGGGCGTGCGACGCCAGCCCGCTCGAGGAGCTTGGTGTTGAACCACAGGACGTTGCTGCGGTGAGCGCCGGTCGGGACACCGTACGGCTGATGGTCGTGCATGAGCGCGGTGAGGATCGTGGGGTTCATCCTCTCGCTGAGACGCTCAGCGGCGAAGATTGAAGCGACGCTGCGGATGACGCCGCGGCTGGCGTAGCCCTGGACCGACTTCCCGGCGAACGTCTGCCAGACATCGGGCGGGTCGTTGCGCTGGAGTCGTTTCGCGAGCTCGACGATCGCGTTGGAGCCGGCGCCGCCGGGGATCGCGCCGTTAATTGCCCTGACGCCCGGGTTTGACTCGCGGAAGGCGGCGAACAAGTCGTTGAGGGCGGCCGACTCGGACTTCGAAGTCCACCACGACACGACCTCGAGTTGCTTGGTGCTCGTCGCGGGGCTTGTCGGCGACTGGCTGCCGCACGCGCTGACCACGGCGGCTACGGCGGCCGCGACGATCGTGACCCGCCAGCGTCCGCTCACCCCGTTCCCTCGGCGGGTTGCGGCGGCCTCGCGGCAATCGGAGGAGCGACATCGTGGGCTGGTCGGCGGCCCGTCAAGGTCGGCTCGGCCTTGAGGTCGTAGAGCGCGTAGAGACCGACCACTGCGAAGCAGAACGCCGGGACGATGAACGAGAACGCGGGGCTGGTCGCATCCACGATCTTGCCCTGGAGCACCGGCATGATCGCGCCGCCCACGATCGCCATGACGAGGCCGGCCGCTCCGAACTTCGTCGCCGGTCCGAGGCCCTTCAGAGCGACGCCGTAGATCGTCGGGAACATCAGCGACAGGCAGAACGACAGCGAGACGACGGCGATCACGCCGGCCATGTTCGGATTCCCCATCGCAACCAGGCACAGCGCAACGGCAAGGAACGCAAGCACCGCCAGCACCTTGGTCGCCCGGACGAATCCGATCACCCAGGTCATGAGGAAGCGCGACGCGAGAAAGATCAAGAGACTCACCTGCAGGTATGCGGCTCCCTTGGTGAGGCTGCCGCCGAGCGCCTGACCCACATACTGGATCAGGTACGTCCACGTGCACACCTGCGCGCCGACGTTCATGAACTGGGCAACCACCCCGAACCGGTAGCGCTTGTTGCGCCACAGGACGCCAAACAGCGCGCGCGTGCCGCCCTCGTAGGAGCGCGCGTCTGGGAACTCCTCCACGATCGGCGGCGCCTTCCGGGTTGCGATGGCGATCCCGATCAGGATCAGCAGGATCGCGAGGCCGACGTATGGCGCCATCACCGCCCCCAGCTCGCCGGCGCGGATCGTGTGTAGCTGATCCGGTGTCAGCGACGAGATATCGACCGGATCGGCGAGTTTGGGCAGGATCAGCGTCGCAGCGAGGAACACGCCGAGGTTCGTGCCGACCGGATTGAACGCCTGGGCGAGGTTCAAGCGACGCGTTGCCGTGCTCTCCGGACCGAGCGCGATGACATACGGGTTCGCTGACGTCTCGAGCATTGAGCAGCCGGCCGCCATCGCGAACAGGGCGACGAGGAACGCGTCGTAGGTCATGATCTTGCTCGCCGGATAAAACAGAAACGCGCCGAGCGCGGCAAGCGAAAGACCGCTCAGGATGCCCGTCTTATAGCCGAAGCGCTGATTGATGAAGGCCGCCGGGAGTGCCAGCAGGAAGTACGCGCCGAAATACGCCAGCTGTACAAGCGAGGCTTGAAACGTGCTCATGTCGAAGATGCGCTTGAACCCGGCGACCATCGGTGTCGTCAGGTCCTGCGCGATACCCCAAGCCGTAAAGCAGCAGACGAGCGCGATAAACAGCACCACCATGCCGCGGCCGATCAGTGGCTGGTTTCGCGTTTGCTCGGGGTGTTCGACGACAACACCCTTGGCGATGCTGCTCAACGGCTCACGCTCCTCTCGCTGCCGCGCTCAACTTCTCACCGCACTTCTACCCACCACCGCGCGACATGTCAACCCGCGTCCGGGTATATCGACTTCAGGACGAGACCTTGAGGTCGGCCAGCCTTGGCCGGCTCCACCTGATCGGCCGATCGATCCCGCGCGCCATCGCGGCGAAGGCACATCGTTGGGCAAACTCGAATAACAGGCGTAGCCTCCGGTCGGCGCCATAGCTCGCTCGGAGAGGTGACTTGGGTTAACCCGGAAAACAGGAGTTTGACAACGGTGGGCAAGACTGTGACCCTGGGTGAGGTGGTGGCGGACGCCTACGAGGAGCAGACACCGCCCGAGTGGAGCTCCAGTTCAAAGCCCGCCCAGGCGGCGACGATGCGCAGGTCGTCCGTGGCTATTTCCCCTCGTCGAGCGTGATCTGCGGCGATCAGACGCCCCTCTGAGCCAGCGGCCTGCGCGTCGAGGTCGACATGGTCCAGGGAGGTGACTAGCACATCCGGATCGGCGGCGGCGAGGAGCTCCTCGTCATGTGTGCGCGAGAGGCCGACGGCCGCCATCCCTCCCGCCTCGGCCGCCTCGATGCCGGACACCGCGTCCGTAACGCCGAAGCACTCCTCCGGCGGCACGCTCAGCTCTTTGCACCCCGTGAGGAACAATCTCAGGATGCGGCTTCCCCTGCGCGAAGTCGCGGCCCGATATATCGGCGTCGAAGACTCCAGGAGGGTGAGCCCCGGCGTCACCCGGTCGGACTCCAGACCGTTCTCTTCCGCGACGGTGTCCAGGCGGATCTGGCGCAGGAAGAGGCCGGCATTGTAGGAGGAGGAGGTCGCGGCGACATGGATCCCGGCGTCTCTTTATCGCGATGATGAAGCGCAGCGCGTCTGGGTAGGCGGTGAACGCGCCCGCGTCTTGCGAGTCAGCGATTATCGCGGTCCCGCCGACTGCGCCCGTTCCGTTCTGCGGTCGAGGACTTTCGAGTGAATTGGGCGCGCCGCCCCGTCGTCAACTGGAGGAGTCCGGAGGCTCCTTCTTCCGCGCCACACAGCCCTCCGAGAGCGCTGGGAGATCGACCTCGTCCAACGTGGAGACAACGATGTCGGCGTCGGCGGCCGCGAGGGCGTCCGCCTCGCCGGCCCGTGCCAGGCCGATGACGGCCATGTCGGCCGCCTTCGCCGCCTGTACACCGGAGACGGCGTCCTCGACCGCGAAGCACCGGTCCGCGAGGACGCCCAGCTCTTGCGCGGCGGTAAGGAAGATCTCGGGATGGGGCTTGCCGCCATGGGCGAAATCCCTTCCAGAGACGTCCGCGTCGAAAATGTCGAGCAGGGTGATGCCCGGCCGGACGAAGGCGTAGCGAAGGCCCTCGCGATCGGCGAAGGCATCGAGTCTGATCTGGCCGAGTAACCGAGCTGCGTTCTTCGAGGACGAGGCCGCGGCGATCGGGGTTTCGGCGCCACGAACGGCAAGCACGAACCGCAGGGCGTCCGGGTAGGCTGCCAGCTCGCCGGCCCGCAGGAGCTCGTCCATGACCCGCTGTTTTCGGCGGGCGTACTCCTCGATGCGGGCGTCGGTGGAGGGCACCCCGAAGTAGCTCAGCGCGGCGCGCGCACCGCTCATGGTTGGCTTGCCGGAGATGTGCTCGCGGTAGACCTCGGGCGTGAAGCGCTCGGAGGTGTATTGCGTAGCGTCGCGAATCGACGTCCAGCTCGTCTCGAAGAGCTGGTCGAGTGCGGCGCGCCAGGCGTGCTCGTGCGGCGAGTCGACGAGCACGCCGTCGACGTCGAACACCGCGCCGTGAAAACCCGCTCCCTCGATCACGTCACCGAGCGAGCAAGAGGCGACCATCCGCCTGACCGGGAGTCACACCGATCGGCTCTCCACGGCACGCGGGACGTCCTCGCCTGATCCCCGGGCTCGGGCTTCCGGGCAAAACGTTTCGATTCGACCCCA